>CAWGMO010000002.1:0-3138416 GCA_963823735.1 uncultured Actinomycetota bacterium | reverse complement strand
TCGTCGCCCACAGCGCGGCGCGCTCATTCTGGATGGCCGCGTTGTCGCGGCGCAGCTCGTCCTGGCCCGACCGCAGCGCGGCGACGATCTTGTTGATGTTGACGTTCGCCGACTGGTAGCGGGAGACGAAGTCGCGCAGGGACCTGCCGAACGGCAGCTTGGACAGCAGCTTGCGCCCGGTGACCTTGCCGACGTCCTTCGGGTCGAGGTCCTCGACCGTACGCCGCAGCTCGACGAGCCCGCCGGCGACGTGCTTCTGCGCGTCCGCGGACTCGCCCTTGGCGCCCGCGAGGGCCGCCACCGAGCGGTTCAGCATGCGGTTCGCCGCCTGCGCGGACGCCCGCATCTCGCCGTCGCCGAGCCCGGACACCTGCCCGATCTTGGCCATGAACTCCGGGCTGCGCGGGTCGAGCGTCGCGACGTCCTCCACGTACGCGCTGGCGCGCCGCGCCAGCGCGTCACGTGTCGCGTCGTCGAGGGGGATCAGGGTCTCCGCCCGCGTCACAGGCACGGCGGCGACCGGTTCGGGGGGAGTGAGGAACAGGTCCCCGGGTGTGGTCATGTGGGGGTCTTCTCCTTCGGCCGCACTCACCCGTACGCCTTGGCCACCCCGGCGAGCAGACGCTCGAGGGTGTCGTACGAGGGGGTGCCGACCACGTCGATCAGATCGGCCCGTACGGGCACGTGGTGCTCGGCGGTCACCGCGCCGAACCGCGCCGGATCGGCGGTGCGGAACCCGTGCAGGGCCGCGAGCCGCTGAAGCTCCGGATCGGTGGCGAGCAGGCGCCCGACCTTCGTCCCCTTGTCGTCGAAGGGGATGAGGGTGTGCTTGGACTGCACCGTCGGCGACGGGTAGAGCAGCACCATGCCGGGCTTGAGCAGGCCGCGTACGGCCGCGTCGACGAACTGCGCCTCGTACGCGCAGACCAGCGGCGTCGTGCCCATGCCGAGCGAGAGGTAGTCCTCGAAGGGACCTTCGGAAGTGTTGTCGGTGTAGCCCTGGTCGACGAACAGGCTCGACAGCGTCGGCAGGACCCGCTGCTCCGCCGCGGCACCCCGCACCACCTGGTCGCGGTTGGCGACGTACGAGGCGATCGCCAGGTACATCGCGGCCGAGTTGGAGCTGCGAGGATCGGTCGTGGAGACCAGGATGTTCTTGCGCACGGGATAGGCCGTGTTGCCGTCGAGCTGGTCCCAGCGCCGGTGCTGTGCGACCAGCCCGAGGTAGCGCCCGACGTCGAAGATCGACCCCTTCACGACGCCCTCGCGCGCCAGCAGGTCCGCGATGGGCTTGAACGTCGCGATCACCATCGGCGACGCGAACGGCGTGAACTCGGTGCCGGCGTGACGGACCTGCTTGATCCGGTCGGCCGCCGGCGCGCTGGAGGGAAAGGCGAAATCGTACTTGCCCAGGTCGATCGAGGTCGCGATCTGCCGCGACCCGGCCGGATCGACCTCGACCTTCAGCCCGTTGTGCGACAGGGCCTTCTGTACGGCGGGATCCGCGAAGAACGCTTCCTTCTCCGACCCGATCACGCCGCGAACCGTGGTGACGCCATGGTGATGTCCCCGGAAAAGGGCCACGGCCACGCCGGCGAGCAGAACCACCGCCAGCAGAATCGAAAATGTCCGCCTCATGTGGGGCTGATTGTGCGATTCGCGGCTGTCCGCTCGATGTCTTTCAGATGGCCGGGGAATGACGCGTCGCGGGCTGACTTTCCTGCCCCGGCCGGGCACCCGGCCGGGGCCCGCGAACGCTATCCGACAGTGACGGTCACGTTCTCCTGGTCAGTGGCCCCGACCTGGTCACTGACCTGCAGAGTGAAACGGTAGGTGCCCGCGACGCTCGGAATACCGATGATGTTCCCGCCGGTAGTCCCCTGGGAATTCGGCCCGGTCATCCCGGTCGGGATACCACCGGCGACGACATGCCACTGAACCGGAGTGGGAGTGGACCCATTGCCGGTGGGAGGCGCCGGGGTCGGCGGTACAGGCGTCTCCGAGGGCGCGCAGTTCGGAACGCGAACGGTCGCGGTCGGGGTGCCGCTGTCAGCGACCGTGAGCCAGCAGTCCGGAGCCGTGAACCCACTGGCCTGAACCTTGAACCCCCCCACCGACCTGCACCCGGTCCCCGACGGCACTGGTCGTCGACTCGACGGACACGAACGTGCCCGCGACACCCCCTTGCCCTTCGACGCTGAGCCGCTCCGTGCGGAAGATGATCGGTGGACCATCCGCGGTTCAGCACGGCTCCCGGCCGAGAACGGTTCGAATATTCTTCGGCTGTGCGCTCCACTCCTGGCCGGAGCCTGTGATCGGCAGACCTACTCCTGCGGGCCGCCGTTGGTGTCATTCAAGGTGAACGGCCATACGTACGAAGCTCACGGCTGCGCCGGCCACTATGTGGCACTCGGATCGGTGACGGTCGAGGCCGGCTCGAATTTCACCGTCGGCGTCCCGGTGAAAGGCTCCCCGCTACCCGACTCACCCGATTCCTCGATCGTGAGAAGGGTGAGCCGAAGCGACCGCAAAGAGAAATTCCACGCGGTCGGTCCAGGTACGACGACCCTCGGCCTCTGGTCGGTCCTTTGCTACCGGACGCCGTACGTGAAATCGACCCGAGGCGTCGCACCGACACTTCCGTCCCGTCCTCCGGTGGCCCGATGCGCCCTCCTGACCGTACGCGTGACCCCTCGGCGCTGAACCGCCGGAGGTCATCCGCCCTCGGCCGGCGAATCTACGGTCGGTATCGCCAGGTACGCAGACGCACGCTTCGGCCGTCGGGGCGCTCGCGGATGACGGGCTCCTCGTCCGTGAGGTGGAACCCCGTGGTCCGGGCAACGGCTTCGCTGGCCATGTTCTCGGGAGCGATGCGCAGAATCACCCTTTCCGTCGTCAGGGTGTCACAGGCGTAGCGAGTCATGAGCTCAACGGCCCGCGCGGCCAAACGCCGACGCCGGTACTCGGCTCCGATTCCGTAGGCGATCTCAGCCGCGTGCTCACCGTTCTCTTCCCGGTGGATCAGCAGGACCTCTCCCATCGCGGCCTGCCCGTCCGTGGTGATCGCGAGTTGCATGACCCGTCCGGCCTCGCGCTTTTCGCGTGCGCCGGTCAAGTACGCCCGCGCCGCCGAAAGATCAAAGGGAGAGGCCAAGGGGGTCCACTGTGAGAACTCGGGGTCGTCGAAAAGCTCCACCATCACGTGCAGGTCATCGTCGGTCCACTCCCGCAGGTGAAGACCTGATCCCGTGATCCGGACGCTGGACGGAAAGGTTCCTTCGTGTGTCGTCACCAACCGATCCTGCCGAGAGCCGCCCGAATCCGGCAACCACGACTCAGCTGGGGTGGTGCGTCAGGTCGCGGGCGGTATGGGCTTTTCGCCCGTCTCGTCGGGTGGAGGTCCCTGTCCGGCGGCCGCTGCCACACGGTGGGTCATGGCAGCGGCCTGGCGGTTCATCTCAAGGTGGAGCGGATCAGCAGGTGGTGTCGCCGCCGTCGGTGGCGTACCAAAGGTAGGTCTGGTCGAGCGGCACGGTGCCCAGGAGGTAGTCGGTCTGGGCGGGTACGCAGACCTCGCCCTCGTCGGTGACCGTGGGGATGGTCAGCGGCGGGTAGTACATGAGCCAGACGTGGATTCTCATCGCGGCGTCAGTGCAGTTGCCGTAGTAGTCGCTGCGGGTGGTGTCGGTCTTCACGTGGTGGTTGTCGCACGTGACGGCCGCAGGTTTGACCGCTGCCGAGGCGGCGGGTGCCGTCAATCCCATGGCACCCAGGACGGTCGCGCCGGCGGCGACGGTGATGGCCAGGCGTTTCATCATCCACAGCTCCTTCAGGTGGTTGGCTCTCTGCCATCAGAAGAACACTGCGGAACTAGGGAAATACCTAGCCGTTCACTGTGCGTACACGGTTGTCACGTCCCGCGTGAGCACACCATTGGCGTCAGTGCAGCTCAACGTCCTGCGGCATGTCGACGCCGAAGAGTGTGAGCACAGTCCGTGACGGCCGGAATCGGCCGTCGGGCGCTCGGGCATGCCCATGCCGCGATCCGTCCGGGCACTCAACCACGAAACGCTCCGGACCGAAATCGACCTGGCGGTCAGTCGAGTGCGGAGACGAACCGTTGGGCTTCGGCCTGTGTCATGCCCGTTTCCGTGCAGACGAGGAGTTCCGCTTCGATGGAACGGCCGTCATGCCGCAGGTGGCGAACGCGGTCGACGAGGGTTTCGCCGCTGTTCTCCAGGTCGCGGCCGAAGACCCGCCCGAGCAGGCCGACCGATCCGGCCGGCTGGGCTTTCGCCAGAACTCCGCGGCTGCTGTTGACGACCGCCAGTGCGGCGCACAACACGGGAACCACGACAAGGGCGCCTAGAAGGCTGAGTGCGAGCCATGAATCGGGGGGTGGTCCCATGATCAGACCATACACGCGCCTTCCCGGAGCAAAAAGGGCGCGGACGTGAGCAGAGGCGATCAGCGGCCTGGGACGGCGTACGGCCGCACAAGCACGAAACCCCGGCGAACAGCGTTGACGCTGTTCAACCGGGGTTTTGCTTGATCGCTAGGGCGCCCCCTGCTGGATTCGAACCAGCGCACCCGGCTCCGGAGGCCGGTGCTCTATCCCCTGAGCTAAGGGGGCTCAAGGACGAACTGAGATTACCAGTCCCGGCACCCCGTTCGCGCCAGGGTTTCCGATCACCCCTGGGGTGGGGAGGGAAACTACCGGCCCGGTAACGATGACGCTCCACGTTGCGGTTCTCCGCGTGTCTCACCGGACAGACGCGCTAGCTTTGCGGCCGTGACCCTTGGACGTGTGCTGGTCGTCGATGATGACGAGGTGATCCGGCAGCTCATCGCCGTCAACCTCCAACTTGAAGGGTTCGAGGTGGCGACCGCCGTTGATGGTCAGGACTGCCTGGAGAAGGTGCGGGAGGTCGATCCCGATGTGATCACTCTCGACATCATGATGCCCAGGCTCGACGGCTGGGTGACGGCCGTGAAGCTCAGGGACGACCCCGACACGCGTGACATCCGGGTTGTGATGATCACGGCGCGGGCTCAGGAGCATGACATCCGGCGGGGGCATGAGATCGGGGTGGACGCCTATGTCACGAAGCCGTTCGATCCCGCCGAGTTGATCCGTACGGTGCGGCAGCTCGCCGGTGCGGGGCCTGGCGAGTAGACGCCGTCCACATGCTGGTCAACTACTCTCACGACCGTGGCCCCGGGTAATCTCGCGCACGTGACCCCGGGGGAGTTGAACACCGCCGTCATCTCGGCCGTGCGTGACGCGGTCGCGGACGGGGAGCTTGTCGTGCCCGTTCCTGACTCCGTGCCGGTTCACGCCACCGCCGGCGGCGGGTACGCCACCCCGCTCGCGCTCAGGCTCGCGAGCGACGGCCAGAACGGCCACACCGCGGACGAGATCGCACGCTCCCTCGCCGCACGCCTCAACCGGCGGGCGGGGATAGAAAGCGCGGACGTCACGGGCAGCGGCTTCATCACCGTCACCACCAGCCCCCTGACGAGCACGATCGACGAGCGGTACGGCCTGACGGCGATCCCGGCGGCCACCTGGCCCACAAGGCCCCTGAACTGGCAGAACCCAGGCTTCGTCGTGCGCTTCGCGTACGCGAGGGCCTGCGCCGTACGCCGCTACGCCGAAGACCTCGGGTACGCGCCGACGAAGAACCATCGCCTCGACGACCCACGAGAACAAAAGACGGTCGGCTTGATCGCGGACTTCCCCGGCAAAGCCCAACAAGCCAGGCGAAAGAACGACTCGCGGCCGTTCGCGCGCCATCTCGAACGGCTCGCCGGCGCCTACCACGACGTCCACGAGCACTGCCCGGCGCTGCCGAAGGGCGACAGGCCCTTCGAAGACACGCACGCCGCCCGAATACACCTGGCCAGAGCCGTCCGGATCACTCTGGGAAACGGCCTCCGCATGCTCGGCGAGACCCCGAGCGACCGCCTGTGACCGCAACGGAGAGAGCATGAGTCGAGTTCACCCGGCGGGCTCCCGGCACGCCGATGTGCTGCCGGAGGATCACCCGCTGCCCGCGCCCGCGGACCTCAACGCCCTGGTGCCGAGCGTGTGGCCACGCGGCGCGCGCCGTGACGACGGCACGCTCAAGATCGGCGGGGTCGACGTACGTGACCTGGCGCGCGACTACGGCACGCCGCTGTACGTCTACGACGAGGACGACTTCAGGTCGCGCTGCCGCGACTTCGCCCAGGCGTTCAGCGACGGCGACGTCTACTACGCCGGCAAGGCGTTCCTGAGCACCGAGATCGCCCGCTGGGTCGCCGAGGAGGGCCTGGGCCTCGACGTGTGCAGCGGCGGCGAGCTGGCGATCGCGCTCGCGGCGGGCTTCCCCAGCGAGCGCATCACCTTCCACGGCAACAACAAGTCGACGCAGGAGCTCGAACGCGCCCTGGAGGCGAACGTCGGGCACATCGTCCTCGACTCCTTCGAGGAGATCGCGCGCCTCGGCTACCTCGCGAAGAAGAACGACAAGCGTCCCAAGGTGATGATCCGCGTCACCACCGGCGTGGAGGCGCACACGCACGAGTTCATCGCCACCGCCCACGACGACCAGAAGTTCGGGTTCGCCAAGGAGACGGCGCGCGAGGCCGCCCGCCGCGTCTTCGCGATCAAGGAACTGGAGCTCGTGGGCCTGCACTCCCACATCGGCTCGCAGATCTTCGACACCGACGGCTTCGAGCTGGCCGCGCGCCGCGTCGTCGACCTGCTCGTGGCGATCCGCGACGAGCACGGCGTCGAGCTGCCCGAGCTGGACCTCGGCGGCGGCTACGGCATCGCCTACCTCGACGGCGACGACCCGCTCGACCCCAAGCACATCGCCGACAACCTGCGCGCGATCATCAGCCGGGCCTGCGAGGAGAAGACCCTCACCGTGCCGCGCCTGACCGTCGAGCCCGGCCGGACGATCGCCGGGCCCCGGCGGGATCACGCTGTACGAGGTCGGCACGGTCAAGCCGCTCGACGGCCTGCGCACGTACGTCTCCGTCGACGGCGGCATGAGCGACAACATCAGGACGGCGCTGTACGGCGCGGAGTACACCTGCGTGCTCGCCTCCCGGCGTTCGGAGGCCGTGCCCATGCTCAGCCGCCTCGTCGGCAAGCACTGCGAGAGCGGCGACATGGTCGTACGCGACCTGTGGCTGCCCGCCGACCTCGCGCCGGGCGACCTCGTCGCGGTGGCGGCGACCGGCGCGTACTGCCGCTCGCTCGCGAACAACTACAACCACCTCCTGAAGCCCGCGGTCGTCGCCGTACGCGGCGGGAAGGCCCGCGCTGATCCTGCGCCGGGAGACGGAGGAGGACCTGCTGCGCCTCGAAGTGGCACGGTGACACACCAAGGGGGAGAGCGACCATGAAGATCGCGTTGCTGGGTTGCGGCGTCGTCGGCACAGAGGTCGTACGCCTCCTGCACGAGCAGGCCGACGACCTCGCCGCGCGGGTCGGGGCCCCGCTGGAGCTGGCCGGCATCGCCGTACGCCGCCTGGACAGGCGCCGCGACGGCGTGCCGCAGGAGCTGCTCACGACCGACGCCGATGGGCCTGGTGACCCGCGACGACGTCGACATCGTCGTCGAGGTCATCGGCGGCATCGAGCCCGCGCGCGCGCTCATGCTCGCCGCGATGAAGGCCGGCAAGTCGGTCGTCACGGCCAACAAGGCGCTGCTCGCCGAGGACGGCGCGACGCTGTTCGGCGCCGCGACAGGAGTACGGCGCCGACATCTACTACGAGGCGTCCGTCGCGGGCGCGATCCCGCTGCTGCGGCCGCTGCGCGAGTCGCTCGTCGGCGACCACGTCCACCGGGTGATGGGCATCGTCAACGGCACGACCAACTACATCCTGGACAAGATGGACTCCTCCGGCGCCGGGTTCTCCGACGCGCTGGACGAGGCCCAGGCCCTCGGGTACGCCGAGGCCGACCCGACCGCCGACGTCGAGGGCTTCGACGCGGCGGCCAAGGCCGCGATCCTCGCCCAGCTCGCCTTCCACACCCGGGTCACGGCCGCCGGCGTGCACCGCGAGGGCATCTCGGAGGTCTCCGCGGCCGACATCGCCAGCGCCAAGGAGATGGGCTGTGTCGTCAAGCTCCTGGCGATCTGCGAGCGCGCGCCTTCGGAGGACGACCGGCGGGGCCGCGGCGTCTCCGTACGCGTCCACCCGGTGATGATCCCCCGGTCGCATCCGCTGGCGAGCGTCCGCGAGGCGTACAACGCGGTCTTCGTCGAGGCGGAGTCGGCGGGGTCGCTGATGTTCTACGGCGCGGGCGCCGGCGGCGCGCCGACCGCGAGCGCCGTGCTCGGCGACATCGTCGCGGTGGCCCGCAACCGGGTGAACGGCACCCGCGCGCCGGCCGAGTCGACCTACGCCGACCTGCCCGTGCTGCCGATGGCCGACACGGTCACGCGCTACCACGTGTCGCTCGACGTCGCCGACGAGGCCGGGCGTGCTCGCCAGGGTCGCCGACGCGTTCGCCGACAACGGCGTGTCGATCCAGGCCGTCCGCCAGGAGGGGCACGGCAAGGAGGCGCAGCTCGTGATCGTCACCCACCGGGCCCCGACGGCGCGCTGTCGGCGACCATACGAGGGCCTGCGCGAGCTGGAGATCGTCCGAGAGGTGGCGAGCGTCATGCGCGTGGAGGGCGACGATGCTAGCATGCCGCGCGATGCTCGACTCGGAGTCGCGTGACGCGCTGCTGCTACCGGTCGCGGCCCTGCGGCTCGCCGGCCGGTTCTTCGTACCGCTCGCGCTGTGGTTCACCGCGGGGTCGGTGGTCCGGTACCTCCTGATCGAGGCGATCTCCCGCCTCGGTGACGGCAACCATCCCGGTCGCGCGCAAGGCCCTGGTGCTGCTGCCGCTCAGCGTCGCGGTGCTGTCGTCCCTGGCCGTGGCCATCGGGATGATGTTCACGCTGGGCCGGGGGCTTTAGTCCGTCAACGACCCCGACGAGCCGTACCTCGCCGCGATCGGCCGCACGCTTCTCCCGTTCGTCCTCATCTACCTGGGCTGGAACCTCTACACCGCGGACCTGCGCGACGTGCTGCGCGCCGACGCGCAGCGCCTCGTGACCGGCGGCGACCGGCTGAACGCCGGCGGCATCCTCGACGTCCCGGTGCTGCTCTGCCTGGCCGTCGCGGCCGCGTCGTGGGCGCATCCGGCTGCTGCTCGAACGCCGTGGCGAGGAGCCGGGCCGCGTGCTGGGCGTGGTCATCGCGTTCTTCGAGGTCAACTTCACCCTGTACGGCCTGTACTCCGTCACCCAGCTGCTCAGGCGCGCGCAGAGCTGGCTCACCGACCGGGTCTTCTGGCACGCGATCACGGGTTCGGCCATCTCCCCGGGCCGGGGCCGGTCAAGGACGCCCTGGTCCTGCCGCTCGTCTGGCTGGCCGTCGCCGCCATCGTGTTCGGGCTGGAGATGCGCGACCGCGATCCGATCGAGCGCCTGCGGGACCCGATCGACGGCCGTCACCTGCGCGTCGCCGAGATCGCCTCGCGCAGCCTGCGGGAGAAGTACCTGCCGGTCGCCCACGCGGTCCGCCTGATGGCGCGCGCGGGCGCGCCGGTGTTCGCCTGGTTCTGCCTCTGTTACGTGGCGATCGGCGCGGCGCTCGACCGGCTCCAGCGCGGCGTGATGTTCCTGTTCGGCACCGACCACAGCGTGCGGTTCTGGAATCCTCCGCTCGTCGCCGGTCGAGTTCGCCCACCAGCCGCTTTATGAGATCCTGCGCCTCGCGCTGCTGGCGGCGACCTTCGACCTCGTGACGCGCCGGGTCAGCGGCGGAACACCAGCTCCGGACCGCCCAGAGCCGGTGACAGATCCTGGTGCTCATGCCGCATGACCAGCTCGAAGGTGTTCACCGCCGAGCGCGGCACGAGACCCATGACGTAGGCCGGATCCGTCCCGCCGTACAGAATCGTGGTGTGCCACGCGAACGCGCCGCCACTCGTGCCCGGCGGGGTCGCGCAGGGAGTACTCCACGTGAGGTCGTCGGCTTCCGCGTCAGCGGGACGGCCTGGAGCGTCGCGAGCACCAGCGTCTCGCCGGGGCGTGTGGCCGGGCCGAGGCCGTCCGCGGGCAGGTCACCGGGCTTGAGCACGGCCGGGCCGTACCCCTGGAGGCGCCACCGGATGTTCTCGAACACCGCCGTACGGCCCGGCCGGCACCGCCCGCCGGTGCGGCGCCGGGCACGTCCTGCCGGTAGTAGCTTCCACTCCGCCGGAACGGCAGGTAGAGCGCGACGCGCGCCAGTACGAGCAGGGCAGCGACCCGCGCGGCGCGCCTCACGACGGCTCCGGCAGGCCGTAGCCGGACGACGCCGTCGGTCCGGCGTACGGCGTCGGCGCGGGCGATGCCAAGGCCGACGTGGGCCTCGGCGGTGAAACGCGCCGGATCCTTGCGGTAGAAGCCGAACTGCGCGACCTCCATGTCACGGTCGGACACGTCGAGCCGTGCGCCGCGCAGGGCGCCGCGCGGCACGTCGAAGACGTACGCGCCACGGCGCGGCATCGCCCGGCTCGAACCGCACGTAGCTCAGCGGCGTGACGAGCGGCCGGGTCAGCCCGATGCCGCCGCCGAACTTGTCGGTGGGGAAGTAGTCGCCGAGCGGGTGTGCAGCCGCGCCGACGCGACGTACACCGGCGACGCCGCGCCTCCACGGTCGCGACGACCGACACGAAGACGCCGTTGCCGGGATGATCTGCGTTCGCTCCGTAGTCGCCGCCGGCACCCGGATCGTCGGGCCGTACTGACCGCTCGACCCGGATCGTGAAGCGCGGCTCGGTGACCGTATGGCCGATCCGGCCGTTCTCGAGATCGGCCCGTACGCCCGCGTATAGCCCCAGTGCGCGCCCTGCAGGCCAGCGCCGCCCGGCCAGGACGACGTCGACCACGACGACAGACGCCGCGTCTCATCGCCGCACCGGAAGGGTCACGTGGCGGCCAGCCCGGGATGATCGTGGTGACCCGGCCGGTCCTGTGGGTCACCGGGTTGGTCTCGGTCTTCTTCTCGTAACGTCGTGCCTCCCATTCCCAGTAGCCGCGCGGGTCGAGCATGCCCGCCTCGGTGTGCTCGTAGCCCGCCAGCGCGACGTTCAGCGGTCCGGCACGCGGGCGCGGGCGCCAGCTCGTACTGCACCGCGACGTAGGTGGGCAGGCTGGGCTGGAGAGAGCGGAACAGCGTGTCGCCGGCGATGCCCTGGGCGTCCACAGCGTCGGGCGCGGGCCGCGGCTTCCAGTGAGGAACATCCCGTGCGAGAAGACGTCGTGGACCGCCGCCGTGGGTGCCGATCGTCTCCTGGTCGGGTTCACGACCCAGGCGTTGATCACCAGCAGCCGCCGCGAGGCCGCGGTGTACTTCGTCCTCGGAGTCACGGCGACGTGCGCCCCCACGAGCCTGGTGCGGAACAGGTGCTGGTCGACCTCCTGCCCGGGTCGTACCGCGGGCGGCCGTGTCGGCCGGGCGCAGGCCACCGGACAGCCACAGCGCGCCCACGCCGAGGATCACCGCCAGAGTCACGCCGATCGCGATACGTGGACGCGGGGGGACGCACGGCGCACGAATGATAGGTGTCCCCGAAGAGCATCGGTCCAACATTTGGAACGACGTGAGACGGGCGTCCCGCGGCCCGTAGACTCGGCGCACAGTGCATCGCAGGTCAGGAGGAGCGCCGTGACCAAGGCATGGCGGGGCCTCATCGAGGAGTACCGTGATCGGCTCCCGGTGACGGCCGACACGCCCGTCGTCACCCTGCTGGAGGGCGGCACGCCGCTGCTCCCGGCCCCGACGGCTCTCCCAGCTCACCGGCTGCGACGTCTAGCTCAAGGTCGAGGGCGCTCAACCCGACCGGCTCCTTCAAGGACCGCGGCATGACCGTGGCGATCAGCAAGGCCGCCGAGGACGGCGCCAAGGCGATCATCTGCGCCTCGACCGGCAACACCTCCGCCTCGGCCGCCGCCTATGCCGTACGGGCCGGCATGGTCTGCGCCGTCCTCGTGCCCGCGGGCAAGATCGCGATGGGCAAGCTGGCCCAGGCGCTCGTGCACGGCGCCCGGCTGCTCCAGATCGACGGCAACTTCGACGACTGCCTCGAACTCGCCCGCAAGCTCGCCGCCGACTACCCGGTCGCGCTGGTCAACTCGGTGAACCGCTACCGGCTGCAGGGGCAGAAGACCGCCGCGTTCGAGATCGTCGACGCGCTCGGCCGCGCGCCGGACGCGCACTGCCTGCCCGTCGGCAACGCGGGCAACATCTCCGCCTACTGGATGGGCTACAAGGAGTACGACCAGCGCCCGCGCATGCTCGGCTTCCAGGCCGCCGGCGCCGCGCCGATCGTGCGCGGCGCGCCGGTCCCTGCAGCCGCAGACCATCGCCACCGCGATCCGCATCGGCCACCCGGCCTCCTGGGACCTGGCGATCCGCAGGCCCGCGACGAGTCCGGCGGCGCGATCGAGGCCGTCACCGACCGGCAGATCCTCGCCGCCTACCGGCTGCTCGCCCGCGAGGAGGGCGTGTTCGTCGAGCCCGCCTCGGCGGCGAGCGTCGCCGGCCTGCTGCAGGCCCGCGACGAGGGCCTCGTACGGCCGGGCCAGCTCATCGTCTGCACGGTGACCGGAAACGGGCTTGAAGGACCCCGACTGGGCGATCTCGGGCGCGCCCGCGCCGCGTCACGGTCCCGGTCGACGCGCACGCCGCGGCCTCCGCGCTGGAGCTCACTTGACCGGCGCCGTACGGGTCCGGCGTGCCCGCCACCAGCGCGAACCTCGGTCCCGGCTTCGACGCGCTCGGCCTGGCCCTCGGCCTCTACGACGACGTCGAGGTCGAAATGGCCGGATCCGGCCTGTCGATCGAGGTCAGCGGCGAGGGCGAGGAGACGGCGGGCCGCGGCGAGGAGCACCTGATCGCCCGACGTTCCGCTCGGCGTACGGGCTCCTGGGCGGTACGCGCCGCAGGATCTGCGGATCCGCTGCGTCAACCGCATCCCGCACGCGCGCGGCCTCGGATCCTCCTCGGCGGCCACGGTCGCCGGCATCCTCGCCGCCCGCGCCCTGCACCCGGACGGCCGCAAGCTTCACCGACGACGACGTTCTGGCCCTCGCCACGCGTGTCGAGGGCCATCCCGACAATGTCGCCCCGTGCCTCGCCGGCGGCCTCACCATCGCCTGGCAGACCGCCGTCCGGGCCCGGCTGACGCAGGCTCGACGTCGCGACCCGGCCGTACGCCCCGTGGTCTTCGTGCCGCACACGCGCCTGGCCACCGAGCGCGCCCGCGGGCTGCTGCCCGGAGACGGTCCCGCACGCCGACGCCGCCGCCAACTCCGGACGTGCCGCCCTGCTCGTCGCCGCGCTGACCGGGGCGCCGGATCTGCTCTTCGACGCCACCGAGGACCGGCTGCACCAGTCCTACCGCGCCCCCGCGATGCCCGAGTCGCTCGCGCTGGTCGAACGGCTGCGGGCCGAGGGCGTCGCGGCCGTCGTCTCCGGGGCCGGGCCGACAGTTCTCGCGCTTCACGTTCCGCGATGGGGACAGCGGATTCAATAGGCGCGGAAGTGGGTAGTTCGTGGCACATACACACGCTGGACGTCGCCCCCCATGGCGCATGCGTCCAGCCGATCGATCATTGATACGCGACATCGACCTCTGGGGAATAGCAGTGTGCCCAGGTGATGTTAGGCTGAGGTGCCGCACCAGATGCCCCGCTCGGGGGCGTGGGCTCGTCAGCCACTTCGGCGTATGCCGGCCGCGTGACGCGGATGTGGTTCCCCGGCACCGAATCCGCTCGTCGTTCAGTGTTCCGGCAAAACTTCGGACGTATCGGGATCGGGGATCTGATCGCGGCGACCTGCCCTCTCACCATCTGGCTGTGGCCAGAACTCTTCGCCGATCATATGGAGATCAGCAGAGCTCGACTGATCCGGCGCCCCCGCCGGCTCGCACTACCGGGTTGCCTGGCCGACGGCGGCCACACCCGCTCCCTGGGAAGGACCCTTAGTGAGCGAATCCACCGAACTCCTCACGGACGCAGCTACACCGGCGCCTGACGCCGCCCCTGCCGAAGAGGCGGCTCCCGCTCCGCGGCGTCGCCGCACCGGCACCGGCCTGTCGGCGATGGTGCTTCCCGAGCTGAAGGCCCTTGCCTCCAGCCTCGGCATCAGCGGTACGGGCGGCATGCGCAAGAGCCAGCTGATCGCTGCCATCCAGGAGAAGCAGGCGGCGAACGCCGGCGGCGGTGACCAGGCGACGTCCGCCTAAGAGCGACGGTGTGACCACGGCGGCTCGGCCATAGCCGAGACGGCGCGTCCAGGACGTCCGCAGGACACGTGCAGGACAGCGTGCAGGACGAGCGTGCGGCCAAGCGCGATGACGCGCAGCGCGCGCAGCAGCGTGAGAGGCCGCTGTCCAGCAGGAGACCAAGAACGACACCGGGCGCCGAGGCCGCGGTCGCGAGACGACCGCGGCAACACCGCGAGGGCGGCCGCGAGGGCGGCGGCCAGCGCCAGCGGCAGCGGACAGCGCGCAACCGCGACGGCGGCAGCGCGAACGACAACCGCGGCCAGCGCGACGAGAATCGCGGGGGCTCAGCGGGAGCGACGAACCGCGGTCAGCGGGAAGACAGCCGTGAGACGGCGGTCGCGAAGGCGGCGGCCAGCGCGACGACAACCGCGGCCAGCGCGACGACAACCGCGGCGGCCAGGGGCAGCGCGGTGGCCAGGGCCAGCGCGGCGGTCAGGGCCAGCGTCAGAACGACCGCCAGAACGACCGTCAGAACGACCGTCAGGACGATGACGACGATGAGGCAGCGGTGGCGGCCGTCGGCGGCGGGGCCGGTTCCGCGAGCGCAACCGCGGCGCGGCAACGGCGCCGTGAGCGTTACGGCGACGCCGACCCGGTGATCAGCGAAGACGACGTCCTGATCCCGGTCTCCGGCATCCTCGACATCCGCGACAACTACGCGTTCGTCCGTACGACCGGCTACCTGCCGGGCCCGCAGGACGTCTACGTCTCGCTCGCCCAGGTCCGCAAGTACGGCCTGCGCAAGGGCGACGTCATCACCGGCGCCGTCCGGCAGCCGCGCGACGGCGAGCGGCGCGAGAAGTTCAACGCGCTCGTCCGCCTCGACACGGTCAACGGCATGGAGCCCGAGCAGGCCAAGGGCCGGGTCGACTTCTCCAAGCTGACCCCGCTGTACCCGCAGGATCGGCTGCGCCTGGAGCCGGACCCGACCCAGCTCACCACGCGGATCATCGACTTCGTCGCGCCCGATCGGCAAGGGCCAGCGCGGTCTGATCGTCTCGCCGCCCAAGGCCGGTAAGACGATGGTCCTGCAGGCGATCGCCAACGCGATCACCAAGAACAACCCCGAGTGCCACCTGATGGTCGTTCTGGTCGACGAGCGCCCTGAAGAGGTCACCGACATGCAGCGGACGGTCAAGGGCGAGGTCATCCACTCGACCTTCGACCGGCCCGCCGACGACCACACCATGGTCGCCGAGCTCGCGATCGAGCGCGCCAAGCGCCTGGTCGAACTCGGCCACGACGTCGTCGTGCTGCTCGACTCGATCACCCGCCTCGGCCGGGCCTACAACCTGGCGGCCCCGGCCAGCGGCCGCATCCTGTCCGGTGGTGTCGACTCCACCGCGCTCTACCCGCCGAAGCGGTTCTTCGGCGCCGCCCGCAACATCGAGAACGGCGGCTCGCTGACGATCCTCGCCACGGCGCTGATCGAGACCGGCTCCCGCATGGACGAGGTCATCTTCGAGGAGTTCAAGGGCACCGGCAACATGGAGCTGCGGCTCCGCCGCGAGCTCGCCGACAAGCGCGTGTTCCCGGCGATCGACGTCGACGCCTCCAGCACCCGTAAGGAAGAGATCCTGATGGCTCCGGAGGAGCTGCGGGTCGTCTGGCAGCTGCGCCGGGTGCTGCACGCGCTCGACGCCCAGCAGGCGCTGGAGCTCCTCATCGAGAAGATGAAGGAGACCAATTCCAACGCCGAGTTCCTGCTCCAGGTGCAGAAGACGACGTTGAACAACGCCTGACGCGTCACGTGACAGGACGCCCCGTGGCCACGTGCCCGGGGCGTCCTCGCGTGTCCGGGGGTGGGGTTAGCCCTACCCTCATGACGCTGGGACGCTCCATGGTGGGCGGGGCTGCCGTTCGCGAGGCTGTAGCCGTACGGTTGACGGCGGCGCGAAAGGGACAGCGGTGAACAGCACGCTCGAGATCACAGCCCTCCCAGTCGGAGGTTCGGGCCGCTGCGGCTGGCCGAGGGAATCGCTGACCTGGCGGTCGGCGGCCTATCTGCTGTTGCACTTCCCGCTCGGCCTGGGCTACTTCGTCGGCCTCGTCGTGCTGCTGTCGGTGTCCGCCGGCACGGTGGTCATCTGGGTGGGCGTGCTCGGGCTCGCCCTCGCCATGATCCTGTGGCGCTTCGCCGCGATGTTCGAGCGCCGGCTCATCAAGGCCGCCTTCGGTTTTGAGATCCCCGACCCCGTACCGCCCGCTGCCGAAGGGCGGCAACCTGTTCAAGAAGTGGCGGGCGATGGCCGTCGACCCGGCCACCTGGAAGGACCTCGTCTACCTCTTCCTGGTCTTCCCGCTCGGCATCGGCGGAGTTCGCGTTGTCGGTGGGGCTCTGGTCCGCCTCGGCTGGCCCTCATCGCCGATGCCGCTGCACGATCAGCTGGCAGGACGCCGGCTTCATGTACCTCACGATCGGCGGCCACCAGCTCTGGTTCGACAACCCGGTCGCCGTGCTGCCCGCCGTCCCGCTCGGCATCGCGCTCGCCTTCGTCACGCTGTACGTCGTACGCGGCGTCGGGTACGCCCACGGCTCGCTCGCCGCGTTACCTGCTGGGCCCGAACGAGACGCAGCGGCTGCGGGCCCGTACGGCCCAGCTCCAGGCCAGCCGGGCCCGCGGCGTCGACGCCGCCGAGGCCGAGCGCCGCCGCATCGAGCGCGACCTGCACGACGGCGCGCAGCAGCAGCTCCTCGCGGTCGCGATGGACCTCGGCCGGGCCCGCGCCAAGCTGGAGACCGACCCCGCGGGCGCCCAGGAGCTGATCCAGCAGGCGCACGCCGGCGCCAAGGAGGCCATCGTCGAGCTGCGCAACCTCGCCCGCGGCATCTACCCGGCGATCCTCACCGACCGCGGCCTGGACGCGGCGATCTCCTCGGTGGCCGCGCGCGCCCAGGTGCCGGTGGCGGTCGAGGTCGACCTGCCCACCCGGCCGCCCGCAGCGGTGGAGAGCATCGCCTACTTCATCGTCTCCGAGGCCCTCACCAACGTCAGCAAGTACGCCCGTGCCACGCGCCGGCCGTGCGCGTCACGCCGCGACCAGAACTGGATCGTCGTCGAGATCTCCGACAACGGCGTCGGCGGCGCCAGCGCCACCGCCGGGCGGCGGCCTGGCCGGCCTGGCCGACCGCGCGGCCGGCATCGACGGCATCCTCACCGTCAACAGCCCGCTCGGCGGCCCCACGGTCGTCCGGGCGGACCTGCCATCCGTTTGGTGAACCGCTTGGTGACGAAACGGACGCCCGGCGACCCGCCGGGCGTTCCTGGCTTCCCGGACGTACCCGTCCTCCCGCGCATTCCTCTACGGTGGGCGTTGTGCGGGTCGTGATCGCGGAAGACGCTGTGATGCTGCGCGAGGGGCTGATCCGCCTTCTCGCCGACGAGGGCATCGAGACGGTCGCCACGTCGGGAGACGGGCCGGGCCTGGTCGCGATCGTCGGCGAGCATCGCCCGGACCTCGCCATCGTCGACGTACGCATGCCACCGTCGTTCACCGACGAGGGCCTGCGCGCGGCGCTGGAGGTGAGGAAGCGGGTGCCGGGCACCCCGATCCTCGTCTTCTCCCAGTACGTCGAGGAGCGCTACGCCACCGACCTGATCGGCGGCGGCGCCGAGGGCGTCGGCTACCTGCTGAAAGAGCGCGTCGCCGACGTCGCGGAGTTCCTCGGCGCGGTACGCCGGGTCGCCGAGCGGCGGCACGGTCATCGACCCGGAGGTGATCGGCCAGCTCCTGGGCCGCCGCAGCGCAGCGGTGACCGCCTGGAGGCCCTGACGCCGCGTGAGCGCGAGGTACTCGGGCTGATGGCCGAGGGGATGTCCAACGCCGCCGTGGCCCGCAGGCTCGTGGTCACCGACGGCGCGGTCGAGAAGCACATCTCGAACATCTTCCTCAAGCTCGGCCTCCAGCACACGAACAGCACCCACCGCCGCGTCATGGCCGTCCTCGCCTATCTCGGCGAGAGCTGACGTCAGAGCTCGGCGGCCGTGGGCGGGTCGGCGCCGGGGCGGGTGCAGGTCAGGGCGGCGGCTCGGGAGGCCCTGGTGAGGATCGCCGTGAGGGTGGCCTCCGCGGCCGTGCGCAAGGCCGGTCCCAGCAGCCCGTTGTCGTGCAGGCCGGCCAGGACGGCGCTGATGTAGGAGTCGCCGGCGCCGACCGTGTCGACCACGTCGGCCCGGTGGCCGGGGATCTGGCGGGGGCTCAGGTTCGTGCCTGCGACGAGCGCTCCGTCCGGGCCGCGGGTCACCGCGACCAGGCCGACGCCCGCGTCCACCAGCTCGACGGCCAGGTCCTCCGCGTCCGTACCGGGGCGGAGCCACTCCAGGTCGGCGTCGCTCAGCTTCACGATGTCGGCGACACGCATCAGGGACTCGACGCGCTCGCGGGCGCCGGGGACGCGTTCCATCACGTCGGGGCGGCAGTTCGGGTCATAGCTGACGACCACCTCGGCCCGCCGCGCCAGGTCGCCCAGGGGACCGGCGCCGGGCGGCAGCACCATGGCCAGCGAGCCGACGTGCAGCGCGGACGCGCCGTCCAGGGCTCCGGCGAGCTCGTCCGTGGTCCACTGCCAGTCGGCGGTGCCGTCGATCCGCAGGTCGAAACCGTCCGTTCCCGCGTGGACGAACGCCACCGACGACGGCTCCGAGGCGTCCACGACCCGGCCGACGTCGACGCCGTTGCCCGTCAGGTGGGCGCGGAGCGTACGGCCGAACGGGTCGCCGGAGATACGGGCGATCATGCGGGTCGGTACGCCGAGGCGTGCCAGCCCGACCGCGACGTTCGCGGGGCTCCCGCCGGGCAGGGCGAGGTACGGCCCGCCGGGCTCGGACGCCACCAGGTCGACGACGGCCTCACCGGCGACGGCCACGAAAGAGGTCATGCGCGCCTCAGCCACGGTTGAGGTAGGCGAGGACGGCGAGGACACGGCGGTTGTCGTCGTCGGAGGGCGGCAGGTCGAGCTTGAGGAAGATGTTGGACGGTGTGCTTGGCGACCGCGCGCTCGGTGACGTGCAGCGCTGCGGCGATCGCGGCGTTCGAGCGGCCCTCGGCCATGAGCTCCAGCACCTCGCGTTCGCGCGGCGTCAGTCCGCCAGCGGCTCGTCGCGGGAGTTGCCGGCCAGCAGCTGGGAGATCACCTGGGGGTCCATCGCGGTGCCGCCCGCCGCGACCCGGCGTACCGCGTCGATGAACTGGTCGGCGTCGAACACCCGGTCCTTCAGCAGGTAGCCCACCCCGCCGCTGCCGTCGGCGAGCAGCTCGCGGGCGTACAGCTGCTCGACGTGCTGGGACAGCACGAGGACCGGCAGGCCGGGAACCTCGCGGCGGGCGTGCAGCGCGGCCTGCAGGCCCTCGTCGGTGAACGTCGGCGGCAGGCGTACGTCGACGACGGCCACGTCGGGCTTGATGCGTCGACGCAGGGCCCGCATCAGCTCGGGCCCGTTGTCGACCGCCGCGGCGATCTCGAAGCCGTACGCCTCCAGCAGCCGGATCAGGCCGTCTCTCAGCAGGAAGAGGTCCTCGGCGAGGACGACGCGCATTCAGGCACGTGATCAACCTACCGAGGTGCCGCTCGACCGGTGACAGGGCAGCTCCATGGTCACCATCGTCGGGCCGCCGTCGGGCTGTTCACGGCGAGGACGCCGTCGAATGTACCGAGCCGGCGTTCGATGCCGCGCAGGCCCGTGCCCCTGGACAGGTCGGCGCCGCCGCGGCCGTCGTCGGTGATCGAGTGCGCGGAGCATGCCGTCGTCGTGCCGTACGTCGATCCAGACCCGGCGCGCGCCCCGGAGTGCTTGGCGGCGTTGGTGAGGATCTCCGAGACCGCGAAGTAGGCGGCGGACTCGACCGGGGCGTCGAGCCGGCCGGCGCAGCTCGACGGCCACCTCGGTCTTCAGCGGGCTCGCCATGGCCAGGGCGCGTACGGCGTCGCCGAGGCCGCGCTCGGCCAGCACCGGCGGGTGGATGCCGCGGACCAGGTCGCGCAGCTCGGTCAGGGCCAGGGAGGAGGACTCGCGCGCCTCCGACAGCAGCAGCCTGGCCTTCTCAGGGTCGCGTTCGAGGAGGTGCTCGATCGCGCCGAGGCTCATGCCCATGGCGACGAGGCGTGCCTGCGCGCCGTCGTGCAGGTCGCGCTCGATGCGGCGCAGCTCGGCCGCCGAGGTGTCCAGGGCGTCCGTACGGGTCTCGGTCAGGCGCTCGACCCGCAGCGCCAGCTCGCGCTCACGCGTCGGCCCCAGCAGGCCGCGCGTCAGGGTCGCGTGCGCCTTCATGGCCCGCGGGCTGAGCCAGACGCCGATCGCCGAGTAGACCACGCCGAGCATGCCCGCGATCTTGGCGGTGGTCTGGCCCTTGATCGGCACGAAGGTGTACCACTCGCCGCCGCCCGAGTGGACGATCGGCCGCCAGACGCCGGCGGCGAGGACCAGCCCGTACGGGCCGTAGAACGGGACGGCGAAGGCCAGGATCCCCAGGGTGAACCCGGCCGTGCAGTCGACCAGCATCCACACCAGGTCCCGCCAGGTCGCCGGGTCGGTCATGATCCACCGGTAGCGCTCCATATGGCCGATCACGCCGCCCTGGAACGGCCGGTGCGGCTTGTACGGCTCCGCGACCCGCACGCCGAACCATTCGTGCGCGAGGCGCCGCCGCAGGTTGGCCTGTGCGCGTACGGCCGCCGTGAGGGGTGGCACGAGGGCCACGCCGACCCCGATGGCGGAGAGCGAGGCCGCCACGACCCACAGGATGAACAGCACCAGCGACACGACCATGGACAGCAGCGCCAGGGCCAGCCCTCGTACAGCCGCGAGGAACGCGGTCCGAATGAACATGTCGCCTCCACAACCCGGTCTCATCTTGCCTCCTCGATTCTGCTGAGCCGGAACAGGTCGCGGTCACTGGGCCTGATACCCGGCCCGGGGGTGGACCTGGCACCACCATCGCGGCGGGTGGTACGCCCCGGCGGGCGTGGTGCTGACCGGCTGGGGGCGGCGCCCGCGGATTCCTAGCGTCTTGCGCAGACCCCAAGACGTCGGGAGACGCTCATGAGACACACCGTCCCGCCCTCCTCGATCGCCGCCAGGCTCGGCGGCTGGAGCGTGCGGCACCGCAAGTCCGCGATCATCGGCTGGCTGCTCTTCGTCGTGGCCGCGTCCGTGATCGGCGGCCTGGCCGGCCAGGTGCAGATGAAGGACTACGAGAACGGCGCCGGCGACTCGCTGCGCGCGGAGCACATCCTGGCCGACGCCGGGATCAAGCACCCCGCCGGCGAGATGGTGATCGTGCACAGCGCCGCGCCGGACGGCTGGCGCGAGGCCGCCAAGGACGTCGCCGCCGGCGTGACCGCCACGGGCCGTACGGAGAACCTGAAGCCCGTGCTGGCCTCGAAGGATCGCCGCGACGGCCTGGTCCGGTTCGACATGAAGGGCGACGCGGCCAAGGCACCCGACCAGGTGCAGCCCGTGCTCGACGCGGTCGCGACGCGCCAAGGCCGCGAACCCGGACGTCACGGTCGGCCAGTTCGGCGACGCCAGCTCCGGCAAGTGGCTGAACGACCTGCTCGGCAACGACTTCGCGCAGGCGGAGTGGACGGCCGTGCCGCTCGCCCTCGGCATCCTGCTGGTGGCGTTCGGGGCGCTGCTGGCCGCGGTCCTGCCGGTCGGGCTCGCCCTCACCGCGTTCATCGCGGCGAACGGCCTGCTCGCGGTGGGCAGCCACGCCCTGCACGTCTACAGCTCGACAGCCTCGGTGATGCTGCTGATGGGCCTGGCCGTCGGCGTCGACTACTGCCTCTTCTACATCCGCCGCGAACGCGACGAGCGCGCCGCGGGCCACGACAAGGAGACCGCGCTGCGCGTCGCCGCCGCCACCTCCGGCCGGTCGGTGCTGATCTCCGGCTTCACCGTGATGCTCGCCATGGCCGGGATGTTCCTGTCCGGGCTGCTGCTGTTCAAGGGCTTCGCGCTGGCCACCATGCTCGTCGTGCTGATCGCCATGCTCGGCTCCGTGACGGTGCTGCCCGCGCTGCTGTCGCTGCTCGGCGACAAGGTGATGCTGGGCCGGATCCCGTTCCTGAACCGCCGCCGCACGTCCGGCGGGGGCCGCGTCTCCGCCGCCCTGCTGCGCCCGGTGCTCGCCCGGCCGGGGATCTTCGCGGTGCTGGCCGCCGGCGTCCTGCTCGTGCTGGCCGCGCCCGCGCTGGGCATGCGCACCGAGAGCCTGGGCATCCAGCAGCAGGCCTCGAAGAACACCCCGATGGTGGTGGCGTTCGAGCACATCTCGGCGGCGTTCCCCGGCGGCCCGGCGCCCGCGCAGGTGGTCGTCAAGGCCACCGACATCCGTGCGCCGCGCGTCCAGCGGGCCATCGCCGACCTCAAGGCCGGGGCGGCGCGTACCGGGGAGTTCGGCTCGCCGATCGTCGTGACCACCCACGCCGCCCAGAACATCGCCCAGATCGACGTGCCGCTCGCCGGCGACGGCACGGACGCCCGCTCCAAGCACGCCCTCGCGACGCTGCGCGGCGACCTGGTGCCCGCGACGGTGGGCCGTACCGGCACGGCGTACGTCACCGGACAGCTCGCGGGTTCGGGCGACTTCACCGCCCAGCTCGGCCGCGACGTGGTCCCGGTGTTCGCGTTCGTGATGATCGTGACGTTCCTGCTGATGCTCGTGTCGTTCCGCTCGGTGACCGTCGCGCTGACCGCGATCCTGCTCAACCTGCTGTCGGTGGGCGCCGCGTACGGCGTGATGGTCGCGGTCTTCCAGCACGGCTGGGGAGCGGGCCTGTTCGGCACCGAGGGAGTCGGCGCGGTCGAGTCGTGGATGCCGCTGTTCGTCTTCGTGGTCCTGTTCGGCCTGTCGATGGACTACCACGTGTTCGTCGTGTCACGCATCCGCGAGGCACGCGACCGCGGCATGCGCACCACCGACGCGGTGGCCCACGGCGTACGCACCAGCGCCGGCGTCGTGACCAGCGCGGCCGTGATCATGGTGGCGATCTTCGCGGTCTTCGCGACGCTGTCGATGCAGGACATGAAGCAGATGGGCGTGGGCCTGGCGGTGGCCGTGCTCCTGGACGCGACCGTGGTACGCGCGGTGCTGCTGCCGTCGGTGATGAGCCTGCTCGGCGAGGCCAACTGGTACCTGCCGAGGTGGCTGAACCGCCTCCCGAGGATCTCCCACGGCGAGACGCAGCACGCACGCCCCGCGGTCCCGACCTCGGTCTGAGGAGAAACGCCCTCGGGCACGGGGCTGGTCGCCTCGTACGCGCGGGCGCTCGGATATCTTGGGGCGATCGGGGCACCGCTCCGCTGATTCCGGTGGCGACCGGTACCGGGAATGCGCGGTGGCCTCGGCATGTTGTGCTTTCTGGCACACTGGTACGCGCTGCGGTACCGGTTCACATCCCCGGATCCCCGGGAGATGACCCGGCGACCGCCACAAGCGAGGAGATGTAGTGAAGCCTGACATTCACCCCGAATACGTCGTCACCGATGTGACGTGCACCTGCGGGGCCACGTTCCAGACCCGCAGCACCGCGCAGAGCGGCCAGATCCGCTCCGAGGTCTGTTCGAGCTGCCACCCGTTCTACACGGGCAAGCAGAAGATCCTCGACACCGGCGGCCGCGTGGCCCGGTTCGAGCGGCGCTTCGGCAAGAAGACCGCGGGCGACAAGAAGTAACAGTCGTCGAACGCCGGCCGGGGAGTTGCTCCTCCGGTCGGCGTACGGCTGTCTGCCCAAAGTCGACCCCGGGACCCTGAAGTGAACCTCGACGATCTGACCAGCGAATACGCCGACATTGAGGCTCGGCTCGCCGACCCTGCCGTGCATGCGGACCCGGCGGAGGCGCGCCGTATCGGCAAGCGCTACGCGGAGCTGCGCCCGATCGTCGAGACCGGCCGTGAACTGAAGACCGCGCAGGACGACGCCGCCGCCGCGCGCGAGCTGGCCGCCGAGGATCCCGCGTTCGCCGACGAGGCCGCCGACCTCGACAAGCGCATCGAGCAGCTTGAGGCGACGCTCCAGCGCCTGCTCGTCCCGCGCGACCCCGATGACGACAAAGACGTCATCATGGAGATCAAGGCCGGCGAGGGCGGCGAGGAGTCGGCGCTGTTCGCCGGCGACCTCCTGCGCATGTACCTCCGCCACGCCGAGCGCGCCGGCTGGAAGACCGAGGTCATCGACGCCCAGCACTCCGACCTCGGCGGCTACAAGGACGTCACCGTCGCCGTGAAGTCGCGCGGCTCCGCCGACGGCCCGTGGGCCCGCCTGAAGTACGAGGGCGGCGTCCACCGCGTCCAGCGGGTGCCGGCCACCGAGTCGCAGGGGCGCATCCACACGAGCGCCGCTGGCGTGTTCGTCGTGCCCGAGGCCGAGGAGGTCGACATCTCCGTCGACCCGAACGACCTGCGCATCGACGTGTTCCGCTCCAGTGGCCCGGGCGGCCAGAGCGTGAACACCACCGACTCCGCCGTGCGCATCACCCACCTGCCGACCGGCATCGTCGTGTCCTGCCAGAACGAGAAGAGCCAGCTCCAGAACAAGGAGCAGGCGATGCGCATCCTCCGTGCCCGCATGCTCGCCGCCGCGCAGGAAGAGGCCGAGGCCGCGGCGTCCGCGGAGCGCAAGAGCCAGGTACGCACCGTCGACCGGTCCGAGCGCGTCCGCACGTACAACTATCCGGAGAACCGCATCTCCGACCACCGGGTGGGCTACAAGGCCTACAACCTCGACCAGGTGCTCGACGGCGACCTCCACAACGTCGTACAGGCCCTCGTGGACGCCGACATGGAGCACAAGCTCGCAGAAGCCACATGACCCATTTGCTCTTCGACGAGATCGCCCGAGCGACGGCCCGGCTGGCCGCCGCGGGAGTTCCGTCGCCGCGTGCCGACGCCGAGGAGCTCGCGGCGTTCGTGCACGGGGTCAAGCGGGCGGAGCTGCACGGGGTGCCCGACGGCGCCTTCGACGCCCGCTACTGGGAGGGCATCGCGCGGCGTGAGGCCGGAGAGCCGCTGCAGCACATCACGGGCCGGGCGTTCTTCCGCTACCTGGAGCTCCGTGTGGGGCCGGGGGTGTTCGTCCCGCGCCCGGAGACCGAGGTCGTGGCCGGCTGGGCGATCGACACGCTGCGCACCATGGACGTCCACGACCCGCTCGTCGTCGACCTCGGCACCGGGTCGGGCGCCATCGCGCTGTCCATCGCGCAGGAGGTGCCGCGTGCGCGTGTGCACGCCGTGGAGATCGACCCCAAGGCGTACGTCCACGCGACCCGCAACGTCGAGGACCTCGACGAACGCGGCCGGGTCCGCCTGCACCTCGGCGACTTCGCCGACGTCCTGCACGACCTCGACGGCACCGTCGACCTCGTCGTCAGCAACCCGCCCTACATCCCGATGTCGGAGTGGGAGTACGTCCCGGAGGACGTCCGCGACTTCGACCCGGCGCCCGCCCTGTGGGGCGGAGGCGACGACGGCCTCGACGCCATGCGCGTGGTCGAGCGTACGGCGCGGCGCCTCCTGCGCTCCGGCGGCTGGACCGCCGTCGAGCACAGCGACCTCCAGGGCAACCCGGTCTACTGGATCTTCGCCGAGGAGAACGGCTGGCGCGACATGCGCAATCACAAGGATCTGACCGGCCGCGACCGCTACGTCACCGCGCGCCTGGGCACCGACTGAGGCGGTCATGCGCGTGCCGCCTCGCGGCGGTGGAAGAATGGCCCGCGTGAGTCGACGCTATGACTGCTCGGAGCCGATGGAGCGCACCCGCGGGATCGCGGAGGCGGTCTCCGCCATCCGCCGCGCGGAGCTGGTGGTCCTCCCGACCGACACCGTGTACGGGATCGGGGCGGACGCCTTCACGCCCGGCGCCGTACGCGCGCTGCTCGACGCGAAGGGCCGCGACCGCGACACGCCCGCGCCGGTGCTGGTGGGCTCGGTGCGCGCGGCGCAGGCGCTGGTCGAGGACCTCGGCACGTACGGCCAGGATCTCGTCGACGAGTTCTGGCCGGGCGCGCTGACGATCGTCTGCCGGGCCAACAGCACCCTCGCGTGGGACCTCGGCGAGACCAAGGGCACCGTCGCCGTCCGCATGCCGCTGCACCAGCTCACGCTGGAGCTCCTCAAGGAGACCGGCCCGATGGCGGTGAGCAGCGCCAACCGCACCGGCGCCGCGCCGGCGCGTACGGCCGAGGACGCCGAGAAGCAGCTCGGCGACTCCGTCGAGATCTACCTCGACGACGGCCCCTCCGGCGAGGCCGCGCCCTCCTCGATCGTCGACCTGACCGGTGCCGTGCCCCGGCTGCTCCGCGCGGGCGCCATCTCCGAGGAGCGCCTGCGCGCCGTCTGCGGCGTCCTCCTCAGCGACGAGGACGACAAGCCCGTCGCGCAAGAAGAGCCCGTCGCGCAAGAAGAGCCCGTGGACGACGTGGCGAAGCCCGCGAAGCCCGCTGAGCCCGCTGAGGAGCCGCTCAAGAGCGACGCCGAGGGCGACACCGGCACCGACGGCGTACGCCACGAGGGCGGCCCTGCGGAGGGCTCGGCGCCACCTCAGTAGTGACGGCGCCAGCCGCCGCAGCGGTTCGTACGGAAATGCCGCCCGGACCACGAGCCCAGGCACTCCTGGACGTACAGGTGGCCGGTGTTCCTTGAGGTGACCGTGTGCCACTCGCTCTGGACCGCGTCGCCGTGCAGGGCGATGAGGCGGTCGCCGGCGTGGTGGCCCTTCTCGGTGAAGGTGAAGTGGACGGCGGGGGTGTAGCCGTCCTTCTTGGTGTCCTTGAGGTCGGCGCTGAGCCGCACCCTGGACCGGCCGGCGTTGTAGACGCCGAAGGCGTCCACGCCGGGCAGCCCGACCGAGTGCCAGAAACCCCTGTCGGCGTGGGCCGGGGCGGCGGTCAGGGGGAGCGCGAGGACGGCGAGAAGACACACCGCCGTGGTTCGCCGCATCCGCCGATCCTAGCGTGACCGTCCGATCACACAGGGTGGGAACGGGAAAGGGCCCCGCCGCAGGCGGGGCCCTGACCGGTGTTCAGGCTTTAGAAGTACTTGTGGAAGTGGCCGACCGAGCCCAGCGTCCAGCCGCTGCTGGTCTTGTGGACCAGGACCTCGCGGATGTAGAGGTGCGTGTGCTTGGTGGAGTAGTACTTCGCCGGGAACTTGGCGGTGCTGTTGTGGTGCGCGTTGTACAGGATCTTGTAGTCGTAGTGCTGGTTGCCCGCGTCGTACCAGCGGATCTCGATACCGGCGTAGCTCGACCCCGAGCGGCTGTCCCGGATGTAGCCGTAGACCGTGGTACGGGTGCTGGTGTGGCTGTAGGTGCCGTACGCGTAGATCGTCGACGAGCCGTTGTAGGAGTGCCAGTTGTGCACGGCCTGGGCGCTGATGTCGCTGGAGGCGACCGCGCTGACGTTGCCGCCGAGGGAGGCGGCGCTCGTGGTGGCGCTGGCGGGAGATGCGGCCAGACTGACGACCGCGGCAGCTGCGACGGCCCCCGTTGCGACAAGAGTCGCGATGCGACGCATTGATTCCTCCGTGATGGGTTAAGACGAACGATCATGGAACGTAGCAGTTCCGGACGTCTCGCTCTTCCCATTTCGAGAGATGATTTATGGCCTCAAAAGGACGGAACCAGGCGCGCTAGTACGGCATCTAACCCATCAAGGGCACGAGACCACCCGATGGACAGGAACCAGGACGTGACCAGGCGTGACCGTACGGAAGCGGTCAGCGCGAAAACCGGCGGAATGCCGACCGCATTGTCACAGGGGAAGGCATGGCGTCGACGCCGCGACCCGCATGGAGGAGTGGCGCCCGCCGCGCAGTTCCACGACGAGCCGCACATCCGAGCCGTCATGGGCCATCGTGAATGTGCGGAATTCGCGTCCGAATGCCGGCGGCCCCTCCAGCCGGTAGCCGCGCGAACGCGCGAGGCCGAGAGAGACGTCCGTCGCGTCGTCCATGTCCGTACGAGGGTCGGGCCCGCGGCGCAGCGGCACGCTCCCGCGCCAGACCTGCCGCGCCCCGCCTCCGGGACACGGGCGGCGTGCGTCGAGCACGACCTTGGGATGGGCGCCCGGGACACCGAGCCTGCGGGCGCCGTCGAACAGCACGCTCCGCGAGTCGGACTCAAGGCGTCCGGCCGCCTCCGGCAGTGTAGCCCCGTGGGCACATCCGGTAAGAACCGCGAGCGTGCAGATCAGCGGGATCCTCACGGCGAAAAGATAGCGAGAAACGCCGCTGAGCTGCGGCGGCTCACGCGGGGTGATCGGATCGTGATTCCGGTGTCACGGCACGTGTCATCGTTAGTCGCCCTTCGCGGTCGCGCGGGAGCAATAGAGTTGGGCACCGGTTCGTGACAGGTTCGGGCGCCAAGGAGGTGGAGCGGTGAGGGAGTACATCCTCACGTTCCTGACGGCCTCGATCGTGACCTACCTTCTGGTCCCCCTCGTGCTGAAGTTCGCCATCTGGTTCAAGGCGATGACGCCCGTACGCGACCGCGACGTGCACGCCATCCCGACGCCGCGCCTGGGCGGCCTGGCGATGTTCTTCGGCATGGTCGCCTCGCTGCTCGTGGCGTCCCACCTGCCGTATCTCCACAAGGTCTTCACCGAGAGCCCGACCTGGGTCGGCCTGCTGTCGGCCGGCGGCCTGCTCGTCGTCGTGGGCATCGCCGACGACCGGTGGGAGATCGACGCGCTGACCAAGATGGCCGGTCAGGTGGCCGCCGCCGGCCTGCTGATCATGAACGGCGTCCAGGTCCTGTGGATCCCGCTGCCCGGCAAGACCCTCGCGCTGCCCCCGTCGTACGGCGTGCCGCTCACGATCATCATCGTGGTCGCGACCATCAACGCGGTGAACTTCATCGACGGGCTCGACGGCCTGGCCGCCGGCATCGTCGGCGTCTCGGCGCTGGCCTTCTTCGTCTACGCGTACCTCGTCACGGTCGTCGCGCAGCTCGACCACCAGACGGCGCCGGCGCTCATCGCGGCGATTCTCGTCGGCATGTGCGCCGGGTTCATCCCGCACAACTTCAGCCCCGCGCGGATCTTCATGGGCGACACCGGCTCGATGCTGATCGGGCTGTTGCTGGCGACCTCGATGATCACCGTCTCGGGCTTCGATCCGGTGGCGCTCCGCGGCTCGATCAACCGGTTCCCGACGATCCTGCCGCTGCTGCCCGTCGCGATCCTGGTCGTGCCGTACGCGGACATGCTGATGGCCGTGGTGCGCCGCACCTACGACGGCCGGTCGCCGTTCGCCCCGGACAAGAAGCACCTCCACCACCGGCTCCTCGACCTCGGCCACTCCCACCGGGGCGCCGCGCTGGTCATGTACCTGTGGACCGCGTTGTTCTCGTTCGGCGTGGTCGCGCTGTCGGCGGTCAAGTCGCCGCTCGTCGTGCTGTCGGTGGCGAGCCTGGTGGCCATCGCGGCACTCGTCGTGATGGCCTTCCCCCAGCTACGCCCACACGGACGCCGGCACCGGAACACGGACGAACCGGCGGAAGGACGCCCCCGTCAACCCGCCTGAACTGCGCACTTTGCAATTACTTGACGGGGAATTCCAGCGTCTGAGAAGCTTGTGATATCTTTCACGATCGGGTAGCCCACCACACACCGTGAACACCCCGGAGCACTCATGCAGTCGACCGACGCCCGGATCCTCCGCGGCGCCGCGATCCCCACGACCTTGGCAGGCGTCGTCGCCGTCGTCGCCGGGTTGCTGCTCGCCGGCGGTAAGGGCGCTCTCGGCTCCGCGATCGGGGCGGTGCTGGTGCTCGTATTCTTCACCCTCGGACTGCTCGTCGTCAGCTATGTCACGAAATTGAACGCAACAACTTGTGCTGGCGGCCGGTCTCTTCGGCTACCTCATCAAGTTGATCGCCGTGTTCGGACTGGTGGCGGCGTTGAATCACGTGAGCATCTGGAACACCCGTGCTTTCGGCTGGACGGTCATCGCGCTGACGGTGGTGTGGCTCGCCGCGGAGGCGAACGCCACCATGAATACCAAGTCGCCGTACGTCGAGTCGGGCACGCAATCGCGTGACCTCGGCAAACCAGGCACATGATGACATTGGACTACTCCAATATGACTACGCGGGAGGTGGCCTGCTATCGTCCGTCACGCGATGACCGGAGATCGGCGTCCTACCGACGAGTCGGAGGACCGCAAGTTCGCCAACGACATTTCGGCGGCACCGGCCACCCTGCTGGCGGGGATGCTGGTGTACGGCGGGGTGGGTTGGCTTCTCGCTCGCTGGCTCCACTTCCCGGCCCTGATACCCATTGGTTTGGTAGGGGGCCTCGTCTTCGCGAGCTACCTGGTCTACGCCCGCTACGGCCGCTGAGCGCGCCCGGCGGAGCCGTAGCCCACCGAGACGACAGCAAGGTTGCCGCCTTGATGAGCTACGACCGCGAAAGGAACGCCGGGTGAGTGCGCCGCATCTCCTCGCCAAAGACTTCGAAGCCCCCGGGCTCGGCCTGTTCGAGTGGAAACCCCTGTTCCACATCGGGCCGTACGCCGTGGCCAAGCCGATCTTCCTGAGCCTGCTGGTAATGGTCATCGTCGTCGCCTTCTTCTGGTCGGCTTTCGCCAAGCCGAAGCTCGTCCCCCGGGGCACGCAGAACATCGGCGAAGTGCCGTACATGTTCGTCCGCGACGAGGTCGGCCCGGCCGTTCCTCGGTAAGGACGCCGAGAAGTGGATGCGCCTGCTGGTGCCGCTGTTCTTCTTCGTGTGGGTCGGCAACCTGATGTCGGTCATTCCGTTCGCGCAGTTCCCGGTGAACTCCCGTATCGCCTTCCCGGCGGTGCTCGCGGCGATGATCTACATCACCTTCTGGGTGGTCGGCGTCAAGGAGCAGGGTTTCTTCGGGCTCCTCAAGAACGCCACGATGCCCCCGGACCTCCCCTGGGTCCTGTACATCATCGTCATCCCGATCGAGTTCGCCTCGACCTTCCTGCTCCGGCCGTTCACGCACGCCGTGCGGCTCTTCGCGAACATGTTCGCGGGTCACCTGCTGGTCACGCTCTTCGCGGTCGTGGGCTTCCACTTCCTGTTCGAGAAGCTGACCCCGCTGGGCGCCCCCGTCGGCGTCCTCGGCGTGATCCTCACGATCGCGATGACCGCCTTCGAGCTGTTCGTCCAGGCCGTGCAGGCCTACGTCTTCACGCTGCTGGCCGCGTTCTACATCTCCAGCGGCCTGTACTCCGAACACTGATCCCGACCGCGTCACCGACATGACCGGCGGAGACGACCGCCGGACTTACTGAAAAGGAACAAGGAATGTCCTTCCTCGCCGCCGCGACCACGAACATCAACCCCGGCCTGAAGTCCATCGGGTACGGCCTCTCCGCGATCGGCCCCGGCATCGGTGTGGGCATCGTCTTCGGCCAGGGCGTCAACGCGATGGCCCGCCAGCCCGAGATGACCGGCGTCATCCGCCAGAACATGATTCTGGGCTTCGCCTTCTCCGAGGCGCTCGCCCTCATCGGTCTGGTCATGCCGTTCGTCTACACCTCCTGAAGGCAACTTCTGACGGAAGGCTGTGCACGCCATGACCCTGGCTGAACACGCCACCACCCTGTTGGCGGCGGAGGCGAAGAACCCCAACCCGCTGCTGCCCGACACGGCCGAGATGGTCGTCGGCATCTTCTCGTTCCTCGTTGTGCTCTTCTTCCTCGGCAAGATGCTCGTGCCGCGGATCCAGAAGGCCCTCGCGGAGCGTACGGACGCGATCGAGGGTGGCATCAAGCGGGCCGAAGAGGCCCAGGACGAGGCTCAGCGGCTCCTGGAGCAGTACAAGGAGCAGCTCGCCGAGGCCCGGCACGAGGCCGCTCGGCTGCGCGAGGAGGCTCGCGAGCAGGGCGCCCAGATCATCGCCGAGATGCGCGAGCAGGCTCAGGCCGAGGCGCAGCGTGTCATCGATCAGGCGCACGCGCAGATCGAGGCCGACCGTCAGCAGGCGTTCAGCCGCCTGCGCGGTGAGATCGGGCAGCTCTCGGTCGAGCTGGCCGGGCGCATCGTGGGCGAGTCCCTTGAGGACGAGGCACGCCGGCGGGGCACCGTCGACCGGTTCCTCGACGAGCTCGACGACCGTGCGCGCGCGGGGCAGTCGATGAGGGGCGCCAGCCGGGGCTCGCTCGCGGAGGCCAAGGAGCGGCTCGAGGCCGCGGTCTCGGCGGGGGATCCGGCGACGCTCGGCGACGAGCTGTTCGGAGTGCTGTACCTCCTCGACCGTGAGCACGCGCTCCGGCGCGGGCTGTCCGACCCGGCACGGCCGCAGGAGCAGCGGGCACAGCTCGCGACCGCGGTGCTCGACGGCAAGGTCTCCGCGGCGGCGCGTGACTTCGTCGCGGAGATCGTCAAGCTCCGCTGGGGCGGCTCCCTCGACCTCGCGAACGCCATCGAGGAGCTCGCGGTGATCGCCATCGCGGCGAGTGCCGAGGCCGGCGGCCGGCTCGACGACCTTGAGGACGAGCTCTTCAGGTTCGGCCGCATCGTCGAGGCCAACCCGGATCTGCGCCGTGTGCTGGTCGATCCGCGGGTCGAGGCCGACCGCAAGAGCGACCTCGTCTCCGGCCTGCTGGAAGGAAAGACGACGGCCGCGGCCCTCCGCCTCATCACGGAGGCGGTTACGAGGCCGCGGGGACGTAGTCTGGAGCGTGGGCTGGACTGGTTCGGCCGGATGGCGGCAGAGCGCCGCGATCGGCTGGTCGCCTTGGTCCGCTCCGCGACGGAGCTCACCGATGAGCAGAAGACGCGGCTCGCGTCGACGCTCGCTACGCAGTACGGCCACGACGTTCACCTGAACGTCGAGGTCGACCCCACGATCCTCGGTGGCATGACCATCAAGATCGGGGACGAGGAAATCGACGGCAGCATCGCTCGCCGCCTGGCGGACATTCGCCGGCGCATCGAACGGTCGAGCTGAACCCCAAGCACCTGACTCACGGGAGAGACGAAGAAGAATGGCGGAGCTGACGATCCGGCCTGAGGAGATCCGAAGCGCGCTCGAGCGCTTCGTCCAGGCCTATGAGCCGGAGAACGCCGTCCGCGAGGAGGTCGGGACCGTTGCCGAGAGTTTCGACGGCATCGCCATCGTCGAGGGACTTCCCTCGGCAATGGCGAACGAGCTCCTCGAGTTCGAGGACGGCACTCGCGGTATCGCACTGAACCTTGACGTTCGGCAGATCGGTGTCGTCATCCTTGGCGACTTCGCGGGCATCGAAGAGGGCCAGCAGGTCCGGCGTACCGGCGAGGTGCTCTCGGTCCCCGTGGGCGACGGCTACCTCGGCCGCGTCGTCGACTCGCTCGGCAAGCCGATCGACGGCCGTGGCGAGATCGAGACCGACGCGGTGCGCGAGCTGGAGCTGCAGGCGCCGGGCGTCATGCAGCGGCAGCCGGTGGGCGAGCCGATGCAGACCGGCATCAAGGCGATCGACGCCCTGACGCCGATCGGCCGCGGCCAGCGCCAGCTGATCATCGGTGACCGGCAGACCGGTAAGACCACGGTCGCCATCGACACCATCATCAACCAGAAGCAGGCCTGGGAGTCCGGCGACGCCGACAAGCAGGTCCGCTGCATCTACGTCGCGATCGGCCAGAAGGGCTCGACGATCGCGCAGGTGCGGGCCACGCTCGAAGAGGCCGGCGCGCTGGAGTACACCACGATCGTGGCGGCTCCCGCCTCCGAGCCCGCGGGCTACAAGTACATCGCCCCCTACACCGGTTCGGCCATCGGCCAGCACTGGATGTACCAGGGCAAGCACGTCCTGATCGTGTTCGATGACCTGTCGAAGCAGGCGGAGTCCTACCGCGCGATCTCGCTGCTGCTGCGCCGCCCGCCGGGCCGCGAGGCGTACCCCGGTGACGTCTTCTACCTCCACTCGCGTCTCCTTGAGCGTTGCGCGAAGCTGTCGGACGACCTCGGCGCCGGCTCGATGACCGGTCTGCCGATCATCGAGACGAAGGCCAACGACGTGTCGGCCTACATCCCGACGAACGTCATCTCGATCACCGACGGCCAGGTCTTCCTTGAGACCGACCTGTTCAACCAGGGTGTGCGGCCTCCCATCAACGTCGGCATCTCGGTCTCCCGCGTCGGCGGCGCCGCGATGATCAAGGCGATGAAGACCGCGACGAGCAACCTGAAGCTGTTCATGTCGCAGTTCCGTGACCTGGAGGCGTTCGCCGCCTTCGCGTCCGACCTCGACGCGGCCTCCCGTGCCCAGCTTGAGCGCGGTTCGCGTCTGGTCGAGCTGCTCAAGCAGCCGAAGAACAGCCCGTTCCCGGTCGAGCACCAGGTCGTCTCCCTCTGGACCGCGACCAACGGCCACCTCGACGACGTGCCCCTTGAGGACATCCACCGCTTCGAGGAAGAGCTGATCGACTACATCGGTCGCAGCCAGGGCGGCATCTACGACACGATCCGCGAGACGGGCAAGCTGGGCGACGACACCGATCACCGCTCTCAAGGACGCCATCGCCGAGTTCAAGAAGGGCTTCGAGACGACCAACCACGGGTCTGCTCGTCCAGGAGGAGTCCGTCGAGGCGATCGACGAGGGCGACGTGGAGCAGGAAAAGATCACTCGCGTGAGGAAGAAGTAGGCCATGGGTGCGAAGCTTCGGGTCATCCGGGGCCGGATCGACGCCACGAAGTCGATGGCGAAGATCACGCGTGCCCAGGAGCTCATCGCCTCCTCCCGGATCGTCAAGGCACAGCAGCGGGTCAAGGAGTCGGGGCCGTACGCCCGGTCAGATCACGCGGGCCATCTCCGCGCTGGTCAGCCACAACGTCGGCATCAGCCACCCGCTCCTGCAGGAGCGGCCAGACTCCAAGCGTGTCGCGGTACTGCTGGTCACCAGTGACCGCGGTTTCTGCGGTGGCTACAACGCGAACGTCCTGCGCGAGACCGAAGGTCTCATGGCGCTGCTGCGGGAGCAGGGCAAAGAGCCCGTCCCGTACATCGTCGGGCGCAAGGGCGTCACGTGGTACCGCTTCCGCGACCGCGAGTACGCCGAGGACTGGACCGGTTTCAGCGACAGCCCCCGGTTCGAGAACGCCGAGACCATCGGCCGTACCCTCGTCGAGGAGTTCGGCAAGCCCGCGGAAGAGGGCGGTGTCGGCGAGATCCATGTCGTCTACACCGAGTTCGTCTCGATGCTGACGCAGACGGCCACGGTGCGCCGCCTGCTGCCGCTGGAGATCGAGGAGTCCGAAGAGGCCCCCGACGAGCAGGACAAGGGCACGCTGCCGGCGTACGAGTTCGAGCCGTCGGCGGAAGCCGTCCTCGACGCCCTTCTGCCGAACTACATCGAGAGCCGGATCTGGCACATGCTGCTCCAGTCGGCCGCGTCCGAACACGCCCAGCGCCGGCGCGCGATGAAGTCGGCGACCGACAACGCCAAGGACGTGATCGAGACCCTGACGCGAGTGGCGAACCAGGCCCGTCAGGCGGAGATCACCCAGGAAATCAGCGAGATCGTCGGTGGCGCGAACGCGCTCGCCGAGACGTCCGCGGGGAGTGAGTGAGAGCCACCATGACTGCTTCCGTAGAAGAGACCAAAACGGCGACCGGGCGCGTCGCCCGCGTCACGGGCGCGGTCATCGACGTTGAGTTCAGCGTCGACACGATGCCCAACATCTACAACGCCCTCAAGATCGAGGTCACGCTCAGCGGGGAGACCCGTACGCTGACCCTCGAGGTCGCCCAGCACATCGGCGACAACATGGCGCGAGCCATCTCCCTGCAGCCGACCGACGGCGTCATGCGCGGCACCCCGGTGTTCGACACCGGCGGCCCGATCTCGGTGCCCGTCGGCGACGGCGTCAAGGGCCACGTGTTCAACACGATCGGCGAGTCGCTCGACGTCCCGAGCTCCTCGCTGGAGGTCACCGAGCGCTGGCCGATCCACCGGCACGCGCCGGCGTTCGACCAGCTCGAGAGCAAGACCGAGATCCTCGAGACCGGCATCAAGGTCATCGACCTGCTGACCCCGTACGTCCGAGGCGGCAAGATCGGCCTGTTCGGCGGCGCGGGTGTGGGCAAGACCGTGCTGATCCAGGAGATGATCACCCGTGTCGCCCGTAACCACCGGGGTACCTCGGTGTTCGCGGGCGTCGGCGAGCGTACCCGTGAGGGCACCGACCTTCTGCTGGAGATGAAGGAGGCCGACGTTCTCAAGGACACGGCCCTCGTCTTCGGCCAGATGGACGAGCCGCCGGGCACCCGTCTCCGGGTCGCGCTGTCCGCGCTGACGATGGCGGAGTACTTCCGCGACGTCCAGAACCAGGACGTCCTGCTCTTCATCGACAACATCTTCCGGTTCACCCAGGCCGGTGGCGAGGTCTCCACCCTGCTCGGCCGTATGCCGTCCGCGGTGGGCTACCAGCCGACCCTGGCCGACGAGATGGGCGAGCTGCAGGAGCGGATCACCTCGACGCGCGGTCACTCGATCACCTCGATGCAGGCGATCTACGTGCCCGCCGACGACATCACCGACCCGGCGCCGCACACCACCTTCGCCCACCTCGACGCGACGACCGTTCTGTCGCGTGCGATCACGGAGAAGGGCATCTACCCGGCGGTCGACCCGCTCGACTCCACGTCGCGCATCATGGACCCGACCATCATCGGGCAGGAGCACTACGACGTCGCCCAGTCGGTGAAGCGGATCCTCCAGCGCTACAAGGAGCTGCAGGACATCATCTCGCTGCTCGGCATCGACGAGCTCTCCGAGGAGGACAAGGTCACGGTCGAGCGCGCGCGTCGCATCGAGCGTTTCCTGTCCCACCCGATGTACATGGCCGAGGCGTTCACGGGCCAGCCCGGTGAGAACGTCCCGCTGAAGGAGACCATCGCCTCCTTCAAGGCCATCGTCGAGGGCAAGTACGACCACCTGCCGGAACAGGCGTTCTTCATGGTCGGCACCATCGAGCAGGCCGAGAAGAAGGCCCAGGAACTGCAGAAGTAGTCCCGGCCGGGGTTCGGAGGACATCCAAGTGGCAAAGCTTCACGTCGAGCTCGTCTCACCGGAGCGTGAGATCTGGGCCGGCGAAGCCGATATGGTCGTGGCCAAGACCATCGAGGGCGAGATGGGCATCATGCCCGGCCACGCACCGGTTCTCGGTGTGATGGTGGACGGCAGCGTCGTGCGGATCAAACCCGCCGACGGTGGCGAAACCGTCGCCGCGATGGTCTCCGGTGGTTTCTTCTCGGTGGCCTCGAACGAGGTCTCGGTACTCGCCGAGTACGCCGAGCTGGGCGGCGAGGTCGACATCAACGCCGCCCGTGAGGAGTACGAACGGGCTTCCTCGCAGGAAGGCGAGGAAGCCGTCGCGGCCCAGCGCCGCGCGCGGGCCCGCTTGCGGGCCGCCGGCCAAGAAGTCTGACCGATCTCAGCGGTCGGTCTTGACGGGGGAAGCAGGGGGGAGTGGGCGGGTACCTGGCACTGAACGTCGGCGAGGTGCTCGCCGCCCTTCTCGCTGGCGGCCGTCGCCGTCTTCGCCCTGCTGTCCCTGCGGCGCTGGCTACTGGAGCGCCGCGGGGGCACCGTCGAATGCAGCCTGCGCGAGCCTGAGGGCCGTGGTGTATGGCGGCTCGGCATCGGCCGTTACAGCGGTGACGAGCTCCTGTGGTTCGCGATCTTCGGTCTGCGAATCAGACCCCGGCGGGTCGTACACCGCCGGGGTCTGGTCGTGTCCGGACGCCGCAAGCCCGAGGCCGAGGAAGAGGCCGCCCTCCAGCCGGACGCCGGCATAGTGGAGGTCAAGGACGACGGCCGCGTGGTCGAGCTCGCGATGAGCGGCTCCGCCCTGACCGGCTTCCTCGCCTGGCTCGAAGCCTCCCCGCCCGGCTCGTCGACGATGACCTAGCGCTCTCCGCCCGGCTTCCAGAGCACGTCGCCCTTGGCGGCGTTGGCGATGCGGCCGAGGATGAACAGCAGGTCCGACAGGCGGTTGAGGTAGCGCGCCGTCAGCGGGTTCATGTCCTCGTGCACCGCCAGGGCGGCCCACGTCGAGCGTTCGGCGCGCCGCGCCGACGGTGCGGGCGACGTGCAGCAGCGCGGCGCCGCGCGTGCCTCCGGGCAGGATGAAGCTCCGCAGAGTGGGCAGCCCCTCGTTGTGCGTGTCGCAGTCCGCCTCGAGGCGCTCGACGTAGTCGTCCGTCACCCGCAGCGGCGGGAACTCCGGGTCCTCCACGACGGGCGTGCACAGGTCGGCGCCCACGTCGAACAGGTCGTTCTGGATACGGATCAGCAGGGTGACGAGCTCCTCGGGCAGGTCGCCCATCGCGATCGCCACGCCGATGGCACTGTTGGCCTCGTCGACGTCGGCGTACGCGGTGAGCCGCGGGTCGGTCTTGCCCGTACGGCTCATGTCACCGAGGTTGGTCGTACCGTCGTCGCCGGTACGCGTGTAGATCTTTGAGAGCACGACCGGCTGGTCCTCGCGGTTCTTGGCCATAGGCCAACCCTAGTGACGCCGCTTCCGCCGGAGCGTGGCCGGTATTGCCCGATCCCCGCCGCGTCATCGGTTCGAGGCCGTGCCGGCCGCCGCGGACCCGGTCCGCGGCGGCCGGAGCGGGTCAGCTGAGCGGGTGGTCCGGCGTGGCGTACGGGCCCGTGTGGGGCTCGGAGGCGTGGCGGGCGGCCACGCGGTCGCCGTTGACCGGCAGGGTGCTCTGGGCGAACACCTGGGCCGCGTGGGCGGCGCCGTCGGAGAGCTGGTCGAGGATCGTGTCGTTGTTGTTGGCGTACGTGTCGCAGGCCTGGTGGTAGCAGCCGTCGTACGCCTTGCCGGCCTCGCCGCCGTAGATCTTGGCCTCGTCGGCGGTCTTCAGGCCCTCGGCGCCGGAGTCCAGGCCGCCGGCCGGGATGCCGTTGTCGATGAAGGGGCCGTAGTCCGAGCGGCCGTCGAAGGTGCTGGGCGAGGTCTGGAGGCCGCGTCCGCCGTAGTAGTCGAGCAGGACCTTCTCGATCGCGCCGGACCCGGCGGGCGGGTTGGTACCGGCCCCCTCGGAGTCGTCGCCGTCGTACACGCCACGGCGGCCGTTGGGTGAGCCCAGCATGTCGAAGTTGAGGTTGAGGGCGACGTGGGCCTTCTGAGCGGCGCTCAGGTGGTCCACGTAGTAGCCGGAGCCGAGCAGGCCGACCTCTTCGGCGCCCCAGAAGCCGAACCGGACCTTGTTCTTGATCTCGCCGCCGAGCTTGGCGATGTTCTCGGCGATGGTGAGGATCGTGGCGGTCCCGCTGCCGTTGTCGTTGATGCCGGGGCCCCGGGTGACGCTGTCGAGGTGGGCGCCCATGACGACGACGTTGTCGGCGCGGCCGCGCGCGGTCTCGGCGATCACGTTGTGCGCGGTACGCCGGTCGTTCACCGTGTCGGTCGCGATGTGCAGGGTGAGCCCGGACGCCGAGGCCTTCACCAGGTCGTCGCCGAGCTTGGAGGTCGGGCCGATGACCGGGATCCCGACCGGGCCGTTCATGGTGCCCTCGACGGGGCCCGTACGGTCGGGCGCGGTGCCGTCGTTGTAGATCGCGACGGCGGCGGCGCCCGCGGTCTTCGCGGTGGAGGCCTTGGTCGCGAAGTCGCAGCCGCCGCGCTTGATGAGCGCGATGCCGCCCTGGGGGAAGCCGGTGAAGTCGGCGGCCTCGCAGCCGCTGCCCACGCCGTCGGCGGCGGTGTCGACCGCGACGGCGGTGGCAGTGACGTCGCCCTTGCCGGAGAAGTCGAGGGTGGCGTAGTCGGTGCCGTAGGCGTACTTGTCACCGCCGGGCCGGTCGAAGACCGCCGGGGTGTTCTCCTTGTAGTAGTCGAAGGGGAAGGTCTGCACGGTCGGCTTGTAGCCGGCCCGCCGCAACTGGCTCACGATGTACTTGGTCGACACCTCGAAGCCGGGCTCGCCCGCGGCGCGGGTCCCGCCGTTGTAGGTGGCGATCGTCTGCAGGTCCTTCTGGTGCCGGCGGATGTCCTTGAGCTTCACCAGCTTGTCCAGACGCGGATGTGCCGCCGCGTCCGCGGGAGCCGCCGTCAGGATCGAGGCGGCGGCCAGGCCGATGAGGGTGCCGATGGCGAGTGAGCGCACGAGCGTCCCTTCAGGGAAGTAATGCGGAGGTAGTGCCGCAGATGCTGACACGACGGATGACTTGCGGCCAACGGTTGATATCGACTCGTTGTCGAGCGTTGTTGGCTAGAACACGATTCGGTGGACTGCCGTAAAACGCCCGAGATCGATAGTGTTTCGGCGAGATTTCCCGAAGGTCGGAGGCGGCCGTGTACGACTACGTCATCGTCGGCGCCGGTAGTGCGGGCTGCGTACTCGCCACGCGGCTGAGCGCGGACTCCGGCACGAAAGTGCTGCTCATCGAGGCCGGGCCACCGGACGACGGGCCCGAGATCCACATCCCCGCCGGCATGCAGGCGCTGTTCAAGGGCCCGTACGACTGGGACTACAGCACCACCCCGCAGGACGCCGCGCACGGCCGCTCGGTCTACTGGCCGCGCGGGCGCACCCTCGGCGGCAGCTCGTCGATCAACGCGATGATCTACATCCGCGGCCACCGCCACGACTACGACACGTGGCGCGATGAGTACGGCTGCAAGGGCTGGGGGTACGCCGAGATGCTCCCGTACTTCCGCCGCGCCGAGGACCAGCAGCGCGGCGAGTCGGACTACCACGGCATCGGCGGCCCGCTGCGGGTCGAGGACCTGCGCTACAAGAGCCCGCTGGCCCGCGCGTGGGTCGAGTCGGCGAAGGCGTACGGCCTCGCGCCGAACAACGACTTCAACGGCGCCGAGCAGGAAGGCGTCGGCTTCTACCAGGTCACGCAGCGGCGCGGACGCCGCTGCTCGACCGCCGACGGGTACCTGCGGCCCGCCATCGGCCGGCCGAACCTCACCGTGCTCACCGACGCCCTCACCACGAAGGTGCTGGTCGAGAACGGCCGCGCGGTCGGCGTACGGTACGTCACCGCGGGCCGTGAGGAGGAGGCACGCGCCGGCCGGGAGGTCATCCTGTCCGGCGGCGCGGTCAACTCGCCGCAGCTCCTCATGCTGTCGGGCATCGGGCCCGCCGACCACCTGCGCTCGCACGGCATCGACGTCGTCGCGGACCTGCCCTCGGTCGGCACCGGCCTGCAGGACCACCCGATCGTGCCGGTCATGTGGAACACCCCCGGCAAGAAGGCGATCTGGGAGGGCGTGAACCTCCGCAACTTCCTGCTCTGGCAGTCGCTCGGCCGCGGCCCGTACTCCTCGAACGTCGCCGAGGCCGGCGGCTTCACGCGTACGAAGTCGGGGCTGCCGGCGCCCGACCTGCAGTACCACGTGCTCGCCACGCCGTACGTGAACCAGGGCCTGACCGACACGGCCAAGCGGATGATCTCGGTGTTCGCGACGACGGTCGCGGTGGAGAGCCGCGGCGCCATCACGCTGCGCTCGGCCGACCCGCGGTGGAAGCCGCTCATCGACCCGGCGTACCTGCGGGAGTCCGCCGACCTCGACGTGCTCCTCGCGGGCGTGCACCAGGCGCGCGACATCGCGGCGTCCGGGCCGCTGGCGCGGATCACCGAGGGCGAGTGGGCGCCGGGCGAGGGCACGCGCGACCTGGTCGACTGGATCCGGCACGAGGTCGTCACGCTGTACCACCCGACCAGCACGTGCGCGATGGGCGGCGACGACACGTCGGTCTGCGACCCGGAGCTGCGCGTACGCGGCGTCGACGGGCTGCGGGTCGTGGACGCGTCGGTGATGCCGGCCGTACCGCGCGGCAACACGAACGCCCCGACCATCGCGATCGCCGAACGCGCCGCGGACCTGATCCTCGGCCGCTCGATCCTGTCGTCGGGCGACCCGTCCGAGATCTTCGCCGAGGCGGAGCCCATCGCGGAGAAGACCCAGGTCATCGCCCCGGTCGACGAGACCGTGACGTTGCGGCCGGTCGAAGAGCCCGAGGCCGCGGCGGCACCGTCCGACGAGACGGTGACGATGGAACCGCCGCCTGAGCCCGTCGCGGAACAGCCGGTGGACGAGACCGTGACGATGGAGCCGGCACCGGAGCCCGTGGCGGCGCCGGTGGACGAGACGGTGACGATGGAGCCGGTGGCCGAGGAGGAACCGGCCACGGCCGAGTGGAAGCCCGCCGCGAAGCCGGTCGACGAGACCGTGACCATGGAGCCGGTGGCGGAGCCGGAACCCGCGCCGGAACCGGTGCCGGACGAGGAGCCGGCCACGGGTAAGTGGGAGCCCCCGGCGAAGCCGGTAGACGAGACCTGCGACGATGGAGCCGGTCCCCGAGGACGAGCCGGCCACGGCCAAGTGGGAGCCTGCCGCGAAGCCGGAGCCTGAGCCCGCGGCGAAGCCGGTGGACGAGACCGTGACCATGGAGCCGGTGCCCGAGCCGGAGCCCGTGGTCGACCGTCGAAGCAGGCCGACGAGGGGCCGGTGGACGAGCCGGTCGCCGAGGTCGGGCGGCTCAGGGAGCCGGCCACCGAGCCGCTGCCGAGGATCGTGCCCGGCGAGCCGTCCGGTGAGAAGGACGCCGGGAAGGGCGACGGGCCCGCCTGAGGGCGGGAAATGACGAACCCCGCTCGGCGGGACCATGTCCTTGCCGAGCGGGGTCCGGGCCGGTGTGGTCGCCGGCCGGGGTCACCGCGCGCTGCGCTTCAGGAACCCGCGCGCCTCGCGCACCTCGGTGCTGAGGTCGCGAACGTGCTCCGCGATGATCGCCTTCATGATGTCCGGATGCATTTCCTGCTCCTCGGTCCGCGAGCCGGTCATTCCGGCCTCGCAGTACCTAGGTTCGTTCTAAGAGGGGTGCCCGCACATCGGGACGATGCCTCATCTCCCGTGTGTACCGGCACCCCTGGGGGCCTTAGGCCCCGCGCGCCCGCCTTAGACCGCCTTACTTGTAGTGCTTGCCGTGGAGCATGTTGACCATCTGGAGGGCCTTGGCCATGTCCTTCTCGGTGCGCTTGAACGACACGAGGTTCATCGGCGACGAGAAGCGCTGGCGGGTGATGGCCTTGGCGCGGGCGAACTCCCGCAGGCCGTCGGCGCCGTGGATGCGCCCGAAGCCGGAGTCGCCGACGCCGCCGAACGGCAGCGCGGGCACGGTCGCGAACGCGATGACCGCGTTGATCGAGGTCATCCCGCTGCGCAGGCTCCGCGCGGCCTCCATCGCCGCCTTGCGGCTCCGGCTGAAGATCGCGCCGGCCAGGGCGTAGTCCGTGGCGTTGGCGCGGGTCACGGCCTCGGTCACGGACTTCACGCGGTGCACGGTGATGGTCGGGCCGAAGGTCTCCTCGCGGACCGCCGCGGAGTCGTCCGGAACGTCGACGAGGATCACCGGCTCGACGTAGGGGTCCTTGACCGAGTCGGCGCCGCCGACGACGGCCGTGCCGCCGCGTGCCAGCGCGTCGTCGATGTGCCGCCTGATGATGCCGAGCTGGCCGGGCATCGTGATCGGGCCGTACGACGCCTTGCGGTCCTCGCCGGCGCGCAGGGCCGAGGCCTGCTCGGTGATCCGGTGCACGAACTCGTCGTAGACGCCGTCGACGACGTACACGCGCTCGACGCCCACGCAGGTCTGGCCGGCGTTGGACATCGCGCCCCACAGCGCGGCCTCGGCCGCGTCGTCGAGGTCGGCGTCCGCGTCGACGATGAGGGCGTCCTTGCCGCCGCACTCGGCGACGATCGGGGTGAGCCGCTCGGCGCAGGCGGCCATCACCTTGCGCGCGGTCGGCGTCGAGCCGGTGAAGGCGACCTTGTTCACGGCGCCGCGCGCGAGCGCGGCGCCGGTGTCGCCCATGCCCGTCACGACCTGGAGGATCGGCTGCTCGGGCACGACCCCGGCGACGATCTCGGCGAGCAGCCCGGCCACGCCCGGAGTGAACTCCGAGGGTTTGAAGACGACCGCGTTGCCGGCGGCCAGGGAGTACGCGATGGAGCCCACCGGTGTGAACAGCGGGTAGTTCCACGGCCCGATGACGCCGACGACACCGAGGGGCTGGTACTCCAGTACGGCCTTCTGGTTGATGGCCAGCAGGCCCGGGAAGACGCCGCGCGGCCCGAGCACCTTCCGCGCGTTGCGTGCCGCCCAGTCGAGGTGGGTGATCGCCATCACGACTTCGAGCTGGGCGTCCTCGACCGGCTTGCCGGTCTCCTGGTGGATCAGGGTGGCCATCCGGTTGAGCGCCCGGGTGAGGGATCCCTTGATGTTGAGCAGCCGGACCTTGCGTTCCTTCCAGCCCAGGCCGGCCCACCAGACCGCCGCCGTGTGCGCGCGGGCGATGGCCTCCTCGACCGCCTCGGCGCCGTGGATCGGGTGCGAGCCCACGACCTCACCGGTCGCCGGGTTCAGGGAGTCGAAGGTCTCGGCGGTCTCGGCATCCATGGTCGCTGTCATCGGCCACCACCCACTAGAAGGAGATTCTGGTGCGTTGAATTTACCCCTCAGCGGCCCGGCGTGGGCAGAATGCCCCTTTCCAGGGCCACCGTGACCGCCTCCGTACGGTCGGAGACCTCCAGCTTGCCGAAGGTTCGCAGCAGATGCGTCTTCACCGTCGCCTCGCTGATGAGGAGCTCCCGCCCGATCTCGGCGTTCGTACGGCCGCGCGCGACGAGCCGCAGCACCTCGATCTCGCGCCGCGACAGCTCGACCGGCGAGCGCATGCGCGACACCAGCTTGGCCGCGACCGACGGCGCCAGCACGGTCTCGCCGCGCGCCGCGGCGCGGATCGCGCCGGCCAGCTCCGCGCGCGAGGCGTCCTTCAGCAGGTAGCCCGCCGCGCCCGCCTCCACGGCCCGCAGGATGTCGGAGTCGGTCTCGTACGTCGTGAGGACGACGACCCGGGTCGCCGGGCGCTGGACGAGCACACGCGCGGTCGCCTCGACGCCGTCGCCGCCGGGCATGCGCAGGTCCATCAGGACCACGTCGGGCTCGTGCGCGCGTACGGCCGCCACCGCCTCGGCGGCGCCGCCCGCCTCGGCCACGACCTCCAGGCCGTCCTCGGCCGCGAGCATGCCGCGCAGGCCCTCGCGTACGACCGGGTGGTCGTCGACCAGCAGGACCTTGATCAACTTACCGGCACCTCCACGGTGATGGACGTTCCCTCGCCCGGTCTGCTGCGGACGACCAGCGTGCCCTCGACCTGGGCGGCGCGCTCGCGCATCCCGCGCAGGCCGAAGCCGTTCGCGGCGGCCGGGTCGAAGCCGCGGCCGTCGTCGTGGATCTCCAGCCGCACCGCCGCGGCCTCGTACCCCAGGCGTACGGCCACGTGGGTGGCGCCGGCGTGCCGCCGGACGTTCGCCATGCCCTCCTGCGCCGTACGCAGCAGCACGACCTCGGTACGCGCGGGCAGGCGGCGCGGCTCGCCGGAGACCGTGCAGTCGGCGTCGACCTCGGTCTCCTCGGCGAGCCGGTCGGACAGCCGCCGTACGGCCTCGTCGAGGGAGGACTCGCCCAGCGGGGCGGGCGGCACCGCGGCGACCAGCGCGCGCGCCTCGGCGAGGTTCTCCCGCGCGGTGCGGGCCGCGAGGCCGACCTGCCGCCGTGCGCTCTCGGGGTCGCGGCCGATGTGCGGCTCGGCGGCCTGGAGCAGCATCAGGATGCTCGTGAAGCCCTGCGCGAGCGTGTCGTGGATCTCGGCGGCCATCCGCTCGCGCTCGGCCATCACGCCGGCCTCGCGGCTCACCTCCGACAGCTCCGCCTGCGTCGCCTCCAGCCGGCCGATCAGCTCGCGGCGGTCCTTGCTCTGCTCGATGATGCGGTCGATCCAGAACCCGAAGTAGCCCGAGAACGCGGTGACCACCGCCGACCACACCACGAAGACCGTGACGGAGGCGACGTCGGTGCTGTGCAGGAGGAACCGCCCGGCCGGCACGACGTTGAGCAGGGTCACCGCGACGATGCCGTGCGTCCACCGCAGCAGCATGTAGCACTGCGGGCAGGCCGCGAACAGCACGAGCGAGCTCTCCGGGGCCAGCGCCGCCGCCGTGCCGCAGAGCGCGACCAGCCCGGCCACGTACACGTACGAGGCCGGGCGTGCCTTCTCGGTGCCGATCACGCGACGGCCGACCAGGAGGTACCAGGGCACCATGGCGGCCAGGAGGACGACCGCGGCGGCACCCGCGCGCCACGAGTCGCCCTCGGACAGCACGTAGACGATCGTCGAGACGAGGACCAGGCCGAAGTAGACCTCCCAGCGGCCGACTCCCCAGTCCCAGGCGTCGTTGTCGTTCATCCGTCGCGGCGTCGTTTCCAGCGGAAGGTCGTCAGGCACAGGACGAAGCCTGCTACACCCCAGGCCAGGAGCACCAGGGCGATCCGCCCGTGCTCCCACGCGTGCGCGGGTTCGGCGGGCAGCAGGGTGTCCGGCAGCAGCGCCGAGCGGAACCCCTGGCTGATCCACTTCAGCGGGAACAGCGCGCCGACCTGCTGCACGCCCTTGGGCAGGCCGCTGAAGCTGAAGAACACCCCGGAGATGAACTGCAGCATGAGGTACGGGAGGTTCAGCACCGCCGCCGCGCCCTTGCCGGACCTCGGGACGCTGCTGGCCGCGATGCCGAGCATGGTGCACACGGTGACGCCGGCCACGAACACCCAGATCAGCGTCGCCCACCGGTCGGCTGTGCTCGGCGGCTTCAGGCCGAACATCAGGCCGCCGAGCACGAAGAGGATCACCGTCTCCATCAGCGACAGCACCAGGGCCGAGATCGTCTTGCCGATGAAGTACGCCGCCTTGGGCATCGGCGTGCCGTACAGCCGCTTGAGGGTGCCGTCGTCGCGTTCCTGCGCGATGCCGATGCCGAGGCTGACGAAGGTCGTCGACATGATGCCGCTCGCGATGATCCCGGCGGCGAAGTACTGCCGGAAGTCGACGTTCGTGCCGTCGACCCGGCCCTTGAAGACCGTCCCGAAGATCACCAGCAGCATGATCGGCATCGCGAGGGTGAAGGCGACGGCCTCCTTCTCGCGGAAGAAGGTCCTCAGCTCGATCACGCCGCGCGACATCCCGACCTTCAACGGGGACGGCAGTGCCGTGGCGGTCATTCCGCTGCTCCGATCATGGAGAGGTAGACGTCTTCGAGCGTCGGGCGCGTGACCGTCAGCCCGGGGATCTCGCCGTCGAACTTGTGGCTCAGCTCGGCCACCACCTGCGTGGGGGAGTCGGTCTCGATGACCTGCGCCCCTTCCGGCCCGGCCCAGCTCACCCGCGCCGACGCGCCCGCGCGCCCGCCGAGCTCCTTCGGCGAGGCGACCTCCACGAGCCGTCCGCCGGTGATCACACCGACCCGGTCGGACAGCGCCTCGGCCTCGTCCAGGTAGTGCGTGGTCAACAGGATGGTCGTGCCGCCGTCCGCCAGGCCGTCGATCAGCCGCCAGAACTGCCGCCGCGCGTCCGGGTCGAACCCGGTCGTCGGCTCGTCCAGGAAGAGCAGCTCGGGGGCGCCGACGATGCCGAGGGCGACGTCGACGCGCCGCCGCTGCCCGCCGGACAGCTGCGCCAGCCGCGCGCCGGCCTTCTCTGTCAGGCCGACCGCCTCGATGACCTCGTCGGGGTCGCGGGGGTTCGGGTAGTACGCGGCGAAGTGCCGCACCATCTCCCGTACGGTCAGCTCGACCTGCTCGCTGGAGGTCTGCAGCACGATCCCGATCCGCGACCGCCAGGCGCGCGTCGGGTGGCCGGGGTCCACGCCGAGGACGGAGACCTCACCGCCCGTACGCTTCCGGTGCCCTTCGAGGATCTCGACCGTGGTGCTCTTGCCGGCGCCGTTCGGCCCGAGAAGGGCGAACACCTCACCGGTCTCGATGTCCAGGTCGACGCCGTCCACCGCGTCGACGTCGCCGTATCGCTTGCGCAGGCCGCGTACGCGCACCGCTGGTTCGCTCATGAGGCAAGCCTCGTGGCGGATCCGTACCTGAGCGATCAACGGAACGGCCCTATCCGTGTCCACCTTTCGGTGGACACGGCTCAGTTGATGATGAAGCCGTTCATGCTCTGCCAGAACTGGAAGAGGGCGTGGCCGACGGCGGTGAGGTTCTGGTCGATGCCGAACAGGTCCGTCAGGTGGTAGACGAGGGAGAAGAACTCCCGGTTGACCGTGGGGATCCACAGCAGCGCGAGCAGGGCCATGAAGGCGTAGCCGCCGACCCGGTCGGCCTGCGCGACCCAGTGGCGCGGGAGGTACGGCTCGACGATGCCGAACCCGTCGAGGCCCGGCACCGGCAGCAGGTTGAGCACCGCCGCCGTCACCTGGAGGAACGCCAGGAACGCGGCGCCGCTCCAGAACAGCGCGTGGTTCAGGCTCGTCGCGAGGTTGGAGATCAGGACGCCGAGCACCACGGCGAAGACCAGGTTGGCGACCGGGCCGGCCGCCGAGATCAGGCTGTGCCGGATCCTCCCCGGGATCGCGCCGCGGTTGATGTAGACCGCGCCGCCGGGCAGGCCGATGCCGCCCAGCAGCACGAACAGCACCGGGAGGATGAAGCTGAGCGTGATGTCGCCGTACTTCAGCGGGTTGAGCGTCAGGTAGCCGTTCGTGGCGACGCTGTGGTCGCCCGAGCGCCAGGCGAAGAACGCGTGGCCGAACTCATGCAGGCACAGCGACACGACCCAGCCGCTCACCACGAACACGAACAGGAGGAACCGCGCGGTGTGCGAGACGTCCGTGCCGTACCTCCACACGGCGAGGCCGGACAGCACGAACAGGCCGACGACGAAAAGGAAGATCGGACTGGGGCGCACGGAGGACCGCATCGCGGTGACGTTGCTCATCAGATGCTCTCTGCCAGGGCGGGGACGACGTAGGTGCGGAGGAACTCTCGTGGCTCGTCCTCGCGCGGCATGACGATCATCGAGGAGATGATCCGGAACAGGAACTCCACGGCGCCCTCGACGGTGATGTCGGCGCGTACGAGCGACTCGCGCTGGGCGATCTCGAAGTGGGGGCGTACGTAGTCGGCGCACAGGTCCAGGACCCGCTCGGCGGCGCCGACGACGGCGGCCTGGGTGTGCCCGGCCGCCTCGGGGGTCAGCAGGGCGGCCACGCGCGGCTCGCCGCGGATGAAGGCGACCGCGTCGACGACGCCCTCGACGATGGCGTCCGGGACCGAGAGCTCGTGGGCGAGGCGCTCGGTCAGCCGGTCGAGGAAGCGCCGCAGGTCGCGGAGGATGACGGCCAGGATCACTTCGTCCCGGCCGCCGGCGAAGCTGCGGTAGACGGTGGCGCGCGACAGCCCGGCCGCCGCCGCGATGTCCTCGACGGTGGTCTTGCCGACGCCGTACCGCGCGAAACAGCCCTCGGCGGCGTTCACGATCCGTTCCCGGATCCCGGTGGCGTGCGGCATGTCCCGAAGGCTATCGGTACGTCCTGCGTGATACATGACACACTCAGCGCGCTTTGTCACGTACTGCCGCGTAACGTGTGCGGTGCGCCAGACCCCCCACAGACAGGACTCTCCCATGGAGATCGCTGAGACGACCGCCCTCGTGACCGGAGCCACGGGAGGCATCGGACAGGCGATCGCACGTGAGCTCGTCGCCCATGGCGCGTCGGTGGTGCTGACCGGCAGGCGCGCGGAGATCCTCGAACCGCTCGCCGAGGAGCTCGGCGGCCGTGCGATCGTCGCGGACCTGTCCGACCGCGACGCCGTGGCCCGCCTCATGGAGGAGGCCGGCCCGGTGGACATCATCGTCGCCAACGCCGCCCTGCCGGGAAGCGGCCAGCTCACCGAGTACTCCCTGGACGAGCTCGACCGCGCGCTGGACGTGAACCTGCGCGTACCGGTCGTGATGGCGCGGCTGGCCGCCGAGGCGATGGTCCCGCGCGGACGCGGCCACCTGGTGTTCGTCTCGTCGGTCTCGGGCAAGGTCGCGTCGGGCGGCGCGTCGGTCTACAACGCGACCAAGTTCGGGCTGCGCGGGTTCTCGCTGGCGCTCCGCGAGGACCTGAGCCCGCACGGCGTCGGCGTCTCGGCCATCTACCCCGGCTTCATCCGCGACGCCGGGATGTTCGCCGAGGCGGGCGTGACCCTGCCGCGCGGCGTCGGCACCCGTACGCCGGGCGACGTCGCCCGCGCCGTGACCCGCGCGATCACCTCGGACACCGCCGAGATCGACGTCGCGCCGCTGACGATCCGCATGGGCGCCAAGGTCGCCGGGGTGTCCCCGGGCCTGGTCGCGCGCTTCCAGCGCATGAGCGGCGGAGAACGCATCAGCCAGGCCCTCGCCGAGGGCCAGCGCGACAAGCGCTAAATACGCTCCCGCGCCGCGCCGAGGACGGCGTCGAGGAGGCCGGGGAAGCAGGCGTCGAGGTCGTCGCGGCGCAGCGACAGGATGCGCTGCGAGCCGCGTACGTCGACGCGGAGCACGCCGGCCTCCCGCAGGATCTTCTGATGGTGGGAGAACGTCGACTGGCTGATCGTCAGGCCGGCGTCCTCGTGCAGCCGGGTGCACGGTGACTCGCCCTTGAGGGCGAGGGTGCGTACGGCGAGGAGCCGTGCCGGGTCGGCCAGCGCGGCCATGACCTTCGGCAGGCGAAGGTCCTCCACCGCCGGGTGCGATTGGTCTGCCATGGGTCCGATCCTAGGTGAGCCTTGTCCTCATATCGACATCTATCGTACTCTTCGACAATCGTCGATATCGATAGTCATCGATACTGAGAGGTCATCGTGGTCACACTGGAACGCCCGCACCGGCTGCTGCTGCCGGTGATCCTGGCGGGATTCTTCATCTACGGGTTCGACGGCAACGTGGTCAACGTCGCGATCCCCGCCCTGCGACGCGAACTGCGCGCCGGGCCGGCCGCCCTGGAGCTGGTGGTCGGCGGGTACGTGTTCACGTACGCGATGGGGGTCGTCACCGGCGGCCGGCTGGGCGACCTGTTCGGCCGCCGGGCGCCCTTCCTGTACGGCATGGCCGGCTTCGTCGTCGCGTCGGTGCTGTGCGGCCTCGCCCAGACGCCCGGCCAGCTCGTCGGAGCGCGGCTGCTCCAGGGGTTCACGGCGTCCGTCATGGTCCCGCAGGTACTCGCCCTGATCACCGCCACGTTCCCGGCCGCCGAGCGGCCACGTGCCCTCGTGTGGTTCGCCGTGACCGGCGGGATCAGCGGCATCTGCGGCCAGGTGCTCGGCGGGCTGCTGATCGTCGCGGACCTCTTCGGCCTCGGCTGGCGGGCGATCTTCTTCGTCAACGTGCCCGTCGGAGCCCTCGTGCTGGTCTTCGCGGCGCGGCTGCTGCCGAGGGCCGAGACCGGGAACCGGCCGGGCCTGGACCTGGTCGGCGTCGCCGGGATCTCCGGGTCGCTGGCTCTGGCCCTGGTGCCGCTCATCCTGGGCCGGGAGGCCGGCTGGCCGGTGTGGGCCTGGGTGTCGATGGCGGCCTCGGTACCGGCGATGGCCGCCGCGCTCGCCTGGGAACGCCGGCTGACCCGCGCCGGCGGCCGTCCCCTGCTGGACCTCGCCCTGTTCCGCAGCCCCTCCTTCAACGCAGGGCTCGCGATCAACGCGGCGTTCATGGTCTTCTTCGCCGGCTTCATCTTCGTGTTGTCGCTGCTCCTGCAGGCGGGGCTCGGCCTCAGTCCGCTGCGCGCCGGGCTCGCGTTCGCGCCGCTGGCGGTGCTGGCGATGGCGGCGTCGCTCGGAGGCCGGCGCCTGGTGGCACGGTACGGCCTGCGGACCCTCACCGCGGGCTGCTCGATCAGCGCGCTGAGCGTGCTGATGATCGCCGTGACGCTGCGGGCGGGTGCGAGCACGCCCTGGCTGGTGGTCGGCATGAGCGTGATGGGGCTCGGCAACGGCCTGATCCTGCCCTCGCTCATCGCCGCGCCGCTGGCCGGGGTACGTCCGGCCCAGGCGGGCGTCGCCGCGGGCATGCTGTCCACGACCCAGCAGTTCGCCGGCGTCACCGGCGTCGCGGTCCTCGGCACCGCCTTCTTCACCCGCCTCGGCGACGCGCCCGCACGCGCCGACTACGCCGCCGCGGCCGGCCTCGCCGCCTGGATCACTCTCGGCGTCACCGTCGCCATGACCGCCCTGGTCTTCGCCCTGAAGCGCGCCGAGGCACCCCGGGCGGTCGAGGACAGCCCCGTACCCGAGCGTGTCTAGATCGGCCGATGGCCCGCGGCCGGGCCGGGGCGGCGCCAGGGCATGCGGCGTCGCGGCGGGAGGTCGTAGTCGAGGGCGTACGTGTGGAGGCCGCCCGGGTCCACGATGATCCGGGCCAGGCCGGAGATGGTCGCCAGGTCACCGGCGCCGTCTCCCACGCGCCACTCCAGCCACGGCTCGCCCGCGCCGCGCACCGAGTCGTACGTCAGCGTGAACTCCCCGGTGCGGCCGTGCAGGGTGCCGGCGAAGCGTTCGACGCCGACGCGGCCGACCGAGCCCTCGCCGCGGCTGGAGGTGGCCATGTCGAGGGTGCCGACTCCGGCGAGGTCGCCCTCGTAGGTCTTCACCGCGTGCACACGCTCCACCCGCGAACCCTGGTGCTCGGACGGCTCGGCCGTCTCCCACGCGTCGATGGCGAAGGTGCCCTCGGCGTGCTCGCTCATAGGGTCAGCGTGACACTCAGCCGATCCGGTGGTCGAGGGTGTACGAGTGCGAGCCGTCGGGGCCGATGACGATCTCGCCCTCACCCGAGATGCCCGCCAGCTCACCCGTGCCGGTGCCCTCGGCGATCTTCCAGGTCAGCCAGGGCTCGCCACCACGCGCGCCCGCGTTGTGCTGGAGGACGAACCCGCCCTTACGCCCGTCGAGGGTGCCCTCGAAGTGCTCGATGCCCACGTACGCGACCGGGCCCGCCTCGGTGGCCACGGTGATCAGGTCGGCCGTGCTGGTGCCGGTCAGGCCGCCTTTGAACGTCTTGCCGATGCGGACGCGGGCGAGCCGCGTCCCCTCGTGCTCCTCGTACGGCTCGGCGGCGTCCCAGGAGTCGAGGTCGAATGTGCCTTCTGCGCGATTTCCCATGAGGTTCACCCTCGCGGGTGTACCTGCCACCTTCTGTCAGGAATCAAAACAGTGTGTCGTCGCGTTCGATGCCGCGCAGGGCGTCGTAGTCCAGGGTCACGCAGCCGATGCCGCGGTCGGTGGCGAGCACCCGAGCCTGGGGCTTGATCTCCTGGGCGGCGAAGACGCCCTTGACCGGGGCCAGCAGCGGATCGCGGTTGAGCAGCTCCAGGTAGCGGGTCAGCTGCTCGACCCCGTCGATCTCGCCACGCCGCTTGATCTCGATCGCGACCGTCGTGGACGTCTCGTCGCGGCACAGGATGTCGACCGGGCCGATGGCCGTGGGGTACTCGCGGCGGATCAGTCTCCAGCCCGCGCCCAGCGTCGTGATGTGCTCGGCGAGCAGCTCCTGGAGGTGGGCCTCGACGCCGTCCTTCTGCAGGCCGGGATCGACGCCGAGCTCGTGCCGGGAGTCGTGGAGGATCTCCTCGATCGTGAGGATCAGCTTCTCACCCGACTTGCCATGGGTGACCGTCCACTTGCCCTCCTCCTCTTTCAGGGAGCAGGGAGGGTTCATCCAGTTGAGCGGCTTGAAGGCCCGGTCGTCGGCGTGGATCGACACCGACGAGTCGGCCTTCATGAGGATGAGCCGGGGGGCCATGGGCAGGTGGGCGGTGAGCTTGCCGACGTAGTCGACGCTGCAACGCGCGATGACGAGACGCACGGTCGCCAACCCTAGTGGCCGTCCAGGCACGATGAGGGGGAGACGCCAGAAGGCCGGCCCGTGGAGCGAGGGGGGAAGGTGCTCCACGGACCGGCCGGGTAAGGGGGGATCCGGCCGGCCCGCGGAGCGCCGGGGAGTGCTCCGCGGACCGGCCGGTGAGGGATGACCGCTGGCCGGGGCCCGGTGTGGACAGGTACGCCATCCGGCTGGGGAGCCGGGAGGCGCCGGGGGCCTGCCACGTGGGGGATGGGCCCGACGGGGGTGGACTCGCCTGTGGGTCAGGCGGCGGGGGTCAGGGGACGCGTCGGCTGGGGAGGCCGGCTCGGGCGATGCGGTGCGAGGGTGTGCCCGTCGGGGAACAGCTCGCCGGTGTCATCGAAGAGCACGACGCCGTTGCACAGAAGGTTCCAGCCCTGCTCGGGGTGCTGGGCGATGGTGCGGGCGGCGGTGTGATCGGCTGCGTCCGCTTTGGGGCATGGAGGCCAGTGCTGGCACATGACACGGTCCCCCCTCGGATTGATCGTTACCTGTTTCCTTACATCCCCTACATTCGTCGATTCCGGCCCCCGGGTCTGCACTGCCACCCCCCATTCCCAGGGCCATGCCAGCCGGACCGGGCTTATTCCTGCTAGCCGGTAGACCCCCGCAAAGGCAGGGGGTGATCCCCGGCGCCCCGCTGCCGTGACGGTCCGTGCACTCTGCGAAACTGCGATCCATGAGTGCTTCCTTGAGCAGGGTCGGGGTGGTCGGGCTGGGCACGATGGGCGCCGGAATCGCCGAGGTACTCGCACGCGGCGGGTACTCCGTCGTCGGCGTCGAGGTGGGCGACGAGGCCCTGCGGCGCGGCCGGGGCCACCTGGAGGAGTCGACCGGTCGCGCGGTCGCGCGGGGCGGCCTCTCCGAGGAGGAGCGCCGGGCGATCATCGACCGGATCACGCTCTCCACCTCGTTCGACGCGCTCGCCGACTGCGAGCTGGTCATCGAGGCCGTCCCGGAGCGGCTCGACCTGAAACGCCGCGTCTTCGCCGAGCTGGACAAGGTCTGCCGTGCCGACGCCGTACTCGCCACGAACACCTCGTCCCTGCCGGTCACCGAGATCGCGGTGGCGACGAACCGGCCCGAGCAGATCGTCGGCGTGCACTTCTTCAACCCTGCCCCGGTGATGAGGCTCGTCGAGGTCATCCACACCGTGCTGACCCGGCCGGAGGCGCTCGCCGCGGTCCAGGAGCTCGTGGCGAGCCTCGGCAAGGTCGGCGTCACGGTCGGCGACCGCGCCGGGTTCATCGCGAACCGCCTGCTGTTCGGCTACCTCAACCAGGCCGCCGCCATGTACGACTCCGGGCACGCCACCCGCGAGGACATCGACGCGGCCATGAAGGCGACCGGGCTGCCCATGGGGCCGCTGACGCTCATGGACCTCATCGGGCTGGACGTGTCGCTGGAGGTCTGTGAGGCGATCTACCGGGAGACCCGCGACCGCCGGCACGCCCCGGCCCCGATCCTCCGCGAGCTCGTCACCGCCGGACGCCTCGGTCGCAAGTCCGGGCGCGGCTTCTACGCCTACGACCAGGACGAGCCCGCCGCGAGCGCCGGCGGGGAGACGCCCGGCGTGGGCGTGGCGGGGTCAGGACCCCTCGCGGTCGCCGTCATCGCGGCCTGCGCGAGCGCCGGTGCGGACGTCCGTTTCGTGGCCGGGGACGAGGAGAAGGTACGCGCGGTCGAGGCGGCGGTCGGGGCGGGCGCGACCGGCGGCACCGACCTGTCGCTCCTGGCCGGATGTGACCTGATCATCGAGGCGGTCGGCGACGACGCCGCGGTCAAGCACTCGCTGCTCGCCGCCGTCGACGACGTCGCACGGCCGGGCGCGATCATCGCCACCACCCTGGCCACCGAGCCCGTGATCGAGGCCGCCATGGCCACCGACCGTCCCCAGGACGTCATCGGCCTGCACCTGCCCGACCCCGAGGGTGAGCTGGTCCAGCTGGTCGCGACCGTGGCGACCGCGCCGGAGGTCATGGACCGCGCCGTGGCGTACGCCGCCGCCCTCGGCAAGCGGCCGGTACGCTCGCGCGACCGGGCCGGACTCATCGTCGACGCCCTCCGCGCGCCGTACCTCAACGACGCGATGCGCATGCTGGAGGAGGGGTACGCCGACGCGGACGCGATCGACGCCGCGATGACGCACGGCTGCGGCTACCCGATCGGCCCGATCGCCGACCTCGACCGCATCGGCCTCGACCACACCGTCGAGGTGCTGCACGCCCTGTTCACCGAGTACCGCGAGCCCGCGTTCGCCCCGGCGCCGCTGCTGGAGAAACTCCGTACGGCGAGGCGTACGGTCCGCTGACGGGCGTACGGCGAAGCCCGCGAGGCCTTTACCCTGATCGGCATGAGTCCGCGAAAGAATCGCCGCACGCGCGACAAGCCACGGGAAACCGGGCAGAGCGCGTCCGGCGGTCCGCAGTGGACCGAGGAGGACCCCGACGGCGACTGGATCGTACGGCCGGCCATGGGCGCCGACAAGGCGTACCGCTGCCCCGGCTGTGACCAGGAGATCCCGCCGCGCGTCGGGCACGTGGTGGCCTGGCCGGCCGAGGGCGGCGGGGCCGAGGACCGGCGTCACTGGCACCGGCCCTGCTGGAACAACCGGCGTACCAGGCAGCCCAACATCCAGCGGTCCCGTCGTGGCCCGCGCTACTGACGAACGCGTTTCGAACGGACAAGGGGACCATGATGGGCGAGATCCGGGCGAGCACGGTGCTGGCCGCGCGGCGTACGGACATCGAGATGCAGACCGCCGACGGGCTCAGGCTCGTCGGGGAGCTGGCGGTGCCGGAGGACCGGCCGCCCGCGGCGACGCTCATCTGCCTGCACCCGCTGCCCACGGCCGAGGGCATGATGGACAGCCACGTGCTGCGCAAGGCGTCGTACCGGCTGCCGGCGCTCGCGGGCCTCGCCGTACTCCGCTTCAACACGCGCGGCACGACCAGCGCGCGAGGCACCAGCGAGGGCGAGTTCGGCGAGGGCGACTCCGAGCGGTACGACGTCGCGGCGGCCCTGGAGTACACCGAGTACCACGACCTGCCGCGGCCCTGGCTGCTCGGCTGGTCGTTCGGCACCGAGCTGGCGCTGAGGTGGGGGCGTGACCCGCTCGTCGAGGGCGCGATCCTGCTGTCGCCGCCGCTGCACCGGGCGACCGACGCGGACCTGGACGCCTGGGCGGAGTTCGGCCGCCCGCTGGCCGCGCTCGTCCCCGAGCGCGACGACTACCTGCGGCCGGAGGAGGCGCGGGAGCGCTTCAAGCGGGTGCCGCAGGCGGAGGTCGTCGGCGTCGACGGCGCCAAGCACCTGTGGGTCGGCGAGCCGTACGTCCGTATCGTCCTGAACGAGATCGTGCGGCGCGTGGAGCCTTCGGCGTATCCGCTGCCCACCGAGATCCCCTAATTCACCTCCTACCGGCGCGCGCGTGGCAGAAATCCCCCCTTCCTAAACGTTTACGTCCGATCGCGGCCAGGCCCTCGGAGGATCGGCTCCGAGAGGTGACGATGAGCGGGTGCCGGGCGTTGGCCGGAGTAAGGGGAACTCGTCGGGGCGAGCCGAGGGAGCGCTGTGCAGCTTTACACCCGTGACACTGGTGGGGGAACCCCGTTATTGCTGTTGCACGCGTTCCCGCTGTCCTCGGCCATGTGGCTGGGCCAGCGGGAGGGGTTGGCCGAGCGTTTCCGCGTCATCACACCTGACCTGCGCGGCTTCGGCGGGTCGCCGCTCGGCTCGGACGAACCGGGCTTGGACGCCATGGCCGACGACGTCGCGGCGCTGCTCGACTCCAAGGGCATCGAGCGCGCCGTCATCGGCGGCCTGTCCATGGGCGGGTACGTCGCGCTGGAGTTCTGCCGTCGCCACGCCGACCGGCTCCTCGGCCTCGTGCTCGCCGACACCAAGGCGACCGCCGACACCGAGACCGTACGCGAGTCGCGGATCCGCACCGCCGAACGCCTGGAGGGCGAGGGCAACGTCGGCGTGCTCGTCGACGAACTGCTGCCCCGCCTCGTCGGGCCGACCACGATGGAGCGGCGCGCGCTGGTGTACGGGCGGGTGCGCGGACTCGTCCAGTCCACACCGCCGCAGGCGGCGGCCTGGGCCCAGCGCGCCATGGCGGCGCGGACGGACACCCTCGGCGCACTGGCCGGGGTACGCGCCCCGGCGCTGATCCTCCACGGCGCCGAGGACGCCATCACGACCGAGGACGACGCCCGCGCCATGGCCGGCGCGCTGCCCGAGGCCGAGCTGAAGGTCATCCCCGACTCGGGTCACCTGACCGCCGTCGAGCAACCGCAGCTGTTCAACGAGGCGGTCATGGAGTTCGGCGCGGCCCTGGCGCACACTCCCTAGAGTTCCTCCTGCCGGGGGAGGACGACCTCGCGCAGGATCAGCGCGACCGCGGCGGCGGCCGGGATGGCCAGCAGCGCGCCGATCATGCCGAGGAGCGCGCCGCCGATCAGCGCCGCGATGATCGTCACCGCGGGCTGGACATCGACGGACCTCTTCATGATCCTCGGCTGGATGATGTAGTTCTCGATCTGCTGGTACAGGGCGAAGTAGATCAGCGCCGCGATCCCGGTCCAGAAGCCGGAGAAGAACGCCACCGCCGTGACCAGCACGGCGCCGATGGTGGCGCCGACCAGCGGGATCAGGTCCGTGATGGAGACGATCAGGGCCAGCGCGAGCGCGTACGGGACGTTCATGATCAGCAGGAAGATGTACGCCAGCGCGCCGGCGATCAGCGAGATGATCAGGTTGCCGGCGACGTACCCGCCGATCCGGGTCAGGATCTCGTCGCCCAGCAGCGCCACGCGCGCCCGGCGTGACCTCGGTGCCAGGCGGTACATGAAGCCCGTGATGCTGGGCAGCGAGTTCAGGAAGTAGAGCGTGAGGATCAGCACGGTCAGCGTGCTGAAGACCCCGCTGATGACGATCTGGCCGACGCCGAGGGCGCCGTTGGCCGCCTGCTTGCCGAGGTCCTTGTTCTGGAGCGCGGTCCTGGCCTTCTCCAGCAGGTGGTACCTGCGGTCCCAGTCCTGCAGCTTCGGGTTGTTCTGAAGCTGCTGGATGTAGCCGTTTCCGCTGCTCAGGTTGTGGATGAAGCCGGTGATCTGCTCGGAGAGCGGCGGCACGATGGCGAAGCCGAACCCGACGAACAGCCCGACCACGCCGAGGAAGACCAGCAGCACCGCCCACTGCCGCCGGACGCCGACGCGCTCCAGCGCCTCGACGGCGGGGTTCAGGCCGACGGCGAGGAACAGCGCCACGACGATCAGGATCAGGACCTCGCGCGCGTCGGTGAGCGCCTGGATCAGCATGTACGCGACCAGGACGCCGAGCGCGCCGAAGAAGCCGAAGACGAACGGGTGGTTGCGGGTCATCGGCCTTCCGGGCCGGCCGAACGGGAACAGATGGTCGACGCCGGCCTCACGCTCACGGGTCTCGATGTCGGTGACGGGGTCGAGGACCTCGCCCTCCTGAGCCCGGTTCTCTGCGAGGAGCCCCTGGTCCTGGCGTTCTTCACTGTCGATCTTCGGCTCGTCGCCAGGCACGCCCGCCCCCTTATTTGTCCGATTTATAACGAAGAGCCTAGAGGCTCACCAGCCTCTAGGCTCTTCGTCGTCTCGCGGATCAGCGGGATTTAACCGGCAGTGGTCAGCCGGCTTCGGGGCGCTTCCCGATGAGGGTCACCCCTCCCACCAGTCGTCCTCGTCGTCCTTCTTCTTCGGCGCGGACGCCTGCGGAGAAGGCTTCGGCTTGGGCTCGGCCGCGGCGAGCGCGGGCTTCTCGGCCGGGGCCGAGATGGCCTCGTCACCGCCACCGCCAGCCGCCACCGACCGGCGCCTGCATGCCACCGATGAGGTTGCGAAGCTGGTTGAGGTGGCTGGTGATGCTGTCACGCTGGCGCGTGAGCTCGTCCACCTGGCGCTGCGCGGTCGTGCGCATCCGCTCGGCCTCGGACTTGGTGTCGCTGAGCAGCTGCTCGGCCTGCGACTTGGCCTCGGCGATGACCGAGTCGGAGTTCTTCCGTGCGTTGGCCACCAGCTGCTTCGCGTGGTTGTCGGCCTCGCGCCGGGTCTGCTCCGCCTGCTGGGTCGCCTTGGTGGCGCGCTGCTCCGCGGAGGCCGCCCGCTGCTCCGCCTCGGCGACGAGCTTCTGGGTGGCACTCTGCGCCGCGGCGTGACGCTCGTTGTCCTGGCGCTCGGCCTCTTCGCGCCGCGCGGCCAGCTGGACCTCGAACTCGCCCTCGGCCTGGGCGCGCTGGGCTTCGCTCTCCTCGAAGACGCGCTGGGCCTGCGCCCGCATCTCGTCGGCCTGCCGCTTGGCGGTGGTGAGGATCTCGTCGCGCTCGCGCTTGGTGGAGGCCCGCAGCTGGGCGACCTCGCGCTCGGTCGTGGTGCGCAGCTTGGCGATCTCACGCTCGGCGACCGCGCGCTTCTCCGCGACCTCGTGGTCGGCGGTGGCGCGGAGCTTGGCGACCTCACGCTCGGTGGTGGAGGTCAGCTCATCTGCCTCGCGGCGCGCACCGGTGCGGACCTCATCGGCCTCGCGCTCGGCGGCGTTGCGCATGTCTTCGCCCTCGCGCTGCGCGGTGGCGCGCACCTCCGCCGCTTCGTTCTCGGCGGTGGCGCGGAACTCGGCGGCGTCGACCTTGGCCGCCGCCTTGATCTCGTTCGCCTCCGACCGTGCGGCCTGGACGAGCTCGGTGGCCTGCTCTTCGGCGAGGCGCAGCAACTGCTCGATCCGGGCACCGAGGCCGGAGTACGTCGGCCGCTCCTGCTCCTGGAGCTGGCGGTGGGCGTCGGACAGCTCGCGCTGCATCGCCTGGGTCTGCTCGCGGCTCTGGCGGACCTCGTTGTCGAGCTGCTTGATGTGCTCTTCGACCTGGTGCCGGTCGTAGCCGCGAAGCACCACGTCGAACTCGCGTGGGGGCGTGTCTTCGAAGAAGTTGCTGAGCTGGGCGTCGATGTCGGACTGCATGAGGCTCAATCCTGCTGTGACGAGACGGCTACAAAGGATGAAGATAGGAACGGTGGAGATGCCGGATCATGGCCGCGCGAACACTGCGTGTTACGGGGTAGTGAACGCACGGGACCACTTCCGGCGACAGCAGCGTACTCCGGACACTGCGGTGTTGGGGGCTCATCTTGACGTCGTGGGAGCTTTGTCGCGTTAGTTACGGATTTCATTGGCTCTTCGCCTGTACCAACTCGACCAGCACCCCTCCGACGTCCTTCGGGTGGAGAAAAGCGATAGAGGCACCCATGGAGCCGTGCTGCGGGCGCTCGTCGAGCAGACGCACACCCGTCGCACCGATCGACTCCAAGGCCGCCTCGACGTCGTCGACGCCGTACCCGATGTGATGGACGCCCTCACCCCGGTTGGCGAGGAACTTCCCTACGGGCGAGTCGAGACGTGTCGGTTCCAGCAACTGTACATACTGCGATCCACTGGGCGCATCGGACACGTGAAGCATCGCCTCCCGTACGCCCTGGTGATCGTTGACCTCTCGCGAGACCACGACCAGCCCGAACGTGGACTCGTAGTAGGCGATCTTCTCCTCCAGGTCGTAACAGGCGATTCCGACGTGATCGATGCGTGTGAGCATGTAGCTGGCCCTCCCGGCGGCCGCGCGGCCCCCAATGGGTATGTTGGCAAACACTGTTCTGCCCGGTTAATGGAGGTCCCTTAGATGGCCGGATCCGTCATCGTCGCCGGAGCGCGTACTCCCATCGGCCGCCTGCTCGGCTCCCTGAAGAACTTCGCCGCGGTGGACCTCGGCGCGGTCGCGATCAAGGCCGCGCTGGAACGCGCGGGCGTCGCCGCCGACCAGGTCGACTACGTCATCATGGGCCATGTCCTGCAGGCCGGCGCCGGGCAGATCCCGTCGCGCCAGGCCGCCGTCAAGGCCGGCATCCCGATGAGCGTCCCGTCGCTGACGATCAACAAGGTGTGCCTGTCCGGCCTGGACGCGATCGCGCTCGCCGACCAGCTCATCCGCGCCGGCGAGTTCGACATCGTGGTGGCGGGCGGCATGGAGTCCATGACCAACGCCCCGCACCTGATGCCGAAGTCGCGGCACGGCTACAAGTACGGCTCCATCGAGGTGCTCGACGCCACCGCCCACGACGGGCTCACCGACGCCTTCGACGGCGTCTCGATGGGCGACTCGACCGAGCGGTACAACGCCAAGCTCGGCATCTCACGCGAGGAGCAGGACGAGTTCTCCGCCCGCTCCCACCAGCGGGCCGCCGAGGCGATCAAGAACGGCGTCTTCGACGACGAGATCGTTCCCGTGGAGATCCCGCAGCGCAAGGGCGACCCGGTCGTCTTCGACACCGACGAGGGCGTACGCGGCGACACGACCACCGAGTCCCTCGGCCGCCTGCGCCCCGCTTTCAGCAAGGACGGCACGATCACGGCCGGCTCCTCGTCGCAGATCTCCGACGGCGCGTGCGCGGTCGTGGTCATGTCCAAGGCCAAGGCGGAGGAGCTCGGGCTGAGCTGGCTCGCCGAGATCGGCGCGCACGGCAACGTCGCGGGCCCGGACAACTCCCTTCAGTCCCAGCCGTCCAACGCGATCAAGCACGCCCTCGGCAAGGAGGGCCTGGCCGTGGACGACCTCGACGTCATCGAGATCAACGAGGCGTTCGCCTCGGTCGGTGTCCAGTCGATGCGCGACCTCGGCGTCGACGCCGCCAAGGTCAACGTCAACGGCGGCGCGATCGCGCTGGGCCACCCCATCGGCATGTCCGGTGCCCGTCTCGTCCTGCACCTGGCGCACGAGCTGCGCCGGCGCGGCGGCGGCGTGGGCGCGGCGGGGCTGTGCGGCGGCGGCGGCCAGGGCGACGCCCTGATCCTGAAGGTCTGAGCGCGGCGGTGGCGGAAGAGCCCAAGAGCGGCGGGCGTGGCGATGTCGGAGGGCTGGTCGAGCGGGCGCGCAAGGGTGAGGCACGTGCCGTCGCCCGCCTGATCACGCTGGTCGAGAACGCCTCGCCGGAGCTGCGCGCGGTCATGGCGGCCCTCAACCCGCTCGCGGGCCGGGCGCGGATCATCGGCCTGACGGGTTCGCCCGGGGTCGGCAAGTCCACGTCCACCAACGCCCTCGTGCGCGCCTTCCGGGCACGTGGCAGCCGCGTCGGCGTGCTCGCGGTCGACCCCTCCTCGCCCTTCACGGGAGGGGCGCTGCTCGGCGACCGGGTGCGGATGCAGGACCACGCGTCCGACCGCGACGTCTTCATCCGCTCCATGGCGAGCCGCGGCCACCTCGGCGGGCTGTCGTGGGCGGCGCCGCAGGCGATCCGGGTGCTCGACGCGGCCGGCTGCGACGTGATCCTGGTCGAGACGGTCGGGGTCGGCCAGGCGGAGGTGGAGATCGCCTCGCTGGCCGACTCGACGATCGTGCTGGTGGCGCCCGGGATGGGCGACTCCATCCAGGCGGCCAAGGCCGGCATCCTGGAGATCGCGGACGTCTTCGTCGTCAACAAGGCCGACCGGGACGGCACCCAGCAGACCGTCCGCGACCTGCGGAACATGATCGCGCTGGCCGGCCCGGGCGGGTGGAAGCCGCCCATCGTCCCGACCGTGGCCGTCAAGAACGAAGGCCTGGACGACCTCACCGAGCAGCTCGACCGGCACCTCGCCTGGATGGAGGAGTCCGGGGAGCTACGGCGGCGCCGGCGGGCGCGCGCCCGCGACGAGATCGAGGCGATCGCGCTGACCGCCCTGCGCGAGCGCATGGGCGACCTGCGCGGCCATCAGCGCCTCGACGCGCTGGCCGAGAAGGTCCTCGACGGGTCCTGCGACCCGTACGCCGCCGCCGACGAGCTGGTGGACGGCGTCACGGCGACCTGATCACCAGCCCTGATCACCAGCCGGGCGTCGGCGGCGGGCACGGCGCGTACGTCTCGTCCGTGATCGGCGCGGGTACGGCGCGCGGCTCGCCGCCGGTGCTCCGGTGGCCGAACTCCAGCGTGAGCAGGGCGGCGGCCACCGGCACGAGGCTCGGCCACGACGGGAAGAGCACGTTGCGCGCGACGTACCTGGGCCGGAACTTTCGGTTGAACAGGTACAGCGACTCGACCTTGATGAACGGGTCGAGCAGGTGGATCAGCAGGTACCCGCCCTGCTCGACGGCGGTGCGCTCGCCGGTGTCGAGCAGCTCGCGGAAGGCCGCGAAGTTGAGGGAGACCTCCTCGGCGCCGTGCTCGGACGCGTACGCCATGACCTCGGTGATCATCCGTTCGTTGAGGCCGTTGGCCGTGCCGGGCAGGCGCCGCATCGCGTCGAGGGACAGCCGCCGCCCGTTGGCGCTGGGCAGGTACCGCTGGAAGCCCACGGGAGCGCCGTCGGCGCCGCGCGCCACCACGACGACCGGCGAGGTGTGGCGCCCGGTGAGCAGGCCGTCGAGGTTCATCGAGAAGCCGCGTTCCTCGGCGCCGCCCATCGCGCCGGCGGCCACGTCCTGGAGCAGCGCGCGGTCCACCTCGCCCAGGTCGCCCTCGCGCACGACCTCCGCGGTGATCCCGGCGTTGTGAGTGCGCTGCACCGCCTGGCGCACGTTGCGCATGCCGCGCCCGCCGAGCCCGAACTCGCCCGGCGTCAGCAGCACCTCGTCGCCGATGCCCACCGAGTGCAGGCCGTACGGGCGCCAGAGCCCGAGCAGGTCGCTGCGGGCGCCGAGCACGGCGATGCGCCAGCCGGAGCGGTTCGCCAGCGCGACGAACTCGGCGACGGCGGCGGCGTACGAGCCGGGGTCGCCCGCCGGGTCACCGCCCGCGGCGGCCACCCCGAACATCACCCGGTAGCCGATCACGGCGCGCCGGTCGGGGCTGAAGACGTAGGACTTGTCGCTGCGCAGGATGAACGGGGCCAGCGTGTCGGAGGCACCGGAGTCCACCAGCCGCGCGGCCTCGGCGCGCTCCTCGTCCGTGCCGGCCGGCGGAGAGGGCGCGGGCGTCAGCAGGGTGACGAGCGTCGCGAGCAGGCCTCCGCCGCCGAGGATGCCGAGGCTCGTCTCGAACCAGCGGTCGGCGAAGCCGTCGAAGTGCAGCGGGCCGGGTCCGGAGGCGGTCAGGCCGGCCAGGATCTCGCGGCCGGCGTCGCCCACCGAGGGGTCCGGCGTCATGTGGTGGCGTTCGGCGACCATCATCACGAGCCCGTACAGGAGCGCCAGGCCGTACGTGACGAGGCCGGTCCGTACGGCGATCCCGACGCGGCTCGGCAGGGTGACGAACTCCGCGCGGAAGCGGACCAGGATGATCGCGGCGGCGGCGAGGATCACCAGGCGCCCGGGCTGGCGCGCGCTCACGGCGTCGAGCGCGGACAGCAGGCACATGGCCAGGACGACGTAGTAGGCGATCCGGCGGCGCAGCAGCACGCCGCGCGCCGCGGCCAGCAGTACGAGGGCCAGGAGAAGCTCCTGGCCGCCGGGGAAAAGGTCGCCGATGATCATCTCGGCGGGCCGCGTGGAGACGGAGCCGTCGACCGCCGGCAGCGCGACGGCCAGCGACGCCGCCGCGATGGGCAGGGCGAACGGCCACGTCGGCCGCCTTACGAGAGCTGATGGTCCTGTCACGGACACAGCGATCACCCCGGTTTATTCGTAACCGGACCTTCGTAATCGCTATTCCCCAAACAGGGCACTGCCAAAGACTACGGAGATGTTGCGAAATTCACCGTAACGTGTTTGAAACCCAGCCCCGTCAGCAGGTTGACCAGCATTTGCTTGGTGTTGTTGTCGGCACGCGCGGCCAGACCGCTCGACGCCGCGGCGTCCTGGATCTTCTGTGAGGCCAGGACGTAGAGCTGTTGTTGCTGGTTGGGGTTCGAGCTGAAGAATTCGCCGAAGCGGTCGAAGAGCCCGCGCTGCTTGGCGAACACGTAGCTGTGCTTCGGGTCGAGGTTGGTCTTCTCCAGCTTCGCGTGCGGAAGCTTCACGGTGACCGTGGTCTTGTCCTTGCTGACCACGATGGCGCCGTTGGCGATGTGGGAGAAGTCCGATGTACGGCGTCGACGCTGCCGCTGCCCACGAACACCGTGCGCTGGCCGCGCAGGGCGCCCGGCAGGAACCTGGCGTCCTTCTCCAGGTCGACGACGACCTGGAAGTTGCCGCTGGCGGACTCGTAGCGGGACAGGTTCTGGATCGACTGCAGGACCACCGGTGCGCTGCGGTCCTTGGTCGTCTCGCCGAAGGGGTTCAGCCAGTGCGGCAGCGCGTGCGCCGCCTGCAGGATCGCGTACGCGAGAGCCAGCAGCACCAGGATCAGCGCGATGAAGCCGAAGCCGGGACGACGGCGGCGGCGTACTCTCACTTCGCGAGTTCTTTCGGACGTTTCCGAGCGCGACATTCGCCTCACCTCTGGGAGTTGCTCAACACCGGCCATTACCCAGAATGCGACAAATCACCCGGCCGTCTCGACATGAGGAGTCAGGGCCGCCTGCTCCACCTCGATCAGAGACTCGCCGCGTCGCATGGCCTCGTAGGCCTCCTTGCCGCCGCGGATGCCGAACAGCCGCTTGGAGATCAGGAGGTAGAGGACCAGGCCGACGTTGATGACCAGCGCGCCGATGCGGGTGGCGGTGATCCGCTCGCTCAGCTCGTAGATCTCGATCGGCAGCCCGCACGAGGTGGCCACGACCGCGAAGTACTCGCCCCAGCGCGCGAGCAGCCACAGGCCGACCGCCTCGATCAGCTCGATGAGCGCGTACGCCGCCAGCCCGATCGCGAACCAGACGAGCGTGCTGCTCTTCACCGTGAAGACGTGGCGGATGCTCTCCACGATGCCGGAGTGGTCCAGATCCCAGCCGAACTGGTCGGCCAGCGGCTGGAGCAGCGGGATGTCCTTCTCGAAGACCCGCTGGATGGAGCCGCGGTGGGCCGAGAAGCGCCAGACGCCGTACGCCCCGGCGAGGATCACCAGGCCGCGGATGACGCGTTCGAGGGCGAAGAACCTCATGAGCAGCGCGTCACGCAGCTCGCGCCCCCGGCGTACGAGAGGCGCCTGGTCGGCCGGCCCCTTCCCGTGCGGCTCGCCGTGAACGTAGGTGCCGCAGCGCAGGCACCGCCACGCCTCGCCGGCGGGCGTGCCGACGTGCAGGCGGCCCCGCAGCGCGGCCTCGTCGGGCTCGTAGGTGATGTGGCCCTTGCGGGCGCAGGTCATCAGGCTCCAGTCCACGGCCTGACCCTAGTGAATATCGGGGACTAACGTCATCTATCCCTGGACATCACCAGATACGAAAGTCCTTACCGCGCAGCGTGCAGGCGTGGTACCTGGCGTAGTGCGGGCGCAGCCAGAGGCGGCGCTCCGCCTCGCTCCAGCGGCCGAAGTCGCGCGCGGCGGTCTGGTCGACCAGGCGCGGCGGGGCCTCGTCGAGCAGCCACGCCGAGACCAGCGCGCTGTAGCGCGCGCCGAGGGCATGGCGAGGGTCGCCGCAGGTACGCGCGTCGAGGAGGCTGATCTCGACCTCCTGTTCGGCGCGGTGCTCGTAGCCGGGGGAGAGATCGCGCAGGTGGATGTAGACGACGCCGTGCGCCGGGCGTGGAAAGTCGGTCTCGGGCCGGTGCTCGACCCGCGAGAAGCGTCCCGGCGTACCGCTCAGGCGGGTGGCGAGCGGGGTCAGGGCGTCCTCCAGCGACGGCAGCGCGCCGCGCAGCGCCGGGTGCACGCACACCGTCAGCGGGAACTGGCGGCAGGAGTATTCGAAGGCGCGCGGCGTGAGCGGCGTGCGCTGCTGGGCGTGGATCCACAGCGTGGTGCCGGCGACCAGGGCGGTGGCGGCCAGGACCGGCACCGCGAACCTTGCCTGGCGGGTCAGCGCCCACAGGTAGCCCGTGATCAGCAGCGCGCCCAGGCCGACCGACCACAGCGCCTGGCCGGTGAGCAGCTCGGTGCGCAGCCCCGCGAAGGGCCGGATGTGCTCGACCCCGGGCGGCGGCAGGAGATAGGTCCACGTGCCCGGCCGCGCGACGCCCCAGACATAGGTGATCGCGGCGGCGGCGACGACCGTCGCCAGGCGTGGCAGGATCCGCCCGCCGAGATAGCCGATCACCGTGTAGACGAGAAGAGTCAGCGCCCCGGCCAGGAGCCCCATGAACTGCGGGTGGCCCGCCTGGACGTTGATGAGGGTCTTGACCGCGACGATCGCGGCCACGACGCAGTAGGCGCTCAGCGTGATGACGCCGAGCAGCATGAGGTCGACGAGCGGGCCGACGGCGGGCGACCGTGGGCTCAGCCCGCGCAGGTAGTCGAGACGGTGCTCGCGCAGCGCCACCCAGGCGGCCAGCGCGGCCGACGCCGGGCCCAGGAAGCGCACCGAGGTGAACAGCGCGGCGACGGCGTCGTCCCAGTAGGCGACCCCGGGCAGCAGCGCCCGCCAGGCCGCGATGGCCCCGAGCAGGGCCAGGGCGGGTACGGCCAGCAGGGGCGCGGCGCGGCGGGCATCGATCCGCAGCACCCGCCCCAGCTCAGACACCGGCGGGCACCCGGGACCACGTTCGCGATACGTCCAGTGACTCGACGAGGCGTGCGCGCGCCATGGTGAAGACACGGTCGCACCAGCCCGTCAGCTCGGCCGGGCCGGGCGCGGTCACGACCACGGCGGGCGCCAGGCCGCGCACCACCCCGATCAGCTCGTGCCGCTCCGCCTCGGCGACGCCGTTCAGCGGCTCGTCGAGGAAGACCAGGTGCGGCCGGTGCACACAAGTGGCCGCGAGACCGACCCGCAGGCGCAGGTCGGCAGGGAGCATGTCCATCTCCAATTCGGCCACATCTGTCAGATCGAATCGCTCTAAAATCGCATCGACCGCTCCCTTTGGAGTGCGTTTGAAATAGGCGGCGTAGGCGACGAATTCACCGGCCGTCAGACCTGCCGCCCAACCGAAACTCGCCGGCAGGAGACCAAGGCGCGAGCGCACCGCGCGCCGGCCGCCGGGCACCGTCACGTCGTGCCCCATCAGCTCCAGCCCGCCGATGGCGGGCCTGCGCAGCGTCGCAAGCGTCTCAAGCAGTGCTGACCTGCCAGAACCGGGCGGGCCGGCCAGGCCGACCACCCCCGAGGTGATGCCGAACGTGGTGGGACGCAGGATCCACCGCCCCCCGCGGCGGATTCCCAGGCCTCGTGCCACGATCGTGGAGAAATCCGCGATCATTACTACCCCCCGAATTCGCGATGCGTGCTCGAAGACGAGGCAAGATCAACCAGATGAACGGCTGCGAGACGCCCCCTTTTGCCGTCCTCGCACGCACCGACAACGGAACTATAACTTGCCTTGGTGATGACTGTCAGGCGTGTTGTGGCCGTGGCCGAGATTGGTACTGGTTTTGCCAATTTTATTGGAAAACGCTTATTGATATTGGTCCCTATATGTCAGCTCATCGGCCGCCAGACGCTAACGTGTGCTGGTGGCCAAGCCGCTCAACCTCCCTTTCGATCCGATCGCCCGTGCCGGAAAGCTCTGGGAGCGTCGCTGGAGACGCTCGCCCGCGATGCTCGCCGTGACCTCGATCATGCGGGCGCAGGCGATCCTCCTGGCCGAGCTGGACTCCCTGCTCAAGCCGTACGACCTGACCTTCGCCCGCTATGAGGCGCTGGTGCTGCTGACGTTCAGCTCCAGCGGCGCGCTGCCGCTGTCGAAGATCGGCGAGCGCCTGATGGTCCACCCGACGAGCGTCACCAACACGATCGACCGGCTGGAGCGGCAGGGCTACGTCCGGCGGCGACCCAACCCGAGCGACGGCCGCGGCGTGCTCGCCGAGATCACCGACAGCGGGCGCGAGACCGTGGAGCTGGCGACGCGTGACCTGATGGCGGCGGAGTTCGGCCTCGGGATGTACGACGAGGATGAGCTCGGCGAGATCTTCGACGTACTGCGGCCTCTCCGGGTGGGCGCCGGGGACTTCGCGGACTGATCCGTTTCTCCTGGCCGGGGGGACGATTGGCCAGAATTACTAGGACGTCCTAGTATCTGTGGGAGGACGATCGGACCCGAGGAGCGCTCATGGACATCCAGGACATCGAGGCGGGTCGCCGTCGCTGGCAGGAGCGGTTCGACGCGTCACGCAAGCGCGACGCCGACTTCACGACGCTCTCCGGGCACCGAGGTCGAGCCGGTCTACGGACCGACGGCCGCCGACCCGCGCTTCGAGCGCATCGGCTGGCCGGGGGAGTTCCCCTTCACCCGTGGCCTCTACGCCACCGGCTACCGCGGGCGGACCTGGACCATCCGGCAGTTCGCCGGGTTCGGCAACGCGCGGCAGACCAACGAGCGCTACAAGATGATCCTCGCCGCCGGCGGCGGCGGGCTCTCGGTCGCCTTCGACATGCCGACGCTGATGGGCCGCGACTCCGACGACCCGCGCGTCGCTCGGCGAGGTCGGCCACTGCGGCGTCGCGATCGACTCCGCCGCCGACATGGACATGCTGTTCGACGGCATCCCGCTGGGCGACATCACGACGTCGATGACGATCAACGGCCCGGCCGTACCGATCTTCTGCATGTACCTCGTCGCCGCCGAGCGGCAGGGCGCCGACCATCGGGAAGCTCAACGGCACGCTGCAGACCGACATCTTCAAGGAGTACATCGCGCAGAAGGAGTGGCTGTTCGCGCCCGAGCCGCACCTGCGGCTGATCGGCGACCTGATGGAGTACTGCGCGGCCGACATCCCCGCGTACAAGCCGCTCAGCGTCTCCGGCTACCACATCCGCGAGGCCGGCTCCACGGCCGCGCAGGAGCTCGCCTTCACGCTCGCCGACGGCTTCGGCTACGTCGAGCTGGGCCTGTCGCGCGGCCTGGACGTCAACAAGTTCGCGCCCGGGCCTGTCCTTCTTCTTCGACGCCCACATCGACTTCTTCGAGGAGATCGCCAAGTTCCGCGCCGCCCGGCGGATCTGGGCGCGCTGGCTGCGCGACGTGTACGGCGCGACCGACCGACAAGGCGCAGTGGCTGCGGTTCCACACCCAGACGGCCGGCGTGTCGCTGACCGCGCAGCAGCCGGACAACAACGTGGTACGCACCGCGGTCGAGGCGCTCGCGGCGGTGCTCGGCGGCACCAACTCGCTGCACACCAACGCGCTCGACGAGGTGCTGGCGCTGCCGAGCGAGAAGGCGGCCGAGATCGCGCTGCGCACCCAGCAGGTGCTCATGGAGGAGACCGGGGTCGTCAACGTCGCCGACCCGCTCGGCGGCTCCTGGTACGTCGAGGCGCTCACCGACCGGATCGAGGCCGAGGCCGAGGCGATCTTCGCGCGGATCAAGGACATGGGCCCGGACGGCACGATGACCGGCGGCATCCTGCGCGGCATCGAGGAGGGCTGGTTCATGGCCGAGATCGCCGACGCCGCCTTCACCTACCAGCAGCAGCTGGAGAAGGGCGAGAAGCGGATCGTCGGGGTGAACTGCCACACGGGCAGCATCGACGAGCCGCTGGAGATCCTCCGGGTCAGCCACGAGGTCGAGCGCGAGCAGAACCGCGTCCTCGCCGAGCCGCCGAGCCGCACGCGACCAGGCCGCCGTCGACGCCGCCCTGGCCCGGATGGTCGAGGTCGCACGTACCGAGGAGCAACATGATCCCGCCGATGCTCGACGCCGCCCGCGCCGAGGCGACGCTCGGGCGAGATCTGCGGCGCCCTGCGCGAGGAATGGGGCTCCTACCCCGAACCGGCCCGCTTCTGACGCGCGCTCGCCCGGGGCGCCGGTGAGCAGGCGACCTCACGGCCACCGAGGCGGCGACGCTGATCTGGGCCGAGTGGTTTCGGCTGGGGCGGGGCGGTCCCCGTGGATACGTTCCGGACGTGTATGCGGCAGGATGGAGCCATGACGTCATCGGACTTCTCACTGCACGGCGCCGTCGACCTCGGCGCCCGGCAGGCCGCGGCTAAGAGGCAGCAGGAGCGTCCGGCTGCCGGCGCGGGTGGCGCTTCCCCTTCCGTCGTCGACGTGACCGACGCCGACGTTCAACGCCGACGTCATCGACCGCTCCCGTACGGTGCCGGTCCTTGTCGACTTCTGGGCCGACTGGTGCCAGCCGTGCAAGCAGCTCGGCCCCATCCTGGAAAAACTGGCGAACGAAGCGGACGGCCGCTGGCTCCTCGCCAAGGTCGACATCGACGCGAACCCCGGCCTCGCGCAGCAGCTCAGCCGCATGGGCGTGCAGGGCATCCCGTTCGTCGCCGCCGTGGTCGCGGGTCAGATGCTGCCCGTCCTCAACGGTGCCGCGCCCGAGTCGCAGGTACGCCAGGTGCTCGACCAGCTCTTCGACGCGCTCCGCGAGCAGGGCCTGATGCCCGAAGGCGCCGAGCCGGAGGGCGCTGAGCAGGAGCCGGCCGGCGACCCCGTACGCGACGAGGCCGAGGACGCCCTGGAGCGCGGAGACCTCGACGCCGCCACCGCGGCCTTCGAGCGCATCCTCCAGCAGACGCCCGGCGACCCGTACGCCACGAGCGGCCTCGCCCTCGTCGACCTGCAGCGCCGCATCCAGTCCTACGACCCGGAGCAGGCCCGCCGCGACGCCGCCGACAACCCCGGCGACGCCGTCGCGCAGACGAAGGTCGCGGACCTGGACCTCGTCGAAGGCCGTCCCGACGAGGCGTTCGACCGCCTGATCGGCACCGTACGCCGCACGTCGGGCGACGACCGCGAGACGGCGCGCAAGCACCTCGTCTCCCTGTTCGACCTGCTGCCGCCGGACGACCCGCGCGTCGGCAAGGCCCGCCGCAAGCTGGCCTCCGCCCTGTTCTGAGCCGCCTGAGCAAGCCGTACGGCCCCCGGCGGGCCGTACGGCTCAACGGCCGTCTGACGGCGCGTGAAGCATCGCGCTGCCCGCAGGGCTTCTTCGCCAGGAGCCGTACGGTCCCTGACGGCCGTACGGTGCGATGATCGCGCGACGGCGCGTACGGCTCCGGGCGGACATGGCGGCCCGTTCACGTGCCCGTATCGTCCAGATCAGTCGATTAGACCGGCGGATCCAACCGACTCGGAGCTCTATGATCTGGACATCACCAGTATGCGGCCGACGTCATCGCGGTCGCCGGCGTCTCGCCTAGGCCTCGCGGCCTGACGCCGCCCTCGAGCGGGCGGAGCCTTGAGTTCAAGAAGGAGCAGTTGACGTGGCCTCGGTGCCCAGCGTGTCCTACTCGATCACCGTCCGCCTCGAGGTCGCGGCGGGTGGCAAGGCGGTCAGCCAGCTCACCGGAGAGGTCGAGCAGGCGGGTGGCATCGTCACCGCACTCGACCTCACCCCGGCCGGCGACGACCGGCTCCGTATCGACGTGACGTGCGCCACACGCGACACCGAGCACGCTCAGCAGATCGTCGACGCCCTGGAGAAGGTCGACGGCGTCGTGATCCGCAAGGTCAGTGACCGTACCTTCCTGATGCACCTCGGCGGCAAGATCGAGATGCAGTCGAAGGTGCCGCTGCGCAACCGTGACGAGCTTTCCATGGCGTACACCCCGGGTGTCGCCCGTGTGTCCCTCGCGATCGCCCGCAACCCCGAGGACGTCCGCCGCCTGACGGTCAAGCGCAACAGCGTCGCCGTGGTCACGGACGGCTCCGCGGTGCTCGGCCTGGGCAACATCGGCCCGGCGGCGGCGCTGCCGGTCATGGAGGGCAAGGCGGCGCTGTTCAAGCGGTTCGCCGGCATCGACGCGTGGCCGATCTGCCTCGACACCCAGGACACCGACGAGCTGGTGCGTACGGTGCAGATCATCGCCCCGGCGTTCGGCGGCATCAACCTGGAGGACATCTCCGCGCCGCGCTGCTTCGAGGTCGAGCGCCGGCTGCGCGACCTTCTCGACATCCCGGTCTTCCACGACGACCAGCACGGTACGGCGATCGTCGTCCTGTCGGCCCTGATGAACGCCCTGCGCGTCGTCGGCAAGGACCTCGCGGACGTCCGCATCACGATGGCGGGCGCGGGCGCGGCGGGTACGGCCGTGCTGAAGCTCCTCATGCACGCCGGCGCCAAGCACGTCGTCGTGTGCGACTTCCACGGCGCGGTCCACGGCGGCCGTGACGACCTCGACGAGTCGCTGCGCTGGATCGCCGACAACACCAACCACGACGGCTACGCCGGCGACCTCCGCGGCGCGGTGAGCGGCGCGGACGTCTTCGTCGGGGTCTCGGCGCCCGGCATCCTCAACGGCGACGACATCGCCACGATGAACGACGGTGCCGTGGTGTTCGCGCTGGCCAACCCCGACCCGGAGGTCGACCCGGCGGCGGCGCGCGAGCACGCCGCGGTGGTCGCCACCGGCCGGAGCGACTACCCCAACCAGATCAACAACGTGCTGGCGTTCCCGGGTGTCTTCCGCGGGCTGCTGGACGCGCAGAGCCGTACGGTCAGCCTCGACATGCTGCTCGCCGCGGCGCGCGCGCTGGCGGCGGTCGTCACCGACGAGGAGCTCGGCCCGAACTACATCGTCCCGAGCGTCTTCCACTCCGACGTGGCGCACGCCGTCGCCGCGGCCGTGCAGAAGGCGGCGACCCCGGCCAAGTGAGGGGAGGGGCTCACTCCTCCTTGTCGCCGAACATCTTCTCCTTGCGGGCCGGCCAGAGCCGTCCGTACCAGAAGATGATCACGCCGGTCAGCATGGCGGCGAGCCCGGTGGCGATCCTGGCGTAGAGCAGGCCGGTGTCGGTGCCCGTGTGCGGCAGCGTCTTGCCGCTGACCTTGTGCACGCAGTTGACGTGCCGGTCGATCGTCTTGACCGGCACGTTGTGCAGCGTGACGGACACCGTCGTCGTGTGGTCCTCCTTGACGTGCAGGGTGGACCTGCGCGTGGCCCCGGCCGGTATGCGGTCGGCCACGGAGATCGAGCCGTCCGTGGTGATCGCGTAGTCCTCGGTCTGGCGCCCGGTGTTGGCGACGGTGACGAGGACCGTACGCGCGGGGCAGCGTACGTCGCCGATGCCCACCCGCAGCGGCACCAGAGGCGTCACGGACGGCGCCGGGGGCGTGCTCGGGCGCCGGGTCGCCGAGTGCGTGGGCGTCGGCGTGTGGGTCGGCCTGTGCGTGGGCCTGTGCGTGGGCCGGTGGGTCGGCGTGGGCTTCGGCGACTTATGGGTCCTGGTCGGCGTGGGGGTCGCCGAGACCGGTACGGGCGTGGCGCTGGCCGCCTGTGACGAAGGCGCGGAGTTCATCAGCGCGGGGACCACGATGAGTGCTCCGATGACGAAGAACACGGCCGCGATGGCGACCCGGGAAAACTGCATCGTGTCCTCCGGGGGATGGGGGCACCTTGGTGATCCTTTTCGATCTGCGTGACCATTCTGCCGATTACCCACACCCTCGGTGCCCGTAACGGGCCGAGTAGACCGTGCTCTGTTCCCGGACACGCTCCGGCGCAGGATGATGTCCGCATGGACGACGCCATCATCGCGGGCCGGTTGCTCGTCGCGACGCCGCAGCTGGCCGACCCGAACTTCCGCCGGAGCGTGGTCCTCGTGGTGGAGCACGAGGAGGAGGACGGCACTCTTGGAGTCGTGCTCAACCGCCCCACGGAGGTCCCCGTCGACCGTGTCCTTCCGCCCTGGTCCGAGCTGGTGACAGGGCCGTCCGTGGTCTTCCAGGGCGGTCCCGTGGCGCTCGACAGCGCGCTGGCGCTGGCCCAGATCCCGGGGACGGAGGAGCCGCTCGGATGGCGGGCGCTGAGCGGCAGCCCGGCCGTCGCGCGGGTCGGGCTGGTCGACCTGGACGCCCCGCCGGAGCTGCTGGCCTCCGAGGTGAGCCGGCTGAGGGTCTTCGCCGGCTACGCCGGGTGGGGCGCTGGCCAGCTCCGGTCAGAGGTCGAAGAGGGCGCCTGGTATGTCCTTCCGGCCGACTCCGAGGACGTCTTCATGAACGATCCCGACCGTCTCTGGCAGGACGTCCTGCGGCGGCAGGGGGGCGAACTGGCGTTCGTCGCGACGTTCCCCGACGATCCGTCACTAAACTGAGGCACGTGAGCACGAAGATCCTTCCTGAGAGCGACACCCGCCCTGATCTCTCACACGGCGACGGTGGTCACGAGCGCTTCGCGCACTACGTGCAGAAAGAGAAGATCATGGAGAGTGCCGTCAGCGGCACTCCGGTGATCGCTCTCTGCGGCAAAGTGTGGGTGCCCAACCGTGACCCGAAGAAGTACCCGGTCTGCCCGGAGTGCAAAGAGATCTACGAGTCGATGTCCGGCGGCGGCGACGACGACGAGTGACCGTCAAATCGGCTTGATGGACCCGCGCGTCGTGTGACCTGCGCGGATCTGACCAATAGCCTCTCCGACCATGGGGCGGAGAGGGCTGTGCGGGCTGTTCGGGGTCGTTCTCGCCTCGTGCGCGACCGTGCCGGCGAGCACGTGCTCGCGCGCGCACGGCGTTCCGGTGTCGTGCCTGCGGCGCGCACAGGCGTCCGAGCCGAGCCGTCCGCCCGACTCCGACACCCTGACCCCGCAGCGCGTACGCGGGATGCTCCGTGACTTCTCCGGCGCCCTGCGGCACCGCTACGGCACGGCCGACGAGCGTGCGCTGGCGGGGCGGCTGCCGGGCCGCCTCGTGGTCCCGGTCCGCTTCCACGTGATCAGCGCGGGCGCCGTGGGGCGGCTCGCGCGCGCCACGGTCGACCGGCAGGTGCAGACCCTCAACGCCGCGTACGGCGGGACTACCGGCGGCGCCGACACGGGCGTCTCGTTCCGTCTGGTCAGCGTCGACCACACCGACGACGCGCGGTGGTTCGAACGCCCGCACGACTTCCAGCAGCAGATGGTCGGCTCGCTGGCCACCGGCGGCGCCGGCACGCTGAACCTGTTCACGGCGGGCGTCGGCTCGGACGTGCTCGGGTTCTCGACCTTCCCGCAGTGGCTGCGCGTACGGCCCTCGATCGACGGTGTCGTCGTCGACTACCGCAGCGTGCCGGGCGGGCCGTTCGAGCATTTCAACCGCGGCTACACGGCGGTCCACGAGATCGGGCACTGGCTGGGGCTGTTCCACCCGTTCGAGGGCGGCTGCCGCCCGCCGGGCGACGGCGTGGACGACACGCCGTACGAGGCCATCCCCACCCAGGCGTGCCCGACCGCGAAGGACTCCTGCCCCGCGCCCGGCACCGACCCGGTGCACAACTTCATGGACTACGGGTTCGACACGTGTATGAGGGAGTTCACACGCGGCCAGGGCGTGCGGATCCGCGCGATGTGGGCGGCCTACCGCGGCGGCGACGGCGCCCGTACCAGGCGTAAGGCGTCCCGTTAACACGCGCCCCGCGGGTTTCCGCGCACCACCAGGTGCTCGGCATGTCCTGTCGGTCCCTGCGGGTAGCCTTCATTCACCGTGAGCACGTTCGCCGCATCCGACACCCCTCCCGCCCTTCCCGGCCGGGCACCGTGGGGCACCGCCCCCGCGCTCCGTGCCTGGCAGCAGGGGGCTCTCGAGTCGTACTTCCGAGCCGAGCCCCGTGACTACCTCGCCGTCGCCACACCCGGCGCCGGCAAGACCACGTTCGCGTTGCGCCTCGCCGCCGAGCTGCTCGGCCGCCGGATCATCGCCGGCATCACCGTCGTCTGCCCGACCGAGCACCTGAAGCGCCAGTGGGCCGAGTCCGCGGCGCGCGTCGGCATCAAGATCGACCCCGAGTTCAAGAACGCCCACGGCCGCACCGCCAAGGACTTCGTCGGCGTCGCCGTGACCTACGCGCAGGTCGCCGCCCACCCGGCGCTCCACCGCGGCCGTACGGAGGCCCGCAAGACCCTGGTGATCCTCGACGAGGTCCACCACGCGGGCGACGGCCGGTCGTGGGGCGACGCGATCCGTGAGGCCTTCGAGCCGGCCGCCCGCCGCCTGGCGCTGAGCGGCACCCCGTTCCGTACGGACATCAACCCGATCCCCTTCGTGACCTACCAGGAGGGGCCGGACGGCATCCGGCGCAGCAACGCCGACTACACCTACGGCTACGGCCCGGCCCTCGCCGACGGCGTCGTACGCCCGGTGATCTTCCTCGCGTACGCGGGGCAGATGCGCTGGAAGACACGCGCCGGCGACGAGATCACCGCGACCCTCGGCGAGCCCCTCACCCAGGACCAGACCTCCCAGGCGTGGCGCGCCGCACTCGACCCCAAGGGCGAGTGGATCGGGCAGGTCATCGCCGCCGCCGACCGCCGCCTGACCGAGGTACGCCGCGGCGTGCCCGACGCGGGCGGCCTGGTGATCGCCACCGACCACGAGGCCGCGCGCGCGTACGCCAAGATGATCCGCACGATCACCGGCTCGGGCGCGACCATCGTCCTGTCCGACGACCCGTCGGCGAGCCGGAAGATCAAACAGTTCAGCGACTCCGAGGACCGCTGGATGGTCGCGGTCCGCATGGTGTCCGAGGGCGTCGACATCCCGCGCCTGGCCGTGGGCGTCTACGCGACGTCGACGTCGACCCCGCTGTTCTTCGCCCAGGCCGTCGGGCGCTTCGTCCGTATGCGGCGACGGGGCGAGATCGCCTCGGTCTTCCTGCCGTCGGTGCCCACCCTCATGGGCCACGCCGCCGAGATGGAGACCGAACGCGACCACGTCCTGGACCGCCCCATCCGCGAGGACGGCCTCGACGACGACCTGCTCGCCGAAGCCAACCGCAAGCGCGACAACCCGGACGTCGGCGAAGAGGTCCCGTTCGAGACCGTCGAGGCGTCGGCCCAGTTCGACCGCGTGGTGTTCGACGGCGGCGAGTTCGGCATGGGCGGCGCCCCCGGCTCCGCCGAGGAGGAGGACTTCCTCGGCATCCCCGGCCTGCTGGAACCCGACCAGGTCGCCAGTCTGCTGAAACAGCGCCAGGCCGAGCAGATCGCCGCGAAACGCAAGGACGGCGGCCCCGCGAGGGCCGAAGACCGTACGGCGTCGGAGGACCTCCACGCCCTCCGCAAGGAGCTCAACGGCCTGGTGGGAGCCTGGCACCACCGCACCGGCCAGCCCCATGGCGTGATCCACGCCGAGCTACGCCGTAGCTGCGGCGGCCCGCCGTCCGCCCAGGCGAGCGCGGACGACGTACGCAAACGAATCGAGAAGGTCCGCGAGTGGGCGGCCCGCCCCATGCCACGCACCCGCGACTGAGCGACCGGGTCCGTGGGCGGGCGGCTCGCGCCGTGCCACGCGATCGCGACTCGGCGGCCGGACGAGGTCAGTACGTGGGCGGCGTGTCCCACGCCGAGCGATCGCGACCACGCGCGGCGTGAGCCGGCGGGTTCGTCCGTGAGGGCCAGCCCGCTACGGGCCGGGTGGGGTGGTCGTGCGGGTGGCATGGCGAGCGGGTACGTTCGTCGGATGCGTAATCCGATAGTGCTGCTCATGGGCGTCTCCGGCAGCGGTAAGACGACCATCGGAGCGATGCTCGCTGGGCGTCTCGGCTGGACCTACGCCGAGGCCGACGACTTCCACCCTCCCGCGAACGTCGAGAAGATGCACGCGGGCATTCCGCTCACCGACGAGGACCGTGCGCCCTGGCTCCAGGCGATCGCCGAGTGGATGAAGGACCAGCGGGAGCCGGCCGTCGTCACCTCGTCGGCGCTCAAGAAGAAGTATCGGGACGTCCTGCGTGACGGGCGCCCCGACCTTTCGCTCGTCTACCTCGACGGTGACCGTGACGTCATCGCCAAGCGCATGGCCGCCCGCCACGGGCACTTCTTCCCCAAGGATCTGCTCGACAGCCAGTTCCGCGACCTGGAGGTACCCGGGCCGGACGAGGACCCCGTCACGGTCTCCGTCGACGCCCCCGCCCCCAAGATCGTTGACGAGATCGCGGGCAAGCTCCAGGCGAGAACCTAGGCGCCGGCGACCGGGGTGCCGGTCAGTTCCACGCCGGCGGCGCGGAGGTCGGTCAGGGCCTTGGCCGTGGTCGCCTCGGCCACGCCGGCGGTCAGGTGCAGCAGGACTCGGGTGGCAAGGCCGGCCTTGACCGCGTCGACGGCCGTGGCGCGTACGCAGTGGTCGGTGGCCAGGCCTACGACGTCCACGCCGTCCACCTCGTGTTTGCGGAGCCACTCGCCCAGCGGGGTGCCGTCGTCGGCCGAGCCCTGGAAGCCGCTGTACGCCGCCTCGCGTTCGCCCTTGCTGAACACCGTCTCGATCGGTGCCAGGTCGAGGTTCGGGTGGAAGTCGGCTCCCGGAGTGCCGATGACGCAGTGGGGCGGCCACGTCGCGGCGTAGTCGGGGTGGTCGGAGAAGTGGGCGCCCGGGTCCAGATGGAAGTCGCGTGTCGCGACGACGTGGTCGTAGTCGTCCCGGTGCGCCGCGACGTGCGCGGAGATCGCGGTGGCGACCTCGGAGCCGCCCGCGACCGGCAGCGAGCCGCCCTCACAGAAGTCGTTCTGCACGTCGATGATCAGCAGTGCCCGGCCCATGGTGGTCCCCTCCTCGCCCGCGGTGTGCCGCGGGTCCCCGAACGTCTTCTCCTACCTTCCCGTCGGGCGGGCCGCCACGCCAGGCGATCTCAGCGGAAGTCGGTCGGGATCGCCGGGTCGCCGCGCGAGAGCTGGAACGCCTGCGGCGGCAGCTCGGCGAGCGCGCGTTCGTGGCGGGCGCGTGCCGCGCCGACCGGCTCGCGGCCCACGACCTCGCCGTCGCGTACGAGCGGGGTCATCAGGTCGCGGTCGTACGGGCCGGTCGCCGGCTCGCTGGTGGCGACGACCTCGGCGAGCGCGCGGCCGTCGTCGCCGAGGTGGCGCATGCCCCACTTGCGGCCGCCGCGGCTCGGCTTGCCGACCGAGCGCTTGGCCACGGGGCGCAGCGGGCCGTCCTCGGACTCGGCGCGCGCCACGAGCTTGAACACCAGCGACGCGGTCGGCGCCCCGGACCCGGTGACGAGCGACGTGCCGACGCCGTACCCGTCGACGGGCGCGGCGCCGAGGGCGGCGATCGAGTACTCGTCGAGGTCGCCGGTCACGATGATGCGCGTCTTCGTGGCGCCGAGGTCGTCCAGTTGCGCGCGTACCTCGTGCGCCGTCTCCTTCAGGTCGCCGCTGTCCAGGCGCACCGCGCCGAGGTCCTTGCCGGCGAGCTCGACGGCGACGGCGACCGCGCGTGCCACGTCGTAGGTGTCGACGAGCAGCGTGGTGTCCGAGCCGAGCGCGTCGAGCTGGGCGCGGAACGCGTGCTGCTCGCTGTCGTGCAGGAGCGTGAAGGCGTGCGCGCTGGTCCCCGCGGTCGGCACGCCGTACGAGCGGCCGGCCTCCAGGTTCGAGGTCGTCGTGAAGCCGGAGATGTACGCGGCGCGCGCCGCGGCGACGGCGGCCATCTCGTGCGTACGGCGGGAGCCCATCTCGATGATCGGGCGGCCGGAGGCGGCCTGCACCATGCGGGAGGCGGCCGAGGCGATCGCGGAGTCGTGGTTGAGGATCGACAGCGACAGCGTCTCAAGGATCACCGCTTCGGCGAAGGTGCCCTCCACGACGAGGATCGGGGACCCCGGGAAGTAGAGATCACCTTCCGCGTATCCCCCAGATGTTCCCCGAGAAGCGGTACGACTCCAGCCATGTCGCGGTGGTTTCGTCCACGATGCCGCCGGAAGTGAGAAACTCCAACTCGGGCGGGTCGAATCGGAAGGCCTCAAGCGCGTCGAGCAACCTTCCGGTACCCCCGACGACGCCGTATCGCCGGCCCGCCGGCAACTGCCGGGCGAACACCTCGAACACCGCCCGGCGCCCGGCGGTGTCGCTGGCCAGGGCCGCCTGAAGCATGGTGAGCTCGTAGCGATCGGTGAGAAGCGCCGTCGAATGATCCACAGGTGGCAGATTACGGTGTGGTGTGTGAAGGATGTTCGGGCAGTACCCCAGAAGGAGGCACGACAGTGACCACGGCTCCCGTCGAGTTGGATCGACCGGACGCCGCCGAGGACGTACGTCCCGACCACCCCTGGGTGGCGATCGTCTGGGACGATCCGATCAACCTGATGTCCTACGTGACGTACGTGTTCCAGGCCGTGTTCGGCTACTCGAAGAAGAAGGCCGAGAAGCTCATGCTCGACGTCCACCAGAGAGGCCGCGCGGTCGTCTCGAACGGCACGCGCGAGGAGATGGAGCGGGACTGCGAGATCCTGCACTCCTACGGCCTGTGGGCGACCGTTAAGCAGGACAAGTGAGCGCGGGCTTCTCCAAGGTCCGCGGCGGCGGCGTACGGCTCCGCGTACGCCGTGAGGAGGCGGCGGTCCTCCGCGCGCTGATCGACCAGCTCCTGACGCTGATGGGCGAACCCGACGAGTCCAACGCCTTCGAGGGCCTTCCGAGCATCTCGCTGTCGGAGAACACCTCGGTCTCGGACGACCCGGTGCTGGCGCGGCTCTTCCCGGACGCCTACGAGAAGGACCCCGAGGCCGCCTCGGAGTTCCGCCGCTACACCGAGTCCGGGCTGCGCGACGGCAAGCGGGCGGCGGCCGAGGTGGTGCTGGCGACCCTCGGCGACGGCGGCGAGATCGTCCTGGACGACGACCAGGCCCAGAGCTGGCTGCGGGCCCTCAACGACGTGCGTCTCGCGCTCGGCACCCGGCTGGAGGTCACCGAGGAGTCGCTGGAGAAGATGCGCGGCTTCGACTGGGACGATCCCCGCAACGCGGGCTTCGCGGCGTACGACTGGCTCACGTACCTGCAGGACAGCCTCGTCCACGCCCTCTGGTGATCCTCGCTGGTCGCGGCGTGGATACCCTTTTGCCCATGCTGACGATCGAGCAGGCCATCGTTGACCAGATCGTTTCGCACGCGCGCGCCGACCACCCGGACGAAGCCTGCGGCGTGGTCGCCGGCGCGAGCGGTTCGGACCGCCCGACCCGGTTCATCGCGATGGCGAACGCCGAGCGGTCGCCGACGTTCTACCGGTTCGACTCGATGGAGCAGTTCCAGGTGTGGAAGGGGATGGACGACCGCGACGAGGAGCCGGTCGTGATCTACCACTCCCACACCGCGACCGAGGCGTACCCGTCGCGTACCGACATCTCGTACGCGTCCGAGCCGAACGCCCACTACGTACTGGTCTCCACGCGCGCCGACGACGAGACGGAGTTCCGCTCGTACCGGATCGTGGACGGCGAGGTCACCGAGGAGGAGGTCGCCGTCGTGGAGACCTATGGGGCGACTCGGTAAACTGACCGGGTGAGGACGATGACTCTTGAGCGCCCCGGTACGGGCGGTGTCGTCGCACCTGTGCAGAACTTCCTGTTCGGCCACTCTCGTGCCGAGATCGTCTACGACTGTCGCTAGGGCACTTCCCGCAGTCCGGAATCCCCCAGTGCCCCGCCGTGTTTCCGACCGATGCCGGGGCCGTATGACGAAGGAGCACATTTCACCATGGCCATTGAGGTTCGCATCCCGACCATCCTGCGCAACTACACCGACGGCGCGAAGGCCGTCGAGGGCGGTGGCGCCACGCTCGCCGAGCTGTTCGGCGACCTGGAGGCCCGCCACCCGGGCCTGCGCGAGCGCCTCGTCGACGAGAAGGGCCTGCGCCGCTTCGTCAACGTCTACCTGAACGACGAGGACGTCCGCTTCCTCGGCGGTCTGGACACCCAGGTGTCCGACGGCGACACGGTCACCGTGCTGCCGGCCGTCGCGGGCGGCTGACGTGCGGTTCGACTCTCTGCTCGACTCGCTGGGCGGCACCCCGCTCGTCGGGCTGCCGGCGCTGTCGCCGGCGCCCGGCGTCCGCCTGTGGGCCAAGCTGGAGGACCACAACCCGACCGGATCGGTGAAGGACCGCCCCGCCTTCTGGATGATCAACAAGGCGGAGAAGGAGGGCCTTCTCACCCCAGGCCGCACGATCCTGGAGCCCACCTCCGGCAACACCGGCATCTCCCTGGCCATGGTCGCCCGCCTGCGCGGCTACTCCATGGTCTGCGTCATGCCGGAGAACACCTCGGCCGAGCGCCGGCAGCTACTGGAGATGTGGGGCGCCCGGATCATCCCCTCGCCGGCGGCCGGCGGGTCCAACGAGGCCGTACGCGTCGCCAAGGGCCTGGCCGAGGAGAACCCCGACTGGGTGATGCTCTACCAGTACGGCAACGAGGCCAACGCGCGCTCCCACTACGAGACGACCGGCCCGGAGATCCTCCAGGACCTCCCGTCGATCACCCACTTCGTCGCCGGGCTCGGCACGACCGGCACGCTCATGGGCGTCGGCCGGTTCCTGCGCGAGCGGGTGCCGGACATCGCGATCGTGGCGGCCGAGCCCCGGTACGGCGAGCTGGTGTACGGCCTGCGCAACATCGACGAGGGGTTCGTCGCCGGAGCTGTACGACGAGTCGGTGCTGACCTCGCGCTACTCCGTGACGTCGAAGGACGCCCTGCGCCGTACGCGCGAGCTGCTCGACCAGGAGGGCATCTTCGCCGGCATCTCCACCGGCTGCGCCCTGCACGCCGCGCTCGGGATGGCCGCCAAGGCCGTCAAGGCGGGCGAGCGCGCGGACATCGCGTTCGTCGTCGCCGACGGCGGCTGGAAGTACCTCTCCACCGGCGCCTACGGCGGCACGCTCGAAGAGGCCGAGCAGCGCCTGGAAGGCCAGCTCTGGGCCTGACGGTCGCCTGAACGGTAGTGTTTCGTCCCGAATCTGATTCTACTTTTGTCCGGCGGGGTGCTACATGGGCGGCTTTCGAGAGGCCACGGCGGTGCGACGCGTCGGGGACGGGCGGTACGCCGCCGTCCTTGACGCCGATTTCGGGATCATGCAGGCGCTCAACGGCGGCTACCTGATGGCGGTCCTCGCCCGCGCCGCCCTCGACGCGTCGGACCACCCGCACCCGGTCGCCTCCAGCACGAACTTCTACCGGGTGGCCAAGCCCGGCCCCGCCGAGGTGATCGTCGAGCCGCGCAAGTCCGGGCGTACGGCCGACGTGGCGCGCCTGACCCTGGTGCAGGACGACCGCGCGGTCCTGGAGGCCACGCTCACCACCGGCACCCTCGACGGCGAAGCCGAGCCCGTCTACTCCGCGGCGCAGAACCCGCTGCCGCCCATCGGCGAGTGCGCGACCTTCGTGCACGAGGGCACCGAGGGGTTCGCCGCGCAGGTGGAGATGTACTACGACGGGCGCACCATGGGCTGGCTCGACGGCCGGCCCAGCGGCGTACCGGAGATCCGGGCCCACTTCCGCCTGCGCGACGGCTACGAGCCCGACGCCGTGCTGCTCGCGATGGCCGTCGACGCGCTGCCGCCCGTCGTACTGAACACCGGCGCGGCCGGCTGGGCGCCCACGGTGGAGCTGACCTGGTACATGCGCGCCGTTCCCGCCCCCGGGTGGCTGGCCCTCCACGGCTCGGGCCGCCTCGTCAGCGACGGGTGGTTCGACGAGGAGGTCGAGGTGTGGGACTCCACCGGCCGGCTCGTCGCGCAGGGCCGCCAGATCGCCCGCGTCGGGCGGGGTGCGCGCTGATCATCGGCGCGTGATGCCGAAAACGGGCTGTGACGTGGGGCGCATTCCGTCGCCACAGACCCAGGTTTCTCCTAGCCTGTCGAATCATGTCCAATGCCTCCATCGGAATCTTCGACAGCGGTGTCGGCGGGCTGACCGTCGCGCGGGCGATCCTCGACCAGTTGCCGAACGAGCCGTTGCTCTACGTCGCCGACACCGCGCGCTTTCCGTACGGCCCCAAGCCGATCGCGGAGCTGCGCGCCAACGCCCTAGAGGTGCTGGACCACCTCGTCGACGAGGGCGTGAAGATGCTCGTCATCGCCTGCAACAGCGCGAGTTCCGCGGTGCTGCACGACGCGCGTGAACGCTACGACGTGCCGGTCGTCGAGGTCATCATGCCCGCCGTGCGCGCCGCCGTCAGCGCCAGCGGGTCGGGAAAGGTCGGTCTGGTCGCCACTCACGCGACCGTGACGAGCCGCGCGTACGAAGATGCGTTCGCCGCTGCGCCTCATGTGACACTGACAAGCGTCGCATGTCCGCGTTTTGTGGACTTTGTGGAGCGGGGCATCACGATGAGCGACGAGCTTCTCGACGTCGCACGCGGCTATCTGGAACCTATTCTCGAGGCGGGCTGTGACACGCTCATCCTCGGGTGCACCCATTACCCTCTGCTGGCGGGTGCCATCTCATACGTCGCCGGAGACGGGGTAACACTCGTATCGAGCGCGGACGAGACCGCCAAGGACGTGTACCGGGTGTTGCACGACCGCCGCCTGGCGCGCGCGGAGGATTCCCCCGAGCCGGAACACCGGTTCCGTGCGACCGGGGATCCCGCGCCGTTCGGCGCACTCGGCCGCCGCTTCCTCGGCCCGGAGATCGGGCTTGTCGAATCCGTACCCGTCGGCGCACCTTTCTCATCGTGAGAGGGCGTACGGCGGGACCCTGGGGAAGGGAGCGTCGATACAGGTGAACGATGCGAGAGACCGGCAGTACGGCCATCGAGCCCTCTGAGGAGGTCGGCGCATGCGCATCACGGTGATCGGTTGTTCCGGGAGCTTCCCGGGGCCGGACAGTCCTGCGTCCTGTTACCTCGTCGAGGCGGACGGCTTCGCTCTGCTGCTCGACCTCGGCAACGGAGCCCTCGGCTCCCTGCAACGCCACATCGGCCTGTACGACGTGGGGACGATCATCTTCTCCCACCTGCACGCCGACCACTGCCTCGACCTGTGCGGCTACTGGGTGGCGCGAAGATACGCACCGGACGGCCTGAAACCGCGCATCCCCGTGTGGGGGCCGCCGGGTGTCGCGGCGCGGATGGCGCGCGCGTACGACCTGGACCCCGACCCCGGGATGTCGGAGGCGTTCGACTTCCACGAGCTGTCGCCCGGCAGCTTCGAGGTCGGGCCGTTCACGGTGACGGCGGCGCCGATGAGCCATCCCGTCGACGCGTTCGGGTTCCGCGTCGAGCACGGCGGCGTCTCGATCGCCTACTCCGGCGACACCGGCGTGACCGACAACCTCGTGGAGCTGGCCCGCGGCGTCGACCTGCTGCTGGCCGAGGCGTCCTTCCTCGACAAGCCCGACCTGCCCGCCGAGCTGCACCTCACCGCCCGCCAGGCGGGCGAGCACGCGGCCCGCGCCGGTGCCGCCAGGCTGGTGCTCACGCACCTGGTGCCCTGGAACGACCAGGCCGCCACCCTCGCCGAGGCCAAGGCCAGCGGGTACCCCGGCCCCATCGAACTCGCCTACCAGGGGGCCGTCTACGAAGTGTGACGATCGCCGGCCGGGCCTCGGTAGGGTTGCCGCATGGCCCGTCCCGACGATCGCTCAGCCGATCAGCTCCGTCCCATCCGGATCCAGCGCGGCTGGCTGTCCCACGCGGAGGGCTCGGTGCTCGTCGAGTTCGGCGGCACCCGCGTGCTCTGCGCGGCCACCGTGCAGACCTCGGTGCCCCGCTGGCGCCGCGACTCCGGGCTCGGCTGGGTCACCGCCGAGTACGCCATGCTGCCGAGGTCGACCAACACCCGCAACGACCGTGAGTCCGTCCGCGGCAAGATCGGCGGCCGTACGCACGAGATCTCGCGTCTCGTCGGCCGGTCGCTGCGCGCGTGCGTCGACTTCAAGGCGCTCGGCGAGAACAGCATCCTCCTCGACTGTGACGTCCTGGAGGCCGACGGCGGCACACGTACCGCCGCGATCACCGGCGCGTACGTCGCGACTGGCCGACGCCGTGTCCTGGATGCGCGAGCGGAAGCTGATCAAGACGAGCCCGCTCGTCGGCTCGGTCGCCGCCGTGAGCGTCGGCGTCGTCGACGGCGAGCCGCGCCTCGACCTCTGCTACAAGGAGGACGTCGCCGCCGAGACCGACATGAACGTCGTCTGCACCGGCGACGGCAAGTTCGTCGAGGTGCAGGGCACCGCGGAGGGCCAGCCGTTCGACCGCGCCGAGCTCGACGCGCTGCTCGACCTCGCCGCCGGTGGCTGCGTGGAGCTGACCCGCCTCCAGCAGGAGGCCCTCGGTTCATGAAGATCGTGCTGGCCACCCGCAACGAGGGCAAGCTCGTCGAGCTGCGCCGGATCCTCGACCGGGCTCGACATCGTCGGCCTGGAGGAGTTCCCCGACGCCCCTGACGTTCCCGAGACCGAGCTGACCTTCGAGGGCAACGCCCTGCTCAAGGCGCGCGCGATCGCGGCGCACACCGGGCTGCCGGCCGTCGCCGACGACTCCGGGCTCTGCGTCGACGCGCTCAACGGCATGCCGGGCGTGCTGTCGGCGCGCTGGGCCGGCCGTCACGGTGACGACCAGGCCAACCTCGACCTCGTGCTCGCGCAGCTGTCCGACATCTCCGCCGAGCACCGCGCCGCGCAGTTCGTCTGCGTCGCCGCCCTCGCCTGGCCGGAGGGCAAGGAGCAGGCCGTCGTGGGCCGCCTCGAAGGGCACCTCGTCGACGCGCCGCGCGGCACGAACGGCTTCGGCTACGACCCGATCTTCGTCCCCGAGGGCGAGACCCGTACGACCGCGGAGCTGTCGCCCGACGAGAAGGACGCGATCAGCCACCGGGGGCTGGCCTTCCGTGCCCTCTCGGAGCTCTTCCGCTGAAATTCGTCCGTGCCCGTGACAACCCGCGGGCACGGACGAGGGGTTCATGGGGTGTGCGGAAAGAAAGGAACCCCATGACCGACCGCAAGACCCTCTGGATCCCCCTGACCGTCGGCGCGGCCGTCGTCACGGCCGCCGGAGTCTGGCTCGGCGGCACCGCGATCGCGAGCTCCGACCACCCGGCCGTGGTACGGACGACCAGCCCTGCTCCGGCCCCGCCCCGCGTCACGCCCGTGCCCACCCGGAGCACCCGCCCCACCTCGCCGCCCCTACCCTCACCGACCAGGGCGAGGCCGGCGCCGCCGTGTTCGCGGCCGCGCCCGCGGCCCACCCGCGCCTCAGTTCCCCGGCCGGTGCCCGAGCGCTGCGCGCCGGCGCGGATCCCGACCGTCCCAGGACTCGGTTAGGCGGCACCCTGTTCACCGTGACGGAGGCCCGCGGCGACGAACTCACGTTCGACGAGTTCGTCGCCGCCTCGGCGGGCCGGCTACTGCGCACCGCCGTCTTCCTCGTCTACGACCGGCACCTGGCCGAGGATCTCCTGCAGTGCGCGTACGAGAAGGTCGCCCGGCGCTGGTCACGAATCCTGCGCGGCGGTCACCGACCCGAGGCGTACACCAGGAAAGTGCTGGTCAACCTGGCGATCGACGACCAGAAACGCCGGAAGAGACGGCTGGACGTACCGGTCGGCGGTGTCCTCGACGTCGACCGGCTGGCCGGGTTCCGGCAGGCGTGCGACGTGGACGGCGGCGGCTCTCTCGACGGCGCGCTGGCGGCGCTGCCGGTCAAGCAGCGGGCCGTGGTGGTGCTGCGGTACTGGTGCGACCTGACGGAGGAGGAGATCGCCGAGGCACTCGGCATCTCACGGGGAACGGTGAAGAGCCACACCGCGCGCGCCATGACCGCGCTGCGACGGCACCTCGCGGAGGAGGAGAAGGCCCATGAGTGACGACCTGGAAGACCTGCTCCGCGACCACTACCGCCGCGCCGCCGAGAACATCGACCCCGACGCCGCCCTGCTCGCGCGCGTCCGCGAGGCGACCCGCGCGCCCCGCCCGAAGACCTGGCCGCTGGCGTTGGCCGCCGCCGCGGCCGTCGCGCTGGTGACGATCGCCGCCTGGGGCCTGCTACGCCCGTCGGGCCACCGGGAGCAGCCGGTGACGCCTCGGCTTCCCGTTCCACCGGCGGTGGCGACCACACCGAGCCCGTCGCCGCCGGCCCCCACACCAAGCCCGACGAGAGCCCGCCGACCACAGGCGTCGAGCCCGCCCAGACTGCGGACACCGCCCGAGATCAGGCCGTCGAGGGCCTATCCGGTGCCGACGCGGAGGCCGTCACCGCCGTGAGACGCGCAGGCGTACGGCCGTGCCGGTCTCGCCGGTGCGGATCTGGACGAGCGGGCACAGCATGCGGACGCCCCACAGGCCGAAGCCCGGGGCGGTCATGTCGGCCGGGATGAAGCCGGGGGCCGTGGCGGGCTCCCAGTGGCCGGTGTCCGTCACCTCCACGATCAGGTCGTCGTCCTCGGTCCACACGCGGGCGGTGATCGGGTGGCCGCCGTGGCGTACGGCGTTGGTCGCGACCTCCGTGGCCGCGACCAGCAGGTCGTTGAGGCGGGACGGGGGCAGGCCGTGGCCGCGTCCGTGGCCGCCGATCAGCCAGCGCAGCTCGCTCAGGTCGTCGCTTCGCACCGGGGCCGAGGCGGCGCCGAAAGGCGGGCGGGGCAGAGGAGAGCGGTCGATCTCGGCGAAGACCGTCTCCGGGTCGCGGTAGGCGCCGTTCGGCCACCGGCCCGAGCCGTCGACGATCTCCGGGTGGGTGCGCATGACGCCGTCGATGACGCCCGGAGCGGCGGTGCGGCGGTCGTACATGCACAGGACCGAGGCGTCGACCGGGGCGAAGGCCTGGTTGACCAGGGACTCATAGCGGGTCCACTCGGAGATCTCCGCCGGTGAGCCGCACTCCCAGCCGGGCTCGCACACGACCCTGATCCGTGCGTCGGGGTTCTCCGTGATGAAGGCGGTGTACGCGGCGACGGTGCGGGTCGGCTGGGTGTACCAGGTCGCGGAGTCGTGGAACTCGATCGCGTCGGCGTCGCCGCCGAGGGTGTCGCGCAGGCCCGTGATGCCGCCGGAGGAGCGGATCACCAGGACCGTCTCGTCGGCTTCGAGGCCCTCGCGGACGAAGGGCACGGCCGTGCCCAGGAAGTCCTCGTCGTGGTCGTAGATCATCGCGCGATGGATGAGGTTGGTCATGGTGTGTCCCCGTCACCGATCTCCAGCCATGGCATTCGCATGCCGCCGACGAGACGGACGACCTGTGACACGTCGGGGGAGGGATTGTCGAGCAGCAGGCGGCCGCGCGTGGCCATCCGCATGGCGGTCCTGGCCATCATGCTGAGCGCGCCGAGGTCGACGAAGCGGAGCCCGGCCAGGTCGAGGTGGACCTCACCGCCCTGCGCCGTCACGGCCTGCAGGGCCTCGAAGAACACCGTGTGCCGCGCGCCGTCCAGCTCACCTTTGAGTCGCAGCCCCCGTGGCCGGAACGTGCGGGTGATGCTCAGGACCCCGTCGTCGAAGTCCGGGTCAGCGCCCACTAGCACCTCGTGTGTCTCCTTGAGAGCGGTCAGCTCGTCGTGCGTGCAGGACCGGCGGTCGATCTGGCAGATCGCGATGGCCGACGTGCTCGGCGCGATCGCGGCGTCGACCCTCGCCTCGCAGTCCAGCATCCGGGCGTGCCCGCTCTGCTGGCGCATCGCCCAGGTCATGTCCGCGGTGACGCGTACGCCACGGAACGGCTCCCGCTCCGCGCGGGCGAGTACGCCCTCCAGCGAGGCCGCCATGCGGCCGGGGTCGAAGACCCCGGCCGCGGTCAGGCAGGCCTCTGAGCGCGAGAGGACGATGAGCTGGCCCGAGCGGAGAAAGGGCGCCGGGTCGGGGTCGCCGCGCGACCGCAGGCCGGGAAGCTCGCCCGGCTCGGTGTCGGTGATGTAGATGACCTTCTCCGACGTGGTCAGCCCGTCGCGTACGAACGCGCCGACGACATGCTCCCGCTCCTCGTCACTGGAGTAGGAGAACCAGGCATGGTCTCCGGGCAGCAACTGCCCGACGGATCGTTCGGCGAACCAGCGTTCCATGTGTCCACCCCGGCAGGGTCGGCGAGCGCCTACAGCCTATGCCTGCGGACAGAGCGTGACGATGCTTTCACTGATGTCGATTCTGTCCCCCCTGCTCAGCGTGCGGGGCAAATCGCCCATATCGGCCACCGTGGTACAGCAGGGGATCGCCGGTCGTACCGTGCCCGGTGCCGATGACCAGGCCGGCCACGAGCCAGTGGTCCCCGAGCGCGATCGTGTCGTACGGCTCGCACAGCAGGTGGGCGACGGTGCCGTCGAGGATCGGCACGTCGTACGGGCCGGCCTCCCAGGAGGTCGGCGCCGCGAACCGGTCGCCGCCCCGCCGCGCGAACCGCGACGCGACCGCGTCCTGGCCGGCGGCGAGCATGTTGACCGCGAACACCTCGGCGGTCCGCAGGTCCGGCCAGGTCGTGGAGTCGCGGCCGACGCAGAACGACACGAGCGGAGGGTCGAGGCTGACCGAGGTCAGCGACGTCGCGGTCAGCCCGACCGGCCCGGGTCCGGTCACGACGACCACACCGGAGGCGTGGCGGCCGAGCGCCTGCCGGAACCGCGCCGCGTCGACGATCGGCCGCTGCGTCACCCGCGTGCGCACGACGAGCCCGCTCATGACACGGCCTCGGGTGTCCGCACGGCCGCCGCCCACTCGGTGAGGATCTCCTCGATCCGCGGCAGGTCAGCCTCGACCACGGCCAGGCCCGGTGTCGGGACCGTCGCGCCCAGCTCGACGAGCAGCGGGCGCAGGTGCACCTCGACCGCGAGGGCGTGCCGCGGCGACCCCATCACGAGCAGCGGCAGCGCGACGACGCCGGACAGGGACGGCACCCGGTCCAGGAACGCCTTCAGCAGCCCGGTGTAGGTGCCCTTGTACGTCGGGCTCGCCACCACGAGGATCCCGGCCGCACGGACGCGTTCGACCGCGTCGTCCAGGGCCGCCGACGGCGTCGGGGCGAGCAGCACCGGCGCGAGTCCGGTCAGGTCGACGATCTCCGGCGTGGTGTCCGGCGCGACCGTACGAGCCGCCAGCTCCGCGACCGCGTGCGTACGCGAGCCGGGGCGCGGGTTGCCCACCAGCGCGACGACGCGGCCGCTCACGCCGCGTCCTTGAGCAGGCCGAGGCGGTTCAGCTCCGGCAGGACGCCCTCGCCGAACCAGTACGCCTCCTCCAGGTGCGGGTAGCCGGAGAAGATGAACTCCTCGATGCCGAGCGAGGCGTACTCCGCGATCCGCTCGGCCACCTGGGCGTGGCTGCCGACGAGCGCGGTGCCCGCGCCGCCGCGTACGAGGCCGACGCCCGCCCACAGGTTCGGATAGATCTCCAGGTCGTGGGCGGACCCGCCGCCGCGGTAGTCCGCGTGCAGCGTGCGCATTCGCGCCTGGCCCACCGACTCGCTGGTGGCGAGGCCCTTCTGCGCCGCCGCGATCTCGGCCGGGTCGAGGTCGTCGAGCAGCCGGTTCGCCGCCGCCCAGGCCTCCTTGGCCGTGTCGCGGGTCACCGAGTGCAGCCGGATCCCGAACCTCAGCCCGCGCCCCTCGCGCTGGGCCAGCTCCCGCATCCAGTCGATCTTCTTCTTGACCTCGGTGGGCGGCTCGCCCCAGGTGAGGTAGACGTCCACGTGCTTGGCGGCCACCGGGCCGGCCGCGGGCGAGGAGCCGCCGAAGTACACCTGCGGCACCGGGTCCGGGGCCTGCGAGACCGTCGCGCCCTCGACGTCGTAGTAGTCGCCGACGAAGTCGTACGGCTCGCCGCTCCAGGCCCCGCGCAGGATGGACAGGAACTCGTCCGTACGCGCGTAGCGCTCGTCGTGGGAGAGGTGGTCGCCGAAGCGGCGCTGCTCGGCGCCCTCCCCGCCGGTGACGATGTTGAGCAGCAGCCGGCCGCCGGAGATGCGCTGGTACGCCGCCGCCATCTGCGCGGCGAGCGTCGGCGACAGGAAGCCGGGACGGAACGCCACGAGGAACTTCAGGCGCTCGGTCTCGCGGGTGAGCGCGGCCGTGGTCAGCCAGGCGTCCTCGCACTGCGTGCCCGTCGGCGTCAGCACGCCCTCGAAGCCGAGCTGCTCGGCGGAGCGGGCGATCTGCGCGAGGTACTCGATGTCGGGGGGACGCCGCACGCCCCGGCGGCCGGCCCCGTGGCCGCCGCCGACGATGGTGCGGCCGTCGCCGCTGGTGGGCAGGAACCAGTGGAACTTCGTCACGACGATCCTCCGGAAACGGTGTCGTTGAATCGGGTGTCGGTGAAGTCGGCGAACTTCAGGTGGCCGGGGATGAGCTTCGCGCCGGAGAAGGCGTCGGCGAGGTCCTGCTCGCCCTTGACCACGGCGGCGTCGATCGGGACCGGCCTCGTCACCCGCCGGCGTACGGCGACCAGGGCGACGGGCAGCGGCAGGCCGATCTGCGACGCCCACGTCTTCGCCCACTCGCCCTGGTGGGTGGCGGACCACACGGTGGCGCGGTTCAGGCGGGTCAGGTAGTCGCGCAGGGCCGCGACCTTGGCCTTGTCCTTCAGCGCCTTGTCGGAGGCGACGTTGAAGTTGTAGTTGGTGCCGAAGCCGTTGCCGTACACGAGGGCGCGTGCGCCGGTCTGCGCCTGTGCCTGCGCGGTGTACGGCTCCCAGATCGACCAGGCGTCGACCTTGCCCGCGCCGAACGCCGACAGGGCGTCGGCGGGCTGGAGGTACTGCGGCTGGATGTCGCCGAACCCGAGGCCGGCCTTCCGCAGCACGTTGAGCAGCAGGGCGTGCGCCGAGCTGCCCTTGGCCAGCGCGATCTTCTTGCCCTTCAGGTCGCTGGATGGTCCGGATCCCCGAGGTCTTGGGCACGAGGATCGCCTGTGCGGACAGGTCCTGGGCGCCCGCCGCGACGACCGTGACCTTCGACCCCGCGGCGGCGGCGAAGATCGGCGGCGTGTTGCCGACGCCGCCGATGTCGATGGCGTTCGCGTTGGCGGCCTCCAGGAGCGGCGGGCCCGAGGTGAACTGCGACCAGGTGATCTTGTACTTGACGCCGGTGAGCTGGCCGGCGGCCCGCAGCAGGACCTGCGACCCCGCCTTCTGGTCGCCGACGCGCAGCGTCACCTTCGTCAGGTCGACCGAGCCGTCCTTGCGGATGGCCGCCGCGTCGCCGTTCGAGGCGTCGCCGCAGCCCGCCGCGGTCACGAGCGCGGCGGCGGTGAGCAGGGCGAACAGTCTCTTCATGAGGTTCCTTCGTCGACGCCGAGCCGGCTGAGCAGCTCGGTCCGCAGGGCGGTGAGGTCATGGGTACGCCGGGGCCGTTCGGCCTCGACGCGTGTTTCGAAGGCGATGCGGCCCTCCTGCAGGATGAGGACACGGTCGGCGAGCAGCAGCGCCTCGTCCACGTCGTGGGTGACGAGCAGGACGCCGGGCGCGTGCCGGCTCCACAGGTCCAGGACGAGCCGGTGCATGGCGATCCGGGTCAGGGCGTCCAGGGCGCTGAACGGCTCGTCGAGGAGCAGCAGCCCCGGCTCGCGTACGAGGGCACGCGCCAGTGACGCGCGCTGCGCCTCGCCGCCGGAGAGCGTGAGCGGCCAGGCGTCACCGAGTGCGGCGAGGCCGACCTCGTCCAGCGCGCGCCGGGCGCGTTCCCCTGCGCTTGGACGGCGGGCCCTCCAGGCCGAGGGCCACGTTGTCGGCCACACGCTTCCACGGCAGGAGGCGAGGCTCCTGGAACGCCACGGAGACCGTGCCGTCGACCGTGAGGTTCCCGCCGGTCTCCCGGTCGAGGCCGGCCAGCGCGCGCAGCAGCGTGGACTTGCCCGAGCCGCTGCGCCCGAGCAGGGCCACGAACTCCCCGCGTTCGATGTCGAGGTCGAGCCGGTCGAGGATCACGCGGTCGCCGAAGGCGCGGGCGAGTCCCCGCGTGCTCGCCACGTGGTCGCTCGTCACCCGGGTTGGAAGGCTCGTCGCCATGCCAGGGCCCTCCTCTCGATGAGACGTACGAGTGCGTCGGTGATGAGGCCGAGGGCGCTGTAGACGACCAGGCCGACGACGATGACGTCGGTGCGCATGAACTCGCGGGCGTCGTTGATCATCCAGCCGAGGCCGGAGTCGGCGTTGACCTGCTCGGCGACGATCAGCGCGAGCCAGGCGACGCCGAGGCTCTGCCGCAGGCCGACCAGCGCCTGGGGCAGCGCGCCGGGCAGGATCACGTTCCGGATCAGCGCGGTCCGGCTGAGACGCAGGGTGCGGCCGGCCTCGACGAGCTTGCCGTCGACGCCGCGGATGCCCGCGAAGGTGTTGAGGTACAGCGGGAACGCCACCCCGAGGGCGACCAGCGCGATCTTGGGCGTCTCGCCGATCCCGAACCAGAGGATGAACAGCGGGATCAGGCCGTAGAACGGCAGCGCGCGGAGCATCTGCATGGGCGGGTCGATGGCGTTCTCACCGAGGCGGCTCAGCCCCGAGAGCAGGGCGAGGGCGATCGCCGCCGCCGCGCCGATGACGAAGCCGATCACGACCCGCTGGAGCGAGACGGCGATGGCGTCCGGGAGGGTGCCGGCCGTCGTGAGCGAGACCGCCGTACGCGCGATCGTGACGGGGGAGGCGATGAGCCGTTCGGACAGCAGGCCGGACGAACTGGCGGCCTGCCAGAGCAGGAGTAGGAGGAGGGGACTGACGAGCCGGAGCGGACCGGTCGCCGACGGGACGCGTGCGCGTTCCCGTACGGCACGTCGCGCCGGCCCCAGACCGAGGGCAGGTGAGGACATGGCAAGGCCTTTGGAGCGTGAGTTCTATCTGGGGACGGGGCCGGCGTCGTCGGCGGCGTGGGACGGACTCAGGCGGAGGGCGCACAGAGCGCGCTGGCCTGCCGCCGGAGGTCGACGTGGAGGCGCGTCACGAGGAGCTGTCCTGTACTCACGCCGTCATCGTGGGCGAGATATAGAACAAAGTCAACCTGTTAAATAGGGAATAGGGCGGCCGGGCGCCGGAATCGGCGGCGCTCACTGGGGTTCGCCGGTGAACGTGAACATCCGCACACCCGGCCGCAGCGGCTCCGGCGCGCGCGTGAACCGGTGCGCGCCGACGCTCACCGAGGTGCCGGCGAGCGCCGCGAAGGAGACCTCGGTGAACCCCGCGCCGGCGAACCGGCCGCGGATCTCGGGGGTGAGGTCCGGCTCCTCGGTGTGGCGGGTCCACACGACCGTCGCGCCCGGCGCGCACAGCTGCGGCAGGCAGCCGATCGTGTACGCGATGTCGGCGTCCGAGATGTTGCCGAAGACACCGCAGGCCAGGACCAGGCCGGCGGGGACCGCTCCGGCGTACGCGTCCGTCACCGCGGCGTCGCCGGTGACCACGTCGATCCCGGCGGGGGCGGCCTGCCGCGCGGCCTCGGCGTTGTGCGGGTCCAGCTCGACGAGGCGGCCCGTGACGTCGGCGCGGCGCGGGTGGTCGGCCAGAACGCCGAGGATGTCGTGGCCCTGGCCCGCGCACATGCTCACCACGCGCACCGGGCCGGGGGCGGCGCCGTCGAGCGCCGCCCTGATCTGAGCCTGGACCTCGGCGAGCCGCCTGCTCAGCGCCGAGCCCGCCTCCTCGTACGCCGCGTGCCACTCCACCCAGTCGCGCATGCGCGCCAGGCTACGCTCGGGGCGTGACACGAGCAGCGGTCGTGACCGGGGCGGCCAGCGGAATCGGGCGGGCGACCGCGCTGGCCCTGAAGGCACGCGGCCTGACGGTGATCTGCGCCGACCTCGACGAGGAGAAGGCGGCCGAGGTCGGGGTCCCGTACGCGGTCGACGTCGCCGACGCGGGCGCGATGGAACGCTTCGCCGCGTGGGTGGACGACGAGTACGGCGCTCCCGCCATCGTCGTCAACAACGCCGGCATCGGCGTCGGCGGGTCCTTCTTCGACCACACCGTGGACGACTGGCGGCGGACCATCGACGTGAACCTGATGGGCGTCGTGCACGGCTGCCTGTTCTTCGGCCCGGCGATGGTCCGGCACGGGCGCGGCCACATCGTCAACGTCGCCTCGGCGGCGGCGTTCACGCCGAGCCGCGCGCTGCCCGCGTACTGCACGTCGAAGGCCGGAGTGCTGATGCTCAGCGAGTGCCTGCGCGCCGACCTGGCCGGCACCGGCGTCGGCGTGAGCGCGATCTGCCCGGGGTTCATCAATACCGGCATCTACCGCGCCGCGCGCTACGCCGGCCTCGACGCCGAGCAGGCCAGAGGGCGCGGCGAGCTGGCCGAGCGCCTCGCGGGCCGCCTCGCGCCCGGCCCCGAGGCCGTCGCGAAGGCGATCGTCCGCGCCGTCGAACGCGACCGCCCCGTCGTGCCGGTCACCGGCGCGGCCCACGGCGCGTACGCCCTGTCCCGGCTCTCGCCCCCGCTCATGCGCAGGGCCGCACGCGCGGGCGGCGAGGAGGCGATCCAGCGGATGGAGGCACTCGGCCGGAGGTTCAGGCGCCGGGGAGGCTCGCCCGCAGAGCGGTGACCGCCTCGGCGAGGAAGCCGCGGAAGGCGGTCAGCGCGGGCGGCGGCGTCACGCCGGGCACGGTCGCCGCGTACACCGCGCGTACGGGCGCGCCGGGGGAGACCAGCGGCACCAGGACGATGTCCGGGCGTGCCGCGCCGGCGGCGAGCGACGGGATGAGCGTGACGCCCAGCCCGGCCGCGACCAGGCCCTGCTTGGCGATCCACTCGCCGGCGATGTAGCCGATCCGGGGCCGGAACCCCCGGTCGAGGACGCCGCCGATCAGGGTGTCCTCCACGCGCGTGCTGCCCGCGATCCAGTCCTCGTCGGCGAGGTCGGCGGGCCGCAGCCCGCCGCGCCCGGCGAGGGGATGGCCGGGGTGCAGCGCGACGTACATCGGGTCGTCCAGCAGGTGCGCGAGGTCGAGGCCGTCGAGGGCGTCCGGCGTGGACGAGGCGACGATCGCGAGGTCGATGTCGCCCGCGTGCAGCCGTGCGACCTGGTCGCGTACGAGGCCCTCGGCGAGCGACAGGACGACGTCCGGATACGCGGCGCGGAAGGCGGCCAGCGCGCGGGGGACCAGCGCGGCGTCGGCGGTCGGGAAGGCACCCAGGCGCAGCCGCCCGGCGGACAGGTCACGCAGGTCGCGCAGGTCACCGCGCGCCGCCGCCAGGCGGTCGGTGATCGCGTGGGCGTGCGGCAGGACGCAGCGGCCCTCCTCGGTCAGCCGGACCCCGCGCGGCAGCCGGTCGAACAGCACCGCGCCGACCTCGTTCTCCAGCGTCGAGATCTGCCGGGACACCGCGGACTGCGTGTAGCCGAGCGCCTCGGCGGCGGCCGTGAACGAGCCGCGCCGTGCGACCTCCCCGAAGACGGCGAGCAGTGTCGTGTCCATGAGAACCCATGCTAGCTCCGCATGCCGTACATGCTTGATCTTCGCTGGTGGAATGCCGCCGCGCTCCCTAGCGTGGCTGTCCCGGGCCTCTCGTTGAGAGGCCTAACGTGAAAGGTTTTCACATGACGGTCTTCGACGACCCCGCGACGGTGCCGGCGCCCGCGGGCCCGTACTCCCACGTTGCACGCGTGGAACTCGGGGACAAGGTGATGCTGTTCCTGTCCGGCCAGATCGCGCTCGACGCGGACGGGCGGCTGGTCGGCGAGGGCGACATGACCGCGCAGTCGGAGTGCGTGATGGAGACCGTCGCCGCGATCCTGACCGCCCACGGCGCGACGCTCGCGGACGTCGTGAACATCCGCACCTACCTGGCCGACATGGACCAGCGGCGGGCGTACGGAGCGGTGCGGACCCGGTACTTCACCGGCACGCCGCCGACGAGCACGACGGTCGAGGTGTCCCGCCTGTTCTTCCCCGGCGCGCTCCTGGAGGTCGAAGTCACGGCGGTTGTCTGAGGCATGACACGGCTGAATCCGCATCTGGTCACGCGCGTTGACCACGTCATTTCGTGAATTGGTTTCGCGTTGAAAATATCGGCGCTCGACCGCCCGGGACGAGGGCGGGCGCGGTCGGCAGCGTCACGTTTCCGGGTTTACCGGCGAGGTGACCCTCTGTGGTCAACCCGGTCACGCTGTGACCTAAAAATTCACTACGATCTGACAAAAATGACGAATTCTTTACGAACTTTCGGAGTAATAGGGGCTTTTGGTCATCACATGACATATGTGAGGATTCCAGTCGTCGTACCCCCGCCAGCTCTTAGGAGAGCAAATGCGACGACGCATCACCGGGGTGGTTGTGGGCGGTCTGATCCTCGCCCTCGCCCCCCTCATGTCCGGAGCGGCGAACGCCGCCCCGGCTGCGGCTCCGGCCGCCGCCGTTTCCCACTCGTTCCACCACGCCTGCTCGGACACCCCGAAGGCCGGCTTCGCCGCCTGCCAGGCGCTCGTCCGTAGCGACATCGCCAAGAGCAACAAGTCCCTGCGCGCGGAGGCCGCGGCCCCGTCCGGTCTGGCCCCGGCCGACCTGCAGGACGCCTACAAGCTCGGTGCCGGCGGCTCCGGCCAGACGGTCGCGATCGTCGACGCGTACGACGCGCCGACCGCCGAGCAGGACCTGGCGACCTACCGCAGCCAGTTCGGCCTCCCCGAGTGCAGCACGGCCAACGGCTGCTTCAAGAAGGTCGACCAGAACGGCGGCTCCTCCTACCCGACCGGCGACGCCGGCTGGGGCCAGGAGATCTCCCTGGACGTCGACATGGTGTCGGCCGTCTGCCCGAGCTGCAACATCGTGCTCGTCGAGGCGAACTCCGCCTCCTTCGAGGACCTCGGCACCGCGGTGAACACCGCCGCCGGCATGGCCAGCGTCGTCAGCAACAGCTACGGCGGCTCGGACGCGGCCGACTCGGACTACGGCCAGTACTACAACCACCCGGGCGTCATCATGACGGTCAGCTCCGGTGACTCCGGCTACGGCGTCGAGTACCCGGCCTCCTCCCAGTACGTCACCGCCGTGGGCGGCACCTCGCTCACCAAGGACGGCAGTGCCCGCGGCTGGAGCGAGTCCGCTTGGGACGGCGCCGGCAGCGGCTGCTCCGACCTCAACACCGCGCTCTCCGGCCAGGCCGGCGCCAACACGGGCTGCACCGGGCGCGCCGTCGCCGACGTCTCCGCCGTGGCCGACCCGGCCACCGGCGTCGCCGTCTACGACAGCACCGCGGCCGGCGGCCAGAGCGGCTGGATGGTCTTCGGTGGCACCAGCGTCGCGGCCCCGGTCGTCGGCGGCATCTTCGGCCTCGCGGGCAACGCCTCGTCGGTCGACAACAACACCCCGTACGCTCACGCCGACTCGCTGTTCGACGTGACCTCCGGGAGCAACGGGTCCTGCCCCACCACGCAGTGGTGCAACGCGGGCCCCGGCTGGGACGGCCCGACCGGTCTCGGCACCCCGAACGGCACCGGAGCCTTCTGATCCGGCACCTTTCACCGAACGGGCCCGGCGCGACGCGCCGGGCCCGTTTCGCGTTCAATCTTCGAGTCGCCCCGAGGGGCCGCGGGTCATGGGCAGGCGCTGCCAGGTCTGCTCGTCCGCCGGGGTGTGGACGCCGATCCGCAGGTCCTGCGTGGTGGAGGCGGCCAGCTCGGTCTTGGTGAACGTCAGCACGCCCGCGACGGGATGCCGGAAGAGGTGGGTGCGGGCGGACGGCTCGGCGACCTCGTGCCGTGACCACAGGTCGGCGAACTCCGGGTTCAGCTCCGTCAGGCGCCGGATGTCCTCCTCCCACTCCGGCTCGCCCACGTGACGGCCGTACGCCGAGCGGAGCCGCGCGACGAGATGCGGGACCTCGTCGTCGTAGTTGAGGAACAGGTCACGCGCCATCGGCTCGGTGACGCAGCACCACAGCAGGTTCTTGTGCACGCACGGCAGGCTGTGCCAGTCGTGGAAGAGGTCCTGGTGCGCGTCGTTGGACGCGATGATGTCGAAGCGGGAGTTCATGATCGCGGCGGGTAGCGGGTCGAGCCCGTTCAGGATGTCGAGGAGCGCCGGCGGCACGTCGGACGGCAGGGCGCCGAAGCGTACGGGCGTCGCCTCGGCGAGCCGGTAGAGGTGCTCGCGCCCGGCGCGGTCGAGCCGGAGCGTACGAGCCACCGAGTCGAGCACCTGGGAGCTGGCGTTGATCGGGCGGCCCTGCTCCAGCCAGGTGTACCAGGTGATGCCGAGGCCGGCGAGGAGGGCGACCTCCTCGCGGCGCAGGCCCGGTGTGCGGCGGCGCGGGCCGGGTGGCAGGCCGACGTCCTCCGGACGCAGCCTGGCCCGCCGTGCCTTCAGGAAACGGCCCAGCTCGGCGCGGCGTGGTTTGGTCGCGCCGAGGGTCTGCGTCATACGGCCAGCGTACGGCCGGGTACCGACATTTCGGCGCGACGACCAGAGTGGGTAGGGCCGGTGGGATTCGAACCCACACTGGCACGGACCTAAACCGTGTGCCTCCTGCCATTGGGCTACGGCCCCGAGAACTCCGTACCGCAGCCTACCGGGTGGCGAACGGCGGCTTCGGCACGAAGATCAGATGCCGAGCTCCTTCAGGAGACGCTCCACGTGACCGGTGGCCTTCACGTTGTAGAAGGCCTTCTCGATCTTGCCGTCGGCGTCGACGATGAAGGTGGAGCGGATCACACCGATCATCGTCTTGCCGTAGAGCTTCTTCTCACCGTAGGCGCCGTACGCCTGGAGGATCTTGGTCTCCGGGTCGGCGAGCAGCGGGAACGTCAGCGCGTCGCGGTCGCGGAACTTCGCCAGCTTGGCGGGCTTGTCGGGAGAGATCCCGAGCACTGTCACTCCGCTGCCGTCGAGGTCGGCGAGGTTGTCGCGGAAGCCGACCGCCTCTTTCGTACAGCCGGGCGTCATCGCCGCCGGGTAGAAATAAACGATCACACGTCGTCCTCGGAACGACGACAGGGAGACGGGGTTGCCGTCGGCATCGGGGAGCGTGAACTCCGGGGCCACGTCCCCAGGCTGCAGCCGCTGTTCCGTCACGAGATCACCTTTCGATCGAGCTGGTCCAACCGTACCGGTCCCGGGCGAGCGGGCGCCGGATCGGGGTGACACCGCCTTCGCGGAGCGATACGAGGGGTCCATAACTGACAGACTGGTCACAGCTTCGCCGGTGAGGGCCGGCCGCAGGAAGGACGACACACATGGCCGACAAGACCCCGGAGGCGCTCGAGGCCGAGATCGAGCGCACCCGAGCCGAACTGGCGCGCAGCATCGACCTGCTCGCCGAGCGGCTGAGCCCGAAGCACGCCGCCCAGCGGGGTGCCGTGATGGCGCGGGAAGAGGCCGGCAAGATCGCCGAGGACCTCGGCGCGATCGTCCGCCGCGAGCCGCAGGACCGGCCGCGCAGCGGCCTCACCGGCCCCGTGCTGCTCGGCGCGGGTCTCACGTTCACCGCCGTCGCGCTGCGCCTGCTCGCACGACGCCGTCGGTGACGTGAGCGGGCACGCGCCGCCCAGGGCCTCGCTGGCGCCCGTACTCCGCCGGTCGATGGTCTCGCGGGACGACTCCGAGGACCATCGCGCCTCGACCCCGCTGGAACTCCTCTTCGACCTCGTCTTCGTGGCGGCCGTCGCCCAGGCCGGGCAGGGGCTCCACCACGCGCTCGCGGAGGGCCGGTTCGCCGACGGCCTGATCGGCTACGCGATGATCTTCTTCGCCATCTGGTGGGCGTGGATGAACTTCACGTGGTTCGCGTCCGCGTACGACACCGACGACGTGCCGTACCGCCTGGCCGTGTTCGTGCAGATGGCCGGGGCCCTGGTCCTGGCGGCCGGCGTGCCCAGGGCGCTGGAGCACCGCGACTTCGCCATCGGCACCCTCGGCTACGTCATCATGCGCGTCGCCGCCGTCCCGCAGTGGCTGCGCGCCTCCCACGGCGACCGGGCGCGCCGCGCGAGCTGCCGGAGGTACGCCGCCGGCGTCACGGTCGTGCAGATCGCCTGGGTGGCTCGGCTGGGGCTGCACGGCGTCTGGGCCACCGTCGGCTTCGTGGTCTTCGGTGTGGCGGAGCTGCTGGTGCCGGTCATCGCCGAGCGGCCCGCGCGGACCCCCTGGCACCCCGGCCACATCGCCGAGCGGTACGGCCTGTTCACCCTCATCGTGCTCGGGGAGTCCATCCTCGCGGCGAGCGGCGCGGTCCAGTCGGCCCTCGACGCCAAGGCCGGCTTCACCACGCTCATCACCACGGCCGCCGGCGGCCTGCTCATCGTCTTCTCGATGTGGTGGATCTACTTCGCCAAGCCCGCCGAGCGGCTGTTCACCTCGCTGAGGTTCTCGATGGTGTGGGGCTACGGCCACTACTTCATCTTCGCCGCGGCTGCGGCCGTCGGGGCGGGCCTCACCCTCTCGGTCGACCACGCGGTGGCCGGGACCCACGTCAGTGACCGCGTGGCTGCCCTGGCGGTCACGGTCCCGGTGGCCGTCTACCTCATCGCCGTCTGGGTGCTGCACCTGCGCCCGCACCACATCGCCTTCTGGCACGCCGCCGTCTTCCCGATCGCGGCCGCGCTGGCGCTGGCGGCGTCCTTCACGCCACAGCCCGTCCTCGTCACCGGGCTGGTCATGGCGCTGACGCTGAGCGTGTCGATCGTCATCGCGACGCGTACGCTCCCCGCGTCTACTCCTTGACCGCGCCGGAGAGCATGCCCGCGATGAAGTGGCGCTGCAGGAAGACGTAGACGACGACCACGGGCGCGGCGACGATCAGCGCGGCGGCCAGCAGCATCTGGTACTCCGTCTGGTGCTGCCCCTGGAAGATCGAGAGCCCGAGCGGCGCCGTACGGGTGTCCTCGCTGGAGCTGAGCATCACCAGGGCGAGCAGGAACTCGTTCCACGTCCACATGGCGATCAGCACGACCATGGTGAGGATCGCGGGCCGCCCGACCGGGATCAGCACGCGCCGCAGCGTGGTCAGGCTCGACGCGCCGTCGATGCGCGCCGCCTCGACCAGCGACCGCGGCGCCGACCGGAAGAAGGCGCGCATCCAGAACGTCCCGAACGACGACCGACTGCGCGATCTGCGGCAGGATCAGGCCCGGCAGCGTGTCGTCCAGCCCGACCGAGCGCAGGTCGAAGTAGAGCGGCACCACGACCGCCTCGGTCGGGCACCATCAGGCCGAGCAGGAACACGTAGAACAGCGCGGTCGCGCCGCGGAACTCCATCGTGCCCGAAGGCGTACCCGGCCAGGATCGACAGCACCGACGCCACGACCACCACGACGGTGACGACGATGAGGCTGTTGGTGAGGTACCGCGCGAAGTGGCCGCGCGTGCCAGGCGCCGCTGAATCGCGCGGCGAACCGACGAGGTGCGAGGAGGTTCAGCGCCTGCGAGGCGACCGCCAGCAGCGGGAAGACAGCGCGATCAGCGAGAACAGGCTCAGCATCCCGTACGTCGCGACGCGCTCGGCCCGTGAGGTCGTCACGGCGCTCATGGGCGTCCCTCCACGCGGCGGTTGATCCCGACAGCTGACGAGCGAACACGAACAGCGCGATCGTGATGCCGATGGCGCAGGCCGAGCCCGACCTCGCCCGTGTTGAAGGCCCGGTTGTAGACCTCGTACGCCGGCACCGTCGTCGCGTCGCCGGGCCCGCCGCCCGGTCGTCAGGTAGATCAGGTCGAAGTTGCGCAGCGCGGCGATCATCGTCAGCGTCAGCGCGACGGCCATCTCGCGCGCGCAGCCCCGGCAGCGTCACCGCGAGGAACTCGCGCACCGCGCCCGCGCCGTCGACGCGCGCCGCGTCGTACAGCTCCTGCGGGATCTTCTGCACCCCGGCCAGGAACAGCACCATGGCGAGGCCGATCTCCACCCAGGTGCCGATCAGGCCGACGGACGGCAGCGCCCAGGAGAAGTCGCCGAGCCAGCCGCGCGACGCGAGCCCAGGCCGACCGCGCGCAGGGTGCCGTTGAGCGGCCCGTGGTCGGGGCGTAGATCCATCCGCCAGGCCACCGCGACCGACGACCATCGCCACCACCTGCGGCAGGAACAGCACGGTGCGGAAGAACGCCAGGCCGCGCGGCCGGGTCCGCGCGACGATGCCCGCGACCAGCACGAGCGCGATCAGGCACGGCAGCAGCCGCGTAGAAGAAGAGCAGCACCAGCGCGTGCAGGAACGCCCCGCGCAGCTGCGGGTCGCCGAAGACCTCGGTGTAGTTGCCGAGGCCCGCCCAGGTGCCGACGGTCAGGCCGTCCCAGTGTGAACAGCGACAGCTACGCGCCGTGCACGAGCGGCACGAGCACGAACACCGCGAAGACGGCGAGCGCCGGGCAGCGACGTACAGGTAGCCGACCCGGCGCGGCTCGCCGGGCGGCGGCGCCCCGGCGCGCCCCGGGCTCCCGGCGGTCATCTGCGCCAGCGAAGACGGCGTAGTCCCTTCGCGTGCGGCCTGCATGCGCCTGCGAACCGGCGTCTTGCGTGCCCGCGATGATCTCCTGCAGCACGCCGCCGAGAGTGTCGAGAACGTCGGCGTCGAGTAGTCGAGGTACGGGACGAGGATGTCGCGGTCGCTCGCGGCCTTCCAGGCGGCGAACACGTCGCGTCGCCAGCCGGCGTCGGCACCGGCTGGGCTGGTCGGCCGGCGTCAGCGCGGCGAGCTTGCCGGTCTGGGCGACGCACGTCCATCGCGTGCGGCGTGGTCATGAAGTTCGAGGTACGCCGCGGCCACGTCCGGGTGCTTGGACTTCGACGTGATCGCGAACGGCAGGCCTCGCCGCCGAGCGTCCGGCACGATCGCGCCGCCGACCGACGCGGGCAGGGGCAGCATGAAGCCGACCTTGTCGCCCATCTTCTTCTGCAAGTCCGCGGCGAACCACGTGCCGCCGATGAGGAAGACAGCCCGTCGCCCTTGGCGAACGCTGCCGGCCGAGTCGTTGTACTTGTCGCCGTTGGCCGTCGGCGGGAAGTAGCCCAGCTTCGCCCAGTCCGCGAGCTTCGTCGCGCGGCCTGCACGACCGTCGGGTCGGTCCACGAGCCGCCGCGGCCGAACACCAGGTTGCGCAGCATGCCGCTTGTCGGCGGTCTGCCCGAGCAGCACGCCGAACTCGTGGATCGCCGGGAACTTGTCCAGGTTGGCGAACTAGATCGGCGTCTCGCCCTTGCTCTTGGCCTTCGGCAGCTCGCTGCTCGAACTGCGCCCACGACGTCGGCGGCTGGAGGCCGAGCTGCTTCAGCTTGTCGGTGTTGTAGTAGATGCCGACGGCCTCGCCGGTCATCGCGACGCCGTACAGGCTGCCCGACGCCGATCGACTTGCCGTCCGGGGTGACGCTGTTGAGCTGGCCAGGGCCCGCGGGGAACCGCTTGCCGAAGCCGTACGCCGGCTCGTAGGCGTCCAGCGGGCGTCAGCGCGCCGGCCTTCACGAGCGCCGCCATGACGCCGTAGCCCTGGTTGGCCTCGACGACGTCCGGCGGGTTGCCGCCCGACAGCGCCAGGCGCAGCGTCTTCTGCAGGTCGCTGAACGACCGGGAGACCCGCTTGATGGTGACGTTGGGGTACTTGTCGTGGAAGTCCGCGTTGAGCCTCTGCATCTGCTCGTTCTGGCCGCCGAGGACCTCCTGGTCCCAGACGGTCAGCGTCACCGGGCCCGCCTTGGCGATGTCGGTGTTGACCGAGCTCGGCTTCTTCGTCGCCGGCTTGGGTTTGGAGCCGGGGGCGCAGGCCGAGACGGCGATCAGCGCCGCGGCGAGGACCACGATCGGTTTCCTCATGGCAGGGGGGCTCCTTCGGTCAGCCGAATTGCGGCAGGTACGCACGGTGCGCGGCGAGACCTTCATCCAAGATCTTTTCGGCCGTGCGCTTGCTCGTCACGAACGGGTGGGCCAGCAGTGCCTGCAGCGCGAGGCGCACGTCGCCGGTGGTCGCGGCGTCCGCCGCGAGGCGTTCGTACTCGTGGATGGCGTGCGTGAGGCCTCGTACGGCGCGGGGGATCTCGCCCATCACCAGGGGGGTCGGGCCGTGACGGCCCACGATGCAGGGCGTCTCGACCACCGCGTCGGATTCGAGGGACGCGATCGAGCCCTGGTTCCTCGTGTTGAGAATGAGCCGCCGCCGTTCGTCGTGCAGGATGGCGCAGATCATATCCACCGCGAACTCGCCGTGTTCGCCGCCTCCGCGCTCGCGGCTGGGGTCCGGGTCGGCCTTGTCGGCCTCGCCGGCCACCTGCGCGTAGTAGGCCGGGAGCATCGCCATGATGTCCTCGGCCCGCGTGGAGCCCTTCTCCCGCAGCTCACGCACGACGTCGTCGTGGAAGTAGTAGTACTTCGTGTAGGAGTTGACCAGCAGGCCGAGGGCCTTGCCGACCTCGGCCATCCGCGCGGGCTCGCGGTGCGGGGTGGCCTCGCCGGCGGGCGCGAGGTCGGCCAGCCGCGACGCGAGGTCGATCTCCTCGCCGTCCAGCCGGGCGCGCTCGGCCCAGGTGCCGTGGTTCGTGCCGATCCAGTCGATCTCCAGGCTGTCGGCCGGCAGCCCGAGCAGGCCGGCCCACACCTCGGTGTCGCCCACCCACTGGTCGCACAGACCGATGATCTTCGCGTCGGTGTGCCGCAGGACGGCGTCCGTGACGATGTTGGTGGGGTTCGTGTAGTTGATGATCCAGGCGTCCGGCGGGGTGTTCCGTGCGATCTCCAGCAGCACCGGAACCGACCGGCAGGCCATCAGGAAGCCGCCCGGCCCGATCGTCTCCTGGCCGACGATGCCGTACTTGAGGGGGATCGACTCGTCCAGGTGGCGCCCCTGGAGGCCGCCCGGGCGGAACGTCGTGAACACGAAGTCGGCGCCGTCGAGGGCCGCCTTCAGCGAGGTGTCCGAGCGGACCGTGAGGTCGGCGCCGCGCGCGGCGAACATGTTGCGGGCCAGACGCGTCATCACGTCGAGGTGCTCGGCGTCGATGTCGTAGAAGACGAGCTCGGCGCCGGCCAGGTCGGACGCGCGGTGCAACAGCCCGCGGATCACCCCCGGCAGGTAGCCGCTGCCCGCTCCGACGACCGTGATGCGCGGGCTCACGTCGTGTTCACCTTGCCTCTCGTACGGTCGGCTCGGCCCTGATCACCGATATGGGCGCGGCCTCGGGAATGTAGGGGACGACGAACGCGTAGTCCCGCAGGATCTCTTCGGGCAGCTCCTCGGACTCGCCGAAGGCCGCGATCTCGCCCCAGCATGGCGAGCCGAGCGACCCGCTGTGGTGGCGTACGGACAGGCCGCCGCACAGGTTGGCGAAGCGCAGCCGGTCGAGCAGCGGCCAGCCGGCGAGGGTGCCGTACACGAACGCGGCGCCGAACACGTCGCCGGCGCCGGTGGCGTCCAGCGCCACGACCGGCAGCGCCGGCGCCTCGGCGCGCTCACCCGTGGTCGAGTCGATCGCGATCGCGCCGCGCTCACCGCGCTTGACCACCACGACCGGAACCCGGTCCGACAGCGCGGCCAGCGCCAGCTCGGGGGTGTCGGTACGTGTGTAGGCCATCGCCTCAAGGGAGTTGGGCAGGAACACGTCGACGTGCGCGAGGCGGTCGAGCACGTCGGTGGACCAGGTCTCGGTGGAGTCCCAGCCGACGTCGGCGACCACGGTCGTGCCCGCGCGGTGCATCGCCGCGGCCCACGACGGCACCGGGTGGTCGAGGTCGAGGAAGCAGGTACGCGCGGGCGGCGGGGTGCCGACGAGCTCTTCGGGCAGGACCGGCATCGGGCGGTGGTAGGTCACCATGCTGCGGTCGGAGTCGTAGGCGAGCGAGACCGTCACCGGCGTCGGCCAGCCGGTCAGCTTGCGGGAGTAGTCGAGGCCGACGCCCTCCTGCTCGGACAGGGTCCGCCACAGGTAGGAGCCGAACATGTCGTCGCCGAACGCCGCGGCGAGACCGACGTTGAGCCCGAGGCGGCTCATGGCGACCGCGATGTTCGCGATGCCGCCCGGCGCCGAGCCGAGGCCGTTGGTGATCAGCTCGGTGCCCGGCGGGGGAAGCCCGGGCAGGCCGGTGAAGATCATGTCCATGAACACGGTGCCGGCCAGGAAGACGTCGAGGCCGCCGCCACCGCCTCTGCCGTCGTGCAGGAGGTCGCCCGCCGCGCCGCGCTCGGCGCAGGGGTCCTGCAGCAGCGGTTCGGGCGGCCGGCCCGGCGGTGCAATCGCCTCTTCGAGATGACCCATGGCGCCTCCCCACCGGGGCGGATCCGAATACTGAGCTAAGACCATACGCGCCTGTGGACCGTTCCCAGGACAGAAACGGGGCGTTTTATCCCAGCACTCTCCGTGCGGCTCCGGTGCGTGGATCGGGCCGGGACGGCGCGATGGCCTGCGTACCCGCGCCTGCCGGTCTCACCGGCCCCGCCGGTTACGGACGCCGAAATGTGTCTAGAGGAACGTCTGGCCTTCGCCGCGGTAGGTCGGCACGGTGTCGACGACCTGGTCGCCCTCGATGAGGTGGAGCACGGAGAAGCGTTCGCACAGCTCACCGGCTTTGGCGTGCCGGAACCAGACCCGGTCGCCGATCTCCAGTTGCCGGGTGGCCGTGCCGAGGAGCGGGGTCTGGACCTCGCCCGCGCCCTCCTGCGGGTCGTAGCGCAGGCCGGTCGGCAGGTACGGCTGCGGCATCCGGCTGCGGTCGCCGACGCCGGACGCCAGGTAGCCGCCGCCCAGGACGGTGACGGCCTCCTCGCTCGGGCGGCGTACGACGGGCAGCGCGAACAGCGCGGAGGGTCGGCCGGAGAAGTTGGTGTAGTGGTCGAACAGCACCGACTGGTAGAGGCCCGAGCCCGCCGCGACCTCGGTCACGGCCTTCTCGGCGGCGGTCTTCTCGACGCTGCCGGTGCCGCCGCCGTTCACGAACTCCAGGTCGGCCACCTCGCGCACCGCGCTGACGATCGCCGCCCGCCTGCGGGCCAGCTCCACGCGTGACTGCGTCTGAACGAAACGGAGGGCGCGCGAGAAGATCGGCTTGCCCGGCGGGTTGTCGCCGACGCCCGCGATCTGCGATTCGTACGCCATCAGGCCGACCAGGGTGAGGCCCGGACGGCGGGTGACCTCGCGCGCGAACGCGGCGGTCTCGACGGCGGAGTGCAGCGGCGAGCGGCGCGCGCCGACCCGTACGCGGCCCCCGGCCGTGCGCCACGAGGCGTCGATGTCGATGCAGACCCGTACGGGACGGCCCGCGGTGGCCTTCTCGATGAGGTCGAGGTGCTCGGGGCAGTCGACCATCACCGTGACGGTCGCGGCGGCGTGCTCGTCGGCGGCGAGCCGGCCGAGGGCGGTCTGGTCGGCCGTGGGGTAGGCGACGAGGATGTCGTCGCTGATGCCCTTGGACGCCAGCCAGAGCGCCTCGGGGAGCGTGAAGGCCATGACCCCTTCGAAGCCCTCGGTCGCGAGGACGTTCTCCAGCAGGGTCCGGCAGCGTACGGACTTGCTCGCGACCCGGATCGGCTTGCCGTGGGCCCGGCGGATGAGCCCGGCGGCGTTGGCCCGGAACGCGTCCAGATCGACGACCGCGAACGGCGGCTCCAAACGTGCCGTCGCCGCGTCGTACCGCTCCCGCAACGTCATAAGCGCAGAGTGCCACACATCCATGGAATATGAGAAGTGTTCACGTACCGGAAAATCCGCCCATCAGGGGCCGGCCGTGGCCACCGAATCGTCGCGTGCCACGAGCGCGAACACGACGGCCGCGAGCGCCAGCGGAACCGCGACCGCCAGCGTCAGCGCCGGAACCGCGATCCCCGAGTCGTTCACCGCGCCGCCCACGAGCGCCGTCACGAAGGCCCCGGACAGTCCGGCCCGCAGCATCGGCGCCCGTTCGTACGCGAGCTGGAGCCCACCGGCGCCCGCCCGGCTCGGCCGGTACAGCACCAGCGTGAGGAACAGCACCGCCACGACCACGATGGGCATGAGCGTCAGGTTGCCGAACGTGTGCGCCATCGCGGTGAACTTGCGTTCGAGCCAGGGCATCGCGTCACCCTGGACGAGCTGGGCGAAGAACCGGCCCATGTGCGTCCGGCGTCCCGGCGGCCGCAGATAGTCGATGTAGGCCATGCCGAGCACGAGCGCCATCCCGGTCGCGCGCAGCAGCTGGAGCTTGATGAACGACACCCTTCGCCCGGCCACGAGCAGCGCCGTCGTGGACAGGCCGGGAACGAACGCGATCAGGCCGCCGAAGTCGCTGCCCCACGCCGTCCAGCTGTCCAGCACCGCCGCCGTGATCGTCATCGCGAGCACGGCGGCCACCGCCACCCGGCGCCCGCGCAGCGGCTCCAGCCAGTGCGCGACCCCGGCGGAGGCGAGCAGCGTCGACGTCGCCAGCACCGCGAACGCGATGTTGCCCATGCCGTAGTACCGGCCGCCGATCAGCGGCGAGTACCCCATCAGGCTGTTCACCTGGAGGCTGCTGCCGGTCAGCAGATCGGCCCCGAGCACCGCGGCCGTCAGCCCGGCGATCACCGTGCCGGGCCCGAGGATGGCACGCCGCCAGGGCCCGGCCATCGCGACGGCCACCGCCAGCGCGTCCGCCACCCCGATGCCCGCCACCAGCCAGAAGGTCGGATGACCGGTATGCCACCAGGGGAACACGTTGACGAGGTACGCCGAGACGGGAACCGCCGCCGCGGCGAGCGCCGTCAGCCGGGTCGCGGCCATGATCCTGCGCCGGTGGTCCGTCTTGCGCCTCCGCAGCGCGATCGCGGCGGCACCGTAGAAGAGGATCTGCCCGATCACGAAGGCTTCGAAGAACCTGGGCAGGAGGTTCCGGTGCGTCTGCGCGGCGACGTCCTGCGACGCGAGATCGTGGACGGTGTCGGCGAGCGCCCGGGGCCGGTCGGCGTCGGGCGTGAGAGGCGTCCCGATGAGCTCCGGAGGCGCCTTGATCCTCGCCCCGGCCAGGAGGGAGGCGGTGAGGTCGGGAAGGATCACCATGTCGTCGCGGCGGGTGGAGTCCGACCCGAGATACCGCCCCCGCGTGTCCGCCCCGGTGGCGATCACGGCCCGCAGGTGAGGCGTCCGATCGTGGTCCGCCACCCCGGCGACGACGACGGTCGTCCCGGCGCCCAGCCGCGCCAGCACCCCACCGACGACGGCGTCCACCTGCCCCGCCTGCACCTGCCGCGCGTCGCCGCTACGAAAGACACCGCCGGAGCCGACGCGGTACGCGCCGGCCAGGCCCGCGCGGCCCGAGTCCTTGGCGTCGGTGCGACGCCCGACGGAGTCGGCGTGGCGCGGGGTGGTGGCCGTGAGGGGGACGATGTCGCCGGTCGCGGTGGGTGTCGTGGGCGCGCCCTTCCGAGCGCTGCCGGTCGCGGAGGCCGGGGCGTTAGAAGCGCCGGGCGCGGAGGTCGGGGTGGTGGGGGCGTTCACGGGGCCGGCGTCGACGACCGTGACCGGGCAGTGGGTCCACGCGTTCTGCGGGACGGTAGTGGGGGACTGGTAGTACGCGTCGACGTGGCCCGTGGAGTCGGCGGTGGCCAGGGCGGCGCCCGTGCCGACGGCGGTGGTGCATCCGCCGGACCGGTGGACGGTGTCTCCTAGGAGGCCGACCGGGCCGAAGCCCGCGTTGGCGTGCCGGATCGACGGTACCTCCGCCACCACGGCGCCCGCCCCGGCGGCCGGGGTGATCGTGACGGGGTGGTCGCAGTAGTCGCCGGCGGCGGATCTCGCGCCCGCCGACACCGTGACCCATCCGTCGCCGGGGCAGGTACGGCTGCCGACGGCCTTGACCGACAGCACCCCGGTGCCGCCCTGGTCCGCCAGCCGCCACAGGTTCGGCGTCGCGGACGGGCCGATGTCGCTCCACTGCAGGCCGGGTATCCCGATCAGCACCACCCGTCCGCTCGGCGCCGGTGACGGTGCCGCTGCCGCGGGCGACGGCAGCAGGAGGAGGAGCGTCAGCGTGGTCAGCAGGGCCGGGATGATGGCTGGGCGTCGCGGCAACGGGTCTCCCTGTGACGTCCTGTGAGCGGCACTCGGGAGCATGCTCCCCGGTTGCGGCGGCCGGGCGCCGTGGGCGTTAAATGTCCTGGTCCGCCGGGTGAAGTATGGGGCGCGGTCCCGTCGACCCTCCGCCCATTCGGGCCTGTGGCGGCAAGCTTTGCCTACTCCTGATGGTCGGCGAGGGATCGGCGCGGGCGTTGACCGTACGCTCGCCGGATATGAAGCGTGGCGTGCTGACCGTCTCCTGTCCCGACCGGCCGGGGATCGTGGCGGCCGTCTCGGGGGTGCTCGCGGCGCGCGGGTGCAACATCGTGGAGAGCCAGCAGTTCGGGGACCGCGGCACCGGGCGGTTCTTCATGCGGACCCAGTTCGACGCGGACGACGGTGTCGAGCTCGCGAAGGACTTCCGCGCGCTGGAGCCGGAGTTCGCGCTGGAGTGGGCCCTGCACGACCTGGACGAGAAGTCCAAGGTCCTGATCCTGGTGTCCGCGCAGGGGCACTGCCTGAACGACCTGCTGTACCGCCAGCGCTCCGGCCTGCTCGGCATCGACGTCGTCGCGGTCGTCTCGAACCATCCGGACCTGCGGCCGCTGACCCAGTCGTACGGCGTCGACTACCACCATCTGCCCGTGACGGCCGCGACCAGGGCCGCACAGGAGGCGGAGATCCTCGCGCTGGCCGAGCGCACCCAGGCGGACCTCGTCGTGCTCGCCCGGTACATGCAGGTGCTGTCGGAGGACTTCTGCGCGAAGCTGCCCGGCCGGATCATCAATATCCACCATTCGTTCCTGCCCGGCTTCAAGGGCGCCAGGCCGTACCACCAGGCGCACGAGCGCGGCGTGAAGCTCATCGGCGCCACCGCGCACTACGTCACGGCGGACCTCGACGAGGGGCCGATCATCGAGCAGGAGGTCGCGCGGGTCGGGCACTCGCAGGGGCCTGCGGAGCTGATGGCGGTGGGCCGCGACATGGAGTGCCTCGCGCTGGCGCGGGCGGTGCGCTGGCACACCGAGCACCGGGTGTTCCTCAACGCCGACCGCACCGTGGTCTTCAGCTGACCGAACACTCGCAGGAAAGACGGCACTGACCTGCTCTAATGTCGCCGTGAGTGTCAAATCATTAGAGCTGGTGTCCGCCGATGAGCTGCTCGTACCCGATCATTCCGGGGCACGGCGGGCGGCGGTGCGGGCGTTCCGGCCGCGGCGGGTCGTCCCGTCGGTCCTCGCAGCGTCCCTGCTGATCCTCGCCGGTGCCACGGTGGCCGCGCAGGTCGTGTTCTCGATGCTCGGCCACCCGCCGTTGCCGCAGCGCACGGTACGCCCGGACGATCCGGGCGTCATGGGCGCGGCGGCGTGCGTCGCGTTCGCCGGGCTGCTTCTCCTGCTGTCGGCGATGCTGCCCGGCCGCACGCGTACGGTCCCGCTCACCGGAGACGACCCCGCGTTCGTCATCGGCCTGCGCCGGTCGTCGCTGCGCTCGGCGCTGGCCGCGGAGTCCCTGCTGGTCCCGGGCGTCGACGAGGTGAACGTACGCCTGCGCGGGCGGCTGCGGCCGTGCGCGACGGTGCGGGCGTTCACCAGCCTCCGCAATCCCGGCGATCTCGCCGGCCGGCTCTCCGACGCCGTACGCGACCGGCTGGACGAACTCGACCCCGTACGGCGCACCCGCGTGGCCGTCCACCTCAGCCACCGGAAGGACTGACATGCGGAACCGCGTGTGGCTGGCCCTCACCGGCCTCGTCCTCCTCGCCGCGGGCGGCGCGGCGGCGGCCGGCGGTCTCGGTGCCTTCGGGCGCGCGTACGCCGCACGGCCGCTGCCGTTCGGTACGCCACCCGCGCCCGCGGTGGGCGCCGGTGCGGGCGCCGTCGCGCTGCTGGGGTTCTGCTGGCTCGCCGCGCAGGTACGCGGCCGGCGTCTGCGCAGGCTGGCGATGGGCGACGGCGGCGCGGGCGCGACCCGGATGGCGGCGCGCGTCGCCACCCGCGCGATCACGACCGACGTCCGCTCGTACGCCGGTGTGCGCCGGGTGCGGACCCGGCTCGTCGGAACCGGGCGCAGGCCCTGGATCCGGGTCAACGTCACCTGCGGAGACGGCGCCGACCTGGGGGAACTCGGCGACCGGATCCGCTACGACGCCATGGTCCGGCTGCGCACCACGCTCGACCGTCCGGACATGGGCGGCATCATTGACTTTCGCGTGGTAGGGCCCGAACCGGTCAAGGATCGACGCGTATGGTGAGACGCCATGTCTTCCTTGCGCGTCGCCGCCGACGATCTTCAGGACGACCTCGTACGGCTCCGCAGGTCCCTGCATCGAGACCCTGAACTGGGGCTGGATCTGCCTCGTACGCAGGAGAAGATCCTCGCGGCCCTGAAGGGCCTGCCGCTGGAGATCGTGGCGGGCGTCTCGCTGTCGTCGGTGATCGCGGTCCTGCGCGGCACGTCGCCCGGTCCGACCGTGCTCCTGCGCGCCGACATGGACGCGCTGCCGCTGACCGAGCGGTCCGGCGTCGCGTACGCCTCCGAGGACAAGGCCCGCATGCACGCCTGCGGGCACGACCTGCACGCCGCGATGCTCGTCGGCGCGGCACGGCTCCTGTCCGGTGTGGCCGGCGACCAGGCCGCGGCGGTCACGGCCGCCGGCGAGGTCCCCGAGTCCATCGGCGGCGAGCTGGCGGGGAGCGTCATCTTCATGTTCCAGCCCGGCGAGGAGGGCTTCGCCGGCGCCAAGAAGATGATCGAGGAGGGCGTCCTCGACGCCACCGGAGAGCGGCCCGTCGCCGCGTTCGCGCTGCACGTCACGTCGGGCCTGCTGCCGGGCGGGCGCTTCATGACCCGCCGCGGGCCGATGATGGCCGCCGCCGACGAGCTGCACGTCGTCGTGCGCGGCAAGGGCGGCCACGGGTCGCAGCCGCACCTCGCCAAGGACCCGATCCCGGCCGCCTGCGAGATGATCACGGCGTTGCAGACGTTCGTGACCCGGTCCTTCGACGCGTTCGACCCGGTCGTGCTCACCGTCGGCAGCTTCCACGCCGGGACGAAGGCCAACATCATCTCCGACGAGGCACGCTTCGAGCTGACGCTGCGCTCGTTCTCCCACGCCGCCCACGCCCGCGCCAACTCCGGCGTACGGCAGGTCGTGGAGAGCATCGCCGCCGCCCACGGCCTCACCGCCGACGTGCACCTGGACATCAGCTACCCGGTCACGATCAACGACGACGTGGAGGCGGAGTTCGCCGCCGCCACGATCCGCGAGCTGTACGGCCAGGAGCGTTTCACCTGGGCGGAGACGCCGATGACCACCGGCGAGGACTTCTCCTACATCCTGGAGGAGGTGCCGGGGGCGTTCGTCTTCCTGGGCGCCTGCCCGCCGGAGCGCGACTCCGCCGCCGCGCCGTTCAACCACGCCGCCGACGCGGTGTTCGACGACGCGGTGCTGTCCGACGGTGCGCTCCTGCTCGCCGAACTCGCCCTGCGGCGGCTGAATCCGTGATCCTTCGTACTGACTCGCCCACTCTGTCGCCTTGACAGCCGTCCCGCCTCTATCATCGGCCGTTGTCAAGGTTGTCGACGGAAGCGACGTCTGTGCGAAGGCTGGTTCTCGCCGCTGTGATGACGGTGCTGCTCGCCGGTTGCGGCAGCGCCGCCCAGACCGCGAAAAACCCCGAGCCACCCGACGGTTCACCGCCCGTACGCGTCCAGCACGCGAAGGTCGGCTCCGCCGTTCTGCTCACCGCCGCCAGCACGTCCGGGGGCGCGCTCCGGCTCGGAGTCAAGGTCCAGCAGGTCGTCTCCACCGCGATCGGTCAAGGCGACTTCGAGATCCCGCGTAAAGGCGAGCGGTTCGTGGCGGTGCGGTTCATCCTGAAGAACCTCGGCACCGCGACGTACGACGACAGCCCCACGTACGGCGCGAAGGTCGTCGACGGGGCCGGGCACGAGTACGACCCCACGGTCGCCACCGTCTCGGCCGGCCGCGGCTTCGGACGCCTCCTGCGGCTGCGCCACGACCAGGCCGCGAGCGGCTTCATCGTCTTCGCCGTGCCACGAGCCGCGAAGATCACCGGCGTGCGCTACACCCTGAACGCCGGCGACCGCGGCGAGTGGGACGTACCCGACACCGCCTCACGCGCGCAGGGCCTACACGCGGACCGCACGCGCGGTGATCGTGGCCAGGGGTAGGTCGAACTCCCCGGAGGCCGTCTCAGGCGTCGACCGCAGGTAGTCCAGCGTCCGCCCGAGCAGCTCGGCACGCTGCTCGTCGCCGAGGACCAGCACGTGCGAGTGGGTACCGATGGTCGCGACCAGGGACTCCGCCGTACGCCGCCAAGCGTGCGGGAACTCCTCGACCTCGAACACGGGAAAGTCCTTCGTGGGGTCCAGGGAGGGACGCCCGGTCTTGCGCGTGGAGGAGACACCACGCCCGGAGGCGTCCTTGAGCCCGTCGACCCAGGGCACCCGGTCGTCGTCCCGGTTCCACAGCCCCGCCAGCACCCCGCCGGGCCGCAGAACCCGCGCCATCTCCGGCATCGCCCGGTCGAGATCGAACCAGTGCAGCGCCTGCCCGACCAGCACCGCGTCCACGGACGAGTCACCGAGCGGTATACGCTCCGCCGCCCCGGCCAGCGCCCGTACGCCGGGCAGCCCACGCCGCAACTCGGCCAGCATCGCTGCGTCCGGCTCGACGGCGACGAGATCCTCGGTGTGCCGCAGAATCCCCGAGGTGAGCTTCCCGGTCCCGGCCGCCAGATCGAGAACCCGCGGCGGCGCGCCCCCGAGAACCGGCTCCAGCGCCCACCGGATCGCGGCCTCGGGATAGTCGGGCCGCTCCGCCGCGTACGCCCCGGCCTGAGCCCCGAACGAGGAGGCCCGCCGCGCCGTGAGGTCATCGGATGAGGTCATGCCCTCCACCGTAGGCCGCGAGACCTCAGCACTCGATGACATTGACGGCGAGGCCGCCGCGTGAGGTCTCCTTGTACTTGTCGAGCATGTCGCGGCCGGTGTCCCTCATCGTCTTGATCGCTTTGTCGAGGCTGACGAAGTGGCGGCCGTCGCCGCGGAGGGCGATCCGGGCGGCGCTGATGGCCTTGATGGAGGCGACCGCGTTGCGTTCGATGCAGGGGACCTGGACCAGGCCGCCGACCGGGTCGCAGGTGAGGCCGAGGTTGTGTTCGATGCCGATCTCGGCGGCGTTCTCCACCTGTTCCGGGGTGCCGCCCAGGACGTCCGTGAGGCCGGCCGCGGCCATTGAGCAGGCCGAACCCACCTCGCCCTGGCAGCCGACCTCCGCGCCGGAGATCGAGGCGTTCTCCTTGATGAGGACGCCCATCGCGCCGGCGGTGAGGAGGAAGCGTACGACGCCGTCGTCCGAGGCGCCGGGGACGAAGCGGTCGTAGTAGTGCAGGACTGCCGGGACGATTCCGGCGGCGCCGTTGGTCGGGGCGGTGACGATTCGGCCGCCGGCGGCGTTCTCCTCGTTGACGGCCAGGGCGTACAGGGTCACCCAGTCCATGACGCGCAGCGGGTCGGCGTCGGACTCGGTGACGAGTTTGCGGTGCAGGTGGTGGGCTCGGCGGCGTACCTTCAGGCCGCCGGGGAGCAGGCCCTCGTGGCCGCAGCCGCGTGACACGCTCTCCTTCATGACCTGCCACAGCAGGAGCAGCCGCTCGCGGATCTCCTTCTCGTCCAGGCCGAACGCCTTCTCGTTCTCCATCATCAGCGCGGAGATCGACAGGCCGGTCTCGTGGGTGAGGGCGAGGAGTTCGGCGCCGGTGGCGAAGGGGTACGGCACCTCGGTGTCGTCGGGTTTGATGCGGTCCGCGCCGGTGGCGGCCTCGTCGACCACGAAGCCGCCGCCGACGGAGTAGTAGACGCGCTCGCGCAGCGAGGTGCCGTCGGCGTCGCGGGCGGTGAAGCGCATGCCGTTGGGGTGGTGGGGGAGTGACTTCTTGCGTTCGAAGATGAGGTGCTCGCCGATGACGAACGGCACCTCCTGCCCGCCGAACAGGCGGATGACGCCGGCCGACCGGATGCGGGCCAGGCGCTCGTCGACGCCGTCGACGTCGACGAGCTCCGGCTCGTCGCCCTCCAGGCCGAGGATGACTGCCTTGTCGCTGCCGTGTCCCTTGCCGGTCAGCCCCAGCGAGCCGTAGAGGATCACGTGGACGGACGCGGTCTTCTCCAGCAGCCCGTCGTCGGCGAGGCCGCGGGCGAACCGGTGGGCCGCCACCATCGGGCCGCCCGTGTGCGAACTGGACGGCCCGATGCCGATCTTGAACAGATCGAAGACGCTGATGGCCATTATTCGGCGCCGGCGGGCTGGCCCCGCCGTGCTTCCTGAGCCTGCTGGTAGAGGCGTCCGGCGCGGTAGCTGGAGCGTACGAGGGGTCCGGACATCACCCCGGCCAGGCCGATCTGTTCGGCTTCGGCCTTCAGCTCCACGAACTCCTCCGGCTTGACCCACCGCTCCACCGGATGATGCCGCGGCGAGGGCCGCAGATACTGGGTGATCGTCAACAGCTCACACCCCGCCTCGTGCAGATCACTTGAATCGCCTGGGTGACCTCCGCGCGGGTCTCACCCATCCCCAGGATCAGGTTCGACTTGGTGATCAACCCCGCCGCCCGCGCCTGACTGATGACGTCCAGGGACCGTTCGTACCGGAACGCGGGACGGATCCGTTTGAAGATCCGCGGCACCGTCTCCACGTTGTGCGCCAAAACCTCAGGACGTGAGGAGAACACCTCCGCCAACTGCGAGGGCACCGCGTTGAAGTCCGGGATCAACAACTCCACCCCACACCCCGGAATCAACGCATGAATCTGACGCACCGTCTCGGCGTACAGCCACGCACCACCATCGGACAGATCATCACGCGCGACCCCGGTGATCGTGGCGTACCGCAACCCCATCGACACCACCGACTCGGCCACCCGCCGCGGCTCATCCGGGTCATAAGCGGCCGGTTTACCCGTGTCGATCTGGCAGAAGTCACACCGGCGCGTGCACTGGTCACCACCGATCAAAAACGTCGCCTCACGGTCCTCCCAGCACTCATAGATGTTGGGACAACCCGCCTCCTGACACACCGTGTGCAGACCTTCAGAACGCACCAGCGACGTCAGCTCACGGTACTGAGGACCCATCTTCAACCGGGTCTTGATCCACGGCGGCTTACGCTCGATCGGCGTCTCGGCGTTCCGCGCCTCCACACGAAGGAGCTTGCGGCCCTCGGGAGCGATGGTCATCGGGGATCACCCATCACAGACTGGGGTACAGCGGGTGCCGGTCGGCGAGCTCGCGTACCCGGACGGACAGCGCCGCGGCGTCGTAGGACGGCTGCAGCGCCAGCGCGATGATGTCGGCGACCTCGGCGAAGTCGTCGGCCTGGAACCCTCGGGTCGCGAGGGCGGGGGTGCCGATGCGGAGACCGGAGGTCACCATCGGCGGGCGGGGGTCGTTCGGCACCGCGTTGCGGTTGACCGTGATGCCGATCTCGTGGAGGCGGTCCTCGGCGTTCTGGCCGGTCAGCTCGGAGTCGACGAGGTCGACCAGTACGAGGTGGACGTCCGTGCCGCCGGTCAGCACCTTCACGCCGGCCTTGGCGGAGTCCTCGCGCAGCAGCCGCTCGGCGAGGATCCGCGCGCCCTCGACCGTACGGCGCTGACGCTCGGCGAACTCGTCGGACGCGGCGATCTTCAGCGCGACGGCCTTGGCCGCGATGACGTGCTCCAGCGGTCCGCCCTGCGTGCCGGGGAACACCGCGGAGTTGATCTTCTTCGCGTACTCCTCGCGGCACAGGATCAGCCCGCCGCGCGGCCCGCACAGCGTCTTGTGCGTGGTCGTCGTGACGATGTCGGCGTACGGGACCGGAGACGGGTGCAGGCCCGAGGCGACGAGCCCGGCGAAGTGCGCCATGTCCACCATGAGCAGCGCGCCGGTCTCGTCGGCGACGCGGCGGAAGGCGGCGAAGTCGAGGTGGCGCGGGTACGCGGACCAGCCGGCGACGATCATCTTCGGCCGGTGCTCGTGCGCCAGCCGTGAGACCTCGTCCATGTCCACGAGGCCGTCCTCGCCCACGTGGTAGGCGGCGACGTTGAACATCTTGCCGGAGTAGTTGATCTTCATGCCGTGGGTCAGGTGCCCGCCGTTGGCGAGGTCCAGGCCCAGGATCGTGTCGCCGGGCTGCAACAGCGCGAAGTAGACCGCGATGTTGGCCTGCGCGCCCGAGTGCGGCTGGACGTTCGCCCGGATCTCCGGCGAGTCGGGCGCGAACAGCGCGAGCGCCCGCTCGATCGCGAGCTTCTCGGTGACGTCGACGAACTCGCAGCCGCCGTAGTAGCGGCGGCCCGGGTACCCCTCGGCGTACTTGTTCGTCATCACCGAGCCCTGGGCCTCCAGGACTCCCAGCGGTGCGAAGTTCTCCGAGGCGATCATCTCAAGGGTCGTCTGCTGGCGGTTCAGCTCGCCGGCGATGGCCGCGGCCACCTCCGGGTCGACCTCGGTGAGAGGGGCGTTCGTGAGGTTCATGTCAGGCCTCCTCGATGAGCTTGGAGTACGCCTGGGCGTCGAGCAGGTCGCCGGAAGGGTCGTCGGCGGTGGTGCGGATCTTGAACAGCCAGCCCTCACCGTACGGGTCGGTGTTGAGGACCGCGGGGTCCTCCTCGGCGGCGCTGTTCACGGCCACGATCTCGCCCGACACCGGGGCGTAGACATCGCTCACCGACTTGGTCGACTCGGCCTCGCCGCACGGCTCCCCGGCCTCGACCGACGCGCCTTCCTGCGGCAGCGAGATGTACACGATGTCACCGAGCGCCTCGGCGGCGTAGGCGGTGATCCCGATGGTCACCACGCCGTCGGACGGCTGGGTGATCCACTCGTGCTCCTCGGTGTAGGAAAGCGTCTCGGGGACGTTGCTCACGAAGTCCTCCTGTAGAACGGCAGGGCGACCTTGTCGACCGGCTCATGGGTGCCGCGGATGTCCACCGCGAGATCGGTGTCTTCGGCGTGACCCGCGTCGATATACGCCATCGCGATGGGCTTGCCCAGTGTCGGGGATGGCGCGCCGCTGGTCACGATCCCGCACGGCGTGCCGTCGGATGTGACGACGTCGTACCCGTGCCTCGGCACCCGGCGGCCCCGCATCACCAGGCCGACGAGAGTACGGCCGGGCGGGGTCTCGGAGAGCGCGGTCAGCGCGCTGCGGCCGACGAAGTCACCCGATTTGTCGAGCTTGACGGTACGGCCGAGGCCCGCGTCGTACGGGGTCGTCTCCGTGGTCAGCTCGTTCCCGTAGAGCGGCATGCCGGCTTCGAGGCGCAGCGTGTCACGCGCGGACAGGCCGGCCGGGTGAAGGTCGTCGCCCCCGGCCTCGACGAGGATCTGCCACATGCGCACGGCGTCACCGGAGGAGACGAACAGCTCGAAGCCGTCCTCGCCGGTGTAGCCGGTGCGCGCGATCAGGGCGTCGATGCCCGAGACGGCCGCGGCCATGATCGCGTAGTACTTCAGCTCCGTGAGCGGAGCGTCGGTGAGCTTGGTGAGGATCCCCTGGGCCTTCGGACCCTGGACGGCGATCAGCGCGTACGAGCCGGACCGGTCGTCGATCGCGAGGTTCTCATAGCCGGACGAGCGCTCGACCAGCTCGGCGAGGACGACCGCGGAGTTGGCGGCGTTCGCGACCACCATGAAGGTCTCCGACGCGAGCCGGTAGACGATCAGGTCGTCGAGGACCCCGCCGGCGGCGTCGCAGATCATCGTGTAGCGCGCGCGGCCGACGGCGAGCGCGGACAGGTTGCCGATGAGCGCGTGGTCGAGCGCGGCACCCGCCTCGGAACCGGAGAGGAAGATCTCGCCCATGTGGGAGAGGTCGAAGATCCCCGCGCTGGTGCGGACGGCCTCGTGCTCGGCCTTCTCGCTGCGGTAGCGGAGCGGCATCAGGTAACCGGCGAATTCGGTCACGGTGGCACCGAGGCCGGTGTGGACCTCGTGCAGTGGTGTCTTCTTGGTGTCCGGCGCGGACATCAGGGCAGGCTCCTTATACGCGGGCTGGCCGGGGACCTATCGTCCCACCGGCGCGCCATGTGCGGCGTCGGCGCCTCCCCCTCTGTCATCGGTGCCTGAGAGCTTCACCCCCGGTAAGGGGGCTTGCACCTTCGGCGGGAGCATCGGCTCCGCTTTCCAGAGGTCGCCTGGTCCGCGCGGTTCGTGCGCCTGAGAGGTTCCGGGGAGGAGTTGCTCCTTCGGCGGCCTTCGCTGGCGGCGAAGGCCTCTCCCGCGTGGGATCAACGGCTTCCGCCAGGCTAGCAGCGTGTCCGACCGGGCGATAGCGGCCGGGCCGTATCCACCCAGGGGGACGACCTCTGGAACCCCCGATTGGGTGTCGCCGGAGTCCTCGCCGGGCCGGCGGTCTCGGCTGTCGTCGTTCCGTAGCGGCCGGCCCCGGAACGCGGGGCCGGCCGTCCGCCTCAGGCGACGGGAGTGAAGCCGGAGGAGTCGCGGGGCGGCAGGCCGGAGCCGTGGCCGCGCAGCCAGCGGTCGAAGAAGGCCGTCAGGTACGCGCGCTGACCGGCGACGGCGCGTACGGGGTCGGCCCAGCCGATGACCGAGGCCGGGGACGGCAGGCCCATCCCCGGGACCAGCGACTCCAGGTCGGTGTAGGAGTGGTGCTGCGCGCCGCGCAGGTGGAGGTCGTGGTGCCAGCCCCGGCTGTTCGCCCAGAGCGCCTCCCACGACCGTACGGTGTGGTGGTCGCTCGGCTGGCTCCCCATCAGCAGGAACGGCTTGCGCAGGCCCTTCTCGGCTAGCGGCGACAGGCCGGGGCCGCCGTCGTCCTGGTCGAAGCCGACGGTGCCGTCCATGTCGGCGGCGGCGAGTACGCGCGGGTCCTCGCTCATCGTCTGTAGCGCGGTGAACCCGCCCGCCGAGTGGCCGTACATCCCGATGCGGCCGGTGTCGGTGGCGGCGGCGAGGCCGTCGGGCAGCGGGCGTCCGTCGGCGTCCGGGTCGTGGCCGGTCGCGAGCCCCCGCAGCGCGCCGATCACGAACCTCGTGTCCGCGACGCGTACGTCCACGGCCTTACGCAGCGTCGCGAGCACGTCGCCGGTGAGCGGCATGCGGAACGGCTCGACCCGTCCGCCGGGGAACTCCACCTCCGACGCCTCGTAGGTGTGGTCGACCGTGACGACGACGTACCCGCGTGAGGCCAGGTCCTCGGCGAGGGAGGTGCCGAGCGTGCGCGGGTCGCCGAGGCCCGGCGAGTAGAGGATCACGGGGTGACGGCCGCTCTCGGCGGGCGCCCCCAGGTGGGCGTGGGTGCGCGTGGCGGCCCAGTCGACCGTGCCGGGCGGGATGCCGAGGCCCTGGAGCACGGGAGTGCCGAGCGACGCGTCGAAGTGCTTCGCCGCGCCCGCCGTCATCTGCGGCGCGACCGGGTACCGCGCGGTGTCGCGTGCCGGGTAGTAGGCGCTGACCATCAGCTCCCGGTACGGCCGCGACGCCACCCAGGGGTCGCGGCGCGAACGGTCGGCCAGGTGCAGCGCCACCGTTCCGACGGCGTGCGGGCCGCCCGGCGCGGGCAGGCTCAGCCGCGCGGGAGCCTTCGGCGTGGCCGCCGCGTGCGGCGCGGAACGGGACGTGGCGAGGGAAGGGACGGCCGTCGCCGCGAGTGCCGCGCACGCGAGCGCGACGGCGGCAGGGTACCTGCGCATCGAGGACACCTCCGGGGATTCGGGAATGCCTCAATGGTCGTGAAAGGGCGCCTGCCAGGTCGATCGTGGCACCACGGCGATCAGGGGTACGGCCCGCACCACCCTCAGCCCGCGGGAACCGCCACGGCGGCGTCCACCAGGCCCCTGAACAGGCTCACGTCCTCGTCGGCCTCCGGATGCCACTGCACGCCGACCGTGTACGGGTGGCCGTCCAGCTCGACGGCCTCGATCAGCCCGTCGTCGGACCACGCCGTCGCGACCAGACCCGCGCCCAGGCTCTCGATCGCCTGGTGGTGGAGGCTCATGACGTCCAGCGGCGTACGGCCCACGGTGCGCGCGAGGCGGGTGCCGGGCTGGACGTGCACGGCGTGGCGGGCGAACCTCGCGTCGTCGTGCGCGTGCCCCTCGTGCCCGACGACGTCCGGTACGTGCTGGTGGAGGGTGCCGCCGAGGAGGGTGTTGAGCAGTTGCATCCCCCGGCAGATGCCCAGGACGGGCAGCCGGAGCCGCATCGCCTCACGGATCATCGCCAGCTCCGCGACGTCGCGTACGGGCACGATACGCGCGGTCCTCGGGTGCGGGACCGCGCCGTACCGTACGGGGTCGACGTCGCCGCCGCCGACGAGCATCAGGCCGTCGAGCAGCGGCAGGACATCGGCGACGCCGGGTACCGCGGGCAGGACCACCGGGATTCCGCCCGCGGCGAGCACCTTGTCGAGATAACGCTGGGGTACCACGCTGGCGGGCATGTCCCATGCCGCCCAGCGGGCCCGTTCGGCGTACGCGCTGACGCCGATCACCGGTCTGCCGGCCTGGTCGCTTCGCTCGGTCACGGTGCCGATGTAAGCGCGGCGCGCCGCCGCGCCCGGCCGACATGATCTCCGCGAGACCGAAGCTTGAACCTGCCCTGACCAGGGGCCGGGGATTATGCGCCGGCGGCCTCGACCAGCGCCGCGAACAGCGAGGTGTCCGCGTCCGCCTCCGGGTGCCACTGCACGCCGATGGCGAAGGGATGGTCCTCGATCTCGGCGCCCTCGATGACCCCGTCGTCGGACCACGCGGACGCGGTCAGCCCGGTACCGAGACGGTCGATGGCCTGGTGGTGGTAGTGCGGCACGACGATGGTCTGGCCGCCCAGGGCCTTGGCCAGCCGCGAGCCGTCCGCGACGCTCACCGGGAACCGGTTGTGGTGCCCCGGCCGGTGGCTGTGGCGGCTGCCGCCCACGACGATGTCCGGCAGGTGCTGGAGGAGGGTCCCGCCGAGCGCGACGTTGAGGACCTGCAGGCCGCGGCAGATGCCGAACACCGGCAGGTCGCGGTCGAGGGCGGCGCGGACCAGCGCCAGCTCCGCCTCGTCGCGGAAGTCGCGGACGTACCCGATCCGGTCGTGCCGCACCGCGCCGTACCGCGAGGGGTTCAGGTCACCGCCGCCGGTGAGCACGAGGCCGTCGATGCGGCCCACCAGCGACGAGGGGTCACCGGCCGGCGGCAGCAGCACCGGCTGGCCGCCCGCGCGTACGACCGACTCCACGTAGGCGTGCGGCAGCACCGAGGTCGTCATGTCCCAGACGGTGAACCGCGCACGCTCGACGTAGGTGGTCAGGCCGATGACGGGCGCGCTCACGTACCACCGACCGGTGTCACGTAGGCGCCCGAGATCCCGCCGTCGACCAGGAACTCCGAGGCGGTCATGAACGAGGAGTCGTCGCTGGCCAGGAACGCCGCGGCGGCGGCGATCTCGGTGGCCTCGGCGAAACGGCCCATCGGGATGTGCACGAGACGGCGCGCGGCGCGCTCGGGGTCCTTGGCGAACAGCTCCTGCAGCAGCGGGGTGTTCACCGGCCCCGGGCACAGCGCGTTGACCCGGACGCCGTCGCGGGCGAACTGCACGCCGAGCTCACGCGACATCGCGAGCACGCCGCCCTTGGAGGCGGTGTAGGAGATCTGCGACGTCGCCGCGCCCATGACCGCGACGAACGACGCCGTGTTGATGATCGATCCCTTGCCCTGCGCCCGCATGTACGGGATGGCGTACTTGCAGCACAGGTACACGCTGGTGAGGTTGACCTCCTGCACGCGCCGCCAGGCGTCGAGGGGGGTCTCCAGGATCGAGTCGTCGTCCGGCGGCGAGATGCCGGCGTTGTTGAAGGCGATGTCGACCGAGCCGTACGCCTGATCGGCGAACGCGTACATGGCGCGTACGTCGTCCTCGCTCGTGACGTCGGTACGGACGAACAGGCCGCCGATCTCCTCGGCGACACCCTTTCCGGCGGCCTCGTCGAGGTCGGCGATGACGACGCGCGCGCCCTCCTCGGTGAAGCGGCGCGCGGTGGCGAGGCCGATGCCGCTGGCACCTCCGGTGATGACCGCGACGCGGTCCTGCAACCGTTGCATTGATCCCTCCGATCGGTGGTGAGGTCAGTCTGTTGCAATGAAGACGTTCTTGGTCTCGGTGAAGGCACCGAGGGCGTCCGGCCCCAGCTCGCGGCCGAACCCGGACTGCTTGAACCCGCCGAACGGTGTCCAGTAACGCACGGCGGAGTGTGAGTTGATGGATAGATTCCCGGCCTCGACCGCGCGGGCCAGCCGCAGCGCGCGGCCGACGTCACGGGTCCAGATCGACCCGGACAGGCCGTACGCCGTGTCGTTGGCGATCCGTACGGCGTCGGCCTCGTCGTCGAAGGGCAGCACGCTCACGACCGGGCCGAAGACCTCTTCGTCCCAGGCGCGCCGGAACGCCTCATCGGGCTCGTCCGCGGCCGTGAGCACGGTCGGCGGGAACCAGAAGCCGGGCCCGTCGGGGCACTCGCCGCGGAACGCGACGTCGTCGCCGACGTAGCCGCGGACCTTCTCCCGGTGCGCCGCGCTGATCAGCGGCCCGACCTCGGTCTCCTCGGCGTGCGGGTCGCCCACGCGCACGCCGCGCACGGCGGGCTCCAGCAGCTCCATGAACCGGTCGTACGCGCTGCGCTGCACGAGGATCCGCGACCGGGCGCAGCAGTCCTGCCCGGCGTTGTCGAAGACCGCGTACGGCGCCGTGGCGGCGGCCTTCTCCAGGTCGGCGTCGGCGAAGACGATGTTGGCGTTCTTGCCGCCGAGCTCCAGCGTGAGGCGTTTCACGCCGTCCGCGCAGGCCGTCATGATCTCGCGGCCGACGCGCGTGGAGCCGGTGAAGACGATCTTGCGGACGTCCGGGTGCTCGACGAGCCGCCGGCCGGCCACCGGGCCCTCGCCGGGAAGGACCTGGAGCACGCCCTCCGGGATGCCGGCCTCCAGGGCCAGCTCGCCGATGCGGCGCGCGGTCAGCGGGGTCAGCTCCGCGGGCTTGACGATCACCGTGTTGCCGGCGGCGAGCGCCGGCGCCATGCCCCAGCCCATGACGGGCATCGGGAAGTTCCACGGGACGATGACGCCCACGACGCCCAGAGGCTCCTGGAACGTCACGTCGAGGCCGCCCGGCACCGGGATCTGCCGCCCGAACAGCCGCTCGGGCGCCGCCGAGTAGTACATCAGCACGTCGCGGACGTTCCCGGCCTCCCAGCGGGCCTGGCCGAGCGGGTGCCCGGCCGCCACGACCTCGGTGTCGGCGAGCTCGTCGATGTTGTCGTCGATCTTGCCCGCGAAGGCGCGCAGGAGCCGTGCCCGGTCGCCGGGCGCGACGTTCCGCCAGGTCGCGTACGCCGCGGAGGCGCGCGCGACCGCGGCGTCGACGTCCTCGGCGCTCGCCATGGGGACGGCCTCGACGACCTCCTCCGTCGCCGGATTGATCACCTTGTAGTCAGGCAAGGTTCTCCCTCGGTGTGTGGGGGCGGGGGCTCAGATGCGCTCGAAGCCGCGGAACATCTCCCAGTCGGTCACCGCGCGGTCGAAGGCGTCGAGCTCGACGCGGGCGTTGTTCGCGTAGTGGTCCACGACCTCCTCGCCGAACGTCTCGCGGGCGAGGTCGCTGGCCTTCCAGTCCTCATGCGCCGCGCGGAGCGTCGGCCGTACCTGGTCGGCGCCGGAGTCGTAGGCGTTGCCGCCGTACGCCTCCTCCAGGGTCAGCTCGTTGTCGATGCCGTGCAGGCCGGCGGCGACGAGCGCGGCCACGGCCAGGTGCGGGTTGACGTCGCCGCCCGGGACGCGGTTCTCGATGCGCAGGGACTGCCCGGAGCCGCCGACGAGCCGCAGCGCGCAGGTGCGGTTGTCGATGCCCCACTTGATCGCGGTCGGGGCGAACGAGCCGGGGGCGTACCGCTTGTAGGAGTTGATCGTGGGCGCGAACATCAGCGTGAAGTCGCGCATGCAGGCGAGCTGGCCGGCGATGAAGTGCTCGCCCATCGGCGACAGGCCGTTCGGCCCGTCACCGGACATCACCGGCGTGCCGTCGTCGGCCCGCAGCGAGATGTGGATGTGGCAGGAGTTGCCCTCACGCTCGTTCGGCTTGGCCATGAAGGTGATCGACATGCCCTCCTGGGCGGCGATCTCCTTCGAGCCGGTCTTGTAGAGGACGTGGTTGTCGCACGTGGTCAGCGCGTCGGAGTACCGGAAGGCGATCTCGTGCTGGCCGAGGTTGCACTCGCCCTTGGCCGACTCGACGTACATCCCGGCGCCGTCCATCGAGTTGCGGATCCGGCGCAGGAGCGGCTCGACGCGCGACGTGCCGATGATCGAGTAGTCGACGTTGTACTGGTTCGCCGGGGTCAGGCCCTGGTAGCGGCGGTTCCACGCCTCTTCGTAGGAGTCCTGGAAGACGAGGAACTCCAGCTCCGTGCCGACGTAGGCCGTCAGCCCGCGCTCGGTGAGCCGGTCGAGCTGGCGGCGCAGGATCTGGCGGGGGGACGCGACGACGTCCGAGCCGTCCTCCCAGACGAGGTCGGCGAAGACCAGCGCGGTGCCCTCGTGCCAGGGCACGCGACGCAGCGTGCTCATGTCCGGCCGCATGACGAAGTCGCCGTAGCCGCGCTCCCACGAGGACATGGCGTAGCCCTCGACGGTGTTCATGTCGATGTCGACCGCGAGGAGGTAGTTGCAGCCCTCCGAGCCGTGCGAGGCGACCTCTTCCATGAAGAACCGGGCGGAGAGGCGCTTGCCCTGAAGCCGCCCCTGCATGTCGGTGATGACGACGAGGACCGTGTCGATCCGGTCCGCGTCGATCTCGCCCTGTAGCTGCTCCAGGGTGAGCAGACCTCGGTTCGCCACGATGCGCTCTTTCCGGGGGACGACCGGACCGTGGAGGCCCGGGGCGGCAATGGTTTGTTTTTCGACCATTGAGAGGGCTGAGCTGTGTGATGTCAATACTTCGGCGCGTCAGGTCCTGACGCGGGCGCCTTCAGGATCGTGCAAGGGCTCGCGGGCGACCACCCCGGGCACCCACTCGCCGAAGATCTCCACCTCGACCCGGGTGCCCGCCTCGGCGGACTCCACGGGGAGGTACGCGTAGGCGATGGACCGTCCGACGGTGTGACCGTACCCGCCCGAGGTGACCCGGCCGGACACGGTCCCGCCCACGCGTACCGGCTCGTTGCCCAGGCACACCGCGCGCGGGTCGTCGAGGGTCAGGCAGCGCAGCCGCCGCGTGAGCCCGCGCTCCCTGGCGGCGACCAGCGCGTCCCGGCCGAGGAACCCGCCGGGCTTGCCGAGCCGTACGCAGAACCCGAGGCCCGCCTCGTACGGGGTGACGTCCGGCGACAGGTCCGAACCCCAGACCCGGTACCCCTTCTCCAGCCGGAGGCTGTCGATCGCGAGGTAGCCGCCGGGGACGACCTCGCCGGTGCCGGTCAGGGTCCGCCACAGCGCCGCGCCGTACTCGCTGGAGCAGTACAGCTCCCAGCCCAGCTCGCCGGCGAAGGTCACGCGCAGCGCGCGCACCGGAACGTCGCCGACGGTGATCTCGCGCGAGGTCAGGTACGGGAAGTCGTCGTTGCCGAGGCCGTCCGGCGTCAGCGGCGCCAGGACTTCGCGCGAGCGCGGGCCCCACAGGGCGAAGCAGGCGTACTGCCCGGTGACGTCCGCGACGCGCACCGAGCCGTCGTCCGGGGCGTGCCGCCGGATCCACTCCAGGTCACGGATGCCGAACGCGGTGCCGGTGACCACCAGGAAGGCGTCCTCGGCGGTGCGCGTGACGGTGAAGTCGCACTCGATGCCGCCGCGCGCGTTGAGGCACTGCGTGTACGTCACCGCGCCGACCTCGCGCGCGACCTCGTTGTCGCAGAGCCACTCCAGCAGCGCCGCGGCCCCCGCGCCCGTGACCTCGATCTTGGAGAAGGACGACTCGTCGAACAGCGCCGCCGACTCGCGCGCCGCGGCGTGCTCGGCGCCGATCGCGGGGGACCAGCGCCGCCCGGCCCAGCCGCTCGGGCGTACGGTCTCGTCGCCGTTCGCGGCGTTCGAGGCGTAGTAGTCGACGCGCTCCCAGCCCGCCTTCTCGCCGAACACCGCGCCCAGCGCCACGTGCATGCCGTACGCGGGGGAGACCCGCAGCGGGCGGCCCGCGGCGCGCTCGCGGTCCGGGTAGGGGATGTCGTAGTAGGTCTCGTAGTTCTCGACGGTGCGCTTCAGCGTGTACGACGGGGACCGGTAGTGCCGGCCGAACCGCCGGACGTCCATGTGCCAGACGTCCATGTCCGGCTCGCCGTCGACGATCCACCCGGCCATCAGCCGCCCGATCCCGCCCGCGCCCGCGATGCCGTGCGCGCAGAACCCCGCCGCGACGAAGAAGCCCGCGACCTCCGTCTCGCCGAGGCAGAACTCGTTGTCCGGCGTGAACGCCTCCGGGCCGTTGATGATCTTGCGGATGCCGGCGTCGGCCATCAGCGGGACGCGGAGCCGCGAGTTGGCGGCGATCTCCTCGAACCGGTCCCAGTCCTCGGGGAGCAGCCGCCCGTTGAAGTCGGCGGGGACGGCGTCCCGCGCGGTCGCGTCCAGCGCCCAGGCGGCGGACCGGCGCTCGTACCCGCCCATGAGCAGGCCGTCGACCTCCTCGCGGAAGTACACGAGGTTGTCGGGGTCGCGCAGCGTCGGCAGGCGTACGCCGTCGCGCTCCCGCAGCGGCTCGGTGACCAGATATTGGTGCGACATCGGCACGACCGGCACGCGCACGCCGGCCATCCGCCCGATCTCGGCCGCGAACATCCCGCCGCAGTCGACCACGACCTCGGCCTCGATGTCGCCGCGGTCCGTACGCACGCCGGTGACCCGCCCGTTCGCGACCTCGACGCCGAGCACCCGCGTACGCGTCAGGATCCGGGTGCCGCCCGCGCGCGCACCGGCGGCGAGCGCCAGCGTCAGCTGCGACGGGTCGACGTAGCCGTCGGTGCGCAGGTACGCCGCGCCGAGCACGCCCTCGGTGCTCATCAGCGGGAACATCCGCTTCGCCTCGTCCGCGGAGATCTCCTCCAGCGGCAGCCCGTACGTGCGCGCCCAGCCGATCTGGCGGCGCGTCTCCTCCATGCGCTCCGGCGTGCAGGCCAGCCGGATGCCGCCGCACTCGACCCAGCCAGGCGGGTGCTCGCCCTCCTGGAGCCTGCGGTACAGCTCGACGGAGTACATGTTCATCCGGGTCAGCGTCGGGTCGGACCGAAGCTGCCCGACCAGGCCCGCCGAGTGGAACGTCGAGCCGCTCGTCAGCTCGGCGCGGTCGAGCAGGACGACGTCGCGTTCGCCGCGCTCGGCCAGGTGGTAGGCGACGCTGGTGCCGCCGACGCCACCGCCGACCACGACGACGCGTGCGCGTTCGGGAAGGTTCACGGCCGGTCCTCCGCGGGGTCGTCGGGAGAGGTCCAGACGACGACGCGCGTACGGTCGCCGCGGAACAGGTCGCGCGCGTGCTCGACGGGGTCGCCGGCCCGGTTGTAGGCCACGCGCTCCACGGACAGCAGCGGCGTGCCCGGTTCGACGTCGAGCAGGGACGCCGTCTCGTCCTCGGCGGCGACCGGCTCGATCCGCTCGACCGCGCGCTCCGGCGCGTCGCCGTACCGGTCGCGCAGCAGCTCGTACAGCGACCCGCCCAGCGCCTGCTCGGCCAGCCCGGGGAAGCGGGCGGCCGGGAACCAGGAGCGTTCGAGCGCGATCGGGTCGCCGTCGGCGAGGCGTACCCGTGTGACGGCGACGACCGCCTCGCCCGTACCGAGCCGCAGGGCCGCCGCCACCGGCGCCTCGGCCCGCGTCAGCGCCACCGCGAGCACGCGTGCGCCCGCGACCAGGCCCTGCCGGCGGATGTACTCGCCGAGGCCGGCGAAGCTGCCGAGATCGCGTTCGATCCTGGGTGAGGCGACGAAGGTGCCGCCGCCGCGGCCCGGCCGGCGTATGACGGTGCCTGCCCGCTCCAGGTCGTGCAGCGCGAGCCGCAGCGTGGACCGGCTCACGTCCAGCCGCCCGGCCAGCTCGCGTTCGGGCGGCAGCCGATCGCCGGGGCGGTAGCCGCCCTTGCGTATCGCGTCCGCGACGCCCTCCCAGGCCTTGCGGCGGAGCGAGTCGTCGGCCTGCACGGCACTGTCCGCCATACGCCGATTTGTAACATCCTTTTGGGCATACCAAAAGACGAAAAGGTCGGCCGAACTAAGTTCTAGGCAGCTCTTGACGTGAGGCTTCGCCGCTCCCAGACTTCCGGAACAACACTGGCGACAAGGCAACCCTCGGATTTCGAATGGGTTAAGGGCAGTCCAAGCCCACCACGCCGCCACCGCACCACCGTTGGACGGACCATGGCGCTTGGCGTGGCGGAGATCATGGCGCAGGCCGGGATCGCCCCTGGCGGCGACTTCGCGTGCACCACGCTGAAGGGCGGCCTCAGCCACCGCGTGCTCCGCGTCGACGCGGGCGGCTCGCCGTACGTCGTGCGCGTCCTCGACCCGGCCGTCAGCGAGGCGGGCCTCGGCATCCCGACCCACCTGGAGATCGAGAACACCGTGCGCGCGGCGCGCACGGGCGTGGGCCCCGCCGTCGTGCACGTCGCCGGCGAGGTCCTCGTGCTGGAGTACATCGACGGCGAGACGCTCTGCCAGGAGCGGGTGCGCCGCCCGGAGACGATCACGCGGATCGCGCAGGCCTGCCGGCGGCTGCACGCCTCACCGGTGCCGTTCGCCTGCGAGTTCGACATCTTCCGCAAGGCCGAGGATCTCCTGGACCGGTGCCGCCGCCACGACCTGCCGGTCCCCGACGGCTACGCCGACCACCTGCCGGTCATGGCCGCCATCGAGGCGGCGGTGACCGCCGCGCCCCTGCCCGCCGTCCCGTGCCACAACGACCTGCTGCCCGAGAACTTCATCGACGACGGGCGCGACATCCGGATCGTCGACTACCAGCTCTCCGGCATGAACGACCCGGCCTTCGAGCTCGGCGACATCGCCGCCGAGGCCGACTTCGAGCCCGCCCGCGTCGAGGCGCTGGCCTCGGCGTACTTCGGCGCGTCGATGTCGGACGCGCTGCTCGCGCGCGTACGCCTCTACCTGCTGGCCTCCAATTTCACCTGGACGCTGTGGTTCGCGATCCACCACGGCCTGCTCGCCGAGCGGGCGGCCGACGCCACCTTCGACTACGACGCCGAGGCCGCCGACAAGTGGGACCAGGCGCTCCGTGACCTCCGTGACCCCGATCTCGGCCGTCTGATCGGCCGCGTCGCACGCGGAGGCACCCCCTGAACGGCGTACGGCCCGGCCGTGCGGTCCGACCCCCGACCCACGCCACCATCGAGGAGCCTTGATGGCCAACGATCTCGACCATGACGCCAAGAGACTCGCCGAACTCGGCTACACGCAGGAGCTCGACCGCTCCTGGAGCGGGTTCTCCAACTTCGCGATCTCCTTCTCCATCATCTCGATCCTCGCCGGCTGTTTCACGACGTTCGGCCAGGCGTGGAACAACGGCGGGCCGGTCGCCATCACCTGGGGCTGGCCGCTCATCGCGGGGTTCATCCTGATCATCGGGTTCTGCATGTCCGAGCTGGTCTCGGCCTACCCGACGGCCGGCGGCATCTACTGGTGGGCCGCGACGATGGGCAAGCCGGTGCACGGCTGGTTCACCGGGTGGCTCAACCTGATCGGCCTCGTCGCCGTCACGGCGTCGGTCGACTACGGCTGCGCGACCTTCCTCAACGTGCTGCTCGGCATGCTGCACAAGGGCTGGGACGGCGGCCTGTCGTTCGTCTTCCTGCTGTTCCTGATCGTGCTGGTCCTGCACGCGCTGATCAACGTCTTCGGGCACCGGCTCGTCGCGCTCCTGCAGAACATCTCGGTCTGGTGGCACGTCTTCGGTGTCGCCGTGATCGTGCTGATCCTGATCTTCGGGCCGGACTCCCACCAGAGCCTGAAGTTCGTCTTCACCGAGCGGATCAACAACTCCGGGTTCTCCGGCGGCACCTACTGGTTCTACGTGCTGCCCCTCGGCTTCCTGCTGACGCAGTACACGATCACCGGGTTCGACGCCTGCGCCCACGTGTCCGAGGAGACCAAGGGCGCGGCCATGTCGGCCGCCAAGGGCCTGTGGCGGTCCATCTTCTACTCGGCGGTCGGCGGCTGGATCCTGCTGCTGTCCTTCCTGTTCGCCGCCACCGACGTGAAGGGCATCAACGCCGCGGCGGGCTTCGCCCCGGCGATCTTCACCAGCGCGCTGAGCCCGGCCCTCGCCAAGATCGTCATCGCGATCTCGGTGATCGGCCAGTTCTACTGCGGCATGAGCTGCGTCACGAGCATGTCCCGCATGACGTACGCCTTCTCGCGCGACGGCGGCATCCCCGGCTGGAAGCTGTGGTCGAAGGTCAACCGCAACCGCACGCCGGTGAACGCGATCATCATGGGCACCGTCGCCGCGCTCGTGCTGACCCTGCCGGCCCTCTACAAGAGCCCGACCGGGACGCCCACCGCCTTCTACGCCGTCGTCTCGATCGCGGTGATCGGCCTCTACCTGGCCTTCCTCATCCCGATCTACCTGCGGCTGCGGATGGGCGACCGGTTCCAGCCGGGGCCCTGGACGCTGGGCAGCAAGTACAAGGTGCTCGGCTGGATCGCGGTGATCGAGATCGTGGTGATCTCGATCTACTTCATCCTGCCGATCGCCCCGGCCGGCGTACCGGGCAACAAGGCGTTCGACTGGACCGCGCGTGAACTACGCGCCGATCGCGGTCTTCGCCGTGCTCGTCCTCGTCGGCGGCTGGTGGGTGCTGTCGGCGCACAAGTGGTTCGACGGCCCGCGCCGTACGGCGGCCGAGAACGAACTGGAACCCATGTGAGGCCGCGGCCGGGTGGGGACGGCGCGCGTTCCCGCCCGGCCGCCCTCGATACCCTGACCGGCATGACCGAAGGCGGCCTTCATTGAGCGACACCGGCAGACCGGTGGACCTCACGACCTCGGCCGTCTTCCGCCCCGTACGCGAGGGCAACGCCTTCGAGGAGACCGTGGAACGCCTCCTCCAGGCGATCAAACTCGGGGTCGTCGGCCTCGGCGAGCGGCTGCCGCCCGAACGCGAGCTCGCCCCGCGCCTCGGCATCAGCCGCGTGACCCTGCGCGAGGCGATACGCGCGCTCCAGCACGAGGGGTACGTCGAGTCGCGGCGCGGGCGCTTCGGCGGCACCTTCGTCACCTACCGCCCCGCGGCGCCACGGCGCGGCGACCTCGAACGCGTCGCCGCCGAGATGGGCGAGCAGCTCAGCGACGCCCTCGTGTACCGGATGGCGGTCGAGACCGGCGCGGCCCAGGTGCTCGCCGGGCGCGAGCTGGCGGGCGACGAGATCGCGCGGCTGCGCGACTGCCTGCACGACGCCGACCGGTCCGCGCCCGGCGACTACCGGCGCGTCGACACACGCTTCCACCTGACCATCGGTGAGCTGACCGGCTCGCCGACCCTGGCCGCGGCCTGCGCCGACGCCCGCATGCGGCTCAACGACCTCCTGAGCGCCATCCCGGTGCTGAAGCGCAACATCGACCACGCCTCGGTGCAGCACGCGAAGATCGTCGACGCCATCGTCGAGGGTGACCCGGACGCCGCCCGGCGGGCCGTCGTGGAGCATCTGGAGGGCACCGGAGCCCTCCTGAGAGGCTTCCTGACATAGGTTTTGCAATTACCGCTTACGCTTGTGCGACCGGGGAGCACGGAGGCGTGCCGCCGGTGCGGATCGGATGAGGAGTGTGGGCGCGCAATGAGCTGGCTTTTCGTGGTGGGCATCATCGTCTTCTTCCTCGGCCTGCTCGCCTCGATCGCGCTGCACGAGCTGGGGCACCTGTCGTTCGCCAAGCTCTTCGGCGTGCGCGTCACCCAGTACATGGTCGGCTTCGGCCCGACGATGTGGTCCCGGCACACCGGTGAGACCGAGTACGGCGTCAAGTGGATCCCGCTGGGCGGCTACATCCGCATGATCGGCATGCTGCCGCCGCGCCGCGACGACCCGACCGGCACCTACCGCAGCACCTCGACCGGCCCGTTCCAGGGCCTGATCGAGTCCGCGCGCGGCGCCGCACTCGAAGAGGTCGGCCCGGACGACGACGACCGTGTCTTCTACCGCAAGACGTGGTGGCAGAAGACGATCATCATGTTCGCCGGCCCGTTCATGAACATCGTCCTGGCCTTCGTGTTCATCAGCATCGTGGTGATGGGCATCGGCATGTCCCAGCTCCAGCCCGTGATCGGCTCGGTCTCCAAGTGCGCCATCCCGGCCGCGCAGGCGGGCCGCGACTGCTCGCCGACCGACCCGGTGACGCCCGCCGTACGGGCCGGCATGAAGCCCGGCGACCGCGTGATCTCCTACGAGGGTCACAAGATCAAGTCGTACACGCAGCTCCAGGGGCTGATCCGGGCCTCCGGCGGCCGTACGGTGCCGGTGGTCGTCCGGCGCGGCGGCGGCGACGTGACGCTGTCCGTCCCGGTCACCACCAACCAGATGCAGTCGCTCGACGACCCGAACAAGACCGAGAACGTCGGATTCCTCGGCATCATGCCGACCAGCGCGCGCGAGCGTCAGGGCCCCGGCACCGTCGTCAGCGCGATGAGCGACCTCACCACGCGCACCGTCGGCTCGCTGCTCAACATGCCCAAGAAGATGGTCGGCGTCTGGAACGCCGCCTTCGGCAGCCAGAAGCGCGACCCGAACGGACCGATCGGCGTCGTCGGCGCCAGCCGCATCGGCGGGGAGATCGCCGCCTCCCACGAACCCGGACTGGACAAGCTCGCGTTCTTTCTGATGATGCTGGGTACGGTGAACTTCGCGGTCGGAATGTTCAACCTGGTGCCCTTGCTGCCGCTTGACGGCGGTCACATAGCGGGGGCCCTGTGGGAGGCGGTCAAGCGCCTCATCGCCAAGGTCACCCGCAGGCCGGACCCCGGTCATGTCGATGTGGCCAAGGCGCTCCCGCTGACGTATGCAATGGCGCTTGTCATCATCACGATGGGGGCGCTGCTGGTGTACGCCGACCTCGTGAACCCGGTCCGCCTGAACGGCTGACCACACCCGGGCGCCTCGGCGCCCCGGTGTCCCTGACCGCCGTTCATCGAGCGGGCCGGATCCGGTCCAAGACGGCGCGACTTATCGGGGGCAAGGGTGGGGGAGTTCTTCGCACAGCGGATCGTCGCCACCGGCAGGCTGCCGCTGTTCTGTTTCTTCGTGGCGTTCATCGTCACGTTCGTCTTCGTCCGGATCAACGTACGGCTGATCCGGGCGAAGGTCCGCTGGTGGTTCAAGAACGTCCAGGTCGGTGACCTGCACATCCACCACGTGGTGTTCGGCGTCGTGCTGATGCTCATCGGCGGCGTGGCCGCCCTGTCCATCCCGGACAACTTCACGATCTGGTACGCCTGCGCGGCGAGCGTGTTCGGCGTCGGCGCGGCGCTGGTGCTCGACGAGTTCGCGCTGATCCTCCACCTGCGGGACGTCTACTGGATGGAGGAGGGCCGCGCCTCCATCGACGCGGTCTTCATCGCGATCGCCATCTCCGGCCTGGTGCTGATGGGCGTACGCCCGATCGGGTTCAGCGACGTCAACGCCCTCGGGCCCGACACCACGGTGCCGATCGGGGTGTTCCTGCTGGTGCTCGCCAACCTGCTGCTGAACCTCGTCCTGGCCATCGTCACCCTGTTCAAGGGCAAAATCTGGACCGGGTTGCTCGGGCTGTTCCTGCCGGTCGTCCTGGCGGTCAGCGCGGTGCGCCTGGCACGCCCCGGATCACCGTGGGCGCGCTGGAGGTACGGCCCGGACACCCGGAAGCTGCGGCGGTCGCTGCGCCGCGAGGAGCGCCTGCGCCGTCCGATGATCCGGGTCAAGATCTGGGTGCAGGAGTTCATCGCGGGCCGCCACGACCTGATCCCGCAGGACTACCGGCGGCGGCACCGCAAATAGCTCAGAACGCCGCCGTGGCGCGGACGCTCTCGATCGTGTCGGCCTCGGCGGCGGTCTTGTCCGGCCGGTGGCGCAGGACCCGCGCGAACCGGAGGGCCAGGCCGCCGGGGTAGCGCGTGCTGCGCTGCACGCCGTCGAAGGCGATCTCGACGACCAGCTCCGGGCGTACGTGGACGGTGTAGGCGTCGCGGTGGTCCTCCAGGGCCAGGAGGCGCTCGGTCTGCCAGGCGAGCATCTCGTCGGTGAGGCCCTTGAACGTCTTGCCGAGCATCACGAACCCGCCGGTCTCGGGGTCGCGGGCGCCGAGGTGGAGGTTTGACAGCTTCCCCTGGCGGCGCCCGTGGCCCCACTCGACGGCCAGAACCACCAGGTCGAGCGTGTGGCGCGGCTTGACCTTGATCCAGCCGGCGCCGCGCCGGCCCGCGGTGTACGGCGTGTCGAGGGACTTGACCAGCACGCCCTCGTGGCCGTGGGCGAGGGCGTCCTGGAAGAAGGCCGCCGCCTCCCGCGGGTCGCCGGTCACCGTACGCGGCATGCGCAGGGCCGCGGGGACGACCTCGGTCAGCACGGCGTTGCGCTCGTGGCCCGGCCGGTCGACCAGGTCGTCGCCGTCGAGGTGGAGCACGTCGAACAGGAACACCGAAAGCGGCACATCGGGGGCGTTCCGGCTCGCGGTGCGCGCGGACGTCACCTGGAACGGGTGCGGGCGGCCGTCGTCGCGCAGCGCGATCAGCTCGCCGTCGAAGACCGCCTCGCGCACGCCGAGCGCGCCGAGCGCCTCCACGGTCTCCGGCAGCCGTGCGGTGATGTCGTCGAGCGTGCGGGTGAACAGGCGTACCTCGCCGTCGCGGATGTGGGCCTGCACGCGGATGCCGTCGAGCTTCCACTCGACCGCCGCCGGGCTGACCTTCTCCATCGCGGCCTCGACGGTCGCGGCGCTCGCGGCGAGCATGGGCCTGACCGGGCGGCCGACCTCCAGGCCGAACGCCGCCAGGCTCCCGCCCTTCAGCGCGACCTCGGCGACCGCGCCGGGTCGAGCCGCGGAACATCACGGCGCGGCGCACCTCCGCCGCGGGAACGTCGGCGGCCTTGGCGATGGCGTCGGCCATGACGCCGTCGAGGGCGCCCTGGCGCAGCTCGCCGGAGAGCAGCCGGAGCAGGAACTCGTGCTCCTCGGGCGTCGCGCGGGCGAACAGGCCGTCCAGAAGATGTTTCCGGGTGGCCACGGAACCCTTACCCGATATTCGGCCGATCTCCGTGAAAGCGGCATCGATCTCCAGCACCGTGAGCGTCGCCTCGCGGGCCGGCGCGGCCCGCTCGCGCAGCGCGGCCCAGCCGACGCCGATCTGGCGTTGTGGCAGCTCACCGGCGAGATAGGCGACCGCGATCGCCACCTCACCGGCCCCCGCGCCGCGCAGGTGCTCGGCGATCAGCTGCGTCTTGGCCCGGCGCCCCGACGCCGCCGTCACCGCACGCGAGGTCTCCGCGATCTCCGATAGCAGCACATTCGCATTGTCGCCCTTGTGACCGACAATCGTTGGGACCCCTTGCCCGACGGAGCCCCCGGTTCCCCACCGAAGAGCCAAGGAGCGGCATGGCCACGCGTGACAGGCCGGCGCCGGCACAGTCATCGGCCCGGCCGGACCACGACCCTCGCCACGGCGCGGACCTCCCGAGGCTGCCCGACTCCTTCCACCGGGTGTACTCCCCGCCGGAAGCGCCGAAGGCCAAGACACGCCGGCCCGCGGGTGTGCTCTTCGCCCTGGCCGTCGCCGCCGTACTCGCCGCCGCGGCCACCGCGGCGTTCTTCACCGTGGGCCGCGACACGTCGAAGCCCCGTACGCCGGCGACCCACCCACCGGCGGCGTCCCCGACCCCGGCCAGGCCGAGCGCGGCGGCGGCCCCGGTGTTCGCCACCATCCCGGGCGCCTGCGACGTCCTCCAGCCGGGAACGGTGCACGGGTACGTCCCGACCACCGACCCGACGGTCGACCGCATGGGCGTCGACACGGCCAGCGTCTGCAAGTACTCGTACTCCGAGGGCCACCGCTACCGCGCGATCCAGGTCGACGCCCGAGCGTTCCTGCCCAAGTACATGCACGACGAGGCGACCAGCATGACAATCTGGTCATATGAGGCGCAGTGGAAGCAGGCCCAGAAGGACCTGACCCCTGACACGAGCTCCCTGCGCCGCATCTCAGGCCTGGGCGACGCGGCCTTCGAGCGCTACTGGATCGACCGCGACACTCACGTGGCAGTGGGCGAGACGACCGTCCGCTACCGCAACGTGGTCCTCCGCATGCAGTACACGGAGGAACAACCCACCGCCCAGACCCGCGGAGCGAGCGAACAACGCTGCCTCTCCAACGCCATCTCCGCCGCCCGCACGGGCCTGACCGCCTTCCACTAGGCGGAAGGCGCCCGGAGTGTCCCGAGGGGAGTCGAATAAGGTTCGGGGCATGCGTGAGGTAGTGGTGTGTTCTCCCGTTCGTACTCCCGTCGGCCGTTTCGGGGGTGTGTTCCGTGACCTTGGGGCCGCCGAGCTGGCGGAGACCGTCATACGGGCGCTGGTCGCGCGTACCGGGGTCGAGCCCGGGGCCGTTGACGACGTCATCCTCGGGCAGTGTTACCCCAGCGGGGAGGCGCCGGCGATCGGGCGGATCGCGGCGCTCGACGCCGGGTTGCCGGTCGAGGTGGCCGGTACTCAGGTGGATCGGCGGTGCGGGTCCGGGCTGCAGGCCGTCGTGAACGCGGTCATGCAGGTCTCCACCGGGGCGGCCGACACGGTCATCGCCGGTGGGGTCGAGAGCATGAGTGCGGTCGAGTACTACGCCAACGGGCTTCGCTGGGGCGGGCCGGGGCCCGAGGTCAAGCTGACCGATCGGCTCGCGCGGGCGCGGGTCACCGCCGGCGGGCGTGACTACCCCGTGCCCGGCGGCATGCTCGAGACGGCTGAGAACGTACGGGCCAAGTACGGCATCGGGCGGGACGAGCAGGACGAGCTCGCGCTGCGGTCGCATCAGCGGGCGGTGGCCGCGCAGGAGAGCGGGCGGTTCGCCGAGGAGATCGTGCCCGTCGAGGTCAAGGACCGTAAGAAGGGTACGCAGGTCATCGACCGGGACGAGCATCCGCGGGCCGACACGTCGCTGGAGCGGCTCGGCGGGCTTCGTGCGGTCATGCGCGTCGACGGTGCCACCGTCACGGCCGGGAACTCCAGCGGGCAGAACGACGGTGCCGCCGCCTGTCTCGTCACGACGCGCGAGAAGGCGGACGCGCTCGGGCTCGCGCCGCAGGCCAGGCTCGTGTCGTGGGCCGTGGCGGGTGTGCCGCCGAACCTCATGGGGCTCGGGCCCGTGCCCGCCACCGAGCGCGCGCTCGCCCGCGCCGGGCTCGGAATGGACGACATGGACCTCATCGAGCTGAATGAGGCGTTCGCCGCGCAGGTCCTCGGTGTCCTGCGCGAGTGGAAGCTGCCCGACCACGAACGCCTCAACGTGAACGGCTCCGGCATCTCGCTCGGCCATCCCGTGGGCGCGACCGGCACGCGCATCCTCGCGACACTCCTGTACGAACTGGGCCGCCGCGACGCGCGCTACGGCCTGGAGACCATGTGCATCGGCGGCGGACAGGGCCTGGCGGCGGTGTTCGAACGGGTCGTCTGATGGACCTCCTGGACGGCCTGCGGGTCGTCGAGATCTCCAGCTTCGTCGCCGCGCCCCTCGGCGGGATGACGCTCGCCCAGCTCGGCGCCGACGTCGTACGCGTCGACCCGATCGGCGGGGCCGCCGACACGGGCCGCTGGCCGCTCGCCCCGTCCGGCGAGAGCCTCATGTGGACCGGGATGAACAAGGCGAAACGCTCGATCACCGCCGACTTCCGCTCCCCGGAGGGCCGGGAGGTCGTCACGCGGCTCGCCGCGGACGCCGGCGTCGTGCTGACCAACGCGGTCGGCCGCGACTGGCTCACGTACGAGGCACTCTCCGCGCGCCGCGCCGACCTCATCCACCTCCAGGTCGAGGGCCACCACGACGGCACCGCCGCCGTCGACTACACCGTCAACGCCGAGATCGGCTTCCCCCTCGTCACCGGCCCGCCCGACCACGCCGGCCCGGTCAACCACGTCCTGCCCGCCTGGGACGTCGCCTGCGGGCTGTACGCCGCCGTCGGCCTGCTCGCCGCCGAACGCCGCCGCGCGCGTACGGGCGAGGGCGCGAGCATCAGGCTGCCGCTGTACGACGTGGCGCTGGCCACCGCGGGCAACCTCGGCTACCTGGCCGAGGCGCAGCTCGGGGCGGAACGCCCCAGGATCGGCAACCATCTGTTCGGCGGCTTCGCCAGGGACTTCACGCTGGCCTGCGGGGCTCGCGTCATGGTCGTGGCCCTGACCCGGCGGCACTTCGCCGACCTCGTACGCGTGACGGGCCTGGAGGAGACGTTCGGCTCGCTACAGCGCCTGCTGCGCGCGGACTTCACCCAGGACGGTGACCGCTACCGCCACCGCGAGGCGATCGCCGCGCTGCTGGCCCCGTGGTTCGCCGGGCGTACGAGACCGGAGCTGGAGGAGGCGCTGTCCGGCACGGCGGTGCTGTGGGCGCCGTACCGGAGGTTCACCGAGGTGGACCTGGCGGTGCCTCTCATGTCGGAGATCGACCAGCCGGGCGTGGGCCGGATCCGTGCCCCGTCGTCACCCCTGAACGCCGGCGCCGGCCGTACCGCCGCCCCGGCTCCGCGGCTGGGCGAACACACCGATGAGCTCGTACGATCCGTGGGCCTGAACCCCGATGAACTGCGCGAACGAGGCATCGTCGACTGAGGGCTTTAAAAGCCGCGCGGTAGGAGGAATATCCGCCGGCATTACGGCGATGGTCTCTGGGTGGCCCGGTGCGGGCCCGTACCCCTTCGAGACCCTCCCTGGATGCCGATGACCCGTGCGCCCGTCTCCCGTAAAGTCTCCGAACCCCTGGAGCTCGTCCGCCGTCGCGCCCAGCCGAAGGCGGTCCTCGTCGGCCGCCTGACGGCCACCGCGACCGTCGCGTACCTGTTCGGCCTGCTGGTGCCGGGCACCACCGACCGGCCGACGCTCGCGCCGCTGACCGCGCTGCTGGTCCTGCAGGTCAGCCTGTACCGGACGATGCGCAGCGCCGTACAGCGGATCGGCAGCGTCGTCGGCGGGGTGCTGGTGGCCGTCGTACTGGCCTCGCTGCTGGGGTTCACGTGGTGGACCCTCGGGCTCGCCGTCGGGGCCGCGCTCGTGCTCGGACACCTGCTGCGGCTCGGTGAGCACGTCCTGGAAGTCCCGATTAGCGCCATGCTGATCCTGTCGCTCCCGACCGGCATGAACGCCACCGACCGGGTCGTGGAGACCCTCGTCGGCGCGGCGACCGGGCTGGTCGCGGGCCTCATCCTGTCCCCGCTGCACGTCCAGCCCGCCGAAGAGGCGGTCGAGGAGCTCGGCGGCGAGATGGGCGACCTGCTGTCCGACATGTCGGACGGGCTGCGGCGCGAGGAGTCCCACCAGGAGGCCGCCGACCGGCTGCACCGCGCGCGGGCCCTCGGCCGCGAGGTCGGACGCGTGGACCGCGCCCTCGGCGCCGCCGAGGACAGCATCCGCCTGAACCCGCGCGCGACCCGCCTCCCGCACGCCTCCGCGGCACTCCGTACGGGCCTGGAGCAGCTTGAGCACATCTGGGTGTCGACGCGTGGTCTGTCCCGGTCCATCGCGGACAGCACCCACGACGCGGCGGACCCGGCGTTCGGCCGCGCCGCGCAGGAGCACCTGGCGGAGGTCATCGACGACCTCGCGGACGCCGTACGCGCGTACGGCCGCCTGGTCCGCTCCGACGTCGCCGGAGACCCGGGCCGAGCCGAACAAGAGCTGACAAGAAGCCTCGCCGAGGCCCAGCACCACCGCGACAGAGTCGCCGACATCCTGCTTCGCGTACCCCCGGACGACTCGTTTGAATGGTCCCTACGCGGGGAGCTCCTGGTCCACCTGGACCGCCTCCTGGACCAGCTCCGAGTGGAACACCGAGCCAGGGAACGCGAGGCCTGGCCGAACCGCCGCCCCCGCAGACGCCCCCGCCGCCACCCCGAAACCCGCAACCACCCGGCCGCCCGCACCGCGAAACGCCGCCGCCGAATCCCCGCCTGACCCACCCGGCCCCCGAAGGGGCGCCCCGGGCGCCCGGCCCGAGCGTCTGGCGGGCGAGGTGCGCCCGCTCCACCCGTGCCTGTCCGAACCTACGGCGCGGCGTGGAGGTTCGGCCGGGACGGCCCTCCGATGGCGACGGTCGGGCCGGGTGGCGTCGATCTCAGGGCCGCTGCTTCGTGCTCGCCGGAGCCTTCGGTGCGGACATGCAAGTCGGCCGAAAGCTCCCGTCGGTATGGGCGCGGCCGGTGCCGCTTCCGGGGCCGCCGTCTCGTGCGCAGGAGCCTCCGGCGCGGCGGCTCGATCGTGCCGAGGGTGCGTGGGCGACGGCCGTACCTCTCGCGAGCGAAGGGCACCGCCTCCTGCATCCGGGCGTCCGTGTCCGGGGTAGAAGCGGACGTGTGACATCTCAAAATATTCGCCTCGACCTCCGCCGCCGGACGACCGCTCACACGCCCGCCCGCCGAACCGCCCATATCGGCGACTTTCAGCCCCAAAAAGGCCATCGCCACTTAACGCCTATCCCCACTCCGAAATGGCCAGCCAAGAGGCCTTGTCACCATTTACACGGCCACAACCTATTTTGCAGCAACGACCCACCGACCAACCCCCAAGACGGACATGGAACACTAATCCGTGACCCGCCGAGCGTCGGAATCGTCCCTTTCCTTAATGCGCATGATCTGCACCGTAATCATTGGATCAAGAGGGCGGCGATCTCGGTCGCACTGCCGGGATTGCGGGAATGAGGGGGGCGGTGGCGATGCCGGCAGCCGGGACCCTTCCGGGCTGCCGCTGACATCAAGGGGGGGACCCATGAGGGTCAAAACTCTGACCCTGACAACCGCTTCAGCGGCCGCACTGACCATCGGTTTGGCCTCACCCGCGCTCGCTATGGCGTCCGCGGCCGGCAACCTCGGGGCAGCGCACCAGGCGTTCGAGACGCAGCACCAGACAGTGGCGGGCCTCGGGACGCTGTCCCGGGCGCTGCCCAAGGGCGACGACGACGACGGCGACGACGAGGGCGACGGGGGTGGGGGTGGTTCGGCCGACATCGGTACCTCGCGTCACTTCCGTCATCACGGCGGGCTGTGCGGCATCGGTGGTCACATCGGTGGGCTGGCCAACGGCTGTGGTGAAGAGGCCGGCGACGACGACGACGAGGGCCACGGCGGCGGTGACTACGCCTCTGAGGACCACGGCGGCTGCTGTGGTCACCACGCGCGGCACGTAGTCGTGCACCAGTCGGCGCCGCAGGTGGTTCACCACCGTGAGGTGACCATCGTTCCGCGCGGACCCGTGCGGACCGGATTCGGTGGCACCCAGGGGATGAGCGCACCCCTGGGTATCGCAGGGCTGACCCTCATGCTCGGCGGTGCCGGCCTTACGCCGCTTGCCCGCCGCCGCATGCGGGCCAGTGGCCGCTCCTGATTCATCGACTCGGCCGCGTGGCGGCCGTCTCCTCACCGGGGCGGCCGCAGGCCTGATCGCGACGGGCGCGGCGGTACTGGGGTTCAGCGTTTTCGGGAACTCCGGGCCGCCGCGGCCTGGCGCGGGAGCCGCCAGGCCCGGGGCCGATTTCCGGCCGTCGGGCCCGGCGCTGGCCGCGTCCACGCCGGTCCGGGTCGACATTCCCAGGATCGGCGTGCACTCGCGTCTGATGACGCTGGGGCTGGAGAAGGACGGTTCGGTGTCCACTCCGCCGTTGTCGAAGGCGCGCCTGGCCGGCTGGTACGACAAGGGGCCCACGCCTGGTGAACGCGGCCCGGCGGTGCTCCTCGGGCACGTGGACACGAAGAAGGGCCCGGCGGTCTTCTACCGGCTGGGCCGTCTGCGGCCCGGCGACGCGGTCAAGGTGACGCGCAAGGACGGCAAGGTCGCGGCGTTCACGGTGGACTCCGTGGAGCACGTGCAGAAGACGAAGTTCCCGACGCGGCGCGTGTACGGGGAGCTCGGCTTCGCCGGGATCCGCCTGATCACGTGCGGCGGCGACTTCAAGGGCCACAGCTACACCGGTAACACGATCGTTTACGGGCACCTCGCCGCAGGTGGCGTGCACTGAGTTCCCGCAGGTCCCACTCGCCGCACGGGACGGCCGGTACGGCGAAGGGCCGACTATGTGACCTTTGCCGGACGGCGAGGGATGGTTAACGTAGGGCGTAGCCGAGTCTGGAAGGCGGGCCATGCGAATCTCAGAGATCCTCCGTAGTAAGGGTGGCGAGGTCGCGACCATCGCACCGGACGCCGAGGTGCGGCAGCTGCTCGTTCTGCTGGCCGAGCACAACATCGGCGCGGTGGTGGTCTCCACCGACGGGGCCGTTATCGAGGGCATCGTCTCCGAGCGCGACGTCGTACGCCGTCTGAACGACCTCGGCGCGGACCTGCTGTCCGCACCGGTATCGGAGATCATGACGACGTCGGTGCGCACGTGCGCGCCGGGTGACGCCGTCGACGGGCTGCGCGAGACGATGACGGAGCACCGTATCCGTCACCTTCCGGTCGTACGCGACGGGCGTCTCGTCGGCATCGTGAGCATCGGTGACGTGGTCAAGTCGGCGATCGCCGAGCTGGAGACCGAGCGTGAGCAGCTGGTCGACTACATCAAACGGTGACGGTCCCGGCGGCCGCGCTCGGCGCGGCCGCCGGAACACCGAGGACGCCATCAGCGCGCTGACGCTGTACGCGATGGACGGCGTGCGGATCGACGCCGGCTACCTGCCGGGCATCGGCGGCCTCTGCTTCGTCCTGGCGCACGGCTTCACGGGCGCGTGGCGCCAGCCGAACACCCGGCGTATCGCGGCCGTGCTGAACCACCACGGCGGCGTGATCGCGATCGACTTCCGCGGGCACGGCCGTTCGGGCGGGCGTTCGACGGTCGGCGACCGCGAGGTGCTCGACCTGGACGCCGCCGTACGCCACGCCCGCCATCTCGGGTACGAGCGTGTGGTTCCGGTGGGATTCTCCATGGGCGGCGTCATCGTCGTACGCCACGCGGCCCTGCACGGCGGCGTCGAGGCGGTCGTCGCGGTCAGCGCGCCCGCGCGCTGGTACTACCGCGAGACCAAGCCGATGCGCCGCGTGCACTGGGCGGTCGAACGCCCCGTCGGGCGGCTGGCCGTACGCCTGATGAAGCACACCCGCATCTCGGCCGCCGGCTGGGTACGCGAGCCCGAGCCGCCGCACGCGCTGGCCGGACGCATCTCCCCGATCCCGTTCCTGGTCGTGCACGGCGACGCCGACCTGTTCCTGCCACTCGACCACGCCGAGCAGCTGTACGCCGCCGCGAACGACCCGCGCGAGCTGTGGATCGAGCAGGGGTACGGCCACGCCGAGGGCGCCGCCACCCCAGAGCTGATCGAGCGAATCGCCCTCTGGGCCACGGACCGCTCCCGCCACGACGTAGGCGCCACCGAACACTGACCCCCCGTCGACAGCGCCCACGCCACGTTCGGGGCGCGTGCGCTGACCGTTCGTCGGCGGGGCCCGCGTCAGCTGGGCCGGCGGGCTGTCGAGGTGGGATGTCGTCCGGACCGGCTCGGGCTTTTGGAGAGGGCCGACCGGAATGTCGTTTTCGACTATTCTGCGCAGCGTGCGGGTGGTGGTGACGGGGGCGGCCGGTTTCGTCGGTGGCCATGTGGCGGAGGCGATGGCCGGGGCCGGGCATGAGGTGCTCGCGGTCGACGCGCTCGAACGTTCCGCCGCGCCCGCCGACGCCCGCGCCAACTGGGCGATGCTCTCCGGCCGTGCCGGCATCACGCTCATCGAGAGTGACCTCGCGGTCGATGACCTGGCCAAACTCGCCGAGTCGGACGTGGTCGTGCACCTGGCGGGCCGTCCCGGCGTACGCAGCTCCTGGGGTGCGGGCCGCGCCGAGGCCGAGCGGGACAACGTGACCGCGACCCGGCGGCTCCTCGCGGCGTGTACGGCGCCGGACGAGCGTCCGCGTGTGGTCGTCGCCTCCAGTTCGTCGGTGTACGGCTCGGCGGCGGGCCGTCCGCACGCCGAGGGCGACCCTCTGCGCCCGGCCAGCCCGTACGCGGTCACCAAGGCCGAGATGGAGCGTCTGACGGCGCGCGCCGTAAGCGACGGCCTGCACGCCGTCGTGCTGCGGTTCTTCTCCGTGTACGGCCCGCGGCAGCGTCCCGACATGGCCTTCCACCGGTTCATCGAGGCCGCGATCAACGGCCGTCCGCTGCCGGTGCTCGGCGACGGCGCCCAGACGCGCGCCTTCACGTACGTCTCCGATGTCGTGGCGGCGACGCTGGCCGCCGCGACGGCCGGGCTGGAGCCCGGCACCGTGCTGAACGTCGGCCACCCCGACCACGTGCCGCTGCGGCACGCGATCGACGTGCTGACCGGCCTCCTCGGCGTGCGTACGGACGTGCGCCACCACGCGCCCGTGCCCGGGGACGTCGCCAGCACCTGGGCCGACACCGGGAAGGCCGCGCGCCTGCTCGGCTGGTCGGCGGAGGTCGGCCTGGCCGAGGGCCTCGCCGCGCAGGTCGCCTGGCACCGGGAGCGTGGCGCGCGGTGACCGGGGCGCGCGCCGCGTACTTCGCCTTCGACCGTTTCCCCTCCACCAAGGGCTCGGCCGTCCACATCGGCCACATGGCCGCCGAGCTGTTCGAACGCTACGGCGGGGGGCTGCTCGGCGTGCTCGGCGGCGGTGGCCTGCCCGCCTACCAGCGCGAACCCGGTGGCGTCGAGATCGCCCGGTTCGGCGAGCAGATCCCGAACCTCATCGACCGCGCCGAGGCGTACTCCGGCTGGGTCGCCGCCCACCTCGAACCGCACCTGGAGAGCCTGCGGATCTGTCACGTACGTGACCCGTGGAGCGCGCTGCCGGTCGTCACGGCGCCCGGCCGCCGCTACCGCGTCGTGTACGAGGTCAACGGGCTGCCGTCGATCGAGATGGCCCACACGTGGCCGTCGGCGGCGCCCGCGACGCTGGCCAAGGTCGCCGAGCTGGAGCGGTTCTGCCTCGACCGCGCGGACGCCGTCGTCGTGCCCTCCAGGGTGATCGGCGACGCGCTCCGCGCCCGCGGCGTGCCGGACGGCCGGATCCACCTGGTGCCGAACGGCGCCGACGTCCCCGAGGAGGCGCCGCGCCCGGAAGGGGCGCCGGACCGCTACGTCGTGTACGTCGGCGCGCTCCAGCCCTGGCAGGGGATCGACGTGCTGCTCCGTGCGTTCACCCGGCTCGCGGACCTCACCGACCTGCGGCTCGTGATCTGCTCGTCGGTGCCCGAGCGCCGCGCGCGCCCGCTGCGGCGCATCGCCGAGCGTCTGGAGGTCGCCGACCGCGTGGTCTGGCGCCACACGCTCCCGCACCGGGAGGTGGGCGCCTGGCTGGCCGGCGCGGCCGTCTCGGTGGCGCCGCTGACCGGCTGCGCGCGCAACCTCGACCAGGGCTGCGCGCCGCTGAAGATCCTGGAGTCGATGGCCGCCGGGACCCCCGTCGTGGCGTCCGGGCTGCCGGCCGTACGCGAGCTGATGACCGACGGCGTGCACGGCCGTCTGGTCGCCGCCGACCGGCCGCCCGAGCTGGCCCGCGCGATCCGGGTGCTGCTGGAGTACCCGGAGGTCGCGAAGCGGATGGGGGAGCGCGGCCGTGACCGCGTGATCGAGGAGTTCACCTGGGCCGGGACCCGATCACGGCTGGCCCAGATTTACCATTCGATTGCCCCCGATTTTGCTATATCCGATTGATAGTGTCCGGTTCATGTTCTGGCGGAAGACCCGTAAGGCGATCGACCGTTTCCACCCGGTCCATCGGCAGCTCACGATGGTGCGCACCGCGTCGGTGTCGGCGACGCCGGCGGAGTGGGAGGCCGTGCTCGGCAGCCTCTCCCAGCACGATTCGGTCGTGCGGCGCAAGAAATGGCGGCTGCCGGTCCGTACGACGGCCGTGCTCGTCCCGCTGATCAACGTCCTCACCGAGGACGCCAAGTCCAAGTCGGCCATCGGTGTCAACCTCGACCTGCGCGGTCCGGAGGCGGCCGGCAAGGCCGGTCCCTCGCGCAAGCTGCCGGTCCGCAAGCCCATTCGCAGCGTCACCGAGTGGTTCGCGACCGACCCGTGGCTCCAGGCGCGCGCGGAGCTGAAGGACGGCAGCGTCCTGGAGCTGAGCGTCGTCGACCGGGTCCGCTTCCGTAAGATCCACAAGGTCAACCCGCGCGGCAAGCACAAGACGAAGGTGAAGACCAAGACGGCGCAGCGCATCACCGCCAAGCGCACGCTCGCGGCCGGGCAGGCGCCGCTGCGCCCGCCGCCCTCCGCCGGGCTGGATCGGCGTACGCATGAAGGCGGGGCGGCGGGCCGCGATCAGCGCGGACGCCAAGCTCAAGGTGCCCCCGGGCGACGATCACCAGCTGGAGGCGATCCTGCTGGTCGCGACCGAGCTCTTCCGGTGGACCCCCGCAGGACACCGCCAGGAGGACCGCATGACCCCCTGCACCGCGACCACCGGCTTCTTCGTCCTCGGCCGCTGCGGCCGTCCGGCGGTGACGCAGTGCCGCTGCGGCCGCCCGGTGTGCTCGCGGCACGCCCAGACCCAGGGCCTGTGCTCGGAGTGCGCCGCGGCCCAGGGCTACGCCGACCCGTACGGGCCCGGGTGGGCGCGCGGCTACCGCCGCAGCTACTACCAGACCAGCGCGGAGACCTACAACGACCCGACCTGGTACTCCTCGCTCGACAGCTACGACCGTGACGGTTTCGACGTCGGTGGCGGATACGACTACGGCGACTTCGACGGTGGTGGCGAGAACGACTGGGTCGACAGTTGATGCGGGTCCTCTGGTCACCGAGCACTACCCGCCCAGCCGCGGCGGAATGGCCGAGTCGTGTGACCGGATCGTGCGCGGCCTGCGCGACGCGGGCACCGAGGTCGACGTCGCCCACCTGACCCGCCGTGCGCGTCCCTGGAGCGTCGACCGCGAGCACGGCGGCCGGCTGCTGACCGTGCCCCTGGAGGAGAACCCCGAGCACGCGCTGCGGCGGCTCTGGACCGTTCTCGCCGGCGAGGCGTACACGCACGTCGTCGCCTTCGGCGGCACGTACGCCCTGCTCGGCGCCCCGGTGATCGCCGCCTGGCTCGGCGCGCCGCTGGTCACGCTGCTGCGGGGCAACGACTTCGACACGGGGGTGTTCTCGCTGCGCCGCCGCGAGGCGCTGCTGACCGCCCTGCGCGCGTCGGCGCGGGTGTGCGTGGTCGCGCGCTCGCACGCACCCCTCGTGTCCGCGCTCGTGCCCGATGCCGGTGTCACGTGGGTGCCCAACGGCATCGACACCGGCAACTGGGAGATCCTGCCGTCCGAGCGATCCGCCGCCGCGCGGTTGCGGGAGGACGGCGTCGAGCCCGGCCGCCGAACCCTCGGCGTGATCGGTCAGCTCAAGAACAAGAAAGGTGTCGGGTTCCTCTTGGACGCGCTGCTCGCCTCCGGCCACGCCGAGGCGTTCCATCTGCTGCTCGCCGGCGAGGTCGAAGACGTCGTGACGGAACGCCTGGAAGCCGTGGCACACACCCGGTTGCCGTTCATGGACCGGTACGAACTGCCCGGCGTCTACGCGGCCTGCGACCTCGTCGCGCTGCCGTCGTTCTACGACGGCCTGCCCAACGTCGCACTGGAGGCCGCCGCGCTGGGCGTGCCGCTGCTCGCCTCGGACGCGGGCGGCCTCGGCGACCTGGTCGACGACGAGATCGGGTTCGGGTTCGCCGCCGGTGACGCCCACGGCTGCCGCGCCGCGATCGGCCGCGCCGCGCGCGCCACCGACGAGGAACTCGCCAAGCTCGGCGCCGCGGCCGGTGAGCGCGTTCGCCGCGACTTCACGCCCGAGGCGGAGACCGCCGGTTATCAGTCCGTACTCGAGGAGGTCCGGTGAAGAAGCTGCTTCCGATCGTCCCCCTGTTCCTGCTCACCGGATGCGGGTCCGGCGGCGAGCCCGTCGCGTCCTCGCCGCCGGTGGCCGCGCCGGCCGCGACCAGCCTGCCGATCTTCTTAAGGGTGACGACCGGGCACTCCCGATCGCTCCTGACCGTCGTCGAGCACGACGGGAAGACCACGATCGTCAGCCGCCTCGGCGGCACGACGGTCACGATCGCCGGGCAGAACGGCCGCTACATCCGGCGGGGCCGGCTGCTGATCGAGGCGAAGCGTTATCCGGACGGCATCAAGTTGAAGACCGCCGCGGGCCGTACGCTCTGGCGGGCCAAGGTCGCGGCCGGCCGGGTGCAGATCCGCCGGGGCGAGGTCAGCCCCCGGTACGAATTCCGGCGCGAGAGCGAAGACCGCGTCAAGGTCGCGCAGGGCACGGTGGAGATCGGGGACGTCCGGGCCGTGGAGCAGGGCACCAAGATCGAGACCGCCGCGGGTGTCGCGCTGGGCTACTCCACGTCGCGGCCGGGCACCGCCCTGGGCGTGCTGTTCTGCCAGCAGATGGCACCTGACCTGCGCGCGGTGCTCACCGCGGCCCTGCTCACCCCTCAGTGATCGTCTGTTACGCCAACGGCGGCGGGCTCGGCCATCTCACCCGGATCCGCGCGTACCTCCACACCACCGCGCCCGGCGAACCGGCGACGATCCTGACGGGCTCGCCGTTCGCCGTCGACCTCCGCGTGACCGGCGGCCGTCCCGTACGGTCCGCGCCGCCGGGCCTCGGTCCCGCGGACCTGACGCGGTGGATCGGCTCCGTGCTCGCCGAGCTGGACCCCGCCGAGCTGGTCGTGGACGCCTTCCCGGCCGGCCTGGCCGGGGAGCTGACCGCGGCGGCGATCCCGGGCCGTACCAAGGCCGTCCACCTGGCGCGGCTGCTGCGCTGGGACGCCTACGCGCCGCTGCTGCCGCCCGCGCCGCCGCGCTTCGCCGAGACCTGGCTCGTCGAGCCGCTGACCGGCGAGCACGAGGCGTACCTGAGGTCGGTCTCGTCCTCGGTCGCGCCGCTCGACCTGGTCGAGCCGCCCGACGGCGGGCCGCCGCCGTACGCGCCGGTGGGCTGGCTGATCGTGCACTCCGGCCCGGTCGAGGAGGTCACCGAGCTGATCGGGTACGCGCGTGAGCTCGCGGAGATGGAGGGCGTACGGCCACGGCTGACGCTCGTGTCGCAGCGCCCGCCCGTGCCCCTGCCGCCGGACGTCAACCTCCTGGACGCCTACCCGGCGTCGTCGCTCTTCCCCGCCGCCGAGCGGATCATCACGGCCGCGGGGAGCAACGCCGTACGCCAGCTCGCGCCGTGGCGGGAGCGGCACCGGATGATGCCGTTCCCGAGGCGCTTCGACGACCAGTACGCGCGGGCGGCGAGGGTCCGCGAAGACCGCTAGAACGTCACGTGGGAGCCCGTGACCCGCATCGCGACGCCCTTGGACGTGACCTTCAGGCTGTCGAACCTCATCCCCATCGGCAGCCCCTGGATCGGCACCGTGAAGTCGAGGGTGTCGCCGAGGTCGGACAGGTCGAAGCCCTCCACCGAGATGGCGTGCACCTTGATGCCGTTGCCGGCCTTGGTGACCTGCGCGATCGCGGTGCCGGAGATGACGTCGAGGTCGACGGTGGCCTTCACCTTGTCCGGGCCGTCGGCGCTCAGCTCGACGCCTTCCGCGTCGCCGGCCTTGATCAGCTCGTCGAAGCCGACCGTCGCCGTGCCGTCGACGCTGCCGATGCTGCCCTTGTCGAAGCCGGAGTTCACCCGTACGTCGCGGGCCGTGGCGTCGATGGTCGAGATGGTCACCGGCCCCTCGTGCACGTTACGCGCGGACAGGTGGCCGTGCGGGAAGCGGCGGGAGGCGACCTGGGTGAGGAACGGGAAACCGTAGATCTTCACGGTCGGCTTGGCACCGAAACCCTGTTTCTGGATCTCCGAGGCGACCCGGCCTTCGGCGTACGACAGGGCGAGGCGGTCACCGATGATCGTAATGCCGAGCAACACGACCACAACGATCAGGACGACGACGTACCACCGGGGGCCCCGTTTCTTCTTCGGTGGGACCAGGTCCGGGCGCGTCAATTCTTCCGAGTACTCACTCATCGGCTCGAACCAGCATGGGGCCAGCCAATTTCACGCGCGCCTCCACGTCAATAGGCAATATCTGCGTGCCGGATTCGTGCGCGTTTGCGGTTAATCCCTCTACACTTCGACACTATGACGGCCGAGGGCTCCGTCTCCGCGACGGCCCCCCCGGCGCTTGTCGTGCGGACAAAGGAATCCGTCCGCAGGCTGAAGCCCGGGGGGACATATCAGGTCGGCCGCGATCCCGCGGCCGAGATCTCGATCGACGACGCGCGGGTCTCGTGGCGGCACGGGGTTCTGCGAACCGACCACAACGGATGGATCTTCGAGGATCTGGGCAGTACCAACGGAACGTTCGCGGGCGGGCGCCGCATCAAGCGCGCCGGCATCGAGGGCGACATCGTCTTCCAGCTGGGCGGTGCCGACAACGGGGCACAGCTGGCCTGCTCGGCCCCGCCGATGGTGGAGGACCGCACCGGCGTCGACCGCCACCCGACCTCGGTCATCCAGGTGCGCGGCCGCACGCTCAAGATCGGCCGTGCCGCGGACAACGACATCGTCCTCGCCGACCTGATCGTCTCCCGCTACCACTCCGAGCTGCGGCGTACCCCGGACGGGCGGCACGAGATCGTCGACCTGGGCGGCCACAACGGCACCTTCGTCAACGGCCGGCGGATCCACTCCGCGGTGCTGACCGACCGCGACATCGTCGGCATCGGCCGTGCGACGTTCCGCCTGGTCGGCGACGAGCTGCGGGAGTTCGTCGACACCGGCGACGTCTCGCTGATCGCCCAGGACCTCGTCGTACGGACGTCCAAGGGCAAGGTCCTGCTCGACCACGTCAGCTTCCCGATCCCCGAACGCTGCCTCGTGGCGGTCATCGGCCCGAGCGGCGCCGGCAAGTCGACGCTGCTCGGCGCGGTCACCGGGACGAGCCCGGCGACCGAGGGCCGCGTCCACTACGACCACCGTGACCTCTACACCCACTACCCGGAGCTGCGGCACCGGATCGGGCTGGTGCCGCAGGCGGACATCCTGCACACCCAGCTCCCCACCCGGCGCGCGCTGCGGTACGCCGCCGAGCTGAGGTTCCCCGGCGACACGAGCGCCGCCGAACGCGACCGTCGGGTCGACGAGGTCATCGACGAGCTCGGCCTCTCCCCGCACGCGCAGACCCGCATCGACCGGCTCTCCGGCGGCCAGCGCAAGCGCGTCAGCGTGGCCCTGGAACTGCTCACCAAGCCGTCGCTGCTGTTCCTGGACGAGCCGACGTCCGGCCTGGACCCCGGGCTGGACAAGTCCGTCATGGAGATGATGCGCGACCTCGCGCACGACGGCCGCACGATCGTCGTCGTCACCCACAGCGTGGCGAACCTCGACACCTGCGACCGCCTGCTCGTGCTGGTCCCCGGCGGGCGGGTCGCCTTCTACGGGCCGCCCGCGGACGGGCTGCGGTACTTCGAGAAGCAGAGCTGGGCCGAGGTGTTCCAGTCCTTCGACCGCGAGCCCGGCCGCGACTGGTCCGGGGAGTTCCGGATGTCACCGCTGTACGCGCAGTACATCGCGTCCGGCCTCGACGGCGGCGAGGCACAGCCGGGTCAGCGGCACGCGCAGCCCGAGCGCCCGCCGCGGCAGCAGGGACGCCTGTCGCAGCTCGCCACCCTCTGCCGCCGCTACGTCGCCGTCATCGGGTCCGAGCGCAGCTACCTGGCGGTGCTGGGCATCCTCCCGGTGGTCGTCGGCGCGCTGATCCGCGCGGTGCCGGCCGAGTTCGGGCTCGCCGGGCCGCCGGGCAAGAACGTCGACGCCTCGTCGCTGCTGCTGACGCTCATCATCGGCGCGTGCTTCGTCGGCGCCGCGAACGCCGTGCGCGAGCTCGTCAAGGAACGCGCCATCTACCGGCGTGAGCGCGCGGCCGGGCTGTCGTCCGGCATCTACCTGCTGTCCAAGATCCTCATTCTCGGCCTCATCACCGGGGTCCAGTCCGTCCTCCTGGTCCTGATCGGGCTGGCGGGCCGCCAGATGCCCGCGCACGGCGCCGTCACGTCGCCGCTGCTGGAGCTCATGGTGGCCATGGCGGCGCTGTCGATCGTCTCGATGGCGATGGGCCTGTGCGTGTCGGCGGTGGTCAGCACGTCGGAGAAGACCATGCCGCTGCTCGTCCTGCTGTCCCTGGCGCAGGTCATCCTGTGCGGGGCGCTGGTCGCGCTGCCCGGCAAGATCGGGCTGGAGCAGCTCGCCTATCCGGCGCCCTCGCGCTGGGGCATGGCCGCGACGGCGTCCACCGTGGACCTGAACCACATCCAGGTGCCGCTGCACAGCGGCAAGGTCGACACACTCTGGAACCACGACCAGACCACCTGGCTCACCGACATGGGCGTGCTGCTCGGGATCGGCGTCGGCTTCCTCGCGATCGCCTGGTGGTACCTCGAACGCCTCCGCCCCGGCCGCCGTACGCGTCTCTAGCGGCGCTTCGGCGGCAGGGGGAGGAAGCCGCTCGTACGCGCGGCGTACTCGCCGTAGCCGGGGCGCGTCTTCTTCAGCTGCTTCTCCAGGAGCGGCTTCCCGGTGCCCTTGGCCAGGAAGAACGTCATGACGAGCGGCGACAGGACGGTCAGCGCCCCGGTCCGGTGGTCGCACGCGACCAGGAACAGGCCCCACCACACGCACGCGTCGCCGAAGTAGTTCGGGTGCCGGGTGTAGCGCCACAGGCCGCGGTCCATGACCTGGCCCCTGTTCGCGGGGTCGGCGCGGAACCGCGCGAGCTGCCGGTCGCCGACGCTCTCGAAGACGAACCCGACGAGCCACAGCGCGGCGCCGGCCCACGCCGCGACGCCGATCGGCCCCTTCTCGCCCAGCGCGACCTGCACCGGCAGCGACACGAACCACAGGACGGGGCCCTGGGTGAGGTAGACCTTGCGCAGCGCGTACGCGTCGCGGCCTCCGGGCGCGTTGGACAGGAGCCGCTCGTAGCGCGGGTCCTCGCCGGCGCCGCGCGAGCGCCAGGCGATGTGCGCGGCCAGCCGCAGGCCCCACACGACGGTGAGCGCGGTGACCAGCAGCCGCCTGCCGGGGTCGCCGGACGACACGGCGAAGCCGACCAGCGCGACGGCGGCGAAGCCGAGGCCCCACGCGACGTCGACGACCGCGTGCCGGCCCTGCGCCCGCGCGACCACGAACGTGACCGCGAGCACGACGGCGACCGTGAGAAGGGTCCACAGGAAGATCACGCGGCGTCCTTCCTCTCTCCGGCGTCGATCCCCGGCCGTACGGCGAGGATCTGGTCGACGCCCATGCGCTCCTGCTCGAAGGCGAGCGCGCCGCCCGCGAGGTACAGCCGCCACACCCGCGCGCCCTCCTCGCCGATCAGCTTCACGGCGTCGTCCCAGCGCGACTCCAGCGTGGCCGACCACGCCTCGGCGGTGCGCACGTAGTCCGCGCGCAGCCCGTGCAGGTCACGGACCTTCAGGCCTGCCCCCTCCAGCAGGCCGACGGTCTCCCGCACGGGCCGCATGTGCATGTCCGGCGCGATGTAGGTCTCGATGAACGGGCCGCCGCCCGGCGCCGACCCGGCCGCACGTGACATCTGCTGCACCAGGACGTTCCCGCCGGGCCGTACGAGCGCGAAGAGCTGGGCGGCGAACAGCGGGTAGTTCTCCGCGCCGACGTGCTCGCCCATCTCGACGGAGGCGATCGCGTCGTACGGGCCGTCGTCGGTCTCGCGGTAGTCCTCGACGCGGATCTCCACCGGCAGGGCCTCCGTGCGCGACCGCGCGTACGCGGCCTGCTCGGCCGACAGCGTGATGCCGGTGACGCGCACGCCGTACTCGCGCGCGGCGTGCACGGCCAGCGAGCCCCAGCCGCAGCCGACGTCGAGCAGCCGCATGCCCGGCTCCAGGCGTAGCTTGCGGCAGATGAGGTTCAGCTTGGCGCGCTGTGCCTCCGCGAGGTCGTCGCCGACGAAGTAGGCGCACGAGTAGGCCATGGACTCGTCCAGGAGCAGCTCGTAGAACTCCGACGTGACGTCGTAGTGGTGGGCGATGGCGGCGCGGTCGCGCAGCGGGCTGTGCGCGCGGCCGGACAGGCGTGCCTCCGAGCGCGGCGGTCTGGGCGGCGGCCCGAGCAGCCCGAGGCGTACGGCCAGCGCGGACGCCCGCAGCCAGGGGACCTTCACCGCGGCGGGGCGGTTCGCCCAGAAGGTTCGCAGGCCCTCGGCCAGGTCGCCCTCCACGTCGAGGTCGCCGGAGACGTACGCGCGGGCGAGCCCGAGCTCGCCGGGCTTCCACATGGCGCGGCGCAGCGCGCGCTTGGAGCGCAGCACGAGCACCGGGCCGCCCTCCGGCCCGGTCTCGCTGCCGTCCCAGGCGCGGATGCGTACCGGCGGCTCGCCGCCGAACAGCCGGCTCAGCACCGGCTCCAGCTGGGATGCGACGGTCATGTCGGCCTTTCCAGGAGGAGTTGCCGGACGTTCAGGTAGCCCGAGCGGAACCCGGCCTCGGAGTAGGCGAGATAGAAGCGCCACATCCGGCGGAAGACCGCGTCGAAGCCGAGCGCCTCGACGTCGGCGTCCTCGAACCGCTCGCGCCACAGCCGCAGCGTGCGCGCGTAGTCCGGGCCCATCGCGTACTCGTCGGTCAGGCGCAGCGACGTCACGGATGAAGCCTCCCGCAACGCCTCGACGGAGGGCAGCAGGCCGCCCGGGAAGATGTACTTCTGCACCCACGTGTAGGTGTGGCGCGAGGCGAGCATCCGGTCGTGCGGCATGGTGATCGCCTGGAGGGCGACCCGGCCGCCGGGCGCCAGCGAGCGGTCGAGGATCTTGAAGAACACCGGCCAGTACCGCTCGCCGACCGCCTCGATCATCTCGACGCTGACGATCGCGTCGTACCGCCCCATCACCTCACGGTAGTCGCGCAGCTCGACCGTGACCCGGTCCGCGTACCCGGCGTCGCCGATGCGCCGCACGGCCAGCTTCCGCTGCTGCTCGGACAGCGTGATCGACTCGACCGTCGCGCCGCGCGCGGCGGCGCGGATCGCCAGCTCGCCCCACCCGGTGCCGATCTCAAGAACCCGGCTGCCCTCGGTCACCCCGGCCAGGTCGAGCAGCCGGTCGATCTTGCGCCGCTGCGCGTCCTCCAGGGAGTCGCCGTCCGCGAAGAGCGCGCTGGAGTACGTCATCGTCTCGTCGAGGAAGGACTCGAACAGCTCGTTGGACAGGTCGTAGTGGTGGTGGACGTTCTCCCGCGCCGCGGAGAGGGTGCCCTTGTCCGGCGACCGGCGCGCGTACCAGCGGCGCGCCCACTGCAACCTCGGCGGCACGAGGGTCGCCATCCGCGACGCGAACACGGTGAGCAGCTCCGTGAGGTCGTCGGCCTCCCAGTCGCCCGCCATGTACGCCTCGCCGAAGCCGATGAGGCCGTCCGCGCCGAGGCGTCGGTGGAACGCGTCCGGCCGGTGCAGGACCATCCGGGGGCCTTTACCGAGCGGTACGTCGCCCGGCGCCGTCACCTCCAGCGGCAGCCTGCCGGTGACGTGCGCGAACAGGCGGCGGGCCAGCGCGGCGCGTACGGACGCGCGCGGCACCCGGTCGAGGTCCGGTCGATTCATCTCGGTCTCTCCTTTCGAGGAAGCCCGCGCAGGAAGAGGGCGACGCCCTGCCGTCGGATGAGCAGCGGCACGGCGAGCGTGGCCACCGCCCTCCGCAGGGCACGGCCTCGGGTACGCCTGCCGCGTACGGTCGCCACGAACGGGCGGTCGCCGGGACGGTGCAGGGTCACGGTGACGGCCAGCCGCTCGGCGGGTTCGGGCAGGCTCATCCGGTAGCCGCCGTCCACCGGGTAGAACGGCGAGACGAAGAACGCCTTGCCGACCTCGGTCTGCCCGGGGCGCAGCAGGTAGCCGTGGCGTTCGCCGTACGTGTTGTGCACCTCGGCGACGACGTGCGTGCCGCCCGGCGCGTCGCACCAGAACAGGCTCAGCGGGTTGAACACGTGGCCGAGCACCCTCGGCTGGGCGAGCATCCGGATCCGCCCGACCGGCCCGACGCCGTGCCCGGCGAGGAACTCCGTCACGCCCTCGCGGAGCGTGCGGCCGCCGAAGTGGTCGCGCGGCCGGAAGCCGCGCGGCGCGCGGTCGACGTCGACCAGCCACAGGTACATCCGGTAGGTGAACGCGTTGCGGAGCGGTGCCGTGCGCACGTGGGTGACCGCGCAGGCGTACAGGGCCGTCACCAGGCGACTCCCAGCGCGCGCGCCGCCTCCGCGCCGGAGCGGCAGCCGTCCTCGTGGAACCCCCAGCCGTGGTACGCGCCGGCGAACGCGATCCGCCGGTCGTTCAGCGCCGGCAGCCGCGCCTGCGCCGCCACGGACTCCGGTGTGTAGACGGGGTGTTCGTAGGCCATCCGCGCCACGACGTGCTCGTCCGCGACCGTGTCGCCGAGCGTGACGACGTACCGGCGGCCGGTGTCGAGCCCCTGAAGACGGTTCATGTCGTAGCCGACCCGTACGCGCGCGGCGCCGGCGTCGCACGAGGGCATCGTGTAGTTCCACGAGGCGTGGGCGCGCGCGGGCAGCACCGAGGCGTCGGTGTGCAGCACGGCGTCGTTGCGGGAGTACCGGATGGCCCCGAGCGTCTCCCGCTCGGCCGGCGTCGGCTCGGCGAGCAGCCTGAGCGCCTGGTCAGGGTGGGTGGCGACGACGGCGGCGTCGAACTCCAGGTCCCCGCCGGCCTGGAGTGCGACGCCGTCCCTCGTACGCCGCAGCCGGCGTACGGGAGAGCCGGTGCGGACCGAGGACAGCTCCTTGGCGATCCGGTCCACATAGGTACGGCTGCCGCCGGTCACCGTGCGCCACTGCGGGGCGCCGGTCACCGAGAGCATCCCGTGGTTGGCGAGGAAGGCGAACAGGTAGCGGGCCGGGTACCGCACGGCGTCGGCGGCCGAGCACGACCAGACGGCCGCGACCAGCGGCGTCACGAAGTGCGCCACGAAGTAGGGGTCGAAGTCCCTGAGGAAGTCGCCCAGGGGCGGATCGCCCTCGAGCGCACGCGCATCCCGGTGGAAGCGCGGCACCTGGGCGAGCATCCGCAGGTAGCGCGGCCTCGGCCACCGCGCGAACAGACCGCGGAGCCCGCGCCCGCCCGCGTACTCCAGCCCGCAGCCGTCGCAGCGGACCGACATGCTCATCTCCGACGGCCGCGTCGCGACGTCCAGCTCGCGGAAGAGCCTGGTGAGCAGGGGGTAGGTCCGGTCGTTGTGCACGATGAAGCCGGAGTCGACGGCCAGCCCGCCGACGTCGTGCGTGTGCGCGTGCCCGCCGAGGCGCTCGTCGGCCTCGAACAGGGTCACCTCACCGGCGCGCGCGAGCACGTACGCGGCGGTCAGGCCCGCGACTCCGCTTCCAATGACGGCTGTCCGCATGTGATCCCCACTGGTTCGCCTTGGTGGGGGTTCGGAGCGGACGGATGGGCGGATTGGTGCGGTTGTGCCGAAAGATGCCGATTCAGCCGGTCGGCAGTGGCGCGGGGTGTTCCTGGATGTTCAGCGGCCGGTACGGGTGATAGTCGCCGCCCGGGGCCAGCGGGAAGTTCACCACGAGGTGGTCGGTCCCGTAGCCGCGCCGCTGCTGGTAGACCCAGTAGGTCGTGTGCGCGGGGTTCGCCCACCGCTCGAAGATCGCCACGCGCCGTACGCCGTTGCCGCCCGTGGCGTTGATGACCAGATCGCCGGGCCGTAGCCGCGCCGCGGGGATCAGCTGGGAGTAGCCGCCCCAGGCGAGGTCCGTGGAGTTCGGGCCCGGCGTGGGCAGGCCCAGCGCCATCGACGCGTAGCCGGAGCCGTCCGTGCGGTAGCCGTCGAACTTCTCGTCCTGGCTGTACGGGACGCGCCGCGCGCTGTGCGGGTTCCAGCGCCGCGCCCGCGCGAGGATCTCCGGCCGGGTGATCCACTCCGAGTAGCGGTGCGCCGGTCTCTTCGGGGCCGGACGTACGGACATCCCGGCGATCACGCCGAGCGCGCCGGTGAGGGTGGCGCAGACGAGGGACGTCACGGCGACCAGGATCCAGGTCCCGCGCGAGTAGCGGCGCGGCGCCGGTGCCGCGACCGGCGCCTCCTCCGGCCGGGCGATCGTGACGACCGTCCCGTCGTCGCCGCCCACGGTTGCGTCGAGTGCGGTGGCGTCGAGCGTGGCGGCGTCGAGTGCGGGCTCGGTGGGCTCCGTGGCCGGGACGGGGGAGCGGCGGTCCTCGTCCGCGCGGTGCCAGAGGGCGCGCAGGCTCGCGACGTCTCCGCCGCACACCTCCGCCAGCGTCTCGACGGCCTCCAGGGGTATCCAGGTCTCGCCGCCGAGCCAGCGTCCCCAGGAGGAACGGCTCGCGTAGGTCTTGGTCCCGAGGGCCCGCAGGTCGTATCCGGCGCTTTCCCGCAGCGACCGCAGGGCTTGGAGGAGGGCGCGTGTGGTCTCGGGCAGCTCTCCCGGCAAGGGTCTCAGGTTACGGCTTCGACTCACTGGATCTCCCGCTCTCCCCAGGCAGGTCAGGTGGTCGTCCGACCCGCCGAACGGCGTTCATTCTCCTCACGCCGCCGCCCGCTTGCGGTGGTTTAACGAAGGTCTTCCGCTCGGACACTCCGTGTAGTTCCGCCAGTTAACTCCGCTTACACGGGGAGTTCGGCGTACGTCCCATTGTCCCCTCGGCGTCCCAGCATGGCCGCGTTCATGCAGGTGAGAGCCTTTATTGTCCCGTAATTGCCGCCGATTGTGGTCCTCGGCCGCCTTTATCCCTATGGTTACTCGCTGTTCGGACATGGCGTCCTCGTGAAAGACGCCATGGCCCCCCATCGTTCTGAAGGAGCCTTATGCGTTCGCCTCAGAAAGTCGGTCTCGGAGTCGGCGTCGCCGCTCTGGCGGGTGTGTCGGCGCTCGGTGTCCACGGGTTCGCCGGAACCTCGTCCGCGCACACCGCGCGGCAGTCGGGTGCCATCGTCTCCGCCCCGCAGGACAAGGTAGTGACGGCGGCGTCGACCATCACCCGCGCCACGGTCCTGTCCCGCGCCAAGACGTGGCACCCCCACACGTCCTCGCGCATCCCCTACAGCCAGTCGCGTACGCACGGCGGCTACCGCACCGACTGCTCCGGGTACGCCTCGATGGCACTGGCGCTCGGCAAGCCCGGCGCGAACACCGTCGGGCTCGCGAGCTCGTCGATCAGCAAGCGGATCTCCATGTCCGCCCTGAAGGCCGGCGACCTCATCATCGACTCGACCGGCGACAGCAACACCCGCCACGTCGTGATCTTCGTGAAGTGGGCGAACAGCAAGCACACGTCCTACTGGGAGTACGAGCAGCGCGGCAGCTACGGCACCGACTACCGGACCCGCACGTACGGCCTGAGCTCCGGCAGCCAGTACCACGCGTACCAGCCGAAGAAGATCCGCTGACCTGACCTGACCTGACCGGAGGGGCGGGGGACAGACGGTCCTCCGCCCCTCCGTCACGTCGTACGGCCGGGGCGTCGGTACCCGGCCGGGCCGACCCGTTCGACGTGGACGGCCGTGTCGATGGCCTCACGGGCCGGACCGGCCGTGAGGTGGAAGGCGGGATCGTCGCGGGCGTCGTAGACGGGGCCGACGCAGCGCGTGAGCAGCGGCGCGCGGAGCCAGTGTTCCGCGGCGGGAGGCGGAGCGGGATCCGCGCCGAGCTCCAGCATCGTCGCGCCGCCCGAGAGCCCGGCGAAGGCGGCTTCGAAGAAGGACGGCGGCGGAGACGGCAGAGGCATGGGCGCGTCGCCGAACCCGATGCTGCCGGACCCGGCGGTGAGCGCGATCGCGTGGTACCCGGCGCCCAGGGCGTCGCGGAGCAGCGCCCCCGCGTTGCGCTGGGTCTCCGCGTTCGGCGACACGGTGCGAGGATCGCCGACGACCATGTGGGCGATGCCGCCCACATGCACGATCTTGTCTCCGGTGCGGCGGTGCCAGTCCAGGTCCATGGCGGCGAGGTGGGACTCGATCGCGTCCAGGGAGGTGAGCGGCCGTTCCGGCGCGCCGTGCACGACGCGTACCGGGTCGTCCGGATGGGTGACGTTGTGGCGGCGGAGCTGGCGCACCAGCGCGAGCGCCTCGGAGGTGTGCAGGAAACCCTGGCTCTCGCGCAACAGGCCGGCCGGGTCACCGGTGCCGCCGGTGAGATACCGGTCGAGCGCCGCGCCGGTGCCGGTGGTGCCCTCGATGGAGACGGCGCGAAATCCCGCGTCCGCCACCAGGCCGCCGACGATCGACTGGGAGACGAGCGCGAGTTCGCGCGTGGAACGCACCGCCGCCGCGATGCCGACGATCGTCGCGCCGGCCGCGGCACGGGGTGCGGCGGGTGCGGCGTCGAGCGGGAACGGGCGGCCGGTGCGGCGGAGCCAGGCCCGCAGCTCCGCCGCCGGGACGGTGTTCATGTGGCCGGGTCGGCGATTGGGGTGTTCTGGCCGCCCGCCAGCCACCACGCACCGTCCCGTTCGATGAGGACGTACATCGCCATCTCCGAGAATCCGGCTTCGCCGGAGGTTCCGGGCAGCGCCTGCCGCCGTACGTGCGCGATCGCGACGCCCGGGCCGGGTGCGAGGACCCGCACCACCTCGTACCGGGACGCCGGGACGCTCGGTGCGGACATCAGGGAGTGGTGGGCCGTGTTCAGCCGCGCGAAGCCGGTCAGCACGCGTCCGTAGGGACTGCCCCAGAGCAGGTCCTGGGCGAACGAGCGGTCATAGAGGTCGGCGTCGCCGGTGTCGAGACCGGCCTGTAGTTCCTCGACGAGGCGCGTGACCGCGGCTTCGGCGTCCGCACGCGCCGCCGGCAGGTCGAGGCCGGGACGCGCCGCGCCGGTGTGCGCCGGAGGCTTCGCGCGAAGCGGGCGCAGGCTCTCCGCCCATCGGGCCAGCCCGGTCAGCATCCGGTCGCGGGCCTCGTGCTGGCGTGGCCGCGGCGCGCAGCCGTCCTCGGTGAAGTCGTCGAAGAGGTTCAACGCGACCTGGGGGCCGACGCCGGCCATGCCGAGCTCGGCGGTGATCGTACGCAGGTGCTCGATGGCCCTGACCCCGCCGTCCACGCCGTACCCGACGAAGGCGACCGCCTTGTCGCGCCATTCCGCGTACAGGTGGTCCAGCGCGTTCTTCAGCGCCGCGCTGGTCGAATGGTTGTACTCCGGCGAGACGAGCACGTACGCGTCGAAGCCGCCGACCGACTCCGACCACGCCCGGGTCGACTCCAGCGTGTAGTCCCCGAACGCCGCCGGCGTGGGCTCGCTCAGCAGCGGCAGGCCGACCTCGTCGAGATCGACCAGCGTCAGCTCCAGGTCCGGGCGCCGGTCCCGGCAGACCCACTCGGCTACCGACCGCGCCCTTCGCCCCGGCCGGGTGCTCCCGGCGATCACGGCCACTCGTGTCCCTGCCACGACGTACCTCCATCTGCTTGAGCGGACGCGGCAGACGCTAGGGGTTCAAGTGCACTTGAGGGCAAGTGGCGGAGTGGGTCATCCTGACGGGATGAGTCTCGACTGGCACGTCAGCGGCCTGTCCGTGGGGCAGGTCGCCGACCGGATGGGGATCGCGCCGTCCGCGGTGCGGTGGTACGCCGACCAGGGACTGCTCCCCTGCGAGCGGACGCCGAGCAACCAGCGGCGCTTCTTCGCCGACGTCCTGTGCCGGGTGGCGATGATCCGCGCCGCGCAGAGGGTCGGGCTCACGCTTGAGGAGATCCGCGACTCCCTCGCCGTCCTGCCTCCCGGCCGCCCGCCGACGCCCGACGACTGGAACCACCTGTCCGCCCGGCTCCGCGAAGTGATCACCGAGCGCATCGACAGACTGTTCGCGCTGCTCGACGAGATGACCCCGCGGACGCCGTAGGGGGTGTCCTAGGGACGTCAGGTCCTGCGGCCGACTCCCGAGAGCAGCCACCCGGACGGCCCCGCGTACAGGCGGTCGGGCCGCCACTCGGGTGCCATGACCAGGCCGGGGTCGAGCGGCTCGAAGCCCTCGAAGAGGCGGCCGATCTCGTTCCGGCAGCGCAGCGTGACGGGCTCCCGTAGCTCCTCGAACACCGCGCACGCGGCGTCGACGTCCACCCGCGGCACCCCGTCGAGTGTGGGGTGGGTCAGCACGAGATGGCTGCCGGGCGCCATCACGTCGCGGTACTCGCCCAGGACGCGTACGGGGTCGTGCTCGTCGCCGATGAGATGGAGCATGTACGTCGCCAGCAGCGCCACGGGCCGGTCGAAGTCGATCAGCTCGGTGACGGCCGGGTGCTTGAGGATCAGGTCGGGCCGCGTCGCGTCGGCGTGGATCGCGGCGGCGTTCCCGCACCCGTGCAGCACGGCCTCGAAGTGGCAGACGGCCACCGGGTCGTAGTCGACGTAGACGACGCGCGCCTCGGGTCCGGCCACGTCGTGGACGTTCCCCAGCCGGGGCAGCCCGCAGCCGATCTCCAGGAACTGCCGGACCCCGGTGGTCCTCAGGTGGCGGATGGCGCGCCGCGCGAACTTGGCGTTCTCGCGCGCCGGATGGCCGATCGCCGGGAACGCCTCGGCCACCTTGTGCGCGTAGCGCCGGTCGACGGCGAAGTTGTCCTTGCCGCCGAGCGCGTAGTTGTGCACGCGCGCGTCGGTCGGCACGTGGGCGTCGACGGCTTGCGGCAGCCAGGTTTGTTCGATCACCCGCGCCTCCATGTCCCCCGTCAGGTGAACGACAATCTACGCTTCGTGCGCGTATCACCCATTAACGTCGAACAAGGAAAACAACGAAAATTTTACTTTGTGGCAGCGGCGACGCGCGGCCCCCGGCCGGGGGGTGCCGGGGGCCGCTCCGGGTCAGCTCCAGATCGCCGTCATGCGCCACTCTCCGTGGTCGCACTGCAACTCATAAGTGCGCTCCTGCGCGTCGGTCGCGCGGGCGCGCACCTGCCACAACTGGGTGTCCACGCCGTCGCGCGGACGCAGCATGGCGAGCATCTTGAGGAAGGTGACCACTTCGTACTCGCACTGATCTCGGCGAAAACGGCTGGGCCTGTCGTCGCGAATCTCGACCTGTACCGGATGATCGCAGATACGCCGTTTCATACCTCTATATTACTCGAACACGTGTTCGAATGTGGGACGTCGCCACACTATCGAGTAGCGCCAGAGAAGATGGCGCCGGTAGGTCGCGCCCGGCAGGAGCCGTCGTGCCCGGCGGCGCACCTGACCCCAGCCCATCTCCGGGTCGAGGATCGGCATGCCGGGCGGGTTCGACGCGCCGTTGCGCCGGTCGAGGATCCTCACCACCGGGACTCCCATGGCGCTGACCAGCCAGTCCAGCGGGTTCCGGTTGCGCGCCAGGCCGATGATGACGAGCGTGCCGCCCGGCCGTACGAGCCGTGCCATCTTCGTGACGGCGGCCTCGAAGTCCATGTGGTGCACGACGGTCACCGAGCAGACGAGGTCGTAGGCGGACTCGGGCAGCGGGTGCCGGAGGAAGTCGCCCGCGATGAAGGTCGCGTCGCCGTCGGCTCCCCGTCCGCGGGCGACTTCGATCATCTCGGCGGACGCGTCGATGCCGGTCACGCGGCGGGCGCGGGGGGCCAGTCTCCGGACGAGCAGGCCCTCGCCGCAGCCGACGTCGAGGACCTCCTCGCAGTGATCGCCTGCGGCGTCGAGCACCACCCGGTGATAGTGCGTGTTGTGGTTCCAGTAGTCGGTCACCCCGACACCGTAGCGATGCGAACCTGACCGTATTCCCGCTGGTCAGGTCGCCAACCCCCGACTCGGGGCAGTGTGACGTCAATCACAGCGAGAAGATCTGGGCCTTGACCAGACCTTGCGGCCACGGCATTGCGCACCTGCCGGAACGGGCCTAACCTCCCCTCCAAAGTTTGCCCTCTGCGGTGCCGCCGTAGCCCCCGGTTACCATCGGATGGTGTCGCGGTCGACGCTGCGAGCGTTTCACTCCCCGTGATCTTGGTATGGAGGCGATATGGCGACGACTGCGACCGACGCCGTCGGTTCAGATAGGCATTTGCGGCGAGAAGTCGGCTTTTGGGGACTCACATTCGTCTCCCTCGGCTCGATCATCGGGTCCGGCTGGCTGCTCGGCGCGCTGACCGCCGCCAAGCTCGCCGGCCCGGCTTCTCTCATCTCCTGGGTGCTCGCCGCCGTGATGCTGGCGCTGCTCGCGCTCGTGCACGCCGAGCTCGGCGCGACGTATCCCATCGCGGGCGGCACCGCGCGCTTCCCGGCCTTCGTGTTCGGGCCGCTGGCCGGTTTCACCGCGGGCTGGATGGCGTGGCTGCAGGCGGTGTCGATCGCGCCCATCGAGGTCGAGGCGACACTGTCGTACTCCGACCACATCAGCTGGGTGCACGACAACGTCACGATGCTGCACGCCGACGGCACGCTGACGGGCACCGGGCTCGTCATCGCGAGCTTCTTCATGCTGCTCTTCATCGTGATCAACATCGTGGGCGTCAAGCTGCTGTCGGAGTCCAACTCCATCACGGTGATCTGGAAGACGCTCATCCCGATCCTCACGATCGGGGTCCTGCTGCTCCTGACGTTCCACGCGAAGAACTTCACGGCCGGCGGCGGGTTCATGCCGTACGGCGCGCACGGCATCTTCGCCGCGTTGCCCGCGGGCGTCGTCTTCGCCCTGCAGGGCTTCGAACAGGCGATCCAGATGGCCGGTGAGGCGAAGAACCCTCAGCGGGACGTCTCGCGCGCCGTCATCACGGCGACCGCGATCGGCACCGTCGTCTACATCCTGCTGGAGATCGCCTTCATCGGCGCGCTCGACCCGGGTCACCTCGTCCACGGCTGGGCGAACCCCATCGGCAAGGGCGACTTCGGCCCGTACGCCACGCTCGCGACCGGCGCCGGCGCCGCCTGGCTGGCCTGGATGCTCTACGCGGACGCCGTCATCTCCCCGGCGGGCACCGGCCTGGTGTACACCGCCACGTCCTCCCGCCTGTCCTACGCGCTCGGCCGTGAGAAGGCCCTGCCCAAGCAGGTCGCGCAGGTCAGCAAGACGGGCGTGCCGATCGTCTCGATCATCATCGCCTTCATCGTCGGTGAGATCGCGTTCCTGCCCTTCCCGAGCTGGCAGTCGCTGGTCGGGCTGGTCACCGAGGCCACCGCGATCATGTACGCCTTCGCGCCGATCTCGCTGCGCGCGCTGCGCATCCGCGACGGTGAGCGCAACCGGCCGTACCGCCTGCCGGCGCACCAGGTGCTCGCGCCGGTCTCCTTCATCGCGGCCAACCTCATCATCTACTGGTCGAGCTTCCAGGCCGAGTGGAAGCTCGGGCTGGCGTCCATCCTGGGTCTGATCATCTTCGCGATCACCCGTATGACGACGCCCGCGGGCGAGCGCGCCCGGCTCAACTGGAAGGCCTCGGCCTGGATCTGGCCCTGGTACACCGGCATGCTGATCATCGGTGCTCTCGGCCGGTACGGCGGGAACAGCAAGATCCCGGACTGGTGGGACATCGTGATCGTCGGGGCGTTCTCCCTGATCGTCTACTTCGTCGGTGTGCGGCTCGCCGTCACCAGCGGCGAGGTGGACCAGGCCGTCGCCGCGGAGCAGGCCGAGCTCGACTCCGGGCCGGCGCTCAACCTGGCCGACTGACCCACGAAGACGACGGCGCGCCCGCCGGTCCCCGTACGGACCGGCGGGCGCGCCGTTCTTTGTGCACCGGCCCTACGACAGCAGGCGCAGCCGGATCGTCGTCGGCAGGTCGCGGAGCTGCCCGATGACGTCCGGGGTGTACTGGCTGCCGATGTCGGTGATCACGTAGCCGACGTCGCCGCGCGTGCCGAGGAGCTGGCCCTCGATGTTCACGTTGTGGTCGGCGAGGATGCTGTTGATCGTCGCGAGCACGCCGGGCGTGTTGCGGTGCAGGTGCGTCAGCCGGTGGCCGCCGGTCTGGGACGGCAGCGACACCGGCGGGACGTTCACGCTCAGCGCGGTGTTGCCCGCGGAGACGAAGTCGTGCAGCTTGCCGGCCACGAACTGGCCGATGTCCTGCTGCGCCTCCTCGGTCGAGCCGCCGATGTGCGGGGTGATGATGACGTTCGGCAGGCCGCGCAGCTCGGAGACGAACTCGTCGCCGCGCGCCTTCGGCTCGTGCGGGAAGACGTCGACGGCCACACCCGCGATGTGCCCGGACTCCACGTGCCGCCGCAGGGCGGAGTGGTCGACCACGAAGCCGCGCGAGAGGTTGAGGAACAGGCTGCCGGGGCGCATCCGGGCGAGCTGCTCCTCGCCGAACAGCCCGCTGTTGCCCGGACGGCCGTCCACGTGCAGCGTGACGACGTCCACGGCCTCCAGCAGCTCTTCCATGCTGGTGCACCGGCGCGCGTTGCCCAGCGCGAGCTTGTCGGCGGTGTCGTAGAAGTAGACCGACATGCCGAGGTTCTCGGCGAGCACCGACAACTGGCTGCCGATGTTGCCGTAGCCGATGATGCCGAGCCGCCGCCCGCGTACCTCGTGGCTGCCCTCGGCGGATTTGTCCCACACGCCGGCGTGCATGCCGGCGTTCTTGTCGACGAGCCGCCGGGTCAGCGCGATGATCTCCGCGACGACCAGCTCGACGACGCTGCGGGTGTTGGAGAAGGGCGCGTTGAACACGGCGACGCCGTGGGCGGCGGCGGAGCTCAGGTCGATCTGGTTGGTCCCGATGCAGAACGCGCCGACCGCGAGGAGATCCGGGGAGGCGGCCAGGACGGCGTCGGTCACGGACGTCTTCGAGCGGATGCCGAGGAGCTCGACCCCGGGCATGCGGGCGATCAGCTCGGCCTCGTCGAGCGCGCCCCCGAGAGTCTCGACGGCGTAGCCGTTCTTCTCCAGAAGGGCGACCGCGTCGGGATGAATGTTCTCCAACAGCAGCGCGCGTCTGGGGTCGTTCGCGGGGCTCACCTGGAAGATCCTCCTGCCGGCTTCGGGTGGTTTCATGCTATGTGAAGGCCACCGGCCGCCGATGAGTCGCGGTCACGTTCCGGCGGCGGCGCAGTCTTGAGCGTACTGGGCCGGGGATGTGCCGATCGTGGCGGAGAAGTCGCGGGTGAAGTGGGCCTGGTCGGAATAGCCGAGATCGGCGGCCAGATCCGCCCAGCCGATGTCGGTGCCGGACGCCGCGCGGTCGGCCGCCTCCTGCATCCGGCAGCGGCGGATCACCCACTTCGGCCCCACGCCGACGTACTCGGCGAAGATCCGTTGCAGCCGCCGGGGGCCGACGCCCAGCGCCGCCGCCAGGTCGTCCACGCGTGACAGGGCCGGGTCGTCCGCGACGCGGTCCACGATCGCGGCCACCTCGGCGACCAGCGGGTCCGGGTGCTCGGGGAGCCGCGGGCGCAGGAGGCCCTCCAGCAGCGCGATCGCGTCGTCCGGGTCTTCGGCCGCGATGATCGCGTCGGCGACGGCGCGGCTCTCCGGCCCGAACACCTCCTCGACCGGGGTGAACCGGTCGGTGAGCCCGGACACCGGGCCGGCGAGGAACGGCCGGAAGCCCCCCGGCCGGAACCGTACGCCGACCACCCGGCCGGCCCCGTCGATCGTCTCGGCGAAGACCCCGCGCATCACCCCGACGACGCGCGCCCGCCCGCCGGTCGTGAAGGTCACGTTCACGGACGGGTGGGTGAGAACCTGCTGCCGGTGCGCGTCGCGCCCGCGAAGGTCCCAGGTGAGGATCCAGTAGTACGCCGCGTACGCGGCCAGGTCGCCCGGCGGCGTGCGCCGGTCGATGGCGAATCGCCCCTCCGCGTCGCCCCGGCGGAGGATGCCGCGTCTGTCGGCCACCCGGCAAGTGTCGCATTTCTTCAATACGCGCCGTAGCGGGGCGCCTAGGGTTGAGGCTTCGACCTGGAGATACGGAGAGTGCGATGGAACTGCGGTCCTTGATGGTGCCGGCGGCCGAGATCACGCTGGACGCCGTCCGGCAGGTCGCCCCGGAGCGGTTCGGCGCGCCGACCCCGTGCCCGGAGTTCGCCGTACGCGACCTGCTCGGCCACCTGGCCGGCTGGACGGGAGAACGCGCACGCGCCGCCGCCGTGAAGCGCCCCCTCACCGACGCGCCGGACGACGAGCGGGACCTCGACCTCGACGCGTACGCCTCGCAGGCGCGGGCGGCGGCCGAGGCCTGGTCCGAGGAGAGTGCCTGGGAGGGCAAGACCGGCTTGTCCGGACAGATGGAGATGCCGGCGTCGCTCGTGGGGGGCCTGCTGTACAGCGAGCTGCTGCTGCACGCGTGGGACCTGTCCGCGGCGGTGGGCCGCGACCTGCCGCTGGACGACGCCATGGCCGACGCGCTGCTCGCCCAGGTGTCGGCGATGGCCGACATGGCCCGCCAGTACAAGGCCTTCGGGCCCGAGGTGAACGTCCCGTCCTCGGCGTCCCCGCTTCACCGGGCGCTCGGCCTCGCCGGCCGCGACCCCGAGTGGAGCCCCTGACCCGCACGTCCGCGCCCCGGTCTCCTCGAGACCGGGGCGATGACGCGCTTCAGGCCCGCGAACGAGCCTTGCGCTGGAACAGCCGGGCCTTGGAGTGATCGGCGCTCTTCTGCCGCTTGCTGATCGCGTAGGCGAAGGCCGTGGTCGCGGCGATCAGCGCCAGCGGCATGAGCGGGCGGCGTGAGCGGAGAAACGTTCCCATCTGATGCTCCTCGATATCGGACCGGCCCGAAGGGCGGTCCTGGGGTTTTTCTGTGCTGTGAAACCCGTATGCCCGGACACCGGTCACGGCCAGATCGAGCTTTTGTCAAAATTCGTAGTTGTCGGACACCGGGACGTTGACGACCCTGGATTGATCCGGATGCTGCGGGGGAGGACTCCCGTCGGGACTCCCGGTCTGGAGGATCGACGTGCGTACGGGTCTCGCGGTCGGCCAGTACGGTTCATTCGCCTCGCGGCAGGCGGCGATCGAGGTCGCGCGGGGCGCGGAGGCGCTCGGGTTCGACAGTCTGTGGACCGGCGATCGGATCCTCGATCCCGTGGATCCACGGGACCGTTACGCGGGCACCTCGGACGGCCGGATACCGGAACAGATGCGGACGTTCCTCGACCCGCTCACGGTGCTCTCCGTCGCCGCGGCGGTGACCGAACGCGTGCGGCTCGGGACGAGCACGCTGAACGCGCCCTGGTACTCCCCGGTGCTGCTCGCGCGCACGCTCACCTCGATCGACGTCCTCAGCGACGGGCGGCTCGACGCCGGGTTCGGGCTCGGGTGGTCGCGGGACGAGTACGAAGCGGCCGGTGTGCCGTGGGAGGGCAGGGGAGCGCGGCTCGACGAGGTCATCGACGTGCTGGAGAAGATCTGGGCCGGCGGCGTCGTGGAGCACCGCGGCGCGTCCTTCTCCGTCCCCGCCTCGTCGATCGAGCCCAAGCCCCTCCAGCGTCCCCGCCCGCCGATCTACCTGGGCGGATACTCGCCGGGAGCCCTCGACCGGGTCGGACGCCGTGCCGACGGGTGGCTCGGCGTCGGAATGCCGATCCCGTTCCTCACCGACCTGTGGAAGACGGTCGGGACCGCCGCCGAGCGCGCGGGCCGCGACCCGGCCGCGCTCCGCATGGTCCTCCGCCTGAACCCGGAGATCACCGACGTCCCGGCCGCGCCGGACGACGTCCCGCGGAAGGGCACCGTCGCCCAGATCGCCGAGTACGCGCGTGAGACCGGTGCCGACGAGGTCTTCGCCGACTTCCACCGGACCACCGCCCGCGTGGACGAGCTCCTCGGCCTGGCCGGGGAGTTCATCGCCGCCGTACGCGCCTGACCAGCGCGGCCGCGTTCCGTACCGCCGCGCCGCCCTGGTCGTTGTTGAAGTAGACGTACGCGTCGTCCGGCCACGCCTCGCGTACGCGCCCGGCCCACGTGCGGAGGGCGCGGACGCCGTAGCTCGGCCGCGGGTTCGCCGTGCCCTCGTGCAGCCGGACGTACCCCCACGGAGCGGTGCGCCACAGCGGCGTGACCGGCCTGCCGAGACGGTCGGCCCAGCACAGGGCCGCGCCGCGTTCCGTCAGCAGGTCGCGGATCTCGGTGATCCACCACGTCGGGTGGCGCGGCTCGACGGCCACGCGTACGCCGGGCGGGAAGCTGCGCAGGCACGCGTCGAGGCGCTCCGGCTCGACCTGGAGGTTCGGCGGAAGCTGGAGGAGCACCGGCCCGAGCCGGTCGCCGAGGCCCTCGGCGGCGCCCATCAGGCGTGCCACCGGCTCCTCCGGCTCGCGCAGGCGTTTCACGTGCGTCAGGTAGCGGCTCGCCTTGACCGCCATCACGAAGCCGGGCGGCGTCAGCTCCCGCCAGCGGGTGAAGATCTCGTAGGACGGCAGGCGGTAGAACGCGTTGTTGTTCTCGACCGTGTCGAAGTGCTCGGCGTACCGCGACAGCCAGCGGTTCTGCGGCAACCCGGGCGGGTAGAGGAGGTCGCGCCAGTCCGCGTACTGCCATCCGGAGGTCCCGACGAGCAAGGCCATGCCGGATCCGTACCCGTCAGGCGTCGCTCACCCTCGCCACGAGGTCACGAAGGGCTTTCTCGGTGATGGCGAAGTGCGCGACGGCGATGCCGGCGGCGCGCTCGCCGTCGCCGCCGATCACGGCCTCGGCGAGGTCGCGGTGGTGCGGAACGGCCTCGTGGTAGATCTCCCAGGTGTACGGCTCGGCGGACACGCCGAGGCTGACCTCGGACAGCAGGAGCTGGTGCAGGCGCACCAGACGGGCGTTGTGCGTCGCGCGGACCACCGCGAGATGCAGCTCCGTGTCGAGGCGGCGCGCCTCGGCGGGGCTCTTCGCGGCGTCGAACGCGGCCAGCGCGCCGCGGATGGCCGCCCGGTCGCCGTCGTCGGCGCGCGCGGCGGCGGTGCGCGCGATCAGGCTCTCGACGAGACGCCGGTAGTCGAAGAGGGTCTCGAAGTCCTCCCACCGGTCCAGCAGGGCGTGCCGGACGGCGTCCTCGCTGGTCTCGGCCCACTCGGCGCGTACGAAGGCCCCGCCGCCACGCCCGCGGCGCACCTCGATGAGCCCGGCGTCGGCCAGCCGGCGGAGCGCGGAGCGTACGCTCTCGCGGCTCACCCGCAGCAACGCGGCCAGCTCGCGCTCGCTCGGCAGCCGGTCACCGAGACTGAACTCCCCGAGCGCGATCGCCGTCGAGAGGCGATGCGCGATCTGCTCCCCGGTCGAGGCCGCGTTCAGCGGCCCCAGCGGCGGTGACTCCCCGGCCACGTCCTGCCCCTCATGTCACACAAATGCCAACAGGTAAAGGTCTGGTTTATAGACCTTTATCCTCCTAGGCTGCCTGCATCGTCAAATGAACGGGAGGCCCGCAGATGACCGAGGGCTTCGCCGACTTCCGCGGATACCGGACCTGGTACCGCGTCACCGGATCACCGGACTCGGGGAAGACACCGCTCGTGGTGCTGCACGGCGGGCCCGGGTGCACCCACGACTACGTCGACTCCTTCGCCGAGATCGCCCGTACGGGCCGGCCCGTCGTCCACTACGACCAGATCGGCAACGGCGCCTCCACCCACCTGCCCGACGAGGGGGCGGACTTCTGGACCGTCGGCCTCTTCCTCGCCGAGCTCGGCAACCTTCTCGACCACCTCGGGATCGCGGACGGGTACCACCTCCTCGGCCAGTCGTGGGGTGGCATGCTCGCCGCCGAGCACGCCGTGACGCGGCCACCGGGCCTGCGGTCGCTGGTCATCGCGGACTCCCCGGCGTCCATGCCGCTCTGGATCGAGGCCGCCACCTGGCTGCGCGCGCTCCTGCCCGAGGACGTCCAGGACACCCTGCTCAAGCACGAAGAGGCCGGCACGATCGACTCGGAGGAGTACGAGCGGGCCACGCGCGTCTTCTACGACCGGCACGTCTGCCGGATCCCCTGGCCGGAGGAGGTCGAGCGCACGTTCGCCGCGATCGACGAGGACCCCACCGTCTACCACGCGATGAACGGCCCGACGGAGTTCCACGTGGTCGGCACCCTGAAGGACTGGTCGATCATCGACCGGCTCGACCGCGTCGCCGTGCCGACCTTGCTGATCTCCGGACGGTTCGACGAGGCGACGCCCGCCACCGTCCGTCCGTACGCGGACGGCATCGCCGACGTGCGATGGCAGATCTTCGAGGATTCCAGCCATATGCCGCACGTGGAGGAGAAGGAGGCCTGCCTCGGCGCCGTCGCGGCCTTCCTGGACGAACAGGAGAAGCATGTCTGAGCCCACCTCGCTGCGCTCCTTCGGCTACGAACAGGAACTGAAGCGCTCGCTCACCCTGACGGACCTCATGGTCTACGGCCTGGTCTTCATGGTCCCGATCGCGCCGTTCTCGATCTTCGGGGTGGTGTTCAACGGCGCGAAGGGCATGGTGCCGCTGACGTACGTCATCGGGCTGGTCGCGATGCTGTTCACCGCGTTCAGTTACCGGGAGATGTCGCGCGCCTTCCCGATCGCCGGGTCCGTGTACTCCTACGCCGGCCGCGGCATCAACGACAAGGTCGGCTTCCTGGCCGGCTGGGCGATCCTGCTCGACTACCTGCTCGTCCCGACGCTCCTGTACGTCGTGAGCGCCGCCGCGCTCGTCTCGCTCGTGCCGTCCGTGCCGCAGTGGATCTGGATCGTGGTGTTCGTCGGGGTCAACACCTTCATCAACTACCTCGGCATCGAGTCCACCGCCCGGCTGAACAAGATCTTCCTGCTCGCCGAGCTGGTCGTGCTGGCGCTCTTCGTGATCTTCGGCATCGCGGCCATCGCGTCGAGCAAGAACGGCGCCCACTTCTCGTTCGCGCCGCTGCTCAAACCGCATCTGGTGACACCCGGACTGATCTTCGGGGCGCTGTCGATCGCGGTGCTCAGCTTCCTCGGCTTCGACGGCATCTCCACGCTGTCGGAGGAGGTCAAGGACGGCGACCGGCGGCTCGTCGGGCGCGCGACCGTGATGGCCCTGTGCGCGGTCGCGGTGCTGTTCATCATCCAGACCTGGATCGCGTGCCTGCTCGTCCCGGGGCGTACGTCGTTCGCGGACGGCGACCCGACCAACACCGCCTTCTACGACGTCGCGCGGATCGCGGGCGGCGCCTGGCTCAAGACGACCGTCGCGGTCGCGTCGGCGCTGGCCGCGGGCATCGCCAACTCGATGGTGGCGCAGGCGGCGACGTCACGGCTGCTGTACAGCATGGCGCGGGACCGCAAGCTGCCCGCCTTCCTCGCGCACGTCCACCCGACGCGGAAGATCCCCGAGCGCGCCATCCTGTTCGTCTCCGTGCTGTCGCTCATCCTCGGGCTGATCTTCGTCGGCAAGGTCGACCTGCTGTCGTCGCTGGTGAACTTCGGCGCGCTCTTCTCGTTCCTGCTGCTGCACATCTCGGTCTTCGTACACTTCGTGCTCAGGAACCACAGCCGCCGGTGGAACCTGCACCTCGTCATGCCGGCGCTGGGCTTCGCGATCATCGCGTACGTCCTGGTCAACGCGGACACCCGTGCAAAGGTCGGCGGTCTCATCTGGCTGGCGATCGGCGCGGCCCTGCTCGTCTTCTACCGGCGCACCGGCCGCGGCACCGAGCTCTCCCTGGAGGACTGATGCACTTCCGGCCCACCGAGACCCACGTCGCCTGGGACAACGCGATCGGCCCGATCGCCACCCTCGCGCCGGGCGACGAGATCACCGTCGGCACCCTCGACGCGAGCGGCGGCCAGCTCACCGCCACGTCGGTCGCCGGAGATCTGAACGGCATGGACTTCGGCCGGGTCAACCCGGTCACCGGGCCGTTCCGCGTCGAGGGCGCGGCGGCCGGCGACGCGCTCGTCGTCGAGATCCTCGACGTGTCCGTCGGAACCTGGGGGTGGACGGCGAACATCCCCGGCTTCGGCCTGCTCGCCGACGACTTCCCCGACGCGCACCTGCGCGTCTCCGCGATCGCGGACGGCCACGCCGAACTGCTGCCCGGCCTGCTCATCCCGGTCGTGCCCATGATCGGCACCATCGGCGTGGCACCGCCCGAGCCCGGACCGCACCCGATGGTGCCGCCGAGCCGGTGGGGCGGCAACCTCGACATCCGCCACATCGGCCCCGGCACCCGGCTCGTCCTCCCGGTCGGCGTCGACGGCGCGCTGCTGTCCCTCGGCGACGCGCACGCCGCGATGGGCGACGGCGAGGTCGCCGGCACCGGCGTCGAGACCGAGGCGACCGTACGCCTCCGCGTCGGCGTACAACACGGCACGGCCCCGACGACACCGATGGTCGAGACCGACCCGCGCACCCACCGCACCGGCGCCGCCCTGGCCACCACGGGCGTCGGCCCGGACCTGATGGCCGCCGCCGTCCACGCCACCCGCACCCTGGTGGAGGAGGTCGCCCGCCGTACGGGCCTCGCCCCGGTCGACGCCTACCTCCTGGCCAGCGTCGCCGCCGACCTGAAGATCTCCGAGGTCGTCGACGTGCCGAACTGGGTGGTCAGCGCCCACCTGGAGCTGAGCTACCTCAGCTAGACCACCGAGTCCAGCCGCTGACGCTGTTCCGGTGTCAGCTCCAGGTCCACCGCGGCCAGGCTCTCGTCGAGCTGGGCCACCGAGGAGGCGCCGACCAGCGGGATGACCGGGACCTCGCCGCCCATCAGCCAGGCCAGTACGACCTGGTTCGCGGTCGCGCCCGTCTCCTCGGTCACCGCGTGCAGCGCGGCCAGGCGTGCCGGTGTGCCCGGGTGGTCGAACTCCGGGCCGAGCGGGCGGTCCGCGCGGACGTACGAGCCGGTCAGCAGGGGCGAGTAGGCGACCATGGCCAGCTCGGGGTCGTCGCGCAGGTAGCCGAGCAGGTCGCCGGCGGCGACGCCGAGTTCGCCGTCCGGCGAGCGCAGGGTGGGCATGTCCGTGCGTTGCCGCAGGTACGTGTGGTGGTACTGCAGGATCTCATAGCCCGGCAGGCCGTCCGCCGCGGCCAGGTTCCGCGCCCGCTCGACGCGCCACGACCAGTGGTTGCTGGCGCCGAGCAGGCCCACGGAGCCTTCGGCGACCAGTTCGGCGAAGGCCTCGACGGTCTCGCGCAGCGGCACCGACGGGTCCTCGACGTGCGCGTACAGCAGGTCCAGGCGGTCCATGCCGAGGCGCTCGCGGCTGCGCTCGGAGGACTCACGGATCACCTTGGCCGGCAGGCCCTCGATGTCGGGGCTCTGGGCGGCGGCCGGGGCGTTCGGACGGCCGCCGAGCTTGGTGGCGATCACGACCTCGTCGGTGATCCCGCGGCTGCGGCGCCAGCGGCCGAGCAGCGCCTCGCTCTCGCCGCCCTGCGTGCGGTTCACCCAGAAGGCGTAGTTGTTCGCCGTGTCGACGAACGTTCCGCCGGCCTCGACGTACCGGTCCAGGATCGCGAACGACGTCGCCTCGTCCGTCGTCGTGCCGAACATCATGGCGCCGAGGCTCAGCACGCTGACCTCGCGGCGTGTCGCCGGGTTCAGCCCGATCGTGCGGTAACGCATGGGTGTGCTCCCCTCGTATGGGCCCGTTCGCACGGGCGTCGAGGGGGAGTCTGGATCCTAGAGTCGTCTCTAGGTCAAGCCTGCCGCGAGGTCGCGCAGGCGGTACCTCTGGAGCTTGCCGCTGGCCGTCTTCGGCAGCGAGCCGACGAACTCCACCCGCCGCGGATACTTGTACGGGGCGATGACCGTCTTGGCGAAGGCCTGCAGCTCGGCGGCCTTCGCGCCGTCGGCGACCACGCCGTCGCGCAGTACGACGAAGGCCTGCACGATCGACCCGCGCTCGGTGTCCGGCGCGGCGACGACGGCGGTCTCCACCACGTCAGGGTGGCGGAGGAGCGCCTGCTCGACCTCGGGCCCGGCGATGTTGTAGCCCGACGAGATGATCATGTCGTCGCTGCGGGCCTGGAACCAGTAGTAGCCGTCGGTGTCGCGGATGTAGGTGTCGCCGGTGAGGTTCCAGCCCTCCTGGACGTAGGAGAGCTGGCGCGCGTCGGCGAGGTAGCGGCAGCCGGTCGGGCCCATCACGGCGAGCCGCCCGGGTACTCCGTCCGGCACCGGCCGCCCGTCGTCGCCGAGGACGGCCGCGGTGAACCCGGGCACCACGCGGCCGGTCGCGCCGGGCCGGATGTCCTCGTCGGCGGCGGAGATGAAGACGTGCAGCATCTCGGTGGCGCCGATGCCGTCGATCACGCGTACGCCGGTGGTCCGGTGGAACTCCTCCCAGACCGAGACCGGCAGGTGCTCGCCGGCGGAGACGCACCGGCGCAGCCCGGTCAGCGAGGAGGCGCGCCCGGCGGCCAGCATCGCCTTGTACGCGGTCGGCGCCGTGAACAGCACCGTGACGCCGTGCCGGGCGATCGCGTCCGCGAGTTCCTCCGGGGTGGCGCGCTCCAGCAGCAGGGTGGACGCCCCGGTGCGCAGCGGGAACACCACGAGGCCGCCGAGCCCGAACGTGAACCCGATCGGCGGGGTGCCGGTGAACACGTCGTCCGGCTCGGGCCGTACGAGGTGGCGGGAGAAGGTGTCGGCGTTGGCGAGGACGTCGCGGTGGAAGTGCATCGTGGCCTTGGGGCGGCCGGTGGTCCCGGACGTCGGGGCGAGCAGCGCGACGTCGTCGGCGGAGGTGTCCACGGCGGTGAAGCCGCCCTCTTTGCTCGCGCAGCGCGCGACCAGGTCGCCGGCGCCGGTGCCGCCGTACGGCAGGATCGGCAGCCCGGACGCGGCCGTGACCAGGTCGTCCAGGAAGCGGTGGTCGCAGACGGCCAGGTCGGGCTCGGTGATCTCGATCAGCGACGTCAGCTCCGAGGGCCGCAGCAGCGGCATCGTCGTGACCACGACCCCGCCCGCCTTCAGGACCGCGAGCCAGGCCGCCACGAGCCAGGGGTTGTTCGGGCCGCGCAGCAGGACGCGGTTGCCCGGCACCAGGCCGGCGTCCTCGGTGAGCACGCGGGCGACCCGGTCGACGCGCCCGAGCAGGTCGCCGTAGGTCCAGGTCCCGCCGGCGGTGCGCAGGCAGGGGCGGTCCGGGCCGAACCTGCGCACGGTCTCGTCCAGCAGCTCGGCGGCGCAGTTCAGGCGCTCGGGGTAGAGGACCTCCGGCAGCTCGAAGCGGAACTCCGGCCACTGGTCCTGCGGAGGAAGGCGGTCCCGGCAGAAGGTGTCGACGTGCGCGGACGGTGCGAGCCGCATAGCGACCACTTCCTCTGAAATGTCCGAGTCGTTCCAGTATTCACTTACGTTGACGACAGTCAATGGGCCGCGATATCAGCCGGACCGCCAGCGCGCGTGCGCGGTACGCGCGGCGCCCTCACGTATCAGGCTCAGCCGAGGCCGCGCGTCCTCGGTACGGCCGCTCTGCGGCGCGCGGCTGCCCGCGGCGTACGGGTCGGGCCACCGCGCGCCCGGCCCGGCGTAGCCCTGGTCCGCCGCCGCGTGCAGGGTCCACTGCGGGTCGTGCAGGTGCGTGCGGCCCAGCGCGCACAGGTCGGCGCGGCCGGCCAGGATGATGGAGTTCAGGTCGTCGTAGGAGGAGATCGCGCCCACCGCGATCACCGCGACGCCGTACTTGCGGCCGATCTCGTTGCGGATCCGGTCGGCGTACGGGGTCTGGTAGCTGCGCCCGTACGCCGGGGCCTCCTCGCTGACGACCTGCCCGGTCGACACGTCGATGCCGGCCGCGCCGTGCTCGGCGAAGGCCCGCGCGATCTCCACCGCGTCGTCCACGCCGATGCCGCCGTCGTACCAGTCGGTGGCCGAGATCCGCACCGTCATCGGCCGGTCCGCGGGCCACACCGCGCGTACGGCGTCGAAGACCTCCAGCGGGTAGCGCAGCCGCGCCTCGGGGGAGCCGCCGTACGCGTCGGTGCGCCGGTTCGTCAGCGGCGACAGGAACGACGAGAGCAGGTAGCCGTGCGCGCAGTGGAGTTCGAGCAGGTCGAAGCCCGCACGGGCGCCCGCGAGGGCCGAGGCGGTGAACTGCTCCTTGATGGCGTCGAGGTCCTCGGCGGTCAGCTCGCGGGGCGTCTGGTTCGCCGCCGAGTACGGGATCGGCGAGGGGCCGGACACCTCCCAGTTGCCGCCGGGCAGGGGCTGGTCGATGCCCTCCCACATGAGCCGGGTCGACCCCTTGCGCCCGGAGTGTCCGAGCTGGAGGCCGATCTTCGCGTCGCTGCGGCCGTGCACGAAGTCCACGATCCGCCGCCAGGAGGCCTCCTGTTCGGAGGTGTACAGGCCCGCGCAGCCGGGCGTGATCCGCCCCTCCGGCGACACGCACACCATCTCCGTCATCACCAGGCCCGCGCCGCCGAGCGCCTTGCCGCCCAGGTGCACGAGGTGGAAGTCGCCCGGAACGCCGTCGCGCGCGGAGTACATGTCCATCGGCGACACGACCACCCGGTTGACCAGGTCCAGCGTGCCGAGCCGGAACGGCTGGAACATCGGCGGGCGCACCTCGGCGGGCGGGTCCTGGCGCCCGGCGAACCAGCGGTCCATCCCGGCGACGAACTCCGGGTCGCGCAGCCGCAGGTTGTCGTACGTCACCCGGCGGCTGCGCGTGACGATGTTGAACGCGAACTCCTCCGGGTCCTGGTCCGCGTACTGCCCGATGTTCTCGAACCACTCCAGGCTGGCCTGCGCCGCGCGCTGCGTGGAGGCCACGACGGGCCTGCGCTCCTCCTCGTACGCGGCGAGCGCCCCGGTCACCGAGTCGCGGTGTTCGTGCAGGCAGGCGGCGAGCGCGAGGGCGTCCTCCATGGCCAGCTTCGTGCCGGACCCGATCGAGAAGTGCGCCGTGTGCGCGGCGTCGCCGAGCAGGACGACGTTGCCGTGCCGCCAGGTCTCGCAGCGGACCGTGCCGAACGCGGTCCACCGGGAGTTGTTGGCGAGCACCCGGTGCCCGCCGAGCACGTCAGCGCACAGCTCGCGGATGACGTCCAGGTCGACGGCGTCGCCGAAGCCGGCGCGCCGCCACACGTCGTCGTGCATCTCCAGGATGAAGGTGCTCGCGTCGCGGGAGTACGGGTAGCCGTGGATCTGCATGATCCCGTGCGGCGTGTCGAGGATGTGGAAGGTGAACGCCTCGAAGACCAGGTCGGTGCCCAGCCAGACGTACCGGCACCGGCGGGTGTCGACGCTAGGCCGGAACGTCCCGGCGAACCGCGCGCGCGTCGCGGAGTTCACCCCGTCGGCGGCGACCACGAGGTCGTGCTCGGCCGACAGCCGCGCCACGTCGGGCGCCTCGGTGCGGAAGCGGACCTCCACCCCGAGGTCGGCGCAGCGCCCCTGGAGGATCGACAGGAGCCGCCGGCGGCCCATCGCGGCGAAGCCGTGGCCGCCGGACGTGAGCGTGGTGCCCCGGTAGTGCACGTCGATGTCGTCCCAGCGGGCGAACTCGCGCCGCATGGCCTGGAAGATCTCGGTGTCGGCGTGCTCGATGCCGCCGAGCGTCTCGTCGGAGAACACCACGCCGAAGCCGAAGGTGTCGTCGGGGGCGTTGCGCTCCCAGACGGTGATCTCGTGCCGGGGGTCGAGCTGCTTGGCCAGCGCGGCGAAGTACAGGCCGCCGGGGCCGCCGCCGAGCACCGCGATGCGCATGCTTCGAGGGTATGTCGCGATTTGTACGGCCGTCAACGATGCGAGATATGAGGAGATGTGTCACGCTGGCGCCGTGGCAGCCAGAACCTGTTTGGTCACCGGGGCCGGCAGCGGCATCGGCGCGGCGATCGCCGCGCGCCTGTCCGCCGGCGGCCACCGCGTGGCGCTCAACGGGCGCGACCGCGGCCGGCTCGACGCCGTCGCCGCCGGTCTGGACGGCCCCGCGCTGGTGCTCCCCGCCGACGTCACCGACCCCGGCGCCCCGGACGCGCTGTTCGCCGCCGTCGAGGGCGAGTGGGGTCCGGTCGAGGTGCTCGTGCTGAGCGCCGGCGCCGGTCACGCGGCGCCGCTCGCGCGCACCACCGACGACGACTGGCAGCGCATGCTCGACCTGAACCTCACCGCGCCGTTCCGCTGCCTGCGCCGCGCGGTGCCGCCGATGAAGGAGCGCGGCTGGGGCCGCGTCGTGGTCGTCGCCTCCGTCGCCGCCAAGATCGGCGAGCCGTACGTCAGCGCCTACACGGCCAGCAAGCACGGCGTCCTCGGCCTCGTACGCTCCGCCGCCGCCGAGCTGGCGGGCACCGGCGTCACGGTGAACGCCGTCTGCCCGGGCTTCGCCGACACGCCGATGACCGAACTCACGATCGCGAACGCCGCCGCCAGGACCGGCCGCGGCGAGGCCGAGGTACGGCGGGCGCTGATGGACCGCCAGCCGATCGGCAGGCTGGTCACGCCGGACGAGGTCGCGGACGCCGTCGACCTGTGCCTGCGCGGCCCGGCCATCACCGGACAGGGAATCAACGTGGATGGAGGCGCGGTCCAGTCATGAGCGTCGAGCGGATCAACCCACCGGAGCTGGGGCGGCCCTCCGGCTTCTCGCACGCGGTCGTCACCGGCGCCGACCGGCTCGTCTTCCTCGCCGGGCAGACCGCGCTGGACGCCGAGGGGCGGATCACCGGAGACGGTGTCGTCGCGCAGTTCGAGCGCGCGCTCGCCAACCTGCTGACCGCGCTGTCGGCGGCGGGCGGCCACCCGCATGACCTGGTCAGCGTCACGATCTACATCGTCGACATGGACGACTACCGCGCCCACGCCCGCGAGATCGGGCAGGTGTGGCGCAGGCTGGCCGGCACGGAGTACCCCGCGATGGCCGGCATCGGCGTCAGCCGGCTCTGGGACGCCGAGGCGCTCGTCGAGGTGCAGGGCGTCGCCGCGCTGGTCAGCCGCTGACCGTCTCCAGCACATGGGCACGCGCGGGCGCTTCGAGGCGCGACCGCAGCGCGAAGAACACGTCGGCGGCGCGGATGCCGATCCAGTCGTCCGGTAGGAGCTCCTCCGGCAGGCCGGGGTCGAGGTAGGGCAGGCGCCGCCAGTCGGTGAGCACGCGGACGTACTCGGCGAACGCCCGCCGCCCGTCGTCTTCTCCCGTGCGGCACCGCAGCACCGGGCCGTGCGTGTCGAGGAACTCCCCGTAGAGGCGCTCCAGCTCGTCGAGGTCCCACCAGGTGCGCACCTTGGCGGCCAGGTCGCCGAACGCGAGGTGGTCGCCGCGGAACAGGTCGGCGTACACGTCGAGTTCCAGGCGCGTCAGCATCTCGGCGGTCGCCTCGTGCAGGTGCGCGGGCGCGATCCACACCCCGGGCGCCGCCGTGCCGAACCCGAGCCTGGTCAGCTGCGAGCGGAGGACGTGCCGCTTGTGACGCTCGGACTCCGGGACGGAGAACACGGCCAGCATCCAGCCGTCGCCGGTCGTGGCACGGCGGCGCCGGAAGATGCGGTCGTCGCCCTCGCGCAGGATCGCCCGCGCGTCGTCGGACAGCTCATAACCCGCGGCGCCGTCGTGCCGCCGTGCCGTGAGGATGCCGCGCCGCTTGAGCCGTGAGATCGACGAGCGCACGGCGGGCTCGTCCACCCCGAGGTCGGCGAGCAGCCGGATCAGCCGGGCCACCGACAGCCAGCCGCCGTCGTCGCGGGAGTACAGGCCGTAGACCGTCACGATGAGCTGCCGGGGCTGGGCGGCGCGCGTGCCGCCGTCGTCCGCTTCCGACACCACCGTCACGATCACACGATAGCAACGCTAACCCGATCGTCAGCGTGTGATCGCCGCCGGCGACGACGGCGTACCCGGCCTCGCGCAGCAGGACGACGGTCTGGTCGCGGTGGTCCGGCGGCACCTCGATCCGCGCGAGGGCCGCCGGGGCGTGCCTCCGCCGGATGGTGATCCCGTCGTACTGGTACAGGCCCCAGCGGGCCCACGGGGAGTCCGGGGCGGGGTCGTCGTGCTGCATCCAGGCCATCCAGACGCCGCTGTGGAAGTACCAGCAGTGGATGGCGCCCTTCCGCCACGCGCCCTCGTGCCGGATCCAGACCCATGGGCTCCTGGCCTCGACCCGCTGGGAACCAGTGGGATAGTTCTCGAGACACCGCGCATCAAGCATGCCGGACATACTCGAACAAAAGTTCGAGTGATCGCAAGTTAGAGCTGGTCAGGTGCTGGACGGTTCGTCACGCTTCGTGGCCGCCATCCTGTCCTCCCGCTTCTCCAGCGTTTCGAGGACCCAGAACAGCGCGAAGCCCAGCACGGCCAGGACGATGCCGGCCGGAAGCTCGTGATCGCGCATCACCGGTACGTGGCGGATGATTCCCCACACGCGGAACCAGCCGGCGAAGTGATGGACGACCCCGGCGAGCCCGCCGACGAGCATGACCGTGGCCAGGAGTTCGAAGATCTTCCTCATGGCAACGACGCTAGGAGCGCCATCCGGCGTCCGCGGCGGCCGATGGTCTACCTCTCAGTGACCTTGGTCGCCGGCCGCCAGGTGTGAGACCAGGCGTGCCGTCTCCTCGGCGTACCCGGCGGCGAAGTCCTCGCTCTCCGGATCGAGGCCGAGGGCGCGGGCGATCTGCGGGAACACCACCGGCGCGGCGGACAGGCCGAACAGGGCGAGGGCGGCGTACGCCGGGTCCAGGTCCGCCGCGAGCTCCCCGCCGGCCTTCCGGCGCCGGAAGTCGGCGAGCACCCCCTGGAAGCGTGCGTCCCGCCCCTCTTCGTCGCTCGCCTCGGTGTCGCGGTCGACTCCTTCGCGCACCAGCAGGCGGAGCAGGTCGGGCTGGGCCAGCGCGGCGCGCGCGTACGCGCCGACCACCTCGCCGAGCGTGCCGGCGTCCGCGGTGACGGTCGGCTCGTTCTCCCGCCAGCGGTCGGCCACGGCGCGGTAGAGGCCTTCCTTGCCGCCGAAGTAGTACGAGATCAGCTGCTTGTTCACCCCGGCCCGGCGGGCGATCTCGCTGACCCGCGCGCCGCTGAGGCCGTGCGCGCCGAACTCCACGACGGCCGCGTCCAGCAGCCGCTGCCTGCTCCGCTCGGCGTCGCGCCGGCGCTCGTCGGGTTCCGGTGATCTCCGCACGGCTCGATGGTAGCGGAGCCAGCCGTTGTGCTAACTTAATCAACCATACGGATGACAGAGTTTTTTGGATGGATGATTAGGGGTGTGTGATGCGAGTAGCGATCGTGGGAGCCGGGATCGGCGGGCTGGCGCTGGCCCAGGGGCTGGTCAAGGCGGGCGTCGACGTGCGGGTGTACGAACAGGGCCCGTCGCCGCGCCACCGCAGGCAGGGGTACCGGATCCACATCAGCCCGGTAGGGGAGGAAGCGCTGGCCGCGGTGCTGCCGGACGCCGTACGCCGCCGCGTCATCGAGACCGCGACGCACCCGGGCGATCTCGTGGCCGGGTTCGACGGCCGGCTGAACCCGACGTTCGAGCAGGTCTTCCCGACCGGCGGCCCGGAGACGGTGAGCGCAGTGGACCGGTACGCGTTCCGGCGGGCGCTGATGACGGGGCTCGACGGCGTCCTGGTGTTCGGCAAGCGGTGCGCGTCGTACGCCGAGGACGCCGGCGGAGTCGAGATCCGGTTCGCCGACGGGAGCTCCGCGCAAGCCGACGTCCTGGTCGGGGCCGACGGGGTCGGGTCGCGGGTGCGGGCCGGGCTGCTGCCGGACTTCGAGGCGGTCGACATCGGTGTGCGGTGCGTCTACGGAAAGGTGCCGCTGACGCCGGAGGTGCGGTCGATCCTGCCGCCGGCCTTCCTGCGCGGGTTCAACTTCGTGACGGACGGCACCGGGCCGGGGGCGGCCTTCGCGCCGGTGCTGTTCCGTACGCCGCCGGAGGAGTACGGCGACTACCTGATGGCCGTCCTCACCGGGACGAACGCGCAGCTCGGGCACTCCGACGACGAGCTGTTCACGATGAGCCCGGCCGACCTGTGGAGCATCGTCACGCGGTCGGCGGCCGGCTGGCACCCGGTCATCCGCGAGCTGGTCGCGGCCGGCGACGCGGACGCGGCCTTCCCGATCACGTTGCGGACCTGCGTGCGCGTCCCGTCCTGGTCGTCTCCTCGCGTGACGCTGCTCGGCGACGCCGTACACCCGATGACCCCGGCCGCCGGCGCCGGCGCCAACACCGCGCTCTGGGACGCCGCCCTCCTCACGCGGGCGCTGACCGGTGACACGCCGGTGGCCGGCGCGCTCACGTCGTACCAGGAGGCCATGATCACCAACGGTCAGGCGGCGGTCACCGAGTCACTCCAGAACGCGGAGCGCCTGTTCAGCGTGAAGGTCCCGGTCTGACGCGGCCGGCCGCCGCGTTTCCCGCGCCCTGACCGGGGCACGACTCGGCGGGCCGTCCCGATTCTGAGGAGGCCCCCCGTGCCCCAGCCCTCCGACGACTTCCCCGAGGTACGCGAGCGGCGCCCGGTCCTGTGGCTGCTGCTGGTCCCGGTCGTCCTCTACTGCGCCGCGCCGCTGGTCGCGAACCGCGTCGAGCCGCGCGTCCTCGGCGTGCCGTTCCTGCTCGTGTGGATCATCGCCGTGACGATCATCAGCCCGATCGTCATCTGGGTCGTCTCCCGGTACGACCCGGCGTACCGCGACGGCGCGGCCGAGCCGCTGCCCGCCGACGACCGTACGGACCCGTCGTGAGCGGCTCGGCGGTGATCGCGACGACCGTCTTCGGCGTCGCGATGGCGGCCACCATCCTCATCGGCCTGCTCAGCGCGCGGGGCCGTGACAGGGGCCTGGCGGAGTGGTCGGTGTCCAGCCGCGGCCTGGGCGTGCTGTTCGTCTGGCTGCTGCTGGCCGGCGAGACGTACACGAGCTTCTCCTTCCTCGGCACGGCCGGCTGGTCGTTCTCCTACGGCGTGCCGATCCTGTACCTCGTCGCGTACCTGACGGTCGGGCTCGCCGTCGCGTACGTCGCCGGGCCGGCCATCTGGACGTACGCGCGCCGCCACGACCTGATCTCCATCGCCGACCTCGCCGAGCACCGGTTCCGTTCGCGGCCGGTCGGCGTCCTGGTGGCGATCGTCGCGACGGTCTTCCTCGTCCCGTACATCCAGTTGCAGATCCAGGGCATGGGCGTCGTCGTCAACGCCATGAGCTACGGCGGCGTCGACCTGCGTGTCGCGGCGATTCTGTCGTTCGTCGTGGCCGAGGCGTTCATCCTGGTCTCGGGCCTGCGCGGCTCCGCGTGGGTCAGCGTGATGAAGGACGTCCTGGTGATCTTCGCCGTGGTCTTCCTGGCGATCTACATCCCGGCGCACTACTTCGACGGCGTCGGCGACCTGATGAACCGCATGGTGGCCCGCAAGGCCGAGTGGCTGACCTTCCCCGGGCACGAGTCCGGCGGGCGCGGCGCCGCGTGGTTCATCAGCACGGTGCTGCTCAACGGCGTGACCATCGTGATCTTCCCGAACACGGTGGCGGGCTACTTCAGCGCGCGCAGCCCGAACGCCCTTCGCCGCAACTCCGTGCTGCTGCCGTGGTACCAGCTCCTGCTGTTCATCCCGATCATGATCGGCGCCGCGGCCCTGTTCGTGGTGCCGACGCTGAAGAACCCCGACCTGGCGCTGTTCTCGCTGGTCACCAAGGCCCTGCCGGCGCCGCTGGTGGCGGTCGTCGGGGTGGCGGGCGCGCTGTCGGCGATCGTGCCGATGAGCGTGTTCGTGCTGGCCATCGGAACCCTGTGGGGGAAGACGCTGCTCGGCGGCGGCAACGGCGCCGACCCGCGCCGCTCGCGTACGGCCGTCGCCGGCGACGCGCGGACGAAGCGCCTGTCCCAGGTCGTCTGCTTCCTCGCCGGCCTCGTCGCGCTGGCCGGCAGCCTGTTCTACCCGAGCGCGCTGGTGCAGCTCTCCGTCCTGTCCTACGAAGGGCTGGCGCAGCTCGTGCCGGCCGTGCTGCTGGCGCTGTTCTGGCGGCGGATGACGGCGGAGGGCGTGATCGCCGGGCTCGTCACCGGCACCGCGATCACGCTCCTGCTGTGGGCCGCCCACCACGACCCGCTGTACGGGATCAACGGCGGCCTGATCGCGCTGGCCGCGAACCTCCTGGTCACCGCGTTCCTGTCGTACGCTCGACCGGGTATATCCGGAAAAGTGGCGGTCAGGGCCGCCACGGGGGAGCCGTCATGATCGCCGAAGCCGTTCCCGTGCTCTACCGCGCGGCGAACATCGTCAGCCAGCGCGCCGGAGGCGGGCCCGAGCCCGAGGCGTTCGCCGTCGCCTTCGGCCGGATCCGCGCCACCGGCGACATCGCGTCGCTCCGCGAGCGGTTCCCGGACGCCGAAGAGGTCGACCTGGGCGACACGACCGTGATCCCCGGCCTGCACGACGCCCACATCCACCTCGCCAACACCGCCGACGACCTCCTGCACCTGGACCTGTCGGCCCGTACGGTCGCGGGCGTCGACGACCTGCTCGCACGCGTCGGCGCCGAGGCCACGGCGGCCGGGCCGGGCGCCTGGGTCCGCGGCAGCCGGTACGACGACGTGAAGACCGGACGGATCACCCGCTGGGACCTCGACCGGGTCGCCCCGGACAACCCGGCCATCGTGGTGCAGGTCGCCGGGCACTGGGGCGTCGCGAACTCCCTCGCCCTGCGCGAGCTGGGCATCTCCGAGGACACGCCGCCGCCGGACGGCGGGGAGTTCGGGCGCGGCGACGACGGGCGCCTGGACGGCCGCCTCATCGAACGCGCCATCATGAACGTGATCTATCCGGCCACCGCGCGCGGCCACTCCCCGGTGCCGGTGAGCTCACCGGAGGACCGCCTGCGCGGCCTCGTACGCGCCGTCGGGATGTGGCACGCCGCCGGGCTCACCTCGATCTGCGACGCGCTGATCGCCCCGGACGACATCGCGCTGCTGAAGCGCGCACGCGACGAAGGGCTCCTCACGCTCCGCGTCGGCATGCTGCTGTCCATCGACCACTACCCCAAGGCGCGCGCCCTCGGCGTCGGCAGCGGGTTCGGCGACGACCTACTACGGCTGATCGGCGTCAAGGCGTTCGTCGACGGCGCCATCGGCGGGCGTACGTGCCTGCTGTCCGAGCCGTACGCCGACACCGGCGGCCACGGCCTGCAGACGACCTCCACCGAGGACCTGTTCGCCGACGTGCGCGCCGTCCACCGCGACGGCAACCGCGTCGGCGTGCACGCCAACGGCGACGCCGCGATCCGCCTGGTCCTCGACGCCTTCGAGGCCGCGCAGGCCGACACCCCGCGCCCCGGGCTGCGGCACCGCATCGAGCACTGCTCGGTCGTCGACGAGGACATCCTGGCCCGGATGAAGGCCCTCGGCGCCATCGCCGTCCCGTTCGCCGGATACGTCGCCTACCACGGCGGCGCGCTGAACACCTGGTACGGCGCCGAGCGAACCGAGCGGATGTTCGCCCACCGGTCGTTCCTGGACGCCGGGGTCACCGTCGCCGGCTCCTCCGACTACCCCTGCGGGCCGTACGAACCCCTCCTCGGCGTCCAGTCCATGGTCACCCGCGAGGGCCTGGACGACGGCGAACCGGTCGGCCCGTCGCAGCGGGTCGGCGTCGAGGAAGCACTGCGGATCTTCACCCTGGGGTCCGCCGAGGCCGAGGGCGCGTCGGCGGTCAAGGGGCGCCTCGAACCTGGGTACCTCGCGGACTTCGTCGTGCTCGGCGAGAACCCCCTCACCACGGACCCGCGCGGCCTCGCGTCCATCCCGATCCGCGCGACGTACGTCGGCGGGGAGTGCGTTCATTCGTGATTCAGCGATAGCCGTTCTCCGAGTTCAGGAGTTCTGAACGGAGCCTGCGGCCGTACCCGGTGGTGACACCGAGGCGCCGCGCCAGCTCCGTTCCGGGAAGGTCGGGTTCGGCGGCGAGCAGCGCGGCGGCACGTGCGCGCGCGCTCCCGCCGGCCAGGTCGGACGTGATGCTCATGGGCTGGGTGTTCTGCTCGCGGATCGGCACGGGTTCCGGTTCCGGCACGGGTTCCGGTTCCGGCACGGGTTCCGGTTCGGGCTCGGGTTCGGGCCGGGGGGCGATGCCGGCGGTGAGCGCCGGCAGCAGCTCGGCCGGGGCGACCGCGGAGAGTTTGAGGGCGAGCCGGTCGTGGGCGGAGGCGTGCCGGCGCCACCGGCGGCCGTGCGCCATCTCCAGCCGGGCGATCTCGGCGCGCCGCTCGGCCTCCAGCTGGAGCGCACGCTGGTAGGAGGTGATCTCCCACAGGATCATCCGGCGCCGCATCCGCGCGGTCGACATCGGCGCCAGCAGCCACCGCGACCCGCGTACCTTCTCCATCCGGCGGCCCTGGACCAGGCCCACGCGCGCGGCCAGGACGTGCCGGGCGTACTCGCAGAACAGCACCCACAGCGCGGGCATCGCGGCGTGCGCGATCCGGATCGGCACCGGACCGCCGGCCTGCCAGTTCAGCCAGATGGTCGCCGCGGTGAACGCCCACGGGATCAGGCGCATCGAGGGCTTGGCCATCCGCCAGTACGACAGCAGCAGGTCCGCGGCCGAGAAGACCAGAATCGCGACGTCGATCGCGATCGGGACCGCCCAGGACGTGTCGCGGAACCACGGATGGACGTACTCGTAGACGGTCTGGAACGAGACGTACATGCCGATCAGCGCCAGCGCGAACATCGCGAAGCCGATCAGAGACACCGCGAGCCGCTCGCCGGCGCCGTCGCCGAGAGCGCGGACCGGGTGTCCGTGTCGTTCTTCCCGTTCCTCCCCACGCGGGTCGGTGATGGTCATGACGGGGGCCATCTCTCGTCCCTTCACTGGTGCCACAGCACGCCAAAAAGGCACGATACGCACATAACGCCTATGGTTCTCTTTGTTTGACAGATGCCACAGAGAGTTAACATGCGTCTTTGTGGCCTCATTGTTCACTGTTGCTGGGCTTTCGTCGCCGGTGGAGATCCTGATCGACCGGTGGGGCGTGCCGCATGTGTACGCCATGTCACAGGACGACCTGTTCATCGCCCAGGGCTTCAACGCGGCACGGGACCGGCTCTTCCAGATCGACCTGTGGCGCCGTCGCGGGCTCGGGCTGCTGTCGGAGGTGTTCGGCCCGGCGTACGTCCAGCGCGACCGCGCCGCGCGGCTGTTCCTGTACCGAGGGGACATGCGCGCGGAATGGCTCGCGTACGGCTCGGACACCAAGCGGGTGACGACCGCGTTCGTGCGCGGCGTCAACGCCTTCGTCTCGCTGTGCCGCTCCGACCCGTCGTACCTGCCGCCGGAGTTCACCGCGCTCGGCTACCTGCCCGCCTTCTGGGAGCCGTCGGACGTCGCGCGGATCCGCAGCCACGGGTTGTTCTACAACCTGGAGGAAGAGGTCGCGCGTGCGCTGACCCTGCGCGACCACGGGCCCTCCGTCGAGGCGCTGCGACGAGAGCCGTTCGGCCCCCTGCGAGTGCCCGCCGGGCTGGACCTGTCGGTCATCCCGGACGACGTGCTCGACGTCTACCGCCTCGCCATGATGCCCTTTCCGGGCGATACTCCCCGGTCGGGCGTCGACGGCAGCAACAACTGGGTCATCGGCCCGTCACGTACGGCCACAGGCCGCCCCATCCTCGCCAACGACCCGCACCGCGCCGTCGCCCTGCCGTCCCTGAGGTACATCGCGCACCTGTCCGCGCCCGGCATCGACGTCATCGGCGCCGGCGAACCCGCCCTGCCCGGCATCTCCATCGGCCACAACGGCCACGTCGCCTTCGGCCTGACGATCTTCCCCATCGACCAGGAGGACCTGTACGTCTACCGCACCAACCCGGCCGACCGGCGCGAATACCGGTACAAGGGCCGCTGGGAGCCGATGACGCAGGTGACGTCCACGATCCCGGTACGCGGCGGCCCGCCGGTCGAGGTGGCCCTGTGGTTCACCCGGCACGGCCCGGTGATCGGCTCCAGCGCCCCCGGCGACGCCGCCTTCGCCGTACGCGCCGGGTGGCTCGAACCGGGCATGGCGCCCTATTTGGGCAGCATGGACTACATGCGGGCGAAGTCCCCGGACGAGTTCGTCGCCGCGATGAACCGCTGGGGCGCACCGGGCGAGAACCAGGTGTACGCCGCCCCGGACGGCACGATCGGCTGGCGCCCGGCCGGCCTGATGCCCCGCCGCCCGAACTGGGACGGCTCCCTTCCGGTGCCGGGCGACGGCCGCTACGAGTGGGACGGCTTCCACGACGTGGACGAGCTGCCGTCGTCTCGCGACCCTTCGTCCGGCTGGCTGGCGACGGCCAACGAGATGAACCTGCCCGCGGATTATCCGCACGTGGTGACGTACGACTGGTACGCGCCGTACCGCCACGACCGCATCGCGGCGGAGCTGTCGTCGCGTACGGGCTGGACGGTGGAGGACTGCGTAAGGCTCCAGTGCGACTACGTGAGCGAACCGGCACGCCGTGTCCTGCCCCTGCTGTCCGGCCTGTCGAGCGACGACGTGAAGGTGTCCGCCGCACTGCACTTGCTTCTTTCATGGGACGGCGACCTGTCGCGCACGTCGCCGGCCGCCCCGCTGTTCGAGATCTGGTTCCGCCGCCACCTACGCCCGGAGATCCTGCACGCGGCACTGAGCCAGGTGTCCGCCACCGCGGCGTTGCCGGCCATCCTCCCCGCAGACGACCTGGCCTCCGACCCTCGCGTCGACCTGGATCTCCTGCTGACCCCGGGCGACCGCCTCGGCCCCGACCCGTCAGCCGTGATCGAGAAGGCGATCCTGTCGTCGCTGTCCGGCGCGGTACGGGAGGTGGAATCGTTGCTGGGCCCGGACATGTCATCGTGGCAGTGGGGGGCTTTGCACAAGTCGTTGCTGACGCATCCCTTGGCGGGCCTGGTGGAAGCACCATGGACGACGGTCGGCCCGGTGCCGAGGGGCGGCAGCGGCGACACGGTGGGAAGCACCGCGTACACCCCGAACTTCCACCAGACCGTCGGCGCGACGTTCCGCCTGGTCGTGGACGTGGGCTCGTGGGACGACTCGGTGGCCATGAACACCCCGGGCCAGTCCGGAGTCCCGGACAGCCCGCACTACCAGGACCTACTTGAGCCGTGGGCGGCCGACTCGTCGTTCCCGCTGCTGTACAGCCGCTCGCTGATCGAGCAGAACCTGTCCGAGCGCATCGAGCTGCGGCCGCCTGAGTCAGGCGCCGAGGGCGTGCGCGATGAGTTCGGCGACGGCGTCCGGGTCGACGTGCTGGCCGGTCAGGTGCTGGAGGCTCTCCTGGTAGAGCAGCATCGTGGCGAACGTCGCCGCCGCGATCTCCAGCCGTGCCGCGTCGCCCTGGGCGCCGGGGAGGGCCAGTTCCAGGGCGTGGCGGGCCCGGCGGATGATCTCGGTGTTGACGCGGCTGAGGCGTTCGCGTGCCGAACGGTGCGTGTCGGCCTCGCGGTGCAGGATCCGGCGCATCGCCGGGGACGCCCGCAGGGGGAACCGGCGGGCCAGCCTCGACAGCGTGCCGGCCGGGTCGCCGGGGACCGCCTCCACGTCGTCTTCGGGCAGGACCTCGACGAAGGTGCGCTCGTCGATCAGGGCGGTCAGCACGTCCATCTTCTGCGGAAAATAATGGAACACCAGTCCCTTGGGAACCTTCGCCCCCTTGGCTATACCGGCAGTGGAAGAGCCGTTGTAGCCCGCTTCGGCGAACAGTTCTTCGGCCGCGTCGAGAATGCGCGTCCGCGCGTCCGCCGGGACCTTTTTCATGCGTCCTCCACCTCATTCGTGAAGGGCAACGGAACGGCCCCTGAGCGCGTACGCGCCAGGGGCCGGCCAGGGGCTTCGATCATGTCGCCGTCGAAGCACTCCGTACCTGGGTCGCACCCCACACGCCGACGATAGCCGCGACCCCGCCCGCGATCCATGCCGTCCACGCCCCGGCATGCTGCCCCGAGAAACCGAACGCCCACGGAGAGACGAAGATCAGCACCGCGAACGCCGTCGCGGTCCAGGTCGTCGGCCCGGCGGCCGACAGGAGGGCGTACAGGCCCGCGAGCGCGAGCAGGGCGCCGAGCACCATCAGGGGCTGCTTGCCGGCGTCATCCGCCCACAGCCCAGGAGCGAGGAGCGCGACAAGACCCGCCACGAACGCGACGCCGTCCTGCCAGGAGAACTTTCCCATGGCCACCTCCAGTGGCATTGATCTGGGGGCTCATATCCCCTTATCAGGGATTCCCTGACTGACCGACCGGTCAACGTTTCGATCGGCTTGTCCGGCATGGCGGTCTAGGTATGTATAGGTGGCTTTCGCGGTGTAGTTATCGATTCTGCTAAGAACTGCCCGCCGGAGAGGACGGGCCGGGCGTAAGGGCCTTCAGATACTCATCGTCGAGGATCCGGTGGAATCGCCGCGCCCGATGGCTTTCGGAGGTGTCGGTGCGCAGGGTGCGGTGGCCGAGGAGTAGGGGCCCCAGCACTCCAGATAGGCCGGGTCGTCCATCGCCAGCTTCAGCAGGTCGGTGTGGATCAGGCGGGACGCGTGTTCCCGATTCGCCTTCGACTCGCGGGCCTGGAGGACGAGCGAGATGGCCACGCCGGCGAGTGCGAGTACGGACAGTAGCGCGGCGGCGGCGCCGTAGGTCTGCCCGATGTCGCCGCGTCGCGACCACGAGTCGGCGCTGCCGCCGAAGAGGTCGAGTAGGAGCGGCGAGGTGGCCACCACGATGACTGAGATCGATACGAGCGAGATCACGAGAAGCCTGCCGTACAGGCCTCCCGCTGACCTCGTCCGCCTTGAACGGTCTGCCATGCCCTACCTCACCCGGGCCGTTAGGAGGACTCGTCGGCGAGCACGCCCGTACGCGTCAGGAAGGTCGCCAGGTCTTCGCCCTGTCGCCAGAGATCGGCGATCTCGGCACCGCATGCCGCCGCGACCTCCCGGTCGGCCAGGAGCTTCGCTCCGGTGATGACGCCGTCGCGGTCGTACCGCACCTCGTAGGTGGCCTGTTCACCGAGGACGATGATCTCCGGCAGCGGGTGGGTCGCCTCACATGAGGCGACCGCGGAGGGAGGCGAGACCCGGATTCGCTCTCCGAGGTCGGCGCGGATGCGCAGGACGTACAGCTCCCAGCGTAGGTAGTCCGAGAGCGGAAGTTCGACGATTCTGAGCCGTCGCTGGGTGATGCCTCGGGCGTCGAGCCGCCGTTGGTGGTCGGCGATTCCAGCGCGCATCTCGTCGGCGAGGCTGAGCGAGCGTTCCCGGTCGCCCTTGACCATCGCCTCCCAGCTGGGAACGTCCGGCTCTTGGAACACCTGGCAGCGTTCGAGCTTCCACGTGTGGCCCGCCTGCCAGAAGCGAGCCTCGAAGTCGGTGAAGTACTCGTCGAGCTCCAGTTCCCGCCCGGCGAGCTCCGCGATCCGGTCAAGCATCGGGAATGTCGGGCTTCGCGGCGATGATCATGTTGCGTGGGATGACCACCACACGTTCGTCGGCCACGACGCTGACGCCGTCGGGCAGCCGGTCGGTGTACTGCTCGGTCATGTCGCGGCCGATGACGGCGATGTCGCCGTTGTCCAGCTCCCAGATGTCCGGGCACGACGGGGTGGCGTTGGTGCCGCCGAGTTCTAACGCGGACTTGCCCAGGCGTCGCCGGAAACTCGCATCAGGGTCGGCTTCCCACGGTCGCGCCATCTCGGCCTCCGGTCTCGCTCGGCGTGATTTCACGAGCATCGCACGGCCGTCAGGGCTGGACAACGAGCCCAGGCACTCTTCGCTTCCAGGTGGTGCGGGGCGCGGCAGGCCTTGCCCGGAGGGGGGCAGGTCAGCGAAACAGGTCGAGTCTGTACTGAGCCCGTTCCCTGTCGGTGTCGGTGAAGAGCTCCGCGAACTCTTCCCTCAGGACGTGCGCCTCCACGGTGAGATCGAGCCGTCCGTGGCTCCGTAGGGTCTCGAAACCGTCCGAGATCTGGTCGCTCCACAGCAGGTGCTGCGCGGTGGCGAGGCCTCCCTGTTCGGAGACCATCTGGATGAAACGGGTGGCGTTGTAGCCGAGCTCCTGCTTTGCCGTCTGGTAGATCTCGACCATCGCCCGGTGGAAGCGGCGTTCTGTCTCGTTCACGTGCCGTCTCCCTCGTTCGGGCGTGTGTCTCGTGGCGATGCCCCCTGTCAGATCTGACGTTCTGTGGAGTTGCCCGGAGTACGGCCGTGTCGAAGCGCCCCGTCGACCTGATTCATCCCGGTCGGAGCGATTACTTCGCGTATCGGCGGCAGTCCTACCCTTGTCGCCGCGATCGCGGCCGACCACGATCGGGAAGGACACCGGCCATGGCCACCATTCACACTCTCGGCGCACCAGGCGTCCGGCTGCACTACGAGGTACGCGGGGACGGGCCGTTGTTGCTGGTCACGGGCGCGCCGATGGCCGCTTCGGAGTTCGCTTCGCTGGCCGACGCGCTGGCTGCGGATCACACCGTCGTCACGCACGATCCGCGGGGCGTATCGGGCAGTGTGCTCGATGACCCTGGGCAGGATTCCACTCCCGCGCTGCGGGCGGACGACCTCGTCGCGATCCTCGATGACCTTGGGGCCGGGTCCGCCGACGTGTTCGGTAGTAGTGGTGGCGCGGTCACCGGGCTTGCGATGGTCGAGCGGCACCCGGACCGCGTTCGTACGCTCGTCGCGCACGAGCCGCCGCTGCTGGAGTTGCTGCCGGACGCCGCCGAGCAGCGCGTCGCGACGGACGACATCGTCGAGACCTTCCACCGGGACGGGATCGGGGCGGCGTGGATGAAGTTCATGACGAATGCCGGGTTCGTCATGGGGGGTGACGACGCCCCGGCCCCGCCGCAGGGGGAGCCGTCGGAGGAGGACATCGCCAACAGTGTTCACTTCTTCGACCACGAGCTGGTCGGTACGGCACGGCACATCCCCGATGTCGCCGCGTTGAAGGCCGCCTCGTCCCGCGTCCTCGTCGGAGTCGGCGCCGCTTCGGGCAACCTGGTCACGTACCGGACGTCCTTGGCGCTGTGCGAACTGCTCGGTACGCGGCCGGTGGAGTTCCCCGGTGACCACGGTGGCTTCATGGGCCAGCCGAAGGAGTTCGCGGAGGTGCTGCGTAAGGCACTGGCGGGCTGATCAGCCGGGGACGCCGGGTGGGTCAGGGGCCCAGCGTCCCCTTCGCGTACGCCTCTCGCCGACGGGGGCCGGCGAGAGGCACGTACGCAGGCGCTCGACCAGGTCGGGGTTGAAGCGTCCGAAGCCGACGAGACCGATCGCCCAGCGGAGGCCGATCGCCCAGCGAGCGACGCCGTGCCCGCTCGGATGGCACAGGAGCGCGACCGGCTCGCCGACCTCGTACGCAGGCGGGACGCGCTCGACGGGCTGATGGCCACGGCCCGTACGCGCCAGGAATCCGTGCGCGCTGCGTGCGCCGCGGACCATGCGCACGCGGACCGTGCGTGCCGGGAGTCCGGAGCGCACCCGCAGATCGTGTGTCGGCTAGAGCGGGTGGTACCAGTCGTTGCAGCGGATCGGGGTGCCTGGTGGGTACTCGAAGTCGCATTCGCCGCCGAGGGTGAAGCCCGCCTTGCGGCAGATGGCGTTCGATGCCGGATGGGCGGTCTTCGGGTAGGCGTGCAGTGACGCGTGCCGGCGTTCGGCGGCAGCGCGTTCGATAACGGCGACGGCAGCCGTCGTGGCGATTCCCTGGCCCTGGAATTCGGGGAGCACCATCCACCCTGTCTCGTACACGGTCTCGCCCTGCCACGGGCGCTCCCAGTAGCCGATCGTTCCGGCGGCACGGCCGGAGGAGAGCACGATGAACATCTGGCCGCTTCCCGGCGGGCCGAGGGCGAGGTAGCGGCGGTGGCGGTCGAGGAGTTTCTCCTCGCTCTCCGGGCCGCCCAGGAAGGCTGTCATCTCGGGTGAGTTCGCGCGTCTCAGCACGTCAAGGCCGGCTTCCGACCAAGGCTCCAGGCTCGCCATTCTTCCACTCAAACACAAAAACCGCCGACGCGGTCTGCGTCGGCGGTGGCCATCGTCGGCCTGAGGGGAGAGTCAGGCGGTGCTTGCCGGCCGGGCGTACTGCCTCGGGGGTTCGCCGTGTCCGTCGGGGAAGAGCTCGCCGCAGTCGTCGAACATGACCACGCCGTTGCAGAGCAGGCTCCAGCCTTGCTCTGGGTGTGCTGACACCACGCGAGCGGCCGCGTGGTCGCAAGCGGTGTCTGCGGGGCATCGGGGCTGGTGCTGGCACATGGTGTTCACCTTCCTTCTGTTTTGCTGCCTCTACGATCACGCTACCCCCGCGCATGCGGGAAACGGGTCATTGATGGCAGTGGTTTATACCAATTTTTGCCGTGTATGATCCCCGCGGATTCCCAAGGGCGGCGGGAAGAACCCTACGCTTCCGGGCTCCCCGCCGTACGCCGAACGGCATTCAGGGCTTTCGCCCGATCCCTCCATAGCAGCTGACCTCGGCCGCGGTCGGGCGCGGGCCGTCGTCCTCCGGGCGCCAGTCCGAGACCGCCTCGACTCCCGGGTCGACCAGGCGGAGACCGTCGAAGGCCAGCGTGGCGAAGTCGTCCATCGGGCGTGCCTGTGCGGGGACGCCCGCCGAGCAGTACGAGCTGACGAGCCCGCCCACGCCGGCCGGGTCGTGTTCCGGGGTGACGTGGGACGCGACGAGGTAGCTGCCGGACGGCAACGCGTCGACGAGTGTGCGTACGATCGCGCGCGGGTCGTCGGCGTCGGGGATGAAGTGCAGGACGGCGACGAGCAGCAGCCCGATGGGCTGGGAGAAGTCGAGCAGCTCGCGGCAGGCCGGGTGCGTCAGGATCTTCTCGGGTTCGCGGAGGTCCGCGTCGATGTACGCGGTGCGGCCCTCCGGCGTGCTGGTCAGCAGCGCCTTGGCGTGGGTGAGCACGATCGGGTCGTTGTCGACGTAGACCACGTGGCATGAGGGGTCCACGCTCTGGGCGACGTCGTGCACGTTGTTCGCGCTGGGCAGGCCGGTGCCGATGTCCAGGAACTGCCGGATGCCCGCCTCTTCGGCGAGGAAACGGACGGCGCGCCCCAGAAAGGACCTGTTCTCGCGTACGCCGGTGCGCACGGCGCTGTAACTCTGCAGTGCGATCTCGGCGGTCTCGCGGTCGGCCGCGAAGTGGTCCTTGCCGCCGAGGAAGTAGTCGTACATGCGTGCGGCGTGCGGCCGGCTGACATCGATCTCCCGCGGTGGCCGGCCTGCGGTATCGGACCCCGGGGAAGCCGGCTCCGACTCGTACGTCGACATGATCGTCAGAGTACCCCCGTCAGGGACATCAGGTGTTCAAAAGGCAACTTATTCACATAATGCACATATCGGACGCCCCGTCACCACGGGTCACCGGGACGTGCGAAAACACCCTATGGATGTAGTGGGGATTGTAGCGTCGCACGGCTTTCGCGGGCTCATGGGGTCTATTTCATCACCGAGTGAAAAACGGATATGTCGGAAGCCGTCCGCCCCCGCCGAGGCATGCCCGGCGACAAGGTCAAGCCGCCGGACGGCCCACCCCGCCCACCGAAGGACGGGCGCCACGGAAACCCTTTATCCCCAGCATGATCACCGTCGTCGAGATGAGCGATTTGCCGGAGTCGCACAACGCAAGCAATAACACTGAGTAATCGTCGAATAGCAGTGCGTGATGCCGTTAGCCATGAGAACTATTCAGGCCGCACAGCCACGCCGCGGTGACGTTCCGTAGGTCATATACGGCGAGGTGAGAGCCTTCTTGTCCGATATTCGACGGCCTGGTCCCCATGTGCTGAGTCACCCAGCGTAATCAAAAAGAAGCGCGCGGAGAAACCGCGAGCGATTAACTTTCCGAAGCCAGGGAATGGCGTCAGGCTTTCCTTGGTCATCTTCGCGGAAGGCTTAAGTCGAGGGCCACAACTGAAAAGACCCGAGGGTCACCTCGACGCCCGCCCGAGCGGCCGGCGGCAGGGGATGATCCCCCTCACTGACCGAAGCTGCCCGACTCTCTCCCGCAGACACGGTCCGATGCAGGAGTTGTGCTGAAATGGCGAAGATGACGATTTCGCCGCCTTTTATCCGTCGTGGCGGCGACTACGAAGTGCTACGAGACACCACGCCGCGGTACGCGCCCGGCCCGGCCGCAGGCGGCGGTCGTGCGTGAGGACGCGCCACGGGCGGCCAGGAAGCGGAGACGGCCACGTGGCCGGATCGTCCTGTACACGCTCGGTGGCCTGCTCGGATCGGGCTGGTGGGTGTCGGCCGCCATCTACGGCGGCCCGGTGCTCAGCCGGATCCCGACGACCGTGCGCCTTCCGCAGTTCGCCGCCGCGACCTTCGTCGTGGCCGCGGCGTGCTGGGCGATCCTGCTGGTCTGCGGCGAGGTGCTGCTGTTCGCGCTGGCCGTACTGCGCGCCGGCGACAGCGAGCAGTACGACCGCTACCGCAACCTCATGATCTTGTGGGGGTACGTCCTGACGCTGGGCATCCCGCGGCTCTTCCGCAGGCTTCCCGCCCAGTTCGAGGACGACCACGACGAGGACGCCAAGCCCGAGCCGGCGGCGGCCGTCAACGAGGTCGAGCTCCGTACGGCACTCGACCTGCTGCTCCGCTACGCGGTCCGCTACGTCGAGGACCCCGCCGCCAAGCCACCGGCGGAGGCGCCGTGCGAAGCGGTACGCAACGACTGAGCTCAGAGGGCGACGAAGGTGAGGCCGCGCTGCTGAAGGGCGGGGATCACGGTGCGCAGGGCCTGGATGGTCTCGGACCGGTCCCCGCCTCCGTCGTGGCAGAGCAGGATGTCGCCGGCCTTGGCCTGCAGGAGGACGTCGGAGATGCGGCTCGTACCCGGCCGCGCCCAGTCGCGCGGGTCGACCTGCCAGTCGATGCAGATCATGCCGAGCTGGTTCGCGGTGTCGATGACCTGCTGGGACCAGGCGCCGCCGGGCGAGCGGAAGAACTTCGGGGCCACGCCGGTCGTCTGCGCGATCCGGTCGTGCGCGCCCCCGATCTCCTCCTTGATGCTCGCCGCCGACAGCCGGGGGAGGTTCAGCGGGTGGGTGATCGTGTGGTCGGACACCTGGTGACCGGCGGCCGTGATGCGCTGGACCAGCTTGGGCAGCTCCGTCACCTGCTGGCCGATCAGCGAGAACGTCGCCGGCACCCGGAACTCCGCGAGCAGGTCCAGCATCATCGGCGTGTACTCGGACTGCGGCCCGTCGTCGATGGTCAGCGCGATGGCGTTCGGCGGGGCCGCCGGGGTGATGTCGTGCAGGTTGTGCACGGGGTTGGTCAGCGCCCGCATCGGCGCGCCGTGCGCGTACCCGGGGTCGCGCGGCGGCAGGTGCGCCGCGCGGTGGGGTGTCTTCGGCTTCCCGCCGGGCGAGGGCCGCAGGGCGCGTACGAGGCTCGGCACCCCGCCGGCGACGACTCCGGCACCGGCCGCCATCGCGGCCATCAGAGCCTGGCGCCTGTCGAAGTCGACCATGCCGCCTCCCGTGTTCGTCGATGGGACTGTGATCGGTTCAGCCCATACGACGCCGTCGCTCACTGACAGGTTCATCATTCGGTATCGGCACGGCATTTCGGCGGTCCTGGCCCCGCGACGCGCCGGGCCGATCGCAGGATGGTGCCGCAAGGTGTACGCCGGGTGGTCGTCCGGTTCGCGAGCGTGAGAAAAAACCGCGATCCGACCAATCCCGTTCCGGGATAGCGCCGAATGCCCGGCGTGATGGCAAAGATGATCGGCCCTTCGGCCGGCGCGTTCTCCGGGCTCCTGGCCGGGGGAGCCGCGCTGGGCGTCGCCGAGCTCTGCGCGGCCCTCGCCGGCGACGACCGTACGTCGCCGGTGATCGCGGTCGGCTCCGCCGGCATCACGCTGACGCCCGAGTGGCTCAAGGAATTCGCGATCCGGAACTTCGGCACGAACGACAAGCTCGTGCTGCTGGGCTCGCTCGGCGCGGGCATCGTGGTCCTCGCCCTGGCCGTGGGGATCCTGGCGCGCAGGCGCCTGGTCCCCGGCCTCGCCGGGCTGTCGTCGCTGGGCGTCGTCGGCGCGGTCGCGGCGGTGACAAGGCCCGACGAGGGCGTGACCGCCGCGATCCCGTCCGTGCTCGGCGCGCTGGCCGGCGTGTCCGCGCTGGCCGTCCTCGTACGGGCCCTGCGCGGCGCGGGCCTCGCCTCTCCTCAGGCGGACGCCGCCGCCTCAGGGGGATCCGGCGCGGACGTCCCCGCGGGCTCCGTCGACCGGCGCGGTCTGCTGGTGGCCGGGGCCGGGACGGCGGTGCTCGGGGGAGCGAGCGGGCTGGGCGGGCGGCTGCTGCTCAAGGGCCAGAGCGTGGACAAGGCGCGCCAGGCCGTACGGCTGCCGCGCCCCGCCTCCGCCGCCAAGCCGGTCCCGGCCGGAGCGCAGATCCGCGTCCCCGGCGCCACGCCCTTCGTCACGAAGAACGCCGACTTCTACCGCGTCGACACCGCGCTCACGCTCCCGCAGGTCTCGCCGCAGGACTGGACGCTGAAGATCCACGGCATGGTCGACCACCCGGTCGAGCTGTCCTTCGACGACCTGCTGAAGCTTCCGATGCTCGAACGCGACATCACGCTCAGCTGCGTCTCGAACCAGGTCGGCGGCAGGTACGCGGGCAACGCGCGCTGGCTGGGCGCCTCGCTCGCCGCGCTGCTGCGGCAGGCGGGCGTACGGTCCGGCGCCGACCAGGTCCTCAGCCGTTCCTCCGACGGCTTCACGATCAGCACCCCGATCGAGACGATCCTCGACGGCCGGGACGCGCTGCTCGCCGTCGGCATGAACGGGGCGGCGCTGCCGGTCGCGCACGGCTTCCCGGCACGCATGGTCGTGCCCGGCCTGTACGGATACGTCTCGGCGACCAAGTGGGTGGTCGACCTCAAGGTCACCCGGTTCGCGACGGACAAGGCGTACTGGACCAAGCGCGACTACGCCGACCACGCGCCGATCAAGACGCTGTCCCGCATCGACGTCCCCAAGTCGTTCGCCCGGCTCAAGGCGGGGCGGAACGCGGTCGCGGGCGTCGCGTGGGCGCAGCACCGCGGCATCGACGCGGTGGAGGTACGGGTCGACGGCGGCGTCTGGCGCCGCGCGGAGCTCGCGCCGGTACCCGGCATCGACACCTGGCGTCAGTGGGTCCTCGAGTGGGACGCGACGCCGGGCTCACATCGGCTGGAGGTCCGTGCCACCGACGGCACCGGAACCGTCCAGACACAGAAGCGGGTGCCCGTCGTCCCCGACGGGGCGACGGGATGGCACTCGATCGTGGTCACGGTCACCTGACGGCCGTGGCAGCACAACAGAGGGAGATTCTCATGAAGGTCAACATCATCGCCGCAGCCGTCGTCGCCGGTGGGCTCGCCCTCGGAACCGCCGCGTGCGGTGGCAGCAGCGACGACAAGGCGTCCGGGTCGGACTCGTCGGCCCCGATGACCAGCGCGCCGGCCAGCCCGGCCGGTACGACGGACAAGCCGTTCGGCGCCGGCTGCTCGGCCGTGCCGAGTTCGGGCAAGGGCAGCTTCTCCGGCATGTCGCAGGACCCGGTGGCGACCGCCGCCTCCAACAACCCGGCCCTGTCGACGCTGGTCGCGGCCGTCAAGAAGGCCGGACTCGTCGACACGCTCAACTCGGCGCAGAACGTCACCGTGTTCGCGCCGAGCAACGACGCGTTCGCCAAGATCCCGGCTAAGACGCTGAAGAAGGTGCTCGCCGACAAGAAGACGCTGTCGAGCATCCTCACCTACCACGTCGTCGGCCAGAAGGTCGCGCCGACCGGCCTGGCGAGCGGCAGCTTCAAGACGCTCCAGGGCGGCATGGTCACGACCAGCGGCTCCGGTGAGGCGTACAAGGTCAACGACGCCAACGTCGTCTGCGGCAACGTGCAGACGGCCAACGCCACCGTGTACATCATCGACTCGGTGCTGATGCCCAAGAAGTAACGTGCGCCCCCGGGAGGTGGCGGGCCCACCGGGCCCGCCACCCGGAGGTCACGCCGGGATCGGCGTCGTGTCCCGCCCGTAGTGGCGGTGCGCGGCGACGGCCTCGGTGAACGCCTGGAGGAACTCCCGGCCCGCCGTGCCCGACGTGGTGATGACGCCCAGGTCGGACGACGGCACGCGGGCGGCTTCGAGGAGGACGACGCCGTCCCCGAGAGCGCCGACCGCCTTGTAGTGCATGAACGCCTCGGCGACGAAGTGCACGGCCTGCCCGTCGGCGGCCAGGGCCCGTACGGACTCCTCGCCGCTCGGGACGAGCACCGCGTCGTACAGCACCGAGCCGGTCGTGGCCAGCAGGCGGTCGACGTCGATCGTGCCGCCTCCGGTGTCGCTCAGGGTGCCGTCGCGCGGCCCGAGCACCTCACACGTGGCGCCCTTCTCGCTGAGGGCGCGCTTGACCTCGGCGACGTCCTCGGCGCGTACGCCGTCGGCGGCCAGGATCGCGATCTTCCGGGTGGCGGCGCCGCGCGCGGTGTTCGCCTGGCTGAGCGCGGGCGAGGTACGGCCGTGGTTCTGGGAGACGGCCTTGTCCGGAGGCCTGACGCCGACGCGGCCGGCGACCTCGACGGCGAGGCCGTGGTCGACGTGGTTGAGGTTCTCGATCACGCCCTCGCGTACGTGGTGGTGCTCGACCTTCCCGAGCTCGAACGCGAAGGCCGAGACGATGTGCTCCTTCTCCCACCCGGCCATGCTGTTCCAGAAGAGCGTGGCCTGGGAGTAGTGGTCGGCGAAGCTCTCCGGGCGTTTGCGGAGCTTGCGGCCCTCGACGTGCTCGGGATAGGGCGTGAACGCCTCCTCGCCGGCGAGGACGGGACACCCGCCGCCGAGGCTGTTCGGGTGGTACGCCGTGCGGCTCTTGGTGATCCGCGTCTGGTGGTAGCCGTCGCGGTGGTCGTTGCGGGTGGGCACGACCGGCCGGTTGACGGGGATCTGCGGGAAGTTCGGGCCGCCGAGCCGGATCAGCTGCGTGTCGAGGTAGGAGAACAGCCGGGCCTGCAGGAGCGGGTCGTCGGTGACGTCGATGCCCGGTACGAGGTTGCCGAGGTGGAAGGCGACCTGTTCGGTCTCGGCGAAGAACTCCCGCGGGTTGCGGTCGAGCACCAGCCGCCCGACGGGCCGTACGGGGACCAGCTCCTCCGGAATGATCTTGGTCGGGTCGAGCAGGTCGAAGTCGAAGGAGTGCTCCTCGCCCTCCGGCACGAGCTGGAGGCCGAGCTCCCACTCCGGGTGGTTGCCCTCCTCGATGTTCTCCCACAGGTCGCGCCGGTTGAAGTCGGGATCCTTGCCGGCGACCTTCTGCACCTCGTCCCAGACGAGGGAGTGCGTGCCGAGCTTCGGCTTCCAGTGGAACTTCACGAACGTCGAGGTGCCGCCGGCGTCCACGAGCCGGAACGTGTGCACGCCGAAGCCCTGCATCATCCGGAAGCTGCGCGGCAGCGCCCGGTCGGACATCAGCCACATCATCATGTGCGTGGTCTCGGGCTGGAGCTGCACGAAGTCCCAGAGCGTGTCGTGCGCCGACGACGCCTGCGGGATGGCGTTGTGCGGCTCGGGCTTCACCGCGTGCACGAAGTCGGGGAACTTGATGCCGTCCTGGATGAAGAACACCGGCATGTTGTTGCCGACGAGGTCGAAGTTGCCCTCGTTCGTGTAGAACTTCACCGCGAAGCCGCGTACGTCGCGGACCGTGTCGGCGGACCCGGCCGACCCGGCGACCGTGGAGAAACGCACGAACACCGGCGTACGCAGCGCCGGGTCGCAGAGGAACTCCGCCTTCGTGTACGCCGCGAGCGACTCGTACACCTCGAAGAAGCCGTACGCGCCTGAGCCGCGCGCGTGCACGACCCGCTCGGGGATCCGCTCGTGGTCGAAGTGCGTGATCTTCTCGCGAAAGTGGAAGTCCTCCATCAGAGTCGGCCCGCGCTCGCCGGCCGTGAGCGAGTTGTCGGTCTCGCCGATCGGGATCCCCTGGTCGGTGGAGAACGGGGCGTCACAGGGGTCGACGGTGTTCGACTCCAGTTGCCGCCGCTTCTCGTCATCCGCTGATGTCACGTCAGTCTCCCTCGGTCAGCCGTACGTGCGGCGGCGCAGATGGACGGCCTCTAGCAGGCCGAGCGCCACCATGTTGGCGAGCGTCGCCGACCCGCCGTACGAGACGAAGGGAAGCGGGACGCCGGTGATCGGCATCAGTCCGAGCGTCATGCCGATGTTCTCGAACGCCTGGAACCCCAGCCAGCAGACGACCCCGGCGGCCATGAGCACGCCGAAGCTGTTCTCGCAGTTCGTCGCGATGCGCAGGCCGCGCCACAGGGCGATGCCGAGCAGCAGCACGATCAGCGCCGACCCGACGAACCCGAGCTCCTCCCCGGCCACGGTGAAGATGAAGTCGGTGTGCTGCTCGGGTACGAAGTGACCGGCGGTCTGCCGCCCGTGGAACAGCCCCTGGCCGAGCACGCCGCCGGAGCCGATCGCGATGCGCGCCTGCGCCGCGTTGTACCCGACGCCCTTGGGGTCGGCGGCCGGGTACGCGAACGCGATGAACCGGTCGACCTGGTACGCCTTGAGCAGGTGGAACCGCCACGCGGCCAGCGCGACGAGGGTCCCGGCGGTCACCAGGCCCACGAGCCAGGCCCGCGAGACGCCGGCCACCGCCACCATCGAGATGATCAGCACGCCGAGCACCATCGTGGTGCCGAGGTCCGGCTGAAGGATGATCAGGCCCACGGCCAGCCCGGCCAGCGCGAGGGAGGCGAGCAGGTCACCGGTGCCGGGCGCGGTCTGCGCGTCGCGCGGCTCGCCGAGCATCACCGCGAGCAGCATGACCAGCCCGAGCTTGGCGAACTCCGCCGGCTGGAGCTGGAAGCCCGCGCCCACCTCGATCCAGGAGTGGTGGCCCTTGATCGTGGAACCCAGCGGCGTGAGCACCGCGATCAGGCCCACGCACGACGCCGCGTACAGGAACGGCGCGTACGCGCGCACGAGCCGGTAGTCCAGCAGCGAAACCCCGGCGGCCAGGACCAGGCCGATCGCCACCGTGATGAGGTGCTTCTTCAGGAAGCTCTCGGGGTCACGCCCGGCCTCGACGAGCGCCGGCCGGGTCGCCGACCAGACCAGGAGCGTGCCGATCGCGGTGAGCGCGAGCACCGAGCCGAGCAGCACCCAGTCGAGCCGGTCCGGCGGTGTTCCGTGGTCCGCGAGGCGGCGCATGGTCGACGGGCGCCAGAGGCGCATCCCCGTACCGTGACCTGCGGACATGATGCGTCCCTACCCGGGCGGACGTTCCGTCCGGTCTCGGGCATGTCTTACTCGTACCAATTGTTCGGCAAGTCAGCCACAGCCACGCAGCTCGGCGTTCTCCGTGATCTCACGGACCTTCTCCCGGTCGGCCCGCCAGCCGACGAGGCCGTAGTAGCTGCCGGCCTGCCGTTCGACGACCGGCACGCCGGGCGCGTACGCACGAACCGCCTCCCGCAGGCGCGCACGTGTGTACCCCCATCCGTGCGCCTCGACGTGAACGCTGACCGCCATCTCCTTGTCGAAGCCCGGCGGCCCATCCGGAAGCCCGGCCAGCAGCGCACGCTCCTCGTCGGTGAGGCCGGCGCGCGACCGCGCACGCCGGAGCTCCGCGAGGTGGCTCTCCGGTGACTCGGCCGCGCAGGGATGGAGCCTGACGCCGACGCATCTCACCGTGCCCTGGATGAATTCCGTCCGCCGGGAGAACAGCACGAGCGCACTGACCTCGTCCCACGCAAGGCGCGTCGGCTTGCCGGACGGCGAGCCGAACGTGATCGCGTCCCGGTCGACGGAGAGCGCGATCCAGCGGTTCCTGATCCCGCGGCTCAGCCGGGCGACGCCGAGGCCGGTCAGCACGGCGAACGCCACGAACCCGTACACGACGTAGGCGAGAGGGTGGGCCGGGCGCCGGTGGGCCGTCGCCCACAGGATCGCGGCCGGGGCGGCGACGCCGGACGCGATCATCAGCAGTGGGCCGACCCGGTGGAATCGCGCGACATAGGTCACCGGGACGCGCCTGGCCGGAGAACCCATCCGTCGAATGGTAAGGGGAAGCGTCGGTCGCGGCGGCTATGATCTGCACGCCATGGGGCAGGCGAATGACGGCCGTAGGCGGCCCACACTGGAGAACGTCGCGGCGCGCGCCGGCGTCTCCCGGGCCACCGTGTCGCGGGTCGTCAACGGCAGGCCGGTCACCACGGCGAGCCGCGACTCCGTGCGCGAGGCCATCCAGGAGCTGGGGTACGTCCCCAACCACGCGGCGCGTACGCTCGTCACCCGCCGCACCGACCTGATCGCGCTGGTGCTGCCCGAGTCGACCTCGCGTGTCTTCTCCGGCGACCGCTTCTTCCCCGGCGTCATCCACGGGGTCAGCCAGGAGCTGGAGGAGGCGGACAAACAGCTCGTGCTCATGCTGGCCAGGTCGCCGGCGAGCCACGAGCGCATCGTCCGCTCGGTCTCCGCGCACCACGTCGACGGCGTCATGCTGGCCTCCCTGCACGGCGCCGACCCGCTGCCCGCGGCGCTGTCCCGCATCGGCATCCCGCTGGTGTGCAGCGAGCGTCCCCTCGGGCCCGTCGAGGTGCCGTACGTCGGGGTGGACAACGTCGGCGGCGCGGCCACGGCGGTACGCCGCCTGCTGGCGGCGGGGCGTACCCGCGTCGCCACCATCGCCGGCCCGCAGGACATGATCGCCGGAATCGACCGCCTGGCCGGCTACCAGGAGGCGCTGCCGGGATCGCGGCCGATCGTCGCGGTCGGCGACTTCACCGTGGAGTCCGGCGGCGCCGCGATGCTCCGGCTCCTCGACGACGAGCCGGAGCTGGACGCCGTGTTCGTCGCCTCGGACCTGATGGCCGACGGCGCCCTGCAGGCGCTGCGCGGCGCCGGGCGGCGGGTGCCGGACGACGTCGCCGTCATCGGCTTCGACGACATCGACCTCGCCGCGTACACGGATCCGCCGCTCACCACGATCCGCCAGCCCATCGTGGAGATCGGCCGCCGGATGGCCCGCCAGCTGCTGCGGAGCATCGACGGCCAGGAGATCGAGCCGATCGTGACGCTGCCCACCGACCTGGTCGTACGCCAGTCGGGCTGACGTGGCGCGATCCGGCCATTGACAGGGTGCTGACCGGCGGTGAATCTCTCATTGAGAGCGCTCTCAGCAAACCCCGCCAGCCTCAACGGAGCCACCCGCGCATGTACGGCCGGTGGCCCCGAAGGGAGCACACGTGTTCCACAAACGACAAGACGCCTCCTGGGCGCGCAGGCTCAGGGTGGGGGCCGGCGCTCTCGTACTCGCCCTCGGCGTGATCGCACCGGCGACCACGGCCTCGGGCGCCCCGGCAGGACCGGCACGCCCCGCCAGCGTGCCGGCCCCGCCGGCCGGCTTCACCACCACCTGGAGCGACGACTTCAGCGGCGCCTCGGGCACCGGCCTGAACACCGGCACCTGGAAGTACGACACCGGCCCGGGCAGCAGCTTCGGCACCGGTGAGATCGAGACGATGACCAACAGCACGGCAAACGTCTTCCAGGACGGTTCCGGCCACCTGGTGCTCAAGGCGCTGCACTCGGGCGGCGACCCGCGCGGAGGCTGGACCTCCGGACGCGTCGAGACGCAGGCCGCAACCTTCGGGGCGCCACCCGGCGGCGTGGTCGAGATGCGGGCGTCGATCCAGCAGCCCAACGTCAACACCACCAACGGCGCCGGATACTGGCCGGCCTACTGGATGCTCGGCTCGACCCTGCGTACGGGCACGACCTGGCCGACGTCGGGTGAGGTCGACATCCTGGAGGACATCAACGGCCGCAGCTCGGTGTTCGGCACCCTGCACTGCGGCACCAACCCCGGCGGGCCCTGTAACGAGTCCACCGGAATCGGCAGCGGCGAGCGTGCGTGCGGCGGCTGCCAGACCGGCTACCACACCTACTCCGTGCAGATCGACCGCTCGGTCTCGCCCGAGCAGATCCGCTGGTACCTCGACGGCAGTAACTACTTCACGCTGGCCGCCAACCGCGTCGACGCCACCACGTGGGCGAACGCCGTCGACCATCCCTTCTTCATCATCTTCGACCTGGCGATGGGCGGTGGGTTCCCCGACGCGTTCGGCGGCGGCCCCACCGCGGCGACGGTCTCCGGCGGGCAGCTCAACGTCGACTACGTCGCCGTCTACAACAAGGCACCGGGCGGCGGAGGCGGAGGCGGCACCCTCTCGCAGGGCAAGCCGACGACCGCCTCCTCCACCGAGGCGGCCGGCACCGAGGCGCCGAACGCGACGGACGGCAATACCGGGAGCCGGTGGTCCAGCGCGTTCAGCGACCCGCAGTGGCTGCAGGTCGACCTCGGCGCGGTGCACCAGATCAACCACGTCCAGCTCAACTGGGAGGCCGCCTACGCCAAGGCGTTCCAGATACAGACGTCCAATGACGGCTCGAACTGGACGACCATCTATTCGACGACCACCGGCACCGGCGGCGTGCAGGATCTGAACGTCTCCGGCTCAGGCCGGTACGTACGGATGAACGGCACCCAGCGGGCGACCCCGTACGGCTACTCGCTGTGGGAGTTCCAGGTCTCAGGCACCTAGAGACACGGAAGCGCGCGCCGGAGTCGTCTCCGGCGCGCGCTTCCGCGGCGTCGTTCAGCAGAGGTACGCCGCGATCACCCAGCCGTGCGCGTTGACGTGGCCGTACGCCGCGCCGTACGCCCAGTTGCCGGAGGAGTCCTTGCTCTCCATGTCGAAGGTCTCACCGAACCTGAGCGGCGTGTCGAAGGTGGTGCCACCCGGCGAGTGCCACACGCTGAGGGTGTCGGCGCACACCATGTAGCGGCCGAGGTTCGGGTGCATGTCCGAGGGGGCGTGGGTCGCGGCCATGGCCGGTGCGGTCGAGAGGGCACCGGCGACCAGCGTTGCGCTGACCGCGAGGCCGAGGGCGAATCCGCGACGACGATTCGACATGGCGTTCCTATCTTCACTTTTGCGGCGAGGGGCAAATTCTTACCGGCGTCTGCCTGTAAGAGAATGAAAGCTACGGCGGGTGGCGTGGCGCCGACAATGCTCTAGGGCGACCGGTAGCGGTCAGTGCGCGCGTCCGCTCGTACTGGCTGCGCCGTGCCCAGTGGCATCCCGACCGGCGGCGGCCGTGACCGCGGCTATGAGGGCGTCACCCGTGTACGCGGTGCCGCCGATGCCCCAGCCCCCGCTGGGAGCGTTGAGAACGTTGACCCAGATGTCGTCGCGGCGGTGCCCGGAGGCGGCGAGCCCGGCGACGACGTCGGTCGCGCGGGCGATGAAGCGGGCCCGGCTCTCGACGTCGGGCAGGCCGATGTCGGGGAGCTTCAGCTCGACCATGATCAACGGGTGGGGTGCGCCACCTCCGTAGACGTCGGCCTCGGGCAGTACGTGGACGGTCCCGCCGATGACGGAGGCGAAGAACGGGTTCCCCTGGAGGTCGCTGACCTCGATGAGCGCCGCGGTGAGCTGAGGCAGGACCTGGCGCCGTCCCTCTTCGGTGAGGGCACCTCGGCTGGCGGTGACGGTGATGGGCATGATGCTCCCTTTCAGATGGTCGCCGGCCGCAGCCCGAAGACGGCGCCGGTCGGATCGGTCAGAACGGTCATGTCGGAACGAGACTCGGCGCGGGCTGCACCGAGACGTACGGCGCGCCGGGCTGCGGCGTCGACGTCGTCGACGGCGAAGCCGACGAGCCAGCGCGACGTCGCGGGGATGGGGTCGGCGTCGGGGGCGTGCGTGGGTGCGGTCGGGGGGTGTGGCGGTGTGGGGGTCCATGAGGCGATGGGGTCGCCGGCGAGGCGTACCGTGCCGTCGTCGGTGAACGTCCAGCCGAGTGCGCGGGTGTAGAAGCGTGCGGCGGCTCGGGGGGCGTGGGTGAGAAGTTCGACGGTGGAGAACGTGCCGTGCTCGGCGACCGTGTGCATTCCGGCGTGGGTGCCGGGCTGCCAGAGGGACACCGGTGTGCCCGCCGGGTCGGTGAAGACGGCGAAGACGCCGGCGTCTCCCGCTCGGGTGGGCGGTACCCGGACCGTGGCGCCGGCCGCCGTGAAGTCCGCCGTGGCGGCGGCGATGTCGGTGACGCCGATGTTGGTGGTCCAGTACGGCGGGCCCGGGTCCTCGGCCGGGCCGAGCGCGCCGGCCAGCCGTCCCTGGATCGAGCACAGCCGGTAGCCGTTCTCGTCCGGATCGGCGATGTCCCAGCCGAACAACGCCTGGTAGAAACCGGCGGCGCGCGGCACGTCCGGGGTTCCCAGGTCGACCCAGCAGACGGTGCCGGGGCGAAGTGACGGTACGGCCATGGTGTGCGCCTCTCTTGTAGCTAGTACGTACGTACTAGCTAGGTGGAGCGTGCACTAGGATGCCCGTACTAGTCAAGAGGGAGGCGACACCGATGGCCGGAACGCGGGACCGGATGATCGACGCGGCGGTCGGGCTGCTCCGGCGGCGCGGCCTGGCCGCGATGTCGTTCACCGACGTGCTCGCCGACAGCGGCGCGGCGCGCGGCGCCATCTACCACCACTTCCCGGGCGGCAAGGTCGAGCTCGCCGCGACGGCCGCCGAGACGGACGGCGCCCAGGTGAGGGCGCATCTGGCCGCGCTTCCCGGCACCACGCCGAAGGACGTCGTCGTAGCGTTCTTCGACAGCGTCCGCCCGGTGCTCGCCCTGTCCGCGGAGGGCGGCGGCTGCGCCGTGGCAGCGGTCACCGTCGACGTGGGCGACCCGGATCCCGCGCACACCCGGACACTCCAGGACGTGGCCAACGGCGCGTTCACCTCATGGACCACCGCCCTCGCCGACCGGCTTACGGCGGCCGGGCTCGCCGAGGCCGCCGCGAAGGACCTCGCCGCCCTGCTCGTGACGGTCCTGGAAGGCGCCCACGTCCTGTGCCGCGCCGCCGGCGACCTCACACCGTACGAACGGGCCAAGGACGCGGTGCTCGCCACCCTGGCCTGAACGCGCCCGATCCCACGACCGTACGAGCGGGCCAGGGACGCACTACTCGCGACCCTGGCCTGAAGGCCCCCGTGCTCGTCCGGTGCTACGCGCCGTCCGAGGCGCGGCGACGTGAGGCGGCGGCTACCCGCAGGTCAGGGGCCAGGCGGGTCAGGTCGACGTCCGGCCATTTCTGGTCGATGCCCTTCACCAGTGCGACGATCAGGCCACGGCCGCCGATGCCGCCGCGTGCGCCGCCCGAGTGCCGGGACCACAGGTCGTTGATCACTTCCAGGTACGCGTCGGAGGGGCGGATGGAGGCGGCCTGGCGGAGGAGGCCGACGGTCGTGGCGACCGGGAGGGTGCGGGCGTCGTCGCGGAGGCGTATCAGGATCTGGTGTTCCAGGCCGGGGAAGGTCTTCATGGCCTCGATGCACGGTTCGTACAGCTCGGACCGGTCCCACGCGGGCAGGTCGCGGGTGTAGTCGAGCAGGGCGAGCAGGTGGCCGGGGAGCATGGTGTTCGCCTCGCCCTCGTGCCACCGGATCCGGTCGCCCATCGTGCGGAAGTACGGCACGCACTGGAGGAGCAGCATCGCCATCCGCCAGTTCGGCAGGAACGCCAGCTTCCGGATCAGGATGCCGGTGTCGCTGGTCGACCCGACCTGGTAGTCGTACGCGGAGGCCGGTCCGTGCGACAGCAGTACGTCGTAGTCCGTGGCCTCCAGCAGGGCGTCCGGCGGTGAGATCACGACGCTCTCCAGCAGCGACGCCGGCGCGCCGTCCTCGCGGGTCAGCGTGACGTCGATCGTCGCGTCGTCGCGGTGGACGCGGGCGCGTACGGTGTTGACCAGGCCGTTCCACTCCGGTGTCGGGAGCTGGCCCTTCCACAGGTAGCTGTGCTCGATCCAGCGTTCGACGCCGGCGTCGCCGAACATCGCGCGGGCGCTGACACCGCCTGGCTCCAGCAGCGCGAGCAGCACGACGAGGTTGGCGGAGTAGACGGCCAGGCGACGGGTCAGCGGGTGCCGGATCGGCTCGTACGCGGCGTAGGACCGGCCCGGGCTCGGGTACAGCGCGCCGTCGAGCAGGCCGAGCAGCAGGTCACGGTACGCGGCGCGGGACGGGTCGGCGCGGATCAGCTCGCCGAGCGAGTCGGCGACGGGCGCGCGCCCCGCCACGCAGGCGAACGACAGGACGGAGTAGAGGAAGCCGTCGTCGGCGCGGTCGCCGGTGACGAGGTCGTTCAGCGCCCGCCGGGTCAGCCAGGCGACCAGGAACTCCCCGAACGTCGTGTGCAGGAACTCATAGGTGCGGGTCCGGCGGTCCTGTACGTGCGCCTCGGACCGGTGGATGAAGAAGAACCGGCCCGTCGCGCGCTGCGCGATGCTGAGCGCGGCCTCGTCGGCGGGCACCGAACCCGGCGGCTCGGGCAGGAGGATCGGCAGGTCGCGGTCCAGTTCGCCGTCGGTCACGCTCTGCCGTCCGCGCGCGAACATGGCGAGCGCCACCACCGAGAGGCGCTCCAGCTCGGCCTCGGCGAGCTCGCGCTGGGTGCCCAGCGGAAGAGAGCGGTTCTCGGGGTACTTCAGGATCTCGCGGGCGGCGAAGTCCATCAGCAGCGCCTCGTACAGCTCGGCCTGGCCCATGCTCGCCGAGCGCCGCTGCAGGGCGTTCTCGGTGGCGTCGAAGATCGCGAGCATCAGGAGGAGCAGGGGCTGTCGGGCGAGGTCGCGGTGGGAGAGCGCGGCCTCGGGCGTCAGCGGCTCCAGGCCGCGTCTGGCGAGCAGCCCGGCGTTGTGGCGCCGCCAGATCATCAGCCACTGGCGTACCTGGTCGTCGTCGAACGGCTGGAGCTGGAGCGCGACGCTGCCCGCCGGGTAGCGCACCCGGTCGGCGACGACCGTACGGCTCGTGACGATGACCGCGACGGGCCGGCCGATCGCGAGCTGGCGCCGCTGGAACTCGCGTACCTGCTCCAGGTAGTCGTAGCGGTTCACGCCGGCGGCCTGGAGCAGCTCGTCGAAGCCGTCGAGCATCACGACCGGCAGCGCGCCGGGAGCGGCCTCGACGAGGTCGTGGAAGCCGATGCGCTCCCCGGCCTGCCGGAAGATCGCCTGCTCGATCTGTTCCTGGATCATCGCCTCGGCGTCGACGTCGCGCAGCTCGACGCGTACGGGCAGGAAGTCGCCCTCGGGCAGCCGCGCGGCCAGCACTTCGGTCAGCTTGGACTTGCCGGACCCGGGTTCGCCGAGCACGACGAGCGGGGCGTGCGCGGCCCGCGGCGAGGTGAGGTAGCCGGTGAGGAACCGGTCGGCGTACGGGACGGGCGCCTGGCCCTCCCACCACTCGTGCCCGGACGGCGCGTCGCCGGGGCGTACCTCGGCGGCCTTGCAGCGCGGGTTGACGTACGCCTCGCCGAGCGTGGGCAGCGCCACCCACTCGGGCGCGCGCCCGGTGGCGACGACCGGGTCGGCGAGGGCGGCACGGTAGCCGCGCAGGAGGTGGCCGCGCGGCCGGTCGCCGGCGTGCCGCGACGCCATCTCGGTGAGCAGCCGGCCGACCTCGGCGAGCCCGGAGCCCAGGCCGTGGGACTCGGTGAAGCTCGCCCAGACCTCGAACTCGCGGTTGTCGGTGGCGAGCCGCTGGAACGCGTCGTCGTAGGAGCGTACGGCCTGGGCGGGCAGCGCCAGGAGGGTCTCCAGCACGCGGCTGCGCTCACGCCCCGCGAGCCGCTCCCACGCGGGACCCTCGCGGACGATCGCCGCGAGCCGCCGCGACATCAGGTCGTACAGGCCGCCGATCTCCTCGCGGGTCCGCGCGTACGGGACGTGCGGCTCGGGCAGCGGGAGACGGTCGCTGAGCAGGCCGTCGATCAGGTCGGAGTAGCCCTTGGGCGGGGTGTACCCGGCGTCGCCGGTCGCGGTGACGGCGAGGCGCTCGGGGGAGAGCGGCAGCTCCGCGCCGCCCAGCGCCTCGAAGTAGGACGAGACGACCAGCGCGGCGTGCGCGGCGGCGAGCCGCTGCGTACGGTCGAACCGCGACAGCCCGCTGCGGCGCTCGGCGATCCGGCGTACGGCGTCGTGCCCGAACCTGATGACCTCGTCCTTGAGGTCGAAGAGGTTCAACGCGGCCGAGGGGTCGGTGCCGGAGGCCCACGCGGTCGCCGTCCACGCAGCCAGCCCGAGCGTCGCCGCGCCGTCGAGGAGGCCGACCAGCCGGCTCTTGGTGTCGCCGAGGATCTTCAGCGCGTCGGCATAGGTCAGCGAGTCGGACACGTACGCTCCACATGCGGGCGGGGGGATCCCGGACGGTCCTCATCATCGCCCATCCCGCGTACGCCGCGTACCGCGCGCCGCCGGGTTCAGGGCAGGAAGACGGCGAACTCCGCGAGCCGTGGGGTCAGCGCGGGCGGGAGCTGGGCGAGCGCCGAGAGCTCCTCGACAGAGGTGAACCCGCCGCACTCCTCGCGTACGCGCAGGACGCGCTCCACGAGCTCGGGCGTCATGCCCGGCAGCTCGGCGAGGGCGCCGGCGGGTACGTGGTTGACGTCGACCAGGCCGCCGTCGTCGAACTCGCGCGGCAGGTCGGGACGCCCGATGCGCAGCTCCCAGGCCATCGACACGTCGCGCGCGGTCTCGCGCGCCTCCTTGCGCAGCTCCTGGCGGTTCCGCGCGGCCCCGATCGCCCGGTCGTACTGGCGCGACTCGAACACCTTCGGCCGGATCACGAACGCGTGCACGGTGCCGCCCAGCCAGGACAGCACGAACGGCACGGCGAACGCCTTGTCGGTGCCCGAGCCCTCGACGCCGCCCGACAAGGCGACCATCAGGACGAACAGCGCCAGATAGAGGGCCGTCGTGGCCCAGTAGAGCGGCTTGCGCAGCCTGATCGCCGCGTAGCCGAAGGACAGCGTGGAGGCCAGCCCGAGCGTGACCAGAGGAATGACGGCCCAGACGACGCTTACAGCCGTACGTGCGGGTTTGTCCATATTTGCATCCCCTTAGGTGTCCGCTGGTTAGACGGCCGGAACACGGTTTCGGATCACGCGGGGGCGTGCTGCTTCGCCGTATTCATCGGGATATTCTGTCGCCTCGTACTGAACGTGAACGGTGTGTGAAGTGGAAGACGGACGAGAGAAGTCCCCGCCCGGTGTCGACAGCTCGGTGGCCAACGAGGCCCGCGTCTATGACTATTACCTCGGCGGCAAGGACAATTTCGAGGTCGATCGGGCGGTGGCCGAGGCGACCATGGCCGTGGTCCCCGACACCCCGATCCTGTCCCGCGACAACCGCGACTTCACCCGCCGCGCGACGGCCTTCCTGGCCGGACAGGGCGTCCGTCAGTTCCTCGACCTGGGCTCCGGCCTGCCGACGAGCCGCAACATCCACGAGGTGGCACAGGACGTCGACCCGTCGTGCCGCGTGGTGTACGTGGACTACGACCCGGTGGTCCTGGCCCACGGCCGTGCCCTGCTGGCCACGAACGACAACACGACGGTCGTCACCGCCGACCTGCGCGAGCCGGACTCGGTCCTGAAGGACCCGCGCGTCGTCGGCATGCTCGACTTCTCCCGGCCGGTGGCGATCTTCATGGCGGCCGTGCTGCACTTCCACCGCGAGAGCGTGGACGACCTGGTGCGCACGTACCGGGACAGCGTCGTCCCCGGCTCGTGGCTGGTGATCACCCACGCCATCGGCGACGGCACCCCGACCGAGATCATCGCCGGGGTGAAGGAGGCGTACGCCCACGCGCGGTCGCCCGCGGTGTTCCGCACCCGGGTGGAGGTCAAGGGGCTGTTCGGCGACTTCGAGCTGGCCGAGCCCGGCTTCGTGAACGTCTCGCACTGGCGTCCCCGCCCCCCTGGGCCCAAGGCGCCGACCTCGGTCCAGATCTGGGGCGGGGTGGCGCGGAAGCGCTGACCTGTCATCGGGCGAGGTCGGCCGGCTCGTCCAGCCGCGTCAGCTTCCAGGGGTTCGCGATCGCGTAGACGCGGGCGACCCGCCCGTTCTCCACGACGAGGCTCACCGCCGACTCCCGTCCGTCGATCTCGATCCGTACCGCGGGCGCGCCGTTGAGCTGGACCAGCGTCGTCCCGGCCGCCTCACGGTCCACGCGCGTGAGCGCCGTCGCCACCGCCATGGCGCCGTGGATCGGAGCCGGAGCCGCGGCCGTGAACCCGCCGCCGTCGGCGACCAGGACCACGTCCGGCGCCATGACCTCCAGCAGCTCCTCCAGCCGCCCGGTTCGCAGCGCGGCCAGGAACCGCTCCACCACGGCTCGCTGCTCCGACGGGCTCACCCGTACCCGGGGACGCCGGGCCGCCACGTGCTCGCGCGCCCGCCGCGCGATCTGCCGCACCGTCGCCGCGGGCTTCCCGACGACCTCGGCGATCTCACCGTGCGGCATGTCGAAGACCTCGCGCAGCACGAACACCGCCCGCTCGGCCGGCGTGAGCGTCTCCAGCACGGTCAGCATCGCGATCGAGACGCTCTCGGCGAGCTCGACGTCCTCCGCGACATCGGGCGTGGTCAGCAGCGGCTCCGGCAGCCACTCGCCGACGTACTCCTCGCGGCTGCGCGACAGCGTACGCAGGCGGTTGAGCGCCTGCCGGGTGACGACCCGGACCAGGTACGCCCGCTGGTCACGCACCCGCGAGCGGTCGACGCCGGCCCATCGCAGCCAGGACTCCTGCAGGACGTCCTCCGCGTCGGCCGCCGACCCGAGCATCTGGTAGGCGACCGTGAACAGCAGGCCGCGATGGGCGACGAACGCGTCCTCGGTCATGCCGGCGACGCTACGCCGGACTTCTCGTGCCGCGCGGCCAGCGGAACCTCGCACGCGTCGGAGAAGCCCTGCGACTCGACACCGTTCGCCACGTTGGCCCTCGTCGCCAGGTTGACGTACGCGATGAACGCGGTGAGCTCGACCATCGCCGCCGGACCGAGCCTTTCGAGCAGGCCCGCGTACTGCTCGTCCGTGACGGTCATCGGCGTGTACGTCATGGCCTCGGCGTACTCCAGCACGTCCCGCTCCAGCGGCGTGAACACCTCCGACACGCGCCAGCGCGGCACCTGGCTCGCCTTGGCCAGGTCGAGGTTCTGGTTCTGGGCCTGGAAGTAGCCGACGTCAAGGCACCAGCTACAGCCGACCAGCGCCGCGACGGCCATGTGCGCGAACGACTTGAGACTCTCGTCGGCCGCGCCCCAGGCACCCACCTTGCCGCCGAACTCCAGGTTGTCCTGTGCGACCTCGGGACTGTGCCACAGCACCTCGACGTTCTCGGGCACGGCGCCGAGCCGCTCGATCATGTTCTCCTTGAGGGCGAGGGGAAGCTCGGCCTTCGGGACGCGTAGCGCCATGGTGTCCTCCTTGTGCGTTTCACCTGTCCGCCATCAAGACACCGCCGGGCCTTCGAACGTGACAGGGCCCGGCCGGAGGCGCAGGGAAGGCACCAGGGCCGCGGTCACCAGCAGCGACGCGATCGCCGCGGCGACCATGGCCATCGGCGGGCCCGTGGTCTCCGCGACCGCGCCGACCGCGGACGCCGCGAGGGCCTGGGCGGTCATCATGCCGCTGCCGGCCAGGCCGAGTCCCTGGCCACGCAGCGCCTCCGGAAGGGCGATGACGAAGCGCTCCTGAAGCCCCAGGTTGCCCGCGTAGCCGAACGAGGCGACGGCGACGAGCGCGGCGGCCGTCCACGCGGGCGGGTGGGCGGCGAACGCCAGGTACGGCGCGGCGAGCAGCGCGAACAGAGGCACGACGAGCCGTCCCCGCAGCGCCGCCGGGACGCAGCGGCCGACCACGAGGTCGCCGGTGAGCATGCCGGCCGCCGCGGCGGTGAACAGCACGCCCGCGCCGGACCCGGCGTACGGCACGTAGAGCGCCTCGGCGCCCACGATCAGGCAGCCCGGCAGCCACTGCGCCAGCAGCAGGCCCCGGGTGACCCGGTCGGCGAACAGGGCGCGGTTGCCACGCCACGTGGCGGCGGCCGAAGCGCGCTCGCCGACGCGCGGGTCCCGCCTGCGCAGCCCCCATCGGTCGACCGCCGCGCAGCCGAGCGTGAGCCCGGCACCGCCGAGCAGCGCGGCGCGCGGCCCGAGGGCGGCCAGCAGGGTGCCACCGATCGCGTACCCGACGATCTGCATCGCCCCGGCGGCGACGTTGAGGACCGACCGGGCGAGCACGTACGCGCCGGCGGGAAGCACGTCGACGAGCAGCGCACCGCGGATCGCGACGCCGACCGACTCGACGAGACCGGCAGACATCACCAGCGCGAGCATCGCCGCCACCGGCAGGCCGCCGAGCGCCAGGACGACGGCCATCGCCGCCCGCGTGATGTCCCAGGTGACAAGGAAGGCCCGCGCGGGGACGCGATCGGCCAGCGACAGCAACACCACCGCTCCGAGCACCTGCGGCGCGAATCCGGCCAGATAGGTCACCGACGCCAGCAGCGGCGACGCGGTGCGGGCGTACACGAGCGCGGAAAGCGCCAGCATCTGCATGGTCTGCGCGGCCACGAGCGCCTGCCCGCCGAACAGGGCGCGGAACTCGCTTCCGGCGAAGAGGCTCCGGTAGGTAGTCATACCGGGCAGCGTCGGCAAACGGCACTGATCGGTCTAAAGTTTCGTCGGGAGGCGAAACCGGTGGTCTGGTTGACGGTAGAGGCCCAGGATCTGGCGAAAACCCGATTCGCGATCTCCCCGATCGCCGAGACCGTGGGCGCCCTGCTGGCCCTGGCCAGCCCGAGGGAGCCGTGGCTGGCCCGCTGGGCCGCCGGACACCGCGACGAGTTCGCGGACCTGGCCCGGGACCCGGTGGCGGCGGCACTGGTCGAGATGCCGAGGTCCAGGCGGTACCTGCCGGACTTCATCACCCCGCCACCGGCCACGTTCCAGCCTGCGTTCGAGACGGAGCTCGCCACCGTACGCGCGACCCCAAGGAACCGTGCACACGCCGACCTGACCCCGGGCGGCGGCCCGCTACCCGAGGCGTTCGACACCCCGGACGTGTCCGGCCGCGTCGCGGACCTCCTGGCGAGGGTCTGGGCGGGCTTCGTCGAACCGGACTGGCCAAGACGGCGCACCATCCTGGAACGCGACGTCCAGCGCCGAGCCGCCCGCCTGACCACCCACGGCCTCGCCCACGCCCTGGACGACCTGCCGCCCACGATCGGCTGGGCCGCCGGAAGCGCCCCGGCGGACCACCGTCTGTCCGGCGCGTCCCTGCTTTTGGTGCCGAGCAGCTTCGGCCACACGTGGATGAGCATCGACGCCCCGAACGCCTACGCCCTCGTCTACCCGGCACGCGGCACCGCCGTCCCGCCACCGGACCCGGAACCCGCAGGCCTCGACCGCCTGATCGGCCGCTCCCGCGCCACCCTGCTCCGCGCCCTGGAACACCCGGCCAGCACCAGCCAGCTCGTCTCCGCTCTGGGCATGAGCCTGGGAGCCGTGGGAGACCACCTGGCCGTCCTCCGCGACACGGGCCTGATCACCGGCACCCGTACGGGCCGGAGCGTCCTCTACCGCCGCACCCGGCTGGGCGACGACCTCACCGCCTCGCTCTGATATACGCATTACCGGCGCGCCGGAATATGGCCCTATGGCCGCACTCGGCCATGCATATTGCTTATGCGGATTCTGTCGTCCTATTTTCGCAATGCGCCAGCCAGGGGGGCTGGTCAACGGGGAATTTCGGCGATTTCCAAGGGAGTTTTCGAACGCCGAAAAAATCGATCATCAGGGGAAAGTGAGACCTCAGGAAATGCGTGTCCCGCGAAAGATCTCGGTACTCGGAACGGCCGCGACCGCCGCGCTCGCCGTCGTCCTCACCGGTGGTTCCGCCCATGCGGCGCCCGCGCCGTCGACGTCGCCTTCCGTGTCGCATCCGTACTACAGCGATCCTGCGAAGATCCCGGCCTGCCGCAGCGGTTACGCGTGCGCCATCGTGGCCTACGGAAGTGGCTACTACGTCTTCAACTTCTACGACTATGGCACTTACTCCCTGAGCAATTGGAACGGCCAGGGAGGGCTCACCAACCGGCAGACCGGTGGCGCCGCGTTCCATATCTATAACAGCGGCGGCGGCCAGATCGACTGTGTCTCGCCGGCGCCCATCACGGACGAGGTGAACTGGTCTCCCGCCTGGAGCGTCAAGCTCACCTCGACCGGCTGCTGACACGCTCACGCCGATTCGACCAATGCCGGATGGCGCGGGTCGTCGTAGCGTACGACGACGTCCGCGAGGGCCGTGGGCGACGCTTCGGACTCGTATCGCTCGTACGCGGGCAGGGTCCAGTGTTCGTCCGCGGGTGTCCGGCGGCGGAGGGCGGCCGGGGACACCCGCAGGTGGACCGAGAAGTCGAACGGCAGGACGCCTCCGAGCAGGAACGCGCCGTCGACCAGCACCACCGCGTCCGGTGGCAGTTCGACGTACGGCGCCCGGGTCGCGCGGTCGGTCTCGCGGTCCCACAGCGCGGGCAGCACCTGGCCGGAGCCGTGCGCCGGGTCGAGGACCTCGCGGACCAGGCCGCCGGTGTCCAGCCAGTCGTCGTAGAAGGCGTCCGGGTCCGTACGGCCGCTCTCCAGGCGCAGCGACGCCGGGCGGAGGAAGTCCCAGGCCGAGACGCGGAAGGCCGGGCGGCCGCGCAGTCGCAAAGGAGCGGCCAGCGCGTCCGCCAGGTCTTCCGGGCGCGCCACCGGCGGCCCGTCGACGGCGACGCGTACGCGGGTCGACGGGCGGACCGGGGCGATGAGTTCGGCGAGCTCCTCGACGAGGAGCGGCGGGGAGATCGGCCGTATGCGCACCCCGCCATCCTCGCGCGGCATCAGGACAGGATCGGAACCAGACCGATCGCGAAGATCACGTAGAACGCTCCGGCCCAGGCGAGGCGTGCCGGGGTGAGGCGGCCCGCGCGGATCGTCACGAGCAGGTACACGATGGCGGCCATCGTCATGAAGCCCGACCAGGCGAGCGCGGTGTCGAACTTCCACGCGGTGAACAGCAGGCCGAGGCCGCTGGGGACGGTGGCCTGGATCATCATCGCGCCGGAGATGTTCGCGAGGGCGAGCTTGGTCTTGCCCTGGCGTACCCAGATGATCGCGTTCATGACCTCGGGCAGCTCGGTGGCGATGGGGGAGAGCAGCAGCGCGGTGACCGCGCCGGACAGGCCCAGCATCGGCCCGATGGCGTCGAGCTGCGCGACGAACACCCGTGAGGCGACGAAGATGATCGCGAGGGTGATGAGCGTCTGCAGGAGCACCGCCCAGGTGGAGGGCGTCGCGTGGCGCGGCTGGAGCTTCAGCGGCTCCAGGTCGTCCTCCTCCTCCTCGACCTCGGCCGGGGCGTCGCCGCCGCGCATCTCGCGCCAGAAGTACACCGCGTACACCGCGAAGAACACCAGGCCGAGCCACGGCTTGACGGCGAAGGCCACCAGCCCGAGCGCGACCTTGAACACGAACACGGCGAGGAACCAGCGCTGGTCCTTGGCGAGCCGGGCGACCTGGCCCGGGCCGGTCAGCACGTCCGACGGCGGGCGTTCCGCGACGATGACGCCGCCGGCCGGGACCGTGGCGTGCACCTGCCGCCTGCGGCGCTTCAGCAGCAGCGCGACGCCGGTGACGGAGTACGCCACCGTGGCGAGCGCCAGCGGCCCGCCCATGGCGGCGCCCACGCCGATGTCGCGTGCCTTGGCGGTCGACCCCGTGGTGACGGCCACGAGGGTGACGACGGACTCGGGTAGCGCGGTGCCGAACGCCGCGAGGATCGTGCCGACCGCCATCTGCCCGACGTTCAGCCGCCGTCCGAGCCACTCGACGGCGTTGACGAACCATTCGCACGAGAGATAGATCGCTCCCGCACAAACGATCAACAGAATGAAGTGCCACACGGTAGACGCCCTCTGAGCCTTCTCGCGTGTCCTGAGGGCCGGGGCGGGCGGAGCCGATGACCTCGACCCCCGGCGCACGCGTGTATGCGTGATCGACAGGGATCGAAGGTCTCGCCCGCCTGGAAAGGCCCGGGCGCCGGGAGTCTCGTGAGACTCCAGCATGTCGACGACCGGTTTACAGGGCTACTCCCCTTCGCTGCACACGAGACTACCGCACGGCCCGGGTACGCACGCGAGCGCGGAAAGGAGCACACTGCTGCCATGACCGAAGAGGTGGGCCGGTCCCGTGAGTCGCTGCGGGCCCAGGTCATACGGCTGGAACGCACCCTGTGCGAGCAGTGCGAGCGGCAGTTCCACGTGCCGGCCTGGATGCGCGCGACCGAGGGCGAGCACCGGATATGGGCGGCGCTCGCCATGCTGGCGGCGATCGTGTTGCAGGTCGTCCTGCCGAACCGCTTCGCGATGCGGCCGCACCTGCTTCTGCCGATCCTGGAGGCGGTGATCCTGCTCGGCCTCATGATCTCCAACCCGTCGCGCATCAACCGGGAGTCGAAGATCATTCGGGGCACCGCGATGACGCTTCTGCTGCTGATCGGCATCGCGAACGCCGTCTCGGTGGCCCTGCTCGTCCGGCATCTGGTCGACGGGAGCGCCGGCGCCAGCGGGGCGGCCCTGCTGGGGAGCGGGGCCGCGATCTGGGGGACCAACGTCATCGCCTTCGCGCTCTGGTACTGGGAGCTGGACCGGGGTGGCCCCGCGGCACGCGCGCTGGGCCGTCGTCCGCATCCGGACTTCCTGTTCCCGCAGATGGCGACCCCGGAGGTCGCGGCGCCGAACTGGGAGCCGGCCTTCGCCGACTACCTGTACCTGTCGTTCACCAACGCCCTGGCGTTCAGCCCCACCGACGTCATGCCGATGACCCGCTGGACGAAGATGCTGATGCTCCTGCAGTCCGCGGTGTCGATCGTCGCGGTCGCCCTGGTGATCTCGCGCGCGGTGAACATCCTGAACTGACCGGTGAGGCTCAGGAGGCCCAGGGGTAGTAGGTTTCTACTCTTCGTAACGGGCGATTACGGAGCGTAATATTCCGGGTGATGGCCACCCACCCGCGTGCTCACGCCGCCCACCGCCCCCGCAGGGCGCTGTGGGTGCTCCTGCTGGTGGCCGTCGTCCTCCACTCGGGCCTCGGCGCGCGCGTGCACACCCTGCGCGTCGCGGAGTGCGCGGCGGCCACCGCGCCGCACACCGCCGACCGGGTGGCCGAGCTCGACAGCCCGTGCGCCCCGATGCCGCAGCCGCACCACGCGCCCTGCGGCGTACGCACGCACCAGCAGCGCGACGACGAGCCGCGGCAGGCCGGTGTCCGGCAGCGGTGCCCGGCCGCCGTCTCACATCCCGGCGATCTGACCTGGCCCGGCCGCGCGTGCCCGCGGCGTGAGGCGTCGAGGCCGCCAGTCCGCAGGTCGGGAGCCGGTCTCCTGATCGACCTGTGCGCGTCGCGGACGTGAGGGCTCCGGCGCGCCTCCGTACCGCGTAGCAGCACCTGCGCGGGCGGCAGCGCGCCCTCTGTGATCCGTCCATCCACGGTTACAGGAGCGCGAGCACTCATGGCGGAACCGCATGTCCTCACCCAGACCTGGCCCTTCACCTGCCTGTGCTGCCACCACGCCTGGGAGGGCGTGTACGAGGCGTGGCATAACGGCGGCGACACAGTGACATGGCGCCACCGAGGGGTCGTCAGCATGGCGCCCTGGATCGACCAGACGTGTCCGGCCTGCTCCAGCCTGCGGGTCAAGGCTGCGCCTCCGGGCGACTGCGGGGAGTGACGGAAGGGGAGGGAGGGTGGCGAATTGCGGCAGACTGATGCCAAATTGGGTTGTCACCCCCGCCCTTGCCCCCGAGGACACACATGGAGACCGCGCAACCCCTCCCGGCGTACTACCGGCTCAAGAGACGTCTGCTCACCGACATCGAGGCCGGCCTGTACGGCGGCGAGGGAAGGCTCCCCACCGAACACGAGCTGTGCGCCACGTACGGCCTGAGCCGTACGCCCGTCGCCCGTGCCCTCTCGGAGCTGGCGGCCGAAGGCGTGGTCGTCCGGCACCGCAGGCGCGGAACCTTCGTCAATCCCGACTGGATGCGGACCCTGCGGGAGGCGCCGGAGCTGACGGTCATGTCCAGCGACGGGAGCTGGGCGGGGCAGTTAAGGGAGGCGGCGGGTAACGACATGCGGCTGTCGATCACGACGGCGCCGCTGAACGAACTGCACGCGGTCTTCCGTCGTGCCATTTCCGCCGGTCAGGGCCCTGACCTCGCGCTGATCGACTCGGTGTGGGTGGCGGAGTTCGCCGAGTCGCACATGCTCACGCCGATCGCCGAGCTCGACCCCGGCTGGGCCGCGGACGAGCACGACGCGGACTTCCTGGCCCCGTTCGTCGACGCGTACCGCGCCGACGGCGACGGCACCGTCGCGGTCCAGGCGCCTGCGGACGTCACCGGCCTCTGGTACCGCCGCGAGGCGCTGGCCGAGGCCGGCGCCGAGCCGCCGGCGACCTGGCGTGAGCTGCGCGCCCTCGGCCGCCTGCTCGCGGACGGCCTGCCGCGCGGCCGGCACGCGCTCGTGATGCCGGGCGGGCCGCCGGCGGGGGAGACCGCCACGTACGCGCTGGTGGCGCTGCTCGTCGCCAACGGCGTCACCGTGCTCACGCCGGAGGCGGTGACGCTGGACACCCCGGCGGCCGTCGAGACGCTGCGGTTCCTGCGGCGTCTCGTCGACGACGGGGTGTTGCCCGCCGAGGTGGTCACCTACGACCGGCACCAGGCGGGGCGCATGCTCGCGACCGGCCGCGCCGACCTGTTCGTCGGGGCGAGCTACCACGCCGAGCTGCTCTCGGAGGAGACCGGCCGGACGATCGCGCAGGTCAGGGACGAGTTCGGGTTCGTGCCGATCCCGGCGGGCCCGCACGGGCCACCCGCGATCCTGTGCGGCGGGATGGTCTACTGCATCCCCCGGCAGGCGCGGCGGCCCGAGCTGGCGATGCGGCTCCTGCGCTCGCTCACCTCGCCCGCGTGCCTGACCCAGGTGTGCGGCGAGACCGGCCAGCTGCCGCCTCGCCGGAGTGTCCTGGCCGCCCTCGCTCCGGTTTCGGCCTTCCACGCCGAGACCGCCTCGCTGCTCGACCAGGCGGTCATGCGGCCGTCCGCGCCGGCGTACGCCCTGGTGTCCGCGCAGCTCCAGGCCATGGTGGAAGGCGTCGTGACCCGGCGCTGGAGCCCGGCCGCGGCGGTGACGCTCACCGCGGATCGGATCAGTGCGATAACCGGCCTTCCGGTCGTCCGAAATGTAACGCATTCGTAACCTGATCGACTTAGGTCTTGACGAACGACGTCTCTCCTTCCACATTTGCCACAACGCAATGCCAAATCCGCGGAGGGAGAGCACATGCGCAGGCACCTGGCTCTCGGTATGACAGCGGTGACGGTCGCGGCGGCCTTGAGCGCGTGCAGCGGCGGATCCTCCGACTCTAAAACGATCAAGGTGGCGTACCAGAAGTTTGGAAACTTCGTCGCGGCCGACGAGCTCTTCAAGAAGATCAAGCCCGTCTTCGAGCAGCAGAACCCCGGTGTGAAGCTGAAACTCATCCCCGTCGAGGCCGATGAGAACTCCTACTACACCAAGCTGAACCTCATGCGGCGCTCCAAGAGCACCGCCCCCGACGTCGCGTACGAGGACACGTTCTTCGTCAACTCCGACGCCTCGGCCAAGTTCCTCTACCCCCTCGACTCCAAGCTCGCCTCGTGGCCCGACTGGTCGCAGTACGTCGAAGCGGCGAAGGCGGCGGGGCGCGCGGCGGACGGCAAGACGTACGGGATCCCGATGGGCACCGACACCCGCGGGCTCTGGTACAACAAGAAGCTCTTCGCCAAGGCGGGCCTCCCGGCGAAGTGGGAGCCCAAGAACTGGAACGACCTGCTGACCGCGGCGCGCCAGATCAAGGCCAAGCTCCCCGGCGTCATCCCGATGAACGTCTACGCCGGCAAGGGCGTCGGCGAGGCCGCCTCCATGCAGGGCTTCGAGATGCTCCTGTACGGCACGGCGCAACAAGCTCTACAACGACCAGACGAAGAAGTGGGTCGCGCCGAGCGCGGGCATGGGCGAGGCGTTCAACTTCCTCAACACGCTCTTCTCCGAGAAGCTCGGCCCGACGCCGCAGCAGGCGCTCGACCCGCACTGGAGCGACAACGTCTCGGCGCAGTACCTGAACAAGGACAAGCTCGCCATCGACCTCGACGGTTCGTGGCTGCCGCAGACCTGGATCCCCGGCGGCTCCGCGCCGTGGCCCGACTGGTCCAAGACGCTCGCCGAGACCCCGATGCCGACCGAGAACGGCCAGGCGCCCGGCAAGGTGTCGCTGTCCGGTGGCTGGCTGCTGTCCGTCGGCGCCAACTCCAAGAACCCCGACGGCGCGTGGAAGCTCGTGCAGCTCGCCCTGAACAAGGAGAACTCCGGGTACTTCTACAAGCAGGCGACGCAGGTCTCGGTGCGTAACGACGTCACGAAGGACCCCGCCTACCTGCAGGGCAACCCGAGCCAGGCGTTCTGGACCAGCCTCGTCGCGGTCACCCAGTACCGGCCCGCGTACGCGGTCTACCCGCAGATCTCCAACCAGCTGCAGGCCGCGACCGAGGCGGTCGTCAGCGCCCAGTCGCCTCCCGCCAAGGCCATGAACGACTTCGCGGGCCAGGTCAAACAGATCGCCGGCCCGGACAAGGTCGAAGGGACGCCCTGATGGTGGCGGTGGGCCTCCGGGAGCCCGCCCGTGCCACCCGGCCGCCCGCCGCGCGTGCGCGGCGGGCGGCCGGGCGGGTCGTCCCGCTCGTCCCCGCGTTCATCCTGCTGGCGCTGTTCTTCGTCGGCCCGGTCCTTTGGTGCGTGTACGCGTCGTTCACCGACGTGTCGCTCACCGGCGCCACGGCGAGCACCCCGCACCTGATCGGCCTGAAGAACTACCGGCAGATGTTCGCCGACCCGGCGTTCCGCAAGTCGCTGTGGGTCACCGTGCTGTTCGTCCTCGGGTCGGCGGTGATCGGGCAGAACGTCGCGGGCATGATCCTCGCGCTCCTCATGAAGGGGCGCAGCCGCGCGGTACGCGCGGTCGTCGGCGCGATCGTGGTCGGCGCGTGGGTGATGCCGGAGCTGGTCGCCGGGTTCGTCTGGTACGCGTACCTCAGCGACAAGGGCACGCTCAACTCGCTGCTGCACGCGTTCGGGCTGCACGGGAAGGCCTGGCTGTACGCGATGCCGCTGCTGTCGGTGACGATCGCGAACATCTGGCGCGGCACGGCGTTCTCGATGCTCGTCTACTCCGCCGCGCTGTCGAACGTGCCGGACGAACTCCTGGAGGCCGCGTCGGTCGACGGCGCCTCGGCGTTCGGAAGGTTCCGTCACATCACGCTGCCCCTGATGCGGCGCGCGACGATGACGAACCTCATGACGATCACGCTGCAGACCCTCGCGGTCTTCACGCTGATCTTCGTGATGACCGGCGGCGGGCCCGGCGACAAGAGCCAGACGCTGCCGATCTACATGTACCAGGAGGCGTTCAAGTTCTACCAGCTCGGCTACGGCGCCGCGCTGGCGATCGTGCTGCTCGCCGTCGGCGGTCTCTTCTCGATCGTGTACCTGCGAGGCATGCGGAGGGAGCTGTGACGATGGCGGCGAACCTGTCCCCGACGGCTCCGAGGAAGAACGCCGCCGCGGTCGTGGCCTATGTCTGCCTGGCCATCATCGCGATCGCGTACCTCCTGCCGTTCGGCTGGCTCTTCCTGGCCGCGTTCACGCCGGCCGCCAACCTGGACACCTCGATCCCCACCCATCCGACCCTGCGCAACTTCGCCGACGTGCTCACCGGCGACAACCTGCACGCCCTCGGCAACAGCCTGGTGCTGTCGCTCGGCGCCGCCGTCCTCACCCTGGTGCTCGCGGCGCCGGCGGCGTACCCGCTGTCGAGGTACGGCAAGAGGTTCGGGCGCCCGATCCTGCTGTCCCTGCTCTTCGCCACCGGGCTCCCCATCACCGCGATCATGGTCCCGGTGTACGGGCTGTTCGTGCAGCTCGACCTGCTCGACTCGATCCCGGCGACCATGCTGTTCCTCACCGCCACGGGGCTCCCGATGGCGATCTGGATGATGAAGAACTTCATGGACGAGGTGCCGATCTCCCTGGAGGAGGCGGCCTGGGTGGACGGGGCGTCGGGCCTGCGCGCCCTCTGGCGGATCGTGCTCCCGCTGATGGTGCCGGGCACGACCGTGGTGTTCATCTTCACGTTCGCCCTGACCTGGGGGAACTTCTTCGTCCCGTTCATCTTGCTCGTCGACCCTGCCAAGCAGCCGGCGTCGGTCGCCATCTTCCAGTATTTCGGAATCCAGGGTGCGGCCTCGTACGGCCTGCTGGCCGCCTTCTCAATCCTGTACTCGCTGCCCGTCGTCGCTCTGTACAGCATTGCCCAGCGCACGCTCGGAAACGCCTTCGCCCTGTCGGGCGCCGTCAAAGGCTGAGCCGGAGGAAACGCTTCATGCGCATCACCGCCATCGAGTCGACCGATCGCTTCATCGGCTCGGTCCAGCAACCTCGCCAGCTCGTGCTGGTGTCGGTCACCGCGGACGCCGCCGCCGGGGAGGTGCGCGTCACGGTGCAGGGCCCGGCCGTGAGCACACCAGAACCCACGATCATCGCCGGCATGGCCGCCGGGGAGACCCGCGTCGCCGAGGTGGGGGTCCGGCTGTCCGAACCCGTGACGGAGGGCTCCAAACGGCGCGTCACCGCCGTCGCCGACTCCGATGAGAGCCAGACCACCTCCGACGGCGAGATCGTCGCCGCCGTCACCGGCTGGACGATGTGGATGGTCTCCCACTTCCACTACGACCCCGTGTGGTGGAACACCCAGGGCGCCTTCACCGAGAACTGGTACGACCTGCCCGCCGCCGAGGGCCGGCGTCCCGCCGAGGTCAAGACCGCCTTCGACCTCGTACGCGCCCACCTCGACGCCGCGCGGCACGACGACGACTACAAGTTCGTGCTCGCCGAGGTCGACTACCTCAAGCCGTACTGGGACGTCTATCCCGAGGACCGCGCCGACCTGCGCAGGTTCCTCGCCGAGGACCGCATCGAGATCGTCGGCGGCAACTACAACGAGCCGAACACCAACCTCACCCACCCCGAGTCGACGATCCGCAACGCCGTCTACGGCATCGGCTACCAGCGCGACGTCGCGGGCGGCGACCCGCAGTCGGCGTGGATGCTCGACGTCTTCGGCCACGACCCGGCGTACCCGGGCCTGATGGCCGACGCGGGGCTGACCTCCAGCTCGTGGGCGCGCGGGCCGTTCCACATGTGGGGCCCGAACCGCCACGTCGGCGACAACACGCGCATGCAGTTCCCCGCCGAGTTCGAGTGGATCTCCCCGACCGGCCGCGGGCTGCTGACCTCGTACATGGCCAACCACTACGGCGCGGGCTGGGTCATGGACGAGCAGGCCAAGACGCTGGAGGAGGCCGCCGAGCTCGCGTACGGGCAGTTCACCGAGCTGCGCCCGGTCGCCGCCACGCGCAACGTCATGCTGCCGGTCGGCGCCGACCACGTCATCCCGTCCCGCTGGAGCACCGAGGTCCACCGCGACTGGAACAAGAGGTACGTCTGGCCGCGCTTCGTCGTCGGCCTGCCGCGCGACTTCTTCGGCGCGGTGCGCGCCGAGATGGGCACCAAGCGCCCGTCGCCGCAGACCCGCGACATGAACCCGGTCTACACCGGCAAGGACGTCTCCTACATCGACACGAAGCAGGCGCAGCGCGCGGCGGAGGTCGCGGTGCTCGACGCCGAGCGCCTCGCCACGCTCGGGTCGCTGACCGGTGCGGAGTACCCCGCCGAGGCGCTCGACCGCGCCTGGCGGCAGCTCGCCTTCGGCGCCCACCACGACGCGATCACCGGCAGCGAGTCCGACCAGGTGTACGCCGACCTGCTCGGCGGCTGGCGCGAGGCGTACGAGCTGAGCGACACCGTGCGCAACGCGGCCATCGACCACCTCGCCGCGCGCCTCGACACGTCCGGTGAGGGGCGGCCCGTCGTCGCCGCGAACACCCTGTCGTGGGAGCGCGACGGGATCACGACCGTACGGCTGACCTTCGACGACGGTCCCGCCGGCGTACGGCTCGTCGACGACACCGGCGCTCCGGTGCCGGCGCTCGCCGAAGGCGTGGTCCGTGAGGGTTCGGGGCTGGCGGAGATCACGCTGACCTTCCTGGCCCGCGCGGTGCCCGCGCTCGGCTTCCGGATCTACCGCGTGCTCGACGCCGACGACGTACCCGCGGGCTGGACCCCGGCGCCCGGCGCCTCGGCGGGCAACGAGGCGTTCGAGGTCACGGCCGACCCGGCGCGCGGCGGCGCGCTGACCTCGATCCGCGACCTGCGGGCCGGGCGTGAGCTGCTGCGGCCCGGCGGGCTCGGCGGCGAGATCGTCCGGCAGGAGGAGTACCCGACCCACCCGAAGTGGGGCGAGGGCCCGTGGCACCTGCTGCCGAAGGGGCCGGGCCACCGCTCCGGCGAGCTGACCGCGACCGTACGCGTCGAGGAGAGCCCGATCGGCCGCCGTCTCGTCACCGTCACGGCGATGGACGAGCTGACGATCACCGGTGAGGTGCTGCTCTGGGACGGCGTCGACCGGGTCGACTTCCGCACCCACGTCGGCGGGTCCATCGGCCAGGACCGCCTGCTGCGCGTCGGCTTCGACCTCGACGTTCCCGGCGCGCTGCCGGTGTCGGAGGTGGGCTTCGCGGCCATCGGCCGCCCGTACGGCTTCCCCGACGCGGACGTCGCGGAGGACCTGTGGACCCTCGACAACCCCGCGCACACCTGGACCGGGCTCAGCGCCACCGCGCGCATCGCGCTGACCGGCGACGACGGCTCACGCCAGGCGCACGCGATCGGCGTCGCCGAGGTGGTCGGCGTCGACGACGGCTCGCAGGTGCGCGCCCTGCTGGCGGCCCTGGTCGCGCAGGGCGTGACCGCGACGTTCGGCCAGCCTGCCGGCTCCCGGTACGGCTCGCTCGACGTGGACTCCAACCTGCCGGACGTGCGCATCGTGCTCGGCGGGCCGGAGTCCAACGAGTTCGCCGCCGAGGTGCTGGCCTCGGCCGGCCAGGAATTCCTGGACGCCCTGGAGGCGAGCGGGCGCGTGTTCGTGCCGGCCGCCCGCCCGATGAGCGAGGTGTGGGAGCCGGGCGCCGACCTGCGCGGCGCCCGCGACCTGCCGGTGCTCATCGTCCGCGACGTCGACGCGCTGATCGAGGACCTGGCCGACGCGGAGATCTCCGTCGCGCGCCCGGGTTCCCTGCCGGGGCCGGACGTGCCCGCCGACTCGTACTCGGTGGCGCTGCTGAACACCGGCACGCCGGGCACGGTCGCCAAGCTCGGCGAGGCGCTCTACCTGAACCTCATGCGTTCGTGCAGCACCTGGCCGAGCGGCGTGTGGATCGACGGCCCGCTGCGCACCGCGCCCGACGGGTCGAGCCTGTCGTGGCAGCACTGGACCCACACGTTCTCCTACGCCCTGGTGGCGGGGGAGGGCGACTGGCGTGAGGCCGGGTTCGTACGCGCGGGGCAGGAGTACAACCACGCGGTGCTGCCGCGCGAGGCGTCCTCGCACCCGGGCGAGGCGCCGTCCGGGTTCCTGTCGATCGAGCCGCCGAACGTCCTGCTGGCGGCGCTGAAGCCCGCCGGCAACCCGCTCGCCGCCGCTCTGCCGGGCGACGTGGACCCGGCCGACGGGATCACGGTGCGCGTGTACGAGTCCGAGGGACGTCCCGCCACGGCGCGGATCACCCTGTCGACGGGCGTGGAGTCGACGCACGTCACGGACCTGCTGGAGTCGTCGGGAGGCAGCCTGCTGTCCGACGGGTCCGTCGCGCTGGGCGCCGCCGACGTGGCGACGCTGCGCCTCCAGCCGGTGCGCCCGGACGCCTCCGGCGAGGCGGTACGCCTTGGCGCGACCGCCGAGCCGGCGCAGCCCGTGTACACGCGGTACTGGATGCACAACAAGGGGCCCGCGCCCCTGGGGAACCTCCCCACGGCCGTGCACCTCTCACCGCAGCGCCTCGCGTCGGGCCAGGTCAGGCTGACCGTGGCGGCCTCGGGCCGGCCGGCTTCCGGCCGGGTGGAGCTCGTCGTCCCCGGCGGCCTGATCGTCGACACCCCGTCGCTGGACTACGACCTCGCGCCGGGCGAGCACGCCGAGTTCGACCTGCACGTCGGCACCACGGGAGCCCCGGAGGGGACCTACTTCCTGGGTGCCCGCATCCGCGACGACCTCGGCCAGGTGCTGGAGGACGTCGTGACCGTGGACGTCGGCCCGGCCTCGGCCACCGACCCGCTGGGCGTCACGATCGTCTCCGAACCGCTGCGGCTCCGGCCGGGTGGCGAGGGCGAGATCACCGTCCAGCTCCGCAACGACGCCGCCGCGCCGATCAACGGCGAGGCCCAGCTGACCAGCCCGTACGGCACGTGGGGCCCCGCCGCCGACGTCCAGATCGGCCCGTGGACCTGCGGCTTCGAGGTCGACCCGGGCGCGACGGTCCGCGTCCCGTTCACGGTTCGTACGAGCGCCGCCGCCAAGCCCGGCGCGTGGTGGGCCCTGGTCAAGGTCATGTACTTCGGCCACCTCCACTACACCGAGACCGTCGCCGTCGAAGTGACGGAGTAGGCGGCCCGCTCGGTGCGTGCGACCACGGCGGACCCGCACGCACCGGGCCGGGCACCCTCGCCTCCCTCCTGACTCCGGCGTTCGTGACATCGTGCTGTGTAGTCCGTTATGCCGCTTTCAGGTGGGAGGGGACGGCTGTGCGGTCGTCGCACAGGGCGCTGTGGAAGGGGCTCGCCGAGTCGCGCGGGCGGATTTCGCCCGTGTACGGGGCCGTCATGGCCGTCGGGATCGGGGTGCCGCTGATCGTCGGGCTCGTGACCGGGCGGGTCGGCGAAGGGCAGCTCGTCGCGCTCGGGGCGTTCTACGTCGGTGTCGGGGCTCCGCAGGGGCCGTACGGGTCGCGGCTGCGGGCGATGCTCACCGCCGTCGCCGTCGTCACGGTCTGTACCTGGCTCGGCGGCGCGCTCAGCGGGCATCCCTGGCCGGCCGTGATCGTCGTGTCGATCATGGCGGCCCTCGGGGTCGCGATCCCCTGGGTGGGGACGATCGCCAGCCTGTGCACACTCGTCGCCGCGCTACGGCCGGAGACGAGCCCGGCGCTGTTCAACGGGTTCCTGGAGACGATCGGCGGGCTCTGGGTCTCGGTCCTGCTGCTGGCGCCGTGGATGACCCACCGGCTGCGGCCCCTGCGGGTGTCTCTCTCGGGCGCGGCCGAGGCGGTCGCCGACGCCCTGGACTGCCTCTCCGGTGAGGACCACGACGGCTGGTACGAGCGGCGCGACGCGGCGTACTCCGCTCTGCGGTCGGCGCGTTCGACGTACGGGCTCTATCTCGGCGGCGGCCGTGACCAGCACGAACGCATCGAGCGCCTGATCGAGGCGATGCGGCGCGCGATGGACCAGGCCGTCGCCCTGCGGTCGCTGATGATCGCGGTGCAGCGGAGGTCGCCGCCGGACGCGTGGACGCGGGAGTGCCGTATCGCGGTCGGGGCCCTCGCCGGGCGCGTACGCGGCCTCGCCGGCGCGATCGAACGCCGCGACGGCGCCGTGCCGGAGGACTCCGTCCAGCTCGACCGGCTGACGCGGATGACCGAGGACGTACGCCGCGACTGGCTGGAGGGGCGTACGGACGTGGTCGCCACGGCCCTCGCCCAGCAGGTGCGCCGCACCGTACGCCGGATCGGCGCGACCACCGACGGCATGGCCGAGATCATCGCCCACGGGCTGCGGCTCGGCGTGCTCGCGCCGCGTACGCCCGATCGCCGCTGGTTCAAGGGCGCGATCACCGTACGCTCGCCGGAGTTCCGGCACGCCGCGCGCGTCGGCGCGGCGATCGCCTTCTCCGTGTCGCTGGCGTTCGGCCTCAAGCTGCCGCACCCGCACTGGCTGGCCCTGCCGGTGCTGTTCACGCTGCGTGACTCGTACGGCGACACGGTCTCGATGGTGTTCCAGCGCATCGCGGGCACCGTGCTGGGCGCGACCGCGGCGGCCGTCGCGCTGTTCGTGGCGCCCGGCCAGCCGACCCTGATCGCGCTGATCCTGGTCGGCGCGGCCGTCGGGTTCACGGTCAAGCCGAGCGTCCCGGCGTACTGGATCGTGCTGAGCACACCGATGATGATGCTGTTGATCGACTTCTCGGCGCCGCTGACCTGGGTCGACGCGGTGTGGCGGATCGGGCTGACGCTGGGCGGCGGCGTGATCGCCGTGGTCGCCGCGCGTGTGCTGTGGCCGGAGAGGACGGCACGTACGCTGCCGGGAACACTGTCCGGCCTGCTGTACTGCCACGCGGAGGCGGCCCGCGCCGTCGCCGCCCGCCTGGAGGGCGACGAGGACGCGCCGGTACGCGCCCGGGTGGCGGAGGCGGTGGAGGCCGCCGACGAGGTCAAGGAGGCCGCGGACCGGCTGGCGAGCGAACCCGTCCCGCCCCAGGACCTGGTGGAACAGCTCAGAGAGGCCACCGAGGCGGCCAGGCTCGTACGCGACCACCTGCGCACCCTGGAGATCTTCACGCACGAGGAGCCCCCGGACATCGGCCCCATCCCCGCCATCCTGGAGAGCGCCGCCGACTATCTGGACCAGGGCGCCGACACCCAGGAAGGCCCCACACCGGAGCCGGCCTTCGACGACCTGTGCCAGGAGCTGGACCAGCACCTGTCGGACCTGGACGACCGCCGCCGGGAGGAACTGGCCCGTAACACGGACACCGATGCCGTGACGCGGCTGCGAACGTCCCTGGTCGACGTCGCGGGCGCCCGCCACGCGGTCCAGGCCCTGATCGCCGACACGGGCCGCCTCCGCAAGGCCGTCCAGGCAGCCGGCTAGATCGCCCGGCGGTGGCGGCGGGAGAGTTCCTGGCCGACGGCGAAGACGAGCCAGCTGAAGGCCGTGGCGTCGTCGATGATCCCGACCGGTAGCAGGAAGTCCGGGATGAGGTCGATCGGGGAGACGATGTAGATCACCGCGATGATCATCGCGATCATCTTGCCCTTGCCGGTGCGGTACGCGCGGTCCTGCATTCCCGTGACCACGCGCCGGCCTCGGCCCAGGCGGAGGATGCCCACGATGAGCAGCAGGGCGCCGAGGATCATCGCGGCCACGCCGGACATGCGGGCGGCGCCGGTGAGGTCGCCGCCGACGGCGAATGTCAGGATCGCGCCGATGAAGAGCACTAGCGCGCCGGGCCAGACCATGTGTTCCTCCATCACCAAAGGGGCTCAGGCCGTTATGTCCTACCTTTTGACTTTCATTCCGGTCCGGCGGTGCCACCGTACGACCACTTTCGTCTCGGGACGGGACGCGAGAGGGTGGGGGGACAGGAGTCTCGGATTGGGAGGGTACTGACATGGCGGTACAGCTGGACCTGGCGGCGATCCGCGCGGCCTACCCCGCGTTGCGGGACGGAGCCGCCTACCTCGACGGGGCGGCCGGCACCCAGACGCCCGAGGCGGTCATCGAGACGATCGCCGCGGCGTACCGCAAGGGGATCGGCAACGTCGGCGGGGCGTTCGCGGCGAGCGGGCGTTCCGACGCGATCGTCGCCGAGTGCCGCCGGGCCGTCGCCGACCTCGTCGTGGGCGAGCCGGACGGCGTCGTCCTGGGCGCCAACACCACCACTCTGATCTACCGCTTCTCCCAGACCCTCGCCAAGACCTGGCGGCCGGGCGACGAGGTCGTGGTCTCGCGGCTCGACCACGACTCGAACGTACGCCCGTGGGTGCAGGCCGCGGCGTCGGCCGGCGCGGTCGTCCGCTGGGCCGAGGTCGACCCGGTGACCGGCGAGCTCGACGCCGGCCAGTACGACGACCTGCTGAGCGAGCGCACCCGGCTGGTGGCCGTCACCGCCGCGAGCAACATCCTCGGGACCCGGCCGGACGTCGCCGCGATCACCGCCAAGGCGCACGCGGCCGGCGCGCTCACGTACGTGGACGGCGTGCACGCGACCCCGCACGGCCCGGTCGACGCCGCCGCGCTGGGCGCCGACTTCTACGCCACCAGCGCCTACAAGTGGTCCGGCCCGCACATCGGCGCCGTCATCGCCTCGCCGGCCCTGCTCGGCACCCTGCGCCCGGACAAGCTCGACTGCTCCTCCGACGACGTGCCCGAGCGCTTCGAGACCGGCACCGCGCCGTTCGCGGACCTCGCGGGCGTCACGGCCGCCGTCGAGCACCTGGCCTCCCTGGACCGCACCGCGTCCGGCACCCGCCGCGAGCGCCTGCTGATCTCGATGACCGCCGTCGAGGCGTACGAGCGTGAGCTGTTCGGCACGCTGCTGCGCGGGCTCGAAGAGATGCCCCACGTCACGCTCTACGGCAAGCCCGCCCGGCGCACCGCGACCGCGTACTTCCGCGTCGCCGGCCACACACCGCAGCGGGTCGCCGAGCACCTCGCCGGCCAGGGCGTGAACGTCTGGCACGGCCACAACTACGCCTGGGAGCTGACCGAGGCACTGGGCCTGCGCGACACGGGCGGTGCCGTACGCGCCGGGCTGGTCCACTACAACGACCGCTCGGACGTCGACCGCCTGCTCACCGGAGTGGCCGAGCTGGCGGCGTCCTAGAGTCACGAGGCATGGAACTCCGGCAGCTCGAGTACTTCGTGGCCGTGGCCGAGGAGGCGAGCTTCACCAAGGCCGCCGCGCGCGTGCGCGTCGCCCAGCCGGGGGTGAGCGCCCAGATCCGGCGGCTCGAACGCGAGCTGGGGCAGCCCCTGCTCGACCGGTCGGGCCGTACGGTGCGCCTCACCGACGTCGGTGCCGCCGTGCTCCCGTACGCCCGTGCCGCCCTCGGCGCGGTCGAGGGGGCGCGGCTGGCCGTCGACGAGCTCACCGGGCTGATGCGCGGCCACGTCGCCGTCGGGATGATCACTTCGTGCTCGATCACCGAGCTGTTCGCCCTGCTCGCCGACTTCCACCGTGATCACCCGGCCGTGGAGATCACGTTGTCCGAGGACAACTCCGACCGGCTGCTCGACGGCGTCCTGGACGGGCGGCTCGACATGGCGCTCGTCGGCCTGGCGACCGCGCCGCCGGAGGGCGTCGGGACCCAGGTGGTCCTCGACGAGGCGATCGTCGCCGCCGTGGGGCCCGGCGACGCGTTCGCCCGGCGAAAGAGGATCACGCTCGCCGACCTGCGGGACCGCGCGCTGATCAGCCTGCCTCGCGGCACCGGCCTGAGGTCACGCCTGGACGGCGCCTGCGCCGCCGAGGGCTTCACGCCGCGCATCGCCTTCGAGGCCGGCGACCCGTACATCCTGGCGCAGCTCGCCGTACGCGGCCTCGGGGTGGCGATCCTGCCCGAGTCGGCCGCGACCGACCTCGGCCTGCGCCGGCTCGCCTTCGAACCGGCCCTGCGCTCCCGCGTCGAGCTGGCCTGGCGGTCCGGAGGCCCCGCCGGCCCCGCGGCGAATTCCCTGATCCGCCGGGCGCGGGAGGCGCTGCCGACGCCGGACCTATGCTCGATGAGCCACCCGGAGACGATTGATTGAGGACGCCGATGACGTACGCAGTGGACCCCGCCATGCTGGAACGCGCCCGCGCGCTGCTCGCCGACCACCCTGTCGTGGACGGTCACAACGACCTTCCCTGGGCCCTGCGCGAGCAGTCCGGCTATGACCTGGACCGCTGCGACATCGCCGCCGACCAGACCGGCACCCTCCACACCGACCTGGCGAGGCTGCGGGCGGGCGGTCTCGGCGCCCAGTTCTGGTCCGTGTACGTGCCGTCGTCGCTGCAGGGCGACAAGGCGGTGAGCGCCACCCTGGAGCAGATGGACTGCGTACGCGCGCTGGCCGAGCGCTACCCGTACGCGCTGCGGCTGGCCTTCACCGCCGACGAGGTCGAGGAGGCCCGGAGCCAGGGCCGGATCGCGTCCCTGATGGGCGCCGAGGGCGGCCATTCCATCGACTGCTCGCTCGCCACGCTCCGTGCCCTGCACGCGCTGGGCGTCCGCTACATGACGCTCACCCACAACGACAACACGCCGTGGGCCGACTCCGCGACCGACAAGCCGGCCGCGAACGGCCTCACCCGCTTCGGCGAGGAGGTCGTCCGCGAGATGAACCGCCTGGGCATGCTGGTCGACCTCTCGCACGTCGCCCCGGACACGATGCGTGACGCCATCCGGGTCAGCAGGGCGCCGGTGATCTTCTCGCACTCCTCGTCGCGCGCGGTCTGTGACCACCCGCGCAACATCCCCGACGACGTGCTGGAGAGCCTGGCGGCCAACGGCGGCGTGGCGATGGCCACGTTCGTGCCGAAGTTCGTGCTGCCCGCCGCGATCGAGTGGACCGAGGCCGCCAACGCCAACGTCCGGGCCCAGGGCTTCGACCCGCTGGACGGTACCCCTGAGGCCATGGAGGTGCACCGGGCGTACGAGGCGGCCAACCCGCGCCCGGTCGCGACCGCCGCGACCGTGGCCGACCACCTCGACCACATGCGCGAGGTGGCCGGTGTCGACCACATCGGCATCGGCGGTGACTTCGACGGCACCCCCTTCACCCCGGACGGTCTGGAGGACGTCTCCGGGTACCCCAACCTGATCGCGGAGCTGCTCGTACGCGGCTGGTCCACCGATGATCTGGCGAAGCTGACGTGGGGCAACGCCGTACGCGTGCTGCGCGCGGCCGAAGGCGTCGCCGAGGAGCTGCGCCGTACGGAGAAGCCCTCGATCGCCACCATCGAGCTGCTGGACTCGTAACGCCGGGTGAGCGGGGCATGGCCATATCTGGCCCTACGGGTCTTTCTCCTATTGCCGTCCTGACGGGCCGGACGTAACTTTCGTTCGTTCACAGTCAATGGACTGTAAAAAACGTACGAGAACGGGAGCACCGCCATGCCCCAGATCCGGAAGGCGGCGGCGATCGGCCTGGCCGCCGCGTCGCTCGCCCTCACCACCGGCCTCACCGCTCCGGCCTCCGCCGACGGCGGCGCGGGAACGGTCCACTACTGGACGATCTGCGAGACGACCAGCCAGTACGCCAACCTGCACGCCCAGGACCTCATCCGCGTCCTGCCCCTCCACCGCGAGGTCGGCTACAACGGCAACAACGCCTCCGGGTGGTCGATGGTGCTCGCGTACGGCGCGCCCGACCCCGACTGGGGATATGTGCTCAGCAGCTGCATCGAACGCGACCCGCGCTACTAAAAAAGCGATAAAAGGAGGACCGTTATGTCAAGACGAGTAATCACCGTCGGGCTCGCGCTGAGCGCCATTCTCACCACCGGCGCGGCCACCGCCGTGGCGGCCACGGCGTCGCCGGCCGCCGTGCACCCGAGCGTCACGCGGATGCACTCCTGCGCGCAGACCCTCTACGTCCGCAAGCAGCCTCTCGGGCAGACCGTCGGCACGCTGTACTACGGCAACACGTTCGACGTCGAGAGCTACGACGCGGGCGGCTCGTGGGCGTACGGCATGGCGTACGGGCACGTGAACCAGCACGGCTGGGTCGAGGCCTCCTACCTCTGCTGACATGGGAAGCGGGCGTCCGCCGCGGAGCTCCACCCCCAGGTAGCTCCTGCGTCGCGGACGCCCGCTTCGCGGGTCCGGACCCCAGAGTCCGGACAGGCCCCGCGTCGCGTCACCTTCGGACCCCCCGTCCTACGCGATCAGTGCCGGGCCCATCGATCGGGTCGGTGCCAGTGACCGTCACATGTCCACAGTGGACTCTCCCCAGGTCAGAAGGCAAAGACCGGTTTTGTCTGGCGTGCATAGAATCGTTCAATGACGCTGCGTCAGCTGGAATATCTGCTCGCGGTGGTCGAGGAGGGCTCCTTCACCCGCGCCGCCGGGTGCCTGCTGGTCTCGCAGCCGTCGCTGTCCCATCAGATCAGGGTCCTGGAGGAGAGCGTCGGCGGTCCGCTGCTCGAACGCCTCCCCTCGGCGGTACGCCTCACGGCTCTGGGCACCGAGTTCGTGCCCCACGCGGTGGCGACCCTGGAGAGCGCGGCGGAGGCGATACGCGCGGCCCGCGCCGTCGGCGACCTGGAGGCGGGCGAGCTGTGGGTGGCGACCCTCCAGTCGATCGCGATCGGCATCATCCCGCCCGCGATCCAGGCGTGGCGGCGTGAGCACCCGCGGATGGACGTCCTGATCCATGAGTTCCCGCACATCGACCTGCTCGCCGCCGGGATGTGGCGCGGCGACGCCGACATCGGCGTCGGGTCCGAACCTGAGGGCTGGGAGGGGCCACAACGCGCGCTGGGCGCGGAGGAGTTCGTCATCATCCTGCCGGCCGGCGACCCCGACATGCCCGCCGGCGATCGCCCCATCGACCTGGCGTGCCTCGCGGACCGGCCCTGGGTGCTGTACGCCGCCACCTTCGGCCTGGCGCCGATCGTCGCCGCGGCCTGCGCCCGTGCGGGCTTCACCCCGCACGCCGCCGTCCGCACCCACCACACCGCCACGGCCGTCGAACTGGCCGCCGCCGGGCTTGGCCCCGCCCTGGTGCCCGGCAACGTGGTCGGCCCCGACTTCCGCGCCTGCACGGCCCACCCGGACCCTCCCGTATGCCGGGAGCTGGTGGCGTTCACCCGCGCGAAGCCCTCACCTCCGGCCCTGGCGTTCATCGACATCATCACCGAGTACGCCACGCTGTGATCAGTGCGTCGTGCGGAAGCGGTGGGCGCCGCGTTCGGCCAGCAGGTCGATGAAGCGCGACACGTGTTCGACGCCAGTCGCCGTGGTGATCGCGACCAGGACGCGTTCCACGGGCGGCGCCGGCTCGAAACGCGCGCCGGAGAAGTCGGCCTCGATGATGCTCTTCGGCACCAGCGCGGGGCCCAGACCGGCCGCCGCGAGCCGTAGCGCCGTGGACGTGTGGTGCGTGCGCACCGCCGCCCTCGGCTCGAACCCGGCACGCGCGCACTCGTGCGCCACCAGCGGAGAAAGCCCGTTGTCGGTCGCGTACAGCACCCAGGCCCGGTGCGACAGCTCGCCCAGCCGTACGGTGCCGTCATGCCCGGCGGTGAACGGATCGTCGGCCGCCATCACGACCATCAGCTCGTCGACGCCCAGCTCGCGCACCGTGCCCGACCAGCCCAATGGCAGCGGGCCGACGGCGACGTCCGCGGCCCCGTGGATCACCGGCCGCGCCATGTCCTCGGCGTTCGGGAACTCCAGCACCTCCACGTCGCCGCCGGGGTACTCCGCCTGCCACGCCCGTATGGCCGGGGGCACGATGCCCAGCGCGACCGAGTAGACGGCCGCCACACGCAGGCTGAGGCTCCCCGGGGCCTCCTCGCGCTCACCGGCGTTCCACGCCGCCTCGGCGCTCCGCAGGGCCGCCACGGCGTGCGGCAGGTAGGCGCGCCCCATCGGGGTGAGCCGTACGTTGTCGTGCAGGCGTTCGAGCAGGGGCAGCCCGACGCTCCGCTCCAGCGCCCTGACCTGGTGCGACAGGGCAGGCTGGGAGACCGAGAGCCGCTGCGCCGCGCGCGTGAACGACCCCTCCTCGACCACTGCCAGCAGATATTCCATCTGCCGGAGGCTCATGGATGAAGTCTACGCAGGTCAGGCGGGGTCACCGGGAATGCGGGCAGGCGCGACGGGCCTGCCCGCATCCTGGTTCAGGCGGTGATCTGGACCGGGGTGCCCAGGGGGAGCAGCTTGGCCAGGCGGGTGATCGTGGCGTTCGTGACGCGGACGCAGCCGTGGCTGACGGAGGTACCGATCAGCTTCGGTTCGTTCGTGCCGTGGATGCCGATGATCGGGTCGTGGCCGTTGAACTGCGTCATGGAGGTCGAGTAGCCCGACAGGCCGTAGGCGTACGGGCCGTACGCGCCATTGGGGTCCGGCGCCTGAAGCAGCTCGGTCAGGTAGTAACGGCCGCCCGGTGTGGGGGTGTCCGTGCTGCCGATCGCGGCGGGGACGTCGATCATGACGCTCTTGCCGCGGTACAGGCGCAGGCGGTGTTGTGACCTGCGGACCTGGAGCCAGTACTTCGTCGTGTTGGTCTGTACGGCCTTCGTCGCGATCCAGCCTTCGCTGTCGTTCGGCGGGACCGGCAGGAGGACGTGCAGCCAGCCCGGCTTGCGGTCCAGGACGAGGAAGACCCGGGGCGCGCCGTTCGGGGTGGGGTTGTGCAGCCGCAGGTGCGGGGTGGAGTCGCCGGGCTGCTGGTAGATGTCGACGGTCGACGTGCGCGCGGTGGCGATCGTGGCCGGGCCGTTCCCGAACGCGGCCTGCTTGGCCTCCGAAGGCGCCGACGAGGTGCCGTCTGCCGCGGTGGGCTTCTTCGTGCCGGAGCCGCCGCCACCGCAACCGGTCAGTGCGAGGCTCAGTGCGGCGACCGCGACCATGGCCGCGCGCGATCCTGACGGGATGTGGGACATCGTTCCTGTTCCCTCGGTGAATACGGCGGACGGCCCGGGATCGCGGACTGCTTTCCCGGGCCGTCCTGACGTGTTGGTGATCAGCCGGTGAACTGCGGCTGGGCCTTCACGGGCGTCGCGGGACGAGCCTCGCCGCTCGGGGGAGCGGACGGAGCCTTCGGCTGCGGCGCGGGGGCGTGCGTCGTCGGCTTGGGTGCGGGCTTCGGCGGAGCCGACGGCGTGTGCGACGGCGGAGTCGCCGTGCAGTGGACCGTGGAGACGGCGCCGTGCTTCTCCCACACCGTGCCGGGGTGGCGGTCGGGGCGGTAGGCGATCACGGTGATGGTGGTGGCGTGCGACGGAACGGCGACGCTGCCCCCGGCGGGCGCCTGGACGAGGCCGTCACTGTGGCCGCCCTGGTCGTCCTTCCAGGTGAACGGCACGGCGCCCCAGGTGTTCGGGTTGCCGACCATCCAGGAAGCCTGGCCGTCCTTGAGGCACGCGCCGTGCAGGGTCAGCGCGGGGTCACGATCGTTGCACGCCCACGCGGGGGACGCGGCCAGCGTGGTGACGGTGATGGCCGTCACCGCGCCGGCGAAAGCAAAGCTCGCCTTATTCAGGCGCATAGAGGTTCCTCCCACAAAGGAAGTAGACCGACAGTTGGCCGCGAGAGTGATCATCAACGGCAATGCAGCACACTATCGGTCAGATCGGACGTACGCCCGGGAAGGCGACAATCGTCGGCGCTAACGTCACCCGCAGGACCGGTGTCGTTCACCTGGAGTAGACGAAAGTGCGCGACAGGAGCGTGACCGAAATAGGTATTCTGTGGTCAGAAAGCCGGTCAGGAAACGCCGGCCGCCGGTGATCCGCTCAGGTGTCCCGGAGGATCCCGTACAGGATCGAGACCGACGCGCTCGGCGGCTCGGCCTCGATGACGAGACGGTTCATGACGTGCCAGTAGTCGTCGACCTCCGACGCCTTGCTGGCGTACACCGCGCTGGCGAGCTGCTCCAGGTAGACGATGTCGCGGATCTCGTCCTCGGGGAAGCGCAGGATCGTGATCGGGCCGCCCGCCGCCGCGTGGCCGCCGGTGCTGAACGGCAGCATCTCGATCGTCACGTTGGGCAGCTCGGCGAGCTCGATGAGGTGCCGGATCTGCGCGCGCATGGTCGCGGCGCCGCCGAGGGGGCGGCGCAGCGCGGCCTCGTCGATGACGGCCCAGAGCTTGGGCGGGTTCAGGCGGTGGAGGAGCCGCTGGCGCTGCATCCGCAGGCTCACGCGCTGGTCGATCTCCTCGTCGGGGGCCTGGCCGTGCGCGAGGCGTACGACGGCGCGCGCGTAGTCCTCGGTCTGGAGCAGGCCGGGCACCCACTGGACCTCGTACGTGCGGATCACGCTCGCGGCCGGCTCCAGGCCCAGGTAGGTCTCGAACCAGTCCGGTACGACCTCGCTGTACTCGTGCCACCAGGCCTGGGAGTTCGCGCGCTCGGCCAGGGCCAGCAGGGTGCCGCGCTCGGCCTCGTCCTTCACTCCGTAGAGGGTGAGCAGGTCGCCGACGTCGCGCTGCTTGAAGCCGGTGCGGCCCAGCTCGAGGCGGCTGATCTTGGAGTGGGAACCACGGATCATCGCGCCGGCGTGCTCGCAGGTGATCCCGCGCGACTCGCGCAGGCGGCGAAGCTGCGCGCCGACCAGCATCCGCAAAACGGTAGGCCCAGGCTGCGGAGCCGTCATCGCACCGACCGGCATGACTCCCGCGTTGCTGCTCGTGCCCATAATGGTTCTCATCCTCGCGCCCACCGATCCCGAACCGTGCCAAACCGGTTCACCATAGCTTCACTACGGTACAGCCGGAATAGCCGTTTTTGTCCACACATCGGATGGGGTGTCTCCGCGCGAAGCGGGAGAGGGCAAGATGGGGACGTGACCGACGATTCCTCCACTTCTGACCGTCAGCCGTCCCCCGAGATCGACACGACCGTCCCGCACTCGGCTCGCATCTGGAACTACTGGCTGGGCGGCAAGGACAACTACCCGGCCGACCGCGAGGCCGGCGACGAGTTCCTCAAGGTCTTCCCGGGAATGGGCGAGGTCGCCCGCGCCGTACGCCACTACCTGGCCCGCGCCGTACGCCACCTGGCCGGCGACGCCGGGATCCGGCAGTTCCTCGACATCGGCACCGGCCTGCCGACCGTCGACAACACACATGAGATCGCGCAGCGCGTGGCACCGGAGTCCCGGATCGTCTACGTCGACAACGACCCGCTCGTGCTCGCCCACGCGCGCGCCCTGCTCACCAGCACCCCGCAGGGCGCCACGGACTACATCGACGCCGACGTGCACGACCCGGACGTGATCCTGGAGGCCGCCTCGCGGACCCTGGACTTCGACCGCCCCGTCGCGCTGATGCTGCTGGGGATCATGGCGCACGTCCACGACGACGGCGAGGCGCACGCGATCCTGGACCGGCTGCTCGGCGCCCTGCCCTCCGGCAGCTACCTCGTGCTCAGCGACGGCACCAACACCGACAAGGCCCGCATGGAGGCCCACCGCCGCTACAACTCCGGCGGCGCCGTCCCGTACCTCCTGCGCAGCCCGGAGCAGATCACCGGCTTCTTCGACGGGCTGGAGCTCCTCGAACCCGGCGTGGTGTCGGTCTCGCGCTGGCGCCCGGAGCCGACGCCGTTCGGCCTGCCCGCCGAGGTCGCGACCATCGGTGGCGTGGCGCGCAAGCTGTAAATGGTTTGTGCCTTTAGTGGCATTCCTTGAGACTGGGCATCAGGCGCCGGGAAAGAGAAACGGAAACGTCTCTCGGGGGCTTTCTCGACGCCGATGCCTCTGTAGCTCAGTGGAGAGAGCGCCCGCTTGCGGAGCGGGAGGTCTCAGGTTCGAGTCCTGGTGGAGGCGCTGCTCGGTGGTGTAACGGGAACACACTGGCCTCATAAGCCAGACGATCAGGGTTCGAATCCCTGCCGAGCCATGGTGAATGTGGTGTATTGGCGGCACGCCGGGTTGTGGTCCCGGTAGAGACGGGTTCGAATCCCTCCGTTCACCCTAGAGATCGACGCCGGCGAACAGATCGGTTTCCGGCAGTGGCGCGCGTACGCGCGACGCCGCCAGGTGGTAGTCCTCGGTCGGCCACACCTTCTGTTCGAGCTCGACCGGGCACTTCAGCGCCGGGCCGTCCGGGTCGACCTGGGTGGTGTGGGCGAGCAGCGCGCGGCGGCGTACCGGGAACCACGCGGCGCACTCGACACGGGTCGTGATCTCCCAGGTCCGCGCCCCGTCGTCCCACCCCTTCAGGACCTCACCGGCGGGGGAGTCCATGCCCGCGGCCGTCATCGCCTCGTCGATCGCCGCGAACCAGGCCTTGCCGAACGCGGCGAGGTAGTAGAGCTTCAGCGGCCGCCACGGGTCGCCCTCGTAGCGGCCGGGGTCAAAGCGCTGCCCGACCTCGAGGATCTCGCGGGCACGCGCCATCTCCACGCGGCGAATCCGGGGCAGGTCGGCACGGACCTCGGGCCGGTCCATCGCCGGGTTGAGCACGTCACCGCGCTCACCGCCGGTCATCGTGCAGACCAGCACCTCGGCGCCCTCCGCGGCGTACCGCGCCATGGTCGCCGCACCCTTGCTCGACTCGTCGTCGGGGTGGGCGTGCGCGGCCATCAGCCGTCGTCTGCCGGACATGGCAACAAAACTTAGGTTCGACCTATATTTATGTCAAGCCTAACTTCGTTGTCTACGGGGTGGGCGGGAGGCCGAAGACCGGGAACAGGTTCGTGTCGAGGAAGAAGGTCAGGCCGGTGATCTGGCCGTCGGTGATCTCCAGGACCTGGAGGGACCACGGGTGGTGGCTGCCGCCCGGGCCGCTCGGGCGGTACTGGCCGAAGGCGGGCAGGCCGTTCGCCACCGTGGGGATCAGTTTCGACCCGGCGCAGTGGATGCCCGGGCCCGCCCAGAAGGCCTTGATGTGCTTGCTCCCGCGCAGCCACAGGTCGTACGGCGGCATGGAGGTCGTCGCCTCCTCGTGCAGGAGGGTGACCAGGGAGTCGAGGTCGTAGCGCTCGAAGGCGTCGACGTAGCGGGCCAGGAGGGCGCGCTGCTCGTCGTCCATCGGGCGTGGCGGGTCGGCGGCGGTGACGCCGCTGGCGCCGAGGGTGGCGCGGGCGCGCTGGAGGGCGCTGTTCACGGACGGGACGCTCGTGCCGAGCAGGTCGGCGACCTCGCTCGCCTTCCAGCGGAGGACCTCCCGCAGGATGAGAACGGCGCGCTGCCGAGACGGCAGGTGCTGGAGGGCGGCGACGAACGCCAGGCGGATGGTCTCGCGCTCGACGGCCTGGTCGGCGGGGTCGCCGCTCTCGGGCATCACGCGGCCGTCGGGGACGGGCTCGACCCATGCCGTCTCCGGCAGCGGTGGGCCGAGGGGCGTGTCGGCGGTGCCGGACGGGCCCAGGTCGATCGGGCGGGCGCGGCGGCGGCGGCCGTCGATCATGTCGAAGCAGACGTTGGTGGCGATGCGGTAGAGCCAGGAGCGCAGGGACGAGCGGCCCTCGAACCGGTCGAGGGCGCGCCAGGCGCGCACGAAGGTGTCCTGGACGGCGTCCTCGGCCTCGAACACCGACCCGAGCATGCGGTAGCAGTAGCCCGTCAGCTCGACCCGGTGATCCTCGAGTTCACCGGTCCGGACGTCCATGAGTTCACTCACCGCTCAACACCCCTTCCCACCTGCGACTCCGCCACTCTAAGCACCCCCACCGACATTCCTCACCCCCTGCGAGCGGTCTGACATCGGGTCAAATCCGGATCTGACCGGCGCGATCATGGCGCATACCCTGTGCCTGTGGACGATCTGGCTGACGCACGCGTGGACGCGGTCCTGTTCGATTTCTCCGGAACCCTCTTCGACGACACCGGCGTACTCGTGCCGGAGGCGGTGTCGGCCAAGGCCGCCGCGCGCGGTGTCGCGCTCGACCGGGCCGCGGCCGAGGACGTGATCGCGCGAACCCTGCGCGGCGTCGACTCGCCCGAGGGCCTCAAGGCCAGGGAGGGCTGTGACCTGTCGCGGGAGCGGCACCGGTCGATCTGGACCTCGCTGATCGCCGGCGCCGGTTTCGAACCGCCCCTGGTCGAGGTGCTCTATGAGTGCCTGACCGACCCCGCCGCCTGGATGCCCTACCCCGACACCGTGCCGGTGATCGCCGCGCTGAGCGACGCCGGCGTACGCGTCGGGGTGCTCAGCAACATCGGCTGGGACATCCGCCCGGCGTTCGCCCGCGTGGGCGCGCTGGACTCCCTGCACACCGTGGTGCTGTCGTGCGAGGAGGGCGTCGCCAAGCCCGACCCGGCCCTGTTCGCGGTGGCCTGCGAACGCCTCGGCACGCCGCCGTCACGCGTGCTGTACGTCGGGGACGACCCGGCCAAGGACGGCGCCGCCGTACGCGCCGGGATGCCCGTCTACCTGCTGCCCAGCGAGCGCCACGTGAGCACCCCGCGCGGCCTCGGCGCGGTCCTGCGGCTGGTCTCCTAGGGTCTGTCAGACAGGCCCTAAGGGCGCGTGAGGACCTTGCCGAGCTCGCGTGAGGTGGCCATCCGCAGCAGCGTCCCGGGCAGCTCGGCCAACGACACCTCGGTCGTGATGAGGCGTTCGACGCCGAGGCCGTCCGGCGTGCCGGACAGGGACCGCAGGGCCGTCTGGAAGTCGTCCGTCGTGGTGCCGTAGCTGCCGCCGACCAGCACCGGCCTGCCCCGCCACGCGGCCGATCGCACCTGCTCGGACCGCCGTACGGTGTCCAGGTCGCAGTCGAGGCCGTCCAGCCGGTCGCCGGACGCCGTGCCTCCGTAGAGCATCACGAGGCCGCCGGCGCGCACGAGGTCCAGCGCGCGTTCGAGCAGTGCGGGCAGGACGAAGCTGGTCGCGACGACCACCACGTCGTACGCCCCGGAGGCCTCGGCCAGCAGGCCGCCGCCGATTCCGGGCAGCGCGTCCCGCGAGGCGAGGAACTCCAGCCGGTCGCCGTCGCGGTTCAGCACGTCCACGCGCGCGCCGGCCGTACGGGCGAGCCGTGCGATGAGCACCCCGGCCATGCCCGCGCCGATCACGCACAGGGACACGTCGCGGAGGCCGTCCGCGCCCAGGTGGGTGCGCGTCATCGTCAGGCAGTGCGCGGCGCACGCCATCGGCTCGGCGAAGACCAGGCGGCGCGCGTCGACGCCGTCCGGGGCCAGCGGCAGGGCGCGTACGAGCTGGGACGCCTCGCCGCCGACCCACATCGACCGGGCGAAACCGGTGCCGCGCCGGAGCGGGACGTTCGGGTCGAGGCAGACGCGCGAGCCGGCCGGCAGCCGCCGCGTCGAGCTCTCCGTGACGAGGCCGACCACCTCGTGGCCGAACTGGCTGGGGCCGGGCCGCCGCCCGCCGACCTCCTTGAGGTCCGAACGGCAGATCCCGACGAGGGCCGGCTCGACGAGGACGGCGTCGCGGGTGTCGGGGCGGCGGGGCGGCTCGTGGGAGAGGCACGGGCCCTCGCTCGTCAGCTCCACGCTCAGCGGCTCCGCGGTCCGCGTGGGACTCATGAGCCCAGGGTCTCCAGCGCCTCGCCGAACCGGTCCGCGATCAGCCCGGCGTCCTCGACGGACAGCACCAGCGGTGGCCGCAGCTCGATCACGTTGCCCAGCCCGTGCTCGGACACGCGGGTGATCACACCGCGGTCCGCGAGCGCCTTGTTGAACGCGGTGGCCAGGCGGTTCGACCGCGAGCCGTCCGGCTCGATCAGCTCGACGCCCAGCATGAGCCCCACGCCGCGTACGTCGCCGACGCACGGGAAGTCGGCCTGCTGCGCGCGCAGCCGGTCCATCAGCACCGCGCCGCTCGCGCGCACGCCGGCGAGGAACTCCGGCTTGCGCACCTCGTTCAGCGTCACCACGGCCGCCGCCGCCGACAGCGTGTGGCTGCCGTACGTGAAGCCGTGCATCGAGCGCGGCATGCCGACGAGCCGCTCCTCGGTGAGGATCGCGGCCAGCGGGAAACCGCTCCCGGTCAGGCCCTTCGACACGGTCAGGATGTGCGGGGTGACACCGAAGTGGTCCGAGGCGAACAACTGCCCGGTGCGCCCCAGCCCGGTCTGGTTCTCGTCGAAGATCAGGATGATCCCGCGTTCCTCGCAGAACTCCTTGAGCTTCTCGAAGTAGCCCGGCGGGGGCACGACGTTGCCGCCGACGCCGCTGATCGGCTCGATGATCATCGCCGCGACGCTGCCGGAGCTGGCGTAGGTGATGAAGTCGTCGATGCGGTCGACGCACCACCGGCCGCAGGTGTCGGGCGTCTGCCGGTAGAAGCAGCGATAGCAGTACGCCTCGGGCACGTGCAGCGAGCCGGGAAGCCGGTTGGAGAACGGCTCGCGCATCCGCGACATGCCGTTGTAGCTGGTCGCGGCGATGCTCTGGCCGACCTGCCCGCGGAACGGCACGATGACGTCGCGCTTGCCGGTGAACCACTGCGCGATCTTGATGGCGCCCTCGTTGGCGGTCGAGCCGCCGGAGCTGCGGAGGTTCACCCGGGTGAGGTTGGCCGGGCTCATGTCCACGAGCTGTTCCATCACCGTGTCCGTCGGCGCGGTGCGGAACGAGGAGCTGGCGAACACGATGTCGTCGAGCTGGCCGCGAACGGCGTCGAGCACGGCGGGGTGGTTGTGCCCCAGGACGAGGTTGAACGTCCCCGACACGCAGTCGAGGTACTCCCGGCCCTCGGAGTCCCACACGCGTACGCCCTCGCCGTGCACCAGCTCGGCGTCGCCGAGCTCGTAGTAGGCGAACAGTTGCGGGTCGGCGGCCTCCATCAGCGCACGTCCAGGCTTCTCAGCTGCTCGGTGACCCACGCCTCCAGGGTCCACGGGCGCGCGGTGTCGCGCCGCAGCGCGGCGGCCTTCGCGCGGTCGGCCGGATCGGCGAGCAGCCCGGCGGCGATCGCCTCGGCCTGCTCGACGATGTCGTACGGGTTGACGGTGCGGCACACCGGCGCCAGGATCTCGGCCGCGCCGGTCATCTCCGACAGCACCACGTCGGCGTCGCGCTCGTTGACGAGCGGCGCCTCGAAGCAGCTGAGGTTCTGGCCGTCGACGGTGGAGTTGAACACCAGCAGGTCGGCGCGCTCGAAGCAGCCGAACGTGTGCCCGACCTCGTTGTCGCAGTGCGAGCGGACCGTGTCGGCGCCCAGCTCGGCGTTGGCCTCGGCGACGGCCTTCTCCACGCGCTCCTGGTACTCGGCGTTGGCGGCGACGTAGAGCCGGTTGGGGTTCATCCGCACGAGCATCCGCGCGTCGCGCAGCTCCTCGTTCCGCTGGACGGCCAGCACGAACGCGCGTACGGCCCGCTCGGCGTTCTTGATCGGGTCGGTGCGCCCGGAGTGCACGACGAGCGGCCGGTCGCCGGCCCACTCCTCGATGCCGTCGGGCAGCTTGGCCTCGCGCCGGTGCAGCGTCTCGGGCATGTAGCCGAGCGGCTGCGTGCACACCTTCGTCACGTGGCCGCCGCGGCGTACGGTGCCGGCCGCCATGTCGACCTCGGCGTCGGGCAGCAGGTCGGCCACGCTCGCCAGGAAGTTCGTGCTCCACCGCTGAGCGAAGAACCCGATCGTGTCGGCGGCGAGCATGCCCTCCAGCACGCCGGTCCGCATCACGCGCGGCAGGATGCGCCAGTAGTCGGCGGACGGCCAGGGGATGTGCACGAACAGCAGGATCGGCGCGTCCGGCCGCTCGGCGCGCAGCCTCTCCGGGACGCAGACGAGCTGGTAGTCGTGCACGAGGAAGACGGGTTCCTCCGCGCCTTCGGAGCGGCGCAGCAGCTCGCCGGCGAAGTCGCCGGTGAACTCCCCGAAGCGCTTCCACGCGTCGCGGAACTCCTGACCGAAGGTCGGCGTGGTCCAGCGGTCCCAGCCGTAGTTGTTGCCCGCCCACATCAGCTCGGCGGTGAAGAAGTTCTGCACGACGCGGAAGGTGTCGCGGTCGTGCCGCAGCAGGTGGAGCCGCACCCCGCGCCCGGACGGCAGCTCGATGTCCATGCCGTCGGGGTTCTCCTCGGCGGCCCGGTGGTCGTCGTCGCTGTCCGCGCTGACGATCCACGCCACGTCGAGGAAACCGGCCTGTTCGGCGACGACGTTGCCGGTGCCGCCGGGGGCCAGCCACGCGCGCAACTGTCCGGTGCCGGGGTCGGGCGCGTAGCTGACCACGGCGCGCTTGCTGGCGAGGAAGACGTGCTTGCTCACTGCTCTACTCCTCCATCGGTAGGGGAGCGGCGAGCGCCGTTCCCGCCAGGCGGCGGGTCCCCTCGTCGACGTCCACGGGCATCAGTCCGGCCAGCTCAGGGAGGCCGGCCGCCTCTTCGCTGTGCAGGCAGGCGTTGTTCGGGCGGCAGGCGTACGGGGTGCCGGCCTTGTCCACGGCGCGTACGAGGCCGGTGTCCAGCCCCAGTCCCTTGGCGATCCGCGCGGCCCACTCGTAGCGGGACAGGCGTTCGGGCCCGCCGAGGTGCAGCACGCCGGTGCGTCCGGCGCCGAGCAGCGCCAGCGTCCAGGCGGCGACGTCGTCGACGAGGACCGAGGTGTTCCAGTGGTCGGCGGGCGCCTCGACGGTACGGCCCGCCCGGAGAAGCCGTGCGCAGGTGGTGAAGTAGTTGGGGCGGTGGCCGTCGGGGTCCCAGCCGTAGACCAGGCTCACCCGCAGGACCATGCCGTTGCCGGTGTCGAGCACGGCCTGCTCGGCGGCGAGTTTCGCGCGGCCGTACGCGTTGGCGGGCTCGGTCTCGTCGGACTCCCCGTAGCTCGGCCGCACGCCGGGGAAGACGTTGTCGGTCGAGATCAGCAGGATGGGACGGCCCGCCGCCGCGGCGGCGAGGTTCGCGGCGCCACCGCCGTGCGCGGCCATCGCCACGTCGGAGTGGTCCTCGCACCAGGTGATGTCGGACGGCCCGTGCACGGCCACGATCGCGTCCGGCGCGATGAGGCGTACGGCGTCGGCGCAGGCCGAGGGATCCCGCACGTCGAGCTCGTGCCACGCGGAACCTTCGGCGGAGCGCGCGGTCGGCCGGTGCCGCGAGCAGAGGACCGCCTCGCCGCCCAGCTCACGCGCACGGGCGCCGACGCGGCCACCGAGGTAGCCGCTGCCCACCACCATCGTCAGCATCGTCGGACCGTCCCCCGAGATGTGGGAACTACACCATGTCTTATCTGCATCGTCCCGATCTTTGACAAATGTTGGCTTTGGTAAACATTGTCGGGCTGAAGCTACTCTGGCACCGTTTTGGGTACTTGCCTGACACGATCTGTTGATCTTGGGTTAGGAAGTGGGATGGCCGAGGAAGATTACGTCGTTCGCGATCAGATCCCCTTGTCAGCGACCTCGTCGGCCATCGAGGTGATGCTCGAACGGCAGGACAGTTACCGCATCCACGTCGTCGAGGACGCGTCCGAAGCGGCGAAAGTGCTGGTCGAAGAGCTGGACGGCCGCCGCGCCGCCGTCATCACCGAAGAGACCGTCGCCGGGCTCCCGGCGTACGGGATCACGCGCGAGCTGGACGAGCGCGGGCTCCTGCTCGGCAGCCTCGTCCTCCCGCCCGGCGAGCAGAGCAAGTCGATGCAGACCGCGTACCGCGCCATCGACTGGCTCGCCCAGGTCGGCCTCGCCCGGCGTGACGTCGTGGTGGCGCTCGGCGGCGGAATGATCATGGACACGGTCGGCTGGGTGGCCAGCGCGTACATGCGCGGCGTCCCCTACATAAACGTCCCGACCACGCTTCTCGCGCAGGTCGACGCCGGTATAGGCGGGAAGGTCGCGGTCGACCACAACGCGGCCAAGAACCTCGTCGGCGCGTTCTACCAGCCGCGCGCGGTCATCTCGTGCCTGGAATTCCTGGCGACGCTCGAACCCCGGCAGTCGCGCGCCGGACTCGCCGAGGTTGTCAAAAAGGCGGTCATCGCCTCACCCGAGCTCTTCGAGTTCATCGAGAATCACGCCGACGACCTGGTCGACTGCCGGCCCGACGCGGTCGGCCCGCTGGTGCGCGCGGCCAGCACGATCAAGACCGAGCTGGTCGGGCGCGACCCGTACGAGGTGGACCTGCGACGGCCGCTGAACTTCGGGCACACCGTCGGGCACGCCGTCGAGACGACCACCGGGTACGGCCCGGTGCTGCACGGCGAGGCCGTCGCGTTCGGCATGGCCATCGCGGTGGACATCGCCCGCGCACGCGGCGTGCTCGAAGCCCCCCTCGCCGGGCGCATCGTCGCGCTGCTCACCCGGCTCGGCCTCCCGGTGCGCCTGGAACAGCTCGGTGCCAGACCCGACATCGACGAGGTGCTCGCGGCGCTCGCCAAGATCCGCGAGATCCGTGACGGCAGCCTGCGGTTCGTGCTGCCCGTCGAGCTGGGCGCGACGATCATCTCCGACAACGTCACCGACGACGAGGTGCGCGCCGCGCTCCTGCGCAACACGAGCGCGGACCTTCAGGCGGCCGGTTGATGACTCCGCTCTGGGCCGTCGACGCCGGCGGCAGTACCACCACGCTGATCGTCGGCGGCGGTACGAAGACGTACGGTTCGGTGAACCCGGCCTCCGTCGGCCCCGACTCGGCGGACCAGACCCTGCGCACCGTCTTCGCCGAGGTCGCCTCCACCCTCGACGGCCGGCTCGCCGCGGGCTGGATCGCCACCGCCGCGGTCGACCTCACCGACCCCGGCGACGAGCTGCGGCGCCTGTGCGAGCTGGCGCGCGGCGCCGGGATTCGCGGCCGCCTGGCCGTCTCCAACGACTCGGTTCCCTGGCTGGTCGCGCCGCCGCTCGGCGGGCGCGGCGTGGTGGTCGTGTGCGGCACCGGCTCGGGCTTCATCGCCTCCGACGGCGAGTCCGGGCTGTGCCGGGTCGGCGGCTGCGAGTACCTCGGCAGCGACGAGGGCAGCGCGTTCGCGCTCGGCCTGGCCGGGCTGCGCGCTGCCGTACGCGCCGGTGACGGGCGCGGGCCCGAGACCACGATCGGCGCACGGCTGACCGCGGAGTTCGGTCTCTCCCCGGCCGAGCTGGCGCGGGACCTGGCCGGGGAGGCCTTCCCGAAGGCCGCGGTGGCCCTCCTCGCCCCGGCGGTCAGCGGCGCGTGGGAGGACGGCGACGCGACGGCGGCGACCCTGGTGGCGGACGCCATCGGCGAGCTGGTGCTGGGCGTGCGCACCGCGCGCGACCGCGCCGGCCTCGGCGGCGAGTGGTCCGTGGCCGCGGGCGGCGGCGTGCTGCGCGGCTGCCCGTCCCTGCTGGCCGAGCTGGACCGGCGGCTGCGCGCCGAGGTGTCGGCCACCGAGATCTCTCCGGTGACCGAGCCGGTGGAGTTCGTCCACGCCGCGCTCGACTCCTGCGTACGCGACGGTGAGCTGCGGCGGCCTCCCGGCCCGGCCGGGCAGGCCGTCTGGCTGGAGGACCTGGACCCGGCCGCGCCGCCGCGCTCCGCGCGCCCGGCGGTGACGCCGCGCGGCGGCGACCGGCAGATCTCCCTCGGCCTGTGCCTGGCCGCCTGGGGCGGCTCGACGCTGCCCGCCGCGCTGGAGTACGCCGCGCGGGCCGAGGTCGACGCGGTCGACCTGCCCACCGACACCACCTCCGGCCTGGTCGACCTCGCGCGCTGGTCGCGCGACGGCGACTACCGCGCCTCGCTGCGCGACCTCGCCGGGGCGATCCCGGTGGGCTGCGTCAGCAACAGCCGCGACACCCAGCTGCTGCTCGGCCCGCACGGCCCGCACACCGACCCCGTACGCGCCGGGCACGTGCGGGTGAAGCGCGAGCACGCGCTTCGGCACGCCATGGACACCGTGCGTCTCGCCGCTGACGTCGGATCCTCCCAGGTCAGGCTCATGTTCGGCGTGCCCGACGTGTCACGCTGGCTGTCGTGGTGGCACAGCTCGGTGAGCTGGGCCGACAACGTCGCCACCTGGTGCGCGCAGGTACGCCCGGTGCTGTCGCTGGCCGCCGAGCACGGCATCACCCTGCTGATCGAGCCGCATCCCAAGCAGGTCGTGTACGACCGGGCCAGCGCGCGGCAGCTCCTCGACGCGGTCGCGCTCACCGAGACCCGTGCCCCGGTACGCCTGTGCGTCGACCCCGCGAACCTCGCCGCCACCGGCCACGACCCGGTCGAGGCCGTACGCGGCTGGGGCGACGAGCTCGGCGCCGCGCATGCCAAGGACCTCCAGTGCTGGACCGGCGCGCGCGAGCCGCGCGGCGCCGGCTGGTCGCGGTACGGGCCCGGCCCGCCGATCCGGTTCCGCGCGCTGGGCGCGGGCGACCTGCCCTGGCCGGAGATCGTGTCCACGCTGCTCGACGAGGAGTTCCACGGCGTGCTGTACGTCGAGCACGAGGACGCCCTGCTGCCGCGCGAGCAGAGCGTGGCCTCCTCGATCCGGCTCCTGCGCGACCTGCTCCCGCAGGGCAGCCCACAGGGGAGGACCTGGTGACCTTGAGCGATGTGCGGGCCGCGCTGCTCGCCGGCGGTCTCGGCGAGCGGATGGGCCGCCTCACCGACGACACCTGCAAGCCGCTCGTGCCGTACGCGGCGTCCTGCCGACTGGTCGACTTCAGCATGGCCAACTCGGTGCGCTCCGGCATCCCCGAGGTGGTGCTGCTGTCGCTGCACCGCGAGCGCGACCTGGTGGACCATCTGCTCGCGCACTGGGACGGCGACGGCATCCGGGTGAACTTCGGGCCGCACGACGAGCTGGTGCGCGCCGACCCGTCGGCGGCGCTGCCGCCGCGCCCGCCCGAGGCCGGCACCGCGGACGCGCTGATCAACAACGGCGAGTACCTGTTCGCGCCCGGCGCGCGCGACGTCCTCGTGCAGCATGCCGACCACGTGTACGACTTCGACTACGGCCCGATGGTGGAGCAGCACCGCGCCTCCGAGGCCGAGGTGACGATCGGCGTGCAGCGCATCGAACGGCGCTTCGTGCACCTGTTCGGGATGGTGGAGACGGACTGCAACCTGTGGGTCCGGCGGCTCGTGGAAAAGCCGGAGAACCCCTCATCTGACCTGGTCTTCACGGCGTTCTGCCTGTTCAGGGTCGACGTGCTCGAAGAGGTGCTCAAGACGCTCGCCGCGCGTGGCGACGACGGCTGGCAGCACGACATCAGCCGCGACGTGCTGCCCATGATGATCGCGGACCGCCGGCGCGTGCGCGCGTACCCGGTCCCGGGTTACTGGGCCGACATCGGCACCGTCGAGCGGTACCGGCTGGAACAGCTCAAACTGCTCGAACTGCCGCACCCGCTGCCGCCGGAGACCCTGCCGCGTACGCTCGGGGCCGCCGCGCCGGTGATGCGCGACGGCAGCCTGACCGGCGCCGACGTGCCGGACGGCGCCGACGTACGGTCCAGCGTGCTGTTCCCCGGCTGCGTCGTCGAGCCCGGCGCCACCGTCGAGCGGTCGGTGGTGCTGCCGGGCGCCCGCGTACGCGCCGGAGTGCGGTTGAGCGACGGAGTGGCCGCGGAAGGGGAGGACCTGACGGCCTCCCGCGACGGCTTGGCCGACCTGGAACCCGGCTGACGCCCATGGGAGGAAACCAGCCGTGCGCAAGACGCACTTCGATGTACTGATCGTCGGCGGAGGTGCGGCGGGCTGCGTCCTGGCCGCCCGGCTCAGTGACGACGAGCGGATCAGCGTCGGCCTCGTCGAGGCCGGGCCGGACTACGGCCGTTTCGACGTACGGCGCTGGCCGGCCGAGCTCCTCGACGCCCGTTCGGCGGCGCGCGGCCACGACTGGGACCTCGACGCCCCCGCCTGCTGCGCGCGCGGACGGGTCATCGGCGGATCGTCAACGCACAACGGCTGCTGGGCGATGCTCGGCGCGCCTCCGGACTACGACGCCTGGTCGGCGTTCTCCGGCGGCACCTGGGACCACCGCACGTTACGCCCGCACCTGCGCGACGCGATGGGCCGCCTGCGCGTACGCCCCGTACGGCCCGACGACCGTACGCCGTGGCACCTGGCGCTCATGGAGGCGACCGGCGAGGCCGGCATCCGCTTCCTGGAGGACGTCAACGCCGACGCCGCCACCGAAGGCGCCGGCTGGGTACCGCTGAACGCCGTCGGCCCGACCCGCTGGCACAGCGCCTTCGCCTACCTGGACCCCGTACGCCGCCGCCCGAACGTCCGGATCCTCGCCAAGCAGCTCGCGGCGCGGCTGGAGTTCCAGGGCGGCCGGGCGACGGGCCTGGTCACCCGGCACGGCGGCCGGTCGCACCGCTTCACCGCGGACACGATCGTGCTGTGCTGCGGAACGTACGGCAACCCGCCGCTGCTGATGCGCAGCGGCGTCGGCCCGGAGGACGTACTCCGCAAGCTCGGCGCCCCGGTCGTGCACCCGCTGGCCGGAGTCGGTGAGAACCTCATCGACCACAGCACGCTGGGCGTCGAGCTGGACCCGCTGCCGAGCCTGCACGACGCGATGCCGGACGCCGCCGAGGCGTACTTCGCCCAGACCGTGATCAAGGTCCGGTCGTCGCTGGCGGCGGACGAGTACTGGGACCTGCACATCGTCCCGTCCGCCGGCCCCGCCCAGGACGCCCACGGCCTGTACACCGGCCCGCTGTCGGCCGGGCTGTACGTCTCGGCGATGGCCCCGCACTCACGCGGAACCGTACGCGCCGCGTCCCTGGACCCGTCCGACGAGCCGTTGATCGACCACGGCTTCTTCACGGACCCGGACGGCCTGGACCTCCAGGCGGTACTGGAAGGCGTCGACGTGGCCCACGACCTGGCAGGCCGCGGCCCGCTGGCCGGCCTGGCGAGCCTGACCCCGTGGACGGAGGTCATGCGCCGCCCCTCCGCGGCCCTGGAGGCCGCCGGCGGCTACTGGCACCCCGTCGGCACCTGCGCGATGGGCCCGGCCGAGGACCCGATGGCCGTCGCCGACGAACGCGGACGCGTACACGGCCTGGAGAACGTCTACGTGGGCGACGCGTCCCTGATGCCGGTGATCCCCCGCGCCAACACCCACGTGACCACGGTCGCCGTCGCCGACCGCCTGGGAGCCCTGCTGAACGGGGCCCTGACCGGCGCGCCCACGGGCGCCGGCGACTGAGGAGCGGGCCAAGCCTCCTCGCCGAACGGGTACTCGGGCCCAGCGCCGCGCTCTGACCTGGCTAGTCTTGTGTCCAGGGGGGCCATCATGCCGTCGAGCACGCGCGCGATCCCGTACGAGAACGTCCGTCTCGAAGTGCCGCTGCGCGGCAGGTACCACGAGGCCGTGGCGCACTACGAGCGGCTCGTCCCGGCGGCCGACACGTCCGGTCTGGCGGACGCGACCTGGGACGAAGTGCTCGAACGCGCCCGCCGCGACGCCCCGTACGACTTCATGATCTATTGGAGGCTGGACGTCACGGCTCTGCTGCGGGCGGCCGGCGACCCGTGGCTCTGCACGGAGTACCTGATGGGCAACCACACGATCGCCCAGCGCATGTTCCGCCGGAACCCTGCCGCGATGCTCAGCGCCCCGCTCCGTACGGTGATCTACGCCGGCCCGGGAGACGTGACGTGGCTCGCCATCGACCGGCCGAGCAGCAGGTTCGCGAGCTATCGCGACCCAGCGATCACCGCGGTCGGGTACGAGCTCGACGACAAGCTCGCCGCACTCCTGGAAGCCCTCGGCGCCCCGGTGCCGCCGGAGCTCCAGCGTCCCTGAGAGACGCCCTGCCCGCCTAGACCGCGCCCAGCCACCGGCCGATCACGTCGAAGTCCTCGTCCGTGAGCCCGCTGCGAGGGTCCACGCGGTGCAGGAGCGCCCGCCCGCGATGGTGCGCCGCCACCCACGCCCGATCCCGGTCGGTGATCTCGTCGTCGACCCAGACGAACGCGCGCCCGCCGGCCCACTCGACCAGGCCGCGGGTCTTCCAGTGCGGCCCGTCGTCCAGGTCGTCGGGCCAGGTCACCACGGGCAGTTCCGGCAGGCCGATTCGCGGGGCGATCTCCTCGTTCGCCTCCGCCATCCAGCTCGTCGCCCACACGAGTTCGCACGGCAGGGCGGACAGCCGCCTCCCATGCGCGGGATCGAGCCGGGCCAGGAGCGGGTTCCCGGCCTGCGCCGCCGGATACCGGCCCGGAGGACCGCCGAAGGGGATCAAGGGTCCGTCGACGTCGAGGAAGAGCAGAGGGGCGTCATCGGGCATGTCCGCACGATACGGCGGCGGGCTCAGGGTGGGCAGGCGGCGGCGCGTTCGAGGAGGAGGGTGCGTTCGCGGGTGTTGCGGGTGAGGGACGCCGCGCGCTCGAACTCGCCGCGGGCCTCCGTGTGGCGGCCGAGTTTGGTCAGCAGGTCGCCTCGTACGCTCGGGAGCAGGTGATACTCCCGCATCGACGCCTCGCCGGTCAGGGTGTCGACGAGTTCCAGGCCCCTCGCCGGGCCGTACGCCATGCCTAGGGCCACCGCGCGGTTCAGCTCGACGACCGGGGACGGGGCGATCGTGCCGAGGGCCTCGTACAGGGTCGCGATGCGGGCCCAGTCGGTCTCCTCGGCGGTGTGCGCCTGGGCGTGGCAGGCGGCGATCGCGGCCTGGAGGACGTACGGGCCCAGCGGGGCGCCGGTCTCCTCGGCGCGGAGCAGCGCCGCGAAGCCGCGCCGGATCAGCAGCTGGTCCCACTGAGCGCGGTTCTGGTCGAGGAGCTGGACCGGTTCTCCGGACGGGCCGACCCGCGCCCTCGTACGGGACGACTGGATCTCCATGAGCGCGACGAGCCCGTGGACCTCGGGTTCCTTCGGGGTCAGTTCGGCGAGCACCCGGCCGAGGCGTAGCGCCTCGCGGCACAGGTCGGTGCGCATCCAGTCGTCGCCTGCGGTCGCGGAGTAGCCCTCGTTGAAGATCAGGTAGAGGACTTCGAGCACCGACGAGAGGCGTGCGGCCCGCTCGGCCTCCGGCGGCACCTCGAAGGGGATCTTCTTCTTGGCGAGGGTCTTCTTCGCGCGGACGATCCGCTGGGCGACCGTGGCCTCCGGTACGAGGAAGGCGCGCGCGATCTCGTCGGTCGTCAGTCCGCCGAGCAGGCGGAGCGTGAGCGCGGTGCGGGCCTCGGTGGACAGCACCGGGTGGCAGGAGATGAACATGAGCCGCAGCAGGTCATCGCCCAGATCATCGTCCAGGGCGGCGTCGAAGTCCGCCTCGGAGGTGTCCTGGCGGGTCTCCAGGTCGTGGCCGATCTGCTCCTGCTTGGCGGTGAGCCGCTGGTCGCGGCGGATGCGGTCGATGGCTCGGTGCTTGGCCGTGGCCATGAGCCAGGCGCCCGGGTTGTCCGGGACGCCCGACTCGGGCCACTTTTCGAGTGCGACGACGAGGGCGTCCTGCGCGAGTTCCTCGGCGAGGCCGACGTCGTGCACCATCCGGGTGAGGCCGGCGATGATCCTCGCCGACTCGATCCGCCAGACGGCGTCGATCGTCCGATGGACGTCCTGACCTGTCACCCTCCCGATCAGAGCATCGGCGCCGCTCCCCGCGCAAGCCGGTCAGGGGCCGAAGACCTGCTTGATCTCGCCGTGCCCGTCGCCGACGATCTGCCAGAAACGCCTCGACGCCTCGATCGCCTCTTCCTTGTCGCGCACCTCGATCAGCGCGAAGCCGACCACGGCCTCCTTCGACTCGGCGAAGGGCCCGTCCGTCACCGTGATCTTCCCGCCGGAGGCGGAGATCTGTGTGCCGCCCGGCTCCAGCCCGCCCGTGGCGAGCAGGACGCCCGACTTGGTCATCTCCTCGATGAACTTCCCCATCTCGACCATGAGCCTCTCGTCCGGCGGAGCCTGCTCGCCCTTGGTCATCAGCATGAATCGCATCGTGTGTCCCCTCGGTACGCGCCGCCTCTCCGGCGGCTGTGCTGACGCGTCGAACAGAGGACGCGCGGATCGACACATCGGCCCGAAAAAGTTTCTTCCGGCGAGATGTCGATCCCGCCGGCGGTCGTTCGACGCCTCGGTGAAGACCCACTCTGGAAGGAAAATCCCATGACCGTGAACACCGCCGTCGCCCCCCGCCGCACCCTCAACGTCACCCTGTGGACCCTCCAGGTGCTGCTGGCGGCGTTCCTGCTCATCGCGTCCGCCGCGCCGAAGTTCGCCGGGCAGAAGGCCGCCGTGGAGGACTTCGCCAAGATCGGCTGGGGCCAGTGGTTCCGCTACGTCACCGGCATGTGCGAGGCGGGCGGCGCCATCGGCCTGCTGATCCCGCGCCTCACCTCGTACGCCGCGCTCGGCCTGATCGGCGTCATGATCGGCGCCGTCCTGACCCAGATCCTGGTCCTGTCGCCGGTGCTTGCGTTCCTGCCGGCGACGTTCGCGGTGCTGTTCGCGATCATCGCCTGGGTGCGCCGGCCGCAGGCGTACACCTTCGGCCGCTGAGGTCAGAGGCCGCCGAGGGCGTACCCGGCCGTGGCGGCGAGGATTCCGAGAGCGAGGCCGGCGAGAGCGTTGAGACCCGCCTTGAGCAGGGCGCCCTGTTCGAGGAGGCGGGTCGTCTCGAAGCCGAACGTGCTGAAGGTGGTCAGGGCACCGCAGAAACCGGTGCCCGCGAACACCACGAGATCCTTGGGCAGCGACTGGGCGGCACCGGTGAGGAACCCGAGGATCAGGCAGCCGATGAGGTTCACGATGAACGTGCCCCAGGGGAAGAGGCTCTCGTGCCGTGCCTGCACCTGGCGGTCGATGAGATAACGGGCGGGGGCACCGATGACACCGCCCGCGAACACCAGCAGCACGGTCATCGGACCGTCTCCACGGGCAGCTTCGCGAAGATCCGCGCGACCGTCATCCCGAGCCAGACGGCCACCAGCCCGCCGACCAGGCTGTTCAGCACGTACGCGTCGGCGAGCGGCCACTCACCGTGCGCGCCGAGGCCTCGCGTCTCAACGGCGAACGTGGAGAACGTCGTGAACCCGCCGAGGAACCCGACCCCGAAGAACGGCCTGATGTAACGCTGCGCGGGCCAGACGTTGAGCACCAGCACCATGAGCAGCCCGAGCGCGAAGCACCCGCTGACGTTGGTGAGGAGCGTCGCCCAGGGAAAATGCCCCGTACGGGCGGGTACGGCCTGAGCGACGAGGTAACGCGCGACGCTCCCCAGCCCACCGCCGAGCGCGATCATCGCGAGGATGGGAGCCTCACGGCGCCGCGCCGGATGCGCCCGCTCATCACGCAGGTCGACATCGGAGTCGGTGGGAAGGCCGGGAAAAGGATCAGTACGCCGAACCATGACGGTCTCCTGTCATCAGGGACCGTCAGCGAGCGTGCCCGCGGTTCTCGGGGTGAGCCCCATCACCCATTGCCTGCCCCTCATTGTGCCGGATCAGAAGAAGATCTTCACCGGTACGGCACTGGAGCTCGTCCAGCGCTTCGGCGATCTACGCGATGTGGCGTGGCCGACCGGAGCGGGATGCTCCGATCCGGCCACCTCCCAAATTGGCATTTACCGGAGAGTGGGCCGTGGGATAGCTTGAAATCGCCTTTCTGACGGCGATCCGCGGACGCGGGGTGATCCATGCCCTGGGTGCGCGGGATCGCCGCTCCGAGCAGGGTCGTGAGCCCGCAGGATCACTGCGGGCCCCCAGGTCTCGGAGGGAGAAGGGCACCGCCTGTGGACCTTGTGCGGGACGAGAACGACCCGGCGGACGACCGGCCGACCCGTGACGCACGGGTGATCATCACCAAGGGCGCCGTGAAGGCGACGGTGATCGTCCCCGGAGGCGACGCGTCGCAACTGCTGGAGACGGTCACGTGGGCGGGCTTCGCCACCACCGTGACCTTGGCCCCCGCCGCCACCCTCACCCACCTCCCCGGCCACGCCCGTGGATGGGTCATGGTCACGGTGATCGCCGCCCAGCTCACGGCCCTGGCCGTCATCGCGGTCGCGGTCTCCCTGCGCCGGAGGCGCTGAAGAGCCTGAGAACGGGGGCGGCACGAGCCGCCCCCGCTTTCCAGCGCAGCCCAGCGGAAGGCGGCGATCAGCGAGGGGAAGCCGCCCTCCATGCGCGGCACGGGCTCGTGGACGGCCGGGCCGTTCCCGTCCGGTCAGAGGGCGCGTAGGGCTTTGTTCGCGGCGGACGGCAGTAGGCGTAGGGCTTCCGTGCCCTGGCAGCGTTGCAGCTCGGTGAGGCGGCCTAGGACGAAGACGTCGGCGGCCGGGATGCCGGGGCGTAGGGCGATGCGGGACAGGAACTCCGCGGCGGTCACGCCGTCCTGGTGGACGCCGAGGACCTGCTGCAGCTTCGCCGCGCGGCGGGCCAGCCGGCTGCCCGCCCCGCCCAGTGCGGGCATCGCGGCCTCGGCCGTGTAGCGGGCGCGTTTGGCGGCCTTGCGGGTGCGGTGCATGGCCGTGTCGCGGCCGTCTCCGTCGGGGAGGGCTTCGGCTTCGGCGTAGCTCCTGAGCATTTTCCGCCACGCCCGCCGTACGAACTCCGGCGTCTCCTCGGCCGCGCTGCGGGCGGCGCGGCGGGTGAGGGGTGGTGCGGCGAGGAAGGCGTCCATGGCGTCGAGGAGGTTCAGGTAGCGCTGGGTCAGGAGCGTGCGGCCGATCTGCTCGCGGGCCCGGCGTTCGGTGGCGGCCATGCCGGTGAGCCAGGCGGGCGTCTCGCCCGCTCCGGGAAGGTCCGCGAGCTGCTCGCGGAACCGCGCCCGCAGCACCTCCAGGTCGCGTACGTCGCCGAGGGCGTCCGCGAGCCATTTGAGTTCGATCTCCAGGGCGGCGGCGCGCGTACGGTCGAGCATGCGGTCGTGGGTGCGCAGGAGGCTGCGGATCCGCCGGGTGGCGACGCGCATCTGGTGTACGGAGTCGTCGTCGTGGTCGGCCATACGGACCAGAGGGTCGCAGGTCAGGAGCTGTTCGAAGTTGTCGTCGAGGTAGACGACGAGCAGCCCGCCGGCGGTGCCGTCGAGGGAGGGGCGCTCGGCGCGTACGAGGTCGGTGCCCAGGACCCGCTTCAGTTTGGAGGCGGTGCCCGACGTGCGTGCCCCGGCGGACAGCAGCCGCGCGCCGATGGCCTCCAGCAGGTCGCCGGAGCAGGCGACGGCCTCGACCTCGATCTCCCGCCAGGCCAGCAGCGTGACCTCGCCACGGCCGAGGCGCCGCGCGTTCACGGTGTCGTCGGCGACCTCGGCGAGCGTACGGCCCTCCGCGGACAGCAGCCGGCGCGTGATGCGGCGGGTCTCCAGCTCGGCGACGGGGATGAGCGAGTCGCCGCGTACGTGCGCGGCGACCAGGGAGGCCAGTGAGGCCGGCACCGTACGGCCGGTGCCGTCGAGCGGGGCGTGGACCTCCCGCTCGACGTTCTCGGCGACGGGCAGCCTCAGGTGCCAGCCGGCGTCACTCCCGCCGAGGCGGCGGCGCAGCGTGATCCCGCGCGCGGCCAGCCGGAGGTCCTCCGTGTCGAAGTAGCAGGCACTGAGGGTGTGGGTGTCGGGCTCGGCGACCTCCGCGCATCCGGGGATCCCGAGGAGGGCGGGGACGACGAAACCGGCGTCGGCGTCGTACTTGCGTTCGAGCTCGTGATGCCCTGCCACCGTGACCCCTTCGCCTCCGGATCAGAACCCTTCTCACTATGCGCAGGTCACAGGGTATTTGACAGCCTAAAACGGCAAAGAGGGCAATTCGGTCAGCGGAAGCCGGCGACCGGGTGGGGGACGTAGGAGTCCTCCAGGAGGCTCACCTCGTCGTCGGTGAGGTCGACGTCGAGGGCGGCGACGGCGTCGTTCAGGTGTTCCGGGCGGCCCGCGCCGACGATCGGGGCGGTGACGATCGGGTTGCGGAGCAGCCAGGCCAGGGCGACCTGGGCGCGGGGGATCTCCCGGCCGGACGCGATGTGGGTGACCGCGTCGAAGATCTGGCGGTCGCTCTCGGGGTACAGGTTGCGCCCGAACTCGTCGGAGACGCTGCGGGGGCTGGTGGCGTCCCAGTCACGCGCGAGGCGGCCGCGCGCCAGGGGGCTCCAGGGGATCACGCCGATGCCCTGGTCCGCGCAGAGCGGAAGCATCTCGCGCTCCTCCTCGCGGTAGAGCAGGTTGTAGTGGTTCTGCATGGTGGAGAACCGCGTCCAGCCGTGGCGCTCGGAGGTGTACAGCGCCTTGGAGAACTGCCACGCGTACATCGACGACGCCCCGATGTAGCGCGCCTTGCCCGCCTTGACCACGTCGTGCAGCGCTTCGAGGGTCTCCTCGATCGGCGTCGTACGGTCCCAGCGGTGGATCTGGTAGAGATCGACGTAGTCCGTGCCGAGCCGCCGCAGGCTGTAGTCGATCTCCGTCATGATCGCCTTACGGGACAGGCCGCCGCCGTTCGGGCCGCCGCGCATCCGCCCGTGCACCTTGGTCGCGAGGACGACCTCGTCCCGGCGGGCGTACTCCGCGAGGGCGCGGCCGACGATCTCCTCGCTCGTACCGTCGGAGTACACGTTGGCGGTGTCGAAGAAGTTGACGCCGGCCTCGATGGCCTGCCGGATGATCGGCCGGGCCTGCTCGTCGTCGAGCGTCCACTCGTGCAGGCCGCGATCGGGCAGCCCGAAGCTCATGCACCCCACGCAGATCGGCGAGACTTCGAGGCCGGTAGCGCCGAGCTTCACGTATTCCATGGCGAGAGTTCTCCTGATGCCTGCTGTGCAACGGGTTCCACCCGATCATGCCACCCACGGCCAAGGCCTCAGCCCGGTGATCTCGCGTCTGGAACGAGGAAAACCGGTGGAACGGGCCTGTGCTTCCGCAGTAGGTATGAGGCGCCGCACAGGGGGTCACATGGAACTTCACGAGTACGCCCGGTACGACGCCGTCGGCCTGCGCGACCTGATCGGAGCGGGCGAGGTCACGGCCGCCGAGGTCGAGGACGCCGCACGGCGGGCCCTCGGCGCGGTCGATCCCGCGCTCAACGGCCTCGCGCTGCCGGTGTTCGACAGGGCGCTCGACCACGCCGCCGACGGCCCGTTCGCCGGAGTGCCGTTTCTGATCAAGGACAGCGGGCCGATGGCCGAGGGGGTGCCGTTCTCCCTCGGCTGCCGTGGCATCCCGGGCATTCCGGCGCACCACGACAGTGACCTGATGGGGCGGATCCGCGCCGCCGGCCTGGTGACGCTGGGCCTGACGACGGTGCCCGAGATGGTGGTCAGCTTCGCCACCGAGTCCCTGAAGTACGGGATCACCCGCAACCCCTGGGACACCGGGCGGGGCGTCGGCGGCTCCAGCGGCGGAGCGGCGGCGCTCGTCGCGGCGGGCGCGGTGCCGGTCGCGCACGGCAATGACGGGGCCGGCTCGATCCGGGTCCCCGCGTCCTGCTGCGGGCTGGTCGGCCTCAAGCCGAGCCGCGGGCGTACGCCGTGCGGGCCCGACGCGGGTGAGCTGGTGTTCGGGATGGTGCAGGAGTTCGGGCTGACGCGCACCGTACGCGACGCCGCGCGGCTCCTCGACGCCTTCCAGGGGCCCGGTGTCGGCGACAAGTACACCGCTCCGCCGCCCGCCCGCCCGTACGCCCACGAGCTGGCCGCCGACCCGGGGCGGCTGCGCGTCGCGGTACGGACCGAGGCCTGGTCCGGTGCCGGCGTGGACCCCGAGGTCGCCGCGGCGGCCGTACGCACCGGGCGCGCGCTGGAGGAGATGGGGCACGACGTCGGCGAGGCCGGCCCGGCCATCGACTGGGCCACCGTCATGGACACCGCGCGGATCGAGATCGCCGGCGCCTTCGCACCCCTGCTGCTGGCCCCGAGGCAGCCGGACCCGGCCACGCTGGAGGCGGTGTCGAGGCGAGCCATCGAGCACGTGCACGGCCTCGGCGCGCTCGACGTCTTCAAGGGGTTCGACGCGCAGAACCAGATCACGCGCTCGGTGGGCGCGTTCTTCACCGCGTACGACCTGCTGGTCACGCCGACGCTCGGGCGGCTCCCCGCGCCGCACGGCACGCTCCGCTACGACGACCCCGGCCACACCGTGACGAGCTGGCTCACCTCGCTCTTCGAATACGGGCCGTTCACCGTGGTGTTCAACATGTCCGGGCACCCGGCGATCAGCCTGCCGCTCGGCCACAGCGCGAGCGGCCTGCCGATCGGCGTGCAGCTCGTCGCCGCGTACGGCCGCGAGGACCTGCTGTTGCGCGTCGCCGCGCGGCTGGAGGAGGCACTGCCCTGGAAGGACCGTGTTCCGGGCGTCCTCGCGGGCCGATGAGTCCGGCTCACCCTCGGCGTTGGACGGGGTATGGGAACGCCAAGGAGGGTCGCCGTGAACGTGACCGACGAGCTCATGGAGCGGCACCGCCGCGAACCGCACGTCCACTGTTACCGGATGCTCGGCTCGTTCGAGGAGGCCGAGGACGGACGCCGTGGTCGTGGCGAAGGAGACGATCGAGCTGGCGTTCCTGGTGGCGATCCAGCTGCTGCCCGGCCACCGTCTGGACCGCCCGATCTCCGCACCGACAGAGGACGAGCAGGCCGTACTCCGGCGCTTGATCGACGCCCACGAACGCGATGACGCCGTCGCGCTGGTCGGCGTCATGCGCGAGGACATCCGCGTCACGATGCCGCCGAACCCCGATCTGTACGTGGGCCGCGCGTCCATGGCGCCTCTCCTGGAGCGCGCCTTCGGCCCGGAGAGGTTCGGTGACTGGCGTCTGGTGCCCACCCGCGCCAACCGCCGGCCCGCCGCGGCGAGCTACTGCCGCAGACCGGGCGATGGGGTGTTCCGCGCGTTCAAACTGGACGTCATGCGGGTCGAGGACGGCGTCATCGCGGAGATCACGACGTTCGACGCGTCGCTGTTCGAGGCCTTTGGCCTGGCGGCGACCCTGTAGTGCTCAGCCGCCGTCGCGGCGGGCCTGTTCCTTCGTGATGGCCTCGACGACGGCGGTGACGTGGGCGCCGCAGACGGGGTCACGTGAGTGACGGCCGCTGAACCAGTTCGTCTCGATGACGAACTCGGCGGGGTCGCCGCACAGGCATTTGCCGCCGGGCGTCTCGGGGTCGACCGGGACGACCTCGGGCCGGTTGGAGGGCGTCCGGTAGTTGAACGCCCACATATGGGCTTCGTCTGCGGGTCGGGAACGAGCCGGTCGCGTTGGTCCTTTGTCGCTCGGTGGTGATCCGCGATCAGGCTCGTTCGCGGTCATGCCGCTGCGATGCGATGCGCGGCGGAGCGGCCCACGAGGGCGCCCGCGAGCGTGGCGTGGACGGTGAAGGCGCGGTCGAGGCCCGTGATGCGCAGGAGCTTGCTCAGGTGCGGACGGGGCGCGGCCAGGGTGATCGACAGGCCGTGCAGCCTCGCGCGGCGCTGTGCGCCGACGAGGAGGGCCAGCCCGGCGGCGTCGCAGAAGGACACACCGGCCAGGTTGATGATCACCGGCGTCGAGGTGTCGCTCAGCAGGGCGAGGACGCGGTCGCGCAGGGCGGCGGTGGTGGCGATGTCCAGCTCGCCGTGGACGGCGATGACGGTCTTGCCGGAAAGCCGGCGGCTCAGCAGCCGTGCCCGGCTGGTCTCGTGATGCATAGGTGGATCTCCGATCCATGATGATCCGGTGCGGCCGGCAGGTGCCGTCGTGCCGGTGAGTCTGAATGAGGGCGGGCGCCGTACGCGGCGCTCTCGCCGGCTCAGGGCGCGATACGCGCCTGTTCGTGGGGAGACTTTCGCGCAGCCGAGTCGATCACCGTAGGAGGGGGAACCTGGCCCACGGCCCTGCCGTGCTTAGTGATCATTTGCGGCGTCATGCTCGCCGGACCTGTCTGGCCCGAGGGGGGCCAAAAGTAGTGAGCGACCGGGGCGACGCCGACTCGGCTGTCAACGCGCGATGTTTCCTCGGTTACCCCCGACCATACAGCAGTGCGGTGATCGGCGCCTGCCGGTTTGCGTTCGCCCTGGTGACGGAGGTGCCGGCCGTACGCCCCTAGACCCGGGCGTACGGGGCGGGCGCGATCATTCGAGGGATGCAAAATGCAACGCTAAATCAACCCAAAATACGGTCAAGCATCACTTTTGGTGTTTTCAGGGCTTGCGTCGCCACAACAACGGAGGTCCCGTTGAAAGAGGTGATTCCGTCGCCGCAAAGGCGACGCACCAAGGGGGGATCTTCCATGCGCAAGAGGAACGCAGTGACCGTCGCGGGGCTCGCCTTCGCGGGAATGACGACATTCGCGCTGGGAACGCCGGCCACGGCCGGCGCGCAGCCCGTACCGGCCGCCGCCCACTACACCGTCGCGCACCACGGCTGCGACGACTACTGGGGCGACTGTGACGACTGGGGCGACGGCGGCGGCTGGAACGACAACTGGAACTACAACTCCAACTGGGGTGGCGGCTGGGACAACGGCTGGTGAGCCGGGCGCCGGGCGCACCGGAGTGGTGCGCCCGTGCCCTCAGCCGATGTCCGGGTCGTACGCCGCGGCGGCGACGCGCACGACGTACGGCGTCTCCGACCCGTCGGCGTTCCCCGTGGGAGTGATCGAGTAGACGAGCACCCTCCGCAGGTCACGCGTCGCGAACATGCCCGTGGTGTAGCCGGGCACGGAGCCTGTCTTGCCCCAGACCGCGACGCCGTTCGGCAGCGTGGTCGTGGTGAGGCCCGCGCTGAAGCACGCGCGGCCCGCGGACGGGCCGACGCCGCAGTTGCCCGGCGAGCCGGTGTAGGGCACGTCGGGCAGCGTGAACATCTCGCCCAGCTCCGAGCGGGGCACCAGCCGGCCCTGGAAGATCGCCGTGAGGAGCGTGGTCAGGTCCGCGCTGCTCGATATGAGCCCGCCCTCCGCCCATGACCAGGGGCTCTGGAGTGACACGTCGCGCAGCTCGCCGCCGACGGCCACGTAGCCGTGGGCGTGCGGTCCGGGCAGCCGCGGGTCGCGGCGGTCCAGGACGTACGTGTCGCGCAGCCGCAGCGGGCCCAGGATCCGCCGCCGGACCTCTTCCGCGTACGTGTGCCCGGTGACCCGCTCGATCAGCATGCCGGCGATGAAGTAGTTCGTCCCGTTGTACTGCTGCTGGGTGCCGGGCGTGAACCTCATCGGACGCTTTGTCGCGTCGTCGACGATCCGCCGCGGCGTCCAGCTGTCGAAACGGTGCGCGGCGAACCACGCCGCGTCGCCCGAGCCGAGCGTCCCGTACGGCAGACCGCTGGTGTGGTTCAGGAGCTGCCGCACCGTGACCGGCGGAAACGACGCCGGGAGCAGGCCCGGCAGGTAGTGCTGCACCGTACGCCCGAGGTCGACCCGGTGCTCGGCGGCGAGCTGCAGGACGACGGCGGCGGTGAACACCTTGGAGACGCTGCCGACGCGGAACCGGCCGTCCGGCGGCACCGCCCCGCCCGTACGGACGTCGCCGACGCCGGACACCCCGCTCCACCGCCCCGCGCGGCCGGTGACCCGGACCATCGCGCCGGTGACGTTCCGGTCGGGCAGCCCGGAGATGGCCGCGCTCATCTTCGCCGGGTCCAGCGGGGGCAGATCCGCGCGTGCCGCCGTCGCGGGGGCGGCCGTGCCCACGACGAGGGCGGCGATGGCGATCCCCGCGATGACCGGTCTCTTTCTCATGGTGATTCCTTCCGTACGGTCGCTGTCCCGCCGATTCTTCGGGCGGCCGTCGCGGGGGGAATCACCAATCAGCGTGATCTTCGATGTCGGTCTGGAGAGCTACTTTGCCGTACGGTGAAATTTGCTATTAATGGTTCTTTTGAGTGGAGGAGTTGCATGGCACTGCACGTGTGCTCGCTGAAGTTCGACGCGGACCGCGACGGCGGGCCCGCCTCCGTTCCCGCCGGTGAGAACGCCTATTACCTGCTGCGTTTCCCGTACGCCGGGGACGAGAACTACGACGCCGACAACATGCACGCGGAGAAGCGCGCCGGCAAGAGCCATCCGTTCCCCTCGGACCCGGCCAGCGGGCTGATCTGGCCGGCGCACAAGGCGTGGGGCCGCCTGTACGCGATGGTCCAGTGGGAGGCCGCCTCGGGTTCGGCGGCGTCCGAGCTGCGCGACCAGTTCGCCCGCGACCCGCTCGGCAAGCCGGACACGACCTGCACCGAGCACCGCGCCGCGACGCCGGGCATGCAGTGCTTCGCCAAGACCTGGGGGATCTTCGTGTCCCCGACCGTGCCCCTCGGCCTGCGCGTCGCCCACAACGCCTCGGGCGACCTCAAGGTCGTCCTGGCGGAGTTCAAGCTCGAATACGACGCCTAGTACTGCAACGGCACTTGGGTCATGGCGGGATGTGGCCGCGTTGTTTGTAGCGGCAGCGGCTGGCTTGGGCTTGGCGGCGTCTGCGCCAGTTCGACCAGCCGAATACACGGACACCGCAGCCGACCTGGCCTCACGCGCCGTCGCCATTGCCACCACAACGGGGCGACGTGGCGGTCTGTGACGCACGTCACCGCACCGGTCTGTCACAAGGATCGGATCGACGGGGTCTCCATGCCCGTAAAAGGCAGAACGACGAATGTCGACGGAGATCTGCCCCTATGAAAGGAAACGTGCATGCGTCTTCGTGTAGCAGCCGCGAGTGCCGGGTTCGCCGCCGTCGCGGTAGGTGGCCTGGCCCTGCCGGCCCAAGCGGCCCAGGCGGCCACGGCGGTCCCGGCGAGCAGTTGGACCGACGTCGGGGGCTACCCGTACGAGTACCTCTGCGTCGACGCGGGCCAGCAGTACGAGCGCGAGGGCTGGAACGCGTACCAGTGCACGGATCTCGGCTTCGGCACCAGCCCGCGCTTCGAGCTCTTCATCAAGTAACTCGGGCCCCGGTCGAATCGCAGGCACCCGCTTCCCATCCGGAGGCGGGTGCCGGCGTTCTGCCTCGGGCGGCCCCGAGAAGGGCCGCCCGAAGAACTCCAGAGCCCTTGGACTGGCCGTGCGCCTGCGGGCCCGCCTATGGCGGGCTGACATCGAGCGAGGCGGGCGATGCGATCTAGCTACCGGTAGCGGAAGCCGTCGAGGAAGCGGCGGAAGACGCCGCCCTCGCGGGGGAGGGGTGCCGACGGCGGAGGTGCCTCCGTGCGCTGGCGGGCGACGGGCTGGTCGTAGTCGGTGCGGGCGATGGCGTCGACGACCTGCTGCTCGTCGTAGTCCTCCGAGCCCTCGATCACGGGCACGAAGCCGACGAGCATGCCGTCGCGCATGACCTGTGCTTCGAGGCCCGCCGTGCCGTCGGTGTCCCATTCGGCCTCGCGGCCGCCCGGCAGTGACACGCGTACGCCGTACTGGCCGACGCCGGCTCTCAGCAGGTGCGCGTTGATGCCGCGATCACGCAGCGCGTCGACGACCCGTCGTGCCCGGTTCTCATCCACGGTCACCAAGTTAGCGGCACGTGTCCAGGCTGGTGCTTTTTTAGAGGGCCATTCTAGAATGTCGGCGACCCGTGAAGGGGGCGTTCCATGCCGACCAAGCCCGTACCGGTGCCGACCCCTGAGACGCAGCCGTTCTGGGACGGCACCGCCGCCGGAGAGCTACGCGTCCAGCACTGCCTGGCCTGCGACCTGCACTATTTCTACCCGCGCCCGTTCTGCCCGCACTGCGGAGCCTCCGAGGTCGAGTGGGTGACGGCCGCCGGCCGGGCGACGCTCTACTCGTACGTCATCAACCACCGCCCGGCGCCGGGGTTCGAGGCCCCGTACGCCATCGCGGTCGTCGAGCTGGACGAGGGCGTACGGATGATGACGAACATCGTGAACACCGACATCACGCCGGAGAACCTCCGGCTGGACATGCCGCTGCGGGTCGTCTTCGCGCCGCGCGGCGACGTCTTCGTGCCGCTCTTCGAGCCCGAGGGGGAGGCGTGATGGACATCGTGATCGCGGGGGCGGCCGAGACCGACGAGGTCGGGCGGCTTCCGGACCGGTCGGCCTTCCAGCTCCACCTTGAGGGCGCGCGCAACGCCCTCGCCGACGCGGGCCTGGACAAGGACGACATCGACGGCATCGCGACCGCGGGCACGCCGGGGCCGGTGCAGATCGCGCACGGGCTCGGCATCACCCCGGCCTGGGTGGACGGCACGTCGGTCGGCGGCTCGTCGTTCCTGTTCCACGTACGGCACGCGGTGGCGGCGATCCGTTCGGGGATGTGCCACACCGTTCTGGTCACCCACGGCCAGTCCGGGCGCTCGCGCGTCGGCGCCTCACGGCCGCCGATGGAGCCCGACTCGATCATCGGCCAGTTCGAGGTCCCGTACGGGATCATGGGGCCGCCGACGATGTTCACGCTCACGGCGCTCCGGTACATGAAGGACACCGGCCTCACGCACGAGCAGCTCGCCTCCGTCGCCGTCGCCCAGCGCGAGTGGGCCGCCCGCAACCCGCGCGCCCTCATGCGCGACCCGATCACCGTCGCGGACGTCCTCGCCTCGCGGATGGTCGCCTACCCGTTCCACCTGCTCGAATGCTGTCTCGTCACCGACGGCGGCGGTGCGCTGATCGTCATGTCCCGCGAGCGTGCCGAGGCGCTCGGCACGCGCAAGCCGCTCGTGCACGTGCTGGGCACCGGGGAGTCCGCCGAGTCGCCGATCATCTCCCAGATGGAGGACTTCACCACCTCCCGGTCCTTCCGTCTCTCCAGCCGTGCGGCCTTCGCGGAGGCGGGTGTCGGCCCGGCGGACGTCGACCACCTGATGATCTACGACGCCTTCGCCCACCTGCCGATCTACGGGCTGGAGGACATGGGCTTCGTGGGCCGGGGCGAGGCCGGTGCCTTCATCGCCGAGGGCAACACGTCGCCGGGCGGGCGCCTGCCGGTGAACACCAACGGCGGCGGCCTGTCGTACACGCACACCGGCATGTACGGGATGTTCGCCATGCAGGAGTCCATCCGCCAGCTTCGGGGCGAGGCCGCCGCCCAGGTACCCGGCGTCGAGGTCGGCGTCGTGCTCGGAAATGGTGGAATGTTCATGTCCGCTGCCACCCTTGTCCTGGCGAGCCGCCCGATTTGATCTACAGTTGTTGGCGGCCGAAGGGAGGTGCTGGCAGTGAAACGCGTCATCGTTCACAAGCCGGAGATAAAACGACTCAGCGGTAAGGCGGCCACGGCTCACGGGGCACCATAAGGACGCTGCGATAAGTCGGTGACTGCCGGGCCGAAACTTAGTTTTGACCCGGCAGTATCCCGAAATAATTCAAGCCGGAATCGGAGTTCCCATTGTGTCTCGGCATCGGGTCGTCAGCGCGCCGTCGCGGCGAGATCGGGAACACGCGGTCGCCGAGGCCGACCTTCCCCCGCCGCTCATTCCCGTGATCGACGCGCACCGCCGTCTCCGCGGGCCGTACACCGCCGGCGGCGCGATCGCCCGCGCCGCGGCGAAGACCGCCTCACCGGACCTCCTGGCACGGTACGACCTGGAGCTGAGCACGGTCGCCCCGGAGCTGCGCGCGACGATCCCGGTGGGCCGCGAGACCCTGTTCAACCGCGTACGGCCGGAGGAGCGCACGCGGGTGCACTCCTCTCTCCGCACCCTGCGGATCGCCCACGGATTCGCGGACTTCCTCCGCGCCTGGGGCGGCGGCGGCACGTCCCTGGTGATCGAGAACCTTGACGAGGCCGACGAGACCGACCGCGAGCTGTTCACCGTCCTCCTGCGCCGCCTCGACCCGGCGTCCCTGACCCTCGTCCTGTGCACGGCCGAGCCCGCCGGCCGCTGGCCCCACGCGGAACCCCTGGTCACCGGCGCCTCCGAGGCGTACGTCGCGGGTGAGCGGGCGCCGTCGCGGGATCGGGAGCGCGATACGCCTCCCGGCGCGGCCGTACAGGCCCTCGCCGACGCCCAGGACCACTGCTTCACCATGGCGTTCCACCACGCCTGCGCCGACTACGGCCGTCGCGGGCGTGCGCTGACCGAGCCGGGGACCCCGGAGTGGTGGCGGTTCACCCGGCAGATGGCGCTGTCGCTCACGCTGCTCGGCGAGGGCGAGCGGAGCGAGGCGCTGTACGAGGAGGCGCGCGCGGCGTCGGAGGACCCGGCCGTGCACCGGGTGACCGCGTACGAGATCGCCATGCTGTACGCCCGACACCACGCCGCGGAACGCCGCGACCTGAAACGGGCACTCGCCTCGATCAACGAGGCGATCGCCATCGCGTCGCTGCTCGGCGACGAGGACGACCGGGCGTTCTACGAGATCTTCTACCGCAACGGAAAGGCCCTCATCACGATGCGCCTCGGCGACGCCTCCGGCGCGCTGAGAATGGTCGATGAGGGGATCGCGCGCATGGACCGTGAGTTCCCGCCGGAACGCCATCCGCTCGACCGCTGCACCCTCCTTTCCAACCGTGCCCGGCTGCTGGCCGTACTGGGTGAGAATGAGCGGGCGCGTAAGGCGTACGACGACCTGATCGCGATCGACCCGGACTACGCCGAATACCATTTCGACCGCGCGGAACTCCTGCACGCGATGGGCCTGCACGAGCAGGCGCTCGCCGACTACGACACCGCCGTACGCCTCGGCCCGCCCTTCGCCGAGATGCACCATAACCGCGCCGTACTCCGCCAGGAGATCGGCGACGTGACCGGCGCGCTGGAGGATCTGAGCCGCGTGCTGGAACTGGACCCGGCCGACGTCGACGCGTACGTGAACCGAGCGGGCCTGAGAGCCGCGACCGGCGACGAGACGGGCGCGGAGGCCGACGTACGGGACGGTCTGGCCCTGGACCCGGGCAACCCTCACCTGACCTGCGTACGAGGCCAGCTGACCGCCGCCGTGGACCCCGACCGTGCCCGCGCGGACTTCGACGCCGCCCTGGCCGCGGAACCCGGACTCGTCGCCGCCCTGGCCGGCCGCGCCGCCCTGACCGTGGACGCCGACCCGGACGAGGCGGTGGCCGACCTGACCAGGGCACTGGCCTCCGGCGAGGACGCCACCCTGCTGTTCAACCGGGCCGTGGCCCACCGCTCCGCCGGCCACCTGAACGAGGCACGCGCCGACCTCACCCACGCCCTGACGCTGTGCCCGGACGACGCCGACGCCATCGACCTGCGGAAGGAACTGTCCTAGCCGGGGTGGGCGGCGAAGAACTTCCAGATGACGTCCGTCGCGTCGAGGGCCTTGGACGGCGGGTCGAGGCGCATCACGCGTTCCAGGACCGGTTTGCTGACGCCGCCGGGCCACTGGTGGCCGGCTCCCGCGATGGTGATGAGCTCGACCGCGCGGCCTCCCGGGCACGTGGCCGCCGACGTGGTGACGGGTGCGTGGACCGTGGTGACCGGTGCGGCGCAGTGGCCGGTCTTGCGCCAGCCGGCGACCAGGCCGGGTACGGCGGGCCCGTCGATCTCGGCGACGCCGCCGCCCTTGCCGCCGTTGTAGGGGATGTTGTGGTCCTCGGTGCCGTGGACGTGGATCACCGAGATCGGCGCCGGGGTGGGGCAGGGGCCGAGCAGCGTCGCCGAGTCGGGGCCGATCGCGGCGAAGGTCTTCGTGTCGCAGGCCAGCCGGTAGGACAGCATCCCGCCGTTGGAGATCCCGGTCGCGTACACGCGCCGCCGGTCGAGCGGCAGCTCGCGGCCGATCGTGGCGACGACGGACTGGATGAAGGCGACGTCGTCGACGTGCCGGCGGCCGGGGATGCCGCAGCAGCCGCCGCCGGTCGCCCACGCCCGGTCGACCCCGTCGGGGTAGGCGACCAGGAACCGGCCCTTGTCGGCCTCGGCGTCCCAGCCGTAGGACCGCTCGGCCTGCTCGCCGTTGCCGAAGCCGCCGTGCAGCATGACCACCAGCGGCGCCGACGACGGCAGCGACGCGGGGCGGTACAGGTGGAAGGTCCGTTTTCGCCCGTCGAGGCGGATCGTCTGTGTCGACTTCCCGACCTTGGGCCGCGCCGATCCGTTCGCGCCGGAGCACCCGGCGACGAGGAGCAGAAGGACGAGGAGGACCCTCACCGCAGCTCGTCCAGGAGGTCCTGCGACAGGGCCACGCGCCCGGTCAGATCGCCCCGGCACAGGGCCAGCGCGGCCTCGGCCATCACCGACGGTGGCTCGGCGTCGGGGTCGTCCTCGGTGGTCAGGTGGTGGAAGAGCGTGCCTGGCGTGGGGACGACGCGGTTCGGCGCGAGCGAGTTGACGACCACGCCGTCGCCGGCGACCTCGGCGGCGAGGCCGGTCGTGAACCTCTCCAGGGCGGCCTTGCACATGCCGTAGACCGTACCGCCGCGAAGGCGCGCGCCCGGGGCCGGATGACGCGCGGCCAGCGACGAGATGTTGAGGATCGCGCCGCTTCCCCGCTCGCGCATGCCGGGCAGCACGAGCCGCGCCAGGTGGAACGGCGCGGTCACCTGCACCTCGAACATCAAGGCGTAGCGCCGGTCGGTGAACTCGGTGACCGGCGTGAAGTACGTGACGGCGGCGTTGTTCACCAGCACGTCGATCCGCCCGAGGTCCGCGATGACCGTCGCGGCGAGCGCCGAGCGCGCGGACGGGTCGGACAGGTCGGCGGCGTACGCGCGCGCCGTGCCCCCGGCGGCCTCGATCGAGGTGACCGTCTCGCCGATGGTGCCCGGGAGCCGCGAGTCACCGGGGTCGACCGTACGCGCCGTGACGGCGACCGTGGCGCCCTCGGCGGCGAACCGCCGGGCGATCTCCGCACCGATGCCACGGCTCGCGCCGGTGACCAGGACCACCTTGTCGGCGAACATGGGCGCATCCTTTCCTCGTACCACGGTTGACAGACATCATGGCCGTTGGGAAGTTTTTCTAGAAGACTATTCTAGAAACAGAGGTTCACATGAGCGGGATCGTCGAAGGACGCGTCGTCATCGTGACCGGGGCCGCGCGCGGCATCGGCCGGGGCCACGCGCTGGAGTTCGCACGCCAGGGCGCCAAGGTCGTCGTCAACGACCTGGGTGCCGAGGTGGACGGCAGCGGATCGTCCGGCGGCCCGGCCGGAGAGGTCGTCGACCAGATCCGCGCGGCGGGCGGCGAGGCGATCGCCAACGGCGACGACGTCTCCGACTTCGAGGGCGCCAGGCGGCTCGTCGAGTCCGCGATCGAGCGCTTCGGTGACCTGCACGTCCTCGTCAACAACGCCGGGATCCTGCGCGACCGGATGCTGGTGAACATGACCGCCGACGAGTGGGACGACGTCATCCGGGTGCACCTGCGCGGGACGTTCTCCACCCTGCGGCACGCCGGCGCGTACTGGCGGGCCCGCTCGAAGGCCGGCGAGCCGGTCGACGCGGCGATCATCAACACGACGTCGTCGTCCGGCATCTACGGCAACGCCGGCCAGGGCAACTACGGCGCGGCCAAGGCGGGCATCGCGAGCCTGACCGTGATCGCCGCGCGCGAGCTCGGCCGGTACGGCGTGACCGTCAACGCCGTCGCCCCCGCCGCGCTCACCCGGATGACCGAGAACCTCGTGCGCTGGCAGGCCGACAAGGCCGACGGCTTCGACCCGCACGCCCCCGACAACATCGCGCCGCTCGTCGTCTGGCTCGGCTCGGACCAGGCGCGCGAGATCACCGGCCGGGTGTTCAATGTGCGGGGTGGCGTGATCAGCGTCGCCGAGGGCTGGCGTGCCGGCCCCGGCGCCGACAAGGGCGACCGCTGGGACCCGGCCGAGCTCGGAGAGATCATTCCCGGTCTGGTCGCGAAGGCCGCCCCGAACGTCATGCCCGACGGCCGCACCCCCGAGAACGGAGCCTGAGATGGCGCTCGACCTCACGGCGATCGGCGTGGACTCCGCGCCGCACGACCGCTCGTGGACCTCCAAGGACGCCCTGCTGTACGCGGTCGGCGTCGGCGCTGGGATCGACGACCCGCTGAGCGAGCTGGCGTTCACCACGGAGAACACCGAGGGCGTCGAGCAGCAGGTGCTCCCGACGTACGCGGTGCTGCTGGCGCAGGTGCCCGGCGCGCGGCGGTTCGGCGACTTCGACCCGGCGATGCTCGTCCACGCCGAGCAGTCCTTCGTGCTGCACAAGCCGCTGCCCGCCGCCGGCACCGTCCGCGCGACGTCGAAGGTCACCGGCATCTACGACAAGGGCTCCGCCGGGCTCGTCGTCAGCGAGGCCACCGCGGTCGACCCCGCGACCGGCGAGACCATGATCACCTCGCGCGGCTCGGTCTTCATCCGCGGCGAGGGCGGCTTCGGCGGCGACCGCGGCCCGCGCGACGACTGGGAGGAGCCGGAGCGCGAGCCCGAGCACCGGGTCACGTACGCCACGCGGCCCGAGCAGGCGCTGACCTACCGCCTGTCCGGCGACCGCAACCCGCTGCACTCGGACCCGAAGTTCGCCGCGCGTGCCGGCTTCGACCGGCCGATCCTGCACGGGCTGTGCACGTACGGCGTGGTCGGCCGGGCGCTGCTGCACGCGCTCGCCGGGTCCGATCCGGCGCGGTTCTCCTCGATGTCGGGCCGGTTCAGCAAGCCGGTGTTCCCTGGCGAGTCGCTGACCGTGTCGATCTGGGACTCCGGCGACGGCACCGCGCTGTACCGCGCCGCGAAGGACGACGGAACGATCGTCATCGACCGGGGCCGGGCCGCGTTCCGGTGAGGCCGGGGTGGGTGCGGGTCGACTGCCACCTGCACACCGTCCACTCCGGTGACGCCGTCACGACCGTCGAGCGGCTCGCCGAGCGCGTACGCGCGGAGCGGCTCGACGTCGTGTGCGTCACCGACCACCACACGCTGGCGGGCGCACATGAGGCGATCTCGCGTGACATCGGCGCGCGCGTCGTCGTCGGCGAGGAGATCCGTACGGGATCCGGCGAGGTCATCGGGCTGTTCCTGACCGAGCGCGTCCCGTACGTCCTGCCGCTGGAGCGGGTCGCGGCGCGGCTGCGCGCGCAGAACGCCGTCGTGTACGCGCCGCACCCCTTCGACCCGTCGCGTACGAGCCTGGGCGAGGAGGGCCTTGAGCGCCTGCGCGCCGTGGACGCCCTGGACGTCGTCGAGGTCTTCAACTCCAAGATCGCCGACCAGGCGCTGAACCGGCGGGCGGCGGAGTTCGCGGCGGCATGCGACCTGCCCGCGGCGGCCGGCTCGGACGCGCACGACCCGCAGGGCATTGGCGCCGCCTGGGTCGAGATGCCCGACTTCGAGGGGCCATCGGAGTTCGTGGCCGCGCTGCGCGAGGCGCGGATCCACGGCGAGCACCGCGAGCATGTCGGCTACCTGCCGTTCACTCCGCGGTGAGCGGGTCGAGGCGGCGGATCAGGCGGATGGCCGCCTCGGCGACCGTCTCGGCCTCCGGGCGGGTGCCGCACGCGGCGACCTCGCGGCCGGTCTCGCCGATGATCGTGGTGAGCACGGCGACGGTGACCCGGTCGACGGGGTCCGCGCCCGCGCCCAGGAGGACGGCGTTCTGCCGCACCCACTCGCGGCCCCGCGTACGGCGCATCAGCTCGAACCCCGGCGGGCCGTCGCCGTCCATGAACAGGCGCACGAGGTCGCGCCGCTCCCACGAGCTCGCCAGGAACGCCTGCGCGCCCGTGATGAACAGCTCCAGCGGGTCCTCCTCGCCGGACTCGCGCGCCTCGGAGACGGCCTCGGCGGCGCCGGCCTCCTGGGTGACCTGGTGGTCCTCCCACAGCGCGAGGAACAGCTCGGCCTTGCCGCCGAAGTGGTGGTAGAGGCTGCCGACGCTGGACCCGGCCCGCTCGACCACGTCGGCGACGCTCGCCTCGGCGAACCCCTGCGTGGTGAAGACCTCGCGCGCCGCCCGGAGCATGCCGCGCCGGGTCTCGGCCGTACGGCTCCACCGCCAGGCGTTCGCTCCGGTCGTCTTGCGTGTCATCGGTTCTCCTTGACACCTTCGGCGCGCGGGGCGCACGCTGGGAACCAGTTCTAGAGGCTCATTCTAGAATGCACAACGTATCCCCGGCTCACCGAAAGGATCCGGCTGATGGTGGACTTCTCCCTCAGTGTCGAGGAACGCCAGATCCGCGACACGGTCCGCAGCTTCATCCAGAAGGAGGTCGTCCCGCTTGAGGCGGAGGTCCTGCGCAACGAGCGCGAGGGCCGCCCCGGCCTCGAACCTTCGGTGATCAGAGAGCTGCAGCTCAAGGCCAAGAAGGCCGGGTTCTGGGGGATCAACACGCCCGAGGAGTACGGCGGGCTCGACGCCGGGGCCGTGATGTCCGCGATCCTCGCCATGGAGACCGGGCGCACGTTCGTGCCCTTCATGTTCGGCGGCAGCGCCGACAACATCCTCTACGCCGGCACCGAGGAGCAGAAGCAGCGCTACCTGGTCCCCACCATCGAGGGCGACCGGCGCTCCTGCTTCGCCATCACCGAGCCCGGCGCGGGATCCGACGCCCGCAACATCACCAGCCGTGCCGTCAGGGACGGCGACGACTTCGTCATCAACGGCGAGAAGACCTTCATCACCGGCGGCAGCGAGGCCGACTTCGTCATGGTCTTCGCCGTCGTGCCGGACGAGGGCGTCACCTGCTTCCTCGCCGACCGCGACATGGGCTGGAAGTCCGAGCCGATCCCGACGATGGGCCAGTGGGGGCCCGCCGCGCTCGTCTTCGACGACGTACGCGTGCCCGCCTCGAACGTCCTCGGCGAGGTCGGCAAGGGCTTCGAGCTGGCGATGGCCTGGATCCGCAACGGCCGCTTCATGATCCCGGCGCGCGCCATCGGCTCGGCCGAGCGACTGCTGCAGATGGCGATCGACTACGCCAACATCCGTAAGTCGATGGGCAACGTGATCGCCGACTACCAGGCCATCCAGTGGCAGATCGCCGACTCCCAGGTGGAGATCGAGTCGACGAAGTGGCTCACCCTGTACGCGGCGTGGCGGGCGCAGGAGGGGCTCGACGCCCGGCACGCGTCCTCGATCGCCAAGCTCAACGGCGCCATCATGGCCAACCAGGTGGTCGACCGCGTCCTGCAGATCCACGGCGGCATGGGCTACACGAAGGAGCTGCCGATCGAGCGGTGGTACCGCGAGCTGCGCCTGCTGCGCATCTACGAGGGCACCGACGAGATCCAGCGCCGTACGATCGCCCGGAACCTGCTGAAGGGACACGTGAAGCTCGGCGGGATCGGCGAGTGACGGTCGGCGACCTGTTCACCCCGCGCTCGATCGCGCTGGTCGGGGCCACCGACAAGTCCGGCTGGTCGGTGAACACCTTCGCCAACCTGCGGCGGTTCGGCTTCGCGGGGCCGGTGTACCTGGTCAATCCGCGTACGCCCGTCGTGCACGGCGAGCGCGCGTACGCGTCGCTCGGCGACGTGCCCGGACCGGTCGACCTGGCGTACGTCATGGTGCCGACGAAGGCCGTCGAATCGGTCCTGCTGGAGGGCGCGGCGCTCGGGATCCGCTCCTTCGTCGTGCTCACCGCCGGGTTCGGCGAGACGGGCGAACCCGGCCGCCTGCTGGAGGAGTCGCTGGCGGCGCTGTGCCGCGAGCACGGGCTGCGCGTCCTCGGCCCGAACGGCAACGGCTTCGTCAACGCCGGCGACGGCATCACGCCGTACGGCCTGCCGATCCCGCCGCCGCTGCTTCCGGGATCGGTCGGCGTCGTGCTGCAGAGCGGCGCGCTGGCCAGCTCGGTGCTGTCGTTCGCGCAGTCCCGCAACATCGGCCTCAGCCTGCTGACGTCCATGGGCAACGAGGCGGTCGTGTCCCTGACGGACGTCGTCGACCACCTCGTCGACGACCCTGCCACCAAGGTCATCGCGCTGTTCCTGGAGTCGGTCCGGAACCCCGCCGAGTTCACCCGCGTGGCGCGCCGCGCGCTGGCGGCGGGCAAGCCGATCGTCGCCCTGAAGATCGGCCGCTCCCGCCTCGCGTCGCGTACGGCCCAGGCCCACACGGGCGCGCTGGTCGGCGACGACGACGTCGTGGACGCCGCGTTTCGGCAGCTCGGCGTCGTACGGGTGCGGTCGCTGGAGGATCTGATCATCACGGCCGGGCTGCTGGCGTCCACGGGCCCGCTGCCCGGACGCCGCCTGGGTGTGGTCACGCCGTCCGGCGGAGCGTCGGAGGTCATCGCCGACCGCGCGGAGGACGAAGGGCTGGAGCTGCCGGAGTTCGCGCCGTCGACGGTCGCGGCGCTGCGGGAGATCATGCCGTCCTTCGGCAGCGTGCAGAACCCCCTCGACGTGACCGGCTACGTCGTCGTGGACCGTACGCTGCTGAGCCGCGCGCTCTCGATCGTCGCCGCCGACCCCGGCATCGACGTGGTGATGATGCTGACCGAAGTGTCGAAGATCGTGCCGCCGGACCCCGAACCGGTGTACCGGCATTTCTCGGCGAGCGCTTCCGCCGTCGCGGCGTCGCCGCGTCCGGTCGTGGTCGTGGGGAACGTCCTGACGGACATCAGCGAGTTCGCGCGCTCCGTACTGGCACGGACCGGATTTCCGCAGGTGGTCGGCGGGATCGAGCACGGAATGCACGCCTTGGGGGCGGCCGTGCGCTGGTCGGAGAGATGGTCGGCCGGCCTGCCGTCGCAGGAGCGCGCGAAGGACCTCCAGGTGTCCGGGACCGGGGTCTGGAGCGAACGCCGGGCCGGCGCGCTGCTCGCGTCCCACGGCGTGCCGGTCGTCCCGACGGTCTCGGCGTCGTCGGAGTCCGAGGCGGTGGCGGCCGCCTCCGCCCTCGGGCACCCGGTGGTCCTGAAGGCGTCGGCCGAGGGCCTGGCCCACAAGAGCGACATCGGCGGCGTACGGCTCGGGCTGTCGTCGGAGGCCTCGGTACGCGCCGCGTACGCCGACCTGTCCGCGCTGGGCCCGGACGTCCTGGTGCAGCCGCAGCGGTCCGGCGGCGTGGAGCTGCTGGTCGGCGTCGTACGGGACCCGTCGTGGGGCCTGGTCCTGGCCGTGGCGCTGGGCGGCGTGTGGGTGGAGGTCCTGCGCGACTCGGCGCTCCGCGTCCTCCCGGTCGACCGTTCCGAGGTACGCCGGGCCCTGTCCGAACTCCGCGGCTTCGCCCTGCTGGAAGGCACCCGGGGAACGGAGCCCGCCGACCTGGATCTTTTGACCGACGTGATCACGCGCGTCGCGTCCATCGCGGAGGGGCTCGGTGACGCGCTGGAGAGCCTGGAGATCAACCCGCTGCTGGTCCGCGGCTCGTCCGTCGAGGCCCTGGACGCTTTGATCACCTGGCGGGAGGCCTAGCGTGGGGCTCACGGCGGAGGACCGCTTCGCGGATCTGGTCGACGAACTGGTCGGCGAACCGGGCGTCACGCCGCCGCGGGGCGGGCGAGGGTTCGGCCGGAGCGCGCTGCGCCACCAGAACAAGATCTTCGCGATGTTCGTGCGCGGCCGCCTGGTGGTGAAGCTGCCGGCCGAACGGGTCACCGCCCTGGTCGCCGACGGCGAAGGCGTCCACTTCGACGCGAACAAGGGCGTGCCCATGAAGGAGTGGTTCAGCCTGGACCCCGCCTCGGACCACCCCTGGCTGTCCCTCGCTCAGGAGGCCCTGGCCTTCGCCCGCCCCTAGCGCGTACGGCCCTCGCGGAGCATCTCGACGGCCTGCGTGACGCGGCGCTCGCGGGTCTCGGGCTTCTTGGCGCTCTCGATCCAGACGACGTACGCCTTCCGGTGGGAGGGGGCCAGTCTTTCGAAGAAGCCGCTCGCGGCGGGGTCTTCCCTGAGCGCCTCGGCGAGGTCGTCGGGCGCGGCGACCACGCGCGGCTCGGTGTCGAGCTCGACGCCGACGTCCACCTCGTCACCGGCGGCAACCCCGGAGCCGCGGCGATGCTCCGCGCTGACCGGGATCATCGGCACGCCGCGTACGGAACCGACCGTGGTCCGGTACGTGTGTTCGTTGAGGGTGACGACCACCGGCGGACGCTTCCCGCCGCCGAGAGCGGTGATCACTTCCTCGGGCACCCGGATACCCGTGGCCGTCTTGCCCTCGAGCAGGATCTCCGCGCGGAATCGCATGCCTCAGAGTACGTGGTCACCGTTCCGGTCGACGGCGCACAGACGGCGCCAGACGGGCGGCACCTCGCCGGGCGCGAACACCCCGCTGTCCATGAGATCTTTCAGCACGGACCGCGCCGCCTGCCGCCGCAACGCCAGCCGCTGCGGACTCTTGCGCACGGCCCGCCACGTCTTCCAGGCGGGCAGCCCGATCGTGGGATAGACGAACGGCTGAACCATCATGTCGAACATGAACCCGATCATCCGCGGCACGACCCGCCGCACGGCGTACCGGTCACTCCAGCTCGTCGACCGGTAGTGCTCGGCGACGGTGGTGCGCGCGTACGCGAGGTGCCGCGCCTCCTCCTGCCGGTGGTAGAGACTGACCCGCCGCAGGTAGTCATCGGCGTCCGGATGCTCAGAGACCAGCTTCTGTAGAAGGTCGGGAATCTCCTCCCCACCGAGCACGAGCGCGTCCAGCATGGCCGGCCGCCGCATGATCATCGGCAACAGCCGCCCCCTGATCCGCCGCGAGACCTTCCCGTCGATCGGATGCCGCTGCAGAGGGCTGAGCTGCTCGACGACCCGCGCGAACAGCCGGGAGTGCCGGGTCTCCTCACCGATCTCATGCAGCGCGTACGTGAACCGCGGATCGGTGACCCCGGGCGCGAGCGCGAGCCGGAAAGCGAACCCCGCGATCAGAATCGCCTCGAACGCGATCCCGAGCCGCATCATGGAAGCGAGCTCCTCACGAGCGAGCGTCGCCTTCTGCTCGGGTGTCAGGTCGAGATCGAGCCCCGCCGTGGAGAGCAGGTCATCAGGAATGATCTGGGGAGCCGTGAAGTCACCGACAACGTCGACGTCGGGTTCGATAACGTGCCGAACGGATGCGGTGTTCAACCGCTCCACCCGCCGAGTACGCAGGTCACGGCTCTCGCGAAAGTCTTCTTTGGTGGCCATGGGCGTCACCTTTTCGCCGGGGATCCTTGCTGATTTTACCGATGGGTAACAGCCTGTGGCCGTTCGATGTAAGTGACCTCTGTCGCAGTTCGAGCCCGTACGAAGGTGGTGTCAGGCCCACCCTCTGGTGGGTGATGGGTGCACTCACGGGGCGGGGGCAGCCCTAGTGTCTCTTCCGTCGTGATGCCGGAGATTCATGGATGTCATCCCGGACATCCATGAAGGAAGCATCATGCGCAACCGTTCACGTACGACCGTTGTGGCGGCGATCGGGCTCGGTGTGGCCGCCGTTTGTGCGGTGGCGACCACGGCCGCGGCCACGAAGGTCGGCATCGCCGGAAATCCGGCCGTTGTTCGTACCGACTCCGGGCCCGTGCGTGGCACGGTCTCCGCGAGCTCCAGGTCGTTTCAAGGCATCCCGTACGCGGCTCCGCCTGTCGGGGATCTTCGGTGGGCGTCGCCGCGCTCGCCGGCCGCTTGGACCGTAACCCGGGACGCGACCGCGCCTGGGGCGGACTGTCCGCAGACGGCTGGTTTTCTCGGGGACAAGCCCAGTGTCGATGAGAACTGTCTCTTCCTGAACGTCACCACGCCTCGGAACGTGAGCGGGCGCCGCCTGCCCGTCATGTTCTGGGTGCACGGTGGCGGTTTCTACTCCGGGTCCGGGCGGCTGTACGACGCGCAGCGGATGGCGGACAAGGGTGACGTCGTCGTGGTCACGTTCAACTACCGGCTCGGAGTCTTCGGGTTTCTCGACCACCCGGCGCTGGACGGCGCAGGGCACATGTCCGGCGACTTCGGGCTGGAGGACCAGCAGGCCGCGTTGCGGTGGGTGCGGCGTAACGCGGCCGCCTTCGGCGGGGACGCCGGGAACGTCACCCTGTTCGGTGAGTCGGCCGGTGGGGTCAGTGCCTGTGCGCATCTTGCCTCGCCGCGGTCCAGGGGGCTGTTCCGGCGGGCGATCATCCAGAGCGGGCCGTGTGCGCTGACCACGCAGTGGCCCTGGAAGGACGGTGGCTGGGTGGCCCGGTCGCGTACGGTCGCGGCGGCGCAGGGGGTGGCGCTGGCGAAGCGGCTTGGTTGCGCGACACCCGCCACGGTCGCCTGTCTGCGGCGGAAGCCTGTCTCTGCGCTGCTCGACGCCTCCGAGGGCGGGCAGGGCTACGGGCCGGCGTACGGAACGGGTGTGCTGCCGGTCAGTCCCTACCAGGCGCTCGCCACCGGGCGGTTCGCCAGGGTTCCGGTGATTCAGGGGTCGACCCGTGACGAGCAGCGTACGTTCACGGCGGCCGTCGAGGAGTTCTCCGGGCACGTGCTCACCGACGCCGACTACGCGCAGCAGGTGAAGGACTACTTCGGTGCGGACAAGGGCGCGAAGGTCCTGGCCCGCTACCCGCGCGGCGACTACGACTCGGCGAGTACGGCGCTGTCGGCGGTGTGGAGTGACTACACGTGGGGCTGCACGGCGCTCGCGACCGACAGGCTGCTGAGCCGGGCGAACCCGACATGGGCGTACGAGTTCGGTGACCGGGACGCGCCCTGGGCGAAGGACGGTGTCACGCCGAGTTTTCCGACGGGGGCGTTCCACGCCGCCGAGCTCCAGTACCTGTTCTCCGACGAGCAGTTCCCCGGCCCGCGTACGGCCGCCCAGCGTGACCTCTCCGACGAGATGATCGGCTACTGGACCCGCTTCGCGCACACCGGCGACCCGAACGGCGCGGGCGCGCCGGCCTGGAACCGCTTCGACGGCCGTACGGTGCACGGCCTGATCCCCGGGAAGACCCGGAACGTCGACCTGGCCGCCGAGCACCGGTGCGGCTTCTGGTCCTCACTCTGATCGAGGAAACGGCCGGGCCCCAAAAGGGCCCGGCGCGCCTTTTCATCCGGTCTTGACTGATCTGACAACAGCGAGCATGGTTGTGGGAGCGCTCCCACAACCAAGGAAGGCCGACCATGAGATCCCTGCCCTCACTGGCCCTCGCCGCCGCTCTGCTGACCACCGGACCAGCGGTGTACGCACTGACAGGACCTGCCCCCGCCGCCGTCGCCGACACCCAGATCTGCGACCAGTTCGGCGCGACGTCCATCGCCGGCGGACGCTACGTCGTCCAGAACGACGAGTGGGGTGACTCGATCCAGCAGTGCATCAACGTCACCGACACCGGCTTCAGCGTCGTCAGCGGCGACCACAACGTGTCCACGAGCGGCCCGCCCGCCGCGTACCCGTCGATCTACGCGGGCTGCCACTACGGCTACTGCAGCACCGGCAGCGGCCTTCCCTTGCAGGTCAGCGCCTTCGGCAACCCGCACTCGACCGTCTCGTACGCGACGACGGCCGGGCAGTGGGACGCCGCGTACGACATCTGGTACGACCCGACGCCCAACCCGCCCGGCCAGAACACCGGCGCCGAGGTCATGATCTGGGGTTCGCACAGCGGCGCGCCGCAGCCCGTCGGCCAGAAGGTCGCCACCGCGAACCTCGCGGGCGCGACCTGGGACGTCTGGTTCGGCAACATCGGCTGGAACGTCATCTCGTACGTGCGCCAGCAGCCGACGAACTCCCTGGACATCGGCGTCAAGGACTTCACGTACGACGCGGTGAACCGTGGCTACATCCAGACCTCCTGGTACCTGACCAGCGTGCAGTTCGGGTTCGAGCCCTGGCAGGGCGGCCCCGGCCTCGGTGTGAACAACTTCTCCTTCAACGCCTGACCCCGCACGGCCGCCGCGCGTGTTCGAGCATCGCGAGGGCACGCGCGGTCTCGCCGGCGGTGAACGGCATGCCCGGGCGGCGGAGACGGATCGGATGACCGGTCGAGGAGACCAGCGACAAGGTCTCCCCGTCGCCCGACCGTACGAGCTGGGCGTCGAGGAGGGTGGCCAGGGCGGCGGGCAGGCGGCGCGGGTCCAGGCGTACGGACGACGCCAGCAGCAGCGCCCTGGTCACCGGGTCGACCAGCTCGTGCACGGTCGCCGGCCGCGCGGTGACCGCACGGCCGCCCGCCGCGCTGAGCGCCGCGACCAGGGTCTCGGCGCGTACGGGCGACGGCATCCGCACGTACAGCTCGTCGACGGTGCCGTCGGTGTCATGGTGGGTGTTGAGCGACATGATGTTGCCGCCGGTCGCCGCGGTCGCGGCGGCCAGCGCCGCGAGCTGCCCCGGCGTCTCGCGCACGCGGGCCCGTACCCGCCAGAGGTTCCCGGCCTCCTGCCGGACCGGGGGCCGCTGGCGATCACGCCGGTGTGACCACCAGAGGTGGATCGTCGCGACGACGAGCAGTACGCCGCCGAGCGCGAGCAGCATCGTCGTGCCGGCCTCACGGTGCCCCAGAGCGGTGGAGAACAGATGCGCGGTCCCCGCCGCGACGAAGAGCGCCGCGAACTCGACGACCTCGCGCCGCCACGTGTGCTTCCCCCGGGGATGCGGATGATCGGTCGAACGTCCGTATCTCATGACGGCCACTCTGCGTAGCGTTCGTTGCGCCGGGAGACACGCGGTGTGAAATGTTCGTTGCCGCGTGTGCGAGGGTGTCCGTCGTGAACGACGATTGGGAACGACGGATCGCGGGCGCCTGGGCGTCGATCGACGACCGTACGGAAGAGGAGTTCCTGGCCCTGATCGAGAGCCTGGCCGCCGAGCTCCCCTCCGGCAGCGCACGCGCGGCGTTCGAACGCGCCTGCGCCTTCGACTCCATGGGCCACTCCGACCGGGCGATCCCGCTGTACGAACGCGCCCTGGCCATCGGCCTGACCGGCGAGAACCGCCGCCGCTCGGTGATCCAGATGGCCAGCTCCATCCGGAACCTGGGCCGCCCGGAGGAGAGCGTCGCGCTGCTCACGGCCGAGCTGAAGGAGGGCTCCGACCACCTGGACGACGCCGTACGCGCGGTCCTCGCCCTGGCCCTCACCGACCTGGGCCGCGAACGCGAGGCCGTCTCGATCGCCGTCACCGCTCTGGCCCGTCACCTGCCCAGATACCAGCGCTCGATGGCGAACTACGCCCGCCTCCTGGTCGAACCCGAGGACTGAGCACCGGTGCGGTTCTCTCGTACGGGCCCCTGCGCGGCGCTGGCACTACTGACGATCACGGGCTGCGCGCCGGCCCGGCATCCGGTCCGCGCGGCCTGCGAGCAGGCGGCGAGACCGACGTCGGCGGCACCGGGCACGGGCGGCGTGCTGGCCCTGGGAGTTCCCAAGGGCCGGGTCGGAGCGTTCGACCAGGCCGGATACGTGGTCATGCTCTACGGCCTGGCGAGCCGCCGGCTGGTCGACCAGACCTCGCCCGGCGTGCCCGGCGATCCGCGGAAGAACGGCAGGTTCGGCGGGGCGGTCACCTCCGGCGACTTCGACCACGACGGTCATCCCGACCTCGCGGCCGACACGTCCGGTACGACCGGCCCGGCTGGCCCCGGCTCGGTGACGATCGTCTTCGGCGCGGGGACGGGCCCCTCCGGCCGCAGCGTCGTCATCCCCAGCCCGCCGGAACGGGAGTGTCCCGGATTCGGCGGGGTGCTGGCGGCGGCCGACTTCGACGGCGACCGGTTCGACGACCTGGCCGTCGCGTGCGGCGACGGGCCCGTCGAGGTCGTGTACGGCTCGCCCCGGCTGGTCACGGGCACGCCGACGCGCGCCACCGTGAACCCCGGCCCTTCCTTGATCACGGAGATTCCGGCCCTCGCGACGGGCGACGTGACCGGTGACGGCCGCGCCGACCTCGTGGTCGAGTCCGGCATCGACGACCCGGCCGACGCCGGCTACGACTTCACGGTGATCCCGGGATCGCCGCGTGGCCTCACGCGGCGGATCGGCCCGGCCGCCCACGCGACGGACCTCAGCGACCTCGCCGTCGGCGACGTCGACCACGACGGCCACGCGGACGTCCTGGTGAACGGCTCGGGGGTGAACGTCTACCCGGGCACGGCGGCGGGCCTCGACACCGTCCACACCTACGACGGCACCCGGGCCCTGGCGCGGGGCCACGGCTCCGTCGACTCTCTCGCGGCCGGCGACGTCAACGGCGACGGCTTCGCCGACGCGGCCTTCGGCACGGCACAGGACCGGGGCGGCATCTCCGCGGGCTCGGTCACGCTGCTCTACGGCGGCCGGGGCGGCCTGACCGGCGCGGGCGCGCAGCGAATCCGGGAGGGCCGGGACGGCGTCCCCGGAACGGCGAAACGTAGTGAGGGCCTGGGCGACGAGGTTGCCCTGACCGACCTGAACGCCGACGGCCACGCGGACCTGGTCGCGACGGCGCCGTGGCAAAACCACGGAGCCGGCGCCGCCCTGATCCTGCCCGGCTCCCCGTCGGGAGCCGCCGCCCACGGCTCGCTCATGCTCTGCGGATCCCCACGAACGAGCTTCGGCAACGTCCTCTAGCGCGGTGACCACTTGTGTTGAGGGCCTCCGCGCGGCGCTCGATGGCGAACCACGCACGCCTGCTCGTCGAACCCGAGTAGGGCCTACGGGGTGAAGAACACCTCGGTGGTCGCCGCGAGGACGCGGGCGACGTCTCGTGCCGTCTCGGGGACCGCGGATCCGACGTTCGGGCGGATGTGCTCGCGGTCGACCGGGCTCGGGAAGAACGGCCCGCCGTCCGCGAGGAGGTGGCCGCGCACCGCCGCCTGAGGCTCAGTCGGCCCGGCGCCCCCCATCGGTGCCGAAGCCGTCGAGCGCCGCGCGCTCCTCCAGCGTCATCAGCTCCTCGAACAGCGTGATCTGGAGCCCCGCGGGCGCGTCGAGCCGGGAATTGAGCGATCGCCACGGCGTCTCGGTCGGCGGCGCGACGAGCGTCGCCCCCGCCTCGACCAGCGACCGCGTACGGTCCTCGGCGTCCTTCACCTCGAACGCGACGCGGATCCGCGGCTCGGTCGGGTGCCCCACCTCGACCTCGTCGATCATCCGGCGCTGCGCCGGATTGGCGATCTCCAGCGTCGCGCGTCCCGCGTCGAGGATCGAGACCTTCGCGTCACCGTCGGCCTCGTACGCGGCCTGCTCGGGCAACCCGAGCACGTCGCGGTAGAAGGAGACGGCCTGTTCGTAGTCGTCGGCCTCCACCACCAGCCTCAGCTGGATCACGGGCCTCGCGGGTACGGGAATGGTTTCTTCTCTCATGAGCCGACGCTACGGCCTGACATCAATGTGAGATACAAGCAGACCGATTCAAGGTCAGTCTTCGGGAGGCTTGGGCGGTGGTGTCGCGCCGGCCGGGTCGAGGAGGTCGCAGGCGACCTTCAGGAGGCGGTCCACGTCCACGACCGGCTTCTGGAGGTACTCGTTGGCTCCGATCGACAGGGCCTTCTCGCGTTCTCCCGGGATGGCCTTGGCGCTCAGCACGATGATCGGGAGGGCGGCGTACCTCGGGATGTTGCGGATGGCCTTGATGGCCTCGTAACCGTCCATCACCGGCATCATGATGTCGATCAGGATGAGTGAGACGTCCGGGTTGTGGTCCAGGACCTCCAGGCCCTCGCGGCCGTTCATCGCGTACAGCGCGGGCATGCCGACCCGGCCCAGGAGCTTGGTGAGGGCCAGGACGATGCGGATGTCGTCGTCGACGATGAGGACCTTGCCGGGGAGTTTGCGGTCGGCGCGTTCGGCGTTCCAGGCGCCCAGGCGGGTCAGGGTCGTGGCCGGTTCGATGTGGTCGCGGTCGGCGGCCCAGTCCATCGCGTCGTCCTCGCCGTGGATCGCGATGGTCTTCGTTCCGCCGGCGTCCAGGGCGCGGGACGTACGGCGGCCCGGGTGGACCACCGGGATGTACAGGGTGAAGGAGCTGCCCTGGCCGGGTTCGCTGCGGGCGACGATCCGCCCGCCGAGCAGGGCGGCCAGCTCGCGGCTGATGGACAGGCCCAGGCCCGTGCCGCCGTACGTCGGGCTCGTCGCGGCGGTGTGGGCCTGCTCGAAGGCCTCGAAGATGATGCTGAGCTTGTCCGGCGGGATGCCGATTCCGGTGTCTTCGACGGTGAAGGCGATGACCTCGCCCACGTCGCGCAGCGGGCTGTCCGCGGGGCGTTCGACGCGCAGCGTCACGTGGCCCGCCGAGGTGAACTTGATCGCGTTGGACAGCAGGTTGCGCAGGATCTGCTGGAGGCGCTGCTCGTCGGAGTACAGCTCGCGCGGCGCGGCTTCGGCGACGTCCACGGCGAACGCCAGGCCGCCCTCGATGGCGAGCGGGCGGAAGGTGGCGTTGACGTAGTCCAGCACCTTGTCCAGCGGCAGCTTCTTCGGCCGGATGTCCAGGCGGCCGGCCTCGACCTTGGACAGGTCCAGGATGTCGTTGATCAGCTGGAGCAGGTCGGACCCGGACCGGTGAATGGTGGCGGCGAAGTCGACCTCCTCCGGTGACAGGTTCTCGTCGGCGTTGTCGGCGAGCAGGCGCGCGTAGATCAGCATGGAGCTGAGCGGCGTACGGAGCTCGTGCGACATGTTCGCCAGGAACTCCGACTTGTACTGGGACGACGACGCGAGCAGCGCGGCCTTCTCGGCGAGTTCCTCGTTCGAGAACTGCAGCTCGGCCTGCTGGCGCTGCAGCTCGTCCGAGCGTTCCTGTAGCTGCGTCGCGAGCCGCTGGGACTCGCTCAGCAGCGCCTCGGTACGCGAGTTCGCGATGATCGTGTTGATCGCGACGCCGATGGTGTTCACGAACTGGTCGAAGAAGGCCAGGTGGACGTCGGAGAACCGGAAGAACGACGCCAGCTCGATGATGCCGAGGAGCTTGTCCTCGAACAGGATCGGGATGATGACGATGTTGGCCGGCGCGGCCTTCCCGAGCCCCGAGCTGATCACGATGTAGTCCGGCGGGGCCTCCTCGACGAGGATGCGTTTCTGCTCCAGCGCCGCCTGCCGGGCCAGACCCTGGGCCAGTACGTCGGGGGTCTCGTCCGTGATCCCTTCCAGGCCGTAGCCGGCGACGAAGGCGAGCCGGGTCGCCTCCTCCATGTTGAACCTCGCCTGCTCACCGTCGATCTCGGTGTCGGCGAGGAAGAACGCCCCGTACTGGGCGTTCACCAGCGGCGTCAGCTCTCGCAGGATCAGGTCGGCGACCTCGACGAGGTCGCGGTGGCCCTGCATCAGCCCGGCGAGGCGGGTCAGGTTCGACTCCAGCCAGTCCTTGGCGCGCGTGGTCTCCCGCAGGTTCGACACCATCAGGTTGATGTTGTCCCGCAGCTCGGTGACCTCGCCGTGGGTCTCGACGGTGATCTGCCGTGACATGTTGCCCTGCGCGACCGCCGAGGTGACGTCGGCGATGGCGCGTACCTGGTTGGTGAGGTTGCGGGCCAGCTCGTTGACGTTCGTCGTCAGGCGCTTCCAGGTGCCGTGGACGCCCTCGACCCGCGCCTGGCCGCCGAGCTGCCCTTCGCTGCCGACCTCGCGGGCGACACGGGTGACCTCGGAGGAGAACGAGGAGAGCGTGTCGACCATCGTGTTGATCGTGGTCTTGAGTTCGAGGATCTCGCCTCGTGCGTCGACGTCGATCTTCTTGCCGAGGTCGCCCTGGGCGACGGCGGTGGCGACCTGCGCGATGTTCCGCACCTGAGAGGTCAGGTTGTCCGCCATCGAGTTCACGTTGTCGGTGAGGTCACGCCACATGCCGGAGACGCCGCGTACCTGGGCCCGGCCGCCGAGGTTTCCTTCGGTGCCGACCTCGCGGGCGACGCGGGTGACCTCGTCGGCGAAGGCGGATAGCTGGTCGACCATGGTGTTGACGGTGGACTTGAGCTGGAGGATCTCGCCTTGGGCGTCGACGGTGATCTTCTTGGACAGGTCGCCGTTCGCCACGGAGGTCGTGACCTGGGCGATGTTCCGGACCTGGGAGGTCAGGTTGGAGGCCATGAAGTTGACGTTGTCGGTGAGGTCCTTCCAGACGCCCGACACGCCCCGTACCTGGGCCTGGCCGCCGAGGTTTCCTTCGGTGCCGACCTCGCGGGCCACACGGGTGACCTCGTCCGCGAAGGCGGACAGCCGGTTCACCATCGTGTTGATCGTCGACTTCAGCTCCAGGATCTCGCCGCGTGCGTCGACGTCGATCTTCTTGCCGAGGTCGCCCTGTGCGACGGCCGTCGCGACCTGGGCGATGTTACGGACCTGGGACGTCAGGTTGGAGGCCATGAAGTTCACGTTGTCGGTGAGGTCCTTCCAGACCCCCGACACGCCCCGTACCTGGGCACGGCCGCCGAGCTTCCCCTCGGTGCCGACCTCACGGGCCACACGGGTGACCTCGTCCGCGAAGGCGGAAAGCTGGTCGACCATCGTGTTGACCGTGGACTTGAGCTGAAGGATCTCGCCCTGGGCGTCAACGGTGATCTTCTTGCCGAGGTCGCCGTTCGCCACGGAGGTCGTGACCTGGGCGATGTTCCGGACCTGGGACGTCAGGTTGGAGGCCATGAAGTTGACGTTGTCGGTGAGGTCGCGCCAGACGCCGGAGACGCCGCGTACCTGGGCCTGGCCGCCGAGGTTTCCTTCGGTGCCGACCTCGCGGGCGACGCGGGTGACCTCGGAGGAGAACGAGGAGAGCGTGTCGACCATGGTGTTGATCGTGGTCTTGAGTTCGAGGATCTCGCCTCGTGCGTCGACGTCGATCTTCTTGCCGAGGTCGCCCTGGGCGACGGCGGTGGCGACCTGGGCGATGTTCCGTACCTGGGAGGTCAGGTTCGTGGCCATGAAGTTGACGTTGTCGGTGAGGTCGCGCCAGACGCCGGAGACGCCGCGTACCTGGGCCTGGCCGCCGAGGTTTCCTTCGGTGCCGACCTCGCGGGCGACGCGGGTGACCTCGTCGGCGAAGGCGGATAGCTGGTCGACCATGGTGTTGACGGTGGACTTGAGCTGGAGGATCTCGCCTTGGGCGTCGACGGTGATCTTCTTGGACAGGTCGCCGTTCGCCACGGAGGTCGTGACCTGGGCGATGTTCCGGACCTGGGAGGTCAGGTTGGAGGCCATGAAGTTGACGTTGTCGGTGAGGTCCTTCCAGACCCCCGACACCCCGCGTACCTGGGCACGGCCGCCCAGCCGCCCCTCCGTACCGACCTCGCGCGCCACACGGGTGACCTCGTCCGCGAAGGCCGAAAGCTGGTCGACCATCGTGTTGACCGTCAGCTTCAGCTCCAGCAGCTCGCCGGTCGCCTCGACGGTCACCGAACGCGTCAGGTCGCCGCTGGCCACCGCCTTGGTGACCACGGCGATGTCGCGTACCTGAGCGGTCAGCCGGTCGGCCATCGTGTTCACGGCCTCGGTGACCTCGCGCCAGGTGCCGGACATGCCGCGCACCTTGGCGCGCCCGCCCAGGCGGCCCTCCGTACCGACCTCGCGGGCGAGCCGGGTCACCTCACCGGTGAATATCGCGAGCTGGTCGACCATCTGGTTGATCCGGCGGCCCAGGCGGCGCAGGTCGCCGCGCAGCGGGCGGCTGCCGTCGTGCAGGTCCATGCGCTGGGTGAGGTCGCCGTCGGCCACCGCGTCCAGGACGCGTGTGGCGTTGGCCGTCGGTACCACCAGGGCGTCGATGAGGGTGTTCGCGGCCTCCACGCTCGCCGTCCAGGCGCCCTGGCCCGGGCTCGCCGAGAGACGCGCGTCGAGGCGGCCGTGGCGTACGACCTCGCGGCAGACGCGCGTCAGCTCCTCGGTGAAGTGCTGGTTCCGGTCGGCGATCTGGTTGAAGGCCACGGCCAGCTCGGCGGCGATGCCCTCGCCGCCGGCGGGCAGCCGGAAACGGAGATCTCCGTCGCGCAGCGCGGGCATCGCCGCCAGCAGGGCGCGCAACTCACTCGTATGGACCCAACCTTCTCCTGGCGGAGCGGTCGCGTTGTTCACCACCGTCGTCCTGGTGCCCACCTGAAAATCCCCCCCAGTGCGGGCCGGACGCAGCCGCGCGCTTACCAGCAAGCTATGCCCGATTTGCCCACCATGCTACCCAAGAGACATTTTTTACGAGTTTTATAATGATCATCCCGCGTTGAGTCGTTTAGGCTCTAGTGTCGGTTTATTGGCACTACGAGGCGGATGCGGGTGAGGCGGGACGATGGGTGATCACAGACCACCCCTGGCCGGGCGCGAGGATCCGATCGCGACCCGGGGACGTGTGGTCGTGGCCGACGACGACGTCCTCCTGCGCGAGGGACTCGTGCGGCTGCTCTCACGCTTCGGCTTCGACGTGGTCGGACAGGCCGGCGACGGCACCCGGCTGCTGCAGCTCGTCGACGAGCACGAACCCGAACTCGCGATCATCGACACGAGGATGCCTCCGACGTGCACCACCGAGGGCATCCAGGCGGCGCAGGCGATCCGCCGGCGCTTCCCCGAGATCGGGATCCTCGTGCTGTCGGCCTACATCGAGGTCGACCTGGCCATGGAACTGATGTCCAGCGGCGACCGCATCGGATACCTGCTCAAGAGCGGCGTCACCGACGTGTCCGAGTTCGTCGGCACGATCGAACGCATCGCCACCGGCGGGTCGGTCGTCGACCCGGCGCTCGTACGGGAGCTGGTCGCCCTCGGGCCTCGTGAGGATCCCCTGACCGCCCTCACAGAGTACGAGCGGGACATCCTCGCGCTCATGGCCGAAGGGTGGTCGAACACCGGCATCGCCGAGAAGCTGAGCACCGACGGCGAGACCGTCAACGAGAACGTCCACGGCATCACCGGCAAGTTGTGCCTGCCGGAAACCGACGCGGAACACCGCCGGGCCCTGGCCGTCCTCGCCTACCTCGAAGCCCGCTAGCGTGCTCTAGCGCAGGCCGAAGGGCGCGTACGCGCGCCGGTGCCGTACGGGGACGTCGCGGGCCGAGGACAGCACCGTCAGGGTCTCGATCACCGGCCTGGGAGCCTTCGGCACGCAGAGCGAGATGACGTTGCCGAGGACCGGCACACTCGCCTTGATCGTGACGTCACCGCCCTTCAGCCGGTCGACCCCGTGCGCCCGCGGAACCCAGACGCCGGTCAGGTCACCGGAGATGGGTTGGTGCGGCGGCACGGGCCCACCGGAGCCCGTCAGCCGGAACGACGCCGTCTGCGCGCCGCCGACATCGATGCCCGCGGTCGCACTCCAGGAGTTCAGGACCACGGGAGACTGAAGACTCAAAGCGGAGATGTGCAACCGGAACCGCACGGCCGCACCTGCCTGCGTACGCTCCGGCGAGGCGGTCAGCGTGCCGGAGATCAGCACAGGCCTGGCCCCGAGCACCGGGACACTGCACACGTAACCCGCCGAGAACGCGGAAGCGGCGGCCGGCTGGACCACGAAGGCACCACCGAGGATGAGCCCGGCCACCGCCGCTCCGCCGAGGGACTTCGTCATACGGTGCTCCTTCCAGCTCGCTCTCAGTGATCACGTCATCACGAAGAAGCACCACGACACGGCCGTTTTGCCGGAACCGGAAACGATCACTACCGGGAAGTGACGATCATTCCCGCCGGTCGGACACCAGGCGGGTGAGAACGGTGCCGGCGGCCAGCATCGCCGCGGAGACGACGGCGAGTGCGCCGAGTCGCACGGCGATGCCGCCGGGAGACCCCGCGTCGGCCAGCAGCCTGATCAGCGGGCTGATCGGTGAGATCCAGCCGACGAGCAGCATCGCCAGCAGCGCGGCCACCGCGACCACGACCGCGACGCCGAGGCGTGTGATGACCAGCCGCGAGGTGACCAGCCCGACCGCCGTGCCGACGCACGCCGCCGACATCTGGGCGACCGCCCCGGCGGCGACCGTGCCGGCCGTGACCGTACGCTGCCCGACGAGCATCGGGTAGACGAGGCCGATCGCGGTCAGGAACAGGCATCCGGTCAGCGCCACCGCCACCGTGACCGTCAGTACGCGGCGCGAGCTCCCGGCGGACACCACGATGACCTGCCGCTGCACGGGGTTCTCGTGGTTCACGACGGCGACCGCCAGCCACAGCGCGCACGCGAAGATCGCGGCGACGCAGAAGGAGTACGCGTGCAGCAGCGGGCTGGTGTCCGAACTGGTGCCGACCGACAGCGCGGCGAGGAACACCAGGACGGGCGGCAGGTACCGTTGGGAGAGCAGCAGACCGGAGAGCTGGTAGCGATAGAGCGCGATCACTGGGGCGTCCTGGGAGTGTGAGCCGCGACGCCGGTGACCGACCAGCCGTGCGTGACGGCCTCGACGAGCAACGCGTCGTGGGAACCGCGCGAGACCACCAACTCGACCCCGCCGTCGCGCTCAGCAGTGCTGAGCACCCCGGGCAGGTCCGGCCAGCCGAGCGGGTCCGACGTACGGCCCGGCACCAGAGTCACCAGCACGACCTCGCCCCGGGTCTCCGCGCCTGTCAGGTGGCCGTCGGTGATGCGGCATACGGCGGTGGCGCGGGTACTCACGATCGACTCGTGGTGGTCGGTGAACAGGACCGCGGCGCCCTGGCCTGCCGCTTCCCGCATCAGCTCGCCCAGTACGCCGTGCACCGAGGCGTCGAGCCCGGCCCATGGTTCGTCGAGGACGAGCACGTCGGGCGGGACCAAAAGGGCCTGGGCCAGCGCCACCTTCTGGGCGTTGCCCTTCGACAGCCTCCGCATCGGGGTGCCCGCGCCGCCGACAAGGGCCAGCCTTTCGAGCAGCTCGCCGGCCCGTCGCTCGGCCTGCGGCGTCGTCAGGCCGCGTACCCGGCCCATGTGGCAGAGGTACGACGACGCGGACATCCGGTCGTGCGAAGGGAAGCGTTCCGGGACGTAGCCGACCACCCGGCCCGTACGCGTCACCTGTCCGGACGACGGTCTCGACAGGCCGGCGACGATGCGCAGCAGTGTCGACTTGCCCGAGCCGTTCCCGCCGGTGACGGCCAGGATCTCGGCCGGCCGTACGTCGAGGTCCACTCCGGCGAGAACGTGGCGCCCGCGGCCGTACCGCTTGGAGACCTCGCGTAGCCGTACGGCGGGATCGATCACCTAGGAAGGACGGGCGCGGCCGCGTCAGAGTTCCACGGGCGTCAGCTTCCCGGTGTGCACGTCGTAGATGGCCCCGCCGACCGGCAGGTCGTCGCTCAGGAACGGGCTCGTACGGATGCGCACGAGGTCGTGGCGCAGCGCGGCGCCCTGGTCGGGGACCGTGTGGAACTCCAGGCTGCGCGTGTCGACGCCTTGTTCGGCGGCGAGTGTGTGCACGTCGTCGTCGGTGGCCTTCGACATGCCGCAGTCGGTGTGCGGCATGACGAGGACGCGTTCCACGCCGAGAAGGTAGACGGCGAGTACGAGCGTACGGAGCACGTCGTCGGTGACCCGCGCGCCGGCGTTCCGCAGGATCTTGGCGTCGCCCGGCTTCAGCCCGAGCAGGCCGAGCGGGTCGATGCGAGAGTCCATGCAGGTCACGACGGCGAGGCCGCGCGCTGCGGTACCCGTCAGCGCGGAGTGCTTGAACGTCTTGGCGAACTTGTCGTTGGCGGCAAGCAGGTCGTCGAAGGCGGTCACGTCGTGCATCCTCCAGGCGTGGCGAAATCGTGGTCTCTATGATCCCCTGTCGTATTTACGCCAAGCGCTCAGGGCTCCATTGCGCGGATCGTTCCCGCGCCGATGAGTTTTCTGTCCGTCGCTGGTCATACCTTTGACCAGCGACAGAGGAGCACACATGAGCGGCGTACGGGTTCTGGTGGGGACGCGCAAGGGCGCGTTCGTTCTCACGTCCGACGGCGGGCGGGAGAAGTGGGATGTCGGCGGCCCCTTCTTCGGAGGCTGGGAGATCTATCACCTCACCGGGTCGCCCGCCGACCCGTCGCGGCTCTACGCCTCGCAGTCCGGCGGCTGGTTCGGACAGGTGATCCAGCGATCCGATGACGGCGGCCGCAGCTGGGAGCCGATGGGCAACGAGTTCTCCTACGCGGGCGTGCCCGGCACCCACCAGTGGTACGACGGCACGCCGCACCCATGGGAGTTCGAGCGTGTCTGGCACCTCGAGCCCTCCCTCACCGATCCCGACACCGTCTACGCCGGGGTCGAGGACGCCGCGCTGTTCCGTACGACCGACGGCGCGCGTACGTGGGAGGAGCTGCCGGGCCTGCGTGAGCACGGCTCCGGGCCGTCCTGGCAGCCGGGCGCCGGCGGGATGTGCCTGCACACGATCGTCCTCGATCCGCACACGCCGGGCCGGATGTACGTCGCGATCTCGGCGGCGGGCGTCTTCCGCTCCGACGACGACGGTTCGACGTGGCGGCCGGTCAACTCGGGGCTGCGATCCGAGGGCATCCCGGACGCCGACGCCGAGGTCGGCCACTGTGTCCACCGGCTCGCGATGCACCCGTCGCGGCCTGGTGTGATCTTCATGCAGAAGCACTGGGACGTCATGCGCAGTGACGACTCGGCCGAGTCCTGGCACGAGATCAGCGGTGACCTGCCGAGCGACTTCGGCTTCGCCATCGACGTCCACGCGCACGAGCCCGATACCGTCTACGTCATCCCGATCAAGAGCGACTCCGAGCACTACCCGCCGGAGGGGCGCCTGCGCGTCTACCGCAGCCGTACTGGCGGCGGCGAATGGGAGCCGCTGACGAAGGGGCTGCCGCAGGAGCACTGCTACGTCAACGTGCTCCGCGACGCGATGGCCGTCGACTCCCTGGACTCCTGCGGCGTGTACTTCGGCACGACCGGCGGCCAGGTGTACGTCTCCCCGGACGCCGGCGACAGCTGGGCGCCCATCGTCAGGGACCTCCCGGCCGTGCTGTCGGTCGAGGTCCAGACCCTGTCATGATCCGCGTCGTGCTCCCGGCGCACCTGCGCGCGCTGGCTCGCGTCTCCGGCGAGGTCGAGGTCGAGGTCGGCGGCGAGCCGACGCAGCGTACGGTCCTGGACGCCCTGGAGACGTCGTATCCGATGCTCCGCGGGACCATCCGCGACCACACGACGAAGCGGCGCCGTGCCTTCGTGCGGTTCTACGCCTGCGAGCGGGACCTCTCCCACGACCCGCCCGACACGCCGTTGCCGGGTCCGGTGAAGTCCGGGGCGGAGCCGTTCATCGTGGTCGGGGCGATGGCGGGCGGTTGACCCTTAATTGCGTCATTCCGCCGGGTTGCGCACATTGGGGTTCGCAGGCCATTATCAAGACATGATCTCCTTCCGAAAGGGCGGCTACGCCCTCGCGCGTTGATCGCGCAGGTGCGGCGCAATGACGCCGCCGACGCTTTTGTCGCCGTTCGCAGCAGGAACGCTCACGACCGGTGGCAGGAAGCTTTCAAGATCCGTGAAGAATGGCTCGGCCACGGCCTGTCCGCCGAGCCGGCCGACCGCCGGACCGCCGAAGACGGCCTGACCGCGATCTACGCGAGGGCGTTCCGCCCGAAGCCGGAGTTCGTGTGGGTCGACTCTCCGCACCAGGCGCTCCCGCTCGTCGCGGGGTTGCCCACCCTCGACCGGCTCTACGAAGTGATCCGGGATCCCCGGCCGCGGGGGAAGCCTCCGCTGGCCAGTGATCTGGCCACGGTCGCGTCCAGGCTGCGGAGCGCGCTGAGCGCCGGAGTCGCGCACGCCGACCCCGAGCTCACCGGGGTGCGGAAGGGCAAGCACAACGAGCCCTGGCCTGAGCTGCCGCCGTTGAAGGCGATCGAGACCGGGGTCCCCCTCGGTGTCGTGCTGCACCAGGGCATCCGCACCGCGCTGCACCGGAGCCTGGCCCGCGGGTTCCGCGTGCCCGTACGCGAGGCGCTGGCCGGGAACGTGCCGGTGTGCTGGTACGGGCAGCAGGACGCGCCATGGGTCGCCTACTACGACGCCCTGCGCCGGCTCGGACTCGCCTCGTACGGACCGGACGAGCTCGACCACCTCGGCGACTGGGCGGCGCTGGCGCGTTCGTGCGGCTGGTGGTGGCCCGGCGAGGACGTGTGCGTCGTGGTGGAGCGGCCCGCGCTGGTCCAGACCGAACCCGTCCCGGGGGCCCTGCACGGCGAGGTGACGCTCGTACGTGGCGGTGTCCGTTACCGCGACGGCTGGCACCCGTCGCTGACGTAAACCACCCGATCACCATTTTTTGGGATTTGTCCCATTCAACGATCCGCGGCCCATTGATCAATTCAATGGGCCGCGGGCAAGCCACATTTTCATGTCTCTTGAGTGCAGCGTGCTCGCCGGGTTGCCTACGGTAGGGATGGGGCATGCAACCTTTTGCGCTGCCCGACTTCTACATGCCGTATCCCGCCCGGCTCAATCCCAATGTCGAGCGTGCGCGCGCGCACAGCACCGCCTGGGCCCGGCGCATGGGCATGCTCGACGCGCCCAAGCCCGGCGGCGGGTTCGTCTGGGACGAAGCGGCGCTCCTGGAGATGGACTACGCGCTCATGTGCGCCTACACCCATCCCGACTGCGACGGGCACGCGTTAGACCTGGTCACCGACTGGTACGTCTGGGTGTTCTTCTTCGACGACGACTTCCTGGAGCAGTTCAAGTACTCACGTGACCTCGCCGGCGCCAAGGCGTACCTCGACCGGCTCGAGCTCTTCATGACGGTCGACGGCGAGACGCCCCCCGAGCCGGAGAACCCCTCCGAAGCCGGGCTGAAGGACCTCTGGGAGCGTACGGCGCCGTCGATGTCGGGCGGGTGGCTGCGCAGGTTCATCACCAGCACGCACAACCTGATGGTCGAGTCGATGTGGGAGCTGCAGAACATCGACCAGGGGCGTATCGCCAACCCCATCGAGTACATCCAGATGCGGCGCAGGGTCGGCGGCGCGCCGTGGTCGGCGAACCTCGTCGAGTACGCCGCGGGCGCGGAGGTGCCCGACCGGTTCGCGGCGACGCGGCCGCTGCGGGTGCTGGCCGACACGTTCTCCGACGCCGTCCACCTGCGCAACGACCTGTTCTCCTACGAGCGCGAGGTGCGGCAGGAGGGGGAGAACTCCAACGCCGTGCTGGTCTTCGAGAAGTTCTTCGACTCGACCACGCAGGAGGCCGCCGACCTCGTCAACGAGGTACTGACGTCGCGGCTGCACCAGTTCGAGAACACCGCCCTCGTCGAGGTGCCCGCCCTGCTCGCCGAGCACGCCGCGCCCCCGGACGAGCTGGCCGCCGTCACCGCGTACGTCAAGGGCCTCCAGGACTGGCAGTCCGGCGGCCACGAGTGGCACGCGGTGTCCAGCCGCTACATGAACGAAGGCGTCGTGACCGGCCCGGGCGCCGCGCTCGGCGGCCCGACCGGCCTGGGCACCTCCGCCGTGACGGCGCTGCTGGCCCCGTGGGCGCCGGGCGCCGCGCGGCGTACGCGCCAGCACTCCCACGTGCCTTTCCAGCAGGTCGGTCACCTGCCGCTGCCCGACTTCCACATGCCGTACGACATCCGCACCAGCCCGCACATCGACGGCGCGCGCGAGTACGCCGTCGGCTGGGCGCGGGAGATGGGCATGTTCGACTCGCTGCCGGGCGTCGAGGCCGGCGGCGTGTGGGACGAACGCCGCTTCCGCGGGTTCGACTTCGCGCACTGCGCCGCGATGATCCACGCCGACGCGACCCCCGAACAGCTCAACCTGTCCTCCGACTGGCTCGCCTGGGGCACCTTCGGCGACGACTACTTCCCGCTGATCTTCGGCGCGCGGCACGACGTCGCGGCGGCCAAGCTCTGTAACGACCGGCTGTCCGCGTTCATGCCGCTCGACGCGGGGGAGACGCCGGAGCCGGCGAACCCGATCGAGAAGGGGCTCGCGGACCTCTGGCGGCGCACGGCGGGCCCGATGAACGACCCGTCGCGGCGGCAGTTCCGCCGCGCGGTGGAGGAGATGACCGAGAGCTGGGTGTGGGAGGTGCTCAACCAGGCCGAGCACCGCATCCCCGACCCGGTCGACTACGTCGAGATGCGCCGCCGTACCTTCGGCTCGGACCTCACGATCAACCTGGCCCGGCTCGCCCACGACGACATCGTGCCGCCGCAGATCTACCAGACCAGCGTCATGCGCGAGCTGGACACCGCGGCGCAGGACTACGCCTGCTTCACCAACGACCTGTTCTCGTACCAGAAGGAGATCCAGTACGAGGGCGAGGTCCACAACATGGTCCTCGTGCTGGAGAACTTCCTCGACGTCGACCGGCTCACGGCACGCGACATCGTGGCCGGCCTGATGACGGCGCGTATGCGGCAGTTCGAGCACATCGTCGAGAACGACCTGCCCAAGTTCCTGGACGACGCCGGCCTCGACGATGACGTACGCGCCGTGCTCACGCGGCACGCCGAGGACCTCAAGGAGTGGATGTCGGGCATCCTCGAATGGCACCGGAAGTGCGTGCGCTACACCGAGGCCGAGCTGAAACGTGGCCGTGAGCCCGAGCCGCCGGGCTTCTCGTTCCTGCCGACCGGCCTCGGCACCTCCGCGGTGCGGCCCGACCTGAGCGCCGGGCTCCGCTGACGCCGCGCGGCACCGGGGTCAGAAACGGTCCCGGTGCCGCTCCTGTTCGACGACGGCGGCGCGGTCGGCGAGCCGCTCCAGCCCGCGCAGCGGCCGCGCCATCCGGTTGTTGCCCGCGAGACGCCCGGCGTTGCGGTCGAGCCAGGCCCAGTACCCGGCGGTGAACGGGCACGCGCGCTCGCCGACCCTGACCTTCGGGTCGTACGCGCAGCCGCCGCAGTGGTCGCTCATCCGGTCGATGTACGCGCCGCCCGACGCGTACGGTTTCGTCGCGACGATCCCGCCGTCGGCGTACTGGCTCATGCCGATCACGTTGGCGGGCATGACCCAGGGGAACCCGTCGACGAACGCCGTGGCGAACCACTCGGTGAGCGCGCGAGGGTCGTACCCGCGTTGCAGCGCGTGGTTGCCGAGGATCATCAGCCGCTGGATGTGGTGCGCCCACCCGCGGTCGCGTACGCCTTCGAGGGCCGTGCGCAGGCAGCGCGCGGTCAGCTCGCCGGGCTCCAGCCGCAGCCACCAGCCGGGCAGGTCGTTCGTGGCGCGCAGCGCGTTACGCTCGGGGTAGTCCGGCCCGAGATGCCAGTACAGGTGCCAGATCCACTCGCGCCAGCCGAGAATCTGCCGGATGAACCCCTCCACGCTGTTCGGCGGCGCCTCGGCGCGCTCAGCACGGCGTACGACGTCGAGCGGGTCGAGCAGGCCGAGGTTGAGCGGCACGGACAGCAGCGCGTGCGCCATCGCCCAGTCACCGTCGAGCATGGCGTCCTCGTACGGGCCGAACGCCGCGAGCCGCTCCGTCAGGAACCTCCGCAGCGCTCGCTGCGCCTCGTCGTGCGTCGCGGCGAAGAGCCGCGGACCGTCGCGCCCGACGGTGCCGCCGATCCTTTCCAGGTCGCGGCGCACGCCGTCGTCGACGCGGTCCTCCCTCGGCCGGTACGGGGGAGGGACGCCGAGCGTCGTACGGCGCGGCGGGGGTTCCCGGTTGTCGGCGTCGAGATTCCAGCGCCCGCCGAGCGGCCCGTCGCCGTCGAGCAGGATGCCGAACCTCCGGCGCTGGTCGCGGTAGAAGTCCTCCATGAGGAGCCGCTTGCGGCCCTCGGCCCAGGCGGCGAAGTCCCGCCTGGGGATGATGAACCCGGGCGTGGGCAGCTCTGTCTCGACGAGCCCGTCGTTCCTCAGCTCCGCGACGAGCCGCGCGGCGGCATACGACCCGGGCTCGTGGACGACGACCGGCCGCCCGAACTCCACCAGCCCCTCCCGGTAGGTGCGAGCCTTCACGAGGGTCGCGCGATCCCCGAGCTCCTCGGCGAGGTGGCGCATGGCGGAGAGCACGAGGTGGAGCTTCTGCCGGTGGTAGGCGTGCCGGGTCAGCGCGGCCTCGGACTCGATCAGGACCACCTCGCGGCCCCGGTTCTCCGGCGTGGCGTGGAAGTGCCGGCCCAGTTGGTCGCCGAACAGCCAAAGCGGGGTGCTCATGCCCTAGACCTTCTCCATCTGGCCCGGTGACCAGTCCTTTTTGCTAATGCGGAAGGAGTGCCATGACCGACGACCGGACTTTGGAGTGGGTCGAACGGGTCGCGATGTTCTGCGCCGAGGAGTACGGGGTGCCGCCGATCAAGCCGTCACGGTTGTGGAGTTGGACGCCGTCGGGCGAGCGTGAGGGCGGCCCTCACCGGTGAGGGCCGCCCCGTATGGCGGTCAGGACGGGCTTGCCGCGTTTTGGAGGCGGGCGGCCTCCTTGGCCAGGCGGCTGGAGCCGCCTCGGTTCGCCGCCGCTGTCAGCTCCGGGATCTCGGCTCGTGCGCCGGTCGCCTCGGCGCAGCGGGTGGCCAGGGCTAGGAGGTCCGGTAGGCCGGTTCTTGCCGATTCGCCTGGCTGCGGTAGGACGTCCGGTAGGGCCGTGATGATGGCTGTCCACACCTCTCTGTGGGCGCCCGCGTCTGTGGCGTCGGTCAGGGCCGCCGTCACTCGGTTCAGTTTCGCCAGTTTGTGGTGGGCGAGGCGGCCGATGGCGCGGCCGATCTCGGTGGACGGGGCCTGGTCTCGGCCTGCGAGGGTGAGGAACGCGTCGACGCCCGCGGAGCGGTCGTTCTGCTTCAGGGCCGACAGGCCGTACGCCAGGGCGGTTCCGACCGCGTCGCCCGCCGGGCCGTCCGCTTCGGCCAGGCCTAGCAGGGCCGTGGAGTGGCCGTAGGAGTCCTCCGTCAGGTCCGCCATCTGTGGCAGCAGGTGGGCGGCGATCACCTCGCGGTGTGACGGCATCAGGGCGGGCCACCACGCGGACGTGCCGTGGAAGCGCGGGTAGTCGGCGCGCGACGGCCGGGGCAACCGGCACAGGTCGGCCGCGGTCTCATGCAAGGCGGCCGTGGCCCCATGCGGGCCGTTCGCGGCCCCATGCAGGCCGTACGCGGCCCCATGGTGGCCGGCTGCGGACCCGTGCGGGCCGTTCACAGCCCCGTGCGGGCCGCTCGCGGCCCCATTCGCGTCGGCCACGACCCCGTGCCGGCCGTTCGCGGATACGGTCGCCGCCAGGCGCGGGATGAGGACGTCCTTGCGCTCGTACGACGGGTACCCCGTGTGGGACAGGCGCGGAAGCATCAGGACCTCCGTCGTCACCGACGGGTCGGGGAGGCCGCCGGACGCGAGCGTGTCGGCGGCGAGCCGGCCGGACGGGGAGGTCAACCCTCGGGCGCGTACGGCCGCGTCCACATCGACCGTCCGGGGCAGCCGCAGCAAGGCCTGTTCCAGGTCGCGGGGCGGGGCGTTCAGGCCGGCGGTCTCCAGGGTCTCCAGGCGTGAGACGAGTACCCGCGGGTCGAGCTGCCCGTTGGCCTCCGTCGGTGTCGACAGCAGCAGCGGCATCGTGCCGACCAGGCCGGCCGCTTCGCGCATCCGGCGGTACAGCACGCGCTGCGGCGGGGCGACCCGCGCGTCGGAGGTGTCCGTGTTGGGCATGCGGAAGGCCTCGTACGCGCGGGACAGCATGGCGCGCAGGCCGCCCGGCTGCGGCGCCGGTGGTCTGATGGCGACGCCGGCCACGGTGCCGATCCAGAACCGGGGGTGGGCGGCGGCGGCCATCTCGTCCCGGACCAGCCAGGCGGCGTGCTGCGACGCGCCGATGACGCGCTCCAGGGCGGTGCGGGTGCCTTCCGCGTCGCGGTACGCGAACTCCACCAGCCCGGCCAGCAGCCGCTCGCCCTGCTGCCATCCGAGCTCGCCGGCGCCCAGCAGCGCGGCGACCTCCTCGGCCAGTTCGGCGACGGATCCGATCGCGGGGGGCAGGGCGCGTGGCGTGTACGGGGCCACACCGGTGTGCTCGGCGACCGGCTCCAGAGGCTCGACGGCGCCGCAGGCGGCGGCGATCTGTTCGCGCAGGTCGCCGGGCAGTGTCGCGGCGGCGTCGCGTACGGAAGCCAGGGTTTCCGTACGGGCCTTCGGCGCGTGCTTGACCACCAGTTTCACCGCGCGTTCGCGCAGGTCGAGTGCCTCCTGCCCGAAGAGGACGGTGAGCGCGCGGAGCGTCGCGTCGACCCGGCCACCGGCCGTACGGCTCAGCCAGCCCAGGGCGGCGCGCACCAGTTTCTTCTCCGGCCGGAACAGGAGCGCCTCGGCGGCCTCGGTGAACGCGGCTTCGTCCAGAGGGCTCGCCTCGTCGGCCCGGCGGATCTCGCGGAGCGCGAGGTCGGCGACCGAGCCGGGCGCGGCGGGCAGCAGCCGCAGGTAGTCGCGCGAACGCGCGCGCACCTCCGGCAGTGTGGGGGCGAGGCCGTCGTGGAGCGTGACGAACCACTTCAGGTCGTTCGCCGTACCCCCGCGCAGGAACCTGCTCACGCAGCCGTCCAGCAGCGTCTCCCGCTTGACCCGGCCATCGGACGCGAGCGCGCGCAGCTCGGACTCCCACGTGAGGTCGCGCTGACGCCACGACGCGGACTCGGCGGTGAGGATCCGGCCGACGCCGTCCGCCTCGAAGAGCCGGGGAACGAGCGCGTCCAGGAACGGATCGGTGCGCAGCCCGGCCACGCCCGTCCCGCACTGCAGCCACCCGGCGACGAACGCGTCGCCGGCCGGCGGCTCCGCGCCCGCCTCGGTCACCAGCAGGGCCGCGAACCGCCAGAGCGACCCCTCCTGCCAGGGCAGGTTGGACGGCCGGAGCCGCGCCGCGACGCGCCCGGCCAGGTCGAGCCGCCACTCGTCGGGCCGGCCGGCGACGACGCGCGCCAGCAGCGGGACGTGGTCGACCTCGTCGCGCGTGCCCCACACGCGCAGCGGCGGGCGGAACAGCCAGGACGTCACGGCCGCGGCGCCCCCGAGGCAGCCGGCGCCGGCGATGAGGAGGGGAACGACGAAGCGGTGTTCGAGGATCCGCCACTGGGCGGCCTCCCGGCGCTCCTTCATGTACGCGGGCAGCTCCTTGGCGACCTCGCGGCGCTCGCCGTCCGTGAGTTCCAGGACCAGCTCGGCGGTCTTGCCGGCGTCGGCGGCCTCGATGCGGGCGCGCACCCGCTCCCACGCGGTCATCGGGCGTCCACCGTCACCGCGGCGCGCCGGACGATCTGGGCGGCGAGCACGTGCTTGCAGGGCCCGCGCCCGCCGCGGTGGTCGGTCCACCACGGGCAGGTGCAGGAGGCGCCGGTGCCGGAGAAGCGGACCTGCCGGGGATGCTCGCCCGTCGTGACCAGCGCGAGGCCCGGCTCGGTGAACGCCACGGCCCCGGACTCGGCCAGCGCCTGCGCCGAACGCAGCCGCGGGTTCATCGCGGCGACGCGCTCGCCGTCGTACGGGAGCTCGCGGTGAAAGAAGGCGGCCTCGGCCGTGTCGTACCCGACCCGGCCGCCGGTGCCGAGCTGCGTCAGCGCGGCACGCGCACGCGCCACGCTCACCCCGGCGCGTTCGGCCAGCAGGTCGGGTTCGACCCTGGCCTCGAACGCCAGCAGGACGCCGAGCAGGTCGGCGTCGGAGGCCGCCTCGTCGGTGGCCAAGGCGTCCAGCACCGCGCCCTCGCCGGAGAACCCGCGGCGTACCTCGGGGGACAGGGTCAGGACGTAACGCATGCCGGGCAGCTCCAGCTCCCAGGCGCTGGCCAGCGGTCCGCTCCCGGCGGGCACCGGCGGCCCGTACACGCGCAGGGCCTTGGCGAAGCGCAGCAGCGGCAGCATGGTGCCGAGACGCTGCGGGCCGGGCAGGCACACCGCGCCCGTGGTCGGTCGCGACGCGAGCCGGAGAGTACGGCCCGCCGGGATCGCCCACAGCACGTCGCCGCTGCCGCCGCGCAGGCCGCGCAGGAAGCGGACGGCCTCCTGCGCGGTCAGCTCGGCACGCTGGTCGAACCCGGCGGCGATGACCTGCACCTCGGCGAAGCCGCGCAGCCAGCGCTCGGGCAGCGGCACCTTCTTCTCCACGACCGCGCCGTCCGTCGTGGTGACCGCCAGCTCGTCGGCGCCCACCGCCAGGTGCAGCGGGTCGGACGAGCCGACGCGGGCCAGCGCCTCGCGGAGCGGCCCGTTGACGTCGACGTTGGTGGTGCCGCGCTCGTGCACCTCACCGTCGAGCGCCTGCTGGAGGATGTCGAGCCGGGCGTACGCGCCGCAGCAGGCCGAGAAGGACTCCATCCGCAGCCGGTCGCCGTTGCACGTGACCACGGGGTCCCGCAACGCGGTCGGCCGCGGCTGGTAGTAGCGCGTCTGGGCGACGTCGGCGAGGGCGAGCAGCCCGGCGGCGGCGGGAGCGGCCTGGGTGAGCAGGCCGCTGAAGAACTGGGGGTGGGCCTTGGGGCCGGTCTCGGTCGTGCCACCCGACGTGGAGAGACCCAGGAGGTCGCCGGCGAGTCCGGAGGGCCGGGTGTAGGCGTATGCCTGTGCGGTTGCCATGCCCGAGAAAATAGGAACCGTCACCGACATTTTCGGATGAGAGCCGTTGACGGCCTACTTCTCCGGCAGCTCGCCGACGATGGCCCGCAGGGCGGCGACATGGCCCCGGTACGCGGAGCGTCCGGCGTCCGTGAGGTGGAGCCAGACGCGCTGCCGCGTGTCGCGGACCGCGCGGCGCTGTTCGAGGTACCCGGCGTCGGCGAGCACGCCCACGTGCTTGCTCAGCACCGAGGCGCTCACACCGAGACGCTCCTGCACGGTGGCGAACTCGGCCTCGGCGACCGCGTCGAGCATCGCGCAGATCTGCAGGCGGTTGGGGGCGTGGATCGTCTGGTCGAAGTGTTCGAGAGGCTCGCCGAGCAGCGTCACGACACCCGCCGCAGGCGCCGGACATAGCCCAGGAGCAGCATGTCGGCGGCGAGGGCCACGGCGGCCAGGATCAGCTCCCACGGCCGGTGCTGCTGGGTGTACATGCCGCACCCGAACACGTACACCACCAGGAGCGGTGCCATGGCGGCCATGTCCCGCCACTCACGGCCGCAGGACCCCTTCTCCTGGACGCCGATGACCTCGCCGTGCTTGCGGGTGACGAGGGTGATGGCGACGGTGCAGAGGGCGACGATCACGACGCCGAACGGTCCGAGGAGCAGCAGGGCGAAGGTCATCCCGGCCGAGATGACCGCGAGGGCGGGATAGAACCAGGGGCGGGCCGGCAGGGCGTTGATCGAGGACTGTGCCCGCTCGGCGTCGCGCAGAGCGGCGGCGGCCTCGTCGCGGGAGGGGAGGGCGTTGCTTTCCATGATGGAAAGTGAAGCACTGACTTTCCGGGTCGTCAACACTCGACTTTCCATCATGGAAACCGTCGCTACGCGGCGGAGGATCCGGCGCCGATGGCCCGCATCATCAGCGGCCAGGCGGTGTGCAGCTCCGGCTGCCAGGTCGACCAGTCGTGGTAGCCGTCCTGGTAGACGTGTGCGGTGGCGGGGATGTGCAACTGCGCCAGCCGGTGCAGGAACGCCACCGTGGTCTGGCCGCAGAAGACCTCCTGGAGCTCGGTGCCGGTGCTCCCCGGCGGGTCGCTCGGGCCGGGCCGGCCGGTGAGGCCGCTCGCGATGTAGAGGCCGGTGCCGCGCAGGCCCTCCGCCTGGAGGTACGGGTCGTTCGCCCGCCAGTTCCTCTCGTCGACGTACGGAATTCCCCAAATGCGGTAAGGGTCGTATTTCTCGCTCGCCTCCAGCAGCACAAGCTGCCGGATGAGGGGCGCGGTGAGATGGAGAATGCCGCTGAGGGAGACCGCGTAGCGGAACATTCCCGGATGGCGGGCGGCGTACTTCACCGCGCCGTATCCGCTGGAGGAGATGCCCATGACGGCGCGTCGCGTGCCGGCGTGATAATCGCGCTCCATGAGCTGGAGAAGCTCGCTCGTGTGGAACGTCTCCCATTTCGGAGCGCCGCCGCGGCCGTAGTTGTGCCAGTCGGTGAACCACCCCGCGTAGCCGGTGTCGGGCATCACGACCATGACGTCGTACGCGGCCGCGATCCGCTCGATGTCGGTGCTGCGGGTCCACGAGACGTAGGTGTCACGCCCGCCGTGGTAGGCGTAGACGACCGGCCACGTGCGCGTCGCCGCAGGGGTCCAGCCGCTCGGGACGATCACGCGGACGGGTGCCGTGGTGCCCAGCGCCGGCGACGACACGGTGATGTCGAACTCGCTCGGGCCGATCCGGTGCCGCGCTATCACTCGGGCGCCGTCGTCGGCCGCGAGAGGCGCCGCGGCATTGGCGGGCGCGGGCGGTGCGCCGATGAGAAGAATTCCGCTCAGAACGGCTATGAGCCGTCTCGGGAAACGTTCGGACCGCATTCTCGTGCTCCATTTCCTGGCCGACCGGCAGGCGAGGAACTGTATCGGAGTAATGCCATTAGCGGCATTTGCATAAATTGCACATAACGACCATTTGCGGAGCGGTTAGGTATGCGGACTGTGTCGGCTCGGGCAGCCGGGTGGCGCTTATCCTGCTCACGAATCACTACATAGAGTGATCAAGTACTCACCGATCGGAACGCCATGACCTTAGGAGACCGCCGCGTCGAGCTGTCCGGCGGAGCGCCGCTGATCGAGTCGGTGACCCGCTGGGCCCGCGAGCGGCCGGACGCCCCCGCGTACACCTTCGTCGACTACGGCACCGACCGCGCCGGCCGCCGTACCTCCCTGACCTGGGCGCAGACCCATGAACGCGCCATCGCCACCGCCGCGCGGCTGCGGAGGTCGGCCGCGCCGGGCGAGCGGGTGGCGCTGCTGCTGCCGCAGGGCCTGGAGTACCTCACCGCGATGCTCGGCGCCCTCTACGCCCGCCTGATCGCCGTCCCGCTCTTCTCGCCGGCGCACCCCGGCCAGTCCGAGCGCCTGCTCGGCGCGTACACCGACGCCGACCCGGCGGTGGTCGTGACGACCTCCGCCGCGCTGCCGGACGTACGCCGCTTCCTCGACATACCCGGCGTGGCGCAGCCGCGCGACGTCGTCGTCGCCGACGAGATCGAGCCGGCGGTCTGGACCCCGGAGCCCGTCGACCCCGACGAGATCGCCTACCTGCAGTACACCTCCGGCTCGACCCGCGACCCGGCCGGCGTGCAGGTCACCCACCGCAACATCAGCGTCAACGCCCACCAGCTCTGGGCCCACTTCGGCGTCGGCCCGGGGCGTCCCGTCGTGATGGTGAGCTGGCTGCCGCTCTTCCACGACATGGGGCTGATCTCGACGCTGGTCGCGCCCATCGCGTACGGCTTCCAGGCCGAGTTCACCGACCCGGTGTCGTTCATCCGCAACCCCGTGCGCTGGCTCACGCTGATCACGCGGCACCGCGACGCGGAGGTCCTGACGGCGGCGCCCAACTTCGCCTACGAGTACTGCCTGTCCCGGCCGCGCGACCTGGGCGAGCTCGACCTGCGCGGCCTGCGCTGGTGCCTCAACGGCGCCGAGCCCGTACGCCGCCGCACCATGGACCGCTTCTCCGCCGCGTTCGCCGCCGCCGGACTCCGCCTGGAGGCGCAGACACCCTGCTACGGGCTGGCCGAGGCGACCGTGTTCGTGACCGCCGTCCACGGCGACACCCCGCCGAAGACCGTGCGCGCCGACCCGGCGAGCCTGTACGAGGGCGCCCTGCGGTCCTGCGCGCCGGACGCCGCGCGCGCCGTCGAGCTGGTCTCGTGCGGCACGCCGACCGGGCAGTACGTCGCGGTCGTCGACCCGCTGACCTGCCGGGAGGCGCCGGACGACCGGATCGGGGAGATCTGGGTGCACGGCCCCAACGTCGCGCTCGGCTACTGGCGCAAGCCGCTCCACGGCCGCGAGACCTTCGGCGGTGAGCTGGTCGCCCCCGCGGCGGGCGTGCCGGCCGGCCCCTGGCTGCGTACCGGCGACCTCGGCGTGGTCCACGCGGGCGAGCTGTACGTCACCGGCCGGATGAAGGACCTGATCATCGTCGACGGCCGCAACCACTTCCCGCAGGACATCGAGACGACCGTCCAGGAGGCCCATCACGCGGTGCGCGCCGACCACGTCGCGGCGTTCGCGGTCGACGGGCCGGAGACCGAGCGGCTCGTCGTGGTCGCGGAGCGGTCGCGCCGCGTGTCGTCGGCGGAGCTGGATCCGGCGGAGGTGGTCCGCGTCGTACGCGCCGCGGTCGTGCTCGCGCACGAGCTACAGCTCCACGAGCTGGTCGTCGTACGCCCCGGGGGTGTCCCGCGCACCTCCAGTGGCAAGGTGGCCCGCAGTGCGTGCCGGCAGCGCTATCTCGCCGGTGAGCTTCCTGTGGTGGAAGCGTGACCTGTGCGTATAACTCCTGGTGAGCGCTTGACCACGACTTTGCCGGATGTTCTACTTCCAGTAATTGACTGGTTACTTTCACGTCGGCTCCGGTCGGCGGCTCCCTCGGCACGAACAGGCTCCTCGGTTCCCTGATTCGCCTTCTCGGTAAGGCGGCGGAACGCGTGACCCAGGCTCCCCGTGAGCGTCCGGCCGATCCGCAGACACACGGTGCCGCCGTACGGGGGGCATCGAATGCCGATCGACGAGCGCGCCGGCGCGGGTCACGACGAGACCGCCGTACGGCTCTTCCTGACCGAGCGCGTGGCCGAGCGGTGCCACGTCACACCGGATGAGATCGACCCTGACCGGCCGCTGGCCGAGCTGGGGCTCGGCTCGCGCGACGCGGTCGGCGTCGTCGGCGAGCTGGAGGACCTCCTCGGCCGCTCCCTGCCCGCGACGCTCCTGTACGAACACCCGACGATCACCAGGCTGGCCCGCGCGCTGGCCCCCCTGGAGCGGGAGCGGGCCACGGTGGCCGTCGCCGGCCGGGCGGACGAGCCGATCGCCGTCATCGGCCTCGGCTGCCGGTTCCCCGGCGGCGTTCAGGGGCCGGAGGCGTACTGGCGCTTCCTGCTCGACCGCGGCGACGCGATCGGCGAGCCGCCCGCCGCGCGGCCCGCGATGGGAGGCCGTCCCGGCGGCTACCTCGCCGACGTCGCCGGGTTCGACTCGCGGTTCTTCGCGATCCCGCCGGACGAGGCCGACGCCATGGACCCGCAGCAGCGGATGCTGCTGGAGGTCGCGTGGGACGCCTTCGAACACGCCGCCATCGGCCCCGCGTCGCTGGCGGGCACCCGCACCGGCGTGTTCGTCGGGATCTCCTCGCCGGAGTACGCCCTGCTGACGACGGCCGACCCCGGCGCGGCCTCCGCGTGGACGGCGACCGGGGTGGCGCTGAGCATCGCGGCCAACCGGCTGTCCTACCTCCTGGACCTGCGCGGCCCCTCGATCAGCGTCGACACCGCGTGCTCGTCCTCGCTGGTCGCGGTGCACCTGGCCGTACGCTCCCTGCGCGACGGCGAGAGCGACCTGGCGATCGCGGGCGGCGTCAACGTCCTGCTCTCCGACACGATCACCAAGACCTTCGACCTCGCCGGAGGGACCGCGCCCGACGGGCACTGCAAGCCCTTCGACGCCGCCGCCGACGGGATGGTGCGCTCCGAGGGCTGCGGCCTCGTCGTCCTGAAACGGCTCGGCGACGCCCAGCGCGACGGCGACCGGGTGCTCGCGGTCATCCAGCGCACCGGCGTGAACTCCGACGGCCGCTCCAACGGGCTGGCCGCGCCCAGCCCCGAGGCGCAGCAGGCGCTGCTGCGCGAGGTGTACGCCGGGCTCGAACCCCCCGGCTACGTCGAGGCGCACGGCACCGGCACCCTGCTCGGCGACCCGATCGAGGCGGGCGCCCTCGGCGGCGTGCTGGGCCGCGACCGCACGTCGCCGCTGCTGATCGGCTCGGTGAAGTCCAACCTCGGGCACCTGGAGCCCGCCGCCGGCGCCGCCGGCCTCATCAAGACCGTCCTCGCGCTCTGGCACCGGACCATCCCGCCGAGCCTGCACTTCCACACGCCGAACCCCTACATCGACTTCGACGGCCTCGGTCTGAAGGTCGTCACCGAGCGGACCCCCTGGCCGCACGGCGCGGGGCTCGCGGGCGTCTCCTCGTTCGGGTTCGGCGGCACGAACGCGCACGTCGCGCTGGCCGCCGCGCCGCCCGAGCCGTCACCGGCGGAGGAGGAGCCCGCCGTGCACACGCTCCTGCTGTCCGACGTCGCCGCCGACCGGCTGGGCGAGTACGCGGGCCGCCTCGCCGACGAGCAGCCCGACCTGACGGCCGCCGCGCACACGCTCGCACGCCGCCACGGACGCGGCCGGTTCGGCGCCGCCGTGGTCGGCCGCGACCACGCCGCGCTCGCCGCCGGGTTACGCGCCCTGCGCGCCGGGCGGCCCGGCCCCGCCGTGGTGACCGGCGTCGCCATCGGACCCGCGCCGCCCGTGTGGGTGTTCTCCGGGTACGGCTCGCAGCGGCCGGGCATGGCGTGGCGGCTCGTCGAGGAGGAGCCCGCGTTCGCCGTCGCCGTGGGGCTGCTCGAACCCCTGGTCCGGCGCGAGGCCGGGTTCTCGCTGCGCGGCGCCCTGGACCCGCTCGCCGGCGGCACACCGGACCCCGCCGAGAAGATGGTGACGCTGTTCGCCGTCCAGGTGGCGCTGGCGCGGCTCTGGCAGGCGTACGGCGTCGAGCCCGCCGCGGTGATCGGCCACTCGATGGGCGAGGTCGCGGCGGCGGTCGTGGCGGGCGCGCTCGCGCCGCCCGACGGCGTCGCGGTCATCGCCCGCCGCGCGCGCCTGCTCGCCGGGATCTCCGGCGGCGGCACGATGGCGGTGATCGGCGCGCTGGCCGGCGAGGTCGCCGAGATGATCGCCGGCAGCCCCGGCGTGCATGTGGCCGTGCGCTCCTCGCCCCGGCAGACGGTCATCACCGGAGACACCGGGCAGGTCACCCGGATCGTCGCGCTCGCCGAGGAGCGCGGCCTGCTCGCACGGGTCGTGCGCGCCGAGGGCGCGGGCCACTCGCCGCAGGTCGACCCGCTACTCGCCCCGCTGCGGGCGCGGCTGCGCGACATCCGCCCCGCCGCGCCCACGGTGGCGTACTACTCCGCGACGCTGGACGACCCGCGCGCGGTCCCGGCCTTCGACGCCGACTACTGGGCGGCGAACCTCCGCAACACCGTGCGGCTCACCGACGCCGTACGCGCGGCGGCCGATGACGGGCACCGTACGTTCGTCGAGATCTCGCCGCACCCGCTGCTCGCGCACGCGCTGGCCGACACCGTGCCGGAGGCGCTCGTCCTGCCGACCCTGCGCCGCCAGGCCGACGACGCCGACGACACGCTGACCTTCCACGCCGGGCTCGCCGCGCTGCGGCTGAGCGGCGCGGACGTCCGGCTGCCCGCCGTACGCCGGATCATCGACGTGCCGCGCCCGCCGTGGCGGCACCAGCACCACTGGGCGCGTACGCGGCCCGTTTCCGTCCAGGGCACCGCACACCCGCTGCTCGGCGCGCACGTCGAACTGCCGGGCGAGGACCGCCACGCCTGGAGCGCGAACATCGGCGCGGACCCGCCGGCCTGGCTGCCCCTGCACGGCGTCACGGTCCTGCCCGCCGCCGCGTACGCCGAGATCGCGCTCGCCGCCGGCACCGAGGCCATGGGCCCGGTCGCCGTCACGGACCTGAGGGTCGAGCGGCTCCTCGCCCTGGACGACCACACGACCATCACGACCGTGTGCGCGGTCACGCCGCGCGGGCGCGGAAACGTCCTGGTCCAGGCACGTACGCCCGCCGCCACCTGGGTGACGGTCGCGCGCGCCACCGTCGGGCCCGCGAAGGAGACCGCGGGCACGTTCGACGGCGGCCGGGTCGCCGTCCCGCCGTCCGAGCGGCCCGACGCGCGCTTCCGCGCGGATCCGGTCGTGCTCGACCGGTGCCTGGCCGCGTTCGGCTCCGGGTGGACGGCCATGGGCATCGGCTCGCTGCGCGTGCCGGGCCGTACCGCCGCCGGCGGCCACTGCGAGTACGAGATCTCGGCGCCGGACGGCGACGGCGCCGTGGGGGCCATGCGGCTCGTCGACGACGCCGGGAACGTCCTGATGGAGGCCTCCGGTGTCGCTCTGCGCCGGATTCCGGCGGCGTCCGTGCCGGTGGCGCTGCCGGCCAAGCTCGTCGAGGTCACGTGGGAGCGGGCGATCCTGCCGGCGCCTCCGGCGGCGCCCGGCCCGGCGGAGTGGCTCGTGCTGTCCGACCCCGGCGACTCCGGCGCCGCCGTGGTGTCCGAGGCGCTCGTGGCCGCCGGGCATACCGTCACCGGATGCGACGGCGCCGCGATCGGCCCCGGCGCGGAGTCCCTCGGAGAGGCGCTCGTGACGGCCGCCGAGCGTACGCCCGCCGGGCCGGTGAACGTCGCCGTCGCGGTGCCGCCGCGCCTCACCGACGAGCTCCTCCTGCTGACCCTGGGCGCGGTCGTCCTGGCGATGCCGCCGGGGAGCCGCCTGTGGGTGCTGACCCGCCGGGTCATCGCGGTGCGCGACGGTGAGCCGGGCGAGCCCGGGCAGGCGTTCGTACGCGCGCTGATCCGGGTGCTGGGCTTCGAGCGCGCCGCGCTGCGCGCGACGCTCGTCGACGCCGACGACCCGGCCGCGTTCGCCGCCGAGCTGCTCGGCGGGTCCACCGACACGGAGGTGGCCTGGCGGTCGGGCGTCCGCTACGTCGCGCGGCTGCGTGCCGCGCGGCTCGGCGACACGCCGCCGTCCGAGGTCGTACGCCCCGGCGGCGCGTACGTGATCAGCGGCGGGTACGGCGGGCTCGGCCTGGTCACGGCCGAGTGGCTGGCCGGGCGCGGCGCCCGCCGCCTGGTGCTGTCGGGCCGGTCGGGCCCGCGCCCGCGCGCGGCGGCGGCCATCGAGCGGATGCGCGCGGCCGGCACGGAGGTCGAGGTCGTCCTCGGCGACATCGCCGCACCCGGCGTCGCGGAGAGCCTGGTCGCCGCCGCGCGCGCCGACGGCGTACGCCTGCGCGGCGTCGTGCACGCGGCCGGCGCCATGGAGGACCGCATCGTCACCGAGATCGGCACGGACGACCTGCGCCGCGTCTGGTCGCCCAAGGTCGGCGGCGCGCTGCGGCTGCACGAGGCGACCCGGCGGCTGCACCTCGACTGGTGGGTCGTCTACTCCTCCGCCGCCGCGCTCCTCGGCTCGCCCGGACAGGGCGCGTACGCCGCGGCGAACGCGCGCGCCGACGCCCTCGTCGACCAGCGGCGCGCGCACGGCCTGCCCGCCACGACCATCAACTGGGGTACCTGGGGGGAGGTGGGCGGCGCCGCCGGGCTGAAGGTCGCGGCGCTGGACCCGATGACGTCGCAGGAGGGCATCGAGGCGCTGGAGGCGCTGCTCGCCCGCGACCGTCCCGCGACGGGAGTGCTCCGCTTCAACCCCGAGCGCGCGCGTGCGGCCTTCCCCGAGATCCGTGACCTGCCCTACTACTCCGAGCTGGCCGGGGGAGCCGGCCCCGACGACGGCTGGGCCGGTACGGCCGCCCTGCGCGACGCCGGCCCCGCCACGGCGCGGCGGCTCGTCGGCGACCGGGTGCGCGCACGCGTCTCGGCGGTGCTCGGCTTCAGCCCCGAGCCCGCGCGGCCGCTCACCGAGCAGGGCCTGGACTCCCTGGTCGCGGTCCGGGTGAAGGGCGCGCTCGAAGCCGACTTCGGCGTCACGGTCGCCGCCTCGACGCTGCTCCAGGGCGCGAGCCTGACCGCGTTGCAGGCCGACCTGTGCGAGCGTCTCGGCCTGCCCGCGCTCCCGTCCGTCCCGTCGAGCACCGCCGACCTGCGCGTACTGCGGCCTCTCACGGACGGCGCGCGGCGGCACCGCGCCGACCCCACCGGCGACCTCGACGTCGCGCCGTTCTTCTGCGCCCATCCGGCCGGCGGCAGCGCGGGCGTCTACCGGCAGCTCGCCACCCTCGTCGGCGAGGACCTGGCCTTCTACGGCCTGGAACGCTTCGAGGACGACGCGGCCGTCGAGGAGCGCGCCGACCGCTACGTCGCGCTGATCCGCGCCGTGCAGCCGTCGGGGCCGTACCGGCTCGGCGGCTGGTCGTTCGGCGGCGTGCTCGCCTACGAGATCGCGCGCCGCATCGGCGGCGCCGAGGTGGAGCTCGTCGCCATGATCGACGCGGGCCTGCCCCGGCTCGTGGACAACGTCACCGACGCCGCGGCGCGCCGGTACGCCGACTTCGGCGCCTACCTCACGAGCACGTACGGCGTGACCGTCGCGCTGAGGTTCGAGGAGCTCGCCGCCCTGGACGAGGACGCGCAGCTCGCCCTCGTCATCGAACGCACCAGACCGGTGATGGACCGGCTGCCGTCCGCGGTGGCGGTCCACCAGTTCACCTCGCACGAGGACACGCGCGCGCTCGAACGCTACCGGCCGGGCCCCTACGGCGGGCGCGTGGTCCTGTACCGCTCGACCGAGCCGACACCGTGGACCGTCCACGACCCGAGGTACGACCTCGACGAGGCGAACGGCTTCGGCGAGCTCTGCTCCCGGCTGGAGATCGTGCCGATCCCCGGCTCCCACCACCTCAACCTGCTCGACCCACCCGCCGTACTGATCATCGCGGACCATCTGAGGGACCTCCTCGGCGGCTCCGGCACGACCTGACGCGTTCAGTTCACGGAGGCACACCATGTCCGATCTGATCGATGCGGTGCTGGCGGACGCACGCCCCGCCGAGCTGCTGGAATGCGAGCTGCCGACGCGGTTCCTGGCCGCACATCTCCTCGCGACCGAGACGGGCGTGTTCGCCGGGCGGACGTTCAAGGACGTACGGGACTCCATCCACGTCGGCGAGGTCGAGATGCCCGAGCTCGCCCCCGACGAGGTCGTCGTCGCGGTGATGGCCTCGGCCGTCAACTTCAACAGCGTCTGGTCGGCGATCTTCGAGCCGATCCCGACCTTCGCGTTCCTGAACAAGCGCTCCACCGAGGGCCGGTGGGGCGCGCGCCACGACCTGCCGTACCACGTCATCGGCTCGGACGCCTCCGGCGTGGTCGTACGCGTCGGCGAGGCGGTGTGGCGCTGGTCGCCCGGCGACCGCGTCGTCATCTCGCCCGGCGTCATCGACCCGTACGACCCGGCGGCCCAGGAGGACGGCATGATGGCCGCCGAGCCGCTGGCCTGGGGGTATGAGACCAACTTCGGCGGCATGGCCCATTTCACCGTCGTCCGCGCGAACCAGCTCCTCCGCAAGCCCGCCCACCTCACCTGGGAGGAGTCCGCGGCCAGCATGCTCTGCGCGGGCACGGCGTACCGGATGCTCGTCGGCCGCAACGGCGCGCGGATGAAGCAGGGCGACGTCGTCCTCATCTGGGGCGCCACCGGAGGGCTGGGCGGCTACGCCCTCCAGCTCGTGCTGAACGGCGGCGGCATCCCCGTCTGCGTCGTCGGCTCCGAGGCCAAGGCCGAGATCGTACGGGCCATGGGCGGGCGGCACATCGTCAACCGGCACACCCTCAACCTCGGCCCGGAGGGGTTCCGTGACCCGGCGGCCTGGCGGCTGCTCGGCAGCCGGATCCGGCGCCTGACCGGCGAGGACCCCGACATCGTCTTCGAGTACCTCGGCCGGGAGACCTTCACGGCGTCGGTCTGGCTCGCACGGCGCGGCGGGTCGGTGGTGACCTGCGGTTCGAGCACCGGCTACCGGCACGAGTACGACAACCGGCACCTGTGGATGCGGATCAAGCGGATCATCGGCAGCCACGGCTTCAACTACCACGAGGCCGAGCAGACCAACCGGCTGATCTCGCTGGGCATGATCACCCCGACGCTGTCGACGACGTACCCGCTGGAGCGGGCCGGGGACGCCGTCAGCGCCGTCCAGCGGAACCGCCACATCGGCAAGGTCGGCGTCCGCTGCCTCGCCACCGCCGAGGGCCTCGGCGTCACCGACCCGGCGCTGCGCGAGCGCGTCGGCGAGCACCGGATCGACATCTACCGCACCGCCGACCGGTGAGCCGTGAGCCCGCGGCGGTGGCGGGGACTCGCGGTCCTCCTCGTCGCGGCGTTCATGGACCTGCTCGACGGGAGCGTCGTGAACGTGGCCGCGCCCGCCGTCCACGAGGACCTCGGCGCGACGTACGGCGAGCTTCAGTGGATCATCGCCGGGTACACGCTCGCGTGCGCGGTCACGCTGGTCACCGGCGGCCGGCTGGGCGACATTCTCGGACGGCGGCGGATGTTCCTGGCGGGGACGGCCGGCTTCACCGCCGCCTCCGCGCTGTGCGCGCTGGCCCCGACCGCGGAGACGCTCGTGGGGGCACGCGTGCTGCAGGGCTGCACGGCCGGGCTCATGCTGCCGCAGATCCTCGCGATCATCCACGTCACCTTCGCCGGCCACGAGCTCGGACGTGTCGTGGCGCTGTACGCGGTCGTCGCGGGCCTGGCGATGACGGGCGGGCCGGTCGCCGGCGGGCTGCTGGTCGACGGCCTGCGGTGGCGCGGGGTGTTCGCGCTCAACGTGCCGGTCGGTCTCCTCGCGCTGGCGGCGGCGCCGTTCTGCCTCGCCGAGTCCAGGACACCGCGCTCGCGGCGGCTGGACATCATGGGCTCGGTGCTGGTCACGGCGGGTCTGCTGGCGCTCGTCCTGCCGCTGGTGACCGGGCGGCCCCTGTGGAGCGCCGCGTCGGTGCCGGTGTTCGCCGTGTTCGTCTGGCACGAGCGGCGCAAGGACCGCCGCGACGGCTCACCGCTGGTCGTACTCGGGCCTGTTCCGCGCCCGCGCGTTCTCTCTCGGCCTGGTCGCGCAACTGTGCTGCCTGTGCGTACCCGCGGCGTTCTTCCTCACGCTGACCGTCCACCTCCAGCTCGGGCTCGGCTGGTCGCCGTCGCGCACCGGCCTGACGACCGTGCCGTTCGCGCTGGCGGCCTCGGCCGGAGGCGCCGTGTCGACACGGCTGTTCCCGAGGTACGGGAGGGTGTGCCTGCCCGCCGGCGCGACGATGATGGCGGCGGGCGTGCTGCTGTGCCGCGTACTGGTGGACCGGTACGGCGCGGAGCTGACGGCCGTCGAGCTGATCGCGCCGATGGTGCTGGTCGGCGCGGGCCTCGGCCAGGTAGTGGTTCCGCTGACGGCACTCACCATCGCGGACGTCCCGGCACCCCACGCGGGAGCGGCATCCGGAATCATCAACACGGTGGCCCAGCTCGGGTCCGTCCTGGGCGTCGCGCTGATCGGCACGGTGTTCTTCACCGCCCTCGGCCACGAGACGGCACGAGCGGCGGACCGCGCCCTGCCGTACGTCCGCGGCGAGCTGTCGGCGGCACCGGAGCGGGTGCGGGAACCGGCCTTGGCCGGCTTCCGATCGCGGGTGACCGACACCGCCAAGCCCGGCACCGCACCCCTCCCGTCGCCGGCCGCACGGACCGTGGCGGCGGAGGTCACGCGCGCGCGACGCGAGGGCTTCACCGGCGCCCTGCGCCGTACGTCGTGGTTCATCGCCGGGGTGCTGGCGCTGCTCACCGCACTGCTCGTGGCCCTGCGGCCCTGACGCGACGAGCCGCCTCCCGGCCTTCGGGGCGGAAGGCCGGGGGCGGCGGTCGTGCCGTCCGGCAGGCGGGTGCCGGGCGGACCGATCTTCGTTCGGGGACTAACGCGGCCCGATGCAGCCCGTGGGTACGAAGGCCCACAGGTCACCCGCGTCGTAGCGGACGACGGCGGCGGCGCCGTCGGCGGTGGTCCAGCGCCAGCCGACGGGGGTGTCGGCGTTCAGCGTGGCCTCCGAGCCGAGGAGTTGTCCTCCCCGGTAGTTGCCGGACAGGACGGCCGAGGGGCACGTGATCTTGAACTCGGCCGTGAGGCGGTCCGGGTCGTTCGGTTCGTTGTCGTCGGCGTAGTCACCGTCGCCGTCCACGTCGTACCCCGCCGCCGGGGCGTGTGAGGAGTCGCCGAGCGGTAGCCGCTGCGGGGCGCCGCAGTCGGGCGCGCTCGACGACGACGTGCCCTTGTCGACCGAGCTCGCGACGATCCACGCGCAGCCGTTGAAGGACCCCTGTGCGTACCCCCAGTAGTAGCCGCTCTGGCTGCCCTGGACGTCGAAGTGGTCGTCCTTCTTGAGCGTGCCGATGAACCAGCTCTGCGGGTACGGCCGCAGGTAGGCGCTCTGCGCGGTCACGGTGCCCGCCGTGCCCGTGGCGTGGGCGGGCGTGCCGAGCAGTGCCGGTGCGAGTGCGGCACCGGCCACCAGGGCGAGCTTGATCGTTTTCATCGGGTCGCCTCTCAGGTGGAGCAGTTGCCGTTCGGGTCCGACACCCACGACTGCAGGACGTAGCCCCAGGCCTCGGTGTTGCCGTAGCCGTAGCCCTTGCCGTAGTACCAGACGGCGCCGTTGGACTGCGTGTGCGCCTCGGTGATGTAGAAGTGGTCGGTCGAGCCGTTGTAGCCGGTGCGCCACAGCAGCAGGATCGGGGCCTTCGCGTCGAGGTCACCCCGTACGTTGATCGTGTTGCTGGTGGCCGGCGATCCGTCGCTGCAGACCTTGGAGTCGCGGTCCGCGTACGCGGGTGAGGCCATGAGCACGGTGCCGGCGGCCGCGGCGGCCGTCATGACCGCGAGGGCGCGGCGGGTCTGGATCTTCTTCATCGGGCTTCTCTCCTCAGAGCGTGGGGGGACGAAGGTCAGCAGCTGGCGCTGCCGTCGGGGTACTGGACCGGGGTGCGCGAGTGGTCGAGGAACCCGAGTGCGACGAACCCGCGGACGAGCGGTTCGCTGCGGCTGACGTAGCCGGAGGACCAGTTGCCGGTCGTGTAGTAGTCGTGCCACGCCTCGGCCACGTGCACGTAGCCGACGACGGGGCTGCTGTCGTCGGGCCCCATATGGACCGGGGCCGTGGTGGTCACGCAGAAGTCCGCGCCACTGTTCGCCTGGGCGGGGACCGCCACGAGGCCGGTGAGGCCGATGGCCAGCGCGGCGGATCCGAGCAAAACCTTCTTCTTCAACATGAGACTCTCCGCTCTTGGGGACGTCATCTCAGATGACGCGGGTCGACTTCACGAATGACAACAGATGTCTTCTGAGAATGCAAGGCCTGTCTTCTTGGAGTACAGTCGTCCCATGTCGGAACCAGCCGTGATCCCCTCAGGCGCCACGGGAGAGCCGAGACGCCGGCACTACGGCATCGCGGAGATCGCCGACGCCCTCGGCCAGAACCGCCAGCTCGTCACCGCGTGGCGCCGCCGCCTCAGCCACGGGATGCCGCGTCCCGACGACGAGCTCGCCTCCGGCCCGCTCTGGCTCGGCGAGACGATCGAGCCCTGGATCGACGCCACGCGCCGCCGGCTGTCCGCCGAAGAGGGGGGAGCGGTGAGGCTCGCCGACGCCGACGTCCACCGCCTGGCCCGCCGCCTCCTGCGGCTCACCGCGCTGCTGCTCGAAGAGCCCGCCAGAGTCCCGCTCGTGGTGCGCGCGTACGCGGAGTTCGAGCAGGCGGCGGAGGTCGTACGCGCCGCCGAGTGGTCACCGCTGAAAGACCGGTTCAGCGGCGTCGTCGAGCGGATCGGAGCCGCCGCGCGGCCCCCATGGCCGGATCTGGACACGGCCACCCATCGGCGTCTGCTCGCTACCTGTCTGAACTCCGTCGCCATCGTCGCCGAGAGCGCGGGCGAGACTCTCCGCAACGGCTGACGGAGTATCCGGACCGCTACCATCCGGGCATGGCCGGAGCGGTGGAGATACCGGGCTACGAACTAGGCCCGGAACTGGGCCGTGGTGGCATGGGTACCGTCTACGAGGCACGTGAGACCGTCACCGGCCATCCGGTCGCGATCAAGCTGATCCCGGCCCAGGGCACCCTCGTACGCCGGTCGTTCGTCCAGGAGACCCAGACCGCGCGGGCGACCCACCACCCGAACCTCCTGCCCGTGTACGCCGCGGGCGAGATCGGCGACTGGTTCTACCTGGTCATCGAGCTGCTCAAGGCCGACTCTCTCCAGGACGTCCTCAACGCGCGCGGCGGCCTCGAACCCTCGCTGGCCGCGCGCCTGGTCGCCGAGACGGCCGACGCCGCGCACGCCCTGCACACCCACCGCCTGATCCACCGCGACATCAAGCCCGCGAACGTCCTCCTCAAGGGCGCCGGCGGCCCGGAGGAGTGCCACGCGGTCCTGGCCGACTTCGGCATCGCCCAGCCGCTGGCCGACGACACGACGGCGGGCGGCAGCCTCGGCCGGGACTCCAGCTGGCTGATGACCCACGACAGCGCCGCGCGCACGCCGGTGTGGACGGGCGGCACCTACTCCTTCATGGCGCCCGAGCAGTGGCGCGGCGAGGGCGACCACCGGATCGACGTGTACGCGCTCGGCTGCCTGCTGTACTCCGCGCTGACCGGCCTGCGTCCCTACCACGACCGCATGTCGCTGCCGCAGCTCCTGCACGCCGTCGTCATCGAGGACGACCCGCTGCGACCGACGGCGGCCGACCCGGGCATCCCCGCGGAGTTCGACGCCATCGTCGCCAAGGCCACGGCGAGGGAGCCGGACGACCGCTACCCCGACGCGGCCCACTTCGCCGCGGCGCTCACCGGCGAGCGGCCCGAGGGCGCGGCCCTGGTCCCGCTGGCGTGGGCGTCCCCGATCCGCCGCGAGACCCGTACGGCCCGCGTGGCCTCGCCGTCCGGCGGGGCGCACCGGAGCCGCCCTTGGGTGATCGCCGCGCTGGCGGCCTGCGTGGTCGTCCTCGGCGGCCTGTGCACGTGGCTGCTCCTGCCGTCACAGAACGACCCGGACGTCAGTACGGTCTGCGCGCAGGACCTCACCCTCCGGGCCGAGCCGGGCAGCGCCGCGCCGTCGCGCGGCACCCTGTTCCACGGCCAGCGGCTGACGGTCCTCGACACCGCGTCGGGCGGCGTCTGGACCGAGGTGCGGTTCCGGCACAGCACCGGCTGGGTCCTCAGCCAGTGGATACGGAAGAAGTGCTGACCGCCTTCCGGTACTCCGTGAGCCAGCAGAGCAGCGCCACGAAGGGCGCCGCCGCGCCGAACACGGTCAGCGCGGTCCAGCCGCCGGCGCGGTAGACGATCGAGCCGGTCTCGGCGCCGAGCGCGCCGCCGGTGAAGAAGGTGGCGACGTAGACGCTGTTGATCCGCGCACGCGCGCCGGAGTCGAGCCGGTAGATGGTGTGCTGCCCGAAGATGAGGACGCCCTGGACGGCCATGTCCAGCAGTACCGCGGCGAGGGCGAGCAGGACGACGCTGTGCCGGCCGAGCCCGGCGACGGCGAACACCAGGACGCCCGCGCCGAGCCCGGCGCCGGTCAGCGGGCGGACCAGGCCGCGGTCGGCCCAGCGCCCCGCGAGCGGCGCGATCACCGCGCCACCCGCTCCGACCAGCGCGAACAGGCCGACGCCGAGTTGTGAGTAGTCGAACGGCGGCCTCGTCAGCACGAACGGGACGGTGGTCCAGAAAGCGCTGAACGCGCCGAACATCGCCGCCTGGTAGAGCGCGCGGCGGCGCAGCGCCGGATGGTCGCGGACGAGCCGCGCCGTGGAGGCGAGCAGGCGGCCGTACGTGACGCCGGTGGAGGGCGCGCGCGGCGGCAGCGACGACCGGAGCACCAGCGCGAGCACCGCCATGAAGACCGCGGACGCGAGGTACACGACGCGCCAGCCGAAGGCGTGCGCGACGAGGCTGCCGGCCGTACGGGACAGCAGGATGCCGATCAGCAGGCCGCTCATCACGCGGCCGACGACACGGCCACGCGCGTGGTCGGGTGCCAGGTCGGCGGCGAACGGCACGAGGATCTGCGCGACCACCGAGGTCGCCCCCATGATGAGCGAGGCGGCCAGCAGGACCGGGAAGACCGGGCGCGCTCCCGGCCGCGAGCAGCGCGGCGAAGGTGACGCACAGCATGGCGGAGACGAGCCGGCGCTTCTCGACGCGGTCGCCGAGCGGCACGAGAAGCAGCATTCCGGCCGCGTAGCCGATCTGCGTCAGGGTGATCAGCGCCCCGGCGGTGACCGTGCCGATGCCGAAGGCGCCGCGCAGCTCGGGGAGCAGCGGCTGTGCGTAGTAGAGGTTGGCGACGGTCAGCCCGCAGGAGACGGCCAGCAGGACGACGATCCGGCGCGGCGGGCCGGTCGCCTCGGCGGCGCGGCGGCCGTCTTGGCCGAGGTCGGTGGGGAGGGGCACGTGCACCTCGCAGAGGGGAACCGGTTTAACTGGTTCTCACCTTATACCTGGTCCCGGTCAGCCGCGGCCGACGTAGGGCATCGCGGTCGCCATGACGGTCATGAACTGGACGTTCGCCTCCAGGGGGAGGGCCGCCATCCACGTGATGGCCTCCGCGACGTGGCGGACGTCCATGGTCGGCTCGGCCAGGGTGGAGCCGTCGGCCTGGAGCACGCCGTGGGTCATCCGCTCGGTGAGGTCGGTGGCGGCGTTGCCGATGTCGATCTGGCCGCACGCGATCCCGTACGCGCGTCCTTCGAGCGACAGCGACTTGGTCAGGCCGGTGACGGCGTGCTTGGTGGCGGTGTAGGCGACGGAGTTCGGGCGCGGCGTATGCGCGGACAGCGAGCCGTTGTTGATGATGCGCCCTCCCTGCGGCGTCTGCTCCCTCATGAGCCCGAACGCCGCCTGGGCGCACAGGAACGCGCCGGTCAGGTTCGTGTCGAGCACCGACCGCCACGCGTCGTAGGGCATCTCGTCCACCGGCACGGCGGGCCCGAAGATCCCGGCGTTGTTGACCAGCAGGTCGAGTCGCCCGAACCGGTCGCGCACGCGCTGGAACAGCGCGTCGACGGAGTCGGGGTCGCCGACGTCGGTGACGACGGCCGTGCCGCCGCCCGGCCCCGGCACCTCGGCGAGCGTCGCGAGCAGCGTCTCCTCCGTACGGCCCGCGACGGCCACGTGGTACCCGTCGCCGATCAGGGCGCGCGCGACCGCGCGGCCGATGCCGGAACCGCCTCCGGTCACGATCGCGATCCTGGTGTTCATGGGGCCTCCCGCCGTCGAGGATCAGGGTTCCGCGGCCACGCCCAGGCTGATCGCCACCGCGTGGGTCCGGTCACGTGCGTGGAGCTTGCGGAGGATCGACTTGACGTGGCTCTTCACCGTGTCATGCGTGATGTGCAGCCGCTGGGCGATCATCCGGTTGTCCAGCCCGATGGACAGCGCCGCGAGCACCTCGCGCTCGCGCGGGCTGAGCCCGAACCGCTCCGGGTCCTCGACCTCGGGTTTGCGCCGCCGGGTCAGGCCGAGCCGGTCGTCCAGCACGGTCAGCCCGCTCATCACGTCGCGGAACCGCTGGACCAGGGTCTCGGGCGTCACCGTCTTCAGAAGGTACGCCGACGCGCCCGCCTCCAGCGCGGCCCTGGCGAGGGGCACGTCGTCGTGGTGGGACAGCACGACGACGCGGGTGAGGGGGGCGGTGCGGCGTACCCAGCGGCAGAGGTCCAGGCCGCTTTCGCCGGAGATCTCCGTTTCGCAGACCATTACGTCGGGGCGCTGCCTTCGCACTTGTTGAGCGCCTTCGGTAAGTGTTGTCGCCGCGCCCGCGTAGACGAATGAGCTGGTCTTGCGCAAGATCACCTGCAAAGCCTCATGAATGAGCCGCGCGTCGTCGACCACGATGATCCGGATCGCAGGGCCACACCATTGCTGCAAAGTCGCCCGACTCGTGCCTGCGGTCATGGCTCTCGCCTCCCATCAGGCAAAACGTAACCTGAGAGAGATCGTTTGTATGCGGGACGCGCTCACCCCCCGGAGTGAACTTGCATCCCGACATGCCCCTGCGGAGTGAATGGGCAGGAGAACCCGTATTTCTTGATGCTCTCCTTATTTAGGGTCCGGTGAGTTGGCGAGATGCGTTCGTCGACCTTGATAAGGAGGCCAAATGCTCAATTTGACCAAAAAGGCGCTGGCGACGGTCGCGCTGACCAGCGCGGTGGCGCTGATGACCGCACAACCGGGCGTCGCGAGCCCGGCCACGCTGAAGGCGTTCGGCGCCAGCGTCAGTGCGCTCGGCATCACTCTGGCGGAGATCCCGGTCTCGACGGTCGGGGACACGCCCCACACGGTGAGCAACATCACCGCGGGCAGCCTGCTCAGCGCCGGCACGCTCACGACGGCCGTGACCATCGACCCGGTGACGGGCACGGAGGTCGCCGCCGCCAGCACCGAGGGTCTCACCCTGAGCTTCCTGCTGGCGAGCATCACCGCCGGGGCGATCAACGCCCAGTGCACGGCCGTGGTGGGGCAGATTCCGACCGGATCCACTGCCTTCCTCAACGCCGTGATCATGGGGCCGCTGGGGATTCCGACCATCAACATCCCGGCGAACCCGGCACCGAACACGGTGTTCGGTATCCCGGGCATCGCCACCATCACCGTCAACGAGCAGATCGCCAATCCAGACGGCAGCCTGACCGTGAACGGCCTGCACCTCGCGATTCTCGGACCAACCGGGGGAGACGTCATCATCTCCTCGGCGACCTGTGGGCCGGCGTCCGCGCCGATCCCGATGGTGTCGGCGCCCGGTGCGCTGGCCGCCGGTGGACTGGCGCTCGCCGGCCTCATCGGCGCCCGAGGATGGCGGCGTCGTCGTACCCGCATCGGCGTACCGGCCTAGCCGACTCCGATGTTCACGCCTCCGCGCCGCGGTCACCGAGCACGCGACCACGGCGCGGTCGCGTGTTCACCGTGGCCGGTGAGGGCGTGGATCCCCGCGACGATCCGGTCGCACGCGGTGCCGTCGCCGAACGGGCTGGTCAGCGACGCGAGCCGAGCGCGCAGCGCCGGACCTTGGCCGACGATCTCACCGACCGCCTCGGCCAGGCCCTGTCCTCCCGGGACGAGACGGGCGAAGTCCGCCATCGCCTCGGGCCGCTCGGTCGAGCGCCGTACGACGACCAGGGGGCGGCCGATCACCGTGCACTCCTCCTGGATGCCGCCGGAGTCCGACACGAGCACGGCGGCCTCTGCGGCGAGACCGAGGAAGGTCCTCGGGCCGAGCGACTCCAGTACGCGCATCCCGGCGAGCAGGGGTTCGAGCCCGAACCGCTTCGCGGCGGCACGCGTACGCGGATGCAGCGGGATCACCACGTCCAGCGGAATGAGGGAGAGTTGCTCCAGGATCGTGCCGAGCACCTGTGGATCGTCGGTGTTCTCCGGCCGGTGGATCGTCGCCAGCACGTACGCGTCGCCGCGCAGCCCGAGGCGGCCGAGCGTCGCCAGACGCTCCGCTCGCGCGGGCAGCATCTCGCGGACGGCCTCCACCACGGTGTTCCCGGTCTCGGTGACGCGGGCGCCGCCGATCCCCTCGCGGGCGAGGTTGCCGACGCAGCCCGGAGTGGGCGCGCACAGCAGGTCGGACAGGTGGTCGGTGACGATCCGGTTGTGCTCCTCGGGCATCGCGCGGTCGTGGGAGCGCAGGCCCGCCTCGACGTGCACGAGCGGGATTCCGCGCGCGTTGGCCGCGAGCGCGCCGGCGACCGTGGCGTTCGTGTCGCCCTGCACGACGAGGGCGCCGACCGGGTGCCGCTCCAGGATGCCGTCGAGCTCCGCGAGCGCCGCCGAGATCTGGTGGGCGCGGGTCAGGCCGCCGACGGCGAGGCGCACGTGAGGTTCGGGCATCCTAACGTGGTCCGCGACGTTCGCCGACATCGACGCGTCGAAGTGCTGCCCCGTGTGGATCAGCAGCGCGGACGGGCCCAGGCGGCGTACGACGCCACCCAGCTTGATGATCTCCGGGCGCGTCCCGTACACGACGGCGACCTGCCCGGCCGCCGGCGGAACGCTCCGCCTCGGCACCGGTACGGCGCGGTTCCCGGCCCCCGTCGGCACATCCACCCGTCCCCCCGAACGCACGTCGTGACCGCGCGTGGCGCGGTGATCCGGCACAGGCGTATCGGCAACCCCCGGCGCGGTTCAACGACGACCCATCTTTCGGAGGGTTCGGGCATCGCGCCGAACTCATCCGAATTCGCCGACCGACAACACGGCCGACGAGGGAAATATGGCAGAAAACACCGCCAGACCAATAACTATTTCATGGAGCAGCTTTTGGCCAGGCATTGATATCAAGACGGCGTTCGTTTCTTCGATCTGTTGTTATCGTCCATGATCAAAGAGGCTTTCGACTCGATCCCAATCGATGGAGAAGGGGGCGAGAATGTACGGCGGACACATCAGGCACGGTGGTTTTCTGCCCGCGCTCGGAGGTGGAGGTGCCGCGTCCGTCTTCGGGGGCGGCGGCGGAGGCTCCGAAGGAGGCCACGGCGGCGAGTTCACGCACGCCGGAGGGGGTTCCGGAGGTGTCGTTCCCCATGGTGGAGGCGTTCCTCATGGTGGAGGCGCCGGGATCGCGGGAGGCGGCGGCGGAGTCCACTCCGCGCTTCCCTTCACGGGATTCGACTCCCTGAAACTGGCGGTCTTCGCACTATTGCTGGTCATTGTCGGTCTCTTGCTGATGCGAATGGTCATGTTGATCAGCAACGACCGCTGACGCATTGATCGAGACCACCATGCTTTGACAGAGCGGCCGCCTGCGGGTTGTTCGCGGCGGCCGCTCGGCCATTCATTGCCGACTGAGCGATCAGAGGGATGAGATGTATCGGAAGGTGACAAAGGTCGCGGTGCCGCTGGCCGCCGCCGCGGTCACGTCGGCGGGCGCCTGCTGGTTGTCGCAGGGCACCGCTTCGGCGTTCCAGTACCAGGCACTCGCGTCGCCCGCGAAGTGCGCGCCGGCACCCGCCGCCCCCCGGCGGCGCTCGATTTCCTCGATCCTTGTCCGCGGGCACAAGCCGGACCCGTCGTCCGGCCCCTCGGCCGAGCCCTTCGTGCCGCTCGCGCCCGAGACCTCGGCCGTGCCGACCCTGGCGGAGATGCCACCCGCCTCGGTGTCGCCCGCGCCGGCGCACGACCCGCAGGACGATGTGCCCGAGCCGGCCCCCGAGGCCTCGGAAGGCTCCAGCGAACCTGTCTCCTCCGCGCCCGAGCCCTCCGCGTCCGGCGCGGGCCCCGGGGCGACCAGCCACGCGCACGGCACCGCCGCACCCGCGCCGCTCCAGGTGGCGCTCGCGGGCCGTGCGAGCGGCCCGGACGGCGACCTGGTCGAGTACCGGATCAGCGCGAAGGCCACCCATGCCCCGGTGCGCGGCGTCACCGCGACCGTACGCCTGTCCTGCCCGTCCGGCGGCATCCGGTTCCTCGGCCGCCCGACCGCGACCACCGGCCACGCGACCGAAGAGGGCCAGACACTGACCTGGCACTTCGACCTCGGCAAACGGCCCGAGAGCGCGATGTTCTCGCTCCAGGCGCCGTCCGGCGGCCACATCGGGGCGCTCGTCGCCGAGCTGAGCACGACCGGCGCGAAGTCCAACTGCCCCGGCCACGGCGCCGGCGACGGCCGTTGTACGCAGACGCTCGCGATCGGACGGCACATCGCGCAGGCCCCACCCACCTTCACCCCGGTGCCGCCGGCCCGAGGGCCGGTCGGCGCCACGGGCTCGGCGACCTCGATCTTCGGGATGCCGTCGCTGCCGCCGATCCCGGTCCCGCCGCACGGCCTGCCCGTGCCGGCGCCGGCCGCGTCGGCGAGCAAGCTGCTGTCCCAGGTCGACCGGCCGCCGCTGGTCCCCGATGACGGCAGGGGCCGTGCCGGCGCGTACACGCTGCCCGAGGTGGCCACGCCCGGCGCGCCGGACTCCGTGCTGCGCTCGGCCGCGTCCGCGCAGCAGGACAACGGCGGCCGCGCGACCGCGTTCGTCCTCGGCGGACTGGCCTTCCTGCTCGTCATCGCCGCCGTCGCCGGGAGCGTCGTCGGCCTGCGGATCCGCAGGCGCAACGAGATCCCGGACGAGGACGGCGAGCGGGGCGAGGGCTGGTGGCGTCTCCGCGTGCCGCAGCGGCGTACCGGCGAGCACGACGACGTGGGCGAGCCGGCCCGCGCGCAGGCCGGCGGCCCGGAGGAGGCGAACCGGTGAGAGCCAGTCGCATGGCCGGTGGCGTCGCCACCGGCGCGGCGGCCCTCCTGGGCCTGACCGCGTGCGGTGGCGGAGGGCACGGCCGCTCGGCGTTCGAGGGGACGACCGTCAGTGTCGCGCCGACGATGGCGCCCTCGGGCGGCCCGCCGGCGCACACGGCGGTGCCGAGCCTGCTCATCGACCAGCCGCTTCCGTTCACCCCGGAGGAGGTGCACCGCCTGCACGAGCTCGACAAGGTGACGCAGCTCGCGCTGATCGGGTACGGACCGGTCTGGATCTATGACCGGCAGATCCCGACGGCCACGGTCAACCCGGCCACGTACAAGCCGTTCACGCCGGTCCAGACGCGCGACTCCGCCCCGGTGTGGAACGCCGTCACCGACGGCAAGGCGCTGGTCAGCCACGACGCCGGCGTACGCGACCACCTGCCGATCGACGCGACGGTACCCGCCGGATGGGCGTCCGTGCGGATCGCCGGGCTGGCCACGACCGTTCCCGGCGTCGACATGGTCGTCAGCTCCAAGACCGGCGAGCGCCTCGGCGTGCCGTTCGGCAACGGGCTGGTCGTCGCGGTCTCCGGTGACCCGCAGCGGGCCACCGCGGGCATCCGCAAGATCGTCGGCGCGAAGCCCACGATCCGCCGCATCGTCGCCTCCGGCGGCATGCCGGGTTCGTCGGGGGTGTCCGGCCCGATCCTGCCGGTGATCACGCCGAGCGCGTCACCGGCCGCGCCGGTCACACCGGGCGCGGCACCGCCGGCACCGGTCACGCCGGGCGCGATGCCCGGTGCCGGTCCGGGGCCCGTGCCGGGCGTCGTACCCCGCACCGAGCCCGCTCCCGCGTCCGTGCCCGCCCCGTCGCCGATGGCGCCGCGGCGGCCGGGCCGCCCCGGCTGAGCCCGCGGATCACGGAGGGGGCGGCGATGCAGTTCCTGCCGACGGCGCAGGCGGTGTCGGTCTTCATGGTGGTGCTGTTCCTGGCCTACCTGACGACCATCCTCGTGCCGTACGCGATCCGGAAGCCGGAGCCGCCGGGCGACGCGAGCGGCTACGACTGGCACTTCTTCGTCCCGTGCCGCGACGAGCGCGCCGTGATCGGCCAGACCCTGACCCGGCTGCGGGAGACCTTCCCCGGCGGGCACATCTGGGCGATCGACGACGACAGCGACGACGGCACCGACGAGGTCATCGCCGGTATCGTCGCGCGCCACGACCGCGTCCACCGCGTCCAGCGACGGCGGCCGAACGCGCGTACGGGCAAGGGCAGCGCGCTCAACTCCGCCTACGACGAGCTCGACCGGTTCCTGCCGCCGGACGCCGACCGCTCCCGGGTCATCGTGTGCATCGTCGACGCGGACGCCGAGCTGGCGCCGAACGCCCTCGACCAGGTCACCGGCCCGGGCGGCTTCGGCGATCCGCAGGTCGGCGCCGTGCAGATCGCGGTGTACATGTCGAACCGCGGCGAACGTCAGATGCTCGACGGACGCGGGCGGCTCGCGAACCTGTTCGCCCGCTACCTCGTGCGCATGCAGGACCTGGAGTTCCGCACCACGATCGCGGCGATGCAGATGCTGCGCGTACGCACCGGGTCGGTCGGCATGGGCGGCAACGGGCAGTTCACCCGCATGTCGGTCCTGGACGGCATCCGCGGCCGGTACGGCCGGCCCTGGCACGACGCGCTCCTGGAGGACTACGAGCTGGGGCTGCGCGTCCTGCTCAGCGGCGGCCAGAACCGCTACGTCCACGACACGTACGTCTCGCAGGAGGGGCTCATCAGCCTGCGCCGCCTGATCAACCAGCGCACCCGCTGGTCGCAGGGGAACATGCAGTGCTCCCGCTACATCCCGCAGATCCTGCGGTCGACCCACCTGACCAACGCCGGCGTCGTCGAGGCCTGCTACTTCCTCACGCTGCCGTTCATCCAGCTCGCCGGCGTCGTCATCTGGCCGGCGGTGTTCACCGCGATCCTGGAGAAGATGTCGGCCACCGCGGACCAGGGCATGGGAGCGCTGGCCGGGTACTGGTGGTTCTTCGCGCTGGTCTTCCTGCTCGGCATCGCCCCGTTCGGCATCTGGGGGCCGATCTACCGCCGCAAGTGCGCGCCCGAGGAACCGTGGTGGAAGGGCGTCGCCTGGGGGCTCGGGCTCTGGATCTACGTCTACTACATGTACATCGCGGCCATGCGGGCCGGAGCGCGGCTGCTGCTCGGCCGTACCGGCTGGGTGAAGACCCAGCGCAACGCGGAGCCGACCAACAACTCCCGATCACGGAAGACGATGAGCGATGTCAGTTCCTCCTCCTGAGGAGGCGTCCCGCACGGAACGCCTGCTCACGCCCGTACGCGGCGCCGTCGCGCTGGCGATCTGGACCGCGATGGTCGCGGGCATCGCCTGCGCGGGCGACGGCCGCCGGGTCGAGGCGAAGGTCGCCTCGCACCTGACCGCGCCGGTGACGCACGGGCGCACCGGCGCGATCCGCGACGTGATCCTCACCGGGCTCGGCACGCGGTACTCCATGGGATTCCAGATCACCAACGAGTGCACCGTGCTGCTGCTGATCGTCCCGATGCTCTTCCTGGCCGGGCTGATCCTGCTGTTCCGCCGCTTCAGCATCCACAACGTCCTGTTCGGGCTGCTCATGGGCGTGCTCATCGTCGCCGTCACGAACCAGTTGCGGATCATCCTGATCGCCTGGGCCACCCAGGAGTACGGGCTGGGCTTCGGGTACGAGCTGACGCACAAGTTCATCGGCTCCTTCCTGGCCATCCTCGGCTTCTCCGCCGGCCTGCTGGTGATGTTGAAGCTCTCTCCGGGGAGGGGCAGGCGGTCATGAGGGCGTGGGCCCTGGGAGCGGCGCTTCTGCTGCCGGTCTCGGGCTGCGCCACGGCCGGGAACTTCGACGGGGCGGTCCCCTCGGAGCTGGCACGGCCGGGCTCGTGCCACCGGATGGCGCAGCCCGCCGAGCTGTACGCCGCCAGCGACGTCGCGCCGCCCGTGTCCTGCGCGACCGCGCACGAGGCCGAGACCCTGGCCATGGTCAGGCTGCCGGGCCGGGTCGCGCCCGCGAGCGGGGTGGCGGGGGAGGTCTGCGCGCTCCCGGTGCTCCACGACCTGCGCGACTACCTCGGCGCCGACGACCTCGACCGGCACTGGGGCATCGACGTGTGGCTGAAGGTCCCCACCAAGCTGGAGTGGTCGCACGGCGTCCGTACGGGCCGGTGCGACCTCGTGCTCGGCGGGCGCGGGCCCGGCGCGCCGGAGACGTCACGCCCGCTGCGCGGCGCCATGCGCCGTACGGACTCGGCCTCGATCCGGCACTGCCGGTTCGGCAGCCTGAACCTCACCTGTGACCGGCCGCACCTCGCCGAAGAGGTCGGCGGCTGGACCGGCCTGACCGGGAACGCCTTCCCCGGCGCCCGCGCCGCCGCGCGGCGGCTGCGCGACCAGTGCTGGCGCAACGCCGAGCAGTACACCGGCGACGCCCTGGAACGCCTGCCGGTCCGCGTGACCCCGGGCACGCTCACCGCCGAGCAGTGGAAGAAGGGCCGGCGCGACGCCGACTGCTGGATCACCGCCAAGAACGCGCGCGCGACCACGGGAACCCTCCGCGCGGACCTCACGAAGGGCTGACCGTGACCCTGAAGCTCGATGTTCTCCCGGCACGGACCACGGCCCCCCGCCGGGCGGCCTCGCCGTGGAAGGCGGCCGCCCTGGTGGGGGTGGCCGTCGTCGTGGTGATGCTCGGGCGCCTGTTCATCGGCGGCGTCGTCGGCATGGGCGACCTGGGCGACGGCCACCGCCTGATGTGCACGGCCGGCGTCGCCGACCCGCACGCCTTCGACCCGGGCGGGCACCTGCACACGCACTGGACCCCGCACCGCTGGTACGGCGAGACGTGCGGCACGGAGGGCCCGTCCACCGAGACGTGGCTGATCTGGCCGTCCAAGTACCTGACCACGCTGTTCTTCGCCGAGAGCGGCGTGGACCTGCGCGCCCTGGGCCTGCTGTGCTCGCTGCTCACGGGCCTGCTGTGCGGGCTGCTGGTCCTGGTGCTCCGTGGCCCCGTGCCGGTGCGCGCGTTCCTGGCGGCCGGCGTCGGGATGGTCTTCGCCGACTGCGCCTTCGCCGGCTACTTCGTCTCGGCGTACGCGGAGCCGGCCGTCCTTCTCGGCACGGTCGCGACCCTCGTCCCGCTGCTCGTGGTGTGGCGGCGCGGCTTCACGACCCTGCCGACGCTGCTGTGCGCGGCCGGAGCGCTGCTGTTCACGATCGTGGCGAAGAGCCAGACCGCCGCGTACGTGTTCCCCATCGCCATCGCCCTGCTCACGATGCCGTACGGGGGAGTGCTGCCGCTGGCCGGCCGTGGCTGGTACGGCCGCCGCTGGCCGGCGCTGGTCGTCCTCGGCCTCACGTGCGCCCTCACCACCGTGTACGTGGGCGGCCACGCGATCCGCGACCGGGACCGTGACGTGGACGCGATGGTCTTCAAGGAGATCCTTCCGCACAGCCCCTCGCGCGCGGCCGACGCCGCGGCGCTGGGCCTGGACCCGACCCGGATGAACGTCACGGGCTCACCCGGCGGCCCCGCGGCGTACTCCTCCGAGCACGTCGGATGGCTGCGGGTGGGGGTGTTCTACGGGACGCACCCGACGAGGTTCGTGCGCATGTTCTACCGGGGAGTGGCGGCGACCGCCCAGATGCGGCCCGCGAACGTGGGCTCGTACCCGGCGGGTGTGCCGTACGCCCAGGAGCACCGGCTGCCCTTCTACACGTGGGTGTTCGCCGTCTTCCGCTGGGCCAACTGGCTGATGCTCTCTGAATGGATCATGTTGGCGCTGTGCGGTCTGCTGGTGCTGCGGCACGAGTTCCTGCCCGCGTGGTCCCGGATCTACGGCCACCTGGCGCTGTGGCTGTCCGCGGCGATCCCCGCGCTGGTGTGGACGGAGATGCTGACGGAGGGCGCGGAGGACACGGCCAGGCATTTGGCCTGCGCGTCCTTCCTGACCGCGGTCGGCCTGCCGGTCCTGGTGGTGTGCTCGGGCCTGCTGTGCCTCTCGCTGCGGGTGTCCACCACCAAGCCCATCCGCAAGGCATTTCTCTGACCCGGTTTACAGACATGTGTCCATAAGATCCTGTACGGTTGTCCAGGAAGTCAGCCCTGGGCAATAAGGAGCAGGCACATGTGGGGATTGATCGTTGGAATTCCGGTCGGCATCGTGGCGGCGATCCACGTCTACATCGTCGTGCTGGAGATGTTCCTCTGGCAGCGGCCGGCGGGCCGCGCGGCGTTCGGGCTGACCGCCGAAGAGGCACGGATCACGGCGCCGCTGGCGGCCAACCAGGGGCTTTATAACGGCTTCCTCGTCGCCGGTCTCGTCTGGGGACTCGCCGTCGGTAACCTCGTGATCATGGCCTTCTTCCTGTGCTGCGTCCTGGTGGCCGGCGTGTACGGGGCGGTGACCGCCTCGCGGAAGATCCTCTTCGTCCAGGCGCTGCCCGGTGCCGTGGCGCTCGGCGCCGTACTCCTGGCGGTCGGATGACGTCGGCCGCGCGGGGCGAGGACCCGCGCACCCGCCGTACGCGCGAACGGCTGCGCGAGGCGCTGCTGGAGGAGTGCGCGGAGCGGTCGCTGGAGGAGCTGAGCGTCGCCTCCGTCGTACGGCGGGCCGGGGTCGGGCGGGCGACCTTCTACCTGCACTACGAAGATCTTCAAGCGCTGGCCGTGGACGCGTGCGGCGAGGTCGTCCGGGTGGCCGTGGACGCGGTGCACGACTTCGACGGGCGGCCCGACCCCACGTCGCCTCCGCGCGCGCTCACGGCGTTCATCGCCGGGGTGGAGGACCGCGCCGACCTCTACCGGAGGTTCCTCCAGCCGGGCGGAGGCGGGCCGCTCGGGGAGCTGCTGCACCGCGAGCTCAGCGCGCGCGCTCAGCTCGAACGCCGGAAGGCCGGCGCGCCGTACTCGCCGCTCGCCGGCTCCGCCGTCTCGGCCGTCTTCACCGGGGTGTTCGCCGACTGGCTGCACGGGCTCGTCGACCTGAAACCGGCGGAGTTCGCGGGCCAGGTCTGGCGCCTCGTGATTTCCGTCCACGGCATCTTCGGGCCGGCGTAGCGGCTTTCTCCGCCCCTGCGGGAACGCCTGGAAACCAGTGACACAAAGGGCGAATCGCCGTCCGGACCGTTCGCGTCGCCGTACTATCCTATGCTCGGACAACGTTGCTGAGAAAGGATCGCAAGTGGCGACCAAAGTCATCACGGTAGATGATTTCGACGGTCACGACGGAGAAGACGTGACCAAACGAGACTTCGAGGTTGCCGACGTCACATATACCATCGATCTCGGCGATGAGAACTTCAAGAAACTGCAAGAGCTGCTTGATGAGCTCCAGCCGTATCTCGACAGGGCCGCCAAGGTGAAGCAGGCAGGCCGGGCTCGCAAGGCCGCGTCCGAGAGCACTCGCCGTCTCCAGGGTTACTCCAACACCGACGTGCGCGAATGGGCCAACGGGGAAGGTGTCGAGGTCAGCTCTCGTGGGAAGATCGGCGATGAGGTCTACGAAAAGTTCATAGCCGCTCATCCTGACGCCAAACCGGAAGACTGAGTCGCGGCAAGCCACCGCAGGGGAGATTCACATGGCACAAAAGACCATCGTTCAGCTTCTCGATGATTTGGACGGCAAGCTGGCCGACGAGACCGTGACCTTTTCGCTCGACGGGGTCACCTACGAGATCGACCTCCGGGCGAAAAACGCGGACAAGCTTCGCAAGGTTTTCACGCCGTACGTGGAGAAGGCGCGCAAGGGCGGCACCCGCGCGGGCGCCCGTTCCGGACGCCGTACCGGCGCCCGCAGCACGCAGAATCGCGAGCGCGCGGCGGACATACGGGCATGGGCGAAGGACAACGGAATCGCGGTGAACGACCGCGGCCGCATTCCCGCCCAGATCATCGAGGCGTACGACTCGAACGACCCCCGCCGGGCCAAGGACCCGTCCCGGAAGGTCCCCCAGCCGAAATTCCAGTCCGCCAGTCAGTGAGCCGCGCCGCTCGTCACCGCGGCACGCGATGAACCCCCCTCGCCCCCCGGGATGCCGTTTCCTGTTGGCCTCGGGCGGCTCGATGAAGCACTCCCCCGTGGATGCCGAAGGGCACGACGCGCGCCGAATCGAGACCGCCTGAGGCCACCGCCTCGCCCCCGTCAGCGCGGCAGCCGATCCAGCAGCCAGCCGCCCAGTTCCCGCGTCACGAGCGAATGGGGCTGGTTCTCCGAGGCGCAGACGAACTCATCCAGTTCGCTTTCGGCCGGGGAAAGCCCGCCGATGTCCGCGTACACGTCGTCGTCGGAGTCGAGGTCGCCGATCGCGACCGCGCTGACCGACGGCACGAAGCAGATCCTGCGGTGCGGGGAATCCGCCGCGCCGAGCCGATCGCGCGCGACACCGAAACCTTCCAGGGTGCCGCCGGGGGCGCCGTCGAGTTCGGGAAGGCCGCCGGTGCGCACGAGCTGGGGATGGCGGCCCTTTCGCGTGAGCCGCGCGACGAGCGCGCCGGCGCCGGACGCCTGCGTGTAGAGCGTCGTGTCCCGGTACGGATGCGGCGCTCCGGTGACCCTGAGGGCCTCCGCGCCGGGCGGGATGCCGAGGTCGACACCGTCGCCGGACCCGTTGGCCAGGCCGATCCTCAGCGGGCGGCTCGGCCACCATCCGGCGTCGGCGAGCGCGGACAGGAAGCGGGCCCGCAGCGGATCACGCTCGGGCTCGCCGTCCGCCTCCTCGACGTGCCGCCACAGGAGCTGCCGCGCCGCCGGGCTGTTGATCTGCGCGGACATCGCGGGCTCGTCGTCGCGCAGATGGTGCGCGAGCGCCTGGAGCCCGATCGGGATCCAGGCGCCCCGGTGCGGGGTGTCCCAGGAGAAGAAGACGGCCGTACGGTGGTCGACACCGTCCCGCTCCAGACGCGCGAGGGCGTACCGGGTGACGAGCCCGCCCATGCCGAACCCGCCGACGGCCAGATCCATCCCGGCCGACTCGGCGGCGGCGCGTAATATGCACCGGATCGCGACCTCGGCGTTGTCCAGCATCGACGCCGACCTTTCGTCGTAGCCGAGAAGGACCAGGTCGTTGCCCTGGTTTCGCAGCGCGGTGACGAATCCCTCGCCCCGCAGTTCGAGGTGCTCCCAGCCCAAATCGGGCGTGCTGGGGCCGGACTCGAACCCGTCGGAGACGACCACGGGATTGACGAGACGGGTGTGCCCGGTCGCGTAGTACACCCAGGCGCGCCCGCCCGGGAACCGCCATTCCTCGTCGGGCCCGGGCGCGCGCGGCGGCGATGTGGCGGCCCGGGGCAGCAGGATGTCCCAGGGCGCGATGGTCGTTTCGCTCATGTCTTCCTCCCAGACGATTCACGACGTCCTGGGTCGATACTGTGCGTGCCTGAAAGATCACGACAAGTAGCGCCACGTCGATGGCACGACCTGGCCATTCACTGGGCCTTGCCGAGCTGTCAGATCCGTATTGACATGACTCTGCCGTCGCCATTCCCTCAGGAGGTAGACGTGAGCCCCCGACGCCACCCGGCCCGGAACGCGGCCATCGCCGCGCTCGCCGCCGCATCCCTGCTCAGCACCCCGGCCGCATGGGCCGGCCCCCAACACGAGAACGCCCTGATGGCGGGCCGTGCGGACGCCGCCGCGAAGGTCGCCGGCCGCCTCGGCGCGGCGCGTACGGCCGGCGCGTACGTCGACCAGGCCACCGGCCGCTCGGTCGTGACCGTGACGGACGCCGCCGCGGCCCGCACCGTACGCGCGGCCGGCGCGACGCCGCGCACCGTCGCCCGCAGCGGCGCGGCCCTCGCGAAGGTCACCACGGCGCTGGGCCGCACGGCGCACCTCACCGGTACCGCCTGGAGCGTCGACCCGCGGTCGGACACCGTGACGGTCCTGACCGACGACTCGGTGACCGGCGCTAGGCTCGCCCGCGTACGCGCCGTGACCCGCCCGTTCGGCGCCGCGGTGAGGCTGCGGCGGGTGAGCGGCAGGCTGGCGCCGAAACTGAGCGGCGGCGACGAGATCGACGGCAGCGGCGTCCGCTGTACGGCGGGCGTGAACGTCACCAACGGTTCCGCCTACTACGTCCTGACGGCGGGCCACTGCGGCCAGGCCGTCTCCGACTGGACCACCCCCGCCGGCGACTTCATCGGCTCCACCGTCTCCAGCAGCTTCCCCGGCAACGACTTCGCGATCATCGGCTACACCGGCAGCGTCCCGCACCCGGGCACGATCGGCGGCCAGGACGTCACCTCCGCGGGCGCGGCGACGGTCGGCGAACACGCCTGCATGCTCGGCGCCGTGTCGGGCCTGGTCTGCGGCACGATCCAGGGCCTGAACGTCACGGTGAACTACGCCGAGGGCGTGGTGACCGGCCTGATCCAGACCAACATCTGCGCGCAGCCCGGCGACAGCGGCGCCCCGTTGTTCGACGGCCCGAAGGTGCTGGGCATCCTGTCCGGCGCCAGTGGAAACTGCGCGAGCGGCGGCACGTCGTTCTTCCAGCCGATCCTGGAGATCCTGTCCAGCTACGGCGTGAACGTCTACTGACCGGCGTCCCGAGGCCGCGCCCGGAGCGGTGTCCACCGGGCGCGGGCCGGGGCGGAGGCGCCGCACGGGCCGGCCGGCCGTGCGGGCGAGGCCGTACGGTCCAGGGCCGCCGTCACGACGGCGGCGGACGTGACCGCGGCCGAGACCAGGAGCAGGGCCGTGCCGCCCAGGCTAGCGGCGGCACCCGCCGCCGCGGCGCCGGCGGAGCAGAGCGCGACCTTCAGCCCGGCGCTCGTGACGAAGACCTGCGCGCGGGCGCCGGGCGGAGCGTACGCCGAGCGTGCCGCCAGGGTGGAGGTGAACGCCACGGCGTCGGCCGCGCCGATCAGCGCGAAGCCGACGAGCGCGAGCGGATAAGCGGGCGCGAACGCCGTCATCGCGGTGACGAGTGCCAGTACGGCGAAGAAGCGGATCGCGAGCCGGTCCGCCTCGCCGCGCAGCGGGACGATCGTCACGAGCAGCGACCCCGCCAGGTTTCCCACGCCGAACGCCACGGTCAGCGTGGCCGCAGCGCCGGCCCGATGCGACAACTGCGGCCCGAACACCACGGCGATGACCGGGAGCGCGCCCAGCGCCAGCGCGTTGAGCATCGTCAACGTGGTCACCCGCCGCAACGGCGCCGAGGTGAAGAGCAGACCGACGCCCGCCCGTACACCCGGTACCCGGCCCGGCGGCGGGCCGGCGGGTCGTTTCACTGACGGATGGCCCGCCTGACCCTCCGGCGGCGGGTCGGTGGACTCGCCTGCCGACGGTGGTTCGAGGGAGTCGCTCGCCGACGGGCCGGCCGGGAGGGTCGCGGTCAGCAGGGCGGCCAGTGCGGCGGCCGTGCTCAGGCACAGCAGGGCGGTCAGGGGGCCGGTCGCGGCGGCCGTGGCGGCGACCACGGCGGGACCGGCCGTGCCGCCGACGCCGTAGGTCAGGGAGTCCCATCCCTGAGCCCGGCGGTTCGTTCCGCCGAGCCGGCTGCTCAGGCCGCCGGTCAGCAGTGGGCCGCAGGAACCCGCGACGGCGACCAGGACGATCGACGCCACGAACGGTTCGTGGCCCAGCGACAGGGCTCCGGCCGCGAGCGCGGCGCCGTACAGCAGGTACGCGCCGGCCAGCAGCCGGCGGCCGTCGCGGGCGCGGTCGAGGCGGTGTGCCAGCCACGGGCCCAGGAGGTGCGGCGCGCTCAGCGCCGCGGCGAGCAGCCCACCGGCCGCCGCCGCGTCGTGGAGGTGGAGGTGGAGGGCCAGCAGGAGGAGGCCGACCGTCGCCCCGCCGTCGGCGCTCCGGATGAGAGCGGCCGCCGCGAGGTAGCGGGCCAGGCCGCCGCCGTTCGTGTCGCCGGACGTCACGCGGGGCTCCTCAGGTCGAGGCCCCGCCGTTCGGCAGGACTCCCGCGTCCCGTACGTCACGAAAGGCCCTCCGAAGCTTCGTCACCACACTGACCGGTGACGAACACGTTGCCACGGCGGCCCGTCACCGGTCAATATGGTGACGTGTTCGCCTATCTGAGCGGCCGGCTCTGCCTCGACCTGACGACGACGCTTCAGGAACGTCACACCGAGCACCCGGCCGAGACCCTCAAGGACCCGGACGACGTCCGTGACTGGGCCGCTCAGGCCGGGCTCGCGGAGCTCACCGGCGTCGGCCGGAACGGCCTCGGCCGTACGCGCGAGCTGCGCGAGACCGTCCACCGGCTCTGCCGCGCGACCCTGGCCGGCGCGGAGAAAGACCCCGCCGACGTCGAGCGCCTCAACGCCGTGGCGGCCGGCCCGCCCACCGTCCCCGTCCTGGAGAACGGCGCCGTACGCCACCACGGCGACCTCGACCAGGTGCTCTCCACGATCGCGCGCGACGCGATCGACCTGCTCGCGGGCCCGTACGCCGAGCGGATCCGCGAGTGCGCGCACCCGGACTGCAGCCGTCTCTACCTCGACGCCTCGCACGCCGGACGCCGCCGCTGGTGCGGCATGGCCGCCTGCGGCAACAAGGCGAAGTCCGCCGCGTACCGCAGACGCCGCCGTACCGGCTAGGCCCTAGGCGATCACAGCACGAAGTCCCGTACGAGGTCCGCGAACGCGTCCGGCCGTTCCAGGACGACCACGTGGCCGCTGTCGATCTCCGCGTACACGCTGTGCGCGATCGCGGCGTGCAGCTCGCGCGCGTTGCCGACGGGGACCGTGGCGTCCTGGGTGCAGCCGATCACCAGCGTCTCGGCGTGTACGGCGGGCAGCAGGCCGACGATGTCGAGCCGCGCGTTCAGCGCCACCTGGCGGAGGACTCCCGGCGTGGGGAGCAGGTTCGACGTCAGCCGTTCGACCTCCTCGCGGCCCAGCCCCTCCAGGAAGTCGCGGCCGAAGCCGGTGAGGGTCACGAGCCGCCCGAACGCCTCCGCGTCGCCCGCGAGCCGCCGCCACACGATCATCAGGTTGCGCAGGTACTCGTCGGCGCGCGCGAAGCCGGCGGCCAGTACGAGGCGGCGCACGAGTTCCGGCCGGGTGGCGGCGACGGCGGCGGCCACCGGAGCGCCCAGGGAGAATCCGGCCAGGTCCACCGGCCCGGCACCGGTGTCCTCGATCACCGCGACGACCTGCGCGGCGAGGAGGGGGACGGTCAGTTCGCCGCCGTCGTCCTCGGCGTTCTCGCTGCCGGACAGGTCGGGCATGACGACGGTGCGGTCGCCGGTGAACCGGCCGGCCAGGCCACCCCAGGTGATCGATGCGCCGGGGCCCGTGCCGTGCACCAGCACGAGACGCGGGCCGGTTCCCTCGACGCGGTACGGGACGCGGGCGGTGCCCGCTGAGACGGTCGGCATTCTTTCCTCCTCGTGAACGTCCTGCGAGGCTGCCACCGCGCGGCGCGGATGAGGATCGGAGCGCTTTGCCTGGGATCGGCGCTCCTAGGCTGCGGGGTCTCGGCCCGCCGCCCGGCGCCCGGGCGGCACGTACGGTCGTGGGCATGGACCGCCGTGAGCTCGCCGACTTCCTGCGCCGCTCCCGCGAACGCCTGCGCCCCCGCGATGCCGGCCTGGTCGCGGGGCCCCGGCGGCGTACGCCCGGTCTGCGGCGCGAGGAGGTGTCGCGGCTCGCGGGCATGTCGGCCGACTACTACATGCGGCTCGAACAGGCGAGGGGCCCGCGGCCGTCGACGCAGGTCCTCGCGGCGCTGGCCCGCGCCCTGCGCCTGACCCAGGACGAACGCGACCATCTGTACCTGCTGGCCGGCCACCCTCCGCCGGAGGGCCGCCGCGCCGGTGACCGGCCGCGCCCCGGCCTGCTCCACCTGCTGGAGCGCCTCGACGACACCCCCGCGCAGATCCTCAGCGACCTCGGTGACCTGCTCGCGCAGAATCCCCTGGCCGAGGCCCTGTTCGGGTGCGTCTGCACCGTCGAGGAGGAGGACCGCAACATCGTTTGGCGCTGGTTCACCGACCCCGCCGTACGCGCGGCGTACCCCGCCGGTGAGCGGGACCACTACGGCCGGGTCCACGTCGCCGACCTGCGCGCCGCCGCCGCGCGCCGTGGCCACGACCCTCTGGTCACCGCCCTGGTCGGGCGGTTGCGCGCGGCGAGCCCGGAGTTCGCCGCGCTGTGGGACCTGCACGAGGTCGCGGTACGCCACGGGAGCCGCATGCGCGTCCTTCACCCCGTGATCGGCCCGATCGAGCTGGACTGCGAGACGCTGCTCACCCCGTCCGAGGATCAACGGCTCCTCGTCTTCACCGGAGACCTGGCCCGGCTGCGCGTCATCGGGCCGGAGGCCGTCCACCGGCACGGATGATCGCGAGTGCCGCCGTGACCGTGTCGTCGAGGGTCTCGCACACGGGTACGCCGTGGCGGCGGGCGACGTGGATGAGGTACCGGTTCCGCTCGGGTGAGGGGCAGTCCGGCGGGCAGCCGAGCACGGCGCGGCCGGTGGTGACGTCCATGCCGAACTCCACGTTCGTCGTCATGCCCGGCATGGTCGCCATGTCGCGCGGGATCCAGAAGAGGATCGCGGAGGCCGCTTCGCGGGCCTCGAACTCCCAGTCCACCTGGTCGTCGTAGTGCAGGGAGTACACCCCGTCGCGTGACTCCGGGATGAGCACGGTCAGCGGTCCGGGCCCGTCCCACCGCGCGGTGAGCGCGTCGACGGCGGCGGGCCGCCACGACGGCACGTCCTGGGCGCGGGGAGTCGGCCCGGCGAGGAACACCCCGCCTGCGGGGACGGGTTCGCCGGCCCATACGGGCGTCACGGTCATGGCATGCCTCCGGTCCGGTGCGTCCAGGGCAGCGTCAGGCCGTCGCCGCGCTCCCGTGGCACCACGTGCAGGTGGAGATGGAACACCGTCTGGGTCGCCGCGGCGCCCTTGCTGGTGATGATGTTCGCGGCGGGCAGGTCCGCGGCGAGCTCGGCGGCGCACGCCATCGCGAGGGCGGACACCTCCGGGTCGGTGCCGGCGTCCGCGACGTGGGCGCGGGGGACGACGAGCACGTGTCCGGGGACGACGGGAGAGAGCGGCCGGATCGCGATGGCGCCGGGCCAGTCCCGTACGACGGTGGCCGGCGCGCGCCCGGCCACGATCGCGCAGAAGACGCACGACACCGCCCCGGCCACGACCGAATCCTAGCCACCGCAGCCACCGACAACCATGGATGCCTTGACAAAAAAACTTGTCGGTGAGACGGTCTCGTCATCGCCGGAACGAACGGCGGAGGATCGAGTAGGAGATACGACGATGGCGAAGCTGACCGTGACCACATTCCTGTCCCTCGACGGCGTCATGCAGGGCCCGGGCGGCCCGGAGGAGGACCCCCGCGCCGGCTTCGACCTCGGCGGCTGGCTGGTCCCCTACGCCGACGAGGACTTCGGCCGGATCGCCGTCGGCTGGTTCGACGACGCGGACGCGTTCCTGCTGGGGCGCTACACGTACGAGACGTTCGAATCGCACTGGCCGCACGTCACCGACGAGAACGACCCGATCGCCGCGAAACTGAACACCCTGCCCAAGTACGTCGCCACGACGACCCTGGACACCGCCGGCTGGACCAACTCGACGATCCTCAAGGGCGACGTGGTCGACGAGGTCACGGCGCTGAAGGCCGGCCCGGGCCGTACGATCCAGGTCCACGGCAGCGCGGGCCTGATCCAGACGCTGATGGCGCACGACCTGATCGACGAGTACCGGCTGTTCGTCTTCCCGGTCGTCCTCGGCAAGGGGAAGCGGCTGTTCGCCGACGGTGCCATGGCCGCCGCGCTGAGCCTCGAAGACTCGCGGACCACGGGCGCCGGCGTCGTCGCGCAGACGTATCGGCGGGCCGGGTCCCTGGAGTTCGGGTCCTTCGCCCTCGATCAGTGACCGGGAAGCTCTTCCACCACCTGCAGCAGCCCCCACACGAAGTGGGCCACGTACGAGGTGTCACCCGTGGAGAAGACCGTCTGCCAGCGGCTCGGCAGCATGTCGGCGCGGTGCTCGACCGGCGCGAACCGCTGGGCGACGTCGCCGACGACGCAGGACCAGGGCGCCAGGTCCCCGGCGCCTGACGGCTCGGGGGAGGGTTCGCCGTCCGGCCGGATCAGCCACTCCTGGAGGAGGGTCCCGCCGGGCCCGGCGACCGCCTCGAACCGAAGGTCCGGCCAGAGCGGGAGGGTCCACCAGGACGCCTCGCAGGTCACGTCGCCCGCGGACCGCCGTACGCGGCCCTCCGGCTGCCCGAGCACGAGCCGGAGCCTGCGCTCGCCGCCGGGGAACCGCGACGACCGCAGGATCCGCTGCCACCGGGCGTTCACCTCGCGCATCTCCGTACGCGAGGAGCCGAGGGAGCGGGCCGCGGCGGCGACGAGGTCAGGCTGGTAGTCGGCCATGCGCCTGAGCAGCACGAGCTGGAACTCACGTCGGCCGAACCCCTTCACCATCCAGAAGATAGTGCTCAGGCGACCGAGTGCGTCACCGTGCCCGTGTAGACGCCCGTGACGGCGGCGCTCGGCACCGCGACGACGAGCGTGGGGTTCCAGCTGGTCGAGGTGCCGAGGATCAGTGCCTGCAGGGAGAACGCCGTCACCGGGTTGGTGAGGGGCACGGCGTTCAGCGCCGTGAGCTGCCCGGGGACCCGGGTGCCGATCCCGACCGACGCGGTGACGGGGCCGGACCAGTACGACACACGGCTCTTGGTGATCGTCTCCGGAGTGGTCCCGCCGCCGGTGGTGAAGTTCGTCGCCGAGGCGGTCGCCGTCCAGTTGGCCAGCACCAGCCGCCCGTCGTCCACGGTCACGGTGCCCATGTGCGCGCTGATCGAGCCCCCGGGACCGGCGGTACCGAGACTCGCCGACGTCGGGACGGTGATGTCCAGCGTCAGCGCCCGTGACAGCGCCTCCGTCCCGGTCGCCGACGCCACGGGGACAGGGAGGGCGAGCAACGTGGCGAAAGAGACCGACAGCAACGGTTCCGGGCGCATTGGCCCCTCCTTTCGAGACCTCGTACGAGCTCGCCGCGAATGACGCCGATATTCACCGGTGGAGATCCACAGAAGTGATCACTGAGAGCTTAGATCGTGCCTGCGGGGTGAACCGTCAACCATTCGTCTACGACCGATAAAACCGGCGGCGATCGTGGGTCAGGCGCTGGCGCGCTCCGCTTCGGCGGTGAAATGCTGCGCCTGTTCTTTCTCGCCGTTTTCGACCCGAAGTGAATCGTTGGTCGCGGGCACGTGCCGCAGCAGGGTCGCGACCAGCACCGCGACGACCAGCAGCAGCACCGCGCTCACCGTCGCGACCGTGTGCATCCCGCTCGTGAAGGCGTCACGCGCGGGCGTGCAGCAGCGCGGTCTCCACCTGCCGGGGCAGCCCGCGCGCCGCAGAGGTGGCGGCGGTGAGGGTGTCGTGGGTGGCGCGCGCCGTGGCCGGAGAGACACCGGCCGGCACCCCGCGCGGGACATGGTGCCGGTAGACGGCGGTGGCGATGCTGCCGAGGGCCGCGATGCCGAGCGCGAAGCCGAGCTGGCCGCAGGTCTCGTTCAGCGCCGCCGCCGACCCCGCCTTGGCGGGCGGGGCCGCGCCGATGACCAGGTCGATCGTCAGCACCACCATCGGCCCGCAGCCGAGGCTGATGAGGGCGAACCCGGTCGCGACCGTCAGGGTCCCCGAGCCTCCGCTCGCCTGCGTGATGACCAGCAGCCCGACCGCCGCGAGCGCCATTCCGCCGCCGATCGCGTACGCCGGGCGCACCCGGCGGGCGAGGTGCGGCGCGGACAGGACGCTCACGGTCGAGGCGCAGACGGCGGGCAGCAACCACACGCCCGCGCCGAGCGGCGACAGGCCGCGTACGAGCTCGAAGTACTGGGTGATGAACATCATGATCGCGCCGCTGAGCATCGTGCCGAACATCATCGCGCCCAGCGCGGTGGCGAAGGCACGGTCGGCGAACAGGCGCAGGTCCAGCAGGGGATCGGCCAGCCGCCGCTGCCGCGACACGAACACGGCGCCGAAGGCCAGCCCGGCCAGGGTCACGACGATGGGCACGGGCCGCCAGCCGTCCTTGGCGAGCTCCTTCAGCCCGTACACGACGGGCAGGATCGTGGCGAGGGAGAGCGCGACGCTGGCCAGGTCGAGGCGGCCGGCACCGGCGTCACGTGACTCGGGCAGCAGGAACGGGCCCGTGACCAGCAGCAGCACCATCGCCGGCACGCCCAGCAGGAACGCCGAGCCCCACCAGAAGTGGTTCAGCAGCGCGCCCCCGGCCAGCGGGCCGATCGCGGCGCCCGCCATGAAGCACGTCATCCACACGCTGATCGCGACCGCCCGCTGCCTCGGGTCGCGGAACATGGTGCTGATCAGCGCCAGCGCCGAGGGAGCCAGCGTCGCGCCGGCGATCCCGAGCAGCGCGCGGGCACCGATCAGCATCTCCGGGCTGGTGGAGTACGCCGCCACCACGGACGCGGCGCCGAACGCCGCCGCCCCGGCGAGCAGCAGTCTCCGCCGCCCGATCCGGTCGCCGAGCGTGCCCATCGTCACGAGGAAGCCGGACAGCAGGAAGCCGTAGACGTCCATGATCCATAGCTGCTGGGTGCTGGTGGCGTGCAGATCCTCGCTGAGCTTCGGCAGCGCGAGCAGGAGCACGAAGACGTCGACGGAGACCAGCAGCGTGGGCAGTGCCACCACGGCCAGCCCCATCCACTGGCGCCACCCGGCGCGCGAACTGATTTCGGTGTTCATGGAAGCCCATCCGTTCGGTCGGTATCTCAGCGGAGACGTCGGAGCCGCACGCGTCTTCTCGACATCCGCCGCCGGGAATTCCTCCGGCTAGGCTCCGGCCATGCCGATCGAGTGGTCCGGTCTCGGCCCCGGCCTGCTGTTGCCGCTGGACCGCAGCCGTACGGAGCCGCTGCGGACCCAGCTGGAGTGCGGGCTGCGCGACGCGATCCGCGACGGCCGTCTTCAGGTCGGCGAGCGGCTGCCCTCCTCGCGCGAGCTGGCACGCGCGCTCGGCGTCTCGCGCGGCCTCGTCCAGGAGTGCTACGGCCAGTTGCAGTCGGAGGGGTACCTCAGCACGCGTACCGGCTCGGCCACCCGGGTGGCCGCCGGCGCGCACCTGGCGCCGCCGCCCGCGGCACCGGTGACGGCGCCGCCGCGCCCGGCCACCGACTTCCGCCCCGGAGTGCCGGACCTGGCGAGTTTCCCGCGCGGCGACTGGGCGTGGGCGCTGCGCGAGGCCGGCCGCGACATGCCCAACGCCTCGCTCGACTACGGGGATCCGCGCGGCAGCCCGGTCCTCCGCGCGGTCCTCGCCGCCTACCTGCGCCGCGTACGCGGGGCCGGCGCGGACCCGGACCTGATGGTGGTCTGCACCGGCTTCGCGCAGGGGCTGAACCTCGTGCTGAGCGCGCTCGTACGCTCGGGCGTACGCCGTGTGGCGTTCGAGGAGCCCGGGTACGGCGCGGGCGACACGGGCGCCGCCGCCGCGTACGCGGGCATCGAGGTCGTGCCCGTCCCGGTCGACGCCGAGGGCGTCGACGTCGGCGCGCTGGAGGAGTCCGGCGCGCGTGCGGTCGTCGTCACGCCCGCCCACCAGTCGCCCACCGGCGTCGTACTGAGCCCCGGCCGCCGCCAGGCGCTGGTCGCGTGGGCGGCCAGGCACGACGCGACCATCGTCGAGGACGACTACGACGCCGAGTTCCGCTACGACCGCGAGCCGGTCGGCATGCTCCAGGGCCTCGCGCCCGGCCGGGTGGCCGCCCTCGGGACGGTCAGCAAGTCGCTGGCGCCCGCCGTACGCCTCGGGTGGGTGCTGTGCCCGCCGTGGCTGGCCGGCGCGGTCGCCGAGGAGAAGCGCGTCGCCGACCGCGGGTCACCGGGCCTGGACCAGCTCACGCTGGCGACCCTGATCGAGTCGGGCCGCTACGACCGGCACCTGCGCCGCATGCGCGCCTCGTACGCCCGGCGCCGCGCCGCGCTCGTGGACGCCCTGGAACACCACGCGCCCGGCGTCGAGCTGACCGGCCTGGCCGCGGGCTTCCACGCCGTCGCGCACCTGCCGGAGGGGCTCGGCGAACGGGAGGTCGTCGAGGCCGCGCGCTCGCGTTCGGTCGGCCTGTACGGAATGAGCCTGTACCGCCTGAGCGGGGACGTCACCCCCGCGCGGCTGGTCCTGGGCTTCGGCAACGTGAACGAGCGGGCCATCGAGCCGGGCATCGCGACCGTCGGCGACCTGCTGCGCGGCTGAACCGGCCCACTGAACCGGCACCGGATTGGACCTGATCATGTGCCGCCGGGCCCCTTAGCGTCGGCCATATGAGCGTCATGTCCCGGCCCGCGACGAGTGTGCCGCGCCCGAAGATCATGTCCCGGGCGCTGGCCCTGGTGTTCCTGTCCACGTTCGGTGCGATGTCCGGCTTCTACCTGCTGTTGTCGGTGCTACCGCTGTACGCGACCTCCATCGGCGCGGGCAAGATGGCCGCCGGCTCCGTCACCGCCACCCTGATGTTCTCGACCGTCGCCGCCGAACTGGCGACACCACGCCTGGTGGACCGCTTCGGCCACCGTCCGGTGCTGGTGACCGGGATGACCCTGCTGGGCGCACCGTTGCTCCTGCTCCCCGGCTCACGGAACCTCGGCGTGATCCTCGCCGTGTGCGCCGTACGCGGCCTGGGCTTCGCGATCACCGTGGTCGTGACGGGCACGCTGGTCGCGGCGCTGGTCCCGGCCGAACGCCGCGGCGAGGGCCTCGGCCTGTACGGCCTGGTCGTCGGCGTCCCCTCGGTGATCGCCCTCCCCGCCGGAGTGTGGCTGAGCGGCCAGACCGGCTACACCCCGGTGTTCGTCACCGGTGCGGTGCTGACCCTGGCCGGAGCGGCGGCGGCCCTCGGCACGGCGTCCCGCACCGCGAGCCCGACACCGGCCCCGCCCGCACGCCGTACGCCGGAGGAGCCGGGCGCCGCGGTGCCGGACCTGCCCGCGCGCCGTACGCCGGAGGGGGGCGTGATGCCGGACCTGTCCGTACGCCCCACGTGGGAGCGGCCCGGCGCCGTCGAGCCGGACCTGTCCGCGCGCCCCGCGCCGGAGGGGGCACCCGTCCCGCACGGGGCGTGCGCCGTCTCGGCGGCGGAAGCCGCCGCCGAGCCCGCCGTGTCCGCCGATGAGCACTTCGGGGTGCTGGCCGCCTTGCGGACCGGGGCGCTCGTGCGGCCGGCGGCCGTGTTCTCGGTGACGGCCATGGCGGCCGGGGCGATCGTGACCTTTCTGCCGGTCGCGATGGTGCACGCGTCCGGGTCCCTGGCCGCGGCGGCGTTGCTCGTCATGTCCGTGTCCGCGACGCTCTCCCGCTGGTGGGCGGGGCGGCATGGGGACCGGCATGGTTCGGCCGGGCTGCTCGTGCCCGGTGCCGCCGTCGCGGCGGCCGGAGTGCTCGGGCTCGTGCTGGTCGGCAGCACGGTCGTGGTGCTGGCCGGGGCGCTCGTCTTCGGGGCCGGGTACGGCGTCGCACAGAACACCAGCCTCGCCTCCATGCTGGAGAAGGTCTCCGCCTCCGGGTACGGCACGGTCAGCGCGGTGTGGAACCTCTCCTTCGACGCCGGGCTCGGGGTGGGCGCGGCGGGGTTCGGCGTGCTCGCCGAGCGGACCGGTTACCCGGTCGCGTTCGCTCTCACCGGTGCCCTGATGTTCGGCGTCATCGCGTGGAACGCCGCGAGGAAAATTGCAAGGTCCGACCAAAATCCATAAGGACACTAAGTGCGAACCCGCGATACCGTGCGCATTGTTTCGCGCAATTGATGTCCTATATATGGTCGGGGGACCCGAATGAATTCATTTGGCAGGGCATTCGCCGGTGCGGGCGCCACTGTACTCGCGGGGGCGGCGCTGATGACATCGCCCGCGTCCGCCGAGGCGGCGCACTCCGCGCGTGTCGTCAGGGTGCCGTGCAACTCGGCCGCGCTCGCGACGGCGATCAACACCGCGAACGGGCTCGGCGCGGCCACGCTGCGGCTGGCCTCGAACTGCGTGTACAGCATCACCAATCCGGCGGACCCGGGAGTGGACGGCCTGCCGGCCATCACCGCCGACGTCGCCCTGATCGGCGGCGTCTCCACGACGATCAGGCGGGATCCCGCCGCGTCGACGACCTTCCGGGTCATCGATGTCGCCTCGACGGGCACCCTGCACGCGCGGAACCTGTTCATCGTGGGCGGCGTCGCCCCCAATGACGGGGGCGGGATCCTGAACAACGGCATCGCCGTGCTGAGCTTCGTCACCCTCGCCGGCAACCGGTCCACCGACTTCGGCGGCGGGTTCTTCAACGGCACCGGCGCGACCGCGCAGATCAGCGACTCCGTCATCAAGGCCAACGCGGCGGGCCTCGGGGGAGGCGGGTTCGACAACGCGGGCCGGCTCACCGTCTTCGGCAGCCGCCTGACGGCCAACAACGCCACCAACGGCGGCGGCGGGTCGACGGACGCGTCCGGCACGACGCGCGTCATCCGGAGCACGATCGACCGTAACTTCGCCGCGGGCGGTGGCGGCGGCCTCCAGGGCGGCGGTACCACGTCGATCGACCGGGTACTGGTCGTGCACAACCGGGCCTCGACCGGCGGCGGGATCTTCGTCTCGGGCGGCACGGTCACCACCACGAACTCGATCATCCGAACCAACATCCCGGACAACTGCTCGCCCGCGGGCAGCGTTCTGGGCTGCTTCGGCTGACCGGACGAGGTGGCGGGGAGCAGACATCCCCGCCACCTCGTCTTTTCTGGCACAAACTGGGTAGTGGCCATGCCGACCGCAGAAGCATCGATGGAAGGCATGAGGATGGAATACCGCCCCCTCGGCAAGACCGGCACCGTGGTCTCGACGCTGTGTCTGGGCACGATGACCTTCGGCAACGAGAGCGACGAGGCGACGGCCCACGCCCAGCTGGACCGCTACGCCGAGCAGGGCGGCAACCTCATCGACACCGCCGACGTCTACTCCGCCGGAGTCTCAGAGGAGATCATCGGCCGGTGGTTCGCCGCCCGGCCGGAGATGCGCGACCGGATGGTCCTCGCCACCAAGGGCCGGTTCGCGATGGGCGACGGCCCCAATGACCTCGGCCTGACGCGCGCGCACCTGACCCGCGCGCTGGAGGCGAGCCTGCGCCGGATGGGCGTGGAGTCGGTCGACCTCTACCAGGCCCACGCGTGGGACCCGGTCACGCCGCTGGAGGAGACCCTCCGCTTCTACGACGACGCCGTGACCGCCGGCAAGATCCGGTACGCCGGGGTCAGCAACTTCCTCGGCTGGCAGTTGCAGAAGGCCGCCACGATCACCTCCCTGCGCGGGCTGACGCCGATCACGACCCTCCAGCCGCAGTACAACCTGATCACTCGCGACATCGAGTTCGAGCTGGTCGATGTCTGCGTCAACGAGGGCATCGGCATCCTGCCGTGGTCACCGCTGGCGGGCGGCTGGCTGACCGGGAAGTACCGCCGCGACGAGACGCCGAGCGGGACGAGCCGCCTCGGTGAGGACCCCGAGCGCGGCATGGAGGCGTACGCCCCGCGCAACGCGCAGGAGCGCACCTGGCAGATCGTCGACGCCGTGCGCAAGGTCGCCGAGGAGCGTGGCGTCTCGATGGCGCAGGTCGCGCTGGCCTGGGTCGCCGACCGGCCCGCCGTCAGCTCGGTGATCCTCGGCGCGCGCACCCTCGAACAGCTCGACGACAACCTGGGCGCGGGCTCGCTGCACCTGTCGGAGCACGAGACCGCGCTGCTGGACGACGCCAGCGCTCCCCAGATGGGCGACTACCCGTACGGTGCCCCGGCCGTCGCGCAGCGCTCTCGTACCATCTGACCCACTTTTCACCCACACCCCGGCCATGCCCGCGCCTCACGGCAAAGGGCAAGGTCAGGGGTGGTTTTCGGGTGTCCCAAGCATCGACATCTCCTGTACGATTTGCCGCTTCCAGGCCCTAATGTCTGATTCAAGGGCAGGTATTTCCGTGCGGGAGATCGTGTGCCGAAGTCGCTGGTGTTCGCCGGGGGAGTACTCGCGGTCTGCGTGCTGGCCACCGGCGCGTCGATCGAGGACGACACCGTCCACTCCGCGCTGAGAACCCTGTCGGAGGTGATCCGGCCGCAGACGGGCGGCCGGGCGCCGGGCGCCGTCGTCGCCGCCGGCGGCAACGACGGCCGGCTCGCCGCCCAGGCGCCGCCCCGCGCGGCACCCCGGGTGGCGCCCCCGCGGAAGGCGCCCGCCGCCCCGCAGGTCGTACGCCGCGTCGGCTCCGCGCTGAGCACGGGCTCCATCTTCAACTCGCCCATCGGCGGCGCCGCGAAGGCGGACGCGATCTCCACGCAGGTCGGCCGGCTGATCGCCAAGGCTTCCAAGGGCTCGTCGATCGACGTCGCGATGTACCACTTCCAGAGCCAGGACACCGCCTCGCAGCTCATCGCCGCGAACCGCCGCAAGATCGCCGTGCACGTCGTCCTCGACCACGAGTCGGTCGCGTACGCCGCCGCCTCCCGGCTGCGCGCCGCGCTGGGCGGCGACACGAAGAAGCGCTCCTGGGTCGTCACGTGCAAGGAGAACCGCGGCTGCATCGGGCCGGAGTTCAACCACAACAAGTTCTTCCTGTTCTCCAGCACCCTCGGCTCGCGGAACGTCGTCGTACAGACCTCGGCCAACTCCACCGACGGCGCCCGCGACTACCAGTGGAACGACGCGCTGACCATCCAGGACGCCGGGGTGTACGCCGGCTACCGGCGCTACTTCGCCGACCTGGCGAAACAGCGCCACAACGCCGACTACCACCGCGTCGTACGCTCCGGGCCGTACCGCCTGGACTTCTTCCCGTGGAAGACCGGCGACCCGATCAGCCAGGCGCTCGACAAGGTCTCGTGCGCGGGCGGCACCCGCGTGCGGGTCAGCGTCGGCCACTTCACGTGGGGCCCGATCGCGCGCCGCCTGTGGAAGCTGGACGACGCGGGCTGCCGCGTGCAGGTCGTGTACGACATCGTCGGCCGCACCGCCACGAACGCCCTCACCAAGAAGGGCGGGCGGCACGGCAACCCCGAGGTCGGCTACCTGACCGAGACCGGCACCACGTACGCCCACTCCAAGTACCTGCTGATCGACGGGACGTACGAGGGCAGGCCGCAGAAGGTGGTGCTGACCGGCAGCAACAACTACACGACCGTCGGCCTCCACGGCCACGACGAAGCGATGATCACCGTCGCGGACGCCGCGCTGGAGACGGAGTACGTCGCCAACTTCAACGCCGTCTTCAAGCACAGCCACCACCTGCCGGGGTCCGATCCGAACGCCGTGCCCCTCCGTGTCCTCGAACCGGACCTTCCGGACGGCGTCAACGGCGCGGAGTGACTTTTACCTTCACGGGCTTGCAGAGCACATGCCCGGCTGGGCTTGAATCCGAGGTATGGAAGCCAACGAAGGCTGGTACGTCGACGACCGCTGCACGAACTGCGACGTGGCGCGGCAGCTCGCCCCCGGCCTGATCGAGGAGGAGGGCGGCCGTTCGGTGCTGCTCCGGCAGCCGCGCGACGAGGCGGAGGTCCGCGCGCTGCACACCGCCGCGTACGCCTGCCCGACCCGCTCGATCCGCCACTCCGCCGGGCCGCTCGACCCCGCGTCGGATCCCTTCCCGGTACGCCTGGACGACGGTCTCTACCTGTGCGGGCACAACTCGCTGCGGACGGCGGGCGCCGTCGCGTACCTGCTGGTCCGCCCAGGCGGCACCCTGATGATCGACACGCCGCGTTTCCACGAGGCGCTCGCGGCCAGGTTCGAGGAGCTCGGGCCGGTGACCGACGTGCTCCTCACCCACCGGGACCACGCCGCGCACGGGCGCGCGTACGCGGACCGGTTCGGGGCCCGGCTGTGGATCCACGAGGGCGACCTGGCCGCGGCGCCGGACGCCGACCGGGTGCTGCGCGGCATCGAGCCCGTCGAGGTCGCCGAAGGGGTGGTCGCGCACCCGCTGCCCGGCCACACCGAGGGCAGTGTGCTGTACGTCGCCGACGACCGGTACTGCTTCAGCGGCGACAGCTTCTACTGGTCCCGTACGACGTCGGACCTCCAGGTGGCCGAGAACGTCACCTGGTACTCCATCGAGGAGCTCGCCGCCTCGCTCGAACGCGTCGCCGGCCGTCTCCGGTTCGAGTGGGTGCTGCCCGGCCACGGCGGCCGTGTCCACCTGCCCGTACCGGAGATGGCCCGCAGGTTCGACGACCTGGTCCGCCGTACCAAGACGCTGAAGCCGAGGCCCATTGACTTCTCCGCCACGCGCTGGTGAGCGGCGGCATTCATGCTATTTGTAGTTGGTCGGCTACGTAGTGTGGCATTCGTGTGCCGGCTGGGTTAGAACCGTAGGGAGGCACCATTCCGCGAGGCCGTGGAGGACCCCCCATGACGATCTCCGACCACCGCGCAACGCTCGAAGTCCGGTTCCAGCACTGGGACCGCGACCACAACGGCTACCTCGAACGCACCGACATGGAGGAGGCGGCGCGGCGGCTCGGCGGGGAGTTCGGGCGCTCCTCGGACTCCCCGAGCAGCTCGCGCTCCTCACGTCGTGCCGGCAGCTCTGGCACATCCTCGCCCGCCACGCCGACCTCGACCTCGACGGGCGGATCAGCCGGGCGGAGTACATCGCGGCCTTCGGCAGCGAGGTGCTGGCCGACCAGGAGTCCTTCGACCGGATCTACCGGCCGCTGCTGGTGAACGTCGTACGCGTCGCCGACGTCGACGGTGACGGGAGGCTCGACGAGAAGGAGTACCTCGGCCTGATGCAGGCCTGGTACAACGCGCATGAGTCCGACGCCGTGAAGATGTTCCACCTGCTCGACCTCGACGGCGACGGCTACCTCACCCTCGACGAGCTGATCAGCTCCGCCACGGGGTTCTTCCTCGACGAGGATCCGATCCTGCGGACCCCGCCGCCCAGCCGCTGACTCAGGACACCAGTGGCCTCGGGTCGAAGGCGACGCGGATCCGGGTCACCTTGCCGTCCTCGACGTGGCTCCAGTTCGCGGTGGGGCAGGGAGGTGCGACGCTCGTGTGCAGGTCGAACCAGGTCACCACGTCGGGGCCGTCAACGAACATCTTGGTGACGACGATGTCGGTGACGATCTCCGACATCCCCTTGATGCCCTGTACGCACTCGTCGGCGTCGGCCGCCGTGCCGAGCGGTCCGTTGAAGGTGACGTCGTCGGCCAGGATCGAGCGGAAGGTCTCGAAGTCCTTGTTCTTCCATGAGTCGAAGTAGGTCTCGGCGATTCCTCTGGTGTCGGTCATGTGCCCAACCGTGCTTGATCTGCGGTCATAAGTCCAAGAGCAGGTAAGTCTCACGGCCAGAAGCGATGCTTATGGGGCGGTGCGGTCCAGCTCGCCGAGCGCCCACTCCGCCCAGTCGCGCATCGCCTCGTACTGGCGTACGCCGAACCCGCCGGCGAGCCAGCCCAGCGGCAGCCGGTCGTCCGGGCCGCCGCCCGGCGCGATACCGTCCAGGGTCGCGCGAAGCCGGTCGGCCTTCTCGGCGTTGTCGTCGGCGATCCTGCGCAGGAACACGCGCGCGTCGCCGGGTTCGAGCGCGGACAGCAGGAAGTAGCGCAGGAGCTGCTCGTTGCGGACCGCGCCTCCGGAGCGCGGCGCCAGCAGCCAGGTGCGCAGGTCGGCGAGCCCCTCTTCGGTGATGGCGTACGTGCGCCGCCCACGCGCGCCCTCGTCGACGACCTCCACCATGCCCTCGTCGGCGAGGCGCGCCAGCTCGGGATAGATCCGGTTGTGGCCGGCCTGCCAGGCGTACTGCCCGATCTCGCCCTCGAACGCCTTGGCCAGGTCGTAGCCGCTCGCCGTGCGCTCGGTCAGCAGGCCGAGCAGGGCGTATCGCAGTGCCATGCCGCCACCCTATCGGTCCAAACGGTCATGTCTGTGTTGACATATCCATTTGGATACGTGCAGACTCGGCTCACCGCGTGAGACAGGGGAGATCCGATGAGCGACACGACTTCGAAGCCGGCGTACCTGACCGGCCACCTGGCGCCGGTGGCGGACGAGATCGAGGCCTTCGGCCTGCCGGTCACCGGCGTCCTGCCGCCGGAGCTGACCGGCCGCTACCTGCGCAACGGGCCGAACCCGCTGCCCGGTGAGGACCCCGGCCACTGGTTCGCCGGCCACGGCATGCTGCACGGCGTACGCCTGCGCGAGGGCCGCGCCGAGTGGTACCGCAACCGCTGGGTCCGTACGGCCCGGCTGGCCGGGCAGCAGTCCACGCGCCCCGACGGCAGCCGCGACCTCGCCGCCGTGTCCGCCAACACCCACGTGATCGAACACGCCGGCCGCATCCTCGCCCTGGTCGAGGCGGGCCTCCCGTACGAGGTCACCCCGGCACTGGAGACGGTCGGCCCGTGCGACTTCGGCGGGCGCCTGACCACCGCGATGACCGCCCACCCCAAGTGCGACCCGTCAACCGGCGAACTGCACTTCTTCGGCTACGGAGCCCGGCCGCCGTACCTGACCTACCACCGCCTGGACGCGTCGGGATCGCTCGTACGGAGCCGCGAGATCGAGGTGCCGGGCGCCACGATGATGCACGACTTCGCGATCACCGAACACCACGTCGTGTGGCTCGACCTGCCGGTGGTGTTCCACCGCGACCTGGTCGGCAAGGCGCTGCCGTACCAGTGGGACGACGCGTACGGCGCGCGCCTGGGCGTCATGCGCCATGATCGGGACGACGCGCCGGTGCAGTGGTTCGACGTCGACCCGTGCTACGTGTTCCACGTGGGCAACGCGTACGAGGACCCGTCGGGCCGCATCGTCCTGGACGCCGCCAGGTACGCCGCCGAGGACTTCACCGTCATGTGGCCGGGCCTGCGCGGCGCCCGCCCCGCGTCGGGCGGTGGTCCGGCCGCCGCGGCGGCCACCGGCGCCGCGAGAATGCACCGCTGGATCCTGGACCCGTCCACGGGAACCAGCACGGAGCAGCCCTTGGACGACCGGGGCGTGGAGTTCCCCACGATCGACGACGACCGCGTCGGCCGCCCGGGCCGCTACGTCTACACGGTCGCCCCAACGGCGATCGTGAAGTACGACACGGTGTCCGGCGCGGCGACCAGCCACGAGCTGGGCCCGGACATCGCGGTCGGCGAAGCGGTCTTCGTCCCCGCTCCGGGCGCGAACCGGAGAGAGGACGACGGCTGGCTGATCTCCATCGCCACCCGCCGGGACGGCAGCGCGTCCCGCCTGCTGATCCTCAACGCCTCAGACGTCACCCCGGGCCCGGTGGCGACGGTCGACCTGCCCCGGGGAGTCCCGGCCGGCTTCCACGGCTCCTGGATCCCGGACGCCTGACCCGCACGCGCAGGGGCGATGATGGAGAGGCCCGGTTCAAGCCCGAGGAGTACCGAACATGAGCATCGCGCCGCAGCTCTCCGTCAAGCGAGGGAACGCCGCCGTCGAGTTCTACAAGGCGGCGTTCGGCGCCACCGAGGTCTACCGCGTGGGCGGCCGGGGGGAGGACGACGAGGTCGTCGTTCAGCTCGCGGTGGGTGACGCGTCGTTCTGGGTCGCCGACGAGTCACCCGAGAACCAGAATTTCAGCCCCCAGTCGCTCGGCGGCGGCACCGTCCGCATGCTGCTCGTCGCCGACGACCCGGCGGCCGTCGTCGCCCAGGCCGTGTCGGCCGGCGCCACCGAGATCTACCCCGTCGCCGAGCAGCACGGCTGGCGGCTCGGGCGGATCCAGGATCCCTTCGGCCACCACTGGGAGATCGGCACCCCTCTGGGCACCTGGCCGCCCCACCACATCTAGCGGGCCGGTACCTCGTAGATGATCTCCAGGCCGTCGATCTCGTCGATCTGCTCGCCGACCTCGGTGAAGCCGAAGCCGGCGATGGTGGCCAGTGACGCGGCGTTGTCCGGGGAGATGGTCGCGCGTACGGTGCGGGCGTCCGGGGCGGCCACGGCGCGGCGCAGGAGCTCGGTCAGGATCGCTCGTGCGTAGCCGCGGCGGCGCCACTCCGGGATGACCGCGTAGCCGAGTTCGACCATGCCCGTGTCGTCCGGCGGGCCGTGAAAGCCGCCGTGTCCGACGACGGTGCCGTCCGCGCGTACGGCGAGGAGGCGCTCGATCCACGGTGCCCCGGCGGGATCGGCCTTCAGCTGGGAGCACCGCAGCCGCCACAGCCACATCGCCCGGTCCGTCGTGAAGTAGTCGCCGAGTACGACGCCGGTCTCGGCGTGGGCGCCGGTCAGGTCACCGTCGAGCAGGGCGGCCATGGCCCGGCCGGACAGCTCGACGAAGCTCAACTGCTCTGTTTCCGTCACACCACGGATCGTCGGTGAGCGCCGTTCCGGGTGTCCACCGATTTTCCGGCTCCCGTACGTCCCGTTACAGCACGCGGCGGAAGATCGCTTCCACCTCGTCGTACGTGGGGGGCGGGTCGGAGAGCAGGGCCTGCATCATCAGGCCGCAGTACAGGGCGGCGAGGGTACGGCCGGTGGTCGGGTCGGTGCGGGAGGCGAACAGGGCGACCAGCGCCGCGTCCCACTCCGTGCTGGCGCCGCGCAGCGTCGGGCGGTGCAGCGCGGCCACGTACAGCTCGTACTCCACGATCGACTGGGTGCGGTGTTCGGTGAGGCCGCGTGTCACGAGGTCGGCCAGTGCGGCGGCCAGGTCCGCGTCCGCGGGCAGGGCCGACTCCCAGGCGTGGACCTGCGCGATGCTGTGCCCGGCGGCCGTGTGCAGGGCGACGGCGAGCAGGTCGTCCAGGGTCGCGAAGTGGTACGTCGTGGATCCCAGCGGGACACCCGCGGCGGCGGCCACGGCGCGGTGTGTCACACCATCGACGCCGCGTTCCGCCACGACCGAAATGCACGCCTGCGCGATCCGTTCGCGGCGTGCCGGATCGGTCGGGCCTCGTCCCCGTCTGCCGATATCCCCGTCCGCCGACACGGCGCAGAGTCTTCCGGAGAAATCACTAGGACCGCAAATGCGCACATTGACGATGCTCATCACACTTGTGTACAAACGTACGCAAGCCACACCCGAACGGAGGAACACCTGATGAAGGACCTCTACCTCGACGGAGTGTGGACCGCCGCCGAGTCCGGCGCGACCTCCGAGATCCTCAACCCGTACGACGCGAGCGTCCTGGCAACGGTCGCCGAGGCCACCGAAGGCGACGTCGACCGGGCCGTCGCCGCCGCGCGTAAGGCCTTCGACAGCGGTCCCTGGCGCGGCACACAAGCAGCCGACCGCGGCCGTACGCTCGCGCGCGTCGCCGACCTGCTGCAACGCGACAAGGCCGAGATCGCCCGAGCCGAGAGCCTCGACACGGGCAAGACCCTCAAGGAAGGGGAGGCCGACGTCGACGACGTCACGTCCGTCTTCCGCTACTACGCCGGGCTCGCCGGCACCGACGCGGGGCGCGTCGTCGACGCCGGTTCGCCGACCGTCGTCAGCCGCATCACGCACGAGCCGGTCGGCGTCTGCGCGCTGATCGCACCCTGGAACTACCCGCTGCTGCAGATGTCGTGGAAGCTCGCGCCCGCCCTCGCGGCCGGCAACACGACGGTGATCAAGCCCAGCGAGCTGACCCCGATGACCACGATCGCGCTGGTCGCCCGGCTGGAGGAGGCCGGTGTTCCGGCCGGCGTGGTGAACCTCGTCCTCGGCGCGGGCGGCGTCGTCGGACGCGCGATGGTCGCGCATCCGGACGTCGACCTCATCTCCTTCACCGGCGGTCTCGCCACCGGCGAGGAGATCATGGCCGCGGCCGCCAAGGGCGTACGCCGTGTCGCGCTCGAACTCGGCGGCAAGAACCCCAACGTCGTGTTCGCCGACGCCGACTTCGAGACCGCCGTGGACTACGCGCTGACCGCGGCCTTCCTGCACTCCGGCCAGGTCTGCTCGGCCGGTTCGCGGCTCATCGTGCAGGACGGGATCCACGACCGGTTCGTCGAGGAGCTGGCGGCGCGCGCCGACCGGATCCGGCTCGGCAGCGGGCTGGACCCCGCGAGCGAGAACGGGCCGCTCGTCTCGGCCGCGCACCGCGCGAAGGTCGAGCGCCACATCGAGCGCGCCGTCGAGGAGGGCGCGCGGCTGCTCGCCGGCGGCACGCGACCGGCGGAGCCGGCCGGCGGGTTCTTCCTGCGCCCGACCGTGCTCGCCGGCTGCACCCGCGACATGACCGCCGTACGGGAAGAGGTGTTCGGGCCGGTCGTGACCGTGGAGCGGTTCGGCACCGAGGAGGAGGCGATCCGGCTCGCCAACGACACCGACTACGGCCTCGCGGGCGCGGTCTGGACCTCCGACGCCGGCCGGGCCGAGCGCGTGGCGACGGCCCTGCGGCACGGCACCGTCTGGATCAACGACTTCCACCCCTACCTTCCGCAGGCCGAGTGGGGTGGGTTCGGCACCTCGGGGATCGGCCGCGAACTCGGACCGTCAGGTCTTGAGGAGTACCAGGAAAAGAAGCACATCTACCACAACATCGGCCCCCGGCCGATGCGTTGGTTCTCCGGCTAGGAGACGCCGACCGAACAAAGGAGCTGCCATGGCAGTCCATGGCGAATCGATCTCCGTCAAACCGACCGCAGACAGCGACGACCTGGCCGCCTTCGGCTATGGGCAGCAGCTGGAACGCTCCCTCGGGTCGTTCTCCAGCTTCGCCTCGGGCTTCAGCTACATCTCGATCATGACCGGGGTGTTCCAGCTCTTCTTCTTCGGCTTCGGGTCAGGTGGCCCCGCCTTCATCTGGACCTGGCCGCTGGTCTTCCTCGGGCAGCTCGCCGTCGCGCTCTGCTTCGCCGAGATGGCGGGCCAGTACCCGCTCGCCGGGTCGGTCTACCAGTGGTCCAAGCACATCGCGAGACCTGTGACCTCGTGGTTCGCCGGCTGGATCATGATCATTGGAGCGATCGTCACCGCGGCCGCCGTGGCCGTGGCGTACCAGATCATCCTGCCGCAGGTGTGGACCGGTTTCGAGATCATCGGCGGTAAGGCCGACATCGGGGCCACCTCGACGCCCGGCGGCGCCAAGAACGCCATCGTGCTGGCGCTCGGCCTGGTGGTGTTCACCACGATCGTGAACATCGTCGGCGTCAAGGTGATGGCGAAGATCAACAACTTCGGTGTCGCGGTCGAGCTCGGCGGCATCATCCTGCTGATCATCGCGCTGGCGATCCACATCAAGCGCGGGCCGCAGGTCGTCATGCAGACCGCCGGCACCGGCGCAGGTCACTCGGCCGGCTACCTCGGGGCGTTCCTGGTCGCCTCGCTGATGAGCGCGTACGTCTTCTACGGCTTCGACACGGCGGGCTCGCTCGCCGAGGAGACCGTCGAGCCGCGCCGGCACGCGCCGCGCGCGATCCTCCGCGCGATCACCGCCGCCTTCATCGTCGGCGGCCTGCTGATGCTCGTCGGCATGATGGCGGTCGGGGACATCCACGCCAAGGAGCTCAGCGTCTCCGGCATGCCGTACCTGCTGAAGTCCACGCTCGGCAACACCCTCGGCGACGTCTTCCTCGTGTGCTCGGCGATCGCCATCACGGTGTGCTGCCTCGCCGTGCAGACCGCCGCGATCCGGATGATCTTCGCGATGGCCCGTGACGGCCGGCTGCCGTTCCGCGAGACCGTCGCGAGGGTCTCGCCGCGGTCGAAGACCCCGGTCGTACCGGCCCTGGTCACGGGCGTCATCACGATCGTCGTGCTGCTGATCAACATCGGCAACCAGCGGGCGTTCTTCGTGCTCACCTCGACCGCGATCATCCTGTTCTACATCCCGTACCTGATGGTCACCGGCCCGATGCTGCTGCGGCGGCTGCGCGGCCAGTGGCCCGGCCCCGACCACGGGCCGTACTTCCGCATGAAGGGCTTCGGCACGGCCGTCAACGCGTTCGCCGTCCTGTACGGGCTCGCGATGACGATCAACCTGCTGTGGCCGCGCGCGGCGGTCTACGGCACCGACCACTGGTACTTCCAGTGGGGCGCGCTGCTGACCACCGTGCTCATCGTCGCCGTCGGCGGCGTGCTGCTGATCCCGCGGCGCCGCACGTGGGCCGCTGACCACACGAGGACGGTGGAGCCGGAATGACCGAGTACGACTTCATCATCGTCGGCGGAGGCTCGGCGGGCAGCGCGCTCGCCAACCGGCTGTCCGCCGACGCCGCGCACAACGTGCTGGTGCTGGAGGCCGGCCGGTCGGACTACAAGTGGGACGTCTTCATCCACATGCCGGCCGCGCTGACCTTCCCCATCGGCAGCAGGTTCTATGACTGGAAGTACGAGTCGGAGCCGGAACCGTACATGAACGACCGCAGGATCTACCACGCGCGTGGGAAGGTCCTGGGCGGATCCAGCAGCATCAACGGCATGATCTTCCAGCGCGGGAACCCGCTGGACTACGAGCGCTGGGCCGCCGACGCCGGCATGGAGAGCTGGGACTACGCGCACTGCCTGCCGTACTTCAAGCGCATGGAGAACTGCCTGTCCGGCGACGACGTGTTCCACGGCCACGACGGCCCGCTCGTCCTCGAACGCGGACCGGCGACGAACCCGCTCTTCGAGGCCTTCTTCTCCGCCGCCGAACAGGCCGGCTACCCGCGTACGGACGACGTCAACGGCCACCGCCAGGAGGGCTTCGCGCCCTTCGATCGCAACGTCCACCGCGGCCGCCGGCTCTCCGCCGCCCGCGCGTACCTGCACCCGGTCATGGACCGGCCGAACCTCACCGTACGGACCCGGTCGTACGCCACGAAGGTCCTGTTCGAGGGGAACCGCGCGGTCGGGATCAGGTATCGGCGTGGGCGCGCCGAGAAGGAGGTGCGCGGCAAGGAGATCATCCTGTGCGGCGGCGCCATCAACACGCCACAGCTGCTCCAGCTGTCCGGCGTCGGGAACGCCTCGGAGCTTCGCGCGCTCGGCATCGACGAGGTGGCGGACCTGCCCGGCGTCGGCGAGAACCTCCAGGACCACCTGGAGGTGTACGTCCAGTACAACTGCAAGCAGCCCGTCTCGGTGCAGCCCGCCCTGGCCAAGTGGAAGCGGCCCGGCATCGGCGCGAAGTGGCTGTTCCTGCGCTCGGGCCCGGCCGCGAGCAACCACTTCGAGGGCGGAGGCTTCGTCCGCAGCAACGACGAGGCGGCGTACCCGAACCTGATGTTCCACTTCCTGCCGATCGCGATCCGCTACGACGGCTCCGCACCCGGCGGCGACCACGGCTACCAGGTGCACATCGGCCCGATGTACTCCGACACCCGCGGCACCGTGAAGATCCGTTCGCGCGACCCGGGCGAGAAGCCGGCGCTGCGCTTCAACTACCTGTCGACCGAACAGGACCGCCGCGAGTGGGTGGAGGCCATCCGCATCGCCCGCGACATCTTGAACCAGCCGGCGCTGGACGAGTACAACGGGGGAGAGATCTCACCGGGGCCGAAGATCCAGTCCGACGAGGAGATCCTCGACTGGGTGGCCAGCGACGGCGAGACCGCGCTGCACCCGTCGTGCACCGCGAAGATGGGCACCGACCCGATGTCCGTCGTGAACCCCTCCGACATGCGCGTCCACGGCCTGGACGGCCTGCGCGTCGTCGACGCCTCGGTGATGCCGTACGTCACGAACGGCAACATCTACGCGCCCGTGATGATGGTCGCCGAGAAGGCCGCGGACCTCATCCTGGGCAACAGCCCGCTGGAGGCCGACCGCACGGAGTTCTACCGTCATCAGGCATGAGGCTCTCGGCGGACGAGCTGCGCGCCCGGCGGGTACGCGCGCAGGGGTTCGGCGCGTCGCGGGACGTCGTTTCGGCGGCGTCCCGCTCCGTCGGCGGGTACGGGCCCGCGGCCGTACGGGACTTAAGACGTAATTACTCGTTCGGAACGCTTGCGGGGCTTCTGTTCGCCTCCGTATATTCGTAGACGGATATACGGAGGCGAGGAGACATGGCGAAACGACCGGTGAAGAACCCGCTGGCCCTCGCCGTGCTCACGTTCCTCGTCACCAGGCCGATGTACCCGTACGAGATGGCCGCGGCGCTGCGCAAGAGCGGCAAAGAGCAGACCATCAAGATCAACTGGGGCTCGCTCTACACCGTGATGCAGAACCTCGAGAAGCACGGCTTCGTCGAGGAGGCCGGCACCACGAGGGAGGGCGGGCGGCCCGAGCGCACCGCGTACGCGATCACCGATGCCGGGCGCGCGGAGATGCGCGACTGGCTCGGGGAGCTGCTCAGCACCCCGCAGGCGGAGTATCCGCTGTTCGCGACCGCGTTGTCGCTGGCCAGCGTGCTGCCGCCGGACGAGGTGATCGGGATGCTCCGGCAGCGGCTGACGGTGCTCGACGCCGGTGTCGCCGCGCAGGAGGCGGAGCTGGCGGAGTGGCTTCCGACGGTGGGCCGTCTGTTCCTCATCGAGACCGAGTACCTCCTGGCGATGCGCCGGGCCGAGGCCACCTGGGTGCGCGCGCTGCTGAAGGACTTCGAGGACGGCGGGATGCCGGAGATCGAGCAGTGGCGGGCGTACCACGAGACGGGCGCCATGCCCGAGGGCATGTCCGACCTGTTGTCCAGCCTGACGGAGGAGGAGAGCCCCTGACGTAGACGGCCCCGGCTCGGTGCGGCTACACCGGCCGGGGCCCGCACCCTCGAACCGATCCCGCGCGAACGGAATCTCGGCAAGGTGTGACGCCGCCGAGTATATCGACGCTGGTCGCGCGGGCCCGGTTCGGACAACGATCCGAACCACAGGGAGAACGCATGACGACCGAGTCGTCGTACGCCGTAGCGGCGTACGACCTGGTGAAGACCTACCCCTCCGACATCCGCGCGCTCGACGGCCTGACCGTCGAGGTCCGCGCGGGAGAGATCTTCGGGCTGCTGGGCCCCAACGGCGCCGGCAAGTCCACCGCGATCAAGATCCTCACGACACTGGCCAGGCCGGACTCCGGCCGCGCGCTGGTCGCCGGGCACGACGTGCTCAAGCGGCCCGACCGCGTACGCCGGTCCATCGGCGTCGTCGCGCAGAAGTCCGGCGCGGACCCGCTGGCGAGCGGGCGGGACAACCTCGTCCTGCAGGGGCGCCTCTACGGGATGCGCGGCGGTGCGCTGAAACAGCGTGCCACCGAGCTGCTGGAGCGCTTCGAGCTGACCGACGCGGCGGACCGCGCCGTCCGCACGTACTCCGGCGGGATGCGGCGGCGCCTCGACGTCGCGCTCGGCCTGGTCCACCGGCCGGCCGTCCTCGTCCTGGACGAGCCGACGACCGGCCTGGACCCGGAGGCGCGTACGGCGCTGTGGCGCGAGATCGGCCGCCTCGCCGCGGGCGACGGGCTGACCGTGCTGCTCACCACGCACTACCTGGAGGAGGCCGACCATCTCGCCGGGCGCCTCGCGCTCGTGGACAAGGGCAAGGTCGTCGCGGCGGGCACGCCCGACGAGATGAAGAACCGGCTGCGCGGCGACGCCGTCCACGTGGAGCTGGTCTCCGTGCCCGGGCCGGACGAGGTCGCCGCGACGCGTACGGCGATCGGGTCCGTGGACGGGGTCTGGGAGATCACTCTCGAGGGGCGCCGGCTGAGCGCGCGTACGGAGCACGGCGCCGCCGCCGTACCGCTCGTCCTGGCCGCGCTCGACAAGGCGCGCGTGCGGGTCGCCGCGGTGACCGTCGCCCGCCCGTCCCTGGACGACGTGTACCTGAGGCACGTCGGCCGCCGTTTCAACGAGGCCGAAGCCGAAGCAGGAGACGCCCGATGAACAACGCGCTCTCACAGACCTGGTGGATGACCCACCGCCAGCTCAAGGCCCTGCTCCGCCAGCCCCTGGTCATCGTCATCACGCTGGTGCAGCCGGCGGTGTGGCTGTTCCTGTTCGGCAACCTGTTCCGGCGGGTGGTCGAGCTGCCGGGCTTCGGCACCGGCTCGTACCTTACGTACCTCGTGCCCGGGGTGGTGGTGATGAACGCGGTGTCCGCCAGCATGTGGGCCGGTATGGGCCTGATCGAGGAGATCGAACGCGGCATCACCGACCGGTTCCTGATCACACCGCTCCGTCGCGGAGCGATCATGAACGCCTCGGTGATCACGAACGCGGTCAGCACCGGCATCCAGTCGGTCATCGTCGTGCTGCTCGGCTGGGCCGCCGGCGCGCACTATCCGGGCGGCGCGGGCGGCGTGGCCGTGCTCGTCGTCACGTCGATGCTGCTCGGCACGGTCTTCACCGCGCTGTCCAACGCGATCGGGATGACGCTGCGGGAGCGGGAGACCATCATCGGCCTGAGCATCTTCCTGCTCCTGCCGCTGACCTTCCTGTCGTCGGCGTTCATGGCACGGAACCTCATGCCCGGCTGGATGCGGAACGTCGCCGCGTTCAACCCGGTCAACTGGTCCCTCGACGCGACCCGGGGCGTGCTGACCACCGACCCCCGCTGGCAGGTCGCCCTGGAACACGGCGGCGGCCTGCTTCTCCTGGCGCTCGCCATGGTCTGGCTCTCCACGCTGACCTTCCGCGGCTACCAGAAGTCCATCTGATCCCCTTCTGAGAGCAGAGCGCGCGACGCGGGGCGCCGCGCGCTCTGTCATGTCCGGCCAATAGCCTGAAGGTCCCCCGGTCGCTTTAGGAGGAGCTCGATGCGAGCTCTCAAGGACGTCAACGACGTGCTGGCCTTCCTGCTGGAGCTGGCCGTGTACGCCTCGGTCTGCTACTGGGGCTTCACCTGCAGTACGCGGTGGCCGTTGCGGCTGCTCGCCGGCATCGGGGTGCCGGTCGTCTTTATCGCGGTCTGGGCCCTGTTCGGCGCTCCCAGTGCGAGCCATCCGCTGCACGGCGCGGCCCGCGCCGGCCTGGAGATCTGCTGGTTCGGCGGGGGAGCGGCGGCGCTGCTCCTGGCGCGCCGCCGCGTCCTGGCCGCCGTCTTCGTCGCCCTCTACCTGGTGTGCACGGCGGTGCGGTTCCTCTGACTCAGCGGGTCGGGCTGGTCAGCCAGGCCCACCTGCCGAGCTTGGAGCGCAGCGTACGGTCGACGCTCCACGTCGACCCGGCGGCGGCGCAGAACAGTGCCAGCGAGGCGATGACGTAGCCGATCGACGGGCCGAGGTCGGTCATGCCGGGCTTGGTCCAGGGCAGGTGAAGGTGCTCGGCGGTGGTCCAGATGCCGAGAGAGAAGACCGCGCTGCCGACGAAGACCACGTTGGAGAAGGCGCCGAACAGCAGGCCGAGCGCGATGAGCGTCTCGATGACCGCCGTGCCGACGGCGAACGCGCCCGGCGCGGACGTGCCGATGCCGTGCCAGAGTTCGAGCCACTGGTGGATGACGGGCGTGTGGATCTTGCTGCCGCCGCCGAGCTCCTCGTCGAGCGTCTGGCCGTGGACGAATCCCGGCAGCCATTTGAAGATGGCGTCGATCGCCCAGATCACCCCGAAGGCGATGCGAACGGCCGCCGCCATGCGCGGGTATCCGTACGTGGTGCGTAGAGGCGGCGTGGCCGTACGTGTGGCGTGGTCGGTGCTCATGAAATGGGGTCCTGTTCGCCGAAGAGGGTGGGCAGTCGAAGTTAGGTTAGCCTCACCTAAGTTTTAGTCAACGTGGTGCCGGTCACAGCGGTCGCGCGAAGATGGTCCGGACCGAACGGCGACCCGAGGAGTCCCGGTGGACGATGTGCGTGCGACGCTCGCGGAGATCGACGCGGCGAGCGAACGAGTGGTGGCGACCGCCGCGAAGCTGACCGACGACGACCTGCGGGCCCCGGCCCGGCTGCCCGGCTGGAGCCGCGGGCACGTGCTCGCCCACCTGGTACGGAACGCCGACTCGTACTGGAACCTGCTCGAATGGGCGCGTACCGGGTGCGAGAACCCGCAGTACCTCAGCGACGAGTTCCGTGACATGGGCATCGAGGCGAGCCACGGGCGGCCGGTCGGTGAGCTGCGCGTGGAGCTGCGGATCTCGATCGAGCGGTTCGCGCACCAGGCTCATACGCTGCCCGCCGACGCGTGGGACGCGATCGTACGGGCGCGGGCCGGCTGGGCGCACGCCGCCTGGTACACGCTCGGCCGCCGGTGGCGCGAGCTGGAGGCGCACCACGTCGACCTGGGCTTCGGCTACACGGTCGCCGACTGGCCGGACGCGTACGTCCGCTGGGACCTGGAGGACACCCTCGCGTCGCTGCGGGCCGGCGGCGGCGTGGCCGCCGGGCGGATCAGCGTCACCGACCTCCTCGTCGAACTGCCGCTGGGCGACGGGCCCGAGGTGGCCGGGACGGCGCGCGAGATCCTCGGCTGGCTCTCCTCCCGCGGTGCGACCCCGGACGGCTGGCCCGCCCCGCCCCGCTGGCCCCTGCCCGCCGCCGGATGGCGGGACGCGTACTAGTACACTTTCTGGCTTTTTGTGGCTCTCACTTGGATGTACGCTGAGCTGAGTACGACGTACACCAGGGGGATGTCATGGGGAACAGGACAGTGCTCATCTCCGGCGCGAGCATCGCCGGGCCGGCCCTCGCGTACTGGCTGCGCCGCCACGGCTTCGAGCCCACCGTGGTGGAGCGCGCGCCTTCGCTGCGGCCCGGCGGGCACGCGGTCGACCTTCGCGGCGCCGCCCGCGACGTGGTCGAGCGGATGGGGCTCATGCCGGGCGTGCGCGCGGCGCGGGTACGGGAGAAGGGCATCGCGTTCCTCGGCGCCGGCGGGCGGACGTCCGCGCGCATGCCGGCCGACGTCTTCGGCGGCGAGGGCATCGTCGCCGAGATCGAGATCACGCGCGGCGACCTGAGCCGCATCCTGTACGAGGCGACCCGCGACGGCGTCGAGTACCTCTTCGACGACCGGATCACCGAGCTGACCCAGAGCGACGACGGCGTGCGGGTCCGCTTCCACGGCGGCGCGGCCCGTACCTTCGACCTGGTCGTCGGCGCGGACGGCGTGCACTCCGGCGTACGCGCGCTCGCCTTCGGCCCCGAGGCCGCGTACGTGCGGCACCTCGGCGCGTACACCGCGTACTGCACGGTGCCCGATCCGGGCGACCTCGGCGAGTGGTTCATGCTGTACAACGCGCCGGGCCGCCGCAACGCCGGTCTGCGCCCCGAGCCCGGCGGCACGGCGAAGGCCGGCTTCAGCTTCGCGTCACCGCCGCTCGACTACGACCGGCAGGACATCGACGGGCAGCGGCGGATCCTGGCCGACGCGTTCACCGGAGCGGGCTGGCGTGTGCCCGCGCTCATCGACGCGATGTGGGACGCTCCCGACTTCTACTTCGACACGATGTGCCAGGTCGACGTGGAACGCTGGTGGCGCGGCCGTACGGTGCTCATCGGCGACGCCTGCTTCTGCGCGTCGCCGCTCACCGGCCTCGGCACGAGCATGTCGCTGGTCGCCGCGTACGTCCTGGCGGGAGAGTTGGCGAGCGGCCCAGGCGACCACGAGGCCGCGTTCACGCGGTACCAGGATCAGCTGCGCCGGTACGTCGCGGACTGCCGTAGGCTCCCACCGCGCGGGGTCAACGGATATCTGCCGAAGACCCGGCTGGGCATCGCGCTCCGCAACCGGTCGATGGCGATGATGACCGTCCCGCCCATGCGCGGCATGCTCGCCAAGCAGTTCGCCAAGGCCGACGGGATCACGCTCAAGGAGTACGCCGATGGATAGAGGCGACCCGCCCTCGGTGCGCATCGCGGCGGAGATCAGGCGGCGCATCACGTCCGGAGAGCTGCGGCCCGGCGACCGCGTACCCTCGGCGCGCCAGATCACCGGCGAGTGGGGCGTCGCCGTCGCGACCGCGACGAAGGTGCTCACGAGCCTGCGCCAGGAAGGTCTCGTACGCGCGGTGCCGGGCGTCGGCACCATCGTGCAGTTCCACGAGCGCCCGGCCCGTACGCGCAGGCCCCCTTCGGAGACCGAGCTGACCCGCGACCGCGTCGTCGCCACGGCCATCACCATCGCCGACGCGGAAGGCCTCGACGCCCTGTCCATGCGCCGCGTCGCCACCGACCTGGACGTCGCCACGATGTCCCTGTACCGCCACGTACCCGGCAAGGACGAACTCGTCCTGCTGATGGCCGACGCCGTCTGCGGCGAACGCCTCCTGCCCGAACCCCCGCCCGCGGACTGGCGTACGGCGCTGGAGCTCCTGACCAGGGAACAGTGGGCGGGCTACCGCCGCCACGAGTGGCTGGCCCACGTCATGTCGATGACCCGCCCCGACCCGGTACCGAACGCCATGGCCCACACCGACTGGGCGATGCGCGCCCTGGACGGCCTCGGCCTGGACCTGCGAACGATGCTGCTGATGGCCGTCACCCTGGCCAACCACGTACGCGGCACCGCCGAGAACCTCGAAAGCGAGACCCAGGCCCAGCGCGACACCGGCCTGACGGCGGGCGAGTGGATGCGCACCGTACCGTTGGAGAACGTCTTCGCGTCCCGCCCACTGCCGATGCTGGCCGAGGCCACCCGCCGAGCCGACGTCGAACTGGACCTGGACGCCCTCTTCGAGTTCGGCCTGCGACGCCTGCTGGACGGCTTCGCGGCCGTCATCGGTGATCGGCCGGAGTGATGAGCCGTTCTCGCATCGATGGTTTCCGATGCGAGGGGCGCGAGGTTGGCTGACGGTTTGTACGGCCGGCGTGACCCTTGCGGGGGCGGGGTTCACGCCGGCTTCGGGCGCCGTGTCCTGCGGGTCGTTTGAGAAGCGCGGGGGCGAGGGAACGAAGGCGGAGGATCATCCCCCCTCGCTACGGAAGGCACATTTTCTTGAGTTTGGAACAATGGGACATCGTTACCGGAGTCGGAATCACCGCCCTGGGAGTCGCCGGCGGCCGAGCGATCGAGACGTCCAGGCCTGACGGCTTAATCACCGACCCGTACGCGGATCTCTTCGTCGAAGCCGCCCAGGCCCCCGCGCCGATCCCGACCCGCCTGGATGAATCCTCCGACCCTGTGTGGGGCTCACTGTCGGACTACGTGGGAGTACGGTCACTGTTCTTCGACCGGTACCTGACGGAGGCCACGAGGTCCGGAGCGTCGCAGGTAGTGTTGATGGCGGCCGGCCTGGACACGCGGGCGTACCGCCTGCAATGGCCGTCATCATGCAGGTTGTTCGAAGTCGACCAGCCCGCTGTGCTGTCGTTCAAGGACGCCGTCCTAGACGCCGAGGACGCCCACCCTTCGTGTGCGCGTACGCCCGTAGGCGCGGACCTACGCGAGGACTGGCCCAGAGCCCTACGCGACGCCGGCTTCGACCCGACCCGCCCAACGGCCTGGCTGCTGGAAGGCCTACTCCCGTACCTGCCCCCGGAAGCCGAACGGGCCCTTTTGGAACACGTCCGCACCCTGTCGGCCCCAGGCAGCCGGGTAGCCATCGAACACGTGAGCGCCGAAGCCCTCCCCGCCTTCGACGACCCGGACATGCGCCGAACCACCGAGGAGTGGGGCGTGGACCTGTCCACGCTGTGGCATACAGGAGAGAAACAACACCCGACGACGGTGCTGACCGCGCTGGGCTGGAACGTCGAGTCGGTGCCAGTGGGAGAGGTGGCGAACGACTACAACCGCCCACTGGCAGGCCCCATGGCCCGAACGGCCGAGTACACGGAGTTCGTCACAGCGACCCTGCCCGTCTGACCTGGATGTGAGCCTGGCGCGCGCCCGGCGCCTTTCGTGCTGCGGCGGGCGCGTGCCGGCCAGGTCCGGTAGGAGCGGCCAGGTCCGGTAGGAGCGGCCAGGCCCGGTACGAGCGGCCAGGCCCGGTAGGCGGCCAGGCCGGTCCGAGCGGCCAGGCCCGGTACGAGCGGCCAGGCCCGGTACGAGCGGCCAGGCCGGCGGCCAGGCCCGGTACGAGCGGCCAGGCCCGGTACGAGCGGCCAGGCCCGGTACGAGCGGCCAGGCCCGGTACGAGCGGCCAGGCCCGGTACGAGCGGCCAGGCCCGGTACGAGCGGCCAGGCCCGGTACGAGCGGCCAGGCCCGGCTTCGCCGCTTCGCGGCTCGCCAGGGACGGGCCGGGTCTTCTCTAAGTCGTTCCTACCGGTCCGGCCTACCGGTCCGGCCGCTCCCGGAGGGAGCGGCCATCGCCTAGTGATTCGTTTCGGCTGCCTTGTGGCGTTCGGACCATTCTTTCAAGTCGCGGCGTTCGATGGCGGCGGCCATCAGGTCGGGGAAGGCGTCCGGGGTGCAGGCGAATGCCGGGACGTCCATCGTGGCCAAAGCCGCTGCGTTGCCGTGGTCGTATGCGGGTGTGCCCTGGTCCGACAGTGCCGTCAGGGCGATCACCTGGACGCCGGCGGCCGTCATCGCGGCTACCCGTTTCAGCATCTCCGAGCGGACGCCGCCCTCGTACAGGTCGCTGATCAGGATGAAGATCGTGTCCGTTGGGCGGGTGATGAGGCTCTGGCAGTACGCGATGGCGCGGTTGATGTCCGTTCCGCCGCCCAGTTGGGTGCCGAAGAGGACTTCGACGGGGTCGTGTAGCTGGTCCGTCAGGTCGACGACCGACGTGTCGAAGACGACCAGGGACGTGCGCAGGGCCTTCATCGAGGCCAGTACGGCTCCGAACACGGACGAGTACACGACCGACGCGGCCATGGAGCCGCTCTGGTCGATGCACAGGACCACGTCGCGCATGACGGCCTGGTGGCGCCGCCCGTAGCCGATCAGTCGCTCTGGGACCACGGTCTGATGGGACGGGAGGTAGTGCCGCAAATTGGCGCGGATCGTGCGGTTCCAGTCGACGTCGGACAGGCGTTTTGGGCGTTGTGTGCGGGTCGAGCGGTCCAACGCGCCGCCGATCGCGGATCTCGTACGCTGCGCCAGGCGTTCTTCCAGCTCTTGTACGACCTTGCGGACGACCGCGCGGGCCGACTCCTTGGCGCGTTCGGGCATCACGTGCTGGAGGGACAGGATCGTGCCGACCAGGTGGACGTCGGGTTCGACGGCCTCCAGCATCTCCGGTTCCAGGAGCAGGCGGGTCAGGTCGAGGCGTTCGATGGCGTCCTTCTGCATGACCTGGACGACCGTCGACGGGAAGAACGTCCGGATGTCGCCGAGCCACCGGGCGACCTTCGGTGCGGACGCGCCCAGCCCGCCCCCGCGCCCGTACACGGCCCCTCAAGGGCGGAGTCCATCCGCGCCTCGTCACCTTGCAGCGAGACGTCGGAGGCCTCGCCGCCCAGCACCATCCGCCAGCGCTTCAGTCTCTCGTCAGACACGAGTCTCCTTCTCCCAGCCGAGGATCATGGCGACGGTCCGTGCGGCCGGAGCGGCACGTACGGCGTCGACCCCGTCGTCCGCCGAAGACGAAGCCGAAGTCGAAGCCGAAGGAACACCCAGACGGGCCACACGCTCACCGATCGCACGCCGCTCCGGCGCCTCGAACCCCGCGAACGTCCGCCGCAGCAAGGGAGTACGTCCGTGAACGACTCCGGTGTCAGGCTCGCCACCCAGGTGTCCACCAGCCGCAGCAGCGCGTCGTCGTGGACGAGGACCAGCCCGCCGCCGTACAGGAACCCCTCGATCCAGGCCGCCGCCCGGGCGGGCGGCTCGCCGACCGAGACGACGCGCGCCATCCGGTCCGGGAGTGAGTCGGTCAGCCGTCCGGCGTCGAGTAGCAGCCGGGTGATGCGCCCTTCGAGCAGGCCGTGCAGGCCGGGCCGGTCGACCAGCCCGGCCAGGGTGTCGTGCCAGCGGGCGACGTGGCCGGCGTCGTCGAGCAGGGCGAGCGCGCCGTGGACCTCGTCGAGGCGTTCGAGCAGGGCGCGTGCCGCGTCGTCGTCCAGCCCGGTCACGGCCGGCGGCAGGCCGACCCGCACGCGTACGACCAGGCCGTCGACCATCGTACGGAGCGGCCCGGTCGGTGTGCCGCGTACGTCGCCGTAGCGCAGGGTGCGGACCAGCGCCGGCAGTGCGGCCATCAGGTGGGCGACGTCGGTGTCGACGGCGGCCTGGTCGGCGAGGGCGTCCATGATGGCCGGGAGCGTGTCGCCGAGGTCGGCGAGCAGGCAGCGTTCGGCCAGAGACGTGAGGTCAGGGAGGCCGGCGCCCGAAGCCAAGGCTTTGGCTCGCGCCGACGCCGCGGCGTGCACCGTGGTGCCCCACGCGCTCGCCTCGATCAGCTCGACGTCGAACTCGGGCCGCCACCCGAGGGTCCACGCCTCGCGGAAGGTGCCCTTGCCGCCGGACCGTGACGGCACGCCCCACGGCACCCCGAGCAGCCGCAGCCGGTGCAGCAGGCGGCTGCGGTCCAGGTCGGTGGGCTTGCGCAGGTCGAGATCCTGCTCCTTGTCCGAGGCGGACGGCTTCAGTTTCAGCCGCCGCTGCTCGGCCTGCAGGTCGCGCTGGAGCGGCACCATCGGCGTACGGTCCGGGACCGAGCCGAGGCGCTCGTCGACGACCATCCGGCGCTGGATCAGTTCGACGGGCAACTCGGCGCCCTCGCACAGCACGGCGAGGGTCGCCTCGGTGACCTCGTCGAGCCCGGCGAGCGGGCGTCCGCGCAGCGCGGCGAGCGCGTCGGCGAGGCGTACGGCCTCGATGACGTGCGCGGACGAGACCGGGAGGTCCTCCTCGCGGAGTACGCGGGCGGCCTGGGTCAGCCAGCGTTCGACCGGCCGGTCGGGCGCGGTGAACAGGTGGTGGTACCAGCCGGGGGAGCGTACGCCGGCGCCGTAGCCGGTCCAGGTGGCGAGCCGGCCGTGCGTCCACGGCACCCAGGTGGCCGCGACCTTCACCTTGGGCAGACCGCGCAGCGTCTGGTCGTCGGCCGACGCCGTACGTGACGTCACGGCCTCGATCGCCGGGACGTGCCAGGCGCCGCAGACCACCGCGACCCGTTCGTACCCCTCTTTCAGGGCGCGGCGCACGGTCTTGCGCATGTACGCCTCGCGCTGCTCCTCGCGGCGGAGGTGCGCGTCCGTGATGGGCGGGGGGTCCTCCCGGAGCATCGTCATCGCCTCGGCGATCGCCTCGAACGGCGACGGGCCCTCGCCGCGCAGCTCGACGACGTCGTCCCACCAGCGTTCGGCGTCGTCGTAGCCCGCGGCTTCGGCGAGCATGCCGAGGGGATCGGTGCGTACGGTGCTCTCCTCGGGCTCCTCCTCGGAACCGGCGGCGAACTGGTGCGCGGCGGGCAGGTCGCAGAAGCGCACGGGCACGCCCGCCCCCACGGCGTACCGGATCGCCTGCCATTCCGGGCTGAACTCCGCGAACGGCCAGAAGGCGGCCTTGTGGTCCTCGTCCGGCGCGTACGCGAGCAGCGCGACCGGCGGCGACATGCCCGGATCGGCGGCGAGCTCGACGATCGCGTCGGCCTCGGGCGGGCCCTCGATCAGCACGATGTCGGGCTTGAGGTCGTCCAGCGCGCGGCCGAGCGCCCGCGCCGAGCCGGGACCGTGGTGCCGGATCCCGAACACGTGGAGGGGTGCGTTCATGAGTCCCCGCGGCAGGCGCGGTAGAAGTCGCGCCAGTCCTCGCGCTCGCGTACGACGGTCTCGAGGTACTCCTGCCAGATCACCCGGTCGGAGGCGGGGTCCTGGACGACCGCGCCGACGATGCCGGCCGCGACGTCGGACGCGTGCAGCACGCCGTCGCCGAAGTGCGCGGCGAGCACCCGGCCGCTGGTGATCACCGAGATCGCCTCCGCGGTGCTGAGCGTGCCGCTGGGCGACTTGAGCTTCGTACGGCCGTCCTCGGTGCGCCCGGACCGCAGCTCACGGAAGATCGTGACGACGCGGCGGATCTCGTCGAGCCCGGCCGTGCTGTCGGGAAGCTCCAGGGAGGTGCCGATCTGCGCGACCCGCCGCGCGACGATGCCGACCTCGTCGTCGGCGCTCGCGGGCAGCGGCAGGACGACCGTGTTGAAGCGCCTTCTCAGCGCGCTGGACAGCTCGTTCACGCCACGGTCGCGGTCGTTGGCGGTCGCGATCACGGTGAAGCCCTTGCGCGCCTGGACCTCGGTGTTCAGCTCGGGAACCGGCAGGGTCTTCTCGGACAGGATCGTGATGAGGGTGTCCTGGACGTCGGACGGCATCCGGGTCAGCTCCTCGATGCGCGCGACCGTACCGGCCTCCATCGCGCGCATCATCGGGCTCGGCACGAGCGCCTTCTCCGACGGGCCTTCGGCGAGGAGCCGCGCGTAGTTCCAGCCGTACCGGATCGCCTCCTCGGCGGTGCCGGCCGTGCCCTGGACCAGCAGCGTCGAGTCGCCGCTGACCGCCGCCGCGAGGTGCTCGGACACCCAGGTCTTCGCCGTGCCGGGCACGCCGAGGAGCAGCAGCGCGCGGTCGGTCGCCAGCGTGGCGACGGCCACCTCCATCAGCCGCCTCGGCCCGACGTACTTCGGGCTGATCACCGTGCCGTCCGGCAGGGTGCCGCCGAGGAGGTACGTCGTGACGGCGCCCGGCGAGAGTCTCCAGCCCGGCGGCCGCGGCCGGTCGTCGTGCTCGGCGAGGAGGGCGAGCTCATCGGCGAACTGTTGCTCCGCGTGCGGGCGCAGCACGGCCTCGGTCATGGTCAGGCTCCTTCGGTTTGCAGCTCGGCGAGCATGTCGTGGCGGAAGCGGAGGATCTCGGCCAGCTCCATGAGCGGCGCGGAGGTGGGGTGCGGGCGCGCGATCTCCTCGACGCGGCCCGCGGCGGCGGGGGTGAGGCGTTCGTACGCGAGGTCGCACAGGCTCAGGACGAACCGCACCATGCCGGGCTGGTCGTCGGGGTAGGGAAGCGAGGCGATGACCACGTCGGCCAGGTCGCCGTCCCACGGGCCCGGGATCCCGCCGAGCAGCACGAGACGCTCCATGTCGCCGCCGAGCCGGTGGAGGAGATCAGCGGCGGCGGTGTCGCGCTCGCCCGCCGGAAGGACGCCCAGCAGCCCGGTGAGCGCGTCTGCCTCGCCGAGGAGTGAGTCACCGCGCATCAGCGCACGCGCCCACCCGGCGTCCCGCTGGCGTACGGAGGCGCGCGCCCAGCCCAGGTGGACGTCCTTTCGGTGGTCTTCCTCGACGAGCGCCGTGATCTCCTCCGGGGACGCGCCGAACAGCTCGGGCCAGGTGGAGAGCGGTGTACGGCCGAGGACCTCGCGCAGCCATCCGGCCCGGTTGCCGATGCGCTCGGCGGCGTGGAACGGGATGCCGTCGCGCAGCATCGCCTCGTCGTGGTCCGCCGGAGGCCCCACGAGGATCCGCCCGCCTTCGGCGCGGAGGCAGGCACGGGCGCGTTCGGTCATGCGCCGCGCGTACGCGGTCTCGGGGAGGCGGGCGAGCAGGCCGGCGGCGATGCGGCGTACGTCCTGGCCGCGGTCGTCGAGCGCCGCTTCGAGGAACTCCTCGTCGGCCGCGGACAGGCCGTTCTCGAACGTCTCGATGAACAGCGCGCGGTCCGGCGCGGACTCCTTCGCCCAGGTCGTGCCGAGCGCCGTGATCGCCTCGTCGGGGGCGTGGGCGCGCAGCCAGGCGAGCCGCGCGAGACGCTGGCCGCGCGTACCGGTCTCCCAGTCGTCGGTGTCGCCGTCGCTGACCGCGACGAGGTAGGCCCAGTCGAGGTTCTGCATGGCGAGCCACACGCCGCGCCGCCCGGTCACCCGCGCGATGTGCGGGCGCAGCGAACGGTCGGCGCGCCCCTTGTGCAGCAACTCGGGCAGATCCTGCGGGGGTACACGGAACCCGGCGTTCCCGGCCGCCTCCAGCCACTCCGGCAGCACCCGCGCGTGCTCCCCGGCCAGGATCCGCCGCAGCCACCGCCCGGCCGGCGCGGGCACGACCGGCGCGGTCTCGGCCGGCGCGGGCGCGACCGGCTCGGCGGTGCCCGGCAACAGCCCGGCCCGCCGTCGTACGGTCAGCACCGCCGCCTGATCGAGCAGCCGCCCCGCCGGATCGTCGCCCCGCTCGGGCGCCTCGGGAATCACCGGCACCTGCCGCCGCTGCGTCCCGAGCAACGCGGCCGTCACATGCTCCGTCCAGGTACTCACTCACACGACCTCTCGCGTGAGCCGCGCCGGGCACAGGTCACTTCGCCGGGGGTTCGCGGTGTCTTCCGGTCCGGGCAGCGCCCGCCCGGCCGGGCGAGGGGGTTCACATGAGTGGTCACAGGTCCAGGAGGCCTTTCTCGTGGTCGACGTACGGCTGAGCCGGGGGGCCCGTCGGGGTCACAGGCGTACGAAGCCTTCCTCCTCGTGCCAGGCCGACAGCGGCAGCAGGCCGTGCGGGACCACTCGCCGCACACGGTCAGCGGCCGCCGCCCGAGACGGCCAGCAGGCGCCACGGGTCGGTCGCGAGTGAGGGCACCGCGTCGCCGTCCCCGTCGATCAGATGGGAACCCTGACCCGGGCGTACGCCGGCGAGGACCGCGGGCCAGCGGGCCAGCCACGGGTCGTGGCTCAGCGCGGTCGCGTACTCGTGCAGCATCGCCCCGATGGTCGTGCCCGACGGCGGGCGGGTGACCGCCGGGCCGTGGCGCTCCGCGATCACCGCGCGCAGCGGCTGGGCGCCCGGGTAGAAGGCCAGGGACGCGTCCATCGTGCCGCCGACGACCAGGGGGCGTCCAGGGGACGGCCGGGGGCGGCGAAGGAGAGGATCAGCGCCGAGCGGCCCGTCGTGTGGCCGCGCAGCCACGCGCGGCGGGTGATGAGGCGGTCCTGCTCCAGGTCGCGCAGGCCCGCGACGAACCAGTGGTCGCGGACGCGCTCGCCCTCCAGGACGTCTTCCTGGCGGACGGTGAAGCCGACGTGGGAGCGTACGGTCGCCCGCAGCGGCTCGGGCAGCGCGTCGCGGCGGCGGAAGGCCGTGGTCAGCAGGCGGAGGAGGGAGTACTCCTCCAGCAGGCGCTGCGGCCAGCCGTCCCCCTGGCGGGGGATCGACGCGAGCCCCTTCACCTGGCTCGCGACCGTGCCGGCCTGCGCGTCGACGAGGCGGCGGGCGGCGTCGTCCCACAGCGTGTACGGGGCGCGCTCCGCCTGGGCGAGACCGTAGGTGACCTGGTCGCGCAGCCACTGGTCGAGCTCCTCGACGCCCGCGTCGACCCGCTGCTCACGCCGCGCGGCCGTGGAGGCGGACGCGGGGCGCGGGCGCCGGCCGGCGGGGGAGCCGCGCGTTTGGAGTCTCGCTGCGTGAGCCACTCCGCGACCCAGCCGGGCGGAGCGCCCTCGGGGACCATGCCCTCACTCCACAGCAACAGCAGCCCGAGCGCGTGCTTGCACGGGAACTTACGGCTGGGACACGAGCACCGGTACGCCGGCTCGGACAGGTCGACGCTCGCCTGGTACGTGCTCTTCCCGCTGCCTTGGCACTCGCCCCAGACCGATCTCTCCGTCCCACCCGCGCCGGCCCATTGGCCGGCTTGGCGACACCGCTCGCGGCCTTGCTGGACGAGGCATCGGGCGCGAGCCCGAGCACCTGCTCCCGACCCCAACGTTCACTCACACAGCCGACGCTATCGGCCCCCGCCGACATTCCCGCCCGCCTCACCACCGTGCCGGAAAGGTCCGAAAAGTCCCTGGTCGGCGGGCATCTGGGCCATCGGCACGGCCTGCGGCGCGAGGGCGTTATCCGCCTCCGGAAAGTCCCGATGATCGTGGCCAGCTCGAAGCCGGAGATGGTCTCGCGTTCGAGCAGCAGGTCGACCACCCGGTGCAGCGACGCCAGGTTGTCGCGGATCAGCTCGGTGGCCCTGACCTCCGCCTCCCGCAGCAGCCGCGACACCTCCTTGTCGATGGCGCGCTGCGTCGACTCGGCGTACGGGCGGCCGGCGAACGGGTTGTCGCGGCTCGGCCCCTCCGGCCCGTACCCGATCGGGCCCACCGAGGGGGAGAAGCCGAACTCGCGCACCATGCGCGTCGCCAGCTCCGTCGCGGACAGCAGGTCGTTGGACGCGCCCGTCGACGGCTCGGCCAGCACGACGATCTCCGCGGCGCGGCCACCGAGGCGTACGGCCAGGGCGTCGGTGAGATGGCTCTCGGAGTACAGGTGACGCTCGGTCTCCGGAAGCTGCTCGGTCACGCCGAGGGCGGCGCCGCGCGGGAGGATCGTCACCTTCGCCACCGGGTCGGCGTTCGGGGACAGGACGGCGACGAGGGCATGGCCCGCCTCGTGCACGGCGACGGCGTGCTTCTCCTCGGGCAGCAGCGCGTTCGACGCGTCGCGGCGGCCGATGAGCAGCCGGTCGCGCGCGGCGGAGAAGTCCTCGGCGCCGATCACCCGCCGCCGGTCGCGTACGGCGTTGATCGCGGCCTCGTTCACCAGGTTCGCCAGGTCCGCTCCGGAGAACCCGGGGGTGCCGCGCGAGACCGCGTCGAGGTCGACCTCGGGCGCGAGCGTCTTGCCCTTCGCGTGGATCGCGAGGATCGCCGTACGCTCCGCGCGGCCCGGCAGCGGGATCTCGACCGTACGGTCGAAACGCCCGGGCCGCAGCAGCGCCGCGTCGAGGATCTCCGCCCGGTTGGTGGCCGCCATGACGACCACGCCCGTCTCAGCCTCGAACCCGTCCATCTCCGACAGCAACTGGTTGAGCGTCTGCTCACGCTCGTCGTTCGAGCCGAACCCGCCCGGCCCGCGCCGCCCCCCGATGGCGTCGATCTCGTCGATGAAGATGATCGACGGCGAGCGCTTCCGCGCGTCCGCGAACAGGTCGCGTACGCGCGACGCTCCGACACCCACGAACATCTCGACGAAACTGGACCCGCTGAGCGCGAAGAACGGCACCCCGGCCTCACCCGCGACCGCACGGGCCAGCAGCGTCTTGCCGGTCCCCGGCGGCCCGACCATGAGAACGCCCTTCGGGCCGACCGCGCCCGCGCGTGCGTACCGCTCCGGATGCTTCAGGAAGTCCACGACCTCCATGACCTCGGCCTTTGAGCCTTCGTACCCCGCGATGTCGGAGAAGCGCACGTTCGGCCGCTCCTCGTCGTACACCCTGGCCTTCGACCTGCCGACCCCCATGATCCCGCCGAGCTGCTTGCGCCCGCGGCGGGCGAGAAAGACGAAGACGCCCACGATGAACAGCAGCGGCAGCAGCGACCCGAGCGTGCCCAGGAACGACCGCCCGCCCGGGTCGGTACCCCTGACCTGCACTTTATGGGTGGCGAGGAGACCGGGCAGGGCGTTGTCGTTCAGGGCCGTGGGGATCTGGGAGGTGTACGCCGCACCGCCCTTCAGCGTGCCGCGCACCGACCCGGTGGAGCCGATCGTCGCCGTCGCGACCCGGTCGGCCGTCACCTCGCCGACGAAGCCGGTGTAGCTGAAGTTCCGGGCCGAGGCCTTACCGCCGCCGGGATGGACGAAGAGGAGGGCGACGAACATGATCGTCAACGCGAGCGGCAGCACCCACCCCTGCCAGCGGGGAGGCGGGTCGGCCGGACGCATCAGGAGTAGTGCTGAGACGTCACCGAACAGACGCAACTACGCTTCAGGTCACCTGAGGCGGTCGCGAGGCAGAAACGCGCGGCGACGGCGTCATGCTCGTCGAGTGGATGCCCGCAGACGCACATCGTGTCAGGCGCGGTCTCCGGCGGAGAGATACCTGTCCCAGTGTTCATGTCTCCAGCCAATACCAGCGCGCGACGATCGGAAACCACGAACTCGGCCACGGCTTATCACTCAGACTGATGAACGCGCCCCCGCACCGGCGCCAGCGCGATGACCAGGCCCACGGCTGAGTCCGGCGGATATGGTGAGGTGGGTAGGGCGGATCTTCCTCTGCGACGCCGCCGGCGGTCGTCGAGGCTCTTCGCGCAATACAGTCGGAACGTGGCGACCGACTCCGGAGAAGACTTCGCCCGTGCCTTCACCGCTGCCGGCGTCCTCTTCTTCGATGATCGCGATCGAGTCATGCTCGTCGTCCCGATCTACAAGGACGACCGCGAGATTCCCGGCGGTTACGTCGACCGTGGTGAGACGCCCCGGCAGGGCGTGATCCGTGAGGTGCGCGAGGAACTGGGCATCAGCCCTCCCATCGGCCGTTTACTCGTCGCCGACTGGGCGCCCGACGACACGGACGGTGACAAGATCCTCTTCGTCTTCGACGGCGGGACGCTGAGCGCACGGAACCTGGCCGACATCAGGCTCCCGCCGGATGAGATCGCCGCGTACGAGTTCCGTGAGGTCGCCGACCTCCACCTGCTCACCGCCGACCGGCTCGTACGCCGTGTCACCCACGCCTGTGCCGCGCGGGCCGACGGCTCCACCCGGTACCTCGAACACGGCGCGGACAGATTCGCCGATTAGTTCCGCCACCGGGCACGTCTACCTCGGTATGAACCGAAAGGCGGACCAGATGCGTGAACCCACCGAGACCACCAACCTCGACCGCTACGGATCACCGCCCCTGCCGTGGAGCAGGCCTCGTGAGCAGCTCGAAGAAAGTCTCCCGGACCCGGCGACGCCCGTCTTCCTCGGTACGGCGCGGCCCGGCGGGCGTCCGCACTCGGCCGGGATCGGGGTGATCTGGCTGGACGAACACCTGTTCTTCACCAGCGGGCCGGGCACTCGCAAGTCCAAAGATCTCGCGGCGAACCCCGCCTGCACCGTCTCCATCCGGCTCGGCGACATCGACCTCGTGCTCGAAGGTGAGGCGGCCAGGGTCACCGATCCGGAGACTCTGGAGCGGGCGGCGCGGCGGTATCACGACGGTGGGTGGCCGGCCGAGGTCGACGGGGACGCGTTCACCGCGCCGTACAGTGCGCCCAGTGCGGGGCCGCCGCCCTGGCACCTGTACCGGTTCGTGGCGGATACCGCCGTCGGGGTCGCGACCGCCGAGCCGCAGGGGGCGACGCGCTGGCGCTTTGCCTGACAAGGCCTAGCATGCAACGCGTCGATGTTCATTTCACGCGTTCGAGGACGACCCCGATGACGAACCCACGTTTCGCCCAGGCCCTGGAGTCGATGCGCAGCACTGACACGCAGCGCAGAACCCGCGGGTTCGACTTCCTGCGTGAGCACGCCGACGCGTACGTGGGCGATCTGATCGCCGCGTTCGACGACGAGCAGGACGACGAGTTGCGCGCCTGGCTCCTGGAACTGCTCTCCGAGGCTCGCTCGCCCGAGGCGCTGCCCGTGCTCGTACGTGAGCTGGAGGGCGACGACGAGTCCACGAGGTTCTGGGCGATCCGCGGCCTGGAGATGCTCGACACGCGCGCGGCGCGTGAGGAGTTGGAGAAGGCCGAGGAGAACGGCTGGCTCGTGTGAGGCGCCGCCTGCCGCTGAGCAACGATCTGCTCGGAGAGCTCGGTCCCGTACGAAGCGCGAAGCGGATCGCCAGCAGCCCACGCTCCCGCGTATGGAAGGCCGAGGCCGGCCGGACACCCGTCGTCGTCAAGCAGATCATCGGCCGGGACGGCGCGTACGAGCGGGAGGTCGCGGGCCTCACGCTCGCCGCGCGGGCGGAGAAGCCGGTCGCGCCGAGACTCATCGCCCGCGACGACGAGCGGCGGACCCTGGTCCTGGAGTACGTGGACGCGCGAACGCCGGACGACGACTGGGTGGTGGCGTACGCGGAGGGCCTCGCGCGCCTGCACGCCACCACCACGCCCGACGACGCGGGCGCGCTGCCCCGCTGGCGGGGCCCGGACGACGCCGACGTCGAGGCGTTCCTCGAACTCGCGCACACGCTGGACGTCACGGTCACCGAGCGGGCGGCCGAGGAGCTGGAGGGCCTGGCCGCACGCCTCGGGCGCCTCGGCGGGCACGCCCTCCTGCACGGCGACCCGTGCCCGCCCAACGACCTGCACACGGCGGACGGGATCAGGCTCGTCGACTTCGAGCAGGCGTCGCTGGGCGACGGTGTCACCGAGCTGGCGTACCTGCGCATCGGCTTCCCGACGTGCTGGTGCGTCACGACCGTCCCGGAACCCCTGCTCGTACGGGCCGAGGCCGCCTACCGCGCCGCCGCCCCGCGTACGGCGGGCGACCTCGCCGACGCGTGCGCGGGCTGGCTGATCCGCGGGGACGCGCTGGTGCAGCGCGCCCACCGAGGAGCACCTGACCTGCTGCGACGGGCCGTACGCAAGGACTGGCGGTGGGGCACCGTGACGGCGCGGGAGCGGCTGGCGTACCGCCTCGGTGTGGTCGCGGAGCTGGCCGAGGGGCACGACCGGCTGCCGGAGTTCGGCGCGCTCTGCGCCGCCCTGCGCGCCCGCGTGCTCGGCACCTGGCCGGACCTCAGACCCCCGCCGTCGCGCCGCCCTCACTCGTGAGGATCACGAGCTGCCGGGTCGCCCGCGTCATCGCGACGTAACGATCGACCGCTCCCTCGACGCCGTCGCCGAACGACTCCGGGTCGACGAGGACGACCAGGTCGAACTCGAGCCCCTTCGACATCTCCGGAGCCAGCGACCGCACGCGGGGCGTCGCGCGGAACGCCGGATCGCCGATGACGCACGCCGTCCCCTCGGCGTGCTCGGCGAGCCACGCGTCGAGGATCGCCGCCAGCTCCGAGGCGGATCCGTGCACGACGGGGACGTCGTTGCTGCGGATGGAGGTCGGCACGTTGGCGTCCGGGAGCACGGCCCGGATGACCGGCTCGGCCTCGGTCATGATCTCCGCCGGGGTCCGGTAGTTGATGCTCAGGGAGGCCAGCTCGGTCCGGTCGAGCCCGACCCGCTCCAGGCGCTCCCGCCACGACTCGGTGAACCCGTGCCTGGCCTGGGCACGGTCCCCGACGATGGTGAAGCTGCGTGACGGGCAGCGGAGCAGCAGCATCTGCCACTCGGCGTCGGTGAGTTCCTGCGCCTCGTCCACGACGATGTGCGCGAACGGGCCCGCGAGCAGGTCCGGGTCGAGGTCGGACAGCGCGGCCTCGTCGACCAGGACGCTCTGGATGTCCTCCTGGCGCAGCATCGTCACCAGACCCTCACCGTCATCGGCCTCGATGAGGCGGTCGATGACCATGTTCTTCCGCTCGCGTTCGGCGGCGACTTCGGCGTCGAGCCGCTGCTTGCGCCGTGACGCCTCCGGGTCACCGAGACGCTGCCGCGCGGCGTCCAGGAGCGGCAGGTCGGAGACCGTCCACGCCTGGGAGTCCTCCCGCTGGAGCCTCCGTACGTCGTCGGGGCTGAGCCAGGGGGCGCACATCCGCAGGTAAGCGGGGACCGAGTACAGGTCCGCGACGAGGTCGGCGGCCTCGATCAGCGGCCACGCGCGGTTGAACGCCGTGACCAGCTCCCCGTTCCGCTGGATCGACCGGCGCACCAGCTCAGGCGGGGCGTCTTCGTCGTGCCGGTCCATCAGGATCGCGACCAGCTCCTCCCAGACCTGGTCACGCCCTTCGTTGTGCGGAGTACCGGGGTCCGGCGCGCCGAACGCCTCGGCCCAGTCGGCGGCGCTCAGCCGGACGTCCGCCCAGTGGGTCGTGACCGTCATCCCCTTCGTGGGAGGCCGCTCGGAGAACCTGACCGCCTTCTCGATCGCGTTCACGAGGTCCGCGGAGGACTTCAGGCGCGCCACCTCCGGGTCGGTCTCGGCCGCCGCCGCGCGCCCCTCGGGAAGGAGGTCCCGCAGCGTGCAGATCTGCACGCCCTCCTCGCCGAGGCTGGGCAGGACGTCGGCGACGTACGCCAGGTAGGGCTGGTGCGGGCCGACGAACAGCACGCCGCCCCGGCGGTGACCCAGGCGAGGGTCGGAGTAGAGGAGGTACGCGGTGCGGTGCAGGGCGACGACGGTCTTCCCCGTACCCGGGCCGCCGTCGACGACGAGGGCGCCGCCGGACCCCGCGCGGATGATGGCGTCCTGGTCGGCCTGGATGGTGCCGAGGACGTCGCGCATCCGGGCCGACCGGGTGCTCCCCAGGCTGGCGATGAAGGCGGACTGGTCGTCGAGCGCGGCGTGCCCCTCGAACCCGTCCGAGGTGAACACCTCGTCCCAGTAGTCGCTGATCCGGCCGAGGGTCCAGCGGTACCTGCGGCGGCTAGCCAGCCCCATCGGGTTGCCGTGGGTGGCTCCGAAGAACGGCTCGGCGGCGGGGGAGCGCCAGTCGAGCAGCAGCCGGCGCCCCGTGCTGTCGGTGAGGCCGAGCCGTCCGACGTACACGGGCTCGGAGCCGTCCGCGCCGACCATGTGGCCGAGGCACAGGTCCAGGCCGTAGCGGCGCAGCGTGCGCAGGCGCATGGTCAGCCGGTGGATCTCCATGTCGCGCTGCACCGCGTACGTGTGCGCGCCGGCGGGCGCCCTGCGCTCGGCGTCGAGGCGTTCGGACAGGTCGGCGATCGACTGTTCGAGGCTCGTCGCGATGGCCGTGAAGTGCCGCTCATCGCCGGAGATCAGCGCCGGGTCGGCCTTGGCGGAGAGGCGGTCGGGAAGGTCGAACACGCTGGTGGTCATGGCGTTCACTTCGTGAGCTCCGATTCGAGGCGCAGCAGGAGATCGGCGGCCACGGCCGCCCCGTCGGTACGGATCGTGGCGGCCACGGAGGCCGCTCGCGCGCGGGTCTCGGGGGTCAGGGCCGTGCCGAGCGCGGCCGACAGGGACTCGACGGTCGGAGACGGAACGTAGTGCGCGGCGCCGATGCCCAGGTCGGCCACCCGGCCGGCCCAGTACGGCTGGTCCGCGAGCTGCGGCACCACGACCTGCGGCACGCCCGCCCGGGTGGCCGTCGTCGTGGTTCCGGCGCCGCCGTGGTGCACGACGGCGGCCGTACGGCCGAACAGCGCCCGGTGGTTGACCTCACCGACGGTGAAGCAGTCGTCCCGGTCGTCGATCGGGCCCAGGCCGGCCCAGCCGCGCATGACGACCGCGCGGTGGCCACGTGCGCGGATCGCCTCGATGGCCACCCGCGCGATGTCCTTCGCGGCGTCCATGGGCATGCTGCCGAAGCCCGCGTACACCGGCGGCGGGCCGGCGGCCAGGAACGCCTCCAGCTCGGGCGGGAGCGGGCGTTCGTCGGGCAGGTTCCACACGCCGGTCTGTACGACGTCGAGGTCCGGCGTCGGCCGCCACGGGTCCAGGACGGGGTCCGTCGCCAGCCACGGGCGGTCGCCGATGACGTAGCGGCGGACGTCGTCCACCGGCGGCAGGCCCGCCGCCGCGCGGTTCGTGTTGAGCGCCTCACCGAACAGCACGTTGTTGCTCTCGGCGTCCAGCTCCCACAACTTCCGGTTGTCGGTGACCTCCGGCGGGAACGGCCTGCCCCGGTACGCCAGCGGCGCGTGGTAGGGCGACGGCAGCGTGAGCTGCTGGAACGTCACCGACACCGAACGGATGCCCAGCTTCTCGGCCACCGACCGCGCACCGGCCACGGCGGGCACCATGCCGGTCGCCACCAGCGCGTCGCACCCCTCGGCCGCCGCGGCGACCACGTCGAACTGGTCGGCGATCAGCTCGGCCGCGTACCTGGGGATCGACGACGGTGGCGGCGCGGCGGCCGTCAGCTCGCGCGCCGAAGGGCCCACCGGCACCAGCGGAACACCGACCTCGGCCAGCCGTCCGGCGAAGTCCGGAGGCGCGCACATCCGCACCTCCACCCCGATTTCCCGCAACGCCACCGCGAGCCCTGCCAGCGGTTCGACGTCCCCCCTCGACCCATAGGTCGACAACAACACCCGCATTCGCGTCCCCCGTTTTCCGTAGGCCTCCGGGCCTCGGGCGCCGATTGTGCGGCATGACGGGGGTCTTGCCGCAAGCCCCCCGGTGCGCTATAGATTGAAAATGGAGGGGGAGTGCGGGGTCCTCCCCTCAGCCCGGCGGGATCAACGTGGTGATGACGAAGAGCGTCACCATCGCCGCGAGGCTCGAAATCAGGATCGCGTCGCGGACCAGGTCGGTCGGGCGGCGGTACTGGGTGGCGTACACGAAGATGTTCTGCGCGGTGGGCAGTCCCGCGAACAGGACGACCGCTGACAGTGTGCGCTGGTCGAGATGGAAAAGGAAGCGGCCGGCGGCGAACGCCGTGAGCGGCTGCACGATCACCTTCAGCAGCACCGCGCAGCCGACCTTCGCGTAGTGCGCGGGGCCGTGGCCCGGTCCCGTACGGCGCAGGGACATCCCGAGGGCGAACAGCGCGATCGGCACCGCCGCCTCGCCGAGGACGTGCAGCGGGTTCATCACGGCGCCCGGCGGGTGCACGCCCAGCGCCGCGACGGTCAGGCCCGCGACGGACGCGATGGTGATCGGGTTCTTCAGCGGTCCCAGGAGGATCGCGCGGCGCCCGCCGTGTTCGTCCGTGTCGGCGCCCAGGAGGGTCATGGCCAGCGGGGTCACGACGAGGAGCTGGAAGACGGTCACCAGGACGAGGGCGGACAGGTCGCCGAGCACCCCCGCGGCCACCGGGATCCCCAGGTTGCCGGAGTTGACGTAGCAGGAGGTCAGCGCGGCCACGGTCTGGTCGGCCAGCCGCTCCCGCAGGATCCAGCGGGCGCCGGCGAAGGCGAGCAGGCCCACGAATGCGGTGCCGAGCGCGAAGGCGGCCAGCGCGCGCCCGTCGACCTGGCGGGCCGAGATCTTGGACAGTGTGCCGAACAGCAGCGCGGGCGTCGCGATGTTGAAGGCGAAACCGGTCAGGACGTCGCGTACGTCGTAGTCGACGAGCCGGAGCCGGCCGGCCGCCCATCCGATGAAGACGATCACCCAGATGGGTGCGAACGCGGACGCGATCGACGAGACGTGGGGGGCGAAGGAGAGCATTACTCACTTACGTGGGGCGAAAAAAGAAGATCGGGTGCCGGGAATTCCCGGCACCCGATCCTCCACCTCCGTACGCGCCGAGCCCAAAGTGGGTCGCGTCACGCGACGTTCAGGCGTACGGGCCGGCCCTGGCGGGGACGGTCGGCCACGAGGTGGTCGTGATGGTCTCTAGCCGTGCGACAGGCAGTTCGACTGCGTGGCGTGGGCGGGGTCGAGGGCGTTCTCGGTCTCGTGCATGACGACCTGGTCGACGATCATCCCGGCGTGCTCGGAGACGTCCACGGCGCACAGGTCCTGGAGCGTCACGTTGTGGACGTTCGGGCCGTCGAGGAACTGCGAGCGGTACGGCGTGACGACCTCGTCCCACTTGCTCGCGATCACCGTGTAGTCGACGCCGGGGACGGTGTCTCCGCCGGCGTTCAGCCGGGCCATCGCGTCGGATCCGACGATCTGGTCGACGCAGGCGGGGCACGCCGAGTTGAGGATGTCGGTGGCGCCGGGGAACGCCTGGGCCAGGACCGCGAGCCCGTCGAGCGTGGTGCCGTGGTTGGAGGGCGCGAGGCCGACGAACGTGTGCACCTTGGCGGCGCCGCCGTCGAACTTGATGTACCAGCGCGGCATCATGCCGCCCTGGGAGTGCCCGACCATGTCGACCTGCTGCGTACCCGTGGCGGCGAGCACGCCGTCGACGAACGTGGAGAGCTGGGCGGCGGAGTCGGACACCGGCGCGATGGCGCGCAGGACGGGGATGTTCGGCATGGCGCCGTACGTCAGGACGAAGACGCAGTAGCCCTGGTTCTTGAGCTCGGGGGAGACGGTGAGCCAGTTGATCGAGCCGTTGGCGAACGTGCCGTGGACGAGGACGACGGGGCGCGGGTGGGCGGCGCTCGGCTTGCACGACCAGTCGTTGGCGCCGGGCACGCCGGGGGCGGCCAGGGCCTTGGCGGCGTCGATCGGGTCGGTCGCGTGAGCCGTGGCCGGCGTGCTCATCACGATGCCGCAGGTGATGACGGAGGCGGCGGTGACGACTAGCGACCGTAGTGCTCGGGGGCGGGGCAGCACGATTCCTCCGGGGGGCGTGAGGAAAGAGGGTCGTATGCGGCCCGTGTGAACCAGGTCACATGCGAGGTTACTAACGGGTAAACTAACCGGCCGGTACGAGTTTGACCAGCACGTGACACGTAACATTTCCGTAACAGGGACAAGTCGGTGTAAACCAGGGTCAATATGGTCGAACCGTACGGCCCTGAGGGTGTGTCCGGCTGTCGCCCGCGAGACCCTCTCCCGTGCGCGGCCGTGATTAACGGAAAACAATTCGTGACTCTTCGTCCTACTTCGGTCAGTCCCCACAAATACGGGCGTACGCCGAAATTCTGATCATCTTCCGTGAGGGCCTCGCGGCCTCGGACAAGGCCGGTATCGCCAGGTTGCGGCCATGACCGCAGACGTCGATAAGGGCGCGGAAAGTGCGCGACGTACGGCCCGCGGAAAAATGTATTCTCCGCTCGTTACTTTCCCCGACCAACGGCATTGCCCTATCCGGGTGGAAAGAGCTGAAGATGCGAAGAGCCATTCATTCGCGGGTCGTCCGGGCGGTCTCGTCCGCCGCCGCCGGGCTGCTCGTCGCGGGAGCGCTGGTCGGCGTGACCGCCACGCCGGCGCCCGCGACCGGCGGGTCCGTCCTGCACAAGAGCGCCCAGAACATCACGCACCACGGCTCCGGCCAGGCCGACCACGGCGACGAGGTCAACTGGGTCCTCGACTACACCGGCAACGGGTCCACGGGGCCCGCCACGATCACCGACCCCATCAGCGGCGCGGGCGCCGCGCAGGCGTACGTGCCCGGCTCGCTCAAGACCCCGCCCGGCTGGACGCCGTCCTGGTCCACCGACGGGACGACCTTCCAGGGCACCGACGCGGGCGCCGCCACGGCCGCCGTACGCGCGACGAACCCCGGCGCGAGCCAGGGCGGCACCAGCCTGTCGGCGGACCTCCTCCCGCCGCTGAAGGCCGTCGCCACCGCGACCGGCGGCGACGGCTTCACGCCGATCCTCTACCGCGCGCGGACGGCAAGGTGGAGGCCTGGAACCTCTTCCACCACTCCAACGCCCCCGCCCCGGTGGTCGTCTGCACCGACCTGACGACCGGGCGCCGTGCTCGGGCGGCCCCTGGCCCCAAGCCCGATCAACGCCGCGCCCGGCCCGCTCGGCGGCGGCTCGACCTCCGACCTCGCGACCTCGACTGACCGAGCAGTTCGTCTCCGACCCCGACCGCCCCGGCGTCGTGTACTACCCGGCGTTCGCCGCGGGCTCCGTCGGCGTGGGCTGCCTCGACCTGGAGCGCGCGCCAACTGCGGCTACCACCCGCTGATCGCGCGCGGCGGCTCGCCTTCGAGCGTCAACGGCATCGGCGGCCTGGTCGAGCAGGGCGGCAACCTGTACGGCATGGCATCGACCGGCCAGGTGCTGTGCCTGTCGATGGCGTCGCAGACGCCGTGCGCCGGCCAGCCGTACGCCGCCGATCGTGCCGCCGAACAACGACCAGCCGGGCATCCCGAAGAACGATACTTCGGCTCGATGGTCGTCGCGAACGGCAAGGTGTTCGCGTCGTCGTCGCCGCTCGGCTCCGCCGGCCAGCAGCGCCGGCGCTCGGCTGCTTCGACCCGGCCACCAAGGCCAGTGCGCGGGCTGGACCACGCCGCGCGCCGTCGGCGCCGCCGGCTCGTACACCTACAACGTCTACGCCGGGTACGACACCGCCGGCCACGCCGACCGCGTCTGCGCGACCACGACCACGCCGTCGATGAAGAGCACGTGCTACGACTTCGGCGGCACCGCGCGGCCGGCGCCGCCGGGTTCGACGGGCTGCCAGCGGCGCGCAGGTCGTTCAACCCGGACACGGTCACGACGCCGGACGGGCACCTCCGCAGCTACTTCGGCGATCTGGGGCGGCGCCGTCGCCGGCGCGACGGTCTGCCACGACTGGACGGCCGACGCGGCGTGCGCCGGGTTCCCGCTGCCGGCGGCGCACCCGACCGTCAACGGCGGGGCGACGCGTGACTACGGCTACTCCTACGACGGCACGAGCGGCTGCCTGTTCGCCCTCGGGGACGCGGGCGTGCTGTTCTCCCTCGACCCCGCCACCGCCGTCACGCCGTGCCTGCACAGCGGCGCGAGCGTGAAGCTGACGCCGTCCGAGTTCTACTGCGACGGCGGCACCGGCCACGTCCAGGGGTACAAGGACGCCCGGCTGGAGCACATCGGCCTGCCAACGTCGACCTCGACGCCTCGACGGTCGACGATCACCGACGCCGACGGCTCGCCGGTCGCGACCCGAAGTTCGCCCCGGACGGCACGTCGACCTGTCCGGGCATCTCCGTCGCCGACCATCCGTCCATCAACGTGTCGACCCATCTGGTGCTGAAGAGCGGCGGCGACTTCATCCCCGGCAACAGCCCCGACCTGGTCGTCTCCTACACCGGCGACGCGCCGCAGGTCTGCTTCACGACCAAGGTCGCCTCCGACTGCACGATCAGTGCCGTCTCCGACACCGCGAACGGCTCCGACACCACCGGCGACCTCACCTCCAACACCGTGAGCGTGCCGGTCGTGCCCGGTGCGAGCTGCGCGCCTCACGTCAGCGTCGACAAGGAGATCTGCGCGTCGCTCCTGTCGTCCAAGTGCGGGCCCTCCGGCAGCGGCCCATGGGTCGAAGACAGACCCCCGTCGGGCTGCTGGGCCTGCTCGGCACCGCGTACTGGCGGATCACCGTCACGAACACGGGACCGGTGGGCATCGAGAAGGCCGGCCTGAACGACGGCACCGAGCCGGCTGTGAGAGCGCCGCCGGAACGTTCTCCCTGGCCGCCGGCGCAGAGCAGGCAGTTCTACTGCTCGACGTTCCTGCTCCTGCTGCCGCTGAAGAACACCGTGACCGCGTCGTACGTGCCGGTGAACTCGCCGCACGGCACGAAGCCGACGACCACGGCGTCGTCGTCCGCGGTCGCCTGCGGGCTGCTCTGCATCCTGTAGGAGGCAGGCGCCGTCGCGGCCCGCGGGCCGCGACGGCGCTCCGGCCGTTCACCTCTCATTCCGGTCACAGACACGCTTCGTTCGCGCACGCCGTGACGCGGGACGCTTTGTTGGGGGGAGTGGGCCCTAAGATCAAGATCCGGAGCTCCGGAAAGACGCGGAGCAGCAGTACTCCGGATGTCAAGACGGAAGTTGACGTGCATGGCTGCGCAGACATTGGCAAGGTCGCCCCGGGCTGATGCCCGCCGCAATCGCGGGAATCTGCTGGCGGTCGCCAAGGAGGCATTCGCGGTGGAGGGCACCAGCGCCTCCCTGCGGGATATCGCCCGGCGTGCCGATGTTGGAATTGGCACCCTGTACCGGCATTTCCCGACCCGCGAAGCGCTTCTCGAAGCCGTTCTGCGTGAGGGGCTCGAGACGCTGCGGCTCGCGGCCGACGAGCTGCTCGCCTCCCCGGACCCCGGAGCGGCGCTGGTCGAGTGGCTACGGAGGTTCTCCGACACTCCGGGAGCCTGCCGCGGCCTGCCCGACACGCTGCTGACCGCGCTCCACGACGAGAACTCCGAACTGCACTCGTCGTGCGTCGCCATGCGCGGCGCCGCCGGCCGGTTGCTCGCCCGCGCACAGGAGGCCGGTGAGATGCGCGGCGACGTCGAGCCCGAAGACCTCTTCGTCTCCGCCGCCGCGATCCGCTGGGTCGCCGAATGGGCCGACCGGGAAAGGGCGGAGCGGATTCTCGCCATGCTGAGTTCGGGCTTTCTTGTCCATCATTGAGTCAGGTCCCGATCAGCCATTCTTCGAGTGACTTTTTCCGGCCGCGGCCAGGGATCTCGCGTGACGTGCCCGCCGCGGGCGCGAGCGCACTCGGTATGGTTCGCGCTATGTCACCCGACAAGGACCCCAGAGACCGGTGGATCCGGCGTTACCAGCCGAATCCGACCAGTGCGGCGCGGCTGGTCTGCTTCCCGCACGCGGGCGGTGCGGCCAGCTACTTCCATCCCGTCGCCCGCGCGCTGGCGCCGGTGGCCGAGGTGCTCGCGGTGCAGTACCCCGGACGCCAGGACCGGAGCCAGGAACCCCTCATCGACGACATGACCGCCATGGCCGACGGCGCGTTCGAGGCGCTGCGCTCCTGGGACGACCGCCCGATGGCGTTCTTCGGCCACAGCATGGGCGCGATCGTGGCGTTCGAGGTGGCGCTGCGGTGGCAGCGGACCCTGCGCAAGCCGCCGGCCCTGCTGGTCGTCTCCGGCAACCGCGCGCCGTCGAACCGCCGCGCGCCCGACAACGTCCACCTGGAGGACGACGCGGGCCTGATGGCCGACGTGCGCAAGCTCGGCGGCACGGACCTGTCGATCCTTGAGGCCGACGAGGAGCTCCTGCGCCTGATCCTGCCGTCGATCCGCAGCGACTACCGCGCGATCGAACTGTACGAGGGCCCGGAGGACGCGACCCTGAACTGCCCGATCGTCGCCCTGACGTCGGACGACGACCCGACGGTCTCGGTCGAGGAGATGCGCGAGTGGCAACGCCACACGACCCGCTCCTTCGACCTGCACGTCTACTCCGGCGGCCACTTCTACCTGAACGACCACTCCGCCGAGATCAACGACCTGCTGGCCGACCGCCTCAAGGCCGTCGGCCTCCCGGCGATCTGAGCGCACCGGGAAAAAGGGCGAGGCCCCGGCACCAGGTGCCGGGGCCCCGCTTCTCGGGTCAGGGCTGGAGGTCGACGGTGAAGGTCGTGGTCGGGTTCTGGATGTCGACCGCGTTGTCGCTCAGCTTGAGGTTGTGGAAGGTCGCCGAGCCGACCGCCGGGCCCTGACCCGCCTCGGGCATCGCGTTGGCCCAGATGCCGAAGCCGGACTTGGCGTCGTAGGCGTCACCGCTCTTCTGCGCGCCCGTGATCGAGACGTTGGTGAACACGGTGTCGGTGACCGGGTTCTGCGGCTGGCCGCCGACGTAGTTGGTCTGGAACATGATGCCGGAGTAGGTCGGGTTCGACGATGTCCACGTCGCTGACCCGGATGCCCTGGAACACCTTGGAGGCGGAGAACATCCAGATCGCCGGGAAGGTCTGCCCGCCCCAGAAGTGGCCGCCGGCCCGGACGATCGAGATGTTCTGGAAGTTCGTCGGGCCGGGGCCGAAGCCGTTCATCGGGTAGCCGAAGTCCAGCGAGCTGATCGTGATGCCGGAGTAGACGAGCGTGTCGGCGATGTAGATGTTCCTGAAGGTGTTGTCGTACCCGCCGTAGACGGCGACGCCCGCGGCGCGCCAGGTCAGTATCGACGTCAGGTTCTCGAAGACGTTGTCCTTCTCGTCGGCGCCGCCGGCGTCGATGGCGGAGAACAGCGCGAAGCTGTCGTCACCGGTGGACCGGGCCTCGTTGTTGGAGACCAGGTTGTCCGTGCTGCCGTTCGTCATGTTGATGCCGTCGGCGAACGTGTCGCGGATACGGGAGTTCCTGATCGTCATGCAGTCGGTGTTGGCGCCCCAGTACAGGCAGACCATGTGCTCGATCCAGATGTTGTCGATCGTGATGTTGGAGACGTTGGAGAAGTCGAACACCTTGCCGGGGCCGTCGATGCGCGAGGTGTAGTTGCCGAAGTAGGCGAAGTTCTGGAACGTCGAGCCGTTCGCCGTCGAGTCGGCGCGGAAGCCGACGTCGGTGTTCTCCTGCGCGCTGGGCGCGAGGAACCGGGTGTACCAGGGGCCGGCGCCGACGACCTTGATGGCCTTGCCGTACACCTGGAACTTGCTGGCCGTCTGGTAGTCACCGGCCGGCAGGTACACGCCGACGAGCGTTGCCGGTGGTGTCCATCCGCACCTTGTCCAGGGCGTTCTGCACGTCCTGGTGGGTGAAGCCGGTCGGCACCGTGTACTTGCGCGGGTCGGGGTTGGCGATCTGCGCGGCCTGCTCGGTGTTGATGAAGTCGATCGAGTAGTCGCGGCGGTGTTGGCGGAGTCCTTCTGCAGCCTGATCTTGCTGGCCGGCCGGCGACGGTCGTCCCGAGCATGATGTTGGCCTCGTCGTAGATGTGGCGAGGCGCCGGAGTCGGGCGAGTTGCCCGGGGCCGGTCTCGCTGCCGTACAGCCAGGCGTACTTGGACGTCAGGTCGATCGGCTTGAGGAACGTGCCGTTGACGTAGACGTTCGAGCGTCGCGTTGATGCCGCCGCCGCCGGAGGAGTCCGGGATGGAGAAGCGGGTGACGAGCGTGTTGGTGCTCGCCTTGGTGGTGAACTCGACGCTGCGCCGGTCGAGGACAGCTTGACGGCCCTGCGGCCGGACGCCTCACCCGCGAGGTCGCCGACCGTACGGTTCGGGCCGACGACGGACGCGCCGCCGCCGAGCACGCCGTCCTCGGCCTCGTACGATGTCGTAGGGCATGTTCGCGCCGCGGCCGACGAAGAACGGCTGCGTGCTCGTGTTGTTGGCCTGCTTGACCGGCAGCTCGTTGGCGTCGTTGGCGAGCACCGTCTTGACGGTGTACTTGCCGTTGACCGCCGTCCAGGTGCCCAGGTTCACCGGGCGAGGTGGTGGCGCCGGCAGTCGATCGACCCCGCTGTACGAGCCGGTCAGCGTCTTCACGGTCGAGCCGTCCGCGTTAGGACGCGTCAGCGTGATGCCGTGGGCGCCGCTCGCGGAGGCGACGGTGCCCTGGTTCTTGATCGCCACGCGAGAAGGTGACCGGTCGCCGGCGGCCGGGTTGCCGGGGGTCCAGCTCACCGAGGAGGCGACCAGGTCGGAGCTGGCGACCGGGTTGACGACGAGCGGCGTCGGGCTCGTGTAAGCTGTTGTTGGTCTCGTTCTGCTCGACGACCTTGTCGCTCTCGTCGACCTTGGCGCTGAGCTGGTAGCTGCCCGCGTCGCGGGTGCCGATCGAGGTCGTCGACCGTCGTGGACGCGCCCGCGGCCAGAGCGCCGACCGCGGCCGTACCGACCTTGGTGCCGCCCAGGTAGAGGTTCACGTCCGAGCGCCGGGGACGCCGCGGCCCCGGCGTTCTTGACCGTGGCCGACAGCGTGATGGCGTCGGTCTCGATGGGGGAGGCCGGCGTCGCCGAGATGGCCGTGACCGTCAGGTCGGGCTCGGGGGCGGGCGTGCCGATGACCTGGAACTCCGCGACCTGCCCGCCGGGCGCCCCGGAGTTGGTGGTGAACTTCAGCTGGACGTCGGCGGCCGTGACGGAGACCGGGATCGTCACGGTGTTGCCGGAGCCCGGGTCGAACGTGTAGACCTTCGCGGCCACCAGGCTGGTGTAGTTCCCCGAATGCGGTCGCGCGGGCCGAGGACCTGGAGGGTCTGCGTACGCGTCCCCCAGACGCCGTCCGGGTTCAGCTTGACGACGACGGAGTTCACGTTCGCCGCCACGCCGAGATTGACGGACAGGGTGTCGGGATAGCTGTTGGAGGCGCCCTCCCAGTAGGTGCCGACGTTGTTGTCGACGGCGTTCTCGGGAACGAAGTTGAACACATGGCCCGACTCCGTCACCGGCCGCCCGGCGGCGAGGTTCGTGCCATCGGCCGGCGCGACGCTCTTGTGGGAGTGGCCCGCGGCGGGTGCGGCGTTCGCGGCAGCGGGCGATGCCAGGCCCAGTCCCGCGAACAGGCTGACCGCGGCGCCGCCCGCGATCAGCCGGAGTCGTGCGTGCATCGATCTCATAGCGCCTCTTGTCTGGAGCAGCGTCGACCGCGCGCTGGCGGTGGCGCTTGGGGGTGGGCACTTGCCGGGGAAGGCAGTGGGACGCACCCCAGAGACTAGATATCTCGACATCTTCTTGCAAGACTTAGACATCTGCCCGCAAAAATCGAATGTTAAGTGCCTGATAGGCGCGGCGCCCTTCAAGAAATCAACAAGGTCGACTTCAGTGAAGGAGGCGCTCATGACCGGTACGACCGCCCGCTACCTCTATCTCACCCGCCACGGAGAGGCGTCGTCGGACGAAAGCGAACTGACCGATGCGGGCCGTCGTCAGGCCGCCCTGCTGGGGGAGCGACTCCGTGAGATCCCGCTGGCGGCGATCCATCACGGGCCTCTCGCCCGTGCTGAACAGACCGCCCGGCTGATCGGCGAACAGCTCGACGGCGTCCCCCGCCATATCTCCGAAGCGGCCGGCGACTACATCCCCTACCTGCCGGCACGTGAGGAGCTGCCGCCGGAGGCAGCGGACGCCTGGCTTGAGTTCTTGGACGGGTTCACGGCTGAGGAACGTGAGCATGGACCCGGGCTCGCGGCGGCGGCGCTCGCGGATTTCACCGGGCCCGTAGTCGGCGACGAGCCGCGCCACGAGCTCGTCGTCACCCACAACTTCCTCGTCGGCTGGCTCGTCCGAGCCGCCCTGGACGCGCCGAAGTGGCGTTGGCTGGGCATCAACCACGCCAACGCGGCCCTGACCGTCATCCGCTACGCACCCGACCGTCCCCCGGCGGTCCTTCTCTTCAACGACACCGGTCACCTCCCCGCCGAGCTCCGCTGGACCGGCTTCCCGCCGGAGCTCCACGTCTGAGGCCTGTGGGTCAGATCGCTGTTGATCTATCGAAAGCCCGCGAACCGCGTCAGCGCGCTGTTCCCCGCGGCCGGAGACGCGAAAAGCGGCGGCACCCGTGACCGGGTGCCGCCGCCTGGAAAAGGGAGGGTCTAGCCGCCGAGCTTGGCGTTGTACGCGGCGATCTGCTTGTTCGCCGCGGTCTCCGCGTTGGTCAGGGCCGTCTTGGCGTCCTGGCCCTGGAGGATCGCCGCCTGGAGGCTGTTCTCGACGTCCTTGCGGATGTCGGGCATCTCGCCGATGGAGCAGCCTTGCGTGGCGTACGTGAGCTTGGTCTTCGCGAGCTGCTTGATCGCGGTGGAGAACTGCGGCTTCTGCTTCACCCACGCCTGGTCGGCCGGGTCGTCGAGGGCGCCCTTGCTGATCGGGAAGTACCCCGTCGAGGTGTGCCAGGTCACCTGCGACTGCTTGCTCGCCAGGAACTTCACGAGCTCCCACGTGGCGCGCTCGCGTGCGAGGTCGCCCTTGTGCACGGCCCACAGGGAGGCGCCGCCGATGATCGGGCCGCCGGTGTCGCTGTCGTTGACCTTCGGGTAGTAGCCGGTGGCCACCGTGAACGGGTTCTTGGAGGCCGCGGCGCCCTGGACGAACTGGCCGAGGGAGCCGGTGGACTCCAGGGCCATCGCGACGGTGCCGGAGCTGAACGCGTTGTCACCGTTGTCGGTGTTGCTGTCCAGTTTCATGGCCAGGCCGTCCTTGACCATCTTCTGCCACCACTGGAGCAGCTTGATGTTGGTCGGGTTGGCCAGCGTCGCCTTGGTGGCCCGTCCGGTACGCCCGTTGTCGGCGTCGCAGAGGGTCTGGTCGGCGGTGGAGTTCCACTGCTCGACGAACCAGCCGTACAGGCTCGCGCCGAAGCCGTACTGGACCGTCTCGCCCTTCGCGGCCTTGATCTTCGCGGCGTCCGCCGCGATCTCGTCGAGAGTCGTCGGCGGCTTGGCCGGGTCCAGGCCGGCCTTCTGGAAGGCCTCCCGGTTGATGTACATCAGCGGCATCGACGTGTTGAACGGCATCGAGTACAGCTTCTTGTCGACGGTGTAGTACCCGGCGATGTTCGGCTGAAGGTCGGAGACGTCCAGGTGGTCGACGTCGATGAACGACTGCATCGGAATGGTCGTCTTCGAGTCGATCATGTACCGGGTGCCGATGTCGTACATCTGCATCAGGTCGGGGCGCTGCTTGTTGGAGGAGTTCTTGTACGCCGCCAGCGCGTTGTCGTACTGGCCCTTGTAGTTCAGGGTGACCTTGATCTTGCCCTTGTTCTGCTGGTTGAACTGGTCCACCAGCTTCGTCAGGGCGCCTCCGTTCACGCCGCTCATGGCGTGCCAGAAGTTGATGTCGACCTCGCCCTTGCCCTTCAGGGCGTCCGCGCCAGGCGCCGAGGTGTCGTTCGGGTTGACCGAGTCACCACCGGAGCTGGCCGACGAACACGCACCGACGAGCGTGGCCGCCGTGATGAGCGAAACCGCCCAGGCGCCACGGCGCAGTGTTTTCCGCACAGGAATTCCTTTCATCGCACACAAGCGGGTCATGCAGATCTCACTTCACGGCTCCGGCCATGAATCCGCGGACGAACCACCGCTGGCCGAAGATCACGAGAAGAAGAGTGGGAATCAGGGTGATGGAGACGCCGGCCAGCAGAAGGGACTGCTGCGTGCCGTTTCCATTGGCCTTCAGGGCGAACACCGCGGTCTGCAGCGTGTTCATCGAGTTGTTCGACGAGGAGATGATCAGCGGCCAGAAGTACATGTTCCAGCCCTGCAGGAACGACCAGACGGCGAGCGCGGTGAGCGACGGGCGTACCGAGGGCAGCACGATGCTCCACAGGAACCGCAGGTGGCCGCAGCCGTCGAGCAGCGCCGCCTGCCGGAGTTCGGTGGGGAACTGGCGGAACGCCTGGCGCATCAGGAAGACGCCGAACCCGTTCGCGAGGAACGGCAGCACGAGCGCCCACCGGTTGTCCTCCAGCCCGAGGCTGCGGATGAACAGCGCGTTGGGCACGACGATCGCCTCGTACGGGACCATGATCGTCGCCATGAACACCCAGAAGATCGCCGTACGGAACGGCATCCGGATGAAGACCAGCGCGTAGGCGGCCAGGCACGAGGTGATCAGGTGCGCCGCCATGATCACGAAGCCGACGAAGAGCGAGTTGCCCAGCGCGGGCACCAGCGGCACGACGTTCTCGTGCCAGGCGGCGACGTAGTTGTGGAACGAGTAGTCGCCGTTGAACAGGCCGGGCGGGCGCCGTACGAGCTGGCCCTCGGGGAGGAAGCCGCCGACGACGGTCAGCAGCACCGGGAACAGCAGCACGATCGCGGCCACGACCAGCCAGACGTAGGTGGCCGTGCCGGCCGCGCGGCTCGGCTGGTTGGGGGACCGTCCCCGGCGCCGGCGTTCGGCCGCCGTGGGGGCCGGTGCGGTCCGTTCGAGCACGCTCACCGGTAGTGCACCCGCCTCTCGATCACGCCGAACTGGACCATTGCCAGCCCGATGCCGACGATCAGCAGGACCAGCCCTTGCGCGCTGGCCAGGCCGTAGTCGTTGTTTCCGTTCTCGAACGCGTTGTGGAAGATCGAGAACACCAGGGTCGTCGTGCTGCCGTTGGGACCGCCGTCCGTCATCACCTGCACCTGGCCGAGGGCCTGGAGCGAGGTGAGCGTGGTGGTGACCACGGCGAAGAACACGCTCGGCGAGATCATCGGGAGCACCACGCGGAAGACGCCGCGCAGCCCGACCGCGCCGTCGATGCGCGCGGCCTCCAGGACCTGCTCGTCCACGCCGGCGAGGCCGGCGCTGAGCACGAGCAGGTTGAACCCGGCGACCACCCACGTGGTCGCCCACGCGACGGTGATCAGCGCCCAGGGCGACTCGGTCGTCCAGCCCGGCGCGGTCAGCCCGAAGATCCGCAGCAGCCAGTTCACCGGCGACATCGACGGGTCGAGCATGAGCAGCCAGACGACGCTCGCCGCCGACGCCGAGTAGGCGAAGGGCAGCGTGAAAATCGTCTGGAAGGCGCGCATTCCCTTGAGCCGCTGGGTCAGCGGCAGGGCCAGAGTCAGGGGCAGTGTCACGCCGACGATCACCACGAAGAGGGTGAACAGAAGCGTGTGCAGCAGCGTCGTGCCGAACTCGGAGGTGAACAGCGCGTTGAAGTTCGCCATGCCCACCGAACGCGACGGATTGCCGTTGATGTCCGTGCCCCGTGTGGCCAGGAAGATGGCCTGGAACAGCGGGAAGACGACGAACACCCCGAGCCCGAGCAGGGCCGGTACGCAGAAGCCGAAGCCGAGCAGGGTGTCGCGCACGGACACTTTGCGTTTGTTCACGCGCGGCCTGGTCGCGGGGCTGATGCCCCCACCAGGGCTGATGGCCGGAGATGTCATGACGGCCCAGTTTTGTGGTGATCAGCGAACTTCATGGGTCGTCACCATAACGGCAAAGTAGCCGTCGAGGAACGGTCCAGAAATCACGGTTAACAAGAGGTTAAGTCACCAGTTGGTGACGGATTCCGTCGCCCTCAGGCGCGGTAGCGGAGGCCGTCCATCAGCAGGTCGAGCATGCGGCTCGCCTGGTCGCGCTGCTCGGGGTCCCCCGCGGTCAGGGACAGCCCGCTGAGCGTCACGAGCACGTCCTCCGCCCTGACGTCCGCGCGTACGGTGCCCGCCGCGGCGCCCGCGTCGAGCAACGTCGATATGGCCGCGGCCATCCGGTGGCGGCTCTCGGAGTACGGGTTGCCGCCGGCGGCGATGACGGCGCGCAGCGCGTCGGCCATGCCGCGTTTGGTCGTCATGTAGTCGAAGAAGCGGTCCATCCAGACGCGCGTCGCCTCGGCCGGCGGCATGGTCGCCAGCAGGTCCGACACCGCGTCGCACAGCCGCGCCAGCTCGTTGCGGTACGTCGCCTCGACGAGCGCCTCGCGGGTGGGGAAGTGGCGGTACAGCGTGCCGATGCCCACGCCGGCGTCCTTGGCGATCGCGTCGAGCGTGACGTCGGGGCCCTCCTGGGAGAACGCGCGTACGGCCGCCTCCAGCAGGCGGTCGCGGTTGCGCCGCGCGTCCGCGCGCAGCGGGCGTTCACCGGTGGCCGACACGTCTCCTCCTCTTCGCCCGTACGAGCTCTGTACGAGCGTGGTCGACACTCTCGGACGTCGGGGCGCCGCTTGCAAAACGGAGGATCCTCCGATTAGAGTCCGTAGGTGTAACGGAGGCTCCTCCGTTTCATATCGTACCCGGCCGGAAGCTGGAAAAGGTCATGACCGAGACACGCATCACCACCCCGTTCGGCGCCGAGTCGACCGCCGCCGAAGTCCTCGACGGCGTCGACCTCACCGGCCGCCGCGCCATCGTCACCGGCGGCGCGTCCGGCATCGGCATCGAGACCGCACGCGCGCTCGCCGCCGCCGGCGCCGAGGTGACCCTCGCGGTCCGCAGGGTCGGCGCGGGAGAGCGCGTCGCCGAGGAGCTCATCGCGGCGACCGGCAACAAGCAGGTCCTGGTCGCGCCGCTGGACCTGTCCGCCCAGGCCTCCGTCGCGGCGTTCGCCGCCGCCTGGGACGGCCCGCTGCACATCCTGGTGAACAACGCCGGCGTGATGGCCTCGCCCGAGGCGCGTACGCCGGAGGGCTGGGAGCTCCAGTTCGCCACGAACCACTTCGGCCACTTCGCGCTGGCCACACGCCTGCACGGGGCGCTCGCGGCGGCCGGCGGAGCCCGCGTCGTGTCCGTGAGCTCCAGCGCCCACCTGCGCGCGGGCGTCGACTTCGACGACATCCACTTCCGCGAGCGCGAGTACGCGCCGTGGACCGCGTACGGCCAGTCGAAGACCGCCAACGTCCTGTTCGCCGTTGAGGCGACCAAGCGCTGGGCGGGCGACGGCATCGCCGTCAACGCGCTGCACCCGGGCGGCATCCGCACCAACCTGCAGCGCTATGTCTCCGACGAGGAGCTGGAACGCCTGCGCGCCCAGGCGAAGGTCACGACGGCCTGGAAGACGCCGGAGCAGGGCGCGGCGACGTCCGCGCTGGCGGCGGCGTCCCCGCTGCTCGACGGCGTCAGCGGGCGCTACTTCCTGGACGGTAACGAGGCGGAGGTGGGCGCGGGCGTCGCCCCGTACGCCCTCGACCCGGAGTCGGCGCGGCGGCTGTGGCAGGTCAGCACCGAGACGCTCGGCCTCTGAACGACGGCGGGGCGTGTGCCCGAAGGCGCACGCCCCGCAGGGTTCTCACGTCACCAGGCGAAGGCCTCCGGGGACGGGCCGGGGCCGGGGAAGATGTCGTCCAGGCCGGACAGGAACTCCTCCGACAGCTTCAGCTCGACCGCGCGCAGCGACGAGTCGAGGTGCTCCTGGGTACGGGGGCCGACGATCGGGCCGGTCACGCCGGGGCGGGTGAGCAGCCAGGCCAGGCCCACGTCGCCGGGGTCGGCGCCGTGCTTCTGGCACAGGTCCTCATACGCCTGGATCTGGGCGCGCTTGGCCGGGTCGGCCAGCGCCTCGGCGGCGCGTCCGCCGGTCGAGCGGCTGCCGCCGCCCTCGCGCTCCTTACGCAGCACACCGCCGAGCAGCCCGCCCTGGAGCGGCGACCACGGGATCACGCCCAGGCCGTACGCCTCGGCGGCCGGGATGACCTCCATCTCCGCGCGGCGTTCGGCGAGGTTGTAGAGGCACTGTTCGCTGACGAGCCCGAGCGAGCCGCGGCGCGCCGCGACCTCGTTGGCGCGGGCGATGTTCCAGCCGGGGAAGTTGGAGGACCCGACGTAGAGGATCTTGCCCTGCTGGACGAGGACGTCCATCGCCTGCCAGATCTCGTCCCAGGGCGTGGCCCGGTCGATGTGGTGGAACTGGTAGATGTCGATGTAGTCGGTGCCGAGCCGCCGCAGGGAGCCCTCGACCGCGCGGCGGATGTTCACCGCGGACAGTTTGTCGTGGTTGGGCCAGACGGGTTCGCCGTCGATGGCCATGTTCCCGTAGACCTTCGTCGCCAGGACCGTCTTGTCACGGCGCCCGCCGCCTTCGGCGAACCAGGTGCCGACGATCTCCTCTGTGCGGCCCTTGTTCTCACCCTGGCCGTACACGTTGGCGGTGTCGAAGAAGTTGATCCCCGCGTCGAGCGCGGAGTCCATGATCGAGTGACTTTCGGCCTCGTCGGTCTGCGGACCGAAGTTCATCGTGCCGAGAACGAGACGGCTTACCTTGAGTCCGGTGCGTCCTAGCTGCACATAGTCCATGACCAGCCAGCTAAGCACTTGAAGTGCGGTCGAAGTCAAGCCCGGCGGTACGCCGTCATCGCGCTGTGGGTGTGCCGCCAGCCGACGTGGTGATCGCTCCGGCCGGCCGGTGTCCAGTGTTCCGCCAGCAGGTCGAAGAAGCCGTCGTCGGCGCAGTGGCCGCCGCGCTCCTGGCCGACGTAGACGAGCAGGTCGCCCTCGTACGCGCGGAGGGCCCCGGCCGCCCAGGCGTCACCCGCCGACGGCCAGCAGAGGAGCAGCGCGCGGTCGGGATGGTGCCGTGCGGCCTCGTGGTCGTCTCTCTTGAGCGGGAAGTACTCGGTGCCGTCCGTGTAGCTGTTCACGGCGTTGTCGGCCGGTTCGTACGCGGTGACGTCGATGCCCGCCTGCCGCGCCTGCCAGGCCCAGTAGCCCGAGCCGGCGCCGACCTCGACGAGGCCGCGCCCGCCGAGCGTACGGCCGAGCCACGCGATGTCGCCCGGCGAGGGGATCGCCCAGGAGTACCGCCGGGTCAGCAGGTGATGCCCGACCGGCAGCCCGCGCGCCGTCCCGTCAGGCGCGCCGGCCGGCGCCGGCAGCCAGCGGACGATCTCCCAGTACGGGTTGTCGGTGTGCGCCGGGACGGTCTGGTCGAGCGGCCCGCCCGCGATGGGTACGAGGCTCTCCGGCTGCTGCCCCCACCACGCGTGGATCTCGGCGAGCTCGGCCGACACGGTCACCATGATCTCCTCGGCGGACTGCTCCGAGGGTAGGTGTCCGGCGTCCGGCGCCCAAGAGGGCGTATGTCACGTTTCAGGATGGAGCATCAGGAGCACGGCGCGGTTGTGCTCGTCGCGGCCGTGGTAGACGTGCGCACGGTTCGCGCCGAAGCGGATGGAGTCGCCTTCGGAGAGGTCGGCCCGCGCGTCGCCGGGGCCGGTGGTGATCCGGCCGCGCGTCACCACGATGCACTCCTCGACGCCCGGCAGGTGCGCGTCGGAGTGCCTCGTGTCGCGTGACACGTCGAGCTCGTAGACCTCCACGGTGCCGCGCAGCCTGATGCGGTGCAGGAGGCGCGCCCTGACCGCGCCGCCCTCGACGACGGGCTGCCCGTCGTCGGCGCGTACGACCTCGACGGCCGGCGCGGGCGCCTCCAGCAGCTCGCCGAGCGGCACCTTCAGCGCGGCGGCGAGGGCCCACAGCGTGTTGAGCGTCGGGTTTCCCTGGCCCTGCTCGATGCCGTGCAGCGTGGTCTTGCTGACGCCGCAGGCCGAGGCCAGGTCGGCCAGTGAGATCCCGGCGCCGGTACGCAGCCGCCGTACGTTGTCGCCGACCTCTTGCCCCAGATCCATGTGTACCAGCATAGTGGTATGTGCGTATCGGTTCACTGGAAGGGGCGGACTGTGACGGTTTCTCGCTTGCGGGACATTCCAGGCATCGGGGTGGACGTCATCGGTGACGAGGCGGACGCCACCGGCGACCCCGAGTTCCTGCGCCTGGAGAACCTCGACACCGACCTCCGGCCGCCCGCCGCCGCGCTGGCCGCCACCCGCGCGGCGATCGACGACGACGCCGCCAACAGCTACCTGCCGTTCCAGGGCCACGCGTCGCTGCTGCGCGCCGCGGCGGACCACGTCGGCCGCGTCTCAGGCGTCTCCTATCCGGAGACGTCCTGCGTGAGCGTGGCCGGCGGGCTGAACGGCGTCCTCAACACCCTCCTCGCCGTCGTGGAGCCGGGCGAGGAGGTCGTCCTGTGCGATCCGGTGTACGCGGGCCTGGTGAACCGCGTACTGCTGGCGGGCGGCGTCCCGCGCTTCGTGCCGTGCGAGGCAGGGGCGGACGGCTGGACCGTCGACCCCTCCGCGCTGGCCGCCGCCGTGGGCCCGCGTACGGCGGCGGTGCTGATGATGGGCCCGCTGATGCCCTCGGGCCTGGTCCTGTCCGACGACCACTGGACCGCCCTGGAGGCGGCCTGCGAGCGCCACGACGCCTGGCTGATCTACGACGCGGCGATGGAGCGGATCCGCTTCGACGGCCGTCCCCCGAGCCATCCCGCCTCCGTCGGCGGGCTGGCGGAGCGGACGATCACCGTGGGGTCGGCGTCCAAGGAGCTCCGCATGATCGGCTGGCGCGTCGGCTGGGTCGTGGGCCCGCCGTCGATCGTGCCCGACATCCGCCTCGTCGGCCTGACGAACGTCGTGTGCCAGGTCGGCGTGGCCCAGGAGGCGGTGGCCGCGGCCCTGAACGCCCCGGACGCCTCCGCCGACGTCGCCGCCGCCACCGCCGAGTGGGGCCGCCGCTGCGAGACGGTCATCGGCCAACTGTCGGCGTACCCGGTCGTCCGCCCGCACGGAGGCTGGTCGCTGCTCGTGGACACCCGCCCGCTGGGCCTGACCCCGGCACGGATGTCACGGCTGCTGTTCGACCGGGCGAAGGTCGCCGCGACTCCCATGGACGGCTGGGGCCCGAGCGGAGCGCACTTCCTCCGCCTCGTCTTCGCGAACGAACCCGCCGACCGGCTCGCCTCACTCGGCTCCCGCTTCCGCGACGCCCTCGGGTGAACGGCGGAACAGGTAGATCCCGACGATCAGCCCGCTGACCGAGGTCCGCTGGCCCGGGACGAGGAACTTCTCACGTGAGTCGCCGCCGGTCTGCACGAACACGTGGCTCGCCTGGAGGAACCGCCAGCCTTCGGCCTCGACCCGCGACAGGGCGTCCCCGTCCTCGCCGCCGCGCAGGTCCAGCTCGATCTCGAAGTACCCGTCACCCCGCTCCGCCGCGGCGCGCGCCCGCCCGGCGGGCGAGGCCTCGAAGGCCTTCCGCGCCCTCTCCTCCTCTTTCGCGGCGTCACGTACGGCCTTCTCCTCGCGCGTGATCCTCACAACGCCCACCTTTCGCCATCGGTCCCGGTGCGAGGATGGCGTGAGGTGGTGGTCGGGGGAAAGGGCGTGCCGGTGGGCGGTACCTGGACGTCGGGGTTGTCCGCCGCGGGGTTCGCCTGCCTGCGTACGGCCGGGTTCGAGCCGGTCGGGCAGGTCATGGGCGCTTCCGTGCACAGCTTCGACCCGCGCGCCGTGGTGCGCGCCCAGCGCCGGGTCGACTCGGAGCGCAGGTACGCCGGCCACACCGTGATCCGCGACGCGCGCCGGGCCGCGATGCGCCGGCTGGAGGCCGAGTGCGCCGCGCTGGGCGGCGACGGGATCATCGGCGTGCGGGTCGAGATCGAGCCGTTCCACGGCGAGGAGCGCGCGCTGGCGTTCCGGGTGAACGGCACGGCCGTACGCGCGCGTGGCGGCGTACGGCCCCCGAGACCGTTCTCGTCCGACCTGAGCGCGCGGGAGTTCACCGAGCTGATCGACGCGGGCTGGGTGCCCGTCGAGCTCGTGCTCGGTGTGTCGCTGGGCGCGCTGTCCCAGCGCGTCCTGGCCCGGGGTGAGGCCCAGAGCGCGACGTCCGCCCAGGAGATGGCCCAATGGAGCCCGGAGGTCACGTTCCTGCGCCGCGCGGCCAGGGAGATGCTCACGGACGAGGCCGACGGCGCCGACGGCGTCGTGATCTCCGATGCCGGGCTCCGGGTCTGGGAGTTCCAGGGGCAGCACTTCGCCGAGGCGAGGTTCCTGGGCACCGCGATCGCCGCCTTCCGCGCGGTGCCCTCCACCGCCACCAGGACGATCGTGGGCCGGCGGCTCAGATCGTGAAGGCCAGGTTCTCGGCGACGCGCCGCGCGAGCACGGGGTCGCCGCCCAGGTCGATCGGCGGGAACGCCGACAGGGCCTCGCGACCGCCGCACAGGCGCAGGAACACCGACGACGGCAGGCGGAGCGTGGCGGTCGGCGGGCCGTCCAGCGACGGCACGACCTTGGCGCGCCCGTCCACCTTCACCGCGATGCCGCGCTCCATCGGCCCGGTCAGCTCGACCAGCACCGAGGAGCCGTCCGGCGCTTCGGCGCGCTTGCCGATGACGTAGCCGAGGATCCCGGCGGCCTCGTCCAGCGCGGCCTCCGCCGTCGGCCCGCGGTCGTTCCCCGGCACTCCCGCGACGGCGCGGATGTCCTGTTCGTGCATCCAGCAGTCGTAGACGCGGATCTGCATGAAGCGCGCGTACGTGCCCTGGCCCGCCGGGGTCCAGCTCGGCGCGTCGAAGTCCGCCTGGCTCATCTTCCCCAGCTCGTCCGTACGCCGCGCCGTCACCTCGCGGAACCGGGCCAGCATCGACGCCGGGGTCTCGTCGCGCAGGGCCTGGACCCACTGCTCGTTGAACACACCGATGTCGTTGTGGACGTGCGCGAGGCCCTTCACGTCGACGTCGACGGACGGAGCCGTCTCTCCGGACAGCATCGCCTCGGTGCCGATCAGGTGCGCCACGACGTCCGTCACGCGCCAGCCCGGCAGGCACGTCGGCGCCGCCCACTGCTCCGGGGTCAGGCCCGCGAGGAGGTCGTCCAGGGACGCCCACTCGGCGGTCAGAACCTCGATCACGTGTTCCTTGGCGATACCGGTCATGTGCGGGTGCCTTCCTGTACGGCGGGGGGAAACTCGATCACTTCACCGCGGTTCACGCTGACCCAGTCGCGACCGGCGAGGTACGGGCGGAGCGCGTCGACGATCGCCTCCTGGTCCGCCGTGCCCTTCGGCCGCTGGAGCTCGTACACCCGCGGAAACTCCAGCATTCCCGTCACGACGTCCCACAGCCGGAGCGCGCGCGTGCCGGTCGGCGGGTCGATCAGGACGGGCCCGAACAGGCACTGGCCGTCCGGGAAGAAGAGGGTCGGCACGCCGTACCCGCCGGCGTCCACGACGCGAGCGTGGTCGGCCCGCACGTCGTCGTGCGTCGTCGGGTCGGCCATCGCCGCGTCCAGCGTCGCCGGGTCCAGGTCCAGCTCGGACAGCAGGGCGCGGGCGACGGACGGGTCGTGCGGCTTGCCGCCGCGTACGTGCAGCTCCTCGCCGATCCGGGCGTACCAGGTGTCGAGCGACGCCATGGAGTCCCGGCGCAGGAGCGCGCCGACGCGCATCAGCGACCAGCCGTACGACCAGGGCCGCTCCCACGGGTGCTTCTTGCCCTCGGCGCGGTTCACCTCTTCGAGGCTGAAGAACCGCCAGTTCACCGTCACCCCGGTCTGCCGGCGTACGTCGCGCAGCCACACCGAGGTGGCGTACGCGAACGGGCACATCGGGTCGAAGTGGAAGTCGACGGAAGCGTTCACGCGTCCTCCAAGAGATGGGAGTCGATCACCTGGTGGAGCGCGGCGGGGATCTCGGCCGCGGACGACCGGCCCGCCTTGGCCAGCAGGATCATGCCCTGGAACTGGGCGACGAGGATCCGGGCGAGCCGGTCCGGGTCGACGCCGGGCCGCAGGGCGCCCTGCGTGGAGGCGTCGTGGCAGATCACGGCCAGGCGGCGTTCCCACTCCGCGAACACGGCCGCGACGTGGGACCGCAGCGTGTCGTCGGTGGTGGACAGCTCCGCCGCGAGGTTGCCGAACGGGCAGCCGACCACCGTGCCGAAGTACCGCTCGAAGCCGGTCTGGATCTCCCCGATGGCGGTCGCCACCGCGTGCAGGCGTACGCCCGCCGCGCCGTCGCCGTCGTCGGCTCCGGCCTCGCCGAGGTGCGCCCACAGGGCCGCCGCGTGGTGGTCGATCACGGCCGCGGCCAGGTCGGACTTGGAACGGAAGAAGTGGTAGAAGCTGCCCTTGCGCACGTCGGCGGCGGCGCACAGCTCGTCCACGCCGACCGCGTGGTAGCTGCGGGTCAGGAACAGTCGCGCCGCTCCGCTCACCAGCCGCTCGCGCGCGTCACTCGTACGGGCCACCCGCTGAAGATCCCCGATAGTTGACCGGTCTGTCAAGTAATCGGAGTGTCTCGGCGGTGACAACTGTTCGTTAACTCCGAATTGCCTATTAATCTAATGGGAATTGTGGGTTACCATCGGTGAATGCTCGACGATTCGACTGATCGCGTCCCCGTGATCGCCATCGCCGGCGGCGGTGCCAGCGGCGCGCTGACGGCCGTCCATCTGCTCCGTGACGCCGCGACGCGCGGGACGCCGCTGCGCGTGGTGCTGATCGACCGGTACGGCCGCCACGGGCTGGGGCAGGCGTACTCCACGCCCGACCCGCGCCACCTGCTCAACGCCTGCGTCGCCAAGATGAGCGCGCTCGCCGACGACCCCGGGCATCTGCTCCGGTGGGCGCGCGAGCGCGGGCTCGGCGCGGAGGCGACCGACTTCCTGCCGCGCGCCGTGTACGGCCGCTACCTGCGCGACGTGCTCGACGGCGCCGGCCCGGTGGCGCGGGTGACCGGGACGGTCTCCTCGGTCGGCACGTCCGGGGTCAGCCGCCCGGTGCGCGTCCACCTGGCCAACGGCGGCCGGATCGACGCGGACGCCGTCGTCCTGGCCACCGGCAACCGCGTCTCCGGAGCCTGGCCGCAGGTCCCGTCCGGGCCCCGCTACATCGCCGACCCGTGGGCGCCGGGCGCGCTCGACCGCGTACGCGACGGCGCTCCGGTCCTCGTCGTGGGGACCGGGCTGACCATGGTGGACGTCGCCGTCACGCTGACCGGCGCGCACCCCGGCACGGTCGTGCACGCGGTGTCGCGGCACGGGCTGCTGCCCCGCGAGCACCGATGTCCCGCGCCGCCGCCCGCCGAGCTCTCCCTCCCCGCCGGCACTCCGCGCCTCACCGACCTGGTGCGCTTCGTCCGCGCCGCGGCCAAGGACAGCGGTGACGACTGGCAGGGCGTCATGGACGCCATGCGCCCCCACGTACAGCGCCTGTGGGCCGGGCTCGGCATCGAGGACCGCCGCTGCTTCCTGTCACTGATGGCGCGCTACTGGGAGGTGCACCGCCACCGCATCCCGCCGAGGACCGCCGAGCGGATCCGCGCGCTGCGCGCCGAGGGCCGCCTCGACGTCCTGTGCGGCCGGCTGGCCTCCGCCACGGCGAGCCACGGCGACGCCGCCGGGCCGTACGCCATGCGCGGCGCCACCACCGGCTACGACGCGACCGTACGCCTCGCCGGCGGCGGAACGCGCGAGCTGAGGGTCGGCTGGCTGGTCAACGCCACGGGCCCGGGCTCGGCGGTCACCGAGGACCCGTTCCTCGGCGGCCTGTTCGCCGCGGGCGTGGCACGCCCCGACCCGCTCGCGCTCGGCCTGGACGCGGCCGACGACGGCGCGGTCATCGACGCCGCCGGCCGCCCGCACGACCGGATCTTCACGCTGGGGCCGACTCTTCGCGGCCTGCGGTACGAGACGACCGCGATCCCGGAGATCCGGGAGCAGGCGGCGGCGCTGGCGCCCCGCCTCATCGAGGCCGTCGGGGCGCCCGCGCCGCGCGAGCTGGTGCCGGTCTGAACGTCAGGGCGACTCGAAGCCGGCCTGGGTGAGCACGGACGTCCCCGGGCCGGACAGCACGAGCTGGACGAACTCCCCGGCCAGTGACGGCTGCGGCGCCTTGGCCAGCGTGGCGATCGGGTAGTCGTTGATCGCCTGCGCGGCCTCGGGGAAGTCGATGCCCGTCACCTTGCCGGCCGCGGCCTTCACGTCGGTGCGGTAGACGAGAGCGGCGTCCGCCTCGTTGAGCTGCACCTTCGTCAGGGCCGCCTTCACGTCCGCCTCCTGCGAGACGGGCTTGACCTTGAGCTTCGCGGCGGCGAGCGCCTTGAGCGCGGCGGCGCCGCACGGCACCTCCGGCGCGCACTCGACGACCTTGAGCTTGGGGTTCGTCAGGTCCTTGAACGCCTTGACCTTGCCGGGGTTCGACGGGGGTACGGCGATCTCCAGGCGGTTCCGTACGAACACCTTCGGCGTGCCGTTGGCGCCGTGCGCGTCCGTCACCGTCTTCATCGTCGCCGGGCTCGCCGCGGCGAACACGTCGGCGGGCGCGCCCTGGTTGATCTGCTGGGCCAGCGTCGAGCTGCCCCCGTAGTTGAACTTCACCTTCACGCCGGGGTGCGAGGCCTCGAAGTTCTTGCCGAGCGTGTTGAAGGTCCCGGTCAGCGACGCGGCGGCGAACACCACGAGGGTCTTGCCCTTGCCGTCGGAGGACTTCTTGTCATCGGTGCTGCCACATCCGGAGGCCAGCGTCAGGCTCGCTCCGAGTGTGGTGGCGAGCAGCACACGTGCGAGCCGGGGCAGACGTTCGATCACCTTGGGTTCTCCTCCTGCATGGGTACGGCGTGGCGACCTCACATCGCCATAGGCCACCGTACTCCCGCAAAAACCAGGCGAGAAGCGTGGTATTTGGAGCAGGTGCGAGCGGGGCGGGGCTCGTCCGCGCGCATCCGCGAGCCTCCTGTTGAATGGTTCCGGAGGTGAGGGCCTTGCCGGTGACCGTGGTCCGGATCCACGACGACGCCGGCCCGCGTTAATGACCTTCGGCCTTCCGGGGGCGCTCGCCGCGGCGTACGGGCGGCGACGTCCATCTCCTGTCCCATGTCATCCGCGAATGGGACGACGAGTCCTGCGTCCGGATTCTCCGCCTCACGCTCTGAAAACTTGCGTGGCCCGAAAGATTGCGGGGTCCGCAAGTTCATGTGTACGGTCGGGGTATGAGCACATCGGGCGGAGAAGGGCTGCGGGAGCGTAAGAAGCGCGAGACGCGTGCGGCGTTGAGCTGGGCCGCGGTGCGGCTCGCGGTCGAGCGGGGGTTCGAGGCCGTGCTGGTCGAGGACATCGCCGCCGAGGCCGGAGTGTCGCCGCGTACGTTCAACAACTACTTCTCCAGCAAGGCCGACGCCATCGTCTGGCGGCACACGGACCGGGTCCGGCAGATCACCGGGCGGCTGCGGGAGCGCCCGCCCGGCGAACCCCTGTGGGACTCCCTCAGGGCGGCCGTCGTGGGCCACTTCGGGGACGACGCCGCGAGCCCCGACCCGGAGTGGACGGCGGGCGTGCGTCTCATGGTCCGCGAGCCCGCGTTGCAGAGCGAGGTCGTGGCGTCCGCGCTGGTCGTCGAGCGCGAGTGCGCCGTGGCGATCGCGGAACGCACCGGGACCGACGTCGACCGGGACATGTACCCGCTGCTGGTCTCCGCCGCCGTCGGGGTGGCGATCAGGACCGCCTCCGAACAGTGGCTCCGGGCCGACCCGCCCGTGCCCCTCCCACCCCTGCTGCGCGACGCGCTGGCCCAGATCGCGGCCGGCCTGCCCGAGCCCGGCACCCCCTAACAGAACACCCCACACCTCACGCGGCACGCCGTGCCGCCATTCCGCCATGCCCCGAAGGAGATTCCACGATGACCGATGTCATGATCGTCGGCGGTGGCCCGAACGGCCTGCTGCTGGCCTGCGAGCTGGCCCTGGCCGGCGTACGCCCCGTCGTGCTGGAGCGGCTGCCCGAGCGCGCCGCGATGCCCAAGGCGAACGGCCTGGTCGGCCGCGTCGTGCAGGCCCTGGACTACCGGGGCCTGTACGAGCGCCTCAGCGGGAGCGACCGGCCGCCGTCACCGATGCCGGGCTTCCAGTTCGGCGCGCTGCCGCTGGACCTCGAAGCCCTCGGCGACCACGCGCTGTACGCCCTGCCCATCCCGCAGCGCCGCCTGGAGGAACTCCTCGAAGAGCGCGCCCGCGCGCTGGGCGTCGAGATCCGCCGCGGACACGAGCTGGCCGGCCTCACCCAGGCGGACGGCGCGGTGACCGCCACCGTACGAGGCCCCGACGGGGAGTACGAGCTCACGGCCCGGTTCCTCGTCGGCGCCGACGGCGGCGCGCAGCGTCGTACGCAAGAGCTGCGGCATCGGCTTCCCCGGCATCACCGACCGCGGGTTCGTCAGCCGCAGCGGGCAGGTCGTCATCGACCCGCCGGTCGCCCTCGGCACGGGCGAGCTGGAGGTGGAGGGCGTCGGGCGGCTGCGGCCCATCACCTTCACCCGGACCGAGACCGGGATGTTCGTGTTCGGGTCGTTCGTGCCGGGGCTCTACCGGGTGGCCGTGCACGAGTGGGCGCCGTCCGAGCTGGAGGACACCACGGACATGCCGCTCGACGAGCTCCGGGAGGCGGTGGCGCGTGTCGTCGGCGGCGACGTGCCGATGCGTCTGCCCGAGGGCGAGCATCCGGCGCTGCGCCGGGGCACCGGGCTCAACTCCCGTCAGGCCGCCGCGTACCGGCAGGGCCAGGTGTTCCTCGTCGGCGACGCCGCGCACGTGTACAGCGCGGTCGGCGGCCCCGGCCTGAACCTCGGCATGCAGGACGTCCTCAACCTCGGCTGGAAGCTGGCCGCCGAGGTGCACGGCTGGGCGCCCGAAGGACTGCTGGACACCTACGAGAGCGAGCGGTATCCGGTGGGCGAGCGGGTCATCATGCACACCCGCGCGCAGATGGCGCTGCTGTCACCGGGGCCGAACATCACCGCGCTGCGGGAGCTGTTCGAGGAGCTGCTGCGCGACCAGGGCACCACCCGGCACATCGCCGACCTCATGGCCGGGGCCGACGTCCGGTACGACCCGCGCGGCGTCCCGGCGCACCCGATGACCGGCCGCTGGATGCCGGACCTGGCGCTGAAGACGCGGGACGGCGCCACGCGCGTCGCCGAGGTCGTACGCGGCGGGCGGCCGGTCCTGCTGGCCTTCACGGACCACGCGGCGTACGCCGGGGCCGCGCGCGGCTGGGCGGACCGCGTCGACGTGGTCGCGGCCGGCGCGGAGGCCGCGCCGGCCGACGCCGTGCTCATCCGCCCGGACGGCTACGTGGCGTGGGCCGCCGGGGCCGCCGGCGAGCTGCCGGCGGCGCTGCGTACGTGGTTCGGCGCGCCCGCGTCATGAGACGGCGGCCGTCTCCTCCTCCTCGATGCGGCGGTTCCACTCCTTCTTGCCCGCGCGCCAGCCCTCGTCGTCGGTGCCGTAGCGCCAGTAGCCGGAGATGGACAGCCGGTCCAGCGGGACGCCACGCTCGACGCGCAGGTGACGCCGCAGCTCCTTGACGAAGCCCGCCTCGCCGTGGACGAACGCGTGCACGGCGCCGGGCGGGAACTCCAGGCCGCGTACGGCCTCGACCAGCGCCTCGCCGACGGGAGCGCCGTCGCGGTGCAGCCAGACGATGTTCGCGTCGGCCGGGGTGGTGAGCTCCTGCTCCTCGGCCGCCTCGGACACCTCGACGAGCACGTGGGCGACGGCGCCGGACGGCAGGGCCTCCAGCGAGGCGGCGATGGCCGGCAGGGCGCTCTCGTCACCGACGAACAGGTGCCAGTCGGCCTCCTTGCTCGGGGCGTACGCGCCGCCGGGGCCGAGGAACAGCACGTCGTCGCCGGTCTGGGCGTTCGCCGCCCACGGGCCGGCCAGGCCCTGGTCGCCGTGGTAGACGAAGTCGACGGTCAGCTCCAGGGCGTACGCGTCCCAGGCGCGCACGGTGTACGCGCGCTGGCGCGGCCACTGCTCGCGCGGCAGGTCGCGGCGTACGGCGTCTATGTCGAACGGCTCGGGGTAGTCCACGCCCGGCACCGGGAACAGCACCTTGATGTAGTGGTCGGTGAACGCGCCCGCGCCGAAACCGGCGAGGCCCTCACCACCGATGATCACGCGGATCATGTGCGGCGTGATCCACTGGACGCGCAGCACCTGTCCACGCGTCACCTTCTGCGTCTTACGTACCGGTTTGTCGTCCGGCATTCGATCACTCCTCTAAAGTCAACTTAGGTTACCCTAACTCGGCGCTGTGCCTGCTTGTTCCTAGACGTACGGGGCGAGGAGCGAGAGGTCGGCGGGGGAGAGGCGGTCGGCGGCGGTGGCGGCCTGGTGCCAGTACGGGTAGATGAGGGGCGGCCTGCTGGCCTCGTCCAGGCGTGCGCGCTCGTCGCCGGTGAGCGTCACGTCGGCGGCGCCCAGGTTGTCGGTGAGCTGCTCGGTCGTACGCGCGCCGATCACCAGGGACGTCACGCCCGGCCTGCCCAGCAGGTACGCGAGCGCGATCCGGGCCGCGGACACCCCGTGACCGTCGGCGATCTCGACCAGGACGTCGACCGTGTCGTACAGCTTGTCCTCGTCGTAGACCGGAGGCTCGTTCCAGTCGGTGAGCTGCCGTGACCCCTCGGGCGCGGTCGCGCCGCGGCGGTACTTGCCCGACAGCAGGCCGCCGGCGAGCGGGCTCCACACCAGGACGCCGAGGCCCTGGTCGATCGCCGCGGGCACCAGCTCGTACTCGGCCTCGCGGGCCTGGAGCGAGTAGTAGATCTGCTGGCTGACGAAGCGCGGCAGGCCGAGGCGGTCGGAGGTGCCGAGCGCCTTCATGAGCTGCCAGCCCGTGTAGTTCGACGCCCCGACGTAGCGGACCTTGCCGGCGGTGACCAGCGAGCCGAGCGCGTCGAGGGTCTCCTCCAGCGGCGTGACGCCGTCCCACTCGTGCACCTGGTAGAGGTCGATGTGGTCCGTGCCGAGGCGGCGGAGGCTCGCCTCGCACCCTTCAATGATGTGGTGGCGCGACAGGCCGGCGTCGTTCGGGCCGGAGCCCATCGGCATCCGGACCTTGGTGGCGAGCAGGACGTCGTCGCGCCGCCCCTTGACCGCCTCTCCGACGATCTCCTCGGACCGGCCGGTGGAGTACACGTCGGCCGTGTCGATCAGGTTGATCCCGGCGTCGAGGCACAGGTCGACCTGCCGCCGGGCCTCGTCGATGTCGGTGTTGCCCACGTTGGCGAACTCACCCTGGCCACCGAAGGTCATCGTGCCCATGGTCAGTGCCGATACCTTCAGCCCTGAGTGTCCAAGTTGTCGGTATTCCATTCTTCGATCCTAGAGGCGCGACCTCTTCGCGCCCGTGCCGCCGTCTGGCATCGTTGCCGGTACCGACGCAGACGGAGGGAACGCCGTGATCTTCATTACCGCCAAGTTCCGGGTCAAGCCCGAGGACGCCGACCGCTGGCCGGAGATCGCCGCCGAGTTCACCCAGGCGACGAGGAGCGAACCGGGCTGCATGTGGTTCGACTGGTCCCGCAGCGTCGGGGACCCCGAGGAGTACGTCCTGGTCGAGGCGTTCCGTGACGACGAGGCGGGCGCCGCCCACGTCGGCTCCGCCCACTTCAAGACCGCACAGCAGACCCTCCCGCCGCACCTGGCCGAGACGCCGAAGATCATCAGCGTCAAGGTGCCCCAGGACGACTGGTCCGCCCTGGGCGAGATGGAAGTACGCGGCTAGAGGGTCAGAAGACGTACCGGCGGAGGAAGTCGTTGGTGAACTTGCCCGCCGGGTCGTACTCCCGCACCAGGGCGCGGAAGTCGTCCAGGCGCGGGTAGCGCGACCGCATGACCCGCGGCGGCACCGCGAACAGCTTGCCCCAGTGCGGGCGCGGCTCGAACGGGGCGAGGTGTTCGTCGAGCAGGCCGAGCACCGGCAGGACCGCTCGCGTGTCGCGGATCCACGTGAAGTGGATGCCGACCGAGTCCTGTTCGTACGACGGGCTCATCCACAGGTCGTCCGCGGCGATGGTGCGGATCTCGGAGATCTGCAACACCGGGGCGACCCGGTCGCGCAGGGAGTCGATCACGCGCAGGGCGTCCACGGCGTGCCGGCGCGGGACCAGGTACTCCGACTGGAGCTCCTCGCCCACGCTGGGTGTGAAGTCGGCGCGGAAGTGCGGCAGCCGTTCGAACCACGGGCCGCTCGCGCCCATCTGCTCGGTGCACGGCTCGGCGGAGATGCCGGGTACGGGATGCAGCCGCTGGTCCGCGGGCCGCGCGCCGAACCAGTCCTCCTCGGTCGGCCAGACCTCGGTCTGGTCGTCGAGGCGCTTCACCCACACCTGGTCGACCATCGGCCCGCGCCAGCTCGTGAACATGCTCACGCTGTACGCGGAGGAGAAGACGTCGGTGAAGTGATCGGACAGCACGTCGAACGGCAGGTTCTCGAAGACGTACTGCCGCATGTCGAAGGTCGGCGCGATGTCCAGCGTCACGCCGACCACGACCCCGAACGCCCCGAGCCCGACGACGGCGCCGCGGAACCGGTCGCCGTCGCGTTCCCGTTCGAGCGTGACGAGGTCGCCGTCCGCGGTGACGATCTCCAGGGCGGCGACGGCGGTGGACAGGTTGCCGTTCCGGTCGCCGGAGCCGTGCGTGCCGGTGGCGACGGACCCCGCCACCGAGATGTGCGGCAGCGACGCGAGGTTGTGCAGGGCGTACCCGGCGGCGTGCAGCCGGCGGCCCAGCTCGGCGTAGCGCACGCCGCCGGTGATCCGCACGGTGGAGGCGTCGCCGTCGATCTCCACGTCCGCGGGTAGTTCGGACAGTGAGAGCAGTAGGCCGGACGTGTCGGCGATGTCGTTGAAGGAGTGCGCGCTGCCGAGCGCGCGTACCTTCTCATGCCGCCCGACCAGGCTCCGGACCTGCTCCAATGAGTCCGGCCGATGCACGGCGGCCGCCTGAAACTCGACGTTCCCCGCCCAGTTCACCAGTCTCCCGGACACTGGCACCACACCTCTCGTGACCAAGCCCTCACCGAACTTTCCGCCACGGTACGGCACAGAGCCACAGAAGCATGTCCGTGATCGCCAATAAATCACCACTGACAGAAGATCCTGTCGTTTTGTACGATTACGACGGCGTGGGTCATGACCGCCGGACCGCTCGCCCGGTTCGGCCAGGGGAGGTCGTGCTTGAGCAGCGTGGTCTTGACATCCGACGGCAGGCGGCTCGCGGTGGAGGAGTGGGGGGAGCCCGGCGGAAGCCCGGTCTTCTTCCTCCACGGAACTCCCGGAAGCAGGCTGGGACCCATTCCACGAGCGATGGTCCTCCATCAGCTCCGCATCAGGATCATCACCTTCGACCGGCCCGGGTACGGCCGCTCCGACCGCAGACCGGACCGCACGGTCGCCGACGTCGTCGACGACGTCCGTGAGATCGCCGACAGCCTGCACGTCGACCGGTTCGGCGTCATCGGCAGGTCCGGCGGCGGCCCGCACGCGCTCGCGTGCGCGGCGCTGCTCCCGGAGCGTACGACGCGGGCCGCGGTCCTGGTCGGCCTCGCGCCGAGCCAGGGCGAGGGGCTGGACTGGTTCGAGGGGATGACGTCGTCCAACACCCGTGAGTACCGCGCGGCGCGCGGCGGCGGCGACGCGATCTCGGCCCGCTACAGCTCGCGGGCGGACGGCATCCGCGCCAACCCCACACAGATCCTCACCGCCATGCGCGACGAGCTGACGCAGTCCGACCGCTGGATCGTGGGAGACGCCGGCATCAGGCGCCAGCTCATCGAGAACTACGCGGAGGCGGTGCGGTACTCCGCCGACGGCTGGATCGACGACGTCGTCGCCTTCAGCAACCCGTGGGGCTTCGACCCCGCCGACATCCGCATCCCGACGATGCTCTGGCACGGCGCCAACGACAGGTTCTCGCCCGTCGGCCACCTGCGGTGGCTGGCGGCGCGCATCCCGTCGGCCATCGCGATCGTGCAGCCGGGCATGGCGCACTTCGGCGCCATCGGCGTCCTGCCCGACGTACTGCGCTGGAGCGCCCAGCGCTGATCAGGTCGGCTGCGGTTCGAGGTCGCGGTTGAGGCGCTGGCCGCGGCGTGCGTCCTCGATGTTCGGGTGGAGCGGGCCGAGTACGGCGGTCATCGCGCTGATCGTCTCGTCCCGCAGCCGCCGTGCCTCGTCGAGGTGGCCCGTCGCCCGCAGGGTGATCGAGAGGTTCGAGGCGCAGGCGAGCGTGTCGGGATGCCGCTCGCCCAGGCGGAGCTTCAGCTTGGCCAGTGCGTCGCGTTCCAGCTCCTCGGCCTCGGCGTTGCCGCCGAGCTCGGCGAGGCAGTTCGCCAGGTTCATGGCGCACGAGGTGGCGAAGGGGTGCGTGTCGTCGCCGTACGCCTGCCGGAGCTTGGGCAGCGTCGCCGCGCCGAGCTCGGCCGCGGCCTCGATGTCGGAGGCGCCGCGCAGGAAGATGACCAGGTTGTTCTCGATGACCAGCGTGTACGGGTGGTCGGCGCCGAGCTGCGCGCGCTGCCGCTGGAGGATCTCCAGGGCGCGGTCGCGCGCGGTCACCTTGTCGCCGAGCGCGGACAGGCAGGTCGCCACCTCCAGGTCCGCGGCCACGGCGTCCGGCGAGCCGGGGTAGAAGCGCTGGTAGCGCTCGAAGGTCTCCTCGGCGAGCCGCGTGGCCTCCTCGCGCTGGCCGGCCCTGCGCAGCGAGACCGCGAGGCTCTTGCCGGTGCGGAGCGTGTCCATGATCTCGTCGCCGAGCACGTCCAGGTAGTTCTGGTACGTGGCCTGCAGGAGGGTGACCGAGGCCGTGAACTCCCCGGCCTCGCGCAGGTCACGGGCCAGGTTGGCGGCCGAGTAGAGGGTGTACGGGTGGTTCTCGCCGAGCACCGCGCGGCGGCGCTCCAGGGTCTCCTGGTCGTAGATGCGGGCCTTGAAGCAGTCGCCGACCAGGCGGTAGGAGACGCCGAGGTTGTTCGCCATCGCGAGGGTACGCGGGTGCTCCTCGCCGTACAGGTCGGTGAACTGCTCGTACGTCCGCAGGTCGAGGTCGAGCGCCTCCTGGAACCGGCCGAGCCCGCGCAGGTCGGCGGCGAGGCCGCCCGCCGTCATGAGCGTGTGCGGATGCCGCGGGCCGATGGAGGACGACGCCTTCTGCTGCGCCCAGACCTCCTCGTCGAGGGCGAGGGCCGCCTCGTAGTCGCCCTGCGACCGCAGGACGTTGGCGAGCTGGGACTTCAGGAACAGGAACTGCCAGTGGTTCTCGCCGAGCTTGGCGGTCCACAGCTCGACGAGGTAGGCGCCGGCGGCCAGCGCGGACTCGAAGGAGCCGCGTTTCCACTGGTAGCGCACCAGGTCGGTGAGCATCTGGCGGGTGTCCTCGTCGTCGCACTCGGCCGCGTGCGAGGGCAGCACGTGCGGCAGGATCTTCTCGAGGTTCGGCCAGTTCTCCGGCGCGTCGGTGTCGCCGTGCCGGGGACGCGCGCCGATGAGGATCTTGTGCACCTCGTGGCAGGTCTCCTCCTGGTCCTCCCGGCTCATCCCCTCACGGATCACGGCCTGGACCAGCGTGTGCACCTGGATCGAGTTGTTGCCCAGGTCGACCTTTGCCAGCGCGAAGCGGTTGATCTCGCGGACCACCCGGCCGAGCACGAGCTTGTCGCGGAGGGTCTCGTCGTAGGGGATCAGGACGTCCGCCGTCTCGTCGCTGTAGATCAGGTCCAGCGAGATCGGGTCGGAGGAGAAGTAGGCGAGCAGCTCCAGCAGCCGGGCGGCGGCCGGCGAGGCGTCGCGGAGCTGCCGGAACGAGACGTTCCACGTCAGCGCCACCGGCTGCGGGAAGTGCTCGTTGCTGAGCGCGAGGGTCGAGGCGGTCTCGCGCTCCAGCGCCTCCAGGTACTCACCGGCCGGCATGAACGTCGTCGCCAGCCACGCGGCGGCCTGCTCGACCGCCAGCGGCAGGTAGCCGAGCGCCTTTCCGATCTTCTGCGCGCTGCCCTCGGCCAGGCCCTGGACCCGGCGCAGCAGGTGCGTCGCGGCCTCCTGCTCGGTGAAGACGTCCACCGGGAGCGGGATCGCGTACTGCGTCCAGGCGGGGTCGCGCGACGTGATCAGCACGTGGCCGTCGCCACCGGGAAGGTAGGGCTCCAGCATCGCCGGCTCGTCGGCGTTGTCGAAGATCAGCAGCCAGCGGGAGTACGGCGCGCCGCGGCGCAGCGCCTCCAGGGCCGAGTTGGCGGCGGCCGCGACGTTCTCACCGACGCGCAGGTCGAGCCGCTCGGCCAGCGCCGCGAGCGACGTACGGATCGAGTCGGGCTGCTGCGCCGGGATCCACCACACCACGTCGTAGTCGGCGCGGAACCGGTGCGCGTACTCCAGCGCGACCTGCGTCTTGCCGACCCCGCCGAGGCCGTGCATGGCCTGCGGGAGCACCACGCGCTCCGTCGTGCCGAGCAGGTGGTCGCGCATCCGCTCCAGCAGGTGGCCGCGGCCGGTGAAGATCGCGTTGCGCCGGTCGACGTTCCAGATGGCGGGCGAGCTGCGTACGGCGCCGGGGAAACGCGGCCCGACCCGGGCGTGCTCGGCCGGATGCTCGACGATGTGCCCGGGGCGGCCCAGCGCGCGGACGAGGGCCTCCGCGCCCTGGTACTCACCGAGCCCGGTGAGGTCGATCGGCGCGCGCCCGGCGAACGCCGAGGTGAGCTGCGCGTCCTGCACCCGCACGATCGTCAGGCGCCGGTACGAGCCGGTGGTCTGGGTCGCCGAGATCAGGCTCCACGCCTCCTGCGCGCGCGGCGACGCGACGTACGTGGGGGACAGCAGCGCGATGACGTGGCCCGCCGTCTGCATCCTCGTCTCGAGCTCGTCCTTCGGCGCGACGTCCGCGGCGCAGGTGACCACGCGGAACCCGGCACGCCCGAGGATGAGGCCGATCCAGTCGAGCCAGGGCCGGTCCTCCGACACGTAGCTGATCAGGACCTCGGAGGTCTCGGCCGGCCCGCGCCGCGCGAACCGGTCGAGCGTGGCCAGCCGGAGGTTCTCGTCGATGGGCGGGTAGGTGTTCACACGCCCCTGCGTGATGACCGACGACAGCCGCTCGAACGCGGCGAGCATCGAGTTGGGCGACCCGGGGGAGTCGCCGAACGTCGCGAGGGTCTCCTCGAAGGCGTAGAACGGCCGGTACGGGATCTCCACCGACAGCCAGTAGTGGTTGAGGTCCTCGTGGCTCAGCTCCCGCGGAAAGCGGTCGAACCTCGAACGGGCCAGCGCACGGCCGGCCTCCACTTTCGCGTTCTCGCCGTACTCGATGCGCATCGGCACCGGCAGAATGCGAATGCCGCGGTCGCCGTAGCGTTCGTCGATGTGACGGGCCACCGCGGCGGCGCCGTCGATGCTCTGGTCGCTCAGGGTGAAACAGTCGACGAGCACATCCGGAAAGGTGACCGTGCAGATGTCCGCGATGTCGCTCAGGCCGGTACGGCTGTCGATTAAGACGTAGTCGTAGTTGCGTTTCATGTCCTCGCGAAGGGCGTCGAAGAACTGCCCGCCGCCGAGCCGGCTGTAGAAGTTGTCCCAGTCCATGCTGGTGATCAGCGAGGAGTAGTCGCGGTTCTGCCGGCCCGCCGAGACGAAGTCGAGCGTGCCCTCGCCGGGGAATCGCCATTCCAGCGACACCGCGTGCGGCAGTATCCGGGCGTATTCGAGGTGCCAGTTCGCCTGGGCCGCGTCGTGGCGGTTCGTGGCCGCCCACGCGTAGTCGGTGAGGAGCTCGATCACACCGGGAGTCGCGGCGACGACATCCTGGTCGAGGAATGGCTGGAAGAATTTGTGCAGACCTGGAGACTCCAGATCCCAGTCGACCGCCAGCACCTTTTTCCCGGCCGTCGCCATGATCCAGGCGACGTTCGCGAGCGCCGTAGTGCGGCCGGTCCCGCCTTTGTAGGAGTAGAAGGTGACGATGGTGCCGTGGTCCGAGTGGGGCATGAGGGTCTCCCGGAAGATCAGCGCTCCGGAGCTTGGAGGTGGGGGCGGTCCGGCATGGTCGGGTCGACGGTCGGGGGGTGCGCCGTCGCGGTCTTGAAGTAGCGGGTGGTCGCCTCGGCGGCGGCCTTGGGAAGCGCGGCGCGGAACGCCGTGACGTCGCGTGCGCGCGCCGCGGAGCCGCCGAGGACCAGGCTGCGGGGCAGTACCTCGCGCAGTCCCTCGGACAGACCGGACTCGGCCTCGACGGTCTGTGGATCGTCGTCGTTGAACGGCACGATGACGTTGACCGGGCCCTCGTCCAGCTTCTTCAGCCGGGGCCCGATCACCGGGTCGCCGCCCGCCCAGGGGTCGACGAGGACGATGACCGGAGCGTCCGCCGAGTCGTCGGCGGGGGCGTCGATGCTGTCGACGACAGGCTCGTGGCCGAGGTCCGCGAGCAACTGCTCGGCGTACGCCGCGATCGGCGTCGTGTGGGTCGTGCTGCGGTACGGCGCCCACTCGATCATGGACCGCCCGTAGTAGTACGGGTCACGGTCGTCCGGGCGCCGGTCGAGATGGTGGGCCGCGACGGTCAGGCGAATCGGCTTGTGCGGCTCGCTCCGATGGTCGGCGAAGGGGTTGCTCAGCGAATCGAGATCGGGGACCGCGCTCGGGGGAAGATTCGTGGCCAGCGCGGTTTTCCTGATGATCCGCGCGAGCTGGAGAACCGTCTGTTTGTAATGCTCGCGGTATCGCCCGAGTTTCATGATCCCGTAGAAACCCTCGTCGAGGTACGGGGCCGGGAACCCCGGTGCGGTGTACTGCATGTTGCGTATTGAAGGCGGAAACTCGTCGTCTTCCATACGGGTCCAGAGGGCCGGAATGATCGCCGTCTGGCGGTGGGGTTCGGAGTTCACGCGTTCGACGAACGCGGCCCACTCCTTGCCGCAGTATTCGCTGGTGAAATAGGCCGGCGACAGGAGAGCGATGAACACCCGGCAGTTGGCCAGCGCCTCGGCGAGGTGCTCGGGCCACTGGGTGCCCACCGGTATTTGCCTGTCCATAAAGCCCGGAACCGAGGTTCCGGTCACGACGCCTACGTCATGGCACAAATCATTGTAGAGTTTCGCGACCCAGCGATCAGGGTCCGAGCCGTTTTCCGGACGGAAACGTGACCGTGCGTAGCTGAGGAAGAAGAATGGTCGCGGTTCGTCACCACCGTGAATCCCATCGGTCATACCGCCCCCTTCCAGAGCCCCACTGTATAGGTATGGGGGTATCTGCGGTATGTCGCCGATGAAAGGCGATATTTTAGGGCTTTCGGTGGGCGGCCATCCACCCGCAGGCGAAATCCACCGCCTGGCGCAGCGGGACCATTCGTGCGTCCGCCGAGCCCACCGTGCCACGTGAGACGTACGGGGTGCCGTCGAGGGCGCGGCCCAGTTCGGGGAAGTCGCCGTCGTCGAGAACGACGTCCTCGTAGGTCCACCAGACCGGGCGTCCCTCGCGGCGTACGACGCAGCTGTAGGTCCGGATCGGCGGGGTGGCCGTATAGCGGTATTCGGCCAGATGCAGCGCCGTGCACACCTCCCAGCCGACCCCGACCAGCAGGACGTGGGCGTGCTCGTCGTACAGCCGGGCGAGCGGCGAGGCCTCGCCCAGGTGGCAGTCCTCCGCGTGGCCCTCGATGAGCGTGGCGGCGCGGGGGCCGCACGCGGCGAACGACGTCTGCGGGTGCGCGGAGCGTACCGTCGCGGGCCGGGTCCGGAGATGCTCGGCGAGCGCCCCCATGCCGGACGACGGCGTACGCGCAGGGTCGTACGCGGGCATGCGGTCGCGGAAGTCCCTCAGCTCGGCGGCGTTCAGGCCCTCGGTGCGGTGGAGGTGCGTCGCGGAGGTGTCGGAGTTGTCGGACGTCGCCGTGGGCACCACGATCGTGCCGCCCTCGCCCAGGACCTCGCGCAGGGTGCCGGCCAGGGCCGCGGCGCCGCCCTCGACCCAGCCGACCCCGCGCAGCGAGGCGTGCACGAGGACGCTCTGGCCGGGTTCGACGCCGAGCCCGCGCAGACCGGCCACGAGCGTGTCGCGGGTGACCGGCTCCGGCCGCGGCCCGGTGCCGGTCCGGGTCAGGTCGCGCACTGGACCGGCGGCGCGTCCTTCCACGAGGCCAGCGTGGAGCGCATGCGGCGCGCGAAACCGTCGCCGCCCGGAGTCAGCGACCCGGAGGCGATGAGCGTCTCGACCGCCTCGCTCGTCTCGGCGTGCCAGTGGCCGAACTGCCGCGCGGACTCGGCGGCGACCTCGGGCGACGCGTCCTCGCGGCGCCTCCGCCAGAAGTCGGTGACGGCGATGTGCGCGTAGATGCCCTGGAAGAGCCCCTCCAGCGGACGCGGGTCCGTACGCCACGGCGCGTGGTAGAGCGACCGGTCGGAAGGGTCGAACAGGTCGAAGAGGTCCAGGACGGCGCCGAGCTTGACGTGCTGGAACTCGTGCATCATCAGGAGCGCGAGCGTCGCGGCGTCGGGCGGCAGGGCGATCCCGACCGCGCCGAACGCGTCGCGGGCCGCCGAGCTGACGCTGTCGCCGTTACCGGGAGCCTGGAGCGGCACGATCGTGGACAGCCCGGCCGCGAGGCCCGGTGCGTAGTCGGGGAACAGGTCCTCGATCAGCTCCCAGGCGCCGCGGAAGGCGTCCTGCCAGTTGGTGTACTCCGCGTCGGTCAGGCGCGGCGAGGCCGGCCAGTCGTGGCAGTCGCGGAAGGGGTCGACGTCGTCGAGCGCGACCGTGACCGCCCCCGCGGTCAGGTGCCGTACGGCGTGCGTGACCGTGGCGCCGTCGACGGTGATCCCGCCCGCGCGCACCTCGACCCGTGCGGTCGTGCCGGCGGCCTCGAAGAGGCCGATCGTCGGGAGGTGGACATGGCCGTCGTGGACGGGCACGTCGAGGCCGGCGTCCAGCCCGGCGCGTGCGGCGGCCACGCAGGCGATCGCGGCCAGGCGGCCGTCGTCGTCCGTGCCGTCGTCGCGGAGCCGGTCGATCGCCCAGACCCGTACGTACGGGTGGGCGAGGACTCCCGTCAGGGCGTCGCCGTCCTTCTCCTCGACGCGGTTCAGGAGGTCCCAGGCGTCGTTCGCCGCGGACTTGCCCTGTACGGCGGCGACGAGCGCCCGCCGCAGGGACTGCTGCCCGGCGTCCAGCGCCGCGATCGCCTCGGCGTCGCCGTGGCCGGACGCGATCGCGGTGAACGCGCCGTGCGGCAGCGCGAAGGCCGGGTGGGTGGCGTGGCGGCGTACGTGGCCGATGAGTTTCAGCAGGTCGGCGCAGAAGACGCTCGGGTTGTCGAAGCCCGACCCGGTCCGGTAGCGGTGCGCGAACAGGCCGCCGCCGCAACTGGAGACGACCGGGCACGCCTGGCAGGTCTCGCAGAGCGAGGCCAGGCCGCCCTGGCGGGCGAGGATGCCGGTGTTCTCCGCGACCTCGTCGATGGAGTTGGCGAAGACGTCCATTCCGGTGGCGGGCGCGCCCTCGAAGGCGGTCTTCAGGTAGTCGGCCTGCTCGAAGTCGCCGTCGGTCTCGATGATGAGGAGGTCGCTCGGCTCCAGGCCGAGGGACTCGGTCAGGCTCTGGCCGCCGTGGCTCGTGGCGATGACGGACTCGAAGGTGCGGACGGGCACCGGCCGCCCGTCGGCGAGCCACGCGTCGAAGATGGCGTTCAGCCAGTCGGCGTACGCCGTCTCGGTGGGGCGTACGGGCGGGGTGTCCCACGTCGCGTGCGGGAGCAGGAAGTCGACGGCCGGAGGCGCGTGCTCGACCAGCGCCCGGTAGACGTCGAGCGGGTCGTTGGCGACGTCGATGGTGCACAGCAGACCCGAGTAGAGCTCCGGGTACTCGGCACGCAGCAGGTCGACGGCGCGGACGACCTTGTCGTAGCTGCTCCGGCCGTCGGCGTACCGGCGATGCCGGTCGTTGGAGGCCCGGTCACCGTCAAGGGAGATGCCCATCTTGACGTCGTGTGTCCGGAACAGGTCGCCGAAGCGGCGGTCGAAGAGCACCCCGTTGGTCTGGATCCGCAGATCGAGATCGATGTCCTTGAGGGGAGTGCGCAGCGCGTCGATGAGCGCTCCGAGGTGCTCCGGCCCGGCGAGGAGAGGCTCTCCGCCGTGCAGGACCACGGTTAACCCGGTCAGCCCATGACGCGCCGCGTGCTCGGCGATGCGCCTGGAGGCCTGTTCCATGGTCGGCAGGGACATCGCGAGCGGGCGGCCACGCCAGCTCTGATCCGCGTGCTCGTAGACGTAGCAGTGGTCGCACGCAAGATCACAACGGCTGTGTACCTTGAGAACGAATTGCCGAAATGGAGTGAAGGCCTCCATGGTTCGTTGCTTTCGACTCAGACGCGGGAGTTGAAAGCCGCGACCGGAATGCGCGAAGTCTCGCCATTGCCGGAAACAAGTCGCGCGATGATCGCCGCGGTGCCGGTGTCTCGCGGAAGGTCTGCGAGCGGCACATCACGCAAGTCGGAGATCAGAGCAACATCCAGAGCGTCCTTGCTCTTCAGCGAATTCATGTCGAGGTTCCGTTCGGGTATGATAAATGCAGTTTAGTTGGGACAGTTGTGTCCCGGCATTTAGTGCATGACCGATGTGCGAGCACCGCGCACGCGCAATGGTCTCGCGGATGCTATTCGAATCGCTCGGTCGAACGCAGCCGAACAAGAGAACTGCTCTAGGTTTATCCCCAGTTCAGGCGCTGTAGATGTCCTCGGCGCGGTCATGGTTGGCTCAAGGCCGTCGTGCGCCGGGCGGCCAGATGACTTCCACCCGGATGCCGCGCCCGCGTGCGTACTCCGCGACGTCGGCGGTGCCCCCGAATCCGCGCGCGGGCTCGCCGTCCCAGACGGCGAACAGGACATCGGCGTCGTCCAGCATTTTGCGACTGGCCTCCATGTAGGAGACCGGATCGGGGTCGTCGTAGGGGAGTTCGTGGACGACCTCGGACCGATCGCGGAGTGATTCGTAGGCCGCCCGGCCCTCGCCGCTCAGCGTCTCGGAGAAACGCTTCGCTGGGATGAATGACTCAATCGAGCCGCCGCGCTCAATGACGAGTTCGGCGAAGATCTGGTCGCTGCCGTCCGCCAAACACGTGAGCCCGACGAGGGGGCCGGGTTCGTCGGCGAGGGCGCGCTGTATCTGGACGGTCACCCACTGTGCCGTGTCGCGGTTGAGCTCGCGATGCCCTGTGATCGCTACGCGTCCCATGGGCGACCTCCGGTTGAGGCGGGGCCTTTCAGAATACGTCATCGGCTTAAGTATTTCTTAACGGGTCATTATTGGGATGGCGTTTGCCCGGGTTTATGGACATCTCAATATCGTGGCCCTGTCGGTGGGACGGCTCTTCAAATATCCTCGGCATGGGGCACGGGGCGGCGGACGAGGTGATTCATGGCGAAGCTGGTCGGCTATGGGAGCCTGGCGTTGATCACATTGGTTCTCGGATACTGGGGGCTGGCCGACTATCTGCACGGCGGCTACACGCCGTTCGACCTCGCCTATCTCGATCTCCAATTGTTCGTCGTCAGCTCCGACGCGCTGCGCAACGGCGGGCCGATCCCGCTGCCCCTGCAGATCGCGCGGTTCGCGGCCCCGGCCGTCACGTCGGCCGGCATCATCTCGGCGGTGTACGTCACCCTCGACGCACGGCGGCGTGACCTGCGGATTCGCCGTTCTTCCGGGCACGTGGTCGTGTGCGGGGGCGACCGGAGGTCGTTCCTGCTCGCCGTACGCCTGCGGTCGGAACGCGCCGCCGTCGTCCTGGTGAAGCCGCGGGTCGAGGCCGACCTGGCGAGTGCGTGCGCGGCCGCCCGGATCATGGTCGTCGAAGGGGACCCCAGCAACGCCGAGACGCTGCGGCGTGCGGGCTTACCCCGCGCGAAGGCCCTCTACGTCGTCACTCCCGACAACGCCGCGAATGTCGCGATCACCGTGCTCGCGCACCATCTCGCCGGCGTACGGCGGCGTCCGCTGGTCTGTTACGTCGCCGTCGACGACCACGGGTTGATCGCGACCCTGACGGCGCGCTTCCTCAGCTCGCCGATGCGCACGGGGCTAGAGCTCAGCCTCTTCAGCGAGACGGAGATCGCCGCGCACGTCCTGCTGGACCGGCACGCCGCCGGTGGCGTACCGAAGAGGGTCGCCGTGATCGGGCTGAACGCCCTCGGGCAGGCGCTCACGCTGGAGCTGGCGCGGCGGTGGCAGGAGCAGTTCCGCCTCAGCGGCGAGCCCCTGGAACTGGTGCTCGTGGACGCCGACGCGTCTCGGATCTGGGATCTGCTGCGGTCGCGGCACGAGGTCCTGCGGCGCGCCTGCCACGTCGACCTCGTGACGATCCCCGCCGACGTACTGCGCTCGGCGCCGGCCGGAGAGCTGCTCAAGGCGCCGACGTGGCACCCGCCGGACCTCGCGCTCGTCAGCGCCGGCGACGCCGACGGCTCGCTCGCGATCGGCCTCGGCGTACGCTCCGTCAGCCGCGACGCCAGGGTGGTGGTGTGCGTCGACGAGCACGGCACGGAGCTGGACGAAGTGCTGAACGGCCTCGTCGGCGAGGCCGCGCTGTCGGTGTTCGGCGTCCAGGAGGCGGTGTGTGAGCCGGACTTCATCCGCAACGGCGTCGCCACCGAACGCCTCGCGCGGTCCCTGCACGGCCGCTACCTGCAAACCTGCCTGAGCCAGGGGGAGACGTCGGCCGACAACGGCGCCCTGCGGATCTGGGAGCGGCTCCCGGAGCGGACCCGCGAGCTGAACCGCAGCCAGGCGCGGCACATCGGCTGGAAGCTCAACTCGATCGACTGCTACCTGGTGCCGTCGGCGGAGGGCGCGGCCTCACCCGCGTTCAGCCTGAGCCCGGGCGAGATCGAGGAACTGGCGCGCGCCGAGCACGTCCGGTGGATGAACGAGCGCGCCTCGGCCGGCTTCGTACGCGGCGTCCGGCGTACGAACCGCGCCCATCCCGACATGGTCGACTGGGACGAACTCTCCGAGCCGGCGCGCGAGAAGGACCGGGCGTTCGTCCGCGCGATCCCGGACATCGTGGCCGACATCGGCTTCCACGTGACCCGCACACGATGACCGGGCGCCGCGGCCGTGTGGCCGCGACGCCCGGTGTATTTCCCTTGCGATGAATACGGGGCCGCCCCGAAGTCGCCCGCGCGGGTCCTGCTCGTCGCTACTTGGCAGGCGCGAGGCAGAGCACGTAGCCCGCCTCACCGACCTTGCCCTTCCAGAACGCGCTCTGCGCGGTCGGGTACGGCTTGCAGATCGTCGCCGAGCTCAGGTCGAAGTCCACCTGCGTCTTGTGCTCCACCTTGCCCACGACCTTGTACGCGGCGTTGGGGCTGGTGCAGTTGACGACCTTGATGTCCTCGGCGGCACCCTTGGAGACGCAGTCGCCGATCTTCGCGGCGTCCGGGTTGCTCTTCGCGGCCTTCAGCGCGAAGACGACCACGACGATGACCACGGCGAGGAGGATCACCAGGGCGACGATGCGGCGGGTCTTGAAACTCTTCTTGGGCGGCTCGGGCGGCATACCACCGCCGTACTGGCCCTGCGGCGGGCCGCCGTACTGCCCGGGCTGCCCGGGTTGTCCGGGGGGCGGGCCGCCGTACTGGCCCTGTCCCTGAGGGGGGCCGTACGGGCCCTGCTGCTGTTGGCCAGGCGGGTAGGAGGAGCCTGGCGGGTTGTACTCCGGAGCGGTCACGTGACGTACCTTTCGCGACGGTCGAAAACGGGGGGCGCAAATTCACATTCCGCCACATACGACGTGCTGCTGCTCCCGTTGGTTCACTGGTGAGAGGGGTGGCCGGAAGGATTTTTCGGACATCTTTTCGAGGTGGCGGTGAGGGGTCACCCGGTCGCCGCCCGTGATGTCGCATCTGCTGGGCTTTACGGGGTGTGACGCTGGCATCCTCGGGGTCATTGCCGCTAGGAGGGCCGCGTCCGCATGATGGAAGAATGGCGATTGGCGCGGTGTGGCAGGGACTGACCGGCGAACAGATCGGCCGCTGGAAGGAGGTCCTGTCCGCCCTGGCCGCCCTGTTCCCGGAAGGCACGACGGACGTCCTGATCGACGGCGACCGCCACACAGCCTTGCTGGCCGCCCGCCTGGCCGCCCATCTGACCACCACGGCCCGCCAGCGCACGACCGAACCGACCATCTTCGCGGCCTCCCCCCATGCCCGCGGCCTGCCGTCTCTTCGACCCGGCCTCGTGCTCAGGGCGCCGCCGAGCACAGGACCCAGTGCTCAAGGCCTCCCGGCGTGCGGGGTCGTGGTCTCTGTGACGTACACGCGGCCGGTGCGTTCCTCCGTGGACATGGCGGCCATTCCATGCCATTCCGCAGCCAGGATGAACAGTGTCGTTCCATCCGCGCCGCCCAGCATGCAGGCGAAACAGCCGCGGTCGGCATCCACCGTACGCAGCACTTCGCCGCCTTCCCGCACCCGTACGCAGCGCTTGTTCGGCACGTCGGCGTACCAGATCGCGTTCTCGGTGTCGGCGCAGATGCCGTCCGGCACGCCGTCGCCCAACGGCGCCCACACCCGCCGGCCGGACAGATCCCCGGATGCCGTGATGTCGAAGGCCGTCAGCCGCCGGCCGTACGACTCGGCCACGATCAGGGTCGAACCCATGATGGCCATGCCGTTGCCGAAATGGATGTCGTCCGCCACCACGCGGACCGAGCCCGACGGGGGTACCACGGCGACCACTCCCGGTCTGAAGGCCTCGCTGGATCGGGGGTCGAAGCCGCCGTTCACGTACACGAAGCCGTCCGGCGACACCACGATCTCGTTCAGGACCGGTGCCACCGGGCGGAGGTCGGCGTGGGTCACCAGTGATCCGTCTGGTTCCTGGCGTAGCAGCAGGCCTTCCGAGCCGGACACCACGAGCAGACGGCCGTCCGGGAGCCAGTCGATGGAGAACGGGATCGTCGTCGGGACGCGGGTCATGACCTCGCTCGCCCCGTCCTCACCTACCGCGACGATCTCGCCCGTGCCCCAGTTACAGAACCACAGGCGGTCTTCGTGCCAGCGGGGCGACTCGCCGTACGCGAGGCCGGTCAGAAGTGTTGACGGCATAACGGGCTCCCAGGGACGAAAGCGCCCACGGCGGGCACCCCTCACGCACATGTAGAAGCCGCACAGGCGATTTCGACACTCTCACAGCACCAGATCCGCCAGCCGGTCGACTTCGGACAGGTTCGCCACCGTCGGCGTGAAGGTGATCTCGTTCATGCCCACGTCGGCGAACTCGCCGATGATGCCCCGGATCCGCTCCGGCGTACGCACGGCTCCGTCGGCGATCGTGCCCGCGTGGTCGCCGGCGTACGCGTAGTACGAACGCAGGTAACGGTCGGACTCGTCCGCGGAGCGTTCGTCGGCGCAGAAGTACGCGAGACCCAGCAGGCGTGGCTCTCCGGTGCGGCCCGCCGCCGACCAGGCGTCGCGTACGCGGGTGACCATCGGTTCGGCGCGTGACGGGCCGCCGCCCGCGCCCGTCCAGCCGTCCGCCCAGGTCACCGTACGGCGCACGGCGCGTTCGCTGTGGCCGCCGATGAGCAGCGGCACGGGGTTTCCCGGCGGGGCGACCGGGCGGCGTTCGCCCGGGAAGTCGCCGTCGGCGAGCAGGTCGCCGCGCAGGAACGCCAGCGAGCGGTCGAACTCCGCGCCCCGTCCGGCGAAGTCGCGCGCGGACGCCGCGTAGTCCGACTCGCGCGCGCCGACTCCCAGTCCCAGCGTCAGCCGGTCGCCGGACAGCTGTGAAACCGTCATCGCGATCTTGGCGAGTACGGCGGCGGGGTACGTCGGGCCCAGTACGGCGTTGGTCAGCAGGCCGATCCGCGAGGTCGCGCCGGCGATCGCGGCCAGGGCGGTCAGCGAGTCATGCGACGGGTAGGGGACGCGTCCGATCGTGGACACGAAGGCGAAGCCGCGCGACTCGGCGCGCCGCGCCCAGTCGAGCATGAGCGGGCCATTCGTGCCCGGCACGGTATTAGGGACGCCGATTCCAATCCGCATCCTTACTCCTTTCAACAAGCATTGTCCGGAATGCCGGGTTCTGACACCACGCACCGATACCGAGCGAATCGGCGGTGCGACCACCGGTGACGTGAGAAAACACTCGCCGAGAAGAGCTGTCCGAGAGTTGCCACGGAACAAGCCTGTTCGGTGCGCGACCGTACGCCTACTACCGCAATGCGACCGCGCGCGGGTATTGTCACCTGCGAGGACACGGGCAACACGCGCGGTTCGCCGCGTTGTCCGGGCGCCGCCGCGTCCTCTCACCGACCCGCTGGAGGTCCCTGTATGGACTTCGCCGTCACCCACCATTTCGAAGGGGAGATCGCGGTCGTGGCGGTGAGCGGCTGGATCGAGATCGCCTCCGCGCCGCAGCTGCGCGACACGATCGTCACGCTGATCGACGAAGGTCATCTGCACCTCGTCATCGACCTGTCCGAGACGGCCTTCATGGACTCGACGGGCCTGGGCGTCCTCGTCGGCGTGCTGCACCGCCTGCGTACGCGCGACGGCTCGCTCGTCATCGCCGGGGCGAAGGAACGCGTGCTCAAGGTGTTCCAGGTCAGCCAGCTGACCAAGGTCCTCACGCTCACCGACTCCGTCGAGGACGCCATCGCGGCCATCAACAGCGGCGCCGCCTCGACCTCCTGAGGCGGCTCACAGCGAGTCGTCCTTGATCGCCTTGGTGTCGCGCATCTCGACGTACGGCTCGTCCGACCGGGTGATCCCGGCGTCGATCGCGCGCCCGCGTTCGAGTTCGGCGTTGAGTTCGGCGCCGAGGAGCAGCGCGAGGTTGGTCACCCACAGCCAGATCAGGAAGATGATGATCGCGGCGATGCTGCCGTAGGTCTTGTTGTACGACCCGAAGTCGCTCACGTAGATCGCGAAGCCGGCCGAGGCCGCGATCCAGATCACGATGGCGAGCACTCCGCCGGGGCCGACCCACCTGAACCCCTGTTTGGCGTTGGGCGCGGCCCAGTACAGCAGGCCGAACAGGCAGCCCCACGACCACCAGCAGCACCGGCCACTTCACGATGCCCCAGACGGTGACGGCCTCCGACCCGACGCCGACCAGGTCGCCGGCGCTGCGGGCCAGGCCTCCGGACAGGACGACGATGATCGCCGTCACGGCCGACAGCACCAGGCTGACGACGGTCACGCCGAGGCGCGTCGGCAGCGTCTTCCAGGCCGGCCGCCCCTCCTCCACGTCGTAGACCGCGTTGCAGGCGCGCATGAACGCCCCGACGTACTTCGACGAGGACCACAACGCGGCCAGCAGACCGGCGATCGCGATCAGTCCGGCGCCGCCGCGCCCGTTCTGCAGCTGCGTGATGGCGTTCGTCAGGATCTGCTTGACCGGCCCGGGGGCGAGGGTGCCGAGGTTGGTGATCAGCCCCTGGGTGACCGAGTGGCCGGCGAGGCCGACCAGGGAGACGATCACCAGCATGCCGGGGAAGATCGACAGGACGGCGTAGTAGGTGAGCGCGGCGGCCCAGTCGGTCAGGTTGTCGCCCCGGAACTCCTTCGGCACCCGCTTCAGCGCGCGCCACCAGTCCTTGCCGCCGAGCTGGAGGGGGCCGTCCGCGCCGTGCTCGGTGAGATCCTCGGCGAGCTGCCGCTGTTCTTCTTCGAGGGCTTCTTGGGGGTCGTCGGGCCGCCGGTCGGCCGGCGAGTCGGGAGCGTCCTCGCGGCCGGTGTCAGATGTCATTCTCTCTCCGAACCTCGGGGGCCATCTCGTCCGCACCTGCCCTTATGTGGGCTGTTCATGCAGGTACGGGCGTGACGCGCGTCAGCAGGTAAGCCCGGCGAGGTCCCGGCGCGCCGCTTCGAGGAGCGTACGGAGCGTCTTCTCGTCGGATCTCCCGCTACCGCGCGGATGGCTGAGCTCCTCGGCGAGCAGCCATTCCAGCAGGGCGATCTTTCGCCGGTGGAGGTTCGTACGACGGCTCTGGTCCTGGTCGGCGATCAGCGTGGCGGCGGAGTCGACCAGCTCGCCGTGCTCGGCGAGCGACATGATGGCGAGCCCGGCCGTGACCGGGTGGGCGCGCACCTCGGAGTCCGGGTGGTGGCTGAACGTGTCGTCGTGCGCGGCCGTGCCGGTGAGCCAGGCGTCCAGCCGCGCCGCGGTACCCCCGGGGTCGTCGGCGCCTTCAGGCAGGTCGGCGGCGCGCGCCGGGTCCAGCCACGCCTCGACGAGCCCCCGCTGGAGGAGGGTCACCGGCGCCTCGAACCGCTCGCGTACGGCCGCGGTGTCCTCGCCGAGGATCTCGGCGATGCGCTCCCAGTCCGTACCGCGCTGCCGTTCGCAGACGATCGCGAAGGTCAGCGACCTGGTGGCCGTGTCCACGACTTGGGCCGCGACCTCGACCAGCTCCCCGCGCGGACATCCGTACTCGCCGTGGGTCGGCACCAGCGAGGCGGCGTCGGTACTGGTCTGTGCGGCGGACGCGGACAAGGCGACCCGCATCCTCGCTTCCAAGCTGTAGTTCAAGCCATCATCCATGAAACCCGGACATCCTTACGCAGGCGTCTTATCGATCTCATTTCCGGTTACCCCCGGTATCAACCCAAAACGTGGCATCGGGGGCATGTCGCTTTGTTACCGATCACCGCGCGGAGGCGAACGATCATCAACCTGCGGCATGAGTCGGGCCCGCCGCGTCTCCGCGGCGGGCCCGTTCGTACGTGCCGGGTCAGGTCACCAGCGATACCAGCGGCCACGCGCACCCGAGGCGCCGGCGCCGCGGAACACGAAGCCCAGCACCCACACGATCAGCGCGATGATGGCGATCCACCACAGCGCCTTGAGCGCGAAGCCCGCACCGAAAAGGATCAACACGAGCAGCAGGACCAGTACCAGAGGAACCATTCGTCTCCCACCTCCATAGGTTCTGGCCATATACCCGTGTGTCGGGATCTATGCGGATTAGTTGGGATCAATCGGTCAAGGGGGACGGTGGTCTGCCTACCATGGTCCATGGCAGACGCCGGGTACTCGGGAACGCCGCTGGTCAAGAAGGTCGGCGTCAAGGCGGGGCAGTGCTTGCGGATCGTCCACCGGCCGGACGGCTGGGAGCTTCCCGGGCTGCCGGACGGGGTCTTCGCGGACGGAACGCCGGACGTGACGATCGCCTTCTACCGCGAGCGAACCCGGCTCACCGCCGAGGCGGCCGGGCTGGCCGGTGCCCTGGCGGACTCCGCGATGCTGTGGATCGCGTGGCCGCGGAAGGCGGCCGGGCACCGCAGCGACATCACCGAGAACTCCCTGCGCGAGATACTCCTGCCGCTCGGAGTCGTGGACGTCAAGGTCGCCGCGTTGGGTGAGGATTGGTCCGGGTTGAAGTTCGTGCGGCGCCGCGAGAATCGCGCCAAGAATGGCGGCAATGGTCACCCGGGCTGACATGGTAAGTAACCACTGTTAACTTACTGTGTATGGTAAATCACTGCCCTGTGCTTTATCGTCCCGGATTGACATGACCCCCCCCGCCAAGGAGTCCCTCGCATGTCGATCCGTAATTCATTGCTGCGCTCCGGCGTGCTGATGCTCGCGAGCGCGACGGCGTTCGCCACCGCCACGACCACCGCGGCCCACGCCGCGACGACGGCCGCGCGTCAGACCGTCAGCCCGTCGATCTCCGCCTCACAGATCTTCGCGAACGCCGAGACCTGGCACCCGCACACGGACCAGCGCATCCCGTACAGCCAGACCGCGACGCACAACGGCTACCGCACCGACTGCTCCGGCTACGCCTCGATGGCGCTCGGCCTGGGCGGCCCTGGCCCGAACACCGTCGAGCTGGCCGACAGCTCGTTGTCCGACCCGATCGCGATGAGCGCCCTGCAGCCCGGTGACCTGGTCATCGACTCGACCGGCGACAGCAACACCCGCCACGTCGTGATCTTCCAGAACTGGACCGACGGTTCGCACTCCTCCTACATGGCGTACGAGCAGCGCGGCGGCTACGGCACCGACCACCGCACCCTGACGTACGGCCTCGACTCGGGCAGCGAGTTCCACGCCTACCAGCCGCACGTCCTCAGTGGAGGCGGTGGCGCCGGCAAGTACTACGTCGACACGTTCGCGGACGCCGTCGGCTACGCCGGGGCCAGCACCGCCAGCCCGCAGGGCGTGCTGAACGCGGGCACGAACTACGTCTACTGCCGCGTCTGGGGCGCGGAGGTCAGCAGCGGCTCCTCCTACAACCACTGGTGGCTGAAGACCGACCTCGACTCGGTCTACTCGGGCGGGCACGGCGCCGGCGCGTACGTCTCGGCCTACTACCTGTCGCGCTGGGGCAACGACGTCGCCAAGGACAACAACGGCGTCGACATCCCCGCCTGCTGACCCGTCACCGAGCTGGGGCGGCGCCCTGTACGGCTCCGGCCGCGATGACGTCCTGACTGGGTGGTTAACAGCCAGTTGTGGACGATGTCTAGTAAATGTCTGACTTCTGGCTTATCGTGCCGAATTGACATGCCCCCCCTGCCCAAGGAGGCCCCCACATGTCAATCAGGATTTCCCTGACCGCCGGGCGCGCCAGAAGGAGACTTCCATGAAAATCCGACTCCCGCGCCGCGGTCTCTCGGCGACGGCCCTCTCCGGTGCCCTCGTCGCGTCCCTGCTCACCGCCACGCCCGCGCACGCGGCCGCGTGCGGCAGCGACCCCGGCGACGGCACCGCCGTCACCCGCTGGAACAACGTCGTCGCGTGCGTGCTCGGCATGCTCGGGCAGCCGGCCAGCGGCGAGCTGGTCAACGACGTCGACATCGTCATCCAGGGAGAGAGCAGCGGCGACCCCAACGCGATCAACCTGTGGGACAGCAACGCGCAGGCGGGGCACCCGTCGACCGGTCTGGTGCAGGTCATCCAGCCGACGTTCGACGCGTACCACAGCGGTGACCTGAACAACGACATCTGGGACCCGGCGGCGAACATCTTCGCCGGGATGAACTACGGGATCAACCGGTACGGGTCGATCCAGCAGATCCCGGGTGTGCAGTCGGTCAACAACGGCGGACCGTACCTGCCGTACGTGGTGCACGGAAGCAAGTGACCGTACGGGCCCGCGGGTGCTTGCGCCCGCGGGCCCTCGGTCAGGTGGTGATGGCGGGGATGATCATGTTGAGCGTGCGTTCCAGCAGGTCGACCAGCTCGGGTTCGCCGTCATGGTCGACCCAGTAGTGGAGCGTCTCGGCGACCGCCCCGCCGACGAGGGCCGCCGCCACCCGTCCTTCGAGGGATGAGGGGTCGGCGCCGCTCGGCTCCGCCAGCATCCTGGCGAGCGCCTGCATGCCCTCCTGGGTGCGCTGCTGCTGGAGAGCGCGCAGCTCGGGGATGGATCCGATGAGACGCAGGCGCGCCAGCATCGCCGTACGCTCCTCCGGCCCCGCGATGTCGCCGCTCTCGCGGATCTTGCCCATCATCGCGCGCAGCCCCTCGGCGAGAGGGAGGCCTTTCGGCAACTCGGTGAAGTGGAGCCCCTGTTCCTCTTCGTAGCCGCCGGAAAGCACGAGGTCCTCTTTCGAGGAGAAGTACCGGTAGAACGTGGTCGTTGAAATCTCCGCCGCCGCGGCGATCTGCTCGACCGTGGTGGCCTCATAGCCTTTCTCGGCGAACAGGCGCAGGGCCTCGCGTTCAACGGTCTGCTTGAGCCTGTTCTTTTTCATTTCCCGGAGTCCCACGATCTCCATGATGTCACCCGCCGTACGGGTGCCGGGGGTCAGTGTGCCCGCACGCCAACGGGTTCGGGAACGGGCGCCTTCGGGCGGCCCTTGACCGCGAGACAGCCGAGGGCGCCCAGGACGAGAAGGCCGATCGGCAGGGTGAGACTCACGTGCATCATCCCGACGAAACTGTGCCCGAACACGTTCTCGGCCAGCTTGTACGCCTGGGCGGCGAAGGACTTCGGCACGTGCGAGGCGACCGCGCGCGCCGCGTCACCACGGTCACCGCCCGCCTGGAGCCCGCCGCCCGCCGCGCCCTGAAAACCGCCGACGAACGGCGCCCGCGCCGGCGCCGGCAGCTCGCCGGCCCGCGTGACGGACTCGTGGTGAAGGTTCGCGGCGAGGCGGTTCTGCATCAGCGCGCCGACCGCGGCGGCACCGACGACGGAGCCGATCTGCCGTACGGAGTTGTTGATGCCCGAGGCGGCACCCGCCAGCTCGCGGGGAACGTTCCGCATGGCCTCGGTCGCCATGGGCGCCAGCAGGCAGCCGACACCCACACCGGTGACGATCATCGGTGCGAGGAAGGCGTACCAGTGACTGTCGACGCCGGCCACGGCGCCGGTGAGGAACAACCCGGCGGCGAAGACGACCAGCCCGAACATCAGCAGCCACTTGCCACCGAGCCGGTCGGAGAACCTGCCCGCCATCGGGCTGACGAACAACGACACCACCGACGAGGGCGCGATCACGAGACCGGCACGTAGCGGCGTCATGCCGAGCGCGGACTGAAGGTAGAGGTTCATCGGCAGCATGAGGCCGATCAGCGCCAGGGAGATCACCGCCGCGATCACCGTCATGACGGCGAAGTTGCGGTCACGGAAGAGCGCGAACGGCACGAGCGGCTCGCCGCCCTGCTTGGCCTTCTGGTGCAGGAGAAAGGCGCCGAACAGTACGAGCCCGGCGGCCAGCAGCCCCCATGTCCAGCCGTTCCAGTCGTACCGCTGCCCTTCATTGAGCGCGAAGGCGACACAGAACAACGAGACGGTGGCGAGCACGACCCCCAGGACGTCGAACCTGTGAGCCCGCTCCGGCCGTACGTCCGGAATGGTGATGAAGCAGAGGGCCAGCACGACGACCCCGATCGGGATGTTCACAAAGAAGATCCAGCGCCAGTCGAACGCGTTCACGAGCATCCCCCCGAGCGTCGGCCCCGCGATCGTCGCGACGCCGCCGACCGCCCCCCAGACCCCCAGCGCCGTACCCCGCCGCTCGGCCGGAAACGTGGCCATGATCAGGGTCATGGTCTGCGGAATCAGGAGCGCCGCACCGATGCCTTGAACCGCGCGTGCGGCGATCAGCTCGGCCGGGGTCCGCGTGAGCCCGCAGGCGAGACTGGCGAGGGTGAAGACGAGAATCCCGGAGATGAAGAGGGTTCGCGGCCCCCTTATGTCACCGAGGCGCCCCGAGGTGATGAGCAGGACGGCGAGGCCCAGCGCGTACGCGTTGACCACCCAGAGAACCTGATCGAGCGAGGCGCCGAGCCGGTCGATGAGGTTCGGGATGGCGATGTTGACGATCGTCAGATCCAGCAACGTCATGAAGAACCCGAGGGACAGGGTCAGCAGGACCGCCCAGGGATTCCCGCGCCATCTGTTCATGAGTGTCCCCATGTTCCTTCCGTGGGTTCCGGCGGGATGGCGGATGCCATGCCAAAGTGGGTCATCGGCAACTATGGGACGATGACCCATCTTTGTCAATCACCCACATTCGGCCGTGGGCGCGCGGTGATGCCGGGCACGCGGGCGTGCGTCACACGAGAATGGCGGGGTGTGGTCGCGTCGTTTCCGCAGGTGAAGTACGTGTCCTGGCCGCGGTCAGGACGTACGGTGGCCGGGCTCGCGGGGCCAGGTCATCGAGCGAGGCGCTGGGCGCGTCCGGTCAGGGGAGGCGGTTGGCCTGGCGGAAGCCCAGGCGGGCGGCCAGTTCGGTGCGGCGGCTTACCTTCAGTTTTCGGTAGACGCGGGTCAGGTGCTGTTCCACGGTGCTCGTCGTGATGTACAGCTTGCGGGCGATCTCCTTGTTCGAGTGGCCCGTTCCCGCCAGTACCGCTACGCGCCTTTCGGCCTGGCTCAGGGTCTCGCCGTCCTCCGCCTCGCCTTCGCCGTCCGGGTCCGGGGAGCCGCCGAGGTCCGGAGTGGTGGCGGGGGCGATCGAGTAGCCCAGGGCCACGGCTTCGGCTCGGCGGCTCAGGGCTCGGGCTCGGGCCGTGTCGCCGGCGAGGCCGCTGGTCTGGGCCATGCTTCTCAGGGCGTGGATCAGGTGGAGGCGGTCGCCGCACTCCTCAAGGATCTCTACGGCTTCCTTCAGAAGTACCGCTCGTTCGTTCAGGGCGCTGGCCTGCGCCATTACGAGAAGAGAGATGCCGCGCGTACGGGTCCGGGCTCCATTGGTCCGTTCCAATTGCTCCGAGACCAATGCCCTCGCAACACCAGTGCTGCCTAGTCGCAGGTGTGCCAGTGCCGCGTCGCTGCGCCATGGCACCACGGAGCCTCGGTCCAGGCCCCACTCCTTCAAGGACTGCCCGCAGTAGAGGAACTCATCCAGTGCGGCCTTGGCACGGCCGGTCGCCAGATAGTAGTGACCCCGGGCGTTGCGGTAGTGGACGCCGAAGCGGGTCTCGAAGGTCGCGCGTGGCAGCGGGGTGTCCAGCAGGACGGCCGCCTCGTCGTAGTGGCCCATTTCCGTCGCGGCGCGTACGAGGCTGGCCAGTGGGAACGCCAGGCCGATGCCCAGGTGCTGCGAGGAGGCCAGGTCCATCGCCGAGTTGGCGTGTTCCTGGGTCGCGGTCAGCTCGCCGTGGCGCAGGGCGATCTCGGCGCGGATCATGCCCAGGGAGGCCTCCCAGGCCTGGGCGTGCCGTGAGGCCGTGCGTTCCAGGAACGTGTCGCACCAGCGTTGCGCGGCGCCCAGCCGGTCGGAGTAGAGCAGGGTGAGCAGCGCCATGATCACGCCGTCGACGGTCTGCTCGTTGAGGGCCGAGTTGCTGAGGAACTGCTCGACGGCGGCCGGCGCGCGGTCGTCGTCGCGGGTGAGGACGGCGATGAGGGCGCCCGCCGTCTGGCGTTCCTCGGCGGAGGAGGCCAGCAGCAGCGTACGGGCGTTCTGGACGCGCTTGGCGAGAGAGGAGTCGCGGTACGGCGGCCGGACGCACCCCAGGTGTTCCAGCATCGCCACCACCGACTCCTCGGAGCCGCCGGGGAGGAGGGCCTCCAGTACGTCGGCGTCGGGACGCGGGGCCTCGAAGCCCTCAGGTCCGGTGGAGTCGAGAGGCGGGGCGGCCGGGTCGAGGCGGCGCTGGGCCTGGGCGCGGATGCCGCGCAGCTCGCCGATCTCGGTCTCGTCGTCGCAGACGCGCAACGCCAGGTCCAGGCAGGACAGGGCCAGGCCGACGCCGTCGTTCAGCAGGGCCAGCTCGGCGGCCTCCTTGAGCACGGGCAGGGCCCAGTGGGCTTCGACGCGGTCGGAGGCGAGCAGGTGCCGGGCGATGACCAGTGCCGATGCGCCATCCTCGTGCAGGAGCGCGGCGGCGCGCCCGTACATCTCCGAGCGCTGGTCCGCGGCGATGCCGCCGAGGATCGCCTGCCTGATCGTGGGGTGCGGGGCGTGGCCCGAGCGTGTCAGCCCGGCCGTCGCGAGGACGTTCATGCCCTCCGCCGTCGTGACCGGGTCGATGCCGATCAGGTCGCCGACCAGCTTCGGGGTCGCCTCGTCCCCGAGGATCGCCGTGCAGTACGCGATCTGCTGCAACTGGGGTTCGCAGCGGCGCAGGCAGTTCGCGATGGCCTGGCCGGTGGGCTCGCCCGCGGGTACGTGGCCGGGGTCCGACGGGTCACCGGACGACGCCATGATCTCCTGGATGAGCGCGTGGACCAGCAGCGGATTGCCGCCGGTCGCCGCGTGGATGCCTGCCGTCACCTCCGGCGCCGGCAGGGGGTGCAGGGACTTGGTCACGAGGTCGGCGGTGCCGGTCTCGGTGAGCGCCTCCAGCGTGAAGGTCCAGGCGTACGGCAGCCGCATCAGGTCGGCGCGGAAGTGCTGGTACTCCTCGCTCGCCATCGACTTGTCGCTCAGCACGATGAGCACGCGCGAGGAGCTGAGCCGGTTGGCGAGGTACAGCAGGCAGCGCAGGGAGCCGGTGTCCGCGTGGTGGGCGTCGTCGACGGTGATGACCACCGGGGTCCGCTCTGACATCGCGAGCAGCGCGGAGCTGAAGTCGCGCATCATCCGCAGGTAGGAGGAGTCGACCGGCCGGCTGCGCAGGTCGGTCAGCTCCGCGCCTGCCGTGGTGCCGGCGCTCTCGCGGTCGACCGAGGTCGCGTTGTGCAGGAGCTGGTCGATGACGCTCAGGGGCACATCGTGCTCGGCGCGGGTCGCGAAGGCGCTGAGCCACGCGCCGTCGGCCTTGATCTCCTCGCCGAAGACGCGGAGCAGCTCGGTCTTTCCGAATCCCATCGGGCCGGTGATCAGGGCTATGCCGCCCCGGTACTGCGCGCATCCGGCGAATAGCATGCCGAGCTGGGCGAGTATCGCATCACGCTCGATGATGGTCATGCTTGGCCATTCCTTCATTGAGCCAACGGGAATGTCAAGACGGCGGATACCGAAAAGCCGACCCGCTGATGTCTTGAGCATCAGAGCCGCGCAGTGGCCATGGCCGGTGTGGTTCTGTTTCCGGTCGCGCCCACACTTGTTGCCCTCCGGCGCCTGGAGACGGCACGTGAGCGGCTCCCTGGTGCACATAAGTCGTTGAAAGTTTCAACCAACAGGTGGCCCAATAGTGTTAGTTTGCCACACGTTTGTGCCGGTCGCCATAGTAATATCGTCGCGGGCCGATTACTAGAGGTGACCGGGTCGTTATTAAAACTGTGCGCCCGCTTAGTAGTGTCGAGTTAATGCAGGCAAGGCGCGAGTTTTTTCGTCCTGGAGTCAAAGGACGAATGGTTCGGTCGTCGTGCCTGGCCAATCATGGCCAGGCGACGCCGCCCATCGGCGAGAGTCTCATTGAGACGAATGGTTTCTCTTAAGTGCTCCGCGCTTCAGCCCGTCGGCCGGGCCGACGGAACGGCGGGCGTGAACAGCGAGCCGCCCTGGCAGCCGAACGGCACCGCGGCACCGCGCTCCGGAAGGGCGATCTTCATGATCGGGTGCCCGGGCAGCATCGTCCCGGTGCACTGGATCTGCGCGTACGCCTGCGCCGACAGCGCCGCGCCCGACGGGGAGACGTCGACGTAGAGCACCCGGGGGGCGAGCTGCTGGACCTCGATCCGCTTGATCCCGGCCAGTCCCGTGCGGACGCCCTTGGCCTCCTCGGCCTCCGTCGGCCCCGTCAGCAGGCTGTCGAACACGGCCTGGGTGTCCGCCGGGTCGATCGGCCGCTCCACGGGTATCGGCTGGTCCCGCAGCAGGAAGTACACCTGCGACCGCGGTGACGCGGGCGCCGTCGCGGTCGGCGCCTCGCCCGCGTACACGACGCCGGTCGGGCGCACGCCGCACCCGGCGAGCAGCAGGACCGCGAACGCGGGCGCGAGCCGCCTCACGTGGGGATCCGCACGGTGAAGACGGCGCCGCCGCCGGGCACGTTGGCGGCCTCGATGCCGCCGCCGTGCAGCACGGCGTTGGCCTGGGCGATGGACAGGCCGAGGCCGCTGCCACGCCCGGCCGGCCGCGCGGGGTCGGCCTTGAAGAACCGGTCGAAGACGCGGGGGAGCACGTCGTCCGGGATTCCGGAGCCCTGGTCGATCACGCGTACCTCCAGTCCGGCCTGGCCCGTGACACGGACCGGCGGTGCGCCGTGCAGCAGCGCGTTGGCGACGAGGTTGGCGACGATGACGTCGAAGCGGCGCGGGTCGAGGCGGGCCCGCAGGCCCGGCGGCACCTCGATGACGACCTCGTCCGTCCAGCCGCGCGTGCTCACGCACTCGCGGACGATGTCGCCGACCGGCACCTCGTCCAGCACGAGGTCCGCCGTCCCGTCGTCCATCCGGCTGATCTCCAGGAGGTCCTCGACCAGCGTGTTCAGCCGCCGGGTCTGGTCGGCGACGAGCCGCGCCGCCGTACCCGTGTCGGGCGGGAGGATCTCCGCGTCCTCGTCCAGCACGTCCGTGACGGCGGTCATGGCCGCGATCGGGGTGCGCAGCTCGTGGGACACGTCGGCCGCGAACCGCCGCGCGTTCGCCTCCAGCCGGCGCAGCTCCTTCACCGTGTCCTCCAGCGACGCGGCGCTCTCGTTGAACGCGCGGGCGACGTCGGACAGCTCGTCGCGCCCGCGCACGTCGACGCGGACGCCGAGGTCGCCGGCCCCGAGGGAGCGCGCGGCACGGCCGAGCCGGCGCAGCGGCCGCAGCACGCTCCGCCCGAGCAGCGCGGCGAGCACCAGCGCCAGCACGAGCGTCAGCGCGCCCGCGCGTACCAGCGCCCGCTGGATGCCGTCGAGGTCGTCCTGCTCCTTGGCGAGGGAGGCGAACACGTACACGCTCAGCGGCGACGGCGGCCCGGCGGACGTGCGGACGCGGGTCGCCGCGACCAGCCACGGCACCCCGCGGATCACCACCCGCTGGAAGTACAGCCCGCCACCGGCGCGCGCGGCCAGCCCCGCCGGCACGTCACCGGCGCCGAACTCTCCCGTGCTGATCGAGGACGTCCCGTCGGTGACGACCACGACCCGGTCCGGGCGCACGAGCGCACCCGCGACGTCCCGCAGGGTCTCGTCCGGCACCGGGACGGTCAGCGTGCCGGGCACCGTACGCGCGAGCGTGTCGCGGGTCTCGACGAGGACCGAGTCCTGCGCGCGCTGGAGTACGGCGCGCCGCACGAGCACGTACCCGATGCCCGCGACCAGCGCCGTCGAGGCGAGGCAGGCGACGATGAACGAGGCGAACATCCGCCCGCGGAGCCCGGTGATCAAGGCGCCGCGAACCGGTAGCCGAAACCGCGCACGGTCTGGATCAGCGTGGGCGCGGCGGGATCCGGCTCGACCTTGGCCCGCAGCCGCTGCACGCAGGCGTCGACCAGCCGCGAGTCGCCGGCGTACCCGTGGTCCCACACCTCGCGGAGCAGGTGGTTGCGGGTGAGCGCCTGGCCGGACTGGCGGGTCAGCTCCAGCAGCAGCCGCAGCTCGGTCGGCGTCAGGTGGACGTCCTCGCCGGCCCGCGTGACCCGCAGCGCGGCGCGGTCGATGACCAGGTCGCCGTAGGTCGAGCGGTTCATCAGGCCGTTCTCCGAGCGCCGGAGGATGGCGCGGATGCGCGCGTCCAGCACGGCCGGCTCGACCGGTTTGATCACGTAGTCGTCCGCGCCCGCCTCCAGCCCGACGACCACGTCCAGGTTGTCGCTGCGCGCGGTCAGCAGGATGATCGGCATCTGGTCGGTACGCCGGATGCGCCGGCACACCTCGAAGCCGTCGATGCCGGGCAGCATCACGTCGAGGATGACGATCTCCGGGCGGCGCGCCCGCGTGTACTCCAGGCCTTCCTCGCCGGTCGCCCGCGACGTGATCGAGTGCCCCTGGCGGGTGAGGGCCAGCTCCAGGCCCGTACGCACCGACGGGTCGTCCTCCACGAGCAAGATCGCCACCATCCGGCCATTATCGGGCGGCCCGGCCGCTGGACGGATCTTCGTTACAGAACCCGGACATCTTCCGCGAAGTGTGACGCCATCCCGACGGCGTCCGCACGTTGCGCCCCGAGGCTTGGTCGGCATGGGGGGACAACGCGAACGCTTCTGGCGGCTGGCCCGGCGCACGTCGTACGGCCTCGGGATCGTGGTCGCCGTCCTGGTCGTCGCCATCGCCATCATGTACGCGCGCACCAAGGTGCCGCCGGTCAACGCCGCCGCACGCGCGGAGGCCAGCGTGTTCACCTACCGCGACGGCACACCGCTCGCGCGGGTCGGGCGGCTGGACCGCGTGGCGGTACGCCTGGGCGACGTGCCCACGTACGTGCGCGGCGCGGTGCTGGCGGCCGAGGACCGCGGCTACTACTCCGACCCTGTCGTCTCGCCGACGGGGCTGGCGCGCGCGGGCTGGGCGGCGGTCTCCGGCGGCGCGACACAGGGTGGGTCCGGCATCGCACAGCAGTACGTGAAGGTCGCCTACCTCAGCCCGGAACAGACGATGACGCGCAAGGTGAAGGAGCTGTTCATCGCGGTCAAGCTGACGCGGTCGCGCTCCCGGAACCAGATCTTCGAGCAGTACCTCAACACCGTCTACTTCGGGCGCGGGGCGTACGGGATCCAGGCCGCCTCGCAGGCGTACTTCGGCAAGAACGTCGGCGCGCTCACACCCGCCGAGGGCGCGCTGCTGGCCGGCGTGATCCAGGCGCCGTCGTACCTCGACCCCGAGCTCGGCCACACCGCCGAGACGCGGGCCCGCTGGCGGTACGTGATCGACGGGATGATGAGCACCGGCGCGCTGCCACGGGGGCCGCGACCGGCGTTCCCGCGCGTGCTGCCCGCGCGGCGCGAGCCGACGTACGGCGGCCAGCGCGGCTACCTGATCGAACGCATCACCGCCGAACTGCACGCGCACGGCTTCGACGACGACCAGATCTACCGGCGCGGCCTGCGCGTGACCAGCACGATCGACCCGGCCATGGAGGCGGCGGTGCCCGGCGCGGTCGCGCGCGCCACGGGCCACGACAAGGACCTGGAGACCGGCGTGGCCTCGGTACGGCCCGGGACCGGCGAGATCCTGGCCGCCTACGGGGGCCGCGACTACCTGAGGCACCAGTACGACAACGCGCTCCTGGCCGCGTTGCCGCCGGGCTCGTCGCTGGACCCGTTCGTGCTCGCCGGCGGGCTGGAACACGGCATCGGGCTGCGCAGCACGTTCGAGGCGACGCCGTTCGGGCCGGTGGTCAACGACGACGACGCCACACCGGCCTCCGCGAACCTGCTGACGGCGACCGCCCGGTCGTACAACGCCGTCTTCGCGCGGCTGTCCGCACGGAGCGACCCGTCGTCGGCGGTGGCGCGCGCCGGGCTCGGCGGCGGCAAGGGCAAGAGTGGCGCCCTGCTCGCCGCGAGCCGTGGCGGCTGGACCCCGCCGAGCGGCGTACGCGCCGTCGACGAGGCCGCGGCGTACGCCACGCTGGCGTCCGGCCGGTACGCGGCGCCGCACATCCTGTCCAAGGTGACGGACATGTCGGGCAAGGTGCTGCTGGACCTCCGGCCGCGCACCCGCCCGGCGTTCTCCTCGGCGGTGTCGGCGGACGTCGCGTTCGCGTTAGGGCATGCGGCGGAGTCGGGCCGGGGCCACCGCGCGGCCCTCGCCGGCCGGCAGGCCGCCGGAAAGCTCGGCACCACCGCGCACAACGCGGCGGCGTGGTTCTGCGGCTACACCCCGGACGTCGCCACGGCGGTCGTCATGTACCGCGCCAGCAACCGTCCGATCATCAACATCGGCGACGCCCCGCACCAGGAGGCGGCCGTCGCACCGGCCGAGATCTGGCACGACGTCATGACGACGGCGGAGACGGGCCGGCCCGTACGCGGGTTCCCGCCACCCGCCTGGACGGGAGAGACGAAGAATTTCATGCCTCCGCCACCGCAGAGTCCTCCGCCGGTGACGAAGCCACCGGCGAAGAAGTACTACCCGGGCGTACGCACCCCCGCCACGAAACAGCCGCTGAAGGCCTCGCCGAAGCCGACCGCGTCACCGACCGCCAAGCGGCCCGGCGACGGCTAGCGTCAGCCCAGGTGGGCCAGCTTGCGGCCGACCTTGAGGTACAGGTCGCCAGCCTCGCCGGTGACCTTGTCCTTGATCAGGTCGGCCAGGGGCACGCGGATGTCGTCCGGGGTCAGGGCGATCTGGTTCTGGGCGCCGTCGGACTCCACGACCAGGCGGAGGCCGTTCTGCTGGGCGACGCGGCGTACGTCGCCGTTGCTGGCGGCGAAGCCCAGGGACTTGACGGCCTCGACGACGGTCTGACCCAGGTCGGTGACGACCGGGAGGTCCTCGACGTCGCCGAAGCTGCGGGTGGAGAAGCGGGCCACGAAGCCCTCGCGGGCCTTCATCGCGGCGTCCACGCCGTGGATGGCGGCGGTGACCTCGCCGGCGAGCAGCTTCTTGAGGTCCATCGGGTGCAGCGTGCCGGCCTTCAGGCGGTCGGCCACGGCGGTCAGCTCGGCGTCGCTCCACTCGCTCAGCGCGCGGAAGTACGGCTCCACCAGGCGGTCCGGCACCGACATGATCTTGCCGTAGATCTCGGTCGGCGAGGCGGACAGCGGGACGTAGTTGCCCTTGGACTTGGACATCTTCGCGCCGGTGCCGTCGGTGCCCTCGACCAGGGGTACGGCGACGACCAGCTCGGACGTCTGGCCGCAGATGTCCATCACCTTGCGGCACATCTGCATGTTGAGGAACTGGTCGATGCCGCCGACCTCGATGTCACAGTTGATCTCGACGGAGTCGAGTGCCATGACCACGGAGTAGAGCAGCTCGGCGAGGGACAGGCCCGAGCCCGCGTCGAGGCGCTTGCGGAAGTCGTCGCGCTGCAGGGACATCGAGACCGGGATCTGGGCGGTCAGCTCGATCAGGCGGGGGAGCGTGATGTCGCGCAGCCAGTCGCCGTTGTGCCGGAACTGGGCGCGGTCGAAGTCGAAGAACGGCGTGACCTGGTCACGGTACGTCGTGAGGTTGCGGGCGATGTCGTCGTCGGTCAGCGCGGGGCGCTCGTCGGAGCGGCCGGACGGGTCGCCGATCTTGGCGGTGACGTCGCCGACGATGAAGACGACCTGGTGACCCATGCGCTGGAAGCGGCTGAGGATGAGCATCGGCACCGCGTGCCCCAGGTGCACCTCGGCGCCCGTCGGGTCGATGCCGAACTTGGCGATGAACGGGCGGCCCTCGGCCTCCGCCGACGTGATCCGCTCGCCGAGTTTCTCCGCCGACGGCTGGAGCTGCTGGGAGCGGTCCTCGATCAGCGTGGCCTGCTCGGCCGCGGACAGGTCCGACAGGTCGAGGCCACGCCGCCGGGTCGTGACGTCCAGGACCTCGCGTACGCTCGCGTCCAGCGCGAGATCCGCGCCCGTGAGCAGCGTGACGCCGCGATCAATGGACTCGCTCAACCGGGTCATCACAGGTCTCCGTACGTTTCGGGGTGACGCCGCAATCGTAGTGGAACGCCTCCTCCGAACCGGAATCGCGCACGCGGTCGATCCGGCGATTCGGGGGTAGAAGCATCTACCGGTGGCATTCGACGGGAGACGATGTGGAACACCCCAAGATCGCGTTCGTACTGGGTGGCGGCGGGCTGCTGGGCGCCTACGAGATCGGCATGATGCGGGCGCTCAGCGAGGCGGGCATCCGTCCTGACCTGATCGTCGGCACGTCGGTGGGCGCGTTCAACGGCGCCTTCCTCGCCGCCGACCCGTCGAACGCCGTCGACCTGCTGGCCAAGGCCTGGTCCGGCGGGGGCGCGGGCTCGGTGTTCGGCGGTTCGTTCCTGTCCAGGATGTCGACGCTCGTACGCTCCGGCACCCATCTGCACTCCACGCACCTGCTGGCCGAGGCGCTCGATGACTACCTGCCCGTCCAGCGGATCGAGGACCTGGAGGTGCCGTTCCACTGCGTGGCCGCCCACATCGAGCGGGCGCAGGCGCGGTGGTTCACGCGCGGCCCGATCACGCCCGCGGTGCTGGCGTCCTGCGCCGTCCCGGGCATCCTGCCGCCGGTCCGCATCGGCGACGAGCACTTCTACGACGGCGGGCTCGTGCACAGCATCCCGATCGGCCGTGCGGTGCGCGAGGGCGCACGGACGATCTACGTGCTGCAGGTCGGCCGCGTCGAGACGCCGCTCACGTCCCCGCGGCGGCCCTGGGAGGTCGGGCTCGTGGCGTTCGAGATCGCGCGGCGCTACCGGTTCGCCGAGGAGATGGACGAGCTCCCCGAGGACGTCACCGTGCACGTACTGCCCGCCGGCGGCACGGGGCAGGGCACCGGCCTGTCGCAACTGAGGTACCGCGACGCGTCGCGGGTCGAGGCCAACATCGAGCGCGCGTACGCGGCCAGCAGCGCGTACCTGGCGGGCGACTGAGCTCTCCGAAGGGCGGTCCCATGATGCCCCCGAGATTCGTCCGGAGGCTGGTGTTCGCGCCGCTGGTCGTGGCGATCGCGATCGCGCTCGCCGTGGCGACCCCGCTGCTCCTTCTCCTCGGCGTGATCCTCTCGCACGGGCGCCGCCGCTTCCTGCGCGTCGCGGCGGTCGCGGTGTCGTGGTTCGCGCTGGAGTCCGTCGCGCTGTTCGCCTCCCTCGCGCTGTGGATCACGAGCGGCTTCGGCGGCCTGGCCGCGCGCAAGGCCTCGTACGAGGAGCGCAACTACGCCCTCTGCGGGTGGTTCGTCGCCCACATGTACAGCGTCGCCGAGCGCACCCTCGGGCTCGTCGTGGAGATCCAGGAACCCCTGGACGCGTCGTCGGACCGCCCGGTGATCGTGCTCAGCCGGCACGCCGGGCCCGGTGACTCGTTCCTGATCGTCCACTTCCTGCTCAACGTGTACGGACGGCGGCCCCGCATCGTGATGAAGGCGGCCCTCCAGGCCGACCCCGGGCTGGACGTGCTGCTCAACCGGCTGCCCAACGCGTTCGTCCCCGGCGGCGCCGGTGTTCCCGGCCAGACCGTCACCGAGATCGGCCGGCTGGCGGCCGGGCTCGACGAGCGCGGCGCGATGCTGATCTTCCCTGAGGGCGCGAACTTCACCCCGCGCCGCCGCGCGCGTGCGATCCGCCGCCTGCGCCGCCGCGGGCACCCCGTCGAGGCGAAGCGCGCCCGCGGGATGCGCAACGTCATGGCGCCGCACATGGCCGGCACCCTCGCCGCCATCGAGGCCGCGCCGTCCGCCGACATCGTCTTCGTGGCGCACACGGGCGTCGACGACCTGCTGTCCGTACGCGACGTCTGGCACCGGATCCCGATGGAGCAGGCGCTGCGCGCGCGGTGGTGGCGGGTGCCGCACGAGGAGATCCCGGCCGACCGCGAACGCTGGCTGTTCGACTGGTGGGAACGCATCGACACCTGGATCGCGGAGAACCGCCCCGACAGCGAGGCCGCCCCGCCCCCGCCGGAGTGAGGCGTCAGCGGCTCGCGGGCACGGCCCCGCGGCGTACGGACCCGTTGGCCGTCGTGAGGACCGCGAGGAACAGCAGCCAGATCGCCGAGATCACCACCATCGTCCGCGGGCCGGCGGCGGCCAGCAGCAGGCCGCCCAGGATCGTGCCGAGGGACAGGGCGCCGACCGTCAGCGTCGAGGCGGCGCTCACGACGCGTCCCCGCAGGGCGTCCGGGGTGGCGTCGAGCCGGTAGGTGGTCATCGCCACCGTGTACACCGGGGCGATCACCGACTCGGCCGCCGCGACGACGCCGAGCAGCAGCGGGGTCGGCGCGATGGCGTACAGCGGGAAGACCGCGGCCTCCACCCACAGCATGGCGGCCGCGATCCGGCCGGGCGGGTGCCTGCGCGCGACGCGGGTCGCCACGAGGGCGCCGGTGACCGCGCCGACGGCCGCCCCGCTGAAGATCACTCCGATCCACGGCGGCGTCGCGCCGACCCGCCTGGCCAGCGTGATGATGACAAGGTAACCGGCGCCGTACCGGAGGTTGTCGGCGGCCTGGACCAGGGTCAGGAACCGCAGCGCGGGCCGGTGCCAGAGCCAGGCGAGGCCCTCGCGGATCTGGTGCGTCATCCGCTCCGGCGGCGCCTCGTTCCGCTCCTGGAACCGGGCCCGCATCAGCCGGAGCGTCGCCGCGGACACCACGAACGACGCGGCGTTCACCGCGAACGGCACGGTGCGCCCGAGGCCGTACAACACGCCGGCGAGCGCGGCGCCGAAGATCCGCACAGTGCTGAAGACCGACTGGGTGTACCCGAGCGCCGCCGGCACCTGCTCGCCGGTCACCACGTTGGGCAGCGCCGCGGTGTTGGCCGTCTGGAAGAGCGTCGTGAGGACGCCCGTCGCCACGGTGACGACGTAGATCTGCGCCAGCGTGAGGTGGCCGAGCCACAGCGCCACCGGGATGCTCACCGTGAGGAGCCCGCGGGCGACCTCACACCAGATCATCGTCCGGCGGCGGTCCCACCGGTCGACGAGCACCCCGGCGACGAGCCCGAAAACCAGGAACGAGATCGTGTGCAGGCCCAGGACGAGGCCCGCCTGCGCGGCCGAGCCGGAGACCACGAGGACGAGCAGCGGCAGGGCGAGCCCGTGCGTCTGGTCGCCGACGAAGGAGACCACCTGCCCGCCGGTGAGGAGCAGGAAGTCGGGATTGCGCCAGAGCGCCCTCTCCTCGGCCATGCCGGCGCTCCCCCCAGGCGGATCCGTGACGGCCAAGACCGTACGTGATCCGGGCGGCTACGCCGAGCGGGTTTCACACCGGCTGCGGCTCGATGACCCTGGTGATCGCTCCGCAGATGCCCGGCCAGCCGCCGCCCATGAAGCGGCGGGACGCGAGCTGGTACGCGTCGTCCGGGTCGAAGCCGTCGTGCACGAGGAACAGCCGGGTGCCGGTGCCCTCGGGTTCGAGGGTGAAGGTCACCGTGGTGTCGAGCGTGCTCGCGTCCTCCGGCGCGGCGTACCAGCCGATCTTGAGCATCCGCTCGACCTCGAACGCGAGGACCTCGCTGTACCCGACGCCGCCGAAGCCGGCCTGCGGGATGGGGCGTCCCTGGAAGGTGAAGGTGTGCCCGACCTCCAGCTTGAAGTCGTTGGGCATGAGCCAGCGACCCAGCAGCTCGGGGTCGGTCAGCGCCCGCCACACCTTCGCGGGCTCGTGCGGGATGAACTGGTCGACGCGGATGGTCCGCAGGTCGTCGTTCATGATTCCTCCTCGTCGAGTACGCCGGTGATCGCCGCCAGCCGTTCGCGCCAGAACCGCTCGTACGGGTGCAGCCACTCCTGCAGGTCGGCGAGGGGCCGTCCCTCCAGGGAGTAGTGACGCTCCCGACCGGCTCGGCGCTCGCTGACGAGGCCGGCGTCCCGCAGCACCTTCAGGTGCTCCGAGACGCTAGGCCTGCGCATGTCGAAACGCGACGCGAGGTCACCGGCCGTACGAGGGCCGTCGAGCAGCAGCCGCAACAGCTCCCGGCGTACGGGGCTGGCCAGCGCCGCGAACACGGCGTCCGTTGTGTCCACGCCGGTGAATATAGGTAGGTAAATGCCTACGCGTCAAGCGTAGGGATATTCCTACGCGTTCTTGAGCTCGGCGATGAACTCGCCCGACGACATCGGCTGGGAGAACATCGGGAAGTCGAACTTCAGCGCGTTGTCGTGCTCCTCCGCCGAGGTCGCGGCGAGGCAGTCGTTCAAGGTGATGACGCGGTAGCCGTTCTCGTACCCGCTGCGCATCGTCGACTCGACGCAGCAGTTGGTGAGGAAGCCGCCCAGGGCGATCGTCGTGATCCCCTTGCTGCGGAGGATGAAGTCGAGGTTCGTGCTCGCGAAGGTGTCCAGGCCGCGTTTGCCCTCGATGAGGATGTCGCCGTCCTCCGGAGCGAGGTCGTCGGTGATCGCGGCACCCCACGAGCCCTTGACGAACGCGTTGCCGTCCACGACGCCCTTCAGGATGCCGTACGGGTGCTGGGTGATCTCGTTGTAGCCCTCGGCGAACGTGATCGGCGCGTGCATGACGGTGGCGCCGGAAGCGCGGGCCGCCTCGGCGACACTCCGGGTGTTCGCGAGCATCCCGTTCTTCTCCATCACGCCGGACACGGCGCCGTGCAGGACGCCGCCCTCGGACGTGAAATCGTTCTGGTACTCGATGAGCACGACCGCGGTCGTCTTCGGATCGATCGCCATGATGAACCCCTCCGGTCAGCCGACCTTTCGGACGCTATGCCGGGGGGACGCGCGGGGCAAGAGCCGTCTTCGCGCAGGTGGAGCGGCCCCGGTGGGCAGGGTCGCTCCTTCTTCGGCCGCTCAGCTCACCGTCAGCGTCTCGGCCACCGGGCGCGGTGCGACCGGCGTGCACGAGATGGTGAGAGTGCCGAAGATCGGAACACGCCCGTGAACGGTGAGATTGCCGACCTGGAACTGGTCGGTCCCGGTCACGGCCGGCGTCCAGTTGCCGTCCAGCGTGACCGTGATCGGGGTGTTCGCGGGAATCGAACCCCCGCTACCGGTCACGGAGAAGGACGACGTCTCGGCGCCACTGCCGTCGATGCCGGCACTCGCGTTCCAGGACGTGATCGCGAGCGGGGAGGAGAGGCCCGCGATCTGCAGCTGGAAATGCGTCGACGTGCCGGTGGTGGAGGGATTCGGCGACGCGGTCAGCGTGCCGGTGCCGACGACGGACTGCGTCCCGACGAACGGCACGGTGCACGTGTAGGGCGCGGTGAACACCGACGCCTGCGCGGGCACCTGAGCGGCGACGACGGCCGCGCCGCCTAAGGCGACCAGCGCCGCGGCGGTGGCAGCGCGCCCGCCAATTGAGTGGATCATTGCGAAAACTCCTTCTGGCTCGGGGGGGTTTTGGAATTTGAATTTCGGGTGAAATGGTTTATCCCAGGACGATTACATCTGTTCAGTAAAAGGCTATCGGGGTCAACTTACCTTTTGGGTAGTCTTTTCTTTCTCGCATCGCTATCTGTTGACAAAGTTCTGGTAATCGTCTTCAGGGATGATGGTCACCCTCTGTCATCGGGCGGGGGGTGTGGTGGTCGGCGGGTTCGTGGTGGTTGCGGCGGCCATGCGGCCCGAGCTGGGACTCCGTCGAGTCCGGTGTGCGGAACGTGACCGTCCGGCCTCGGCCGGAGGGAGCGATGCGCCCGTACCTCCGCATCGGAACGGCGCCCGGATTCGGATCGCCTACGACGCGACCGCGGGTTCGCCGACGGCAGTTGTTCGGCTCGGAGGCGGCGGCGATGTCGACCTGCCTGACGATCGGCGTCCTGCGCGAAATCGCGAGAATCGCCCTTTTCAATTCCGCGGCCACATCCTGAGAGGGCGCATCCGCCGGCCGGTAGTGGAGGCTGTTGCCCTTCCGGGTCGCTCGCGAGCCGCCCGGGCGGGCGCGCGCTGGTGCGTCCGGCGTACTTCGGGTCGGCGATCACGGGCGCGCGTGGACTCACTGATGGCGGGATTCGGCGCGCCGCCATCCTGCCGCGCCGCCGTTCCGGTGGCCTGCTGGCCCGATGTGTGTGCGAATGTCTCGGCGGGCGGGTGGCCGACAGCGGTCGTCTTCGTCCACGTGTGTTCCGGTGGACCGGCTCTCTCCCGTCCATGCGTTTCCTGCTCAGACGTACCTTCGGCTGGGCAGTTCTCGCTGATCGACAGCCTGGGACGCGACGCTCCGGGATGCCGCGCGACCCCTACTTCGCTACCTGAGTCGATGTTATTTCGCCAGGTAGGGCGACTATTGGCGCTGGAGAGGGCACACTAGGAGAGATGAAGCGCTCCCCAGCCGTGACCCGGCGCCACCTGCCCACCAGTCCCTTCAAGCCCCCATCCGCTGCTCCGCCCGTAGAGCAGTTCGACCTGGGCAATCAGGTCAACCACGACAAGTACGGCCTCGGTCGAGTGATCGGCATTGAGGAAGACGTTGCCGTGCTGGTCGACTTCGGTACCCAGCAGCAGCGGATCATGGCGCCCTACGCCAAACTCTTCAAGCTCTGATCCCACCTCGCGCTCCGACTGAGCACGAGGCAGCCACGATGGGGTCGATCGCCGTCGCAACGATCGGCCCCGGCTGATGAGATTCTCCCGCGTCCCTTTGGCATTCCCCCCTGACGGTCGCCTCGGTGAGGTGAAGCCGCCGTCCGATCTGTGCGTTGGACGGCGCTCCTCGCCGAGGCGCGTTCAGGGTCGCCGGGCGCGGTCGAGGTAGTACGAACGCGAATCTCGCCCTCCGGCAGCGGCGGACGGCAACCGATCTCCGCTCACGCGGGATCGTCTCCGCGACGCCGTCGTCGACCCGGCCTCAGTGGGACGGCGCGACCAGCCCCGTCTCGTACGCGACGATCACCAGTTGTACGCGGTCGCGTGCGCCCAGCTTGGTGAAGAGGCGCGCGACGTGCGACTTCACGGTGGCGACCGTGATGAACAGTTCGTCGGCGATCTCGGTGTTCGACCGGCCGCGTCCGATCAGGGTGAGCACCTCGCGCTCGCGTTCGGTGATGCCCGCGACGTGCCGCGGCGCGCGCTCGGCGGGGCGCTGGACGAACTCCGCGATCAACCGGCGCGTCACGCCCGGCGCGATCAGCGAGTCACCCGCGGCGACCACGCGGATCGCCGCGAGGATGTCGTCCAGAGCCATGTCCTTGACCGCGAACCCGCTCGCGCCCGCGCGCAACGCGCCGTACACGTGATCGTCCTCGTCGAAGGTGGTCAGGACGAGCACCCGGGTACCCCCGCCGGCCGCGGTGATCCGCCGGGTGGCCTCGATCCCGTCCATGCCGGGCATCCGGATGTCCATCACGACGACGTCGGGACGCACGTCCTCGACCAGCCGGACGGCCTCGCCTCCCGTCGACGCCTCGCCGACGACGTCCAGGTCGGCCGTGTCGGCCATCAGCACCCGCAACCCCGACCGTACGAGCGGCTGATCGTCGGCGAGCAGGACACGGACGGTCACCTGGCCTCCACTGGGGGTGTGGCGGGTTCGGGTAGGGGCAGGCGTGCCAGTACGCGGAAGCCGCCCTCCGGGCGGGGGCCGGCGCTGAAGTGGCCGTGTAGCAGGCCGATTCGTTCGCGCATGCCCACGAGGCCGAAGCCGTGGCCCGTGGTGGTGGCTCCGTGGCCGTCGTCGACGATCTCCACGGTCAGGTCGGCTTCGCCGTAGCCGATGGTCACCTGGCAGCGGCCGGTGCCCGCGTGGCGTACGACGTTCGTGACCGCTTCCTGCACGATTCGGTACGCGGACAGGTCGATGTCGGGGGGCAGCGGGCGGTGTGCGCCGTGGCGGCGTACGTCGACGTGGACTCCGGCGCCGGCGGTCATCGTCGCGAGCCGGTCGACGTCCGCGAGGCCTGGTGTGGGGGCTCGTGGTGCGGAGCGTTCGGGTGTGGACGGGTCCGCCTGGCGTAGCGACACCAGCGTGCGCCTCAGGCCGGACAGTGTCTCCCTGCTGGTCGACTCGATCGCCCGCAGCGCCTCGCGTGCCTCGCCGGGCTGCGTCTCGATGACGCGGCTGCCCACGCCGGCCTGGATCGCGATGATGCCGATGCTGTGCGCGACCATGTCGTGCAGCTCACGTGCGATCCGTAGCCGCTCGGCGGTCACGGCCTCGGCCACCTCCTGGGTCCGCATCTCGACCGCGTGCCGGCGCCGCTCGCGGTTCAACAGGCCGATCATGCAGGCGGTCGCCATCGCCAGGGCGAAGATCAGGACGGAGGGGATCCCCTTGTTGGAGTCGTGCGTGGCCGTCATCACGACCGCACTCTGAACGAGGAGCGACACCGAGACGGCGATGATCGCGGCCCTCTGCCTGCGGGTGGCGACCATGTAGCCGACGACGATGTCCACGGCGAAGTACGACACGAACCGGGTCTGGGACAGGTCGGTCGTGGCGAAGATCACGCTGGTGGTCCCGAGGAGCGTGAGGACCAGCGCCGCCGTCGACCTGCGCCGGGTCAGACCGGAGAGCAGGCTGGTGGCGAGCAGCGACCCGACGGCCTGGAGCGGCGCGGAGGCGTTCGCCCCTCCACCGACCACGATCAACAGCGTGAGGGGGTACAGAACGGCACCGCCCCAGGCCACAAGCCTCGTCGGTGCCGTACGCCCGACCGGCGGTGTGGCGTTCATGCGGTGACCCTAACCGGCCGGTATATGCCAGAACATCCACCTGGGGACGTAAGCCCACCGGCCGAGAACGTTCACGGCGCGTCCCCGCACGCTCGGCCGAACAACCGGTCGCGACGGCCCCCGCAGGTCATCGCGACGTTCGGACGGCGTCGGTCTCCTCGCTTCCGTACTGGCGGTGCGCCGTGGCGCCGTCGACGTTCTCGCTGGTCATCTGGTCCCTTTCGTGACGGGATTCGGTGGGCGGACCTCATTCTGGGATGGGCGCCGTACGGGCGTCATCGGCACCGAGCGCACGAGTCGTTGATCCACAGCGCAATGCCCCGGAAAGGCGCACCTGTCAGGGGCGGTCAGCAGGGGTTATGGCCGGTAAAGTGACGTCATGACCGAAGTGCGGCGGGGTGCGGGGCAGCTCGAGGCGGAGATCCTCGGCGCGTTGTGGGCCGCCCGCCGTCCGCTGACTCCGGCGGAGATCCAGGCCGACCTCGGCGGGGACCTCGCCTACAACACGGTGCACACGATCCTGCGCCGGCTGTGGGACAAGGGGCTCGTCCTCCGGGACGCCGGCGGCCGTCGCGGCGCCTACCTTCCCGTCAAGGAGGCCCCCGAGATGGCGGCCGAGGTCATGCACGACGCCCTGCGACGCGAGCCCGACCGCGCGGCCGTACTCCAGCGCTTCGTCACCGGGCTCGGCGCCGACGATGAACAGGTGCTGCGCGGGCTTCTCGGGAACCACTAAGGCGTGTACACGCGCCAGTGCCGGCCCGTCGGGGTCGTGAAGGCGTAGGCGTGCCAGCCCGTGGCGTACCCCGGGCGGTGGGCGCGTGAGGTGAGGGTCGCGAAGCGGGGACCGCGTGTGGCCGCCATGAAGCCGGCGAGGGTCGTCGACTTGTCGCGTCCGGCCGCCGCCGTGGACGCGCAGCCCGCGTAGAACGCCAGTGGCTGTGCCTGGTCGCCGGCCAGTGTGCACGGCGGGTGGATGCCCAGGTCGCGCAGGTGCCCGGCGATCACGGTGTAGTCGCGGCGCGCGGCGGTCTGGTCCGCGACCATGCGCGCCAGGATCACCTGTTCGCCCACCGCGAGCACGGCGATCCCGGCGGCGACGAACCCCGTCGCGGCGATCCGCCACCGCCGGTCGCCGATCGCCGTGACCCCGCTCAGGAGGTACGCCACGGGCAGGGCGAGCAGCGCGTACGCCGGGATCAGGAAACGCGGCGCGGCGTAGCCGACGAACAGCAGGTACGAAACCGCGAGTGAACCTCCGCAGGCGGCGGGCACCAGCAGCAGGCGCGTACGCCCCTCGCGCAGCGCGAAGGCCAGCCCGCCCGCGGCCAGCACCGGGATCAGCGGCCACCACAGCGACTGCGGCGAGGTGTGCCACGTGGCACCCGCGCACGGACGGCACAGCAGATGGTCGTTGAGGGCGTTCAGCTCCATCCGGATGCCCTCGGGATGCCACCCGAGGCCGCCCTCGGTCTTGCTGGAGGCGTGCAGCCGCTGGACCGGGTCGCCGAACCGGGCGTACGCCTCGGCGACCCACTCGACCCCGCCCGCGAACAGCCCGGCCACGATCGAGACGAGCAGTACGACCCGCCGCCGCCCGGCGAGGGCCACCCCGGCGAAAAGGGGCAACGCCAGCCAGGCCGCGTCACCGGGACGCATCAACGTCACGACCGCGAGACTCGCCGCGAGCCAGACCGCGGGAGAGAACCGCCCGGGTTCCGCCCGGCCGTCGCCGCCACGGCGAGGCATCACCCGGAGACCCAGGCCGCGCAGGGTACGGCCGAATCGGCCCGCGGCCTCGCGATCGGCCCCGTCACCGCCTCCGCGCCGCGAGGCGCGCACCGTGAGGGCGAACCAGCCTGCGGCGGCGACCGCGCCGTACGCGACGTAGAGGTTGGGCATGACCTCGGTGCCGTAGAACTGCACCACCCACAGGCTCGCGAGGAGCAGGGCCGCGAGCCCGGCCGTGTACGGGCGCAGCAGGCGTGTCCATGGCCAGTACGCCGCCACCAGGGCGGCCGAGGAGATCACGGCCATGTACGCGCGGAGCGCCACCAATGACGACGTCAGCGCGACGAGCGGCGCGGGCAGGAGCGTGATGCCGCGGGCGCGCGGCGGGCCGAACATGGCGGCCGGCGCGTGCGGGCTCACCTGGCTGATGTACACGGTCTCGTCCCAGCCGAGGCTCACGCGGGTGGTGATGGCGAGCTGCGCGAGCGCGAAGACGAAGGCCACCGCGATGAGGGGCGCGGCCGGGTGGGAGGTGTACTTACTCGCACGTCCGGGGGATATCACCCTACAGAGTGTAGGGTGTCGAAATTTCCGAATATGTCGGCGGGTGTCACACCCCACCCGTGGAGTACTGCCCGAGTCGTACTACTGTAATGGTAGACATGCGTACTGGTCAGAGAAGTGAGTGGCAGGTTCTCACCGCCACGGCCCTCGTCTGTGCCGTGGCGTTCGCCGTGCTGTTGTGGATCGTCGTCGCCGACGCTCCGGTCACCGGCCTCGACCATCGCGTGGAGGACTTCGCCGTCGGCCACCGCGCCGGCTGGTCCGACGCGTTGTTCGAGACCTGGACCCGGCTCGGGTCCACGGTCGTGATCGTCCCGGTGCTGCTGCTCGTGAGCCTCTGTCTCCTGCTGGCACCCCGGCGCGACGTCTTCGGCGTGGTCCTGTTGTGGGTTGCGTGCGGCGGCTCGATGGTCCTCTACCAGGTCTTCAAGGGTCTGGTCGGCCGGCCGCGGCCCCCGGTGGGGGAGATGCTCACGCCGACGGGCGGGTACGCCTTCCCGTCGGGGCACTCCACGCAGGCGGTCGTGGTCTGGGGCCTGCTCGCCGCGTTCGCCGTCTCGGGCCCGTGGCGTACGACGCGGCGCTTCCGTGTGCCGGTCCTCTGCGCCGCCGCGGTCGTGATCCTGCTGATCGGCCTGTCGCGGATCTATCTCGGTGTCCACTGGGTCACGGACGTGGCCGGCGGCTTCGCCCTCGGCGGCGCCTGGCTCGCCCTCCTTCTCGCCGCACGCTCCCGCCGGCAACGGCGGCGGGCGGCGAATCCATCAGGTCAGTAAAATCGGCCGCGAGCGTGAGGAGCCTCCTGTGAACCGAGCGTCCGACGACAGCCCCGCCCGGCGCCCACCGGGAATGCTGGAAGACGAGGTGCTGGCCGTGCTGTGGGTGAACGCGCGGGCGATGACCCCGGCCGACGTCCAGCGCGAGATCAACGCCGGGCTGGCCTACACGACGGTGATGTCGACCCTGGCCCGCATGCACCGCAAGGGCCTCGTCACGCGCACTCCGGCGGGGAAGGGGTACGCCTACACCCCGACGGTCGACGAGGCCTCGCACACCGCCCAGGCGATGACCGATCTGCTGAGCCGCCGTCACGACCGCGCCGGGGTGCTCGCGCGGTTCGTCTCATCCCTCGGGCCCGAGGACGAGAAGCTCCTCCAGGACCTCCTGCGCGAGGAGCCGGACGCCTGACGCGGTCACAGCCGTACGGACTCGTTCCGCTCGGCTGAGCGCCGCCGCCGTACGAAGACGACCACGCAGACGAGGGCGACGACCGCGACGATCCCGGCGATGACGTACGTCGGGCCGTGGAAGGCGTCGGCGATGCGCTGCCAGTCGCGCCCGACGGCGTACCCGGCGACGCCGAGGGCGGCCGTCCACGGGATGCACCCGGCGAGCGTGTAGACGCCGAACCGTACCGGCGGCATGTTCGCGAAGCCCGCCGGCAGCGAGATGAACGTCCGTACGACCGGGAGCATGCGGCCCACGAACACGGCCGCCGCCCCGTACCGCTCGAACCAGCCGGTGGCGCGGTCGATGTCCTCGTCCTTCAGCCAGATGTACCGGCCCCACCTGCGGATGGTCGCCCGCCCGGCGTACCGGCCGGCGGCCCAGGCGACGTAGCTGCCCGCGACGTTGCCGAGGGTGCCGGCGACGATCACCAGGACGAGGTTCGGGTGCGCGCCGGCGACCGCCCCGGCGGCGAGCGCGCCGCCGAACAACATGATCAGCTCCGACGGCACCGGGACGCAGGCGGACTCGGCGGCCATCAGGACGAAGACGGCCAGATAGCCGTACGTGGCGATGAAGTGCTGCATGTCCTCGGTTCCCTGATTGATCGAAGGAGTACGACCACGTTAGTACTATCTCGGTAGTAGATAGGTGAACTGAGGAGGCGAAGTCCTGGTGCACGTGGGGTTCGACAACGGTGCCTACCGCGACATGGTCGCGCTGGCGCGGCACACGACCTGGCTGAACACGGCCGCGAACCGGTGGAGCGACTATGGACTGCTCCTCTTCGCGGCGCTGGCCGCGATCGGCTACCGGCGGCACCGCTCCGCGTGGCGGGCGCTGTGGGTACCGGGCGCGATGGTGGTGGCCTTCGCGCTCAGCGCCGTGGTCAAGCTGGTGTTCGCCGAGGAGCGGCCCTGCCGGACGCTGCCGCATGTCGGGCACATCGCGTCCTCCTGCCCGCCGCTGGGCGACTACTCGTTCCCGAGCAACCACGCCGTCCTGGCCGGCGCCGCCGCCGTGGCGGTGTGGGCGCTGGACCGGCGGCTCGGCGCCGTCGCGGCCGTGAACGCCGTGCTGATCGCGGTGTTCCGCGTCTACATCGGCGTCCACTATCCGCACGACATCGTGGCCGGTCTGCTGTTCGGTGCCCTGGTCGCCTGGGCGGGCGGGCTCGCCGGCCCGATGCTGCGGCCGTACGTGCCCGCGGTCCTGCTACGCGCCGGCGGCGGTGACGATCGCGTCGGTGAGGAAGCCGGCGGCCACCCCCAGGAAGATGCCCCACGTGGTGATCTCCTTCAGGGCGAACCTCCGGCCGACCGCGAGCAGCTCGATCACGACGTAGAGGATCGAGCCCGCGGCCAGCGCGAGGAAGGCGACGGACAGCGTGTCGTTGACAAGGTGCTGTCCAAGCAGGGTGCCGGCGAAGGTCGGGCCGCCGCCGATCAGGCCGAGCAGGGCGAGGTAGCCCCATGAGGGGCGGTCTCCGGTGGCGGCCATCGGGGCGACGATGCCGAAGCCTTCCGTGGCGTTGTGGGTTCCGAAGCCGATGACCAGCAGCACCGCGAGGCCGAGCTCGCCCTTCGCGGCGGAGTTGCCGATGGCCAGGCCCTCGGCGAAGTTGTGCAGGCCGATGCCGACCGCGATCAGCATCGCGAGCTGCGCGGCCTGCCCGCGCGGCCGGTCGAGCTCGGCGGCGGTCGCGGTGCCCGGGCCGGTGCGGCGGGTACGGCGGGAGGCCCACCGGTCGAAGTACACGAGGCCGACGAGCCCGGCGGCGAAGCCGGCCGCGAGGACGGCGCCGTTGCCGGTCGCCGGGCCGTAGTGGTGCTCGGACAGCGCGCCGTCGATGGGCTCCCAGGCGTGGGCCAGGACGTCCCAGAGCAAGAAGATCAGGATGCCTGCGGCGACCGCGTTGAGCAGGGCGCGGAGCCGGGGCAAGGGGGAGCGCAGCCGTCCGATCGGCAGGCCGAGGTAGATGGTGAAGCCGGCGATGGCTCCGAGCAGGGCGATCTTTTCAGCGGACACGACGGCTCCCGGATGAGCGATCAACTACTTCGCTAGTAGGCAAGGTAAGGCTCGCCTAAATAATTGTCCAATCGCCCTCCGTCGCCGCACGTGGCAGACTGATGGCGAATCAGGAGGCGGTATGGCGGAGCATGGACGGCGGGGCGCGGGAGAGCTCGAAGCCGAGGTGATGGCCGTCCTGCAGGACGCCGGAAGGCCGCTCAACGCCGCCGACGTGCAGGCGCTGCTCGCCAGCGACCTCGCGTACACGACCGTGGTCACGATCCTGTCCAGGGCGCATGACAAGGGCGTGCTGACGCGGGAGAAAGAGGGCCGTGCGTTCCGCTACGCGCCGGTGAGCGACGAGCCGGGTCTCGTGGCGCGGCGCATGCACCACGCGATGGCCGCCGAGCCGGACCGCGAGGCCGTCCTCACCCGCTTCGTCGACTCCCTGTCCGACCAGGACGAACGCCTGCTGCGGGAGCTGCTGAACGGCCGCTGAGCCCCTCAGATGCCGAGGAGCTCCAGCAGGATTCGCAGGTCGTGGACCGCGTCCGCGGTGGCGCAGACCGCCACGGTGAGGACACCGGCGGTCACCAGTGCCGGCCCGGCGCGCCGGGTGACGGGCGGGCCCAGGAGGGCGGCGACGCGGCGCGGCACCGGCCCCGCGGACGTGTGGCCCAGGATGCCGAGCGCCGCCCCGTGCGCATGCGAGCGGGCGTGGTGGGCGGCCAGTGCCGCCTTGCCGACGGCGTGGGCGACGCGGCGGCGGTCGCCGGTGACGGTGGCGGCGCGCTCGTCGGCCCAGCGTTCGACGGTGTAGGCGACGGCGGCGGCGAGCGGCTTCAGCAGCGGGTTGGCCGCCGCGCCGAGCTGGGCGAACGCCACGAACGCGTAGTGGTGGCCGGCCAGGTGTGCGCGCTCGTGCTCGAGCAGCCCGGCACGCTCGGCGGTGTCGAGGGAGTTCAGCATGCCCGTGGAGACGACGATGCGTCCGGGGCGTCCGGGCAGCGCGAACGCCTCGGGAACCGGGTCGTCGACGATCACGAGGCCGTCCGGGGCGGCCATGCACGCGGAGTCGACGATCGCGCGGGCCAGCGCGCGGCAGCGGAGCAGGCAGTTCCGTACGGCGGCGGTGACGGTCAGGGCGAGCACCAGGCCGGCCCCGGCCGCGACGGACAGCTCCACGGGGTCCTTGCGGTCCGCGAGGCCGAGCGACCACTGGCCCAGCTCGGCGAGCTCGGGGATGCGGAGCAGGCCGGTGAGGGTCAGCAGCGCGAGGGAGATCGTGCTCGCCGCCGCCAGAACGGCCGCCGAGACCGTGAGCAGCCAGGTGGCCAGCCGCGGCTCGCAGCGCGCCGCCAGGAGCCGCGCCCCTGGTGCGGCGAACAGGGCGAGGACCAGCGGGAGGTAGACGGCGAGACGCATGCTGCCCTATCGGTCGCCGAGTGGGACTTATCTTCTACAGTGGTGTAGAAGATACGATATCAATGCGGAAGAAAACGGGTGTGCCAATGAAAGCCGTACGCGGAGACCGGTCGTGGTAGGGACCTTCCCGAAAACCGTGGTCGTCGTCCCCACCTACAACGAGCGGGACAACCTGCCTCTCCTGGTGAACTTCCTGACGGAGCTGGCGGTTCCCGATCTGCACGTTCTGGTCGTGGACGACGGCTCGCCCGACGGCACCGGAGACGTCGCCGACAAGCTCGCGGCCGAGTCCGGGGGCTCCGTCGAGGTGCTCCACCGCGCCGCGAAGGACGGCCTGGGCCGCGCGTACGTCGCCGGCATGACCCGCGCTCTCGACTCCGGCGCCGGAACGGTGATCCAGATGGACGCCGACCTCTCGCACCCGGTCTCCGCGATTCCGGTCATGCTGGAGACGCTGCTCTCCGGGGACGCCGGCGTCGTGCTCGGCTCCCGCTACGTCGCGGGCGGCTCGACGGCGCCCGGCTGGTCCTGGCACCGCAGGGCGCTGTCCGCGTGGGCCAACTTCTACGTCAACGCGATCCTGCGCCTCGGCGTGAAGGACGCCACCGCCGGCTTCAAGGCCTGGCGCGCCGAGACGCTGCGGGCCATCGACCTGCCCTCGATCCACAGCAACGGCTACTCCTTCCAGGTGGAGATGAACCACCGCGCGGTGCGGCTCGGCCTGAGGATCCTCGAAGTGCCGATCCGGTTCGAGGAGCGCGTCCAGGGCACGTCCAAGATGAGCCTGAGCACGCAGATCGAGTCCGCCTTCACCCCGTGGAGGCTCCTGTTCGGCCGGACGACACGCTCGTAGACCCGGCGTTCACGCTTCTGCTTCCGTGTGTCCGGCCCACCGACATTCACGGGGCGCATACTGATCGTCCAGGGCTAATATCGGGGGTTCGCTGCGGGAGTGGGGCTGGCTGTGAACACCGTTGGTGAGGTGCCGGGGCGTACGTCGATCGTGCCCTCGTCGGTCTCCAAGCTACTGCTCGGTGCCGCCGTCGCCGCGGCCGTCATCGTCCTGGGCGTCATGCACCGCGGTGCCGTCGACGCCGGTGGAGACAGCCTCGCCGGCGCGGACGCGGACTGGCTGGCCGTCGCCGCGCTGGCGACCGTCGCGATGTGGGTCGCCGGTACGGTCTCGCTGCTCGGCTCGGTACCGGTACGGCCGCCCCTCGGCCGGCTGATCGCGGTGCAGTTCGCCGCGTCGTTCGCCAACCATCTGCTGCCCGCCGGTTCGGGCGCGATGGCCGTCAACCTGCGCTTCCTGCAACGCCACGGCATCAGCCGCGGCGCCGCCGTCGGCGCGGTCGGCCTGAACTCCCTCGCGACCGGCATCACGCACCTCCTGCTGCTGGCCGCCGCCGTCGTGATCGCCCCGTCCACGCTGGAACAGGTGCGCACACCGAGCTTCGGCGTACCCCTGCCGCACCCGTGGCCCGTCCTGGCCCTGGTGGCGGGGGCGGCCGTCCTGCTCGCCGTCGCGCTCAGGCGGCCGAGACGGTGGCTGCGCGGCGTCGCCGTACGCTTCGCGTCGGCGACCTCCCGCCTCGTACGCGAGATGCACGAGCTGAAGGCGGTGCTCCGGCACCCGGGCCGCGCGGCGGCCCTGTGGCTGGGCTCCCTGGCCCTGCCGCTCTTCCACACCCTGGTGCTCTTCTCGATCCTGCGCAGCCTCCGCGAGCCCATCGCGCTCGGCACCGTACTGATCATCTACCTGGGCGTGTCCTCGCTGACGGCCCTCATCCCGTCGCCGGGCGCGATCGGCGGCCTCGACGTGGCCCTGGTCGCGGGCCTGGTCGCGGCGGGCACGTCGTCCCCGATGGCGGTCGGCGCGGTGCTCGGCTACCGGATGGTCACCGTCTGGCTGCCCCTGCCCCCCGCGGCCTGCATGTTCGCCGTGCTCCTCCGCCGCCGGATCATCTGACCCCGAACGGCGCGAACCGATCGCCGTCTCGACGCAATAGAGACGGTGATGGACGACGACGAACTGATCGCCCGCCTGGCCGGCGGCGACGACGTGGCGCTGCGGGAGCTGTTCTCCCGGCACGCGCCGTGGCTGGCCGCCCGGCTCCGTACGGTGCTGCCCGCCGCCGACGTGGAGGACGTGCTCCAGGAGACGTTCCTCGCGGCGTGGCGGGGAGCCGCGCGGTACCGGCCTGAGGGCGCCGGCGGCGGCTGGCTCTGGGGCATCGCCCGGCGGCAGGCCGCGCTGTGGCTGCGCCGGCGCGGCCGTGCCGAGGAGCTCGCCGCCGCCGTGAGCGCGTGGGGCTCCCCGGCCGACCCCGTCGAGGCGGTGCTGTCGCGCGCCGACCTGGCCGCCGCGCTCGAGACCCTCGGGCCCGGGCCCGAACGCGAGGTGTGGCGGCTCCTGTACGAGGAGGACCGGCAGGTGGCGGAGGTCGCCGAACTGATGGGCGTACCGGAGGGCACGGTGAAGAGCCGCGCGCACCGGGCGCGGCGGCTGCTGCGGGCGGCACTGCTCGGCCGTCCGGCGGCGCAGGGAGGACGCTCATGAGCGAGATGGACGATGTCGACCTGGGCCGCGTGTGGGCCGGGGTCGCCGCACAGGTGTGGCGCCGCCACCCGGGCCGCCTCGAACGCCTGACCGGGCGGCTGCTCCGGTCTCCGGGCCTGGCCAGGGCGCTGCTGACCACGCCGTCGCTGCTGCTGCCGTGGCTGATCGCCAGCGTCGTGGTGTTCGTCGCGGGGGCCGCCGCGACGGCGGGATCCGGCCGGCCGCTGGTGGCGCTGGTCGCCCCGGCGGTGGCCGCGGTCAGCATCGCCTACGCGTACGGGCCGGGCATCGACCCGGCCTGGGAGCTGTCGCTCAGCATGGCGGTCAGCGACCGGATGGTGCTGCTCGTACGGGTCCTCGCGGTGTTCGCGGTCAACGCCGCGCTCGGCCTGGCCGCGTCGGCGGCGTCCGCGACGGCGGCGGGGATCACCTTCGGCTGGCTGGTCCCGATGACCGCGGTCGCGGCGCTGGCGCTGGCGGCGGCGACGCTCGCGCGCTCGGCCAACGCCGGCATGGCCGCCGGGGTGAGCGGCTGGGTGATGACGGTCCTCGCCGGCCAGACGGCGTCCGGGCGGATCACCGCCGCCGTCAGCGACTCCGCCCTCCTTCTTCCCTATCTGGTCTTCGCGGCCGGCTGCGCCGCGGTGGTGCTGTACGCGACCCGCATACCCAAAGGAACGCCATGAACGTCGAGACAACGGACCTGACCAGGAAGTTCGGCCGCTCACGCGCCGTCGCGGGCGTGACCCTGCGGACCGGCACGGGAGTGTTCGGGCTGCTCGGCCCGAACGGCGCGGGCAAGACGTCGCTGCTGCGGATGCTGGCCACCGTCATCCCGCCGACGTCGGGCACGCTGCGGCTGCTCGGCCGTGACCCCGGCGCGTACGGTCAGCGCAGGGAGATCCGGCGCAGGCTCGGCTACCTGCCGCAGAACCTCGGCTACTACCCGGGCTTCACCGTGGTGGAGTTCGTGGAGTACTTCGCGCTGCTCAAGGAGATGCCGCCGGGGCAGGTTCCGGCCGCCGTCGCGACGGCCGTCGAGCGCGTCGGCCTCGGCGACAAGGCACGCGCGAAGCTCCGCACCCTCTCCGGTGGCATGCTGCGCCGCGCCGGCATCGCGCAGGCGATCGTGAACGAGCCCGAGCTGCTGCTGCTCGACGAGCCGACGGCCGGGCTGGACCCCGAGCAGCGGGTGGAGTTCCGCACCATGCTCCGCGACCTCGGCGAGCGCGCCACCGTCATCGTCAGCACCCATCTGGTCGAGGACGTCGGCGCCGCGTGCGGGCAGGTCGCGCTGATGCACGAGGGGCGGCTCGCCTTCCACGGCACGCCCGGCGAACTGGTCGCCCTCGGCGAGGGGCACGGCACCGGCGACGCGCCGCTGGAACGCGGGTACAGCGCGGTACTCAAGGAGGCACGGTCATGACCACGGCCACGATGCCCGCGGGGTTCGGGGGAGTGCTGCGCCTGTCGTCCGGACGCCTGCTGCGCCTCGAACTGCGCCGCAACGCGATGATGTGGATGGTGCCGCTGATGGCGGCCATGTTCTGGTTCGACACCTACCGGAGCAGCATGGATTTCCCGCCGATGTTCGGGCCGCGCTCCCTGTACCTCCAGTACGGCAAGGAGCTGCCGGACTTCGCGCCGTTCATCGCGGGCGCGGCGGCCTGGATGGGCTCACGCGACGGCCGGCGCGGCGTCGCCGACCAGGTGGCCGTCACCACGCTGCCGCGCTGGGCGGGACGCCTCGCCGTCTGGGCCGCCACGACCGGATGGGCCCTGTTCGCCTACCTCGGCTGCGTCGGCGCCCTGTACGGGGTGAACGCCTGGCAGGGCGTGACCGGCGTCCCGCCGTGGTGGCCCGTCGTGGTCGGCGCCGTCGTGGTGACGGCCGTCAGCACCTTCGGGATCGCGGCGGGCCTGTGGTTCCCCGGCCGCTTCGCCGCGCCGGTGGCGGCGATCACCGCGCTGCTGGTGCTCCTCGTGGACTACCGGATCAGGTCCGGCAGCCCGTACATGCTGATCTCACCGTTGACGTCACCGCTCTCGCGCGGCGCGCCGGACCCTCAGGGGGGCGTGTTCTTCCCGTACCTGCCGGACCTGGCGATCGTCCAGGTCATGGTCGTCGGCGGGGCCGCCGTCGCGGTGCTCGGGGCGCTGGGCGTGCAGGCCGTCTGCGGTGGGCGCGGTACGCGCGGCGCGGCGGCGGCCGTGCTCGCCGCCGGCGTGGCCGTGGCCGGGACCGGTGTGGGACTCGCCGGCACCGCACGCGTCCAGGCCACCGGCGTGGTCGTCCCGGCGCTGCACGACGCGGCCGGCGACCGGCCGCTCTCCTACACGCCGGTCTGCGGCCGGTCCGCCGTCCAGGTGTGCCTGAACCCGGTGTACCGGGCGTACGTGCCGGCCGTCACCGCCGCGCTGGATCCGGTGCTGCGCGAGGTGGCGGGCCTGACGGGAGCGCCGCAACGCGTCACCCAGGTCAGGTTCGCCGGCGACGACGGCGGCGAGGTGAGCACGCTCGCGATGTCCGGGAGCGTCCTGACCGTGGCCCTCGACGTGGGCATCGACGGCGCGGTCTGCTTCGGCTCCTCGTCGCGCGGGGTGCCCGCCGGGCCGCCGCTGTGCGCCACGGCCACCAGCCTGTGGACGAGCCGGTCGCTGGCCGCGCGCGTGCTCCGGCCGCGCGCCTCGGCCGTCGTGATCGACCACGTGGTCGGGCAGGGCAGCCCCGCGGGGCAGGTGGTCTCGGCCGCCTTGATGACGGCCCTCGGCGTACGACCGGCGGACCCGTCGGTGCCGGGCTCGCCGCCCGACATCGCCCTCACCGGACAGCGGGCGAAGGCGGCGGAGAGGTTCGCCGCTCTGCCTGCCGCGTCCCGGCACGCCTGGCTGGCGGCCCACCTTGCCGACCTGCGGGCCGGCCGCGTCGCCGTGGCGGATCTGCCGTGACCCCCGCCGGCGTACGTGAGCGGCCGGTCGTCCGTGCCTCGGCGGGCGGGGTGGTGCGGCTGCACCTGGTCAGCCGGGGGGTTCCGGCGGCGGTGACGCTGCTGGTGGGGTTCGCGGTCTTCCTGCGGGTGGCGTCGCACTTCGGCTGGATCCAGGGCGGCGGGGTGCTCGCGCAGCAGATCCCGCTGCTCGTCGAAGGCGGCGCGGCCATGGTCGTCGTCGCCACCGCCCGCAGCCCGTTCGGTGAGCTCGAACACTCCACCGCTCACCGGCTGCCCTGGCTGCGGCTGGGAACCGTGCTCGCGCTGACGTCGCTGGCCGTCGGGGCTCTCGCCGCGACCGCCGCGCGCCTCCCCGGGGGTGTCCTGGAGATGGCGCGCGGTGTCGCGGGGGTGACCGGCGTCGGTCTGCTGTCCGCCGCCGTGCTCGGCGGTGCGGCGGCCTGGGTGGGGCCGGTCGTCTATCTGGTGGTCGCGGAGTACGCGCTCACCGCGAAGTGGACGACGCCGTGGATATGGTCCGCCCGGCCGTCCCACGACCACGGCGCGACACTGTGCGCGGCGCTGGTCTTCGCCGCCGGAGCGGGCGTTGTCGGGTGGCGGGGAGCTCGTCTTTCCACCCACGAATGATCGTTGTGCACAATGGCCGTGCGACGAGCCCGATCAGGCAACTTTCGTTGTCTCGGAAGCCGCCTTTCGGCGGCTGCGCGAGCCCGTGCCCAGTGCTTCAATCATTTCACGGACCAATGATCTACCGGTTTCTCGAAACCGAAGGAGTGGTCATGAAGGAGAGGTCAAGGGCAAGCCGAGGGGTCGCGCTGGGGATCGCGGTAACGCTCATCATCGGCGGCATCGCGGGCCTGACCGCCTCACACGGAGTGACAGCCAGCAAGATCACATCGGCAATCGCGATCATCGCGGGTCTGGTCTTCCTGAACATGGCGCGGTCAAGGAGAAACGCCTGACCGCAGTGTTCATTCGACGGGGAAGACCTTAGGCGAGTCCGGCACTCTTGAGAGCCTCTTCGACGGAGTGCCGGGCTTTCCTGAAGTGGCGGCGGGTCCGCATGGCGGGCGTGGCACCCATGTTCACCACGAAGCCCTCGGCGCCGTTGGTCCTCTTTTTCGAGTACGAGGTCGGCGCCCGTCACCTCAAGGCCCAGAAGAAGCTTGCGGGAGCGCTTCTTGGTGATCACTTCTCCGCCCTCGTGCGCCTCGGCGCTGGAGTCGCCGGTCGGCACCCATTTGTAGCCTTCCTTCTCCAGGACGGACTTGGCGACGTCCAATACCGCCGCCGGAGTGGTGTCGTCAGTCAGAGAAATCTTGCTGGTGCTCATCTTGTCTCCTTTTCTGATCCGGTAAATCGGCCTTAACTATATTGGCTCTACGGACTGCTCGCTCCAAACAGCGACGAAACCGTCACTCAATGTCGGATCGGGGCAACCTGGCGCCCGAGTCCGTCACTCTTCGTGAGATCCCTGATGTACATGCGGAAAGATCGCTGATTTACAAGCGGCTGTCCGGCACCGGGCGAGGCCGTATGCGGACGAGGTCATGGTCAAAATCTGAGTCAAGATCGGCGTGTTGAGAACCCGTGACAGGGTTCCGTCCCCCCCGCCAGGAGAGACGTACATGCCCGATCTTCCCGTCCGGCGGCGTGCCTCGCGCACGTCGCACCGGTCCGCGGCCCTTGCCAGGCTCGCGGGCCTCAGAGTGAGCGCCTTGTGTCTCGCGCTAGCGGTCACCGCGCTCACTCTCGTCTCGGCGCCGGCGGCCTCCGCCGCGCCGGTGACACACGCGGCCTCCCACGCCAAGGCGAAGAGCCCGACGGCGGCCGGTCAGCATCCGACCAGCCGCGTCTGCCGGACGCCCGGCCGCGCGGGCGAGATGACCTGCTTGTCGATGGTCCGCGACGACGTCATCGGGCCGAAGGGCGTCCAGCCGAAGAGCACGCCGGCCGGGTTCGGGCCCGCCGACCTGCTCAGCGCCTACAACCTGCCCTCGGCGGGTTCGACCGAGACGGTCGGAATCGTCGACGCGTTCGACAACCCGAACGCCGAGGCGGACCTCGCCGTCTACCGTCAGCAGTACGGGCTGCCGGCCTGCACGACGGCCAACGGCTGCTTCAAGAAGATCGACCAGCGTGGCGGCTCGAGCTACCCGCCGCCGGACTCCGGCTGGGCCGGCGAGATCGCGCTGGACATCGACATGGTCAGCGCCGTCTGCCCGACCTGCAAGATCCTGCTGGTCGAGTCCGACGACAACTTCATGGACAACCTGGGCACGGCCGTCAACCAGGCGGTGACCCAGGGCGCCAAGTTCGTCTCCAACAGCTACGGCGGCGGTGAGGACTCCTCCGACACCCAGGCCGACGACGCGTACTTCCACCACGACGGCGTCGCCATCACCGCGAGCAGCGGCGACGACGGCTACGGCGCGAGCTACCCGGCCGCGTCGCCGTTCGTCACCTCGGTCGGCGGAACGGCGCTCGTCAAGGACTCCTCCTCGCGCGGCTGGAGCGAGAGCGTCTGGGACGGCGCGGGCAGTGGCTGCTCCGCGTACGAGGCGAAGCCCTCGTTCCAGACGGACACCGGCTGTTCGAAGCGTACGATCGCGGACGTCTCGGCGGTCGCCGACCCGAACACCGGCGTCGCCGTCTACAACGGCGGATGGCACGTCTACGGCGGCACCAGCGTCTCCTCGCCGATCATCGCGTCGGTGTACGCCCTGGGCGGCGCGCCCGCGGCCGGATCGCAGCCGAACTCCTTCCCGTACGACCACCCGTCCGCGCTCAACGACGTCACGAGCGGCAGCAACGGCAGTTGCAGCCCGGCGTACCTGTGCACGGGAGGTTCCGGCTACGACGGGCCGACCGGCCTGGGCACGCCGAACGGCGTCACGGCGTTCCGCTCCGGCCCGCACGCCGTCGTCACCGGCACCGTGACCGACGGCACCGCGCCGCTGGCCTCGGCGCAGGTCAAGGCGGGCGACGTCACGGCCACGACCGACGGCCAGGGGCACTACACCCTGAGCGTCGCGCCGGGGACCTACGACGTGACCGCGAGCAAGTTCGGCTACGCGAGCAAGACCGTCGCCGGCGTTCAGGTCACCGACGGCCAGACCGTGACCGAGGACCTCACGCTGGCCGCCAAGGCCCGCGTGGACGTCTCCGGTCTCGTACGCGACGGGTCCGGCCACGGATGGCCGGTCTACGCGACCGTACGGGTCAAGGACGAGCCGACGGCGGTCGCCTACACCGACCCGAAGACCGGGCGGTACACGCTGAGCCTGCCCGCCGACGACACGTACACGCTGCAGGTCGACCCGCTGTACCCCGGATACACGCCGGACTCGCACGCCGTCCAGGTGACCTCGTCGGACGCCGTCCATGACGTCAACGTCGCGGTGGACCAGACGACGTGCAGCGCGCCCGGCTACGGCTACCACTACGCCGGGAGCACCGAGCCGTTCGACGGCGCGACCGCGCCGGCGGGCTGGACCGTGGACGACAAGGCCGGCAACGGCCAGACCTGGACGTTCAACGACCCGGGAAAGCGTGGCAACAAGACCGGCGGCGCCGGCGGCTTCGCCATCATCGACAGCGACCACTACGGCACGGGCAACTCTCAGGACAGCTCGCTGATCAGCCCGGTGACGGACTTCAGCGCGCGTACCCACCCGATCCTGAGCTTCCGCACCGACTGGTACGGCTACACGGGCCAGGCCGGCGACCTCGACCTGAGCGTCGACGGCGGCACGACCTGGACCAACGTCAAGCACTACACGGCCAGCCTGCGCGGCCCGCGTACGGAGACCGTGGACCTGTCCGCGGCCGCCGGCAAGAGCGCGGTACGCGTGCGGTACCACTTCACCGGAAAGTTCGGCTACTACTGGCAGGTCGACGACGTCTTCCTCGGCGACCGTTCCTGTGACCCGACCTCCGGCGGCCTCGTCGTCGGGCAGGTGACCGACAAGAACACCGGCGCCGGCGTCAACGGCGCGACCGTCACCTCGGCGGACCGTCCCACCGAGCAGGCGACCTCGGCGGCGACGCCGGACGACCAGAACCTCGGTGACGGTTTCTACTGGCTGTTCTCCTCGCTCACCGGCAGCCACAAGTTCTCCGCCAAGGCGGGCAACTACGGTTCGCAGGACGCCACGGTGAAGGTCGCCGCCAACTGGGCGACCGCCGCCGACGTCGCGCTGTCCGCGCCGAGGATCGCGGTCACACCGGCCACGATCAACAAGACGGTCGGCTGGCAGAAGTCGGCCTCCGCGGCGCTGACCCTGAAGAACACCGGCTCCTCGCCGGTGACCGCCACGATCGGCGAACAGCCCGGTGGCAGCACGACGGCCGCGAAGGGCGCGCCGTTGCAGCGGGTGAAGGGCGACTACGCCAGCGGGCGGCTGCGGAAGGGCAAGGCGTCCGCTGCCAAGGCGGGCCTGACGCCGTACGCGCCGCCGTGGACGACGGTGGCCGACTACGCCTCGCCGGTCATGGACAACAGCGCGGTGTCGCTCGACGGCAAGATCTACTCGGTGGCGGGCGTCGACGGCTCGAACGTGCTGGACAAGGCGTACGCCTACGATCCGGCGACCCAGGCGTGGACCGCCGTCGCGTCGCTGTCCACGGGGCGTGAGGCGCCCCAGGCGACGACGACCGGCGGGAAGCTCTACGTCACCGGCGGCTGGGGCGCGACCGGCGACCCGGTGGCCAAGACCGAGATCTACACCCCGTCCTCGAACTCCTGGGCGGCGGGCGCCGACAACCCGAAGCCGTACGCCGGCTCCGGCGCGGCGGTGCTCGGCGGCAAGGTGTACGTCGTCGGCGGATGCACCGACGCCTGCGGTACGACGGACGTGCAGGTCTACGACCCGTCGGCGAACTCCTGGAGTTCGGGCCCGGCCTACCCGGAGCCGACCGCGTGGCTGGGCTGCGCGGGCATCGACGGGAAGCTGTACTGCGCGGGCGGTTCCGCGGACGCCGACACCAAGCACGGCTACGCGCTGGACCCGGCCTCGGGCACCTGGTCGCCCATCGCCGACCTGCCGATCGACCTGTGGGCGATGGGCTACTCGGCGGCGAACGGCCAGCTGATCGTGTCCGGTGGCGTCACCGACGGCACCAGCACCCTCACCAACCAGGGCTTCGCCTACAGCCCGGCGTCGAACTCCTGGACGGCGCTGCCGAACTCCAACAACGCCCTCTACCGCGGCGCGTCGGCCTGCGGCTTCTACAAGATCGGAGGATCGCTGGGGCAGTTCAACGCGGTGAAGAGCGCCGAGGTGCTGCCCGGGTACGACCAGTGCTCGTCGGCGGCCGACGTTCCCTGGCTGTCGGAGGACCAGACGCAGGTGACGATCCAGCCGGGCAAGAGCGCCAAGGTCAACGTGACCCTCGACGCGAGCACGTCGGCGATCACGCAGCCCGGAACGTTCACCGCCCAGATCACCATCGGCGCCAAGACGCCGTACGCGATCGCGCCGGTGGACGTCACGATGGCGGTGAACCCGCCGGGCACCTGGGGCAAGATCACCGGCACGGTGACCGGCGCCGGCTGCACCGGCACGCCGGCCCCGCTCGCGGGGGCGACCGTACAGGTCGACTCCTGGGCCGCGTCGTACACGCTCAAGACCGACAAGGACGGCAAGTACGGGTTCTGGCTCGACGTCCGCAACAACCCGCTCTCGCTCATCGCCGCGAAGGACGGCTGGGCACCGCAGAGCAAGACGGTCAAGATCGCGAAGCTGGCCTCGACCACGGCCGACTTCGCCCTGAAGCCGGATCACACATGTAGTTAGTCGATCAGTGGGTGAGCGTGCGGGCCGGGGTCAGGCGGCCCGCACGCTCGGTCTTGGGGGCGCTTCGCAGCGCCAGGGTCAGGACGGCGGTGACGATGGCCGCGTCCAGGAGGCACGGGGCCAGCCACGAGTCGTACAGGACGTGGACGAGGTACTGCCACGGTGAGGGCAGCGGTACGCCGGGCATCCCGGGGACGTACGCGAGACAGGACACCGTCAGGCGCGTGACCAGCAGGGCGTCCAGGCGGCTCCCCGGCAGCAGCGCCAGCATCGGGACGAGCATGGCGTCGTACCAGGGGTGTTGCAGTGACGAGGTGAGCAGCCAGCCCAGGGTCAGCGCGAACGCGGGGACCAGGGCCGGGTCGGCGCCGGTCCGGCGGGACAGGGACCACCAGGCGACGGCCGCCAGCGCGAGGCCGGTCACGATGCCCGTCACCTCATAGCCCGTCGCCGCCTTCGCGCTCGCGTGGAACAGCGCGCCGATCGGCTTCCACGGGTTGATCATCGAGACGGCTGCCTGCTTGGCGGCCACGGCGGCGACCGCCGAGCCCCCGGCGAGCAGGTAGGCCGTGCCGAGCACGCAGGCTCCGGTCGCCAGCCCGGCGGCGAGCGCCTTCGGCGAACGGCGCGCCGCCCACAACAGCCCGAGGGCGATCAGCGCGAACGGGGCCTTGACCGCGATCGCGGTGCCCATCAGCGCGCCCGCCGCGGCACCCCGGGCCACGCCGGGGCGGCGCAGGGCGAGGATCGCCGCCGCCGTCAGCGCGGCCCCGACCACGTCGACGTGCGCGCCGGCGACCGCGCTCCACAGCATCAGCGGGTTGCACGTCCACAGCAGGTGCACGCGCGCCCGCCGGGCGCCGTCGGGGCCGGCCGTACGGTCGAGGAGAAGGCCGGTGAGCAGGAACGCCAGCCCGGACAGGACTTTGATGACGGACACGGTCAACGCCATCGACGTGCCGCCCGCGTACGACGCGAGGCGGAACAGGCCGATGGCGACCGGACCGTACGCCGCCGCCACGTGCCGCCAGGTGGGCGGCGCGAGGAGGCCGACCGGGTCGCCCAGGTGGAGCAGTTGCCCGGGCGTCATCACCCACGGGTCGTGGCCGAGCGCGGCGATACGTCCGTAGATGGCGTAGTCCAGCGCGTCGGTGGATCCGCCGACCGGCGCCACGGTGAGCACGACGGCCGCGACCAGGCCGCCCGCGTACAGCGCCCACGGTCGTGGACGCCAGCCGCGGGCGAGCGCGACGAGCCCGAGCCCCACGCCCAGCCCGCCGATGACGATCGCCGCCCAGAGCAGTGCGGTCACCGTGACGCCGTCCGGCCCTCCTGCGGGCGGACCGGGTGTGACGGCCGGTACCGCCGCCGGGGAACCCGGCAGGCAGACCACGGCCATCAGTACGCTGCCGGTGGCACATGCCACCAGTGCGAGCACACCCAGGATCCGCGTCACGTCCGTCATTGTGCGAAAACGCAGGTCAGCGCCGGATGAGCCTCGGGTGAACGCGCGCTTACCTTCCCCGTACGGCTACTATTCAAGTAGTAGATCTAAGGAGTCGCCGATGCCGGTCGCCCTGCGCAATGGCGCCATCGGGCTGGTGTCAGTGATCGTCGTTCTCTCGGCGGGCTGGTTTCTGCTGCGTCCCGGCAGCCCCGGGCCGGGATGCGTCGCCGCCGGTCCGCCCGGTTCGGCGGACTACACGCTGACGACCACGCAGGCCGACCACGCGGCGACGATCGCCGGCGTCGGCATGCGCATGGGCATCCCCGACCACGCCGTCTCGGTGGCCCTCGCCACCGCGCTGCAGGAGTCCGGCCTGAAGAACCTCTCCGGCGGCGACCGCGACTCGGCCGGTCTCTTCCAGCAGCGGCCGAGCATGGGCTGGGGCACGTACGCGCAGGTCACCGACCCCGTACACGCGTCAACCGCGTTCTACTCGCGCCTGCGCGCCGAACCGGACTGGACCACGCTGAGCGTCACCCAGGCCGCGCAGCTCGTCCAGCGCTCGGCCAAGCCGGACGCGTACGCCAAGTGGGAGTCCGAGGCGCGTACGACGGCGAGCGCGCTCACCGGCGAGCGCGCCGCCGCGTTCACCTGCCACGGCCTGAAGATCACCGCGTCTCGCGCCGGGCTGGTGCCGGCCGCCCTCGCCGAACTCGGCACCTCCGACCTCTCCGGCGCCCACGACCAGGCACGCGGCTGGGCGATCGGCGCCTGGCTCGTCGCCCACGCGTACCGCCTGGGCGTGGACCGCGTGACCTTCGACGGCCGCACCTGGACCGCGCGCTCGGGCACCTGGGCGCGTACCGGCCGCGCCGACGGCACGCTCACCCTCCACCAGGTGGGCGGCGCGGCCCGGTCAGGGTGACAGCAGCAGGCGCAGCCGCTCATGCGAGCGGTCCCAGCTCCACTCGTCCCGCGCCCACACGCGTCCCTTCTCACCCATCGACCCGCCGGCCGTGAGCAGCTCGGTCAGCCGGTCGGCGATCGCCGCCACGGAACGGCCGTTCACGACGTGGCCGGTCTCGCCGTCGCGTACGGCCTCCGGCGCGCCGCCCGAGTCGCCGGCGAGCACCGGCAGACCCGCCGCCGCGGCCTCCAGGAACACGATGCCGAGCCCCTCGGCCTCCAGGCCCAGCAGCCGCGTACGGCACGGCATCGCGAAGACGTCGGCCGCCGCGTAGAACGGCGGCATCTCCTCGTGCGGGCGCCCGCCCGCGAAGACCACTCCGTCGCCCGCCAGCCGGCGCAGCCTCTCTTCCTGCGGTCCGGCCCCGACGATCAGCAGCGTCGCGCCGGGGTTCGCCTCGCGTACGAGCGGCAGCGCGCGGATCAGCCGGTCCTGTCCCTTGCGCGCGACCAGCCGCGACGCGCTGAGGATCACCGGCCGGTCGCCGAGCCCGTACCGGTCGCGGATCTCCGCGCCACCGGCGTCCGGCCGGAACACCTCCGCGTCCACGCCGGGGACGAGCCGGGTCGTACGCGCAGCGGGGCCGAGCGCACGTACGATCCGCGTCCGCGTGTAGCCGGTCAGATACGTGACCGTGTCCACCCGGTCGCCGATCCGGCGCAGGACCCGCCGCGCACCCGGCACGGCCGCCCACCAGATCTCATGGCCGTGCGTGGTCGCCACCGCGCGCCGGACGCCGCTGCGCCGCAGAACCGGCGTCATCAGCGCCAGCGGCGCGGCCGCCCCGAACCAGACCCGGTCACAGCCGTACGCCTCGGCGATCCCGGCCGCCTTCCGCGCGACCCGGCCGGTGGGCAGCAGCGTACGAGCCGCGTCCCGGACGACCGGGAACCCGAGCGTCGCGTCGAACGCGGCGTCACCCTCCTCACGCGAGGTGTAGACGACCACCTCACCGGGCGGCATCCGGGCCGCCATCGCGTGCACGAAGGTCTCGATACCGCCCTGTCGGGGCGGGAAGTCGTTGGTGACGATCAGAGTGCTCATCGGCCGCTCTTCTCAGCGTGATGGAACAGCCGGCAGAGCCCGGCGAGGACGACGGCGAAGACCGGTGACCAGAGCAACCGGTGCACGGCCCAGCCACCGGCGGGCGCGTCCAGCAGCCCCGGCGGCGCACCGAACCCCAGCCCCACGAACGTCACGAGCAGTAGCGCGGACTGATGCCAGCAGTACACGGTCATCGCGCCGAGGTTCAGCAAGGCGACGGGCGCCCAGACGGCCGGCCTGCGCAGCGCCCGCGCCAGCCGTACGCGCACCAGCAGGAAGACCCCGAGCTGCGCGGCGGCGAGCGCCAGCGTGAACAACGAAGGCGGATCGAGATTCGACCGCCCATGCCCCGGCACACCGACGGCGCTCGCCGGGTACCCGGCCAGCAGCACCAGCGCGGCACACCCGCCGACGCCGAGCGGCAACAACACGAGACCGGCCCGATCACGAAGCCGCCCTTCGGCCAGCGCGACGCCCATCATGTACGGCACCGCCCAAGCCACCGGGACGACCAGCATCGCGGCCCACCCATGCGACGTCGCGTCCGAGACCGCGACCGTGGCCACCAGCGGCAGCACCGTCCACAGCCCCCATCTGCGGACGGCGCCTCGCAGCACGGGCGCGAGCGCCGTCAGCAGCAGGTAGACGAGCAGAAACCACAGAGGATGCGAAACGAGCGACCAGACCACGTGCCTTGTGCTCTTGGGCGCCCCGGTGGCCGTGAGCAGCAGCAGCGCCGGCAACCAGACGGCGGCGAGCACCAGAACCGGCCTGCCCACCCGGACCAGCCGGTACCGCGCCGACCGCCTTCCGCCGCGAGCCGCCGCGTACCCACCGGCGAAGAAGAACAGCCCGAGCGTCTGCAGGAACCAGCTCACCGGCGCCAGCCAGGGCGTGTACGCCAGCGGACTGGCACCACGCAGCACATCAGGCTGGTAGGGATCCGCCACGATCGCCGAAACCAGCCAGTGCCCGAACACCACCCCCAGAATCGCCACGGCCCGCAACGCGTCAACGGTCCGATCCCGCCCGCCGGGCGTACCGGCGTCGATCCGTACGGCCCAACCTTCGGTCTTCCGACTGGTGTGGCCGGGTTGTTCGTCGGCACACGCCGTCGCGTCCGTCCCCGCGATGGCCGGCGGTGCGTGGGCGGCCTGGGCCGTCTCGGGGGTGACCTGTGGCGTCACGGCGTGTCTCCTCCGGCGGTGCCGTGGGCGGCGATGGCGGAGAGGTGGGTCAGGGAGTCGGTGCCGGGGGTCAGGTAGTGGTCGTGGTCGGGGACGTCGGCCGTGCTGAACACGTGGGCGTGGAAGGCCGGGGCCGTGGGTCTTCTGCCGTGGCCCAGTCCGAGCACGCGTACGCCTGGTATCCAGCGGATCCAGTCGTGGCGGGACTGACCGGCCCAGACCCGCGCTGTCGTACGCAGGCCGGCGACGTCGTCCACGCCCATTCCCGGGCTGCCGAACACCGCGATGTCGGTGACCTGCCGGGGCAGCCGGGGCGCGGCCAGGCCGATGACCGTTGACCCGTAGCTGTGGCCGAGCAGCGCGATGGTCGCGCGCGGCCGTACGGCGGTCAGGCCGGCGACGAACCGGGTCAGCGCCGCGGCCCCCGTACGCGCCAGGTCCTCACGCGCCTCGGACTGGCCGATCCCCTGCGGAGTCTCGTAACCGAGCCACGCGATCACCGCGTACCGGCCCCCGCCGGCCGAGCGGTACAGATCGGCGGCCTGAACCGAGGGCGACCGGTACGACCGGCCACCCACACCTCGCCAGAAGTTCGCCGCCCGGTCGCCCGCACCCGGCACCAGCACAGCGATCCGGTCGGCGGTCGCCAGGTCACCGAACACCTGCGCCACCCGCCCGGTTCCACGCGGATCGAACAACAGGTACGTCCCGCTTCGCCCTCGATACGGCGAACCGGCCGCGTCCATGGCGAGCCGATTGGCCGCGTACCGCAACGCGACCGGCGCACCGTCCAGCCCGCCGACGACGCCCGGGTACGCGGCGGCCAGCGCGTCCCGCTCAGCCGCCCCGGCGGCGGCCAGAAACCGCCGCACCACGAACGGCCCGGCCGTCACCGGATCCGGCAACCGCCGCACGTCAGAACGCCAAGCCGCAGCACCAGCGGGAACCACCGTCCGCACGTCCCCCGGCACCGCCACCAGCGCCCCCGCAGCGGGCGTCACGATGAGCGCACCAACGGCCAAGACCGCGCCCCAGCGCCGCCGCCCTACGGCGAGGCCGACAGCCCGGCCTCCCGGCCCTGCGACCCGACACGTTGTCCGGTCACGCCGTCCTGAGGCGAAGGGGCCGGACGGTCGCGCGGCCGGAAGGGTTGCTCGGTCGTGCCGTCCGGTGGTGAGCGGTACGGTCCGGTCGTACAGGCTTGTGACCAGGGATTTGGCTCTGTCGCGTTGTCCGGTGGCAGGAGGCGCGGGCCGGTCGTGTCGTTCCGGGGCAGGGAGGCCGTCTCGGCGCCACGGCTTGCGGTGAGGGGTACGGGGCGGTCGTGGCGTTCCGTGGCCGGGGGTGTTCGGGTTGGGGGCTTCGGGGGCGTATCGACTTCGGTCACGTGGCCAACGGTGGCTTCGTGGGGGCCGTGCGTCATCGGACTGGCGCCGGTACTTGGCCAGCGCTGTGCAGACCCTGGTACTACATCCACGGTCCGATGTCCGGGGCGGGCGGCGCGGTTACGATCGGCGCATGCACGCGACGCCGCCTCTGCCCATGATCAGGCGTGTATCACCGGGCGCTTGGATGGCCGTGATCTGGTGTGCGGCCACGCGGGTCGGAGAACGGCGTGCCCTCGTGCTCGACGCGTACGAGGTTGGCCGCCTCGAAGCCGCAAACCGTCTACGAGAACGGGTGTGGCAGGCCCGCGGCCTCGAACAGGCCGTGGTCCTCGAAACCGAGAAGGCCGGCCGAGCGCAGCGGCCACGCCTCGTGCGCGAACGGCAGGTGGAGCGGCAGGCCGTACCACGGCGTGTGCAGCCCCAGCGCGCCGTCACGAAGTCGTCCGCGGGCGTGGCCTCGTGCGGCGGCCCGACCCGTACGGTGACACGGTGCTGCGCCGGCGGTCCGCGCCGACGGTGTAGATCCGCACGTTGAGTTCGTTGAAGTCCCGCCCGTACGGGACCAGCCCCGCGAAACGGACCCTCGTCATCCGCAGCCCCACCACCCCGACCCAGGCGACACCGTCGTCGAGGTCGAGGTGGGTTCCGCGCGGGACGAGGTGCTCCAGCAGGTCAGGGGCGTACGGCCAGTGCAGGAACACGACGTCCCGCCACACCTGGGTCGTCGTCGGGAGGGCGAGTCGCCGAGGCGGGGTACGGATGACGGGCTCGGCGGGCCGCACCTCAGGCCGCCGCGGGCCGTGCGCGGCGCAGCAGGTAGCCGGCCGACGCGATCGGGCCGATGGTCCCCGCGATGAGGAGTACGGCGGCGAGACCGAGGGGCATTCCCGACGTCTGGCATGTTCCGTCCGGGGAGCAGGTGCTGGAACTGCTCGCGAACAGGACACACCAGACCATCACCGCGAGCCCTCCCGGCACGACCAGCGTGCCGATCAGCTTGTCGCGCGTCGTCCAGCGCGCGGACGCCCACAGCAGCACCGCGCCGACGATCCAGCCGAGAACGGGCAGCACGACGCCGCCGATCAGCAGCAGGATGACGGTCACCAGCTCGAAGGCGCCGACGCGGCGGCGTACGGCGCCGTCGGGCCGCGCGCCCGCCTCCCGCGCGATGTCCTCCGGCGAGCCGAGCCGGTCGAGGATCGTTCGCACGCGCGCCTCACCCTGATCCTCGCTCTGGGACAGCGAGACGGTGATGTGCTCCTCGATCTCAGACTTGATCTCCGCGCGCTGGGCTGAAGGCAGCCCCTGCGTCGCCTTCGCGAGACGGTCGAGGTACTCCTGAATCAGCTGGTCCATCATGATTCCTTCCCTATGAAGTACTGCACGGCCTCGCTGAACCGCTCCCACTCCGCACCGAACGACTCCAGCGCCTGGTGCCCGTCGGAGGTCAGCCCGTAGTAGCGACGCGGCGGCCCGACGGCGGACTCCTGCCACGTCGTCTCGACGAGCCCCTGACGGCGCAGGCGGGAGAGCAGGGGATAGATGGTCCCCTCGCTGGTGACCATGCCGTCGGCCTCACCGAGCATTCGTACGATCTCGACGCCGTACCGCTGCTCGCGCCGCAACAGCGCCAGCACGCAGTACGGCAGCGCGCCCCGCCTCATTTGAGTGAGGAGGTTGGTTGCGTCACCGGGTTCCATGCGTTGCATGGTACCGGTCGTGGCATGGATCCGCGAGGGGTGTTCACGTGGGCGTCAGCGAACGGGGACGAGGCAGAGTCTGACGGCGTCCTTCTTGCCGGTGGCGGGCCAGGCGAGGGTGCGTTCGGTCGCGGCGGGACACCGGTGCGCCGAGCCGGTCAGCCGCGTGAGCACCTTGTACGGGTGGGTCCCGGGCAACGGCAACCCGCAGGGCTCCTTCTTCCAGGACCCGGACCCGACGTGGTAGACGCAGCCGTCGATCCTGGTGTCGTGAGCGTCCCGGAGATACTGGAACCCGCCGATCACGAGAAGCACCCCGAGAGCGATCCACACCCAGGCCCGCCCGTTGTTCTTCTCCGGCCGCGGAACCCCGGCATGCCGAAGAACGTCCTCCTCGAGCACCCGCCCACGGACCCCGGAACCGGACACCGACCCGAGATCCACCCCATGCCGATCCGCAAGCTCCCGCACCCGCGCGTCGACACGTACGGCCCCCGGCCCCGCCGGATGCCCGGAGCGCCCAGAACCCCCCGAGCCCGGCGCCCGCACCGAACCCGCCACCCGCGCCGGCCCCGCCGGGTGCGAGGAGCCTGCCGCCTGACCGAGGCCTGCCGGGTGGCCGGAACCTGCCGGTTGGCCAGGCCCTGTTGGATGGCCAAGGCCTGCCGGGTGGCCGGGGGCTGCCGGGGGTGCGGAGCCTGTCGGATGGCCGGGAACCGCCGGGTCGCCGGAGCGTGCTGGACGGCCGGGAACCGCCAGGTGGCCAGAGCCCGCCAGGTGCGCCGGGCTCGCAGGGTGCGCGAGGTTTTCCCGGCCGGCTGAGGCGTCGGGGCGCGCCGGTCGCGCAGAGCCTGCCGGACCCGCCGAGTCCGTCGCACTCGCCGGGACGCTGGGGCGTGCTATGCCCGCAGGGCGGGTCGGATCCGCCGCGCTCGCCGCGCTCGCGGGGCCTGGTCGCCTTGTCGGCGGCGTGGGGCTTATCGCATCCCAGGCACCTGCCGGGCCTGCCGAGTCCGTCGCACTCGCCGGGACGCCGGGAATCGCCATGCCCGCAGGGCGTGTCGGGCCTACCAAGCCCGTCGGGCTCGCGGAGCCTGCTGGGTCTCCCGGACTTGCCGCACCCCCTGCACCTGCCGCGTCCCCCACACCTGCCGGGTGCGCGAGGCCTGCCGTACCTGCCGCGCTCCCCGTACCTCCCGCGCCCTCCGAGCCTTCCGGGTTCGCGGCCACGGCATGTCCGGGCTCAGACGGCTGCGGTAGTGGGGTGTCGGTCAAGGTCGCCGGAGGGTTCAGGCGGCGGAGGGCCGCGGCGGCATCCGTAGGGCGTTGTTCCGGGCGTTTGGCGAGGAGGTCCAGGACCAAGGTGTTCAGGTGGGCGGGGACGTCGTGGCGGACGTCGCGGGGTGGGGCCGGGGTCTTGTGGAGTTGCTGGTTCAGGATCGACGCCACGCCGGAGCCCGTGTCGAGCCAGGACTCGCCGGTCAGTAGTTCGTACAGGACGCAGCCGAAGGAGTACAGGTCCGCTCGGGCGTCGACGTCGGCGTCTTCCAGCTGTTCCGGGGCCATGTACAGCGGGGTGCCGGTGATCGAGCCGGACGCGGTGATCCGGGTGGCGTCGGCGATTCGGGCGATGCCGAAGTCGCAGATCTTCATGCGGCCGTCGTCGAGGCGGAACAGGTTGGCGGGTTTCACGTCCCGGTGGATGATGCCCTGGGCGTGGGCCGTGCCGAGGGCGTCCAGTATCTCGCGTGCCATGTCCTGGACCTGGCCGATCGGCAGGCCTGACGGGTTCGCCGTAACCAGTGCGCGCAGGTCCTGGCCGCGTAGCAGCTCCATGACCAGGAAGAGCAGGTCCTGGCCGCCGGAGCGGTGTTCGTCGATGTCGTGGACCGTGGTGATCCCGGGGTGGGACAGCGTCGCCGCGATCGAGGCCTCTCGGCGGAAGCGTGTCACCTCGGCTCCCGAGGTGACCGGAAGGATCTTCACGGCCACGTCGCGGTGGAGCCGGAGGTCGACGCCTCCCCAGACCTGTCCCATCGCGCCGTGACCCAGAGGCTCGCCGAGCCGGTACCGATCGGCCAGCTTCATGCCCCGCCGCACCACGCACCAGCTCCGTTCGTCGCCGACTCCGGCATATTCAACTACGGGCCGGCCTGTCACGCGACAGGTGGATCCCAAGCGGGAGAGGGCACGACGCCCCACGGGCAAGGCTCCGGCATGCCATACACTCCCGGAAGCGATTCCATCTGTGACCACGTGGAAATCGATTTCCAAGGGAAGGCAGATGACGACGATCTACGACGTTGCCCGTCGCGCCGAGGTGTCGGCGGCGACCGTCTCGCGTGTGCTGAACGGGCGCGAGACCGTGGATCCCGCACTCGTCGCGCGGGTCCTCGGCGCCGTACGTGACCTCGGGTACCGGCGGAACGGCGTGGCCCGCAGTCTCAGGCGCGCGCAGACCATGCTCTGGGCGGTCATCATCTCCGACATCGGCAACCCGTTCTTCACGTCGATGGTCCGTGGCATCGAGGACGTCGCGCAGGTCGCCGGCTACTCCGTCGTGCTGTGCAACAGCGACGAGGACCCGGACAAGGAGGCGACCTACATCGCCGCCGCGATGACCGAGCGGATGGCGGGCGTGATCATTTCGGCCTCCAGCCGGCCGAAGGCCGTGCGCGCGCTGGTCGATTCGGGCACTCCCGTCGTGGCGATCGACCGTGAGCTGCCGGGGGTCGAGGTCGACACGGTGCTGGTCGACAACGAGCGCGGTGCCGAGAAGGGCACCGCGCACCTCATCGAGGCCGGCTATGACCGGATCGCCTGCGTCACCGGGTCCGAGGAGATCAGTACGGCGCGCCAGCGCGTCGAGGGCTACCGGCGGGCCCTCACCGCGGCCGGCCGCGAGATAAGGCCCGAGCTGGAGATCCACTCTGACTTCCGCGAGCAGGGCGGATTCGACTCGATGGCCGCGCTCCTCGACCTCCAGGAGCCGCCCGACGCCGTGTTCGTCGCGAACAACCTGATGACCGTCGGCGCCATGGAGTGCCTCGTCGACCGCGGCGTGGACATCCCAGGTGAGATGGGCATCGTCGGCTTCGACGACATTCCGTGGGCGCACCTGGTCCGGCCGTCGCTGACGACCATCGCGCAGCCGACGTACGAGGTGGGCCGTACGGCGGCGCGGCTTCTGGTCGACCGCATCTCGACGACCGCGAACAAGCCGTCCACGATGGTGCTCCCCGCCGACCTCCGCGTACGCGAGAGCTCCGTACGCCGCTAGAAGAACAACTCTGTACGCTAATGAGGGAACAGGGCTTCCCGGATCCTGAACCGGTATCTATCATGAGCGAGAAATCGATTTCTCCCATGGAACCCCGCCAGGTCTCCCCGAGCCCCAGGAGCCCCGTTTGTCCAGATCACCGGAGAGAAAGACCCTCGCCGAGCTCGGCGTCAGCCGCCGCTCGGCCCTGAAGGCCGCCCTCGGAGCGAGCGCCCTCGCCGCGCTGCCCGGCACGGCGCGCGCCGCCACCCGCCCGCGCGCCAAGGCGTTCATCGGCGGCAACAAGATCGCGAACCTGACCGGCCCCGCCGAGACCGGCGCGTTCGCCGCGCCGTGGACCGACCTCGGCATCCCGGCCCGCTGCCCCAACGGGTCGATGCTGTTCGTCTGCGGCGACACCTTCGACGGCGGCGGCGTCGGCGGGCCGGACTGGCGTGCGCCGATCGGGCTGCGGTCGAGCAACTCCAGCCTGGGCGGCCTGCGCATCGACGGCAGCGTCGGCGGCTCGCACGCCAACGGCCTCGTGCCCGAAGGCCACGTGCCGGTCCCCGGCGGGAACACCACCGCGATCCCGTCGGACGTCTTCACCGTCGGCAACACGATGTACATGCACCTGATGCGCGGCCTGATCTACCAGACCGACCACTCGGACTTCTGGCGGTCGAACGACAACGGCGAGACCTGGGAGTACCTCTGCCAGTGGCCGGGGGACCAGTACGGCGGCCAGTTCCAGCAGAAGACGTACGCGGTCGGGAACGACGGCTTCTGCTACGTGCTGTCCACGCGGTTCAACCGTGACGTCGTGTCGGACCTGCTCCTGCACCGGGTTCCGCAGGACCAGCTCGGCAACCCGGGCGCGTACCAGCCGTGGGGCTACAACGGCGACTGGGCGTGGGGCAACCCGCCGACGTCGGTGACCGGCCCGCGCCAGTGGGGCGAGATCTGCTTCCGCGCGATGGACGGCCAGTACGCCTTCACCTGGCTGAACATGACCCCGGTGGAGATCCGCGCCCAGGTCTTCCCGTCGCCGCTCGCGAACCTGTTCACCACGCCCGAGCAGACGATGATCGTCCCCACCAACCCGGGGCAGGAGGGCGGCAACGCGGTCGCCTACCCGTACGGCGGGTTCATCATCCCCGGCTCGACGTTCAACGACTTCCACATCTGCGTCAGCCAGTGGTTCGACAACCAGAACTACCGGGTCATGCACTACAAGATCGACGGTCTCGGGCACTGATGATCGAGGACCGGCCCGCCCCCCCGAGCGAGCGCGGGCCGGTCCGCTCAGAGGCGCGAGAGGGCGGCCAGGGTGTGCGCCGCGTCGCGCGTCGCCGGGTACACCTCGCGGTACAGGCCGTACAGCGTCTCGTACGTGGACGCGACGTCCGGGTCGGGCGAGATGACGCCGGCCGGCGGGTTCCATCCGGAGGTCGGGACGCCGATGGCCTGCGCGGCGAGCAGCGCGTCTCCGTAGCAGGCGCCGACCGTCACCGACGGCAGGTCCTGCGGCCGTCCGAGCACGTCGGAGACGATCTGTGTCCACAGCCCGCCCTGGGTGCCGCCGCCGACCGCGACGAGGCGCTGCGCCGAGCCGCCCGCCGACCGCATGGCCTCCAGGTTGTGGCGCACGCCGAACGCCGTGGCCTCCAGCGCCGCGCGGTACAGGTGCCCGCGCTGATGCCGCAGCGTGAGGCCCAGGACGAGCCCGCGCGCGTCCGGGTCGAACAGCGGCGTACGCTCGCCGGCGAAGTACGGCAGCATCAGCAGCCCGCCCGCGCCGACCCCGGCGTCGCGTGCCTCGGAGGTCAGCGACGCGTACGACCCGCCGGTCAGGTCGCGCAGCCACCCGGTGATCGCGCCGGAGGTCGCCATGCCCGCCGCCAGGTCGTACGTCCCGGGCGAGACGCCGACGGTGCCCCACAGCCCCGGGTAGGCGAGGCGTTCGGACAGCACCTCGATCAGGAACATCGTCGTGCCGTACATGACCATGACGTCGCCCGGCTCGGTGACGCCGACGCTGACCGCCTCGGCCCACGCGTCGATCGTGCCCGCGATGACCGGTGTGCCCGCCGCGAGCCCGGTGAGCGCCGCCGCCTGCGAGGAGACCGAGCCCGCGACCTCCCCGGGCCACAGGAGCGGCGGCAGGTCCAGCCCCGGCGCGATCTCGGACGCCCAGTCAGTGATCCAGGCGTGCGAGCGGCTGTCGTACAGCGGCGTGCACTGGCTCGCCGAGTGGTGGTCCAGCACGTACGCGCCGGTCAGCTCGTGCACGAGGTACGAACTGGCCATGAACAGGCGGCGGGTGCGCGACCAGACCTCCGGCTCGTGCCGCCGCAGCCAGGCGAGCTTCGGCCCGACCGCCTGCGTCGTCAGCGGCGAACCGCCCCGCTCGACGACCTCCGAGGCGCCGTACCGCTCCGTCAGCTCGTCGATCTCCTCGACGGCGCGGGTGTCGACGCCGTACAGGATCGCCGGGCGCAGCGGCTCGCCAGCCGCGGTCGCGGGCAGCGCGCACGGCCCGATCCCGCTGACGCCGACCGCCGCGACCCGCGACGCCGTACGGTCGCCCTCGGCGTCGAGCAGTTCGCGTACGACCGAGGCGAACCCGGCCCACCACACCGAACGCGCGTCGTGCTCGGCCCAGCCCGGCCGCGGGCTGGACACCGTGTGCTCACGTACGGCGGTGGCGACGACCGTGCCCTCCGTCGTCGTCAGCACGCCCTTCGCACTCGACGTGCCGATGTCGACACCGAGCAGCAGGCTCATGACGGGTTCCCTTTCGTCCGCGATGCGGTCAGCCGACCTTGCCTGACATGTCGTACTGCTTGTAGAGCTGCGCGGCGGTCTCCTTGGTCACCTGCGTGGTGTGCAGGACCTGCTTCTTGGCGACCTGCTTGCCGTGCGCGAGCGCGTCGGCCGTGTCGGCGGCCTCCTTCGCGCACGTCGGGTACACGAACGTGCTGGCCAGCTCGCCGAGCTGCACCGCGCGGATGCCGCCGTCGGGGATGGCCAGGCCGTCGATGCCGATGAACTTGATCTGGCCTTCGCGGTGCTGCGCCTTGGCGGACAGGTACGCGCCGAGCGTCATCGGGTCGTTGTGCCCGTACACCAGGTCGATCTTGGGGAACCGTGACAGCCACTGCTGCATGATCGGCACGGCCGAGTCCTTCAGCCACTTGGCCTCGCGGTCCGCGACGATCTTGATCTTGGGGTTCGCCTTGATGGCGTCGCGGAAGCCCTTGTCCCGGTCGATCTGCGGCTGGTCGGACAGGATGCCGCGCAGCTCGACGACGTTGCCGCCGTCCGGCAGCTCCTTGACGGCCTCCTCGCCGGCCTTCTTGCCGATCTCGTAGTTGTCGCCGCCGATGAACGAGCTGTAGCAGTCGGTGTTGACGCTCCGGTCGAGGATCACGACGGGGATCTTCGCCTGGCAGGCCTGCTGGACGACGGCCGTCAGCGGAGCCGGTTCGTTCGGCGAGACGATCAGCACGTCCACCTTCTGCTGGATGAAGTTCTGCACCTGGCCGACCTGCGTGGCGCTCGACTGGTGCGCGTCGGCGATCGGCAGCAGTTTCATGCCCGGGTGCTGCTTCATGTAGTACTGCAACTGGAGGTTCAGCTGGGCGCGGTACGGCTCGGCGTTGTTGGACTGGGAGTAGCCGACGACGAACTGCGACTTCCCGCCGGAGCCGCCGTCCGAAGCCGACGGCGCCTTCGAGGCACAGCCCGCCGCCAGCGCCGTCATCGCGGCGACCGCGAGCAGAACAGAAGATCTCATGATGCGTCTCCTTCTCGGGGTGACGAGCCGACCAGGCGTCTGATCGGAGCGAAGAAACCGGGCCGCTGGAGGACGACCGCCGCGACGACGATCAGGCCCTTGATGACGAGCTGCCAGTTGTCGCTGACCGCGTTCAGCCCCAGGACGTTGTCGAGGAGGGTGAGGATCAGCGCGCCGACGAACGTGCCGACGATGGTGCCCTTGCCGCCGGCCAGGCTCGTGCCGCCGATGACGGCCGCGGCGATGGCGTCCAGCTCGAAGGAGCTGCCGGCGAGGGGGTCGGCCGAGGCGCTGTACGCGGCGTCGATGGGCCCGGCGAAACCGGCGAGCATGCCGGACAGCACGAACACCGTGATCGTCACCGCGGCCACGTTGACGCCGGACAGCCGTGCCGCCGTCGCGTTGCCGCCGACCGCGTACACGTGCCGCCCGAAGCGCGTACGCGACAGGAGCAGCTGGAACACCACGCAGACGACCACGAGCGCGAGCACCGGGTAGTACACGCCCTGCCCGAGGACGCCGGTCAGCACGTTGTGGCCCGGCGTGCCCAGGTCCTGGAACTGCGCCGAGTGCGGCGTGAGGTGCCCCTGGTCGTTCACCACCTGCGTGCCGACGCTGACGTTGTCGCTGTACTGGCGGTCCAGGCCGCGCACCACCGACAGCATCGCGAGCGTCATCACGAACGACTGGATCCGCAGCCACGTCGTGCCGATGCCGTTGCACAGGCCGAAGAACGCGCCGACGGCCATGCAGATCGGGACGATCTCCCACGGCGTCAGGTCGTGGTGGACGAGCATCATCGCCGACACCATCGAGCCGATGCCGAGGATCGACCCGACCGACAGGTCGATGCCACCCGTGAGGATCACGAGGGTCACGCCGACCGCGAGGATCCCGCGTGAGGAGAACGCCCCGACCGCGTTGGTGAGGTTCGTCTGGTTCCAGAACACCTGGCCCTTGGTCGCGAGACCCAGAACCACGACGAGGATCAGGCCGATGTAGCCCTGCAACGACCCGAGGACCGGCAGCATCCGCCGGAGCCCGCTCGCCGTGACCCGGTCCTCCGGGGGCGCGGATTTCACTTCAGTGCTCATCAGCCGTTTCTTCCGGTGTCAGTACGGCCTGGCGGGCCATCGCCGCGGCGAGGATGTCCTCCTGCGTCGCGCGCGGGCCGTTGGCGCCGTCGCGGTGGAACTCCCCGGTGATCCGTCCCTCGCAGAGCACGAGGACCCGGTCGCACATCGCGAGCAGCTCGGGCAGCTCCGACGACACGACGAGAAGGGCGTTGCCGGCGGCGGCGAGGCGGCCCATCAGCGCGTGGATCTCGGCCTTCGCGCCGACGTCGACGCCGCGCGTGGGCTCGTCCATGAGGAGGACGCCCGGTTCGGTGAGGAGGCAGCGGGCCAGCACGACCTTCTGCTGGTTGCCGCCGGACAGGTCCTTAACGGCCGCGTTCAGGCCCGGTGTCTTCACCCGCAGGTCGCGGATCTTCTCGGCCACCGCCGCGCGCTCGCGGCGCCGGTCGACGAACAGCCGGGAGTACCGTCCGAGCGCGGCCAGGCTCGTGTTGAACGCGACCGTGTTGGCGAGGATGAGGCTCTGCGCCTTGCGGTCCTCGGCGACCAGCGCCATGCCGCGCCGGATCGCATGCCGCGGCGACCTCGGCCGGTACGGCCGCCCGTCCAGCCGGATGGTCCCGCCGACGTGCCGATGCGCCCCGTACAGCGCTTCGAGCACCTCGGTACGTCCCGCGCCCATCAGCCCGGCCAGCCCGACGATCTCGCCGGCGCGCACCTCGAAGTCGAGCCCGCGCAGCCCGGTGTGGCCGGAACCGCCGCGCAGCGTGAGGCCCTCGGCCCGCAGCCGTGTCTCGCCCTCGCCGTGCTCGGCCTCGGGGCGCGGGAACAGGTCGCCGAGCGGGCGGCCGACCATCATCTGGATCAGCTCGGCCCGCGTCGTCCCGTCCATCGCCCGCCGCCCGATGTACGCGCCGTCGCGCAGCACGGTCACCGAGTCGGCGATCTCCTCCAGCTCCTCCAGCCGGTGGGAGATGTAGACGACGGCGACGCCGCGCGCCGTCAGGTCGCGGATCACCTGGAACAGACGGCGCACCTCGGCGTCGGCCAGCGCGGACGTCGGCTCGTCCATGACGAGGATCCGCACGCTGCGGCTGAGCGCCTTGGCCACCTCGATGAGCTGCTGCTCGGCGATGCGGCACTGGCGTACGAGCCGGCGCGGTGACAGCCGCAGGCCGAGGCCGTCGAGCAGTTCCGCCGTCTTCTCGTGCGCCGCCGTACGGTCGCGGGTGCCCCACGCCGTACGCGGCTCACGCGCCGAGGAAGATGTTGTCGGCGACGGACAGGTCCGGCACCAGGTTCAGCTCCTGGTGGATCATCGCGATGCCGTGCCGCTGCGCGTCCTTCGGCGAGTGGATCGCCGCTTCCTCGCCGCCGACCTCGATCGTGCCCTCGTAGTCGCCGTGCACGCCCGCGAGGACGTTCATCAGCGTCGACTTGCCCGCGCCGTTCTCACCGAGCAGCGCGGCGACCTCCCCGGCGTGCACGGTCAGGTCCACGCCGCTCAGGGCGCGCACGCCGGGGAAGGACTTGGCGATGCCGCGCATGGCGAGCACCACCGGTGGTTCCGGTCCGGTCACCGGATGCTCCACGCGCCGTACGACGCCGCCGACCAGGCCGTGTCCACCGGGGTGAGGGTGACGGTGAGGGTGCGGTGCCCGGCGGTGACGCTCGACGGGAGCTGGTAGGAGTCGTCCAGCCAGCGGTGCGTGCCGTTGCCGAGCGGCTGGAGCCAGTCGGGCAGCGCGTGGCCGTCGACGCTGACCTTCGCGTGCTGGTAGCGCGGTCTTCTGGTCGCTCGTACGCCGCAGCACCGCGCCGTGGTTGGCCGGGTCGACGTTCACGCGGAACGTCACCGGCGCGCTCGTGGACCTCGTCGCGGCGGTGAGCGGCGCGTTCGTCCCCTCGAAGGTCGAGTCGAGCGTGGTGACCGGGCCCGGGTCGGGCGAGGTGTAGTCGTGCGCGCGTTCGCTCGCGTCGTTCCCGACGGTCAGCGTGTCGGTCCTACGCTGCGAGGCGGCGGGCCGCCCGTACCAGAACGCGGTGGTCGAGTAGTTCGCCGCGACGTCGTCGCCGGGGCCGTGCTCGATGCCGAAGTCGATCGCCGACCCGAACGGCACCGCGTCACCGATCATCAGCCGGTACGCCCCGGTGCAGTCCGACTCGGCCGCGCAGCCGGTCGAGGAGAACAGGTGCGCGGGCTCGCCGTTGAACGGCTGGGTGTAGACGTCCCGGTTGAAGTACCAGCCGCTCTGGTAGAAGTCCTCGGTGCCCGTGCCGTGGATCTGCGGGCTCCGCGCGCCTTCGGTGTAGACGCGCTCGTCGCCTTCGAGGAAGCCGCGGGTCCAGGGGCCCTCCATGGACGCGGTGACGCCCACGAACTTGCCCTCGCCGGAGGCCTGGAGGAACGGCCAGTCCTTGCCGTCCGTGGTCGCGCCGCCGCGTGACTGCGTGCCGAACGTCAGCGCGCCCGCCGAGGCGCCGGGGGCCGAGGTCACCTGGGCGTCCCCGGCGTCGACGGCCAGCGTCGAGCCGTTGTACAGCTCGACGGTCGCGCCCCGGCTGGTACGGCATCGGCCACCAGGCGGTGTAGGTGTGCGTGGCCGGGTCGATGCCGCTGAACAGCGAGCGCACGGGCTCGACCGCGAACCCGGAGCCGAAGAACTCCCCGACCGGCGAGTCGACCGTACGCCGGCCGTCGAAGGTGACACGGAGCCGCAGGCCCTGGAGCAGCCGCTGGGCCGTGCGCAGGGTCGCGGACTGGTCCGCGTCCAGCGGGATCGCGTAGTCGCGCTCGCCCTGCCACGTCTGACCGGCGATCGCGTACGCGTGCGCGGCCTCGTCCGCCGTGTCGCCGACGTCGACGGTGTCGGTGCGCTTCTCGGTTCCGCCGACGTGGCTGTCGGCCCAGTAGGTGAACTCGTTGAAGTCCAGGTCGGAGGAGACGAACGTGTTCTTGATCGTGAGCTTCGACTTGCCGGCCGTCAGGCTCGCGGGCAGCTCGGCCGTCTCCTCGCCCCACTGCCCGTCGGCGTGGGCGTCGAGAGGCGCCCACTGGCCGGCGTCCTGCCCGTCGACCGTGATCTTCGATACCTGGTGGCCGATGATGGGGTCGTAGCGGCGCGTCAGGCGTACGCCCTGGTTCGCCGGGTCGACCGCGACGGTGAAGGTGCTGGAGCCGTCCTTGCCGAACGCCCGGCCCTCGTCGCGGGATCTTCTTCGCGACGACCTGCTCGGCCTGCGGCAGCGTCAGCCGTACGGCGGTCAGCCGCCCGTCGCCGCTGGTCCGGGCCAGCGTCTGGGTGGCTCCGGGCGCGAGCTTCAGCGGCGCCTTGGCCGTACGCGCGCCGGGCGCGGCCGGCTTCGGGTCCTTGGTGCCCGCGGCGTTCAGTGTGGCGAGGACGTCCTCCGCCTTGTCGGACGGGTCGAACGTGGAGACGCCGCGGTCGTCGGCGAAGGTGCGGTACGTGACGTGGTAGAAGATCGGGTTGTGCTCGGTCGTGATCCGCATCGAATGCTTGAACGGCATCGGCACCTCGACGTACACGCCGCCGGAGCTCTGGTCGGCGTTGGCGACGAGCGGGTGCGCGAACGGCGCGCCGACCTTCCCGTCGACCAGGTCCTGCAGCGAGGCGTGCACGACGTCGTGGCCGTCGAGGGTGATCGTGATGGTGCCGGTGGCGCTCACGTCGCCGTTGTCGCGGGTGAACCAGATCGCCTCCACCTCGCCGGGGCCGTCGTGCTCGGCGATCACACAGCCCGCCGTGACGGTCCGCAGGCAGGAGTACGTGCCCTCGAAGCCGTCGTTGTTGCCGCCCGTACGGTCGAAGCTGGAGAACTGCTGCGTACGTACGCCCTTCGCGGGCTCGGAGAGGCGGTCGAGGTGCCGGTAGACGTCCCAGCCGACCGGGCCCTTCGGGTCGGGCGCGGAAGCGTGGGCCGGGGCCGCCGCCCCGGTGAGCATCCCGGCGGCCAGCAGGAGCGCGGCGAGAGTTCTCATTTGAGGTCACCGAACCCGTCGAAGTCGATGTCGAGCAGGTCACAGACCACGCGCAGCTCCGCGACGTACTCGCCCGGGACCGCGTGGATGTGGTTCGCGCCGAACCGGGAGAGGAACTCGTCGGCGCCGACCTTCAGGCGCGCGAACGCGTGCGGCCACTCGAACGTCGACTGGCGCATCATCGCCTCGTTCGTCGCGTCGTCGTACTGCTCGAACGCGCCGCGCGCGACGTGCATGCGGTACCGGCCGTCGAGCCTGGTCAGCCGCGCGAACGTCATGTCGCCGGGCGCGGCGAGATGCTGCACGGACGCGCCGCCCGCCGGGAAGTAGAAGACCTCAGGGTGGAAGTGCACCTTGGAGAGGTTCTCGGCCGGGTCGGAGGAGCGCGCCGCGTACCAGGTGGCGTGCTGGCCGGAGTTGCAGAGGTCCCAGACGTCCTTGTCGGCGTGGTAGTGCCGCACGTCCGCGAACAGGACGGGGTCGCCGGACAGCAGCTTCAGGATCTGCATCGTCAGCGCGCCGTCCATGTCGGCCTCGGTCGCGGTGACGTGCGTCTCCTTCGGGCCCTCCCAGTCGTACGGGTCGTTGAGGAAGGCCTCGGTGACGTCCATGGTGGTGAAGTGGGTCGTCAGCTCCGGCTGGCCCTTGATGCCGGAGAAGTCGAGGTTCCACTCGTCGATCAGCTCGCGCATCGCGTAGTACGAGCGGATCTGGCGTTCGAGCAGCTCAGGCGTCAGCTGCTTACCGTCGTAGTGGACGTTGCCGTGCTTCTCCAGCCAGGCGCGCCCGGCCGTGACACGCGAGGCGTCGGCGTTCTCGGACCGCCGTACGATCTCCCACTGGTCGATCTCCTCGACGTCCACACCGAACTTCCGCATCCACTGGTCGGTGTTGGCGACGGCGGTGTACATCCCCATCGGCCGCCCGCCGATCCGCCCGAACGTCGACCCCTTGAGACGCCCGACGGCGGTGGCGGCGCGTACCTGGGTGAGGATCCGGTCCATGATCTCGCCCGGGTCACCCCAGAGACGGGAGTGGACACGGCCGGCCTGGTCGAGAGCACCACCGCCGGCCAGCATGCCGACCATGCCGGGAAACTGGGGGTCGATGTTGCCGAGAAGCAGAAGCGGCCCGGGCGTGGCGTCGGCGGCGAGCATCGTGAAGTGCGGGAAGGCCCACACGGGATAATTGAAAATCGTGAGATCGGGCCGCTGGCCGGCCACCCAGCGCGCCTCGGTGGTCGCGATCTCGTTGGTCCAGATGATGTCGCGCGCCGTGATGACCTCGTGCCCGTGGGACCGCAGCGCCTCGGCGAGGACACGGGTCGACTCGTTGACATGGCCGGCGACGTCGCCGGCCACGAAGTCTCGCCCGTCCGACATGCTGAGAAGGCCGATTCGCGCCACGTACTACCTCCGGTGAGACGGCCCGGCCGGGTCTTTCGCCTCGCTTGGCCGGGGTGGGGTGGAGTATCCGAGAAATCGATTTCAGAAATCGATTTCTCGGAACGTAGATCGCGTAACGGGACATGTCAACCCCTTCGGCCTGGCGTTGGGAGATCGAGATGGCCGCTGACCTGGGGCGGAGCGCGCGTGAGGGGGCGGGCGGCTCGCGGGGTGGGGGTGGCCGGGCCTTCGCGCGTACGGCGGTCGCGGGCTGGTCGGCGGGGAAGGCGTGCGTCCGGCGTGACCGAGAAGGCGGGACGAACGGGATATCTCAGCGGCTCTGATCAGGGCTGGATGTCGTTGGTAAGATAGGTGATCCTGGTGAATCGTCACCGATGAGAAGGCGCTGGCGGCTCTCGTATGAAAACGGAATTAGAGTTCGCCCAAAAGGCGTTCATCGTCAGTAACGGAAAGCTTCTCCTGGTCCGCAAGTCGGAAAGCGACCCGCACCACCCCGGGCGATGGGAAGTGCCCGGAGGTCGGCTTCGGATATCCGAAGATCTCGACCTTGAGCATCACATCCGGCGTGAGGTGTGGGAAGAGGTCGGCATCAAGGTCGAACCAGGGCCGCCCTTTCATCTGTGGGACTGGTATCTCGGTTCCGGCGACGGCGAGAGTCAGGTGCGCGTCGTCGCGGTCGCCCGTGACTGCCGGCCGATCTCCACGGAGACCACGACCGACAACCAGGTGCCGGACGACCATCTCAGCGACGTGGCCTGGGTGCCGTTCGCCGAACTCTCCCGCTACGAGCTCATTCCCAGCCTCGAGCCGGTCGTCGAGCACTTCCTGAAGATCCGCTCCTAGCGCCGGGTGTCCGCGAAGCGCTTCTCCCTGGTCATCATCGGCGACATCGGGATCGAGTTCCGCGCGCGGCTCTCCGACCGTGCGTTCGCCGAACTCACCGAGGATCACCTCAGCTATTCGGCGGCGCACGCGCTCGTCTCCGGGACGGCCGTGAACCTGGCCCGGCAGGCGGCCGGTGTCTTCCGCGCGGTGTCGGTCGCGGGGAAGATCGGTGACGACGCGTTCACCCCGCTCATCCGGCAGAGCCTGCGCGACCTCGGGGTCCAGGACCTGCTGACCCTGGAGCGGGGTGCGCCCAACGCCGTCACGATGATGCTGCGCGACCGCCCCGCAGGCGGAGGGCACGGGGTGCGCCTGCTGGTGGCCGGTGACACGGCGCCGAGCCGGCTGCTGTCCGTGGAGGACGTCCGGCGCCGCGCGCCGGCCATCCGGGACGCCGACGTGCTCTTCCTCGACGGCTACTCCCTGCTGTCCCCGGTCTCGCGTACGGCGCTGCTCGCCGCCGCGCGGATCGCGCACGCGGCGGGCACACTGGTCGCGTTCGACCTCGTTCCCCATGACATCCACGCGCGGCTGGCGCCGGCCGGCGTGCTGCCGCTCCTCGCCGTCGCCGACGTGGTCATCTCCGCCGCGTCCACACTGTCGCGACTGGTCGGGCGGCCGCCGGTCCGCGACTCCGCGGACGTACGGGACCTCCTGCCCGCGATCGACGGCGTCTCCGGCCGCGACCCGCTGTGGCTGCTGCGCTTCGGCACCGCCGGGATGGAGTTCGCCACCGCGTACCGGCGCGGTGACCTGCTGCTCGACTACCCGACCGGCTTCGGTACGAATGGCGACGGTGCGGGCTGCGGTGACCGGCTGGCCGTCAGGGAGCTCACCTGGTGGTTGTCGAGGAACGCGGGAGGATGAGCCCGTCCGCGGCCGGCAGGAGACGGCCGAGCGTGGACAGGAAGCGGTCGCGGTTCGCGGGCAGCCCGAACACCTCCTGCCACCGCCACACCGGAGCCGTGCCGGACTCCACGGCCGTCAGGGCGGCCCAGCGCAGCACCTGCGAGCGCGGCGCCTCGACCGGGTAGACGGTGCCGCCGACGAGCAGGTACGAGCGGCCGGCCGCGTGCAGCGCGCGTACGCCGCCGGCCGTGGACGGGACTCCGGTCAGCCCGGTCGCCTCGATCACCGTGGACAGGGCGGGCGTACCCGGCAGCAGGTGCAGGTGCAGGTGGTCGACGCAGGCGCCGGCGGCCTGCGGGTGGGCCGGGCCGTGCTCGAAGGCGAGGACGTCCGCCGTACCGTAGGCCGTCCGGTAGAGCCGCGAGACGCGGTCCAGCCAGAGCTCCATGGCGTCCCAGCGGTCCGCGGGGAGGGCGCCCGCGCACAGGTGGTGCCCGGTCGACACGAGCAGCAGGTGTCCCTCGGCCACCGGAGCGAGGTCGGGAATCAGGAAGAACTCCTCGTCGCCGGCGAGGATCGCGGCGGCGCCCGGTAACCCGGCGATCCGGTTCAGCCGGAACCGCAGCTCAGGGCAGAAGACGCAGTCGGCCGCACCCGCGGCGGCGGCGGGCGGCGTGGCGGTCGTCTCGACGCCGGAGGCGCCCTCCACGGCGAGCACACCGCCCGGCCGGACCAGCCGGGCGAGGGCCGCCGTCTCTCCGGGACCGGCCGACCAGCAGCCGGCGAAGACCCCGGACGGAAAGAACGAGGGGCCGGCGGCGCGCCGTACGAGCCTCCCGCCGACACGCGCCGACAAGCCGATCTGTGCCACCGCCGTATGCGCGGCGATCTGTCCGGCCGCCGCGGAAAGGCCCACGACCAGAACGTCGCCCGGCGGGAGGAGATCAAGGAATTCCCGCACCGCGTGCCGAAGTTGACGCGCTCGCGGATCCGTTGCCACCTCGGCCCCGTTTCATCGATCACCGTCATTATGGATGGGAGCGGTATACCGGACAAGTAACGATGACCGGTCCGGCGAACAACAGTTGACATGATGCGCACATATTTGGATAGATGGCACTAAGAGGCTTCTGCTCTAGAAAGCGGTCGGAGTGGCCTGTTGTAGCGTTCGAGGTGCTGAGTCATGACACTGATGATCGACATTGGTGTCCTGGACAAGCGCATCAATAACTCGCTTGATCTGCTACGCGATAACTATTCCCGTGGCGACGGCGGTGGCGGCTGGTACCACGAACTCGGCTCCCCTCCGGGATTCACGGCCACCGCGGTCGGGCTGCTCGCCTTCGCCGAGACCGACCGGCGTTTCGAACACCTCGACGAGGCCCTGGCGTTCCTGCGGAAAGGCCAGGTGACGTCCCCGGATCCGCTCCTCGACGGCGGGTGGCCGACCAACAGCAGCAAGGGGCGCCCGGTGGTGGAGGCCACCGCGTGGATCGGCCGCCTGCTCGCCCTGGGCCGCTGCGGGCTCACCGCGGGAGCCCCCGACGCCGCACGCGCGTACGCGTGGCTGCGGGAGAACCAGAACGAGGACGGCGGCTGGGGGTCGCTGAAGGGCGCCGAGTCCAGGGTCTGGCTCACCTGCCTGGCGCTGCGGGCGATCACCGCGCTCGACCCGTACTCCCCGGCGATCGAACGCGGGACCGGCTGGCTGATGGCGAACCGGGACGCGCGGGACTCCGCGTGGGGCGAGACCAGGAAGGGCCCCGCCACGGTCACCCACACCGCGTTCGCGCTGCTCACGCTCTCCGAGGCCGGGCACGGCGCGAACGACGACCGGCTGCTGCGGGCCTACGACTCGCTGCGCGCCAAGCTCGCCGACCCCGGCGAGGGCGACCGGTACACCTGGATCGAGACGTACTTCGTCACCCCGGGCGAGGCGCCCGGTGACCGGTTCAACCTCTGGCACTACGGCCTGCCCGTCGCCCTGTCGGCGCTGCTGCGCGATCCGCGCGGCACCCCGGCCGCGCTGGTGTGCGAGGCCTTCGCGACGATCGTGCGGACGGACGTGCACGATCCGATCTGGCGCGGATACCCGGGCCGCAGCGGCCCGTCGCTGTGGAGCGTGTGGTGGTGCCTGGAGGCGCTGATCGAGCTGAGGCGCCATTCGGAGATCCGCGCCGGCGACCTGCTCGTCTGGCTCCCCAAGGCCGTCGTGCTCCAGCGGGCCGAGGCGCGCGAGCTGCCCCTGGCGGCCATCGTCCCGCACCGGCGGCTCGACGTCGCCGGGCTGCTCACCCGGCACTGGACGGCGCTGCTCCTGGCGATGGTGACGCTCATCAGCATCGGCGGCAGCGCCGCCGGCGTCTTCGGGTGGAAGGACGTCGGGCTGAGCCTGCTCTTCCCCACGGTGCTGCTGCTGGTCCAGGAGACGATCAACCGCCGGAGCCCCCGCGCGAAATAGGACACCCTCTAGGCTCGTACGCGTGATCGGCATTGTGGTGAATACCGGTGCGGGGGCCGTTCGAGGGACTGACCAGGGCGGTGTCGTCTCGTTCAAGGGGATTCCGTTCGCGGCGGCGCCCGAAGGGGCGTTGCGTTTCCGGGCTCCCGTGCCGCGGGCCGCGTGGGACGGGGTGCGGGACTGTGCCGACTTCGGTTCCGCCTCGCCGCAGCTCGCGCCCGTGCCCGGTGTGCCGTCCGTCTGGCGGCCGGAGAGTGGTCTCGACTGTCTCACGCTGAACGTCTGGAGCCCTGACCTCGCGGCGGCCGGGCTGCCGGTGATGGTGTGGATCCACGGCGGCGTGTGGAAGCTCGGCTCGTCGAGTATGCCGCAGTACGACGCCGCGACGCTGGCCGCGTCCGGGGTCGTCGTGGTGACCGTCAACTACCGTGTCGGCTTCGAGGGCTTCGGCCACCTTCCCGGCGTTCCGGACAACCGGGGGCTGCGCGACCAGATCGCGGCCCTGGAGTGGGTGCGGGACAACATCGTCGCGTTCGGCGGTGACGGCGGTAACGTCACGGTCTTCGGGCAGTCCGCGGGGGCCGCCTCGGCCGCGTACCTCGCCGGTTCGCCGGCCGCGGAGGGGCTGTTCCGGCGGGTGATCGCGCAGAGCGTTCCTGCCGGCCACCTGAGTGTGGACGAGGCCGCGGAGGTCACCGCGACGCTGGCCGCGGCGGCCGGCGTACGGCCTGACCGGGACGGGTTCGCGGCGGTGGCGCCGGAGGCGATCCTGGCCGTGCAGGACGTGCCGCTGGAAGGGCGGGACGACTCGTTCACGGCGTTCGGGCCCGTCGTCGACGGCGAGCTGGTCACCGGGCCGCCGCGCCCGCGTCCCGACGTCGACCTGATCTGCGGCTTCACCCATGACGAGTACCTGGGGATGGGGCCGGTGCCCGAGGGGGCCGACCTGGACGTCCTCGCCGGGCGGCTCGGGCTCGCCGGGGCCTCGGGCTATCCCGGCGGCGCCGAGGGGTTCGTCGCCATGGTGTCCGACGCGCTCGTGCGGATGCCGACCATGTGGATGGCCGAGGCCCACGTACGCGCGGGCGGCCGTACCTGGATGTACGACCTCGCCTGGCGCGGTGCGCCGCTCGGCGCGGCACACGGCGCCGACGTCGCGTTCACCTTCGGCGACGGCACCAGCCGGTTCGCCGCCCGCTTCCTCGGCTCACCGCCGCCGCCGGGATTCGCGCCGCTGTCCGAACGGATCCGCCGGGCCTGGACCGCGTTCGCCGCCACGGGCGACCCGGGCTGGCCGCGCTTCGACCTCGACCACCGCCGTACGCGGATCTGGGACGACACGCCCTCCGTCGCCGACGATCCCCTCGCCGCCTCGCGCCTCGCCTGGGAGGAGCGATGAGGGTCCTCGCCGTACGCAACGTGGAGCGGAGCGGGCTCGGGCGGTTCCACGGCTGGTGGGAGGAGCGGGGCCTGTCCGTCGAGGTGGTCTCCGGCGAGGAGGTCCCCGACGCGCCGGACGGCTTCGACGCGGTGGTCCTGCTCGGCGGTGGCTTCCTGCCCGACGACGACGAACGCGCCCCATGGCTGCCGGCGGAGCGTACGCTCGCCCGCCGCGCGGTCACCGACGGGATCCCGCTGCTGGGCATCTGCCTCGGCGCCCAGGTGCTGGCCCTCGCGGAGGGCGGTACGGTCCGCGGCGCCCACGGCCGTCCCGAGCGCGGGTCGTGCTCCGTCTCGCTGCGCGGCGAACCCGACCCGCTGTTCGAGGGCCTGCCGGGGGAGTTCCGCGCCATCCAGAACCATCGCGACCAGATCACCGAGCTGCCGCCCGGCGCCGTACGCCTCGCCGAGAGCGACGCCTGCCCGGTGCAGGCGTTCCGGGTGGGGGAGCGGGCGTGGGGCGTGCAGTTCCACCCCGAGGTCGGAGCCGACCGCCTCGGCCGCTGGAACGAGGCCGCCCTCGCCGACGACGGCCTGGACCTGGAGACCCTCCGCGCCGAAGCCGAGACGGCCGAACCCGAGTCGTCCCGGCACGCCCGGCGCATCGCGGACAACTTCGCCGATCTCATTCGTTCGCGCCGCGCGGCCTGACGGCTGTCGATCTCGGCCCGGCGCCCGCGTCGGATGAGTAGGGCCGTGGAGCGCGGCCGTACTGAAAGAGGGCTTGAGATGGATCTCGTACGCGCTTTGTTCGACGCGACGTCCGGCGCCTGGGCGGCCGGCGACGCGAACGCCTTCGTCGCGTCGTACGCGGAGAACGCCACAGTGATCCTCCCGGGGGTCCACCTGCGCGGCAGGGAGGACGTCCGTACGAGCATGGGCGACGCCTTCGCCGGCCCCTTGAAGGGCTCGCGACGCGTCCACGAGGTGGAGAGCACCCGTTTCCTGGGCGACGTGGCCATCGTGATCACCAGGAGCGTGACGCTGCTCCCGGGCGAGACCGAGCCTTCGGCGGGGCGGCGCGAGCTGGCGACGTGGACGCTTTCGAAGACCGAGGGAAGGTGGCTCGTCGAGGCGTACCACAGCTGCGAGGCCGGCGACTGATCAGCCGCCGGGCCTGAAGGCGGTCACGATCCAGACGGCACCTGGCAGGCGGACTCCGCCGGGAGTCTCGTGCGGTTCGAAACCGGCGCGCAGCCCGTCGCGGACCTCCGCGACGACGGAGGGGGCGAGGCCGTCCAGGTTGAAGCGGACCGGCCCCGTGCCCAGGAGGAACTCGGCGGCGTCGGCCGCGTCGCGGCCCAGCAGCATCGGCGCCTCGGCGGGCTCGACGGTGACGCCGGTGTACCCGGCGGCGCCGAGGATCTCGCGGATACGCGCGGGGTCGGTGAGCGAGCCCATGCCGCGCTGCGCGGGGGACGGTCCGCGCAGGTACGGTGCGAGCGCGGCGGTGGCGCGGGCGTACCGGCCGTCCGGGTTCGACCCCTGGGGGCCCATGAACGCCAGGCGGCCTCCCGCGCGCAGGCCACGGGCGATGTTGGCGAACGCCGCGACGGGGTCGCCGAAGAACATGACCCCGCCGCGGCTGATCGCGACGTCGAAGGCGCCGGCGGGGAACGCGTGCACCTGGGCGTCGCCCTGTTCGAACGTCACGTTGCCGACAGCGTGCCGTGCGGCGTCCGCGCGGGCGCGCTCCAGCATCGCCGCCGACAGGTCGATGCCCAGTACCTGCGCGGCGATCCCCGCCGCGCGCCGGGTGACCAGGCCCGCGCCGCAGCCGACGTCGAGCACATGGTCGCCCGCGCCGATCGCCGCGGCCGAGAAGAGCGCGTCGTCGAAGCCCTCGACCAGACCGTCGTACCGCTCGGGATGAGCGGCCCAGTGGTCCCCTTCCCAGCCGTTCCACGCCTCCGCCTGGCTCGTGTTGGCGATGTCGTCCACGGATCCTCCCGAAGGTCTTCACTAGAGTTGAACTCTAGTGTTCGACTCTAGAGATAAGCTACAGCGATGAGTCACGTCAAGGGCGGCGCCCGTTCGGCGAAGGCACGGGAGACCCGGCGGCGCATCCGGGAGGCGGGGGCCGCGCTCTTCGCCGAGCACGGCTACGGCGCGACGACACTCCAGGACGTCGCCGGCCGCGCGGGCGTCGCCGTTCAGACGATCTACTTCACCTTCGGCAACAAGCGCGCCCTGCTGAAGGAGATCGTGGACGTGTCGATCGCGGGCGACGACGAGCCGATCGTGACGATGGACCGGCCGTGGTTCCAGGGCGTCCTCGACGCCGACGACGCCGGGACCTGCCTGCGACGGCTCGTCGCCGGTACCGCGGAGACGCTGGCGCGGGTCGCCCTGATCGTCGAGATGCTCCGGACCGCCGCGACGGTCGATCCGGACATCCGCGCGCTGTGGCCGGACGACGCCGATCCCCGGTTCACGGTCCACTCGGCCGCCGCCGCGGCCCTGGTCGCCAAGCCCGGCATACGTGACGGCGTGACCGCCGCGCACGCCGCCGACGTGCTGTTCGGCCTGCTCAGCCCCGAGCTGTACCTGGTGTTCGTGCGCGACCGCGGCTGGTCGCCGGAGCAGTGGGAGAGCTGGACCCGCGAGACCCTGCGAGCCGCGCTCTGCTAGCAGGCCGGGAACAGGCCTCGGGTGCCGGAGGGGTACGCCGACGCGTCACTGAAGCGGCAGCCGAAGTCCGGCCGGGCCACCGCGGCCGGGTCGGTCACCGGGTCGCCGGCCGGGCGCGGCCCGCCGTGGACCCAACCCGCGAGGTCGTCCCAGGCCTGGCCGGCCTCCTTGTTCGAGAACTCGCAGTGCTGGCCGCTGCGGATGGCGCGCTGCACCACGAGCCCGGACAGGTGGTGCCGGGCGACCTCGGAGCCGTAGATCTCCTCCATCGAGAACGGCACGAACATGTCGCCGAGGCCGTGCAGCGTCACCGTCTTGGCGGTCGGGAAGCCGAAGATCTGCGGGATCTGCGACAGGCGCGGTGAGTACCGGTCGGCCGGGTCGGCGACCGGGACGCGCTGCACCGTCGTGTTCACGTCCACCGGGGTGTTCGGCGCGTACGTGGTGCGGGAGTTCGTGGCGAGCACGCCCGGGTTCGCAGGCAGGCCGGTACCGGTGGGCGGGGCTCCCAGGGTGAACAGGAAGTCCTTCCACACCGCGAACGACGCCTCGGCGCCCGGCCGCGCGCCTCCCGTACGGTTCACGGTGATGTCGCGTAGCTGCTTGCCCTGGGCGTTCGTCGTGTCCGGGCCGCCGGGCTTGAGACCGTCCAGGCCCAGCGCCTGCTCGATGCGCGGGACCGCGTTGGTCAGGTAGTCGGCGGGCGGCGGGTACGCGCGGACGCCGGACAGGTCCTGGGCGACGAGGTTGTAGTCGAGGAACGTGTCGAACAGCCGGTCGTCGCCGAGCACGCCGCACATCGGCAGCGCGCCGGCGTACTGGAACGGGTACTGCTCCAGCGACCGGCCGATGACGTGGCCGCCCATCGACACGCCCGCGATGTACGTGCGCCGCGGACGGTGCCGGAGCCTGGCGAACAGCCCGGCCAGGTCGTGGGTGCCGATGACGCCGGCGCGCACGTCGTACCCGTTGTCGTCATAGGACGAGGCCGCCCAGGCGTACCCCTCGTCGACCAGCTTCTGCCGCAGGCCGAAGGCGGGCGGGTCGACCGTCAGCACCGTGTCCTGGCCGCGGTAGCCGTGCGCCCACATGACGAGCTCGCCGTTCCAGCGCGCCGGGATCTCGATGTCGTACGCGGCGTGGTGCAGCACGCCCTGGCGTACGGTCGTCGGCTCGCCGCCGGAGGTCAGCGGCGGCAGCGGCGGGTTGTCGATCGTGTACGGCGGCAGCGGCTGGTCGTCCGGGACCGACGCGGCGGCCGACGGCGCGACCCCGCCGAGGACCAGGGCGGCTCCCGCGATGAGCGAGGCGAGTCGGCGAACGCGCATATGGGGACTCCTTGCGATACGGCCACCCGAGATCTGGCCGCACCCTAGGGCGCGCGCGTGTCCACGGCAAGATCGCGGCCGGGAACGGCCACGTCAGGAGCGGCGCCGGGTGTCCTCCAGGTAGCGGAGCACGGCGGTGACCCGCCGGTCCGCCCGGTCCGACGGCGCCAGGTCGAGCTTGGCGAAGATGCTGCGGATGTGCTTGTGCACGGCGCCCTCGGTGACGAAGAGGCGTTCGGCGATGGCGGTGTTGCCCAGCCCTTCGGCCATCAGGCCGAGCACGTCGCGTTCGCGCGCGCTCAGGCGTTCGAGCGCGGTGTCGGGCCGCGTACGGGTGAGAAGCTGCGCGACGACCTCGGGGTCGATGGCGGTGCCTCCGCCGGCGACCCGGTGCAGCGCGTCGAGGAACTGCTCGACGCGGCCGACCCTCTCCTTCAGGAGGTAGCCGAGACCGGGCGGCGCCGCCGGCGAGCAGGTCGGTGGCGAAGGCCTGTTCGACGTAGGCGGACAGCACGAGAACGGCCAGGTCGGGGTGGCGGCGCCGGGCCTCGACGGCCGCGACGATCCCCTCGTCGGTGTGCGTCGGCGGCATGCGCACGTCGACGATCGCGACGTCCGGCCTGTGCTCGTCGACGGCCGCCAGGAACGGCGCGGGCGCGTCGGTGGTGGCGACCACGTCCAGGGACTCCGCGCGCAGCAGCAGAGCGACCCCTTCGCGCAGCAGAGGGTCGTCTTCGGCGATCACGATCCGCATGGCAGCTCCACCTGGAGAGTCGTCGGCCCACCGGGTGGGCTGGTCAGGGTGAGGAGGCCGTCGTGCGCCTCGATCCGGCGGCGTATGCCGGTGATCCCGGAGCCGTGGTGCTCGTCCGCGCCGCCGTCGCCGTCGTCGGAGACCACGACGGTCAGCCGGTCGGCGCGGCGGCGCACGGTGACGGTGGCGTGCCGGGCGCCGCTGTGCCTGGAGACGTTGGTCAGCGCCTCGGCCACCACGAAGTAGGTCGTCGCCTCGACCGAGACCGCGCACCGGCCGGGCACGTCGACGTCGACCTGGCAGGGGACCCCGCAGTCCGCCGCGAGCCCGGCGAGCGCGCCCGCGAGCCCGCGGTCGGCCAGGACGGGCGGCAGGATGCCGCGGACCACCGCGCGCAGCTCGGCGAGGGCCAGCTCGGAGGCGTCCTGGGCGCGTTCGAGCATGGCGTCTGCGGTCGCCGGGTCACGCGACAGCGCGCGGCGGGTCGCGCCGAGCAGCACGGTCACGGCGACGAGCCGGTTCTGCGCGCCGTCGTGGAGCGAGCGTTCGATGCGGCGCAGCTCCGTCGCGTGGGCGTCCAGCGCCGCGGCGCGCGTCGCGGACAGCCGCGCGACCCGCAGGGACAGGTCGGTGTCCGGGTGCGGCGCGAGGAGCCGCCGTCCCGGCCACGCCTGCGAGCGGGCCAGGGCCGGCCCGAAGGCCACGAACGCGCCGAGCATCACCACGCCGAGCACGGCGACCCACGACCGCGTCGGGTGTGGTGCGCACGGTCCAGAACACCAGGGACGGGGTGGTGTTCTCCGGCGGCAGCAGCCGCCACCACAGCGGGTACGTGATGTCCTGCACCGCGTCGAGCGGCAGGGTCAGCCCGGCCACGCCGGCGACGAGGCCGAACGTCGCGTGCGCGGACACCCAGCGCAGCTCGCGCCGCATGCCCGGATCCGCCAGCGCGGCGCGTACGCGGTCCGGCAACGGCTCCGGGCCGATGATCTCCGGCCCCCACCGGGACAGCCGGGCCCGCTCACGCCCGGCGACGGCGCGGACCACACGCGGCACGGTCGGCGCCAGGAGCAGGCCCACTCCGGCGACGGAGGTGAGCGCGACCAGGACCACCCACAGCAGGGCGGCCAGCGCCAGGACGGTGGTGCCGAGACCGCCGACGAGGTGTTCGAGCGCGTCCACGACTGCGCGCACACGCGCCCGCAGCCGCACCACGGGCTCACCCTTCGGAATCCGCACCCCACGAGACCCTAGGACAGCCCGTCGCTCTGTGTCGGAGTACAGCCTGCTGTACCCCGATCGACGCGCTGGCTGGATTCTCGACGAAGGCGCCCGCTCCTAGCGTCATGGACATCGAAGTTCACCCCTGACCAGGGAGCACGTCATGACGACGGACCCGTACCGGATCTCGGAGGACTCACCGCCGCCCGCGGTGGCGCGGAGAGGGGGCGTACGGCCCGTGCTGTGGCTGCTGCTGGTGATCAGCGCGGCCGGCAACGTGGTGACGTCGAACGCCGGCGTCAACGTGCTATCGGGATCGGCTTCGGCGCGGTCACCGTGGCGTGCGGTGTCGCGCTGGGCGTCCACCACTACCGTCACCGGCGCCGATGAGGACCGCCGCCGAGCACGGCCACCCGCGTACGGCGCGGGACACGCCGCCGTGGCCATGGCGAACGTCACCAAGACCTACGCCGGCGGCGTACGTGCCCTCGACGACGTCTCCCTCACCGTCGAGCGCGGCACCTTCCTCGCCGTGATGGGCCCGTCGGGGTCCGGCAAGAGCACGCTCATGCACTGCGCCGCCGGGCTCGACTCGCCGACCGGCGGCAGCGTCTCCATCGACGGCACGCCGATCGTCGGGCTGAACGAGACCCGGCGTACGGAGCTGCGCCGCGAGCGCGTCGGCTTCGTGTTCCAGTCCTACAACCTGGTGCCGTCCCTCAGCGTCGCGGACAACATCACGCTGCCGTTGCGGCTCGCGGGCACGAAGCCGGACCGCGCCTGGCTGCGGACGCTCGTCGAGCGCGTCGGGCTCGCCGGACGGCTGGAGCACCGCCCGGCCGAGCTGTCCGGCGGCCAGCAGCAGCGCGCCGCGATCGCCCGCGCGCTGGTGACCAGGCCGGCGGTCGTGTTCGGCGACGAACCGACCGGCGCGCTGGACCTGCGTACGGCCCGCGAGGTGCTCGGCCTGCTCCGTGACCTGGTCGACGGCCTCGGCCAGACGGTCGTGATGGTCACCCACGACCCGGCCGCCGCCGCGCGCGCGGACCGGGCGCTGGTCATGGCCGACGGCCGGATCGTCGACACCCTCGGAGCGGCCCACCGCCGCGAGCCTCGCCCACCGCGTCACCACACTGGAAACGGAGTAGACGATGCTGCACCTGGCGTTGCGCACGGCACGGCACCGGATCGCCGCGCTGATCGCGGTCGCGTGCGCCACCCTCGGCGGCGCCGCGCTCATCACGGGCATCGGCGTGCTCGCCGAGTCGGGCTTCCGCTCCCACGCGCCGGTCGGTCGGCTCGCACGCGCGGACATCGTCGTGTCGGCCCCCCAGACGTACGACCGACTCCGCCGACATGCCCGATCGCCCTCCCGGAACGCGCCCGCGTACCGGGCGACCTGGCCGCCCGCCTCGCGCGGCTGCCGGGCGTCACCGCCGCGATCGGCGACGTGAGCCTCCCCGCCGCCGTCCTGGACCGGCACGGCGCGGTGGTCCCGGCCGGAGACCCGCGCACCGCCGGACACGGCTGGTCCTCGACCGGCCTGCTCGACGGCCCGCCCGTGACCGGTACGGCACCGGCCGGGCCGCTACGAGGTCGCCCTCGGTGAGCGCACCGCCGCCGTGGCGGGTGTGGCGACCGGGCGGCCGGGTGACGGTCGTCGCGGCCGGTCACCGTTCGGTCTACCGCGTCTCGGCCGTCGTCGCCGGCGACGGGATCTACTTCGCCGACGCCACGGCCGCGCGGCTGACCGGCCGGAGCGCCGTCGACCTGGTCGCGCTGCGGACCGCACCCGGCGCGCGCGCCTCGGTCGCCGCGAAGGTCCGCGCGATCGCGCGCGGACGGCGGGCTGGTCGTGTCCACCGGTGAGGCGCGCGGCGACGTCGAGGCGCCGGACGCGATGGCGGGCCGTAGCGTCCTGCCTCTGCTCGCCGAGCTCGATCGCCGGAGTGACCCTGCTGGTCGTCGGGTTCATCGTGGGCGGCGCGCTGGCCGTGTCGATCGCCGCGCAGCGCCGTGACCTGGCCCTCATGCGCGCCGTCGGCGCGACGCCCCGGCAGGTCCGGCGGCTCGCCGCCGCCCAGGCCGGCCCTTGTCGCCGCCGTCGCGCTGGCGCCCGGGGTCCCGCTCGGCTATCTGCTGGCCGAACGTTTCCGCCTGCTGCTGGTGTCGGCCGGCATGCTCCCGTCCTCGCTGCCGCTGACCTTCAGCCCCCTTCCCGCGCTGGCGGCGGTGCTCCTCCTGGCCGTCGTCGTACTGGTGTCGGCGTGGTGCGCGGCGCTGCGCACGTCGCGGATGCCGGCCACGGAGGCGGTCGCCGAGTCGCGCAGCGAGCCGCGTACCCCCTCGGCCGGCCGGTCGTTCGCCGGGCTGCTGCTGATCGCCGCGGCGAGTGTCCTGTCGGTCGGGCCCCTGCTGGTGCGGTCGGAGGCGGGCGCCGCGACGACGGCCCTCGCCGGGATCGTCGCGATGATCGGGCTCGCCCTCGCGGGCCCGGCCATGGTCGGCCGGCTCGGGCACGCGCTGGCGCGGAGGCTGCCCGCGCGCGCGTCGCGCGCCGACCTGGCTCGCCGTCGCCAACAGCCGGGGCTACGCCCTGCGCGCCGCCGGCGCCATCACCACGCTCGCCATGGCCGTGGTCTTCACGCTGACGTACGCCCTGACGCAGACGACCGTGCTGGCGGCGACCGTCCGCCGAGGCCCACGCGGGCACACGGGCGCAGTTGTCGCATGACCGCCCCCGGGCTCGGTGGCCTGCCCGACGGCGTCGCCGCGGCCGTACGCGCCACGCCCGGTGTGAAGGCCGTGGCACCGGTCAGCACGACCACCGTCATCTGGCCGTACCGGATGCTGGGCGACGTCCAGACCGACGCCCAGCCCGCGCGGATCCTGACCCCGGCGGCGGGCGGGGTCCTCGACCTCGGCGTACGCGACGGCGACCTGGCACACCTGACCGGCGCCACCGTCGCGGTCGCCGCCGACGTCGTACGGTCGCGGAAGGCGCCGGTGGGCGCGACGGTGACCCTGATCCTCGGCGACGGCGCCCAGGTGCGCGCGCGTGTCGTTGCGACCTACGCCCGCCGTCTCGGCTTCGGCCCGGTCGTGATCTCCCGTGACCTCGCCGCCGGGCACACCAGCGCGGGCCTGGACCAGAGCCTGCTGATCCGTACGGACGGCACGGCCGCCGCCCGGCACGCCGTCACCGCGCTCGCCGCGTCGCGTACGGGACTGGACGTCGAGGACGCATCGCCGCACGTCGCGATCCCGCCGGAGCTGTGGATCAACGTCGCGGTGCTCGCGGTGCTGCTCGGCTACCTCCTGCTCGGCATCGCCAACAAGCTGGTCGCGACCACCGCGCGGCGCCGCCACGAGTTCGCCGCGCTCCAGCTGATCGGCGCGACGCCGGGCCAGGTCCGCTCGATGATGCGCCGGGAGGCGACCCTCATCTGCGCCGTCGCGCTGGGCGCCGGGCTCCTGCTGTCCGTCCTGCCGCTGGGCTTCCTGTCGGCCGGGTTCCTGCACCGTCCGTGGCCGGCCGGGCCGGTGTGGCTCGCGCCGGCCGTCGCGGTCATCGTGGTCGCCATCGCCTTCCTCACGACCGAGATCCCCACGCGCCGTGCGCTGCGCGTCCCGCCCGCCGAGGCCCTCACCCGGGCCTGACCTCGCCTTGAAGCCGCCTTGGAAGTCCTTTATGTACCGTTTTGTGGAGGTTGAAGCGGCGTTCGTGATCGGAGGGGTGATGAAGTCTTCGGACGGGCTGTTCTTCATCGGCAACGCGACCACGGTGATCCGCTACGGCGGGTTCACGCTGCTCACCGACCCGAACTTCCTGCGCCGCGGCCAGCTCGCCCACCTCGGGTGGGGCCTGACCACCCGGCGGCTGCGCGACCCCGCGATCACGATCGACGAGCTGCCCGAACTCGACGCGGTCGTCCTGTCCCACCTGCACGGCGACCACTGGGACCGCGTGGCGAGCCGCCACCTCGACCGCGAGCTGCCGATCGTCACCACCAAGTCGGCGGCGCGGAGGCTGCGCCTGCGCGGGTTCCACCGCACCCGCGGCCTCCGGCACTGGCAGCGCCACGAGCTGATCAAGGGCAGCCGTACGCTGCGCGTCACCTCGCTCCCCGGCACGCCACGCGCCCGGTGTCGCGCAGGCGCTGCTGCCGCCGGTCATGGGCTCGATGCTGGAGTTCGGCCCGACCGGCGGCGGCGTGGACCTGCGGGTGTACATCAGCGGCGACACGATCATGTGCCCCGAGCTGGCCGACATCCCGCGCCGCTACCCCGACATCGACGTCGGCGTCGTCCACCTGGGCGGCACGACGCTGCTCGGCCTGATGATGGTGACGATGGACGGCATGCAGGGCGCCGACTGGATGGAGCTCACCGGCCCGCGCCGCGTCGTCCCGGTCCACACCGACGACTACGCCGCCTTCACGTCACCGCCGGAGGACTTCGAATACGAGGTACGCCTGCGGGGTCTCAGCGACAGGGTGCACACCGTCCAGCGTGGGTCGGCGATCCCGCTGGAGGCCGCGTTCAGCCAAGGGTCTCCGTCAGCACCATGAAGAGCAGGAACCCGACGAAGAACATGACCGAGCCGGACGCCGTCTCGCCCCGCTCGTGAGCCTCGACGAGTAGCTCCTCCGTCACGAGGTACATGAACGCGACCGCGCCGAACGCCAGCACGCCCGCCAGTACGGACGCGGACACGCCGTCGAGCAGGATGATCCCGGCGGCGGTGCCCGCGACGGTCAGGAGGGACAGCACGGTCGGCAGGCCGACGAGCGTACGTTTGCGGGCGCCGGGGCCCAGCGCGGCGGCCAGTGACAGGCCGACGAACAGGTACTCGATGGTGAGGGCCAACGTCAGCAGCAGCCCGGTCTTGCCGCCGGCGGTGAAGCCCGCGCCGAGAACCCCGCCGTCGACGAGGAAGTCGACCGCGGTCGCCCCGATCAGCCCGGTGGGGATGTGCCGCCCGGCCGCGGCCTGCCGGGCTTCGAGGCGCTCGGCGTACGCCCGCATGGAGAACATCACGACGATGCCCACGGCGAACCCGGCGATGCCCACCCACGGGTCCTGGCGCAGGACCTTGGGCAGCAGCTCGATCGCCGCGGCGGCGAACACCACCCCGGCGGCGAAGTGCTGCAACGCGCTGGTCAGCCGCTCACCCGGCCGCCGTACGGCCGCGATGACCCCCGCGACGGCGGCGGCGACCACGGGAATCAGCATGTAACCGGCGTCGGTACCGCTGATGCTCACGCGCCGCCCTCCATCGGGGCCGAACCGACTCGCATACTCGAACTCCCCGTGCCGGCCGGAGCATCCCGTCGAACCCCGGCGATTCGCGGCAACCTACCAGCGCGCCTCGGGTCAGTCCTCTTCGGCGGCTCTGGCGGCGTCGCGCAGGGCCATTCGCGCCTGGTAGGGGTGTTCGGCAGCGCGCATCCACGGGTCGCGGTGGAGGCGGAGGGCCAGTTCCTGGGTCTCCTCGTAGGCCCGGCGTACGGCGTCCTCGTCGATGGGGTCGGCCGCCGCGGCGTCCCGCCAGCGTTGGTCCGCCGCCAGGAAGTCGGCCTGGAGCCGGACCAGCTCGGGTGGGAACTCGAATTCGGACATATCCGGCATCGTACGTGTGGGACCGTGGAGTGCGATCGGCGCCCGGCCGCATCGGTGAGTAGCCGCCGGATTACCCGTACATCGGGTCCTACCAGGGGATATAGAGTGACCGGGATGTCTGACGACAAGGACGCTCCCATGACCGGCGGCATGCTCGCCTCGGACGGTGACGCGGTCGTCGGGCGCATCGTCTCCGACCTCCTGCTGCGCTCCCACCTGATGGCGCCAGGGGCGCTCGCCGACCACCTGACCGACGCCGCGCGCCCGCTCGGCGTACGCAAGACCAGGATCTATCTGGCCGACCTCCAGCAGGACCGCCTGCGCCTCATGCCCGACGGCTCCGAACCGGCCCCCGAGTCGCTGGAGATCCAGTCGACGACGGCAGGCCGTGCGTTCCAGACGATCACCACGCAGCGCGCCGGCGGCGAGTCTCTGGATACCGCTGATGGAGGGCGTGGAGCGGCTCGGAGTCCTCGAAGTGCGCTTCGACCACGACGAGATCGACGACACGACGCTCGAACGCTGGCGCGTCCTCGCCTCGCTCGTCGGCCTGCTCGTCTCCAGCAAGGGCACCTACAGCGACGTCTACACCGAGATCCAGCGCAGCCGGGCGATGACGCTCCAGGCGGAGATGGTGTGGGCGTTCATGGCGCCGCGCACGTTCGCCACGAGCCGCGTGCTGTTCGCCGCCGCCCTGGAACCCGCGTACGACGTGGGCGGCGACGCCTTCGACCATTCGCTGATCGGTGACCGCTTCCACGTGTCGCTCTTCGACTCGGTCGGCCACGACCTGACCGCGGGCCTGATCTCCAGCGTGGCCATGGCGTCCTGCCGCACCGCCCGGCGTACCGGCGGCGACCTCACCGACATCGCCGTACGCGCCGACCGGGCCATCGCCGGCGAGTTCGGCGGCTCGCGGTTCGCCACCGCGCTGCTGTGCGACCTCGACATCGGCACCGGCGAGTTCACCTGGCTGCCCTGCGGCCACCCGCCTCCGGTGCTCATACGGGACGGTGAGGTGAAGGAACTCATCCGCACCCCCTGCCTTCCCCTGGGCCTGGGCGAGATCGACGCCCTGGAATCCGGCGACGGTACGTACGGAACGATCTACACCGAGAAGCTCCAGGCGGGCGACCGTGTCCTTCTCTACACCGATGGCGTGATCGAGGGCCGCGCCGAGAACGGCGAGCAGTTCACCCTCGAACGCCTCGCCGGCCACATCGCCACGCACATCGCCGACGGCCTGTCCGCCCCGGAGGTCCTGCGCTGCATCAACCTGTCCGTCCTCGAACACCAGCGCGGTCGCCTCACCGACGACGCCACCATGATCATCATGGAGTGGATGCCCACCCGCCCCGAGGACCAGCTGACGCTCTGACCCGGCCGGCGCGCCTGATGTGCGCCGCGGCGCCGCCGTCGAAGGGCGGGCGGAACGTACGGCCCGCGCCGGGACAGGTCCTCGTTTCGGACGCGCTCATCCACGTGACCGTGTAGTCGCCCGGCTCCAGGTCCACGGTGAACCGCTCGGTGCCGGCCGGGGCGTACACGAGGTACTCCCGGCCCGGTGCCGCCAGGCAGTAGCCGGTCGAGGCCAGTTCCGGGTGGGGGATCATCGACGCCAGGTCCAGGCGGTTCGCGAGGCTCGCCACCCGGCCCATCGCGGCGCGCATCGGCTCCCAGAAAGGGTCCGGTTCCTGCGGGCCAGGAGGTGCGTTACGGACCTCCCCGTCGATCTCGATCCGGGCCAGATACGGGTCCATGAAGAGCAGATTGTTGCCGCCGCAGAACGTCTTCCACACCCAGTCCGTCCACCCCGCGGGCCCGTCCGCGCGTAGGGTCCGCCAGTCGTAGCCGTGGTCCGTGTCGACGATGACGACCTTCGAGCCGTCCGCCGCCGGTGGAGCCGCACGGAAGGCGGGCGTGCAGTCCGGGGAGATCAAGTCCGCCGGACTCTCGCGCAGGGCCTCGTCGGAGCCGCCCTCGAACTGGAAGGTCATGCCCACCGGGTGCCGGCGCGGCAGCGACCGTTCGTACGCGTGCAGATGGCCCGTGCGCAGCCACGCGGAGGGCGTGAAGGAGAACGGGCCGCCGTTGAAGCCCTGGTCGGACGTAGGCAGGTCCCACAGCCAGCCGGGGAAGAAGTTGTGGCCGCGTGAGGAGAGGAAGTCCAGGTACCGGTCGTATGAGACAGCAGGTCCCTGGTCGGTGGCGAAGTTCGCCCACGTGTGGGATCCGGCCAGGAAGACGGGTCGTGTGCCGTCTGTGAAGTAGCGCGGGTTCGCGGGGTGCGGGCGCAGCGGGCCGATCACGACGACCACCATACTTGAACCGGTTCAGGCGCACCGGCTAAGGTCGCCGTGTGCTTGACGAACGGCCTGCTCACCTGGCCCTCGGAACCATGCTGTTCGGCACGCGTGTCGACGAGCGCACCGCCTTCGCGCTGCTCGACCGTTTCGTCGAGCGCGGCGGCGAATGGATCGACACCGCCGACTGCTACGCCTTCTGGCTCAGCGAGTCCGGCCGTGGCGACGACAGCGAGCGCGTGATCGGCAGGTGGCTCGCCGCCCGGCCCGGCGTCCGCGACACGGTCAAGCTCTCCACCAAGATCGGCGCCGAACCCGAAGGTGACGAGAGCTGGCGAGGCTGGCCGGCGAACCGGGAAGGGCTCGGTTCCCCGGCCGTGCGGAAGGCCATCCACGGCAGCCTCGCGCGGCTCGGAGTCGAGACGATCGATCTGCTCTGGCTGCATCAGGAGGATCGCGGCGTGCCGATCGAGGAGACCGTCGACGCGATCGCCGGGTACGTCGGCGCGGGCTGCGTACGGCGCGTCGGCGCGTCCAACCATCCGGCCTGGCGGGTCGAGCGCGCGCGGCTCCACGCGATCGCGCACGGCGACCGGCCCATCGACGCGGTGCAGCTCGCCGCGACCTATCCGCGCGTACGCCCCGGTGCGACGCCGCCCGGCAACGACCACCGTTTCGGGCAGCTCAGCGACGAGCAGTGCGACCACGCCGCCGAGACCGGCATGGAGATCTGGGGTTACACGCCGCTGCTCCGAGGCGCCTTCGACCGCGACGACCGCGAGATGCCGGACGTCTTCCACCACGCGGGGACCGAAAAACGGATGGAAGCCCTGAAGGCCGTCGCCGGCGAGGCGAACAAGGACCCCGGTCAGATCGTGCTCGCCTGGCTCGCGCACGGCGAACCGAGGATCCGCCCGATCGTCGGCGTGAGCAGCGTCGAGCAGCTCGACCGCGCGTTCGACGCCGTCGAGTACGACCTGCCGAAGGAGCTGCGGGCGAGGCTCGACGCCGTGGAACCATGAAACCCGGCGGCGACATCCACGACAATGCACCCGTGCGACCTTTGCGGAAGGACTGCGGTGGCTAGCCGGGACCGGCCGCGCCGACCGACGATCTCCGACGTGGCGGCGTCCGCCGGAGTCTCGGTCAAGACCGTCTCCCGGGTGATCAACAATGTGCCGTCCGTACGGCCGGTGCTGGTCGAGCGGGTGCTGGAGGCGATCGGCGAGCTCGGGTTCCGGCGCAACGACATGGCCAGTTCGCTGCGCTCGGGGGAGCGGACCGCGACGATCGGCCTGATCATCGAGGACCTGGCGAACCCCTTCTACTCGACGATCGCGGCCGAGGTCGCCAAGGTCGCGCGCTCCCACGACACCCACCTGATCACGGTCAGCTCGGAGGAGGACCCGGAGCTGGAGCACCGTCAGTTCCTCGGCCTCTGCCGGCGCAGGGTGGACGGTCTGATCATCGTCCCGGCGGGGTCCGACCACTCGTACACCCGGCCGGAGGCGGAGATGGGCGTGCGGATGGTCTTCCTCGACCGGCCGCCGTCCGGCATCCTCGCCGACAGCGTCGTGATCGACAACGCGCGCGGAGCCCAGACCGGCATCGAGCACCTGCTGGCGGCCGGGCACAGCCGCATCGGCCTCATCACCGACTCACCGGCGATCTACACCGCGCGCGAACGCCTCGCCGGTGCCCGTACCGCGCTCAGCGCCGCGGGCGTCCCGTACGACGACGCGCTGGTGCGGGTCGGCGTCGCGCACCCGGACGAGGCGGCGCGCGCGGTCGCGAGCATGCTCGACGGAGCCGACCCGCCGACCGCGTTCTTCGGCGGCAACAACCGGATCGCCGTCGGGGCCGTGAAGGAGCTGTGCCGCCGTGGCCACGACGCCGACCTGGTGGGGTTCGACGACTTCGAGCTGTCCACGCTGATGCCGCGCCCGCTGACCGTGATCGCCTACGACGTGCAGGAGCTCGGGCGCGCCGCCGCCGTCCGCCTCTTCGAGCGGATCGGCGGCGACGACTCCTGGCCGTCGGAGACGGTCATCGGTACGCGGCTCGTCCAGCGCGGAGTGGTGCGCGGCTAACCGAGCCTCCACTGCTGGTTGGCGCCGCCGTTGCAGGTGTAGAGCTGCACCGGGGTGCCGTTGACGTTGCCCGAGGGCTGGTCGCCGTGGAAGACGTCCAGGCACAGCCCCGACTGGGTGCCGACGACGGTTCCGCCCGGGGTGAGCTTCCACTGCTGGTTCGCCCCGCCGTTGCAGGTCCAGAGTTCGACGGCGGTGCCGGGCGCGGTCTGGTTGTCGTACGCGTCGAGGCACTGCGTGCCGCCGTACAGGCGCAGCTCGCCGGCGGAGGTGAGGGTGACGCCCTGGTTGGCGCCGCCCCCGCAGTCATAGATCTCCATCTTGGTGCCGGGCGTCGTCTGGTTGTCGTACGCGTCCAGGCAGCGGCCCGAAGAACCGCCGATCAGCGGGTGGGTGGTGCCGATGCTGCTGCCGCTGCCCTGGGAGACCCGGTACATGACCGTGCCGTGCGAGGGGACCGAGGCCGAGATCGCGCCGCTCGTGCTGCTGATCTCCTTCGACCAGAGGTTCGTGAGCTTGTACGACGAGGCGGACGGCATGCCCACCGCCGACGCGGTCGTGCCGACGGTCGCGGCCGAGCCGTTCTCGTTGGTGAGCGTCACCGCGCGGTCGCCGTTCGCGAGAGGCTTCGACATGACCACCAGGCCACCGGAGGAGGACACCACGGTGCCCTGCTTGCCGAGGGTGTCCTGGTCGACCGCGATGACGTCGGTGTTCTTCAGGATCGTCAGCGTGGCGGTGGACGCCGAGCGGATGTCGCTGCCGATGAGCAGCGGCGCGGCCATCTCCGACCAGAGGCTGAAGTGGGTCCGGTACTCCGCGTCGGTCATGCCGCCGTTGCCGACCTCCAGCATGTCCGGGTCGTTCCAGGCGCCGGGCTTCGCGTACGAGGCGAGCGCCTGGTTCTGGTGGGCATTGCCGAGCATGCTCCCCCAGTTGTCGCTGATGTCGCCCGTCGTACGCCAGGAGTTGCCGATGGCCGGGGCCCAGTTCCACGGCTGGTTGGAGCCCCACTCGCAGATGCTGTAGAGGATGGGGCGCCCGGTGGCCTTCAGCGCGTCGCCCATCGCCTTGTAGCGCTGTTGCGCGTCGACGCCCTGGTTGTTGCAGTTGTCGTACTTCAGGTAGTCCACGCCCCACGACGCCCACAGGTTCGCGTCCTGCTGCTCGTGGCCGAGGCCGCCGGGGAATCCGGCGCTGTTGCAGGTCTTCGTGCCGGCACTGGAGTACAGGCCGAACTTCAGGCCCTTGGAGTGCACGTAGTCGGCGACGGCCTTGATGCCGTGCGGGAACCGCGCCGGGTCGGCCACGAGGTTGCCGGAGCCGTCGCGGTTCGGCAGCGCCCAGCAGTCGTCGAGGTTGACGTACTGGTAGCCGGCGGCCTTCAGGCCCTCGGAGACGAACAGGTCGGCGATGCCCTCGACCATCGCCTCGTTGAACTGCGACGCGCACTGCGTGGAGTTCCAGTTGTTGAAGCCCATCTGGGGCGTACGGGCCAGGCCGTTCTCGGTGGCGGCGGCGGGCGGCGCCGCGGCGACCTGGGTGGCCACCACGGTCGTCGCCGTCAGGGCCCCGGCGACCAGCGCGAGCGCGCCGGCCGAGGCGGTGAGACGTCTTTGGACGCGGGACAGGTACGACATGTGCGACTCCAAGGCGGGGGTCGGGAGGGGGCTACGGCGTGATCCAGCCGGCGGCGTCGGCCGCCTGGACACCGGCGTTGAAGGCGTCGGCCATCTTCTGGTAGCCGCTGTCGTTCGGGTGGAGCGAGTCGGACAGGTCCGCGGTGGTCAGCGCGCTCATGTCGACGAAGCCGACGTGCTTCCCGGCCGACTGCTCTGCCGAGACGATGCCGGGAACCTGCTGGTTGAAGGCGGGCCGGTACGGCTCCTCCACCGGGTCCGTCGAGACGATCAGGGAGGCCAGGAGCACGGTGACACCGGGGACGTCGTTGGTGATCTGATCGACCAGGGAGTGCAGGCGGTCGATCGCGGTCGGGACCTGGTTGTTCCGGTTCAGGTCGTTGGTGCCGATCATCAGCGTCACGACGTTGGGCCGGTAGGTGGCCAGCGTGGAGTCCGCGATCCCGGCGATCTGCTCGATGAGCCAGCCGGAGTGCCCCTCGTTGTCGGGGTCGGACATGGTCCCGTTCCGGCCCGAGCCGACGAAGTCCAGGGCGTGGCCCTCGCCGGCCAGGGCGTTCCACAGCGACGCGCGGTAGCCGTTACCGGTGCTGCTGCCGACGCCCCAGGTGATCGAGTCGCCGAGCGGCATCAGCCGCAGCGACGCGGCGTCCGGATGGGCGGCGGCCGACGCGGGCACCGCGGCTGCCACGCCGAACGCGCCCAGCAGCACCACCAGGACGCTCATCAGTAGTTTCTTCATCACTGCTCCTTAGGCGGGTCAGGAAGCGGCCGGTAGTCTCCACTGCTGGTTGGCGCCGCCGTCGCAGTCCCAGATGTCGAGCTGGGTGCCGTTGGCGGTGTTGGACGCGGGGTCGTCGAGGCAGCGGCCGGAGGCCGGGTTGACGAGCAGCCCGTTCCTGGGTTCCCACTGCTGGTTCGCGCCGTTGTTGCAGTCCCAGATCTCCACAGGGCTGCCGTTCTCGGTGCCGGCCGCGGTGACGTCGAGGCACTTCCCGTTCACCTGGAGGGCGCCGCCGGTGAACGTCCACACCTGCGCCCCGGTGCCGTTGCAGTCCCAGATGTCGGCCTTCGTGCCGGGGGTGGCCGAGCCGGTGTAGTCGTCGAGGCACTTGCCGCTGATGCCGGAGGTGATCGGGCCGGGCGGCGGCTGCGCCGTGCCGCTGCCCGGGGTGACCGACAGGTTGTCGAACTGGTCGGTCTGGTAGCCGACGACGCCGATGCCGACCTGGCCGGACACGAAGGAGCCATCGGTGACGGTCCCGGCGGTGGCGCCGTCGACGGTCGCGGTGATCTGGGCGCCCTGGAAGGTGAGGCCCAGCGTGTGCCAGGAACCCGTGCCGAGCGCGCCGGTCGTACCGCTCGCCAGGGTGGCGGCCGTACCGCTGGAGTAGTTCTTCACGATCGACCAGGCACCTGTGTTCGAGACGCGGAACTTGTACAGGTTCTGGTGTGACTGCGGGCGTGCCTGCGTGCCGGCGCGGCCCAGCAGCTCCGCGGTGCCCGCCTGGCGCAGGTCGACGTCGGCCTTCACCGTGTAGTTCGACCACGTCGGGTCGCCGATGAGGGAGAAGGCGTCGGAGTCGTCCTGCCACTCGATGGGCTTGACCGGCGTGACCTGCTGCACGCACTGTCCCGTACGGCCGTCGGCGCACGGCCGTACCTCGAACGAGCCCTGCATGTCGGACAGGTACCTCGCCTCGCCGTCGGTCGCGACGCCGTCGAAGCCGTCGGCGTACGGCAGGTCCAGCGGGTGCGCGGCGGGCGCGGTCGCGGTGCCCTTGCCCTGCCCGCCGAGGGTGCTGACGGTGTAGACGTAGCCGGGCTGCATCGTCAGCGAGTACGAGCCGTTGCTCGGGATGATGTCGCCGGTGTGGGTGAAGGACGCCGCCGCGCTCGGGGAGTTCACGTTCGTCGCCCACACGTGGACCGTGCCGGTGGACAGGCCGCCCTGGACGTGCACGTTCACGGTCTGCGGCGAGCCGGACGTCGTGGTCTCCAGGATGGTGGAGTAGTCCGTGCCGCCCTTCAGCGTCACGTACGCGCCGTTCGGCTCGGACCCGCCGAGGTAGCCGGACGCGCTGTCGACGAACGTCCAGCCGGGCCGGGTGAACTGCGTGACCTGCGCGGTCGCCCAGGTGCTCGCGCCGATCGTGTAGTTGCCCGACCAGGGGGAGGCGGCGGTCGCCAGGCCGACGGTGTTGTACGGCAGCGTCGGGTAGATCGCGGCGAGCAGCGGCCAGTTGAAGTAGCTGGTCATCCGCGCGTCGGTGTAGCCGCGCACGATGGCGCGGATCAGCGCGGGCGCGCCGGTGTCCATGTCCTGTGAGCCGCTCTCGCTGTCCCACAGCGGTTTGCCGTTGTTCCTGGCCACGCTGGTGCTGGAGCAGGTGTCGGCGCTGCCGCCGTCACCGCCCTCGCACGAGTAGTGCGCGCCGATGACGGACACCGCGTCGTTGAACGCCGGGTCGTTCGCCATGTCGTCGGCGACGCCCCACCCGCTGTCGTCGGCGACGAGCCGGACCCCGGAGTACCCGTGCGCGTCCAGCGCCGCGCGCAGCCGGACGAACCAGTTCGCGTCGTGGCCGCGTTCGTTCCACCCGCCGAGGTACTTGATCGTGAGGCCGTGCCGCTTGGCGCAGTCCAGCCACGAGACCAGGTAGTCGATCGTGTCGGTGGACCAGAACCCGCCGTTGATCCAGCCGGGGGCGGCCCACGCCAGGCCGTACAGGCCGATGTCCGGGTTGCGGGCCTTGGCCTGCTCACCGAGCCAGAACTCATAGCCCGCGTCGCAGTCGACCGTGCCGCGGGTGTGCTCGATCGACGGCTCCGAACCGTCGGTGGAGTTGGCGTCCCCGCCGATCTCCAGCTTCAGCAGTTGCAGCGAGGCGCCGTACCCCGGCTTGAACAGGTAGTCGAGGATCTGCGACTGCTGGGCGGCGGGATAGTTCGTCAGCAGGCGCGAGTTGCCGCCGCCCCCGCTGATCGCGCCGATGCCGTCGAAGGTCCGGCCGCCCTGGCCGCCGTCCACGGTGATGGACGTGGTGGCGGCCTGGGCGGGAGCCGCGACCCCCACGAACAGCGCGGCGAACAGGGCCAGCACCCATACCGGTGCGAACCTCATCAGCCGGCCGCGTTGAGCAGGTCCAGGACACTCTGCTGGCAGCCGTAGTCGCTGCCGCCGTTGCCGCCGGCCCAGTGCGGTCCGTACTGGTCGAGGGCGTTGCGGTCGTGGGCGTAGGCGGAGTTCGCCCAGGTGGACAGGGTCCCCGCGTACGGGTGGTCGCCGAGCTGGCCGTTGAGCCGTCCGAGGCCGCGTACGTAGGCGCCCTTGAAGCTCGGGCCGTCGCCGGTGCAGCTGTCGCCCTCGCCGGGCTCGCGCAGCACGCCGCCGCTGACCAGCTTCGTGGTGGACGCGTCGGCCAGCGTGCGCGCGCTGGTCAGCAGCGCGGAGTCACCGGTGGCCTTGTACAGCTCGGTCAGCCCGCCGAGCACCACGCCCTGGTTGTACGTCCAGGTCGTCTGGCCGTTGTTGGCGCACCCGCCGGTGAGACCGTCGTTGATCATGTGGTCGCCGTTGATCATGCCGCTGTTCTGGAACCACGACCACTCGTTCCGCGCCCGGCTCAGGTACGTCGTGTCGCCGGGGATGCGGTTGTGCAGAGCGGCGGTGAGCTGGAGGAACAGCTCGTTCGTGATGGCGTTCTTGTAGTCGCTCGCCTCACGCCACCAGACGCCGCCGCCGCACGTGCCGTCCCAGTAGGCGAACATGTGGTCCGCGTCCGTACGCGCCGTGTTCAGGTAGCGGCTGTCACCGGTCAGGTCGTACGCGTCCACCCACGCCAGACCCCACCAGCCGGTGTCGTCGAGGTACTCGTTGGTGAAGTTGCCGCCCTGCGCGCCGATGTTGGCGTTGTACGTGTCGGCGATGGCGTACTGGTAGCTGCCCATGCCGGTCACGCGGTTGTTGTCGATGATGGCGGTCAGCGCGTTCGCGCCCGTCCACCAGCCGTTGCCGCCGAAGAGCTTGGTGCCGCGGTCGAACGACATCATCAGCGCCGTGGCCGCTGCGGTACGCCGGTCGCCGGCGTTCCACGTCGTACGCGCCCACTGCGTGCACCCGATGGCGGAGCCGCCCGCCGCCTGACCGCAGGCGCGCAACGCGCCGACACCCTGGGCGTTCCAGTCGTCGACGTTGTACATCTGCGTGCGCCAGCCGCCCTGGCCGGCGGGCACGGTGGTGTTGCCGAGCCGGCTGCCGTCGCTCCAGCTCCGCCCGCCGTCCATCGACCGGTCCAGCCAGACGACGTCCCCGGCGCCACCGTTGTCGATGGACGCCCAGCCCATCGCGTCGTCGTCGTCGAAGTGGATGCTGAGCGTGCGGCCCGAGACCGAGGACGTCACGGGGACACGGTCCTTGGGGCTCAGGCCGGGGTCACGCGCGTCGCAGTACTTGTTGCAGATATTCGCGGCCGACGCGGAGGTGCTGGTGAGAACGGTGGACATCGTTGTCAGCAACGCGAGGATCAAGGCGGGCAGAATCGCTCTTCGTACCTGCATGGCGAACAGGCTCCTGGACTTTTACCGGGGCCCTGGCGGGGGCTCATGACGGAGAAGGGGAGAGCGCTCTCATGGAAGTTAACCAGCGGTAAAGAAGGCGTCAATGCCTTCTGTTAAGAGCGCGAAAGCCCTTTGGCGACATCGGTGAACACGTGCCCCACGTGTCACACGAGCCCCGCCGTCGCCCGTGTTTTGAGACAACGTTGTCTCGGGACCCCTACAAGTGCCACTGAGCCCGCCGGACGCGGGCCGGGAACGGCGACGCCGGTAGCATCCGGACGTAAGGCTGATCCCGGCGACAGATACGGTGGCATGTCCGTTTACAGAATCGATGAGCTCGCTCAAGCCGCCGGTTCGACGGTGCGGAACGTACGGGCGTACCAGGACCGGGGGCTGCTTCCGCCGCCGCGGCTTCAGGGGCGCGTCGGGCTCTACGACGACTCCCACCTCGCGCGGCTGCGGCTGATCGGGCAGTTGCTGGGGCGCGGCTACACGCTCGGCGCGATCGCCGACCTGATCTCGGCGTGGGAGCGCGGCCGGAACCTCAGCGACCTGCTCGGCCTGGAGAAGGTGCTCACCGACCCGTGGTCGGACGAGATCCCCGGCCGGGTCGACGCGGCCGATCTCGTACGCGTGTTCGGCATCGACCAGGAGGCCGACGACTTCGCCGCGCTGTTGCGGATGGCCGAGGACCACGGGTTCCTGGAGGCCGAGAGCGGCGGCCGGTTCAAGGTGCCCAGCCCGCGCCTGCTGCACGTCGGCGCGGAACTCGTGGCGGCCGGGATACCGCTGCCCGCGGTGTTCGAGATCGCCGGGAAGATCCGCGAGGACTGCGCCGTGATCGCCCGGCGGTTCGTCGACCTGGCGCGTGAGCACGGCAACCTCACCGCCGAAGGCCTGGCCGGCGAGGAGATCTCCGAGGCGGCCCTGTTCGTCCAGCGGCTGCGCCCGCTCGCGCAGCTCGCGGTCGAGGGCCTCCTCGCCCGCTCCATGGAGGCCGAGGTGCGCTCCGCGCTCGGCGACCAGCTCGCCGCGACCGTCGCCCGCGACGACCGGCCGGCACGTCACTCCGCCTCGTCGGAGTCCCCTTCGGGTGTCTCGTCCGAGGACGGGTGACGGCGGCGGTCGCGCCAGACCACCGTGACGATGACCGCGACGATGACGATCGTCGGCAGGAAGAACGGGATCGCGGTCACCGCCGAGTGGGTGGCGAGCGGGGCGTTCACGACCGGGTCTCCGCGGTGGCGGTCAGCCGGCGGGAGGCGCGGGCGACGCCCCAGCCGAGCGCGATGACCAGGATCAGCGTGCAGACCAGGACGACCGCGGAGCAGGCCGTCCACAGCCAGCCCGGGACACCCTGCTTGAGCTCCCGTTGCAGCACCTTGTGCTCGTTCTGCACGGGCCGGGTCGACCGCGCGACCGCGGGCAGCTGCTTGGCGCCGATCGCGGGATCGTCGGGAAGGTAGATGGGCACGGCGCTGATGGACCGGCCGTCCTGCAGCCGGACCAGGGTCTTCCACTGGCCCGTAGAGCGGCATCCGGCCGGTGGTCTCGTACGCGCCGCCGCCGAGCGCGGTGAGCCGGTCGACGTACAGGCCGCTGCCCTGCCACGCGGTGATCGTCACCCACGAGGCGTCCTTGAGAGCGCCGGCGGGTGAGACGGTGACGTGGGCGCCGGCGGTGCGGTGGTCGGCGTCGCCGCGTACGTCGGTGAGCGTGACCGACACGCGTACGTCATGCGGCACGTTGATGAGCAGGCCGTTCGTGACGGACGCGGCGATCACGACGAGGGCGCCCGCGAAGAGGGAACGCGCGACGGCGGGCCGGGGGAGCCGTCCCCATAGGCCCAGAACCAGCAGCGCGCCGAGCAGCCCGCCGGCGACCCCGCCGGCCACCGACATGATGACGCCTTCGGGCAGGATGTCGGTGTTCCAGGGCAGCCGCATGACGACGTGGCTCCAGCCGTACTCCGCGGCGAACCCGGCCGTGCCGATCAGCACGCCGCTCACGGCGCCGAACGGCAGGGGCCGCCGCGCCAGCGCCGGCGCGGCCAGTTCGACGCACAGCGCCTCGGCGAAGTAGAGCGGGACCGCGGCCCACAGCTGGCCGATGATCCCCGCGACGACCAGCGAGACCCCGCCGCGTACGAGCATGTAGAAGACGACGGACAGTAGGCGCCGCCCCGGCCGATCCACAGCCGTGCGGCCACGAGCGCGCAGCCCGCCGCCAGCGCGATCATGAAGGGCTGGTGCACGAGCCGGAACTGCGGCACGCCGAAGTCGTACTCGGCCTGGAAGACCGAGAGCCCGATGAGGAGCCCGCCGGTGATGGCGGCGCGCCGCGCGTGCGCAGCCAGGGCCGTACGGCGGGCGCGTCCGCCGCGGCGGGGTCGTCCGCGCGTACGGCGTGCCCCTCGCGTTCCAGGATCATGAGGGCGACCAGCGACAGCCCGGCGCCGCCGATGAGCATCAGGTGCGTCGGGCCCCACAGCGTGACGTCCTGGCCGAAGATCCGGTGCCAGATGTCGTCGAGCGGGAAGCCGAGCAGCGCGTAGAAGCCGCTGCCGGCGAGCAGCACGCCCCCGGCCGGCGCGTACCAGTCGTGCGTGATGCGCACCGCGGCCTTGCCGGGCCGCTCGCCTTTGGGCAGCACGACCGCCAGGACGCCGGCCGTGAAGATGCCGAACAGCCCGATGAGGATCGGATAGTGGGCGATGTTGGCGAGCGGGCCCACGTCGCGGCCTCGCGAGATGTGCAGCGAGATGTCCCAGTACATGCCCAGCAGGGCGGTGACCAGCGAGATCGAGCGACACGAGCGAGGGCAGCGCGGCCCAGCTCGGCAACCCGCCCCCGAGCCCGCTTCTCCGACCAGGCGGCGAGCCGCGCCGAGCAGCCCGATACGGCCGGTGCGGTGCCCGACGCCGAGGACGAGCAGCGCGGCGGTCAGGACCGCGGCGGCACCGCTGGCGATGAGTACCTGCCCGAGCGCGGCCCCGCCGGCCGGCTTCGGCTTCGCGCGGCGATGAACCGTACCGCCGCTTCACCGACCCGGGTGGATCAGCTGCTGCCACACGTGCACTCACTCCGAAGCTGGTGCTAGTCGAGGAACTGTGCCATCTTCTACCGTGACATCGGATGATGTCACGGTTTGTCCGCCACGTTCAGGGAGGAGTTGTCATGGGCCTGGCGAATCGCCTGGTCATCGCCCGATGACGAGTGCGGTGATCCTCGCCACCGCTGGGCTGCGGCGTGGGCACCCCGCAGCCCGAGACGTCCGCGTCGTCCGCCGCGGCGACCGTCACGGTGAACGTCAGCCGGCCGGACAGACGAAGACGCCGAGCCGCCGCGTCACCGTCCACCGCGGACGGTCGTACGGATCGTCGTCACCAGCGACGCGGCCGGATGAGTTCCACCTGCACGGCTACGACCGCGAGATGGAGCTGAAACCGGGCGTCCCGGGCGAGCTCCGCTTCGTCGCCGACCAGCCGGGCGTGTTCGAGGCCGAGCTGCACCAGTCGGGGCCCGCGCCTTCGAACTGAGGTGAGCTGACCGTGCACGTGCTCGCCCACGGTCTCGGCGGCCGGACCGACCTGCCCATGGACGGCCTCACCGCCGTCGCTCGGCGGCGGCGCCGCGATCGCCGCCTCCTTCCTCGCGCTCACCGTCGCGTGGCGGCGTCGCGCGGCTGTTCCCCGACGCCGGCCGCCCGCTGCCGCGCGGACTCGCCCGCGTCCTGGACGCGCGGGCCTGACCCTGACCGCCCGGTACCGTCGCGTTCGCGGCGAGCGTGCTGGTCGTCGTCGTCGCGTTCACCGGCCCGCCGACGGACCAGCGCAACCTCGCGCCGTGGGCGCTGTTCGTCACCTTCTGGGTCGGGCTGGTGCCGGTGAGCGTGCTGTTCGGGCCGGTCTGGCGGCGGGTCAACCCGCTGCGCGTCCTGCACGCCGCCGCGTGCGCGCTTATGCGCGTACCGGCGGACGGCCGCGGGTACCCGCGGCGTCTCGGCTACTGGCCGGCGGCGGGCTGGCTGACCTGCTTCGTCTGGTTCGAGCTGGTCAGCCCCGGACCGCTCCGACCCGCGCCTCGTCGGCGTCCTGCTCCTCGGCTACGCGCTGGCCAACCTGGTCCCGGCGATGGTCTACGGGACGGAGTGGTTCGACCACGCGCGACGGCTTCGAGGTCTACTCGACGCTGCTGTCCCGCATGTGCGTCATCGGCCGCCGCGACGGACGGCATCCTGGTCCGGCGTACCCCGCTGACCGGCCTGATGCGCGGCGTACCGGAACCCGGCCTGATCGCCGTGGCCTGCGTCCTCATCGGCAGCACCGGCTTCGACGGCGTCACTCGTACGACGTACTGGCGCGACAACGTCGACCCGGGCAGCCTGATCGCGGGCACGGTCGGGCCTGGCCGCCGCCATCGCCGTCGTCACCACGCTGTACCTCGGCGCGACGCGAGCGACCGCCGCCGCTGACCGGCGACGCCCCGTGGGCCGCCGGCCCGGAGATTCGCCGCGACGCTACTGCCGATAGCCCTGGGCTACACGGTCGCCCACTACTTCTCCTTCTTCCTGCTGGAAGGCCAGATGACGGTCGATCCTCGCCAGCGACCCGTAGGGACACCGGCCTGAACCTCCTGGGCTCGACCGGCCACCGGGTCGACTACGCCGCCATCCCGCCCTGGCTGACCGCCCTCGTCCAGGTGAACGCCATCGTGCTGGGCCACATCGTCCGCCACCATCGCCGCCCACGACCTGGCCCTCCGCACCCAGCCCCCGGCCCACGCCGTCCGAGGCCAGATCCCGATCGCCGCCACCATGGTCGTCCTCACCTCGCGCCGCCCTGCTCGCCCTGCTCAGCGGCTGACTCACTCCGCCGCGAGCAGGTGGGCGGGGGCGATGCGGTTCAGGGATCGGATGGGGATGATCAGGGTGGCGGTGATGAGCAGCAGGGCGGCGAGGGTGCCCAGGAGCCCGGCCGCCGCGAGCATCGCCACGTGGCCGTCCAGGAGGTTCCCCAGCCCGCCCGCGAGCACCCCGGCGGTGAAGAACCTCGGTCGTACGTCAGTTCGCCGCCGCGGGCTCCCCGACCCTGACCGAGGCCGAGCCTCGTACGGCCGAGTCGGGCTGACATGCTCTGAGGACGGCACGTCACGAGCACCTGGGGAGAAGACATGGCAGACGCGGTCGACTACAACGCACAGATCATCGCCGAGTTCCGCACCAACCACGGGAAGGTCGGCGGCAACTTCGAGGGAGCGCCGCTGCTCCTGCTGCACACGACCGGCGCCCGTTCCGGAGCGGCCCGGATCAACCCGATGATGTACCTGCCCGACGACGGGCGCTACCTGGTGTTCGCCTCCAAGGCCGGCGCCGACACCAACCCGGACTGGTACCACAACCTGCTCGCCCACCCCGAGGTACGGATCGAGGTCGGCGACGAGACCCTCGACGTACGCGCCGTCGAGCTGCGCGGCGCCGAGCGCGACGCCCAGTACGCCGAGCAGGCCCGCCGCTACCCCGGCTTCGCCGACTACGAGCGTGCGACCGATCGCGTCATCCCCGTCATCGCACTGGTTCCCGTGTCGACCTGAGAGTCAACTCTCGCGAAGATAGGTCACTCGCAACTGCGGGGCGAGTGGCCGAGGCGCTACGCCTCGACCCGGCCACGATGGGCGACGAGCAGAAGCAGCCCGCGGTGCCTTCGCCGGCCTCAGCTGACCGTGGCGCGTACGAGGGTGGTGGCGGTGTGCACGACGCTGGCGATGGCGTCCTCGGGGGCGAGGCCGCTCAGGTCCGTCAGGCAGAACAGCGCCTCGGCGTTGACGACCACGGCGAGGTCGTTCTTCAGCTGGGCCAGGGCGGCCGGATCATCGGTCTCCTCGGCCAGAGGGGCGAGCGCGTGCTCGATCAGGCTGAAGCGCATCCCCGGCCGGGCCCCGGCGGTCGCGGGACGGGTGACGGTGTTCGCGATCATGGCGCGGGCCGCTCCCTGGTTGGTCAGGACGAGGCGCATGAGGTGCTCGGTCGCGGCGCCGACGCGCTCCACCGGGTCGCGGGAGTGCGCCACCGACGCGAGTGCCTCCTCCGGGGTGGGCATCTGCCCGGCCATGGCTTCCTGGAGCAGGCTGGTGAGGTCGGGGAAGTAGCGGTAGGCCGTGGCCTCGGAGACCAGCGCGGTCTTGGCGACTTCCAGCATCGTCACCTCGCGGCCGGAGCGCATCAGCTCGACGGCGGCCTGCACGATCGCCTTGCGGGTACGCAGCTTCTGGTTGACGCGGCCGGTCGTCGGGCGCGCCGTCGCCTCTCCGTTCTCCATGCGGCCAGCGTAGCAAGCCATGTGCGAGTGACCTACGGTAATGAGAAACAGCTATCATGACGAGCCGGTGGTGATGATCAACACCTTCACTCCGGACCTGTACATGCAGTACTTCCGCGACATGCTCGCCGGCGGCCGGGGCGGGCCGGAGGACGTCGCCGAGGTGATGGGGCGCTACGCCACCACCCTGGCGACCGACGTCGCGTGACCGGTCAGCTGTGGGCCACGGTCAGGTTGTAGAACTTGACCTTCGCGCCGTTGCTCGTGCTGTCGGACGAGCTCTGGTTGTAGTCACCGGCCTTGAAGTACTGGTGGTAACCGTTGAAGCCCGAGGCGATGTCCCAGGTGGTCGTGCTGCCGTTGACGGTGATCTGGATCTTGCCGCCGACGATCGCGATCACGTAGGTCCAGTGCGCGCCGAGCGGCACGTTGGTCAGCGTGTGGGTGTCCTGGCCGCCGTCGGGTGACCGCTCCAGGCCGAGGACCACGTCTCCGTTGGAGTGGTAGTAGAGCTCCAGCAGCGGCTTCGTCGACGAGCCGCCGCTGCCGAGGTGGATCTGCCCGACGCAGACGTTCTTCGTCACCGAGACGACGCGCAGTTCCGCCGAGAGCTTGTGGGTGCCGGACAGCGACCAGTCCGCGGCGCTGCCGTTGGAGTTCATCTCGCGCAGTTCGGAGCGCGCGTAGTTCGAGTTCGGCGTGGTGACCCCGGCCTCGGGGTCCCAGAAGGTCATCGAGCCGTCGACCTTGTCGGTCCAGAAGTACGCGCCGTTCTGGTACCCGCTCGGGCCCTTGAGCTGCGAGGGCGGGATCGTGGTCGGCGAGCCGGGCGACCCGATCGGAAGCTGGAGCTCCCACACCGACAGGTTGAAGTTGCCGCCGGGCGGGAGGGTCGGGTCGAGGCTGGCGGCGGAGTGGGCTCGTACGCCGTGCGCGGCGGGAGCGGCCACGGCCACCGCACCGCCGGCGCCGATGACACCCGTGCCGATCACCAGCGCGCCGCCCGCGGCGACCCCGAGGACTCTCCGGAACACGCGCCTGGTCCTGCGGTTCTCTGCTGTCACGAACGTTCTCCTTCACGGGTGGGGCACTCGCGTCTGGCGGCGCGGGCGCGAAGGGGGCGTGCGGGTACAGCCGGTCGGATTCCGGGCGGAGGCGCAGGAACCCTCCCAGACCATGACTTAACAGTAAGTACGCTGTCGTTGATTGTAAAGATACTTAACTATTACCCTCCGGGCGGCCACATTCGGACATTTCGCCGCACCCTGTGAACCTTCTCAGCCGTCGGACAGCCCTGTAGACACATCTATAGACACCATTGTTCGCAAATATGGTGACTTGTCTCAGGGAAGGGCTGACATGCTCCGCATCCGATCCGCAGCCGTGCTGGCGGCAGCCGTCTGCGTCACCGGCGGCATCGCGCTCGCCGCGCCGGCGTACGCCTCGCCACGTGCGCAAACGTCATGCGCGACCGCCGTTTTCGAGACCGACGGCTATCACAACGGCGAGAGCGTGGCCGACTACGGGAACTTCAACGGCCACGTGCCGGCCGGCTACGAGGCCCACCCGGTCCCGTACCAGGACGGCATCTTCCCCGTCGTCGACGCCAAGACGTTGGACGACGCGACCGCGGGCGGGAAGGCGGTCCTGGACGCCGCGATCCGCGACTTCCACGCACAGTGCCCCGGCTCCCACGTGGTGATCAGCGGCTACTCCGAGGGCGCGATCGTCGCCGGTGACGAGCTGAACGCCCTGTCCCAGTCCAGCGCGATCCCGCACGACCTGATCCACGGGGTCCTGTACGGCGACCCGCGACGGGAGTTCGGCGACGGCGGCGTCGGCGGTGTGGCGGGCGGCATCGAGACGAACGTGCCGACGATCCTGCCCGGTGTCACGATGCGCGGCCCGCGCGGGTTCGGCGACCTCGCGGTGCACGAGGTCTGCAACGAGAACGACGGCATCTGCAACTCCACCAACATGATCACCAACGCGCTGGCCTTCGCGAACGGCCTGGTCGGCTACGCGTCGGGCGACCACGGCTACGACATCGACCCGGTGCGCGACCAGGGCTCGGGCCTGACGCTCAACCTCCAGCCGTCCCGCGTCGGCTACGGCCCGCCGCTGCAACTGCCGATCGGCACCCCCTGGCAGATCCAGCAGCTCCTCGGGGACTCCCCGCAGGCCATGGCCGCGGTGCGCACGGCGGTCGCGACCGCCGACGCCGCGATCCCCGGGCCGGTGAAGCAGGTCCTGTCCTCGATGGCCTGGTACCAGTTGGTGAAGGACGCCTGAGCGCGGCGCCGGCCTCGCGTACGGGCGGACCACGCGAGGCCGGCCCCGCATTCGCGGTGCTTTATTGACCGGCGCAATTGCTTGCGCCGGGCTCTTGCGCAACGTTCTTACGTCTGGGACCGTGATCTATCGCCGCGGCGGGATCGGTGATTCCGCTGGTCGGCGGGAGCTTGTTCAGGCAGGCTCGTCCTTTTCGTAATGGCGATATGCGGCGGTGAGAAAGTGGACACGCGCCAACGCCGGGGGTTTTGAAATGGCCGGCCGGCGCGGCCGGGCGGTGAAGATCGACAGTCACCCGGCCCGCGACGACCGCGAGCTCCGCCGTGCGTGCGACGACACCGCGATGGGCCGCTGGGAGTCCGCACGAGACCTGCTGCGCGCCACCGGGCGCGACTGGGACCGCCGGGTCTTCCGGCTGCACGTGCTCGCGTACGGCGCGATCGGGCTGCGGTGGGCGGAGACCTGGGCCGGCACCGAACCGAACAGCGCCGACGCGCTCGTGATGCTCGCCCACGTCCAGGCCGTGCGCGCCGTACTCCGGAAACCGGACGTCCCCGGCAGCGCCACGCACGAGGTCGTGGAACACGCCTGGCAGGCCTGCCTGCACGCCGCGAGCGCGTACGACGCCGACCCGTCGCCGTGGGTGGTGCTGATGGCGCTCGTGCGCATCCACCGCCCCGACCAGCAGCTCCTGATGCGGATCTGGCAGGAGGTCCAGGCCCGCGACCCGTACAACCTCGAGGCCCACCACGAGCTCGTGACGTACGCGTTCGCCCGCAACCACGGCTCCACCGCGCAGATGCACAACTGGGCCCGCGACCTCGCGCACGCCGCGCCGAGGGGCTCGGCGGCCTCGGTCGTGATGCTCGTCGCCCGCGCCGAGATGTCACGCGCGCAGCTCGAAGAGGACGGCCGGATGTACGGGGTGAGCGTGCACCCGTGGATGGACCGCCCGGAGATCGACTTCGTCCTGGACGCCTGGTGGCGCTGCCGGCCGCAGCATAAGCACGGGCGGTTCATGGACGACGCCAACTACCTGGCCCACGCGCTGTGCCACTCGGGGCGCCACGAGGAGGCGTTCGAGGTCTTCAACGAGATCGGCCCGTACGCCTCGCGCCTGCCGTGGGCGTACGGCGGTGACGCCGCCGAGCTGTTCGTGCGCCACCGGGACTGGGCGCTGGGCGCGGCGCGCTCGCATCGCTGAGAACGCACGACTGTCAAGGAGCCCCCATGCCGCTCGATGTGTCCGCACTGTCCGACGAGGAACGCCTGCGCCAGCTCGGCTACAGCCAGGTCCTGGACCGGCGCCTGTCGGGGTTCTCGAACTTCGCCGTGTCCTTCACGATCATTTCGGTCCTGGCCGGCTGCCTGACCCTGTACGGCTTCGGGATGAACACCGGCGGGCCCGCGATGATCATCTGGGGCTGGGTCGTGGTCGGGCTGATGACGCTCTTCGTGGGGCTGTCGATGGCGGAGGTGTGCTCCAGCTACCCGACGTCGGCGGGGCTGTACTTCTGGGCGTACCGGATGGCCTCACCGCAGAGCGCGGCCGCCTGGGCGTGGTTCACCGGCTGGTTCAACGTCCTCGGCCAGGTCGCCGTCACGGCGGGCATCGACTTCGGCGCGGCGTCGTTCCTGAACGCCTACCTGTCCCTGCAGTTCGGCTTCGCCTCGACGCCCGTCCACACGGTCGGGCTGATGGCCCTCATCCTGGTCGTGCACGGGCTGGTGAACACCTTCGGCGTACGCCTGGTGGCCGGCATCAACCGGCTCAGCGTGTGGTGGCACGTCGCGGGCGTACTGATCATCGTCGGCGCGCTGACGCTGACACCGGCCCATCACAAGTCCGTGGGATTCGTCTTCGGGAAGTTCGTCGACAACACGGGCTGGCACAGCACCTTCTACGTCGGGATGCTCTCCCTGCTCGTGGCGCAGTACACCTTCACCGGGTACGACGCGAGCGCCCACATGACCGAGGAGACGAACAACGCCGCCGTCGCCGGTCCGCGCGGGATCGTCCGCTCGATCTGGACCTCCTGGATCGCCGGGTTCGTGCTCCTCGTCGGCCTGACGTTCGCGATCCAGAGCTACGACGGCGCGCTGAAGAGCCCGACCGGTGTCCCGCCGGCGCAGATCTTCATCGACGCGGTGGGGGAGACGGGCGGTCGGCTCCTGCTGCTCATCGCGATCGGCGCGCAGCTGTTCTGCGGCATGGCGTCCGTCACCGCGAACAGCCGCATGATCTACGCCTTCTCACGTGACGGAGCGCTGCCCTTCTCGAAGGTCTGGCACCGCATCAACCCGAACACCCGTACGCCCACCAACGCGGTCTGGCTCGCCGCGCTCGGCGCGATGGCCCTCGGCCTGCCGTTCCTCATCAACACCACGGCGTACTCCGCGGTCACCTCGATCGCGGTGATCGGGCTGTACATCGCGTACGTCATCCCGACGTTCCTGCGGCTGCGCCAGGGCGACGCGTTCGAGCGCGGGCCCTGGCACCTGGGCGGTGCGAGCCGCGTCATCGGCACCATCGCGGTGGTCTGGGTGGTGTTCATCACCGTGCTGTTCATGCTGCCACAGGTGAGCCCGGTGACCTGGGGCACCTTCAACTACGCGCCGGTCGCGGTGCTGGTCGTGCTCGGCTTCGCCACGGCCTGGTGGCTGATGTCCGCGCGCAAGTGGTTCCTGCACACCGACGACGCTCCGCACCGTCACCGGCACGCCCGCAGCGTGCGGTGACGCCGGGTGCCGGCCGGCGGCCGGCACCCGCGCCGCGGATCAGTCCCAGGCGTCCTGGTTCAGGAAGGTGGCGACGCCACGCCAGGAGTTGGGGCCCATGACACCGTCGATGGGGCCGGTGTAGCCGTACCGGGCGGCGAGGCGCTGGAGCGCCGCGTAGGTGTTGGTGCCCGGCACGCCGTCGATCGGGCCGGTGTAGCCGTAGTTGCGCATCTGGCGCTGGAGCGCGGCGTACGTGTTGACGCCGGGCGCGCCGTCGATGGGCCCGGTGTACCCGGCGGTCAGGGCCAGCCAGTGCTGGCAGCGCTCCCAGAACACGGGGCCGGGGACGCCGTCCTGCTGCGTGGTCGTCTTCGGCAGCCCTCCGCCTCCTCCGCCCCCTCCGCCGCTCACGGGGTCGAAGGCGTTCGCCTTGGCGTAGTCGAGGTCGGTGGTGACGCCGCCGACCGACCCGCGCGAGGTGTACTGCTGGACGGCCCAGTCGGGGTAGGCGCCGCCGAGGTTCGGCTCGCTGCGGCTGCCGTCGTTGGCGCCCCAGGAGGCCACCCACAGCTTGGCGCCCGTGGCCTGGGTGCTCGCCCAGGTGTGGGCGCGCAGGCTGGCGGCGCTGATGTAGAACCAGGGCACGACGCTGCCGAGCTTCGCCTTGACCTCGGCGAAGAACCCTGAGACGGCGGCGTCGGTCCACAGGGCCGTGGAGTCGTCGAGGATTTCGTCGTCGAGCGCCACGACGTCGCCGGCGCGGTAGTCGTGCAGGTGGGCGACGAAGTAGTCGGCCGCGGCGGCGGGCGACTGGAAGTCACCGGACAGCCAGTAGTGCCCGACCCGCAGCCCGGCCGCGCGCGCCGCGTCGACCTGGGCGGTGTAGTGCGGGCTGACGTACGCGCCGCTCGCGAGCTGCGAGCCGCCTTCCTTGACGACGGCGAAGCCCTTGCCGGCCGCGGCGGCCGTGCCGAAGTTCAGGCTTCCCTGGGACGTGCCGACGTCGATGCCCTCCGCCGCCGCGCTCGCCGCGGACGCCGGGCCCGCGGAGACGGCTGAAAGCGTCCCCGCGGTCAGCAGCAAGGCCGTGCCCGTCATTGTCAGAAGCCGGAATCCGCCGGCTCTCCGCGCATCACTCATAGGTCCTCCTCGGGATCAGAATGATGATGCAGGCGGAGGCCGTCAGATCATGATCTTGGGCCGGATGTGGTCATATCAGGACATAAGTCCCTATGGGCCGGCCGGGAAGACGAGCGGAACGCTGCCGATTCCGATGACACCGGTCGGCCAGATGACCTGCGGCCGTGCACCGGGAGCCAGCTCGTACTCGGGGATGCGCCGGTGCCACTCCTCCAGGATGACCCGCAGCTCCGTACGGGCCAGGTGGATGCCGACGCACCGGTGCGGTCCGCTGCCCCAGGTGAGGTTGTTGTACTCGCGGCCCAGGTCCATGTGGTCCGGGTCGTCCAGCTCCTTGGGGTCCCGGTTGGCGGCGCCGACCGCCACCCCCACGGAGGATCCCGCCGGAATCGGTACGCCCGCCAGGACGACGTCCTTGGTCGCCACCCGCGGGACGACGGCGTTGGCCGGGTCGACCCGCAGCATCTCCTCGACCGCCACCGGAATGGTGGAGGGGTCCTCGGCGAGCCGGCGGCGCAGCTCCGGCCGCGCGGCCAGCTTGGCGAACATCAGGCTCAGCGCGCTGGTCACCGAGTCGGTCCCGGCCAGGACGAAGAGGAAGCAGAGGCCGACGGCCTCCTGGTCGGTGAACGGCTCGTCCGTCGAGTCGTTCTCGAACAGGTCGCGCAGGAGGCCCCCGGCGCGCCCGGCCCGGCACTCGGCGACGTGCGCGCTGACGTACTCGAACAGCTCGCCCGCCGACTTCATCACCTCGGGCGGCGGCTCGCTGTTCCCGGACAGGCTCGCCATCTGGATGATGACCTCGCGCCACGCGATGAGGCGGTCGAGGTCGTCGGCGGGCATCCCGAACAGGGTCAGGAACGCGGCGGCGGGTACCGGCCGCGCGAGCTCGGTGACCACGTCGCAGGAGCCGCGTTCGGCCATCGCGTCGATGAGCTCGGCCACCTGGTCCCGCACCGTCTGCTCCAGCGCCGTCGCCGCGCGGGGCGTGAAGAACGGCTGGAGCAGGCGGCGGTAGCGGGTGTGGTCGGGCGGGTCGAAGGCGAGCGGCACCAGCGGAACGGGGCTGCCGAGGGTGTCCAATGCCTGCTGAGACGAAAAGATCTCGGGGTTCTTGAAAACGTGTTCCGCCAGCTCACGAGTGGTGACGAGATATCCGGCGTCGGAGTGGACCACAGGGCCCGCATCGCGCAGGATCGCATAACCCTCACCACGGTCATCGGCCATCGGCAGCCGGTCTATTCGGAGCAGGCCTTCATCCGTCGTCTCTGCAGTCACAACAATCCCGTCGTCGCGTCTTTGACGCGCTGGATCGTACGACCAATGACGATGGGTTGGGAAGGTCAGGATTGGGCGAACAATCGTTCGTAGGCGTCGGAGTGCATACGGCCGGCCATGAAGTTCAGGAACTCGCGCACGAACGCGCTGCGGGTCAGTTCCCCAGCGGAGCCCCTGGCCGGGTCGTGGTCGAACGCCGTACGGAACAGAGCGCGGTACTCCTGGTCGTCGATCTTCTGGTCGTCGTCGGCGTCGGTGGCGTCGAACAGCACCTCGGCGACCCTGATGAGGGCGGGGCCGGCCAGGGTGGCCGCCGCGGCGGCGTACTCGGGGCCGGTGATCCGCCCGTCCTCGTCGGTGTCCAGCTCCGCCCGCAGCTCCCGCCACCAGCCGGCGAAGGCGGTGAACAGCTCGTCCTCTTCTTCCTGGCCGAGGTCGAGACGGGTGGCGATCTCCCGCGCCATCGCGGCGATGTCGGGCCAGTCGATGGAGCCGTTGCCGGTCTGGTCCAGGACCTCGGCGAAGAACCGCGCGGCGGACTCCGGTGCCTTGTCCGCCGCGGTCTCCGAGGCGGGCGTCAGGAGGCGCAGGAGCGCCCCGGCCTTGGCGGCGCCGCGCCGCAGCCCGGCGAGCGGATCACCGCTGCCCGGCCGTGGAACGTAGGTCGGGTCGAACACGCTCATGACGGTGTCCAGCTGGGTCCAGCTCTCCGGCAGCAGGCGCATCGCGAGCTCCGTCGACAGGTACGCGGTGTGCATCAGCGTGTGCGCGCCGGGAAGCTCCGGGAGACCCAGGCGTCCGCGGATGGGTTCCGGCAGCGACGCCACAGTGATCGCGGTGGCGACGGGGCCGGCCAGCGTACGGCCCGCCGCCCACATCGCCGGATGGTCGCGCAGCACCGGGGGAGCGGGCACCTGGGCGAACAGCCGGTAGAGGATGACGCGCACCGCCTCGGTGTTCTCCAGCCGCTCCTCGATCATGGTGTCGAAGTAGGGCCAGAACTCCCGCAGCGTCGCCGGGAGCCTCACCTCCTCGCCCTCCATCAGGGCGAGGAACGCCTGGAACTCCGCGTACAGCCGCTCCAGCGAAGGACCGTCGAGCGACCGGCCGCCCAGCCTGCACATCGTGACCGTGGACTCGAACAGCGTCGCGACCACCCAGGCGCGCGCCTCGGGGTCCATCGCGTCGAACGGGCGGCCGTCGGGGTCCGTGCCGTTGATCCGCGCGTGCAGGCGGTTGAGCCGGGCCGCCTCCCGGTGCCGTACGCGCTCATCCGCGTCGACCAGGCGCTGGGAGCTGAGCAGCGTATTGCGCAGCCGCCGCCACGGGTGGGCCACGAAGGTCGAATTCGTGATCAGCGCGGCGCCGATCTCCGGGTGCGCGGCCTCCAGGACGGTCGCCGCGTACGACCGCCAGCCCCCAGCGCGTCTGGTTCGTGAATCCGTGCAGCATGGAGTCCGGGCCGAGCAGGTCCGTTCCCGTGGTGTCGCGTGTCAAAGTGCGTCTCCTGTCGCGGTCGGAATCCGTACGTCGCCGAAACGGCGTTCACGCCGCCGGTAGACCTCCAGGCATTCCCGGAAGTGCCCGGCGCGGAAATCCGGCCACAGCACCCGCGGAAAGACCCATTCGGCATAGGCCACCTGCCAGAGCATGAAATTGGAGATCCGCTGCTCTCCGGAGGTGCGGATGACGAGATCCACCTCAGGTGTGTCGGGCTGCGGCAGATGGCGGGCGAAGCTCTCCTCGGTGATCTGGTCGGGCGGCACCCCGTGCCGGATCAGCGACCGCGCGGCCTCGACGATGTCGCGCCGCCCGCCATGGTCGAACGCGACGGTCAGCGTCATTCGCCGGTTGTCTCGGGTGAGCGTCATCAGATCGGCGATGTCGCGTGACAGCGGCGCCGGGATCCGCGGATCGGTGGCACCGAGAAAACGGCACCGGACCCCGCGCGCGTGCAACGCCAGGGCGTGTTTGCGAATGGCGTGCCGGATCAGCCGCATCAGGAAGTCGACCTCGTCCGCGGGCCGCCGCCAGTTCTCGGTGGAGAAGGCGTACAGGCTCAGCCATTCGACCCCGGCGGTGTGTGCCGCCTCGATGACGTCGATCACCGACGACTCGGCGGCCCGATGCCCCATCGTGCGGGGTAAGGACCGCTGCGCGGCCCACCGGCCGTTTCCGTCCATCACGCACGCCACATGACGCGGCACACGAACACCGTCAAAGACGTGCAAAGGGGGGCCACTTCCTGCGTGTAGCGATGACCAGGCATGCCAAGCAATACCCTGCAATCGGTTGGCCACACACAGGAATCAGTACAGGCGGCGTGCTTCGGATCGCGTCACCGAGGTCGCGGCTCCGTGGAGCACGTGCGCGAGGACCTCCACGCCGCGCACGACGCGGGGTCCGGGCCGGTTGAAGTACGCGGGCCCGTCGAGCACCCACACCTCGCCGTCGCGTACGGCGGGCAGGTCCGCCCAGCCGTCCAGCCGGGTCAGCAGCTCCCGCTCGGCCTCGGTGCGTTCGGGCGTGAGGCCGCAGGGCATCAGCGCGACGACGCCGGGCCCGGACTCCCGGAGCGTCTCCCACGCCATCGCTCCGGTGTGCTCGCCCGGCGATGCGAGCAGCGGCTCGCCGCCGGCCCACCGGATCTGCTCGGGCACCCAGTGCCCCGCCGGCCACAGCGGATCCAGCCACTCGATCGCCGCCACACGGGGCCGCGTACGGCCCGCCACCAGGGCGCCGACCGCGTCGAGCCGGGCGCGCAGCCCACTGGTGACGCGGCGCGCCTCGTCGCGTACGCCCAGCTCCTCGCCGACCCGCTCGACGCAGGCCAGCACGTCCGGCAGCGTTCGCGGCTCAAGGCTGATCACGCGCGGACCGCCGTCGAGCACGCGGACCGCGCGTGAGACCCCGGCGTACGAGACGGCGCACACGTCGCACAGGTCCTGGGTGAGGATCACGTCGGGGGCCAGGCCGGCGAGGAGTTCGACGTCGAGGGTGTACAGCGACGAGCCCTGGTGCGAGGCTCCGCCGACGGCGTCGGAGATCTCACGGCTGCTCATGCGCCCCGGATCCAGCCCGGCCGAGGTGACGACCGGCACGGACGAGACCGCCTCCGGCGGCCAGTCGCACTCGTGGGTGCGTCCGACGAGGTCCCCGGCCAGGCCGAGCTCCGCGACGATGTCGGTGGCGGCGGGCAGCAGTGACACGATCCGCATTCCGCCGCCTGACTCTCAGTCGTTCCCGCGATAGGCGCGCAGCTCGCGGCGCGCCTGACGGCGGCCGCGGCGGCGCTCCTCACGCCGGAAGCAGTACCACTCCCGGCCTCCGCCGACGCCGCCGAGGTCGAACACGTAGTGGTCGGTGGCACGCCAGTAGCAGCCGCCCGTACGGTGGCTCACGGACGCGCCGTCGGCACTGATCTCGTCCGGCAGCGTGCACACCCCGAACCGGTGATCGTGTACGGGCAGGCAGGTCACCATCGGTGCGTCCGCCATCCGCACCCACCAGGGCCGGGTCTTGTCGGTCTTGCTCATACGGTCACCTTTCGGCTCCGTGACGCCCCGGGCTGGGGCCGTCATGAGACCGGATGCACCGTGATCACCTCCGAGTTCGCCCGACGTGAACGACGCTACCGTGGGCCTGAGGAGCGCGCGAGGGATACTTGACCTGGAGTGCGCTCCAGCTTGGAGGATCTGACCATGACGTGGTTCTCACCGAGCGATGCCGCCGACCGCACAGGCCTCAGCCTGGACACCCTGCGCTACTACGAGCGCGAGGGCCTGATCGGCCCCGTACGCCGCGACACCGGCGGACGCCGCACGTACAGCCAGGGCGACCTGGCCTGGCTGGACGTGCTGACCTGCCTGCGACGGTCCGGAATGGGGATCGGGGACCTGCGGCGCTTCGTCGGGGTACTGCGCGAAGGGGCGGCGACGTCCACCGAACCCGTCGAGATGCTGCGTCTGCACCGCAAGCGCCTGCTCGACGACATCGAACAGATCCGTTCCGCCGTCTCGGTGATCGACGACAAGATCGCCCACTACCGGGACGCCGGCGAGACCATCGCCAAGCCCGCCTAGCGGCGCGACAGGCGCTCCAGGACGTCGTACGGGTACGGCACCGTGCCGGGCGCGCTCGCGGCGGTGAGCCGGTCCATCTGCTCGGCCGTCAGTGACCACTGGGCGGCGGCCAGGTTGTCCTTGGCCTGTTCGAGGGTGCGCCCGCCGACGATCGGGGCGGTGACCGGCTCGCGCTGGATCAGCCAGCGCAGCGACACCTGTGCCGCCGTACGGCCGGTCTCCGCCGCGATCGCGGCGACCTCGTCGACGACCCGCCAGGTGCGTTCGGTGGCGTACCCGTCCCAGGGGATCGACCCGTCCTCGGACTCCCGCTTCACGCGGGTGCCCTCCGACGGCCTGGCCCGCACCGCGTCGAGGATGTGCTTGCGCGACAGGCCGTCGTCGTTGGGGCCCGTGCCCATCTCGCCGAACATCATCGTGCCGAGGCACAGCTCACTGACCCGAAGCCCGGACCTGCCGAGAAATCGATACTCCATGTCAGGGACGCTACGAGCTGGAGCGCGCACCAGTTCAAGCGAAAGACTCGTCCAGTTCGCGCGGGTTGTCCGCCCCTTCTGGTAGACGTGTCTGACCGTCAGCGAAGAAGGGTGTACGGCATGACCGTTGGAGAGCATCTCTCGGAATTCGATGGCCTTCCCATCGTCGATTTCGCACAGGCCGTCGAACAGGGGGAGGCGCTCCCTCCGCCGGCCTCCGCCGCCTGGCGGATCGCCACCCACTTCGACGGGAGCCCGTTCGAGGAGCTGCTCAAGGACTTCCTGGAGAAGGTCGACACCTCCCAGGTGACCAGCCTCGTCATCGGCTACTGGGGCGCCTCGTACGACACCGGCTCGGTGTCCGTGACGAGCCTGCTCGTCGACGCCGCCGGCAGGCTGCCGAACCTCCGCGCGCTGTTCCTCGGGGACATCGTGATGGAGGAGTCGGAGATCTCCTGGATCGAGCACTCCGAGATCACGTCGCTGTTCAAGGTGTTCCCCGGCCTGACGCGTTTCGAGGTGCGCGGCGCCCAGGGGCTCACCGTGGACCCCATCCAGAGCGAGAACCTGAAGGTGCTGAGGTTCGAGTCCGGCGGCCTGCCCGCCGGCGTCGTACGCGCGGTCGCGGCGAGCGACCTGCCGAACCTGGAGCACCTGGACCTCTGGCTCGGCGTCGACGACTACGGCGGCGACGCGACCGTGGCCGACCTCGCTCCCATTCTCGGCGGCGAGCGGCTGCCCGCGCTCCGGCATCTCGGGCTGGAGGACAGCCAGATCCAGGACGAGGTCGCGGGGGCGGTCGCGGGCGCGCCGGTCGTCGCGCGGCTCGAGTCGCTGAGCCTGGCGATGGGCATGCTGACCGACGAGGGCGCCGAGGCGTTGCTGTCCGGCCAGCCGCTCACCCACCTGAAGCGGCTCGACCTGCACCATCACTTCCTCAGCGACGGGATGGTCACGCGGATCCAGGCGGCGCTGCCCGGCGTCACCGTCGATCTGAGCGAGCAGGAGGAGCCCGACGGCGACTGGCGCTACGTGGCGATCTCTGAATGAGGTTCGCCGTGGTCGCCGTTCCGGGCGGACGGCGCGCGACGCTGTTCGCCGAGGCGTGCCGCGGCCAGGGCCTGCCTGAGCCGGTCGTCATCGACTGGCGCGACGTGCTGCGCGGCGCGGTCCACGTGGCGCCGGGCACTCTGGTGCGGATCGACTCCCCGGGCGAGGACGCCGAGACCGACGCGCTGCTGCGCGGGCCGGGCGATCCCACGCGGGTCGCCGGGAGCGCGCGCTGGTACGACACGTTCACCGCCGGACTACGGCGGATCACCGCCGCCGCCGGCGGTGCGCGGATGCTCGGCGACACCGGCGAGATCGCGGTGATGTTCGACAAACGGCGCTGTCACGCACGCCTCGCCGAGGCGGGCGTGCCGGTGCCGCCGGCGCTTCCGGCCGTACGCGGCTACGACGAGCTGCGGGCCCGCATGGCGGAGGCCGGCCGGGACCGCGTGTTCGTCAAGCCCGCGCACGGGTCGTCCGCCTCCGGGGTCGTCGCCCTGCAGACGGCCCCGGGCCGGATCAAGGCCGTCACCTCCGCGGCCTGGGACTCCTGCGGGGTCCTGCACAACTCGCTGCGGGTGCGCACGTACGAGAGCGAGACCGAGGTCGCGGCGCTCGTCGACGCGCTCGCACCGGACGCCCTGCACGTCGAGGCCTGGCTGCCCAAGGCGTCGATCGGCGGACGCGCGTTCGACCTGCGCGTGGTGGTGGTCGCGGGCACCCCGACGCACGCGGTCGTGCGCACCAGCCGCCACCCGATGACGAACCTCCACCTCGGCGGGGCGCGCGGCGACCTGAGCGCCGTACGTGAGCGGCTCGGCGAGGACGGATGGCGGCGGGCGCTGGAGGTCTGCGCGCGGGCGGCGGCCTGCTTTCCCGGCAGCCTCATGGTCGGCGTCGACCTGCTGGTCGGCGTCGGCGGGCGGCGTCTCGCGGTGGCGGAGGTGAACGCCTTCGGCGATCTCCTCCCGGGGCTGACCGGGCTGCCGGGCGGCGGCGCCGAGGGCCTCGACACCTACACCGCCCAGATCGTCTCCGCCCTGGGCAGGGAGGCCCTCGCGTGCGCGACATGAACGCCATCGTGGGCACCCACGATCTGCTGATGGTCACCTTGGACACGCTGCGGTACGACGTCGCGGCCGAACTCGCGGCCGACGGCCGTACGCCCAACCTGGCGGCGTTGCTACCGGGCGGGAAGTGGGAGCGGCGGCACACCCCGGGCAGCTTCACCTACGCGGCGCACGCCGCCTTCCTCGCCGGGTTCCTGCCGACTCCCGACCGGCCGGGCCCGCACCCGCGGCCGTTCGCGGCACGCTTCGGCGGCAGCGAGACGACGGCGTCCGGCACGTGGGTGTTCGACGCCGCCGACCTGCCGGCCGGGCTCGCCCAGGCCGGGTACCGCACCGTGTGCGTCGGCGGCGTGGGGTTCTTCAACAAGCGCGGCCCGCTCGGATCCAGCCTGCCGGGGCTGTTCGCCGAGAGCCACTGGGAGCCGGAGTTCGGGGTGACCGACCCGGCCTCGCTCGAACACCAGATCACCCGCGCCGGGCACGTGGTCGCGGGCACTCCAGCCGACCAGAGGCTGTTCATGCTGGTCAACGTGTCCGCGCTGCACCAGCCGAACTGGTTCTACGCCGAGGGCGCGGAGCGCGGCGAGGACTCCCGCGCCAGCCACGCCGCCGCGCTGGAGTACGTCGACCGTCACATCGGCGGCCTGTTCGACCGGATGCGGCGCCCCTGCTTCGTCATCATCTGCTCCGACCACGGGACGGCGTACGGCGAGGACGGCCACACAGGTCACCGGATCGGGCATGAGATCGTATGGACCGTGCCGTATGCGGAGTTTCTACTGCCATGACCTCGCCGAACTCGCTCGCGGCATGGACCAGCCCGTACCAGGGATATGTCTACGCCTACCCGCACAAGACGGCCTACCGGCCGCTCACCCCGCGCCCACGCCTGTCCGACGTGTGGGCCGCCGAGCGCCGCGACGCGCTCTTCCTCTACGTGCACGTGCCGTTCTGCGAGATGCGCTGCGGCTTCTGCAACCTGTTCACGCGTACGGGCGCGCCCGAAGAGCTGACGAACGCCTACCTCGACGCGCTGGAGCGGCAGGCGGATGCCGTCCGCGACGCGCTCGGCGAGGCGTCGTTCGCCACCGCCGCGTTCGGAGGCGGCACGCCCACGTACCTGACGGCGCCGGAGCTGGAACGCCTCTGCGACCTCGCCGGGCGGTTCGCGGACCTCACCGAGGTCCCGCTGAGCGTCGAGACGTCACCGGCGACCGCCACCACCGACCGGCTGAACGTCCTCGCCGACCGTGGGGCGACCCGCGTCTCGATCGGCGTGCAGAGCTTCGTCGACGCCGAGGCGCGTGCCGTGATCCGGCCGCAGAAGACGGCCGAGGTCGAGGCGGCGCTGGACCGGATACGCGCCGTCGGCTTCGACACGCTCAACATCGACCTGATCTACGGGATCGACGGGCAGACCCCCGGGTCCTGGCGGTACTCCCTCGACAGGGCGCTGTCCTGGGAGCCCGAGGAGCTCTACCTGTACCCGCTGTACGTCCGGCCGCTCACCGGGCTCGGCCGCCGCGGTCGCGGCTGGGACGACCAGCGGCTGGAGCTGTACCGGATCGGCCGCGACCACCTGCTCGAACGCGGCTACGAGCAGGTGTCGATGCGGATGTTCCGGCGGCCGTCCGCCGGCGGCGACGGCACCGCCTACTGCTGCCAGTCCGACGGCATGGTCGGCCTCGGCTGCGGCGCCCGCTCCTACACCGAGGGCCTGCACTACTCCTTCGAGTACGCCGTCGGGGCGAGCCTCACACGCGGCATCATCGACGAGTACGCGCGGACCACCGACTTCGGCGCCGCGCGCGTCGGCTTCACGCTGGACGACGACGAACGGCGCCGCCGCCACGTCATCCAGTCGCTGCTCCAGGCGTCCGGCCTGCGGCGGGCGGACTACCGGCGGCGGTTCGGCACCGACGCGGCCGGCGACTTCGCCGCCGAACTGGCGGGCCTCGCGGACCAGGGACGGCTGGAGATGGACCAGGACCTCATCCGGCTCACGCCCGAAGGCCTGGCCTACTCCGACGCGATCGGCCCGGCGCTGTTCTCGCCGGGCGTGCGGACGCTCATGGACGCCTACGAGGCGCGCTGATGGACCACCTGACGATCCTGTACCGGGGGCCGCTCGCGAGCTGCGACTACGACTGCCCGTACTGCCCGTTCGCCAAGCGCCGCGACACCACCGAACAGCTCCGCGCCGACCGGGCCGCCCTCGAACGCTTCACCGCCTGGGTGGCGGCGCGGTCGCACGGTGTCTCGGTCCTGTTCACGCCCTGGGGGGAGGGGCTCGTAAGGTCCTGGTACCGCCGGGCGCTGACCGAGCTGAGCCACCTGCCGCACGTGGAACGCGTCGCGATCCAGACCAACCTCAGCACCCGGCTCGGCTGGGTCGGCGACGCGGACCCGGCCACGCTCGCGCTGTGGGCGACCTACCACCCCGGCCAGGTGGAGTACGCGCGGTTCCTCGGCAAATGCCGGGAGCTCACCGAACGGAACGTACGCCACAGCGTGGGCATCGTCGGCCTGCCCGAGAACCTGCCGCACGCCCACCGGCTGCGCGCCGACCTGCCACCGGAGACGTACCTGTGGGTGAACGCCGCCGACGGGCACACCTACACCGACGCCGACGCGGCCGAATGGACCGGCATCGACCCGCTGTTCGGCCACAGCCGGCAGCCGCACGCCAGCCGTGGCCTGCCCTGCCGCACGGGCGACAGCGTGATCTCCGTCGACGGGGACGGCACGGTGCGGCGCTGCCATTTCGTACCCGAGGTGCTCGGCAACCTCTACGACGGCTCGTTCCGCACCGCGCTGCGCCCCCGGGCCTGCCCGATCGCGGTGTGCGACTGCCACATCGGCTACGTCCACCTCGAACCGCTCGGCCTCTACGACGTCTTCGCCGGTGGGGTCCTCGAACGGATCCCGGTCAGGTCTGGCGTACCGGCTCGTAGTCTCCCTCGGTGAGGCCGAACCCCCAGGCCACGCCCTCTCGCGCGGTGCGGGTGCCCGGCGGCACGCGCAGGTGGTACGTCCGGCTCGTGCCGTCCGGCTCCGGGGTCGAGTTGACGACCTCGACCATGACGACGGCCTCGTCGCCGGGCATCTCGATCCGCCAGAGCACACCGGTCTCGTCGCGGTGGACCGGCTGCGCGCCGATCTCCGCGAGGTAGCGGTCGAACCCGTAGATCTCCAGCATCACGCGGCGCAGCTCCGCGTTCTCCTCGGCGGCGATCCGCTTCGCCGTGAGGCCCTCCAGCGTGTTGGAGAAGTCCGCCGGGATCGGCATGCCGCGCCAGGCGTGCAGCGCGAACCCGTCGGAGTAGCCCAGCGCGGGACCGTCACCGCGGTGCAACCGGGCCTGGTCGTCGCGGTGCAGCTCCGACGGCCGGTCGCAGACGATCGCGAGCTCTTCGTACGGCCACCACCAGCCCGCCGCACGTGCCGTCTCCGCGAGGCCGGTCAGGCCGTCGAGCCGCCCCACCGCCTCGAACAGCGCCAGCCACGGCGCGTCATGCTGCCCGAGCACCGCGTCGAGGGTCGCCTGGCGCAGCAGCGCCTCGGCCGCGCCGCTCCCCATCGTGCCGAGCCCCCGCCGGATCCGGGTGACCAGCCCGTTGACCTGCTGCCAGAGGGCACCGCCCGTACGCCCCCACGCCGCCGACCACTCCTGCGCGCCGAGCTCGGCCCAGGCGGCGGCACGCGCCGCCTCCCAGGCACGGGTGCGCACGATGTCGCGCACCGGACGCCCGGCGCCGGCCGCCCCGAGCACGGCGACGACCTGATCCACCAGCTCACCCAGCCCGGCCTCCCGCAGCGCGTCCGCGTGCCGAGGGTCGTCCAGGAGTACGGCCGCCACCGCGCCGAACGCGGGCGACGGCGCCCACACGAAACGCCGGGGACCGGCCAGCCCCGCCTCGGCGTACGCCGCGCGCACTCCGGCCTCCGCACGCTCCCGATCCGCCGGACCGGTGGCGATCGCCACCGATCGCCAGTCACTCATCACCGAAGTCTCCATGATCGTCTTTCTGTGCTCAGTCGGCGACGGGCCGTACGGCGCCGGGGATGTACTCACGCTGGCGGATCACACGGAACCAGCCCTTGGGCAGCGAGATCGCGCCATGCTCCTCGTGCACGAGCCGCCCGCCGGAGGGAAGATGCAGGTAGTCGGGGCGCAGCGGGTCGGGGTCACGCAGCAGCGCACCGGACGCGACGACCGCGTGCGCGTGCCCCGTCACCTCACCGAGCGCGAGGACGAGCCGCCCACGGCCGTCACGCTCCGCCTCCGGCAACGCGCGGGCGTCGGCCGGAACCGACGCGTCGGGAACGGGCACGATGAGAAGGTCTCCCTGTCGGAACATGCCGCGAACGTACCGAGCACCACCGACAATCCCGCGCGCCTACCTCAGGGGCACCGGGGCACGTCGTTCGCCTGCCCGACCCGGACGTAGACCGCGGGCACCCCGTCCCGGCGTCGAGCCGGTACCACGCCGCCGGCTCGGGCTTCGGGCCCTGGTAGTGCGGCCCAAGCTCGATCCTCCGCCCTTGGGCCCGGCACATCACGGTGACGGACTGCCCGTGCCGCGCGAAATGGAATCGCCGCCCGCGGGCCGTCACGAAAGGTCAGGCCAGGTGCGCGGTAGCGCCGGGCAGCGGGGTCATGCGAGTTCCTCCTTGAATCCCTCACGCCACGACGGGTGATCCGGCCGCCAGCCGAGTTCCCGTTCGGCCTTCGCGTTGGAGAAGCCGCGCCCCTCCGTCATCATCACCACGGCCTGGTCCCCGGCCAGCAGCCGGGCGAGCCACTTCGGGACCCTTATCGGCCGTTTCGCGCCGGCGCACGCCGCCAGGTGGGGCAGCCATTCGCTCGCCGGCGCCGGTTCGTCGTCGACGATGTTGAACACGCCTCTCGCCTTCTGCTCCACGGCGAGGACGGTCGCGCTCGCCGCGTCGTCGAGGTGCACCCACGAGCTGTGCCCCTCACCCCGCCCGACCAGCGGGTACTGCCGCTTGCGCACCAGTTCGACCTGGTCGTCGATGGCGCCCGGCCCGTAGAACGCGCCGTACCGCAGGACCGCGCCGCCGGCCCCCAGCACCGCTTCCTCGACGTGGCGCATCGCCTCCATACCGGCCTGTGCCGCCGTCCCTTCGAGCAGGTCCAGCGGGTCCTCCTCGGTCTTCACCCAGCCGCCCTCGCGGACGCCGTTCCAGCTCGCGTAGCCCTGCGCGACGAAGTGGGCTCCGCCGGCCGCGGCCAGCAGGTGGTCCGTTCCCTCGGTGCGCAGCCGGTTGGTGAGGGCGAACCAGCGGTCGGGGTGCTTGATGTCGGGCTTGCCGGCGTGCGCCATGGAGATCGCGGTCATCTGGTGCACGATCACCTCGGGCCGGGCGGCCGTCACGGCCTCGCCGACCGACGCCGCCGAAAGGCCGTCCATGACGACCGCCTCGGCGCCCAGCTTCTCCAGCAGCGGCAGCTTGGCCGCGCTCGTCGTCGTCGCCGTCACCTGATGTCCGCGGGCCACGAGCTGGGGCACCAGCCGCTGCCCCAGGACCCCGCTCCCACCCGCCACGAACACGCGCATTGTCATCACCTTCCGGAGTCCAGGGACACGGCGGTCTCCCGCTCGACCCGCGACAGCTTCTCGGGGTTGCGCACGATGTAGAGCCCGGTGATCAGGCCGTCGTCGACGCGTACCGCCACGACGTCGTCGATCTCCCCGTCGAGCCGTACGATCAGGGCCGGGCAGCCGTTGACCTGCACCGGCTCGATCGACACCTCGCCGTCGATCTTCGGCAGGCCGGCGGCCATCAGCCGGGCCACCCGGTCGGCGCCGACGATGGGCCGCAGTACGGCCTGCCTGACGCCGCCGCCGTCGCCCAGGAGGACGACGTCCGGCGCGAGCATGTCGAGCAGGCTCTGCAGGTCGCCCGTTTCGATCGCCCGCTGGAACGCCTCCAGCGCGCCGCGGCTCTCGGCCGCGGAGACGACGCCGCGCGGCCGGCGGGCGGTGACGTGTTCACGCGCGCGGTGGGCGATCTGGCGGACGGCGGCGGGGTTGCGGCCGACGGCCTCGGCGATCTCGTCGTACTCCAGATCGAACACCTCGCGCAGCACGAACACCGCGCGCTCGGTCGGCTTGAGCGTCTCCAGGACCAGCAGCATCGCCATCGAGACGCTGTCGGCCAGCTCGACGTTCTCGGCCACGTCCGGCGTGGTGAGCAGCGGCTCGGGCAGCCAGGGGCCGACGTAGGACTCCTTGCGCCGCCGGAGCGTGCGCAGCCGGGTCAGCGCCTGCCGGGTGGTGATCCGCACCAGGTACGCGCGCGGCTCCCGCACCGTGCCGAGGTCGACGTCCACCCACCGCAGCCAGGTCTCCTGCAGGACGTCCTCGGCGTCGGCGGCCGAGCCGAGCATCTCGTACGCGACGGTGAAGAGCAGGTTGCGGTGGGCGACGAACGCCTCGGTGGCGGAGTCCATGTGTTCACTCATGCCCGGCTCCCGTCTGTTCGCTGCGTGCCGAACACAAGATGCCGCTCCGCGCCGCCGTGTGACACCCGTGTCCGGTGGCGCACGTCACATCGCCGCGCCGTCACAGGGGCCGGGTCGCCGGCATCTCGTGTTCGTACGGTGCGGCGAGCACCTCCACGAGTGAGAACGGACGTCATGGAACCTCGTATCGACCTGATCAAGACCGAGATCGGCGCCAAGATCGCCAAGTCGATCTTCAGCCTCAACCTGGCGATCGAGAAGTCGACGCTGCCCGCGGCCGTCAAAGGCCTGGTGATGCTGCGCGCCAGCCAGATCAACGGCTGCGCTCTCTGCGTCGACATCCACACCAAGGAGTCCGCGGCCGCGGGCGAGACCGCGCTCCGGCTCAACCTGGTCGCGGTCTGGCGTGAGGCCACGGTGTTCACCGAGGCCGAGCGTGCCGCGCTGGCGCTCGCCGAGGAGGGCACCCGGATCGCCGACGCCCATCACGGCGTGTCCGACGAGACCTGGGCCACGGCGCGCGAGCACTACGACGAGGACCAGCTCGCCTCGCTCGTCTCCCTGGTCGCACTGATCAACATGGCCAACCGGCTCAACGTGATCGTGCGCAACCTCGGGGGCTCGTACGAGCCCGGCATGATGGCCGGCCTGTCGAGCTGACCGGCGGTTTCGGCCCGGCCCAGGAGGGCCGGGCCGGCGCGTGCGCGCCTACTCGTGGATCACTCGGTGTCCATGCACTGGATGCCGATGCTGCTGGTGCTGTAGATGATGCAGGGCTGTTCCGGACCCGCCACCTCAGCCTGCAAACGCAGAACTTCCTCCATGCCGGTCACTCCTTTCCTCGTGTGCCGGAGCCACGGCCGCTGAAGCCATGGCCTCCCTCGACGCGGTGTCGAGGGCGTCAAGGGGATCCGTCAGCCGCGTCAGGGCGAGGAGGATTCCGGCCGAGCCCGACCACAGGTCCGCGGACAGCCGCTGGCCGGGTTCGCCGAGCCAGCCCACGCCGTCCTCGCGGGGGATCGCGTACCGGAACAGGCCACGGGCGCTGGTGAACGCGGCGTCGACGAGGTCGGGGCGGCCCAGCCGCCGTCCCGCGTCGGCCAGCGTCATGGCGAGCCCCGCCAGGCCCGGGAACAGTCCGGGGAACACGGCGAAGCGGACCGTGCAGGCGCGCAGGCAGCGTTCCAGCACCTCGGCCGGGCCGAGGTCGAGGTCGGTGGGCACGCCGAACTCCGCGTCCGGGCGGTCCGCGAGGTAGCGCGACAGCACCGTGGCGTATCCGGCGCTGCCGGCGAACAGGTACGGGTAGACGCGGCGGTCGGCCTGGGTGGTCTTGAAGCCCAGGGCGTCCACGGGCAGGGGCTGCGCGTACGCGAGCTCCTCTCCCAGCAGCCGCATGCCACGGTCGAACACCCGGGTGTCCCCGGTGTGGCGGTACAGGTCGTACAGCGCCAGCGCCACCCCGGCTCGCCCGCCGGCCGGCCCGGACTGGTTGACCGGGCTCAGCCAGGACGTCAGCTCGTCACCGTCCGGGATGCCTTCGAGGAGCCGCTGCGCCTGGTCCAGCCGGCACTGCTCGCCGGTGTGCCGGTAGCGGGTCATCAGCCCGGCCGCCGTACCGGCCGCGCCGCCGCCGAGGGTGGCGGAGGTGCCGTTGAGCGGATGGGCCGCCGCCGCGGTGAGCAGGGTGTCGGCCGCCTCGCCCTGCCCGAGGTCGGACAGGACGCCGGCGATTCCGGCGGTGCCGTACAGCAGGCCGGGGGCGCTGGTGTCCGCTGCCGCGAGCGCCTCGTCCCTCAGCCGGGCGACGATGGCCGGGTCGCAGGAGCGGCCGGCGTGGTGCAGCGCGTGCAGTACGCCGGCGGTTCCGGCGGCCAGCGCGCGGGTGTCGGTCTCGTACCCCATCGGGGTGGTCGGGTAGACGCGCACCGGGTGGTCGGGCCGGCCCATCGCCTCCAGCGTGTCCGCGGTCCGCTCGGCCAGGCGGCGCAGCTCGGTCACGGTGTCCTCGCGTACGGCGCGCGGCGAGGGCAGGCCGGAGTCCTCGGCCCGGTCATCGCAGCGAACGGCCCACTGCCACAGCCGGGGCGCGACCGGGGCGATCTCGGTGAGGTTCGCGTGCAGGTGGTCGAGGGCCCGCGGGTTCCGCTCGGCGACCTCGTGTGCGGGGAAGACGAGCATCAGGGCCAGCGCGGCCAGGCCGTACCGGTCGAGCTCGACGGGATCGGTCTTCGCCACGGTCTGCGCGTCCGGGTGCAGGTAGCCGGGCGTGCCCATGATCCGCCGTACGCGGCCCGCGGGCTGCACCGCCTCGAAGTCGATGAGGCGTACGCGGTCGTCGTCGTCCACGAGCACGTTGGTCGGGCTGAGGTCGACGAAGACCTGGCCCAGCTCGTGCAGGCGGTTCACCTGCGCTTCGAGCTGGTCGAGCACGGCCAGCGCGCGGCGGTGGTAGTCGTCGAACTCCGCGGGGTCCGCCCCGACGTGCAGGGCGGGATTGTTGATCACCATCCACCGGTACAGCGGCATTCCCGGCACCCATTCGGTGACGAGATAGGTGTGTTCCCAGTGATGGAAGAGTTCCACCGGGCGCGGGCACAGGCCGGGTTCGCGGGCGTGAATCATCCGCAGGGCCAGGTATTCGGTGGTCAACCGCGACTTCGAGTCGGCGCCGTCAACGGTGTAGCCGTTGTGCGCCTTCGCCTCCTTGACGAACACCGAGTCGCCGTCCGCCGAGCGGAACCGGTACGCGCCACCGGCATTGCTGTGCCGCACCACGGCCTCGAACGTGTACCCCTGCATCATGACCGGTCCGGCGGAGGCCGGAACGGCCTCACGGAAAGGATCGGAGAGGCCTTCCGGCAACTGAAACGACGGCCGCCGCTCGTCGTCGATCTCCGAACCGTCGGGGCCGGTCATCGTGGGAATACGGGCGCCTTCCGCGTCGACCCGCGTACGGCCGCGAAAGGCGCCATAGCGGTAGGAGACGCACTCGCTCGCCCCGAAACGGCGGTCGGAGAGAACATAAGGCCCGCCGATCCCGGACAGGTCTTCCGTCAGCCGCCGCAACATCTGCGACGCGCACTTCTCGGTGGGCGGATAAACGGTGCAGAACTTACCGCTCTGCACCCGGTTGGCGTGCTTGTCGTGCGCCAGCAAGAACATGCGGCGGCCCGCCAGATGCTTGAACGGGACTCCTAATTCGACGCACGCTGCCGACACCACCGCCAGCACGGAATCCGCGTTGGGCAGGGAGCTGGAGACGTGCACTTTCCAGCCCTGATCAGGCAGGATGAGGCCGTCCGGACCCCAGTGGGTCCACGCGCCCGAGTCCCGCCGGGTCCAGCCGGACGGCATGGGGCCCGCGTCATAGCGGGTTCCCGGATCTCCGGTGTCCCAGGGTTCGTAAAAGTCCTCACCGGCAACGAGGAATGACATGTCAACGGCCATCCAGCCGCTCCTCTCACCGGGACGGAAGACGAATTAACGCCACACCTCGTTGAGTATCACCTGCCATCCGTATCTCGGCCAGGATCGGTGAGCGGGTTCCCGCTGGCCGGAAACGGCCGGGAATCTCGTTTCCTTTAATCGTCGTTTGGGTAGCGCCGATGATCCGTTCACACGGTGATCGATAGCGTGGGCGGCCATGTCATGGCGTCTCCGCGCGTTCTCGGCGGGCCTGAGCAGCTCGAATGGGCGGGCCCCGCACGGCTTCGTCATCGCCCTGGCGGCGGTGGCCGGCCCTCTGGCGTCACCGGCCGGCGGAGCCCCGCCTCCGCGGCCCCTGGTGGCCTTTCCCGCGTCCGGACGGAATCCGTCATTCGTGGGTGTCATCGGTGACTCGACCGGCAGCCAGCTCGCCGTTCCGCTGGCCGCCGAGATGAACGCCCGTCATGTCGGGGTGGTGTCGGCGACCGTGGGCGGCTGCCAGCCGACCGATCTGGTGCTCACCTACCAAAGCCCGGAATACTTCGAGAATCATCGGAACTGCCCGCGCGACGCGAAGGAGTACCAGGACGACCTGACCTTTCGGTTCCGGCCGAAGGTCGTCATTTGGTCGGACATCATGGAATGGTCCGACGTGAAGCTCGCTGGGCGGGTCGTCGCGGCGGGAAGCGACGAATGGAAGCGCCTGATGCTCGACGGCTGGGACCACACGCTCGGCCGGCTCGGAAGCGCTCACGTGGCGCTGATCCTGCCTACCTGGTGGGCGGGACAGCCCGCGAACACCCCGCCGAGCTTCCCGGTCGACCGGCAGCGAGCGTTGTTCCGGACCTGGGCCGGGCGGCATCCGGACCGCGTGACCGTCGTCGACCTGGGCCCGGTGGTCTGCCCGTCGGGCCCGCCGTGCGAGCAGGTCGTGAGCGGCGTACGGCTCCGTACCGACCATGTCCACTACACCCCCGAAGGCGCCCGCCGGGCGATCGCCCGGATCCTCACCGATGTGCCCGCACTGAAGAACATCCGTTAGCCGGTGACGCGCACACCGTCCACCGGTACGGGGGCGGGCTGGGCCAGGGCGGACCTGGACCTGGTGTGGAGCAGGGCGGCGCGGGTGAGCATCATGGCCACCGCCATGAAGATCAACGCGTCGGTGAGCGCGGTGCCGGACACGTGGTGGCCGGCCATCCACCGGCCCAGTCGCGGGCCGAACAGATGCGCGCTGCCGTACGAGAAGAAGAGCCGCGCGCCGACCACGCCGATCCACGTCAGGGCGTACGCCAGGCCGGCGCGCGACTGCGCGCAGCGCCTGCCCTTGACGGTTCCGGCACGCACCGGCATGAAGGAGCCGGCGAGCAGGCCCAGCAGCAGCCCGGCCGCCGTACCCCCGATCTCCAGCAGCAGGCCGTACCCGCTCGTCGCGCCCTTCCCGACGAAGAACGGCACGATCGCCGCCGAGGTGACGATCGGGCGAAGTACCCGGAATCTGCTGACCTTCCGCGTGCCGAGATCGGATTCCAGCACGACGGTGAGCAGGACCAGATTGAAAATCCATACGGTCATTCCCACGATTACGCCTTTCGGTCTTCGTCCTTTTCGATGCGACCGACAGTAGGAATCGCGCCGTTCTCGCGTCTTCGGCCTCCGGAAGGAGCCGGTTGGAAGCCGGGTGCACAGGCGCGGATCAACCCGATCTCCACCCGCGCCTCGCCGTACGCGCTCCTACGATGAGCCCATGCGTTTCCTGCCTGGTCCGCCGCACGGCCGGCCGTGGTACGAATCGGCGCGGGTCGTGGCGCTGACGGCCGCGACGGTCTGGGCGCTGGTCGAGTGGCGGCGCTCCCCGGTGGCCCTCTGCCTCTCGGGCCTGCTCGTCGTGGGCTGGTGCGCCTGGGCGATCGGGCCGAGGCGTCCCGCCGTACGCCCGGCCGCGCTGATCATGCTGGCGGGCAGCGGCGGCGCGCTCGCCGTGGTGGGCGCCAGGGGCCCGGCCGCCGCCGTGGCGTCGGTGGCCGTGGTGATCGCGGCCGAAGGCCTGCGGCGAGAGACCTCGCTCGCGATCCTCACCGTCGCGGTGCTGGCGACGGTCGTGACCACGGCCGTGGACGGCCCGCCCGGGGCGCGATGGCTGGGCGACGTCGTGACGTTCTGCGGCTGCTGGCTGATCGGGTACGCCCGCGGCGCGTACCGGGCGCGGGCCGAGCAGGCCGAACACGCCCTGGCCCAGGAGCGCCGCGCCGTGGCGGCGGAGAAGAACGCCGCCGCGCTGGAGGAACGCGCCCGCATCGCGCGGGAGATCCACGACATCCTGGCCCACGCGCTGTCCGCCCTGTCGGTCAACCTCAGCGCCGCCGAAGGCTTCCTGGCCGGCGACTCCGTCGACGAACGCCGACTCGCCAAGGCCCGCGAGTGCGTCCACCGCGCCGGCGGCCTGGCCAGGGACGGGATGGCGGAGACCCGCCAAGCCGTCCTGGCCCTGCGCGAGGACGCCCGCCCGCTGCCGGACCAGCTGGCCGACCTGGTCCGGACCCACCCCGACACGATCACCCTGAAGGCCCCGGAGCCGCCGATACCGGTCTCCGCGGCGGCGGCGCTGGTGGCGTTCCGTACGGTCCAGGAGGCACTGACGAACGCCCGCAAACACGCCCCTGGCGCCCCGGTCACCATCGAACTGGACCACGGCACGGACACCGTCGAAGTGACGGTCCGGAACCCCATGCCGCGGGGGAGGCCGACCCGCCCGCTGACGGGGTCAGGTTCGGGCTACGGCCTGGCCGGCCTGGCCGAACGCGCCAAGCTCGCCGGCGGCCTACTGTCCACGTGCGAGGACCAGGACACCTGGCGGGTCCACCTGAGGATCCCCGCGTGAACGGCGAGCGTGTACGCGCCGTCCCGCCGGCGCGCGAGATTCACGGCGCGTGGCGGTGTGACCCCGAGTGAGCGGCGAGACGGTGCGGGTCGTCCTCGCCGACGACCAGGCGGCGGTGCGCGAAGGGCTGAGCCTTCTCCTGGAGACCCTGCCGGGGATCGAGCTCGTCGCCGGCGCGGCCGACGGTGACGCGGCCGTCGAAGCGGTCGCGCGTACCGGACCCGATGTCGCCCTGCTGGACCTCGTCATGCCGGGCTGTGACGGCGTCGAGGCCACCCGCCGCATCCGCGAGCACCATCCCGCCACCCAGGTCGTGGTCCTCACCACCTACGCCGACGACGACAGCATCCTGAAGGCGATGCGAGCGGGCGCGCTCGGCTACCTCACCAAGGACGCCGACCGCGACCAGATCCACCGCGCCCTGCACGCCGCCGCGCACGGCCAGGCGATCCTCGACTCCCGCGTACACCAACGCCTGATCGCGGTCGCCTCCGGCGCGCCCCGGCCGGACGCTCCCGCCCAGGACGGCCTGACCACGCGCGAGACCGAGGTCCTGCGCCTCCTCGCGGAGGGCCACTCCAACCGCGCGATCGCCCGGAGACTGTTCATCACCGAGGCGACGGTGAAGAGCCACATCAACCGGATCTTCGCCAAGACCGCCTCCACGGACCGCGCCGCGGCCACCCGCTACGCCTACGACCACGGCCTCGTACGCCCGGACGGAACGGCGTAGGCCCGGCCCCCCCAGTGGAGGGCCGGACCTAGGGCAGAGAAGAGGATCAGGGCATCGAGTGCAGGTGGGAGCCGACGGTGTCGGCGATGCCGTTGCCGTTCGAGGCGTCCCAGTTGGTGGACCACGTCATCGCGCCGCCGATGGCCGGCCAGGTCGTGTCGGGCTTGTACGACCCGCAGTTCGTGCCGGACGCCAGGCAGTCGAGGGCGTTGTTCACGACGCTCGGGTCGACGTAGCCGCCGCCGGCCGCGCTGGTGGAGGCGGGCACGCCGAGGCCGACCTGGCTGGGGTCGAGGCCGCCCTTGAGCTGGATGCACGCCAGCGCCGTGAGGAAGTCGACGCCGCCCTGGCCGTACACCTGGCCGTCGCAGCCGAGCATCGTGCCGGAGTTGTAGTACTGCATGTTGACGATGGTGAGGATGTCCTTGGTGTTCAGCGCCAGCTTGAAGTACTCGGTGCCGGTCGACTGCATGTCGATCGTCTGCGGCGCCATGGTGAGGGTGAAGCCCGACCCGGCGCGGCTCGCGAGGCTGTGCAGGGCCTGGCCCATGAACTCCGCGTTGACGCCGTTCTCCAGGTCGATGTCCACGCCGTCGAACCCGTACGTCTGCATCAGCGAGAAGGCGCTGTCGGCGAAGTTCTGCGCGGCGGTCGAGTCGGCCACCGAGATCGTGCCGTTCTGGCCGCCGATCGACAGTACGACCTTCTTGCCGGCGCTGTGCTTGGCGGCGATGTCGGCCTTGAACTGGTCCTCGGTGTAGCCGCCGAGGCCGCTGTCGATGCCGAACGTGATGCCGCCGGGACGCGACGGGTCGGCGTTCGCGAACGCCACGGCGATGATGTCGTACTGGTCGCTGACGTCACTGAGGTGCTGGACGGTGGCGCCGTTGTTGAAGTCCTGCCAGTAGCCGGTGAGGGTGTGTTTCGGCAGGTCGGGCCGTACGCTGGCGGGGGCCGCGTGTGCGGTCGCGGTGCCGGTGACGGACAGCGCGAGCGCGCCGAGCACGGCGGCCAGTTTCGTACGGAGCGCTCCGCGGGGAGTCGTGCGCATCGGTACTCCTTAGTCGAGAACGGGGGCTGATCAGCGGACCAAGGCTCTTTCTTAGGAAAGTTTCCTAAGAGTTGCGCCGATCGTAAACCCCTCGCCCGCCCCCGACAAGGGTCAGACGGCCTGACTCCGCCGGAGCCGGTACCAGGAGATAAAAAATAGGAGGCCCGACGCCCCGCTCCCGTCGGGCCCCCTTCACCTGGAAGGACGCCGCGTCGGAAAGCCCGGTTTACCGAGATCCGGAAAAAGGCAGAGAAAGGCCGAAAGTGCAGGTCAGAGTGGCCGTAGCAGCCCGGTCTGGTAGGCGAGCACCACGGCCTGGACCCGGTCGCGCAGGCCGAGCTTGGGCAGGATGCGGCTGACGTGCGTCTTCACGGTCGCCTCCGACAGGCCGAGCGCGTTCGCGATCTCTGCGTTGGAGCGGCCCTTGGCCATCTCGACCAGCACCTCGCGTTCGCGCTCGGTGAGCCGGTCGAGCCGGGGGTCGGCGGTGCTGCCCAGGCGCGCGGTCTGCTGGTGCGTGAAGGCCTCGATGAGCCGCCGGGTCAGCCTGGGCGCGACGACGCCGTCGCCCGCGGCGACCGTGCGGATTCCCGCGATCAGCTCGGCGGGCTGGACGTTCTTGAGCAGGAACCCGGCGGCCCCGGCGTGGAGCGCGGCGAAGGCGTGCTCGTCCAGGTCGAACGTCGTCAGGATCAGTACCCGCGAGCCCGGGTGGTCACGGGAGATCAGCTCGGTGGCCTCGATGCCGTCCATGCCCGGCATGCGCACGTCCATCAGCACCACGTCGGGGGCGAGGTCGGCGACCCGCGACACGGCCTCGGCGCCCTCGCCGGCCTCCCCGACGACCGTCATGTCGGGCTGCGCCTCCAGGACGAGCTGGAAGCCCAGGCGCAGCAGCGGCTGGTCGTCGACGAGCAGAATCCTGATCATTTGCTGCCTTCGAGCTGGGAGGGTTCGAAGCGGGCGTGGACCCGCCAGCCGCCGCCGGGCCGCGGACCTGCCGAGAGACGGCCGCCGTACACCGCGACGCGTTCGCGCATGCCGGTGAGGCCGTGCCCGGCGCGTTCGCGTTCGGCCGGGTCCTTGGGGGCGGGCCGGCCGTCATCGGTGATCTCGATGTCGACCCGGTCGGCGGCGTACTCCAGCCGTACCCGTGCGGTGGCGCCCCGCGCGGTGTGCTTGCGGATGTTGGTGAGCGCCTCCTGGACGATGCGGTAGATCGCGAGCTCGGCGCCGGACGCCACGGCCGGCGGGCGGCCCGTGACGACGAACTCCACCGGGAGCCCGGCCGCGCGTACCTCGGTGAGCAGCCCGTCGAGCTGGCGCAGGCCCGGCTGCGGGTGCCTCTCGTGGCCCGGCGGACCGCCGTCGCGGAGCACCTCCAGGACGCGCTGCATCTCCGCGATGGCCTGCCGGCCGATCTCGGAGGCCTTGCCCACGGCGTCGGCGGCGCGGTCCGGCGAGGCCGGCAGGGTGTACGCGGCGCCGTCGGTCAGGGCGACCATGACCGACAGGCTGTGCGTGACGATGTCGTGGACGTCGCGGGCGATCCTGGCGCGCTCCTCCGCGACGACGATCTGGGCCCGCTGGTCGCGCTCCCGTTCGAGGCGCGCGGCGCGGTCCTCCAGCGACGCGAGGTACGCGCGGCGGGTACGGAGGTTCAGGCCGATGACCGCGGCGGCCGTGGACATCCCGGACAGCAGCACGAACGCGCGTACGGTCTGGACCCGGGGCGCCCACTGGTCCGTCGCCAGCGCGACGCCCACCTCCATGACACCGGCGGCGAGGAGCAGGCGGCGCAGCGAGGAGTGCGCGGCGACGGAGTACAACGCGACGAGCAGGGCGAAGTCCCCGGTAGCCAGGAGCACACCGGCGAGCCACTGCACGAACGCCAGCGCGGCGACGACGGCGAAGGCCGTGAGCGGTACGCGGCGCCGCCAGGCCAGCGGGACGCACAGGGCGATCTGCAGCGACCAGGCGAGCAGCGGCCGCGCCGGTTCGTCCTTGGCCAGGTGGAACGCACCGAACGCCAGCAGCGCGAACGCGAACACGGCGTCCACCAGAACGGGACGCCGCGAAGAGAAGGCACGCAGCCCGGAGCCCCAGCGCGCGGCGAGCGCGCCGGGGCTCAGGCGGGCGAACGAGCCGATCACGAGGGTCAGGCGTCCCTGCGCTTGAGCAGGTAGGCCGCGATCCCCATCGCGATCGCGGTGTAGAGGACGAAGTACCCGAAGCCGGTCCACGGGCCGAGCGAGCCGGGGTCCGGGGCGTTGGTGAGCAGGTCGCCGCCGGCGTTGCTCGGCAGGTACGGGGTGATGTGCTTGCCCCACGAGGTCAGGTTGAGGACCTCACCCAGGATCGGCAGCACCAGCATGATTCCGAACAGGGCGGCGATCGCGCCCGCGGTGCTGCGGATGATCGTGCCGAGCGCCGTGCCCAGGAGGCCGACGACCGTGAGGTAGAGCCCGACGCCGACGACGATGCGGAGCGCCTGCGGCGAGGAGAGCGTCGCGTCGATGTGCTGCGTCGACAGGATCGCCTCGCCGCCGAAGAAGGTCACGAACGACACGATCTCCATGAGGACCAGGACGACCGCGCCGAAGACGGCCGACTTGGCCCACAGGACGGGGAGACGGCCGGGTACCGCGGCCAGCGTGGCGCGGATCATGCCGGTGGAGTACTCACCGGTGATCACCATGACGCCGAGGACGCCGACGGCGAGCTGCGCGATGACGTACGGGCGGGTCGGCACGGTCACCGCGATGGTCGCGGCGTCACCGATGCGGTCCCCGTGGCCCGAGCCGACCCGGCTGGCGAAACCCCAGCTGAACAGCATGCCGAGGCCGATGGTCGCGACGATCGCGGCGAACAGCGTCCAGAACGTCGAGCGCAGGGTCCTGAGCTTGATCCACTCGGAGTTCAGCACCCGTACCTGGGTGACCTGGGCGGTGGCGGTGCTCATGCCACGGACCTTTCTTCGACGGCGCCGGGCGCGCGGAATTCGACGGAGTTGCCGGTCATCGACATGAACGCCTCCTCGAGCGAGGCCTGCTGGGAGGCCAGCTCGAACAGCGTGACGTCGTTGTCGGAGGCGACCTGGCCGATCTGGTCGCTGATCATGCCGCTGACCAGCAGCGTGCCGTCCTCGGAGCTGGTCACCGTCACGTTCGGCCCGGCGAGCAGCTCCGACAGGCGCGCCGCCTGCGGGGAGCGGACCTTGACGCGGCCCGTGGACGCGCGGTCGATGAACTCCTTCACCGAGGTGTCGGCGATCAGCTTGCCGCGCCCGATGACGATCAGGTGCTCGGCGGTCAGCGCCATCTCACTCATCAGGTGCGACGAGACGAAGACCGTACGGCCCTCGGAGGCCAGCTCCTTCAGCAGGTTGCGGATCCACAGGATGCCCTCGGGGTCCAGGCCGTTCACCGGCTCGTCGAGGATCAGCGTCTTGGGGTCGCCGAGCAGCGCCGAGGCGATGCCGAGGCGCTGCCCCATGCCCAGGGAGAACCCGCCCGCGCGCTTGCGGGCGACGTCGCGCAGCCCGACCAGGTCGATGACCTCGTCGACCCGGCGGCGCGGGATTCCGGTGGTGGCGGCCAGCGCCACCAGGTGGTTGTACGCGGTGCGTCCCGTGTGGATGGCCTTGGCCTCCAGGAGCGCGCCGACCTCGTGCAGCGGCGCGCGGTGCTCGGCGTACGAGCGGCCGTTCACGGTCACCGAGCCCGCCGCGGGGCGGTCCAGGCCGAGGATCATGCGCATCGTCGTGGACTTGCCGGCACCGTTCGGGCCGAGGAACCCGGTCACGATCCCCGGTTCGACGGTGAAGGTCAGGCCGTCCACCGCCGTCTTCTCGCCATAGCGTTTCGTCAGGCCACTGGCCTTGATCATGTTCGTCTACCTCAGGGGGATGCGATGGTCGGGCTCAGGAAGAACGCTATGGCCTAAATCGGGCGACGCCGTCGCCCGCATGGACGATTTCTGCCGGTCAGAAGGGTCGCCCGGCGGATGTAGGGCTACATCGCAGGAGTGACGGGCCCGGGGTCGTACGCGCCGGGCAGCAGCAGCGTGAACGTCGGCGGCGACGGGCTGGACAGGCGCAGCCGCCCGCCCTCGGCCTCGGCGAGGCTCCTCGCCATGGCCAGGCCGATGCCGTGTCCGGCGCCGTCCGCGCGCCGCCGGAAGAGCTCCTCCGAGGGGCGGTCGACGCACGGGCCCTGGTCGCCGACGTCGATGGCCAGCGCGTCACCCGCGTCGCGGACGCTGACGGTCACCGTGCCGCCGCCGTGCACGGCCGCGTTTTCGAGCAGCACACCGAGGATCTGGCGTACCGCCGCCGTGGACACGTACGTGACGGGCAGGTCCGTGGCGACGCGGATCCGCAGCGGACGCCCGCGCGCGGCGAGGGCCGCGTGCCACGTCTCGCGTACCTCGTCGAGGAGAGAGGCCAGGTCGAGCGGTTCGGAGTGGCGTGGGACGTCGCGCGCCAGCGAGAGGAGGTCGTCGATGGTCCGCTGGAGCCGGTCCACCTCGGCCATGGCCTGGGTGACGCCCTCGTCGCGCGGCCCGTCGAGGAGGTTCTCCAGCCGGAGCCGCAGGCCGGTGAGCGGGGTGCGCAACTGGTGGGAGGCGTGCGCGGAGAAGGCGCGCTCGCGGCCGATCAGCGTGCCGAGGCGCTCGGCCGTGGTCGAGAGGCTGGCGCCGGTCGAGTCGATCTCGGGAATGCCGCTGGCACGCGCGCGCACGGTGAAGTCGCCGTCGCCGAGCCGCCCGGCGAGGACCGACATCTCCTCCAGCGGCCGGGCCAGGCGCCGTGCCTGCCGTCGCGCGAGCAGGGCGGTGATCACGACGGCGGCGCATGCGACGGCCAGCATCAGCAGCCACGTCCGCATGATCCGCAGGTACACGAACCTCGTGCCGGCCGAGGCCCGGATGACGCCGGTGACCTGCTCGTTCTCCGCGAGCGGCACCGCGACGACGATGTCGCGCCCGGCCGGCCCGTCGGCGGGGACACCGCGCAGCGCCGCGCGTACGGCGGCATCGGCCGTCGCGGGGCCGCGCCCGCCGACGCGCCGTCCCGCCACGTCGTAGACGCCCAGGTCGACCCCCGGCTCGGTACGGGGAAGCTCGGCGGGGTCGTGCGCGCTCAGCCGCCCCGCCGAGACGGTCACGGTCGCCTCGGTGGCGAAGCGGGTCAGCTCGCTCCGCTCGTCGGCCGTGTAGTAGTGCGCGACCCCGGCGGCCAGCGGGATGCCGAAGAGGCTGATGGCGAGGACCGCCGACAGCACGGTAAGGATCACGATTCGCCTGCGCAACGCCGCTCCCTTCCGGCCGGTACTGCCCGCCAGTCTGCCGCCCCGGCGGGTGCGGATCGGCCGCCCGTGCCCGTTTTTACCGTCTGCTGGCCGTCCATGAAGGGTCCGCTGGCCGCCGCCTTCCTAGCGTCGAATCGACCGGATCACGTCTCCCCGATCGGAGGGCGACCTCATGCCCACGGTTCGCCGTACCCCTCTCTGCGCCGCGAGTGTCCTGGCCTTGACGGCGGTCCTGTACGCCTGCGGCGGCTCGTCCTCGGGCAAGCCCGGCGGCACCGCGGCGCCGTCCGGTACGACGCGGTCGTCCGCGCCGGAGGTCAACCCGGCCGGCGACATCCCGGACGACCAGGTCTACGTGCCCTTCTCGCCCGCCGGCGGCCTGCTTGAGATCAAGGTGCCCGAGGGCTGGGCGCGAAGCCGGAGCGGTCCGGCGACGACCTTCAACGACAAGCTGAACTCCATCCGGATCGAGACGCGGGCCGCCTCGTCCGCACCCACGGTCGCCTCGGCGACCTCGGGGGAGCTGCCGGCGATCAGGACCGCGGCGCACGGCTTCGTCCCCGGCAAGATCACCATGGTGCGGCGCAAGGCCGGGCCGGCGGTACGCCTCACCTACCGCGCCGACTCGGCACCTGACCCGGTGACCGGCAAGACGATCGCCGACGCCGTCGAGCGCTACGAGTTCTGGCACGCCGGTCAGGAGGTCGTGCTCACGCTGTCCGGCCCGACCAAGGCGGACAACGTCGACCCCTGGGCGCTGGTCAGCGACTCGGTCCGGTGGCTCCGATGACCTCCGCCGAGGCGCCCGCGCTGCGGGCCCGCACTCTGTACCGGTTCTTCCGCGCGGGGGAGGAGGAGACGCTCGCGCTGCGAGGCGTCTCCCTGACCCTGGAACCGGGCGAGCTGGTCGCGGTCACCGGGCCCTCCGGCTCGGGCAAGTCGACGCTGCTGTCCTGCCTGGCCGGCATCGACGAACCCGACGGCGGTGCCGTCCTGGTCGCCGGGGAGCGGATCAGCCACCGGCCCGAGCCGGTACGCGCGCGGCTGCGGGCCCGGCACATCGGCCTGCTCTTCCAGTCCGCGAACCTCTTCGAGCACCTGACCGTGCGCCGCAACATCGGCCTGGCGCGGCAGCTCGCCGGCACCCGCGGCGGTGACGGCATCGGGCCGCTGCTCGACTCGGTGGGTCTGTCCCGGCGCGCCGACGCCTACCCGGCGCAGCTCTCCGGCGGTGAGTCGGTACGCGCGGGCCTGGCCCTCGCGCTCGCCAACGACCCGGCCGTGCTCCTCGCCGACGAGCCGACCGGCGAGCTGGACTCCGCGACCGAGGAGCAGATCCTCGACCTGCTCACCGGCCGCGCACGCGACGGGATGGCGGTCCTGGTGGCCAGCCACAGCCCGGCCGTGTCCGCCGCCGCGGACCGCGTCATCCGGCTCAGCGACGGGGAGGTGGCGGCATGAGCGCCGGCGATGACGCCCTGGTGCGCTGCACCCGCGTCGCGCGTACGTTCGGGGCGCGCGCCGCGGCGGTCGTCGCGGTCCACGAGGTGACCTGCGAGGTGCCGCCGGGCGCGCGGATCGCGCTGACCGGGCCGTCGGGATCGGGGAAGTCGACCCTGCTCCACCTGATCGGCGGCCTGGAGACCGCGACCGGCGGCACGATCACCTGGCCCGGGCTGGGCGGCCCGCCGCACGGACGCCCCGGCGTGATCGGAATGATCTTCCAGGGGCCCAGCCTGCTCCCCACCCTGGACGTCGGCGAGAACGTCGCGCTGCCGCTGAGGTTCGCCGGTGTCCCGTCCGGCGACGCGGACGACCGCGCGGCGCGCGCGCTCGACCGGCTCGGGATCGCCGGGATGGGCGCACGGCTCCCCGAGGAGCTGTCCGGCGGCCAGTCCCAGCGCGTGGCGGTCGCCCGCGCGGTGGCGAGCCGTCCACGGCTCATCCTGGCCGACGAACCAACCGGGCGGCTCGACCACCGGGCCGCCGCCAACGTCATCTCCGTGCTGATCGAGGCCGCCGACGAACTCGGCGCGGCCCTCATCGTCAGCACCCACGACGCCGAGATCGCGGCACGCCTGCCACAGCGATGGACGATGTCCGACGGCGCCCTCGACCCGCAGGAGGTTTCGAGCCGATGATCCTCACCTGGTCGCGCGGCCTGCTCCGCAAGCGCGCGTCACGCCTGGCCGTGGTCGCGGCCGGCATCGCCGTCGCCGTGGCGCTCCTCGGCTCCCTCGGCACCTTCCTCGCCGCCTCCAAGGCGACCATGACCAGGCGGGCCGCCGCCGAGGTCGCCGTGGACTGGCAGGTGGAGGAGACCGCCGGCGCCGATCCGAACGCCGTCCTCGCCGCCGTGCGGTCCGCACCGGGAGTGCGCACGGCGCTCCCGGTGGGCTTCGGCCGTGCCGCCGGCTTCTCCAGCACCGGCACCACCACGCAGACCACCGGTCCGGGCGTCGTCCTGGGCGTCCCGGACTCCTACGCGCGTACGTTCCCCGGAGAGCTGCGCCTCCTCGCGGGCTCCGCGACCGGCGCGCTGATCGCCCAGCAGACCGCGGCCAACCTGCACGCCCTGCCGGGCGACACGGTGAGCGTCGGCCGTGCCGGGCTCGGCGCGGCGCGCGTACGCGTCGACGGCGTCGTCGACCTGCCGCAGGCCGACTCGCTCTTCCAGAAGGTCGGCGCGCCCGCCGGCTCGCAGCCGTCCGCGCCGCCCGACAACGTGCTCCTGCTGCCGGAGGCGACCTGGCACCAGGTCTTCGACCCGCTCGCCAAGGCGCGGCCCGACCTGGTCACGACCCAGCTCCACGTCGCGCGCTCGCACCGGCTGCCCGCCGACCCCGCTGCCGCCTACACGGCCGTCACGGCCGCCGCGCACAACCTGGAGGCGCGTGCCTCCGGCGGTGCCCTCGTCGGCGACAACCTCGGCGCGGCGCTCGGCGCGGCACGCGAGGACGCCGCGTACGCCCAGGTGCTGTTCCTGTTCCTCGGCCTGCCCGGCGCGGTCCTGGCGGTCCTGCTCACCGCGGCCGTCACCGCCGCCGGAGCCACCCGGCGGCGCGGTGAGCAGGCGCTCCTGCGGGCGCGGGGCGCCTCGTATCGCCGGCTGATGCGGCTGGCGGCGGTGGAGGCCGCCGTGGTCGGGGTCGCCGGCTGCCGTCCTGGGCCTGGCCGGCGCCATGATCGTGGGGCGGCTGGCGTTCGGATCGGCGAGCTTCGGCGGCACCACCGCGACCGCCGCCGGCTGGACGGCCGCCGCGGCCGTCGCGGGCCTGGCCATCGCCGCGCTCACGGTGATCGTGCCCGCGCGCCGCGACGCGCGTACCGCGACCGTCGCCGCCGGACGGCTGACCGTCGGCCCGGTACGAGGCCCGTGGTGGCCGAGGTACGGGCTGGACCTGATCCTGCTCGCCGTCGCGGGCGTGATCGTCGTGATGGCCGGCCACAACGGCTACCAGCTCGTCCTCGCCCCCGAAGGCGTACCGACGATCTCGGTGTCCTACTGGGCGTTCGCCGGGCCGGCGCTGCTCTGGGTCGGCGCCGGGCTGCTGACCTGGCGGCTCTGCGACCTGCTGCTGGGCCGCGGACGGCGCGTCGTGCGCGCCCTCCTGCGCCCGGTCGCCGGCGGCCTGTCCGGGACGGTCGCGAGCGGCATGTCACGGCAGCGCCGCGCGCTCGGGCGCTCCATCGTGCTCGTCGCCCTGGCGGTGTCGTTCGCCGCCTCCACGGCCGTCTTCAACGCCACCTACCGGCAGCAGGCCGAGGCCGACGCGCTCCTCACCAACGGTGCCGACGTGACGGTCGGCGAGTCGCCCGGCACGGTCACCGGTCCCGGCGAGGCGGCCCGGCTGGCGCGCGTCCCCGGGGTGAAGGCGGTCGAGCCGCTCCAGCACCGCTTCGCCTACGTCGGCTCGGACCTGCAAGATCTGTACGGCGTCCGGCCCGGCACGATCACCAAGGCGACCGCGCTCCAGGACGCCTACTTCACCGGGGGGACCGCGCGCGGGCTCGATGCGCGCCCTGGCGGCGAGGCCGGACTCCGTCCTGGTGTCGGCCGAGACCGTCAAGGACTTCCAGCTCAACCCCGGCGACCTGCTCAACCTGCGGTTGCAGGACGGCCGGACCAAGGGCTTCACCACGGTCCCGTTCCACTACGCGGGCGTGGTCAAGGAGTTCCCGACCGCGCCGAAGGACAGCTTCTTCGTCGCCAACGCCTCCTACGTCACGCAGCGGACGGGCAGTGACGCGGTCGGCGCCTTCCTCGTCGACGCGGGCGGGCACGACGTCGCCTCGGTCGCCGCACGGGTACGCGGCAGCGTGGGGCCGTCCGCGACCGTCACCGACCTGGCCACGACGCGCAAGGTCGTGGGCTCCAGCCTGACCTCCGTCGACCTGGCCGGACTGACCCGCGTCGAGCTGGCGTTCGCGCTGCTGCTCGCCGCCGCGGCCGGAGGTCTCGTCCTCGCGCTCGGACTCGCCGAACGGCGCCGTACCTTCGCGATCGCCACGGCCCTCGGGGGCAGCGGACGCCAGTTGCGCGCGTTCGTCTTCGGCGAGGCCGCGGTGCTCACCTGCGGCGGGCTCATCGCCGGCGCCGCGATCGGCGCGTCGCTGTCACAGATGCTGGTGAAGGTGCTGACCGGCGTCTTCGACCCGCCGCCGTCCGCGCTCGCGGTGCCCTGGCCCTACCTCGTCGCGGTCGGCGGCATCACCGTCGCGGCCCTGGCACTCGTGTCGGCCGTCGCCGTACGCATGGCGCGCAGGCCCGCCATCGGCGTCCTGCGGGAACTGTGATCGCCCGTTCGCCGCGTGGCTCAGCCGCGCGGCGCGTCCAGGCGGTAGCCGTGGCCGCGGAGCGTGACGATCCGCGGCGCGGAGTCTTCGGTTTCGGCGGCTCCGGCCAGCTTCGAGCGAAGCGCGGCGACGTGTACGTCCAGCGTCTTGGTCGAGCCGAACCAGTTCTCGTCCCACACGTCGGACATGAGGTCCTGGCGGCTGACGGCCTGGCCGGCGTCCTCGGCGAGGCGGCTGAGCAGGTCGAACTCCTTCGCCCGCAGCTCGACCTCCCGCCCGGCGACGAAACACCGGCGGGCGCCGGTGTCCACCACCAGGTCACCGACGCGGAACGCCGGGCGCGCCGGACCCGCGGGCGCGCCGCGCCGCAGGTGGGCACGGATGCGGGCGAGCACCTCGGCGAGCCCGAACGGCTTGGTGAGGTAGTCGTCCGCGCCGGCCTCCAGCCCCACGATGACGTCCATCTCGTCCTGGCGGGCGGTGAGGATCACCAGCACGCACTCGGGCCGTACACGGCGGATGCGCTCGCAGACCTCGATGCCGTCCAGGTCGGGCAGGCCGAGGTCCAGCAGCACGAAGTCGAACGCGGTCACCGTCGCCTCGCGGATGGCGCCGCGGCCGGAACGCTGCCAGACCACCTCGTGATCGTGCATGCGCAGCCGGGACTCCAGGACCTTCCCGATCGTCTCGTCGTCCTCCACGATCAGCAGTCGTGCCATGCCCACATCGTAGGCGCGGGAGAAAGCCGGTGACCGGGCGCACGGCCCACCGGGTGCTCGTCGTGGAGGACGACCACGGCGTACGCGACGTGGTCGCGCGCGGCCTGCGCGAGGAGGGCTTCCACGTGATCACCGCGGTGGACGGCGCGTCGGCGCTGCGCACGGTCGAGCGCGGCGCGGACGCCGTGGTCCTGGACGTCGTGCTGCCCGACTCCGACGGACGCGACGTGCGCCACGCCATGCGCGCCCGGCCCATGGTCCGCGCCTGAGGGTCAGGGCCTCGCCGCGCGCAGGTCGCGGCCGGCACTGATCGTCGCGGCCGACAGCAGGCCCAGGGCCAGAGCCACGGCGAGACGGTCGGTGTGGGGCGGGGCGGTGAGCAGGCTCTGGCCCGCCGCGAGGGCCAGGCCCGCCCCGATGAGCAGGAGGGCGGCGGACAGCCGCCGGGTCGTCGGCATGATGAGGGCCGGGGCGACGCGGGCGATGAGCGTGCACACGCGGGCGGCCGTGAACCCGAGCGTGCCCCAGTAGTAGACGACCAGGGCGGCGTCGGCGATACCCGTGGTGTGGTCGAGCATGCCGCTTCGTACGGCCAGAGGCATGGCCGCGACCGCGACGGCGGGTGCGGCGAGCGTACGGACCGCCGTGCTCGTCAGCCTGCGCAGGGTGCCCCACCGCAGCGGCTGAGGCGGCACCGCCACCGCGATCCCGAGCGCGATCGGCGCGAGCCAGAGGCTCGTGACCGGATGGTGCGCGTCGGCGGTCAGGGTAGTAGTGGGCACGGTGGCGCGCAGAAGCAGCGCCGTCGCCGCGGTGACCGCGGTCACCGCGACGGCCAGGACGCGCCGGGTCTGGCCGGCGAGCGACTCCGGCCAGTCGCTGGGGTGGAGCCAGAGCCGTACGGCCGCCGCGACGGTGTCGGGCCAGGAACGGATCCCGGTCTCGGACACCTGCCGGCTGATCTCCGCGCCCCACCGCTCGCGTACGGCGGGCGGGTAGAGGCCGGTGATGAGCGCCGCCGCCCTCATGTCGGGATGATCCCGAGGGCGCGCAGGCCGGTCTGGGAGACGCGGGCCATCTGCTCCAGCTCCGCGCGGAGCGTGTCGCGGCCCGCATCCGTGATCCGCATCGTCCGGTGCCGCTCCTGCGCCTCGCCCTCCTCGTCGGCGGGCCGGATCAGCTCGCGCGCCTCCAGCCGGGACAGCGCGCCGTACAGGCTGCCGGGGCCGAGCTTGCGGCCGGTGAGCTCCTCGATCGCGGTGTTGATGGCGTACCCGTGCAGCGGGCGGTCCGCGAGGGCGGTGAGGACGAGCATCTGGGCGTCGTTGCTGTGCATGGGTCTCCCTGCTTCTCCTCCCAGGATAGTACGCGGCGCGATGCTACTTTTCGAGTACTACTTGCCACGTACTACGAGACGCGTACTATGGCGCCATGGAACGTATGGAAGACCTTCGAGGGTCGCCGTCGGTGATCCTGGCGAGCCTGGGCGCGGCGGGCCTGTTCGAGGTGCTGACGGCACTGGCGACCCAGGCCAAATCGGTCAGAGCCGTCAGCCCGTGGCGCGAGGACCCGTACAACGTGGTGGTGTCGCTGACCGTGCTCGCGGTGCCGATGCTCGCGCTCGCGATCCTGCTGCGGCTGCCGGCCTGGCGTGCTCCGGGCAGCCCGGACCGCGCGCAGCAGACGGCGCGCGCGGCGGGCGCGATGATCACGCTGGTCGTGCTCACCCTGGTCACCGAGTGGGCCGCCGTCATCGCCGGGGTGCACGACCCGGTCTGGAACCGCTGGACCTCGGTCCTGGTCGGCGGGCTCGCCGTGAACTCGGTGGTCACCGGCGCCGTGGCGGCGTCACTGTGGCGGAGGCGGAGGCCGCGTGGCTCGTCCGGCGCGTGGCGGCACGACTGGCTCGGTGACATCGTCCTGCTCTGCGAGCGAACCCACGTGCCGCGGCGCTGGACCGGCCCGGAGGCCGTCGCCTGGGTGCGCCGGCACGCGATGACCGTGTTCGCGTCCGCGAGCCTGCTCGCCGCGATCGCGGTCACCGGAGCGCAGGCCGTCGGCGAACGCTGGACCGACCCGCTGCTCATCGCCTGGATGCTGGTCGTGGAACTGGCCCTCCTCCTGGCGTTCTGCGTGGTCGGCAACGCGGTCGCCGGGTTCATCGCCCGCCCGCCGCGTACCCGGCTCCGCCGCCTGGCCGAGACGTCGACGGTCATCGGATGCGTCGCGATCCACGTCGCGATCGCGTTCCGCGACGCGCTGTGGCCGAGGCCGCTGACGTCCGTCCCGGCGCTGGCCGCCTTCACCCTCGGCGCCGGCCTGGTCGCCGGCCTGGTCACCGCCGTCCTGCTCACCATGAGAGGCACCCGATGGAACCCCCGATGATCTGCGCGCGCGGGCTGTCCAAACGGTACGGCCGCCGTCAGGCCGTCACCGGACTCGGGTTCACCGTGGAATCCGGCCAGATCTGCGCGCTGCTCGGCCCGAACGGCGCGGGCAAGACCTCGACGATGCGGATGCTGGTCGGCCTCTCCACTCCCGGCGAGGGCAGTGCCCGAATCCTCGGCGAACCGGTCGGCCTCGGCGCCGGCGTCCTGCGGAGGGTCGGCGTCCTCATCGACGGCCCGGCGTTCGTACCCCACCTAACGGGCACGGCCAACCTGAAGCTCCTGTGGTCGGCGACGAGACGCACGTGGCCACCGCCCGCCCTCGACGACGCGCTGGACCTCGCCGGGCTCGGACCGGCGATCGACCGGAAGGTCAAGGGCTACTCGATGGGCATGAAGCAGCGGCTGATGCTCGCCCAGGCCCTGATGCGGGCCCCGGAGGTCCTGATCCTCGACGAACCGGCGAACGGCCTGGACCCCGCCGAGGTCCGCGCCCTGCGCGAGCACCTGGGCGTACTGGCGGGAAGGGGAGCGGCGGTGCTCGTGTCCAGCCACCAGCTCGCCGAGGTCCAGCAGCTGGCGACCCACATCGTCGTCATGAACCACGGCCGCCTGGTCACCGCCGGCCCACTGGCCGACCTGCTCGGCGACGCCGGCGCGTACCGGCTCCAGGTGGAGGACCCCGACCAGGCCGCGACCGTGCTGAGCGGTCTGCCGGGCGTCGCCGCCGTCACCGTGGAAGGCGAAGAGGTCCTCGTCACCGCCCCGGAGACGAAGTCCCGCGACCTGGTCCACGCGCTGGTCACGGCCGGCATCGGCGTCACGTCGGTGCGCCAGGTGAGCCGGTCCCTGGAAGAGGCGTTCCTGACCATGACCGAAGGAGACGACGAACGTGCTGCGAGTTGAACTGAGAACCCAGCTGTACCGCGTCCGCACGCTGATCGCCCTGGCCTGCCTGGCCGCCGTACCGGTGATGGCCGCGCTGTCGACCGCCTCCAACGCGGGGAAACGCAACGGAGCCCAGGGCGGCCTGTTCGGCGCGTCCACGTACTCGGCGCTCAACCACACGATGGCGAGCCTGGAGTTCATCGCCCCTCTGCTACTGCCGATCGTGGTGGCCTTGCTGGCCTGCGCGATCGGCTCCGCCGACCGGGACTGGGGAACGCTGCGCTATCTGTACGTGGCCCCCGTGAGCCGCCGCAGGCTGCTACTGGGAAAACTCGCCGCCGTAACGATCGCCACCGTCGCCGCCACCGCGTGCGTACTGGTGTCGGGCCTGCTCATCGGCGCGGCAGAGTTCGGCTGGCACCCGTTCCACATCATCGGCGCCCCGAACCTGACCCCCGGCGAGGTGACCACCCGGGTACTGGCGTCAAGCACCTACACCGCACTGTGCATGCTGAGCATCGCCATGATCGCCTTCGTCCTGGCCCTGCTTCTGCCTCGCGGCGCCGAAGCCCTGGGAGTGACCGTGGCCTTCGTGGTCGTGGCCAGCATCATCAACGGCCAGTCCACCCTGCACCCTCTGGCCGTAGTGCTACCCGTGCACTATTGGCAGAACTGGCCACCTTTGTTCACCCCCGCCGGAACGGCCGACCTCGGAATCGGAATCACGTCCCAGCTCGCGACGATCACCGTGGCCACCGCCGTAGCGATCCTGGTCCTCCTGCGCCGGGACCCGGCGGCGTGACAATGATCTGTCCTCCGTTCGTACATGAAAACCGGTTGGTGGCAGGGCGGACGGACAAGCAGAATGCCTGCTTGTGGGCTATGACCTGGAATGGTGGGAACTGCCGGAACCGGCCGCGGCCGCCCGAGACAGCTTTGAGGCGTGCCTCGACGCCTGCGATCATTTCCCGAAGTGCGTGGAGCGTTACCTCACCCTTGCCGAGCCCTATCGATTCCACCTCAACATCACGGGGATGGGGTACTGCCGAGCTCGCATGCGCCACACGATGATGACCTACGAGGCCGAGTCCCGCCCTTTCCCCGCGTGGCCGTTCACCGGCATGGAGGACTGGCGCGCCGCAGATCAAAGCCTCCGGGATGCCTACGACGAGGCAGAACGCGCCGCCTCGGCACAGACCGTTCCGGGAATGATCGGTATCCCGGAGTTCAAGCTGTTGAGCAACGGCCCGTGGCTGGTCGGCGCCGAAGAGATCGGACAGGCGCTGGGACGCTACCAGGCATCATCGCCCGCCCTGCGAGCCGAGCTGGAAGCCGACGAGCTGTGGCGCGATTGGGTCGGATGGTTGCGTGAGACTGCCGACCATGGCGGATTCACCGTGAACTGACCAGCCCGACTTCGTGAGATGAGCCGTGACGTACCGCGCCATAGAGCCGGATGAGGTGACGAAGGGCGACTTGATACCCACTACGACTATTCGAATCAAGGGTCGTCGTCCAGCTACGGCGAGACGCCGAAATCGCCCCCATGGTCAATAAACTGGCCCGCGATCTGGGAATACCCGCCGACCGGATAATCCGCCCGACCAGATGAGCAGGTCACGGGTTGCGGCGGAAGTGGCGGCTGGCCCAGGCGAGCATCGCGGCGCCCGTCAGGGTGATGCAGGCCAGTTCGAGTGTCACTGGTGGATGCCACCCGCCCCAGTGCGGCCCGTCGAACAGCGCCGCCGGGGCGGGGCCCGGTAGGTGGGTGATGACCGTGCGGCGGAGGGCGTCGACCGCGTAGCTCACCGGGTTGGCCAGGACCGCCGCGAACAGCCAGTCCGGCAACGCGTTCACCGGGAACATCGCCCCCGACAGGAAGATCAGCGGCATCGTGATGATGCTCAGCACGGCATAGAACGACTCGGTGCGGGTGATCGTTACGGCGAGGAGTATTCCGAGGGCGGTCATCATGAAGGCGATGACCACCAGTTCCCCTAACAAAAGTGCCAGCATCACCGGGTCGTACGGCAGTCTCGCGATTCCCGCCAATGGCAGGAGCAGCGCGCCCTGGCACGTGGCGATGCTGGCGCCTCCCAGGCACCGGCCGACCAGGACGGTCTGCGGGCGTACCGGGGCCATGACGATTTCGCGGAGGAAGCCCGACTGGCGGTCCGTCACCAAGGCGACGCCTGCGGAGATGGCCGGGGCCTGGACCGTCATCATCAGCATGCCCGGGAACAGGAAGGTCCGGTAGTCGGCGCCTCCCGGGGTGGCGGGCAGCAGGGCGGCCAGGCCCGCGCCCAGCACCGTGAGGGTCATCACCGGCTGGAGCAGTGTGATCAGAATCTTCAGGCGGTCGCGGCGGTAGTGGAGCATGTCGCGTTGCCAGATCACCAGCAGGGCGGCGAGTTCGCCGGTGTGGCGCCGGGTGACGGCGTTCATGTGGCCTCGGTTTCGCGGATGGTGCGGCCGGTGTAGTGGAAGAACACGTCGTCGAGGCTGGGGCGTTCGACGGTGACGGAGTGGACGGCGACGGTGAGGGCGGCGCACATGCGTGGCACGAAGGCGGCGCCGTCGTCGACGCGTACGGTCAGCGAGTCGCGGCCCGCGGTGGCCTGGAGGCCGAACCGGTCGCGGAGCTGTACGGTCGCGGCGAGGTCGTCGCCGGTGCGGAGTTCGACGCGGTCGGCGCCGATGACGGTCTTGAGCTCGGCGGGTGTTCCCGAGGCGATGATCTGGCCGTCGTCGATGATGGCGATGCGGTCGCAGTGCTCGGCCTCGTCGAGGTAGTGCGTCGTCAGGAAGAGCGTGACGTTCTCCCGGCGCCGTAGCTCGTGCAGGTGGTCCCAGATCTGGGCGCGGGTCTGCGGGTCCAGCCCGATGGTCGGCTCGTCCAGGAACAGCACGCGCGGCCGGTGCATCAGGGCGCGCACGATCTCCAGGCGGCGTTTCATGCCGCCGGAGAAGGTCCCGACGAGCGAGTCGCGCCGCCGGCTGAGGCCGGCGAGTTCCAGCAGGTCACGCGCGCGCGTCTGGGCGTCGCCCGAAGGGACGCCGTGGAGACGGGCGTGGAAGCGGAGGTTCTCCCAGGCGGTGAGCCCCTGGTCGAGGGTGGTGTCCTGGAAGACGAGCCCGATGTGGCGCCGCACCTGGCGCGGGGCGGCGGCCACGTCGTGCCCGGCGACCTGGGCCTGACCGGTGGACGGCGGCAGCAGCGTGCACAGCATCGCGATCGTCGTGGTCTTCCCGGCGCCGTTGGGGCCGAGGAATCCGAAGGTCTCACCCGCGCGTACGGTCAGGTCGATGCCGCGTACGGCCGGCCCTTCCGGATAGGACTTGGCCAGGTCACGGGCCTGGATGACCGGCGCCGACGTCACCTCGGCGTCGAGGACGGACCGGCGGGGGTGTGCGGCCATCGAGTCTCCCTTTCGCTCAGCCGGCCGATGATCGGCCGTTTACCAGTTCGTGACAGGGGGTGGACATTCATCGCTCAAATGTTACTCTACGTATGTAGTCAATCACCCAGAGTAATCAGGAGGAGAAACGTGCTCACTCTGACCGAACCGCGTGACGCTGGTGTGATCGAGCTGGAGTCCCTGACCGCCGTCCCCTCGGAGGCACCTCCGTTCCAGGCCGGCAGCTGCACGGTGTGCCACTGGGGCATGACCCGGCTGTGCGACGACTTCAGCACCCAGGCCTGACAAGGCGATCACGCTGACGCCCACGGCGAGCGCGTTCTGAACGCCTGACCCGCTGGGCATCCGAGGGGCCATCGAGCGCGATGGCCCCTCGGACCTTTGAAAGGGCCGGCCGTACGGACCGGCGTGGAGATCGAGCGGGAAGGCCGGCCAACGTGCCCACTGACGCAGCCCACGGACCCGAAGAGGAAGCCGTACGTGCCGAACTGGCCGAACAGGTCATCGGGCACGCTCGCGCGCACTACACGAACGACACGTGGCTGGTCGTGGAGGACCCGGCGTTCCGGTTCCCGACCCAGGGCTGGAAGATCCACCTGTCCGCGCGCCCCACGACGCTGCTGGAGACGCTCCGGCGGAGCCTGCCCGCGCTGCTGTCGGTCCCCTGCCACTTCAAGGTCATCAGGTCCGGCCGGCTGCTGGGCGACCTCAACTCCTCCAACAACCATCCCGGCTCCATCGGCAAGGCGATGACGGTCTACGCCGACGAGGGAGACGTGGTGGGCCTGGCCCGCCGGCTCGCAGCCGACCTCGCCGGGCTGGAGGGCCCGCGCGTCTACAGCGACCGGCGCGTCGCACCGGACGCCCCCGTCTACTACCGGTACGGCCCCTTCCGCCCGGTGTATGAGGACAACGACGACGGTGACTTCGAACTCGTCGTCACCGACCCGCAGGGCAACACCCTGCCGGGCGCGGCGGGTGAGTCGTTCTGGCAGCCTCCGTGGACCCCTGACCCCTTCCAGAACGTACGGACGGGGGAGCCTCAGGCCGGAAATGCCGCCACTGTCACGCTCGGCGGGCGCTATGAGGTGGAACGCGCACTCACCCGTAACGGCAAGGGCATCGTCTACCGTGCCGTCGACACCGCCGAGAACCGCCAGGTGATCATCAAGGAGGCGCGGCCCTTCGTCAACGAGGACCGCCGGGGGCGCGACTCGCGGGCACGGCTGCGCAACGAGCGGCAGATCCTGGAGCGGCTGTACGGCCTCGACGGGGTCCCCACGCTGCTCGACCACTTCCGGCACGACGACCGCGAGTATCTCGCCATCACCGACATGGGCGCGCGTGCGCTCGGCGCGGACGTCGCGGAGAACGGGCTCTACGCCGCCGACCCGGCGCCGGACGGACGGAGCCTCCCCGTGCTGGCCGCCGCGCTGGGCGAACTCCTCGACCAGGTGCACGAGCGCGGGGTGCTGGTACGCGACGTCAACCCGACCAACGTCATCATCGACGGCGCCACGGGCCGTCCCCGCCTGGTCGACTTCGAGATCAGCCACATAGAAGGCCCGCAGATCTTCGGCTGGACCCCCGGCTACAGCCCGCCCGAACAGGAGCGCGACGAGCCGGCCACCGTTGAGGCCGACTACTACTCCCTGGGCGCCACGCTGTTCTACGCCGCGACGGGCGTGCCGCCGACCTGGCTCACCGATGATCCGCACAACCACGACGTCGAGCGCGCGGCGGCGGTGCTGGACGGGCGCGGCGGGATCAGCGACACGATCCTCGGGCTGCTGTCCGCCGACCCCGCGCGACGGCGGGAGGCGGCCGGCGCCATCCGCTCCGGGCACGCGGTGGACCGGCCGTCCGTCGCGCCCGCCGGCGAGCGTACGCGCCGGTTGAACGCCGCGGTCGAGCACAGCGTCGCCGAGGTCTCGCGGTACGCCGCCCGGCTCATGTCCGGCGCGGAGCTGTCCGGCGGTGTCGTCCCCAGCCCGGTCAACCTCTACCGGGGCAGCGCCGGCATGGGCATGGAACTCCTCCACCACGGCGGGCCCGCTCGCGACCTGGCACGGGCGCTGGCGTACTGGACCCACGGGATGCGGACCCTGCGCCGTGGCCGCCCCGCGTTCTACACCGGCGACACCGGCATCGCCGTCTTCGTCGCCGCGGCCGGCGCCGAGCTGGACGACGAGGTCCTGACGGCTCTCGCCCGGCCCATGGCCCGGCCGCTGCTGTCCCGCGTGACCTCCGACGATCAGCACAACGGCCTGGCGGGCATCGGCACCGGGCAGCTGCTGCTCTGGCGGCTCACCGGCGACGCCGTACGCATGGACCTGGCCGCCGGGTGCGCCGAGAGGCTCCTCGCGGGCGAGGCCGGCCTGACCGAGGTCCCGCCCGACTACGCCGACTGCGCCGAGGTGTCGACCACTGTGGGCTTCTCGCACGGCCTCGCCGGTGTCGTGCACTTCCTGCTCGCCTACCGTACGGCCGCGGACGAGGAGACCGTCGAGCCCGCTCTGCGCAAACGATGCGACCTGCTCGCCCAGCATCTGCCGCCCCTGATCGACGCCGCCCGGTCCCCGTCGGCCAAGCCGATGCACGCCTCGTTCTGCCAGGGGCTCGCCGGCGTCGGCGCCGCGCTCGTACGCGCCGCGAGCGAGCTCGGCGAGGACGCCCACCTCGACCTGGCCCTGGAGGCCGCCGCGGCCTGCCGGGATCTCGCACCGCGCATGTACGCCCTGACCCAGTGCTGCGGGCTGGCCGGCATCGGGGAGTTCTTCCTGGACCTCGCCCAGGTCACGGGGGACCCGGCGCACCTCGGCCAGGCGCACCGGGTCGCCGACCTGATCCTCGCCAGGGCCGGTGGCACCCACGACGCCCCGGCGTTCCCCGACACCTCGCTGCACGGCAGCAGCGGGAGCTGGTCGACGGGTACGGCCGGCGTGCTGTCCTTCCTGCGAAGGCTCGGCGACCCCGGCTCGCCGCGCCTGTGGCTGGACCCCGTGCCTTCGCTGACCTGGACGCGGCGCTACAGGCGATCGGCCCAGCGGTAGAGAGCACCGACTCCGTCATCGAAGTACGGGCTCCAGAGCGAGGTGTTGGCCAGGTCGGTGTTCGTGGTCACGCCCTCGATGTACCCCTGGCCGGTCGCCGCGTCGTACCCCTCCAGCCACGGGCCTCCGCTGGCGCCGGTCGTCAGCGGGCACGCCATGCGCAGGCGGCGCCCGGCCGGCCCGGTGACGCCCTGGCATTGGTACTGCCGGTCTCCGGGGTACGGCGGCAGGAAGGGGTATCCGATGATCGTCAGCCGCCGCGTACGTGACGAGAACCCGACGCGGATGCCGTTGCCGCCGACCACGTCGACCAGGGACCTGCCGCCCTCGGGGGCCACCTTCACGAACGCCACGTCGGAGGCGGGATCCTTGCCCGCCGCCCAGCCGCTGAAGGTGGCCAGCCAGGTCGCGGGCCAGACCCCGTACGGCCGCCGCCCCCGGTCGAACGACGGAACGAAGATCCAGTTCTGCTGCCAGGTGCCCTGGCCGTCGTACACGCAGTGGCCCGCGGTGCTGATCAGGCCCTTGGACGGGCTCCTGACGGCCGCGGCGGAACACGAGTAGTCCCGGCCGTTCGCGGCGTTGCGGAAGAAGACCTTGCCCACCGTACGGCCGGCGATCCCGCCGTACGCCGCCCGAGGCCGTCGCGGCACCGGGGGTACGGGCCCGATGAACCGCCCGGCGGCGGGACGTCCGGCCACCCGCATCCGGCCGGCGGTCCAGTAGTCCGCGACGGCGGCCTCGGCCGACAGGCCTCGCCGGGCCATCGCCTGGAGCACCTCGGCGCTGAGCGGAGCCCGGACCGCCAGCGGAGCCCGCGGCCCTTCCAGGGGCGGCGCCACCTGGCCCGGCCCTCCGGTGTCGCCCCGGCCCCCCGCCAACGCGATGAGAAGCGGTACCAGCACGGCACGGCGCACCGCGAACACCTCCACAGGTCGGGGCAGAGCGCGGGCGAGGGCGCGCTCGACCGAGCGCGCCCTCGCCCAGGTGTGGCCTACGAGATGAGGACGCTCATCCCGGATCTGGCGCCGGTCTCACCCGGCGGGACGGCGGCGATCGGGCGTCCCGCACAGCCCGGCTGGGCGAACACGAAGGCGTACTGGTTGGTGTGGTTGCCGATGGTCAGCTGCGGGGTCTTGCTCTCGATGCAGCCGCTGGGGTTGGCGTGGGGCGTGCCGTTGAGGACCAGGACTCCCTGTGACGCCTCCGCTGAGTGGGCGAGGGAGAACGTGCACAGGCCGACGGTGGCCAGGCCGGCGAGGGTCAGCGCAGTACGCCGCATACGGCTCCTCTGGTTCGGTGCGGGGGTATCCCGCACGGTATGAGTACGCAGCGTAGTCAAGCATGAGCAAAGAGTGACCATCAGTCACCATGCGGTGAGAGGTGCCTTCCCCACCTCAGAATCCGATGGCCTCACGGAGCAGGAGAACGGTGCCGCGCCCGGGGTAGAACTCCGCGTTGAGGATGAGAACGCGGTTGGCGGCACTCGGCCCTCCGTAGACCTCCCTGACGCGCTCGCTCTCCAGCGGGAGGCAGTGGTCCTCGATGCGGCGCAGCGCGGTGTTCAGGTCGGGGACCACCTTCTGCGCCCCGACGACCCAGATCGCCTGGGCGGCGCCGCCTGCGTACCCGGTGAGCTGGCTTCCGCTGGCCGAGGCGGCCACGAGGGAGCCGGTCTCGGTGAGCGCGGCGACGCTGCCCACGATGACGTCGGGGCTGGCGAGCAGCCGCCGGATCTCGTCCATCTGGGTGGCGCGGTCCATGGCCCAGCCGCGTGGCCGGATGGCGTCGTAGCGCCCGCTGGCGTTGATGTCCTCCTCGATCCCGGACAGGCGGAGGGTCTCGCTCGCCCCGGTGAGCACACTGGCGCCCTCGGGGATCAGTTCCTTGACGCGGGTACGCGCGGCGGCGGCGTCATCGAGGATCTCGACGGCGAAGTTGCCGGCCCTCAGCGCGGCGGCCGCGCGCTCCAGACGCTCCTCGGACGCGGGGGCGGTGAAGGGTGTTGCCTGGGTGGTCACACTGTCTCCTGGACTGGTCGGTTCGTTCGTTCCAGGAGTTCGACAACGCAGCCCCACGGAATGTGAGGTGGGCGCCGCTGTATCGTCTGGCCGGTGGGGGCAGACGACCCGGTCATGGGCGAGCGGCGGCAGCTGATCAATGTCGCGTACCGGCTTCTCGGTTCCCTGGCCGACGCCGAGGACGCCGTCCAGGAGACGTACGCGCGCTGGTACGCCATGTCGCCGGAGGAACAGGACGCCATCGCCTCGCCCGGCGCCTGGCTGACCAAGGTGGCCGGCCGTATCTGCCTCAACGTGCTCGGCTCGGCGCGGGTACGGCGGGAGACCTACGTCGGCGAATGGATCCCCGAGCCGCTGCCCGACCCGGCGGAGTGGGCCACCGGACGGCCGCTGGACCCGGCCGACCGGGTCACCCTCGACGAGTCGATCGACATGGCCTTCCTCGTCGTGCTGGAGTCGATGACGCCGGCCGAGCGCGTGGCGTTCATCCTGCACGACGTCTTCCGCTACTCCTTCGCCGAGGTCGCCGACGTCGTCGGCCGTACGCCGGCGGCCTGCCGCCAGCTCGCCTCCTCGGCCCGCCGGCGCATCCCGGACTCCCCGCCGAAGGCCCGCCAGGCCGCCCTCGTCGGCGACTTCAAGCAGGCCTGGCAGGCGAAGGACATCAAGGCCCTCATCGGCCTGCTCGACCCCGACGCCACGTCGACCGCCGACGGCGGCGGAGTGGTCGGCGCCCTCCTCCAGCCGGTACGCGGCGGCGAGCTGATCGCCGCCGCGTGCGTCGACCTCGCCGTCCGGTCCGAGGGCCTGACGCTCGTGGAGTGCACCGTCAACGGCCGCCCTGGCCTGGTGAGCCGCCAGGGCGACAGGACCGTGGCGGTGCTGGCCTTCGGCATCGCCGACGATCGCATCACCCACATCTGGGCGGTGCTCAACCCGGAGAAACTCGGCCCCTGGACGTAAGGCCTACGCCAGGGCTCCGGCCAGGCGTTCGACCGCGGTGACGATCTGCTCGTCCGAGCTGCCGGCGAAGTTCAGCCGCGCCTCGTTCCTGCCGAGCCCGTCTCCGGCGTAGAACAGCTCGCCGGGCACGTACGCGGTGCCGGCCTTCAGCACGGAGGGCAGAAGCGCGCCGAAGTCGACGTCCTCGCCGCGCAGCCACAGGAACATGCCGCCGGTGGGCTGAACCCAGGTGTACCCCTGACCGGGCGAGAACGCCTTGTCCAGCGCCGTCACCATCACGTCCCGCCGGTGGCGGTACAGGTCGCGTACGGTCGCCAGGTGGCCGTCCAGGTGTTCGTCGAGGAAGGCCGCGGCCAGGGCCTGGTTGAGCCCTGACGCCTGCATGTTCTCGGTGGACTTGACGTCGTACGCCAGCCGTACGAGCGATGGCGGCGCCACCAGGGCGCCCACCCTCATCGCCGGCGCCATGATCTTGGAAACCGACGTGACGTAGGCCGTCCACTCGGGGGCCCAGTGCTGGATCGGCGGGCGGGCGTCGCCTTCGAAGCCCAGCATCGCGTACACGCCGTCCTCGACGGCGAACGTACGGGTCGACCGCAGGATCCCGGCGATGCGCTGCCGGCGCTCGACCGGCATCACCTTGCCCGTCGGGTTCTGGTGGTCCGACATCAGCGACACCAGTTTCGGGCGGTGCCGCTCGATCGCCGCGGCGAGCGCGTCCGGGTCCATGCCGTTGTCATCCGAGGCGACGTGCACGACGGTGGCGCCCTGGAGGGCGAAGGAGCTCATCGCCCCAGGGAAGGCCGGGCTCTCCACGAGCACCACGTCGCCGGGAGCCAGGAACAGCTTCGCCACGAGGCTGATGGCCTCCATGCCGCCGCTGGTCACCAGCATGTTGTCCGCCTGGCAGTCCACCCCGAGCCGCCGCAGGCGCGACTCCAGCAGCTCACGCAGGTTCGGCAGCCCCAGCGGGTGGGCGTAGTTCATCAGCCGCCCGCTCCCGTCCGCCGCCTGGAGCCGCCGCAGCAGGGCGCCGATCCGGTCGGAGGGCAGGACTTGATTGTCCGGAGCCCCGTGGGCCAGCGAGATGAACTCCGGGTCGTTCCGCTCGGCCGCGTGCGTCATCGCGAAGATGCCGGCGATCGGGTCGCCGGTCACCCCGGCGGCCAGTCGAGACAGGTCGTACGTTTCCACTACACCGGCTCCCCAGGTGAGATGTCGGCCCGCACGGTGACTCGCCGGCCCTTGAGCGTCGCGCTGTGGGGTCCGCCGACGAGCGCGTCGGCCATGTCGTAGACGTGGAATACACCGGTTCCGGTCAGCTGGTCTCCGGCCACGTGGACGCGGAGGTCCACCACCCCGCGGGTCGGTACCCCGGAGTCCGGATCCAGCCGCATCTCCACGAAGCGGGCTTCGGTCCCGCCGTCCTCCGTACGCCGCCACACCCCCACGCCGGGGGTGTCGCTGCTGCCGGGGTTGCCGGCGGGAGGGTTGAACTGCAGTACGGTCCCGTCCGCGTGGAACACCATCATGTGGTGGTCGAACGGAGCGCCGGTCGTGTCGACCTCCCACGCCCCCACGATGGCGGGCGTCTCAGCCACGAGGGGAGTTCAGCAGCCGGTCGTCCTCGAGGGCGAAGGGACCCTGCTCGTGCGGGGTCCAGTGAGCGGGCATCTCCAGGTCACCGGCGGCGAAGCGGGAACGCAGCCGGGCGGCGACCTCCTCAGCGCTTCTCTCGTGCTCCGGAGTGAGCACCACGTCGACGTTGAGGTGCGGGTCCGTCCTGACCTCCATCGCGACGGCACGCACGGTGGGGCTGAGGTTGACCGCGACGTGCATCACGCCTTCGGGGATGTAGATGAACTCGCCGGGGCCGTGGAGGACCGGTTCGAGCTCCGCCCCGATCAGCGTGGCCGCGTAGCCCTCGATGCACACGACGATGATCTCGGTGTTCGGGTGGACGTGGGGCTGCGACTTCGTGCCGGCCGGCATCGAGACCATGCAGGCGGACAGGCCGGTGGAACCGCACATGTCCTGGGTGATCGTCGGGATGAGATGCTGCCCCTGCGCGCCCACGATTCCCTCGGACCGGTACGGGGATCCGACCACGACGCGTTTGCCCGTCGTGTCCGGCGGCGTGTCGTAGGTGCGGGGACTCGTAGTCGTGGAGGGGGGAACGGTCACGGTGGGGCCTCCTGAGGACGCGGTCCGGTTCCTTGCTCGATCGACGGCGACGGAGCGGGGCTTATTCAAGCACTACGGATATCCAAAATGTGGCTATTGTGCCGATAGAGGTTGACCGAAAAGCGAAGGTCGGGTCAATGTCGGCGCAACAAGGCCTTAATGGGGATAATCAGGACATCCTATGAACTGGCCGCGTGGTGGACCTACGGAAGCCGGACGCTCTGCGGGTGACGGAAGAAGTCGCTCGGGTCGTACTGCCGCTTGACCTGCTGGAGCCGCGGATAGTTGGCCCCGTAGTAGGCCGCAGGCCAGTCGGCCAGGTCGCGGTCGACGTAGTTCTGGTAGACCTCGCCGGTGAGGTACGGCCGCAGGCCGTCCGCGACGCCGTCCGCCCATCCCGCGTTCGCCGAGGTCTCCTCGTCGCCCTGCCACACCCCGATGACCGACACGTAGTGCAGGTCCGGCCGGTGCACGAAGGCGGTCGCGTCGGCGGGCGTACGCGCGACGGCGCCGCCGGCCAGCAGGTCGAGGCGCACCATCGAGTAGCCCGACGGCGACAGCCGGAAGTGCTCGATCATCGTGTCGAACGCCGCGTCGTCGAAGCCGTCGCTCCGGAAGTAGCCGCCGCGCCACCTCGACTGCAGCCCGTACGGGATGTCCGTGCTGAGCTCCAGCATGAGATCGAGGTACGACGTCCGGCCGAACGTGTCGAACAGCGGCTCGCCCAGCGCCTTCAGCGGCGCGAGGGCTGCCTCGGCCTCCTCCGGCGGCCCGACGTACAGGCCGTACATCATCGCGATCCGCTCGCCGTCCGGATACGGGTCCGTGGTGAGCAGCACGCACAGCGAGAGCCGGTCGTCCTCGCGGCCGGCGTACAGGTCGCGGTAGACCTGGAACACCTGCTTCGCCTGCGCGATCGGCCAGCCGATGAAGCCGCCCACGACGGTCTTCGGCACGGGGTCGAGCCGGTACCGCAGCCGTGTCACCACGCCGAAGCCCGCGCCGCCCGCGCCCCGCAGCGCCCACAGCAGGTCGGGGTGTTCCTCTTCGTCGACCCAGAGGAGGTTCCCTTCGGCGTCGACCACCTCGGCTCCGACGATGTGGTCGCAGCCGAGCCCGAAACGCCGGCTGAGCAGCCCGTACCCGCCGCCGAGGCTGTACCCGGCGTTGCTGACCGTGGGGCACTCGCCGCCGGGTACGGCGTAGCCGTACGGGACGCCGTCGGCGTCTTCGGCCGTGAAACCGCCGTACGTCACCCGGTCGATGTCACGCCAGCCGACGCCGGGACCGACGGTGACGGTCGCGGTGTCCTCGTCGAACGCGACGTCCCGCAGCGCCTTGACGTCGATGACCACACCCTGCTCGACCAGTGACAGCCCGCTCGCGTTGTGGCCGCCACCGCGTACGGCCACCGGCAGGCCGGCGTCGCGCGCGAAGCGTACGGCCGCGACGACGTCATCGGTGTCGGCGCACTGGCACACCACGGCCGGCCGGGTCCGGATCCGCGTGTTGTACAGCACGCGGGCGGCCTCGTAGCCGGGGTCGAACGGGGTGACGAGGGTGCCGTGGAACGTTTGCCGAAGCGCAGTGAGATCAGGCCGCACCGAAGATCCTCAGGAGTCGGGCCAGGCTCACGCCCCGCGACGCCACGGATCGCGGCCACGCAACCTGGCGAACGAGACGAAGATCTTCGCACCGCCGTATGAACACGGCAAGAGCCGTGCGTTCTCAGTAGGCGTCGATGACCTGAGCGATCCGGGTGGCGTATCCGTCGAACCACCGGCTCCGGCCGAGTGCCTTGGCGCGCTGGTGGTGCGCGTGATCGCGCCAGGTGGCGATCGCCTCCAGCGACTGCCAGTAGGACACCGCCAGGGAGAAGCCCGGCTGGTAGCACATCTCTATTCCGTGGAAGCCGTCGATGGCCGAGGCGTGGGCAAGGACCTTGCCTGCCATTTCCGGATATCCGGCCACGTCATCGGTGTGGACCGCGGGTGCGATCACGGCGTAGTAGGGCGGGTCCGGAAGGTGGACGATTCTGGACATGTGCGTCTCCCAGGTCAGGGGTTCCGGAAGCGGTTCTGCAGGTCGGCGTGGGGGAGGGCCCGCTCGGCGAACGCGAAGGTCCCGTGCTGGAGCAGGTCGCGGCCCGCCTGCTCGATCTGGGCGAGGACCGCGCGTGCGAGGCTCCCGCCGATGCTGACGCGGGCCACCCCGAGCCGCTGGAGGCCGGCCACGCCGAGCGGGGCCGAGGTGAGGCCGGCGACGACGTTCAGCGGCGCCCCGATGTGCGTGACCAGGGAGCCGATCGTGGCGGGATCGTCGACTCCGGGGACGTAAACGCAGTCGGCGCCGGCCTCCACGTAGCGCTCGGCTCTGCTCACCGTCTGGGCGAAGGCGTCGGGGACGCCCGCCAGATAGGTGTCGACGCGCGCGTTGAGGACGAAGGAACCGGCCGCGCGCGCGGCCTGGATCCGCTCGGCGGCCTGGGCGGCGCCGTATAGTCCCGGCCGGTCGGGCCGGGAGTCCTCGATGTTCGCGCCGACGACGCCGACGGCCAGCGCGGCCGTGATGGTGTCGGCCACGTCGGACGGTTCGGGGCCGTACCCGGCTTCCAGGTCGGCGCTGACCGGGCAGTCCACGGCCTCGACGATCTCGGCGACGCGGTCGAGCATCTGGGCACGGGACAGCACGCCGTCGGGCAGGCCGCGGCTGAAGGCGATCCCGGCACTGGTCGTCGCGAGCACGGGGAACCCGACCTGCCGCATGATTCGCGCCGATCCGGCGTCCCAGACGTTCGGGATCACGAGGATCTCGCCGGTGTGGTGCAGGGCGAGGAACTCCTGGGCGGATGTCATGGCGCAGAATGTACGGGCCTGCACGCATAGGCGGGAACCCCGAAAGGTTCGATGATCCCATAAGGATCGCCTATAGTCTGGCCGGCGTGGAGAACCTGCAACGTCTTCGTGTGCTGCGCGCGATCGCGACCGAAGGGTCGTTCACCGCCGCGGCGACCGCGCTGTCGATGTCGCAGCCGTCGGTGTCCCAGCACGTGACCGTCCTCGAACGCGAGCTCGGTGTCCGGCTGGTCGACCGCACGACCCTCGGCGCCCGCCTGACCGCCGAGGGGCAGGTCGTACTCCGCCACGCCCTGCGCATCCTCAAGATCGCCGATGACGCGCGCCGGGAGCTGAACGAGCTGCGTTCGGGTGTCCGTTCCCCGATCCGGGTGGCGGCGTTCCCGACCGCCTGCACGTTCCTGCTCCCGCAGGCGATCACGGCGCTCCAGCGCCTGCATCCGAACGTCTCGCTCACGCTGGCGGAGACCGACGGCGACGACGCGCTGGCCCAGGTCCGGCAGGGGACCGCCGACCTGGGGATCGCCTACGACTACGCCGCGCACCCCATCGACCTGCGGGGCCTGGCGGCGCAGCCGCTCATGGAGGACCCGCTCCGGCTCGCGCTGCCCGTTCACCACCCGGCCGCGGGCCGCCCCGTGGTGGATCTGGCCGATCTCCGCGACGAGCCGTGGATCATCGGCACCGCGTTCGGATGCGCCGAGTCACTCCGTACGGCGTGCGGTGCGGCCGGCTTCACACCGCGCCGCGTCCTGGACTCCAACCGCTATCCCACGACGCTCGCGCTGGTGGCGGCCGGTCACGGCCTGGCGCTGGTCCCGCAGACCGCGCTCGGGAACCCGCCGCCGGGCACGGTCGCGCGCCCGCTGCGCCCGGACCCGACGCCCCGGCGCATCTGGGCGGCGACCGGGCCGCATCCGACCGAGGCGACGGCCGCCTTCATCGACTGCCTGCTCGGCCCGGCCGGCGGCGAAGAGCCGGCGGCGGTACTCAGGCAGCGTCCTGTGCCGGCGTGAGGGTCCGATGCTCGCCGGGCACCGGTACCTCCCTACCCTTTGCCTATGAGTGCGCATCCTCCCTTCGACCGTGGGCACACCGACGATCTCGCGGCGTTCGTCGCGGACAGCCCCTCCCCGTACCACGTGGTCGCGAACGTCGCCGAGCGCCTTCGAGCGGCCGGGTTCACCCAGGTCGCCCAGGCCGACGAGTGGACCGGCGGCACCGGCGGGCGTTTCGTCGTACGCGGCGGGGCGATCGTCGCCTGGTTCGTTCCCGAGGAGGTGCCGCCGAGCACGCCGTTCCGGATCGTCGGGGCGCACACCGACTCGCCGAACCTCCGGGTCAAGCCGCATCCCGACTCGGGGGCGTACGGCTGGCGGCAGGTCGCCGTCGAGGTGTACGGCGGCCCGCTGCTCAACAGCTGGCTCGACCGCGACCTCGGCCTGTCGGGACGCCTCGTACTGCGCGGCGGCGAGACTCCTCTGGTCGCCATCGACCGGCCGCTGCTGCGGGTGCCGCAGCTCGCGATCCACCTCGACCGCGCCGTCAACGACAAGGGCGTCGCCCTCGACCGGCAGCGGCACACGCAGCCGGTGTGGGGACTCGGCGACGTCGACGAGGGCGCGTTGATCCGGTACGCCGCCGAGGAGGCCGGTGTCGACGCGTCGGAGGTCGTCGGCTGGGACCTGATGACCCACGACGTCCAGCCGCCCGCCTACCTCGGGCGCGACGGGGAGTTCCTCGCCGCGGCCCGGCTGGACGACCAGTTGTCCGTGCACGCGGGCACCGCCGCCCTGATCGCCGCGGCGAGCCGGCCCGGCCTCGGGTACGTGCCCGTGCTGGCCGCGTTCGACCACGAGGAGACCGGCAGCGAGTCCGACACGGGCGCGGGCGGGCCGCTGCTCGGCGAGGTGCTGGAACGGTCGATCTTCGCGCGCGGCGGCTCGTACGAGGACCGGGCGCGCGCCTTCGCGAGCACGATCTGCGCCTCCGCCGACACGGGCCACGCCGTCCACCCGAACTACGCCGAGCGCAGCGACCCGACGCACCGCCCCATGCCGGGTGGCGGCCCGATCCTGAAGGTCAACGCCGACCAGCGGTACGCCACCGACGGTGTGGGCCGCGGCGCCTTCACCGACGCGTGCGAACGAGCGGGCGTCCCGCTCCAGCATTTCGTCTCCAACAACGCGATGCCCTGCGGCACGACCATCGGCCCCATCACCGCGGCGCGCCTCGGCATCACGACCGTGGACGTGGGAGTTCCCATCCTGTCCATGCACTCCGCACGTGAACTCTGCGGCGCGGACGACCCGTTCCTCCTGGCCAACGCCCTGAGGGCGTTCATGGAGGGCTAAAGGCGCACTTTAAGAACTCATTAAGACATTTCGGACGCCCCAATCTGGGTAAGCCGGTGGATTTCTGAAATTGCACTGAACATCGCCAATAGGCCTGGCATCTGACCAGATGGACGCGAATCTCGCGCTCCTCCCTTACGGGAAGGTGCTTGACCGAAGAATGCGAGTCATCCACGTGAAGCCCAGTACGACATTCGCGACGATCGGGATGGCGGGCGTCGTCTCCCTCGGTGTCCTGGCGACGTCGGCGCAGGCCGGTACGACGCCGTCGGCCTGCTCGTTCGCCACTCATCGGCTGGTCGTCGACTTCGCCCACTCCTACCAGGAGGGCGACCTGCTGGACCAGCCGCTGTCCGTGACCGCGCAGGGCTCCAAGACCTGCACGCTCAACGGCCGCGCGACGGTCCGGCTGCTCGACGGAAAGGGCCGTACCATCGCCTACCGGGTCGTCGGCGGCGCCCCGGGCGTCACCACCGAGGTCGGCCCCGACCAGCAGGCCGTGTTCGACCTGACCTTCGGAACGGGCGGCGGCCACCACAAGGCCCCGGCGAGCATCCGGATCACGCTGCCGAACGGCGGCGGGACGCGCTCCATCGCCTGGAACTCCCTCACCCCGACCTCGAAGACCATCACCGTCGACGGTTTCCGCCCCTGGCTGGACTGACGAAGCACCCCGGCCGGAGGAGCGGTGGCACGGCCCCGGCCTCCGGCACCGGGGCGTACGCGCCCGTGCCGCACCCGGGCGGGCCTTCGGAGACGGCCGACCGGTCGGTTACTCTCATTCTGCGAGCCAAGGACTGCCTGCGGCGCGCCCTGAGGCGTTGGAGGATGCATGGATCTCAGCGTCGAGTCCACTGTGACCGATGACCACATCGTCGTATTCGCGATCAGCGGGGCGATGGATGTGGAGACCACACCGGCGATACGTGACTCGCTGGTTCGCCACATCGATGAGGGACACCATCGGCTGGTGCTCGAACTGAGCGATGTGGACTTCATCGACTCGATCGGTCTGGGGCTCATCGTCGGCATGGTGCACCGGCTGCGCCCGCACGAGGGTTCCCTGGCCGTGGCCGCGCCGTCGCCGCAGGTCCGCAACGTTCTGCAGATCACCCAGCTGGGCCGGATCGTCACGTCGTACGAGAGTGCCGAGGCGGCCGTCAGCGATATTCGCGACGGCGGTGGCGTCGTTTCGGCGACCCGGCGACCGGCCTGATCAGAGCGGACACACGTCGCATACCGGACGGGCCCGTAGTCTTTGACTGTGACGATACCCGCCGATCTGTCGGCCGCCGCGGAGGTCAGGCTTGGGCAGATCCAAGCGCTCACCGATGTCGCGCTCTCGCATATGGACGCCGAGGACCTGCTGGGTGAGGTGCTGGAGCGGGTCCGCGAGATCCTCCAGGCCGACACGGCGGTCGTCCTGCTGCTCGACGCGTCGGGCCAGCGCCTGGTGGCCGTCGCCGAGCGTGGCATAGAGGAGGAGGTCCGCCAGAGCGTCCAGGTCCCAGTGGGCAAGGGATTCGCCGGACGCATCGCGGCCGAACGCCGTTCGGTGGCCATTGAGAACGTCGACAGCGTGAACGTCGTCAACCCGCTCCTGGTGCAGCGGGGCATCCATTCGCTGCTGGGCGCACCGCTGATCGTCGGAGGCGATCTCCTGGGCGTCCTGCACGTCGGCACGCTCACCACCCGCCGGTTCACCCCCGACGAGGTCGCGGTCCTGCAACTCGCCGCCGACCGCGCCGCGCTCGCCGCGCACTCGCTGCGGGCCGGCTCCGAGCGCGCGGCGGCCAAGGAACTCCAGCGCAGCCTGGTGCCCTCGGCCCTGCCGGAGATCCCCGGCATCGAGATGGCCGCCCGGTACAGCCCGGGAACGGCCATCGTCGGCGGAGACTGGTACGACGTGTTCACCCTCCCGTCCGGCCAGGTCGGCGTGGTGATGGGAGACGTGGCCGGCCAGGGCCTGGACGCCGCCGTGACGATGGGCCGCATGCGCAGCGCCCTCCGCGCGTACGCCCTCGAATACGAGGACCCGGCGGAGGTCCTGGACAAGCTCGACCTGAAAATGCAACATTTCGAGCCTGGCGCCATGGCCACCGTGCTGTACGCGGTCTGCGACCCCGACCTGCGATGGGCGAGGTTCGCCGCCGCCGGCCACTGGCCCCCGATCCTCGCCGCCCCGGGCGAGGCCTCCGTGCTGCTGGAGATCGCCCAGGGAATCCTGATCGGAGTCGACGACGCGCCACACCGCCGCTCGACAAAGGTGGAGATCCCCCGCGGAGCCGTACTCTGCTTTTACACGGACGGGCTGATAGAACGCCGAGACGTCCCGATCGAGACGAACCTCGCCCGCCTGCGCGACGCCGCCGTACCCGGCCCACCTGACACGGTCTGCGCCTCGGTGATGGCCGCCCTGGTCGGCCGCGAGGCCGTACGCGACGACATCGCCCTCCTCACCCTCCGCCGAACCCCGTAACCCGCACGCTCGTACGCGAGGTCGTCGGCGCCTGGCGCGGAGGACGGACGGGCAGGCGGTCGGCGCGGCTTCACCCAGGCGGGGCCGCCGAGCCGTACGAAGCGCCGCCGGCGAGGTTCCCCGCCGGCGGCGGGGCGATCATCGGGAGTCGCGGGAGCTCGCGATGATGACGATGCTGAGGGCCACGGTGGCGAGGATGAGCCAGATGCCCCAGCCGATGTCGGCCGGGTTGTAGCTCTGGTCCGGGGCGCGGCGGAGGGCTTCGAAGGTGATGAAGTCGCCGACCACCGCGAGCTGGGCGACGCTCGCGAGGGAGAACATCTTGGAGCCGGAGATCGCCACGAGCGCTCCGATCGCGGCGAGCGCGACGATGATCCAGCCGACCCCGCTGCCGCTCTTCGGCATCGTGTGGGGGTCGATCAGCGACCGTAGCGGCAGGTCGATGCCTCGCGTGTGGCCGACCCAGTAGCCGAAGGCTCCGACGGCCGCGCCGACCTGGGTGATCACGGCGGCGAGTCGCATGACGGGGTTCATCTTCAAAGGCTCCTTGGCCGGGGGGACAGGAATGCTTTGAGACTAGAACGATTCGGCCCGACTCCCTAAGAAGGCGAATGGATCCCTTAGGAAATGTCGTTAATGCCCACCGAGTGGGCCACATGTGGCTATAGAGCTTGTGCGGTTTGGCGGAGTGGTGTGAGATCCGCGCGCAGACCCCAGGAGGTTCCCCCGTGCCGATTTCCTCAGGGCGAGGAGTTCTCGCCGCCTCGATCGCCGCCGCCACCGTACTCGCGATGGCCGGTGCCCCCGCCGCGCATGCCGCCACGCGCCCGACGATCACCCATCACGAGACCCAGCCCGCCTTCTCGTACCAGGACGCCATCCGGCAGTTCGTCCGCGTCCAGTCACCCGCCGACTCCGACAACGACGGCAAGCCGGACCTGATCCGGGTGGACATCATCCGCCCGAAGGAGAGCGACTCCGGGCTGAAGGTGCCCGTGATCATGGATGAGAGTCCGTACTACGACAATCTCGGGCGTGGGAACGAGTCGGAGCGCAAGCAGTACGACGCGTCCGGCAATCCGTCGAAGTTCCCGCTGTACTACGACAACTACTTCGTGCCGCGCGGGTACGCCGTGCTGAACGTCGACATGGACGGTACGACCAAGTCCGACGGCTGCCCGACGTCGGGCGGCTCTTCCGACGTCCTCGGCGGCAAGGCCGTCATCGACTGGCTGAACGGCCGCGCGAAGGCCTTCGACGCCCAGGGCAACGAGGTCAGCGCCTCGTGGAGCAACGGCCACGCCGGCATGATCGGCAAGTCCTACGACGGCACGCTCGCCAACGCCGTCGCGGCCACCGGTGTGCAGGGGCTCGACACGATCGTGCCGATCTCGGCGATCAGCTCCTGGTACGACTACAGCCGCATGAACGGCGTCAAATGGTTCAACGGTGAGGAGGACGGCCTCGCCTCCACCGTCGACACCGACGGCGGCACCAAGTGCGCGTCCGTACGCCGGCAGCTCGCCACCGGCGAGGACGACTCCACCGGCAACTACAACACCTTCTGGAACGAGCGCGACTACCGTACGGGCTCGGTCGGCACGGTGGCCAACGTGCACGCGAGCGTGTTCGCCATCCAGGGCCTGAACGACCTGAACGTCAAGCCCAACCACTTCTCCGCCTGGTGGGCGGGCCTGGCGGCGCGCGGGGTGCCGCGCAAGGTGTGGCTGTCGCAGTACGGCCACGTGGACCCGTTCGACTTCCGCCGCTCCGCCTTCGTCGACACCTTGCACCAGTGGTTCGACTATTGGCTGATGGGCGTGGCCAACGGCATCATGGACCAGCCGCGCGCCGATCTCGAAGTCGGCCCCGACCAGTGGGTGACACAGGCCGACTGGCCGGCCCCGGGCACGACCGACACACCCATGTACCCCCAGACCGGCGGAGTCCTCGGCACGGCGGTCTCCAGCGGCACCGCGACGTACGCCGACACGTCGAACTCCGAGTCCAGCCTGGTCGCGAGCCCGACGACGACCAAGTCCTTCCGCCTCGCCTACAGCACCCCGGCGCTCGCCAGGGACCTCCGAATCTCCGGAACGCCCGAGGTCAACCTCAAACTGAAGTCCACCAAGTCCACGGCCACACTCGGCGCACTCCTAGTCGACTACGGCACCGACACGAGAGTGAACTACCTGGGCTCCGGCTCCGGCGTGAAGACATTGTCGACCGAGGACTGCAACGGCGACAGCACCACCACCGACGACGGCTGCTACCGCCAGGTCGCCACCGACACGATCACCTCGGACGTCAACGTGGTCGCGAGAGGCTTCCTGGACGCCCAGAACCGCTCGTCCCTGAGCCAGCCGTCCCCGCTGACCCCGGGTACGTACTATTCGATCAACTGGGCCACCCTGCCCCAGGACTACACCTTCAAGACCGGCCACCGCCTGGCCCTGATCCTGACCGGCACCGACAATGACGTGGTAGGCGACTCACCGACCAACGCGTCCGTGACCATCGACCTGGCCGGCAGCAACGTCACCCTCCCGGTACTGGGCGCCGCCCCGTCCTTCGACAGGTCCTCCTCCGCCCTCAGAGCCGACCACCAGTGGCACGGCCCGTCCAACGTGAACCTGCCCGTACAGCCCCACGACTTCCACTGACCGAAACCGCCGGGCCTGTCCGGTGCATACCCGACAGGCCCGGCGGACCCCCGGTGAAGCTCACCACCGGAATGCGGACGGCCATTCACTTCTGTTATGGCCTCTTGGCATTAGGCGCGAAGCATCCGGAATGTGACTGTTGGGGCGTTCACGCCTACCAGGTGCGGAATCGTGCCCCGGAACCCCGGCACCGGATCTCGATGATGTCTCTCCTGGGCGGCTCGTGCTCGTAGGCCGGGAAAAGGAGAGCCGACGGCATGAGAAAGAGGACAGGCTCCGACGGGGCGCGATCGACTCGATCGCGTCGCCGCGCGGCCGCCGGGCTGGCCGGTGCGCTGGCCGCGGCGGCAATCATGCTGGTGCCGGGCACGGCGTCGGCCGGCAGCATCGGCATCAACCAGGAGGTTCAGCAGCAGGACGAGTGGTGCTGGGCGGCCAGTGGGCTGACCATCGCCGAGTACTTCGGGCACTCCGGGATCAGCCAGAACACCTTCTGTGACCTGGCGCTCGGCTACTCCACGAGCACCGCGTGCCCCAACGAGCCCGGTCAGCTCTCGTGGGTGCAGAACGCCTTCTCGCAGTTGGGAATGGCGCCGGGCCAGGTCACCGGCCCGTTGTCGTTCCAGGGTGTCACCTCCTCGATCGACGGTGGGCGTCCGATCGAGACCGGCATCTACTGGACCGCCGGTGGCGGGCACGCGCAGGTCATCTACGGGTACAACCCCAGCACCCAGACCATCTCGTACGGAGACCCGTGGCCCAGCAGCCCCCGGTACAACGAGATGTACTACAGCAGCTACGTGAGCAACTCTCAGTTCCAGTGGGGCCAGGCGCTTTCCGGAATGAGCGGCTGATCGCGATGAGGAGACCCACGATGTCAAAACAGCGTGTCGGCCGGATCGCGGCCGGAGTCGGCATAGGCGTGTCAGTGATCATGGGAGGAGGCGTTGCGATGGCTGCCCCGACCCCCGCCGGGCCGTCCGCCGGTGACGCCGCCGCCGCTCAGAAGGTCGCCTCGCAGGCGGACACGCGGATGAAGCTGGCGAAGTTCTTCGTGAACATGGACCGGCACCAGGCCGGCAAGCTCACGTCGACGTCTCCGGACGGCGCCACGGCGATGAAGGCCAAGGCGCCGCGTACCACCACGTCGGCCCACGCGGTCTACTCGCTGAACCCGGACTTCGTACGCGGGGACCGGAACGCTCCGGTCGCCACGTTCGCGTACATGGTGTTCGGCGCGCGGTCGGCCACCGGCCAGGACGCCTCGGTCCAGCTCGTCAAGAGCCCGCAGGGCTGGCAGATCATGAACATCGGCTCCGGTGCCGACGCCGCGTACCCGGCCCAGGCGGGTTCGGGGATGGTCTTCCTTGAGCCTCAGCTGGATGCCTGGTACCGGCTCTCCGGCGACACGGTCACCGCGCTGAGCTCCACCGCGAAGACCTCCGTCGGAACGCAGGGCGTGTCGCTCACCGCGTACCAGAAGCTGGTTCACGGTCGCTACGCCGACAAACTGCCGGGCTCGAAGTACGTCCACGACGGCAGGCTCGGCGGCTACCAGCCGGCACCCGCCGCCAAGCCCGCCGGTGAGGGTGGCGTTCCCTCGCCCGCTCTCGCCGCGATGGGTACGGGCGGCGCGCTCGTGGTCGCGGCCGGCGCGATCATGATCCGCAGGCGCAGGGCGAACACGCTTCGCTGAGTGTGGACCACGAGGGTCTCCGGCACGCCGGGGACCCTCGTGTCATTCCTCCGGCCTGCCGTCGGCCTGAAACGCCGGATGCGCCTCCGGGTGCTCGTCCCACCAGCGCGAGTAGGCCGGGCTGGCGCGTACGAGTTCGAGGTGGGCGCGGCTGAGCGCGTCGCGCATCCGGAGAGCGGCGGCGGCCGCCTCCTGCCGCCAAAGCAGCATGATCCGCTGCCCGAAGGGATCGTCTTCCAGCCGCCGGAACTCCACGCCGTCGCGCGCGACCGCGGTCGGCTGGTAGAGACCGATCGCGCGGCCCGAGCGGATCAGCGACGAGGAGATCTGCCAGTCGCTGGACCAGAAGTTGACCCGCGGCCGGAACCCCGCGGCGGCGCACACCTCACGAAAGTACGCCGGCCAGGGGCCGTCATCGGCCGCGTCGTCGACCCAGTCGTACTCGGCCAGATCGCCGAGCGCCAGGACATCACAGGAGGCCAGCGGGCTGTTCGCGGCCACGCCGACCAGCATCGGCTCGTTGTCGACGAGCACGAAACTCTCCACGCCCGCCGGCGTGGCCGGTATGTGGCCCCGCGGCACCTGGACCAGCCCGATGTCCAGCGCACCGGACGCGATGAGGGAGACGATCCGCCCGCTTCCCCGGTCGACGCGCAGATGCAGCCGCGCGGACGGGAAGAGCGTGTCGAACCGGTCACTGAGCTGCACCAGCGCGGGACAGATCTGCGCGCCCACCCGAAGCGGAAGCGCGGGCGAGTCCGCGAGCGGCTTACGGGCCAGCGCCATGTTCAAATCGTCGATACACGACATGACGACCCGAGCCCGCGCCGCCACCTCGGTGCCGATGGGCGTCGGCGTGACACCTTCGGGCGACCTGACGAAAAGCTGGACCCCCAGGTGGCTCTCGACACGACGAAGCGTGGTACTCACGGCAGGCTGGGTGAGGTCGAGGTGAGCGGCAGCCTTACTGATACTGCCGGTCGACGCGATGGCTTCGATCATCCGGAGGTGGTGCGGGCCGAGGTCCACGGGCGGTCCGATCCTGTGCGCCAGGTTTGTTACGCCAGACATTAACTCCAGTCATGTAGGAAGTAATGCAGGAAATGTCCTACTACTTCTCAGAAATCCCGGCAGCCTTCACGTTCTCCGACGCCATGCCCTGAGGACGGTCCTTCAGCCGTGACCCGACTCGGCCTCGAAGTTCTCGACATAGACCTCACCGGCGACGTACCGGTCACCGGCGAACCGTTTCCAGCGCGGCCCGGGATCTGCGAGATCCGCTTGGAGCCTCCCGACTGAGTACGACGCCGACAACGGCCGGTTCCTGTCCGTCGATCCCATGATCGACAGCAGTGACCCGCAGCAGATGAACGGCTACTCCTACAGCAACGACAACCCCACCACCGACTCCGACCCCAGCGGCCAGATGGTCGACGAGTGCAGCCACGGCAGCTCTGCCTCATGCGCGGGCTGGACGGTCGGCAACATCAAGCACTACGAACCGTCCTGGACCCCATGGCACGGCACTTACTACGGCGACAGCTACTACCACGAAGGCCAAGGCCGCCGCAGCCCAGCGCCTGTGGGCCGCACAACAGAAGAAGATCGAACTCAAACGCAAGCTCGCGAACGCCGGCGGCGTACTCGGCAAGATCGCATCCCGCTACGGGGCGCCATGGAAATGAAGCCCACCGGGTTCGGCGAAGTCCGGTTTACCTGGCGCCGGTCGGCGCCGGTGGATGGAACGGTGGTAGGCGGTCCGTGTCGACTCGCGTGGACGGCCCGCCGCGGCGCGTACCCGCCCTCTCGGGTCAGGTCATGGCGAGGCCGCCGCTGTCCCGGCACGGCGGTCCTCGTGCGCGGCGGCGAGGATGAGATAGGCGCTGGCCGTCCACGTGTAGGCGCGGTCGCGGAGCCCTGCGCCGCTGCGGGCGTCGAAGTTCTCCGCGAACCCCGACTTCTCGCAAAGGGCGCGGAAGCGGGCGCTGATCTCGTTCGCCAGGCCCTGATATCCGGAACGGCGGAGGCCGTCTTCGATGAGAACGGTGGACGGTGCCCAGATGGGACCGCGCCAGTACCCGTCGTCCTGGTAGTGCGGTGAGGTGGGCGGTTCCGTGGCGAGCCCGAACGTGGTCAGGTGTGCTTCGATGCCGGAGACCAGTGACGCGCGGACGGGTTCGGGGAGCTCGTCTCCCAGCACGATCGGCATGAGCTCGAGGAGGCTGGAGCTGGTCCAGGTACGCCGGGAGCGCGCGTCCCGGACGAGGAACCGCTCACCCGTCCACAGCTCGGCGAGCAGCGCCTCGCGCATGCGGTCCGCGGCCCGGCCCCAGTGGGCCGACGCGTCGGCCCGGCCGAGCCGGGCCGCGAGGCGGGCGAGTTCGCGCATCTGAAGGACGAGGAAGGACGCCAGGTCGGCGGTCTCGACGACGCGCTGGGGGTCGAAGGTGGTCGCGTTGTCCCAGCCGCTGTCGTTGCCGTGCTGGTAGTGGGCGAGCTCGTGGCCGGGTACGCGCCGGGAGGTCAGCCAGAACGACGTCCATCGCTCGAGCCTCCGGTAGACCTCGTCCGGTTCGCCTTCGCGCGGGGGGCTCAGGCGCCGCAGCGCCCAACCGTGGATCGGCGGCTTGACGAAGTTGTAGAGGACCTCGGAGTGCGTGATGGAGTCGGGCAGCGCGCCAGCGGCGTCCTGGTGGTCGAACACCAGCTGGAACTGGTCCCACGCCAGGTCCGGCAGGCCGCCGGCGAGGGCGATGGCGTTGAAGCAGTGGTCCCAGCTCCATACCTTGTCCATCCAGTGCTTGGACATCAGCACGGCGGGCCGGGTGACGAACCCGGCCGCCCCCACCGTGGCGGACCACAGGACGTAGGCGGCCAGTTCAGCGGCGGGTGTCCGGTCGCCGCGCCACGGCGCCACCGCGTCGCGGAATCGCTCGAAGTCGGCGCGCGCGGCCGTGACCACCTCGGAGAACCGGTGCGAGCTCTGGAACGGGGCGCGCGCGGTCTCGTACTCCTCGATGGCGATCTGCCACGCCTCGCCGTCACCCGGCATCACGACGCCACGCTCGGCCGTGCCGAGGGCCTGCTCGCCGAGATGTTCGGCGGCCTGTCCGGCCAGGACCGTCACCCGGTAGCGGCGCCCGGTCTGGTACACGGTGAAGACCCACGAGCCGTCGCCGGGATCCTGGAAGAAGTACGTTCCGCTGAACGGCGTCAGGACCGGGTCGCCGGCCAGCACGCGGAGTCCGAGGCCCTGGCCCCGCACTCGCACCGCGTCCGCCTTCTCGTAGGCGAGGTCGATTCGGCCGGCGTCACACGTCCAGGTGAGCCGGTCCGGCGTGGCGGTGACGGCCGTCTCGGCGCGGGCGTCCCCCACGATGGGGATCAGCCGCAGGATCGGATGCATGCCGTTCTGGTGCGACACCAGGTGGACGTCCTCCGCGTAGGTCTTCTCGCCCACCACGGGAGAGAAGCCGAACCAGGACCCGCGGAAGCTGAACGGGATCTCCTGCGGGGAGAACACCGGGCCGGTGGCGACGGTCATGAAAGGTGGGTTCCTTCGATCGCAAGGGGAGGGGGCCAGCGCTTCACGGCGCCCGCGGTGTGGGCGCCGCCGGACGAGGCGGAGCATGCGGCCACGCCACCCGTCGCCGTCGGCATCGCCAGAATCCCGCCGGCCGGACGCCGGCTGACTGCCGCTGATCTCATGACTGTGCGACCTCCGCTGACCCGAGTTACACGAGGTTTTCCACTCTGCATCGAATCGATTCGCACGAACGTAGGCCGGTATGCTTCCCACGTCAATGGGACGTGGAGGAAGCGCCGCCGTAACCAGGGACCGTCCTCGATACGATCGATTCGATCTGCGATGTACGTCTCGGTCGGACCAGGGGAGGAGCGCCGGTGAACATCGGAGAGATCGCCAGGCGGTCGGGCGTGGCGCGCAGCACCGTCTCCTACGCCCTGAGCGGCAAGCGCCCGGTGTCGGAGGCGACCCGGCAGCGCATCCAGGCCGTCATCGACGAGCTCGGGTATCGGCCCAACGCCGTCGCCCGCGCGCTGAAAGAGGGCCGGACCCGCACGATCGGCCTGGTCATCCCGCCCGCTGGCAGGCGCCTGACCGACATGCAGCTCGGCTTCGTGGCCAGCGTCGTCGACGCCGCCGCCCACGCCGAGCTCGACGTCCTTCTCTCACCGTCGGGCGGGGAGCACGATCGCTCGTTCGAGCGCATGGTCGGCGGCCGGCGCGTGGACGGCGTGATCCTCATGGAGATCCGCCTGGAGGACGACCGGGTCAGCCGCCTGCGCCAGAGCGGGTTGCCCTTCGTCTGCATCGGCCGGACCAGCCATCCGGACGAGGTGTCCTGGGTGGACATCGACTACGAAACGCTGATCGCCAACTGCACACATCACCTCGCGGACCTCGGTCACCGCCGCGTCGCGCTGGTCGACCGCTCCGCGGAGCTGGTCGCCGCCGGGTACGGTCCGAGCCACCGGACCCGCGCCGGGTTCACCCGGACGCTGGCCGAGCGGGAGCTCGACGGCGTGCACGTGTGCTGCGCCGACGATGCCCAGTCCGGCGTCTCGTGCGTCGCGCGGCTCCTCGCCGAGCATCCCGGCCTGACCGCCATCGCCACCATCAACGAGGCCGCGATTCCGGGCATGTACCGCGCGCTGACCCATGCGGGCCTGGCCGTGCCCGGCGACTTCTCCATCGTCGGCGTCGCCGCCCGGCACTGGGCGGAGAACCTCCACCCGCCGTTCACCGCCGCCGACGTGCCGGCGGACGAGCTCGGCGCGTGCGCCGTCGAGATGCTCATCCAGCGCATCGCCGATCCCGACGCGGCGCACCGCCACGTACTCGTCGCCCCGCCTGTCTCCCTGCGTGGGACGACCGGGCCCGCGCGGCCCCGCGACGGGCTCGCCTGACCGCCTGGCGACGACCGCAGTCGAATCGATTCCCAAAAGCATCGGACCGGCCTTCGAAACTTTTCGAAATTCAACGATCTAACTGAGGACACAACAGAACCTTACCTCGCCTTTCGTGGGCCGAAGAGCTGATCTTCGCAGGTCATAGGAGAAACCGGCTGACCTGCGACTTGTCGTCGCTTCGAAATGTTTCGAAATCTATCGTTGACTCCATTCGAGAACCGGGCGCATACTCGCCCCAATCGGCGTTGCACAACCGCCGGCGTTTCTCGAGGAGGAAGCATGTTCATGAAGGACGGCCCCCGCCCGGTGAGCCGCAGAAGCTTCATCGGGTACACCGGCGCCTTGGCGCTGGCCGCGACCACCCTGATGCCGCCGGGCACCGCCCAGGCCGACACGACCATCACCACGAGCCGGACGGGCACCGACGGCTACTACTACTCGTTCTGGACCGACGGCGGCGGTTCGGTCGCCATGACCCTGAAGGGAGGCGGCAGCTACAGCACCTCGTGGACCAACTGCGGCAACTTCGTCGCGGGCAAGGGCTGGAGCAACGGCGGGCGCAGGACCGTGAACTACTCGGGCAGCTTCAACCCGTCCGGCAACGGATACCTGTCCCTCTACGGGTGGACGTCGAACCCGCTCGTGGAGTACTACATCGTCGACAACTGGGGCAACTACCGGCCCACGGGGACGTACAAGGGCACGGTCACCAGCGACGGCGGCACGTACGACATCTACGAGACGACCCGCTACAACGCCCCGTCCGTCGAGGGCACCAGGACCTTCAACCAGTACTGGAGCGTCCGGCAGTCGAAGAGGACCGGCGGCAGCATCACCACCGGCAACCACTTCGACGCGTGGGCCAGGTACGGAATGAACCTGGGCAGCTTCAACTACTACATGATCCTCGCAACCGAGGGCTACCAGAGCAGCGGCAATTCGAACATCACGGTGAGCTGACGCGACCGCTCATCCATCTGGCGTCAGCCGGCCGCGACCCCCGGCCGGTACGAGGAGGTCCCCCACGTGCGAACCAAACCCCGCCCGTCCCAACGCGCCCTGATCGCGGGCCTGGCCGTCGCCACGGCGGCCGTGGTCACCGGCGTCACCCCCCACGCCGCCCCGGCGCATGCCGCCACCTGCAACGGCTACGTCGGCCTCACCTTCGACGACGGCCCGTCCAACGACCACACGCCGGCTCTGCTCAACGCGCTTCGGCAGAACGGCCTGCGGGCCACGGTGTTCAACGAAGGCCAGTACGCCGCCGCGTACCCCTCCCAGGTTCGGGCCGAGGCCGCCGCCGGAGTATGGATCGGTGACCACAGCTACACGCATCCGCACCTGACCCAGGAGAGCCAGTCGCAGATCGACTCGGAGATCGGCCGGACTCAGCAGGCCATCGCGGGCGCCGGCGGCGGCACGCCGAGACTGTTCCGCCCGCCGTACGGGGAGACCAACTCCACCGTGCGGTCGGTCGAGGCCAAGTACGGTCTGACCGAGATCATCTGGGACGTCGACTCGCAGGACTGGAACGGCGCCAGCACGGACCAGATCGTGCAGGCCAACGCCCGGCTCGGCAACGGCCAGATCATCCTCATGCACGAGTGGCCCGCCAACACGCTCGCCGCGATCCCCCGGATCGCGCAGACGCTGGCCGGCAAGGGCCTGTGCGCCGGGATGATCTCTCCGCAGACCGGCCGCGCCGTGGCCCCGAGCTGACCCGGCACGAGTGAGACACCGCACCTGTGGCGCGGCGGCCGACGGCCGCCGCGCCACACGGCTGTGCGGCGGTGTCAGGCGACCGGGGCGTACTCGAAGTAGGGGAAGTACGCCGTCGCCGCGCCGGGCCCTCCGTCGCCGGTCGCGTAGAGACCGAGGTAGACGCCGGTGAAGGAGCCGGCCGCGTCATGGCCGAGTGGAGAACCGTCCACGACCGGCCCGAAGTCCGCACCGTTCACACGGAACCGGTAGGTCCGGCCGCGGCCCTCCACCGCGAGCGTCAGCGGGCCCTCACGGCGTGGCTGTTCGGCGATCGGCTCTTCGTACCCGATCAGGCGGACATGGTCCTGGGAGACCTCCAGCCGGATCTGGTGGTGACCGTTCAGGAGGATCAGCCCCGCGCGTTCGTGGCCCGGCCCGGGCGTCAGGTCGAGGGAGGTGAACGCGGCGAAGTGCGTGTGCTGCTGCCGGCGCGCGATCAGGCTCGGGTTGCCGCGGCCGGCGGGTGGTTCGGGGCGCGGCCGCAGTCGCAGGCCGGATCCGGTCTCCCAGAACCGCTCGCGGGGGGTGCGCAGGAAGGACCATCTCGGGTCGAGCTCGGGACCGTCGAAGTGGTCGCAGCAGGGGCGCGCAGGCGGGCGGTGCTCGGGCAGGTCCGGGCAGGTCTCGACCGGCTTGACGCCGTGCAGGACCGGCCAGTCGTCCTCCCAGCGGACCGGCGTCAGGAAGGTCTCCCGCCCGAGGTTGGTTCCCGGCCGGGTCGCCAGCAGCGTCGCCCACCAGTCGCCGCCGGGCGTCTGGACCAGGTCGGCGTGGCCGGTCGAACCGATCGGATGGGACGCGCCGAGGTGCCGGTGGGTGAGGACCGGGTTGCGCGGGTTCGACTCGTACGGGCCGGTGACCACGGTGGCCCTGGCCACGCTGACCGCGTGCTCCAGTGCCGTGCCGCCCTCGGCGGCCAGCAGGTAGTAGTGGTCGCCGATCCGGTAGAGGTGCGGGCCTTCCGCCCAGCGGGCGTCCCGCAGCGCCCCCCGCCAGATCACGTGCTCAGGGCCGATGAGCGTCCCGGCGTCCAGGTCGAGCTCGCGGAGCCACACCTCGGTGTGCCCGGCCTCGTCGACCGTCCGGGCCGCGTGGAACCAGACCCGGCCGTCGTCGAACAGCAGCGACGGGTCGAAGCTGTCCTTCTCGCCCAGCCAGCGGGGCTGGGACCACGGCCCGGCCGGGTCCGTGGCCGTCACCAGGAAGTTGCCGGCCTCGGCGGCGCCGTCCACGAGCGTGCAGACGACGTGGAAGACGCCGTCGTGGTAGCGGATCGTCGGCGCGTAGAGCCCGCGGGACGGCGCGACGCCGTCCAGCGGCAGCTGTTCCGGCCGGTCCAGCACGTGCCCGATCTCGCACCAGTGCACCAGGTCCCGGCTGTGCAGGACCGGCAGCCCGGGAAACCACTCGAACGTGGAGCTGACCAGATAGAAGTCCGGGCCGACGCGGCAGACCGACGGGTCTGGGTAGGAGCCCGGCAGGATCGGGTTGGTGAAGGTCACCACGGCGTGACCGTCACCGGGACGGTGAGCACCCGGTCGCCGCCCAGCTCCCGTACCGGACCGTTCAGCGTGAACGAGCCCGTCAGCGGCAGGTCGGCGCTCGATCGGCCCACCGCGACGACGATCTCGCCGGGCTCGACGATACGGCGCATGTCCCCGCCGGTGAACGAGGTGCGGTCGGCGTGCACGGTGAACGACACCCGGACGCTCTCACCGGGTTCGAGACCGACGCGCGCCCAGCCCGCGAGCCACCGGACCGGGCGTACGACCGAGGCGACCGGATCGGAGAGGTAGAGCTGGACGACCTCGGTCCCGGCGCGTGCCCCGGTGTTGCGGACGGTCGCGCTCACCACGACGGTGCCGTCGGTCGGTACCGAGGGTTCGTCGACGGTCAGGTCGTCGTAGCCGAAGGTGGTCCAGGTGAGGCCATGGCCGAAGGGGAACAGCGGTGCCGGGTCGGTGGCGCTCCAGTGGGACGCGTGTCCGGTGCGCGGCTGGAGGTAGGTGCCGGGCTGGCCGCCGGGGCCGGGCGGGAGGCTGACCGGAAGCCGGCCGGACGGCGCGACCCGGCCGCTCAGGACCCCGGCGATCGCCGCCGCGCCCTCCTCGCCGGGGAAGAACGCCTGGACCACCGCGGCGGCGCGGTCCGCGATGCCGTCGAGGGCGTACGGCCGGCCGGTGATGAGCACGACCACGGTGGGGATCCCGGTGGCGAGGACCGTACGGGCCAGCTCGGCCTGGCGGCCCGGCAGATCGAGAGTGGCCGCGTCACAGCCCTCTCCGGAGGTGCCCCGGCCGAACAGGCCGGAGCGGTCTCCGAGGGCCAGGACGCACACGTCGGACTCGCGTGCGACGGCCACGGCCGCCGCGATGTCGTCGTCGGTCACCACGACGTCCGATCCGGCGGTCACCGTCAGCCGGTCCGCCAGTTCCAGCCGCAGCGCGTCGGCGAGCGAGGGGATCTCCACCCCGAACGACAGGTCCGGGTGCCCGCCGGCCATGTGGTTGGGGAAGGAGTAGCAGCCCATCATGGCCCGGGGGTCGTCGGCCAGCGGTCCGGTGAGCGCCACGCGGGCGGCGCGGAGCGGGAGCACACCGTCGTTGGCGACCAGCACGACCGACTCCTCCGCCAGCCGCCGGGCCAGCGTCCGGTTGGCCGGGGGGTCCAGGTCGCCCGCGGCACCGGGCCGGGGGAGCACGCCGTCCAGCAGGCCCAGCTCGGCCTTCAGCGTCAGGACGCGGCGTACCGACCGGTCCACCAGCTCCTCCGGCAACTCCCCGGACTCCACGAGCGAGGCCAGTGGCTCGCCGTAGCAGCGGGTGGTCGGCAGCTCGACGTCGACTCCGGCGCGCAGGGCCAGCGCGGCGGAGTCGGCGGGTGATCCGGCGACGGCGTGCATGGTCTCCAGGAACGAGATGCCGAAGTAGTCGGCGACCACCACGCCGGTGAAACCGAGTCGCTCGCGCAGCAGCTCGGTCAGCAGCGCCGCGTCGGCGTGTGACGGAACACCGTCCACGTCGGAGTAGGACGCCATGACCGCGCGCGCTCCGCTCCCGCGCAGTGCCATCACGAACGGCTCGGCCACCAGATCGGCGAACCCGCGCCGGCCGAGGTCGGCGGGGGCCATGTTCCGGCCGGCCCGCGAGGCGGCGTACCCCGCGAAGTGCTTGAGCGTGGCGACGACCCCGGAGCGTTCCAAGCCGCCGGCGTACGCCGTCCCGATGACGCCGACCAGATAGGGGTCTTCGCCGATGGTCTCCTCGACGCGGCCCCAGCGGTGGTCGCGGACGACGTCGAGTACGGGGGCCAGGCCCTGGTGGACCCCCAGCTCCCGCATCGCCGCACCGATGGCGGTGGCCATGTCCGCCACCAGCTCGGGGTCGAAGCTGGCGCCCCAGGCCAGCGGGCAGGGAAAGACGGTGGCGGTCCAGGTCATGAAGCCGGTGAGGCATTCCTCATGGGCGATCGCCGGGATGCCGAAGCGGCTGGCCGCCTGGACTCGCTCCTGTAGTTCGCTCAGCCGGGCGGCGCCGTCGGCGGGCGCGACGGGCGCGGTGCCGAAGACCCGGGTGAGCTGGCCGAGCCCGTCCTTGAGCACGGCCTCCAGCGGCGGCGGGTCGCCGAAGTCGTCCGGCGCCGGGGCCACCTCCTCTCCGGGCCGGGCCGACGCCGCCCAGAACGCGCCGAGCTGACCGATCTTCTCCGCCAGCGTCATCCGGCTCATCAGGTCGGTGACTCGTTCGGCGATCGGGGCCGTGGTGTCGCGCCACGTCTCGGACAGGGCATGAGAGAGAGCTTCGGCCATAGCGGATCGGTCTTCCGTTCTCACATGCGGCCGTAGGCGGCCGAGGGCGGTTTTCGACAGGTCAGACGGGCGGCGGGCCGGCGGACAGCCGGTTCCGCAGCTCGGTGGCGAGCTCGATCCGGGGGCTGACGAGCGTCTCGCCGGCGAGTTGCTGGAACAGAGTGCGGGCCGCGATGCGGCCCATCTCCTCCAGCGGCTGCCGGATCGTGGTGAGCGGCGGCGACATCCACTGGCAGATCGGCAGGTCGTCGAAGCCGACGACCGACAGGTCGCCCGGGATGCCGAGCCGGGCCTGCCGGGCGGCCTCGTAGACGCCCATGGCCTGCAGGTCGCTGCCCGCGAAGATGGCGGTCGGGCGGTCGGGTAGGGCGAGCAGCTCGCGTGCCGCCGTGAAACCTCCCTCGTGAAGGAAGTCGCCGTGCCGGATCAGTGACCGGTCGACCTCGATGCCCGCGCGTTCGAGCGCGGCGCGGTAGCCGTCTATGCGGGCCTGGCTGCAGAGCATCGCCTGCGGTCCGCTGATCACCGCGATCCGCCGATGGCCCAGTCCGATGAGATGCTCGGTGGCGGTCAGCCCGCCGGCCCAGTTGGTGGCGCCGACGCTGACCAGGTCGGTGTCGGGCAGGTCGACGGGATCGATGACCACCAGCCCGACCCCGGCCCGCTGGATCTGGGCTCGTTGCTGCCGGGTGATCCGGGAGGTCACCAGGATCACGCCGTCGCTGTGGTGCCTGACGGTCAGCGACGTCCAGCTCGGTGGCCTGGCGTCATCCGCCCGTACCCGAGACACCACGACCCCCACGCCGCGCGAGGCGCACTCGGACTCCACGCCACGCAGGATCTCCACGGCCCAGGGGCTGTCCAGGCCGCCGATCACCAGGTCGACCAGCCCGGAACGGCGGGCGCGCCTGCCGCCGGGAGCCAGATAGTTGTGCTTCTTGAGCAGGGCGGCCACTCGCTCCCTGGTCTCGGCGGCGACGTCGGAGCGGCCGTTGAGCACCTTGGACACGGTCGCCTTGGACACGCCCGCCGCCTCGGCGATGTCGCTCAGGGTGGGGCGGGAACGCTGGCGGGTGACCGTCACGAGCGGATCTCCTCTTTTCGAAACCTGATGCTCGAACTTTATCGCAAGGTTTCGACAATCACACCCTTCGGATTTGGAGGCTGTGACACGTGAGTTCGGAGAAAGCGGGCCGCCAGGTGTTGACCACATCCCTGGTCGAATTTACAGTACGGCAACAGCTCCACGCCGATATTTTTCGAAACGTATCGAGGAGACACCAGTGGGCGAGCACCCCCTTTCGCGCCGGAGATTCCTGACCGCGACGGCGACGGCCGGCCTCACCGTCCCTCTGCTCGGCGCCTGCGGCGGTGACAAGAGCTCCTCGAACGGCAGGACCACCATCGAGTGGTGGAACATCATGACCACCGAACCGGCGAAGACGCAGTGGGCGAACGCCGCCAAGGCGTACATGGCCGCCCATCCGGACGTCACCATCAAGCTCGTCACCATGGAGAACGAGGCGTTCAAGTCCAAGATGACCGCGCTCACCGCCTCCGGACGGCTGCCGGACATCTTCACCACCTGGGGTGGTGGAGTGCTGAAACAGCAGGTGGACGCGGGTCTGGTCGAGGACCTCACACCGAAGATCGCCTCCTGGTCGGGCAGCCTCTCCAAGATCTCGTTGCAGGCGTACCAGTTCGACGGGAAGACGTACGCGGTGCCGTTCGACATCGGCATGGTCGGCTTCTGGTACAACAAGGCGCTCTTCGCCAAGGCCGGGATCTCCGCGCCCCCGACGACCTGGGGGGAGTACCTGGCCGGAGTGAAGAAGCTGCAGTCCGCCGGGATCACTCCCATCGCGGTCGCCGGCAAGGACAAGTGGCCCGAGATGTACTACTGGGCCTACCTCGCCATGCGGATCGGCGGACTGAGCGCGCTCAAGCAGGCCCGCGCGACCAGCGACTTCACCGGCCCGGCCTTCATCGCGGCCGGACAGCGCCTGCAGGAGCTGGCCGGCCTGCGGCCGTTCCAGCAGGGATTCGAGAACGCCGGGTTCGACGCGCCCGGCGGCGAGGCCGCGACCATGGGCAACGGCAAGGCCGCGATGGAGCTGATGGGCCAGTGGGCGCCCTCCGTGGAGGCGTCCTCGGGCAAGGGCATCGGCAAGGACCTCGGCTTCTTCCCGTTCCCGGCGGTCGAGGGCAGCCCGGGGGCGACCACCGAGGTGTTCGGCGGCGGCAACGGGCACGCGCTGCGCAAGGGCGCGCCGGCCGTGGCGGTCGACTTCCTGAAGTACTTCGCCTCGGTGGAGGAGTCCCGCAAGCTCGTGTCGTCCGGCGCCGTCATGCCGGTGGTCCGGGGCAGCGAGTCGGCGCTCACCGACGCGAACAAGCAGATCGTGGCCAAGGCGCTGGACGACGCGACCGGCTTCCAGCTCTACCTCGACCAGGACTTCCCGCCCGCCGTCGGGCAGGAAGTGAACGACAGCGTCGCCGCGCTGGTCGCCGGGAAGAAGACGCCGCAGCAGGTCGCCCAGGCCATCACGCGGACGGCGAAGAGCCAGTGACCATTACGGCACTTCGTCCCGCGGAGGCGGCGGCACCCGCCGCCCCGCCCCGTCGGCGTCGCGGGTTCCGGCAGTGGGCGACGATCGTCACCTTCCTGCTGCCCGCGCTGCTGCTCTTCGGTTCGCTGGTCCTGGTCCCGATCGGTGTCGCCCTCTACGTCAGCCTGTTCCGGTGGAACGGCTTCGGACTCCCGTCCGGGTTCACCGGACTGGGCAACTTCACCGCTCTCTTCCACGACGACGTGTTCGTCGGCGACCTGTGGCGCGGGTTCCTGCTGATCGTGATGTCGGTCGGCCTGCAACTGCCGTTCGCCCTGGCCATGGCCGTGCTGCTCAACCAGAAGCTGCGAGGCCGCGCCGTCTACCGGCTGCTGTTCTTCGCGCCGTACGTGCTGTCCGAAGTGATCACCGGCGTGCTGTTCCTCATGATCTTCCAGCCCGGGTCCGGGCCGGCGGACCACATTCTCGGGCCGATGGGCCTGGGCGGTCTGGGGGGCAAGTGGTTCAGTGACGGCTCGACCGTGCTCGTCACGCTCTTCATCGTCATGACCTGGAAGTACTTCGGCTTCCACATGATGCTCTACCTCGCCGGCCTGCAGAGCATCCCGAAAGAGCTGCTGGAGGCGGCCGCGATCGACGGCGCCGGGGCCTGGCAACGGTTCCGGCGCGTCACGCTGCCGCTGCTCGGACCGACGATCCGGATCAGCATCTTCCTGTCCGTCATCGGGGCCATCCAGCTCTTCGACCTGGTCTGGGTGATCACAAACGGCGGCCCGGTCCACGCCTCGGAGACGATGGCGGTCACGATGTTCCAGTTCGGATTCAAACGCTTCCAGGTCGGTTACGCCAGCGCCATCAGCGTCGTGATCCTCCTGATCAGCCTCGTCTTCGCCCTCTTCTACCAGCGCTACGTCCTGCGCCGGGACCTCGAAGGAGCCGTCACCAACATGCGAGCGCGGCGATGAGAAGGCTGCCCCTGCACGCGATCCTGTGGATCGTCGGAGTCCTCGTCGTCGGACCGCTGGTCTACGGTGTGCTCTCCGGGTTCAAGAGCACCAGCCAGCTGTCCACCAACATGTTCGGCCTGCCCTCGCCCTGGGTCACCGCGAACTACACCGACGTCTTCGCCTCCGGATCGTTCTGGCGGCAGATCGCCAACAGCACCCTGATCGCGGTGGCCACCACCGTCCTGGCGGTCGGGGTGTCGGCACTGGCCGCTTACATCTTCGCCCGCTTCGCCTTCCGCGGCCGCGAGGCGATCTTCACGTTGTTCACGGTGGGGCTGATGTTCCCCTTCGCGGTGGCGATCCTGCCGCTGTTCGTACTGCTCCGCAGCTTCGGCCTCCTGAACAACCCGCTCGGCGTGATCCTGCCGCAGGCGGCGTTCACGCTTCCGCTGACCATCATCGTGCTGCGCGGATTCTTCCGCACGATCCCCGCCGAGATGGAGGAGGCCGCGGTCATCGACGGATGCGGCGCCTTCACCTTCTTCTGGCGGATCCTGCTGCCGCTGGCACGGCCCGCGCTCGGGACCGTCTCCGTCCTGTCCGTCGTGGCGTCGTGGAACAACTTCTTCCTGCCGCTGCTCGTCCTCAACGACCCGAAGTGGTTCACCATCCCGATCGGCGTCCAGCAGTTCCAGGGCCAGTACGCCGCCGACACCGCCCGGATCCTCGCGTACGTCGTCGCCGCGATGCTGCCCGCGCTCGCGTTCTACGCCGTGGCCGAACGCCAGCTCATCGGCGGTCTCACCGCCGGCGCCACCAAGGGTTGAGCCGGGCGGCCGTGATGACCGATATTTCAGGGGTCCGGCTCGGGTTCTCCACCACCGTGACCCAATAGGGACCCGTGCGGGGAGCGGGACCGGCCTTGACGGGGTTCACTGTGAGCGCTAACAATGACCCCATCACGGATCGGAGAACAATGTCGCGGACCGTGGAGAGCGCTCGGCCTCCCACCATGGCGGACGTCGCCCATCTCGCGGGCGTGTCGCATCAGACCGTCTCACGCGTCCTGAGCGACCATCCCAACGTTCGCGCCTCCACCCGGGCCGCGGTCCTCCAGGCGATCGACACGCTGGGTTACCGGCGCAACTCCTCGGCCCGCGCCCTCGTCACCCGGCGCACCCTGACCCTCGGCGTGGTCGCCTCCAACCCCACGCTTTTCGGCCCCGCCAGCACGCTCTCCGGGCTGGAGGCCGCCGCGCGCGAAGAGGGCTACATGGTCTCCACGGTCATGATGCGCCGCTACACCGCCGCGGCGCTGGAAGACGCCATCGAACACCTCAGCAACGGCGGGGTCGAGGGCATCGTCGTCATCGTGCCGCAGCGCGAGACGGTGACCGCGCTGGCCGGGCTGCGGCTGCCGTTCCCGGTGGTGACGGTGGAGGGCGGGCACGACCTGCCGATCCCCAGCGTCTCGGTGGACCAGGAACTCGGCGCGCGCCTGGTCACCGACCATCTCCTCGCGGCCGGGCACCGCACCGTGTGGCACGTCGCCGGGCCCCCGGACTGGCTGGAGGCCGAGGCGCGCGTACGCGGCTGGACCGCCGCGCTGGAGGAGGCGGGCGCCGAGGTGCCGCCGCCGCTGGTGGGCGACTGGACCCCGCTGTCCGGCTACCGCGCCGGACAGGAGCTCGCGGGCCGGGTCGCGTCGGGTTCGGCGCGCCGCCGTTCCGGCCAGGTGACCGCGGTGTTCGTCGCGAACGACCAGATGGCGCTGGGCGTGATGCGCGCCTTCCGCGAGGCCGGGCTGGCGATGCCGGGGCAGGTGGCCATCGCCGGGTTCGACGACATCCCCGAGGCGGAGTTCTTCACCCCGCCGCTCACCACGATCCGCCAGGACTTCGCGGCGGTCGGCCAGGCCAGCATCCGGCTCCTGGTGAGCCGGCTGGAGGCCCCGGCGACGGTGGCGACGGAGAACGAGCGCGTGGTGATCGAACCGCGGCTGATCGTGCGCGGCAGCAGCACCTCGTCCTGAAACCCGGCACGTCAGGAGCGATCATGGATCTTCCCGCCGTCACCGTCGGTGTCGACTTCGGCACCCTGTCCGGCCGTGCCCTCGTGGTCGCGGTGGAAGACGGCACCGAACTCGGGAGCGCCGTCGTCGACTACCCGCACGCGGTGGTCGACGACACGCTGCCGGACGGCCGGTCCCTGCCTCCGGACTGGGCGCTGCAGATACCGGAGGACTGGCGCGAGGTTCTCCGCCTCGCCGTGCGCCGCGCCCTGCGGGCCGCCGGCGTACGCCCGGAGCAGGTCGTCGGGGTCGCCACCGACTTCACCGCCTGCACCGTCCTGCCCGCCACCGCGGACGGCACCCCGCTGTGCGAACTGCCGGCCTTCGCCGGCCGGCCGCACGCCTATCCCAAGCTGTGGCGCCACCACGCCGCCCAGCCGGAGGCGGACGCGATCGTCGGCCGCGCCGAGGAGACCGGGCAGCGCTGGCTCGCCCGCTACGGCGGGAAGATCTCCAGCGAGTGGCAGTTCGCCAAGGCGCTCCAGGTGCTGCGCGAAGACCCGGAGGTGTACGCCGCCGCGGACCGCTGGATCGAGGCGGCCGACTGGATCGTCTGGCAACTCGTCGGAGAGGAGAACCGCAACCTCTGCACCGCCGGGTACAAGGGCATCCACCAGGACGGCGCGTACCCGGACGCCGGGTTCCTGGCCTCCCTTCACCCCGGCTTCGGCGGCTTCGTCGCCAAGCTCGACCATCCCCTGTCTCCGCTCGGCGCTCCGGCGGGCAAGCTCAGCGCGGAGGCCGCGGAGCTGACCGGTCTGCCCGAGGGCACCGTCGTGGCCGTCGGCAACGTCGACGCCCATGTCACCGCCGCCGCCGCGCGGGCCCTCGAACCCGGGCACATGCTGGCCATCATGGGCACGTCCACCTGCCACATCATGAACTCCGACGTGCTCGCCGAGGTGCCGGGGATGTGCGGGGTCGTACGCGACGGCGTCGTGCCGGGGCTCTGGGGGTACGAAGCGGGGCAGAGCGGCGTCGGCGACATCTTCGCCTGGGCGGTGCGTACCACCACGTCACAGGAGTACGCCGAGGAGGCGCGGCGGCGCGGCCTCACGGTGCATGAACTCCTCACCGACAAGGCCGCCGCCCAGCCCGTCGGCGGGCACGGTCTGCTGGCGCTCGACTGGCACAGCGGCAACCGCTCGGTGCTGGTCGACCACCACCTGTCCGGGCTGCTGGTCGGCCTGACCCTGGACACGCGTCCCGAGGACGTCTATCGCGCGCTGATCGAGGCGACCGCGTACGGCACTCGCACGATCGTCGAGGCGTTCGAGACCGCGGGGGTGCCGGTCACGGACTTCACCGCCGCCGGGGGGCTGCTGAAGAACCGCTTCCTCATGCAGACCTACAGCGACGTGCTGAACCGGCCGGTCAACCTGCTCGCCTCCGACCAGGGGCCCGCGCTGGGCGCCGCGATCCACGCGGCGGTGGCGGCGGGCGTGTACCCCGACCTGCGGGCGGCGTCGGCGACCATGGGCCGCATCGAGCGCCGCGTCTACACGCCCGACGCCGCGCGGGCGGCCGCGTACGACCGGATCTACGCCGAGTACCGCGCCCTGCACGACCACTTCGGCCGCGGCGGCAGCGACGTGATGCACCGCCTGCGCGCCCTGCGTGACGGCACGGCCCGAATGTGAGCGCTCACAATGGTCATTGTCGGCGTTCGTCGTCAACTCCTCCGAGGTAGGTCCATGAGTAACGAACCGCCCGCACCGTCCGTCGCCGAGACCGTGCTTCGCCTGCGCCGGCAGGTCAGCGACCTGCACCGCGAGCTCGTGCGCTACGGCTTGGTCGTCTGGACGGCCGGCAACGTGTCCGCGCGCGTCCCCGGCGCGGACCTGTTCGTGATCAAGCCCAGCGGCGCGGGGTACGACACCCTGTCACCGGACGACATGGTCGTCTGCGACCTCGACGGCGACCGGGTGGAGGGCGACCTGGCGCCGTCCTCGGACACCGCCGCGCACGCCTACGTCTACCGCCACATGCCCGAGGTCGGCGGCGTCGTGCACACCCACTCCACGTACGCCAGCGCGTGGGCGGCGCGCGGCGAGGCCGTGCCGTGCGTCCTGACGGCCATGGCCGACGAGTTCGGTGCCGAGATCCCGGTGGGGCCCTTCGCGCTGATCGGCGACGACTCCATCGGGAAGGGGATCGTCGAGACGCTGAGCGGGCACCGCTCGCCCGCGGTCCTCATGCAGAACCACGGCGTCTTCGCCATCGGCAAGGACGCGCGCGCGGCGGTGAAAGCCGCCGTGATGTGCGAGGACGTGGCCCGTACGGTCCACATCTCCCGGCAGCTCGGCGAACCGCTGCCGATCGGCCGATCCGACGTCGACCGCCTCTACGACCGATACCAGAACGTCTACGGCCAGCCCGGGACGTCCAGCGAGCGAGGAGCCACCGCATGACATCCGACGAACGGCGCACGGTGTGGTTCCTCACCGGCAGCCAGGGACTGTACGGCGAGGACACCCTCCGCCAGGTGGACGAGCAGTCCCGCCGGATCGTCGCCGACATCGAGGCGGTTCCCGGCGGGCCGGTCGACGTCAGCTGGCGGCCCGTCCTCACCGACGCCGCCGCCATCACGGCGACGGTGCTCGCCGCCAACGCGGACCCCGCCTGCGCGGGCGTGATCGCCTGGATGCACACCTTCTCCCCGGCGAAGATGTGGATCGCGGGCCTGGACCAGCTGCGCAAGCCGCTCCTGCACCTGCACACGCAGGTCAACGCCGAGCTGCCCTGGTCCACGATCGACATGGACTTCATGAACCTCAACCAGGCGGCGCACGGCGACCGTGAGTTCGGCTACATCCAGTCCCGGCTCCGGGTCGTCCGCAAGACCGTCGCCGGGCACGTCTCGGATCCGAGCGTGGCCCCGCGCATCCACGCGTGGATGCGCGCGGCCCTCGGGTACGGCGCGCTGCGCGGCCTGCGGCTGGCCCGCTTCGGCGACAACATGCGCGACGTGGCCGTGACGGAGGGCGACAAGGTCGAGGCGCAGCTGCGGTTCGGCGTGTCGGTCAACACTTACGGCGTGAACGACCTGGCCGACGCCGTGGCGGCCCAGGCCGACGAGGACGTGACCGACCTGGTCAAGGAGTACGCGCCCGCCTATCGGATGGCACCGGAGCTGGCCGAGGGCGGAGACCGGCACCAGTCGCTGCGGTACGCCGCGCGGATCGAGCTGGGCCTGCGAAGCTTCCTCACCGCAGGCGGGTTCGGCGCCTTCACGACCAACTTCGAGGACCTCGGCGCGCTGCGTCAGCTACCGGGGCTGGCCGTGCAACGGCTGATGGCCGACGGGTACGGCTTCGGCGGCGAGGGCGACTGGAAGACCTCGGCCCTGCTGTACACGCTGAAGGCGATGGCCGCCGGCCTGCCGGGCGGCACGTCGTTCATGGAGGACTACACCTACCACCTCGAACCCGGCAACGAGCTGATCCTCGGCGCCCACATGCTCGAGGTCTGCCCGAGCATCGCCGCCGACCGTCCGTCGTGTGAGATCCATCCACTGAGCATCGGCGGGCGGGAGGATCCGGTCCGGCTGGTCTTCGACGCGCGTCCGGGACCGGCGCTCGTGGTCGGGCTGGCGGACATGGGGGACAGGTTCCGGCTGGTCGCGGGCAAGGTGGAGGTCGTGGCACCGCTGGAGCCGCTGCCCAGGCTGCCCGTGGCCCGCGCCGTCTGGCGTCCGCTGCCGGACCTGCGGACGTCCACCGAGGCGTGGCTGACCGCCGGCGGCCCCCACCACACCGTGCTCTCCAGCGCCGTCGGCGTCGAGGAGCTCACCGACCTGGCGGACATGCTCGGCACCGAACTCCTGCTGATCGACGAGGACACCGACATCCGCCGGTTCAGCCAGGAGATCCGCTGGAACCAGGCGTACTACCGCCTGGCGGGAGGACTGTAGTTACACACGGATATTTCCCGCTTGTTACACCTTGACGCGCTCTCAGTTAGCGCTAACAATTTCTGCAAGATGGACAGAGCTCGAAGGGTGGGTGCTGATGCCGGGGACGTCTCCTCGCGGCCCGCGCCCGGGTGGTTCTGCCGTGAGACGCGTGTTCTCCACGGTCCCTGCCGTTTCTTCGAAGAGATACGGCGTGCCGAGGTCGTTCCGAGGTCACGTTCCGCGCGCGTCCATGCGACCGCGTACGTCCGCCGCACCCCCGACATGCCCTCACTCAATAGTGAGCGCTAACAATGGCCGTCAGGCCGGTCGAACAGGATGATCCTCATGCGCAACGCCCGATCCGCCACCGGCAAGATCCAATACTGGAGCGCCGCTGCGCTGGTGCTCGCGATGGTCGCGAGCGTCGGCGCGTGTAGCAAGAGCGGGGCCGGTGACTCCAAGGCGGCCTCGGGCAGCGGCACCGCCGCCGCCAAGGTCACCATCAAGGGCGACATCACCTTCAACGATGCGAACCTGGCCAAGCTGGACGCGGCGCTGAAGTCGGCCCTCGCCGGCAAGGACCTGTCGAAGCTGAACCAGGCGATGGTCGTCAACGTCGCGGTCGACTACTGGAACGCCGGGAAGATCGGCTTCAACAAGGGCCTGGCCGACCTGAAGGCCAGGGGCGTCTACCAGGCACCGGCGAACGGCCGCCTCGACCAGCAGCTTTCCATCATCCAGACACTCCGCGGCCGCGGCATCTCCGGGTTGAGCGTCTCCGCGATCGACCCGACCGCGATCAAGGCGCCGATCACCTCGGCCAAGAAGGCCGGCATCCCGGTCCTCGCCATCGACTCGCCGCTGCCGAAGGAGGACGGCGCCGACCTCTACCTCGGCACGCCGAACTACGAGGCCGGCCAGAAGGCGGGCGAGGCGATGAAGGAGGCGCTCGGAGGCAAGGGGCAGGTCGTCGTCCTCGTCGGCTCGCTCACCGCGTCCAACGCCGTCCAGCGGATCCAGGGCTTCGAGGACGCGCTCAAGGGCACCGACATCAAGGTCGTGCAGAAGCTCAGCGACGGCATGGACGCCTCCAAGGCGCTGTCCAACGCCCAGACCGCCTTCCAGACCAACCCGAACATCAACGGTCTGTACGGGGTCTACTCCTACGACGGTCCCTCGGCCGGCCAGGCCGTCCAGGCCGCGGGCAGGAGCGGCAGGATCAAGATCGTCTCGGACGACAGCGACCCGCAGACGCTCAAGTTCATCCAGTCCGGCGTCATCCAGGCCACCGTGCTCCAGCAGCCGTACCAGCAGGGCTACACCGGCGCGTACCTGCTGGCCGCGCTGAAGGTGCTCGGCAGGGACGCGACCTTGAAGATCGTCCAGCCGTACCTGGAGAAGGACGGCACCACGCTCAGCTCCGGCGTCGGCCTGGTGACCCAGACGAACCTCGCCGACTACCAGGCCAAGCTCAACAGCATGGGCATCGGCTGATGGACGCCCCCGCCGACGTCGCCGTGTCGTTGCGGGACGTCAGCAAGTCGTACGGGCCGGTGAAGGTGCTCGACGTCGGCCGCCTGGAACTCGCGCGCGGTCAGATCGTCGCCGTGGTGGGCGAGAACGGCGCCGGCAAGTCGACGCTGATGGGCGCGTTGTCCGGGACGGTCACGCCGACGACCGGTGAGATCGAGATCGCCGGGCAGCCGTTGCAGCCGGGCCGCCCCGACCACTCGCGCGAACTCGGGGTCGCCATGGTGGCCCAGGAGTTCCCGCTGGTCGCGAAGATGAGCGTGGCGGAGAACCTCCTGATGGGCCGCCGTCCGCGGCGGTCCGGCTCCCGCCCCGTGGGCCGTGTGGTCTTCGACCGGGCGGGCACGCGTGCCGAGGCGAGGGCGCTGCTCGCCGAGGTCGGGATGGAGTCCGTCGACGTCGACCGGCCGGTCGAGCACTATCCCGTCCCCGTCCGGCAGATGATCGAGATCGCCAAGGCCTGGGGACACCGCCCGGTGGTGCTCATCCTGGACGAGCCCACCTCGTCCTTGGGGCCGGTCGAGGCCGAGCGCGTGCTGGGTCTCGCCCGCGCCCACGCCGCCGGCGGGGGAGCCGTCCTGTTCATCGGCCATCGTCTCGACGAGGTCCGGTCCGTCGCCGACCGGGTGGTCGTCCTGCGCAGCGGCCGTCTGGTCGCCGACCTGACCCCCGCCGAGGCGACCGAGGAGCGGATGATCCGCGAGATGGTCGGCTCCGAGCTCGCGCACGCCGAACTCGCGCCACCCCGGTCGACGGAGCGCACTACCGTGCTGGCCGCCCGCGGGCTCACCGCGGACGGGCTCGGACCGGTGGACCTGGAGGTGCGCGCCGGAGAGATCGTCGGTGTGGCCGGACTGATGGGATCGGGCCGCAGCCGCCTGCTGCACACGCTGATGGGCGCGCAGCCGCGTACGGGCGGGTCGGTGACGTTCGAGGGCCGGGACTTCCAGCCGCGCCATCCCGCCGACGCGGTCGCCGCCGGCATCGGGCTGGTGCCCGAGGACCGCAAGGTGCAGTCGCTGCTGCCGGCGCACCCGATCCGCTGGAACGTCACGCTGACCACCCTGCGCCGGATCAGCAGGCGCGGGGTGCTGCGGCCCCGTACGGACAAGGAGCACTCAGCCAAGATCATCTCCGATCTCGGGGTGCGCCTGCGCAGCCAGGAACAGCCGATCAGCGACCTGTCCGGCGGCAACCAGCAGAAAGCGATCTTCGGCCGGTGGCTCGCCACCGAGCCGAAGCTGCTCCTGCTGGACGAGCCGACCCGCGGCGTGGACGTCGGCGCGAAGGCCGAGATCTACAGCCTCATCGAGGCCGCGGCCGAGGACGGCCTGGCGGTGCTCGTGGCCTCCTCCGAACTCGAGGAGCTCCTGTGGATCTGCCACCGCATCGTGGTGATGGCCCGCGGCCGCGCGGTCGCCGACATCCCGCGGGACCGGTTCGGCAAGGAAGTGATCATGACGGCGGCGGCCGGCACCCAGCCGGCCGCGGGCCCCGAGCGGAAGGCGAGCGCATGAGTACCAGCACCGCACCGGCGCAGGCCGACGCGCGGACCGGCGGCGGGAGACGGGCGTCGCTCGCGCGCCGGCTGGCCGAGACCCCCGAGGTCGGCGTCGTCGCCGCGTGCGTGGTGGTCTTCGTCGCGCTGGCGCTGGACAAGCCGACGTTCGCGAGTGCCGTGAACCTCCAGGGCATGGGCTTCGACCTCGCCCAGTACGGCCTGATCGCGATCGGCGAGTCGTTGGTGATCCTCACCGGCGGCATCGACCTGTCGGTCGGCGCGCTGCTGGGCACCAGCGTCATCCTGATGTCCTGGTTCAACGTGCGCGCGGGACTCCCGCCGATCCTGGCGATCCTGGTCACCTTGGTGATCGCCGGGTCGGTCGGGCTGTTGCACGGGCTGGCGGTGACCCGGCTGAAGATGGCGCCCTTCGTCGTCACCCTGGTCACCTACACCGTCGCCCAGGGCGTCACCCTCGCCATCACCTCCGGCACGTCCATCACCGGCATCGGCGGGCTGTTCGGCGACGTCGGCCAGATGTACGTCGCGCAGATCCCGCTGCCGCTCATCCTGTTCGCGGTGGTGGCGGTGGCCGCGTGGTTCTTCCTGGAGCGCACGTACGCCGGCCGTCAGGTGTACGCCGTCGGAGGCAACGCCGAGGCCGCACGGCTGGCCGGCATCCGCGGCGACCGTCGGATCCTGTCGATGTACGTGACGAGCTCCCTGCTGTCGGCGTTCGCCGGGATCATGGTGCTGGGCCGGATGGGCGTCGGCTCGGCCAGCGGCGTCGGCGTCGGCTGGGAGCTCTCGGCGATCGCGGCGGCCGTCATCGGCGGTGTGAGCCTCGTCGGCGGCCAGGGCCGCATCATCGGAATCGTCGCCGGAACCATTCTCCTCGAATTCATCAATAACGGCCTGACGACGCTTCAGATCAATTCCAACTACACCAATATCGTCCTGGGCTGTGTGCTCGCGGTGGCCATAACCGCGGACCGCCTGCGCGCGCGAAGTATCGCCAAACGCGCCTGAGAGCCCTTTTAGAAAGGTTCACCAACGCGTTCTTCTGGCGGCACGACATACTGTCGTGCCGCCAAAAGGCATGCCCGAGTTGAGGAGCCGAGAGTTAGCCTACGGAACCCGTTGACAAGGAACAACTCGCATTTTAACGTCCAGACAATGCTCTCGAAAACTGTTCGAAATGCCGAGCAGGGAAAGGGATCTTGAGGAGACGAAAAATGACGAGCAGACCTCCGTGGCGCCGGCGTGAGAGACGCCTCGCCACCCCCGTCGTCCACCGTCGTACCGGTCCGCCTCCACCGCGCGCCCGGGCACACGTCATGACGACACATTCCCGGCGCTCCTGGTAGCGCCTCATCCGGATGCTCCCGGCTTCGGCCGGACGAGAGGATCATCATGAACGGTGTGTCACGACTTCGTCGTGCGCGAAAAGCAGTTCTGTCGGCGGTCGCGACGGCCGCCGTCGTCGCCGGCGCGCTCCTGGCCGCGCCGGGTACGTCGTACGCCGCCTCGCTCCCATGCGACATCTACGCCGCGGGCGGTACGCCGTGTGTGGCGGCGCACAGTACGACCCGTGCGTTGTACTCCTCGTACAGCGGGTCGTTGTACCAGGTCCGGCGTTCGTCGGATGGTGCCACTCAGAATATCGGTGTGTTGAGCGCCGGTGGTGTGGCGAACGCGGCGGCGCAGGACTCGTTCTGTTCGGGGACGAGTTGTGTCATCACGATCATTTATGACCAGTCGGGGCGGGGGAACAACCTGACTCAGGCGCCCGGCGGTGGTGCGGCTGGTGGTCCGGACAACCTGGCGAACGCGACGGCGGCTCCGACGATGGTCGGGGGTCACAAGGCGTACGGGGTGTACGTCGCCGCGGGCACGGGTTACCGAAACGATCACACGTCGGGGATCGCGACGGGGGACGCGGCCGAGGGCATGTACGCGATCTTTGATGGCACGCATTACAACGGTGGGTGCTGTTTCGACTACGGGAACGCCGAGACCAGTAACAACGACACCGGTAACGGCCACATGGAGGCCATCTACTTCGGCAACATCAGGGTGTGGGGGTATGGCACCGGCAATGGTCCGTGGATCATGGCCGATCTGGAGAACGGCCTGTTCTCGGGGGTCAATGCCGGCTACAACGCCAACGATCCCACGGTGAATTACCGGTACACCACGGCGGTCGTCAAGGGTCAGCCGAACCATTGGGCGATCCGGGGTGGCAACGCCCAGTCCGGTGGTCTGTCCACCTTCTATGACGGTGGTCGTCCCAACGTCTCCGGCTACAACCCGATGCACAAAGAGGGTGCCATCATCCTGGGAATCGGCGGTGACAACAGCAAGGGCTCCGCCGGCACCTTCTACGAAGGCGTCATGACCTCCGGCTATCCCTCCGACACCACGGAGAACGCCGTCCAGGCCAACATCACCTCCGCCGGATACGCCACCACCTCGAACCCCGGCGGAACGCTCACTCCAGGCTCGTCGGTCTCGCTGCGCGCCACCACCGCGTGCTGCACGGACCGCTACATCCGCCATCAGAACGACGAGGCCGTCACGTCGGTGATCGACTCCTCCAGCTCGTCGGTGGACAAGAACGACGCCACGTGGGTCGTGCACAGCGGTCTGGCCAGCGGCTCCTGCGTGTCGTTCGAGTCGAAGAACTATCCCGGTGACTACCTGCGTCACCAGAACTACCACGTGTACCGCCAGCACGACGACGGAAGCTCGCAGTTCGCCCAGGACGCCACCTTCTGCCCGCAGACCGGCAAGAGCGGGCAGGGCACGTCGCTCGCTTCGTACAACTATCCGAGCCGGTACCTCCGGCACTACGGCAACGTCGTCTACATCGCCAGCGATGGCGGTTCCAACACGTTCGACTCCGCCACCTCGTGGGCGGACGACGTGAGCTGGGCCGTCAGTTCTCCCTGGGCATCGTAGACGTCCCGGCCGGGTGCCCGGTGTTATGGGCACCCGGCCCCGGCTTCAATTTGTTTGGGCCGTAATTAGGAATTTCCGGAGGCCTTCGTCGCGGCGACCCGGTTCTGACCCCACCGGGTTTTCACCGGTTTTCACGCCGCCCTCCCGGGGCGGTATATGTCTGTCCCCCCTTTTTCCAGGTGTGTCTTGTGTCGGGTTAGTTCGGCTTAACACATCGGACATGCACCTCTTGACAACAACGCGCGTGGCTTGGATGGTGTGGGAGCGCTCCCACGCTCGTCAGCTTGAGCCCGCGCTCGAAGGGAGTCCTCACTATGACCTTGACGGAAAACGTCATGTCCTCCGCCGTGGACGGGAGGCCGACGCTCGCCGATGTCGCGATGCTGGCCGGGGTGTCGCCCGCCACTGTTTCACGTGTGATCAATGGCAGTGCCCGGGTCAGCCACCGTGCCAGGACGCGAGTCGAATGTGCTGTCGACCGGCTCGGCTATGTGCGTGAGCGGGCCGCGTCGGCAAGTCGCTCTGTGGCTTTGGTGGTCTGTGATGACGGCCGGGTTTTCGCCGATGATTCCTTGGCCCGGCTGGTGTGCGGGGCGCGGCGAGCGCTGGGTGAGGAACGTGAGCTGGTGGTGATGGTCACCGGCCGGACGGGCCATCGGTCGGCGGTTCCGGGTTATCTGCGGGGTGGCCGTGCCGATGGGGTGCTGCTGCTCAGCGGATATGACACGCCGTGCGCGTCGCTGCTTCCGGCCGGTCTGCCCGTGGTGCTCTGCGGCCGTCCGCTCTCGACCACGTCTCTGCCCTACGTCGGCACCGACGACTGCGGCGGCGCCCGCGCGGCGGTCAGCTACCTCGCCCGCTCCGGGCGCCGGGAGATCGGGACCATCGCCGGGCCGCCCGACCAGGCCACGGGCGTCGACCGGCTCGACGGCTACCGGTCGATGATGGCCGACATGGGCGCCGAGACCTCCGGCCTCATCACGTACGGCGATCTTCGCCAGGCGTCCGGAGAGCACGCGATGAACCGTCTGCTGGACCGGCACCCGGACCTCGACGCGGTGCTCGCCGCCTCGGACCAGATGGCGGTGGGCGCCCTGCGCGCCCTGTGCCGCACCGGCCGGCGGGTCCCGGACGACGTCGCGGTGGTGGGGTTCGACGACGCGCCGATCGCCGGCCGCATACGACCCCGGCTCACGACCGTTCGCCGGCCGATCGAAGAGATGGGCGCACGGCTGGCGCGCGAACTGCTTCGCCGGATCGCCGGCGCGCCCGGCCGCAACGTCGTTCTCGACACCAAGTTGATCATCCGCGATTCCGCTTAGCCGGCCATCCCCAGGCCCGGCCGATTCCCGCCAAGAGGAGAACACCGATGAGAAGTTGGATCCGATGGCGATCGCTTGTGGTCGCCCTGTCGCTGGTCTGCGGCACGCTGGTGACCGGCCAGGGCGCCCATGCCGCGGGCGTGCAGTGCAAGGTCGACTACACCGGCAACGACTGGGGGGGCGGTTTCACCGCGAACCTCACCATCACCAACCTCGGACCGGCACTCAACGGCTGGACGCTCAAGTACTCCTACACCGGAAACCAGCAGCTCAGCCAGGGCTGGAGCGGCAACTGGACGCAGTCCGGCAAGGACGTCACCGTCACCAACCTGAGCTGGAACGGCTCCCTCGCCACCAACGCGAGTGTCGGCGTCGGCGCCAACTTCACCTACAGCGGTACGAACACCGCGCCGACGTCGTTCTCCCTGAACGGCACGACGTGCACCGGTGTGCACCAAGCGCCGTCGGTCGCGTTGACCAGCCCGGCCGCCGGCGCGACCTACTCCGCGGGCGCCACGATCCCGCTCGCCGCCACCGCGAGCGCCGCCGACGACGCGTCGATCAGCAAGGTGGAGTTCTACGACGACACGACGCTGCTCGGCACCGACACCTCCGCGCCGTACGCGTTCAGCTGGACGTCCGTGCCGGCCGGTGACCACTCGCTGTACGCCAAGGCGTACGACAGCCAGGGTGCCACCGCGGAGTCGACCCCGGTCGGCGTGCACGTCGCGAGCGGTCCCGCGGTCGTCGCGAGCCCGGCGGCCCTGGCGGTCCAACAGGGCAAGACCGGGACGTTCGGCGTCAAACTGTCCGGTCAGCCGACGGGGAACGTGACGGTCACCGTCGCCCGTGCGAGCGGCAACACCGGGCTGGCCGTCTCCGGCGGCGGCACGCTGACCTTCACCCCCGCGAACTGGTCCACCGCGCAGAACGTCACGGTCAGCGCGGACACCTCCGGCACCGGCGGCGCGGTGTTCACCGCGAAGGCGACCGGCTACGACGCCGCGACCGTCACGGTGACCGAGACCAAGTCGAACGGCGCGTACGAGGACCGCTTCCTCACGCTCTACAACAAGATCACCGACCCGGCGAACGGCTACTTCAGCAAGGAGGGCATCCCGTACCACTCGGTCGAGACGCTGATGGTCGAGGCGCCGGACCAGGGTCACGAGACCACCTCCGAGGCGTACAGCTACCTGATCTGGATGCAGGCGATGTACGGGAAAGTCACCGGCGACTGGAGCAAGTTCAACGGCGCGTGGGCACTCATGGAGAAGTACATGATCCCCACCCACGCCGACCAGCCGACGAATTCCTTCTACAACGCGGGCAAGCCGGCGACGTACGCGCCCGAGCACGACCTGCCCGAGCAGTACCCCTCCCAGCTCGACTCCGGCGTGAGCGTGGGTTCGGACCCGATCGCCGGCGAGCTGAAGTCCGCGTACGGCACCGACGACGTCTACGGCATGCACTGGCTGCAGGACGTCGACAACACCTACGGCTACGGCGACACGCCCGGCGGAGGTTGTGAGAACGGCCCGGCAACGAACGCCCCGTCCTACATCAACAGCTACCAGCGCGGGCCGCAGGAGTCGGTCTGGGAGACGATCCCGCAGCCGACCTGCGACAAGTTCGCCTACGGCGGCGGTAACGGCTACCTGGACCTGTTCGTGAAGGACTCCTCGTACGCCAAGCAGTGGAAGTACACCGACGCGCCCGACGCCGACGCGCGGGCCATCCAGGCGGCGTACTGGGCGGACACCTGGGCCAAGGCGCAGGGCAAGGGCTCGGACGTGTCGGCGACCGTGGCCAAGGCCGGGAAGATGGGCGACTACCTGCGGTACTCCTTCTTCGACAAGTACTTCAAGAAGATCGGGAACTGCACGAGCCCGAGCTGCCCGGCCGGTACCGGCAAGGACAGCGAGCACTACCTGCTGTCCTGGTACTACGCGTGGGGCGGCGCGACCGACACGAGCGCGGGCTGGGCCTGGCGCATCGGCGACAGCGCGTCCCACTCCGGCTACCAGAACCCCCTCGCGGCGTACGCCCTGGCCAACGACACGGCGATGCAGCCCAAGTCGGCGACCGGCGTCGACGACTGGAAGAAGAGCCTGCAGCGGCAGCTGGAGTTCTACCGGTGGCTGCAGTCCTCCGAAGGCGCCATCGCCGGCGGTGCGACCAACAGCTGGGGTGGCGCGTACGGCACTCCGCCGGCCGGGGACTCCACCTTCTACGGCATGGCCTATGACCCGGCCCCGGTCTACCACGACCCGCCGAGCAACCAGTGGTTCGGCTTCCAGGCGTGGTCGATGGAGCGCGTCGCCGAGTACTACTACGTCACCGGCGACACCGCGGCCAAGTCGGTGCTGGACAAGTGGGTCGCGTGGGCCACGGCCAACACCACCCTCAACCCGGACGGGAGCTACCAGATCCCCTCCACCCTGCACTGGAGTGGCCAGCCCGACACCTGGAACCCGTCCAGTCCCGGGACCAACGCCGGCCTGCACGTGACGATCGCCGACTACACGAACGACGTCGGCGTGGCCGCGGCATACGCCAAGACGCTGGCCTACTACGGCGCCAAGTCCGGCGACGCCACGGCCAAGTCCACCGCCAAGGGCCTCCTGGACGACATGTGGACGAGCGACCAGGACGGTATCGGCGTCTCGGTGCCGGAGACCAGGACCGACTACAGCCGGTTCGACGACCCGTACAGCACCTCGACGCCGAACCATGACGGGGTGTACGTGCCGCCGGGCTGGACCGGCACCATGCCGAACGGCGACAAGATCGACTCCAGCGCGACGTTCCTGTCCATCCGGTCCTGGTACAAGAAGGACCCCTCCTGGTCGAAGGTGCAGAGCTACCTGAACGGTGGTGCGGCTCCCGTCTTCAACTACCACCGCTTCTGGGCCCAGTCCGACATCGCGATGGCGATGGCGACGTACGGCCAGCTCTTCGACCAGTGACCGATCCGGTCCCGGGGACGCGCGGGAGCGCTTCCCGCGTCCCCGGGGCCCCCACCACCCGTGGTGCTGCCATGGAATCCCGCGCACCCGCATGAACCCATCCCGGGGGGACCACCCCCGGGGCGCTTCCGCCAGAGTCCTGAGGAGGACGCATCGTATGAATGTCAACGTTCATCGCCCGCGCGCGGGCCGGTCGGCACTGGTGGCACTGGCCGCCCTGCTGCTCGGTCTCGTCTCGACGTTCGTCGCCGTCGGTTCGGCGCACGCGGCGGCCGGCTGTACGGTCGCCTACACGACCAACGACTGGGGCGGCGGTTTCACCGGCAATCTCAGCGTGACCAACCTCGGCGATCCGCTCACCTCCTGGAAGCTGGAGTGGGACTTCGCCGGGAACCAGCAGGTCACGCAGGGCTGGAGCGGCACCTTCTCCCAGTCCGGAAAGCACGTCACGGTCGCCAGCCTGTCCTACAACGGCATCCTGGCCGCGAACGCCTCGACCACGCTGGGCTTCAATGGCTCCTACTCCGGCACGAACGCCGCGCCCACGGTGTTCAAGCTGAACGGCACGACGTGCAACGGCGGCACCGACCCCACGCCGACCCCGACGCCCACGGACACCCCGCCGGGAACCGGTGACCACGTGGACAACCCGTTCGCGGGCGGCAAGGGGTATGTGGACTCGGAGTGGTCCACCGAGGCCAAGGGCGACGGTGGCACGGCCGTGGCGAACCAGCCGACGGCCGTGTGGCTCGACCGCATCGCGGCCATCAACGGCGCCAACGGCGGGATGGGCCTGCGCGCCCACCTCGACGCGGCCGTCGCCCAGGGGGCGAGCTACGCGCAGTTCGTCATCTACGACCTGCCCGGCCGTGACTGCGCGGCGCTGGCCTCCAACGGTGAGCTCGGCGCGACGGAGATCGGCCGCTACCAGACCGAGTACATCGACCCGATCGCCGCGATCATGGCGGACTCGAAGTACGCCAACCTGAAGATCATCACCTACATCGAGCCGGACTCGCTGCCCAACCTGGTCACCAACGTCAGCGGCAACACCGCCACCGCCGCGTGCCAGACCATGCAGCAGAACGGCAACTACGTGAAGGGCGTCCAGTACGCGCTGAACAAGCTGCACGCGATCAGCAACGTCTACACCTACCTCGACGCGGGACACCACGGCTGGCTCGGCTGGGACAGCAACTTCGGCCCCGCCGCACAGCTCTTCGCCACCGCGGCCAAGGGCACGACGGCCGGCGTGAACAGCGTCGACGGCTTCGTCGTCAACACCGCCAACTACTCGCCCACCACCGAGCCGTACCTGCCGGTCAACAACCAGACCCGTCAGTCGACGTGGGTGGACTGGAACTACTACGTCGACGAGTCGAGCTTCGGCGCCGCCTTCCGCCAGCAGCTCATCTCCGACGGCTTCCCGTCCGGCATCGGAATGGTCATCGACACGTCCCGCAACGGCTGGGGCGGGGCGAACCGCCCGACCGGACCGAGCTCGGCCAGTGACATCAACACGCAGGTCAACGCCGAGCGCGTCGACCGCCGGCCGCACGTCGGCGACTGGTGCAACCAGTCCGGCGCCGGACTGGGCGCGCGCCCGACCGCGGCTCCGGCCGCCGGCTTCGACGCGTACGCGTGGGTCAAGCCGCCGGGTGAGTCCGACGGCTCCAGCAAGTCCATCCCCAATGACGAGGGCAAGGGCTTCGACCAGATGTGCGACCCGAACTACGGCGGCAACGTCCGCAACGGCAACAACCCGAGTGGCGCGCTGCCGGACTCCCCGCTGGCCGGGCACTGGTTCTCCGCCCAGTTCCACCAGTTGCTGCAGAACGCCTATCCGCCGGTCTCCTGATCCGGCGATGTCCTGACGGCACGTGACGGGGCGGGGACGTCGATGGCGTCCCCGCCCCTCACCGGAGAACCGAATCGCGCAACGCGACATGAGGTGGTGTCATGCTCGTCCCCGGAACACGACCGAGGAGCAGGTCCTTCTTGGTGGTGGCCTTTCTCCTCACACTTCTCGCCGCCGTCACCGGCGGCGTCTCCCTCGCTCCGAAGGCCCGCGCCGCGGGCGGTGGCTACTGGCACACCAGCGGCCGGCAGATCCTCGACGCGAGCGGCCATCCGGTGCGCATCGCGGGCATCAACTGGTTCGGCTTCGAAACGGCGAACCACGTGGTGCACGGGCTGTGGACCAGGGACTACAAGGACCTGCTGAACCAGGTCAAGTCGCTGAACTACAACACGCTGCGGCTGCCGTACTCCGATGACATCTTCAAGCCCGGCACGGTGCCCGACAGCATCGACTTCTCCAGTGGGAAGAACGCCGACCTGCGGGGCCTCACCTCCCTGCAGGTGATGGACCACATCGTCGGCTACGCGGGCTCGATCGGGCTCCGGGTCATCCTGGACCGGCACCGTCCCGACGCGTCCGCCCAGTCGGCCCTCTGGTACACCTCCAGCGTCAGCGAGACGACCTGGATCGCCGACCTCAAGGCGCTCGCGAGCCGTTACGCCGGCAACCCGGCGGTCGTCGGCATCGACCTGCACAACGAGCCGCACGATCCGGCCTGCTGGGGCTGCGGAGACACCTCGATCGACTGGCGGCTCGCCGCCGAGCGGGCCGGCGACGCGGTGCTCTCGGTCAACCCCGACCTGCTCATCTTCGTCGAGGGCATCCAGACCTACCACGGCGACTCCGGCTGGTGGGGCGGAAACCTCGAAGGCGCGGGAACGTACCCGGTCCGCCTCTCGGTGCCGGGTCGCCTGGTCTACTCGGCGCACGACTACGCCACGAGCGTGGCCGACCAGACCTGGTTCCACGATCCCTCCTTCCCCGCCAACCTGCCGCAGGTGTGGGACCGGTTCTGGGGCTACCTGTTCACGCAGAACGTCGCGCCCGTCTGGGTCGGTGAGTTCGGCACCACGCTGCAGTCCGGCATCGACCAGCAGTGGCTCGCGTCGCTGGTGAAGTATCTGGGCTCCACCGCACAGCACGGCGGGGACTCCTTCCAGTGGACCTTCTGGAGCCTGAACCCGAACTCCGGTGACACCGGCGGGATCCTCAACGACGACTGGACGACCGTCAACACCACGAAGGACGGCTACCTCGCCTCGATCAAGTCGACCGCGTTCGACCCGGTCGGCGACGGCGGAGGCGGAGGCGGGGGAGGCGGCGATCCCGCGTGCGCCGCCTCCTATCACGTGGACAACGACTGGGGCTCCGGCTTCACCGCCACCGTGACCGTGACCGCGTCCGGCGCCGCCACGCGAAGCTGGAAGGTGACCTGGTCCTTCGGCGGGAACCAGACCGTCTCGAACGCCTGGAACGCCGGCGTCACCCAGTCCGGCGCGAGCGTCACCGCGGTGAACTCCTCCCACAACGGGGCGCTCGCCCCCGGCGCGTCGACGACGTTCGGTTTCCAGGCGACCTACGCGGGCGCCAACCCCGGCGTCACCCCCACCTGCACCGCCGCGTGACGCGCTGAACCGTACGCGCACGACGAACGGGCGGCCGGCTCCCGAGGCCCGGCCGCCCGTTGTGGCGTCGGTGGTCCTCAGGTGCGGGACCACTTCTGGTTGTTCTGCCCGTTGCAGGTCCACAGCTCCACGCCGGTGCCGTTGGCGGTGCCCTGACCGGTGACGTCCAGGCAGAGGCCCGACTCGATTCCGGTGACCGTGCCATCGGAGTTCAGCCGCCACTGCTGGTTCGTTCCGCCGTTGCAGGTCCAGATCTCCACCTTGGTGCCCGTGGTCGTCGCGTGACCGGGGACGTCGAGGCACTTGGTGCCGCCGTACACGGTGAGCTGGTTGGCCGACGTCAGGGTCCACTGCTGGTCCGTGGTGCCGTCGCAGTCCCAGATCTGCAGGAGGGCGCCGTCGGTCTGGCTCGCGTTCGGGACGTCCAGGCATCGGTTGGATCCGGTGCCCCGGAGCACACCGGTGGACCCCGAGCCCCCGCCCGACCGGATGCCCGCGGACGCGATCACCGACTGGGCGCCCGACGGCCAGTTGCCGTTGCTCACGGCGACGTTTGCCGGAGACGGTGTTGCCGCGGTCGCCGTTGGTGAGGTTGGTTCCGCCGTTGCTGTACCAGTTGCCGGTCAGCGTGATGGTTCCGGTGTTGTTGTTCGCGTTGGCGTTCTCGACGGCCCAGGTGCCGCCGATGGCGGAGAACACGTTGCCGGTGGCGGTGAAGTACCGGGAACCCTCGTCGAAGTACAGGCCGAAGTAGCCGTTGGTCCGCAGGCAGTAGTTGCCGCTGATGTTCCCGTTCGGGTTCGCCGACAGGGTGTAGATGCACCCGCCGTCGTTCATCTGCTGCATGATGTCGTGCACGTAGTTGCCGGTGACCTTGTCGCCCGACTCGGTCGTGGCGGTGCTGTAGCGCGGCTGGTAGTTGTACAGGCCGCGGTTGGCGTAGTCGTTGCTGCCGCCGGCGTCGTTCGCGCCCCAGCCGTAGCCGACCGCGATGCCGGAGTACGGCATGTTGTAGACCTCGTTGTGGCTGATGGTGGCGTTGGTGACGTAGGTGGACAGGAACGACACGATGCCCCGGTAGTCCAGGCCGACGTCGTGGACCAGGTTGTCGCTGATGGTGATGTCGTGGTCGATCATGCGCTGGTCGCCGGGGTGGTGCGCGTCGGCCTGTACGCCGCCGGCCACGATCGCGCCGGCGGCGTCGCCGGTGAAGGTGGACCCGGTGACGGTGATGGCGCTCGCGCCCAGGCCGACGCCGGTGGCGTGGGCGTTGGCGTCATTGCCGATGCCCAGCGCGGTCTGGCCCGAGGTTGACGAACTGGTCGCCGCTGAAGGTGATGTGGTTGGCCGCGGACACCTGCACGGCCGCGGGCATCTGGTTCCAGTGCGGCCGGGCGGCCTCGAACTGGGTGCAGCCCTGACTGGCAGGAGCCGAACGACGGCCATGACCGGTTCCCGCTGAGGTAGGCGCCGGTCTGCTGGTCGGCGTAGCCCTGGGAGCCGCTGGGGCCGAGCCAGCTGGTCCCGGTGAAGGTGATGCCGGAGAAGGAGACGTCGTGCGCGGGGGAGTCGTAGGTGCCGCCGACGTCGACGAGGGACTGCAGCATCGGGAGCTCCACGTCGGTGGTGCTCATGGTCTGCCCGGACCGCGGGATGTAGTACAGGGTGCCGGTGGACGTGTCGTCGTACCACTCGCCGGGCGAGTCGAGGAACTCGTAGGCGTTCTCCAGGTACAGGGGGCCGGCGCGGAACGGGCTGGTGAGCGTGTCGTACCCGAACGCGTTGTTGTTCCAGGCCGGTTGCTGCATCGTCAGGAGGCCGCTGCCGATGCTCTGCACCGGCGAGTACCGGTCGGTGAACGAGCCGACGCCTTCGACCTCGACGCGGTTCTGGTGCGCCAGATTGTTCAGGTAGTTCAGGGAGGAGCTGGTGAACCGGAGTCCGGTGGCGCTCGCCGTGAAGTCCGAGCGGTTCACCGTGGTACGGGCCCGCGTGGCCTCGGCGCCGTCGACGTAGAGCTGCCGGGTGTCGAGCCCGGTGCCGACGCTCGCCTTCCAGATGTTCTTGGAGGAGTCGGCGAGGCTCCAGCCGGTGACCGCCTTCGCGCCCGTGATCACCGGATGGGCCGATGGGGCGGCCTGCCAGCTGACGGTGTGACCGCCCGTGCCGGAGTCGGCGGAGGTGAAGGTCAACGGTGCGGCCGGCCGGTACACGCCGTCGGCCAGCTGCACGACGATGTCGCCCGACATGGAGGCGACCTGCGAGCGCACCGCCGCCTGTGCCGCCGACAGCGAGCACGGCTGTGCGGACGAGCAGGCGCTGCCGGTGCCGGTGGGGGACGCGTAGATCGTGGTGACGGCGGCCGACGCGGAGGCCGCCGGGACGACGACGGCGAAACCGGCGGCCAGGACGACCGCGGCGGCCCGGGCCGCCGCGAGCGGACGGTGTCCGCCGAACCGGGATGAGGACCAGGACATGGACGGGACCTCTCTGACGGGAACGGGCGGTCATCCATCAACCTTCGAGGGCAGAGGTCGAATCGGTTCGCCCGACTCGGGCGGATGCTACGACCGGGGATGGGAGCGGTCAATGTCCGTCCGTGGGCGACCTCGCCAGGACGGACAGGCGACGGCCATCCTTCCTGGTCATATCGGCATCGTCCCTATGGGTGGCGGTGCCGTGTCGCGTCCGCTGTTTTCATGGCGTCGGCGTCGAATCGATTCTTCGCGGAGGACGGCGAGCACGGACACCAGGTCATCTGACGGCGCCGTTGGTGATCCCCGAGATGATCCTTCGCTGCGCGACGGCGAACACGGCGACCAGAGGCAGGCTCATGAGGATCACGTAGGCGAAGATGAGATGCCAGTTGTTGAGGTAGAGGCCCGCGCTGGCGACCTGGAACAGGTTGAGCGGCAGCGTGTCCAGCCGGCCGCCCACGATGAAGAACGCGTAGAAGACGTCGTTCCACACGTACAGGCAGATCAGGATCGTCGCGGTCGCCAGCACCGGCCGCAGCAGGGGGAGCACCACCCGGACGAACACGCGTACCGGCCCCGCGCCGTCGATCTGCGCGGCCTCCTCCAGCGAGGCCGGGATCGTACGGACGAACCCGGTCACGAAGAAGATCACGGTGGACAGGTAGATGCCCATGTACACGCAGATCATCCCGATCGCGCTTCCGGCGAGTCCGAGCTGCCGCAGCAGCAGGACCAGGGTGACGATCGCCGGGGGCAGCACGATGCCGCTGATGGCCAGGGCGTACAGCGCCGCGGTGAGCCGGGACGTACGGCGCGCGAGGATCCAGGCGGCCATGGACCCCACGACGAGGACCCCGATCACCGCCGGGACGACGATCAGCAGGCTGCCGAAGAACGCGGCCGGTACCCGGCCCTGGTGCCAGACCTCCTCCAGGTTGCTGAGGAGCCGCCAATGACGCGGCGGCGACAGGTTCGGCGTCAGGGCCTCGCCCCGCGACTTGCCGGCGGTCGCGACCACCAGCCACAGCGGGACACCGATCAGGACCACGACGAGCGTCGCCGCGCAGAACGGCTGCAGCCGGCGCCAGATCGGCGCGTCGCTGAACCCGGCCGAGCGGACCGGGCGCCGGCGGGACGAGGACGAGACGGCGTTCACAGGATCTCCTCACGCTTGCGCAGGACGGTGATGACCGGGAAGGCCAGGAGGAGCACGACGAGGAAGAGCACGAGGCTCATGGTGGTGGCCTGGGCGAACAGGCCCTGGCCGAACGTCCGGTAGATGAAGACGTTGAGGATCTCGGTCGTACGGGCCGGTCCGCCGGCCGTGGTGGCCTGCACGATGTCGAACCCGTTCATCGAACCCAGCAGGGCGGTCGCGACGTTGAAGGTGATCGCCGGGGCCAGGAACGGGAACCGTACCGACCAGAACATGCGCCAGCGGGAGGCGCCGTCGATGCGCGCCGCCTCGGTGAGGTCCTCGGGCACCGTCTTGAGCCCGGCGAGGTAGATGAGCATCGACAGGCCCATCCACTTCCAGGCGTGGATCACCGCGACCGTGACGATCGTCCAGGTCGTGTCGCCGAGCCAGGCGTAGCCGACGTGGTGCCGCAGCACCGCGCTCAGCAGCCCGTTGAGGCTGCCCTCCGGCTTGAGGAGCGCCTGGAAGACGTAGCCGACGGCGAGCGCGGACATCATCACCGGGATGAGGAAGAACACCCGCGCGATCCGGTTCACGACCGTGTCGCGTTCGAGCAGGACGGCCAGGAGGAAGCCGAAGACGTTCTGGAATGTGGCCACCAGGACCGCGTAGACGACGGTGATCCGGAGTGAGCGGAGCAGGGTGCCGTCGGAGATCAGGCTCCGGAAGTTGTCCAGCCCGACCGGGTGGATCGCGCTCTTGAACCCGGACCAGTCGGTGAAGGCGTAGACGAAGTCGAACATCGTCGGCACGAAAAAGAAGATCAACAGCAGGGCGTACGCGGGCGCCATGAACCACATCGGGTGCGTGCGGCCGTGGTTGCCGCGCCGGTGCCTCCTGGCGCATGGCCCCGGCCGCACGGCCCGTTCTCGCTCCGCGCCGTCTTCCCCCGTGTTCACGGCTGTGCTCACGCACCTGCACGTGTCGGGCTCCTTCAGAATCCGGAGGCCCCGGCGGCCTTGGCGAGCTGCCCGAACTGGTCCTGGGTGGTCGCGGCCACCTTCGGCGGCGACATCTTCCCGGCGATCATGTCGGAGAGGTTGAGGTAGAGGTCGGGGTTGGCCACGGCGAGCACCTGCATCGAGCCGACCGAGGTCGCCAGGGAGGCGTGCACGGTCCGCAACGCCTGCGGAACACCGGCCGGGCTGGGCACCGAGGGCTCCAGCGACACGGTGTCGCGGTCGGCGATGAAGGCGCCGTAGTCGGGGCCCATCCAGAACGCCAGCAACTGCCGGGCGGCGGCCTCGCGCCGGGCGTCCCCGGTGCGGAAGGCGACCAGGGCGTTGGACTGGTCGGGAATGTAGGTGCCGACGTTGCCAGACGGGGAGATCGGAAAGAACCCGATCCTCTTGTCGAGGGTCGCGGTGCCGGCACTGGCCTGTAGCTCGCCGAAGAAGGAGTTCACCTGCAGCGCCATGGCGGCCTTTCCGCCGAGCAGCGCCCTGCCCTGGTCCTCGAACGTCGCGGTCTTGATGTCGGAGTTGAACAGACCTTCGTCGATCAGCGACTTGTACGTCCTGATGGCGTTCAGGACCACCGGGCTGGAGAACGTCTCCCGGTGCTTGTTGATCCGGTCCCAGAGACCGCTCTTCGCGGCGTCGGCGAGCTGGACCTGCACCCACCACTGGGTGGCCCACCGGTCGCCGCCCATCTCGAAGAACGGCGTGACGCCCCTGCCCTTGAGCCGGCGGGCCAGCGCCACCATGTCGCCGAAGTTCCTCGGCGGCCGGGTGACGCCGTTCGCGGCGAAGACCTGCTTGTTGTAGTAGACGCCCTCGACCGCCGGGCTGGTGACCAGCGCGGCGTAGCGGGTGCTCCCGAGGAGCCCGGTCATGTCCTTCAGCCGGGGATCGAGCTTCGGCAGCCAGGGGGCTCCGGTGAGCGGCTGGAGGTTGGCCCTGGCGTTGATCGCCGTCAGCATGGACGCGGTCGGCTGCCAGAAGGCCAGGTCCGGCTTGTCGCCGGTGGCGACCTTGGTCTGCACGCCCTGCTCGTACGGGTCGGGGACGGTCACGACCTTGACGGTCGCGCCCGTCGCCCGATGAAAGGCGTCGATCACCTGTCTGGGCACGGTGTTGCTGTTCTGGGCGGCCCAGATGGTCAGGCCGACGCCGGCGAGCCGGGCCGAGGGGGCAGCCCAGGTCGCCGGAGTGCCGCCGGCCGGCGCGCCCGAGCCGGGATCGCTGCAACTGGCGACGGTCAGGCTGACGGCCAGCGTCGCGGCCGCGCCGAGGAGGGTCCTTCGCTTCATCGGTGCTCCTTTTCGGGAGGGCCACTCGGTCCGGGGCGCCAGAGCGGCCGGTCAACGGTTCAGCGGCCGTCCTCGCGGACGGACCGGATGCGGAAGAGGCGGGCGGAGACCGTCTCCGGGTCGGGGCGCAGGACGGTCAGCCGCCCGTCGCCGGGGTCGAAGCGGTGATCGAAGGGCGGGAGGTGACGCGGATAGAGCGTGTCGATCTCCACGACGGTGCCGGCCAGATGGGGCAGGGACAGGACGGCGGTGCCGGTGGGCCCGCCGCGGTGCCAGACCGTGACGTACGTCGTGTCGCCCACGCGCAGGGCCAGGCTGAGCCAGGGGTCCGACCAGCCCGGCAGGCCCAGCGGCCACAGTGGCGTGGCGGAGACGAGGCCGGCCCGGAGGTCGCGGTGGACGGAGACCGCGTCCCGTACGGCGGCGAGCTGGCGGCCCGTCATCCGGTCGAGGTGACCGGACAGGTACGGCCGGCCGAGGAGGGCGGTGCACAACGCGAAGGCGATCTCCTCGTCGCTCATGTCCGGCTGCGGGTACGCCCAGTTGCCGGCCTGCTCGGGCAGCAGCGACAGCGGCGCCGCCGCGGCGATGGGCGGGTAACGCCGGAAGTCCTGCTGGTCGCTGGTGGACTGCAGCTGCGTCCGCGCCAGCACGGCGTAGTCCATGCGCATCGCGCCTGACGCGCAGTTCTCGAGGGTGAGCCGCGGGTGCCGGTCCAGCACCTGGTCCAGCCAGGCCAGGTGAGCGCGGTTGTGGGCGAGCAGCCCCGCTCCGGCGCTGTCGGCGTCCAGGTCGGTGCCGACGCCGGGGTCGATGTTGTAGTCGAGCTTGAAGTAGCCGACGCCGAGCTCCTCCACGAGCCGGTCGATCGTCTCGTCCAGGTGGGCGACGGCGAGCGGGTGCCGTAGATCCAGGTGGTAGCGGCCTTGCTCGACGACCCGTGCGCCGCCGCGCTGCAAGAACGCCTCGTCCGGCAGCTCGCCGGCGATCGGGCTGTGAACGCCGACCACTTCCGGCTCCAGCCACAGGCCGGGCAGCATGCCGCGCCGCCGGATGTGGCCGAGCACCTCCTCGATGCCGCGGGGGAAGCGGGCACGGGACGGTTCCCAAGCGCCGACGCTGTCCCACCACGCGTCATCGGCGTACCACCCGGAGTCGACGCAGAACACCTCGGCGCCGACGTCGGCCGCGGCGTCGATCAGCGGAAGCAGCTTCGCGGTGGTGGGATCGCCCATCAGGGTGTTCATGTAGTCGTTGAACACGACCGGCAGGGCGGTGCGGTCGGCGTGCGGGCGGACGATCGCGCGCCGGTGGGCGGTCAGGGCGGCGGCCGCGCCGTGCAGGCCGTCGCCGGAGACGGCGACCGACACCGGAACGGTGGTGAAGGAGGCCCCGGGCCCCAGCTCCTGTCGCCACTGGTGGTCCAGATCGGTCGGCCCGAGCAGCGTGACGTAGGCCCCGTCGAGGCGTTCGCCGGTCTCCCATCGCCACGCGCCGTTGTGCTCGACCTGCCACAGCCAGGCGTCGCCGCTCTCCCGGTCGATCAGGCCCCCGGTGGGCAGGTCTCCGCTGGTGGACCACGCGCCCGTGCTGACGGCCGCGAACCGGCCGCGGCCGTGCTGCCGGTGCAGCGGCAGACCGAGGTCGGCCGCGATCTCGCGGAACGGGCGCCGCCGCCATCGGCCTTCCCCCAGCCACTCGCCGGAGCCGTGGACCACGTCCAGCCGCTCGACCGGCCGTCCGAGGAAGCCGGCGGCGAACGAGGACACGCCCAGCAGGAGTACCGGGTCGGTGCCGTCGTTGGTCACGCGGACCTCGCTCCGTACGGCGCTCACCCCTTCGGACGAGCGGAGGATCACCTCGGCCCGCAGGCCCGTCGGCTCATCGAGCAGCGTGATCCGCAGCCGGTGCGAGAGACCGTCGTGCGATGACTCCTCACCGGCGAACACCAGGCGGCGGCCGATCGTGGTCTCGGAGAACCGCCGTGAGACCGCGGCCCGTCCCGTACCGGGGGTGAGGATCTCCACGAGCGGCTGCGCGGGCCGTACCGGCACGTCGGCGGCCCGGCCGTCCGTCAGCTCGCGGACGCTCACCGGGCGTCCCGCGGTGACGTCGACCGTGAGGCGCAACGCCGAGTGCCCCCACGTGATGGTCGCGCTGTCGTCGAACCGGCTCAACTGCCACTCCCTCGCCGACCGCCCGGCGCACTGATGTGACCGGTCACACGAAGCAGTGTGAGCGCTAACATCCTCGAGGAGAAGACCCAATCGCCGTTCCGTTTCCCCGACGTGCCGGGCTACCCCGCGGGAGGCGGAGCGGTCGACTCCCGGATCACCAGGCCGGGGGCGGTCAGCGAGACCTCCGGACGGGGCCGGCCGTCGAGCTCGGCGGCCACGACGGCGACACAGGCGCGGCCCAGGCCCGCGAAGTCCATGCGGATGGTCGTCAGCGCCGGCGTCCAGTACGCCGAGCCGGGAACGTCGTCGATCCCGACGAGGCTGACGTCGCCGGGAACGTCCCGGCCCGCGTCGTACAGGGCGCGCCGCACGGCCATGGCGGTGTCGTCGTTGCCGCACAGGATCGCCGTCACGGCGGAGTCGCGGGCCAGCGACCGGCCGGCGGCGTAGGCGGACGGCGCGTCCCACCCGGCGACCACGACGTCCGGGACCTGCGCGCGCGCCTCGGCGAGGGCGCGCCGCCAGCCCGCCTCGCGTCCGCGCGTGCCGGCCTCGGAGGGGATCGCCACGTGGTGCACCGTGCGGTGCCCGAGCGAGAGCAGATGCCGGGTGGCCTCCGCCGCCGCCTGCTGTTCGTCCAGGCAGATCGTCGGCGGACCGTCCTGGATGAGGACGCCGGGTTCGATCGCCGCGACCGCGGGAAGCGCGCGCGGGAGCCGCCGCAGCACCTCGGTGCCCTCGGTGTCGAAGGCGATCACGATGACTCCGCCCGCGCTCGGGTCGCTCACGTGGTCGACGGCCTGCCCGATGTCGGCGGCGGCGGCCGACTCGATGACCTGGACGCCGACGGCGAGCCCCTCGTCGCGGGCGGCCTCCTCGACGCCCTGGAGCATCGCGGCGTACCCGTAGAGCACCGTGTTGGAGGTGATGACGGTGACCGAACGGGCCCGGCCCAGTCCGAGCGCCCGTGCGGCCCGGTTGGGCCGGTATCCGAGGCGTTCGATGGCGGCCATCACCTGAAGCCGCGTCGCCGCGCGCACACTCGGCGAGTGGTTGAGGACCCGTGACACGGTCTGGTACGACACGCCGGCCGCCGCCGCGACGTCCCGGATGCTCGGTGTGGCGCCCCGGCGCCGGCGACCAGGGCGGGGTTCCGGAGGAGCGGAAGCATGGCCGGAAGAGGGCTGCGCCATACCGCCATCGTCGTCGTTCCCCCGACCGCAGGTCAAAGCGGCCGGATCCGTCGAATCGTTTCGTGTGCCCGGCGGTGTACGGCCAGGGACGAGTGCTCCGGCAAGGTTCGCTCCGGTCGCCGAAATCGTCCATCGCCCGGCGGGTGGGCCGGATGAAAACTCCCGTGACGCGTGCTTTCACGGCCGGTGGTACCGGGCCGAGCGGCTGAGCAGTGCGGACACGGCCCGCTCGCGGTGCCCTCGCCGACGGCTTGTAACCCGCCATTGACCCCCTCACAACGCGGTCGTAACATCCGCTCGAACCGATTCGGCCAGTCGGTTCGACAACCCGTCGGAGCCCGCCACCACCCCCCTGAGGTGGGGAGTCGCCCTACCCGCCCCCGCGCACGTCCCGCTCCGCCCGGACGCTCTTCGGCCGCGACCACACAACCGGTCGAGGACGCGGCCGTGGTGTCCGCGAACGGCCCGGCCGCGGTTTCCCCTCCCACCCCATCGCATCCGGACGACCCCGGACCCGGAGGAACGATCGATGAGTACGAGAGCACGCCTTGGCCGCCTCGCGGCGCTGAGCGCGATGATCCTGGCGCTGGCGGTCCCCGTGACGGTGAACGCCCCGAGCGCCTCGGCCGCGGAGTCGATGAGCGTGAATCTCGCCGCGACGCGAGGCACGGCGACCGGAGTCGGCCAAGGTTTCCTCTACGGCATCAACCAGGACGGGTCGCAGCCGCCCGACCAGTACCTGTCATCGCTCCATCCCAACGCCTACCGCGGCGGCGGGCACGCGACCCGGGGGTGGATCGGAGACGGCTACCAGTACGGTTCCGGCACCCAGACGGATGTCAACGCGGTGATCTCGCAGGCCAAGCGGCTCACCAAGGCGCCGTACAACGCCGAGTACCAGGTGATCGTGAGCGATCTCTACGGCGTGGACGGGGGGCAGCCGTCGAACACGACCTACCCCTGTGACAACGGAAACTGCTCCAACTGGGTCTCCTTCATCGACGCGACGGTGGGGGCGCTTCAGGCGTCCGGGCTCACCTTCGCCTACGACATCTACAACGAGCCGGACATCTCCGTCTTCTGGAAGCGCGGGATGAACAGCGCGCAGTACTTCCAGATGTGGGACACCGGCTACCGGGAGATCCGGCGCATCGCACCGAACGCCAAGATCGTGGGACCGTCGCTCGCCTTCACGCCGCTCGGGAACCCGGGGGAGTGGCAGACGTGGCTGGCGCACGTCAAGGCGGCGGGCACGGTGCCCGACGAGATCACCAACCACGACGAGGGCGACGTCGACGACCCGGTGGCCGTGTCCCAGGCCCTCAACAGCGCCCTGGACTCCGCCGGCATCGCGCGCCGTCCCCTGTCCGCGAACGAGTACCAGCCCGCGGACCGGCAGACCGCCGGCGTGACGGCCTGGTACCTCGCCCGCTTCGCGCAGTCCGGCTACACCAACGCGATGCGCGGCAACTGGGTCTGCTGCCTGATCCCCAACCTCACCGGAATCCTCGGCGTGAACGGCAGCAGCTACACGACCACCGGCAACTGGTGGGCATTCCGCACGTACGCCGACCTCACCGGCTCCCTGGTCTCGACGTCCGGGCAGACCGGGAGCACGGCGATCTCCGCCGCCGAGGACAGCGCGAACAAGCGAGCCGTCGCCGTCATCGGGGACTCGAACGGGTACACCGGCAGTGCTTCGGTGACGTTCAACGGCCTGTCGTCGGTGCCCTGGCTGGCCGCCAACGGGAGCGTCAACGTGACCGTCTACCGGATCCCGGACCAGTCGTCGCTGAGCTCGCGGCAGGTGGTCTACAACCAGAATGTGAGCGCCTCCGGCGGATCCATCACGGTGCCCGTCACCTTCCAGGCCTCACACGACGCGTTCGGCGTCTACCTGACCCCCGCGCAGTCGAACGGGGGCGGCTTCCCGACCGGCTACCACCAGCTCGTCGCGGGCAGCGACGGGTTGTGCCTGGACGTGTACGGAAACTCCTCCACGGCCGGCGCGGCGATCGACCAGTGGACCTGTAACGGGCAGCCGAACCAGCAGTTCCAGTTCCTGACCGGGTCGAACGGCTACGGAGAACTACAGGCGCAGAACTCCGGTCAGGTGATCGCCGTGGCGAACGGGTCCACGGCGGCCGGCACGCCGGACATCGTGCAACAGGCCCGTAACGGGTCCGCGAGCAGCATGTGGAAGCCCATCCAGCAATCCGACGGCTCCTACGCGTTCCAGAACAGCAACAGTGGCCTCTGCCTGGACGTCTACGGGAACGGCGGCACCCAGGGCCAGCAACTGGACCAGTGGCAGTGCAAGAACGCGCCCGGCACCAACCAGGACTTCACCCCCCGCTGACCCTCCCCCCGCTGACCCTCTCCCCGATCTGACGCATCCTCGAACGGAGGTAGTTCCATGTCCGTGGTCTCCGCCACTCGATGGCGAACCCGACCGATCGTGCTGGGCCTGATGGCCCTGGCGCTGGCGATATTCGCCCTCGGCACGCCCGCAGGCACCCCCGCCGCCTCGGCGGCGTCGTCACTGCCGTGTGACGTCTACGCGGCGGGCGGCACGCCGTGTGCTGCGGCGCACAGCATGACGCGGGCGCTCTTCACGTCCTACAACGGCCCGCTGTACCAGATCAAACGTTCCTCCGACGGGCAGTCTCGCGACATCGGCCTGCTGTCGGCCGGTGGCTACGTGGACGCGGCCCCGCAGGTCTCGTTCTGCTCGGGCACCTCCTGCACGGTCACGAAGATCTATGACCAGACCAGCAACCACAACGATCTGCCGATCTCCTGGGGCGGCTACTGGAAGGGCCCCGGGCCGAACGGCGCGGACGTCGGCGCGGACGCGATGGCGCTGCCGGTGACGGTGGGCGGGCACCCGGCGTACGGGATCAAGGTCACTCAGGGCGTCGGCTACCGGATCGACCACGCGGCGGGTGTGCCGACCGGATCGCAGCCCGAGGGCATCTACATGGTGACCTCGTCGAACTACGTCAACCAGTGGTGCTGTTTCGACTACGGCAGCGGCGAGAACTCCCACACCGACACCGGTAACGCGACGATGAACGCGATCGAGTGGGGCACCGCGTGCTGGTTCGGCGGATGCACGGGCGCCGGCCCGTGGGTGGAGGCCGATCTGGAGAACGGGATGTACCACACCGGAACCGGCTCCAACAAGGACCCGAACAACTCGGGAGTGCATTTCCCGTTCGTCAGTGCCTGGGAGAAGAACAACGGCACGAGTAACTTCACGCTGAAATATGGAAACGCCGCCAGCGGCGGGCTGACGACACCGTACTCAGGCGCACTGCCGAACGGTTACTCGCCGATGAAGGTCGACAGCTCGCTCCTGCTGGGCACCGGGGGCGACAACAGCACCAGCGGCGTCGGGGAGTTCTTCGAGGGCGCCATCACGAAGGGCTACCCCTCCGACTCGACCGAGAACACGGTGCAGAGCAGCATCACGGCCGCCGGTTACGGAGGCGGCGGTGGCGGTACCCGCACCGGTGCGTTGCACGCGGTGGGTGCGGGCCGGTGTCTGGATGTGCCGAATTCGAGTGCGACTCCGGGTACGCAGGTGCAGATCTATGACTGCTGGGGTGGGGCGAACCAGATGTGGACGCTCACGTCGTCGGGTCAGCTCACGGAGACCAGTGGTGGTGCGACGTTGTGTTTGGACGCCTATGGCAATCAGACGACTGCGGGGACGAAGGTGGACACCTGGACGTGTAATGGCGCTGCCAATCAGAAGTGGCAGGTGAACTCCAACGGAACGGTGACCGGTGTGCAGTCCGGGTTGTGCCTGGATGTGACCGATCACGGCACCGCGAACGGTTCCCTGGTGGAGTTGTGGACCTGCAACGGCGGGTCCAACCAGCAATGGACCCTCGGCTGATCCGCTCCTGACCCACGCCGAGTGCCGGCGGGCGGCCGTCGAACGCCCCCGCCCGTCGGCACCTCGCCCGCGGCGCTCCGCCCGATCCGTGTTCCCTCCGCCCCTGAGAGGTCCCGCCATGTCCTCCTCATCGTCACCGTTCCAGCTGAGCCGCCGCCGGCTGCTGGCCTCGGCCGGGGTGACCGCCGCCGCGAGCCTGCTGTGGGTCCGCGACGCGGGCGCCACCGCCGGCCCGAGCAGCTACACCGCGAGCTGGGCGTCGGTCGACCAGCACCCCCCGGCTCCCGAGTGGTACCAGGACGCCAAGTTCGGCATCTACTACCACTGGGGCGTCTTCAGCGTCCCGGCGTTCGGCAACGAGTGGTACCCGCGGAACATGTACATCTCCGGCTCGGCCGAGAACAACCACCACATCGCGACCTACGGCGATCCGTCGGTGTGGCCATACCACAACTTCATCAACGGGGCCAACGACAAAGCCGGCCACTACGTGCAGTTCGCGCCGAAGCTGACCTCGGCCGGCGGCAACTGGGACCCGAACGCGTGGGCGCAGCTGTTCGCCGACGCCGGTGCGAAGTTCGCCGGGCCGGTGGCCGAACACCACGACGGCTTCTCGATGTGGAACAGCACGGCGAACGAGTGGAACTCCGTCGCCAAGGGCCCCCGGCTGGACCTGCTGCGCCTGCACGCGGACGCGATCCGGTCCAAGGGCCTGAAGCTGTACGTCTCGCTGCACCACGCGTACCACTTCAACGGCTACTACGACCATGTCCCGGCCCAGTCGACGACCACGCTCAAGAAGCTGTACGGCCAGCTGGGCAGCACCGCGGAGAACCAGCTGTGGTACGACAAGCTCAAGGAGGTCATCGACGGGTACCAGCCCGACATCATCTACCAGGACTTCGACCTGAACCTGGTGCAGGAGTCCCAGCGGCTGAACTTCCTGTCGTACTACTACAACAAGGCCGTCGCCTGGAACAAGGACGTCGTCGCCACCTACAAGGACGGCTTCGACAACAAGGGCGAGGTCTATGACTTCGAGCGCGGCGGACCGGCCGGGCTCCAGTCCCCGTACTGGCAGACCGACGACAGCGTCTCCAGCTCCAGCTGGTGTTACACCGTCGGCATCGGCTACTACTCCACCAAGGCGATGCTGCACGCGCTGCTGGACCGGGTCAGCAAGAACGGCACCATGGTGCTCAACATCGCGCCGATGGCCGACGGCACGATCCCGTCCGGGCAGCAGACGATCCTGCGCGGCATCGGGGACTACCTCGGGCGGTTCGGCGAGTCCGTCTACGCCACCCGGGCGTGGGACGCCTACGGCGAGGGCCCGACGCAGATGGGCGGCGGTTCCTTCACCACGCCGCGCGAGGGCACGAGCCAGGACATCCGGTTCACCCGCAGCAAGGACAACACGGTGCTGTACGCGACCGTGCTGGGCTGGCCGGGCACCACGCTGAACATCACCACCCTCGCCTCCGGCCGGATCAACCTGAGCACCCTGAGCTCGGTGCGGCTGCCGGCCGCGACGGCCGGGTCGTACATCGACCTGCCGAACCGCAGCCAGGACGGGTCGGGCCTGCACATCTCGCTGCCCTCGTCCGCGCCGTACAGCGCCCTGGCGTACGTGGTGAAGCTGACCTTCTCCGGCCCCATCCCCACTCTCGGCGGCGGAGGCGGCACCCCCACCGGCTGGGCGAAGATCGCCAACGTCACGAGCGGCCTGGTCCTGGACAGTGGCGGCAACGTCTCCTCCGGGTCCGTGCTCAAGCAGTGGAACTACGACGGCAGCACCAACCTGCAGTGGCAGCTGGTGGACCTGGGCACGGGTTACCACCGCATCGTCAACCGGGCCAACGGGATGGTCGCCGACAGCTGGGGCAACACCGCGAACGGCGCGAGCTGCCTGCAGGCGGCCTGGAACGGCGGCAACAACCAGCAGTGGCGGCTGAACGGACTCGGCAACGGCCGCTACCAGATCATCAACCGGGGGACCGGAACGGCCCTGGACGGTGCGGGCAGCATCACGTCCGGCGCGACCACCGTCCTCTGGGCACCGAACTCGAGCACCAACGACCAGTGGACCATCACCGGTGTCTGACCGGTCTGCACGTGAATCGGCAATGGAGGCTGAGACATGGAGGTTGAGACATGACGACGAGGAAGATCTCGATCAGGCCGGCCAGGCGCGCCGGCCTGGTCGTCACCGCGGTGCTCGCGGTGGTCATGGCGCTCTGCGCGACGGGGCCGGCCGGGGCGGCGACGACGCTGCGCGGGCTGGCCGAGGCGCAGAGCCGGTACTTCGGCACCGCCCTGACCGTGGGCGACGTGAACAACGGGTCGGAGTCGAGCCTCGCCGGGACCCAGTTCGACATGGTGACCCCGGGCAACGAGATGAAGTGGGACACCACCGAACCCTCGAACGGCAACTACAACTTCGGACCGGGTGACCAGATCGTCTCCTTCGCCCAGTCGCACACCATGCGGGTGCGCGGCCACAACCTGGTCTGGCACTCCCAGCTTCCCGGCTGGGTGAGCAGCCTGCCGCAGAACCAGGTGCAGGGCGTGATGGAGTCCCACATCACCACAGAGGCCACGCACTACCGCGGCAAGGTCTACGCCTGGGACGTGGTCAACGAGCCCTTCAACGAAGACGGATCGCTGCGCCAGGACGTGTTCTACAAGGCGATGGGCACGAACTACATCGCCGACGCACTGCGCGCGGCGCATGCCGCGGACCCGAACGCGAAGCTGTACCTGAACGACTACAACATCGAGGGCCAGAACGCCAAGAGCAACGGCATGTACTCACTGGCGCAGTCGCTGCTGTCCCAGGGCGTGCCGCTGAACGGCATCGGGCTCGAGAGCCACTTCATCGTCGGCCAGGTGCCCTCCTCCCTGCAGGCGAACATGCAGCGGTTCGCGGCTCTCGGCCTGGACGTTGCGATCACGGAGCTGGACGACCGCATCCAGCTGCCGGCCTCCAGCTCGGCTCTGCAGCAGCAGGCCACGGACTACGGCAACGTGGTCAAGGCGTGCCTGGCGATCTCCCGCTGTGTGGGCGTCTCCCAGTGGGGCGTCGACGACGGGCACTCCTGGATCGGTGGCACCTTCCCCGGGTACGGCGCCGCGACCATGTACGACAGCAACTACCAGCCCAAGCCGGCCTACAACGCCACCGTGACCGCCCTCGGTGGCGGTGGTACGGGTGCTCGTACGGGTGAGTTGCATGCGGTGGGTGCGGGCCGGTGTCTGGATGTGCCGAATTCGAGTGCGACTCCGGGTACGCAGGCGCAGATCTATGACTGCTGGGGTGGGGCGAACCAGACGTGGACGTTCACCTCGTCGGGTCAGCTGACGGAGACCAGTGGTGGTGTGACGTTGTGCCTGGACGCTTCTGGCAGTCAGACGACTGCGGGGACGAAGGTCGATACCTGGACGTGTAATGGCGCGGCCAATCAGAAGTGGCAGGTGAATGCGAACGGGACGGTGACGGGGGTGCAGTCCGGGTTGTGCCTGGATGTGACCAGTCACGGCACCGTGAACGGTTCGCTGGTGGAGTTGTGGACCTGCAACGGCGGGTCCAACCAGCAGTGGACCCTCGGATAGGGGGCGGGACATGCGATACGCACCTGTTCCCTTCGCGGGGCGAGACGTTCGTGGCCCGACCGTGGCGGCACTGCTCGCGGCGCTGCTCGTGGCGATGCTGACCTGGGTGGCGCCCGCGTCGGCGGCCGGCACCGGCCCGTGCGACATCTACGCCGCGGGCGGTACACCCTGCGTCGCCGCGCACAGCACCGTACGCGCGCTGTACGGCGCGTACGGCGGCAGGCTCTACCAGGTCCGGCGCTCGTCGGACAACACGACCCGCGACATCGGCGTGCTGAGCGCGGGCGGCGTCGCCGACGCCGCCGCGCAGGACTCGTTCTGTACGGGCACCACCTGCGTCATCACCGCCGTGTACGACCAGTCCGGACACGGAAACGACCTGTGGTACCAGGGGTCGAGCCAGGTGCCCGGATCGAGCCAGAGCAGCCCGGCGAAGGCGACCTCCGAGTCGCTGACGGTCGGCGGCCACAAGGCGTACTCGCTCTACATCAACCCCGGCAACAGCTACTGGCGGGACGGCCACCTGACGGGCGTCCCGACCGGCAGCGCGCCGGAGGGCGAGTACATGGTGACCAGCGGAACGCACGTCAACAGCGGCTGCTGCTTCGACTACGGCAACAGCGAGACGACGCGGAAGGCCGACGCCGCCGGTGCGATGGACGCGATCAACTTCAGCACCTCATGCTGGTTCGGCGGTTGCTCCGGAAACGGGCCCTGGGTCCAGGCCGACCTGGAATGGGGCCTGTACCCGGGCGGCAGCCAGTCCTGGAACCCGGCTCAGCGCGCCTTCACCAACCCCTACGTCACGGCGATGCTGAAGAACAACGGCTCGACGTTCGCCCTCAAGGGCAGCAGTGCGCAGGCCGGCTCACTGACCACCTTGTGGAACGGCGCCCTGCCCAGCGGCTACAGCCCCATGAAGAAACAGGGAGCGATCGTCCTGGGCAGCGGCGGCGACTGCTGCAAGCCCGGCGGCGGCGCGAACCTCAGCGCCGGCACGTTCTACGAGGGCGCCATGGTGACGGGCTACCCGTCCGACGCCACCGACAGCGCGGTCCAGGCCAACGTCACCGCGGCCGGCTACGGCTCCGGAGGGAGCGGCGGCGGCTTCCCCAGCGGTCAGCACCAGCTGGTGATCGGCAGCAACGGGCTGTGCGCGGACGTGCACGGCAACTCCTCCACGTCCGGCGCGGCGATCGACCAGTGGAGCTGCAACGGCCAGGCCAACCAGCAGTTCACGTTCGTGCCCGGCTCGAACGGCTACGGCGAGCTGCAGGCGCAGAACTCCGGCCAGGTCGTCGCGGTGGCGAACAACTCGACGGCTTCGGGGACGCCCGACATCGTGCAGCAGACCCGGAACGGGTCCACCGGCAGCATGTGGAAGCCGCTACAGCAGTCCGACGGGTCCTGGGAGTTCCAGAACGCCAACAGCGGCCTGTGCCTGGACGTCTACGCCGCGAGCAACACCGCCGGCCAGCAGCTGGACCAGTGGCCGTGCAAGAACGCCTCCGGCACCAACCAGGACTTCTCTCCCCGCTGATCGACGCAAGGAGCCCGGCATGATCCGTGCCTCACGACATCGCACTCCTCTGTTCGCCGTCCTCGTCCTGCTCACGGGCCTGCTGGCCGCGGTGACCCTGACCCCTCCCGCGCACGCCGCGGTCTCGACGTCGATCACCGTCGACGGATCCGGGTCCGGCCGGGTCTTCGACGGTGTCGGCGCCATCAGCGGCGGCGGCGGGAACTCCCGGCTGCTGGCCGACTATCCCGAACCCCAGCGCAGCCGGCTGCTCGACTACCTGTTCACACCGTCGTACGGCGCCGCGCTGCAGAGCCTGAAGATCGAGATCGGCGGGGACACGAACTCCACCGACGGCGCCGAGTCCAGCCACGAGCACTCCAGGGGCGTGGTCGACTGCGGCCAGGGGTACGAATGGTGGCTGGCCGAGCAGGCCAAGGCCCGCAACCCGAACATCAAGCTGTACGGCCTCGCCTGGGGTGCGCCCGGCTGGATCGGCGGCGGCAACTTCTGGTCCCAGGACATGATCGACTACGTGATGTCGTGGCTCGGCTGTGCCAAGCAGCACGGGCTGACCATCAACTACCTCGGCGGCTGGAACGAACGCGGCTGGAACGCGAGCTGGTACGAGAAGCTCAGGTCCGCGCTCAACGCCGGCGGCTACTCCTCGATCAAGGTCGTCGCGGCGGACAGCGGGTGGGACGTCGCCGACGCGATGACCTCCGACTCGGCGTTCCGGAACGCGGTCGACATCGTCGGGACGCACTACCCGTGCGGGTACATGACCGCGTTCACCTCCTGCCCGAGCACCTCCAACGCCCAGAACCTCGGCAAACCCCTGTGGGCGAGTGAGAACGGGTCGGAGGACGCCGACGGCGGCGCTCCCGCGGTCGCGCGCGCGATCAACCGCGACTACATCGACGGGCGGATGACCTCCTACATCAACTGGCCGGTCATCGCGGCGCTGTACCCGAACCTGCACTACGCCACCGACGGCATGTCGGTCGCCGCGCAGCCGTGGTCCGGCAGTTACTCCATCGGCCGGACGACGTGGGTCACCGCGCAGACCACCCAGTTCACCGCGCCCGGCTGGCACTACATCGACTCCGGGAGCGGCTTCCTCGGCGGCAACCGGGCGAACGGCAGCTACGTGACGCTGAAGTCGACGAACAACTCCGACTACACGACCGTCATCGAGACGATGGACGCCACGGCCGCGCAGACCGCGAACTTCACCGTCGCGGGCGGGCTGTCCACGGGCCAGGTCCACGTGTGGAGCACGAAGGTGAACTCCTCCAACTCCGCCGACCAGCTCGTGCACGCCACCGACGTCACCCCGTCGGGCGGGAGGTACTCCCTGACGCTCCAGCCGGGGTACGTCTACTCCGTGACGACGACGACCGGGCAGGGCAAGGGCACCGCGACCTCGCCGGCCGCCGCCGCGATGTCGCTGCCGTACTCCGATGACTTCGAGACGGCGGCCACCACCACGTCCCCGAAGTACTTCGCGGACATGAACGGCGCCTTCCAGCGCGTGGCCTGCGGCGGTGGCCGGTCCGGCTCCTGCGTACGGCAGATGGCGGCGACCAGCCCGATCCGCTGGACCGGCGAGTCCTACGACGCCCCGTACACGATCATGGGTGACGGATCGTGGAGCAACTACACCGTCGCCGCGGACGCGATGCTGGAACAGTCCGGCAGCGTCGAGCTGCTCGGCCGCGCCAACGTGCAGGCGACCAACAACGGCGGTCTGAACGCCTACCACCTCCGGGTCAGCGACACCGGGGCGTGGTCCATCGTCAAGAGCGACACCTCGTGGCACTTCACGACGCTGGCGAGCGGCACGACGACGGCGCTGGGGCTGAACCGGTGGCACCGGCTGTCGCTGAAACTGCAGGACACCACGCTGACCGCCGCCGTCGACGGCACGACCGTGGGAAGCGCCACCGACGCCTCCTACACCAGCGGTCAGCCCGGCCTCGGCGTCACCGGTTACCAGACCGACCAGTTCGACAACTTCGCCCTGACGGCGGGCAGTGCCTCGCAACAGCACATCGGTCCGGTCAGGTCCGGTCTGAGCGGCAAGTGCGTCGATGACAACGGAGGCTCGACCACGAGCGGCACCAAGATTCAGCTGTGGGACTGCAACGGCGGCGCCGCCCAGACCTGGTGGTGGGGCAACGGCCAGCTCCGGCTCGGTGGATCGGGTGGCAAGTGCGTGGACGTCACCGGCCAGGGCACGGCCAACGGCACGCTCGTCGATCTGTGGGACTGCAACGGCGGAGCCAACCAGCAGTGGACTCCGCAGGCGGACGGGAGCCTGAAGGGCGTCCAGTCCGGCCGGTGCCTGGACGTTCCCAGCTCCAGTTCCACCAACGGCACCCAGCTGGAGATCTGGGACTGCAACGGCGGAACGAACCAGAGGTGGACCCTGCCCAGCTGACCTCCGCGGCCGAGAAATGACGGGTGCGCGCGTCCGGCGTCATTGTTCGCCGGGCGCGCGTTTCCGCTTTCCGGCCACCGGTCGTCGTGCCGCCACGCGCTCACCGGCGCGATGAAAACCAGGGTGAAAGAACGCCTCGATCCAGCCCGGTCGCCGGGTCGGCCATAAACCGGCTGACCAGGGCAGATGTCGAAACGCGCCCGGCGAAGCCGCTCCGTCGGAAAGGCGGGGACAACGGAACGTTGACCAGCTTTCCCCCGAGTCATAATCTCCGGGCGAATCGATATCACGAATCGATTCGATTCTGACAACGGCGCAGCGGTGCCGCCCCCTGAACGCGAGTGCTGAGGTGAGTAATGCGCGGACACATTCTGCGATGGGCCGGTGCGCTGGCAGCGCTTCTCCTGGTGATCGGTCCGTTCGCCGGGGGCCGTGCGGCCGCCTACGCCGAGTCCAACGGCGGCGTGCGGGTCATGCCGCTCGGTGACTCGATCACCGATGGCATCACGGTGCCCGGCGCGTACCGGATCGGTCTGTGGCAGCGCTTCGTGAACGACGGATACAAGGTCGACTTCGTCGGGTCGCTGTCCAACGGACCGGCCGCCCTCGGCGACCACGACCACGAGGGGCACTCGGGCTGGCGCATCGACCACATCACCGCGACCGTCCCGTCCGCCGAGGTCTTCGTCGCGACGATCATCCCGCTCGCCAACGCGGGCCAGGAGACGAGCGTCCGCGCGTTCGACGCCGCGATCCCCGGCATCGCGCAGAGCAAGGTCGCGGCGGGCCGGCACGTGCATCTGGTGGACATGCACGCCGCGCTGGTCCAGCTGTGGCCCTGCAACGGCGGCACCAACCAGAAATGGAGCCTGACCTAGACCCTCCAGGACCGATCCCCGATGAAGGAAGGCCAGATGAGAGCCAAACTCCTCCTCCTACCCGCCATGGTCGGGGCGCTCGTCGTCCTGGCGATGGGCGGCACGGCGATGGCCGGCGGCCGTGGAACCCCGTCGTCCACGGCCGTCCGCCCCGCGGCGGCGACCGCCGGATGCGGCCACGCGCCGACGCTGGCGAGCGGTACGCACACGATTCAAAGCAGCGGCCAGAACCGCAGCTACATCCTGCGGGTGCCCGCGAACTACGACGACAACCACCCCTACCGGCTGGTGTTCGGGTTCCACTGGGTGGGCGGCACCGCCAACGACGTCGACTCCGGCGGAACCGACGGTTACAACTGGTCCTACTACGGGCTGCGCCGCCTGGCGGACGCCGACGGCGACGGCACGATCTTCGTCGCGCCGCAAGGCATCGGCAACGGCTGGGCCAACTCCGGTGGCCAGGACGTGACCTTCGTCGACGACATGCTCCGCCAGCTCGAGGCGGGCCTGTGCGTCGACACGACGCAGGTCTTCTCCTCCGGGTTCAGCTACGGCGGCGCGATGACGTACGCGCTCGCCTGTGCCCGCCCGACGGTCTTCCGCGCGGTCGCCGTCTACTCCGGGGCGAACCTCAGCGGATGCAGCGGCGGCACCCAGCCCGTCGCCTACATCGGGCTGCACGGCATCCGGGACAACGTCCTGCCGATCTCCTCGGGCCGGGCCCTGCGGGACACGTTCGTCCGCAACAACGGCTGCACCGCGCAGAACCCGCCCGAGCCGGCCAACGGCAGCCTGACGCACATCGTGACCGCCTACTCCGGGTGCCGGGACGGCTATCCGGTCGTCTGGGCCGCGTTCGACGGGGCGGGCCACGACCCCGGCCCGATCGACGGGTGCACCTGTGACGGCTGGCACACCTGGACCTCCGGCGTGGTCTGGAGCTTCTTCACCCAGTTCGGGGGCGGCTCCTCGCCGCCGCCGTCAGGGTCGGCTCTGGTCAACACCGCCTCCGGCCGTTGCCTGGACGTGCCGCACTCCTCGCAGTCGAACGGCACGCAGGCCGAGCTGTGGGACTGCAACGGCGGTGCGAACCAGCAGTGGACGCCGACCTCGTCCAAGCAGCTACAGGTGTACGGCGGCAAGTGCCTGGACGCCTCGGGCGCCGGCGCCTCTCCCGGCACCAAGGTGATCATCTGGGACTGCAACGGCCAGTCCAACCAGCAGTGGAACGTCAACAGCGACGGCACTGTCGTCGGCACGCAGTCCGGCCTGTGTCTCGACGCCACCGGTTCCGGGACCGCCAACGGCACGCTGACCGTCCTGTCGACCTGCAACGGTGGGAGCAGCCAGAAGTGGACCCGGAGCGGATCATGATGAATCATGCCTGGCGGGACGGCTGCCGTAGAGCAGTCGTCGCCGCGGTGGCCGTCGCCTGCGCGGCCGTCACCACCGGACTGGCCGGCGTCGGCGACGCCCGGGCCGGCACACTGTCCGGCACTCTCTACCGGGATCCCACCACACAAGCGGCACGATGGGTGCAGTCCCATCCCGACGACGCGCGTACGCCCGTCATCCGCGACAAGATCGCCAGTCAGCCGCAGGCCCACTGGCTCGCGGCGTTCAACCCCACCACGGTGACCTCGGAGGTCTCCGGCGTGGTCGACGCCGCGAACGCCGTCAATCAGATCCCCGTCTTCTCGGTGTATGAGATCCCCAACCGCGACTGCGGCGGCGCGAGCGCCGGAGGGGCCCCCGACTACGGCCAGTACCAGCAGTGGATCACCGGCTTCACCCAGGGGCTGGGCGGCCGGACGGTCATCGTCATCCTGGAGACCGACGCGCTCGCCTTGCAGAGCTGCCTCAGCGGCTCGGAGATCACGGCTCGCGACCAGGCGATCTCGCAGGCGGTACAGACGACCAAACGCGCCGACCCGAACGCCAAGGTGTACCTCGACGGAGGCCACTCGGCCTGGAACTCCGCCACCGAGCAGGGAAACCGGCTCAAGGCGGCCGGCGTCCAGTACGCCGACGGCTTCTTCACCGACGTGTCGAACTTCCAGCCGTCCTCGAACGAGGCGGCGTACGGCCGGTCGGTCATCTCCTACCTCCAGTCCCAGGGCATCTCCGGCAAACACCAGATCATCGACACCAGCCGTAACGGCGGTGCCGTCGGCGCTCCGGGCGACTGGTGCGGCGACGACAACACCGACCACCGGATCGGCGCCTATCCGACTCTCAACACCGGCGACCAGAACATCGACGGCTACCTGTGGGTCAAACCGCCGGGCGAAGCCGACGGGTGCGCCTACACGGCCGGAAGCTTCGTCCCCGACCTCGCCTACAACCTCGCCAGTACGGCCCCTGACCCGCCGGACCCCTCCGATCCCGCCGACGCCTGCGCCGCGGCCTACCAGACGGTGAGCTCGTGGCAGGGCGGGTTCCAAGGTCAGATCACCGTCACCGCGGGAAGCTCGGCGATCAAGGGCTGGAAGCTCACCTTCGCGCTGCCCGGCGGCGTCTCGATCGGCCAGCTCTGGAACGGCACGCTGACCACCAGCGGATCGACCGCCACCGTCACCAACGTGTCGTGGAACGGCGCGCTCGCGGCGGGTGCCACCGCCGAGGTCGGCTTCACGGCCGGCGGCGCCGTGTCCTCTCTCCCGATCACCTGCACGGCATCGTGAACCAGACCCGACGAGCACGGCTGAGCTCCCACTGATCGAGCATCCGGGTCGACGAAGAGATCGCGGCCGGCGGTGAGTCACCGCCGGCCGCGATCTTCGCGTGCTGGACGGCTCAGCCCGTCCCGCAGGCCTCGCCGTTGAGCGTGAAGGCGGCCGGTGCGGCGTCGTCGCTCGTCCAGGTTCCCTGGAACCCGAACGACACGGCCGCGCCCGGGGCGATCGTGCCGTCGTACGTGGCGTTCTTCGCGGTCACCGCCGTTCCGGTCTGGGCCACCGTGGCGTTCCAGGCGCTGGTCACCTTCGTGTCGCCCGGGAAGGAGAACGCGAGTGTCCAGCCGTTGACGGGGCTCGTCCCGGTGTTGGTGACGGTGACGCCGGCGGTGAGCCCGCCCGACCACTCGTTCTTCGTGTAGCCGACCTGGCAGGTGGCGCCGCCGGAGCCGCCATCGCCCGGGTGGAGCTGGACGACGACGAGCGAGTACGCCGGGATCGTCTGGCCGGTGGCGCTGCCCGCGGTGGTGGAGGTGATGGACGTGGCGTTCTGCGCGTACGTGTAGACGGTCGGTGTGGCCGACGACGGGGTGAAGCCGCTGTAGGACAGGTTCGCGGTGTACGCGTTGGATGGGTCCTTGTTGACGAACAGCAGGTCGACGTCGCCGTTGCTCCGTTTGACCGCGTGCACGGTCAGCAGCGACTGACTGCTGGCCGTGCGTACGAGCGTGTCACCGGGTGCGCCGAGCTTGGTCAGCATCTGGATGCCGTAGTAGGGCGCGAACGGCGTCTCGGCGGCGGGTTCGCTGCCCGAGGCGTTGGAGAGCACCCCCTCGTCGTCGTAGTCGGTGGCGCCGTTCACGGTGCTGGTGCCGTTGGAGCCGTTGTGCAGGTTCCACCAGTCGATGTTGAACGCGCCGTTCTCCAGCCAGGTGAGGTAGGTGTCCGGCGCGAACAGCGCGGCCGGGTGGGTGTCCTTGTCGATGGTGGAGTTGGTCTCGGTGACGGCGATGCCGACGTTGGGCGCGTTCGCGCCGGCGTACTGGTCGATCAATGAGCGCAGCGTGGCGGTGATGGCGCCGATCTGGGCCTGCGGCTTGGTGAGCAGGTCGGCGGCGCTGTCGCCGCCCGGATACCAGTGCACCACCACGAAGTCGATCTTCGAGCCGGCGATCGACATGACGGTGTGGTTCCAGTCGGCGCTGTCACCCGGCCCGGTGATGCCGTCCGGCCAGCTCCCCGGAGTGGTCAGCACCGCGCCGATCTTCACGGTGGGGTCGGCCGCCTTCATCGCCGTCGCGTACCGCACCAGGTTCTGCGCGTAGGTGGTCGCGCTCTTACTGGAATGGGTGTCGTTCTCCCACGAGGAGCCGTACTCCCCGTTGCCGTAGACCTCGTTGCCGATCTCCCAGTACTTGGCGCCGTACCCCTTGGTCACGTTGGCGTAGCGCACCCAGTCCGCGGCCTCCTGCGGCGTGCCGGACCCGTAGTTCGCGATGATGATCGGCTGCGCGCCGGCCGAGCGGACCGTGCCCATGTACGCGTCGAAGTCGGTGTTCGGCGCCACGTATCCGCCGTCGGCGGTGTTGGTCTTCCAGTGGTAGATGTCGGCGTAGGAGCCGCCCGGGTAGCGCACCGCGCCGACGCCGGCGCCCTTCAGCAGGCCGGCCACGGGGGAGTCGTTCATATAGCCGTCGTACACGGCCGTGTTCATGCCGACCGCGGCCGACGGTATCGAGGCCAGCGAACGGCTCGCGTCGACCGAAACGTCGACGGACGTGGCGGCCGAGGCGGGCGTCGCGCCGACCGGGACGAGGACGGCGGCGGCCAGCCCCGTGGCTCCGGCGAGCGCACGGAGGAAAGGCCGGGGCGGGCATGCGGCTCTGGGTCTTCTCACCGGCACTCCTGTCAGGGAATCCTGGTCTGCGCTTCATTCAATGAGTGGCACAGCGCATTGACTATTCGCTCCGATGGGCGTTCATCGATGCCCGGAGTGCCGACAACATACGTCGACGCGGTGGGCCTCGCAATAGGTGTGCATTGCCGCATTTTCTTTCATTTTCTTTCATGCGTGCCATGGTCCCTACCAGCACCAGAACGAGCCACTCAAGGCACGCAATGACAGTTTCATTGACTTGGTCGCGTCCGTGCGGATACTCCCGGTTGGAACCCATTGCAATATCTCGCATTTGTTCGAGATGCCGAACATCAGAAGGGTGACCGATGAGAGGACCTCGACCATGAAACCTCCGCTTCGACCCCGTCGGGTGCGGGCGCTCGTCTCGGTGCTGTCGGCCGCCGTCGCGGTCGCCGGGACCGCCCTGCTCGTGCCAGCGCCGGCGCAGGCCGCCACCACGCTGGGCGCACAGGCGGCGACGTCCGGGCGTTACTTCGGTACCGCGGTGGCCGCCGGCAGGCTCGGCGACTCGACGTACTCCACGATTCTCGACCGGGAATTCAACATGATCACCCCGGAGAACGAGATGAAGTGGGACACCACCGAGAGATCCCGCGGCTCGTTCGACTTCGGCCCCGCCGACCAGATCGTCAGTCACGCGCAGGCGCACGGGCAGCGGATGCGCGGCCACACGCTCGTGTGGCACAACCAGCTGCCGAGCTGGGTCAGCTCCATCACCGACGCGAACACGTTGCGCAGCGTGATGGACAACCACATCACCACCGAGATGACGCACTTCAAAGGCAAGATCTACGCGTGGGACGTGGTGAACGAGGCGTTCGCCGACGGCAGCACCCAGCACCGAAGCTCGGTCTTCCAGAACGTGCTCGGCAACGGCTTCATCGAGGAGGCGTTCCGTACCGCCCGCGCCGCCGACCCCTCGGCCAAGCTCTGCTACAACGACTACAACATCGAGAACTGGTCCGACGCCAAGACCCAGGGCGTCTACGCCATGGTCAGGGACTTCAAGTCCCGCGGCGTGCCCATCGACTGCGTCGGCTTCCAGAGCCACTTCGGCTCGGGCGGCCCGCCGTCGAGCTTCCAGACCACCCTGAGCAACTTCGCCGCTCTCGGTGTCGACGTCCAGCTCACCGAACTCGACATCGCCCAGGCGCCGACGACCGCCTACTCCAACACGGTCAAGGCCTGCGTGAACGTCTCCCGCTGCGCCGGCATCACCGTGTGGGGCATCCGCGACAGCGACTCCTGGCGCAGCGGTGACAACCCGTTGCTCTTCGACGGCAACGGCAACAAGAAGGCCGCCTACGACGCGGTCCTGTCGGCGCTCGCCGGCGGCGTCCCGTACGGCGGTGGAGGCTCGTCCCCGCCGGCGGGCAACGGCGGGTGCTCGGTGACGTACACGATCAGCTCGCAGTGGTCGGGCGGGTTCGGCGCGAACGTGAGCGTGACGAATCTGGGCGACCCGGTGTCGAGTTGGACGTTGACCTGGTCGTTCGGCGCCGGCCAGCAGATCACCCAGGCGTGGAACGCCACGGTGACCCAGAGCGGGTCGAACGTGACCGCCAAGAACGTCTCCTACAACGCCTCGCTGGGCACGGGCGGCAGCGCGAGCCTCGGGTTCAACGGTTCCCTGACCGGCGGCAACCCGGCGCCGACGAACTTCGCGCTCAACGGCACCGCCTGCACGGGCTGATCAGCCCGCTCCAAGACACCGCCGGACGGGTAACGACCCGTCCGGCCGGTGCCCGGCCCGGGCACCCGCCCGGCCTGGCGTTCGTCACCCTCGCCCATCCACGACTGACGGAGGTCCCCTTTCATGGCCCCATTTCCCACCCGCCTGCGACGGGTCACCGTGTCGCTGGCGGCCACGGCGGCGGCCGCGCTCGCCCTCGGCACGTCGGTGCTGACCGGCACCGCGTCGGCGGCGTCGCTGCCCTGCGACATCTACGCGTCCGGCGGTACGCCGTGCGTGGCGGCGCACAGTACGACCCGTGCGCTGTACGCCTCCTACGGCGGGCCGCTCTACCAGGTGCGCCGCTCTTCGGACAACACCACGCGTGATATCGGCGTACTGAGCGCCGGAGGTGTCGCCAACGCGGCGACGCAGGACTCGTTCTGCTCCGGCACGAGCTGTGTCATCACGGTCATCTATGACCAGTCGGGGCGCGGGAACAACCTGACTCAGGCCCCCGGCGGTGGTGCGGCCGGTGGTCCGGACAACCTCGCCAACGCCACCGCCGCCCCCACCACGCTCAACGGCCAGAAGGCGTACGGCGTGTACGTCGCTTCCGGCACCGGGTACCGCAACGACCGTACGAACGGCATCGCGACCGGAGACGCCGCCGAAGGGGAGTACGCGATCTTCGACGGCACGCATTACAACGGCGGGTGCTGTTTCGACTACGGGAACGCCGAGACCAGTAACAACGACACCGGTAACGGCCACATGGAGGCCATCTACTTCGGCAACATCAAGGTCTGGGGCTACGGCGCCGGCAACGGCCCCTGGATCATGGCCGATCTGGAGAACGGCCTGTTCTCCGGCGTCAACCAGCACTACAACGCCAACGACCCCACCATCAACTACCGCTACACCACCGCTGTCATCAAGGGCCAGCCCAACCACTGGGCCATCCGCGGTGGCAACGCCCAGTCCGGTGGTCTGTCCACCTTCTACGACGGCGTCCGTCCCAACGTCTCCGGCTACAACCCCATGCACAAAGAGGGTGCCATCATCCTGGGAATCGGCGGTGACAACAGCAAGGGCTCCGCCGGCACCTTCTACGAAGGCGTCATGACCTCCGGCTATCCCTCCGACACCACCGAGAACGCCGTCCAGGCCAACATCACCTCCGCCGGCTACGGGCAGGGCGGCACGGGTGGCTCGTACCCGAGCGGCTACCACCAGCTGGCCGCCGCCAGCGACGGCCTCTGCCTGGACGTGTTCGGCAACAGCGGTACGGCGGGTGCGGCGATCGACCAGTGGTCCTGCAACGGGCAGTCCAACCAGCATTTCCAGTTCCTGCCCGGTTCGAACGGCTACGGGGAACTGCAGGCGCAGAACTCGGGTCAGGTGGTGGCGGTCGCGGGCGGTTCGACGTCACAGGGCGTGCCGGACATCGTGCAGCAGGCGCGTAACGGCGCGTCGAACTCGATGTGGAAGCCGGTGGCCCAGTCCGACGGGTCGTGGTCCTTCCAGAACCAGAACAGCGGCCTGTGCCTGGACGTCTACAGCGCGAGCAGCACCACGGGCCAGCAGCTGGACCAGTGGCCGTGCAAGAACGCGGCCGGCACCAACCAGGACTTCAACGCCGGCTGACGACAGGACCGGACCGGCCTGAAGAGGCCCCGACACCGCCAGGCGGACGAACCGGCATCCCGCCCGCCTGGCGGCCCGGCGGCCGCCCCCTCGGGGACGGCCGCCGTCTCTGCTCCTGCCACCTGGTCACGGGACGCACGAGCCGGCCATCTTCCTCGATCACCCACCCCGATCGCTCCCGCCGGTCCGGCCGGCAGCGGTGGTCCCCGGCCGGCACGGGGCCGACCGGGGATCTCCGATGTCAGCGGGCCGTCAGGGTCCACAGGTGGTCGGCGGTGCCGTTGTCCTCCCACTGGAGCGCCTGGGCGCCCGAGGCGGTGCTCATGTTGGTGACGCCCAGCAGCAGGCCGCTGTTGTGATTGATGATCTTGTAGTGGCCGCTGCCGTCCGCGACCAGCTGCCACAGGTGGTCGGCGGTACCGCTGTCACCCCAGATCAGGGCGGTGCCCCCGTTCGAGGTGCTCATGTTCGTGATGCCCAGGACCAGGCCGCTCGCCTGGTTGGCGATCTTGTAGAGGCCGGAGCCGGCCGACGTCAGGACCCAGGTCTGGGTGGTGCTGGACGAGTTGACCGTGGCCTGGTCCACCAGGGTGCCCTGAGCGGTTCCGGAGTTCTGGGTGTCGAGCGCCAGGCCGCTGTTGACGTTCGTGATCCGGTACGGGCCGGACGGGGAGGTGGAGCCACTGCCCGGGGTCAGGACCAGGTGGTAGCCGTAGGCGGAGTTCATCGACACGGGCACGGTGACCGATCCACCGGAGACGGCGTAGTTGCCCTCGGAGATGGTGGTCGGGCCGGACACCGCCGTGGTGCGGCCGTTCGACGGGGTGTACTCCAGCTTCGCGTGCACGGTGCCGCCGAACGCGGAGCCCAGGCCGTTCACGGTGACCGCGGTCGAGCCCGAGCCGCCGCCGAAGATGACGCTGACCTGATTGCCCGCGCTGTTGATCGCGGCGGCTCCGTCGAGGCCGGTCGAGGCGGGCGGGGTGGTGGTGAGCATGTCGCCGCTCATGTCGGCGTACCACTTGTAGAGCCAGTAGGCGCCGTTCGGCGAGCCGCCCTGGCCGGTCAGCAGGTCGCCGAGCGCGCCGGACTGGTTCCAGAAGGCCAGTTCGGCGTCGTGCACGCCGAGGCGTTCGAACTTGGCGATGTAACCGATCAACGCGCCGGGGATGCCCACCTGGGACGGCGCGGCGTACTCCTCGATCGCGATGGGGCGCGGGGTGATGCCCAGGTTCCGCTCGATGTTCGTGACCGTGGAGATGTCCCCGGCGATCTTGGAGGAGCTCGACAGCTCGTGCCAGGCGATGATGTCGGGGACCGTGTTGGTGTTCACCGCGTTCTGCAGGAAGTTCTGCATGTCGCTGATGTTGTCGGAGAAGCTCGGTCCCTGGATCGGCGTCCGGGAGTCCTTGGACCGCACCTCCCGGTAGGTCGTGGTCCAGAAGCTCTCGAAGCTGCCGTTGGAGGACAGCCAGGTGCCGTCGGGCTCGTTCCACAGCTCCCAGGACGCGAGGTTCGTGATCCCGGATGCCTTGACCTGGGAGATCTGCTGGTCGACGACGCTGATCCAGTTGGACCAGCTGAACTGGTACGGCCATCCCGCGTAGTAGTCCGACAGGCGGTCCACGACCTTCGCGCCCGCGCGGGCGGCCTTGGGCGCCACGACGAGGATGTCGCCGGACCCCTGCTGGTGGCCGCCCGCCGGCATCTGCACGAAAGTGTTCGGCTTGATCTGCTGGACCAGGTTGTCGGCGGGCGCCGACGCGTTGGCCAGGCCGTACAACGAGCCGGTGGCGACATGGGTGACCGGCCGCAGGACGGAACCGGCGTTGACCACCAGCGTGGTGGCGGCGTGTGCGGGTGCGGCGGTCAGGGCCGGAGCCAGGGTGAGCGCGGCGGTGAGCAGGGCTAGACGGGTCCTCTTCTGCATGGGGACTCTCCGGGTGGGGGGACGGTGTGGGCGGAAGATCAGTCCTTGACGGCTCCAGCGGTGACGCCGGCGGTCACGTACCGCTGGGCGAGAACGAGGAGGAGCGCGGCGGGCGCCGAAGCGACTACGGCGGTGGCCATGATCGCGTTCCACTCCTGGTTGTTGTTGCCGATGTAGCGATAGATGCCGAGCGTGATGGGACGCAGGTCACCACCCCCGTCGAGGGTGTTGGCGAAGACGAAGTCCGACCAGGCCCACAGGAAGCCGAACAGAGAGACGGTGACCACCGCGTTCCTGCTGACCGGGAGGACGACGGACCAGAACGTACGGAACGCCCCGGCACCGTCGATGCGCGCGGCGGCGAGAAGTTCGTCGGGGATGCCCGACATGAACGCCCGGAAGATCAGGACGCCGAACGGCACGGCGATGGTGGAGTCGGCGACGATCAGTCCCCACCAGACGTTCATCAACCCGAGGTTCAGGAAGATCCCATAGAACCCCATGGCCATGACGATCCCCGGGATCATCTGGGCGACCAGCAACGCGAGGCCGAACGCGCCGCCGCCGCGCGGGCGCAGCTTGGCCAGCGCGTACCCGGCCGGAGCGGCCAGGACCAGCGTGAGCGCCACGGTGCCGAGCCCGATGAGCAGGCTGGTCAGCAGGTACGGCAGCTGGTCGTGCAGGACGGCCTGGTACCCCTCGAACGTCGGATGCCGCGGCAGGAGGTCCGGCGGGCTCTTGCGCATGTCCCGCTGCGGGGTGAGTGAGACGTTGACCATCCAGTAGACGGGGAACAGCATCAGGGCGGTGAAGACGATGCCGAGCGCGGTGATCCGGATCCCGCGTCGTTGTCCGCTCATGCCTCCTGCCTCCTCTGTACGCGGATGTAGAGCAGCCCGAAGACCAGGGCGATGAGGATGAGGACGTTGCCGACGGCGGCGCCGGGGCCGAACTGCGGCAGCAGGGATCCGAACCCGAGCCGGTACGACCAGGTGGCCAGCGTCGAGGAGGAGTCCCCGGGACCACCCTTCGTCATGATCCAGATCAGGTCGAAGACCTTGAGCGTGTAGACGAAGCCGAGCAGCAGCACCACCATGGTGACCGGCCGCAGCAGCGGGAACGTGAGCCGCCGGAACTGCTGCCAGGCTCCCGCGCCGTCCAGCGCGGCCGCCTCGTACAGGTCGGCGGAGATGTTCTGCAGCCCGCTGTGCAGGATGACCAGGTTGAACGGGATGCCGATCCAGATGTTGGCGATGATCACCGAGGTCAGGGCCCAGTGGGGCGAGCCGAGCCAGTCGACCGGGGAGACGCCGACGAAGTGGAGGGCGTAGTTGACGACGCCGCTCTCGCTGTTGAGCATCCACGCCCAGGTGGACGAGGACACGATCAGCGGCAGCAGCCAGGGCACCAGGAACAGGGCTCGCAGGAGGCCGGAGAGGCGGAAGTGCCGGTTGAAGAAGACGGCCAGGGCGAGCCCCGCTCCGTACTGGACCGCGATCGAGACCAGCGTGAACACCAGGGTGTTGCGGATCGCCGGCCCGAACGTCGGGTCGTGCAGGATCTGGTCGAAGTCGGCCCAGCCGGCGAACGGCGCGTCACCTTCGACGAAGGACCGCACCGTGTAACGGCGCAGGCTGAGGTCCAGGTTCCGGTAGAGCGGATAGACGTAGAACGTGGCCAGATAGATCACCAGGGGCAGTACGAACGCCCAGGCGGTGAGCTGGCCCGTCCGGCGGCGTACGCGGCGGTGCGGTGTCCGTGAGCCCGCGGTCGCCCGGACCGCGGCCGGCGACCGCTGCGGGTGGTCGGTTCGGGCGAGGGTCATGCGGGCTCCTTGCTTCGCACCGGATGGTCAGCCGTGGGAGGCGGCGGCCTGCTGTGCCGTGTCGAGGGCGCCCTGCGCGGGTTTTCCGCCGGACAGCGTCGACTGGACCGCCGCCCAGAGCTGCTGGGAGATCACGGGATACTTCGTGCCGAGGCCGTTGCTCGTACGCCCTCGGGCCGCGGCCACCGCGGACACCCACGGTTTGAGCGCCGCGTCCTGCTGGACCTGCTGCTTCTGCACCGCCGCGATCGGCGCGACGTAGGACAGCGTGGTGTCGGTCGCCAGCAGGTTCGCCGGACTGATCAGGCAGTTAACGATCTTCGTGCTGACGGCGTAACGGGCGGTCTTCTTCTGCACGGGCATGGTGACGAACTCACCGCCGGTGGGTACCGGCGCCGAGCCGCCGTGCTGGCCGGGAATGTTGATGACCCCGTACGGGAAGCCGGCCTTGGCCGCATTGGCGAGCTGCCAGGTGCCGTTCTCCCCGAAGGCGTACTTGCCGGTGGCGAACTCCTGCCAGCTCGTGGTCTGGGTGTTCTGGAGGACGTCCTTCGGCGCGAGTCCCTGGTCGACCCAACCCTTCCACAGCGACAGCGCCGCCACTCCGGCCGGCGCGTTCACCTTGGTCAGGTCGCCACCGGAACCCCAGAACCAGGGCAGGAACTGGAAGCTGCCCTCTTCGGTGCCGATGGCGGAGAAGGTGATGCCCTTCTTCCCGGCGGACTTGGCCTTCTGCAGGGCCGAGGTCAGTGTGGCCCAGTCCTTGATGCTCGCGGGGTCGACGCCGGCGGCCTTGAGGACGGTCTTGTTGTAGTAGAGGGCCAGCGTGTTGGCGCCGATCGGGACGCCGTACGCGGCGCCGTTCAGCGTCCCCGCACCGATGATGTTCGGCTGGACGGAGGAGGTGTCCAGGCCCAGGTCATTCGCCTTGCCGAGAATGCCGGCCTGGACGAGCGTGGAGACGACCGGGTTGTCGACCAGCATGACGTCGGGGGCGTTGCCCTGCTGGGCGGCGAGGAGAGCCTTGCTGCCCAGGTCGGTGGTGTCCATTCCGGTGCGCTTGACGGTGACGCCGGCCCGCGTACCGCAGCTCGTGACCTGCTTGGCCCAGTCGGAGGAGGCGTCGAACTGCGGGTACGGGTCCCAGAAGCTGTACGTGCCCGACGCCGAGCCGCCGGAGTCACTCCCGTTGGAGGAGGAGCACGCGGCGGCGGACGCCAGTGTGCCGGTGGCGAGCACGGCGGCGAGGAGAGTGCGGTGCGGATATCTCATGGTGACCTCGTGGAGAGTGGGGAAAGCCGGTCAGGAGGTGGGCAGCCAGACGCGCATGCCGCCGATGGTGCGGTTGGCCCATGCGTGGTACGGCACGGCGGCCAGTTCCAGGGGGGTGCCCGGAGCCGGGGACGAACCGGCGGGGCCGTACGGCCACCAGCCCGGCTCGGGGAGTGACCGCCGGTACCCGGTGCCGCTGATCGTGACGACGCCGCCGAGCAGGTCGGGGCGCTCCTTGACGGTGAGCGGGCCGGCGGCGTCGATCACGACGTCGTCGAGGCCGCCGCCGGGGTGGTCCGCCTGTTCGAGGCAGTAGACGAGGGGGCCGCGCTCGATCGCGACGCAGCCCCGTACCGCGTCCACCCGTGGGTCGGCGGACACCAGGCGCGGGGCGAGGTCGAGGTCCAGGACGACTTCGTCGCCGGCGGTCCAGGATCGGTGGATCCGGAGCCAGCCGTCCTCGACCTCGGCGTCGGCGGCGACGCCACCGAGGGTGTACTCGGTACACCACTGCGGGATCCGCAACGAGAGCGTCCAGGGCGTGCCGGGGGTCCGCTCGACGGTGACGACGGTACGGCCTCGCCACGGGTAGTCGGTGTTAGCGCTCACATTCAGCGGCTCGCCGTCGGCCTCGCCGTGGAAGACGCCGGAGGCGTACTGGTGGATCTGCAGCCCCCGGCCGTCCGTGGAGGTGAAGTAGTGCTCCAGGCCGGCGAGCAGGCGCATGACGTTCGGCGGGCAGCAGGCACAGCGGAACCAGCGCGTGCGGCGGGACGACTGGTCGCCGCCCCCGTCGACGTGACCGTCGCGCACCTGGAGCGGGTTGACGTAGAGCCAGCTCTCGCCGTCCAGTGACATCCCGGCGAGGAAGCCGTTGAACAGAGTGCGCTCGATCAGGTCGCTGTACCGGGCCTGCCCGGTCAGCAGCGCCATCCGCCAGCCGAACTGGACGGAGGCGACGGCGGCGCAGGTCTCGCAGTACGCGCGCTCGGTCGGCAGCTCGTACGGATCGCCGAAGTCCTCCTCGTCGTGGTGCGCGCCGACACCGCCGGTCAGGTGGGTCTTGGCGGCGGCCATGGCATGCCACAGCCGGGCGCCCGCCGCGGCGAGAGACTCGTCACCGGTCTCGATCGCCAGGTCGGCGGCGGCGGCCAGCAGGTACAGCTGGCGTACGGCGTGGCCCTCGACCGTGCGGGCCTCGCGCAGCGGCACTCTGTCCTGGCAGTACGCCTCGTGACCGTGCAGGCCGTGGCCGTGCCGGTCGACGAAGTAGCGGGCGAGGTCGAGGTACCGCCGTTCGCCGGTCTCCCGGTACAGCTCGGCGAGCGCGGTCTCGACCTCCGGGTGCGCGTCGAACCCGTCGATCGGCCGGCCGCTGCCCGGGGGTCCGAAGACGGTGCCGATGTGGTCGGCGAACCTGCGGGCCACGTCGAGGAGCTCGGTACGCCCGGTGGCGCGGTGGTGGGCGATCGCGGCCTGGATGAGGTGGCCGGCGTTGTACAGCTCATGACCCCACCGCAGGTCGCTGTATCGGCCCTCGCCCCGGCCGGACTGGAACCAGGTGTTGAGGTAGCCGTCCTCCTGCTGCGCCGCGGCGACCAGCGTCGTGATGCGGTCGACCTCCGTGCTCAGCGCGGTGGTGTCCCGGCCGACCGTCGCGTCCTGGGCGAGCTGCCAGGAGGCCGCCTCCAGCCATTTGTAGACGTCGGTGTCCTGGAAGGGGTAGTCGCCGCGGAAGGCGCCCTCGGTCGCGCCCGCGACGAGGCGCAGGTTGTGCAGGTTGCCCGCGGACTCCAGCAGCCGGGGACCCTGGGGGATGCACACCTGGGCGTTGATCACGCGCCGGTCGTACCAGAAGCCGCCGGTCAGCGCCGGTGCCCGGGTCGGACGCAGAGCCGCACGGGTCTGCGGACCGAGCCGGACCGGGCCGGTTCCCGCGGTGGACGAGGACGTACGGGACATGGATCTCCTCGGTGGCGGCCTTCCGGCCACGGCATGCGCGGTTGCGCAAGTGCGCAAACCTTTTCCATGCCGGAACGTACGGTTAACACGCCAGGGCGTCAAGGGCGTTATCCCAGCTTTCACGGCTATATCGAGGATTGGTCAAGCGTGCGCCGGTGGTGGCATCATGAGGTCGCCGGTGATCGGGTGAGCAAAGGACTGCGCGTGTCGGGACGAAGCCGCAACACCTCCAGGGCGAGAGCCACCCTGAGTGACGTGGCCGAACTCGCGGGCGTGAGCGTCGGCACGGCCTCCCGCGCCCTCAGCGGCAATGGACGCATGCGGCCCGAGACCCGCCGCCGGGTCGAGGACGCCGCTCGGTCACTCGACTTCCGCCCCAACCAGCAGGCGCAGAGCCTGCACACCGGCCGGAGCTGGACCGTGGGCCTGATCACCACCGACGGCATCGGCCGCTTCAGCATCCCGGTGCTCCTCGGCGCCGAGGACGCCCTGGGTGCGGGCAGGATCTCGGTCCTGCTCTGCGACACCCGCGGTGATCTCATCCGCGAACGCCACCACCTGCAGAACCTCATGGACCGGCGAGTGGACGGCATCATCGTCACCGGCCGCCGCACCGACCCGCGCCCGCCGCTGCCCGGCGTCCACGACGGCGTCCCCGTCGTCTACGCTCTGTCCCCCTCCACCGACCTCCTGGACATCTCGATCGTCTCCGACGACGAACAGGGCTGCGGACTGGCCCTCGACCACCTCCTGAGCAGCGGCCGTACCCGGATCGCCCACGTCACCGGGCCGGCCCACCACGCCGCTGCCGCCGACCGCGCCCGCTACACCGAGCGCCTGCTGAACGACGCCTCACTGAGCTTCGCCACCGGCCGCGCCCACTTCGGCGACTGGAGCGAGGCATGGGGTCGGCGCGTGGCGGAAACGGTGCTGCGAGCGGAGCCCGGCACCGACGCGTTCTTCTGCGGCAACGACCAGATCGCCCGTGGAGTGACGGACACCCTACGGGAGCGCGGCGTACGCGTGCCCGACCAGGTCGCCGTCGTCGGCTACGACAACTGGGACGCGATGACCCTCGCGTCCCGGCCACCGCTCACCACCGTCGACGTGGACCTCGCCGAGATCGGACGTATCGCCGCCCTGCGTCTCCTCGAAGCGATCGACGACAACCCGTCACCGGGCCCGCACCGGGTCCCGTGCCGGCTGATCGTCCGCGACTCCGCCTGACCGGTGCGTCGAGCCCCGCTTGGTTCGGGGACCGGCGCGAGCGATGGGTGCGGTTGGCCCTCATGGCCCTGACCGGCTGCCCGGAGACCGCGGGGTCGCCGACCCGCCCCGTCACCGCGGCGGTGACGTACGGCAGCGCGGTCCACAACGACGAGCAGATGCCGACCGGATCGATGACGGACCGGGCAGCCGGGTTCGCGCCGGCCGCATCGTCGGCGTCCCTGCGGCCGGGCGGGGCCGGTCGTTGGCACGGATTGCCGACGGCGGTATCGCCGTTGTCGCCCGGCGCTCACGCGATCGAAGCGCCGGACGCGACCCCGGGCACGGTGGGCGGAATGTCATCGCTGACGATCCGGACGGTCGAGGGAGCTCCTTTCTTCCGCGGGTCGGTCGAAGGTGGTGGTGAAGCGGAGCAAATATGAGTCGGGGAGGTCTGTCAAGGGTCCGCTGCGCATCGCGAAATCACTCCCGGGCCGACCGTGGCTCAGCTGGGGTAATCGGCGTGGATACACCTGTCCGGTGAAGCATCGTCATGAAAGTTTTCACTGGGGATGCACGCTCAATGGAGGATCATCGAAACATTTCGGTGGCGTATTCGCTCCCTGGACGGGCGAAGACTATGATCATATTTCGAAACTTTTTCGAAAACGTTGACACTTTTTCCGGGCGCTATTCACACTGATTCTCTGAAGGCGGTTGGGCGTGCCCGGCGTGGCAAGGCCGACCAACTGGCGACGCCTTGGTGGTGTGCGTTCCCTGCGAAGTGACGCGGCGTCGATTCCGCGGGGCTGTTCCCGCGTTTCTGTCATTCCCGTGCTTCAGTTATGGAGGCTCAGTAGTGAGCACCAGAGAAATTTTTTTGCCCCGAACCCGGAGATCCGTCCGCCGTTTCCGCCGGGCCCTGGTCACCGTCGCCATCGGCGTCGTCGGGACGACGACCGTTACGCTGGCGGTGGCGGTTCCCTCGAATGCCGCGGCGAGTACGCTCGGCGCGGCGGCGGCGCAGACCGGGCGGTACTTCGGCACCGCCATCTCCTCCAGCAGGCTCGGCGACTCGGCGTACACCACGATCGCGGGCCGCGAGTTCTCCATGGTGACGCCCGAGAACGAAATGAAGATCGACGCCACCGAGCCCCAGCAGGGGCAGTTCAACTTCAGCGCCGGTGACCAGGTGTACAACTGGGCGGTGCAGCACGGCATGAAGGTCCGCGGCCACACCTTGGCCTGGCACTCCCAGCAGCCTGGCTGGATGCAGAGCCTCAGCGGCAGCGCGCTGCGCCAGGCGATGATCAACCACATCAACGGCGTGATGGCCCACTACAAGGGCAAGCTCGCCTACTGGGACGTGGTGAACGAGGCGTTCGCCGACGGCGGTTCCGGAGGCCGGCGCGATTCCAACCTGCAGCGGACCGGCAACGACTGGATCGAGGTCGCCTTCCGCACCGCGCGGGCGGCCGACCCGAGCGTCAAGCTCTGCTACAACGACTACAACATCGAGGACTGGAACGCCGCAAAGACCCAGGGCGTCTACAACATGGTCAAGGACTTCAAGTCCCGCGGCGTCCCGATCGACTGTGTGGGCTTCCAGTCCCACTTCAACAGCGGCAGCCCGTACAACAGCAACTTCCGTACCACCCTGCAGAACTTCGCTGCCCTCGGCGTCGACGTGGCCATCACCGAGCTGGACATCCAGGGCGCCTCGGCCACGACCTACGCCAACGTGACCAACGACTGCCTGGCCGTCTCGCGCTGCGTCGGCATGACGGTCTGGGGCGTACGCGACAGCGACTCCTGGCGGTCCAGCGACACCCCACTCCTCTTCGACGGCAACGGCAACAAGAAGCCCGCCTACACCTCTGTTCTCAACGCCCTCAACGGCGGGTCATCCTCCCCGCCGCCCGAAGGCAGTGGACAGATCAAGGGCGTCACCTCCGGCCGCTGCCTGGACGTGCCCAACGCGAGCACGACCGACGGCACCCAGGTGCAGCTGTGGGACTGCAACGGCAACAGCAACCAGCAGTGGGCCTACACCTCCGCCAGCGAGCTCCAGGTCTACGGAAACAAGTGCCTGGACGCCGCCGGCACCGGCAACGGCGTCAAGGTGCAGATCTACTCCTGCCACGGCGGCGACAACCAGAAATGGCGCGTCAACTCCGACGGGACCATCGTCGGCGTCCAGTCCGGACTGTGCCTGGACGCCGCGGGCCAGGGCACCGGCAACGGCACCCAGATCCAGCTGTACTCCTGCTGGGGCGGCAGCAACCAGACGTGGTCCCTCAGCTGACCCGAGAGGAGGTCCCCATGTACAGAGCACGTATAAGGAAGGGGCGTGGCGCGCTGACTTCGGCGCTGCGCGTGGTCGCCACCGCCGCGGTCGTCCTCGCGGTCACGCTGACGGCCACCTCGGCTCGGGCCGACGTCACCGGTACCCTGCGCGGCGTCGGTTCCGGCCGGTGTCTGGATGTGCTGGGTCAGAGCCAGACCGACGGCACCTACCTGCAGATCTATGACTGCTGGGGCGGTACGAACCAGCAGTGGACCTCGACCACCGGCGGTCAGCTGACCGTGTACGGAGGCAAGTGCCTGGATGTGCCGAACCACGCGACCGCGGCCGGCACGCGGGTGGAGATCTGGACCTGCAACGGTGGTACCAACCAGCAGTGGCGGGTGAACTCCGACGGCACGGTCGTCAGCGTGGAGTCGGGGCTGTGCCTGGAGGCCACGGGCGCTGGTACGGCCAACGGCACCGCGGTGGACATCGGGACGTGCGACGGTAGTGCCGGCCAGCAGTGGACCGGCCTGTCGGGCCCGCCCGCGACGTGTTCCCTTCCGTCGACGTACCGCTGGACGTCGACGGGCGTGTTGGCGACGCCGAAGAACGGATGGGTCTCGCTCAAGGACTTCACCAACGTCGTCTACAACGGCAAGCACGTGGTCTACGCGTCGAACGTGTCGGGATCGTCGTACGGTTCGATGGCTTTCAGTCCCTTCACGAACTGGTCCGACATGGCCTCGGCAGGCCAGACCGGGATGAGTCAGGCCACGGTGGCGCCCACGCTGTTCTACTTCGCGCCCAAGAACATCTGGGTGCTGGCGTACCAGTGGGGTGCCTGGCCCTTCATCTACCGGACGTCCAGCGACCCCACCAACCCGAACGGCTGGTCCTCGCCGCAGGCACTGTTCACCGGAAGCATCTCGGGCTCCGGTACCGGCCCGATCGACCAGACGCTGATCGGTGACGGTTCGAACATGTACCTGTTCTTCGCCGGCGACAACGGCAAGATCTACCGGGCGAGCATGCCGATCGGGAACTTCCCGGGCAACTTCGGTTCGTCGTACACGACGGTGATGAGCGACTCGACGGCCAACCTGTTCGAGGCGGTCCAGGTCTACAAGGTCCAGGGCCAGAACCAGTACCTGATGATCGTCGAGGCGATGGGGGCGAACGGGCGGTACTTCCGCTCGTTCACCGCCTCCAGCCTGAGCGGTGCGTGGACTCCGCAGGCCGGCAGCGAGAGCAGCCCCTTCGCGGGCAAGGCCAACAGCGGGGCCACCTGGACCAACGACATCAGCCACGGCGACCTGGTCCGCAACAACCCTGACCAGACCATGACCATCGATCCCTGCAACCTCCAATTCCTCTACCAGGGCAAGTCCCCCAGCGCCGGCGGCCCGTACGACCAGCTGCCGTGGCGTCCGGGCCTGCTGACGCTGCAGCGCTAGCTGTACTGACCACAGAGGTCGAGTACGGGCGACACGGCCGAAATGGGTGAGGGCCTTCTGGCTCGGTGTGGATTACGACATCTGCATCGACCAGGAAGGCCCTCATGCCGCACCGTAACGCACTGATCTTCCCCTGGTTTTCCGGACTCGATTGTTGAGAGACTGCAGGCTTGGTAGCGCCGTAAGAGGCCCGCGTTATGCCCAAGCCGTACCCGGCTGCGTTCCGCCGTAAGGCTCTGGATTCTTGAAGCCCACCGGGTTCAGTGAAGTCCTCCCCGCCAGTCATGATCTTGGCTGGCGGGGAGGAGAATCACCGCGATGGCAGCACCACGCAAATACCCCCAGGAGCTTCGGGACCGGGCCGTCCGGCTGGCGTTGGAGTCCGACCGCCCCATCGCCCAGATCGCGACCGGTCTGGGCATCCACCGCGAAGCCCTGCGGACCTGGGTCCGACAAGCCCAGGCCGATGCCGGCCGGCGTCCTGAGCAGCTCACCAGCGTCGAGCGTGAGGAGCTCCAGCGGCTGCGCAAGGAGAACAACGAGCTCAAGCGCGCCAATGAGATCCTCAAAGCGGCCTCCGCGCTTTCGCCGCCGAGGTCGGCCAGCCCCGGACGAAGTAGTCATGGTGGTCGACCACCTGCGTGACCGCTTCGGGGCCCGTGCCGGTCTGCCGGGTCCTGGACCTGTGCCCGGGCACCTACTACGGCCGTAAACGCCGGCCACCGTCCGCCCGCGCTCGCCGCGATGCGGTGCTGATCGAGCAGATCACCGGCGTTCACCAGGCCAGTTACGGCACCTATGGCGCCTACCGCGTGCACAAACAGCTACGCCGCCAAGGCGTGCGAGTCGCCCGCTGCACGGTGGAACGGTTGATGCGCGCTCACGGCCTGCAGGGCGTGCACCGCCGCGACCGGCAGCGCACCACCACACCCGATGAGACTGCGCACCGACCTGCCCCTGGACGCGCTGGAGATGGCGCTGTGGCAACGCGGCCGCGAGCGGCCGGTGCAACCGGGCACCCTGATCCATCACTCCGATAGGGCTGCCAGTACGTCAGTTTCCGCTACACCACCCGGCTGGCCGACCTGGGTGTGGTCGCCTCTGTCGGGTCGGTCGCCGACTCATACGACAACGCGATGGCCGAATCACCGAACGCCACCTTCAAGACCGAACTGATCCACCGCCGCACCTGACGCACCCGCGACCAGGTCGAATACGCCATCCTCGAATGGGTCGGCTGGTACAACCACCACCGGCTCCACACCGCGATCGGCGACATCCCACCCATCGAATACGAGACTGCCTACTACCGTTCCATCAACACACCAGCGCCAACCGACGCCACGTAAACCGGACTTCATCAAACCCGGTGGGCTTCACCAACGCCGCCGATCTCTCTCCAGGCGACCGCCTATCGGCCCCTGGCGGCAAGACACTCAGAGTCCTGCGAATCCAGCGATACGGCGCCTACCAGCAAGCACGCAACCTCACCATCGCCCACCTCCACACTTACTTCGTAGAAGCAGGCGCCACTCCGATTCTGGTGCACAATTGTGGAGGCGCTGTTCGAGATGACGTGATCGACGAGACGATGTCGACTGCCGAGAGCAATGCCGATATTGTGCCTCACAAGCGGCAATCGAGTATCATCGGCCAAAATGCGATCACAATAGAAGATGTGATGGCAACTGGACACTCATTCGTTGGTGAGGGTGCGCGCGATGTAAGTAAAGGTCGAGGGGTTTTTCGGAGCGCAGACGGAAGTCGTGGATTCCGTGTGGATCCTGCTTCTCTTGCGTGAGAGCATTGGCCTAACATGCCACATGTGCACTTCGAGATGTTCGATGAAGCTGGGAAATCATTGGTTAACAACCATGTCCTGCTAGAGCCATAAATGACGAAAATTGAACTAGAGCGATACGGGCATATCCTGTCGGGATTTTATGAGGGTTATTTCGTGAAAATTCACGACGACTCTGATATTGCGGGAGGCTATCAAATACTTCTTGTGAATGATCTGTCCAATCCGACGGATGGAGGTGACTATTGGGTGGAGGGTGTGGTGGCACTCGAATCGTTCGTTGAGTCGTCTAGATGGACCATTGAATGGAATGAGTAAGGTGCTGTCGATTGGCGTGTCGCATTTCCGTTGAGGTCGAACCTGTTTGGACATTAATCCTCAGCGAACTGTGGCTCGGTGTATACGCCACGTAAAAGACATCGTCGTCCCATGTTTGTGGCTGAAGCGGCCACAGATCGGCGACGCCGAGGCGTCTCTCCAGCTCAAGTGAGACATCAACCTCAGAGTTGTCAGCGTCAACGCATGGCGGTGGAAACACTTGGGCGAGGTAACCATCTCTATCGAGATTCCCGATGAGATCGGCGAAGCATCGGTGGAGCGTCGGTCGGTCAAGAGTGCGCTTGCCGAAAATATCATCCGTGCAGGTCAAGTGGCATGCTCGTACTCGTGGAGGATTCCGCCCAGACGTTGGCGTCTTCGTATGTCCAGGCGGGCGATCTGCTCTGGGTCGGTGACCGGCGGGGGCAGCGGATTGAGCGGCCGGGCATTGGCAATGCCCTGGTGGGGTCGATGCCCATGTAGAAGTCCTCGAACTCGCGCAGGCTGTGAAGCAGGTGACGCTGGCTCCAAATCAACGTCCGATCCAGCAGCTCGCGGCGGCAGGTCTGCACCCACCGTTCCATGATCGAGTTCATGCGAGGCATCCGGACGCCGCTGAGCACGACCTCGATCCCCGCGTCCCTCAAGACGGCATCGAACAGCTGAGGGTACTTGCCGTCCCTGTCCCGGATCAGGAACCGCGCCCGGCAGCCTGCGTCTTCGAGGTCCATGACGAGGTTCTTCGCCGCCTGCACCACCCACGACGCGGTGGGGTGCGCAGTCGCACCCAGGACCCGGATCCGGCGACTGCCGTGTTCGATCACCGCCAGCACGTACATCTGCGCTCCGGACAAGGTGACCGTTTCGAAGAAGTCACAAGCCAGCAAGGCCTCTGCCTGAGAGCGCAGGAAGCCGGCCCACGTACCGGCAGCGCCTCGGGTGCCGGATCGATACCGGCTTCCTTCAAGATCTCCCACACGGTGGACGCGGCGACCTTCACTCCCAGGACCAGAAGCTCACCGTGAACACGCCTGCACCCCCAGCTCGGATTCTCCCGGACCAGACGCAAGACCAAGGCACGGATGGAACGCACAGTCGGCGGCCTGCCCGCCCGCCTCGGCTTTGACCTGGCGGCGTGCCGTCGGGTGATCAGGTCCCGGTGCCAGCGCAGGATCGTGTCCGGACGCACCAGCAGCCGGAGCCGACGCAACACCTCCGGTGGTAGACGGTGCAGCAATGCCGCGAGGAAGGCACGGTCACTCGGAGTGAACCGCACCTTCTCCTTGCCCAGTTGGCGCTCCAGCACCGCGACCTGATGGCGCAACGCCAGAATTTCGGTGTCCTTGTCTCGATCGCTCATCGGCAGCAGCAGCACCGCAAACGTGTTCACCACGGCCAAATAGGCAAGTCGTAACACCACAGCCGATCATCATCCCGCCGCAACCGCTTCTCGCGCGACCGCTCCGACATGATCAACCAGAGCCCACCACGTCCAGGGACCCAACCAACCGACCCCAGGGCGCTGACCTGGCCGGATGGCATTTTCGGCAAGCGCAGCCTCCGGTGAGGCTCGCCAGGAAGTAAGCGGCTTCTGCTTGCTGCTCGTGAGACAGCTCGACCCACTTTTCGGCCCAGGAGTCGGAGGGCACCGGGACGCCGTTGTTGTTGATGACCATGGTGACCATACCGACCGCCAACACCTGCAGGGTGAGCCGCGCCGAGTGGTCGCCGTCGTCGGCGAGGCGGGGTAGGTCTGGTGGGCCTGGGCGTGCTCGGGAGCATCTCCGGGGTCGGGGTCGTACGGCAGCCGCAGGTAGGCGCACAAGACGTCGATGCAGGTCTGGCAATCAGTCTTCCCTATTGAAAGAGCGTGTTGTGGGTGATCCGCGCAAACCTGGGGGCATCCGGCACGGACTGGGTGTCAGCCTGGCGATCGTGGTGGTGGTACTGGTGGCGCGGCGGCGGCTCGCGCCAAGCGAGTCGGCTGCTCGGCGGGCTCCTTGATCTGCCAGGGACGCGTCAGGAGTACGACGGCCGCCGCTGCCGCGCCGAACAGGACGAAGATCGGTCGCTGCCCGACGAGGGACACGACGGCGCCTCCGGTGACGGCGCCCACTGGGTACAAGCCTAGCCCGACCATCTGGAAAGCTGCGTTCACGCGTCCACGTAGTTCCTGGTCCACCCGTCGCTGTCGGGTGGAGATGACCTGGACACCGAAAAGCATTCCGACAGCGCTCGCAACGAACTTGATCGTCGCCACGACGATCGCGTTGCCCGACAGTGACGGGGCCGAGATGTTCGTCACCAACGCGCAGGCGCCCAAGAAGAGACATAGCCGGCTTCCGAACCGGTCCGTGACCCGCCGCACGAGGAGACCGCCGACGATCGCTCCGACCCCGCTCGCTCCGAGCAGGAGGCCGTACTGCGCGCTCGTCAGGTCGAGACCGGTCGGGGCCAGCGCGTACACGACCAGGACGCCCATGCCGGCGCCGGAGGCGAAGTTCATCGCCCCGACGGCGAGGACCGCGCGCTTAAGCCACGAGTCCCGGCCGATGATCGCTAGGCCCGCTCCGATCTGTGCGAGTAGCGTCCGGGGCGTCCACTTCATCCGAGAAGCAATTCGCGGAGTGGCCGGGAACGCCAGTGCCGACAGCAGGTAGCTGAGTGCAACCGCGGCCACCAATAGCCGGGGACTCAGCTGGTACAGAAATCCCCCAAGAGCGGGTCCGAGCAACGTGTTGCTAGTGTTCTGGACGACGGATACGCGGCCGTATAGGGATTCCAGTTCGGCGTCGGAGACCAGTTCCGGGACAGCGCTCTGGGAGCTGAGGTCCGAGAAGACCTCAGCGATCCCGCAGATGGTCCCGATGCCCAGGACGACCGCGAACGACGCACGCTGCTCCGACAGGAGCAACACCACTGCCAACCCGATGAGGACCAGGCCGCGCAGGCTGTTGGCGAGCCTGACCAGCAGCGAGCGCCTGGTGAGGTCGATGACAGCGCCGGCGAACAGGCTGCCGACCAGCCAGGGGGCCTGTGCGGCTGCGACGAGCAGTGAGACCTGGAAGGCCGATGCGTCTGCATCGATCGCCATCAGGGGCAGCGCCAGCCGGAGAATCCCGTCCGACACGTTCGTCAGGAGCGACGTCGATACCAAGCGAATGCCCTGCGCCCGGAAACCGGGCATACGTCTTTTATCCATTCTCATCCAGGACGTGCTTGTCGAGAAACGCAAAAACTGTTTCATGCCAGATTTCACGTGCTGCGGCTTCTCTAACATGGGTCCGTCGGGGCTTAGAGCCAGTCCGAAGCACCGGCGCGGGTCTCGAGGAATGCATCGATACCCGTGAACATGGTGCGGACCGGTGACTGTTCGGGGACCATGTCGTGATGCCTGCAGCGCTCGGGGAGAATTGGACTCTATGCGTTCGCCAAGGTGAGGTCAAAGCGGCGCAGAATACGGTCGATCTCGCCGCGATCCCGGAGCGCGCCGTCGCGAACTGCGCGTAGCAACGCGGGACCGATCTCGGTCTCCCAACCCGCCGCCGCGAGTTGCCCCTGGATCGCACGCAGGCTCTCCTCGTTCCAACTGGAGGCCAGTGCGGCGATGCGGGTGGCGCTCATGTCGGGGTTAGGCCCGAAGCGGGCGTCGTATTCCACGTGGCGGGGGCCGCCGGTGGTCAGGCCGCCTCCTGGAACGCGAGCGGCCCGCTGGAGGTCGGCCGGGTCAAGTACGACGGCGGCTTCCAGGACTACTTCGAGGGTGACATCGACGACGTACGCGTCTACACCGGCACCCTCACCGACTCGCAGGTCACCGACCTTGCCAACGCCATCCCGCCGACGGCGAACGGATAGCGCCGTCCGGCGCCTCCATCTCCCTGTCTTCCCCTTTCTCGCTCAGCGTTCGTCGGAGGTTCGTGTTGTCCAGGTCGTGGTGGGGTGCGTTCAGTTCGCGTCGGCATTGGCGCCGGATCCGATGGATCGCGATGATCATGGTGCCGGCGTTGGTGGCGTCACTCCTGGCGTACGCGCCGGTGGCGTCCGCGCAGCCGGAGTGGAAGCACCGGTCCGCGCAGGAACAGCGGTCCGTGCCCGGCCACGCGCTGAAGGCCAGGACGGCGACGGTGACCGCGACGCACGCGCTGACCACCGCAGCTCGTGTGACGTGGCCGGTGGCCGGTACGGCGACCGCGGCGCTGGCGCCGAAGGGCGGCGTCCGTACGGCCGCGGCGTCGGCCGCTCCGCACCGTGCCGGCGCGCTGCCGGTGTGGGTCAGCCCCTCGAAGAAGGCGAAGAGCACCACACCAGCGAGTGTCGCCGTCCAGGTATTCGACCAGCAGACGACCGGCCGCGCGCACATCGACGGCCTGGCCCTGCGTTTGACACCCGCCACCGCCGGGCGAACGGAGGTCAAGGTCGACTACTCCGGCTTCCGGTACGCCTTCGGTGGCGACTGGGCGTCTCGCCTGCGCCTCGTACGACTGCCGGACTGTGCCCTGACGACGCCCGACCGGGCCGGCTGCCAGGGGCGTACGCCGCTGAAGACGGCCAACGACGTCAAGGCCGGAACCTTGACCGCCGACGTCGACATCCAAGCATCGACGCTGCTCGCCGCGACGGCCGCACCGTCCGGTTCCGCCGGCGACTTCACCGCGACGTCGCTGTCGCCGTCCTCCACCTGGAGCGTCAGCGACCAGACCGGCGGCTTCTCCTGGTCGTACCCGCTACGCGTTCCCCCAGCGCCTGGTGGCCCGAGCCCGCAGATCGCCCTCGGATACTCCTCCCAAGCGGTCGACGGCAAGACCGTCGAGACCAACAACCAGACCTCCTGGGTGGGTGAGGGCTTCGACTACGCACCGGGCTTCATCGAGCGCCGCTACCACCCCTGCTCCGAGGACAACACGACCCCCAAGCACAACGACGAATGCTGGGGCTACGACAACGCGACCATGTCGCTGAACGGACAGTCGACCGAACTGATCCGCGACGACGCGACAGGCAACTGGCAGCCCAAGAACGACGACGGCTCCAAGGTCGAAAAGCTCACCGGTGCGTCCAACACCGACGACAACGGCGAACACTGGCGCGTCACGACGCCCGACGGCACGCAGTACTACTTCGGCCTGAATCACCTTCCAGGCTGGACGACGAACGCCGCGGTGACGAACTCGACCTGGACCGTCCCGGTCTATGGCGACGACTCGACCGATCCCTGCCACAAGTCAACGGCGGAGTCCTCCTTTTGTGACCAGGCGTGGCGCTGGAACCTCGACTACGTCGTCGACCCGCACGGCACCGCGAGCACCTTCTGGTACACCCCCGAGACCAACTACTACCGGCGCTATGTCACCCAGCTCACCGACGGTAAGCCGAACGGGACGGTCACCAAATACACCCGTGGCGGTTACCTCGACCACATCGACTACGGCGTACGGTCCAGCGCGATCTACTCGTCCTCCGCGCCCGCGCGAGTGAACTTCAAAACCGTCGAACGCTGTATTCCCGACTCCGGTTTCGACTGCGCGGACACTAAGTTCACCAAGGCCAACGCCTCCCACTGGCCGGACGTGCCCTACGACGAGAACTGCGCGTCGAGTGATCCCTGCAATGACAACTACGCGCCCACCTTCTGGTCGCGCAAACGCCTGTCCCTCATCACCACACAGATCTACAGCGGCGGATACAAGAACGTCGACACGTGGACGCTCCACCAGCAGATGAACCCTCCGGGCGATGGGACCGCTCCCGCGCTGTGGCTGCAGTCCATCACCCACGAGGGTGACGTCGGCACGACGCCCGTCTCCACGCCGGATGTCGTCTTCGACGGTATCCAGCGTGACAACCGCGTCGATGCCACCGAGGGCGACCCGCCTCTGACCAAGTGGCGCGTTGACGCTGTGAAGAACGAGACCGGCGGCCAGATCTCTGTCACGTACGCCGATCAGGACTGTACGGCCGGCAACACGCCCAGTCCGGACTCCAACACCAAACGGTGCTTCCCGCAGTACTGGACGCCGGAGGGTAACACGACGCCCAAGCGCGACTGGTTCCACAAGTACGTCGTCGCCCAGGTCGCCGCGCGTGACCTGACCGGCGGCGCCCCCGACGACGTCACCTCCTACTCCTACAGCGACCCGGCCTGGCACTACGACGACGATGACGGCCTGACCAAGGAGAAGTACAAGACCTGGTCGCAGTTCCGCGGGTTCGGGCACGTCACCGTCACCCACGGAGACTCCTCCGGACCTCAGTCCAAGGTCGCCTATACCTACTTCCAGGGCATGGACGGCGACAAGCAGTCCGACGGCTCCACGCGCCACGCCAAGGTCACCGACTCTGAAGACCCGGACGGCATCACCGACGCCGACCAGTACGAGGGCGCGACCCGCGAAGAGATCCACTACGACGGGTCCAACGCCGTCACCGCCACCATCAGCGACCCGTGGTCGCACCAGACCGGCAAGCGGGTCCGCACCTGGGACGGCACCGCCTCGACCACCACCTCGAACGTCACCGCCCAGCATGAGCGCACGAAAATGAGCGACGGGAGCTGGCAGCGCACCGAGACCGACAACACGTACGACCCGACGACCGGGCTCGTCCAGACGGTCAGCGACCTGGGCGACACCGCGAAGTCAGGCGACGAGGAATGCACACGCACCACGTACGCGCAGGACTCCTCGAAATGGATGCTGTCCTTCCCGTCGCGGGTCGAGGTCGTCGACAAGGCGTGTGACGCGACGACGTCGCGGCCCACCGACGTCATCTCCGACGTCCGCAAGTCCTACGACGGCAACGTTTGGAACACCGCTCCCACCAAGGGTGACGTGACGAAGGCCGAACGGCTGGACGGCTGGGACGTCGGCGGAACCACCGGCCCGCACTACGCGGTGACCGGCACCAGCACCTTCGACGTGTACGGCCGCCCGCTCCGCCACCGACCCGGCGAACAAGAAGACCACCACCGCCTACACGCCCACCACCGGTCTCGTCACCAAGACCACTGTCACGAACGCGCTCGGCCACGTCGACACGACCACCGTCGACCCGTCATGGGGCCTGCCGACCGAGACAAAGGACCAGAACAACAAGATCACCGATCTGGCGTACGACCCACTCGGGCGACTCACCGGTGTGTGGCTGCCCGGCCGGGCCAAGGCGACGCAGAGCGCGAGCATGAAGTTCGCGTACCTGATCCGCACGAATGGCGCCACCGCGGTCTCGACCAGCACGCTGCTCAACGACGGCGTGAACTATATGACCGGGTACGCCCTGTACGACGGCCTGCTGCGGCAGCGCCAGTCCCAGGGGGCGGCACCGGGCGGCGGGCGTGTCATCACCGACACCCTGTACGACAGCCGCGGGCTCGTCGCCGCGAGCAACAGCGACTACTACAACGAGAGCGCCCCCGGCACCACGCTGTTCACGCCGACGAGCTCTGCTGACGTACCAAGCCAGACGCTGACGACCTACAACGGTATGGAGTGGCCGACCGCGCAGATCCTGCGCGCGCACGCCAACGAGAAGTGGCGCACCACCACCACCTACGACGGTGAGCGGACCAGCGTCATCCCGCCGAAGGGTGGTACGCCGACAACGACGATCTCCGATGTGCGCGGCCAGCCGCTCGAGGTCGACCAGTACAAGGGTGAGGACGCCTCCGGCGACCACGACGCCGTCCACTACACCTACGACGCCAAGGGCCGGCCGTCGACCGTCAAGGACGCGGGCGGCAGCACCTGGACGTACCACTACGACCTGCTCGGACGCCAGACGCAGGTGGACGACCCGGACAAGGGCGCCTCCACCCTCACGTACAACAACAGGGACCTCGTCGAGACGGTCACCGACGCGCGTCAGCACAAGCTGTTCTTCACCTACGACGACTTGGCTCGCCGGACCGCCGAGTACGAGAACGACACGAGCGGCTTCAAGCTCGCCGACTGGACCTACGACACGGCGCCCGACGCGAAGACCGGCAGCGCGGACAAGGGCCAGCCGGCCACCTCGACCCGCTACGTCAAGCAGTCCGACGGCACCACGGCCAAGTACGTCAACACCGTCACCGGCTACGACGACGCCTACCGGCCGACCGGCGCGTCCGTGACCATCCCGTCGGTCGAAGGGGCACTCGCCGGGACGTACCAGTCGACGGCGACCTACAACCCCGACGGTACGGTCCACCAGGCGCTCATTCCTCACGCGGGCAGCCTGCCGGACGAGACGCTGACCTACGACTACGACGGGCTCGGTAACCCCGTCACCATGCGAGGCGATCTCGACCCTCGTCACCGGCACCACCTACGACAAGCTCAGCCAGATCATCCAGCAGATGAGGTCGGCCGGCAGCTCGAGCCACCGCCTGCTGCACACCAACGTCTACGACGACGGAACGAACCGGCTGACGCGCTCCACCGACGAGAAGGACACCGCGCCCACTCCGGTCGCCGACGTCAACTACACCTACGACGACGCCGGTGACCTCACCAAGATCGCGGACACCCCGGCCGGGCAGACGCCCGATACCCAGTGCTTCACCTACGACATGCAGCGCCTCAAGCAGGCGTGGACGGCCACCGACGACTGCGCCACCGAGCCGACCAAGGACAACGCGCCCTCGATCATCGGCGGCCCGGCGCCGTACTGGCAGTCGTTCGGCTACGACGCGGTCGGCGACCGCAAGAGCGCCGTCGCCCACGACATCACCGGCGACACTGCCAAGGACGTCTCGCAGACCTACACCTATCCCGCCGCGGACCAGCCGCACCCGCACAGCCTCACCTCGGTGAACACCACCGGCGGCGCGCAGGACGGTGAGACCGACAGCTTCACCTACGACGACGACGGCAACACCAAGTCACGGCAGCTCGGCGCCGCCGACTCCGGCCAGGACTTCACCTGGGACCTGGAAGGGCAACTGTCCAGCGTCACCAAGGACGGACAGACCACCTCGTTCGTCTACGACGCGGACGGCAACCGCCTGATCCAGCACGCCTCGGACGCAAACACCCTGTACGTGGCGGGGGAGGAGGTACGCCTCGCCACGACCCCGGGCGCGACACCTGTCTGCACCCGCTACTACTCCTTCGGCGGCCAGACCATCGCCTCCCGCACGACGGCAGGCCTGACCTGGCTGGTCTCGGACCAGAACGGCATTAGCGACGCGTCGGTGACCAGCGCCGCCACCCCGGTGGTCACCCACCGCCGCTTCACACCGTTCGGCCAGGCCCGCGGAACCCAGCCCTCGGGCTGGCAGGGCACACGAGGCTTCGTCGGCGGGACGATCGACACCGCCCTCGGCGGACTGACCCAGCTAGGTGCCCGAGAGTACGACCCGAACACCGGCCGTTTCCTGTCGGTGGACCCGGTCTTCGACGACTCGGACCCGCAGTCCTGGAACGGCTACGCGTACGCCGACAACGATCCGACCACCAAGAGCGACCCCAGCGGGTCGCACATCCCTACCTGCCAGACCCGAGGCGAATGCGGCGCTCCCAGCAGTCTTGATGACACTCGCAAGTCCGACCCCAGCCCGCCGCCTCCGCGGCATCACTGCGGATGGACCTGCAGTGTCGGGAACTTCTGGGACAAGCACAAAGCGGTCATCGTCAACGTCACGGTGACGATCGTGGTCACCGCCGGTTGCGAGGTGGCGACCGGAGGAGCCGGCAGTGTCGGCTGCCTGGTGGTCGGAGGGATGGCCGGTAACTACGCCGGCTACATGGCCTCGACGCCAGGAGACCAGCAGTCCTTGGGCGGCATCATGACGGCTACAGCCGTGGGCGCTTTGCAAGGCGCGGCGAGCTGGGGACTCGGCAAGGCGGCTGGAGCGTTGCTCGGCAAGATCGGCACCACCGTCGGCGGCCGCGTCGCGGCGAAACTGGCCACGAAGGCAGGAAGCAAAGCCGAAAACGCGCTGGCCAAGGCCGCGACGGGCGGTGAGGACGCCGCAGAAGCCGGCGCCGGACGAGCCGCGGCGAAGGCAGCACCACACGAGTCGCCGAACGAACCAGTCGACGCCCCGAGCGGTGGCGGCGGATGCAACAGCTTCGTGCCCGGGACGCAGGTACTGATGGCCGGCGGCAAGACCAAGAAGATCGAAGACGTCAAGGTCGGGGACAAGGTCATCGCTACCGACCCCGCCACCGGCAAGACACGACTCGAACCGGTCATCGCCTCTTTTGGTGGCACAACCTACAAAAAACTAGTCCAGATCGTCGTCTCTGCGGACGACCACAAAGTCGGTGTCATCACCGCGACGGAACACCACAAGTTCTGGGACCAGACCACACGCACCTGGACTCGCGCCGACCAGCTCACCTCTGGTGTCAAGCTCCGGACCATCAACGGCAAGTCGGCACGTGTCATCACCATCAACTTCCACCGAGGCCACCCAGTCGTACGTGACCTCACCGTCGCTCGACTCCACACCTTCTATGTAGCGGCTGGGACGACGCCAGTCCTAGTGCATAACGCCAGTTGTCCGCGGGTGTTCGCGGTAGGCTCCTCAGGACAGGCGGCTGCACTGCCGGTTCATGAGATTGATTCGGCATTGTATCCGGGAGTTGCGGATAACTTCGGAAATGCTCTTGATAACGGGGCAAGCCCCATCGTTACGCGTTTGACTGGACGGGCTAACATTCGGGCGAATAGAAACGCGGCACAGGCTGGTCAGCCGCGTCCCGGGACACTTGCGTCGGGAATGTCGTGGGAGGAGTTCCCGTTTGCCTCCACCGTCGAGGGTGGTGCTGGCGCGACTTTGCGTCTCATTCCTCGTGCGGAGAATGTTGCTCATGGGAGGGATTCGCTCTCGGCCGTTCCTGCGTGACAACGGAATTAGTGATGGTGACCAATACTTCGTGGAAATTGGGTAATCGCGAGGAGAGGTGTGATGCTTTCAAGTGAACTGGCTGGGTTTACTGCGCAACTAAGTGAGTTGGGTCGTCCGGTCGTGCAATGGCTCATCCCTGGACTTAGTCAAAGCCAGATCGAGGAAGGTATCGGAGTCTCGGTGCCTGATGATGTGGCGACATGGTTTGGCTGGTGCAACGGGGTTCGATATGAAGACGGACAGATTCAAGACGATGTGAACGTGATTCCTGGATATTCGCCTCTCCGTTGAAAGAAGCGCTGCAGCTGAAAAGTTCCTATGAGGGGGACCCCAATTCGGCACCGCAATGGCTGCCGATCTTGGGTGGCGCCAGTGGTGATATCTATGCTGCAGTTTGGGGGGCGGCGCTGTTCCCAAGGTGGCCGGTGTGCTGGTCGGGGAGCCGACAGAGATTGAGTTCGACAGTATTGAGCAAATGATTTCGGTGTTCCGTGCTTGTTACGAAAATCGAGCCTTTTATTTGGATGGTCAAGGCAGGCTGGCGATGGATCCGAGCGCGTATGAAGCAATTTATGCCGATATCGTCGGTAGGTGAATAGGGTCGATAAGGCCTTCCCTGAGCTGAAGTCCGAAGACCTCGGACCATCCCCGCGTGCAACGGGAGATGGCGATAGTCCGAAGGGCTGGCGTGCCATGCAGATCGGACTACCTCCCGTGCGCGGGGCAGACACTCGCTGACCAACAGGCCTCGGGTATTGGTCCGTTTTCAATCGGTCGGCAGGATGCTTAGGCGCCGCCGCATCGCCCCATGTAGGGCTCGAAAATTCCGTTTTGGCTATGCGACCTGGCGAGTATTCGTTGATCAGGTCGCTGCCTGATTAGAGCTCGGTGAGCTCCCCTTTTCCTCGCAGTCTCGTAACCGAAAGGGCTAACCGAATACCTCGACGCGCGGGTTCGAAGCGGCCCGACGCGCGCCCACGCATGCCCAGAAGGACCTTGTCGGTGCCGAATACTGTGTCACCTCATGCGACCTGGGCGTTTCGTGGAGGAGGCCGCCGAGCCGGTCTCGTCGGGTGGCCTAGATGTCGGCGTCGACGGGATCGGGCAGTGCCGGCAGAGGGCTGGCCTGGTTCAGGGTCCGGTGCGGCCGATGCATGTTGAAATGGGCCGCGTACTCGGCGAGGACTTTGCGCAGGTGGCGTTCGTTCATGATGAGGATCCGGTCGAGGAGTTCACGGCGTACGCTGCCCACCCACCGTTCCATGATCGCGTTCATCCGAGGGGCCTCTGTCTCTGGTCCTTGGATAGGGATGGTGTCGGTCAGTTCGACGAAGCGGACCTTGATCTTCGAACGTTTGCGGTACAGCTTGCGTTCGAAGTCTTCCCGGGCGTAGGTCCATCGTTGAGTGAAGTCGTCTTCGACCCGGTTGGAGCGGACGGCGTCGAGGATGCCGCGAAGCCGGCCGCCGGCGTCGGCCTGGTCGATGGTCCATGCCACGATCTCGGCCGCATCCTTTTCTCCTCGCCATAGATCCGACCCGACGCGTGGGTTCGCGATCACGGCTCCTTCCAGGATCGATCCGTCGGTCAACATTACCGAGTCGGGTGTGACTCCTTCATCCACGTCCGGTAGCTCTCGTAGAACCTCCTGGATGACTTCGGTCACCGGTGGAATCCAGAAGTCGAGGTTGTGGGCGAGGATCCGGATCGGATCGTTGGTTGTGAACCCGCTCATTGGAGATCCGGGATCAGATGCCGCCAGATGGTAGATGCCCATGCATGCGAGAGCCTGGTCTCGAAGTCGGCTGGCAGGTAGGCGTCGACGCTGTTCAACGCGGAGATGAACGGCCATTGCCCGCCGCGGAGCAGTGGAAGGCTGTACCGATCTATCGCTGCCCTGGGCAGGAGGTGGAACAGAGGTGCGTATTCGTAGTAACGAGTGTTGGTGCGCGGGACGAACACGATGTTGAAGTCACCACGGTCGGCCACCGCATTCATCTCAGCGGAGAGGTCCTCCTCGCTGAACAACCGCCGGCGGAACTGTGCAGCCTCCCAGAGCATGTTCCACCGCGACACAGCCAGCGACGCCTGCAAATCCCGATCACGCCCGCCGGTGCACACGGGGACAGTCACGAACTCAGGCGGGGCGGGGGTCTCGGCTCGGATTATGGCTCGATAGATCATCCCGGCCGAGAGGTTGAAGAGCCGCGGGTACATGTCGGGTGCCGCATGCTCATGATCTGAGGCCAAGACCACGCTGTCACGGACCTTGGTCTCGATCTCGGCTTCGATCAGCTCGGCTTCCTCGGTCATACTCACGTCCGGCGTCGAGGTGTTGATCGTCATATACACCTCACGACAATCAAACGCGATTCCGTTCCGCTGGTTTTCTCTCTGCGGGGAGAAATCTGAGAAGAAGATCGCTGTGCTGCATCAGCCCCGGTCATCCAACGTCGATCGAGGGCTGACAGTGTGGTCCGAGAGCGGTAGGGGAGTGAGGAAGGCCACGGTCGCTGTAGGTGCGGACATCGGCGCAGAACTCAGGCTGGCGCGAGGCATAGGCATCCTGGGCAGTCGCCGATCGGTCTCAGTCGAGACTATGTGCCTAAGATCGCTGACGTCGGCGTATCTCCAACGAGCGAGGAGAGCGCAGTTCCCCTAGATCCTCCGGTGGAGGCGCAGGCGAGTATGCGAGATGCGGGTTCGCGCACCTGACAACTGATCACGCATTGGGCGCAGCTCCGGGCTCCACACGGCTGTCGACTACTCCGAGGACGATCGGAGTCCGAAGCCGCTTTTCGTCACACGCAGTAGCTGGTTTCGGCGGTGATTTGGAAGCCATCGCGGGCCTGTTTCAGCAAGATCACCGCATCCGAGCAGACATGGAGCAACCACGCCTTCCAAACCGCCCCAAAACGCCGACTGGGCGTCCTTAGATGATCTAAGAACGCCCAGGTCAGGCAGGGTGCGCCGCCAGGGACTTGAACCCCGAACCCGCAGATTAAGAGTCTGCTGCTCTGCCAATTGAGCTAGCGGCGCTTGCGACGTCCGTAACTCTAGCAGCCCTCTTGCCACGGTTGCGAATCGTTTGGGCGAGGGTCAGGAGCGGGTCTGCCAGAGTGTGATGGCGGCCACTCTGGAGGTTACTTCCAGCTTGCCGTAGATGCGGTTGACGTGGTTCTTCACCGTCTTCTCGCTCAGGAACAGCTCCCTGGCGATCTCGCCGTTGGAGTGGCCGGCGGTGATGAGGTCCATGACTTCGGCTTCGCGGGCTGACAGGCCCAAATCAGGGCGTACGGCTCGGAGGAGGTCCTCGGCCGTGGTGGCCAGTGGGAGGTGGGTCGCGCCCGCTCGTACGGCTGTGGAGCGGTCGGGGCAGATCAGGAAGACCCTTGTCTCGGCGCTTAGGCGGGTCGCCCAGGAGGCGGAGGCGGGGCTCAGGAGGACGATGTCGGGGTTCAGGCGGCGGGCGGTCTCCACGGGCTCTCCGTCGGCGCGGATCACCTGGATCTCATCGCTGGAGACTAGCGATGAGATGAGGGAGGAGTCGCCATCGACGATCATGACGCGAAGGGGCAGCGCGCTCATCCGGCCTCCGGGTTGTCACCTCGTAAGGCCGGAGCATAGCCCGGTCGGGGCCAGGGGACCAGGAAAGAGCGATGGCCCCGGAGCGGACTCCGGGGCCATCGACGTAAGGGTGAGTGAGGGGACTTGAACCCCCGGCACCCAGGACCACAACCTGGTGCTCTACCGACTGAGCTACACCCACCATCGCCGCACTGGGTGCGGCATAAGAAGTGTAGCGGTTCCCGGCGGCTACTCAGCCACCGATATCCGCCGCGATGGCGCGCGCCGTCTCGGAGTCGGGGCCCGGGTGGGGGACGAACACCGCGGCGCGGTAGTAACGGAGTTCGGTGATGCTCTCGGTGATGTCGGCGAGTGCCCGGTGACCGCCCTTTTTGGCCGGGCTGGCGAAGTACGCGCGGGGGTACCAGCGCCGCGACAGCTCCTTGATCGAGGAGACGTCGACCATGCGGTAGTGCAGGTGGGCGTCGAGCGCGGGCATGTCGCGGGCGAGGAAGGAGCGGTCCGTGGCGATCGAGTTGCCGCACAGCGGGGCCTTCTTGGCTCCCGGGACGTGGGTGCGCACGTAGTCCAGCACCTGGGTCTCGGCCTCGGCGAGGTTGATCCCCTCGGGGAGCTCCTTCAGCAGGCCCGAGGTCGTGTGCATGTCGCGCACGACCTTGGACATCTGGCGTACGGCCTCCTCAGGCGGTTTGATCACCAGGTCGATGCCCTCGTCGATGATGTTGAGCTCACCATCGGTCACCAGAGCCGCGATCTCGATCAGGGCGTCATGCCCTAGATCGAGTCCGGTCATTTCACAGTCGATCCAGACCAGCCGGTCGTTCATGACCTTCACCATAAGTCCTGTCACGGAACTTTGAGTGAGATCACCGCCGATCGTAGGAGATCCCGGGGCGCAGCGCGGGGTCGGGAATCGGCTCGCCGGCGACCTGCCGGATGGGGATCACACCGGCCCATACGTCGAGGTCGAGGTCTTCCGGGTCGTCGGCCGGCGGCCCCTGGCGGATCTTCACGGACGCCTCGGAGAGCGGGAGTGCGAGGAGTGTGGTGGCGGCGAGTTCCTTGCGGTTGGGGCGGCGGGCGATGTCCCAGCGGCCGGGCGCGAGGTTCTCCACGAGCACGCCGAGGCCTCGCAGTTTCTCGTCGGGGTCGGAGACGACGCGGGGCTTTCCGTAGATCATCGCGCTGCGGTAGTTCATCGAGAGGTGGAAGGCCGTACGGGCGAGGACGACGCCGTCGAGGTGGGTGACGGTGACGCAGACCTCATCGGTGTGCAGGCTGACGGATCCGGTCGACCCGTGCAGGAAGAGGGTGTCCCCGGACCGGCCGTACGTGGTGGGCATGACGCGGGGCGAGCCGTCGACGATCACGCCGAGGTGGCAGATCATCCCGGCGTCGAGGATGTCGTACAGGTCCTGGCGTTCGTCGGAGCCGCGTTCCGGGTGGCGTCTGATGCGCGTGCGGTCGGTGGTGGCCAGCGGGGAGGTGTTCATACCAGCAACGTTAGGATCGAGGTGGCGTGGGCTGAATGGCCACTGAGCGCCCGAAGAGGAAGACCACTTTGTCGCGGCAGCAGATCGACCTGCCCTTCGTCGTCGAACGTCGTGCCGGCCCGCCGCTGAGCGTCCAGCTCGCCGGGCAGCTACGCGACGCGATGGGCGACGGGCGGATCAAGGCGGGGGAGCGCCTGCCGTCGAGCCGCATGCTCGCGTCGGCGCTCGGAATCAGCCGTACGGTCGTGACGACGGCGTACGAGCAGCTCTACGCGGAGGGCTGGCTGGAGGGGCGCCACGGCTCCGGCACGTACGTGGCCGACATCGGCGTCTCCGGCGCCGCTCCGGAGATCGCGGTCCAGCCGCCGCCGCCCGTACGCGGGATCGACCTGCGCCCCGGCGCCCCGTGGGTCGAGGCGCTGGACACCCCCGCGTGGCGCCGCGCGTGGCGGCAGGCCGCGGTGGTGCCGCAGGCCGCCAGGGCCGACCCGTGGGGCCTGCCGGGCCTGCGTACGGCCGTGGTCGACTACCTGCGCCGCAGCCGCGGTGTCACCTGCCCTCCGGAACGCGTGCTGATCACCCGTGGCGTCACGAACGGCCTGGACCTGCTCGCCGCGACGATCCTGAGCCCCGGTGACCGTGTGGGCGTCGAGGAGCCCGGCTACCCGGACGCGCGTGCGGTGCTGGCGGCGCGCGGCGCGGTGGTGGTGCCGTGCCCGGTCGACGAGGACGGCCTGATCGTCGATGCCCTGCCCGATGATCTGCGTCTCGTCTACACCACGCCGTCACACCAGTACCCGCTCGGCGGGCGGCTGCCGGTGCCGCGCCGCCAGGCCCTCGTCGCGTGGGCGCGGCGTACCGGCGCGCTGGTCGTGGAGGACGACTACGACAGCGAGTTCCGCTACGACGTCGCGCCGCTGCCCGCCCTGTACGGCCTGGCCGCGGACGTCACCGTCTATCTCGGCACCACCACGAAGACGCTCTCGCCGGACGTGGGCGTGGGGTGGCTGGTGGCGCGCCCCGACCTGGTCGACGCGATGGCGGAGCGGCGTGAGTGGTTCAACGACCGGACCGCGGCGGTCCCGCAGGAGGCCGTACGCCTCCTGATGGAGCGCGGCGACCTCGACCGCCACATCCGCCGCATGCGCGCCGAGTACGGGAGCCGGCGCGCCGTCATCGTCGGCGCGCTCGGCCATCTGCCGCTGCACGGCGACACGGCAGGGCTCCACCTCGTCGTGGAGCTGCCCGCGGAGACGACCGAGGGGATCATCGAGCGGGCGGCCGCACGCGGCCTGGTGCTCGCCACTCTGGCCCTGCGCTACGCGGGGCCGCAGCGCCTGCACGGCCTGGTGGTCGGGTACGGCGGGGCGACGGTGCCCCGCCTCAGGACCGCATGCTCGCTTGTACGGGAGCTGGTTCGTGAGCCGGGTTCTCGCCCGGGGTGAGACGCCGCGCGAGCAGCCGGTCCGGGTCGACGGCGGGCACGGCCTCTTCGGGGACGACTCTGGTGCGCGTTCTGTCCGGCTCCGTCTCGACCGGCGCCGGGCCGGTGATCTTCATGATGTCGATGGCTCCGGGCGCGGGGCCGGTGGTGTGCGGCACCTGGGACGCGCCGAAGTGCCCGCCGCGCGCCCATGGCTTGCGCGCCCGCTCGGCCTCGTACGCCTCGGGTGACGCCAGCGGGTGTCCGGCGGGCCAGTGACGGGGGACGCCCCACCCGTCGAGCCAGCTGATGATCCTGTCGAGACCCTTCATCGGCGCGCCGGTGAAGGGCTCCTGGGCGAATCCGACGACGACGATCTGGAAGCACCGCCGTCCCTCGCGGCCGACGCCGCCGGGGAGCAGGAGCGCCGCCTCGGTGGCGGGGACCATCTGCACGATCTCGCCGGTGCAGGGGTTCCACACGAGGTGGGCATTGCTCCCGTGCTGCTCCAGGCGCTGGGCCACCGAGCGCGCGGAGATGGTGTACGGGTTGTTCTCGCTGGTATGCCATACGGCTCGTGGTACTCCGCCGTTCGGCGAACCACCGTAGTGCTTGGAGTGCAGGCGCCCGGCGACGGGCAGCCACGCGTGGGCCACGATGAGATCCCCCCGGTGGGGTCGAGTGTCATTCCCGACACTGGTAGGTCGTTTTGCGCCCAGCCTCGGTTGGCCCCGGCTGGGGGTTTTGTACGATTTTTGTGAACTTACGAGCTGCCCTCCCCACTTCATCCCTGTCTGATGCCTAGATGGTTGAAATGCCTACCCCGCGTGATTTCTCGTCACCCGTGCGGGGCCGGATCCGGCCGTACGGAGGGTGGGTCGCGCCCGGCGGCCGAGTCACGTTCTAATAGGCCGATGATCCGAGCGAGGAGTGCGGAATGACCGAACAGGTGGCCGGAGTCCCCGGCATCGACGTGCCCCGCCTGTCCGCCTGGCTGTCGACGGCCCTGCCCGACCTCGGGCCGATCACCGGGATCGACATCCTCGCCGGAGGCCGGTCGAACCTGACCTATCTCCTGCGGCTCGGCGACCGCCGCGTCGTGCTGCGGCGCCCGCCGCTCGGCCACGTGCTGCCCACCGCGCACGACATGCGCCGCGAGCACACCGTGCTGTCCGCGCTGGCCGACAGCGACGTGCCGGTGCCGGCGACCCTCGCGCTCTGCGCGGACGAGGACGTCATCGGCGCGCCGTTCTACCTGATGGAACACATCGACGGCCGGGTGCTGCGCACGGTCGAGGACGCCGCCGACGTGACGCCGGAGGAGGCACGCGCGCTCAGCGAACGCCTCGCCGAGGCGCTCGCCGCCATCCACCTCCTCGACGTCGAAGGCGCGGGGCTCGGCGAGTTCGGCCGCCCGGAGGGCTACATGGCCCGCCAGCTCAAGCGGTGGGGCCGCCAGTGGGAGGCGTCGCACACGGCCGCTCCGTACGACGCGTCGTACGAGCGGCTCGTCAAGCGCCTCGGCGAACGCCTGCCCGGCGAGGGCCTCACGGGCCTCGTGCACGGCGACTTCCGCCTCGACAACGCCCTCGTACGCCTGCGGCCCGAGCCCGAGATCGCCGCCGTCGTCGACTGGGAGATGTCCACGCTCGGCGACCCGCTGTCCGATCTCGGGCTGACGCTCGTGTACTGGGCCGACCAAGGCGACGCCGAACGGCTGGCCATCCCGCGTCGGCTCCACCGTCACCAGCGCGCCCGGCTTCCTCAAAGGCCGCGAGTTCGCCGCCCACTACGCCGACCTGACCGGGTACGACGTGTCCGACCTGGACTTCTATGTGGCGTTCGGCTGCTACAAGCTCGCCGTCATCGTCGAGGGCATCCACGCGCGGTTCCTGCAGAAGGCCACCGTCGGCGAGGGCTTCGAGAAGGTGGGCGAGTCGGTACCGGTCCTCATCGAACGCGCCCACCGGATCCTGGACCAGGGCGCCGTCTAGAGCACCGCGAGGTCGAGACGGCGCAGCCGGGCCCGGTCGGAGACGACCTCGATCGCGCTGACGTGGGCGCCGTCCACGGTGATCATGAGTGCCGTCAGCAGCCGTCCGCGCGGCGCGACGACGATCCCGGGTGCGCCGTCCACGAGGGCGAGCCGGGCGAAGCGCAGCCGGCCGGCGCGGGCGTTGGCGCGGGTCTCCTCGGCGACCGTACGCGCCCCGCGCGCCTCGGCCGTGAGGTCCGAGCGCCGTACGACGCCGGGTGCCAGCACCGCGAGCAGGGCGTCCAGGTCGCCGGCGCGCGAGGCGGCCAGGAAGGCCTCCACGACCTCCCGCCGCCCCTCCATGCCCTCCGGGGGAACGCCGCCGCGTACGCGCAGGCGGGCCCGGCTCGCGAGTTTCTTCGCCGTGGCCGGCGACCGGTCCACGATCGGGGCGATCTCGGCGAACGGCACGGCGAACAGGTCGTGCAGGACGAACGCGACGCGCTCGGCCGGCCCGAGCCGGTCGAGGACCACGAGCAGGGCCAGCCCGACGGACTCGGCGAGCACCGCCTCCTCCGCCGGGTCGTTCGCGTCCACGACGTCGAGGTCCGGCGCGGGCTCCTCACCGCGGCGCGCGCGAGCGCGCAGCATGTCGAGGCACACGCGGGAGACGATCGTCGTCAGCAGGCCCGGCGGGTTCGCGACCGTACGGGCGTCGACGCGGGAGGCACGCAGCCACGCCTCCTGCACCGCGTCGTCGGCCTCGTGCGCCGAGCCGAGCATGCGGTACGCGACCGCCCGCAGCCGGCCGCGGCACGCCTCGAACACCTGATCCTCCATCGGTCACCTTTCCGCGTCGCGGGTCGACATGACAACGACGAACGAGACCACACGAGATCGACGAGAGGTGCCCGATGGCGTCCCTACTGCACATCGACTCCAGCCACGCCCACGACTCCGTCAGCAGGCGGCTCACCGCCCTGTTCGCGGACACCTGGCGGGAACTGCACGGAACGTCCGGATACCGCCACCGTGACCTGGTCGCGGACCCGGTGCCGCCGGTCGGCCCGGCGTACTGCGCCCTCGGCCGGCGGCTGGAGCGGGACGGCCTCGTCCCGCCGGAGCGGGTCGCCGCGCTGACCGGGGACGCCGAAGAGGAACGCGAGTGGGCGGCGACCCTCCCGCTCGTCACCGAGCTGCTGGCCGCGGACACCGTGCTCATCGGCGCCCCGATGTACAACTTCTCGGTCCCCGCCTCGCTGAAGGCCTGGATCGACCGGGTGACCTTCCCCGGCGCCTTCCGCGACACCGGCACCGGGAAGGCCCTCCTGCGCGGCACACGCGTCGTCGTGGCCGCCGCGCGCGGAGGCGCGTACGGCCCGGGCACGCCGCGCGAGGCGTTCGACTTCCAGACGCCGTACCTGCGGGCGTACCTCACGAATCTCGGGATGGCCGAGGAGGACCTGACCTTCGTGCACGCCGAGATGACGCTGGCCGGCCTGGTACCCGCGCTGGAACGCTTCCGCCCGATGGCGGAGGCGTCCCTGGACGCCGCACGGACCGCCGTGGTCGAACTGGCGAGTCGCTAGTACGGGTCGGCGCCGGAGCGGAGGTCGCGGGCGAGGTCGCCGAGGCGGGCCATGGCGGCGCGGTGGAGGCCGGGGCCGAAGGTCACGCGGGCGACGCCCAGCTCGGCGAGGCGGGACAGGGACGGGGCGCCCGGTCGGTAGAGGACGTTGAGGGGGCCGGGGATCCGCTCCACCAGGGCGGCGATCACCGGCTCCTCGGTCACGCCGATCACGAAGACGCTGTCGGCGCCCGCGTCCAGGTAGGCGCGACCGCGTGCCACCGCCTCCTCCAGGCGCTCCCCGGCGGACAGGTCCGGCACGACGTCGGTGTCGTACACGTCGACGCGGGCGTTGATGACCAGGTCCGCGTCGGCGTCGCGCAGCGCGCCGACCCGCTCCGCCTGCTCCTTCGCGCCCGCCAGGACGTCGGCCGCGCCGTGCAGGGTGTCCTCGATGTTGCAGCCCGCCGCGCCCGCCTCGCGCAGGCGTGCGGCGAGGTCGGCGGGCGGCAGGCCGTAGCCCGCCTCGGCGTCGACCGAGACCGGGACGTCGACGCTGCGGGTGATGCGGGCCGCGGCGGCGAACATCTCCTCGGGAGGCGCGCCCTCGCCGTCCTCGTACCCGAGGCTGCCGGAGACCGCGTGGCTCGCCGTGGCGATCGCCGCGAAACCGGCTCCGGCGAGTACGCGGGCGCTCGCGGCGTCCCAGGAGTTGGGCAGAACGAGGAGGTCGTCGTCGTGGTGCAGGGCGCGCAGCAGCGCCCTCTTGTCCGGCAGGCTCATGCCTTCGACCGTACGGTCTGGGGACGGCCCCGTAGAAGAGCCAATTCGGGGCCGTCCCGTTCAGCCACTAAGAGCTCAGCAGGTCCAGGTGACCGACGCGGTCGAGCCGTTGGAGAAGGTCACCGAGCCGCTGCCGCTGCCGATGCACAGGCCGCCGGAGCGGCGGGCCGTCACGCCCGCGGACTGGCCGGCCGACAGGCTGCCGTTGCCGCTCGCGGAGACGTTGTTGCTGCCGCTCACGGCCCAGTTCACCGGACCGCCCACGGCCGTCACGGTGACCGTGCAGCTCAGGACGTGGCTCATGTGGCAGCCGGAGACCGAGAGCTGTCCCGGCGCCGGCGGGCCGGGCTGGGACGGCGGCTTCGGGCGCGGCCGGTGGGTCTTCTTCTTCGGTGTGGGAGTCGGCGTCGGGGTCTTGCTCGACTTGGAGGGCGTCGGGCTCGGGTCCATCGCGCTGTCGCTCGGGAAGGGGCCCTGGGAGTCCGACAACGAGGGGTCGCCGGACGGGGAGTCGCCGGGGCTGGCCGCGATGTTCTGGTTGTTGCTGGAGTTCTGGCTGCCGCCGCCGGGCAGCAGCATGAAGATCCCGCCGATGACGAGCACGCCGAAGGCGACCGCCGCGAGGGCCGGCCAGACCTTCGCCTTTTCGCGCGGCTCCTCCTCCATCTCGTCCTCGGCCGGCGGCTCGGCGCGCATCGCGATCGTCGAGCGCATGTCCGCGAACTGCGGTGACGACGCCGTCATGAGGACGCGCTCGCGCAGCGCCTCGGGGATGGCGGCGATCGGCATCGCGTTCAGCAGCCGCGCGGTGGCGACCTTGCGGTTGCCCCGCGCGCCACAGATCGGGCAGTTCGTGATGTGGCGGGCGAGCTTTCCGCAGGTCTCCCCGTCGAGGGGCTGCTCCGGCGGACCGGCCAGGGCCGAGACGCTCGGGCAGTCATCGCGCCCGGTCGCGGCCACGACGACGGCCGCGAAGGCGTCGTCGAGGTCGTGCCGCGCCTGCGCGACCAGCACGGACGCGTCCTGCGGCGTCGTGCAGAGGACCTCCGCGAGCTCGTGGGGGTCCAGCTCGTGGCGCAGGGACAGGTCGAGCGCCTCGCGCTGCTGGCCGTTCAGCACCAGCAGGGCGGTGTGCACGAGCTGCCGTGTCGCCTCGTCGGCCTCCAGGCCGGCGGCCTCGGGAGCCCGGGTCCGCTCGGCGGGAATCTCGCTCTGCGCGCGGCGGCGCAGGCACTCGGTGCGCGTCACCGCGTACAGCCAGCCGCGGAACAGCCGGGCGTCCGGCAGGCCGTGGATGCGCTCCTGCACGGTGATCAGGGAGTCGTGCAGCCCGAGGGCCGCCGCCTCCTGGTCGCGGAGCAGTACATGGCAATAGTCGAACAGACGAGGTCCGTAGACGTCGTAGATACGGGCAAGTGCGGCTCCGTCGCCCGCTCGCAGCGCCTGCGCGAGCCGTCGGTCGTCGGCCCGTTCGATACTCGGCCAGCCGGCCACGTGTCCTCCTGCTGAACTGGTGGAAGGCGAGGACTCAGACGCCCCATCCGGAACTTAGGACCCCAAATCCTGCCATCAAACTGCGCGTAATGCAGGTTTAAACGGTCAAAAGTGTAAATTCGCCATGACCGTGTGTGACTGGATTCAGAAACCATGCAGGAAGCCTTGACGCGGTGTGACCGAAATCGTCAGCTCTTCAGCTCCGGGAAGTCTTCCTCCCGGAACTCCGACGTGCGACGTTCGTCACTCTCGAGGCCGCGGAGCTCCACGCGACGGATCTTCCCGGAGATCGTTTTCGGCAGTTCGGCGAACTCCACACGCCGCACTCGCTTGTACGGGGCGAGGTGCTCCCTGCAGAACGAAAGGATCGAGCGGGCCGTGTCCGCGTCCGCCTCGTGGCCCGCGGCCAGCGCGACGTACGCCTTGGGCACCGCTAGGCGTACGGGATCGGGCGCCGGCACGACCGCGGCCTCGGCCACGGCGTCGTGCTCCAATAGCACGCTCTCCAGCTCGAACGGCGAGATGCGGTAGTCCGACGCCTTGAACACGTCATCGGTGCGGCCCACGAACGTCACGTAACCGTCGGCGTCCTTTGTCGCGACGTCGCCGGTGTGATAAAAACCACCGGCCATCGCCGCCTCGTTGAGCTCGGCGTCGCCGTGGTAGCCGGTCATCAGCGACATCGGGCGGTCCGACAGGTCGATGCAGACCTCGCCCTCGTCGCCCTGCTCGCCGGTGACCGGGTCGATCAGGGCGATCGTGTAGCCGGGCAGCGGGCGTCCCATCGAGCCGGGCTTGAGCCGCTGGCCGGGGGAGTTGCCGATCTGCGCGGTGGTCTCGGTCTGGCCGTAGCCGTCGCGGATGGTCAGGCCCCAGTGCTTCTGCACCTGGTCGATGATCTCCGGGTTGAGCGGCTCGCCCGCGGCGACGACCGTACGCAGCGGCAGCCGCCAGGCGGACAGATCCTCCTGGATGAGCATCCGCCACACCGTCGGCGGCGCGCAGAAGCTCGTGACCTCGCACCGCTTCAGGACGTCGAGCATCGCGGGCGCGGCGAAGCGCGTGTAGTTGAAGACCAGTACGCAGGCGCCGGCGTTCCAGGGCGCGAACAGGTTGCTCCACGCGTGCTTGGCCCACCCGGGCGAGGAGACGTTCAGGTGCGTGTCGCCGGGGCGCAGCCCGATCCAGTACATCGTCGACAGGTGCCCGACGGGGTACGACGCGTAGGTGTGCTCGACCAGCTTCGGCTTGTCGGTCGTGCCGGAGGTGAAGTAGAGCAGGAGCGTGTCGCCGGCGTGCGTCGCCGCGTCACCCGGGGCGTACGGCTCGGCGCCGGTGAAGTCCTCATACGTCAGCCAGCCCTCGGCCGCGCCGACGGAGATCCTGGTCCAGTCGCCGTCCAGGCCCTCGAACTTCGCGGTGTCGGCGGCGCCGGTCACCACGTGGGCGACGTCGCCGCGCTCGATGCGGTCGGCCAGGTCGGCCGGGGTCAGCAGCGTGCTCGCCGGGATGAGCACGGCACCGAGCTTCATCGCCGCGAGCATCGTCTCCCACAGCTCGACCTGGTTGCCGAGCATCAGCAGGACGCGGTCGCCGCGCCCGACCCCGTGCGAGGCGAGCCAGCCCGCGAGCCGGCTGGACCGGCCGGCGAGCTCGGCGAACGTGAGCTTCGTCTCCGAGCCGTCCTGCTCGATGATCCACAGGGCCGGGGCGTCCGGATTCTCGGCGGCGAGCACGCCGTCGAACCAGTCGGTCGCCCAGTTGAACCCCGTGACGTCGGGCCATCGGAAGCCCTGGCGTGCGGTCTCGTAGTCGTCGGCGTGCGACAGGAGGAAGTCGCGGGCGGCTCGGAAGGTTGCGACGTCAGGGGTCATGACAGGCATCCAAGCACTGAGCCGCCCGCAGCAAAAGACCGGTTACAGCCCGCAGTTCCAGGAGACCGTGGCCGAGCCGCCGGGCGAGAAGGACACCGTCCCGCTGCCGTCGGTCAGGCCACAGGTGTGTGAGACCGCCACCGCGACCGTCTCGCCCTTGTCGAGGTGACCGCTGCCCTCGGCGGACAGACCGCCGGTGGCGCCCGCGACACTCCAGTCGACCGGCCCGCCCTGCGCCGTCAGCACGACGTTGCAGCCGGAGTCGCCCAGGTCGATCGAGCAACCGGCCGCCGAAAGGGTTCCGGTCGTGGGGGGCTTGGGGGTGGGCTTCTTGGTGTGGGTCGGCGCCGGCCTCGGACGCGTGTGCGTCGGGGTGGGTGTCGGCGTGGGCGTCGGCGTCGGGGACTTCTTCTTTTTCGACGCCGACGGGGTCGGCACGACGCTGTCCGTGGGGGAGGGCATGTCGGACGGCCATCCGGTGCTGCCCGCGGCGACGCCGCCGGGCCTCTTGTCGCTCGCCGGCTTCGACCCGCCGCCGCCACCGCTGGTGATGAGGAAGACCGCGCCGACCAGCAGGATGATCGCCGCCGCCGCGCCGATCACGGGCAGCAGGCGCGGAGTGCCGCCCGAACGGCTCTCCTTGCGTACGGGACGGGCGCGTTCGAGGCTCGTCGGCCAGCCCCACACGTCGAAGGGCTCGGCGCGCTGGGCGATGCGGGTGCGGTTCTCGTGCTGGTCGGGCGCGTCGGCCAGGGACAGCACGGCCATCCGCAGGTCGGAGGGGATCGCGGCGACCGGGAGTACCTGCATGAGCCGTGTCGTCGACACCTTGCGCTTGCGGCGGTCGCGGCAGGTCGGGCAGGACTCCATGTGCCGGATCAGCTTGCGGCAGACCTCCGGCGACAGCGGCCAGGTGTTGGCGTCGACCAGCGCGGCCACGCTCGGGCAGTCGCCGCGGCCCGTACGGGCGATGATCGCCGCCGCGAGGGCGTTGTCGAGGTCGTCGCGCGCTTGGGCGACCAGCTCGGTGGCCTGCTGTGAGGACATGCCGAGGACGCCGGCGAGTTCCTCCGCGGCCAGGTCGTGCCGCGCGGCCAGGTCGATCGCCTCGCGGTAGCGGCCGGCGAGCCCGGCGAGGGCGCTCTGCACGAGCTGCCGGGTCTCCTCGCGGCGCTGCCGCTCCTCGGCGTCGAGGAACGCGTCGTCGGCGCCCTCGGCCGCCTCATGGCGGTTGTGTTCGGCGCGCTCGGGATCGGAGAGGATCCGCAGGCACTCGTTGCGCACGATCGAGTAGACCCAGCTGCGGAACCGCTCGGGCTCACGCAGCTTGGCGATGTGCTCCTGCGTCGCGATGAGGGAGTCGTGCAACGCGTCGGCGGCGAGATCCTCGTCGCGCAGCAACGCGTGGCAGTAGTCGAACAGGCGCGGAGCGTAAAAGTCGTATATCTCTGCGAGTGCGGTGGTTTCGCCGGTGCGCAGTGCCTGCGCCAGCCGGCGATCCTCGACGCGACCGAGACTCGGCCAACCGGCCAAAGGATCCTCCCTGGGGGTTTGAGTCGGACGCGCCCCCGGAAGAAGAGTGGAGGCCCGACGCCCCGCTCCCGTCGGGCCTCCGTATAGAAAGACGCCGGGGCGGGAAGGTTGGTTCACAGGATCCAACCACTAATCCTGAGAAATCCGCCGACTAATTTGGGACCGATATGAAGTCGTGCTGGGGGGTCAGCGACACTGGCTGGTGTCGCAGATGCGACGTGCGATGGTCTCCAGCAGGATCCGCTGCACATCCTGCGGTTTCAGTGCGTGGTACGCGGCACCGTTGGTCTCCAGAGCGATCTTCTGCATCGACGCCATGTCCACGTCAGGGCCGAAGCCGATGAAGACCACATTTACCGGCTTGTCTGGATTGTCCTCCTGCTTCAGGGTCTGGAGCAGGGCGGGCAACGAGACACCGTTGTTGTCGTCGTTCTTGCCGTCCGTCAGGACGAGCACCGTGTTGTAGTAGCCCGCCTTGTACGTCTTGCGCAGCGATCGTACGGAGGCGAGCACGGAATCGTACAGGCCCGTGTTGCCGGTCGGCTTCGGGCGTACGCGGCTGAGGGCGGTGAGGATCGCCTGCCGCCGGTTGCCCGAACCCAGCCGGGTGGACAGCGGGCCGATGGGGACCTCGGTCCGGTAGTCCAGCAGGCCATTCATGTTAGTCGAGAAGGTCCACAGGCCCAGATCGGTGTTGTCGTCCAGCATCGCGAGGCCGCCCTGGGCGATCTGCGCGGTCGCCTGCATGCGGGTCATCCCCTTGCCGACGGGCTGGCTCATCGACCCCGACACGTCGAGCAGGGTCAGCATCCGCGTGCGCAGCGAGAGCTTCGACCACGCCTGCATGCTCTCGGTCACGTCACCGGCGGCGGGCGTCGGCAGCGCGCGGGGGATCCGCGGGCTCACCCCGCTCGCGGCCGTGAAGCCGTCGCCGGGACGCCCGTCGGGGGTGCGGAAGCCGAGCTTGCGCACGGCGGCCTTGGCCTGCTCGGTGCCCATCGCCTGTTCCAGCAGCCCGGCGGCGCGCACCTTCGCGTCGTCCGTCGTGGTCAGCGCGAACGGGTAGTCGAGGCTCAGCAGGCCCTCGTTCGGGTACACCGCGCTGGCCGGTGCCGACGGATGGCCCCGGTTGTACTTCCAGACGGCCTGCTCGGGCACGATCACCATCGGCGCCTTGCCGTGCAGGTCGCGGTGGAAGCTGGCGAACAGCGCCTGAGGCGTCGGCGAGAGGCTGTTCTGCACGTTGCGCACGATCTGGGTGAAGATCGGCACGGCGTTCGGGTCGCCCTGGAGCAGCATGCGCGTCATGACGACCGCCCCGATGCCTCCGGCGCTCCGGTTCGGGTCGAGGATCTGCAGGTGGACGGAGTTCGCCGGCAGCATCTCGTTCTTGCTGACCGCACCGGCCGAGAGCGCGTCGGTCGCCTTGAGCAGCATGTCCCACGTCGGACGGATGCCCTGGTTGCGCATCTTCGTGGAGAACGACCGTGACGTCGCGACGACGACCGGCGTACGCGCCAGCGACGTCGGGGTCAGGTTGACGCTGTTGGCGCCCTTGGCGCTGCTCCGCACCAGCGTCACCCAGAGAGAGGAGTCAGGGATCCAGACGTCCGGGTCGCTCTCGCCCGGCACGGACCCGCTGCCCGACAGCACCGTCGTCATCCCGGCCGGGTCCGACGCCTTCACCGACGCCTGCACGCACCGGCCGTCGACGGAGTGCCGCTCCCGGTTGAACGTCTTGGTGACGCTGCCGACCGCAGGGGTGATCTCGGGCGCCGTGGCCACGTTCAGCTTGATCGTGTTGCCGCCGCCGCACCCGCGGCTGTCGGCGAGCGCGTACACACCGGCGCCGAGGAGGATCGCCAGGCCGATCGCGCCCGCGAGCGGGCCGATCAGCGTGCCGATCGTCCGCCGCCGCGCCGCGCGGCGTTTTCCCTCACCACGGCCGCGACGCCCGGACCCCGACCCGCCGGGGCCGGACCCACCGCCGCCAAAGCCACCGGAACCAGCCCCGGCCCCGCTGCCGCCGTATCCTCCGGAACCGGATCCGCCGAAGCCGGATCCATCATCGCCGTATCCACCAGAGCCGGATCCGCCGCCGTAGCCGCCCGAACCGGATCCGCCGCCATAACCGCCCGAGCCGGATTGGCCGCCGTACCCACCGGAGCCGGGTTGGCCGCCGTAGCCGGAACTCCCCTGTCCGGAGCCGGAGCCCGGCTCGTAGCGGCCCGCGCTCGGGTACCCGTGCCGCTCGTCCCTGGGCTCCTGCCCGTCGGAGCGGTTTCCACCACCCTGACCGCCGAAGTATCCGCCGCCGTCGCCGTAGTCGCCCCCGCCGTACGGGTCGTCGCGGTAGCCGCCGCCGTACGGCCCGGGGTCCTGCCTTCCCTGGCCGCCGTTCTCGGGCCGGCGTGGCGCGAACGGGCCGGACTCGTCGTCGGGAACACCGTGGCCGTACTGCGCGGACGCGTACGGCTCACGACCGCCGGGCATACCTTCCGGCGGGTTCTCGCGGCGACGTCCGCTCACGGTTTCCCTCGTTTCGCACAGGTTTGGGTAGATATAGAGCGGCACTGTAGCCCTCTTGGGGAGCCCGGGCCAAAAGGTCCAGCGCAGAAGACGCCGCAGGTCACGCGATCGCAACATGACTGCAATCCTTGCCGCGCGGTAAAGATGGCGCGATTGTGCGTCCTGACCGGGGCATCGGCACACATGGATCTTCCAACCTGAACGTACCTTTCAGGATGGTCAGGCAGAGTTGACAGAGGTCGTTGATCGGGGGAACGGATGACCGATGTCGTGACCGTGACGGACGACGCGACGGCGCGCCCGGCGCGCGGATGGCGGTGGGCTCGGGTGGTCGTCTGGACACTGCTGGCATGCTGGCTCGCGTGGGCCGCCGTACGCCTCACCGGCGCCGACCGGTTCACGCCGCTGTCGTCGGTGCTGATCCCGGCCATCGCCCTCACACCGTACGTCGCCGCGGGCGTCGTGATCCCCGTCGCACTCGCCGCGCTGACCCGTAACTGGGTGGCGCTCGGCGTCGCACTGGCGGTGGCGGCGGTCTTCGCGGCCATCGTGTTGCCCCGGGCGTTCGGAGGCGGGCAACCGCGCGCGACAGGCCCGGAGCTGCGCGTCCTCACCGCCAACCTGCGCTTCGGCGCCGCGGGCGACAAGACGCTCGTCGATCTCGTACGCCGCACACGCGCCGACGTACTCAGCGTGCAGGAGTTCACACCGGACGCCGCACACCGCCTCGACGCCGCGGGCATCGCCCACCTCTTGCCGTACCGCGTGATCGACCCACGCTACGGCCCGCAGGGCAGCGGCCTGTACGCCCGCTACCCCCTTACGGCCCTGAGCGAGGGCTCCGCCACGACGTCTGCCACGACCTCCGCCACGACCTCCGCCACGACCTCTGGCACGACGCCTGGCACGGACTCCGGCACGGCCTTCGCCATGCCGAGCGCCACGCTCGCCGTACCCGGCACCGCGCCCGTACGCCTGACGGCGGCACACCCGCCCGCGCCACTCGGCGCCGACGCCGCGCGCTGGCGCCACGACCTCGCGCGGATCCCGCGCGCCACACCCCACGGCCAGGTCGGCATCGTCGCCGGCGACTTCAACGCCTCCCTCGACAGCGCCCCGCTGCGCGGCCTGATCGGGAGCGGCTTCACCGACGCCGCCGACGCGACCGGGAAAGGCCTGGTCCCGACGTTCCGCCCGTGGCCGCCGATCACCATCGACCACGTACTCGCCGACCGGCGCTGCGCCGTCGAAGAGGTAGAGGTCTACTTCCAGCCCGCGAGCGACCACCGGGCCCTGTTCGCGCGGCTGCGCCTCCCCTAGGGGTGCCCGGTGGATCTTCAGCCTGCCACGCGGCGCCCAGGGAACGGCTCCCCGCGTTGTCGTCGGCCGACACCGGGCCGGATCCCTCATCCGTCTTGCGAGCCGCGCTCCGAGTGGCCGCTCTCGACGGCCAAGACCCAACGGACACACCCTGACCCTGGCGGCCCGCGATACTGACGGTCATGCCCAGCCTGATCCCCGTCGCCGACCCCGCCGATCCGCGCCTCGCCGACTACACAAGCCTCCGCGACGTCAACCTCCGCAAGAGCCTGGAGGCCGAGCACGGCCTGTTCATGGCTGAGGGGGAGAAGGTCATCCGGCGGGCGATCCTGGCCGGCTACCCCGTACGGTCGCTGCTGATGGCGCGGCGGTGGGTCGAGCCGCTGTCCGACGTCCTCGGGGACGCCACCGTGTACGTCGTCGACGACGACGTGGCCGAGGCCGTCACCGGGTTCGCCGTGCACCGGGGAGCGCTCGCGTCGATGGAGCGCCGGGTGCTGCCGCCCGTCTCCGAGGTCGCCGCCGGCCCACGGCGCATCCTCGTCCTGGAGGACCTGGTCGACCACGGCAACGTCGGCGCGATCTTCCGCTGCGCGGCCGCGCTCGGCGTCGAGGCGGTCATCCTGTCGCCCCGGTGCGCGGACCCGCTCTACCGCCGGTCCGTGAAGGTCTCCATGGGCGCCGTCTTCGCCATCCCGTACGCCCGGATGGCCAACTGGCACGACGGCCTGCGGGAGCTGCGCGACGACGGCTTCTCCCTGCTGGCCCTCACCCCGGACCAGTCGGCCACACCTCTATATAAGGTGCCGCTCGGCGAACGCGTCGCGCTGATGCTCGGAGCGGAGGGCGACGGCCTGTCGTCCCGCTGGCTGGACGAAGCGGACCACCCCGTCTGCATCCCGATGAGCAGCGGCGCGATGGACCTCGGCGTCGACTCCCTGAACGTCGTCGCGGCAGCGGCCATCGCCTGCCACGACCTGATGCGAACCTGAACGGATCAGTGCGCGCGGTTCTGGTTGCGCGGCCTGCGGTGCGCGCCACGGACCCGGATGTCCCTGACGGTCGCCTTGCCGAGCTTCACCTGCGTCAGCAGCAGGAAGAACGCCACCAGCAGCGCGGCGAGCCACGCGGCCTGCGTACTGGCCAGCTCACCGAAGCTGAGCTGATCCGACTTCTCGGCCGTGCTGCGCATCGAGGGAGCGTCGTTGGTCTGCGACACGGACGCGGGGTCCGGCGCCGTCGTCGGCGTCTGCGGCGCGATCGACGGCAGGACGGCTGACCCGGACGTCGGGGGCGGCGTCGTCGTCGAGAGCCCGCCCGTGGGCAGGTTGTTGATCGGCGTCGTCGAGCCCGTGTTCGACCCTGTCCCCGTGGCGGACCCGCTGCTGTGCGTGGGCGTCGGAGCGGGCTTCTTCTTCACCGTCATCGTGGCGGTGGCCTTGAACGGGTCGGTCTCCTGCGTGTCGACGTTCGCGGTGATGACGAGGTGACCACCGGTGAGGCTGGAGGGGACCGTCAGCGTGACCGCGATCGTCCGCCCGTGCGTGATGGTCGCGATCTCGGGATAGGGCCGCTTACCGTTGCTGTCACAGACGGCCTTCGAGCCCCGGTCGCTCCCGATGGTCATCTGGACCTTCGTGAAGGTCGAACCCGTCGTCGGCGTCAGTGTGACGTCCATCGAGTAGCTCGAACCCGCCGTCACGGTCTTGGGCGGCTTGACGAAGGCGGCGGCGAGCACCGGGCCTTTCGGCGTCGGGCTCGGTGTGCCCGACACCGGAGGCGTCGAGCTGGGCGACTGGGAACTCGGCGTGGTCGGAGTCGGCTTCGGCGTCGGCGTCGTGCTCGGGCCCGGCTTGGGGGTCGACTTCGTCTGAGTCGGACTCGGAGTCGGCGATGGAGACGCCTTTGACACCGTCGGAGTGGGAGTCGGGCTGGCCGCCATCGCCGCAGGTGCGCCGCCGCCCACAAGGACGACGCCGGTACCGACGCAGATGATTAGCGGGTTTCGTACCGATCGTGCGAGCACCGCCCACAACCTCCCAAACGCATCGCCGCTGACGCTTCACCCGGCTTTACCCCACGGGTCAGGTAAGAATCATGCGATCACGTCACGGCCGATCTATCAACCGCTATGTAGGAGTTATATCGCAGTAATCACTAGATGTTCTCTTCGCGAAGGTCAGCGATCTCGTTACGAGGCGCCCACGCTTGATACACCCCGTAGTCGATCCGGTCCAGACCCATGGCGTTCGCCACCGGGGCGCGGCCGCCGGCGTACTCCAGCCGCACCCACGTGTCGTGCTCGCCGATCGCCACGAACGGCTCGCCGCGCCACGTGCAGTGCGTACGGACGTAGCGCAGGCTCTCGACCTGCTCCTCCGCGACGATCTGGAGGTACCGGCCGGGGAGCACCTCCTCGAAGCCCTCGGCCGCCGCCGACGCGTACAGGCGCACTTCGCCGTCCACGCCGGGCACCGCGTCGTACTCGGCGTCGCGCCAGCGCGCGACGTAGCCGTCCCTGATCACTCGGAGTCCCCCCAGGCCATCCGGTCCGCGTCGTAGCGGGCGATGAAGCGTTCGGAACCGTCGCTGCCGATGGCGTACATCTCCGAGCCGTGCGGCAGGCGCATGCTGTCGACCTTGTACTCGCGGATGCTGCCGCCGCCGCCCGGCGAGAAGCCGTCGCCGCCGAACGGAGGCGTCTCCACGACCCAGCCGCGGTCGCCCCAGTCGGCCAGGGCCTCCTCGGTCTGGCCGCCGAACGGGATGCGGTACAGCGGGGCGCGGTAGGCCGGCCAGCGGATGACGTGCACGTCGGTGTCGTCGGCGGCGTACGGCGAGCCGTCGCGCAGCAGCCCGAGCGACTCGTACAGCCGGATCGGCGTGCCGAGGTCCACGATGTCCTGGACGCGGTGCACGAACCCGGCCACGCGGTCGTAGGACTGTTCGAGGTACCAGGGCACCTGGTCGTGCGGGACGACCTTCTGCATGATCGTCCACGGCCCCGGCTGGGGAACGGGAACCTCGGCCGGCGGCTCTTCGGCGGCGGCGGGCGTCTCCTGCGGCAGGGGCGCCGCGACCGCCTCGGCGGGCGGCGGCGCGGGCGCGGGCGCCGGCTCCGGCGGGAGTGGCACCTGCTCGCGCGGCTGGTCGGCGATGGCGCCGACGAGCGTACGGATCTGCTCGCCGGTCAGGGACACCTCGATCGGCGTGCCCGGGTTGACCGACACGGACCAGTCCTGGTCGGGCCAGGCCGTGAGCAGCTCCGAGAAGGTCGGCATCACGAAACCGGTCGTGCCGACGGCGGCCTTCATCCAGTCGAAGGAGGTGAAGGCGAGCACCGACGGACGGCCGCGTACGGGGACCGCCGACCACGGGAACGACGGGTCGCCGGGCGGCGTCTGCACGGCCGGCGGCGTACGGCTCCAGACCGGCAGGAAGACCGCGGTGTCCAGGAGCACCTTCACGAGCATCTCGAAGTCGGTGCGCGCGTCGAACATCTGCCGCTCGGCGTCGCTCTGCGCGGGGAAGGCGTTCGCCAGCCGCGCCGCGACCTCCGCGTCGACCTGGTGCGAGATCGCCACGATCCGCTCGCCGGGGATCGTGGCGCCGATCGAGGTAAGGCCGTTGACGACGAGGTCCAGCGACGGGTCGGGCCAGAACCGCAGCACCTTCGCGAGGTCGGACAGCACGAACGGGTGCCCGCCCATCGCGTCGCGCATCCGGCCCGGGCCGGTGAACAGCGGCACGGTCGGACGGCCGCCGTTCTCCTCGACGTACCACTGGAAACCGGGACGGCCCGGACCCAGCATCAGGTCGCCGCCCTCGACCATCGGCACCCAGATCTGGCGTACGCCGAGGAGGGTCCGCAGGAACGACTCGCGGTCACCGCGCGAGGCCGCCTCGTAGAGGGTGCGTTCTTCCTCGTCGAGGGGGGTGAAGTCGGTGTCGGGGGCGATGTGCAGGATCACCGGCGGCTCGTCGGCGGACGGCCTGCGCGAGTCCACCGGGGCCGCGTCGACCTGGGGCTGAGGCTGCGGCACCGGCGGCGGGAAGCTCTCGGCCGGGGACGCGTCGTGCGGCGGGAAGCCCTCCGCGGGGGACGCGTCGTGGGGCGGGAAGCCCTCAGGCAGCGGCTCCGGGGTCGGTGACGGCGCCGGGAAACCCTCGGGCGGGGAGTCCTGGGCGGCCGGCATGCCCTCGTGCGGAGGCGGAGGCGGAGGCGGTCCCGCGTCGTGGGCGGGCGTCGGCGGGATGCCGTCCAGAACCGTCGGGAAACCGCCGGAGTCGTCGTCCGGAAGCGGCGGGAGGCTGCCGTTCTGCGGCAGGCCGTTCGGCCCCGGCAGCGGCGAGTAGCCCTGAGACGGCTCCTCGGCGGGCGGCGGCATCGGAGCGAGGCCGTTCTGCCCGGGAAGCGGCGGCGCGCCCTCAGGGTACGCCGCAGGCGCCCCCTCGGCGGCCACCGGCGACGGCGGAAGGCCGTTCTGCCCGTGGCCGTCGTGGAACAGCGGGGGAGTCAGGTCGCCCGGCGGACGCAGCGCGAGGTCGGGCTGCGCCGGGTCAGGCTGCGCGGGATCGCGCAGCGTGGCCTCGTACGCCGGCGGGGCGTCCTGCGCGGGCGCGACGCTCGGCGCGGCCCCGGCGTCCTGGACGACCGCAGGGTTCGTCGCCGCGTCACCGGCCGGCGCGGGAGCGGCTCCCGAGGTCAGCTGCGCGACGAACCACGCCGGCAGGTAGCCCTCGATCGGCAGCCCGGAGTTGATGGCGAGCCACCACTCGGGGTCGGGCCAACCGCGCGCCATGTCGGCCATGGTGATGCGCAGGAAATGCTCGTACGCCGGGCCGAGGCACGTGCGCGCCGCCTCGGCCGACGTGTACGCCAGCAGATGGGTACGCCCCTCGCGCGTACTCGTCGGCCAGGTGAAGTTCGACTGGTTCGCCATCACCGAGTCGGCCTCCCCCGGAGGCAGCGGGACGAAAAGCTCCGCCCCGCTGACGAGTGCGAAGTAGGTGTCCTGGTCACCGTCGCGCAGCGCGTCGCGGAGCTGCTGCTCGAGTTGGTTCGCGGGCTCCCATACGTCGGTCAATGTCGCCACCCCCCGGAAGCTCGATACGGAGGCGTCCACCGTACCCGGATGAAACCGGCGGTGCGGTGGAGTATGCGGAGTCGAACACCACACCGGGACGCTCGGCGAGCGTCCCGCGTGACGACATGGTCATCCTGCGCGACGAACGGTAGGTTTCACGCCGCGAGACGTCGCAGCGCGTCGAGAAGCCGATCGACGTGCTCATCGGTGGTTCCGATGCCGAAACTCGCGCGCAGGGCCGTACCACTGCCGTTCTCGCAGTCACCTGTGCCCTCACCGAGCAGCCGGCGTACGAGCGGGTGCGCGCAGAACTTCCCGTCGCGCACCCCGATGCCGTACGTGTCCGACAGTTCCGTGGCGACCTCACGCGCCGCGCGGCCCGTGACGACGAACGAAACGATGCCGACGCGGGGGTTCCGGTCACCCCAGAGTGAGAGTTCGCGCACACCGGGGATCGCGGCGAGTCCCGACCGCAGCCGGTGCAGCAGCCGCTCCTCCTCGGCGATGAGCGCCTCCCAGCCGGTGAGCGCCTCGCACGCGGCCGCGAGCGCCACGACGCCGAGGACGTTCGGGGTGCCCGCCTCGTGCCGCTGCTCGGGGTCGGGCGACCAGGTGACCTCGTCGGCGACGCCCGCGGTCGCGCCGCCGCCCAGGAGGTACGGCTCGGCGGCGCGCAGCCAGTCGGCGCGGCCGACGAGGCAGCCCGCGCCGAACGGCGCGTACAGCTTGTGACCGGAGAAGGCGACGTAGTCGACGTCGAGCGCGCCCATGTCGAGGGGCCGGTGCGGTACGAGCTGCGCGGCGTCGACCGCGATCCGCGCGCCGTTCTCCCGTGCGACCTGCGCGAGCTCGGCGACGGGCCACAGCTCGCCGGTGACGTTCGAGGCGGCGGTGACGACGAGCAGGCGCGGGCCGGACGGCGCGGACCGCAGCGCCTCGGCGGCCGCGTCGACGGCCTCGGACGGGGAGCCGGGCGCCGGCAGCCGTACGACGTTGTTGCCCCGCTGCCAGGGGAGCAGGCTCGCGTGGTGCTCGGACTCGAAGACGACGACGGTGGTGCCGCGCGGCAGCGCGTGCGCGAGGAGGTTCATCGCGTCGGTGGTGTTACGGGTGAAGACGACGGCGTCTCGCCGCCACGCGCCGACGAACCTCCGCACGGTCTCCCGCGCGCGCTCGTACCGGTCGGTCGTGACCTGCGAGGCGTACCCGGCGCCCCGGTGCACGCTGCTGTAGTACGGCAGCGCCTCGTCGATCGCGTCGCGTACGGCTTCCAGACACGGCGCGCTGGCGGCGTAGTCGAGGTTCGCGTACGTGACGGTGCGCCCTCCGGCGACCGGGACGGAGACTCCCTCACCGACGACACGGAGCGTAGGGGTGAGGGGAGCGAAATCGATGACAGCGGACACGTCCAGCCCTCCAGCGGGACCAGGGATCCCACGAGGGATCCGCGCTTGCCCGGCACACCTCGCGCCGGACCTGGTCATCACCCGGGGCACCCCGCCACGGACGGAGGGTTGCCGGCCAGCTAGCCGGGGCTTGTCGCTGACACTCGTGACCTGAGGGCGAGTATAGGGCACACGTCCCGATGCGTCACAGACCGCCCGCCGGGGCGGCGGGCGGGTCTCGCGCCGTCTACCCGGACATGTCCGGGGGAAAATCGTCGTTCCGGTCGCGGAGCGGGCTCGGCGGCGGCCCGTGCGTGGGCGGCCCGGTCGGCGGGCCCGTCGGGCCCTCGGTCGGCGGCCCGTGCGACGGGATCGTCGGCGGCGGCTCGGACTGCGTCAGCGTCGGGTGGGGACGCGGCTGCGCCGTCCCGGGTGTCCCGCGACCGCCGCCGCCCGTGTACACCGACGGCGAGCCGAACGACCTCGCCGGCAACCCCTGGTCGGCCTGGGTGATGTACGAACGCCAGATCCGCGCGGGCAGGTCACCGCCGTACGCGGAGTAGCCCGGGATGTTCAGCGCCTTGTTGTCACTACGGAAGATCCCGACCGAGGCGGTCATCTGCGGGATGAACCCGTTGAACCAGATCTGCTTGCCGTCACTCGTCGTCCCGGTCTTGCCCGCGGCGTTGCGGTCCGGCAGCGACGCGTTCGTTCCCGTACCGGCGTCGACGACCTTCTGCATCGCGTACGTGGCGTCGCGCGCCACCTGCGTGCTGAAGACCTTCTTCTCGGGCGTGGTGACCTTCTTCGTCTTGCCGTTGCGGTCGGTCACCGACTTCAGCACGTGCGGCGCGTGGTAGTAGCCCTCGGAGGCGAACGAGGCGTACGCGGCGGCCTGCTGCTCGACCGAGACGTCGGCGACACCGAGCGGCAGCGTTGGAGCGTCCTTGTGCGGGTCGAGTTGCGCCGCCGGGATGCCCATGGACTCCGCCTGCTTCACCACGTTGTCGAGCCCGACCTTCTGGCCGAGGTTGATGTACGCGGTGTTGATGGAGTTCTGGGTGGCGGTGACGAGATTGACCATTCCGAAGTTCTCGTCCTGGTCATTGTGGATCGCGGTGCCCGCGAACGTCTGCGGTGAGCTGCCGTCCACGTAGGTGTTCAGCGACTCGCCGTCCTTCAGCGCCGCCGCCAGGACGTACGGCTTGAAGCCCGACCCCGCCTGCACCTTGGCGTCGAAGGCGTTGTTGAACTGCTGCTCGACGTAGTCCTTGCCGCCGTAGAACGCGGTGACCTCGCCGTTCTGCGGATTGATCGCGAGCAGCCCCGCCAGAACCTTCTTCGGCGTACCAGGCGGCAGGTTGCTCTCCACCGCCGTCCGCGCGTCGGCCATCAGATTCTTGTCGAACGTGGTGCGGACCTTCAGCCCGCCCATGTTGATCTGGTTGTCCGTGTACCCCATACGCCGCAGCTCGGCCTTGGCCTGGCTGACCATGTACCCCTTGCTGCCGGCGTAGATCGACTTCTGCCGCTGCTTCTTGGGCTCGGGGAACGTCATGACGGCCGCCTGCTGAGGCGTGATCGTCTTCATCTGCACCATGCCGCCGACGACGTACCGCCAGCGAGCCTGCATGTACCCGAGAGCGCCGTCCATCTTCAGGTCACCGGCGTAGGTCGGCACCTGAATCGCCGCCGCGAGGTAGGCGCCCTCGGCGGGAGTGAGATCTTTGACGTCCTTCTGGTAGTACGCCTGAGCGGCGGACTCGATCCCGTACGCGTCCCGCCCGAAGTAGATCGTGTTGAGATATTGCTGAAGGATCCAGTCCTTGTCCTTCTCGCGCCCGACCTTGAGCGCGATCATGATCTCCTTGAGCTTCCGCCCGGCGGTGCGCTGCTGGCTGAGCCCGCTGTAGTAATTGCGGACCATCTGCTGCGTGATCGTCGACCCGCCCTGCAGAGACCCGCCGGTGAGCGTCGCCCAGGCGGCCCGCGCGGACCCCCTCACGGAGACGCCGGAGTCCGAGTAGAAACTCCGGTTCTCCGCGGAGATGACGGCGTCGCGTACGGGCGCGGGAACGTCGTTGAGCTGAACAGGCCGCCGATCGAAGTCGCCGCTCCTGGCGATGACGGTTTTGTTGTCGCTGTAGTAGAAGACGGACTGCTGAGCTTTGGCGGCCGGTTGCGCGGAGCTGGGGATGGGCGTCATCAGGTACACGACCACGAACCCGATGATCGGCAACAGAATGAGAACCCCGAGCACGTAACTGGCCCGCCGAAGATACTTGGCCCGCCGAGAAGACCGCTTCTTACCCTTCGGCCCACGGGGAGGAGTACCTCCCGCAGCAGCCGCCGCAACAGGCACCCCGCCGCCGCTGCCACTGCCGGCACCTTCTCCGACGCCTTCCCCAGCCGCCCCATCCGGCGGCACCAGCTCCGGAACACCCCCACCGGCAGCCGCCCCGGAACCACCCCCATCGGAAGTGGAGTCGTCGCCCTCAACGTCATTCGCCGCCGCGATCCCCGAGACGGAAACGTCGGAAACAGTCGCGTCCGAGCCAGAAGCGTCCGAGCCAGCGGCGTCCCAGCTTGTGGCGTCCGTAGCCGGTCGCATCCGAGCCGGTCGCGTCCGCAGCTTGTGGCGTCCGAGCCCGTGGTGTCCGAGCCCGTCGCGTCCCAGTCGGTCGCGTCCCAGCCGGTGGCGTCCGAACTCGCCGACTCCGAGGCGGTGCCCGCTGCCGAGTCGCCGGAGACGGGAATGTCGGAAACGGTCGCGTCCGAGCTCAGAGCGTCCGAGCCCGTGGCGCCGGATGCGGTCCCCTCCGAAGCGGTCGCCCCCGACTCGGACGAGGAGTCGGTGACCTCGTGATCGGAAGAGGCCACCTCGCCGCCTCGGTCCGTCTCATCGGCCACGTCCGCACCGCCCGATACAACGCCCGTCTCGCCGGACTCGCCGGACGTACTGGACGCATCGAGGCCACCGGCCGAACCGCCATCGTCATCGCTCACGGCACCGGTATCGCTCCCCGCGCCGCCGGAGACGTCCGCGCCACCCACCGCCGCGTCCACCTCGGCGGATCCGTCAGATGAGGCGGACGCGTCGTGCGCGCCCCCCATGCCGCCATCGCCTACCCCGGCCGCGCCATCCGCACCGGACGGCTCGTCGGTGGAGGCCTTGTCGCCACCCGCCTCGGCCGTGTCGCTCTCGGCGGCGTCCGTATCGGTCGGGGAGGAGGGCTTCCCGTCCGTACCGGTCGTCTTGGCCTCAGGTGGGTCGTCCTGGGCGGACACGCCTGAGGTGGGGGTTTCGGTCCCGTCGGGGGAATCGTCTGGGGAGGGGTTCGGTGGTGGGGTCACGTTCGGGTCCGAGGGTTCATCCGTCTTGGGTTCGGTGGCCGGGGCATCCCCGGCTCCTTGTGTTCCGTCATTCGCCGGGGGCTCGTCCGTACCCGCGTTCACGCGCTCACCTGGAGGGACGTTTTCCGCACTTGTCGACTCGTCTGACACCGGAGTTTTGCCCGGTTCATGCGTTTCATCATCCGCGGGGTAGTTCGCGCCGCCATCGTCCTGTCGTTTTCCAGACATTTGGGGCTCCCCAGCCCCGTTGTCGTTCTCGCTATTCCTCACTCGTCCCCCGTGACCTACCGGAGTTCACGAACATACCCATGGGGTTCGGCTGATCGGTTCAGCCGTGCTGGGCGTCCGGGGTCTCGCCGATCCTAGGCCAAAGACGCTAAAGAAGCCGTTAGGCCACGGCGAGTACGACGCCGAGGAGACGGGCTACTTCCCGTGCCACCGCGTCGCGCCCAGGTGCCAGGTATTTTCTCGTGTCCACAACCCCGGGATGCGCCGTCAGATATTCGCGTACGGCGCCGGTGAACACCTTGTTCAGATGCGTCGCGATGTTGACCTTGGCGATCCCGGCGGCCACCGCGCGGGTCAGGTCGGTGTCCGGGACCCCGGATGACCCGTGCAGGACCAGCGGCACACCTACGGCCTCCCGCAGCCGGGCGATCAGGTCCAGGTCGACGGCGGCCGTACGGTCCGTCATCGCGTGGGACGTGCCGACGGCCACCGCCAAGGCGTCCACTCCGGTCGCGGACACGAAGCGGGCCGCTTCGGCCGGGTCCGTACGGGCGCCGGGGGCGTGGACGCCGTCCTTTCCGCCGACCTCGCCGAGCTCGGCCTCCACCCAGGCGCCGTGATCATGGCAGAGGGCCGTCATCGAGGCCGTCGACGCGACGTTCCGCTCGTACGGAAGAGAGCACGCGTCGTACATCACGGACGAGATGCCAAGGCCCAGCGCCTCCCGTACGAGATCCTCCGACGTCGCGTGGTCCAGGTGCACCGACACGGGCACCTCCGCGTCGCGTGCCACGGCCAGTGTCGCGGCGGCGATGGGCGGCAGGGCCCCGTGGTAGCGGACGCAGTTCTCGCTGATCTGCAGGATGACCGGCCGTCCCGCCGCCTCGGCCCCCGCGACGATGGCCTCGGCGTGTTCGACCTGGATCACGTTGAACGCGCCGATACCGCCCGCGGTGACTATCTCTCCGGTCGGGACGAGAGCCATGCCCGGAACCCTTCGTAGGCGGCGGAGTCGTACGAACCCGCCACGGGGGACAGGACCGTCGCGGCGGACAGCGCCACCGCGTCGGCGAGGAGGTCCGGCCAGGGGGAGCCGACGCCCGCGGCGAGCGCCGCGACCACCGCGTCGCCCGCGCCGGTCGGGTTGCCGGACACGACCTCGGGCGGCGCCACCCGGTGCACCTGCCCGCCGGTCACGGCCACCAGGCCTTCGGCGCCGAGCGAGACGACGGCCGTACGCGCGCCGAGCAGCGCCGCCCCGGCGACCGGGTCGGAGGTGCCCGTGAGTTCGAGGAGCTCCGAGGCGTTCGGCTTGACCGCCCAGGCGTACGGGGCGGCGCGCCGCAGCGCCTCGCCCGAGGTGTCCACGATGACCGGGACGTCGCGCGCCGCCAGCCGGGCGACGGCGTCGGCATCCACCCCCGGCGGCAGGCTCCCGGAGATCACCACGACGTCCGCGGACGGCACGCTGGCCTCCAGCGCCGCCCACTCCGCCGGCGAGATCGAAGGGCCCGGCTCGTTGAGCAGCGTCGCCGAGCCGTCCGCCACCACGGTCACGGTCCGCCGGGTCTCCCCGGCGCAGGTCACGAGGTCGTGCCGGAGCCCGGCGGCGTCCAGGTCGGCGCGTACGGCGTCCCCGGTCGCCCCGCCGGCCAGGCCGAGGACGAGCACGTCGTGGCCCAGGGCCTTCAGCGTCCGCGCGACGTTCACGCCCTTCCCGCCGGCCCGCGCGCGTACGGACCGTACGCGGTGGGCGTGACCAGGCCGCAGCTCGGGCAGCTCGTACGTGACGTCGAGCGCGAGGTTGGGCGTGATCGTGACGATCACACCGCGACGACCTTACGTACGCGCAGGTCGTCGTCCAGCAGGACGAGGTCGGCGCGGAGCCCGGGAGCGATCGCGCCCCGGTCGGCGAGGCCGAGCAGCTCCGCGGGCGTGGTCGACGCGAGGCGTACGGCCTCGTCCAGCGGCAGGCCGGAGTCGCGTACGGCACGGCGGAAGACCGCGGCGGCCGTCGCGGTGCTACCCGCGATCGAACCGCCCTCGACGAGCCGCGCGACGCCGTCGTCGACCTCGACGTCGAGGCCGCCCAGGGAGTACTCCCCGTCGGACATCCCGGCCGCCGCGATCGCGTCCGTGACCAGGGCCGTACGCGCGGTCCCGGCCGTACGGGTGATGTGCGCGACGATCGCGGGGTGCAGGTGGACGCCGTCGCCGATCAGCTCCACGACGACGTCCGGCGCCTCCAGCAGCGCCAGGATCGGGCCGGGTTCGCGGTGGTGGAGCGGGCGCATGCCGTTGAACAGGTGCGTCGCCACGCGTGCGCCGGCGCGGGCCGCCTCGCCCACCACCTCGTACGCCGCGTCGGTGTGGCCGACCGCGGGCAGTGCCCCGGCGTCGCGGACCCGGCGCAGGGCGTCCAGGCCTCCGTCGAGCTCGGGGGCGATCGTCATCATCCGGACGTTCGGCACCTTCAGCAGGCGGCCGACCGTCGCGGGGTCCGGGTCGCGCAGCAGCGTCGGGTCGTGCGCGCCCCGGCGCGCCGGCGACAGGAACGGGCCCTCGTAGTGGATCCCGGCGACCACGCCGTCGCTCGCCAGCTCCGACAGCACCGACGCCCTGCGCTCCAGGGCGTCCGGCGCGGCGGTCACGAGGCTCGCCATCACGGTGGTCGTGCCGTGCTCGCGGTGGAACGCCGCGGCGCGTACGCACTCCTCGGCGTCGCCGGAGTCGAACGACGCGCCACCGCCGCCGTGGCAGTGAATGTCCACGAAACCGGGCACGATCGCGTGGCCGTGGTGGTCGGCGTGGTCCGGACGGCCCTCCTCCACGACGGTGATCAGGCCGTCGTCGACGCGCACCCAGCCGGGTGAGAGCACCCCGCCCGGGGTGACGACCATGTCCGCGCTCAGCACTGTCATCAAGACTCCAACAGGTCGCGTGCCCAGAGTCCCGCGCCCATACACCCGGCCTCGTCGGCGAAGCTCGCGATGGTCAGGCGCGGCCTGCGATGGAACGTCAGGCGTCGGTCGAGATCCTCGATCAGCGGGTCCAGCAGAAGATCACCGGCGCGGGAGAGACCGCCGCCGATGACGATCACCTCCGGAGCCGTCAGCGCGGTCGCGACGGCCAGCCCGGTGCCCAGCCAGGCGACCGTCTCCGCCCACACCGCGCGGGCGTCCGGATCGCCGCGCGCGACCAGCGCCGCGACCTCGCCGGCGTTCGCCTCCCGGCCCGTACGGCGCGCGTAGTTGCGCGCGACGGCGGGCCCGGACGCGACGGCCTCCAGGCAGCCGATGCCGCCGCAGACGCAGGGTTCGTCGGAGCCGACGGCCATGTGGCCGATCTCCCCGGCGTACCCGTTGCCGACGCACAGGTGCCCGTCGATCACCATCGCCGCGGCGATGCCCGTGCCGATCGGCATGACGAGGGAGTTGCGGGTGCCGCGCGCCGCGCCGAGCCGCAGCTCGGCGGTGCCCCCGGCGCGTACGTCGTGTCCCACGGCCACCGGCAGTCCCGTACGCCGCTCGGCCAGCTCGCGGAAGGGGACGTCGCGCCAGCCGATGTTCTCGGCCCAGACCGCGACGCCGCGTTCGTCGTCGACGATGCCCGGCACCGCGATGCCGACCGCCTCGGCCGGCTCGGCCTGGGCGACCAGCTCGTCGACCGTGTCGAGCACGGCCTCGACGGCGGCGTCGCCGCGCGGGGTCGGCCGGCGTACGGTCGCGACGCGTTCGAGGTCGCGCGCCAGGATCGCACCCTTGATCGAGGTGCCGCCGACGTCGAGAGCGACGATCATGGAAGGACGACCGAGCGGGTCAGCGAGCGCGGCCGGTCCGGGTCCATCCCCCTCTCGCGCGCGTGGGCGACGGCGAGCCGCTGTGCGACGACGAGGTGGGCCATCGGGTCGAGGCCGCTGGTGACGTACGTGGCGCCGGTCGCGGCGACGTCTTCGGCGAGCCCGTCCGGCGCCTCCCCGAACATCCAGGTCAGGCGGCCGGGCTGGGCGATGCTGATCGGCCCGTGGCGGTACTCCATGGCCGGGTAGGACTCCGTCCACATCTGCGCCGCCTCGCGAGCCTTCAGCGCGGCCTCGTCGGCCAGGCCGATGGTCCAGCCGCGGCCGAGGAAGCTGATCTGCTCGGCGGCGACCCACTCCGGCTGGAGCGGCTCGGCCAGGGCGCGCTCGGCGTCGCCGGCCGGAACCTCCTCGCCGAGCGAGGCCCGCAGCAGCGCGAGGGCGGAGGTGGCGAACCTCGTCTGCACGACCGACCGCTCGTCGGCGAAGTCCAGGACGACGGCACGCGTGCCCGCGGCGAACGCGGCGTCCGGCACGGCGGTGATCGCGGTCACCTCGGACAGCCGCTCGATGGCCTGCAGCACCTCGGTGGTCGTCCCCGAGCGGGTGATCGCGATGTGGCGGTCGTAGTCGCGGCCGAGAGGCAGCTCCGAGGCGGCGAACGCATCGGTGAGACCGAGGCCCTTGCTCTCCCGCAGCGCGGCGTACGCTCGCGCCATGTAGAGAGAGGTGCCGCAGCCGAAGACCGCGACGCGCTCACCGTCGCGCGGCAGGGCGTCGCGTACGCCGTCGAGCCGCGCCGCCGCCTCCCGCCAGCACGACGGCTGACTCTCGATCTCGGCGTCTACGTGATAGTCCGCCAACGCTGCCTCCACGCGTGCTCGTTCGTGCGCGAATCCAGCTCGCATCATGCACTAATGAACACAGGGTCGCCAATAGTGGTCAGGCCATGCCGTGGTGGCGGCTGAGGTTGCGGTCGAGGAGGTCCAGGCAGGCCTCGACGCCGACCGCGCCGTCCCCCATCTGGGGGAGCCGGCCGTCGTCGGCCGTGAGCTCCGTCAGGGCCGTGTCCATCGCGCGCTGCGCCGCGAACAGGCAGGGCGTGCTGTAGATCGCGACGCCGACGCCCAGCTCCCGCAGGTCGGTGAGGGAGAACCGCGGCGACTTGCCGCCCGCGATCTGGTTGAACAGCAGCGGCTTGCCGCCGAGGACCGAGTGGATCTTGCGAACCCACTCCGCGCTGCGTACGCCGTCGACCAGGATCACGTCGGCGTCGGTGGCCGCGAGGGCCTCGGCGCGGCGCATGATCTCGCCCTCGTCCGTCGCGTCGGTACGCGCCACCACGACCATGTCGCGGCGCGTCTCCAGGACCAGCTGAAGTTTCTCGAGGTATTCCCCGAGCGGAAGTATCTGCTTACCGTCGACATGGCCGCACCGGCGAGGCCGCTTCTGGTCCTCGATGATCACACCGGAAGCGCCGATCGCCTCCAGGTGTTCGATCACGTGACAAGCCACCTCCGGATCGACATATCCGTCGTCGATGTCGACGAGCAGATGATGCCGGGGAAATGCAAGACGCAGTCGCTGAACGAAATGGACCATATCCGGCCATGCGATGAAGCCGATGTCCGGCAGGCCGTAGTGAGAGGCCGCGAAACCGAAGCCGGAAACGAACAGCCCGTCGTAGTGCCGTGCGGCGACGGACGCCGAGAACATGTCGAAGACGCCGATGAGCGGCGTGACGGGATCGGCGTGCACGGCGTCCCGCAGCCGGGCCCCCGGGGTGCTCTGTCTGGGGGATGGGGTGATCGGCGTCGTCATGGTTCTCCCGTCGCTCGGGTACGCGGCGCCCAGTGACCTGCCCCGCCCGCACGCCGGTGAAGCGTCTTTCGATAGGCGGTCCTGCCGTCGTAGTCGGTGATCGATAGCCCGTGGTAGCGCCTTTATGGCTGTTGGGATAGGGCGCGTGATTCGTGCCGATGTCCCGAGTTTCATCGTTGTTGGCCGGTTTTATTCGGACAGTTCGGGCAGGGCGTCGGGGATTGGCGGATGGGTCTCCGTGCGGTGTCTTTTTAAACCCCGAACATTGGCTTTATCTGCGTCACCCCGTGTGATAGTCAAGTGACGGCACGCCATCCGTCGGGCGTCCCCCAACTTTCCTTAGCAAAGCCATGGAGTAGGTCATGCTCGTCTGCATTCTCGCTGTCATCGCGGCGGTCGGCGTGGTGATCACATCTGCCCTGCTCTTCCGGAAGTACGGCCGCGGCTCCGAGGACGGCGCCCACGACGGCACCACGTCCGGCCACGCCGGTTCGATGCTGTCCGCGCTCTTCCTGGTCGCCTTCGCCATCGCGATCGTCGTCCCCTGGACCACCGCCGACTCCGCCCGCCAGAACACCTACACCGAGAGCCAGGCCATCGTGGAGGCGTACTGGGCGGCCTCCGCGCTGCCCGCCCCCGAAGGCCGCGAGGTGCAGGCCGACTTACGCGACTACACCCGGTACCTCGTCGGCCCCGAGTGGAACCTCATGACGAAGGGCCGCCTCGGCACCGAGGGATGGGACCGCATCGACGCCCTGCGCGCCAAGGTCCTGGCCCTCCCGGCGACCACGGACGCCGAGAAGGACGACCGCACGGACGTCCTCCAGCACATCCAGGAGATCTCCGCCGCCCGAGGCCAGCGCGCCATGGACGCCAAGACCCGCCCCCCGGCGGGCCTGCTCTGGATGACCGTGATCACCGCCCTGATCGTCGCCGTCTTCCCGATGCTCGCGGGCGCCCGCCCGTCCGGAATGGCCCTGGTCCCGCTGAGCCTGATGTCCGCCCTGCTGGCGGTGGGCATCTACCTGACCTTCAACATCTCCCACGTGTTCAGCGGAGCCCTGAAGGTCAAGTCCGACGCGTACACGTCGGCCCAGCTGATGTTCCCCCGAATCCCCGAGAGCCGGTGACCCACCGGTGCCCAAACGCCACACCCCCAGCGCGGCCCTGGCCGCCGGCGCGTTGGTAGCCCTGACCCCCTTGCCCGCCCACGCCACCTCCGCGGCCACCGTCCCCCCGGCATCGGAGGAACACGCCGAAGCGGCACCCCGTCTGACGCGAACCGAAGCCACGACCGCGCTACGCCCCGGAGGTGTAACCGCGACCTCCGCGCGTCCTGGAGGCGCGGCAGCGGCTTCCACGCGGCCCGGAGCTGCGGCTGTCACCTCCACGCGGAACGGCGCGGCTGCGACTCCCGCGCGGAACGGCGGGGCGACGGCCTCGGGACACGCGGACGACGCGGCCGTGCTCCCCGCGCACACCATGCGCGGGGGGCACCCCCCGGCCGTACGCGCTGACGGCCGTACCGGCGTCGACTCGATACACGCCGCCCACATCCCGCTCCACTCCGCCAACGCCCCGAGCCCCGCCCAGGCGCCCGCCGGTGATCTCACCGAAGGCGGACCCGTGCCCGCCGACGCGGCGCTCCCGTCACCACCGGCCCGCAGCCGAGTCCGCTCGGGCTCGGCGGAAACCACCCCTCGGCGCCACCCCGGCGGTACGCCCGGTTCCGTACACGAGCGAACCGCGACCTCGCACCCTCCGGCCCACAGGAGCCGAACCAGACCCGCCGACCTCTCTCCTGTCACCGCACGCGGTCCTGGAAGTCTCGTACCGGCCGGCGTGCCTCGGCGCGCGGATCATGCGGGCGACCGAGCCGGCACGGACCTCCCTCTTCTCGGCCTCCTAGGCAAACCACGCGTCACGCCCGTACCCGCCGGGACCTCACGCCCCGCCGACGCGCCGTCCGCGCGTGCCGGTGAGAACCGCGCTGCCGCCTCGCATGGGCTGGTGCACGTCGGGGTCGGTGTTCCCGGACTCGTCGGTGCCGGGGTGGACGTACCCGGGTCTCCGGGGCTGCTGCGTCTCGGTGCGGGCGTGCCCGCCACCCGGGGTGGGCTGATTCATCTCGGCGTACGGGTCGGGTTGCCCGTCTGCCTCGACCTCGACGTCCTGAATCTCCTCCGACTGCGGCTCCGGCTCGGGCTCGGGTTCGGTGGCTGTGGTGTCCCGGCGGTGCCGCGGCCTCCCACGCCTCCGCCGCCGCCTCCGACCCCCACGCCGCCCACACCTCCCACCCCGAAGCCGCCGCCGGCGCCCACGCCGCCGAGGCCGCCGGCTCCGAAGCCACCTCCGCCCGCTCGTCAGGCTCCGCCCGTGGCCGCCAATGCGCCTCGGCCGCAGCCGCCCGTGCAGGCGCCGAAGACGGCGCCGCCCGCGACGGCTCATCGGGCGGCGGTGAAGAAGGCCGTCGCGATGCCGCGGCGGCGTAAGAACCCGCTGGCCACGCTCATGGTGCTGGCCGTCCTGACGGTCGTGATCGCCGCCGGGACGGGCATGGCGTTCGCCGGCATCCGATGAAGAAAGGCACTGCTGTGACGAGAGAACCCTGACCACACCTATTGTGATCAGTCGCATACTCAACGTAATCTCTGGCCCGAGCAATGGTTTATCTCAGCAGCCTGGAATGCCGCCGGAATGCGGTCCTGGCTTCTGAATTCATCCCCACATCACTTTTTCCCCTGGTCGGTACGAACACAGAATGGTGGTGCGTGTCGTGACGGAGTCGGCGCAGTCGGGTGTTGGTTTCGAGGGTGAGCAGTCGCGGTTGAGTTTGGGTACGGCGGCGGCGAGGAATCTGGCGACGACGACGAAGTCGGCGCCTCAGATGCAGGGGATCACTTCTCGGTGGTTGCTGCGGATGTTGCCGTGGGTTCAGGCGTCGGGTGGGGTTTACCGGGTGAACCGGCGTTTGTCTTATGCGGTGGGGGATGGGCGGGTGAGTTTTTCTTCGACGGGGTCGGAGGTGCGTGTTGTTCCGCCGGAGCTTTGTGAGTTGCCGTTGTTGCGGGGGTTTGGGGATGAGTCGGCGTTGAATGCGTTGGCGGGGAGGTTCGAGCAGCGGGAGTTCGGGCCGGGTGATGTGATCGTGGAGGTTGGGAGGCCTGCGGATCAGGTGTTTTTGGTCGCGCATGGTCGGGTGAACAAGGTGGGGGTGGGCAAGTACGGTGATGAGACCGTGCTGGGTGTCCTGGCGGATGGGGATTACTTCGGTGATCGGTCGTTGGTCGAGTCCGACAACACCTGGGACTTCACCGCCAAAGCCACCACTCCGTGCACGGTCCTTTCCCTTTCCGCCCTGGTCTTCCAGGAGATAGCGGACCGTTCCGACTCCCTTCGCGCTCACCTGGAGAACGCCGGCGGCGCCGCCGGCGATCAGGACGAACACGGCGAGGCCCGGATCGCGCTGGCGTCCGGCCACGAGGGTGAGCCTTCGCTGCCCGGCACGTTCGTCGACTACGAGCTGTCCCCCCGCGAGTACGAGCTGAGCGTCGGCCAGACCGTGCTCCAGGTCCACACGCGCGTCGCCGACCTCTACAACCAGCCGATGGACCAGACGCAGCAGCAGTTGCGCCTCACCGTCGAGGCCCTCCGCGAGCGCCAGGAGCACGACCTGGTCAACAACCGCGACTTCGGGCTGCTGCACAACGCCGACCTGAGCCAGCGCATCTACACGCGCGGCGGCCCGCCCACCCCGGACGACATGGACGAGCTGCTGGCCACGGTGTGGAAGAACCCCGGGTTCTTCCTCGCCCATCCGAAGGCCATCGCGGCGTTCGGCCGCGAGTGCAGCCGGGTCGGTGTCTACCCGCAGAGCGTCGTGGTCAACGGCCACTCGGTGCCCGCCTGGCGCGGCGTGCCGATCTTCCCCTGTAACAAGATCCCGGTCAGCGACACCCGTACGAGCTCGATCATGCTGCTCCGTACGGGAGAGCAGGACCAGGGCGTCATCGGCCTCCACCAGACCGGCATCCCTGACGAGATCGAGCCCGGCCTGTCGGTCCGCTTCATGGGCATCAACGAGAAGGCGATCATCTCGTACCTCGTCAGCGCCTACTACTCGGCGGCCGTCCTGATCCCCGACGCGCTCGGCATCCTCGAGAACGTCGAGACCGCCCCCGGCCACGGCGGCTAGAGCCAAGAAGCACGCGGGACGGCGGGGTGCCGGGCAGGCGCCCCGCCCACGCCCGCGCGTGAGGCCCGCGTCCGCCCGGTGACGGGCGGGCGCGGCCTCTCGGCGTGGTCCCCTCCACGCCGCACCCGGCCGGCGTGGGCGCCCGGCCGGTGGCATCAACTCTTAATCCCTCGTTTGAGCTCAGAATGGTGGTGCGTGTCGTGACGGAGTCGGCGCAGTCGGGTGTTGGTTTCGAGGGTGAGCAGTCGCGGTTGAGTTTGGGTACGGCGGCGGCGAGGAATCTGGCGACGACGACGAAGTCGGCGCCTCAGATGCAGGGGATCACTTCTCGGTGGTTGCTGCGGATGTTGCCGTGGGTTCAGGCGTCGGGTGGGGTTTACCGGGTGAACCGGCGTTTGTCTTATGCGGTGGGGGATGGGCGGGTGAGTTTTTCTTCGACGGGGTCGGAGGTGCGTGTTGTTCCGCCGGAGCTTTGTGAGTTGCCGTTGTTGCGGGGGTTTGGGGATGAGTCGGCGCTGAATGCGTTGGCGGGGAGGTTCGAGCAGCGGGAGTTCGGGCCGGGTGATGTGATCGTGGAGGTTGGGAGGCCTGCGGATCAGGTGTTTTTGGTCGCGCATGGTCGGGTGAACAAGGTGGGGGTGGGCAAGTACGGTGATGAGACCGTGCTGGGTGTCCTGGCGGATGGGGATTACTTCGGTGATCGGTCGTTGGTCGAGTCCGACAACACCTGGGACTTCACCGCCAAAGCCACTACGACCTGCGTCGTTCTCGCTCTGTCACGCGACTCCTTCCAGGAGCTCCTCGACGCGACCGAGCCATTGCGGGCCCATGTCGAGCAGGCGCGAAGCGCTCCCCGGCACGCGCAGAACAAGCACGGCGAGGCTGAAATCGCATTGGCGTCCGGGCATGGCGGAGAACCGGTGCTCCCGGGTACTTTCGTCGATTATGAACTTTCGCCCCGGGAGTACGAGCTCAGCGTGGCGCAGACGGTGTTGCGGGTCCACTCACGGGTGGCGGATCTGTACAACCAGCCGATGAATCAGACGCAGCAGCAGCTCCGCCTCACCGTCGAGGCACTCCGCGAGCGCCAGGAGCATGAGCTCATCAACAACCGCGACTTCGGGCTGCTGCACAATGCCGACTTCAAACAGCGGATTCAGCCGCGTCTCGGCCCGCCGACCCCGGACGACCTCGACGAACTCCTCAGCCGGCGCCGCAGCTCGCATTTCCTGCTGGCACACCCCGCGGCGATAGCCGCCTTCGGCCGCGAATGCAGCCGCCGTGGCATTTACCCGGAGAACATCGAGGTGGAGGGGCAGTCCGTCCGCGCCTGGCGCGGCGTGCCACTCCTGCCCTGCGACAAGATCCCGATCAGCGACACCCGTACGAGCTCGATCCTCGTGATGCGTACGGGTGAGGATGACCAGGGTGTGATCGGCCTGCACCACAAGGGCATCCCGTACGAGATCGAGCCGAGTCTGTCGGTCCGCTTCATGGGTATCAACGAGAAGGCGGTCATCTCCTATCTCGTGACCGTCTACTACTCCGCGGCCGTCCTCGTCCCCGACGCGCTCGGTGTTCTCGAGAACGTCGAAATCTCCCTTTGACGAGAGGTGTCAATCGCATGGCAACGACCGAGGAGAAGACCGATGCGTATTCGGCGCCGGAACTGCTGGCCCGGAGCCGGAGCACGGTCGACCCGGCCCTGCGAAGCGCGGTCGACACGCTGCCGGAGTCGATGCGCCTGGTAGCCGGTCACCATTTCGGCTGGTGGGACGAGAACGGCGACCCGGTTCAAGGCAGGGCGGGCAAGGCGATCCGCCCGGCGCTGACGCTGCTGGCGGCCCAGGCCGTCGGCGGTGAGGCCGAGGCGGCGGCTCCGGCCGCCGTCGCCGTCGAACTCGTGCACAGCTTCTCCCTCCTCCACGACGACGTGATGGACCGCGACGTCACGCGCCGCAACCGGCCGACGGCCTGGACCGTGTTCGGTGTCGGCGCGGCGATTCTGGCCGGCGACGCGCTGCTGACCCTGGCGTTCGACGTGCTCGCGAGCAGCGGGCATCCGTCGGCCCAGACGGCGATGCGGCGCCTCAGCGCCGCGGTCCAGGGGCTGGTGGAGGGCCAGAGCGCGGACATCGCGTTCGAGTCGCGCGCCGACGTGGAGCTGGCCGAGTGCCTGTCCATGGCCGGCGGGAAGACGGGCGCGCTGCTCGGCTGCGCGTGCGCGCTCGGCGCGCTGTACGGCGGTGGAAGCCAGGAACAGGTCGACCACCTGCGGGCCTTCGGTGAGCGGCTCGGGCTGGCGTTCCAGCTGGTCGACGACCTTCTCGGCATCTGGGGCGACCCGGAGCTGACCGGCAAGTCCGTCTACTCGGATCTGCGCGCGCGCAAGAAGTCCTTTCCGGTGGTGGCGGCGCTGACCTCCGGCACCCCGGCGGGGAGCGAGCTCGCCGCTCTCTACACGAGGGACGAGCCTCTGTCCGACGCCGACCTGGTCAAGGCGGCCGAACTCATCGAGACCGCCGGTGGACGGGCCTGGTGCCAGTCGAAGGCGGACGAACTACTCGCCGAGGCACTCCAAGACATGTGGTCGGCCGGCCCGACGGAGCACGGCTCCGCCGGTCTGGCGGAACTGGCGCGTCTGGTCACGCGCCGCGACCACTGAAGCAGGCCCGGCCGGTCTCCCCCCGTGGCCGGCCGGGCCACCCCGGTCCGTACGCACGCGGACCGGGCCCTTTCGTACGGCCACCGAACCCCCCGCCACCGCTGAGGAGGCATCCCGGATGTCCGTCACCGAACCCACGCCGGAACTGGGCGTCGTGCTCGTCGCCGACCGCCTTGTCGCCGGCGGAACCACCATCGAGTGCCCGGCGGCCGTCCTGGTCGAGGGCGACCTCCGCCGCCGCGGGCTGACCACCGCCCCGGACCTCCTGGTCCGCGGGGGAGACGGCGTGCAGTCCGCCGTGCTCGCCGGCGGGTCCGCGGGCCTGGGCGTCGCCGCGGGTCCTGGTGCCTGTGAGGTCGCCGGCGACGTACTCGCGTCGTGGGTGTCCGCCGCCCGGCCTCGTACGGTCCTGCTCGCCTCACCCCGGTCGTTCTGCGCCGGCGTCGAACGCGCCATCGAGATCGTCGAACGCGCCCTCGACCAGCGCGGCGGCCCGATCTATGTACGCAAGCAGATCGTCCACAACGTGCACGTGGTGTCCGACCTGGAGAAGCGCGGCGCGGTGTTCGTGGACGAGCTCGACGCCGTGCCGGACGGCGCCACCGTGGTCTTCTCCGCCCACGGCGTCGCCCCGGCCGTACGCGACGACGCCGCCCACCGCGGTCTCCAGGTGATCGACGCGACGTGCCCGCTGGTCACCAAGGTGCACAGCGAGGGCCGCCGCTTCGCCGCCCGTGGCGACACCGTGGTCCTCATCGGACATGCCGGTCACGAGGAGGTCGAGGGCACGCTGGGCGAGGCACCGGAACGCATGGTCCTCGTCGAGACCGCCGGCGACGTGGAGGCCATGCATGTGCCGGACCCGTCGCGGGTGTCGTACCTGACCCAGACCACGCTGGCCGTGGACGAGACGGCGGACGTCGTCTCGGCGCTGCGGAGACGGTTTCCGCTGGTACGCGGGCCGGGCTCGGACGACATCTGCTACGCCACGACGAACCGCCAGAACGCCCTGGCGTCGATCGTCACGTCGTCGGACCTCGTCCTGGTCGTCGGCTCCGGCAACTCGTCCAATTCGGTACGCCTGGTCGAACTCGCCCACCGCTCCGGCACTCCGGCCCACCTCATCGACGGCCCGGCCGACATCCGCGCGGAGTGGCTGACCGACGTGGAGGTGATCGGCCTGACCGCAGGCGCGTCCGCCCCGCCCCGCCTGGTCGAGGCGGTCGTGTCCGCGCTGGACGGCCTGGGACCCGTCACCGCCATCGAACGCGAAACGGCACGCGAGACCATGCATTTCGGCCTTCCACCACAGGTTCGCTAGCCCTTTAAATGGCGTGCGATGGACGGCCGGCCGTGCGTACGGTGCGGGACGTGAACATCAGAGAAGAACGGTCTGAGGATCTCGCTGCGGTACGCGAAGTCCACACGGAGGCGTTCGGCGATTCCGCCGTGGCCGACCTGGTGGACGGCCTGAGATCGGGCATCGCCCCACCGGACCGTTTCGCCTTGGTGGCCGAGGAATCGGACGAGGTGGTCGGCCACGTGATGTTCACCCGCGCCTATTTGGACGCGCCGCGGCGTTTGGTGACCGTACGGGTCCTGAGCCCGCTGGGCGTACGGCCTTCGTGGCAGCGCCGTGGCGTGGGTTCCGCTTTGGTACGGCGCGGGTTGGAGGCCATGACATCGGTACCCCTGGTGTTCCTTGAGGGCTCCCCGACGTACTATCGCCGCCTCGGATTCGAGGCCGGAGACACGTACGCCTTCCGCAAGCCGTCGCTGCGCATTCCGGATGCGGCTTTCCAGGTCTTCCGCAATCCGTCGTACGAGCCGTGGATGACGGGCACGCTGGTGTATTCGGAGATCTTCTGGCAGTTCGACTCGGTGGGGCTGAGGGATGCCTGACGTAATCGTCCTGAACGGCGGCTCGAGCTCGGGAAAGACGAGCATCGCCCGGTGCCTGCAAGGGATTCTGCCGGGCCTGTGGCTGACGTTCGGTGCCGACACCCTGGTCGAGGCGCTGCCTCCCTCGGACCCGGAGTTCTCGTTCACGGCCGGCGGCGAGGTGGTCGTGGGCCCCGAATTCCGCCGGCTGGACATGGCGTGGAGCCAGGCCATCGCGACAATGGTGCGAGCGGGCACCCGGATCATCGTGGACGAGGTCTTTCTGGGCGGACCGGCGTCACAGAAGAGATGGCGGGAAGCGCTGGAAGGCGTCCCGGTCCTCTGGGTGGGCGTCCGATGCGACGCCTCCGTCGCCACCGCCCGCGAGTCGTCCCGAGGCGACCGCCCACCGGGAATGGCCGCGTCGCAGGCGACATTGGTCCACGAGGGCGTCACCTACGACCTTGAGGTGGACACGAGCGTCACCGACACGAGAAAGTGCGCCCAGATCATCGCCTCTAAAGCGTCGGATTAGAAGGCCGAGGCTGTACGGACTTGCGGCGAGGCAGCCGCATGGTGAGGAGCTTGGCGCGCGGGGCGATCCGGGCGGCCAGGCCGAACAGTGCCTCGGTGCGGGTGCGGTCGGCGTCCAGGTGGGTGAACAGGTTGATGCCCAGGTAGAAGGTGATGGCCGCGTACGCGAGGTCGCGCGGCGGCATGAGCTTGGCCATCGGTGAGCCGCCGATCACATCCTCCAGGGTCTTCTCGACGAACTCGATCCAGGGTTCGGCGCGGGCGACGATCTGCTCGCGCAGCTCAGGGCGGGCGATGCTGGCTCCGACGAGCTCACTGAACAGGGTGATGTGGCCGCCCTCGATATCCGCCCGGTAGATCGTCGTCGCGGCCTCGACCAGGTCCTCGATGGTCTTCGCGCCGGCGACCGTCGCCCGGTGCGTGGCCATCCGTTCTTCTGAGGAGCGGTCGAGCGCGGCCAGGAGCAGCGGATCGACACCGTTGAAGTGGTAGAAGATCAACGCCGAGTTGCAGCCCGCGGCCTTCGCGATCGTGCGCGCGCTCGTGCCCACGTACCCCTCGGTGCGCAGCGTCCGCGCGGCCGCCTCGATGAGGCGCTCCTTGGTCTCCGCGCTGTTCTGCTTACTCACGAACCCGTGTCTCCCTGGTTGACAGCCGGCGAGAATCGAGTTCATCATACGCTTTAATCGAGTGATTAAATCGAGTGATGAACGAGGTGGCTCGTGGTCGTACCCGATCCTCGGCGGCAGCGGACCGCGCGGCGTACTCTGCTCGCCGTCGTGGCCGCGCTGTTCGTCGCGATCCTCACGTACAAGGTCCTCATGGCCGGGCACCTTGAGCAGACCGCGCTGTTCTACGTCGGCATTCCGGCGCTCATCGCGCTCACCGTCGTGGCGACCGTCCGGCCGCGCGGCGCGTTCGGCGCGACCATGGCGGCGATCACCGTGGGGCTCGCGCTGGCCGGGCCGTTCCTCGACGAGGGCGTGGTCTGCCTGATCATGGCCGCTCCGCTGTTCTATCTGTGCGGTGCGATCGTGGCACTGATCGCCAACTGTGTCCGGTGGAGAAGGGGCACGCAGGCGCTGCTGATCGTTCCGCTGCTGTTCAGCGCCGAGGGCGCGGTGACCTCACTTCCTCGCGGGGGCGAGGTGACGGCCACCCGCGTCGTACCGGCGGGCGTCGACCTGGACCGGGCGCTGGCCACCGCGCCGGTGTTCGGCCCGGTCCGCTCACCGCTGCTTCGGCTCAAGTTCCCCAAGCCCGTACGAGCCACGGGGGCCGGGCTTGAGCCGGGTGCCACCCGGCACATCGACTTCACGCCGCGAAAGTCCCTCGGCATCGGCGCCAGGCCGACGCCTCGCTCGATGGACCTCACCGTCACCCGCCACGCGCCCGGCCTCGTGGTCTTCGCGATCACCAGGGACACCACGCTGGCCCGTTGGCTCCGGTTCACCGAGGCCGACTTCCGGTGGCAGGCGAGCCGCCTGACCGTGACCCTCCGGTATCGCCGGACCTTCGATCCGGCGTGGTACTTCGGCCCGCTCCAGCGGTACGGCATGCGGGAGGCCGCGGCGTACCTCGCCGAGACCTTCACCGGGAGGGCCGGGTCGTGATCGATCCGGCGCTGGTGCGCGGCGTCGGCCTCTTCGGCCCCGTCCTCGCCGTCGCGGCGACGCTCCGGCACCGTACGCCCGTCCCGCGGGAGATCGCCGCCCTGATCCTCGGCTGTGGATGGAACCTGGCGGCGCTGGCGGGGGTCAACGCCGTCGCCCTCCGCGCCGGCTGGTGGTCGTACGCGGCCGAGGGCGGCACCGTCGCGGGAGTGCCGGTCGACCTGCTGCTCGGCTGGGCTGTGCTGTGGGGCGGCGCCGGGGTCCTGGCGCTGCGCCGGCTGTCGTTACCCCTGGTCACGGGCCTCGCCGTGTGGCTGGACCTCGCGGTGATGCCCATGGGCGAGCCGGTCCTGCGGCTGGGCGGCTCCTGGCTGACGGGGGAGGCGGTCGCGGTGGTGACAGGCCTGCTGCCGGGCCTGCTGCTCGCCCGTTGGACCCTCGCGGGCCGCCACCTCGCGGCACGGGTGGTGATGCAGGCCCTGCTGGCGGTGGGCCTCATGATCGTCCTGCCTGTTCTCCTGAGCGGAGTGCCTGCCCGCCCGGTCTGGGCGCTCGCGTTGGTCGCCCAGCTCGCGCTCGTGCCCACCGCACTGGTCGCCGGCGCGGTGACAGAGTTCGTGCGCGTTGGAGGGGGCACACCGCTGCCGTACGACCCACCGGTGCGCCTGGTGACGACGGGTCCGTACGCCTATGTCCGCAACCCGATGCAGACCGGAATGACGATCACGTACGTGCTGCTGGGCCTCCTCGACCCGCATTTCCTCATCGGTGCCGTCGTGGCCGCTTCCTACAGTGTCGGCCTGGCCGCCTGGCACGAGGACGCTCAGCTCCGTGACCTGCACGGCGCGGCCTGGACCCACTACCGATCGGCCGTACGGCCCTGGCTACCGCGGACACGCCCGTACGCGGGAATCCCGCCGGCCGTCGTCTGGATCGCCGGTGGCTGCGACCGGTGCGGCCCGGTCGCGGACTGGATCACCCGGAGGGCACCGGTCGCGCTGACCGTACGCCCCGCCGAGACGCACCCGACCGGCCTGCGGCGGATGACGTACGAACGATCCGACGGCACCCGGGCCGAAGGCGTCGCCGCCTGGGCGTACGCGGCGGGACACCTGCACCTCGGCTGGGCGCTGACCGGCTGGACGTTGCTGCTGCCGGGCGTCGGTTCTTTCGCGCAATTGTGCGCCGATGCCTTCGGCGCGGGTCCGGCACGAGCAGATCATCGACCGCCTGTCGACCTGACGGTGTGCTGCCCGAGGCCGACCGACAGGTCCTGCGCATTGTTCTGGCCGGACGTCGCGGAGCCCGGAGAGGCATCGAAGACGGACTCCGGGCCGCCCCGATGGCCGATCCGGCAGTAACCGGCGAACAGGAAACCTCGCTCGAAAGGCCTGCCGAGGTCCAGCGCGATGTCCACGTGACTCGGAAGGTCGCTGAAAGCCATGTTCGGGAAGATGAACTCCCTACCCGTGTACCTCTGCCGGACCGTCTGCTTGGCGGCGGGCTTGCAGACGAAAGGGTTCGCGTAGGTGTTGAATCCGAGCCCGACACCGGTGTTGAGAAATCCGACGTCCTGGCATTGGTACAGCACTCCGCGCATCGCGGCGGCATTCTTGGGCCCCTGGTACCGCGTGGCAAAATTCTCGAAGCACGACTTCGACTCGCCGGTGTCGTAGGGAGAGGGCCCGGCGGCCGCGATCGCCCCGAGAAAGGACCTGTTGCAGCCTATTCGCGGCGACAGCTCCTTTCCACTGAGCAGCGCGGCCCGCCTGCAACCGGTCACCGTCTGGAACGCGCCGACGACGTCCTCACCCGGGCGGAGCCGCGAGTACGCGAGGACGAGGTCGATCTGAGCCGCGAGAGGGTACGCGCCGGTGTCGCCGAACTCCTCGTCGAGGTTACGGAACCACGTCTCGAAGGCCGGCACCTGGACCTGGGTGCCCGGGGGCAGCGTGTAGACGGCCAGGTCCGTCGGGGCGTCGAAGCTCTCCAGGCCCGGAAAGCCGACGTACGACAGAATCCCGATGCCGACCTTCGGCGGATCGTCGCCGTAGATCCTGCGCAACACCAGGTAGCGCTCAAGATTGGTGTTGGACCCGGCGTAGGCGTACCAGAAACCGCTGGGGTAGATCGTCGCGCTGCCGCGCACGAACGTCGTGCCGAAAAGAGTGGGCGAGACGCAGCGGATCTGCCGGTTGTTCCACGCGATCAGGTAGTCGGCGGGGGTGGATATACAGGCGGCTTTGGTTTTGGCTTTGGCTTTGGCCGCTGTTCGTGTCGGACCTGAGGTCGCCGCGAGCGCCAGGACGCAAGCCGCGGCGAGAGAGAGTTTCCGGGCAACCGACGGCTTCGGGTTCATACGGGCTCCTTGAGACTCGATCCGGCCGGATCGGAACAATGTCAAGTCACAGGAGCCACCTCCGGGCAGGTGACGCGGCCGATGATTGCCTCACCGGAACGAAACGGAGGGCAAGCCCTAACCTGGCCGCGGGCCCACCGTCGGACTTCCTTTGCGGTGTACCCGCCGGCTTGAACGATCCCCGCGTATCGATTGGACGATCTGATGAAATGGCAGGGCCTGGTCAACGCCGTCCTGTACACGGTCCAGTTCGAGCGGATCCTCGATGCCGAGACCGCCGACCGAGTGGCGCACATTCTCGTCGAGGAACCACTGCTGAGGATGACACCAGAGCAGGAACACACCGCGCTCAGGGAGGCCCTGAGTTCAGGCGAGCCGCTGACCGGAGGCATTCCCCAGCCGCACGGCGAAGAAGCCGTAAGACGCTTCACGACCGCCGTACTGAGCCGAATGGACACGCTCCGCCCATGGCCTGTGCCGTTCCGCGACTCTCCTCCGGAACCTTGGTCGCCCTGGTGAACCGTGGGGCCGGCGACCTGGCGCCCCTGACGATGGTGATCGCCGAGTACGACCCGCTTGTGAGTCCTGCCGAGGCGCCCGCGCTCCAGCCGGCCGTACGACCACCTCAGCCCGCCACCTGACCAGCCCACGCCCGAGAAAACCGCTCGGCTTTCGAGTGAACCGGAGCGCGTCCACCGTCGTCCAACCAGACGCGATCGGGAGCGTGGTAACCCAAGCCCTCATCTTGCGCGTCTCATCGGTAAATCGTCACGGGTTGTCGCACGACCAGGGAAGACAAGCGCGGCTGGACTCGCCACCACCCTGGACGTCAATGCCGTGATCCCTCCCTGAAGGATGTCCATGAACATCGACTTCTCAAATCACCTGGGTTTCTCGCTGTACGTCATCCTGCTGGCGGTCTCAGGTTTTCTGATGGTGGGCATCGGCGCCACCTCGCTGAGCCGCCTGGGCATCGGCTGGCGAATCTTCAACGTGATCGCCGGCCTGGCCTTCTTCGGCTACGCGTTCTATTTGGCGTTCCTCTTCCATGGCGGCACGTACATAATCTTCTTCAAGGCGTTCATCCTCCCCGCCTTCATGGTGATCAACGCCATGCGCTCCGCCGCCACCCGCCGCAAGGCAACAGCCGCCCAGCACAACGCCTGGGCCGCCTCGCAACAACAGGGCTGGCCCGCCGCGCCGTACGGCTCAGCCGGCCCGACCCCGCAACCTGCCCCGTACCAGGCAGCCGGCGGGGCCCCACAGCAGAACGGCTGGCCTGCCCCTCAGCAGCAGGGTTGGCCCGCCAACCCGCAGCCGGCCCCGTACCAGCCAGGCGGACCGGTCCCCCCGCAGTCGGGCTGGACCGCCCCCCAGCAGCCAGGCCAGTACGGCCCGCAGTAGCCGTCTCAGAACCCCCGGAACGGGGATCATGCGCCGTAACGGTCAGATGGTCGTGCACCATCTGACCGTTACGGCGCAGTCGCAAAATCCATCTCCCAAAGCGCTGATCCAATGGTGAACATGCGCCATCCCGTGGTCGAGGAAGTCCTCTACCAATTTGCTGATGACCGGGTTGCGCTCCGGCACGGTGACCAGCCAGGCGACCGCCGCAGCCGCGGAGAAACCCTGGCGACGTGATTCGCGGGCGTTGAGGCCACGAGGCGCGCCGGTCGGCGCTGGTCGTGTATCCACAGGTCGTGGCCTGGAAACCGGGGCCGGCGTTGTGGCGCGCCCAGAGGGATTCGAACCCCCGACCGTCGGATTAGAAGTCCGATGCTCTATCCGGCTGAGCTATGGGCGCCAGTCGATCGATCTGAGTGTACGGACTCCGGAGCGTTGATGTTGGGTCGGTGGGTGTGATCCGTGTCGGAAAGCGTCAGGGGGCGTGTCCGTAAGTGGTCCTGGGGGTGATCACCCTCCGGAGCTGGGGTAACACGCTCGTGGCAGGGCGGTGACGGGACCCCTTTGCTGACATGGGTGATCATTCGGAGTGCGCTTTGGGGGTGACTCACGGTCATGGGTTCGACGGGTCAGTCTTTGGGCTTGGAGAGGCGTAGGGCGAGGGTTGGGCAGAGGGAGGCGGCTCGGTGGGCGTGGGGTTCGGATTGTTTTGGGACGGACCTATTTTGGATGATCGGGTAGCCCCATTCGTCGAGGGTGATGGATTCCGGGAGGAGTTCGGCGCAGAGGCCGGCGCCGTCGCAGGTGATTCGGTTGATTGTCAGGTTCATTTTCAGCCTGCCCTCGCGTAGGCCGGGGCTTCCACGCAGGTGCCGGTCAGGTGGCGGGCGGCTTCGGCTTGGAAGACGTTCAGGGCTGAGGTCACCAGGCGGGAGACGCCGTCCGGGTGGGCGCAGGCGCCTCGGGTCGGGAGGAGTTCTGCACGTTCGCGTAGGCGGGTCGTGTCTGCTTTGGAGGCTCTTCCCTCCGACAAGGCGGATAGATCCGACGCTACGGCTGGGAGGCCGAACAGGCAGGGGCCGCACTGTTTCGCGCCCTGGTCGGCCATCCACCGTACGATCGCGGCGGTTCGGCGCAGGCCGCACGCCCCTGGAGCCAACATGGACACGATCGACGCGCCCTGGACCGCGCCCGCGGACCGCAAAGACTCCGGTGACAGCCGGAGCGTCAGCGCCTGTTCGTACGGCAGCCACGTCCCGCCGTACCCGCCCAATAGCACCGCCGATCCGCTGCCGGGTAGGAGGTCGGCCAGTGGCGTGCCGATGGGGACTTCCAGTACCTGGCTGGTGTGGGTCGACAGGCTGACGAGGGTGGTTCCGGGGGTTTCCGGGGTTCCGGCCGCGCGGAACCAGTCAGGGCCTCGTCGGGCGATCAAGGCCAGGTGGGCGTACGTCTCGGCGTTGGCGACCAGGGTCGCGCGGCCTCGTACGCCTCGTTCGAAGGGGCGGGTGGTCGTGGGGATCGGGGCGGCGCCGTTCAGCCAGTTGACCAGGGCGGTCTCCTGGCCGGCGAGGAAGCGGCGTGGGCCTTCCGCCACCTCGATCTCGATCGGGTCGATGCCTCTTCTCGCGTGAGCCAGCGTCCGGAGTGCGGGTGTTCCGGCGGGGGCGGCCAAGATGATGCGGTTCGCGCCGATGGCCTCGGCGGCCAGGGCGGCGCCGTCCAGGACCAGGTTGGGGACGGTGTCCAGGAGGTACTTGTCCTTGGCGCTCAGGGGCTCGCCCTCCATGGCGTTCACCACGACGACCGGCGGCCGGGACCTCGCCGCCGCCGCTACCGCCCTCATCTTGCGCGCCGTCGGAAACCAGCCTCCGCCGCGCCCGCGTAGACCTGCCGCGTCGACGGCGTCCACGAGGGGGCCGGTTCGTCCCGGCCGTACGGGGCCGTGCAGCGGCATGGGGCCGTGGTGGCCCAGGTGCAGGTGCAGATTGGGGCCGGCGGGCGCGGCGAGCAGACGAGGTTCGATCATGGCCGTGCCTCCGGGGACGGGATGGCCGCGCCGGGGCGCGCCGGTGAGGTTCGTACGTCTGGTGGTGACGCCGCGTCGCGTTGCGGGGGGAAACGGGGTGCCATACCGGTCGGAGGGGTCGGTGGGGTGCGGGTGGGGGTGCGTTGTGGTCCGAGAGGAGTGGGTGCCCTGCCCGTCCGGGGCGGGCGGGGGTGGGCGGGTAGGCGTTTGGTCGCCGTCGCCAGTACCGCCAGGACGCAGGCTGCGGCGACGGTCAGGGTGAGTTTGTCGTCTGTGGCTGTTCCGATGGCGTGGGTCAGGGCGATGGGCCAGGTGGCGTAGGCGGTCCAGTGGAGGGTTCGCCAGGTTCGACGAGACAGGTGGGTTCTCAGGAGGCTGGTGGTGATCAGGGCGGCCAGCAGGTCTATCGCCACGGTGCCCAGGCCTACCCAAAGTGGCTCGTACGTGGAGGTGAAGGGCACCAGGACCGCGGTCCAGGGGATGGGCACGTACGCGTCGGTCACGCTCGTCGTCACGTGCAGGGCTACGAACACCACCGCCAGCAGGGACAGAGAGCGGTGCAGGGCGGTGGTGACGTACGCGGAGCGGGTTCGGCGGCCTGCCGTCAGCAGGCCCAGGGCGACGACCGTGCTCAGCAGGATCAACGACACGATGCCGGACGCTCGCATCGCGTACCAGAGGGCCATCAGCCGGCGACCTTCACACCCGGGCGTTCGCTGTGGTCGTCGGGCCAGCCGGCGACCGTCGTGCGCCCAGCCGTCCGCGTGGACCAGGCGGGACGGCAGGCCCTGGGCGGCGAGCCAGCCGCCGGCGCCGAGGCCGCGTACGAGGGCGGCGGTGCTGGCGGAGTTGGCGTCCACGCAGGTACCGGCGGAGACCGACACCGTGCGCCACGGGCCGCGTACCGGCATTCCCGATCTCGGGTCGACCACGTGTGTGGCCGTACGGCCGTCGGAGGTTCGCATCGTACGGACGGTCAGGCTCGACGTGGCCAGGCCGCCGGGGGTGCGCAGGGTGATGTCCTGGCCGGGCGGGAGCTCGCCGTTCGGGCCGAGGCGGTGGTCGTCGGACACGCGTACGGGCCAGCCGCCGACGGGGATCGGACCGGCGATCGCGATGTCCCCGGCCAACGCGACCAGCACACCGCAGCCGGCCTCGGCGACCGCGAGCGCCGCGGCCCGGTCGGCGGCGTACGCCTTGCCGATCGCGCCGAAGTCCAGCCGCAGCCCGGCGGGAACCGACACGACCGCCCGCGCCTCGTCGACCCGGATCGCCCGCCAGCCCCCGGCACCGGACGTGTCCTGGAGGACAGGAGCCGCCCGATACCCGGCCCGCGCCCAGTACCCGGAGTGGATATGAGGCCGAGGTACGGACGTGGCCCGCGCGGACTCGCGCTCGACCGTGACGCCGAACCGGATCACGGTTCGCGTAGAGGACGTGGAACCGATCCTGGCCTTGCTTTGACCGCCGGGTTTCGTGTTGTGGGCGGATGCCGTGCGTAGGTGCACGGCTTGGCTGGTGGCGGTGGGGTCTACCAGGCCGTCTGTCAGTTCGGCGGCTCGCAGGGCGGCCTTGAGGACTTCCAGGAACGTGGCGCTCACCCGTACGGCGGTGCCTTCGGCCGTGTTCACGCGGGAAAGGTCGGAATCGAGGCGGTACGGGCTGCAGGCCGCGTCCACTTCGGCGATGACTCTGTCCACGGCGGCGCGGGCCACAGGTAGGCGGGTGGGTTCGGTCACGGCTACGACGGCGGTTCCGCCCCAGAGGGCGAAGGTCTCCTGTGCGGTCATCATGATCCCCCTGACGTGACGGTTCCTGAGCCATCGGACTGGCCTGGGGCCTCGGTGGGCTGGGTCAGGCCGGTGCTCGACGGTGATGAGGGTGAGACGCCCTCCGTGGGTACGGCCGTGGCGTTCCGGTGGTCGGTGCCGAGCAGTGCGCCGATTCCGGCGGTGGCGGCCAGTGAGCCGGCGGCGACCCAGATGGTGGCGCGGCGTACCAGGGAGACCTGGCGGTCTCGGGTTTCGGTGTTCCCCATTTTGATTTCCCCCTTGTGTCTTCAATGCTGTTCGCCGTAGATGAGAGCCGTCTCAGACGCGGGCTCAGGTCCGATGAGAAAGGTCGTAGACCGTGGTGCCGCCCACCGTCCGCGCCGTGTACGTCTGCCGCACCCAGGCGGCGATCCGCTGGGCGTCGTCGCTGCCGCTTCCGGCTCCGCCGCGCATCGTCGAGCCGCCGATGAAGTAGTGGATCTCGCCCTGGCTCACGTACCGCTGGAACTGGGCGAGGGTCGGTGACGGGTCGGTGCCGTTGAAGCCGCCGACGGGCATCACCGGGTCGCCGGTGGCGAGCTGGTACCCCGAGGCGCTGTTGGATCCGACCGTCGCGGCGACCCATCTGTACGCGCCGGCGTCCTGCTTCAGCAGCGCGGTCAGTGCCGCGCTGGGCGTCGACGCGTCGAGGAGCGCCCCCGGCCCGCCACGCATCCCGCCGCCGAACCCCGGCCCACCCGCACCACCCGGGAAGCCGCCAGGAAGACCTCCCGCCGACCCCCAGGAAGGCCGCCTGCCGAGCCGCCAGGAAGACCTCCCGCCGAACCTCCAGGAAGGCTGCCGCGCCCCCAGGAAGACCGCCCGGCACACCGCCCTGCGCACCCGGCCGCCCTCCGAAGGACCGCCGCCCCGCACCGCCACCAGGCGGCCGCCCCCCGAACCCACCCCCCGACGACGGACCTGCCGTAGGAATCGCCCCGGTATGCGGAGTAGAAGCCGTATCAGCCGCGTACGCCGCAGGCCCCGCCAGGCAGACAGCGACCGCCAAGGCGGCCCCCGCAAGCAAGACGATCCGAGGCAGCCGTACGGCCAGCAGCAACACCGCCGCCGACACCAGACCGAGGACCAGCACCGTCACCCGAAGCCACGGCTGAAAGTCCGGCGTACGCCCCAGCAGCGTCCATGACCACCACGCGGTCAGGGCGACCACGAGAGCCAGCACGATCAGCGCGCGGCGGTGCCACAGCACCGCGACGCCCATCCCGACCAGCGCGGCGACCGCCGGAGCGAGGGCCACGCTGTAGTAGCCGTGGAAGATGCCCTGCATGAAGCTGAAGGTCGCGTCCGTGACCAGCAGCCAGCCGCCCCACAGCGCGAACGAGGCCCGCAGGGGGCGCGCGTAGTACAGGCACGCGGCCAGCAGCACGAACGCCGCCGGCAGCAGCCACCCGATCTGCCCTCCGAGCTCGGACCCGAACATCCGCGAGAGCCCGGCGTCCTGGTTCAGGTTGCCCAGCCCGCCGGTCTCGGAGCCGTTGAGGCGGCCGAAGCCGTTGTAGCCCAACGCCAGTTCCAGCACGCTGTTGTGCTGGGAGCCGCCGATGTACGGGCGCGAGCCGGCGGGTACGAGGGCGACGATCGCGACCCACCAGCCCGCCGAGACGACCAGCGCCACGAGGGCGAGCGCGAGCTGGACGATCCGCCGCCGCAACGGCGTCGGCGCCAGGAACAGATAGACCAGCCCGAACGACGGGACCACCAGGAACGCCTGCATCATCTTGGCCAGGAACCCCAGGCCCACGCACGACGCCGCGAGGACCAGCCAGCGGGTGCTCGCGTTCTCCAGTGCCCGCACCAGCCCGTACGCGCCGAGCGTCAGCAGCAGCACCAGCAGCGCGTCCGGGTTGTTGAACCGGAACATCAGCGTCGCCACGGGTGTCGTCGCGAGTACGGCGCCGGCCAGCAGCGCCCCGCCGGAGGCGGCGCGCGGGCCGAGGGACGAGAGCGATCGCCGCACCGTCGCGTACAGCACGAAGACGGCGAGTACTCCCATCAGCGCCTCGGGAACCAGGATGCTCCAGGCGTTGACCCCGAACACCCGCGCCGACAGGTCCATCGGCCACAGCGCCAGCGGCGTCTTGTCGACCGTGATGGAGTTCGCCGCGTCGGAGGAGCCGAAGAAGAAGGCCTTCCAGCTGTGCGCGCCCGCCTGCACGGCGGCCGAGTAGAAGGCGTTGGCCCATTTCGACGAGCCGAGCCCCCACACGTACAGCGTGGCCGTGACGGCGAGGAGGCCGGCCACGGCCGGCCGCTCCCAGGGAGGCGTGGTGCGGAGCTGGGACGGCGGTGCCGTCCGCGGAATTGTCAGGCTCATGGTGAAACGGTCAACCGAAGAGCTGGGCGCCCCGTGAGCCGATCATTAAAGCCGCGTGAGAATCAGCCGGAGGAGGCGGACGCGCAGGCGATGCACGTGCTCGCCGAAGGCCGGGCCGCGAGGCGCTCGGGGGCGATGGCACGGCCGCAGCTCTCGCAGATCCCGTAGTCGCCCGACTGGAGGCGGCGCAGCGCGCGGTCGAGCTCGGACAGGTGGCGGCGCGACTGGTCGAGGAGCGACTCGATCTGGGACCGCTCGAAGGCGATCGTGGCGCCTTCCGGGTCGTGCTCGTCGTCGACGCCGACCCCGAGGGCGGCCTCCACGATGCCGTCGCGGTCATGGTCGAGCGCGGCGATGCGTTCGAGGGTCTTCGAGCGCTCCGCGATCAGCTGCTCTTCCAGCGTCATCCCGGGTGAATACCCGGCAGGCCCCGGCCCAGACCTATTTCTGCCCGTCGGTCGCCGGCAGGACGAGCGTGCCGTTCGCGGCGGCGTGGGACAGCTCGCGCGACAGGGACAGCGCCGAGGTGCGTACGGCGGGGGCGAGGCGTTCGAGGTCCAGCCGGCCCGAGTGACCGGTGATCGAGATGGCCGCGATGACCCGGCGCCGGTGGTCGAACAGGGGAGCGGCGACGGCGGAGACGCCGACTTCGGACTCCTCCCGGTTGATCGCGTACCCGCGTTCCAGTGTGCGGGCCAGGTCGCGTTCGAGCAGGCCGGGCATGGCGATCGTGTGCGGGGTGAGGCGGGCCAGCCCGGCGCCGACGACGCGGCGCAGCCGTGCCGGGGCGCCGAGGGCGAGGAACAGCTTGCCGGTCGCGGTGCAGTACGCGGGTAGCCGCCCGCCGACCCGGGAGATGATCGGCATCGAACGCCGCCCGCTGACCTTCTCCAGGAACAGCGTGTGGATCCCGTCGAAGACCGCGAGGTGGATGTTCTCGTGCGACGCCTCGTACAGGTCTTCGAGGTAGGGCAGGGCCGCCTCCCGCAGGCCGCGCGGCCGTGGGACGCGCTGGCCGAGCACGAAGAGGCGCATGCCGAGCCGGTAGCCGGATCCGGTGCGTTCGAGGAAGCCGCCGTTGACGAGCTCGCCGAGCAGGCGGTGCGCCGTGGGCTTGGCCAGGCCGGTGCGCGCGGCCAGCTCGCTCAGGGACAGTTCGCCGTCGGCCGGGCCGAAGGCGTTCAGCAGGCTCAGCCCGCGTGCGAGGACCGACTTCGGCGGGTCCGCGCCGCCGGGCCGAGGCAGGTCGGTCATGGGGAGAGCTCCTTCGCGAGATGGTCGGCGATCTTCGCGGCGAACGCCATGATTGTCAACGACGGATTCACGGACAGTGACGCGGGGATGATCGAGCCGTCGCCGACGTAGAGGCCGGAGATCTCGTGTGACCGGCCGTTCGCGTCCACCGCGGACCGTCGCGGGTCCGAGCCCATCGGCACGCTGCCCTGTACGTGTGAGGTGCTGAGCCCGGTCCAGGCGACCTCGCGGGCGCCCGCCGCGCGCAGCGCCGAGACGGCGAACTCCCGCGCGGAGTCCAGCCGGGCGCGCTCGGCGGGCGAGAAGCGTTTGGTGATGACGGGCTCGCCGCGCACGTCCAGGTCGATCACGCCGGTGTTCTCGTCGCCCGCCATGACGAGCATCCCGGCCCAGTGCCGGTACGCGCGTACGCTCTCGGCCAGCCGGGGTCCCCACAGCGGCAGGTCGCGCGCGTCCTGAAGGCTCTCGGCGAACGACACCGGGTCCTGGACCGTCGGACCCTCGACGACGAACTCCCGCTGGTGGTCGAGGCAGTGCCCGGTGATCGGGTAGACGCGGTGGCAGTCCTGCGGCTCGTCGAAGAGCCCGTAGACGAGGCGCGCGGGATGCAGGCCGAGCGTGCGGCCGACCGGCGGGGCGTACGCGAGGTAGTCCGGGCTGTTCAGCAGGATGCGCGGCGTGCCCAGCGCGCCGGCGGCGAGCACGACGGTGCGGGCGCGTACGGTGCCGGTCGCGCAGGCGACCCCGGCGACCGCGCCGCCGGAGACCAGCACCCGTGCGGCCGTCACGCCGGTCCGCAGCCGGATCTCGCCCCGGCCCACGGCGGGCGCGATGAAGGTGTTCAGCGCCGACTTCCCGGCGTTGGTCGGGCAGCCTTGCAGGCACGACCCGCAGCGGGTGCAGTTGTGGTCGGTGTAGGACCGTACGGGCTCCAGTGACGCCCCGACGGCAGCCAGCCCGTCCCGCAGTCGGTACGCGGCGGGCGTCCAGTCGGCACGCTCGCGTACGCCGAGGAGCCGTTCGACCGTGGCGTACCAGGGCGCGAGGTCGGACGGCGCGAACGGCCGCCCGCCGTCGCCGAGCAGCCCGGTGCGCTCGTGGAAGGCCGCGACGTCGGCCTCGGAGGCGCGCATCGCGACCTTGGTGTTGATCACGGTCGAGCCGCCGACGCAGCGGCCCGCGAGGAGGGCGACCGGCTCGTCGCCCGAGGTGTGCCGCACCGGCCACCACAGCCGGTGCCGCGCCTCCAGCTCGAAGCGGGTGTGCGTCGAGGCGGGGTGGAGGCCGCCGGCCTCAAGGAGGAGGACGTCGTGCCCCTGACGGCCCAGCTCCGACGCGATCAGGCCGCCGCCCGCACCGGAGCCGACGACCACGACCTCGGCCTCCTCCGGCAGCGGTTCGGCGGCCGGCGGCGGCTCGGTCAGGAACGACCAGTCCTTGCGCAGCCGCCGGGCCTGCGGCGCGTCGAAGCCGATGTCGTCCCAGCCGGTCGGCCCGGTGTGGCCGTCGCGGGCGAAGTCGCCGTAGTAGGCCTCGATCGCGAGCCGCCGTACGAGCGCGAACGCCGAGGAGCCGGCCAGCGGCGCGAGGCCGTCACGGCCCTGCCGTACGGCGGGGGAGAGCAGGCCGATCGCGGCGTGCAGGGAGTCCTCCTCGGCCTCGGACATGCCCGCGACGGCCCGCGCGATGTAGTGCTCCGGTCCGATCGGGCGCGAGCCGGGCACCATGAGCTCGCACAGCTCGGCGAGGACCCGCGTCTCTCCGACGTCCATCAGTGCATCGCTGATCCGCCGTCGACGTTGATCGTCTGGCCGGTGAGGAAGCCGCTGCCCTCGTCGCAGACGTACAGCAGTGTCGAGACGAGGTCGCGCGGCTCCTCGACGGCGGGCACGATCTGGAGCGCTCGGACGCGGTCGAACCCGCCCTCCGCGCCGACCGTGCGCTCGGAGGTGGCGGTGCGCGTCAGCCCGGGGGCGATGGCGTTGACCGTGATGCCGTCCGCGCCGACCGCGCTCGCGAGGGCGCGCGTGAAGCCGACGAGGCCCGCCTTGGAGGTCGTGTAGGCGACCATGTCGGGCGGGCCGAGGAAGACGACGGCGGAGACGATGTTGACGACCCGGCCCCAGCCGGCGGCCTTCAGGTGCGGCAGCGCGGCCTGGGTGACGACGAACGGCCCTTCGAGGTTCAGCCGCATGACCCGCCGCCAGTCCTCGACGGTCGTCCGCTCGAACTCCAGCTGCGGATAGATCCCGGCGTTGTTGACGACGATGTGCAGGGCGCCGAAGTGCCGGACGACGTCCTCGACCGCGGCCGTTACGGCGGGCTGGTCGGTGACGTCCACCTGGACGCCGAGGAACCCGTCGATCCCGCGCCCGGTCTCACTCATGTCGGCGACGTCGAGGCCCGCCACGCGGTATCCCGCGCCGGCGAGGGCGACGGCGAACTCCCGGCCGAGCCCGTTCGCCGCGCCCGTCACGAGCGCGACCCGCTCGGTTCCACTGGCCATTGGCCGAGCCTTGTTGAGCGGAAACGCCGCCACAAGCCCGCCGTTCCACTGAACGGAATCCAATCGAAGATCTTCAACAAGCGTGGTCGCGATCTCGTGCACACTTTTGTTGACAATCCTGAATGCGGCTTTTACGGTGACCTGGACCACACGAGGAGGCACCGTGACCGCCGAACGCGTCCGAGACATCGCCCACGTCGGCTCCGTCGAGCTCCTCACCCCGGTCCTGGAGGAGACCCGCGACTTCTTCGTCGACCTGATGGCGATGACGGAGGTCGCGCGGTCCGGCGACTCGGTCTACCTGCACGCCTGGGACGACTACGAGCGCTGCACCGTCAAGCTCACCGGCGCGCCCGCCTCCGGCGTCGGCCGTACGTGGCTGCGCGCCGCGAGCCCGGCCGCGCTCGACCGCCGCGTGAAGGCGATCGAGGAGACCGGCCTCGGCGAGGGCTGGAACGAGGACGACTTCGGGCTCGGCCCCGTCTACCGCTTCACCGACCCCGACGGCCACGCCATGGGGATCTACTACGAGACCGCATGGCATGAGGCCACCGGCGACCAGCGCCCGGCGCTGAAGAACCAGGCCTCGGCCTTCCCCGGCCGCGGCGCCAACGTACGGCGCCTCGACCACGTCAACTACCTGGCCGCCGACGTACCGGAGACGAGCCGGTTCGCGACGACGGTGCTGTCCGCGCGGCCGACCGAGCAGATCGTGCTCGACGACGGCGTGCCGTCCGCCGTCTGGCACTCGGTCTGCGACAAGTCCTATGACCTCGTCTACACCGGCGACTGGACCGGCACCAGGGGCCGCCTGCACCACGTGGCGTTCGCGACCGACACCCGCGAGGACATCCTCCGGGCCGCGGACGTCTTCCTGGAGGCCGGGATCCACATCGAGACCGGCCCGCACAAGCACGCGATCCAGCAGACGTTCTTCCTCTACGTCTGGGAGCCGGGCGGCAACCGGATCGAGTTGTGCAACGCCGGCGCGCGGCTGCTGCTGGCACCGGACTGGCAGACCGTCAGCTGGAGCCGCGAGGAGCGCGCCAAGGGGCAGGCGTGGGGCCTGAAGACCATCGAGACCTTCCACACGCATGGCACGCCGCCGGTCGAGGGTTCCACTCGATGAAACGGCTTTCTTGCCGGGACCGTCCGTTGCGTCCATGCTCCGGAACCCGGCTGAGAGGAGCGATCGACCCGTGACCGCATCCACCGCGTATGGGCGGCCGCCGCTCTACCGCAGGCTCGCGCGCGACGAACTCGGCGTCATCGCGGTCCTCGTCGTGCTCGTCGTCGGCGTCGGGATCTTCCACCCGGAGTTCGTACGGACCGGCAACCTGCTGTCGATCACCCACAACACGGTCTACGTGGGGCTGATGGCCTGCGGCGTCGTCTTCCCGCTGGCGATGCGCGAGGTCGACCTGTCCGTCGGCGGCATGTACGCCATGTGCATGGTGGTCGGCGGGATCCTCATCCGCGACGGGCTCGGCACGTGGGTGGCGCTGCTCGTGGTCCTGGCGCTGTCGGCGTTCCTCGGCGCGGTCAACGGTGCCATCACGACGTACATGCGGCTGCCGTCGTTCATCGTGACGCTGGCCACCGCGATGCTGTTCCGCGGCGCCGGGCTGGCGCTGGCCGGCGGCAAGCAGATCACCGATCTGCCGCAGAGCGACTCCTTCTTCACCGTCCTCGGCGGCGACGTCGCCGGCGTGCCGACGGCAGTGTGGTTCTTCGCGCTGGTAATCGTGGCGCTGACCGTGGTGTTCACCCGGACCAGGTTCGGCGCGCGGGTGCGCGCCATCGGCTCCAACCGGGAGGCCGCCGAGTTCAGCGGCCTGCCCGTCGCGCGGACCCGGATCGCCGCGCTCGCCCTCTCAGGGACCATGGCCGGCCTGGCCGCGGTCTTCTCTCTCGCCTTCTTCATGGCGGGCGACCCAACGGTCGGTAACGGGTACGAACTGACGGCCATCGCCGGCGCTATCATCGGCGGCACCCCGCTCGCGGGAGGCCGCGGTTCGGTGGTCGGTGCCGCCGTGGGCTGCCTGATTCTCAGCGCCGTCGCCTCGGCGCTGGCCTTCTTCCAGGTGCCCATCAACTGGACCACGTTCGCGACCGGTGGCGTCATTCTCGTCGCCGTCGGCGCCGACACCCTGATCCGCCGCCTCCGAACCGCCTGACCCACGCAGGAGATCCCCCATGATCCAATCCTCCCGGTGGCGGCCGGCTCTTGCCGCCTTCCTTGTCCTCGGGCTCGCGGCCGCCTGTAGTGGCAGCGGCGGTGACTCCAGTACCAAGAAGCTCAAGATGGGCATCGCGGTCGCGAACAACAGCCTGAACTTCGCGCGCGAGATGTACCAGGGCGCGACGTCCGCCGCCCAGCACGACGGCCACATCGACTTCAAGGTCGCGGGCCCGCCCAACACCGACGGGCCGGCCGAGGTGCAGCTCTTCCAGAACCTCGGCGTCACCCAGACCGACGGGCTCGTCCTGTTCAACCTGGACCCGCCGCTCTTCACGCGTCCCAGCGCGCAGATCGTCGGCCAGGGCATCCCGGTCGTCGCGCTCGACACCGCGCCGCCTCCCGGCAGCCGCGTCGACTTCTTCGTCGGGACCGACAACTACGAGCTCGGCGCGATGCTGGCCCAGGCGGCCGTCAAGAAGCTCGGCGCCGACGCGAAGGGCACCGTCGTCCTCGGCCAGACCGACCTGGGCGTGCCGGTGCTCGACAACCGGATCAAGGGCATCAAGGAGACGTTCGCCAAGCTGGCTCCGGGCATCAAGACGATCGGCCCGTTCCACACCTTCAGCGACCCGGCGCAGAACTACAACGCGTGGCTGGCCCAGGTGCACGCCCACCCGGAGGCGGTCGCCTTCCTCGGCGTCGGCGACGCCGACAGCTACGACCTCGCCAAGATCAAGCAGCAGGAGAAGGGCAAGTACCTGACGGCCGGCTTCGACGTCGACCCGAAGACGCTCCAGGCGATCAAGGACGGCACGAACTTCGTCGGCGTCGACCCGGAGCACTTCCTCAAGGGCTACATCTCCACCGCGCTCCTCATCCAGTACGTACGGGACGGGAGGAAGCTGCCGCACGGCTGGTTCAAGACGCCGGGGACCCTCGTCGACAGCCACAACATCGACACGGTGATCGTCCGGGAGAAGTCGCCGCAGAACGCGTACGCCTGGTACAAGCCGGACATCCAACGGCTTCTGGAGAACGTCGACGCGAACATCAAGCCGCTGACGGCGGCGCGCTGACATGCTGGCGGCCACCGGCATCGTCAAGAAGTACGGCGGCGTCACCGCGCTCGACGCCGCCGGGATCACTCTCGGCGGCGGCGAGGTGCACGCCCTCGTCGGGGAGAACGGCGCCGGCAAGTCGACCCTCGTGAAGATCATCTCGGGGGCGGTGCACCCCGACGGCGGCGCGATCGAGCTGGACGGGCACGCCGCCTCCTTCGCGGGGCCCCGGCAGGCCGCCGACGCCGGGATCGCCATCGTGTCGCAGGAGCTGATGACCTTCGGCGACCTGACCGTGCTGGAGAACCTCTTCCCCATGGGCGGGCCGCGCCGGATGGGCCTGGTCAGCCGGCGGGAGATGGAACGCCGCGCCGCGCCCGTCCTGGCCGAGCTCGGGCTGAGCGTGCCCTTGGACGCACGCGTCGGGACCCTCCCGCTCGCCGACCAGCAGTTGCTGGAGATCTGCCGCGCGCTCCTCCAGGAGCCGCGCGTGCTGATCCTCGACGAGCCCACGTCCGCGCTGCCGCGCGCGGCGGCCGACCGGCTGGCGGAGACGACCAGGCGGCTGGCGCGGCGCGGCCTCGCCGTGCTGTACATCTCGCACTTCCTGGAGGAGGTCATGCGGATCGCGCAGCGGGTCACCGTGCTGCGCGACGGCCGTACCGTGCTGGCGGGCGAGGAGACGTCGGCCGTGAGCGTCGACTCCCTGGTCACCGCGATGCTCGGGGACGCGCCGCGGGCGCGGGCGCCACGCCGCGAGCGCGCCCTCGCGGGCGGCGCCACGCTGTCGCTGACGAACGTCGGCGTCCCGGGGCGGCTCCGCGAGGTGACGCTGACCGCGTCCGGCGGGGAGATCGTCGGGCTCGCGGGCCTCCAGGGCGCCGGGCACCTCGCCGTGCTCGACGCCGTCTGCGGGCGTTCACGCCCGGCGGCCGGATCGGTGCGGCTGCCCGGCGGCGCCGCGCCGCGTTCGGTACGCCAGGCGGTCGCCGCCGGTGTCGCGTACGTCTCCGGCGACCGCAAGGGCCGCGGCCTCATGCTCGACCAGTCGCTGTGGGAGAACGCCACGGCCGTACGCCGGCTCGGGACGGGCCGCGACGGCCCGATGCCCTCCCAGCGCCGCCTCGTGCACCGAGCCGAGGAGCTCATCCGGCGGCTGCGGATCCGCGGCGGCCCGTACGACCCGGCGGAGCGGCTGTCCGGCGGGAACCAGCAGAAAGTCGTGCTCGCCAAGTGGCTCGACGCGGACCCGTCCGTGATCGCCCTGGACGACCCGACGCGCGGCGTGGACGTCGGCGCGCGCGGCGAGACCCACGAGATCGTCCGCGACCTCGCCCGCGACGGGAAGATCGTGCTGATCGCCTCCAGCGACCTGACCGAGCTTGTCGACCTCTGTGACCGCGTCCTGGTCTTCCAGCGAGGACGGATCACTGATGAGATCGAGGGGGAGGCGCTCTCCGAGCAGAGGCTGAGTCTCGCCATGAACGCCGCGGCGCCCTCCTGACGAACCGAGGAAGAGGAACCCCATGAGTTTGCTGGATGAGAAGGTCTGGACGGGTTCGGTGTTCGACGGCGGCTGGAAGGCGTCGTCGGCCGGGGACGCCGCCGTCGTGGAGCCCGCGACGGGCGCCGAGATCGGCCGGACCGGCGTCGGGAACGCCGACGACGTGACCCGCGCCACGAAGGAGGCCGCCGCCGCGCAGCGCGCCTGGGCGGACACCTCCTTCGAGGAGCGCGCCGCCGTCCTGCGCCGCGCCGGGCTGCTGTTCGAGGAGCACGCCGCCGAGATCGAGGGCTGGATCGTGCGCGAGACCGGCGCGATCCCGCCGAAGGCGCAGCTTGAGACCCACATCGCGGCCCAGGAGTGCTTCGAGGCGTCCGCGCTCGCCTCGCACACCCTCGGCGACATCCTGCCGACCGGCAAGAAGCGGCTCAGCCTGGCCCGCCGAGTGCCCGCGGGCGTCGTCGGCGTCATCGCGCCGTTCAACTTCCCGCTGATCCTCGGCATCCGCTCGGTCGCGCCCGCGCTCGCCCTCGGCAACGCGGTCGTGCTCAAGCCCGACCCGCGGACCGCGGTGTCCGGCGGTGTCGCCATCGCCCGCGTCTTCGAGGAGGCCGGCCTCCCGGCGGGTGTCCTGCACATGGTCCCGGGCGGCGCCGACGCGGGGCAGGCCGTCGTGGCCAGCCCGCACGTACGCGTCATCTCCTTCACCGGCTCCACCGCCGCGGGCCGCGCGGTCGGCGAGGCGGCCGGCCGCCTCCTCAAGCGCGCCCACCTCGAGCTGGGCGGCAACTCGGCGCTGATCGTGCTCGACGACGCCGACCTGGACCTCGCGGTGTCCGCCGCGGCGTTCGGGTCGTTCATGCACCAGGGGCAGATCTGCATGACGACCGGGCGGCACCTGGTCCACGAGCGGATCGCCGGCGAGTTCACCGAGCGGCTCGCGGCCAAGGCCGACGCGCTGCCCGTCGGCGACCCGGCCTCCGGGCAGGTCGCGCTCGGCCCGATCATCGACGAGGCGCAGCGTGACAAGGTGCACGCGCTGGTCACCGCCAGCGTCGACGCGGGTGCGAGCGTCGCCGCCGGCGGCACCTACGACGGGCTCTTCTACCGGCCCACCGTCCTCACCGGCGTCACCCCGGAGACCCCGGCGTACGCCGAGGAGATCTTCGGCCCGGTCGCGCCGGTGAGCGCGTTCGGGTCGCTGGAGGAGGCCGTCGCCCTGGCGACCGGCACGGAGTACGGCCTGTCGCTCGGCATCCTGTCCCGCGACGTCATGAAGGCCCTCGACCTGGCCGAACGCATCCCGTCGGGCATCGTGCACATCAACGACCAGACCGTGGACGACGAGGCCGTGGCGCCGTTCGGCGGCGTGGGGTCCTCCGGCACCGGGTCCAGGTTCGGCGGCGCCTCGGCGAACATCGACGCGTTCACCGAGACCCGCTGGGTGACGATGCAGGGCGACATCGCGCCGTACCCCTTCTAGCCCGGCACTAGCCCGGCCCGTCCGGGAGCCGCGCGATGGTCTCCCGGTACCAGTGCGCGCTGTCCTTCAGCGTGCGCCGCTGGGTCTCGTAGTCGACGTGGACGATGCCGAACCGCTTGGAGTAGCCGAACGACCATTCGTAGTTGTCCAGCAGCGACCAGACGAAGTAGCCGCGCACGTCCGCGCCGGCCTTCATGGCCGTGCCGACCGCCTCGATGTGGTCGCGCAGGTAGTCGATCCGCACCTGGTCGTGCACCCGGCCGCCGTTGACGTGGTCGTCGAACGCCGCGCCGTTCTCGGTGATCATCAGCGGCGTGCCGGGGTGGTCGCGGTGCAGCCGCAGCAGCAGGTCGGTGAGGCCGGTCGCGTCGATGGGCCAGCCCATCTCGGTGTACGGGCCGGGCAGCGGGACGAACTCCACGTCGTCGCAGCCCACCCAGGTGCGGTCCCTGCCGGTGAGCGGCGACGGCTCCTTGGTGCGTACGAGCGTCGGCATGTAGTAGTTCACGCCGAGCACGTCGATGGGCGCGTTGATGGTCGCCTCGTCGCCGTCCTTGACGAACGACCAGTCGGTGATGTGCGCGGTGTCCCGCAGGAGGTCGGCCGGGTAGGCGCCGTCGAGCATCGGGCCAAGGAAGATCCGGTTGGAGACGGCGTCGGTCTTGCGCACGGCCTCGGCGTCGCCGCGCATCTGGTGGAGGTTGAGCGTCACCGACACCGGGTTCGGCAGGACGCGTGCGGCCAGGCCGTGGGCGAGGTTCAGGTGGTGCGCGGCGGACAGGGCCGCTTCGGGGTCCGTACGGCCGGGGGCGTGTATGCCGGAGGCGTAGCCGAGGAACGCCGAGCACCAGGGCTCGTTCAGGGTCGTCCACATGTGCACGCGGTCGCCGAGGGCCTGGCCCATCTGTTCGGCGTACTCGGCGAAGCGGTACGCGGTGTCGCGTGACGTCCAGCCGCCGGCGTCCTCAAGGGTCTGGGGCAGGTCCCAGTGGTAGAGGGTCGCGACGGGTTTGATGCCGCGTTCCAGCAGGGCGTCGACGAGGCGTGAGTAGAAGTCGACGCCGCGCGGGTCGTGCACGCGCGGCCACGCGATCGAGAACCGGTACGCGCCCAGGCCGAGCGCGCTCATGGTCTCGACGTCATCGGGCCAGCGGTGGTAGTGGTCGTCGGCCACGTCGCCGGTGTCGCCGTTCAGCACCATGCCCGGCGTACGGCTGTAGGTGTCCCAGATGGAGGGCACCCGTCCGTCCTCGTTCGCCGCGCCTTCGATCTGGTACGACGCCGTCGCCGCGCCCCACACGAACTCCGTCACTCGAATCTCCTCACGGGTGATGTGACTTCATTGTGCCGTTCACGGGTCCCGCGGTGTCCGGACGCTCAGCCGGTGAGGGGGCCGCGGGCGATGGTGTCGCGGTACCAGCGGGCGCTGTCCTTCCAGGTGCGCTCAAGAGTCGCGTAGTCGACGTGGACGATGCCGAACCGCTTGGAGTAGCCGTGCGCCCATTCGTAGTTGTCCAGCAGCGACCAGACGAAGTAGCCGCGTACGTCGGCGCCGGCCTTCATGGCGGCGCCGACCGCGGAGATGTGGTCGCGCAGGTAGTCGATCCGGCGCTCGTCGTGGACCTCGTCGTCGTAGGCGGCACCGTTCTCGGTGATCATCAGCGGTGTGCCGGGGTGGTCGCGGTGCACGCGCAGGAGGAGTTCGGTCAGGCCGGTGGCGTCGACGGGCCAGCCCATCGCGGTGTACGGGCCCGGCTGCCGGAGGAACTCGACGTCCTCGCAGCCCACCCAGGGGGAGGCGCTGCCGTCGCCGTGCCCGTCGTCGGTGGCGCGCGGCGACACGCCGTCCCAGGCCCGTACGAGCGTCGGCGCGTAGTAGTTCACGCCGAGCACGTCGATGGGGGCGTTGATGGTGGACTCGTCGCCGTCCTTGACGAACGACCAGTCGGTGATGTGGGCGGTGTTGGCCAGCAGGTCGGCCGGGTACGCGCCGTCGAGCATGGGCCCGAGGAAGACGCGGTTCGCGACGGCGTCGACCTTGCGGGCGGCCTGCTCGTCGCCGCGTACGTGGTGCAGGTTGAGCGTGACCGAGGTGCGGCCGGGCAGGGCGCGCGCGGCGAGGCCGTGGGCGAGGTTCAGGTGGTGCGCGGCGGCGAGCGCGGCCTCCGGGTCCGTACGGCCGGGGGCGTGCACGCCGGAGCCATAGCCGAGGAACGCCGAGCACCAGGGCTCGTTCAGCGTGGTCCACATGTGCACGCGGTCGCCGAGGGCCTCGCCCATCTGTTCGGCGTACTCGGCGAACTGGTACGCGGTGTCGCGCGAGACCCAGCCGCCCGCGTCCTCCAGCGTCTGCGGCAGGTCCCAGTGGTAGAGGGTCGCGACGGGTTTGATGCCGCGTTCCAGCAGGGCGTCGACGAGGCGTGAGTAGAAGCCGACGCCGCGCGGGTCGTGCGCGCGCGGCCACGCGATCGAGAACCGGTACGCGTCCAGCCCCAGCTCGGCCATCGTCTCGACGTCTTCGGGCCAGCGGTGGTAGTGGTCGTCCGCGACGTCGCCGGTGTCCCCGTTGAGCACGCGGCCCGGCGTACGGCTGTAGGTGTCCCAGATGGAGGGCGCCCGTCCGTCCTCGTTCGCCGCGCCTTCGATCTGGTACGCGGCCGTGGCCGCGCCCCACAGGAAATCGGTCATCGGGGGTCCCCTCGTCCATGTCGTGGGAGCGTTCCCACAGTAACGGACGAGGGCCGCCCCCGAATCGGGGGCGGCCCTCACCGGGCGGGGGTCAGCGCCAGCTGTCGTTGATCGTGGAGGTCGCGCCCGTGCCCGTGGTGTACGAGCGGTTCGGGTCGGACTCCCAGGTCACGGAGCCGTCGGAGTTCTTCTTGAGGTACTTGTACTGGAAGGTCGTGCCGGACGGCAGGTTCACGGCCGCCGACCAGACCGGGTAGTTCGCCGACGAGAGGGCGACGGCGCTCGCCGGAGCCCAGTTCCCCAGCGCGGGGATCGAGCCGACGACGTAGACGTTCTGCCCGAAGCTCGTCGTGGCGTTCTCGTTGAACGTCACCTTCACGGAGCCGGTGCCGCCACCGGAGCCGGTCACGGCGGTGTCGAACGCCACCGCGCTGCCCGGGTTCACCGAGAAGCTGGCGTTGCCGGAGCCGTCGACGGTGACCGCGGTGCCCGTGCAGGAGCCGCCCGAGGCGCCACCGGAGACGACGTCGCAGTACGTCCCGGCGGGCAGGCCCGTCGCGAACGTACGGCTGAGCGTCGAGCCGGAGTTGTTGATGGCGACGTAGCCCTTGGAGCCGCGGCTGAAGGCGATCTGGTTGGCGCCGTCGGACCACCAGTTGGCGACCGAGGTGCCGTTGACCGCGTTGTGCCAGCCGACCATCCCGCCCATCGCGCGGTCGAGGCAGCCCTGCCAGCCGGACGAGCAGTTCGTGCCGGTCACGTGCCCGCTGGAGTCGGACGGCGGGGAGTCGTCACTGGCGTTGAAGTCGAAGCCGGAGTAGACCTGCGGGGTTCCGTAGCCCCAGGCCAGCGAGAAGATCGTGGCGAGCTTGTTCTTCGCCCCGTCCTTGTAGCTCAGGGTGCTGCCGTTGCGCTCGGTGTCGTGGTTCGCCACGAACACCACGGCCTTGTTGCTCGGCTCGAAGCCCCACGACTGGCCGAAGCTCTGAAGGTTGGAGATGTTGCCGTTGAACTGTTCCTTCAGCTTCTGCCCGTACACGAACTCCAGCAGGTCGCCGGAGGGCTCGAAGGCTCCGGGCGAGCTGTCGCCGGGGCTGCCCGGCATGACCTCCTGGTAGATGTACGCGCTGCGGCTCAGCTTGGCCTCGATGCCCTGCATGTCGCCTTCGCCGATGTGCTTGGCCGCGTCCACGCGGAAGCCGTCGACGCCGATCGAGAGCAGGTCGTTGAGGTAGCCGGCGATCTTGCCGCGGACGTAGTCGGACTCGGTCCGCAGGTCCGACAGGCTCGACAGCTCACACTTGGTGACTTCGGTGGTGTTGTTGTAGTCGTGGATCTGGTCGTCCGACTGCGGGCAGTCGTTCGGGTAGTTGTGGAAGTCGTTGGAGGAGTAGATCCCCGGATAGTTGTACTTGCTGAAGCCCACGCCGCCGTACGTGACGGCACCCTGGCCGGTCATGTGGTTGATGACGGCGTCCGCGTACACCTTGACGCCGGCGGCGTGGCAGGCCGACACCATCGAGGTGAAGGCGGCGCGGTCGCCCATGCGGCTGTTGATGTTGTAGTCGCCCGGCTGGTAGACCTCCCACCACGGGTGGCCGTCGCGGGAGAGGGAGTCCTCGGGCGGGGCGACCTGGACGGCGCCGTAGCCCTGGGGGCCGAGCACGTTCGTGCACTCGGAGGCCACCGAGGGCCAGTTCCACTCGAAGAGGTTGGCGATCACGTCGTGGGCGCCGGTCGGGGACGCCGAAGCGGATTCGGCGTTCATCACGGGGGCGGCGAAGGCCGTCAGCGCGACGGCCAGTGCGGGCAACAGGCGTTTCAGCATGCGGGCTCCTGGGGCTGAGGGATTGGCGGATCCCCCCGAGGGGTGTGCCGGCCGCAGTATGTCGGCTGTGTTGCGAAGAAGGTAACCCCGCCTTGGTGCCACAACAAGAGGTTTCAGAAATATTGCGCAAGAACCGTCCGGAGTTGCCGAAACACGACACGGCGTCGGCCGGGTAGATTCAGGCCGTGAGCACGCGTCTGGCGGACATCGCCGCCCAAGCCGGAGTGAGCGAGGCCACGGTCAGCCGGGTTCTCAACGGCAAGCCCGGAGTCGCACCGGCCACCCGGCAGGCGGTCATCGAGGCCATCGACACGTTCGGCTACGAGCGTCCCGGGCGGCTGCGCCAGCCGAGGGCCGGCCTGATCGGCCTCATCGTCGCCGACCTGTCGAACCCCATCTTCCCGGCCTTCGCCGAGGTCATCGAGAACACCCTCGCCGTACACGGCTACACGGCGGTGCTCTGCGCCCTGGCGCCCGGCGGCATCAACGAGGACGACTACACCGACCTGCTGCTGGAGCGCGGGGTGTCCGGCATCGTCTTCGTGTCCGGCCTGCACGCCGACTCCCAGGCCGACCACGGCCGGTACAAGCGGCTGACGGACCGCGGCCTGCCGATCGTCCTGATCAACGGGTACGCCGGCGAGGTCGACGCGACGTTCGTCTCCAGCGACGAGGCCGGCTCGATGGAGCTGGCCGTGTCCCACCTGGCCCACCTCGGGCACAAGCGCATCGGCCTCGCGGTCGGCCAGGAGCGGTTCGTGCCGGTGATGCGCAAGACGCAGGGCTACCGCAAGGGCATGGCCGACCACCTCGGCATCACGGACGCCGACGACTGGATCTGCAACACGATCTTCACCATCGAGGGCGGCGAGGCGGCGGCCCGCCAGCTGCTCGCCCAGGGCTGCACCGCCATCTGCTGCGCGAGCGACATGATGGCGATCGGCGCGATCCGCGCGGTGCGCCAGCACGGCCTCCGCGTCCCGGAGGACGTCTCGGTCGTCGGCTTCGACGACTCCCTGCTGATGGGCTACATCGACCCGCCGCTGACGACGGTCCGCCAGCCGGTGCGCGAGATGGCGCTCGTGGCGGTCCGCAGCCTGCTGGACGAGATCCAGGGCATGGGCGCGCCGCACACCGAGCTGGTCTTCCGGCCCGAGCTGGTGGTGCGCGGCTCGACCGGCCCCGCTAACGCGGTGTAACCGGCTAGATCCCTTACCGCAACTTCTTGCACCGGGTGGTGTCCGACCGCCCGGATCCGATGCCTCTGACGTGGGCATTCGCTCTTCCATAAGGGTTGCAGGACGCCTGCGCCCTCTTTCAGAGAGAGCGCTTTTCATTTTCGAGAGCACTGCTCTTGACGCGCGCCTCCACTGCTGTGCACACTGTTCTCAAGCAAGAGCAGTGCTCACACTTTGGAGAACGAGATGACCGAGAACGCCCCCCGCTACATCAAGGCCAACAAGCTGGGCGACCGGATCGTCGGCCGTACGGTGCAGGGCCTGACCAAGATGGGCATCAGCCTGCTGGGCTCACGGGTGCTCTACGTACGCGGCCGCAAGTCCGGCGAGTGGCGCACCACTCCGGTCAACCTGCTCCGGTACGAGGGTGAGCGCTACCTGGTCGCCCCGCGCGGCCACACTCAGTGGGTGCGGAACATGCGGGTCTCCGGCGGCGGAGAGCTCCACATCGGCCGCCGCAAGGAGGTCTTCACCGTCACCGAGGTGCCGGACGAGGAGAAGCCCGCCGTCCTGCGCGCCTACCTGAAGCGCTGGAAGTTCGAGGTGGGGATGTTCTTCGACGGTGTGGGCCCGGACGCCTCCGACGAGAAACTGCTGGACATCGCCCCCGGCTACCCCGTCTTCCGCCTCAACTGAGAAAATTTCAGGGATCACCCGTCGGAGAACACCCGTCCGGGGCGATGAGTACCCGTGAGCCAGCCGCCAGGTGTCGAACCGGAGCCGGGGTTCGCGCTGCTCGATCTCTACGACGCGGCGCTGCCCCAGGTGTACGGCTACCTGCTGCCGCGCTGCGGGGAGCGGGCCCTCGCGGAGGACCTCACCGCGGAGACCTTCCTCGCCGCGGTGGACGCCTGCCGCCGTCGCCCGCCCCCGGCCGTCAGCGTCGCCTGGCTCATCGGGGTCGCGAGGCACAAGCTCGTCGACCACTGGAGACGTGCCGAGCGCGAGCGCCGCGGCCTGCGGGTGCTCGCCGGTGAGCAGGTCACCGCGGACGACCCGTGGGACCGCCGGCTCGACGCGCTGGAGGCCCGCGACGTCCTCACCGGACTCGGCCCGCACCATCGGGCGGCCCTCACGCTCCGCTACCTCGACGGGCTGCCCGTCGCCGAGGTGGCCGCGCACCTGGACCGCACCGTGCACGCCACCGAGACGCTGCTCGTACGGGCCAGGAACGCGTTCCGCCGCGCGTACGAAGAACGTGCCGGAAGGGAGGGCCCGCGATGACGGACCCGTTCGACGCCCTCCGCGAGGCGCTCACGCCCGTCGACCCCGACCCGCTGTTCGCCGAACGGCTGCGCGCGCGCCTGGAGCGCGCGCTGCTCTACCCGACAGGAGATCCCATGACCATGACGACCTACGGTGACGTCGCGTACGCCTCGGTGTGGACGCGCGACGCCGGACGCGCCGCGGCGTTCTACTCCGCCGTCCTCGGCTGGCGGTTCGCGCCCGGCGGACACCACGTCGAGGGCCTCGGCCAGAGCCTCGGCGTGCAGGGCGGGCTGCCGCACCTCACGACCTTCTGCTGCTTCGGCGTGGACGACGTCGCCGACGCCGTACGCCGGGTGCGCGAGGCGGGCGGCCAGGCCGACGAGCCGGCGCGGGAGCCGTACGGGCTCGCCTCGATGTGCGCCGACGACCAGGGGATGAGTTTCGCCGTCATCGAGTACCGGTCGCCCCGGTCCGCCCCGGTCGGTCCCGGGGAGATCGCCTACCTCACGGTCAAGGTTCCCGACACGGCGCGTGCGCGCGCGTTCTTCGGCGCCGTGCTCGGCTGGCGGTTCGCGCCCGGACGGGTCGAGGACGGCTGGCAGGTGGAGGGCGTCCAGCCCATGATCGGCCTCTCGGGCGGCGTGGACCGGCCCGTCGTCGTGCCGATGTACGCGGTCGACGACGTGCGCGAGGCAGCCGCCCGGGTGCGCGCCGCCGGAGGCACGTCGACCGAGCCGGAGGCCCAGCCGTACGGCGTCACCGTCGAGTGCGCGGACGACCAGGGTGCGGTGTTCCACCTCGGGCAGTTCTAACGGACTAAAGCCGCGTAAGCTGATATTACGCACTGCGTGTCATCTTTCCGGACACGAGCAATGAACAACCTGTTTGCGATCAAAAGATTAATAAGCTTCTCTTAATGATGTGACGACCGATGAGTCGCAACAAGTAGCGGGCGAGCTACGCGGAGCCATGGCCCGGCTCGGGCGCCGGCTGCGGGCGGAGCGCACCAGTCATGGGCTGAGCCTCAACCGGCTCAGCCTGCTCGGCCAGTTGAGTCTGAACGGGCCGATGACCGCGACCGCCCTCGCCGGCGCCGAGCGGCTGCAACCGCAGTCGCTGACGCGGATGCTCGCCCGCCTTGAGAGTGACGAGCTCATCGTTCGCCGCCCCGACGCCGACGACCGGCGCCAGGTGCTGATCGACGTCACACAAAAGGGGATCGCCGTGCTGACCGAGGACTCCCGAAGGCGCGAAGCGTGGCTGGCAGGGGTGATGGCGACGCGTCTGACACCGACCGAGCGTGAACTCGTGCGGCTGGCCGCGGGGCTGATGGACCGGCTCGCCGATGACTGAGCGGCGTGGCGGATGGCTTCGCCGCATGCTGCCGTTCGTGCTCGAACAACGCAGGAGTCTCTTCCTCACGCTCGGCGCCGGGCTGCTCGGCGCGGGCGTGAGCACGGCCGTCCCGGTCGTCGAGCGCCACATCGTCGACCGTTCGATCCTCGCCCAGCGCTCGCCGCTCACCCCGTGGCTGGTGCTGCTGTTCGTGCTCGGCGTCTTCGGGTTCGTCGCGACGCGCACCCGCCGCTACAACTCCGCGCGCACGATGCTGGAGATCTCCTACGGCCTGCGCGCCGCCATCCACGCCGAGTTGCAGCGGCTGGACCTCCGCGCGCACGGCGAGATGTCCACCGGCCAGCTCGTGTCCCGGGCGAACTCCGACATCTCCCTCGTCCTCATGGTGCTGCGCGTACTGCCGGTCCTGGCGAGCAACCTCGTCATGATGGTCGCCTCCCTCGTCGTCATGTTCGTCTTCTCACCCCTCCTGGCCCTGATCAGCCTGGTCGTCATCCCGGCGCTGGTCGTCGGGGCGTACCGGATGCGGACCCGCCTCTACCCCGCGACCTGGGACGTCCAGCAGCGCAACGGCGAGGTCGCGCAGGTCGTCGACCAGGCGGTCACCGGCGTACGCGTCGTCAAGGGGTTCGCGCAGGAGGATCGGGAGTTCGAGCGCCTCGCCGAGACCGCCTCGGGCCTGTACGGCTCCAGCGTGCGCGCGCTGCGGACGCAGGCGCGGTACCAGCCGATCCTGGAGGCGATCCCGTCGTTCGGGCAGGTCGCGGTCCTGGCGCTCGGCGGCTGGCTGGCGCTGCGGCACCAGATCACCGTTGGGACGTTCCTGGCGTTCGCGTCCTACCTCGTGCTGCTCGTCGGCCCCGCGCGGATGCTCGCCCGCCTGCTCGGCTCGACCCAGCGGGCCCGCGCCGGCGCCGAGCGCATCTTCGAGATCCTCGACACGACGCCGGCGGTGCTCGACGCGCCGGACGCCCACGAGCTGCCGCGCCTCACCGGCGAGATCTCCTTCGAGGGCGTGACCTTCGGTTTCCGGCGGTCCGAGCCGGTCCTCGACGGGTTCGACCTGCGGATCGCGGCCGGGGAGACCGTCGCGCTGGTCGGCGCCTCCGGCTCGGGCAAGTCGACGGCCGCGATGCTCGTCCCGCGCTTCCACGACGTGCACGAGGGCACCGTACGGATCGACGGCCACGACGTACGCGACGTCACGCTCGCCTCGCTGCGCTCCCAGATCGGCATGGTCTTCGAGGAGAGCTTCCTGTTCTCCGAGTCGCTGCGGGACAACATCGCGTACGGGCGGCCCGAGGCGACCGACGCCGAGGTCGAGGCGGCGGCGCGTGCCGCCGAGGCGCACGAGTTCATCACGCGCATGCCCGACGGCTACGACACGATCGTCGGCGAGCGCGGCCTCAGCCTGTCCGGCGGGCAGCGGCAGCGCGTCGCACTGGCCCGCGCCATGCTCTTCGACCCGCGCGTCCTCGTCCTGGACGACGCGACGAGCGCGATCGACGCCAAGGTCGAGGAGAGCATCCACGCGACCCTGCGGCGGGTGCTGCGCAGCCACACGACCGTGCTGGTCGCCCACCGGCGCTCCACGCTGCGGCTGGCCGACCGGATCGCGGTGGTCGACGCGGGCCGGGTCATCGACCACGGTTCCCACGAGGAGCTGATGGCGCGCTGCGCGCTGTACCGGCGGCTCCTGTCCGGCGAGGGCGACGACATCGAGGAGACGCCGGCGATCCACGGCGTCCCGTCGGCGCGCGAGTACACCGAGACGCCGCACCGGGGCGCGCTGCACCTCGCGACCGGGGAGGCGACGCCCGCGCGCGGCAACGGCGGCGAGTTCTCCCACGCCGACATGCTCGAACGCGTCGCCGCCCTCCCGCCGCTGCGCGACGACCCGCGCGTCGACATCGAACGCGAGTCGCGCCCTTCGAGCTTCGGCCTGTGGCGGTTCATCCGGCCGTACGGCGCGCCGCTGGCTCTCGGCCTGTTCCTCGTGGTGCTCGACGCCCTGGCCGGCGTCGCCGGGCCGTACCTGTCCCGCGACGGCATCGACAACGGCGTGCTCACCGGGTCGCGGAGCGCGCTGTTCACCGCGGCCGGGGTGTTCCTCGTGATCGCGGTCGCGGACCTGTTCGTCGCGCGAGGCGTCTCGATGGTCGCCGGGAAGACCGGCGAGCGGCTCATGTACGCGCTGCGGATTCGCGTCTGGGCGCAGCTCCAGCGGCTGTCCGTCGACTTCTACGACCGTGAGATGGCCGGGCGGATCATGACGCGGATGACCTCCGACGTCAGCGCGTTCTCCTCACTGCTCCAGGACGGGCTGATCAGCGCGGTCGCGTCGGTGTTCACGTTCGCGGGCGTCGCGGTCGCGATGGCCTTCATGAGCCCGCTGCTGACCGGCGTCACCGCGCTGGTCCTGATCCCGCTGCTGATCGCGACCGTGGCCTTCCGGCGGCTGTCCGCCGAGCCGTACCAGCAGGCACGCGAACGCCTCGCGGTCGTCAACGCGAACCTCCAGGAGAGCATGGCCGGCGTACGCGAGTCACAGGCGTTCACGCAGGAGGACCGCCGCGACACCGAGTTCGAGGGCGTCACACGCGGCTACGTCAACGCCCGGCTCGCCGCGCAGCGCCTCATCGCGCTGTACTTCCCGTTCGTCGACTTCCTGGCGTCGGTCGCCGCCGTACTGGTGCTCGCGATCGGCTACCACCTCGTACGCGCGGGAACGCTGACGCCCGGCGAGATGATCGCCTTCGTCCTGTACCTGAACCTGTTCTTCTCACCGATCCAGCAGCTCTCGGAGGTCTTCGACGACTGGCAGCAGGCACGCGTGTCGATGGCCCGCATCGCCGACCTGATGGCCGTACCGGTGACGACGCCCCTCGCCGACCCCCCGTCCGACCCGGGCACGCTGACCGGCCGCCTCAGCCTGGAGGGCGTCCGGTTCACCTACCCCGGCGTCGAGGACGAGGCCCTGTCCGGCATCGACCTGACGATCGAGCCGGGGGAGACCGTGGCGCTCGTCGGCGAGACCGGCGCGGGCAAGTCCAGCATGGTCAAGCTCCTGGCCCGCTTCTACGACCCGGACGACGGCCGCGTCATCGTCGACGGCACCGACCTGCGCTCCTTGGACCTGGTCCGCTACCGGCGGCAACTCGGGTACGTCCCCCAGGAGCCGTTCCTGTTCCAGGGCACCGTGCGCGACAACATCGCCTACGGCCGCCCGGACGCGTCATTGGAGGAGGTCGAGGAGGCCGCTCGCGCGGTCGGCGTCCACGACCTGATCATGCGGATGCCGGGAGCGTACGACCACGAGATCGCCGAACGCGGCGCCTCACTGTCGGCGGGCCAACGCCAGCTGATCTGCCTGGCCCGAGCGGAACTCGTCGACCCGGTGATCCTCCTGCTGGACGAGGCCACCGCCAACCTCGACCTCGCCACCGAGGCCCGCGTGACCCGCGCGATGAACAGCGTCGCCTCCGGCCGCACGACCATCCTGATCGCCCACCGCCTGCAGACCGCCAGAAACGCCGACCGGATCGTCGTCCTGTCCCAGGGAAGGATCATCGAAGACGGCACCCACGACGAACTCCTACGCGACCGCGGCCAGTACGCCCTGCTTTGGCAGGCCGCGTGACGTACGTGGACGGGGCCGCGTCCCGCACCTGACCAGCGTTCCGATTTGCACGACGTACGCTCGGGGAATGGTGTGGAGCCTGCTCGGTGCGGTCGCGGCGGCGGTGTGCTTCGGTGTCGCCAGTGTGCTGCAGGCGATGGCGGCGCGGTCCACGCCGGCGGGCGAGGGGGTCGACCCGAAGCTGCTCGTGCGCCTGGCCGGTCGGCTTCCGTTCGTCGCCGGGCTCGGGCTCGATCTGCTGGGGTTCGTCGCGGAGCTGGCCGCGCTCAGGTCGTTGCCGTTGTTCGTCGTGCAGGCGGCGGTCGCGGCGAATCTCGCGGTGACCGCGGTCGTCGCCGCTCGGCTTCTGCGCGTACGTCTCTCACGGGCCGAATGGCTCGCGGTCGCGGCGGTGTGCGCCGGGCTGGCGATCCTGGGGCTGGCGGCCGGGCATGAGAACCCCGCCGCGGTCGGGCTGCGGTTCAGGTTCGTGCTGCTCGGTTGCGTCGGGGTGATCGCGGTGGCCGGGATGGCGGCCGGGCGGTTGCGCGGGCGCGTACGGTCTGCGGCGCTCGGGTTCGTCGCGGGGCTCGGTTTCGGGTTCGTGGCCATCGGCGCGCGGGTGCTGACCAGCCTCCATCCGCTCGACCTGCTGCGCGACCCGGCGACGTACGCGGTCGCGGGCGGTGGCGCGGTCGCGTTCCTGTTCTTCGCCACCGCCCTGCAACGCGGCTCGGTGACCACGACCACGGCGGCCGTGGTCGTGGCCGAGACGCTGATGCCCGCCGTCGTCGGGGTCGCCCTCCTCGGCGACCACACGCGGCACGGGTACGCGTGGGCCGCCGGAGCGGGGTTCGTGCTGGCGGTCGCGGGCGCGGTCGCCCTCGCGAGGTTCGGCGAGCCCGCGGTCGAGGAACCGGCGGCTAGCCGCTGAAGATCGCCGCCGCGATGCGCATGACCATCCGCGACTCCGAGCCGTCCTTGTTGCCGGTCGGGTTCAGGACGTACACGGCCTTGCGCGACAGGTCGCGGGTGGCGAACACCCCGTCGGTGTAGCCGGGGCGTGAGCCGGTCTTGCCCCAGACGTTCCCGGGGATGCCCGGGAGCCGCGCCGACATCAGGCCCATGCTGTAGCAGGCCTTGCCGTCCGGGCAGTTGTCCGTCCCGGCGTACGGGACGAGGTCGCCGTTCGCGTCGACCGGCAGCGTGAACATGTGCTTGAGCTGCGCCTTCGGTACGACCTTGCCCTGGAAGATCGAGGTGATGAGGTGGTCGAGGTCGGGCGCGCTGGAGATCAGGCCGCCTTCGGCCCAGGCCCACGGGCTCTCGTCGGTGATGTCCTTCAGGGTGTCACCGACGGCCACGTACCCGTGCGCGTGCGGGCCGTGGATCCCGAAGTCGGAGAACGCCGGGACCGAGGTGTGCGTGAGGTTCAGCGGCCGGATGATCCTGCGCTCGACTTCGCGGGCGTACGAGTTCCCGGTGATCTGCTCGATCAGCATCCCGGCGAGGTAGTAGTTGATGCCGGAGTACCGCTGTTTCGTCCCTGGCGCGAACTGCATCGGGTGCCGCGTGTCGATGGCGACGATCTGCGCGGGCGTCCAGATGTCGAACCGGTGCTGGACGAACCAGGCCGCGTCGCCGGTGACGAGGAACGGGCTGTCGTCGTTCGGCAGGCCGCTCGTGTGGTTCAGCAGCTGGCCGACCGTGACGTCGGGGATGCCGTCGGGGAGCAGGCCGGGCATGTAGTGCTGGACCGTCTGGTCCAGGTCGATCTTGTGCTCGGCGACGAGCTGGAGCACGACGGCGGCGGTGAAGACCTTGGAGACGCTGCCGACGCGGAACAACCCGTCCGGCGGCACGCTCGCGTGCGTCGTCACGTCCCCTTCGCCGGAGGTGCCGTTCCACTGCCCGGCGCTGCCGGTGATCCGCAGCAGGGCCCCGGTGACGTGGTCGGAGGGCTGGATCGTGAGCGCCTCGCGGAGCGCGGCGTCGTTGAGGGGCGGGAGCGTCGTACGGCTCGGGGCGGAGAGCGCGGGGACGGTGGTCGCGGCCACGAGGGCGGCCGACGTGAGGGCGGCGGCGAAGAGGTGCTTTGTGCGCATTGACGTCTCTCTCGTTTCGGGAACGCGACCAATCCTCCGGAAACGCGGTGTCCGGCGAATCCCCGGCGGCGGCGATCTTTCCGCTCCCCGGCACGGCTGATTCACGTGCCATGTCTCGCCCGTACGGGGGAGGATCACCTTGGAGGTGACCGAAATGAGAATCGGACTTCAGATACCCGATTTCACCTGGCCCGGAGGCCCGGCCCAGCTGGGCTCGGACCTGGCCCAGGTGGCACGTACGGCCGACGCCGCCGGCTTCGACCGCATCGCGGTGATGGACCACGTCTTCCAGATCGGCCCGGTCGGCCCGGTCGAGCACGACATGCTGGAGGCGTACACGACCCTGGGTTTCCTGGCCGCCCATACCTCGCGCGCCAGGCTGCTCACCCTGGTGACCGGTGCCGTCTACCGCGCACCGGGCCTGCTCGCGAAGATCATTTCGACGCTGGACGTCCTGTCCGGCGGGCGCGCGGAACTCGGCATCGGCGCCGCGTGGAACGAAGAGGAGGCCCGAGGTCTGGGCCTGTCCTTCCCGCCCGTCGCCGAACGCTTCGAACGCCTGGAGGAGACCCTCCAGATCTGCCTGCAGATGTGGGGCGACGCGGACGGACCGTACGAGGGACACCACAACCGGCTCGAACGCACCCTGAACTCCCCGCGCACCCTGTCCCGGCCGCACCCGCCGATCATGATCGGCGGCGGGGGCGAGAAGAAGACACTGCGTTTCGTGGCCCGCTACGCCCAGGCGTGCAACCTCTTCCCGACGCCGGATCTGTCGCACAAACTGGACGTCCTACGCGCTCACTGCGAGACGGAGGGGCGCGACTACGACACGATCGAGAAGACGTGCTACTTCATCTTCGACCCGGGTGAGAAGGGCGAGAAGACCGGCGAGATCGTCGACGGCCTGGGCAAACTCGCGGAGATGGGCTTCCAGTCCGCCATCGGCGCCGTCGCGGACGTCTGGCGCGTCGCACCGCTCGAAGCGATCGGCACGGATGTGATCCCCGCCGTCGCCGACCTGTAGGACCTTAGGCGGAAGCCGCGCGCGGCTTCCGCCTAAGAGGGGTACGCGGCCCGCATCATCTCGCCGACGGTGGGGCCGTCCGGCGCCGGCCGGCGCCGGACGCCGAGGTGGGTCTCCCGCAGCTCGTCCATGAAGACTTCGCACAGCGGCGGCCCGCCCTGGGTGAGGACCTCGGCCCGCGCGGCGTACTCCTCTCCCACGGGTAGGTGCCGGACCCCCCAGGAGCTGAGCTGGGCGAGGATCGGAACGAGCTCGATCGCCTGCTCGGTGAGGCTGTAGGTGACCTTCTGCTTGTGCGAGGGGTCGCCGGCCCGGGTGAGCAGGCCGTGCTGGACGAGCACGGCGAGCCGGTCGGCCAGGATGTTCGTCGAGATCCGCTTCCGGGCCGCCGAGCAGCTCACGGAAGTGCCGGGCGCCGGTGAAGATGACGTCGCGCAGGACGAGCAGGGTCCAGCGGTCACCGAAGATCTCCAGCGACAGGTTGACCGGGCATCCCGATCGCATGTCCTTCACTCGATCTCCAAACCGGTTGCGTTCATGCACCAGTATTGCTTAGGTGGAAACCGGTTGTAAAACGAGATCAGTTGGGAGCCGGAGATGATCGGGAACCTGCCCGAGGTGGTTTCGAGCGAGGAGTGGCTCGCCGCCCGCAAGGAACTGCTGGCGAAGGAGAAGGAGCTCACCAAGGCCCGCGACCGGCTCAACGCCGACCGCCGCCGCCTGCCGATGGTCCGCGTGGACAAGCCGTACACGTTCGAGGGCCCGGACGGCACGATGAGCCTGCTGGACCTGTTCGAGGGCCGGCCGCAACTGGTGATGCACCACTTCATGTGACGCGCCGGACTGGGACACCCCTCGTTCGAGCTGCTCCTCCGCCGCCGACGGGATCGGCAGGCTGCGGCAGCTCCACGTACGCAACACCACGCTCGTCGCGGTGTCGCGGGCGCCGTACGCGAAGCTCGCCGCGTTCCGCGAGCGGATGGGCTGGGAGTTTCCCTGGTTCTCCTCGTACGGCACCGACTTCAACTACGACTTCCACGCCACCCTCGACGACCGCGTCGCGCCGGTCCTCCTCCACTTCCGTACCGAGGCCGAGCTCGCCGAGGCCGGGACCCCGTGGACGGGCGGCCCGTGGACCGAGAGCATGCGCGGCGAGGAGCTCCCGGGCATCAGCGCGTTCCTGCGGGTCGGCGACGACGTCTTCCACACCTACTCGACGTACGGCCGGGGCATCGAGGAGTTCCACAACGGCTACCAGCACCTCGACCTGACCGCCCTGGGCCGCCAGGAGGCCTGGGAGCAGCCGGAGGGACGCGCGACCCCTCTCGGCCTGAACGTCGGCGGCCCCGCGATGCGCCTGCCGGACGAGTACTGACCGGCCGGCGCGTCACATGGTGTGCTGGACGAAGGCCGACGCGAGCGCGTCGAGGTCGCCGGTTCGCCAGGTGAGCGCGTAGTCGAAGGTAGGGCTTCCGGCGATGGGTACGCAGGTCAGACCGGGCCTTGGGTAGAGCCGCTCGGTCTGGGCGCCGACGACGGCGACGCCGTACCCGGATGTGACGTACGCCAGCATCTCCTGGAAGCCGGGCAGCAGAGTGATCTTCGCCTGGGCGACGGGCAGGTGGTGCTCGATCCAGTAGCCGGGCAGGCCCTGCGCGAACAGGAAGGTCTCTCCGGCCAGATCGTCCGGGGTCACGTGGGCGCGCCCGGCCAGGTCGTGGAGTTCCGAACCGCCGCTCCAGTTTCTTGATCGTCTGGCTGATCGAGGGCGGGGCCACGTGCAGGCGCTCCGCGGTGCGGGCGAAGTGCAGTTCCTCGGCCAGCGCGAGGAACACCTCGATGTCCTGCCGTTCCATGACCCTCATTGCTCAGCCTGGCTGAACAATGAGGGAAGATCTCGTCGTTGATAGCGGCGCCGCCGGCGGACCAGGATGGCCTGGACGGCACAACGACGGAGGGACGTCATGGCAGGCGAATCGGTGGATCAGGCTCACCCGTCGATGTGGGCCACCGTGCCGCGGCTGCTCGCACAGCACCGCTACCTCGTCCTAGGCACCGCCGACGGCGAGGGTCGCCCGTGGGCCACCCCGGTGTTCTTCGCGGCCGACGGCGAGCACCGGATTCTGTGGGTGTCCGCGCCGGAGAGCCGGCACTCCCGCAACATCGCGACGCGCCCCGACGTGGCGATCACCGTCTTCGACACGGGCGCGCCCATCGGCGGAGCGGAGGCGCTCTACCTGGAGGCGACCGCCCGGCCGGTCGCCGACGACGCTCGTACCGGGGCCCTCGCCCTGCTCAACACCCGCCTGCCGGACGGCCGGCGGCTGGGCCCGGACGACGTGGGACCGGAGGGGCCGATGCGGCTCTACCAAGCCACGATCACCAGGCACTTCGTGCTCATACGGGGCGGAGACGCCCGGTTCGACAACGTCACCGACGGCCGTCTCGAAGTCAACCCGCCCGATTCTCTGGAGGAGAACCCATGGGTACAGTGATCATGCACAGCGTGGTGTCGGTGGACGGCTTCATCGCCGACGAGAACGATGCCGTCGGGCCACTCCACGACTGGTACTTCAACGGGGACACCCCGATCGGCGCCGACCGGCCGTACGACCATTCCGGAGCCGGAAACCGCTTCAAGGTCTCACGCGCGTCGGCGGAGTACGTCCGGTCGATGTGGGAGGCGATCGGCACGATCGTGATGGGCCGCACCCTGTTCGACCTGGTGAACGGCTGGGAGGGGCAGCCGCCCGCGGGCGACCACGTGGTCGTGGTGTCCCACCGGCCCAAGCCCGAGGGCTGGCACCCCGAGGCGTCCTACCATTTCGTCGATGATGTGACGGCGGCGATCGCGAAGGCCCAGGAACTCGCCGGGAACCGGACCATCGCCGTGAACGCCGGCGAAGTGGGCGGCCGGATCCTCGCGGCCGGCCTCGTGGACGAGGTGGCGATGGACGTCGTGCCGGTGGTGTTCGGGTCCGGCAAACGCTTCTTCGGCGGCATCGACGGGCAGCACCTGCTGGAGCATCCCCACGTGGTCATCCAGGGTGACGGGGTGCTCCACCTGCGGTTCAAGGTACGCCGCTAGCGGGGTTCGTACACCGATCCGGAGAACGGCGACGAGGCGGTCGTGTCGCGGGCCTCCTCCTGGGGGAACAGGTTCGCCGAGGCGGCCCACGCGTCCACCAGGCCGGTCGGCCACGGGGCGTTGGCCGTGGACAGGAGGACGACGACGCCTCTCGGCGCGACCGCGCGGCCCAGTTCGCGGACCGTGTGGCGCGGGAACGGGAAGGCGCGGGGGTCCAGGCGGCAGATGAGGACGTCGAAGGCGGCGTCCGCCACCGGGAGTTCGACGCGGAGGTCGGCGGTCGTCGGGCGCGGGGCCGTACAGCCCGCGCGGCGCAGGGCACGGCGGTAGGCGCGCGACTCGCGGCGGCCCGGCACCGTGGCTTCGATCTCCACGCCGTCCGCGATCAGGCGGGCGGCGACCTCATGGAGTCCGGGGCCGAGGACGCGGACCGGGCCGGTGCGGCCGGCCACGGTGTTCGTAAGGAGGGCCGCGTCGCCGAGGAGCGTGAGCCCGGGCGTCAGGCCGTCGAGATGGCTCACCGGGAGCTCCTTAGCATTTACCTGTACTTTGCATATTAAGACTAATATGTCCGTGTTGACCTGCCAACATGTTTCGTCCACAGGTTGTGCGGGTGCCTTGCGGGGGGTGAGGGGTTCGTACCACGATCGGCTTTGTGAGGATCACAGAGGTGGGCACGCTGGTCGTCGGGGCGCGCATGCGCAACTGGGTGTTCGTGAAGGTCGTCACCGACGAGCCGGGCCTGGTCGGCTGGGGCGAGGCGACGCTGGAGTGGAAGACGCGTGCCGTCGCGGGCGCGATCGACGACCTGGCGCCGCTGCTGGTCGGGCAGGACCCGTTCCGCATCGAGCATCTTTGGCAATCGATGCGCCGGCACCAGTTCTGGCCACCCGGCATCATCGGCATGTCCGCCCTGTCCGGCATCGACATGGCGCTGTACGACATCAAGGCCAAGGCCCTCGGCGTCCCGATCTACGAGCTCCTCGGCGGTGCCGTACGCGACCGCATCCGCCTCTATGACCACCTCGGCGGAGGCGACCCCACCGCCGTCTACGGCAGGGCCGACCCGCGGATCTTCGCCGAGGCGGCCGCGGCGAGCGTCGAGGAGGGCTTCACCGCCGTGAAGGTCCTGCCGCTCCCGCCGCTGGAGCCCCTCGCCACCGCCGCCGCGATCCGCACCGCCGAAGGGTGCCTCCGCGCCGTACGCGAGGCGGTCGGCGACGACGTCGAGGTCATGGCCGACCTGCACGGGCGTACGACCGCGGCGGCGGCGATCCAGGTGATCAAGGCCCTGGAGCCGTACCGGCCGTGGTTCGTCGAGGAGCCGGTCGCGCCCGGTGATCCACAGACGTTGCGGCAGGTCACCGACGCGACGAGCGTGCCGCTCGCCACGGGGGAGCGGCTCGTCGGCCGCGACCAGTTCAAGCCCGTGCTCGACGCGCGCGCCGTCGCGGTCATCCAGCCGGACGTCTGCCACTGCGGCGGCCTCTCGGAGCTGAAACGGATCGCCGCGATGGCCGAGACGTACGGCGTCACCGTCGCGCCCCACAACCCACTCGGCCCGGTCGCGACCGCGCACAACCTGCACTTCGCCGCCAGCACCGCGAACTGGCTCATCCAGGAGCAGATGCGCGGCGCCGCGCCGTGGTGGGACGAAGTCGTCACCGCACCGATCAAAATCGACCACGGCCACGCCGCACTGCCGGAAGGCCCCGGCCTCGGCCTGGAGGTCGACGAGCGAGCCGCCGCCCGCCACCCGTACGAACCCGAGCCCCAACTAGCCGCCGCGACGCTTCCCGACGGGTCGGTGACGGACTGGTGACCACGCTCAAGGGAAAGAAAGTGCTGGTGACCGGCGGCGCGCAGGGCATCGGCCGCGCGATCGCGGAGAAGGCCGTCGAGTACGGCGCCACCGTGACCGTCCTCGACCTCGACCTCGACGAGATCCCGGGCGCGCGGTTCGTCCAGGGCGACATCACCGACGAGGACTCCGTACGCGACGCGCTGGCCGACCCGGTCGACATCCTGGTCAACAACGCGGGCCGCAACGCGTACTTCGACGCCGAGACGATGACCGTGTCAGAGTGGGACCAGGTCTTCGCCGTCGACCTCAAGGGCGCCTGGCTATGCGCGAAACACGCCATCCCGGGCATGAAGGCGGCCGGCGGCGGCTCGATCGTCAACATCGCGTCGATGCACGCCCGGCTGACGACGGCCGGCATGTTCCCCTACGCCGCCGCGAAGAGCGGCGTAGTCGGCCTGACCCGCAGCCTCGCCCTGGACCTGGCCCCACACGGCATCCGCGTGAACGCCGTCAGCCCCGGCTACACCCGCACGGCCATCGTCGACGACTATTTCGCCCGCTCGAACGACCCCGACCTCGAACGCGGCGTCCTCGCCGTGCACCCGCTAGGCCGCATAGGGGAGCCCGCCGAGATCGCCGAGGTCGTGTGCTTCCTCGCCTCAGACGCCGCCTCATTCGTCACCGGCGCCGACTGGTCGGTCGACGGCGGCTTGGGCGCCCGCTTCGCCTAGAGATGTCCGGTGAATCGTCAGCCTCCTACGCGGTCGCAGAGGGACGGCCCGCCCCGTCGTCGGCACCCGCCACGAGCGCGAGAAGGCGCGCGTCCGCCATCCCGCCTCCTTCGTCTGCCTATTTCGTACGCCTTCCGCGTCGCGTGTCCGCGTCGCGTCGCGGCCGCCCCTTGGGCGGCCGCTCGCGACGGTCGATACCCACCCCCTAGGCTGATGACCATGGAACTCACCGCCGAACCCTGCTCCGCCGCCCCCGTCGAGCACGGCGAAGGCCCGTTCTGGCACGACGGTCGGCTGGGGTGGGTCGACCTCATGGCCGGGCACCTGTGGCTCGCCGGGTTCGACGGCACGGGCCTCACCGACCCGCGGTCGTACGACGTGGGCCGCCCCCTCGGCGCGGCCGTGCCGCGTGCGGACGGCGGCTGGGTGCTCGCGGCGGGCGCGGCTTTCTGGTCCCTCTCCGAAGACGGCACGGTGACCCGCCTCACCGAGGACCTCGCCGACGCGTCGCTGATCCGGATGAACGACGGAAAGGTCGACCCCGCCGGCCGATTCTGGGCCGGAACAATGGCCTACGACGAGAAACCGGGCGCAGGCGCGTTCTTCACCTACGACGGCACCGTGCACCCGGTACTGGAAGGCGTCACGATCTCCAACGGCCTCGGCTGGAGCCCGGACCACCGCCTCATGTACTACATCGACACCCCGACCGGCCGCGTCGACGTCTTCGACTACGACGAGTCGAACGGAGTAGCGTCCGGCCGGAGACCGTTCGTCGAGGTGAAGGGCGGCTCCCCGGACGGCATGTCGGTCGACGACGAGGGCCACCTGTGGGTGGCGTTGTGGGGCGGCGGCGCGGTCCACCGCTACGACCCGTCGGGCCACCTGGTCACGACCGTACGCGTACCGGTGACGAACGTGACGAGCTGCTGCTTCGGCGGCCCGGACCGTACGACCCTGTTCATCACAACGTCCCGAAACGCCCGCACCCCGGAGCAGTTGGCCGCCGAACCCCTCTCCGGCCACGTCTTCCAAGTGACCCCCGGCGTCACCGGCCCCACCGCAACCCCGTACGCCTTCTGACGACCCCGCGCCACCGTCAACGTTCGCCGGGTGGGCCTCGTCTGGACGCCGGTCCCGGCGCGATCGCGTACCTCTTCTACCGGCTGGGCCAGGCGACGGGGTCGACCGCGAGCCAAGGTTCGGCGGCGACGGTCGCCGGGGTCGCTCCGCTGAGCGCTTTCACGTCCCGGTGCAGGTGGGACTGGTCGGCGTAGCCGCCTTCCGCCGCGACGCGTGCCGCGTTGTCCCCGGCGACCAAGCGGTGGGCGGCGTGGTCGAAGCGGACGAGTTTCGCGGCGGGCTTCGGCGGGAGGCCGATCTGTGACCGGAACCTTGACCACAGGCGCTTGCGGCTCCATCCGACCTCCGCCGCCAGCCCGTCGACCCGTACGGAACCAGCCCCGGCGACGATCCGGTCCCAGGCCCAGGCCACTTCCGGGTCCACCGGTGACCGCGTCGAGTATCGGCGGGCGAGGTACGCGTCCATCAGCGTGAAGCGGTCCTTCCACGACGATGTCGAGGCCAGCCGTTCGCGGATGTGTGACGCCTCCCGGCCCCACAGGTCGTCGAGCGGTGCCATCGTGCCGTCCAAATCGGACGGCGAAATGCCCAGGATCGCGCGGGCGATCAAGGGGGACAGCCGCACCTCCAGGCACGAGACGTTCTCGCCCCGCGCCCGTACGGCGCCTCCGGACCCGTACCCGAGCCCGGCGGCGACGCTTCCCCGCTGCTCGCGTCCGGTCGCGTCGGCGAGGGTGACCGGGCCGGTGCCGAATTCCACGTACAGCGTCACAGCGGGGTGCGGGACCATCCGCAGCGCCGCCACGCTCCGTACGGCGAACCCGGCCATCGAGACCCCGGCCACCCGGCTGGGCCGCTCCGGGCGCGCGACGTCCCATTCGTCCGTGGACCGCATGGTCGAAATGGTACGGAACATTCGTTCAATACGCGGGCGCCCACCGGCGGTGACAGTGAGCTCATGAGCGACATTCACATCTGCCAGGACGGCCCGAGCGACGCCCCCGAACTCCTGCTCATCCACGGCTCCGCGTCCTCGACCCGCTCGTGGGACGCGCTGGTTCCGCTGCTGAAATACTCCCACCGCGTCATCCGGATCGACCTTCCCGGGCACGGCCGGTCGGCCGAACCCACCGGCGGCTACGAGGTTCCCGAGCAGGGACGCCGCGTCGGAGAGGAGCTGGACCGGCTGGGCGTCGAGCGCGCCATCGTCGTCGGCCACTCCAGCGGCGGCATGATCGCCACCGCCCTCGCCGAGCAGCGTCCTGACCTGGTGTCGGCGCTCGCGCTCATCAACACCGGCCCCAGCCTCGACGCCTTCATCGAACAGGAACCCGCCGGCATCTCGCAGTGGCCCCCGACCGACGATCAGATCCGAACATTCGCGAGCACGGGCTTCAGCCGCGAGGGCTACGAGATCCCGCAGGCGCTCGTGGACGATGTGCGCGGCATGACATTCCAGGCGTTCACCGGGGCGATGGAAGCGGCCCGTGAATACCTGGGGGAGCGAGCGCTCCCGGAGAGGCTGACTGCCATCGGCAAACCGCTACAGGTGATCTTCGGCGAGCAGGACCGTAGATGGCGATCCTCATCCGCCGGCGACTACCGTGCCGTGCCGGGCGCGCGCGTCGAATGGCTGCCCGGCGTCGGGCACTCGCCCCCGCTGGAGGACCCGCGGCGTACGGCCGGGCTCCTGCTGGCGTTCACCGCAGCGCGAACCTCTCGATAGGCGGCAGGCCGTCGGCGAGGTCGGCGGCCAGCTCGCCGATCAGCGGCATGAACTTGGCGCCGTGGCCCGAACACGCCGAGCACACGACGAACGGGCCACGGCGGTCGAGCACGAAATCCTCGTTCGCGGTGCTCGTGTAGAGGCACGTCGTCTCGGCGCGAGGCATCGGGTCCAGGCCTGGGAGCCAGCGCCGGACGTAGGCGATCGTACGGTCGCGGGCGCCGGGGTCGACGACGAAGTCCCTGGTGTCCGCGGTCGTCACGGTCCCGTGGGTGTGCTCGGCGACCTTGACGTAGCCGCCTTCGGGCAGCCCGTAGATGTCGAGGGTGTCCGCGGACTCGCCGTGCACGAGCGTCGGCCACGGGGCCGGCCGGCGCGGCGCGAAGAACAGCGCCTGCTGCTGGGTGACCGTGAGCGGCGGCAGCCGTACGAGACCGTCGAGCAGCGGCCCGATCCAGGCACCCGCCGCGACGATGACGGTGTCCGCCCGCCAGGAACCGTCGCCGGTGTGGAGGACGGCCCCGTCACCGCCCGCCTCCAGCCGGAGCACGGGAGTGTCGTACGCGACGTGCGCGCCTCGTCCGGCCGCGAGCCGAACCATCGCCGAGATCGCCCCTTCGGGATCGATCGTCCCGCTTTCGGGGTCGTACGCGACGGGCCCGTCGAAGACCATCCCGGGATACCGCCGGGACGCCTCGACCGGTTCGAGCAGCTCGGCCCCGACCCCGTGCTCCCGCAACAGAGCGACCATCCGCTCCGGCTCCCGAGCCACCCCGTGATCGACCCCACCGGTACGGGTCAGCAGCGGCACCCCGGCCTCACCGGAGAGCCGCTCCCAGAGCCGCCCGGAACGCCCGGTGAGCTCGACGTACAGGGAGTCGAGATAAGCCCGCCGAAAGATCCGCGCCGCCCCATGCGAACTCCCACGCCGATGCCCCGCCCCGAAAGCCTCAAAGGCAACAACCCGCCGCCCCCGCCGACTGACCGCCCAAGCCGCCGCCGCCCCCGCCAGCCCGAGCCCGACCACCGCCACATCGACATCCCGCATCCTCCTAGGATGCCGCGCGGCTACCGCGGCTCGTACGCCGTCTTCCGGAAATGGGATGTGAAAGCGTCGTTCAAAACGACGCAGAGACAATCGCCTGCCTTTGTTGGTACGGACCCGTCTTCGACTTCGGTGTGGACGTCGAGCCGTTGCGGGTGGTGCGAGCCCACGATGCCGGGGTTGCCGATTTCTCCGCCGGACATGAAACGAAAACGCCTTTTCGACCTGCGGAGATGGCTGATCGGGTTGCCGTACGATGCGCGCGTTCAGGCGTCGGGGGGATGGTCCATTTGGGATTTTCCAGCACCCCTCTACGCCCCATTCGGGACATCGTGAAAGCGGAGGTCGTCGGTGCGGAAGTATTTGAACAATGCCGCGGTAAAAGTCGTCGTGGCCATGACACTCGTCGCCGGGTTAGGGGCCGCGCCGGGCCGTACGGCCTCGGCACGATCCACGGCCCCGGCGGCCGGTACGCCCAAGGAGTTCGCCTTCGCCGCCGCCAAGTCGAAGTTGTCGATGATCGATGCGGCTTCCGGCGGCGTCGCGGGGAGTGTCGATCTCGGCCGGCCGGTGTTCGGGGCGGCGGTGAGCCCCGGCGGTACGCGCGTCTATGTGACGAATCCCGCCGACGACACGCTCTCGGTGGTGAGCACCAGCCCGTTCGCCCTCAGCAAGGTCGTCCATGTCGGTGACGGGCCGCGTGGTCTCGCGGTCGCTCCCGATGACACTCGTGTCTACGTCGCCGACTACCTGGCGAACAAGATCTCAGTGGTCGATACGACCTCCGACGAGGTCGTCAAGAGCATCGGTGTGGGGATCCGGCCGATCAGCGTCGCGTTCACTCCTGACGGCACGAAGGCGTTCGTCGTCAACGATGGGGCGAACTCCGTGTCGGTGATCGACACTGGCACCTACGCGGTCCATGAGGTCTCGGTCGGTCAGTTGCCGCAGATGGTCACGGTCGCGCCCGACGGCGCCCACGCGTACGTCGTCAACGCCGTCTCCGACGACATCACGGTGATCGACACGGCGACCCGCAGGGTCACCTCTCGAATCGCCACGGACCGTAACCCGCGTGCGATGGCGATCAGCCCGGACGGCGGGCGGGCGTACGTCGGGGTCGCCGCCGGCCCCAACGTGGAGGTCATCGACCTCGCGACCGGGAACGCCGTCAACAGGATCGGGGTGGGCAACGCGAACGACGTCCCGTTGAGCGTGGCCATCGGGTTCGACGGCGGCCAGCTCTTCGTCGGTCTGTCGGATTCGGAGTCCGTCGCCGTGATCAGTACCGCGACGAACATGGTCACGGCCTCTCCCGGCGTCGGCGGCCTGCCGTACGGGCTCGCCGTCGGTACGCCGAACACGGCCGTGGTCATGCTCGGTGACAGTTTCGTCTCCGGCAACGCCGGTCGCTGGCAGGGCAACGCCCCGTCGCCCAACAACCTGGGCGACTTCTGGGGCACCGACCGCGCCGCGTACAGCTGCCACGGCGACGGCGCGGTGTGCCGGCACGACGCCGGTCGCGTGTACGGGAACACCGCCTCGACCTGCATGCGCTCGGACTCCTCCGAGATCAGGAGCGCGGGGATCCAGGTGGCCCAGCGCGCGAACCTCGCCTGCTCGGGGGCCAAGACGGTCAACCTGATCCGCGCCGGTCGCGGTGGTCAGTCGAACAAGGGCGAGGCCCCGCAGATCGACCAGCTCGCGACCTTGCTGACGACCACGCGCGTCAAGATGGTCGTCGTCACGATCGGCGGCAACGATCTGGGCTTCGGCGACATCATCACGAGCTGCATCGCCCGGTACACGATCGGCAAGCACTGCGAGGCCGCCTGGGATCCCACCTTCACCACGGGTCTGCAACAGGTCCGATCCAAGATCGCCGAGGTCGTACGGCAGGTCACGCACACCATGGAGGACGCCGGGTATCGCCCTGGCTCGTACCGGTTCGTCCTGCAGTCGTATCCGTCCCCGATCCCGCTCGGGGACCAGAACCGCTATCCGCAGAGCGGCCTGAAGCGCGTCCACGTCGGCCACTGCCCGATCTACGACGACGACTCCGACTGGGTGCACCAGTCGGTCGTGCCGCGCATCGCCGACCTGCTCAAGGACATCGCGGCCCAGCACAAGATCGAGTTCCTGGACCTGCGTACGCTGCTCGACGGCCACGAGGTGTGCAGCAAGGGCGCGCAGCAGTCGGCCAGGTCCAACTCCCTGCAGAACCCGCTGCCGGCCGACGAGAGCGAGTGGGCGCGCTTCTTCGACGGTGACCTGCAGGGGAGCATCCTGGAGTCGGTCCACCCGAACTACTACGGCCAGCTCGCCATGGGCTCCTGCCTGACCGCCCTGTACGCGGCGCAGGCCGCCGAGTGGAACCACAGGTGCACCAACGTGCACGACAAGGGTCCCGAACATGTCGATCTGACGAGCACCTCCGCGGAGAACTGATTCATCCCGGCTCGGGGGCCTCGTCGCGGGCGGCCCCCGAGCCGCTTGTCACCTCCGGACCCGCGCGCTCTATGGTCTCCGCATGACGATCGCGAAGGGCCTGGTCGCCGGGGTACTGCTGGACGCCGTCCTCGGGGACCCGCGGCGCGGGCATCCGGTGGCGGCGTTCGGCCGGGCCGCGACCGGATTGGAACGGCGCGTCCACGCCGACGGCAAAGCGCGAGGTGCCGTGTTCACGGCCGTCTGTGTCGGTACGGCCGCCGGGCTCGGGGTCCTAGCCGCGCGACGAGGCGCGTCCACCGTGGTCACCGCCGCCGCCACCTGGGCGGTACTCGGCGGAACCTCGCTCGGCAAGGAAGGCCTCACGATGGCGTCGGCGCTCGACGCCGGGGACATCGAAGCCGCACGGGGGCGGCTCTCCCATCTCTGCGGGCGCGATCCCAGCGGCCTGGACGCCAAGGAGCTGAGCCGTGCCACCGTCGAGTCCGTCGCGGAGAACACCTCGGACGCCGTCGTCGCGCCGCTCGTCTGGGGAGCCGTGTTCGGCGTACCCGGGCTGCTCGCGTACCGGGCCGTGAACACCCTCGACGCGATGGTCGGGCACCGCGATGCGCGGTACGCGAACTTCGGCTGGGCCTCCGCGAGACTCGACGACGTGGCCAACTGGGTACCCGCCCGCCTGACCGGCCTGCTCACGGCCGTGTGCGCCCCGGCCGTAGGAGGGTCGGCGAGAACCACGTACCGGACATTCCGCCGCGACGGCGCCGCACACCCCAGCCCCAACGCCGGCCGCTGCGAGGCCGCGTTCGCCGGGGCACTCGGCGTACGGCTCGGAGGCCTCAACGTCTACGGCGAGCAGGCCGAACGCAGACCCGAGCTCGGAGACGGCCGCGCCCCCGAACCGAACGACATCCGCCGCGCGGTCCACCTCGCCCGCTTGATCACGCTCACCACCACCGCACTCACCGTCGTGACCCGCACCGCCGCGACGCGCACAGGCAGAAGAATGGCCGCCCGCACGCGAACGTCCTGACCCCAGACCCCGTCACGCGCGCCGTCGTGTGGCGGAGCGGCCTGCTACGTTCGCGCTCGTGAACGGTGCGTTGCTGGTCGCGGGGACCACGTCCGATGCGGGTAAGAGTGTGCTCACCGCCGGCATCTGCCGCTGGCTGGTACGCCAAGGCGTCAAAGTCGCGCCCTTCAAGGCGCAGAACATGTCCCTGAACTCCATGGTCACCGCCGACGGTGCCGAGATCGGCCGGGCGCAGGCGATGCAGGCCGCCGCCGCCCGCGTCGAGCCGACCGCGCACATGAACCCCGTCCTCCTCAAGCCCGGCAGCGACCGCCGCAGCCAGGTGGTCGTCCTCGGAAGGCCGATCGCCGACGTCGACGCCCTCCAGTACGGCGAGTACCGCGCGCGGCTGCGTGAGGTCGCCATCAACAGCCTCACCGAGCTGAGAAACGACTACGACGTCGTCATCTGCGAAGGCGCCGGCAGCCCCGCCGAGATCAACCTCCGCGGGAATGACATCGCGAACATGGGCCTGGCCCGAGCCGCGAACCTCCCCGTCATCGTCGTCGGCGACATCGACCGGGGCGGGGTCTTCGCCGCCCTGTACGGCACCGTCGGGCTGCTGGACCCAGACGATCAGGCGCTCGTCGCGGGTTTCGTCATCAACAAGTTCCGCGGCGCGCCCGAGCTCCTCGCGCCCGGCCTCGACCAGATCAGGGCGCTCACCGGCAGGAGCGTGTACGGCGTCCTGCCCTGGCTCGACGATCTCTGGCTCGACGTCGAGGACTCCCTCGGCCTGGACCGGAAGACAGAGCACAAGGACCACACACTCCGCGTCGCCGTGGTACGCCTCCCGCGCATCTCCAACTTCACCGATCTCGACGCGCTCGCGGCCGAGCCCGGCGTCGGCGTCGAGTTCGTGACCTCCCCAGGGCAGCTCGCGGGCGCCGATCTGGTCGTGCTCCCGGGTTCGCGCGCGACGGTGTCCGACCTGAACTGGCTGCGCGAGCGCGGCCTCGAAGAGGCGATCAAGACAAGGGCGGAGCACGGCCGCCCCGTGCTCGGCATCTGCGGCGGCTACCAGATGCTCGGCACGGAGATCGTCGATGATGTCGAGTCCAAGGCGGGCGCCGTCCAGGGGCTCGGCCTGCTCGACGTACGCGTCAGGTTCGCGCCGGAGAAGACCCTCGGCAGGCCCAGCGGCGAGGCGTACGGCGAGCGGGTCGACGCGTACGAGATCCACCACGGTGTCGTGGAGAGACGCGGCGGCGAGCCGTTCCTCGACGGGTGCCGTGACGGCAGCGTGTGGGGTACGACCTGGCACGGCGCGCTGGAGAACGACGGGTTCCGCCGCGCGTTCCTCACCGACGTCGCGCGTACGGCCGGCAGCGACTTCGTCGCCGACCGGACCACCGACTTCGCCGCGCTACGGGAGGCGCAGCTCGACGCCCTGGGCGACCTCGTCGAACACCATCTCGACACCGATGCCCTCACCGCCCTCATCGAGAAGGGCGCGCCGGAGGGCCTCCCGGTGGTCAGTCCTGGCGGCCCAGCGCCGCAGCGATGACGGACAGCCCGGTCACGGCGTCCTCCAGCGACACCGGCGGCGGGCCCTCGCCGCGGACCATCGCGGCGACCTGAGCGTAGAAGTCCTGGTATCGCCCCTGCGAGGTGTCGACCGGCGAGGTCGAGCCGGGCGTGCCCAGCAGTCCCTGCGAGGACGTCATGCCGTACCCGGGAACCAGCGGCGAAAGGCCCGTACGCAGCTGCGTCTCCTGCACGTCAAGCCCGTGGGAGGTGTACGCGGCGCGGTCGCCGAGGACACGGAACCGCGGCCCGAGGTCGGCGCAGACCGCGCTCATCCACAGGTGCGAGCGAACCCCGCCCGCGTGGGTCAGCGCCACGAACGCGTCGTCGGCCGCCTCGGCGTCCGGCCGGCGTACGTCCACCTCCGCGCGTACCGACTCCGGCGGCCCGAACAGCGTGATCGCCTGGTCGATCAGGTGCGAGCCGAGGTCGTACAGCACGCCACCGGCGGCGGAGGGATCGGCGGTCTCCTTCCAGCCCGGCTTGATCGTCGGCCGCCACCGCTCGAAGCGCGACTCGAACCTCAGCACTTTCCCGAGCGCGCCCTCCGACACGAGCCGCGCGACCGTACGGAAGTCGCCGTCCCAGCGCCGGTTGTGGAACGGCACCACCGGCGGCCCGCCCGCGAGCGACCGCGCCTCGGACGGCGTCGGCGCGACGGGCTTGTCGACGACGACCGGCAGCCCGGCGTCGAGCGCCATGCGGGCCTGCGGAACATGAAGACGGTTCGGAGTCGTGATGACCACCAGATCGAAACCGCCTGACCGAATATGGTCGGCTGAATCCAGGAGAGCGGCGTCCGGATACCGCGAGCGTACGGCGGATCGCCGCTCCGGATCGCGCGTCACGACGGCCGCGAGCTCCAGACCTGGGACGGCGGAGATCAGCGGAGCGTGGAAGACCGAACCCCCGGTGCCGTAACCGATCAGGGCGACACGAACGCTGTCCACAGATGGCCTCCTTCCGCACTATTTGATCACGCTGCGGGTCTGTCCCAATACCGTCGCCCCGGCCTAACCTCGCGCTTAGAGCCACGCACGCGGTAGGGAGCACTGATGCCAGGCCCGTCCCGGGACGCCAATTTGGCGGAGTCCCTCAGTCAGTGGACGCGTGCTTTCGGCTGGCGTGACCGGGCCGCGTTCCTGTGCGGCGACGACGTCTACACCCACGGCGAGGTGCACCAGGGCGGGGCCCACGCGGCCGCGATGCTGGAGGCGCACGGCGCCGGCCCCGGAGACCGCGTCGTGATCGCGCTCCAGGCGTCGATCGAGTTCGTGTGGGCGTTCCTCGGGGTGGTGCGCATCGGCGCGATCGCGATGCTCGCCGACCCGGAGGCCTCGATGCTGCCCGTCGGCGAGATGGCGGTCTGCGCGGAGGGCCGCCACGAGCACGCCATCACCGCCGCCGAGCTGACCGCCGAGATGCCGAGGGCCGGCTTCGCCGAGCCGTACCCGGTGCTGCCGGAGACCCCGGCGTTCGTGCAGTACAGCGCGATGTACGTGCACGGCGACCCGGAGGCGTCGTTCCTGGAGATGGAGCCGCTGGGCCTGCGCCAGAACGACGTGCTGTTCTCGGTCCCGAAGATGTACGACCCGGTGGGCCTGCGCGACACGGTGTTCCTGCCGCTGTTCTCCGGAGCGAGCGCCGTACTGGACCCGGGCCGCCGTTCGGTCTCCAACGTCGCCGAACACGTACGCCGCCACCGCGCGAGCGTCCTGCTGTCCACCCCGTCGTTCTTCACCAGGCTGGCCTCGGACGGCACCGGCGAGACCTTCGCCCCGCTGCGGATGGCCGTCGCCCACGGCCCGACCCCGCCACCGAGCCGCGCGGCGGTACGCCTGGGCTGCCCGGTCGTGACGTCGTAGGCCCGCCTACGCGCGGAAGCGTTCGCAGAGGCGTTCGAGGCCGAGGCCGCTGATGAGGAGGCGTTCCTTGGCGTTGCTGAGCAGGTCGGCGCTCCAGGTGGTGAAACCGCCGTCGCCCACGCTGAGGTCGTCGCCGGAGCCGGTGGTGGCACGGATCTCGAAGCAGGCACCGCTGTAGTAGCCGCTCTCGCGGTCGTCGTCGAACGCGAACGCCGTACCGGGGTGGATCCGCGTCGAGCCGGTCAAGAAGGTCGCGAAGTGTCCGCCGGTGCCGGTCCAGAAGGTCGGTCACCGAGACCTGTACGGAGAGGATCCGGTAGCCGAGATCGCGGGCGTGGTCCAGAACGTCGAGGTGCACGCCGATCTGTTCGGCCAGCGACTCCGCCTCGAACCCGAACGACCCTTCGTCGCGGCCGGCCGTGCACAGGGCCAGTAGCGCGAAGTGCGCCGGCATGCCGTCGAACACCTGGGCGCGTACCACCCGGTGCGTGGCCGCAAGCCGGACGCGCCGGCGCGAGCGGGGATCGGCCCGCAGAGACTCCCGGCGCCGCGCCGCGCACTCCAGGGCCAGGACGTTGGTGGCGTCCGCGACCACCTCGGTGTTGCGGACGGTGGTGACCACCTTGTTCTGGTTCACCGTCGCCACCGCGGAGTTGGTGCCCAGCGGGCACAACGGCGACAGAGCCAGGGCGGTGAACCCGTGCTCGGGCAGCCTGGCGTGCGCGAGGGCGTCCAGGCGCGCCAGGTCGCCCGCGTCCAGCGGGGACGGCGCGGTGAAACGACTGCGCCCGTAGGCCTCCAGCAGGCGGCCGGGGCGCACCGCACCCGCGCGGCGGCGGTAGACCTCAAGCAGCAGTGTCTGCAGGTCGGTCGGGGACAGGCGTTCGGCGAGCGTGTCCAGCAGCCCGGACGTGCCGCCCTCGCGCAGGATCCGGTCGAGCCACGGATCGGAGGCGACCGCCATCCGATCCGCGTCCCGCCGGGACTGGTCGGCCATGACCTCATCGTGGCGAACGACGGGGCACGTCCGCACCGGGTTTTAGTCCTGCACCCCGCCGTACGTCCCGAAGCTCCAGTAGACCCCTTCGGGGTCGCGCACGGTGAAGCCGCGTGAGCCGTAGTCCTCGTCGCGCAGCTCGGCGACGACGGTCGCGCCCGCCGAGGTGGAGCGTTTGTACAGGCCGTCGGGGTCGTCGGTCACGACGTACACCGAGCCCATGCCCGGCGGGAGGCCGGCGATGCTGCTGTCGACCCGGGCGGTGCTGCCCAGCATGACGCCGCCGCCCGAGGGCCAGCGCATCTCGCAGTGGTCGACCAGCTCCCCGGACTCGTACAGGGCGACCTGCTCGAACCCGAAGGCGTCGGTCAGGAATCGGATGGCGGCGTGGGCGTCGTCGTAGCGGAGGGTGGGCCAGATGATGGTTCTGCTCATGGGTTCAGCCTGCGGGCGTGAGGGCTTCTTCGTCTTGGACGAAAGGGAGGTCTTCGGAGGCGAGCCAGGCCGACGGCGGGCAGCCGATGAAGTCGTTCCACTCGCGGGCGAGGTGGGCCTGGTCGTAGTAGCCGCAGGTGGCCGCGACGGCGGCGAGCGGCGGGCGGCCCGGCCGTACGAGCAGCCGTTTGGAGTGCTCGAACCGCATGACGCGCGCCGCCTCCTTCGGCGTCAGGCCGTATTCGGCGGTGAAGCGTTCGCCGAGGTGGCGGCGGCTCCAGCCGACCTCACGCGCGACGTCTGAGATGCGCGCCGTGCCGTCGCTGCCGACCAGGCACGACCAGGCGTGGCCGAGTTCGGCGGCCGGTGAGGGGAGGCGGTCCGCGCGGCGGGCGAGCGCCTCGCCGAGGAGCACGAAACGCTCCGGCCAGCTCGGAAGGTCACGCAGGCGTTCGATCAGCGAGAAGACGTCCGGGCCGAGCAGGAGGTCCAGGTCGACGACGGTCGACACCAGCTCGCCGGCGGGTATCCCCAGCAGCGACCGCGCGCCTTCCGGGGTGAGGGCGAGCTGGATGCCGTGCATGTCGCCGTCGTGCGCGATCACCGCGGGCGTCGTGTGCAGGCCGCCCGCGAGCGCGGCGTACGCGGTAGGGCCGGCCGACGGGTCCGGCGACCGGAGCGTACGGGTCGGCGCGCCGAGGCTGAGCACGACCGTCAGCGAACGCGAGGGCATCCCGAGATGGGTGCCCGGCGGCAGCCCTTCGTAGTGGTAGCCCGCGAAGCGCGTGACGAGCGGCAGCAGGTGCGCGGGCGGGCGCACCGTGGCACCCCCGATACGGCTCATGAACACACCGTACGCCCTGCTCAGCAGCGTAGGCGCGGCTCCAGGCCACTCACGTCCGGCAGGCGGTTCGCGTACGTCGCGTCGATGAACTGCGCGAAGCGCTCCACGTCCCGGATCGTGGACACGAGGCCCAGCGACACCCGCACCGCCCCGGCGGCGGGCGGCCCCAGCAGGCCCACGTACTCATCGGTGTCCGAGGGGCGCTGCCGTATCGCCGCGGTGATCTGGCGGCGGTCCAGGCCGAAGGCGCTCTCGCCCGCGCCCGGGTTGCAGAACCAGCCGGTTCGCAGCGAGATCCCGGCCGCGGCGGCGTCGCGGCCGATCACGCGTTCGTCGACCACGTCGCCGTACGGGTCCAGCACCGTGAAGGCGATGGTGCCGCCGCGCATCCGGGTGGACAGCGGGCCGTACAGGCGTACGAGCGGGCGCTCGTCCGCGTGCCGCAGCGAGCGGAGCCGGTCCAGCAGGTACGACGTCAGGCAGGTGACCCGTTGGGCGATCACGTCCATGCCGATCTCGGTCACCCAGGAGATCCCGGCCTCGACGTCGGGGATCGACAGGAAGTTCAGCGTGCCGTCCTCGAACGCGGACTCATCGGAGGACAGGGCCGCCCACGCGGCGCGTACGCTCGCCGCCTGCACGCTGCCGCCCGCGAACCACGGGCGCCGCAGACGCGACAGGGCCTCGCGCCGGGCGACCAGGCAGCCCACGCCGGTGGGGTAGCCGAACACCTTGTGCCAGCTCACCGTCACGAAGTCCGGGTGGACAGCGGACAGGTCCAAGGGGCACGTCGGCACGTACCCGGCGGCGTCGAGCAGCACGTCGTACCCGTGGGTCTGGGCGAGCCCGATCCACTCCAGGGGGTGGCGGACGCCGGTGAAGTTGCTCTGCGCCGGGTACGCCAGCAGACCGCGCCGCGCGAGCGTCTTCAGCCCGGCGGCCTCGGCCCAGCGAGCCGGGTCGACGCGCCGCCGCAGCGCGCGCAGCACGTCGGCGTCGTGTACGCGCATCTCACGCGGGCGCAGCGGGATCCGCCCGACCCGCGCGCCGCCGCGCCGCGCGTACTCCCGAAGGCCGTTCACCGAGTTGTGGTTGTCGTCGGTGAGCAGCAGCCGCGTGCCCGGCCGGAAGGCGTACGCCTCGCCGACGAGCCGGCACGCCCCGGTGGCGTTCGGCGTGAAGATCACCGCGTACTCGTCGGGGTCGGCGCCGAAGAACGCCAGGACCGTCTCGCGCGCCCGGTCGACGAGCCGCCGCGACTCGGCGGAGGCGGGGCCGTCGGCGTGCGGGTCGCCGAAGCAGCCGCCGCGCAGCCGGTCGGCGTGCACGCGGAGCTGGGCGGCGGCGGGCAGGCCCGCACCGGCGTAGTCGAGGTACACGTGCTCGGTACGGTCGAGGTAGGAGTACTCGGTCGCGCGCAACCGGTCGAGCGCCGCCGTCGCGTCGTACTCGTCACGGAACGACTGGGCCCTGGCCTGCTCCGGCAGGACAACCGGACGCCACGTCTCGATCATGCTTCCCCCGAACCTAGGTGTACCGCGTCACCCTGCTGACCTGGGGAGGGGACGGCAACGTTCGCCGCGACGGCGGCGCCAACCTTTGTGCGGCCTTGACCGGTGGAGCTCGCCCCGTTGCCGGGAGCGCACGCTCTCGTAGACTGTCGAGCGCGGCGAGGGAAGGAACCCGGTGCGAGTCCGGGGCTGTCCCGCAACTGTGATCAGGTGGCGTTTCCGCACGTACGGCCACGGCGCGAGCTGGAAGGCCGCGGGCGCGCGACGACCTGAGAGTCAGGAGACTTCGCTCGTCCGCGCTGTGACCCGAGCCGGGGCGAGGACCCCCGAGGGAAGGAACGCCTGTGCGCGTGCTGCTGCTCTCCACCGCCGACACCGAGTTGCTTTCGGCGCGTTCCGCCGGCGCCGGTTATGTCACCGGGAACCCCGCCCGCCTGAGCGTCGAAGACCTCGACGCGCTGTGCGACGGTGCCGACGCCGTCGTCGTACGCCTCCTCGGCGGGCTGAAGACCTGGCGGGAGGGCGTCGACGACCTGCGCCGCCGTGGCCTGCCGCTCGTCGCGCTGGGCGGAGAGGCGAGCCCGGACGCCGAGCTGATGGCGCTCTCCACGGTGCCCGCGGGTGTCGCCGCCGAGACCCTCGACTACCTGCGCGAGGGCGGTGTCGCCAACCTGCGGGAGCTGTCCCGTTTCCTGGCCGGCATGCTGCGGCCCGGCGAGGAGACCCAGGGCTGGGCGCCGCCGGAGAAGATGCCCGAGTACGGCGTGCACGGCGCCGAGCCGGACGACAACGGCCCGACCGTCGGCGTGATCTTCTACCGGGCCCACGAGCTGTCCGGCAACACCGCCTTCGTCGAGACCCTCTGCGAACAGATCGAGAAGGCGGGCGGCACCCCGCTGCCCGTCTTCTGCGGCTCCCTGCGCGCCGCGGACGAGGGCCTGCTCACCACGCTCGGCCGCGCCGACGCCCTGATCGTCACCGTGCTGGCCGCCGGCGGAGCGGCTCCGGTGGACGACACCTGGGACCCCGGCGCGCTCGCCACCCTCGACGTCCCCGTCATCCAGGGCATGTGCCTCACGACCTCCCGCGAGGTCTGGGAGGCCTCCGACGCCGCGCTGTCCCCGATGGACGCCGCCATGCAGGTCGCGATCCCGGAGTTCGACGGCCGCCTGATCTCGGTGCCGTTCTCCTTCAAGGAGGAGGGCCCCGACGGCATCCCGGTGTACGCCGCCGACCCGGAGCGCGCCGCGCGCGTCGCCGGCATCGCCGTACGCCACGCCCGCCTGCGCCACACGCCGCCGGCCGAGCGCCGGGTGGCGATCATGCTGTCCTCCTACCCGACCAAGCACGCGCGCGTCGGCAACGCCGTCGGCCTGGACACCCCCGTCTCGGCCGTACGCCTGCTGACCGCGATGGACACCGCCGGGTACGCGATCGACGACCTGCCCGACGACGGCGACACGCTCATCCACGAGCTGATCGCGGCGGGCGGGCACGACGTGGAGTGGCTGACCGAGGAGCAGCTCGGCGCCGCGACCGCGCGCGTGCCGCGAGAGGAGTACGAGCGCTGGTTCGAGGCCCTCCCGGAGCGGCTGCGCGAGGCCGTGCGAGGCCACTGGGGCGAGCCGCCCGGCGACCTCTACACCGACGGCGACGACATCGTGCTGGCCTCCAAGACCTTCGGCAACGTCATCTTGATGATCCAGCCGCCGCGCGGCTTCGGCGAGAACCCCGTCGCGATCTACCACGACCCCGACCTGCCGCCCTCGCACCACTACCTGGCCGCCTACCGCTGGCTCGACCGTACGTTCAAGGCCGACGCCGTCGTCCACCTGGGCAAGCACGGCACCCTCGAATGGCTTCCCGGCAAGGGCCTCGGCCTGTCCGCCGGGTGCGCGCCGGACGCCGTCCTCGGCGACCTCCCGCTGGTCTACCCGTTCATCGTGAACGACCCCGGCGAGGGCACTCAGGCCAAGAGGCGCGGCCACGCCACGATCGTCGACCACCTCGTGCCGCCGATGGCCCGCGCCGACACCTACGGCGACCTGGCCAAACTGGAGCAGCTCCTCGACGAGTACGCCACCGTGCAGGCGCTCGACCCGACCAAGCTGCCGACCGTGCGCGCGCAGATCTGGACCCTCATCCAGGCCGCCCAGCTCCACCACGACCTGCACGTCGACGACCAGCCCGGCGAGGACGCCTTCGACGAGTTCGTCCTGCACGTCGACGGCTACCTGTGCGAGATCAAGGACGTCCAGATCCGCGACGGCCTGCACATCCTCGGCGACGCGCCCGACTCGGGCCAGCGCGTGAACCTCGTGCTCGCCGTGCTGCGCGCCGCCCAGGTCTGGGCGGGCAAGGCCGGAGCGCTGCCCGGCCTCCGCGCGGCCATCGCCGCGACGCACGGCCTGGACGAGAAGGCCCTGCTGGCCGAGCCGGGCGCGCCGGCGGACGCCGGAACCCTCACCGACCTGGCCGACGGCCCGTCGCGTACGGCGTCCGACGTGATCGACCTCCTGGAGGCCGTGGCCCGAAGGCTCGTCGTCGGCATGGAGACCCTCGGCTGGGACCCCTCCAAGGCCGCGACCGTCTGCGACGAGGTGCTGGGCGCCGAACACCCGCAGGTCGTGCGCCTGCTGGAGTTCGCGGCGAGCGAGGTGGTGCCGCGCCTCGACGCCACCTCCGGCGAGATCGACGCGGTGCTGCACGCCCTCGCCGGCGGCTACATCCCGGCGGGTCCGTCCGGCTCGCCGACGCGCGGCCTGGTCAACGTCCTGCCGACCGGCCGCAACTTCTACTCCGTCGACCCGAAGGCGATCCCGTCCCGCAACTCCTGGGACGTCGGCCTCGCCCTCGCCGACTCCCTGGTCGAACGGCACCTGAGCGACACGGGGGAGTACCCGCGCAGCGTCGGCCTCACCGTCTGGGGCACCTCCGCGATGCGCACCCAGGGCGACGACATCGCCGAGGTGCTCGCGCTGATCGGCGTACGCCCGGTGTGGGACGACGCCTCGCGCCGCGTCACCGGCTTCGAGATCATCCCGCGCGACGAGCTGGCCCGCCCGCGCATCGACGTGACCCTGCGCATCTCGGGCTTCTTCCGCGACGCGTTCCCGCACGTCATCGCCCTGGTCGACGACGCCATCGCGGCCGTCGCCGAGCTGGACGAGCCCGGCAACCACCTGCGCGCGCACGCCCTGGAGGACGCCGAGGCGCACGGCGACTGGCGGCGCGCCACGAGCCGCATCTTCGGCTCCAAGCCCGGGGCGTACGGCGCGGGCCTCCTGCCGCTGATCGACTCCCGCAACTGGCGCGACGACCGCGACCTCGCCGAGGTGTACGCCGTGTGGGGCGGCTACGCGTACGGGCGCGGCCTGGACGGCCGCGAGGCGCGGCCCGACATGGAGGCCGCGTTCAAGCGGATCGCCGTCGCCGCCAAGAACCAGGACACCCGCGAACACGACATCGTCGACTCCGACGACTACTTCCAGTACCACGGCGGCATGGTCGCCACCGTCCGCGCGCTCACCGGGAAGAGCCCCGCCGCGTACGTCGGCGACTCCGCCCTGCCCGACCAGGTGCGCACGCGCACGCTCGGCGAGGAGACGCACCGGGTGTTCCGCGCCCGCGTCGTCAACCCGCGCTGGATCGCCGCGATGCGGCGGCACGGCTACAAGGGCGCGTTCGAGCTGGCCGCGACCGTCGACTACCTGTTCGGGTACGACGCGACGGCGGGCGTCGTGGACGACTGGATGTACGAGAAGCTGGCCTCCGAATACGTCTTCGACCAGGAGAACCGGGAGTTCATGGAGCGGTCGAACCCCTGGGCGCTGCGCGGCATCACCGAGCGGCTCCTGGAGGCGGCCGACCGCGAGCTGTGGGCCGAGCCCGAGGAGGACACCATCCAGCGGCTCCGCGAGACCTACCTCCGGCTCGAAGGCGATCTGGAGGCCGAGTGATTATGGCGCCGGCACGGCGCCGGACCGTACGCTGATCCGCCATGGAACAGGATGTACTGGGCGCCGAGTACGAGTCGATCCGGCTGACCTTCGACGACGACGCCGAAGGCGAGGTCGTGGCGACGCTCGTACGCCGCCGCGCGGAGGGCCGCAAGGCCGTGCTGTACGTGCACGGCTTCGTGGACTACTTCTTCCAGGCGCACCTCGCGGACTTCTACGTCGAGCGCGGCTACAGCTTCTACGCCCTTGACCTGCGCAAATACGGGCGGTCGCTGCTGGAGCACCAGACGCCGAACTACGCGCTCGACATGTCGGACTACTTCCCTGAGATCGACGAGGCGGTGCGCCTGATCCGCGAGGAGAACGACGTGCTGCTCCTCAACGGCCACTCGACGGGCGGCCTGCTCGGCGCGTTGTGGGCCGACCGCGTACGCGGGCAGGGCCTCGTCGACGGCCTGTTCCTGAACAGCCCGTTCCTGGAGCTGAACGTCCCGCCCGCCGTGCGCAGGACCGTCGGCCCGCTGGTGCGGCTCATCGCGAAGGGGCGCCCGTCCGCGAGGTTCCCGGCGGGGGTGTCCGAGGCGTACGTGCGGAGCATCCACCGCGACCACGGCGGCGAGTGGGACTTCGACCTGACGTGGAAGCCGGCGAAGGGCTTCGGCGTACGGGTCGGGTGGCTGGCCGCCATCATGAAGGCCCACCGGCAGGTGCACGCGGGCCTTCGGATCGACGTTCCCGTGCTGGTCATGGCCTCGGCGCGTACGGCGCGTGGCCGTAAGGGAGACGTGACGACCGCGGACGGCGTGCTGGACGTCGACGACATCGCCCGCTGGTCGGTACGCCTGGGCCCGCACGTGACCTGTGTACGCGTGGACGGCGGCCTCCATGACCTGGTGCTGTCACCGGAGGCCGTCCGTGCGAAGGTCTTCAGCGAGCTGGACCACTGGCTGACCGCGTATATGGGTCAGAGCTCGAACCAGTAGGTCAGGCCGTTCTCGTCGGAGTGGAAGCCCGAGCGGCGCGACAGCTCCTGCACGAGGAACACCCCGCGTCTGTCCTCCCGCAGGTCGCACCCGCGGTAGGCCGAGGGGTAGCTGTCGCCGCCCTCGTCGGAGACCTCCACGCGTAATCCGTCCGGGGTCTCGATCACGACGACCGTGACGCGAGCGCTGTCGGTGTGGATCACGGAGTTGGTCACGGCCTCGCTGGTCAGCAACACGGCCGTGTCGACCTCGGGACGGCCGCGCAGCGCCTCGGCGACGAACCTGCGGGCCGCGCCCACGTCGACGGCCACGCCGCGCACGGTGATGGACCCCAGTACGACTCCGCCCATCAGGTGCCTGTGCCTCCGATCCGCCACATATCACGTTCGTCAGGGGGACCGAATGCTGTTTCGCTCATGGCGGGAAAACCCTCTCGGGAATGGGTTTAGGGGAGGTAAACCATCTATGCTGTGAGCATACGACCACGATGCGTAACCTTGCAACAGGGGGCCTAAAGTTCGTCTTGAAGACCGGAGCGCCGACGTTGTGAACCTCACCACCCTCCGCGAGATCGCTGCGATAAGTGATCCGATCGAGCGTGCCCGCGCCCTCACCGACACCATGGCCGAGCAGCAGAGCATGGTCGAAGAGGCCGCTCGCATGCGCCGCCAGGCGATCGCCGAGGCCCGCGACGCCGGGCACCTGCTCGACGAGATCGCGAGCCATCTCGGGGTCTCCCCGGGCCGTATCTCCCAGATGCGCAAGGGCCCGACCACGCGCGCCCCCGAGCCTGCCGGCGAGCCCGGTCCCCAGGTCATCGTCTACCGTTCCCTGCCGACCGAGCCCGGTCTCGGCGGCCCCGCGCGTACCTTCGCCGTCGCGGCCGAGCGCCAGGGCGTGCACATCGACGTCCACCCGCTGTTCGCCGGCTGCGAGCCGTCGAGCGAGCACGTGGCCTCCTTGATGCGGATAAGAGCGGGCGACGAGGTCCTCGTACGCCGCCGCAAGATCGTCGCGGACGGGATGCCGATCAGGCTGGTCACGTCGTTCTTCCGCTCCGACCTGTTCGCCGGCACGGAGGTGACGGTCGTCGACACGGCGACCCCGGCGCTCCAGCGGGCACTGGAGGGCCTGGGCCACTACTTCGGCCACGCCGAGGAGACTCTGGTCGCCCGCCCCGCCACCCGTCCGGAGGTCGAGGCGTTGCAGGTCGACCCCGGCGAATGGGTGGTCCAGCTGCTGCGCGCGTCCTACTCCACGGAGGACACCCCGGTCCAGGTCGTGGAGACGATCTGCGCCGCGAGCCGCCATGTCTTTCCCGTCATGCAGACCGGCGGCCTACGGGAGTTCTAGCTCGCGCCAGTGGGCGCTGGGTCGGGCGTAGGAGCCCTTGTGCGGCAGCGTCCACACGTACCCGCGCTCGCGAAGGCCCGCGATGACGAACGCGATGGTACGGCCCCTCCAACACCCAAGGGGCGTGTGGAACTGGCCATGCTCGAGACCTAGATGGAAGAAACCTCCTGACGTCGCGCCTCGGGGTACTTCGCCCCGAGGCCTCGTCATCCCCGAGGCGGCGTGAGAATACGAGTCACGAACTCCTCGATCGCCGCCTCGGCCTCAATCGTGGCCCCCTCCACGTCTTCGGCCCGCGCGATCAACAACGCCAGCTCGTCCAGAGCCGCCAGCAACATGTGCGCGAACAGATCAACATGAGCCTCGGGAAGCCGCCCCGTCCGAGCAACCCCGGACAAAACGGCCCGCACCATCCCAAGCGTGTACTTCTCGTCCAACTCCCGCCGCCGCTCCCACCCCACAACGGACGGCGCGTCGATCAACACGATCCTCTGCACGACCCGATCGCCGGCAAGACGAACCCAGGCGAGACACCCCGCCCGTAGCTCCTCAACAGGATCGGTCAGCCCCCCGACCGAGGCGTTCAACCGCGAGGCGATGTCAGCCTCAACCGCCGTGAGCACCGCCTCGAACAGCGCTTCCTTGCCATCAAAGTGATGGTAGAGCGCCCCTCGGCTGACGTCGGTCTCCTGCAGGACGGCCTCAATAGAGGTGTCCTCATACCCACGCTCGACGAACAGCCCGGTAGCGATCTCAACAAGCTGCTCCCGAGTGGCCCGCCCACGCTCGGCCTTCTTGTTCATGGCCCACATTCATACCGGACGGTTGACATACCGACTGTCGGTCTATTTCAATGATACCGACAGTCGGTATGCGATTGGGGAGCCCAAATGATCACACGCACCGTACGAACCCGCTCCGGCGACATGTCCTGCATCGACACCGGCACCCCCCACCCAGGCAAGACCACCCCCCACCCCGAGGAGAGCAACGCCGAGCCCGGCGCGACCGGCGCGACCGGCGCCCGGCCTGGCGCGGGCAGCGCCGAGTCCAACCCCCAGCCCGGCATGAGTGGCGTCCGCCCCGACGCGAGCGGCGCCGAGTCCGGCGTGGGCCGCGTCGCACTGTTCGTCCACGGCATCGCCACGAGCAGCCACCTCTGGCGCAACGTGATCGACGAGCTGCGCGACCGGAGATGCATCGCCATCGACCTCCCGCTACACGGCGCCACCCCGCCGCGCGACGACTACTCCCTCCCCGCCCTAGCCGAGTCGATCGAGGACTTCTGCGACGCGGAGGGCCTGACCGGCATCGACCTGGTCGCCAACGACACGGGCGGCGCCGTCGCACAGATCTTCGCCGCCCACCACCCCGAACGCCTCCGCACGTTCACACTCACCAACTGCGACACCCACGACAACGTGCCGCCGGAGGCGTTCAAACCCCTGGTAGAGCTCGCCGAGAAGGGCGAACTGGCCCCCATCGTCGAATCGATCATGACCGACCTGGAGGTAGGACGCGGCAGCCTCGCCGACGGCTACGAACACCCGGACCGCCTCACCGACGACACCCTGCGCGCCTTCTTGGAACCGATCGCCCGTACGCCCGAACGAGCCCGCGACTTCGAACGCCTCCTACTCTCCATACGCCCAGAAGACCTCCTGAAGGCCGAACCCGCACTACGCGAACTGAACGTCCCGACCCTCATCGTCTGGGGCACCGCCGACACGTTCTTCGACCTGCGCTGGGCGTACTGGCTCCGCGACACGATCCCCGGCGTCACCGAGGTCATAGAAATCGACGGCGCCAAACTCTTCTTCCCCGACGAACGCGCCACCGACCTGGTCCCCCTGCTACGCGCCCACTGGGCAGAGCGGTAACGCCCACGTCCGCTGTACGGCCACTGCAAGGGGAGGTAACGCCCGCGTCTGCTGGACGGGCGTTGGGCGGGGAGGTAGCACCCACGTCTGGCGCGCGGGCGTTGGGCGGGAGGTAACGCCCACACGTCTGCTGGACGGCCATTCGGTGGGAATGCAGCGCTTGCGTCTGCTGCGCGGGCTCTACATCCGGGGGAACGCTTGCGTCTATGTGCGGCCACTGCGAGGGGAGGCAGCGCCTGCGTCTGCTGGACAACCACTGCGAGGGGAGGCAGCGTGGCGGGCTGGTGTGGGTACGCCACCGATCCCGTATCCACACGTGCCGCCACCGGAACGCGCGCTGATCGAACAGGCCGCCTCCTAGAATCCGTGGATGCCGAACGAAGCCGTGGCCCCGGACGTCCCGTGGGTGGCGACGATGAGCGTGATCCACCACAGCGTGGCCGTACCTGATGAGGAGGCGGCCCGTTCGGTCGCCGGGACCCTGGCGGACCGCGGCCACCGGTGGGTGACCGCAGTCCCGCTGCACCGTCTGCGCCGCCTCCCGGAACAAGCCCCACCTGATCCGCCGGGAGACGGAGTTCGCCGGCCCAGAACTCACCGGCTGGTGGCACGTCGGCTCGCTCGTCGACGAGCAAGCCCCGTCCGGCTTCGACTTCGGCCGGATCGACTCCCGCGCGGAGGGCTTCCAGCAGGAGTACGAGCGCGTCGCGGTAGCCGCACTGGCCAGAGAACACGGCGGCTTCGCGGCTTCGGGCTGGTCGAGCCTGCGACAGGCGACCCTACGGGAGGCGACACCGGGGAGGCGACACCGGGGAGGCGACGCCGCCGGAGGTGACGTCAAGGCAAATGACGCCGCAGGGAGCGACGGCAGGGCATAGGGCGCTGCCGGTGGTGGCGCCGGGGAGACGACGCCGCCGGTGGCGCCGGAGAGGTGGCGCTGCCGGAGGCGACGTCAGGGGAGGCAACACCGCGCGAGGTGACGGCAAGGGAGGCAACGCGGCGGGAGGTGACGCGGCGGGAGCTTGCGCTGCAGAGGCCGGCCCCGGAGCTGTTCGACCTTGGCGGGCTGGTCCACGAGCTGGACCAGGAACAGGCTTATGCCGTACGCCGCTCCGTCCTCGCCGGTTTCCCGTCATGCCCGCCACCGCCGCCCCGCACCGTACCCCTCACCTGCGGCGACGACGAGGACCGTGACTATCCGCCCCTCCTGGAGTGCGTACACGACGTCGCGAGGAGACTTCGGCCGGATCCGCTTCCCGAGGTCGGGAAACCCTGGGAAGCCGTCCTGAACGGCGGAATCGTCGAGGTGTGGCTCGCCACGGAGGCCGACGACTTCGACGGTGACCACGATGTCAGTTTCTGGCTTGAAGAATCCGTGATGCGGCAAGGCGTCTGCTTCCCGCACACGGCTCAGGCGGTTCCTCTGCTGGCCGGCCTTGCCGTCCATGATGACGTTCATCCCGCTCGGCGGGCCGAGGCGGTGGTCTCACTCGTCAAGGCGGCCACGATCGGCGTACGTGCCGCCGCGGGCGAGGCCGATCGGCGTTTCGTGCTGGGGTTGCCGATGACCGAGACGGCCGATGAGCGCTCCGCCCGGCTCGCGGTCGAGGACGCCGCCCCCGGGCTGCTGGGCCGTTGGGATCATGAGTGTGAGGCGGTGCGGTTCACTCTGGCCGCGCTGGCGGCGGCGTGCCCGGCAGGAGCGGCGGTCACCGGGGCGATCGACCGCGTTCGACGCACTGACCGTACGGTGGACCAGTGGGCCTAGGGGAGACGCGGTCCGGCTCGCTCTCGCCCTCGCCGAGGACCATCCCGACGGGTTGAGTGCGGCCTTGGACGACTACCTCAGTCGCGTCTACCGCCGTCCGGCCGACGTTCCCAGCCCTCACGCGCCGGTGCGCGGTGCTGCGCTCGAACTGCTCAAAGGTCACGTCAGCGAAGAGCTGCGCCCCTTGCCGTTCATGTGATGCGAGGAAATGGTCGTTCGAGCTGGCATTTCTGTGCCAAGCCCGGCGGGACCGTCGCGGCCGAGTGAATTCCCGCCTGCGAGGACCCCGGGCGGGGCCCGGCATCCTTCGATCGTCCCCGTACACCCGTCGATCAGGCGTGAAAGCGGCACGACCCGACCGGCACGCTCAAAGACACGTCGGCGAAGGCCGACGCGCTGCCCTCCACCTGCGATGACCGCCACGAGCGACACGACGGCTTGTCCACAAAGAACGTCAGTCGTGATGGCGGGCGTTGAGGCGGGCGGCCTGGCGGGTCAGGTGGTTGCGTTCGGCGAGGTTGGGGGCCTTCTGGGCCGCCTCGGCGTACAGTCTTGCCGCCGTCGGCACGTCGCCGTCGCGTTCGTGGAGGTATGCCGCGACCGCCGTGTGGCGGGGTAGTGAGTCGTCCAGTACCGCCAGTGCCGCGAGGCCGGCGCGTGGGCCGTCGGCCTCGCCGATCGCTACCGCGCGGTTGAGGCGTACCACGGGGCTGTCCGTCAGGTGCGTGAGCTCGTCGTACCATTCCACGATCTGCACCCAGTCGGTCTCCTCGGCCGCGGGCGCGTCGGCGTGGAGTGCCGCGATCGCCGCCTGGGCCTGGAACTCTCCCAGCCGGTCGCGGGCGAGCGCCGCCTGCAGGATCTCTACGCCTTCGGCGATCGACCCGGTGTCCCACCGGCCGCGGTCCTGTTCGGCGAGCGGGACCAGGCTGCCGTCCGGCATCGTACGGGCGGCGCGGCGGGCGTGGTGGAGCAGCATGAGGGCCAGCAGCCCCGCCACCTCGGGGTGGTCGATCGCCGCCGCGAGCTGCCGCGTGAGCCGGATGGCCTCGGCGGCGAGGTCGACGTCGCCGGAGTAGCCTTCGTTGAAGACCAGGTAGAGCACGCGCAGCACCGTGGCGACGTCGCCCGGCCGGTCGAACCGTACGCTGGAGACGGTCCGTTTGGCCCGGCTGATGCGCTGCGCCATGGTCGCCTCGGGCACCAGGTACGCCTGGGCGATCTGGCGCGTGGTCAGCCCGCCGACGGCCCGCAGCGTGAGCGCGACCGCCGACGACGGCGTCAGCGACGGGTGCGCGCACAGGAAGTAGAGCCGGAGCGTGTCGTCCAGAGCGGACGCGGGCCCGGGCGGAGGCTCTTCCTCAACGAGGTCCTCACGCCGACGCCGAGCGGACTCCGCCCGTGTAGCGTCGAGGAACTTCCGCCAGGCCACCGTGACCAGCCACCCCTTGGGATCCCGCGGCGGCTCGTCCGGCCAGACACGGAACGCCTCGACCAGCGCGTCCTGCACGGCGTCCTCGGCCGCCGCGAATTCGGCTCCACGGCGAACGAGGATCCCGAGCACCCCAGGCGTGAGGCTCCGAAGCAGAATCTCATCCACCTCAGCGATCCCTCCGTTCGATTTCACGACAGCCGAGCACACCCGGCATGAGCCCCCGGACCTCGTTCACCTCAGCCGTCACCGGCACCGCGGCGTCCGAGGTCGCCGAGCGCGCCCGGCACGTGGGCTCCGGGGCACGCATCTCGGACGTCAGCCCGGCCGGCACTGCGGCGTCCGGGGCTCCAAGTGCGCTCGGCGTGAGGGCTCCGGGCCACGCCCCTCGGACGTCACCTCGTTCGGCGCTGCGGCGTCCGGGGTTTCTGAGCGTGCCCGGCGAGAGGGTTCCGGGTCGCGCGCCTTGGACGTCGGCCCGGCGGGTGCTGTGGCGTCCGGGGTTTCCGGGCGTGCCTGGTGTGTGGGCTCCGGGGCACGTGTCTCGGGTATCAGCCTGGCCGGCACCGGCCGGCTGAGGCCGCCGAGCACACTCGGATCGAGGGCTCCGGGGCCCGCGCCTCGGACGTCGCCTCGTTCGGTGCTGCGGCGTCCGGGGTTTCCGGGCGTGCCCGGTGGTCGGCTCCGGGCCACGCACCTCGGATATCAGCCCGTTCGGGACCGCGCCGGCTGAGGCCGCCGAGCACACTCGGATCGAGGGCTCCGGGGCATGTGTCCCGGACGCCACCTCGTTCGGCGCAGCGGCGTACGAGGATTCCGAGCGTGCTCGGCGTGTGTGCTCCAGACCGCGCGCCCCGGACGTCGCCCCCGTTCAGTACTGCGGTGTCCGAGGTTGCAAAGCGCGCCCGGTGCGAGGGCTCCAGGCCACCCAGTTCGGACGTCGCCCCGTTCGGCACTACGTCCGAGGTGTCCAAAAGCGCCCGGTGTGAAGGCTCCGGAGCACACACCGAGGACATCACTCCGTGATGGTCGGCGGCTCGGTCAGGAACGGGCGGAGTTCGAGCCACTCGTGGATCGGTTTGCCGTCCTTGCCCGGTGCCGCGGACAGTTCGCCGGCGAGTTCGACGGCGCGTTCCTGGCTGTCGACGTCGATTATCATCCAGCCCGCGATGACGTCTTTCGTCTCAGCGAACGGGCCGTCGGTGACCGGCGGGCGTCCTTCGCCGTCGTACCTTACGAACATCCCGTCAGGCGCGAGCGCCTGGCTGTCGACGTACTCGCCCGTCTCCTCGAGCCGGGCGGCGAAGTCGTTCATGTACTGGATGTGGTTCGAGATCTCCGACTGCGTCCATGTGTCCATGGGGAAGTCGTTGACGCCCCTCGGGGCGCCTCGGTAGTGCTTGAGCAGCAGGTACTTGGCCATTTTGAGCTCCTCGGTGAGTCGGTTCCACTGCGAGGACGAAGCCGGCCGCCGGTTCTCGACAACAAATATCAGTTGATCGAAGAAAGTATGAAGTTGTCGAACAGCATCTGGAGGTTCCCGCCGCTGCCGGCGTTGTCCAGCTCGGTGACCAGGCCGGCGGCGCCGTTCGCGAGCGGTGCGTCGGTGTCCGTGGTCTCGCCCGCCAGGGAGCCGTTGATCCACAGTCGCAGGTGGACGTTCTTGCCGGACTGCTCGCAGGCGGCCTGGATGTGGTTCTTCTTGTCCTTCTTGTACCCAGGCGCGGACGTCTTCTGGGCGAGCTGCCGTGTGCCGTTCTTCCCGGCGGCCTTCCTGATGAGTGTGCCCTGCCCGTCGGCGCGGACGAGAAGCTCGTAGTACGCGGCCTGGTCGCCGTCTCCGGTCGCGCGGCAGAAGACTCCGAACGACCCGTACTTCGGGCCGCCGAGGTACGTCGCGTCGGTGGTGATGAGCGTACGCGCGGGGAGGTTCCCCTTGAACGGGGCGACGGACGGGCGGCGCTGGTAGATGCTGTCGCCCGCGTCGATGCGGTAGCCGGCCTGGAGGTAGCCGCTGCCGGAGATCCAGGTGGAGCCGTCCCAGCCGGAGCTCGTGTTGGAGAAGTCGTCGCCGAAGACCTGGCTGACCTTGGACGGCGGGCCGTCGGAGCCGCCGAACACCGCGAAGGCGCCGATGCCGAGGACGAGCAGCACCGCGAGCGCCGCCGCCCCGAGCACCCACGGCGCCCGCCCGACCGACCGGCCAGAGGAAGAAGGCCCAGAGGACATCGCCCGGGTAGGCGTCGGCGCGTCGGGCATCGTCGCGCGGTGGCCCGGCACCGCCCACGTACGGCCCACGGTCTCGGCCGCGACGGCGGAGTCGGTGTCGCGGCGGCCGGTGAGCAGGTCCAGAAGCTCCTGTGATGACGGACGCGAGCGCGGGTCCTTGGCGAGCGCGCGGTTCACCAGGTGGCGGAGGTTCTCGTCCATCTCGCCGATCGACGGCTCGCCGTGGCTGATCTTGTACAGGACCGAGGGGACGGTCGGCGCGTCGAACGGCGCCTTGCCCGTTCCCGCGTACGCGACCACGCACCCCCACGCGAAGACGTCCGCCGCCGGCGAGGCGGTCTCTCCGGCGATCAGTTCCGGGGCCATGTACGCGGGCGTGCCGATGAACTGGCCGGTACGCGTGGCGCCGGACACGGTGTCGAGCGCGCGGGCGATGCCGAAGTCGATGACGCGCGGGCCCATCGAGGACAGCAGGACGTTCGCGGGCTTGAGGTCGCGGTGGACGACACCGGCGCCGTGGATCGCGGTGAGCGCGGTCGCGACGCCCACGGCGAGGTGGTCGAGGCTCGACCCGCGCATCGGCCCGCTGTCGCGTACGAACTGGTCGAGGTTGGGCCCGTCGACGAACTCGGTGACGATGAACAGCGGCTCGCCGTCGAGCTGCGCGTCGAGCACCGGGGCCGTGCAGAACCGGCGTACGCGCCGGGCGGCCTCGACCTCGCGGCGGAAGCGGTCGCGGAACGTGTCGTCGTCGGCGAGGTCAGGGTTGATCACCTTGACCGCGGCGCGTTCGCCACCGGCACTCTCCGCGAGGTAGACCGTCCCCATCCCGCCGCGGCCGATACGGCCGACGAGCCGATAGTCACCAAGCTGTGCCGGATCGCTCGAACGCAGGGGATTTATGACGTGATTTGCTGCCACGCGGCCAGATCCTCCCAGTACACGGAGCGATAAGACTAGTGGGAGAGTCTGGATCGTTCTTACGGGATCAGCAGCAATTTGCCGGTTGTACGGCGTGCCTCCAGGTCCGAGTGGGCCTTCGCCGCCTCGCCGAGGGCGTACCGGCCGCCGATGTGCACCGACAGGTCGCCGGAGGCGATCCAGTCGAACAGGTCACCGGTGCGCCACAGCAGTTCCTCCCGGTCGGCGATGTAGTCGCCCAGGGTCGGCCGGGTGAGGAACAGGGAGCCGGCGGAGTTGAGCCGCTGCGGGTCGACCGGCGGAACCGGGCCGCTCGCGGCGCCGTACAGCGCCATCATTCCGCGCGGGCTCAGCACTTCCAGGCCGCCGTCGAACGTCGTCTTGCCGACGCCGTCGTAGACGACCTGGACGTCGCCCGAGACGCGAGCGGGGAAGTCGTCGTAGCGCAGCACCTCGTCGGCGCCGGCGTCGCGGGCGAGCTTCTCCTTCTCCGGGGTCGAGACGGTCGCGATGACGCGCCCGCCGCGGAGCTTCACCATCTGGGTGAGCAGCAGGCCGACACCGCCGGCGGCGGCGTGCACGACGGCGGTGTCGCCGGGCTTGATGGCGTACGTGGAGTGGCTCAGGTAGTGCGCGGTCAGGCCCTGGAGCAGGACGGCGGCGGCCGTCTCGGGGTCGGCGCCGGCGACCGGTACGGCCTGCGCGGCGTCGACGACGGCGCGTTCGGCGTACCCGCCCTTGAGCCCGGCGGAGGCGATCACGTCGCCGACCTGGACGCCGGTCACGCCCGGCCCGACGGCGGTGACGCGGCCCGCGCCCTCGGCGCCCGGGATGTAGGGCAGGTCCTTCGGGTAGGCGCCGGTCCGCTCGTAGACGTCACGGAAGTTGACCCCGGCCGCGGCGACATCGATCACGATCTCGCCCGGCCCGGCCTGCGGGTCCTCGTAGTCGGTGTACTTGAGTACCTCGGGCCCGCCGAACTCCGTCACGACGATCGCGCGCATGCCGACCTCCTCAATCGGTTCGATGTAAGTCGAACACTAGCGCACCGGCCGTAAATCCAGGTGAGGCGGACGCCGCTCCGTACTAAGTTAGCGACTTTGGGCTCCCACAGCTCCCACACACCGACCGAAGGGGTCTCGTCATGCCTGCCCGGGAAGCGGAGGACACCGACGCGGTGATCACGGCGGAGCGCACCCATCTACGGGTCTCCCGCGAGGCCCTGGGGAAGATGCGGGACAACGTCCTGGCCCTGGACCCCTCCGCCGCCGGTGACTGGGTGTCGGCGCAGGCGCTCGCGGGCGACCTCGCCCGGCGCGCCGAATCCCTGATCGACGACCCGGCGACCGCCCTGTTCTTCGGCCGCCTCGACTACGACGAGGAGCGCCTGTACGTCGGGCGGCGGCACGTGCACGACGAGGGCGGCGAACCGCTCGTCATCGACTGGCGCGCGCCCATGTCGCGGCCGTTCTACAAGGCGAGCACGTCCGACCCGATGGGCCTGGCCATGCGCCGCCGCTTCGGCTACTCCGGGGGCGAGCTCACCGCGTTCGAGGACGAGGACTTCACCGCGCCGTCGGAGTCGCGCATCCTCATCCAGGAGATCGAACGCCCGCGCGTCGGCCCGATGCGCGACATCGTCGCCACGATCCAGCCCGAACAGGACGACATCGTCCGCGCCGAGGCCGAGCGCACGCTCTGCGTCCAGGGCGCGCCCGGCACCGGAAAGACCGCCGTCGGCCTGCACCGCGTCGCCTACCTCCTCTACGCGCACCGCGACCGGATGCGGCGCGGCGGCGTGCTCGTCATCGGCCCGAGCTCCTCCTTCCTCGACTACATCCGCGGCGTCCTGCCCGCGCTCGGCGAGGTCAACGTCAAGCAGAGCACCCTCGAAGGGCTGCTCGACGCCGTCCCGGTGAAGGCGCGCGACGAGGCCCACGTCGCACGGATCAAGGGCGACGCGCGGATGGCCGAGGTGCTGCGCCGCGCCGTGTGGAGCCATCTGCGCGAGCCCGCCGAGGCGCTCATGCTGCCGCGCGGCACCCGCCGCTGGCGGGTCCCGGCGTACGAGCTGGTCGAGCTGGCACAGGTCCTGCGTGAGCGCGGCGTGCGGTACGGAGCGGGGCGCGACCTCCTGTCCCACCGCATCGCGCACGCCATCCTCATCCGGATGGAGCAGGGCGGGGAGGCCTGCGACGACCGTACGCACGAGTCGGTCCGCCGCACCCGCCCGGTCAAGGCGATGGTCGACGAGATCTGGCCCGCCCTCGACCCGGCGCGCGTCGTGATGCGGCTGCTGTCGGACCCCGAGCTCCTCGCGACCGCCGCCGACGGCCTGCTCGACAAGGAGGAGCAGGAGGCGATCCTGTGGGCCAAGCCCGCCAAGGGCCCGAAGTCGGCCCGCTGGTCGCGCGCCGACGCCGTGCTCGTCGACGAGGCCGCCGACCTCCTCAACCGCACGCCGAGCCTCGGCCACGTCGTGCTGGACGAGGCGCAGGACCTGTCCGCGATGGAGTGCCGCGCGGTCGGGCGGCGCTGCGAGACCGGATCCGCGACCGTGCTCGGCGACATCGCGCAGGGCACGACGCCCTGGGCGGTCGGCGACTGGTCCGCGCTGCTGCGCCACCTCGGCAAGCCGGAGGCCGACCAGACCGTCCTTGACCGCGGTTACCGCGTGCCGCGCCAGATCATCGACTTCGCGAGCCGTTTGCTGCCGCTGATCGCGCCGGAGCTGGCGCCGCCGACGTCCGTACGCTCCGCGCCGGGCTCACTGCGCGTCCGGCCGTCCGACGACGCCCTGGCCGCGACGGTCGAGGCATGCCGCGAGGCCATCGCCGGTGAGGGGTCGGTCGGCATCATCGCCGCCGACGCCGCCGTGCCCGGCCTGCTCACGCGCCTGTCCGAGGAGGGCATCGGGCACGGCCTGCTCGCCGATGGCATGGGCGGTGTACGCCTGGTCGTCACGCCGGCGACGCAGGCCAAGGGCCTGGAGTTCGACGAGGTGATCGTCATGGAGCCCGCCGCGATCGTGGCGGCCGAGCCCGACGGCGAGCGCTCACCGGGCCTGCGCCGCCTCTACGTCGTCCTGACCAGGGCGGTGTCCCGCCTGACCGTGCTGCACGCGGACGCCCTGCCCGCGGCCCTGTGCTCAGCGGACGGCGGCGGCCTTCCCGGCTGACCACTCGCCGGGCAGCAGCCCGATGGCCTGGTCCACCAGAGCCTCGATGCGCGGCACGACCTGCGCCGGGGCGACCAGGCCGTCGCGGGCGCAGCTCTCGAAGGCCACCCGCAGCACCGCCATGAACGACGTCACGACCAGCCGCGCGCACGTCTCGTCGCCCATCCGCCGCGCGATGATCCCCGACAGCACCTGCTCGGTCTCGAAGAACCTTCTGACCTGGCCGAAGGTGAGCTGCGGCGTCGAGTCGACCAGGCGCGTGACCTTCTTGAAGCGTTCGGCGTGCTTCGCGTCGCTGTCACGTACGGCGTTCAGCCAGGCGCCCAGCGCGGTCCGCATGGACACGATCGGCGGCTCGTCCACGGGCCGCGCGGCCACCGCCGAGACGAAGATCTCCTCGTACTCGGTGAGAAAGGCGAGCGCGACCTCTTCCTTGCCGGGGAAGTACCGGAAGAATGTGCGTTGCGACACATCGACCGCCGCGACGATCTCGTCGACGGTGGTCGCTTCATACCCCTGAGCGAGGAACAGGTCGAGCGCGGCGTCGATCAACGCCCAGCGTGTGCGCTGTTTCTTGAGTTCCCGCAAGCCGTACGGGTGCGGGTCGATCGCCTCCGACATGTCACCCCCTCTTCGTATCCTGGTCCAAAGTCTGCCATATGCCGGTGACTGACTGTTAAAAGTGATTTGTCATATGTCAGTGGCTGTCATAACTTCGAACGCACGACGGCACGTCACCTAGGGGGATTCGATGTCTCAACCCGCCGTACAGGACAGCCCGCCAAGACAGTCGGGCGACGAGCGCCGAGGCCGGGGGAACTCCTGGCTGACGCTGGTCGCGGTCGCGCTCGGCGTCATCATGGTCACGCTCGACAGCACCGTGGTCGCGATCGCCAACCCGGCGATCTCCAAGGACCTCGGCGCCTCGCTCTCGGACCTGCAGTGGGTGACCAACGGGTACCTGCTCGCGCTCGCGGTGTCGCTGATCACCGCCGGGAAGCTCGGCGACCGGATCGGGCACAAGCCCGTCTTCCTGATCGGCGTCGTGGGCTTCGCCCTCGCCTCGGCCGGCATCGGTCTGTCCAAGGACATCGGGCTGATGATCGCGTTGCGCGTGATCCAGGGGATCTTCGGCGCGATGCTCCAGCCGACCGCGCTCGGCCTGCTGCGCGCGGCGTTCCCGGCCGAGCGCCTGAACATGGCCATCGGCATCTGGGGCGCCTGCATCGCCGCGTCCACGGCGGCCGGCCCGATCGTCGGCGGCCTGCTCGTGCAGCACATCAACTGGCAGTCGGTGTTCTTCATCAACGTGCCGGTCGGCATCGTCGCGCTCGTCGTCGGCGGGCTGTTCCTGGTCAGCGCCAAGGGGCGTGAGCGGTCGAGCTTCGACATCCCCGGGGTGGTCCTGCTGTCCGCGATGCTGTTCGCGCTGGTCTGGGCCGTCATCAAGGCCCCGGCCTATGGCTGGGGCGACCTGAAGACCATCGGCTTCTTCGTCGGCGCCGCCGTGTTGCTGGGCATCTTCCTGCTGAGGGAGTCCACGACGAGCCAGCCGCTGCTGCCGCTCGGGCTGTTCCGCTCCCTGTCCCTGTCGGTCGGCGTCGTGCTGATGATGCTGATGGCCTTCGGGATGTTCGGTGGGATGTTCTTCCTGACCTTCTACCTGCAGAGCGTGCACGGCCTGACGCCGGTGCAGACCGGCGTGCGGATGCTGCCGATGATGCTCGCCATGATGGTGGCCTCGCCGGTGTCGGGCGCCGTGATCTCCAAGTGGGGCCCGCGCGTACCCCTGGTCATCGGCATGGCCCTGGCCTCCGTCGCCTTCCTGGGCCTGTCCCGCCTGGGCATGGAGGCGAGCGTCGTGTCGATGGCGCCGTGGTTCGCGCTGGTCGGCATCGGTCTCAGCCCGGTCATCGTGGCCGCGACCGACATCATCGTCGGCAACGCGCCGGTCGCCCTCGCCGGCGTCGCGGGCGGCCTTCAGCAGGTCGCGATGCAGGTCGGCGGCGCGCTCGGCACGTCCGTCCTGGGCGCGGTCATGACCGCCAAGGTCGCCGCCGTGCTGCCCGGCCACATGCGCGACAACGGCCTGCCCGCGCCGACCGCCGCCCAGCTGAACCTCATGAAGGGCGGCATCTCCCAGGGCATCCCGCCGGTACCCAAGAACGCGCCGCCGCGGCTCGCCCAGACGATCGTCAAGGTGAGCAACCTGTCGTTCATGGACGGCATGCACCTGGCGTTCATGGTCAGCGCCGGCATCGCGCTGGTCGCCGCGCTGCTGAGCCTGCTCGTACGGGCCGGCCGCCAGGTCGAGGGCGCGATGGCACTCGCCTGACCTCGGCTTATCACCGCCGCCGGCTCCGTACGGTGCCGGCGGCGGTTTCGTATTTCGCCACATTAGGGGTGTTCCGGGCCACGCAATCGGGGTAATGGTCCTCCACTGCCAAGATCGGGGGCGACAGGAGGATTCAATGGTCCTGGAGCCGGATGAGGCGCGACGGGCGCGTTCCGTCGATGACGCCGAGCGCGGATCCCAGGTGCGCATGGCGGCCATCGCGAGCGTGGTCGGCACGTCCATCGAGTGGTACGACTTCTTCTTGTACAACACGGCCGCGGCCGTGGTCTTCAAAGACGTGTTCTTCCCCAGTTCGAGCGACTACGCCGGGACGCTGTCGTCGTTCGCGACGTACGCCATCGGGTTCGCCGCGCGGCCCGTCGGCGCCGCGATCTTCGGGCACTGGGGCGACCGGCTGGGCCGCAAGGCCACGCTGATCGTCACCCTCGTGCTCATGGGGGTGTCGAGCGCGCTGATCGGCCTGCTGCCGGGTACGAACTCGATCGGCATCACGGCGCCGATCCTGCTCGTGGCGCTGCGGCTGCTCCAGGGCATCGCGGTCGGCGGTGAGTGGAGCGGCTCGGTGCTGCTCTCCATGGAGTGGGGTGACTCGAAGAGACGCGGCCTGATGGCGAGCTGGCCGCAGATCGGCGTGCCCATCGGCCTCATCATCGGCACGGTGGCCATGTCGTCGGTGGCCACGGCCAGCGGTGACGCGTTCAAGAACTGGGGCTGGCGGCTGCCGTTCCTGTTCAGCCTCGTGCTCGTCGGCATCGGGCTGTTCGTACGGCTGCGCGTGATGGAGACCCCGCTCTTCGCGGAGGCCGTCGAGGCGCAGAAGGTCTCCAAGGTGCCGGTGGCCGACGTCATCAAGCGGCACCCCAAGGAGATCATCCTCAGCGCCTTCCTGCGCTGCTCGGAGCAGATGCCGTTCTACATCTTCACCTCGTTCGCCCTCACGTACATCGTGAAGGAGGGCGGCCAGGGCAAGTCGTTCGCGCTGAACGCGGTCGCGGTGGCCTCGGCCCTGGAGCTGATCCTCATCCCGACGTTCGGCAACCTCAGCGACACGGTCGGGAGAAAACGCGTGTACGCGGCGGGGGCCATCGTCATGGCCATCATCGCGTTCCCGTACTTCGCGCTGATCAACACCGGCATCGGGATCGTCGTCTTCGTCACCGTCGTGCTCGCGCAGGTGCCGCACGCCATGCAGTACGGCCCGCAGGCCGCGCTCATCGCCGAGGTGTTCCCGACCAGGCTGCGCTACGGCGGGGCCGGGATCGGCTACCAGCTCGCCTCGGTGATCGCCGGAGGTCCGGCGCCGCTGCTGGCGACCTGGCTGCTGCACGACTACGGCTGGCAGGCGATCTCGGGCGTGATGGTGCTGGCCGCGGTGCTCACGCTTGTGGCGACGGCCTTGCTGCCCGACCACCAGCACACGGACTTCGCCGATGAGGCGGCGTATGCCTGAGCCGTCCTGAGGACGGACCGGGTGGGCCGGTCCCGTGAGGGCCACATCACGGGACCGGCCTCAGCACGCCCCACGAGGTGAGGATTTCCACCAGGCCCTCGGTCGTCGGCAGGCGGCGCAGCTCGTCCTGGTCGGCCCAGCGGGCCTCGGCGGCGTCGTCGCCGGCCAGGAGGGTGCCGCCCGTCACGGTCGCCGCGTAGTCGCGGATGTCGTACGTCGCGCCGTCCGGCCCCGGGCGGTCGACGGACCCGACGAGGCGGCCCGGCACGACGGTCAGGCCGGTCTCCTCGGCCAGCTCGCGTACGACGGCCTCCGCGTCGGACTCACCGGGCTCGACGCGGCCGCCCGGCAGCGACCAGAGCCCCTCGCCCGGCGGTCGCCCGCGCCGGATGACGAGCAGCCGCCCGCCGCCGTCGTGGACGATCGCTCCCACACAGCGCACTCGCATGCCGCCAGCATGCCGCGACCGGGTCACAGATCGGAACAGAGGCGGAGAAACGGCGTTCGGCGCTTCGCGCGTGGGCGAGAATCTGAGCTGTGCTCCGCGCACGCACGGACGGGTCCGGCGTGCCGTGTGCTCCCACAACAGTGCCGATGATCGTCGGGATATGGTTGTGGCCACAACAAAACCGGTTCGGTAAACCGGGGTATACGGGGGAGGCGTAATGAAGCGTCCGACGATCGCGGACATCGCGCGCCGGGCGGGCGTGACCAAGAGCACGGTCTCCTTCGCCCTGAACGGCAGGCCGGGCGTCTCGGAGGCGACGCGCGGCCGCATCCTGCTCATCGCCCAGGAGATGGGATGGCAGCCGAGCCGCGCGGCGCGCGCTCTTTCGGGCGGCCGTGCCGACGTCCTCGGGCTCGTCGTCGACCGGCCCGCGAGCACTCTCGGCATCGAGCCGTTCTTCATGCAGCTGATCTCCGGCATCGAGAGCGAGCTCGCGAGCCGCGACATCGCGCTCCTGCTCCAGGTGAACGAGGACCCCGCCGCGCAGAGCGCCACGTACAAGCGCTGGTGGGCCCAGCGCCGCGTCGACGGCGTGTTCGTCGTCGACCTGCGGATCGACGACGAGCGCACCGCGCTGCTCGCCGAGCTCGGCATGCCCGCGGTCGTGGTCGGCGGCCCGCAGGGCCTGAACGGCCTGCACGGCCTGTGGAACGACGAGGCCGCCGCCGTGCGGTCCGTGGTGGAGTACCTGGCCGCGCTGGGTCACCGGAGGATCGCGCGCGTCGCCGGGATGTCACGGCTGTGGCACACCGCCGTGCGCGCCGGGGCCTTCGCGGAGGCGACCGCGCGCCTCGGCGTCACCGCGATCGAGGAGAGCACCGACTACACGGGTGAGGAGGGCGCGCGGGTGACGCGGCGGCTGCTGTCCTCGGCCGAGCCGCCCACCGCGATCGTCTACGACAACGACATCATGGCCGTCGCCGGGCTGTCGGTCGCCGCCGAGATGGGCGTGCCCGTGCCGGGCCGGCTGTCGATCGTCGCCTGGGACGACTCGGTCCTGTGCCGGCTCGTGCACCCGCCGCTGACCGCGGTCACCATAGACATCCCGGCGTACGGCGCGAAGGTCGCCCGCACGCTCGCCGATCTGGCCGCCGGCCTGGAGGTCGACAGCGCCTGCCACGCAACGCCGATGCTCGCCCCGCGGGCCAGTACCGGAGTGCCGGTGGTACGAGTCTGACGCAGGAGACTGTTGACGCAAAACCGGTTTAGTGGTGCCATTCACTAACGCCGGGAGTTCAGGAGTCTGAAAATGGGAAGACGCAGAGTCGCGGCGCTCGTCACGGGCGCGCTGGTCCTCGCCGGAGTCTCCGCCTGCGGAGGAGGTGGAGGCGGCGGCTCGTCGTCCAAGACGCTCACGTACTGGGCGAGCAACCAGGGCCGCACGATGCAGCAGGACAAGGCGGTCCTGGAGCCGGAGCTGAAGAAGTTCGAGCAGAGCACCGGCATCAAGGTCAAGCTGGAAGTGATCGGCTGGCCCGACCTGCTCAACCGCATCCTCGCCGCGACCTCCAGCGGCCAGGGCCCCGACGTCCTCAACGTCGGCAACACCTGGTCGGCGTCGTTGCAGGCCACCGGGGCGTTCCAGTCGTTCGACGACAAGACCATCGCCAAGGTGGGCGGGCGGGCGCGGTTCATCCCCTCCACTCTCACCTCGACCGGCGCGGCCGGCAAGCCCCCGGCGTTCGTCCCGATCTACGGCCTGGCGTACGGGCTCTTCTACAACAAGAAGATGTTCGCCCAGGCCGGCATCGCGGGCCCGCCGAAGTCGTGGCAGGAGCTCGTCGCCGACGCGCGCAAGCTCACCGACCCGGCCAAGAAGCAGTACGGCGTCGGCATGCTCGGCGCCAGCTACACCGAGGGCGCGCACTTCGCGTTCATGTTCGGCGCGCAGCAGGGCGCGAAGCTGTTCCAGGGCGGCAAGCCCGGGTTCGACTCGCCGCAGATGGTCGCGGGCGTGAAGCAGTACCTCGACCTGATGTCCGCCGACAAGGTCGTCGACCCGAGCGACGCGGAGTACGTCAACGACTCCGACGTCCTCAAGGACTTCGCCGCCGGGAAGTTCGGCATGATGATGATCCAGAGCTACGCCACGGCCGGCATCCAGGAGAACGGCATGAAGGCCTCCGGGTTCGGCGTCGCGCCGATCCCCGTGCCGGACCCCCTGCCCGCCGGCGGCCGTAGGGTCGCGAGCCACGTCGCCGGGATCAACATCGGCGTCTTCAAGAACACCAAGAACAAGGACGGCGCGCTCAAGCTGGTGGAGTTCCTGACCAGCCCGAAGGAGCAGACGATCCTGAACGCCGCCTTCGGTGACCTGCCGGTCGTCGCGGGCGCGTACCAGGACCCGAAGTTCCAGACGCCCGCGATCCAGACCTTCAAGCAGGTGCTCGCGAACTCGGCGGAGACGATGCCGATGATCCCGCAGGAGGCGCAGTTCGAGACGCTCGTGGGCAACACGGTCAAGCAGCTGATCGCCGACGCGGCGGCCGGGCGTCCGGCCGACGATCAGACGATCATGAGCCGGCTGTCCGCGGCGGACAAGAAGATGCAGTCCGGCGGATGAGCCGCGCAACCGCGCGCACGCGGCTGTTCCCCTACCTCCTGCTCGTGCCCGCCCTCGTCGCGGAGCTCGCGATCCACGTCGTCCCGATGCTGGTCGGCGCGTGGATGAGCCTGCTTCACCTGACCCAGTTCTTCATCCGGAACTGGACGGCGGCGCCGTTCGCGGGCCTGACGAACTACCGCGTCGCGACCGACTTCAACGGCCCGGCGGGCAAGGAGCTGCTGCACTCCTTCCTCGTCACGGTCGCGGTGACCGCGCTCGTCGTCGGGTTCGCGTGGGGGCTGGGGATGGCCGCGGCGGCGCTGACGGAGCGCCCGTTCCGCGGCCGTGGCTTCCTGCGGACGCTGTTCCTCGTCCCGTACGCCCTGCCGGTCTTCACCGCCGTCATCACCTGGCGGTTCATGTTCCAGCGGGACACCGGCCTGGTGAACGCCGTCCTGTCGGACCAGCTCGGGCTCGTGCACGGCCACCCGTTCTGGCTGCTGGGGAACAACAGCTTCGTGGCGCTGGTCGTCATCGGGATCTGGCGCATGTGGCCGTTCGCGTTCCTGACGCTCACGGCCGGGCTGCAGAGCATCCCGGCCGACCTGCACGAGGCGGCGGCCATCGACGGCGCCGGGCGGCTGCGGCGGCTGTGGTCGGTGACGATGCCGCTGCTGCGCCCGGTCAACAGCGTGCTGCTGATCGTGCTGTTCCTGTGGACGTTCAACGACTTCAACACGGCCTACATCCTGTTCGACCAGCCGCCCGCCGCCGCGGACGTGATCTCCATCCACATCTACAACGCGTCCTTCGTCACCTGGAACTTCGGCCTGGGCTCGGCGATGTCGGTGCTGCTGCTGGTGTTCCTGCTGGTCGTGACCCTCGGGTACCTCGGGACGGGCCGGCTGAGGAGGCGTCATGCGTGAGTCACGCGCCGAACGCGTCACGCGGGTCGTCGTCCTCGGCGTCCTGGTGGTCTTCACCGTCGTGCCGCTGTACGTCATGGCGGCCTCGTCGATCAAGCCGCTGAAGGACGTCCAGGGCGTCTTCACCTGGATCCCGACGCACGTGACGCTGCGGCCGTTCGCCGACATGTGGCACACCGTGCCGCTCGGCCGCTACTTCGTGAACAGCCTGATCGTCTCGGGGTCGGCGACGGTGCTCTCGGTGGCGATCGCGATCCTCACCGGGTACGCCGTCAGCAGGTACCGCTTCGCCGGGCGCAGCGGCTTCATGACGGTGGTGCTGTCGACGCAGATGTTCCCCGGCATCCTGTTCCTGCTGCCGCTGTTCCTGATCTTCGTCAACATCGACCGGTACACCGGCATCCAGTTGTACGGCAGCCGGATCGGGCTCATCGTCACCTACCTCACGTTCGCGCTGCCGTTCTCGATCTGGCTGATCGCCGGCTACTTCGACACGATCCCGCGCGAGCTCGACGAGGCGGCGCGCGTCGACGGCGCGGGCCCGATGCGCACCCTGTTCCGCGTGATCCTGCCCGTCGCGGCACCGGGCGTCGTCGCCGTCGCCATCTACGCGTTCATGACCGCGTGGGGCGAGGTGCTGTTCGCCTCGGTGCTCACCGACGAGTCGACACGTACGCTCGCCGTCGGCCTGCGCGGGTACGCGAACCAGTCCAACGTCTACTGGAACCAGGTGATGGCGGCCTCGCTCGTCATCAGCCTGCCGGTGGTGGCGGGTTTTCTCGCCCTTCAGCGCTTCCTGGTCCACGGTCTTACGGCCGGTGCGGTCAAGTCATGACGAGAGGGTCCATGTGAAACGCAACTCTGCCAAGCTCGACGCCCCCGCCTGGCTGGGCGCCAACTTCTGGTCCCGGACCGGAGGCCCGCTGATGTGGCGGTCCTACGACGCCAAGGTCGTACGCGCGGAGCTGGACGTCCTGCGCGACCACGGCCTGAACCTCACCCGGTCCTTCTTCTACTGGCCCGACTTCATGCCCGAGCCCGACCGGATCGACGAGACCCTCGTGGACAGGTTCGCCGACTTCGTCGAGGCGCACGCCGAGCGCGGGCTCACCACGATCCCGACCTTCATCGTCGGCCACATGTCCGGCGAGAACTGGGACCCCGCCTGGCGCGAGGGCCGCGACCTGTACGCCGACGTGTGGATGGTCGACCGGCAGGCGTGGTTCGCCGAGGAGATGACCCGCCGCTTCACCGGCCACCCGGCGATCGCGGGCTGGCTGATCACCAACGAGATGCCGATCTACGGCGGCACCGCGCCGGCCGAGCAGGTCACGAGCTGGGCGCGGATGATGGTGCGGGCCGTGCACGCCGGGGGAGCCAAGGAGCCGGTCTCCATCGGCGACGGCGCCTGGGGCGTGGAGGTGACCGGCACGGACAACGGGTTCTCCGTGCGCGGGCTCGCCGAGTTCACCGACTTCGTCGGGCCGCACGTCTACCGGATGGAGGACGACCTCGCCCGCCAGCACTACGGCGCGGCGTTCGTGTGCGAGCTGGCCGGGACGTACGGCCGTCCGGTGGTGCTGGAGGAGTTCGGCTGCTCCTCCGACTTCACCGCCGACGACAACGCCGCGCACTACTACCGGCAGATCCTGCACAACAGCCTGCTCGGCGGCGCGACCGGCTGGATCGCCTGGAACAACACCGACTTCGACCTGATCGACCAGGCGCCGTACAGCCACCACCCCTTCGAGCTGCACTTCGGGCTCACGACCGTGGACGGCACGCCGAAGCCGGCGCTGGAGGAGATGCGGGACTTCGCCCGCACGCTCGACCGGATCGACCTCGCCGCACTGCGAGCGCGCCGACACCGACGCCGCCCTCGTCGTCCCCTCCATCCTCGAAGGGGCGTTCCCGTTCACCGTGCCCGAGGACCGCACGCACATCTTCGGCACGCTCCGGCAGGCGTACGTCACCGGCCGCGAAGCGGACCTGCCGTTCGGCCTCACGCGGGAGACCGACGGCATCACCGGCGACGCGCGCCTGTACGTCGTCCCGTCGGCCAAGCAGCTGACCGGGCCGGGCTGGCACCGCCTCGACGCCCTCGCGCGCGGCGGCGCGACCGTCTACGTCTCCTACTGCGCGGGCCCGCACGGCACCCAGCGAGGCCCCTGGTACTCCCACATGAACGAGCTGTTCGGCGTGGAGCACCGGCTGACGTACGGCCTGGCCGACGCGATCGAGGACGACGTCGTGGAGCTCACCTTCACGCGCGACCTCGGCCCGCTCGCCGAGGGCACGCGGCTGGCGTTCCGCGCGGGCGGCACACCGCACAGCCGCGCGTACCTGCCCGTGCGCCCGACGACGGCCGAGGTCGTCGCCGTCGACGCGCACGGCCGCCCGGCGCTGCTGCGCCGCCGCCACGGCGACGGCCAGGTGATCTTCTGCACGTACCCGCTGGAGCACATGGCCGCCGTCACGCCGCGGGTGAACCCCGAGGACACCTGCCGGCTGTACGACGCGCTCGCCGAGGTCGCCGGGGTACGCCGCCCGGTCACCGTCGCCGACCCCCGCGTGTCGGCCGACGTCCTCGTGCGCGGCGACGGCACGAGGTTCGCCGTACTGGTGAGCCAGGCCGATTCGGAGCTGCGCGTCACGCCGCGGTCCGCCGAGAGCGGCCACGAGGGGTTCGAGGAGGTCGTGCTGGCACCGTATGGTGTGCGTGTGCTGGAGCTACGACCTTGACCGGTGTCCGGGAGGCCGCCGCGGGACACCCCGCGGCGACGGCCCCTCCCCGCACCAGCGTCCTCGCCGTGGACATCGGCGGCACCAAGCTCGCCGCCGCGGTGGTGGGCGCCGACGGTGACCTGAGCGCCCCCGTGACCCGTCCAACGCCCGCCGGCGACGCCGAAGAGATCTGGGCCGCGCTCGCCGCGGCCGTGGAGGAGGCCGCCGGCGACCACGACATCGCCGGGGCCGGGGTCGGCTCGGCCGGCCCCCTCGACGCGATCGCCGGCACGATCAGCCCGGTCAACATCCCGGGCTGGCGCGGCTTCCCCGTACGCGACCGGCTGTCGGTCCTGCTCGGCGGCAGGCCCGCCGTGCTGGTCAACGACGCCGTCGCGGGCGCCGTCGGCGAATACCGCTACGGCGCCGGGCGCGGCTCACGCGCCATGCTCGGCATGGTCGTCTCGACCGGTGTCGGCGGCGGCCTCATCCTCGACGGCCGCGTGTACGCCGGCACCACCGGCAACGCCGGCCACATCGGCCACACCGTCGTCGACCTCGGCGGCGAGCCGTGCCCGTGCGGTTCACGCGGCTGCGTCGAGACCATGACGTCCGGCCCGGCGATGGTGCGCTGGGCGCTCCGCGAGGGCTGGACCCACGACTCCCCGGACGCCGCGGCGCTCGCCGGCGCCGCGCGCGCCGGGCACCCGGTGGCCGAGGCCGCCTACGACCGCGCCGCACGCGGCCTGGCCGCGGGGATCGCCTCTGCCGCCGCCCTCTGCGACCTCGACCGGGTCGTGATCGGCGGCGGGGTGTCCCGTTCCTGGGACGTCCTCGAACCCCCGCTGAGCCGCGCGCTCCGCACGTACGCGGGCCTGGCCTTCGTCCGCCGCGCCGAGGTCGTCCCGTCCCAACTCGACGGGCGGGCGGGCCTCCTCGGTGCCGCCGCCCTCGTCCGCGACCCGGAGCTGGTCTGATGCGCACCCTCGACAACCCGATCCAGGAGTACGCCTGGGGCTCCCACACAGTCCTCGCCGACTTCCTCGGCCGGCCCGGCCCGACGACCGAGCCGCAGGCCGAGCTGTGGATCGGCGCGCACCCCGCCGCGCCGTCACGCCTGGGCTCCGGAGCGTCGCTGGAGGAGCACATCGCGGCCGACCCGGACTCCACCCTGGGGCCGGACGCCGTGGCCGCTTTCGGGCCGCGCCTGCCGTTCCTGCTGAAGGTCCTCGCGGTCGCCGAGCCGCTGTCGCTCCAGGTGCATCCGGACCGCGCGCAGGCCGAGCGCGGCTTCGCCGCCGAGACCGTCCCCGCCGGCGACCCGGCGCGCAACTACAAGGACTCCTGGCCCAAGCCGGAGCTGATGTGCGCGCTGACCGACTTCCGCGCGCTGTGCGGCCTGCGCGACCCGCGCGAGGCCGCCGCGCTGCTCGCGCCGCTGCCGAGCCTGGCGTCCGTCACCGAGATCGTCGCGCGCGGCGACCTGCGCGGCGCCATCGAGACGCTCCTGACCTGGCCGGGCGCCAAGGAGGCGGTCGCCGAGGCCGCCTCTCGCGTGCCCGAGCCGTACGCCTCGCTGGCCGCGAGCCACCCCGGCGACATGGGCGTGATCGTGGCCATGCTGATGAACGAAGTGCGTCTCGCGCCGGGCCAGGCCCTGTTCGTGTCGGCGGGCGTCCCGCACGCCTACCTCAGCGGCACCGGCGTCGAGCTGATGGCCGCCTCCGACAACGTCCTGCGGGCCGGCCTCACGCCCAAGCACGTCGACGTGCCCGAGCTGCTGAGGATCGCCAGGTTCGAGGCGGGCCCGCCGCACGTCGTCGAGCCCGAGCGCGTGGCGGGTGAGGACATCTACCGGACTCCCGCGCCGGAGTTCCGCCTGTCGCGCCTGAACGCCGCCGACGCGCCGGTGCTGGCCGCGGGAGGCCCGCAGCTGCTCCTGTGCACGTCCGGCGGCGTACGGCTCCGGCGCGGCGACGACGAGGTCGTCCTCGGGCGCGGCGAGGCGGTCTTCGCGGGCCACCGAGGCGGCCCGATCGCGCTCACCGGTGACGGCACGCTGTTCCGCGCCGACCTGCCCTGACTCAGGGGCTCAGGCGCTCCGCGAGCCAGGCGAGGGCGAGCGGGTAGCGGTACTCGATGGCGAAGTGGCCCGCGTCGAACAGCTCGAAGCGCACCGCGTCGTCGCGTACTCCCGCGGCCTCCACGGCACGCTTGAACGCGACCGCGCCGAAGTCCAGGTAGAACTCGTCCTTGTGGCCCGCGTCGATCCAGATGGAGTCGAGGGAGCGCAGCGCCTCGGCGTACGCCGGCTCGGCGGCCATCAGCACCGGGTCGCGCGAGAGCCACCGCTCCCAGACCTCGGGGATGACGTCGCCGGTGTCGTCGAACGGCATCAGCACGGTGCCGTCCTCCTCGGCGGAGTAGGCCGCGGCGTAGCCGTACATCTCGATGAGCGGCATGTCGGTCGGCTTGGTCCCGAAGATCCGGCCCCGCAGGTCGTCGATGAAGGCCGCGTACGAGCCGCCGTAGCTGTCGCGGAGGAGCCGCGCGACCTTGGCGAACTCCGGCCGGTAGCAGACCTCGAAGAGCGCGTCGCCCGCGTGGGTGGCCAGCGAGCCGAAGACGTCCGGCCGCAGCATCGGCGTGATCATCGCGCCGTAGCCGCCGCTGGACTTGCCGCTGATCGCCCGGTGGCGGCGTTCGGCCAGCGTGCGGTAGTTCGCGTCGACGAACGGCACGATCTCGTCGCACAGGTACGAGTGGTAGCGGCCCGTGCCCGGGGAGTCGAGGAACTGGCTGCCGCCGACCGCCGTCCAGGCGTCGACGTACGCGATGATCACCGGCGGTGTGTCGCCGCCCGCGAAGACCTGGTCGGCCAGCTCGGGGAAGGGCTGCCGCCACGGCGCGCGGTTGCTCCACATCCCGATGTGCCCGGTGTACCCCTGGATGACGTAGACCACCGGGTAGCGCCGCGACGGCTCGTCGTCGTACCCCGGCGGCACGTACACCCACAGCGGGCGCTCGTGCGGGTCGCCGAGGGGGTTGCCGCGCAGCAGCTCGCTCGTGACGTGATGCTCTTCCATCCGTCCGGCGAGCCCGGCAGACCAGGGCAGCATGTGCTCTCCTTCGATCGGGGGACTGCAACCCCGACCGTAGCCCGCCGCGACGCGAAGGCCGGCCGTGGGATGCGATCCCACGGCCGGCCTCATTCAGGTTCGCGCGTCAGGGCCGGTCGTCGTCCTCGAACAGCATGACCTCGACGCAGTCGGCGCCCTGGGAGCTACGGCTGCTCTTGAGCCAGCCGGAACGCGTCGGCTCGGGGTGACCACTCATTGCGGTGCCTCCTCGGTAGGTGGAAAAGGATCATCATCCCCGTGGGTACGGGGAAGCACTCTTGAATTCGTCCGCCGCCGCGGCGATGAACTCGGTCGACTCGTCGGGCGGGAGTGCGGCCGCTCGCAGATGGTCGAACCACGTCGTGTGCCGGCGGACGTCACGTGGCTTCTCCAGGAAGATGTTCCCGGCCGGACAGTCGATATAGACGACGTCGAGGTCCGTCGGGTCGGGGAAACCGATGATCGTGAAGGCTCCGTCGATCCCGGCGTGCACGCCACGGGAGAACGGCAGCACCTGGATCGTCACGCTCGGCAGCTCGCCGGCCTCCAGCAGCCGCGCGAGCTGGGCGCGCATGACCGAGATGCCGCCGATCGGCCGGCGGAGCACGGCCTCGTCGAGGACGGCCCACATCTCCAGGTAGTCCGACTCGGCGAGCATCGCCTGCCGGCGTTTGCGCAGCGAGATCATCCGGTCGATGTTGCCGGGGCTCTCACCCGGCCGCGCCACGCGGATCAGCGCGCGGCTGTACTCCTCGGTCTGCAGCAGGCCGGGCACCAGATGGGTCTGGAAGGACCGGATCGAGGCCGCCGAGGCCTCCAGGCCGACGTACGTGTCGAGGCCGGCCGACAACACGGCCTCGTACTCGGTCCACCAGCCGCGCTGCTGCGCCTCCTTGGCGAGGGTCAGCAGCTGCTCGCGCTGGACCTCATCGGAGACCTTGTACAGGTCGAGCATGTCGCGCACGTCGCGGATGCGCGCCACGGACTTGCCGGTCTCGATGCGGCTGACCCGCGACATCGAGCACTCCAGATGCCGCGCGACGTCTTCGATCATGAGGGAGGAGGCCTCCCGCAGCCTCCGCAATTCCATGCCCAGGCGGCGGCGTCGAACGGTGGGACTGTGCGAATCGGACATCGGCCGCACCTCCAAGGCGATCGTCCTGTACGAGAGAGCAGGAGAGGAAGAGGGGACCCTCAGAAATGACCATGAGGATGACGGCGGGCGGCGGGGGATGGCGAAAGCCGCGTACGGGTGCCCTGTTCGCCGTTGAAGTGTATATCGGAGCAGGTCGTAATGTTTGAACTTTTTGTCCGAAATAACTTGCGCACATCATTTGTAGCGGTCATCCTGACAATCGAGGTCACTCACTGTCGTCAGTCGAGCGCCCGTTGCCACGACATGGCACCCTATCGACTGAATGCTATGCGGCCTACCCTTTTGCCCCGTTAGGTCGACCCCGAAAGGGGTGGCGCCGATGGCAGGTCCCGCCGATCAGATCGAAGGGGCACGCCGGCACTTCCTCGCAGCACTCGCCTACGAGGCGGGAGCGCGCGGTTTGGCGTGCCGCCTGGTCGGACCCGGTGAGGGCATCCTCCGCGTCGTGAACCCGCACGGCCGGGCGACCATGGTCGTCGTCATCCCGTCGTCCCAGAGCGCCTGGTCCTACCTGTGGAGCGACGGCGGCGTCGCCGACACCTCCGACCCGTCCGCCGCCGCCGAACTGATCGCCGGCTCCCTTGCCTAGGACACGCCTAGGGCTGCACGAGGTCGCGGATGGCTCGCAGTGTGGGTTCGTCCTTGACACCGGCGATGAGCAGGGTGGTGACCGGGGAGTCGCGCCATAGCTGGAGGCGTTCGCTGATCCGGCTGATCGGTCCGAGCAGCGAGATCGAGTCGGCCAGCTCGTCCGGCACCGCCTTGATCGCCTCGTCGCGGCGGCCCGCCATGAACAGCTCCTGCACCCGCGCCGCCTCCTCGGCGTACCCGAGCCGCCCGATCAGGTCGAGGTGGAAGTTGCGCCCCTTGGCGCCCATTCCGCCCATGTAGAACGCCAGCGGGATCTTGGCGAACTCCAGGGCGGCGCGCAGGTCGTCGGTCACGATCGTGGTGACCGTCGCGGCGATGTCGAAGTCGTCCGGCCGTCCCTTCAGTGACTCGCCGAAGACCGGCTCGATCCGCTGCGGGTCCACGAAGAGCGGCAGCCAGCCCTGGAAGCTCTCCGCCGACAGCGCGACGTTCTTCGGGCCCTCGGCGCCGAGGTAGACCGGGATGGCGGGGCGTACCGGGTGGGCGATCGACTTCAGCGGCTTGCCGAGGCCGGTGGCGCCCGGCCGGTCCGCGGGCAGCGGCAGCGGGTGGTGCGGGCCGTCCGCCGTCACCGGCGTCTCGCGCCGCCACACGTCGCGCATGATCTGGACGTACTCGCGGGTGCGGGCCAGCGGCCTGGCGAACGGCACGCCGTACCAGCCCTCCACGACCTGCGGGCCGGACGCGCCGATCCCGAGGACCATCCGCCCTCCGGACAGGGCGTCGAGGGTCAGCGCGTGCATCGCGGTGGCCGCCGGTGTGCGCGCGGACATCTGCGCCACGGCCGTGCCCAGCTTGATCCGGGAGGTGCGCGCGCCGTACCAGGTCAGTGTCGTGAAGGCGTCCGAGCCGTACGCCTCCGCCGTGTAGACGTACTCATAACCCAGCCGCTCGGCCGCGAGCACCGTCTGGGTGGCGTCCTCGGGATCGCGCTGCCAGTAGCCGACGTTGATGCCCAGTCTCACGTGGTTCCTCCTGGTGTTCGTGGTTCCCGACGATGAGGGTCGCATGCGTGGTAAGCGTTGATCGCCGCGTCTGCCTCGGGGTGGCCGGTGGTCGTATGTCATGCTGTGCTCGGCGGTACGCGGAGGAACCCGGTGCGAAACCGGGGCTGTCGCGCAACTGTGACCGGGGAGTTCGTCTCGATCAAGGCCACGGCGAAAGCCGGAAGGCCGGGGTGGGCGCCGATCCGGAAGCCAGGAGACTCCGGCCGCCGACGTCAGGCCACCTACGGGCGCGGAAACCCGAGGAAAGGACGACCGCCGGGTGATCACCTACCCGTTCTCAGCCGTTGCAGGACTCGATGACCTCAAACTCGCACTCCTGATCAACGCCGTCTCACCGTCGGTCGGCGGAGTCCTCGTACGAGGTGAGAAGGGCACGGCGAAGTCGACGATCGTCCGGGCGCTGTCCGGCCTGCTCCCCGCCGTCGCCGTCGTCGAGGACTGCCGCTTCTCCTGCGACCCGCGCTCGCCCGACCCCGGGTGCCCCGACGGGCCGCACGAGGGCGAGAAGGCCGTGCGCCCGGCGCGCCTCGTCGAGCTGCCGGTCGGCGCCTCCGAGGACCGCCTCGTCGGCTCGCTCGACATCGAGCGCGCGCTCACCGAGGGCGTCAGCGCGTACCAGCCGGGCCTGCTCGCCGCCGCGCACCGGGGCGTGCTCTACGTCGACGAGGTCAACCTCCTCCACGACCACCTGGTCGACCTCCTGCTGGACGCCGCCGCGATGGGGCAGTCCTACGTCGAGCGCGAGGGCGTCTCCGTACGCCACGCGTCGCGGTTCCTGCTGGTCGGCACCATGAACCCCGAGGAGGGCGAGCTACGCCCGCAGCTCCTCGACCGGTTCGGGCTGACCGTCGGCGTCGCCGCGACCCGCGATCCCGAGGAGCGCGCCGAGGTCGTACGCCGCCGGCTCGCCTACGAGGCCGACCCGGACGGCTTCGCCGCCGACTGGTCGCGCGCCGACGCGGAGCTGGCGTGGCGCATCAGCCAGGCGCAGGAGCGGCTGCCCGGCGTCATCCTGTCCGACGGCGCCCTGCGGCAGATCACGGCGGTCTGCGCGGAGTTCGAGGTCGACGGCCTGCGAGCCGACCTGGTGATGGCGCGAGCCGCCATCGCGCTGGCCGCCTGGCACGACCGGCCCGCCGTCACGACCGCCGACGTACGCGTCGCCGCGCGCCTCGCGCTGCCGCACCGTCGCCGCCGCGACCCGTTCGACGCGCCCGGCCTCGACGAGGACAAGCTCGACGAGGTCCTGAACGACACGGACGGCTACGACCCGAACGAAGGCCCCGAACCGCCGCCGCCGCCTCCCGGCGACGGCCCCGCCTCGCCTCCGCCCGGTTCCGGCACGGACGGCGACGATCCGGGCGGCGACGACCCGGACGGCGACGGCGACGACCCGGGCCCCGACGGCCCAGGCTCGGGCGCCCGCGACGACGCGCGGCCCGAACCCGATGAGGGCGCGCTGGTCGACATCGAGCAGGCGCTGTCCGGCGGCGACTGGGGCGAGACGACCCGCGTCGACCCGCCGCGCCCGTCTCCGGCCGACGCCGCGTACCGGCCGAGGCTCTTCACCATCCCCGGTCTCGGCGCGGGCGCGCCGGGCCGCCGGTCGAAGGCCCGCACCCCGTACGGCCGCACCTCCGGCTCGGCGCCGGGCAGCCGCTCGGTGCACCTGACCGGCACCCTGTTCGCCGCCGCGCCGCACCAGCGCGCACGCGGGCGTACGGGGCGTGGCCTCGTCATCCGGCGCGGCGACATCCGCGAGCCGGTGCGCGAGGGCCGCGAGGGCAACCTCGTCCTGTTCGTCGTCGACGCCAGCGGCTCGATGGCCGCGCGGCAGCGGATGCGCGCGGTCAAGGGCGCGGTCCTGAGCCTGCTCCTGGACGCCTACCAGCGCCGCGACAAGGTCGGCCTGATCACCTTCCGTGGCACGTCGGCCGAGCTCGCGCTCCCGCCGACCTCCTCCGTCGAGGCCGGCGCGCGCCGCCTGGAGGAGCTGCCCACGGGCGGCCGTACCCCGCTCGCCGCCGGGCTGCTGCGGGCCGACGGCGTCCTGCGCGCCGAGCGGCTCCGCGACCCCGACCGGCGCCCGCTGCTCGTCGTCGTCACCGACGGCCGCGCCACCCACGGCTCGGTCGACGACGCACTGCGCGCCTCCGACCTGCTGCGGAAGGTCACCTCGCGTGGTCGTCGACTGCGAGAGCGGGCCCGTACGCCTCGGCCTGGCGGTGCGGCTCGCCGTACGCCTCGGCGCCGAGTCCGTACGCCTGGACGAACTGGCCGCCGACGGTCTCGCCGGGGTCGTACGCGACACGAGGGCGGCCTGACATGCCACAGGGAAAACCGGAACGCGTCCCCGAGGACGGCCTCACGACCCGCCAGCGCCGCAACCGCCCGCTGGTGATCGTCCACACGGGCGCGGGCAAGGGCAAGTCGACCGCCGCGTTCGGGCTGGCCCTGCGCGGCTGGAACCAGGGCTGGCCGATCGGGGTGTTCCAGTTCGTCAAGTCGGCCAAGTGGCGCATCGGCGAGGAGCGCGCGCTGCGCGTCCTCGGCGACTCCGGCGAGGGCGGCCCTGTCGACTGGCACAAGATGGGCGAGGGCTGGTCGTGGATCCAGCGCCCCGGCAGCGAGGAGGACCACGCCGCCGACGCCCGCGAGGGCTGGGAGCAGATCAAGCGTGACCTCGCCGCCGAGACGTACACGCTGTACGTCCTGGACGAGTTCACCTACCCGATGAAATGGGGCTGGGTGGACGTCGACGACGTCGTCGAGACGCTGCGCGACCGGCCCGGGCACCAGCACGTGATCGTCACCGGCCGCGACGCCGATCCGCGCCTCATCGCCGTCGCCGACCTCGTCACGGAGATGGGCAAGGTCAAGCACCCGATGGACGCCGGCCAGAAGGGCCAGAAGGGCATCGAGTGGTGACCTGCCCGCGCCTCGTCATCGCGGCTCCCGCCTCGCGGAGCGGTAAGACGACCGTGGCCACGGGCCTGATGGCGGCGCTGACCGCACAGGGCCTCGACGTCTCACCGCACAAGGTCGGCCCGGACTACATCGACCCCGGGTACCACGCCCTCGCCGCCGGACGTACGGGCCGCAACCTCGACCCGTGGCTGACCTCCGAGGACCTGGTCGCGCCCCTGTTCCTGCACGGCGCGCGCGGCGCGGACATCGCGGTCATCGAAGGGGTCATGGGCCTTTTCGACGGGGTCGCGGACCAGGCCGGGTTCGCCTCGACGGCGCACGTGGCGGCGCTGCTGGGCGCGCCCGTCGTGCTGGTCGTGGACGCCTCGTCGGCCGGGCGGTCGGTGGCCGCGCTCGTGCACGGATTCGTCACGTACGACCCGTCGGTGCGGATCGGCGGGGTGATCCTCAACCAGGTCGGTTCCGACCGGCACGAGGCGATCTGCCGCGCCGCGATCGAGGAGACGGGCCTGCCCGTGCTCGGCGTCCTGCGCCGCCACGCGGGCGCGGAGACGCCGTCGCGCCACCTCGGCCTGATCCCGGCCGCCGAACGCCGCCCGGAGGCCCTGGAGACCGTCGACCGCCTCGGCGCCCTGATCACCGCCTCGTGCGACCTGCACGGGCTCGTCGCCCTGGCCAACACCGCCGCGCCGATCGCCGCCGACCCCTGGGAGCCGCCGCACACCGCGACGGGGGAGAGGGTCCGGGTCGCCGTCGCGGGCGGCCCGGCGTTCACCTTCGGGTACGCCGAGAACGAGGAGCTGCTCGCCGCGGCGGGCGCCGACGTCGTACGGTTCGACCCGCTTCGCGACACCGCCCTGCCCGCCGGAACGCGCGGCATCGTCATCGGCGGCGGCTTCCCCGAGGCGTACGCCTCGGAGCTGTCCGCGAACGAACCGCTGCGCAAGGAGGTCGCCGGCTTCGGCGGCCCCGTCTACGCCGAGTGCGCCGGGCTGCTCTACCTCGCCCGCGAGCTCGACGGCGCGCCGATGTGCGGGCTGGTCGACGCCGTCGGCGCGATGACCGGCACCCTCACGCTCGGCTACCGGGAGGCCGTCGCCGTACGCGATTCGCCGGTGGCGAGGGTGGGCGAGCGCGTACGCGGGCACGAGTTCCACCGGACCACCGTCCGCCGGGGCCAGGACACCGAACCCGCGTGGCAGTGGTCGGCCGGCGCCCCGGACGGGTTCACGACGCGAAATCACGTCGCGTCCTATCTTCATCTCCACTGGGCTGGGAAGCCGGCGATGGCAACGCGTTTCGTGGGGGCGTGTAGATGACATTCGATGAAGGCGTTCTGCTGGAGACGGAACGACTGCTGATGCGACCGTTCGAAGAGGACGACGCCGAGGACGTCCTCGCGGCGAGCGGAGACCCGGAGATCCTGCGCTGGATGCCGTGGGCGGCGGCGCAGACGAAGACGACCGCGCTCGACTGGTGCACGACGCACGCGCACCCCGACCCGGGCCGTGCGATCAACTTCGCCGTCGTCGGCGGTGACCGGTTCGTCGGCTCGATCGGCCTCGCCCGTACGGACTGGACCGACGGGCGCGTCGAGGTCGGCTACTGGATCGCGCCGTGGGCGCGCCGCAAGGGGTACGCCGTGGAGGCCACGCGCGGCGTCGCGGCGTACGCCTTCGAGCGGGGCATGCACCGGATCGAGCTGCTCGCCGCCGTGGACAACCTCGCCTCCCAGGGCGTCGCGGAGAAGGCCGGCTTCACACGCGAGAGCGTCGTCCGCGAGGCGATGATGATCGCGGCCGGCCGCGTCGACGCGGTCATGTTCAGCCTCCTGGCGAGCGAGCTGTGATGGCCGGCTTCGAGACCATGACGCTGCGGGCCGCCCGCCTGACCCTGCGCCCGCCCACGCCCGAAGACGCGAAGGCGCAGTTCGCGGCCGTCGACGACGAGGTGCGGCGCTGGATGCCCTGGTCCGTCGGCTACACCGAGGAGAAGGCGGTCGAGTGGTGCACACGTGAGGCGTTCCGCGACCCGGCACACGAGGTCAACCTCGTGATCGAGCCGGACGACACCGGCCGGTTCGCCGGCGTGATCGGGCTGAGCCGCGCCGACTGGGGCGTCGGCGTCGCCGAGGCCGGCTACTGGATCGGCCCGGCCGCCCGTGGCCGCGGCTACGTCGCGGAGGCCCTGCGCACGCTCGCCGCCCACGCCTTCGGCACCGGCCTGCACCGCCTGGAGATCCTCGCCGCGCCCGCCAACACGGGCTCGCAGCGCGTCGCGGAGAAGACCGGCTTCGTACGTGAGGCCGTGCTCCGCCAGGCGCGCCCCGCCCCGGGCGGTGGCCGGTCCGACATGGTGCTGCTCAGCCTGCTGCGCGGTGAACTGTGAGGCTCGTCGGCGTGGGGGTCGGCCCCGGAGACCCCGAGCTCGTCACCGTCAAGGCGGTGCGGGTCCTGCGCGAGGCCGACCTCGTGCTCGTGCCCGTGATGGCCGCCGGCGAGGAGGGCCGCGCCGAGTCGGTCGTACGCGCGCACCTCGCCGAGGCCGAGCGCGTCGTGTTCGCGCTCGACGACCGCGGCGGCGTGACGGAGCGCCGCGCGTCCGCGTGGGACGCCGCGGCCGACCGCGTGACCGAGGCGTTCCGCGCCGGCGCCGGCACGGTCGCCTTCGCCACCATCGGCGACCCGAACCTCTACTCCACCTTCACCTACCTGGCGCAGACGGTCCGCGCGCGCGAGCCGGGCGTCCTCGTCGAGACCGTGCCGGGGATCACCGCCATGCAGGACCTCGCGGCGCGCTCGGGCACCGTGCTCACCGAGGGCTCCGAGGCGCTGCGGCTGCTTCCCCTCGTCGGCGGCACCGCCGATCTGCGCGCGGCGCTGGAGACGGGCGACACCGTGGTCGCCTACAAGTTCGGCCGGGTGGCGGCCGAGGTGCTCGGCGCCGTCGAGGACGCCGGCCGGCTCGGCGACGCGGTGTACGGCGCGCGGCTCGGCCTGCCCGGCGAGGACATCCGGCCCGCCGGGGAGATCGAGGGACCCGTGCCGTACCTGTCGACCCTGATCGTCCCCGGGCGCCGCACGACCCGGGGTGGAAAACTGCTGAAGGAGAGCCCATGACGGGCCGGGTCGTTTTCGTCGGAGCCGGGCCGGGCGCGCCGGACCTGCTGACGTTCCGCGCCGCGCGCGAGATCGCCGGCGCGGACATCGTGATCTGGGCGGCCAGCCTCGTGCACGAGGACGTCCTCCAGCACGCGCGCTCCGGCGCGGAGATCGTCGACTCGGCGCTGCTGCCCATGGAGGGCGTGCTGCCCTACTACGAGCGCGCCGCCGCCGAGGGCCTGACGGTCGCGCGGATCCACTCCGGCGACCCCGCGCTGTGGGGCGCGGTGCAGGAGCAGCTCGACCGGTGCCGCGAGCTCGGCCTCGACACCGAGATCGTCCCCGGCGTGTCGAGCTTCTCGGCGGTCGCGGCGTCCGTCGGCCGCGAGCTGACCATCCCGGAGGTCGCCCAGTCCGTCATCCTCACGCGGCTGGGCGGCGGCAAGACCCCGATGCCGCCGGGGGAGGACGTCCGCGCGTTCGCCCGGCACGGCACGACGATGGCGCTGTTCCTGTCCGCGGCGCGGTCGCGGCAGCTCCAGGACGAGCTGACCGAGGGCGGCTACCCGCCGTCGACGCCCTGCGTCGTCGCCTACCAGTGCACGTGGCCGGACGAACTGGTCGTGCGCTGCCGCCTGGACGAACTGGCCGAGACGGTGAAGGCGCACAAGCTGTGGAAGCACACGCTGGTGCTGGTCGGCCCGGCCCTCGCGGCCGGCGGCACCCGCTCGCACCTCTACCATCCTGGCCACTTCCACGAGCATCGCCGTGCGGACCGCGAGGCGCGGAAGGCGCTCAAAGGCGGCTCCGCCGGTACGGCGCGATGACGTCCGGCGTTCGGTTCTGCATGATTGGCGACCGCCGGGGATCCTCCCGGTGCCGCGAAGCACGGTGGGGGATTCGGTGGACCTGAAAGCACGTGGAGTACGAGTCGTCGTCTCGGTCTCCGGCGATGTGCCCGGCCCGGCGGAGGGCAGGCGTCTCGGCTCGCGGGGCGGTATCGCGATCCTCGGCGTCGTGCCTCCGGCCTCGTCGGCGGCGTGGCTGGCGGACGTCGAACGCTCGGTGTCGGCCGTGGCCGCCCTCGGTGAGACCACGCTCGTGCTGTGCGGCGGCACACGCCAGGGCGCGCGGGCGATGATGCCCAAGCTCCCCGAGGCGTGCTTCGTGGAGGTCGGCGACTTCACCGGCGCCGCCCTGCGCCGCGCCGTCGAGCACGGCCTCACGCAGGTCGTGTTCGTGGGCATGACCGACAAGCTCGCCCGGCTCGCCTCGGGTGTCCTGGGCTCGCGCCCCGACCTCGGCCTGCTCGCCACGCTGACGGGCGCGGTGGGCGGCACGGACGAGCTCGCGGCCTCCGTCGCCGCCGCCGGCACGGTGCGCCGCGTGTACGAGCTGTGGGAGGCCGACGGCCTGCTGGGCCGTGCGGGGCGCGAGCTGTGCCGCCAGGTCGCGGGGGCCATGGAGCAGTTCGCCGGGTCCGGCGTGGCCGCCCAGGTCGTGCTGCTCGACCAGGCCGGGCAGCGCATGATCGCGATGTACGGGCGGCTGGCCAGATGATCACGGTCGTGGGCTGCGACGGCACCTCGCTGCCGCGTGAGGCGCGGGAGCGCCTGCGGACCGCCGTCCTCGTGGCGGGCGGACGCCGGCACCTGGACGCCGCCGATCCCCCCGAGCACGCCGAGCGCGTCGTCATGGGCGACGTCAGCGCGGCCCTCGACCGTATGGACGCCGCCGATGGAGACGTCGTCGTGCTGGCGAGCGGCGACCCGGCCTTCTTCGGCATCCTGCGGGCGCTGCGCGAGCGCGGCCACACCCCCGACGTGCTGCCCGCGGTGTCCTCGGTGGCACGCGCGTTCGCCGGCGCCGGGCTGCCGTGGGACGACGCGGTCGTGGTGAGCGCGCACGGCCGCGACCCGCGTACGGCGGTCAACGCCTGCCGGGCGATGCCCAAGGTCGCCGTGCTGACGTCACCGTCGTTCGGCCCGGCGTCGCTCGGCGCCGCGCTGACCGGCTGGAACCGCGTCCTGCACGTCGCCGAGCGGCTCGGAGGGCCCGACGAGCGCGTGACGCGCTGCACGCCCGCCGAGGCGTCGGGCCGCGAGTGGGTACAGCCGAACATCGTCCTGTCGCTCGACGGCTCGGCCTCGGCCCCGTCGGCGCGCCTGCACAACCAGCCCGCCGCGCCGGGCCCGTGGGCCCGCGAGGACGCCGAGTACCGGCACCGCGACGGAATGATCACCAAGTGGGAGGTGCGCGCCGTCGTCCTGTCGCGGCTGCGGCCCACGCTGGGCACCCTGATCTGGGACGTCGGCGCGGGCAGCGGCTCGGTCGGCATCGAGTGCGCGGCCCAGCACGCCGCCGTCATCGCCGTCGAACGCGACCCGGAGGCCTGCGACCTCATCCGCCGGAACGCCGGCCCGGCCGCCGGCGTGCGCGTGGTCGAGGCGAGCGCGCCGGAGGCGTACGCGGACCTGCCCGACCCGGACGCCGTGTTCGTCGGCGGCGGCGGCCTGCGCGCGCTGACCGGCGTGATCGCCCGGCGCCCGGAGACGGTCGTGGCGACCTACGCGGCGGTCGACCGCGTCACGGAGGCCCGCCGCCTGCTCGCCGGCGCCGGATACGACGTCGAGGGCGTGCAGGTCGCCGCGTCACGCTTCGGCGACCTGCCGGGCGGCTCCTTCCGCCTCGTCGCACAGAACCCGGTCTTCGTCCTGACCGGCCGCACGGACCGGAGGCAGCGATGAACATCGGTGTGGTGGCGGCCACCGCGAGCGGGCGTACCGCCGCGGCGTCGCTGAAGGCCGCGTGGCCCGGCGACGTGCGGCTCTTCGAGGCCCCCGTGGCCGGCGCGCTGCGCGAGGCGTGGCGTACCTGCGACGCCGTGGTCGCCTTCCTGGCGGTCGGCGCGACCGTGCGCGTCCTCGCGCCGTTGCTCGGCGACAAGACCACCGACCCGGCCGTCGTGTGCGTGGACGAGTCGCTGGCGTTCGCGGTCGCCGTGCTCGGCGGCCACCACGGCGCGAACGACCTCGCGCAGCGGCTCGCGGGCGTCCTCGGCTGCGCGCCGGTGGTCACGACCGCCAGCGACGGCGGCGACGTCACACCGCTCGACTCCTACGGTGCCGACCTGGGCTTCAGCGTGCACAACCCGGAGCTGCTCGCCCGCGTCGGCGCCGCGATGCTGTCCGGCGAGGCGGTGAGCCTCGAAGGCGCCGACGGCTGGCCGCTGCCGCCCCTGCCGCCGAACGTCTCGGCGGGCGCGGGCGCGCACCGGATCCTCGTCACGGACCGCGCCGAGCCGGACCCGGAGGCGCTCGTCTACCGGCCGCGATCGCTCGTCGTCGGTGTCGGCTCGGCGCGTGGCGTCGCGGCCGAGGAGGTCGGCGCGCTCGTGGACGAGGCGCTCGCGTCGGCCGGGCTGGCCGCCGCGTCGGTACGCTGCCTCGCGACCGCCGACCTCAAGGCGGGGGAGCCCGGCATCCTGCGGCTCGCCGCCGCGCGCGGCTGGGACCTCGTGACCTACTCCGCCGAGGCGCTCGCCGCGATCGACGTCCCGAACCCCTCGGAGGTCGTACGCGCCGAGGTCGGCACGCCGAGCGTCGCCGAGGCCGCCGCCCTGCGGTCGGCCGGCGAGCACGGCCGCCGCGCCGAGCTCGTCGTCGAGAAGATCAAGTCGGCGAACGCCACCGCCGCCGTGGCGCGGCTCACCCCGCGCGGCCGGCTGTCGATCATCGGCTTGGGGCCGGGCGCGCGCGACCTGATGACCGGCCGTGCCGTCGAGTCCCTGCGCCGCGCGTCGGTCGTCGTCGGCCTGGACCAGTACGTCGACCAGGTACGCGACCTGATCCGCCCCGGCACGCGCGTGATCGAGTCCGGTCTGGGCCAGGAGGAGGAACGCGCCCGCACCGCCGTCGAGGAGGCCACGCGCGGGAACGCCGTCGCGCTGATCGGCTCCGGAGACGCGGGCGTGTACGCCATGGCGAGCCCGGCGCTGGAGTTCGCGGGCCGCGACGTCGACGTCGACGGTGTCCCCGGGATCACGGCCGCCGTCGCCGCCTCGAACCTCCTGGGCGCGCCGCTCGGCCACGACCACGCGTACATCTCCCTGTCGGACCTGCACACGCCCTGGGAGGTCATCGAACGCCGCGTGGAGGCGGCGGCCTCCGGCGACTTCACCGTCTGCTTCTACAACCCGCGCAGCCGCGCGCGCGGCTGGCAGCTCCCCAAGGCCATGGGCCTCCTCGCCGAACACCGCCCGCCGGACACTCCGGTCGGGTACGTCCGAAACGCCACCCGCCCCGACGAGACCGTGACGCTGACGACGCTGGCCGCGTTCGACCCGGCCGAGGTCGACATGTTCACCGTGGTCGTCGTGGGTTCCAGCCGCAGCCGTACGCTGGCGGGGCGATTTGTCACCCCCAGGGGGTATCAGTGGGCCTGAATCGCGTCGTCCATCCCATCGAGGAACGCTCCTTCGCGATCTTGCGCGGAAGAGTCGACCTGTCGCCGCTGAGCCCCCTGGCGCGCGCGGTGACCGAACGCGTCATCCACGCCAGCGCCGACCTGGAGTACGCCACCGACCTGGTCACCGACGAGGCGAGCCTCGAACGCGGCCTGGCGGCGCTGCGGGCGGGCGCCCCGATCGTCACGGACGTGGCGATGGTCGCCGCCGGGATCACGACGAGGGACACCGTCTGCTCGATCTCCAGCCCCGAGAGCGCCCGCGTGGCCCGGGAGAACGGCCTCACCCGCTCCGCCGCGGCCGTACGCGTGTCGTACGCCGAGGCGGGCCCCGGCGCGGTGTGGGTCGTCGGCTGCGCCCCGACGGCACTGGAAGAGATCATCGCCCTGGGCACCGATCCGGCCCTCGTCGTCGGCCTGCCGGTCGGCTTCGTCGGCGCCGTGGAGTCCAAGGCCGCCCTGCGCGAGAGCGGCCTCCCCGCCGTCAGCAACATCTCCGAGAAGGGCGGCTCCGCCGTCGCCTCGGCCGCCCTGAACGCCCTGCTCTACCAGGAGGATCGATGACCGCCCTGCTGCTGGTCGGGCACGGAACCCGCGACGAGACCGGAGCCGCGGAGTTCGGCCGGTTCGTGGAGCGGATGCGCGCCCGCGTGCCCGCCGACGTCGCCGGCGGCTTCATCGAGCTGTCGCCACCGCCCCTCACGGACGCCGTCGCCGGCCTGTACGGCGCCGGCCACCGCCGCGTCGCCGCGGTCCCGCTGGTGCTGGTCGCCGCCGGGCACGCCAAGGGCGACATCCCCGCCGCCCTCGCCCGCGAACGCGAACGCCACCCGGGCTTCTCCTACGCGTACGGCCGCCCGCTCGGCCCCCACCCGGCCCTGCTGCGGCTGCTCGACGAACGCCTCGGCGAGGTCCTTTCCCCCGCCGAACGCGCGGACACCGCCGTCCTCCTCGTCGGCCGCGGCTCCACCGACCCGGACGCCAACGCCGAGATCCACAAGGTCGCCCGCCTGCTCTGGGAGGGCCGCGGCCTGGCCATGGTCGAACCCGCCTTCGTCTCCCTCGCGCGCCCCGGCGTCCCCGAGGGCCTGGAACGCTGCCGGCGGCTCGGGGCGAAGAGGATCGTCGTCCTCCCGTACTTCCTGTTCGCCGGCGTCCTGCCGGACCGGGTGGTGGAGGAGGCGTCGGCCTACGACGGCGCCGAGGTCCGCTGCGCCGGCGTGATCGGCGACTGCGACGGCCTGGCCGCCCTGGTCGCCGAACGCTACGAGGAGGCCCTGAGAGGCGACCTCCGGATGAACTGCGACACCTGCGTCTACCGCGCCGCGATGCCCGGCTTCGAGAGCCGCGTCGGCGCCCCCCAGCGACCGCACCACCACCCGGACGACCCCTCCCATGTCCACGCGCATTGACCTGCGCCACCACGGTGACGCCGAGGTGGGGCCGGGGCTCGTCGACCTCGCCGTCAACGTACGGCCCGGGACGCCGCCCGCCTGGCTGGCCCGCGTCCTCCGCGACAGCGTCGCGGACCTCGCCGCGTACCCCAGGGCGGACCGCGCGCGTGCCGCGGTGGCGCGGCGGCACGGCCGTACGCCCGCGGAGGTCCTCCTCACGGCCGGCGCGGCCGAGGCGTTCGTCCTGCTCGCGCGTGCGCTCGCGCCGGAGCGCGCCCTCGTCGTGCACCCCCAGTTCACCGAGCCCGAGGCGGCCCTGACCGCCGCCGGGCACCACGTGAGCCGCCTGATCCTCGACGGCGGGTTCCGCCTCGGCGACGTCCCGGACGACGCCGACCTGGTGATGATCGGGAACCCGACCAACCCGACCTCCGTGCTGCACCCCGCGGAGGCGATCACACGCCTCGCCAGGCCCGGCCGCGTGATCGTGGTCGACGAGGCGTTCATGGACTGCGTGCCCGGCGAGCACGAGAGCCTGGCCGGATCAGGCCACGTCGACGGGCTGATCGTGATCCGCAGCCTCACCAAGATGTGGGGCCTGGCCGGGCTGCGCGCCGGATACGTCCTCGCCGCGCCGGAGATGGTCGCGAGGCTCGCCGAGGCACAGCCGCTCTGGTCGGTGTCGGCGCCCGCGCTCGCCGCCACCGAGGCGTGCGTGAGCCCCGCCGCGCTCGCCGAGGCCGACGCCTGGGCACGGAGCCTCACCGGCGAACGCGAGCGGCTCTCCCGTGCCCTGACCGATCTGGGCGTACGCGTGGTGCCCGGGGCGAAGGCGTCGTTCCTGTGCCTGAACCTGCCGGGCGCCGCGCGCGTACGCGAGACGCTGCGCGAGCGCGGCTATGCCGTACGCCGCGGCGACACCTTCCCCGGGCTCGGCCCCGACTGGCTGCGCGTGGCCGTACGCGACGAGGCGACCGACCGCGCCTTCACCGAAGAGCTCCGCTCGATCCTCCGGCCCTCGACAGGGAGTCCCATGAACACGATCACCGAGACCATCGCCGCGATCGGACCGCTGGACGAGGCGGCCATGACCGCCGCGCGCGAGCTCCACGACCGCCTGACCAAGCCGCGCGGCTCGCTGGGCGTGCTGGAGGACCTCTCCGTCCGCCTCGCCGGGATCGCGGGAGCCTGCCCGCCGCCCATGCCCGAGCCGGCCGCCGTCGCGGTCTTCGCCGCCGACCACGGCGTGCACGCCCAGGGCGTCACGCCCTGGCCGCAGGAGGTGACCGCCCAGATGGTGCTGAACTTCCTGGCGGGCGGCGCCGTCGTGAACGCCTTCGCCCGCGAGTGCGGCGCGGACGTCACCGTCGTCGACGTCGGCGTCAAAACGGACCTCCCGGCGGCGCCCGGCCTGATCCAGAGCAAGGTCGCGGCCGGCACCGCCGACATGACCCAGGGCCCGGCGATGACCGTCCCGCAGGCACGGCAGGCCGTCGAGACCGGCATCCGGATCGCACGCGACCTGGTCGCCGCCGGCAACCGCTGCCTCGTCACCGGCGACATGGGCATCGCCAACACGACCGCCTCCGCCGCCCTCGTCGCCGCCTTCACGGGCCGTACGCCCGAGGAGGTCACCGGCCACGGCACCGGCATCGACGACGCCACCCACGCCCGAAAGATCGAGGTCGTGCGCACCGCGCTCGCCCGCGAACGCGCCTCGGACCCGCTCGCGACCCTGGCCCAGGTCGGCGGCTTCGAGCACGCCGCGATCGCCGGGTTCATCCTCGGCGGAGCCGCCGCGCGGGTCCCCGTCGTCCTGGACGGGGTGATCGCGGGCTCCGCCGCGCTCGCCGCCGCCGCGCTGGCACCCGCCGTACGCGACTTCTGCGTCGCCGGGCACCGATCCGCCGAGCCCGGCCACGCCGCCGCGCTCCGCCACCTCGACCTGCGGCCGCTCGTCGATCTCGACCTGCGGCTCGGGGAGGGCACCGGCGCCGTGCTCGCCCTTCCTCTCGTACGCAGCGCCGTACGCGTCCTGCACGACGTCGCGACGTTCGACTCCGCCGGTGTCGCGGACAAGGCTTGACAGGCGCCGAGTACCTTGGGGTCCGAACATGATGTCCACCCCTGACCAGGAGAGGGCCCAGGTGCCCCCGTACCTTCTCGGCCTGCGGCTCGACGGCCGCCGAGCCGCCGTGATCGGCGGCGGGCGCGTCGCCCAGCGGCGCGTCCCGGCCCTGCTCGCGGCGGGCGCCGACGTGCTGCTCGTCGCGCCCGAGGTGACGCCCGTCCTGGAGGACCTGGCGACGCGCGGAGAGCTGACCTGGGAGCGCCGCGCCTACCGTACGGGCGACTGCGAGGGCTCCTGGCTCGTCCAGGCCTGCACCGACGACGGCGGGGTCAACGCCGCCGTCGCCGCGGAGGCCGAGAGCCTGCGGGTCTGGTGCGTACGCGCCGACGACGCGCACGAGTCGGCCGCCTGGACCCCGGCGAGCGGCCGGGTCGGCGAGACGGCCGTCGGCGTGCTCGCCGGCGGTGACCCACGGCGCGCCGCGGGCATCCGCGACGCCGTCGTCGACGGCCTGCGCGACGGCACCCTCAACGCACGTCACTCACGTCACAAGCCCGTGGGCGTCGCACTCGTCGGCGGCGGCCCCGGCGACCCCGGCCTGATCACCGTGCGCGGCCGCCAGCTCCTCGCCCAGGCCGACGTCGTGATCACCGACCGGCTCGCGCCGCGCGAGCTGCTCGACGAGCTGCCCTCCGACGTCGAGATCATCGACGCCGCGAAGATCCCGTACGGCCGCTCGGTCACGCAGGAGCACATCAACGCCGCGCTCGTCGACCACGCCAAGGCGGGCCGCTTCGTCGTACGCCTCAAGGGCGGCGACCCCTTCGTCTTCGGCCGCGGCGCCGAAGAGGTGCTCCACTGCGCACGTGAGGGGATTCCCGTCACAGTGGTTCCGGGCATCACTTCCGCCATCGCGGTCCCCTCCGGAATCGGGGTCCCCGTGACCCACCGATCGGTCGCCCAGGACTTCCACGTCGTGTCGGCGCACGTCCCGCCGGGTCACCCTTCCTCGACCGTCGACTGGGAGGCACTCGGGCGCACGCGCGGCACCCTCATCCTGCTCATGGCCGTCGAGCGGATGCGTGTGATCGCCGACACCCTCATGCGCTATGGTCGGTCGCCAGACACTCCTGTCGCGGTGATCGAGGACGGTACGCTGCAAAGCCAGCGGGCCCTCACGGCCACGCTCGCGACGGTGGCGGATGAGATGACGGCCAGCGCGGTCCGCCCACCGGCGATCATCGTCGCCGGCGAGGTGGTCCAGGTGGCACGAGAGATCGACATGCTGAGAGCGGATTTGGGGCGGACTCCGTGACACCCCCGGCTGATCAGGGCGCCGCCAAGCGTACGGCGGTTTCCCTCCCACTCGACGAGGTCCTGGTCGACATGCGCGACCAGATCGCCTCCTTCAAGTTCGTCCTCGACGCCCCCGGCGTCGACGAGGCACGCGTCGTCCAGGCGGACCTCCTGGCCCAGCTGGACGACTACGTCATGCCCAGGGTCCGCCGCACCGACTCACCGCTGCTCGTCGTGCTGAGCGGCTCGACCGGCGCGGGCAAGTCCACCCTCGTCAACACCATCGTCGGCGAGCGCGTCAGCGCCACCGGCGTCCTGCGCCCCACCACGAGCAGCCCGATCCTGGTCTGCCACCCGGACGACGCCGACTGGTGGCTCGACTCCCGCTACGTCCTGCCCGGCTTCGGCCGCGTCCTCGGCCCCGCCCCGGACGCCGTCGTCGGCGACCAACTCGTGATCATGAAGAGCGACGTGCTGCCGAAGGGCCTCGCCCTGCTCGACAGCCCCGACGTCGACTCGGTCTTCGAGGAGCACCACGACTTCGCCGCCGCCTTCCTGGCCGCCGCCGACATCTGGATGTGCGTCACCACGGCGGCCCGCTACGCCGACGCCCAGGTCTGGCGCCTGCTGAACCGCGCCCGCGACCACGGCGCGACCCTCGGCATCGTGCTGTCCCGCGTACCCGAGGGCGGCGAGGAGGTCGTCACCCACTTCGCCGAGATGCTGAAGGACAACGGCCTCGAACAGGCCGCCCAGTTCACCATCGGCGAGACCAAGGTCTCCGGCGGCATGCTGCCCAAGCGCATGTCCGACGAGGTCCACGGCTGGCTCACCGGCATCACCGAGGACGAGGACCAGCGCGCGGCGGTCATCCGTTCTACGCTGGGTAGCGTGCTCGACACCTTCCGTACCCGCGTGCCGGAGCTGGCCAAGCGGGTCGAGGAGCAGGTCGCCCTGCGCACCGTGCTCCGCGAGGAGGTCGAGGCCGCGTACGCCACCGGGCTCGCCGAACTCGACGAGGCCACCCGCAACGGCTCCCTCCTCCGCGGCGAGGTCCTCGCCCGGTGGCAGGACTTCGCCGGCACCGGCGACCTCGTACGCGCCCTGCACGTGAGAGGCGCCCAGTCCGGCCACCGAGGCGGTCGCCGCCGCCGCACCCCGGCCCGCATGCGCACCCTCAAGATCGCCCTACGCGGCGGCCTTGAGTCACTGGTCGTCGCCGCCGCCGAACGCGCGGCGGAAGACGTCGTGAACCGCTGGCAGAGCCGCACCGCCGGCGCCGACCTCCTGGCCGGCCGAGGCGAGATCCTGGGCCGAGCCTCCGCCGAACTCTCCCGCCGCGCCACCCGCGCGGTCAGCGCCTGGCAGGACCACATCACCGAACTCATCCGCACCGAGGGCGTCACCAAGCGCTCGGTCGCCAAGTTCGTCTCCTACGACGACGAGGCGCTGTCGCTGGTGCTCATGGTGGGATTGTTCGGTTTCGGCACGTCAGAGATCGCGGTGGAGGAAGGCACCAGCGCCGTACCCCAGCGGTTGCTGAAGGCGCTGTTCGGGGCCGAGTCGTTGCGTAGCATGAGTGCGAAGGCCCGGGCTGACCTGCGGGGCCGAATCGGCATGCTCTTCGACGAGGAGGCCATCCGCTTCGGCCAGGCCCTCGACGGGGCAGGTGTCCCCGACGAGACCACCCCGGTCCAGCTCTACCAGGCCACATACAACCTTGAGGTCGCCCGGTGACGTCCGCACGGGTGTCACACGGATACGACAAGGAGGAGCGGGCCCCGATGACGACCCCCCTGCTCCACCACGCCTCGATCCGGCGAGTCGAGCACCCTCGCACCGACGAGCCCACGCGAACCAAGGAGCACGACACCGCCGCCGGCCGCCTGGTGAGGCCGATGACGATCGCGACGCGCGGCCGGGTCGTGTGTGACACTGCCGGGACGTTCGTGGGAAACGAGCAGTGTGCCCGCCGGGCCTTGCTCCGACATGACGAGGAGTGCGACCGATGACGACGACCACGCCTTCGCTCTCCGAGGCCTCGTCCGAGGAGAACACCCCCGCCGGCGGCGAAACGCCGTCGGCCGGTTCCGGGCTGGCCCTGCGCATCGACATTCTCGACCGGCTCGTCGCGCTCGGCGAGGGCCGCGTCGAACCCGAGCTGATGGACGACGCCGCCGCCCTGCTCGCCCGCGCCACCGAGCGCCTGCGGCTGTCCGGCGACCACACCGTCGTCGCGCTCGCCGGTGGTACGGGCAGCGGCAAGTCCTCGCTGTTCAACGCCGTCTGCGGCCTGGAGCTGTCACCCACCGGCATGCGCCGCCCGATGACCAGCCTGGCGCACGCCTGCGTCTGGGGCCTCGACGGCGCCGGCCCGCTGCTCGACTGGCTCGGCATCGACGACCGCCACCGGTACGCCCGCGCCAGCGCCCTCGACCGTACGGGCGAGCCCGGCCCGGGCGCCCTCCAGGGCCTGGTCCTGCTGGACCTCCCCGACCACGACTCGATCCGCGCCGCCCACCTCGCCGAGGTCGAGAAGTACATCGGCGTGGCGGACCTGATGATCTGGGTCCTCGACCCGCAGAAGTACGCCGACTTCGCCGTGCACAGCCGCTACCTGGTACCCCTGTCGGGCCACACGGGCGTCACACTGATCGTCCTGAACCAGATCGACCGGCTGGAGGCCGAAGAGGTCGACGAGTGCGTCAAGGACCTGCGCCGCCTCCTGGAGGCCGAAGGCCTGGCGAACCCGCTGATCCTCACCACCTCCGCCAAGTCGGGCGAGGGTGTCGACGGCTTCCGCGGCGTACTCACCGACACCGTGCTCGCCCGCCAGGCCCGCCTGGAACGCCTGGTCGCCGACATCGACCGCCTGGCCGCCCGCTTCCAGGGCCAGTTCGGCGACCTGGAACCCCCGACGGTGGTGGACGACAAACGCACCGCCGCCTTGGCGGAGTCCCTGGCCGACGCGGCCGGAGTCCCGGCCGTCGCCGAGGCGATGGAAAGCGCGTACGAACTACGCGCCCTCGACTACGTGGGCTGGCCCGTGGGCCGACTGATCGCCCGCCTCCACAGCGACCCGCTGCGGAGAATGCGCCTGGTCGAACTACGCGACGAGCTGCGGGTGGCCTTCACGACCCCGGTGAACGCCCAGCAGGCTCATGTCGACAACGCGCTGCAGGAGGTCACCGACGGCGTGGTCCGCGACCTGCCGCCGAGCTGGCAACATTCCGTACGCGACGCGGGCCGGTCGAACGCCGAAAGCCTCCCGAAGGCCTTGGGTGACTCCCTCCGCGACGTGGTACCGAATTTCAACCAGGTCCCGTCCTGGTGGTGGGTCGTACGCGCGTGGCAGTACCTCCTGCTGACCGGTGCGTTCGTGGGTTTGGTATGGCTAGGCGCGATCTTGGGCTTCGGCGTCCTGAAACTGGGCCACGCCCCGCTCGCCATCGCGGCCGACACGTCACTGGCGGCGTACATCGGAATCCTGTTCGTGTGCACACTGGGCCTGGGAGCGTTGACGGCCTCGGCTGCGCGCAACATCATCGCCCTGTCGTCTGTCAAACACGGTGAACGCATCGAAGAACAGATGCGAGCCGGCATCACAAAGTCCGCCCGCACCATGGTCATCGAACCGGTGGAGAAGGAACTGGCCGTCTACGCCAACTTCCGCGAAGAAGCCACCAGCGTGATCCGCGCAATCGGCTCATAGCACCAGCCCCACCGCCGATCGCCGAGCGGCACGGCGCGGGGCGTGGCACTGGCCAGGGTCGCGAGGACACTCGCGGTGAGCCCTGTGCCAAGGCACTGCAGGCGCCGGGAAGTGACATGCGGACGGACATGCTGAGCACAGGCGCGCAAGCAGACACCTGAGAACCAGCCTGGATGAGGGTGTCCGGGAGCCACCCCGCGCTCATCGTTCCCCTCCTGAATTCGGCGATGAGAACGGGGCGGCTCCCGCCTAAACCGGGGCAAGTACCCAAATTTCGGAACGCATTACATCCATCCTTCGTTCCTCGGCTCGGGCCCGTTCAGATCAGTCCTCCCGTCAGACCTGGGAGCGAGCCGGGCCCCGGCTTTGCCGAACACGAGGCACGCTCCACGCCTAGGAGCCCGAACGCCGGCGACTCCTCGACGGTGATCACGCCGCCCGGCCCGACCTGGTGTCGGGCGAGGAGCGTCCGCCCGTGGTGTTCGCCGCGTTCCGGAAGCCGGCCCAGTCTTGATCAGAGCCTGGGCAGACCAAGATCGGGGCTGGTGGCTCCGTCCCCGGCCTGGAGCGGCTTCCGGTTCGCGGCGGCCCAGGGGAGCAGGTGCTCCGGGCCCCGGAGGTCAGGCGGCGGCGCGGAAGGGGCCGGTGTCGGTGTCTTCCGTGGTGCTCTCCGTGGTTTCCGTGGACTCTTCTCCCTGGTCGTCGGATTGGAGCCAGCGGTCGGCGAGGTCGTCGGCCTGGCGGCGGTCTTCGGACATCGCGGCCGTGCGCTGGGTTCGCTGGAAGCGGGCCACGCCTCGGCTCAGGTCGTGGCCGACCGTGGTGGCCTCGATCTGGGCGGAGAAGCGGGGCTGCTCGTCCCGCATGTACTCCCGGATGCGGAGTTTGCCCGTGACGATGATCGGGTCGCCGCGCTTGAGCTCGCAGCCCTGCAGGTTGTCGGCCAGGGACCGCCAGCAGCTCACGGTCAGGAACATCGGGTCCTCGTCGCGCCACTGCCCCAGGTCGCGGTCGTAGCGGCGAGGAGTGCTGCCGATCCGCAGTGACATCAGTGACGTGCCGCTGGAGAGCAGCTCGTAGTGGGGCTCGGCGGCGACGTAGCCGACCACGGTGATGAGCGCATCGTTCACAACAGATCCTCCGGTCTCACGGCGGCGGCCCTCACCACCACCTCCCCTCCAACCCTCGACCACCCCCCACCCTCCCAACACCCCCTCCCACCCCATGTGGATAACCCCCCGAGACGTGTACGCAGCAGCCAACGGAGGGACAGGCGGACGACGAGCAGGAGCGATCACGAGGAGACGCGCGGGACCGTGGCACGCGGCGGACGTGCGCCGGATACGTCGGGATCTGTACGACGGTGCAAGGCGCGCCATGTTCGGAGGCCCGCTGGAGGCTCGCGTTCGAGGTATGAGCGTGGGAGCGGTGACGGGCAGGGGCAGCGCTGCCGGTGGGTGCGTTTCGAAGGTGCGCCATGTTCAGCGGCCTGATGGAGGTCCGCGTTCGACGGAAGAGCGTGGAGGTGCGATGGGCGGCGAGAGGCCGGGGCGGGGAACCTCGAAGAAGATGCGTCCTACGGGCGCGCGAAGCGGGCGCATGGATCTGAGCGGTGCGTCCGTCCGCGCTTCGACGTCCCTCGTCGGCTTCTCCGAAGGGCTGTGCCGCGAGGCGTGGGCGACGGCGGTTGGGCGGGGGTTGTGTGGTGATCAAGGCGAGGTGTCCGGGCGCCAGCGGGGCATACGAGGGGTTTTGCGGTGATCAAGGTGGAATGCCAGGCGTCGGCGGGTCGTACGAGGGCTGTGCGGCGAGGCGTGGGCACCGGCGGGTCGGCGAGGGGGTGTGTGGTGATCAAGGCGAAGCGCCGGAGCCGGAGGGCATGCGAAGGGTTAGCGCGGTGATTAAGGCGGAATGCCAGGCGACGGCGGGTAGTGCGAGGGTTGTGCGGTGATCAAGGCGAGGTGCCGGGCGCCGGAGGGTTGCACGAAGGGGTGTGTAGTGATCAAGGCGGAATGCCAGGCGACGGCGCGTCGTACGAGGGCTCTGCGGTAGTCAACGGCGAAGTGCCGGCCGGCGGTGGTCGCGCGAAGGGCTGTGGTGATCAAGTGCTGGGCGTCCGCGGAACGTGCCAAGTACGCGAACAAGGCGTCAAGGCCGCGCAAAGTGATGCCCGGCCGTGACGCCTTGAATCGGTCGTGCAGGGTAAAAGCTCGGCCCAGGTGGTGGGAGTGCCAGAGGGGTCGACCGGCTGGGGCATGGTGCCCCGGCGTTGTCAGATCCAGGAGATACCGCGCATCCTGATTCCCCTTCCGGAGCTGGTGCGCGCCGTACGGTGCGGCGGGCGGGGGTGCCGTCGGGCTCAGCCCTCGGCGCGTCCCTAAGAAGGTACCGAATTTCCAGCCCACTCCGCACACATTGCAACTATCCTATTACTGAATGTGATTCGATGCTGAGCGGGTCAGCCCCACGCATCGGATCGGGACTGTCCTGACGAGCGGCTTCAGGCCCGACCCGCAGGGGGAAGTATGACGGCACTGCATCAGTCGGCCGCGGAAGACCGGGGTGACGTGTCGCGGAGGCTTCCTCGCTGGGCGTTGCTGGCTCAGCCCGCGCCGCTGGTCGCGTACGTGACGGCCGTGGTGGGCCTGCACATCGTTCTGATCGGGGCGGTGGCGGCGAAGACGCACTGGCGGCCCGATGCTCTGCTCACGTTCGCGGCGTTGACCGCGTCCGGGGCGATCTGCATCGAGGCGTCCAGGCGGCTCGGGATGCCCGCCGGCATCGCCCGGGACCTGTTGTCCGCCTGGTGGCTTCCGGTCGCGCTGCTGCTGCCTCCCGTGTACGCCCTGCTGATGCCGATCCCGCTCCAGGCCCTTCTCCAGTTGAGGGTCAGGCGCACGCTGCTCTACCGGCGGGCGATCGTGGCCGCCGGGCTCGGGCTGGCCGGGGCCGCCGCTTCCGTCGTCTTCCACCTCGCCGTCGCGGACCCTCTCGAAGGGGGCGGCGAGTGGCTCACCGATCTCGATGCCGTCATCCCCGCGATGATCGGCTGTGCGGTGCTGTTCACGGTGGTCAACACGGCGATCGTCGTGGTCGCCGCGCACAGTGCCAAGCCCGGGTGCCGCTGGCACGAGCTGCTCTGGAATCCAGAGCATGCCCTGCTCGACGTCGTTGAGCTCTGCGTGGGCATCCTCGTGACGATCGCCTGCGCGCTCACGCCCGTACTCCTCCTCATCGCCCTCCCGCCGGTGATGCTGCTTCAGCGCAGTCTCATGCACCAGCAGCTCCAGGCCGCCGCGCGTACGGACGCCAAGACCGGTCTGCTCAACGCCGCGGCATGGCAGCGCGAGGCCGACACCGAGATCTCCAGGGCGACGCGCTCCGACGAGTCCCTCGCCCTGCTGCTGATCGACATCGACCACTTCAAGCGGGTGAACGACGCGCACGGGCATCTCGCCGGTGACCAGGTGCTGATCGGGGTCGCGGGCACGTTGGTCGGGCAGTTGCGCGACTACGACGTCGTCGGGCGGTTCGGCGGCGAGGAATTCGTCGTGCTGCTGCCCAACGCCGACACTCTGGAGGCCTGCCGGGTCGCCGAGCGGCTGCGCAACCGCGTACGGCGGCTGTCGGTGCCCGCCGACGACGAGGCGGTCAGTGTGACGATCTCGGTCGGTGTCGCGCTGTTCCGTACGCACGGGCAGGACCTCCTGGAGCTCCTCGCGTCGGCCGACCTCGCGCTCTACCGAGCCAAACAGTCCGGACGCGACCGCATCTGCCTGCCCGCGACGCAAAAGACGTAAGGCGCATCACCTCGGAGGCCCTAGGCTGGAGGGCATGCCGGAGTACATCTACGCGATGCAGCGCGTCCGCAAGGCGCATGGCGACAAAGTCATTCTCGACGACGTCTACCTCAGCTTCCTGCCCGGAGCCAAGATCGGCGTCGTCGGGCCCAATGGCACCGGAAAGTCCACGCTGCTGCGGATGATGGCCGGTCTGGAGCAGCCGTCCAACGGCGACGCCAAGCTCATGCCGGGCTTCTCGGTCGGCATGCTTCAGCAGGAGCCGCCGCTCAACGAGGAGAAGACCGTCCTCGGCAACGTCGAGGAGGGCGTCGCCGAGACCAAGGCGATGCTCGACCGGTTCAACGAGATCGCCGAGCAGATGGCGACCGACTACTCCGACGAGCTGCTCGAAGAGATGGGCAAGCTCCAGGAGCAGCTCGACCACCGCAACGCCTGGGACCTCGACAGCCAGCTCGAACAGGCGATGGACGCCCTGCGCTGCCCGCCGCCCGAGGCCGAGGTGACCAACCTCTCCGGTGGTGAGCGCCGGCGCGTCGCGCTGTGCAAGCTCCTGCTGGAGGCGCCCGACCTGCTCCTCCTCGACGAGCCCACCAACCACCTCGACGCCGAGAGTGTCGAGTGGCTGGAGCAGTTCCTGGAGAAGTACGAGGGCACCGTCCTGGCCGTGACGCACGACCGGTACTTCCTCGACCGCGTCGCCGGCTGGATCCTCGAGCTCGACCGCGGGCGCTGCCACCCGTACGAGGGCAACTACTCCACCTACCTGGAGAAGAAGGCCGAGCGGCTCAAGATCGAGGGTCAGAAGGACGCCAAGAAGAAGAAGCGTCTGGAAGACGAGCTGGAGTGGGTCCGCTCGAACCCCAAGGCCCGCCAGACCAAGAGCCGCGCGCGTCTGCAGCGGTACGAGGAGATGGCGGCCGAGGCGGCCAAGTACCGCAAGCTCGACTTCGAAGACATCCAGATCCCGCCGGGCCCGCGTCTGGGCACGACGGTGATCCGCGCCGAGAAGCTCACCAAGGGGTTCGACGACCGTCTCCTGATGGAGAAGCTGTCGTTCGACCTGCCGCCGAACGGCATCGTCGGGGTCATCGGCCCGAACGGCGTCGGTAAGACCACGCTGTTCCGCATGATCGTGTCCTCGTCCGCCGACGGCGGCGCCGACAAGCCCGAGACGCCGGACGACGGCGCTCTCAAGGTCGGCGAGACGGTCAAGATCTCCTACGTCGACCAGGGCCGCGGCGGCATCGACCCGAAGAAGAACGTCTGGCAGGTCGTCTCCGACGGCCTCGACCACATCAAGGTCGGCCAGGTCGAGATGCCGAGCCGCGCGTACGTCGCCGCGTTCGGCTTCAAGGGCCCGGACCAGCAGAAGCCCGCGGGTGTGCTGTCCGGTGGTGAGCGCAACCGCCTCAACCTCGCGCTCACGCTCAAGCAGGGCGGCAACGTCCTCCTGCTCGACGAGCCCACCAACGACCTCGACGTCGAGACCCTCAGCTCGCTGGAGAACGCCCTCCTGGAGTTCCCCGGCTGCGCTGTGATCACGTCCCACGACCGGTGGTTCCTCGACCGCATCGCGACCCACATCCTCGCGTGGGAAGAGGGTTCGAGCTGGTTCTGGTACGAGGGCAACTTCGCCGACTACGAGAAGAACAAGATCGAGCGCCTCGGCGCCGAAGCGGCACGCCCCCACCGCGTGACGTACCGCAAGCTCACCCGCTGAGACGGCACCGCCGGCGCCGGGCATCCCGGCGCCGGCGACGCGAGATGGACGAGTGAATGGCACAGACCGCAGTAGAGAAGCCGCACAAGCACGTGCACGAGTTCCACGTGCGCTTCGGTGACATCGACTCGCTCGGCCACGTCAACAACTGCCGGTACATGACCTACCTCGAAGACGCCCGGGTGTCGATGTTCTACACCGACCCCGTACGCGCGGGGCTGCCGCGGCTGCACGGGCTCGTCGTGGCCCGGCACGAGATCGACTACACGCGTCCGCTGCTGTTCGGGCCCGACCCGGTCCGCGTGGAGACGTGGGTGACGCACATGCGTTCCGCGTCGCTTCGGCTCGCGTACGAGGTGCGCGACGACGAGCACGTGTACGCCCGCGCGACCTCGACCATCGTGGCGTACGACGTCGAGGAGGGCCGCGCCCGGCGGTTCACCGAGGCCGAGAAGACGTTCCTGGAGACGTACCGCTGAACGCCGGCCCGGTGACCAGCGCGACGATCCGCGTTCCGGGTGCGAAGGCGCCCTCGGCGACGCGCGCGTACAGGCCGTACATCATCTTGGCGACGTAGATCTCTTCGAGTTCGATCCCGTGACGCGCCGCGAAGTCGCCGGCGAAGGCGCGCAGCGGCGCCGGCCTTTTGGCGAATCCCCCGAAGTGGTGGTCGTGGTCGATGCGCCAGTCGCCGCGCGGGCCGCCGAACGCCTCGTCCTGCAGCCGCCGTACGTCGTCCTCCAGGAACCCCGCGCCCTTGAGCGCGGAGAAGCCGATCGCGCGCCGTCCCGTACGCAGCCCGGCGGCCACTCCGGCGAGCGTGCCGCCCGTCCCGGACGGGCAGCAGACGACGTCGTAGTCCATCGGGATCTCGGCGGCGATCTCCGCGCAGCCGAGCACCGCGAGCCGGTTCGTACCGCCCTCGGGCAGCAGGTAGAACTCTCCGAACTCCGCCCGCAGCGCGCCGAGGATCTCCGGTGAGGTCTTCCGGCGGTACGCCGCGCGGTCCAGGTAGGTGAGCCGCATGCCGTTGCCGGTGGCGTACGCGAGGGAGGGGTTCAGCGGCAGGTGTTCCTCGCCGCGGACAACACCGATGGTGGCGAAGCCGAAGTGGCGGCCCGCGGCGGCGGTGGCGCGCAGGTGGTTCGAGTAGGCGCCCCCGAAGGTGAGCAGCGTACGGAAGCCGCCGTCACGCGCCGCCGACAGGTTGTGTTCCAGCTTGCGCCATTTGTTGCCCGGCAGATCGGGGTGGATGAGGTCGTCGCGCTTGAGCACGACGCGTACGCCGAAGGCGGCGAGCCGGTCGTCGCTCAGCTCTTCGACGGGGGAGGGAAGCCGCAACTCCAGCCCCGGGCATTCCGACAGCGCGAACTCCACAAATAACGTCATTCCCGTTATTTCGGAGAGCGTACCGGGTCGTATCGGGCGGCGGCGCCGACCATGACCTCGATGCTGACGCCCCGTGGCCGTTCGACTCCACACCAGGCCGTGACCGGCGACGATTACGTAACGACTTAACACGCAAGATGCCCGTTTCTCACCCTTACCCGTAATGTCGCGCCTGCAATTTGTGCGACACAAAGGGGTGCGAATGCGGAACGTCTCACGTGGGGCGGTCGCCGTCCTGCTCGCGGCGGGTCTCCTGAGCGGCATCGGCGGCGCCGCGGGTGCGGCTTCGAGCAAGGCCGACGACGACATCCTCGCCAAGCTCAAGGCGATTCCCGGTATGACGGTGCAGGAGAAGACCTCCGACCTGACCGGGTACCGGTGGTTCTGGCTGAACTACAAGCAGCCGGTCGACCACCGCGATCCGAGCAAGGGCTGGTTCGAGCAGCGTGTCCTGCTCGAGCACAAGTCCGCGGACCGGCCGATGGTGGAGTACACCAGCGGCTACAACACGCCTGAGACGATGTTCCTGTCCGAGCCCACCGGGCTCGTCGACGGTAACCAGATCTCGGTCGAGTACCGCTACTTCACTCCGTCGCGGCCCGAGCCGGCGAAGTGGACGAAGGACAACATCTGGCAGGCCGCCACCGATGAGCACCGGATCGTCCAGGCGCTCAAGACGATCTACCACGGCAAGTGGATCAACACCGGGGCGAGCAAGGGCGGCATGACCGCCACGTACCACAAGCGCTTCTACCCGAACGACGTCGACGGCACGGTGGCGTACGTCGCGCCGAACGACGTGAACAACAACGAGGACAGCGCGTACGACAAGTTCTTCAAGAAGGTCGGCACGGACCCGCAGTGCCGCACCGACCTGGAGAGCCTGCAGCGCGAGATGCTCAAGCGCCGCGGCGAGATGGAAGCCAAGATGACCGCCGACGCCACGGCGGCCGGCGACACCTGGACGATCATCAAGACCGTCGACCGGGCGTTCGAGAACTCCGTGATGGACTTCGAGTGGGCGTTCTGGCAGTACCACCTGCAGGCCGAGTGCAAGGACATCCCGAAGACGACCGCGTCGACGGATGACATCTACGCGTACTTCGACCTGATCTCCGGTGCGCCTGACCTACACCGACCAGGGCCTCGGCGACTTCATTCCGTACTACTACCAGGCGGGCACCCAGCTCGGCTGGCCGTCGCCGAAGTTCCCGCACCTGCACCCGCTGCTCCGCTGGGAGAAGACCTACCAGCCGCGCACGTACGTGCCGGGCGACATCCCGATGCGCTTCGACCCGACCGTCATGAAGGACGTCGACAACTGGGTCAAGCACCACGCGAGCCACATGGCCTTCATCTACGGCCAGAATGACCCGTGGGGCGCCGAGCCGTTCCGTGTCGCCGGTGGCAGCACCGACTCGCACGTCTACGTCTCACCCGGGCTGAACCACAGCAGTCACCTGATCACCACGCTGCCCGCCGCCGAGAAGGCGAAGGTCACCGCGGACCTGCTCCGCTGGGCCGGAGTCTCGGCCCCGTCGGCGCAGACCAAGGCGATGCTCACCCCGCAGGTCACCGAGGACCCGTTCCTCGCGCAGCACCCCCACCTGTAGGGATCATCACCGAGAAGGCCCCCGCCAGATGGCGGGGGCCTTTCTCATTCCGGGCCGTGAAGTTCATTCCAGTACCGCGTCACCCGCTCGGCGGAGCCGGTGACCAGCCCCACGTAGCCGTCGGGACGGACCAGCACGTACGTGCCGTCCGCCACGTCGTACCCGGCCCGTACGTGCCCCTGATCATCGACGAGGCCGTGCTCGCCGGGCCGGACCACGGAGTAGGCGCGCAGCGCGGGGTCGAAGCCGTCCGCGGCGGCGCCGAAGGCGAGAAGGGTCCAGTGCGGACCCTGGAACAGCTCGAACAGGCGTACCGGCCGTCCCTCGGCCGTCGTCGCCGGCGCGTCCGGCGCGCGGTCGCCGGCGGCGACGCGGCCGGGCTCGGCGCGGTCGTCACGTGAAGCGGGCCGCCGCGGTAGTTCAGCGTCAGCCCGTGCACCTCGGGACCGCGCACGTGGGCGTCCTCGTCGCCGCGCCGGTGCTTGTCCAGGAGCGCCGTGCTGATGTCCAGCGCGGTGCGCGCCGCGGCCATCCGCTCCGGCTCGTAGCTGTCGAGCAGGAGGGCCGGGGCGCCGGCCAGGGCGGCGGCGAGTTTCCAGCCTAGGTTGTAGCCGTCCTGGATGCCGGTGTTCATGCCCTGGCCGCCGGTCGGCGGGTGCACGTGCCCGGCGTCGCCCGCCAGGAGGACCCGGCCGTCACGGAAGCGCTCGGCCAGCCGGGTGTTCGCCCGCCAGGTCGTGTGCCAGGTCACCTCGCGGTCACCCGGATGTCGTCGCGCCCGGACGCCTCGGCGACCTGCCGCCGCAGGTAGTCGCGGACCGGCTCGTCCTTGTCGCCGGTGGCGGCGCCAGCACGACGAACAGGTCGGTCCCGGCCAGCGGCGTCAGCCGCGCCGGGCGGTCGCCGGCCGGCCAGACGCGGCCGTGGTCGTGGCCGATCCCGTCGACCCGCGCGTCCGCGAACATCATCGTGGTGTCCTCGTCGGTCTCCCCGGGGAAGGCGATGCCGAGCCGCCTGCGCACCGTGCTGCGCCCGCCGTCCGCGCCCACGAGGTACCTGGCGCGTACGGTCTCGGACACTCCGCCGGCGACCAGGGTCGCGGTCACGCCGTCGGCGTCCTGCGTGAAGCCGGTCAGCTCGGTGGACAGCTCCACGCGTGTGCCGAGCCCGGCGAGGCGTTCGCGGAGGATCTCCTCGGTGCGGAACTGCGGCACGAACCAGATGTTCGGGTACGGCACCGACGGCGTCGGCTCGGAGGGGTCGCTCATCCGGCCCTCCCAGACGACCTCGTCGCCCTTGTAGGCGCGCATCTCCATGCCGAGATCGCCGGCGGCCAGGATCGGGTCGAGCACGCCGAGGTCGGCGAAGACCTCCATGGTCCTCGGCTGGATGCCGTCGGCGCGCGATCCGCCGAAGAACCGGTCCGCCCGGTCGACGACGCGGATGTCCAAGCCGCGCGCCGCGAGCTCGCACGCCAGGGTCAGTCCGGTCGGGCCGGCTCCCGCGATCAGCACGTCCACGATGCCTCCTGCTAATTCGTATCGTGTACCAACTTCTAGTACGGCGTACGAAGAACGCTAACGGTACGGTGTACGAATGGCAAGTGCTGAGGATTCGACACTGATCTGGACCCGGCCGGAGCCCGGCAGCCGCCGGCCGAAGTTCACCCGCGACCAGATCGCGTCGACGGCGCTGGCGATCGCCGACACCGAGGGGTTCGCGGCCGTGTCGATGCGCCGGATCGCCGGCGAGCTGGGCGCCGGCACCATGACGCTCTACTACTACGTCCGCACCAAGGACGAGCTGGTCGCGCTGATGGACGACGCGATCATGAGCGAGGTGCTGATCCCCGCCGACGAGTTCCCGGCCCACTGGTACGAAGCGCTCACGGCGGTCGCGGTGCGTACCTGGGAGGTGCTCATGCGCCATCCCTGGGCGCTGTTCTCCCTGCGGAACGCCCCGCCCGGCCCCAACGGCATGCGGCACTTCGAGCAGTCGCTGGCCGCCATCGCCGGTACCGGCCTGGACGCGCCGGGCAGGTTCGCGCTGCTCGCCATGGTCGACGACTACGTGCAGGGCAACGTCCTGCGTTCGGGCGAGACGCGCGCGGCCTCCGCGGACGACGAGGCGGCCCTGCGATTCGCCCGGGCCCAGCTCGCCACCGGGGAGTTCCCGCACATGCGGGAGCTGTTCGGCGGCGACGACCCGCGGAAGGTGTTCCCTCGGCTCGTCGGCGAGGTGTCCGAGGGCGACCGGTTCCGCAGTGGCCTGTCCGCGCTGCTGGACGGCGTGGCGGGCCGGATGGGCCTCAGCCGCCCCAGCTAGGGTCTCGAAATATGAGACGTTAACATCCAGAGTATGAACAGGCGCTGGATGATCCTCATTGTCGGGCTCCTCGCGATGATCGCGGGGTGCGCGTACCAGTACGGCCTCCCGTACCTCATTCCCGCGCTGCGCGCCGACAAGGGACTCTCGCTGCGCCAGGCCGCCGTCCTGATCTCCTGCCCGGTCGCCGGCCTTCTCGTCGCCCTCGCGCTCTGGGGCATGGCCGTCGACCGCTGGGGCGAGCGGGTCGCCCTCGCGTGCGGGCTCACCGTCGCCGGGCTCGCGCTGCTCGCGGCCACCGCCGCCCACTCCACGGCCGTCCTCGGCGTCTGCTTCTTCGTGGCGGGGGCCTCCGGCGCCTCGATCCACGCCGCCAGCGGGCGTCTCATCCTCGGCTGGTTCGCGGCGCACGAGCGCGGCCTGGCGATGGGCGTCCGGCAGACCGGGCAGCCGCTCGGCGTCGGCCTGGCCGCCCTCACCCTGCCACCGCTCGCCGCGTACGCGGGCCTGTCGAGCGGTCTGGAGTTCCTCGCCGCCTGCTGCCTCGTGACCGCGCTGCTGGTGGCGGTCCTCGTACGCGACCCGGAGCGTACGGCCGCCGACGAGCCGCACGGCGGTCGCTCGCCCTACCGGACCCCCGTGCTGTGGCGGATCCACGCGTCGAGCGCGCTGCTGGTGGTGCCGCAGTTCGCGGTCTCGGCCTTCGCCATCGTCTACCTGTCCGACGCGCGCGGCTGGGACGGCGCGACCGCGGGCCGGGTGCTCGCGCTCGCCCAGGTCGGCGGTGCCGCCGCCCGGCTCGCGGTCGGGTACTGGTCGGACCGCGCGGGCAGCCGGGTGCGCCCGATGCGCGTTCTCGCGGTGGCCATCGGCGTGATCATGGTGGCGCTCGCGGCCGGCGCCGCCGCCGGATGGGGCGTCGCGACGGTAGCGCTGCTCGCCGCGGCGATCCTCACCGTCACCACGAACGGGCTCGCCTTCACAGCCGTCGCCGAGTACGCCGGACGATCATGGGCGGGCCGCGTGCTCGGCATCCAGAACACGGGCCAGAACCTCCTGGCCGCCGCGACACCGCCGGTGCTCGGCACGTTCGTCGCCCGGTCGGCGTACGGTTCGGCCTTCGCCGTCGCCGCGGTCTTCCCGCTGTTGGCGGCCCTCGTGATCCCCGTGGGCTTCGAGCGCGCGCCGGCGGAGGAGCGAATACGGGCTAAAGACCCGAGCGGTGAGGCGCGTTGATCATGCTCTGGGCCGCCATGACGAGGTAGTCCCACAGCATCGTCTCGAGCTGCTGCGGCAACTGAAGCTCGTCCACGGCCGTGCGCATGTGCGCCAGCCAGGCGTCGTGCTCGGCCTCGCCGATGACGAACGGCACGTGCCGCATCCGCAGGCGCGGATGGCCGCGGCGCTCGCCGTACGTGCGCGGGCCGCCCCAGTACTGGATGAGGAAGAGCCGGAGCCGCTCCTCGGCGGGCCCCAGGTCCTCCTCGGGGTACAGCGGGCGGAGGACGGGGTCGGCCGCCACACCTTCGTAGAACCGGTGGACCAGCCGGCGGAAGGTCTCTTCGCCGCCGACCGCCTCGTAGAAAGTCACTTCGTCTGCCATGGCGTGCCCAGCCTATGCGGCCGAGGTGTCCTCCTTGAAGGTCGCCACCGAGACACCGGCGACGTCGAACGACTTCTTCACGCGTTCGCGCAGCTCGCGCGCCGTGTTGGCCTGTTTGCCCGGCGCGGTCTTGCAGACGACGCGTACGACGACGGCCTCGCCGGACAGCGCCTGCACGCCCCAGACGGTCGGGTCATCGATGATGATCTCGTCCCACGGAGGCTCGGCGGCCAGCCCGGTGGCGGTCTCCGCGAGGAGGGCGCGCACCTTGTCCAGGTCGGAGTCGTACTCGACCGGGACGTCGAGGACGACGCGCGCCCAGTTCTGTGACTCGTTGCCGACGCGCTTGATCTCGCCGTTCGGGACGTACCAGACGACGCCGCTGACGTCGCGCAGGCGTGTGGTCCGCAGGGTGACCGCCTCGACGGTGCCCTTGGCCGCGCCGACGTCGATCACGTCGCCGACGCCGTACTGGTCCTCCAGCAGCATGAACATGCCGGTGAGGAAGTCCTTGACGAGGTTCTGCGCGCCGAACGCGACGGCCACGCCGATGATGCTCGCGCTCGCCAGGAACGGTGTGAGGTCGAGGCCGAGGTAGCCGAGCACGGTGAGCGCGGCGGCGCCGAGGATGATGATCGAGGCGATGCTGCGCAGCACCGATCCCATGGTCTCCGCGCGCTGCCGGCGGCGCTCGCTGATCAGCACCGGGCTGCCGTCGAAGATCGTCCGCGTACGCTCGCGGAGCTTCTCCGACATCGTGCCCTCGGCCATCCGCAGCGTGATCTTCGTGATCGTCTTGTTGACGAGCCGGCGGAGCAGCAGGGAGATCGTGACCGTGATGATGACCTTGATCAGCGTGATGATCGGGCCGTTGAGCCACTGGTTGTACGTGCGCGTCAGGTGCGCGTTGTGGCTGAGGTTCCAGGTCAGGTTGCAGCCGATGCCGGGATGCGCTCCGCAGTAGTCGGTGACCTTCCCGCCGTTGGTGATCGCGGCGAAGATCGATGCCGTGTGAAGCGCCAGCACGAGAGAACCCCTCCTGGACGGTCCCAGCGGGGCCGCGTCGCGGTCTAAGAGCAGTCTCCGATGGTAGGCGACGGCGGGGGTACCGGGGGCGGCGACTCGTCCGGCCCGCGGGAGAGGTGGGAGGGGCAAGGAGAAAGGCCCCGCGAGGCGCGGTCAGTCCGCGCCACTGGAAACCGGCCTCGCGGGACGTCTTCCGCCCCTATCCCTGATTGGCCTCCAATACGCGGGCCACCTTGACGGCGGCGCCGCAGGGGTCCTCGACGCCGTGCATGGGCTCGCCCCAGGACCACCAGAAGTACCAGGGCGGCTGCTCGACCGCGCCGGGCGCGGGGGCGCACATGACGTTCTCGGAGATGCTCGCCGCCTCTGGGTTGACCACTCTGCAGAAGGCGGGTCCGGAACGGGTGCGGACCACACGGGCCACGAGCCCCCGCTCGCCTAACTCGCGTACGAGGCCTTCGAGGTATCCGACCCGGCGTTCGTCGAGCATTGAGAACATCCCCTCTTACGCTGCGAACGTGCGTCGCTACGCGCTGCGAGAATCGCAAGGCCGCGGGGGGAGGGTCAAGACGTCCCTCAGAGCCGGAGGACCACGATCACCCCATCCCGGGTAGAGGTTTGTCATTCCCGGGATGAGAAACATTCGCCGCAGTGGGTGCGGATCGTGCCGCTCGTCGTGTATCTGACGGATCTGGTTGGCGGGCGACAATGCCAGAGTTACGCTGCGTACGCGAGCTTTGCTCGTCCGTGGTCACCCCGTGGTCACGGGCGGGTCTTCCCCCCGAGGAGACGGCAATGGCAGACTCCCCACTGCAGCAGCCTCCCCCCAGAAAAGAAGCGGATCTGGCACGCCGGATCCGCGCCATGGGGTTGGCGCTCGGCCACGCTCCGCCCAGGATCGCGCAGGCGATCCATGAGGAGTGCGCGCCGGTTTTCGGTACGAGCCAGGTAAAGTCCCACCGATTCGCGCAGGGTGTTGCCCTTTCCGACATCGTCGCACAGGTGAAAGCGCTGTACGAGGTCGAAGGAAAGCCATTACCCAAGCTCGGCGAGACGCTCCTTTCCGCGTACGAAAGCGGATATAAACGACCCGGCCCTGCCTATTTGCACTATTTGTGCCGGGTCTACCGGGTGGAACCCTCCGACCTCGGCTTCCAAGGGCCCTGCGTCTGCGGGCACACCCACGAACCCCCGGGCGGTGGCGTGCGCAGCGCGCTCGCACGGGAACCCGACTACGTGCTGGGCCCCGGCACCGTGGTCGTCAACCCTGACCAGTGGACCAAGCAAGACCTGACCTCCATCCCGCACATCGCCGGAGTCCAGTACCGCGCCGAGGACCCCGATGGCGGCAAAGGAGACGAGGAGGAGATTGTGCTTCGTCGAACCCTGCTGCAACTCCTGGCCGGAGCGGGCGTGGCGCTCGATGGCCAGATTCTCGGAGCGGTGGACGGCGCCCGCCGGAAGATGGACGACACGCTGGTCAACGCGTCGGTCTCCCCGACGATGCTCGACCAGTGGGAGGAGACCGCGAGCGGCTACGGGCAGCAGTACATGTCAACGCCGCCGCTCCGCCTCCTCTGCGACGTCCTTCTGGACTTCAGCGAGGTGCGCCGCATGTGCGAGCAGCGGCAGCCCATCGAGCTGCAGGAGCGCCTGTGCCGGCTCGCCGCCCAGCTTTCCGGCCTCTCCGGCGTCATCATGATCGACCTCGGCGACCACCGGCTGTCGCGCTCGTTCTTCCGTACGGCGCGCACCGCGGCCGACGAGACCGGAGACCGTGCGCTGCGGGCGTGGGTGAGCGTGCGTGAGGCGCTCGTGCCGATGTACTACGGCGACCCGCGCGAGTCCCTGCACCTCGCCCGCAGGGCGCAGGACCTCGCCGGCCGTACCCCGAACGTCGCCGCGGCGATGGCCCCGATCGTCGAGGCACGCGCCCTCGGCATGCTCGTCAAACGGGGCCGCAGCGACGCCGCCGGCAGCGCCAAGCGTGCGATGGCACGCGGGCAGGCCGTCTTCTCCCAGCTCGGCAAGGACCAGGTGTCCGACACCGCGTTCGGGTACACCGAGCGGCAGCTGGCCTTCCATATAGGCGACACGCACGCCAACCTCGGCGACCACCGGAGCGCCGAGGAGTCGCTCCGCAAGGCACTGACCCTCTATCCGTCATCGGAGGAACTCGACCGCACCCTGATCTGGCTCGACCGCGCCACCTGCCGGTTGCAGGAGGGCGAGCCCGAAGAGGCCCTGCGCACGGCGCGGGAGACGGTGCTCGGCCTGTCACCCGGGCACCGGACCGACATCATCATGCACCGCGCGCGCCAGCTCGTCGGCTCGGTCGTCGCCCAGTACGGCGAGATCAGCGCCGCCAAGGAGTTCCGTGAGGCGCTCGCCGGGCCTGTCACGGGCGACAACGCCCCGAAGCAGATCTGATCCGTGGCGCGCGTGCTGGGTACCCCCGCAGTTCCCTGGCGGCAGAACCGCGAGCCGCCGGTCTGGACCTACTCCGGCCTTCGCATCAGGCGCTACGCCCGTGGTGATCACGACGCGGTGTTCGGGCTCCACCAGGAGTGCCTGGCCCAGGTCGGGCTGCGGCCAGGCGACGGTGTCTACTACGACGACGACTTCGCCCGCGTGGAGGAGATCTACCTCCGCGCGGGCGGGGAGTTCCTCGTCGGCGAGGCGTCCGGGCGGGCCGTCGCCATCGGCGGCCTGCGGCGCATGAGCCATCTGGCCGCGGAGATGGTGCGGTTACGCGTCCACCCGGCCTGGCAGGGCCGCGGGTACGGCGCCGCGATCGTGACCGTGCTGGAGGAGCGCGCCGTCGAGCTCGGCTACCGCATCCTCTGCGCGGACACGACCGTGAAGCAGCCCGTGGCCATCGAGCTCTACCGGTCGTCGGGCTGGCGCGAGACCGGGCGCAAGGTCACCGGGGCGACGGTGACCGTCTACTTCGAGAAGATGCTCGAAGGCTGATCAGCCGCAGCAGCCTCCGCCGCAGCAACCGCCTCCGCCGCCTCCGCTCTGGCGGGGCGCGGCCGCACCGCCGGTCACGGCGACCGTGGACAGTAGTTTCACCGTGTCGTCGTGGCCGCCGGGGCAGGTGGCGGGCGCGGACGCCTCGCTCATCGGCCGGGACACCTCGAACGTCGATCCGCAGGCACGGCAGCGGTAGTCATAGCGTGGCACGCTGACAGAGTACGTCGTTCAGGCGGCCGGTTTCGAGACATAGGGGGCCCATTGCGGGTCGCCGTCGTTGACGAGCCCGATGAGGCGCCAGTGCGCCCCGCGTGGCACCGCGGGCGCGATGGGCAGTTGCCAGCCCAGCTCTTCGAGGAGCTTGTCGGCCTTGCGGTGGTTGCAGGGCATGCAGGAGGCGACGCAGTTCTCCCAGAGGTGCTTGCCGCCGCGGCTGCGCGGGATCACATGATCGATGGTCTCCGCGCGGTGACCGCAGTAGGCGCACCGGAAGTTGTCGCGCCGCATGAGAGCCGCCCGCGTGAGCGGCACCCGTTGTCGGTAGGGGATCCGGACGTAGCGCAACAGCCGGATCACCGACGGCATCTCCACGACCACGGAGGCCGAGCGGAGACGCGCGCCGGTGACGTCGTGGTGGACGATCTCCGCCTTCTCCCTGAGGACGAGGCAGACCGCCCGCCGCAGCGGCAGGGTGGTCAGGGGTTCGTAGGTCGCGTTGAGGAGTAGGACCTGTCGCATCAGACGGCCTCCGGGTCACAGGCGCCGGAAGCCCCGAAGGCCACGCTCCAGCGCGCCTCTGCACGAGGCTCGATGATCGTCTTGGCCACCAGCGGACCCGCCACGAGGACCTCCTCACGGGCGATACCCGAACTGAAATCAGTGTGGCCGCTCACATGCGGATTTCGCTACCCCATTAACCGGCAAACGCCGTAAAGGGTTTCCGCCCCCCGGCCTCCCGTCCAGGCTCGACGCGCCCCTCCCGACGCTCAGAGTCCTTTCATACCCACCCGATGGGCGGTAGGCATGCGTTGCTCGACCCAGGTCATCTGGGCGTTGATCCGCAGCCCGCTCGCGCCCGCCGGGATCGAGGTCCTGATCCATCCCGTACGCCGCTCTCCGCGCCCGAGCGTGCCGAACCGGCAGACGACGTCGGAGGCGGTGTCCTGGCAGGGTCCGGAGACCGCGACGATCTTCTGCCCGTTGGAGACGCGGTGGGTGGCGACGACGGAGGCCGCGCCGGCGGGCCCGTTGTTGATCAGCGTCCAGTGCCAGGTGATGCCGGACTGGTCGCCGGCGATCTCCGGCTGCCCGTACACCATTCGAAGATCGGCGGCCGGTGCCTCGTCGGCCCGCGCCACGGCCGGCGCCGTCAGGGCCCCCGCCAGCGCAGCGACTGCGAGCAGCGTCGTAGTACCTCTCATGGTCTTCCCCCCGGATCGATGTACATGAGTGGTTCGCGGCTCAGGTTAGGGCCCGGCCGGCCGGCGGGGACGGTTGAAACGCCGAGCACCCGGCGCGGATGGCGGCGGCACCTCGTAGAGTGCGCTCATGAGCCGACCGCAGTATCCGTCCGCCCGCCGTGACGACACCGCCGACGAGCTTCACGGGCACCGTGTCGCCGACCCGTACCGGTGGCTGGAGGACCCCAATGGTGAGGACACCAAGAGCTGGATGACGGAGCAGGACGACCTGTTCCACGGTGAGGTGGACGACCTGCCCGGGCGCGAGAGGCTGCGGGAGCGGCTGCGGGAGCTGCTCGGCACCGGCACCATCGGCGCGCCCGTCTGGCGGGGTTCGCGGCGGTTCTTCATGCGGCGCTCGGCCGACCAGGAGCACGCGGTCCTCTACACGGTCGACCCGGACGAGACCGAGCGGGTCCTGATCGACCCGACGAGCCTCGACGCCACGCACACGACCACGCTCGACTCCTGGCAGCCCGACAAGGAGGGCAGGCTGCTCGCCTACCAGCTCTCCCACGGCGGCGACGAGGAGTCCAAGCTCTACGTGATGGACATCGCCACCGGCGATCTCGTGGAGGGGCCGATCGACCGGTGCCGCTACACGCCGGTCGCGTGGCTCAAGGGCGGCGAGGAGTACTACTACGTACGCCGGCTCGCCGCCGACGAGGTGCCCGAGGGTGAGGACCAGTACCACCGCCGCGTCTACCTGCACCGCGTCGGCCAGGCCCCCGAGACCGACGTGATGATCTTCGGTGAGGGCCGCGAGAAGACCAACTACTACGGCGTCGGGGTCAGCCGGGACGGCCGCTGGCTCTCGCTGTCCGCCTCGCAGGGCACCGCGCCGCGCAACGACCTGTGGATCGCCGACCTGCACGGCACCTCCAAGGAGGCGCCGGAGTTCCGGGTCGTGCAGGAGGGCGTCGACGCCGAGACCGGCGTCCTGATGGGCCGCGACGGCCGCGCGTACGTCTTCACCGACCGCGACGCGCCGCGCGGCAGGCTCTGCGTCGCCGACCCGTCCGACCTGACGTACGAGAGCTGGCGCGACCTCATCCCCGAGGACCCCGAGGCGGTCCTGAGCGACTTCGCGATCCTCGACGACCTCGACCGGCCGGTGCTCCTCGCCGGCTGGACCCGCCACGTGATCGCCGAGATCACCAAGCACGACCTGGTGACCGGCGAGAGGATCGGCGAGGTACCCGTCCCCGGGCTCGGCTCCATCGGCTCCATCGGCGAGCGCCCCGAGGGCGGTCACGAGGCCTGGTTCGTCTACTCCGACAACACCACGCCCGTGTCGGTGCACCACTACGACGCGCGTACGGGCGAGACCACCCTGTGGGCCGAGGCGCCCGGCGCGGTCGAGCTGCCCGAGATCGAGAGCCGCCAGGTCGTCTACACCTCACGCGACGGCACCGAGGTGCGGATGATCGTCGTCGCGCGCACCGACGCGGAGGCGGGCCCGCGCCCGACCATCCTGTACGGCTACGGCGGCTTCAACGTGCCGCTGACCCCCGGCTACTCCGCCTCCGTGCTCGCCTGGGTCGAGGCCGGCGGCGTGTACGCCATCGCCAACCTGCGCGGCGGCTCCGAAGAGGGCGAGGAGTGGCACCGCGACGGCATGCTCGGCAAGAAGCAGAACGTCTATGACGACTTCCACGCCGCCGCTGAGAAGCTCATCGCCGACGGCTGGACGACCTCCGACCGCCTGGCCGTCGCCGGCGGCTCCAACGGCGGCCTCCTGGTCGGCGCGGCGATCACGCAGCGCCCCGACCTGTTCGCCGCGGCGGTCTGCTCAGCGCCGCTGCTCGACATGGTGCGGTACGAGAAGTTCGGGCTCGGCCAGACGTGGAACGTCGAGTACGGCTCCGCCGACGACCCCGAGCAGTTCGAGTGGCTCTACGCCTACTCCCCGTACCACCGCGTACGCGAGGGCGTCGACTACCCGGCCACCCTGTTCACGGTGTTCGAGAGCGACACCCGCGTCGACCCGCTGCACGCCCGCAAGATGTGCGCGGCGCTCCAGCACGCCACGTCCTCCGGCCGCCCGATCCTGATCCGCAGCGAGGCCGAGGTCGGCCACGGCGCCCGCGCGATCAGCCGCTCGGTGGACCAGACCGTCGACACCCTTTCGTTCAGCGCGGCCCACACCGGCCTCACGATCAAGGACGGTGCGCGATAGCATCCGCGACCGCCCTCGACCGCACCCTGAAGATGCTCGACCCCGCGCCGGCCGAGCCGGACGCGGGGAAGGGCTACATCGACCTGCTCGGCGAGACGGCCCAGCACGACTCGCCCGCCCAGCGGCTGATGCGCTCGGGCGTACTCCCGACGATCTACGAGCGCGTGTGGCGTCCGGTGCTCTTCGGGGTGTCCAAGGGCCCGTTCGGCCCCGACACGGCCGAGGAGTACGCCCTGGCGCGCGACTGGCTGGGCCTGGCCGCGACCCCGGGCGCCCAGGTGCTCGACGTCGCCTGCGGCCCGGGCAACGTCACCCGCGCCCTGGCCTCCGGCGTGACCGGCGGCGGCCTGGTCGTCGGCGTCGATGCCTCCGCGACCATGCTCGGCCGCGCGGTGTCCGACACGCGCGACGACGACATCGCCTACGTACGCGGCGACGCCATCCGCCTGCCCTTCCGCGACGGCTCCTTCGACGCCGTCTGCTGCTTCGGCGGCCTCTACCTGTTCGACGAGCCCTGGAAGGCGGTCGCCGGCATGGCCAGGGTCCTGCGCCCGGGCGGCCGGATCGTGATCCTCACGACCCTGCGCCCGGGCGTCCCGCTCATGGGCCGCGGCATCGGCACCGTCAGCCGCCTGACCGGCATCCGGATGTTCGGCGACGCGGAGCTGACCCAGGCCCTGACGGACTGCGGCTTCACCTCGATCCGCCGCCGCTCGTACGGCCTCATGCAGTTCGCCGGCGCCACCCTGACCTAGGGGGTGTCCGGTGGATCTTCAGCCTGCTACACGGTGCCCAGGGAACGGCTCGCCGCGTTGTCGTCGGTCGGCAGCCAACACCAGGCTGCCTCCCTCCTCCGCCTTGCGAGCCGCCCCCTGGGCGGCCGCTCGCGACGGCCAAGACCCACCGGACACCCCTAGGGCGTTCAGCCGCCGAGCTGGGAGATGTCGCGGGACGCTCCCGTCGACGCGGACGTCGTCATGGCCGCGTACGCCTGCAGGGCGACGCTGACCGTGCGGCGGCGGTCGCGGGGGCGGAAGCGGCCGCCCAGTTCGGTCAGGACGCGCTCGCGGCGCTCGCGCAGGACCTCGGCGGGCACGTCGACGCGGAGTTCGCGGCGCGGGATGTCGATCACGATGGGGTCGCCGTCCTCGACGAGGGCGATGTCGCCGCCCGCGGCGGCCTCGGGGGAGGCGTGGCCGATGGACAGGCCGCTGGTGCCGCCGGAGAAGCGGCCGTCGGTGACCAGCGCGCAGGCCTTGCCGAGCCCGCGGCCCTTCAGGAAGCGACGTCGGGTACAGCATCTCCTGCATGCCCGGCCCGCCCTTGGGGCCCTCGTAGCGGATCACGACGACGTCGCCGGGCTTGACCCGGTCGCCGAGGATGCCCTCGACGGCGTCCTCCTGGCTCTCGAAGACCACCGCGGGGCCCTCGAAGGTCCACAGGGCCTCTTCGACGCCGGCGGTCTTGACGATGGCGCCCTCGGTGGCGAGGTTGCCGTACAGGACGGCCAGGCCGCCGTCCTTGGTGTAGGCGTGCTCGGCGTCGCGGATGCAGCCCTCGGACCGGTCGAGGTCGAGGGAGTCCCAGCGGGTGTCCTGGCTGTACGGCTTGGTCGTACGGACCCCGCCGGGCGCGGCGTGGAACATCTCCAGGGTCTCGGGGGAGACCGTCTCGGGACCGGATGTCGTTGGCGTCGAGGAACTCGCCGAGGGACTCGCCGTGGATCGTGTGCACGGTGCGGTTGAGCAGCCCGGCGCGGTCGAGCTCGCCGAGGATGGCGGGGATGCCGCCGGCCCGGTGGACGTCCTCGACGTGGTACTTCGCGGTGGCCGGCGCGACCTTGCAGACGCACGGCACCCGGCGCGACAGCTCGTCGATCTCCTTCAGGCCGAAGTCGACGCCCGCCTCGCGCGCGGCGGCGAGCAGGTGCAGGATCGTGTTGGTCGAGCCGCCCATCGCGACGTCGAGCGCCATGGCGTTCTCGAAGGCGTCGCGGGTGGCGATGTTCAGCGGCAGCACCGAGGCGTCGTCGTCGGTCGTAGTAGCGGTTCGCGATCTCCACGACGCGGCGGCCGGCGTCCTCGAACAGCGACTTGCGCGCGGCGTGCGTGGCCAGGATCGTGCCGTTGCCCGGCAGCGAGAGCCCGATCGCCTCGGTGAGGCAGTTCATCGAGTTGGCGGTGAACATGCCCGAGCAGGACCCGCAGGTCGGGCAGGCGTTCTCCTCCATCTCGGCGAGCGTCTCGTCCGACACCGACTCGTCCGCGGAGGCGATCATCGGGTCGATCAGGTCGAGCTTCGTCGTGCCCTCGACCGGTTTGCCGGCCTCCATCGGGCCGCCGGAGACGAACACGGTCGGGATGTTGAGCCGCATGGCCGCGATCAGCATGCCGGGCGTGATCTTGTCGCAGTTGGAGATGCAGATCAGCGCGTCGGCGCAGTGCGCGTTCACCATGTACTCGACCGAGTCGGCGATCAGCTCGCGGGACGGGCAGGGAGTAGAGCATCCCGCCGTGGCCCATGGCGATGCCGTCGTCCACCGCGATCGTGTTGAACTCGCGTGGCACGCCGCCGGCCGCCTTGGCCGCGGCGGCCACGACCTGGCCGACCTCACGCAGGTGCACGTGCCCGGGAACGAACTCGGTGAAGCTGTTGGCAACGGCGATGATCGGCTTGCCGAAGTCCTCACGGGCCACACCGGTCGCCCTGAGTAGGGCGCGCGCGCCCGCCATGTTCCTGCCGTGCGTAACCGTTCGTGACCTCAGCGCGGGCATGACCACTCCTCTTCTTCGTGCTCAGACTTCGATCGTACGGGGTAGGACGTCAGGGCTGAGACAGTCGTCTCACCTTTCGGGCAGAACCGGGCAAGGCTGGAAGTGTCATGACGCTCGACCATCTCGTCTACGCGACGCCAGATCTGGATAAAACGGTCGACTGGATCGCCGAACTCACCGGCGTACGTCCGGTCGAGGGTGGCCCGCACATCGGGCTGGGCACCCGCAACCACCTGCTCGGCCTCGGCGAGCTGCGCTACCTCGAGATCATCGGCCCTGACCCGGAGCAGCCGGAGTCGGACACGCCACGGCCCTTCGGGATCGACGACCTGACCGGACCGCGCCTCGCCGCCTGGGCCGTGCGCGCCGCCGACATCGAGTCGCGGGTGGCGCGCTCGCGCACCCTCGGGTACGACCCGGGGCCGATCGAGCCGCTGGCCCGGCGGACCCCGGAGGGCGACCTGCTGCGCTGGCGGCTGACCGTCCCGTACGAGACCGTCGTGCCGTTCCTGATCGACTGGGGAGGACCCCGCATCCGGCACGGCATCTGCCGACCGTGCCGCTGACGTCCTTCGCCCTCGCCCATCCGGAGCCCGACGGCGTACGCCTGCGGCTCGCCGCCCTCGGCGTCGAGGCCGACGTGCGGAAGGGTGATCCCGGACTCACCGCCGTCATCGGCGGCTCCACGACCCTCACCTAGAGCCCGTCCCGAAGCCCCACGGTACTACCGCGGCTTCGGGACAGGCCCTGGCTCAGAGCTCGGGCTCGTCGGGGTACTTCGGTGGCAGCACGCGCTCGGCCGCCTCGAAGATCCGGTCGATGTCGGCCGCCGCGAGGATCTTGGGCCGGCGCCGCAGGTAGTTGCGCGCGTGGCCGCCGGAGTAGACGTCGACGTCGCGGACCATCAGGACCTTCCAGGAGATGGCCGGGCCGTAGATCGCCAGCGACGGCTGCACGGGTACCTCGTAGCCCAGCGCGCCGGTGATCAGCTTGCTGGCCTGGTCGGACTCCCAGCGAGCCTCGTCGAGGCGCTCCTTCTTGTTGAAGGGGCCCAGGAAGAGCTTGCGGTGCGACATGGCGCGCACCGGGAGCCGCTTGTCCCAGTTCTCCGAGTCGACGGCGTACACGCCGGTCGGGCCGACCACGAGGTGGTCGATCTGTCCGTCACTGATGCCGTCGTCGTCCATGGGGACGGCGCGCGCGTGCAGGGTGCGGTATCCGGCCTTCTCCATGCCGCGAAGCTGCTTCTCGGTCTTGCGCTCGGCGACGGACGGCTTGCGCCACGCCTCGACGCTCGACTCCTTGCGGCCGCGCCGCACCACGTCGGCGACGATGACGATGACCGCGACCAGGATGCCGACCCGAGCGCCGAAGACGATCGTGAACAGCACGCCGAGGACGACCGCGACGACGGACCGGCGGAGCCACTGTTGGATCTGCGGGTCGGCGATCATGCCCTCGAAGCGGTCGCTCGCGCGCTCGGGGGGTTCCGGTTCCTGGTGCGGGCGTTCGTACTCCGGGTAGCCGCCCTGCTGGTCGTAGCCGGTGTCGGGGTATCCATCCTGGTAGTCGAACGGAATCCCGACGTCGTTCTGATCGGGCGTCGACGTCTCAGTCGACTTGCCGCGCCCTGTAGTCGCCATTATCGACACTCCGTGCTCGATTGACAGCAGCACACATGATCTTCCCTGGGAAGCGTAACGAGATTTCGCGCCGAGTGCCTAGTCGTGCCAGGTCGACACTATTGTCTCCCTGGTCCGGTGATTCGCCCGTGTCGGCCAAGGGTAGTTCTCCTATATCCCCCGATGTCGCCGTGCAAGTTTCAGTGGGCGTACCGTTTGCACTTGTGACGCATATTCATGACCTCAGCGCGCGTGAGCAGGCCGCCGCGATCCGTGCCCGCGAGATCTCCCCCGTCGACATCACCGAACACTACCTTGAGCGTATCGACCGCCTGAACGACCAGGTCGGCGCCTACGTCACAGTGACCGCCGAGATCGCCCGTGAGCAGGCGAGAGCGGCCGAGAAGGCCGTCGTGCAAGGCGACGCCTCACCTCTGCTGGGCGTGCCCGTGCCCATCAAGGATTTGAACATGGTGAAGGGCGTTCCGATGACGCTCGGCTCGGCGGCGTTCGACGATTTCGAGGGATTCGGTGACGACCACGTTGTCACCTTCCTGCGGGAAGCCGGCACGATTCTGCTCGGTAAGACCAATACGCCGGAATTCGGGCTGCCCTGTTATACGGAGAACTCCGTGACGCTTCCCGCGCGTACGCCGTGGGATCTGGAGCGTTCGGCGGGCGGGTCGAGCGGCGGCGCGGCGGCGGCCGTCGCGGCGGGTCTCGCGCCGGTCGCGCAGGGGAGCGACGGTGGCGGTTCGATCCGCATTCCGGCCAGCCTTTGTGGCCTGTTCGGCATCAAGCCGACGCGCGGCCGGATCAGCCAGGGGCCGATTGTTCCCGATTTGGCCGGTCTGTCCACATGCGGTCCTATCGCTCGTTCGGTCCGCGACGCGGCGGTCCTCCTCGACGTCATGACCGGCAATACCCCCGGCGACATGTACTTCGCCGCGCCCCAGGCGGGCACCTTCCTGGAGGCCGCCGAGCGCACCCCCGGACGCCTGCGCATCGGCCGTAACGCGACCCCCGCCGTGCCCGGCGCCGAGGTGCACCCCGACTGCATGGCCGCCTACGAGGACGCCACCCGCCTGCTCACCGAGCTGGGCCACGAGGTCGAGGACATCGACATCCCGTGGAACGCCGGCCTCGTCCCGCACTTCGAGACCCTCTGGGCGTCCATGGCCACGCTGACGCCGGTCGCCCCCGACCGCGAGGAGCGCCTGCGGCCCCTCACCCGCTGGCTGCGCGAGCGCGGCAACGCCATCTCGGCGCCGCAGCTCTTCCACGCGCTGGCGGCGCTGCAGATGGCCGTGCGCACCGCGCTGCCCGTCACGAACCAGTACGACGCCATCCTGTCGCCGACGCTCGCGCTGCCGCCGGTGCCGATCGGCTATTTCGACGACCAGACCCCGGAGGAGAACTTCGAGCTCCAGAAGCGCTTCACGCCGTTCACCTCCGTCTACAACATCTCCGGCCAGCCCGCCGTCAGCGTGCCGCTGTACTGGAGCGACGCGGGCCTGCCCATCGGCGTCATGCTGGCCGGCCGGATGAGCGAGGAGGCCACGCTCATCGCCCTCTCCGCGCAATTGGAGGCCGCCCGGCCGTGGGCCGACCGCCATCCGCCGATTTGGGGATGATCTACGGGGCATCGTCTTCTCCGTGAACGATCTCAATGAACTGGCCGCCGCGTACGGCGTCGGAACCTCCTACGTCGACTGGCGCGGCCGGCACACCGATGTCTCATCCGAGACGATCAGGGCCGTCCTGACCTCGCTGGGCGTCGACACCGGGTCCGCGGACGCCGTACGCGACGAGCTGGAACGCCTCGGGCGCGAGCGGCGCGAGCGCCTCCTCCCGCCGTCGGTGGTGGCCTACGCCGGCGAGGAGATCCTCGCCGCGCGCGGAGCCGGCCTGCGGGTCGCGCTCACCGGCGGAGGCGAGGTCGGCCTCGCCCCCGCCGGGCCCGCCGCGGACGACGGACGCCAGGCGTACCACCTGCCGCCGGAGGTGCCGCCCGGCCTCCACACCGTGCACGCGCGCGCCGGCGACCGCGAGGAGAGCGTGCCGCTGCTCGTCGCGCCGGCACGCGCGCCCGAGCCCGCCGGGCGCGAGTGGGGGTTCATGGCGCAGCTCTACTCCGCGCGCTCCCGAGGCTCGTGGGGCTCGGTGACCTCGCCGACCTGCGCGAGCTGGCGACGTGGAGCGCTCGTGACCTCGGCGCCGGGTTCGTGCTGGTCAACCCGCTGCACGCCGGTGAGCCCTCGTCGCCGATCAGCCCCTCGCCGTACCTCCCGATGAGCCGGCGCTTCACGAGCCCGCTCTACATCCGCCCCGAGGACGTCCCCGAGTACTCCTCCTCCGGCCCCGGCCTGCGCGGGCGCGTCGACGAGCTGGCCGCCCCGGCGAAGGCACGCGACCACGACCTCGGCGAGCTCGACCGCGACGCCGTGTGGGCCGCCAAGGGCGCCGCGCTGGAGCTGCTGTACGCCGTGCCGCGCTCGGAGGCGCGCGAGACCGCCTACCGGGCGTACCGCGAGCGCGAGGGCGAGGCGCTGACCGCGTTCGCCACCTGGTGCGCGTTGGCCGAGGTGCACGGCGCCGACTGGCGTTCGTGGCCCGCGTGGCTGCACGACCCGGAGTCGCCGGGCGTCGCCGGCGAGCGCGAACGCCTGAACGGCCGGGTCGGCTTCCACTCCTGGCTGCAGTGGCTCCTGGACGAACAGCTCGGCGCGGTGCAGAGCGCGGCGCTGGAGGCCGGGATGCCGATCGGGGTCATCCACGACCTCGCCGTCGGCGTCGACCCCGGCGGCGCGGACGCCTGGGCGTACCAGGACCTGTTCGCCTCCGGGATGACCGTCGGCGCGCCCCCGGACGCCTTCAACCAGGTCGGCCAGGGCTGGGGCCAGCCGCCGTGGCACCCGCAGCGGCTCGCGGCCTCCGGCTACGCCCCGTACCGCGACATGCTCCGGCACGTCCTGCGGCACGCGGGCGGCCTGCGCCTCGACCACGCGATGCAGGTGTTCCGGCTGTGGTGGGTGCCCGACGGCATGTCCGCCGCCGAGGGGACCTACGTCGCCTACCCGTACGACGAGATGCTCGGCGTGCTCCTCACCGAGGCCCACGCGGCCGGCGCGGTCGTCGTCGGCGAGGACCTCGGTACCGTCGAGAACCACATGCGCGAGGTCTTCGCCCACCGAGGGGTCTTCGGGACCTCATTGGGCTGGTTCGAACGCGACGCGGACGGAGCGCCGCTGCCGCCCGCGAAGTGGCGCGAGCGCTCCCTCGCCACCGTCGGCACCCATGACATGCCGCCGATCGAGGGATTCCTGCACGGCGACCACATCGAGCTGCGCGAGCGCCTGGGCCTGCTCACCCGCCCGGCCGCCGAGGAGTACGCCGAGCAGGAGCGCTCGCTCGCCGGGTGGCGCGAGCTGCTGACCTCCCTCGGCCTGGACCCCGGCGACATGGTCGCGGCGATGCACGCGCTGCTGGCGCGTACGCCCGCGCGGCTCATCGGCGTCTCGCTCGCCGACGCGGTGGGGGAGCGGCGCACCCAGAACCAGCCCGGAACCACCGATGAGTACCCGAACTGGCGGGTGCCGCTCGCGGACGCCGAAGGACGTCCGGTGCTGATCGACGACCTGCCGGGCGACCGGCGGCTGCTCGCCGCCGTACGGCCCGTACGCGACGGGCTCAGCGCTCCAGGATCTTGACGAGGTAGGCGGAGACGTCACGGAGCAGCGTGTCGGGCACGATGGCGTGCCCGGCCGCAGCCGTCATCGCCTCGGGGAGCCCGGCCAGCGGGTAGCCGCCCTCGGCCGCGAGGACCGGCGCGCCGAGCGGCAGCCGCCCCAGCGACCGGCGCGTGCGCTCCCACGCCTCCGAGACCTCCTCGGGGTTGGGCACGCCGAAACCGTGGCCGACGGGCGCGGCGTGCCGCAGGCGTACGAGCGCGCCGTCGGAGAACTCACGCGCGAGCTTGGCCCGCTCGACCAGCGGGCCGAGGACCTCCGGCTCGTGCCGCGTGAGCACGTCGCACGGGGTGCGGCAGGACGCCGCGCAGGTGCTCAGCGCCGAGGCGACCGTGCTGTGCTGGCGGTCGAGGTAGGCGCGCCAGCCCGGACCGGGCTCGCGCGACACCCGCAGCGCGCGCTCGGCGGCCGACTGCTCGGGCCGCGTCAGGTCGCAGTCGCGCGGACGGCCGCCCGTCTCGGACGAGACGCCGAACCGGCTGCCCGGCCCCGTCACCGACAGCGGCAGCAGGGCCGGGTCGCCGGCGTGCCCGAGCACCGGCTCCCAGGCCAGCAGCGGGAGGTACTCAGCGGCGATGTGCACGGCGGCGACCAGCGCCGCCATCTCACGCCGCATCCAGCGCACCTCGATGACCTCCAGCAGGAGGCCGTACGCCGGCCGGAGCGTGCGCAGCGCGCCGCGCGTACGCTCCTTGGCCGACTGCGGCATCCTGCTGGCCCGCGCGCGGGCCAGCAGGTCTTCGGGGACCCGGTAGGCGTCGACCACCGGGTCACCGGTCCGCTCACGTACGCCGAAGTCCTCGGCGTCGAGGTCGATCAGGCGCTGCCCGAACGAGCACAGCAGCCTGATCTCGGCCGATACGTCCGGCGGCAGGCCCGCGGCACCGGCCTCGCACAGCGCGGCCAGGTCGCCGAAGGCGTACCGCCGGGCGAGTGACGTCAAAACCTCGAGCGCCGTCTCCACTCGACCACTCTGCCACGAGCCCGGCGCGTCCGAGAGTCCCGTCACGGCCGATCAGGTCGCCGAGCGGTCCTTGGCCTGCGCGCGCAGGGCCCGGGACAGGCCGTCACGGCCCTCGGTGAGCAGGCGGCGCAGGGCCGGCGGGGGGTTCTCCGACTCGATGTAGGCCGTGGTCCGGTCGACGGTGTCCTGGGAGTACACCTGGAACGGGTAGGCGTTCTCGGCGAACGTGCTGGACATGTCGCTGGACCACGCCGACCAGACACGGGCGACCTCGTCGAAGTACCTCTCGACGTAGGGCTCCAGGAGTCTCACGTCGTCGGTGTCCACGAAGCCGCCGAGCGTCGCGCGGTACACGGCGTTCGGCAGGTCACCCGCGATGATCCGCTCCCACGCCGCGGCCTTGGCCTCGGGGTTCGGCACGGCGGCGTGCAGACCCGCGGCATGCCGCTCGCCCGCGGCCGTCGGGTCACGGCGCAGCTCCGCGTCGATCTCGGACGGCGCGGCGGCACCGCGTACGACCAGGCGGCGCAGCAGCGACCAGCGCAGCTCCGTGTCGACGGCCAGGCCGTCGAGGACCACGGTGCCGTCCAGCAGCCCGCGGACGAACGCGACGTGCGCCTCCGAACGCGCCACCGACGCGAACGCCAGCGTGTACGTCAGCTGCCAGTCCGAGCCGGCCTCCGCGGCGGTCAGCATCTGGTGCAGCTCGTCGGCCATCAGCGTCAGGCCGCTCTCGCGCCACGCCGGGTCGGCGAACTGCGTCGTCGCCATCCGCGCCTGCCGGAGCAGCGTCTGCGCCACCGAGATGTCGGTGACGCCGCGGATGCCGGACAGCATGAGGCGCACGTAGTCGCGCGCCGCCAGCTCCGCGTCACGGCACATGTCCCACGCGGAGGACCAGCACAGCGCGCGCGGCAGACCCTCGGTGATGTCGCCGATGCCGCCGATCAGGCCGCGCATCGAGTGCTCGTCGAGCCGGACCTTCGCGTACGTCAGGTCGTCGTCGTTGACCAGCACGAGGTCCGGACGGCGCTCGCCGACCAGCTCCGGCACGTCGGTACGCGCGCCGACGATGTCCAGCTCGACGCGCTTGCGGCGGACGATGCCGACGTCGGTGCGGTCGTACAGGCCGACCGCGACGCGGTGCGACCGCAGCGTCGGGTGATCCTGCGGAGCCTCCTGCAGCACCGAGAACGCGGTGAAGTTCCCCTCGTCGTCGACCTCGTACGAGGGCCGCAGCATGTTGACGCCCGCGGTCTCCAGCCACTCCTTGGACCAGGAGGCCAGGTCGCGCCCCGAGGTCTCCTCCAGCGCGTCGAGGAGGTCCGACAGCGAGGTGTTGCCCCACGCGTGCCGGTCGAAGTAGCTGCGGACGCCGCTGATGAAGTTGTCGCGCCCGACGTAGGCGACGAGCTGCTTCAGCACGCTCGCGCCCTTGGCGTACGTGATGCCGTCGAAGTTGACCTCGACCGCCCGGATGTCGGGGATGTCCGCCGAGATCGGGTGCGTGGAGGGCAGCTGGTCCTGGCGGTACGCCCAGGTCTTCCAGAGGTTCGCGAACGTGGTCCACGCCCCGGTCCACCGCGTCGCCTCGGACTGGCAGAGCACGCTCATGTAGGTGGCGAACGACTCGTTCAGCCACAGGTCGTCCCACCAGCGCATCGTCACGAGGTCGCCGAACCACATGTGCGCCATCTCGTGCAGGATCGTCTCGGCGCGCCGCTCGTACGAGGCGTCGGTCACGCGGGACCGGAAGACGTAGTCCTCCAGGTAGGTCACGCAGCCGGCGTTCTCCATCGCGCCCGCGTTGAACTCCGGCACGAAGATCTGGTCGTACTTGTCGAAGGGGTACGGCCGCGCGAACGTCTCGCGGAAGAAGTCGAACCCCTGCCGGGTGACCTCGAAGATCGCGTCGGCGTCGAAGAACTCGGCGAGGCTGGAGCGGCAGTACGCGCCCAGCGGGATGACCTGCTCGCCCTCGCGGTACTCGTCGCGGACGACGTGGTACGGCCCCGCGACCAGCGCGGTGATGTAGGTCGAGATGCCCGGCGTCGCCGGGAAGTGCCAGCGGCCGCGGTCCTCACGGTCGGGGGCGTTGTTCGTGATGACCTGCCAGTGCTCCGGCGCGGTCACGCTCAGCTCGAACTTCGCCTTCAGGTCGGGCTGGTCGAAACAGGTGTACATCCGGTGCGCGTCGCACGTCTCGAACTGCGTGTAGAGGTAGACCTCCTGGTCCACCGGGTCGACGAACCGGTGCAGACCCTCGCCGGTGCGGGAGTAGTCCGTGTCGGCGACCACGCGCAGCTCGTTGGAGGCGATGAGGCGCGGCAGCGGGATGCGGCCCTTCTCCGGGTCGTACGACGCGGGGTCCAGCGCCTGGCCGTTCAGCGTGACCTCGCGGATCTTCGCGCCGTGCAGGTCGGCGAAGCTGGAGGCGCCGGGCTGTGAGCAGCCGAACCTGACGGTGGTGTCGGAGACGAACGTCTCCGCTCCCGTCGTCAGGTCGAGGTCGACGTTGTACGACTCGACGGTGAGCAGCCGGGCGCGTTCGCGCGCCTCGTCACGCGTCAGGTTGCCAGCCAAGTGAACTCCTCGCCTCGTGAAGACATCATTGTCAAGGCCCACAGTAAGGCCCGGCGGGTCGCGCAGGCCATCAGCCTGCTCATCTAACCCTGCGTGGTGGGACGCGGAATGGACAGGGGTGCCCGGAGGTTTCCGAAGCAAACACGTCCGAATATTTGGAGGCTGCGGTGTCCGACACCGAAAGCACGCCCGTCGACTTCTGGTTCGACCCCATGTGCCCGTGGGCCTGGATCACGTCGCGCTGGATCCTCGAGGTAGAGCGGCAGAGGCCCATCGAGGTGCGCTGGCACGTCATGAGCCTGTCGGTGCTGAACGAGGGACGCGACCTGCCCGAGAAGTACCAGCAGGCCATGAAGGACGCCTGGGGTCCGGTACGCGTCGCCATCGCGGCCGAGCAGAAGTACGGCGCCGAGGTGCTCGGGAAGCTCTACACCGAGCTGGGCACCCGCTTCCACAACGAGAAGGCCCCCAAGACCCGCGAGGTCATCGAGGAGGCCCTGGAGGCCGCCGGCCTCGACCGCTCACTCGCCGACGCCATGACGACGGACCAGTACGACACCGCGCTGCGCGCCTCGCACGCCGACGGCATCGAGCGGGTCGGCTACGACGTCGGCACCCCGGTGATCTCCGTGGCCGGCGCCTCGTTCTTCGGCCCGGTCGTCTCGCCCATTCCCCGTGGTGAGGCCGCCGCGAAGCTGTGGGACGGCGTACGCCTCGTCGCCGAGACGGACGGCTTCTTCGAGCTCAAGCGCAGCCGTACGCGCGACCCCATCTTCGACTGACGCCCGCGGTGTGAGGGCCGTCACTGCGGCCCTCACCAGGCGGTTCGAAACTCGGTCCGTCCCCGGGTGGCTCGCGCGTGCTCGCCGGGGAAGGATGAGGGCATGCGCGATGTGATCTATGTGGGCGGTGCCTGGGCGGACTCCTCCGACCCGACGACGATCGATGTGGTCAACCCGGCGACCGAGGAGGTCATCGACCGGGTGCCGGCGGGCACGGCGGCCGACGTCGACCGCGCGGTGGCCGAGGCGCGCCGCGCCCTCCCCGCGTGGGAGGTCACGCCGCCCGCCGAACGGGCCCGGTACCTCAGCGCCGTCCTCGACGGCATCAAGTCGCGTGCGGAGCACCTCGCGACGCTGATCGCCAAGGACCTCGGCGCGCCGTACCAGGTCGCGCTCAAGGTGCACGTCGGAACGCCGATCGCGGTGCTGACGGGCGTGCTGGAGATCCTCGAGACGTACGACTTCGACGGCGGCCGCACCGGCAACTCGATGATCGTCCGCGAGCCGGTGGGCGTCGTCGGCGCGATCACCCCGTGGAACTACCCGCTGCACCAGGTCGTCGCGAAGGTCGCGCCCGCGCTCGCCGCCGGCTGCACCATCGTGCTGAAGCCGAGCGAGGTCGCACCGCTCGCCGCGTACGCCCTGGCCGACATCATCGACGAGGCGGGCCTGCCGCCGGGCGTCTTCAACCTCGTGTCCGGTCTCGGGCCGGTCGTCGGCGAGGCGATCGCCTCCCACGCCGACATCGACATGGTGTCCTTCACCGGATCCAACCGCGCCGGCAAGCGCGTGGCCGAGCTGGCCGCCGGCACCGTCAAGCGCGTCGCGCTGGAGCTCGGCGGCAAGTCGCCGAACGTCATCCTCCCCGACGCCGACCTGGCCCTCGCCGTGAAGGTCGGCGTGGCCAAGGCGTTCGTGAACTCCGGGCAGACCTGCAACGCCCTCACCCGGATGCTGGTCCCCGCCGCGTCGTACGAAGAGGCCGTGACGCTCGCCGCCAAGGCCGCCGAGCGGTACACCGCGGGCGACCCGTTCGCCGACGACACCCGCCTCGGCCCGCTCGTCTCACGTGCCCAGCTCGACCGCGTACGCGGCTTCATCGACGCGGGTGTCTCCGAGGGCGCGCGCCTCGTCACCGGCGGCACCGAGACGGCGCTCGGCCGCGGCTACTACGTCCCGCCGACCGTCTTCGCCGACGTGACGCCGTCCATGACGATCGCCCGCGAGGAGATCTTCGGCCCGGTCCTGTCGATCCTGCCGTACTCCTCCGAGGACGAGGCCGTGGAGATCGCCAACGACACGACGTACGGCCTGGCCGCCGGCGTCTGGTCCGCAGACCAGGACCACGCCATCGCCGTCGGCCGCCGCCTGAAGGCCGGCCAGATCGAGATCAACGGCGGCCGCTTCAACCCGCTGGCGCCGTTCGGCGGCTACAAGCAGTCCGGCAACGGCCGCGAGCTGGGCCTGTACGGCCTGGAGGAGTTCCTGGAGATCAAATCCCTGCAACTCTGAGGTCGGGCGCGGGTGTGACGGGTGACGCGACCTGGCAGTATTTGCTGCCATGCGCGTCTACCTGGGCTCCGACCACGCGGGCTTCGAACTCAAACGGCACCTCATCGACTGGCTGACTTCCCACGACCACGAGCCGGTCGACTGCGGCCCCGAGGTGTACGACGCGGACGACGACTACCCGCCGTTCGTCACCCTCGCCGCGGCGAGGGTGGTCGCCGACCCGGGCTCGCTCGGCATCGTCATCGGCGGCTCGGGCAACGGCGAGGCCATCGCCGCCAACAAGGTGTCCGGTGTGCGCTGCGGGCTGGCGTGGAGCGAGGAGACCGCGCGGCTGGCCCGCGAGCACAACGACGCGAACGTCGTGAGCGTCGGCGCGCGCATGCACACGGTGGAGGAGGCGACCACGTTCGTGGAGACGTTCCTGACCACCCCGTTCTCCGGCGGCGTCCGCCACGCCCGCCGGATCGCCATGCTCACCGCCTTCGAGCAGACCGGGGAGTTCCCGCCCCTTCACTGACCCGCGCGGGTCAGTGCTGCGGAGCGGCGCCTCGTTTGGCGAGGCGGCGTTTCTCGGCTCGGCGGGCGCTCGACTGCCGGGGGGTGGGCTTGGGCGGCTGCGGCGGTTCGGTCTCGGGAAGGGTGCGGGACACATCCCTCGCTCGCATCGCCGCGTCGACCGTTACTCGCATGCCCTGGCCCATCGGCCACCTCCGGGATCAATGACGTTTCTGTTGTCTCCCCTGGACAGGACCCCCGAAACCCGAAGAACCCTCGCATAGTGCCCCCGAACACCGGCGCCGATAAGTCTCACCCGTGGTGCTTCGGCCGCATTCGGCCACTAGATTTCGGCAGGTCTACTTTTGTGTAGGGTGCGGCGCCTCCCAGCGCGCACCCGCCAATGCTCGATACAGTGCCCGCATCATGCTTAGCCGTCTGGTCCATCTGATGCCGCCGAGAGTCCGCGCCTTCCTGCGCCGGATTCCGATCCTCGTGCGGTTCTACCAGTGGCTTCGGCGGGGCCAGCTCACCAGTGACCGCAACGCGCTGATCGGCCTCATCGCCGTCACGGCCGCGATCGCGGTCTCGGCGCCGGCGTCGCAGACGTGGTTCTCGCCGAGCGCGGTCGTCCTGACGGTCCTCGCGGGCGGGCTGCTGCTGCGCGTACGCAGCCTCGCGGTCCTGCTGAGCGTCGTCGGGCTGGCCCTGTTGTACGACGCCGTCGCGGTCGGGTTCCGCAAGGTCGGGCCCGGTGTCATCGCGACGATCGTCATCACGGCGCTCCTCGCCATCGTGCTGGCCCGCAGCCGGCAGCAGATCGGCGTCAAGGGCCTGCGCGGCGAGCTGATGCTGCTGGAGCTGCGCGACCGGCTGCGCAGGCACGGCGAGATGCCCAAGCTCCCCAAGGGCTGGGACGCCAAGGTCGTGCTCCTTCAGGCCGGCGGCTCCTCGTTCGGCGGCGACTTCGTCGTGTCGGTCTGCGACGGCAAGACCCTCGAAGTGGCCCTGGTCGACGTGTCCGGAAAAGGCGTCGACGCGGGCACCAGGGCGCTGATGCTGTCGGGTGCGTTCGGCGGCCTGCTCGGCTCGATCGAGCACGATCGCTTCCTGCCCGCGTGCAACAACTACCTGCACCGCCAGCGGTGGGACGAAGGCTTCGTCACCGCCGTGCACCTCACCATCGACCTGCCCACCGGCGAGTACATCGTCGAGTCCGCGGGCCACCCGCCGGCCGTCCAGTTCGACGCGGGCAGCGGCACCTGGCGCGTCAGCACGGCCAAGGGCATCGTCCTCGGCGTCGTCCCGCACATGAGCTCCGAACCCGAGCGCGGCGTACTCCGCCGCGGCGACGCGCTCCTGCTCTACACCGACGGTCTCGTCGAAGCGCCGGGCAGCGATCTCGACGCGGGCATCGACCGCCTGCTCGGCGAGGCCGAGCGCCTCGTCCCGAGCGGCTTCAGCGAAGGCGCCGAAGAGCTCGTCGCCGAGATGGCCGCGAGCCGTGACGACGACTGTGCCCTGGTGCTGATCTGGCGTAAGTGACGGACCGTCCCCGTGTCGTCACACACGCCGGGCCGCGGAGCTGGCAGGCTGAGGGTATGAGCACTGTGACGCTTCGGCCGCTCGACGACGAGCTCCTGCCGGGCCTGCTCCACGTGGCCATCGCCGACGCCGACGCCGACGAGGTCATGCCGCACGTCCCCGGCCCGCCCGGCTGGACCTCAGCCCGCCAGGCCGCCTTCCAGGACCACCTGACGTCCGCGACGACGTACGTCATCCTCCTCGACGGCCACATCGCCGGCGCCGTACGCCTGGCACCGGCCGAGGCACCGGGAGCCGTCGAGGCCGGCATCTGGCTGGCCCGCTCAGCCCGAGGCCACGGCCACAGTACGCAGGCGCTGCACCTGCTGACCGAGGAGGCCAGAGCCCAGGGCCTGAGCGCCATCATCGTGGAGACCAACGCGTCGAACGCCCCGGCCGTCGGCACACTGCGTACGCTCGGCGCCAAGCTCTGGGAGGACCCCGAGACGGGCGCCGTCCACGCGACGTTGAGGGTCGGCGACGCGCTCAGCCCGCGAGGACCAGCCGGAAGGCGATGAACGCCGGCGACTGCTCCAGCCGCGCGTGATCGTCGGGAAACCTCTCGGCCATCTCAGGTACGGGCCTCGGCTCGACCAGCTCCTCGATGAGGAACCCCGCCTCGCGGAACTCCCCGCACACCTCGGTCAGCGGCCGCCGCCAGGCACGTACGGGCCAGTCCTCGTCGGGATTCAGCGAGCCCTCGACCGGCTCGGTGGTGAAGTACGAGCCGCCGAGCCGTGCCCAGTCGGCCATCGGGTGCGTCGTGGAGACCACGAGCGCCCCCGAGGGCCGGAGCACCCGCCGGAACTCCCGCAGCATCGCGACCCGGTCGTCGACATAGTTGAGCGCGAGAGCGAGCACGACGAGGTCGACGGACGCGTCCGCGAGCCAGTCCAGCGGCTCCGAGAGGTCGTGCAACCGCAGCGAGGCCTGGTTCTTGACGCGCTCCCGCGCCAGCTCCAGCAGCGCCGGACTCTGGTCGAACCCCACGACCCGCGCCCCACGCCGCAGAAGCTCCTCCGCGTACAACCCGGGCCCGCACCCGGCGTCGAGCACCGTACGCCCGTCAACGTCCCCGGCGAGCGCCAGCACGGCCGGCCGGTCATAGAGCGCGTTGTACGCCCCGTCGGCCGCGTGCGCCGCGTACTCCCGCGCGAAACCCTCATACATCGCCACGGGTTCGATCATGCCAGGGCCGCCCCGGGTGGATAGTCGTACGAATGGGCGACCTTGTGGTGCGGGAGATCCGATCAGGCGACGGCGAAGGCTGCGCACGCGCGTGGCGCGACGCCGGCCGCTACTACGCGACGCTGGTCCCGGACGTGATCCAGGAACCGGACCCCTCGGGCCTGGCCGAATGGTTCGAGCGGTTGATCGACGAAGAGCGCGACGATGACACGTTGTGGCTGGTCGCGGAGGCCGATGGCGAGGTGGTCGGCCACATCGAGGCCGCGATCGCACGGCCCGCTCCGGAGGCCCGCTGGCAGCTCCAGCGAGACCAGGGCCGTATCCGCTTAGTGATCAACGTTCTCGCCGTCGCCGAGCACTCCCGCCGCGAGGGCGTCGGAACCAGGCTCATGGAGGCCGCCGAGGCGTGGGGCCGCGGAAGAGGCGCCACGGTCGCACTGACGGACACGAACCTGAGCAGCCCGCTGTCGGTCCCGTTCTACGAGGACCGGATGGGATACAGCAGGCAGGCCGTCATCCTGCGCAAGCCCATCGGTTAGCCCTCCGGGTAGAAGAGGAACAGCGTGCAGCCCGTCGCCGACTGCGGGACGTGCGAGGAACCCGCGGGCGCGTGGATGAAGGTGCCGGCCGGGTAGTCCCGTTCGCCGTCGTTGAACACGCCGGAGACCACGAAGACCTCCTCGGGCCCGGGTTCGTGGACGTCGACGCCCTGCCAGCACGAGCCCGCGTCCATCTCCAGTACGAAGGCCTTCGCGCCGTTGTCCCCGTTCCACAGCGGACGCAGACGGATGCCCGGGAAGAGGTCACGGACCGGCGCGTCCTGGACGGCCGACCACACGTAGTTCTGTGTCATGGGACCAGCCTGGCCGCCGCCCCGCTCGTCCTCCGAGTGTCAGGAAAGACATCATGCGGTACTTTCCTGCCATGCATCGTGTGGTGGCGCTCGTCCGCCCGACGCAGTCGACCTTCGAGCTCGCCTGCGCGGCCCAGGTGTTCGGAATCGAGCGGCAGGGACTCCCGACGAGGTACGCGTTCGGCGTCTGCACCGAGCACCCCGGCCCCGTGGAGACCCGCGCCGGCTACGACATGCTCGTGACCGACGGCCTGGACGCGTTCGACCAGGCGGACACCGTGGTCATCCCAGGCTGGCTCCCCACGGAAGAACCACCGTCCCCCGCGGTCGTACGGGCACTGCGCCGAGCACACTCGAACGGAACCCGGATGGTCGGCATCTGCTCGGGCGCCTTCGCCCTGGCACAGGCCGGCCTGCTGGACGGCCGAAAGGCCACCACCCACTGGGCCCTGACGGATGAGCTGGCCGAGCGCTTCCCGTACGTCCAGGTCGACCCGAACGTCCTGTACGTGGACCACGGCGACGTGGCCACGAGCGCCGGAGCCGGAGCGGGCATCGACCTGTGCATGCACCTGGTCCGCAACGACCAGGGCGCCCGCTACGCCGCCCACATCGCCCGCACCATGGTCATGCCACCCCACCGGGAGGGCGGCCAGCTGCAGTACGCGGCCCCACCCCACCCGGCCCAGATCGACGGCACCCTGGCCCCGTTGCTGGAGTGGATGAGCCGAAGACTCAGCGAGCCGACAACGGTCGAGACCCTGGCCGCCCACGCGGGTATCTCGGCGAGGACCCTCACCCGAAGATTCACCGACCAGCTGGGCATCAGCCCAGGCCAATGGCTGCTCGCCCAGCGAATCGCCACGGCACAGGACCTACTGGAGTCCTCAGACCTCCCCTTGGACGCCGTCGCCCGCCGGGTAGGCCTGTCGTCGGCCACCAACCTCCGCAGACGCTTCCTCAACGCCCTGGGTACGACACCGGGCGCCTACCGCCGAGCGTTCCGTACGGAGCCGGTGCCCACGACCCCGGCGCACCCGCGGACGCCTAGGTGCCGAGAAGTTCGGGGGCGAACAACTCGTCGCAGGTCAGACGCCGGGCCGACAGGCCCTGCTCGTGGTGGTACCTGAGGAAGGTGTCGACGGCCGTACGGTTGGCGTCGAGGCCGTAGGGCCACCAGTCCTCCCCGAGCAGCGCGCGATTCTCCGCGAACAACTCGCTGAACCAGGGCGTGATCACGGCCATGTGCTGCTTGGACGCGTTGGCCCGGTAGTGCTCCTGCACGATCTCCTTGGCCTGGCAGAACGCGCGGTAGACCGACTCCACCAGGCCGGGCACCCCGGCCAGTTCCCGGCGGATCGCGACGACGTGCATCATCGGGAAGATGCCGGTACGGCGGTAGTAGTCCCGTTCGACCGCTTCATAGTTGACGAACAGCCGCCGGATCTTCTTCGTCGACCCGTTGAGCAGGCTCTGCGGCACGTCGACGGACAGCAGGGCGTCGATCTCACCCGCTTCGAGCAGGGCGCCCAAGGTCTGGTCGTCGCCGGCGTGGCGGACGCGAACCCCGTCCGGGACGGGCTGGGGAATCCAGTCGAACGCGGGGATGGGGTGGTCGGTGCCGCCGATCACCCAGTCCAGCTGATCGGGGGTGACGCCGTACTCGTCGGCCAGGACGCCCTTCATCCAGACGCCCGGGTCGGAGCCGTACAGCGCGAACTCGCCGACGGTCCTGCCCGCGAGATCCTCCGGCCGCTCGATCCCGCTGTCGACGTTCACGAACAGGGACGAGTGGCGGAAGTTGCGGTTCGGGAAAATCGGCAGGGCCAGGAAGGGGGAGTCGTCCCGATCGAACGAGCGCAGGAAGTAGGTCAGCCCGTACTCGGCGATGTCCAGTTCCCCGTCGGCCATGCGCTGGAAGACGTCGGAGATCAGCGGCGAGGTGTCCAGGGTGACGTCGACACCGTCGATCGAGACCCGTCCGTCGAACAGCGGCTCGGTGTGCTCGTACCGGTAGACACCCAACTTGAGATCGGTCATGACAGAACTCCTTGTCCTCGCGGGGTCGGTTCCGTGAACGACCTTTCATTTTTATGATGCTGCGAGGCCCCTGCTATCGTCAAGGCGAATGACCGTTCATTCACGGAAGAGGTGTGAGCCGTGCCACGCATCACCCCGGAACGCCGCGCGGCGAACCGATCCCAGATCGTGGCAGCGGCCCGTCGCTGTTTCTCACGTGACGGCTTCCACCAGACCTCGATGCCCGACATCGCAGCCGAAGCAGGCGTGTCGGTCGGCGCCCCGTACCGCTACTTCGCCGGCAAGGAAGAGATCATCGTCGAGATAGCCGGCGACGCCTTCCGAGTGATGTTCGCTCCGGTCGAACACCTCGCCGACGCCGCCGGCGAGGTGACGGTGGCCGACCTGGTAGCGGCAGCGGTCGCCCCGGTGAGCGGCGACGTCGCCGTCGACGGAGCAGGCCAGGAGATCCCTGTCGACGAACTGCTGCGCTGTGCCGTCCAGGCGTGGGGCGAGTTGCTCCGCAACGAGGCGCTACGCCGACAGGCCGAAGCGGGCTTCGAACACGTACGCGGACGCATCGCGGAAGCACTCCGCAACGGCCAGCGCTCGGGCAGCGTGCCGACCGAACTGGACCCCGACCGCGGAGCGCGAGTGGTGATGGCACTGCTGCACGGTTTCGTACTGCAGCACACGGCGTTCGGACTGGACGACACCGCCGGCTTCACCCAGCAAGTCCGCGTCGTACTCAACGACACCGGTCTACTCCACGGCCCTGGCTGAACACGAGCTCGGGGACCCGTACGGCGAATGCCGCACCTCGCACTCTCCTCGCCGTCGCGCTCCAGGCCGGGAGCCGATTCTTGTGAGGCGGTCTTCCTGGCTCCAGGTGTCTATAGGGCCGACCCCGGCTTGCCGATTCATGAGATCTTGGGCGTCGACATACGGTGCGGGGATGAGTTTCCGGCTGGAGGTCCTCCCGAGTACTACCTGCGGTCGACATGGTCTCGCCGTTACCCAGCGCGTTCCGCCGACCGGCCACGTCGCTCCCGTCCCGGTCGGCGGCCTGATCCAGCATTGAGGCCACCACCAACACGCGACCCTCGAAGCCGACATACGCCGCTGTCTGTGCGGCGCTGTCATTCCCCCTGAGTCCCAGCCGGAGACCGACCAATCTGGCACGGATCTGGCACGCGCCGGCTTTTCGGAGAGCTGGAAGACGGCGGGACGCCCCCGCGGTCACATCCTCTCGGCCGCAGGGCGGACACACGGCGCCCACGATTTCCCCTGACCGGCGCTGTGCGCCCCACCGAAGATCGAGAACGTTCGTGGTGGGGCGCGGAGGTAGGCCGCCTCTTGGGTGGCCCGTGCTCCTGGCGGCCAGCCGTTTCGGCTGCCTGGTGCTTGCGATGCTCGTCCAGGGAGACGGCTGACTCTGCGTGGTCAAAGCGGATACGGCATGCCACGATCAACCCGTGCCGTTGGCGACAAGGCTTGCCGTGCTTGGACCGCCCGGAGCGGAGACGTCCGCCGTAGCGCGTTGTCTCGCGGCCAAGCTCGGACTGCCTTGGCTCCCTTCAGGGAGGCCGCACAGTCGGCCGCGCGCGGGATCGGAACTCGGCGATCGGCTGCGCCACTACATGGACCACACGGCGACTGACCGGACGCCGTTTGTGCCGGGACTGCGGGAAGCTCTGGCACATCGAATTGGCGCCGACGCTCGTCCCTGACGTATGCGACCGGTGCGATGGAAGGCTGTTCCAGCGGCAGGACGACACCCCGGCTACCGTCGCCCGGCGTCTGGGCGCGTTTCGCGACCACAGCAGCCCGGTCCTGACGCATTTCCTCACGACGGGTCGCCTGCCTCAACGTCGACGCTGCCCGCCCTGTCGAACGTGTCGCCGCCCACCTGACTGACCCCTTCACCTGCGGAGATTGTCGAAGCTGACAGCAACCCGTGGGGGGCGTGGGGGGCGGAGCCCCTCACAGCAGGAGGTTCCGGGGGATTTTCCCCGGGCTAGCAAAGAGCGGGCGACGGGAATCGAACCCGCGTAGCCAGTTTGGAAGACTGGGGCTCTACCATTGAGCTACGCCCGCGAAGCGTTGAACACGGCCATCGTGCCGCATTCCTCACAACGTCACCCGCGTAGCGTACCGGTTTCCACACCGCTCCCGTGCACGACACAGGCCCTCGATGCGGAACCCGGCGGTCACCACTGCTTATCCGGGTGGGGAACGCCCGGTTGTTCGGTACACTCGGTGGCTCACGGGCTGTAGCGCAGCTTGGCAGCGCACTGCGTTTGGGTCGCAGGGGTCGGGAGTTCGAATCTCCCCAGCCCGACAGTTCACGGCACATGCCGCGCACAACGGTCTTCCGTGATGATTTCGCCCAGCTCATGGCGGCGATAGTCTTCGGGCATTCGGGGTGGGAAGCCCCGCGCCCCGGAGGTTGAGCCATGGTCGCTCTGGTCGCATCGTTCCTGGTCGGCGTCGGGCTCACCCTGCTGGTCACGCGGCTGATCTCCAGGCCACGCAGCGCACCGAAGACACCGGCGATCAATCCCGAGCGCGAGCGTCTCGAAGAGACGATCACCGCGTTCGGTGAGGAGCTCGAAGGGCTGAGGTTCGATCCTTCCGGGGTCGGGGCGACCGAGGCGATGGTGGCCGACTACCGGGCCGCGCTCGACGCGTACGAGAAGGCCAAGGCCGTGCCCGTCGGGCAGCGCCAGGAGGCCAGGGTCACCGCCGCGCTCGGCAAAGGGCATGCGGCGCTGATCAGGCTCGACGCCAGGATTCATCACCGGCCGGTGCCCATCGAGGCGATCGAGGACGATTTCGCGCCCCCCAAGGAGGTCACCGGTGACCGTTTCCTCACCGAAGGCCGCAAGGCGGGCGTGTACGAGGTCATCGTCGACCGGCCCGAGCCCGGCGCGTACGCGATCGCGGAGTTCACCTACCGCGGCGACTCGAATTTCTTCGTCCACCCGCTGACCAGGACAGAGAACACCTTCCAGACCCTCCAGGCCATTGTGAACGCCCAGCGGACCTACCGGGGACGCCACCTCGTACCCCCCGAGGTGACCCACTTCAGGATCGAGGCCGGGGCGAGGACCCGAAGTGGTCGGCGCGGATTCTGCCGACCAGCGCCGCGCTTCCGTTCGACGGCGAGACGCACGGGCGCTCTCCGCACGAGGTGCTCGCCTACAACGGGCGGCGCACCGTCATCGTCGCCCAGGTGCGGACCGAGGGCGTGTGGCGGGTCGAGTTCCATCCCGGCGACGGCACCGACTGGGTGCACGGTCTCGGCGACGGCATGAAGAAGCTGAACGTGCCCAGGGCCGGCTGGCTGACCGTGCTGGTCCCCGACGGGGGCAGCTGGTCGCTGCAGGCGCCGTGACCCCGGAGGAGTTCCGCGCCGCCGGCCACCGGCTGGTCGACCTCCTCGCCGACGATCTCCGCGACCTGCCGCAAGGCCCCGTCCACCGAGAAATGAACGACGACCAGAAGTCGAGGCTGACCGGAGCGCCACTCCCCGCGAAAGGCGCGACAGGCGACGAACTGGTCGACGCGATCGCCCGTGACATCCTCCCCTTCGCGATGGGCAACGGCCATCCGCGCTTCTTCGCCTGGGTCAACTCGGCGCCGCACCCGGCGGGCGCGCTCGCCGAGCTGGCCGCCGCCGTCATGGGGCCGAGCTGCGCCGGCGGCGACCACGCGGGCGTGCACCTCGAACACGGGGTGCTGCGGTGGCTGGCCGAGCTCGTCGGGTATCCGATGGGCGCCGGGCTGCTGACCAGCGGCGGGGCGAGCGCGTCCCTCACCGCGCTGGCCGCCGCCAGGCACGCCGCCTCCGTCGAAGACGGCGGGAACGACCGCGAGGACGGGATCACGAGCCGTCTCGTCCTCTACGTCACGACCGGCGGCCACAGTTGCCTGCGCAAGGCCGCGGAGCTGCTCGGCATCGGCGCGGCCGGCGTACGCACCCTCGACGCTCGCGGCGATCCCGGCCGCGATCGCGGAGGATCGTGCGGCGGGCCGGCGCCCGTTCGCCGTCGCGGCCAGCGCGGGTACGACCAACACGGGCGCGATCGACCCGCTGGACGATCTCGCCGATGTCTGCGCGGCGGAGGGTCTCTGGCTGCACGTCGACGGCGCGTACGGAGCCTTCGGCCGCCTCGACGAGGAGATCGCCTCCGCGTACGCCGGGCTCGAACGCGCCGACTCCCTGACGCTCGACCCGCACAAGTGGCCGGGCGTCCCGGTCGGCTGCGGCGCCCTCCTCGTACGCGACGCGGGCATCCTCCGCGACACCTTCAGCCTCGTCCCCGACTACCTGCGTACGGCCGGCGACGACGTCTGGTTCGCCGAGCTGGGCTTCGAGCAGACGCGCCCCTTCCGCGCGCTCAAGGCGTGGGCGACGCTGTCCGCGCTCGGCCGCGAGGGCCTGACCGCACAGGTACGCCGGCACCGCGCCCTGGCACGTACGCTCGCCGGGCGCGTCGGCGAGGCACCCGACCTCGAACTGCTGGGCGAGCCGATCCTGTCCGTCGTCTGCTTCCGCCACACACCGCCCGGCATGGCCCCAGAGGCCGTCGAGCGCCTCAACGAGCGCCTGGCCGCCGCCGTACAGGCCGAGGGGCACGCGTTCCTCGCCGGCACGGTCGTGGACGGCCGGGCCGCCCTGCGCGCCTGCGTCCTCCACCGCGACACCGTCCCGGGCGACCTGGACGCCCTCCTAGACGCCGTACGCGCCGCCGCCCGGTGACGGGGCTCAGCCGGGCACCCGGCGACCGGAGATCATCTCCGGCGTGATGGCGATGTAGAAATCGCCACCGGCCCACGGATGCGGAGGAAGATGGCGCAGGCGCGCCGCCTCGCCGTTCTCGGCGATCATCCGGGCATGCCCGACGATCACCACGGACCAGCCGGTCCGCAGCGTGCTGTCGAACTCGTCGACCTCGAACGCGACGACGGCATCGCGGGCCGCCGCCGCGAGCTTCGAGCCCGCCGCCGTACGGATGATCACGTCGGTGCCGGACAGAAGGAACGTCACCGGCTGGATCGCGGGCAGGGCGCGGTCGGTGAACACGACCCTGCCGAGGGAGGACGTGCCGAGCAGGTCGTGGCACTCGCGCTCGGTCAGGATCTCCATGCCTCCGGAGTCGTACACCGGTCCACTCCTCACGCCGGTGCTCGTCACGGCCCAACATCGCCGGAAGTCAGGGGTAGGCGGTGCCTCACGTGTCATGCCCACGACGCTAACCAGGTCGTCGGGCACGCCGTCGGCCCGAAGATCCTCTGTTCCTGGGACCAAGGTCCCTTCCGCACCCGCGATACTCGCCTCATGACGCTCGCCGAGGAACGCCGCCAGGTCGTCGCGCACTGCCGCCGCATGCGCGCCGACGGTCTCGTCGTGGGGACCTCGGGCAACATCTCCGTACGCTCGGGCGACCTCGTCGCGGTCAGCCCGAGCGGCCTCGACTACGACGAGCTGACGCCGGACCTCGTCGGCGTGCACCGCCTCGACGGCTCGGCGGTCGAGGCGCCGCTGCCGCCGACGAGCGAGATGCCCATGCACCTGGCCGTGTACGCGGGCACGGACGCGCGGGCGATCGTGCACACCCACTCCACCGCGGCGACCGTGCTGTCCACGCTGGTGGAGGAGGTCCCGCCGATCCACTACCTGATCGCGATGTTCGGCGGCATCGTGCGCGTCGCCCCGTACGCGACCTACGGCACGCCCGAGCTGGCCGAAGGCATGGTCGCGGCGCTGGAGGGCCGTACGGCCTGCCTCCTGGGCAGCCACGGCGCGGTCACGTACGGCGAGACGCTCGCCAAGGCCTACTCGCGCGCGGTCTACCTGGAGTGGATCTGCGAGGTGTACCTCCGGGCGAGCGCCGCCGGCGCGCCGCGGCTGCTGCCGCCCGACGAGATCGAGCGTGTACGGGAGAAGCTGTCGACGTACGGCCTAAACCGGCCGGTCGGCGACGAAGCGGGCGATGATCTGGACGGTCGTACGCCCGGCCGGTGACCGGAAACGGCTCCACTTGAGGTCGTGGTTGCCGAGGTCGACGACCGCGCGGCCACGCAGCGAGACGACCTCACCGGCGATCTCGGTGACCCGCGCCGGGAACGACAGCGGCGCCGTGACCCCGCGGACCATGAGCGAGCCCTCGATCCACACGTCGCGCTCGGCCTCCAGCTTGATGTTGGTGAGCGTGTAGACGATCAGCGGATGGGCCTCGCCGTCGAGGAAGTCGCTCGCCCGCAGCCGCTCGTCGCGCGAAGGGTCGCCGGTGGTCAGTGACGCGGTCGCGATGCGCAGCCTGCCGAAGATCGTGCCGTCGTCGAGGATCTCCCCCTCGCCCGTGACGTCCGTGAAAGAGCCGTGAACGTTGGCCAGACCCCACCAGGCGCGGTGGCGTACGACGACGGAGGTGGCGGGGCCGTCGAGCGTCCAAGAGCCCGTACCGCCCCCGTCGACCAGATTCGCCGCCACATGGGAGAGCGCTCCAGTCATCGGTCGGTCCTCTCACCTCAGAACTACGCTGTATTGATTACTCGGGTGACTATCACCCAGAAGATAGTCACGCTTCGATCATTCGGCGAGAGCCTTCGGCGGTTAGGCTTGGCCCGTGATGTCGGAGACGGTGAGGCCTCAGCGGGAGGCCGGCTTAGACGCACCCTCGGGGCCCGATCTCTCGGCGGCCGCCGATGCCGATCGCCACCAGATGCTGGTCGCCCAGGCCACCAGGTTCACCGGTGCCTTCCTGCGGTGGATGGACTCCAACGCGCGCGACGGGCTGACCTTCACGCGCATGGAGCTCCTCGGCCTGCTGCGCGACGAGGGCCCGGCGATGATGAAGGATCTCGCGAAGGCCCTGGGTGTGACCGCGCGCAACATGACCGCCATGGTCGACGCGCTGGAGGAGGCCGGCCTGGTCGTACGCCGGCCGCATCCCACCGACCGGAGGGCGACGCTGATCGAGCTCACGGCGCCGGGGGCGACCGAGGCCGACCGTGCCCTGCGGACCGGCGCGGGCCGCTTCGGGAGATTGTTCGACGCCCTGACACTTCCCGAACAGCAGCGGTTCTTCGATTCCATGGCACGTCTGTTGGACGCTATGGAGCCCCCCGCGTAGTACGCGCATTCATGACATTTACCCCCTCAGGGGCAGGTTGAGGCAGGTCCGGGACCAGTTCACGCCCGGTAGTCAGGCGGACCCTTTCGGATTACTTGGGGACGCATTGCCGCCCCGGCCGTCCGCGCGCCCGCCGGAACACCATAGACTTGACGCGCGAAGGCGCGCGGTGCCCTATATCGGCGTGCCCGCGTCCGGCTGACAACGCAGCCGCCACGACCTTCAATGTGAAATCCGTGCCGCGGCCGGATCAAGGAGACCGCCCTAGTGAAGACCGATGTTGAGGAGCTGAGCCCGACTCGGGTCAAGCTCACCGTCGAGGTTCCCTTCGACGAGCTGAAGCCCAACCTCGACAAGGCGTACAAGGAGCTTTCGCAGCAGGTGCGCCTGAAGGGGTTCCGTCCCGGCAAGGTGCCCGCGCGTCTGATCGACCAGTACGTCGGCCGGGGCGCGGTCCTGCAGGAGGCGGTCAACGACGCGCTACCGGGCCTGTACGGCCGCGCGGTGCAGGAGACCGAGGTGTTCGCGCTCGGCCAGCCCGAGGTGGAGATCACCGAGCTGGAGGACAACGAGCAGTTCGCCTTCACCGCCGAGGTCGACATCCGGCCCAAGTTCGAGGTCCCTCAGTACGACGGTCTCGAGGTCACGGTCGACTCGGCCGAGGTGACCGACGACGAGGTCGAGGAGACCCTCTCCAACCTCCGCGAGCGTTTCGCGACGCTGACCAACGCCGACCGGCCGGCCCAGGAGGGCGACTTCGCCTCCATCGACCTGTCCGCCAAGGTCGACGGCAAGGACGTCGAGGACGCCCGCACCAGCGGCTACTCCTACGAGGTCGGCAGCCGCTCGTCCGTCGAGGGCCTCGACGACCAGATCGTCGGCATGGAGTCCGGCGACGCCAAGACGTTCACCACGACCCTGGTCGGCGGCGAGGACGAAGGCTCGGAGGCCGAGGTCACGGTCACCGTGCACAGCGTCAAGATCAAGGAGCTCCCTGAGCTCGACGACGAGTTCGCGCAGCTCGGCAGCGAGTTCGACACGATCGAGGAGCTCCGCGCCGACGTCACCAAGCGCCTTCAGGACCAGAAGCGCACCCAGCAGCTCGGCCAGGCGCGCGACAAGGCCCTTGAGGCCCTCATGGAGAGGATCGACATCCCGCTCCCCGAGAGCGTGATCGAGAACGAGATCCAGCGTCGCAACGAGCAGCTCGACCAGCAGCTCCAGATGTACGGCATGACGCGCGAGAAGTTCCTCGAGGACCAGGAGAAGTCCGCCGAGGAGTACGACTCCGACCTCAAGGACGACGCGCGCGACGCCGTCAAGGGCGGCTTCATCCTCGACCAGCTGGCCCTCCAGGAGGAGCTCACGGTCGAGAACGAGGAGCTGACCGAGTACGTCGTCACGAACGCCCTCCAGATGGGTGTTCAGCCGGACGTCCTCGCCCAGCACCTCACGGAGAACAACCAGATCCCCGCCATCGTGTCCGAGGTGCTCCGCACCAAGGCGCTGAACCTCGTCGTGGAGCACGTCAAGGCCACCGACGACAAGGGCGAGGAGCTCGACCTGGGCGCTCTCCAGCGCAAGGCCGCGGGCCAGGACGACGTCGAGGTCATCGAGGACACCGAGGCCACCGAGGCCGCGGAGGCCGAGGTCGCCGACGAGAAGACCGACGCCTGATCGACCCCGAAGTTCCGCGTACGGGCCGGTGCCGTTATGGGCCGGCCCGTTCGCATTCCCTTCGGAGACCTTCCACGCCGACAGCGAACAAGTGACCCTGGCGGCCAAAGCCCCCGCCGCAGCGCGTTAATGTCGCAAGCAACCGACCACGAACCACGACTCCGGAGCAGGTGACGCAGTGACCACGCCTCCGACCTTCGACTCGCCGGCGCGAATCGACGCGCGTACGGCAGAGGCGCCCCTCCTGCCGATGGCCGACTCGCTCTATCAGCGCCTGCTGCGCGAGCGCATCGTCTTCCTCGGGCAGCAAGTCGACGACGACATCTCCAACCGCATCTGCTCGGAGCTGCTGCTTCTCGCGGCAGAGGATTCCCGGCGCGACATCTACCTCTACGTCAACTCGCCCGGCGGCTCGGTGACGGCCGGCATGGCGATCTACGACATGATGCAGTACGTCCCGAACGACGTCGCCACGGTCGGTATGGGCCTCGCCGCGTCCATGGGGCAGTTCCTGCTCTGCGCCGGTACGGCGGGCAAGCGCTACGCCCTGCCGCACGCGCGCATCATGATGCACCAGCCGTCCGGTGGCATCGGCGGCACCGCGTCCGACATCAAGATCCTCGCCGAGCAGATGCTGTACGTGAAGCAGACGCTCGCCGAGCGGATCGCCTTCCACACGGGTCAGCCCCTTGAGCAGGTCCAGGCGGACTCCGACCGTGACCGCTGGTTCACCGCCGACGAGGCCAAGGACTACGGCTTCATCGACCACGTGGTGCACAACGCCAACCAGGTCGCATCCGAGGGCGCCGTCTCATGAACATCGACGCGAGGGGACTGAACCCAGTGAGTCACGAGATCCGGGCCGGCGTACAGCCCATCGAGAGCCGCTACATCATCCCGTCCTTCGTCGAGCGCACCACGTACGGGGTCAAGGAGATGAACCCGTACAACAAGCTCTTCGAGGAGCGCATCATCTTCCTCGGCGTCCAGATCGACGACGCGTCGGCCAACGACGTGATGGCCCAGCTGTTCACGCTGGAGTCGATCGACCCCGAGCGTGACATCAGCATCTACATCAACTCGCCCGGTGGCTCGTACACCGCCATGACGGCGATCTACGACACGATGCAGTTCGTCCGCTGCGACATCCAGACGGTCTGCATCGGCCAGGCGGCCTCCGCCGCGGCCGTGCTGCTCGCCGCCGGTACCCCCGGCAAGCGCGCCGCGCTCCCGCACTCGCGGATACTGATCCACCAGCCTGCCACCGAGGGCGGCTACGGCCAGGCCAGCGACATCGAGATCCAGGCGAACGAGATCCTCCGGATCCGCGCCGAGATGGAGACGATCCTGGCCCGGCACAGTGGCCAGGATGTCGAGAAGGTCCGTCACGACATCGAGCGTGACAGGTTCCTGACCGCCGACGAGGCGAAGACGTACGGTCTCGTCGATGACATCATCGCGAGCCGCAAGAAGCGCACTTCCGAGGTAGTGTCGTCGTAGACGGCTTACTGGGTGATCCCTACGTGACCGCGAGATCGATCACACCGCAGGGCTCACTCAGGGCCCGGGAGACGGTAACGTCAAGACAACGTCGAGAGCCTTAGCACGCTCCCTCGCCCCGCTCTTCGAGGGTGAGCGGCCCCACGAAAAGGAGACAGGGTGGCACGCATCGGCGACGGTGGTGACCTGCTCAAATGTTCGTTCTGCGGCAAGAGCCAGAAGCAGGTCAAGAAGCTCATCGCGGGTCCGGGCGTGTATATCTGCGACGAGTGCATCGATCTCTGCAACGAGATCATCGAGGAAGAGCTCTCCGAGTCCTCGGACCTCAAGTGGGACAACCTGCCCAAGCCTCGTGAGATCTACGAGTTTCTCGACTCGTACGTGATCGGGCAGGACAAGGCCAAGAAGGCCCTGTCCGTGGCGGTTTACAACCACTACAAGCGGATCCAGTCGGGCAGCAGCGGCAGCGGTGGCAGAGACGAAGGCGTCGAGCTCGCCAAGTCGAACATCCTGCTGCTCGGCCCGACCGGGTCCGGCAAGACGCTCCTCGCGCAGACGCTGGCCAAACTGCTCAACGTCCCGTTCGCCATCGCGGACGCCACCGCGCTGACAGAGGCCGGCTACGTCGGCGAGGACGTCGAGAACATCCTTCTCAAGCTGATCCAGGCCGCCGACTACGACGTCAAGAAGGCCGAGACCGGCATCATCTACATCGATGAGGTCGACAAGGTCGCCCGCAAGAGCGAGAACCCCTCGATCACGCGGGACGTCTCCGGCGAAGGCGTTCAGCAGGCACTGCTGAAGATCCTGGAGGGGACCACCGCGAGCGTTCCGCCGCAGGGCGGGCGCAAGCACCCCCACCAGGAGTTCATCCAGATCGACACCACCAACGTGCTGTTCATCTGCGGCGGTGCCTTCGCCGGCCTGGAGAAGATCGTCGAGCAGCGGGTGGGCAAGCAGGGCATCGGCTTCAACGCCGTGCTGCGCACCAAGGACGACGAAGCCGACATGGCGGACCTCTTCGCGGACGTCATGCCGGAAGACCTTCTGAAGTTCGGCATGATCCCGGAGTTCGTCGGCCGTCTCCCGGTCATCACCAGCGTGCACAACCTCGACCGTGAGGCGCTCATCAGCATCCTCACCGAGCCGCGCAACGCCCTGGTGAAGCAGTACCACCGGCTCTTCGAGCTGGACGGTGTCGACCTGGAGTTCTCCGACGACGCCCTAGAGGCGATCGCGGACCAGGCGATACTCCGCGGCACCGGCGCCCGTGGCCTCCGCGCCATCATGGAGGAGGTTCTCCTCTCCGTGATGTACGAGGTGCCCAGCCGCGCCGACGTCGCACGCGTCGTCATCACCCGCGAGGCGGTGCTCGAGCACGTCAACCCGACGCTCGTGCCCCGCGAGCGCACCAAGCGGGAGCCCCGCGAGAAGTCGGCCTGATCAACTCGTCCTCTCCATGTCATCGCGCATGGAGAGGAGGAGTCCGGCCGTTTTCGACGCGTCACCGTCATCGGTCGTGATCACACCGAGCGTGCCGTCGTCGGCCCACCCGCACGTCGTGAGCGCGGCGTCGCCGGACACCAGCTGGTCCAGGCAGAGCACGGTTCCTCCTCGCCGCCCGGCCGGGTACACCTTCGGCTCGCGACCGCTGGCCCCGGTGCTGTCCGCCACTCCGCTGAGGAAGTCCCGCAGCCGCGACGGCGGATCATCGATGCGCCCGGACGACCCGATGAACAGCACGGTCGTCGTCGCCCCCGTCGCCTGCCGGTAGACCGCGGTCAGCGGGTTCGGCATCCCGGCCTCTTTCAGGTGCTCGCGCTGCCGTGAGGTGAGCCGCTGGGTGCCGGCGGAGTCGTCCCGTTGTAAGCCGCCCGCGCGTACGGGCGCGGTGAGCGCGTTCTTCGGCGCCGCCATGACCGAGATCAACACGGACGACGCCACGACGAGCGCCCCGGTGCCCAGCGTCACGCTGACCGCCGCGCCGATCCAGAACGGCCGCGGCGGCTCCGGTCGCGTACGGACGGGGCCGGCCGGCGTCTCGTCATCGAGGACGGACTCCTGTGCCTTGACCCGGCGTACGGCCGCGCCGCCGAACCCGCCGGCGAGGGCCAGCAGGCCGAGGCCCACGATCAGGATCGCGACGGCCAGCGCCACCGTCACGAGGTACCACGCGCTGTGTGTCCCATGTCAGATTCCGTTCGCCCGGTCGCGGTCGGTGACATTGTCGCGCCATTCGCGTCATCGCCCCAGCGTCCGGCCCGAACCGGTGTGCCGTTCTCCTACTTGGGTCGCTCCAGATCGGGACGCATCCGGCGCATCAGGACAGAGAGGTCGGCGGGCGACTTGGGCGTGGTGGGGGTGACCATCCCGAACGAGTGCTCCGTCGCCCACATGCACGTGGTCGTCGAGCCGGCGGTGACGCAGGCGCCCTTGCCGTCGCCTCCCGGGTCGGTGACGGTGGCCGTCGACGGGCCGGTACCGCGGAGAAAGGTGTCCGGATCTCCCATGTCGCCGGTACCGCCCACGAAGACGACACCGACCGGCAGGAACGACGAGGACGACGGATCCCGGTAGAACCCCGAGACCGTCGTCCGGATCTTCGCCCCGGTGTCCTTGACGATCGCCCGCTCCCGGCTCGTCACCGTTCCGGTGATGGCCCCGGACGACCGGTCGAGGACGAGACCGCCCGCCGAGGACGGCGTGCCGACGGCGTACTTCTTCGAGGGCTCCCCGCCGAAGGCCACCGCCACGACGACGATGAGCACCAGGAGCACGGCACCGCCGCCCAGCAGGCCGGCGACCAGACCCGTGTTCGACCGCAGAAGGGCAAGAGGCCTCACTGGGGGAGCGGTGGCGTACTCGGGGGGCCAGGGACCGTCCGCGCCGGGGATGGGCTCGTACGGGGCGGCGTACATCTCCGGTGGCGCGTATCCGTACGGGCCAGGGGCCGTGTGCGGGGCGTTGTCGCCATGCGGGGAGGTACGGGGTGGCTGGTTCGGTCCACTCATGTGTGTACTCCTCGCCCGGCGGCGATGAGCCGTCTCCGGCCCGCACGCTTCACCCGGGTCCTGGGCCCGCGGAGGCCTCCGGCCGGCGCTTGGTCGAACCCCGGCATTGTGCCTCACTCGCCGGAGCTGCGGGGAGAGGACCTGGTTTCGGCCCGTTCCGAGGCACCCGCTCTGGTGAACATGCAGGTCAGGGCGCCGTATGGGGTGCCACGGCGGCGGCGCGGATTTCCTGGAGGCTTCGTCGTTTAGTCGCGGATGGCGGCGGGTACGTGCGAGGAAGCAGCGGTTGAGCTGCGGTGACATCGACGCCCGTGCCGAGGGGTTGACCTCGGGGACCGGGCGGCGTAAGCTTGCGAAGCCCGCAAGGGAGCCGGACGCCGAAAGGCGGCCGACCTTGCGGAACGACACCCCCTTGAGAAAGTCGCGACGGACATCGTCTGGCGCGAGTCGTACTAGGATGTGTCAGCCCGGTCGGGGCACGGAGCACCGCAAGGTGGTACGTCCGCCGGGAACCTCCCTGTCGCAGCATGAAGGCCTTGTGCTTTTGTCTTGCGTGCTGGGCGGGCCGATTGCGTTTCGCGAGTCGCTCAATTCGACAAACGAAACGGAAACGGTAAGCTGGGAAGTGTCCAGAAGGAACCGAAAAGTTTCGGACGGACTTCCGTTTAACCGGGTCGCTGAATTCGACAAGGGAAACGGAATAGCGTAAGATAGGAAACGCCCCCGAGGGAATCGGGACAAAAGATTCCCAGAGGTAAGCGTCCGTTTCTTGAGAACTCAACAGTGTGCTAAAAGCCAGTGCCTTTTTGGTCCTCGACCATTGATGGCTTGCAGGGATTTGTCTCTGCTGGTTTGAGATGGTTTTGGATTTCTTTGGCAAGAATGATTCTTGTCGGGATTGTTCCTGTTACAGGTTTGGCAGCCGCCTTCGCCGGTGGTTGTCGTTTGACCTTAACGGAGAGTTTGATCCTGGCTCAGGACGAACGCTGGCGGCGTGCTTAACACATGCAAGTCGAGCGGAAAGGCCCTTCGGGGTACTCGAGCGGCGAACGGGTGAGTAACACGTGAGCAACCTGCCCTTGGCTCTGGGATAAGCCTAAGAAATTGGGTCTAATACCGGATACGACTACTGACTGCATGGTCGGTGGTGGAAAGTTTTTCGGCCAAGGATGGACTCGCGGACTATCAGCTTGTTGGTGGGGTAATGGCCTACCAAGGCGACGACGGATAGCCGGCCTGAGAGGGTGACCGGCCACACTGGGACTGAGACACGGCCCAGACTCCTACGGGAGGCAGCAGTGGGGAATATTGCGCAATGGGCGAAAGCCTGACGCAGCGACGCCGCGTGGGGGATGAAGGCCTTCGGGTTGTAAACCTCTTTCACCATCGACGAAGCTAACGTGACGGTAGATGGGGAAGAAGCGCCGGCTAACTACGTGCCAGCAGCCGCGGTAATACGTAGGGCGCAAGCGTTGTCCGGAATTATTGGGCGTAAAGAGCTCGTAGGCGGTCTGTTGCGTCTGCCGTGAAAACCCGAGGCTTAACCTCGGGCCTGCGGTGGATACGGGCAGACTAGAGGTAGGTAGGGGAGAATGGAATTCCCGGTGTAGCGGTGAAATGCGCAGATATCGGGAGGAACACCGGTGGCGAAGGCGGTTCTCTGGGCCTTACCTGACGCTGAGGAGCGAAAGCATGGGGAGCGAACAGGATTAGATACCCTGGTAGTCCATGCCGTAAACGTTGGGCGCTAGGTGTGGGGTCCTTCCACGGATTCCGTGCCGTAGCTAACGCATTAAGCGCCCCGCCTGGGGAGTACGGCCGCAAGGCTAAAACTCAAAGGAATTGACGGGGGCCCGCACAAGCGGCGGAGCATGTTGCTTAATTCGACGCAACGCGAAGAACCTTACCAAGGTTTGACATCACCGGAAAACTCGCAGAGATGCGGGGTCCTTTTGGGCCGGTGACAGGTGGTGCATGGCTGTCGTCAGCTCGTGTCGTGAGATGTTGGGTTAAGTCCCGCAACGAGCGCAACCCTCGTTCTATGTTGCCAGCACGTAATGGTGGGGACTCATAGGAGACTGCCGGGGTCAACTCGGAGGAAGGTGGGGATGACGTCAAGTCATCATGCCCCTTATGTCTTGGGCTGCAAACATGCTACAATGGCCGGTACAAAGGGCTGCGAAACCGCGAGGTGGAGCGAATCCCGAAAAGCCGGTCTCAGTTCGGATTGGGGTCTGCAACTCGACCCCATGAAGTCGGAGTCGCTAGTAATCGCAGATCAGCAACGCTGCGGTGAATACGTTCCCGGGCCTTGTACACACCGCCCGTCACGTCACGAAAGTCGGCAACACCCGAAGCCGGTGGCCCAACCCTTGTGGGGGGAGCCGTCGAAGGTGGGGCCGGCGATTGGGACGAAGTCGTAACAAGGTAGCCGTACCGGAAGGTGCGGCTGGATCACCTCCTTTCTAAGGAGCACCTGGCCACACACGCCCATTCGTGGGGTGTGGGGTCCATGATGCGTGTGGCAGGCGAACGCCCTGTCGACGTGTCGGCTCATTAGTGGAGCACTGGCTATTCACAGCACCCGGAACACACCGGACGCTAGTACCGCCCCGCACTTCGTGTGGGGAGTGGGAACACCGATCCGGCACCGACCGGGAGCTGTGAGCACACTGTTGGGTCCTGAGGGAACGGACGAGTGATCGTCTGGTCTTCTTCAGGACACCCTGGTTCATCTGCCTTGTCGGTGGAGGTGCCGGGGTGTTTGCAGGCTGATCTCGCCTCCACATCGCATCGCCTCCCTCGTTTGAGGGTGTTGGTGGTCTGGTGGTGGTTTGAGGGTTGGGCTGTCCGTGTTTTGAGAACTGCATAGTGAACGCGAGCATCTTAAGTTTCTTGTTGTGTTCAAGTTTTTTAGGGCACACGGTGGATGCCTTGGTACCAGGAGCCGATGAAGGACGTGGGAGCCTGCGATATACCCCGGGGAGTTGGCAACCGAGCGTTGATCCGGGGGTTTCCGAATGGGGAAACCTAGCACCCGTCATGGGGTGTTGCCTCCGTCTGAATTGATAGGACGGTTGGTGGTAACGCGGGGAAGTGAAACATCTCAGTACCCGCAGGAAGAGAAAACAAAAGTGATTCCCTGAGTAGTGGTGAGCGAAAGGGGAAGAGGCTAAACCATGCGCGTGTGATAGCCGGCGGGCGTTGCGTGTGTGGGGTTGTGGGAGTTTCTGTATCCGATCCGCTGATCGGGTGTGGAGTGAGAAAGTGTTGGGATAACCGAACGATCTGGAATGGTCGACCGTAGTCGGTGATAGTCCGGTAGGTGAAATCCCGATGCCTCCATATGATGTCTCCCGAGTAGCACGGGGCTCGTGAAATCTCGTGTGAATCTGCCAGGACCACCTGGTAAGCCTAAATACTCCCTGGTGACCGATAGCGGACTAGTACCGTGAGGGAAAGGTGAAAAGCACCCCGGTGAGGGGGCGTGAAATAGTACCTGAAACCGTGTGCCTACAAGCCGTCAGAGCGTAAGCATCCTTCGGGGTGTTGTGAAGTGATGGCGTGCCTTTTGAAGAATGAGCCTGCGAGTTACGGTGTGTGGCGAGGTTAACCCGTGTGGGGGAGCCGTAGCGAAAGCGAGTCTGAATAGGGCGTCCATAGTCGCATGCTGTAGACCCGAAGCGGAGTGATCTACCCATGGGCAGGTTGAAGCGCGGGTAAGACCGCGTGGAGGACCGAACCCACCAGGGTTGAAAACCTGGGGGATGACCTGTGGGTAGGGGTGAAAGGCCAATCAAACTCCGTGATAGCTGGTTCTCCCCGAAATGCATTTAGGTGCAGCGTCGCGTGTTTCTTACCGGAGGTAGAGCTACTGGATGGCCTAGGGGGCCTACAAGCTTACTGAAGTCAGCCAAACTCCGAATGCCGGTAAGCCAGAAGCGCGGCAGTGAGACTGCGGGCGATAAGGTTCGTAGTCGAGAGGGAAACAGCCCAGATCACCGGCTAAGGCCCCTAAGCGTGTGCTAAGTGGTAAAGGATGTGGAGTTGCTGTGACAACCAGGAGGTTGGCTTAGAAGCAGCCACCCTTGAAAGAGTGCGTAATAGCTCACTGGTCAAGTGATTCCGCGCCGACAATGTAGCGGGGCTCAAGCACACCGCCGAAGCCGTGGCATCCCAGCACGTACCCAGGTGAGGACTTGATCTTCATCCAGGGGCAGGGATGGGTAGGGGAGCGTCGTGTGGGCAGTGAAGCGGCGGCGTGAGCCAGCCGTGGAGACCACACGAGTGAGAATGCAGGCATGAGTAGCGAATGAGGGGTGAGAAACCCCTCCGCCGGATGACCAAGGGTTCCTGGGGCAGGCTAATCCGCCCAGGGTAAGTCGGGACCTAAGGCGAGGCCGAGAGGCGTAGTCGATGGACAACGGGTTGATATTCCCGTACCCGCTGACACGCGCCCATGCTGAACCCACTGACACTAACCGCACGGACTCTGCTTGATCCCTTCGGGGGTCTTGCTGGAGCGAGTGCGGGACCTGAGGTGGTAGTAGGCAAGTGATGAGGTGACGCAGGAGGGTAGCTCAGCCCAGGCGATGGTAGTCCTGGGGTAAGCATGTAGCCCGGTGTGTAGGCAAATCCGCACACCATTAAGGGTGAGATGTGATGCCGAGCCGATTTAGGCGAAGTGAGTGATCCCATGCTGCCGAGAAAAGCCTCTAGCGATGTGTGTCGGCGGCCCGTACCCCAAACCGACTCAGGTGGTCAGGTAGAGAATACCAAGGCGATCGGGTGAACTGTGGTTAAGGAACTCGGCAAATTGCCCCCGTAACTTTGGGATAAGGGGGGCCCCTGCTGGTGACCGAACTAGCGTTGGATAGCTGGTGGGGGTCGCAGATACCAGGGGGAAGCGACTGTTTACTAAAAACACAGGTCCGTGCGAAGTCGTAAGACGCTGTATACGGACTGACGCCTGCCCGGTGCCGGAACGTTAAGGGGACCGGTTAGTGCCTTCGGGCGCGAAGCTGAGAACCTAAGCGCCGGTAAACGGCGGTGGTAACTATAACCATCCTAAGGTAGCGAAATTCCTTGTCGGGTAAGTTCCGACCTGCACGAATGGCGTAACGACTTCCCCACTGTCTCAACCACAGGCCCGGTGAAATTGCACTACGAGTAAAGATGCTCGTTACGCGCAGCAGGACGGAAAGACCCCGGGACCTTCACTATAGCTTGGCATTGGCGTTTGGAGCGTCTTGTGTAGGATAGGTGGGAGACTGTGAAGCTCGTACGCCAGTACGGGTGGAGTCATTGGTGAAATACCACTCTGGTCGTTTCGAGCGTCTAACCCGCACCCGTGAATCCGGGTGGGGGACAGTGCCTGGTGGGTAGTTTAACTGGGGCGGTTGCCTCCCAAAGAGTAACGGAGGCGCCCAAAGGTTCCCTCAGCCTGGTTGGCAATCAGGTGTCGAGTGCAAGGGCACAAGGGAGCTTGACTGTGAGACAGACATGTCGAGCAGGTGCGAAAGCAGGGCCTAGTGATCCGGCACCTACGTGTGGAAGTGGTGTCGCTCAACGGCTAAAAGGTACCCCGGGGATAACAGGCTGATCTTGCCCAAGAGTCCATATCGACGGCAAGGTTTGGCACCTCGATGTCGGCTCGTCGCATCCTGGGGCTGGAGTAGGTCCCAAGGGTTGGGCTGTTCGCCCATTAAAGCGGCACGCGAGCTGGGTTTAGAACGTCGCGAGACAGTTCGGTCCCTATCCGCTGTGCGCGCAGGAGACTTGCGAGGGTCTGTCCCTAGTACGAGAGGACCGGGACGGACGAACCTCTGGTGTGCCAGTTGTACCGCCAGGTGCATGGCTGGTTGGCTACGTTCGGTCGGGATAACCGCTGAAAGCATCTAAGCGGGAAGCCTTCCTCCAGATGAGGTCTCCCAACCTTCGGGTTGTAAGGCCCCCAGCTAGACGACTGGGTTGATAGGCCAGAAATGGAAGCACCGCAAGGTGTGGAGTTGACTGGTACTAATAGGCCGAGTGGCTTGAACACACACAAGCCTTAAAAACAAGCGTAATGTTCGCGTTCACTATGCGGTTCCCGGGACACGGCCAGGGAACCCTGCCGAGATCCTGTAAAGCGTTTCGGTGGTCATAGCGAAGGGGAAACACCCGGTCCCATTCCGAACCCGGAAGTTAAGCCCTTCAGCGCCGATGGTACTGCACCGGGGACGGTGTGGGAGAGTAGGACACCGCCGGACACAAACATAGATAGGTCAAGGCCCGCCACAGCACCACCGTGGCGGGCCTTACCTCGTTATACGGCGAAAAACAAAAAGGCCCCCTGCCGGGGGCCTTTTTGCATTTAACGGCTCATATGGAACCCGATCAGATGAGCGTCCGACCTAGGGCTTCGCTCACTCGTTCGGGCGGAACGTGTCGATCGCGCTGCGGAGCTCGCCGATTCGGCGTTCGAGGGTGCCCATGGCCTGTGCGGCGGCCTCCTCTTTCGCGGCCCACTGCGCCAGCACGCCGATCTGCTCCTCGACCGCGGACAGCCGCTGGCCGAGCTCCTCGGTGAACTCCCCGGACGGCGCCGAGGCGAACTGGGTGCGGAGCAGTTCGGACTGCTCGCGGAGCTGCTGGTTCTTCCGGTGCAGCTCAACGAAGATCGAGACCTTGGTGCGGAGCACCCACGGGTCGAACGGCTTGGAAATGTAGTCGACGGCGCCGGCGGCGTACCCGCGGAAGGCGTAGTCCGGGCCGGCGTCCACGGCGGTCAGGAAGATGATCGGGACCTCGCGGGTCTTGCGACGCCGCTTGATGGCCCGGGCGATCTCGAACCCGTCCATGCCGGGCATCACGATGTCGAGGAGGATCACCGCGAACTCGTTGGTGAGCAGCGCACGGAGCGCCTCCTCACCGGAACGGGCCCGGATCATGTTCTGGTCGAGAGAGCTGAGGATCGCCTCCAGAGCGACGAGGTTCTCGTCGCGGTCGTCCACCAGAAGAATATTCGCCTTCTCGGCCACGCTCGTTCCTCCGTCAGGTGCGTGGCCGGCTGAGCCACGCCCTCATGATGTCAAGAAGGTGGTCGGCGTCTACGGGCTTGGGCACATAGTCCGACGCGCCCGACTCGATGCTCTTCTCCCGGTCGCCCTTCATCGCCTTCGCGGTGAGGGCGATGATCGGGAGGTCGGCGAACTGTGGCATCCGGCGTACGGCCTCGGTCGTGGCGTAGCCGTCCAGCTCGGGCATCATGACGTCCATCAGGACCAGGTCGATGTCTTCGTTCCGGTCGAGCGTGTCGATGCCCTCACGGCCGTTCTCCGCGTACAGCACCTCGATGCCGTACTGCTCCAGGACGCAGGTCAGGGCGAAGATGTTCCGGACGTCGTCGTCCACGATGAGGATCTTGCGACCGGACAGCACCTCGTCGTCGATGGGGTGCTCGGTGTAGGTCTCCTCGGCGTCCGGCATCTCGAACGGCGTCGTCGACTGCGGCACCGGCGGGAGCGTCGGTGCGGGCAGCGCGCGCGCAGTGGACCTCTGGACGCGGGCCTGCGTGGAGGGCGCGGGCTCTCCGGCGCCGCCCTGGCCGGCCGGGATGAACAGCGTGAAGGTGCTGCCGTCGCCGGGCCGGCTGGACACGTGGATCTCGCCGCCGAGGAGCTGGGCGATGTCGCGGCTGATCGACAGCCCGAGCCCCGTGCCGCCGTAGCGGCGGCTCGTCGTGCCGTCGGCCTGCTGGAACGCCTCGAAGATCGAACGCAGGTTGTGCTCGTCGATGCCGATCCCCGTGTCGGTGACCGACATGCCGATGACGTCGGTCGCGTTGGAGAGGTCCGGGTCGATGAACTCGATGTCCTCGGCGCGGCGTACGGTCAGGCGCACCTCGCCGGAGGCCGTGAACTTCACCGCGTTGGAGAGCAGGTTGCGCAGCACCTGCTGGAGCCGCTGCTCGTCGGTGAAGAGCTCGGCGGGCAGGCCCGGCTCGGCGTACACGTCGAAGGCGAGGCCCTTGTCGGCCGCCATCGGGCGGAACGTCGCCTCGACGTAGTCGATCAGCTCGGCCAGCGGGATCCGCTGCGGGTGCAGATCCATCTTTCCGGCCTCGACCTTCGACAGGTCGAGGATGTCGTTGATCAGCCGCAACAGGTCGCTGCCGGACTCGTGGATGGTCTTGATCAGCTCGACCTGCTTGGGCGTGAGGTTCCGGTCGGGGTTTCCGGCCAGGAGCTTCGCCAGGACGAGGAGGCTGTTCAGCGGGGTCCGCAGCTCGTGGGACATGTTGGTCAGGAACTCGGACTTGTACCGCGAGGACTGCGCGAGCTGCTCGGCGCGCTCCTCCAGGGTGCGCCTGGCCTGCTCGATCTGGAAGTTCTGCATCTCGATCGCGCGGTTCTGCTTGGCGAGCAGCGCGGCCTTCTCCTCCAGCTCCGCGTTGGAGCGGCGCAGCTCCGCCTGCTGGCGTTGCAGCTCGCTGGAGCGGTCCTGGAGCTCGACCGTCAGGCGCTGGGACTCGGCGAGCAGGGACTCGGTGCGGGAGTTGGCGGTGATCGTGTTGATCGTGACGCCGATGGTCTCCACGAACTGGTCGAAGAAAGCCAGATGGACGTCGCTGAAGGGGCTGAACGAGGCCAGCTCGATCGCGCCGAGCACGCGGTTCTCGAACAGGATCGGGAGCACGATGACGTTCACCGGGGACGCGTGCCCCAGGCCCGTACCGATCTTGATGTAGCCGGTCGGCAGGTCGTCGACCAGGATCGGCTTGTGCTCCACGGCGGCCTGGCCGACCAGGTGGTCGCCGAAGCGGAAGCGGACCTTGTTGATCTGGTCGCGGCTGACGCCGTAGCCGGTCTTGAGCACCAGCTCGCGCTCGCCGTCCTGCTCTTCGGCGAGGTAGAACGCGCCGTACTGCGCGGAGGCGAGCGGCGTGACCTCGCTCATGATCAGCCGGGTGACCTCCATGAGGTCACGGTGGCCCTGCATGAGGCCGGCGATGCGCGCGAGGTTGGTCTTCAGCCAGTCCTGCTGCTGGTTGGCGCGGGTGGTCTCGCGGAGGTTCGCCACCATGAGGTTGACGTTGTCGCCGAGCTCGGCGACCTCACCGCGTGCCTCGACGGTCACCACCTTGGACAGGTCGCCGCGGGCGACCGAGCTGGCCACCGACGCGATGGCGCGTACCTGCCGGGTCAGGTTGCTGGCCAGCTCGTTGACGCTCTCGGTGAGGCGCTTCCAGGTGCCGGAGACGCCCTCGACCTCGGCCTGGCCGCCGAGGCGGCCCTCGCTGCCGACCTCGCGCGCCACACGCGTGACCTCGCCGGCGAAGGAGGAGAGCTGGTCGACCATCGTGTTGATCGTCGTCTTCAGCTGGAGGATCTCGCCCTGCGCGTCGACGTCGATCTTCTTGGTCAGGTCGCCGTTGGCGACCGCGGTGGTCACCTGGGCGATGTTGCGGACCTGGGAGGTCAGGTTGTCCGCCATGGAGTTGACGTTGTCGGTGAGGTCCTTCCAGACCCCGGAGACGCCGCCGACCGTGGCACGGCCGCCGAGGTTGCCCTCGGTGCCGACCTCGCGGGCGACGCGGGTGACCTCGTCGGCGAACGAGGACAGCCGGTCGACCATCGTGTTGAGGGTGTCCTTGAGCTGGAGGATCTCGCCCTGCGCGTCGACGGTGATCTTCTTGGACAGGTCGCCGCCGGCCACCGCGGTCGCCACCTGGGCGATGCTGCGGACCTGGCCGGTGAGGTTGCCGGCCATGGAGTTGACGTTGTCGGTGAGGTCTTCCCAGACCCCCGACACCCCGCGTACCTGCGCCTGGCCGCCGAGGCGGCCTTCGGTGCCGACCTCGCGTGCGACGCGCGTGACCTCGTTGGCGAAGGCCGACAGCTGGTCCACCATCGTGTTGAGGGTGTCCTTGAGCTGGAGGATCTCGCCCTGGGCGTCGACGGTGATCTTCTTGGAGAGGTCGCCGTTCGCGACGGACGTGGCGACCTGGGCGATGTTACGGACCTGGCCGGTGAGGTTGCCGGCCATGGAGTTGACGTTGTCGGTGAGGTCCTTCCAGACCCCGGAGACGCCGCTGACCTGCGCCTGGCCGCCGAGGCGGCCTTCGGTGCCGACCTCGCGTGCCACACGCGTGACCTCGTCGGCGAAGGAGGAGAGCTGGTCGACCATCGTGTTGACGGTCTGCTTCAGCTCCAGCAGCTCACCGGTCGCCTCGACGGTGACCTTGCGGGTCAGGTCGCCCTTCGCCACCGCGGTGGTCACCAGGGCGATGTCGCGTACCTGGCCGGTGAGGCGGCTGGCCATCGCGTTGACCGCGCCGGTGACGTCGCGCCAGCGGCCCGACATCTCCCGTGGTGTGGCCTGGCCGCCCAGGCGGCCTTCCGCGCCGACCTCGCGGGCGAGCTGGGTGACCTCGGTCGCGAACTCGTCGAGGTGCTCGACCATGCGGTTGACGCCGATGCCCATCCGCAGGACCTCGCCGCGCCACGGCCGCGTACCGGTGTCGAGGTCGATCCGCTGGCTCAGGTCGCCGTCGGCCACCGCGTCGGCGACCCGCGCCATCGCGGTCGCGGACTGCACGAGCGCGTCGATCAGCGCGTTGGCCGCGGCGTTGCCGGTGGCCCAGGATCCTTCTCCGCCCGCGCCGAGGCGCTCGTCGATGCGCCCCTCGTGGCGTACTTCCCGCTGGACGCGTACGAGCTCGCCGGTCAGGTGGCCCGCGCGCTCCTGTACGTCGTTGAAGACCGAGGCGATCTCTCCGAGCACGCCGTCATCGGAGGAGTCCAGCCGAGCCTCGAAGTCTCCGTCTCGCAGAGAGCAAAGCGCGTCGAGTACCCGCCGGAGGCCGGGATCGTCGTTGTGGCGGGCCTTCGCGGGTGCATGAGACGTGCTTCGAGGCATTAACGTCCACCTCGCCTTCCATGCGCTGTGAACGGGGATATGTACAGTCCACCCGGGGAATCTGCCACGATGGCAGCGTCGTGCATCCCCGAGACGAATCCAAGTGGACGTGGAGAAGAACCCGAAGACCTACGCGACCTTCCCGCCGGAGGTCGCGTCTGTCGCGGCCGCGCGGCGCTTCGTCGGGGATACGCTTCGTAGTTGGGGCGTCGATGAGGTGGATGACGCCATGCTACTCACCAGCGAACTGGTTACGAACGCAATCGTCCACGCGGGGACCGAGGTCGAGGTCGTCTGCCAGGCGTACGGCGGCCAGGTCAAGGTGGAGGTTCATGACCGTCACCAGGCACGGAGGATACCCGTGCCCGGCGACCAGGTGAGCGGCCGCGGACTCCTGTTCCCCGAGACGCTCGCCGTCTCATGGGGCGTGACGTACGGCCAGGGTGACAAACACGTTTGGTTCACCCTCCCCGGCCCTGCGGGCGAGGGGAAGCCGCCTCCGCCCCCGCCGCCCGGTGAGGTCCTCCCGTCACCGCGCCCGGTCCGCTCCAGCGTCGACCAGCTCGCCCACCGCACCGCCCAGACCGCGCAGGACGCCCTGGGCGCCGACTGCGTGTACGTCCTGCTCGCCGAGGACGACGCCGAGCTGGTGCTGAGGGCGACGTCCGGCGTACGCCCGGAGGCCGCGGGCCTGGAGATGGGCCTGGAAGGGGCGCCGATCGGCGGCCGGGGCGTGTACGCGGACCTGGGCGGCAGCCCGTACAACCTGCCGGCCCTGCAGGCGGCGGGGATCCGCTCGCTGGTCACCGCGCCGTTCGTGATCGACGGCAGGGTGATCGGGCTGCTGATCGTCGCCTCGCGTGACCCCGGCCACTTCGGCGAGGACGACGTCGAGCGGCTCCAGCAGATCGCCGACCGCCAGGCGGGCCCCATCGAGCGCGCACGCCTCATGGAGCTCGAACGCGCCCGCCGCGGCTGGCTCGGGTTCATCGCGGAGGCGAGCAGCATGCTCGCCGGCACCCTCGACCAGCAGATGACCATGGCGCTGGTCGCCCAGCTGATCGTTCCGCGCCTCGCGACCTGGTGCGCGCTGTTCACCGTGCGCGACACCGACCTCGCCGAGCTCGCGTACGCCTGGCACGCGGACGAGACGATGGTCTCCGACCTCCGTACGCTCCTGGAGCTCCTGCCGCCGGCACCGCCACCGGAGGACCCCGGGCCGTGGGACGGCTTCGCGCCCGCGCCCGAGGGCGATCTGCCCTCCACGGCGCACCGGGTGACCGGCGACATCGCGCACGTCTTCCCGATGCTGGCGCGCGGCCGGAGCATCGGGATGCTCGTGGTCGGCGGCCCCAAGGGCGCGCGGTTCGCCCGCGACATGCTGGAGCTGACCGAGGACCTCGCCGGGCGCGCGGCGCTGGCGATCGACAACGCGCGCCTGTACGAGGAACAGGCCGACACGAGCCGTACGCTTCAGCGCAGCCTTCTGCCGCCGGAGATCCCCGAGATCCCGGGCCTCGACGTCGCCGTCGTGTACGAGCCCGCAGGCGGTAGCAGCGCGGTCGGCGGCGACTTCTACGACGTCTTCCGCGTGGGGTCGCGGTGGAGGTTCGCGATCGGCGACGTGTGCGGCACCGGTCCCGAGGCCGCGGCCGTCACCGGGCTGGCCCGCCACACGCTGCGCATCCTCGGCGGCGAGGACTTCGCCATCACGGACGTACTCGAACGCCTCAACCGCCTCATCCTTGAAGAGGGGGCACGCGCGCGCTTCCTGACCCTCCTGCACGGAGAGGTCGAGCCGCTCCCGGACGGCCGCGCCCGCGTCACGTACGCCACGGCGGGCCACCCGCCGCCCCTGTTCCTCGCCCCGGACGGCCAGGTCACCGGCGCCGACGAGTCCGACCTGCTGCTCGGGGTGTTCCCGGAGGCCGACTTCGGCGTGCGCACGGTGACCCTCGAACCCGGGCATCTCCTGTTCGGGTTCACCGACGGGGTGACCGAGCGGCGCAACGGAGAGCGTCTCCTGGGCGACGACGGGGGCCTGGAGCGCATCCTGGCCACGTGCGCGGGTCTGGGGGCAGGCGCGGTCGCCGCGAAGGTCAGACGGGCGGTACGCGGCTTCTCAGCCGATCCGTCCCATGACGACATGGCGTTGATCGTCCTGCGCATCGAGGGCTAGGCGCGGAACGATCTATCTACCGGCGCGTCCAGGAGATCGAGGATCCGCCCGGTGAAGTAGACCGTGCCGAGGGCGACGATCCGTTTCCCCAGTTCCGCGAGGCGTACGGGCGTCAGCTCGGCGATGTCCGCGGTCGCCCAGGTGGGCGGGATCTCGGCGGTGAACGCGAGACGCGGCCGGTCATGCATCCTGATGTAGGTCACCGGCAGCCCGCCGAGCAGCTCGACGACACCTCGACACGTCCTTGTGATCGGGCAGGCAGACCAGCACATGATCGACCTGCCCCCAGACCCGGTACGCCTCGGCCAGGGCGGCGGTCGCGCCCGTACGGTCGATCGCGGAGTCGACGAGGACCCGCGTCGCGGTCCCGTGCACGTCGTGCCGGGTGGAGCGACCGGGGAGGACCACGGAGGCCAGCACGTCCGCCAGGTGCCCGGCAGGGGGCTGCCGGAGTCCCAGGGCGGTGAGCATCCGCGCGCCCGCCGCACACCCCAGCTCGGCGTTCGGCCTGCTCAGGCCGATCGCGGGCAGCATGTACGTGATCGGGCCCGGCTGGGGTCGGGCGGTGGCGGCCGGAGGTTGAGGGGCGATGGTTCCGGGGCGGCCGTGGCCTTCGGGTGTGACCGGCGTGGTGGCGGGCCGGACGTGGCCTTCTGGGCGGCGGGTGGTGCCGGACCGGATGTGACTGTCGATGGTGGTCGGGAGATCGCGGGTGATGATCTCGGGGCGGGTTGTGGTTCTCGTCGCGAGGGTCGTGTTGATCGCGGTGGTGACCGGTGAGGTCTGGGGGAGGGTCAGGATCGCCGACGTGGCCGGCGTCGCCACGGCGGCTTTGTCCGCGGCGATCTCGGCGGGGGTGTCGCCCAGGACGCCGACGTGTTCGGCGAAGATCTCGGTGATCGCCACTACCGCTGGCGGGAACAGGCCTGCCTCGTCGGACGCGCCTCCCATGCCCGCCTCCAGTACGACCGCGTCCGCGGCGATCGTGTCGGCGTGGAGGAGGCCCGCCAGGGTGAACAGGCCGCTCGGCGACAGGTAGCCCTCTCGTCTTCGCGGGAGGGACTTCATCGCGGTCTCGAGGCGGCCGGCCAGCCCCCTCAGCTCCTCCACGGAGACCGCGGTGCCGTTGACGCGGATGCGTTCGGTGTCGCTGCGCAGCGATGGGCTCGTCACCGTCACCACGCGTACGGCGGCGGCGGCCAGCCACGCCGAGGCGTACGTCGCGGTGGTTCCCTTGCCCTTCGAGCCCACCACGGTCAGTACCGGGGTGCGTGGAGGCCGGACGCCCAGCAGCTCCGCCAGCTCGCCCGCGCGGCTCACGTCGCGGGTCTCGCCGGGGCCGCGATCGTTCCACTCCGCGTAGAACGTTCCCCTCGCCTCCACCATCCCGACCATATCCACCCTGGACGCGGGCGTACGGGGGCGTTAGTAGGCTGGTCGGTGTGACTGGGATCAGCTATGAGGAGGCCGTCAAGGGCATTCGGGCGCGAGGGGTCGAGTGGGACATCGACCCGTCGCTGGACCGGATGCGTGACCTGGCCGACGTACTCGGATCGCCGCAGCGCGCGTACCCGGTCATCCACGTGACGGGCACCAACGGCAAGTCGAGTACGGCGCGGATGATCGACGCTCTGATGCGGGAGCGCGGCCTGCGCGTCGGGCTCTACACGAGCCCGGAGCTCAACTCCATGCGTGACCGCATCTCCGTCGACGGTGAGCCGGTGAGCGAGGAGCGCTTCGCCGAGCTGTACGAGGACGTCCGGCCGTTCGCGGAGCTGACCGACGCCCGGAGCGACGTGAGGATCTCCTTCTTCGAGTATCTGACGGCGATGGCGTACTCCGCGTTCGCGGACGCCCCGGTCGACGTCGCGGTCGTCGAGGTCGGCATGGGCGGCACGTGGGACGCCACCAACGTCGCCGACGGCGCGGTGGCCGTGGTCACGCCGGTCGGGCTCGACCACACGCGCTGGCTCGGGTCGACCGTCGAGGAGATCGCCACCGAGAAGTCCGGGATCATCAAGCCCGGCTCGATCGCGGTCATCGCCCAGCAGCCCATCGAGGCGGCCGAGGCGCTGATGCGGCGCGCCACCGAGGTCGGCGCGACCGTCGCGCGTGAGGGCATCGAGTTCGGGGTGCTCCAGCGTGAGCTGGCCGTGGGCGGGCAGCTCGTACGCCTCCAGGGCCTGCGCGGCACCTACGACGAGGTCTTCCTGCCGCTGTTCGGCGAATACCAGGCCGGCAACGCCGCCTGCGCGCTCGCGGCGGTCGAGGCGTTCGCGAGCGGGCGGCCCACCGGCGAGTCCGAGAGCGACGAGGAGCGGCTCGGCACCGAGCTCGTGCGCTCCGCGTTCGTGAACACCTCCTCGCCGGGGCGCCTGGAGGTCGTACGCACCGGGCCGACGGTCCTGGTCGACGCGGCGCACAACCCCTCCGGCATGGCGGCGACGGTGAACGCGCTGACGGAGGAGTTCGGCTTCACCCGGCTCGTGGTGATCCTGGCCGTCATGGCGGACAAGGACATCGGCGGTCTGCTGGAGGAGCTCGAACCCGTGGCGGACGAGCTGATCGTCACGCGCAACTCCTCGCCGCGCTCGATGGCCGCGCACGACCTGGCGTCCGTGGCGCGCGACGTGTTCGACCCGGACCGGGTGCACGAGGTGGCCCGGATGGACGACGCCGTCGCCCAGGCGATCGGGCTCGCGGACGAAGCGGGGGAGTTCGCCGGTGCCGGAGTATTGATCACCGGTTCGGTGGCGACCGCGGGCGACGCCCGACTGCTCATGAAGGCCGGCGAATGATCGGCGCGGGTCCTAAGGGCCGCGCCGCGGAGGCGGGTGCCGCGTGAAGAGGCTGTGTGCCGTCGTTCTGACCCTGCAAGCGCTCGTGACGGCGCTCGCGATTCCGGTGGCGATCTCCGTTTCGCACGCCGACGGTACGACGGCGGGGCTCGTGGGCGGTGGTCTCGCCCTCGCCGGGCTGATCATCGCTGGTCTGCTGCGCCATCGGTGGGCGTACATCGCGGGCAGTATTTTGCAGGTTCTGGTAATTGCTACGGGTTTTGTGGTTACGCCGATGTTTTTCCTTGGTGTCATATTTGGCGCTCTTTGGTGTACCGCTATTTGGCTGGGTTGGCGGGTCGAGGGCATTCCGGCGCGCTAATGTCGCGGGGTCTTGTGAATTCCTCGCCTGAGATTCACAATATCCCGGTCATAAAGCATTAATCGGGGCATTACCGCGGGCGGGGATTACCGCTCTCCGGGAGGAGACTCCGGATGCCCAATCCCCCCGACGAACGCGACCTGCCCGGCCTCGCCGTCCTGCTGCTCGTCCTCGTCACGGCCGTGCCCGCGGCGGTGATCGTCCTGCCGAACACCGCCTCCTACGTGGTGCCGCAGGCGGCGCACGACCTCGGGTTCGCCGACGGCCAGGCGGCCGGGTTCATCCGGGCGGTGGGGCTGGCGCTGCCGGCGCTGCTGCTCGCCACGCCGCTCGCCGCCGCCCTCGCGCGCCTCCTGCCCGCCTGGACCGTGCTGTTCGGCGGGCTGGCCCTCCTGCTCGGCGCCGAGGCCGCCTCCGCGTACGCCACGTCGGTGCCGCTCGTCGGCGCGGTGCGGCTGGCCGAGGGCGCGGGCGCCGGCGCGGTCCTGCCGGCGGTCCTGGTCCTCGCCTGGGAGCGGCGCCGTCGCGGCGTCGCGGCCGGGGCGTGGGCCGCCGCCGTCACCGCCTCCCTGCTGCTCGCCACGCCGCTCGCCCTGTCCGCGACGCCGGTTCCCGACCCCGACGGCGCCGTGTGGCGGCCGATCCTCTACCCGTACTGGGAGCTCGGCGCGGTCGCCCTGATCGGCGCCGGCCTGCTCGGCGTCCTGCGGCTGCGCGGCGAGCCCGCCGCCCGTACGCCCTTCCGCTACATCGAGCGCGTCCAGTTGCTGCTGCCCGCCGTGCCGGCCGCCGGGTTCGCGTTCCTCGCCGTCGTGACGACCTACGACTGGCCGCCGGGCGCGCAGCTGATCCTGGCGGCCTGCGGCATCGCCGGGCTGCTCGGCCTCGCCGCGGTCGGCTCGCGCGGCGCCGGCGCCGGCAGCCCGCTCGGGTACGCCGTCGTCATGCTCGCCGCGGGCCTGCTGGTCATGCCGCTCACCGGGCCTCTCGCCGGGCTGCTGGGCGGCCGTGGCGCCTCGCTCACGCCGTTCGCGGCGGGTGCCGCCTGCGCGGTGGCCGCCGCGCTGGTGGGGGCGGCGCTCAAGCGCCCCTCCGGCCGCGGCGCCGTGTTCAGCGGGTACGCCCTCACCGTCGTGGCGATCCTGCTGTTCCTGACCGTTTTCGTGACGATGGGCACGCGCGCGGACCAGTGGGCGCTGCTCGGCGCGCTGTGCGTGCTCGGCGCCGGTGTCGGCCTGATGGTCGGGGCGGCGCTGCGGCACGCCGAGGCCGGCGCCGGGCTCTTCGGCCTCTCGCTCTGCTTCCCGGCCGTCCTCGGCGGCCATCTCATCGTCGGGCCGCTCCAGGTCGCCAAAGTCGGCGCCGCGATACGCGCGGGCGGCGGCGCCACGGAGGCGCTCGCCGCGCTGACGGCCGCGTACCGGCTCTGGCTCGTCGTGGCGCTCGCCCTCGCGGTGCTCCTGGCCGCCGCGACGGCGTGGGTGAGCCGGTCACGCGGGAGCCGCAGCACCGCGATCGCGGCGGCGCCGGAGTCCGGTGGCTCCGCGTTGCAGGCCGGGTAGGATCGCAGCACTATGCGGAGGCCGGGCCGCGGTGACGTGTGCCGACAGCGCCGCGATCCACGATGGCCACCGTGCCCGCCGCGGTGCCCCGCCCGTCGCGGCCACCGCGCCAAGATGATCATGAATCCGAGGAGAAACATCCGTGTCCGAACGCACTCTTGTCCTCGTCAAGCCCGATGGCGTGCGCCGCGGCCTTGTCGGTGACGTGATCGCGCGCATCGAGCGCAAGGGCCTGAAGCTCGTCGCGCTGGAGCTTCGCACCCTTGAGCGCGAGGTCGCCGAGACCCACTACGAGGAGCACCGCGAGAAGCCCTTCTTCGGCTCCCTCGTCGACTTCATCACCGGCGGCCCGCTCGTCGCCATGGTGGTGGAGGGCCCCCGCGCGATCGAGGCGTTCCGTGCCCTGGCCGGCGCGACCGACCCGGTGAAGTCCGCCCTGGGCACCATCCGTGGCGACAACGCGCTGGAGATCCAGGAGAACATCGTCCACGGCTCGGACTCCCCCTACTCCTCCGAGCGGGAGATCAAGCTCTTCTTCCCGAATCTTTTCTGACGTCAGCACCAACACGCGCGGGCCGGGGTGACTCCGGCCCGCGCGTTTGTTTTTCACGGGGCGAGGCCTGACCCGACCTTGACTGATCCGGCGACACCCGCCGTTTGGTCCTCCATCAAGACCCGTGTTCCGAGTTACCATGACAATGCGCTCTTGCACGCCCGACCAATCCCGAAGGGCTGCCTTTCTTCATGGGTAACAAGCTGTCGTTCCTCGGCCGCGACATGGCGGTCGATCTGGGTACGGCGAACACGTTGGTCTACGTCCGCGGACGCGGCATCGTGCTCAACGAGCCCTCTGTCGTAGCGATCAACACCAACACCGGCAAGATCGTCGCTGTGGGCATCGAGGCCAAGCGGATGATCGGCCGGACACCCGGCAACATCGTCGCGGTCCGCCCGCTGAAGGACGGCGTCATCGCCGACTTCGACGTGACCGAGCGCATGTTGCGCTATTTCATCCAGAAGGTCCACAAACGAAGGCACTTCGCCAAGCCGCGGATCGTGGTGGCCGTGCCCAGCGGGATCACCGGGGTCGAGCAGCGCGCCGTCAAGGAAGCGGGCTACCAGGCGGGCGCCAGGCGGGTCTACATCATCGAGGAGCCGATGGCGGCCGCGATCGGTGCCGGCCTGCCCGTCCACGAGCCCACCGGCAACATGGTGGTCGACATCGGCGGCGGCACCACCGAGGTGGCGATCATCTCGCTCGGCGGCATCGTGACGAGCCAGTCCATCCGGGTCGGCGGCGACGAGCTCGACCAGGCGATCATCTCCTACGCCAAGAAGGAGTACTCCCTGATGCTCGGGGAGCGCACCTCCGAGGAGATCAAGATGGCGATCGGCTCCGCGTACCCGTTCGAGGACGAACCGCACGCCGAGATACGCGGCCGTGACCTCGTCAGCGGGCTGCCGAAGACCGTCGTGATCTCCGCCGAGGAGATCCGCCGCGCCATCGAGGAGCCCGTCAACTCGGTCGTCGACGCGGTGAAGACCACGCTCGACAAGTGCCCGCCCGAGCTGTCCGGCGACATCATGGACCGCGGCATCGCCCTCACCGGCGGCGGCGCGCTGCTGAAGAACATCGACGAGCGGCTCCGCGAGGAGACCGGGATGCCGATCCACATGGTCGACAACCCGCTCGACTCGGTCGTCCTGGGCTCCGGCAAGTGCGTCGAGGATTTCGAGGCGTTGCGGCAGGTCCTCGTACCCGAACCGAGGCGATAAGGAAGACGGCCGGTGAACGACACCCGGCGAACCCGCGCCGTGCTCGGAGTCCTGCTGCTCACCTCGCTCGCGCTGATCACAGTGGACTACCGCGGCGGCGAACACTCGCCGCTGCGGTTCCTGCGCGGCTTCGGCGAGGTGATCTTCGGTCCCATCGAGGAGGGCGCCACGGCCGTCGTGCACCCCGTGGCGGGAGCGTTCCACACGGTCATGGGGAGTCCCGGCGCGCACCGGCGGATCAGCGGCCTCCAGAAGGAGAACTCCCGGCTTCGGGAGCAACTGCGCAGCCAGCAGATCGACAGGAGACGCGCCGACCAGCTGAACTCCCTGCTCGGCACCGCCGGGCTCGGCGGCTACCGCATCGTCCCGGCCGAGGTGATCTCCTCCGGTGAGGGCCTGGAGGACACCGTCTCGGTCGACATCGGCAGCAGCAACGGCGTCAAGTCCGACATGACGGTGATCAACGGCGACGGCATGGTCGGCCGGGTCACCCGCGTCGGCCCCTCCACGTCCACGGTCCTGCTCGCGACGGACGCCGCGTCCTCGATCGGCGGCCGCCTGGAGGACTCCAGCGAGATCGGCGTCATCCAGGGGGCAGGCCGCCGCAGCGGGACCGCCCTGCGGTTCCAGCTCCTCGACTCGCGGGTGATGATGCGGCCGGGACAGCGCATCGTCTCGTTCGGCTCACAGGGCGACAGGCCGTACGTCCCCGGCGTGCCGATCGGCTCGGTCGCGAGGATCGAACGCACGCCCGGCGCGCTCTCGCGTACGGCCGTCGTGCGTCCGTACGTGCACTTCACCGCCCTCGACGTCGTCGGCGTCGTGGTCGGCGCGCCCAAGAAGAACCCGCGTGACGCCGTACTGCCGCCCACCCCGACTCCTACTCCGACACCCACGCCGCCGCCCCCGAAGCCGAAGAAGAAGAGACCGGCCCCCTCCCACCCTCGATCCACGCCCGTCTCGCCGCAGGCGGAGACGAGTCCCAGAACCACGCGGAGGGGCTGACCGTGTCACGCAACCTTCTCGCCACGATCGTCGTCATCGCCGCCCTGGTCCTGCAGGTGACGGTGGCGAACCGCCTGCCGCTCCCCGGATCCGTGATCCCTGACCTCGTCCTGCTCGCCGTCGTCGCGCTCGCGCTGGTCAACGGCTCGCTGCTCGGCCTCGTCGCGGGCTTTTGCGCCGGCCTCGCGACCGACATCGTGCCGCCCGCCGACCACACGATCGGCCGGTACGCGCTCGTGTACTGCCTGATCGGGTACGTCTGCGGGCTCGCCGAGCCGGAGATGGACCGGTCGGCGGTGCTGCCGTTCGTCGCGGTCGCGGCGGGCGCGGTCGCCGGTTCGGTGTCGTACGCCGCGCTCGGCTCCATGCTGGGCGACCCGCGGGCGAGCTGGCCCGTCGTCTCCCACGTCCTTCCGCTGCAGATCTTCTACGACATGGTGGCGAGCCCCTTCGTCGTGTGGGCCGTCCTCCACCTGACCAGCCGCGCGGAACGCCCGCGCAACACCAGCGGGCTCGACCCAGTGCCGGGCTACTACCGCGCCAGATAGAGGAGGGTCATGGGCTCGCGTTCGCACCTGCGGCTGGTGGTCCTGCACGTCCTGGTCATGTCGTTGCTGCTGTCACTCGGCGGCCGGCTCTGGTACCTGCAGGTCATGAACGGCGCGCACTACCGGCGGGTCGCCGCCGACAACGGCATCCGCGACATCGTGGTCCCCGCTCCGCGCGGGCAGATCCTCGACGACGCGGGCCGCCCCCTCGTACGCAACCGCACGGCCCTGGTCGTGTCGGCCGACCGTACGACGCTCCTGCGGCAAAAGGACGGCGGCACGGCGGTGCTGCGCCGGCTGGCCGGGGTGCTCGGCACGACGTACGACAAGATCCACGCGAAGATCCAGCTGTGCGGGCCGGGCATCAAGCGTCCCTGCTGGACCGGGTCGCCGTACCAGCCGATCCCCATCGACGACCACGCCTCGCCGCAGAGGGCCCTGCAGATCAGGGAGCGGCAGGAGGACTTCCCCGGCATCAGCGCCCAGCTCCAGGCCGTACGCGACTACCCGCGCCCGAACGGCGCCGGCGCCGCGCAGACCCTCGGCTACCTCCAGCCGATCACCCAGGACGAACTCAACAAGCGCAAGGGCATCAAGGTCACCGGCTACTCCGGCGTCGACCTGATCGGCCGCGACGGCCTGGAGGCGGTCTACGACAACGACCTGCGCGGCCGCCCGGGCGTACGCCGGGTCCTGGTCGACAGCCAGGGGCGCGTCACCGGCATCGCCTCCGAGCAGCCCGCGCTGTCCGGCGGCAACCTCGTGACCAGCCTCGACGCCAAGGTGCAGGGCGACGTCGAGAATGCCATCACCCGCGCCGTCAAGGACGCCCGCAAGCGCGGCGACCCCGCCGACTCCGCGGCAGGCGTCGTCATGGACGTCCGCACCGGCCGCGTCATGGCGCTCGCGAGCTACCCGACGTACGACCCGGGGGTGTGGACCGGCGGCATCTCCCAGAGCGAGTACGACGCGCTGCTCAGCAAGGGCAAGGGGCAGCCGCTGATCTCGCGTGCGACGGAGGGCCAGTTCGCGCCGGGTTCGACCTTCAAGATCTCGTCGATGCCGGCCGCGGTGAAGGACCACTACCCGCTGCACGGCACCTACTCGTGCCCGTCGTCGTACATGGTCGGCGGCCGTTCGTTCAGCAACTTCGAGGGGGAGTCCGGCGGCGACATCAGCCTGCACCAGGCGCTCGTGATGTCGTGCGACACGATCTTCTACCGGTTCGCCTACGAGGAGTGGCAGCGCGACGGGGCCACCCACCCGGTGAAGAACCCCAAGGACCCCATGATCAAGATGGCCAAGGCGTACGGGTTCGGCGCGCGGACCGGCATCGACCTCGTGGGCGAGGCGCCCGGGCGTATCCCGAGCCGCGCGTGGAAGACCGCGTACTGGAACGACACGAAGGCCTCGGACTGCAAGCACGGCAAGAGCGGATACCCCGACGTCGCCAAGACCGACCCCACGCGTGCCGCCTACCTCAAGCAGATCGCGTCGGAGAACTGCGTCGACGGCTACGTCTTCCGTGCCGGTGACGCCGCCAACTTCGCGGTCGGCCAGGGTGACGTGCTCGTCACGCCGCTGCAACTCGCCCGCGCGTACGCCGCGGTCGCCAACGGCGGCACCCTGTGGAGCCCGCGGGTCGCCAAGGCGGTGCTGTCGCCGGACGGGAAGGTCGTACGCCGCGTCGACCCGGTGAAGGCCGGCACGCTGCCCGTCGCGAAGAGCGTCCTGGCGTACATGCGGAGCGCGCTCGCCGAAGTGCCGAAGTCGGGCACCGCCGCCGGGCCGTTCGGCGGGTTCCCCTTCGACAAGCTCGCCGTCGCCGGCAAGACCGGTACCGCCGAGGTCTACGGCAAGAAGGACAACTCCTGGTTCGCCTCGTACGCGCCGGCCAAGAACCCCCGCTACGTCGTCGTCGTGATGGTCACCCAGACCGGCACCGGCGCGACCACGGCCGCGCCCGCCGTACGTGAGATCTGGGAGGACATGTACGGCCTGCGGAAGGGCACCAAACCCGACCTTCCGGACGGGAAGACCCCCGACAAGCTGCCCACGCTGGCGGCCGACGGCAGCGTCGTGGCCCCACAGGGCTTCGGCGACCAGGCCGCGAAGGAGCCCGAGACCGCGCACGCCCCGCGGAGGCGCAAGTGATCGGCGGGTACGGCGCCGCGGTCGGGCAGCGCTCGCGGTTCACCCGCCTGGCCGAGTCGTCGCTGCGGCGGCTCGACTGGATCCTGATCTCCGCGGTGGCCGTGCTGTCGGTCGTCGGATCCCTGCTCGTGTACTCCGCGACACGCGCGGGCCTCACCGAGGCGGGCGGCGACCCGCACGCCTTCCTGAAGAAGCACGTCTTCAACCTCGCCATCGGCCTGCTGCTGGGCGGGGTCACGGCGGCCCTGGACTACCGCCTGCTGCGGGCGTACGCGCCGATCGTCTACGCGGCCGCCTGCGTCGGCCTGGTCGCCGTCCTCAGCCCGCTGGGCTCGACCGTCAACGGCTCGCATTCGTGGATCACCGTGGGCGGCGGCTTCCAGCTCCAGCCGTCGGAGTTCGCCAAGGTCGGCATGGTCGTACTGCTCGCGATGATCCTCGGCGAGCCACGCGACGGCGAGGTCGGCCCAGGCCGCCGCGACATCGCCCTGGCCCTGGCCCTGGCCGCCCTGCCCGGCGCCCTCGTCATGCTCCAGCCGGACCTCGGCACGACCCTGGTGTTCGGCGCGGTGATCATCGGCATGCTGGCGGTGTCGGGCGCCCCGAAACGCTGGGTGTCGGGCCTGTTCGCCGGAGCCGCCTCGGCCGCACTCGCTGTGTGGTGGCTGCACCTGCTCAAGCCGTACCAGATCAACCGCTTCACGGCCTTCGCCGACCCGTCCCGCGACCCGCGCGGCGCCGGCTACAACGCCCAGCAGGCCCGCATCGCCGTCGGATCCGGCGGCATCTTCGGCAAGGGCCTGTTCCACGGCGAACAGACCACCGGCCACTTCGTACCCGAACAGCACACCGACTTCATCTTCACCGTGGCGGGGGAGGAGCTCGGCTTCGTGGGAGCGGCGCTGATCACCGCCCTGCTGGGCGTGGTCCTGTGGCGCGGACTCCGCATCGCCACCCAGGCCGCCGACCTGTTCGGCGCGCTGGTGGCGAGCGGCGTGGTCTGCTGGATGGCGTTCCAGACATTCGAGAACATCGGCATGACGGTCGGCATCATGCCGATCACCGGCCTGCCCCTGCCCTTCGTGTCGTACGGCGGGTCGGCGACGTTCGCCAACATGATCGCCCTGGGCCTCCTGGAAGCGGTACATCTGCGACGTAATCCGTACGAGTGACTTTACGTAATCACGAGACTACGTTCGATAGTGACGGCTAGGTTACTCCGTGTGACCGTAACCATTGAGCTCCCGGCGGACCTGGCGGGGCTGGTCCAAAGGGTGGCCGCCGAGAATGGGATGCCCGTTCCGGCCGCCATCGTCGACATTCTGGGCGCGCACGCGCGACGGCTCCACGGCGCCGAGGCGATGCGGTGGTTCGAAGAGGAGGAAGGGCGGCTGACACCCGAGGAGCTGGTCGACGCCGAGCGGATATGGCAGGTGGCGGAAGATCACGCGCGTCGCATCCGCAGGGCGGTGGACTGAGATGTCCGGCGACACCTGCGCGGTCCTCGACGTCGGTGTGCTCCTCGACGCCGGAGCGCGTGAGAGCGGCGCCTGGGCGCTGAAGAAGATGGCGAGGGGCTCACGCGAACTGGTCGTCACGACTCCTGTACTCGCGCAGGCCTGGGGAAACGGGGCGCTGAAGGCCGCGCTCGCGCGCTTCCTGAAGGGGTGCGTGCTCGATACGCCGTCCGAGGGTGTCGCGAAGGAGGCCGGGGAGCTGCTGGGCCGTGCCGGCGCCGGCGAGGTGGTCGGCGCCATCGTGGTGGCCACCGCGATCGAGCTGGGGGCCGCCATGATCTTCACTAGCGATCCCGGTGACATCGGGTTGCTCGTCGAGGCGGCGAATGTCGCGGTTCCGCCGTTGATCCAGAAGGTCTGAGGTTCGGCGGCTGGCTGAGGGGCGAAGTCGTCGGCGGTAGGCTCGGGGATTGTTCCCAGTTCCATTTTCCGGAGGCTTTCGCCATGTCCGTCGAGTCGCTCTTCCCGCGTCTGGAGCCGCTGCTCCCTCAGGTGCAGAAGCCGATTCAGTACGTCGGCGGTGAGCTGAACTCCTCGGTCAAGGACTGGGACGACGCTCAGGTGCGCTGGGCGCTGATGTACCCGGACGCCTACGAGGTCGGTCTGCCCAACCAGGGCGTCCAGATCCTCTACGAGCTGCTCAACGAGCGCGACGGCGTGCTGGCGGAGCGTACCTACAGCGTGTGGCCCGATCTTGAGGCCGTCATGCGCGAGCACGACATCCCGCAGTTCACGGTCGACGCGCACCGGCCGGTGGGTGCGTTCGACGTGTTCGGGATCAGTTTCTCGACCGAGCTCGGCTACACCAACATGCTCACGGCGCTCGACCTCGCGGGCATTCCGCTCCAGGCCGAGGACCGCACCGACGAGCATCCGATCGTGCTGGCCGGTGGGCACGCCGCGTTCAACCCCGAGCCGGTCGCCGAGTTCCTCGACGCCGCGGTGCTGGGTGACGGGGAGGAGATCGTGCTCGCGATCACCGAGGTGATCCGCGAGTGGAAGGGCGAGGGGAGTCCCGGCGGGCGTGACGAGCTGCTCATGCGGCTGGCCAAGTCCGGTGGCGTGTACGTCCCGCGGTTCTACGACGTCGAGTATCTCCCCGACGGGCGGATCAAGCGGGTCGCGCCGAACCGGCCCGGTGTGCCGTGGCGGGTCGTCAAGCACACCGTGATGGACCTCGACCAGTGGCCGTACCCGAAGAAGCCGCTGGTGCCGCTCGCCGAGACCGTGCACGAGCGGTTCAGCGTGGAGATCTTCCGCGGCTGTACGCGCGGCTGCCGGTTCTGCCAGGCGGGCATGATCACGCGGCCCGTACGCGAGCGGTCGATCACGACGGTCGGCGCCATGGTGGAGTCCGGCCTGAAGAACTCCGGCTTCCAGGAGGTCGGGCTGCTGAGTCTTTCCAGCGCCGACCACTCCGAGATCGGCGACATCGCCAAGGATCTCGCCGACCGGTACGAAGGCACGAACACGTCGCTGTCGCTGCCCTCGACGCGTGTCGACGCGTTCAACATCACGCTGGCGAACGAGTTCTCGCGCGGCGGGCGGCGTTCCGGGCTGACGTTCGCGCCCGAGGGCGGGTCCGAGCGGATGCGCAAGGTGATCAACAAGATGGTCACCGAGGACGACCTGATCCGTACCGTGACGACGGCGTACGAGAACGGCTGGCGGCAGGTCAAGCTCTACTTCATGTGCGGGCTGCCGACCGAGGAGGACGAGGACGTCCTCGCGATCGCCGCGATGGCCAAGCGCGTGATCAAGGCGGGCCGTGACGCGACCGGCCGCCGTGACATCCGCTGCACGGTCTCCATCGGCGGGTTCGTGCCGAAGCCGCACACGCCGTTCCAGTGGGCGGCCCAGTGCGACCAGGAGACGGTCGACCGGCGGCTGCGGGCGCTGAAGGACTCCCTGCGCCGTGACAAGGAGTTCGGCAAGGCCATCGGCCTGCGCTACCACGACGGTGAGCCGTCCATCATCGAAGGCCTGCTGTCGCGCGGCGACCGCCGGGTCGGCAAGGTCATCCGGGCGGTCTGGGAGGACGGCGGCCGGTTCGACGGCTGGAGCGAGCACTTCTCGTACGCCCGCTGGCGGGCCTGCGCCGACGAGAAGCTGGCCGCTGAGGGCGTCGACCTCGACTGGTACACCGTGCGCGAGCGCGAGGAGGTCGAGGTGCTGCCCTGGGACCACCTCGACGCCGGCCTCGACCGCGAGTGGCTCTGGCAGGACTGGCAGGAGGCGACGGACCCGGCGTCGGAGGAGGTCGACGACTGCCGCTGGACCCCGTGCTACGACTGCGGCGTCTGCCCGACCATGGACACCGAGATCCAGATCGGCCCGACCGGCAAGCGGCTCATACCGCTCAGCGTGGTCTGAGGGAGCGAGCAAAGGCAAGGGCCGAGCCCGGTGGTCGTTCCACCGAGGGCTCGGCCCTTTAAGTTGGGGGATCCGGCGAAGGCGGGCGCCGGATCGGTCTGTTATGCCGCGGACGGCGCCAGGCAGGGATCAACACGGTCGGCCGTACGGCGCAGCAAGCCGGCGAGGTGGATGCGGACGACGGGCGTCCGCGGCTCCTTGGGCTCGTAGGGAACCCTCGGCGCGTCCGGCAGCGCTTCCTCAGCGAGTGAGCGCCCCTTCTCGGTCGCGACCATGAAAGCCATGAGCTGCAGCGGTGACATCGGCCCCTCTCCTTGAACTTGATCGATTCAGACAGGCTCCAGACTACGCCGATGACGCTTCTGAATCAATTCAGAACTAGGCTTTCGCCTGTGGCCCGCATCACTCTTCAAACCATCGCCGATCTGGTCGGCGTCTCCCGTACGACCGTGTCCAACGCCTTCTCACGGCCTGACCAGCTCAATGAGGAGCTGAGACAGAAGATCCTGCAGACGGCGGAGGAGCTGAACTACCCCGGGCCCAACCCGGCCGCGCGCACGCTGCGGCGCGGACGGGCCGGGGTGATCGGCGTCGTGTTCACCGAGGCGCTGTCGTACGCCTTCGCCGACTCGTACGCCGTGGGGTTCCTGCGCGGCCTGGCGAGCGTCGCCGAGCAGTCCGGAACCGGCCTGCACCTCATCGGCTGGCCGTCGCCCGGGATGGCGGAGGAGGTCATCTGCGACGCCGTCGTCGACGGCTTCTGCCTGTTCACGCCCGAGGGGCACTCGCTGGTCGAGACCGTGCTGCGCCGCAGGCTCCCCGTCGTGACGGTCGACTACCCGTACGTGCCGGGCGTGCCGTTCGTGGGCATCGAGGACCGCGTCGCCGCGCGCGAGGTCGCCGCCCACCTGATGGCGCTCGGCCACCGGCACGTCGCGGTCATGGGCGCCCAGTCCATGGCCGGGCCGCCACTGGGCCGCGACGACGACGGCCCGTCGAGCGAGTTCCGCTTCGGTGCCGGCCGCGCGCGCCTCGCCGGTTACCGCGACGCCTGTACGGACGCGGGCCTGAACTGGGACGAGGTCTCCATCCACGGCACGGCCAACGACCGGGAGATCGCGCGCAGGGCGGCGGCGAAGCTGCTGGCACTACGGCCGAGGCCCACCGCGATCATCGCGGCCACCGACGAGATCGCCTTCGGCGTCATGGACACCGCGAGCCGGCTGGGGATCGACATCCCCGGCGAGCTGTCCGTCGTCGGCTTCGACGACGTGCCCGCCGCCGAGCCGGCCGGGCTCACCACCGTGCGCCAGCCGAAGACGCGGAAGGGCACGACCGCGGGCCGCCTGCTCCTCGAACCCTCCCGCGACGACCCGGCGCCTCGGGTCCTCATGCCGCACGAGCTCATCGTCCGGCGCTCCACCGCACCGCCCGCGTGACGGGAGGAACCCGGCGGCCCGCCGGTGCGTCGGAGCGGTGACCGAGAACAGAGAGGCGCTAGGACATGACCACGGGACAGGAGCCTCCGGGCTGCGTCGCCATCCCCGTCCTGATCGTCGTCGTGCCGCTGAGGATCCTCTGGGAGGTCCTGTGCGCCGCCGGGAGGTTCGCGGCCGCGTACGTGCTGCGTCCCATCGCCCTCGCGCTCTACCACGCCCTCCTGAGGCCTCTGGCGTGGCTGCTGTACCGGTTGTGGAAGGGGACGTCCTGGGTCTCCCGCGTCCTCGCACGGGCGCTCTGGTGGCTCCTGAAGGTCTTCGTGCTGATCCCGCTGTGGTGGGTCACCAAGATGATCCTGGTGCCGGTGGCCAGGTTCCTGTGGTGGTACCTGCTGCGGCCGCTCGGGCGGGGCCTGATGGCCCTGGGCCGGCTGCTCGCTCCGGTCCTGGCCGCGATCGGCCGGGCGATCGCCTACTGCTGGCGCCTGGCCGGGCTCGTGCTGTTCAACCTCTTCGTACGGCCGGTCGTGTGGACCTGGCGGACGCTCGTACGGCCGGTCCTGGCCGCGACCGGCAGAGTGATCGCCTACTGCTGGCGCCTGGCGGGCACGCTGCTGTTCCACGTCCTCGTACGGCCGGTCCGCTGGGGCTGGCGGACCCTGGTCATGCCGGTGCTGCGGACGGCCGCCGCGGCGTGGCGGGCCACGGTGGTACCGGCCGCGCGGTGGTTCCGTTCGCGCGTGTGGGAACCGGCGCGCGCGGCCGCGCGTTCCGTCTCCAGGGCACTGGGCCTGGATACACGGGCCCGCTGACCCCGTAGTCTAAGAGGACTTAGGACTTTCGCCCTGGCACGAGTAGGAAGGACCAGAACCCTGGCACCCATGCCGGAGGGCCCGGCACCGGCCCCCGTGACCCAGCGCCTGCGCCTGCGTTATGCCAAGCGCGGCAGGTTGCGGTTCACCAGCCACCGCGACATCTCCCGGGCCGTGGAACGCGCCGTACGGCGCGCCGGGATCCCTGTGGCGTTCAGTGCCGGATTCACCCCCCACCCGAAGATCTCGTACGCGGGTGCGGCGGCCACTGGGGTTGCCAGTGAGGCGGAATACCTCGAACTCGGGCTCACCGCCCCCTGCGATCCGGATCAGGTACGGGCCGATCTCGACGACGCGCTTCCCGAGGGCCTCGACGTCCTCGACGCCGTCGAGGCACGGACCGGTGCCCTGGCGGACCGGCTGGAGGCCTCAAGCTGGCTCGTACGCCTCCCCGGCGTCACCTCCGACGCCGCCGAGGCGGCCGTACGCGCGTTCATGGCGTCCGGTGAGATCGAGGTCGAACGCCTCACGAAGAAGGGACGCCGGCGCTTCGATGCCCGCGCTGCGGTCATCGCGTGCGAACTCGACCGGCGTGCCACCGAAGACGCAGGTACGACATGTGCCATACTTCGAATAGTTGTTCGGCACATGACACCTGCTGTACGACCTGACGACGTCCTCACCGGACTTCGCCAGGTGGCCGACCTCGCGCCGCCGTCGCCTCCGTTCGTGACGCGGCTTGCGCAGGGGCCACTCGGAGAAGCCACCGGTGAGCTCACCGACCCGCTGACCCCCGACCGGCAGACCGCACCGGCAGGCGATGTTGCCGCCGTAACCGCGGACGCCGTACGGATGGCGGACCCGGACGCCGTCGGCGCCCAGGCGTAGGAAGACTCCATGCTTCGCATGGCATCTCACCGGCGACCGGGCGCACCCCTGATGACTTTGTCGGCACGACCCGCGAGGGCCAGGCCGGCGCTAACGAGAAACGGAGAGCTCCTGTGCGGCGCACCCCATGTGGGTCGCGCCCGGGGGCCTGACGGGAGATTGCCCGGATGCTTGATAACGAGATCGGCGACGCCATCGGCGACGCCGACGACAACGCCAATGGAACCTCGGTAGAGGCCAAGAAGGCGTCCCGTCCGCGACGGGCCAGCCGTCCGGCCGGGCCACCGCCCGAGCCGGTCGACGAGCCCGCCCCGGTGCGCCGTACGACCACCGCGGCCAAGTCGGCCAAGGCGGCCAAGGCGGACGGCCGAGGCGACCCAGGACACCGCGCCGGAGAAGACCACCTCCAGGCGTGGCGCGAGCAAGGCGCCCGAGGCCGCGGAGCCGGAGTCCGCGAAGTCCGAGGGTTCCAAGTCCGAGGTCGCCAAGTCCGAGGTCGCTCAGTCTGAGACCGCCAGGTCTGAGACGACGGGGCCTGAGGCCGCCGAGCCCGAGAAGAAGCCGGCCCGCACCCGTACGCGCAGGAGCACGGCCAAGGCGCCCGTGACCGAGGCCGTCGCGGAGGCGCCCGTGGAGCCGGTCGTCACCGAGGCTCCCGCCGCCGCGACCCGGCCCGCCGGAGCGCCGCCGGAGATCCCCGAGGCGGCCTTCCAGCCGCCGATGGTGGTCTTCCAGCCGCCCGCGCTGCCCGCGGAGGAGTCCGCGCCCAAGGCCAAGCCGAAGGCGGAGGCCCCGGCGGGCCAGCAGCCGAAGGCCAAGACGGAGCCCAAGGCGAAGGCCGACCAGAAGAGCAAGCAGGAGCCCAAGCAGGAGTCCGCGGCCAAGGGCGAGGAGCCCGACGACGACGGCTCCCACGACGACGACGGTTCCGACGGCAGCGCACGGCGCCGCCGCCGCCGTGGCGGACGCGGCCGTGGCAAGGCCAGGGACGGCCAGGACACCGACGACGCGGGCAGCGACGACGAGCCGCAGTCGTCCGACGACACCGCCGACGACTCCGACGACTCCGACGAGTCCGGTTCGACGCGCCGCCGTCGCCGGCGCCGCCGCCGCACCGGCGGTGACGGCGAGGACCTCTCGCCCGACGACCCGCCCAACACCGTCGTGCACGTGCGTGAGCCCCGCTCCGCCGAGGACGAAGTGCAGGCCGTCAAGGGTTCGACCCGGCTGGAGGCCAAGAAGCAGCGCCGCCGTGAGGGGCGCGAGCAGGGCCGCCGCAGGCCGCCGATCGTCACCGAGTCCGAGTTCCTGGCCCGGCGCGAGTCGGTCGAGCGCGTGATGGTGATCCGCTCGGAGGGCGACCGCACCCAGATCGGCGTGATGGAGGACAACGTCCTCGTCGAGCACTACGTCGACCGGTCGAGCCACCAGTCCTACGTCGGCAACGTCTACCTCGGCAAGGTGCAGAACGTCCTGCCCTCGATGGAGGCGGCGTTCGTCGACATCGGCAAGGGCCGCAACGCCGTGCTGTACGCCGGTGAGGTCAACTGGGACCTCGCGGGCCTGGAGGGCCAGCCGCGCCGGATCGAGTCGGCGCTGAAGTCGGGCCAGTCGGTCCTGGTGCAGGTCACCAAGGACCCGCTGGGCCACAAGGGCGCCCGCCTGACCAGCCAGATCTCCCTCCCGGGCCGTTACCTCGTGTACGTCCCGGACGGCTCCATGACCGGCATCAGCCGCAAGCTGCCGGACAAGGAGCGCACCCGCCTCAAGCAGATCCTCAAGAAGGTCATGCCGGAGAACGCCGGCGTGATCGTGCGGACCGCCGCCGAGGGCGCGGCCGAGGAGGAGCTGGCCCGCGACGTGTCGCGGCTGGCGGCGCAGTGGGAGAACATCAAGCGCCAGTCCAAGACGGCCAACGCGCCCACGATGCTGTACGGCGAGCCGGACCTCACGATCAGGGTCGTCCGCGACATCTTCAACGAGGACTTCAGCCAGATCGTGGTCCAGGGCGAGGACGCCGTGGACATGGTCGAGGAGTACGTCGGCTACGTCGCGCCGCACCTGGCCGACCGCCTGGTCAAGTGGACCGACGGCGACGACGTCTTCAGCAACTACCGCGTGGACGAGCAGATCGCCAAGGCCATGGAGCGCAAGGTCTGGCTGCCGAGCGGAGGCTCGCTGGTCATCGACCGCACCGAGGCCATGACGGTCGTCGACGTCAACACCGGCAAGTTCACCGGCCAGGGCGGCAACCTCGAAGAGACCGTCACGCGCAACAACCTCGAGGCCGCCGAGGAGATCGTCCACCAGCTCCGGCTGCGCGACATCGGCGGCATCATCGTGATCGACTTCATCGACATGGTGCTGGAGAGCAACCGCGAGCTGGTTCTGCGCCGGATGCTGGAGTGCCTGTCGCGTGACCGTACGAAGCACCAGGTCGCCGAGGTGACCTCGCTCGGCCTCGTGCAGATGACCCGTAAGCGCGTCGGCGGGGGGCTCCTGGAGTCCTTCTCCGAGCCCTGCGAGTGCTGCAACGGCCGTGGCATACACGTCACGCTGTCGCCGGTCGAGCCCAAGCCGGACAAGGCCGGGCCGAGCCGCCGCCGCAAGCGCAAGGGCGAGATCGAGAAGGCCGTCGAGGACAAGATCACCCGGAGCGAGCGCAACCGGGCCGCGATGACGGACGCGCCGGAGACGCACGACGACGACGCCGTCGCCGAGAACGGCCATTCCGCTCACGACGACGAGTCCGAGCACGAGCCGGTCCACACCGACGGCGACAACGGCGACCAGAGCGAGGGCGACTCCGGGTCCGGCACCCGGCGCAGGCGTTCGCGCCGTTCGCCGCGCGCCAAGTCCGAGGCCACCGCCGACTGACGTCCGGAACGGGCCGTGGCCCCTGTGACCACGGCCCGGATCGGGCGCCGGTTCGACCTGGGGGCATTGGATCCGGTAGTCTGAATGTCCGGCGTTTCATAGCGCCTTGTTAGCGCGCCTGAGGCCCTTAGTTAGATGGGCTCAGGCTGCAGCTTCCGAAATGAGCTTTGTTCGGTTAGTCGTGCTCGATGCACGCAAAGGAAAGGTTCCGCGGTGTACGCGATCGTCCGTTGCGGCGGCAGGCAGGAGAAGGTGGCCGTCGACGACGTGCTCACCGTCGACAAGGTGGCCGGTGAGGTCGGTTCAACGGTGACGCTGCCGGCCGTGCTCGTCGTCGACGGCGACAGCGTCGTCAGCGAGCCCGCCAAGGTGGCCAAGTACCTGGTCACCGCCGAGATCCTCGGGGCCACCAAGGGCCCGAAGATCAACATCATGCACTACCGGAACAAGACCGGGTACAAGCGGCGGATGGGTCACCGCCAGCCGTACACCCAGGTCAAGGTCACCGGTATCAAGGCCGAAAAGTAAGAGGACGCAGACATGGCACACAAGAAGGGCGCCTCGTCCAGCCGTAACGGCCGCGACTCCAACGCGCAGCGCCTCGGAGTGAAGCGGTTCGGCGGCCAGAAGGTCAACGCCGGTGAGATCATCGTCCGCCAGCGCGGCACCCACTTCCACCCGGGTCCGGGTGTAGGCAAGGGCAAGGACGACACGCTGTTCGCGCTCGTCGCCGGTGCGGTGGAGTTCTGCCGTTACCGCGGCCGTCGCGCCGTGAGCATCGTCCCTCCGGCGGAGTAGATCCGCCGTAGGGCAAGCAAGACCTGAGGACGAGGGCGGACCGAGATGTCGGTTCGCCCTCGTCGCATTCTGACTGAGAGGCGATCATGCCGGAGACCCGTAGAACGGGTGCGCAGTTCATCGACCGTGTGGTGCTGCACATCCAGGCCGGGAACGGCGGGAACGGCTGCGCCTCGGTGCACCGCGAGAAGTTCAAGCCGCTCGGCGGCCCCGACGGGGGCAACGGCGGGCGTGGCGGCGACGTGACGCTGGAGGTCGACGCGAACACCGCGAGCCTCCTCGAATACCACACCCGCCCGAGCCGCAAGGCGACCGGCGGCAAGCAGGGCCAGGGCTCGCACAAGAACGGCGCCAACGGCCAGGACCTCGTTCTGTCCGTGCCGAACGGCACCGTCGTGAAGACCCGCGACGGCGAAGTGATCGCCGACCTCGTCGGCTCCGGCACGCGCTTCGTCATCGCCCAGGGCGGCCACGGCGGGCTCGGCAACGCCGCGCTGGCCTCCGCGCGGCGCAAGGCGCCCGGCTTCGCCCTGCTCGGCGAGCCCGGCGACGTGCTCGACGTCGTCCTGGAGCTGAAGACCGTCGCGGACGTCGCGCTGGTGGGCTTCCCGAGCGCCGGCAAGTCCTCGCTGATCGCGGCCGTCTCGGCGGCCAAGCCCAAGATCGCGGACTACCCCTTCACGACCCTGATCCCCAACCTCGGTGTCGTCAGCGCGGGCGAGGAGGTCTACACGGTCGCCGACGTGCCCGGCCTCATCGAGGGCGCGAGCGAGGGCCGTGGCCTCGGCCTGGAGTTCCTGCGCCACATCGAGCGCGCGTCCACGCTGGTGCACGTGCTGGACTGCGCGACGATGGAGCCGGGCCGCGACCCGGTCTCCGACTTCGACGTGATCGAGGCGGAGCTGGAGGCGTACAACGCGCTCGGCGAGGAGCCGCTCGCGGACCGGCCGCGCCTCATCGTGCTGAACAAGGTCGACGTGCCCGAGGCGCGCGACCTGGCCGAGCTGGTGCGGCCCGAGTTCGAGAAGCGCGGGCTGAAGGTCTTCGAGGTGTCGGCGGCCTCCCACGAGGGCCTGCGGGCGCTGAGCTTCGCGATGGCCGAGATGGTCGCCGCGCACCGCGCCGCCAAGCCGATCGAGGAGCCGACGCGGCTCGTCGTACGCCCCGACCCGGTCGGCGGCAAGGACTTCGAGGTGCGCGTGCTCGGTGACGGCAGCTACCTCGTCACCGGCGACAAGCCGATCCGGTGGCTGCGCCAGACCGACTTCTCCAACGACGAGGCGGTCGGTTACCTCGCCGACCGGCTGGCCCGGCTCGGCGTCGAGGAGAAGCTGGCCGCGGCGGGTGCCGAGGCCGGCGCGACCGTGCTGATCGGCACGCCCGAGGACTCCATCGTCTTCGACTGGGAGCCGGAGGTCCTGGCGGGTTCCGACACCGGCCTCGGCCGCCGCGGCACCGACCTGAGGCTGGACGGCCGGTGATGAGGCTCGCGTACGGCCGGGGGCATCGGTGCGCGCCGCGATAGCGGACGCGCGCCGGGTGGTGGTCAAGGCGGGGTCGTCCTCGCTGACCACGCCGGACGGCACGATCGACGCGGCGCGGATCGACGCGCTCGTCGACGTGCTCGCCGCGCCCGGCCACGGCCGCGAGGTGGTGTTCGTCTCCTCCGGCGCGATCGCCGCCGGCATCGGGCCGCTGGGGCTGCCCGCTCGCCCGCGCGACCTGGCCACCCAGCAGGCGGCGGCGAGCGTGGGCCAGGGGCTCCTCGTCGCGCGCTACACCGCGTCGTTCGCGCGGTACGGCCTGCGCGTCGGCCAGGTGCTGCTGACCGCGGACGACATGATGCGCCGCTCGCACCACCGCAACGCCCAGCGGACCCTCGAACAGCTTCTGGCGTTCGGCGTCGTGCCGATCGTCAACGAGAACGACACCGTCGCCACCGACGAGATCCGGTTCGGCGACAACGACCGGCTCGCGGCGCTGGTCGCCCACCTCGTACGCGCTGACGCGCTCATCCTGCTCTCCGACGTCGACGCGCTCTACACCGGCGACCCGCGCAAGCCGGGCGCCCGCCGCATCGCCGACGTCCGTGAGCCGGCCGACCTCGACGGCGTCAGCCTCGGCGGATCCGGCCGGGTCGGCACGGGCGGCATGGTGACGAAGGTCGAGGCGGCCCGCATCGCCGGGGTGCCGGTGGTGCTCACGGACGCGGCGTCGGCCGCCGCGGCGCTCGCCGGCGGTGACGCCGGCACGTACTTCCACCCGGTGGGCGCGCGCCAGTCGTCGCGGCGGCTGTGGCTGGCCCACGCGACCACCGGCCAAGGACGGCTGCGCCTCGACCCCGGCGCCGTGGAGGCGGTGGCGCGCGGCGGGAAGTCGCTGCTGCCCGCCGGTGTCACCGGGGTCGAGGGCGACTTCAGCGCCGGCGACCCGGTCGACATGTGCGACGAGAAGGGTGACCTGGTCGCGCGCGGCCTGGTGAACTATGACGCGGGGGAGATCCCCGACCTGATGGGCCGCTCGACGCGCTGGCTGGCGCGCGAGATGGGCCCGGAGTACGAACGCGAGATCATCCACCGGGACGACCTGGTCGTCCTGGCGAAGCGGTAGGGGGAGACGTGAGCACCCAGGAGCAGGTACTCGACGTGGCGCGGCGCGCACGGCAGGCCGCCGCCGAACTGGCCCCGCTGCCGCGCCGCGTCAAGGACGCCGCGCTGCACGCGGTCGCGGACGCCCTGGAGACGCGGTCCGCCGAGATCCTTGAGGCCAACGCCGCCGACGTGGCGCGGGCCCGCGAGGACGGCACGTCCGCGTACATGATCGACCGGCTGAGCCTGTCGGAGGAGCGGATCACGGCCATCGCCGCCGCCGTACGCCACGTCGCCACCCTCCCGGACCCGGTGGGGGAGTCGGTGCGCGGCTACACGCTGCCGAACGGCCTGGAGCTGCGGCAGGTACGCGTGCCGCTCGGCGTCGTCGGCATCATCTACGAGGGCCGGCCCAACGTCACCGTCGACGCCGCCGCCCTGACGCTGAAGAGCGGGAACGCCGTGCTGCTGCGCGGTTCCTCCTCGGCGTACGACTCCAACACGGTGCTGGTCGAGGTCATGCGGTCGGCGCTCACCGGCCTGCCCGCCGACGCCGTCCAGCTCGTACCGGGCCGCGACCGCGACTCGGTGAAGCACCTGATGCGCGCCCGCGGCCTGGTCGACGTGCTGATCCCGCGCGGCGGCGCCGCGCTGATCAACTCGGTGGTCGAGGAGTCGACGGTGCCGGTCATCGAGACGGGCGTCGGCAACTGCCACGTGTACGTCGACGCCGACACCGACCTCGACATGGCCGTGGACATCCTCCTCGACGCCAAGACGCAGCGGCCGTCGGTGTGCAACGCCGCCGAGACCGTCCTGGTGCACGAGGACATCGCGGACGCCTTCCTGCCGCGCGCCCTGGCCGCGCTGCGCGACAAGGGCGTGACCGTGCACGGCGACGCGCGCGTCCGCGCCTACGCCGACGACGTGGTGGAGGCGACCGAGGAAGACTGGGGCACCGAGTACCTCTCGCTGGACCTGGCCGCCGCCGTCGTCCCGTCGCTGGACGACGCCGTCGCCCACATCCGCCGCCACGGCTCGTCGCACACCGAGGCGATCGTCACGACCTCGCAGGCCGCCGCCCGCCGGTTCGTGTCCCTCATCGACTCCGCGGCCGTCATCGTGAACGCCTCGACGCGCTTCACCGACGGCGAGGAGTTCGGCTTCGGCGCCGAGATCGGCATCTCGACCCAGAAACTCCACGCACGCGGCCCGATGGGCCTCGCCGAACTGACCTCCACCAAGTACATCGTGACCGGCGAGGGCCAGCTCAAGGCTCCCTAGGGGGGCCGGTGGGTCTCGGCCGTCGCGAGCGGCCGCCCGGAGGAGGGAGCCGGCCCGGTGAGGGCCGACGACGACGAAAACGCGGCGAGGTGCCTCCAGGCACCGCGCAGCGGGCTGAGGCCCCCTACGCGCTCGCGGCGTAGAGCAGGTCGCGGAGGGCGGGTTCGCGGTCGGCGCGCCACACGAGGCGGAGGGACACGTCCGGGCAGTCGAGCGGGCGGGGGACCAGTGTGCCGGCGGCCAGTTCGTCCTCGACGGTGAACTCCGGGAGCAGCGCGACGCCGAGGCCCTGACGTGCCCACGCGCGTACGACGGTGACCGAGCCCAGCTCGGCGCGGTCGCCGTCCTCGCCGAGGACGCGATCGGCGATCATGCGGAACGAGCAGCCCGGGGGAGTGACGAGCAGGCGCCGGGACGGCGTTCCGGGCGCGCCGACGTACCTCAGCGGCACCTCTTCGAGGTCCAGGAAGGCCAGCCGGGCGGGTGCCTCGAAGCCGAGCGCGCCCAGCGTCGTCCCCGTGTCCAGGAGCAGCCCTGCGTCGACCGCGCCGGTGGCCACCGAGGTGAGGATCTCCCTGCGGTTGAGCAGGGAGACCTCGACGGCGGTCTCCGGGCGGCGCCGCGCCAGCCGGGTCAGGATCGCGGGTATCCGGGTCGCGGCGAGGGACTCCAGCGCGCCCATCCGCACCACGGACGTGCCTCCGGTCACGTCCCGCCGGGCGTCCTCCGCCTGGTCCAGGAGGCGTCGCGCCCAGGTCGCCATCCGCTCGCCCGCGGCGGTGAGCCGCATGCCGTCCGGGCCGCGCGTGAACAGGCCGACGCCGAGGGAGCGCTCCAGCGCGCGTACCTGCTCCGAGACCGACGACGGAGCCAGCTCCACCGCGATCGCGGCGTCCGTGACGGTGCCTTCGGACACGACGGCGAGGAACGTCCGTAGCTGCCGGAACTCCACGCTGACCAGCCCCTTCGGTTCTGCCGAACGCCGCCTTCGGCGCCTCCGGTGGAGACGCGCGCCGTGCCGGGCCGAGGCTGGGGCATCCCCACCCTCATTGGAGCCACAGCATGGTCGCGCCGGTCACTATTCCGGTCCCGCGTACGAGCCGTCTCATCGGGCTCTCGCTCGGGTACTTCATGGTCCTCCTGGACACCACGGTCCTCACCGTCGCACTGCCCGACCTGCGCCGTTCGCTGGGCGGAGGCGTCGCGGGCCAGCAGTGGGCGGTCAGCGGCTACACCGTGGCGTTCGCCGCGCTGCTGCTGACCGCGGGCGCGGTCGCGGACCGGTTCGGGCCGCGGCGGGTGTTCGCGGCCGGGGTCGCGTCGTTCGGGTTCGTCTCCCTGCTGAGCGCCGCCGCGCCGAGCCTGCCGGTGCTGGTCGCGGCGCGCGTCGTGCTCGGCGCCGCCGGCGCGCTGTGCCTGCCGAGCTCGCTGGCGATCCTCTCGCGGCTCTATCCGGTCCCGGCCGAACGCGGCCGCGCGCTGGGCGCCTGGGCCGCGATCACCGGCTGCGCGCTGGCGGCCGGGCCGGTCGTCGGCGGCTTGCTCGTCGCCGCCGGAGGCTGGCGTGCGGTGTTCCTCGTCAACGTCCCGGTGGCCGTACTCAGCCTGCTGCTCACGCGGGGCATCGCCGCGCCGGCGACCGGGCGTGCCCTGGACGTGCGGGCCCAGCTCGCCGCCTGCGCCTTCCTCGCCGTGCTCACCGACGCCGTCATCGACCGCCGGATCGTCTCGGGCGCCGCCGCGCTGGTCCTGCTCGTGGTCGTGGTCGCCGTGGAACGCCGCAGCCACGCCCCGGCCGTGCCGGCGGCCGTCGTACGCGCGCCGGGCGTGCGCGCCGGTCTCATCGCCGGCGCGGCGGTGAACTTCGCGATGTCGGGCGGCCTGTTCGTGCTCACGCTGTCGTTGCAGCGGCACCTCGGCCCGGTGGCGACCGGCCTGGCGTTCCTGCCGCTGACCCTGCCCACGGCGTTCAATCCGCTGCTCACGGGGCGTCTCGTCGCCAGGTACGGTCCGCGCCGTCCGGTGCTCGGCGGGATGGCGCTGCTCACCGCCGGGTGCGCCGCCGCGCCGTACGCTTCGTGGCCGGCGATGGCGATGATCGGGTTCGGAGTGTCGTTCGCGCTGCCCGCGCTCGTCACGGGGGTGGTGCAGGCGGCGCCCGAAGGCTCGGCCGGGATGGCGAGCGGTCTGCTCAACGCCGTACGCCAGGTGGGGGCCACGCTCGGCGTCGCGGTGATGGGCGGGCTCGCCGCCGGCCCGGCGTTCGCGGTGGCGGCCGTCGTGTGCGCGGCGGCGGGCGCCGTCACCCTGGCACGCCGGTGACGTGAAACGGCCCCGGAGGCAATGCCTCCGGGGCCGTTCGTTTCGCTTCTCCTAGTGGACCGTGAGGTCGGCGGACTTCTCGCCGGCCACGATCTTGTACAGGCCGGGGAGGACCGACCGGGTGGACGAGCCGTTGATGTCGCCCTGGGTCACGGCGAGGCGCGACACGGGGAACGACAGCGAGACGGTCGTGGACTGGCCCGCCTTCAGCGACACCTTGGTGTAGGCGACGAGACGGTTCGCCGGGGCGAGGATGCGGCTGACCGGCTGCTGTGCGAAGACCGGCACCACCATGTCGCCGTCCTTGGAGCCGGTGTTGGCGACCTTCACCGACACCTTCACCGTGCTGTGGCCGGAGACCGCGACGTCCTGCACCGCGTACGTGGTGTAGGACAGGCCCGCCCCGAACGCGAACAGCGGGTCGTAGCCGGAGCTGGTGCCGCTGTTGGTGCCGGGGAGCTGCTGGTAGAACATCGGCTCGTCACCGGCGGTCTTCGGCCAGGACACCGGGAGGCGTCCGCTGGGGTTGGCCTTGCCGAACAGGACGTTCGCCACGGCCGTGCCGCCCTCGCTGCCGGGCAGCCACGACATGAGCAGGTCCTTGGCGTCGGCGGCGGTGCCGAGGGCGAGCGGGCGGCCCGCGACGAGGTCCACGACCACCGGCTTGCCGGTGGCCTGGAGCCGGTCGATGAGCGTCTGCTGTGCGGCGGTGAGCTCGGGCGTCTCGTTGTCGTTGACACCTTCGGCGCCGGGCTTCTCCCCGACCACGACGACGGTCGCGTCGGCGCTCTTGGCCTGGTCGACGGCGTCGTCGGCGTCCTTGACGAGCTTCGCGTGGCTACCGGCGATGTTCTTGATGCCCTGGTAGATCGAGACACCCGGGTCGTTCACGCCGTCCGGGATGCCCTGCCACTGGATCGTCCAGCCGCCGTCCTGGATCGGGATCGAGTCGGCGGCGTCGCCGGTGACCACGATCTTGCCGGTGCCGGGCGACAGCGGCAGCACGTTGCCGTCGTTCTTCAGCAGCGTCTGCGACTCGGTGGCGGCCTTCACCGCGAGGTCCTTGTCGGCGCCGAGCACGGCCGCGTCCGCCTTGGAGGCGTCCACGTACGGGTGGTCGAACAGGCCGAGCTTGAACTTCTGGGTGAGGATGCGCGACACGGCCTCGTCGATGCGGCCGTTGGAGATCTTGCCGCTCTTCACGTCGCTGAGCAGGCCGGAGACGAAGTCGTCGACGCTGCCGGGCGGAAGCATGCCCATGTCGACGCCGGCGTTCACCGCGATGGCGACCGCGCCGGCGTAGGTGTCGGTCATGTGGTACGAGCTGTACAGGGCCTTCACGTCGTCCCAGTCGCTGACGACGACGCCCTTGAAGCCCCACTGCTTACGCAGCAGGTCGGTGAGCAGGTAGTGCGAGGCGTGCGCCGGGATCCCGTTGACCGAGCCGGAGTTGGCCATCAGCGTGTCGGCGCCCGCGTCGACGGCCGCCTTGTACGCCGGGAGGAAGGTGTCCTGGAAGTAGCGCGGGTCCAGGTGGGCCTCGGTGCGGTCGTGGCCCGAGAACGGCGCGGAGTAGCCGCCGAAGTGCTTCACCGTGGCGCTGACCTGGCCGCTCTTCTGCAGGCCCTTGATGGTGCCGGCCGCGAGCGAGCCCGCGAGGTACGGGTCCTCGGAGTAGGTCTCGTAGTAGCGGCCCCAGCGGGTGTCGCGGGAGATGTCCTCGACCGGGGCGAAGTCCCACTGCGGGCCGGTCGCCTTGACGGCCGTGGCGGTGGAGACGCCCATGGCCTCGGCGACCTGCGGATCCCACGTCGCGCCGATGCCGATCTGCTGGGGGAACTTCGTCGCGCCGAGCACGTTGTTGTGCCCGTGCACGGCGTCGACGCCGTACACGATCGGGATGTGCAGCCGCGAGTGGTCGATGGCGTACTTCTGGATGGCGTTGACCATGTCCGCCCAGTCCTTGGGCGTGTTGGTCGGCGGCGTCTCGCCTCCGCCCGACAGGATGGAGCCGGCCTTGAGGTCGGTGAGGATGTGCTTCATGCACGAGTCGACCAGCGCGCCGCCGGCCCACTGGCAGTCGCCCTGCATGTTGAGGACGGCGGGCTGCGCCATCTGGCCGACCTTCTCCTCCAGCGTCATGCGCTTGAGAAGGTCGTGCACTCGGGCGGGGATGCTGGCGTGCGGGTCGCGGTAACCGGCGTTGGCGCTCGCGCCGGTCGCGGTCAGCGCCAGGCCTGACACGGTGAGAGTAACGGCCATACCAATGCGGGCGGCCTTGATCCTCAATCTCATGAGGCATGCTCCAGGCAGGATCAGGAGGGGACGAGCCTTGTGATCAAAGACCCCGCCAGGAGATAAATCAAGCCTTGAACGAAGTTCTGGCCACAGTCTGCCACTTGCGTTCAGGAATTAAACGATTTCCCAGGCCTGGAGGACGAGCGCCAGGGCGCCCAGAACCTCCGCGCGGTCGCCCAGCACGCCGGGCACGATCGACAGCAGCGTCGCCGCGCTGGAGATCGCCGAACGCCCCACCGCCTCGGCCATCGGCTCCAGGAGCAGCGGGCCCGCGCGGCCCAGGTCGCCGCCGACCACCACGCGCGTGGGGTTGAGCAGGTTGCACAGGCTGGCCACGCCCGCGCCGACGTAGCGGCCCGCGTCGGAGACCGCGCGGCGGCAGGGCGCGTCGCCGGCCAGGGCCAGCTCGACGATGCGCGCCGTCGTCAGCCCGTCGCCGTGGGCCGGTCGCAGCAGCTCGGCGAGGTAGCGGCCACCGGCGAACGTCTCCAGGCAGCCGCGGTTGCCGCACCGGCACATCGGGCCGCTCTCGTTCAGCGTCAGGTGCCCGATCTCACCGGCCGTACCGCCCGGACCGTGGTAGACGCGGCCGCCGATCACGATGCCGGCGCCCACACCGGAGCTGATCTTGATGTACGCGGCGTCGGTGTGGCCGCGCGCCGCGCCCCAGGTCGTCTCGGCGAGCGCGCCGAGGTTGGCGTCGTTGTCGACGTGCACCGGGCGGCCGAGGCGGCGCCGTGCCTCGTCGGCGGCGTGGATGCCGGCCCAGCCAGGAAGGATCGTGCTCGACCCGAGCGTGCCGCTGGCCGCGTCGACCGGCCCGGGGACGCCCAGGCCGATGCCGAGGACGTCGGCGCGCGTGGCGCCCGCCTCGGCGAGCAGGTGGTCCATGAGCCGCTCGGCCGCGGTCAGCCCGTCGGCCGCGGACGCGCCGACGTCGAGGGGCATGGCCTCCTCGGCGACGACCTCACGCGCGAGGTTGCCGACCGCGACCCGCAGGTGGGAGTGGCCGAAGTCGACCCCGACCGCCAGCCCGGCGCCGGGCGCCAGCGTCACCGCGCGCGCCCGCCGGCCGCCGGCCGAGGTGTCGGTGACGACGAGCACGCCGCCCGCGGTCAGCTCCCGCACGATGTTGGACACGGTGGCGCGGGAGAGCCCGGTGCTGCGCGCGATGTCGGCCTGCGTGGGAGCACTCGCCTCGCGTACGGCCTGGATCACCCGCCGTTGGTTCGCCTCACGAAGCGACGTCTGCGAGCCTGGCGTCGTCATCAATCCCCCCGGCGCGGTCGCAGCGTTCAACAAGTGAACCATAGGTTAACCGCAATCTACTTAACCGATCATGTAGCGCCCGGGACTATGGCGTGCGGCGGGCGGATCGGCGGCCACGGAGATGACGTGGGCCCGGCCGCCGGTGAGGCGGCCGGGCCCACGTCCCCCGTTCGGTGAGACGTCATGGTCGGCCAAGCCGCCCTCCGTCCGAGGAGCCCGTTTGACCGGGCCACCCCGGTGCTCCCCGTCGCGGCAAGGCCGACGTCCTCAAGTCTCCACATCGGTGGCATCAGACAGCAAGTCCAAATGGGCGATATGTCGTAAGAATTGCTTATGGGGGTTTCGGCGTCACTGAACCCTCTTCCGGCTCAGCCGGTCAGGGACGCGGCCGCCTCCTGGAGGTAGGACAGGAACGCCATCAGCGCCGGGTCGCGCGAGGTCTCCCGGTAGAGGGCGAAGATCCGCCGGTGGTAGCTCGGCTCGGTGGGGAGGACGCGGATCGCCGGGTCCGGCGCGCGCAGGAGCGAGCGCGGGACGATCGACGCCCCCGCGCCGGACGCCGTCAGCGCGAGGGTGACGGCGTAGTCGCGGGTCTCGAACTCGATGGCCGGCTGTACGGACAGCCGCGCGAACGCGTGGTCCAGCGCGACCCGGTGTGCGTCGCCCGGACGGCCGGAGATCAGCGGCATCAGCTCCGCGAGCCGGTCCAGCGAGACCGGGCCCTTGCCCAGTTCCTTCGCGGCTCTGGCCGGCACGATGGCGACGAGGGTGTCGTTCATCAGCTGCGTACGCACCAGACCGTCCGTCTTGGGCGGTTTGACCCCGGGGTACGTGTGCGAGACCAGAAGGTCGAGCGTGCCGGAGAGGACGGCGTCGTACCCGTCGGGCGGCTCGGCGTCCGCGAGCGTGAGCCGCAGCCCGGGGTGGTCGGCCCGCATCCGGGTGATCGCCGGCGCGACCATGGTCCGCGCCGCGGACGTGAAACTGCCGACGCGCACGGCGCCCCGCCGGAGCCGCCCGACGTCGACCACCGCCTGCTTGGCCGCGTCGAGCTCCTTGAGGATCACCCGCGCCCGCTCCGCGAGGATCTGCCCCTCAGGGGTCAGCTCGACACCGGAACGCGTACGGGTGGCGAGCGTCGCGCCGACCTCACGCTCCAGCTTGGCGAGCTGCTGGGAGACGGCCGAGGGGGTGTAGCCGAGGGCTTTCGCGCTGCCGGCGATGGAACCGGCGTCCGCCAGCTCGACCAGAACCTGCAGCCGCGTGACATCGAGCATAAGAAGAGCTTAGCCAGATGCCGCAAATCACCACATTAGCTAATGGCCTATTCGTTCTGCTCAGCCAGGAACCGCTCGAACTCGGCCGCGATCTCCTCACCGTCGGGCATCCGAGCCCCAGGCCCGGCCATCGGCAGACTGTTCTTGTCCGCCGAAGTGATCGCGTCATACTGCGCCTCAAGGTTCCGAACCGCCTCGGCGACCTCGGGAGAAGCCTCAACCTGCTCGTCGACCTGCTTACGCGCTTCGGAAGCGGCCTCGTCGAGCTTCTCGGTACGAAACGCCAAGCCGGTGGCAGCAGTGATCCCATGCAGCAACGCGACCGCCGCAGCGGGGTTCTCCGCCTGCGCGAGGTAGTGCGGCACATGAGCCGCATACCCGATGGCGTCCCGCCCGGCCTCGGCAAGCCGATACTCGACCAGAGCCGCCGCACTCCCGGGCACCTCGGCCCGATTGATCCAGGCGGTGTGCTCCCCAAAGAGATCGGCCCGATTCCCATGAGGCGTCAACCCGGTCTCCCGGGTATGCGGAACCGCCATGGGAATCCCGTGCACCCCAACGGACAAGCCGATGTCGAGCTGAGAAACGAGGGACACCATGGAAGCCGCGAACCGCTCCCACGACCGATCCGGCTCCGGCCCCGTCATGACAAGGAACGGAACCCCGACAGCGTCCTCACAGACGTGCACCGCCAACTCATGCGCCTCGTACTCGACCCACCGATCCGTATCAAAGATCATCGGCGGCCGCCGAGCCCGATAATCGATCAAAGAATCAAGATCAAAAGAAGCGACGAGCCGAGGCTCAAGCGTGGCCAACAAATGCCCCAAGGCCAACTTCCCGGCGGCCCCAGCATCCATGAACCCATCAAGGTGGTACAGCAGAACCGGCCGCTGAAGCTCCGGAACACCCTCCGCCAGCGTGTACAGCTCCGTACCGTCGCCCACAAGCCCTCCTCAGCGAAACCAGTGAGTACACAAACGCTCACACCCCCACCCGAATTCCACCGAAGGCAAAAGAGGACAACCAAAACCCCGAAGTACGGCGCAAGCGAACGCGGGGGGAGTGGGGGGCGGAAGCCCCCCACATCGGGGGTTCCAGGGGGTCGCCCCCCTGGACAAAATGACGAAGGACCAGCCGGCAAGCTCCCCGAAGGGGAGCGAGCAGACTGGTCCTTGGTACTCGTGGAGCTATGGGGATTCGAACCCCAGACCTCCTCCATGCCATGGAGGCGCGCTACCAACTGCGCCATAGCCCCGCACCGTTCCGCAGATCTCTCTGCGGCGGCGTCGCCACTATATCGGACCTCGCGGCCAGACCTGTAATCGTTACTTCGGCGCAGGTCAGCTGTCTGCTTCGGCCCGGTCGTCGCTGAGGACGGGTTCGGGGAGGGTGCCGGCGTTGTGTTCGAGGAGGCGCCAGCCGCTGCGGCCTTCTTGCAGGACGGACCAGGAGCAGTTGGAGAGGCCGCCGAAGCGGCTCCAGTACTCCTCGGGGAAGCCGAGCCAGTTCAGCATGCCGATGCGGACGGCCGCGCCGTGGGACACGACGACGAGGAGGCCGTCGGGTGGCAGGGGGGTGAGGGCGCGTTCGAGGGCTGCGCTGAAGCGTTTGGCGACCTGCTGGGCCGTTTCGCCGCCCGGGGGTTCCCAGATGGCGTGTTCGTCGGGGTAGCGGGTTCGGATCTCGGAGTTGGTGAGGCCCTCCCAGGCGCCGCCGCTGCGTTCGATGAGGTCAGGGTCGTGCGTCACGGTGAGGCCGGTGACGTCGCTGAGTGCCTGAGCGGTGGAGGCGGCGCGCTGGAGGGGGGAGGAGACGATCGCGCTGGGTCGCAGGCCGGCGAGGAGCCGCGCGGCCCGCGCGGCTTGTTCGACGCCGGTGTCGTCCAGCGGGATGTCGGTGGTGCCCTGGAACCGGCGTTCGACGTTCCAGAGCGTCTGACCGTGGCGCCACAGAACGATTCTGCGCGGTTCGGTCACTGGCCTTCACCGGCCCTTACGCGCTGTGTGGAGTGCGCGTTGATGTCCTCGGGCAGGGGGACGACCGGGCAGTCCTTCCAGAGGCGCTCGAGCGCGTAGTAGACGCGGTCTTCCTCGTGCTGGACGTGCACGATGATGTCGGAGTAGTCGAGGAGTACCCAGCGGCCTTCGCGCTCGCCTTCGCGGCGTGTGGGTTTGACGTCGGCGTCCTCGCGGAGCTTCTTCTCGATCTCGTCGACGATCGACCGCACCTGGCGGTCGTTGGCCGCGGAGCAGAGGAGGAAGGCGTCGGTGATGACCAGCTGGTCGCTGACGTCGTAGGCGATGATGTTCTCTGCCAGCTTCTCGGCCGCGGCCTCTGCGGCGATCTGGACCAGCTGGGCGGCCCTGTCGGATGCGGTCACGTGTGGTCGTGTTCCTCCCTGCGGCACTTCATCGTGGACTAGTCACGGTAAAGGCCTCGTTTGTTGATGTACTGCACGATTCCGTCGGGTACGAGATACCAGACCGGCTCCCCGGCCCGTACGCGCTCGCGGCATTCGGTCGAGGAGATGGCCAGTGCGGGCACCTCCACCAGGCTCACGCCGCCGCCCGGCAGACCGGGGTCGGCGAGGTTGTGCCCCGGACGGGTACAGCCTATGAAATGTGCGAGCGTGAACAGCTCATCCGCGTCACGCCATGACAACATCTGCGCGAGCGCGTCGGCGCCCGTGATGAAGAACAGGTCCACATCGGGGCCGTGGAGTTCGCGCATCTCGCGCAGAGTATCGATGGTGAACGTCTGCCCAGGACGCTCGACGTCGACACGGCTGACGGAGAACTGCGGGTTGGAGGCGGTCGCGATGACCGTCATCAGGTAGCGGTCCTCGGGGGCCGACGTCTTGCGGCCCTCCTTCATCCACGGCTGGCCGGTCGGCACGAACACGACCTCGTCCAGCCCGAACAGGTGGGTGACCTCGCTCGCGGCCACCAGGTGCCCGTGGTGGATGGGATCGAACGTGCCACCCATGATCCCGAGGCGGCGCCGCCCCGCATCGGTGCTCATGGCGCGACCCTAACCACCACTCGGGACGTCCCGTACATCAAGCCCCCGTTTTCGGGCCGTCACAGGCCGGGGAGCGGGGGCTCGCCGGAGGTCCACGCGACGACTCTCACCGCCTTGCCGATCTCCACGCGAGGGACCGTGCCGGCCGGCAGCACGCGTACGTCGCAGGAGATGCCCAGCTCGGCCGCGAGGGCCTCTCCCAGGCCGTCACGTGCGTCCTCGCACGCCACGATCAGCCGCGCCATGGCGGCGCGCCGGTCGACGACGACCTGGTAGTGCGGCGAGGCGTACCGGAGCACGACGGCCTCGATCTCGCGCGGATAGACGTTCACGCCGCGGATCACGAGCATGTCGTCGCTGCGGCCGAGGATCTTGCTCATGCGTACGAGGGTCCGCCCGCACGAGCAGGGGTCGCGGGTGAGCGAGGCGACGTCGCCGGTGCGGTACCGCAGCAGCGGCATGGCCTGCCGCGGCGTGCTGAAGATCAGCTCGCCCGGGACGCCGTCCGGCACCGGCGCTCCCTCGGCGTCGACCGCCTCGACGATGAAGTGGTCCTCGTTGACGTGCAGGCCGGCCCGCGCGAGGCACTCGGTGGCCACACCCGGCCCGATGATCTCCGAGAGGCCGTAGATGTCGAGCGCGGCGAGGCCCAGGAGGTCCTCGATACGGCCGCGCAGCTCCTCCGACCACGGCTCGGACCCGAACAGCCCGGCCTTGAGGGTCAGCTCGATCCCCGCCTCACGCGCCGCCTCACCGAGGCGTACGGCGTACGACGGGGTGCAGGTCAAAATGTCGGGCCTCAGGTCGGCGAGCATCCGCACCTGCCGCTCGGTCATGCCGCCGGACATCGGCAGGACGGTCGCGCCGAGCGCGATGGCGCCCTGGTGGATGCCGAGGCCGCCGGTGAACAGGCCGTAGCCGTACGCGTTGTGGACGATGCTGCCGGGGCCGGCGCCCGCGCAGACCAGCGAACGCGCGCACATCGCCGCCCACAGCTCAAGGTCGGCCCGCGTGTAGGTGACCAGGGTCGGCCGCCCGCGCGAGCCGCTGGAGCCGTGGATCGCCACGACCTCCTCCATCGGCACCGCGAGCATCCCGTGCGGGTAGGAGTCCCACAGGTCCTGTTTCGTGGTGACCGGCAGGCGTGGAAGGTCACCGAGCGTGACATCCGCTCCGGCGATGATGCCGGTGTCGCGCAGCCGTTTGGCCTGGAGGCCGCCCGCCGCGAGCAGCCGGTCGACCAGATCGCGGAGCCGGAACTCCTGCAGGGTGGCGAGTTCGTCCCGCGACATCATCTCCGCGGGCGCGGGCCCGTACGACTCCGTCATAGTCCGGAGTAGACCCCCGTACCACCTGCCCGCGCAAGGGGAACCCTGTGCGGACCTCGCACGTCGGAAATAGCATGCCGGACATGACGAGCAACACGCCTGATCGCTCACGCACCCGCTTTCCGGGAATCAGCTCCCGGGCCTACGAACACCCGGCGGATCGATCGGCGCTCGTCGCCCTGCGGTCACTGTCCGGATTCGACACCGTCCTCAAGCGCCTCGCGGGGCTCTTCAGCGAGCGCGCCATCCGGCTGATGTTCCTCGGCGGCAGCGTACGAGCCGGTGAGAGCCAGTTCCGCAACCTCAACGACATGGTCCGCGACAGCGCCTACATCCTCGACCTCCCCGAGGTCCCGGAGCTGTACGTCATCCAGGACCCCACGCCGAACGCCATGGCGATCGGCACCGACCACCCGTTCATCGTCTTGAACACCGGCCTCGTCGACCTGCTCGACGAGGAGGAGCTGCGCTTCGTCATCGCGCACGAGGTCGGGCACGTCCTGTCCGGCCACGCCGTCTACCGCACGATGGCGATGATCCTGACGAACCTCGGCGCGCGGCTGGCCTGGCTGCCGTTCGGCAACATCGCGATCTCCGCGATCCTCATGGGCCTGAACGAATGGCAGCGCAAGTCGGAGCTCTCGGCCGACCGCGCCGGCCTGCTCGGCGGGCAGGACCTCGAGGCGGGCAAGCGCAGCCTCATGAAGCTCGCCGGGGGCGCCAAGCTGACCGAGATGGACGCCGAGGCGTTCCGCGAGCAGGCACGCGAGTACGACGCCGCCGGCGACGTACGCGACGGGCTGCTCAAGTTCCTCAACCTCCTCGGCCGCTCGCACCCGTACGCCGTGGTGCGCTTCGCCGAGCTGGACAACTGGGCGACGAGCGGCGGCTACGCACGGATCCTCGGCGGCGACTACGAGCGCCGCGCGGACGACTCCAGCGCCTCGATCTCCGAGGAGATCAAGAACGCCGCACAGTCGTACCGCGAGTCGTGGAACCGCAGCTCCGACCCGTTCATCGGCACGGTCAAGGGCGCCGCCGAAGGCGCCGTGAACGTCGGCGAGCGCATCTTCTCCCGGTTCGGCCGCCCTGGCGGCGACGACGGGGCGAAGCGCTCCTGACGTCTCTTCCGGCGGCGGTGCCACGGTGGCACCGCCGCCGGTCGTTCACGACCAGATGACGAGCTCGCCCCGGTCGATGAGGCCCATGAAGAACGTCACGGCGATGCGGCGCCCGCCCTGGCTGGGCGCGACCGCGTGGAAGTTCCCCGGGTCGAACAGCAGCGCGTCCCCGAGGCCCATCGTCAGCTCGATCGAGCGCTCTCCCTCGACGGCCCGCTCGTCGTAGCCGTAGCCGCGGCGTAGGTGTTCGTCCGACGGCTGGCGCCGGCGCTGCCAGATCCGCGTGGCGCCGCCGCGCGAGGGCACCGAGATCCAGGCGTTGAACGCGAGCTGGATCATCGGCGGACCCTCGTCGAACAGGTCAGGGCCGTACTCGCGCCCCACGTCGTCGTCGTGGATGAGGGCGCCGTGGTTGATCTCGCGTACGGCGCCGGCGAACAGCGGCCGCCCGCCGCTCAGCGCGGGGCGGATCGGACGGCCCCAGGCCCGCGCGAGGCCGCCGATCGCCACGGCCACGGTGTCGTCGCGTCCCATCGCCGCGTGCCACACGGCTCGGTCGCGGCGTGCGCGCCACCAGTAGTCCGCGCGCAGCCGGTCGCCGTCCTTGAAATCGTTGATCACCGGCCCGAAGCGGGCGATCGGCGGGTCGACACGCTGGCGGTCGTACGTGTCGAGCTCGAAGTCGTCGGCGCCCAGGCGCGCCATCGCCTGCATGCAGAGGGTCGCGGGGAGGAAGTTCCGTACGCCCACGGCGGCGACCGTACCGTTGAGAAGGTCGAGGAAATCCGTACGGGAAAACCGCGAGAAATCCGTAATGCGTGGAATGAAAAACTCGTGTGTTACTTCGGGATATATGGGGCGTTCGGCGAGATTCTGGAGGGGCATCGGGGGTGTCCTTTCCGGTACTCGGTAACGGGCGGATCGTCGAAGGACGAGCCATTCGTGTCCGAGGGTGCCAGTCAGGTTCCCGTGCATTGAGCGGTTTCCCGTACCTCTTCGTGACGGCTACGGGAAACGCCACCGACAATTATGTATAAGGGTTTTATACTGCCCATAAAGCCAAGGGGTACGGCCGGCGGCCCGGCCGTACCCCTCGCACTCACGGGTGGATGTCCCCCTGGTGCAGGACCTGCGGGTCGTAGTAGGTCGCCTTGATCGCGTCGTCGCTGTTGCTGTTGGTCAGGTACTCGGCCCAGACCATGAAGTACGTCCATTCCGGCTGGGCGGACAGCTGCGCGGGCGAGGGGAGCGTGCCGACCTCGGCCAGCGCGATCGGCTTGCCGCCGGCGACCGACCGCATCGCGTCGTAGTACTGGCCGGGCGGGAAGTTGTTGTTCCAGCTGTCGAGGGTGGCCACGTCCACGTACGACGAGCCGGGGTAGTACGAGGGGATCCCGCCGGCGTCGAGGTCCTTCACGTTCCAGACCCACACGAGGTTGCTCAGGCCCTTCGTGCCGGCCAGGTAGTCGTGGGTGATCTGGTAGAGCTTCGCGCTGCCGCCGGAGCCGGGGCGCCCGCCCCACCAGGCCCAGCCGTCGTTCATCTCGTGCAGCGGGCGCCACAGCACGGGCACGCCGGCGTCCTTGAGCTGCTGGAGGTAGGGCACGATCGTGTCCAGCCGCGCCTTCCAGGCGTTGTTCAGCGCGGTGCCGTTCGTGACGAGCTGGCTCCACTGGCCGTCGGACAGGTCGCTCTGGATGCCGCTCGTACCCCAGTCGCAGGGTTCGGCCATGGTCGGCGGGCACATGTGCCACATCAGCGCGACGAGTGAGCCGTTCGCCCACTCCCGCTTGGCCTGGTCGACCATTGTCTGTCGGTGGGCGATGTCGTCGGCGGAGAACAGGAAGTCGCCGCCCCAAAGGCCGGGATACTCCCCGGTGATGTCGTGGACCTTGGCGGTCCAGATCGACGGTGAGGAGTTCGGCTCACGGTTGTGCTGGCCGGCCACCGTGTGGTTGCCGGATATCCCGTTCAGATAGGCGACGACATTGGCGGGCGGTGCGGCCCCGGCGGTGTTCTGGACGCTCGCGAGGCCCAGTGCGGCGAGCAGTGCGACGGCGGCGTAGGCCGCCTTTCTCCGGTGTGCGAATCGCATCGGATCATCCCTCTGGCTGGCGGGTGGGAGTCCTGGCGCGGTGCGCGTCCGCGCCGAGCAAAACCGGTTTTGTAAGGACTATTTGCTGTTCTTACCATGAGGATGCGGCAGGGACAACCCTCGATACCGCCTCAGGCGAGGCCGAGCTCGCCCGCGCGTACGCCGGCCTGGAAGCGCGAGTCGGACTCCAGCAGCCTCATCAGCTCGGCGACGCGCCTGCGGTAGGTGCGCAGGGACACCCCGAGGCGCCGCGCGGCGACCTCGTCGGTCAGCCCCGCCCCCATCGCCCGCAGGATCTCCCGGCCGTCCGCGCCGATGTGCGGCAGCTCGCGGTCGAGGCAGGCCCCGAGAGAGGCGGCGGCGTCCCAGGCCGCCTCGTACAGCGCGTACACGCCGTCGATCAACGCCGGCGACGTCGTGACGGTGAACTCACGGTCACCCGCGACCTTCTCGCCGGCAAGGATCATGAGCCGCCGGTCGATGATGATCGTCTCGTGCGGCAGCCCGGACGTGCAGATCCGCACCCGCGCGCCGAAGGAGGCCAGTTCGAGGAGATGCGCCCGCTGCGCGCCGTCGGCGATCGCGGCGGAGGTGTACAGCTTGCGGACGACGAGCCCACCGGCGATCACGGGCCGCATCCGCACGGCGATGGCCGACCTTGCCTCGGACCGCGACCAGGTGTCCATGTCCTCGGCCGCGCAGAGGAACTCCTCGCGCACCTCGCCGAACAGATGAGCGGCACGCGTGAACAGCTCCTGCTCCCCGCGAACCGTCATGACCTTCGCATCCGCCACCTTCGCAGTGTACGAGGACGCCCCGCCCAGGAGAGCGGGCAGAGACCTAGGCCCTAGAGGGCGCGCAGGCGCTCGTACGCCTCCAGGCCGTCGGGCACCCAGTCCCACTCGTCCAGCCGCGCGGCCAGCTCGTCCTCGGTCAGGAAGGCGTGCCAGGCGACCTCCTCGCGCTGCGGGTCCACGGGAAGGTCGCACCGCACCTCGTACACGCGCGACCACCAGGTGAGCCCGTCGCCCTCGTACAGGAACGAGAACACCGGCGCCGGCCGGGCCAGCCCGGAGACTCCCAGTTCCTCCTCGGCCTCGCGGAGCGCCGCGTCGTCGTACTCCTCGCCCGCCCCCACGACCCCGCCCACGAACATGTCGTACCGGGACGGGAAGACGAGCTTGCCCGGCGTACGACGGTGCACGAAGATCCGTCCCTCGGCGTCGCGTACGAGGATGAACACGCACCGGTGACGGAGTCCGCGCGCGGTCGCCTCACCGCGCGGCGCCTGACCGACGACCCGGTCCCGCTCGTCCACGATGTCCAGCATTTCGTCCTCAGGACGCGAAGACACGCGGACCTCCCGGCTGGCATGGTGCGTTCGGACCGTTCACGTTAAACGAAGGCGCCCGATGAACATCACGCAGGTCCGCCGGCTGGTCGGAGAACGCATGCCCGGCTACCAGGCCGACACGGTCACGCGGCTCGGCGAGGGGCAGGAGAACGTCGCGTACGAGGTCAACGGCGAGTTGATCGTGCGTTTCGGCAAGGAGCCCGACCCGGCGGAGCGGGCGCGGCTCGTGGAGCACGAGGCGCGCCTCCTCACCGCCGTCGCCGGAGTGTCGCCGCTGCCGGTCCCCGAGCCGGTCTTCGCCGTGCCGGAGGAAGGCTGCCTGGCGTACTTCGCGGTCAAGGGCGTGCCGCTGCTGAACCTGCCCGCGCCCGAACGCCGCCGCCACGCCGCGGACCTCGCCGAGCCCCTCCGTGAGCTGCTCACCGCCCTGCACGCCGTCCCGCCGGACCGGATGGCGGACCTGGTCGGCACCGACGACGCCCCGGCCGAGGAGTGGCACCGCGACGCCGTCGGCTGCTACGAAACGGCCGCCGGCGCCGTACCCGCGTCGCATCGCGCCGGCGTGGAGGCGTTCCTGGCCGCCCCGCTGCCGGAGGGCGGCCACGACCCGGTGTTCTCCCACAACGACCTGGGGATCGAGCACGTCATCGTCGACCCCGCCACGTGGAAGGTGAGCGGGATCATCGACTGGGGCGACGCCGCGCTCTGCGACCCCGCGTACGACTTCGGCCTCCTGTACCGCGACCTCGGCCCCGTCGTCCTGCCCGGCGAGACGGACCTCCACGAGCGCGCCGCCTTCTACGCCCGGTGCACCGTCCTGGAGGACCTGGCGTACGGGGTGGAGACCGGCCTCACCCCGTACGTCGACAAGAGCGTCGCCGCGATGGAGTGGCTCTTCTAGCGGCTAGCCGAGTTCCGCCAGGTCGTCGGCGGTCAGGTGGATGCCGGCGGCGGCGATGTTCTCCTCCAGGTGCTCCAGCGTGCCCGTGCCCGGGATGACGGCCATCGCCGGAGAGGAGGCGAGCAGCCCGGCCAGGGCGATCTGGCGGACCGTCGCGTCGTGGCGTGCGGCGACCTTCTCCAGGCGTGCGGCGTCCAGCGGGCGGTCGCCGCCGCCGAGGGGGAAGAACGGGACGAACGCCACGTCCAGCTCCTCGCACGTCCTCAGCAGCGAGGCGTCCGCGTCGTGCTGGACGTGGAAGTGGTTCTGGATCGCCGCGACCGGCGCGATCGCACGCGCCTCGGCGAACTGGGCCTCGTCGACGTTGCTGATGCCGAGGTGGTGGATCAGCCCCTCGTCCCGCAGGGCGGCCAGCGCCGCGAACCGGTCCGCGATGGACGCTCCTCCGGGCCCGGCCATCCCGCCCACGCGGAGGTACACCAGGCCGAACCGGTCAAGACCGAGCCTTCGCAGGTCGTCCTCGACGAGGCCGCGCAGTTCCCCGGGCGCCGCCTCCTTCATCGGGAAGCCGCTCTCGTCACGCAGCGGCCCGACCTTCGTCGCGATGAGCAGCCCGTCGTCGTACGGCGACAGCGCCTCGTGGATCAGCTCATGGGCGTTGACGTCGCCGACCCCGTAGAAGCCGGCCGTGTCGATGTGGTCCACCCCGAGCTCCACCGCGCGCCGCAGCACCCGTACGGCGCCCTCGGGGTCCCGCGCCGGACCGGTGAAGCCACCGGTCGCGAGCCGCATCGCGCCAAAGCCCATCCGCCTGACCCGCAGGTCGCCTCCGATGAGGATCTCGCCGCCGTCGGCGGCCGTCACATGTGTCGTCATGGGATGAACCCTGCCCTCGCCACCCGCGCCGGCACCAACGGCTGGCATCAAGCTGCCAGCCGCTCGGGGGACGAGAGTGGCGCGCCGCCGCCCGGGGGAGTGGGGATCGCGCGCCACCGGCGCGGTGCCGGCCCGAGGGGTCAGGTGAGGGCGGCGACCAGCAGGGCGAAGGCGGCGATGATGACGGCGACGCGGATGTAGTGGAAGCGGTCCCAGCGGTTCATCTGCTGCTTCCAGTCGGCGGGCCGGTTCTCGGGGGTCCACGTCTTGCCCCGGTTGTTGATCGGGACGAGCAGCAGGATCGACATGATCACGCTGAGGATCAGCAGCGCGCCGGCGGTGATGACGAGGCCGGTGCCGTGGTGGTGCCATCCGGCGACGGCCCAGACCGCGACGAGGACGAGCTGAGCCGATGTACCAGAACGGCATCACGGCGCCGAGCATCCGGCCCCCGTGGGCGTGGCCGAGCTGGCCGCTGTCCTCGGGGAGTGCGTTGAGGATCGGGTTGATGACGAAGGCGACGGAGAACTCCACCCCCACCATCAGGCCGACGACCACGGTGGTGAGGACCTCGAGTGCGCTGAGCATGACGACCCCTCCGGGAATCTAGTGTTGCTAGCTGATGAGGCAACGCTAGTACTACTGCCGCTTGATTGTCTAGCGATGCTAGGATCGGTCATGTCGGTACAGGAACGCAAGCAGCGCGAACGGGCGGAGCGCGAGCGCCTCATCGTGGCGACGGCCCGCGAACTCGCCGAGCAGCAGGGCTGGGACGCGGTCACCACCCGCCGGCTCGCCGAGCGCATCGAGTACAGCCAGCCCGTCCTCTACAGCCATTTCCGCGGCAAGCGCGAGATCATCGGCGCCGTCGCCCTCGAAGGCGCCGCCGAGATGGCCGCGGCGCTGCGGGCCGCGACCTCCGCCGCGGACGGCCCGCGCGCCCGGGTCACCGCCCTTGCCCGCGCCTACCTCGACTTCGCCGCGCGCAACCCGGCGGTCTACGACGCCATGTTCCAGCTCGACGGCGGCCTGGCGTTCGCGAACGAGGACACCCCGGAACCTCTCAAGGACGCCTTCGCCGCCCTGCTGGAGAGCCTCGGCGAGGTCGCCGGGGACGGCGTCCACCCGGGACTGTTCACCGAGGTGTTCTGGGCGGCCCTGCACGGGCTGGCCACCCTGACCCGGGCGGGACGGCTGCCGCCGGAGGACACCGAGCGCGAGGGTGGAGCTGCTGGTGGACCGGCTCGCCATGATCCCGACGGGCACCCAGGGCCTGTCTGACGGATCCCGTTCGTAGCGAGCGGTGTCCAGGCGTGTCCTTCGCGAGGAGGAGGGAGCCGGGCTGGTTTTGGCCGGCGGCCGACGACAACGCGGCGAGGGTGGGTCTGGGCGCCGCGCAGCGGATCTGTCGGACAGGCCCTGGCCGAGGCCCTCGGGCCCCGCCGCCGCCCGCCTGCGGCATCGCTTCCGGTCACCCGCGCCCGCACGACGTAGCCGCGGATCGCCGGGCCGGGCACCCGCCCCGGAAGCCGAGACGCTCACTGATCACGACCCGATACGCGCGCCCTAAGGCACCTCGGCGAGCGTCTCCAGGATCTGTTCGCCGTACTTGGCCAGTTTGTTCTCGCCGACGCCGCTGACCGTGCCCAGCTCCGCGAGGCTCGACGGGCGGCGGGTGGCGATCTCGCGCAGGGTCTTGTCGTGGAAGACGACGTACGGCGGGACGCCCTGCTCCTTGGCGGTGGCCGAGCGCCAGCCGCGCAGCGCCTCGAACAGCGGGGCGGCCTCCTCCGGCATGTCGACCGGCGCGGCCTTCGCGGCCTTGGCCTTGGCGGCCTTCGCCGGGCGCTCCGGCTCGCGGCGCAACATGACCTGCCGCTCCTTGCGGAGTACGGCGGTGCTCGCGTCGGTGAGCACGAGGGTGCCGTAGTCGCCCTCGACGGCCATCAGGCCCTGGGCGAGCATCTGGCGTACGACGCCGCGCCACTCGCCGGCGCTCAGGTCGGTGCCGATGCCGAACACGCTCAGCGAGTCATGGTCGAACTGCTCGACCTTCGGGGTCTTCTTGCCGAGCAGGATGTCGATGAGGTGGCCGGCGCCGAACTTCTGCCGCCGCTCGCGCAGCAGCCGCAGCACCGCCGACAGCATCATCTGGGCGGGCACGGTGCCGTCCCAGGACTCCGGCGGGCTCAGGCAGGTGTCGCAGTTGCCGCACGGCGTGCCCTCCTGCCCGAAGTAGGCGAGGATCTGCACGCGGCGGCACTCGACGGTCTCGCAGAGCGCGAGCATGGCGTCGAGGTGGGTCCCGAGGCGGCGGCGGTGCGCGTCGTCGCCCTCGGAGCCGTCGATCATCTTCCGTAGCTGGACGACGTCCTGGAGGCCGTACGCCAGCCAGGCGGTCGAGGCGAGCCCGTCGCGGCCCGCGCGGCCGGTCTCCTGGTAGTAGCCCTCGACGGACTTGGGCAGGTCGAGGTGGGCGACGAAGCGGACGTCGGGCTTGTCGATGCCCATGCCGAAGGCGATGGTCGCGACGATGACGACGCCGTCCTCGCGCAGGAATCGCGACTGGTTCGCCGAGCGGGTGCCCGCGTCGAGACCCGCGTGGTAGGGGAGGGCGGCGATGCCGTTCTCCTGGAGGAACACCGCGATCTTCTCGACCGAGTTGCGCGACAGGCAGTAGACGATGCCCGCGTCGCCGGCGTGCTCGGTGCGCAGCAGCTCCAGGAGCTGGCGCTTGGGTTCGTTCTTCGGCGCGATGCGGTATTGGATGTTCGGCCGGTCGAAGCTCGCGACGAAGTGGCGGGCGCCGTCGAGGCTCAGCCGGGTCGTGATCTCGGCGTGGGTCGCGGGCGTCGCCGTGGCCGTCAGCGCGATGCGCGGGACGTCGGGCCAGTGCTCGTGCAGCGCGGACAGCGCGAGGTAGTCGGGCCGGAAGTCGTGCCCCCACTGGGCCACGCAGTGCGCCTCGTCGATGGCGAACAGGGAGATCGTGCCGCGCTCCAGCAGCCGTACCGTCGACTCGACCCGCAGCCGCTCGGGCGCGAGGTAGAGGAGGTCGAGCTCGCCGGAGAGGAACTCCGCCTCGACCAGGCGGCGCTCGTCGAGGTCCTGGGTGGAGTTGAGGAACCCCGCGCGTACGCCGAGGGCCCGCAGGGCGTCGACCTGGTCCTGCATCAGGGCGATGAGCGGCGAGATGACCACGCCCACGCCTTTACGCACCAGCGAGGGGATCTGGTAGCACAGGGACTTGCCGCCGCCCGTCGGCATCAGCACGAGCGCGTCGCCACCCCCGATGACGTGCTCGATGATCTCCTCCTGGCCGTCCCGGAAGGCGTCGTAGCCGAAGACGCGGTGGAGGGTGCTCGCGGCGTCACTCAGGTCGGAAGTGGTGTCCAGGGCAGCCATCCGGCCACTCTACGAGGCTCCGCACCCCTCACGTGGCGACTGCGCGCAGATGTGGACAACGTGACCTCCGCGGGCGTGACGCCGATAGCGTTGTCCGTGATCGAGACGGCCGTGTGAAGGGGTTTGCGGTGAACCAGACGCAGATGGCCGAACAGGTCGCCGAGTCGGTGGCGCGGGTGCGCCGGCGGGCGCGGCCATGGCGGGCGATCTTCGCCGCGCTGCTCGCCCTGGGGGCGATGGCGGGATCGTTCCTGGCCAGGGAGCACGCCAAGGACCTTCAGGACAAGCTGCCGCTGGAGCTCGTCGCGGCCGGGTGCGCGGCGGCGTTCTTCATCTTCGCCTTCAGCGCGACGCTCGGGCTCTCGGGGCGCGCGCGGGACATCCTCCTGCCGCGCGTCGGCACGACCCACGCGATGATGGTGCGGTTGGTCCTCGTGCTGATCGGCGGCCTGGCCACGCTCGTGCTCACCCTGCAGCTGTTCAGCCTGCCGGTGGGGCAGCTCGTCCTCGGCGGCGCGCTCACCGGCGTCCTGGTCGGCATCGCGGCGCAGCAGACCCTGGCGAACCTCTTCGCCGGGATCATCCTGCTGCTGTCCAAGCCGTTCGTGGTCGGCGACGACGTACGCCTCTGGTCCGGGCCGCTGGGCGGGCAGTTCGAGGGCACGGTCATGGAGATCGGCCTCACGTACGTGCGGCTCCAGGCCTCGGACGGCGAGTTCCGGCTGCCCAACGCCCAGGTGCTCTCCTCCGCCGTCGGCCCGCCCGAGCCGGCCGAGGAGGAGGAGAAGCGGACCTCTGACGAGTACGGCGGCGCGGCGGCCCCGCTGGAGCCGCCGCTCGTGCCGCCGCCGCCCCACGAGCCGAGGTAGTCAGGGCGAGATCGAGTCCAGCGGGCGTGCCCGCGTGTGCTCGGTGAAGTGCGCCGCGACGGCCGCCACGACGAGGAACGCCGAGATCAGGATCAGCGCCCCGAGTACGGACATGTGCTTCACGTACGGGGCGATGAGCAGCACGCCGATGCCGCCGCCGAGGTGCCCGACGCCGTCCACGAGACCGAAGCCGGTGGTGCGGGCACGTGTCGGGAACGACTCGGAGGTCATCGCGTACGCCGGGGACACCCACACGTTGAAGCCGAAGAAGATCAGCATCGAGCCGATGAAGGCGACCGCGATCGTGGTGCCGGCCTCGGCGACGAGCACCGCGCCGGCCAGGGTGACCACGGCGCCGACCGGCAGCCAGTGACGGCGTTCGAGCTTCTCGGCGAACACCGAGGTGAACACGCCCTGGACCAGGAAGCCGAAGACACCCATGGCGGTGATCACACCGGCCTCCGGCGGCGGGTACTTCAGCACCGTCAGCACGGACGTGAAGCCGCTGGAGAAGCCGTAGACCGTGACGTACGCGGTGAACCACATCACCAGCAGGATGACGATCCGGCGCACGTAGAGCGGGTTCGTGAAGAGCTCGCGGTACGTGGTGAGCGCGGCGGTCCGTGAGATCGGCGCGGCCTGCTCCGCGGGGACGGGTTCGGGCTCGGCGAGCGGGCCGTGGCGGCGCGCCCGTTCCTCCATGGCGGTGACCACGGTGTCGGCCTCCTCCAGGCGGCCGCGCCCGGCGAGCCAGCGCGGCGACTCGGGCAGCTCGACGCGGAGCACGATCGCGATGAGGGCCAGCAGCGCGCCGACGCCGTACATCCAGCGCCAGCCGTTGTCGAAGGAGGGCCCGGCGAGCGCGAACGGCAGGCCGAGAGGCCAGTGCTCGGACTCGGTGGTCAGCAGCAGCCCGCCCCAGACGCCGAAGAAGGCTCCGAGCGCCGACATGGTGAAGATGACGGCGGTGTAGCGGGCACGGCCGCGCCGCGGCGCCATCTCGCCGAGGTAGGTGTTGACGATGGCCAGATCAGCGCCGATGCCGATCCCGGTGATCACCCGGGCGATGACGAAGTTGTCGTAGCCGGGCGCCAGCGCGTTGTACAGCGACCCGGCACCGGTGATCAGCATGGTGACGAGCAGCATGTTCCGGCGGCCGATCCGGTCCGCGATCGGGCTGAGGACGAGCGTGCCGACGACATACCCGGCGAGGTTCAGCACGACCGGGACCGTCAGGGAGTCCAGCGCGGTCTGGGGTTTACACCCGGGCTTTATTTGTACACAGGTCTGTACGAATGAGACGTTGATGTCAAAGATGTCGTAAAACGTGAAAAGGAAGCCCGTGCCGATGATCCCGATGAACAGATACGAGAGCGCCCACACGTCGATGCGTTCGACGCGGGCGGCGATCGACTGCGGGGTCGTGGGCGGACTTCCGGCTGTTTCCGTCATGGCCGGGCTCCTTTGAGAGAGCGGTCTGCGGTCGGCCGGTCACGCCCCCGGTGGATCCGGCGTGTAGTGCATGATCGCGCATGTACGGGGAGCGGAATGGGCCGGTTCTTCCGCTGGGCGGAAGTGTGGTGGCGATGACGGCGTACGCCCGGGAGGCGACATGACGATGGTGACCGAGCTGGACGTCCCGGAGTTCGACTACTCCGCACCCGACCTGACCGGCGAGGTGTACCACCGGCGTCTCGCCGAGGTGGGCGCCCTCGGCTGGCTCGCGAAGGGGCCGCTGTCCTACATCGTGCTCGACCGCGAGGCGGGGGAGTTCTTCCTGCGCTCGCGCGCGACGGCGTTCCCCGGGCGGCAGATCGCGGACCTGTTCGGCGTCACGAGCGGCCGGCTGCGTGAGCAGATCGACGCGAACATCCTGAACCAGAGCGGCGCGCACCACCGGCGGCTGCGCGCGCTGGTCGGCCCCGCGTTCACGCCGCGCGCCGCCGACCGCTGGCGGCCGGTGATGAGGTCCTTCCTCGACCGGCTCTGGGACCCGGCGGTCACCGCGTGCGACTTCGTGGAGCAGGTCGCGCGGCCGTACCCCTCCATGACGATCGCGGCGGTGCTCGGCGCCCCGCTGGAGGACGCCCCGCGCCTGCACGAGTGGTCGAGCCAGGTGCAGCGCCAGTTCGACATCCGCGCGCTGGGCAGCGACCTGGCGCGCATCGAGACCGCGACGGCCGAGGTGTACGACTACGTCGAGACGATCCTGGACAAGCGCCGCGCCGAGCCCGCCGACGACCTCGTCGGCGCGCTGCTGGCCGCCGAGGACCAGGGCGACCGGCTGTCGCACGCCGAGTGCGTCAACCTCGTGCTGAACGTCCTGGCCGGTGGCGTGGACACCACGCAGGCGCAGCTCGCGCACGCCCTGCGGCTGTTCGCCGACCATCCGGACCAGTGGGCGATGCTCGCCGCCGACCCGGGCCTGGCGGGGCGCGCGGTCGACGAGGTGCTGAGGTTCGAGCCGATCACGCCCTTCACCGCGCGGATCTGCGTCGAGGAGGTCGAGCACCGCGGCGTCGTGTTCCCGGCGGACACCATCGTGGCGATCTGCGCCGAGCGCGCCAACCGCGAGGACGGCGAGCGCTTCGACATCACCGCGGAGCGTGACGGGCGGCTGCTGACGTTCGGCGCAGGCGCGCACTACTGCCTGGGCGCGAACCTGGCCCGCGCGGAGCTGGAGGAGGCGCTGGCGTTCCTCGCGCCGAGAATGCCGGATCTGGCCCCGGGCGGGCCCGTACGCCTCGGCGGCGTGGAGGGCATCTACAGTGTCGAGTCACTGCCTCTCACCTGGTCGTCCTGAGCGGGCGTCCTCCGGGCGGAAGATCGCTACGATGTGGGCCCCCGACGCCGTCACCCCACAACGCCTCCGGTCGCTCCGGGTCATCGTGGCGAACCCGGCAGCACCGGCCCCCAGGAAAGGCGTCCATGCCGTCCACCACCACCACGAAGCGGCGCCCGGCGTCCCGTCGTGAGCGCAAGCCCTTCACCGCTCTGATGATCCGCGGCCTCTGGATCCTGTTCGGCCTCATCGGGGTCGTCGGCTTCGCGTACCTGATCACCAAGCTGACGCTGAAGCCGCAACCCGGCGCCGGGGGAATCGTCCACGACAACACCCACCCCGGCGCGACCCTGAAGCTCTACCTCGACCGGCCGAGCGTCCGGACGGCGATGCTGGAGATCGGCGGCAACTTCGTCCTGCTGATGCCGCTCGGCGCCCTGCTGCCGGTCCTGTTCTCGCGGCTGCGCGGGCCGCTCCGGATCTTCGCGGCGGTCGGGCTGATCTCGCTCGCCATCGAGACGGCGCAGGGCACGATCATCGCCGGGCGCGCCTTCGACCTCGACGACGTCATCCTCAACACCCTGGGCGGGGTGTTCGCCTATCTCATCATCGGGCGGCGGCTCGCGCGCTGGGCGCACGCCTCGGACTGACGGAGGCGTTCAGGCGCGCCGGTCGACGATTCCAGAGATCAGAAAAACGGTCAAAGGCCCCATCGGCATGCCGTGAGATCCGCTACGCTCCCGCAACACAGCAGGTCGGAGGGTGCTAAGTGGGTCTAACTCCCCTACCATTGTCGTATAGCAACAATTATCTGGCATGCTCGTTGGTGTGGCCGTCCGTCCGGGGCGGGCCGGCCGCCGCGGTGGTGAACTCCTGCAACCCGTGCAGGAGCGCCGCGCGTCCGTTGGGGGTCATGCGAGTGAGTATCTCGTCGAGGTCGCGGCGACGATGGGCCGACAGGTCCCGCAGCAGCCGCTTGCCGGTCTGGGTGAGCCGCAGCGCGATCTGCCGGCGGTCCTGGTCGCTCTTGGCGCGGTCGAGCAGCCCGGCCGCCTGTAGCCGGCCGCAGAGTCTGCTCGCGGACGAGGAGATCATGCCGAGCCGGTCGGCGAGCATACGGAGATTCAGGGTATCGGGCCCGCCCAGCGTCTCCAGCGCGCGCAGCTGGCCGAGGGAGACGCGTCCGAGTGCCTCGTCCGAGCGCCACCAGACGCCGATGAGGACGCGGACCGCCTGCTCGAACTCCGCGGTCAGCCGTTCGGGGGAGGCGAGCTCATTGGCGTGTTCGGTCACGTTGGGTTCCACCTTCGAAATGCCGTCCGACGGCGGTTCGTGAGACTTCATCTGCCCCATTTGGGGCGCGCGATTCGCATGAGGACCGTCGAATCGGTTTTTTTCCGGTCAGTTCCGGTAGGGAGGAGACGGCAAGGTGGCTGAAGTGGGGAACAACGGCTCCGCGCCGGTGGCGGTGGCGCAGGTACTGGAGGCGCGGGGGGAGCAGCTCGCTCAGCAGTGGGCGGACCTCTCATTGTTCCGCGCCGTCTACACCTCTGGACGCGACGCGGCCGTGGGGGCGGCCCACCGCATGATCGACATGCTCGCCGAGGTGGCGCGCACCGAGCAGATCGATGACGCCGGCGCTCCGGCCTTCGGGCGGATCCGGCCGCACCTGGCGCAGATGATCGCCGCGCGCACCCGTTCGGGCGCGTCCTCGGCGCAGACGGCGGCCGAGGTCGCCGAGCTGAAGAAGCCGCTGATGGCGCTCGTCGAGCGGGAGTTCGCGGACGGCGACCTGTCCGGAGCCTCCCTGGCCGTCGTGGAGCTGATGGGCACCCTGCGGCTCGTCGTCATGGAGGTCGCCCTCAGCGACGGCGCCGAGATCATCGACCGGCAGCGCCAGCAGCTCCTGGAGGTCTCGACCCCGGTGATCAAGCTCTGGGACCGCGTCGTCGCGGTGCCGCTGATCGGCACCCTCGACAGCGCGCGGACCCAGATCGTGATGGAGACGCTGCTGGACGCCATCGTCGACCAGCACGCCTCGACGGCGATCCTGGACATCACCGGCGTGCCGATGGTCGACACGGTCGTCGCGCAGTACCTCATGAAGACGGCGATGGCGGTACGCCTGATGGGTGCCGAGTGCGTGATCAGCGGGATCCGTCCGCAGATCGCGCAGACCATCGTCCAGCTCGGCATCGACCTCGGGGACATCACCACGCGCGCGACGCTGGCCGACGCGCTGGCCTGGGCGCTGAAGCGTTCCGGCGTGACCGTGACGGGGCAGGTGTGAGTGCGGAGCCCGGCGCCGAGCGGATTCCCATCCTGCGGCTCGGCGACATCCTCATCGCAAGCATCCAGCAGGAGCTGACCGACCGGCTCGCCCTCCTGCTCCAGCAGGACCTGACCGAGATGGCGGCGGACGGGGCCCGCGGGGTGATCATCGACATCTCCTCCGTCGAGATGATCGACTCGTTCCTGGCGCGGGTGCTGTCGGAGATCGCGGCCGCCGCGAGCATGCTCGCGGGCGAGACCGTGGTGGCCGGGATGCGGCCTTCCGTCGCGATCACCCTGGTCGAGATGGGGCTGCACCTCCGTGGCCTGAAGACCGCCCTCTCGCTTTCGGACGCCATGGCAGTGCTCGGGACGGTGGAGTCGGGGGATCGGGTGGGCGACCGGTGAGCCAGGACGCCGTCATCCGGCTGCCGATCACGAGTGACGTGCAGATCGCCGGGGCGCGCCAGGCCGTACGCGAGGCGGCCGTCGCGGCCGGCTTCAGCCTGGTCGAGCAGACGAAGATCGTCACCGCGGCCAGCGAGCTGGCGCGCAACACCCTCGTGCACGGCGGCGGCGGCCACATGGAGCTGGCGGCCATCGAAGGCACGGATGGCGCGGAGGGCAAGGGCATCCGCCTCGCGTTCGCCGACACAGGACCGGGCATTCCGGACATCGAGGCGGCGCTGTCGGACGGCTTCACGACGGCGAACGGCCTCGGGCTGGGGCTCGGAGGCGCGCGCCGTCTCGTACAGGACTTCCAGGTCGAGAGCCGGCCCGGTGAGGGGACCACCGTCACCGTCGAGTCGTGGCCGCGCACCGCGCAGCGGGTGCCGCGATGAACGGCCGGATCACGGTGACGGAGGCCTGGAACATCGCGGTCACCGACGAGAGCCTCGTGCACGTCGCGGCCGCCGCCGCGACGGCCGCCGCCCTGCCCGCGGGCCTGGGCGCCGAGGACACCGCGGTCTGCGAACTCGTCGCCACCGAACTGGGCACGAACCTCGTCAAGCACGCCATGGGCGGACGCCTGCTCATCAGCGTCTCCGGCCACGGCACCGTGCAGATCGTCGCGGTGGACAACGGCCCGGGCATCCCCGACGTCGCCGCCTCGATGGCGGACGGCTACACGACCGGCTCCTCGATGGGCGCGGGCCTGGGGGCGTGCCGCCGCGCCGCCGCCCAGTTCGACCTGTACAGCGCCGGCAGCGGCACCGTCGTGCTGGCGCGCGTCGGCCCCGAGGCGGCCGGTCCGGACTCCGGCGTGGAGGTCGGCGGGATCATCACCCCGCACCCGGACGAGTACGAGATCGGCGACGGCTACGCGGTGGCCTGGGACGACGACCGGATGACGATCGGCGTCGTCGACGGCCTCGGGCACGGAGTCGCGGCGGCCGAGGCGCGCCGTACGGCCCTGGAGGTCCTGGAACGCTCGCCCGGCATGGACTCCACGGGCCTGCTCCAGGGGATCGACGCCGGCCTTCGGGTCACCCGCGGCGCCGCCGCCGCGATCGCTCGGATCGACGGCTGGACCCAGCAGGTCACCTTCGCCGGGCTCGGCAACGTCACCGGCCGCCTCTACGGCCCCGGAGCAGGGCAGACGCTCGTGTCGCGCCCAGGTATCCTCGGCGCCGGTCAGCAGCCCCGCCTGCACCGCGTCGTCTCCGCGGACTGGGCCGCCCCGGCCACGCTCGTCATGTACACCGACGGGATCAACGGCCGCTGGGAGGCCGCCGACCACCCCGGTGCCGAACGCCACCATCCGGCGATCATGGCCGCGTTGATCTGGCGCGACGCGAACCGGGGCAACGACGACGCCACCGTCGTGGTGGCGAGGACGAGAGCGGAGTAGGGAGGCGCGTTGAACGAGCGAATCCACCACAGTGCGGTCATCGACGCGGCGTCCGCCCTCGCGTCCGTCGCGTCGGCCATGAGCCGGTTCGGTGTGGCGGCCGACGACCGCACCGAGTTCCTGGCGGCCGTCGCGCGGGTCCTGCGCGGCCGGTCGGCGAGCGACCCGATGACCGTCTCCCTCACCGGCGACGCCTGCCTGGAGGTCGTCGTGGGAGAGGGCGGCGAGCCGGTGCGCGTGGCCGTGCCGCCGGGGCCCGTGCTCGAACCGGAACCCGAGCCGGGCGGCGACGGCGGTGACCTGCTCCTCGACCTCATCACCGGCCAGCACGACGCGCTGGACTGGCACCGCCGTGAGCTGGAGCAGACCAACCAGGGCGTCCTCGCCCTCCACGCCGAGCTGGACGAGACCACCGAGCGGCTGCGCCACGCGAGCGAGCTGCAGCGCCACCTGCTGAGCGCCGAGCGCGCCGCCCGCGCCTCGGCCGAGGCGTCACGCGCCCGGCTGGGCTTCCTCGCCAGCGCGGGCGCGACCCTGTCCGAGTCCCTCGACCACGAGCAGATCCTCGAACGCCTGCACGACCTCGTCGTCCCGAGGTACGCCTCGACGATGACCGTGTGGCTGGCGCGCCCGCTCGGCGGGCTCCAGCCGTACCCGGAGGACGACCGGCGGCCCTCGGAGCACGTCGAGAAGGCGTTCACCAGCGGACGCGTCCAGCACGCCACCCGCGAGCCCGCCGACGACGACGTCGTGGTGCCCGGCGTGGACACCACGCTGGTGAGCAGCCAGATCCTCGCCGTTCCCCTCATCTCGGGCGGTGTGTCCCTCGGCGTGCTCGCGGCCGAGCCGACCTCCGGTTCGTTCACCGCCGAGGACCTCGCGGTGTTCAGCGAGCTCGCCCGCCTCACCGCCGCCGCGACGGACAACGCGCTGCGGTACGAGTACGAGCGCGACGTCGCCGAGCGCCTCCAGCGCGCCATGCTCACCGACCTGCCGACGGCCGGGCGGCTGCGGTTCACGGCGCGCTACCTGCCCGCCGAGGCCGGCATGAACGTCGGCGGTGACTGGTACGACGCGTTCGAACGCCCCGACGGCGACGTGGTGGCGGCCGTCGGCGACGTCACCGGGCACGGCCTCCAGGCCGCCGCGCTCATGGGCCAGTTGCGTACGACGCTGCGGGCGTTCGCCATCGACGCCGCGGGCCCCGGCGAGGTGCTGACGCGCATGCACCGGCTGCTCCTGCACCTACAGCCCGACGACCTGGCCACCGCGGTGCTCGCCCAGATCGGCCCGGACGGCCTGCTGCGCTGGTCGAACGCCGGTCACCCGCCTCCGCTGCTGCGCGCGCCCGACGGCACCGTGACCGTGCTCGACGGCCACGACTTCCTGCTCGGCATGCCGCTCGAAGGCGCCACGATGGTGGAGCACACCGTGCGGATGCCGGTCGGCTCGGCGGTGCTCTTCTACACCGACGGGCTCATCGAGCGGCGCGGCCTGCCCCTGGGCGAGGGCATCGAGCGCCTGGCCGAGGCGTTCTCCAAGGGTGACGGCGACCTGGACGAGGTCGCGGACCTCGTGCTGGAGGGGATGCTCCACGACAGCGCGCGCGAGGACGACACGTGCCTGCTGATGTTCCACATGGTCCCCGAGCCCGCGCCGGACGGCACGGACCCGCGTGTGGCGCTGGCGTGAGGCGACGGCCCGGGTCAGGCGGGCATCGAGAAGCGCTCGGCCGCGTCGCCCTCGGCGGACGGGCCTCCCGCCGCGGAGCCGAACTGGGTGAGCCCGGTGAGCAGCGCCCTGCGCGCGGTCGGCGACATGTCGGCCAGGACCCGCCGCAGCTCGCCCTGCCGGTGACGGCGCACGCGTTCGAGGAGCGCCTCACCGTCGACACTGAGCCGGATCGTGATCTCCCGGCGGGACTGCTGACCAGGGTCACGTACGATCAGGCCCGCGGCCTCGAGCCGGTCGCACAACCGGCTCGCCGAGGATAGGAGAGCGCCCAGGTCGGCCGCCAGGCCGCTGAGGTTGATGCCCCCCCGTTGCTCGACGATGAACAGCACTCGCAGCTGGGTCGCGGGGACCGGGACATCCGGTGCGCTGAGCGGAGCCGTCCAGACGTCCGTGAACGCACCGGCCAAGGCGTCGATCGCGGCAGCGCATTCGTCCAGCTCGGATGAATCGCCCGCAATCGCCGCCATATATCTACTGTTACACAGCGCGCGCGCTTAGGCACGTGTTCCGGGCAGCCTGCACGGACGTATGCCGGGGCGGCTCCTAGCACCAGGTGATAAAAAACAATGACCGACGACCAGCTCAGCATCATCGAGAACGCCATCTGGGACGCCCAGCCGCATACGCTCGCCGCGGCCGCGGTCCGGGCCATCGCGGATCATTTCGGCGTCGACGGCGCCGAGATCTTCCTCGCCGACTACCGCCTGTCGTTCCTCGTCCCGGCCACCTACGGCGAGGAGTCGATCCAGATCGACGGCACGCCCGCGGGCCGCTCGTTCGCCTCGCAGCGGCCGGTCATCACGGCGGGCGAGGGCGACGAGTGCGAGCTGTACGTCCCGATGTCGCTGTACGGAGACCGCGTGGGCGTGATGGGGGTCTACCTGCCACGGATTCCGAGCGCGGCGGAGCAGGAGCGCTTCGCGGCCATCGCGGCCGTCGTGGCGCGCGCGCTGAAGGTCGCCGACCAGCACACCGACCTCTACCAGCGGATCAAGCGGCGGAGCAGGCTCACCCTGCCCGCGGAGATCCAGTGGGGCCTCCTCCCGGCCCGGTCGTGCGTGTGTGACGAATATCACCTAGCCGGCATGCTCGAACCCGCGTACGCGATCTGGGGCGACAACTTCGACTGGTCGGCGGGCCGCGACACCCTGATCGTCTCGGTGACCAACGGGATGGGCCGTGGCACGGAGGCGGCGCTCCTCACCCACCTGGCGGTCAGCGCGCTGCGCAACGCGCGGCGGTCCGGCGGCGACATCATCGACCAGGCGACCCTGGCGAACGAGACCGTCTACACCCAGCACCGCGGCCACAGCCACCTGTCGACGCTCCTGCTCCGGTTCGACCTGGACACCGGTCAGGTCGCGGTCGTCGACGCGGGCTCGCCGCAGATCTTCCGGCTGCGGGGCAAGAACGTCTCCCAGATCGAGCTGGAGGCGCAGATGCCGCTGGGCATGTTCGAGGACACCGAGTACACCGAGCAGGAGTTCACCGTCGAGCCGGGCGACCGCCTCATCATCGTCAGCGACGGAGTCCACACCGCCCAGTCGCCGGCCGGCGACGTCTACGGCGCGTCCGCCCTGCCCAGCGCGCTGCGCCAGACCCGGCTACAGGACCCCTCCGAGGCGGTGCGGACCATGACGCGCGGCCTGATCGACTACCACGAGGGCTCGGAGCTGCTCGACGACGCCGTCATCCTCTGCATCGACTGGAAGGGCCGGGCCTAGGGAGTCGCCGGCTTGATCCAGTCGAAGGTGCGCTCGACGGCGCGCTGCCAGTTGTCGTACTCCGTGGCGCGGCGGCCCGGGTCCATGGCGGGGTGCCACTGGGCCGCGCGGTGCCAGTTGCGCCGAAGCCCTTCCAGGTCGGGCCAGTAGCCGACGGCGAGGCCCGCGGCGTACGCGGCGCCGAGCGAGACCGTCTCGGCGGCCATCGGCCTGATCACCGGGACGTTCAGGACGTCCGCGATGATCTGCATGAGCAGGTTGTCGGCGGTCATCCCGCCGTCCACCTTGAGCGCCTTCAGGGTCAGCCCGGAGTCGGTGTTCATGGCGTCGACGACCTCGCGGGTCTGCCAGGCGGTCGCCTCCAGGACGGCGCGCGCCAGGTGTCCCTTGGTGATGTAGGAGGTCAGGCCGACGATCACGCCGCGCGCCTCGCTGCGCCAGTGCGGGGTGAACAGGCCGGAGAAGGCGGGCACGATGTAGCAGCCGCCGTTGTCCTCGACCGTGCGCGCGAGCGTCTCGATCTCCGGCGCGCTGCCGATCAGGCCGAGCCCGTCGCGGAACCACTGGACCAGCGCGCCCGTGATCGCGATGGACCCCTCCAGGGCGTACACCGCGGGCTCGTCGCCGACCTTGTACCCGACCGTCGTGAGCAGGCCGTGCGCCGAGCGTACGGGCTCGTTGCCCGTGTTGAGCAGCAGGAAGCCGCCGGTCCCGTACGTGCACTTGGCCTCGCCGGGCGCGAAGCAGGTCTGCCCGAACAGTGCCGCCTGCTGGTCGCCGAGCGCCGCCGCGATGCGTACGCCGGGCAGGACGCTGCGCGCGGTTCCGTACGTCTCCGTAGACGGCCTGATCTCCGGCAGCATCGCGCGCGGGATGCCGAAGAAGGTGAGGAGCTCGTCGTCCCAGCTGAGCGTCTTGAGGTCCATCAGCAGGGTGCGGCTGGCGTTGGTGACGTCGGTGACGTGCAGGCCCTCGCCGGGGCCGCCGGTGAGGTTCCAGATGAGCCAGCTCTCCATCGTGCCGAACAGCACGTCGCCGCGTTCCGCGCGTTCGCGCAGGCCGGGGGTGTGGTCGAGCATCCACCGGACGCGCGGCGCGGAGAAGTAGTTCGCCAGGGGGAGGCCGGACCGCTCGCGTACGAGGTCGGCCTGGGGGCGCGCGGACAGCTCGCCGACGAGGGCGTCGGTGCGGGTGTCCTGCCAGACGACGGCGTTGCCGATCGGGCGTCCGGTGTGGCGGTCCCACAGGACCGTGGTCTCGCGCTGGTTGGCGATGCCGAGCGCCACCACCTGGCCGGGCGCGGCGCCCGCCTGGGCGACCGCCTCGGGCGCGATGCGCTTGAGGTTGCGCCAGATCTCCATCGCGTCGTGCTCGACCCATCCCGGCTTCGGGAAGTGCTGCCGGTGCTCACGCTGGGTGACCGAGACCAGGCGGCCGCCGTGGTCGAACAGGATGCACCGCGTCGACGTCGTGCCCTGGTCGACGGACATCACGTAGCGATCCACCATCGCGTCCCTACCTCCAGGTCCGGCAGGCGGGCCTCACCAGCGTGAGGCTCCGAGGTCGCGGGAGACCGCGCGTGCGGCGTCGCGCACGTAGGTCACCAGCGTCGGTTTCGGCCGGCCCTTGGAATCGCATATTCGCTCGATGGCGCCGGATATTCCCATAGAGCCGACGACGAGGCCACCCTGACCGCGGATCGGTGCGGCGACGCCCGCCTCTCCTACGGTCATCTCTTCGACCTCCGCGGCCCATCCCATGTCCCTGACCTCGGTGAGCGCGCGCGTGAGCTCACGGTGCTGTGTGATCGTCCGGCGGCTGAACGGCTCCAGGACGCCGGAGGCCGCGCCGGCGTCGTAGGCGAGGAGCACCTTGCCGAGCGCGGTGGCGTGCGTCGGGAGCAGGGCCCCGACGTCGAGGGTCTGGAGGGTGTCGTCGGGGCGGAACACGTGGTGGACGACCAGGACCTTGCCGTCCAGCGGCGTGCCGATCCGCACCGCCTCGCCGCTGCGCGCCGCCAGCGCGTCCGCCCAGTTGATCGCGCGTGAACGGAGCTCGTTGACGTCGAGGTAGCTCGTGCCCAGGTGCAGCAGGGCGGCGCCGAGCTGGTACTTGCCGGTCTCGTCGTCCTGCTCGACGAAGCCGACGCCCTGGAGTGTGCGGAGGATGCCGTGGGCGGTCCCGCGGGCCAGGCCGAGGGCACCCGCGATCTCGCTGACCCCCAGGCGCCCGGAGCCGCGGGCGAGCAGCCGGAGTATCGCGGCCGCGCGCTCGATCGACTGAACCGGTCCAGGCACGGGGCGACTATAGCCATTTCGTCAGGTGTTCGACAATGTCGGCACCTGTCTGTTGACCGCCGCTCCCAGCGGATTTAGCGTCCGGACTGCCGTGAGAGGGAGATCACTACTCCTCCCGCGGCGGTGCCTCGCGGTGTACGACCCTCAAGGAGGAGACGTGGCAGAGCGATTGAAGATCCCTGGTCTGGCCGGTGAGCTGGCCGCGGAGTTCGCGGGAACGCTGATCCTGATCCTGTTCGGGACCGGGGTGGTGGCGCAGGTGGTGGCCGGCGGGATCGGCGACCACGACAGCATCGCCTGGGCGTGGGGACTCGGCGTCACACTCGGCGTGTACGTGGCCGGGCGGATCAGCGGCGCACACCTGAACCCGGCGGTGACGGTCGCCCTCGCGGTGTTCAAGGGTTTCTCCTGGCGGAAGGTCGCGCCGTACGCGGGTGCCCAGTTCCTGGGCGCGTTCGTGGCCGCGCTGCTCGTCCGCTGGAACTACGACGAGGTCCTGACGAAGATGGACCCCGGGCACACGGTCAAGACGCAGGGCGTCTTCTCTACCCTCCCGGGCAACGGCGCGCTGCCCGTGCACACCTTCGGGGCGTTCCGCGACCAGATCATCGGCACCGCGATCCTGCTCTTCCTGATCCTGGCCGTCACCGACCTGCGCAACTCCTCTCCCGCCGCGAACCTCGCGCCGTTCGTCGTCGGCCTGATCGTCGTCGCCATCGGCATGGCGTGGGGCACGGACGCCGGCTACGCGATCAACCCCGCACGTGACTTCGGTCCGCGTCTCGCCTCCTTCTTCACCGGATACGGCACCGCTTTCCGCGATCAGTACGGTGGCCTCTATTTCTGGGTGCCGATCGTCGCGCCGCTCATCGGCGGTGTGCTCGGCGCCGGCCTGTACGAGGCGCTCGTCGGGCGTTTCCTTCCCAACGAGGGAGCCTCCGAGCCCGGCGAACTGCCCGCAGACACCAAGATCGAGACCGTCTGATCCAGAGAAAGCGAGACCGACATGGCCGACTTCGTCGGAGCCGTTGACCAAGGGACCACGAGCACCCGATTCATGATCTTCGATCATTCGGGCAACGAGGTCGGGAAACACCAGCTCGAACACGAGCAGATCCTGCCTCAGGCCGGATGGGTCGAGCACGACCCGACCGAGATCTGGGAGCGCACCCGGTCCGTCATCGGCACCGCCCTGCGCAACGCCAACCTGAGCGCCGCCGACCTGTCGGCGCTCGGCATCACCAACCAGCGCGAGACCGCCGTCGTGTGGAACCGCCGCACCGGCCGTCCGTACTACAACGCGATCGTCTGGCAGGACACCCGCACCGACCGCATCGCGTCGGCGCTGGACCGCGACGGGCGCGGCGACGTGATCCGCCAGAAGGCGGGCCTGCCCCCGGCGACGTACTTCTCCGGCGGCAAGATCCAGTGGATCCTGGAGAACGTCGACGGCGTGCGCGAGGCCGCCGAGGCCGGCGACGCGGTCTTCGGCAACACCGACACCTGGCTGCTGTGGAACCTCACGGGCGGCGTCGACGGCGGCGTGCACGTCACCGACCCGACCAACGCCAGCCGCACCATGCTGATGAACCTCGAGACCCTCGACTGGGACGACGAGCTGCTCGGGTTCTTCAACATCCCCCGGCAGATGCTTCCGCAGATCAAGCCGTCGTCCAACCCCGACTTCTACGGGACGACGCTGGCGAACGGCCCCGTCGGCGGCGAGGTGCCGCTGTCCGGCATCCTCGGCGACCAGCAGGCCGCGACGGTCGGGCAGGTCTGCTTCGACGTCGGCGAGGCCAAGAACACCTACGGCACCGGCAACTTCCTCCTGCTCAACACCGGCAACGAGCTGGTGAGGTCCAAGAACGGCCTGCTCACGACCGTCTGCTACCAGTTCGGCTCCGAGGCGCCCGTGTACGCCCTGGAGGGCTCGATCGCGGTCACCGGGTCGGCCGTGCAGTGGCTGCGCGACCAGCTCGGCATCATCTCCGGCGCCTCCCAGAGCGAGTCGCTCGCCCGCCAGGTCGAGGACAACGGCGGCGTGTACTTCGTGCCGGCGTTCTCCGGCCTGTTCGCGCCGTACTGGCGGTCCGACGCGCGCGGCGCGATCGTCGGCCTGTCCCGCTTCAACACCAACGCCCACCTGGCGCGGGCCACGCTGGAGTCGATCTGCTACCAGACCCGTGACGTCGTCGAGGCGATGCGGCAGGACTCCGGTGTCGCCCTCGACGTGCTGCGCGTCGACGGTGGCGTGACCGCGAACCAGCTCTGCATGGAGATGCAGGCCGACATCCTCGGCGTCCCGGTGTCCAAGCCGGTCGTCGCCGAGACCACGGCGCTCGGGGCCGCGTACGCCGCGGGCCTGGCGACCGGGTTCTGGAAGTCGACCAGCGAGCTGCGGCAGAACTGGAACGAGGACCAGCGCTGGCAGCCGCGCTGGAGCGACGAGCAGCGCAGCACGGGCTACGCCGGATGGAAGAAGGCCGTCGAGCGCACGCTCGACTGGGTCGACGTGGACTGACCGAACTCAACCGAAACGGCGGGCGGCGCGGCCGAGGGGGCCGCGCCGCCCGTCCCATGACGCTGAGGAGAAAAGTGAGACCTGCATCCCTGGGACCCGACCAGCGCGAACAGGCGCTGCGCGACCTGGCCGCCGACGAGTTCGACGTGCTGGTCGTGGGCGGCGGTGTGGTCGGCGCCGGCGCCGCGCTCGACGCGGTGTCGCGTGGCCTCACCGTGGCGCTCGTCGAGGCCGTGGACTGGGCGGCCGGCACCTCCGGCCGGTCGAGCAAGCTGATCCACGGGGGGCTCCGTTACCTGGAGCAGCGCGATTTCGGCCTCGTGCGCGAGGCGCTGCGGGAGCGTTCCCTGCTGCTGAACCGGATCGCACCCCACCTGGTACGCCCGGTGTCGTTCCTGTACCCGCTGAAGCACCGGATGTGGGAACGCTTCTACGTCGGCGCCGGGATCGGCCTGTACGACACGATGGGCGGCGGCCGTGCGATGCCCCGCCACCAGCACCTGAGCCAGCGGGCCGCGTCGAGGCTGGCGCCGGCCCTGCGGCGCGACGCGTACGTCGGCGCGATCCGCTACTTCGACGCGCAGGTCGACGACGCGCGCTACACGATGACGCTCGCGCGCACCGCCGCCGGCTACGGCGCCACGGTCGTGAGCCGGGCGAAGGCGACCGGGTTCGTACGCGAGGGCGAGCGCGTCGCCGGCGCGGTCGTGCGCGACCTGGAGAACGACCGCGAGGTCACCGTGAAGGCCCGGCAGGTCATCAACGCGACCGGCGTCTGGACCGATGAGACCCACCGCCTGGCCGGGGCACGAGGCCGCCTGGAGGTCAAGGCGTCCAAGGGCGTGCACATCATCGTGCCGCGCAACCGGATCCACCTGAACACGGGCCTGATCCTGCGCACGGAGAAGAGCGTGCTGCTCGTCATCCCGTGGGGCCGGCACTGGATCATCGGCACCACCGACACCGCGTGGGACCTGGACAAGGACGAGCCCGCCGCGAGCGGCGCCGACGTCGACTACATCCTGGAGCACGTGAACGCGGTGCTGACCACGCCGCTGGTCCACGACGACATCGAGGCCGTGTACGCGGGGCTGCGCCCGCTCGTGTCCGGTACCTCCGACGACACGGTGAAGCTGTCGCGCGAGCACACGGTGTCCCAGCCGGTCCCGGGCCTCACCGTGATCGCGGGCGGCAAGTTCACCACGTACCGGGTGATGGCGCAGGACGTCGTCGACGCCGTCGCCGGTGAGCTGCCCCAGGTCGTGCCCGAGTCGGTGACCCACCGGGTGCCGCTCGCCGGCGCGGTGGGGTACGAGGTGCTGTGGAACGAGCGGGCCCAGCTCGCCCGGCGCAGCGGCCTGCACGTCGCACGCGTCGAGCACCTGCTGAACCGCTACGGCTCCTGCGTCCACGACCTCCTGGAGCTCGTCGAGGCAGACCCGTCGCTCGGTGAGCCGATCGCCTCCGCCGCCGACTACCTCAAGGCCGAGGTGGTGTACGCGGTGACGCACGAGGGGGCCCTGCACGTGGAGGACGTGCTCCGGCGGCGGCTGCGCGCCTCGATCGAGGAGTGGGACCAGGGCGCCGGCGCCGCGCCCGAGGTGGCGGCGCTGATGGCGCCGCTCCTGGGCTGGGACGACGAGCGGTCCAAGCGCGAGATCGAGCACTACCTGCGCCAGGTCGAGGCGGAACGCCGCGCGCGCGAGCAGCAGGACGACGCCGGGGCGGCCGCCGCCCGCGGTGAGGCGCCGGCGCTGTTCGTCTCATGACGGCGTGGCCGCGCGCCTCCTGCGGGAGGCGCCGGCCACGGATGTCGCTCACGCCGGGCTGGGGCCTCACGCCCGTACGGTGCGAGGCCCCGCCGGTGTCACCGGTTCGTCGTCGAGCCGACGGTCACCAGCCCCAGTCGTCCCAGTCGTCGTCGCAGTCGTCCCAGCAGCCGCAGCCGAAGAGGTGGCTGACGAGGTGTGTCCCGGTCGCCGGCGCGCTGGCCGGAGCCGCTACGGCCGCGCTGGCCGGAGCCGCCGCACCGAGTGCGAGCGCGGCGAAACCCGTGAAGGCGGCGCCGGAGACGACGAGAGCGAGCCGCTTCGAAATTCCCATGGAAAATCCCCCCTGGTTTGACTCTGACCGATTTAAAATCTGTCATGCCGGGCGAATTCGTTCATTCCTCGCTTTTTCGCCTAATTCAACATCACACGGTCATCGAGCCGGAATCAATAGCGACAAAGCGGTACATACTGGCTTTTGACCAGGAGGGGAACGCTCAGGCAGGGCGGCTTTAAGGACGGGCCTCGCCGTTTGCGCGCAGCGGGGAAATGGCCGCTCCGGCGTTCGCACAGGCCCCGGCGGCCCGGCGCGTACGGATCATTGGGGGGACCATCGGCGCGGCCCGCGTGGGCCTTCCGGCCCTTGAACGGGCTTTGCGTCTCCGTTGTGCTGGAGGGAACGGAGTCGTCAGGGGGCCGGCCATGGACCAGATCGTCGTGGGGACGGATGGCTCGGATCACAGCATGCGGGCGGTCGAGTGGGCCGCCGAGGAGGCCGCGCGGCGCGGCGTGCCGCTCCGGATCGTGCACGCCGTCGCGCCCTGGCTCTACGACACGTCGGTGGACCCCCGCCTCGCGGCGGTCCGCAAGTGGCTGATCACCAGCGGCGAGGAGGTCGTGGACGCGGCCGTCGCCGCCGTGCGAGGCCGCGTGCCAGGGATCGAGGCCGGCGGGGAGGCCGTACCCGGCGGAGCCGCCAAGGCCCTGCTGGAAGAGGCGCGGAACGCCTCGATGATCGTGCTGGGCGGGCACGGGGTCGGCGTGATCTCCGGTGTCCTGCTCGGCTCCACGGCGCTCCAGGTCGTCGCCCACACGACGGTGCCGACGGTCGTCGTACGCCACCGTGACCCCGTCGTACGCCAGGAGATCCTCGTCGGCGTGGACGGCTCGGAGTCCGGCGACGCCGCCCTCGCCTTCGCGTTCGAGGAGGCGAGGCTCAGGCGTGTACGCCTGCGGGCCGTCCACGTCTGGTCCGAACCCGGCGCGGCCGGCCCCGGCGAGATGATGCCGCTGGTGTACGACCCGGAGATCGTCTCGGACGAGCAGGCCCGTCACCTGGACGGCGCCCTGGCACCCTGGCGGGACAAGTACCCGGACGTCGAGGTCGTGCCGGAGATCGTCCACGGCCGCCCGGTCCGGATCCTGGGAGGCGCCTCGGCGCGCGCCGACCTCCTGGTGGCCGGCACGCGCGGGCGCGGCGGCTTCGCCGGCCTGGTCCTGGGGTCGGTGAGCCACGGCCTCCTTCACCACGCCCAGTGCCCCCTGGCCGTCGTCCCCTGCCGTAAGGACACGTAGGCGCTACCGGCCAGAGGTCCCGCACCGTCGGGACCTTGGTCTCTGCTGCGCCGTGGGCCGTGGGTGGTGCCCTGGACTCCAGGGGAGCACCTAGGGGGATCATGGAGATCGCGGACGTCGCGCCGGAAGAGAAGATCACGCACTTTCTCGTCGACACGGCGGCTTGGGCGCCGTCGATGGACGACACGCGCCCGTGGCGGTTCGCGGCGAGCGGTTCGACCGTCTCACTGCACGCCGACGGCGACGCCGGCGTCGAGGGCCGGGTGGCGCTGGTCGGCTGCGGCGCCGCGCTCTACACGCTGCGCCTGGCCGTGAGCCACCTCGGCCGGACGCCGCAGGTGCGGACGCTGCCCGATCCCGGCCAGCCGGGCCGCGTGGCCGACGTGACCGTCGGCCCGCCGGGCACGGCCTCGGCCGAGGAACGCCGGATGTACCGGCAGATCAGGCGCCGCCGCTGCCACCGGGGCGGGTTCCGGCCCGGCGGGCTGCCGATCGGGCTGCTCCAGACCCTGCGCGGCCAGGCGTACGCCGAGGGGGTGTCCCTGCGCGTGATCGCAGACCCGCGGGTGCGCTCGGCCCTGGGCGCGCTGACCGAGGCCGCCGAGAAGATGCGCGAGCAGTCCCCCGCGTGCGCGGGGGAGCCGGCCTCGTGGGCCGGAGCGTCGGCGGGCCGTACGGGGACGGTCGTCGCCGAACGCGCCCAGGAACGCACTGGGGCGCGGAACGAGGCGACCGGGGTCGTCGCGCTGCTCGTCACGGAGGAGGACGGCCGCGCCGACTGGCTCCGCGCCGGGCAGGCGCTGCAGCGGGTCCTGCTCTGCGCGGCGGAGGAGGACGTCTCGGCCGCCTTCCACCTGGAGGCCCTCGAGGTTCCGGAGCTGCGGGAGTTCATCCGCACGCGCTTCTGCGACGGCGCGCACCCTCAGATGATCATGAGATTGGGCAGTGTGCCGCTCCAGTCCCCGGGCGCCCGCCCCTCCGTGACCGATCTGACCCGGGGAGCCCTATAGGGCCGAAGGGCCGCGATACGCGGGACTCTCGGGGGTTTCGGGTGGGACCTGAGCCCCTGTCCCGGTATCGGCTGATCGGATTAGCCTGCGGGAAAGGCTGGAGCGGAGGTGTCCGATGCGAACCTTCATCGTCAACCTGCAACGGGTGATCCGGTACGCGCGGCCCGACCACAATCCGCTGCGGCGTCCGATCGACCGCCTGCACGCCCGCGTGATCACCCTTCTCGGCGCGCTGCTGCTGCTGATCGCGCCGATCGCCGCGACGGCGGTGGCCCACGCGGTCGCGCGCGCGGGCCTGCGAGCCGAACACCAGCAGGCCCTGACCCGTCACCGCGCCGACGCCACCGTCGTGGGGGTGTCGTCGACGGCGCCGGAGGCCGCGTTCGCGGGGACGACCCGTATCGCCTGGCACGACGCGTCGGGAGCCGCGCGGATCGGCGCGGTGCCGGCGGGCGGTGAGGACCGTCCCGGCGCCCACCGCACGATCTGGATCGACGCCACCGGGCACCTGACGACCCATCCGCGCAAGCACTCGCAGACGATCGCCGACACGGTGATGGCCGCGCTGACCATGGTCATCCTCGTCACGCTGCTGCACTCCATCGCCTGCACCGCCGTCGACCGCCGTCTCGACCGCAAACGCCTCGCCCTCTGGGAAGAGGAGTGGATCTCGGTGAGTCCTCGCTGGACCGGCCGGAGGTGAGCCGGCGCGACGTCTCATACGTGCTGGCCGGAGTGGACGGATCGACGGCGGGGGAGCGGGCCCTGCGCTGGGCGGCGGATGAGGCGCGGTCGCGGCGCCTGCCGCTGACCGTCTGCCACGTCTGGCACTGGTCGAACCCGGTGCCGCCGTCCGGCCCGGAGGCGCTGGAGAGCGCGCGGCGCATCGGGCGGCACGTCCTGGACAAGGCCGTCCTGCTCGCCCGCGAGATGGTGCCGCAGACCGAGGTACGCGGGCGGCTCGCCGCCGCGCCCGAGCACGCGGTCCTCGTGAACGAGTCCGAGGAGGCCTGCCTGGCGTTCATCGGCGGCCGTCCGGAGGCCGGCCACGTGGAGGAGACCGGCGCCGCCGGGTACGGCGGGTTCGGGCCCGGTGCCTCGCCGGTACGGCTGCCGGCGTACTCGCGCTGCCCGATCATCGTGGTCCGTTCCGCCGCGGACCGTCGCCGTCCGATCGTCGTCGGGGTGGACGGCACGCCGGGCTCGGAGGCGGCGCTCGCGTTCGGGTTCGAGGAGGCGGCGCTGCGCGGGCTGCCGCTGCTGGCGGTGTGCGGCGCCTGGGAGCCCGAGGCGGTGACCTGCGCGGAAATGGGGATGCTGACCGATCCTGAGCACCTGCGTGAGACGGCCGCGATCGTCCTCGACCGCACGGTGTCGCCGTGGCTGGAGAAGTACCCGTACGTCGCCGCACGCACCAGGACGCTGATGCTGACCCCGAAGCACGCCTTGCTGAAGGCTTCCGAGGGCGCGGGCCTGCTGGTCCTGGGCGGCCGGGAGTTCGGCGGCGTCGCGGGGCTGCGCCTCGGCACGGTCACCACCGCGATGCTCCAGGACGCCCCCTGCTCGGTCGCGGTCGTACGCCCCCGCACCTGACTTCATCCGGGGCGAACGTCCTGAAGGACCAGGGACCTAGGGCTCTGGGATTGGTCCGGAATCGGGCAGACCATGACATTGGCACCCGTCGGCTCATGACGGGCGGATCGCGCCGGGGCGCGAGGCGTATCGGCCGTCATGACAGGGCGTCCGGGGCGTTCCGGACCCCGGTCCGGCCGTCTGGGCGCGGGTGTCGCCATTTCGCAGTCAGGGGTGGTCGGGGGCGACCATTGGATCGGGGGAGACATGACCGCGGAGATCGGAACGACACCCTCCCACGCGGCGGGCCCGCAGCGGCGCGTCCGCACGGCGCTGCCATCGGCGGACAGCGTGCTGGCCGTGGTGGCCAGGCCCGGTGATGAGGCCAGCTATCTCGGGGCGATCCTGGAGGCGTTCGGCCGCCAGGGGTGTGAGCTGGGCGTACTCGCCTTCACCCGGGGCGACGAGTCGCCCTACAACGACTCGATGGAGATGCTGGACACCGTGCGGCTGTTCGAGTTCGAGGCCTCCGCGTCAGTGCTGCGGGCCGCGCACCGGCAGGTCGTGGACTACCGGGAGGCCGAGCTGTGCCGGTTGCCGATCGAGCGGCTGGCCGAGTACGTGCACCGCAGGATCCGGGAGTGGACGGTCGATCTGGTCCTGGCCGTGGACGGCCGCCTCATCGACCGTACGGCCGCCGCCGCGGCGTGCCTGGCGGCGCGCGAGCACGGTGTCCCGGTGCTCGCCTGGACGCTGCCGCACGACGTGGCCCAGGAGGTCACGGACGCCAGCGGCCTGACGTGCACGGGTGACTGTGAGGAGCGCATCGACTTCGAGCTGCGGGTCGGCCGGAGGATACAGAGGTCGGCCATGCGCGCCCACCAGAGCCAGCACGGCGGTGCCGCCGCCCAGCTCGCGCGGCTGGCCGTCCAGGGCGACCGTGAGTGGCTGCGCTGGCTGGTCCCCGAAGCCGCCACGCCGCCGCCGGCGCGCGCGTCGGCCCACAGGGAGGCCCGAGGATGATCGTTTCTGTGGCGGAGGTGATGAGCGAGCGCGTGATCGCCGTACGGCAGAGCGCGCGGTTTCGCGAGATCAGGAGCGCGATGCGGCGCTTCCACCTCGTGGCCCTGCCGGTGGTCGACTCGGCGGACCGGGTGGTCGGCATCGTCTCCAAGGACGACCCGGCCTTCCGCGACGCGGGGCGGCGGCGCGGCGGCGCGCTCGGGTTGTTCCGTAAAAGACCGGAGGCGGTGGCGGCGGAGCTGATGCGGTCGCCCGTCGTCACGGTGACACCGTCGACGGCGGCGCGTGAGGCCGCCCGCGTGATGTACCGGCACCGGACCCGCCAGCTTCCCGTGATCGATCCGGGGAACGGCCGGCTCATCGGTGTCATCACACGGTCCGACCTGCTCGCGGTGTACGAACGGCCGGACGACGAGATCCGCGCCGAGATCCTCTACGCCATCATCGGGGACACCCTCGGGATGGACCCCGAGCATTTCGTCGTCAGCGTCGTGGGCGGGACGGTCCTGATCCGCGGCCAGGTCGAGCGCCGTTCGGAGGCGGTGCGCCTGGCCGAGGCGATCGGGCACGTGGACGGCGTCGTCACGGTCGCCGACCACATGGTCTACCGCCACGACGACCGCGCTCCGAAGGACCCTCGGGTGAGGGCTCCACGAGCGCGTTTCTAGGCGGACGCCGGGCGGGCAGGAGAACCACCGCCCGGCGTTCTCAGTGCTCTCAGCGGGTGGCGGACATGCGGATCGGGTGCTCCCGCAGCTCCAGCTCGGCCAGGTCCGAGACCACGATGTGGGCACCCTGCTCGGCGAGACCGGGAGAGATCCCGAGCCGGTCGACGCCGATGATGAGCAGGAACCCGCCGCGCTGCGCGGCGGCCACGCCGGTGACGCTCTCCTCGATCACGGCCGTACGCCCGGGCGAGATGCCGAGCCGCGTGGCCGCCTGGACCAGGAGCGCCGCCTCGGTCTGGGCCGGCAGCCGGGTCCCCGGCGCGTCGAGGCCGTCCATCGCCACGTCGAACATGCCGAAGACGCCTCCGCGGTGGAGGATCTCGGTGCCGTACGGCTCGGGCGAGACCGAGGCCATGTGGAGCCCGCAGCGGTGGAGGTCCCGGATCATCGCGATCGTGGAGCGGTACGGCGTGGCGCCGTGCCGGCGTGTCTCGGTGAGGAAGAACTCCTCCTGGCGCCCGACGATCCCCCGCATGTCGTCGTAGGGGAGCGTGATGCCGCGCGAGTCCAGGAAGCAGTGCGCCCCCTCCACCCGCGGTTTCCCGTGCAGGTGGCGTGGATAGTCCGTCGCCACGTCGAACGGGACGAACACTTCCTCGCGCATGGCCGAGTACGTGCGCAGGAACGGGTCCAGCACGGACTTCCAGGCGGTCGCGGCCGCCTGCGCGCTGTTGATGATCACCCCGTCGACGCCGAAGATCACCGCCATGACGTCGTCGCCGAGCACGTACCGGCCGGGCTTGGTGTGCATGGCCTGCCTCCTAGGGTCGCCCGCCGTCCGCCTCATGGTCTGTCGCCCCGGCCCCGGGCCGTCAGAGTCGTCGGTCCCCGGCATCGCGGCCGAAGGGCCTTGGGACGAACAGGACGAGCGGGGCGTGCGCCCTGGTCACGGAGGCATGATCGCGGTAAGGGGCCAGGAGGCCGTGCGGCCCGCCAGCGTTCGGGCCGCACGAGTCGTGAGCACGACGATGTCGACGTCGGTGTCGAGGGACTGCCAGGCGGCGAGCACCGCCGCGGGCTCTTCGGCCGTGACCACATCCGCTCCCGGCAGGCCGAACCCGAGCACCTTGGTGCCTTCCCCGATGATCACGATCTTCGCCATGTCGCGCCTTTCGAGAACCGATGGTTTCCACGAGTCGGGCCGTCGCCGTGGTGGCGGATCCACGGGCGTACGGCGGGTCTGCCCGGAGGGCATGACCACATGTTCACTGTTCGCGTGCTGCCGGAGCAGAGCAGCTCGGGTGTCCCTCGGGGACCTTTGACTTGGTTTGACGCGCGGCGCCGCTGGTTTGTGCGGTGCGGGTTCGTTGGGACTTTGGTCGGGAGATCGATGGTCCTGCGCCTCTGACCGGGGTCTGTACGCCCTCGGAAAACTGTGATGAGCGGCCGCCGGACCCTGCGAGGGGGATGGTCGGGCGGATAACCGCTTCAGGGGGCACGCACCGGCCTCCGGCACGGTACGTCTGTGGCGCGCGTTCATCGCGGCGCCGGGGTGTCCGTGGGTGTCGGGCCGTGACTCGGGGGAGGCGGCCACTCGCCTGGAGGCCGGTGCGTCGCACACCACGTCGTCCCGCCGGCGGAGGAGGTGCCATGAGGAGATCGCCGCCCGTCCTCGTGCGACGTGGTCGTGGAGTCCTCATGGCCGGAAGACGCGCCGGGAGCGCGCCTGGTTGTCATGCCGCCGGGGCCGAACACGTACCGTCGCGAGGGGACACCCCGGCGGAGTGCCCCCTGTCACGTCAGCGGAGCGCGGGCTCACGCTCCCGTACGGCCTCCGAGGTCCCTTCGGCCGGGCCGGCGTGCCGCGTGCGGCGGGGGAGCAGAAGCGCGACGAGCACCGTGCCGGCTCCGAGGATGACCGCGCCCACGAGGCTGGTCTGGGCGACCGCGTGAGTGAAGGCGTGGTCGGCCGCGGTCACCAGGGCCTGCGCCTGCCGGGGACCGGCGGTCGCGCCGACCCGCTGGGCGACGGCGAGGGCGCCGCCGACGGACTCCTCGGCCGTGCCCGCCGCCTGGGCGGGCAGCCGCCCCTCCACCGCGGACGCGATGCCGGAGGTGTAGGAGCTCGCCAGGATCGAGCCGAGGATGGCGATCCCGAGCGAGCCGCCGAGCTCCAGCGACGTGTCGTTGACGGCGCCGCCGACGCCGAGCTGCTTCTCCGGGAACGCGCCCATGATCGTGTCGGTGCAGGGCGAGACGCTGAGCCCGATGGCCACGCCCAGGAGGATCAGCGGGGCGAGGAAGTCGCCGTACCCGGAGCCGTCGCCGACCGTGGCCAGCAGCAGGATGCCGGCGGTGCCGAGCACCATGCCGAGGACGACGGTGACCTTCATCCCGGCCCTCGGGGTGAGGAAACCGGTGAGCGCGGCACCGGCGAAGACCGCGCCGGCCAGCGGCAGCAGCCGTACGCCGGTGGCGAGCGGGCCGTAGCCGAGCACGAACTGCAGGTCCTGCGTCAGGTAGTAGATCGAGCCGAACGTGGCGAGGAAGAACAGCAGCACCGCCAGGTTGGCCCCGGCGAAGGCGCGGTCGCCGAAGCGCCGTACGTCGAGGATGGGCCGCGGGTGGCGCAGCTCCCAGGCGACGAACGCGACCAGACCGGCCCCGGCGACCACGGCGGCGGTCACGGCTCCGGGTCCCCAGCCGAAGCGCGGACCCTCGATGATCATGTAGACGAGGGCGCCCAGGAAGACGACGGACAGCAGGCCGCCGGCCAGGTCGAGCCGCCCCTGCCCGTCCGCCTTCGACGGCGGGACGAACACCAGCGCGGCGAGCACCGCCACGGCCGCGACGGGCACGTTGATCAGGAAGGTCGAGCCCCACGCGTGGCCCTGGAGGAGCCGCCCGGCGAGCAGCGGCCCGGCGGCGATGGCCAGCCCGGACGTCGCGGTCCAGGCCGTGATGGCGCGGGCGCGCTCGCCGCGGGGGAAGGTCGCGGTCAGGAGGGACAGAGTGGCCGGCATGATCATCGCGGCGCCGACGCCCATCACCGCGCGTGCCGCGATGACCGCGGCCGTGCTGTGGGCGAGGCTGCCCGCGACGGAGCCGCCGGCGAAGACGGCCAGGCCGGCCAGCAGCGCGCCGCGGCGGCTGTACTTGTCCCCGATCGCTCCCATCACCAGCATCAGCGCCGCGTACGGCACGGTGTAGGCGTCGATGACCCACTGCAGGTCACTGCCGCTCAGTCCGAGGTCGCGGGTCATGGCGGGCGCCGCGACGAGCAGCGACGTGTTGGCCATGACGATGATCAGCAGGCTCAGGCACAGCACCGCGAGCGCCATCCATCGGCGCGAATATGGCCGGTCCATGCGCTCGACCGGAGTGGTCGACAACAGCGGCATGAGGGTTCCTCTCGGATGGACGGAAGGCGCACCGTATTTGCACACCACTGTGCAACCTAGCCATCTGCACAAGCTTGTGCAAGAATCGAGGAAGGATTGTGAAGGGAGTCACATGGGCGACGTGAAGCGTTCCGGGCGCGCGGAGGCCAACCGGCTGCACATCCTGGCCGTCGCCGCGCGGGAGCTGACCCGCAACCCCGAGGCGAGCATGGACGACATCGCGCGCGCCGCCGGCGTCGTGCGGCGCACCGTCTATGGCCACTTCCCCAGCCGCGAGGCGCTCATCGAGGGCCTCACCGACAAGGCCGCGCGCGAGGTCGTCGACGCCCTGCGCCGCGGCATCGAGACCGCGCGGTCGCCCGCCGACGCGCTGGTCCGCTCGACGCTGGCGATGTGGGAGATCGGCGACCGCTACCGGCTGCTCATCGCGCTCGCCCAGCGGAGCCTCACCGGCGCCGGCATCCGCGAGCGGCTGCGCCCGGCGCGCGACCAGGTCGCGGGCCTGCTCGCGGAGGGGCGGCGGCGCGGCCAGTTCGCCGGCCACCTGCCGGCGGCGGTGCTCGCCCACGGCATCGAGTCGCTGATGCTCGGCCTCCTGGAGGCGGTCAACGACGGCACCTGGCAGTGCGCGGACCCGGCGCGCGCGGCGGCACGCGCCTGCCTGATCGCGGCCGGTGTCTCGCCCGCCGACGCCACCGCCGCGGTAGAGGACGCCGCGAGGGTCGTGAAGCCCCTGCGGGACGGCGGTCCGGCGCGCGTGTGAGGCCGCCCCGCGGGGCGTGAAGATCCCCTACTCTGCCGTTCGTGCGCATTCCCCCCGAGAAACGCATCTACGTCACTACGGGCCTCACGGTCGGTTCGGTCGCCCTCGTGGCGGTGTCGAGCGCCGAGGCCGGCGGCAGTGGCCCGATGCAGGCGTTCTGGATCACCTTAGGAGTCCTGATGAGCGTGGTCGGGGCCGCCGTCCCCGGCTACGAGCAGATCCGCAGGGACCGGCAGCGCAAGCGGGCCGAGCTGGCCGTGATGGAGGCCGCCGTCCAGATGCGGGTCACCATCAACGACGCGCTCGACCCGATCGTCCGCCAGCTCGGGCGCATCGCGACCGCCTCGAACCGTCAGGAGCGCGGCAACCTCCGCGAGCAGACCATCCCGATGGTGCTCGACTCCGCCGCGCACCTGATCAGGGCCGAACGCGTCCGCGCGTGCTGGTTCCGCATCGTCGACGGCGAGCCTCGCCGGCTCGAACACGCGGGCTACGCGGGCCGTGCCGACGAGCCGGAGACGGTCTTCGAGGAGGGAACGCCCGCCGGCGACTCGGTGTTCGAGATGATCCGGACGAACGAGGACGCCCACGCGCTGGACGTCCACGTGGACCCGCCTCCGGGCTGGTTCGGGTCCGAGGACCACGGCTACCTGTCGTTCTGCGCCGTTCCCGTGGTCGCGGGGCAGGTCCCGTACGGGATGCTCACCGTCGACGCGATGAACGCCGGCGGCATCACCGAGGCCGACGTGCCGTTCGTACGCCTCCTCGCCGGCCTGCTCGCCGACGCGCTCGCGACCGGCGCGACGGAGGAGCGATCCAGGCTGCTCGGACGCTGAGAACCCCCGATTGACCTTTGGCGATCGGGCGCCGACACTTGACGCAGGGGAGAGGGAGCCGACTATGGCCGAAGACCTGATCGCACAGGACTCCGACGACCGGCGCGAGCGCATGGTCCGCGATCCGAAGCGTTACTTCGCCGAGGCGCGCGAGCGTGCCGAGCGCGAGGTCAAGCAGGAGGCGGAGCGGCGGGCCCGCGACTCGCAGCCCGACTGACGCCGCGTTCGGAGGACGCCGTTCGGGGTAAGGCCGTTCGCAGGGGTGGTCACGCCATGTGACCGTCCGGTGACGACCTCGGGGGCTCCGCATGGTTCCGGTCAAGGACGTGCTCATCGTGGGTGCCGGTCCCACCGGCCTGCTGCTCGCCGGCGACCTCGCCGCCGCCGGCATCTCCTGCGCCGTGCTCGAACGCCGCGAGGAGGAGTCGAACCTCACCCGCGCGTTCGGGGTCCACGCCCGCACGCTGGAGATGCTCGACGCGCGCGGCGTCGCCGACGAACTGGTCGCCGGCGGCGTGCCCGTCGGCGGGCTGCGGCTCTTCGGCGAGCTCGACATCGACCTGTCCAAGCTGCCGAGCCGCTTCCCGTACCTCCTGATCACACCCCAGTACGAGACCGAGCGCGTGCTCGCCGGGCGCGCTCGCGCGCTGGGCGCCGAGATCTGGACCGGCATGCGCGTGGCCGGGCTCAGCCAGGACGCCGACGGCGTCGACCTGGAGGTGCGTACCCCGGACGGCGCCTCGCACCAGTGGCGGGCCCGCTACGTCGTCGGCGCCGACGGCGTGCACAGTACGGTCCGCGCCGCGCTCGGGCTGCCCTTCCCCGGCCGCTCGGCGGTGCGCTCGGTGATGCTGTGCGACGTGCGGCTGGCCGACCCTCCGGCGTCCGCCATCACGGCCGCGGCGGCGAAGAAGGCGTTCGCGTTCGTGGTGCCCTTCGGCGACGGCTGGTACCGGGTGATCGCCTGGAGCCGGCACAGCCGCCTCCCCGAGACCGCGCCGGTGGAACTGGAGGAGGTCCGCGACGCCGTACGCCGCGCGCTCGGCACCGACCACGGCATGTACGACCCGCGCTGGATGTCGCGCTTCCACAGCGACGAGCGCCAGGTGCCGCGCTACCGCGTCGGCCGGGTGTTCCTCGCGGGCGACGCCGCGCACGTGCACTCGCCGGCGGGCGGCATGGGCCTGAACACGGGCCTGCAGGACGCCGCCAACCTGGGCTGGAAGCTCGCCGCAGCGGTCCGCGGGTCCGCGCCGGCGGGCCTGCTGGACACCTACCACGAGGAGCGGTACCCGGTCGGCCGCATGGTGCTGCGGACCAGCGGCATGCTCCTCCGCAACGCCATCAGCCGCACGCGTACGACGAGCCTCGGCCGCCTGGCGATGGAGCGTGTCCTCTCGCGGATCCCCGCCCTGGCACGCCTGGTGGGCCGGACCATCTCCGGGATCGGGATCGCCTATCCGGCGCCTCGCGGCGCGCACCCGCTGACCGGACGGCGCGCCCCGGACGTCCCGCTCGCCGGGCACGGGCCCAAGCGCCTGTACGAGGCCCTGCGTGCGGGCCGTTTCGTGCTGGTGCTGCCGCCGGACGCCCAGGTGCCCTCGTCGCCGGTGGCGGGCTGGCGGGACCGCGCGACGGCGGTCACGGCGGGCGGCTTCACCCGCGACGTCGTCCTGGTACGGCCGGACGGCTACATCGCGTGGGCGGAACGCGACGCCGATCTCGCCGACGGGTCCGCGATCCGCGATGCCCTGGCACGCTGCTGCGGCCGCTCCGACCGTGTGGCGCACTGAGATTTGCCTAAAGGTATTAGGTAATCGCATAATCAGTTCTGCCAGATGAGAGGAAGGGCATGGTTCGCGCAGGACTGACCGCGGAGCGCCTGACCCGTGCGGGAGCCGAGCTCGCCGACGAGGTCGGCTTCGACCAGGTGACCGTCTCCGAGCTCGCCCGGCGGTTCGACGTCAAGGTGGCGAGCCTCTACTCCCACCTGGAGAACTCCCAGGACCTCAAGACCAAGATCGCCCTGCTCGCGCTGGAGGAGCTCGCCGACCGGTGTGCCGCCGCGCTGGCCGGGCGGGCCGGCAAGGACGCCCTGGCCGCCTTCGCGGACGTCTACCGCGACTACGCGCGCGAGCATCCCGGCCGTTACGCCGCCGCGCAGCTCAGGCTGAGCCCGGAGGCCGCCGCGGCCAGCGCCGGTGTCCGGCACGCGCGGATGACGCGGGCGATCCTGCGCGGCTACGACCTGGACGAGCCGGACCAGACGCACGCGGTCCGGCTGCTGGGCAGCGTCTTCCACGGCTACGTCAGCCTGGAGATGGGGGGAGGGTTCAGCCACAGCGCCCCCGACACCCAGGAGACCTGGTCCCGGATCATGGACGCCCTCGACGCCCTGCTGCGGAACTGGCCGCCGAAATGATCACCACGCCGATCACGGTGACCTCCTGCGCGGCGCCCTCGACCTGGAGCGCGACCGCGCGCGGCGTGCTGCCGCACCGGCTGCCCGCACGTGCGCGCGCCCAGTGCGCCGATCCGCAGCTCGCCATGGCGGAGTCCCAGCCCTCCGGCGTGCGCCTGGTCTTCCGCACCCGTGCCACCGCCGTCGAACTGGACACGGTGCCGACCAAACGGGTCTACGCCGGCGCCCCGCCACGCCCGGACGGCGTGTACGACCTGCTCGTGGACGGCCGCCTGGCCGGCCAGGCCGGTGTGACCGGTGGTAACACCCTGACGATCGACATGATGACCGGGAGCGCCGAGCACCGGCCCGGCCCGCCCGGCACCCTCCGCTTCGCCGGCCTGCCGGACACCGTCAAGGACGTCGAGATCTGGCTGCCGCACACCGAGACCACCGAGCTCCTCGCCCTGCGCACCGACGCCCCCGTCGAACCCGTGCCGCCGGGCGGGCGCCGGGTGTGGCTGCACCACGGCAGCTCGATCAGCCACGGCTCCGACGCCGCGAGCCCCACCACCACCTGGCCCGCGCTCGCCGCCTCGCTGGGCGGCGTCGACCTGGTCAACCTGGGGCTGGGCGGCAGCGCCCTGCTCGACCCGTTCACCGCACGCGCGCTGCGCGACACCCCCGCCGACCTGATCAGCATCAAGATCGGCATCAACCTGGTGAACGCGGACCTGATGCGCCTGCGCGCCTTCACGCCCGCCGTCCACGGGTTCCTCGACACCATCCGCGAGGGCCGCCCGTCGACGCCGCTGCTGGTCGTCTCGCCCATCCTGTGCCCGGTCCACGAGAACACCCCGGGCCCCAGCGCCCCGGACCTCAGCGTGCCCGGGCAGGTCCGGTTCCGCGCCACGGGAGATCCGGCGGAGCGGCAGGCGGCAAGCTCACCCTGGGCGTCATACGGGACGAACTGGCTCAGATCGTAGAGCGACGGAACGACCCGAACCTGCACTACCTCGACGGCCGCGCCCTCTACGGCGAGGCCGACGCCGCCGAACTACCGCTCCCGGACGGGCTCCACCCGGACGCCGCCACACACCGCCGCATCGGCGAACGCTTCGCCGCGCTGGCCTTCACCGGCCCGTTCGCGAAGCCCTAGGGGGACCGGACACCCCCTAGTCCTGGTCGTCGTCCACCTGCTCGGGGGCGTGCTCGTAGGCCTCCTTGGTGCCGTCGTAGCGCTGCCCGACGGAGTCGGCGGCGCGGTCGGAGAGCTCCTCCGCGACCTTCTCGTGCGGGTGGTCGCGGCCCGTGTCATCTTCGCGCCGATCCTTGGAATCCATGGTCGTCTCCTCGCATCCGATGATCGTGTGCTTCCCAGCGTAGGACTCTCCTAACGGAGCGGGCCGGTGCGGTAGCGTCCCGGCACGTGACCGCCGAGTGGACCCCTGAGCGGACCGTGTCGCCGGGGCGGGCCGCCGAGCTGGTCGGAGGGCAGTTCGCCGCGCTGCGCGGCGCTCCGGTGCGCGAGCTGGCGACCGGGTGGGACAACACGGTCTTCCTCGTCGGCGGCCTGTGGGTGTTCCGGTTCCCGCGCCGCGAGGTGGCGGTGCCGGGCGTACGCCGGGAGATCGCCGTCCTGCCGCGCCTGGCCCCGCGGCTGCCGCTTCCCGTCCCCGTCCCCGAGCTGGTCGGGCGGCCCGCCGACGGGTACCCATGGCCGTTCTGGGGCGCCCGCATGATCCACGGCCGGGAGCTCGCCGAGTCCGGCCTGCCCGCCGCGGAGCGCGGCGGCGCGGCGGCCGGGCTGGGGGAGTTCCTGCGGGTCCTGCACGACCCGTCGCTGGTCGCGGAGGCGCCGGAGCTGCCCCGTGACCCCATGCGGCGCGGCGACCCCGCCGTACGCGCCCCGATGGCGCGCGAACGGCTCGGGCGCCTGGCTCGCGAGGGGATCTGGCGTCCCGACCCGCGCGTGGAACGCCTGCTGGCCGACGGCGAGCGGCTCGGGCCGTCCGGGGAGGCGTTCACGGTCGTCCACGGGGACCTGCACGTACGCCACCTGCTGGTCGGCGAGGACTCGCGGGCGGCCGGCGTCATCGACTGGGGCGACCTGTGCCTCGCCGACCCCGCCGTGGACCTCTCGCTGGCCTACGGCGGCTTCGAGGGCCCGTCGCGTACGGCGCTGCTGTCCGCGTACGGGCCGGTCGGCGGCGGGCGCGAGCTGAGGGCCCGCGTGCTGGCCGTCTTCCTCGGTGCGATCCTGGCGGAGTACGCCGCGTCCACGGGCCGCGAGCGGCTCTTGGCCGAGGCGCTCGCCGCCATCGGGCGTGCCGTCACCTGAAGAGCGCCGCTCTCTTTTAGGTGCGATGCTCTGTTATGGTCGGGTCATGAACGCTGGCCGTACGGCACGGGAACGCGTGCGCGCGGAGCTGACGCGCGAGATCACCGAGATCGCCCGCAGGCAACTGGCGAGCGACGGCGCCGCCGGGCTCTCCCTGCGTGCCGTCGCGCGGGAGATGGGCATGGCCTCCTCGGCCATCTATCGCTACTTCGCGAGCCGCGACGACCTCCTCACCGCGTTGATCATCGACGGGTACAACGCCATCAGCGACGCGGTCGAGGAGGCGGAGGCGGCCTGCCCGCGCGGTGACCACCTCGGCCGCTGGCTCGCGGTGTGCCGCGCCGTACGCGAGTGGGGGCTCGCGCATCCCCACGAGTACGCCCTGCTCTACGGCTCGCCCGTCCCCGGCTACCAGGCCCCGCAGGACACGATCGTGCCGGCGACGCGCTACATGACGGTCTTCTGCGGGGTCGTCGTCGACGCCTGCCGGGAGGGCGTGCTCACCCCGCAGCCCGGCGGCCCTCCGCCGGAGACCTTCACGGGAGACGCCGCGCTGATCCGTGAGGCGGTCATGCCCGGCGTGCCGGACGACGTGGTCGCCCGCGTGCTCACCGTCTGGCCGAGCGTGTTCGGCAACGTCAGCTTCGAGCTGTTCGGCCAGTTCACGAACGTCGTCACCGACCGCGCCGCGGTCTTCGACCACGGCATGACGGGCCTGGCGAGGTTCATCGGCCTGCCCGCCTGAGCCGGACATGACGAAGGGCCAGGTGCCGATGGCACCTGGCCCTTCGTTCCGTCAGGGCCTCACGGCCCGTACGGACCTACTTATCCGAACGACCGCAGGTACGCGGAGGTCGGGCTGCCGACACCGGTGCCACGGTCGTAGCCCGGGGTCGCCGAGAGAGCGTCGCTCTTCGGAATGCCCCCGTTCCCGGTCGTGACGAGGATGTACAGCAGCGGCCCCTTCATGGCGTAGGGGTCGGTGTAGTTGGTACGGACGTAGGCGACCTTGTCCCGGCCCAGCGGGTGGTCGGTCACGTCGTGGAACACGTGCTTGCCGGCCCGCTGGTAGATCGACGGGTTGGCGAAGCCGATCGGCTGACGGCCCTGTGCCTGCTGCGCCAGCGCCTGCAGGCCCGCGATGATCGGGCAAGCGAGGCTGGTGCCGCCGACGCGGCTCTCCGCGTAGCCGAACGAACCGTCGGCCAGCTGAGCCCACTCCGGGTACCGGATGCCGGTACCGGAGTCGGCGACCGCCGAGATGTCAGGGATGACACGCATCGGCTGCTTGGCCGTCGTACCGTCCGGCAGGTCGGTGCTCAGCGAGTTCGGAACGACACCGCGCTGATAGCCGGGCTGGGTGAACTGGGCGGCCGTGCCGCCACCGCCACCGGCCGAGTAGGTGGACGGGTACGTTCCGGGAGGCGGAGTGCTCCAGCTCTTGCCGTTGGCGGCAAGCTTGTCGTACTGGACGTTCCAGTCCGCCTCGAACTTGTAGTTGTTGTGCGCGCCGACCGCGAGGGACGTGCCGCCGACCGCGGTCACCCACGGGTCGGAGGTCGGCATGTCGGTCTGGCGGTGGGTGGATCCGGCGTCGCCGTAGCGGGCCTGGCACGGGGTGCCGGGCACCTCGTAGCCGCAGTCACCGGTCGAGAAGTAGAAACCGATGCCCTCGATCGCGCCCTGCTTGAAGATCGACTCCTCGGCGTCGGTCATCGCCTGGGTGTAGTGCTCCGACAGGTCGCCCCAAGAGTTGCTGACGATGTCGGCCAGGTGGTTGTCGACGATCCGGGTGAGTGCGCCGTCAAGGCCGTCGCTGCAGTTCTTGCCCGCGACGTAGACGACGTTGGCCTTGGGGGCCATGGCGTGGACGGCCGTGACGTCGAGGGCTTCCTCGCCGTACCAGCCGGCAGCGCCGCACTCGTCGATCAGGTCGAAGCCGTCGGCCGGCAGGTCCTCGCGGTACTGACCCTTGGCGAACGGCTGGTCACCGTACTTCTTGGCGAAGGTGTTGGACACCTGCTCCATCTTCGGCGCGGCGTAGGCGTCGACGATCGCGACCGTCGCGCCCTTGCCGGTGAGGCCACTGGCCGTCGCGCCGTACGCGCCGCGAAGCTGCTTGGGCAGCAGGCCGCACATCGCGCGCGGCTGGTGCTTCCCGTAAGCCTTCGGCTTGTCGTTCGCGACCTTCTGGCCGTAGTACTGCGAGCACGGCTGTGCGACGTAGTAGTTGGGCTCCGGCGGCGGAAGCGTGGCGTCCGCGTGCGTCTTCAGGTGCTTGCCGGTGTCCAGGCCAGTGATCGTGAGAACGGAGGACGCCGCGGCCGCCGGAACGGTCGCGTTGCTCTCCGGTGCCCGCGCGACCGTGCCCTGCGCGGAGTAGTTGCGGAAGTCGGTCCCGAAGGCCTTCTTCGCCTTGTCCACGTGACCGGTCACGTGGAGGTAGTGCGTGTTCGAACCAGCGAGGTCGACGTAGAGACCCGAGTCACGGATCCACTTCGTCACCGCGGTGACCTGCTGCTTCGTCGCCCCGAAACGCTGGTTGAACTGCTGCGGGGTGAGGAACTTGCGGTACTGCTGGCTCCCCGGGGTCGACACCGCCTGGGCGTAGGTGTCGAGTCCCTTCGGGTCACGTCCGGCAAGCCAGACCTTCGCGTCGATACGCTGCGAGGTGGCCGTCTTGCCCCGGTCGACCGATGACAGAGCCCATGTTGGTTTCGTCCCAGCAACGGTGTGCCGGTCGGTCGCCTGCGCCGTGCCCGTGGCCGAGAACGCCGCCGCGATGAGCGGCAAAGCGACGGCCGCGGCTGTCAGAGCGCGACGACGTCGTCCGTCTCGTGACATCCACCAGTCCTTTCGTCAGCGGCAAGAAAGCCGCGACGTGACTCTTTCGGTGGGAAGCATGTGAATCAATAGACGTTATGAAATAGATGCATGAACTGGGAACTTAGGGCCGGAACTGGACATGCTGGGTGAACTTGCACGAGCTAACGACCCGGCGGCCAATTCGTTCTCCAGGTCGTTACGCGGGCACGCAGAGTCAGCGGTTCTTCCGTATCGATGAAGAAGTCCAGCGGGCCGCGCAGCGGCGGCGTGGTGGCGCGCGGCGCGCCGGTGGTGGCGCCGGCGTGGACGTCGCCCAGCCGGGCGCCACCGGGCGAGGGTGACGGAACTACCGGCGCCGGAGCATGCGGCTCACCTCGCGGCCCGCGACGCGTACCGCGGCGTCCGGCGAGAGGCGTACGCCCCTCCACGCCGCGCGCCCGGAGGCCGGTGCGACGATCAGGGCCTGGTTCTTGTCCACACCGCGGAGCACGTCGCGCGCCAGCGCCTCGGCCGTGTAGAGCCGTCGCTGCACCTGCTTGGCGAACTGGCGCGCGTTGGTGCCCGCGTCGGTCTGCGGCAGGTCGGGGTTGGCGTTGTCGAGCAGCGGGGTGTCGACGAAGCCGGGGCAGATCACGCTGACGCGTACGCCGCGGCTCGCCGCCTCGGCGCGCAGGGCCAGGCTCATGCCGACGACGGCGTGCTTGGTGGTCGTGTAGGGCAGCATCATCGGCGCGGGCACCAGGCCGGCGAGCGACGCGGTGTTCAGGATGTGCCCGTGACCCTGCTCCAGCATGATCGGGTACGCCGCGTGCACGCCGTGGACGACGCCGCGCAGGTTCACGTCGATCGTCTTGTTCCAGTGGTCGAGCGTGAGCTCCTCGGTCATGCCGCCGACGGCGATCCCGGCGTTGTTGAAGACCAGGTCGAGCCGGCCGTGCTCCTCGCGTACGGAGCCGTAGAGGGCGGCGACGGCCTCGGGGTCGGTCACGTCGAGCGGCGCGGCGGTCGCGGTGCCGTGCTCGGACAGGCGCTCGGCGACGGCGTCGGCGCGCTCCTTGTCGCGGTCGGCGATGACGACGGTGTCACCGCGCGTCACGAGCGCGGTCGCGATGGCACGGCCGATGCCGGAGGCGCCGCCGGTCACGATGGCGATCCGTGCGGTCATGGGGTCGGCTCCTTCGTTGCGGGGGGCATCGTCACCGGGGGGTCCTGACGCGGGCGGCCTTCGGCTCGTCCCAGAGTCCCACGGCCTTCCAGATCGGGCGGCTGAAGCCGTCGACCATGCCGAGCTCGGCGGCGAGCTCACGGATCTTGGCCACGCAGTTCTTCAGCTCCTGCGCCCAGGCCTCGCTCCCGTACGCCTCGCGGATGACGTCCTTGGGGATGCCGTAGTGCTTCACCATCGGGCCGGGAGGGGCGAGCATGACCCGCGCCATCAGGCCGAGGATCAGCGGCGCGGCGACGCTGAGGGACCGGCGGCGTACGCGGTTCATCTTCGGCACCCGGTGCTTGAGGTAGTGGCGCGCGAACGAGATGTGCCGCGCCTCCTCGGCGATGTGGATGCGCATGATCATGTCCTGGAGCGGGTGGAGCTTGTGGTCGCCCTTGATGGTCTTGCGCTGCACGTAGTCGATGGGGTCCTCGCCGCCGAGGACGAAGACGAAGAACAGCTCCGTGGAGATGCGCGGGATGAACGGCGCGATCTGGGAGAGCAGGTCGAGGCTCTTCGGCATGCCGCGGATCGGCATGTTCGTCCGGTTGACGAACTCCTGGAACATCATCGCGTGATGGCATTCCTCGGTCGTCTCGTGCAGGACGTAGCGGAACTCCGGTGAGCCGTTCGGCAGCTTGTAGGCGTAGCCGAGCAGCCCGCGCTTGAGGAGGTTCTCGAACTGCAGGCCGATCTTCATCGTCGTCGCGACGCGCCACAGGCCGATCTGGGCCTGGATCTCGACGGGCTGCGACCGGTACCACTCGGTCGCGCCGAGCCGGTCGATGGGCGGCAGGACCCAGCGCGGGTCGGAGGGGTCGACGCCGAAGTCGGGGTCCTCCCACGGGATGTCGGAGTAGGCCTCCCAGTGCTTGTCGACCGAGGCCTTCGACAGGCGCTCGATGACGCCGACGTAGGCCTTGCGGTCGGCGACCTTCTCGCGGAGTTCCTCGTCGAGTGTGGAGTTCGGGGGGTGTGACATGTCGTGGTCCCCTTTCAGGCGTTGTCGGGGATGAGCAGGCGGGCCAGGCTCTTCATCTGGTCCAGAACGGCGGCCTGGTGGCCGTGAACGTCGTCGTCGAGGGAGTTCTGCAGGGTCAGCCCGATGAACATCGAGAAGGTGCTGCGGATGAGGGTGGCCGCGAACTCCTCGTCGAGTGACTCGGGGAACAGCCGCAGGAAGGTCTCGAGGATGACCTGGATGATGCGCTCGTTGAGGTCGATGCTCAGCCCGCGCAGCGACTCGTCGGTGCGCGCGGCCATGGCCAGCTCCAGCAGGGCGAGCGACGGAGCCTCGCGGAAGATGTTCCAGAGCAGGTCGAGCGCGCCCTCGACGTTGCGGCGGTCTTCGGGCAGGTCGGCGAAGGCGCGCTCGAACGCGAAGCGCTGCGCCTCCAGGAGGTGTTCGAGGGCGGCGGCGACCAGCAGCGTCTTGGTGGGGTAGTGGTGCTGCTGCGCGCCACGTGAGACGCCGGCGCGGCGCGCGACCTCGGTGGTCGAGGTTCCCGACCAGCCCAGCTCGGCGAGGCACGCCATGGTCGCGTCGAGGAGGCGGCCCTGGGTCTCGGCCCGGCGCTCCTCCTGGGTGCGCGAACCGTCGTACCTGCGGTGGCCGTGACGTCGGCGGCTGCTTACTGACACATCTACGACGGTAGGAGCGTACTTACATGCAATCAAGCCTGCTTGTATGTTGCGCCCGTCACAATTGGACGGGATGTCCAAGTAGCCGGAACGCGACGTGCCGGTGGGCGCGGACCTGGGCCCGCGCCCACCGGCACGCCTGAGGAGTCAGCTCTCCGCGGGTGCCACCGCCGCCGCGACCGGGCCGCCACGGCGCCGCCACAGCGACGCGACCACGCGGCCGGGCAGGAACAGCACCAGCAGCGCCAGGATCACGTGGATCGCGATGAAGGTGTACGCCTGGTACTTGGTCGGGGCGTGACCGATGAACACCGACATGTGGTACGCCCAGGTCCAGACGTCCGGCACGTGCTGGAAGGCCGGGGAGGTCTGCGGGTTGACCTTGATGTACGCCAGGTCCTCCAGGCCGGAGAGCTGAAGCAGGAGCAGCGCGCCGCCCAGCCGGAGCGTGCCGTTTCGGGTGCCGCCGCCCAGCCGGTACGAGAGGCAGAGCGACAGGATGATCAGGGGCACGAGCGTGAGCATGTGGTAGTAGAGCTGGTCCGAGTCGCGCCCGGCGTAGAAGAAGATCCTCGGCACGAAGAAACAGAACATCGCGAGGAACGCCGCCGGTACGAGGTACAGGTGCATGTTCAGCCGCCGCGCCCAGCCGACGTCCAGCCAGGCGATGGCGCCGGCCGCCGCCATGAAGGGCGTGAGCTGGAACAGGAACAGCCAGACAGAAGTGATCTTGTGCTGGTGCGGCACGGCCGACCAGATGATTCCCGCGAGGACCAGTGCCAGGAGGACCAGGGCGAGGGTCGTCGCGTTGGCGCGAAAGAACGGCGCCCGGGCAGCGCCGGGCTTCTCCACCTGCTCGGTGGGGGCCTCGACGGTCTGCTCAGACGTGGGCATCGGGTTCTCCTTGTGCGGCGGCCATGGGCGTGGGGACGATGAGGAACTGAAGGGTCCGGAGTGCGCGATCACGGACGCGGATCGCTTCGGCGACGGAATCGCCGCTGGTCACCATATGACCGAGCTTGTTGCCGGATTCGGTGAAGGGCCGGATGACGTCGCCGGGCCGCGCGAACACGTCGACGCTCACGACTCCGGGGATCGCGCGCGCCGTCTCGAGCCCGCCGACGTCCGCCAGCTCGCCCTCCTCGTCGAGCGGCGAGGACAGCAGGTGCAGGGCCGATGGCCGTACGCCGTGGGTGCCGACGTCGACCGGCTCGCCCATCGCGAGGGAGATCAGCGCGCCGATGTTGTCGATGCCGTACGTGGCGCGGAGCAGGCGCTGGATGCCGTTCCCGCCGAGGCGCGCGCTGGCCTCGATCACGCGGAACTCCCCGTCCGGGGTCGCGACGATGTCGAAGTTGGCGGGCCCGTCCACCAGGCCCATCGCGCCGCAGAGGCGTACGACGAGGTCCACCAGCCGGTCGGCGCCGTCCGGGTACGCCGGGCAGACGTGCCCGGCGACCATGAACTCCGACCCGGGCATGAGCTGCTTCTCGATCACCGCGGCGAACAGCGGGGCTCCGCCGCGGAGGAACAGCTCGACCACCAGGTGGCGGCCCTCGACGTACTCCTCCGCGATCACCTCGCCGTCCAGCGAGTGCTGCTTGGCGTGCGCGAACGCGCGGCCCAGCTCACTCGGCCGGTCGGCTCGGCTGATCCCGCGGCTGCCCGACCCGTCGTTGGGCTTGACGACGAGAGGGAACCGCAGGCGGCGCGCGGCGTCGATGAGGTCGGTCGGCTCGGCGGCGCGCGCCCAGCCGTGGCCCTCGACGCCGGCGTCCCGCGCCATCGCGTGGAACGCCGCCTTGTCGAGCGACACCGCGGCGGCCTGGCGCGGGTACAGGTACGGGGTGCCGAAGCGCGCGGACAGCTCGTGCCAGGCCATCAGCGACGCGTCGCTCGCGGCCGACACGACCCCGCGCGGCCTGCGCCCGCGCAGCGCCGTGCTGATCGCGTCGGCGTCGCGGGTCGTCACGTGCAGGAACTCGTCCGCGACGCGGATCGCGGGCCGGTCGGCGCGCTGGTCGACGGCGATCGTTCGGATCCCCCGGCGTCTCGCCTCCAGATAGAGGGGCAGCTGTTCCTCGCTGGCACCCAGGATCAGAAGATCGTTCACATGTCCTCCCCGGCCAGGCCCGTACGCGGGCCGCTTCGGCTGATCCGGCCTGGAATCACGGCCCGTACGCCCCGCCCCGTCACGAGGCGACCTTGTGGAGGGCCGTCGGCGGGGCCGGCCAGGCCTCGCCCCCGTCGATGGTGTCCTCGGGGCGCAGCTCGACGTTGGCCTCGCGGACGTAGAACAGGCGCTTCGGCTGCTGGTCGCGCATGAACCGCTGGACGTACCGGCCGAGCACGGCCATGCCGACCAGCGTGAGCGCGACCCCGGCGGAGGTGAGGCCGCACAGGGCCAGCACCGCGCCGGCCAGCGCGGCCAGGTAGATCGCCGAGAACGGCCGCCAGGAGTAGGTGAAGAACAGCTCGAAGCTGTACGCGGCGAGGCGGCTGACCCGGAACTTGGACTCGCCGGCCGTACGCGGCCGGTGCTCGGTCGGCACGAGCGCGTAGCGGGCCCCGACCAGGGGCACCGTCGCCATGAAGTACGGCGTGCCGTACCGCATCGCGGCGATGGTCCGCGCCACGGGCGTGCGGATGACGCGGAACGACGACGCGCCGCGCGGGATCTCGATGCCGAGAAGGCGCCGCGCGACCCACTGCATGCCGTCCGAGCCGATTCGCCGGATCAGCGGGTCATCGCGGTCGCGGCGCACCCCGAAGACGACGTCGTAGCCTTCGGCGGCTTTGGCGAGAAGATTGCGGATCTCTTCCGGTGGCGCCTGGAGGTCGGCGTCGATCTGTGCGCACCACGGCTTTGTGGCATAACGGGCGCCGGCGGCGTGCGCGGCTTCGAGGCCGAAGTTTCTTGTGAATGACAGGTAAGTTACGCGCTGGTCATTCTCGGCGACTTTGTGTATTCGGTCCAAAGTATCGTCGGTGCTGCCGTCGTCGACGAACAAGATCTCCAGATCCGGCAGATCTCCGAGCGCCCGAGCGATCTCTTGGTGTGCCGTCTCGACCTGGGCACCCTCGTTGTAACAGGGCACGATAACCGTCAGGCCACTCATGCCGGCACCTTTTCGACGCAATGCGAGAGCCGACAGTTACCTATGGTAATCATTTGTGCGACGACCCCTTCTGCACCACGACGTGCAGCATCAACCGTGCCAGCAACTCACGGCTCGGCTCGACGTTGGACAACTAATGTGGAAATTGTTGACCGGAATGCAGGGAACATAGCATCCGGGATGCGGGATGAGAAGATGCCTCGAAAGGTCTTCTCAGCGGCGCCTTTGCGCTCCCTTTAACGAGTCGATCAACGGTTCCCCCGGTGGCGTAGCGTCGCGTTCAGGGCCAGAACCGGCTCCTTGACTCCGAGTGCGCACACCGCACCGAGAGCGCCGAGGAGAGGTGTCAGGACGGCGCCCGCGGTGGCCACCATGAGAAGGCTCACGACGGCTCCGCGCGCGCTGGTCCGCAGACCGGTCGCGTCGGTGTTCTCCAGGACGAAGGTCGCCTGGCTCATCAGCAGGTAGATGGGCATGCGGCTCACGATGAACAGCGCGAGCGCCACCGTGAGCCGCCGGGGTTCCAGGTCGTTCCCGAGCGATACCGAGGCCGCGGTCGCGCCGGCGAGCCAGACGACGCTCATCATGATCACGAAGCGCGCCATCTTGACAGCGCGGTTTGCTCCCTCGGTCGCCGGGCGGGCAGCGAGCCACGCCGACAGGCGCGGCTGGAGGACCCTCTGGACGAGGTACACGAAGGCGATGATCAGCGCCCAGCCCTGCAGGACGACGTACAGTTCGGAGCTCTGACCGGCGTGGCCACTGGCGGCCAACTCCATGTAGAGCACGCTCGTCCCGGCGGTCATCAGCACCTCGGGGGCGCCCATGAGCACGCTGGTCCCGGCGAGCAGCCGCCGCATCCGGCGCCCCGTACGCGGAGCCCCGGACGGACGGCGCAACAGCATGACGACCGCGCCGAGCGTGAGGACGAGCTGGCCCGTGAGATAGGTGACCGGCGAGATGCCGGGACGGAACGCCAGCGTGATCAGGAGCACGGTGCCCGCCGCGAGCAGCACGAACGTGAGCGTGTCCATGCGCGGCCGGTTCTGCGCCCGGTGCAGCGCGACGCCCAGCATCACCGAGCCGAGCGCGATGCTCTGCGCGACCGCCACCGCGTACAGCGCGGCGTGCGACGACGGCGCGGCCGCCAGCACGGCGAACGCCACGACCACCGGCGCGATGGGCGCGACCAGGCCGAACACCCGCAGCCCGTCGGCGATGTCCCCCTGGGTGCGGCGCGCGCGAGGCATCAGCTTCAGCGCCGTCTTCTCCGGGCCCATCTGGACCACGGTGATCAGCCAGGTCGCGGCACCCATCGCGCCGGCGTACGGCGCGAACTCCGTACGGCCCCACGCGGCGAGCAGGAGCACGCTCGCCGCGTACAGCGCCATCCGGTACGCGGTGCGGCCCGCTATCAGCGAGAGCATCGCGCGCGGGCCGACCCGCTGCGGCACCGTGATCGTCGTCATTCGCCGTCCAGCGTGGCGAGCACGACCGCGCGCAACGGGCGCTCACCGCTCTCCAGGTAGGAGGTGAGCGCGGACTCCACGCGCGCCGCCGTGAACCGGGTGACGACGCCGCGCGCCGACGGGCCCTTGGCCACCCCGAAGACCGCCGCGTAGAAGACCTGCACCTGCGGGCCGCGCAGGCCCTCGCCGAGGCCGCCGGGCTCCAGCAGCGCCTTGACCGCCTCCGCGCCGGGGTCGATGAGGGTGTCCCGGTGGATCCACGTCGACGAGCGCCCGGCCGTCGCGAGCCACCGGTGCCCGTGCCGTACGCGCTCGGCCGTCGCGCCGGGCTCGAACCCGGCGGCCACGAGGCTCTCCACGGCCACCGGGTCCTCGTAGAAGGAGCTGTTCAGCGCGCTGATCACCTTCGCGAACGCCGGCGGCCTGGCCGGCAGCGTCTCCACGCGCACGCCGGTGACGCCCTCGAACCGGCCGCGCGCCGTCGCGGACTCACCGGCCTGGTGCACCGCGCGGTCGTAGTCGCTGTACCAGGCCGTCACGGCCGACCGGTCCGGCGCCTCGGACGGATCGCCGTCGCGGTCCCGCAGCCAGCGGACCATCGGCGCCGGCATGAACGCGGCGAGCGGGTCCTCCTCGGAGGGCTCGGGCGTCAGCGGCGCCCGGCTCCACAGGCCGCGCCCGGCCGCCACGTCGGCCGTACGAGCGCTGACCACGGCCCCGCACGTACGGCAGGAGAAACGGACCGTCCGGCGCGTGAGCCGGATGACGTCGGGTCCGGGACGGCCGCACTGCGCGCAGGCGGCCTCGGCGATCGCGGCCTCGTGGGTCTCGGCGGGGAGGCCGCCTGCGGGAGCCGCGCTCACCGCAGCGTCGCGACCGCGTACAGCGGCGCCAGGCGGGCCCCGAACCTGCGCTTGATGTCGAACATCGACTTGCCCATGATCATCTGATCCCGTCCCTCGTCGATGAGGTGGTAGACCTGCCGGAGGAAGTGGTCGAAGTACAGGTGGGGCCGACCGCCGTCGGCCTGGTCGAGGGTTCCCCAGCCGTGACAGCGCAGGGTGCGCCCGTCGTCCACGAGCAGGCCGTACGCGATCAGGTCGCTCTCCGGCGTGCGGTACGTGTAGTAGCTGACTCCCGACCGGCCGGACATCAGGTCGTAGTAGAGCGGCGGCACCGGCACGGGAGTCGCGAAGCGCGGCGGGTGACGGTACTGCACGACGTTGAACAGCCGGCTCGCCTCGACGCCGTCGATGGAGGCCTCGACGGCCCGTACGACCTCGGTGTCGTCCCGCATCATCCGGTCGAGGCGCTGGAGCCGCTTGCGGTCGCGGCGCGGCAGGTCGCCCAGGTACTCCTCGACGCTGCCCCACCGGTTGTCGATCACGGCGTCGGGCTGGCCCGCGCGGATGATCCGCCCGGCGAAGACCGGGCGTTCCTCCTCGGTGACCTGGCGGTAGACGAACCCGGCGCAGCGCGGCCCGAGGCGTGCGGCGACCGCGCGCTCGAACGCCTTGACCGAGGCGGCGCGCCCGGCGACGTCCAGCTCAGGGTGGAACGCGAAGCCCGGCGTGGTCACGAACGGCAGCAGGTGGCACTCGACGATGCCCGGCAGCCGGCGCCCGGCGGGGTCGCCGAACCTCCTCGGCGGCAGCGGGCCACGGTGCCGCGCGCAGAACAGCGCGCACGGCCGCCCGCCGTCGGTCACCACGGCCATCAGCGACGGATGCCGGGAGAACCAGGCCAGCGACTCCAGCAGCCCCGGGTCCCACAGCACCGGAAGCTCCGCGTCCTTGACCAGGTCCGCCCAGGCCGGCGGCAGCGGCTCGCGCAGCGGGTCGACGATGACGGCCTCGAACACCATGTCTCCTCAGTGCGCCACGGCGATGGCGTACGCCGGGAGCAGCTCCGCGCCGAGATCGCTCTTCAGCTCCGGCTTGCCCTTGCCGAGTACCAGCCCCGCCTTGCCGTTCGCGGCCGCCCAGCCGACCACGCGCGCGATCCCGTCGAAGTAGAGGTGGCGCAGCCCGCCCCGCCGTACCGGCAGCGCGCCCCACGTCATGTACAGCGGCCAGGCCGGATGGTCCAGCACCAGGCCGACGGCCAGCAGCCGCCGGTCACGGTCGCGGTAGGCGACCGCCACGGTGTCCTCGTGCCGCAGCAGGCCTTCGATGTAGGGCAGCGACAGGGGAGCGGCGTCGTACTTCAGCTCGTTCTCCCGCCGCAGCAGCGCCACCTCGGTCGCCGTGACCAGGTCGCGCGCGGGCCCGAGAGAGGCCGACAGGCCGGGAGCCGCCGCGACGGCGCGTAGCTGGCGCCGCAGGTCATCGGCGCGCCCGCGCCGCAGCGAGTCGTACCAGCCGTCGGCGGTCGGCCACGCGACGCGCAGCCGCGCCACCGGGTACACCGGGCGTACGAGCCGCAGCCGACCCGGCACGGCGCGCAGGTCGGACGTCCGCGCCTGCCGCCACACGACGCCGCGCCACCTGCGGCCGAGCCGCCGGCGCATGAGGGAGGAGTAGGCGGTCAGCAGGCCGCGCCGGTCCTCGTCGTCCGGGGCCCCGGTGAACCACCAGCCGCGCTCGGCGTTGGTGCCGGGCAGCGCGACGTGCAGCACGCCCGCGCGCGGCCCGCCGGTCGCCGGGGCGTACGACCCGCCGCGCGCGGGCAGCCCGAGCAGCGCCGCGCACACCGCGCCGACCGGCTCGCCGTCGGCGTGCAGCACCGTCAACCGTGTTGGGAACCGCCCGGTCCAGGCGGCCACGCGCAGTTGCTCGTAGGACCACACGGCCCGGCGCCCGGCGGCGGCCGTCAGGTCGCGCCAGTACGGCGGCTCGGGATCGTGCCGAGGGTCGAGGACCTCCAGGTCGACGCTCATCCGCGCGCCCAGCGGGGCACGACGACGAGCTTCATCGGCTTCTCCGTGAAGCCCAGCTCGGCCTTGATGCCGAGCGTGCCCTTGCCGGCGGACAGGCCCTCGCCGCCCATCGCGACGGCGTACTCGACGTAGCGCAGGTAGCTGTCGTAGTAGAGGTGCCCGCGCCCGCCCTCCTCGGGCGGGACGCTCGCCCACCAGCTCAGCCGGGGCCGTACGGGATGGTGCAGGTAGACCCCGCCGGCGAGCAGCCGCCCGTCCGCCGCGGTGTAGGTGAGGGTCGACACGTCGCCGAGGCCGGTCAGCGCGGCGAAGTAGGACGCGGGCAGCGGCGCGCGCCGGTCGATCCGCCCGTCGCGTGCCGCGACGTGGCGGTTCATCATCCGCGCCATGCCGGCGGCGTCCACGTCCGTACGCGCGCGGCCGATCGCCACCGTGAGGTCCGGGTCGGCGTCGAGCTTCCTGCGCCGTCGCCGCAGCTCGGCGCGGCGGCTGGTCTTCAGCCCGCCCAGCCAGGCGTCCACGGTCGTCAGCGCCATGTCGGAGTCGCCGGCCGTGTCGCGCACGCTCGCCCCGCGCCGCGTGAGCAGGCCGACCTCGTCGGGTGGAACGTTCCGGTAGGCAAATCCCGCCAAACCCCATCCGAACCGGCGCGCGGCGGCGCGTTCGAACGCCCGCATCAGGTCACGCCGGCCCTCCGGCGGGACGTCCGCGGAGAAGTGCCACGTCGGCCGCCCGTGACCGTCGCCGGGGAGGCGTACGTCGACGACGATCGGCTCGGCCCACCTGCGAGGCCGCCCCCAGGTGCGCAACCCGCGGAACAGCGACGCCACCGCGCCCACGATCTTCCCCTCGTCGCGGAAGACGGCGAGTGCGACCGGGGACCAGGAGCCCGACGCGTGGCGGAGGACCTGGTAGTCCCAGGTGGCGGGGAGGTTCTCCCGGCTGCGGAAGTCGGTCCAGCCTTCCGGCTCCGGGTCGCGGAGCGGATCGCGCAACTCCACATCGATCACGGGCCAAAGAATGACACGAATACCCGGATTTGTGATGAAATCTGGCGATATCGGGATGGGGTGTTAATGCAGAGGTTCTCCATGAAGCGCTGGGACGCCGCGCGGCGCTCGGTCGTCGGCAGGGCATTTCGCGAGGTTCCCTATTACCGGGAGCAGTGGGCGATCGCCGGCGAGGCCTTGACCGAACCGGTCCCCGTCGCCTCTGACCACCTTGTTGACCAGGCGTTTCGTCTTTGTCCCCTCAGCCGGCCGTGGCTTCCGGACAAGGAGCCGTCGCCCTGGACCGGCGACCCCGAAGTGCTCGCCGAAGTGCTCCGGCTGGCCGGCGTGACCCGCCGCGGAGTGCCGGTGATCGAGGTGCGTCCGTCGATGGTCGACTGGACCTCCCTCGGCCACGGCGGGCCGCGTTACGCCGCGATGCTGCCGCCCGGCGCCGACGTCGTCGACGAGGAACGCCGCCTGCTGCTGAACGCCCCGGCCACCGCCCTGGCCGCCCGCGCCGGATCCGCCCTGCTCGTCGGCGGTCCCGGCGAGGTCGCGGCGGTACGGTCCGAGCTCGGGCCGGAAGTGGACGTGACGCCTGTCATCCGCGGCACCGTGGGAGACGTCGCACGCGCCGGATCCCGCCCCGGCGACCCGGCACGGCTCGCCTGCGACCCGTGCCTGGGCTACCTGGGCGCCACCGTCCCGTCCTGCGGAAACCTCCACCCGCTCTGGCGCCGCCACCACCTCCGTACGGAGAACGGCGCCCTCCTCGTCACCGCGCTCCAGCGGCGTCCGGCGCTGTGCTCGGTCGTGCCGGCCGGGTCATCCGGCGTCACCGTGGGGTCGTGTGAGGAGCACCGGTCGGCGATCCTCCTGATCACGGGCGCGTCGTCGGTTTAGGGTTGTCCCCATGCAGGTCAGCCAGTCGGACAAACTCGCCAACGTCCTCTACGACATCCGCGGCCCGGTGCTCAAGCGCGCAATGCAGCTCGAGGCCGAGGGACACCAGATCCTGAAGCTCCACATCGGGAACCCGGCGCCCTTCGGGTTCGAGGCGCCGGACGAGATCCTCCAGGACGTCATCCTCAACCTGCCGGCCGCCCACGGGTACAGCGACTCCAAGGGGATCCTGTCCGCCCGCCGCGCCGTCGTGCAGCACTACCGGCAGCAGGGGTTCCCCGGCGTGGACGTCGAGGACGTCTACCTCGGCAACGGCGTGTCCGAGCTGATCGTCATGGCGATGCAGGCCCTGCTCAACAACGGCGACGAGGTGCTGATCCCCGCGCCGGACTACCCGCTGTGGACCGCCGCGGTCTCGCTCGGCGGCGGCACCCCGGTGCACTACCTGTGCGACGAGTCCGACGGCTGGATGCCCTCCCTGGCCGACATCGAGTCGAAGATCACCCCGGCCACGAAGGCCATCGTGATCATCAACCCGAACAACCCGACCGGGTCGGTGTACTCCCGTGAGCTGCTGACCTCACTGGCCGAGCTGGCGCGCCGTGAGAACCTCCTGATCCTCTCCGACGAGATCTACGACCGGATCCTGTATGACGGCGCCTCGCACGTGTCGATCGCCCCGCTCGCCCCGGACGTCCTGTCGCTGACCTTCTCCGGCCTGTCCAAGGCGTACCGGGTGTGCGGGTTCCGTTCCGGCTGGATGGTCGTCGCCGGGCCGAAGGAGCACGCCGAGTCCTACATCGAGGGCCTCGACATGCTCGCCAACATGCGCCTGTGCCCCAACGTGCCGGGCCAGCACGCCATCCAGGCCGCCCTCGGCGGCTACCAGAGCATCAACGACCTCGTACTCCCCGGCGGCCGGCTACGCGAACAACGCGACCGCGCGTGCCGGCTCCTCAACGACATCCCCGGCGTGAGCTGCGTGAAGCCCTCCGGCGCGCTGTACGTCTTCCCGCGCCTGGACCCCGAGGTCTACAAGATCGAAGACGACCAGCAGTTCGTACTGGACCTGCTGGAGAGCCAGCAGATCCTCGTCGTACAGGGCAGCGGCTTCAACTGGCCCGCCACCGACCACCTGCGAATCGTCACCCTCCAGCACGCCGACGACATCGAAGAGGCCATCGGCCGCCTCGCCGAATTCCTCGCCACCCGCCGCTAGGGGGTCTTCGACCTGCTGCGCGGCGCCCAGGGGGCGGCTCGCCGCGTTGTCGTCGGCCGGCGGTGCGGTCGGCACCAGGCTGCCTCCCTCCTCCGCCTCGCGAGCCGCCCTCCGGGCGGCCGCTCGCGAGGGCCAAGCCCCACCCTCCTAGTCCAGGTCGGCGAGGATCCGCTGCTCCTTCTCCGGGTCGATGCCCTGCCCGGAGATGGGGCGGTCGCCGAGGTGCGCCCACGTGTCGCGTACGGTCTCGGCGACCGGGCGGCACCGCAGGCCCGCCTCGGTCGCGCGGGCGGCCGACGCCTGCCAGACGCCGGCGAACTCCGGCGTGCCGGGTGCCCACATGGGCAGCTCCGTCCACGTCTCGACGCCCCGTTCGGCGAGGAAGGCGTCACCGGCCCAGGCGAACTCCGCGTCCGACCCGGTGGCGCGCGCGCACTCCCGAAGCAGCCCGCCGAACGTCGTCTCGCTCGCGGGTCCGGTCGCCAGGAACCTGCCCTCGGTCCCGTCCGCGAGCCGTTCCAGCCCGAACGCCGCGATGTCCCGCGCGTCGATCATGCTGAGCTCGCGCTCCGGGCCGCCCGGCGCGAGCACCCGCCCGCCGCGCGCGACCCGGCGCAGCCACCAGCTGAGCCGCGGGACGTTCTCCCGCGGCCCGACGATCAGGCCGGGGGAGACGATCAGGACCTTCCCGTCGAAGCCCTCACGTACGGCACGCTCGCACCCGGCCTTCAGGGCGGTGTACGGGATCTCGTCACCGGCCACGGCGTCCGCCGGGCACGGTTGCAGCGGGGTGTCCTCGTCCACGGCCACCTCGGGCCAGCCCTTGACGGCGTGCACGGAGGAGACGAACAGGTAGGAATCGGCGTGTTTGGACAGCAGCCGGGCCGACCCCAGCACCTGCCGCGGCACGGACCCGCAGGTGTCGATCACGGCGTCCCACCGCCGGCCGCGTACGAGGCGTTCCAGATCGGCGGCCTCGGTACGGTCACCCCTGACGACCTCGGCGCCGGGCACGTCGTCACCGGACCGCCCGCGGTTGAAGGTGGTGACCTCGTCGCCGCCTGCGAGCGCCCGCGTGACGAACGCGTGCCCGAGGAACTCCGAACCGCCGAGAACGAGCAACCGCATCGCGTCAGCCCTTCACCGCTCGCTGCTAGGCGCCGAGCGCCTCCGGATTCATCGATGCTGCCATGGCGGTGAAACCGCCGCCACGCCGTTTCCTCATAGCGGAAGTCGACGAGCGGCACGTCCCGCGCCCGTCGACGCGCGCCGGTCTCGCGCCCGGCGAAGACGGAGTGGTCCGGTCCGAGGTACTCCACGACGTCACCTCCCGCCGTACCGGGCCGTCGAAGCGGCTTCGCGTAGAGGGCCGAGACCGCGTCGCCGCCGAGGGGGTTGTTGGGCTGGGCGAGCGATGGCCGGCCCAGCCCTTCGCGAGCGTGTCGCCGGTGGTCGAGGACGTGGTAGAAGGACTCCAGCAAGGCGTACGCGCCGCTCGCCGACGGGTCCGTGGTCTCCGCGAGCCGATCGCGGGGTCCATAGCCGGGATCGGAGTGCTGGAACATCAACGCCCCAGAGTGTTCGATGGAGGTCGACCGGGTGGGTGCGCGACGCGAATCGAACACCGAGCGGGCGCGGGTCTGCCCCATCGCCACCCGTCGGAGGTAGCCGCCGCGGGCAGCCCTCGACGCGGTCGCGGACCGGGTGCGCCGCATGATCCTGCGCGAGCCGGCCTGGGCCTGCGGCGCGTTCGGTCTCGCGGTGATGAAGGCCGCCCGTAGCCACCAGGCGGTCTGGGCGGGTGCTTGCGGCGCGTTCGGTCTCGCGGTGACGAAGACCACCCGTAGCCACCACTTCGCCGTCCTGCGCGAAGCCGGTCTCGTCGAACAGCACGACGCGGGACCCCCTCGTTTCAACCGCCTCCGGCGCCCGGAGTACGACGCGGCGTTCCCGGGGCCGCTGCCGCTGGTCCTGTCCGAACCTCCGCCGCCGGGCGCGAACGTCGGTCCGGGCCGGTAGCGTTTCCGGCGTGCCCGACGACCTCCTCGATTCCGCCGACAAGCCCGACATTCCAGACGTCTCCACCCTGCTCGCCGCGGCGGTCTCCGGTGTCGGAGGCGCGGAGCGACCCGGGCAGGTGAAGATGGCCGAGGCGGTCGCCCAGGCCATCGGCTCCGGCGAGCACCTCGCCGTCCAGGCGGGCACCGGCACGGGCAAGTCTCTCGCGTACCTCGTCCCCGCGATCCGGCACGCCGTGTCCCTCAAGGGCGGGCGGGGCGCCGGGTGCGTCGTCGTCTCCACCGCCACGATCGCGCTCCAGCGCCAGCTCGTCGACCGTGACCTGCCGCGTCTCGCCGAGTCGCTGACGCCGCTGCTCGGCCGCGAGCCCGTGTTCGCGATCCTCAAGGGCCGGCGCAACTACCTCTGCCTGCACCGGCTGCAGAGCGGCGCGCCCGAAGACCCGGAGGACATCCTCTTCGACGCGCAGGCGGTCTCGGCCGCGGGCCGTCAGGTGCAGCGGATCCACGAGTGGGCCGAGTCCACCGAGACCGGCGACCGCGACGAGCTGGTCCCCGGCGTCGGCGAGCAGGCGTGGCGGCAGGTCGCGGTCACCGCGCGCGAGTGCCTCGGCGCCCAGCGCTGCCCGTACGGCACCGAGTGTTTCGCCGAGCGCGCGCGCGACGAGGCCGGCGACGCCGACGTCGTCGTCACCAACCACGCGCTGTTGGCCATCGACGCGCTGGAGGAGTTCAGCGTCCTGCCCGAGCACGACGTCGTCATCGTCGACGAGGCGCACGAGCTGGTCGACCGGGTCACCTCCGTGGCGACCGCCGAGCTGTCCGCCTCGTCGATCGAGATCGCGGCGCGCCGCTGCGGCCGTCTCATCGAGGACGACCTCGCCGACCGGCTCAAGGAGGCGGCGGAGGCGCTGCAGCCGATCCTCGCCGACACGCGCCCCGGCCGTATGGACGTCATGCCCGAGGGCCTCGGCTACTCTCTCGTGGCCGTGCGCGACGCCGCGTACACCTGCGTGACGGCTCTGCGCGCCACGCTGAAGAAGACCGAGGACGACGCCGAGCGTCTCGGCTCCGGCCGCGCCGCCCTCACGTCGCTGGAGGAGATCCACGACACGATCGTGCGCTTCCTGGAGTCCTTCGAGTCCGATCTCGCGACGCGGCACGACGTCGTCTGGCTCGACAAGCCGTTCACGCCCGACTCCCGGCGTCCCGTCTCGCTGAGAGTGGCGCCGCTCGGCGTCGGCGGGCTGCTGCGCGAGCGCCTGTTCCGCCAGCGTACGACCGTGCTCACCTCGGCGACGCTGTCCCTGGGCGGCTCGTTCGAGCCGCTCGCGCGGCAGTGGGGGCTGCCGCCGCTGGGCGAGACCGGCTCCACGGACGCCGCCGACGCCGCGGACGGGCCCGAGACCAACGACAACAAGGGAAAACCGCTCGTATGGTCGGGTCTGGACGTCGGGTCGCCGTTCGACCACGCGCGCAGCGGCATCCTCTACATCGCGAAGGGGCTGCCGTCGCCGGGCCGCGACGGCCTGCCCGAGGCGTACCTCACCGAGCTGAGCGACCTGATCGCGGCGGCCGGCGGCCGTACCCTCGGGCTCTTCTCCTCGATGCGCGCGGCCAAGCAGGCCGCCGAGGAGCTTCGCGGCCGGGTCGCGCAGCCGCTGCTCTGCCAGGGCGACGACAGCACGTCGCAGCTGGTCAAGCAGTTCGCCGACGACGAGGCGACGTGCCTGTTCGGCACGCTGTCGCTGTGGCAGGGCGTCGACGTGCCCGGCAGCTCGCTGCAACTCGTCGTCATCGACCGCATCCCGTTCCCGCGCCCGGACGACCCGCTGTCGTCGGCGCGGCAGCGCGCGGTCGCGGCCCACGGCGGCAACGGCTTCATGGCGGTCGCCGCGACCAACGCCGCGCTGCTCCTCGCCCAGGGCGCCGGTCGCCTCCTGCGCACCATGACCGACCGCGGCGTCGTCGCCATCCTCGACCCGCGCCTGGCCACCGCCCGCTACGGCACGTTCCTCCGCAACTCGCTGCCGCCGTTCTGGACCACGTACGACCCGGAGATCGTGAAGGGCGCCCTGCGCCGCCTCGACGCGTGACCGGCGAGGGCGTCGCTCGTTGATCTCTCGAACTGTCAGGTGTCACGGTCTGCCCAAGGGCTGTGCACGAGTGGTCGCTTAGTGCGAAAGTAACCGGAATGTTTCGTCTGTCTCCCCGGTTATTGGTCGACGAATGAACACGACTTACGACGAACGGCCATGGCTTCGCTTCTACGCGGACGGCGTGCCCACCGACATCGAGATACCGGACGTCCCGCTGACGCAGCTGCTCGACGCCTCGGCGGAACGCTTCCCGTCCCGCAAGGCGCTCGTCTTCTTCGGGCGCTCGATGACGTACGCGCGCCTGCGTGACGCCGTCGACCGGTTCGCCGGCGCGCTGGCGAAACTCGGCGTACGCAAGGGCGAACGCGTCGCGCTGATCCTGCCGAACTGCCCGCAGGAGGTCATCGCGTTCTACGCGATCCTGCGGCTGGGGGCGGTGGTGGTACCGACCAACCCGCTCTACACCGTCCCTGAGCTGCGACATCAGCTCAAAGACTCCGGCACGCGGGTCGTGGTGGTGTTCGACAAGGCGTACGAGACGCTGAACGAGGCGATGCTCGGCACGTCCATCGAACACGTCATCGTCACCTCGCTGCGCGACTACCTGCCGTTCCTGAAGCGCGAGATGCTCAAGCTCCCCCTCGCCAAGGCCAAACGGCTGACCGCCGAGCTCAGCACCGAGGTCGCACCGGGCGCGCACGTCCTCTGGTTCGACGAGCTCCTGAAGGAACACCGCCACGAGCAGAAGGTGCACCTGGACCCGTCCACGGACCTGGCCGTCCTGCAGTACACGGGAGGCACCACCGGCCTCCCGAAGGGCGCCATGCTCACCCACCGCAACCTGGTCGCCAACGCCCACCAGACCTCGGCGTGGGATCCGGCCATCAGGCCCGGCCAGGACGTGAACCTCGCCGTGGTGCCGCTGTTCCACGTGTTCGGCCTGACCTTCTGCCTGACGTGCACGATCCTGATCGGCGGCACGACGGTGCTGATCCCCAAGTACGACCTGGACCTGGTCCTGGACGCCGTACGCAAACACAAGCCGACCCTGTTCCCCGGCGTCCCTCCGATCTACCAGCAACTCGCCGCCGCACCGGAGTCGAAGAAGGCGGGCGTTGGCCAGATCCGAACCTGCGTGTCCGGCGCGATGAAACTGGCCCGTACGACGGTGGACGCCTTCAAAATCGGCACCGGCGGCCATCTGGTCCAGGGCTACGGCATGACCGAGGCGTCCCCCGTCATCATGGCCAACCCCCTGGACGGCAACGCCCGCCACGTCTCGGTGGGCACCCCGCTGCCGGGCACCGAGGCCCGCATCGTGGACGAGAACGACCCGAGGCGGGTCCTCCCGGTCGGCTACCCGGGCGAACTCATCGTCCGAGGCCCCCAGGTGTTCGCCGGCTACTGGAACCAGCCCCGGGAGACCGCGGACACACTGTCCAGCGACGGCTGGTTCCGTACGGGCGACATCGCCGTGATGAGCCCGGACGGCTTCTTCACGCTGATCGACCGCAAGCGGGACGTGGTCATCGTGGACGGCTTCAACGTCTACCCGTCGGAGATCGAGGCCGTTCTGAGCTCCCACCCGGGGGTGTCGGAGGCCGCGGTGGTCGGCATGCCCGACTCCGCCCACGGCGAGGCGATCGCGGCCTACGTGATCCCCAAGGAACCCCACCGCCCGACGCCGGCGGAACTCATCGAACACTGCGAACTCCACCTGGCCCCGTACAAGGTGCCCGCCTACGTCGACCTGCGCGCGGACCTGCCACGCAACATGCTGGGCAAGGTGCTGAGGCGCGTCCTCCGCGAGGAAACCGCCGTCTGAACCGTGTGGCGTCACAGGAGACGCTTCCCCCTACGCGCATGGTGCCCGCCGTGTCGCGCTATAGCCGGGTTTTCGTCTCGCCGGGCAGCGCGAGCCACGCGAGGCGCGACGGTCGGACGGGACGAGGGGAAGCGTTTCGTTCGACCGCCCGGAACACTCCGGGGAACACCGCCCAGCGAGAAGAAGCCCCGGCGAGCGACCACCTGTCTGACCCGCTCCGCCCGGGTTGAGCGGCGCCCCTCCTCGCGCCCGCGCCGTCCAGCGAGCGGCGACCCGCCTGACCCGCTCCGCCCGGGTTGAGCGGCGCCCCTCCTCCGGCCACGCCGCCCATCCCGCCGAGCCCCGCGAAGCCCGCCAGGTCACATCATCCGGTCAGGGCGTCGAGCGCCATGTCCACATCGGCTTCCGTCGTGTACAGGTGGAACGACGCCCGCAGCCGCCCGTCGCGTACAGCGGCCCGGATGCCCGCCGCCGCCAGTTTCTCCGCCGCGCCCGGCTCTCAACGCTGACGATCGCGCTGTCGCCCGGCGGCAGGCCCATGCCCGCGCGGAACCGGTCGGCCAGCGCCACGTCGTGACGGTGAACCGCCTCGACGCCGATGTCGTTCAGCAATTCCAACGTCGGCGCCGCGCCGATGTACGACATCCAGCCGGCGAAAGGTCGAACCGCCGCGCCGATGTCCGCAGCCGCAGCGGCAGCCCGTAGTAGACTGTCCTCTCCCGCGTACCAGCCGCGCGACAGGGCGGGATCCGGTCGCGTACGGCGGGGCTCAGGTACGCGAACGACGTGCCCTTCGGCGCCATCAGCCACTTGTACGCGGAGCAGGCGAGCACGTCGAAGCGTGTCGCGTCGACCGGCAGCCAGCCGACCGCCTGCGTGGCGTCCCCGATGACCAGCGCGTCGTTCGCACGAGCCGCCTCGATGATGTCGTCGAGGCGCGCGATCTCACCGGTCGACGACTGCACGACGCTGAACGCCACCGCCGCCGTGTTCCGCTCGATCGCGTTCGCGAGCTGCCCGGGCGGCACGGTCGTACCTTGAGGTCGCGTACGAGCCAGGGGAACAGGTTCGACGTGAACTCGATGTCCGGTACGACCACATGTGCGCCAGGCGGCAGCGCCGCGGCGACGGGCGCCAGCAACTGCGAGACCGCCGCCCCGATCGCGATGTCGTCGGCCCCGCGCCGACGAGCCGCGCGAACGCCGCACGCGACCGGTCGGTGGATCTGTCCCAGTCCCCGACGAGCCCGTACCTCGCCGCCACTCGCCGAGCGCGCGTTCCATCGCCTCCAGAGCGTCGACGGCGGCAGGCCGTACGTCGCGGTGTTGAGCCATCCCGGAGCGGGCTGCCAGAGATGAAGTGCTTCGCGTAGTTCCACCTCCTATGTATGCCCACAGTCGGTGCGGGAGTTATCCACATGAGGGGGGAGGGGGGTGGAGGGGGGAGTGGGTGGGTTGGAGGGTTGGGGGCATGAGAACGTCATTGAGGTTGCGCTCACCCGCCGATGTCGTCGTCGCGATTCCGTACCTCGTCGGCTTCCACCCGTCCGAGAGCGTCGTCGTCCTGGGGTGCGGCGGCGAGACCGGCACGTACGCGATCCGTCTCGACCTCACCGCGAAGGACGCGTTATTCGAGCACGTCGCCGCCCTGGTCGCCCGCCGCGGGTCCACCGACGTGATCCTGGCCGGCTACGGCCCGGGCGACCGAGTGACCCAGGCCGTCGAGCGGGTCCGTGACCACCTGACCCGCCATGGCGTACGGCTCCGCGAGGCACTACGCGTCGAGGCGGGCCGATTCTGGTCATACCTGTGCGCCGACCCGTCCTGCTGCCCACCGGAGGGCACATGGGTCGACGCCGCCGCCAGCCCGATCGCCGCCGAGGCGACCGCCGGCGGAATGGTAGCCCTGCCCGACCGCCGAGACCTGGAACGCATGGTCGAGCCCACACACACCGACGGCATGCGCCAGGCCACCGAACGAGCCGAAGAGAGACTCGCCGGCTGGGCCAGGATGGCCGTCAAGTCCGTCCCCAGCCGCATGATCGACGAAGGCGTCCCACTGGTCCTGAGAGCGATGGACCGAGCCCGAGCCGGCCTCCCCCCGCCGACCGACGAAGAGGCGGCCTGGCTGGGCGTCCTCCTGACCAGCCTGCGCGTACGCGACGAGGCATGGGTCCGAATGGACGAGGAGTCCCTCCCCGCCTACATGAACCTCTGGCAGAACCTCCTCCGCCGAGTACCCCCCACCTACGCCGCCGCCCCAGCCTGCCTCCTCGCCTTCGCCGCCTGGCGAGCAGGAGAGGGCGCCCTGGCCAACATCGCCCTGGACCGAGCCCTGACCACCGACCCGTACTACACGATGGCCCGCCTACTCCACGAACTCTTCATCAGCGGCCTCCCCCCATGGTCCATCCCAGAAAACCTCACCCCCGACCAGCTGGACGAAGCCACCTGAACCGTCGGACGCACAAGGAGAGGAGGTGAGCGACCTGGGAGTCCGAAACGCAGTCACCAGCTGACTGTCGCCGGAGAGTTCTGGACGCAGTCACCAGCTGACGGCCGCCAGGGAGTCCTGGACGCAGTCACCAGCTGAAAGCCGCCAGGGAAGACGAAGCGGGTTGGCTGACGTCGCGAGTCGACTCGGAGCGCCTGTCGCGGAGGCATTGCTGTCCATGTCGTGAGGCTGACGTCAGGAGTCGGTGCGAGCCGCTCTCTCGTGGCACGCGTTTGCACTGTTGTCACATGTCGCGTTCGGGACGCTCCCGCGTTGCACGTCTGCACTGCTGTACACGTTGCGTTCGGCCTATCGTCGTGCCGCGTGCCGCGTGCCGCGTGCCGCGTGCCGCGTGCCGCGTGCCGCGTGCCGCGGATGCCCAGGCTGTGTGCTGTGTGCTGTGCTGATCGTCTAGCACGGGGCGCTGAGTGTCGCGCGCTAACGCCAAGTGCTACGCGCCGAGTGCCGCGTGTCCGGTGCCGAGTGCTGCGTGCCGCGCGCCATTTGCCGAGCGGCGGGTGCCGTGTAGCGAGCGGCGGGTGCCGCGTTTCGCGTGCGATGTGCCGAGCGGCGAGTGTCGCGTGCCGTGCGTTGCGTGCCGTGGTCAGGTGGTCACGTGGTCGTGCTGGGCTACGGGACGGGATGCGTTTGGGCTGCGTCACGTGATCTGTTTCGAGTTGCCGTCACGGCGTGCTGTTCAGGCTGCCGGCATGTGTCGCGTTCGGGTTGCTGACGCATGTCCTGTTCGGGCTGCCCGCAATGGTCCTGGTACTGCCCTACAGCGAGCCGGGGCCGTTCTGCTCTTTGCGGCGTTCGTTGAAGTCGCGCATTCGTTGCGGGTAGCCGGTGATCTGGACGTCGTACACCGGTAGGCGCAGGTCGCGGGCCAGTTTGTGGATGACGCGCGGGGAGCCGACTCGGCGGCGGGTCCATTCTCCGTCGGTGGCGATGGCTACGGCGGTCGTGTCCGTGGCGAAGGTCTCCGGTTCGACGTAGAACTCGACTCCCGTTCGGCTTCGGGCGAACTCTCTCAGCGACTTTATGTCGGCGCTAGTCGCCTCGCGGTCCAGCGTCGTCACCTTGTCACCGCGTCGGCGGCGAATCCCGAAGCGATCGCCCCACCTCATCGAGACCCTCCCAGATCATCCTGGACGCTCCGCGTGGACACCCGCGAATACGTCTTCAACGTCGGTCCGACCTCCCTGGTTCCAGGTCGGGACCTCTCCGTTCCCAGACCAGCCCTCAACAACCACATAGCCGACTAAGGTGACTGTGTCCGAACAAAGCCGTCAATGGGGGACTCTTAATGCGGTTGGTCATTCCGGCAGGCGCTCCCCGGAGGCTTACCGCCGCAGCGGCCGTCGCGCTCTTCGTGGGCTGGCTCAGCGGGCTCGGAACGGCCGCGGCCTCCCGGGAGGGGACACCCCTCGCGGCGGCTCCTCCGGCGCACCCCACGCGTCCCGCGCCCAAGCCGGTCAAATCAACTCCTGCCGCCCAGACCGTCGACTGCCGTGTCAAGAAATGCATCGCGCTGACCTTTGACGACGGCCCCGGCCCGTACACGGACAAGCTGCTGAGCATGCTCGCCGTGCACCACGCGCGGGTCACTTTCTTCCTCATCGGCGGGAACATCCGAGGCCGCGAGGCCGTCGTACGACGCGAGCTCGCCGCAGGGGACGCGATCGGCGATCACACGTGGACCCATCCCCAGCTCAACACCCTCTCCGACAAGGCGATCAAGTCGCAGCTCGCGCGGACGCTCAAGGAGATCCAGCGCGCGACCGGCGGGACGACGCACCTGATGCGACCGCCGTACGGCGCCACGAACAAGCGCGTCGGCAAGGTCGCGCGGGGGTTCGGGATGGCGCAGATCCTGTGGAGCGTCGACACCAATGACTGGCTCGACCGGAATTCGAAGATCGTGGCCCACCGGGCCGTTTCCTGGGCCCACCGGAACGACATCATCCTCATGCACGACATTCACCCCACAACGGTCAAAGCCGTGCCGAAGATCCTCAATGGCCTGTCCAAACGCGGCTTCACGTTCGTGACCGTCCCCGAACTGTTCGCCCCCCACCCCCTCAAACCGGGCACCGCCTACTTCAGCCGCAAGTAAGAGAGTCGGCGGCTTCCGATCCGATTCCGGCCACGCCCCTAGCAGCGCGCCTTCTACCTCTGAGAAGACGACGCCGGCGCGTACCTCACATGGACGATCACCGCGCCGACGCCACACGGCGCCCGGATCACCGAGCTCACCTCATTCATCGGCGGAGCACCTCCCACCCTCGGCCTCCCACCTTCAACCCACCTTCTCCCTCCCACCCTTCGGCCTCCCGCCTCGGCGGAGTCGAGACGCCGGCCTCCCGCGACGGCGTGCAGAGGCTTCGGCCTCCCGCCTCGGTGTGGTGAGGTTTCGGTCGCCGGCATCGGTGGAGCTGAGACGTCGACCGCCGACGCCGGTGTGCTGAGCCTTTGACTCCCACCCCAGCGGAGCTGAGCCTTCGGCCTTCCAGGCTGGCGGGCCTGAGCCTTCGCCCCGCGACCTCGGCGCACCCGAACCATCGGCCCTCCCTCTCGGAGGAGCTGGGTCCTCTGCCTCCCGCTGTGGCGGAGTTGAGTCTTCTTCCACCCGGTGGAGCTGAGTAGTCGCGTCTCACACGGCGGACCTGAGCTTCGACCGTTGCCGGAGCTGAGCCTTCGACCTGGCACCCAGGTGGACCTGAGAGAGAACCAGGGGTGGCTCAGGGTTGTCCCCGATGGCCGGGCGGGTCGTGGCGGGACGAGCATGAAAGGCATGAACGATCCTGTAGTACCCGGTGCTCTACGTGTTTCCCACGCCGAACGTGAGCCGGCCGTCGAGCGGCTTCAGCAGGCGTACGCCGAGGGCCGGCTCGACAAGGCTGAACTCGATCTGCGGCTCCATCTCGCGATGACCGCGCTCACCCGCGCCGACCTCGCCGCCGTAACGGCCGACCTCGCGCCGATCCCGCACGCGCACTCGCCGAAGACACCGCGAACGCAGAACACCGACGATCCCACCGCCAACCAGCGTGTCCTCGCCTCGCTCGCGCATGTGCTCGGCATCGTGACGCTGTTCGTCGGTCCGCTCGTGATGTTGTGCACCAGCGCCAGGCGGTCGCCGTACGTGCGTCAGCACATCGTGACGGCGCTGAACTTTCAGCTCACGCTGCTCATCGTCACGATCGTGACGCTGGGCATCGGCGGCCTCGCGTACACCGTCGCTTGGATCGTCGCCGCCGTCGCCGCACTCCTCGCGCTGACCGGCACACCGTTCCGCTACCCCTTCACCCTCCGCCTCGTCCGCTGACGCAACGGGCGGAGGCGGCCAATGGCGGGTCGCTCTGTCGGCTAGTGCGGTAGATGGTGGTCGATGCAGAGTGCGGGTCGCTCTCGGCCTCATCAATAAGCGCGGCGGGGCGTGGTCGGTGGTGTGAGGCTTTACCCTCCGCCTGTCCGCTCGCGGGGCGGCGGCGGTGGGTGGTCGGCGGCCAGGGCGGGTAGGCCGTCGATGCTTTCCGTGTTGCGGCTCACGCGGGGGATCCATTCCTCCGGTGTGCGGCGGCCGTGCTGGTCGTCGAGCAGGCTTCGTTCGCCGGCCGGTGACATGAACGGGATCGAGTAGCCGCACGAATCTCCCACGCGTGTCACGTCGACCACGATGATCGCTCTCGTGCCGGCGTGGGCCGAGCCGAAGTGGGCGAACAAGGACGGCCATGACGGCGAGTCTGGGCGTACGACGCGGCCTGTGCCGTACAGGCGCAGGATTTTCGGCTGGCGGTCGAACGAGCAGAACATCACGGTGATGCGGCCGTTGTCGCGCAGGTGTGCGATGGTCTCCGCGCCGCTGCCGTACAGGTCGAGGTAGGCGACCGTCGTGGGATCCACGACGGCGAACGTGTCGCGGTAGCCCTTCGGTGACACGTTGACGTGTCCGTCCGAGGAGGGCGCCGTCGCGACGAAGAACATGGGTTGCGCTTCGATGAACTCGCGCAACCGGTCGGTGATGGCGTCGTACAACTGGGCCATTCGGAACACACCCCCAGAATCTCGACCCTACACGCGGCCGGTCTCCTGCCCTGGTGACAGGGATGAGACGATCGTGCGGTGACAGGGCACAGCACTGCAACCGAAAAACTTCTGGAGTCCTACAAGGCCATCCCCGAGGGAGCGCCGGTCCGGCTCGCGAAGCGTACCTCGAACCTCTTCCGTTTCCGTGAGGAGACGAACGTTCCCGGGCTCGACGTCACCGGCTTCGACAAGGTGCTGAGCGTCGACGCGGCCAAGCGCACCGCCGACGTCCAGGGTATGACGACGTACGAGGACCTGGTCGACGCGACGCTGGCGCACGGCCTGATGCCGATGGTGGTCCCGCAGCTCAAGACGATCACGCTGGGCGGCGCGGTCACGGGGCTCGGTATCGAGTCGTCGAGTTTCCATCATGGTCTTCCGCACGAGTCCGTGCTGGAGATGGAGATTCTCACCGGTTCGGGTGAGGTGGTGCTCGCGACGAAGGACAACGAGCACCGGGGACTCTTCTACGGCTTCCCCAACTCGTACGGCACGCTCGGCTACGCGCTCAGGCTCAAGATCGCGTTGCAGCCGGTGAAGCCGTTCGTCGAGTTGCGGCACGTACGTTTCGGCTCCGCCGCGGAGTGCGCCGAGGCGATCGAGAAGCTCGGGGAGGACGCCGACTTCATCGACGGCACCGTCTTCGGGCCGAATGAGGTGTATCTGACGCTCGGCACGTTCGCCGACACCGCGTCGCATGTGTCCGACTACACCGGCCAGCGCATCTACTACCGTTCGCTGCAGGAGCGGTCCGTGACGCCGCGGTGGTTCACGCCGGACGGCCCGCCGACCGACGTCCTCACCACGCACGCCTACCTGTGGCGCTGGGACACCGACTGGTTCTGGTGCTCGCGCGCGTTCGGGGTGCAGAACCCGCTGGTACGCCGCGTGTGGCCCGCCGCGAAGAAGCGTTCCGACGTCTACCGTCACCTCGTCGCGCTCGACAAGAAGGCGGGTTTCTCGGCCCGGCTGGAGCGCTGGCGCGGGCGCCCGCCGCGCGAGGACGTCATCCAGGATGTCGAGATCCCGGTCGAGCGGCTGCCGGAGTTCCTGGAGTTCTTCGAGCGTGAGGTCGGCATGAGCCCGGTGTGGCTGTGCCCGCTGCGGGCACAGGAGAAGTGGCCGCTGTACCCATTGGAACCAGGACGCACCTATGTCAACGTGGGGTTCTGGGGGACCGTTCCGATCCCTCCGGGCCGTCTGCCCGAACACCACAACCGGCTGATCGAGCGTGAGGTCGCCAAGCTCGATGGGCACAAGTCGTTGTACTCGACCGCGTTCTACACGCGCGAGGACTTCTGGCGACACTACGACGGTGAGACGTATCGCCGCCTGAAGCAGGAATACGATCCGGGCGCACGGTTGCTGGATCTTTACGACAAGACGGTACGAGGCAGGTGATCATGAAGCTTGCGGAAGTATTCGAGCGCGTGGTTGGCCGCGACGCGAACGTTCGTTTCCTGGCCTACGACGACAGCAGGGCAGGGCCGGCGAACGCGGATGTGACCGTGGACGTGAAGTCGCCCTACGCGATCTCGTACCTGGCCCAGGCGCCGGGGCCGATCGGGCTCGCGCGAGCGTACGTATCCGGATATCTCGACATCAATGGCGACATGTACACCGCGCTGCACCGCATGCAGTCGGCGTTGGGCGACATGTCGTGGAACGACAAGGGTTTGCTGCTGCGCAACATCGCACGTGACCCGCTGCTGCGCGCCGCCGCGCTGCACCGGATGGAGCCGCCGCCGCAGGAAGTGCCGATCAACCGGCTCGGGCTCCTGTCCGGCCTGCGCCACTCCAAGAAGCGCGACGCCCGCGTGATCTCACATCACTACGACGTCTCGAACACCTTCTACGAGTGGGTCCTCGGCCCGTCGATGGCCTACACCTGCGCGTGCTACCCGTTCGACGAGGCGACCCTCGAAGAGGCGCAGTACAACAAGTTCGACCTGGTCGCGCGCAAGCTCGGGCTCCGCGAGGGCATGCGGCTGCTCGACGTCGGCTGCGGCTGGGGCGGCATGGTCATGCACGCCGCGCGTGAGTACGGCGTACGCGGGCTCGGCGTCACGCTCTCCAAGCAGCAGGCCGAATGGGCGCAGAAGGCGATCGCCGAGGCCGGGCTGTCAGAGCTGGCCGAGGTACGCCACCTCGACTACCGCGACGTCACCGAGGACGACTTCGACGCCGTCAGCTCGATCGGCCTGACCGAGCACATCGGCAAGGGGAACCTCCCGTCGTACTTCTCGTTCCTGTACGGCAAGCTCCGCCCGGGCGGGCGGCTGCTCAACCACTGCATCACCCGGCCGGACGACACGCAGGCGGCGATGAAGAAGGACGGCTTCATCAACCGCTACGTCTTCCCCGACGGTGAACTTGAGGGGCCGGGCCACCTCATCTCGCGGATGCACGACGCGGGCTTTGAGGTACGCCACGAGGAGAACCTCCGCGAGCACTACGCGAAGACCCTCACCGGCTGGTGCGACAACCTCGACGCCCACTGGGACGAAGCCGTCGAAGAGGTCGGCGAGGGTACGGCGCGGGTCTGGCGTCTGTACATGGCCGGTTCCCGGCTCGGCTTCGACCTGAACTGGATCCAGCTCCACCAGGTACTCGGCGTCAAGGTGCACGACGACGGCCGCTCAGGCATGCCGATCCGTCCCGTGTTCGACCCGCCGCGCAAGAGCGCGTAACGGGCCCCGGTCCGTAGCGATTGGGATCCGGGCGCCGCGTCGGCCGAACGACGCGGCGCCCGTACGCCCGCATAGGGGCATGGCTCCGGCCGCAGGGCTGTTCGCGTGGCGTCGCGTCCACCGGTGAGTCCGTGGACATGGCAGGTGCGTGGATCTAGCGTCGCGGGCATGACGGAGATCAAGACGGTCGAGGCGAACGGTTTGCGGTTCGGGTACGTCGAGGCGGGGAGCGGGCCGTTGGCTCTCTGCCTGCACGGGTTTCCTGACACCGCGCACACCTGGCGGCATCTGCTGCCGGCGCTCGCCGACGCCGGGTACCACGCGGTCGCGCCGTTCATGCGCGGCTACGCGCCGACCGAGGTTCCCGCCGACGGCGCGTTCCAGACCGGTGCGCTCGCGGCCGACGCGAACGCTCTGCACGAGGCCTTCGGCGGCTCCGGCGACGGCGGTGCTGATCGGGCATGACTGGGGTGCGTCCGCGACGTACGGTGCGGTGAACCACGCGCCTGGGCGCTGGCGGCGCGCGGTCGCGATCGCCGTTCCGCCGTTCGGTGCGCTGCTCACCTCGTTCTTCGAGTATGCGCAGCTCAAGCGGTCGTTCTACATCTTCCTGTTCCAGACCGGGCTGGCCGAGGCGGCCGTGTCCGGTGCCGGCATGGCTTTCCTCGACGGGCTTTGGGCCGACTGGTCGCCCGGGTACGACGCGTCTGCGGACCTGCCGCTCGTGAAGGCCGCGCTTCGGGAGCCGGAGAATCTTCAGGCCGCGATCGGTTACTACCGGGCGATGCTCGACCAGTCCCGCCACGTCGCCGCGTACCAGGAGGAACAAGACGCGGCGGGGCGTGTCGGCGATCGGCCGTTCCTGTACCTGCACGGCGGCGCGGACGGCTGTCTCGACGTTCGCATGGCCGACGACGCGGCGAAGCACCTGCCGCCCGGGTCGCGTACCGAGGTCGTCTCCGGCGCCGGGCACTTCCCGCACCTGGAGGAACCCGAAGAGGTCAACCGGCTCATCCTCGGGTGGCTGGCCGAGGGCTGACCCCTCTTGTTACCAGGGCGTTCCCTTTGACAGGATGGCACCGAACGAGATTCTAGTCAGAGTGGGTGACGACGTGAGCACCGCGACGCTCATCGGACCGGACGACATCGACCTCAGCTCCTGGGACTTCTGGGCGCGCCCGCTGGACCAGCGCCACCAGGCCTTCGGCGTGCTTCGGCGCCTGGAACGCCCGGCGTTCTACGCCGAGCCGCAGTTCTCCCTCCTCCCGCAGGGCCCCGGTTACTACGCGCTGGTCACCCACGCCGACGTCACCGAGGCGTCGCGGCGGCCGGCCGACTTCTGCTCCGGCGAGAGTGCCATCAGCATCACCGACATGCCCGCCGACATGAACGAGTACTTCGGCTCCATGATCAACATGGACGACCCGCGGCACGCCAAGATCCGGCGGATCGTCTCGCGTGCCTTCTCGCCACGGATGGTCCAGCGTTTCGAGGACCAGGTGCAGACGGTCGCCGGGCAGGTCGTGGAGGAGGTGCTGGCCAAGGGCTCGGGTGACTTCGTCGCCGACGTGGCCGGCCGCCTCCCGCTGAAGATCATCTGCGACATGATGGGCATCCCGGAGAGCGGCTACGCGACCGTCTTCGAGAACTCCAACCTCATCCTCGGCGGCGCCGACCCGGAGTTCATCCCGGACGACGCCGAAGCGCAGGCCACCCAGTTGCTCACCGCCGGCCAGACGCTGAAGGACCTCGTCGAGGACCTCGGCCGCCACCGCCGGGAGCACCCGACGGAGGACCTCATCTCCTCCCTGGTCAACGCCAACATCGACGGTGAGTCGCTGACCGACCAGGAGCTCGGGTCCTTCTTCATCCTGCTCGTCGTCGCCGGGAACGAGACGACGCGCAACGCCATCGCGCACGCGCTTCACCTGTTCACCGAGTACCCGGAGCAGAAGAAGCTCCTGCTGTCGGACTTCGAGCGGTACGTCCCCGGCGCGGTCGAGGAGATCGTGCGGTACGTCTCGCCGGTGGTCTGGATGCGGCGTACGGCGACGCGCGACACGGAGCTGAACGGCCGTGAGTTCAAGGCCGGCGACAAGATGCTCCTGTTCTACTGGTCGGCCAACCGCGACGAGACCGTCTTCGAGAACCCGGACGCCTTCGACATCGCCCGCACCCCGAACCACCACGTCGGCTTCGGTGGCCCGGGGCCGCACTTCTGCCTCGGGGCGCACCTGGCGCGGCGCGAGATCGCGGTGATGTACCGCGAGCTGTTCCGCCGCGCACCGGGCATCCACGCGTCCGGGCCGCCGGACCGCCTGCTGTCCAGCTTCATCAACGGCATCAAGCACCTTCCGTACGAGGTGTGACGGCCGCCGCGATCGCCTCCTCCCAGGACCTGATGTAGTCGGGGTAACCGTCCGCGAACGTGCGCAGATCGTCCTCGGCCGCGCGGTCCAGGGCGGTCAGCTCGTACGTCACCGTCACGTCCGACCCCGCCTCGCCGGCGTCGTCGAGCGTGACCGAGATGGTGCCCGCGTTGACGCCGTGCGCGACACGGGCGTACGAGACGTGGCGCCCCGGCTCGCGCCCGACGACCGTCCAGACGGTCTCGCCCGCGTGCCCGTGCGTCTGGAACACGGTGCCCGGCGCCGAGTCGTCGCCGGTCGGGGACGGGTACCGCGGATCCCAGCCCTCCGCCCAGACCCGCTCACCCTCGGGCGTGAACAGCCGGAACGCCTCGCCCGGAGGCAGCGCCACGCGGAGGCGCGCCGTCATCCGCCGCCTCACTTCTCCTCCAGCCTGTGCGCGTCGGCCGCGGTGAGCGTGAGGCCGTACACGTCCCTGAGCTGCTCGATCTTCGTGAGGGTCTCGGGGGAGAAGGGGGCCTTGCCTTCGAAGGCGTGCAGGAAGACGCCCTCGACGAGGTCGCCGAGCGACATGTCGAGGTACTCGGCGGTGCCCTTGAGCACCTTCAGCAGGTTCCGCTCCACACGCAGCCCGGTCTGGGTGCGCTCAATTGGTGTCATGGTAACAATGTACCAAGGTACACATGGGGACGTCGAACAGCCCCGTACGGTGCGGGTGACGGCTAGCGGACGACGTGCAGGGAGCGGACCACGGCGTTGATGTCGGGCAGCAGGCCCGGCTTGTTGCTCGGCACGGTGACCGTGACCAGGGCGGGGAGGCGGCGGCCCGTGGCGACGGCGATCACGACCTCGGTCTGGGCCTTCTCCACGCGCGGCGTGCCGTCCAGGTGGGTCATGCGGAAGGCGCTCAGCCAGGCGCGGTGGCCGTCGATCGCCATCGAACGGCCGGCGATCTCGGTGCGGCGGTCGCTGTCGTCGTACAGCCCGTGCGCCCAGTCGCGGCCGTACAGTTCGGCGGCGGCGCGCAGGGCGTACGCGCCGGGCGCGGCGTTCGCGAACTTCGCCGGGAGCAGACCGGAGTAGACGGCGGCGTACCAGTACGTCCCGAGTTTGCCGGTGCGGTTGCCGTCCATCAGCTCCGCGCCCGTGGTGTCGCGGTTGCTCACCTTCGGGCGGTGCCACGGCGGGGCGAACCGCACGTACGACACCCCGGCCGTACGGTCGGTGATCCGGCCGGCCGGCCGTGACCCCGTGCCGTGGAAGACCGGGAGCGGGCCCGCCGGGCGGCCCGTCGGATGCCACGTCAGGGCGGGGGCCGCCGTCGGCGTCGGGGTGACCGCCGGGTAGGCGCCCGCGTACGGGTCCGGGCCGGCGCCCGCGTGGTGGCCGAGCACGAAGACGATCGCCGCCGTGGCCGCCACGACCAGCACGGCGACGGCGGCGATCAACGACTTCACGGGTCGCAGCCTAGCGGAGCTCGCGCTTGAGGATCTTCCCCGTCGCGGTCATCGGCAGCTCCTCGCGAAGCTCCACGACGCGCGGGTACTTGTAGCTCGCGAGGTTCTCCTTCGCCCACGCGACCAGCGAGTCCGGGGTGATCTCCGAGCCGCTGACGGGGATGACGTACGCCTTGATCTCCTCGCCGTGGCTCTCGTGCGCGACGCCGACGACGGCGGCCAGCGAGACGTCCGGGTGCGTCATCAGCACCTCCTCGACCTCGCGCGGGTAGACGTTGAAACCGCCGCGGATGATCATGTCCTTGGAGCGGTCGATGATGAAGTAGTAGCCGTCCTCGTCGCGGCGCGCGATGTCGCCGGTGCGGAACCAGCCGTCCCGCATGACCTCCGCGGTCGCCTCGGGCCGCTCGAAGTAGCCCTTCATGACGCAGTGGCCGCGCACCGCGATCTCGCCCGGACCGTCGCCGGCGTCCTTCCACTGCTCGTCGACGAGCTTCAGCTCGACGCCCCAGATCGGCAGGCCGATGGAGCCCGGCTTCGTCGGCCGGTCCGGCCGGTTGAACGACGCCACCGGGGAGGTCTCCGACAGGCCGTACCCCTCCAGGATGTCCACGCCGGACCGCTCGGCGAACCGGTTGAGCACCTCCAGCGGCAGCGCGGAACCACCGGACGAGGCGGTCGTCAGGGACGCGGTCACCTCGGCCAGGTCGTGGCCGCCGTCGTGGGTCAGCAGGCCCCAGTACATCGTGGGCACGCCCGCGAACAGCGTGACCTTCTCCTTCAGCATCAGGTCGAGCACCGCGCCCGCCTCGAAGCGCGGCACCAGGACCAGCGTCGCGTGGCGCAGGAAACCCGTGTTCATGACCACGCTCTGCCCGAACGCGTGGAAGAGGGGAAGCGCCGCGAGGAAGACGTCGCGGTCGGCCCCCTCGAACATCCCGTCGGAGACCATGGCGTTCATCAGCATGTTCTGGTGGGTCAGCTCCGCGCCCTTGGGCTGCCCCGTCGTGCCGCTCGTGTAAAGGATCACCGCCGTGTCGGTCGCCTCGGTGCGCGCCGTCTCGAACGCGGAGTCCTGCCCGCCGATCGCGGCCCAGAACGACTCGCCGAACTCCACCTCGGTCGCCATCGGCGTCGCCGGCAGCAGGAAGAAGTCGTCGCAGCCCTCGGTGTCCTGGAACCCGCCGAAGCCCGCCTCGCCGAGCGGCAGCTCGGGGGAGCCCTCGAAGCAGAACAGTGCCTTCGCATGGGAGTCCGCGAGGTGGTAGGCGATCTCGCGCCGCTTGAGCAGGACGTTCAGCGGGACGACGACGGCACCGGCCTTCAGGATCCCGAAGTAGACCATCGGGAAGTAGGGCAGGTTCGGGCAGGCGAGCGCGACCTTGTCCCCGGGCCGTACGCCGCGCGAGCGCAGGAGGTTCGCCACCTGGTTCGCGATCGCGTTGATGAACGCGTACGACAGCCGCAGGTCCCCGAACACGACGGCTTCGCGGTCGGGGACCTCACGTGCGGCGTCGTCGAGGACGACGGACAGATTGAGCATCGGCTACTCCTGCGATGACGGGGCGAATTACCCCATTGATATCGCAGGTGTGATCGGTCAGCCGAAGTCGACGTCCGCGCATGAGTAGAAGGCGTTCCCGGTGTCGGCGATGTCCCAGACCGACAGGATGAGCTGCCGCCCGCTGCGTACGGGCAGGGTGCCGTGGTGGACGGTCGGGTTCGAGGGGCGCTGCCCGCCGAGGTCGACCTCCAGGAACGGCTGGGGATCCAGCTCGGACCTGGTCAGCGGCTTCGTCGGGTCATAGCTGGAGTTGGTGACGAAGTAGCGGAAGGACGTCGTCGCGTGGATCGCGGTGAAGGTCCACGTGAAGTCGAACCCCTGGCCGCTGGACATCGCCTGCGCCGGCCACGTGCCGCCGCGCGGGTCGTCCAGCTGGGCGAACTCGGTGTGGTTCGCGCTGCAGATCTGACCGTCGGCGGGGCCGGTGCCGGGGAAGCCCTTGGGCCCCTCGACGCTCTGCGGCTCGTACTGGATGGCTCCGCAGTCGGTGACCTGTCCTTGGGCGCACCGGTAGCTGCGGCTGGGCGGATTCTGCGTGTAGCCGTGGGCCAGGGCCGGGCCCGCGGCCACGAGCGGGAGTGTCGCGGCCAGGGCGGCGGCGACGGCGAGGCTGAGCTTTCCTGGCATGACCTGAATTTACAGGAAACCTTCCTAAAAGTCAGGAGTCAGGTACGGCCGGGATCGGCGGAGACCATGGCCGATCCTTGCGTCTGCGCTAGTCTTGGGATATGCGTTCACGGCTGCTCCTTAGCCGGCCGCGTTGACATAGATCTGGTCAGCGCGGCAGCCCCTCCTGTGCGAGGGGCATTCTCATGTAAGGGGCACAGTTTCGTGGAGCCGAAGCCGTGCGAATCAGACGAGGAATCGATGACTGGCGCCGACGAGAACTACGACCCGAGGGCAATCCAGGACAAGTGGCTGGGCCGGTGGGACGACCTCAACCCCTTCGCGGCCGGTGAGGACCCCGCCGACGAACGGCCGCGCAAGTACGCGCTGGACATGTTCCCCTACCCCTCCGGCGACCTCCACATGGGTCACGCCGAGGCGTACGCGATCGGTGATGTCAGCGCCCGTTACTGGAGACAGCGCGGGTTCAACGTCCTGCACCCGATCGGCTGGGACTCCTTCGGCCTGCCCGCGGAGAACGCCGCGATCAAGCGCAACTCCCACCCGGCCGAGTGGACCTACGCCAACATCGAGACCCAGGCCGGGTCCTTCGCCAACTACGCGATCTCCTTCGACTGGTCACGGCGCCTGCACACCTCCGACCCGGACTACTACCGCTGGAACCAGTGGCTGTTCCTGCGCTTTTACGAGCGCGGCCTGGCCTACCGCAAGGGCGGCCAGGTCAACTGGTGCCCGAACGACCAGACGGTGCTGGCCAACGAGCAGGTCGTCGCGGGTCACTGCGAGCGCTGCGGGTCGCCGGTGCAAAAGCGCGTCCTGACCCAGTGGTACTTCAAGATCACTGAGTACGCCGACCGGCTGCTGGCCGACATGGACGCCCTGGACTGGCCCGAGCGCGTGCTGCTGATGCAGCGCAACTGGATCGGCCGCTCCGAGGGCGCCGACGTCTCGTTCGAGATCGAGGGCCGTACCGACCCGATCAGCGTCTACACGACCCGGCCCGACACGCTGTACGGCGCGACGTTCTTCGTGGTCGCCGCCGACGCCGCGCTGGCCGAGGAGATCTGCGCGCCCGAGCAGCGCGCCGAGTTCGAGGCGTACCGCGAGACCGTGCAGCGCTCCACCGAGATCGAGCGCCTGTCCGCCGACCGCGACAAGACCGGCGTCTTCCTGGGCCGCTACGCGATCAACCCGGTCAACGGCGAGCGGATGCCCGTGTGGGCCTCCGACTACGTCCTGGCGGAGTACGGCCACGGCGCGATCATGGCGGTGCCGGCGCACGACCAGCGCGACCTCGACTTCGCGCGCCGGTTCGAGCTGCCCGTACGCGTGGTCGTCCAGACCGGCGAGGCCGACCCCGCCGCGTCGGGCGTGGCCACCGCCGGCGAGGGCGAGCTGGTCAACTCCGGCCCGCTGGACGGCATGACCAAGGCCGCGGCCATCCCGGCGATCACCGAGATGCTGGAGGAGAAGGGCCTGGGCAAGGCGTCGGTCAACTACCGCCTGCGCGACTGGCTGATCTCCCGGCAGCGGTTCTGGGGCACGCCGATCCCGATCATCCACTGCGAGGCGTGCGGCGAGGTCCCGGTCCCCGACGACCAGCTGCCGGTACGCCTGCCGGACGACCTGCGCGGCGCCGACCTGGCACCGCGCGGCGTGTCACCGCTGGCCTCGGTCTCCGACTGGGTGAACGTCGCCTGTCCCAAGTGCGGCGGCGCCGCCAAGCGCGACACCGACACGATGGACACCTTCGTCGACTCGTCCTGGTACTTCCTGCGTTACTGCTCGCCGGGCTACACCGACGGGCCGTTCGACGTCGAGCAGGTACGCCAGTGGATGCCGGTCGACCAGTACACCGGCGGTGTCGAGCACGCCATCCTGCACCTGCTGTACGCGCGGTTCTTCACCAAGGTCCTGTACGACATGGGCATGCTGGACTGCGTCGAGCCGTTCACGCGGCTGGTCAACCAGGGCCAGGTGATCCTGAACGGCTCGGCCATGTCGAAGTCCCTGGGCAACCTGGTCGACCTGGGCGAGCAGATCGCCGAGTACGGCGTCGACGCCGTGCGCCTGACGATGATGTTCGCCGGGCCGCCGGAGGACGACATCGACTGGGCCGACGTGTCGCCGTCGGGCTCGGTGAAGTTCCTGGCGCGCATCCACCGCCTGGCCGCCGAGACCACCTCGGCACCCGGCGCCGATCCGGCGGCCGGCGACACCGAGCTGCGCAAGGCCACCCACCGGACGATCGACGAGGTCACCCGGCTGGTCGAGTCGCACCGCTACAACGTCATGATCGCGCGGATGATGGAGCTGACCTCCGCCACCCGCAAGACCATCGACAGCGGCGCGGGTGCGGGCGACCCGGCCGTACGCGAGGCCGCGGAGACGCTGGCGATCATGCTGTCGCTGGTCGCGCCGTACACCGCCGACGAGATGTGGGAGCGGCTGGGGCGTACGGCGCCGGTGGCGACGGCGGGCTGGCCCGAGGCCGACCCGGCGCTGCTGGTGCAGGACTCCGTGACGTGCGTGATCCAGGTCGCGGGCAAGGTCCGCGACCGCCTGGAGGTCTCGCCGGACATCGCCCAGGACGAGCTGGAGCGGCTGGCGCTGGCGTCGGAGAAGATTCAGGCGGCGATGGACGGGCGCGGCATCCGGAAGGTCATCGTCCGCGCGCCCAAGATCGTCAACATCGTGCCGGCGTAAGGGCGGGGCCCGGTCTCGGCCGGGCCCCGTACGTCACATCTTGCGCAGGACGGCGACGACGCGGCCCAGGATCGTCGCGTCGTCGCCGGGGATCGGCTCGTACGCGGGGTTGTGCGGCATCAGCCACACCTTGTCGTCGCGGCGCTTGAACGTCTTCACCGTGGCCTCGCCGTCGATCATCGCGGCGACGACGTCGCCGTTCTCGGCGACGGGCTGCTGGCGGACGACGACCCAGTCGCCGTCGGCGATGGCGGCCTCGATCATCGAGTCACCGGTGACGTTGAGCAGGAAGTGGGTGCCTTCGCCGACGAGCTGCTTGGGCAGCGCGAAGACGTCCTCCACGGCCTCCTCGGCGAGGATCGGGCCACCGGCGGCGATACGGCCGACGAGGGGCACGTACGCCGGGGCGGGACGCGTGGAGCCCTCCTGGCCCGCGGTCTCGTACGACTCGGGCTCGTCGAGCTGGGACCCGGGCATCCGGACCACGACGGCGCGCGGGCGGTTGGGGTCGCGCAGGAGGAAACCCTTACGCTGCAGGGCGCGGAGCTGGTGAGACACGCTCGAGGTGCTGGTCAGCCCGACCGCCTCGCCGATCTCACGCATCGACGGCGGGTATCCACGCCGCTGAACGGAGTCACGGATCACCTCCAGCACCTTGCGCTGGCGTGCCGTCAGCCCGCTCTCGTCGCGCGGGCCGTCAGGCATTTCCCGGACCTTGCTCATGTTGTCTCCGCTGGATGACTGTGCGCCGGTGACGCGCTGTCGCCGGCTTTTCGCTCCCGTAGATGGGACGTTATCGCCTCGCAGGTAAATGATCAAACACCTGTTCGAAGATGTGCTGGAATTTTTTCATTCCCTGCGATAGAAGTCGTACGAATGTTCGATCGAACTTCCGTTCGACTCGTGAGGGGAGCCCAAGTTGAGTGGATGCGGCAAGGTTCGGCGCCCTATGGCGGGTGGGGTCCGGTTGACCCGCCGCGGGCGCGTGGTGCTCGTATGCGCCATGATGTCGGCGATCCTCACGGTGCTGTGGGTTGGGGCTCGTCACGGCGCGCGTGCCACATCTAGTGGTGGGCGGCCTTCGGCCCCGGTCCTGGAGTCGGTCGTGGTCGGGTCGCACGACACCCTCTGGGGCATCGCCGCGCGTACCCGTCCGGGCGTCGACCCGCGGGTGACGGTCCAGCGGATGATCGACCTCAACGCACTGTCCGGTGCCATCGTCAATCCAGGTCAGAGGGTGTTTCTGCCCTCTCGGTGAGATGCGTCCGTGTTGGGGCGGGGGGCGACACGCCGACCTGTGTGACGTGAGCAGGGTCTTCATGTCGATGGGGCCGACGAGGTTGCGACCGGGTGTCCGGAGGCCTACGGTAGGACCACAACATCTAGTAGTTACACGGATGTTGGTTCACTACAAGTTGTGGTCATAGGGTGAAGAGTGCGAATTCGGCGCGTAACACCTTGTTGTGGGGAAGGGGTTCGGGAGCATGTACTGCCCGTTCTGCCGCAATCCTGACAGCAGGGTCATCGACAGTCGTTCGACCGACGACGGAGCCGCGATCCGGCGGCGCCGGTCGTGCCCCGAATGCGGGCGCCGCTTCACCACACAGGAAACGGTCTTGTTGATGGTCGCCAAACGCAGTGGCGTCACCGAGCCGTTCTCCAGAGAAAAGATCATTGCCGGGGTTCGCCGGGCTTGTCAGGGCCGTCCCGTCAATGAGGACGCTCTAGCAAAGCTCGGGCAGCGAGTGGAAGAGGCGATCCGGGCCACCGGAAACGCCGAGATGCCCTCGCACGAGGTGGGGCTCGCCATCCTGGGCCCCCTGCGCGAGCTCGACGAAGTCGCCTACCTGCGATTCGCCTCCGTCTACCGGGGGTTCGAGTCGCTCGACGACTTCGAGAAGGAAATCGAATCGCTACGCGCGGCCGAGAAACCCTCCTGAGCGGTTCCCGGCGCGTTGGTACGAGTAATCCTGGAGGTGGGCCTGTTGTGCCCGAGAAGGGGGAGGTCATGACTGAAACGGTGAGTGGCGCGGCGGCGCGCCGGGGCAAGGGCGGCCGCAAGGGCCTGAAGATGGAGCGCATCTTCACGCGGCCCGGCGTTCACCCGTACGACGAGGTGACGTGGGAGCGCCGCGACGTCGTCATGACCAATTGGCGGGACGGCTCCGTCAATTTCGAGCAGCGTGGGGTGGAATTCCCCGAATCATGGTCGGTCAACGCGACCAATATCGTCACGTCGAAGTACTTCCGGGGCGCCGTCGGCACCACCCAGCGTGAGTGGAGCCTGAAGCAGCTCGTCGACCGCGTCGTCGGCGTCTACGCCGGCGCGGGCCGGGAGAACGGCTACTTCGCCAGCGACGACGACGCCGAGATCTTCGAGCACGAGCTGAAGTACGCGCTGGTCCACCAGCTCTTCAGCTTCAACTCCCCCGTGTGGTTCAACGTCGGCACCTCCTCGCCGCAGCAGGTCTCCGCGTGCTTCATCCTGTCGGTCGACGACACGATGGAGTCCATCCTCGACTGGTACAAGGAAGAGGGTGTGATCTTCAAGGGCGGTTCCGGCTCCGGGGTGAACCTCTCCCGCATCCGGTCCAGCAAGGAGCTGCTCTCCTCCGGCGGCACCGCCAGCGGCCCGGTCTCCTTCATGCGCGGCGCCGACGCCTCCGCCGGGACCATCAAGTCCGGCGGCGCCACCCGCCGCGCGGCCAAGATGGTCGTCCTCGACGTCGACCACCCGGACGTCGAGGAGTTCGTCGAGACCAAGGCGCGCGAAGAGAACAAGATCCGCGCGCTGCGCGACGCCGGCTTCGACATGGACCTCGGCGGCAAGGACATCGTCAGCGTCCAGTACCAGAACGCCAACAACTCGGTCCGCGTCTCCGACGAGTTCATGCGCGCCGTCGAGGGCGGCACCGACTTCGCCCTGCGCGCCCGCCACACCGGCGAGGCCATCGAGAAGGTCGACGCCAAGGAGCTCTTCCGCAAGATCTCCAAGGCGGCCTGGGAGTGCGCCGACCCGGGCATGCAGTACGACGACACGATCAACGACTGGCACACCAACCCCGAGTCGGGGCGCATCACCGCCAGCAACCCGTGCTCGGAGTACATGAGCCTCGACAACTCCTCGTGCAACCTGGCCAGCATCAACCTGCTGAAGTTCCTGCGCGACGAGACCACGTTCGACGTCGAGCGGTTCGTGAAGCTCACCGAGCTGATCATCACCGCGATGGACATCTCGATCACGTTCGCCGACTTCCCGACCGACAAGATCGGCGAGACCACGCGGGCGTACCGCCAGCTCGGCATCGGCTACGCCAACCTCGGCGCGCTCCTGATGGCGACCGGCCACGCGTACGACTCCGAGGGCGGCCGCTCGCTCGCCGCCTCGATCACCTCGCTGATGACCGGTGTCGCCTACCGCCGCTCCGCCGAGCTGGCCGCGGTCGTCGGCCCGTACGACGGTTACGCCCGCAACGCCGAGAGCCACAAGCGCGTCATGCGCAAGCACGCCGCGGCCAACGACGAGGTCCGCACCCTCGACGCGATGGACAAGTCCGTGCACACCGAGGCGACCCGCCAGTGGCAGGAGTGCATCAAGCTCGGCGAGCGCAACGGCTACCGCAACGGCCAGGCGTCACTGCTGGCCCCCACCGGCACCATCGGCCTGATGATGGACTGCGACACGACCGGCATCGAGCCCGACCTGGCGCTCGTGAAGTTCAAGAAGCTCGTCGGCGGCGGCTCGATGCAGATCGTCAACCTGACGGTGCCTCGCGCGCTGAAGAAGCTCGGCTACCAGCAGGAGCAGGCCGAGGCGATCGTCGAGTACATCGCCGACAACGGCCACGTCGTGGACGCCCCGGGCCTGCGCCCCGAGCACTACGAGGTCTTCGACTGCGCGATGGGCGAGCGGGCGATCAGCCCGATGGGCCACGTGCGCATGATGGCCGCGACGCAGCCGTTCCTGTCGGGCGCGATCAGCAAGACGGTCAACGTCCCGGAGAGCGCGACGGTCGAGGACATCGAGGAGGTCTACCTCCAGGGCTGGAAGCTCGGCCTGAAGGCCCTCGCCATCTACCGCGACAACTGCAAGGTCGGCCAGCCGCTGTCGGTGGCGAAGAGGAAGACCGAGGAGGCGCCGGCCGCCGCTCCGGCCGCCGTCGCCGCTCCGGTCGAGGTCGGCCCGGTGCGTACGCGCCTGCCCAAGCAGCGCCCGGCCACCGTCACACGGTTCTCCGTCGCCGGAGCCGAGGGGTACATGACCGCTTCGACGTACCCGGACAACGGCCTCGGCGAGGTGTTCCTCAAGCTCGGCAAGCAGGGCTCCACCCTGGCCGGCGTGATGGACGCCTTCTCCATGGCGATCTCGATCAGCCTCCAGTACGGCGTGCCGCTGGAGACCTGGGTCGAGAAGTTCACCAACATGAGGTTCGAGCCGGCCGGCATGACCGACGACCCGGACATCCGCATGGCGAACTCCATGATGGACTACATTTTCCGCCGGCTGGCCCTCGACCACCTGTCGTACGAGACGCGCGCCGAGCTGGGCATCTTCTCCGCCGAGGAGCGCGCGGCACAGGCAGCGGGCCAGGACCCCGCCGCCCTGCGCGCCGAGGAGGAGGTCGACCAGGAGACCCTGGCCCAGTCCGTCCCGGTCGAACACCCGAAACCGGCCCCGGCTCCGGCCCCGGCCACCAAGGCGCACTCGTCGACCGAGCTGATGGAGAGCCACCAGGGCCGCACGGCCGACGCACCACTGTGCCTGACCTGCGGCACGAAGATGCGCCCGGCGGGCAGCTGCTACGTCTGCGAAGGCTGCGGCTCCACCAGCGGCTGTAGCTGATTCTGAGCGCTTCCCAGGCGTGAAATAGCAAGTCAGAGCGGTGGGGCCGAGTACACGGTCCCACCGCTCTCGGCGCAGTGGCACCACTCCGTTGCGCGGATGCAACCAAGACGGGCCGGGAAGGACGGCTTGCCGAGGCGATTCGCTGTGCGGCATTCTCTGCTCATGATCAAAAGAATCGAGCGCACTGCCCGCCGGTGAGGCAGGTTGCCGGGCCAGGACTGCCCATATCTCGGATCACGCTGTTCAGCCATGCACTTTCGCTCCATCAGCAGACTCCGGACAAGCCGTTGTCACGTGACGGTGAGCCGTATCCCGACGAGGAGCGGCGCCGTCGTGAAACCCGGCCGCGAATGCCACGAGACCAGAAGCGTGTGGGCATGGACGTGGCCCGGGTCATCGACGAGCATTTCGCTGACCCGACCACCGCGCCGAGCCGGTTGGCCGATGCCTTCCACGGCATCTACGTACCGATCCATCACAACGAGCACGTCGTCGGCGCGGTCCGGCGGGCACCAGAAGATCGAGCCCGGGAAGCCGGCCGGTGGCTGGTACGGCACGGGACGGACACCGATGCCGTTACCGTCGGGCTGGCCTTGCTCGCCGTCATGGGCACCGTGGAGGACATTCCAAAGATCCAGACGATCGGACTCCTGTCCTGCACTTTCGGTCCTCTCGCAGCGCGCGCTCTCGAGCGCCTGTCAGGCGGCGCGGATGCGCTGATCTGGCTGGCGGAGCGGGTGACCGGATGGGGACGCGTCTACGCGGTGGAGGCTCTGTGCCGGCTCGTGGACGATCACCCATCGGTTCGCCCATGGCTGCTCCGACGGGCCGCCGACGGCCATTTTCTCAACGGCTATTTCGCAGGTCAGGTCGCAAGAGTGGCCAGACTTCACGATGCGGTCGCCGAGTTCGGAGATGATGCGGAGCTGCTCGACCACACGACGCGGCTTCTCAATGTGATGACTTACAGCGAAGGAATGGGTACCTCTCTGCGCCGCTACCCGCACGGGGCCACTGTGCTGGAGGCCCATGCCCGCCATGTCGTGCGTCTTCGGCCAACGATCGAGCGCTACTTCGCCGCGGCGAGCATCGCCCAGTACCTGGCGAGACAGACGCCTGACGGGTCCGACGAGCCCGGCGTCACGGCTCGCTGGGAGGAAGCCCGGAACTCCTATCTCTCGCTGCTCGATCGCGATGATTGGTGCGACACAGCACAGGCGGGTCTCGCGTCAGGAGACGATCGGATGCGGTGGCTGGCCGACGCGGTGGCGCCGGCTCTCAACCTGAGAGCGTTCTTGAACAATCCGCCGGGTAATAGTGCACCCCTCGAATAAGGGCACTGCCCCGGCAAATCGCGTCCGACATGATCTGAGCGCTAGCGAAATAGCAGGTCAGAAGGGGGAGCCGGTCCATGCCGGTTCCCCCTTCCCGCGTTCTGTGCAAGCTTGCGTTCGAGCGTGCTCCAACTCCTATCGTTCACGCCATGACCAGCGAAGAGCAGTACGAGTACGGCCTGAACGTCCTGCGGGAGATCGATGGCGAGGCCGGGCAGAAGGTCGTCGACTCGCTCGCCGACATCTCACCCGAGCTCGGCCGCCAGGTCGTCTCCTGGGCGTTCGGCGAGATCTACGCCCGTCCCGGCCTGCCGGCCCGTGACCGGCAGCTCGTCACCCTCGGCATGCTCACGGCGCTCGGCGGTTGTGAGCCTCAGCTTGAGGTCCACATCAACGCCGCCCTCAACGTCGGTCTCAGCCCGGCCGAGATCGTCGAGGCGTTTCTGCACTCCGCCGTCTACTGCGGTATGCCTCGCGCCCTCAACGCCACCTTCGTCGCCAAGAAGGTCTTCGCCGAGCGGGACCTCCTCCCGGTGACCGCCGCCTGATTGGGTAGAGGTGGCGCATGGCCTGTCGTATCACCGAGCTGGTGCTGGATTGTCGTGAGCCGGAGCCGCTCGCCAGGTTCTGGTGCGAGGTGCTGGGCTATGTGGAGCTGGGCAGGGAGGGCGACGACATCGAGATCGGCCCTGCGGAGGGGTTCGGTGGCCTTCGGCCCACTCTGGTGTTGAGCCGGTCCGATGAGCCCAAGAGGTCCAAGCTGCGCCTGCACCTCGATCTCAACGCCACCGACCGCGACCAGGACGCCGAGCTCGAACGTCTCGTCGTCGCAGGGGCGCGGCATGCTGACGTCGGGCAGAGCGGCGAGGAGTCCTGGTATGTCCTCACCGACCCGGAAGGCAATGAGTTCTGCCTGCTCCGGGCCCGCGTCTCCGAATAAATCGGTTGCTTCTGGCGGAGTTTGGGCGCCGAATACAACCCATGGCGGACATTCAAGGCTCGTACGACGAACTGTTCATCGCGGTGCCCAATGTGCTGGCCGGGCTGCTGGACGCCGGAGACGCCGGTGCCTCGGTCGCGGTCTTCGTCGACGGTGAGCCCGTGGTGGACGTCTGGGGCGGGTTCGCCGACGCGGACCGTACGATCCCGTGGCAGCGGGACACCATCACGAATGTCTGGTCGGTCACCAAGACGATGACTGCGCTGTGCGCGCTCGTCCTGGCCGACCGGGGCGAGCTCGACCTGGCCGCGCCGGTCGGCCGGTACTGGCGGGAGTTCGCCGGGGCGGGCAAGGAGAAGGTGCTGGTACGGCACCTGCTCGCGCACACCGCGGGCCTGCCCGACTGGGAGGGGCCGGTCGCGGAGCTCTACGACTGGCCCGCCGCCACCGCGCGTCTGGCCGCGGAGGCTCCGAAGTGGGAGCCGGGAACCGCGGCCGGGTACCACTCGCTCACCCAGGGGTTCCTCGTGGGCGAGGTCGTACGCCGGATCACGGGTCGGAGCGTGGGCGACTTCTTCGAAGAGGAGGTGGCAGGCCCACTGGGCGCCGACTTCCACATCGGGCTGCCCGCCGAGCACGACGACCGGGTGGCGCTCGCGGTCCCGCCGCCGTCCCAGGACGAGGACTACGTCGCCGGCTCGGGCGGTGACGGCGAGTCCACCGGCACCGCGATCCGGCTGCGTGACGGGAACAGCGTCGACTGGCGCCGTGCGCAGATCCCCGCGGCGAGCGGCTTCGGCAACGCCCGTTCGGTCGCGCTCGTGCAGTCGGTGATGGCCTGCGGAGGAACGGTACGCGGACGGCGGCTGCTGTCGCGGGCGGGCTGCGACCGGGCGCGGGAGGAGCAGTTCAACGGCGTGGACCGCGTCCTCGGCATGCAGGTCCGGTGGGGCCTGGGCTACGGGCTGTTCGGCGGCGCCCAGGGATGGGGCGGCTGGGGCGGCTCGATCGTCATGGTCGAACCCGGCGACCGGATGGCGGTGGCGTACGTGACGAACCAGATGCGCGAACCCGGGGAGGACGGCCGGGCGATGGAGGTCATCATGGCCGCCTACGACGGTCTCGGCGCTAACTCTGGACGGTCGGGCGGATCGTGATGTCGCCGATCTCGACGTCGTGAGGTTGTTCGATGGCGAAGGCGATGGCGCGGGCGACGGCCTCCGGTGGGATGGCGAGCTTCTCCATCGTGTCGCGGATCTGTTCGCGGACCTCGGCGTTGTCGATCGAGCCGGCGAGTTCGGTGCGGACGAAACCGGGTGACACCGATGTCGTGCGCAGTACGCCGTCCGTCGACTCCTGCCGGAGGCCTTCCAGGAGGGTGCGGACGGCGTTCTTCGTCGCGCCGTACACCGCCTGCGTGGGGGCGATCTTCAGGCCGGACGTCGACACCGTGGTCACGAGGTGGCCCTGGCCCTGACGGCGGAACACCGGCAGGGCGGCGGCGATGCCGTTGAGCACGCCGCGCAGGTTGACGTCGATCATCGCCGACCAGCCGTCGACGTCGAGGTCGGCCACGGGGCCGATCTTGCTGATGCCGGCGTTGCTCACCAGTACGTCGAGCCGGCCGAACTCCGTCACGGCACGGCCGACGAGCCGCCCGAGGTCTTCGGGCCGGGCGACGTCGGTCGCGTGGGTGACGGCGCGGCCACCTCGGTCGCGGATGTCCTGGGCGATCTCGTCGAGGCGCTGTGTACGGCGGGCGCCGAGGACCACGGCGGCACCGCGTTCGGCGAGCAGGCGCGCGGTGGCCTCGCCGATGCCGCTGCTCGCTCCGGTGACGGCGACGACCTTGCCGTTGATGGCGGTCATGAAACGCTCCCTCACAGTAAAGTGGACACGTGTCCGGACAACACACTACCGGACACGTGTCCGCTTAGACCGATGGGGAGCGATGGACCCGACCCGCCGCCGGGCCGACGCCGCCGACAACCGCGCACGGATCATCCAGGCCGCGCGGGTGGTCGTCGCGAGCGCCGACGAGCTGAAGCTCAACGCCGTCGCCAAGCAGGCGGGAGTCGGCCAGGGCACCCTGTACCGCCACTTTCCGACCCGCGAGGACCTGCTCGCCGAGGTCTACCGGGAGGACGTCGACGAGCTCGTCGCGGCGGCGCCACGGCTGCTCGCCGAGCATGAGCCGCTGACGGCGCTGGCTCGATGGTTCGACCGGGTCGTCGACTACGCGCAGGTCAAACGCGGGGTGTTCGCCGCCGTCGAGGTGGCCGTGTGGCAGAACCTCTCCGCGGACAGCCATGGCCCGATCGGCGACGCGCTGACCACGCTCCTCGACGCCGGCAAGGCCGACGGGACCATCCGCCGCGACACCGACGCCCGCGACGTCATCCTCCTCATCGGCTACCTGACCCGCCTCGAACAGGACGAGTGGGACACCAGGGCCCGGCACCTGCTCCACATCGTGCTCGACGGGCTGCGCGGGTAACCGGCTACGAACCGCTCGCGGCCGGCAGCACATGGGCGAGGGCGCGCCGGAGGATGCCGGCGAACGGCTCCGGCCCGTCGTGCTCGATCCAGTGGCGCCCGGCCACCCGTACGGCGCCGGCGATCGCGGCGGCCATGGTCCGCGGGAACAGGTCGTCCGTGGTGCCGGTGCGTTCGGCGATCGCGGCGGCCAGGGGTTCCTCCGCGGTGGTGAAGGCCTTCAGGGCCTCGCCCTCCAGTGCCGGGGTGGACATGATCATGCGCAGGCCGACCTTGTCGGGCTCGGCGGAGCCGTAGTGCTCCAGTACGGCCGCGGTGACGGCCTCGTGCAGGGGCTCGGCGGCCGGTCGCGACAGGAGGGCTTCGCCCAGGCGGCGGGCCCGGTCGGACTCGACGGCGCAGATCGCCTCCTCCCGGCTGGAGAAGTAGTTGTTGTAGGTCCGTGGGGACACTCCGGCGGCCGTGGCGATGTCGTTCACCCGTACGAGGGCGAGCCCGCCCGGGCCCTTCTCCAGTGCCAGGCGCAGGGCCGCCGTGCTGATCGCCTCGCGGGTCGCCCGCTTGTTGTGGGTGCGCATGTCGTCGTTCACGGTCCCCAGACTACCCACAACTTGCGTAGCGCGCACTATGTGCGTGACGCGCAAGTTGTGGGTTAGTCTGCGGGCAACGCCGTTCCGTACCGCGAAGGAGTGCAATGGCCGCAAAGATGATCGCGTTCGACGAGGAGGCCCGCCGGGGTCTCGAACGCGGCATGAACCAGCTCGCCGACGCCGTGAAGGTGACGCTTGGCCCGAAGGGCCGCAACGTCGTTTTGGAGAAGAAGTGGGGCGCTCCCACGATCACCAACGACGGTGTCTCCATCGCGAAGGAGATCGAGCTCGAGGACCCGTGGGAGAAGATCGGGGCCGAGCTGGTCAAGGAGGTCGCGAAGAAGACCGATGACGTCGCGGGTGACGGCACCACCACCGCCACCGTTCTGGCTCAGGCGCTGGTCCGTGAGGGCCTGCGTAACGTCGCCGCCGGCGCGAACCCGATGTCGCTCAAGCGTGGCATCGAGTCCGCCGTGGAGCGCGTGAGCGAAGAGCTGTCCAAGATCGCCAAGGATGTGGAGACCAAGGAGCAGATCGCTTCGACGGCTTCCATCTCCGCCGGCGACCCGTCCATCGGTGAGATGATCGCCGAGGCGATGGACAAGGTCGGCAAGGAAGGCGTCATCACCGTCGAGGAGAGCCAGACCTTCGGCCTTGAGCTTGAGCTCACCGAGGGCATGCGCTTCGACAAGGGCTACATCGCGCCGCAGTTCATGACCGACGGCACCCGGCTCGAAGCGGTCCTGGAGGACCCCTACATCCTGCTCGTGTCCGCCAAACTGTCGGCGAACAAGGACCTCATCCCGGTTCTCGAACAGGTCATGCGGACCGGAAAGCCCCTGCTCGTCATCGCCGACGACGTCGAGACCGAAGCGCTCGCCACACTCCTGCTCAACAAGCTCCAAGGCGTCTTCAAGTCGGTCGCGGTCAAGGCTCCGGGCTTCGGTGACCGCCGTAAGGCCATGCTCGGCGACATCGCCATCCTCACGGGTGGTCAGGTCGTCAGCGAGGACATCGGCCTCAAGCTTGAGAACACCACGCTGGACATGCTCGGCCGTGCCAAGCGCGTCGTGGTGACCAAGGATGAGACGACGATCGTCGACGGCGCCGGTGACCCGGACGAGATCGCGGGCCGCGTCAACGAGATCCGCGTCGAGATCGAGAACAGCGATTCGGACTACGACCGCGAGAAGCTCCAGGAGCGTCTGGCGAAGCTGGCCGGCGGCGTGGCCGTCATCAAGGCCGGCGCGGCGACCGAGGTCGAGCTGAAGGAGCGCAAGCACCGCATCGAGGACGCCGTTCGCAACGCGAAGGCGGCCGTCGAGGAGGGCATCGTCCCCGGTGGTGGCGTCGCGCTGCTGCAGGCCGCGGCCGGTGCGTTCGACAAGATCGAGCTTGAGGGCGATGAGGCCACTGGTGCCGCCATCGTCCGGCGCGCTCTGGAAGAGCCGCTGAAGCAGATCGCCATCAACGCCGGTCTTGAGGGCGGTGTCGTCGCGGAGCGGGTTCGCTCGCTGGAGGTCGGTCACGGCCTCAACGCCGCGACGGGTGAGTACGTCAACATGTTCGACGCCGGGATCATCGACCCGGCCAAGGTGACGCGCTCGGCGCTGCAGAACGCCGCTTCGATCGCGGCGCTGTTCCTCACCACCGAGGCCGTCGTGGCCGAAAAGCCCGAGAAGAACGCGGCCCCGGCCGCACCCGACCCGGGCGGCATGGACTTCTGACCGGCCCCCGCCTGCGCGTACGGTCGTGGGATGCGCGAGGTGACGGCCGTGGCGGCCGGTGCGGGATTCACGATCGAGCGGGTGACCGTACGGGCCGAGTCCGAGGCGTGATCCGAGCCGGAGGTGCCCGGCACGCATCGGCTGATGTTCGTACGGCGCGGGGTGTTCCGGGCCCGGGTCGGCGGCGCGCGGCTGCCCGCCGATCCGGCGTCCGCCTACTTCGGCGGGCCGGGGGACGAGCACAGCATCGCGCACCGGCCGTTCTCCGAGGACGTCCGCACGTCCGCGCGCGCCCGTACGTGCGCGGACCCGTTCGAACTGGCCGAGATGACGGTCGCGCTCACCGGCCGTGCGCTCGCGGGCGCCGAGCCCGTACGAGAACCGCGGCGGCTCGCCGACGCGGCGCGTGAGCTTCTCGCCGCCGACCCGGCCGCGCTGGGCCTGCGCGACGTCGCCGTACGGGTCGGGTGCTCGCCGTACCACCTCAGCCGGGTCTTCCGCCGGCACACGGGCATGACGCTGACCGCGTACCGGAACCGCGTCCGCGTGCTCCGCGCCCTCGACGCGATCGAGGACGGGCACCGCGACCTGGCCGGTCTGGCCGCCGACCTGGGCTTCGCCGACCACGCGCACCTGACGCGTGCGGTGGCACGAGGCCGATCACCACGCTGACGCTGTTCGACTTCCTCGGCGCCGTACGCCGCTTCGCCGGCGACGCCCACGAGCGCGTCACGCCCGCCGCGCGCGCCACCCTGCTGGACTCCGACCCCGTCGTACGGCACCTCGACGTCCTGACCGAGATCCGGTAGGCCGGAAAACGAGGTGCGCGGGCCCAGGTGGTGACTCGATACTCGTGGACGCAGTACGGCGGCCGGTCGTCGCTATCCCTTCGAGCAGAGAAAGGACCACCCCATGGCCACCACCACTCGTCTGGATCTGGCCAAGGTCCGCAACATCGGGATCATGGCCCACATCGACGCGGGCAAGACGACGGCGACCGAGCGCATCCTGTACTACACCGGCGTCTCCTACAAGATCGGTGAAGTCCACGACGGCACCACGACGATGGACTACACGGCCGAGGAGCGGGCGCACGGCATCACGATCACGTCGGCCGCGACCACCTGTCACTGGGACGGCCACACCGTCAACATCATCGACACGCCCGGGCACGTCGACTTCACCGTCGAGGTGGAGCGCTGCCTGCGGGTGCTCGACGGTGCCGTGATGGTCTTCGACGGCGTCGCCGGTGTGGAGCCGCAGTCGGAGACCGTGTGGCGCCAGGCCGACCGGTACTCCGTGCCGCGGATCTGCTTCGTCAACAAGCTCGACCGTACGGGCGCCGACTTCCACCGGTGCGTCGACATGATCGTCGAACGCCTCGGGGCGGTGCCGCTGGTCGTGCAGTTGCCGATCGGGATCGAGGCGGGCTTCACGGGTGTCGTCGACCTGGTCCGGATGAAGGCGTACGTGTGGTCCGCCGAGGCGCTGCTCGGCGAGGCGTACGACGTCGTCGACATCCCGGACACCCACGTCGCGGCGGCGGCCGAGTGGCACGGCAGGCTCCTGGAGGCGCTGGCCGAGCACGACGACGAGGTCATGCGGCTGTTCGCGGAGGGGATCGAGCCGTCGGAAGAGCTGCTGCACGCGGCGATCCGGCGGGTCACCGTCGCGGACGGCAGCACGGTCACGCCCGTGCTCTGCGGCACGGCGTTCAAGAACAAGGGCGTCCAGCCCCTGCTCGACGCGGTCGTGCGCTATCTGCCGTCCCCGCTCGACGCCGGAGCCGCCGGCGGGCGCGCGCCGTCCGACGACGAACCGCTCGCCGCGCTGGCCTTCAAGATCATTACCGACACGCATCTCGGCAGGCTCACCTTCGTCCGGATCTACTCCGGACGCCTGGAGGCGGGCGCCACGGTGCTCAACTCCGTGAAGGGCAGGAAGGAACGCATCGGCAAGATCTACCGGATGCACGCCGACAAACGCGTGGAGCTGGCCTCGGCCGGCGCCGGCGACATCGTCGTCGTCATGGGGCTGAGACAGACCACGACGGGCGAGACGCTGTGCGACGACCGCGACCCGGTGATCCTGGAGTCCATGGACTTCCCGGTGCCGGTCATCGAGGTGGCCGTCGAGGCCGTGTCGCAGGCCGACGGCGAACGCCTTCGCCTGGCGATCCAGCGCCTCGCCGAGGAGGATCCGTCCTTCCAGGTACACACGGACACCGAGACCGGCCAGACCGTCATCGGCGGAATGGGCGAGCTGCACCTGACGATCCTCATCGACCGGATGAAACGCGAGTACGGCGTCGAGGCCGCCGTCGGACGGCCGCGCGTCGCGTACCAGGAGACCATCCGCCGGACGGTCGGCAGGGTCGACTACACGCACAAGAAGCAGACGGGAGGTAAGGGGCAGTTCGCCAAGGTGCAGATCTCGGTCGAACCGATCGCGGAAGGCTATGAGTTCGTGAACAGGGTCACCGGGGGCCGTGTGCCGAAGGAGTTCATCCCTTCGGTCGACGCCGGCTGCCAGGACGCCATGCGGGTCGGTGTGCTGGCCGGCTACGAGATGACGGGCGTACGCGTCACGCTTCTCGACGGCGCCTTCCACGAACAGGACTCCTCCGAACTCGCGTTCCGGCAGGCCGGCTTCCACGCCTTCAAGGAGGCCGCCCGGCAGGCGTCACCGGTCCTCCTGGAACCCGTGATGTCCGTCGAGGTCATCACCCCCGACGCGTACATGGGCGAGGTCATCGGTGACCTGAACGCGCGCCGCGGCCACGTTCGGTCCATGGGTGAGCGGTCCGGTGCCCGGGTGATCACGGGTCTCGTGCCGCTGTCGGAGATGTTCGGCTACGTCGGAGACCTGCGCGGCCAGACGTCGGGACGAGGGACGTACTCGATGCAGTTCGACTCCCACGCCGAGGTCCCGGCGAGCCTGGCCGAAGCGATCGCCGCCAAGGCCTGACGAACGGGCATTCCGCCGCCTGTAGCGGCGGAATGCCCTTCCGGTTGTATTTGTCGCGCGCGAGTCAAGGCGTTGTTTTCTGCGTAAGGCCATGTCGGGGGTTGCGGGAATTGTCGTACGGCCGATTCTGCCGTCAATTTTGTGAGCATTCCAGTCAGTGGTGCCGGGCGGACGAAGCGCTCGCCTGGCCTCGTGGTGACCTCCTGGATCGGGCGTGGCCGGGGGTTCTCGGCCAGAAATTCGTCCGGAATGTTCTGTAATCCGATGGACGCGGGTGGCTGCCGGAAGTACCTTGTATCGCTATCTGTTTGCGAGAAAGGTAAAGATTGTGGCTATCCGCGACAAGATGCGCGCGAATGCGGCCCCTCACCTCCAGCCTGGCGAGACAATTCAGGCGGTCTTCGGCGCCCAGACGACCAGCCAGTACTTCGCGCTGATCTCCTACTGGATCATCCTGTTCAGCAACGCGTACCGCGTCGTCGTGGTCACGGACCGGCGGATCCTGGTCGCGAAGTCCGGACGTCTCACGACCACCCCGGTCAAGGAGATCGTCCGCGAGCTCCCGCGCAACACCCGCATCGGTCCGCCGAGCGGCCTGTGGTGGCGCTGCGAGACGCTCGGCGAGAAGCTGTACGTCCACAAGCGCTTCCACAAGGACGTCAACGCCGCCGACGGGGTGCCCGTCGCGTAGTGCGTCACGTTTGACGGCCTCCGCACCCGCCTTCGGCGGGTGACCGGCAAGCCCTGCTTCGCCGAACGCCGGCCCGGACATTTCCGGGCCGGCGTTCGCGCGTTTGACCTCAAGTTCGGTCGAGGTCCGAAACTGGCATCCGGAAGGGGTGATCGGTGTGCGGGTGATACGGGTGGCGGAGTTCGGCGGTCCGGAGGTGCTCCGGGGGGAGGACGTTCCGGACGTCGTACCAGGGCCGGGGCAGGTGGTCGTCGACGTGGCCGTCGCGGGGGTGCTGTCGGTCGACGCGGCGATCCGCGCCGGGCAGGGCGGTGAGTATTTCCCGGTACGCCCGCCGTACGTGCCGGGCGCCGGAGTGGCCGGCACCGTCGCCGCGACAGGCGAGGGAGTATCCCGGTCATGGACCGGCCGCCGCGTACTGGCCGAACTCGACGGCGGCGGGTACGCCGAGCGGGCCGTGGCCGACGCGGAGGCCCTGATCCCGATCCCGGACACATTGGGGTCACCGGAGGCGATGGCGCTGCTGCACGATGGAAGCACCGCACTGGCCCTCTTCGAAGCGGTGGACGTACGACCGGGGGAGTCCGTGCTGGTACAGCCCGCCGCGGGCGGCCTGGGCAGCCTGCTCGTACAACTGGCACACCTGCGTGGCGCACACGTCATCGCCGCCGCCCGAGGCGCGGAGAAACTGGCCTTGGCGGCCCGGCTGGGCGCCGACGCGACGGTCGACTACAGCGTGCCGGGATGGGAGGTGAAGGGCGTGAACGTCGCCTTCGACGGCGTCGGCGGGATCCTGGGCCGTACGGCATTCGAAGCCGTCGGACCGGGCGGCCGATACTCGTCTTACGGCTGGTCCGGCGGCCCGCCCCCGGCGATCACGCGGGAAGAGGCGCGGCGGCGCGGGGTTCACGTCCGCGGAATGGAACAACTGGCGAGCTTCGCCCCCGGCCGCAAGACCCTGGCCACCCGCATGCTCACCGAAGCCGCGTCAGGCCGAATCACACCGGTGATCGGTCGGACGTTCACGTTGGACCAGGCCGCCGAGGCCCACGCCGCTTTGGAGGGCCGGGGCGTCGTCGGCAAGGCACTCCTGGTGATCGGCTCGCGCGGATGAGGGCGCGCGTCGGGCCGAGTCTCCCCGGTGATCGAAGAACGTGTGCGTTGGATCGGGCCACCGAGGCGGACATCGTCCTGGTGGGGCTGCGGTGTTGTCTCGGCGGGGCGCTACTCGTGATCGGCTCGCGCGGGTGAGGGCGCTGTCGGTGGTGCTGGGAGCAGGCGGGGTCGCCGGGACGGCATGGATGATCGGGCTGGCGGCCGGGCTGCGCCGCTCCGGCGTGGACCTGGCCGAGGCGGACCTGATCGTGGGCACGTCGGCGGGGGCGATCGTCGGTGCGCTGGTCGCCACCCATCAGGATCTGGACCGGCTCGCGTTCCCCGCTCGCGAGGGATCGTCTGGGGAGCGGCTGGACGAAGGGGAGAGGCTCGTCGTTCCTGCTCCAGAGGGGGCGCCAGGGGCGGGGCGGCTGGACATGGAGGATCGGCTCGTCGTTCCCGCTCGCGGGGAACCGGCCGGGGCGGGGCGGTTGAACGAGGTGTTCCAGGTGCTTTCGGACCCTGAGCTGGAGCCCGCCGAGGCGCGGCGGCGGGTCGGGCGGATCGCGCTCGCCTCCGGAGGCGGGACGGAGCACCTCGCACGGATGGAGTCGCTGATCGGCGCGGGCGGCTGGCCGGATCGGGCGTTGCTGGTGACCGGCGTCGACGTCTGGACCGGTGAGCCGCTGGTCTGGGACCGTACGAGCGGCGTCCCCCTGGCCTCGGCCGTCGCGGCGAGCTCTTCGATGCCGGGCGTGTACCCGCCGGTCGTGATCGGCGGCAGGCCGTACATGGACGGCGGGCTACGGTCCGGCACCAACGCCGACCTCGCGACCGGCTCCCGCACACTGCTCGTGATCGAGCCGCTCGCGCACCTGTTCCCCCGCGAACGGCTACACCGCGAACTGGCCGAGGCCGGCCCGGAGACGACCGTCACGATCACCCCCGACGACCGCTCACTGAACGCCTTCGGCACCGACCTGCACGACCGAGCCGCCTGGCGACCGTCGTACGCGGCCGGCGCCGCCCAAGCCGCCGGAGCCGCCCGCCTGATCGGCGGCCGTCGTACGAGGTCGGCGCCGCTCAGGCCGCGACAGCCGCCCGTCTGATCAGCGGCCGCTGTTTGAGGTGGGCGTCGTCCAGGCCGCTGGAGTCGGCCGTCTGATCAGCTGGTCGTCGTTTGAGACCAGCATCGACTCCGCTCGCCTGATCAAAGGGCGATGGCGGTTCCGTACAGGCGGGTCGCGTGCAGGCGGATCACGAGGCGTCCGTCCGCGACCATGTTCCGCAGGAACGTCTCCTCGTCCGTGGCGTGTTCGAACGGAGGTTGCAGGGCGAGTAGTTCGCGGCCGGTCGCGTCTCCGGGGGCGGAGCTCGGCGGTGAGACCTCGGCCTTGCCCTCCGCGACGGCGAACGACGTGAAGTCAGGGCTGGACACGTACAGCGCGCTCTTCGGGTTCCGTCGCAGGTGGCGGACCTTCAGGCGGTCGGCCGTGGTGCTGATGCGGGCGACGCGTTCCCCGGCGTCCCAGGTATGGGCGACGGTGGACAGGTGCGGGTGGCCGTCGCTTCTCTGGGTGGCGAGGGTGCCGAGCGGATGGGCGGCGATCAGGGCGGACAGGTCGTCGTCGCTCAGTGGAAGCGCGCCAGGGCCACGGCCGGGTTCGTACGTCATGTCATTTCCGGGGTGAGTTCTGCGGTGGCGAGTGGTTCGGGGGAGGGCTGGCGTAGGACGGTGATGGCCAGTGTGAAGGCGGCGACGAGCAGGCAGGTGCCTATCCCGAATGCCAGGTGGTAGCCGCCGACAGGGCCGTGTGAGGCGGCCAGTGTCGACAGGACCGCTACGCCTAGTGCGCCGCCGACCTGCTGCGTCGTGTTGAAGAGGCCCGACACGACGCCCGCGTCCTCGGGGCCGGCGCTCGACATTCCCAGTGTGGTCAGTGCTGAGATGGCCAGGCCGAAGCCTGCTGCTAGGAGCATCGTCGGCAGCAGGTCCACGGCGTACGCGGCGTGCGCGGGCAGCCTGGTGAGCAGGCTCACCGCGACGATCAGCAGGGTCAGGCCGGCGAGCAGGACGCGGCGTTCGCCGTAGCGGGCGTTCAGGCGGGCCGACAGGAGCAGGGACGTCGCGCCGATCGAGGCGGCGGCCGGGAGCATCGCCAGGCCGGTGCGGGCGGCTCCGTAGCCGAGGACGTTCTGCATGTACAGGGCGATCAGGATCTGGAACCCGAAAAGCGCCGAGACCATCAGGACCTGGATGAGGTTGGCCCCGGAGACGTTCCGCGACCGGAGTACGCGTGGGGGTAGCAGTGGCCGCGCCGCCTTGGCCTGCCGGATGGCGAACGCCGCGAGCAGGGCGACCGCTACGGCTCCGAGGCCGAGCGTACGGCCGGATCCCCAGCCGTACCGGCTCGTGCCGACGATCGTGTAGACGGTGAGCATCAGCCCGGCGGTGACCAGGACGGCGCCGCCCGCGTCGGCTCCCGCGCGGACGCCGAGGCCCCGGTCGGTCTCCAGTACGCGCAGGGCGAGCGCCACGGCCGTGACGCCGATCGGCAGGTTGATGAAGAAGATCCAGTGCCAGTTGAGCGCCTCGGTGAGGACTCCGCCGAGGACCTGGCCGATCGAGGCGCCGGCCGCGCCGACGAAGCTGAAGGCGCCGATCGCCGCTCCGCGTTCCCGTGGCGAGGGGAACAGGGTGACGATCATGCCGAGGCTGACCGAGGAGGCCAGCGCCCCGCCGACGCCCTGGACGAACCGGGCGCCGATCAGCATCGGCTGCCCGGTGGAGAGGCCGCACGCCAGCGAGGCGGCGGTGAACAGCGTGAGGCCGGCGACGAAGACCCGCTTGCGGCCGATGAGGTCGCCCAGGCGCCCGGCCAGGAGCAGCAGGCCGCCGAAGGCGATCAGGTACGCGTTGACGGTCCAGGTCAGGCCGGTCGCGGAGAAGCCGAGGTCATGCTGGATGGCGGGCAGCGCCACGGTCACGATGCTGCCGTCGAGGATGATCATCAACATCCCGGCGCAGAGCACGGCGAGCGCCAGCCGGCGGGACGGGGGTGCGGTGTGAGCGGACGACATGGGTCGCCTCCTGTTCATGGACGAACAGAAGAGACCGTAGCAGATAGTTTTGTTGTAGACGATCCACTAAGGATCTAACGCTTCTGGCGCGCCCGCCGTACGTGGGACTCCACCGGCGTGGCCAGATGCCCCTCGACCAGGCAGGTGAGGGCGTCCACGAGCGCGTCCCGCTGCTCCGGGGGAACAGCCGCCAGCGCCTCCCGATGAACGTGATCCGCGATCTTCGCGCCCTCCGCGACGGCCTTCTCGCCCGCCGGAGTGACCTTGATGACGCGTGCTCGGCGGTCCTTACTGGAGGGCCGGCGCTCGGCGAGCCCCGCCTTCTCCATCTCGTCGACAGTGACGACCATCGTGGTCTTGTCGAGGTCGGCGATCTCGGCCAGCTCGATCTGCGTACGCTCCGCCTCAAGCGCGTGATAGAGCACGCAGTAGCCCCGCGGCGTGATGCCCAGCTCGGCGAAGGCCGCCGTCATCTGCGTCGACAGGACATGACCGGCGTGCGTCAGCAGGTACGAGAGATCCGCGACGGTACGAGTGGGCGCGCTCATCGACATGAAACGAGTTTATCCGCTACGGGATCATCTGCTGGCGACCTAGTGATGACCCCGGATCGGTGGCCGGGTCTCACGGCTACTCGTAGATCAACGCACTCGAGAGGACGTAGGCGAAGTAAGACCACGTCACGCCCCCGTTGGCGGGCGGCCGCGCTTCGAGCTTGCCCGCGAGCGCCTCAAGGAACCGATCAAGGGTGTCGTTCTCCACCTCGACGCCGGCTTCGATCGCGGCCCGCAGCCGCGTCACGTAGGCGACCAGCTCCTCGCGAGAACTGACGGCGGCGGCATCACTGGGCAGAGGCAGCGCATCGGACGGCATCAGGCCACTATGCCCCGCGCCGCATGCCATCACCTCGACGAGTTCGGCGATGGGCGGCTCGGCCGGTAGTACCGGCGTGCACGATGATCAGCCGGTAGTACCGGCGTGCACGATGATCAGGCCGCCGCCTCGACCGCTGGTGGCGGCCGGCAAGGCCGAGGGGTGCCCGGTTCGTGGAGTGGTCGTTACGGGGTGGGCGTCGGCATCGATCGTGAGCCTGTCCGGGGTGGTCGGACTGGCGTTGCCGCTGCTCTCCTGGATCGAGCGCGGCCGGCCGCTCCTCGCCGTCATCCGCGTGTACCTGATCGTTCTCACCGTCCCGCAGGACCACGTGCGGATCGGCCTACCCGTCTCGGTGGGTCTTCCTCCCGCACCTCCTGGCGCGCGGCGGTGTGCTCCTGCTCGGCGGCGTCGTCCTCGCGCTGATCCAGCGGGCCCAGGGACGCCCGGCCTCATGGCGGAGCACCCCACCAACGGCCTCGGCGACCCCGTCCACCAGCGCGTGTGCCTGGGCGTTCTCATGGTGACCCGGCAAGCCCGGCGCGTGGAGTTCTCCTTCCTCCGCGCCACGCTCGATCTGACCGCAGGCAACCTGTCCCGAGAAGGCAGACCTGATCACGATCGACAAGGGACACGAGGGCGAACGCGCCCGCACCTGGATCCGGCTCACGAAGGCCGGCAGGAAGGCCCTGAACGACGAGATCACGACCCTCAAGGCTCTGATCGACGAGCTGGAGGACGAGTCCGGCCCGCACCCCGGCCCCAGGGCGAAGGCCGGCCGCCCGCCGGAGGCGGACGGCCGGGGTCCCTCGCATCGGCTCAGTGCTCGCCGGCCGGTTCCAGGCCCGGCGCGGGCTCGGGCCGGGCGGCGGGGGCGGGGCGGCCGGCGCGGTGGAGCAGGACCGCGGACAGTACGGCGGCGACGACCATGAGGGCGGCCGCGGTGATCGCCGCGATGTTCATGCCGTCGGTGAAGGCGACGCGGGCGGCGTGGAGGACGGCGTCGCCGGTACGGCCGGGGAGGTGGGCGGCGGCCACGGTCGCGCCGCCGAGCGTCTCGCGGGTGGCGTGGAAGGCGCCCGCGGCGAGCCCCGACGGGAGCGAGCCGGTCACCTGGTGGCGGTAGACGGCGGTCCCGACGCTGCCCAGGAGGGCCATCCCGAGGGCGCCGCCGAACTCATTGGCGCACTCGGACAGGGCCGACGCCGAGCCGGCGCGCTCCGGCGGCACTGAGGCGAGGACCAGGTCGGTGACCAGCGTCATCACCGAGACGATGCCCGCGGCGACGAGCCCGGCGGCGGTCAGCACGAGCCAGAGGCGCGAGTCGGCCCGCACCTCGGCCAGCCCGGCGAAGCCCACCGCCGCGACGGCGAACCCGGCGCCAACGACGTACGCGCGGTTCACCTTCTGCGCCAGCGTGGAGGCGACCGGGGCCGCGATGGCGACGCCCACGCTGGGCACGATGCTCCACAGCGCCGCGGTGAGCGGGCTGAGGCCGAGCACCGACTGCAGGTACTGCGTGGTGAAGATCGCCGATCCCAGCATCGCGAAGGAGGCGATCACGCTGGTCACGATCGAGCCGCTGAAGGCGCGGTCGCGGAACAGCCGCAGGTCGATCAGCGGGGCCTCGCCGGTCCGCAGGCGGCGGACGAAGACGACCCCGAAGACCGCGCCGACGACGAGGCCGAGCACCGGGACGGTCCCGAGGCCGTCGGCGGCGAGCTTCTTGATCCCGTAGATCAGCGGCAGCACGGTGGCCAGCGAGAGGAGCGCGCCCGGCAGGTCGAAGCGGCCCGGGTTCGGGTCGCGGAACTCCGGGACCAGCAGCGGTGCCAGGACCAGCAGCATCACCATCGCCGGGGTGTTGATCAGGAAGACCGAGCCCCACCAGAAGTGGTTCAGCAGCAGGCCGCTGAGCACCGGGCCGAGCGCGACGCCGCCGGCCATCGCGGAGGTCCAGATCGCGACGGCGCTGCCGCGCTGCCTGTCGTCGTGGAACATGTTGCGGACCAGGCCGAGCGTCGACGGCATCAGCGTCGCTCCGCCGATGCCGAGCAGCGCGCGTGCGGCGATCAGCATTCCGGCGCTGGGCGCGTACGCCGCTCCCACCGACGCCAGCCCGAACGCCGCGGCGCCGAGCGTCAGCAGCCTGCGGCGGCCGATGCGGTCGCCGAGCGAGCCCATCGTGAGCAGCAGCCCGGCGAGGACGAAGCCGTAGATGTCGAAGATCCACAGCTGCTCGGTGCTGGTCGGCGCCAGGTCCCGGCTGATGAAGGGGACCGCGAAGTACAGGACCGAGACGTCCATCGAGACGAGGAGGAGCGGCAGCAGGAGCACGCACAGCGCGATCCACTCTTTGCGGCCGGCCTTGCCGGCGGCGGGGGCCTGGTTCGTTTCCATGCCCGTAGCCTCGGCGGCGGCGCTGTCCGTCCGCGCACCGTCCGCTGACCGCCGCCGTCGCGCGCGGTCAGCCGTTCGCGGCGAACAGGTCGACGGCGTTGCCGTCGGGGTCGTGGAGGATGGCGTAGCGCTGGCCCCAGAAGGCGTCCCAGGGCTCCTTGTGCCCGGCGTACCCGAGTGAGGTGAGCCGCTCGTACGCCGCGTCGACCTCGCCGGGCGATCCGAACTCGAACGCCAGCGACACCCGGTGCCCGCCGACCGGCGGGCGCCAGTCCGGGTCGAAGGAGTGGATGGTCTCGACCGTGTCCCAGGCCAGGCGCAGGCCCCCGTCGAGGGTGGTGTCGACGTGGGGTTCGGTGTCGGCCTCCGGCGGCAGGTCCAGGCCGAGGTGCCGGTAGAACGCCAGGGATCGGGCCATGTCCTCGACGACGAGGCCGACGAGGTTCAGCTGTGCCTTCATATTGATCTCCTCGGTGGGATGTTGTGGTTGATACGGAACAGGTTCTCCGGGTCGTAGCGGGCCTTCAGCTCGGTGAGCCGGTCGAAGTCCGCCGGGTCGTACGCGGCCCGCACCCGGTCGGGGGTCGTGTCGTCGATGCCGAGGAAGTTCGGGAAGGCGCGGCCGGTGCTCCACGGCCGCATCGCTGCGTGCAGCTCGTCATGGGCGCGGCGCGACTCGTCCAGCCGTCCCGGCTCGATGACGGAGCCCGAGTAGAGCGAGAACGCGGCGTCGCGGCCCCCGACGGCGTTCGGCACGGCGGGCGGCCGCGCGTACGCGCCGCCGAAGTGGCGCAGCTCGACGACGAACGGTGCGCCGGAGTCCGGACCCGCCAGCGACACGATCGTCTCGGCCGCGGCCTTGTCCAGGTCGCGCAGCATGAGGGTGCGGTCGTAGGCCGCCACCTGCGCGGTCGGCTCGTGGTGGATCGTCCCGACCTCGCCGTACGGCATGTCCCGCACGGTGTCCATGAGCCGCGGGGCGACCTGGCGCAGCGAGCGTACGCACCGCTCGCCGTCGACGCCGGAGTGGGCGATCCGCACGTGGACGACGAACCTGCCGCGCAGCGGGCCGGGCACCTGCGGGTCGTCCGGGTAGCGGATCAGCATCACCGAGGACGACATGACCTCCGGCACCGTCCGCGCCCACTCCGCGTACGCCTGCAGCACGTCGGAGGCCGCCTCGCCGGGGAAGTAGAGGCCGCCGCCGAACAGCCGCGCGACCGGGAACAGGGCGATCTCCATCGAGACGACGGCGCCGAAGTTGCCCTTGCCGCCGCGCAGCGCCCAGAACAGGTCGGGGTCGCTCTCGGCGGTGACCTCGTGCAGCCGCCCGTCCGCGGTGACGACGTCGAGCCGGCGTACGTGGTCGGCCGCGAACCCGTACCGGCGGCCGAGCAGCCCGGCGCCGCCGCCGAGCGTGTAGCCGACCGCGCCGACGTTCGGGCTGGAGCCGTTGAGGGGCGCCAGGCCGTGCGGCGTGGTCGCCGCCAGCACCCGCTCCCAGCGCGCGCCCGCCTCGACCCGCGCCGTACACGTGCCCGGGTCGGCGCGTACGCCGTCCATGCGGCGCGTACTGATCATCACGGCGTCGTCGGCGGGCACCGACGGGCCGTGCCCGGTCGCCAGGATCGCGACCGGCCGTCCCTCGGCCGAGGCGTGCCCGACGGCCGCCACGACGTCGGCGGGGCCGGTGGCGCCGACCACGTACGCGGGCCGGTGGTCGAGGGCGGTGTTCAGACCGGTGCGCTCGGCGTCGTACCCGGACTCGCCCGGCCGGAAAATCGTGTTCACGCAGCTCAGGCTAGCCAGCGCCGTACGCGAAGGTCTTGTAGGAATCGGACACCCGGCTCACATGATGGTCAGGGCCTCGACGAAGTCGCGGATGACGGCGCGGTGGTCGTTCCGGCGCCAGACGAGGGCCAGCTCGCTGGGTGAGAGGCCCGCGACCGGGATCGTGCTGATGCCCGGCCGCCGGTAGATCGCGGCGTTGCCCGCGGCGAGCAGCACGATGCCGCTGCCGTCCTCGACGGCGGCGAAGGTCTCGTCGGCGTTGGAGACGGTCGCGCCGACGCGTACCGGGCGCCCGCCGCGGTCGGCGAGGCCGAGCCAGTGGTCCCGCAGCACGCCCGCCGTCTCGGGGAGCGCCAGGAACGGCTCGTCGAGCAGCTCCTCGAACGCGACCTCCTCACGCCCGGCGAGCCGGTGGTCGTCGCGGAAGGCGACGTGGCGTGGCTCGGTCGCCAGCACATGGAAGGTGAAGGAGTCCGGCTCGGGGATCGGCAGCCAGACCAGCGCCACGTCGGCGTCGCCGCTCGCGAGCCCGGCCGTCGCGTCGTCCCAGTCGACCTGGCGGAACCGCAGCCGCCAGGTCGGACGGCGCTCGGCGAAGCACGCCTGCGCCTTCGGGATCAGACCGCGCCCCACACTGGTGGACATCCCGACGGTCAGCACGGCCGCCTCCGCGGCGGCCGCGTCGCCGACCGCCCGCTGCGCCTCGTCCCAGGAGCGCAGCAGCTCACGCGCGGCCGGGAGCAGGGCCTGTCCGGGCGCGGTGAGGGCGACGGCACGCCGGTCCCGGTCGAACAGCCGGACCCGCAGGCCCTCTTCGAGCTGGCGTATCTGCTTGCTGAGCGCGGGCTGGGAGACGAAGAGGCGCTCGGCCGCGCGCGTGAAGTTGAGCTCCTCGGCGATCGCGACGAAATACCGCAGATCCCGCAGGTGGGCGTCCATAACCGATGGCTATCACAAGGCGTCTTGGACAGGAAACCGGCGGCGGACTCAAGATCGTCGTATCGAGCCCCAGGAGATGAGAGATGGCCACCATCACGGCGCACATCGTGGTGCGGGACGTCGCCCGCGCCGCCCAGTGGTACGCGGAGGCGCTCGGCGCCGAGGAGAGGAGCCGGGTGCCGCTGCCCGGCGGCCGGGTCATGACGATCGAGATGGGGTTCGGCGACTCCTCGGTGATGATGGCCGACGAGTTCCCCGACCAGGGCATCGTGTCGCCGCTGACGCTCGGCGGCACGTACGGCGCGCTGCAGATCGCCACCGATGACGTGGACGCCCTGTGGAAACGGGCGATCGACGCGGGCGCGGAGGTGTTCCACCCGCTGGGCGACACGTTCTGGGGCGACCGGCACGGGCAGATCATCGACCCGTTCGGCCATCGCTGGGGGCTCTCCCAGCACGTACGCGACGTCTCCCCCGCGGAGATCGCCCGCGAAGCCGCCAAAGCCTTCGGTGCTTGAGAGGAACGACCATGCGTTATCGACTCTTCGGACAGACCGGGCTGCGGGTCTCGGAGCTGTTCCTCGGCGCCATGACCTTCGGCGAGCAGGGCGGCGTCGGGGCGGCCCCGGACGTGTGCCGCCGGATGGTGGACGCGTACGCCGACGCGGGCGGCAACGTGATCGACACCGCGATCAACTACCGGGGCGGGGCCAGCGAGGAGATCCTCGGCGAGGTGCTGTCCTCCCGGCGTGACCGGTTCGTGCTGGCCACCAAGTACACGGTGTCACGCGACGGCACGGACCCGAACGCGGCCGGCAACCACCGCAAGAACCTCCGGCTGTCACTGGAGACGAGCCTCCGCCGCCTGCGCACCGACCACATCGACGTCTACTGGGTGCACCTCTGGGACCGGCACACCCCGGTCGAGGAGACGATGCGCGCCCTGGACGACGCCGTACGCGCCGGGAAGATCCTCTACATCGGCATCTCGGACACTCCCGCCTGGGTCGTGTCACGCGCCAACACGCTGGCCGAATGGCGAGGCTGGACCCCGTTCGCCGGACTCCAGGTGCCGTACAACCTGCTCAACCGCGACATCGAACGCGAACTGCTGCCGATGGCGGAGTCGTACGGCATGAGCGTCGCCACCTGGGGCCCGCTGGCGAGCGGCATCCTGACCGGCAAGTTCACCCGCCCAGGCGGCACGACGACCGGCACCCGGGTCTCCGCCGACTCCGTAGGCGAACGCGACCACGCCACCGCCCGCGTGGTCCAGGAGATCGCCGACGAGCTGGGCGTCTCGTGCTCGCAGGTCGCGATCGCGTGGACCCGCGCACGGACGGCCGTGCACCCGATCATCGGCGCGCGCACGGTCGAGCAGCTCACCGACAACCTGGGAGCGGTGGAGGTGAAGCTCCCCGCCGAGGCCGTACGCCGCCTGGAGGCCGCCACGGAGTTCACCGCCGGATTCCCGTCCGACTTCATCGCCGAGACCGGACCGTGGGTGTTCGGCGAAGCGTCGGCACGGGTGGACGGACGATGACGATCTCACTGGTCACCGGCGCGAACCGCGGGATCGGGTACGAGGTCTGCCGGCAGCTCGGCCGCCTCGGGCACACGGTCGTCCTCACCTCCCGGTCAGGCGGGTCGGGCGCCCGCGCGGCGTCGTCGCTCGCCGCGGAGGGGCTCACCGTGGGCGCCGTCGTCATGGACGTCGCCGACGACGAGAGCGTCGTACGCGCCGCCGACGAGGTCCGTTCGCGGCACGGCGGCCTGGACGTCCTGGTCAACAACGCCGCGATCACGTACGACACCTGGCAGCGCGCCGTCAACGCCGACCTGTCCGTCGTACGGGAGGCGAACGAGACGAACCTGTACGGCCCGTGGCGGGTGGCGCAGGCGTTCCTGCCGCTGCTGCGCGAGAGCTCGCATCCACGTGTCGTCAACGTCTCCAGCGAGGGCGCCTCGCTGACGAACATGGGCGGCGGAACACCCGCCTACACCGTGTCCAAGGCGGCTTTGAACGCCCTCACCCGGATGCTCGCCGCCGAACTGCGCGGCGCCGGATTCCTCGTGAACGCGGTCTGCCCAGGCTGGGTCGCCACCGACATGGGCGGCCCCGGCGGACGCCCGGTGACCGACGGCGCGGCAAGCGTCGTATGGGCCGCCACACTCGCCGACGACGGCCCGACGGGAGGCTTCTTCCGCGACGGCCGTCCACTGCCCTGGTAACCCCGGCGGCCGGTGTGGAATCCGGGCCGGGGCGCTGCCGTTGGAACCGCTGTGATGCATGGTGAGTTCAAAGTGCCCGGTGGCAAGCTCGTGGTCGTCGACTTCGACGTCGAGGATGGGCGGCTCAAGAATCCTCAGGTCAGCGGCGACTTCTTCCTTGAGCCCGACGAGGCCCTGGCGGCCATCGACCGGGCGCTCCAGGGGCTTCCGTCCCACCTGGAGGCGCGGGACATCGCCGCGCGGATCGAGGCGCACCTGCCGCGCGGCACGGTGATGCTGGGCTTCTCCGCCGAGTCCGTGGGGATCGCCGTACGCCGGGCGCTGACCGCGGCGGCGGACTGGCGGGCGTACGACTGGCGGCTCGTCCACGAGGGCCCGCAGCTCCCCGCGCTGCACATGGCGCTCGACGAGGTGCTGGCCGAGGAGGTCGCGGCCGGCCGGCGGCAGCCGACGCTGCGGATCTGGGAGTGGGCCGCGCCCGCCGTGGTGATCGGGAGCTTCCAGTCGCTGCGCAACGAGGTGGACGCGGAGGCCGCCGCCCGGCACGGCGTCACGGTCGTACGGCGGGCCAGCGGAGGCGGGGCGATGTTCGTCGAGCCGGGCAACACGATCACCTACTCGCTGTACGCGCCGGCCGCCCTCGTCCAGGGGATGACGTTCGCCGACAGCTACGCGTTCCTGGACGACTGGGTGCTCGGCGCGCTCGGGGAGCTGGGCGTACGCGCGTGGTACCAGCCGCTCAACGACATCACCTCCGACCAGGGCAAGATCGGCGGCGCGGCGCAGAAGAGGCTCGGCTCAGGCGCGGTCATGCACCACGTGACCATGTCCTACGACATCGACGCCGACAAGATGCTGGACGTTCTGCGCATCGGGCGGGAGAAGCTGTCGGACAAGGGGATCACGAGCGCGCGCAAGCGCGTCGACCCGCTGCGCAGGCAGACCGGTATGCCGAGAGCGGACGTCATCGAACGCATGATCGGCCATTTTCGTGGCAGGTACGGATTGACGGACGACGGGCTGACGGAGGACGAAGTGCGTGCGGCCGGGGAGCGCGTGGCCGCCAAGTTCGGCACGGAGGAGTGGACGTCCCGGGTCCCATGACCGTCTAACGGCGGGTTCGCCGTCGCCCGTCCCGGCGTGTTCGGTTGGATGGACCCTGGGAGGGGCCCCGCCAGGGCCCTCGGGGCCAAGTCGAATTTGAGAGGCAGACGGATGTCCGACAGCGTGCGGCTGGACCAGACCGACCAATGGCGGGCTCTGAAACGCCACTACGAGCAGACCCGCGACGCACACCTGCGTGATCTGTTCGCCGAGGATCCCGGCCGGGGAGGCCGGTACGCCCTTGAGGTCGGCGACCTGTACGTCGACTACTCGCGCAACCGTGTCACGGACGAGACGCTGAGCCTGCTCCGTGACCTGGCCGCGGCCCGCCGGGTGACGGAGCTGCGCGACGCGATGTTCGCGGGCGAGAGGATCAACGTCACCGAGAACCGCCCGGTGCTGCACGTCGCGCTGCGCGCCCCGCGTACGGCGAAGATCGAGGTCGATGGCGAGAACGTCGTGCCCGCCGTGCACGAGGTCCTCGACCGGATGGCGGGGTTCGCCGGCAAGGTGCGGTCGGGGGAGTGGACCGGGTTCACGGGCAAGCCGATCCGCAATGTCGTGAACATCGGCATCGGCGGCTCCGACCTGGGGCCGAAGATGGCGTACGAGGCGCTGCGCCCGTACACCGACCGGTCGCGGGTGTTCCGTTTCGTCTCCAACGTGGACGGCGCCGACCTGCACGAGGCCGTGCGCGACCTCGACCCGGCCGAGACCCTGTTCATCGTCGCGTCCAAGACGTTCACCACCGTCGAGACCATCACGAACGCCACGTCGGCGCGGCAGTGGCTGCTCGACGCCCTGGGTGATGACTCCGCGGTCGCCAAGCACTTCGTGGCGGTGTCGACCAACGCCGAGCAGGTCTCCAAGTTCGGCATCGACCCGGCGAACATGTTCGGCTTCTGGGACTGGGTGGGAGGCCGCTACTCCTTCGACTCGGCGATCGGCCTGTCGCTGATGGTGGCGATCGGCCCGGACCACTTCCGCGAGATGCTCGACGGCTTCCACGAGATGGACGAGCACTTCCGTACGGCGCCGCCGGAGAGCAACCTGCCGATGCTGCTCGGCCTGCTCGGGATCTGGTACGACGACTTCTTCGGCGCGCAGACGTACGCCGTGCTGCCCTACAGCCACTACCTGTCGCGGTTCACCGACTACCTCCAGCAGCTCGACATGGAGTCCAACGGCAAGTCCGTGAACCGCGACGGCGAGCCCGTCGGCTGGGACACCGGCCCGGTCGTGTGGGGCACCCCGGGCACGAACGGCCAGCACGCCTACTACCAGCTTCTCCACCAGGGCACCAAGCTCGTCCCGGCGGACCTCATCGGCTTCGCCCGCCCGATCGACGACCTTGGCGAGCTGCGCTCGCAGCACGACCTGCTGATGGCGAACCTGTTCGCCCAGGGGCAGGCGCTGGCGTTCGGCAAGACCGCCGAGGAGGTCGCGGAGGAGGGCGTGGCGGACGAGCTCGTGCCGCACCGCACCTTCCCCGGCAACCGCCCGACCAACACGATCCTGGCCACCGAGCTGACCCCGTCGGTCCTCGGCCAGCTGGTCGCCCTCTACGAGCACAAGGTGTTCGTGCAGGGGGCCGTCTGGGGGATCAACTCGTTCGACCAGTGGGGCGTCGAGCTGGGCAAGGTCCTCGCCAAGAGGCTCGAACCCCGCCTGACCGGCAGCTCCGACGAACAGGAGCTGGACAGCTCCACGGCCGCCCTGGTCGAGCGCTACCGCGCCCTGAGAGGCCGCTGACCGCCTGCCCGGCGCCTCCGTCAGGGCGGGCGCCGGGCCACTACTCGAGCGGCTTGGGACGGCGCTTGCGCGTCTTCACCGGAGCCGTGTCGTCGCCGGGCGCATCGGGTTTGCGCCCGGCGACGATCACGTCGCGGGTGGTGTCGGTCTTCAGCTCGGGGGCCGCCGCCGGTTCCTCGGCGCCGACCGGCTGCTTGTGGTCGGCGGTCTCGGCGTCCTTCGGCGACTGGAGGGCGCGGAAGTACTCCCCGGGCTCGTCGTCGTCGGCGGGCTCCTTCAAACTGCCCGGGCCGAAGATCCGCTGGTCGAGCGTCAGGCGTCCGGCGCCGCCGGCGGCGAAGACGAGCGAGGCGAGCCCGAGCACCAGGACGAGCTCGAACCCGTTGTGCGCGTGGCCGTTGTTCACGAGGAAGATCCCGTGCTTGGCATGCACGAACACCAGGGCCCCGGCCATGTCGAGGAACAGCAGCGCCCCCGCGACCGGGACGGCGATGCCGAGGATGAGCGCGGTGCCGCACAGCAGCTCGGCGAAGGTCGAGTAGACGGCCGCGAAGGTCGGAAACGGCGCGCCCATGGCGTCCAGGTTCTGGCCTGTGGCATTGATGCCGACCTGGATCTTCTGCCAGCCGTGTGCCACGAAGACCGCGCCGACACCGCATCGGGCGAGCAACGCGACGATGTCGTAGATCGGCCCTTTGCGCATGACAAACCCTTTCTGGGGACGTAACCGTCTCCACGGGATCATCCGCCCCTGACAGAATCACCGCCACTCGGTTCGGCGGGCCGTTGCCCGATCGTGAAAATTGACGCTCGCCTGGACACGCGCTCCTCGCGTGAACGGGACTGCCATGATGACCGCCATGCGAAACGACGAGCCGGACGAGGACACCGGGCCCGGATACGCGATCGAGGAGCAGCTCACCGCCGCCGGCGCCACGTGTGTCGCGGGCGTCGACGAGGTCGGGCGGGGCGCCTGGGCCGGGCCGCTCATCGTCTGCGCGGCCGTCACCGACGGGAGCCCCGCGCCCGAGGGCCTCACCGACTCCAAGCTCCTCACCCCGCGCCGCCGCGACGCGATCGCCGAGGTTCTCGAAGGGTGGCTGCCCGCGTACGCCTTCGGCGAGGCGAGCGCGCGGGAGATCGACGAGGCGGGCATGACCGAGGCGCTCCGCCGCGCGGCCGTACGCGCCCTGGAGGCCCTCCCGCGCCGGCCGGACGCCGTGATCCTCGACGGCGCGCACAACTTCCTGGGCGGCCGCTGGCCGGTGCGCACCCAGGTGAAGGCCGACCTGAGCTCGGTGACCGTCGCCGCCGCGTCCGTACTGGCCAAGGTGCGCCGCGACCGCCTGATGGCGGAGCTGGGCCACGAGGAGTACGCCTTCGCCGCCAACGCCGGCTACCCGTCACCGGTCCACCAGGAGGCCCTGAAACGCCTGGGCCCGACCCCGCACCACCGCCTGTCCTGGTCCTACCTCGACGACCTGCCACAGTGGCGCCACCTGAGACGCCACCGCCCCGACATCGAGGGCCAGCTCTCCCTGATCTAGAGCCAGCCGTTGTGGCGGGCGGACTGGACGGCCTCGATGCGGTTGCGGGAGGCGGTCTTGCCGATGGCGGCCGACAGGTAGTTGCGGACCGTGCTCTCCGACAGGTGCAGGCGCCGCGCGATGTCGGCGATGGTCGAGCCGTCCGCGGCGGCCGACAGGACGTCGCGCTCGCGGGAGGTCAGCGGGTTCGGGCCGGCGCTCAGCGCGGCCGTGGCCAGTTCCGGGTCGACGACGCGCTCTCCGGCCAGCACCCGGCGGATCGCCCCGACGAGGTCCTCCACCGGGCCGTCCTTGACGAGGAACCCGCTCGCGCCCGCCTCCATCGCGCGGCGCAGGTACCCGGGCCGTCCGAACGTCGTCACGATGAGGATCTTGCAGGCCGGAAGCTCAGAGTGCAGGTCGGCCGCCGCGTCCAGGCCGCTGCGCCCGGGCATCTCGATGTCGAGCACGGCCACGTCGGGGCGTACCTCCCGGGCGGTCGGCACGATCCGGTCGCCCGTGGCGACCTGCCCGACGACCTCGAAGTCGTCCTCCAGGCCCAGCAGCAGAGCCAGGGCGCCGCGCATCATGCCCTGGTCCTCGGCGAGCAGCACCTTGATCAAAGAACCTCTCCCTTCACGGCGAGCAGGGGCACGGTGACCGTCAGCCGGTACCCGCCGCCCTCGGCGGGGCCCGCCTCCAGGCGCCCCTCGGCGCCGCCGATGCGCTCCGCGATGCCGTTCAGGCCGTTGCCCTTGCCGGTGGAGCCGCCCTTGCCGTCGTCCTGGATCGACAGGACGGCCGTTCCGCCGCGTGCCGTCACCGCGATCTCACAGTTCTCCGCCTCGCTGTGCCGGATCACGTTCGTCACGCCCTCGCGTACGGCCCAGCCGAGCAGCGCGCCGGTGGCCTCCGGCAGCGGTGTGCCCTCCTGCCGGACGACGAGCTCGATGCCGGCGTCCCGCAGGGCGGTGCGCGCGCCGTCGATCTCCGGACCGAGGCCGCGGCCCCGGTAGCCGGTCACGGCGAGGCGTACCTGCCGGAGGGCGTCACGGCCGATCGTCTCGATGTCGGCGGCCTGCTCGGCGGCGACCGCGACATCGCGGTCGATCAGCTTCCGTACGGCCTGCGCCTTGATCACCATGACCGAGAGCGTGTGGCCGAGCAGGTCGTGCAGGTCGCGGGAGAACCGCAGCCGCTCCTCGGAGACGGCGGTGTTCGCCAGCTCCTCGCGTGTCTCACGGAGCTGCCGGATGGCGGCGAAGAGCCGCAGGATCGTCGCGATGATGAACCCGGAGGTCAGCGTGCCGTACCAGACCGTCACGGAGTCGCCGGTCGACGCGCCGCGCAGCAGGCTCTCCACCGCGGCGGCCCCGGACAGGGCGAAGACCGAGATCATCGGCCAGGGGCGCCCGGTCCAGGGGATCACCACGCCGCACGCCATCGCGACCAGGGGGAACAGCGAGAGCATCCCGTGCCCGAACCAGCCGGCGAGCACGAAGGCGTCCACGGTCAGCGCGACGAGCAGGCCCATCGCGAGCGGGTCGCCCTGGCCGCGGCGGAAGCCGTACCAGATCGCCATCACCACGGCGACGACGAACGCCGCTATCAGCGGCCCGGAGGCCCAGACGGGGTTCGCGCGCGCCCGCGCCACGTCGGAGACCGCGCTGATGCCGACCAGCAGCCACGGGTAGATCGCGAAAGGGCTAGGGCCGTCCTCGACGTCGTCGGCGAATCCCTTTTTGCCCTCCGTGACGGTCACGCGGCCACTCTAGGGCCGCCGGGAAGGCGCCGCGGAGAGCCGTCCGTACGTTCCTCCGCAGGACATATGTCACGGGTGTGGTAGACCTCGCCGGTGAACTGGATGAGAGAACACCTCGGCCGCCTGGACCCCCACAACGCGGACGCGCTCGACGAGGCGTGCGAGCTGCTCCTGCGCGCGGTCCTCGGCGGCGGCCTCATCCACGCGGGCGGCTCCGGGCACTCGCTGGCGATGGTCCTGGAGGGCTTCTTCCGCGCCGGCGGGCTGGCCTGCGTGCAGCCGCTCCACGCGCCGGAGATCTCACCGCTGAACGGCGCGTGGCCCGCGACCGAGGCCGAGCGCCGTTCCGGCGTCGCCGCGCCGGTCCTGGAGGCCGCCGCGCCGCAGCCCGGCGACGTTGTGGTGATCTTCTCCAACAGCGGCGCCAACCCGTACCCGGTCGAGCTGGCGAAGACGGCGGTGTCGCTCGGCCTGCCGGTGATCGCGTTCGTGTCGGGGCCGTCGATGGCGGTCGCGCCGGCCCGCGCGGGCGTCAAGCTCGGCGACGTCGCGGACGTGGTCCTGGACACCCTCGTGCCGCCGGGCGACGTCTCCTATCCCGAGGCCGCGCCCCGTACGGCCGCGCTGTCGTCGCTGTCCTGCGTGTACCTGTGGAACCTGCTGCTGGCCCGGATGGCCGACCGCGCGGAGCTTCCGCTGTGGGTGAGCGCCAACGTGCCCGGCGGGGACGAGCGCAACGCCGCGCTCCTGGAGCGCTACTCCGTACGGGTGCCCGCATTGAGAACCTCCGTGGCGGGGTAGGGCACTTCGTACCTCTGGAGGTGGTCTCATGCGCAAGACGGTGAAAGCGTTGCTCGCCGACGCGGGTCCGACATTCGCGGAGGAGGCCGGCATCACGCTGAAGGACCAGCCGGCGCCGCTGTTCCGGCTCCTGGTCCTGGCGAACCTCCTCGGCGCACGCATCAGCTCAGAGATCGCCCTGGCCGCGGCCCGCGAGCTGTACGACGCGGGCGGCGGCACCGCGCGCGGCATGGCCCGTCTCACCTGGCAGGAGCGCGTCGACGCGCTCGGGCGCGGGCACTACGTCCGCTACGACGAGGGCACGTCCACGCGCCTCGGTGACATGGCGGAGATGGTCACGGACCAGTACGACGGCGATCTTCGCAGGCTGCCGCAGAAGGCGGACCGCGACCCCGCCAAGGCACGCGAGCTGCTGCGGGAGTTCCCAGGCATCGGCCCGGTCGGCGCGGAGATCTTCTGCCGCGAGGCGCAGGCGGTGTGGCCGTGGCTGCGCCCGAGTTTCGACGAGCCCGTCCTCAAGGGAGCCGGGCGGCTGGGCCTGCCCACCGACCCGGACGCCCTCGCGGAACTGGTGGGAGAACGCGACTTCGCGCGGCTCGCCGCGGCGCTCGTCCGGGTCGCGAGGGACAAGAAACTGGCGGATCGCCTGGTCAACGCCTAAGTCATCCCGTGCTGCCCTTGACCGGTCGCCTTGACGACGAGGGCGCGCCAGGCGATAGGTGCTGCCATTACATGCCGAACGTGCGCTATACACGTCTCCAGGCGTGAGGGGAGGGCGATGCGACCGTTCGGCAGGTCACGATCGCGCCCGCCGGTAGCGCGCGATCTGTTCGAACGCGCCCGCTGGCGTTATTTCCAGGTGCAGCCGGGAGTCAGGCGGCTGACGTTCCTGGTGTTGGTCGTGGGATCGGCGGCGGTCGCCGTCGTCACCGCATGGCCGATGTTGACGACCGTCGTCATGGTCGCCACGTTGCTGCTGGTCATCGACTTCACCCTACGCTCGCCGAGCGGCATGGCGACGGTGTTCGTGGTGGCCTGCTGGCTCGGGGTCGTCCTCGCGGTCAGCCGGCTGTACCCGGCGGGCGGCCACCAGGCCGTGTTCCTGGCGGCGCTCGCGCTGCCCGTCGCGTTCGTGGCGCACCGCATCCACGCGTACGCCCCGTGGCGCACCACGGCGGCCTCGCTCGGCCTCGCCGGCATGGTGGCCGCCGCCCTGGCGCATCCCCTGCCGCGGCTGGACGTCATGCCCGCGTGGGTGACCGCGCTCGGCGTGCTCGCCTACCGGTGGTTCCAGGCGCGCCGCATCGTGCCCGCCGAGGCGTACGACACGGGCTGGGCGCAGGAGGACTACCGGGAGCCGGACGAGTACGCCGCGCCCGCGCAGGCGCAGGCGCAGTCCAGGCCGGCCGACGACGTGCCGCAGATCTCGGTCAGCGAGGCGCTGTCGGAGCTGGAGGCGATGATCGGCCTGGAGCCGGTGAAGCGCCAGGTCCGCTCCATCGCGGCGTCGATCGAGGCGGCGCGGATGCGCGCCGAGGCCGGGTTCGCCACCGAGAAGCCGATGCGGCACTTCGTGTTCGTGGGTCCCTCCGGCACGGGCAAGACGACCGTCGCCCGCGTCGTCGCCAAGATCTTCTACGCCTTCGGGCTGCTGCCGACGCCGCAGCTCGTCGAGGCACAGCGCTCCGACCTCGTGGGGGAGTACCTCGGGGCCACCGCGATCAAGACGAACGAGCTGGTCGACAGCGCGCTCGGCGGGGTCCTGTTCATCGACGAGGCGTACGGCCTGGTCAACACCTCCGACGGGCAGCCGGACCGCTTCGGCAACGAGGCCGTGCAGACCCTCCTCAAACGGGCCGAGGACGACCGCGACAACGTCGTGATCATCCTCGCGGGCTACGAGGAGGAGATGGCCGCCTTCCTGTCCTCCAATCCCGGCCTGGCCTCGCGCTTCGGCACGCGGGTGAACTTCCCCGGCTACGCGCCGGCCGAGATGCTGCGGATCGCCGAGTACCACGCGGGCCTGCGCGGCGACCGGCTCGGCGCCGACGTCGCCCCGATCCTGCTGACCCGCTTCGAGGACGTACGCCGGCGCGGCATCGTCGACGAGCTGGGCAACGGCCGGTTCGTGCGGTCGCTGATCGAGTCGGCGGCGCGCGCCCGCGACGTGCGCATCGTCGGCGCCGGCTCGGATCTCACCCCGCACGACCTGGTAACCATCGGCGCGGCCGACGTCGAGCTCGCGTTCGCCGAGGTGACCGAGCGGTACCGCGGCTACGCCGAGACGCCGACGCTGGAGGAGGCGCTCGCCGGCCTCGACGCGATGATCGGCCTGGAGCCGGTGAAGCGGCAGGTGCACGCGATCACCGCGCAGCTCCAGGTGGCCAAGCTCCGCGAGGAGCAGGGCCTGTCCACGCACCCGCCGATGCGGCACTTCGTGTTCGCCGGGCCGCCCGGCACCGGCAAGACCACCGTCGCGCGCGTCGTCGGCCGGATCTTCGCCGCGCTCGGCCTGCTGGCCCGGCCCGAGGTGGTCGAGACGCAGCGCGCCGACCTCGTGGGCGAGCACCTCGGCTCGACCGCGCTGAAGACCAACAAGGTGATCGACTCGGCGCTGGGCGGCGTGCTGTTCGTCGACGAGGCGTACTCCCTGGTCAACCCCGGCTACTCCGGCGGCGACGCGTTCGGCTCCGAGGCGGTGCAGACGCTGCTGAAACGCGCCGAGGACGACCGCGATCGCCTCGTCGTGATCCTCGCCGGGTACGACGCCGACATGGACCGCTTCCTGCGGTCCAACCCGGGCCTGGCCTCGCGGTTCTCCGAGCGGGTGGCGTTCCCCTCGTACGGCCCGGACGAGCTGCTGGAGATCGCCTCCCGGCTCGCCGCGCAGGCCGGCGACGCGTGGGAGGAGACCGCGCTCGACGACCTCGCCGGAATCTTCCAGCGGATCTGCGGCATGGGCCGCATCGACGAGCTGGGCAACGGCCGGTTCGTGCGCTCCCTGTACGAGAAGACCTGCGGGTTCCGCGACGTGCGCATCGCCTCGCTCGGCGCGGAGGCCACGACCGCCGACCTGACCACGCTGACCGCCGAGGACGTACGCGCGGCGTACGCGGAGTTCTCCTCGCGCCGCGTCTGAGTTTCTGTCGGTGGCGGGTTCTAGGGTGTTCCGCATGCTGGAGGTCACCTGGGCTCAGGCGCTCACGTGGCGGGCACGCCGCCAGTTCCTCGACCCGCCGACCGGCGGGGGCCCGGTCGAGGTGGCACGGCGTCTCGCCGGAGTGCAGGCTCAGGTGGCCTCGGCGGCGGCCCGGTCCGTCGCGCTGCGCCAGGCCTCTCCGCGGCCCGGTGACGTCGCCGCCGCCCTCGCCGACCGCACCCTGGTCAAGACCTGGGCGATGCGCGGCACCCTCCACCTGCTGCCCGCCGACGAGGCCGCCGCGTACCTGGAGGTGTCGGCGGCCCACCGCAACTGGGAGACCGGTAGCTGGCAGAAGACCTTCGGCGCCACGCCGTCCGACCTGGAGGCCATCGCCGGGGCGGCCACCGAGGCGCTGTCCGGCGGCGCCGTGCTCACCCGCGAGGAGCTGACCGCGGAGATCGTCGGCCGTACGGGCTCGTCGCACCTCGCCGAGGTGCTCGGCTCCGGCTGGGGCACCCTCCTCAAGCCGCTGGCCTGGTGGGGCGTGCTCTGCTTCGGGCCGCCGCGCGGCACGCGGGTGACGTTCGTCGGCGCCGGGTGGCTGCCGAAGGTGCCCGATGCCTCCTCCGTCGTGCTCCGCGCCTTCCTCGGGGCGTACGGGCCGGTCACGCCGCAGCTGTTCGACAAGATCTGGCTGAGCCGCGGCCGTACGCCGAAGGCCCTGGTCAAGAGCTGGTTCGAGGCGCTCGAAGACGAGCTGGTCCCCGTCGACGTGGAGGGCTCGCGGCGCGTCATGCTCGCCGAGCACGCCGGCGAGCTGGCCGCCACCGCGCCGTCCGGCGCGGTGCGTCTCCTGGGCGCCTTCGACCCTTACGTCCTCGGCTCCGGCACGACCTCGCCCGAGCTGGTGCCGCCCGCCCGGCGGGCGGCGGTGAGCCGTCCCGGCGGCTGGATCTCCCCGGTGGTCCTCCACGGTGGCCGGGTCGCCGGCGTGTGGGGCGACGACGGGGTGACGCTCTGGGACGACGTCCCGCGCGCGGCGATCGACACGGAGCTGGCACGCCACGCGTCCTTGACGGCCTGAGGCTCCGCGTCCGAAGGTGGGATGACCTTTGGTTTCGTCTGCGTCTCGCGAGGAGCGGTTCGGTGCAACATGCCTTCGTCTACAACGACGTCGCGGTCCTGGTCCGGCACTGGTTCGAGGTGAGCCTGAAGGACAGCCACCTCGAACACGGCACCCGTGTCGAGCTGCGCGTCCGCACGCCCGAGCCGCACCGCGGCTCCGAGTCGGCCTCCCAGAAGATCACGCTGGACGAGCCGCTGTGGCGCGCCGACCTGTTCGACCGGATCGACGGCGTGCGCGGCGGCTTCGAGGCCGCGCACTTCCACCCGCGTTTCGAGGGCCCCGAGCCGTGCGCGCGCAACTGGCGCGACGACGTGAAGGCCACGCCGTGGGAGTGGCTGGCCGGATGCCTCGGGGACATGTCCGCCGTCGCCGCAGACGCGGGCGTGCCCTCGGCCGTCTCCGCCGAGGACGCCGAGCAGATCCGCGCGGACGCCGCCATGATCGTCGCCGCCGCGCGTGCGCGCGCGGCCGACCGGTGCTCGTCCACGGAGCAGTGCTACGCCTGGACCCAGGACGCCGAGCCGATGGTCCACCTCATGCTGACCCTGCTCAAGCAACCGGAACTCCTGGACCGCGACCGCGTGTCGCCGTGGCTGGAGTCCCAGCCCGCGTAACACGGCGTTGACCGTGCGGTAGCCGGACGGAAACGCGCAGGTCAGACCATGTGCTCAGAACCCTTGAGGGGTGAGTGCATGGTCGACCGCTCGCTGATCCGCTTCCGCGACATCCACGGTTACTGGCGCGCCTTCCGCATGGTCGGCAGCGGCCCTCCGCTGCTGCTGATCCACGGCATCGGCGACAGCTCGGCGACGTGGCAGGACGTCGTCCCGCGCCTGGCCGAGCGGCACACGGTGATCGCACCCGATCTGCTCGGGCACGGCGAGTCGGCCCGCCCGCGCGCGGACTACGCGGTGGCGGCGTACGCGTGCGGGATGCGCGACCTGCTCGGCGTCCTGGACGTCGACCAGGTGTCGGTCGTCGGGCACTCGCTGGGCGGCGGGATCGCGATGCAGTTCGCGTACCAGTTCCCGGAGCGCTGCGAGCGGCTCGTCCTCGTCGGGAGCGGCGGCATCGGGCCGGAGGTGCATCCGCTGCTGCGCGCCGCCGCCGCGCCGGGCGCCGAGCTGGGCCTGTCGGTGGCGGCGTCCGCCCCGGTACGCGCGGCGGTCCGTATCGCCTCTCCCGTCCTGCGGGCCACGGGTGGGATGCGCCTGGGCGCGGACTTCTCGTACGTGCTGGAGCGCTACCGCGCGTTGAGCAGCCGCACGGCACGCCAGGCGTTCCTCCGCACGCTGCGCGCGGGCGTGGACGTACGTGGTCAGGTCATCACGATGCTCGACCGCTGCTACCTGGCCGCGGGCCTCCCCACCCTGATCATCTGGGGCCGCCGCGACCCGGTGATCCCGGTCCGCCACGCGACCATCGCCCACACGGCGATGCCGGGCAGCCGCCTGGAGATCTTCGAACGCTCCGGCCACTTCCCCCACCACGACGACCCGGAACGCTTCGTGCGCATCGTGGAACGCTTCCTGGAGTCCACCACCCCCGCCGACCACGACCCGGCCATGTGGCGCCGTCTCCTCCGCGGCGGCCGTACCGGCCGCGCCACCACGTCCACCGTCCTGGACCCGCACCTGTCCAGCGGAGCCTGACCCCCTAGGGTGGCTAGCCACCGAGCCACCGGGAGGGTCATGACGCCGCAGCCCGCGCGTCCTCGGCGGGCGGACGCGCGCCGTAACTACGAGCTGCTCCTGGCCGCCGCGAAGGAGATCTTCGACGAGCACGGCCTGGACGTGCCCCTCGACGACATCGCGCGGCGCGCCGGCGTCGGGAACGCCACCATGTACCGGCACTTCCCGACCCGCCGTGAGCTGATCATCGCCGTCTACTCCGACGAGGTCGCCGACCTGTGCGCCCACGGAGAAGGCCTGCTCACCGAGGCGGACGCCGGTGACGCGCTGTTCCGCTGGCTGCGGGAGTTCGTCGCCCACGTCGCCACCAAACGCGAACTGGCGCTGGCCCTCACCGACGACCGCGCCGGCCACCGGAACGCCATGTTCGGCGGCTGGCACGACTCCATGCACTCCGCCGCGGACGCCCTCCTCGACCGCGCCCGCCGGACCGGCGCCGTACGCCCCGGCCTGGCCACCGAGGACCTCCTCGCCCTGGCCAACGGGGTCGCCCTGACCGCCACCGGCGTGGACCAGATCGCCCGCCTCCTCGCCGTGATCCGTCACGGCGCGGAGCCGGAGAGCCCGGTCTAATCGTTTGTCGCCGGGGCCGTGCATGGGCTGAAGTGGGGACCGTGAATCACGCCTTCCCCCTCTCCGCGGCCCTGGGCGTCATCTTCGCCGGGGTCCTGCACGCCGTCTGGAACGCCGTCGCCAAAGCCGCACCCGACCGGTACGCCGGTTTCGCGCTGATCGGCCTGGCGCAGGGGAGCGCCGGGCTCTTGATGCTCCTCGTCGCGCCGGCGCCGGCGCGTGCGTCGTGGATCTGGATCGCGATCTCGGTCGTGGTGCACGTCGCCTACACGGTGCTGCTCGCGCGCTCGTACGAGCTGGGCGACTTCAACCAGGTCTATCCCCTGGCGCGCGGCACCGGGCCGCTGATCGTCGCCTTCGCCGCGGCGGTGTTCCTCGGCGAGCGGCTCAGCGTCGCGCAGCTCGCGGGGGTCGCTGCGGTCTGCGGTGGTCTCGGCGCGCTCGCGTTCGCCGGCGGCGCGTCGCGTACGCAGGGGCGCGCGATCGGCGCCGCCCTGCTCACCGGCGTCTCCATCGCCTCGTACACGGTGGTCGACGGCATCGGCGTACGCCACGCGGGGACCGCCGTCGGGTACAGCGGCTGGATGTTCTTCGGCATGGGCCCGCTGGTCGTGCTCTGGGTCCTCGCGGTGCGGGGCGGGGCGCTGTGGCCGGCGATGGCGGCGCAGTGGAGGTTCGGCGTGCCCGGCGGCGTGATCTCGGTGATCGGGTACGGCATCGTCGTCTGGGCGCAGACACGCGGCGCCCTCGCTCCGGTCGCGGCGCTGCGCGAGACCGGGGTGATCACGGGCGCGATCATCGGCGCGGTCTTCTTCCGCGAACGCATGGGCACGCAGCGCCTCATCGCCGCCTTCATCGTCGTGACGGGCGTCGCTCTGATCAACATCCACTGAGGACGCCGGGTTGACGGCCTCTACGGCTAGCCGTTATCTATATGGCTAACCGTTAGAGATGGGGGCAGGGTGCAAGACGTCGTACTGGCGCTGCTGGCCAAGGAGCCCTCCTACGGGTACGAGCTGCGCGCCCGCCTCCAGGCCGCGCTCGGGCCGCTCGCCGACACGCTCAACGCCGGCCAGGTGTACGTGACCCTGACCCGGCTGGAGAAGGCCGGGCTCGTCACCGCGGAGCACATCGGCCAGGCCGACCGCCCCGACCGGAAGGTGTACGAGCTGACCGCCGACGGTCAGCGGCGCGTGTCCGCCTGGCTCGCCGACGTCACCTGGGGCAAACCGGCCGAGTTCCACCTGAAGCTGGTGGCGGCGTCGACGTCCGGGGTGGGCGATCCGGTGGAGATCGTGGAGGCGCAGCGCCGCGAGCTGCTGCGCAGGCTGGCCGACGGGCAGCGCCTCGCGCTGACCGAGACCGGAGACTCGGCCGCGTCGCTCCTCCTCGAAGGGGTCATGCTGCGCCTGGAGGCCGACCTGCGCTGGCTCGACGCCTGCGCCCGGTACTGGGAACGAAAGGGATGACGATGACGGTGCTGCGCGCCTCCGCGCTGCGTAAGGAGTACGGCCGGGGGCCGGCGCTCGTCCGCGCGGTCGACGGCGTGGACCTCGAAGTCGACCAGGGCGAGACCGTCGCCGTCGTCGGTCCCAGCGGCTGCGGAAAGTCGACGTTGCTGCACGTCCTCGGCGGCCTGGAACGCCCGACCGGCGGCGAGGTCCACCTGGCCGGCCGCGACATCGGCCGCATGTCGGAGACCGGGCTGGCCCGGCTGCGGCGGCACGCGATCGGCTTCGTCTTCCAGGCGTTCCAGCTCGTGGACGAGCTCACCGCCCAGGAGAACGTCGAACTGCCCGCCCTCCTGGGCGGCGCCTCGACCCGCGAGGCCCGCCGCCGGGCGGCCGCCCTCCTGGAGAGAGTCGGCCTGTCCGAACGCGCCCGCCACCTGCCCGCCGCCCTGTCCGGCGGCCAGCGCCAGCGGGTCGCGGTCGCCCGCGCCCTCGTGGGCCGCCCCATGGTGGTCTTCGCCGACGAACCGACCGGCAACCTGGACACCGCGGCGGCGGCGGACGTCCTGCGCCTGTTCGCCACGCTGCGCGCCGAAGGCCAGACCCTGGTGATCGTCACCCACGACCCGCGCACCGCCGCGACCGCCGACCGCGTCATCACGATGCGCGACGGCACCCTCATCGGCCAGACCCGCCTGCCGGGCACCGGCGGCGGCTTGGGCACCTTCGCAGGCCTGGGCGGTTGAGGTGGGTGGCGGAGGGCGGCAGGCGCGCCTGCCCCGGCATGTGGCTCGTGGGTGTTCTCCGGTGGGGAATCGATGATGGGGACGGTTCTGCTCGTGGCGCGGCTGGCGTGGCGGGATCTTCGCAGGCGGCGGGCGGAGGCGGTTCTGCTGCTGGCGGCGGTCGCGGTGACCGCGGCGACGCTCACGCTCGGGCTGGCCGTTCGCGGCGCCGCCGGGCCGTCCTGGGAGCGGACGCGAGCCGTGACCGGCGGGCCCGACGCGGTCGCCACGGCGGGGCGTGCGACGGACCTCGGCACCCTCGCGCACGTTTCCGGCGTGCGGGCCACCGCCGGGCCGTACCCCATGGTCTCCCTCCGTGACCTGCGGGTTCGTGGCATCACGGTCAGTGCCGTCGTGCAGGGGCGTGACCCCGCGCCAACGGCGCTCGACCGGCCCGAGGTGACCGATGGCACGTGGGTTCGCGGCGGCGGGGTCGTCGTCGAGCGGGCCTTCGCGCGTGCGCTCGGTGTGACGCCCGGCGACACGATCTCCCTCGCCGGCCGGAGATTCGCCGTCGCCGGTGTCGCGGTCACCTCCGCCCGGCCGCCGTACCCGTCCGCGACGCCCGGTCTCATCTGGGCGGCCAGGAGCGATCTGCGGACCATCGGCCACCCCACCTCGTACGTCATGCCGCTGCGGCTCACCGCGACGTCGGCGGCGCCCGCGTTCGCCGCCGCGCACCGAGGCGTGCGTTCCACCCAGGACATCGGCGCGTACGCCACCGCCGAGCTTCGCCTGGTCGACGGCGCCCTCCTGACCGGTGCGTGGGCGCTCGCGCCGCTCGCCGTCGCGTGCGTCGCGGTGCTGGTGGGCGGCAGGCTCGCCGAGCAGGTACGGCGCGTCGGCCTGCTCAAGGCCGTCGGCGCCACGCCGCGGCTCGTCGCGGCGGTCCTGCTCGCCGAGCACGTGCTGCTCGCCGGCGTGGCGGGCCTCATCGGCCTGCTGGCGGGCCAGGCCGCCGCGCCGCTGCTCGTACGGCCGAGCCCCGGGCTCGCCGACCTCACCGGCAGACCCGGTGTGAGGTTCGCCGAGGCCGTTCTCGTCGCCGCGGCGTCCGTGGGCATCGTCGCCGCGGCGACTCTCGTCCCGGCGGTCCGCGGCGCGCGGATCAGCACGGTACGCGCGCTGACCGGCACGCCGCGAACCCCGAACCGCAGGTCGCGGCTGGTCGCGGCGTCCGCGCGGCTGCCGGTTCCGCTCCTGCTGGGCGTACGGCTCGCGGCGCGGCGCCCGCGCCGTACGGTCCTCGCGGTCGCCAGCCTGACGATCACCGTGGCGACCGTCGTCGCGGCGATCGCCCTGCACGGCGAGACGGCGCGCAAGGACGCGACCGGTGTCGACCTCGTCCCGGGCTCGGGCAACCCGGTCACCGAGCAGCTCGGCCAGGCCGTGACCGTCATCATGGTCGCGCTCCTGACCCTCGCCGCGGTGAACGCGATCCTGATCGCCTGGGCGGGTTCGCTGGACTCCCTGCGGGCGACCGCGCTGGCCCGCGCGCTCGGCGCGACGCCGTGGCAGGTCACGGCGGGGCTGTCGGCGGCGCAGCTGTTCCCGGCGGCGGGCGCGGCGGTGCTGGGCGTCCCGCTGGGGGTGCTCGTCTACGACGCGGCGCGCGTCGCCGGCGGCGCGCAGGGCCCGCCCGCCGTCCCGTACGCCTGGCTCCCCGCCGTGGTCCCCGGCACGCTCGTCGCCGTCGCGCTCCTGACCGCCGTGCCGGTACGCCTCGCCGGACGCCGCCCGGTGGCGCGGATCCTGGGCGCCGGGTGATCGGCTGGACGGACTGGTCCCGTTCCTGGTGGGATGGGACGAAATGGACATCTCCGAGCAGAATGCGCAGCCGGTAACGGTCGTCTTCACCTGGGACGTCGTTCCGGGCCGCGAGGCGGAGTTCGAGTCGTGGGCGCACGGGATCAACGAGACCGCGACCGGCTACCCGGGCCACCTCGGGGCGACCTGGCTGCGCGCGGAGGGCTCACGGCATCGGTACTACACGATCCTGCACTTCGTCGACCAGGAACGCCTCAGCGGCTGGATGGACTCCGACGAGCGCGCAGGACTGGCTCCGGCGCCTGGAGGGCGTCGCCAAGGAGCACCGGAACCACACCACGGGCATGGAGACGTGGTTCAGCCTCCCCGGTGACGCCGTGCCGCCGCCCGCGCGACCCAAGATGGTCGCGGTCACCCTGGTCGCCGTCTACCCGCTCAGCCTGATCTTCCAGCTGGTCATCGCCCCCGGGACGCACAGCTGGCCGCTGTTCCTGCGCGCCGCCGTGTTCCCGCTGGTCGTCGTCCCCACGCTCACGTACGTGCTGATGCCGAGCCTGAGCAAGGTCATGCGCTCCTGGCTGTACCCGGTCCGGCGCGCTCACCCGCCCGCGCGTGAGACGGACCGGAAAGGCGGCTGACTGGCGCCGCGACCCTTCCGTGCGTGACGCCGAGGACGCGTTCGTACACCGCCTCCGTCTCGGCGGCGATCCGGTGCCACGGGTACCGGGCTCGGGCTCGCGCGCCGGCCGCCGCGGCGAGGGCGCGGCCGAGCCTCGGCTCGGTGAACAGGTGGCGCAGGCGCGCGGCGAGTTCGCCGGGTACGCGCGGCGGCACGTGCAGTCCGGTGACGCCGTCGATGACCGTGTCCAGGTGGCCGCCGACCGCCGAGGCGACGACCGGGACGCCGCACGCCATCGCCTCGGTCACCGCGATCCCGAACGGCTCGAACCAGGGCACCGACACGAATGCGTCGGCCGACCGCATCAGGGCCGGGATGTCCTGGTGCGGGACGTGACCCAGGAAGTGGACCCGCCCGGCCACGCCGCGGTCCTTGGCGAGGCGCTCCAGGCGTACGGCCTCCGACTCCGGGTCCGTGCCGTCCGGGGCGCCCGCCACCACGAGCTCCGCGTCGCGGAGGTGGCACAGCGCCTCGATGGCCGTGTCGACGCCCCTGCCGGGCAGGAGCCGTCCGGCGGTGAGGACGCGGGGTACGTCACCGCGGCGCGCCACCGGACCCTCGGGCCGGAAGCGGTCGAGGTCGAGCCCGCGCGGCACGACGTGGACGCGGCCGGGTCTGATGCCGTACGACGCCAGCTCGCCGACCTCGTCCGTGCAGGTGGCGATGACCGCGGCGGCGTCCAGGCCGACCCGTGCCTCGACGCGGATCCGCTCGGGCGGGCTCGTGTCGATGTCGGGCAGGTGCCTGCGCCGTACGTTGCCCAGGCCGTGGAACGTCTGCACGACCGGCACGCCGAGGCCACGGCCGCCGTCGCGGGCGGCGAGCCCGCAGATCCAGGACTGCGCGTGCGCGATGTCCGGCGGGCTCGCCGCCCACCTGCGCGCGAGGCCTTCGGCGAACTCGGCCGCGTACGGGAGCGTCGCGTCCTCGGGGAGCCGCCGCGCCGGGCCCGCGCGCACGTACTCGACGGCGACACCGTGCGAGGCCGAATCCGGCCTCCCGGCGTCGTCGCGGCGGATGAGCACCGTGACCTCGTGACCGCGCCGCGCGAGCGCCGCCGACAGCTCACGTACGTGCGTGTCCCACCCGTCGGCCCCGTGTCCGCAAATCATGTCGATCTTCAATGGTCGTCCCTCCACGCGCCGTACGCCCATGGAGTCCGTTACCTGCTGTAATGCCGCCAAACTCCGCCCGGATTCGGCAAAGCAGGTCACTGGAGCGCGTATTAGTGCCCGTCCGAAAGGTGGTGAACGTGCAGGTCATCCACCGTTCTGGGGCTGGTTGCGATGCGTAGAATTGACAAATCATTACGACAAGTCGGCGCAATAGGGATGCGCGAAGATCAAGTGACCGAGCCGCGTTTGGTGACCGTGCGTACGGGAAAACACCGCGCGAGGCAGGCATCGCCGTGCCGGCACGCCGTCCTTCGTTCGCGGGTGCGGGGAAGGGCCGGTGGCACGGAAGGGAGTGGTGTATGACCGCTGAGGACGCGCTTCACCGTCTCGCGGCCCACATCAAGGGCCGGCTCGCCGAGGACGCCCGCACCGTCGAACTGGGCATCCAGGTCGACGTCCACGGCGACGTGCTGGTCCTACGAGGCCAGGTGGGCACCGCCCGCCGCCGCGCCCTCATCGAGGCGGTCGCCCGCGAGTCCGCGGGAGGACGCCGGATCACCAACGACGTGACCGTCGCCGACTTCCGCCCACCCGGCTGATCCCTCAGTCGTCGTCAGCAGGGCGTCGTCGTCAGCCGGAACCGCACGCGCTGCCCCGGCCGTAGCTGGGCGGCGCGGGGGACGTCGGCCGCGACGAGTACCCCGGCCACCGGATAGCCGCCGGTCGTCGGGTGGTCGGCGAGGAAGACGATCGGCAGGCCGTTCGGCGGGACCTGGAGCGCGCCGGTGACCATGCCCTCGCTCGCCAGCTCGCCCTCGCGCCGCCGGGTGAGCGACGGCCCGTCGAGGCGTACGCCGACGCGGTTGCTCTCCGCGGTGACCTCGTACACGCCGCCGCTCAGCGGCGCCAGGTCCTCGAACCAGTCGTCGCGCGGCCCCGGCGTGACCCGCAGGACGGGCTCGGCCTCCGGCGCGAGGCCCGGCGCGACGTCGACGTTGATCGGCCCGGAGGCGCGGCCGACCGGCAGCCGGTCGCCGGGCGACAGCGGTGCGGGGCCGAGGCCGGACAGCAGGTCCGCCGACCGGCTGCCGAGCACCGGCGGTACGTCGATGCCGCCGCGGACCGCGACGTACGTCCGGACACCGGCGGACGGCGCGCCGAACTCGACGACGCTCCCGGCCGGGATGTGGCAGGGCCGTTCATCCCGGCACGCCCGGCCGGCACGGCGGCGCCCGTCACCGCGATCCACGCCGCCGACTCGAACCGCAGCGCGGCGCCGCCGAACGTCAGCTCCAGCGCCGCGGCGTCCTCGGGGTTGCCGGCGAGGCGGTTGGCGAGGCGCAGGCTCACCCGGTCGGCCGCGCCGGAGTGCGGCACGCCCAGGTGCGCGTACCCCGGCCGCCCGAGGTCCTGCACCGTCGCGAGCGGCCCCGGCCGCAGCACCTCGATCACGATGAGCCCCCCTCCGCCACGAAACGGACCTGGGTGCCGGGTTGCAGCAGGGACGGCGGGTCGCGGTCGGCGTCCCACAGCCGCAGGGTCGTGTGCCCCAGGAGGCGCCAGCCGCCGGGCGACGACGACGGGTACACCGCGCCGTACCGGCCGGCGATCGCCACCGAGCCCGCGGGCACCGCCGTCCGCGGCGAGTCGCGGCGCGGTACGCGCAGGATCTCCTCCAGGCCGGTCAGGTAGCCGAACCCCGGCGAGAACCCCAGGTACGCCACGACGTACGAGCCCGCCACGTGCTTCGCGACGACCTCCTCGCGGCTCAGGCCGGTCAGCGAGGCGACCTCGTCCAGGTCGGCGCCGTCGTAGGTGACAGGCACCTCCAGGGGCGAGCCGCCGGCGGCGGAGGACGAGGGCAGCGGCAGGTCCGCGATGAGGGTGCCCAGGTGTCCCAGATCGGTGCCCGGCCGCGCGGTCACCAGCAGCGTGCGCTCACCCGGCACCACGTCGACGATCTCGGCGCGCGCCAGCGAGCGTACGGCGGCGTGCAGGCGGTGCGGCGCGTCGGTCTCGACGAGCAGCGCTGCGTCTCCCGCGCGGCGCACCTTCACGCGAACGGGCCCAGCGGAACATCGGCCGCCTCCAGCGACGACCGTACGGCGCGGGCCAGCGAGACCGCGCCGGGGGTGTCGCCGTGGACGCAGATCGAGCGGGGGTCGACGAGGACCGTCGAGCCGTCCGTGGCCTCGACCGTGCCCGAGACGGCCATCCGCGTCGCACGCGCGGCGACCGCGGACAGGTCGTGGATGACCGCGTCCGGCTCACGCCGCGACACCAGGGTCCCCGACGGCGTGTACGCGCGGTCCGCGAAAGCCTCGTTCACCAGCGTCAGCGACGTGACGTCGTGCAGCGAGGAACCGGGCAGCGTCAGCATCGGCAGCCCGGGGTCGTACGCCGTCACCGCCGCGGCGACCGCGGCGGCCTGCACCGGGTCGCCCACGATGCGGTTGTAGAGCGCGCCGTGCGGCTTCACGTACGCGACCCGGCCGCCCTCGGCGCGCGCGATGCCGTCGAGCGCGGCGATCTGGTACAGCACCTCGGCGGTCAGCTCGTCGGACGGGACGTCCATCGGGCGGCGGCCGAACCCCGCCAGGTCACGGTAGGAGACCTGGGCGCCGATGACGACACCGCGCTCGACGGCGGCCGCGCACGTACGCCGCAGGATCAGCGGGTCGCCGGCGTGGAACCCGCACGCGACGTTCGCGCTCGTGACGACGGACAGCAGGGCGACGTCGTCGCCGAGAGTCCACGGTCCGAAGCCCTCGCCCAGGTCGGCGTTGATGTCGATCATTGCGTCAGGCTCTCATCCGAACGGTCCGTGATCAGCATGCGACCCGGGGAGTGCGTGATGGCGAACGGCGGCGCGCTCGCCATCACGACCGCCTGCGCGGTGACGCCGCACGCCCAGAAGACCGGTACGTCGCCGGGCTCGAACTCCACGGCGTCGCCGAAGTCCGGGTCGGCGAGCGAGGAGATGCCCAGCTCGGCGGGGTCGCCGGCGTGCACGGGCGCGCCGTGCGCGAGCGGGTGCTCCGTGGTCACCTCGGCGGCGAGCGGGATCAGCGAGGCGGGCATCGGGCGCATCGACACGACGAGCGGCCCGGACAGCCGCCCGGCGGGGCGGCACGGGGAGGTCGTGACGTACATCGGCACGTTGCGGCCCTGCTCGACGTGGCGCAGCGGCACCCCGGCGGCGGCCAGCGCCGCCTCGAAGGTGAAGCTGCACCCGATCAGCATCGCCACCAGGTCGTCGCGCCAGTACCCGGTCGCGTCGGGCACCTCGGCGACGAGTTCGCCGTGCTCGTACACCCGGTAGGCGGGCAGGTCGGTGCGCAGATCGGCGGACGCGACCTCGGTGACGTACGGGTCGCCGGGGTCGGTCACCTCCAGCAGCGGGCACGCCGCCGGGTTGCGCAGGGCGAACAGGAGTGCGTCGAAGGCCAGGTCACGCGGTACGGCGAGGAGGTTCGCCTGGACGTAGCCGCGGCACCACCCGCTCGTCGTCACCGGGACCTCGCCCGTGCGGAACACTTCCCGTGCCTGAGAGGGCGTGAGGATCGCGGGCTGCTCCAGAGTCATGCGTTCTTCATGCCCGCTGACGGCGCGGGCAGTACGCCCGCGCCGTACGTCACCGCGCGCGCGTGTGCGCGTCACTCCCGTCGCGCGACGAACAGCGTCTGCGCGACGCTGCCGAAGTCGCCGACGTCGTCGTACAGGCGCGTGCGGCACAGCCCGCTGCCGGCCGGGCCGACCGTCGTCGCCGCGTCGAGGCAGATCCACTCACCGGACGGCTGGCGCAGCAGATGCAGGGTGAAGTCGACGTTGGAGAACACGTACGACGCGAAGCTCAGCTCCGAGCTGACTCCGCTGGCCGTGTCGGCGACGCCGGCCACGCGCTGCATCGGGGAGGGCTCCTCGTCCTGCACGACGGGGACGGCCAGCCGCGCCCACAGCACCGCCGGCCCGTTGAGCAGGAAGCCGCCTTCGGCGAAGCGCCACTCGAGCGCGTGGAAGTACCCGAAGTCCGGCAGCGGTGACTCCGTCACGGACTCCGCGGGCCGCGGGACGCGCGCCGCGACCGGGTCCGAGGCGATCGCCTCGGTGTCGGCGCGGCGCAGCCGCCACGCGCGTGCGTACGCGACGGGGCGCCCGTCGGCGACCATCTCGGCGGCGACGCACTGCACACGGCGGCCGGGGCGTACGACCTCGGTGTGCACGGTGACCTCGCCGATCGGGATCGGGCCGAGGATGTCGATGGCCAGCTGTGAGATCTCCATGCCGGGCTGCGGGTCGGTGCGCTCCAGCTCACGGGTGAGGAGCGCCGCGGGCGGGCTTCCGTGCTGGTGCCGCGGGTCCCAAGGCCCCTGGGTGAGCTCGGTGGACTGGAACCTCCCGTCGCCGAGGGGACGGTAGAGGCTGTCGCGCATCACGGGTCCTTTCGGGGCGGGCCCACCGCCTGCACGGCGGCGAGTAGTCGCGTCACACTCTCTACCATGATTCGCGCCGAATCGGGACGAACCTCCACGAGAGCATCGACGAGCAGACCCTCGACGGCGGCGGTCACCATCCGTACGTCGGCGGGGGAGTGCGGGTAGTCGCCCTTCGCCAGCAGCTCCGCGATGAGCGCGTGCGCGCCGTCGGTCCACGTACGCGCGAGCGCGCGCAGCGCGGGCACGCGCCCGGTCTGGAACCAGAGCTGCCACAGCGTCAGCTGCCGGTCGCGTTCGGCCTCGTCGCGCGGCATCAGGGCGGCGACGATCGCCTCCGCGACGGCGGCGGGCTCCGTCGCCGAGATCGGCCGCAGCCGGTCGCGCATCGCCGCGACGTCCCGCTCGACCAGCAGGGCGAACGCCTGCGTGAGCAGGTCGTCGAGGGAGTCGAAGTAGTACGTCGTGGCGGCCAGCGGCAGGGAGGCGCGCTCGGCGACGGCGCGGTGCGTGACCTGACCGAGCCCACCCTCCTCCAGGAGGGCGGCCGCGGCGTCGAGCAGCATGTCCTTGCGCCGCCGCCCGCGCTCCTGCCGGGGACTGGACGGGCTCACGCCGCGCCCGAGAAGTTCAGCACGACCGTGCCGGCGATGATCAGCAGGATCCCCGCGCACTTGGGCACGGTCAGCGGCTCGTTCAGCATCGCCATGCCGATGAGCGCGATCGCCGCCGTCCCGACGCCCGCCCAGATCGCGTACGCGACGCTGACCTGCATGTGGAGTTTGAGCGCGAGGGACAGAAGGACGAGTGAGGCGACGTAGCCGACCCCGGCGACGGCCGACGGCGCGAGGCGCGTGAAGCCGTCACTCAGCTTCAGCGCCGCCGTGGCCACCACCTCGGATGCGATCGCGCCGGCCAGCAGGAGCCAGGCCATGGGGGATCTCCAAAAATTGGTACGCTCGTACCGATTACGATACCCCAGCTCAGCGCGGATGTTCAGGCGTCGTCGCGCAGAGATTGCAGGGCGGCCCGCAGAATCCTCGGATCGTCGCCCACTTCGTCCAGCACCGCGATCAGCCGGTGGATGATGTCGTGCCGGTCGTGCCCGCGGTCGAGAAGGTGCTCGGTGATCGTCCAAAGCTGCGGCGGATCGCCGTCCCACAGCCGCGCCGCGAAGCGCAGGTGCGCCTCCAGGTGCGCGGGATCGGACTGCGGATGCTCGAACTCCACCAGCCGGCGCCGGTCGGCCTCGTCGGAGGGGTTCAGCGCGCTGAGGTCGATGTCGGCGTTCCCGCCGGTCAGGAAGGGGAACGCGAACGCGCGGCGCGCCAGCGCCTCCAGGTCGCCGTCGGGCAGCAGCCGCTCGACCAGCTCGCGGTCGAGGCCGAACGTCGTCGGGTCGCGGTACGCCTCGGCGAACCGGCCCGTGATGTACCAGACCTTGTCGAGGGTCTGCCGGACGCCGTCCTCGTGCAGGCTCGTACGGCCGCTCGCCCACCGCACCCACGCGGCCAGCACGTGCGGCATCGCCTCCTGCTCGCCGGGGCTGAGCATCACCTTGCGCGGCAGCCAGTGCAGCAGGAACGTCTCGCACTTGACCGGGCTGACCCGCAGCGGGCGCCCGAAGTCGTTGTCGCAGCCGTAGTCGATGATGCGGTCGACGCACCGGCTCGCGGCGCCGCGGTCCGACAGGCCCTCGGCCTCGTCCGACGCGAGGAACTGCGCCGCGATCGTCGCGCGCCGGTCACGGCTGTACACCGGCGACGCCGGCCGCACGCCGCCCGGCGGCAGCGCGCGGAGCCGGGCGCGTACGAACGCGTGGTAGTTGCCGAAGGTGTCCTTGACGGGCGGGTCGTCCATGTCGTCGGTGACGGCCAGCGCCGACTCGACCAGCGCACGCGCGCGGGCCGGCGCGAGCTCCTCGAACCGCATCAGGGGGTTCTCCTCGGCCTCCTGCCTGCAGTAGCCGAGCAACTTCTCCACCTGCGAGGACACCCAGGCGTCGATCACCATGCCGCGCTCGTTGTGGTCGATCACGATGACCAGCGCGTGGTGCTCGTCGCCGTCGTAGGTGTACGTGCACACGATGGAGTCCTGGTCGCCGTACACGTCGCGCGAGACGTAGCACTCCCCGGCGGCCACCGTGCCGACGCGGTCCGCCCACCCGGGCCGCGCGACGCCGGCGATCGTGAGCCGCAGCGCGGCCTTCTCCGCCTTGATGGACTGGCGCGGCGTGCCGAGGTAGGCGATGCCGGTGAGCAGCGCGAGCGCCGCGGGCGTACGCGCCTGGGCGGCGTGCTCGACGAGCGCCTCGCCGACGAGCTGCTCGACGTCGGCGTGCGCGAGGCGCTTACCCCACCAGGTGCCGAGCATCTCGCTGACGATGAGCTCGGCGTCCAGGGGGCTGCGAACGGCGAGGAGCTCGCGAGCGGCGCGGAGCATTTCGACGAAGACGGCGTCCGGAGGCGGTGGGCGTCGCCCTGTCATGCAGCCTCCACGCGCGATGGCGCACCTTCGACCGGGGGTGGCCCGTCGCCGGGGTCGGTCATCCGGTGACCTTTCCGGCGTGCGGCGTCCAGTGTGCCGCGCGAAGCGGCATCCGCGGGGCTCGCGGGCCCAGCGGCTCGCGCAGGTCGCTCACGGGGCTACCTTTTCGCATTTGACGTCCCCCGGGCGTGCGCTGTGAGCACGCGCCGCGGGGAAGAACCGTTCAGTGTCCGGCCACTCAGCCTACTCGCCCGCGGAGCGTTCGGTCCGGCGCGCCGAGGGTGGTTCGGATTTCACCATCGACTGCAGGTGCTCGCGCGCGACGAGCTCGACGAGCCCCGGACTGAGATCCAGTCCGAGGTGCCGGCCGCGCCGCCGTACGTCGCGCACGCACCGCGCCACCGCTTGAGGAGAGAGCGCGGTGAAGTCACCGCACAGCCGCTTCATCATCGTGTCGGGGATATCGACCCGCCACATCAGTCGCGTCGGAGTCATCAGGGCAACCTCCCGCCAGGCGCCATGGTCCAGCCGCTTCGCGCTCAATCTCGGGAATTCGGGACCGGGTGTCAAGACTTCTCGGGGACACGCTCCGGTGGGCGCTCCTCGTCCAGCCATGCCGGATGGTTGCGCGCGGCCCACGACTCCGGGACATGTCCCAGGAAAGCCCCGGTCAGAGCGCCGCGGTCGCGTAGTGCGTAGTACAGATGGCCGAGCACGACGGCGAAGATCGCGAAAGTCGTCCAGTCGTGGACGAAGGTCGCGCCGCCGCGGAAGGTGTCCGGCCACGGGTCCGGGTAGGCGAGCACGAGGCCCGTGCCGAGCATGACGAGGATCGCGCCGCCGCTGAAGGCCGCGTTCAGCTTCTGCCCCGCGTTGAACTTGCCGACCGGGTGGATGCCGCGCCCGCCGACCGTCGCGCGGCGGTCCTTGCCGCGCAGCCAGTCCCAGTCGGCCGGCTTGAAGCGGTTGAGCCGCCGCATGTCCTCGCGGAACGCGCGGAAGACCCAGCCGGCCAGCATCGGCACCGGCAGCGCGAACCCGGTGTAGACGTGGATCGTACGGATGAGGTGGCGCCGCCCGACGGCCTGGGCCAGCGCCGGGACGTACAGCATCAGCGCCGTCGTCATGCAGATCAGCATCAGCACGGCGGTCGCGTGGTGCACCCCGCGTACGGCGCGGGTGAAGCGGATCATGGGGGTGTGGCTCATGGGGGTGTGGCTCATGGGGGTGTGGCTCATGAGGTGTAGCCGTTCGAGCGTCCGACCCAGGCGTCCACGTCGTACCCGCGGACCTCCCAGTAGCCGCGTCTGACCCGGTCGACCAGCTCGATGCCGCCGAGCCACTTGGTCGACTTGTAGCCGTACATCTGGGAGACGTACATCCGCACCGGGCCGCCGTGCTCGTGGGTGACGGGCTTGCCGAGCATGCCCGTCGCGATGATCACGCCCCGGTTCTGCGCCTGCTGCAGGGTGAGCTCCTCGGTGTACGCGCCGTCGAACGAGGTGAACCGCACGGCCTTCGTGCCGGGCCCCACGCCGACGGCCTTGAGCAGGTCGGGCAGCGCGACGCCCGTCCACGCGACGTCGGGGACGGACCAGCCGGTGACGCAGTGGAACGTCTCGGTCAGCCGTGTCTGGGGGAGGGCCTGCAACTCCGCGAACGTGTAGGTGTGCGGGCGCTCGACGAGGCCGCTGACCTTGAGCGTGTAGTTCGCCGGCGTCAGGTGCTTCACCGAGCCGGTCACCGAGTAGAAGCGGAAGCCGCCGACCGCGGGCACGATGCCGCCGATGCCCGAGGTCACCGGGCTCAGCGCACGGTCGACGCCTCCCTGGACGCGCGACCCGAACGCCACGCCGAGCGCGCCGAGGCCGAGCATGCCGAAGACGACGCGGCGTCCGACCGGGGTTCCATCACCACTCACGTAAACCATTCGAGCACTCTTCGCGTCTTCATGTAACGCGGTAGGGCCTGATGTCAGGGAACCGTCATATCTCGTGCCCGCACGGTTACGTGTGACCACCATGGGTGACTGTGGGGCGCGTGGTGGTTCCGACCATTTCGAATTGCCGATACGGGTGGCGCGGCGTGCGGTTCCGCATGTCGTGTTCCCGCCGGTGATCCGGACACCGGGCCACGTCCGACGTGTGAGACTCGCCGAGATCGGCGATCTCGCCCATCGGACACCGTCCGGCGCTTATCATCTTCTCTCCTGCCGGATACGCGGGCTGGTGACGCGTGGCCGGTAGGGGGGTGTATACGGCCGTGTTCTTTGCACGGCCGGGAATAACGATGCCGAACGGGACTTCCGTCGGCGGCGAAGCATCGAGATGATGAAAACCTGACTCCGAGCGGTGTTGTGATGGAGGGCGGGAGCGCTAGCCTGCTCCCATTCACCCATAGTGATGCGGAAATACCTCGCAGTAGGGCCGAGGCTGGGCACACAACGGAGGTGTCGATGGTGAGCACCGATACGTCCGTGCCCCATCCCCGGATCTCTGGTCTCGACGCGTCGGACTCGGCGCTGTTCGCCACGTTGCTACGGGAGGCTCCGATCGGGTTCGCGCTCTTCGACACCGACCTGCGATTCAGCCGGGCCAACGAGATGCTGGCCCGCATCCACGGCGTCACCGTCGCCGACCTGGAGGGCAAACGCCCGTCCGAGGCGATCGCCGGTGACATCGGTGAGCTCGTCGAGGCCACCGTCCGCAAGGTCACCGAGGAGGACCGCCCGGTCCTCGACGTCGACCTGGAGATCGGTGACCGGCACTGGGCGTACTCCTGGTTCCCGTCCCACACCGCCGAAGGCCTGCCCTCCGGGGTCGTGCTCGTGGTCGTGGACGTCACCGACCGTGTACTCGCCGAGAGCTCCATCCGCCGCAAGGAGGAGCGCTACCGCTCCCTGGTGGAGGCGAGCTCACAGGTCGTCTGGGTGACCCTGCCCACCGGCGGCGTCGTCGACGACGCGCCCGAGTGGCGCGCGATCACCGGCCAGACGCACGAGGAGTACGCCGCCGAGGGCTGGCTGGGCGCCGTCCACACCGAGGACCGCCCGCGCATCGAGGACGCCTGGCAGGCCTGCGTCACCGGCGACCGCATCTTCGAGGCCACCTACCGCATCCGCACCCGCTCCGGCGGCTACCGCAACTACGACGTGCGCGCGGTGCCGATCCGGCGCGACGGCGAGATCGTCGAGTGGGTCGGCGCCAACACCGACGTCACCGGCAAGCGCGAGGCCGAGGAGATGCGCGGGCGGCTCACCGAGCAGCTGTCCGCCGCCGCGCTGCGCACGGCCAGGCTCCAGCAGGCCACCTCCATGCTCGCCGAGGCGCTCACCGTCAACCAGGTCGTCTCGGTCATCACCGAGGTCGGCCGGTCCGCGATCGGCGCCGACCGCTCCGCGGTGGCCCTGCTCGACGACGACAAGGTGCGCCTGCGCACGATCACGCCGGGCGGCATCCCCGAGCTCGCGGGCCCCGCGCGCGAGGAGATCGCGGTCGAGGCCGCCAGCGTGATGTCCGTCGCCGTGCGCGAGCGCCGCCCGTTCCTCGCCGAGACCCCCGACAGCCTGCGCGCCCAGATCTCCGGCGACGAGATCGGCGCGTTCGCCCAGCGTACGGACGAGCGCGCCTGGGTGGGCCTGCCGCTGCTGGCCGCCGGGCGCGCGCTCGGCGCCCTCCGCTTCTCCTTCACGCGCCCGCGTGAGATCACCGAGGAGGAGAGGGTCTTCCTCGAGGCGCTCGCCGGCCAGTGCGCGCTCGCCGTCGAGCGGGCCACGCTCTTCGAGCGCGAGCACAAGACCGCGGAGGCGCTCCAGCGCAGCCTGCTGCCCGACCGCCTGCCCCAGCTACCGCCGATGCGGCTCGCCGCGCGCTACCACCCGGCGACACGTCACGTGCAGGTCGGCGGCGACTGGTACGACGCGTTCCCGCTGCAGGACGACCGCGTCGCGATCGCCATCGGCGACGTCATGGGCAAGGGCGTCAAGGCCGCGGCGGGCATGGGGCGCGTGCGCAACGCGCTGCGGGCCCTCGCGCTCAACGACCCGCGCCCGGCGGCGGTGCTGTCCGGCCTCGACCGGCTGTTCTCCGCCACCGAGGGCCTGGAGCAGATCACCACGCTCGCGTACGCCGTGATCGACCCCGCCACCGGCGAAGGCGTCATCAGTAACGCAGGTCACCTGCCGCCGCTGCTGATTTTCCCGGATCGGCCACCTCAGGTCAGCACCGCCGAGGCCGGCACCCCGCTCGGGTGGCCGTCTCAGCGTCATCAGACGAGATTTTCCGTGCCACCCGGCAACACTGTGGTCTTCTACTCCGATGGACTGGTCGAGAACCGAAGGCGGGGACTCGACGCAGGTCTGGAGGAGATCGTGTCGATCGCCGCCGATGCTCCGTCGGAGGTGCTCGCTGATCCGGAGATACTCGTCGACTTCCTGGTGGATCGGATGCTCGCCGGGTACGACCATGATGATGACGTGACCGTACTTGCCCTACATGTTCCGCCGAAGACGGCGTAGCACGTACGAAGGACCACCCCGTGCCCTCTAAGGTGGTGGTCACCGGGCCGGAGTCCACCGCGCGGAATAGGCGAGCGTGCCAGAATGCTAGACCGAGAGTGAAGCAGGGGTACGCTGCTCATCGCATAGCTTCTGCGGGGCCGACGTCCGATACAGCACTGGGTCAACATAGGAAACACGTTCGTTCGAGAGGTGTTTGTGTCGCCTGCGAGTTCGACCTCCAAGCCGTCCGAGCTGCACGAGCACGTTGTCAGGCAATTGATCGAGCGTGGACGTTCCCAGGGCTACCTCGAAGCTGACGACGTTCGCCGTGCGTTCGAGGAGGCCGACATTCCCGTGTCGAAGGCCTCGAGCATCTTGCGGAGTCTTAGCAAGGAGGGTGTGACCGTCATGGTGAGCGCTGCCGACTCCGCGGCGCCGAAGCGCGCGCGCAACAGCAGCAAGCGTGCGACGCCCGCGACCAAGAAGACCAAGACGACCGCCGCCACCAAAGAGCAGGACTCGGTGACCGCGATCGTCGACGACGACACCGAGGCGCAGGCGAAGCCCGCCCGCGCCAAGAAGACCGCGGCCAAGCCGAAGAAGGCCGGCCCCAAGAAGAAGACCGAACCTCAGGCCGCCGGCAAGTCCGCCAAGAACGCCGACGAGACCGACGAGGTCGGCGACGCCGACCTCGAGGTGACCGATCTAGACGACGCCGACCTCAACGGACTCGAAGACGTCGAGGAGACCGGCGACCTCGAGACCGGCGACGACAACGAGACCGAGACGCCCGCCGAGGCCGAGGCCGAGCCCGAGGCCGAGGAGGCTCCCGCCCCCGCGGCGGAGAAGAAGGGCCCGACCTCCGAGGACGAGTCGTTCGTCATAGGCGACGACGACGAGGACGCCCCGGCGCAGCAGATCGCCGCCGCCGGTGCGACGGCCGACCCGGTCAAGGACTACCTCAAGCAGATCGGCAAGGTCCCGCTGCTCAACGCCGAGCAGGAGGTCGAGCTCGCGAAGCGCATCGAGGCCGGCCTGTTCGCCGAGGAGAAGCTGGCCCTCGAGCGCACCACCCTGGAGTTCCAGGTGCTCGACGATCTCGAATGGATCGCCGAGGACGGCCGCCGGGCGAAGAACCACCTGCTCGAGGCCAACCTCCGTCTGGTCGTCTCGCTCGCCAAGCGCTACACCGGCCGCGGCATGCTGTTCCTGGACCTCATCCAGGAGGGCAACCTCGGTCTGATCCGCGCCGTCGAGAAGTTCGACTACACCAAGGGCTACAAGTTCTCGACCTACGCCACGTGGTGGATCCGGCAGGCGATCACCCGCGCCATGGCCGACCAGGCGCGGACCATCCGTATCCCGGTCCACATGGTGGAGGTCATCAACAAGCTGGCCCGCGTGCAGCGCCAGATGCTCCAGGACCTCGGCCGCGAGCCGACCCCGGAGGAGCTGGCCAAGGAACTCGACATGACGCCTGAGAAGGTGGTCGAGGTCCAGAAGTACGGCCGTGAGCCCATCTCGCTGCACACGCCGCTCGGTGAGGACGGCGACAGCGAGTTCGGTGACCTCATCGAGGACTCCGAGGCGATCGTGCCGGCCGACGCGGTCAGCTTCACGCTGCTGCAGGAGCAGTTGCACTCGGTGCTCGACACGCTGAGCGAGCGCGAGGCCGGCGTGGTGTCCATGCGGTTCGGTCTCACCGACGGGCAGCCGAAGACCCTTGACGAGATCGGCAAGGTCTACGGCGTCACCCGCGAGCGGATCCGCCAGATCGAGTCCAAGACGATGTCGAAGCTGCGCCACCCCTCGCGTTCGCAGGTGTTGCGCGACTATCTCGACTGAGTTCGTCTCACGTCGCGAGGCCCGAGCCGGGACACCGGCCCGGGCCTCGCGGCGTTGTAACGGCCTCTGTAGCGCTCTCAGGGCGCGATGACGTCCAGATGGGTGCCGTTGAGCTCTGCTGTGTGCCCGAGGTCCCTCAGCGTCTTGAGGAGCTCCTCAGGGCCGGACGGGTCGGCGGCGTTCAGCAGGAGCGAGCGGGCGATCACGCCACGGGTCGCCTTGGCCATGTGGCTGACGACCGTGCGCCTGCCGTCCTGCTCGCGGAACACCCGGATCCGCACGGCCGGCGGCTTCCACGCGGCGGCGTACGGCGCCGAGCGCATGTCGACGATCAGCTCCGACGCCGGCGCGCAGGCGGTGAGGGCGGGCCGCCAGACGGACGCCAGGGCGCCGAGTCCGGGGAGTTTCACGCCCATGGCCAGCCGGTACGGCGGGACGCGGTCGGTGGTCCGCAGCGCGCCCCACAGCCCGGAGAAGATCAGCAGTGAGCGGCTCGCGCGCTCGGGGTCGAGTGTGGCGATGTCGAGGTTGTCGTACAGCACCCCGGTGTAGAGCCGCGCGGCCGGCAGCGTGGGCGCGGTCCGCAGCTCGCGGTCGCGCGCGATGGCCTCGGCGGCCTGGCCGGGGGAGAGGCCCAGCGTGGCGCGCACACGGTCGTCAGGACCCGCGCAGAGGGCCTCCAGGGCGCCCAGGACGCGCTCACGCGTCGGGGTGAGCCCCGGAAGGCTGAGAGTGCCCAGGTCGAGCGGTGGCCCGTCGCCGTGGCCGGCCTTGCCCTCCGACGGCGGCAGCAGGATCAGCATCGGTCCCCCAGTCGCAAGGCTGAGGCGGTGGCCGCCCCGCAGGGCGCCCACCGCCTCATTCGATCGTTCTTGCGCGGCTGGCCTGGCCTACCGCTCGTCCTCGCTCTGAACGGTGGCAGGGGTCTCAAGCAGCCGGTCGGTCTCGTCGTGGATTTCCGCGCCCGCCGCACGAAGGGTTTCGCCGTACTTACGGCCATGGTGGGCACAGAACAGCAACTCGCCGCCGCCCGCGAGGACCGCGCGGACATAGGCTTGTGCGCCGCAGCGGTCGCAACGGTCCGCGGCCGTCAGCGGCTTGGTTGGGGCTAGAGCTCCAGTCACGTCGCCTTCCTCGTCTCGGGTCTCGGGGGTCGGTCGCTTAGGACAACATCTAACCGGACGTGAGGCTTCCCATGCGGGTTCTGTGTACGCCGAGAGCGGAATAGGCATCGAGGTGACAAAGGTCACTCTGGTGCCCAAAGTCAGATTTGTTCCCAGCGGAAGATGCGAACGGCGAGCACCGTCGCTACAAGGGCGAATGCCAGCAGGATCCCCATTTCGGGCAGTACCGAAGCCGGTCCGTCGCCGCGCGCCAACACTTTCAGCATCCCGTCGTTGAGGTGGCGTAGAGGGAAGATTTCGGTTACCACCCGCAGCCAGCGGGGCGCCTGGTCGATCGGGAAGAACGACCCGCCGAGGAATGCCATCGGCAGCACGATCATCTGCGTGACGGCCTGTGCGGACTCCTGGGTCTTGGCCCACGCGCCGACGAGCATCCCGATCGCCAGGAACGACAGCACCCCGCACAGGACCATCGGGATCGCCATCCACCAGGAGTGCGACAGTTTCAGCCCGAACACCGGCAGTGTCGCCACACCGATGAACAGGGCCGTCTGGACGAGCGCGATCCCGAGGCTGACGGTCACCCGCGCGGCGAGCACCGTACGGATCGGGACGGGCGAGAGACGGAGGCGGCGCAGGATGCCTTTGGTGCGCCATGTGACGAGTGTGGTGGACGCGCCGAACATGCCCGCCGCGGCCAGCGCCCAGCCGAGCAGACCCGGGGTTATGTACTGGATCGCCTTGAGGCTCTTGTCCTCGACCTGCTGTGACTGGAGCCGGTACTTCGGCGCCGTCCCGGACGCGGCCTGGTTCGCCGCCTCCACGAGCGCGTTGACCTGCCCCTGCGCCGTACCGGACTTGACCTGGTCCGCGGCGGAGTAGTGGATGACGACCTGGCCGCCGCTCTGTTCCAGTGCGGCGTCGTAGTCGCCCTTCTTGACCTTGTTCAGCGCCGCGGCGCGGTCCGAGATCTTGGTGATCTTCATGGATTTGCCCAGCTCGGCGCGCTGGGCGGCCGGTATCTGGTCCACGACCGGCACCGAGCCGATCTCCAGCATGCTCGACTTCGGCGTCGACTGGCGCGCGAACAGGCCGCCGATGATGAGCAGGAAGAAGAGCGGGAGGGCGATCGTGAAGAACAGCACGCCACGGTCGCGGCGGAACCCCAGGAACATCGCGCCCGCCAGGCTGCGGAAACTGCTCATGCCCGGTACTCCCGTCCGGTCAGGTCGAGGAAGACGTCCTCGAGGGTCGCGCCCTTGATCTGAACGCCTTCCAGCGCCCCGCGCTCGGCGAGCGCCTTGACGACGAGAGCGGCCTCATGCGTGGTGATCGTCAGGGAGACCTGGTCGTCGGTCACCTCTTCGGCCCCGGGAAGGGCACGCGCGTCCTCGGCGCTCAGCGCGCCGCTGGACACGCTCACGCGCGCCGCGGCGCCCAGGTCGCGTACGAGCTCGGCCGGCGTCCCGCTCCGCAGGATCCGGCCGCCGTCGATGATCGCGACGCGGTCGCAGAGGATCTCGGCCTCGTCCATGTAGTGCGTCGTCAGCACGATCGTCCGGCCGTCGGTGTTGATGTCGCGCAGGACGTCCCAGAGGTTCCGCCGCGCCTGCGGGTCGAGGGCGGCCGTGGGCTCGTCGAGGAAGACCAGCTCCGGCTCGTGCACGAGGGCGCACGCGATCGACAGCCGCTGCACCTGGCCGCCGGACAGCTTCTCGACCTGAGTGTCGGCCTTGTCGGTGAGCCCGACGACCTCAAGCATCCCGTCGGCCTTGCGGCCCGGCACGCCGTACAGCGAGCCGAACGTCCGCAACTGCTCACGCGCCGTGAGACGTTCGAAGAAGGACGATGCCTGGAGCTGCACGCCGATGCGGGGCAGCAGGGCGGGGTTGCGGGGCCACGGGGACTCCCCGAACACCGAGATCTCGCCACCGTCGGCCTCACGGAGGCCTTCGATGAGTTCGAGTGTCGTTGTCTTTCCGGCACCGTTCGGGCCGAGGATTCCGAAGAACTCGCCGTCTTCGACGGTCAGCGAGACACCGTCGACGGCTTTTACGTCGCCGTAGCGCTTGCGCAGGTCAGTGGCGACAATCGTGGTGGACATGGCACGGACATTAGGGCCGACATTGGCCGTTTATCCAGACACCACGGGTGGAGTTTGGCAATCTACATCTCAGGGTGGGCGAGGGACGGAACGGCGCGCCTGTCGGCATAGTGTCGCCACCGCCGGGTAGCCTGCTGCCGCACGTTCTACCCCCGAGGAGCCAAGCGTTGACCGCCGCCACAATCACCGCCGAGGATCCGCACGGTTACACCGCGCGGCACCTCTCGGTGCTCGAAGGACTGGAGGCCGTCCGAAAGCGGCCCGGTATGTACATCGGGTCGACCGACAGCCGCGGGCTCATGCACTGCCTCTGGGAGATCATCGACAACTCCGTCGATGAGGCCCTCGGCGGTCACTGCACCCGCATCGACGTCGTCCTGCACGCCGACGGTTCCATGGAGGTCGGTGACGACGGCCGTGGCATCCCCGTCGACGCCGAGCCGAAGACCGGCCTGACCGGTGTCGAGCTCGTCATGACCCGGCTGCACGCGGGCGGCAAGTTCGGCGGCATCTCCTACACCGCCTCCGGTGGCCTGCACGGCGTCGGCGCCTCGGTGGTCAACGCCCTGTCAGCGCGCCTCGACGTCGAGGTCGACCGCGACGGGCACACCCACGCGATGAGCTTCAAGCGCGGCCTCCCCGGCGACTTCGCCAAGGAGGGCCCGGACGCGAAGTTCACCAAGAAGCCGGCCAAGCGCCAGGGCCTCGACCAGATCAAGCGGGTCGCCAAGCGCATCACCGGCACCCGGGTCCGCTTCTGGCCCGACTACCAGATCTTCCTCAAGGATGCCGAGATCGGCGGCGACACCGTCGTCGACCGCATGCGCCAGACGGCCTTCCTCGTCCCCGGCCTCACCATCGCGGTGCGCGACGAGCGCGGCGAGGAGGTCGTCGAGCACGAGTTCCGCTTCGACGGCGGCATCAGCGAGTTCTGCGACCACCTGGCCACCGACCAGCCGGTCAGCGACGTGCTGCGGATCCAGGGCCGTGGCCACTTCACCGAGACCGTGCCGGTCCTCGACGACCAGGGTCACCTCACGCCGACCGACGTCGAGCGCGACATCGACGTCGACGTCGCGCTGCGCTGGGGCAGCGGCTACGACACGATCACCAAGTCGTTCGTCAACGTGATCGCCACGCCCAAGGGCGGCACCCACCTCGTCGGCTTCGACCGCGCCCTGGTGAAGGTCCTCAACGACCAGCTCCGCGCCACCAAGCTGCTCAAGAACGGCGACGACCCGGTCATCAAGGACGACATCCTCGAAGGCCTCACCTCCGTCGTCACGGTCCGCCTGCCCGAGCCGCAGTTCGAGGGCCAGACCAAGGAGGTCCTCGGCACCTCCGCCGCCACCCGCATCGTCTCGCAGGTGGTCGCGCGGGAGCTGAAGGAGATCTTCGACAGCCCCAAGCGCGCGCAGAAGCAGCAGATGCGCGCCGTGATGGAGAAGGTCGTCGCCGCGGCCAAGGCGCGCATCGCCGCACGCCAGCAGCGGGAGAACCAGCGCCGCAAGAGCGCCCTGGAGAACTCCGCCCTCCCCGCCAAGCTGGTCGACTGCCGCACCGCCGACGACCGCAGCGAGCTGTTCATCGTCGAGGGTGACTCCGCGCTCGGCACCGCCAAGCTGGCGCGCGACTCGGAGTTCCAGGCGCTGCTGCCGATCCGCGGCAAGATCCTCAACGTTCAGAAGGCCTCTGTCGCCGACATGCTGAAGAACGCCGAATGCGCCTCGATCATCCAGGTGCTCGGCGCCGGCTCCGGCCGTACCTTCGACCTCGACGCCGCGCGCTACGGCCGCATCATCTTGATGGCCGACGCCGACGTCGACGGCGCGCACATCCGCTGCCTGCTGCTCACGCTCCTGCACCGCTACATGCGGCCGATGCTCGACGCCGGGCGCGTGTTCGCGGCCGTGCCGCCGCTGCACCGCATCGAGCTGACCAACCCGCGTAAGGGCCGCGACAAGCACATCTACACCTACTCCGACGCCGAGCTGCGCAAGAAGCTCGTGGAGTTCGAGCGCCGGGGCACGCGCTGGAAGGAACCGATCCAGCGCTACAAGGGCCTCGGTGAGATGGACGCCGACCAGCTGGCGGAGACCACGATGGACCCCCGCCACCGCATGCTGCGCCGCATCCGCATCGAGGACGCCGAAGACGCCGCCCAGATCTTCAACCTGCTGATGGGGTCGGAGGTCGCGCCGCGCCGCGAGTTCATCTCCGGTGGCGCCGCCGAGCTGGACGAAGCCCGCATCGACATCTGACCGGTGTGTCCACCCTCGGGTGGACACACCGAACCTCCAACCCGGCTCCGATCCTCGCCGGGGCGCCGATCTCTAGCGTCGACGTCATGCATGAGGTCATCAACGCCGTCCTGATCGCCGCCGTCGTGGCGTTCGTCATCGTCCGCCGTTTCCTGGCGCGTCCCATCGACATGCGGAAGCTGTGGGTCCTCCCGGTCGTCATCGCGGTCATCGGGTTCGCGCAGGGCGGTGCCATCGACACTCGGCACACCGGTCTGAGCGCGGTCCTGCTGGCCGCCGAGATCGTCGTCGCGGGGCTGCTCGGCATCGGTCTCGGCGCGACCATGCGCGTCTGGCGCGACACCGGCGGCTCGGCGTGGAGCAAGGGCACCTGGACGACGTTCGGCGTGTTCCTGCTGTCCATCGCGACCCGGGGCGGCCTCGTCGCCCTCGGGTACGCGGCCGGCGTCCACGCCGGAAGCGCCGCGATCATGGTCTCGGCCGCGGTGTGGCTGCTCGCCCAGAACGCCGTCATCTCCTGGCGGGTCCGCGCGCTCCCCACGAGGGTTAGCGTTTACCCGTGATGGGAGACCTGCGGACCCTCACCCGCCATCCACGGCGCGGTGAGAGGTCCGCCGTACGCAGCGCCCTCATCGGGGCCGGGCTGCTCTGGTACACCTTCGCGATGCTCCGCGGACCGGACCACCCCAGGCTCGGGCTCGCCACCGGCGACCTCCTCTTCACCGCCGGGGTCCTCGTCTCGGTCGGCTGCCTCGCGGCCAGCCTGTTCGTGCACGCGTGCCGCACGCCGTACGAGGAGGTCTTCTACGCGGTCGCGGCCGTCGTCGGGGTCCCGGTGTACGCCTTCGCCGCGGACCGGCCCGGCAGCGCGCTCCTCTTCGCGGCGTGCGGGTTCTGCGCCGTGACCACGCCGCTGCGCAGGTCGGTCCCGGTGCTCGCCTTCACGGCGGCCGGGATGTTCGTCACGATCCTCCTCCAGCACCGCCAGCCAGGGGAGCTGTGGACGATCGTCGGCCTGATCGGGATGTTCGCCGCCGTACGCGCCGGGGCGGTGCGCGAGAGCGCCCGGCTGACCGAACAGGAGAACCTCATCCTCGCCGAGCGCTCCCACATCGCCCGCGAGATCCACGACGTCCTCGCCCACTCGCTGTCCGCCCAGCTGGTGCACCTGGAGGGCGCCCGGCTGCTGATCGTCGGCGGCCGTACGGACGAGGCCCTCGAACGCGTCGAACGCGCGCGCGGCCTGGCGCGAAGCGGCCTGGAGGAGACGCGGAGGGCGCTCGCCACCCTGCGGGGCGACATCCCGCCGATCGACGAGGTCCTCCAGGAACTCGCCGGCGAGCACCGTACGCTGGCCGACGCCCGCTGCGAGGTCGGCATCGACGGGCACCCCGGCGAGCTCCCGCCGAAGGCCGGGCTCGCCGTGATCCGTACGGCCCAGGAGGCGCTGACCAACGTCCGCAAGCACGCCCCGGGCGCCGACGTGGCGATCACCCTGCGGCGCGACGGCGGATGGTGCGAGCTGGACGTCACCGACACGGGCGGCACCGAGCGGCCCGGCCCGCTGGCCGAGAGCGGCGGCGGATACGGCCTCGTCGGAATGCGCGAACGCGCCGAACTGATCGGCGGGACACTCGAAGCCGGTCCCGCCGGGGACGGCTTCCGCGTCCTGCTCAGAGTGCGACTGTGAAAGGGAACGCCGTGACCAGGGTGCTCGTGGTCGACGACCAGACCGTCGTACGCGACGGGCTCGTGCTGCTCCTCGGCCTGCTCCCGGGCATCGAGGTCGTCGGCGCCGCCAAGGACGGAGAGGACGCCGTGCGGCTCGTCGACGAGCACGTCCCGGACGTCGTGCTGATGGACCTCCGCATGCCGCGCGTGGACGGCGTCGAGGCCACCCGCCGCATCAAGGCCGCGCACCCGGCCGTCCAGATCGTCGTCCTCACCACGTACAGCGACGACGAGTCGGTCTTCGCCGCCCTCCAGGCCGGCGCGCGCGGCTACCTCACCAAGGACGCCGGCGCCGACGAGATCGCCCGCGCCATCGACGCCGTACGCGACGGAGAGGCACAGCTCGCCCCGTCCGTACAACGCCGCCTCGTCGACGCCCTCGCCACCGGCACCCAGCCGTCCCGCCGCCGCGGCGACCTCCCGGACGGCCTGACCCAGCGCGAGGCGGAGGTCCTCCGGCTGATCGCGGGCGGCCGCTCGAACACCGAGATCGCCCGTGAGCTCTTCATCAGCGGCGCGACCGTGAAGACCCACATCAACAACCTCTTCGCCAAGACGGGCGTACGCGACCGGGCCCAGGCCGTTACGTACGCGTACCGGAAGGGCTTGGCCGAGCCGGGCTGACCGCTCCTTGTGGGCCCATAGCGCGATGTTTCCCCTGCTGGGGGGCTTAAAAAGCGTGCACGTTGGCGTGGCGCAGGGCGACGGACGATGACAAGAGGTGATCATTCGACTACTGTGCGTTATGGATCTATGTGAATGCTTTCCTCAAGGAGAAGCAGCGTGCGAAAGACCTCCATGATCGCTGAATGCCTCCGCCGTTACGCATGGTGGCGACTGAACCGCGCCGACGAGCGCGACGAGGGCCGCAACGCGCGCAGCGCGATCGCCCTCCTCAACGCCGCCGCGTACGCGGCCGACCTCCCCGAGGACGCCCCCGTCCTCACCCGCCTCTCATCCGGCGGCAACTTCTCCGACGAGGAGTTCCGCCTGCCCGAGGCCGCCGAACGGATCGTACGGTTCTGGCACTACGAAGAAGCCGGCGGCAAACCCGAAGACCTCCTGGAGGCCATCGCCGCGATGGCCGAACACCCCAGAATCCCGGCCCAGCGCGACGGCGAACAGCCCCTGCGCCGCTGACGCGTGCTTGAGGTGTGGCGGGAGGCCGTCACGCTGAAACACGTCCGGGGGGACGCGCCGAAAGGCGCACGAACAACAATCTAGACATGGCCGGGAGCACGTCCGGGGGGACGTAGCGGCGCTGGCAGGACATCCCAGGCGCAGCCGTACGAGAGCGCGTCCAGGCTCCGTATCCGGCGCGACCCTCAGCCATGGCCGTCGGCCGCTGAAGGGCCTGCGCGGAACACCACACGTAGGCCGTCGCGAATACGCCGTCGAGGCCGTGCCGTGTCGTCATCTCAAGCCGCTCACCGCCCCGCACCGAGCGCGAGACCGCGTCCGCATCGGAGCCTGGCACGTGACGGCCGGCCCCTGCCGCCGTACAAGAACGTGGCCGGGCTCGCTTGGCGCGAGCCCGGCCGTACGTCATCGTCTCCTGCCGCCTACTCCGTCTCGGACGACGGGGGCTCCTCCGTCTCCGGCGCGGCCGGTTCCGGCAGGGGGTCGGTGCGGACGGGGCCACCCAGGGCCGTGATGGGGAAGGGGAGTCTCACGCCGGAGCCGTCGCGGCGGCCGGGTTCCATCGTGAGGTCCAACGGCTTTCCGGTCGGGCCGCAGGCCTTCATCGGGGTCGGGCCGGCCCAGGCCATCAGCAGGACGTCCTCGCCCTTGAGGAAGCGGTGGGCTCGTACGCCGCCGGTCGCCCTGCCCTTCGGGGGGAAGTCGGCGTAGTCGGCGACCTTGGCGGCGCCGGTCTGGGTGCCCGGGAGGGCCGTTGAGCTGCCCGCGACGGTGGCGACCACGGACGGGCGGTCGGGGTTCAGGGCGCCGAACCAGATGACCTTGGTGCCGGGGGACAGCCGGATGCCGGCCATGCCGCCCGCGGCGCGGCCCTGGGGGCGTACGGACGAGGCCGGGAAGCGGAGCAACTGGGCGTCGCCGGTGATGAAGACCAGGTCGTGGTCCTCGGACTCCAGCTGGAACGCGCGGACGACCCGGTCGCCCTCCTTGAGCCCGATGATCTCGAAGTCGTCGAAGCTCTTCGGGTAGTCGGGAGCGACGCGTTTGACCACGCCCTGCTCGGTGCCGAGCGTCAGGCCGTTGTCGAGGGACGTCAGGCCGACGACGGTCTCGTCCGGTTGCAGCGCGGAGATGAACTCGCTCAGCGCGGCGCCGCCGGCCAGTGACGGCGGGGACGCCGACGGCGGCATCATCGGAAGGTCTATCACGTCGCAGCGGATCAGGCGGCCCGCGCTGGTGACGACGCCGAGCTCGGCGCGGGCGGACGTGGCGACCGTCGAGACGATCACGTCGTGCGCGGACCGGCCGCCCTCGGCGGGCAGCGGCTCGACGCTGGTGGTGCGGGCCAGCAGGCCGGTGGAGGACAGCAGCACGTAGCACGGGTCGTCGGCGACCTCGAGCGGCACGGCCGCCGTCTTGGTCTGACCGGAGGACTCCAGCAGGACCGTACGACGAGGGGTGGCGAACTCGGCCGACACCTCGGCCAGCTCGTCGGAGACCAGCTTGCGGAGCTTGGGCTCGGACTCCAGGATCGCGGTCAGCGCCGCGATCTCCCTGGTGAGCTTCTTCTTCTCCTTGTCGAGTTCGAGCTTGTCGAACTTGGTGAGACGGCGCAGCGGGGTGTCCAGGATGTACTGCGCCTGGATCTCCGACAGCTCGAAGCCCTCCATGAGGCCCGTCTTGGCGACGGAGGAGTCGTCGCTCTCGCGAATGACCCGGATGACCTCGTCGATGTTGAGCAGCGCGGTGACGAGGCCGTCGACGAGGTGCAGGCGGTCCTGCCGCTTCTTGCGGCGGAACATGCTCCGGCGGCGTACGACCTCGATGCGGTGGTCGATGTAGACCTGGAGCAGCTCGCGCAGGCCGAGCGTGCGCGGCTGGCCGTCGACCAGCGTCACGTTGTTGATGCCGAAGGTCTCCTCCATCGGCGTCAGCCGGTAGAGCTCCTCCAGTACGGCCTCGGGGTGGAAGCCGTTCTTGATCTCGATGACCAGGCGCAGGCCCTGCTGCCGGTCGGTGAGGTCCTTCAGGTCGGCGATGCCGGAGATCTTCTTCGCGTTGACGAGATCCTTGATCTTCGCCACGACGCGCTCGGGGCCCACCGCGTACGGGAGCTCGGTCACGACGATGCCCTTGCGGCGCGCCGTGACGTCCTCGATGTGGGTGGTGGCGCGGGTGCGGAAGGTGCCGCGGCCCGACTGGTACGCGTCGCGGATGCCCTCCAGGCCGACGATCTTGCCGCCGGTCGGCAGGTCGGGGCCGGGGACGAAGCGCATCAGGTCGTCGAGGGTCGCCTCGGGGAAGGCGATCAGGTGGCGGGCGGCGGCGATCACCTCGCCGAGGTTGTGCGGCGCCATGTTGGTGGCCATGCCGACCGCGATGCCGGACCCGCCGTTGACCAGGAGGTTCGGGTACGCCGAAGGCAGGACCTCCGGCTCCAGCTCCTGCCCGTCGTAGTTGGGCCGGAAGTCGACGGTCTCCTCGTCGATGCTCGCGACCATGAGCTCGGCCGCGCGGGACATGCGGGACTCGGTGTACCGCATGGCGGCGGGGGAGTCGTCGCCGCCGAGCGAACCGAAGTTGCCATGCCCGTCGACCAGCTGCATCCGCATCGACCACGGCTGCGCGAGCCGTACGAGAGCGTCGTAGATCGCGCTGTCGCCGTGCGGGTGCAGCTTGCCCATCACCTCGCCGACGACACGGGCGCACTTGACGTGCCCGCGATCAGGGCGCAGGCCCATCTCGTTCATCGAGTAGAGGATGCGGCGCTGGACCGGCTTCAGGCCGTCGCGCGCGTCAGGGAGCGCCCGCTGGTAAATGACCGAGTAGGCGTACTCGAGATAACTGCCTCGCATCTCCTCGGAGACATCGACATCGACGATGTTCTCTTCGAAGTCCGGCGGGGGAGGGGTCTGCGTACCACGTCGTGCCATACCTTCCATTGTTGCGTGTCGCAACGACAGCTCGCGCCCGTAAGGCCACGGCGCGCCGCGCCCGATAGCGTGAACATGCCGCGAAAAGGAGCGCCGAATGTACGCCGACTTCCAGAACGAGATCTATCTCAACGGCCTCGCCGACACCGTGCCACCGCTGCCGACCGACCTGACCCGCCTGGAGGCCCTCGCCAAGGACACCCTGCCGACCCAGGCGTACGGCTATGTCGCGGGTTCGGCGGGCACGGGCGACACGGCGCGCGCCAACCGGGAGGCGTTCCGGCGGTGGCGGATCGTCCCGCAGATGCTGCGCGGCGCCACGACCTGCGACCTGACGACGCGCGTACTCGGCCACACGCTGCCCACGCCCGTGCTCCTCGGCCCGGTCGGCGTGCTGAACATCGTGCACCCCGAGGGCGAGCTGGCGGTCGCGACGGCCGCGAAGTCACTGGACGTCCCGATGGTCCTGAGCACGGCCGCCTCGCACACCATGGAAGAGGTCGCCGAGGTCGGCGGCCCGCGCTGGTACCAGCTCTACTGGCCGAACGACCGCGACCTGGCGGTCAGCTTCATCACCCGCGCGAAGAAGGCCGGCTACACCGCGCTGGTCGTCACGCTCGACACCTTCACACTCGCCTGGCGCCCGAATGACCTCGACCAGGCGTACCTGCCGTTCCTGCGCGGCATCGGCAACCAGAACTACTTCGCCGACCCCGTCTTCACCGACAAGGCCGGCGACAACCCGATCCTGCACTGGGTGTCGATGTTCGGCAATCCGTCACTGACCTGGGACGACCTGTCGTTCCTGCGCGAGCACTGGGACGGCCCGATCGTCCTGAAGGGCATCCAGCACACCGACGACGCCCGCCGTGCCGTCGACGCCGGCATGGACGGCATCGTGGTCTCCAACCACGGAGGCCGCCAGGTCGACGGAGCGATCGCCGCCCTGGACGCCCTCCCGCCGATCACGCACGCGGTGGGCGACCAGATCGACGTCCTGTTCGACAGCGGCATCCGTACGGGCGCCGACGTGGTCAAGGCCCTGGCGATGGGCGCCAAGGCCGTCCTGCTGGCCCGCCCGTACGTGTACGGCCTGGCCCTGGCGGGCGAGGAGGGCGTACGCCACGTCCTCCGCTGCCTCCTGGCCGAACTGGAACTCACCCTCCGCCTGTCCGGCCACTCGGACGTCACGTCCCCGTCCCTGGAGACCCTCCAGGAGGTGTCCTAGCCGGGTCGGTCATACCGCGGTATGATTGGTAACTGTGAGTGTACGCAAAGTAACCATCTCCATCGATCCCGAGCTGTACGCTGCCGTCAAAGCCGATACGGAGCGTAAGGGGATGAGTGTGTCGAGCTGGGTGTCCGAGGCTGCGGCGGAGAAAATCCGCCAGCATGCATGGGACGAGTACATGGAGGCCTATCAGGCCGAATTCGGTGAGTTCACGGAAGAGGAGCTCGCCCAGCCCATTCCGGTCGCCTACGTCAGCGGCAGGAGGCAGGCGTCGTGATGGGCATTGTTCTCGACGCGGGTGCGCTCGTGGCGCTCGACAGGGGAGATCGCGAGATCAACCGCCGTCTGTATCAGCTCGGTGGCCGTATGCGGACGTCGTGCGCCGTCGTCGCCCAGGTCTGGCGCGATGGGGCTGAGCAGGCGCGTCTCGCGCTGGCGCTGAAGGGCGTCGACGTTCACCCGTTCGGTTCGGAGGTGGACCGCCGCGTGGGCGAGCTGCTCCGCGAGAGCGGGACGGCCGATGTCGTCGACGGCCATGTCGCGCTGATGGTCCGGCATGGTGACTACGTGGTCACATCGGACATCAAGGACATCGGGTACCTGCTCGACGCCCGAGGCGTGCACGCCGAGCTGGTACTGGTCTGACCGTACGAGGCGGCCGGCCGCGAGCGGCCGCCCCGTGGTGTCAGGCCGCTTCGACGAGGATCTCCGGCTCCGCGACCGGAGCCGCCACGCGCCGTACGCGAGGCAGCAGGGCCGTCAGGGCCGCGGCCGTCAGGACCAGCGCCAGGGCCAGGAACGTCACCGACTCCGTCGCGGCGGCGTAGTCCGCGGAGGACGGGTTCGGGCCGAGGATTCCGAAGAAGACCGCGCCGAGTACCGCGACGCCGGTCGCGCCGGCGAACTGCTGGGTCGTCGTGAGCACTCCCGCCGCCGCGCCCGCGTGGGTGGGGCGTACGCCGGTCAGGACCGAGCCGACCAGGGCCGGCAGGGCCAGGCCGTTGCCGAGGCCGATCAGGGCGGTCGGGAGGAACAGCCAGCTCGCCGTGATGCCGCCGCCGAGCGTCTGTAGTTCCACGGCCAGGCTGAGCAGGCCGAGTCCCGCGATCACGCCGCCGGCGGTGATGACGCGGACTCCGTACCGTGCGACGAGCGGGCGGCCGAGTACCGAGGTCAGCGCGAACAGGATGCCGAGCGGCGCGAACGTCAGGCCGGCGTCCATCGCGGACAGGCCCATGCCGCCCTGTAGCAGCAGCGTCATCACGAACATGAAGCTGCTGAAGTAGCCCATGAACGCGGCGTTGATCGGCAGGCCGGCGGAGAAGGAGCGGTCGCGGAACAGCGTCAGGTCGAGCAGCGGGTCCCTGCCGTGCCGGGTGAGGCGGCGTTCCCAGGCCAGCGTGAGGAGCATCGCCGGCAGGGCGGCGGCGAGGGACGCCCAGGTCCATGCGGGCCAGCCCTCCTCGCGGCCGAGGATCAGCGGCACCAGCGCGAGGGCGAGGGACACCGAGACGCCGACGGCGCCGAGGGGGTCCAGCCGCGGGCGGCGCACCGAGCGGTTGGCGGGCAGCAGCCGCGCCGCGAAGACCAGCGCGACCAGGCCCACCGGGACGTTGATCAGGAAGATGGCCCGCCATCCGAGGCCGAGCACGTCGGCGCTGAGCAGCAGGCCGCCCAGCACCTGGCCGGCGACGGCGCCGACGCCCATCGTGACGCCGAACCACGACATCGCGCGCGGGCGCTCCGGCGCCGGGAACGTCGAGGTGATCAGGGCCAGCACCTGCGGGACCATGGCGGCGCCCGTCAGCCCTTGCAGGAGGCGCGCCGCGACGAGCTGGCCGGGCGTCTGGGCGAGCCCGCACAGCAGGGACGCGGCCGAGAAGGCGGCCATGCCGATCAGGAACAGCCGCCGGTAGCCGAACAGGTCGCCGAGCCGCCCGCCGGTCACCATGCCGGCGGCGTACGTGAAGGCGTATCCGCCGACGACCAGCTCCAGCGCGGCCGGTCCGGCGTGAAGGTCGTGGGAGAGGGACGGGGCCGCGACGTTGACGACGAAGAAGTCGAACAGCGCCATGAAGGTGGCCGACAGGATCACCGGCAGCATCATCCACCTGCGTGGATCAGTGGTCGAGATGGGGTGAGACACGTCGCTCCAGTAGTTCGACAAACATCGATAGGTTCGAAGTTCGTCGAACAGTACGACAGTGGTCGAACATAACGCAAGTCTGAACTATGCTCATCTCGTGAGCGAAGAGGTTTTCCATCCCCCGGTCGAGGAGCTGAGCCTGCCGAAGGTCCTGGCGGCGCTGGCCGATCCGGCCCGCCTGGCGACCGTGCAGACGCTGGCCCGAGTCGGTGAGTCGGCCTGCGGGCGGATCCAGCACGACGCGGGCCTTGAGGTCAGCAAGTCGACGATGTCCCACCACCTGCGCATCCTGCGCGAGGCCGGGATCACCTACTCCCGCGTGCAGGGTGCGCGCCGCATGCTCACCCTCCGCCGCGACGATCTCGACGCCCGATTCCCGGGCCTGCTCGACGCCGTCCTCACCGAGGAACTCGTCCAGACGGGCTGAGCCGGTCCCTGGAGCCTGATACCAAGGACCGCATGGCCAACGAGACACTCCGGGACCGCGCCGAGGCATGCCTGCGATCACTCGCGGGAGACCACGCGCGGCTGCGCGACGACCAGTGGGTCGCGATCGAGGCGCTGGTCGAGGGGCACCGGCGCGCCCTCGTCGTGCAGCGCACCGGCTGGGGCAAGTCGGCCGTCTACTTCGTCGCGACGGCGCTGCTGCGGCAGCGAGGCGCCGGGCCGACCGTCATCGTCAGCCCGCTGCTCGCCCTGATGCGCAACCAGATCGCCGCCGCCGAGCGGGCCGGCATCCACGCCGCCACGATCAACTCCGCGAACACCGACGACTGGGAGCACGTCTACACCGACGTGCAGGACGGCGCCGTCGACGTCCTCCTCGTCAGCCCCGAGCGGCTCAACAACCCCGAGTTCCGCGACCAGGTGCTGCCCAAGCTCGCGGCCGGGGCGGGCCTGGTCGTCGTCGACGAGGCGCACTGCATCTCCGACTGGGGCCACGACTTCCGGCCCGACTACCGGCGGCTGCGCACCCTGTTCACCGAGCTGCCGCCGGGCATCCCGGTGCTGGCCACCACCGCCACCGCGAACGCCCGCGTCACGCGTGACGTCGCCGACCAGCTCGCGGGCGGCCAGGACGGCGACACGCTGGTGCTGCGCGGCCCGCTGGAGCGCGAGAGCCTGCGCCTTTCCGTCGTACGCCTGCCGGCGGCCGAGCAGCGGCTCGCCTGGCTCGCCGAGCAGCTCGCCGAGCTGCCCGGCTCCGGCATCATCTACACCCTGACCGTCGCCGCCGCCCACGAGATCGCCTCGTTCCTGCGCGACCGCGGGTACGACGTCGCCGCCTACACCGGGCAGACCGAGCAGGCCGAGCGCCTCCAGGCGGAGCGCGACCTCCTCGACAACAAGGTGAAGGCCCTGGTCGCGACCAGCGCGCTGGGCATGGGGTTCGACAAGCCCGACCTGGGGTTCATCGTCCACGTGGGCGCTCCGCAGTCGCCGGTCGCCTACTACCAGCAGATCGGCCGCGCCGGCCGTGGCGTCGAGCGGGCCGAGGTGATCCTCCTGCCGGGCACGGAGGACCGCGACATCTGGGCCTACTTCGCCAGCCTCGCCTTCCCGCCCGAGCCGGTCGTACGCCTCGCGCTGCGGGTCCTGGAGGAGGAGGGCACGCTGTCCACCGCGGCCCTGGAGACGCGGGTCGACCTGGGCCGCAGCCGCCTGGAGATGATGCTGAAGGTCCTCGACGTCGACGGGGCCGTACGCCGCGTCAAGGGCGGCTGGACCTCGACCGGCGAGCCGTGGTCCTACGACCGCGAGCGGTACGAACGGGTCGCCGGCGAGCGGTCGCGCGAGCAGGGCGCGATGCTCGACTATCTCGACACGGGCGAGTGCCGCATGGAGTTCCTCCGCCGCCAGCTCGACGATCCCGAGGCGGTGCGCTGCGGGCGCTGCGACAACTGCACCGGTGAGCACCGTTCCAGCGCGGTGTCCGACGCGAGCGCCTCCCAGGCGCGCGACCGCCTGCGCAGGCCGGGCGTCGACGTGACGCCGCGCCGTATGTGGCCCACCGGGATGAAGGCCGAGGGCATCTCCGGCCGCATCCCGGCGACCCTCCAGGCCGAGCCGGGCCGTGCGCTCGGCCGGATGACCGACATCGGCTGGGGTAACCGCCTGCGCGAGATCTTCGCGGACGGCGCCCCGGACCGCCCGGTGCCGGACGAGGTCTTCGCCGCCGTCGTCACGGTCCTGTCCGCGTGGGACTGGTCCGAACGCCCCGCCGGGGTGGTCTCGATGGCGTCCGCGAGCCGGCCCGCGATGATCGGCGACCTGGCGCGGCGCATCGCCGGCATCGGCCGGCTGCCCTACCTCGGCGAGGTCGGCTACCTCGGGGAGGGGCCGGGGCCGCGCCGCCACAACAGCGCCCAGCGGGTCCGTGCGCTGTGGAACTCCCTGACGGTGCCCGAGGCCGCCGCTTCCGCGCCGGGGCCGGTCCTGCTCGTCGACGACCGGATCGACACCGGATGGACGATCACGGTCGCGGCGAAACTGCTCCGCGAGGCCGGTGCTCCGGGCGTTCTGCCGCTCACTCTCGCCATAACCTCCTGACTCTGATTATCCGGACATTCAGGGGGATAATTTTGCATTTGTGCAGGTAGAGTCGAGAAGGATAAGTCGCCGCGACCTGCGGCCGGGCCCTCGAACCAACCTGTCCACACTGCCACCGGGCGCCTGTCGATCACAGGTCGCACGGGGGGTAGTGCATGAAGCGCACACACCAGGCACGCACCCGATGACGGGGCCGGCGCCGAACGGCTCCCCGGTCCAGCGTTCGCCCGGGGGCGGGCTGGCCGAGGTCGTCGAGCTCATCCTCGACAAGGGCCTGGTCATCGACGCGTACGTCCGGATCTCGCTGGTCGGGATCGAGCTGATCACGATCGACGCCCGGATCGTCGTGGCGAGTGTGGACACCTACCTGCGCTTCGCGGAGGCGACCAACCGCCTGGACCTCTCCGAGCGCGGTTCCTCGTCCCTCCTGGGCGACAACAGCGACAAGAGCGACAAGAACGAGACAGGCGCCGACGACCTGCCGGAGAGCCGACGCCGCAGGCGCGTCGAAGGCTCCGCCGGACGCGCCATCGCCGCTCCCGAGCACGACGACGAGTACTACGAGGAAATGCCGCGGAGGCGCCGGGAGAGGCCGGTCCGCCGTACGCGGGGGGAGCGTGAGCCGTGACGCAGTCGTACGCCGAAGGACAGACGAAGGTCGCCGAGTCTCCGGTCTGCTATGTCTACGGGATCCTCTCGGCCGGCACCTGCCTGCCCGACCGGATGATCGGCACGGGCGGAGGCCGGGTGTCGATGATCCGCCACCGTGACCTCGCCGGGGTGGTCAGCGAGCTGCCGCCGATGGGCGCGCTCGGGTCACGCGAGGATCTGCTCTGCCACGAGCGCGTCGTCGCGTCGCTGGCCGAGAAGGCGACGATCCTGCCGCTGCGGTTCGGCGCGGTCGTGACCACGCCCGAGGCCGTCGTCGCGGAGATGCTGGAGCCGTACTACGACTGGTTCACCAAAGTCCTGGCCGACCTGCGGGGCCGCGCCGAGTTCAGCGTCTCGGGCACGTACGTGCAGGAGACGGTGCTCCGCGAGGTGCTCTCGGAGGAGCCGGAGGTGCTCCAGCTGAGGGAGAGCCTGCGCGGCATCCCCGACGACGCGGGTTACTACGACCGCGTACGCCTGGGCGAGCTGATCGTCCACGCCCTGGACGCCAAGCGCGAGGCCGACACCGACGATCTGGTGCAGTCGCTCGCGAGGTACGCCGTCGAGGTGGCCCCGCGCCCGCCGATCGGCGAGGAGACGGCCGTGGACGCCGCGTTCCTCGTCGCCACCGAGGACCAGCCGTACTTCGAGCAGGCGGTGGACGAGCTGGGCTACCGCTGGGCGGGCCGCGTCCGGCTGCGGATGAGCGGGCCGCTGGCGCCGTACGACTTCGTCCCGCCGCCGCCGGAGGAGATGTGACATGGGGATTTTCACCGGACTGCTCACTCTGCCGCTCGCACCGGTCAGGGGTGTGGTGTGGATCGCGGAGGTGATCCGCGACCAGGCCGAACAGCAGCTGTACGACCCGGCGGTGATCCGCAGGCAGCTGGCCGAGGTCCAGGAAGCGCACGACCAGGGTGAGCTGTCCGACGAGGAGGCCGCCGAGCTGGAGGACGAGCTGCTCTCCCGGTTGATGACCGAGCACCAAGGAGAGCCGCCGGAGTGACCACACGGCGCGGGGGTTCGGAGCCGGGTCCACGGGACCGGGCCTACGAGCGTCCCTGCGACGACGACGACCGTGACGACGACCGTGACGTCCGGCGCTCCGGCGCGCGCCGCCGGGACTCCGCCGGACGCCCGTCCCGCGACGGCGAGCGTACGCGCCGGGCTCCGATCGCCGCGATGCGGGCCGCGCGGCTGGGCCGTCACTACATCAACGAGATGACCGCCAAGGACCCGGAGGAGGTGACCGCGCTCGAACGCACCGAGGACGGCGGATGGCAGGTCGACGTGCAGGTCGTGGAGACCCGCCGCATCCCCGACTCCACCGACATCCTCGCCGTCTACCGCGCCGAGCTCGACGCGAACGGCGAACTGCTCTCGTACCGGCGGATCCGGCGCTACGCGCGCTGCCAGGTTCAGGAGGGGTGACGAGATGGAACCCATGGCGAGCAGACGTACACCCGGCTACGGGCAGGCCTCCGTGACGCCGCGGCGTACGGAGTCGGCGAACCTCGCCGACATCCTGGAGCGCGTGCTCGACAAGGGCATCGTCATCGCCGGCGACATCCAGATCAACCTGCTGGACATCGAGCTGCTCACGATCAAGCTGCGGCTGGTCATCGCCTCCGTCGACCGCGCCAAGGAGATGGGCATCGACTGGTGGGAGCACGACCCGACCCTGTCCTCCGGCGGCGAGCTGGCCGGGGAGAACCGCAGGCTGCGCGAGCGGGTCGCCGCCCTGGAAGCGGCGGACGAGGAGCGGGAACAGCCGCGCGTCGAACGCCGCAGGCGCCGCCCGGCGCCCCGGCCGGTGACCGAGGAGGAGGAGCGTGACTGACACCGGGATCTACGTGTACGGCATCAGCCGCGGTCTCCCCGAGGACGCGACGCGGGAGCTGCGCGGGGTCGGCGCCGCCCCGGTACGCGAGGTGACCGAAGGCGGGCTGACGGCGCTGGCCAGCACCGTGAGCCTCGCCGACTTCGGGGAGGACGCCCTGCGCCGCAACCTGGAGGATCTGCGCTGGCTGGAGTCGGCGGCCCGCGCCCACCACGGCGTGGTCGACGCCGCCGCGGCGTTCGCCGCGACGGTGCCGCTCGGCCTGGCCACCGTCTACCGGAACGAGGACCGCGTCCGCGAGGTCCTGCGCGAGCGCGCCGAGGAGTTCACCGGCGCCCTCGACCGCGTCACCGGGCGTACCGAGTGGGGCGTGAAGGGCTACGCCACCCTTGGACGGCCCGACCCGGACGAGCCCGCCGCCGGCGAGGACGCCGGGAAGCCCGGCACGTCCTACCTCATGCGCCGCCGCACCCAGCAGCGGACCGAGCAGGCGTCGCGCGCCCAGGTCATGGAGTTCGCGGACCGCGTCGACGCCGAGCTGCGCGCCCTCGCCGAGGCCGCGCGCCTGCACCCGCCGCAGAACCCGCAGCTGTCCGGGCACGAGGGCTGGATGATCATCAACGCGGCGTACCTCGTCGACGACGCGTGCGCGGAGCGGTTCCGCGAGACCGTCGCGGCTCTGGACGCCGAGCGTCCCGAGGTCACGCTCCAGCTCACCGGGCCCTGGGCGCCGTACTCCTTCGCCACCGAGGAGGAAGCATGGACCGGCTGAGCGCCGTGCCTCCGCCGCCCGAGACGCCGTCGCGCGGCCAGCAGGTCGCGCTCGTCGACCTGCTGGACCGCCTGCTCGCGGGCGGGGTCGTCATCACCGGCGACATCACGATCTCGATCGCCAAGGTCGACCTCGTACGGATCTCGCTGCGCGCCATGATCGCCTCGATCCGACCGGAGATGACCCGCGTGCTGTCCGCCGAGGAGGAGGGCTCGGTCTACCAGGTCATGCGGTCCGAGCCGTCGTACCGCGCGGAGATCGAGCCGTGAGCGAGCCCGAACGCGGTGTACGGCGGCTGCCGCACCGGCTGGAGACCGACCCCGAGGAGGTCCAGCGCGACCTCATCCGGCTCGTGCTCACGGTCATCGAGCTGGTGCGTCAGCTCATGGAGCGCCAGGCGCTGCGCCGGGTCGACTCCGGAGACCTCACCGACGAGCAGGTCGAGGGGGTCGGCCTCGCGCTCATGCGGCTGGAGGAGGCCATGACCGAGCTCCAGGAGCGCTTCGACATCGACGCCCGTGACCTGAACCTGGACCTCGGCCCGCTCGGGCCGCTGCTGCCGCCCGCCTGAGTCAGAGGATCGGCCGCGCGCCCAGGTGGCTGATGGCGCGGGCCGCGAGGCGGCATCCGGCCGCGAGGGCCTCGGCCGGCGGCTTGCCGTCGAGCCACGCGGGCAGGAAGCCGGCGGTGAACGCGTCGCCGCCGCCCGTACCGTCGACGAGGTCCTTGACCTGCTCGGCCGCCGCGTGCACCGGCTCGGAGCGCCCGTTGGTGTACCAGAGGGCGCCGTCACCGGCCATCTTGACGACGACCTGGGAGTACCAGGCGGTCAGGACCTTCGCGGCCTGCTCGGGGTTGTCGCGCCCGGTCAGCACCTCGGCCTGGCTGGCGTTGACGATCAGAAGCCGGATGCCCTGGGTCCAGTCGAGGAACGGCTCGGCGCCGGCCCGCTTGAGCAGGGAGTTCGCGCCGCCGTCGACCGTGATCGACATCTGGGCGTTCTTCGCCAGCTTCATCGCGTGCAGCGCGGCCTTGCGCGACCGGTCGTTCAGCAGGGAGTAGCCCGACAGGTGCAGGTGCGCGCCCGGCGTGAAGAGGTCCTGCGGGATGTCCTCGGGCAGCAGCGCGGCGTTGGCCCCGGGATCGGACAGCATGGTCCGGTCTCCCTTGTGGGTGACCATGACCACGCACGTGCCGGTGGGCCGCTCGGGGTCCATCACCAGGCGGGCGTCCACGCCGTAACCCATGAGCTCCATGTCGCGGTTACGACCCGCGATGTCGGCACCGCGTCGCCCGACGAAGGCGGACTCGACGCCTTCGACGGCGAGCCACGAGGCGACGTTCGCCCCAGACCCGCCACCGTGCATCGTCACGCTGGCGGGCGTGTCTCCACCCCTCGCCAGCGGGTACGCGGCCCGCGCGACGGCATCGGTCATCAGATCACCGACCACGACCACGCGCGTCATGACGTCACCACCTTGTTCTGCAGTTGCCGCCCCATGGCGGGGGAAGCGGACCTGCCTGACCCGGAGAAAAAACCTAACAGCTCCCAGTACCCCGATGGGTCTCGAACGAGACGCGATTTGAGGTTGGGGCAGTAGTGTCGAGCTGTGCCGTATCCCGATCAGTGGGAGGCCGACGTCGTCCTCGCCGACGGCGGGACCGCGCATCTGCGCCCGATCCGGCCCGGTGACGCCGGTCTGCTGCTCGACTTCTACGACCGGCTATCACCCGAGTCGATCTACTACCGGTTCTTCTCCCCGCACCCCCGTCTCTCCGCCCGCGAGGTCGATCACTTCACCACCGTCGACCACGTCGACCGGGTGGCGCTGATCGCCACGATCGGTGACCGCATGGTGGCGGTCGTCCGCTACGACCGGCTCAAGCCGGACGAGCGCTCCGACACCGCCGAGGTCGCCTTCCTCGTCGAGGACGCCCAGCAGGGCCGCGGCCTCGGCACCGTCATGCTGGAGCACATCGCCGAGGCCGCGCGCGAGCGCGGGATCCGGCGGTTCGTCGCCGACGTCCTGCCGGAGAACCGCCGGATGAGCAAGGTCTTCCGCGCGGTGGGGTTCGAGGCCGAGCAGCGGTACGAGGAGGGCGTGCTGGAGCTGACGCTCGACCTGGAGCCCACCGACACCTCACGCGAGGTCATGGCGGCGCGTGAGCACCGCGCCGAGTCGCGGTCGATCCAGCGGCTGCTGTCGCCGCGGTCGGTGGCCGTGATCGGCGCGGGCCGCGACGCGTACGGCGTCGGCCACGGCGCGCTGCGCAACCTGCTGGCCGCGGAGTTCAACGGCCCCGTCTTCCCCGTGCACCCCACGGCCACCTCCGTCGGCGGCGTACGCGCCTACGCGACGGTCGCCGACATCCCCGACCCCGTCGACCTCGCCGTCCTCGCGATCCCGGCCGAAAGCGTCAACGACGTCGTGGCGCAGTGCGCGGCCAAGGGCGTGCACGGCCTCGTCGTGGTCTCGTCCGGGTTCGGCGAGGCGGGGCCCGAGGGCCGCGACCGCCAGGACCACCTCGTACGCCTGGCACGCGCGAACGGCATGCGCGTCGTCGGCCCCAACTGCCTCGGCATCGCCAACAACGCCCCGGACGTCCTGCTCAACGCCACCCTCGCGCCGACGCTGCCCGGTCCCGGGCCGGTCGGTTTCTTCTCCCAGTCCGGCGCCCTCGGCATCGCGATCCTGCGGTGGGCCGCCGGGCGCGGTCTCGGCCTGTCGACGTTCGTGTCCGCGGGCAACCGCGCCGACGTCTCCGGCAACGACCTCATGCAGTACTGGGAGGAGGACCCGGCGACGACGGTCGTCCTGCTGTACCTGGAGTCGATCGGCAATCCGCGCAAGTTCACCCGGCTGGCGCGCCGCATCAGCCGCCGCAAGCCGATCGTCGCCGTCAAGAGCGGACGCACCACCCAGGGGGTGCCGCTCGGCCACGCGGCGCAGGCGCTGAGCCTGCCCGACCACGCGGTCAGCGCCCTGTTCGCCCAGGCGGGCGTCGTACGCGTCGACGCGCTCGGCGAGCTGTTCGACGTCGCCCAGATCCTGGCGTACCAGCCCCTCCCGGAGGGGAACCGGGTCGCCGTCGTGGGCAACTCCGACTCGCTCGGCCTGCTGGTCCAGGACGCCGCGACCGTCCAGGGGCTCGACCCGCTGCCGCCGGTCGACCTCGGCCCCGACGCCGGCCCGGCGGAGTTCGAGACCGCGCTCGGGAAGGCGCTCGGCGACGACGGCGTGGACGCCGTGGTGACCGTCTACGCGCCCGCCGTACGCGGCGACACGGCCGCGATGTCGGCGGACGTCGCGGCGGCGATCGTACGCACCGCCGAGGGGCGCCGGAAGCCGGTCGTGGCCGCCTACCTGGGCGAGCACGGCCTCCTGCACGGCGCCGTCCCGTCCTACCCGGCTCCGGAGGACGCCGTGCGCGCGCTCGCCTACGCCTGCCGCTACGCCGGGTGGCGGCGGCGCCCGCGAGGCCGCGTGCCCGACGCCGAGGTCGCCGGCCGCATACGTGCGCGCGCCCTCGTCGAGGAGATGATCGGCCAGGGCGAGCCAGAGCCCGCGCGGACCGCTGAGCTGCTGGCCTGCTACGGCATCGAGATCGCGACCGGCGACGGCGGCGTGGCCATCCGGATCACCACGGCGGAGGACCCCTCGTTCGGCGCGGTCGTGTCGTTCGGCCTGGCCGGGGTCACCGCCGAGCTGCTCGACGACCGGGCGTACCGCCTGGCGCCTCTCACGGACGTGGAGGCCGCTGAGATCGTCCGCGCGGTGCGCACGGCGCCGCTGCTCCTGGGCCACCAGGGCGCCGAGCCGGTCGACACCGCCGCGCTGGAGCTCCTGCTGCTGCGCGTGTCGCGGCTCGCCGACGATCACCCCGAGGTGGCGCGGCTCGACCTCGACCCGGTGCTGGCCGGCCCGGAGGGCGCCGTCGTGTGCGGCGCGCGCCTCAGCCTGGCCAGGCCGCCGGGCCGGCGCGCGGAACACGCCCGGCGGCTCAGGCCGTCCTGATCCCGCTCATCCGGCTGGCGGCGGCTCTTCGGGCTGCGGCGGCGGCAGCGGGTCCGGCGTCGGCGGCAGCGGGCTCGGCGCCGGGCCGGGCACCGGAGGCCCAGGTGCGGGCGGCGCGGGCGGGTCCGGTACGGGCACCGGCGGCTCGGGATCCGGGATCGGCGGCCTGGGCGTCGGCGGGTCCGGTCGCGGCGACGGCGTGGGGGGCGAAGTCGGTCCAGTCATGCCGGTTCTCTACCCGTGCGTGTGCGCATGACGCCAAGGCAGTGCAGGATGGGAGACATGAGGGAAACCCGAGCGATGGCTCAGGGGCTGCGCACGGCGATCGAGCGGAGCGGCTACTACCCCGCGCTCGTCGCGGACGCCGTCGAGTCGGTTCTGGGCGAGGAGTCCGTTGTCGCGTTCGTCGTCCACCACGAGGCGACGTTCGACCCGGCGATGGAGGTGAGACGGCACGTCACCGTGCTCGTCCTGTCGCCGACCCGTCTGCTCGTCTGCCACACCGACGAACATCCGCCGACCGAGGCGATGCCGCACCCGCACGCGTCCACGACGACCGAGGCCGTAAGGCTGGGCCGCGTCCAGTCGGTGGCCGTGACGAGAGTGGTGCCGGAGCCCGCGTCGTACGTCCCCGGCATCCCGCCGACCGAGGTGATGGTCACGATCGGCTGGGGCGTGATCTCCCACATCGACCTGGAGCCCGCGTCCTGCGGCGACGAGTCGTGTGAGGCCGATCACGGCTACACCGGCACGCTGACCGCCGACGACCTCTCGCTGCGCGTCAGCGAGGCGGCCGACGGCGCCGACGCGGTGGAACAGGCCCTGGCGTTCGCCCAGGCGCTCTCGGAGGTCGTCGCGCAGCGGGAGCGATGAGCGCACCGGTTCCGGCGATCCCGGCGTACGGGCGGGGCTCGCTGGCCGATCTGGGTCCCTCCGTGCTGGCCGCCATCGGCGTTCCGGGCGAGACCGACGTCCTCGGCCTGGCGCCGTACCCGCGCGCCTGCGTCCTCCTGGTCGACGGCCTCGGCTGGGAGCTGCTGCGCGCCAACGCCTCCGACGCGCCGTACCTGTCGTCCATGGCGGGCCGCCCGCTCGCGGCCGGGTTCCCGGCGACCACCGCGACGAGCCTGGCCTCGCTCGGCTCCGGCCGCCCGCCGGGCGAGCACGGCATGCTGGGCTACCAGGTGGCCGTGCCGGGCGCCGGGCGGCTCATGAACTGCCTGCGCTGGGACGAACACGTCGACCCGGTCACGTGGCAGCCCGTGACGACCGTCTACGAGCGTGCCGCCGCCGCGGGCGTCGCCACCGCGCACGTCTCCGCCGGCGCCTACCGCCGCAGCGGCCTGACCCGCGCGGTCCACCGGGGCGCCCGCTATGTCCCGGCCGACTCGCTGGGCCGCCTGGTGGCGGGCGCGGAGCAGGCGGTACGCGAGGGCGACCGGTCCTACGTCACCGTCTACCACAGCGAGCTCGACGCCACCGGCCACGCCTGCGGGTCGAACTCCCCGGCCTGGCGTCACCACCTGGCGTTCGTCGACCTGCTCGCGCAGCGGCTCGTCGAGGCGATGCCGCCGGACGCCGCGCTCTACATCACCGCCGACCACGGCATGACCGACCCCTCCGAACGCATCGACGTGGACTCCGAGCCGCCGCTGCGTGCCGGGGTCGCGCTGCTCGGCGGCGAGCCGCGCGCCCGCCACGTGTACGCCGTCGACGGCGCCGCCGCGGACGTCCTCGCCGCCTGGCGCGAGCGGCTGGACGGCAAGGCGTGGGTGATGGCACGCGAGGAGGCCGCCGAGGCGGGCCTGTTCGGGCCGCTGGCCGCGGCGATGACCGAGCGCGTCGGCGACGTCGTCGCGATTCCGTACACCGACCTCGCGATCGTCGCGACCCAGGCCGAACCCGTCGAGTCGTCGCTCATCGGCATGCACGGCTCGCTCGTCCCCGCCGAGCAGCTCGTCCCGCTGCTGTCCCGCGAGGCCGTCGAGTGAGCTGACGCCGCCTGGATCCCGCGAACGCACTGGCGAGTTGGTGAAAACCGCGAGCCGTCTCTCGCCCGGCGGGCCTTCGGCGTTCACACTGACGGTGTGCATCCACTCATCGACGTCTCGTCACTCGTCCGAGCCCTCCGTGAGAACGGCGTCGTCCTGCTCGACGCCCGGTGGCGCCTCGGTGGCCCGCCCGGCGTCGAGGCGTACCGGCGCGGCCATCTGGCGGGCGCCGTCTTCGTCGACCTCGACCACGACCTCGCGGCGCCTCCCGGGCCCGGCGGGCGCCACCCCCTGCCGGAGGCGGAGGCGTTCCAGGACACCATGCGGCGTGCCGGTGTCAGCGCGTCGAGCCTGGTCGTCGTCTATGACGACCGCGACTCCACGGCCGCCGCGCGCGCCTGGTGGACCCTGCGGTACTTCGGCCACGAGCGGGTACGCGTCCTCGACGGCGGCTACCACGCATGGGTCGAGGCCGGCCGCCCCGTCACGACCGAGCAGACGAAGGTCTCCGCCCCGGGTGACTTCACGGCCACGCCGGGACGCCTGCCGGTGCTCGACGCCGACGGCGCGCAGGCGATGGCCAAGACCGGCGTGCTGCTCGACGCCCGCGCGGCCGAGAGGTACCGCGGCGAGACCGAGCCGGTCGACCCGGTCGCCGGGCACATCCCGGGTGCCGTCAGCGCCCCGACCGGCGACAACGTCGACTCCGAGGGGCGCTTCCTGTCGCCCGAGCGGCTCCGTGAGCGCTTCGCCGCGCTCGGCGCCACCGACGGCGCGCCGATCGGCGCCTACTGCGGCTCCGGCGTCACGGCGGCCCACGAGGTGCTGGCACTGGCCGTCGCGGGAGTCCCGGCGGCCCTGTACGCGGGCTCGTGGTCGAACTGGATCACCGACCCGGAGCGCCCGGTGGAGACGGGCTGAGACCGGCCGCGCCGGTCAGGGCAGCCGGCGCCGCCCGGCGAAGCCGAGGTCACTGCGGTGGTACCAGCCCAGCTCCGTCTCGCCCTCCAGCAGGCAGAGCCGCACCGACTGCCCTCGGTGGTAGGCCGGGAAGTCGACCAGGACCGGGGTGACGCTCTTCACCTCGATCCCCTGGATCGTGAACCAGCCGAGCGCCTCGTCGATGCGCGCTTCGTACGCCTTGACCTCGGGTCGCCCGCCCAGGTGGGACGCCTGGCCCGACCTCAGCGCGAAGGAGAGCTCGGCGAGGTCGGCACGTGCGGCGACGATCACGTCGATCTGCGCACGCACCTCGGGAACCAGCCCGCGCGCCTCTCCGAGGGTGAAGGTCCGTTCGGTCACCTGCGTACGCTACCGGGCGCATCGGCCGTCCGCCCCGTGACCTGGTCATCAGTATCCGGCGCCGAAGCAGACGAAGCCCAGGGCCGAGGGCAGGTGCGGCGCTCCGGCCAGGGCTTCGGCCGGTGGGGTCCCCCTCGACAGGAGGGTGTGGAAGCCGGTCATCAGGTCGCGGGCGGCCGCGTCGCCGACCGGGGTCACGCCGGCGATCACCGTCTTCGTGCCGAAGGTGAGGTTCGTGGTCACCATGCCCATGATCGCCTCGCCCGCGGGCACGTCCGCGCGGCCGGTGTCGCACGCCGACAGGACCAGCAGGCCCGGCGGGCGGCGCAGGTGTTCCAGGTCGTAGGTGATGAGCGGGCCGTCGGCCAGGCGTATGCCCGAGAACAGGGCGTTGCCCTCGCGGAACGTCCCGTGGGCCGCGAGGTGCGCGGTCGCCGCGCCGTCCAGGGCGGCGGCGACCGTCTCGGCGGTCGCCTCGGCGCCGGTGAGGACCAGCGCCTCCGGGTGCCGCGCGCCCACCGCCTCGGCCTCCTCGGCCGCGTGCGCGAGGTCAGGGCCGGCGACGACCGCCACGCGACCTGCGGGCGCCGGCGCTCGCATCGCGCGCAGCCAGCTCGCCGCCGACGGGACCACCGTCACCGGGCGCCCGTACAGCGACGGCAGCGCGCGCCAGGGCAGGCCGTGCAGCATGCCCGTGGGGGCGAGCACGATGGGCCTCCCGGCGAGGCGCAGCGGCGCGATCAGGCGCGCGTCGAGCCGCCGCGCGGTGCACGCCAGGCTCCGGCGGGCCGCCAGGTCACCGGCGTCGCGGGCGAGCCGTGCCACCGCGAACCGCAGCAGCCGTACGTCGTGGCAGACCTCGTCGTAGGAGCCGAGCGAGCGGCGGTGGCAGCGCGCGTCCACGACGGTCACGGCGAGCAGCTCGTCTCCGTCGCGGATGAGCTCCGCGAACGCGCGGTCGCCCAGCGCCTCCATCAGCGCCGGCACGAGCCACGACCACTCGCGTACGGCGTCGCGGCGCGAGGCGAGACGGCGCGTACGGGCGCGCACGGCCTCCTCCAGGCGCGCTTGGGCGGCCGGCAGCGACGGCTGCTCCGCGACCCGCCGCAGCTCGGCGAGCAGCCCCGCCAGCCGCCGGTCGCGCGGCGGGCGGATCGCGGGCGGGCGGTCCGCGACGGCACGCGCCCGTTCGGCGGCCACGAGCAGGGCGCGCGGGCCGTTCGCGAGGCGGATGCCCAGCTCGGCCAGCTCGGCGGCCTGGCCGGCCGCGCGCCCGCGCAGCTCCGCCGCCCCGAGCACGGCCGCGTGCTCGTCCACCACCCGCAGGCCCGCGCGTACGGCGGCCGTGGCGCCGTTGCGGTCGCCACCGGCCAGCCGGAGCAGCGCCGAGGCGTGCCAGGCCGCGACCCGGCCGCTCACGGTGCCGTCGCCGCGCACCCCGCCGAGCAGGCGCTCCGCGTCGGCGCGCCGCCCCTGGGCGAGGGCGGCGAGCCCGGCCAGGATCCGGACGTCCGCCGCCGGTGAGGCCCATCCGGCGCCGTCCAGCCGGTCCGCGGTGCTCTCCGCCGAGGCCGCCAGCGACTCGGAGCGGTCGCCGTCCGCCCAGCGCGCCCGCAGGCCGACCTGCTCGGCGAGGAGGGCGTACCCGGTGCGCCCGCCGAACGCCTCCCGCGCCAGCCGCGCGGTCGAGGCCGCCGCGCCCGGGTCGCCGTCGGCCAGCTCGGCGCGCGCGAGCAGCAGCAGCGCGTCGGCGCGGTCGCAGCGGTAGCCGCCGGCGTCCAGGCGGTCCAGGGCACCCGTCAGCAGCCGCCGCGCCTCGCCCGGCAGCCGCGCGGCGACCAGCGCCTCGGCACGGTCGATGTCGAGCTGGCAGCCTCGCTCGCCGATACCGGCCATCTCCGGCTCGACCTCGTCGTACAGCGCGAGGGCGCGCGGCAGGTCGCCGCGCCGGACCGCGACGACCGCCAGGTTGTGCCGGACCATCGCCGCCAGGTGCGTCAGCCCCGCGCGTACCGCCACCGCGAGCGCCGCCCGCAGGTCGGACTCGGCGCGGCCGAGCTTGCCGGCGTACGCCTTGGCCAGCCCCGTGTTGACCTTCAGCCCCACGAGCACCTCCGGGTCGGTGCACGTGCGCGCGATCCGGGCGGCCTCGGTGATCCGGCCGCTGCGGGCCAGCAGGCAGGCGCGGTTGGCCAGCAGCCGGTCGGCGTCCGCGCCCGTCAGCACGCCCGAGGCCTCGTCGGCGGCGGCCAGCGCGCCCTCGACGTCGCCGCGCGCGGTGAGCAGGCCGACGAGGTTCATCTTGACCTGCGCGGCGGCGTACGCCATGCCCTCGGCCTCGGCCGTGCGCAGCGCCTCGCCGAGATGGGTCAGGCCCTCGCCGAGGCGGCCCAGCTCCTTGCAGGCGACGCCCAGCGCCCGTAGTGCCGTGACCCGCAGCGCGGGGTCGGCGGCCGTCGTCATCGGCGCCGCCGAGGCGTACGCGCGGCGCGGGTCGACCGACGCCGGCGTCATCCGGTCAGACACGGACCCAGCTCGTGATCACGGGACTGGAGCCCGGCACGCGGAAGAGCAGGCTGACCAGGCCGGACGGAACGCCGGTGAGCGCGAACGCGCCCGCCTCGTCGGCGCGCGTGGCGAGCTCGGCGCCCGGCGACCGCAGGACCACCTCGGCGGCGGACGGCGGCGTGAGCTGGCCCGCGATCTCCCGCCCGCAGATCTCGATCTCCACGCCGACGCGCCGGCCGGCGAAGACCAGCGTCCGCGAGCCGCCGCCGCGTACACCTGCCGGCACGCCCGTCGTCTCGGACGAGAGCGTCGCGAGCACCGCGGACGGCACGAACCAGTCGTACGCGGCGTTGCCCAGCGCCAGCACGTGGTCGGGAACGGGAGGGAACAGCTCGCGCAGGCGTACCGTCAGCTCGTCGTCGTTCACACGAGCCCCCCGAGACGCCTGCGCAACTGGGTGAGGCAGCGGGCGCGGGTCGGGCCGACGCTGCCGACCGGTACCCCGAGCGCCGCCGAGATCTCGGAGTAGCTGAGCTGTGGAGAGGCGATGAACAGCTCCAGAAGGTTGCGGCAGCGGGGCGGGACGGCGTCGAGCGCGGCGCCCACCGTGGTCGCCAGCTCGCGGCCGAAGACGACGTGGTGCGGCCCGGTGACGGCGGGGCCGTGGCCGCCGGTCCCTGGCCGCTCCCGGCCGAGCCGGCGCAGCGTGGCCATGCTCTCCCGGCGCGCCGTCACGGCCAGCCAGGTGCCCGCGCGCGCCGGGTCGCGCAGCGTCGTCAGGCGCTCGACCATCCGCATCCAGGTCGTCTGCACGACGTCGTCGACGTCGGCGCCGGTCAGCCCGTACGAACGGGCGATCGCGCACAGCAGCCGGGAGTAGCGGTCGACGATCGACCGCCACGCCGCGGCGTCACCTCGCCCGGCCCGTAGCACGAGATCGCCGGTGTTCTCGTCGTTCACAGGCCGGGATATTAGCGCATAGTGACGAAAGCATTACCCAAAGTAGCGGATCATGCCTCCTCGGAATCCCCTGGCGACACGGCACTGGAACTCCTCTTACCCTTGACCCATCAGCCCGACCTTTCGGCTTGGAGGAGTCATCGGCATCGAAACCCTGTCTCGGCCCGCGGACCGTAACCCCGGTCGCCGAAGCCGAGCCGTCGTCGGTGGTAACCAGGGCATCCGCAGCGTCAGGTTCCTGGTCGACTCGTGTGACAGATGCCGCGTCGTCGGGATCCTCACCGAGATCGGCGACAGGAGCCTGTTCGTCTGCCGCATCTGCGTGAAGGAGCTGCCGGCCGCCACGAGGTGATCACTCAGGCCCGGACCACGACGCCCAGGCCCGGGAGGCGGCGCCCGCGTGCGGGGTCGAGCACACGGGCGGCGGCCTCGGCCGCGGGCAGGTCCGCGCCGGCCGCGAGGCCGGCGATCGCACCGGCCACCGCGGGAGCGGCGAACGACGTGCCGCTCCACTCCGCGTAGCCGTCGAAGGCGTCCGGGTCGACGCCCCGCACCTCCGGGCGCGGGCCGTCGAACCGCACGAAGCAACTGGTGACGCCGACGCCCGGCGCGCAGGCGTCCACCCACGGGCCGTATCCGGAGAACCACGCGCGCTCGCCGCCGTCCAGCGCGGCGACGGCGATGACGTCCTTCAGTGCGGCGGGCCAGAACGGCCGGTCGCTCGCGTGGTTCCCGGCGCAGGCCACGACGATCGTACGGCGGGCGATCGCGGCGACCGCGCGCTCGACGACGGGGGAGGGGCGGTCGTCGAAGGTGTGGCACCCGGCCGACACGTTCACGATGTCGGCGTGCCCCCAGGCCGACAGCCAGGCCAGCGCCCGCAGCACACCGAGCTCGTCGCCCACGCCGTCGCCGCCGATCACCCGCTTCGCGCGGATCCGCGCGCCGGGCGCGTGCCGCAGCAGCACCCCGGCGATGAACGTCCCGTGGCCGGCCTGGGCGTCCAGCCGGTAGTCGAGGTCGGCGTCGAGGATCTCCGCGACCTCGTCGCGCTGCTCGGCGTACCAGTCCGCCGATTCGTACCAGGGGTGCGGCGCCAGCCCGGTGTCGAGCACGGCGACGGTGACCGCGCGGCGCGCGCCGTTCGCGACCGGCGGTGGCGGCGGCGCCGCCGGGGCGGGGGGACCCGCCGGGCCCGTCCACCACATCGGCTGGCCGTGGACCAGGTGGTTCGGCGCGACGGCGAGATCGGCGGAGGCGAGCCGCGTGGTCAGCTCGCACACGTCGACCCGCGAAGGTGCGCGCAGCCGGACCCGCGAGACGCCGGACTCGTCCTGCCGGGAGTCGATCCAGCGCCGAGCGAGATCCTCCACGGCGGGCACGTCGTGGCCGGCGACGAGGATCTGATCGCGGCGGATCAGCGTGGGGCGGCCGGGGAGATGCTCGGCGAGCATCGCGTCGTCGTGGCGGGCGAGCAGGCGTTCCAGCCGGGTCTCCTGTTCGGGCACAGCACACCTCCGGGAATATCACGCTTCGCGTTCGATCGTGTACGCAGTGTGCCCGACGTGGGTGATGGTGGACCAGGGAGCGGCGATAACGATCCGGACGATGCTTGCCGTACGCCTTCGCCGCCATCACCCTGGAGCGATGGCGGTGGCGGCGGAGTACACGGACACCCCTGAGCCGCCGGCTCCTTCCCGGCGCCGCGACGGCTCGCGCCTGCTCATGCGCCTCGCCTGCCTCGCGGCCGGGCTGGTCCCGGTGCCCGCGTTCCCGCGTCCCGGCCTGGACTGGCTCGCCTGGTTCGCGCTGGTGCCCGGCCTGCTGCTGATCCGCTCCGCGCCGAACGGGCGCGAGGCGGCCGTGCGCGGCTGGGCGTTCGGCGCCGGCTTCCTGCTGGCCTCGCTCTACTGGCTGATCCCCACGATCGGCCCCGGCCTGCTCGTCGTCGCGGCCGGGGCGGGCGCGCTGTGGGCCGCCTGGGGGTACGCCGCGTGGGCGGCCTGGCGTACGGGACGGCTCCTGGTCGCGGTCGCCGTCGTGCCGAGCGTGTGGGTGACGATGGAGTGGGTGCGCTCCTGGCCCGCGCTCGGTGGCCCGTGGGCGCTGTACGGCACGACGCAGTGGCGGCACCCCGCGGTCCTCGGCCTGGCCTCGGCCGGCGGCGTGTGGCTGGTCGGCTTCGCGCTCGTCGCGGTCAACACCGCCCTCGCGATGGCCGTCACCGCGCGCTCGGTGCCCGCCGTCGTGCTCGCCGCGCTGATCGCGCTGAGCGGCCCGGCCGCGTACACCTCCTGGACCCGGCCCGCGGGCCACCCGGTGCGCGTCGCGCTCGTCCAGCCCGGCGTGCTCGTCGGCACCGGCCCGAGGTTCGCGGCGGAAGAGCGGATCACCGCCGGGCTGCCGCGCGCCGACCTGGTGGTGTGGGGCGAGAGCAGCGTCGGCTTCGATCTGAGGCGGCGTCCCGACCTGGTCGCGCGGCTGTCGGCGCTCACGCGCTCGCACGGACCGCTGCTCGTCAACGAGGACGCCCGCGACGCCGCCGGGCGTATCTCCAAGAGCGCCGTCCTGGTCGGGCCGGGCGGCGAGGAGGGCCGGTACGTCAAGAACCGGCTCGTGCCGTTCGGGGAGTACATCCCGCTGCGCCACGCCCTCGGCTGGCTCACCCGCGTCAGCAAGGCGGCGAAGGAGGATCGGGTCCCTGGTACCGGAATCGTGATGATGCGCACGGGCGATGTCGTCTTCGGGCCGCTGATCTGCTTCGAATCGACCTTCCCCGACCTCGGTCGCGCGGTCGTGGACCACGGCGCCGAGGTGATCGTCTACGAGTCGTCCACCTCGTCGTTCCAGGGCAGCTGGGCACCGCCGCAGCACGCCGCGCTCGGCGCCGTACGCGCGGCCGAGACCGGGCGCCCGGTCGTGCAGGGGGCGCTGACCGGCGTCTCCGCGGCCTTCGACGCGCGCGGGCGCCGCCTCGCGTGGCTCGACACGCCGCGGCGAGGCACGGTCACGGTCGATCTGACGCCCGCACGCGGGCGTACCCCTTACGACCGGTTCGGCGACTACGTCGCGTGGCTCGCGGCCGCCGTGACACTCGGCGGCGCACTATGGGCCCGCCACGCCGGTCGCGTCGGTCGAACCGGTCGTATCGCGACGAACGACGGGTGAACAACCGGTCGCCGCGACGCCGTGCGACGGAACCGGGCTGGTGCGAGTGATGTGGATGAGGCACAATAACCGAGCGGTCATCTATCTCGGGATCGCGAGGTCGTTGGGGAAGACGAACCTCGCAACGCTCCCAGGAGGTCCGGTGTCCGCACGTGGCGTTTTCTACGTCCACTCAGCGCCACCTGCGCTGTGCCCGCACATTGAGTGGGCCGCCGCAGGTGTACTCGGTGTGCCCGTCTCACTGCCGTGGAGCGATCAGCCCGCGGCTCCGGGGACGATGCGCACTGAGCTGTGCTGGGAGGGACGCCCCGGCACAGCGGCCGGCATCGTGTCGGCGCTGCGCGACTGGCGCCTGCTGAGGTTCGAGGCGACCGAGGACGCGACGCCGGGCTGCGATGGCGTGCGCTTCAGCGTGACGCCCTCTCTCGGCGCGTTCGGGGCCGTCATCGGCGCGAACGGCGACGTTCACGTGCCCGAGGACCGCCTGCGCGCCGCCATGGCCAACGCCCAGGCCGGCCGCGCCACCTTCGAACACGAGGTGGACCGCCTGCTCGGCAAGCCCTGGGACGACGAACTGGAGCCCTTCCGCCGCGCCGGCGACGGCGCCCCGGTCCGCTGGCTGCACGCCGCCGGCTGACCTTCCACTCACGCGAGTCCATGAGCGGGCGCGTTCTCAGGCGAGTCCGCCGTGGACGGCGCGAGCCTGCCGCTGCCACCTGCCCTTCCGGACGCTGAGCGCAACGACCGCTACCCGTTTACGCAAGAAATGGCGTGAAATCCGAATTTAGGCAGCAGGTTCACGAAAAAGTCCGTCAGGAATCTTGTAGCGCCGCCTGCGCAGGTCTTAATGTCACCTCACCCTCATGGTGTCCTCCACAGAATCGAGCGGGCGATGTCGCGGAGCAACGCAGGAGCCGTCCGGAGCAGAACCCGGTGGAGGGCCGCGGCGACCGTCGCCGTCCTCGGCCTCAGCCTGGGAGCCGGCGGCGCGGCGCACGCCGGCACGCCACCGGCTCCCGTCGTCACGCGTGCCGGTCTCGCGCCCTCGCTCGTCGCGGGCCGTGGAGCCGCCGTCGGCTTCGCCGAGCAGGAGGCCGAGAACGCCGTCACGAACGGCACCGTCATCGGGCCGGACCGCACCGCCTACACGCTGCCCGCCGAGGCGTCCGGCCGCAGCGCGGTCAAGCTCGCGCCGGGGCAGTACGTGGAGTTCACGCTGCCGAGCGCGGCCAACGCGATCACGGTGCGGTACAGCGTCCCGGACGCCCCCGGCGGCGGTGGCATCACGGCGCCGCTCGACGTCTCGGTGCACGGGGCCAAGCGGACGATGACCCTGACCTCGCAATACGCCTGGCTCTACAACCAGTATCCGTTCTCCAACGATCCGGGCGCCGGCCTGCTGCACCCCGACTGGTGGATCACCGAGTGCTCGTGCGTGCCCGCTGACACGACGCCGCCGCCGACGATCACCAAGCCGTTCCGCCCGAACCACTTCTACGACGAGCAGCGCCTCTTCCTCGGCCGTACCTACCGCGCGGGGAGAAGCTACGCCTGACGGTCCCGGCCGGCGGTAAGGCAGCCTGGACCGCCGTCGACCTGCTCGACTCCCAGCTAGTCGCCGCGCCGCACGTCGACCCGCGCGCGGCGAACGTCCTGGCGTTCGGCGCCGACCCGTTCGGCCGCCGCGACTCCGCCGGAGCGTTCGACAAGGCGATCGCCTTCGCCAAGAGCAAGAAGCTCAAGGTGTACGTCCCGCCGGGCACGTACCAGGTGAACCGCCACATCATCGTCGACGACGTGACGATCGAGGGCGCCGGCGACTGGTACACGATCATCAAGGGCCACGAGGTCGCGCTCAGCACCCCGGCACCCGACGGCTCGACGCACACCGGCGTCGGCTTCTACGGGAAGGACGCCTCGGCGGGCGGCAGCCACAACGTCCACCTGAAGGGCTTCGCGATCGAGGGCGACGTACGCGAGCGGATCGACATCGACCAGGTGAACGGCGTCGGCGGGGCGATGAGCGACTCGACAATCGACGGGCTGTACATCCACCACACCAAGGTCGGCATGTGGTTCGACGGGCCGATGACGAACCTGCGGATCACGAACAACGTCATCGCCGACCAGATCGCCGACGGCGTCAACTTCCACACCGGCGTCACCAGGTCGGTCGTGTCGAACAACTTCGTCCGTAACTCCGGCGACGACGGACTGGCCATGTGGTCGGAGAAGACCGAGGACGCGCAGGACACCTTCGACCACAACACCGTGCAGACGCCCGTCCTCGCGAACGGCATCGCGATCTACGGCGGCACCGACAACACCGTCTCGGACAACCTGGTCGCCGACCCGATCCGCGAGGGCAGCGCCCTGCAGGCCGGGTCGCGCTTCGGCGCCGAGGCGTTCACCGGGCACCTGTGGTTCACCGGCAACACCACGGTGCGCGCCGGGACGTACGAGCTGAACTGGAACATCGGCCTCGGCGCCATCTGGCTGTACGCGCTGGAGAAGAACATGGACGCCGACATCCAGGTGACGGGCGACCACTTCCTCGACAACACCTACAACGCGGTGATGCTGATCAGCGACTTCCCGGTGAAGGACCTGTACTCCATCAAGAACGTCCACTTCAAGGACATCCACGTGGACGGCACGGGCACCTCGGTGCTCAGCGCACGCGTGGCGGGGTCCGCGTCCTTCGAGAACGTCGACGCCCGCAACGTCGGTGCGGTCGGCGTCAACAACTGCGGGTCGTTCAACTTCCCGTCCACCGGGTCGGAGTTCTCACTGACCGACCTCGGCGGCGATGACGGCGGCTGGCTCGCCCCCTGGGAGCTGCCGAACACCATCACGTGTGACGACCGTCCGCCGGTGGTCGCGCCCCCGGCGCCGTCCGCCTGGTAGCCGAAAAGCCCCCGTCCGGTCCGGGCGGGGGCTTGGTTCTGGTTCCCTCAGAGGGGGATGTTGCCGTGCGAGCCGCGCGCGGGCGTCGCCTCGGCGATCGCCAGCGCGATGGCGCGCCGCGTCGTCTTCGGGTCGATGACCTCGTCGATGACGCCCAGGTCGCGGGCGCGCTGGAGGCCACCGGCGATCTTCTCGTGCTCGGCGGCGAGCTGCTCCTCCAGGGCGTGGCGCTCCTCGTCGGGTACGGCGGCGAGCTTGCGGCGGTGCAGGATCCGCACGGCGGCGACGGCGCCCATGACCGCGATCTCGGCCGTCGGCCAGGCGAAGACCTTGGTCGCGCCCAGCGAGCGGGAGTTCATCGCGATGTACGCGCCGCCGTAGGACTTGCGGGTCACTAGCGTCACCCGCGGCACCACGGCCTCGGCGAACGCGTGCAGCAGCTTGGCGCCGCGGCGTACGACGCCGTCGTGCTCCTGGCCGACTCCGGGGAGGTAGCCGGGCACGTCGACGATGACGATCAGCGGAATGCCGAAACTGTCGCACATGCGGACGAAACGGGACGCCTTCTCCGCCGACGTGGAGTCGAGGCAGCCGCCGAGGCGCATCGGGTTGTTGGCGATGACGCCCACGGTACGGCCGCCGAGACGGCCCAGCGTCGTGGTGATGTTCGGCGCCCACTTGGGGTGCAGCTCGATGGACTCCGCCGGGTCGTCGAGCATCCCGTTGACGATCGGGTGCACGTCGTACGCGCGGCGGCGGTTCTCCGGCAGCACGTCACCGAGGTCGACCTCGGTGACGAGGTCGGGGTTCATCCGGCTCTGGTGGCCGAGCAGCGTGGCCACCCGCCGGGCCTTGACGATCGCCTCGGTGTCGGTCTTGGCGACGACGTGGACGACACCGCTGCGCTTGCTGTGCGGCTCAGGGCCGCCCAGCGCCGCCATGTCGACCTCTTCGCCGGTCACCGAGCGTACGACGTCCGGGCCGGTCACGAAGATGCGGCCGCCCTCGGACAGGATGACGATGTCGGTGAGGGCCGGGCCGTACGCGGCGCCGCCCGCGGCGGCGCCGAGCACGACCGAGATCTGCGGCACGAGCCCGGAGGCCCGCGTCATCGCCGCGAAGATCCTGCCCACACCGTGCAGGGACTCGACACCCTCGGCGAGGCGTGCCCCGCCGGAGTGCCAGAGTCCGATGATCGGCAGCCGCTCGCGTACCGCGTGGTCGTAGGCGTACACCATGGCCTCGCACCCCTCGGCGCCCATGGCGCCGCCCTGGATGCGAGGGTCACTGGCGAACGCCACGACCGGCATGCCCTCGACGCGGCCGACGCCCGAGAGCGCTCCGCTGGTGTTCTCGTCGGTGAGGAGCCGCAGGGACCCCTCGTCGAAGAGAGCTTCGAGGCGTGTACGCGGGTCGCGCGGGTCACGCGCGACCTCCACCAGCTCGTCGGCGATCGGAGCAGTGGTGCGACTGTCGACAACGGTCACGACTCATGCCTCCTGAATACGACGCACACGTTGTGCCCGCCGAAGCCGAACGAGTTGTTCAGAGCGGCCGCCGGGCCGCTGGGAAGCTTGCGTGCCTCACCCCGTGCGATGTCGATGTCGATGTCGTCATCGACATCTTCGAGGTTGATGGTCGGCGGGACGAGCCCGTCGCGGAGCGCCAGCAGCGTCGCGATCGACTCCACCGCGCCGGTGCCCCCGAGAAGGTGACCGGTCATCGACTTGGTGCTGGTCACGATGATCTGGTCCGCGGCGTCGCCGAAGGCCTGCCTGATCGCCTTGATCTCGCCGATGTCGCCGATCGGGGTGGAGGTGCCGTGCGCGTTGATGTGCACGATGTCGGACGGTTCGACGCCGGCGTCCTTCAGCGCGCGCCCCATCGCCTTCGCCATGCCATCGGCGTTGTTCTGCACGATGTCATGGGCGTCGGCGGAGTAGCCCACGCCGGCCGCGACGCCGTAGATCCGCGCGCCACGGGCCTTCGCGTGCTCCTCGGACTCGAGGATCACGATGCCGGAGCCCTCGCCGAGCACGAAGCCGTCGCGGTTCTTGTCGTACGGCCGCGAGGCGCGTTCGGGCTCGTCGTTGCGGGTCGACATGGCGCGCATCGAGGAGAAGGCGGCGATGTTGAGCTGGTGGATCGCCGCCTCGGTGCCCCCCGCGATGACGATGTCGGCCCGCCCGGCGCGGATCATGTCGATGCCGTAGCCGATCGCCTCGGCGCTGGAGGCGCAGGCGCTCGCCACCGCGTGCGCGCCGGCCTGGGCGCCGAACTCGATGCTGACCCAGCCGGCGGCGCCGTTGGGCATGAGCATCGGCACGGCGAACGGCGAGACGCGCTGCCAGCCCTTCTCAAGCAGCGTGTCGTAGCTGTTGAGAGTGGTGGTGATCCCGCCGATGCCGCTGGAGACGACGGCGCCGACCCGGTCGGAGTCGACGCGGAAGCCGTCCACCGCACCGGCGGCGCCTTCCTCGCCGAGGGCGAGGCCGGCGTCACGCCACGCCTCGTGCGCGGCGATCAGCGCGAACTGCTCACAGCGGTCGAGCCTGCGCAGCCGGTGCTTCGGCAGAACCTCGGAGGGCTCGACCGCGATGGTCGCAGCGATCTTGACCGGGAGGTTCTCGACCCACTCGGCCTCGATGCGCTTCACACCGGAGCGGCCCGCGAGAAGAGCGGACCAGGTGGACGCCACGTCTCCGCCGAGTGGCGTGGTCGCCCCGAGTCCGGTCACGACGACGGAGGTGTTCATGTGGTCACGCTCTCCTTTTGCGGTCCGCACTCAGGCGGAGACGTCCTTGCTCTGGACGTAGACGACGACGTCCTTCACCGTCTTCAGGTTCTTCAGGTCGTCGTCGGGGATCTCGACCTTGAACTCGTCCTGGGCGGCCACCGCGATCTCGACCATCGACAGGGAGTCGATGTCGAGGTCGTCGACGAAGGACTTGTCGGGGGTCACGTCGGCGGCGGGGACACCCGCGATCTCCTCGACGATGTTGCCGAGACCTTCGAGGATCGCCTGCTCGGACAGTGCCATGTGTTAGTTCTCCTTGTGTTGTTTTACCTGGTATCGCGGACCGTGGTGCGAGATCCCGGTCACGGGATCTCGATCACCTGGGCCGCGTACGTCATGCCCGCCCCGAACCCGATGAGCAGGGCCGGAGCGCCGGAGGGAACCTCGCCGCGCTCGATGAGACGCGAGAGGGCGAGCGGGATCGAGGCCGCCGAGGTGTTCCCGGCGTTCACGATGTCGTCGGCCACGACCGCGTTGACGGCCTTCAGCCTGCGCGCGATGGCCTCGATGATGCGGAGGTTGGCCTGGTGCGGGATGAACGCCGCCAGCTCGGACGGGTCGACCCCGGCACGGTCGCAGGCCTCCTTGGCCACCGGGTGCAGCGCGGTGGTGGCCCAGCGGAACACGGCCTGGCCTTCCTGGAAGAGGAAGCCGTTGCGGTCCTTGATGTAGATCTTCTCGGCCAGGTCGCCGGCGCTGCCCCACACTACCGGGCCGACGCCCGGCTCGTCGGAGCCGGTCAGCACCGCGGCGCCCGCGCCGTCGGCGAAGATGATCGAGGTGGAGCGGTCGGTCCAGTCGACCCACTGCGACAGCTTCTCCGAGCCGACCACGAGCACGTTGCGCGCCGAGCCGGTACGGATCGCGTCGGAGGCGTTGTTGAGCGCGTAGCAGAAGCCCGCGCACGCGGCGTTCACGTCGTAGGCGCCGGGCGCCATGATGCCGAGGCGGCTGGCGACGCTCGCCGACGCGTTGGGGATCTGTGCCTCCTGCGTGCAGGTGGCGACGATGACCAGGTCGATGTCGGCCGGGGTGAGGCCGCTGTTCGCGAGGGCCTTGCCGCCCGCGGCGACGGCCATGTCGACGACGCTCTCGTCCGGACCCGCGATGCGGCGCTGCTTGATGCCGACGCGGCTCTGGATCCACGCGTCGTTGGTGTCCATCGTCGCGGCCAGGTCGTCGTTGGTGACGACCTTGGACGGCTGGTAGTGGCCGAAGGCGAGGATACGCGCCCCAGGGGCGCCGTTACGGAGCTGGAAAGACGTCACGCGTTCTCCAAGGTGTCGTCAGTGTGGCGCGTCTCCTGTGCGATCAGGGCGCGCGCCTTGCCCAGATCGTCCGGAGTCTTGAGCGCGACGATCTCGACGCCCGGAAGCGCTCGCCGGGCGATGCCCGCGAGAGTTCCCGCCGGGGGGAGTTCGATGATCGCCGTGACGCCGAGGTCCGACATCGTGCTCATACAGGAGTCCCAGCGCACCGGCCTGCTCACTTGTTCCGCGAGCCGGGCGACGAACTCCTGGCCGTGCTCCACGACAGCGCCGTCGCGGTTGGAGAGAACCGGGATCACCGGATCGGTTACTGGCATTCCCGGGATGAGGCTCTTGAGAACCTCTGTCGCGGGTGCCATGTGCTCGGTGTGGAACGCACCCGCCACACTGAGCGGACGCAGCCGGGCCTTCGCCGGGGGGTTCTCCTTCAGCGCTTCCAGCTGCTCCAGCAGGCCCGCCGCGACGATATGGCCGGTGCCATTGGCGTTCGCGGGGGTCAGGCCGTACTTCTCGATCGCGGCGAGGACCTCGTCGGCGTCACCGCCGAGGACCGCCGTCATGCCGGTCTCGGCGGCGGTGGCCGCCTCGGCCATCGCACGGCCGCGTTCGCGGACGAGCACCAGCGCGGCCTCGGGCGTCAGGACGCCTGAGATCGCGGCGGCGGCGAGTTCGCCCACGCTGTGCCCCGCCGTGAGACCAGGGGTGAGTCCGAGGACCTCGTAGGCGGCGAGAGCCGAGCTGACGAGAAGAGGCTGCGCGACAGCGGTGTCGCGGATCTCGTCGGCGTCGGCGGTCGTGCCGTAGCGGATCAGGTCGAGACCGGTGACGGCCGACCACCAGGTGAGGCGGTCGGCTACCCCCGGAACCTCGAGCCACGCGTTGAGGAATCCCGGAACTTGGGCGCCCTGGCCGGGCGCGGCGATAACGAGCACGCATCCAACAGTGCACTGTAGGAGTCCGCCATGTTCATGCGGTGAGGTACGAAGTTCAGGCGGCAAGCCTTGTGCGACTCCTACAAGTTGAGGGGTCGTGACGCGAAACGGCCCAGTACCAGGGCAATTCTCAGCGTGAAAGCGGCCCGCCCGTCGGCAGGGACATAGCCGGTCAACTCGGTCACACGCCTCAAACGGTAACGCACCGTATTCGGATGGACGAACAACAGCCGCGCGGTGGCCTCCAGCGACGACCCCTGCTCCAGATAGGTCGTCAGAGTGTCGAGCAGCGGGGCGCCGGCCGCCTGGAGGGGTTCGTAGACCTCCTCCACGAGGTACTCGCGGGCGTCCTGGTCGCCGTCGAGGGCGCGTTCGGCCAGCAGGTCGCCGGCGAGCACCGGGCGCGGGGCGTCCGGCCAGCCGGTCACCGCCTGCAGGCCCGCGAGCGCCGCGCGCGCCGACCCGGTGGCGGCGTACAGGTCGTCGACGCGGGGGCCGACCACGACCGGGCCCGGCCCGAACTTCGGCGTGAACGGCTTCGCCGCGGTCAGGGGGTCCTCCGCGCCGCCGACGATGACGATGAGCCGGCTGCCCTGCACCCCGGCGAGCACGTCGACGCGTGCGCGGCGCGAGGCGATGCGGATGTCGTCGATCACGGCCTCGGCCTCGTCCTCGGGCGTGTGGCCGGCCATGACCGCCACCGACGTGGACGCCCAGCCGAGCGCGGCGGCCCACGAGTGCAGGGACTCGTCGACCTCGCCGCGCAGCAGGGCGTCGACGATCAACGCCTCCAGGCGGGCGTCCCAGGCCCCGCGGGTCTCGGCCGCACGCGCGTACACCTGGGCGGCCCCGAAGGCGACCTCACGGGTGTAGCGGAGGATGGCCTCCCGCAGCTGGGTCTCGCCGCCGGGCACCGCGAGCTCGTTGACCTGCGACTCGACGACGTCGATGACGACGCGTACGACCTCGACGGTCTGCTGGAGGCGCACCGCGCGCATCAGCTCGCGTGGCGCGGTGCCGAACACCTCACCGGCGATGGCCGGCCGGATCTTCTCCTCGTGCTTGAACCACTCGACGAACCCGGCGATGCCCGCCTGGGCGACCAGCCCGACCCAGGAGCGGTACTCGGCCGACATCACACGGAACCACGGCAGGCGCTCCTCCATGCTGGCCGTGGCGGCGGTACCGAGCGAACTCATGGCCTGCTCGAGCCGCTCGGTGGTCAGTTCCCGGATGTCGCGGTCGCTCTTCACACGGTCCACCATCCCACCTGAGCACCCGACCCAGCGCACACGGGCCGCGAGGAGGAGCGGCCTGTCACTCGCCGGGTCGTACGAGACCGGTCTCGTACGCGTACACGACCGCCTGGGTGCGGTCGCGCAGGCCGAGCTTCATCAGGATGCGCCCCACGTGCGTCTTCACCGTCTGCTCGGCCACGACGAGGCGGGCGGCGATCTCGGAGTTGGACATGCCGCGCGCCACCAGGCCGAGCACCTCGGACTCGCGTTCGGTGAGGCCCTCGGCGCGCCGTGGGTCAGGGCCGCGCGGCGCGCCCATGCGGGCGAACTCGGAGATGAGCCTGCGGGTCACGGCGGGCGCGAGCAGGGCGTCGCCGCCCGCGACCACGCGTACGGCGTCCGACAGCTCGCGGGCCGAGGCGTCCTTCAGCAGGAAGCCGCTCGCGCCGGCCCGCAGCGCCTCGTACACGTAGTCGTCCAGGTCGAACGTCGTGAGGACGAGCACCTTCGGCGGGTCCGCGGCGGCCGTGACGCGCCGGGTGGCGGCCAGGCCGTCGAGCACGGGCATCCGGACGTCCATGAGCACGACGTCGGGGCGCAGCTCGGCGGCGCGGGCGACGGCCTCCTCGCCGTCGACGGCCTCGCCGACCACCTCGATGTCGGGCTGGGCGTTCAGCAGGATGGAGAACCCCGACCGCACCATTCCCTGGTCGTCGGCGATGAGTACGCGGATCATTGCTGGGCTTCCGTGAGGGGGAGGGTGGCGACGACCGTGAAGCCGCCGCCGGGGGCCGGGCCGGCGCCCAGCTCGCCGCCGAGCATGGCGGCGCGCTCGCGCATGCCGACCAGGCCGTGGCCGCCGCCGGACGCGGCGACCGGCGGCCGCTCGCCGCCGGACCCGCTGCCGGGGCCGTTCGCGATCCGCAGGCGCAGCAGCCGGTGGTCGTAGGTGATCTCGACGCGCACGGCCGCGCCGGGCGCGTGCTTCATCGCGTTGCTGAGCGCCTCCTGCAGGATGCGGTGCGCGGACAGGCCGACGCCCGCCGGGAGCTCGGGCGCCTCGCCCGTCACCGACGTCTCGATGGCCAGGCCGCCGTTGCGCGCCGACGCGATCACCTCGTCGAGTCGTTCCAGGCCGGGCTGCGGCGCCGTCTGCGGGCCCTCGACCGTACGCAGGACGCCCAGGATGCGGCGCAGCTCGGTGAGGCCGTCGAGCGCGCTCGCGCGGATGGTCGCCAGACTCTCGGCCAGCTCGGGCTGCGGCACGGCGACCTTGTACGGCGCGGCCTCGGCCTGAATGGCGATCACCGCCATGTGGTGGGCGACCACGTCGTGCAGCTCGCGCGCGATCCGCTGCCGCTCCTCCAGCACCGCCGTCTCCTCCTCGTGGCGCGCCTCCTGCTCGGCCAGCGCGCTCTTGGTCGAACGCCGGAGCCGTACGACATAGGCGAGGACCAGGGGGAGCATCGCGGGCAGCGCGACCCCGGTCGTCTTCGCGTCGATGAGCGCGGCGCCGACGACGGACGTGACCACGGCGCCGATCACGAGAGTCCGCCTGGCCCGCAGCCCCACGGCGTACAGGCAGAGGAGGTAGACGATGACCGATCCCGGGATGTACGGCGTGGAGATGCCCTCGCGCGAGCCGAGCAGGATCGCCGAGAACGCGATGGCCGCCGCCGAGCAGGCCCACGCGGCCGGTGGGTGGCGGTTCCGCAGCAGGAGCGGCGCCGCGATCACGAGGGCGACCAGCACGAGGGCCCCGGCCCCGTACGGCGAGCCGTGGTTGACGTTCTCCGACTGGAGCCACGCGTTGTCGGCGAGGAACACGATGAGCGTGATCAGGGCGTCCGCGGCGACGACCAGGTCGAGCCGCCGTACCTTCAGCAGCCGCCGGGGCGGACCGGGTGGGGCGGGCGTGAACACGCGCAGCACCCGGTCGAGAGGTTCAGCCGCCATGCCCAGAGCCTAGGTCCGCTGGGCGGCGATCCTCCTACCCCGCTAGGAGGATCTCGACGTGATACCTGGGTACGGGTCGTGCGCGTCCCGCGCGGCCAGCAGCGCGGGCAGATGGTCGCGGCTCCAGGCGCGCGCGGCCTCCAGGAGGGGCAGCAGGCTGCGCCCGAGCGGCGTGAGCTCGTACTCGACACGCGGCGGGTTCTCGTCGTAGGCGGCGCGCGTCACCAGGCCGTCGCGCTCCATCGCCCGCAGGGTCTGGGTGAGGACCTTCGGGGTGATGGCGCGCAGTGGCTCCTTCAGCTCGGTGAAGCGCCTCGGGCCGTCTTCGAGGCAGCGCACGATCATCCCGGTCCACTTGTCGCCGATGCGGACGGGCATGGCGCTGGAGGGGCAGACGGGGTCGAACATCTCCGGGTCCAAAGGCTGGGGCACGGCTCCTCCAGTATCGTTGAAGTAACCAGTATCCTATGGATACCGTCCTGGTCCATGGGCGAAATAGTGGTCTTCGGGGCCGGCGGCAGGATCGGGCGGGCCGTCACGGCCGAGGCGCGTGAGCGCGGGCACCACGTCACCGCCGTGGTCCGCGACCCGGACGGACACGCCGATCTCGGGACCGGCGGCGTCCGCGTGGTGCGAGGTGACGTGACGGACGCGGAAGGCATCGCCCGCGTCGCGGGCCGCCACGACGCGGCCGTCCACGCGGTGACCCCGTTCACCGGCCCCGACCAGGGGTTCGCCGGCCTGGACCCTCTCTTCTTCGTCAAGGCCGCCGACGCCCTGCTGGACGGCCTGGCCGAGGCGGGCGTTCCGCGCCTCCTCGTGATCGGCCTGTTCGCGAACCTCCGCGACGCGGCCGGGCGCCCGGTGATGGACGACCCGGAGGCCTTCCCGGCCGCGATCCGGCCGTTCGCCGCCGCGCACGCCGCGGGCCTGGACCGGCTGCGCGCACGCGATACCGCCGTCGACTGGCTCATGCTCACCCCGCCCGCGCGGCTGGAGCAGGGCGCAGCCCGCACGGGCCACTACCGGCTCGGCGGCGACACCGTGTCCCCGTCGGACCACCTGTCCCACGCCGATCTCGCGGTGGCCGTCGTCGACGAGATCGAGACGCCGCGCCACCATCGCACCCGCGTCTCGGTGTTCCGGTAGAACTTGAGGTATGGAGCCGGTCGAGGCGCTGAAGCGCATCGCGTTCCTGCTGGAGCGCGCGGGTGAGGCGACCTATCGGGTACGCGCGTTCCGCCGCGCCGCCGAGACGGTGGCCGGCATCGACGCCGGCGAGCTGGCCGCGCGCGCCCGCGAGGGCACCCTGGAGGCGCTGCCCGGCGTCGGCAAGGTCACCGCGCTGGTCGTCGACGAGTCGCTGAAGGGCGAGACACCTACCTACCTGCGCCGCCTGGAGGCCACCGAAGGGCACCCGGTCGACGAGGCGACCGCCGAGCTGCGCGACGCGCTCCGCGGCGACCTGCACACGCACTCCGACTGGTCCGACGGCGGCTCGCCCATCGAGGAGATGGCCGAGGCGGCGATCTCCCTCGGCCACGACTACCTGGCGCTCACCGACCACTCGCCGCGCCTGACCATCGCGAACGGCCTGTCGCCGGAGCGGCTGCGCGAGCAGCTCGACGTCGTTGCGGCGCTGAACGACCGCCTCGCGCCGTTCCGCGTCCTCACCGGCATCGAGGTCGACATCCTCGACGACGGCTCCCTCGACCAGGAGCCCGAGCTGCTGGACCGCCTCGACGTGGTCGTCGCCAGCGTGCACTCCAAGCTGCGGATGCCCTCCGCCGAGATGACGCCGCGGATGCTGGCCGCCGTCGCCGACCCGCGGGTCGACGTCCTCGGCCACTGCACCGGCCGCATCGTCCAGGGCGGCGGGCGGCGCGGGCGCGTCCGCCCCGAGTCGGAGTTCGACGCGGAGAAGGTCTTCGCCGCCTGCGCCCGCCACGGCGTCGCCGTGGAGATCAACTCCCGCCCGGAGCGCCAGGACCCTCCCAAGCGCCTGCTCCGCCTGGCCGTCGAGACCGGATGCCACTTCTCCATCGACTCCGACGCCCACGCGCCGGGCCAGCTGGCCTGGCAGCCGTACGGCTGCGAACGCGCCGCCCGCTGTGGTGTGCCGCCCGACCGCGTGATCGACACTTTCCCCCTTCCCGACCTCCTGACCTGGCTCGGGACCTGAGCGGCAGATCAATACCTGCTTGCAACATGCCGGAAATATCCCTCTGGCACGCTTCCATTCCGGAGGTGAGTGCTATGCCGCTTTTGCGGATTCGACTCAGGTTGCCGGACCGGCCGGGGTCACTCGGGACGGTCGCCCGTACGCTCGGCGCGGCGGGAGCGGACATCGTCCAGGTCGTCGTGCTGGAGCGTTCCGCGGGCAGGGCGGTCGACGACGTGACGGTCACCTGGCCGGACGGATTGTCCCTCGACGTGCTCTGCGACGCCGTCGCCTCCGTGCGCGGAGTCGACGTCGAAGGCGTGTGGCGGACCACCGAGGCGCCAGGGATCTTCTCGGACGTCGAGGTCGTCGGCCAGATGGCGGCCAACCCGCCGAACGGCGTGGTGGCGCTCGTCGAGGCCGTACCCAAGATCTTCGGCGGCGACTGGGCGGCGATGCTGACCGCCGACGGCCGGATCGTGCACGCCAGCTGGCAGGCGCCGGACCCGCTGACGCCGCCGCCGCTGCCGGCCGCGTCCGGACGGGCGTTCACGGGCGACGACGGAGTGCGCTACGCGTTCGTGGCGGTCGGGGGAGCGGGCCAGACCCTTCTGCTCGCGCGGGTGGCGGCGCCGCCCTTCCACCAGACCGAGGTGGAGCGTCTCATTCAGCTGGCCACGGCCGCGGAGGCCGTATTGGGCGTTTCGAGCCCGGCGTGACACTCTTAGCCCGTGGCCGAGAAGAAGGAAAGCCGGGTAACCGTCTTGCTCGCGCTCGCCGCCAACCTCGGCATCGCGCTCGCCAAGACGGTCGCCGCCGTTCTGACCGGCTCGGCGTCGATGGCCGCGGAAGCCGGACACTCCTTCGCCGACACCGCCAACGAATTGCTGCTGCTGACGGCACTGAGGCGGAGCAAACGCCCCGCTGACCATCAGCACCCCATGGGCCACGGCGCCGAGCGGTACTTCTGGTCACTGCTCGTCGCCGTGTGCATCTTCGGGATGGGAGCGCTGTTCGCGTTCCTGCAGGGCATCGGTGCCCTCCTGGGCAAGGGCGTCGAGGGGGGCAGCCCGCTCATCGGGTACATCGTGCTCGCCGTGTCGGCCGTCCTCGAAGGCGTCTCGTGGGCCCAGGCCCTACGCCAGACGCGCGCCAACGCCGACCAGCGGGACCAGTCGTTCCTGGAGCTGCTGCGGACCACGGACGACCCGACGGCCAAGTCGGTGCTGTTCGAGGACTCCGCGGCGCTCGTCGGCATCGTGCTCGCCGCGCTGGGCCTGTTCCTGCACCAGATCACCGGCTCGGCCGTCTGGGACGGCATCGCCTCGCTGCTCATCGGCGGCGTTCTGACGATCGTGGCCTTCCTGCTGGGCCGTACGAACCGCGAGCTGCTCATCGGGCGCCAGGCACGGCCGCGCCTCCTCACCGCGATCAGGGAGCACATCGAGGATGCTCCCGAGGTCGAGGTCATCGTCGACCTCCTGACCCTCACGGTCGGCACCGAGCAGCTGCTCGTGTGCGCACGCCTCGACTTCGACGACGCGCTCGGCGCGGCCGACGTCGAACGCGCCTGCGCGCGGCTCGACCACGAGCTACACGAAGCCCACCCCGAGGTCTACGAGGTGTTCCTCGAACCCGTACCACGCGACGACGAGCGGCTCCGCGCGCGCGCCAAAGAGCGATACGGGCGAGCGTTGCCCGGCTGAGAGGTTCCACATGGTCGAGATCACCCACCGTACGGTCGAGGTCGGCGGCACGCGCCTGCACGTGGCCGAGGCGGGCACGGGACCCTTGGTCCTGCTCCTGCACGGCTTCCCCGAGTGCTGGTACTCCTGGCGCCACCAGCTCACCGCGCTGGCCGAGGCCGGCTACCACGCGGTGGCGCCCGACCAGCGGGGATACGGCCGCAGCGACCACCCCGAGGACCCCGCCGCGTACACGATCATGCACCTGGCGGGCGACGCCATCGGCCTGATCAGCGCTCTTGGTGAGGAGCAGGCGGTCGTCGCCGGCCACGACTGGGGAGGCCCGGTCGCCTGGCACACCGCCCAGCTGCGCCCCGACGTGATCCGCGGCGTGATCGGCCTGAGCGTGCCGCACCGCCCGCGCGGCCCGCTGCCGCCCGTCGACCTGATGCGCCGCAAGTTCGGCGAGGGCTTCTACATGGTGTACTTCCAGGAGCCGGGCGTGGCCGACGCGGAACTGGACGCCGACCCGCGCTCGACGTTCCTGCGGATGCTGACGGCGGCGTCCGGCGACGCCCCGCCGCTGCTGCCCGTCGTACCCCCGGGCGGCGGCTTCCTCGACCTGTGCCCCGTCCCGGAGAAACTGCCATCCTGGCTCACCGAGGACGACCTGGACGCGTTCGCCGCGGAGTTCACCGAAGGCTTCACCGGCGGCCTGAACTGGTACCGCAACCTGGACCGCAACTGGGAGCTCACCGCCGCCTGGCACACCGCCCCGGTACGCCCACCGGCGCTGTACATCGCCGGCGACCGCGACGTGGTCGCGACGGCCCCGGGCGCCAAGGAGGGCATCGCGGGAATGAGCGCGCACGTCCCGGACCTGCGCGACACGATCTGGCTGCCCGGCGTAGGCCACTGGACCCAGCAGGAAGCCCCGGCCGAGGTCAACGCCGCGATGATCGCCTTCCTGGGGTCGCTCTAGGCGTGCCCGAAGGGCGGCTCGCGAGGAGGGCCGTCGGCCTGGTGCCGACCCGCGGCGAGGCGCCCTCCGCACGGCGGGCTGACGATCCGACACGCCCTCAACCAATCTGCCTGGGCAGCAGAGCTAGCCGAGCTGGACGCCGAAGAAGAGAGCCAGGAGCGCGCTCAGGGCACCGAGGCCACCCCAGATCGCGTTGCCACGCTTGGACGAGGCCCGCGCGTGCAAGAACGCCGCCACGCCGGACAGCACGACGAACACCAGCTTCACCTCGAGCGTCGTCCGGTAGGCATCGGACGGGTGACCGAGCGCGACCACGTTCCACACGCCGGTGAGCACCAGCACACCGAACGCCGGCCACGCCACAACGGCGAACCTCCGCGCCGCCGCCTTGGTCGCACCGTCGAACCCCTTGAGGGCGGGCACCAGCGCCCCAAGGGTCACCTGCCCGCCGACCCAGATGGTGGCCGCCAGAACATGCAGGAACACGCGGATCGTGTCCGAGGAGATCGAGAGCACCGCAGTCGCCTTTCCGTATCGAAGACGGCGATCATCTCGCCCCCTCCGCGCCCGCCCGCACCGGGGTGGGATCGTGCCGGGCTCGGTCGTCCGGGGCGGGCGTGGCCTTCGGCGTGCCAGATGTGCCCGGTGGCCGCGATCTCCGTACGGGAGGACTGAGCCGCCGCAGCGTGATCCGTGCGGTGTTCGTATCCACAAGGGCTTCTCGTCGTTGCCATTGGCGGGGCATTGCGTTGAGCTGAGGGCCGGGGGCCGAGATGGTGGAGTTGGCGGACGTCGGGCGAGCGACCCGGATCGCACCGTTGAACCGTTGGGTGTTCGCCGTAGGGGGAGCGGTCTTCGCCGTCCTGATGGCGCTGTCCACGCGCTACGGCCTGCACCGAGACGAGCTGTACTTTTTGGACTGCGCCCGGCACCTACAGGCAAGCTATGTGGACCAGCCGGCGCTGGCACCGCTGCTGGCCCGGGTCTCGCTGTCCCTGTTCGGAGTCTCGGCGGCGGGCCTGCGCCTGTGGCCCGCGCTGGCCTCCGCGGGCACGGTGGTCGTGGGCGGCCTGACCGCGAGGGAGTTCGGCGGCGGGCGGCGAGCGCAGCTGCTGGCGGCGATCGCGACAGGGACCATGCCCGTATTGTTGGGCAGCGGTCACATCGCCAACACGACACCGTACGAGGTGCTGGCGTGGGCGGCGATCGCCCTGGTGGTCGTACGTCTCGGCCGCACCGGCGACACTCGGTGGTGGCTCGCGGCGGGAGCCTTGGTCGGCATCGGTACGGAGTTCAACCATTTGGCGGCCATCTTCGGAACCGTCCTCCTGACCACGACACTGCTGAGCCCGGCCCGCCGCCTGGCCGACCGCCACCTGCTGGCGGGCGCCGCGATCGCCGTACTGCTGGTGCTGCCCGACGCGTGGTGGCAGTCGCAGCACGGCTGGGCCATGTTCGCGATGACGAGTGCGCTGAACGAGGAGCACGGAGGCCCAGCGAACATCCTCACGTGGATCGTCGGCCAGATCGGCATGTCGTGCCTGGCGATGATCGTGCTATGGATGATGGGCCTGAAGTTCCTGTGGCGCTCCGCCCGACCGTTGTGGCGATGCCTCGTTTTGACGTACGCGGTGCTGTTCGTCCTGTTCGCCGTGACGACCGGAGCCCAGGTGTACTACTTGGCCGGCCTGTACGTGTGCCTGCTGGGAGCCGGAGCGGTCGCATACGACGAGCACCTGAACTCCCACCCGAGACGCCTCCTGATCGGAACCGCCGTCTCAGCCGCGGTGTCCGCCGTCGTCGTCCTCCCGGTACTACCACCGTCGGACGTAGCGTGGACGTACAAGACCAGCGCGATATCCGGAGAGACACTGGGCTGGCCCGAGCTGGTAGGCACCGTAAGCCAGGTATGGACCGGCCTCCCCCCGGCCCAGCGGAGCAACGCAGTAATCTTCGCCGCGGACTACAGCGAGGCCGGCGCCATCAACGAACTGGGCCGCGGCAAGGGCCTGCCAACCGCCGCAGGCGCCCAGAACACCAACTGGTGGTGGGGCCCCGTCAACCCGAACGCCACAACAGTGGTAGCCATCGCCCCCGGCCCCGACTACGCCCCAGGATATGAGGCCCACCTACGCCGGTATTTCGGCCAGGTCCGCGCGGCGGCGACCCTTTCCAACCCCGAGGGCGTGCACAACATCGAATGGGGCGGCCATGTCTACATCTGCACCTCCCCTCGCCACCCTTGGTCCACGATGTGGCCCGAACTACGCGACTACGCGTAGCACCCCTGGTTGGGTCATATAGCGAGTCAGTATTTACCCTGATGTCAGGGGCCTGAGGTGTTTGGGATGCTGAGGATCGGCTGAATAGAACAATCAGCCGAGAGGAGCGACCACAATGAAACCCCTTCCCAACCTCAGGCCGAATCTCGCGAAGCACCTGGCTTTCCCAGCGGCAGCCGCCATCGCCATCGGATCCGTGACCGCGGTCCCGGCAGCCGCCGTCACCAGCAGCGGTAACGTGGGAACGACTCCATCCGGCGTGATCAACCACAGCTGCGGCCTCAATGTCAGCGCACACGAGGGCTACCTCAGCCCACCGCGCAACCGGCGAACCGTAAAAATCGGTTCGGCGGTGGTGGAATTGAGGGCCGGCGCCACAGCATCAATGGTCCTGGAGTGGGGACGTATTCGCCATGCGAAGAAGGGTGAATCGGTATGGCTCGACTGGGCGGACGGCAGCCACAAGAATTGGCACCTGTGTGGCCCGGCCAAGGTAAAGTCCGGTAGCGACGCCCTCACAAGAGCGAACAACCCAATGCCCGGCCGCTACATGAGAGCCTGCGGCCACCACGCCGGCGTCACCAAATGTACGACATGGGATTAGCCGCCCCCGTCCAAGCGTCGTGGTGAAGCGAATCCCGCCTCACCACGACATCCATGCACGCCGCCTGGTCCCTAGCGCGATTCCACCCGTGGGGATATTCCATCCACCACTGCGGTCTCTGCACAGTTGCCCTGCCGCCACAGGCAGCCCTTTGGCGCAAGCTGGCCGACCATCAGCGGCACGACACGCTCGTGAACCGGGCTTCGTGCGAATTCCGCACTCCACTCACTCCTATATCTCTCGCACACGGCGACTCAACGCAGGGTGCGGACCCGCGGCGAAGGACAGCGGCTACTCGATGAGCCCAGAGGCCCTCCGCGCGGTGGCTAGCCGGCTCCCAGGTCGGCGGACAGCCAGTGCTCTGGCAGCATGTGGATGGCGATGTGCTCGCCGAGCTGAGTCCGCTCGTACTCGACGAAGTCGGCGACCTTGTCCTCCGGGAGGTACCGCGCGGCCATCTCCCAGGCCCGCTCATCGTCGTCCGCAACCCACCGAGTCACCGCGCCCTCCACCGACACGTAACGCACCGTCGGCACGACCCGCTGCACCATGAGACTGAACCGCCCCGCAGCCCGAATAGCCCGCGCCTTCCGAGAGTCCGGCCCGGTACGCACCCACAGCTCGCCGCCCGGCGCGTACTGATACCAGATGGGCACGGTCAGCGGCGCCCGGTCCGGACGTTCAACGACGGACAGCGCCCCGACATGCGGCTCTGCCAGGAACATCTCTCGTTCTCGTGTCGACAACGTCATGAGACCGACCTTACGACCGCCCACTGACAGCCCTTAGTGTGACGGCGCCTGCCACAACGTCTCGGCTCGGCGATAGTGGAATTGAGGATGGCGTGACGGTGTAAGTGGTCATGGAATGGGCGCGCGTTCGCCATGCGAAGCATGCGAGCCAACGGTGCGAAGTTGGACTGGCCGCGCCCGTTTGAGTAGCTCGTTCATCGTGGTGAAGCGAGTCTCGCTTCGCCACGGTCATCTATTCGTGCCGTCCGATCCCTGTAGTGATTTTGGCCGTACGGGACTCCTCGTCCACCATCGCGATCTCGACGCAGTTGCCGTTGCCGCCGCTACGGCTGCTCGTGCGCCAGTCTGCGCGGGACACGTCAGGGCTGTTCATCCCGCACTCCTCTCACTCTTATATCTCTCGCATATAGCGACTAAGAAAATCCATCGACGCCGCAGAACTGAGCGCCGTGGCTCGCAGGTGTTCGAACGTCGTGTTGTACCGGTCAACGCTTGGTTCGTCGTCTAGGAACAGATCGCCGGCCTCGCTCTCGATGTAGACCATGTCCGGCGCGCCGATATCGCCGAACTTCAAGATGACGAATGCACCGAGCAAAGCAGGGTGCGGGCCCGCGTCGAAGGGCAGCACTTGGAGCGTCAGGTTCGGGCGCTTGGCCTCTTTCTGGAGGTGCTCCATTTGCGCCCTGAGAACTGCGGCATCGCCAACGCTGCGACGCAAGGCGGCCTCGTCGACCACGGCCCAGAGGCGTAGTTGGTCGCCATCAAGCACCTGCTGCCGCTGCGTTCGCGCGGCTACACGGGCTTCCACTTCCTCGTCGGTCGCCTGCGGCAACATGCCACGGATGACTGCGCGGGCATATTCCTCGGTCTGGAGCAGGCCAGGTATCAGCAGCGTTTCGTATGTAAGGAGCTGTCGAGCCTCTGACTCGAAGCCGATGAAGGCGCTGTAGCGGTCGGGCAGCTCGCCCTCGAAGGTCTGAAGCCACCCCTGTTGGTTGGCTTCCCGTAGGAGCACAACGAGTTCTTCGCACTTGACGTCGTCTACCTCGTACAGGGTGAGCAACGCCTTGAGTGTTCGGGCCTGCGGTCGTGCCCTGGCCGTCTCGATGCGGTACAGCGTCGCCTTGTTGATGCCGGTCTGCTCGGCGACGGCCTCTCTGCTCAGGTCGGCCATCTTGCGGAGCCGTAGCAGCTCAGCCGCCAAGCGACGCAGGCGAGCAGTGGGCGGCTGACTCCGACCGGGCATGAGGCTCCTTCTCACAGTGCGTACCTGCACTGAGTCTGTCGGCTCAACATACCTGGCTCAACCGAAAGCCTTCGATCGCTGCGAATGTGTTCGCAACGGTTGCGTTCACAACCGTTGAGGAGTCATTCTAGGCGAGCATGCCACGCAGAGGTCACAGATGAACTCGGAGCGTGACGGGTGCAAGTGATCCCTGTCCGCGCGCCCGCAGACGGCATGCGGTGAGACGAGGTGATCACATGGAAATGCCCCGGCAAGCCTTCTTTCCGGTGAAGCAAGCGGAGTCCGTCACGCTTGCCGCAACGGCCAACGCCGTGCCATTGGCGCGGCGACTCGTGGTCGAAGTCGCCCGTCAGTGGCACCTGCCGCAGAGCCTTGCGGAAGACGCCGAACTGGTCATATCGGAATTAACGACCAATGCGTTCAAAGCAACACAGTTCTTCAACGAAGCCTGTGGCCTCCACGAGGTCGGCCGAATAAAGCTCCGGCTGCGCTGGACGCTCCCCAGCCTCTTCGCCGAGGTGTGGGACATCAACCCGCTGCTTCCCGTCCGCAAGAGTGCGAGCGACCAGGACACCTGCGGACGCGGCCTAGGGATCATCGAGTTCCTCTGTACGAACTGGGCCGCCTTCCACTGTAAGGAAGGCGGAAAGCTCGTCTGGACAGAACAGAGGATCGACGTCTGATGCTCGGCCTACTCCTCTTGGTGGTCGTCCTGACCATCTGGATTTTAGGCGAGCGATATCTCAAGTGAGCCGACCGGTAACCGCAAGGAAGAATGATGAGCAGTCACGAAAATGTGCGAGACATCATCTGCGAACGCATCCGCAGCGGCCAGTACCGCCCGAACGCACGTATCCCCTCACAAGCCGAGATGGCCACAGAGTTCACCGTCTCCCGCCGCAGCATCGCCAAAGCCATCAAAGAGCTACGAGAGCAAAACTACGTGTGGACCCTGCCGCACAAAGGCAGCTACTGTGCGCCACGATGCGCCCTGTTTTATATTCCCGGTTTAGCCGGGGGAACTCAGAGGATAGTTCTCGGGCCTGATGACTTACCTGAGGCCGAAAGGTTCGAGGGGAAAATAGCATGTCAGGAAACCGGTGATCATGCCCAGGTGTACGGGGTGATGCGCCGGGGGGCCCGCGTGATATGGCGAAAGCTGGATTGCCTGAATCCTAATCTCCAGACGGCGCAAGCCTTCGCCCGCCGGAAAGACACCTGAAACCGGCGCCATGGCCTGTGGCGGTATCGCGTAGCTGCCGCTGCAACCTCCGGGTCATGGAGCGATACCTAGTGAAGGTATTCAAGGAGATGAGTGGGACGCCTAAGTCACGCTAGAACGTATGACAGGGTCGAACGTGGGATCGCCTAAGGGGCGCGAGCCCTATGGCGACGGAGTGCTCGTAGTAGTCGCAGGAGTAACGACCTGCCGAGGAGGACGGGAAAGCCGTCCACAGGGCGAAGGGGCACAGATGATCGGACATTCGAGACTGCGAGGTATGCGAAATGCAGAACGCCGAGACAGTACTTGGTGTCCTACGTGAACGAGGCAGGCGCGGCTTGCCCGTGGATGAGATCTATCGGCAAATGTTCAACCCGCAGATGTATCTGCTGGCCTACGGACGAATTTACGCCAATCATGGGGCGATGACGCCCGGGGTCACACAGGAAACCGCAGACGGCATGTCACTGAGAACGATTGATTGCATCATCGATGCGATGCGCCACGAACGCTACCGATTCTCCCCGACACGGCGGGTGCACATCCCGAAAAAGAACGGGAAGACGCGGCCGCTCGGCCTGCCGACATGGCCGGACAAGCTAGTCGGTGAAGTAGTTCGCCTCCTGTTGGAGGCCTATTACGAACCACAGTTTTCCGGCACATCTCACGGGTTCCGTCCCGACAGAGGCTGCCATACTGCCTTGAACGAGATAGGGCACTGGCACGGGACGACCTGGTTCATCGAGGGTGACATCTCCGACTGCTTCGGATCTTTCGACCACCAGGTCATGCTGAAGATCCTCGGAGAGAAAATCCACGACAACCGGTTCCTGCGGCTGATCCACAAGATGCTGACAGCCGGATACCTACAGGACTGGACCTACGGCGCGACGCTGTCCGGCGCCCCGCAAGGCGGCGTCGCGTCCCCGATCCTGTCGAACATCTACCTGCACAAGCTGGACCAATTCGTCGAGAACGTCCTCATCCCCGAAAGCACCCGAGGAACGACCCGCGCGAGAAACCGTGAATACATTCGACTAAGAGATGCGAGGAAACGAGCACGCGAGCGCGGCGATCGAGTCCAGGCCAAAGCACTTCTCAAACAGCTACACAGCCTCCCGAGCGGCGATCCTCAGGATCCCCGTTTCCGGCGGCTGAGATATGTGCGATACGCCGACGACCACATCCTCGGATTCACCGGACCAAAAACCGAAGCCGAGAAAATAAAACAACGCATCGCGACGTTCTTGCGTGACGAACTCAAGCTAGAACTATCGCAGGAGAAAACCGTCATCACACATGCCCGTACCCGGGCTGCGAAATTTCTCGGCTATGAGATCATCGTCCAGCACGGCGACAGCCGACTGAACGGGAAACAACGAACGGCCAACGGAAAGATCGGCCTGCGTGTCCCAAAGACGGTGATCAAAACCCAATGCGCCCCCTACCTGAAACGCGGAGAACCCGCACGCCGCCCCGAAATGATCAGCCGCGACGACCACACCATCGTCGCTGCCTACGGGGCCAGATACCGGGGCGTCGTCCAGTACTACCTACTCGCCGGCGACGTCTGGCGGCTAGGCAGACTGAATTGGGTCATGGTGACCTCGATGCTGAAAACGCTAGCAGCCAAACATCGCTCATCGGTGCAGAAGATCGCGGACAAACACAAGTCCAAAATCGAAACCCCGCATGGGACACGACGATGCTTCGAAGCCCGCGTCGACCGCAACGGCAGGGAACCTCTAGTCGCACGGTTCGGCGGCATCCCACTACGCCAACAACGAAGAACGGTCCTCAATGACCGCGACCCGAGATCGGCACCCCACCCTCCAAAGGAACTGATCTCCCGGCTCCTCAAAGGGAAATGCGAGATCTGCGGACACAACAAAGCGATCCAAGTCCACCAGATCCGCAAACTCGCCGATCTCAAACCCTCCGGGCCACCATGGATGGAACACATGGCCAAAATCCGCCGAAAAACCCTCGTGGTCTGCGGACCCTGCCACCTCAACATCCACCCGGAAACCACCTCAAACCCACGGAAAAGATCATTGGAGAGCCGACTGCGGTGAAAGCCGCACGGTCGGTTCGGCGGGAGGCCGCACGGAACAGGAGCCGCCACCAGCGGCCACCTCGCCGTGCGGCCGACCCAACCACGCCCAACAGGCCATTGGCAAGAACAATGAAGCCTCTGGACACATCAACCCGAAGGTGGATCGGAACAAGCGACCACGGGGGCGTGGGGGGCGGCAGCCCCCCACACCGGGGGTTCCAGGGGTCGTCCCCCTGGGCAGACACTGTGGGCACAGCTGGATTCGAACCAGCGACTCCTGGTTTGTAAGACCAGTGCTCTAACCACTGAGCTATGCGCCCGTACCGGAGAACTCCGGCGACCGGGAAAGCCTACCGGGATTTTCGTACTGGTCGGGCGTCAGCCGACGGGGCGGCGGCCCAGGACTCGTGTCAGGGCTGCGGCGACCTCTTCCGACAGTCCCGGAGAGGAGACGGCCAGGGCGTCGGATGTGCGTTCGGCGGTTCTCACGTGGCCGCAGGCTCGGCATTCTATTTCGCCTAGCCGGCACAGTAGGCCGGTGGAGCCGCAGGTGGTGCAGTGGGCTAGGTCGGCCGTCCAGTTGGGGACGGTCTGGCAGTCCGGGCAGACCAGGACCTGTCTGTCGTCGCGTACGCCGCGTTTCCACGGGCTCGCGCCACGGATCGGGTCGGTCTGCCGGGCCCCGCAGCGATAGCAGGGCATGGCCCCCTCCAGCTTTCCGTGGCCGGGCCCGTGATGGGCCCGGCCGCAGCAAACTACGAGATGTCGGCGAGTGCCTTGCGGTATTCGCCGAGGTCACGGGCGTCAGGGATGGCGTTCTCCACCTTCCACTTGACGACACCGGACTTGTCGATGATGTAGGTCCCGCGCGTGGCGATGCCCGCATCCTCGTTGAAGATCCCGTACTTCTTCGCGACGTCGCCGTGCGGCCAGAAGTCTGACAGCAGCGGGAACTGGTACTTCTCCTGCTCGGCCCAGGCGCGGTGGGCGAACACCGAGTCGACCGACACGGCGACGACCTGGACGTCGTCGCCCCCCAGTGTCGGCAGTTCGTCCCGGATCGAGCAGAGTTCGCCCGTGCAGACGCCGCTGAAGGCCAGCGGGTAGAACACGAGTACGACGTTCTTGCTGCCTCGGTAGTCGGACAGTTTGACCGGCGTGCCGTGCTGGTCCTTCAGTTCGAAGTCCGGCGCGATGTCGCCAACCTCAATCGACATGTTCAGAAACCCTTCGGAGGAATTCTCGGACGCGGGCGCCAGTCTGCCACCCGGTACCGGAGAGGTTCCCGAGGGACCGGCATGCCCGGAGGATGATCCACAGGACCGTCAGCGCCGCGCCTTAGGCGCCACCAGCCGCGTGCCCGACCATTCGTGGGCCGCACTGATGCTGCTCGTCTGTGACAGCCCTGCCGTCTGCGCGGCCTCACCGATGTCGCTCGGCTCGACGTGGCCGTCTCGCCCCACCTTGGGCGTCAGAAGCCAGATGTGACCACCGTCGGCCAGTGCGGTGAGGGCATCGGACAAGGCGTCGAAGAGATCGCCGTCTTCTTCGCGCCACCACAGCAGCACGACGTCGACCACGTCCTCGTAGTCCTCATCGACCAGCTCGCTACCGGTGACCGATTCGATGGAGTCGCGCAGCTCCTCGTCACAGTCTTCGTCGTAGCCGATCTCCTGCACCACCTGACTCGGCTTCATACCGAGCCTTTCGGCCAGGCTGCTCTGCGCCTGACCCGCGGTCGCGCTCACGAACGTCCTCCCTGTGTTGTCGGGCCCCGATTGTCGTCGACCCGCCGCCTTGAGGTGCGGCATTGCCGGACAGTTCACACGGCGGACCACCCCACGCGCAAGTGTCTTGCCCGCATGTGAGCAAACCCGACCACGTTGATCAGCCGCCGACCAGGAAGCTGAGGCGTACGTTGCGCGCCACATTGTCCACGTTGAGGTCGACGAGGGCGACGGACTGCCAGGTCCCGAGGGCCATCTCGCCGCCGATCACCGGCAGGGTCGCATAGGGCGCCACAACGGCAGGCATCACGTGAGAACGGCCGTGTCCGGGCGATCCGTGCGAGTGCCGCCACCGGTCGTCCGGGGGGAGGAGGTCGCGCAGCGCCGAGAGGAGGTCGTCGTCGCTTCCGGCGCCCAGTTCGATCAGTGCGATCCCGGCGGTCGCGTGCGGGACGAAGATGTTGAGGAGCCCGTCCTCCGCGCCGGCGCGGCGCAGGAAAGCCGAGCATTCGCCGGTGATGTCGTGCACGGTCTCCTTGTCACCGGTGGCCACGTCGATCACTTCAGTGCGCATGGGCCATGTCTACCCACGCCGGCGCGCGGCGGCAAGATCGCGGGTCCTCCATCAGAGGGCACCGCATAGGGTGAGGGAACAAGGTCGTTTCACCTCCTGGGGGCGGGTATCCCCTGACGGCGGGCGCCCCACACCGCGGCACCCGGCACAGGAGACACACACGGGAGCGGTTACCGATTGGTAGAGATGCATTAACGGTCCCGACGTACGACGATGGTTCAGACAACGACGACGCCCAACACCTTCCTGGGTGAGCACGAAGGGGAACCCGTGGCCTCCGGACGCCAGCGCTTTTCGATCATCAGCGACGGCCTCCCCAGCCAGCTTCCGGACATCGACCCCGATGAGACCCGGGAGTGGCTGGAGTCGCTCGACACCGTCATCAAGACCGAGGGCCGCTCTCGCGCCCGCTACCTCATGCTCCGCCTGCTCGAACGAGCGCGTGAGCAGCAGGTGGGCGTGCCAGGCCTGCGCAGCACCGACTACATCAACACGATCTCGCCCGAGCGCGAGCCGTGGTTCCCCGGCGACGAGTACGTCGAGCGCCGCATCCGCGCGTACATCCGATGGAACGCCGCGATCATGGTGTCGCGGGCGAACCGTCCCGAGCTGTCCGTCGGCGGGCACATCGCGACGTACGCCTCGGCGGCCTCCCTGTACGAGGTGGGCTTCAACCACTTCTTCCGCGGCAAGGACCACGGCGAGTCCGGCGACCAGGTGTTCATCCAGGGTCACGCCGCTCCCGGCATCTACGCGCGCGCCTTCCTTGAGGGCCGGCTGCCCCAGGAGAGCCTCGACGGGTTCCGTCAGGAGATCTCCCACCCGGGCGGTGGCCTGTCGTCGTACCCGCACCCGCGGCTCATGCCGGACTTCTGGGAGTTCCCCACGGTCTCCATGGGGCTCACCGCGATCAACTCGATCTACCAGGCCCGGTTCAACCAGTACCTGTACAACCGGAAGATCAAGGACACCTCGCGGTCGCACGTGTGGGCGTTCCTCGGCGACGGCGAGATGGCCGAGCCGGAGTCGCTCGGCGCCATCGGCCTGGCCGCTCGTGAGGAGCTCGACAACCTCACGTTCGTGATCAACTGCAACCTCCAGCAGCTGGACGGCCCCGTACGCGGCAACGGCAAGATCATCCAGGAGCTGGAGTCGTACTTCCGCGGCGCCGGCTGGAACGTCATCAAGGTCATCTGGGGCCGCGACTGGGATCCGCTGCTCGCCCAGGACGTCGACGGCGTGCTCGTCAACAAGATGAACACCACGCCGGACGGCCAGTTCCAGACCTACTCCGTCGAGACCGGCGGCTACATCCGCGAGAACTTCTTCGGTGACGACCCGCGGATGCGCAAGATGGTCGAGCACATGTCCGACGACGAGATCCGCAAGCTCTCGCGCGGCGGCCACGACTACCGCAAGCTGTACGCGGCGTTCAAGTCCGCGCGCGAGCACGTCGGCCAGCCGACCGTGATCCTGACCCACACGATCAAGGGCTGGACCCTCGGGCCGGACTTCGAGGCGCGCAACGCGACGCACCAGATGAAGAAGCTCACCAAGGCCGAGCTGAAGGAGTTCCGCGACCGGCTCTACCTGGAGATCCCCGACTCCGCGCTGGAGGCGGACCTCCCGCCGTACTACCACCCGGGCGAGGACTCCGACGAGATCCAGTACATGCGCGAGCGGCGCATGGCGCTCGGTGGATACCTCCCGAAGCGGCACAACCGGGCCAAGCCCCTCGACCTGCCGGGCGAGAAGGTCTACTCGGAGCTGAAGAAGGGCTCGGGCAAGCAGAACGTCGCCACGACGATGGCGTTCGTACGCCTGCTGAAGGACCTCATCAAGAAGGAGGACATCGGCGCGCGCTTCGTGCCGATCGCCCCGGACGAGTTCCGTACGTTCGGCATGGACTCCCTCTTCCCGTCCTCGAAGATCTACTCGCCGCACGGCCAGACGTACGAGGGCGTGGACCGCAAGCTGCTGCTCGCCTACAAGGAGTCCGAGCAGGGCCAGCTCCTGCACGAGGGCATCAGCGAGGCCGGCGCGACCGCCTCGATGATCGCCGCGGGCACCGCGTACTCCACGCACGGCGAGCACATGATCCCGGTCTACATCTTCTACTCGATGTTCGGGTTCCAGCGGACCGGCGACCAGCTCTGGGCGCTCGGCGACCAGATGGGCCGCGGCTTCCTCCTGGGCGCCACGGCGGGCCGTACGACGCTCACCGGCGAGGGCCTCCAGCACAACGACGGCCACTCGCCGCTGCTCGCGTCGTCCAACCCGGCGTGCGTCTACTACGACCCCGCGTGGGCGTACGAGCTGACGTACATCATCCAGGACGCCCTGCGGCGCATGTACGGCTCCAGCACGGAGCACCCGAACGGCGAGGACATCTTCTACTACCTCACCGTCTACAACGAGCCGTACCAGCAGCCGGCCGAGCCGGAGGGCCTCGACGTCGAGGCGCTGCTGAAGGGTCTCTACCGGTACGCCGAGGCGCCGCAGGTCGAGGGCGAGGCGCCGGGCGCGCAGATCCTCGCGTCGGGCGTCGGCATCCGGTGGGCTCTGGAGGCGCAGCGCATGCTCGCCGAGGAGTGGGGTGTGGCCGCCGACGTGTGGTCGGCCACGTCGTGGACGGAGCTGCGCCGCGAGGCGATCGCCTGCGACCAGTGGAACCTCCTCCACCCCGACAGCGAGACCCGCGTACCCCACGTCACGAAGATCCTCGACGGGCAGCCCGGCCCGCTGGTCGGCGTCAGCGACTTCATGCGCGCGGTGCCGGACCAGATCGCGCAGTGGGTGCCGGGCGAGTGGTCCTCGCTGGGCACCGACGGGTACGGCTTCTCCGACACGAGGGCGGCGGCACGCCGGTTCTTCCACGTCGACGCCGCGTCGATCACCCTCGCGGTGCTGACGCGCCTCGCCGCGCGCGGCGAGGTCAAGCAGGAGACGCTGCAGCGCGCCATCGACCGGTACCAGCTCGGTGAGGGCGCCGCGGTGGTCGTCGGCGAGGACAAGACGCCGCCGGAGACCACGACCGACACGATGCAGGTCGGCTGACGTAGACGGGGCACCCTTTTCGGAGGGTGCCCCGTCGCCTGCTCAGGCTCCCGGCGGGGTGAAGATCCCGAAGTGGTTGCCCGTGGCGTCCTTCAGCTGGGCGAACACCAGCCCGTCGTCCGTGGTCGTCACCGGCACGATCGTCTTGCCGCCGAGCGACTCGGCCTTGGCCAGCGTGGCCGCCACGTCCTCCACAGTGACGTAGAAGATCGCGTACCCGGGGAAGTTCCCCTGGGAGTCGAACAGGCCGCCCTGGGGCCTCTCAGAGCCTGGTGTGGTGATCCCGCTGTACTGCGCCCCGCCGCCCTCGAACGACCAGCCGAACAGTTCTCCGTAGAACCTCCGCGCCTCGTCCGGACGGTCGGTCGCGACCTCGAACCACTCGACCGTGTTGTAGTTGGGTCCGCTCATCATCGGCCTCCTGCTGTGTTCTCGCTGTTCAGGCCGTACGATGCCGGACGCCCGCGACACCCCTATGTCGGTGTTTCTCAGCCGAGTCGCAGCGCGTGCGCGACGAGATCGGGCACTCGGGGCGCCATGTCGCCGAAGTCGCGTACGGGGGCGGTCTCCTCCAGCAGCGAGGCGTCCCGTATCCGGTCGGCGCGGAACAGCCGCGGGCCCTCGCGCAGCCGGCACCAGCCGATGAAGTACCAGGAGTGCGCCCCGGACACGAACGCGACGGGTTCGACGTCACGCCGCGTCTCGGCGCCGTTCCGGTCCCCGTACGTGATCCGCACGACCCGGCGCGTGGCGACGGCCTCCTCGACGACCGCCGGCACGGCCCCCTCCCCGCCGTCCTCCGGCACGAGGAAGTGGATCCGCTCCGCCAGCTCGCGCGCCTCCGCACCGTCGGCGGCCGACATCGCCGCCACGATCTTCAACAGCGCCGTACGCGCCGACCGCGCGAACGGCGACCCACCGGCCCGCCCGAGCGCGATCCCGACCGCGACGGCCTCCGCGGGCGTGAAGTTCATCGGCGGCAGCGTGCGCGCCTTGTCGATCGTGTAACCGCCCGTACGCCCGGTGTCGGCGAAGATCGGCACCCCGGCCTCCTGCAACGCGCCGATATCCCGCTCGATCGTCCGGACACTGACCTCGAAGTGCCCGGCGAGCTCCCGGGCCGTACGACGGCCGGGCGCCCCGGCCCGGAGTTCCTCGACGATCGCGTACAGCCGGTCGGTACGGTTCACGCGCCTGACCGTAAGCCTCAGTGCCGACAATTGCGCTCTATGTGCGAGTTTGTCTTCTCGGTTAAGTGGCGGATCTGTCTGGCCTGAGGGGCCGGGCCGGGCATTGCTCCTGGGCACGAGGAGCCAGCTGATGATCGAGACCGATGCGCGCGCCGTGCCGCTCGGCGGCTGCCGATGCGCGCGGGCCCAGGCGCGGCTCGCGGGTCGCGTCGTACGGACGCGGTCGTTGCAGCGACGACCTGGACCGCTGCGCCGGATTGAAGGCCGAGAACCTGCAGCCGGCCGTGGTGCGCGGGACGGTCTAACCGATGTCCTCATCCGCTTTGAGAAGGCGGGTGAGGAGCTCGGTGAGATGCCCGAGCTCGTCGGCGGGAAGCGTTCCGATCGCCGGGGGCGGGCGCAGCAGGATGGCGTCGGCGGTCGCGATGGCGTCGCGCCCGGCCGCGGTGAGCGTGACCAGCTTGCGGCGCCGGTCATCAGGGTGCGGACGGCGCTCGACGAGGCCGTGGGCCTCCAGCTTGTCGACGATGAGCGTCGCGTACGGGGCGTCGAGCTTGTTGGCCGCCGCGAGCTGGCTGAGCGTCCTCGGCCCCTCACGGAGCTGAAAGAGAATCTTGCCCCGGCCGCCGCCGAGCCGGAACCCGAGCGCGTCGGCGAGCTCGGCATGCCGGTTGTGCGCTTCGACGAACCGGTGCATGAGAGACCAGGCCCGCTGAGCAGGATCGTCTGATACCCGCGCGGTCCGGGCCGCCGCGTCGTCCGCCGTCACCACGCCACCGTCCGGCCGAGGTAGTCGACATAGTGCAGCCCGGGCCGGCCTTGGAGGGCATCGAGCGTCTTGACGACGTTCGGAATACTGTCGTCGATCCCAAGCCGCGCGTCCGGCCCGCCCATGTCGGTCCGCACCCATCCGGGAGCCATGAGCACCAGCGCCCGCCGCTCACCACTGTGCCGCGCCGCGTAACTGCGCATGAAAGTGTTGAGCGCGGCCTTGCTCCCGCGATAGACCTCATGCCCACCACGCTCGTTGTTGGCCACACTGCCCTGCCCCGAGGACATGACGCCGATGGCCCCATCGGCCTCGACGAGGTCCTGAAGCGCCTCGACGACGCGCATCGGCCCGAGCGCGTTGGTGACCATGACCCGGTTGAACTCCTCGGTCGAGGCCTCCGCCACGATGCCTTCCGGCTGGTTGGTGACGCCGGCGTTCACGAAGAGCAGATCGAACATCCGGTCCGCGAGGCGAGCACGCAACGCCGCGATCTCGGCGGGCTCGGTGACGTCAACGGTCTCGATCTCGACCTGTCCGGCGCAGGCGTCGGCGAGCTTGTGCAACCCGGTCCGGCCCGAGCCGCGCACGGTGGCCACGACGTGCCAGCCGCCCTGCACCCACTCCCGTGCCAGCGCAAGCCCCAGACCACGAGACGCGCCGACCAGCAACACTCGCCTGCCTGAGTTAGTTATAGGCATGACAATGATTGTGTGTCGTATAACTAACTTCGTCAAGCCTGCCCGACCGCCTCATGATTCGGCCGACCTCGAAGCATGGCGGCCGCATGGTCATCGAGGTGGGTAGGTGAGGACGCGGCCGTCGCCCAGATCCAGCCTCCATGCGTCGTTCGGCTCTGTGTCAAGGGTCAGGAACCAGGTGTTGGAGAACACGATTCGCTGGTCACCCGAGTTGAATATGACCCAGGAGAGTGGCCGTGCGGAGACCAGGTGGGCGAGCTGTCCGGGAGATAGTTCGGCGAGGGCGCGCCGTACGGCCCGTTTGTTTCGAGGGCCGATTGAATGGGTTACTACGCCGTCAAATTCGAGGATTGCCCCATTGGAAAGGCGTAGGTAGAAGTCCGGGACGGATCGGACTTCGATCACCTCGGCATCTCGGGCTATAAGGATTTTTCGGTCTTCCTTCTCTTCGTAGTCCACCGCAGCCGCCTTCACCGTCGTTCACCCAGGTGGTCGAAGATATTTCCGATGCTATCTTCGCCGACCTTGCCATTCTTCATCTTCGGGTAAACTTCACCTGAATTGGTATCTACAACTACGTCGGGATTGCGGTTATCGCCCACTCCGCGCCATTTGTCGGCACCCTTGACGTCTTCGATCGCCCATTCGACCTCCTCGGGTGTGTGGCCGAAGTCATCGGCCATCTTGTCCACGTCCGACGTAAGATCGCTTGGCTTCGGAGTGCCGCTGGACAGGTCTCTCCATTCGCGAAGCACCTGATCGAAATCCTCGCCGTCGACCGTGGCCTGGAGGATGCGGACGGTGGGAATGTTGACGACCGCGACACTGAGTGAAGTGATCAGATGGTCGGCGAGCGAACCGGCCGTGATGGCGGTGACCGACTGCAGCAGGTTGCGGGCGGCCTCGGCGAGCATGGCGCGAAGAGCCACGACTTCGGCAAGGGCCGCGACCGGATTCGCGGCGACGTCGTTCACCTGAAGCTGCGCATCGTTCACGGCGTGGCCGTAGTCGGCGCAGGCTTTGGCGAGTCCGGCGCACAGCCGAGGCAATCCCTCGTACAGCGTGTTGGCCGCGCCGGGCTTGTAGAGCTTGTTCCAGAGGCCACCGAACGCCTCAAGGTCGGGCGCGCCGCCTTGCCCGGTGACCGTCCGAACCTCGGCTGAGATGCGTCCGCGTGTCTCGATCAACGCGTCGTGGGCGTTCGTCCACGCTCTGGCCGCGGTCAGGAGTTCGAATCCCTCTGCCGTGGGCCAGTACTTGGAGATGTCGATCAGCTCGACGCCGGTCAGCGACCCCAACGGCGAATGTGGCGGCTTCTTTCCAGGACCTACGGCCGAGGGCGGCGCCGCATGATTCGGCGGACCGGAGATGTGAGATGCCGGTAAGTCGTCCAGGAAGACCTGTCTTGGAGCGGGCACCATGGAGAATCGGCCGTTGATCACCGATGCGCGGTCTGCCCTGGAATGGTTGTTCGCGGTCTGTGTCAGACCACGCGACATGTAGCCGGTTATCCGGTGCGCGGTTGCGATGCCGCGCCAAACCGCTGCCACGGCGGGGTTGTAGGCGGCCACGAAGCGGGCGGCCGCCTGATCCTTCCCGGGATTTCCCGCCATGCCCTCGACGACGGCCAACGCGCCGGACAGCGTGCTCCATGCGCCACCGACGTCATTCTGGGCGACTGCGATCCACTTGGCGGAGCCGTGCACCACTTCGGTGTTGATGAGTACCTGGCTCAGCCCGACCACATCCGCACGTTCGTGTCGCTCGCGCTGTGGAAGTTGCGGTGTGCTCGGTTTATGGCTTTACGTAAGCGTGCCAGCTCGGCGTGCTGGTCGCGAGCGGCCCGGTTCCAGATGGCGTACGCCTCTGCGTAGGCCTCTTGTGCGTCCCCGGTCCATTGGGTCAGTGTTTGCGCAAGCTTCCTTTCCAGGGAGTCCAGGACGAATTCAAACGCCTGTAATACCTGTTGGAAGTCTTGCTCGGCCTCTGCGAACGAAGTGAAATTTGCCCGAATCTCCACCGTCGTCACCTCTGGAACCAGATGCAAACTCCGGAAGCGTACGCCACGGTAACTGCTGACATCCCGCTTTAGTCAAGCTTCCTGACATCATTAGTTGTCCGGAAATGGCGGCGGCGAGCGTCCGTTAATCGAGTCCCGCATAGATCGTTGTAACGAACGATCTTTGCTACGTGGGTCGTCGGGCAATCCGATGGCCGATCGGCCAATCTCCCTGGGCGTCCCTCCCAGGGAGTGAAGCGCGGGTGTCGTGGGTCCGGGCGGCTCAGCCGGCCAGGCGTACGCCTTCCTGGCAGGCTTCCATGAAGGCGTCTCGGCCCAAGGGGAACGTGCCGCCGCCCTTCACGCCCTCGCTGTAGGAAATGGCGCAGAAGTCGGACGGGAGGCCCTTTCCTTCGTTCACCGCGGCCATGCCTGCCGCCATCTGGACCATCGTCTTTCGGGTGTACTTCTTGCCCTGCGGGTCGATCATGATCACCTGGGACCCCGTGATGTTGTGGTGTTCGGTGAACCTCGACGACGGTTTGAGCTTGAGGGAGGGCGAAGTCGCGGGTGCGGGCGGGGAACTCGCGGGTGCCGGCACCGCTGAGGAGGCGGATGGCCGGGCCGTGGTGCCGGCGTCGCGGCAGCCCGTTGTGCCCAGCGCCAAGACTGCCACGGTCGCCATGATCGCGATGTCCTTCATGAAGTCCCCTATTCGTGCCGGTTGGAAATGGCGCCTGCTCCTCTTCGCGCGAACCGTACACGCGTACGGGACGGACCGATTCGCCCCTTCCCGAACTCCCCATTTTGGAAGGGGTATTCGCCAGGACGAAGAAGGCAATGGCGCCGAATGATGTTATCGCTCGGATACAAGGAGTTCGCGCGGATTTCCGCCGGCGGCTGGGGCCGCTCCACCAGGAGGTATGGTGGCCGTCCGAGACGAGGGATCCCCGTCGGCGGTCCGAAAGGTTCCCATGCCAGATTCCTCTTCCCCCGCCCCCGAGGTCGTCGCGCGGTTGCGTGCAGCGGGGTGTGTCTTCGCCGAGGACGAGGCGGAGTTGCTCGTCGCCGAGGCCCGTACGCCGGACGAGCTCGACTCGATGGTCGAGCGGCGGGCTTCCGGGCTTCCGCTGGAGCATGTGCTCGGCTGGGCGGAGTTCTGCGGGCGGCGGATGGTCGTCGACGCCGGGGTGTTCGTGCCGCGGCGGCGTACCGAATTTCTCGTCCGGCAGGCCGCTGAGCTCGTGGGGGAGCCCGTGCGGCAGGTGCCTGTCCGGCGGCGTACGTGGCCCAGTGGGCCTGTCACGCGCGCGGCGGACCTGCCCGTGCGCCTCACCGAGAGTGTCGTCACCGGGCATCGGCCCGGGGCGTTGAGCGGTGACGCCGAGCATGCCACGAGCGTGCCCGGTACGGCGGCCATGGACCTCATCTTGGAGGCGGCCTCCTCGGTCGCCGACGCGGTCACGGCCGGTCCCGGTGAGACGGTCGTCGTCGACCTCTGCTGTGGTTCGGGGGCGCTCGGGGTGGCGCTGGCCGCGATGCTCGGCCGGGTCGAGCTGCACGCGGCCGACATCGATCCCGCCGCCGTACGCTGCGCGCGCCGCAACGTCGACGGCGACGGCGACGTGTACGAGGGTGACCTCTACGACGCCCTGCCCGGCGATCTGAAGGGACGCGTCGACGTCCTGCTCGCGAACGTCCCGTACGTGCCCACGGGCGATGTCGCGCTGCTGCCCGCCGAGGCGCGCGTGCATGAGGCGCGGGTCGCGCTCGACGGCGGCGCCGATGGGCTCGACGTGCTGCGCCGGGTGACGGCGGAGGCGGCCGGGTGGCTGGCGCCGGGCGGGCACCTGCTGTTCGAGACCAGCGAGGAGCAGGCGCCGGACGCCGAGGAGGCCGTCACGAACGGCGGCCTGGCCGCCCGCGTGGCCCGCTCGGAGGACTTCCACGCCACCGTCATCATCGGCACCAAGGGCTGAGTCCCGCCCCGAAGACGGGGCGGGACCGCATTGAGGCCTGTCTCGAACCCCTGCTGTCCTTCTACGCGGCGCCCAGGCGGCGCCTCGCCGCGTCGCGCCGCTCGCTTACGAACGGGGACTTCGAGACAGGCCCTAGAACGGCCAGTCGGCGTCGCGGCCGGCCTCCAGCAGAGGGATCAGCCGGAACGCCTGGTCGCTCAGGCCGCCGAACGTGTGCCGGAGCTCGCCGCCCGACGGTGCCGCGCCGTGCTTGTAGCCGGCCATGTTCCACATGTACAGCGGCACGTTCGCGGGCACCAGGTCGTCGATCTTCGTCTCGGGCATGCCCTTGTATCCGCCGCAGTTCGACGGCAGCCAGCCGGGCCGGGTCTGCTCGTCCGTGACGACCACGATCCGGTCATGCCGGCCGAAGTGCTGCTTCACCGCCGACGGGATGTCCGTGCCGTCGATCCGGCCGAACCTCTCGACGAGCTTCAGCACGCTGCCGCCGCGCGGCACGCGCAGCGCCTTGCTCCGCATGCCGAACTCCACCAGCGTCGCGTCCTTCGCCCGCAGCGCCAGCGCCGCCCCGAACACCGCGGCCTGCTCGGCGAGGGTGATGTCGGAGGTGTTCGGCGTGGAGAAGCTGTAGCCCGGGAACATCGACGGCGACCGGTCGACGAGCACGAGCGTACGGCCCGGGAGCGCGGGGACGTTCGCCAGCGACAGCTCCAGCGCCTTCTCCAGCGCCGCCGCCCACCGCAGCGAGTCCGTGTGCTTGTACGCCGCCCAGAACCGGAACGGGAACATCCGCGACCGCGCGATGACCTCCGGGTCGGTCAGCTTCGCCCGTACGAGCTCCGCCGCCGTGTCCGAGACCCCCGCCTGGTCGAAGTTCCGCAGGTTGCGCACCAGGGCGAAGATCCCCATCGACGGGATCAGCGCCTCCCAGAGCTTCGCCTTCTCGACCCGGTTGCCCGCCAGGCTGAGCGCGTCCTCCCAGGTCATCGCCGCCGTACGGAGGGACTCCGCGTCGAGGAGCACCGCCGGGTCGCTCTTGGCGAGAGCGCGGATCCGGTGGTTCGCCGCGATGGTGGCCAGGCCGAGCTCTTCCATCGCCACGGCGCGGCGGTGCCGGCGGTCGATCGAGTGCCGGAACAGCTCGCCCTGCCAGACCTTGCCGGCCTCGGGCGCCGGGTGGACGAGCTCGATGACGTCGCCGAAGCGGAACGCCTTCGAGTCGGTGTCGTACTTCAGCAGCGCCCGCTCGTTGTAGAGACGGCGTACGGCGTCGCCGACACCGCGCTTCACCGGCTGCGGGAGGCGGCGCCCGTACTTGGAGGTCCAGTACGCGAGCATCTCGCCGGGCTCGTCGGCACGCCGCAGGACGGAGTCGATGACCTGCCGGTTCGCCGGCGCGAGTCCGTTCTCGGGCGCGCCGAGACGGGCCCGGACGTACTCCGCAGCGCCGACGAGCGACGCGGACCGCATGTTGGCCTCGGCGCGCAGCCACGCGAGGAAGCGCGCGGTCCACTGCGGGTCCTCGATGGCGACGAGGTGGACGAGCGCGGAGAAACGGTCGTCCCGCTCCTTCGCCTGCTCGTAGAAGGTGTCGTCGCCGACCTTGTTCGAGACGGCGAGAAGGAACAGCTCGGACCGGGGGTCGCGCGCGTACCCGGCCGCGCCCTCGAACGTACGGCCCGACGGCCGAGCCTCCGACCGTACGGCGCTCGTGGCCGCCGTGCGGGCGCCCGCCTTGTTGAACTTGGACATGAGAGAAAGGCCCCCTCTCGCGTATTGAGAGGAGACCTTTCATCTCAGAGCAGCCCGAGGACTCGGCGGCGTGGGTACATGAAACACCGGCCTTTCGGCCGGCCTACAGGAATCGAACCCATGAATTCGCCAGAAGTAACCCTCACCTGCGCACCGGGCGTGCTCTGAAATTGTGGGCCCCTCCCGAGATCCAAAGCGGCCGCGGCATGTTTCTTGAGAGGAAGTAGCCGATGCCGGCGCACCGGGAGGTGCTTCTGCGAAGGTATCGGGATCAAACGCCTAACGCATGTCATTTTCCGTCAAAGACGACCGGCTTCGGCTCCCGGTGCGATGTCCTGATCGTTACGATCGTCCGATGTCGCAGGAGACGAGACTGACCGGGGAACAGATCCGTGACGTGATCGACCGGCTCGCCGGGCTGGACCTCGGCGGATGGACGCGGGCCGAGGTCGAGCGGGCGGTGGCGACGTGCGGGTGGTCCGTCGCGGAGGGGGAGTACGGGCCGGCGCTCGTCACCGGTCTGGCGGACGGCGGGTCCGTGGGCACCGGGCTCAACGGCTCCGACGACGAGGTCTTCCAGCTCAGTGTGCCCGTCGCGCGTACGCGGGACCGGGAACGGCAGGTCGCGGCCTTCCAGGAGGCGCGGGGGATCGCGGAGGAGCGGTTCTGGCCGGCGGCGTGGCGCGGAGGGCGTGGGTACGACGCGTCCGGGCCCTGGATTCGCTGGCGGCGGCCCGGTGCGTCAGTGGAGCTGGGCGCGGGAAGGTACGGCGTCGACCTCACGCTCTTCTCGACCGACCAGGTCGACCGGCACGAATACCTCTTCATCAACCAGGGGCAGGGGCTCGACGACCTGCCGCACCGCTGGTTCGGGGTGACCGACGACGCCGACCGGAACATGAACTTCTTCCCCGGTGACCACCGCGCGGCGGGCTGGGAGGAGTTCGAGGGGCTGCTCGCCGACACCCTGGAGGACCTGGTCCACGACGTGCCGTACTTCGGTGACCTGGTCATTCTCGCCCTCCAGCCGCAGAACGAGGACGACCCCCGCTACGTGCAGCTGTGGATCGACGGCGAGGTCCTGCATCTGGAGGCGTCGAACGCGTCGCCGGAGCCGGACCCGGCGTGGGCACCGGCGCTGACCGGGCTGGGCTGGGTCCCGCCGGAGAGCCATCCGAACTGGACCCGTGAGTTCCAGGGACCCGGGCGGGCCGAGGCCGAGACGGCGGCGCGCCTGCTGGTGGGGGCTCTGCGGACCTTCGGGGTGCCGTTCTCCGGCCTCAGGGCGCGCAAGTCGATGCGGGGGACGTACTGGTTCGGGCTGCCGGCGCTCGGCGCCGGCTGATCAGATCGGCCCCCGCCCGCGGGGCGGGGGCCTACTGAATCCCTTAGGCCCGCACGCCGGCGACGGAGCGGCATGCCTCGCTGCAGGACTTGCAGACTCCGGCACAGTGCTTCATCGACGCGTCGTCGCCCATCTTCATGCAGGCCTCGGCGCACATGTCGGCGACCTTGGCGCACATGGCGGCGATGTCCATGCTGAGCGGCGACGTACGCATCATCATGTCCGCGCACGTACGGGCGACCTCGGCGCAGTCCATCATGGGGCCCATGATGGACATTTCGACCAGTCGGCCGCCCTTGTTGAGGCAGTGCGAGATCGTCTGCTCGCAACAGCTGTAGCTCTCGATGCATGCGTCGATGCACTTCTGCATGTCTGCGTTGATCTTGCCGCCGTAGTTCATGGTCTCTCCTCCGGACAAGGCGCCGCTAAGTTCGCGGGCTGGGATTAACAGGCCTTCGTAGCGCCATATTCCCCAGATCGCCCGTCCGGATTGCCAACACTCCGCCGCTTTTAACGCTGTTTTCCGTACCTTTGCGCAGAGCGCCTTATCCTGCTATTTGCCGAATTAGGCAGCTTTGTCGGCCTGTTTGTCGGCCTGGCGCTCGCGGAGCGGGGCGCCCACATCGTGCATGTGGCGCAGCGCCTCACGGTAGGAGACCAGGGCGCTGGTCTCGGTGTACTCGACGCCCAACTCCTCGCAGTACGCGCGGACCAGCGGCTGGCAGTGGCGCAGCGCGGGCCTCGGCATGCTCGGGAACAGGTGGTGCTCGACCTGGTAGTTCAGCCCGCCGAGCGCGAAGTCGGTGAACAGCCCGCCGCGTACGTTGCGCGAGGTGAGGACCTGCCGGCGCAGGAAGTCGACCTTCGCGCCCTTCGGCAGGATCGGCATGCCCTTGTGGTTCGGCGCGAACGAGCAGCCCATGTACAGGCCGAAGAGCGCCTGGTGGAGGAAGAGGAACGCCACGGCCTTCAGCGGGGACATGACGAGGAACAGCGCCGCGACGTAGGCGACCATGTGCGTCACGAGCAGGCCGCCGTCGACCCACGGAGGCACGCCCGTACGGCGGTCGCGGATGCCGCGGATGCTGGAGACGTGCAGGTTCAGGCCTTCGAGCAGCAGCAGCGGGAAGAACAGGCCGGCCTGGTGGCGCGTGATGAACTTGATCCATCCGTTGCGCTCGGCGGCGTCCTCCGCCGTCCAGACGAGGACGCCGACGCCGATGTCCGGGTCCTCGCCGACCTGGTTCGGGTGGGAGTGGTGCTTGTTGTGCTTGGCCACCCACCAGTTGTGGCCGAGGCCGATCAGGAGGTTCCCGAGGGTCATCCCGACGACGGCGTTGGCGCGCTTGGACTGGAAGATCTGCCGGTGCCCGGCGTCGTGCCCGAAGAACGCCGTCTGCGTGAAGACCACGGCGAGCACGCCGGCCAGGATCAGCTGGTACCAGGAGTTGCCGATCATGAAGATCGCGACCCCGGTCCCGGCGTACGCCGCCAGCACCAGGCCGATCGCCATCGCGTAGTACCCGGGCCGCCGGTCCAGCAGACCGGCCTGCTTGACCCGGGACGACAGCTCCGCGTAGTCGCTGCCCCTGCGTTGGGGCGGCGTCTCCAGAGCCGTCTCGGTGATCGACATGTTCTCTCCTGCCCGTCGCGATCGGTTGCCATCGCCGATCTGGCGGGCCTACGGCCGCCAGTGATCTGCAAGAGATCACGCTACGGAGCAGAAGATCGACACCACGTCCCTCGCCGGGCACCGACCGGTCTCTAGCTCTCAGGTATCAGAAGGGTCTCGGTCCCAATACCTACGGGGGAGGCGCGCCCGAAAGATGCCTGTTTTGCGGCATTTGTCCGCGCGGAGTCGAGACTCCGTCTATCTAGCCGCTCCCTGTGCTCACCAAACCGCCTCAGCCCTGTTTCCATTCCGGGACCGTGCCGGGCGGCAGGAGGGCGTAGTCCGGGGCCTGTTCCAGGGCGGCCTCCTCGCCGCCCGGGGTGTAGGTGACGATCAGGCGGAGCGCGCGCCAGCCCGTGTTCATCGTCGAGTGGGGTGCTCCGGCCGGGATGTGCACGGCGTCGCCCGGCTTGACGGGGAACGGCTCACCGTCGTTCACCATCTGGGTGCCCTCACCCTCGATGACGTAGATCACCTCGTCGGCACCGGGATGGTTGTGGCGGTCGTGGCCCCGCCCCGGGTTGATCACGACCTCGCCCAGGGTGCTCTTCGCGCCCTCGATGTGGCGCGGGGACACGAGCCACTTGATGCTGCCCCAATCGAAGGTCATCGTGGGCAGGGCCTCAGGGCGCAGATGCATCGGGTGCTCCGATTCGCAGGTCGGTGAACTCGGCGGCTTGGGCCTTGATGGCCTTCTCCGCGGGCAGGCGTTCCATTGACGAGGCGCCGAAGAAGCCGGCGATCCCCGTGGTGTGGTCGAGGACGTACTGGGCGTCGGCCGGTTCGGCGATCGGGCCGCCGTGGCACAGGACCAGGACGTCCGGGTCGACCGTGACCGCGGCGTCGCGCATCCGCTGGACGGCGGTGACGGCGTCGTCGAGCGTGAGGGCCGTCGTCGCGCCGATCGAGCCGCTGGTGGTGAGGCCCACGTGGGGGACCAGGACGTCCGCGCCGGCCTCGGTCATCGCCGCGGCCTGCTCGGGGTCGAAGACGTACGGGGCGGTGAGCAGGCCCTTCTCGTGGGCCGTCCGGATCATGTCGATCTCCAGGTCGAAGCCCATGCCGGTCTCTTCCAGGTTCTGGCGGAACCTGCCGTCGTACAGGCCGACCGTCGGGAAGTTCTGCACGCCGGCGAAGCCCATCGCGGCGAGCTGGTCGAGGAAGGGGCCCATCAGCCGGAACGGGTCGGTGCCGCAGACGCCCGCCAGCACCGGGGTGTCGCGGACCACGGGCAGCACCTCGGCGGCCATGTCCACGACGATCGCGTTGGCGTCGCCGTACGGCAGGAGCCCGGCGAGCGAGCCGCGGCCCGCCATCCGGTAGCGGCCGGAGTTGTAGATGATCAGCAGGTCGACCCCGCCGGCCTCGGCGGCCTTGGCGGACAGGCCCGTGCCCGCGCCGGCGCCGATGATCGGCCTGCCGGCGGCGGCACGGGCGCGTAGACGGCCCAGAGCGGTGGTGCGGTCCAAGATCAGCTCCCTGTGCGGACGATGAGTTCGTGGAGCGCCTGCGCGGCGCGGCGGCCGAAGCCCGGGTCGTTGATCGCCGCGTCGACCTCGTGCACCGGGACGCCGCTGCCGTCCAGGCCCTTGGTGATCGCCTGGAAGCACGCCGCGTCGGCCGTGGGGTCCTCGAAGGGGCCGCCGGCGACGTCGATGGCGGAGACGCCGCGTACGGGCAGGAGCACCTCGACCGGGCCGGTGGCGGCGGCCAGCTTCTCCGCGATGCGCGTCCCGAGCGTGGCCATCTCGGCGCGGGTGGTCCGCATCAGGGTGACCGTCGGGTTGTGGACGTACAGGAGCCGGTCGGCGAACCGTTCCGGTACGGAGTCGCGCGGGCCGAAGTTGACCATGTCGAGGGCGCCGACGCTGACGACCTGCGGGATGCCGCGCCGCCCGGCCGCCTCCAGCCGGTGCGGCCCGGCGGAGAGCACCCCGCCCACGAGATCGTCGGCGAGCTCGGTGGTGGTGAGGTCGAGGACGCCCGTCAGCAGCCCGGACTCGGCGAGCGCCTCCATGGCGCGCCCGCCCGATCCGGTGGCGTGGAACACGATCACTTCGTACCCCAGACCGGTCAGGTGCTCGCGCGCCTCGTCGACCGCCGGGGTCGTCACCCCGAACATCGTGGCGCCGATCAGCCGTTCGCCCTCGCCGGTCTCGCCCCGGTCGCGCTCGTACCGGGACGCCATGCCGGCCACGGCGGCCGCGGCGTTGCCCAGGACGGCGCGGGAGATGGAGTTCAGCCCGGAGATGTCGACGACCGAGTACATGAGCGTCACGTCGGCCTCGCCCACGTACGGCGCGACGTCGCCGGAGGCCATCGTGGAGACGAGCAGCTTGGGCACGCCGATGGGCAGGCCGCGCAGCGCGCGAGCGGCCACCGCCGAGCCGCTGGAGCCGCCCACCGCCAGCAGCGCGTGCAGCTCGCCGCGGTCATGCAGGTCACGCGCCACCTTCGCGGCCCCGGCGGCCATCGCCTCCATCGCCGCGCCGCGGTCCCCGGCCGTACGCAGCGCCTCCAGGTCGGCGCCCCCGGCCTCGGCCACCTCGCGCGCCCCGACGTCGGCGATGCCCGCGCCGCCCGAGTACGTGCCCGCGTCGACGACGGTCACCTCGCAGCCGGCCGCGACGAGCCGCTCCCGCAGCCAGCGGTACTCCTGCTCCTTGGTGTCGAGCGTGCCCACCAGAACGACCGTCGCCATCGGCCCAGCTCCCTCGTCTCGTGTTCACCGTCATCGTGCCGAGCCGCGCGCGACCCGCGCCAGACCACTGTGGCGCGATTGGCCCACAATGAGGGGTGTGGCGAAGGTCGAGGCGGCGACGCTGTCCAGGCTGCTCGGTGAGTGGACCAGGTCCGGCGTGCCGCTGCCCCGCGCCCTCGCGGGCTCGATCAGCGAACTCCTCACCGTCGGTGTCCTGCCCGATCGCGCCGTCCTGCCATCGCAGCGCGTCCTGGCCGCGACGCTGGGCGTCTCGCGCGGGACCGTCGCCGAGGCGTACGAGATCCTCCGCGCGGGCGAGCACCTGCTGACCCGGCGGGGCGCCGGCTCGCAGCTGCGCCGTACGCGCCCGCTGACCGGCACGTCCTCCCCGCCGGACGGCCGCCTCGCCTCGTTCACCGGGCACGGGTCGTCGGCGGTGGACCTGTCCAGCGGCGCGCTGCCGGGGCTGCCGCTGGTCCGCGACGCCCTCGCCCGGCTCTCCCTGGGCGCCGAACTCGAGACGGACGGCTACCACCCGGCCGGGCTGCCGCGCCTGCGCGCGGCCATCGCCGACCACCACACCGCCGGCGGCCTGCCCACGGAGCCCGCGCAGATCCTCGTCACGAACGGCTCCCAGCAGGCCGTCTGGCTGCTCGCCCACACCGTCGTCGACCCCGGCGACGAGGTCGTCGTCGAGGAGCCCACCTACCGCGGCGCGCTGGAGGCGTTCCGCGGCGGTGGCGCGACCCTGCTGGCCGTGCCCGTACGCGCCGACGGCCTCGACCTGGACCTGCTCGACCGGCACCTGACCCGCCACCGGCCAAGGCTCGTCTACTGCCAGCCGACGGCGCACAACCCGACGGGCACGACGCTGTCGCCGGCCGCCCGGCGCGGACTCGCGGACGTCCTGTGCCGGCACGGCGTCCTCACCGTCGAGGACACCTCATCGGCGGACCTGGTCCTCGACGACCTGGGCGGGCGTACGGCGCTGGTCACGCTGCTTCCGCCGGAGAGCTCCCTGAGTGTCGGCACGACGTCCAAACTGCTGTGGGGCGGGCTCCGCGTCGGCTGGATCCGCGGCGACCCGGCCCTGATCGCCCGCCTCACCGAGGCGAAGAAGGCCATCGACCTGGGCGCCGCGGTGATCGACCAGCTGCTCGCCGCGGGCCTGCTGGCCCACGCGGCCGAGGCGCGCGAACAGCGCCGCGCCATGCTGCTGGACCACCTCCGGCGTACGGAGGCGGTGCTCCGCCACCGCAGGCCGTCGTGGACCTGGCCCGCCCCGGCGGGAGGTACGGGCCTGTGGGTCGACACGGGCGAGGACACCGTCGCCCTGGCCGAACGCGCCCGGCGGCACGGCGTCCTCCTCGCGGCCGGCCCGGCGTTCTCGGCCTTCAACGGCTTCGGCCACCATGTGCGGCTGCCGTTCTGGCACCCGGCGGAACGCCTCCTGGAGGCCCTGGACCAGCTCGACCGGCTCGACCGTTAGTCCTCGGCCGGCGGCAGGAAGCGGCGGCGGAACACGTCGGGCGGGCCGGTGACGCTGCCCAGGTCGTGGCCCGGGGGGAACGGGCCCGGGGGAGGGGTGGCCTCCGGCGGGCGGATGTGGCGTGGGGTGGTGCTGAAGTGGCCGTGGGCGAGCTCGTTCATGCGGGCCACGGCCTCGTCGGCGTCGGCCTGCGCGGCGTCGCGTTCAGAGATCATTCTGGCGAGGGCGGCCCGGAGCTGGTCGACCATCTTGGCGTTCTCGCGCGCTTCGAGCTGCTGCTCCAGGAGCCGGGCGTGCGACTCCTCCAGGTCGGTGGTGACGTCGGCGTGCTTCTCAAGGCTCGCGTTGGCGGCCTGCAGCTCGGCGCGTACGGTCTGGAGCTCCTGCCGGCAGGCCTCCAGCTCGGTGGTGGCCGCCTCACGCTCCAGGCTCACCTTCTCGGCGTGCGAACGCGCCTCCAGGGCCTGCCGGTCCGCCTCCGCGCACGCCTGCTCCGCGGCGGAACGCGCCTTCTGCGCCACCTCCGCCGTCGTACGCATCCTGTCCATCTCGGACTCCGCGGCGCGCAGCTTCGTCCGTAGTTCCTCCGCCGCCAGGGACCGTTTCTGCGTCCCCTTCGCCTCGGCCAGGCTCTCGCGGAAGCGTCCGGCCTCCTCGCGCGCGGTGTCGAGCGCTGAGGTCAGCTCGGCGACGCGGCGCGTCAGCCGGTCGTGGTCCTCGCGTACGGCGGCGATCGCGCCGTTGGCCGCCTCGGCGGTGCGGGTGGCCTGGGCGCCGATCGCCCGCGCCGTGTCGCGTTCGGTCACCGCCGACTCCAGCTGCGCGGAGAGCCGTGCGACCTCCTCCTCGGCGCGCCGCGCCCGGTCGCGTACGGGCCCGAGCATCGCGACGACCTGCTCGATCTCCTTGCGCGCGACCTCGCGTTCCTTCTGCGCGAAGGCCACGGTGGCCGCCGCCTCGGCCTTGGCCTCGGCGACCCGCCGCTCGACGGCGACGACGCTCATGGCGCCGGACAGCGACATCGCGAGCAGCTCCGCGACGTCCTCCAGCCGCTCGACCATGTCCCACGTACGCGCGACCTGCCCGGTGAGGCCGGGCGAGTCCTGGTCCCTGAGCCGCCGGTCGGCCGCGGCCCGCGCGCAGGCCCCGTCGTTGTCCAGGCAGAACCGTACGGACGGCGCGGCGTCGCCCAGCTGAGGTACGGACCGGCCGCAGAAGGCGCAGGGCCGGCTCCCGTCGTCGGCGCCCTCGTCCTCGCCGGTCAGTGAGAGCGTCCATTCGTCCGGAGGGGCGGATTCGGGGGTGGCGGGGGGCGCGGCGTCTTCGGAGGGCACGTTCTCGCCGAGGGCGTTCTCGTCCGTCGAGCCGGACACGCTGATCTCCCTGCACTCGAAATCCGGATGATCTGGACTGTCAGCCCAAAGACCGTATCCCGTTCCCGTGAGGGCGGGAGTACGCAATGCCCCGGATCCGATATTTCACCACATATGAATACCTGCAGGCCATCAACACGTTCGCCGACGCCGCTCCCTCCGAACGTGCAATTGCGGACATGCGCGAGGTCGGGCGCTTACAGGACCGAGCGGGTCTCTCCGGTCCGGGACGCCGGCGGGCGTACGGGCGGATTGGAGTGCTTCGCCGCGACACGGGCCAGGATCGCGGGGGAGAACAACGACAACGGCGCCGACTTCAGCGCCAGGACGTCCAGCAGGCCCGCGCACACCCGGCGGTCCACGTTCGCCGCGGCCACCACCCGGTCGACATAGGCGTTGATCAGGCGCGTGCGCAGGCTCACCGGTGCGGCCTCCGTCTCGCGGTAGCGCAGGTCCTCGCCGGTCGCGACCAGCCATGCTCCTGACGCGCTCCGCGCGACCTGCCGCTGGAAACGCCGCTCGAAGCCCGCGCGGCGATCGCGCAGGCAGGAGTCCAGGGCCATCGCGGAGATGGCCGCCACGCTCATGCCCTGGCCGTAGATCGGGTTGAAGGCGCACGCCGCGTCGCCCATCACGGCGAAACCCTTCGGCCAGGCGGGGAGGCGCTCGTAGTGGCGCCGGTGGTTGGCGGTACGGCGGAAGCCGTGGATGGGCGTCAGGGGTTCGGCGTGGCGGATCGCCTCGTACAGGACCGGGCTGCGCAGGCCCTTGGCGAACGCCATGAAGTCCGGCTCGTCCGTCGGCCCGTAGTCGCGGCCCGCGCCGGACAGGCTGCAGATCCAGCGGCCGTCCTCCTGCGGGAACAGCCCGCCCGTACGCCGCGTGGCGGGCGGGTCGGCCTGGAGGTACACCGCCTTCCACCCCTCGGAGAAACCGGGAGGAATGGCGTACTGGCGGCTCGCGTACCCGAGCAGCGGGTCGACCTTGGTCTCCTTCGGCGCCGGGTATCCGAGCGAGACGAGCCACGCGGGCGCCCGTGAGCCGCGTCCGGTCGCGTCCACGACGAGGTCGGCGTCCAGGGTGCCGCCCGAGCGGAGGACGACCCCGGCGACGTCGCGTCCGCGCGGGACGAGCCCGGTCACCTCCTGACCCTCGATGACGTCGACCCCGGTGAGCCGTGCGCGTACGGCCCAGTCGATCAGCGGGCGGCCGAAGGTCAGCAGGCGCGTGACGTCGAAGCGCTCGCGCCAGCCGGCGGAGGTCAGCCACAGCGTGTCGGACGGGACGCGGATCTCCTGCGCGCCCGCGTCGAGCAGGGCGGGCTCCAGGCCGGGGAAGAGGAGGTCGAGGAGTTCGAGGCCGCGCGTCCACAGCACGTGGAGGTGCCGCGACTGCGGGGTCCCGGGCCGGTACGCGGCCTCGGCGGGGAACCGGTCGCGCTCGATCAGGGTGACCCGGTCGTAGTGCTCGGTGAGCACACGGGCCGCGAGGAGCCCGGCCAGACTGCCACCGATGACGATTGCGTGATCTCGATTCACGTGCGGACTCCTGGCGCGGCGAAAAGCCGCTTGGACGCTGAGATCTCCAATGAAACGCGGATATTGACCCACTGTGAAGGGCGCGGATACTGGCGGATACCACGGCAACCAGTGAGGAGCGAGACGATGACGACCAGTACAGGTCGTGACGGCAGGCCCCCATCGCGCACGCAGCACCACCGTTCGGTCAAGATGGAACTCAGCGAGTCGCCACATCCGGAATGGGCGCGTGACATGGTCGCGTCGCTGCGGCCCGACTGGTCGGCGGTCCTGGAGTCGCCGATCTTCACCGAGACCGAGGGCGGCGTCTTTCCCGAGGAGGCGTGGCGCCGGATCCTGCTCGACTTCTTCTGCGTCGTCGAGGCGTTCCCGAAGTACATGGGCGTCTATCTGGCCAAGACCACATTCGGCCAGGCCCCCGGCGACGTCCTCGCGCGCGACTGGCTGATCGGCAACATCCGGACCGAGGCCCTGCACGCCCAGTGGTACGCCGACTGGGCGGAGGCGCACGGCATCGGTTTCGACGAGCTCGTGTCGCACCGGCCGGGACCCGAGGTCGGAGCCCTGTACGAGTACCTCTGGTCGGTCTGTTACCGAGGTTCGCTCGCCGAGGCGTTCGCCGCGGTGAACTTCGCCATCGAGGGCGTCACGGGGGAGTGGACGCAGCTCGTCATGCCGGCGTTCCGCAAGCGGTACGCCGACGACGCGCGCGCCCTGCGCTGGCTCAGCGAGCACGCCGAGTACGACGACGCCCATCCGCGGGAGGCCTTCGAGCTGATCAAGATCACCGTACGGGACGAGGACGACCGCAGGAAGGTCGAGTCGGCGGCGCGGAGGTCGCTGGAACTCTTTCGGCGCGGCTTCGACTCGGGTACTCGCTCGGTTGAGTAATAGGACCGTGAAATCCTGACAAATTAGAAACGCCGTAGACCCAAATCAGCCCCCCTTTTAGGAATTGTCCGGAACCTTCCAGCGCGTGCCGATCATGAAGCACTTCCCGGTGATCATGCAAAGTGCGAAGTTGTTTGCATCCTCCCCGCTCAGCCTGGGTATCTCATGGTCGTTCACAGTTTGCCCCTAACGGGCGTCGCCGCAGGAAGGGTTGCAAATGCATTCCACGGTCACTGGGGTGAGGGTCTTTCTCGGTACGGCCACGGTGGCCGCCATCGCGGCCAGTGCGGGATGCGGTGGCGGCGTACGGTCGGCCGGCGAGAGCGCGGACAGAGAGGCCGCGTCGGCACGCGTCCTCATCGCGCCCGCGAACGGCGCCGCCGGCGTGCGGCCCGACGACCACGTCGTCGTACGCTCGGCGGGCGGCAGGCTCGCCGACGTCGTCCTCGACAGCGCCGGCAAGCGGATCTCCGGCGAGTACAACCCGGACCACACGCAGTGGCGGTCCGACTGGACCCTCGCGCCCGGGTCGCGGATCACCGTACGTGCCAGCGCGGTGAACTCCTCGGGTCATACGGTCACGAACGCCAGCAGCTTCCGTACGGCCCGCAGCGACGGCACCATCAAGGCCTCACAGGACGACATCCTGGAGAGCCGCAAGGGCGAGACGTACGGCGTCGGCCTGCCGCTGATCCTCAACTTCGACCACGCCGTCAAGGACCGCGCGGCCGTGGAGAAGTCCCTGCAGGTCATCGCGGAGAAGCCGGTCCTCGGCGCGTGGCACTGGTTCGGCGACCAGCAGATCATCTACCGCACCAAGTCGTACTGGCCGGCCCACCAGAGGGTCACGCTGATCGCCCACCTCAGCGGCGTGCCGGTGGCCAAGGGCGTATACGGGACCAAGGACCTGGTCCGCAACTACAAGATCGGCAAGGCGCAGATCGCCTACCTCAACATCGCCAGGCACACGATGCGGGTCGCGTGGGACGGCAGGACGGTACGGCACATCCCGATCAGCGCGGGCATGGGCGGCAGCACGGAATACACCACGACCAGCGGCATCCACCTCAACATGGAGAAGGACGCCGACGTCACCATGACCTCGCCCGGCCGTGGCCCCGGCGACGCCGGCTACTACAGCGAGCTCATCCACTACGCCGTCCGCGTCTCGAACGCCGGTGAGTACCTCCACCAGACACCCGGCGACGAGGGCTGCCTCGGGAACAGCAACTGCAGCCACGGCTGCATCCGCCAGCCCGCCAGCGACGCGATCTGGTACTACAAGCACTCCCAGCCCGGCGACCCGGTCGACATCAAGGGAACGGACCGCCAGGTCGAGCCCGACAACGGCTGGTCGTTCTACCAGATGTCCTGGCCGAAGTGGCTCAAGGGCAGCGCCCTGCAGCATCACTAGGCGTGTCCGGAAAATGTCAGCCGTTGGACACTGTCCGTGAATCCGGACGTTCCATGGCGAGGGCAGCCTTTCGGGTGTGAACACCCCACGCGTGGGCGCTCTCGCCATTGTGATCCTGCTGACCTGTGCCTCCGCCGCGACCCCGCCGGTACGCGCGCGGCGCGTGGCACTCGCCACTCCTGGCCCGTGCCACGGTCACGCGGCCTCCGACTTCAACGGGGACGGGGTGAGCGACCTCGCGGTCGGCGCCCCGTACGCCTCCGTCGCCGGCCGTCCCCGTGCCGGCACGGTCGCCGTCGGCTACGGCGGCCACGTGACCTGGCTGTCGATGCCGGCCCCCCAGCTCAACGCCGGTTTCGGCGCGACACTCGCGACCGGTGACTTCAACGACGACCACTGCGCCGACCTCGCCGTCGCCGCCCCGGACCAGGGCATACCGCGTCCCGGCGCCGACGGCACGGGCGCGGTGTACGTGTACGACGGGTCGCCGCGGGGCCTGCGGCTCGCCTCGGTGCTGAGCGTACGGACGCTGCACCGCAAGGCGGGCACGGACCGCTTCGGCGCCGCCCTCGCCGCGGGCGACCTGGACCACGACGGCCGCGCCGACCTCGTCGCCGGCGCCCCGGGCCTGTCCGGAGGCGGCGGCGTGGGCGTCTTCACCCGGGGCCTGCGTACGGAACACCTGGTCACCCAGCACACGTCGTGGGTGGGCCAGCGCACGAGCGAGACGGACGGCTTCGGCGGAGCGCTCGCCCTCGGCACCTTCGACGGCCACGGCCGTACGGAGATCGCGGTCGGCGCGCCCGGCGACGGCCTGTTCTCGTCGGGCGCCGTGAGCATCCTGGACGTCTCCGCCCACCACTCGCGGCGCCTCACCGAGGACAGCTCCGGCGTACCGGGAGTGGCGGAGAAGTACGACGAGTTCGGCGACGCCCTCGCCGCCGCGGACCTCGACCACGACGGCCGCTCCGACCTGGCCATCGGCATCCCCGGCGAGGACCACGGCGCGATGGCCGAGAACCTGTCGGACGGCGCGGTCGAAGTCCTGTTCGCCTCGGGCCGTACGAGCACCCAGTTCCTGCCGAAGGGCGGCCACCACGCCCGCTACGGCGCCGCTCTGTTCGCCCACGGCACCTCGCTGGCAGTGGGAGCACCGGGAGTGGGCAAGGTACGCCTCCTCCACGGCCGCTCCCTCTCGGCGGGGCCGGTGATCTCCTCGCCTGCGGGCCGTACGGCGCAGTTCGGCTGGGCGATGACGATGCGCGGCGACGACCTGCTGATCGGCGCCCCGGGGGCGGGCGCCTTCGGCGGATCGGTGACCCGCGTCCACGGCAAGGGCCACACCGCCGTCCAGGCCGGAACCCGCGGCGAACTCCTCGGCTACGCCCTCGCCTGAACCCGAGCCCGCTCCGAACCACAACGGCCCGGTGCCCCGCTCTCATCGAGCGGAGTACCGGGCCTTCCGGCGATACGGGTCAGGGCGCCTTGGCGGCGGCCAGCCTGGCTCCCGACGGTGTGGCGGACGCGGACAGGCGGTGGCTTCCGTTCTGGACGGTGAACGTGGCGGACACCGAGTCGGCCGCGTTCCGCTTGGACACGTACGGGATCGTGTGGAAGTCGGCCTTCAACTGCGTGCCGTCGACGCGGCACATCACGAAGCCGCGCCGCTGGTCCACGTACGCGATGTGCGGGTTCTCCGCCATCTCGACCGCGCGGCCGGCCGGGTCGTCGTACCCGTCTCCGTCGCTGGTCACCGACGTCGTGACGAGCTCGACGCCCACGCGGCGCGACGACGGGTCGTCGAAGTTCGTCCGCAGGTCGCTCGCGTAGTGAGTGTGGATGTCGCCGGTCAGCACCACCGGGTTCTGGGCTCCGGAGGCGACGATGTCGCCGAGGACGCGGTCGCGTTCGGCCGCGTACCCGTCCCACGTGTCGACGAGCATCTCCCGGCCCGGGCCGAGGTGGTAGTCGTGCTGGGCCATGAAGATCTGCTGGGCGAGCATGTTCCAGCGCGTACGTGACGCGCGCAGGCCCGACGCCAGCCACTTCCGCTGCGTCGCGCCCGCCAGTACGCGCCCGGACGCGAGGCGTTCGTCGCAGTCGAGGCGTACGCCGTCGCCGCACGGCTGGTCGTCGCGGAACTGGCGGGTGTCGAGGACGTGGAACGTCGCCAGCGACCCCCAGTTCAGCCGGCGGTACAGCTGGATGCGGGTCCCGCGCGGCATCGACGTGCGGCGCAGCGGCATGTTCTCGTAGTACGCCCGGTACCCGGCGGCCTTCCGCTGGGCGAAGTCCGGCTTGCCGGACGTTCCGGGGTGGGAGCCCGCCCAGTTGTTCTCGACCTCGTGGTCGTCGTTGACCGCGATCCACGGCGCCAGGGCGTGCAGGGCGCGCAGGTCCGGGTCGGACTTGTACTGCGAGTGCCGGCGGCGGTAGTCGGTGAGCGTCTGGCAGCGGCCCTCGGTGTGGCGCCGCACGATCCTGCCGTCCGCCGCGGGGTAGACGCCCGGCCCGTACTCGTAGATGTAGTCGCCCAGGTGGACGACCAGGTCAGGGTGTTGTGCGGCCGCGTGGCGGTAGGCGGTGAAGAAGCCCTGCTCGTAGTTGGAGCACGACACCGCGGCGAACGCCAGGGCGCCCGTCGTGCCCGGTGCGGGAGCCGTGCGCGTACGGCCGACGGGGGAGACGTGACCGCCGGTGCGGAACCGGTAGAAGTACTCGCGGCCCGGCTGGAGCCCGGCCGGTTCGACGTGAACGCTGTGCGCCCACGAGTGCCGTGCGGTGGCCGACCCGCTCTGTACGACGCGGGTGAACCGCTCGTCCTCGGCGAGTTGCCACTCGACGTCGACGTCACGGGAGGACATGCCGCCGTGTCCGTCGGCGGCGAGGGGGTTGGGGGCGAGACGCGTCCAGAGGACGATGCCGTCAGGAGTCGGGTCGCCTGAGGCGACGCCCAGCGCGAACGGGTCGCCGCGGCGGGGGCGAGGTGCCACCGCCAGCCCGGCGGCACCGATCAGCAGGTTCCGGCGTGTGAGTGTCACGTTCTCAGTTCAGATGTCCGACTTGTTGGTCACGGAAAGTGACGCTGACTTACAGGACAACATCGAGTGGACGCCCAATGACAACCCACGCAGGCCGGATGTCCGAAAACGCGGCACGCGCGCAACCAGCAGGCCTATGAGAGATTTTTGCAAGTTTAAGTCTACTTATTGCACGCAGACGCTCTCCGTCTTACTGTGTGCAGAGTTTCAAACCCCCACCCCCCGCCGGGGTTCGTTGTCAGCGCGTCCCTGAGCACGCGATGGCTCCGGCTCTTCGCCAAGAAGGGTTCCAAGAGATGGTGACGTCAGGTCATCCCCCCACCCGACGCAGGAATCCGGCCACCTCCATGGCCCTCGCGGTGACCGCCGCCCTGCTGCTCGTCGCGAGCGTGCTCGCGCTTCCCGTGTGGTCGTCGTCGGGCGCCTCCGCCGCGACGGCGTCCGACACGCCGTGGTCCTTCCCCGGGCGCGGCGCCACCGTTCCGTTCACCGAGATCGAGGCGGAGGACGCGGCCACCAACGGCGCGGTCATCGGCTCCGACCGCCTCTACACCCACCTGCCGTCGGAGGCGTCGGGCCGCAAGGCGGTCACGCTGAACTCCGGCCAGTACGTGGAGTTCACCCTCCCGAAGGCCGCCAACGCGATGTCGGTGCGATACAGCATCCCCGACAGCTCCGCGGGCACCGGCCAGGACACCTCCGTCGGCGTGCTGGTCAACGGCTCCAAGCTGAAAGACCTGACCTTCACCTCGAAGTACAGCTGGTACTACGGCGGCTACCCGTTCAGCAACGACCCGGGCGCCGGCAGCCCGCACCACTTCTACGACGAGACCCGCACCATGTTCGGCTCGACGCTCGCCCAGGGCGCGAAGGTGCGAATCCAGGCCTCCGGCTCGGTCCCGGTGACCGTCGACCTCGCGGACTTCGAGCAGGTCGCCGCGCCGATCGCGCAGCCCGCCGGCTCGCTCTCGGTCGACGACTTCGGCGCCGCCAAGAACAGCGCGACCGACTCCACCGCCGCCTTCCAGGCCGCGGTCGACGCCGGCAAGGCGCAGGGCAAGACCGTCTACATCCCCGAGGGCACGTACACGCTGTTCAGCCACGTGATCGTGGACAACGTGACGCTCGTCGGCGCCGGCCCCTGGTACAGCGTGCTCACCGGCCGCGACCCGAACAGCCGCGACAAGGCCGCCGGCATCTACGGCAAGTACATCTCCGACGGCGGCCCCAGCACGCACGTCAACCTCAAGGACTTCGCCATCATCGGTCAGATCACCGAGCGGGTCGACGCCGACCAGGTCAACGGCCTTGGCGGCGCGATGAGCGACTCCACGGTCGACGACCTGTGGATCCAGCACGTGAAGGTCGGCGCCTGGATGGACGGCCCGATGGACAACTTCACGATCAAGAACAGCCACATCACCGACACCACCGCCGACGGCGTGAACTTCCACATCGGCGTCACGAACTCGACGGTGACCAACACCTTCGTACGGAACGTCGGCGACGACGGCCTCGCGAGCTGGCCCGAGAACAAGGCCAACGTGAACGACTCGTTCACCCACAACACGGTGATCGCGCCGGTCCTGGCGAACAACATCGTCACGTACGGCGGCAAGGACTTCACGATCTCCGACAACGTGGTCTCCGACACCGTCACGAACGGCGGCGGCATCCACGTCGCGAACCGCTACCCGGGCGTCAACTCCGGCAGCGGCACCGCGGTCTCGGGCACCATCACCGTCAAGAACAACGCCCTGCTGCGCGCCGGCAACTCCGACTACAACTGGCAGTTCGGCGTCGGCGCGATCTGGTTCGACGGCCTGAACGAGCCGGTGAACGCGACGATCAACGTCTCCGACAGCGACATCATCGACAGCTCGTACGAGGCGATCCAGTTCATCGAGGGCGGCACGAAGACCGTCAACTTCGACAACGTGAACGTCGCCGGCACCGGGACGTACATGATCCAGGCGCAGTCGAACGCGACGGCGAACTTCACGAACGTCAAGGCGTCCTACATCGGCGCGGGCGTCGACATCCACAACTGTGTCGGCACCGGGTTCGCGCCGACGTACGGGTCCGGCAACTCCGGCTGGTCGCTGGACTCGACCGTCTGCACCGGCCAGTGGCCGGCGCCGAACTACATCTACCCGGGCGACGGCGGCGGTGGTACCCCCACCCCCACGCCGACGGACACCACGCCTCCCGCGTGCTCGCCCGGCACGGGCGACATGGCCAAGGGTAAGACGGTCACGGCGACCAGCCACACGCAGGACTACGTGGAGTCCCGCGCCGTCGACGGTGACGCGAACAGCTACTGGGAGAGCGACAACAACGCCTTCCCGCAGAAGCTGACCGTGGACCTGTGCGCGGCGACCAGCGTGGGCAAGGTCGTGCTCAAGCTGCCGCCCGCGACCGCCTGGGCCACGCGCGACCAGACGCTGTCGGTGGAGGGTTCGGCCAACGGGACGGACTACACCACGCTGAAGGCCTCGCACGCCTACACGTTCGACCCGGCGAGCGGGAACACCGTCACCATCACCTTCCCGGCGGCGAACGAGCGCTACCTGCGCCTGAACGTCACGGGCAACACCGGCTGGCCGGCCGGTCAGGTGTCCGAGTTCGAGGTGTACGCCTCGTAACCCGGAGCCGAGCGCGTCCGGAGGAGGATTGGACGCATCCTCCTCCGGACGCCTCGAACGCAAGCACCGTTGTTGAGGCTTGCGTTAACGGCGCATTGCGGCGTAAGCGAATTACGTACGACGGCCGTATGCTTGCGATGTGACACGTCAAACGGGGGAAGCGACCAAGACGCGAAGGCTCGCGGAGGTCGCGAAGAAGGTCGGAGTCAGCGAAGCGACCGTCAGCCGGGTCCTGAACGGCAAACCGGGCGTCTCAGACGCCACGCGCGCGGCCGTACTGACCGCGCTGGACGTCCTCGGCTACGAACGCCCGACCCAGCTCCGCGGCGAACGCGCCCGCCTCGTCGGCCTCGTCCTGCCCGAGCTCGGCAACCCGATCTTCCCCGCGCTGGCCGAGGTCATCGGGGGAGCGCTCGCCCAGCAGGGCTTCACCCCCGTCCTGTGCACCCGCACCGCCGGCGGCCTCTCCGAGGCCGACTACATCGCGATGCTCATCGACCAGCAGGTCTCCGGCGTCGTCTTCGCCGGCGGCCACTACGCCGAGGCCAACTCCCCGCACGAGCACTACTACCGCCTGCTGGAACTCGGCCTGCCGGTCGTCCTCGTCAACGCCGCGGTCGACGACATCGACTTCCCGCGCGTGTCCACGGACGACGCCGTGGCGGTCGACCAGGCCTTCGGCCACCTGCTCTCGCTGGGCCACGAACGCATCGGCCTGATCCTCGGCCCAGAGGACCACATGCCGTCCCGCCGCAAACTCGCCGCCTTCACCGCCGCCGCCGACAAGGCCGGCCTGGAACTCCCCCCGAAGTCGGTCGAACACGCCCTGTTCTCCTTGGAGGGCGGCCAGGCGGTGGCGGCCCGCCTCATCGCACGGGGTACGACGGGCATCATCTGCGCGAGCGACCCCCAGGCTCTGGGCGCGATCCGGGCCGTACGCCGCGCGGGCCTGTCCGTCCCGGGCGACGTGTCGGTGGTCGGCTTCGACGACTCGGCGTTCATAAACTGCACCCACCCGCCGCTGACAACGGTCCGCCAGCCCATCGAGTCCATGGGCCGAGCCGCCGTGACAATGCTGGTGAACCAGATAGACCGCACCCCGTTCACCGCGGAAGAACTCCTGTACGAGCCAGAACTGGTAGTCCGAGGCTCCACCGCCCCCGCCCGCCTGGTCCCCGCCTGAGGCCTTAAGGTCCGCACCACGACGGTCCTTGTGATGGCGCCGTTCGTGCGCCGAATCGGCGGGCTCGCTCGCGGTGACCGGGGACGCGCTCGCGCTCACCGGCGTCCCGATCCGGCACGCCGCCGCCCGTCGGTGCTAGGGCGATCCTGACCGGGGCGGCGGGGTGGTTCAAGCCGTATCGGGCCGGTCGCCTGTCGTGGCGTGCTGGTCCGTGCGGTGATCGGATCGCATGCCGCGTCGTACCCGAGATGGAGAATCACGGGATGGCCCGGGAGGTCGTCCCCGTAATGATCGGGACGGCCGTCCGCGGCGTCGTTCGTATCGCGGTGAGGACGTGCGTCCGTATCGCCGTGGGGACGTGCGGCCGAATCGCGGCGCGGACGCGCGTCCGTATCGCGGTCGTTCGCGTCGGCAGCGTCGCGGACGGCTGACACCGCTCTCCGAGGGGTCTCGGCGAGGGCGTCGCAGTGACTCGTACGCGGTGCGGCCACTGCGCCGCCACCTCGCCACCATCTTGCCGCCGGCGGCGGCCACCGAACCCACCACCGTAGGCGTGCCGGCTCTCCGGTCCGCCTCACATCCGCGCGCCATGCCCTCGGGCGCCTCGTGCCCATGCCGCACGCCCCGTACGCCCGCCCCTGTCCGGGCCCCCGCTGTCGCGTCGGGCGATCCCTCACACGACACCCGCGCCCCGTACGTGCAAGAACCCGATCTCCCGGCGCATCTTCCCGACACCAGGATCACAATCCCGTCACGACGATCATTGTTCGACCGTCCCGGCGACGACCGCCACGGCATGACCCACCACCTCGCACCACCCGTATCCGCAGGCAGCACGCTTCCCGCCCGCCCCACCCTTCCGAACAGTGACCTTCTCTCGGAGGACTGTCTACTTTTTGCAGTTTTATGGCCAACTATTGCTGTGTGATGCAGGTCTCTGTATCTTCCAGGTCAACCGGGTGCACGGCTTAGCGGTGCCACTCCAGGAGGGAAGTCCATGATGAAAGTCCGTCATATCGCGGTCCTGCTCGTCGGAGTCACCGCCCTGAGCAACGTCGCGGCCTGCGGCACCAGTAGCAGTAAAGGCGGCAAGAAGAGCGACGCCGCGGCGGTCACGCCCCTCGACCCCAACACCAAGGTGTCGATCACGGTCGGATGCCAGCCGCCGAAGACGTCCAAGGCGCTGCGGACCGAGTGGAACAACGACGTGACGGCGTTCCAGCAGCTGCATCCGAACATCACGATCGTGAGCAAGGACGCGTTCCCCTGCGAGGACCCGAAGACCTTCACCGCCAAGCTCGCCGGCGGGCAGATGGAGAACGTCTACTACGTCTACCTCACGGACGCGAAGAACATCATCGAGCAGGGCCAGGCCGCCGACATCACCAAGTATGTGTCCGGCGTGAAGAACTACGGCAGCCTGCAGCCGCAGCTCCTCAACGTCTTCAAGGGCGGCGGCAAGCTGTACGGCCTGCCGAAGACGAACTACTCCATGGGCATTCTCTACAGCCGCAAGCTGTTCGCGCAGGCCGGGCTGAACCCCGACCAGCCTCCGACGACCTGGGACGAGGTCAGGGCCGACGCGAAGAAGATCTCGGCGCTCGGTAACGGCGTCGTCGGGTACGCCGACTACAGCGCCGGCAACCAGGGCGGGTGGCACTTCACCACCGAGTTGTACTCCCAGGGCGGTGACATGGTGACGCCCGACGGCAAGAAGTCGGCGTTCAACAGCCCGCAGGGCAAGGCCGTGCTGCAGAACCTCCAGCAGATGCGCTGGACGGACAACAGCATGGGCGCCAAGCAGCTCCTGCAGATCTCCGACGTCCAGCCGATGATGGCCGCGGGCAAGCTCGGCATGTACCTCTCCGCGCCGGACAACATCCCGACCATCAAGGACCAGTTCCAGGGCAACTATGCCGACTACGGGCTGGCTCCGATGCCGGGTGCGCAGGGCACGCTGATCGGCGGCGACGGGTACATGTTCAACCCCAAGTCGACGCCCGACCAGATCAAGGCGGGCATCCTCTGGCTGGAGTTCGAGAATCTCACGCCGGGCAAGGGCCAGTTCGACTGGGCGCAGAAGAAGACCGACAAGCAGCCGGTCGGCCTGCCGCAGCCCAACATCTTCACCGGGGCGCCCGCGGCCGAGGAGCTTCAGATCAGGACCCAGAGCTCCAACATGCCGGTCGACAACTACAAGGCCTTCGCCCAGGGTGACCCGAAGCTGAAGTACCGCCTCGAGCCCCCGCAGGCCCAGCAGCTCTACGCGGTGCTCGACAACGTGGTGTCCGCGGTGCTCACGAACCGCAACGCCGACATCGACAAGCTGCTCTCCCAGGCCCAGACCAAGGCCGACGGAATTCTCGCCAACGCCGAGTGACCCGCCTCCGGGGACCGGCCGCGCGGCCGGTCCCCGGAGTACGGCCATGAGACGACCGGAGACGGAGACAATGGACATCTCGCTTTCGGGACGGACGCGGTGGCGGCCTGCCTCCCGCCGCGGACGCGACGTAAAACGCAATCTCACGGCGTACGGGTTCCTGTGCGCCGCGTTGGTGTGCTTCGCCCTGTTCTCCTGGTATCCGATCGTGCGCGAGGTCATCCTCAGCTTCGAGAAGACCAACTTCGTCGGCGACACCAAGTGGGTGGGCCTGAAGAACTTCCACCGCGTCTGGGCCGACCCGGCCTTCTCCGCCGCGTGGAAGAACACCGCGATCTTCACGCTGCTGGCGCTGGTCTGCGGTTACGCGGTGCCGTTCGCGACCGCGCTCGTCCTCAACGAGCTGCGGCACGCGCGCGGCTACCTGAGGTTCATCGTGTACCTGCCGGTGATGCTGCCGCCGGCCGTGTCGGTGCTGCTCTTCAAATGGTTCTACAACCCGGGTCCTGGCCTGTTCAACGAGGTCCTGAGGTTCGTGCACCTGCCGACGCTGAGCTGGCTCGACTCCAGCAGTACGGCGCTGATCTCGCTGGTGATCGTCTCGACCTGGACGAACATGGGCAGCGGCACGCTGATCTACCTGGCCGCGCTGCAGACCGTGCCGCCGGAGCTGTACGAGGCGGCGGAGCTGGACGGCGCCGGGCTCTTCCGGCGGATCCGGCACATCACGATCCCGCAGACGAAGCTGATCCTCCTGGTCATGCTCCTGCTGCAGATCATCGCCACCATGCAGGTCTTCATCGAGCCGTACCTGCTCACCGGCGGCGGCCCGGAGAACTCCACGGTGAGCGTCGTCTACCTGATGTACCAGTACGCCTTCAACTTCAACAACTACGGGAGCGGCGGAGCACTCGGCTTCATGCTGATGCTCGTTCTGATCGTCTTCTCCGCCGTCTACCTGCGGGTCTCACGTGACGACCAGGACGGCCGGCGTCTGCGGATCGGAGGTTAGGAGTCCCGATGTCGAACGTCCTGGAGCACCCCGCGCGTACGGTGCCGGCCCCTCCCGCCGTACGGCCCCCACGGGTGTCGCGGCTGGCACGGCCGGGGCAGCGCACCCTGATCTCGCCGCACTCGCTGCGGACCCGGCGCGGCCGGTTCGTGTACTGGTCCGTGCTGAGCTTCACGGTCCTGCTGTTCACGGTGGTGTTCATCTTCCCGCTGTACTGGATGGTCACCGGCGCGATGAAGTCCTCGGACGAGCTCGTACGGCTGCCGCCGACGCTCTTCCCCGCCCACCCGCACCCGGAGGTGTACGGCAAGGCGTGGAACGAGATGGATCTCGGCCGCTACATGCTGAACACCCTGGTGTACGCGTTCGGCGCCTGGCTCCTCCAGCTCGCCGTCGACGTGTCGGCGGCCTTCGCGCTGTCGAAGCTGCGGCCGCTGTTCGGCAAGGTCGTCCTCGCCGGGATGCTGCTCACGCTGATGATCCCGCCGACGGTGCTGCTGCTGCCCGCCTACCTGACCGTACGCGACCTGCCGATCCTGCACCTCAACCTGTTGAACACCCCGTGGGCGATCTGGCTGCCGGCCGCCGCCAACGGGTTCAACATCTTCCTTCTGAAGCGCTTCTTCGACTCCATACCGGGCGAGCTCCTGGAGGCCGCGGCCATCGACGGCGCCTCGCCCGTACGGATCCTGCGGTCGATCGTCCTGCCGATCTCCCGGCCCATCCTCGGCGTGGTCTCGATCTTCGCGGTGGTGAACGTCTGGAAGGACTTCGTCTGGCCTTTGCTGGTCATGCCTGATACGAATCGAATGCCGGTCAGCGTCGCCATCACTCAGCTGTCCCAGCAGATGCCGCAGAACGTCCTGATCGCCTCACTGGTGATCGCGAGTGTTCCGGCGATCGTGATCTTCTTCATCTTCCAACGCAACATCATGTCCGGTCTCACCGCGGGCAGCCTCAAAGGTTGAACCGCGCACACCGAGTCGAGTGCGTCCCTCGATCGCCACCGGAACGGCCGACCCGGCCGAAACTCGAACAATCGCCTCGAAGGAGAGAGACCAGCATGCGTGAAACGTGGTGGCGGGGAGCCGCGATCTACCAGGTCTACCTGCGTAGCTTCGCCGACGGCAACGGAGACGGCCTCGGTGACCTGGCCGGACTGCGCAACCGCCTGACGTACCTCGCGGATCTCGGGATCAACGCCATCTGGCTCAACCCCTGGTACCCCTCGCCGATGTCGGACGGCGGCTACGACGTCGCGGACTACCGGAGCATCGAACCCATCTTCGGCACGCTCGCCGAGGCGGAGAAGCTGATCCAGGAGGCCCACGAGCTCGACATCAAGATCATCATTGATGTCGTGCCGAACCACTGCTCGGACAAGCACGCGTGGTTCCGCGAGGCGGTCGAGGCGGGGCCGGGCGCGCCGATGCGCGACCGGTTCTGGTTCCGGCCCGGCGTCGGCGACGGGCCGCCCAACGACTGGCAGTCGATCTTCGGCGGCCCGGCGTGGACCCAGGTGCCCGACGGCGAGTGGTACCTCCACCTGTTCGCGCCCGAACAGCCGGACTTCAACTGGAACAGCGCCGACGTACGCGAGGAGTTCCTCGACGTCCTGCGGTTCTGGTTCGACCGGGGCGTGGACGGCATCCGCATCGACTCCGCCGCCGTACTGATCAAGGACCCGGACGCCGAGCCGGACGGCGAGGACCCGTACAACGACCGCGACGGCGTCCACGACATCTACCGCGAGTGGCGCCGCGTCGCCGACGACTACTCCAGCCGGGTGCTGATCGGCGAGGTGTGGCTGCCGGACCAGGAGCGGTTCGCCCGCTACCTGCGCCCGGACGAGCTGCACACGGCGTTCAACTTCGACTTCCTGTCCTGCCCGTGGGAGCCGGCCGCGCTCCGCGCCGTGATCGACCTGACGCTCGCCACCCACGTGCCGATCGGCGCGCCGCCCACCTGGGTGCTGTCCAACCACGACGTCACCCGGCCGGTCACGAGGTACGGCCGCGCGGACACCTCGTTCGCCCACGAGGACCGCAAGCACGGCATGCCGTCCGACCTCACCCTCGGCATGAAGCGGGCGCGGGCCGCGGCGCTCCTGGCGATGGCGCTGCCGGGCGGCGTGTACGTGTACCAGGGCGAGGAGCTGGGCCTGCCGGAGGTCGAGGACATCCCGGACAGCCTCCTCCAGGACCCGATCTGGGCGAGGTCGGGCAACACCGACCGTGGCCGCGACGGCTGCCGCGTACCCATCCCGTGGTCGGGCGACGCCCCGCCGTTCGGGTACGGCGCGAGCGGCGAGCCCTGGCTGCCCCAGCCGCCGTCGTGGGGCTCGCTGACGGTGGAACGCCAGGAGAACGACCCGTCGTCGATGCTGGCGCTGTACCGGTCGGCGCTTCACCTGCGCGCGGACCTGCTGGGAGACGGAACGCTGACGTGGATCCCGCTGGGCGACGACGTCGTGGCCTTCCGCCGTGACTCCGGCCTGACGTGCGTCGTGAATCTCGGCTCCACGCCCGTCCGGCTGCCGGAGGGAACTCTCCAGCTGGCCAGCGGCCCGCTGGACGGCCCGTACCTGCCACCGGACACATCCGTCTGGCTCACCTGAGAACCTCACCGGCCGCCGCGTATCGGGGCGGCGGCCGGTGATCACCTCCGGGGCGGGCGCGCCCAGGAGCGCCCGTCCCGGAGTTCCAGCGTCAGCCGGTGGCGAGCTGGTCCTTGGACTGCCAGGCGGGGGTCGCACCCTTGCAGCGTCCGACGTTCACGGCGACGAAGTCCTCGATCTTCTTGGTCTTCGAGCCGTACCGGAACTTCGGCCCGTTCTTGAAACCCTGCGCGGTCTTGGGCGCCATGACCGCCGTGCTCATGAAGACCCCGCCGGGCCCCTTGAGATGGCCGCGCAGCTGAACACAGGGCACGTACGCGTCCTTGGGCGCCGAGTCGGCCACGATCGCCGTACCGGTGAACCCACCACGGCAGACCAGCGCCTTGAACCGTACGGTGCCGGCCTTCGCGACCGTGTACGACCGGGTGTACTCCTTGCAGCCGTGCGGCGGTTTGGGCTTGGCCGGAGACGCCTGAATCGCCCCACTGGCCTGCCGCCGCACGGGCACGGACGGACTGGGCGCCGGCGGCGCCTCCGAAGCACTCGCCGGCCGCGTCTTGGGCGTAGTGACGGTGTCCCCGCCGCCGGGCCAGAGCGGCACCGCGATCGCGAACCCGGCCACCACGACCCCGACCCCGGCCAGGACCATCCAGGGCCGAGGCCGCCGCCCGCCGATGACAGGCCCGGCCTGGGAGACCGCCGGACTGAGCAGGGACCGGTTCTCCCCGCTGACCTCCCCGGCCTGAGTGTGACCTCCGGTACCGCCTTCGCGCGGAGGCACCGGCACCGGGAGAGCGTCCGGAAGCGGCGTCTCCTGCGTGGCGGAGACCGCCTGGAAACCCGGCAGAGCCAGATGAACGGTGGGATTCTCCGCGGGCGCCGCGCCGGTGGAAGTGGGAGAAGGCGGCCCCGGCTCGCCGAGCGGCGGCAGGGCCGCCCCCGGAACGGCAAGACCATGAATCCCGAACCCGGCGGCCCCGAACGCCGGAACCTCCGGCCGCTCCCCGACACCACCCGGGTCAGACCGCTCCACCACACCGGCGCCCCCGGGCATCTCGGTACGAGTGGCGTCACTCGGCGGCTCAGAGGGGGCGCTACCTGACGTACGGGGCAGGTCGGCACGCGTTGCGTCGTCCGGTACGGGGGGAGCGGTGGCTGCGTTCGTCGCGGGCTGGGGGATGGTCAGCGGAGGCGTGGGGTCCGGGGTGGAGCCGAATGCCGGGGGCGGCATCAGCGGGACCGACGCGTCGTGGCCCAGCAGGGCCGCTTGGGCTTCCTGGGCTGTCGGGCGGGCCGACGGGTCCTTGGCCAGGCACGATGACACTACCGACCGTAGCGGCTCCGGCAGGGCGGTCACGTCCGGGTCGGTGTGGAGGACGCGTTCCATCACCGCCGGGACCGACTCGTTGCCGAACGGCGGGCGGGCCGTCGCCGCGAACAGGATCGTCGCGCCCCAGGCGAACATGTCGGCCGGGGGACCGATGCGGCCGGCCGTCACCTGTTCCGGTGCCATGTACGCGGGTGTGCCGACGCTGTGGGTCTCTTCCTCACAGGCGACGTTCAGGGCGCGGGCGATGCCGAAGTCGATGACGCGCGGGCCGTCCGGGCCGAGCAGGACGTTGTGCGGGGTGAAGTCGCGGTGGACGATGCCCGCGCGGTGGATGGCCGCCAGCGCGGTGAGCGTGCCGATGGCGAGGCGTTCCAGGGTGCCGCCCGTACGCGGGCCGTCGGCGACGATGTGGGAGCGCAGCGAGAGGCCGTCGACGTACTCGCTGACGATGTACGGGTGGTCGCCCGCCAGGTCGGCGTCGAGGACCTGTGCCGTGCAGAAGCGTGCGACCTTCTTGGCGGCGGACAGCTCACGGATGAACCGGTCGCGCGCGCCGGGTTCGGCCGCCAGCCGTGCGTGCAGTAACTTGATCGCGACCTGGGTGCCTGCGGCGTCGCGGCCCAGGTAGACGACGCCCTGGCCGCCTTCGCCGAGCCGTCCCGCGAGGCGGTAGCCTCCGAGTTCGGCCGGATCCTCCGGCAGGAGCGGGTCGCCGTCGGGCATGCCTGTGTCCTCCCGGGATCGCCCATCCATCGCAAAACGTCAACCTTAGCGGCGGCCCGGTAGTGCCGTACGACAGAGTGCGGGGCGGGTGTCAGATGGTCGCGCGGCCCACGGCGTACTGGAACAGGTTGTCCTGCTGGATGGTTCCGTCGGAACGCTGCTGGTGGGCGAAGTTCTCGACGAAGATGTCGTGGGCGGCGGAGTGCCCGACGATCTCGATGGCTTTGGCCACATACGGCGACGACGTCATCGACCGCCACGCGTCGTCGAGGGAGGCGAAGTCGTACCTCCGGGTCACCTCGGCGAAGGCGTACACGTCCAGCCCGGCCTCGACCATGACCTCGCGCAGGCGGTAGAGGTCGCGTACGGGCTGTGACTCCGCGGGCCCGGCGGGGACCAGGCCGCGTACGGCGCTGAGGAAGGCGCTGGCCTCGCGGCCGGACCAGTTGTGCCACAGGCCGATGGCGACGGCGCCGCCGGGGCGGGTGACGCGGGCGAGCTCGGCGATGGCGACGGCCGGCGGCTCGATGTACTGGATCGCGTCGAAGGCCATGACCTGGTCGAAGCAGCCGCGGTCGTACGGGAGCTCGGCGGCGTCGGCGACGCGCAGGTCGGCGTCGGGGAGGCGTTCGCGTGCGACGGCCAGGAGTTCGGGTGACGCGTCGAGGCCGGCGACCTCCGCGCCGCTCGCGGCCGCGATCTGCAGGGCGCTCCCGGTGCCGCAGCCCACGTGCAGCAGGCGCGTGCCGAATCCGGGTTCCAGGGCGCCGACGGCGGCGACGTAGAGCGGGCGGACCTGCTTCTCGCAGACATTCGTGAAGGCGACACCGTTCTGCGGATGGACCTGCACTGCACCCACCGTGACACCTCCCCGTACGTGGTGAATATTTGAATGATCACGACACGTGTATGCCGTGGCATCCGCATATTTACTTACTTTTCGCCTCCCTGCGCAACGTACGTGCTCCATAATCCTCATGTGGCCCGACGAGTATCGTGCCCTACCCTGATCGGCCGGAGTGCGGAACTCGAGCGCCTCGACATCGCTCTCGAACGCGCGCAGTCCGGCAATTCCGCGCTGCTCTTCGTCGCCGGCGACGCCGGCATCGGGAAGTCACGCCTGGTCGAGACGTTCGCGCGGCGCGCCAAGCAGCGCGACGCCCTCGTCTTCACCGGCGGCTGCCTCGACCTGGCGGAGGGCGCGGCCCCGTACGCCCCGTTCGTCGCGGCGCTCCGGCCCCTGGCCGACGAGCTGACCGGCGACGAGCTGGCGCACGTCCTCGGAGAGGCACCGCGCGAGCTGGGCGCCCTGCTGCCCGAGCTGTGCGGGCGCCCGCCGACGCGGCGTGACGGGGCGGAACGCAGCAGGCTGTACGAGCTGGCATTAGGGCTGTTCCAGCGGATGGCCGCCCTCCGGCCCGCGGTGATGGTCCTGGAGGACCTGCACTGGATCGACCCGGCCTCCGCCGACCTGCTCGCGATGCTCGGCGGCAACCTCCGCCAGGCCGGCCTGCTGATCATCGCGACGTACCGCAGCGACGAGGTGCCGCGCGACCATCCGCTGCACAGCGCCGCGCTGGAGCTGGTGCGATCCGGGCGCGCGGAGCGCATCGACCTGACCGGCCTGACCTACACCGAGGTCGCCGCGCAGGTCACCGGCATCCTCGGCACGGTGCCCGCGACACGTCAGACGCGGTCGCTGTTCGACCGTTCCGAGGGCAACCCCTTCTTCGTCGAGGAGCTCGTCGCCGCCGGGCCCACGAACCACGAGATCACCGCGAGCCTGCGCGACGTGCTGCTCACCCGCGTCGAACGCCTCGCCCCCGAGACCCGCCAGGTGCTCCGCGCCGTCGCCGCGATCGGCCGCGTCAGCGACGAGGACCTCATCGCCACCGTCACCGGCCTGCCCGCGACGCGGTTCGACACCGCGCTGCGCGAGGCGGTCGCGCACCGGCTGCTCGTCGTCAGCGGCGACGGGTACGACGTACGCCACGCGCTGCTGCGCGAGGCCCTGCACGCCGACCTGCTGCCCGGAGAGCGAGGCCGCCTGCACGCCGCCGTCGCCGCGGCCTTGGAGGGCAACGGCTCCCCGGCCGAAGCGGCGCGTCACTGGTACGCCGCGGGCGACCGGGCGCGTGCCCTCGGCGGCTTCGTCGCGGCCGCGGTGGCCGCGCAGGCCACGAACGCCTGGGCCATCGCGCTCGCCCACTACGACCGCGCGCTGCGGATCTGGCCGGACGTGCCCGACGCCGAGGAACGCTGCGGCACCGACCACGCCGAGCTGCTGACGCACGCCGCCGAGGCCGCGATGGCCGACGGAGAGACCGACCGGGCCGCCGAGCTGGCCGAGGCCGCGATGGCCGAGACCGACCCGGACGCCTGGCCGCTGCGCGCCGCCGCCCTGATGACCCTGCTCGGCCGGATCCGCTGGGTCGCGGGCGACCTCGCCGCCTCGTTGGCCTCCTACGACGACGCGGTCGCGCTGCTGCCCGCCGAGGCGTCGACACGTGAGCGCGCCCAGGTACGCGCCCTGCAGGGGCACGCGTTCATGCTCCAGTGCCGGTACCGCGACGCCGTCGCGTACTGCTCGGAGGCGATCGCCGTCGCCTCCAAGGTCGGCTCGCGCGACATCGAGGGCCACGCGCGCAACACGATGGGCGTCAGCCTGCCCATGCTCGGCCGCGCCGAGGCCGGGCTCGCCGAGCTCGACAAGGCCCTGCGGATCGCCAAGGAACGCGACGACACGTGGGAGCTAGGCCGTACCTACGTGAACTACTCCGACGCGCTGCTGTGGGCCGGGCGCTGGACCCAGGCCGCCGAGATCGGCATGGAGGGCGTACAGGTCTGCCGCCGTCTCGGCTACGGGCGTACGACGTGCATGTGCGCCGCCGGGAACACCCTCGCCGCGCTCGTACGCCTCGGCCGCTGGTCCGACGCGGACCGCCTCGTCGACGACATCATGGACATCGACGCGGCGCCCGGCCAGCGCTGGGGCGTGACCCTGGCCATGGCCGAGCTGGCGCTGCGGCGCGGCGACCACGACCGTACGCGGCAGCACCTGGACTCCCTCGCCGACGTCGTCGCGCGTACGGACCTGCTGGAGCTGGCCAGCCTGTTCCACGCCTGCTCGGCGCGGCTGGCGATCGCCGACGGCGACGACGAGGCCTGCCGCGAGCACGTACGCGCCGGGCTGGACGTCATCCGCGGCACCGAGTTCACCCGCGTCGGCCCGGAGCTGTGCGCCGCCGGCCTGCGCGGCGAGGCCGACACGCACGGCGACCCGTCCTGGCTGCTCAAGGAGTGCCGTGAGCTGCTGCGCGACCTCCCGGACTCACCCGAGGCGGAGGCGTACGGCCGCCAGTGCGAGGCCGAGGCGACCCGCCTGACCACGCCTGACCCGTGTGCCTGGGCCGCCGCCGCGCAGGCCTGGGACGACGCCGGAGCGCCGTACGGCGTCGCGTACTGCAGGTACCGCCAGGCGGAGGCGATCCTCGCCTCGCGCGGCGCGCGCCTGGAGGCCACTGACCTCCTGCGCCTCGCCCGCGACGCGTCCTCGCGGCTCGGCGCCGACGCCCTGCGCGACTGCGTCGAACGGCTGTCCCGGCGGGCGCGACTGGACATCGTGCCGTCCGAGGACGGCCTTCCCGGGCTCACGCCGCGCGAGAGCGAGATCCTCGCGCTGCTCAGCGACGGCCGTACGAACCGGCAGATCGCCGAGGCGCTGTTCATCAGCGAGCGCACCGTCGGGGTGCACGTGTCGCGGGTGCTGCGCAAGCTCGGCGTCGCGAACCGCGGCGCCGCGGCGCACGTCTTCAGAGCAACTTCGGAGTGAACGTGCCGCCGCGCAGGGCCTCGTCGACGAGGCCGACCGCCTCGGCGACCGCGACCAGCCGGGTGCCCTCACGCCGGTAGATGTCGAGGACGGCCTCGACGCCGTGGGAGGGGAGCAGGCCGGACAGCTCCGCGCGCGCCGTACGGAAACCCTGCCGTGCGGCCTCCACCTCGGCGGCCACGTGGTGGCGCGCCATGCGGGCGAGCACCACGGGATAACGGCGGAGCAGGCCGTACCGGCGGTACTCCGGTGGCACGAACTCGAAAAGCCATGCCACCGCGGTGTCCTCGAACCTCTCGGTGCCCGGCGGATGCACTCCCGAGGGCCAGCCAGGTGGTACGTACGCGCTCACATGCTCAGATTACGACCAACCGAACACGTGTTCTAACTCTGGCGCGCGCCGTTGTCCCCGGGCACACGCGGCTTGGTGATCCGGATGGTGCCCGAGTCGAGGTTGTCGGGCCCCCCGGTGCTCTCGGTGTGCAGCTCGTGCCGGCGCTCCTTCTGCTTCTCCTGCTCCTCGAGCTGGATCTGCTTCCCGGCGCCACCGAACGCGGCCTGAAGGTCGGCGAACATGCCCGGCCCGAACCCGGCGCCGGTGTCGGAGTCACCGCGGATCGCCGACATCAGGCCACCGCCACCGGTGCCCTCCTTCGGCCATTCGATCACCTCCGGTACGGGAGGCGAGGCAGCACGGCCGCGGGAACGCTTACGCCTTCGCCGAAACGGTGTTCTCACACATCCTCCAACGCCTGACCGACTGCCGATGACTCCGTGATGCTATGCGCCATAGCGGTGATCTCTGACGGTAACCTGCGGAGCGTGTCCCTTACAGTGGCCGATCTGGTCAGGACCCTCGAAGATCACTACGACCCGACCTGGGCGGAGTCCTGGGATGCGGTCGGCCTGGTCTGTGGAGACCCCGCGGCCGATGTCGGCCGTGTGATGTTCGCCGTGGACCCCGTCACCGAGGTCGTCGACGAAGCGCTCGAATGGGGCGCCGACCTGATCGTCACGCACCATCCGCTGCTGCTGCGGCCCGTGAACGGCGTACCGGCCACCACCCCGAAGGGCCGGATCATCCACCGGCTCATCACGGGCGGGGCCGCCCTGTACACCGCGCACACCAACGCCGACGTCGCCGACCCCGGCGTCTCCGACGCGCTCGCTCGCGCGGTCGGCCTGACCGGGCCGACCCGCCCGCTCAGCCCCTCCGCCGACGACCCGCGGCGAGGCCTCGGACGCGTCGGCGAGCTGCCCGCGCCCCTGACGCTGAGGGAGTTCGCGGACGCCGCGGCGGCGGGCCTGCCGCCCACCGCCACCGGCCTGCGGATCGCCGGCGACCCGGACGCCCTCGTCCGTACGGTCGCGGTCTGCGGCGGCGCGGGCGACTCGCTCCTCGGCGCCGCGCGCGCCGCCGGCGCCGACGTCTACCTCACCGCCGACCTCCGCCACCACCCGGCCTCGGAGTTCCGCGAGGAGGGCGCCATCGCGCTCGTCGACGCCGCTCACTGGGCGACCGAATGGCCGTGGCTCGGCGACGCGGCGCGGCTCGTGGGGGACACTGGCGTGGAGACCCGGATCTCCACCGCCGTCACCGATGCGTGGACCTTTCGATCCAATGAAGGAAGTACGTGAAAGCTGCACCTGAAGCCCAGATGCGCCTGCTCGACCTGCAGGAGCTCGACGCCGCACTCGACCGGCTCGCCCACCGCAGGCGTACGCTCCCCGAGCTGAAGGAGATCGAGCACTCCGAGGAGCGGCTCAGCGGGTTCAACGACGCGCTCGTCGCCGCGCAGACCGAGATCAGCGACATCGACCGCGAGCAGAAGAAGGCCGAGCAGGACGTCGACCAGGTACGCGCACGCGCGGACCGCGACCAGAAACGCCTCGACTCCGGCCAGATCACCTCCGCCCGCGACCTGGAGAACCTCCAGTCCGAGATCGGCTCGCTGCAGCGCCGCCAGGCCGACCTCGAAGAGATCGTCCTGGAGGTCATGGAGCGGCGTGAGGAGGCCGAGACCCGGCTCCGCGACGTCGAGTCCGACAAGGAGACCAGCGACAAGGTCCTGGCCGAGCTGTCCGCCCGCCGCGACGCGTCGTACGCCGAGATCGACGGCGAGGCCGGACTGACCCGCACCGCCCGCGAGGAGGTCGCCGGGGACATCCCCGAGGACCTCCTGAAACTGTACGAGAAGCTGCGCACGTCGTTCCGCGGCGTCGGCGCCGCGCGCCTCGTACGCGGCCAGTGCCAGGGATGCCACCTGCAGCTCAACACGACCGACCTGAACAACCTCCGCGCCGCGGAGAAGGACGACGTGGTCCGCTGCGAGGAGTGCCGCCGTATCCTCGTCCGCACCCCGGAATCGGGCCTGTGAAACTGATCGTCGAGGCGGACGGCGGGTCACGCGGCAACCCGGGACCCGCCGGGTACGGCGCCGCCGTCCGCGACGCCGTCACCGGCGAGGTCCTCGCGGAGGCCGCTTCGGCCATCGGCAGGACCACCAACAACGTCGCGGAGTACCGCGGCCTGATCGAGGGCCTGACCAAGGCCGCCGAACTCGCGCCGGACGCCGACGTCGAGGTCCGCATGGACTCCAAACTCGTCGTCGAGCAGATGTCCGGCCGCTGGCGGATCAAGCACCCGGACATGAAACCGCTGGCCCTCCAGGCCCAGCGCCTGGCCTCCGGCTTCTCCTCGGTCCGCTACACGTGGATCCCACGCGAGCGGAACAAACACGCCGACCGCCTGGCGAACGAGGCGATGGACGCCGCCGCGAAGGGCCGTACCTGGGAGCCGTCGGGGTTGCCTGAGTCTTCCTCCGTCTCTTCGGAGGAGCCGCCGTCATCGGGCTGGGCGCCCGCCGTCGGGCGAGCCGACGAAGACCCTCCTCCTGCGCCACGGCGAGACGCCGCTGTCGGCGGAGAAACGCTTCGCGGGCATCGGCGACATCCCACTGACCCCGTCAGGCGTGGCCCAGGCCCGCGCGGCGGGCGCGGCCCTGAGAGGCCGCTCGATCTCAACGATCGTGACCTCGCCGTTGAAGCGGACATTCCAGACGGCCGAGGAGATCGCGGCCGTACTGGACGTCCCGGTGCGCACGGAGGACGATTTCCGCGAGACCGACTTCGGCGACTGGGAGGGCTACACCTTCGCCGAGATCCAGGACCGCTGGCCGACCGAGCTGACATCCTGGCTGGCCGACCCGTCCGTGGCCCCACCTCACGGCGAGAGCTTCACCACCGTCGCACGCCGCGTCCGAACGGCCCGCGACAAACTCCTCGTACGCTTCCGCCAGCAGACAGTCCTGATCGTGTCCCACGTGACGCCGATCAAGATGCTGCTACAGCTGGCGTTGGAAGCCCCGCCGTCGTCGCTGTACCGGATGCACCTGGACGTATCCTCCCTGTCGGTCATCGACTGGTACGCAGACGGGCCGGGGGTCGTGAGAGCGTTGAACGACACGCATCATCTAGAATCGTGAGTGCGGCGTGACGAGTCGGCCGGACGGTCGCGGCGGAGGTTCCACCTCCGGCGAGGAAGGTCCGGGCTCCGTACGGCAGGGTGGTCGGTAACACCGACCCGGGGTGACCCGCGGGACAGTGCCACAGAGAACAAACCGCCTCGCAATGCGAGGTAAGGGTGAAACGGTGGTGTAAGAGACCACCAGCGCCCCAGGTGACTGGGGCGGCTAGGTAAACCCCACCCGGAGCAAGGTCAAGAAGGGCCCGCCAAGGCGGACCCGCGCAGGCGTCCGAGGGCAGCCCGCCCGAGCCTGCGGGTAGACCGCTCGAGGCTGACGGCAACGTCAGCCCTAGATGGATGACCGTCCGTCCCGAAAGGGACGACAAAACCCGGCCTACAGGCCGACTCGTCCGCTGTGCTGGCCCAGGGGGCGACCCCCTGGAACCCCCGGTGTGGGAGGGCTCCGCCCCCACGCCCCCCACGGGCTGGGGTCCCGTGACGAACGCTCCCCGTGCGTAGCCGGTTTTGTCCGTCACGCTTTCATTTGGTCGGCTGTCGTGATGAGCCTGACCGGGGTCGGGTCTCATGGTGCACGGAGTCAGTTACGGATCTCGCCGGTGGTCGCGATCCTGATGCCTTGAGACAGGCATTGTTGGCCGGTTCCCGACTTGCATGGAAGCCCGAAGCCCCGGCCGGTCCGAGGTTGGTGCTCAGCGTCTGGTCTCGTACCTGGTCAGGAGCACGCCGTTGGGGAACGTCCGGGTCTCGGCCAGGGCCAGGTTCACCCAGTTGTCCAGGGCTGTGAAGAACGGCGTGCCGCTGCCCACCAGGACCGGTGCGGTGACCAGTACGTACTCGTCGATCAGCCCGGCCCGTATGGCTGCTGCGGCGAGTGTGGCGCCGCCGATGTCCATGGGGGCGCCGTCCTCGGCCTTGAGGCGGGTGATCTCGGGGACCGCGTCGCCGGTGAACAGGCGGGTGTTCCAGTCGACCGTGCTGGTCGTTGAGGAGAACACCACTTTTGGCATGTTCCGCCAGCGGTGGGCGTACTCGATCTCTGCCGGTGTGGCGTCGGGCTGCTGGTCGGCGGTCGGCCAGTGGGAGCTCATTGTCTCCCACAGTTTGCGGCCGTACAGCGCCAGGCCTGTCGCCCCCACCCGGTCGGACCACCACTGGAACAGTTCGGCGCTCGGCGCGCTCCAGCCGAGGTCGTCGCCGGGTGCGGCGATGTAGCCGTCCAGGCTCAGGTTCATGCTAAAAGTCAGTCTCCGCATGGCGTCAGCCTCCCGTGAGTCGGTACTCGGCGTACAAGACCGGTGCGGCGCGGAAAAATCATCGGTCAGGCCACCGAGTGCCGGTCACCACCATGCCGTGCGGTCGGCACCGTACGCTCCTGGCATGACTCCCGAAGTCGAACAGCTTCGTGCGGTGCTCGATGGGCTGCGGGCGGGGGTGCTCAAGAAGCTTGCCGGGCTCGGTGATGAGGACGCTCGGCGCAGTACGGTCGGTTCGGGGACCAATCTGGCGGGGCTTCTGCAGCACCTCACGTTCGTCGAGTCCATGTGGTTCGAGGAGATCGTTGCCGGACGGAAGGCGACCAGGGGTGAGCGGTCGATGGAGGTCGACGTCTCGGTCTCGTTGCGTACGCTCCGGGCCGAATACCGGGCCGCTTGTGACGCCAGTAACGAGATCATCGTTTCGGTCGGTGACGCGGACGCGTCGGTGACGCGTAACGGGAAGTTGCGTGATCTTCGGTGGGTGATGCTCGCGGTGATCGAGGAGACTGCCCGGCATGTCGGGCATGCCGACATCATCCGGGAGCAGATCGACGGTCGGACCGGCCGTTGATCCGCCCGGCCGAGGGCGTGGTCAAGATCGCTTACGCGGCCGGGCCCCTTCGTGTCGGCTGGTGAGTTGCGAGAAGACATCTCCGTGCTCACGCCCCGCGGAGACGTACGGTCGGTGCCCTTGGTGGCGGGCGTTGACGACTCAGGGGAATGGCGCGTTGAGGTAAGCGTTGAACCTGAGCAGTGGACAGGGAAAGGGAAAGACCTGTTCGAGGCGTTCGGTGTTCTCCGAGAAAGGCCGGAGAGAGAAGGCTTTCGGTTCCTGGTCGTCGGCGCGCGGGTCGATTGCTGGCCGACTCAGATGGGTGGCCAGATGGGCGGCGGGGTGTACCTGGTCGTCAGGTGCGGGCCCGCCCTGATGGTGGTCAGGAACGTTCTCGGCTTTTTCTCGGCGCGGTTCATCTACCGGTACATCTTCTCGCCGGCACCCGCTTCGAAAGTCGGGACCGTCGCGGAACAGGACGTCTATCAGGCCGAATGGCTGAGTCGCAGGCGGTGACCGTCGACTCGTGTCGCCGTAACGGTCATCGTGGAGTAGGGCATCGTGAACCTGCCGCCCAGTTTGTCGATCGCCGCGCCGACGCCTTCCTGTATCTCAGAAATTGTCTCCGCCGGGAGCTGAGTGAGAGGCCCCTGGGTGGGGATCTGGTCCAGCCACTCCTCCCGCGTATAGGTCCGTTCCCAGTCGAAGCGCCACTCTTCCGGCTCGTCGAAGGCGCCCGTTTCCCGGATTCCGTCCGCGGCCTTGGTGAGAATCGGCTGGTAGAGGTCCGACACCGGTCTCGTCATCTGGATGTTGGCGAACGGAGAGTCGGGGACCACCCGCCGGTAGACCTCGGCGAAGGCCTCCGCCACATCCTCCGGCAACTGGAACACGTGCCAGAAGACCGCGAGCCGACCGCCTGGGCGTAGTACCTGGGCGGCTCTCGTCGCTCCCGCCACGGGGTCCACCCAGTGCCAGGCGGTGGCGGCGATGACCGTGTCGTACGTCCGGCCGGTGGCGTCCCAGGTCTCGAAGGTCGACACCTCCGTCTCGACTCCCGTACGCCGGGCGAAGTCGGCCATCCGGGCGTCGGGTTCCACGCCCAGCACGCGGCAGCCGGCCGCCTGGAGCTGGCGGGCCGCTATGCCGGTGCCGCAGCCCACATCCAGGACGTCCCCTCCAGGCGCCGCCACGACGGTCCACCAGCGCTTCGGGGTACGGAGGGCGGGTGCGATCGTAGCGTTCGGGGTTCGTGCCGAATGACTCGGCCACCTGCCGGTGCTGGTGGGGTTGACGTGCGGGTTCCGGCGCTACAGTGGGCATGCGCCCACTCTAGTGGGCACGTGCCCACTCGTCTACCGTGACTGCACCGGAGAAGGGGAGAACAAGCGTGCCGACAGGGGTGGCCATCCGTGACGTACGGGAGCAGCTGTTCGACGCCGCCGAGCGTGTTCTGCTCCGTGACGGGCCGAATGCCCTGACCAGCCGGGCGGTCACGGCCGAGGCCGGCTGTGCCAAGGGCGTCCTGCACCGGCACTTCGCCGACTTCGACGCGTTCCTCGCCGAGCTCGTACAGGACCGCATCGCGAGCCTCGACGCCGCCGCCCTGACACCGGGGAGCGGCACCGTCGCCGACAATCTCACCCAGGTGGTGATGGACCTGTTCGCCTCGGTCGCCGTGGCTATCGTCGGCCTCATCATCTCCCGCGACGAACTACGCGCCCGCCTGCGGCGCACCACGCCGACCGGCGTACCGCTCCTGACGGAGGCCGCGGCCATGATCTCCGCCTACCTCGCCGCTGAGCGCGACCTGGGCCGCATCGCTGCGGACGCCGACGTCGCCACCCTCGCTCCCACACTGATCGGCGCCGGGCACCTGCTGTTCGCCGACCGGGACAGCCCCGAACCCGACGCCGAAGCCATACGCAAGGTCGTCACCACGGTCCTCGCCGGCGTCGCATGAAATAGATCAGGCGGCTTGCCGCCGATACGCAGACCCTCAATCAGGCAGACGGTAGCGGTATCGCGTCGGGTTCAGGTCGGCATCGGATGGTCGCCAGCCGGCCCAGTGACGGCGGCGCCCACCTTCGGTTTCGATCGTGCCGTCCGGCCGTCTCGTCCACGTGATGCGATCGACCACGACCAGGTCGGTGCGGTGGCCGTGTGCGTGCTGGACCTCGTTGGTGGTCAGCTCGACCGTGTCGGCGGTGCCGGTCGAGCCTTTCACCTCCACGTGGATCTCTTCGGCCTCCTTGACGGCGCGGAGATCGTACGACTCGGTGGCTCCCACATCGGTGACGTCATAGTCGGTGTACAGCTCCAGAGCACACCGGACGGCGTGGGTCTCGATGGCGCGGCGCAGAACCGGGTCGGCGATGTACCCGGCTCCTGAGCGTGCCCTTCGAGGAGCTTGCGTACGCGGCGGTGGCGTTGGACGGCCACCGCCGTCCAGCTGCGGGGCGATCAGGTTGTTGCCGACGTCCGGCCGGTCGGTGATCTCCATCCAGAAGTGCTCGGCAGGCTCTCCGGCCCACCACTCGTTCACCGTTGCACGTACGACCCGATCATCGCCCGTGACGGGGGAGGCCAGGTGGGTCGCGAGGCGTGCGGCCTCGCCGGTTCCGTAGCCCGGAACCGACAGTCGCAGGCGAATACGCTTGCTCGCGTTTCCGCCCTTTGTAGCCCCAGGCGCCTGCCCGATCGACGCCTGTGCCGTCGAGAGCCGCCGCCGGAGCGCCTCGAAGTCAGACTGGACCGAGAGCACGATCGGCCGGTCGATCAGGCGACGCTCCTGCTCCGGCATCCCTCGGGTGTGGCGCGAGTCGACGAGGGCGTCCTCCAGCGTCGCGCCGTGTTCGGCAAGCCTGGCCAGCAGAAGTTCCAGCGCGGGACGGTACTCGTTGTTACGGGGCGGCCGGCCGGGAGAGGTCCGGCCGCCCGAGCTCTCCAGAAGCAGAGAGAGGAACTCCCCTTCGCGTTCGACCGAGTAATCGGCGTTCAGTTCCCGGCCGTTGTCGTCGATGACCCGCATGGTCACACACTGGCAGACATGTACGGATTTACGCCGACACCGACACGCCAGCCCGCGACGGTCAGGGTTCGGCGATGACGACGAGGTAGGTGTCCGGGTCGCGGAGCCAGATCTCGCGGTGGCCGGCGTTCGGGTTCGTGGCCACGTCCGACTCGATCACGGGGGTCAGGGCGTGGACGCGGCGCACCGTCTCGTCGAAGTCGGTGGATTCGAACCACAGGGCCACGCCGTTGCCGATCGGCAACGCCGGGTCGCCGATCGTGCCGTGGTGATGGGGCTCTTCCAGGCGGTGGAGTTGCAGGACCATCCTGCCGTCCACCAGCAGCTGTTCGTACGACGGGCCGCCGTGGCCGCTGGTGGCTCCGAGTATCTCCTGGTACCAGCGGCTCGACTTCTCCACGTCGGTTACGGCGATCAAAGGCTGAGGGTGGATCGAAGGGCGCGTCATTTCTGAAGTATCGGCTGGTCCTGGTCAAGCGCGCTTGTACGAATGGGAGGCGCCAGCAGGGTCACTGCCACGAGCAGGCCGGTCAGGGCGAAGGCTCCCGCCGCGGCGAAACCAAGACCGGCCGTGCCCGCCGTCGTGCACACCGCCACGCCCAGGGCCGTGCCAACCGCGAAGGACGTGTCGGACAGGCCCGCGGCCAGGCCCGAGTCGTGTTCGCGTACGCCCGTCAGTGCGGCGATCTGGGCGCAGACGGCCGTCGTGCCCATTCCGGCTCCGAAGACGACCAGTCCCGCGATCAGGAACCCCGGCGCGCCGGCCAGTATCGCGCACGCGGCGCACAGCAAGACCGTTCCCGCCGACGCCACGCGGCGTACGCCGTACGACGTCGCCAGCCGCTGGCTCACCAGCCCGCCGGCGACCGCCGTCACGGTCATCGAGGCGGCGGCCACGCCGAACGTCGCCGGGGACCAGCCCAGCGACCCCTGCGCGTACGAGGTCAAGGTGATCAGCATGCCGTCGACCGTCATGCCCGCGAGGAGGGTGAGCAGGTTGCCTCCGATCAGGAGGCGCGAGAAGGCGTGGAACGGGACCAGCGGCGCGGACGACCGGCGCTCCACGAGGACGAAGAGGGCGAAGCAGGCGACAGAGAGGGCCAGGGCCACCAGCGACGAGCGGCTGATCGCGTACACCAGCAGGACGAACGCCGGGGTGACCGTCAGCGCGCCCGCCACGTCGAGGCGGCGCGGTGCGGCGTGGCTCTCGGTCAGGGCGAACGGCGCCAGGCACAGCACCACCGCGCCGACCGGGACGTTGATCCAGAACACCCACTGCCAGCCGAGCGTGTCCGTGATGACGCCGCCCGAGCAGCAGGCCCGCCGTCGCGCCGAACCCGCCCAGGCCGCCCCAGACGCCGAGCGCCCGGTTGCGGGCGGCGCCCTCGGGAAAGGCGTTCATCACCATCGACAGCGCCGCCGGCGCGATGACGGCCGCCGAGACCCCCTGTAGCGCGCGGCCCGCCACGAGAAGGCCCGGAGAGGGCGCCAGGCCGCACAGCAGCGACGCGAGCACCCGTAGCGCCATCCCGGCCAGGAACACGCGGCGGCGCCCCAGGAGGTCCGCGGCCCGCCCGCACAGGAGCAGCGGCCCGGCGAACGCCAGCGCGTACGCCGTCACGGTCCACTGCGCCCCGCCCCGGCCCAGGTGCAGGTCGCGGGAGATCGACGGCAGGGCGGTGAGGAGGCTGGTGCCGTCGAGGATGGTCATGAAGAACGCGGTGCCCAGCAGGGCGAGCACGCGCCCGCGGCCGTTCATGTCAGCTCCGCGCCCAGGGCGCCGAGCCAGCCGTCCGTGCCCTGCTTCCGCCAGGCCGGGTCCTCGTGGCCGTCGAGGTAGGTGCCCTGCTCGGTGAGCCGCAGCCGGGTCACGCCGCCGGGCTCGGCCGAGAACTCGACCGTCGTCAGCGACACCGTGGTGAGCGTCTCGCCGGAGTGGAGGGTCGAGGTGTAGACGATCCGGGTGTCCGGCACGATGTCGCGGTAGACGGCCTCGAAGGTCAGCGCCGCCCCGCCGCGGTTGGTCTCGTGCCCGCCGACGCGGAAGTCGAGAGTGTGCGAGGCGTCCGGCCCGGCGAACCAGCGGGCCTTCGCCGCCGGGTCGGACCACGCGCCGAACACCCGCGCCACCGGCACCGGGTAGTCGTGTGTGAGGTCGAAGGTGGAGTGGATGACGGTCATGAGGTGCTCCCTTGTTCGCCGGTGAGGTGGTCACCGAGGCGGTCGAGACGTAGCTCCCACGTGGTGCGCTGCCGGCCGAGCCAGTCCTCGGCCATCCGCAGCACGCCGGGTTCGATCTGGCAGGTACGGACCCGGCCGACCTTCTCGGTGCGTACGAGGCCGCACCCTTCGAGGACCTGCAGGTGCTGCATGACGGCCGGCAGCGACATCGGCAGCGGCCGGGCGAGCTCGCTGACCGAGGCGGGGCCCTGGATCAGCCGCTCGACCATCCCGCGACGGGTCGTGTCCGCCAGCGCCTGGAACACGAGATCCAGCGAATGGTTAGGCATGTGCTTAAGTATCACGACGCACGACCCAACAGTCAAGCGACTACTTAAGTATCAGAGTGGCTGAGGCCACTCGTTGAACGGCAGCAGCTCCCGCAGCGGAGCCGTGGACTCCCGCCCCAGCACCACCTCGGTGTCGAGGTTGGCGGGGTCGACCTGGCGGATGAACTCCCGGCAGCGCCCGCACGGCGGCAGCACGTGCAGGACGCCCTCCTCGCTCCGCCACACCGCCACGATCTTCGCGATCCGGTACTCGCCGGCCGTGACCATCGCGGCGATCGCGGCGTGCTCGGCGCAGAACCCGGTGCCCGAGCCCGTGTCGATGCAGACACCCGAGTAGAGGGCCCCGGAGGAGGTCACCAGCGTGCACCCGACGTCCGCGAAGAGGCGGTCGCCCACCCGGCGCGGGTTGAGGACGGCGTCGGCGGAGGCGATGAGGTCGGAGTTGATCACACGGGTGAACGTACCCGTACGATTTCCACGTGCGATCACGGAGACGCGGATGAGCCTGGACGCGAGCGACCTCCCACCGGTGCCTCCGCGGCAGAACCTCCGGGAACAGGTGGTGTACGCCCTGCGCGCGGCACTGGCCGCGGGGGAGATGCGGCCCGGCGTCGTCTACTCCGCGCCCATGCTGGCCGAGCAGTTCGGGGTGTCACCGACACCCGTACGCGAGGCGATGCTCGACCTGGCCAAGGAAGGCCTGGTCGAGGCCGTACGGAACAAGGGCTTCCGCGTCATCGTCCTCACCGAGCGCGACCTCGACGAGATCGGCGAGGTGCGCGCGCTCATCGAGATCCCGGCCGTCCGGAGCCTGGCGGGCCGCGTCCCGGAGGAGGCCGCCGGAAGGCTGCGCGACCTCGCGGCGCGCGGTGAGGCCGCCGCCGTGCGCGGAGACGCGCTCGCCTGCGCAGAAGCCGGCCGGCGCTTCCACCTGGAGCTCCTCACGCTGTACGGGAACACCCACCTGGTGGAGGTAGCACGCGGCCTGCGCGACCGCGCGGCAGGCCCCGGACGCCTCGCCGCGTCCGCGCGCGAGCACACCGAGCTGCTCGACCACCTCGTGGCCGGCCGCGCCGCCGACGCGGAGGACCTCCTGCGCCGCCACCTGCGCGGATGAAAAAACCGCCGGGACCCCGAAGGGATCCCGGCGGTGTGCGAGCCCAGCCGTCAGTGACGGTAGTTGTCGTAGGAGTTCCAGTCCTCCGGGCGCTTGTCCTTGTCGTCGCGGTTCTCGCTGCCGTAGGAGTTGCCGTACGGGCTGGTCGGGTAGGCCTGGGTGGAGTTGTCCTCGGGACGCTGGCCGGTGTTCGGCGCGCCCTGGTCGTATCCGCCCTGGCCCTGCTGCGGCGAGTTGTAGTAGCCGGAGTCGTACCCGCCGGATCCCTGGCCGCCGGAGTAGCCGCCGGACGAGCCGGAGTACCCCGTGCCGAGCGGGTCGTCCTGGGAGTAGCTCGGCGTGGAGCCGTAGTTGCCCGAGTCGTAGGAGGACGACGACGAGGACGAGGACGACGAGCCGTACCCGCTCCCGGAGGAGGGGTAGTTGCCCGACGACAGCGGGTCCGAGCCGTAGTTGTCCGAGGACCAGCCGCTGCCCGACGACGGCGTCGACGGTGACGACGAGCCGTAGGACGGCGAGGAGCGGTACGACTGGCGCTCGCCGGTGTTCAGCGGGTCGTTCACGTCGAACGTCGGCTGGGACGGCGGCGGCTCGCTGTCGCCCGTCGCGCGCTTGCGATCCGACTGGATCTTGGCGAGCAGTTCGTCGACGCTCGGCAGCCGGTTGTCGTCGCCCGCGGACGCGCTCATCGGAGCGGGCGCGGGAGCCGGGGCGGGCGGCGGTGCCTGCGGTGCTGCGGGGCGGGCGGAGGCGTCGCCGGCGGGAGGTCGTACGAGGGCCGCTCGGACGAGCCGAGCGGGTCGTACGACGGACGCTGGCGTTCACCCGTGTTCAGCGGGTCGTACGACGGCTGGCGCTGGCGCTCCCCGGTGTTCAGCGGGTCGTCGCCGTAGCCGTGCGGGTCGGTGCCGTAGCCGCCCTGCTGCTGCTCCTGGCCGTACGGGGCGTAGTTGCCGCTCTGCTCGGCCGAGCCGTACGCGGGAAGGGCGTTCGGGTCGGTCTCGTTCGGGCGGCCCATCGGCCGGTCGAGGGGGTTCGAGGGTACGGCCGGCTGCGGCGTCGTCGGCGGCGCGGGCGAGTCGAGCGGGCCCACGGGGTTCTGCTCGACGTGGCCGGGCGGGTGCTGCTCGATCGGCCCGAGGGAGAAGCCCTCGCCGGAGCCCGCCTGGGGCACCTGGGGGCTCTGACCGGGACCGAGCGGGTCGTGACCGCGCTGCTCCTCGGCCTGCTGCTCGGCGTTCTGGCGCCACGGGAACCGCGGCTTGTCGAACGTGATGGTCGACCAGTACTCGTCGTCGTCCATCTCGTCGCTGGAACGCCCGGGTGGTCCCGGTGCGGCGTGCTGCGCCGGGGGAATCGGCGCAGGGCCGGCGTGCGGTGCGGCGGGCAACTGCTGGTGTGGTCCGCCGGCCGGGCCGCCCGCTACGCGCATGTCGCCGTAGGGCTCCTCGTCGACGTACTCTTCCTCGCCGCGGCGGCCACGAGACCTGCCACCACGGCGGCCACGGGGCTGCTGCTCGTCCTCGGCCATCCAGTCGTCATCGCCACCGGCACGGCTCGCCCTCATGCCGAGTGCGACGAGCACTCCGACGAGAACGACCACCGCGACCAGTCCGAGGACAACGATCAGACCCCACATAGCACCACCCAACGCCATGGTCTAGCGGTCAACGCCGATGCGGAGACCGTTCCCGTGATCACCGGCATCCGGGTCCTCAGGGACCTAGACCGATTGTTGCCGACCGCTATGACCCCTGTCACACGGTTCGCGGACATCTACCTTCACACTACTTGCCGTAAATGGCCACTCTGGCCATTGGAGGACAGAGAGCACGTCTTACTCTCCGCCGTCTTTCGTCACTCACGATTACATTCGAATCATTCCTGCCCGAACTGCACGGTCATCCGGCCTCGGGCGACCGTTCGCTGCGCGATCGCCGACATGACGTCGTTCAGCCGCGCCCCGTTTCCCAGCGGCACCCGCTGGCTGAGCGCGTACATGGTGAAGCGGTAGTGATGCAGCTCGCCCTTCGGCGGGCACGGCGGTGAGTAGCCGGATGTTCCTCCGGTGTTCATCGCCTGTTGGGAGCGGCGCGGCACGACCCCTTCGAGCAGTTCGTTCGCCGTCGGGTCGATGTTGAACAGAACCCAGTGGACGTACGCGCCGCTGGGGGAGGCCGGATCGTCGAGGACCAGAGCCTGGGCGCCGACGCCCGAGGAGGCCACCGACCAGCGCAGCGGAGGCGTCTTGCCCTCGCCGCCCGAGGTCTTGCAGGCGAACCTCACCGGAATCGGCGCACCCTCGCGGAAGGCCGGGCTGGTCACCGTGATCGAGTCCGGCACGCTGCCGCGAACGATCTTGGTCTGCCCGACCAGGCCGCACCCACCGAGGGTCAGCACTCCGACGGCGGCCAGGCACAGAGGCCGCCACAACGAGGTCATCATCGATCCATAGCTCCCGGGGGACGATCGTACGCCGCATGCGGTCGGTGGCCGCGCATTCCGCGTTTCTCGCGGGCACACGGGCGCGAAATGCGATTTCGGTCACTCCGCGCATCGACGCGAATCCCCCGTAAGCCTAGAGCCTGTCTCGAAGTCCCCGTCCGTTGTGAGCGGTGTCCGGGGGGCAGGTTCGCCGTGAGCGATCAGTCCAGGAGGGTGCCGACGGCCTCGCGGATCCGTACGCGCTCCTCATCGGTCAGGCCGCCCCAGAACGCCCGCTCGGCGTCGTACCAGATGGCGGTCACCGGCTCGCGGAGCGCGCGGCCCGCGTCGGTCATCCACACGCGGACCAGCCGCGCGTCGGCGGGGTCGCTCTCGCGGTGGACGAGGCCGGCGCGTTCGAGGCCGCTCACGACCTTGGTCACGGCCGGCGCGGACACGCCCGTACGCGCCGCGAGGTCGGCCGAGGTGATGCCGTCCTGGCGCCACAACTGGGCCAGATAGAACTCCTGCCCGAGGTGCAGTCCGTGGCGTTCGAGTCCGGCGGCGACCAGTGCCTTGTGGCGTCCGAGTGCGCGGATCAGCCGGTACGACGGGCTGTCGAGCAAGGAGCGTTCCACCTGTTCAGCGTAGCCATCGGCGCTTTCGGCGGCCCCGGCGGGGAGGCCGGGGGATATCGGTGTGACGCCGGCCGCGAGGTGCTGGAGGATGGGCCGGGCGAAAGGACCACGGGACACGGGAGCAATCAAGATATATCGTGGCTTTGTCATGGGGAGGCTTTCCTCGGACCGGCATGTCCTGCCACGGTCCCGAGGACGTACGTTCGAGGGAGGTCCGGCGGGTGCGTATCGGGCTGCTGGGTCCCCTGGAGGTGACCGACGCCACCGGCCGGCCGATGGAGGTCGGCGGCTCGCGCCTGCGCACCCTCCTCATCCTGCTGGCGCTCGACGCCGGCCGCGTCGTCACCGCCGAGCGCCTCGTCGACGGCGTCTGGGGCGACGACCCGCCGTCCGGGGCGCCCAACGCCCTGCAGTCGCTGGTCTCACGGCTGCGGCGTGCGCTGCCCGGCCTCGTGATCGGCTCGCACCCCTCCGGCTACCGGCTCGACCTCGGCGACGAAGCCGTCGACGTACGCCGCTTCGACCGGCTCGCGGCACGCGGGCGCGCGCTGCTGAAACGGGACCCCGCCGGAGCCGCGGACGCCTTCGCCGACGCCCTGCGCCTCTGGCGCGGCCCGGCGCTCGCCGACGTCGCCGACGCCGAGTTCGCGCGCGGCCACGTCTCACGCCTCACCGAGCGCCGCCTCGGCCTCCTGGAGGATCAGGTCGAGGCCGCCCTGGCCCTCGGCCGCGCCGACGTCGCCGAGCTGGAGGCGCTCGTCGCCGTGCACCCGCTGCGCGACCGGCTGCGCGCGCAGTACATGCGCGCCCTGAGCGCCGCCGGGCGGCAGGCCGAGGCCCTCGCGACGTTCGAGGACGCCCGCCGTACCCTCGCCGAGGAACTGGGCGTCGACCCGTCGCCTGAGCTGCGCGCGGCGCACCTCGAAGTCCTGCGCGGCGAGTCCGTACGCCCCGAGCACGAGCGCCCGCGTACCAACCTGCACGCGCGGCTGACCAGCTTCATCGGCCGCGAGGAGGAGATCTCCCGCGTCGCCAAGCTGCTGGAGGTACAGCGCCTCGTCACCCTCACCGGCCCGGGCGGCGCCGGCAAGACCCGGCTGGCCGTCGAGGCCGCCGAGCACCTCATCGACCGGATGCCCGGCGGCGTCTGGGTCACCGAGCTCGCGCCCGTCGGTGACCCGGCCGAGGTGCCGCAGGCCCTGCTGAGCGCCCTCGGCCTCCGTGAGAGGTCGCTGCTGTCCAACGTGCGCGGCGTGCCACCGGCGGGCGCCGAGCCGATCGAGCGGATCGTGACGGCCCTGGCGGGCGAGCGGCTGCTGATCGTGCTGGACAACTGCGAGCACCTGATCGACGCCTGCGCGCGCCTCGCCGACCGGGTGCTCGCCGACTGCCCCGGTGTGCGCATCCTCGCCACCAGCCGTGAGGCCCTCGGCATCACCGGGGAGAACCTCTGGCCGGTGCCGCCGCTGGCCTTCCCGTGCGGCGACACCCCCATCGGCGAGGTCCTCGACTATCCCGCCGTACGCCTCCTCGCCGACCGCGGCGCGTCCGTACGGCCCGGGTTCACCGTCGACGCGGACCTCGGCGCGGTGCTGGCCATCTGCCGCCGGCTCGACGGCATGCCCCTCGCGATCGAGCTGGCCGCCGCGCGCCTGCGTACGATGACGGCCGGCCAGATCGCGGCCCGCCTCGACGACCGGTTCCGCCTGCTCACCGGCGGCAGCCGTACGGCCCTGCCCCGGCACCAGACGCTGCGCGCCGTCGTCGACTGGAGCTGGGACCTCCTCGACGAGGACGAACACATCCTGCTGAGACGGCTGTCGGTCTTCTCCGGAGGCGCGACGCTCGACAGCATCGAGGAGGTCTGCGGCGGCGACGTCCTCGACGCCCTCACCGGCCTCGTCGAGAAGTCCCTCGTCAGCACCGACGGCGCCGGTCGCTACCGCGTGCTGGAGACCATCCGCGCGTACGGCGCCGAGCGGATCTCCCAGGCGGGCGAGGCCAAACGGATCAGGCGCTCGCACGCCCTCCACTTCCTCGACCTCGTCGAGACCGCCGAGCCGCTGCTGCGCACCCGCGAGCAGCTGCACTGGCTGGCCCGGCTCACCGCCGAGTACGACAACATGCACTCGGCGCTGCGCTGGGCGATCGACGTCGGCGACGCCGCCGTCGCGGTCCGGTACGTCGCGGCGCTCGGCTGGTACTGGTTCCTGCGCGGAAACCGCGCCGAGGGCGAGGCGCTCGCCCGCGAGGCGATCGCCGTACCCGGACGCGGTCCCGCGCACGCCGAGGCCCTGACGCACCTCTACTGGCTGCTGGGCAGCCTCGGCAACGGCACCGGCCCCTCCGACAAGGAGGAGCTGCGCAGCCGGCTGGAGCTCGCCCTCGCGTCGTGCCGCGAGCTCGACGTCGACGACGTCCACCCGCTGATCCACATCGCCCCGATGGGCATCAGCATCTTCGAGGGCCAGATCGAACAGGCGATGGCGGACCTGCAACGGCTGTACACGGCCCGCGACCCGTGGCTCCGGGCGGCCGCCCACACCGTCCACGGCCACGCTCTGATCAACACCGGCACCATCGACGGCGTCGAGGAGGCCTTCCGCACCGCCCTGGACGCCTTCCGCGAGCTCGGCGAGAAGTGGGGGCTGTCCCTGACCCTCACCGGGCTCGCCGAGGTCGCCCTCTGGAGCGGTGACGCGCTGCTGGCCCGGCGGTACCTGGGCGAGGCCCTGGAGTGCTCCACCGCCTTCGGTAGCGGCAACGACGACTCGAGCCACGTACGCGTACGCCTCGCCCACACGTACGCCGCCCTGGGCGACGAGGCCGAGGCGAGGCGCGTACTGGAGGACGCATTGAGCAGCGCCGAACGCAGAGGCGCCTCCGAGGACCTGTCCTACGTGCGCTTCACCCTCGGCGAGACCGCCCGCCGCTCCGGCGACCTGGAAACCGCCCGGACCCTCCTCCACATGGCGGCCGAAGACGGCCGCATGTCCGGCCCGCCCCAGTTCCCCGCGATGATCAACACCCAGATCGGTTTCCTGAACGCCCTGGAGGGCGCGCACACGGAAGCCTTCGAACGCCACTCAGAGGCCCTGCACCTGGCCGCGCGAGGCTACGACGCCCCGGTCACCGCACTGGCCATCGTCGGCCTGGCCGACCTGGCGGTACGCGAGGGCGACCCCGAACGCGCCGCGACCCTCCTGGGCGCCGCCGTCGGAATCCGCGGCATCGACGACCGCTCCCTCCCCGACCCGCCCCGGGTGGAACGAGCCGCCCGCGCCGTGGCCGGCGATGAGGCCTTCTCCGCGGCGTACGGCCGAGGTTTCGGGATGACGGTCTTCGAGGTGGGCGCGTACCTCGGCATCGACCTCGCCGGGGAGTGAGACGGCGAGGCCCGGTCACGCGGGTCGCGTGACCGGGCAGGGGTACCGCTGTTCGTTCAGACGCGGCGTCGCAGGGCGCGTACCGCCAGAGGCGCGAAGACGACCGCGAACACGACCGCCCAGGCCAGTGACAGCGTCACCGGGCGGGCCACCGCGCCGCCGTTCAGCAGGCCGCGGGCCGCGTCGGCCAGGTACGTCACCGGGTTCACCTTCGCCCAGGCCTGGAGCCAGCCCGGCATCGTGTGGATGTTCACGAACGCGCTGCTGGTGAAGCTCAGCGGGAAGACGGTGGTGAATCCGAAGATCTGTACCTTCTCCGGTTCGCTCACCAGCACGCCGATCAGCACCGACACCCACGAGACGGCGAACGCGACCACGACCAGGAGCAGCAGCGCGCCGATGACGCCCGTGACGTCGGTCTTGACCCGGAAGCCGATGAGCATGCCGACCACCAGCAGGATCCCCATCGACCATGCCTGTTTCACCGTGTCCGCGATGATGCGGCCGGCCAGCGGTGACATTCGGGAGATCGGCAGCGCTCGCAGGCGGTCGAAGACGCCCTTGGTGATGTCGGTGTTCAGGCCGACGCCGGTGTTCAGGGTCGCGAACAGGGCGTTCTGGGCGATCATTCCCGGCAGCGTGTACTGCAGGTAGGCGGTCTGGTCGCCGCCGGCCATCTGGCCGCCGAAGACGTACGTGAACAGCAGTACGAACATGATCGGCTGCACGCTCAGGTCGAGCAGCTCCATCGGGTTGTGCTTGATCTGTACGAGGGTTCGCCAGGCGAGCGTCATCGTGTGGCGGACGGTCGCGGACGGGCCGACGCGCCGGCTGAGCGTACGCGGCGCGCTGAGGGTGGAGGCGGTCATGCCGGGGTCCCTTCCGCGACGAGGTCGCTGGTCGCAGGGGTGTCTTCGGCACGGTGGCCGGTGAGGGAGAGGAAGACCTCGTCGAGGCTGGACCTGCGCATCGACAGCTCGGCCACGAGCACGCCGGCGTCGTCGAGGTGACGCACGATCTTGGGCAGGACGGTCGGGTCCGGTACCGGTGCGGTGATCAGGTCGCCCTCGACCTGCATGCCGTTGCCGGCGACCATGCTGACCAGCCCGGCGACGGTCTCGCGGTCGCGCGGGTCGACCGGGCGTACCTGCAGGACCTGCCCGCCGACCTGGTTCTTCAGCTCGTCGGGGGTGCCGTTCGCGATGACCTTGCCGTGGTCGATGACCACGATGTCGTCGGCGAGCTGGTCGGCCTCCTCCAGGTACTGCGTGGTGAGCAGTACGGTCACGCCCTCCTGTACGAGGTCGCGCACCGTCTCCCACAGGCCGCCGCGCGCGTGCGGGTCCAGGCCGGTGGTGGGCTCGTCGAGGAACAGCACCGACGGCCGGCCCACGAGGCTCGCCGCCAGGTCGAGCCGACGCCGCATGCCTCCGGAGTACGTCTTGGTGGCGCGGTCACGCGCGTCCCACAGCTCGAACCGCTCCAGCAGCTCGGCGGCGCGCGCCTTGGCGTCACGCCGCGACATGTCCAGCAGCCGGCCGATCATGACGAGGTTCTCGGTGCCGGTGAGCATCTCGTCGACGGAGGCGTACTGCCCCGTCAGCCCGATGAGCTGGCGGACCTGGTGTGCGTCGCGGACGACGTCATGGCCGTCGACCGTCGCGCGCCCGGCGTCCGGGCGCAGCAGCGTCGCGAGTACGCGCACCGCCGTCGTCTTCCCCGCCCCGTTCGGCCCCAGTACGCCGAGGACGGTCCCCGCGCGGACCGACAGGTCCACGCCGTCCAGGGCGACCGTCGCGCCGAAGCGCTTCACGAGCCCTTCGGCTTCGATCGCGTTGTTCATTGGGGGTCTCCCGTGAAATGTCTTCGTTGTCGAGGATCACTCTCCTCGACCCCACTGTCATTTCACGCACAACGGGCTGATAGCCGCTGACAGTCCCCTGAGATGGGCGAACACCCCAGCCCGGCCGGCCCTACTCGGGCCGGCGGGCCCCGAACATGATCTCGTCCCACGACGGCACGGAGGCGCGCTTGCCACGCGCCTTCTTGCGCGCGGCCGGACGCTTCTCCTGCGCCGGAGGCGGCGCGGGCTTGGGCGTCGCGGCGGCGGCCGGCTGCTCGGTCTCGGCCGGCTGCTCGGCGGGCTCGGCGGGCTTCGGCGGCGCGGGCTTCGGGGTGGGCTTGGCCGGCTGGCGTACGGGCTCGGCGGCGGCGGGCTTGGCGCGTTCGGCCGCGGCACGCTCCGCGGCGGCGCGTGCGGCGGCCTCGCGTTCGGCGGCCTGCCGGCGCTCAGTCTTCTCGCGCTCAGACTTCTCGCGCTCAGACTTCTCGCGTCTCGGCTCCTTCTCGCGTTCGGCCTTTTCCCGCTCGGCCTTCTCACGCTCTTCGGCCTCGCGCTTCTCGGCCTCGCGCTTCTCGGCCTCGCGCAGCGCGGCCTCACGCGCGGCCTCGGCGGCGGCCTGCTGCCGCTCGGCGAGCTCCAGCGCCTCACGCTGGGCCACGGCACGCTCCGCGGCCTCACGCTCGGCCTTCTCCGCGGCCTCACGCTCGGCTTCGGCGCGTGCGGCGGCCTCGCGCTCGGCCTTCTCGCGTTCCGCGGCGGCCTTCTCGGCTGCCTCGCGCTCGGCGATCTTCGGGTCGGGCTTCGCCGGCTCGGCGCGCAGCGGCGGCTCCGTACGCGCGGGCTCGGCCTTGGGCAGCTCCTGCACGCTGGCCTCGCCGGAGTCGCGCGACGCGCGGCGGTCCTCCCGCGCCGGGTCGCCGACGACCTTCATCGCGCGGCGGGGCAGGAACGGGGTGACCGTGTCGTCGACGGCGTCGTCGAGGTCGAGCGAGGACAGCCGTGAGGCCTCCTCGTTGACCGCGGAGATGTTGCGACGGCGCGGGTCGTACGCCCACTCGGCCGCGTAGGGGCGGCCGTCGTAGGAGAACGACAGGCGGACGCGCCATGTGGAGTCCTCGCACTTGCGGGAGTCCCACTCGACCTCTTCGAGGTCGATGCCGCGCTTGCCGAGCCGCTCTTCGACGATCTCGCCGAGGGCAGGGGCAGGGGCCGACTCGCCCTGGCGCCGTATCGTGACGCGCTGTGCCTGCTGCGCCATGTACTCGCGCTCCTGGAGCACGGGCCCCTCGAACCAGCGCACGCGTTCAACCGGGATGCCGGCGGTCTCGGCTATCTCCTCCGCGGTCTCTCCAGCGCGGATGCGAGCCTGGATCTCCTTGGGACGCAAGGGACTCTCCACTTCGATCTCGTACTGGCCGAGGCGGGAGAAGTGCCCACGGACCGCGGCACGCAGCCGGTCGTCGACGGGCAGCGTGAACCGGGTGCCTCGACCCGCGGTGGCCAGGACGAGGTACGAACCGTCCTCGCTGACCGCGACGAGGCGCAGCTCCTGCATGCGTGTCCTTTCGTGCCCTGTCCATCGTGGCTCGGGGCGCATGCGTGCCCTTCCCCCGGTTCCGTGAGTCTCTCGTCAGGACGCACCTGCCCGCCAGCACCGTACCCGGCATGTCCGAACATCACCGTCCTGGCGACGCGATCCTGTTGACTTCCCGCAGCGTCGTCCCAGCTTGCCGCTTCGCTGCCGCCGAGGGTGGAGTGCTTAAGGATTCTTGTGCATCCTTTTCCCGCTCATGCCCTGAGATGCCGCGCGGGCATCGTTCGAGGTGGTCATTTTCCGAAGACGCGGTCCGTATAAGCGTTGGCGAACCTCCGTTCCGGGTCTATGCGGTCGCGCATCGCCAGAAAATCGCCGAAGCGCGGATAGACGCCCTCAAGGTAGCTGGCATCGCGAGTGTGCAGCTTCCCCCAGTGGGGCCGGCCGCCGACGGAGGCGAGCATCTCCTCGACGGCGCCGAAGTACTCCTCGTGCGGGTCGGGGTGGAAGACGTGCACGGCGATGAACGCGGTGTCGCGGCCGTACGCCATGGACAGCCAGGCGTCCTCCGGCGGCAGCAGGCGCACCTCGATGGGGAAGCCGATCGGCCGCGGCGACCGCTCGACCAGGGCGCGGACCTCGCGCAGCGCGGCGGCGAGCTCGTCGCGCGGGATGGCGTACTCCTGCTCCTTGAAGCGGACCCGGCGCGGGCTGGTGAAGACGCGGTCGGAGCGGTCGCTGTACGTACGGGCGCCGAGCGCGCGCGCCGACACTCCGTTGATCGTGCGGATCGCCCCGGGGAACCGGTGGCCGACCTTGTTGAGCAGGCCGAAGACCGAGTTGGACAGGAACTCGTCGTCGAGCCAGTGCCGGAACACCGGCAGCGGCTCGGGCGGACCCTCGACGCGGTTGTTCCGCTTGGTCAGGCAGCCCTCGGTGTGGGGGAACCAGTAGAACTCGAAGTGCTCGTTCGCGGCGGAGAACTCGTCGAGGCGGTCCAGTACCTCGTCCCAGCGCATCGGCTCCTCGCGGGCCTGGAGCGTGAACGCCGGCACGGTCCGCCAGGTGATCGCGGTCACCACGCCGAACACCCCGAGGCCGGCGAGCGCCGCGTGGAAGAGGTCGGCGTTCTCCTCGCGTGAGCAGGTCGTCAGCGTGCCGTCGGCCAGGACGAGCTCCAGGGCGGCGACCTGTGACACGAGGCCGGCGGCGTCGCGGCCCGTGCCGTGGGTGCCCGTCTGTATCGCGCCGGCGAGCGTCTGCTCCTCGATGTCGCCCATGTTCGCGAGCGCCAGGCCGTTGCGGGCCAGCTTCTCGTTGAACACCTTGAGTGGCATGCCCGCCTCGGCGGTGACCAGCCCGGTGCCGGCGTCGACCGATCTGAGGGCGGTGAGGCCGGTGGGGCGCAGGAGCACTCCCTCGGTGAGCGCGGCGCCGGTGAAGGAGTGGCCGGTGCCGGTCATGCGGACCGTGAGGCCGTCGCGCGCGGCCGCGCGCACCGCGCCGGCGACCTCGTCGACTGATCGTGGCGTCACGGCGCGCCGGGGAGTGGACTGCTGGTTGCCCGCCCAGTTACGCCAGGTCATCGGTGCGGCAGAGGACATAACACGAGGTCTACTCATGTTCCACCGCATACGGCAACCCGCAGGTGCCAATTGTCTCCGACCCGTGACTGCCGGCCTGACAGAGGTTCGTGATCCGCGCCACGTTGTGGGTAACTAGTGGGCGGGAACAGTCGTTGGGACGGTTGATGAGACGTTTCGTTCGCAGGGGAGTATCCGCCACCGTGGCGGTCATCGCCTTCGCCGCCACCGGGACCGCCGCGAGCGGTACCGCGTACGTGATCACGGCGGCGCCGCGCGCACGGCACACCGCCGCGCCGCCGCGCGCGCGGGAGCATGCCCCGGTCACCACGGTGGTGCCGACGGCGGACCGGCCGTCGGCGCTGAAGCGCGTCGTGCCCCCGGACTTCCTCGTCGTCGCCGGCCGCACCGTGACCAGGTCACAGCTCGGCCGCGTCTCCAAGCTCAAGCACGTCCGCGACGTCATCACCGTCGACGCCGGCGCGGTGCGCCTGCAGGGCGGCCAGGTGAACATGTTCGCCGTCGACCCGTACCGCTTCCGTTCCTGGACACCCCCCGCGACCGCCAAGAACGACAAGCTCTGGACGGCGCTCGCCGACAACCGCTTCGTCGTCACCGACGACGTGAAGAAGCAGCTCGGCCTCCGGCAGGACATGCAGTACCCGCTCCTCGGCCGCGCGCAGACGCTCGTCACGATGGGCGGCTCCGGGCCGCTGGGCCTGCCCGGCATCAACGTCCTGGTCGGGCGCGACACGGGCCGCAAGATCGGCCTCGTCCCCGGCATCGTGCTGCTCGTCAACGCGCCCGGCGCCGACCTCGCCGCCACGCAGACCGGCCTGCGCAAGGCCGTCGGCGGCCAGAGCCAGATCATCAACCTGCACGAGCGCAAGAACCAGCCGCAGAAGGGCAGCGCGTCCTCCGGGCGGCCCGGCAGCTACCTCGACCTCTACCGGCAGGCCGCGACGACCTGCCCGGGCCTCTCGTGGACCGTCCTGGCCGCGATCGGGCAGATCGAGAGCGGCCACGGACGCAACACCGGCCCCTCCAGCGCGGGCGCGCTCGGCCCGATGCAGTTCATGCCCGCCACGTGGCGCACGTACGGCGTGGACGGCGACCACGACGGCAAGGCCGACATCATGGACCCCTACGACGCGGTCCCGGCGGCGGCGCACTACCTGTGCGTCGCGGGCGCGGGCCACGGCGGCGCCGGTCTGTCCCGCGCGGTCTTCGCCTACAACCACTCCCAGCAGTACGTGAACTCCGTCCTGTCACTCGCCCAGGCGTACGCCCGGCACTTCTCCTAGGCCGGGCGGGGGCACGCAGGAGCGGCTGGTTGGATGGGAGCATGCGCTACGACGCGTTGCTCCTGCTGTCATTCGGCGGTCCCGAGGCACCCGGCGACGTGATGCCGTTCCTGGAGAACGTCACACGCGGACGCGGGGTCCCGCGGGCACGCCTGGAGAGTGTCGCCGAGCACTACCACCACTTCGGCGGTGTCAGCCCGATCAACCGGCAGTGCCGCGAGCTGAAGGCGGCCATCGAGGCCGACCTCGCCGGGCACGGCGTCGACCTCCCGGTCTACTGGGGAAACCGCAACTGGGAGCCCTACCTGGCCGACACGGTCCGGCGGATGAAGGACGACGGCGTACGCCGCGCGGCGGCGTTCGTCACGTCCGCCTACAGCGGCTACTCCTGCTGCCGCCAGTACCTGGAGGACATCGAACGGGCCCGTACCGAGGTCGAGGGCGCCCCCGAGATCGAGAAGCTGCGGATCTACTACGACCACCCGGGCTTCGTCGAGCCGATGACCGAGAGCACCCGTGCGGCGTTCGGCCGCCTGCCGGCCGCCGAGCGCGACGGCGCGCGGCTGGTCTTCACCGCGCACAGCGTGCCGATCGCCCAGCCCGGCCGCGACAAGTACGTCGCGGAGCTGGGCGACGTCGCCGCGCTGGTCGCCGAGGGCCGCCCGTGGGACCTCGTCTACCAGAGCCGCAGCGGGCCGCCGAGCGTTCCGTGGCTGGAGCCCGACATCGGTGACCACCTGGAGAAGCTGCACGCCGGGGGCGTACGCGCCGTGGTGGTCGTGCCGATCGGGTTCACCTCGGACCACATGGAGGTCAAGTTCGACCTCGACGTCGAGGCGGCCGCGCTGTGCGAGCGTCTCGGCCTGCGGATGGAGCGCGCCGCGACGCCGGGCACGCACCCGAAGTTCGTCGCGATGGTCCGCGACCTCCTCCTGGAGCGCGACGGCGCCGGTCGCGCCTCGCTGGGCACGCTCGGCCCGCGTCCCGACACGTGCGCGGCGACCTGCTGCCGGAGGCAGGACTGAGACGACACCGGATACGGTTCGGGGGCGGATCCGAACCGTCCTGGGGGTAATCGTGCACGACCTGCTCGAACTCGCGATCAGCACGGCGGACGCCGCCGGCGTCATGCTCGTCGAGAAACGCCCGGCCGACCTCGGCGTGGCGCACACCAAGTCCAGCCCCACCGACGTGGTCACCGAGATGGACCAGGCGGCCGAGAAGCTGATCGTGGACCGTATCCGGTCCTCGCGGCCCGGCGACGCCTTCCTCGGCGAGGAGGGCGGCGTGACCGCCGGGTCCAGCGGGGTGCGCTGGATCATCGACCCCATCGACGGCACCGTCAACTACCTGTACGGCCTGCCGGACTGGGCGGTCAGCATCGCCGCCGAGGTGAACGGCGCCGTCGTCGCGGGCGTCGTCGCCGTGCCGGTGCGGGGCGAGCTGTACACCGCGGCGCGCGGCGAGGGCGCCTACCTCGTCCACCGCGACGGCTCGACCGAGAAGCTGAGCTGCAACGCGGGCGTCCCGCTCGACCGCGCCCTCGTCGCCACCGGCTTCGGTTACTTCTCCGAGCGGCGCGCCCGCCAGGCCGAGGTGCTGCTGGGCGTGCTGCCGCGCGTCCGTGACATCCGGCGCGGCGGCTCGGCCGCCGTCGACCTGTGCTCGGTGGCCGCCGGGCGCGTCGACGCGTACTTCGAGCGCGGCCCGCAGGAGTGGGACGTCGCCGCGGGCGGCCTGATCGTCGAGGAGTCCGGCGGCACGGTCGGCGGCCTCGGCGGCCGTCCGGTGAACCCGGACCTGACCCTGGCCGCCGGGCCGGGCCTGTTCGGGGCCCTGCACGACCTGCTCGTGCCCCTGGCACCCGAACGCGACTGAGGACACGCGACGGCCCCGCACCCCCCGATCAGGGTGCGGGGCCGTCGTCAATAGGTCGCTAGGGACGGACCAGGTTCGCGAGCACCACCGTCAGGCGCAGCGCGGAATGTCGATGCCGTGATTTGCCGCGATACGGCGCAGGTCGTCGATCTCCCCGCGCTGAGCGTCGGCGAGGGAGTCGTCGCCGCTGTCTCGAGCAGTGCGCATGGAATCGTACGCGTCGGACAGACGTTGCTGGATCGTCGTCGTCAACTCGCCCACTCGATCTCCTTCCAGAGGTGGACGTCGATCTACCCACACGGTCACCGCCGCTAAACCTGCGAATATCCTGAGCTCGCTTATGAGGGTCTTACCCGCGCTGTGGGATAACTGACTCGCCGGTCCAGCGCGCGGCTTTCCAGGGGGTGGAGACAGGGTGAGGGTCCTGGTCGTCGAAGACGAACGCGTACTCGCCGACACCATCGCCACCGGGCTGAGGCGCGAGGCGATGGCGGTCGACGTGGCATACGACGGCGCCAGCGCGCTGGAGCGGACCAGCGTCAACGACTACGACGTGGTCGTGCTCGACCGCGACCTGCCGCGGGTACACGGTGACGAAGTGTGCCGGCGGCTGGTCGCGGACGGCGCCAACGCGCGGGTGCTCATGCTCACCGCCGCGGGCGAGCTCGACGCGAAGGTCGAGGGCCTGTCCATCGGGGCCGACGACTACCTGTCGAAGCCGTTCGCCTTCGCGGAGCTCATCGCGCGCATCCGGGCACTCGGCCGGCGCACCGCGCCGCCGCTGCCGCCCATCCTGGAGCGCTCGCAGATCCGCCTCGACCCGGCGCGCCGGGTCGTCACCAGGTCCGGGCAGCAGGTCGACCTGACGCCCAAGGAGTTCGCCGTCCTGGAGGTGCTGATGCGCGGGCAGGGCACCGTGGTCAGCGCGGAGCAACTCCTGGAGAAGGCCTGGGACGAGAACATCGACCCCTTCACCAACGTCGTGCGGGTCACCATGATGACCCTGCGCAAGAAGCTCGGAGAGCCCCAGGTGATCGAGACCGTGCCCGGCGCGGGATACCGCCTTTGAGTCCCGCGCCAGGAGCCATCTCACGCCGTATGACGGTGCGTCTCCGCCTCACCCTGCTGTACGGCGGGCTGTTCTTCCTCGCGGGCTTCCTGCTGCTGACGGTCGCGTACGTCCTGGTCACCAACATCCTGGAGAGCCTCCAGCTGGAGGTGCGCACCAACGACCCGTTCGGCCTGTCCCAGCAGGAGCAGCAGGCGATCCGCCGAAACTTCATCGACCACGCGCAGCACCGGCTCATCTGGCAGTCGGCGTTCGCGCTGCTCGGCGTCGGGCTGATCGCGCTGGCCCTCGGCTGGTTCGTCGCCGACCGCGCGCTCGCGCCCCTGCAGACGGTCACGGCGACGGCCCGGCGGCTGTCGGAGAGCACCCTGCACGAGCGCATCGCGCTGGAGGGGCCCGAGGACGAGATCAAGGAGCTGGCCGACACCTTCGACGCGATGCTCGAACGCCTCAACCAGGCCTTCGACACGCAACGAAGATTCGTGGGCAACGCCTCGCACGAGCTGCGTACGCCCCTCGCGATCAACCGGACCCTCCTGGAGGTCGCGGTCACCGACCCGGAGGCGTCGGAGGACCTGAAGACCGTCGGCCGTACGCTGCTGGCCAACAACGCGCGGCACGAGCGGCTGATCGAGGGGCTTTTGCTGCTGGCCCGCAGCGAGCGCGAGCTGACCACGCGGACAAAGGTCGACCTGGGCGAGGTCGCCGAGATCGTGCTCAAGACGGCGGTACGCACGGACCGGCCCGACGTGAAGATCAAGACCGAGCTGACCGAGGGGCCGACCATCGGCGACCCGGTGCTGCTGGAGCACCTGATCTCCAACCTCGTCGACAACGCGGTCAAGCACAACATCGACGACGGCGAGGTCGTGGTCCGCACCGGCATCCTCGACGGCTACGCGACGTGCCAGGTGGAGAACACCGGCCCGGTCGTGCCGGCGTATGAGGTCCAGAACCTCTTCGAGCCGTTCCGCCGCCTCAACACCGACCGGATCGAGTCGGCCAAGGGCGCCGGGCTGGGCCTGTCGATCGTGCGCTCGGTCGCGAGCGCGCACAACGGCACCGTGCTCGCCACGCCGCGCGAGGACGGCGGCCTGATCGTCACCGTGCGCCTGCCCTGCTCCTGACCGGGGCCCCGGCGCGGGGCCCCGGCCGGATCGGTCAGCCGTTGTACGGAGCGAAGATCTTGGAGAACTCGTACGGCTGCTGCGGGACGTTGGTGCAGGAGTAGAGCGCACCGGTGCAGGCGTTGCGGTCCCGGGTCTCCTCCCAGAAGCCGAGCCCGCCCAGGTGGTGCTGCTGGGCGAAGGACACGAGCTGGCGGGCGTCGTCCTGGTTGTAGACGCTGTGGTCGTCGTTCTCACCCAGCATCGGCGTCACGCCGACCATCGACCACAGCTCCGCGTCGGACTTGCCGGAGAAGATCGACCCGAGCTGGTCGTGGGTGGCCTGGGCGGCCTGTACGGCGGCGTCGCCGTCGTCCACGCTCTGGTAGTAGTCCATGGCCATGACGTTGACCAGGTCGAGGTTCACGCCGGCGTTCTTGGCCGACTTGACGATGTTGATGCCGTCGGACGTCAGGCCGCTGGGCAGCACCGGCAGCGTGAGGGAGATCCTCAGGCCGGGGTGGCTCTGCTGGAGGCGTGCCAGCGCCTGCGAGCGCCGGTCGATCGTCGCCGGGTCGGCCACGGCGGCGCCCTCGATGTCGAAGTCGGCGTACGACGCGCCGTAGGCGTCCACGACGGCGGCGTACTCGTTGGTGAGCGCCGTGACGTCGGTGCAGGCCTGCGCCAGCTCGATGCCGGACGCGCCACCGAAGGAGATCTTGACGTCACCGCCGGCCGCGCGGATCTTGTCGATCTCGTCCTTCTGCCACGCCGAGCGCGGGTCGTAGGCGTTGAACCAGCTGGCCTTGCAGCCCACGCTCGTGACGAACCCGAGCGTGAACCCCTTCAGCCCGGACGCCTGTGACATGTCGCTGAGCACGGGAGTCGGCCACGCGCCCATGTCGACGTACGGCGCGGTGTAGGTGCGCCCGGCGGCGTGCGCGGCCGGGACGGCGGTGAACGCGGCCAGCAGGGCCGTCGCGGCGACGGTGATGAATCGGCTTCTCAACGTCTCACTCCTGGCGGGAGGGTGGATGGGAGAGGCCCCCGATGAATCCTGACCTAATAAATAGGAAGGTTTCCTGTTAGTTCGTATCCTGGCGGGACCGCCCCCGTCAAGGGGCGGTCCTACTTGTGCGCGGTGGTCGCCAGCAGCGGGTAGCCGAGATAGTCCAGGCCGAGGCCGGTGAAGTCGCCCGTGTCGGCCAGCCGGTACACCGTGTGGGAGTAGATCGGGATCATGGCCATGTCGTCGAGCGCGATCTTCTCCGCCGCGCGTACCTTCTGGACGCGCTGGCCCGGGTCGGGCGTGGACCGCGCGGCGGCCAGCGCGGCGTCGAACGCGGCGCTGTGGTACTTCGCGTAGTTGTTGCCGCCGCCCGCGATCGAGTCGCTGGACAGCAGCGTGTAGAGGAAGTTCTCGCCGGAGGGGTAGTCCGCGACCCAGGACAGCGGGTACAGGTCCTTGGCGTCCTTGCTCGCCTCATCGGTGTAGATCTTGGTGAGGGGCAGTTTCCGCAGCGTGACGTTCCAGCCGAGCACCGTCTTCAGCTGCTGCTGGATCACGGCCGCGAGCTGGGTGTAGGTCGGGGAGTCGCCGAGCGACAGCGTCACGGCGGCGCCGGGGCCCAGGTGCGCCTGCGCCGCGTACTTCTTCGCCTGCGCGGGGTCGTTGACGCAGGCGACGCAGCCCTTCACGTACGCGCCGGGGACCGCCGGCGGCACCAGCGACGTCGCGGGCGCGTACATCCCCTGGTAGACGGAGGAGATGATCGCCTGCCGGTCCAGGGCGTACGAGACGGCCAGGCGCGCCTCCTTGGTCGCCATCTGGCCCTTGTCGTTGATCGGCAGCAGGTAGGTCATGCCGTCGATGTCGCCCTTGATCAGCTTGCCGTCCGTCGCGTGCGCCGAGCGGCCGGACGTGAGCGTGGAGGACTGGAGCTCCGACCAGTCGAACTGGCCGGCGTTGAACCCGCTCACCGCCTGCTGCAGGTCGGTGAGGAGGGTGATGTCCACCTCGTCGAGCTTGGGCTTCGCGAAGGCGTACTCGGGGTTGCGGACCAGCGTCAGCCGGGTGTTCGGGGTGTAGGAGCTCACCTTGAACGGGCCGTTGCCGACCGGCGCGCGGTTGTAGGTGGCGTTGCCGGGCTCGCCCGCCGACGCCGGCATCGGGACGAACACCGGCGTCGCGACGCGCTTCTCGAAGTCGCAGTCGGGCTTGGTGAGCGCCACCTGGAGGACGTTCGGCGAGGGCGTCGTGACGCCCGACATCGTCTGGGCCGTGCCCCCGGTCACCGCGCTGTAGCCCTGGATGTCGACCATCAGGTAGCCCTCGCCCGCGCCCTTGTTGCGCGCGGTGCGGTTCCAGCTCCGGGCGAAGGCGGCGGCGTCGACGGGCGTGCCGTCGCTGAACTTCGTGCCCTGCTTGATGGTGAACTTCCACGTCGTGCAGCCCGTGGAGCTGACGTCCGTGGCGAGGGCGCGGCTGATCGAGCTGTCCGCGTTGACGCTCTCCAGGCCCGTGTAGAGGTTCTCGACGGCGAAGAAGTCGTTGGTGGCGATGGCGTTCGACGGGTCGATGTACTGCGGGGCGTACACGGCCATGCGGAAGGTGCCGCCGGTCTTTCCGGCGACCACGGGGTTCGTCGGGCCCGGCTTCGGGCCGGGCTTGTGGTCACCGGCGAGGTGCACGGCGGCGAAAACACCGACCGTGGCGAGCAGCACCATCGCGGCGGCGCCCGCGGCGATCGCGCCCGGATGCGTCCTGCGGCCCGGCCGCGGCCCGTAGCCCGGCGAGGTCGACCCGCCGGGGTACGGCGTGTCGCCACCGGGGCCGCCAGGTCCACCGGGGCCGTACGGGCCGGAGGGCGAGGTGCTGCCGCCGGGGTGGTAGAGCTCGCGCCCCGGGGAGTACGGGCCGCGCGGAGGCGTGTCGCCTCCCGGGCCGTACAGCCCCGGAGGCGGCGTGTCACCCCCAGGGGGGTACATGCCCGGCGGTGGGGCGTCGACCGGGCCGTACGGGCTCGGAGGAGCCCAGCCGGAGGGTGACGGCGCCTCGGCCGCGGCCACCTGGGCGCCCTGCGTGAGCACCGTGGCGGGGGAGTCCGACCCGGAGCCGTGCAGGACGACGCCCTCGTTGCCGAGAAGGCGCAGGAGGATCTGCTGGGCGGTCGGCCGCCGGGAGGCCTCCTTGGCCAGGGCCGCCGAGACGATGTCGCGCAGGGGACCCATCAGCATGCCCAGCGCGGGTTCGCGGTGCAGGATGCGGTTCATCACCGCCGGGATGGAGTCCTGCCCGAACGGCGGCGAGCCCGTGGCCGCGTAGACCATCGTGCAGGCCCAGGCGAACACGTCGGTCGGCGGCCCGGCGGGCTGGCCGGAGATCTGCTCGGGCGACATGTACGACGGGGTGCCGACGGTCGTGCTGGTCAGCGTGCCGCCGGAGTCCAGGGCGCGCGCGATGCCGAAGTCGATCACCCGCGGACCGTCGGCGGCGAGCAGCACGTTGGTCGGCTTGAAGTCGCGGTGGACGATGCCGGCCTCGTGGATCGCCGCCAGGGCCGTGACCGTGCCGATGGCGAGGCGCTGGAGCGTGCTGCCCGTGCTCGGGCCGTGGGAGTCCACGACCTCCCGCAGCGACGGGCCGTCGATGAACTCGCTGACGAGGTACGGAGTGTCGCCCTCGAGGTCGGCGTCGAGGATCTGCGCGGTGCAGAAGGGCGCGACGCGCTTCGCGCTGGCCAGCTCGCCGGCGAACCGCGCGCGGGCCTTGGTGTCGCCGCTGAACTGCGCGTGCAGCAGTTTGACGGCGACACCCTTGCCCTCGGTGTCCTCACCCAGATAGACGACGCCCTGGCCGCCCTCACCGAGACGCCCGGTCAACCGGTACGTCCCGATCTGCTGAGGGTCGTTGGCTCGAAGCGGCAGACTCTCCGGCATTTTTGTCCTAACCGCCCAGGAGGTGGGCCAGCCGAGTGCCGACTACTGCTTGGTGAGGTTGCCGGTGCTCAGCGTGTTGGTGTCCGTCGAGGTGTTGTAGAGCGAGTAGGAGGCGCTCGTCGTACCGCCGGTCATCCTGAGGGTCACGTACGAGACGATCGGGCACTTGGTCTGCGCGGTGTTGGTCAGCGTCTCGCGGAAGCTGATCTTGCTGTCGCTGTTGTCCGCGCTGCTGTCCTCGATCAGCGTGCCGGAGCAGCCGGTGCCCGCGGCGCCGTACTGGACCTGGCCGACGATCGAGCCCGAGGTCAAGGTGATCTTGATGTCGAACGGCTTGCCCTTGGCGCTGCCCGCCGTGTCGGACCCGGTACCCGTCCAGGTGCCGCCGAACGACTCGCTCACCCCGAAGTGGAAGGGCGTCGGGCTGTAGGAGGGCAGGTGGAAGTTGTCCTTGGTCTTGTGCAGGAAGCCCGCGGCGAGGGCGATCGGGACCCCGATGGTCAGCAGCAGCACGACGACGCAGCCCAGGCCGACGAACAGCGGCGCGTTGTTGGACTTGCGCTGCGGAGGCGGCGGTGAGTACTGGGGCCGTGGCGCCTGCTGTTGCTGCTGCCACGGCGGTGGCGTCCTCGGGCCGCCCATCATCATCGGCGGGTTCGGCGTCGCCGGGCCCGGATAGTTCATCGGCGGGGCCGTCATGGGCGGCGGTGTCATGGGCCGCTGCTGCGGCGGCGCGACGATCGGGGGCGGCGGAGGCAGCTCCGCGGCGATCTGGGTGCCCTTGTCGAGGATGTCGCGCCGGTCCGCCGACGGGCCGGGAGTCGCGCCGACCTGGCCGAGCAGGCGCAGCAGAAGCTGGTGGGCCGCCGGGCGGCGGCGGGAGTTCTTGTCCAGCGCCGCGGCGACCAGCTCGCGCATGGTGCCGGTGAGGCGCGACAGGTCCGGCTCCTCGTTGAGGATCCGGTTGATGATCACCGGGAGGGTCTCGGCCTCGAACGGCGAGTGGCCGGTCGCGGCGAAGACCATCGTGGCGCCCCACGCGAAGATGTCCACCGACGGCGTCAGGGGCTCGCCGGTGAGCTGCTCGGGCGCGAGGTAGCCGGGCGTGCCGACGACCATGCCGGTCGCCGTCACCGAGCTCTGCTCGGAGTTCACCGACCGCGCGATGCCGAAGTCGACCACGCGCGGGCCGTCGGCCGCGAGCAGGACGTTGTTCGGCTTGAAGTCGCGGTGGACGATGCCGGCCTCGTGGATGGCCGCCAGCGCGGTCGCGGTGCCGATGGCGAGGCGTTCGAGCGCCGCCCCGTGGAAGGCGCCCTCCTGGATCACGACGTCGTACAGCGGAGGCCCGTCGATGAACTCGCTGATGATGTAAGGCGGTCTGCCGTCGAGGTCATAGTCCAGGACCTGGGCGGTACAAAAAGGTGACACCTTCTGTGCTGCTTCGACCTCGCGCGCGAACCGCGTGCGGGCTGACGAGTCGGTGTTCATCTGCTCGTGGAGAAGTTTGATCGCGACATAGTCGCCTGTACGCGACTTGGCGAGATAGACGGCCCCCTGGCCGCCAGCCCCGAGCTTTCCGACAACCTCGTACTGCCCAAGCGAGGCCGGATCGCCCGGCTCCAGCGGAGCGGCATCCGGCATGTGTGTGACCCCCTCGTACAACCCTTATTGTGTGCACCCGCCAGGTTGATCCAGGCGGGAACGATATCGCGTTACCTGTGACGCTCGCCGTCCTTATCCGGTTCACTGCCGCGGGGCCCTGTCTCGTCGTCCGGTTGATGTTGTGATGTACGACACATCGGGCATCTCCGGCGGGATGGTTGGGGAGGGGCACTGTGACGCGACGTGGCTTGCGTGTTCCGGGTCAAATCCCGTGACAGAATTTCCCGCCCGGATCGGGCACAAGATGAGCTTCCCGAGCGTTAGACCCGCGCGACGGGGCGCATAACTAAGGACCGAGGGGGATGGAGATAGAAGATGGCCACGGATTACGACAGCCCACGCAAGACCGATGACGACCTCAACGAGGACAGCCTGCAGGAACTGCAGGCCCGCCGTGCCGACAAGAGCACGGGCGTCATCGACGAGGATCTGGACGCCGGTGAAGTGACCGAGCTGCCCGGAGCGGATCTTTCGAACGAGGAGCTGAGCCTCCGCGTTCTGCCGCGCCAGGCGGACGAGTTCACCTGCGCCCGATGCTTCCTCGTGCACCACCGCAGCCAGCTCGCCGAGGAGAAGAACGGGCAGCTGATCTGCCACGAGTGCGCGGCCTGAGGCCGGCATCGTGTCGGAGGGAGAGGTAGAACGCACGGACGGGGACGACCGGCTCGGCCAGGAGATGGCGGAGCTGGTCGGCCGGTTGTCCGACGGTGAAGACCTGGACCGCGAGACCCGCGGCCGGCTGCTCGGACGCCTCACACGCCTCATGGCGACGAGCGCGCGCCGTGCCGGGGCCGCGGGTGTCGGGCGGGGGCGCTGGCTGGTCGACATCGTCACCGAGATCACCCCGCACCTGCCGGTGCGTGATCTCAAGACGCTGTCCGAGCACCACGGCGGTCTGACCGGAGAGGCGCTCGCCGACTCACTCGTACGCACGGCGCAGCGGGCCACCACGGGGGTCGGCGCGGCGGGGGGAGCGCTGGCGGCCGTCGAGTTCGCCGCGCCGCCGCTCCTGCTCAGCGCGCCGGCACAGATCGTCGCCGAGACGGTCGTGGTCGCGGCGATCGAGGTGAAGCTCATCGCCGAGCTGCATGAGATCTACGGGGTTCAGGTGCCGGGGAGCGGAGCCGCACGGGGAGCGGTCTTCCTGCAGTCCTGGGCGCTGCAACGCGGCTTCGACCCGGCCGCGCCGGGCAGCGTCGCCGCCGCCATGGGCATCGCGGCCAAGACCGGCCTGCGCAAGCGGCTCCTTCGCACGATGGGCCGCCATCTGACGACCCTGGGCCCGTTCCTGACCGGCGCCGTCGCCGGGGGAGCGCTCAACCGCACCGCCACCAGGCGGCTGTCGGAGAACGTCCGCGACGACCTGCGCGGCCATCACCTGCCGAGGCGGCCCTCGATCGAAGGCGGCACCGACCTGCCCACCTGACCTGCGACGATCAGGGCTCGGACCGGCATCAGCGAGGATCCAGTGACCCACAGCACGGACGTCCATCGCTCATGGCTCGCCGCCGAGGGCGAGGCACTGGCCGCGGCTCTGGACGGAGACGCCGCGGCGGAGGTGCCGAGCTGCCCAGGCTGGTCGATCACGGATCTGGTGGCCCACGTCGGCGGCTACCACCGGTGGGCCGCCGATCTGCTGCGGACCGCCGCCCAGGAGCCTCGCGCGCCGTACGAGGTGAGGCCGGGCCCGGGCGTCTCGCTCGCCGGTTGGTATCGGGCGAGCCTCGATCTGCTGCTGGACGCCGTGGACACGACCGATCCGGACACCCCGATGTGGACGGTGACCGTCGAACGGACGGCCGGCGCCTGGTGCCGCAGGCAGGCCCATGATCTCGCCGTGCACCGCTGGGACGCCCAGAACGCCTACGGCCGCGCCCGGCCGATCGACGACGAGCGTGCCGCGGACTTCATCGATGAGCTGTTCGTGGCGGCGCTGCCCGCCATCCTGCCGTTCCTCGGCAGGGCCGTGCCCGAGACCGGCCTGACGCTGCGGTCGGCGGACGGCGCGTACCACCGGCGGGTCGACGGGGCCGGCGGCCGGATACGCCTGTCGGAGGACCCCGGCCCGGCGGACACCGTGGTGGCCGGCACGAGGTCCGACCTGCTCCTGGCCCTGTGGCGCCGTCCCAACGGCGCCACGGTCACCGGAGACCCGGCCGGGCTGGCCGCCTGGCAGGAAGCCGTCGGCGGATAGCCGTCAGGTCGCGGCGTCCTTGATCTTCTCGGTCGCGGTGCGCAGGGCGGCGGGAAGCTCGCCGGTGCTGCTGTGCCAGCGGTTGGCGGCCGCACGCGTGGCCAGGAGCCGCGCGACCTCCATGCCGACGCCCGTCACGATCGCCCAGCCGACGGCCTCGGCGAGGTCGACCTCGGGCGACTCCGGGTTGGTCGGAGGCTCCTTGCCGGTGAACTGCTTCCAGCCGATCGTGATCGCCTTACGGGCGACGAAACCCGCGCCGAAGGCCGCAGCCCCGGCCAGGACCCGCCAGCCGAGCTCGTTCTTGTCCGCCATGCCCATGCCGTCCCTCTCAGGTCGTGCCGTCGGATCGACCCTCTCACAAGCGATCACGACACGCCGAAGGACCCGCTCACCGCGTACGGAGCAGCAGGAGCGCCAGCGCGACCAGCACGACGATCCCGATCGCGTTCGTCAGGAACGGCATGCGCAGGAGCCGCCGGTCGTCCCAGCCGTCGTGGCGGCTCGCGTAGCGGAGCGTCGCGGTCGCGGCGCGGCCCAGGCCGAACCCGGTACCCGTCAGGATCGTCGTCGCGGCGTCCTGGTGGGCGAGGACCAGGCCGAGCGCGACGACGTACGGCGCACTGGCGGAGACGTACGTGCGCACGCCGGTGCCGAGCTCGAAGCCGAACTGCGCCGCGCCGCGCCGGATCCGGCGCTGCAGGACGTCCTGGGGGATCTGGCGGGCGTTCTGCGGCAGCCTCAGGCGCACCCAGCCGGCCTCACGCGCCACGCCGAGCGCCGCCACGGCGATGATCGCGGCCACGCGTACGGCGGACGGCAGCGGCGCGCCGAGGCCGGACAGCAGCCACAGCACGGTCGCGCTGAGAGAGCCCCCGAGCAGGAGGCCGAGGGTGAAGACGGCGAGGATCTGACCCTGCCGTACGGGTGCCCGCCAACCTGGCGAGAACAGCACGAAATCGCTGTTACGCGTTCAAACCGAGCCGGACAGGGAGTATCCGGCGAGGGCCCCGACGGACGCCCAGCACATGACCGTATGCTCCGCCGCCGACGCCGCGACGGCCAGGACGGCCAGCACGGCGAACGGCAGCAGAGGCTCGGTCAGGCCGCGGCGCAGGCGCCCGGCCGGAAGGACCTCACTTGGAGCAGGCAAGGGCCCACCGGCAGATCGACTTGTACCAGCTGCCCGAGGCGCTCTTCTTCCATCCGTCGTGGCAGCGCCAGGTCACCGACTTGGTGCAGCTCCCGCACTTGTTCGCGTAGTGCCAGGTCCAGCCGTCGTACTTGGTCCCGTAGCACTGGTTCGGGCGGAGCTTGTAGTGGCCCGGGTCCGACACGCCGGACTTGTGGTAGCCCTTGTACTTCCCGCTGGTCCGGCACGCCGTCGAGACGACCGTGCTGGGCCCGCAGCCGGGCGAGCAGTTGTGCGACGACGCGTACGACGGGCAGGTCGCGTAGATGTCGTAGTAGCCGGGCGTCAGGCCGAACCCGGCGGCCATGGCCTTGCGGGCGGGGGCGAACACCCCGAGCGCGGTCAGCCCGGCGGTGGTCCCGGCGGCGACCGCGCCGCCGAGCATGGACCGCCGGCCGACGCCCGCGGCGACCGCCGAGGGCACCTGCCGGCGTACGCGGCCCGCACCCTCCGGCCGCGGCCCGCGCAGCTGGGGGATCTGGTCGAGTTCGAGCATTTCAGGCATCTGAACACTCCCCGCTTCGGTTCCGGCGCCCCGCGACGCCGCCAGCGTTCATCGCGCGCTCCCGTTGAGCCGCGCTTCGTCGTGATCGGCCGGCGTCTCCTCGCGCGTACGGCCGCCCGTCTCGGCGATGAGGCCGTACAGCCGGCCGACCGAGCCGACCGGCTCGATCGTGCGTATGCGCCCGTCCGCGCCGACGATCGCCCCGAACGGCGTCGCCGAGATCTGGTACGCCTCGAACAGCGCGCCCTGGTCGGGCAGGATCCGGATGTTCTCCGGCGGCTCGGCGTCCGGCGCGTCGTCCGCGTACAGCACGCGGATCGGCGGCGCTCCGATGAGGCTCTGGGTCTCCTGGAAGATGTCCGCGCACGGCGGGCAGCCCTCGCTGAGGAACAGCAGGAGCGTGGCGCGCCCCGGCTCGGGCGACAGGCTCTCCAGCGCCGGCGCGGGCATGCCCGGCTGCGGGCCGGAGGCGTCGGCGCGCGGCCCCTGGGAGAGCTGGTGCACCCGGCGTACGAGCCCGGCCACGACCAGGGAGAGCAGCGCCAGGGCCACCCAGGTCAGCAGAAGGGCGGTGGTCTCGAAGCTCATCCGGCGGGGTTCCTTTCGGCGTCGAACATGGCGAGCGGCAGCGCCCAGAGGAGGACCGCGAAGACGACGGAGGCCACGCCCGCGATCGCCAGGTGGGCGCCGTACACGACGGTGGCGTGCGCCGTCGCCGCCACCAGGGCCGCCAGGGACAGCGCCGCGGCGCGCCCGGCGATCCAGGCGCTCATCGGCGTCCCGTCGGCCGAGCAGCCGCACGGCACGGTCGGCCGGGTGCGCAGGACGTACAGGCCATAGAGGGAGTAGCCGGCCATCAGCACCGCCGCGCCGGCCGCGGCGTACGCGAGCAGGTGCTCGCGCCCGGCCAGCAGGGCGTACGCGATCGCCGCGCCGAGGAGGCCCTCCAGCGCGGCCACCGCGAACGCCGCCGGGCGTACCAGCGGCGCCGGCAGCGTACGGTGCGCGGTCAGCGCCGCCGGCAGGGCGCGCGGGCTGCGTACGTGCCCGGCGAAGGCCGCGACGAGGACGAGCGCGACGGTCCCCGCGAACAGACCGGTGAGCATCTCCGCCATCAGGCGACGGTCTCGACCTTGAGGCGGCCGAGGCGCGCGGGCACCTGCGCGGCCTCCCCGTCCTGCGGGAGGACGGTGACCATCGCGGTCGGGGTGGCCAGCAGGAAGTACGTGCTGAGGTCCTCCAGCGTGTCGCGGAACAGCTCGCCGTGGGGGAGCCGCGCGCCGGACCACTGCGGCAGCCGCCGCGCGGTCGTCTTGGTCAGCGCGGTGATCTCGATGAGGCCCACGCCCGGGATCTCCTTGGCGACGTCCGCGGGCTCGGCGATGCCCGCGCGCTTGGCGTTGCGCGACGCGACGGTCAGGCCGTCCTCGTGCTCGCTCACGCCGATGAGCTCGAAGAGGCGCACGGCGTCGGCGGCCTTGGCGTTGTACATCGGGATGAACATGGAGAACTTCGCGCCCTGCCACACGACGGCCAGGAGCTCGTCCGTCAGCCCGACCCGCTTGTCATGGTCGGTGACCTTGGCCATGCGCAGCCGGCCGCCCTGCGCGGAGAACTCGTCGTCGAAGCCGCGTACCCCGAGGTCGCCCAGCCAGCCGGTGGCCGCCCCGTGGCCGCCGGCGGTGAGTTCGAAGAGCCTGCCGTCCACGGCGAACCGCGCGACGGAGCTGAAGGGAAGGGTGAGATCGAGGTCGCCGGAGATCTTGAAGCGGTAGCCGTCCAGTGAGCGGTGCACGACACCCTGTGTCATAGAGGTGGCCTTTCCCCGTGGCGCGGTACTGCGAATTGTGAAACTGGTGGCGCAAGGTCCACGTACGGAGACTGTCCCCCGATTTGGCAGGTAGCGGGCCTGTCCTGCCCGCTTGTGGCCAAATGCGTCGCAAGGCAAACACATGGCGCGACCAAGGCGTCGTTAGGCCGTCACGAGCGGCTTACGTGAAACGATGGTCGGCGGTGTCCTGGCAGGTCGGCGAACCGGAGGAAACGTGAAGGAACGCGACTCGACGGTTCCGCCGGTCCTCGTGACGGCGGCGGCGTGGTGCTGGCGGCTGATCGTGATCGGCATCGTCGTGTACGCCTTCGCGTACATCATCAACGAGCTGCGTCTGGTCGCCCTGCCCATCGCGATCGCCCTGCTGCTCTGCGCGCTGCTGCACCCCGTCACCGCGCGCCTGCGCCGGTGGATGCCCTCGCTGGCCGCGACGTGGCTGACGATGCTCCTCGCGTTAGGCGTGCTCGGCGGCGTCGGCACCTTCGTCGGCATCCAGGCCAACGACCAGTTCCCCCACCTGGTCGACCAGGTGCAGCACACCGCCAAGCAGGCGCAGAACTGGCTGGTCACCGGCCCCTTCCACCTGAAGAACTCCCAGTTGCAGTCCGTCGTCGACGAGCTGCTCAAGCAACTGCAGAACCAGCGCGGCAAACTCGCCAGCACCGCCTTCGCCGGCGCCGCCGTCGCGACCGAGGTCATCGCCTCGACCGTCTTCATGTTCTTCGTGACGTTCTTCCTGCTGAAGGACGGCCCGGGCATCTGGAGATGGATGATCGGCGGCTTCGGCCGCTACCGCGAACGCTGCGACCGCGCCGGGCGCGCGGCGTGGGAGACCCTGTCCCAGTACGTCCACGGCACCGTCATCGTCGCGGCCATCCACTCGGTCGTCATCGCCGTCGTGCTGGTCATCATGGGCGTGCCGCTGGTCGCGCCGCTCGCCGTGGTGGTGTTCTTCGGGAGCTTCATCCCGATCGTCGGAATCCTCGTCGCGGGAGCGCTGGCCGTCCTCGTCGTCTTCAGCGTCAAGGGCGGCATCGCCGCCCTCGTCTTCCTCGGCATCCTGATCCTGGAGCAGCAGCTCGAAGGGCACGTGCTCCAGCCGCTCGTCGTCGGCCGCTGGGTGCGCTTCCACCCGCTCGCGATCATCCTCGCGATCTCCGTCGGCGGCGTGGTCGCGGGCATCCCGGGAGCGGCCGTCGCCGTACCCACCGCAGCCGTCATCTACCGCGCCCTGCCCGCCCTGCGCGGCGTCGCCGAACCCACCCCGGCCGAGCACCCGGCCAAACCGTCGACGCTCCCCGACGAGCCGCCGCCGGATGGCGACACGTGACGCCGCGCCGTACGGGACGGGGCCCCGCCAGGCGGTAGGGTCACGCCCTGTGACGTGCATGCCCGCGACCATGAGGTGGATCCCTTGACCGCCGACGTACTCATCCAGCGCCTGGATCCGGACGTGCCCGCGCCGGCGTACGCCCACCCGGGCGACGCGGGCGCCGACCTGGTCGCCGCCGCTGACGTCGAGCTCCCTCCGGGTGAGCGCGCGACGGTCTCCACCGGCATCGCGATCGCCCTGCCCGACGGCTACGCCGCCTTCGTTCACCCTCGATCGGGACTGGCGGCTAGATTGGGTGTGACGATCGTCAACGCCCCGGGCACGGTGGACGCCGGCTACCGGGGAGAGATCAAGGTCACCCTGCTGAACACCGACATCCGGAACACCGTGCGGCTAGCGCGCGGCGACCGCATCGCGCAGCTGGTCATCCAGCGCGTGGAGCGGGCGGTCTTCCATGAGGTCGAGACCCTGCCGGGGTCGGCCCGCGGAGAAGGCGGATTCGGATCCACCGGCGGGTACGCAGGAGCCGTACAGCACAGCAACGAAGGAGCGTGAGTCGTGTTTCGACGCCGTCGTCGGGACGATGAGCCCGAGAAGACCCTCGAGCCGACCGACGAGGAGACCGTCGCGGACGAGGAGACCGACGCCGAGGAGGCGCAGGAACCCGCGGCCGTGAAGCACGGTGGCCCCTGGGACTCCGAGGCCGAGTCCGTCCCCGAGATGGAGCGGGTCGACTTCGGCGCGATCCAGGTGCCCATCGGTGAGGGCATCGAGATCCAGGTGAACGTCGAAGCCGTCGATCAGGACGCCGAGGGCAACCCCGTCGGGGGACGCATCGTCGCCATCACCGTCGTGCACGGTGAGAGCGGCCTCCAGATCCAGCCCTTCGCCGCTCCGAAGAAGAACGGCATCTGGGAAGAGATCCGCAAGGAGACCGCCGACGAGATCAAGCAGGCCGAAGGGGAGACCCAGGAGGCCGAGGGCCCGTTCGGTGTCGAGCTCCACGGAATGGTGCCCGTCGCCATCCCCGAGGAGATGGCCGACCAGGTCCCGCCGGACATCGCCGAGCAGGGCTTCGGCTGGCAGCCGGTGCGTTTCATCGGCGTCGACGGCCCGCGCTGGTTCCTGCGCGGCGTACTCAGCGGCGCCGCCCTTGAGGACCCCGAGCAGGCCCGCGTGATGGAGACCGTCTTCCAGCACATCGTCGTCGTACGCGGCGAAGACCCGATGCCACCGCGCGAACTCCTCGAACTCACCCTCCCGGCCGAGGCCCAGCAGGCCATGGCCGCCGAGGCCGAGGCGGAGGAGGGCGAAGAGGGCAGGCCGCCCTTGAACCCTTTTGAGCGAGGCCCGGAGATCACCGAGGTCCGCTGACGCTTCACGAACCCGCCGCCGACGAACGCCGTCGGCGGCGGGTTTCGTTTTGCCGCCGAGTGACCGGTCGATTGCTTAGAGTTAGGCAAGCGGCGTGTAAAACTGGGCAACGTGCACGGAGGTAAACCACCGATGACCGAGGCTTTCGCCATGCCGTCGAGCTATCACACAGGACCGTGGACGATCGACGAGCTTCTCGCCCTCCCCGAGGACGGAATGCGGCATGAGCTCATCGAAGGAAGACTGGTGGTATCCCCTGTGCCCGCCAATCATCATCAGAGGGCCGGTAAGCGACTGGAGCGGCTGTTCGACAGCGCGGCGTCCTCCGAACTCGAGGCGATGCGTGAGATCAATCTTCGTATCGGATCCGACCTGCTCATCCCCGATGTCATGGTGGCCGACGCGGAGGCGCTCTCGGGGGCAGGTCAGTTCGTCGAGCCCGCCGATGTGACCTTGGTGGCGGAGATCCTCAGCCCCGGCAACTCAAAGTTCGAGCGCGCCTGGAAACCGCAGCGCTATGCCGAGGCCGCCATCCGCTTCTATGTCGAGGTCGACCTGATCGACGGGCTGAGAGTGACCGTCCACGAGCTTCGAGGCGTCGAGTATCACAAGGTGGCCGACGCCAGAGCGGGCGGTCGCCTCCACCTGAGCGTCCCGTTCGAGCTGAGTTTCGATCCTGCGGATCTCGTCGGGCCTCGGGGCTGAGGGGCCCGCTTCGGTCAGCGGGTGAGGAGGACGCCGGCGTACGACACGGTGGCGATCAGGACCCAGGACGTCAGGCCCAGGAGCAGGGCGCGGCGGCCGGTTCGGAACAGGACGCGCAGGCGTACCGCGCTGCCCAGGCCGAACAGTGCGGCGGCGAACAGCAGGTCCTTCGTCGTGCTCGCGGCGGTCAGGGCCGTGGTGGGGAGCAGGCCGGTCGAGCGCAGGGCGACCATCGCCAGGAAGCCGAGCAGGAACAGCGGCAGGATCGGCTGCTTGCGGCGCTCACCGGCGGCTTCGGCCGTGTCGGCCCCCTCGGCCGGCTCGGGGCGGCGGGTGTGGAGGGCCACCATCGCCGTCACCGGGGCCAGCATCGCGACGCGGACCAGTTTCACCGCGATCGCGGGCATCAGCGCCGCCGGGCCCGCGACGGTGGCGGTGGCGACGACCTGGCCCACGTCGTGGACGCTCGCGCCGACCCAGCGGCCCAGGTCGTACGTCGGCAGGCCGAGCAGGTTGCCCGCGGCGGGCATCACGGCGATGGCCAGGGTTCCGCAGAGGGTGACGAGGGCGACGGCGGTCGCGGTGTCGCGTTCGGCCTCCTGGTCGCCCGAACGCGTGCCGAGGGCGCCGTTGACGGCGGCGACCGCCGAGGCGCCGCAGATGGCGAAGCCGGACGCGACCAGCAGGGACATGCGGGCGGACAGGCCCATCCGGCGGCCCAGCCACTGCGTGCCGAAGAACGTCGCCAGCAGGACGACCACCGTCATGACGATCGTCTCCCACCCCAGCCCGGCGATGTCGCTCAGCGCGATCTGGAGGCCGAGCAGGACGACGCCGGCCCGCATCAGCCGGCTGGCGGCGAAGCGGGAGCCCGCGCGGGTGGCCTCGGGCAGTGCCCCGGTGTTGACCGCGATCACACCGAGGAGCAGGGCGGCCGTCAGCATCGGAACGGCGCCCACCAGGCGGTGGATCCCCCAGGACACCACGACGCCCGCGGCGCAGACGGCCAGGCCGGGCGCCAGGCCGTTGCCGGGCGGCCTGAGCCGTACGCGCGCCAGTACCGGTGATCGCATCATTGAGATCGACATGACCTCCAGGATCGGCGCTTCACGTACGTCCCACTAGCAGGTGTTCGCCTGTGACGTCATAGAGTCCGCCTATGACCCCACGGCTGCCGGACCTTGAGACGCTGGAGCTGCTGGTCGCCGTCGCCGAGACCGGGAGCCTCGGCCAGGCGGCGGCGCGGCAGGGCATCAGCCAGCCGTCGGCGAGCGTGCGGATGCGCACCCTGGAGCGCCGTCTCGGCGTACGGCTGCTGGTGCGCTCGCCCAGCGGTTCGCAGCTGACGTCGTCGGGGCTGGTCGTGACGGACTGGGCCCGTTCGGTGCTGGACCAGGCGTACGCGCTGGTGGAGGGCGCGGCGGCGCTGCGCACGCGGCGTCCCGACCGGCTGCGGGTGACGGCGAGCCTGACGATCGCCGAGCATCTCGTCCCCGGCTGGCTCGTCGCGCTGCGGGACGTCGACCCGGGCGTGCACGTCGAGCTGAACGTCGCCAACAGCACCCATGTCATCGAACGCCTGCGCGCCGGCGAGGCCGACCTCGGTTTCATCGAGGGCCGCGGAGCCCCGCGCGACCTGCACAGCCGCGCCGTCGGCCGCGACCGCCTCGTCGTCGTGGTCGCGCCGGGCCACCCGTGGTCGCGTAAACGCCGCCCGCTGCGCCCGATCGAGCTCGCGACGACGCCGCTGCTCCTGCGCGAGGCGGGCTCCGGCACCCGCGAGACCCTGGAGGCGGCCCTGGCCCCCAGCGGAGGCGTCGCCGAACCCGCGCTGGAGCTCGGCGCGACCGCGCCCCTCCGCGCCGCCGCGGTCTCCGGTACGGCCCCGGCCGTTCTCAGCGCGCTGGCCGTGGCCGACGAGATCGCCGCGGGCCGCCTCGTGGAGGTGCCCTCCGAGCTGCCCCTGGACCGGATCCTGCGTGCCGTGTGGCCCCGTGGCCGCGAACTCCCCGCCACTGCCCTGCTCCTGCTGAAGGTGGCACGCGGCTGATGCCGTCGGCGCGCTTCTTCTTCGACCACGGATCGGGCACGGTCCTGTGGGCGGACGCAGACCCGGACCTCGACCGCTACCTCGCGGATCCGCGCGGGTTCCGCCGCGCCCCGCGTTAGAGGCCCGTTAAGAGCCGGTGCCGGGGCGCTAAGAGGGCGTCAACGCGCGGCTGAGCAGGCGATTTCGGCTGTTGACTCCAGATGTGCGGGCAAATCACCCGCTGTCACGTTCAAGGAGGAGCGATGACGCGTCTGGAGGCTTCCGCCTGGCCGCTGGCCGGCGGGAGCGGCTGTGCCTTCGCGCTCGCGATCCTGCTCGCCGGGACGTCCTGGCAACCGGCGTTCGCCGCCGTCGTGCTGTCCGTGTGCTGCTGGTCGGCGCGGGCGCCGGTCGTGGCGGGCGTCGCGCTGGGCGCCATCGGCTGGCTGTGCGTCACCGGCTTCGACGTGGACCGGCTTGGGGACATACGGATCACGGGGCGTGAGGACGCCGTACGCGCAGTGATCCTCCTCCTCGCCGGAGTCGTGGCCGCGTCGGCGCACGCCGTCGCGGCACGCCGGAAGGGCCTTGGGCGGGACCGGACATCGGGGGCTGTCACGTACACGGGCGCGGCCCTGTCCGTACGGACGGCCCCCGTACACCTGATCGAGGAAAGAAGAGATGGCAGACCTGGCCTACATCCTGCTGACAGTGGCGATCTTCGCCCTGCTCGGCCTGCTCGTGAAGGCGGTCGAACGGCTGTGAGCGGCACGTGAACGCCGAGAACCTGGTCGGCCTCATCCTGGCCGTCGCCCTGTCCGTCTTCCTGATCGCGGCCCTACTCTTCCCGGAGCGCTTCTAGATGAGTACGACGACCGCGGGGATCCTGTTCACCGGATCCCTCGTGCTCGCGCTGGCGGTGGCCTACCGGCCGCTGGGCGACCACATGTACCGGGTCTTCACCGGTACGAAGCACGCGAAGGCCGAGAGACTGGCCTACCGCCTCATCGGCGTGCGGCCGGACGCCGAGCAGACCTGGAGCGCGTACGCGCGCGGCGTCCTGGCCTTCTCGGTGCTCTCGGTGCTGTTCCTGTACGTGTTCCAGCGCGTGCAGAACCATCTGATGCTGAGCCTCGGCTTCAAGCCGGTCATGACGCACCAGGCGTGGAACACCGCGATCAGCTTCACCACCAACACGAACTGGCAGTCCTACTCCGGCGAGTCCACGATGGGGCATCTGGTGCAGATGTCCGGGCTGGCCGTGCAGAACTTCGTGTCCGCCGCCGTCGGCATCGCGGTCGCGATCGCCCTCGTACGCGGGTTCGCGCGCAAGCGCACCGAGCACCTCGGCAACTTCTGGGTCGACCTGGTGCGCTGCGTCTTCCGCATCCTGCTGCCGATCGCCTTCCTCGGCGCGATCGTCTTGATGGCGGGCGGCGCCGTGCAGAACTTCCACGACCCGCACACGATCCAGACCCTCGCCGGTGCCAAGCAGTCGATCACCGGCGGCCCGGTCGCGAGCCAGGAGGCCATCAAGGAGCTGGGCACGAACGGCGGCGGCTTCTACAACGCCAACTCCGCCCACCCGTTCGAGAACCCGACGACCTGGACGAACTGGATCGAGATCTTCCTCCTGCTCGTCATCTCCGTTCTCCCTGCCGCGGACGTTCGGCCGGATGGTCGGCAGCAACAAGCAGGGGTACGCGCTGGTCAGCGTCATGGCCGTCCTCGCGGTCATCAGCGTCACGCTGATGTCGTTCTTCCAGCTCGCCCACCACGGCACGGTCCCGACGGCGATCGGCTCGTCGATGGAGGGCGTCGAGATGAGATTCGGCGTCGCGAACTCCGCGACGTTCGCCGACGCGACCACCCTGACCTCGACGGGCGCCGTGGACTCCTTCCACGACTCGTACACGAGCCTCGGCGGCATGATGGCGATGTTCAACATGATGCTGGGCGAGGTCGCGCCCGGCGGCACCGGATCCGGTCTCTACGGGATGCTGATCCTGGCCGTCATCACGGTGTTCGTCGCGGGTCTCATGGTCGGCCGCACGCCTGAGTACCTCGGGAAGAAGATCGGCAGCCGCGAGATCAAGTTCGCGTCGATGTACTTCCTGATCACGCCGATCTGCGTGCTCGTCGGCACCGCCTTCGCGATGGCCCTGCCGGGCGAGCGCGCGGGCATGGCCAACACGGGCCCGCACGGCCTGTCCGAGGTCCTGTACGCCTTCACGTCGGCGTCGAACAACAACGGGTCGGCGTTCGCGGGCATCACCGTGAACACGGCCTGGTACGACACGGCGCTCGGCCTGGCGATGGTCGTCGGGCGCTTCGCCCCGCTGGTCTTCGCCCTCGGGCTGGCCGGGTCGCTCGCGCGACAGGGCCACACCCCGGCGTCCGAGGGAACGCTGCCCACGCACCGTCCGCAGTTCGTCGGCATGGTCGCCGGCGTGACGGTCATCCTCGTCGCCCTCACCTTCCTCCCGGCGCTCGCGCTCGGGCCGCTGGCCGAAGGAATCCACTAGAGATGTCCACCCAAGTCATGGAAGCACCGAGTCCCGCACCGGAACCGCCGACGCCGTCGGGAGGCCGCGTACAGGGCGGCCTGCTCGACCCGAAGCAGCTGCTCAAGTCGCTGCCGGACGCCGTGCGCAAGCTCGACCCGCGCGTGATGTGGCACAACCCCGTCATGCTCATCGTCGAGATCGGCGCGGTCTGGAGTACGGTCCTGGCCGTCACGGAGAGCAGCTGGTTCGCCTGGCTGATCGTCGTCTGGCTCTGGCTGACCGTCATCTTCGCCAACCTGGCCGAGGCCGTCGCCGAGGGGCGCGGCAAGGCGCAGGCCGAGACCCTGCGCCGTGCCAAGACCGACACGATGGCGCGCCGTCTCTCGGGCTGGGCGCCGGGAAAAGACCTGGCGGAGGAGTCCGTGCCCGCCGCGCGGCTCCAGCAGGGCGACCACGTGGTGGTGGAGGCGGGGCAGACGATCCCCGGCGACGGTGACGTCGTCGAGGGCATCGCCAGCGTCGACGAGTCGGCCATCACGGGAGAGTCCGCCCCGGTCATCCGGGAGTCCGGCGGCGACCGGTCCGCGGTCACCGGCGGCACGCGGGTGCTGTCCGACCGGATCATCGTCAGGATCACCCAGAAGCCCGGCGAGAGCTTCATCGACAAGATGATCGCGCTGGTCGAGGGCGCCGACCGGCAGAAGACGCCGAACGAGATCGCCCTCAACATCCTGCTCTCCGCGCTCACGATCATCTTCGTGCTGGCGGTGGCGACGCTCCAGCCGCTGGCGATCTTCTCGAAGGTGAACCAGCCCGGCGTGCCCGACTCGCCGGCCCTGAACGCGCACGGCGTGACCGGCATCGTGATGGTGTCGCTGCTGGTCTGCCTCATCCCGACGACGATCGGGGCGCTGCTCAGCGCCATCGGCATCGCCGGCATGGACCGGCTCGTCCAGCGGAACGTGCTCGCGATGAGCGGCCGCGCCGTCGAGGCCGCCGGCGACGTCAACACGCTGCTGCTGGACAAGACGGGCACGATCACGCTCGGCAACCGGCAGGCCGCGGAGTTCCACCCGGTCGACGGCGTCACCGAGGACCGCCTGGCCGACGCGGCGCAGTTGTCCAGCCTGTCGGACGAGACGCCCGAGGGCCGTTCGATCGTGGTGTTCGCCAAGACCCGGTACGGGCTGCGCGAGCGTACGCCGGGGGAGCTGGGCCACGCGTCGTGGATCGAGTTCACCGCCCAGACCCGCATGTCCGGCGTCGACCTCGACGGCGACCCGCGGCGGATGCTGCGCAAGGGCGCGGCGACCGCGGTCATGAAGTGGGTGCGCGACAACGGCGGCCACCCGACCGACGAGGTCGGCCACATCGTGGACGGCATCTCCGCCAGCGGCGGCACGCCGCTCGTCGTCGGCGAGGTCGTGAGCGAGGGCGGCCGCGCGACCGCCCACGTCCTCGGCGTCATCCACCTGAAAGACGTCGTCAAGGCCGGCATGCGCGAGCGCTTCGACGAGATGCGCAGCATGGGCATCCGCACCGTCATGATCACGGGCGACAACCCGCTGACCGCCAAGGCGATCGCGGACGAGGCCGGCGTGGACGACTTCCTCGCCGAGGCCAAGCCCGAGGACAAGATGGCCCTGATCAAGAAGGAGCAGGAGGGCGGGAAGCTCGTCGCGATGACCGGCGACGGCACCAACGACGCGCCCGCGCTCGCCCAGGCGGACGTCGGCGTGGCCATGAACACCGGAACGTCGGCCGCCAAGGAGGCCGGCAACATGGTCGACCTCGACTCCAATCCGACGAAGCTCATCGAGATCGTCGAGATCGGCAAGCAACTGCTGATCACCCGGGGCGCGCTGACGACGTTCTCGATCGCCAACGACATCGCCAAGTACTTCGCGATCATCCCGGCGATGTTCGCGGCGGTCTACCCGGGTCTGGACACGCTCAACATCATGCGGCTGCACAGCCCGCAGTCGGCGATTCTGTCGGCGGTCATCTTCAACGCGATCGTCATCGTCGCGCTGATCCCGCTCGCGCTGCGCGGGGTGAAGTACCGCCCGAGCAGCGCGTCCAAGCTGCTCAGCCGCAACCTCTACCTGTACGGCGTGGGCGGCATCGTCGCGCCGTTCGCCGGCATCAAGGTCATCGATCTGCTCGTCCAATTCCTTCCTGGGATGTCCTGACATGCGTATGCCGAGCTGGATCCGCCAGCACCTCGCCGCGCTCCGCGCGCTGCTCGTCCTGACCGTGGTCTGCGGCGTCGTCTACCCGCTCGCCGTCTGGGTCGTCGCCCTCGTCCCCGGCCTGCACGCGCGCGCCGAGGGCTCGATGATCAAAGGCCCGGGCGGGAAGGTCGCCGGCAGCGCGATCATCGGCCAGGCGTTCACGACCGCGGACGGCGACCCCCTGAAGCAGTACTTCCAGAGCCGTCCGTCGAAAGCGGGCGACGGCTACGACCCGACCGCGACGGCCGCGAGCAACCTCGGCCCCGAGAGCATCGTCGACGCCCTGCCGGACCCACGGCTCAAGACCGACGAGAACGCCAGGACCAGCCTGCTCACCGACGTGTGCGCGCGGAGTATCGCCGCCGGGCGGCTGGAGGGCGTGGACGGCTCCCGGCCGTTCTGCACCCCCGGCGGCGTGGGCGCGGTGCTCGCGCTCATCGGGCCGCGCGACGCCTCCGGGCACGTGTCCAGGCCCGTACGCGTCGTCAGCCTCAACGAGGAGTGCGGCGTCACGGCCAAGCCGTTCATCGCCACCTACAAGGGGGTCGCCGTCGAGTGCGCGAAATACGGTGAGGACTACGCGAAGGGCGAGGTCGTGCCCGTACGCGGCGGCGCCCCGGCGAAGCCCGCCGTGCCCGCCGACGCGGTCACCGCGAGCGGCAGCGGCCTCGACCCGCACATCTCCCCGGCGTACGCCCGGCTCCAGGCGGCCAGGGTCGCCCGTACGCGCGGCGTGCCCGAGGCCCGCGTGCTCGCCGCGATCAAGGACAACGAGGACGGCCGGGGGCTCGGTTTCCTCGGCGAGCCCCGCGTCAACGTGCTGCGGCTCAACGTCGAGCTCGACGAGAAATATCCGTTCCGCGGATGACGGGAGGTGATGCGGCATGACCCGGGGGCGGCTTCGCGTCTACCTGGGGGCCGCCCCAGGTGTGGGCAAGACCTACGCCATGCTGGCCGAGGGCCGTCGCCGGCAGGGGCGGGGCACGGACGTGGTGATCGGGTACGTGGAGTGCCACGGGCGTCCCCGCACGGAGGAGCTGACCGACGGGCTGGAGACGGTGCCACGCCGGACCCTGGAGTACCGGGGGAGCGCCTTCACCGAGATGGACACCGACGCGGTGATCGCCCGTCGGCCCGCGGTCGCGCTGGTGGACGAGCTGGCGCACACGAACGTGCCCGGCTCGCGCCACGAGAAGCGCTGGCGTGACGTCGAGGAGCTCCTCGACGCGGGCATCGACGTCGTCACGACCGTCAACATCCAGCACCTGGACTCCGTGAACGACGTCGTCGAGCAGATCACCGGGGTGGCGCAGCGCGAGACCGTGCCGGATGAGGTCGTACGCCGCGCCGACCAGGTCGAGCTCGTGGACATGGCCCCGGAGGCGCTGCGCCGGCGGATGGCGCACGGCAACATCTACCGGCCGGAGAAGATCGACGCGGCGCTGTCCAACTACTTCCGCGTCGGCAACCTCATCGCCCTGCGCGAGCTTGCGTTGCTCTGGCTGGCCGACAAGGTCGACGACCAGCTCGACACGTACCGGGCCGACCACCGCATCAGCAAGACGTGGGAGGCGCGCGAGCGCGTCGTCGTCGCGCTCACCGGCGGCCCGGAGGGCGACACGCTGATCCGCCGCGCGGCGCGCATCGCGGACCGGGCGAAGGGCTCGGACCTGTACGCCGTGCACGTGACCGTCGGCGACGGCCTCACCGGCGCCAGCCCGGCCGACCTCGCCCGCCAGCGGACCCTCGTGGAGAGCCTCGGCGGCACCTACCACCAGGTCCTCGGCGACGACATCCCGCAGGCGCTGCTGGACTTCGCGCGCGGCGTGAACGCCACCCAGCTCGTGCTCGGGGCCTCGCGGCGCGGGCGTTTCGCCCAGCTCTTCTCGCGCGGCGTCGGGATGACCACGACCGCCTGGTCGGGGCCGATCGACGTGCACATGGTCACGCACGAGCAGGTGAGCCAGGGGCGCCGGCCCTCCGCCGGGCGTGGCGGCCTGACGCGGCTGCGCCGGGACATCGGCTTCGGCCTGGCCGCCGCCGGGCTCCCGCTGCTCACCCTGCTGCTGGCCAACCTGCGCGGCCAGCTGTCCATCGCCAGCGACATCCTGCTGTTCCTCGTCGCCGTGGTCGGGATCGCGCTCGCGGGCGGCCTGTGGCCGGCGCTGTTCGCCGCCGTGGCGGGCTCGCTGCTGCTCAACTACTACTTCACGCCGCCGCTCCACGAGTTCACGATCGAGGTGTGGGAGAACGCCCTGTCGCTCGCCGCGTTCGTCGTCGTCGCGCTGGCGGTGAGCGTGGTGGTCGACCTCGCCGCGCGGCGTACGCGGGAGGCCGCGCGCGCCACCGCCGACGCGGAGATGCTCTCCAACCTCGCGGGCACGGTGCTGCGCGGCGACACGTCGGCGAACGACCTGCTCGAACGCCTCCGGGTGACGTTCGGGCTGGAGTCGGCGACCCTGCTGGAGCGGCGCCCGGACGCCCCCTCCACGCCCGGCCTGCAGAGCGACCCGGACCGGTGGCGGATCGTCGCGAACGTCGGCGGTGAGCCCTGTTGCAGCCCGGACGAGGGCGCCGCCGAGATCGCCATCGGCGACGGCCTGGCCCTGGCGCTGCGCGGCCGTACGCCGCCGGCCGCCGACCAGCGCGTGCTGGAGGCGTTCGCGGCGCAGGCGGCCCTGGCGCTGCGGCAGCGCCGCCTGGCCGAGGAGGCCGAGCAGGCGCGCCCGCTGGCCGAGGCGGACCGCATGCGGACCGCTCTGCTCACCGCGGTCAGCCACGACCTGCGCTCGCCGCTGTCCTCGGCCAAGGCGGCGGTCGAGAGCCTGCGCGCCGGCGACGTCGTCTGGACCGGCGCGGAGCGCGAGGAACTGCTCGCCACCGCCGAGGAGTCCCTCGAACGCCTGGACCGCCTGGTCGCCAACCTGCTCGACATGAGCCGCCTCCAGGCGGGCCTGATGGGTGTCGCGGCACAGCCCGTCTCCGTCGCGGAGATGCTGCCGCCCGCCATCGACGACCTGGGCCCGGCCGGTTCCGGCGTGTCCGCGACGATCCCCGGCGCCCTGCCCGACGTGATCGCCGACCCCATGCTGCTGGAACGGGTCCTGGTGAACCTCATGTCCAACGCGCTCCGCTACGGCTCGGCCGAGGAACCCGTCCTTGTCACGGCCAGCGCCCACGCCGACCACGTGGAGATCCGGGTCATCGACCGGGGGCCGGGGATACCGCGCGCCGAGCGTGACCGCGTCTTCCTGCCGTTCCAGCGCCTCGGCGACCGCGACAACGAGACCGGCGTCGGCCTCGGCCTGGCCCTGTCCCGCGGCCTCGTCGAGGCGATGGACGGCACCCTCGAACCCGACGACACCCCCGGCGGCGGCCTCACCATGATCATCACCCTGCCCGCGTACCTGGAGGACACCGCCGACCCGGCGCTCGCCTCCCACGTCGACGCCGTACGAGAGCGGCGGAACCGGTGACACCGGAACGGGACCGGCTGTCCGTCACCGGCGGCCTCGCCGCGCTCTCCCTCGACGCCATGGCCTCGGTGGCGTACGGGCCGGAGGCGATCGTCATCGTCCTGGCGGCGGCCGGCGGCGCAGCGCTCGGCTACACCCTGCCCGTCACGCTGGCCATCGCCGGGCTGCTCGGCGTGCTCACGCTCTCCTACCGGCAGGTCATCGCCGCGTTCCCGCAGGGCGGCGGCGCCTACGGAGTGGCGAAGACCTATCTCGGCCGCCGTGCCTCCCTGGTCGCCGCGGCGTCGCTCGTCGTCGACTACGTGCTCAACGTCGCCGTCTCGATCGCGGCGGGCGTGGCCGCGCTCACCTCGGCGGTGCCCGCCCTGCTGCCGTACACGCTCTGGCTGTGCCTCGGCGTGCTCGTCCTCGTCACCGCCGTCAACCTGCGGGGGATCGCGCACAGCGCGCGGGTCTTCATCGTCCCCACGGTCGTGTTCGTGCTGGCCGTCCTCGGCATGGTGGCCGCCGGCCTCCTCCGCGACCATCCGGTCTCCACCGAGCACGCCGTCACGGGCGCGCACGCGGCCGGCACGGTCGGCGTGCTCCTGCTCCTGCGGGCGTTCGCCAACGGGTGCGCGGCGCTGACCGGCGTGGAGGCGATCGCCAACGCGGTGCCGTCCTTCCGCACCCCGCGGGTACGCCGGGCCCAGCGCGCGGAGGTCGCGCTCGGCGCGCTGCTCGGCGTCATGCTCGTGGGCGTCGCCGTGGTCATCGTGCGGTTCCACATCCGCCCGGTCGACGGCGTGACCGTCCTGTCGCAGGTGGCGGCGGGCTCACTGGGCCACGGCGTCGGCTACTACGTCGTGCAGTTCTCCACGGTCGTGCTGCTGGCCCTGGCCGCCAACACCTCCTTCGGCGGCATGCCGGTGCTGGCCCACCTGCTGGCCAGGGACAACAACCTGCCCCACGTGTTCGCGCTGCGCGCCGAACGCCAGGTGCACCGGTACGGCATCTACTTCCTGTCGATCACCGGTGCCCTGCTGCTCGTGGCCACGCGCGGCGACATGAACACGCTCGTGCCGCTGTTCGCCATCGGGGTGTTCGTCGGCTTCACCCTGTCCCAGGCCGGCATGGTGCGTCACTGGTGGCGCGAGCGACCGCCGGGCTGGCGCCCGCGCGCGGCGCTGAACGGCCTCGGCGCCCTGCTCACCGGCGTCGCCGCCGTCGTCGTCACCGTCACGAAGTTCCCCTCGGGCGGCTGGCTGATCGTGGTCGCCGTGCCGTTCATCGCCTGGGCGATGTCGGCCGTCAACCGCGCGTACGGCCGGATCGGGGAGCGCCTGGAGATCGACCGGACACCCGGGCGCCCGCGCCCCCGCAGGTCGCTCGTGATCGTCCCGATCGGCGCGGTGAACCGGCTGACCAAGGAGGCGATCTCGGCGGCGCTCTCGCTCGGCGACCGGGTCGTCGCCCTGCGGGTGACCCATCCCGACGAGCCGGAGGAGACCAGGGAGTTCATCAGGGCGTGGGAGCGCTGGGCGCCGGACGTCAACCTCGCCCTCGTCGACGACGGCCGCCGCCGGCTGGTCGAGCCGATCGTCGGCTACGTGCGCGGGGTCGGCGAGCCGCACGTCTTCGTGCTCATCCCCGAGGTCGAGCCCGTCCACGTCTGGCAGCGGGTCCTGCAGAACCAGCGCGGGGCCCTGCTCGCCCACGCGCTGCGCCGCGACACCGACGCCGTAGTGTGCCGGCTGCGCTTCCGCCTGGCACCGCGCGCCGTCCTCGACGCGCCGGACCGCGTCGAGGACGCGGTGTGACCGGCTCGATTACCGTCGGCGGGTACAGGTGCGCGAGAGGAGGCAGGGGCTCATGGCGGCACGGGGCAGGCTCAAGATCTACCTCGGGGCGGCACCCGGGGTCGGCAAGACGTACGCGATGCTCGGAGAGGCCCAGCGGCGCCTGGAACGCGGCACCGACGTGGTCGTCGGCGTCGCCGAGACCTACGGACGTCCCCGTACCCAGGCGCTGCTGGAGGGCCTCGACGTCGTGCCGCCGTGTACCACCGTCCTCGGAGACCGGACCATGACGTCCCTGGACGTCGACGCGGTGCTCGCGCGGGGCCCCGAGGTCGTCCTCGTGGACGACCTCGCGCGGGCCAACCCGCCCGGGTCACGGGAGGAGAAGCGCTGGCAGGACGTCGAGACGCTCCTGGCGGCGGGCGTCGACGTCGTCTCCACGATCGACGTCGAGCACCTCGAGTCGCTGGCCGACGTCGTCGAGCGGATCACCGGCGCGCGCCGCCGCGACACCGTCCCGGACGAGTTCGTACGCCGCGCCGACCAGATCGAGCTGGTCGACATGTCACCGGAGTCGCTCCGCCGCCGTCTCGCGCACGGGAACATCTACCCGCCCGAGCGCGTCGACGCCGCGCTCTCGGACTACTTCCGCGTCGGCAACCTCACCGCCCTGCGGGAGCTGGCCCTGCTCTGGGTCGCCGACCGGGTCGACGACGCCCTCGCCCGCTACCGCGACGAGGAGGGCATCACCGAGACCTGGGAGGCGCGCGAGCGCGTCGTCGTGGCGCTCACCGGCGGCCCGGAGGGCGACACGCTCATCCGGCGCGGCGCGCGGATCGCCGCACGCGCCGGCCACGGCGACCTGGTCGCCGTGCACGTCGCCAGGTCCGCGGGGCTCGACGACGGGTCGCCGGAGGCCCTCGCGCGCCAGCGCGCCCTCGTCGAGGGCCTCGGCGGCTCCTACCACCAGGTCACCGGCGACGACGTACCCGGAGCGCTGGTCGAGTTCGCCCAGTCGGTGAACGCCACGCAGCTCGTGCTCGGGTCGAGTCGCCGCCGCCGGTGGCAGCGCCTCGCCGGTGCCGGAGTCGGCGCCACGGTCGCGGGCCGCCAGGGCGACGTGGACGTGCACCTCGTCGGCCACGACTACGCGGGCAAGGGCCACCCGCTGGCGACGATGGGCCCGTCGGCGCTCGGCCGCCGCAGGCTGCTGGCGGGCTGGCTGTTCGCCGTGCTCGGCCCGCCGGCCCTCACCGGGCTGCTGTCCATCCACGGCGCGAGCCTCGGCCTCCCCACCGAGCTGCTGTTCTACCTCGCCGTCGCCGTCGGGGTGGCCCTCGTCGGCGGCCTGTGGCCGGCGGTCGTGGCCGCGGTCGCCGGGTTCCTGCTGGTCAACTGGTTCTTCACACCGCCCCTGCACACCCTCGGCGTCGCCGAGCTGGAGAACGACTTCGCGCTGGTGGTCTTCGTGGCGGTCGCCGTGGCGGTGGCGACGGTCGTGGACCTGGCCGCGCGCCGCAGCGCCCAGGCGGCGCGGGCGCGTTCGGAGGCGACCACGCTGAGCCTGCTCGCCACCAGCGTGCTGCGCGGCGAGGACGCCCTTCCGGAGCTGCTCGAACGCGTACGTGAGACGTTCGGCCTGTCCTCGGTGGCGCTCCTGGAACGCTCGCGCGGCGGCTGGGTACGGCCCGCCTCGGCCGGTCCCGACCCGTGCGCCGCGCCGGAGGAGGCCGACGTGCGCGTCCAGGTCAGCGACGCGCTCACGCTCGCGCTGCGCGGCCGGGTGCTGCCCGCCGCCGACCGCCGCGTGGTGGCGGCGTTCGCCTACCAGGCCGCGGCGGCTCTGGACCGGGCGCGGCTCGCCGAACAGGCCCGGCAGGCGCGCGGGCTCGCCGAGGGCAACAAGATCCGTACGGCGCTGCTGGCCGCCGTCTCCCACGACCTGCGCACGCCGCTCGCCTCCATCAAGGCCAGCGTCAGCAGCCTGCGCTCCGGCGAGGTCGAGTGGGAGCCCGCCGACGAGGCCGAGCTGCTCGCCACCATCGAGGAGTCGGCCGACCGGCTCGACCGCCTGGTGGCCAACCTGCTCGACATGAGCCGCCTGCAGACGGGCGCGGTGAACCCGCTGACGCGCCCGCTGACCCTCGACGAGGTGATCCAGCCGTCACTGGCGAACGTCCCCGGCGACCGGGTGCGCGTCGACGTGCCCGAGGACCTCCCGCCCGTGGTCGCCGACCCCGGCCTGCTGGAGCGCTCGCTCGCCAACGTCGTGGAGAACGCCGTACGCCACGGCGGGAACGAGCCCGTACGCGTGATCGCGAGCCGGCGCGGCGCAATGGTCGAGCTGCGGGTCTGCGACCGGGGGCCCGGCGTGCCGGACTCCGCCAAGAGCCGGATGTTCGAGCCGTTCCAGCGGCTCGGCGACCGGCCGCGCGGCACCGGCGTCGGCCTCGGACTCGCGGTCGCGCGCGGCTTCGCCGAGGCGATCGGCGGCGGCCTGCGCGCCGAGGACACCCCCGGAGGCGGCCTGACCATGATCTTTTCCCTGCCGACGAGTGACGCCGGCGCGAGCCCGGAGGAGACGCCGTGACACGGGTGCTCGTCGTGGACGACGAACCGCAGATCGTCCGCGCGCTGCGCATCAACCTGCGGGCACGCGGCTACGAGGTGGACGCCGCGCCGGACGGCCGTACCGCCCTCGACCTGGCCGCGCGCCGCCACCCTGACGTGATCGTGCTCGACCTCGGCCTGCCCGACATGGAGGGCGCCGAGGTGATCAGGGGGCTGCGCGGCTGGACGAACGTCCCGATCATCGTGCTGACCGCGCGGCACGCCTCGGAGGAGAAGGTCGACACCCTCGACGTCGGGGCGGACGACTACGTGACCAAGCCGTTCGGCATGGACGAGCTGCTGGCGCGCCTGCGAGCCGCCGTACGCCGCGCCGCGCCGCCGGAGGAGGACGCCGTGATCGTCACCGAGGACTTCACGGTCGACCTGGCGGCCAAGAAGGCCAGCCGCGACGGCTCGGACGTACGCCTGACCCCGACCGAGTGGCACGTGCTGGAAGTGCTGGTCCGCAACTCCGGCCGCCTGGTCAGCCAGCAGCAGCTGCTCCGCGAGGTCTGGGGGCCCTCCTACGCCAACGAGACGGGCTACCTGCGGGTCTACCTCGCCCAGCTTCGCCGCAAGCTGGAGAGGGACCCGTCACGGCCTCGTCACCTGATCACCGAACCCGGCATGGGCTACCGCTTCGAACGATGACTCCGCAGGCCGGAGCCCCGAACGATCCGGCACTGCATGATGTGCCCATTCGGCCCGGTTTGTTTCTCGGCGAGATGGCCTACGCTTGCGAAGCATGGAGAAGGTGCCTGCCGGCAACGCGGAGGAAGGCGGTCCGAAGCAACGCGGGCTGCGCGGCTTCCTGTCCCGCCTGGCGTCGAGCAAGGCCGAGCTTGAGGCCCAAGAGCTGCAGAAGACCAGCGACGAGGAAGGCGCCACTCCGATCAAGGCGTGCGCGGTGCGTCGCCGCGCCTGTGTTGCGGGTACGCTACGCACCGTGACACTGCGACCACGTGGGGGTGCGCCCGCGCTCGAGGCGGAGCTGTACGACGGATCCGATGTGATCAATCTCGTCTGGCTCGGCCGCCGCCGCATCGCAGGCATCGAGCCCGGCCGCCTCGTGCGGGCCGAAGGCCTCGTCAGCATGCAGGACGGCCGGAAGGTCATGTTCAATCCGCGCTACGAGCTGCGAGGCGGCGTATGAGCGAGAGTGGCCGCCCCGACTCCGAGACGGATCAGACGGACGCCGGCTCGCCCGAGGCTCCCGAAGCTCCCGAAGCCGGCAAGGACGCCCACACGACCGTCGAGGAGGCCGTGCGGGCCCAGCTCGCCAAGGCCCTCGGCGGCACCCGCGGGGTGCTGGAGGCCGCAGTCCCGACGATCGGCTTCACCGTCGCCTGGATCGCGACGAACCAGCTCAAACTGTCCCTCGGCATCGGTGCCGGGCTGGCCATCGTGCTGCTCGTCGTACGGCTGGCGCAGAAGTCCACCGTGCAGTTCGTGCTCAACAGCATCTTCGGCATCGCCATCGCGGCCTTCTTCGCGCTGCGGTCCGGCAAGGCCGCCGACGCGTTCCTGCCCGGCATCGTCTACAACGCCGCGTACGCCGCCGCGATGTTCGCCTCGATCGTCGTGCGCTGGCCGGTCGTCGGCTTCATCATCGGCTCGGTCACCGGCGACCCGACCGCCTGGCACCGCGACCGCGACATCGTACGGCTCTGCTCGCGGCTCACGTGGCTGCTGCTGATCCCGTGCCTGGTGCGCGTCGCCGTGCAGTACCCGCTCTACCTCGCCGGCCACGTCGGCTGGCTGGGCGCCTCGAAGGTGCTCCTCGGCTGGCCGCTCCAGGTCGCCGCGCTCGCCGCCATGGCCTGGCTGCTCGCACGCGGGCGTACGCCCATGGACGTCGAGGCGCGGGGCTCGGAGGCCTGACCCGCCGGGCGCACGCGCCCGGCGGGGGACCAAAGCGGCCTCAGCGGGCCGACAGCAGCTCGCCGAGCTCGTCCTCGACGTCCTGGTTGGCCACGAACATCAGCTCGTCACCGGCCTCAAGGGTGTCGTCGGTGCTCGGCACCAGCACCCGGCCCTCGCGGAGGATGGCCACCAGCGCGGTGTCGCGCGGCCACGTCACCGACCCGAGCAGCTGCCCGACCAGCGGGGCGTCCTCGGGAAGCGTCAGCTCGACGAGGTTCGCCTCGCCCTGACGGAAGGTCATCAGGCGTACGAGGTCGCCGACGCTGACGGCCTCCTCGACGAGCGCGGACATCAGCCGCGGCGTCGAGACGGCCACGTCGACGCCCCACGACTCGTTGAAGAGCCATTCGTTCTTGGGGTGGTTGATCCGTGCCACGACGCGGGGCACGCCGTACTCGGTCTTGGCCAGCAGCGAGACGACGAGGTTGACCTTGTCGTCGCCGCTCGCCGCGACCACGACGTGGCAGCGCTCCAGGCCGGCGTCGTCGAGCGAGGCGATCTCGCAGGCGTCGGCGAGCAGCCACTCGGCGCGTGACACCGCCTCCACCTTGATCGAGCGGGGGTTCTTGTCGATGAGCAGGACCTCGTGGCCGTTCTCCAGCAGCTCCTGGGCGATCGAGCGGCCCACGGCTCCGGCTCCGGCAATGGCGACCCGCATTAGTCCACCTTCTGGTCGGGCCGTTCGGACACGGCGTCGTTGATGCGTCCAATGTCGCCCGAGACGGCCATCACGTGGACGATGTCGCCGTCCTGGATGACGGTGTCGCCCGCCGGGACGAGCGCCTCGCCCATGCGGTTGACGAAGGCCACACGCGTGCCGGCGGTCTCCTCCAGGGTGGACACCTTCTCGCCGATCCACCGCCCGTCGATCTGCACCTCGACGAGCACGACCTCTCCGGTCGGGTCGCGCCACAGCGACGAGACACCCTCCGGGATCAGCCGCCGGATCATCTGGTCGGCGGTCCAGCGGACCGTCGCCACCGTCGGGATCCCGAGGCGCTGGTACACCTCGGCGCGCCGAGGGTCGTAGATCCGCGCCACGACGTTCTCCACACCGAAGGTCTCGCGCGCCACGCGGGCGGAGATGATGTTGGAGTTGTCGCCGCTGCTCACCGCGACGAATGCGGACGCCTGCTCGATCCCGGCCTCGACGAGCACGTCGCGGTCGAAGCCGAATCCGGTGATCCGGCGCCCCTTGAAACCACCGCGCAACCGGCGGAACGCCTCAGGGCTCTGATCGATGATGGCCACGCTGTGGCCTTTGTCCTCAAGGATGTGGGCGAGTGTCGAACCGACCCGCCCGCACCCCATGATCACGATGTGCACGGTCGTCCTCTCCGGCGCCGGTGCCGTCCGCTCTGCTCCGTCTGACCTGAGAAACCTACACATGGCAGGGCACGGAGAGTACTCCCCGGCCCGCCCGATGAGCCGTTGTCCGGTTCCTCCCGAGGGAGGGGGTGGCTCCCCGTAGCCCTCCGAGCGACTACCATCGCGGTCGTGTCGAAGGCTCCCGACCTCGTCAAGAGGCTCCTGCTCGGCAGGGCGCTGCGAAGCGCCCAGGCGCACGAGCAAACCCTCCCCAAGACGATCGCTCTCCCGGTGTTCGCCAGCGACGCGCTGTCGTCGGTGGCGTACGCACCGCAGGAGATCCTGATCGCCCTCGGTCTCGCCGGGCTCGCTACCTACCATTTCACGCCCTGGGTGGGTGGCGCCGTCATCGTCATCCTGCTCACGGTCGTGGCGTCCTACCGCCAGAACGTCCGCGCCTACACGAGCGGCGGCGGTGACTTCGAGGTCGCCACCACCAACCTCGGCAACAACTCGGGCATCGTCGTGGCCAGCGCGCTGCTGGTCGACTACGTCCTGACGGTCGCGGTGTCGGTCTCCTCCGGCGTGCAGAACCTCGCGGCCCTGCTGCCCTTCCTCCAGTCGCACCTCGCGCTGGCGGCGATCGTCGTCGTCACGATCCTGACGATCATGAACCTCCGCGGCATCCGCGAGTCGGGGGTCGCGTTCGCGATCCCGACCTATCTGTTCATGTTCGGCGTCTTCGTCATGTTGCTGTGGGGGCTGACGCGGCTCGCCTTCGGCGCCCACCTGCACGCCGAGACCGCGCACCTGACCGTCAAGGGCCCCGACATGGGCGTCGGCGGCTTCGCGCTCATCTTCCTGCTCCTGCGGGCCTTCTCGTCCGGCTGCGCGGCGCTCACGGGCGTCGAGGCGATCAGCAACGGCGTGCCGGCGTTCCGCAAGCCCAAGGGCCAGAACGCCGCGACGACCCTGCTGCTCCTCGGCGTCGTCGCCGCCTCGATGTTCGGCGGCATCGTCACGCTGGCCTACGTCACGAAGGCCAAGTTCGCCGACACCGCCATGAACACCCACCTGTACGACTCGGCGGGCAAGGAGGTCACCAACGCCAACCCGGTGATCGCCCAGGTCGCCCGCACGGTCTTCAGCAACTTCTCGCCCGGCTTCGCGTACGTGACCGTGATGACCGCGCTGATCCTCGTACTGGCCGCCAACACCGCCTTCAACGGCTTCCCGGTGCTGGGCTCGGTGCTCGCGCAGAACCGCTACCTGCCGCGCCAGCTCCACACCCGCGGCGACCGGCTCGCCTTCAGCAACGGGATCATCATCCTGGGCGCCATGGCCGGCCTGCTGATCTACGCGTACGACGCGTCGGTCACCTCGCTGATCCAGCTGTACATCGTCGGCGTCTTCGTGTCGTTCACGGTCAGCCAGACCGGCATGGTGCGGCACTGGAACCGCCTGCTGCGCACCGAGGCCGACCCCGCCAAGCGCCGCCGGATGAGGACCTCACGCGCCATCAACGCCTTCGGCGGCGTCGTCACCGGCATCGTCCTCATCGTCGTCCTGATCACGAAGTTCCTGCTCGGCGCCTGGATCGCGTGCGTCGCGATGGTCGTGCTGTTCGTGATGATGCGCGGCATCCGGCGCCACTACGACCGGATCGCGACCGAGCTGGCCGTCACCGGCGAGGACGTCGCGCTGCCGCCGCGCAACCACGCCATCGTGCTCGTCTCCAAGATCCACCGGCCGACGATGCGCGCCCTCGCGTACGCCCGCGCCACGCGGCCGTCGACGCTTGAGGCGATCACGGTCGCCGTCGACAACGACGAGACCGCGAAACTTCAGGAGGAATGGGACGTACGCGAGGTTCCCGTGCCGCTGAAGATCCTGGACTCGCCGTACCGGGAGATCACGCGCCCTATCCTTGAGTACGTGAAGGGCGTACGGCGCCGCAGCCCGCGGGACGTCGTCACCGTGTTCCTCCCCGAGTACGTCGTGGGGCACTGGTGGGAGCACCTGCTGCACAACCAGAGCGCGCTCCGGCTGAAGACACGTCTGCTGTTCCAGCCCGGCGTGATGGTGACGAGCGTGCCGTGGCAGCTCGCCTCCTCCGACCGGCTGAAGGGCCGGCCGGAGCCCAACGCACCCGGCTCCGTGCGCCGCCCGTACGGGCAGGAGCCAGAACCAGAAGCAGAATCGAAGGGGACACGTGCCGCCGGTGGAATCGTCTGACCTGATCGAGCTCCACATCGGAGCCGTCGCCAACGGCGGCTCATGCGTCGCCCGGCACGACGGGCGTGTGGTGTTCGTCCGGCACACCCTGCCGGGTGAGCGGGTGCTCGCCCGCGTCACCCAGGAGACCAAGAACTACCTCCGCGCCGACGCGGTGGAGATCCTGGAGCCCTCACCCGACCGTGTGGCGCCGCCGTGCCCGTTCTCCGGCCCCGGCCGCTGCGGCGGCTGCGACTGGCAGCACGTCGACCTCGCCGCCCAGCGCAAGCTGAAGGCCGCCGTCGTCGAGGAGCAGTTGCAGCGGCTGGCGGGCATCGAGCGCTCGGTCCTCGTCGAGGAGGTGCCCGGCGCGCCCGACGGTCTCGGCTGGCGCACCCGCGTGCAGTTCTCCGTACGCCGCGACGGCGCCGTCGGCCTGAAGCACCACCGCTCCCACACGGTCGAGCCGATCGACGAGTGCCTGATCGCGCACCCCGAGGTCGAGGTCCTCGGCATCGAACGCAAGCGCTGGCCCGGAGCGGCGAGCGTGGAGGCCATCGTGTCCGCCGGCACCGGCGACCGCCTCGCGGTCCTGCGCAGCCGAGGCCGCGCCCGCGTGCCCCGCATGGACGCACCGGTCCGCCTCGTCAGCGGCAAACCCGACAAGCCGCCCTTCGTCCGCGAGGACGTCGCCGACCGCCTGTGGCAGGTCAGCGGAAGCGGCTTCTGGCAGGTCCACCCCGGCGCCGCCGCGACCCTCTCCGAGGCCGTCGTGGACACCCTGGAGCCCCGCCGCGGCGAGATCGTGGTCGACCTGTACTGCGGCGCCGGCCTGTTCGCCGGAGTGCTCGGCGAGGCCGTCGGCTCGGACGGCCTGGTCATCGGAATCGAGTCCGAGGGCCAGGCGGTACGCGACGCCCGCTTCAACCTCCGCGACCTCCCGCACGTGTCGATCGAACGCGGCGAGGTCGAGACGACCCTGGACGAGATCCAGTTCGGCCGCGGAAAATCCAAACTGAGCCGGGCCGACCTGGTGGTCCTGGACCCGCCGCGCACGGGCGCGGGCCGCGACGTCGTGAAACGCGTGGCAGAACTCGCGAGCCGCCGCATCGCGTACGTCTCCTGCGACCCGGCGACCCTCGCCCGCGACCTCGCGTTCTTCTCCGAACACGGCTGGACGATGTCGGCCCTGCGCGCCTTCGACGCCTTCCCGATGACCCAGCACGTGGAGCTCGTGGCGACCCTGGTCAGGGACTAAGGCCGATCTACACCTCGATCCGGCGACCGTTTTCGGCCGACCGGATCGAGGCTGTTCTGTCGGCTATGCGGCATTCGCCGGGTATGTCATCTGCGGGGGTGCGCAGGTGAGCCTGGGGGCGGAGCGATGAGCGGCGACGGGCGGTACGGCGTACGGCCGGACCTCGGTAAGGGGCGCCGGGCCGGCGTCACGGGAACGGCTAAGCGGCGCGCTTCCTCTCCGGGGCGGCGGGGCGCCGACGGAGTACGGCGTTCACTTCGTGCCGGAGACCCCGGCCTTCGGCGCGTGCCCCGCCTGACACGGCGGGAGGGCGGCTCAGAGCCACGGCGCGGGATTCGGGCCGGGGTGCGGCGTGTGCCGGTCGGCTCGGTGCGGCCGTCCGGTGTGGTGCGGGCTCCTCGGCTCGGGGTGGCGCGGTCGGAGGGCGGCTTTCTCCCGGCGGTTTCGCGGGTCTGGGGCGGGTGGACCGGGCGGGACTCATTCGTGCTGCTCATGTGGATCGCGGTGCGGTCGGCGGTCGCGGGGATCGCGGTGATGCTGTTCGCGCTCAGCACCCTCACCTACCAGCCCGGCGAGCGGCCGGCCGCGGCCGGCGACGTCGTGTCTCTCACTCCCGGGCTTCACGCGGCGTACGCCGCCCCTAACCGGAGCCAGGGACCTCGCGGTCGGTGATCACGCCGCAGGCCACGCGGGCGCCGGAGTCGCCGGTCTTCAGCGTCTCGGCGTCCGGTGTCTCGGCGTAGCGGGCCGGGATGTTGGCCAGGTCGTCCGGCAGGGTGTGGATGATGATCGACCGGCCGCCGCCGTTCAGGAGCTGCCGTACGCGGAAGCGGTCGGTCAGGACGGACGCGCTGCCCGTGCCGTCCGCCTGGACCAGGAGCGGGGGCAGGTCGCCGGAGTGGTCCGGGTGGGCGCCCTTCCCGAGGTTGAAGTGGGGGCCGGCGCTGAAGAACGGGCTGCCCGTCACCGGGTCGGTCGAGGCCGCGTCGCAGACGCCCTTGGCGTGGATGTGGAAGCCGTGGTAGCCGGCGGCCAGGCCTGTGGCGGTCACGGTGATCCTCGATCGGCCGTTCTCGTCCTGGATGAGGAGCGTGCCGACCGCGCGTCCGGCGGTGTTCCGGATGACGGCGCCGGCGCGTGCGGCGGAGTCGTCCAGCATCGCCTCGGCGACGGCGCCCGCCCCCAGAGTCGTGGCGCCCAACCCCGTCGCGACCACTACGACCAGATGGATCCTGCCCGGCATGCGACCGCCTCCGCTGTGTGCCGGCCTCCGCACCTGGGACGGAAGGCCCCGGATCGTCACATACCCGGACCTCGTCGTACGGTCGGGGGTGAACCCGAAACCAGGGAATGACCTGGGCGAATTCTTACCTCAGTGGCCGCGGATGCGCGTCACGTGGATGCGGACCGGCACGGAGTATTGCCGCACGAAGTCCTCGGGCCCTTCGGTGACCCGCGCGATGCCCTCGCGGTACTTCTCCAGATACGCGGCGCCGCCGGTCACCGCCGCCTCGCCGCCCCGGATCCTACTGCGCGGAGACGATCTCGACGGGGCGCTCGGCCTGGCGTGCGGCGCGGGTCACGCTGAGGGCCCAGGTGACGAGGGGGACCTGGAGCGGCAGCCGGGCGTACGCGGCGGCGCGCAGGGGCAGCGGCCGGTCGTTCCAGTCGCGGGCCATCTTGATGTTCGCCGGGAGGACGGCGACGAACAGCCCGGCCGCGGCGAGGCTCCCGGCCGTACGGGTGCGGGGGCAAGCGACCGCGGCGGCGCAGGCGAGCTCGGCGACGCCGCTGAGGTAGGTCCACAGGCGCGGGCCGCCGGGAAGCCGTTCGGGGACGATCGAGTCGTACGGCCGGGGGGCGACGAAGTGCATCGTGCCCGCCCCGGCGAGCAACGCGGCGAGCCGGAGCGCGGAACGCGACTGGTCGGTCAAGGGTGAACTCCCGCTGACGCGAGCGGGCGGCGAGCGGCCCGCTCTCGGACGCCCACAGTAGACCCGAGCCCACCTGGGTCATCGATCGATCACGGTGCGTAGTGTGGTGAGCGCACAGTGTCATCGTGACTGGAGGACGGCATGCGGATCCCGGTGTTCCTGACCGCCCTGCTCCTGCTCGCCGCCTGCTCGCCCGGCGGCCACCACGCCCGGCGTACGGAGACGCCCGCGGCGGGCGCGCCATCCGCCTCGGCGAGCGCGCCATCCGTCCCGGCGAGTGCGTCGCCCGGCGGCGCGCCGGCGGAGCCTCCCGCCGTCACGGCCACTCCCTTGCCGCCGGTCGAGCCCGGAGGCGCTGCGCGCCGGGTGACCTTCGCCGTCGGCGGCAGCGTCCGCAGGGCCACCGTGACCTACGCGGTGCCCGGCGAGAGGAAGAAGCGCCTCGTCGTCTCACCGCCCTGGAGCAAGACCTTCACCGTGGCCGACGGGCAGGACTTCGACGTTCGCGCGCACAGCGTCGCCGACGGTTCGCTGAGCTGTTCCCTCAAGGTCGACGGCGAGCTGGTCAAGGACGCGTCGAGCTCCGGCGGCGACATGACGGTCGACTGCGGCGACAGCACCGGCTGACGCGGCCGCGGGCGGCCCGGTGGATCCGCGCGGACCCGCCGGGCCGCCCTGCGGTCAGGAGCCCTTCTTGGCGGGTGCGGCGGGGGCCGCGAGGTCGGGGCGGTGCGTGTGCGGCGCCAGGTAGCCCGCGACGGCCGCGAGGACGGTGGCGATCGCCGCCGCCACCTCCGATGGCACGTTGACTCCCGCCAGGTTCAGAATCCAGACGAGAATCGTGGCGATGGCACCGGCGACTGTTGCCGCGGTGACCTTTTTCTCAGGCACGAGCGTGTTCCTTTTGGTCGAAAAACCGTCAATAGAACTATCGCTCCGCGCCATAAACGTTACTGGTAGTCGACCGACAGCCGGGTTTTTACCATCACTCTTTGTGACGACACGCCGACGCGCTGCTATGCGGTTATCTCCGGACCGATTAGAACGGGACGTTGTCAATAGCATCTGAGCAGGTCACGGGGGACAAGTATGATCGACTTCTCTGGCCGCGCCGTGCGTGCCGGAACCCGGAGTATCTCGGTGGTGGCGGCCATCTCGTGTTTTGCCGCCTTGCCGCAGCTCGCACATGCCGCCACCGGTTCTACGGCGCGAAAGCACAATCACGACGTCTCACGTCGGGACCACGATCGCCGAAACGGGCACGGGCGCGCCAACCTCGTGGTCGACACAAAGGGGCCACAGGGCGCGATCCTGCCCGGCCGTACGTACAAATGGCCGTACGAGGTCACCAACAAGGGTTCGCTCCCGGCGCGGAACGTCGTCCTCGCGGCGACACCCGACAAGAGCCTGAAGGTTCTCGCCGTACCGCCGAAGTGCCACTGGCAGCACGGCAGCAGGCTCTTCTGCAAGATCGGTCTTCTCCCGCAGGGCGAGACGAAGCGCGGCGAGATCACCGCTGCGGTGGCACCGAAGGTGCGCACCGCCAAATCGCTCATCAGCCCCGTCCAGGTCACCTGGCGCAACGCCCCGGTCGCGGAGACGCGGCGGACCACCGCGTTCCCGCCCGGCACCTCGGGCAAGGCCGGTGGCACGGACCCCGTCCCGTACCCCGTCATGCAGACCGAGCGCGGTCCGCGGTCCTCTGAGGCCGTCGTCGTCCGCAGCTCGGTGTCGCCGTACGCTCCGGTCGGCCCGTGTGCCCTGATCCTGCCGGCGCGGGTCGCCGGCAAGACGCGCGCGCTCAAGCCGGCCGCGGGCACCTGCGACACCGTACGGAACGCGCCGCGGCCCATCCCGGCCTCGGCGGCGTCCCCCGGCAAGCAGGGCGGAGCGCGGTGCGCGCTCGAACCCGGTACGCACGAAGCGGACGTCCCGTCGTGCGCCACCGCCGGCCAGGCAGCGGCGCCGTGCGCCGCTGAGCCGTCGTCGTGCGCCCCGGCGCCCGACCGGGCGGTGACGCCGTGCGCCGCCGCCAAGCCCGCGACCGAGGCGAAGGCGGAGGTCCCGCCGTGCGCGGCGGGAGGACCCGGCGCGTGCGCGTGCCGGCCCGCGCCGAACGTGGTGTTCGTCCCGCAGGCGCCCGTCGCGGTCCCGGACCGCCCGGCCCTGACGCCGTGCGAGGCCGCCGCCAAGGCGGCGGAGCAGCCGGTCGTGCCCGCCGTTCCGCCGTGCGCGGCGGCACAGGGGTGGACGGTCAAGGAGCAGCCCGCCCGGACACCGTGCCAGGCGCGGAAGCCGGTCACGGAGGACGGTTCCGCCGTTCCGCCGTGTGCGGTGGGTCAGGGGTGGACGGTCAAGGACCGTCCGGCACTGACGCCGTGCGAGGCCGCCAAGGCGGCGGAGCAGCCGGTCGTGCCCGCCGTCCCGCCGTGCGCCGCGGCGCAGGGCACGGCCACGCAGGACCGCCCCGCGGCCCCGCGCCGGCCCGCCACCGGCGTCGTCGTCGTGCCGGGAGCGCCTGACGCTCCCGAGGCGCCCAAGGCGCCCAAGGCACCGGACACGCCCGCGGCTCCCGTGTCGCACACGTCGAACGAGCACGCGGCTCCGGTCGTCCCGGACGCGCCCAAGGCGCCCGAGGCACCGAACGCCACCGATGTGATCGGCGCCCCGGGAACGAACACGACCCTGCCCTGCGGCGCCGTCGCGGAGAAGCCGGTCGCCGCTCAGGACGTGCCCGTGACCTCGCCGTGCGCGGGGGCGTCCGGTATCCCGGCCGCCTGCGGGTGCGTCGCGGCACAGGACCGTCCGGTCGTCCACCCGGACGTTCCGGTCGTGGCACCGGGCGCCGAGGGCGTCACGCCGTGCTCGGCTCTCGCCGACAAGCCGATGGCCACCCGTGACGAGGCCGGCCAGCAGGCCGCGCCGTCGTGCGCGGGCGAGCAGGCACACCCGGTCGTCGTCCCCGGCAAGAGCGCCATCACGCCTCTCGCGGGTGTCGGCAAGACCGAGGAGCGTCCCGAGCACCACGTCATGGGCCGTCCGGCGGACGACCCGGTGATCCTGCCGGGCCACTTTCCGGGCCGGCGTCACCACGCCGAGGCTCCCTGGGTCCGCGTCCCGCGTGGCCGCGCCCACCGGGGCTGCCTCGCGCAGGGCACCGGTTTCATCTGCCCGCTCGGCTCCATGCCGCGCGGCGGCCACCACATCCGGCCGGCGATGCACGCGCGCCCGGCCGGGCGTCCGGAGCACTTCCAGTGCGGCGGTGGCGGTGCCGCCTGCCACACGCGGATGGCACGCCCGGTGGCCTCGCGGCCGAACGTGACCGTACGGCGCCTGCCGTCCACGGGCACGTCCTCGGCCCTGCTCGCCCTGTCCGGCCTCGGCCTGGCGGGCGCGGGCGTGGCCCTCTACCGCTTCGGCCGTACGCGCCGCAGCGAAGAGGGCTAGCCACGTTGCCTGCCCGGGCGACCGCCCGGGCAGGCAACACAGGGAACCGATGGCGGATCATGACGACGCGGTAGCAGGATGGGCGACATGCTTTTGAGGATCTTCACCGAGCCCCAGCAGGGGGCGAGCTATGCCACCCTGCTCCGCGTCGCCAAAGCCACCGAGGAACTCGGCTTCGACGCGTTCTTCCGTTCCGACCACTACCTGAAAATGGGCGGCAGCGGCCTTCCCGGGCCGTCCGACGCCTGGATCACCCTTGCCGGTCTCGCCAGGGAGACCGAGCGCATCCGGCTCGGCACCCTGGTGAGCGCCGCGACGTTCCGGCTTCCCGGCCCGCTCGCCATCTCCGTCGCGAACGTCGACGAGATGAGCGGCGGGCGCGTCGAGCTGGGCCTTGGCACCGGCTGGTTCGAGGAGGAGCACAAGGCGTACGGGATCCCGTTCCCCGGCCTGAAGGAGCGCTTCGACCGCCTTGAAGAGCAGTTGGAGATCGTCACCGGCCTGTGGGAGACCCCGGCCGGGAAGACGTACGACTTCGACGGCACCCACTACACCCTGGTCGGCTCCCCGGCGTTGCCGAAGCCGGTCCAGCCCCGTCCGCCGGTGATCGTCGGCGGTGCGGGCGCCAAGCGCACCCCTCGGCTCGCCGCGCGGTACGCCGATGAGTACAACGTCCCGTTCAACTCGCTCGACGGCACCCGCGAGGCCTTCGAGCGCGTACGCGCCGCGTGTTCCAACGGCGGCCGTCACGCCGGGTCCCTCACGTTCTCGGCCGCGCAGGTCATCTGCTGCGGACGCGACGACGCGGAGCTGCGGCGCCGCGCCGAGGCCATCGGCCGCCCGCTGGAGGACCTGCGGGCGAACGGCGTCGCCGGCACACCGGCCGAGGTGGTCGACCGGCTTGGGGAGTTCGGCGGCATCGGCGCCGAGCGGATGTACCTCCAGGTGCTGGACCTCGACGACCTGGACCACCTTGAGCTGCTGGCGAGCGACGTGCTCCCGCAGGTCTGAGCGTGCCGTGCCGGGGAGCGCGCGGCGCTCCCCGGCGGAACGGCGTTCGCCGAAGGTACGCTGTTCGAAGAGAGGAGGCCGCGTTGACAGGGACGACCGAGATTCCGCCCCCGCCGTGGCGACGTCCCCGTAAGGACGCGCGGCAGCGCCGCCCGCTCAGCCGCGAGCTGATCGTCGACACCGCCATGAAGATCCTCGACGCCGAGGGCCTGGACGCGCTCAGCATGCGCCGGGTCGCCGTCGAGCTGCGCACCGGCCCCGCCTCCCTGTACGCGCACGTCGCGAACAAGGACGAGCTCCTAGAGCACATGGTCGACCGCGTCATCGGCGAGATCGAGCTGCCGGCGCCCGAGCCGGGGCGCTGGCGGGAGCAGGTCCTGGAGGCCGCCCTGGCCGCGCACGCGGTCTGGACCCGCCACCCGGGCATCGCGCGCGCCGCCCTCGCCAACATCCCGGTCGGCCCGAACTCCCTGCGCTTCGCCGAGTCGCTGCTGGCGATCCTGCGCGGCGGCGGCGTGCCCGACCAGGAGGCCGCCTGGTTCCTCGACCGGCTCGCGCTCTACATCCTCGCCGACGCCTTCGAGGACTCCCTGCACCGCGAGCGCGGGCGCAGCACGCCGGAGGACGCCGAGCAGTACGTCGCGCAGATCGACGCGTACTACCGGAGCCTGCCGGCCGACCGTTTCCCGGTCATCACCTCGATGGTCGGGCCGCTCCTGTCGGGCGGCGGCGACCGGCGCCTCGCGTTCGGCGTGGAGCTGATGGTGCGCGGCCTCGCCTCGTACTCCGGGGAAATCCGGTAGGGAAAGCGCACGGACATCCGGGACACTGTCCCGCGTGCTACTGACGATCACCACGACCGTGCGGCCCGCGACGGATCTCGGCTTCCTGCTCGTGAAGCACCCGGACCGGGTGCAGGCGTTCGAGCAGTCGTTCGGCACCGCGCACGTCTTCTACCCGGACGCCGGCGAGGAGCGCTGCACCGCCGCCCTGCTCCTGGAGGTCGACCCGGTCAAGCTGGCCAGGACCCGGCGTACGCCCGACTTCTCGCTCGGCCAGTACGTCAACGACCGGCCGTACGCGGCGTCGTCGCTGCTGGCCTCCGCGATGGCGAACGTCTTCCGCACCGCGATGCGAGGCCGCAGCGCCACCCACGCCGAGCTGGCCGCGACGCCGATCCCGCTGACCGTCACGCTGCCGGCCCTGCCGTGCCGCGGCGGCCCGGACGCGGCCGTACGCCTCTTCGAGCCGCTCGGCTGGCGGGTCGACGCGCGCCGGGTGCCGCTCGACGAACGCTTCCCCGAGTGGGGCGACTCGCGGTACGTCACGCTGCGCCTCGACGGGGAGCTGCGGCTCAGTGACGCGCTGAACCAGCTGTACGTCCTGCTGCCAGTGCTCGACAGCTCCAAGCACTACTGGGTCGCCGCCGACGAGGTCGACAAGCTGGTGCGCGCGGGCGAGGGGTGGCTCGCCACCCACCCCGAGCGCGACCGCGTCACCCGCGCCTACCTCGCCGACCGCCGAAGCCTGGTCCGTACGGCCCTGGCGCGCCTCGCCGACGCCGACGACATCTCCGAGGACGCGCTCGAACGCGACCCGGTCGACGAGGAGGCCGCCGACGCGCGCGTCCCGCTGGCCGAACACCGCGTGGAGGCCGTGCTCGACGCGCTGCGTACGGAGCGCGCGCCGAGCGTGATCGACCTCGGCTGCGGCTCGGGACGGCTGACGGCCCGGCTCCTCCAGGACCCCTACTTCCGCTCCGTCGCCGGCGCCGACGTGTCCGCGCGGGCGATCCTGGCGGCCGAGCGCAGGCTCAAGCCGGACCGGATGCCGCCCGGGCAGCGGGAACGCCTGAGCCTGTTCACCGCCGCGCTGACGTACGCGGACGAGCGCTTCCACGGGTACGACGCGGCCGTCCTGATGGAGGTCATCGAGCACGTCGACCTGCCGCGGCTGCCCGCCGTCGAGCGCGTCGTCTTCGGTGACGCAGCGCCCCGCGTCGTGATCGTCACGACGCCGAACGCCGAGTACAACGTGCGCTATGAGGGCCTGACCGGCCACCGCCACCCTGACCACCGCTTCGAGTGGACGCGCGAACGCTTCAAGGAGTGGGCCGGCGCGGTCGCCGGAGCGTACGGCTACCAGGTACGTCACGTACCGGTCGGCGACGACGACCCCGAGGTCGGCGCGCCCACCCAGATGGGGGTGTTCACCCGATGACCGAGCTGCGGATCCCCGAGATGGGGCTCGTGGTGCTGGCCGGTGTCTCCGGCTCCGGCAAGTCGCACTTCGCGCGGCGCCACTTCAGGCCGACGCAGGTCGTCTCGTCGGACGCGTGCCGCGCGGCCGTGTCCGACGACGAGAACGACCAGTCCGCCACCGCCGACGCCTTCGAGCTCCTGCACCACATCGTCGGCGTGCGGCTCAGGCGGGGGCTGCTCACCGTCGTGGACGCCACGAACGTGCAGCCGCGCTCCCGCGAGCAGCTGCTGAAGCTGGCCAAGGAGCACGACGTGCTCGCCGTCGCCATCGTGCTCGACGTGCCCGAGAGCGTCGCCGTGGAGCGGAACGCCGCCCGCACCGACCGCGACCTGCCGGACCACGTCGTGCCCCGGCAGCGCCGCGAGCTGCGGCGCGGGATGCGCGAGCTGGAGCGCAAGTTCAAGCGCGCCTACGTGCTGCGCGGCGACGAGATCGACCAGGCGTACGTCACCTACGAGAAGGCGTGGCCGGACCGGCGGGACGTCACCGGGCCGTTCGACGTCATCGGCGACGTGCACGGCTGCCGCGCCGAGCTTGAGGAGCTGCTGTCGGCGCTCGGCTACGCGGTCACGCGCGACGAGCACGGCCGCGCGGTCGGCGCCGCGCACCCCGAGGGCCGTACGGCGCTGTTCGTCGGCGACCTCGTCGACCGCGGCCCGGACACCCCGGGCGTGCTCCGGCTCGCGATGGGCATGGTCCGCGACGGCACCGCGCTGTGCGTCCCCGGCAACCACGAGAACAAGCTCGTGCGCGCCATGCGGGGCGCCCGCGTCACGGTCGCGCACGGCCTCGCCGAGTCACTGGAACAGCTGGCCGCCGAGCCGGAGGAGTTCAGGGCCGAGGCGCTGGCCTTCATGGACGGCCTGGTCAGCCACCTGGTCCTCGACGGAGGGCGGCTCGTCGTCGCGCACGCGGGCCTGAAGGAGGCCTACCACGGCCGCGCGTCCGGCCGCGTACGGTCCTTCGCCCTGTACGGGGAGACGACGGGGGAGACCGACGAGTACGGCCTGCCGGTCCGCTACCCGTGGGCCGACGACTACCGCGGCGACGCCATGGTCGTCTACGGCCACACGCCCGTGCCGGAGGCGGAGTGGGTGAACAACACGCTCTGCGTCGACACCGGCTGCGTGTTCGGCGGCAAGCTGACCGCGCTGCGGTACCCGGAGCGCGCGCTCGTCTCCGTGCCCGCCCGCGAGGTCTGGTACGAACCGGCACGCCCGCTCACCGCCGCGCCGCGGTCTCCGGCCGGCGCGCACCGCGAGTCCGGCGTGCTGCGGATCGGCGACGTCGAGCAGGCCGTGGAGACCCGGCTGATGGGCCGGGTCGCCGTACGCGCCGAGAACATCCCGCCCGCGCTGGAGGTCATGAGCCGGTTCGCGATCGACCCGCGCTGGCTGGTGTACCTGCCGCCGACGATGGCGCCCGCAGGCACCTCGTCGCTGGACGGCTTCCTGGAGCACCCGGCGGAGGCGTTCGAGGCGTACCGGAAGCAGGGCGTCGAACGCGTCGTGTGCGAGGAGAAGCACATGGGCTCGCGCGCCGTCGTCGTCGTGGCGCGCGACGCCGGGGTGGCCGCCGCGCGGTTCGGTGTGGACGACGGCACGACCGGCGCCGTGCACACACGGACCGGACGCTCGTTCTTCGGCGACCCGGAGCGTACGGAGGAGTTCCTGTCACGGGTGCGCGCCGCCGCCGGGTTCCTCTTCGACGAGCTCGACACCGGCTGGCTGGTGCTCGACTGCGAGCTGATGCCCTGGTCGGCCAAGGCCGTGGAGCTGCTGCGCGACCAGTACGCCGCGACGGGCGCGGCGGCGCGTACGGCCCTGCCGATGGCCGCCGAGGCCCTGGCGCGCGCGTCCTCCCGTGGCCTGGACGTCGCCGAGCTGCGCGAACGCGTCGCACGCCGGACGTCGAACGCGTCCCTGTTCGCCGACGCGTACGCCCGTTACTGCTGGCCGACGGAGGGCCTGGCGGGCCTGCGGCTGGCGCCGTTCCAGGTGCTGGCGGGGGAGGGGCACTCCTACGCCGCGCGCGACCACCTGTGGCACCTTGAGATCGCGGACCGGCTCGCCGCGGCCGACGAGCTGTTCGCGCCCACGCGGTACCGCGTCGTCGACCTGTCCGCCGACGAGGCGCCCGCCGTCGGCTGGTGGCTGGAACTGACCGACGGTGGAGGCGAGGGCATGGTGGTCAAGCCGCTCGGACCCTCCACCGGTGACCGCCTGGTGCAACCGGGCCTGAAGTGCCGGGGCCGCGAGTACCTCCGGATCGTCTACGGCCCGGACTACACCGAGCCGGAGAACCTCGCACGGCTGCACGGCCGGTCCCTGGGCCGCAAGCGCTCCCTGGCGACACGCGAGTACGCCCTCGGCCTGGAGTCCCTGGACCGGCTCACCGCGGGCGAACCCCTGTGGCGCGTCCACCAGCCGGTCTTCGCCGTCCTGGCCCTGGAGTCCGAGCCCGTGGACCCGCGCCTGTGATCCGGGAGATCGTCAGGGACGGGGTACGCCTGGTCGCCGAGGACCACGGCGGCGAGGGCCCGCCGGCCGTACTCCTGCACGGCCTGGCCGGACACCGGGGCGAGTGGGACGCCACGGTCGCGTGGATGCGGGAGCGGTACCGCGTGGTCACGCTCGACCAGCGCGGTCACGGCGCGAGCGAACGCCGCCCGGCGGACGTCTCCTGCGAGGCGTACGCCGCTGACGTGGCCGCGCTGTTCGAGGCTCTGGAGCTCGGGGCCGTGACCCTCATCGGCCAGTCGATGGGCGGTCTCGTCGCGATGCTCACCGCGGCCCGGCACCCGGACCTCGTACGGGCCCTGGTGCTGGTCGAGGCCGCCGACGGCGAGCCGGACCCGGAGACGCCACGGCGGATCGAACGGTGGCTGGCCTCCTGGCCGCTGCCGTTCGCCTCACGGGCGGAGGCGGCCGCGTTCCTCGGCGGCGGCCCGGTCGGTGCCGGTTGGGCCGCCGGGCTGGAGGAGCGCGAGGACGGGTGGTGGCCGAGGTTCGAGCCGGACGTCATGGTGCGGTCCATCGAACGCTGGGACCCCCGCTGGGACCACGTCGCCTGCCCGGCCCTGGTCGTACGCGCCGAGAACGGGATCATCACGGCGGCGGACGCGGCGGAGATGACACGCCGCCGGCCGGGCACACGCGTGGTGACCGTGGCCGGCGCGGGGCACGACGTGCACCTGGAGGCGCCGGAGGCGGTGCGGGACGCGATCACGGAGTTCCTGGACGGGTTGTGAGCCCCGGTGCGGCGCACCGGGGCTCACGCCGTGGTCAGTCGGCGCTGACCTCCCTGCCGTCCTCGGACCACATGACGTGGAAGGAGCCGTCGCGGTCGATCCGCCGGTAGGTGTGGGCGCCGAAGTGGTCGCGCAGCCCCTGGATCAGCGAGGCGGGCCCGCGTTCGCGGCGGAAGCCGTCGTAGTAGGCGAGTGCCGAGGAGAAGGCGGGGGTCGGGACGCCCAGGCGTACCGCCTCGCGTACGACCTCGCGCCAGGCGTCCTGCGCGCCGGCGACCGCGTCGCGGAAGTAGTCGTTCAGCAGGAGGTTCGCCAGGTCGGGCTCGGTGTCGTAGGCCTCCTTGATGCGGTTGAGGAAGCGGGCGCGGATGATGCAGCCGCCGCGCCAGATCGTGGCGAGCATGCCGGGCTGGACGTTCCAGCCGTACTCCTCGGAGGCGGCCCTGATCTGCTCGAACCCCTGCGCGTACGCGACGACCTTCGAGGCGTACAGCGCGTCGCGTACCGCGTCGACGAACTCCGGCGCCGTCGTGCCGCCCGTCGGCCCGGCCAGCGTCTTGGCCGCCTTGACCCGCTGCTCCTTGCGCGAGGACAGGGCGCGCGCGAAGACGGCCTCGGTGATCGCGGTGAGCGGGACGCCCAGCTCCAGCGCGGACTCGGCGGTCCAGCGGCCGGTGCCCTTCTGCTCGGCCTGGTCGAGGATCACCTCCACCAGCGGCTTCCCCGTCTGCGGGTCGTCGTGCGCGAGCACCTTCGCGGTGATCTCGATGAGGTACGACTCCAGGTCGCCCTCGTTCCACTGGCGGAAGACATCGGCGATCTCCTTGGCCGACAGCCCGGCCGCGCCGCTCAGCAGGTCGTACGCCTCGGCGATGAGCTGCATGTCGGCGTACTCGATGCCGTTGTGCGCCATCTTCACGTAGTGACCGGCGCCGTCGGGGCCGATGTGGTCGCAGCACGGCGTGCCGTCCACCTGCGCCGCGATCGAGGTCAGGATCTCCCGGACCGGCTCCCACGCCTCGGGCGGGCCGCCGGGCATGATGCTCGGCCCGAGCAGCGCGCCCTCCTCGCCGCCGGAGATGCCGGTGCCGAGGAAGTGGATCCCGCTGCCGGCCAGCGCCGTCTCCCGGCGCCGGGTGTCGTTGAAGTGAGAGTTGCCCCCGTCGATGATGATGTCGCCTTCGTCGAGCAGCGGCACGAGCTCGTCGATGACGGCGTCGACGGGCTTGCCCGCCTTGACCATGATGACGACACGGCGCGGCCGGTCGAGCGCGGCCACGAACTCCTCAAGGGTGAAGGCCGGCGTGAACGAGCCCTCATCCCCGTGCCGCTCCATCAGTTGCTTGGTGCGGCTGTCGCTCCGATTGTGAACGGCCACCGGGAACCCGTGCCGCGCGATGTTGCGCGCGAGGTTCTGGCCCATTACGGCGAGTCCGGTGACACCGATTTGGCTTCCCATACGACGACACTAACCCTCCGGCCTCGCGCGCTTCCCTAGCTCTCCTGATCACGGAAAAACGGTGTGATTCGCGCCGGATGTGGGCCAAGCTCCCGGTGTGAGTGATCTGCCCCCGTGGCTCCCCGAGGTGACCGGTGACGTCGTGTTCGCGACGGTCAGCGGTGCCCATCTGTACGGCTTCCCGTCCGTCGACTCCGACGTCGACCTGCGCGGCGTGCACCTGATGCCGCTGGAGGACGTCGTCGGCCTGCGCCCGGGCACCGAGACCGTCGACCGCACCTGGGACCGCGACGGCGTCGAGGTCGACCTCGTGACGCACGACCTGGCGAAGTTCTGCCGGCTGCTGCTGCGCCGCAACGGCTACGTGCTCGAACAGCTCCTGTCCCCGCTCGTCGTGTCGTCCTCGCCGGTCCACGAGGAGATGGTGGCGCTCGCCCCGGCCTGCCTCAGCCGCCACCACGCGCACCACTACCTCGGCTTCGCGCGGACGCAGTGGGCGCTGTTCGAGCGCACGGGCGAGCTGAAGCCGCTGCTCTACACCTTCCGTGTGCTGTGCACCGGCATCCACCTGATGCTCACCGGCGAGGTCGAGGCCGACCTCACGAGGCTCGGCCACGGCCCCGGCTACCTGCCGGACCTGGTCGCGGCCAAGCGCGGCGCCGAGCACGGCCCGCTCCCGACGGGCGCTCCCGGCCGCGACCGTCTCGCCGCCGACGTCGCGGCCCTGCGGGCGCGCCTGGAGGAGGAGCGGGACCGGACGTCGCTGCCCGAGCGGCCCTCGGCCGAACCGGCCCTGCACGACCTCGTCGTACGCGCCCGGCTGGGTGGCTGACGGCACAGGTTATAACCCTTGCTTAAGGCCAATTATGAGGATTAAATGCCAAAGGAGGGCATATCTAGGGTTTTGTGATGTCAGGTGGGAGGCGCGGCCATCGTGGGGCACGGGGTGCGCGGGCTGGGTGGCCGTTGGAAGATCGAAAAAGTGGCGGCGCGGGAGCCCGCCGAGGACTTTTTCCTCTCCCGATATCCGGACTATTACCTGACGAGACGGCTCGACGAGCTGCGGGCGTCCGAGTACGGATATCTGGACGCGGGCGGGCACGTCTACCTCGACTACGCCGGGGCGGGACTCCCCGCGGACGCGCAGGTGTCGGCGCATGCCGTACGTGTGCGTGAAGGGTGTTTCGGAAATCCGCACTCGGCGAATCCGACGTCCAGAAATGCCACGGAGTTGGTCGAGCAGACCCGTGCGCGAATACTCAGATACTTCAACGCGTCGCCCGACGAGTACGCGGTGATCTTCACACCGAACGCCTCCGGGGCATGCCGACTGGTCGCCGAATCATATGATTTCGGACACAATAGCCGTTTAGTTCTGACTCTTGACAACCACAATTCGGTCAACGGAATCCGGGAGTACGCCCGTGGCCGTGACGCCGCCGTCGAATACGTCCCGGTGCGCGGGCCGGAGCTGCGCGCCTCCGACGACGCCCTGCGCGCGGCGCTCGCCCGGGGGACGGGCGGGCTGCTCGCGTACCCGGCGCAGAGCAACTTCACCGGCGTGCACCACCCCCTCGACTGGATCGACCTGGCGCACCGCCACGGCTACGACGTGCTCCTGGACGCGGCGGCCTACGTCCCCACCAACCGGCTCGACCTCGGCCGGACGCACCCCGACTTCGTCCCGGTGAGCTGGTACAAGATCTTCGGCTACCCGACCGGGGTCGGCTGCCTCGTCGCGCGCCGCGAGGCGCTCGCGCGGCTGCGGCGTCCGTGGTTCGCGGGCGGCACGGTCCAGGCCGTGAGCGCGCAGGGCGGCTGGCACGTCCTCGCCGGCGACGAGACGGCGTTCGAGGACGGCACGCTCAACTTCCTCGCCGTCCCCGACGTCGCGACCGGGCTCGACTGGATGGACCACCTCGGCCCGGACCTCGTACACCGGCGCGTCCGGTGCCTCACCGGCTGGCTGCTCGACCGCCTGCAGGGGCTCCGGCACTCCAACGGCCGTCCGATGGTCCAGGTGTACGGGCCGCGCGGGACCGAGGCGCGCGGCGGCACCGTCGCGTTCAACTTCCGCGACCCGGGCGGCGGCGTCGTGGACGAACGCGTCGTGGAACGGGACAGCGGCGCGGCCGGCATCTCGCTTCGGACCGGCTGCTTCTGCAACCCCGGCGCGGGCGAGGCGGCCTTCGTCATCGACCGGGACGCCCTCGCCGCGTCGGCGGGACGCACGGTCGGCACCCTCGACGAGTACCTGGAGATCCTGGGCCTGCCGAGCGGAGGCGCCATCCGCGTGTCCGTCGGCCTCGCGTCCACCTTCGCCGACGTCGAGCGGTTCCTGCGCTTCGCCGAGGAGACCTACCGCGACCGCTTCCCGTCCACCGACGGCCTGAAGGTGCGCGAGCGCTGCTGAAAGGCCAGCAACGCGCAGGTCAGGCCCAGGAACAGCACGGTGAACCCGCCCAGGATCACCCAGTCGGCGGCGACCGGGCGCGCGAAGGAGCCGCCGTACGACGCGAGCAGCGGCGGGCCGAGCGGCGACGCGCCGCGCTCCCACAGCCGCGCCACGCCGAGGCTGTGGCCCAGCGCCTCGAACGCCCAGCGGTTCGACATCGCGTACGCCAGCCCGCGGCCCGCCGCCGCCATCACCGGCACCGGCAGGATCGCCCCGACGAACAGCACCTGCGGGAAGCAGAGCATCGGCAGCGCCATCGTCGCCTGCGCGGGGTCGCCGACGGACGCCGAGACGAGCAGCCCGAGGCCCAGGCCCGCCGCCGACGTGAGCAGCAGCGTCACGAGGAGTGACCCGTACGTGCCCGCGTCCGCCGCCGGCAGCCGGCCGAGCGCGCGCAGCGCCAGCAGCATCACCGCGTCCGCCACCGCGAGCAGCGGCGCCAGCACCGCCGCCTTCGCCGCGACGTACGGGACCACGCCGAGCCCGGCGAGCCGTTCGCGGCGCAGGATCGGCGCCTCGGTGCAGATCTGCAGCAGCCCGTAGGTGAGCCCGAAGAAGAACCCGCCGAACGCGATCCAGAACAGGATCATCACCGTGGCCGCCGGGCTCGGACGCGCGTACGAGAAGGCGTGCGGGCGGAACAGCACCGCGAACATGGCCAGCACCATCACCGGCGACCCGACCGAGATCGCCGCCGTCAGCCGGTTGCGCGCCAGCAGGTCGGCGTTGCGCCGCGTCAGCACCCGCCACTGCGCCCAGCGGCCCGCGCCGCGCGCCGCCGCCGGACCTGCCGGCGGCGAGGACGGGGGCGCGCCGGTACGCGTCGCGTCGAAGCGGCGGGCCCACTCCTCGGGCGTGTCCTCGTCGGCGAGGCGCTCGTAGACCTCCTCGACGTGGCCGGCCTGGAAGTGCGCGAGCGCGGCGTCCGGGGTTCCGTGGAACGCCAGGCGGCCCTCGACGAGGAACGCGACCTCGTCGCACAGGGCGACGTCGGACGGGTTGTGCGTGGTGAGGACCACGGTCGACCCGGCGTCCGCGAGGCGGCGCAGCAGCCGCATGAAGTCCGACGCCGCCGCCGGGTCCAGCCCGGAGGTCGGCTCGTCCAGGAACAGGATCGCGGGCCGTACGAGCAGGTCGACCGCGATGCTCGCGCGCTTGCGCTCGCCGCCGCTCAGCGAGCCGACCCGGGTACCGGCGCGGCCGGTCAGGTCGAGCGCGCGCAGCACGCGCCGTACGGCCTCCTCGATCTCACGCGCGGGCGTTCCGGCGGGGAGCCGCAGGCGTGCCGCGTAGCGGAGGGTCCGTTCGAGCGGGAGCTCCCGGTGGATGATGTCGTCCTGCGGGACGTAGCCGAACGACGACCGGTCGCCGTCGGCGCGCACCTCGCCCTCGGCCGGCGGGCGCACGCCGGACAGGACGTCGAGCAGGGTGGTCTTGCCGCTGCCGCTCGCCCCGGCGATCGCGACGAGGGAGCCGGGCTCGACCGTCAGCGAGACGTCGCGCAGCGTCTGCCGGCCGCCGGACCGCTGGCCCGCCCGGTGCGCCTCGACGCGCAGCCCGGCCGTGCCGGGCCCGTCCGCGACGTTCAGGGCCGTACGCGCGACGGCGGCGGGCAGCGTCCACAGCCGGACCGGGGTGAGCGCGCGCACCGTCGCCGCGTACCGGCCGCCGCTGGCCGTCACCGGCCCGTCGAGCTCACCGGAGGCGAGGGCGAAGAGGAGGTCGGCGGGCTCGCCGCGCTCGCAGACGACCTCACCGGCGTCCACGCACAGCGGTTCGGCGTCGAGGGCGCGGAGCCGCCTTCGGGGGAGTCCGCGCAGCTCGGGTACGTGCCGCAACGCGTGCAGGCGCTCGCCCGTCGCACGCCATCCGTCCGCGGCCCGCGGACCGGAGGCTGATAAGCCCGGTGGATCGGGGTTCGCGGCCAACGGTGTCCCCCTGACGTGCGGTCGGTACGGCTCCGGTCACTCTCACACAGGGACGCGCATCCGGGAAGAGATCACTAAAAAACGGCATAAACCACTACGGGACGTTAGCCACGCCCCGCCTGGGTTATCTCTGGTGCGTGGAAAACCCCCGGCTCCTGAAGGATCGCTACCGGCTCGGCACCGTCATCGGCCGCGGAGGCATGGGCGTCGTGTGGCTCGCCACGGACGAGCTCCTCGACCGCAAGGTCGCCGTGAAGGAGGTCTCCTACCCGCCCGGCATCGCCGAGGAGGAGCAGGAGCGGCTGCGCCGCCGCACGATGCGCGAGGCGCGGACGACCGCGCGGCTCAGCCACCCCAACGTCGTCGGCGTGTACGACATCATCGAGGAGGAGGACCGGCCGTGGATCGTGATGGAGTACGTCCCGTCGCGGTCGCTCGCCGAGATCGTGCGCGCGGACGGCCCGCTGAGCCCCGAGCGCACCGCCGAGATCGGCATGCAACTGCTCGAAGCGCTCCGCGCGGCGCACGACGCCGGGATCCTGCACCGTGACGTCAAGCCCAGCAACGTCCTGATCGGCGAGGACGGCCGGGTCGTGCTCGGCGACTTCGGCATCGCCACCGCCGAGGGAGGCTCGTCGGTGACGTCGTCCGGTGTCCTGATCGGGTCGCCGTCGTACATGGCGCCCGAGCGCGCCCGCAACAGTGACCTTGGGCCCGAGTCGGACCTGTGGGCGCTCGGCGCCACGCTCTACATGGCCGTCGAGGGACGCCGGCCCTTCGAGCGCGACAGCGTGGTCGCCATCCTCGCCGCCGTCGTGACGGAGGACCCCGATCCGCCGCGGCTGGCCGGGCCGCTGTGGCCGCTCATCCAGTGCCTGCTCCAGCGCGACCCGGACGCGCGCCCGGACCCGCAGACGGTCGCGTACACGCTGTTCGAGATAGCCAACGGCGACGACCCCACGCTCGGGCTGTCCGACGTTCCCGCCCCCGAGCCGGAGGTCCCGCCGGCCGACCCCGAGCCGACCGGGCCCGCGGAACCCGGGGAGACGACGTCGAGGACCGAGCCCCGGTCGCGGCGGCGCGCGGTCACGGGCATGGCCGGCGCGCTGGCCGGCCTGGTCGTGCTGGGCGCGGCCGGCTGGTGGCTGTCCGGCGGGGGCCACTCGTCGCCGCGGTCCGGCGGCCGTCCGTCGTCGTCGCCGCGCAGGACGGCCTCGCCGTCGCCGAGCCCGTCCGCCAGCCCATCAGCCAGCCCATCCGCCACCGCGTCGCCGTCGGCCGTCACCACGGGTGCCGCGGCCGCGAGGTTGCCGGACGGTTTCCGCTGGTACCACGACCGTACGAAGTTCTCGATCGGGGTGCCCGACGGCTGGACGACGTCGCACCACGGGCACTACCTCTACGTGGAGGACCCGAAGAGCTCGCGGCTGCTGATCGTCGACCAGTCCGACACCCCCAAGTCCGACCCCCTCAAGGATTGGAAGCAGCAGGAGGCGAGCCGCACCGGGAGCTACCCCGGCTACCACCGGGTGCGGCTGGAGAAGGTGGACTATCCGCAGGCCGAGAAGGCCGCCGACTGGGAGTTCACCTACGACGGGTCCCACGGCCGTACGCACATCCTGAACCGCAACATCCTGGCGAACAGCAAGCACGCCTACGCCCTGTACTGGCAGGTTCCGCAGAGCTCGTGGTCGTCGAGCAAGGACGTCTTCGACGGGTTCGCGGCCTCGTTCCAGCCGGCCGGCGGCTGAGGGGCGAACGGCCTGGCCTCAGGCATGGGTAGCGGCCCGACCGCAAGGCGTTATGTGACGATCAGGTTTCGATGTCGTAACCGTCGAATGTCTCCGCCTGTGACCCTCTATACGAGCTTGCGCCTGAGGAATACGTTGTGCGCCCAAACAAACTGTTCCCTGGGGAGCTTGAAGAAGGTGTCGACGTGAGATTGAAGCGCACGGCGTGTATCGCGGCCATCGCGGCCATGGCGACGACGGGCCTCGCGGCCTGCGGCAGCGGCAGCGACAGCAAAACCAGCGACAAGTCCACCGGCGCGGCAAAGATCAAGGGGAAGGTCGGGATCATTCTCCCCGACACCAAGTCCTCGGTGCGCTGGGAGAGCTTCGACCGGCCGGTCCTGACCGCGGAGTTCAAGGCGGCCGGGATCCCCGCCGACATCCAGAACGCCGAAGGCGACAAGCAGCGGATGCAGACCATCGCCGACCAGATGATCACGAACGGCGTGACCATCCTGGCGATCGTCAACCTGGACTCCAACTCCGGTGCCGCGATCGAGAGCAAGGCCAAGCAGCAGGGCGTCCAGACGATCGACTACGACCGTCTCACGCTCGGCGGCTCCGCCGACTACTACGTGTCGTTCGACGGCACCGAGGTCGGCCGCGTCCAGGGTGCCGGCCTGCAGAAGTGCATGGGCGACAAGGCGGGCAACATCGTCTACCTGAACGGCGCCCCGACGGACAACAACGCCACCCTGTTCAGCCAGGGTGCGCACGAGGTCCTCGACAAGGTGACCACCTACAAGAAGGTCGCCGAGCAGGCCGTGCCGGACTGGGACAACCAGAAGGCCGCCACCATCTTCGAGCAGATGTACACCCAGCAGCACGGCAAGATCGACGGTGTCCTGGCCGCCAATGACGGCCTCGGCAACGCCGCGGTGTCCATCCTGAAGAAGAACAACAGCAAGATCCCGGTCACCGGGCAGGACGCGACCCCGCAGGGTCTGCAGAACGTCCTCGACGGCACCCAGTGCATGACGGTCTACAAGCCCAACAAGCAGGAGGCCGACGCCCTGGTCCAGGTCGTCACCGCCCTGGCCAAGGGGCAGAAGCCGCAGACCACCGGGAACGCCAGCGACCCGGTCGGGAAGCGCCAGGTCCCGTCGATCCTGCTCAAGCCGATCGGCATCTTCAAGGACAACGTCAAGCAGGTCGTCACCGACGGCGGGGTCAAGCTCGCCGACCTTTGCAAGGGTTCCTACGCCTCGAAGTGCAAGGCGGCCGGAGTCCAGTGACGGTGGACGGGGTGCCCGGCGTCCCGGGCACCCCGTTTCCGCTTTCCGAGGGAGCAAGCGTTGTCTGAGAACGAAACCCCCAGCCTCGAGCTGGTAGGGATCAACAAGAGCTTCGGAGCCGTTCACGTGCTCCACGACGTCGACCTCGCCGTCTATCCCGGTCAGGTGACCGCGATGGTCGGCGACAACGGCGCCGGCAAGTCGACTCTCATCAAGTGCATCGCCGGCATCCACCCCGTGGACTCCGGCCGCATCCTGTTCGAGGGCCGCGAGGTCTCGATCAACAGCCCGAAGGACGCGGGCGATCTCGGCATCGAGATCGTCTACCAGGACCTCGCGCTGGCCGACAACCTCGACATCGCCCAGAACATGTTCCTCGGCCGCGAGCGGAAGCGGGGCATCGTCCTGGACGAGGGCTCCATGGAGCAGGCCGCGCGCGAGACCCTGGCGAAGCTGTCGGTCCGCACCGTCAAGTCGGTGCGCCAGCAGGTCGCGAGCCTGTCCGGCGGCCAGCGCCAGACGGTCGCCATCGCCAAGGCCGTGCTGTGGGAGTCGAAGGTCGTGATCCTGGACGAGCCGACCGCCGCACTCGGCGTCGCGCAGACCCGCCAGGTCCTCGACCTCGTACGGCGTCTCGCCGAGACCGGCCACGGCGTCATCCTGATCTCGCACAACATGATCGACGTGTTCGAGGTCGCGGACCGCATCACCGCCCTGTACCTGGGACGTGTCGCCGCCGACGTCAAGCGCACCGACGTCACCACCGGGCAGGTGGTCGAGCTGATCACCACCGGGCGCTCCGGTGACCTCGGTCTCGCCCCCGCGACCGCCGCAGAAAGCATCTGAGGTTCCCCGATGTCCACCGAAACCCCGCAGCCGGCCGACACGGCCGACGAGACGGTCGCCGACACGCCTCCCGGGCAGCCGAGCATGGCCGACTCCGACTTCTCCACCGACACCCGCGTCCAGACGGTCTGGAGCGCGGTGGACGACTACCGCAACAAGCTGCGGTCCGGAGACCTGGGCGCGCTGCCCGCCATCTTCGGCCTCGTCGTCCTGATCATCCTGTTCTACGGGCTGCGTCCGGAGACGTTCCTCAGCAAGTTCAACATCGCGAACCTGCTGGTCCAGACCCTCCCGGTGACGATCCTGGCCATGGGCCTGGTGTTCGTCCTGCTGCTCGGCGAGATCGACCTGTCCGCCGGCGTCGCCAGCGGCGCGTGCGCTGCGGTCATGGCCAAACTGCTCGTCGACGGCGGGCAGAACTGGATCGTCGCGGTGCTCGCCGCCGCCGTCACCGGTGTCCTCATCGGCCTGGTGATCGGCGCGCTCGTCGCCATCGTGCGCATCCCGTCGTTCGTCGTGACACTCGCCCTCTTCCTCGGCCTCCAGGGCATCGCCCTGAAGCTGATCGGCGAAGGCGGCACCGTCCCGGTGCACGACAAGGTCATCTACGCGCTGGCCAACAAGTACATGCCGGTCTGGCTCGGCTGGACCCTCGCGATCGCCGGCGCCGTGCTCTACGCCGGCATCCAGCTGCTCCGCTGGCAGCGGCAGAACGCCAAGGGGCTGTCCCGCAAGCCGTTCGCGCTCGTCGCCGTCCAGGTCGTCCTGGTCGCGGTCGCGCTGCTCGGCGGCGCGTGGGTCCTGAACCTCAACCGCGCGCGTACGCCGCTCGCGCCGTTCTTCGGCGGCGTGCCGTGGGGCGTGCCGCTCGTGGCGGTCCTGCTGATCGTCTGCACGTTCGTCCTCGGGCGCACCAGCTATGGCCGGCACGTGTACGCCGTCGGCGGCAACGCCGAGGCCGCGCGCCGCGCCGGCATCAGCGTCACCCGCATCCGGATGTCGGTCTTCATGATCTGCTCCGTGCTCGCGGCGATCAGCGGCATCGTGGCGGCCTCCCGCCTGAACTCGGTGACGCCGGACGCCGGTGCGGGCAACACGCTGCTGTACGCGGTCGGTGCCGCCGTCATCGGCGGAACCAGCCTCTTCGGCGGCAAGGGCAAGGCGCGTGACGCGATCCTCGGTGGTCTCGTCATCGCCATCATCGACAACGGCCTAGGGCTCCTCGGTGCCAAGGCGTACCTCAACTACCTGATCACTGGTGGATTCCTTCTCCTCGCCGCAAGCATCGATGCCCTGGCCCGCCGCCGGCGTTCCGCGACCGGCCGTTGACGACGAAGGACCTTCCGTGACGCGCCGGCGTATCCGCGGGTCGACCCAGGACGACGTACGCCGTCACAACCTCGGCACCATCCTCACCGAGGTGCACCGGCACGGTTATCGTTCCCGTGCCCTGCTCACGGCCGAGATGGGGCTCAACCGCAGCACGATCGGCGACCTGGTCGCCGAGCTGACGGAGGCCGGAATCGTCCTCGAGCGCTCCGCGAGCGCCCGGGGACGGGCCGGCCGCCCGTCGCTGGAGGTCGCGCCCTGCCCGGACGGTCCTTACGTACTCGCCGTGGACCTCGGCGTACGCCACCTCGCGGTGGCGCGCGTCGGGGTCGGCGGCGACCTCCTCGACCGCGTCGACGTGGAGTCCGGCCGCGACTGGAGCGACCTGGACATCACCGTCGAGGCGATCGCGCGCACCTGCGGCCGCCTGCGGGAGAACGCCCCGGACGGCGCCCGCTGCGTAGGCGTCGGGATCTCCGTTCCCGGCGTGGTCCGGCACGAGGACGGGCTGCTCCGCTTCGCCCCGAACCTGGGGTGGATCGACCTGCCGCTCGGCGCGCGGCTGGGGGAGCGGCTCGACCTGCCCGCGTTCATCGCCAACGACGCCGACCTCGGCGCCCTCGCCGAACACTGGCGCGGCGTGGCCGTCGGCCACGATCACGTGGTCGTGGTCTCCGGAGAGATCGGCATCGGCGGCGGCATCCTCATCGGCGGCCAGCCGCTGCGGGGACGCGGCGGATACGCCGGCGAGATCGGCCACCTGCGCGTGAACCCGGACGGCCGCCCCTGCCGGTGCGGCTCCCGAGGCTGCCTGGAGACCGAGATCGGCGTCGACGCACTGCTGAGCGCGGCCGGCCGCCAGGTCGGCACCGGAATGCGCGCCTACCGGGACGTCCTGTCACGCGCCGCCGACGGCGACGTCGAATCCATGGACGCCGCCGCACACGTGGCCCGCTGGCTGGGGGTGGGCGTCGGCATCCTGGTCAACACCTTCAACCCCGACATAGTGGTCCTGGGCGGCCCGCTGGGCGAACTCTTCGCCGCCACGGCGGAGATCGTCGAGGACATGTCCGCCCAGTGCTCACTGGTGGCCCCCCGAGAACACGTACGCCTGGCCGCCTCGGCCCTGGGCCCCGACGCCCAGATCGTCGGAGCCGCCGAACTGGCCTTCGCCCCTCTCCTGGCCGACCCCATCGGCGCCCTGACCCGCCTCGCCGCCTGAGCCACCGGCGGCGCGGTACCGCCGGGCGCCCTCATCCTCACGTCTCTTTGGGGGATCCGTTCGCCGCACCTACTCGCGTCGCCGCCTGAGTTATCGGCGGCGCGGTGCGGTGTGGTGCCGGCGGCGGGCGCCCTTCATCACGAGGATCGCGCCGGCGACCCACAGCAGGGCGAAGAACGGGAAGATCATCCAGCCGCCGGTGACGGCCGCGGCGATGATCACCGCGAGCACGACGATCCCGAACGGTGGCCTCCCGCGCCGTGGTCCGCGCCCGTACGCGGCGGGCCCCCGTGCCCCCGCGCCGTAGGCGGCAAGCGACTGGGACCTCCCGCCGTAGGCGGCGAGTTCCTCGGCTCCCGCACCATAGGCGGCTAGCTCCTCGGACCCCGCACGGTAGGCCGCGAGTTCCTCGGACCCCGTGTCGTCGGTGGCGGGTTCCCGGCCCCATGGGCCGCGCGTGCCAGGCCCGTACGCCCATGGGCCGCGCGCGCCGGGGCCGAATGCCCAGGGTCCGTAGCCCCCGGACCAATGACCCCAAGGCCCGCGACCCCACTCCCCGTGCCCCCAACCACCGTTACCCCGAGGCCCGTGACCCCAGGGCCCGCGACCTCGGGGTCCGTGGCCCCAAGGGCCGTGACCCCAGGGCCCGCGACCCAGTGCGAGATGCGTGGGTAGGCCGTCCTCTGGTTCGTGGGCGGACAGGGGTCGCGGTGCCCGGCAGGTCGCGGACGACCTCTCGCAGGTCGCCCGCGGTCCTCGCGGACAGGGTCGCGGTCAGGCGCTCGTCGAGCTCCTCCCGGTCGAGCCGGCCCTGCGCGAAGTGCTCGTGCAGGGCCGACGTCACCTCATCGCGTTCCGCGTCGCCGACGCGGAGTCGCTCGGGGCTGATCTCGGGGCTCATCGCTCCCTCTCCATCGCTCACCGGCTCCTCATCTCCCGCCGGTCACTCGTCCTCGGCCAGCACGTGGTAGAGCTTGCGCCGCGCCTCGGTGAGGATCTCCTTGGCCTCGGCGACCTGGCTCTCCGAGCCGGTCTGGACGATCTGCACGACGGCCGCGCCCGTACGGGCGGAGGTGGTGAACAGTTCGCGTACGTCGTCGCGTACGTCGGTGGTCATGGCCTCCCAGGGGGCGTGGACCTCCTCCGCGTGCTCCTCGACGTACGCCCGGCCGGCGTCGGTCAGGCGGAAGGTCTTCCTGCCGTCCTGCTCGTCGCCCTCGATGAGGCCTTCGTCGGAGAGCTGTTGCAGCGCCGGGTAGACGGCGCCCGGGCTCGGCCGCCACTCACCCTCGCTGCGGGCCTCGATCTCCTGGATGATCTGGTAGCCGTTGCGCGGCTCCTCGGCGAGGAGCGCCAGGACCGCGGCGCGTACGTCGCCCCGCTGTGCCTTGGACCTGCGGCCCGCCCACGGCGGTGGCCCGCCGAACGGCCCGAACGGCCCGGGGAACCCCGGGAAGCCGCCCCACGGGCCGCCGCCTCCCCGGCGTCCGTGCCCGCCGCGCCGGCCGCCTCCGCGTGACCGCCCCTGCCACGGTGTCTCGAATGTCGCATTCATTTCGTACTCCCTTCTGAGATCTCTCTCAGATCGTTCGCGATACGCCAACGATATATCGGAAGCGTTCGGTGTCAACACCCGATTCAGGTAGCTTGATGTCGAGATAAACCGTGATACCTTGATGTCGAGAGAATTCCCGGGGAGAAGTTAGGTGAGCCTCAGTGCTCGGGCATACGCCTCCCTGCGGCAAAATTCGGACTTGTTAACTACCGAACCCCGCGCAGAGGCAAGGCGGGATTCCGCGCTCACGAGCGCGTAGAGGAGGAGCGGACTTGGACAGCTTCGGCAGCCGCCAGACGCTGGGCGTCGGCGACGCGTCCTATGAGATCTACCGGCTGGACGCGGTCGACGGTTCGGCGCGCCTCCCGTACAGCCTGAAGGTTCTGCTGGAGAACCTCCTGCGCAACGAGGACGGCGCCAACATCACCGCCGACCACATCCGCGCGCTGGCGAGCTGGGACGAGAGCGCCCAGCCGAACCAGGAGATCCAGTTCACGCCGGCCCGCGTGATCATGCAGGACTTCACCGGCGTGCCCTGCGTCGTCGACCTCGCCACGATGCGCGAGGCCGTCGGCGACCTCGGCGGCGACCCGGCCAAGATCAACCCGTTGAACCCCGCCGAGATGGTCATCGACCACTCCGTGCAGGTCGACGTCTTCGGCCGTGAGGACGCCTTCGAGCGCAACGTCGAGTTCGAGTACGGCCGCAACAAGGAGCGCTACCAGTTCCTGAAGTGGGGCCAGAAGGGCTTCGACAACTTCAAGGTCGTGCCGCCCGGCACCGGCATCGTGCACCAGGTCAACATCGAGCACCTGGCCCGCGTGGTCTTCGACAACGAGGGCGTCGCGTACCCGGACACCTGCGTCGGCACCGACTCCCACACCACCATGCAGAACGGCCTGGGCATCCTGGGCTGGGGCGTCGGCGGCATCGAGGCCGAGGCGGCCATGCTGGGCCAGCCCATCTCGATGCTCATCCCGCGCGTCGTCGGCTTCAAGCTGACCGGCGAGCTGCCCGCCGGCACCACGGCCACCGACCTGGTGCTGACGATCACCGAGCAGCTGCGCGCCCACGGCGTCGTCGGCAAGTTCGTGGAGTTCTACGGCGACGGCGTCTCCGCGGTGCCGCTCGCCAACCGCGCCACCATCGGCAACATGAGCCCCGAGTTCGGCTCCACCTGCGCGATCTTCCCGATCGACGGTGAGACCGTGAAGTACCTGGAGCTCACCGGCCGCCCGGCCGAGCAGGTCGCGCTCATCGAGGCGTACGCCAAGGCCCAGGGCCTGTGGCACGACGCCGCCCACGAGGCCGACTACTCCGAGCGCCTCGAACTCGACCTGTCGACGGTCGTCCCGTCGATCGCCGGACCGAAGCGCCCGCAGGACCGCATCGCGCTGAGCGACGCCAAGCAGGCCTGGCGCACCGCCGTACGCGACTACGTCGAGGACGACAGCGTGCGCGGCCCGCTCGACGAGGCGAACGCCGAGTCGTTCCCGGCCTCGGACTCCCCGGCGATCGCGCACAACGGCGCCGGCGACAAGCCGTACGCCCAGACCGCCGCGCCCGCCGGTGACCGGCCGAGCAACCCGACGCCCGTCTCCGTGGACGGCGCCGAGTTCGAGCTCGACCACGGCGCCGTCGTGATCGCCGCGATCACCTCGTGCACCAACACCTCCAACCCGTCGGTCATGATCGGCGCGGGGCTGCTCGCGAAGAAGGCCGTCGAGCGCGGCCTGACGCGCAAGCCGTGGGTGAAGACCTCGCTCGCGCCCGGCTCCAAGATCGTCACGGACTACTACGACCGCGCGGGCCTCACGCCGTACCTGGAGAAGCTCGGCTTCAACCTGGTCGGCTACGGCTGCACGACCTGCATCGGCAACTCCGGCCCGCTGCAGGACGAGATCAGCCAGGCGGTCAACGAGGGCGACCTCGCCGTCGCCGCGGTGCTGTCCGGCAACCGCAACTTCGAGGGCCGGATCAACCCCGACATCAAGATGAACTACCTGGCCTCGCCGCCGCTGGTGGTCGCGTACGCCCTCGCGGGGTCGATGGACGTCGACGTGATGAACGGCCCGCTCGGCACCGGCTCCGACGGTGAGCCGGTGTACCTCAAGGACATCTGGCCGTCCCCGCAGGAGGTCGAGGAGGTCGTCGAGTCGGCGATCGCCAAGGAGATGTTCACCCGCGACTACGCCGACGTGTTCGCCGGCGAGCAGCGCTGGCAGGCCCTGCCGGTGCCGAGCGGCAACACCTTCGAGTGGGACCCGGACTCCACCTACGTCCGCAAGGCGCCCTACTTCGACGGCATGGCCGAGAAGCCGGAGCCGGTCTCCGACATCCACGGCGCGAAGGTCCTCGCGCTGCTCGGCGACTCGGTCACCACCGACCACATCTCGCCCGCGGGCGCGATCAAGGCGGACAGCCCGGCCGGCCGCTACCTCACCGAGCACGGCGTCGAGCGCCGCGACTTCAACTCCTACGGGTCCCGCCGCGGCAACCACGAGGTGATGATCCGCGGCACGTTCGCCAACATCCGGCTGCGCAACCTGCTCGCCCCCGGCACCGAGGGCGGCGTGACGGTCAAGGACGGCGAGGAGATGTCCATCTTCGACGCCGCCGAGGCGTACGCCGCGGAGAGCACCCCGCTGATCGTGCTGGGCGGCAAGGAGTACGGCTCCGGCTCCTCGCGCGACTGGGCGGCCAAGGGCACGGCGCTCCTGGGCGTACGCGCCGTGCTGGTCCAGTCGTTCGAGCGGATCCACCGGTCGAACCTCATCGGCATGGGCGTCCTGCCGCTGCAGTTCAAGGACGGCGAGTCGGTCGAGTCGCTGGGCCTGACCGGCGAGGAGACCTTCGACATCGTCGGCGTCGAGGCGCTGAACTCCGGGGACGTCCCCCGCGAGGTCACCGTCAAGGCCGGCGACAAGGAGTTCACCGCGACCGTCCGCATCGACACCCCCGGCGAGGCGGACTACTACCGCCACGGCGGGATCATGCAGTACGTCCTGCGCTCGCTGCTGAAGAAGTAGCCGGGCCTTCGAACGGGCCGCCTTCCCCGGCCGGGGGAGGCGGCCCGCTCGCTTTCCGGCAACGTCGTGTCACGGAAAGTAGTAGCCTGCTGTGGCCGATGCGATCCCCCGGACGGATGGCCTTCGCGTATGACCCGACGGACCCCTCGACCGACTTCCGCCGATCTCGAGGCCGCGCGCGGCCGTACGGTCCCCGACGTCGTGCCCCCGCGCGGCGGAGTGCTGCTCTGCGGCATCAACCCCGGCCTCTACACGGCCGCCGTCGGACTCCACTTCGCCCGCCCCGGCAACCGCTTCTGGACCGCCCTGCACCGCTCGGGGCTCACCGACCGGCTGCTGGCGCCCGAGGAGCAGCACCTGCTCCCGTCGTACGGCCTGGGCATCACGAACCTCGCCGCCCGCCCCACCGCCCAGGCCGCCGAGCTGAGCGCCGGTGAGCTGAGGGAGGGCGGCGCCGTACTGGAGGCGTTCGTACGCGCGCACGCGCCGCGCCTGGTGGCCGTCCTCGGCGTCACGGCGTACCGGACGGCGTTCGGTTCCCCCAAGGCCCGCATAGGCCCGCAGGAGGCGGCTCTGGGCGGCGCGCGGCTATGGATCCTGCCGAACCCCTCAGGCCTGAACGCCCACTACACGGCCGAGACGCTCGCGGAGGAGTTCCGGCGGCTGAAGACCTCCGAGGCCGAGGAGGACCGTGTTACCAGGTGACGGCGGCGGGCAGCAGCGACTCCGGCGCGGCGGGCCACTCCGAGGGAGCTCCCAGGGGCACGAGCTGCTCCATCTGGATGCGGAACCACGGCGACGACGACGGGTCGCCGACCAGCGCGACGCAGGAGTCCCAGTCGCGCCATTCCGTGGCGGCGACCTCGTCCGGGTGCGGCTTCAGGTCGCCGGTCGCGGTGGCGCGGACGACGGGGCACATCTCGTTCTCGACCACCCCGTCCGGGGCGGTGGCGCGGTAGCGGAACTCCGGAAGAACCAGCGTCAGGTCGCCGATGTCGAGGCCCAGCTCGGTGTGCACCCGCCGGCGTACGGCCTCGCGCAGGGTCTCACCGGGCGCCGGATGACCGCAGCAGGTGTTGGTCCATACGGACGGAAATGTCAGTTTTTCGTGGGCCCGCTGCGTGGTCAGGACCCGTCCTGCGGAGTCCGTGACGTAACAGGAGAACGCCAGGTGAAGGGGGGTGGCCTCGTGGTGGCTCGGGATCTTGGGTGCGGTGCCGATCGCCGTGCCGTCCGTGCTGAGCAGCACGATTCGCTCGTCATCCATCACTCGTCTTTATATAGGACCCATGACACCGTTCGCGTGAACTCCCTGGAGGGGCCAGGGCGTCTCACTGGTCAGGAGCACCACTAAAATCGGCATTCGCAGAAAAAAGAGGAGATGACCCGGGTGACCCTTCTTGAGTCGATTCGACGGCCTGACGACCTCAAGCGGCTGGATCCGGCAGACCTTCCCCGGCTGGCCGACGAGATCCGGGACGTCCTCGTGACGGCGGTGTCGACGAACGGCGGGCACCTCGGCCCCAACCTGGGCGCCGTCGAGCTGACCATCGCGATGCACCGCGTGTTCGACTCGCCGCGCGACTGCCTCCTCTTCGACGTCGGCCACCAGGCGTACGTCCACAAGCTGCTCACCGGCCGTCACGACTTCGGAACCCTGCGACGGCGGGGCGGCCTGTCCGGCTACCCGAGCCAGGCCGAGTCCGAGCACGATGTGATCGAGAACTCCCACGCCTCCACGGCCCTGTCGTACGCCGACGGCCTCGCCAAGGCGTACCAGCTGCGCGGTGAGGGCGACCGCTACGTCGTGGCCTTCATCGGCGACGGCGCGCTCACCGGCGGCATGGCCTGGGAGGCGCTCAACAACATCGCCGCGGGCCGGGACCGCCGCGTGATCATCGTCGTCAACGACAACGGCCGCTCCTACTCCCCGACGATCGGCGGGCTGGCCAGCCACCTGGCCGACCTGCGCATGACCCGCGGGTACGAGCACGCCCTCGACCTGATCAAGCGCACGGTCCCCAAGACGCCGGTCGTCGGCGCGATGGCCTACGACGCCCTGCACGGCATCAAGAAGGGCATCAAGGACATCCTCCAGCCGCAGGCGATGTTCGAGGACCTCGGCCTGAAGTACTTCGGCCCGATCGACGGCCACGACGAGGGCGCGGTCGAGCACGCCCTCCGCAAGGCCAAGGCGTTCGGCGGCCCGGTGATCGTGCACTGCATGACCAACAAGGGGCACGGCTACGCCCCGGCCGAGAACGACGAGGAAGAGGCCTTCCACTCGCCGGGCCTGTTCGACCCGGCCACCGGCCGCAAGCTCGCCAAGGGCGGCCGCACCTGGACCAAGGTCTTCAGCGACGAGATGGTCAAGGTCGGCGGCGAGCGTCCCGACGTCGTCGCGATCACCGCGGCCATGCTGCACCCCACCGGGCTGGCCGCCTTCTCCGACCTGTACCCCGAGCGCACCTTCGACGTCGGCATCGCCGAGCAGCACGCGCTGACCTCGGCGGCCGGCCTCGCCCTCGGCGGCATGCGCCCGGTCGTGGCCGTGTACGCCACGTTCCTCAACCGCGCCTTCGACCAGCTCCTGATGGACGTCGCGCTGCACAAGCTGCCGGTCACGGTCGTCCTCGACCGCGCCGGCGTCACCGGCGACGACGGGCCCAGCCACAACGGCATGTGGGACATGTCGATCCTCCAGGTCATCCCGGGCCTGCAGATCGCCGCGCCCCGCGACGGCGCGCGCCTCGTCGAGCTGCTGCGCGACTGCGTGGAGGTCACCGACGGGCCGACCGTCATCCGCTTCCCGAAGGGCCCCGTCGGTGACGACATCGAGGCCGTGGAGCGTACGGGCGGGCTCGACGTGCTCGTCAGGTCCGAGGAGAAGGACGTCCTCCTGGTCGCCGCCGGCTCGATGGCGAGCGTCGCGATCGAGGCCGCCAAGCTCGTCTCCGCGCACGGCATCGGCGTGACCGTCGTCGACCCGCGCTGGATCCAGCCGCTGGACGAGAAGCTGATCGGCATGGCCGCGGAGTACCGCATCGTCGCGGTCGTGGAGGACAACAGCCGCGTCGGGGGAGTGGGCGACGCGGTCGCTCGCCTGCTGCGCGACGGCGACGTCGACGTGCCGGTACGCACGTTCGGCATCCCGAGGGAGTTCCTCGACCACGCCAAGCGCGCGGAGGTGCTCACGCAGATCGGCCTCACCCCGCAGAGCCTGGCCCGCGACATCACCGCCGCCACCGCGCGAGGCACCGTACTGGAGCCGACCGAGACCTGACCGGCCGCACGCCCGGCCGATCTCGGTCGGCCGGGCGCGGTCTTCTAGGAGAATCCCACGCCGATCGGGGAACAATGGGGGGCGTGGTAGACGCATCTGCTCTACGCGTGGCGATCATCGGCTCCGGCCCGGCGGGCATCTACGCCGCCGAAGCCCTGGTGAAGCAGACCGGCGACAACGTCCATGTCGACGTCATCGACCGGCTCCCGACCCCGTACGGCCTTGTGCGGTACGGCGTCGCCCCGGATCACACCTCCATCAAATCCATCGGCCGTTACTTGCAGCGCGTACTCGAACACCCCTGCGTACGCTTCCTCGGCGGCATCGAGTTCGGCGCCGACGTCACCCGCGAGGACCTCGTCGGCTGCTACGACGCGGTGATCTACGCCACCGGCGCCATGGTCGACCGGCACCTGGGCATCCCGGGTGAGGACCTCGTCGGCAGCGTCGCGGCGACCGACTTCGTGAACTGGTACTGCGGCCATCCGGACGCCTCCGGCCTGGAGGTCGACCTGTCGGCCGACTCCGTCGCGGTGATCGGCGTCGGCAACGTCGCCATCGACGTCGCCCGCATCCTGGCCAAGACCGCGGACGAGCTGCGCGCCACCGACGTACCGGACGCCGTCCTGACCTTGCTGGGCGGCAGCGCCGTACGCGAGATCCACATGATCGGCCGCCGCGGGCCCGCGCAGGCGAAGTTCACGACGAAGGAACTGCGCGAACTGGGCGCGCTGCCGAACGCGGAGGTGCACGTCCGCGCGGCGGACATGGCACTGGACCCGGCGAGCGCGGCACTGGCCGAGACCGACCGGCACGTACGCGGCAACGTCGCCGCGATGCGCCCGTGGGCGGACAACCCGATCGAGGGCCGCCCGCGCCGCCTGGACCTCCGGTTCTGGCTGCGCCCGGTGGAGATCCTCGGTTCCGGCCGCGTCGAGGCGCTCCGGCTGGAGCACACGACGCTGAACGCCGAGGGCCGCGTGGTCGGCACGGGATCGTATGAGGAGCTCCCGGTCGGCATCGTGCTGCGCTCCGTGGGCTACCAGAGCGTCCCGCTGCCGGGCGTCCCGTTCGACCCGGTGACGTACGTCGTGCCGAACGCGAACGGCCGCGTACTGGAGGGCGGCGTGCCCGTGCCCGGCGAGTACGTCGCGGGCTGGATCAAACGAGGCCCGACGGGCGTGATCGGCACCAACAAGGCCGATGCCGCCGAGACCGTACGCTCCCTGCTCACCGACCTGACCGGGGGACCGGGGGAGCGCGCGTCGATCGAGACGTTGCTGGAGTCACGGCAGGTGCGCGCGGTGACGTACGAGGACTGGCTGGGCATCGACGCCGGCGAGATCGCGCTGGCCCGTACGCTGGAGCGAGGCGAGCGGGTGAAGCTCCTGGGCTGGGACGCCCTGCGCGCGGCGTACCACAAGCCCTGACGGACCCCGGCTCAGCCCGGCGCGTCCATCAGCGCGGTGACGTAGGCGTCCAGCCGCTCCTCGACGGCTCGCGTCGTCAGCTCTGTCCTCCCTGCCTTCCGCCACGGCCGCACCACCAGCCGCACGTCCTTCGAGAACGCCAGCCCGTCCCGCACCCGCCAGTACAGCCGCTCGCTCGCGGCCGCGGCCAGCACCCCGCCGGCCTCCTCGTACGCCTCGGCGAACCGCAGGCCCCACGCCGGGCCGTGCAGCAGCGCGAGATTGGTGGAGCAGTGCGCCACATCGTGATCGACCGGGCCCCAGGAGGTCCCTGTCCAGTCGACGACGCCGGTGATCCGGGGACCTGCCGGCCCTGGGTGCGCGCCGAACAGCACGTTCCCGGGGTGGAAGTCGCGGTGCAGGAACCGCCCTTCGTACGGCGGCGCGGGCTCGCGGATCACGTCGATCGCCGCGGCCCATGCCGCCGCGTCGGCGCCCTTCGGAGGCACGACGGTGGCGGCGGTCGTGAACGCCACGAACTCCCGTGGCCGCCGGGCGGGTCGCAGCGCGTGGATCGCCACGAGCTGACGGGCCAGCAGAGGAACGCGCGTCTCCAAGCCCTCATCGTCGAGGACCGTACGGCCCGCCAGATGTGTCATGAGGAGCGACGGATGCTCGCAGTGCGCGGCGGCCGGATCGGCCGCGACCAGTCCAGGAGCGGGCACGCCGGTCTCCGCGAGCAGGGTCAGGGCACCGGCCTCCCTGTCCAGCCAGTCCTCGGCGTACTCCACGTCGACGAAGGTCCGCAGCACCAGGTCACGGGTGCCTCCGTCCCGCGCGCCGATGGTCAGCCTGCGCATCTCGGCGGTGATGCCGCCGTGCAGCGCCTCGGTTCCGACGATCCGCTCGCCGGCCTCCAGGTGCCGGCTCACCCAGGCCAGTGTCAGCGGCCGGACCGCCGCCTCGTCGTGGTCGATCACCAAGCCACCTCATCATCCGGACGGCGGCGCGCGCGATGAGTGAGCGCCCGCCCGCCGCGAACCGCGGCGGGCGGGGCCGAATCGGTTCTTCGTTACTTCTTCAGGCTCGCCACGCCCGGCGCGAGGAAGCGGGAGCCCGTCACGCGCTCCGCGACGCCGGTCCGGTCCAGGTACGGCGTGACGCCGCCCAGGTGGAACGGCCAGCCGGCACCGAGGATCATGCACAGGTCGATGTCCTCGGCCGCCGCGACGATCTCCTCGTCGAGCATGATCTTGATCTCGTCGGCGAGGGCGTTGAGGGCCCGGGAGAGCACCTGCTCCTCCGTCGACGGCGACGTTCCGCCGCTGAAGATCTCCACGGCCTCCGGGTCGAAGGTGAAGTCGGGCAGGTAGACGCCCGTCTTACCCGCCGCGACCAGTTTCGCGAGCTTGCCCGACAGCGGGAAGCGGTCCGGGAACGCCTCGTGCAGCGTCTCGTTGACGTGCAGGGCGATCGCCGGGCCGACCAGGCCCATCAGGACGAACGGGGGCATCGGCAGGCCCAGGGGCGCCGCCGAGCGCTCCGCCACGTCCAGCGGCGTGCCCTCCTCGACCGTCTGGACGATCTCGGCGAGCAGGCGCAGCAGCACCCGGTTCACCACGAACGCCGGGGCGTCCTTGACCAGCACGCACGACTTCTTCAGCGCCTTGCCGGTGGCGAAGGCGGTCGCGAGGGTCGCGTCGTCCGTGTGCTCGCCGCGGACGATCTCCAGGAGCGGCAGCACCGCGACCGGGTTGAAGAAGTGGAAGCCGACCACGCGCGACGGGTGCTTCAGCTTCGACGCCATCTCGCCGACCGACAGCGAGGAGGTGTTCGTCGCCAGCACGCACTCCGGCGACACGACCGCCTCGACCTCGGCGAAGACCGTCTGCTTGACGCTCATCTCCTCGAAGACGGCCTCGATGACCAGGTCGGCGTCGGCGAACGCGTCCTTGGTCAGCGACCCCGTCACCAGGCCCTTGAGCTTCGACGCCTCGTCGGCGGACACGCGTCCCTTGCCGGCCAGTTTGTCGACCTCGCCGTGGACGTACGCGACGCCCTTGTCGAGGCGCGACTGGTCCAGGTCGGTGAGCACGACCGGCACGCCCAGGCGGCGGGCGAACAGCAGGCCGAGCTGGGAGGCCATCAGGCCCGCGCCGACGACGCCGACCTTGGTGACCGGCCGCGCCAGCGACTTGTCCGGAGCGCCGGCGGGGCGCTTGGCGCGCTTCTGCACCAGGTCGAAGGCGTACAGCCCGGAGCGCAGCTCCTCGCTCATGATCAGGTCGGCGAGCGCCTCGTCCTCGGCGGCGAAGCCCTCGTCGCGCGAGCGGTCCTTGGCCGCCGCGACCAGGTCCAGGGCCCGCAGCGGCGCCGGCGCGGCGCCGTGCAGCTTGCCCTCGACGAGCCAGCGTGCCTGCGCGATCGCCTCGTCCCACGCGGCGCCGGTGTCGGCGGGCGTACGCTCGACGGCCACGTCGCCCTTGATCACCCCGGCGGCCCAGCGCAGCGACTCCTCCAGGAAGTCGGCGGGCTCGAACATCGCGTCCGCGATGCCCAGCTCGAACGCCTGCGGGCCGCGCAGCATCTTGTTCTGGTTCAGCGGGTTCTCAATGATGACCTTTAGGGCCTTCTCGGCGCCGATCAGGCGCGGCAGCAGGTACGTACCGCCCCAGCCCGGCACCAGCCCGAGGAAGCACTCCGGCAGCGCCAGCGCGGGCACACCGGAGGAGATCGTCCGGTACGCGCAGTGCAGCGCCACCTCGACGCCGCCGCCCATCGCGGCCCCGTTGACGAACGCGAACGACGGCACCGCCAGCTCGCCGAGACGACGGAACACGTCGTGACCCAGCCGGCCGATCTGCTGCGCCTGCTCGCGGCCCTCGATCATGGGCACGCCGTTCAGGTCGGCGCCGACCGCGAAGATGAACGGCTTGCCGGTCACGCCGACGGCGGCGAGGTCGTCGCGCGCCTCGACGGCGTCCAGCGCCGCGCCCAGCTCGGTCAGGCCACCGGGGCCGAAGGTGTTCGGCTTGGTGTGGTCGAACCCGTTGTCGAGCGTGATCAGGGCCATCGTGCCCGCGCCGTACGGCAGCTCGACGTCGCGTACGAGGGCGTGCGTCACGACCTCATCGGCGAAGACCTCGGTGATGTCGCTCACTTGGCACCCTCCCACGCGGTGTTCTCCCAAAGGACGGTCCCGCCCATGCCCATGCCGATGCACATGGTCGTGAGCCCGAAGCGCACGTCGGGGCGCTCGGCGAAGTGGCGGGCCAGCTGCGTCATCAGGCGTACGCCGGACGAGGCGAGCGGGTGGCCGAGGGCGATCGCGCCGCCCCAGGGGTTCACGCGCGCGTCGTCGTCCGCGATCTTGAAGTGGTCGAGGAAGGCGAGCACCTGCACGGCGAACGCCTCGTTGACCTCGATCAGGCCGATGTCGTCCATGCTCAGCGCGTTGCGGGCCAGAAGCTTCTCAGTGGCCGGCACCGGGCCCACGCCCATGACCTCGGGCTCGACGCCCACGAACGCGTAGTCGACCAGGCGCATCCGCGAGGTCAGCCCCAGCTCCGCGGCGACGTTCTCGGCCGCGACGATGCAGCCCGTCGCGCCGTCGTTCAGCCCGGCGGCGTTGCCCGCCGTCACGTTGCCGTGCGCGCGGAACGGCGTCTTCAGGCTCGCCAGGTTCTCCATCGTCGTGCCGGGGCGCGGCGGTTCGTCGACCGTCGCCAGGCCGTACCCCTTCTCGGGGGAGCGCAGCGCCATCGGCACCAGGTCGTCCTGGAACCGGCCGGCCTCGTACGCGGCGGCGACCTTCTCCTGGCTGCGGACCGCGTACGCGTCGGCGCGCTCCTTGGTGATGTGCGGGAACCGGTCGTGGAGGTTCTCCGCGGTCATCCCCATGATCAGCGCCGACGGGTCGACGAGCTTCTCGGCGAGGAACCTCGGGTTCGGGTCGACGCCCTCGCCCATCGGGTGGCGGCCCATGTGCTCGACGCCACCGGCGATGCCGATGTCGTACGCCCCGAAGGCGATGCCGCTCGCCACGGTCGTCACGGCGGTCATCGCGCCCGCGCACATACGGTCGATCGCGAACCCGGGCACGCTCTTGGGCAGCCCGGCGAGCACGGCGGCCGAGCGGCCGATGGTGAGGCCCTGGTCGCCGATCTGGGTGGTCGCCGCGATGGCGACCTCGTCGATCCGCTCGGGCGGCAGCGAGGGGTTGCGTCGCCGGAGTTCACGGATCACCCGCACGACGAGGTCGTCGGCACGGGTGTCGGCATAAAGCCCCTTGGGGCCGGCCTTGCCGAACGGCGTGCGTACGCCGTCGACGAAGACCACGTCACGCGCGGTACGAGGCACGGTCGGTCCTCCCTCATTTCAGAGCCGGTGAGGTCTATGTCCCATAGGTTACTCGTCAGTAGCCACTGACGGAGCAAGCGACCCCTTGCTGCCGCTCCGACCCGCCCGTAGCCTGACCGCGGGAGTACGGATTCGCAGGGAGCGACAGTTGGTGCACGCCAGGCCGGAATACCGTCCCGGGATGGGACGGAGGGCCGGTCAGGCCATCAACGTGCCGCTCACGATGGCCCGTCGTGGCCTCTTCTGGCCTTGGCGCCCCCTGCGCGCCACCCGTCAGCTACATGCCCTCATGCACTGGGGAACCACCCTCGCCGGCGAGCTCGTCGCCGCCGCCGCGCGCGACCCCGACCGCCCCGCCCTGATCGACGAGCGCGGCGTGCTCACCTACGCCGAGCTGAACGACCGTACGGACCGGCTCGCCGCCGCGCTGATCCCCATCGGCGACGGCCGCCGCCTCCGGGTCGGCGTGCTGTGCCGCAACCACCGGGGCATGGTCGAGGCGCTGCTCGCGTGCAGCAAGCGCGGCGCCGAGGTCGTACTCCTCAACACCGGGCTGGGCGCCGCACAGCTCCGTACGATCGTGCGCGAGCTGTGGGCCGACGTGATCGTCGCGGACGGCGAGTTCGCCGCGATGCTGCCGCGAGGCCGCCGCCCGACGACCCGGGTGACCGCCTGGCCCGGCGACGGCGCCCCGCGCGACTGGCCCACGATCGACCAGCTCATCGACCGCACCCCGGCGCCGATGCTCGACCCGCCGCCCGTCCAGGGACGCGCGGTCTTCCTCAGCTCCGGCACCTCCGGCTGCCCGAAGGCCGCCCGCCGCCCGCCACGCCCCGGCTTCGCGCCGCTCGCGGCCATGCTGTCCCGCGTCCCCGTACGCGTCGGCGAGACGATGCTGATCCAGGCGCCGCTCTTCCACGCCTGGGGCTACTCCTCACTGCAACTCGCCCTGGCCCTGCGCGCCACCGTCGTCGTCGGCCGCCACGCCGACGCCGAGGGCACCCTGCGCACCATCGAGGAACGCGGCTGCACGTCGCTGTTCACCGTCCCGATCATGCTCCAGCGCCTCCTGGCCCTCCCGGCGGGCACACGCACGTCGTACGCCACGTCCTCCTTGCGGGTGACGGCCGTCAGCGGCTCCCGCCTGTCCGGAGAACTGGCCACGGACTTCATGGACGCCTTCCCGATGCACCTGTGCAACGTGTACGGCTCGACGGAGACGGGCTGGGTGACCATCGCCACCGCCACCGAACTCCGCGCCCACCCCGGCACCGCCGGCCGCCCCGCGGCGGGCTCGGCCATCGCCATCCTCGACGACGAGGGCCGCCCGTTGCCGGCGGGCGTGACCGGCCGCATCTTCGCCGGCAACGGAATGCGCTACGAGGGCTACACCGGAGGCGTCCCCCTGGAGGTACGCGACGGCATGATCTGCATGGGCGACGTAGGCCACCTGGACGACTCCGGCCTCCTCCACGTGGACGGCCGAGCCGACGAGATGATCATCTCCGGTGGCGAGAACGTGTTCCCGAGCGAGGCGGAGAACGTCATCGCCCGCCTGCCGGAGGTACGCGAGGTGGCGGTGGCGGGAGTCCCGGACCCGCACTACGGCGAACGCCTGGCCGCCTACATCGTGACCGCCCCGGGAGAGCACCTGGACGCCGACGCGGTACGAAGCTACGTACGCGACCAGCTGGCCCGCCACGCCGTGCCACGCGACGTCCACTTCCTCACCGACCTGCCCCGCAACGCGATGGGCAAGGTCCTCCTCCACCAACTGGCCGACACCACCGCCCGCGCCGCCGACGCGGGCGCCTAGGCATCTCGAGCGCTGTTGGCCGAGAGGCCGGCGGGACCTCACGGACGCCAGGCTGCAGCCTGATTCGTGCTCTCCTAGTTGTACTGACCCGTGAGGTTGGGGACGCGGCTGGCGGGTGGGTGGCCGCCGAGTGCGGTGTGGCCGCGGTGGTGATTGTAGGTGTGCAGCCATCGCGGGAGCGCTCGCGGCGTTCGGTTTCGGTGCGGTAGGGCGGGCGTAGGCCCATTCGTCGAGGAGGGTGCGGTTGAAGCGTTCGACCTTGCCGTTGGTTTGCGGGCGGTAGGGGCGGGTGCGTTTGTGGGTGATGCCGGCTGTGGTGAGGGTTCGCGCCATAGGTGGGAGCGGTAGCAGGAGCCGTTGTCTGTCAGTACTCGGGTGATGGTGATCCCGGCTGTTGTGAAGAAGGCCTGTGCCCGTGTCCAGAAAGCGGCGGCGGTTTCCTTGGTCTCGTCGGGCAGGATTTCGGTGTAGGCCAGGCGGGAGTGGTCATCGACGGCGTTGTGTAGGTAGCCGTAGCCCAGGCGGGCGCGGCCGCCGGCCGTGCGGGGACGGGCGGGGTCGCGGTGGGCGGAGCTGTTGCGGCCGCCGGTGGCGCGGCCGTGGATCTTGTGGCCGCCGCCGTCGGGGATGTTGCCGAGTTTCTTGATGTCGACGTGGACCAGATCGCCGGGGGCGGGTGTTCGTAGCGGCGAATCGGCCGCCTCGTGGCGCGGTCCAGGTGGGCGAGCCGGGCCATGCCGTAGCGGGTCAAGACCCGGTGCACCGTGGCGGGGTTGAGGTCGAGCAAGTAGGCGATCCGGGCCGGTCCCCACCGGCGCAGCATCCGCACCTTGATGATGCGGCGTTCGGTCCGGGTCGGGTGTCCGTCGCGGGCTGGAATGCGGCCGTGAGGAACGGTCGCTCATTCCCGCCTCACCGTACTGGCGGTACCGGCCGGCCCAGCGTTTGGCCGTGGTGACCGCGACCTGGAAACGTTCGGCCGCACGCCGTAGCGGCCATCCGTCATCAACGACGCACCGGGCCAGACGCAACCTGCCGGTCTCGGTCAAAGGGGCATTACGGTGAGGCATGAGGGCCTCCGCTGGCTCGGTGTCGACGTCGCAATCCACACCGAACCCGGAGACCCTCCCCTTTCCAAGATCATCGCCTCCGTGTCGCCCGCGCACTCAACCTCTGTGGTCAGTACACCTAGCCGTCGGCTTTCATCTGGTTGGCGGTAGCCAGCGCTGGACCTGTTCCCGAGGGATTGCTGCGTCAACGTGCCAGAGCCGCCGTGGCCTATCCCACTTTGCCTGCACTAGCCTCTTTGCCTCATCTTTTTCCTCAAATGAAACTGCTAGGTACAGACGTCCGTTCAACACGTCACCGGGCGAGACGCCACTAGTGGTGGGTGCAGATGCGTGGTCAGGCTGAGGTGTGGTTTGCCATGACGGACGCGGGCGTGCCGGGCGCTCCATCCGAGCCCGTTCGACAATCCGTTGCACGCGTTCGCATGAGCCCGGATCGGTGATTCGCATCATCAGATCGGTCGGGCCCGTGTTGGCGAGCAGATTGAGTGAACCATGCCAGAGCACGGTTTTGTCGATGATCAGCACCTTCTCGTGCATGCGCTCGCGTGTGAGGAGCTTGCAGCCGGCGGCCTGGAGTTCCTTCACCAAGCCGGCTGCGTTCGTACCGACTTCGTGCTGCCGGGTGTGCACGGTGACCTGCAGCCCTTCACTGATCCGTGGGGCCAGGTGTCGTAGCCAGCGCCGGACAGGAGTCGGATCAAGAAAGGCGCAGTGGATTTCAATGCTGTGCCGAGCCTGGACGATGTCCCATTCGACGGCGCGGGGGACCTCGTCCGCGGGAAAAAATGCCGGTCGGGCCAACTCTTCATCGTCAAGTTCGGCCAGGTCTGCGGCGCTCCGGAACGGGACCAGGGCATCGACGGGAAGTGTTTGGGCATGACGCTCGAGGTAGCCGAGCATGCGGGCCGCTTCGCTGCCGCGGTCCAGCTTACGGTTCAGGAAGTCGACGTCGGCCACCACGACGAGGTGATCCTGGGCGCGGCTGAGCGCCACATTCAGGAGGCGGCACGTGGTCGAGGACAGCCCGAGCCCTTCATAGAAGTAGCCGAGCGTTTCCCCTGCTCCGGCGACGGTATCGATGACGACCAGAGGGCGTTGACTGCCCTGGAATCGGTGAACCGTATCCACCAGGCCGCCGGAGTCCTGGCCGAAGCGATACTTCAGGCTTGTCTTGAGTGCGTTGACCTGGTCTCTGTATGGGGCGATCACTGCCATTCGATCAGCTGGCCGATCCCCTTCGGGGAGATCGGTCCATTTGCGGGCGGGAAGTACGTCGTCGTACTGGAGACCGCGGATGAGTTCGTGGATGACGGCTTCGTGTACGGGGTTGGACCGGTGTGCGCCGCGTTTGGCGCCAACGTTCGGGATCCGTCGCGGCGTGCTGTCGATCAGAACGAGCGGGCTGTCGATCAGCGGTGACACAGGAAGCCTGCTGGTGTCATCGCGGCCTGTGCGCAAAGGGGCGTCTGGGTAGGCAACCGTGTTCACCACCTGGCAGATCGCAGGTCGCATCCGGTACTGCTGGTTGAGCGAGACCATCCGAGGGTCGACGCGGGCTGTTCCCTGAGGATCGACCAGGCCGGCCGAATGAAACGCATCGCAGTCCATCCAGGTACGCGAGTGCTCCTTTTCTTCCGGCTTCGCGTCACGTTTCCCTGAACCACGTGTCACTGCGGGCAACTGCCGGAAATCGCCAGCAATTACTACCCGCCTCCCGGCTATCCCTGCGGTGCACCAGACAGACGGCAAATCGACCATGCCGGCTTCGTCGATGACCACCACGTCTGCGGTTTCCATCAACGGCGAGGACTGAATTGCCTTCGCTACGGTGGCACCCATGACACGGCAGCGCTTCCGCACGCTATCGGTGATCTTCTGGTGTTGCTCTTCGAGGCGCGTGAGACGCTCCTGGAGGCCGGCGGCCTGATGCCGTAGCCGGTCGGCGCTGTCCACACCGATCAGCTTGGGTCTGAGCGCGGAGAGGCGGCCTTCTTCTGCCTTGATTCCCGTGGTGCACTGCGCCAGCTCGCGCTGAGCGTCGCTCAGTTGCCGCCGGAGCGCTGCGGCGGTGTTCCGGCAGTCCTGCATCTCTCTTTCGAGTCGCTCGATCTTGGACGCCTTGCGCTGAGCCAGCAGGCCGGTTGGTGCTCCAAGCTCGATGATCACGCTTCGAATGTTGCCCGCTTCCGCCTCCGCCGCACGTGCATCGCGCTCTGCGGACTTGATGATCTGACCCGCCGTGAAGTGACGTATCCCCAGGTCCCGGTGCGCATCTTCCGCCTGCTGGACTGATTCATGCAACGTAAGGTCGACCCGGATTCTGTCCAGTCGCCCTCTAGCATCGCTGATTTGGGTTGTCAGTTCGGTGGTCAGTCGTTCGGCGACACGGGCCGGGCTGATCTGCTCTCCGTACTTCTCCGCCAACGAGGCGAGCTCGATGTCCCCAGCGCGCTGGACCAACCCCGAGTCGAATCCGTCCTCGCCGGAGAGCCGTTCGCACATGCGCTCAAGCGCCTGGTCGACGGCTACTTTCGTGGGTGCCAGGAAAAGGACGCGTTCATCCTGCCGATGGCAACCTTCCACGATGTGCGTGACGACATCGGTCTTGCCGGTACCGGGCGGTCCCCAGATGAACGCGATTTCGCTGGCGAGTGCCTGCTCGATCGCCTGACGTTGGCGCTCGTTCAGTCGAAGGCCGCGGTAGCCGAAGATGAGTCGTTCGGGGTGAGAGCAGCGGTTGATACGGGGCCGCCCCCGGCCGAGCATCCAGCCCGCGGTGGTGAGGTTCACCGGCCCGTCGCGGTCGCCGGCTTTCTCCAGTCGATCAGCCAGTGCTTCGAGAACAGCGGTGTCGTCCTCGCACAACTGCGCGTTCTTGGGTTCGCCGCCGAGATCCGCCGTGGTCACCACCCGGATCTTCCCATCGGGCATATGAGAGACTTCTGCTGGTTCCCATCGATCACGTGAGCGGGATAGCCGAACAAGAAGCCTCTTCTGACTGAACGAGGGCTTCCATCCCTTGCAGGAGAAGAGGTACTCACGGGTCTCGCCCGTGCCGCCGACACGGCGGCCGCTGTGGAGGGGGACCTTCTCTGCTCCTCCGTCACTGAGCAGCACGGCCTGGATTTCGGTGCGCACGGCACGGAGAAGGTCGTCGACCGGAAATGGTTTCTTCCGTCCCTCGGTCAACGTGGTCTCCCCGTTCCGTAGCTGTCTGTATGCCTTGACTCCAGAATTTACTGATAATAGGCCATACGTCAGGTATCGAATTGACGGATTGGCAAGGCGGCCAGGCTAATCGTGGACGAGGAACCTGACCGGCTCTGAGAGCGTGGCCGAGGCGTTATCGAGGTCGGCGAGCCTGGCGGAGAGGGTAGCGATCGCGAGACGTTCGGGCAGAGCCTCGCTGAACTTCAGCCCTCGTAGCGCTCGTTCGTCGACGCTGGGAAGACAAAGCCGATCGACGATGTCACTTACCCCGGTCCGCCACATGTCCGAGGTGAGGTCGCTGCGCAGGCGTACCCATTCGTCTTCGAACCGCTGTTTCTCGTCCGCGAGCCCCGACAGGGTGGCCGCGAGGGTCGCGTTGGCGCGGAATCCCGCCCAGGTCCACCAGCGGACGTCATCGCCTTTGCGGATGATGACGGTCCCGCCAGGGTGCACTGCGTCGATGGTGGCGTCCCGAGCCTCGGCGAGAATGCGCACGGCGCGTTTGGTGAGCCGGACCGGCGGGTCGGCGCCGAGCAGCACATCACGGCAGGCGCGGGTCAGAGCGAAGTCGGCCCCGGAGTAGGCCAGTGTTGAGCCAGCGGGCCTTGCCGCTGCAGCTCGGACGGCTCGACGAAGCAGCGCCGGCGTTTCCAGTCGATCCAGGTGACCCGCCAGCTGCGGCCGCCGAGCAGCAGCAGCGCGGGGCCCGTCGATCTTCTCGGTGAGCAGCATCGGGTCGGCCCGGCCGATCTCCTGCCGGCCGGACAGCACGGTGAACTGCGGCGGGGCGGTGAAGACCGCGGTCAGCTCCATGAAGTGCCGGCGGCCGAACCGGCGCTTCGGCCTCAGGCCCGATGAACAGCATCCCGCCGTCCTGCGTCGAGGAAGCCCTTCTCGATCAGGTACGCGACGATGGGCGCGGCGCTGCGGTCGAACGGCGCGAGCCCGTTCCACTGATCTGCGCCCACAACCGGTCGCCGACCCGGTGCTCCTGCAGGCACAGCGCGAGGAGCTGCTGGGCGACGATGTGCCGCGGCTCCGGTGGCGCGACACCGGCTCGACCCAGCCGCGGCCCCACAGGAGAAGCAGCCCGGCGGCCGCAGACAGGGCATCGCGGTCGAGGGCGAGGAACAGGCAGTTGCGGCGTGTGCCCGGCCGTCGGCCGGTGCGGCCGAGGCGCTGCAGGAACGACGGCGACGGTCGGCGGGGCGTTGATCTGGATGACGCGGTCCAGGTCGCCGACGTCGATGCCGAGCTCCAGGGTGGTGGTGGACACGATGACGCAGTCGCGGGCTTCGGCGAACGCCTGCTCCGCGCGGCGCCGCTCGTCCAGCGGACAGGGAGGCGTGGGACAGGAACGTGGTGACCCCGCGGAGCGCGCAGTGCCGCGCCGAGTTCCTCGACGAGCTGCCGGGAGTCGCAGAAGACCAGCCGCTTCTCGCCCCGGTGCAGCGCGGCGATCACCGTGGCGGCGTTGGCCACCGAGCCGACGTAGTCGAGCTTCGACGTCTCCGGGACGAGCGCCGACGGAACCGCGGCGACCGCCGGGGGCCACGACTCGTCGGCGGCACCGTGCTGGCCGGCCGTTTCCGGAGCCCTGCAGCCAGCCCAGCAGCTCGGTCGGGGTTGCCGACGGTGGCGGACAGCCCGATCCGCTGGATCGGGCGGCCGGCGATCCGGGTCAGCCGTTCCAGGACGGCGAGCAGGTGCCAGCCGCGGTCGTCACCCGCGAAGGCGTGGACCTCGTCGACGACGATCACCTGCAGACTCGGCGAAGAGCGGCTGTGGTCGACGTTGGCGCTGACCAGCATCGCTTCCAGCGACTCCGGCGTGGTGAGCAGGAGGTCCGGCGGATCGCAGAGGATCGCGCTGCCGGCTCCCCGGCGTCACATCGCCGTGCCAGAGCCGACCCGGCGGCCCAGCCACCCGGCGTAGGTCTCCAGCCGGGGCAGCAGGTTGTTGAGCAGCGCCTTCAGCGGGCACACGTAGAGCACGGACAGCCCGGTCCAGCGCTGCTCCTCCATCGCGGACAGCAGCGGGAAGGCCGCGGCCTCGGTCTTGCCGCCGGCGGTCGGCGCGAGCAGCAGCGCGTCGGATCCATCGAGCAGGGGTCCGATCGCCTCCTCCTGCAGCGGCCGCAGCGACCGCCAGCCCAGGGTGTTGACGATGTGGTGGACCACGACGGGTGAAAGACGATCCAGGCTCACGGCAGGTCCAGGTCGATGTCCCCGGCGGAGGCGGCGTTGCGCTCGGCCTCGCTGAGTTCAGCTCTGGACAGGGTCAGCGCGTAGTGCTGCCGGGGATCGAAGTCGTCGAACGCGTCGACGCGGTCGAGGACGTCGGCGACCAGCTTCCGCAGGAACAGCCGGGGCGCGATGCCGACCTTGCCGCCGAGCCCACCCGTGACCGCCGTGGCCAGCTCCGCGATGTAGGCGTCGTCGATCCGCTCGGCGATCCGCGACGGGATGCTGAGCCGCTTCGGCGTACAGGTCGCGGACGGTCGGCCCAGGTCACCCAACCGTTGCAGGTCGAAGCCGGTCAGCCGGAGCTGCACGGCGCGCGGGGAGTCGAACCGGGGGTCGGTGGTGAAGTCGGTGGCGAGCCGCTGGGCGAGCGGCGGAAGCCGCTGCACGCCCTGCTGCCCGTCGTAGAACGCCGGCGTTCCGGTGATCACCAGGAACAGCCCGGGGAACCGGCCGGTGTCGATCTCGTCGAGGAGCTGGCGCAGCGCGTTGAGTCCCTTCTCCCGCACGTCGCCGCGGACCCGCTGCAGGGTCTCGATCTCGTCGAGGACGACCAGCAGCCCGGGATGCCCGCAGTCTCGCAGCACCGTCAGCAGTCCCTGCAGGAAGCCGAGGGCGCCGAAATGGTCCAGGTCCCCTCGAACGCCGGCCGAGCGGCGCGCCGCGGCGGCGACCGACTTCTGCCCGCCGAGCCAGGCGATCAAGCGCTTCGGCCGTGGCGGCGTCGCCGGTCGATCGTGCTTCGCGGTAGCCGCGCAGCGCGGCGGCGAAAGCGGGCGTGGTACGGGCCACGGCGGCCAGCCGCTGCTCCATCAGCGCGTCGACCGCAGCCGCGACGCCTCTCTCGTCGGACTCGGCGACCTCACCGGCGTCGAGGACGTCCTCCTCCAGCGTGTAGAACCAGGCGTCGATGACGGCTCGCAGCGCGCTCGGCGGGTGGGTGGCGGTGGTCAGGCGCTCGGTGAGCCGCCGGTAGACGGTCTCCAGGCGGTGCAGCGGCGTCTCGGTCTCGGAGATCTGGATCTCGGCGGCCGCCAGCCCCATCCGCTTGGCGCGCTCGCCGAGCCAGCGGGCGAAGAACGTCTTGCCCGACCCGTACTCGCCGCGGACGGCCTGGAACGCGGCCCCGCCCTTGCTCACCGTGGCCAGGTCGTCGTCCAGTGCGCCGGCGAACCGGTCCAGGCCGACCGCGAACAGGTCGAGCCCGGACTGCGGCACGGTGCCGCGCCGCAGCGCGTCGATGACCTCCCGGCGCCGGGCGGCGCTGACCGGTGCGGGTCCGCTCACGCGGTCACCCCGAACTGTTCGCGCAGCAGGTCCACGTCGAGCTGGACGGTACGGCCGGAGTCGATGAGCCCGAGGACGGGGTACCCCTCGACGTTGAGCAGCCGTTGCAGCGTGGTGACGAAAAGATCGGGGTCGCGCGGTGCCCGGCCGCCGGCCCCGGCTGCGGCGGCGTTGACCGCCGCGGGCGACAGTCTCGCGTCCGCTCCTACGAGAGCGTCGATCACCGCGGCGACCTGCGCGGCGTCCGGCGCCTTCCGCACGTACCTCTTCTGCTCGGTGTAGGTCGGTGATCCGACGACCTGGGCGCCGAGTGTCACCACGGCCGGTTCCGCCACCGGGAACAGCGTCTCGTCCTGCCGGTTCCGCCGGGTCCGTACGGGCGGTGCCGGCGCGGCGGCCTGGACGGGTTCGTGGCCTGTCCACCAGGCCGGCGTGACCTGCTCGGGGGCGAGCACGGTCCATCCGGTCGGGAGGAGGTCGGCGCCGGGCAGTACGACCAGGACGGGCACGGTCATTTCGGCGAGCGAGGCGCCGCCGTGGTAGCCGGCCTTGCGGGGCGTGTAGCGGATCTCCTCCCGCCAGGGCGCGGTGATCCGCCCGGAACCCTTCAGCACGCGGGGGCCGGAGAGCTCCACCTCGCCTTCCGTGGGGGTGCCGGTCCGCCATCGCGACGACTCCACGCCGGGCACGTTCAGCGGCCCGGTTCCGGGCTCGTCGAGTTCGAGAACGTATCCGTGGTCGGAGACGAGTACGACGGGCCGGCCGGCACCGCGGGCCGCTGCCAGCAGATCGGTCAGGTGGGTGATGTCCGCGAGCAGCCAGCCGATCTTGGATCCCTCCCGGCCGTGGTAGAGGGCGTCGTCGATGGTGTTGAGGACCACGCCTACGACCTGTTCCCCCGCGAGCGCGTCCAGCAGCGGTTGTGCCAGGCGGTGTCCGGCGGCGCCGGAGATGCTCGACTTGTGGAACAGCAGCGCCTCGTGGCGGTGCCGTCTCCAGAACGCGCCGAAGCCTTCGTCCTCTGCCGTCTGCCCTCCGAAGACGGGCGTGCCGCACAGGAGCGAGGCGCGGCTCGCCTTCGTCACCGAAGGGATCATCGAGACCGCGGCGTGGCGGCCTCCTGGCACGGTGGTGGCCTCGATCCAGCCGCGCCGCGTGAGCTGCTCGCCGAGCTGGGTGGCGACCGCGCTGCTCATGCCGTCGAGCACCAGGATCAGAGGGGCTCTGTGCGCGGCCAGCGGTACGGCCACCTGTGTCAGCACCTCTTCGACGAGCAGGCAGCCACCCGGCGCCTGCGCGCTCGCCCCGGTGGTCCACGCCGCGAGCCGCCCGGCGAAGTCACGGTCCAGCTCGGTGCGGCGCGCCCGTACGCGTTCGTGGATCGCCTGGTAGGCATGCCCGACGGCAGGATCGCCACCCGGGTCGCCTGACCAAAGGACGGCCTGGGCGCGGTCCACCCAGCCCCAGGAGGCGCAGGTGTTCCCGTACGCCTGCGGCGACGGAGTCGGGGACCTCAACCGGGGTGGCGAGCCAGCGGCGGAGGCGTACGGCCATCCGGGCCACGTGACAGCGGTCGTCGTACAGACCGGCGAGCCGGTGGTCGGTGAGCCGCTGCAGCGCCTGCTCGGCGGCGTGCGGGGTTTCCGTCAGCGCGGCGGCGAGCCTCCGCAGCCGTTCCTCCAGCCCGGAGGGCAGGAACGGGTCCTCGGCGAGTGCGGGGCCCAGACCCGCGCCCGTCGCCAGTTCGTCGGCCCGGTCGAGCACGGCCGTGACCCGGCCGCGAGCCACTTCGTGGCCGGGGCGTTCCGATTCGGCCTCGGTGATCCAGCGGGCGAGGGTGCCTTGTACGGCGGCGGTGAAGGCCCGCAGCTCGTCGGGGCGGGCGGAGACACCGGCGAACAGACCACCGACCGCCAGCTGCGGCGTCGGCGGAGGCTCGCGGGTCGGTGAGGACGCCCCCGACGATCCCGAGCGCCATCGCGTCCGCGCCGCGTCCGGCCGCCGCCAGCGCCAGGAGTACCGGCACGGTCTCGCCGACGGTCTCTCGCAGCCAGGCGGCGAGACCCTCGCGTTCGGCCTGGGGCAGGTCGGCGAAGCGAGCGGCCCCGGCAGGCGTCCGCGACCAGGCCAGCAGCGTGTCGGCGTCCAGGCTTCGTGCGGGAGCGCCTTCGGCGGAGAAGAAACGTGCTTCGAGCAGGGCGCGTACGGCCGCGTCCCGGGTCAGGACGGCGCCGCCGCTGCGCCGCCAGGCGTCGGCGGCTCGGGGCGGTACGCCATCCGTCGGTGGGTTCGGCGTCCAGCAACGCGTCGATGAGCCAGCTCTCACGCCGGATCCGGGGGTCGAGGTCGGCGGCGCCGAACCGCTGCTTGACGATCTCCGCCCGGTCGACGCTCAGCACTCGGCGTTCGAGGGCGTGGCCGCGCAGGTCGACGCCGAGCAGGTGATCGTCGACTCCGGTGGTGATGACGAGCACGGCCGTGTCGTCGGGCCGGCTGGACGCGCGATGGCTCTGCCAGGCGTCGATGATCCCGAGGATCGATGCCTGGTCGGTGACCTGGACCTTCAGCTGGTCCGCTCCGATCCGGGCGGTGAACTCGGGCGGCGCGACCGGGTCGTACCGCCCGTGGACGAGCACCAGCCGGCGCCCACGGCCGTGCGCCTGGGCCTCGGGCAGCCGGTTCTCCAGCAGCGCTTCGAGGATGCGCCGGTTGACCAGCGGGGGAGCGCTCATCCTGTGCCGCCGTGCGATCCAGCTCGACGGCACGCCAGACGATATCGACGGCTGCGTCGGGATGCTCCGCCGCATACCGTCCGGATCTCATCTCGCAGCGCGGCGAGGGTGTCTCTCCACGCTGGCCCGGCTCCGCGCGTCGTTTCCCCTGTGCGGGGCCGGCCCCGGCGTTCTCCGACGATGGCCGGGGCGCCGGCGTCGAGGAGACCGAAGGATCACCGGATCCGGTCAGGCTCACCTGTTCCGCGCCACCCCGAGGCGAACTCGGCGGCTTTGGAGGCTGGGACGCCGGGGTCTCAGCTCGGGCGGCGAGCCGTCCGGCTTCGGAGATCAGCGTCCACGGCCCGGCTCCTGACGTTGCCGAGCACGGGAGCCAGCCGCCGCGTGAACTCGTCGTCGTTCGCGGCCTCGGCGAGTTCGTCGAGTAGCCGCTCGTGTCCGTTCGCCGATGCCATCAGTGCGTTCGGTGAAACCGCGCACGCTCTGCAGCAGCGACCAGTCCGTGGCGTCGAGCGCCCTGAGAACCTCGGGCGCCGAGTGATCGCCGCTCCCAGCACCTCGTCGGAGACGTCGTACGCTGGCGGCGGCCAGCTCCTTGATCAGCGGGGTGAGCGTCGGTGGCGGACAGCCGGGCGAGGAGGTCGCCGGCTGTCCCGTACGGACCGGGCGCGGGGCGCCTGCTCCCCAGCCAACCCAGATCCTCCGCGTGGCGTTCCAGCGTGTGCCGGAGACCGTTGACGGCGGATTCCTTCGTGGACGCCGCTTCCCGCATCTGGGCGGCGAGCTTGGCGACGTTGCCGGCGAACACGGCCGGCGGAACACGTCACGCCGAAGATCTTGGCGGCGCGTTCGCGGGCGGCCGCGAACTCCTCCTCGGTCGGCATCGGTTGCGCGCGCAGCGCCCAGCCGGTGCCGATGCGTTCCAGTTCGGGCGGGTCGGCGACCGGGTGATCCGTTGAGCACCCAGGCCCGGTCGGACAGCAGCGCGTACGTGGCGATGATCAGGTTGCCGACCGTCTTGTCCAGGCCGGTCCAGCCGAGCTCCTCGATCCAGACGCGGATCTCCTCGACGCCGAAGTCGGGGCCGCTGTGGCGGTGGGACGGCGGCCTGCTGCTCGATGCGGCGCTGCCACTCGCGTGACACGTTGAGCGGCCCGTCGTGGACCTCGCCGAGTTCGAGCGGATGGACGATCCGCCGGAGCAGCGCCAGCTTGTCGCGGTCGACGACGGTGCGCAGGGAACCGTCCTGCATGGCCTTGGCGATCCAGGCGAGGACGGTCTTGAGCTCGCCGGTCGTGACGGCCCGGCGCGTTCCGGCGGTGTCGAGGTCGGGATGCTTGGGATAGATCTGCGCCAGCAGCCCGTCGGCGAGCGCCATCAGGTTGTACTCGAACCCGGCGCCTCCGTGCAGCCGGGGACGCTGGTAGCCGGGGTTGAACGAGAACACGTGCTGCCCGTCGGGCACCTCGGCCGACACGTTGCTCTCGTCGCCGCCGGAGATCCCGTACAGCTGCCGGAGCACGCTGGTGAGCTCGGAGGTGAGCGTGTCGAGCTGGGCCTGAAGCTGATGCTGAACCCGGATACGCTGATCTTCGGCCAGGTGCCCGGCGTAGTCCTTGAGCCGGTCCCGCTCCAGCAGATAATTGATCTTCAGGAGCCGTCCGAGCTGGGTCGATCGCTGGCCGGACAGGAAGTCCGGCAGCCAGACCAGCGTGTCGGCGGTGAACCCGTCCCGGCGCATCCGGTCCACCCGGCCGAGGTCGTCGCTCGGATACTGGTCGGCGATGTCGAAGGGGTAGTCGAGGACGAACCGGATCCGGCCCTCCACTCCCGGTCTGAACTGCACGTCCGGGAGCGCGGGCCGGGTCTCGTACGTTCTCGAAGACGAACTCCGCCGTACGCCGGCTGCCCCGCCACACCAGCTCACGTTCGCAGACGAACGCGCTGCTGTCCTTGACTCCGAGGGCCTCCCACAGCTGGTTCTTCACCCAGATCCGGCGAGCCCCCAGGTTGTCCTGTTCGCCGACCCGATCCAGCAGCGGCTCCACGTCCAGGTCGAGCAGGTGCAGGGTGAATACCGGGTCCTGGTCGCCGTCGGCGCGGATCTCCCCGAAGCCGGCGCCGATCAGTTCCCGTAGCCGGGACACCACGACGTTGCCGGGCGGGACGGTACGGGATCGGATCGAGCCGAGGTTGAGCGCGGCCAGCCGGGCGCCGGTGAGCCGGGTCAACGCCGGCACGTCGGGAGCGAGCGCGGACAGGATGAGCGTCTTGACGATCCGCTCGTCGGCGCGGAACCGCTCGTCGGTCTCGTTGCCGTACTTCTCCACCAGGTAGGCGCGGACCTTGCCGTGTAGCCGGACCGCGGCTTCGGACTCCTGCCGCAGATGGTCGGTGAACGCCTCGCCGATGCCGGTGGACAGCACGTCCCACAGGTCACCGAGGGGGATGATCTGCCCGATCCTCATGTCGTCGCGGCGCAGCCGCAGCATCTCGCTGAGCAGTTTCAGCCCCGTACGCTCCCGCTGGAGCGCGCCGGCCAGGGCGACCAGCACGTTCAGCAATGCGGGTGACAGCGGGTAGACGTCGCGGAAGTCGTTCCAGTCGGCGTGCGTGGCGCCGTGCACGTCCAGCAGCACGTCCCGCACCGCCGCGTTGCTGGACTCGATGCCCGCGAACGCGTCGTCGAGGATGGTCTCCTGCCCGGCCTTGGGCTTGAGGACACGCCTCTTGATGATCTCGGGGAGGTTCTTGTCCTCCAGGGGGATCACGGTGAACCGGCCGGCCAGGTACTCGACCTCGGCCTCAAGGTTCTTCGCGTCGGCGCCGATCACGTCCGCGCCGACGAGCTGGGAGAGATTCCGCTGCCGGGAGATGAACGACACGATCGGCGCGGGGCGGTCGGTGTCACCCGACTCGATCAGCTTGACCAGCTTGCTGACCTCGTTGTTCACCATCTCCTGGTTGGACATGTGCGCCTGGAGCCACAGGATCAGCTCGTCAAGGAAGAGGATCAGCCCGTCGTAGCCGTGCTGTTTCGTGTGCCGGCTCATCACGGCCAGGCCGTTCTCCAGCGGCAGGAACGCCTCGGCGGCGCCGCGAGCGCCAGAAGCGTACGAGCTCATCGGGCCGTCCAGCAGCGCCGACTCCAGTGCGCTTCGCAGCGGGTCACCGACCGGCGCGCTCAGGGCCCGATCGAGCGTGGCGCCGCTCCAACCACCGTGATCCTGGCTGTCCAGGTCGTCCAGATCGTCGTCGTCGGACTGCGGCGTGCTCGCGCCGGCGCCCAGCCACGCGGCGAACTTCGCGTCGTCGGCGAGGAACTCCCGCTGCCGGCGAGCGTCCGCGAGCATCGCGTCGGACCGGTACACCGGGGGAGTCGACAACCCCAGCCGGTGGGCGGCGGCGACGTAGCCGCCGAGGATCGCCGAGTCCAGGTCGGCCGACCCGACGAGGTGGAACGGCACCATCATGAACCGGCGGCCTCGCAGCCAGTCGTCGTGGTCGGCGATGACGTCCTGTAGCTCCGGCTTGCGCCGCGCCACCGGGTCGTTGTCGAGGACGGCGTGCAGCACGGTCATGAAGTGGCTCTTGCCGGAACCGAACGAGCCGTGCAGGTAGGCGGTCTCGGACTTGTCATCGCGTACGGCGGCCTTCACCATGCCGAGCGACCGCCGGAAGGCCTCTTTGAGCTGGGGCGTGACGACGTACTCGTCGACCCGTCGCTCCGCCTCCCCGAACCCGCCGGAAAGCTCGATCTTGAAGTCGCCGGCGTGGACGTCCTCGGGAATGTCGAAGACGTCGCGTAGGTAGAGCTCGCCGGGACTCGTCATGACCTCTTCTTCCTGCCACGGCCGGCCGCCGGCCGCCAGGCACGCAACTGCTCTTCGGAAAGCCCGTGCTTGCCGCGCTGGTCGTCCAGGAACGCCTGGAACTCCTCGGCGGGCACGCCTTCCCAGTCGGCATCGTATTCGCCATGCCACTGGTGCACCCACGGCATGACCTCCAGCAACCCGGCGAGCAGCGGCGTCAGCCGCTCGGTCTCCCAGGCGGCCTGCTCGGTACGGTCATTGACGAGGTTGACGAGCGCCTGCGCCTGATCCTTGTGATCCCACCCGGCCCAGCCGAGCAGCAACGTGTCGTCGGCGTCCGGGCTCGCGTCCGGGTAGGAGATGAACCGCTCCTTGGGCACGTCCAGCTTCCCGCGGTTCGACCAGTATGAGGGCTTCTTGAAGTCGGCGGTCATGTACTTCGGCGGGACCGGCGATCTCCAGTCGCTTCCCGGTCCGATCCTCCTCACGCTGAAGCTCCCAGACGTTTTCCCAGTCGGCCCGCTTGCTCAGCCCAGAGTCCTTGTAGCGAAACGACGCGAGGTAGGGGACATGCTCGTCCTATGATACCGCTTCCAGCACGTCGACCAATGGCAGATCCCGCTTTCCGAGATGGATCGGAGGCGTAGAGGGCTGCGACGCTCTGCATGTCCTCGTCAGTCCGGAACTGGTCGGCGAGTTGGCTGATCGGTCAGCGTTCGCGGATGCCTCAGACCATCGCGCAGCCCGAACCAGATGTCCTCCCTCTCACACCGATCGAGCAGCCAACTCCCGCAGCGCGGCCTTCTCTTTCTTATCCCACGGCTCCGATGCCCAGCGTCGTTTGTACTCCGGCCGCTCGATCAGGCCGATATCGCGCCGTTGTTCGATCATTTCGATCCGTGATCGCATGACTTGCCGGTATCCTTCCGGCCACTGCGCCGGAATCTCCGTGACTGGCGTGGATCCGTGTCGATCAAACCAGAAGTCTCTGTCTCCCCTGCCGCCACCTTACGTGCGAGCATGATCTCAAATGCTCGCTCGCCGAGCTGAACCTCCGGGACTTCCGCGAGATCGTGTACCACGACACGTGAGAGTTCTTCGGGCGTGAGCAGCCCGTAGGAACCGTAGATGGTCCAGTCGAGTTCCTCTTGTGTCGCAATCATGTACCCTCGTATCCGGCGATGCTTTGCGCTTAGCCTCATCTAGTGAGGCCCGAGTTGGTGTCTCCGGGCAGACATTTGATGGCTCCTGCACTGAAGATCTTGGGCCATACGATCCAACGCGCGTCCTAGCTCGAGCGGCATCGATCTGGAACCGGGAACTTCTGAAGTTTTGTTCCAGTGAACTCGAAAAAGCGCTCCCACTCGTCGTGCATAAAGCCGCCAGTTCCGGACTGACTCCCCTTATCGTGACTGACCTGTTTTAGCCAAAAGCAGGCAGTGGATGAATTTAGTAGTCCAAGAAGAGCCAGGTGATCGTCCTCGGTCGCATCCTTCGGTAGCTTGATTATTGGTGCAGTTCGATTGAATACTTTACGCCTCGAGCGAATGCAAAATGATTGTGAGTGCAACGAATGCGAAGGTGATTGCGGACGGCGTCCTCAGCTTGCGGGAGTAGTTTTCGAGGTGGTCCGTCCATGGCTTTCTTTGATCTCGCATGGACTTGCCGAAAATAACTCTGTTCTCAAGCCCTGCTCGAGCTACCCATAGGCTGTGAGTTGCGAGATAATGAGTTTGTGGAATGGACTGTCGATTTTCTTTGTCCAGATATGGGTTTCGAACTTTAATAGTTTTGGTGATACCAAAGTCGCGAACGCCATCCCCTACGACTAGGTCGCGCACATAGTCACCATCGCCCAGGCGTTCTGCTGTCCTGAGGTCTGGAAGGAAATAGATCTCGTCTTCGCCCGTCGCGGTAGTCCTGCCAATGCTCTCTGCGTGATCTTCGAGGTGCGATACGGCAGAAGCCTCGATCATTTCTTTAACGGCATGAGCACCTCCTCCGGACAGATTCCACGGAAAAACTGAAAAGGTCTTACGGGGAAGGTCGTTAACGCTGATCCAATCGGACTCGCTCCCAATTCGATCGATCTGCTTCGTGATTGCCGACCAAACGAGTCCTTGGGCCGCATCTTCAGGCGTCGAAGGTTCGCCGCGGATGCCGAGAGCCGTGCGGACTGGATCGTTTTGATAACCGAGTCGATTCCGGCCGGCCAGGATTACCGTCGGTGTTCCGTGGCCTGGTATATAGGCCCCCGACGTGTCGATGATATGTGTTATTTCGACCGACGTAAAGAATGGGTGAATGAGCTTTTTGCCGAACTCTCGCTTCATAAAAGAGTTGGCAGTGATCTGGCCAGTGAAGCCCGCAGCTGCGATTTTCTCCACCGGAGAATATCGCCAGTTCGAAGATTCGCTGCGCGAAAGGCGCCGAAAGCGAATATGACCCCGAACAAGAACTGTAGGAGTCGCGGTAATTTTCGTTCTCCTGCTTGTCCTTGACGGTGATGTAGGGTGGGTTGGCTACTACCGCGTTATACGAACCCTTGCCTAGGAGGTCGCAGCATGCTGCGAATTCGTAGACATCCTCGGTGGCATAGGTGAAGGGCTCGTTGGCCGAGAACAGGTCGTTGGTGACGGACTCGGCGCCACGGCCGTGGAGGAGGGAATCACCGACAGCGATGTTGATAGGGAAGATGGGGGCTCGGTCGAGTCGAGTTTCGCCGGCAGCACTGAGGGCGGCGAGTAGGAGGCGGAAGCGGGCGATGGCGACGGCGAAGGGATTTTTGTCGCAGCCGTGAACCGATTCCAGGGTGCGGCGGATCAGTTCCCAGCGATCGGTGCCGGGCTCGGAATCTTCCCACTTCGCGAAAAGTCGGTGGAAGATTCCGAGGAGGAAGTGGCCGGAGCCGCAGGCCGGGTCGATGGTACGCAGGCCGGTCGGCATCTCGCCCTCCGGGCCAGGCCATTTCGACGGGCGGTAGCGCCACTCCGGTGACAGGCCGAACTCCTTGACCGCTGGTTCCAGGGTCAGGTCGAGGATGAACTCCTCGACGAACTCCGGCGTCTGGAGTAGCGCGAACGTCTTGCGGGCGCTCTCGCTGAGGTTCTGGTATAGGTCGCCGAGGAAGCGAGTGTTCCAGTCGGGGTCGGTGAAGTCGTGGACGATCTCACCATCCGGGCCGAGCCGACGCCAGAAAGCCAGCAGTCCGGTGGCCGCTTCGTAGGAGGGATTCATCTCCCAGAGCGGGTTGTGGGCCTTATCGAACAGGCCGGCGACGGTCTCGTTGGTCGAGGCCAGATGCCGGATCGCGGCAATCAGCCAGTCCCGGTCGTTCTGCTCGGGATGCTGCTGGAAGTGTGCGTTGTGCCGATCCTCGGCCTCACGCAACCGCTCGCCAGGACCGGCGATCCACGCTGACTCGATCAGCCCGTTGTCCTCACAGAACCGCACGAACACGGTCGCCAGCACCCACGCCACCGCGACCTGAGTAACCCGCTCATCCCGCCAGGCCGTGTACGTGGCCGCGATCCGCTGCGCCTGTCGGGCCGCCGCGTACTCCGCCTTCAGCGAGGACCGGTACTCCTCGACCGACTCACTGCGCTCACGTAGGTCCGCCTCGAGAGCGGCAACCTGACCGCGAAGATCCTTCAGTAGCCTCGTCTGGTCCATCCGCGCCCCCACCTTGCCGCCCCATAACCGCCTGTAGATACAGGCGATCGTAGTGTCAGCGGCCAATCCGGAGGGCGGGGTTCGGCATGTGCCAACCGCAAGTGGTCGGCAGCTGAAAGACAGGTTGAGCCTGCGGATTGAGCCCGCGTGCTACCAGGTCAGGGGCCTGCCGTTGAAAGGGATCAGGTCGCGTACGGGCCGCTCGTACGCTCGCTGTCCTCAACGGTCAGCGAAACAACCTCGACGCACGAGTCGTCGCCGCCATTGCTGCGGCTGCTTTTGCGCCAGTCGGCGCGGGGTGCGTCAGTCGCGGTCATCCCGCACTTCCTCTGCTGAGTAGGGCTAGCGAAGTTCGTCGGCCACCTCTGCGATCAGGGTTGTGGACCGCTTCGTACCGTGCGCTTCTGCCATGAGGTGGTCGAACTCAACTTTATAGCGATGGATCTCCTCTTCGCGCTCCAGGAAGAGACCGCCGGTGAGATGTTCGAGGTACACGAGATCTGGAGCCAGCGAGGACGAGAATTCTAGGATGTTGAACACGCTCACCGGGTTGACGTGCGCGGCCGTGCTGAAGGGGAGCACCTGGAGAGTGACGTTCGGGAGTTCGGTGATCTCGGTGAGGTGCTGGAGCTGTGCGCGCATCACCTCGGGGGTGCCGACCCGTATGCGGAGCGCCGTCTCGCTGAGCACCATCCACAGGTCGACCGGGTTCTCGCGGGTGAGGATCGCCTGGCGTTCCATCCTTAGCGCGACCTGGCCGCTGATCTCGTGGGCGGAGCCGGCGTCGGGTGCGGCTTGCAGGACGGCGCGTGCGTAGTCCTGGGTCTGGAGCAGGCCGGGGATCACGAGCGGCTTGAAGGCGCGGATGCGGGAGGCTTCGGCCTCGAAGCCGAGGTAGGCCTCGAACCACTTGGGCAGCACGTCGCCGTAGCTGTACCACCAGCCCTTCTTCCGGGCGTCGCGGGCGAGTTGGACCAGCGCGTCCGCTTCCTCGCCACCGATGCCGTAGATCTCAAGGAGTTCCCGTACGTCGCCGGGCCTCACCCCGATCACGCCGGTCTCGATCCGGCTGATCCGAGGACCTGAGCAGTCGAGTTTCTCGCCTACCTGGTCACACGTGAGACCGCAGCCCTCGCGGAGCCGCCGGAGCTCTATCCCTAGGCGCTTGCGGCGCACGTTCGGGCTGGGGGTCGCAGCCACTGTCCGTCCTCCTCTTTTTTCAGTGCAGGGCATGCTCCCGCAGCGAAAGTATTCCGCATCATACGTTCACGTATCTTGCAATTAAACTAACAGTGCGTGCATACTCGGAAGCGTACGGTCACGTAAGCGGTAGCGTCACGCGAATCCTGATCTACGGCCGGAGACGACTCCGCGGAACGTCCGGTCGCCGTCGATCGGCAGCTATGGCCGCAGGTCTCCATGCCAATTCGCCAGGAAGGACCCCCCATGACAATGCTCACCTCGCAGGTCGCCGCCCTGAACGCCCTCCTCGACGTCGACACCGCCGAAATCATGTCCTGGCGCCGCTTCTATCCCGGCCTGGCCTGCCACGTCCGGGAGGCCCGCCGATTCGTCACCACCCTGTTCACGGACCACCCCCAGGGTGACGACGTCGTCTCCGTCGCCGCCGAACTCTTCAACAACGCCATCCAGCACACTCGCTCGCAGCTCCCCGGCGGCCGGCTGATCCTGGAGGTACGCCGCTGGCCCGGCCGCTGCGCCACCCTCGCCGTCACCGACCAGGGCGGTCCCGGTGAGCCTCGTGCCCGTGCCCTGTCCGGCGACCAGGAGAGCGGGCGTGGCCTGGCCATCCTGGGTGCCCTCACAACCTCCTGGGGCTGGCATGGCGACGTACGCGGCCGTACGGTGACCGCGATCTTTCTCGGCTGATGGCCGAGAGAATGAGCGAACACTGGGCGTACGAACGACAAGACCGTCCATGCGGTCCCCAGGCCGCTGGTGCAGCTCATCGCGACCGAGATCGCCGAGATCAGGGCGGCCGTTGGGTGACCGGCCCGACCCCACTCGACCCGCCGCCGATCCTGCTTGGTTACGCCGTCCGCTGGGACGTCCGGGCTGGACAGTGGGCCGCCACCTCCGACCGCTGCTCCTCACCGTCGCGGACACCCTGAGACCCCCACGCAGCCCGACCACGGCATGGTCGCGCTGGCGGCTCGTCGAATCCTGGAGGAGATCATGGCTTCTACGGTCTGGCCGGTCTACAGTCGCTTCGCTCGGGAGGTACGCCGCTGGCCCGGCCGTACGGTGACCGCCGTCTTCCTGCAGTGATGGTAGGAGCAGGAGACCAGCCGCGACGAGCGGCGGTCGGTAGACTGAAGCGCCCGTACCAGCATGGGGCGGCCGGACTCGTCCGGGTCACGCGCGACCAGAGTCACACCATCGGACCGAACGAGGCCAACGTGAGCATCCCGCACGAACACTGGGCGCACGAACTGCAAAAGCATCGCCAGACAAGTCCGCTGACCGCCGCCGAGTACGAACTTCTGGACGAGGACTTCTGCCGGACGGTCGAAGTCGTCGACGGCATGATCGTTTTTTGTGACTCCCCGAGCCGCGAACACCAGCGGCTGATGGTCAGGCTCGCGCACGGCCTGGAGGTTCACGCGAAGCGCGCTTCTACCGCGGAGACCTGTTTCGACGTCGGCGCCGATGTCGACCTACGGCTGTGGGATGTCCCCTTGCTGAACAGGCGCCCGGATGTCGTCATGCACACATGCGTCCCCGACGACGAGACCCTGCGCTCCAAGGACGCCTTGCTCGTCATCGAGATCGTTTCCGCCGGTTCGGAGAAGCGCGACTCCGTCGACAAGATGGCCGAGTACGCCAACGCCGCGATCCCCCACTACTGGGTCGTGCGAATGGACGCGGTCGGCATCTCATCCGTCGAGTGGTACACCCTCGACAGGGGCACGATGGCCTACGCGCACATGCGAACGTTCATGCGCGATGCCGGCGATCATCTGGACTTCGAGGTCCCCGTCAAAATCAGCCTGTCCTGGGAAGACCTGCTTCCCTGAGCCGCGCCAGGAACGGCTTACCGAGCACCGCCCATTCCGCGTCACCGCCGATGGCCTCCACGGTTCTGCCGTCCAGGTTGGGCGTGGCCTTGGAGTTCTCCGACGGGCACAGCAGCCAGAGCCCGTACGGTTCGTCTGCCGGGCGCCGGGCGGTGTTCTGTAGCCGGGTGAGGAGCTCGCGCCCGCCCTCGTCGAAGTAGCGGGCGAGCGGCCCCGCGTTGTGCAGGAACAGCACCGTTCTGGCGGGCGCGGCCGAAGCCAGCAACCGGTCCGTGACGCGGGGGAACACGCGGGTGACGTATGAGCGCAGCCCGCCGGGCATCTCACCGGTCCGGGTCAGCTTCTCGTCGGCCCTCAGCACCTTGCCCCAGTCGGTGCCATGCTCGGTGGCGAGTGCCCGGAACTCTTCCAGGAACAGCGACGCGACGTTCACCGAGACGACTGGGTACTGGTCGGCCAGCAGCCGCGGTGTGTCGGGCAGATAGCGCAGATGCATCGTCAGAGCGAGGAAGCCGCCCTGCTGGAGGGCCGTGGTGAGCTTGGCGTCGACCAGGTCGGCGGGGGTCTGGACGCCCGAGGCCACATAGGTGCCGAGCATGCCGGTCATGGTCCCCGTCGAGGATCTCCACGACGTCGCCGACGCCGGCGGCCGGAAGCGCTGGTCGTCGGTGTCGTAGTCGAGCGGGAAACCCGCTTCCTTGAGGGCCTCCTCGACCACCACGTACGTGGGTGCCGGGCGATAGGCGTCCAGGTCGGGGAAGCGTGCCTGGACCCGGGCGAGCAGGTCGCCGATCGTGATGCCGTGGTCGTGGCGTACGCCCGCGGCCGCCTGCGAGATCCGTAGCGCTTCGGCCAGCGGCAGCCCGCGCGGGTACAGCTCCAGGCGAGGGGAGACCACGGCGTCGTGGGCGATGGCCGCGGCGAGCCCCGCCAGCCGGGTGTCGGCCAGCGGTGTCATCCCCTCGGGCGGCGCCACCGACCTCAGCTCTCGGATCACCTCGAACCGGCCGGGCAGTGGTTCTCCTGCGGCGAGAAGGTCGGCTCGGGCGCCGAGTGCCAGCGCGTAGTCGGCCAGCTCACGTGGGACGGGGTCGTCGGTGCCGGGCAGTGACTCCAGGGCGATGATGATCCGGTGGCCACGCCGTAGGACCGCCACCCGGGGCTCATGCCCCTCGACCTGCCCGTTCGCGGTGAAGGTTTCGGCTTCGACCGCTGCCCGTACGACGGCGAGCGCCTTGACCAGGTCCTGCCCGGCCGCCTGGTCGGCGGCGCCCCGCCGGGCCCGCAGACCGGCCGCGAGCTCGGTGACCGTCATCACCCGGCCCGCCCCGGCGAGGATCGTGACCAGTTCGCCCCGTACGGTGTCCAGCCGTGGCTCGGAGATCCATCTCCTGATCGCGTCGATGTGGTGGCGGGACACGGCAGACTGCGCCACGTCGAGCCTGCGGGCGATCTCCGTCTGGGTGGGCCAGGGGTCCAACCCGGTGGGATCCCCTGCGGCCGGATTGGACAACCCTAGCGTCAGCCGGACCACGGACGTCTTGCTGGAGTTCTTCCGGCTCCCGGTAGGGATGAGCAGTGCGGCGAGCTCGTCCACCCGCAGCCACGCGTCCGAGCCCTCGGCCGGTGTGGGCGTGTCCTGGGCGCCATCCGGTTTCTCGCCCTGGGCGGTGCCGGGGCTGCGGAGCGCCGCCGTCCACTGCTTGTGCCGCCGGTTGAGCTCCTTGCGTACGACCGCGCCGGCACCGCGTGCCTTGGCGATCAGGTAGAGATGGACATCGATGAGCTGGCCGACGGTGGTCGCCTGGAAGGACGCCGCCACCGACACCGCCCGGGGAGACAGCCCCGCCGCGTCGAGAGCGGTGTCGAGCTGTGCGTTGAGAGCGGCCTCGTCCCGCCGCTGCTCCAGCGCCGCGGCATCGAGGTCACCATCCGCCTCGCCCGTCGCCGTCGCCTGAGTGCTCGTCGGTGCCGCGGCGTCGGCGCTGCGGAAGATCTCCCGCCATGCCTCCTCCATCAGCCGCAACGTGTCGAAGCGGCTGGCGACATCCGGGTGCATAGCCCTGGTGAAGAAGGTGGTCAGCCCTTCGCGCAGGGCCGGCTCGAAGAGCTCCACGGCGAGGTAGAGGGGCGGATTCGCGATGGTTCGAGGATCGGTGGCGTCATCACCCCACACGGGCCGTTGCCCCGATGCCATTTCGTGCAACGTCACCGCCGCCGCGTAGCGCTCGGCGTGATCGTCGAAGTCGGGACGCCGTGAGGTGCCCAGGAACGGGTCGAGATAGCCCCGCGTACCGGTGGTGACGTCGCGGTCGGAGACCGCCGCGTGGGAGAAGTCGAAGAGCTTCAGTTCCCAGGTGCGGTCCGCTCGCCGCAGCACCCCGAAGTTGTCCGGCTTGATGTCCCGGTGCCGTACGGCCATGCCGGCCAGGTCTTTGAGGGCCCGGAACAGGTCGTCGCCGAACTCCGCGAGCTGGTGATACGTGAGCTTGCCCTCGGCGCTGAGTAGCGCCCGCAGCGAACGCTCCCCGGCGAACTCCAGATCCAGGACCGTGCGCCCGGCCAGCGTCCGAGGCCCCGCCAGCAGCCGTACGATCGCGCCACCGCCGACCCGCTCCAGGATCTGTGCCTCGCTGCCGAGCTGCGCGGCCTTGCCCTCATCGAGAGCGACCTTGAAGACGCGGGTCTCCCGGGCCTGTTCGCCGTCTTCGTCCTCGACGGTGCGGGCGACCAGCAGAGCCTTCGCGGTGGCACCGGTGCCGAGTACGCGTTCCACCAGCCAGGTGCCATCGGCGTCGCCGTCCACAGCCTGGCCGGGAACCACGGTGAGCGGATCGGCTCCGGCCCAGGAGTCCTCGGGCCCGGCGCCCTCCGCGGCGGCGATGTCCTGCTCGATCCGGTCGAGGGCGGACAGGAAGCTGTCGGCGGATGCCAGCCGGTCGCTGGTCTCGCCGCGGGTGGCCTGGTGGATGAGGCCGTCGAGGTCGCCTGCCATCCCGTCGGCCACACCGATGGGATGGAGCCCGCCATGGTTCTGGACCTGATCGATCAGCCCTGACCGGTCCGCGGCCGGTGGCTGGCCGGTCAGGATCAGGTACGAGACCGCGCCCAGGCCGAAGACGTCCATGTCGACCGGGTCGGCGTGGGGCATGTCGAACTCGGGGGCGAGGTAGGGCTGCGTGCTGTCTTCGAGATGGCCAGGGTCGACGGGGCTGTTGCCGATCGTCCGGCGGGTCGTGGTGTCGAAGTCGCGTGCGGCCGTCTGCCAGTCGGTGATCCGGAGGACGGGCCGGGAGCCGTCGTCCCTCGCCGATACGTAGACGGACCGGGCCGCCAGCGCCCGGTGGTAAAGCGAGCGATTGTGGGCGTACCGGACCGCCTCGGCGAGCTGCCGGACCATGTCCAGCCGTACCTCGGGGGTCAGGCTCGGTGAAGCGGCGTGCACGTCGAGAAAGGAGTCCAGCCGCAGGTCTTCATACCGGTGGCGGAACAGGATCGCCGGACCGCCCTGGTGCTCGCGGATCTGCACGGCCTCGGCGATCCCGCGATGGTTGATGCCCTGGAGCACCTGGTATTCGCGCCGGGCGGCCCGGTCCACCGATCGACGGGCCGCCTCGGGAGCGGTGTGGTCGACCAGGTAGATCCGGACTCGACCCTCCTCCCGCACGATGTCATCGCGACGGGCAAGGCGGTCTTCCCAGGTCGGGCCGGCGTCCAGCGGCCGGGGCTCCAGTTTCCAACCGTCACCGAAGTCCAGGTGCGCCTGCGACTGGGAGATGCCGATCCTGCGCATCAGCTCGGGGAGCAGCTGGGAGAACTGGGGGGTGATCCGCTGGTTCTCGCGTTGCGGGGCCCTGCCGAGCAGATGCGTCCAGATCTGATCGAGGCCGGTATCGGCGCCCTCCCTGCCGTACACATTGATCTTCTGGATGTCGTCGAGCTCGGAGATCAGATGAGGATCAGTGAGAAATACGGCTGGCCGTATCCGCGGTATCTGTATCCCTCGCGCGGCCGCCAACTGCCCGGCCGCCCAGGCGAGCTGGCTCTTGAGCTCTTTGGACTTCATATCGGTCAGGCTCAGCGGGTTGGTGATCGTCCGGATCCGGTCCGTTCCGTGGAACCGCCAGGTCGAGCCGTTGTTGACCACCCTGCCGGGGTGCCCCTTCAGCTCGACTAGATAGAGACCGCCCGGGGTGACAATGAACAGGTCACACTCGTTAACCCGGCCGGACCTGGCAGTGAACGAGAAAGTCGCCCAGGCCCGGTACGGCTCATTCTTTGGCATGAGCCGCTCGATATGGTCGAGACCGTCCTGCTCCCACGGATAGGGGGACCGGCTCGACTGGAACCAACGCCTCGCCGAAGGAGGCGGGCCCGGCCTCGGCCTATTGGATGCCGACACTCTTCGCCCCCAGCTTCTCCAGCTCTCGACCACTCGCCGATGCGGTCGACCTTACCGGGAGTACGTATCCGGAGTGCCGGACAACTACGGGGCGGCTCATGCCTGTCCAGGTTCGTGTCACTACTTCCGCGCCTTGTGCCCGGCCGTGCCACTCGCTGGGCTGAAGTGAAGGGCATCGATACGTTCCTGACCGTGCAGGTCTGGTTTTTGAGTTCCGCTCCGGCCAGGATGGCGCTTTGATCCTCCGCTAGGGATTTGGTGAGATTGTCCACCTCAGCATGAACGCGTCGACATTCCGGAGAGGCAACCATCATGTTCAGGCGGCAGAACAGGTCGACGCCGAATGACTCGACAGTCGCCGGGATCGCGGCCGCCAGATGGGGTGTTCGCCCGAAGCCGTCGACCGATCGGTTCTCGGATCCAGGCTGGTCGTACGAAGAACCAGCCTTGGTGCGGTGCCCATCCTGTCAGGGTGAACTGCATTGTCTGCGGAAGACGTACGAGAACGGGGGAACGCCGTCCAGGCATGTGGCGCTTGTCTGCCCCGGATGTCCGGCTACCTTCGGCCTTGCCGATCTTGGGCTTAGAGAGTACGAGGAACTCTTGAGGCCTGGCCGGTCGGAGGCCTCGGTGAGGATGTCGTCGGCTGAGCCGCTGCCGGACTGTGGCGTTCGTGAGGTTGGCGCCCGGATTGCGCCGATCAAGGCCAGTCGCGTGGATTCATACCTGAAGGAGCTGCTGGGGGCACCCGGTGATCATGTCGTTGGTTCTGCGGACCCAGGCATCGTGCCCGAGGATCGCAGGCTGAACTGGTTAAAGATCAACGATCCGAAGGATGAGCTGCCCACTCCAAAGCCAGACGTGGATCTTCGAGTCCTGCTTCCAGACGATGAGCGATTCGATGAGATGCGCCGGTACCTATCCCGGCGTGATGTGCCGTACCGGACGGTGCGTTACTGGCTTGAGCGCGAGACGGTCACGTCCGTGACGCTGAGGGGTGAGCTCGGCCCTCTAGCGGCGTCGGCGGCGCTGAACGCTCCGGCTCGTGGTGTCCAACAGCGCTTGGCTTCCAAGTCCGGCGCCGCTGCGGCGGCTGCTCGTGACGCGTTTGATCTGATGTGGCAGACCCACGCCGACCCGGAGTCCGTATCATACGAGCCGGTTCCGGCCGGAGTGCACGTGCCCGCCGAGTGGCTCGAATATCTGCCGTTCCCGACCCTGAACCCGGCCCAGGCGCAGGCCGCACCACACGTCCTGGACAGCGACGAGCACGTGATCGTGACGGCGCCTACCGGTGCTGGGAAGACGGTCATCGGAATGATGGCCGCGCTGCGTACGGTGCTCGGGGAAGGCCGAAAAGCCGCCTGGCTTGTCCCGCAACGTTCGTTGACCGACGAACTCGACGAGGAGCTGAAAACCTGGAGACAGCGCGGCCTGCGGGTCGAACGACTGTCCGGCGAGTACGTCATCGACGCCCAGCGCGTCCGTGAGGCCGACCTGTGGGTCGCCACGACCGAGAAGTTCGAATCGATTTGCCGTACCTGGTCAATGCAAGAAGCGCTCGCCGAGGTCGGTTGTCTCGTCATCGATGAGATTCATCTGCTCGGGAACGCCGGCCGCGGACCGGTGCTCGAGGCCCTTCTGGCACGCGTGCGGGGTGTCGAATCTCCCGTGAGGATCGTCGGCCTGTCTGCCACTGTGGCGAACGCCGGACAGATCGCCGAGTGGCTGAGTGCCCGCTCAGTGCATATCACCTGGAGGCCGAGCCGGCTGACGTGGCAGTTACCCACGATCCCGGCCAGCTCCGACCGGGCCGCCATGCAGACTGCACGTACTCGCCTGGCATGCGGGATCACCCGGATGATCGCTGCCGACGAGGGGAGCGTTCTCGTGTTCTGCGGCAGTAAGCGCAGTGTCCGTGCCACCGCGTTGTCCATCGCCGGTGACCGCGGTGCCGATGTCCGTGGAGTGGATCCCGATGACCTCGATCATGTTCACCGGATATGTGCGGGCGCAGGCGTCGGGTTGCATTACAAAGACTGGGAGCACAAGAGGGAGGCCGAGCGGGCCTTCCGTAACCGGGAACTGGATGTTCTGGTCGCGACCACGACGGTAGCGGCCGGAGTGAACCTACCGGCCCGCGCGGTGGTCGTACGCGACACCCAGTTGGGGCTAGACCAGATCGATGTGGCGCAGGTCCAGCAGATGTTCGGGCGCGCTGGACGAGTCGGTGCCGGTGAATCCGAGGGCTGGGCCTATCTGATCGTTGATGAGAACGAGCGGTCCAAGTGGCAGGCACGGCTCGTTGAGGGGTACAACGTCTCCTCCCACATCCTGCCGAGCCTGGCCGATCACGTGCTCGCCGAAGTGGTACAAGGCCGTATCTCGACGATTCGGGAAGCCGAGGCTTGGTGGATCCAGACCCTCGCCTACCACCAGGGCACGCATAGCCTTGCGCCCCTCCGAGCCTCCGTCGACTTCCTCGACGCGGGTGGCTACCTCGCCCTGGTCGCGCAGCCAACAGGGGATGCGGACATCACGCCGACGGAGTTGGGTACCCTCACCGCCCGGCTCATGATTCCCACCGTGGTCGGAGAGAAGCTGCGAATCGCGCTCGGTGCCGTCTCGGTGCCCAGCAGCCCCGAAGCCGCCGAGCGGATGTTGATCACTGTCCTGTCGACACGAGTGCCCGGCCTTGCGGAAGCTCCGTTGTCAGAGGAAATGCGTCCGGCCATCGCACGCCTGATTCAGGCTGATGGTCACGTTGCCCGGCTCGGCTCGTCTCGGAAATTCACACGCGGTGGCTTGGGCGGGCAGGCGCCATACGCTCCCGGGGACCTGGCAAAGGCCACGTTGCTCACGGTCGCCAACAGTCCGCAGGCCTTCGGCGGAGTCGTTCGCCGGATCGCGGACATTCCCTACGCGACCATGTATCCGATCCTCGAAAACACGCCCCACTACCTGAACTGGATCGGCTCGCAGGGTTTCCTCGGCACCGTACCGCCCTGGTGCGCGATTGTCGCGGCAGACCTTGGCCGCCGCATCCGATGGCGTCGATGTGCGCCGCCGCGCGGTTCGGGACGTCTGTTGTGGATGTGCGAGCAGATGGCCACCCCTGTCCACGCGGACCAAGCGGTACCCGTCATGTGGAAGGCGGCAAGGCGCAGAGAGCTCTCGAGCCCGGACTGGCGCTCTGGAGCCAAGCCCACCGAATGCCGGCTCGATGACGCCGCCTACACCACGCTCCTGCGCGACCGGCTGACGGATTCCACGCTTGCCGAAGCTTCGGGCACGGTCGCCGCCGAGTGTTCCATGGGGACAGCGCTGGCGATCTGGAGTGGCCGCACCTACGCGCATCGTCGGACAGAAACGGAGAATCCGCAGACATCCTTCCCCACCCCATCCGACCCGAATGACAGCGAACGAGGAGCCGCCTTGTTCAGCCGGCGCGGCGACTTCATGGCGATCGGCTGGCTGGGCTTCTACAGCCATATCCAGGACCGGAAAGGCGGTGAAGGACGCTGACGAGCCCGGTCGGCAAGGCCTCGGTGTGCGGCCAGCAGGCTAAGGGGCCTTGCAAGGCGAGGGCGATCTCTCACTGCGTGGGCCTACCAGACCGAGGCGTCTAGCGGTCGGCGTTCGCGGGCTCCGGCTTGGGGGCCGGGGTGACCGGGGGCTTGGACGGGCGGAGGAACAGGGCCATCACCGGGACCAGGTACACGACCCACATGGTCGCCTGGAGGATGGTGACCTGGGGGGTCAGGTTGAAGACGCCCTGCAGGGCGGTCTGGAGCCAGCCGCCTGCCGTGCCCATGCCCGTGAACCACGTGTGGGGCTCGAACGCCAGGCTGCTCAGGCCCGGGACGATCGAGGCCTCCTGCAGGTCGTGGAAGCCGTAGCCGAACACGCCCGCGGCCACGATGATCAGCGCTACGCCGGTGATGGTGAAGAAGCGCTTGAGGTTCAGCTTCAGGCCGCCTCGGTACAGCAGGTAGCCGAGGAACGCGGCGGTCAGCAGGCCCAGGACGGCGCCGATGATCGGCTCGACGGAGGAGTTCGAGTTGGTGATGTTGGTCCAGAGGAACAGTGCGGTCTCCAGGCCCTCTCGGCCGACGGCCAGGAGGGCGACGGCGAACAGGGCCTTGCCGCCCAAAGACAGGGCGCCTTCGAGTTTGCCCTCCAGCTCGGCCTTCATGAACCTCGCCGTGCGGCGCATCCAGAAGACCATCCACGTCACCAGGCCCACGGCGATGATCGACAGGAAGCCGCCGAACGTCTCCTGCGCCTTGAACTGCATCTCGCCCGACGCCAGCGTCAGTGCGATGCCGAACCCGATGGACAGGACGATGGCCGTGCTCACGCCGCCCCAGACCGGCGGGAGTGCGCGTTTGTTGCCCGACTTCACCAGGTACGCGATGAGGATGCTGACGACGAGCGAGGCCTCGAGTCCTTCGCGCAGGCCGATGAGGTAGTTGCCGAGCAACAAGGGTATGGCTCCTCCGGTCGGGGTTCGCCGGGGTCGGACGAACGCTTAGGTAAAGCTAACCTAATCGGCAGTCTGGGGCGTGACCGGGGCGGGCGCAAGTCCGAGGCCTCCGGGAATTTCAAACCGGCATGTCATGGCATGTCGTCTTGGTTCAAGTCTTGCTCTGTTACGAGATGACAACGCGTATCGCGACGGCCCGGACAGGGCATAGCGTTTGACATGTGGAGTTCGGGGACATGCTGACTCGTCGCCGCTTGCTGACCGCCGGAGCCGTCGGGCTCGGTGTCATCATCGCGGGTGACCACGGTCAAGAGAAGCTCGCCGTCGACCATCCGATCGCACGCGGCAGGGCGGTCATACCGAGGGCCAACGCCGTACCCGCGCTCCGGCCCGGGCACCCGCCGCGGCTGGCCCCGCTGACGCCGCGCACCGAGGCCGTGCACATGATGCACGACCTGCTGCCGGCCGCGCCGCCCAACGCGATCGCGCTGACGATCGACGACGGCCCGCACCCGGAGTGGACGCCCAAGATGCTCGACCTGCTGGCCGAGCTCCAGGTCAAGGCGACGTTCTCCCTCATCGGGGTTCAGGTGAAGGAGCTGCCCAAGCTGGCGCAGCGGATCGTGAGCGCCGGCCACCAGCTCTGCAACCACACGATGACGCACCCGCTCGAGATCGCGTCGCTGTCCCGCAAGAGGGTCGACACCGAGATCACCGAGGCGCACGACCGTATCGGCGACGCGACCGGCGTCGCCCCGAGGTTCTTCCGCTCGCCCGGCGGCGCCTGGTCCAAGAACGTTCTACGCTCCGCGGCCCGGCACGGCATGACGCCCATCGACTGGGCCGTCGACCCACGCGACTGGGCGCGTCCCGGTACGAAGCGCATCGAGCACAGCCTGCTCGACGCCAAGGGCGGCGACATCCTGCTCTGCCACGACGGCGGCGGCGACCGCTCGGAGACGCTGAAGGCCCTGCGGACGGTCATCCCCGAGCTGAAGAAACGCGGCCTGGTCTTCGCCGCCCTCTAACGCAGCGCTCGGGCGTACCAGACGTACGGCGGCGCCAGAAAGTCGATGGTGAAGCCGAGGCGTTCGAGCAGCCGTCGCGAGGGCGTGTTGCTCTCATGCACCTCGGCGGTGACCCGGCGGCAGGACGGCAGGCCGTGGAGCCAGTCGACCAGGCCGCGTACCGCTTCGGTGCCGTAGCCGTCGGCGCGCCAGGCGTGCCCCAGGCCGTACCCGATCTCGGTGGACCCGTCGGGGCCGGGCGCGTGCTTGAGGCCGCACTCGCCGATGACGGCGCCCTCATGGGTGATCAGCCAGGTCAGCGCGCCGGGGTCGTTCGCGGCGCGCTGGGCGACGAGCGGGCTCGCCTCGGTGGGCCAGCCGTTGCCGGCGACCACGCCGGAGTAGTCGCCGTCCGCGATGGCGCGCGCCGGCTCGGTGCCGAGGGGCCGCAGGACGAGACGGTCGGTGACGATCGCCTCAGAGGTCACCCTTGGTCGCCAATCTGACCAGTGCCTTGGCGAGAGGCGTGGCGGCGAGCCCCACCTGCCAGGACCTGCAACCGAGAGCGGTCAGCGCGAGGCCGACCGTCTCCTCGTTGACGTCCTCCGGTGGGGTCCAGGCGAGCCGGCGCACCGCGTCGGGCTGGAGGAGGTTCTCCGCCGGCATGGTGTGCTCGTCGGCGAGCGCGGCCACGACCGTACGCGCGGCGCTGAGGCGCTCGGCCGCGGCGGGGTCGCGCTCGGCCCAGCGGTGGGCGGGCGGCGGGCCCTCGCCGGGCAGGCTGTGCTCGGGGAGCTGGGGGTCGGGGAGCGTACGGCCGCGCTGCACGGCGCGGAACCACTGGGCGGCGTGGCGGCGCGGGTTGCGGCCGCGGAACGACGGGAGCGCCGACAGGTCGTCGGGCGTCTTCGGGAGCTGGAGCGCGGCCTCGACGATCGCGGCGTCGGGGAGCACACGGCCCGGCGACAGGTCGCGCTCGCGGGCGATGCGGTCGCGCGCCGTCCACAGCTCGCGTACGACGGCCAGGCCGCGGCGGGTGCGCAGGCGGTGGATGCCGGAGGTACGGCGCCAGGGGTCCTGGCGTGGCTCCTTCGGCGGGGCGGTCAGTATCGCCGCGAACTCCTCCTCGGCCCAGCCGAGCTTGCCGGCCTCGTCGAGCTCGCCGCGCAGCGCGTCGCGCAGCTCGACCAGAAGCTCGACGTCGAGGGCGGCGTAGCGCAGCCAGTCGGCGGGCAGCGGCCGGGTGGACCAGTCGGCCGCCGAGTGACCCTTCTCCAGCGTGAAGCCGAGGACGGTCTCCACCATCGTGCCCAGGCCGACCCGCGGGTAGCCGAGCAGCCGCCCGGCCAGCTCGGTGTCGAACAGCACGTCGGGCACCAGGCCGATCTCGGCGAGGCACGGGAGGTCCTGGGTGGCCGCGTGCAGCACCATCTCGGTGCCGCTGAGCGCGTCGCGCAGCGCGGACAGGTCCGAACAGGGGACCGGGTCGATCAGGAACGAGCCGGACCCCCTGCGGCGCAGCTGCACGAGATAGGCGCGCTGGCCGTAGCGGTATCCCGACGCCCGCTCGGCGTCGACCGCGACGGGACCCTCGCCGCCGGCCAGCGCCTCGATGGCATGGCCGAGCGCCTCGGCGGTCTCGACGACCGGGGGGATCCCGTCTCTTGGTTCGAGTAGTGGTGTTACTTCTGCTTCCGACACTCCCACGCGCCTACCGTACGTCGTCAGGCTCCTGCACCGGGCAGCGAGGTCACCCCTGCCGGTGGCAATCCAGCTGCCTGGCAGAGTACGTCGCACCACGCACTGATATGTCCTGATATGTCATCGTCCGTCGGAGACCAGGACGCTCGTAGCTCCAGTTCGGTTGTCTCCGGGTCCTCGTCTTTGTCGCCGAAGCTCTCGGAAACGGCCCGTGTGATCGTGCCCGAGGCGGCCTTGTAGCCCGCGTGGTGCGAGCCCAGCGCCTCGGTGAGCCAGCTCCAGCCCACCGGGCCGATGAGCGGGTCCGCCGCGATCTCGGGCTCCAGGTCGGCGCGGACATAGGCCACCACCCGGAAGTCGCCGTGCCAGCCGCGCTGGCCCTCGGGGTCGTACAGCACGATGAGACGCCCCACGGCGAGCTCGCTGTCGTCCTCGCGGTAGACGGTCGCCATGATCGCCGCCGAGTACGGGGCCAGCCGCTGTGGCGCGGGCATGTCCTCGATCACGAGCTCGGTGCGGGTCGGCTCGGCGTCGACGACGGTGCGCAGGGTGTCGACCACTCGTTGGAACGGGCCTGGTGTCGTGGTGTTTCGAGGTGTCATCCGGACCTTTGCCGATCCAGCGGACGTACGCCCTCGGCGGGGGGAATGGGACGCATTGTTCAGATACTCAGGCCGCTCGGTACCGCACGATGACCGGCATCTCCGGGGCGTCGCCTATCAGGATCGCCATACCGCACTCGACGCACGCCCACTCGGGGCACTCGGCGCCGTGGCCGTCGGCGCACGGCGGCTGCTCGAACCGGCGTTCACCGCCACAGACGGAGCAATGACGTGTGAGGGCCATCCGTCGTGACCTCCCTCGACTCGGCAGGGGTGGAGCGTTCACACGCTCGCACGCGGCCGGTCACGATCGCGGGACGTCGCTCGGCGTGTCCCGAAGATTCTCATAACGGACGTGGCCGTGCGCGGTCACACCCTGTTGGGGGGTCGCGGCACCTCACCGGGGCTTTCGTGGGACGATCCAGGGGTGCCTGACGCCCTGAATACGCAAGACAGCAACATGCCGGCAGCGCGGCGCGCCGGCCGGGAGAGCTCCTTCCTCGACGCCTGCCGGCGGCGCCCGGTCCCGCACACGCCGGTGTGGTTCATGCGGCAGGCCGGCCGCTCACTCCCCGAATACCGGGAGGCGCGCGCCGGCATCCCCATGATGGAAGCCCTCGCGAACCCTGACCTCATCGTCGAGATCACGATGCAGCCGGTACGCCGCTACGCGGTCGACGCGGCGATCTTCTTCAGCGACATCGTCGTGCCGCTGAAGGCGATCGGCATCGACCTCGACATCAAGCCCGGCGTCGGACCGGTGATCGCCGACCCGATCCGCGACGCCGCCGCCGTGGACCGCGTGCGGCCGCTCGTGCCCGACGACGTCCCCTACGTCACCGAGGCGGTCGGTGCGCTCACCGGCGAGCTGGGCGGCATCCCGCTCATCGGCTTCGCGGGCGGGCCCTTCACGCTCGCGTCCTACCTCATCGAGGGCGGGCCCTCCAAGACCCACGACCGCACCAAGGCCATGATGTACGGCGAACCGGAGCTGTGGTCCCGGCTCCTCGGGCGCCTCGCGGACATCGCCATCGCCTACCTCAAGGTCCAGGTCGAGGCGGGCGCACGTGCCATCCAGATCTTCGACTCCTGGGTCGGCGGCGTCAGCCCGCACGACTACCGCCGGTCCGTCCTCCCGTACAGCAGCCGCATCTTCGAGGCGCTGGAGGCGTACGACGTGCCGCGGATCCACTTCGGCGTGGGCACCGGCGAGCTGCTCGGCCTGATGGGCGAGGCCGGCGCCGACGTGGTCGGCGTCGACTGGCGGGTCCCCCTCGACGACGCCGTACGCCGGGTCGAGGCCGGCAAGGCGCTCCAGGGCAACCTCGACCCCGCGATCCTGCTCGCCCCCTGGAAGGTCGTGGCCGAGCGCACCCGTTCCGTGCTCGCCCAGGGCCGTACGGCCGAGGGTCACGTCTTCAACCTCGGCCACGGCGTGCTCCCCGGCACCGACCCCGATGTCCTGGCCCGCCTGACCGACTTCGTCCACGAGGAGTCCGCCCGGCACTGAGCGCTCAGGTCGCATCGGGCTCTCCCGTCCCGGCCGCCGGGGCGCGCCTGCGCCGCCAGGCCCACAGCGCGGGCAGCCCCACGAGCAGCGCCAGCCCCAGGAACGGCAGCAGCCAGCCGACGACCAGGAACACGCCGCCCACGAGCGCCGTGAACGCGTCCCAGCCGGACGCCATGCCGTGCCCGAAGCCGGTCGCCTTCCGGTGATGGCTCGGGGTCCGCGCCGCGGTGCCCTCCAGCCGCAGGGTCACGGTCGCGTACGAGGTCTGCGCGGCGAGCGACTTCTGCCGTGCCTGGAGCGACTCCAGGTCCGCCTCGCGCCCGGAGATCTCCTGCTCGACGCTGATGACCTCGCTGACGCTGTTCGCCTTGGCGAGGAGCTTGCGGAAGGAGGCGAGCGTGGCGTCGGCCGACTTCACGCGGCTGTCGACGTCCGCGACCTCCTGTGTGACGTCCTCGGCCTGCTGGTGGACGGAGGTCCGCGTGCCGATCCTCGGCGAGCCGAGCTGGTCCAGAGTCACCTGGTACTTCGCCGCCGGGATCTTGAAGGTGATGTCGGAGGATGGATGGGCGCCGTCGACGTCGTCGGAGGTCTCGTCGCCGACGTAGCCGCCCGCCGCGACGACGATCTGCTTGGCACGCGCCGCGGCGCCGTCCACGTCCCCGGAACGTACCGTGAGGTTCGCGGTGTAGACGATGGCCTGCGGAGATGCCAGGCGGACCGGCTCGGCCGCCTTACCGGCCGAGTCGTCCCGCGGACCGGCCGGACTGGCTCGTACGCGCCGGTTCCGGTGCCACGGCGTCGCCGCGCGACGACGAGCGGCCGGCGCCGCTGCTGCTGCCGCCGCCGCAGCCTGCCAGGAGAAGCGCGGCGCTCAGTGCGATCAGGAATGCCCTCATATGATTGGGACGCCGCTTCGTGAGCCGCCGTTCGCCGAGGGCCGTCGCGATCACGTCACGATGACGACGCGCCGTGTCACGGCGCGTGCCCCGATGTGGCGCCTGGGACGTCCGAAAACACCGTCTGGAGACATGAGCCGAATGCCGACCCCTGCCAGTGTCGCCGTCGTCGGCGGCGGCATCGCCGGCCTGACCGCGGCCTACCTCGCGGCCGAGCGCGGAGCCTCCGTCACCCTCCTGGAGGGCGGCGCCGACCTCGGCGGCAAGCTTACGGTCAGCGACGTCGCCGGCCTGCCGGTCGACGCGGGCGCCGAGGCCATGCTCGCGCGCCGCCCGGAGGGCCTGGAGCTCGTACGCGAGCTCGGCCTCGCCGACCGGCTGGCCTTCCCCGGCACGACGTCGGCGGCGATCTGGAGCCGCGGCGCGCTCCACGACATGCCGACCGGGCACATCATGGGCGTGCCCGCCGATCTCACCTCGCTGGCGCGCTCGGGCGTGCTGTCCGCCGCCGGCCTCGCACGGGTGCCGCTCGACCTGGTGCTGCCCGCCACCCCGCGCGGCGACGACGTCTCGGTCGGCGCGTTCATCGGCGCGCGGGTCGGCCCGGAGGTCGTGCAGCGCCTGGTCGAGCCGCTCCTGGGCGGCGTGTACGCCGGGCGCACCGAAGACCTGTCCTTCGAGGCGACCATGGCCGGCCTGGCCTCCGCGTCGCGCAGCAGGCGGTCCCTGGTCAACGCGGCCCGCGCCGTACGCGAGGCCGCCCCGACCGACGCCGGGCCGGTGTTCGCCACCCTCACCGAGGGCCTCGGCACGCTCCCGCACGCGCTCGCCGCGCGCCTCGCCGACCTGGGCGTGACGGTCCGCACCGAGACGATGGTCCGCGAGCTGGCGCGTACGCCGCGGGGCTGGCGGCTCACGCTCGGCCCCGCCCGCGCCCCGGAGGCCCTCGACGCCGACGCGGTGATCCTCGCCGTGCCCGCGAGCCCGGCGCGGCGGCTCCTGAAGGACACCGTGCCCGTGGCCGCCACCGAGCTCGCCGGCATCGACTACGCCAGCATGGCGATCGTCACCCTCGCCTACTCCGGCACCGCGCTGCCCGCGCGCCCCACGCGCAGCGGCTACCTGGTGCCCGCCGTCGAGTCCGGCACGGTCAAGGCCGTGACGTTCAGCACCACCAAGTGGCCCCACCTCGTCGACGGCGCGCCCGGGCTGGTCGTCGTACGCTGCTCGATCGGCCGGTTCGGCGACGAGAGCGCGCTCCAGCGCCCCGACGACGAGCTGAAGGCCATGGCGATGACCGAGCTGGCCCGTACGGTCGGCGTGATAGAGCTTCCCGTCGACTCGCGGGTCACCCGGTGGGGCGGCGCGCTCCCGCAGTACACGGTCGGCCACCTCGCACGCGTCGCGCGCGTCACGCGCCGCCGTCGCCGGGCAGCCCGGCCTCGCGGTCTGCGGCGCCGCCTACGACGGCGTCGGGATCCCGGCGTGCATCGGCACGGCACGCGCCGCGGTGGCCCGCGTGATGGACCCCGCGCAGGGTCGGGGAGAATCGAACCGAGGCGAGCGGAACCACGCCTCACAGTGATCGAGAAGGGGAGTAGTGCCGTGAGTGGCGCAGCGACGGACAAACCGAAGGCACGCGAGCTGAACCAGGTCATCCGGTACACCATGTGGTCGGTGTTCCGGGTCCGAAGCCTCGCCGACGCCGATCGGGACGCGGTCGCCCGCGAGGTCGAGGACCTCCTCGACCAGATGGCCGCCAAGGACGTCACGACCCGTGGCGTGTACGACGTCGCGGGCCTGCGCGCCGACGCCGACTACATGTTCTGGTGGCACGCGTCGAACTCCGACGACCTCCAGGAGGTCTACAGCCGGTTCCGCCGTACGACGCTGGGCCGCGCCTCCGAGCCGGTCTGGTCGGTCATGGCGCTGCACCGGCCCGCGGAGTTCAACAAGAGCCACATCCCGGCGTTCCTGGCCGACGAGGAGGCACGCGCCTACATCTGCGTCTACCCCTTCGTCCGCTCCTACGACTGGTACCTCCTGCCGGACGAGGAGCGCCGCGCGATGCTCGCCGAGCACGGCAAGATGGCGCGCGGCTACCCCGACGTGCGGGCCAACACCGTGTCCTCGTTCGCGCTCGGCGACTACGAGTGGATCCTCGCCTTCGAGGGCGACGAGCTGCACCGGATCGTCGACCTGATGCGCCACCTGCGCGGCTCCGAGCCGCGCGGCGGCACGTGCGCGAGGAGGTGCCCTTCTACACAGGGTCCCGCAAGCCGGTCGCGGAGCTGGTCGCCGTCCTGCCCTGACCGGCCAACGCCGGGTCAAGTCTCGCCCATCCACCACGCGCGGCCCGGCCGCACGGAGGAGGATCCCGTACGGGAGGGGAGGCGTCCGCCCCCTGACCTGGATCGGGAACGGGGGAGCATGTTACGAGCCGGACGCCTTCGGGGCAGGCACGCTCGCGTACGCCGCGTGTCACGGCTGCCGGCGGCGCTCGCCGCCTCCCGCCGGGCGCAGGTCGCGCTCGGCGGCGCGGTCGTCCTCGGTCTCGTCCCGGTCGCCGGGCTCCTCGCGGCCGGCCCGCGCCGCGCGCCGCGCGCGGCGGTCATCACCGTTCCGTCGTACCAGGAGCCACCGGTCGCGGTCCCGGCGGTGCCCGCGGAGAAGGGCCGGGGCGACGTGACGGCGCTGGCGTACCTCCGCGCGAAGGACGCCGCGAACGCCGGCCACGTCAGCGAGATCGTCTGGACCGGGCCGATGCTCCGCGTCTACACCGACCTGCCCGGCTCACAGGCCGACTCCAAGGCGGCGGTCGCCCTGTGCCGGACCGCGGCGGCCTACCTCGCCGCCGGCGGCCGGGTTCCGATGGTTTTCGTGCACGCCCGCGAACTGGACGGCTACCCGGTGCTGGCCAACAAGATGGGCACCGGGGACGGCTGCCGCCTCAACGACGTGCCGTGACCCTCACTCGGACGGAGCGAGGGTCATCGAGACGCTGTTGATGCAGTACCTCTGGTCCGTCGGCGTGGGGTAGCCCTCGCCCTCGAAGACGTGGCCCAGGTGGGAGTCGCAGTTCGCGCACCTGACCTCGATGCGCGTCATGCCGAGGGAGTTGTCCTTCAGGAGGGTCACCGCGTCCGACTCCGTCGGCTGGTAGAAGCTCGGCCACCCGCAGTGCGAGTCGAACTTGGCGTCCGAGCGGAACAGCTCGGTGCCGCACGCGCGGCAGTTGTACACGCCGGGCGTCTTGGTGGAGACGTACTCCCCGCTCCACGGAGCCTCGGTACCGGCCTGGCGCAGCACCCGGAACTCCTCCGGTGAGAGCTGGACCTTCCACTCATCGTCGGTCTTGCGAATCGCTGTCATGCAGGGTTCAACGGACAACGGGTACCCGGCCATTCCTGGGAGAGACGTCGCAGGTGAGGCGCCTGTTGCCGGCCAGGTGACCCTGTCGGTGGCGAGGGGTAGGTTGCGTTCCATGGCGTCCCCTTTCGTGGAGATCCAGGTCGGCGACCGGCTCGTCAAGGTCACCAACCCGGAGAAGATCTACTTCCCGGCTCGTGAAGAGACCAAGCTCGACCTGGTCAACTACTACCTCGCGGTCGGCGACGGGATCCTCCGTGCCCTCCACCACCGGCCGACGACGCTGGAGCGCTGGCCCGGTGGCGTGTTCGAGGGCGCGAAGCTGTCCACCCGCATGGACAACAAGGGCGACGCCTTCTTCCAGAAGCGCGTCCCGAAGACCGCGCCCGACTGGATCCCGACCGCCCGTATCGCCTTCCCCAGCGGCCGTGTCGCCGACGAGCTGTGCCCGGACGACCTGGCCGCCGTGATCTGGGCCGCCAACCTCGGCACGGTGACCTTCCACCCGTGGCCGGTGCGCTCGCGACGACGTCGACCATCCCGACGAGCTGCGCATCGACATCGACCCGCAGCCCGGCACCGGCTTCGCCGACGCGAAGAAGATCGCGCTGGAGGCCGTGCGGGAGATCCTCGCCGAGCTCGGCTGGACCGGCTTCCCCAAGACCTCCGGCAACCGCGGCGTGCACATCTACGTGCGCATCGAGCCGCGCTGGAGCTTCACCGAGGTGCGCCGCTCCGCGCTGGCGTTCGCCCGCGAGATCGAGCGGCGGATGCCCGACCTCGTCACCACCAACTGGTGGAAGGAGGAGCGCGGGGAGAAGGTCTTCATCGACTTCAACCAGAACGCCCGCGACCGTACGATCGCCTCGGCCTACAGCGTCCGCCCGAAGGCGCACGCGCCGGTGTCGGCGCCCGTCACGTGGGACGAGCTGCCCGGCGTCGAGACCGACGACTTCACCATCGCCACCATGCCGGCGCGCTTCGCCGAGCTCGGCGACCCGCACGCGAGCATCGACGACCAGGCGTTCTCGCTGGAGCCGCTGCTGGAGTGGGCCGACCGCGACGAGCGCGATCGCGGCCTGGGCGACATGCCGTACCCGCCGAACTACCCGAAGATGGACGGCGAGCCCAAGCGCGTGCAGCCCAGCAAGGCGCGCAAGGACGCCTGACGACCGCTGGAAGGGGGCGTCCGCGGCCGGGCGCCCGGCTGTCGCGGGCTCCTCGACGGTGCCAGGCTGAGCCGGTGACGACGGATGAATCGGACCTCATGGCGTTGCTGCGCCGGCTGGATGCTCCCGGGTGGCTGGAGTGGCCCTCGGACTACAGCAAGCGCAAGGCCACTGCCTCCTTGAGACGGCTCGCGTCCGGCCTGGAGAGCGCTTTCGGCACCCGCTGCCCGGCGGAGGGGGACAACGAGGACACCAGCGAGTACGGCCGTGTCGAGGTCCCCGCGTCCGCGACCGTGTGCGGGACGCGGATCATCGTGTGCCTGAGCAAGTTCCAGCCACTGGCGCTGGTGACCGCGGAAAACCCCGGTGCCTACCTTGGCCTGGACGAGGCGCGGGCGCTCGGCGATCTGGACGGCGGAGATCTGGCCACGGTGCGACGCGTCGTACACGACGCGGGACTCGTCGCCGTGCCCGAAGAGCTCTTGAACCGCCGCTACGACGGGCCGAGCCGGCATCCGCGGTTCGACCGCGGACCGGACTGGCAGCCGAGCTGGTGCGATCGCTTCTTCGGCTACCTCTAAGGGGTGCCCGGGGAACGGCTCGCCGCGTTGTCGTCGGTCGGCAGCCAACACCAGGCTGCCTCTCTCCTCCGCCTTGCGAGCCGCCCCCTGGGCGGCCGCTCGCGACGGCCAAGATCGACCGCACACCCCCTAGTCCGCGCGGCCCGCCGACGACGTCGGCCGGGCGTGCGAACCGACCCGGAGGGCCTACGGGTGCCTCAGCCGAGGATGTCGTCGAGGTCGTAGGCCACCGGCACCTCCAGCTGGTCGTACCCGCACGACTCGGGGGTGCGGTCGGGGCGCCAGCGGCGGAACCTCGCCGTGTGGCGCAGCCGCGTGCCCTCCATCTGGTCGTAGGCGACCTCGCAGACCAGCTCCGGCCGCAGGGCCACCCACGACAGGTCCTTCTTGGCGTTCCACCGGCTCACCGCGCCCGGCATCCGGTCGGTGGGCGTGTCGCCCTGCTGTGCCCAGGAGGCCCAGGGGTGCCCGGACAGGTCGGTCATCCGGTACGGCTCCAGCTCGGCCACGAGCTCCTCGCGGCGCTTCATCGGGAAGGAGGCCGAGACGCCGACGTGCTGGAGCCGGTCGCCGGCGTAGAGGCCGAGGAGCAGCGACCCGACGATCGGGCCGGACTTGTGCCAGCGGAAACCCGCCACCACGCAGTCGGCGGTGCGCTCCGGCTTGACCTTGAACATCGCGCGTTTGTCGGGTTCGTACGCCCCGCCGAGGGGCTTGGCCATCACGCCGTCCAGCCCGGCGCCCTCGAACTCGGAGAACCACTTCAGCCCTGTGTCGTACGCGTCGGTGGCGGGCGTGACGTGGACGGGTGTCCTGGCGTCCGCGAGCGCCTCGGTGAGCTTGGCGCGGCGCTCGCCGAAGGGCCTGTCCATCAGCGACTCGTCGCCGAGCGCGAGCAGGTCGAAGGCCACGAACGCCGCGGGCGTCCGCTCGGCCAGCAGCTTGATCCGTGAGGCGGCCGGGTGGATGCGCTGCTGGAGCGCCTCGAAGTCGAGCGTCTGCCCGTCGCGCAGGATGATCTCCCCGTCGAGCACGCACCGCTCGGGCAGCTCGCGCGCGAAACCCTCGACCAGCTCGGGGAAGTAGCGTCCGAGCGGCTTGCCGTTGCGCCCGTGGATCGCCACCTCGTCGCCGTCGCGGAAGACGATCGCGCGGAAGCCGTCCCACTTGGGCTCATAGAGCAGATCTCCGCGCGGCAGCTCCTTGACCGCCTTGGCCAGCATCGGGCCGAGCGGTGGGTTCACCGGGAGATCCATCTCAGCTCATCCCCTCACAGGTCGGCGGGACCCGATGAGGTTCCGCTCCGTTCAGTATGCGGGGAGACACCGACACTCTGAGCTGCGGGTCGTCCTCATCGGCCGCCGTCCGCGTACCGGGGGCCGGTGGCCATGAGGTGCTTGCGCGTGAGCCTGTGCCAGCGGCGCTGCCGGTAGCGGAAGATCAGGCGCGCGGTGAAGATCGTGACTCCGGTGAACGGGCCGGCGTCGATCTCGACGGTGTCGCTGTAGCGGCAGCGGTCCGGGCCGAGCGGCTCGGCGTGGAGCGTGTGGTTCCACGTCCGTAGCGTCCCGCCGTGCTCGTTCGAGCGCATCGTACGGGTCGCGTCGTCGACCTCGACCAGGCGCATCGTGTGCCGCCACAGCGGGATGACGTGGAAGAGCGTGATCCGGCCGCTCCCGTGGTCGCCCTGCCGGAAGCCGGAGGTCCGGCCGGTCAGGGCGGGGAAGCCGAACAGGCCTTTGGTGACGTAGAGGAACGAGCCCGGGTACCGCATCGCGTCCCAGACCCGGTCGGCGCCGGTGGGCAGGTCGGTCTCCAGGTGGATGGTCTTCATCCTAAGATTGTGAGCAATTGCTCGGTTCTCTGGCTACTCGCTTTCGCGGAGGTCCTGCCGGTGTCGTCCAAGCGGCTGCGGCCCCGTAAGGCTCCACGTCAGGAGCGTGCGGTCGAGACGCGGGCCCGGATCCTGTCCGCGGCTGCTCGCGTCTTCTCCGAGCACGGCTACTCCGCGGGCACCACCAACCGCATCGCGGAGGCGGCCGGGCACTCCATCGGCTCGCTCTACCAGTACTTCCCGAACAAGGACGCGATCCTGGCCGAGCTCGTCACCGCGCACGCCGAAGCGGGCATCGCGGCGGTGACGCGGCGGCTGGACGCCGGGCTGCCGGAGGCGCTGGAGGACAGGATCAGGCTGTTCGTACGCGCCGCCATGGACAACCACCGCGACGACCCGGCCCTGCACCGGGTGCTGTTCGAACAGGCACCGCGCCCGCCCGAACTCCTCGCGCTGCTGCGCACCGCCGAGGAGCGTGCGGTCGCGACCGCACGGGACCTGCTGGCGGCCGACCCGCAGGTGCGGGTCACCGACCTCGACATGGCCGCACGCCTGGTCGTGAACGCGATCGAGTCGCTGGTGCACCGCTTCTACTCCTCCGGCGAGCCCGCCGAGGCCGAACGGTTCGAGAACGAACTGGTCGCCATGCTCCTCCGCTATCTGCGCACGTAGCGCAGGAACAGGAAGTCCTCGTCCTCCAGTACGTGGCCGAGACTCAGGGGGAGCGCCTCGATGCCGGCCCCGTCCAAGATGCGGGGCGCGCTGCCCGCGGTGATCCGCGGGCTGATCGTCAGGCACAGCTCGTCGAGGCGGCCCGCGGCGGCGATGTCGGCGAGCAGGCGCGGGCCGCCCTCGGTGAGCTGGCGGACCAGGCCGCGGGCGGTCAGGGCGTCCAGGGCGGCCCCGATGTCCACGGACTCCCCGCCGGTGACGATCACGTCCGCGTTCTTCTCACAACGCGCGAGCCGGTCCTTCGGGGCGGCGTCGCAGGTGATCACGATCGTACGGGCGAGGGCCTCGGTGAAGATCGGGGCTTCCACGTCGAGTTCGAGGGAGCGGGACACGACGGCCAGCGGCGGCGCCGGCGTACGGCCGTCGCGCAGGCCGCCCCACCAGTCGCGGGGCAGGACCGGGCCGTACCCCTCGGCGCGGGTCGTGCCCGCCCCGGCGATCACGACGTCGGCCAGGGCCCGCAGCGTGGACAGCAGGCGCCGGTCGGCCGGCCCGCCGAGCCCGCCGGTCAGGCCCTCGTAGGTGGCCGCGCCGTCCGCGGAGGACACCATGTTGGCCCGCAGCCACGGCGTCGTCTCCGGATAGGCGTACGCCTCGGCGAAATCAGAGGTGCCGGCCGGTTCGAGTCGGATCATGAGATCCAGGGTGTCATAGCCGATCGTCGCGGATTGCGACGGGATCGACGCGTTCCGCTTATCAAATCCCTGTTTTGCGGGAAGACTTGAGGTCTACGCATCGGAAGGGAGCCGCGTGGAGATCGCCGCGTTAGTGATGTGGGTTCTGACCGCCGCCGGAGGTCTCCGGCTGCTCGCGGGCTGGGTCTCCAACGGAGGGCTGCGCGGGACGAAGGTCACGCGCTTCCCCGCCGTACTGGTGGTGGGGCACCCGGCGCTCGCCGTCCTGGCGCTCGGCACGTGGGTGGCGTTCCTGCTCACCGCCCGCACGGTCTACGCCTGGAGTGCCTTCGGCACGCTGGCGTTCGTGGCGTTCCTCGGGTTCGTCCTGCTCACCCGCTGGCTCCCCGGGCAGGCCGGCAAGCACGCGCGCGGGGGTGAGCAGGGCTTCCCGGCCGTGGCGATCGTGGCCCACGGCGCGGTCGCCCTCCTGACCTTCGTGCTGGTGCTGCTGACGGCGATCACCGTCAGCCGGGGTTGACCCGCCGGAGCAGCAGCAGCCCGCGGTCGACCACCTCGATCTCGTCGCCGGCCTTCACCGGTTCCTGGTCGTGGTCCACGGGAGAGTCGCTCTCGGTGCAGAGGGTGATCTCCCAGTGCTCGCCGAAGCTCTCGTCCGGGATGCGGAAGACGATGCTCTCGGAGTGGGCGTTCAGGAGCAGCAGGAACGTGTCGTCGCGGACCCGCTGCCCCCGCATGTCCGGCTCGGTGATCGCTTCGCCGTTGAGGTAGACCGTGACGGCGCGGGCGTACCCGATGTTCCAGTCGGAGTCGTCCATCTCCTCGGCGGCGGGCGTCAGCCACGCGATGTCGCGCTGGCCGTTCAGCTCGCCGCCGTACCCGCGCCCCTGGAAGAACCTGCGGCGGCGGAAGACCGGGTGGTCGCCGCGCAACTGCGCCATCCGGGCGATGAAGCCGCTCATGTCGTCGGCGCCCGGCCACGACATCCAGGCCAGCTCGCTGTCCTGGCAGTAGCCGTTGTTGTTGCCCCGCTGGGTGCGGCCCATCTCGTCGCCGTGCGACAGCATCGGCACGCCCTGGGACAGGAACACGGTGGCGATGAAGTTGCGCTTCTGCCGTGCGCGCAGCGCGCGGATGTCCGGGTCGTCGGTCTCGCCCTCGACACCGTGGTTCCAGGAGCGGTTGTCGTCCGTGCCGTCGCGGTTGTTCTCGCCGTTGGCCTCGTTGTGCTTGTGGTCATACGAGACGAGGTCGTGCAGGCTGAACCCGTCGTGGCAGGTCACGAAGTTGATGGAGGCGAGCGGGCGGCGGCCGTCGTCGGCGTACAGGTCGCTGGAGCCGGTCAGCCGCGAGGCGAACTCCTGCAGCACCGGCTCGCCGCGCCAGAAGTCGCGGATGGAGTCGCGGTACTTGCCGTTCCACTCGGTCCACAGCGGCGGGAAGTTGCCGACCTGGTAGCCGCCCTCGCCGACGTCCCACGGCTCGGCGATCAGCTTCACCTGGGAGACGATCGGGTCCTGCTGCACCAGGTCGAAGAAGGCCGACAGCCGGTCGACGTCGTGGAACTCGCGCGCCAGCGCCGCCGCGAGGTCGAAACGGAACCCGTCGACGTGCATCTCGGTCACCCAGTACCGCAGGGAGTCCATGATCAGCTGGAGCGAGTGGGGGTGCCGGACGTTGAGGCTGTTGCCGCAGCCGGTGTAGTCGAGGTTGTAGCGCCGGTCGCTGTCGCTGAGCCGGTAGTACGCGGCGTTGTCGATGCCGCGGAAGCTGAGAGTCGGGCCCAGGTGGTCGCCCTCGGCGGTGTGGTTGTAGACCACGTCGAGGATGACCTCGATGTTCGCGTCGTGGAGCGTGCGCACCATCGCCTTGAACTCCAGCACCTGCTCGCCGAGCTCGCCCGAGGAGGAGTAGGCGTTGTGCGGCGCGAAGAAGCCGACCGTGTTGTAGCCCCAGTAGTTCGTCAGCCCGCGCGCGACGAGCCCGTGCTCGGAGACGTACTGGTGCACCGGCATCAGCTCGATCGCCGTCACGCCGAGGTCGGTGAGGTGCTCGATCATCGCCGGGTGCGCCAGGCCGGCGTACGTGCCGCGCTGGTTCTCCGGGATCTCGGGGTGTCGTTTCGTGAGGCCCTTGACGTGGGCCTCGTAGATCACCGTCTCGTTGTACGGGGTGCGCGGCGGCCGGTCGTTGCCCCAGTCGAAGAAGGGGTTCACCACGACGTTCTTCGGCATGTACGGGGCGCTGTCGCCGGTGTTCATCTCCGCCGGGGCGGTGAAATGGTAGGAGAACACCGACTCGTGCCAGCGCAGGTCGCCTTCGATGGCCTTGCCGTACGGGTCGAGCAGCAGCTTGGCCGGGTTGCAGCGGTGGCCCGACTTCGGGTCGTGCGGCCCGTGCACGCGGTAGCCGTACCGCTGACCGGGCCCGATGCCGACGAGATAGCCGTGCCAGACGAAGGCGTCCGCCTCGGTCAGGTCGAACCGCGTCTCGGTGCCGTCCTCGTCGAACAGGCACAGCTCCACCTGCCGCGCCGCCTCCGAGAACAGGGCGAAGTTCGTGCCGGTGCCGTCCCAGCTGGCGCCCAGCGGGTACGGGGTACCGGGCCACACCTCAGTCATCGTTCTCCTCGGCGTCCGCAGACACATCTCGTCGATTGTTCACGCAGCCGGTGGATATGGCGAACGGCCTGGCCGGGACGGTGTGCGCGCTCCCCTCGGAACGCACCGGCCGGCCGCTCGCCGGCGGACGCTTCCACCGAATCCCGCTCGGCACACTCTAGGCCAACGGCGCCAGGGTCTCCTGCGGGCGATCCACATGGTAATCGTCCGGTGACCTTTCGTGGCCGTGCCCGCGTCAGGCCCGGCCGGCCACCGCCTCGATGCCCGTGATCGGCGTCCTGGCCCGCAGCCTCGGCGACGCTCACGGCCTTCGCACTGCCGGCGGGCACCGCCGCGGCGCTGCGTGTGAACCGCGCCCGCACCCGTACGACGACTCTCTAGGACTTCCAGGCGGCCATCGCGTCGAACGGCGTGGCGATCTTCGCCACTGGCGCGGCACGCCCCCGCGGGGCGTGCCGCCCGAGCGGTGTCAGGTGGTGGCCTCCTGGGCGGCCACCGGGTCTCGGCCGAACTCCACGCTGTGGGCCTCCTTGCCGAAGATGGTCAGCAGGACGACGGCCAGCAACGTCGGGGCGATCACGACCGCGAAGGCCGTCGAGTAGCCGTGGCCGTCCGCGAGGCGTTCCTGTAGCGGGAGGTTGATCGCGGCCAGCAGGTTGCCGAGCTGGTACGTCACGCCCGGGTAGAAGCCTCGGATCGCGTCCGGGGACATCTCCGTCAGGTGGGCCGGGATGACGCCCCAGGCGCCCTGGACCAGGAACTGCATCACGAACGCGCTGATCGCCAGCATCGCGGTGCCCTTGGAGTAGGCGAACAGCGGGACGACCAGCAGGGCCAGGAACGCGGCGCCGGCGATGGCGCGGCGGCGGCCGAGGCGCTGGGACAGCGCGCCGACGAGGATGCCGCCCAGGATCGCGCCGATGTTGTAGATCACGGCGATGCCGACGGCGTAGTGCGGTGAGTGGCCGAGGCCCTTCTTCAGGAAGGTCGGGTAGACGTCCTGTGTGCCGTGGCTCATGAAGTTGAACGCCGTCATCAGCAGCACGAGGTAGACGAACCGCAGCAGCACCTTGCGGTCGAAGAAGACCTTCCGGAGCGGCGTACGCGTCACCGCCAGTTTCTCCTTGGTGCGCACCCAGGCCTCGGACTCGCCGACCTTGTACCGGACGTACAGCGCGAGCAGCGCCGGGGCCGCGCCGAAGACGAACAGGCCGCGCCAGCCGAAGATCGGGGTGATCACGAAGTAGGCGATGGCCGCGATCAGGTAGCCGAAGGAGTAACCCGCCTGGAGCAGCCCCGAGAAGAAGCCGCGTTTCTCGATCGGGATCTTCTCCATGGCCAGGGAGGCGCCGAGCCCCCACTCGCCGCCCATGCCCAGGCCGTACAGGAAGCGCAGGACGAGCAGCATCGTCAGCGAGGTCGAGAAGCCCGAGACGACCTCGATGGCGGAGTAGAACAGCACGTCGACCATCAGCGGGATGCGCCGGCCGACCTTGTCCGCCCAGATGCCGAACAGGTACGCGCCGAGCGGCCGCGCGATGAGGGTCAGCGTCGTCGCGACGGTGACCTTCTCCGCGGACGTGCCGAATTCCTTCGCGATCTCGGTGATCACGAAGACGAGGAGGAAGTAGTCGAACGCGTCCATGGCCCAGCCGAGGAGGGCGGCGAGGAACGCGTTGCGTTGGTCGCGCGTGAGGCCGGAGGCCTGGTCGCGAATGTCACTGAGCAGGGGGACGCTCATGGGAGACCTTCTTCTGATCTTGTCGCTCCAGGTCCCCTGCTTACCCGAATCATCGGCCTGGAATCCGGGGGCCGCGCCGGGCGCCGGCGCGGCCCCCGGGCCGGCTCAGCGGTGTTCGAAGACGCCGATGCCGTTGGCGACGGCGCGTTCGGCGGAGCCGGACGGGACGTTGCGCACGGTCGCCTGCGGCTCGCCGGGCGCGCGCAGCGCGAGGGTGGTCGAGCCGCCGCCGTCGAGGTTCACGGCGTCGTCGGCGCCGAGCATCGCGAGCAGGCGGGACAGTTCGGCCACGGTCAGCCCGGTGCTCCGGCCCCGGCCGGTGTCCGCGACGACGAGGTACATGTGGCGGCCGTCGCGGCTCACGCCCGCGCCCGTACGCGCGGCGAGCGTGACCGGGTCCAGGCCCGCCGGCGGGGCGCCGTCGCGCAGGATCGGGAAGCCGCCCACCGCGAACCTCAGGTGTCCCGGCCCGGTCAGGTGGTACGCGACGTGGACGCGGTCGCCGACCCGCAGGCCGCGCAGCGCGTCGGCGCCCGCGTCGCGCCCGGCCAGCACCGTCGTGTCCGGCGCGATCTGGCCGGCGCCGATGCCGTCACCGGCCCAGATGACGACCCCGCGCCGTACGAACACCTCGGCGGTGTCGGTGCTGCACGGCGCGTTGCGCAGGACGTCGGTCCCGCACACGGCGCGCAGCCGCGAGACGGGACCCCAGTCGGCGGTGAACGCGCCGACGCCGCCCACCGGCAGCGCGTACTGGTTCAGCCCCTGGAGCGGGAGCCGGAGGTGCTCGCCGCGTACGGTGCCGGTGAGGTGCAGGCTCGACAGCCGGCCCCGGCGGTCGCGCCCGACGCCGAGCACCATCTCGGTGGTCGAGCCGGGAGGCGGCAGCGGGCCGAACCTCTGCCCGTCCGGTACGGCGGCCTTCAGGTCGTGGCCGTCCGCGACCTCCGGCCCCACCGAGGCGCCCGTCGGCGTCACTCCGGGGTGGGTCTCGTCGATGTTGAAGAAGTCGCCGTTGATCCCGGCGACCGCGCGCTGGAGGTTCGTCATCGCCGAGACCTGCAGGCGCGCCGCGACCACCGGTGGGCGGAGCAGGCCGACGGTGACGTGCGGGTTCCGCAGGTCGACGTCCAGCAGGTCGCCCATCACCACCCCGCCCGACCCGGTCGTCTGGAACGGACGGAACACGACCCCGGGCCACACCTTCGCGGCGGCCCCCAGCCGTACGCCCTCGGCCCCGGCGGGCCCGGCGAAAACGAAGGCCCCCGCGAGGGGGGCCAGCAACGCGCACAACGCTCTTCTCAGTACGGGTTCTCTCAACACCGGTAACGCCCTTCTCGACAGGTGGGCAAACCTGTTGATCATGGCGTAGGGCCGGTTGACGGCAGGAGACCTGCGGCTGTGGAGTGTCCGTCACAATCGCGACGTGTGCCGCATGATCGTCACGCGGCCGTGACGTCGTCCTCCAGGCGGGCCGCGCCCGCCTCCGTACGGTCGAAGCCGCCGGCGCGGAGCATCACCGGGGCGAGGACGAACAGCAGGGCGCCGAGGGCCGCGACGGCGACCATGGCCGCGCGCAGGCCCTGGTGGTCCGCCCACTGGCCGACGTACACGGGGCCGAGCAGGAAACCGAGGTAGGACACGGTCGTGACCAGGGAGGTCGCGCGGCCCCGCCGGGACTCCTCGACGTTGCGCGAGACGTAGCCCAGCAGCGTCGGGAACAGGACGGCGGTGCCGGCGGCGGCCACCGCGAGGCCGAGCGACGCGACGAGCAGGCCGGGGGCGGCGGCGATGATGAGGGCGCCCGCCGCGGCGGCCAGCGCCCCGGAGAGCAGGACGACGCGCGCGTGGGCGGCCTTCAGCCCGCCGATGCTGAATCGCGTGATCGCGACCGTGCCGGCGAAGACCGCCGGGGCCGTCGCGGCGAGCCCGGAGCCCGTGTGCAACTGGTCGTGGGCGAACACCGCGCTCCAGCTCTGGTGGGCGTTCTCGCTGGCGAAGGCCAGCGCGCCCAGGACGCCGATGAGCACGAGCGGGAAGGCCCGCCAGGTGCCGCCGGACGCCTTCTCGGCGTGCTCCTCCTCGCGCGGGCCGCCGGGCGGCAGCGCCAGGAACATGCAGACGCCCGCCGCGACGGACAGCACGGTCACCGCCACGAACGGGACCGCGAGCGGCAGCGACGCGGCGCTGGCCAGGCCCGTACCCAGGCTGCCGAGCACCACGAAGCTGGAGAAGATGCCGTGGGAGCGGGTGATGACGGGACGCCCGGCCAGGGTCTCGGCGCGGCCGGCGACGGAGTTCATCGCGACGTCGGACGCGCCGCTGCACGCGCCGACGAGGGCGAGCCCGAGGCAGAGGCCGACGAGGTTCACCGAGGCCAGCGCGACCACCGACCCCGCGACGCCGAGGGCGCTGATGACCAGCGCCGCGACCTTCAGCCCCCACCGGTCGAGCACCCCGCCGATGCCGAACATCGCGGGGAGGGCGCCGGCGCCCACGAACAGCAGCGCCACGCCGAGCCGGCCGTCGCTGACCCCGGCCTGGCGCTGGACCTGGGGGACCGAGGCGCCCCAGACGCCCCAGAAGGAGCCGAAGGCTGCGAAGGCGATGAACGCCGCGGCGACGAGGGGGCGCGACGAGGGGGACGGAGACATGGTGTGTAACGATACACATCATGAAGCCGGATTCGGAGAGGGTGACGCTTTCTCACGTGGCCGCGCAGGCCGGAGTCTCGGTCATGACCGCCTCCTACACCTACAACCGCCCCGACCGGGTCTCCGCGCGGTCGCGTTCGCGGGTGCTCGCGGCGGCGGCGCGCCTCGGCTACGCCGGGCCCGACCCCAGCGCGCGCTCGCTGCGCCGGGGCACCACGCGCACGCTCGGCGTCGTGCTCGGCGAGCACCTCAGCTACGCGTTCGTGGACCCGCAGGCGGCGTCGTTCCTCGCCGGGATCGCCGACGTGTGCGCCGACCAGGGGTACGGCATGACGATCCTGCCCATCACCGGTGCCTCCGGCGACGCGGCACGGATCCGTACGGCGGCCGTGGACGGCTTCATCGTGTGGACGACGTCCGACGACGACCCGGTGCTCGCGGCCGTACGCGCGGTGCGGCGGCCCGTCGTCGTGCACGGCGGGCCGGAGGTACGCGGGGCCGGGTTCGTGGGCATCGACGACCGCGCCGCCGCCCGCGCCGTGGGACTCGCGGCCTTCGCCGGCGCCCGGCGGCCGGCCGTCGTCAGCTTCCCGCTGTCCCGCGACCGCCACAGCGCGATCGTCCACGGCACGGACCTCGCGGACGTACGGTTCCCCGTGACGCGCGCCCGCCTGGACGGCTACCGCGAGGCGGCCGAGGACACGGGCACGGCCTGGGCGGACGTCCCGGTCGCGGTGTGCGCCCGCAACGACCGCGCCGAGGCCGAACGGATCGCCCTCGCGCTGCTGGCGTCCGAGGACCCGCCCGACGCGATCGCCGCGATGAGCGACGAACAGGCGGCGGGCGTCCTGCGCGCCGCCGCCGGCCTGTCCGTACCGGACGACCTGTCCGTCACCGGCTGGGACGACGCCACCGCCGCAACCGAACTCGGCCTCACCACGGTCGCCCAGTCCCTCCGCACCCAGGGCGCCGCCTGCGTCCACGCCGTCCTCGGCGACGGCCCGCCCACCGTCACCGCCCCATGGACCGTCGTACGGCGGGGAAGCACGCGGCCGTGATGGCGTTTCCGCGGCGAGTGATCGTGCGTCCACGTGGTTCCCGGAGGCGGCTCGGCCGCCGGGGGAGCGTGCGGTCGTGATGGCGTACCTGCGCGGTCACTACCGGCGCGTCGCCGCCGCCGCGATCGTCCTGGTCCTGCTGCCGCCGCTGGCCGTCGCGGTCGCGCTGCGGCTGGAGGACGCCGGTTCCGCGGACTCGCGCGCGCGTACGCGGAACCACGACGCGGCCTGGCTCGGGCACGCGTGGGTCGACGGGCGGCGTACGGCGGCGGACGTCGCGGTTCTGGCGGCGCGGATACGCGGCACCGGCATCCGGGATCTGTACGTGCACGCCGGTCCCCTCTCCGGCGACGGCTCGCTGAACGCGCCGCCGAGGGCGGCCTGGGCGGTGAACGCGCTGCACGCGGCCGTGCCGGGCGTACGGATGCAGGCGTGGCTGGGGCAGCAGGTCGGCGGCGAGAAGGGGGAGGTGGACCTCGGTGACGCGGCGACGCGCGCGCGGGTCGTGACCTCCGCCGGGCGGATGCTGGACACCGGCTTCGACGGCGTGCACTTCGACTTCGAGCCGGTCGCGAGCGGCGACCGCGGCCTCCTCGCGGTGCTCGACGCCACCGCCGCCGTGGCACACCGGCGCTCCCGGCTCGTGTCGGTCTCGGCGGCGCACGTCGCCCCGGCGTACGGGTTCGCCTCGGCGGGCAACGCGGTCGTCGGCCACCCCAAGTGGTGGACCCCGGTGTACCTGCGCCAGGTCGCCCGCCGCGTCGACCAGGTCGCCGTCATGAGCTACGACACGGCACTGCCGCTCCGCTCCCTGTACGGCGGGTACGTGCGCCGCCAGACGGACCTGGCCCTGCGGAGCGTGCCGCCCACCACGGGCCTCCTGATGGGCCTCCCGGCGTACCACACCGACGGCTGGGGCCACCGGGCCCGCGCCGAGACGGTGAGCGCCGCCATCCGCGGCGCCCGTCTCGCACTCGGCGGACGGCCACGGGAGAACTTCGGCGTGTCCCTCTACGTCGACTACGCCGCCACACCGTCTGACTGGGCCGCGTACCGGCGCGACTGGTGCCGTTCCTAATGAGAGGCGTCAAAGGGAGGGGCGCGTTAGTATCGCTTTTCAGCGGGGCTGGTGCCCGGTGCGCAGGTGAGGGTTACTTCGTCTACAGAACGAGAGGTCACGGGTTCGAATCCCGTCGCCGGCTCTCGAGCCGGTGTAGCTCAGTGGCCAGAGCGCTATGTCACCCTTGTCGACTGGACCTCGGGCACCACGCCCCGCGCGATTTTTGGGCCCTCTCTGGGCCCTTCTGCGCTTCGGACCACCCGTGCCATCATCCTTCCGCTCTGCCAGCTGCGACAGCGGAAGGACGGCTCGGATGGCCGATCAGGAACGCGGAACGCCCTCTCGGGGGCGTGCCTTCTCACGCCGGATATTCCTGGGGGGAATGGGCGGTGTCGCCCTCGGCGCGGGGATGGGCATGGGCATCGCGAGACCCGCGTCCGCCTCTTTCATGAAATGGGGAGCGGTCTGTTCGCCGTCGAGCGACGTGCCGTTCAGCCAGAAGGTCGACATTCTCCGCCGCATGCGGCCCCAGACCGTACGCCTGTCGATGTTCTGGGGCGACCCGAACAACCGGCAGTTCGACGACGGCCAGCTCGACCAGCTGCTGGGCACCGGGCTCAGCGAAGTGATCATCCAGTCGTCCGAGGACCCTGACCCGGCGCTGGCGCGCCACCAGCTCGACCTGCTGCTGCCCTACATCGACGCCCATCCCGGCACGCTGTTCGTCTGGGAGCTGGGCAACGAACCCGACTGGCACCAGCCGGACAACCCCTGGCTGGCGCGGTCGAACCGGCTGGCGGCCATCCGCGACAACAAGCCCGCGCAGGACCGCTCGAACCTCTTCTGGGCGGTCAACATGCCGGCCGGCCGGTACGCCGGAGACGGCGGCGGCTTCGGCTTCGGGACCTCCGGCCAGTGGTTCGACGCCTTCGTACGCGACACCGGCGACGGCCTGGGGCCGATGTTCGGCGGGCCGTACTCGCCGGACATCGCGACCGTCCACTGCTACAGCTCGGACTACCTGCGCCGCTATCCGGAACGCGGCGAGAACAACCCGTACAAGATGATCGACTATGTGCGCGGCTGGAGCACCTCGATCAGCATGAAGATCACCGAGGCCGGGATCGACGACCCGAACCGTACGCTCACCGACCGCGGCTACCGGTACGTCCAGTTCGGCTCGTCCGTCGGGGACGAGACCGGCGCGCAGATCGACAGCGTCTGCTTCTACGGCCTGCCGCCGGCGGACCGCGAGTACGACATCTGGGAGGGCGAGGCCGACCAGGTCGGCACCCACCCCTAAGGGCGCCGGAAGATCGTCATCGAGTGCCCGACGTCGTCGATCCGCCGGCTCGTGGCGAGCAGCGCCGCGAGCCGCGCGTCGGCCTTGTCGATCGCGGTGTCGGAGACGACGAGCAGGCCGGTGACCTGGTCCGGTGGCACGGTGAGCGGGTCGGCGGCGTGGATGCCGTAGTACGGCGGCACGCCGCTGCCCTTGTAGACGAGCCAGACCCGTTCGCCCGGGTAGCGGTCTCTCAGGCGGTCGGCCAGGCGGTCGAGATCCTGACCCCAGTCGACGTTCGAGTCGTGCAGGCGCAGATACGTCCTCGACGGGCCGCCGAACGCCTCGTTGGAGTACGGCAGGTAGTACGGGAAGGCGCGCGCCGAGCTCACGGCGGTGAAGAGGATCAGCGCGATCCACACAGCCCGCCACCGCATGAGCGTCACGCTCGCCGCCGCGACCGCCAGGAACATCGGCAGGAACACGGCGTACCGGGTGCCGAGGTCACGGGTGCCGTCCATGGCCGCGGCCAGCAGCACGGCCGCGGGCACCAGCACGTACGGCGCGGCGGGGCGCAGCCGGGGGAGCGCCACCATCGAGACCGCGCCCGCGAGCCACAGCGCGAGCGCGCCGAGCGGCGTCTTCACCAGCAGCGCGGCCGGCAGGTAGTACCAGAGCGGCCCCTGGTACTGCCGGCCGAACAGGAACCCGCTCCACGTGGCGTCCTCGTAGCCGAACTGGATCCGCATCCCGTCCCGGTACGGCCGCGGGAGCGGCAGCCAGGACGCGGCGAGCGCGCGCGGCCCGTGGACGGCGGGCAGGTGCGGGGGCGCCGCCCAGCGCAGGCGCGGATCGACCGCGAGGTAGGAGGCCCACACCACGGCGACCGCGATGAGCGCCACCCCGGCCGCCGCCGCGAGCCCAAGCCTCACACCCCGCCACACCGGCACGCCGGGCCGCACGCCTCGCCGCACCGGCACATCGGGCTGTGCGTCTCGCCGCTCCGGCGGGCCGGGCCGTGCGTCTCGCCGTCGGGACACCGTCAGGAAGGCGAGCGCCATCAGCACCGGGACGGCCGGTAGCGCGCTCATCTTCGTCGCCACCGCCGCGCCGAGGGCCGCGCCGGCGAGCGGCAGGTACCGGAGCGGGCGTTCCCGTGCGCGCCACATCAGCCAGGCCGACGTCAGCAGGAACCCGGCCACGGGGACGTCGAGCGTCGCGAGGGAGCCGTGCGCGATCACGTCGGGGGAGAACGCGTACAGGGCCAGTGCCACCGTTCCGCCCAGCGGGCCGGTGAGGTCGCGTGCGAACAGGAAGACGACCAGCCCGAACAGCAGCGTCAGCGCGATGATCGGCAGCCGCGCCGCGAGCATCAGCCGCCGCGCGTCGCCGCCCGACTCGTACAGGACGTGCCGTCCGAGCGCGCCCTCGTCGCCCGCGAACGCGGGGTCGAGCCGCGGGTGGGCGAACGCCAGGCCCGTCTCGATGACCAGTTTGCCGAGCGGCGGGTGTTCGGGGTTGTACGCGAGGCTGTGCCGCCGCAGGTAGACGACGGCCGTGCCGGCGTACACGGGCTCGTCGATCGTCGGCGACTGTGCGACGGCCGTGGTGACCATCGCGACCGCCATCCCCGCGAGCAGCGCGGCGACGAGCGCGACCGTCCACCAGCGGCCCACATCTAGCTCGGGGCGCGGGTCAGGAGAGAGTCGCGCTGGACGGCCTCCAGCGACAGGGTCTTGTAGCCGATCTCCTCGAACAGGACGGTGATGCGGTCGGACTCCTCGCTCATCACCGTGCCCGCGCCCCAGGACGCGTGGATCACCTCGGCTCCGCACCGGGAAGGGCGTGCCGGCGGAGGCGGCGGCGGGAGCAGGGTCAGGGGCGGCGGATCCGGCGACGCAGTTGCCGCAGTTCCCGCACGTACGCGGGCACGGCTCGCCGAAGTATTCGAGCAGGTAGCGGCGGCGGCAGCCGGTGGTCTCGGCGTAGCCGCGCATCATGTCGATGCGCGAGTCGTCCACCCGGCGACGGCTCTCGTCGAACTCCAGCGCCTCGGCGACGGCCTTGTCGGGCGCGGGCCCGTCCTCGGCGTACCGCAGCTCGCCGCGGTCGGCGACCTCGATCGCGTCGGCCTGTTCGAGGAGGTTCACCAGGCCGGTCAGCTTGGACGCGCCGACGCCCAGGGTGTCGCGTACGGCGCGCGGCGCGACGGTGCCGCCGTGTTCGTGCAGGAGCGTGGCGAGCCGGAGCAGCGTCTTCTCGTCCGGCCGTCCCCCGGCGAAGAAGCGGCGCAGGCCGAGGTCCTCCGACCGGTAGAACAGCACGGCCTCGGACGGCTCGCCGTCGCGGCCCGCGCGGCCGATCTCCTGGTAGTAGGAGTCGGGCGACTCGGGCGGCGCGCTGTGCAGGACGTACCGCACGTTGGGCTTGTCGATCCCCATGCCGAACGCCGAGGTGGCCACGACGACGTCGACTCCGTCGTCGGCGAACAGGGCGTGCACCCGCTCGCGCTCGGACGCCTTCATGCCCGCGTGGTACGCCTCCGCGCGCAGCCCCGCCGCGGCCAGCTCCTTGGCGTACGCCGTGGCGTCGCGGCGGGTCGCGACGTACACGAGGCCGAGCCCGCTCCGCCCGGCGGCGTCCGCGACGAGCGCGCGCCGCTTGGCGGACTCCTCGGAGAACCGGCGTACGCCGAGCGCGATGTTGGGCCGGTCGAAGCCGCGGATGACCTGGTACGGGTCGCGCAGGCCGAGGGTCTCGATGATGTCCTGGCGTACGGGCGGCGAGGCGGTCGCGGTCAGCGCGATCACCGGCGGGTGGCCGAGGCGCTCGATGACGCGGCCGAGGCGCAGGTAGTCGGGCCGGAAGTCGTGCCCCCAGCCCGACACGCAGTGCGCCTCGTCGATCGCGATCAGCGAGGGCCGCGCCTCGGCGAGCAGGTCGACGATCTCCGGCTTGGCGAGCTGCTCGGGGGAGAGGAAGACATATTCGGCCTTCCCGGCGCGCACCTGCTCCAGCGAGGCCTCACCGGCGCCCTTGCGCTGCGCGGAGTTCACCACGACCGCGCCGCCGGCGTTCCGCTCGGCGAGCGAGATCATCTGGTCCCGCTGCAGCGCGATCAGCGGCGAGATCACGATCGTCGGCCCGTCGAGCAGCTGCGCGGGCACCTGGTACGCGGCCGACTTCCCGCTGCCGGTCGGCATCACGACGAGGACGTCGCGCCCCTTGAGCAACTGGTGGATCGCCTCGGCCTGCCCGGGCCGCAGCTGCTCCCAGTCGAACACGTCCCTGGCCGTCCGCCGGATCCGCCGGCCGCGCCCGATCTGACCCCATTTATCCAATACGCCCACTATCGCCTCCTCGACGGGCGCTAGCTACCCAGAGCGTCCCGGCTTAGTCCCGTACGCCCCAGCCTGCCGGTCGGCGGGTGCCTTTGGTGGAAAAACATGATCTTTGACCTGCGGACCCGGGTCATCGCGGCCGGGCGAGCCCTCCCTAGGATGGAATCCCCCTCCGGCGACGTCCGAGAAGAGGACCTGACAGGTGAGTTCCCGACCGGCCTCGCTGCTGCGGGTCGCGCCGGCCGTCTTCCTGCCGACGCTGATCTTCGAGATCGGGATGGGCGCGCTCACGCCGATGATCGCGTTGAGCGGGCGGGAGCTCGGGGCGTCGGTGGGGATGGCGGGGTTCGTCCTGGCGCTGCTGGGCGTGGGGCAGATCCTCGGGGACGTGCCGGCCGGGGCCCTCGCCGCGCGGGTGGGGGACCGCAGGGCGATGCTGATCGCCGCCGGGATCGCCATGGTGACGCTGCTGGGCTGCGCGCTCGCGGACAGCCTGTGGGAGCTGGCGATCGCGATCGCCGCCACCGGGGCCACGAACTCGGTGTTCATCCTCGCCCGGCAGTCCTACCTCACCGAGGTCATCCCCGAGGGGCTGCGGGCGCGGGCGCTGTCCACGCTGGGCGGGATGACGCGGATCGGGGCGTTCGCCGGGCCGTTCATCGGCGCGGTGGTGGTGCACGGGCGGCCGGTGCGCGACGTGTACTGGCTGGCGCTCGCGTGCGCGGTGGTGGCCGGGGTGGTCGTCCTGGTCGTGCGCGACGTGGCCGACACGGCCGACCCGGCGGTGGCGCACGAGCGGCGCCGCGACCCGGTGTCGGTGCGCTCGGTCCTGGTGCGGCACCAGCGGATCTTCCTGACGCTCGGCATGGCCGTGCTGCTCGTGGCCTCGGTGCGCGCCACCCGGCAGACGGTGCTGCCGCTGTGGGCGGACCACCTGGGCCTTAGCCCGTCCACGACGAGCATCGTCTTCGGCCTGGCCGGCCTGGTGGACACCCTGACCTTCTACCCGTCCGGCAAGATCATGGACCGGGCGGGCCGGCTGTGGATCGCCATCCCGTCGATGCTCGTCCTCGGCCTGACGCAGGCCGTGCTCCCGCTCACGCAGGGCCTGGTGTCACTGACGGTCGTGGCCATGCTGATGGGGTTCGGCAACGGCATCGGCAGCGGGGTCCTGATGACCCTCGGCGCGGACGTCGCGCCGCCGAGCACCCGTTCGCAGTTCCTGGGGGTGTGGCGGCTGTGCTCGGACTCCGGCTCCGCCGCGGGCCCTCTGGTCGTCTCGGCCGCCGCCGGCCTGGGCAGCCTCGCCGCCGGCATCGAGGCGATGGGCGCGATGGGGGTGATGGCCGCGGTCGCCCTGCTGCGCTGGGTGCCGCGCTACTCGCCGTACGCCACGCGCGGCACGCGCTCCGAAGCGCCGCGCCACGAGGCCGACGTCACCGGTCGCTGAGGAGCTTCAGGGCGGCGTCCGCGGAGGTGGAGTCGAGGGTCTCGCGGTACGTCGGGTCGGCCTGGGCCCGCCGCGCGCGGCCCTCGGCGGTGATCACCGTGTAGACGCCGCGGCGGTCGTTGGGGCAGAGGGAGCGCTCGGTCAGGCCGGCGGCCTCCAGCTTGGCCACCAGGCGGCTGACCGAACTCTGGTTCAGGCCGATCAGGTCGGCGAGCTCCTGCATGCGCAGCTCGCCGTCGTCGGTGGCGTCCAGGCGGCAGAGGGCGCGGTACTCCGACGGCGTCAGGCCGTGGCGGCGCAGCTCCTTGGCGAGCTCGTGCTCGACGCGGGCGTGCAGGACGACCATCTCGTCCCATTGCCGCGCGTCCATCGCCGCCTCCTCCGGATCGTCTCTTGACACCAGAGTACATGTGTTTGCATTCTATGCATGTACATACAAAGGAGTTGGAAATGACCGACAGCCCGCTGCTCCAGCCGTACGAGTCACGTCGGCTGAGCCTCGCCAACCGCATGGCCATGGCACCCCTGACCAGGGGCCGCGCCGACGAACCCAGCGGCGTGCCGTCCCCGCTGGCCGCCGACTACTACCGGCAGCGCGCCGGCGCCGGACTGATCGTCAGCGAGGGCGTCTGGCCCGACCGCATGGGCAAGGGCGGGCCCGGCATCCCCGGCCTGGTCACCGAGGACCAGGTCGCGGGCTGGCGTACGGTCACCGGCGCGGTGCACGCCGAAGGCGGCCGGATCTTCGCCCAGATCTGGCACGTCGGCCGGATGACGCACCCGTCGAACCTCGACGGCGACACCCCCGTCGCGCCCTCCGCCGTACCCGGCGAGTACGAGCGGATCCACACCCCGGACGGCTCGGTCGCCCCCGTGCCCCCGCGCGCCCTCACCACCGCCGAGGTCCGCGAGACGATCGCCCACCACGTCACCGCCGCGCGCAACGCCGTACGCGCCGGGTTCGACGGCGTCGAGATCCACGGCGCCAACGGCTACCTCGTGCAGCAGTTCCTGGCCGAGAACACCAACCGGCGCACCGACGCGTACGGCGGATCGCGCGCCGGCCGCCTGAGGTTCCCGCTGGAGCTCGTCCGCGCGGTCGCGGACGCGGTCGGCCCCGAGCGCGTCGGCCTGCGGATCTCGCCCGACAACCCGGAGAACGAGATCGCGGAGGAGGACCCCCAGGGCACGTACCGCGCGCTCACCGATGCCCTCGACCCGCTGGGCCTGGCCTACCTGCACGTCATCGAACGCGGCGCCTACCCGGCCCTCGCCGACCTGCGTCCCCGCTGGTCGGGCCCGCTGATCGCCAACTTCAACGGCCCGGAGCCCACCACGCGGGAGGCGGGCGAACGCGTCCTGCGGGCCGGCCTCGCCGACGTCATGTCCTACGGCCGCCTCTTCATCGCCAACCCGGACCTCCCGGCCCGCTTCGCCGCCGGCGCGCCGCTCAACGTCCCCGTCACGGAGCGGTTCTACGGCGGCGACCACCGCGGCTACACCGACTACCCGGCAATGGAGTGCGCCACGGTCTGAGCGGCCTGGTCGCGATTCACGCCGGAGTATGACGCCGGGCCCGCCCGCATCGGTTGTCACCATGGCCGGACTTGGACGACAGGTGAACGCGGAGTGCCATCAGGGGAACCAATAGGTCATGGGGCGAGGGTCATCCGTGTGGGAGCAGTTGCGGCGGGACAGGGAGCAGCGGGGGAACTGGGAGCGGCAGATCAGGCTGAAGCACGAACAGCTGATCCGCCGCGCACAGCAGGCCCGGCTGCAGGCACAGAAGCGCGCGGCTCGCGCGGACGCGGAGGAACGCCGCAGACAGGAGGATCTCGGGCACGGGGCCGGTGAGCAGGAGGCGGCCCTGCGGACGAAAGAGGTCGAGTACCGGGTCGCCGCACTCGAGACGCTTCTGGTCGCGAGCCTGCACACCGATCCGCACCTCGCCTTCGCCGACCTGCGCAAGGCCTGCGAACTGGTGCCGTTCGACCCCGGGCCGCCCGGTGAGCCGGCCCCGGAGCCGCAGTGGGAGGACCACGAGCCGGCGCCGCCCGGCGCGCTCGGCGGGATGCTCGGCGGCAGGAGCCGGTACGACCGGGAGGTCGCCGCCGCGACGGAACGGTTCGAGGAGGCGCGGCGGGCGCACCGGGAGGCCGAGCAGGGCCGCCTGCGCGAGCTGGACGAGGCGCGCGAGGCCTACGACGCGCGGTGCGCGGAGCTGGAGCAGGAGGCCCTGACGGTCGACGCGTTCGAGCGTGAGTTCCACGCCCGTGTGCCGGAGGCGGTGGAGGAGTACTTCCACATGGTCCTCGGCCAGTCGGTCTATCCGGAGGACCTCCCCGAGGGGTACCGCGTCGCGTACCGCCCGGAGCCGCGTGAGCTCGTCATCGAGTGCGACCTGCCGACGCGCGACGTCATTCCGCGGATGCGGGGGCATGAGTACGTCAAGATCCGCCGTGAGGTCGACGAGCTTCCACGCGGCGACAAGGGCGTGCGCGCGCTCTACCGTTCGGTGATCTCACAGATGGTGCTGCGGACCATGCGGGAGTGCTTCGCCGTGCGGGCCGGCAAGATCGTGACCAGCATCGTCGTCAATGGTGTCGTCGACGGGCGCGAGGCCGCCACGGGCAGGCGCGTACGCCGTTGCGTGCTCAGCGTCGGCGCCAGCCGTGCCGACTTCGAGGACCTGGTGCTGGAACACCTGGACCCGGCCGCCTGCCTGAAACGGCTGCGCGCGATCATCTCGCCGAACCCGGACGACCTGGAGGCCGTCGAGCCCCTGGTGGAGTTCGACACGGCGCAGTACCGCTTCACCGGCGACGCGCTGCCCGACCTGCTGGGAATGGACTGGTACCGCTTCGAGAGCCTGATCCGCGAGCTCTTCGCGTCGATGGGGATGGACGTCGAGATCGTCCAGTCGTCCCGCGACCACGGGTTCGACGCGATGGCCTACGTGCGTACCAACGCGATCCACCGCGCGGAGTACGTCATCCAGGCCAGGCGCTACGGGCATGCCGTGCCGGCGGAGACCGTACGCGCGCTGGCCGGCGCCGTGGAGGAGAAGCGCGCCACGCGCGGCTTCCTGGTCACCACCTCGTGGTTCGGCGCCGCGAGCCGTGCGTTCGCCACGGCGAACAACCGGCTCCAGCTGATCGACGGCGCCGAGCTGAAGCACCTGCTGTCCGAGTGCCTCGACCTCGACGTGCGCATCGACCTGCCGAAGGAGGTGACGTCGCCCGCCGCCGGAGAGCCGGTGACGGGCGAGGTCATGGTCAGCCGCTGAACGGGCCGGTCGTCTCGGTGCACTTGATCTGCGTCTGAGCCTGGTCGGCGAAGGCGCAGCCGGCGCCCGGCGTGCTCGTGTACCCGGGGGGCGAGAAGAACAGGACGTTGTTGTTCACGGCCCACTGGTTGTTGATGGTGGAGTAGGGGCCGCCGGTCGACATCTCCTGGGTGGCGACGTTGTCGTACGAGGTGCCGAACGCGGTGGCCTGGTTGCTGCCCCACACGAACAGGACCGTGGTGCCCTGCTGGCGCAGGCTGATGTTGCACTGCGTGCCGGCGCTCCACGTGCTCTGGTGGAACTGGCTCGTGATCACCTGCGGCGGGGCGACGACGCAGCCGTACGACGGCAGCGGGCCCACCTGACCGGGCTCGCGCTCCGGCGTGAACGTCACCTGCGCTCCGGTCGCGCCGTTCAGCGGGGCGGGCCGCACGGCGGCGGTCGTCGCGCCGGGGGCCTTCGTGGCGGTGATCGAACCGTGCGTGGCCGCCTGGGCGGAACCTCCGGCGGTGACGAGCGTGGCGGCGACGGCCGACGCCGCGACGACGCCGATCTTACGGGCGCGTGAGGATGAACCCATGTCGGTCCTTTCGAGGGCCCTGGCCTGATGTGAGCGGCGCGGGGCGGAGGATATAACAGCGAGATATCTCGCCAATCGGGTGTATCTTGACCAGGCGTTTTCACTGTGTCAATAAGCATTTTCGCGAACCCTCAGGTCGCGCGTCCGACCGGATGTGGACAGCGGACCGGGCCCCATCCCGAGAGATCAAAATAACTTCTCCGGCCACGGGAAATTACGCGCCCTTTACCGTTTTCCGCCATTGATGTCGCCCGTCGATTATGGCCGCGCTTCAATTTTAGGAGAATGCCAGTGATAAAGACGATTCACGGCTTCGTGGCGGTGTCGGCCGCCGTGGCGGCGCCGCTCGCGGGGGACTGTCGGAGGCCGGTGACAGGCTGAAGCGCCCGCCGACCGAAGGACCCCGCCGTGCCGACCGCCGCCACCGGCCTTCCCAGGCCCTACCTGCTCTGGCTCTCGGGGACCCTCGCGTCGCTGGCCGGCGACACCATGCTCTACTTCGCCCTGGGCTGGTCGGCGACGGCCCACGGAGGCGCGGTCGCCGGGCTCGTCCTCACGGCGGTCAACGCGCCACGGGTGCTCTTACTCCTCGTCGGCGGCGCGGTCGGCGACCGGGCCGGCGCGCGTACGGTGATGATCGCCGGGGACGCCGCGATGCTCGCGGCCACGTGCGCGCTGGCGGTCCTGGCCGCCTGCCTCGGGGCCTCCACCTGGCTCCTCGTCGCGACCGGGCTCGTCATCGGCACCGTCAACGCCTTCTACCTGCCGGCGTCGGGCTCGATGCCCCGGCGGCTGGTGGCGGCGCCGTACCTACCGCGCGCCATGGCCCTGCGCCAGGCGGGCGCGCAGGCGATCACCATGGGAGGCGGCCCGCTGGGCGGCGTCCTGGTCGGGTTCGCCGGGCTCGCGGGCGCGGCGTCCGTGGACGCGGCGACGTTCGCGGTCGTCCTCGCCGTCCTGGTCGTCATCCGGCCCGCGTTCGGCGCGCCGGCGGCGAGGACGGGGCAGAACCTCCTGCGCGACGCCGCCGACGGGGTACGCGCCGCCCTGCGGGACCCCGTACTCCGCCCGAGCCTGGCCCTGGTCGGCTCGGCCGCGGCCTTCCTCCTGCCCGTGCTGTCCCTGCTGATCCCGCTCCTGGCGCGCGAGCGGCACTGGGGGTCGGGCACGGCGGGTCTGGTGCTCGGCGCCCAGGGCGCCGGCACGGTCGCCCTCACCGTCGTCGTCGTACGCCGCGGCGCGTGGCGGCGCCCGGGCCTGCTGTCCGCGGCGGGCCTGGTGGTGGCGGGCGCCGGCGTACTGGGGGTGGCCTCGGCTCCGGGCCCCGTTGTGGCGATCGCCGCGGCGCTCGTGGCCGGGCTCGGCAACGGCCTCTTCTCCTCGCACGTGGCACCGCTGGTCCTCACCGCGGCCCCGGAGGACTCCCTGTCCCGCGTGCAGGCGTTGCTGACGCTGGTGCAGAGCCTTCCGCTGCTGCTGATGAACAACCTGCTGGGCACCCTCGCGGGCCACGCCGGCGCGTCGCTCGCGATGACGGTCTGCGCCGTGGCGGCCGGCGGCACCGGGCTCCTCGGCCTGGCCTCGCGGCCGCTGCGGCGTGCGCGCATGGGCCCGTCAGCCGGGGACGGGGATCTCGGCGACGAGCGAGGTCCCGCCCTCCGGCGGGCTCACGATCTCCAGCCGGCCGCCGAGCGTCTCGACGCGGTCGCTGAGGCTGATGAGCCCTGACCCGCGGCCCGGCTCGGCCCCTCCCGTGCCGTCGTCGCGTATCGACAGGTGGATGACCGCGTCCTTCACGATCAGGCTGACGCGGATGACGGACGCGTGGGAGTGCTTGGCCGCGTTCGTCAGGGCCTCGGAGACGATGTAGTACGTGTTGACCTCGAGCGGCTCCGGCAGGCTGCCGGGCAGGGACATGTCGAGCTCGACCGGGATGGCGGAGCGGCGGGCGAGGGCGGTCAGGGCGGGTTCGAGGCCGCGCCTCGACAGGATCGCCGGGTGGAGGCCGCGTGAGATCTCCCGCAGGTTCTCGACCGCGCCCTCCAGGGACTCCGTCGTACGGGACAGGCGCCCCTTGAGCTCCTCCAGTTCGGGCGGCACGGACGCCTCCGCCGCGCAGAGTTCGAGTTTCAGCGAGACGAGGCGCTGCTGGGCGCCGTCGTGCAGGTCGCGCTCGATGAGGCGGCGGGTCGCGTCGGCGGCCTCGACGACGCGGGCGCGGGAGGCGATCAGCTGGGCGTGGTTCTCGGCGTTGGAGATCGCGGCCGCGACCAGCTCCGCGAAGCCCTGCATGCGCTGCTCGGTGTCGTCGGGCAGCGGGATGCGTGTCGACGAGGCGATCACCGCTCCCCACAGGCGCCCGCCGACGACGATGGGGCAGCCGGCGGAGGAGATGACCCCCATCTCGCGCAACGCGGTCATGAGCGGGCCCGCACCGGGATAGCCCGTGATCCGCGCGGGGGCGCTCCTGCGCGCCACCAGATCCGACACGCTCCCGACCTCGACGGACCAGCGCGAGCCGAGGGGCATGGTGGCGGAGCGGTCGCCCTGGTTCCAGATGCCGACCGAGGTCGCCATGTCGCCCGGTTCGTACCGGACCACCGTCGTGTGCTTGGCGCCGACGATCTCCCCGAGCTCGCGCGCGACCGCGGCGAAGATCTCCGCGGGCGGTTCGGCGTGCGCGACGAGCGTGGCCAGGCGCCGCAGCGCGGCCTGCTCCTCCGCGATCCGGCGCAGCTCGTCGCGGCTGGACTTCAGGGCGTCGGCGACGCGCTCGCGTTCACGCGCCGCCTGGAGCAGCACCTCCAGCGAGGGCACGACGCGCTCCCGCAGGCCCCGCATCGTCCGCCTCGGCAGACCGGCCGGCACCAGCAGTGTGCCCAGCGGCGCGTCATCGTGGTGGAGCGGCAACGCCACCCGCGGACCGTCCTCGACGACGGTGCCGAGCTCGATCCGCGCGGACGGCAGATCGAGCGCCGCGGCCAGGTGATCTCCGGCCGCCGGCATCGCCGTCTTCAGGTCCGGGGCGCCGAGCAGGAGGCGGGCCAGGTCGGCGGCGAGCGCGGCGTCCGTACGCTCCTCGGCCTCGACGGCCAGCGACAGCGCCAGCCTGGCGACGGCGCTGGACAGCAGGGCGATCGCGATGAAGACCGCGAGGACCGTCCAGTTCTCGGTCTTGGTGATGCTGAAGGTCCAGGCGGGCGGGATGAGGAAGTAGTCGAACGCGAACGTGCTGACCATGGCCATGCCCACGCCGAGCCACAGACCCCACACGGACGCGACCACCACGATGCCCAGGAGGTAGACCACGTCGAGGGCGTGGACGGGGGCGACCGACTGGAGGGTGTCGGCCAGGAGCGTTTCGAGCGCGATGCACAACGCCGCTATGAGGATCCCCAGGGCGAAGGGAGGCCGTGTCCGGCTCTGCAGCATCGCCAGGAGGCGTGCGCGCATAGCACAGTGTAACGCCGCGCTGGTAGAGGTGCTGTGGTGTGTTCGCTCTCCGTGATGGGTGGTTCGCGTGCGCACCGCCGTGGCCGGAGAAGCCGATGCCCGGCCCCTGTCACGGTCGGTGCAGGGGCCGGGCGAAGGTCCGCGCCGGGACGCGATACGGGGGTGTGCGTCCCGCACGGATCCGCGCGACCCGGGAAGGGGGGATTCCAGGGCCGCGCCGGGGAAGGCCGAGATGTCGCGACGCCCATGATCGGGCGCGCTGTTGTATCTATCTGGTGTCTATGAGGAGAACACCGGACACCTCTGGCTTGTTCCCCGCCGCCCCTGGATTCCGGCGGCCCGCCGGTAGACGCACACGTTCACGCCGGTCGGGCCGGTGGCCGTCGAGACCAGCCGGAGCGTGCGGAGCCCGCCGTCGTCGGGGAACATCGACTTCCCGCCGCCGAGTTCATGAACGCCATGATCACGATACCCATGGGACTGACTCCTCAGGCGAATCGCTCGCTGGTCCAGGCGTCCCAGGCGGCCTGCTCGTCGCGGCCGGCGAAGTTCTGGTGGCCGAGGACGAGCGCGTCGCCGCGTTCGCTGCCGGAGTGGATGAACCGGTAGAGGCCGTCGCCGGTGCGTACGCCCAGGTTGACGGGAAGGTTCGCGTAGAAGACGACGCCGGCGGAGCCGTCGGGGAGCCGGACGGCGTCGCCCTCGGCGAGGTCCGTGCCGGCGCCGAGCGACTCGGTGACGATCTTCCAGACGGCGTCCGGGCCGCCCGCTCCGGGCCGTACGACCGTCGTGACCGACGGGGTGCGGCCGATGAAGTGGGTGAGGTACTCCTGGAGGGTCACCAGGTAGATCGGCCAGCCGGCCTTCATCGCCTCGAACTCGGTCTCCCAGTCGTCGCCGAGCACGCCGCTCTGCACGATCCGCAGCACGGCCGTTCCGCCGTCGCGTCCCTCGATGAGGTACTCGAACGCCATGAACCCGCCGTCGGGAGTCTCCGCGCCGCGGGTCGCGAGGCGGCTGCCGGGCTCGTACGCGGTGATGGTGCCGTGCTCGGTGTGGCCCATCATCGTGAGGTCGGCCGGACCGCCTTCGGCCGTGCCGATCTCGCTGCGTCCCATGAACCAGGAGTCGATGCCGGGCCCGGTCGCGATCGCGTCCCAGACCTGCTCGGGCGTGGCGTCGAGCGGGAACTCCTGGCTCGAGCTCGAACGGGTGCGTCATCGCTTCTCCTCTTTCGCGCTCGGGTGGAGGGCGACGACGATGCGGTGGTCGCGGCCCTTCTCGGCGGACTCGTCGTGGTACTTCGACACCAGGGCCGTGACGGCCCCGGCGAGCTCGTCGGCGAACGCCGCGCGGTCGGCGGCCGAGGCGAAGCGCACCTCGCCGTCGATCGCGAACGTCGCGACGCGCTTGCGCGCCTTGGCGGCGCCGGTGATGAGCGTCCCGACGTCGCGGACCAGCCGGGCCGCGACGGCCAGCAGCCAGCTCGCCGAGAGCTGGTCGGGGGAGCGGGCCGGGTCGGGCTCGACCGACGCCAGCGCGGTCGGGGAGATCACGTACGAGGCCGCGGTCGCGCGCATGATGCGCTCGTTGACGTTGCCCTTGCGCCGCTCCTCGATCATCTCGACGAGCCCGTGCGCCTCGAGCGTCTTCAGGTGGTAGTTGACCTTCTGCCGGGGGAGGCCGACCTTGGCGGCCAGCATGGTCGCCGAGCCGGGCTCGCTCAGCTCGGCGAGCAGCCGGGCCCGGATGGGGTCCAGCGAGACCTCGGCGGCGGCCGGGTCCTCGATCACTGCGATGTCCTGCATGTCCGCAGGCTATGGCTTGACAAATTATTTTGTCAACGACATCTCATTGTTCGGTGACGAGGCGGTATCCCACGCCCGGCTTGGTGGTGATGACCCCGGGGGCGCCGAGCTTGCGGCGGAGCCGCCCGATCGTCACCGTCACCGTGTTGGTGAACGGGTCGGCGTGCTCGTCCCACACCTGTTCGAGCAGGTCCTCGGTGCTGAGGAAGGCCGGGCCGGCCCGCAGGAGCGCTTCGAGGACCCCGAACTCCTTGACCGACAGGTCGAGCCGGTGCCCGTCGCGCGTGACCGTACGGCTCAGCGGGTCCAGCTCGATCCCCGCCGCGCGCAGGGTACGGGCCCGCGCGGACGGCCGCCGGCGCGCCAGCGAGCGGACGCGCAGGACGAGCTCGGGAAAGTGGAACGGCTTGGCGAGGTAGTCGTCGGCCCCCAGGCTCAGCCCGCTGACCCGGTCGCCGGGCGAACCCGCCGCGGTCAGCATCAGGACCATCACCCGGTCGTCGTGCTCGGTGATCATCTGGCAGAGGGTGTCGCCGTGGATCCCCGGCAGGTCACGGTCGAGGACGACCACGTCGTAGGCGTTGAGGTCGAGCTTCGCCGCGGCCTCCAGCCCGTCGTGGGCGGCGTCCACGGCCATGCCCTGGTCGCGCAGGCCCTCGACCAGGACCTCGGCGAGGGCCCGCGCGTCCTCCACGACGAGGACCCTCACGACGGCACGACCAGCGGCAGGGAGATGCCGACCCGCAGGCCGCCTTCGGGGCGCGCGTCCAGGTCCAGGGCGCCGCCGTGCGCCGTGGCGATGGCCGCGACGATCGAGAGGCCGAGCCCGGCGCCGTCGCCCGTGCCGGTACGGTCGGCGCCGAGCCGGCGGAACGGCTGGGCCAGCCGTGCGACCTGCCGCCCGTCGAGGACCTGACCGCCGGTCTCCACGACCACGTACGCCGTCGGGCCGTCCGCGTAGGTGGCGACGCGGATCCAGCCGCCGTCGTCGTTGTGCCCGATCGCGTTGTCGACCACGTTGTCGACCATGCGCCGCAGGAGCGTACGGCTGCCGCGCACCGGGGCGTCGCCGATGGCGTCGTGCACGGTCAGGTTCTTGGCGGCGATGCCGTCGGCGCGGTCGTCCAGGGCTGCGGACACGACGTGGCCGAGCGAGAGCGTCGTACGGTCGGGAAGGTCGCCGTGCTGTGCGCGCGCGAGGAGGAGAAAGCCCTCCAGCAGCCGGTCGACCTGGTCGAGCTCGGTGCGGACCCGGCCGGCGAGGGCGGTCGTCTGCGCCGGGACGGGCTCCGGCTTGGCCATCGCGACGTCCACCGAGGCCCGCATGGTGGCCAGCGGCGTCCGCAGCTCGTGGGAGGCGTTGGCGACGAACCGGCGCTGGGCGCTGAAGGCGCCCTCCAGGCGTTCCAGCAGCTCGTCGATGGTGTCGGCGAGGTCCTTCACCTCATCGGCGGGACCCGGCACGGCCAGCCGCTCGTGCAGGTTGTCCGCCGAGATCCGCCGGGTGGCCGCCGTCATGGTCCGCAGCGGGCGCAGCACCCGGCCCGCGACGAGGCGGCCCAGCACGACCGACAGCACCGCCATGACGGCGAGCGCGATCACCGACCCGACCAGGAGCTGCCGCGACTGACCCGAGTGCTGCTCGGCGAGCTGCGCCTGCAACTGGTGGATGTGGGCCTCGGCGTCGGCGAGCGAGGACCGCCGGGGCGGCTGGTCCGGGTACGGCGCGGACCGGCTGACCCGGGTCGACCCGAGCGTCACGACGTTGGCGATGGCCAGCACCGCGGCGCCGGACAGCAGGAACAGGACGCCGTACAGCACGGTGAAGCGCAGCCGGATCGTACGGCGCGGCAGGCTGAAACGGCGGCTCATCGGTCCTCCCCCCGCCCCGCGCCGGGCGGCGCGGATCCGGTCCTCAGCATGCCCGGTCCGGCCTAACAACGGTATGACGGCGCCCGTTCGGCCCGCGTTATGGGCATCAGGCCAGGTTCGGGGCATGAACATCGAAGTCTCCGGCCTGCGCAAGCGCTACGGGCCGACGATCGCACTGGACGGTATGTCGTTCACCGTGGAGCCCGGGCAGGTGACGGGGTTCGTCGGCCCGAACGGCGCCGGAAAGTCCACCACCATGCGCGTGATCCTCGGCCTGGACTCCGTCGACGAGGGCGGCGCGCTGGTCGGCGGGCGGCCGTACGGGAGCCTGCCCGAGCCGCTGAGCCGCGTCGGCGCGCTGCTGGACGCCGCCGCGCTGCAGCCGAGCCGTACGGGCCGCAACCACCTGTTGTGGCTGGCCCACTCCCAGGGACTGGGCGCCGCGCGCGTCGACGAGGTGGTGCGGCTGACCGGGCTGGGCCCGGCCGCGCGGCGGAGGGCCGGCGGCTACTCCCTGGGCATGCGGCAGCGCCTGGGGATCGCGGCGGCGATGCTCGGCGACCCGCCGGTGCTGATGCTGGACGAGCCGTTCAACGGCCTGGACCCCGAGGGCATCGCGTGGGCCCGCCGGTTCCTGCGGTCGCTGGCGGCCGAGGGGCGCGCCGTACTGGTCTCCAGCCACCTGATGAGCGAGCTGGAGGACACCGCCGACCACCTCGTCGTGATCGGGCGCGGCAAGGTCATCGCGGACGCGGGTGTGGCGGAGCTGATGGCCGCCGTGGCCGGCGGGCGGGTGACGCTGCGCACCACGGCGCGTGCGGAGGCGGCGCGGGTGCTGGAGCACGCGGGCGCCACCGTCACGGACGGCGGGGACGCGCTGACGGTCTCCGGGCTGGCGGCGGAACGGGTCGTGGCGCTCCTCGGCGCGCGCTCGGTGCCGTTCTCGGAGGTCGCGGCGCACCGCGCGTCGCTGGAAGAGGCGTACCTGGAGCTCACACGTGACGCGGTCGAGTTCCGTGCCGGTCGGGGGGAGGCGTGATGACGACCATCCACGCCGAGTGGACCAAGTTCAGGACCGTACGCGGCTGGGTGATCGCCACCGTGGCCGCGGTGCTGGTCACCGTGCTGCTCGGCGTACTGGCCGCGATGGGCAGCCACATGTCGTGCAGTAACGGCCCTCGCGAGGTCGCCTGCCCCGCCGTCCCGGTGGGGCCGGGCGGCGAGGCGGTGGACGACAAGTTCACCTTCATGCACCGGCCGCTCGCCGGGGACGGCAGCGTCACGGCACGCGTGGCCTCGCTGACCGGCATCATCACCTACCCGCCGCCGAACCACGACCAGATCGTCCGCGGCGTCGTGCCGTGGGCGAAGGCCGGGCTCATCATCAAGGACGGCACCCGGCCGGGGGCGGCGTACGCGGCGGTGATGCTCACCGGCGCCCACGGGGTGCGCATGCAGCACGGTTTCACCCACGACACGGCGGGACGCCCGATCTCCGCGCGCTGGCTGCGGCTGGCCCGCGCCGGTGACACGCTCACCGGCTACGAGTCGGCCGACGGCACGCACTGGGAGCAGATCGGCACGGCTCACCTGGCCGGGCTGCCGGCCACGGTCAGCGTCGGCCTGTTCACCACCTCCCCGGGCGACCTGACGCTGGAGAAGGGAGGGCTCGGCGGGAGCATCGCGCAGGTGCGGTTCACCCAGGCCAGCGCCGTCTTCGACCACGTCGGCCTGGGAGGCGCGACGTCCGGCGGCGCGTGGAAGAGCGACACCGTGGGACACCCCGGCCTCGAACAGACCGACTGGGAGCGCTACCACCGCGCCGCCGGGGCCGTCGAGGCGGGCGGCACCTTCACCGTGACCGGCAGCGGCGACATCGCGCCCCTCGGGTCCGAAGGCGGCCTGCACCTGGAGAACACCCTCACCGGGACGTTCACCGGGCTGATCGTGGTGATCGTCGTGGCGGTGCTGTTCATCACCGCGGAGTACCGGCGCGGCCTGATCCGCACCACCCTCATCGCCGTCCCGAGGCGCGCCCGTGTCCTGTGGGCGAAGGCCGCCGTGATCGGTGCGGTCACTTTCGCCGCCGGGCTGGCCGCCGCCGGCGCCGCGATGCTCGCCGGAGTGCCGATCCTGCACGCGAACGGCAACTTCATCCTGCCGGTGAGCACGCTCACCGGGCTGCGCGTCGCCGTCGGCGCCGCGGCCCTGTTCGCCGTCACCGCCGTCTTCGCCCTCGGCCTCGGCGCGCTGTTCCGGCGTGGCGTCGCCGCGGTGGCCGCCGCGGTCGTGCTGCTCGTCCTGCCGCACCTGCTGGCGACCACGTCCGTACTGCCCTCGGCCGTGGCCGGGTGGCTGCTGCGGCTCACCCCGGCCGCGGGGTTCGCGATCCAGCAGAGCATCCCGAAGTACTCGCAGGTCATCGCGGACTACTCGCCGCAGTCCGGCTACTACCCGCTCGCGCCATGGGCCGGCTTCGCGGTGTTCTGCGGGTGGGCCGCGCTGGCCCTCGGCCTCGCCGCCGTACGGCTGCGCCGGAGGGACGCGTGAGACGGCACCTGCACGCCGAATGGACGAAGGTGCGCACCGAGCCGGGCACGTTCTGGCTGGTGTTCGCGATCGTCGCGCTGACCGTGGCGACGAGCGCCGGGAGCGCCGCCGCCGTGACCTGCCGGCCGGGGAGCTGCGACTACGACGTCCCGCAGCTCAGCCTCACCGGCGTACGGCTCGGCCAGGCGGCCGTCGCCATGCTGGCCGTCGCGGCGATGGGCGGCGAGTACGCCACCGGCATGATCCGTGTCACGCTCACCGCGATGCCGCGGCGGAACGCCGTCCTCGCCGCCAAGGCGGCCGTGATCACCGGCCTGACGGTCGCCGCGGGGACCGTCGCGGTGCTCGCGTCCGTACTGGCCGCGCGGCTCATTCTGCCCGGCAACGGCTTCACCGCCGCGCACGGGTACCCGCCGCTTTCCCCGGCCGGCGGGCCGGCGCTGAGGGCGGCCGGCGGCTCGGTCCTCTACCTCGTGCTCATCGCCCTGCTCGGCCTCGGCGTCGCCGCGGCCGTACGCGACTCCGCGGCGGCGATCGGGACCGTGCTCGGCCTGCTGCTCGTCTTCCCGGTCATCGCCCAGGTGATCGCCGACGAGCACTGGCAGCGGCGCCTGTGGCAGATCTCGCCGATGAACGCGGGGCTCGCCATCCAAGCCACCACCCACCTGCGCCGCCTGCCCCTGAGCCCATGGGAGGGCCTCGGCGTCCTCGCCGCGTGGGCCGCCGCCGCTCTCCTCGCCGGCGGGCTGTCGCTCCGGCTGCGTGACGCGTGACGGCGCCGGTGCGCGTACGGAAACACGATGTTAACGAGCGTGTATCCGGGCCATCGGGACGCCCGTGCGAGCATTCCGCGGTCACCGACGGACAGCGGAGGAAGCCGTGCAGTTCGATTTCGCCAAGGTCGACTCCGGTGCGACGGCATGGGTGCTGACCAGCTCCGCGCTCGTGCTGATCATGACGCCGGGCGTCGCCTTCCTGTACGGCGGCATGGTCCGCGCGAAGAACGTCCTCAGCACGATGATGCAGAGCTACGTCGTGATGGCGCTCGTCGGTGTGACGTGGGTGGCCGGGTCGTACTCCCTGGCCTTCGGACAGGGGAACGCGTTCATCGGAGGCCTCCATTTCGCCGGCCTCACGCACATGGACGAGGTCGTGCCGGGCTTCACCGGGGCCTCGGCGCTGGTGATCCCGCCGATGGTCTACGCGGCGTTCCAGATGATGTTCGCGGTGATCACGCCGGCGCTCATCACCGGCTCGACCGCCGAACGCTGGCGGTTCGGCTCGTTCGTGCCCTTCATGGTGCTGTGGTCGGTGCTCGTGTACGCGCCCGTCGCGCACTGGGTGTTCTCACCGGTCGGCTGGGCGGCGCGCGCCGGGGCGCTCGACTTCGCGGGCGGCACGGTCGTGCACTGCAACGCGGGCGCGGCGGGCCTGGCGATGGCGGTCGTGCTCGGCCGCAGGGTCGGCTGGCCCAGGGAGCAGATGCGCCCGAACAACGTGCCGTTCACGCTGCTCGGGGCGGCACTGCTCTGGTTCGGCTGGTTCGGGTTCAACGCGGGCTCGGCGCTGAAGGCCGACGACCTGGCCGCGTACGCCTTCGTCAACACCAACACCGCGACCGCCGTGGCCATGCTCACCTGGATCGCGGTCGAGCGCGTCCGGTACGGGCGCGCCACCACACTGGGCGCCGCCTCCGGAGCGGTGGCCGGGCTGGTGGCGATCACGCCCTGCGCGGGCTTCGTGGATCCGCGCGGCTCCATCGCGGTCGGCTTCCTGGCCGGGCTCGGCTGCGTGCTCGCTCTGCCGCTGAAGAACCTGTTCCACATCGACGACTCGCTCGACGTGGCGGGCCTGCACCTGGTCGGCGGGATCATCGGCTCGCTGGCGGCCGGGCTGTTCGCCACCCGCGCCGTCAACCCGAACGGCCACGACGGCCTGCTGTACGGGGGAGGGACCCGGCAGTTGGTCCTGCAGGCGATGGTCGTCGGCGCGGTGGTCGCCTACTCCTTCACGGTCACGTACGTGATCGGGGCGATCCTCGGGCGCCTGTCGGGACACCGCAACCGGGTCACCGCCAGGAGCGAGACCGCCGGCCTCGACCTGACGCTGCACGGCGAGACCGCGTACTCCTCCGACATCCGGCCTTAGATGATCTTGAGGTGGCGGCAGGCCTTGACGTACTGCGCGGTCGCGTCGCCGCCGAGGTAGGTCCACGGCAGCCGGCTCGGCCGGCCGTCGGTGCGCGCGAGATGCCGGCGCGCCGGGCGCCGCGCGTGACCGATGTGGAAGGCGGCGCCGAACAGGTTGTGAGCCTCGATCGTACGAGGATGGGCACGGGCGCCGGGCTCACCGGAGAACCAGCCGCGCGCGGCGGTCTCGACCTCGCGTACCTCGTCACCGGAGAACCAGGAGGAACTGCCGCGCAGTATCCCGGAGCGTTCCTGCACGAAATGCTCGAAGAACGCCAGCGGGATCAGCGCGGCCCGCGGGTCCTCACGTGCGGCGGTACTCCTCGCGACCCGCGCGAAGTCGAACATCTCCTCCGTGTCACCACCCCACTGCGGCGACAGAGTGATCACCCGCGCGACGTTCGCCCCGTACAGCGTCGGGCAGCGCTCCGTCACACGCCGCCAGATGTCGTCCCGCCGCCCGGCCTCCAGATCCAGCGCCAGCCCGGCCCACATCATCGCCTCCCAGGGCACCGGATCATCCGGCAACCGCTCGGCCGCCGCCATGAGAGGCGCCCGAGCGGACCGAGCCATGTCGGTGAAAGCCTGGTACTCGGCCGCCTGCACGGCCCGCCCCCGAGCCTTGGGCCGTATCCGCCAAGCCTCCTCGACCCGCGTACGCCCAAGCCAGAGCAGAAGGTCAGGATTGCCAGGATCGTCGGCGAGCACGGCCTCAATCCCATGACTCCACCCCCGAGCGGCCCGCGCCAGCGCCTCGACCCGCAGCGACCGCAGCTCAGGATCACGACGGGACTGCGCGATACAGCTGACGCCCGCCCGGAAGTAGTGCTCCGTGACGGCGTCGACGGCCTGATCGAGAAGCGGATCGTCCCAGGGACGGTCGCGGATGACCCGCCCGGGCATCGCGCGCCCGGCCTGGGCGGTCATATGCCCGATCGGGTGGAGTGCCCCGCGCTGGCCGAAGGGGAGAGGGGACGCTGATCCCATGCGACGTGAGGCTAGGAAAACCGAGGGCCTCTCCCGCTACCGGCATGTAAAGACCGTGTTACGCCGATGCCCGGTGGAGGTCGGGTGTGCGGACTTTCCGCGCGTACATGACGGTCCTCTATCCGAGGGTCACGGGCAGGTGGCTCAGGCCGCGCAGCAGGGCGTTGTCCTTCCAGCGCGGCTCGCCCGCGAGGTCGAGTGTCGTGCCCGGCGCGGTCAGGGCGCGGAAGACGATCTGTGCTTCCAGTCTGGCCAGTGGTGCGCCCAGGCAGAAGTGCACGCCCTGGCCGAACGCCAGGTGGCGGGTGGGGTCGCGGCCGATGTCGAAGTGTTCGGGGTTCTCGTGTGCCGACGGGTCGCGGTTCGCGGCGCCGATGAGCAGCAGGGCGGAGGTGCCTCGTGGCATCTCGACTCCCGCGACCTCGGCGTCGCGCAGTGCGGTGCGGGCCGTGAGCTGGATCGGTGAGTCGTATCTCAGCATCTCCTCCACGGCGCGCGAGACCAGCTCCGGTGAGGCGCGCAGGCGGTCCAGTTCGCCGGGGGCGCGCAGCAGGGCGAGTGTGCCGTTGCCGATCAGGTTGATGGTCGTCTCGTGTCCGGCGATGAGCAGCAGGACGCAGGTGGCGAGGAGTTCGTTCTCGGTCAGCGTCTCGCCGCCGTCGTGTACGCCGACGAGTGCCGACAGCAGGTCGTCGCCGGGCTCGTGCCGCCGTACGGCGACCAGGCCGCGCAGGTACGCGGCGAACTCCGCCCGCGCCCGTGTCACCTGCTCCTGGACCTCGGGTGGCAGCAGGAACGCCGGGTCGAGGCCGCGCGCGACGGCGTTCGACCAGCCGACCATCCGCCCGCGGTCCGTCTGCGGGATGCCGAACAGTTCGCTGATCACGGCGACCGGCAGCGGCATGGCGAGCGCCTCGATCAGGTCGACCGGGCCGCCGGCCGTACGCGCGTCGTCGAGCAGCCCGGCGGTGATCTCCTCGATCCGTGGCGCGAGGCGTTCGACCATGGGCCGGGTGAACGCCTTGGAGACGAGCCCGCGCAGCCGCGTGTGGTCCGGCGGGTTCAGTCGGAGGAACGCGCGGACCGGCTTGCCGTTCTCGTCGGTCAGCGCGTCGTCGCCCGCCCGCGGCGGGATGCCGGACGCGTCGCCCGGCTCCGCGTGCCCGAACCTCGGGTCGCGCAGCACCGCCGAACAGTCCGCGTGGCGTGTCAGCACGGCCAGCCGCTCGTCCGCCCAGGCGATCGGTGTCTCCGTACGCCACGCGCGGTAGGCGGGGTACGGGTCGGCGCGGTGTGAAGGGTCGAGCAGGGTACGGAACGCGTTCATCGCAGGGCCTTTCCCTCGGGGTTGGCGGCGATGCCCGCGAAGAGCCAGCGCAGGGCCTGGCCGAGGAGCTCGTCGGGCACGCTGGACGGATCGAGGCGCCGCTGGCGTACGAGGCCCTGGAACAGCGCGAGCGTGACGGTCGCCACCGAGCCGGCGGAGACGATGTCGCGGCGGCCGAGGTGGTCGAGTACGGAGCCCATGAGGCGTTCGAGCGCGTCGTGCGGCTCGCGCATCCGGGCGGCGAGTGTCTCCATCGCCTCGGGGTTGCGCACCGCGTACAGCCAGAACTCGGCCTGGAGCAGCGCGAGGTCGGCGTCCTTGTCGGCGACGGTCACGAGCATCCGCCCGAGCGCGAGCACCGGGTCCTCGTCGTCGGCCAGGATGCGGCCCGCCTCGTCGACCAGGTCGCTCGAACGCGCGGAGAGCAGCTCGACGAACATCTGCTCCTTGCCGCCGAAGTTGGAGTAGATCGCCCCGATCGAGAACCCCGCGGCCTCGGCGATCTCCTCCACCGACGCGCCGGCGAAGCCCTTGCGCGCGAACGTACGCCCCGCGGCCTCCAACAGCGCCGCCCGCGTGCGCTCCTTCGCCTCGGCTCGCGTCAGCCGCCGTGTCCCATCGTTCATATAGCGAACGCTATTCGGATAGTGGTCACTATGTCAATGTCGGATGCCTGTCATTAACATCGGGTTTTCCTGGGCGACACACAGGCCGTACGTCAGGAGTGAAACCCTGGCGTGACCTGGCCGAAGGGTGGTCCGAATTGAAGATCCCGCGAGTGGAATGCCGACCCTGTCGAGGCTCTGCGGACACGGCTGTGCGAGCGGTTCCCCGGCCGTACGGAGGAGATCGCGCGCCAGATCACCCTCGCCGTCGCCTGCGCCGACCATCTGAACATCGCCCTGACGGCGGACGTCCTGGAGGACCTCGTCGTCGAGCACCTGCTCGCGAGGGCCGCGGCCCGCCCCGCGCCACTCCGTACGTCCCCGGCCGTTCCGCTCGTCTGCGGGCGGGGGGCCGGCGCGACTCGGGCCCCAGAGCTAAGAACGCGTTAAGAATCTTCGCGGAGCGGACCACTCCCGCCGAGATCGCGCCATATTCGCCTGGAGGCGGGCGAGGGGCCCGTCGTGGCGGCGTGGGAGGTGGGCCGGATGGATGTTCTTCTGGTCACCCGCGACGGCGCCGAAGAGCGGCCCGTCGGCGAGTTGCCGGCACTGCTCGCTCGTAAGAACGCCCTGGTCTGGGTGGACGTTCCCCGCTGCGACGCCGAGGCCGTACGCGTGCTGTCGGAGGTGTTCGGCTTCCACCCGATGGCGGTGCAGGACTGCGTCGAGCGCAACCACGTGCCGAAGATGCGCTCGTACGCCGATCACGTGTTCATCGTCCTGCACACCCCGGAACGCGGGGACGACGGTCAGGTGCACCACGTCGAGCTCGACCAGTTCATCGGCCCGAACTACCTCGTCACCGTCCACGACCCGGAGGCGGACCCGGAGGTCGCCCTGCGCGAGACCCGCGCGGTGCTCGCGCGGATCCGGTCGGGATGCCTGCGCCCCGTGACCCCGTACGACCTGTCGTGCGCGATCGCCTCCCCGCTGACACGCGGCGAGGAGGCGTACGTCGACCGCCGCCGCTGAGGTCACAGAGCGGCGAGAACCGCCGCGATGTCCTTGTGGTTGAGGTACGCGAGGATCCGCGGCCCGTCCCGGCGGATCAGGAACGTCGACTCCAGCCGTACGGCCGGCTCGTCGCCGCGCCCGGCGTCCCAGTCGGACCTGACGAGGACGTGCCACGGGTCGAGGTCGAGCTGCGCCGCCGAGACGAGGCGGGCACTGCCGACGCCGGCCTCCTCGAACATCCGCCGGCGGTACGGGAGCGAGGCCAGCAGCGCCTCACGCGGCAGGACCATGCTCTGCCCGGGGTCGGTGACGAGGAACCGGTCGGCGAACAGCCCGCCGTCGTCGGAGCCCGGGTCGTCGCCGCGGCGTTCGAACTCGGTCATGAACGCGTCGAGGTCGGGGTCGAGCGTCTTCCAGCCAGGAGTGATCATAGGTTTCCGGCCACCTTCTCAAGGAGGGGAACCGCCGTGCGCAGGTCCGCGCGCTCGGCGTCGGTGAAATGGTCGAGGAGGATCCGGTGCAGGTGACCCAGGACGGCCGTGTCGCGGTGCGCCAGCGACCGCCGCCCGTCCTCGGTGATGGCGACGACGACGCGGCGGCCGTCCTCCGGGTCCTTCGACCGCTCGATGAGGCCGAGCGTCTGCAGGCGCCGCAGCGTCGCCGCGATGGCCGGGCTGGTGACGCCCTCGCCGCCGGACAGCGTCCCGGGGGAGGCCGGCCCGCGCCGGTCGAGGTGGTCGAGGACGCCGAGTTCGAGGAAGGCCAGGCCCTCGTCCGCGTCGGTGAACACCCGCCTCATCGCCCGTGACAGCCGCCCGACCGCCAGCCGCAGCTCCCTCGTGAGGACCTCGTCGTTCTCCATATATCTAATCTAGCTTAGCTAATCTGAATTAGCTAGAACTGCCCCCACTGCGCCGCAGGAACACGCGGACGATCGCCGGGTTGTAGACGCGCGGCGAGCACTCTCGCAGTGCGTCGTACAGTTCCCGTCCCCGCCTCTCGTCGATCCGGACCGAGCCGGACAGGCAGGTGAGGGTCTGTTCCAGGAGCCGTTCGGTCTCCCCGACCTCCGTCATCTCGGTACCGGTCCGCGCGGTCACGCCGGTGCCGGAGGGTTCACGATCGGGGCGACCGCCACCACCCCGATCACGACGACCAGAACGACGAGCTCCACGTGTCCTCACCGAGATCGAACGGGTCGCTGAGATCATCCGGCATCGCCGTGGGGACCGGTCCCGCGGAGCCGCGATCATTGAGGCATGTCGGTTCGTGAGCTTCTCGTCCTCGGTTCCTCCAGCGCGGTGCCCACGCGGGTGCGCAACCACAACGGCTACCTGCTGCGCTGGGACGGCCATGGTGTGCTGTTCGACCCCGGCGAGGGCACTCAGCGGCAGATGAGCCACGCCGGCGCGCGTTCGCACGAGATCACGTGGATCTGTGTGACGCACTTTCACGGCGACCACTGCCTCGGCGTCCCGGGCGTCCTGCAGCGCCTGTCGCGGGACGGCGTCGAGCGGCCCGTCCACGCCGTGTACCCGGCCTCCGGCGCCGAGTACTGGCAGCGGCTCCGGCACGCCACGATCTTCCTCGACCTGCTCGACGTGCGCGAACAGCGGCTCTCCGGCACCGAGACCGTTCTCGACACCGGTGACGCGCCCTTCGCGCTGACCGCCCGCCGCCTGGAGCACAGCGCCGAGGCGTACGGGTATCGGCTGACCGAGCCGGACGGCGTCACGATGCTCCCCGACCGGCTCGCCGCCCTCGGCGTACGCGGCCCGCTCATCGGCCGGTTGCAGCAGGAGGGCCAGGTCGTCACCGAGGACGGCCGTACCGTCACGCTCGCCGAGTGCGCTGTTCCCCGGCGCGGGCAGAAGGTCGCGTTCGTCATGGACACCCGGGTCTGTGACGCCGCCGTCGACCTGGCCCAGGACGCCGACCTGCTGGTCATCGAGTCGACCTACCTCGACGAGGACGCCGCCCTGGCGCGGGAGTACGGGCACCTCACCGCCGGGGAGGCGGGCCGGATCGCCGCGCTGGCCGGCGTACGCGCGCTCGTGCTCACCCACCTGTCCGAACGGTACGACTCCGGCGACGAGCCGAGGTTCGCCGAGCAGGCCGCCGCGCACTTCGACGGCGACATCACGCTCGCCCATGACCTCGACCGGGTGCCGGTGCCGCGCCGCCGGGTAGCTCGCACGGGGGACGGCACGCGCCGGTAAGTGTCCACCGCGCGGTGACGATCCAAGACCCCTCCCGCTCGTACGTTTCTCCTGACCAGAGCATTGGGACTCAAGAGGAGGACGTCATGTCGGTACGCGGCGAGGAGACCGTACGGCCGGTGGAGGAGGCCAGGCGGCCGAGGTCCGCCTGGGTGCGGTTGCCGGTCATGTTCGTGGTGCTGATGGGCGTCGACGCGGTCGCCGCTGTGGTCAACGGTGCGGCCGACGGCAACGCGGTGACCGGCCTGCTGGTCGGCCTCGTCACGGGGGCTCTGGCACTGGGGTGTTACGTCGGGTTGGTGCGGTGGCTGGAAGGCCGCAGCCCGGCGGAGCTGTCGCCGTCCGACGCATGGGGCGGGCTGCGCCGGGGCGTGCTGTTCGGGCTGGGTCTGTTCGCCGTGACGCTCGCGGTCATCGCGATGTTCGGTGGCTACCACCTTCGCGGGTGGGGATCCTTCGGCGGCGCGGTCGCCGCGCTGGGCCTGATGTCGTGCGTGGCGGTGGCGGAGGAACTCGTCTTCCGCGGGGCGCTGTTCCGGATCGTCGAGGAGATCGCCGGGACGTGGGGGGCGCTGGTCGTGTCGGGTGTGCTGTTCGGAGTCCTGCATCTGGTCAACCCGCACGCCACCGTCTGGGGCGCGGTGTCCATCGCGGTCGAGGCGGGTCTGCTGTTCGGCGCGGTGTACGCGGCGACCCGGTCGCTGTGGCTGCCGATCGGGCTGCACCTGGGGTGGAACTTCGCCGAAGGCGGGATCTTCGGGACGACCGTGTCGGGCTCGGCGCACGGTCCGGCGAGCCTGCTGCGGGCCACGGTGAGCGGGCCGGCGGCGCTGACCGGCGGGGAGTTCGGTCCGGAGGCCGGCGTCGTCGCCATCCTGGTGTGCGGTGTCCCGGCGGTGCTGTTCCTGCGGCTCGCCGCGAAGCGTGGCCGGATCCACAGCCGGGGCGACGCCCGCTGACTCCCGGATGCCGGGCGGCCCGCGCCGCCCGGCGTCACGGCGTGCCGACGAGGCCCGTACGGTAGGCGAGCACGACGGCCTGGACCCGGTCGCGCAGGTCCAGCTTGGTGAGGATGCGGGACACGTAGGTCTTCACCGTCTCCGGGCTGATGACGAGTTCGGCGGCGATCTCGGCGTTCGACAGGCCCGCCGCGATCAGTTTCAGCACCTCGTGCTCGCGCGGCGTGAGCACCTTCAGGCGGTCCTGGCCGGGGGCGGCGGCCGGGCGTATCCGGCCGGCGTACCGCCCGATCAGCGTACGGGTGACCGCGGGCGACAGCAGGGACTCACCGCGCGCGACGGTGCGCACCCCGTTCACGAGCTCGGCCGGAGGCGCGTCCTTCAGCAGGAAGCCGCTGGCTCCGGCGCGCAGCGCCTCATAGACGTACTCGTCGACGTTGAACGTCGTGACCACGAGGATCCTCACCTGGCCGGCGGAGCCCGGCCCGGCCAGCCGCCGGGTGGCCTCGATGCCGTCGAGCAGCGGCATCTGGATGTCCATCACGATGACGTCCGGGCGCAGGCGCTCGGCGGCCTCGATCGCGGCGAGCCCGTCGGCGGCCTCGCCGACGACCTCCATGTCCGGCTGCGCGCCGAAGATGGTGACGTAGCCGACGCGGACCAGCTCCTGGTCCTCACAGACGAGCACCCGGATCGGCGGGGTCACACGGCACCTCCGGTCGGGATGCGGGCACGCACACGGAAACCCCCGTCGGGCCCGGCGCCGGCGTCCAGGTCGCCGCCGAGCACGCCCACCCGCTCACGCAGCCCGTTCAGCCCGCGCCCGCCGCCCTCGCCCCGTACGGGAGAGGACGGGCCCGCGGTGGTCACCTCGATGTCGATCCGGTCCACGGCGTTCTCGACCCGCACCACGGTCGGCCTGCCCGCGGCGTACTTCACGGCGTTGGTCAGCGTCTCCTGCACGACCCGGTACGCGGCCAGCTCGACGCCGGCGGACATGGCCGGCCGTACGCCCCGCTCGACCAGCTCGATCGGCTGCCCGCCGAGCCGGGCCTCCTCCACCAGGTCGCGGACCGTGCCGGGTGGCGCGGACTCGCCGGTGGCCTCCAGGACGTCGAGCAGGGAACGCAGCTCGGTCAGCGCCCGGCGGCCGGTGCCGCTGATGGCGGTCAGCCCCTCGACGACGCGGCCGGGCGAGCCGGTGAGGAACTGCGCGGCGTCGGCCTGCACGACCATCGCGGTCACGTGGTGGGTCACGACGTCGTGCAGCTCACGCGCGATGCGCGCGCGTTCCTCGGCGGTGGCCGCCAGCGCGGCGAGCCGCCGCCGCTCGGCCTCCTCCGCCCGGCGGCGGCGTACGTAGGCGCCGCCCGCCCAGAACGCCGTCAGCGCCAGGAAGAAGACGGCGAAGTCGGCCGGCCGTTCCGGCGAACCCAGCGCGTGCAGAACGACCGCGAACACGGCGTACGCCGCGCATGCCCCGAGGGCGAGCGCGCGCCGGAACCGGTCCTGGTGGGCGCCGGCGGCGTACAGCGCGAGATACAGCCCGATACTGCCGAACGTGTGCGGGTACCCGAGCGCCTCGTGGACGGCGAACGCGCACCCGGCCACCGCGAGGCTCACCACGGGCCACCGGGTGCGTACGGCCAGAGGCAGCGTCTGCGCCAGCGTCAACACGACGGCGAGGACGCCGGAACTCCGGGACGGCAGATCGCCGAACTGCGCGCCGACGCCCGACAGGCCCGGCAGGAACGCCAGCACGGTGAGCACGACGGCGATCTCGCGGTCCCGCACCACCGAGCCCAGCGACCGCCATCTGCCCCTCATGGACGACACGCTCGCGGGCATGGCGGTCAGCTTAGGTGACTACGTGGCCGGCCGGTGCGGGCACGGCGCGGTGTCCTCGGGCACGGCGAAGTTCCAGTGCAGGACGGTAGGGCCGCCGAGGCAGATCGCGTTCGCGGGTGGGGGGACATCGGGGCGCGGACCGGTTCTTCGTACGGAGGCCGGGCGTGGGCCCCGTTCGGCCCGCCGTCGACCACGACGCGCGCGGTGCCGGAGGGGACCATCTCGGCGAGGGTTGGTCAGCACCTCCTCCCAGCGGCCGGCCTGCTCCTCGGTCATCACCTGCCATGCGGGTGCGCTGCTCGTCATACCTTCATCATGCGGACGAGAGGCGTGATGAACCAATCACCTGGTGGCTGCCTGCCGCGGCTCTCGGATACCGTCGCAAACGCGAGGCGACATCTGCCTCGGAGAGGAAAGGTGTCATGCCCGACGGATCGCCGGTGGACCAGACTTCCATGCGGGACCTGCTCCGCGGCCTGCCCGTGTTCGACGTGGAGCTGCCCGTGTTCGACGCCGGTGACGCGCCCGCCGCTCCGGCCGCCCTGTTCGCCGGCTGGCTGGCCGAGGCCATCGAGGCCAAGGTGCCGGAGCCGCACGCGATGACCGTCGCCACCGCGGACGAAGAAGGCCACCCGTCGGCACGCGTCCTGATCTGCAAGGACGTCGACACCGGCGGCCACTGGTACTTCGCCGCCAACGACGTCAGCCGCAAGGGACGGGAGCTGGCGGCCACCCCGTACGCCGCGCTGACCTTCTACTGGCCGCCGCAGGGCCGGCAGATCCGCGTACGCGGGCCGGTGCGCGCCGCCGGCGCCGACCGCAGCGCGGCCGACTTCCTCGCCCGGTCCGCGGGCGGGCGCGCCGAGGCGCTCGCGGGACGCCAGTCCGAGGTCCTGACCGACCCGGCCGAGCTCGACGCCGCCATCCGGAGCGCCCACGACCGCCTCGCCGCCGACCCGGAACTCGTCGCCCCCGGCTGGACCCTCTACGCGGTGATCGCCGACGAGGTCGAGTTCTGGCAGGCCGACCGGGACCGCCGCCACACGCGCCTGCGGTACACACGCGACGGCGCGTCGTGGGACCGCCGGCTCCTGTGGCCGTGAGCGGGCCGAGCCGGGCCACGGACGGCAGCGCGGGCGACGCGGACTACGGCGTCCTCGGCGCCGGCTACAGCGACCACCGGCGGCCCGAGCCGCGGATCGCGGAGCGCATCGCCGGGGCGCTGGGGGAGTCGCGCACCGTGGTCAACGTCGGCGCCGGCGCCGGGTCGTACGAGCTGACGACGCTCAAGGTCACCGCGGTGGAGCCGTCGGAGCCGATGCGCGCCCAGCGCCCGGCCCACCTGCCGCCCGCCATCGACGCGGTCGCCGAGCGCCTCCCGTTCGAAGACGACGCCTTCGACGCCGCGATGACGACGTTCAGCGTGCACCAGTGGAGCGACCTCAGGTCCGGCCTGCGAGAGATGCGCCGCGTCGCCCGAGGCCCCGTGGTGATCCTCACCTGCGACCCCGACCTGGTACGCGACTTCTGGCTGTACGAGTACGCCCCGCTGGTCCTGGACGCGGAAGCCCGCCGCTACCCGTCCGTCACGGATATCACCGAGGCCCTCGGCGGCCACGCGACGGTCGGGGCATGCTCGGCGTGGAGCTTCGTGGAACCGGCCGTACGCGAGCGGTACGCCGACCACCTGCGCCGCGACCTGGCCTCAGGCGCCTGGGACGCCCGCCACGGAGCATCGCGGACGCAGCCGTACCTGAACGGCTCCCTCGTCCTCATCCGCGCCGTCCCCTGAGGGCTGCCGCTCTATCCGCCGGCGCGGGCGAGCAGGTCGAGGGAGAGCCGCCACAGGCGGGTGGCCTTCTCGGGGTCCAGGGCGTACGCGGCGACACCGCGGCGGTGCTGTACCGGGACAGGTTGGTCGCGGTGATGCGGCCCGGCTTCAGGGCGTTCACGGCGCTACGGTCCGGTGCCCAGCGCTTGGCCGCCTCGACGGCGAACAGGACGCCCGCGGTCTTGGACTGGCTGTAGGCCGCCCCCGCCATCGAGGCCCTGCGCGCCTGGATGGACCACTTCGTCGACTACATGGCCACCGAACACGGCATGGCCGACGCCTTCCACGCCATCCTCGTCACCCAGGGCGACCTGCGGATGCAGACCCGTGACCTGCTCACCCAGGCCCTGACGGCACTGATGGCGGCAGGGGTGACGGACGGCACGATCCGCTCCGACGTCGACCCGGGCGACGTGCTGATGGGCCTCGGCGGCGTGACGCTCATCGCCGGAGACGCGGATCAGCGCGACCTCGCCGGACGGCTCGTCGACCTGCTCATCGACGCCGTCGGCCGGTGAGAAAATTCAAATGCCGCGCGGACATCGCTGAGGTACCCTGCTCCGAATCCGGGGGGTGCCAGTGAGTTATCTGCGCCTGTTGCGCATGCCGTACTTCATCCAGTTGCTGGTAGGAAGCTGGCTCGGCCGGCTGCCCATGGCGATGGCGGCGATCGCCATCCCGCTGACCCTGCGGAAGGCCGGCGCCGGCTACGCGTTCGTCGGCTCGGCGGTCGGCTCGTACGCCATCGCCTCCGCCGTCGTCTCCCCGATCCTGGGCCGCATCGTCGACCGGATCGGTCAGCTGAAGGTGCTCGTGCCCACGGCCGTCCTGTGCGCCGCCGGCTTCGCCATGATCGCCGCCGCGCCGGGTCGCCACGCCACGGTCATCGCCGGCGCGCTGCTGGCGGGTGCGCTGAACCCGCCGCTGGAGGCCTGCCTGCGGACCCTGTGGCCGCACATCCTCCCCGGTGAGCAGCTCGAAGGCGCGTACGCGGTCGACTCGGCGGCGCAGGAACTCGTGTTCGTGGCCGGCCCGATCGCCGTCGCGATCTGCGTCGCCCTCATCGCCCCGGTCGCCGCGCTCTGGGCGCAGGTGGCCCTGGTGCTGGGCGGCGTACTCATGTTCGCGGCCGCACGCCCGGCCCGCGACTGGGCCACGACCGACCACGACCCGCACTGGCTGGGCCCGCTCCGTGACCGGGGCCTGGTGTTCCTGCTGGTCGCCATGTCCGGCGCCGGCTTCGCCATCGGCACCCTCAACATGGTCGTCGTCTCGTACTGCGAGCGCCACCACGTGCCCGGCGGCGCGCCGATCCTGCTGACGCTCAACGCCTTCGCCTCACTGGTCGGCGTACTGGCGTACGGCGCGGTGAAGTGGCGCATCCCGCCGCGCGAACGCGCCCTGCTGTTCGCCACCGGCCTGGTCATCGGCTACGCACCGCTGGCCCTGGTCCCGGCCCCGCCGTACATGGCCGGCCTGATGCTGCTCACCGGAATGTTCCTGGCACCGCTCCTGGCCACGACGTTCATGCTGATCGGCGACCTGGCCCCGGCCGGCACCACCACCGAGGCGTTCGCCTGGCTGGTGACGCTGTTCGCGGCCGGAAACTCACTGGGCTCCGCGGTCGTCGGCGTGATCCTGGACCACTCGGGCATCCACTGGGCGGCCACCGGCGGAGTGGCCGGCGTGGGCGCCACCGTGCTCCTGCTGGCGGCGGGCTACCGTCACCTGACCCCGTCCACGCCCGAAGCAGGGGCCGGCGAACTCCGCACGCGCGACGAGGTCACCGGGTGAGCACCCGAGCTTGATCAACAGGGCGCGTCGACGGCGACGTGCGCAGTTCGCCGCCCGCGGCTCGCTCTGACGCCCCATGTGACCGCCGCGCGAACATCTTGCCCTTAAATTTAGGCTTGACAGAAGCTCCGAACGAGCCGACCGTACGCGTCAGAGAGCGCTCTCCGAGACCCTCCGCCTCGGCACACCAGGAGACTTCCATGGCATCCGCCACCGCATCGCCACCCCGCCCCCGGAGCTCGTCGAGGGAGGTGATCATCAGGTGCGCCCGCGCCGTACGCGCGTCGATCTCGCTCAGGCGGCGTTCGATCCTGGCCACGCTGGCTCTGGTGGGAGCCTGCCTGGGCAGTGTCGTGACCACGGCCGCCCCTTCGGCGTACGCCGACACCGTTCCGCCGCCTCCGTCCGGCTGGACGACCGTGTTCAGCGACGACTTCGCCGGCGCCGCCGGCTCGCCGCCCGCCGCGTCGAACTGGTTCTATGACATCGGCACCGGCTACGGCACGGGGGAGAAGGAGCAGACGACCAGCTCCACCGCCAACTCGTACCTGGACGGGAACGGCCACCTGGTCCTCAAGGCCATCGACAACGGCGGCACCTGGACCTCGGCCCGGCTGGAGAGCACCCGCGAGGACTTCCAGGCCCCGGCCGGCGGCAAGATGGAGATGACCGCCAAGATCCAGCAGCCCAACCCGGCGAACGGCCTCGGGTACTGGCCGGCGTTCTGGGCGCTGGGCTCGCCGATGCGCGCCGGCGGCGGCTGGCCCACCTCCGGTGAGATCGACATGATGGAGGACGTCAACGGCCTGAACCAGGCCTCGCAGACCCTCCACGACGCGGCCAACAGCCCCGGCCACGCGCTGATCTCCTGCCCGGGCGCCGGCTCGACCTGCCAGACCGGCTACCACACGTACTCGGTGATCATCGACCGGACCAACACGAGCGCGGAGACCCTGCAGTTCCTGATGGACGGCACGGTCGAGAGCACGATCACCGAGGCCTCGGTCGGCACCACCGCCTGGCAGCAGGCCATCGACCACGGGTTCTTCATCATCTGGGACCTGGCGATGGGCGGCAACTACCCCGACGGGGTCTGCGGCTGCACGTCGCCGTCGGCCGCCACCTCGTCCGGCGCCTCGATGAGCGTCGGCTACGTGGCCGTGTACGAGCAGGGCGGCAACTCCACGCCGCCCGGAACCCCGACCGCGACGGGCACGGTGAAGGGCATCAACAGCCTGTGCCTGACGAACCGGAACTCCCTCAACACCGAAGGGAACCCGATCGGCGTCGCCGGGTGCGACGGCAGCGCCGGGCAGACCTGGTCGGCGTACAGCGACAACACCGTACGGGTCCAGGGCGGCTGTCTCGACGTGGTCAGCGCCGGGACGACCAGCGGCACCAACGTCGACTGGTATCCCTGCAACGGCACGAACGCCCAAGGGTGGACCCATCAGGCCAACGGCGAGCTGCTCAACCCCAACTCCGGCCTCTGCCTGACCGACCCCGGCGGCAACACGGGCTCCCGGCTCGACATCGAGACCTGCACCGGTTCGGCACAGCAGCAGTGGACCCTGCCCACCGGAGGCGGTGGCGGCCACACCGTCACGGTGACCGGCCCCGGCAACCAGAGCTCCACGGTCGGCACCGCCGCGAACCTTCAGGTCCACGCGACCGACTCGGCGTCCGGCCAGACGCTCACCTACAGCGCCACGGGCCTGCCCGCCGGGCTGTCGATCAACTCGTCCACCGGCCTGATCTCCGGTACCCCGACCGCGCCCGGAACCTCGAACGTCACCGTCACCGCCAAGGACGCCACCGGCGCGAGCGGCTCGGCCTCCTTCACGTGGACCGTGAGCTCCGGCGGTGGCGGCTGCTCCGCGACGAACATCGCGCAGGGGCGTACGGCCACGGCGTCGTCACAGGAGTCGGTGGCCTTCCCGGCGTCGTCCGCGGTCGACGGGGACCTCGGCACCCGCTGGTCGTCGGGCTTCGGTGACCCGCAGTGGCTCCAGGTCGACCTCGGGAGCACGCGCTCCATCTGCAAGGCGACCCTGAACTGGGAGACCGCGTACGCCACCGCGTACCAGATCCAGGTGTCGAACAACGCGAGCACCTGGACGACCATCTACTCGACCACCACCGGAACCGGCGGCACACAGACGCTCGACCTCACCGGGTCGGGCCGCTACATCCGCGTGTACGGCACCGCGCGGGCGACCCAGTACGGCGACTCCCTCTGGGAGTTCCAGGTCTACGGAAGCTGAGCGGAGGGCGCGCCGGGCGACCGGCGCGCCCCCTTCAGCCCCAGCCGAGGACGGCGACGTGGCCGTCGTCGGCGATGGCGACGACGCCCGAGGTCTCGGCGTCCTCACGCGTCCGGTGCGCGCATCCGCCAAGCGTCGGTCACGAGCTCCGTCAGCCGTTCGGACGTCACCTCCTCCAGCCGCAGCATGACCAGCGGCAGCCCGTCGTAGCCGGGCGTGGTGAAGAAGAGGTCGGGCTCGCCGAGGAGAAGGGCCTGTTTCTCGGCCTCGTCGCCGACGTAGAGCACCGCGATGTCGATCCGGATCAGCCGTGGCCGCCCCGGCGTACGCTCGGGATAGGACCAGATGAACCCCTTGCCGGCCACCCGGAAGTCGAAGCCGTCACTGTCGATCTCCACCACGTCGGGCAGACCCAGCGCCAGCCGGCGCACGTCGTCGGCGTCAGCCACCGAGATTCCCCCCAGAACGCGCGATTCGCATGCGCAGAGGCTACGCGCCGGAGCCGGACGAAGATGCCCGCGGCGGGAGGTCGCCGCGGGCATCCGGGTCAGGCGGCCGTGCCGCCGGCGTAGTCGCCGTTGAAGGTGGTCTCAACGGTGGTGGCCGTGGACTGGGCCACTCCGGTGCCGGTGAGGATGATGCCCAGCTCCCGGTTGCCGTCCAGGGAGTTGCTGCTGAGGTTCATGGAGCCCGCCTCGACCTGCTGCGTGGACAGGCCGTAGTCGGCGACCATGGCCTTGGCGTGGATGTAGAAGCCGTTCGGGTCGGAGTATCCGGCGACGGTGCCGCCCGCCGCCTTGACCTGTGACACCTGGCTTGAGTAGCCGGCCGGATCCTCCAGGACCACCCGTACGCGCACACCGGCCCGCGCCCTCGCCACGATGGCGTTGATCACCACAGGGTCGCTGAACTCGAGCTCCTCCACGTCAAGCGTCTTGGTGGCGCCGTTGATCACGGTGAGCAGGCGGTTGCGGGCGTCCGTCGGCGACCAGAGCAGGTGGTCGCCGTCGGTCGGCGTGATCGAGGTGCCGGCGTAGTCCGCGTTGAAGACCTTCTCGATCGCGGCGACGTCGCGGGTGTCATCGGTGAACACGCCGTAGTCGCGGCTGGTGGAGTAGTACTGGGAGGTCAGGTTGCCGGTGAGGACCAGGGACTTGGCGCCGTTCACCGTGATGGTCTTCTGGTGGGTGTAGACGAAGGCGGACGGCGACCACACCACGCCGACACCCGCGCCCGTCAGCGCGTTGTACGCCGAGCCGTTGGCGCTCTGGTGCTGGCGGTCCAGGATGACCCGCACCGTGACGCCCTTGTTCTTCAGGGCTATGAGGTCGTTGACGGCCGTGGTGTCCTCCAGCTCGTACATGGTCATGTCGAGGGAGGTGGTGGCCGAGTCGATGAAGTCGTCGATGGTCGGCTGGCCACCACTTTGGGAGAAGGCGAACGCGGTGTAAGTGGCGGCGTTCGCGGGGGCGGCCGTCACGAGTACCGCGCTGCCGGCCGCCACCGCGATGCCAATGCGGCCGAGAACGTTCCTCAACATACGTAACTCCTCGTCAGGTGACGCCTCATAGGGAGCTCACGGGGGGTTTGCGTACGTATAAGACCATGCGCGTAGAAAGTCGTGGAAGGGCGAATTTGTAAACGAGTCATGGCCGGCAAGCCGTTTTCGTCAGAAAAGCGAAAACGCGCAGTTGGGAGGTGGCGAATGCGATCCAGGAGGGATTGCAAAGAATTCGCAAACCGGGCGAGCGACGGCCCCGAGCCACCGACGTTCGTTCAATGTTCCCCGCGGCGGTACCGCGTCGCAGGGGCGGAGTCACGCGGCGTAGTGACGATCGCCAGATCATGCGAGGAGAACACAAGGGACGGGGAACGGCGATGGCCGGGCGCGGGACACGGTTGGTGGTGAGCGTGCACGACGTCGCTCCGGCCACGGCCGATCAGACACGGCGCTGGTGCGCGGACGCCGACTCGCTCGGGATCCCGGTCTCGCTGCTGGTGATCCCCGGGCCGTGGCGCGGCACCTCCCTCACCGACGCGCCCGAGTACGCCGGCGTGCTGCGGGCCAGGGCCGTGGGCGGCGACGAGCTGGTCATGCACGGGTGGGCCCACACGGCCGGACCGGAAGGGGCGTGGCCGCGCCGGCTGGCGGGACGGATGGTGGCACGGGGCGCGGCGGAGTTCGGGGCCCTCGACGAGGATCAGGCGGCCGACCGGCTGATGGACGGCCGCGCGGTGTTCAGGGAGTTCGGCCTGACCACGTACGGGTTCACGCCGCCGGGCTGGCTGGCCTCAGCCGCCACCAACCGGGCCCTGCGCCAGGTCGGCTACCGGTACACCACCTCCCACTTCGGCGTGCTCGACCTCAGGAGCGGGCGGACGCGGCGCGGGTTCGCCCTCTCCCACCGGCCCGGCGGTACGGGGGAGCGGCTGGGCGCCGCGCTCATGGGCCGGTGGGCCCGGTGGAGCGCGAACCGCGGCGGCCTGGTCCGTATCGCGCTGCACCCCGACGACCTGGCACGGCCGGCGCTGCGGGACGCCACGCTGCGCGCGATCGAGGCGGTGCTCGCGGCCGGCGGGCGGGCGGTCACGTACTCGGATGTCGTGCCGGAAGCCGCGGGTGCGCATTGAGAATCGTTCAGGTCGCCAACTTCTACGCGCCCAAGTCGGGCGGGCAGCGCGTCGCTCTGGAGCAGACCGGCCATGGCTTCCAGGAGTCCGGTCACGAGCGGGTGCTCATCGTGCCGGGGCGCACCGGATCGGTGGAACAGACGCCTTCCGGGCAGCGCGTCACCGTACGCGGCCTGAGCCTGCCCGGCCTCGGCGACTATCGCATCCTGACCGGACGGCGGGAGGTGTGCCGCCTCCTCGACGAGCGGCCACCGGACGTACTGGAGGTCAGCGACAAGATCAGTCTCCTGTGGCTGGCCCGCTGGAGCCGGCGCCGTGGGGTGCCGCTGGTGCTGTTCTCCCACGAACGCCTCGACGCGATCCTGTACTCGCGGGTGCCGCGCTGGTTCCCGCTGCGCGCCGCGGCGGACACCGTCAACCGCCGGCTCGCGCGCCGCGCCGACCAGGTCATCGTCACCTCCGCCTTCTCCGGTGACGAGTTCGAGCGGATCGGCGCGTGCGACGTACGGCGGGTTCCGCTCGGCGTCGACCTCGACACGTTCCGGCCCGCGCCGCCCTCCGCGCCGGCCGGTGACCGGCCGGTACGCCTGGTGACGGTGACACGACTGTCCCGGGAGAAACGCCCGGAGCGCGCCATCGACGGCCTGCGCGCGCTCTGCGAGCAGGGCGTCCCGGCGGAGCTGGTCGTGATCGGTGACGGCCCGGAGCGTGAGCGGCTACGGCGCCGCTCCCGTGGCCTGCCGGTCGACTTCCTCGGGCACGTCACCGACCGGAACGCCCTGGCCGCGCGGGTCGCGGGCGCCGACGTGGCGCTGTTCCCGTCCCCGGCGGAGACGTTCGGGCTGGCGACATTGGAGGCGCTGGCCTGCGGGACGCCGGTCGTGGTGCCGTCGTACGGCGCCGCGCGTGAACTGCTGGACGGCCCGGACTCCGGAAGGGTGTACGACGGCACGCCCGCCGGCATGGCCGAGGCCGTACGCGCTCTCCACTCGGTGCCCGAACACCGGCGGCGCGCCGCCGCGCGTACCGCCGCCGAACGCTACCCGTGGACCGAGACCGTCGCCGCATTACTGCGCGGGTACGAGACGATCGCCGGGACCTCAGCCGTCCGGTAGCCCGCGGTCGCGCAACGTCGGCGAGGTCGCCAGCGCCGCCACGCCCGCGGCGATGAGCACGGCCGCCGCCGCGCACGCCCACAGCGTCCGCGGGTTCATCGCCGGGCGGGCGCCGAACACCAGCACGACGGCGACCCAGCTCGCCAGCGGGTCGGTGATGGTCATCGCGGTCAGGGCGGTCGGCAGCGAGCCTCCCGCGAACGCGTGCTGCACCAGGATCATGCCCACCACCGTCGAGACGCACAGCCCGGCCGCCGGCCGGCCGAACACGGCGGCGGCCAGGCCACGCCGGGACACGTCGTCGCCGGCGAACACCAGGAAGACGGCGGTCACGCAGAAGCAGATCCCGGCCGCGACGGCGAGCGCGAGCGTACGGGACTGGGCGTGCGACCGCAGCAGGCGGGCGGCGAGCAGGAGCAGCAGGATCAGCCCGCTCGCCGCCGCGGCCACGAGCCATGTCCCGGCCCGCTGCCCGGCGCCCTGCCGCACCCCGCCACGGACGACCACCAGCAGGATCAGCCCCGCGCACACCGCCACCGCGCCGCCCCAGTCCCGCCGCAGCGGCCGTCGGCCGGTGAACACCGAGTTGAGCGGCAGCGCGAACGGCAACTGGGCGACGACGAGCGCCTGCACGACGACGATGGATCCCAGGTGCAGGGCCACCGCCTGAGCCCCGAACCCCGCCACGCCCGCCAGCCAGCCGAACCACCAGAGAGGTTCGCGCGTGAGGCGTACCAGCAGCCCCCGGATCGGCGGCCGGACCAGACCGGCGTCCAGGGCCAGCCGCCGCGCCGTCGAACGCGCCGAATGCTGCTGCAAGGCGGCGGAGACCGCGAACAGCAGCGCGCCGAACAGCGCCAGCGCGACGCTTAACGCCATGACGGAGACCCGGGCGCCCTGACACCACTCACAGGGTGAACGATCCCCGCTCAGTCCCCCCGACCGGCGACGCCCACGTGAGCCGCACGCGAACCCGCGTCGACGGAACGGCTTCCGGCTCGCCTCACGTCGTTCAGGTCTCAGGCGAGGGCCGGGCGGCCGTAGCCCGGCCGGCCGGAGTGGTCGAGGCCGTGGGCGGCCCGGCTGTAGAGGTGGAGCTGGAGTCCGTCGGGGTCGTCGAAGACCAGCAGCCAGCCGACGGAGGCCTCGATCACGAGGGAGTGGGAGACGCCGAGAGCGTCGAGGTGCGCGGCCCACGACCGGATGCCGGCGTGGTCGGCGACGGCGAAGCTGATGGGGTCGAACCCCTGGCAGCCTTCGGCGGCCCGAGCGTTGACGCGCAGGGTGAGGGCGGTGTCGCCGAGTCCGGGTACGTCGCCGGCGTCAGGGAGGCCGCCGCCACCGCTGTACGACGAGGCCGACGCGCGTACCGCGATCGCGCGGCTCGTCGCGTACACCACGGCGCTGCTGGAACGCGCCGGTGATCTGATCATGGTCAGCGTGGAGGCCGCGGGCGCCGACCCCGACATGCGCGCCGCCGCCGACGCGGGAGCGGCCGCCACCCATCAGGTCCACCTGGCGCTCACCGAACGCCTGCACGAGCGGGGCGCGCTGCGCGACGGCCTCGACCCGGTCGCCGCGGCCGACATCATGTACGCCCTGTGCTCCCCGCACACGCACCAGCTCCTGCGCCGCCACCGCCACTGGAGCGCCGGCCGCTACCGCGACTGGCTGGAGACCACGATCGTCGGCCAGCTGACCGGCTGACGGCGGTCACAGGTCGAGATCGAGGCCGGCGAGCTCGGTGCGGGTGGCGATGCCGAGCTTGGGATAGGCGCGGTAGAGATGCTGGGCGACCGTGCGCGGGCTGAGGAAGAGCTGCGCTCCGATGTCACGGTTGGTGGCGCCGGTCGCGGCGATGCGCGCGACCTGGAGTTCCTGCGGGGTCAGCAGGGCGGCCGGCCCCGGCTCCGGGGCGGTGGTGCCGGAGCGGTCGCCGGTGGCACGGAGTTCTGCCTGCGCGCGGTCCGCCCAGAGCGCGGCGCCGGTGCGCTGGAAGATCTCCAACGCCGCCCTGAGCCGGACACGCGCGTCGGCTTTCCGGTGCTCACGCCGGAGCCACTGGCCGTACGCGAGCAGGGTGCGCGCGCGTTCGAACGGCCGGTCGTCGCACGGGCCCGGCCGCAACGCCGCCACGAAGTGGGGTTCGGCCTCGTCGGCGGGGCCGGCCAGGGCACGGCAGCGGGCGACGATGGCGGGAGCGCACGGGTCGAGGAGCCGCCCGGTGTGGCGTTCGAGCTCGCCGAGCAGCCGCGCGGCGATGGCCGGCTCCCCGGCACGGAGCGCGGCCTCCAGATGGTCGGCGGCACTGCGGATCCACGAGCTGCTGTACGGCCAGCCCGGCCAGCGGTTCTCCATCCGGCTGAGCGCCGGTTCGTAGCGGCCGTGCCCGAGGTCGAGCAGCGCGAGCGCCCAGGTCGCGTCCGCCGCGCTCGGAGGGGTTCCGTGGTCCTGGGCGTGGCGGATCGCCTCGCCCGCGAGCGCGGCGCACCGCTCGTCGTCGCCCTCCAGGGCCGCGAGCCAGGCGAGCAGCCCGCGCAGGTAGGTCGCGAGGGAGTTCTGGCCGGTGTCCACCGCGACCGTGAGGGCCGCCTCGGCGGTCTCGGCCGCCGCGCGGTGGCGTCCGAGCAGCGCCTGCGCGTTCGCCTGGTGGAACAGGGCGTTCGCCAGTTGCCAGATCATGCCGCCCGCACGGGTCGCGGCGACCATGTCCGCGGACACCTCGAACGCCGCGGGCGCGTGCCCGATGACGTTGAGCATCCGCGCCGTCCACGTCTGCTCCCAGACCTCGGCGGGACGGAGCGTGGAGAAGAGGGTGTGGTCCACGGCCTCACCCGTGATGATCTTGTGGAAGACGCGGGACTGCTGCATGTACGGCTGGAAGCCGTGGTCCGCCGGAAGGTCGAGGGTGTCCAGGAGCGCGACGGCCTTGCCCGCCAGCGGAATGTCGACGCCGTGCCCGGCGTAGTACCCGGCCATCACCAGCAGCCCGGCGGCCTCCTCGGGCTCCTCGGCGGCGATCTTGGCCGCTCCGTCGATGGTGATGTGCGCGGCCTCCTGCGGACGGCCGTGCTCGAACTCCAGCCGGCCGCGTACGTCGGCGAGCCGGGCGAGGATCAGGGGCTCGCCGGTCAGCCGCATGGCGGCGCCGCAGAGCTCCTCGGCGCGCCCGAACTCGCCGGCGTCCAGCGCCGCCACGGCCGCGGCGGCCAGCCGTCGCGCCCGCGCCGTGGTGTCCTCGCTGAGCCGGGCCGCCCGCTCGTACGCCGCGGCGGCCGCGGCCTTCCCGCTCCGCCGCGCGGCTCTCTCGGCCGTCAGCTCCAGGGCCTCGGCGGCCTTCTCGTCCGGTGCGAACGCCGCGGCGGCCAGATGCCAGGCCCAGCGGTCCGGGTCGGCGTCCTCCAGGATCTCCGCGAGGGCCCGGTGCACGGCCTGCCGCTGGGTGAACAGGGCACCGTGGTAGGCCGCGGTCCGCACCAGCGGCTGCCGGAAACGTACTAAGCCCGGTGTCACCACGACCAGCCCGGCACGCTCCGCCTCGGCCAGCGCCTCCACCGGCACGCCGAGATGGCCGGCCGCCCGCATGACCGTCCCCAGGTCGCCGGTGCCCTCCGCCGCCACCATGACGAGGAGGAGCCGGGCGCCTTCCCCGAGCCGGTCGATCTGGCCCTTGTAGGCCTGCCGCAGCCGGTCGGTGATCGGCAGGGGACCGGCGCACGGAGCGTCGTCCTCGCCCGCCGTCCTGGAGAGTTCCAGCAGGGCGAGAGGGTTGCCGCTCGCCGCCGTCAGCACCTGGTCCCGCAGGCGTACCGGAAGGTCCGGCGCCTCTCTGGCCAGCAGAGCCGTCGCCGCGTCGTGCGGCAGCCCCTGGAGCCGCAACAGGGGCAGATCGGTGGACGACAGCGAGCGGCCGCTCCCTCTGGTCGCCACCAGGAGCCCGATCGGGTCGTGCTCCATACGGCGAGCCGCGAAGCGCACCGCCTCGACCGATGCCGTGTCGGCCCACTGGCCGTCGTCGACCAGGCACAACAGCGGCAGCTCGGTGGCCAGCTCGGACAGCAGCGTCAGCGTGGCGAGCCCCACCAGGAACGGGTTCACCCCGACGGCGGGCCCCATCCCGAACGCGCCGCGCAGCGCCGCGGCCTGCGGATCGGGCAGGACGTCGATCCTGTCGAGGACGGAACGGAGCAGAAGATGGAGGGCGGAGTAGGGCATCTCGGCCTCGCCCTCGACCCCCGCGACGCGCAGCACGCGCATTCCCCGGCCCGCCCGCTCGGCCGCGTGGTCGAGCAGCGCCGACTTGCCGATCCCCGGATCGCCCTGCACCACGAGCGCCCGCCCCGCGCTCGCTCCCGCGTCGTCCACCAGTCGATCGATGAGTTCGAGCTCCGCGTTCCTCCCCAGCAACACGCTCGTCAGCTTACGTCGGCCCTCCGACACCGCCGCCGGTACCCGACGGCAAGACCCCCGCGCCCGTGGGGACGCGAGGGTCTGTACGCGGGCCGTGTCAGCCGCAGGCGCGTGCCGTCGAGCCACTGCCGTGGTTGACGCTGCCCGCGCCGGTGCCCACCGAGGCCTGTCCCCAGGCGCAGACGCCGGGGGCGTACAGCATGTTGCCCCAGTGGTGCCCGCCGTTGCCGGCGCTGTAGCTGAAGAGCGCCGACCGGCCGTCGTCGGTGTAGACGTTGACCGAACCGGAGCCGGTGGTGGGGACCTTCACCTCCGACCAGTTGGTCTTGCAGCCGGGCGACCAGTAGAGGTAAACGGTGCCGAGCGGGTCACCGAGCTGGTTCTTGATGGACGCGCTCTTGACGGAGTAGGAGCCGCTGTCACACCCGGTCGTGTACGGGTCCTTTCCGTCGAGCGAGGAAGCGCTCGCGGGCAGAGACGTCAAGACGACGGTCGAGGCGGCGGCCACCGCTGCCGCCGTCGCGGCCACTCGGAGCTTCATCTGTGATTTCTCCCTGCGTTCGGGGCCGGTCCGGATGGAATTCGAACCCTTGAAAGCCCACTGGCTCGAAACCTACGGACGGCGCGAATCACTCGATAGAGAAGAACGACTGCACCGGGGAACGCCCGGAAAGGGGGTGACTGAGTAATTCGACGCAGATGTCGCGTCAGGAGGCGTGTGACCGGGGCGCACCAGCATGGCGCGCGTACGCGACGGCGCACGGCCGCCGGCTTCGGCCTGCTCGGCGGCGGGATCGGAGCTGGATTTGGCCCCCATCACAAGGGAGGGTAGGAGAACTTCGGTAAGCCCCCAAGTGCCGGAAGCCGACTTCACGGTCATGATTGTCGCGCGGATGAATACGGGCAAAACGGAGAGGACCTCACATGGGACATGCCGGGTCGCGAGGACGGGTCGCCATGAACCGGTCGGGTGCCTCGCCGCATGCCGGCACCGCCTACGGCGAGGTCCGGGGGCGTACCGACGCCGACGGCGTGTCGGCGTTCCTCGGCATTCCGTACGCGGCCTCGCCGACCGGCGCGCTGAGGTTCCGGCCGCCCGAGCCGCCCACGCCGTGGACCACGCCGCGCGACGCCGTCGAGTACGGGCCGACGGCGCCCCAGGCGCCGGGAGTCGGGCCGATCGCCGACCTGCTGCCCAACGTGATCATCCCGGGCGACGACTACCTGAACCTCAACGTGTGGACCGCGGACATGACGGCCTCGGCTCCGGTCATGGTCTTCATCCACGGCGGCGCGTTCACGAGCGGATCGGGGGCGGTGTCGGCCTACGACGGATCGCGGTTCGCCCGCGACGGCGTCGTGCTGGTGACGATCAACTACCGGCTCGGGGCCGACGGCTTCCTGTGGTTCGGCGAGGGCACTCCCAACCTCGGCCTGCTCGATCAGATCGCGGCTCTGACGTGGGTACGCGACAACATCGCGGGCTTCGGCGGCGACCCGGGCAACGTGACCGTCTTCGGTGAGTCGGCGGGTGCGATGAGCGCGTGCGCGCTGCTGACGATGCCGGCCGCCCACGGCCTGTTCCATCGCGTGATCGCGCAGTCCGGCGGCGCCCACAGCGTCATCGGCCCGGCCTCGGCGCGGAAGGTGGGAGACCGGCTGGCCGCGATCCTCGGGGTGGAACCCACGCTGGCCGGGGTCGCGGCGGCCCCGCTGCCGGAGTTGCTGCTGGCCCAGCAGAGACTGACCGCCGAGGTACGCCGGCGCCCGAGCCCGAGACGGTGGGGCGACGCGGCGGCCAACCTGATGCCGTTCGAACCGGTCGTCGACGGTGAGGTGCTGCCGGCCCGCCCGATCGACGCGATCACCGCCGGGGTGAACCCGGCGGTCGACCTGATGATCGGCACGAACGCCGATGAGGCCAGGCTGTACTTCGTACCCACCCGGATCGCGCCACGGCTGAACCGGCCGATCCTGACCTATCTGGTGAGCCGGCGTCTGCGGGCTCGCTCGGTGATCCGTACCTACCGGGGCACGCGTCCAGGGGAGCGCGCCGGTGACCTGTTCTCCTCGATCATGACCGACTGGCTGTGGCGGATACCGGCCCTGCGGGTGGCCGAGGCGCGCCCCCGTACCCACGTGTACGAGTTCGGCTGGTGGTCGCCGAGCTGCGACGGGCAACTGGGGGCCTGCCACGCGGCCGAGCTGGGCTTCGTGTTCGACAATCTCGACGACCCGGCACTCGAACCGCTGCTGGGCCCGCGACCGCCGCAGGACGTGGCCGACCGGATGCACCGGGCCTGGGTCGACTTCGCGCGTACGGGCGACCCGGGCTGGGCGGTCTACCGTCCCGGGCACCGGGCCGAGATGAGATTCGGCACCGCCACGGCCGTCGCCGTCGATCCGCGGCCCGAGGAACGAACCGCCTGGGACGGGCTGCGGTGACCGAAGAGCCCCGTTGCCGGACCAGCGACGGCCCCACCACCCTCACCCTGCCGTTGCCGGCCGGCACCGAGCTCCACGACCCGGACGGCGCCGACGTCCCCGGCGCGACCGTCGACACCACCGGCGTCACCTTCACGCCCCCCGCCGGCACCCACGGCCACCTGCTGGCCTGCCGATGACGCGGGCGACGTGATCCGCTCCGGTGGATCTCCGGCCTGCCGCGCGGTGCCCTCCGGGCGGCCACTCGGGACGGCCGAGATCCACCGGACACGGCCGGTGACGGCGCTCGCCGACCGTCAGCCGTCTGTCACCTGCCGTCTGGCATCGCCGGGCCGAGGTCGCGGCAGAGGTCGTGGACCCTGCCGTGCGTGATGGTCTTGAAACCGGTCGGGCTGAACGCGATCCGGTAGACCCCGTCGATGGTGTAGAGGCCGCGTGGCAGGTTGCTGCTGCCCTCGGCGAGGCGGGCGATGACCGGCCCGACGACGTGCCAGACCATCGACCCGTCCGTGCCGTAGTCGATCACGGCACTGCCGCCGGCGTCCACGACCGTGCTGGCCTTCGTGTCGGTGTCGCTGACCTTCAGCAACAGCGCGCCGGTGGCCAGCTGCCGCTTCGGGGTGCCGTCGGGGTAGGTCGCGACCACCTTCGTACGCACGTGGTTGACGAGCACGTCGTAGTGCACGGGAAAGTCGCACAGCACGCCCGCGGCGGCGTCGTACGGCGGGATCGGCTCGGGCACCCAGCCGCCGTCCGGGCTCGCGCTCGCCGGCGTGACGCCGCCCGCGGTGGTGACCGCGGCGGCGGCGATTGTGATCAGTAGGGTTCGGCGCACGATGCGTCCTTCCAGGTTGTCGGTGACGGCGATTGTCCGGGCCGCGACGTGACGCGGAAATCCCTGGACCTGGGGGTTGCGCGTCGCCGAGACTGGCCGGGTGACCGCCATGCTGGAGTCCGTCGTCCGAACCGCCGCCGAGGCCGACACCCTGCCCGGCCTGAGCGGAGAACTCTCCCGCCGCCTTCACCGCCTGGTGCCGCACGACGGCCACATGCTCGCGGGCACCGACCCGGTCACCGGGTCAGGGTGCTTCCTCACCGGTGAGAACGGATACGACTGCGGCCACTACCGCCGTCTGAGAGCCGAGGGCCTGCTGTCGCGCCCCGCGGCCGCGCCCCTGCTGAGCTTCATGGCGGCCGAGGGCCGGGGCGGTGAGATTCGCCTGGCCCTGTCCGGCCACGGCACCCGCTGGGGCACGCTGACCCTGCTACGAGAGCGAGGCCGCCGGCCGTTCACCCCCGCCGATGTCCAGACCGCCCAGCGTGTGGTGGCCCCGCTGGCGGAGTGTGTCCGGCGCTACGTGACCCGCGCGACACCGCATCCGCTGCGCAGCACGATGCCGCCGGGCGTACTGATCCTCGACGAGACCGACACCATCACGTCCGCGACCCCGTCAGGCCGCGACTGGCTCCGCGTGTGCTTCCCCGACCTGCCCCTCGACACCGACGACGACCTGTCGATCACATTGTGGAACTTCACCGCCGCCGCCCGCCACGGGACCGCGCCGGTGGTGAGCCGAATCCCGACTCCTCGAGGCTGGGCCGTCGTACAGGCCCAGCACCTCGCAGGCGCCCGCCCCGGCGAAGTGGCCGTCACCCTCCAACCGGCCACGGTGAGCCAACTCCTGCCGGCGGTGACGGCGTGGTACGGCATCACCCCCAGAGAACACGCGGTGATCGAGGAGCTTCTTGAGGGCCGCTCCGGCAAACAGATCTCCCGCACCCTGAACCTGTCCCCGCACACCACCAACGATCACCTGAAGGCCATCTACCGCAAACTCCGCGTGAGCGGCCGCAGTGAGCTCACCGCGACGTTGTCCCGCTGAGGATCGACCGCGAGGCGCCCAGGTGGCGCCTCGCCGCGGTGTCGGTCGCCGGCCAAGACCAGGCCGGCTCCCTTCTCCGCCGTGACGCGCCACCTGGAAACCACTCGCTACGGACGGGGACTTCGAAGGCCCTAGTGGGACACGAAGTGGTGCGGGCGGCCTTCGCGCATGACGGGCTGGCCGAGGCGCTCCGCCTCGGCACGGCGCATCAGCTCCCAGCGACCGTCCGGATGCCGGAAGACGCAGGAGTGCCAGGGCGTACTCCACATGTCGGCCGCCTCCAGTAGCCGGATCCCGAACTTGGACGAACCGCCCTGCTGGGGGTGGATGGACAGGCGGACCGTACCCGGATAGTGCATGGCGACGAGGTCGCTCCAGCCCCTGCTGCGCCGGATCACGTCGTACGCACGGCGCCGGCATTCACGCTGCAGGGCCGAACGCGACCCGGAGAAGTCGGCGGTGTCGTCGACCAGGAACCGGGTGATGCCCCGGTACAGCGCGAGGGTGTCGGGGTCGGTTTTGGCCTCGGCGCGCAGCTCGTCGAGCGTCGGGGCGTACTTGGCGTCCAGCTCGGCGCGCTTGTCGTCGTAGGACATGTCACCGAAGACGGCGCGCAGATCGAAGGTGTCCAGCCGGGTCAGGCCCTCCTTGTCGATCATGGTGCGCAACGCGTCCGAGTAGGCGTCGATGTCGGCGTCCGGTACGCCGATCAGGTCGCCGAACACGTGTCCGTCGGAGCAGATGACCAGCCGGGCGCCCGGGGGGTAGAGCGCCGAGATCCGCCCGCAGAACGCGTCCAGGAAACGCAGGGACAGCAGTTCCCCGGTGTCGGGCAGGTGGCCGAGAACCTTGGCGGGGTTGGGTGACTTGCACGGGAAACCGGGCAGCGTGAACACGATCGGTTCGTCCGCGTGGACGTAACCGTCGAGCTGGGAGAGCTGCGCGGCGAACGCGGTGTCGAGATCGACCGGTTCGTCCTCAGCGCGGCGATGTTGCAGGAGCATGTTCAGGATCGCTTGGCTGACGCCAGAGGCAGGAGGGCTGGCGATCATCGGCATGGTGGTCCTCCACGAGGTGCGGGGGGAGAGGTCAGGAGCGTGCGGGGCAGGTGACGGGCAGCCGGTTGACCCCGCGCGCCAGAACGGCGCGGATCCACTCCAGCGTGTCCGCGGGCTCGGCCAGGCGCAGCCCGGGCAGCCGGGCGAGCAGGGTGCCGAGCGCGATCTGGAGTTCCGCGCGGGCCAGGGCGGCGCCGGGACAGAAGTGGATGCCGTGCCCGAACGCCAGGTGGGGATTGGGCGTACGGGCGAAGTCGAGGGTGTCGGGGTCGGTGAACTTCTCGGGATCCCGGTTGGCGGCGCACAGCGAGACGATCACCGAGTCGCCCGCGGGGATCCTCGTCCCGAGAAGGTCGGAGTCCTCGGCGAAGAATCGCCAGGTGGTGAGTTCGAAGGCGCTGTCGTGGCGCAGGAGCTCGTCGATGGCCTGGGGGAGCAGTTCCGGCGCGTCGCGCAGCTCTTCCAGCCGTTCGGGCGCGCGCAGCAGGGCCATCAGCGCGGTGGTGATCTGGTTGGTGACCGGTTCCTGGCCGGCGACCAGGAGCTGGAAGATCATCGAGCTGAGCTCTTCCTTGCTCAGGTCTCCGTCCTCGCTCGCCCTGACCAGCCTGCCGAGCAGCGCGTCCGAAGGGTTCGCGCGGAAGTGCGCGACGACCTCGGCGATGTAGCTCTGCAGGCCGTGCAGCAACGCCTCGTACGCGGGTCGGCCGGGGTCCTCGGGACCGACGGGCTGCACGACCTTGCCCCACTCCCGGCGGAACCGTCCGGCGAGTTCCGCCGGCAGGCCGATCGTCTCGGCGAGAGCCAGGAAGGGGAACCGCGCGGCGAAGCAGGCGACCAGGTCGAGATCGCCGGTCGGCGGCATCTCGTCCACCAGGCCGTCGGCGAGCTCCTGGAGGCGGGGCCGCAGCGCCTCGATACGGCGCGGAGTGAAGGCGTCCATGACGAGGCTTCCGCATCCGCGTGTGGTCCGGCGGGTCCTGGTGCAGGAGGTGGACCTGGAGCTGTGAGTGCTGAGGCTCCGGCATGATCGAGGCGAGCCGTTTCCACCCGGGGTTGCCACGGGAGTGGTTCTTGCCCAGCCTCGGATCGTTCAGCGCGGCGTGGGCGGCCTCGTACCCGGTGACGAGCCAGGCGGTGACGCCGCTGGGGAACAGCACGCGGTGCACCGGCCCCGCCTGGCGCATCTCCTCGTACAGCGGATAGGGATCTCGTTTGTAGTCCCGGCTGGTCAGCGGGACCGGATCAGGCAGACTCATCTCTCTCCAGACCTCAGAAGGACAGTTCGGGGCGGTAGTGGTCGAGCCAGAGCCCGAGGTCGACGATCCGTTCCAGCCGCAGCCGGTGGCCCCACGAGAGTTCCTCGGGCGGCGCGTCCAGGCAGGGCTTGATCTGCGTCTCGTCGACGAGGCCGCGTACGGTCGGGTCGTCGAGCATCTGAAGGGCCAGGTCCCGCAGGCCGCGGTTGTAGTCGAGGTGATGGGTGGCCGGGTAGTGGTTCTTGGCCCGCCACAGCACCGAGTCGGGGGCGATACCCGTTCCGACGGCGCGCAGCAGGCTCTTCTCCCTGCCGTCGCTGGACTTGAGCGCCCAGGGGACGTTGAAGGCGTACTCGACGAGCCGGTGGTCGCAGTACGGAACGCGGACCTCCAGGCCACGCGCCATGCTGAGCCGGTCCTTGCGGTGCAGGAGCTGGCGCAGCCAGCGGGTCAGCGACAGGTGCTGCATCTCCCGCTGGCGGTGTTCCTCGGAGCTCTCGCCGTCCAGGTGGGGGACCGCCGCGAGGGCGCTGCGGTAGGTGTCGTCGCGGAACTCCCCCATCCGCAGGGTGGCCGCGAGGTCGGGGTGCAGCGGCATCGCCGCCTCGTCGCCGGTCACCAGCAGCCACGGGAACGTCGGCGCGGCGAGGGCGGCCGGGTTGTGGAACCAGGGGTAGCCGCCGAACACCTCGTCGGCGGCCTCTCCGGACAGCGCGACCGTCGAGTGCCGGCGGATCTCCCCGAACAGCAGGTACAGGGAGGTGTCCATGTCACCGACGCCGATCGGCGAGTCCCGGCAGGCCACGACGGCCCGGCGATGGTCGAGGTCGAGCAGGGCGCGCGGGTCGAGCACGACCGTGCTGTGGTCCGTGCCGATGAAGCGCCCGGCCTCGGCGGCGTACGGAGTGTCGTGCCCGGTGCGCAGGACGTCGCCGGTGAACTCCTCGGCCTGGTCGGTGTAGTCGACGGCGTAGGAGCGGATCCGGGCGTCCGGCCCGTCCTGGTTCCGCAGTTCGCGGGCGAGCAGCGCGGTGAGCACGGTCGAGTCCAGGCCGCCGGACAGCAGGCTGCACCGGGGCACGTCGGCCTCGAGCTGGGAGATGGCCGCCCGTCCGGTCAGCTCGTCGATCCGCGCGATCGTGGTGGGCAGGTCGTCGGTGTGCTCCCGCGCCTCCAGCCGCCAGTACGTCCGCTCCGTCAGCCCGCCTCGGTCGAAGATCGCCAACGCGCCGGGAGCCAGCTCCCGTACTCCGGTCCAGATGGTCGGGCCGGTCTCGAACAGCAGGCTGTAGGCGTGACGGAAGCCCTCGGCGTCCACCTTCGGGGAGAGCTCCGGGTGGGCGAACAGGGCCTTGGGCTCGGAGCCGAAGACCAGGCCGCCGTCGAGCTCGGCGAAGAACAGCGGCTTGACGCCGAGCCGGTCCCTGACGAGGAGCAGCCGTTCGGCCGTCGCGTCCCAGATCGCGAAGGCGAACATGCCCTCCAGCCGCTCGACCGCGTCCGCACCCCATTCCAGGTACGCGCGCAGCACGACCTCGGTATCGCTGCGGGTGACGAACGTGTGCCCGCGCCGGGACAGCTCGGCGCGCAGCTCGTGGTGGTTGTAGATCTCACCGCTGTAGGTCAGGACGGCCGGACCCGCCGCCATCGGCTGTACCCCGCCCTCCAGATCGATCACCGCGAGCCTGCGGTGCCCGATCGCGGCGTGTTCCCCCAGCCAGACGCCTCCGGCGTCCGGGCCACGGCGGGTGAGGGTGGCGGTCATCGCCTCGATGACGGGCCGCCGCTCCTCCTCACCTGGCCGGAAGGAGACCCATCCGGTGATTCCGCACATTCGCGCTCCCTTTCTCTTCAGGTTCAGCGGGGTCCTAGGAACGGCGGGCCGGTGCGGTCCGCCCGGCGGTCAGCAGGCAGACCGCCAGGCATCCGAGAGCGGCGGCGAGGGCGAGCGCGGCACGGACCCCGCCGTCCCCGGAGCCGGCGATTCCCCAGACGGCCACCGCGAGAGCCGGGCCCAGGGCGAACCCGACGCTGCGGGCGAACTGCACGGCGGCGCCTGCGGTGGGCATCCGTTCAGGCGGCACGGCCGTCATCACCAGGGCCTGGGACGGCCCGCCGTACAGGCCCATGCCGGCCCCGGCCAGCGCCAGCCGCCACGCGACGTCCGGCGGTGACCAGTCACCACCGAGCAGGACCAGCAGGAGCAGTCCCGTCGTGGTGACGGCCGCGCCCGTCACCGCGACGGGGCGGGCACCCCATCGGTCGGCGGCCCGCCCGCCGACCGGCCCGGCCAGCCCCATCGCGAGCGGGAACGCCAGGACGATGAGGCCGGTCGCGGTCCCGCCGACCCCTTCGTCGCGCTGCAGGTGGATCGCGACCATGTAGTGCATCGCGGCGAAGGCCGCGCCCAGCGCCAGCACGGCCGCGTCCACCGGCAGCGTTCGCGAGGAGCGCACCACCGAGATGACGTCCCGGCCGCCTGCCCCGCGCGCCCACCGGACGAGCGGGACGAGACCGACCACCGCGAGCGCGAGCCAGGCGGGCGAGTCCGCGGCGAAGGTCAGCGCGAGCAGGACGGCGGTCATCGCGCAGCCCATCAGCACGGCGTCGCCGACCTCGCGGCGTCCCGGCAGCGGCAGGCCCGCTCCGCGCGGGAGTGCGCGCCAGACGACGACCAGTACCGCGACGCAGAACGGGATCTTCACCAGGAAGATCGCCCGCCAGCCGAGGTGGTCCAGCAGGATCCCGCCGGCCACCGGGCCGACGACCGCGCCCAGCGGGCCGAGCGTCGCGGGCACGCTCATGGCCCGGCCACGCAGCTCGGGCCGGACAGCCTGGGCCGCGAGCACGGGCATCAGCACGAACAGGATCGCGCCGAAGCCGCCCTGCACGACCCTGGCCGCGATCAGCCATCCGGCCCAGGGCGAGAGCGCGGCGGTCGCGCTCGCCAGTGCGAACCCGGCGATCGAGACGAGCAGCGCGGCGCGGATTCCCGAGCCGTCCAGCCAGCGTCCGGCCGGGAGCAGCAACGCCACCACCGGCACCTGGTAGCCCAGCACCGCCCACTGCGCCGTTTCCGCGGAAACGCCCAGGTCGGCGCCGATCCCGGCCAGCGCGACGTTGACGATGTTCATGTCCAGCATCGCGACGAAGGCGAGCATCCCCGCGACGGCGACCAGGCTCCACCGATCCCCCGTACGCGCGGGAGCGTCCTCAACGCCTCGTGCCGGGATCACCATCGCGGGCCCTCTCACTCACCGGTGCTGTCGGGTCAGAAGTCGGTTCGTTTCGGTCCCTGGTTCCCGGAGAGTGGCTTTTTCTCGAATTCGCGGCTGTTCCGATCCGCGACGTGGATCTGGACCATCAGCCGTTCCCTGGTCCTGGCCACCCGCGAACGGACGGTGCCGACGGGGCAGCCGAGCAGGTCCGCGGCCTCCTCGTAGCTCAGCCCGGACAGCTGGGTCAGCACGAACGCCCTGCGCCATCCGTCCGGAAGGGACGCGAGCAGCTCCGTCAACGCGATCCGCTCGTCGAAGCCCGGCTCCTCGCGAGGGCGCCGCCGTTCGGCGATGCTCTGCCAGTCCCCGACACCGACCGAAGGGCGGGCCGCCGCATAGCGGTAGTGGTCGACCACGACGCGCCGGGCGATGGACATCAGCCAGACCCGTGCGGACGACCGCGCCGCGAACCGGGGCAGGCCGCGGAGAGCGCGAATGAGCGTGTCCTGCGTCAGATCGTCGGCCGAGTCGACGTCGGTGAGGAAGGCGATGAACTTCCACACCTCGGGCTGGAACGCCCGCACGAAGGCGTCGACGTCGGCGGCCAGACCCGTACGAGCGGCCAGGGCCAGGGCGGTCAGCCGTCCGTCGTTGGCGGTCCGGGAATCGCGAGCGCGCGAGAGCCTACGGGTATGTTCGAGGAAGTCGACGACCATTGTTGGTCTCCTTGTCGAGGAGCGCGCAGGAAGACGCCCTGCGCCCCGATCGCACGGGTGTGGCTTCACGGGGGCCTGCGAAGTGGCCAAGATGTGGTTTCGCCGAAGCTGCCCCGTCATGACGACATCCCATTCGAGTCATCAGATTCTCGGAAGTACGGGACTGTCGGTTACCGTTGCGATGGTGCCCGGATTTCGTTCCACGGTGGCGCGTAGTATTTGATCAACTACGCCGTATGTTCACCGAACTCGCGCCGTTCACGTTCTCCGAGCTGTCTAACTGAGACGGTTCCGCAGTTGAACAGGGACGGATGAGGCGCGGCAGGCCGGTGTTCGTCGTTGATGACCTGCGACGTTCGTTGCCGGGTAAGAATCGGAGGCGACTTCTGGCCGGCCTCCGCGAACGGGGTAATCCGCCTTTCTTCCTGGCCGTTCAGGCGTGTTGGAGCGCCCGGTACGAGGTCGGGAATTCGAGCGGTGGCCGTCGGTGAATCATTAGTTACCGTGGAAAAATCTGGCGCCCCTGCGAGGTCCATTTCTTCTCCAGGCTTCTCAGGATTACGCCGGCGTCGGCCAGCGGCAGTGGCGCAGACTATGACATCTGCTCAGCGCAAATCACAACGCTTACAGTGAAGCGCTAGATTGACTGCTATATGCGGCGCTGTTGGTCAACGTTTGCCGAAACTCGCCTTGACGGCTTGTGTCCTCCTGGTCAAGACGTAAGCGCGCGAAGCTGCAGCGTTCACCTGGCGTTCACGGGGCATACATCGCGAGGCCGATCGGCGCCGCCGCCCAAGGCGGGCCGCGCGGTGGGTGTGTTCAAGATCAGGATCTGCCCAGAGGCGTGGGGGTGGTGGGGATCCGGGCGGTCAGGGTGGTGCCGGCGCCGGGTGGGCTGTCGATGGTGAATTCGCCGCCGAGTGCTTCGACGCGGTCGCGGAGCCCGGTCAGGCACGCCTCACGCGACAGATCGGCGCCGCCGACGCCGTCGTCGCAGATCAACGCGCGCAGACGCGTGGCGTCGTTGCGCACGTCGATACGGACCTCGGAGGCGCGAGCGTGTTCGACGGCGTTGGTCAGTGCCCCGCGCAGGAGGTAGTACACGGTCATCTCAAGAGGTTCGGTGAGCTTGCCGTCCACGGCGTAGTCGAGCGTGACCGGGACCGGGCAGTGCCGAGTGAGCGCCTTGACCGCCGGTCGCAGGCCGCCGAGGGAAAGGACCGTGGGGTGGATGCCGCGGGAGATCTCCCGCAGTTCTCCGCTGATGTCGTCGACATCGGCCACCGCACCCGCCAACTGCAGCGCGATGTCCGGATTGTCGGCACGCGCGTTCCGTTCAACGACCCGAAGGGCGAGCGTGAGGGAGGCGAGGCGCTGCTGGACCCGGGTGTGCAGGTCACGTTCGATCCGGCACCGGCTCGCATCCGCGGCCGCGACCACCCGGGCGCGTGCGGCGGCGTGTTCCTCGCACCTCGTCTGCGCGGCGGCCGCCATCGCGTTGAAGGAATGGTTCAGCTGGCCGATTCCGGCCTGACCGGCCGCGGGCATTCGCACGTCCAGATCACCGGCGGCCAGTTCATCGGCCATCGCCGCGGCCCGGCGGACCGGTCGCGCCACTGCTCGTATCAGGTATCCGCTGACGGCCAGGATCAGCAGGATCGATCCGATCGCGCCGCCGGCGGCGGCGTAGAGGGCGCGATCAGCGCTTGCGAGCGATTCATGCGATGCCGTCAGCACCTGCTGGTGCTGCCCGGCCACGGCCGCCGCGTCACGTATCTGGTCGACCGCGGACGCCAGCGCGGCCACGCAGCCGCCGATGAGGAGCATCAGCAGGGCACTCGCGACCCACACGCGAACCTCCAGCCTTTCGCGTGCCCGTGCGATCAACCGTCTCACCGGTCCTTCGCCGAAGCGACAACCCGCGGAACATCCGGCGTCCATCGGTTCCTTCACGTCATATCGAGGCTCTGACCGGGCCCGGGACGCCCAGAGAGCGGCGGGTCCGTACCTCTTTCGTTCATAGCGCGAATGAGACGCGAAATCGGGCACTCTTCACGAGTCGTGAACGCGGCTCGCGGCGATCGACGGGCTGATCGCGCGCGTCCTCATCACGGCCGGGTACTCGTCGACGTCCCCTGATCGTCGTCTGACGGTTGGTCCCACGACTCCGCCTCCAGGCCGTGCCCCATGTCGCGAGCGAGCCGGACGGACAGCATGCGGAAGGCGCGTATCTCCGGGCGCGGGTCGGCGCTGCGCGTGGCGAGCACGGTGTGCTCCCACGGCGCGTCGACCACGGGGACGAAGCTGATGCCGGGCCAGCGGTAGAGACGGGCGAAGGAACGGAGCGCGGCGCCGTTGGCGCGCCCGGCCGAGACACTGGTCAGCACGTCCTGAATGGTGGTGGCCAGGTCCGGCCCGCAGCGTGGCGGCGTCCCGTTGCGCGCCGACGCGAAGTAGAGGTAGTCGGCGAAGGCCTGCGGAGCGCATTCGGGCAGGCCGACGTAGCGCAGTTCGAGCACGTCCGCGAGGCCGACCGCGTCGGCGGCGCCGAGCGGACCGGCCGACGGGACGACGAGGACACGAGGCTCGCGGGTGAGCACGTCGGCGGTGAAACGCTCGTCGTCGGGAGCCGGCCGGACGAAGGCGAGGTCCACCCGGTGTTCGGCCAGGGCAGTGGTCTGCTCGGTGAAGTCGAGGTTCACCACGGTGAGCGCGGTGTCCGGCCGAGCCCGGCGGAACGCCCGCAGGATCGCGGGGGTCAGCTCGGCCGAGCCCGGCGCCATCACCCCGACACGGAGCGGCCCGCCGGACCCGTCATGGAGATCGGCGACGGCGTCGGAGGCGGCGTTGGCGGCGGCCAGCATCGTACGGGCGTGCGGCACGAGCCGCTCACCGGCGGCCGTCAGCGCGATCGGCGAACGCTCCAGAAGCCGCACCCCGAGCTCGCGCTCCAGCCGCTGGACATGCCCGGTCACCGCGGGCGGAGACAGGAACAACCGCGCGGCCGCGCGAGAGAACTGCCCCTCTTCGACGACCGCCAGGAACGAAGCCAACTGACGGAGTTCCACGGATCTACGCTGCTCGGTCGAGTCCTCACTGATCAACAGGCCCTGCCCACCCGCTGAGCAGGCACCCGTCACACACCGTCAGTTTATGACGCACCGCCCCGGCCGCCCGGACCGGCCTGGTGCCGATCTTCACGGCCACCCCCGGCATCGGCGTCGAGGGCCTCCGTCAGGGACAACGGAGCGAAAGTCGCGCTACTGGGCGCGCGGAAGGGTGACCGTGACGGTCAGGCCGCCCTCGTCGCGGGCTTCGGCTCGTACGTCCCCGCCGTGTGCGCGGGCGACCGAGCGTACGATCGACAGGCCCAGGCCGGCGCCGGGGGATCGTAGGCGTTCGGTGTGGAATCGGCGGAACGGCTCGAAGAGTACGGGCACTTCGTAGCGGGGTACGGCCGGGCCGGAGTTGGTGACCTCGACGTGGGCCCACCCGGGTGTCGTGCTGGTGCGGACCCGTACCCAGCCGTTCTCGGGAATGTTGTGCCGGACGCCGTTCTCCACCAGGTTCTGTATGAGGCGTTCCAGCAGAACCGGGTCGCCGATGACCGTTGCCTCGTGCGGTTCCGTGGTGATTTTGACCGTGTCGGAGACGGCGACGTGGTCGACGATGTCGGCGAGGTCGACGTAGGCGCGTTCGGACAGGTCGCGTTCCGACTGGGCCAGCATGAGCAGGCCGTCGATGAGCCGGCCGTGCCGCTCGTTGATCGCGAGGAGGTTGGTGCCGAGCTGGCGTACCTCGGCCGAGGTGTCCTCGGGGGTGAGCGCGACCTCGAGCAGTGTGCGGTTGAGGGTGAGCGGGGTGCGCAGTTCGTGTGAGGCGCTCGCGATGAACCGGCGCTGGCCGTCGAATGAGTGGTCGAGGCGTTCCAGCATGTGGTCGAAGGTGTCGGCCAGTTTCCGGATCTCGTCCTTGGGGCCGTCCATGGCGAGGCGTTCGTGCAGGCCGCGGCCGCCGGGGGGCGCGTCCGCGATGCGGCGGGCCGTCTCGGTGATCTGGTTCAGCGGCCGCAGCATGCGTCCGGCGATCAGCCAGCCCACCGCGATGGCGGCGGCGCTCACCACGATCAGGGCGAGGCCGCTCTCGGCGATCACGGCGTGCAGGAAGTTGATCCGTGTGGTCGCCGCGGCCTTCTCGATCGTGAGCTCGCCTCCGGCACCGCGCGTCACGGAGTCGGACACGGTCGTCGGCAGGTCGCGGGTGATGAACGCCAGCGTGGCGGCGATCAGGACCAGGCCGGAGAGCAGCAGAAGACCGCCGTACACCAGGGTGAGGCGGGCGCGGACGGTGAGTCTCATGGGATCCGGTACCCCACTCCCGGCTCGGTGAGCACGATCGGCGGGTCGCCCAGCTTGCGGCGCAGTTTGAGGATCGTCATGCGGACGGCGTGGGAGAAGGGGTCGGCGTTCTCGTCCCACGCCTTCTCCAGCAGCGTCTCGGCCGAGACGGCGCTGCCGTCGGCGCGCAGCAGCTCGGCGAGCACCGCGAACTCCTTGCGGGACAGCGGGACGTACCGCCCGTCCCGGTACACCTCGCGGCGGTGCGGGTCGAGGCTGATCCCCGCGCGGCGCAGCACCGGCGGCGCGGCCGGCCGGGAGCGCCGGCCCAGCGCCGCCACGCGGGCGGCCAGCTCGCGCAAGGCGAAGGGTTTCGGCAGGTAGTCGTCGGCGCCCAGGGACAGGCCGGTGACCCGGTCGTCGATGCCGGCCGCCGCGGTGAGCATCAGCACCCGGGTCTCGCGGTCGCCCTCGACCAGCGCCCGGCATACGTCGTCGCCGTGCACTCCGGGCAGGTCGCGGTCGAGAACGACCACGTCGTAGTCGTTGACGTGGATCCGTTCCAGGGCCGAAGAGCCGTCGTAGACCACGTCGACCGCGTGCGTGGCGTGCCGCAGGCCCTCCGCCACGGCGTCGGCGAGCAGTGGCTCGTCCTCGACCACCAGGATCCGCATGGCTCCATGGTGGCCCAAGACCGCGTCACCTCGGCGTCACGTTTTCTGGTGACGGCAGGGAAACCCGCGAATCGGTCTACTTCGGGCCGTGGCGGCCGTCCGGCCGCCGGCGAAGGAGACGACGATGCGACGAACCCTTGCCGCGGTCACCCTGCTGCTCGCCGCGGGAGCGGCGGGCTGCGGCCGTCATGGCGAGCCGACGGTGGCGACCGCCGGCTCCGGCCCGCCCAAGGTACGTGCCGGCGGCGGTACGGCGGCCAGCGGCCAGGACTCGGACCTGAAGTACTCGCAGTGCATGCGCGATCACGGCATGACCTGGTTCCCCGACCCGGGGTCCGACGGCGGTCTGAAGGTGCGCGTTCCGGACGGCACCGACCAGAACAGGCTTGAGAAGGCACAGGAGGCGTGCAAGGCGTACGCCCCGGGTGCGAACCGGAGCGGCGTGCTCAGCGACCAGGACCTCAACAAGCTGCGGCAGATGTCGCAGTGCGTCCGGGACCACGGATTCTCCAAGTATCCCGACCCCGACGCGCATGGCGGCATCACCATCGGCTCGGAAACCCTGGGGGTGACGCCCGGCGACCCGGCCTTCGAGAAGGCGCTGCGGGAGTGCCGGAAGCTCCTGCCGCCTCGGAAGAAGGGCGGGAACTCCTAAGTGGGCGCACGACGTACCGCGGGTGTGGTCGCCGGCGTGCTCTCCGCCGGTACGGTGGCCGGCGCGGTCTTCGGCCTGCCGGACGCGGAGCGGAGGCCCGGCACCGCGAACAACACACCGGCGGCCACCGCCGACATCACCAGGCTGACGCTGATCGACCGGGAGAACCACGACGGCACGCTCGGCCACGGCGACACCACGACGATCTCCTCGCGCGGCGAGGGCACCGTGACCAGGCTGCCCGCGGAGGGCACAACGATCACCCGCGGCAAGGCGATCTTCCGCCTCGACAACAAGCCGGTCACCTTGCTGTACGGCGCGCTCCCCGCCTACCGCACGCTCGCGACCGGCGTGAGGGGCGCCGACGTCAGGCAGCTCGAACGGAACCTCTGGGCGCTCGGCTACCGAGGCTTCACGGTCGACGAGACGTACAGCGCCTCGACCGCCGCCGCGGTCGGAGAGTGGCAGGACGATCTCGACCTGACCAGGACCGGCAGGGTCGATCCCCGCCAGGTCGTGTACGCCACCGGCGCGGTGCGCGTGGACTCACTGAGTACGCAGGCGGGAGCCGTCGTACGGCCCGGCGCCGCCGTCGAGAAGGTCACCGGTACCTCGCCGCTGGCCACGGTCGTACTGGACACCGGCTCGGAGCGGCTCGCCGAGCGGCGCGCCGCGGTGAGGGTCACGCTTCCCGGCGGGAAGGCCGTCCCGGGAAAGATCATCAAGGTCGCCACGTTCGTCGGCCACGGCGACAACGGCGAATCGGACACCAAGATCCAGGTGACGATCCGCTTCACCTCGACGGTCAGGAGCCTGGGCGCCGCCGCCATCACCGTCGCCTTCACCGCCGGCGAGCGGCCGAACGTACTGGCCGTTCCGGTGGCCGCGCTGCTCGCGCTCGCCGAAGGCGGCTACGGAGTGCAGGTCGTCGACGCGGGCACGACGCGGATCGTGGCGGTGGAGACCGGGCTCTTCGCCGACGGCAAGGTGGAGATCACCGGGAACGGGCTGCGCGCCGGCATGAAGGTGGCGATGCCGTCATGAACCCCCTCGAAACCGTCGCCGACCATCCGGTGATCGAACTCGCCGGTGTCACCAAGACCTATCCCGGCGGGGTCACCGCGCTGCGCTCGGTCGACCTGGTCGTCGGCTACGGCGAGCTGCTGGCGATCGTCGGCCCGTCGGGCTCGGGCAAGTCCACGATGCTGCATCTGATCGGCACCCTGGACCGGCCGTCGCGGGGCACCGTACGAATCGACGGGCACGACACGGCGTCGCTGTCCGACCGGCAGCTGTCCGCGCTCCGCGCCCGGCGCATCGGTTTCGTCTTCCAGCAGTTCCACCTCGCGCCGGGGCGGGACGCGCTGGGCAACGTCGCCGACGGCCTGCTCTACGCCGGTGCCGGCAAGCGGGAACGCGAGCACCGCGCCGAGGCCGCGCTGACGCGGGTCGGCCTCGGCGACCGGCTCACCCACCGCCCCCATCGGCTCTCCGGCGGCGAGCGTCAGCGGGTGGCCATCGCCCGCGCGGTCGCGGTCGATCCGCTGCTGCTGCTCGCGGACGAGCCGACCGGCAACCTCGACTCGGTCTCCGGCGCCGGGGTGATGGAGCTGCTGCGCGAGCTGAACGAGGCGGGCACGACGGTCCTGGTCATCACGCACGACCGGGAGATCGCGAACGGCCTGCCGCGGCAGGTGCCGATGCGCGACGGGCAGGTGATCTGAGATGACGCTACGGCCTGCCCGGCTGCGCCTGCCGGACCTGGTCCGGCTCGGCGGATACGGCCTGCGCTCCCGCCCGCTGCGCGCCGTGCTGTCTGCGCTGGGCGTCGCGATCGGCATCGCCGCGATGACCGCGGTGGTCGGCATCTCCGCCTCCAGCCGCACCGGCCTCGACCGGGAACTCGCCGAACTCGGCACCAACATGCTGACCGTCTCGCCCGGCAGCACGATGTTCGGCAAGCAGGCCACGCTGCCCGACGAGTCGATCGCGATGATCAAGCGGATCGGCCCGGTGCGGTCGGCCACCGCGACCGGCGTGCTCAATGACACGTACGCCTATCGCAACGACCGGATCCCGGCGGCACAGTCCAGCGGCCTGTCCGTGCTCGCGACCAGGCTCGACCTGCTCGGTACGGTCGGTGCCACGCTCGGCCACGGTGCCTGGCTCAACGCGGCGACCGACCGGTATCCGGCGGTGGTGCTCGGCGCGGCGGCGGCCGAACGGCTCGGGAACGTGCCCGCCGTCTACATCGGCGGCCGGTGGTGGGTCGTGGTCGGGGTACTGCGGAAGGTGCCACTCGCGCCGGAACTCGACTCGGCGGTGCTCATGGGGTGGCCGGCCGCCACGACGTACCTGGGCTTCGACGGACATCCGACGACGGTCTACACACGGTCGGCGGAGTCGCAGGTGGAGGCGGTACGCGCGGTGCTCGCCCCCACGGCCGACCCGTCGGCACCGGGCGAGGTACAGGTGTCGAAGCCGTCCGACGCACTGGCCGCGCGCCGCGCCGCGAACACGACGTTCACCGAACTGCTGCTCGGCTTGGGCGCCGTCGCGTTGCTCGTGGGCGGGATCGGCATCGCCAACACGATGGTGATCTCGGTGCTGGAAAGGCGTTCGGAGATCGGCCTGCGCAGATCACTGGGCGCCACAAAGGGCCAGGTCCGTACGCAGTTCGTCGCGGAGTCGCTACTCCTGTCGCTGCTCGGCGGCGCGTCCGGCGCCCTGCTCGGCTACCTCGTGACCGGAACCTACGCCACGACGCGGAGGTGGCCCACGGTCGTGCCCCTGTGGGCCCTGGCGGGCGGCGTCGGTGCGACGGTACTGATCGGCGCGATCGCGGGCCTGTACCCGGCGATCCGCGCGGCCCGCCTGGCACCCACGGAGGCCTTGGCCGCGACCTGACGCATGTTCGTCGCGGACAGGAGCGGAGTCGGCCTCCCCACCCATGATCATCAGCCACGCCGAGATGAGCCGGGCAATCGAAGAGGGCCTCGTGTCCCTACTCGGCCGGCCCGGCCGCGAGGTGCCACGTCAACTCGACACGTCCTTCGGTCGCCGTCACCGGTCATCGGCGGCTGTGGCGGGGATGGCGTCGTCGATGAGAACGGCGGCGATGGCGGCGGCGGTGGGGAAGGCGTCGGCGTTGAGGACCCTGGTGCGGGCCGCGGCGCCGTCGATGAGCAGCGCGAGCTGCTCGCCGAGCTGTTCAGGGTCGGCGGCGCCGGCTTCGCGGGCGGTGTCGGCGAGCCGCGCGGCGACGGCCTTCTTGTAGTCGCGTGCGTACTGAGATGCGGGGTGCTGGGGGTCGTGCAGTTCGACGGCGGCGGCGATGTAGGGGCACAGGGGGGTGGTGGGGGGGATGTCGAAGGCGGCGAGGAGCCGTTCGCGGGGCGTGAGGTCGGTGCGGTCGAACACGCCGGGCAGAACGGAGGGGTCGAACCGGCGCAGGTACTCGGCGACGAGTTCGTCCTTGCCGGTGAAGTGCTGGTAGGCCGTGCGCTTGGACACCTCGGCCGCCGCGCAGAGCTCGTTCATGCCGGTGCGGTTGATGCCCTGCTCGCGGAACAGCTGCTGGGACGCGCTGATGATGCGCTCGCGGGCGCCCCGGCCGCGGCGGCGGCCCGTGGGGCCCTTCTCCAACTCCGTCATGGCTCCATCGTACCGCGGCAAGGTAACGACCGGTGTACATAACTTGCGTCTCGGCTGCCCGCGCCGTACGTTAAACAAACAGAGCGGTGTACATAACGCCGTTGTCCCAGGTGCGCACGGCACCACCGACCCACGGGAGCGACTATGGGGAAGCTTGACGGCAAGGTAGCGGTCATCACCGGCGGCACCACCGGCATGGCGCTGGCCGGCGCGAAGCTGTTCGTCGACGAGGGAGCGCACGTCTTCATCACCGGCCGCCGCCAGGACGCCCTGGACGAGGCCGTGAAGCAGATCGGCCGCAACGTCACCGGCGTCCAGGGCGACGCCGCCGACCTGGACGACCTGGACCGCCTGTACGACACCGTCAAGCGGGAGAAGGGAAGCATCGACGTGCTGTGGGCCAGCGCCGGCGGGGGCGAGCCCGCCCCGCTCGGCGAGATCACCGAGGCCCAGTTCGACACCTGGTTCGGGCTCAACGCCCGCGGCACCCTGTTCACCGTCCAGAAGGCCCTCCCGCTCTTCAACGACGGCGGCTCCATCCTCATGACCGGTTCCAACGCCTCCCTCGGCGCCTTCCCCGGCTGGAGCGTCTACGCCGGCAGCAAGGCCGTCCAGCAGGCATGGGCCCGCATCTGGCTCAACGAGCTCAAGGACCGCCGCATCCGCGTCAATGTCCTGACCCCCGGCCAGGTCGCCACCGCCAAACAGGAAGAACTCTTCGACGAGGCCACCAAGCGCCAGTTCGAGTCCCTCATCCCCCGCGGCCAGATGGGCCGCACCGACGAAATCGCCACCGCCGCCCTCTTCCTCGCCTCCGACGACTCCAGCTACGTCAACGGCATGGAACTCGTCGCCGACGGCGGCACCACCGCCATCTGAACCGAACAACACGAAACCAGGGCAGGACATCTCATGAGCAGCATCAGCATCATCGGCACCGGGAACATGGCCCGCACCATCGGCGCGCGGGCGGTAGCGGGCGGCAACACCGTCGAGGTCATGGGCCGCGATCAGTCCAAGGCCGCTGACCTGGCCAAGGCTCTCGGCGGCGGCGCCACGACGGGAGAATGGGGCACCGCCCCGGCCGGGGACATCGTCATCGTGGCCCTGCTACACGACGGTGTCGTGCCGGTCGTCGCCCAGTACGGAGACGCTCTGGCGGGCAAGGTCATCGTCGACATCAGCAATCCCTTCAATTCCACGTTCGACGGGCTGGCCCACCACGAGGAGACCTCGATCGCGCAGGAGGTCGCCAAGGCGGCCCCGGCCAGCGCCAGCGTGGTGAAGGCGTTCAACACCGTCTTCCGCCATGTCCTGGAGAAGGGCCGGCCCGACGTCTTCATCGCCGGCGATGACGCGCGGGCCAAGGCGCGTGTGGAAGCGTTCATCAAGAGCCTCGGGCTGCGCCCGCTGGACGTCGGCGGCCTGACAATGGCGCACTGGCTGGAAGGAGCGGGCGTGGTCACGGTCGGCCTCGCCAACCACGGGGTGGGGAACTTGGACTTCGCCCTCAGCATCACCGAACTTCCCACCTGAGCGAAGCGCTCAAAACCTGCTTCGGCGACGTGTCCATCCCCCATGGGTGTCACTTCCGATCCGGGCGACTTCGACGGGCTCGGCGTTCTGCCGTTGATCGTGCTGACGATCTGCCCTTACGCGGCCGGACCTCCGGGGCGAACGCTGCCGCCATCTCCCTGCGTCGCGTCCGTGTCGACGAGCTGGCAGCCGAACGCCCAGTCGCCGCCCGACGAACCGTACGACGGCGCAGCATCGCGTTCGCGAGAACGTTGTTCGGGCTGATGATCTTCACTGAACCTCTGGTGGAACAAGAGAAGGATCAAGAAAATCTCGTGTGGCCGGAGTAGACATTCGTTGCCGGGCTGGGTAGTGTTCCCGATGTCGCAAGGAGAGAGAACATCAAAGAGGCACGGGAGACAAAGAACTACCCGTGAACATGGTGAGCACGACGTCAGGTGTGCTGGGGCCGGGTAACGGTTAGTGGCTCCGGGCGGTGACGAGTGGCCCGTCGGGCGCGCTGGGGCGAGGTTCGCAGGTCCCAGAAGGTCCAGGAAGTTCCGGGTCGCTGATCGAAGAAGGAAGAGCACTACGTCAGGCGTGCTGGGGCCAGGTAACGGTAAGCGGCTCCGGGCGGTGGCAGGCGGCCGTCGGACGCGCTGGGGTGAGGTTCGCAGGTCCCAGAAGGTCTTAGGCCGGTTCGGAAAGGTATGAGGAAGATCAGAGGAGAAGGGGAGGGCCATACGCCGTCGGATCGCCCGCTGCTGGTTGAGTCTCGCCGCGCGGGTACCGCAGTCCCATCAGAACGTGAGGTGGTTCTCGGTCACGCTTATGCGATCCCCGCACTCTTCGCCATTTCAGGTGGCCGGTGCGGAAACGACAAGCCGGCGTTCGCGTCGGTAGGTGTTACAACCCAAAACCCTGGGCCCCGGTGCTACGGCACCGGGGCCCTCATGATGTGGAGGTTCAATGGACCAAGTCGAGCAGCACATGGCCGACAAATTCGATGATGAGGACTACCCCGCCTACACCATGGGCCGTGCCGCGGAGATGCTCGGCACCACCCAAGGTTTCCTACGCAGCCTGGACGAGGCGAAACTGATCGCCCCCCAGCGCTCGTCCGGCGGTCACCGCCGCTACTCCCGCTACCAGCTCCGCCTGGCCGCCCGCGCCCGCGAGCTCCTCGACCAGGGCACACCCCTGGACGCCGCCTGCCGCATCATCATCCTCGAAGACCAGCTCGCCGAAGCCCAACGCCTCAACAACACCCAGGAACTCCAAGACCACTGAACCTGCGCGGCAGGATCCCAGCGGCGGAACGGATCGGCCCGGGACCAGAGAGCGGACCCCTCAAGGCCGTTTCTCGCGCCACCTCGCCGCCGGCACATCCAGCCTCCCAGTACAACCCTCCAAGTGGGACCAAAACTCACCAGAGCTGACTTCCTCAACAGCGAGGTGGAGCCACCGATCGCTCCACCACGGGGCCAAAACTTCAGATTGTCAATGAAGTGTCGAGTGGGATTGCAGAGATCAGCTAGCCCTGGTCGCGGTGCTGATACCGGCGACGTCCGGCCATCGCCGCGTCGATGGTCGCGCTTCCAGACCTTCACGCCGTTCCGTCCGTCGTCGTGTGGCGCCGGAGCGGTCTCACCGTCACCAGCCAGAACGACCTGCGTTCCGCATAGCTGAGGCTGGTCGGCGTTCCATAGGCAACGGTCACGTGTGACGTTGCAAGGTGGCAGGACCAATCGCTCCGTACCGCGAAGGAGGCCTGCGGTGACCACTGAGTCCCGTTCCGGCACACCCATCGACGTCACCGAGACGGTGAAAGCTCTGCATGTCGACGGAATAGCCGCATACCAGGGCGCCTTCAGCCCCGAATGGGCCGACCGGATGCGCGAGGACATCGAGGCCGTGTTCGAAGACGCCGTCGCACGGCCCGGTGGTGCGGTCGGTCGCGGCCCCAACCGCTACTACGTCGAGATGCACCCCCAGCAGCTTCGGGGCTTCGCGGATCTGGCGGGACACCCCTGGGTACGCTCGGTCTGTGAAGGGGTCCTGGGGCCGGATTACCGCATCGTCGAGGTCGGCTTCGACATCCCGTTCGAAGGTGCCGTTCGGCAGCCATGGCACCGCGACTTCCCATCGCCCGAGCAGACCTGGCGTGATCGCCGTCTGACCTCCCTCGCTTTCAATCTCACCGGCGTGGACACCGAAGACGACATGGGCCCGTTCGAGATCGCTCCCGGCACGCAGTGGGATCGGGGCGACACCTTCGAGCACGCGATGTTCCCGCCGCGCGAGGACTACTCCCGATACGAGCGCCTGGCCGTTCGGAAGTACCCGCGGCGCGGCGACATCTCGGTCCGCTCGGCGCTGACCATTCACCGTGGTACCGCCAACCGCTCGGCCACCTCGCGCCCTGTCCTTGTCCTCGGCGTGGACGCGCCAGGCGCCGGCAACGACGCACACCATGACCTGGCCATGACCCACGACTTCGCCGCCGCTCTTCCCGAGGAGATCCGCGCTCACCTTCACTGTCCGGTGGTCGACGAACTGCCCCCGCTGGTCCAGAGGCACACGATCGAGGGCCTCGTCATGGGAGACGCCTAACGGGATCCTTTCGAGTGAGCCGGGGATCCCGGCGCAGGCGCTGCGGCCGCGGGTTCCGGTACCTGGAAGGGACCGCAGCGGTCAAGGATGCCGAGACGTTGGCGCGGATCAAAGCGCTGGTGATCCCGCCGGCGTGGGAGGACGTATGGATCTGTCCGGAACCCGACGGTCACATCCAGGCGGTCGGAACGGATGTGGCCGGGCGGCGGCAGTACCGGTACCACGACCTGTGGCGGGAGGAGCGGGACCGGGAGAAGCACGATCGGGTCCTCGGCTTCGGTGAGATTCTGCCCAAGGTCCGCAGGACGGTCGAGCGTCATCTGGGCGAGTCGAAGCTCGGCCGGGAGCGGGTGCTGGCCGCCGCGATCCGGCTGGTCGATCTGGGGTTCTTCCGGCCGGGTGGTGAGGAGTACGCCGCGGAGAACGGCACGTACGGGCTGGCCACGATCCGGCGGGAACATGTCACCTGTCCAGATCGGACAGTGATCGACTTCCCGGCGGAGGTCGACGTGATCAACGCTTCCGCGATCCGTGGTCGGCTGTTGCGACTGCTCAATCAGGGCGCCGGTCCGTTGATCCTGGACCTCACGTCGGCCCGCTTCTGGGCTTCATCCGTTCTCCCAATGCCCCCCATCCAGCCATGATCAAACGTTTGTGCTGGTAGACCGCATACCCGTCGGACCTGTCCGCGAAGCACCTGCGAGCGACGCTCGGATCACACCGGTCCATTCCCGTCCGCCGGCGACACATCGCTCGTCCGCTCCTTGGTGCGCCGGTACGCCCGTCACGAGGCCGCTGGAAGAGATCTCCTGGAGCCTTACCCGCTAGCGGCTGTGCTGGGTATGTGCCTTTCACGAACTTTGGGTAGCTCAGCGAACATGGACATCACCGACCCCGAACGCCACCGCTGCCCATGAAACAGGATCCGCCGTCATGAACGGCCTGCGCATCGCGCTGATCGCGTCGACCGCACATCCGATCAAGGAGCCGTTCGCCGGTGGCCTGGAGGCCCACACGTGGGCGCTGGCGTACGCGCTCGGTGAGCGAGGGTATGAGGTGACGCTGTTCGCCGGGGTGGGCTCGGACCCGATACTCGGCGCGCGCGAGTTGCCGGTGCGGACTCCGCTGATCAGCGCGGCGGCACGTTCCGACGTCAGCATGACGTCGATGACCTGGCTGACCGAACACCACGCCTACCTACGGCTGATGGTGGAGCTGTCGGCGACCGTGGCATTCGACGTCGTGCACAACAACAGCTTGCACTACCTGCCGATCGCGATGGCCGAGGCCGTGCGTATTCCGATCATCACGACCTTCCACACCCCGCCGACGCCCTGGCTGGAGTCGGCGGTGCAGACGTCGGACCGCTGCCCGGTGACCTTCACGGCGGTCAGTGAATGCACCGCGCGCGCCTGGAGACACGTCGTCCGTGTCCCGCACGTCGTACGGAACGGGGTGGACCTGGGCCGCTGGCATGCCGGCACCGGGGGAGGACCGCCGGTCTGGTTCGGACGGATCACTCCGGAGAAGGGCCTTCATCTGGCTGTTCGAGCCGCCAGGCTGGCGGGGTATCCACTTCGGATCGCAGGGCCTGTAAGCGATCGGGACTACTACGAGGCCGTGATCCGGCCGTTGCTCGGCCACGGCGTGGACCATGTCGGACACCTCACTCGAGCCGAGCTCGTGAACCTGGTGGGAAGCGCTTCGGTCACCCTGGTAACCCCATGCTGGGACGAACCGTACGGACTGACGGTCGCCGAGTCTCTCGCATGCGGAACACCGGTGTGTGGGTTCGCCCGTGGAGCGCTTCCCGAGGTACTGACCCGCGACTGCGGACGACTCGTCACCCCGGGCGACGCCGAAGCACTGGCCTCGAAGATCGACGAAGCCGCTCGCCTCCCCCGTACGGCGGCCCGCGAACGCGCCGAGCGGTACTGTTCCCAGGACGCGATGCTCGACGCCTATGAGGACATCTACCGGCGGCTCGCAGCATGATCGGCTACTACGTCCATCACCACGGCCTCGGCCACCTGCAGCGGGCGACGTGCATCGCTCAGCGGCTCACCGTACCGATCACCGGGCTCTCCTCCCTGCCACGGCCGCCCGGATGGCCAGGCGAATGGATCACCTTGCCGCGCGACGACACGCCAGAGACCGAAACCGCGGACGTCACCGCGGGCGGTCGCCTGCACTGGGCACCACCACACCACCCGGGTCTACGCGACCGAATGGCTCGCATCGCCGAATGGATCGCCGGCGCCCGGCCGGTCACGTTCGTCGTGGACGTGTCCGTCGAGGTCACCGCGCTGACTCGGCTGATGGGCGTGCCGACGGTCGTCGCCGCCATGCGAGGCGACCGGCGCGATCCCGGTCATCTACTGGCCTACGACCTGGCAGAGGGGCTGCTCGCCCCATGGCCGACGCACCTGCCGGAACCGTGGTGGCCGCGCTCATGGCTCGCCAAGACCTGCCACGCGGGGGCGTTCTCACGCTTCGACACTCGTCCGCGACCGGCGTCTTCTCCGGCGGGCCGCCGGGTCGCACTCATGCTGGGCGCGGGCGGCACCGATCTGGACGCTCGTCGGCTCGTGGAGACCGAGCGAGCCACACCGGACTGGACGTGGACCGTCCTGGGAGGCTTCGCCGGATGGCACGACGATCCGTGGCCGGTCCTGTGCGTGTCCGATGTCGTCATCACCCACGCCGGGCAGAACGCCGTCGCCGAGTGCGCCGCCGCACGGCGTCCCGCCGTCGTGATCCCGCAGGATCGGCCGTTCAATGAACAGCACGCCACCGCTCGGGCCGTCCAGAAAGCCGACCTCGCAGTCGTACGGACCGGATGGCCAGAGCCGTACCAGTGGCCCGGCATTCTGGAGGCCGCGTCCGCGCAGAACGGAGAGCGCTGGTGTCGATGGTCGCCAGGCGACGGCGCCCACCGCGCTGCGGCCTATATCACCGGGGTCGCCGCGCGCTATCCCGAGGCAGGCCTGTGCGCGCGGCCGTGATCACACTCGCAGCCGGCCGCCACGACCACCTCCGCCGCCAGCGGGACGGCCTCCTGGCCTCGACCCGCGTCCCTGACCTCTACATCGTTGTGGCCATGGGTGACCCTGACGTAGAGGCCATCGTGGCCGGTCCGGGCTGCGACGTGGTCCACCTACCTGTTGACGGCGTGCTTCCGCTGGCGAAAGCACGGAACCTGGGCGCCGAACACGCCCTCACCGCCGGCGCGGACCTGCTGATCTTCCTGGACGTCGACTGCATCCCAGGTCCCGGGATGATCGAGCGCTACCAGCAGGTCGCCGGCGAAGCGCTCCTGTGCGGCACCGTGTTCTACCTGCCGCCCCCAGGCTCCGCCGGTTACCGGCCGGATCTGCTCGCCGGCCTGGGACGTCCCCACCCTGCCCGTCCGGCACCTGACGTCGGACAGATCACAAAGGACGGGGAGCATCGCCTGTTCTGGTCGCTCTCCTTCGCCGTATCCGGTGACGTCTGGCGACGCATCGGCGGATTCGACGAGGAGTACACCGGATACGGCGGCGAGGACACCGACTTCGGACAACGCGCCGCACAGGCCGGGGTTCCGCTGTGGTGGATCGGTGGCGCCCCCGCCTACCACCAGCACCACACAGCGAACTCGCCGCCGGTGGAACACCTGGACGACATCCTGCGCAACGCCGGGACCTTCCACGACCGCTGGGGCTGGTGGCCGATGTCCGGCTGGCTGTCGGCATTCGAGGCCCTCGGACTTGCCCACCACGACCGTCAGACCGACCAATGGGTGCGGTCGACTTGATCGACGGTCTCCCTGGCTTTGGGTGCCGTTCCAAGCCACCGGAGCCGACACATGTTTCGCCTGCGGTGCGCGACGTTCGCCAGAAGGCGTCGACCTGTTAGATCACATCTCACGCGGATGGCGGACCGCGCTGTTCTCCCGCTCACTCGGCCTGGTGATGGGCGTTCTGTTCGCGCTGTCGTGGCTGGCCCAGTCGATCGCCGGTCTGGCCGCCTACAACGTCGAGCGGCTTACATCTACCTGCGCCGGCGGGGATCCCCGGAGTCCAAACCCGTGGGCACCTCCCACCAGGCCACCGGCATCGAAGGTCGAACGCGAAGCCGGCCTAGCGATAGGACGAAGCCACATCGCGTCGAGCGCCGGTTCCATTAGCCTCCGCGGCGCATCGTCTTCCGGATGACGTCGCGGGCGCGGTCGGCCACGGCGGCGAACGGGCCGGCCACAAGGTTGGCGGTGCCGGTCTCGACACCGGGGTGCGGATGTGTGGGCGCCGTCGCCTCGGCCGCCTTGATCGCGGCTGCCATCACCCGTAGTTCTTCGTCGCTGTGCGTCCTCAGCTCGGGAAACTCTTCGCGTTCTTCATGATCGGCATGCTGGAGGACCGCCGTGCGGAGCTCGGCGAACAACGCTTCGAATCCATCCGCGTCGGGCCCCATCGTCTCCAGCGCCTGGAGCATCTTCTTGCCCTCGTTCTCCTCCCGCAGTCGCGCCTCGACCACCGCGTCGCCGTCGCTCATGCTCCGGCGGATCATGGGGTGTACGACCTCTTCTTCGGCGGTCTCGTGCACGGCGAGGAAGCGGCACAGCTTCTCGAACGCCTCTGCCCGCTGTTCTCCGCGCTTGTGATCCACCTCCTGGAACAACCGGCGAATCTCCTCGTGCTGGCGGATCAGCAACTCGACGGCATCGGTCTCCTGCATGGTCTCGGGACGCTTGCTCATCGCTCGACTCCCTTCCAGTCAGGTCCTCTTCTAGCGACATTGCCACCCCTGACCTGGTCAAACCGCCGATCGGCCGGTGTTGCGCAGGACACGGCCCGATCCGGATCGAAGGTTCGCGGGTCAGACCAGGGCACCGGGGAATCCTCACCAGAGACGGGAGCCAGGGGGTGAGCAACGTAGACGCGGGCGTGTCAGAGGACGGCGACGAACTGAGCGTCGGTGAACGTGTGATGGCCGATCTGCTCCAGGCCGCGCACCTGACCTCACCGGACCGGCTCGCGGACCTGATCACGGCCCACTCGGCGCGGCTCGGTGTACGACGAGCCACCGTGTACCTGGCCGATCTCCGCCATGTCGTCCTGGTCCCGCTTCCGGGCGAGGACCGAGCGGAGAGGCCGGTCCTCCGCATCGACGGTACGGTCGCGGGCAGGGCGTTCCGTACCCTCACGGTGCTCAGTGCGTCAGCCGATGACGGCGGCCGACGGGTTTGGCTGCCGATGGTGGACGGCACCGTACGGCTGGGCGTTCTTGAGATGGTCGTGGATCCCCAGGAAGCCCGATCGAACCCCACGGTGCTCGCGCGCTGCGAGATGCTGGCCCAGATCGTCGGCCTGCTGATAGTCAGCAAGGGCCACTACAGCGACACGTTCGCCAAACTGCGCCGCCGTGAGCCGATGGAGCTGTCGGCGGAGCTGGAATGGGCGTTCATGCCGCCCCAGACGGTCGCCACCGACCGGGTCGTCGTGACGGCCGCCCTTGAGCCGGCCTACCGGGTCGGCGGAGACGCCTACGACTTCTCCTTGATCGGTGATGAGCTGCACTGGGCGCTCTTCGACGCCACCGGGCACGATCTGACGGCAGGCCTGGCCGCCGGCATCGCCATGGCCGCCGCGCGCAACACCCGCCGCTCCGGCGGCGGACCGGCCGACATCGCCCTCCAGGCCGACGACGCGATCGGGAAGCAGAACCTGGACGAACGGTTCATCACCGCGCTCCTAGGCGTCCTGAACCTGGCGACCGGCCGTCTGACCTGGGTGAACTGCGGGCATCCGACACCGTTGCTGATCCGCGACGAGCGAGTCGTGAAAGAACTCGTCCGCCCCCCGGATCTGCCGATCGGCCTGCTGAACGGCGAGGAACCGGCGGTGTACACCGAAGTGCTCCAACACGGAGACCGGCTCTTGCTCTACACCGACGGCGTGGTCGAAGCCCGCACGCCTACCGGAGATCTCTTCGGCGTGCACCGGCTCGCCGACACCATCATCCGGACCACCGCCGCCGGTATCTCCGCGCCAGAAGCGCTCCGCCGCCTCGTCCACGGTCTGCTCGCCGAGCACGCCGAACGACTCACCGACGACGCCACCATCATGCTCATCGAATGGCGCCCAGAGGACCCGGGCGCACTGGCCGTCTGACCCGCGTACGGCGTTGCTGCGCCGGCCGAGCGCCGTACACCGGGGGCCGCGACCATCGCAGCGATCAAGCCGGATCACTTCCATCGCGCCAGCCGCCTACGATGTATCCCACGAGTTCGACTATTGCGCCTCCGGTAAAGGGGCATCAGGGAACCATGTGAGCGCTGGTGCCATTGGACAGCTTGTCCCAGTGTTCTGTCGCCCGAGGTTGACACGCGAGTGTCACCCACGGGTAGACGACCATTGCTGAAGGACAACCATAGTCTTGGGGCAAATATGAGGCCGCGCAGGAATTAGCAGATTTTCGCGCGACGCCAGACGGGGCCCGGCGGTGTGTAGCGTCCACGGGGCTCAAGGGGGCGCCCACGCTGGTCCTTGGGGGAGGACCTGGCGTGGGCGCCCGCGCTATGAGCATGGGAAAGCGCATTGCTGCCTCCCTCGCTGTGGTCATATTCCATTCAATGCCGAACCTGAGCGCGGGCGGGACGCTGAAAGCGATCCCGTAATAGAAGCCTCGGGTCCAATCCTTGGGGCCACGACTGCTCGGGTTTCGGTGACCTGGATGATGAACTGTGAGTTCTTCCGGGCAATGAGAAAGGCGCCCCGCCACGGACTGGCGGGGCGCGCAAGAGGTGTTGGATTCAGCTTCTGCTGGTCCTCACAAGACGTGGAACAGCAGGGGGAGTCGTTCGATGTGGCTGCCTCCTGCCGGCTCGGTGGTGATCTCGGGTTCGGGCGACAAGGGTCGAGGCGTCAGCCGACCTTCGGGGCGGCGCGTTCGATGATCGCGCCAAGGTCCAGTCCGGAGGGCAGGGTCCCGTACGCGGAGCCCCAGTCGCCACTCAGACGAGACGCGCAGAAGGCATCCGCCACGGCGGGGTGACCGTGCCTGACCAGCAAGGATCCTTGTAGGACGAGGGCGAACCGCTCGGCGATGCGACGGCCGCGGACTTCCACCGTGGCGAGGTCGGTGAGGGAGTCCTTGGCTTCGCGGACGGCGGTGTCGAGACGCGGGTCAGCGCCGTCGGCGAGTGACACCTCGTCGAAGAACGCGTCGAGCGTCTCCGGCTCGCGTACCACGGCCCGAAGGAGATCGAGGGCGGCGACGTTGCCGGAGCCCTCCCAGATGGAGTTCAGCGGGGACTCCCGGTACAGGCGTGGCATGTCGGAGTCCTCGACGTAGCCGTTGCCGCCCAGGCATTCCAGGGACTCGGCGGCGTGGGACGGGGCGCGTTTGCAGACCCAGTATTTCCCGACCGCCAACGCCAGGCGCTTGAACGTCGTCTCGCCGCGGTCAGCGGCTCCGGCCAGGCGGAGCATCAGGGTCGTCGCCGCCTCGGACTCTATCGCCAGGTCGGCCAGGACGTTGCGCATCAGGGGCTGGTCGATGAGGTAGCCGCCGAAGGCCTGGCGGTGGGAGGCGTGGTGGGTGGCCTGGGCTACGCCCTGGCGCATTCCTGCGGCCGAGCCCATCACGCAGTCCAGGCGGGTCATGTTGACCATCTCGATGATGGTGCGGACGCCGCGGCCCTCCTCGCCGACGCGCCACACCACGGCGTTCTCGTACTCCACCTCGGATGACGCGTTGGAGCGGTTGCCCAGTTTGTCCTTGAGGCGCTGGAGCCGCATCGGGTTGAGGGTGCCGTCGGGCAGGACGCGGGGGAGCAGGAAGCACGTCAGCCCCGCCGGCGCCTGGGCCAGTACGAGGAAGATGTCGCACATCGGGGCGCTGGTGAACCACTTGTGGCCGGTCAGCAGGTACGAGCCGTCCGGCTGCGGGACCGCGCGTGATGTGTTGGCGCGTACGTCCGAGCCGCCCTGTTTCTCCGTCATCGACATCCCGGCCAGGATGCCCTTCTTGGACAGCGGCGCGCGCAGGCCGAAGTCGTACGTCTCCGACGTCAGCAGCGGCTCGTACGTGCTCGCGAGCGAAGGGGCGTGGCGCAGGGCGGGGACCACGGCGTGGGTCATCGAGATCGGGCAGGTGTGGCCGGCGTCGACGCGCCAGGCGTAGAGCTTGGCGGCGCGGGCCACGTGGGAGCCGGCGCGGCCGGTCCAGGCGCGTGAGTGCAGGCCGTGGGTGACGGCGACCCGCATCAGCTCGTGCCAGGCCGGGTGGAACTCCACCTCGTCGACTCGGTTGCCGTAGCGGTCGTGGGTGCGCAGGACGGGCTTGTTCTCGTCGGCCTGCCGCCCCCACTCCTGCGCCTCGGCGGTGCCGGCCAGCCGCCCGAGCTCGTGGACCTCCTCGGCCGCCCAGCCGGCGCCCTCGCGGAACAATCCGTCGAGCAGCGCCGGGTCGTCGGCCACGTCGTAGCCGGTCAGAGGCGGTACCTGGTTGAACACCTCGTGGGTCGTCATGTGATCGCTCCGATGCTCCGCTGACAGAAGGCGATGAGGCTGGTGATGGCGTCCGGTTCGGGAGGTGAGCCCGTGGCGGCCGAGGCGAGCGGGGCGACGAGTGCCTCGCCGAGGGCGCCGACCAGGGCGGCGGCGCTGACCTCGACGTCCTGGTCGGGCAGTTCGCCGGAGGCGATGCCGCGTGTGATCAGCCGGACGAAGGACTCCGCGTACGCGCGGCGGAACACGAGGCGCTCGGCGTCGACGGCGGGGTCGACGGGCTCGGCGAGCAGCGCGTACGCCATTCGCGGCGACCGCATGGCGCGGCCGGCGAAGGTCCTGATCGCGGCGGCGAGGGCGGAGGCGGCGGTGTCCTCCAGGTCGGCGGCGCGGGCGAGGACGTCGACCTCGCGCTGGGAGGCCGTGCGGAACACCTCGGCGACCAGGTCGGCCTTTGACGGGAAGTGGCGGTAGACGCTGCCGGTGGCGACGCCCGCGCTGCGGGCCACGGCGGCGACGGAGCAGCCGGCGTAGCCGTGCTCGGCGACGAGCGCGAGCGCGGCCGACAGGATGCGCTCCCGCGACTCGGTGAGGCGGGCCTCGACACGAGGCGTACGGCGATACGGCACACAAGAATTGAACCCCAGTTCAGTTCTTGAGCGCAAGCCGCAAGCCGCAAGCCGCAAGCCGCCAACGCCGAAAGGGCCCCCTCGCGAAAAACGAGGAGGCCCTGACCGAAAAGGAGAAGCTACTTGTCAGAAGCGCCGGTGGCGGTGTCGTATCCGGTGCCGCCGTGGCGGTACACCGGGCCGTCGCCGTACTTCAGGACCTGGAACTTCAGCGTCACGGAGTTGGACCGCTGGCCGGTCAGGTCCTGCATCATCTTCTCGGACAGGTCGACGATCGCCGGCGGGTTGTGCTGGGCGACGGCCCACTCGGCCGGACCGAAGTCCTCGACGATGCCCAGCGCGCTCTTCTGGCCGTAGGTGATCTTGACCATGGTGCCGAGCGGCCAGTACGGGCTGGCGAGCGTGTGGTACGACATCGGCTTGCCGGAAGCGGTTCCGGGGTCCCAGAAGGACGTCCCGGTCGAGATGCCGGCGGGAAGCGGGTTGCGCTTCGCCGCCTTCGGGGCGCTCAGCGGGATGGGCTTGCCGTCGAGGAGCTCACGCTGCTTGTCGCCCGGGCCGACGACGCTGTCGGAGGCGATGGTCGTACTGGACTTGATCGACGGGGCGCCCGCGTGGGACAGCGCCGTGGTCACACCGGCACCCGCCACCGCCAGGCCGCAGGCGGCCGAGGCGATCGCCTTGTTCGAGAGTCTGATCATGGGGGTACGCCTTTCGGGTCGGGGGGCACGGCGGCATGGGGGCGCCATCCGTGCGGACTTGAGGCGAGGTCAGAGAGAAGAAGAGAGAGGCGATCAGGTCGCCGAGCGGGCGTATTCGGGGTAGCCGTAGCCCACGACCGACGAGGTGTCCCGGTTCCGGATCTTCACCGCGTTGTCGGTGTTGCCCTCGACGGTCTGGATGGTGCCGTCGTGGTTGTCCTTGATCACCATTCCGACGTGGTCGATCGCGTCGAGCGAGTCGCTTCCGCTCCAGGAGAAGAAGACGACCGCGCCAGGGGTGGGGACGCTGCCCCAGCGGCCCTGGTCCTTGAACCACTGGGCGTGCGTACGGGTGAAGGCGTCGGCGCCCATTCCCTTGACGCCCAGCTGGTCGCCGACCCAGGAGACGAACATGTCGCACCAGTTCGCGTCGGCGTAGTCGCTGATGGAACCGCCGTCACGCTGCACTCCGCGCTCGGCCCAGGGGGAGGAGACGAACCACTGCTGGAACTTGGTGCCGCCACCGGCGGAGTTCTCGGTGACCCCGACCTGCGAGATGGCGAGCTTCAGGGCGTCAGCGGCGCTGGGCATCCACTGCTTGGCGGCCTTGAGCGCCGTGACACCCTTACCGGGTGAAGGTATCTGAGGGGCAGGCTGACCCGCCTGTGACCGCGTTGGGGACTGTAGGGCCACCGCGCGTACGGGGGCCGGGTTCTTGTGCGAGGGGGATTCGGCAGGCGTGGCCGCGATCAGGCTGACCGCGGCGGCTCCGGCCGCAGCGGCGGTCATCACGATGCCGCCTGGGTTCTTGCGCCATAGCGCAAAGCACGATTTCGCGTGTCGACCAGACACGATGGGGGTGCTCCTTTGCTTCCATGCCGCTTACCGGGTTAGCTGACGGGTTCGGGCGTGGAAGCTGCCCTACGACACATTGGGGATGTGCCGATTCACCCCAGTGATGCGGTGGGTCCCCGGTTCCGCGTGAGCGGATTCAGCGGGAGTCGCCCAGGTACGGGCGGCTCGAAATGACAGGGGGGTAGTGCGTGGCCGTTCGTCAGGCGGCCGAGGTGGTGCTCAGGAAAGCTCGTCGGACAGGAAAAACTCCTTCTTCCAGACGCCTGCCGGGGCGGCACACGGGGCACGGGACGGCGCATTGGGGACGCGCCGGATCGACCTGGGGACAGGTGATCCCCGATTCCGTGGGTCGTGACGAGGCAGGCGTGCCGCGGTCCGGGCATCGAACGTGATCCGTTAGGGGGGATCTCGAGAGATGCGGCGGGTTACGGCGCCTTCTCGGATATGAACCGTCTCGGCGGAAGCAGGGGGGTCCTTCTCACGCGTCTTCGCGTGCCGCACGCCTAGCGTGCTGGTGGGCTGGCCCTGGCCGGCGGATGTGAGGTCGGCGCATGGGGGGCGCCGCCGATCTCACGAACATAGCAAATCAGTCGCGGGCCCGTAAAGCCTAGATTCGGACATATGTCGCTCTTGACCTGCGAAGATCGCGGACAGTGACGGGTGATCTTCAGGCCGAAAAGCGCGGGAGGCCTGTCCCTGCCGGGGTTTCAGCCCACGGCCGCGTGCTCGCGACGCACGATGATCTCGGCGTAGCGCTGCTGGACGATCTCCGCCAGCTCGGGGGCCGCGCCCAGCGCGGGAGAGATCGCGAACGCCCCGGCCGCGTGAGTCTCGTCACGCACCTTGTCGGCGAAATGGCCGGGGGCGAGGAAGTAGGAGGCCACCGCGACCCGTCGTGCGCCCGAGGCGAGCAGTGCGCGTACGGCGTCGGCAGGGGCAGGTGCGGCGGCTGAGGCGTACGCGGGCACGACCTGCGCCCAGCCGCGCCAGCGCCGTGCCATCGCGGCGATCGTCGCGTTGGCCGCCGGGTCGCTGGAGCCCGCCGCGGCGAGCACCAGAGCGGTCTCGGGGTCGGGCGTGACGCCCGCCTCGGCCAGCCGGCGCTCCAGCGCCTCCGTCATCAGCGGGTGCGGGCCGAGCGTGTCGCCGTAGCGGAGGGTCATCCGCGGATGCGCCTGCCGCACCTCACGAAGCGCACCGGGGATGTCGGTCTTGCTGTGGTACGCCGAGGTCAGCAGCAGGGGGAGGACGACCGCGTCCGTCGTCCCCTCTCCGGCGAGGCGCCCGAGCACCTGCGCCGGCGACGGCGGCGCGTGGTCGAGGTAGGACGTCACGACGCGCAGGCCCGACCGGCGGCGCACAAGATCGAGAAGCTCCTCGACCGTCGCCGCCGCGCGGGGGTCCCGGCTGCCGTGCGCCACCGCGACCAGCGGGGCCTCGTGGGTGATCAGATGTTGATGCCGCATTCGGACTTCCCGGTACCGGCCCAGCGACCGCTACGAGGGTCCTCTCCGGGAGCGACCCGCTGGGTGCAGGGCTCGCAGCCGATGGAGGGGTACCCGTCGTACTGCAGCGGGTTCACCAGGATGCCGTTGTCCTCGATGTAGGCCTCGAGCTGCGCCTGGGTCCATCCGGCGAGCGGGTTGACCTTGACCTTGCCGCGCGCGGAGTTCCACTCCACGACGCGCGAGCCCGCGCGGTGCGAGGTCTCCTCGCGGCGGATGCCGGTGATCCACGCGAGGTACGGGTCGAGCGCGCGGTTCAGCGGCTCGACCTTGCGCAGATGGCAGCACAGGTCGGGGTTGCGGCCGTTCAGCCGCGGGCCGAGGTCGCGGTCCTGCTCGGCGACCGTACGCTGCGAGCGCACGTTGACGATGTTCACCGGATAGACGAGCTCGACGGCGTCACGGGTGCCGATCGTCTCGGCGAAGTGGTAGCCGGTGTCGACGAACAGCACGTCGATGCCGGGGCGGATCTTGGACGCGATGTCGACGAGAACGGCGTCCTTCATGGAGGACGTCACGCAGATCCGCTCGCCGAAGGTCGCGATCGCCCAGCGGACGATCTCCTCGGCGGGGGCGTTCTCGAGCGCGTCGGCGGCCGAGCCGACGATGTCGGTGAGGTCGAGCGCGGCCGTCGGCCTCTCGAAGGTCAGGGTCATCTCGACGCCTCCCATCCGTGCGGAGAGGCGCCGCTGATCGCGCCGGTGCCGATGTACCGGAGCCGGAACGCGCGGGCGCAGGCACGGCAGTGCCAGCCGCCGTCGGTCTCGTACGGCTCCAGGTCCTCGTCGCCGCAGTAGGGGCAGTAGAAGGGAACGGCTCGTTCGGTCATGAGGTCCTCCCGGGCCTTTCCGGCCTGGTCACTTCAGGTCGCTTTCGTCGGCGCGGCCGACCCAGTCGGCGAAGGCCTCGCCGTCGGCACGCCCCGCCTGGAACCTGCGCAGCACCCGCTCGACGTAGTCGGGCAGTTCGTCCGCGGTGGTCTTCAGGCCGCGTACCTTCTTGCCGAACGTGCCGCCGATCGAGCCGCCCAGGTGGATCTGGTAGCCCTCGACCTGGTTGCCGTCGGCGTCGCGTACGAGCTGTCCCTTGAGGCCGATGTCGGCGACCTGGATGCGCGCGCAGGAGTTCGGGCAGCCGTTGATGTTGATCGTCAGCGGCTCCTCGAAGTCCGGGAGGCGCTCCTCCAGCTCAGCGATGAGGTCCATGCCGCGCTGCTTGGTCTCGACGATCGCGAGCTTGCAGAACTCGATGCCCGTGCAGGCCATCGTCTGGCGGCGGAACGTCGACGGGCGTACCCGCAGGTCGTTGGCCTCCAGTTCGGCGGCGAGGGCCTCGGTGCGGTCCTCCGGCACGTCGAGGATGACCATCTTCTGCTCGGTGGTCGTGCGCACCCGCCCGGAGCCGTACTCCTGCGCGAGGTCGGCGATCACGTGCAGCAGGTCGCCGTTGACGCGGCCGACCTTCGGCGCGAACCCGACGTAGTAGTTACCGTCGCGCTGCGGCCGGATGCCGACGTGGTCGCGGCGCGCGCCCTCCGGGGCACCCGGCGCGGGGCCGTCCGGGAGCGCGTAGCCGAGGTAGTCCTTCTCCAGCACCTCGCGGAAGCGCTCCGGACCCCAGTCGTTCATGAGGAACTTGATGCGCGCGCGGTGGCGGAGCCGCCGGTAGCCGTAGTCGCGGAAGATCCCGCAGACCCCGGCCCAGACCTCGTGCGCCTGCTCGGGGCGTACGAACGCGCCGAGCCGCTTGCCGAACATCGGGTTCGTGGAGAGCCCGCCGCCGACCCAGATGTCGTAGCCGGTCTCGCCCGCGTCGTTGGTCACGCCGACGAACGCGATGTCGTTGACCTCGTGGATCGTGCACTGCGCGGTACAGCCGGACAGCGCCGACTTGAACTTGCGCGGCAGGTTGGAGAACTCCGGGCTGCCGATGTACCGCTCGTTGATCTCCTGGATCTGGGGCGTGGCGTCGATCACCTCGCCGGCGTCGATCCCGGCGAGCGGGCAGCCGAGGATGACGCGCGGCGTGTCGCCGCAGGCCTCCGTCGTGGACAGCCCGACGCTCTCCAGGGTCTCCCAGATGGCCGGGACCGACTCGATCTCGACCCAGTGCAGCTGGATGTTCTGCCGGTCGGTGAGGTCGGCGGTGCCGCGCGCGTACTTGCTCGAGACGTCCGCGATCGCGCGAAGCTGGTCGGGGTTCAGCTGCCCGCCGTCGATGCGGACGCGCAGCATGAAGTAGCGGTCGTCGAGGTCCTCGTCCTCAAGGACGGCGGTCTTGCCGCCGTCGATCCCGGGACGGCGCTGGGTGTAGAGCCCGTACCAGCGGAAACGACCGCGCAGGTCGGCAGGGTCGATCGAGTCGAAGCCGGCCTTGGCGTAGACGTCGACGATCCGGTCGCGGACGTTCAGACCGTCGTCGTTCTTCTTGTTCTCTTCGTTCTTGTTGAGAGGCTCGCGGTAGCCGAGGGCCCACTGGCCCTCGCCGCGTTTGGTCTGACGAGTTGGCATCGTGCGCGTCCTCCGATGTGGATGGGGACGCGAAGCACGCCGGCAGATCGTGCTGCTGGCTCAACGTTGAGCATGAAAAAAGACACCGGCATACCGCGCGCCCATGAGGCAGTGGCGGTTGATCGATGTCAACGACAGGCTGCGCTGCCCACGCGGAGGTAGTCGACGTGCCGGCGCGAGACCAGCAACGGATTTGCAGCAGCCATACACCGATGATGACACGCGGTTCGATGAGTGTCCAACCTCGTCCGGAATGCGGACATTTGTCGGCTTGTGACGCTCTCTAGCCCTGGCGGAGCCAGTTGACGCCGGGCTCGGAGTCCGTCTCGGACTCCTCGGTGTCCTCCGGCTCGGGCGGCGCATGGTGCTGGCAGTCGCACCATGATCCGCCTCGGCACTCGTCGTGCCGGCGGTCGCGGCACGGTTCGCAGATCATGCCCCCATTCTCTCCCGCCGGGGGGAATTCGCACCTTTCGGGGCCCCGAACCCAATTCTGTACGCTGTACGCTGACCGGGTGGCCGTGACGATGGACGAACTGATCGCCGACCTGCGCGCCGAGACCGCCGATCTCATGGCCCTTCTCGTGCCCGGAGTCTGGGACACCGCCACCCCCGCCGAGGGCTGGAGCGTACGGGACCAGATCACCCACCTGGCCTGGTTCGACGACGCCGCCGTCCGCGCGGCGAGCACGCCGGACGCCTTCCGCGCCGAGGTCGCCGAGCTCATCGCCGCCGGTTTCGACACCGACACCATCGTCGAGGAGCGCCGTGCCATGCCCGGCGAGGACGTCGCCGCGTGGTTCGCCTCGGCGCGCGGCCGGATGGCCGAGGTGTTCGCCGGGCTCGACCCGAAGGCCCGCGTGCCCTGGTACGGCCCGGACATGGGCGCGATGTCGTTCGCCACCGCGCGGCTGATGGAGACCTGGGCGCACGGTCAGGACGTCGCCGACGCCCTTGACACCGTACGCCCGCCCTCCGACCGGCTCCGTCACGTGGCCCAGATCGGGGTGCGCGCACTCCCGTGGAGCTTCGTCGTGAACGGCCTCACGGTCCCGGCCGAGCCCGTACGCGTCGAGCTGACCCTCCCGAGCGGCACCCCGTGGGTGTCCGGGCCGGACGACGCCGCCGACGTCGTACGCGGCGCCGCGCTGGACTTCTGCCTGGTCGTCACGCAGCGGCGGCATCCGGACGACGTCTCCCTGGAGGTGACCGGGCCGGTGGCGAAGGAGTGGATGGGGATCGCGCAGGCGTTCGCGGGACCGCCCGGCAACGGGCGTGATCCGGGTCTTTTCCCCGGTCTTCAGTGAACTTTCAGATAGGCCGCCGGGGAAACTCGCCACTCGACGAAACTCGCTTGACAGCACGTAACGGGCGTGTCAGGGCCTACGGTAGTGCCTCGTGACGACCGTTTCCGATGCTTCGCGCGGCGTTGACGGGCCGCAGGCCGAAGCGTCGGCCACCGCTCGGATCCGCGCTGCCCTCTGGCAGCTCGCGAGGGGTACCAGCCTCTCGGCCTTCCGCTACCGCGTCACCGGCCTCGCGGCCGAGGCGGCGTTCTTCACGCTGCTGTCACTGCCGCCCCTCGTACTCGGGCTGATCGGCACCATCGGGCACTTCCGCTCGGCGTTCGGCGACAAGACGGTCACCGAGATCCGCGAATGGGTGATCCAGAAGGCCCAGACGGTGCTCACCGACCAGGCGGTGCAGACCGCGGTGGTGCCGCTCATCGACGACGTGCTGCGCGGCGGTCGCGTCGAGCTCGTGTCGCTGAGCTTCATCATGTCGCTCTGGGCCGGCTCACGCGCCCTCAACGTCTACGTCGACACGATCACCATCGCGTACGGCCTGTCGGGCGTGCGCGGCGTCGTACGCACCCGCCTGCGCGCGTTCTTCCTCTACATCGGCGGCCTGGGCGTCGGGCTCGTCGTCATCCCCGTGCTCGTCGCCGGCCCCACGCTCGTACTGCACTGGCTGCCCCAGGGCGCCCAGGTCGTGCACATCCTGTACTGGCCGGTGCTGATCGTCGTCTCGGTGGTCTTCCTGGCGCTGCTGTACTACCTCAGCGTCCCGGTGCGCACCGCGTGGTGGCGCGGCGTGCCCGGAGGAGTGATGGCGCTCGCCATCTGGGCCCTCGGCAGCCTCATCCTGCGCCTCTACCTGAGCGACTCCGCCTCCGGCGTCACGGTGTACGGCTCGCTGGGCGCCGCCATCGCGGTGCTCGCCTGGCTGTACGTCACGGCCCTCGCCGTACTCATCGGCGCCGCGCTCAACGCCGAGGTCGACAAGCTCTGGCCCGGCGAGTTCACCGCACGCGCACGTGCCGAGGCCGCCGAGGCGCGCTCGCAGGTCGCCCAGGCCCAGGCCAAGGCCGCGGAGACCCGCGCCGTACAGGCCGAGGCCGACGCCGATGTCGAGGCCGATCCGATCCGCCGGTCGCGGAGAACGGCTCGAAGGCGGCCACGGACACCCCGAACGGTTCGAAGCCCGGCTCCGCGAACCGCTCGAAGGCCGCGGAGGAGTCCCCGAACGGCTCGAAGACCGCCGCGTGGGCGGGCTCCAGCGCGGAGCCCGTGTCCAGCGTCGAGGCCGATTCCGACGGCGAGCCGTAAAACCGGTTTCCCGGCGGGGGAGCCTCCGCCTACGATGATCTGGCCGCGATCGCCGCGGCGTTCCGAGGAGAGGGGTGAGCACGCATGGCCGTCTTCGTCGTCGCCGTTTCCGCGCCGTCCCTGTTCCTCTGGGCGCCCGCCTGACCGTCGTGGGCGCCCGCACCTGAAGGGTGCCCCACGTTGTCACTCGCATCACTCGGCTGGGATGAATCCTGGTCGCTGACCTTCGCGCCGTACGGTGACCTGATCCCGGGCCGGATGGCCCGCGTCGACCGGGGCCGAGGCCTCGTACTCACCGAAGACGGCGAGATCCACGCCTCCTGGCAGGGCGACCTGCCCTGTGCCGGCGACTGGGTGGCGCTGCGCGCGCTGCCCGGCGGCGGCCACGAGGTCGCCGCGATCCTGCCCCGGCGTACGGCCCTGGTCCGCGGCGGTGTCGGCCGCGAGTCGCGCGGCGGCCTGTCCGGCGACTCCCAGAGCCAGGTACTCGCCGCCAACGCCGACGTCGTCTTCGTCGTCGAACCCGCCTCACCCGACACGAACCTCGGCCGCGTCGAACGCCTCCTGGCCCTGGCCTGGCAGTCCGGCGCACTCCCGTGCGTCATCATCACCAAGGCCGACCTGGCCGCCGCCCTGCCGGCCCTGCTGGAGTCGGTCACCCAGGCCGCGCCGGGCGTCGACGTGCACGCGGTGTCGGCGTTCACCGGCGAGGGCCTGGAACCCGTACGCGCACTGGCGTCGGGCACCTCGGTACTGGTCGGCCCGTCCGGCGCGGGCAAGTCCACGCTGGTCAACGCCCTGGCAGGGGCGGACGTCATGCGCACCCAGGACATCCGCGCCTCCGACGGCCGAGGCCGCCACACGACGACGCACCGCGAGTTGATCGTGATGCCGGGCGGCCTGCTCATCGACACACCGGGCGTACGCCGGGTCGGCCTGTACGACGCGGACGAGGGCCTGGCCCAGGCGTTCTCGGACATCGAGACCCTGTCCGCGGAGTGCCGCTTCTCCGACTGCGCACACGACGCCGAACCAGGCTGCGCGGTACTCGCCGCCGTGGAGACCGGCGACCTACCCGAACGCCGCCTGACCGGCTGGCGCAAACTCCGCCGGGAGGCGGCCTGGATCGCCTCGAGAACCGACGCCCGCCTAAGAGCCGAACGCAAACGCCAATGGAAAATCACCCACACAGAGATGCGAGGCCGAGGCCGCCCCTGACCGAACGCCATCCGTGATCGGGGGACGCCCGTGACCGAGGGCTGCCCCTGATCGAGCGCCGGCCCTGGCCGAACGCCCGCCCGGCCGTTTCAGACGGCGGCCGGGTCGGCGCGGGGCGGGTCGAAGGTGGTGACGGCGGGCGGTGGGCGTTCGGTGACGGGCGGGGACGGGCGGTGCCAGGTGGACAGGGCGTGCGGTGGGGTCAGGTGGGCGATCGGGGCCCACTTGGCGAGGAGTTCCATGGCGTCCGGGAGGGTCTCGGCGAAGACGTGTTCCACGATGTCGCCGGCGTTCCCCTCAAGCTGGAGCAGGAACTGCAGCGGAGGTGCCTCACGCGAGTAGAGCGCCAGGCTCACCGGCGTCACCCGCAGCTCCTCGTACCCCACCTGGCACCACGCCTCGAACCCCAGGCTCACCATCGCGGCGTGTACGTCGCCGCCGCACGGGTCGCAGGCGGCCATCACGGGGTCCTCGCGTTCCACCCATTCGCCCTTGACCAGGCACCATGCGCGAACCGGATCAGTCGTCAGCACAGAGTCACGGTAGGACGCGAGCGGCGCCCGTGGCTGGAGCGCCACGCCAGGAGGCCGGCGCCGGCCGATCCCGGTGCGGTACTTCACACGGATGTGGGCGCGGGCCGCGGATGGTCGGAGCGCCATGCCAGCGAGTCGGCGTGAGCCGATGCGGGTGCGGCGCTTCACGCGGATGTGGGATCGGGCCGCAGGTGGATGGGGTGCCATGCCAGGAGGTCGGCGTCAGCGGATTCCGGTGCGGCATTCCACGCGGATGTGGGAGCAGGCGGGGAGCGGGCCACGGACTGGCAGGTGATCTCCATGCTCTGTCCGCCCATGGTGCCCACCTGCGCGGCGACGTCCGCGGTTCCGTACACGGGGGCGTCGATTCGGATGACCAGGCGGTCTGTCGCCAGTGGGTCCGTGGTGACCGCTACGTGGGCGCTGGACAGGTGGTCGGACGGGACCAGGGCGAGGACGCGGTGTACCAGGCGGGCGATCTGCTGTGACGTCGCGTCGTCGGTTACGGACTCCAGGCCGCTGCCCAGGGTGAGTCCCGGGCACGGGCCGGAGCTTCCGCAGGCGCGTTCGACCGCTTCGACCAGCCTGGTCCGCAGGCTGCCGGATCCGGTCTGTTCCTCCGGGGCCAGGCCGAAGACCACGCCGCGGAAGTCCTTGATCGCGTCGTCCAGGCCGCCGATCGCGTCGTGGATCTTCTCTACGGCGGTGTGTTCGGCGATGTGGGCCTCGATGTAGGCCAGTGCCGCGTGCAGGTCCAGGCCCACGGCGAACAGGCGGCGCACGAGCTGGTCCGCCATCCCGCTGCCGAACCGGTCGTCGCCGGCAGCGCCGTCCCGGCCGCCGACGACGGGGTTCCCGCCGTCAACGACGGCGTCCCGGCCGTCAACGACTTCCCCGCCGCCGACGACGGGGTCCCCGCCGCCAATGACTTCCCGGCCGCCGACGACGGGGTCCCCGCCGCCGACGTCATCCCGGCCGTCAACGACGCCACCCCGTCCGCCGCCGACGTCATCCCGGCCGCTGTTCTCGGCGCCGTCTCTGCCGCCGTTTCTGGTGTCCAGCCGCGTCACCTGGGTGACTCTTCGTTCCGCTTCGGACACGCGCTCCCCCTCGACACTCGCGGACCGGTCACCGAACTGACCGGTTAGTGGGGGATCACGTCTATTCTGCCTTGATACCCGGTTGAGCGCCCAGTCGCACGTAACTTCCGCTTCGGACGTACCAGGGGACCACCAGACAACACGGGACCTTCGCCCCTTTGCCCCCTCGCCCGGGTAACTCACCCTGGAGACAGGCGAAAGAGAGGGTTCAGACGGGCGCAGCGCTTGTGGGCCGAGGACTAACACCCTCCTCGGGCCGACCTCAACGGTGAGGGCTGGGCATCGGCCGCCGGAGGCGGCGGGTGCCGTCCGGCGGAGGTGGTCATGACGTTCGCGGGCATTTCAAACGCGTTGGCACATGGCGGGCGGTTCTGGGCGCACGCCGATTCCGAGTACGGGGGAGACGCCACCGGGCCGGCCGTCAGGGAGCTGACCGTCGCCGCCGACGACGGCGTCGACCTCCACGTGGAGGTCCAGGAGTCGCCGGGCGCGCGGCTGACCGTGGTCCTCTGCCATGGCTACCTGCTGAACTCCACGAGCTGGGACATCTACCGGAACATGCTCGCCGGGAGGTACCGCGTGGTGACCTGGGATCACCGGGGCCACGGCAGGTCCGGCTGGGGCGCGCCGCCGAACGCCACCATCGACCAGGTCGGGCGTGATCTGTACGCGGTCCTTCAGGCGGCGGTGCCGCGTGGTCACATCGTGCTCGTCGGCCACTCCATGGGCGGGATGGCCATTCTCGGGCTCGCGCAGTCGCACCCGGAGGTGTTCGGGAGCCGCGTGACGGGGGTCGCGCTCGCCTCGACGTCCGCGGGGAACCTCGCGTCGGTGACCGGCGGCCTGCCTCCGGGCACGGCGCGGATCCTGCACCGCGTGGTGCCGGTGACCCTCGCGACGATGCGGCGCCAGGCTCGCCTGATCGACGGCGCCCGGCGGTCCGTCGGCGGCGTGACCTACCTGGTGACCTGGCCGTACCTGTACGGCTCCCGCGTGCCGCGCCCCGTCGCCAAGCTCACCACCCGGCTGATGGCCTCGGTCCCGATCCATGTGATCGCCGAGTTCTACACCGAGCTGGTCCACTGCGACCTGCACACGGTCCTGCCGGTGCTCGGGCGGGTGCCCGTGCTCGTCATGGTCGGGCAGCGGGACCTCATCACGCCGGTCGCGCACGCCGAGGCGCTCGTGTCGGCGATCCCCGGCGCGGAGATGGTCGTGATCGCCAACGCCGGGCACCTGCTGATCCTCGAACGCCCGCGCGAGGTGTCGGAGCACCTGATGAAGCTGTTCGCGCGGCTGGCCGGGCCCGCGCGGATCAACGGCGCCCGCGGGCGCGCCCACGAGAACACGGAGTAGTCAGCCGGGCGAGGACGCGCCCTTCTCGCGCAGGGCGCTCTGGCGTACGAGCCGGGCGAGGTCGTCGACCGTGACCAGCCCTGCCACCCGCCCGCCGGACACCGCGACCGCGACCAGGGCCCCGCCGACGGGCGGCCTGCGCAGCAGGCAGGACGCCGGGTCGTCGGGGGAGACCGTGTACTCCTGGGGGAGCGGCAGCGCCACGGAGTCGACGCGGTCGCCGCCGTGCCCGGGGGGCACGCGCGTGAGCCGGTCGAGGGTCACGACCCCGCACGGCTCGCCGTCGAACCCGGTGACGGGGAACACGGTCTGGTGGGACCGTACGGCGACGTCGGCGATGAATTCCCCGACGGCCCGCCACGCGGGAGCGCACTCCGGATCGGCCGTCATCACGTCGCGGACCCGTACGCCCACGGACGCCTGCCGTACGACGCGGGACCTCGCCTCGGCCCCGGCCGCCCAGATCAGGAACCAGCCCAGGAACATCAGCCACAGGCCACCGGTCTGCCCCAGGATGATCAGCTGGGCGACGCCCGCGCCGGCGAGTGCCGCTCCCACGACCTGGCCCGCGCCGGTCGCGACGCGCTCGCCCCGTACGCGGTCGCCGGAGCGCATCCAGACCAGCGCGCGCAGGACGCGCCCGCCGTCCAGGGGCGCACCGGGAAGCAGGTTGAACACCGCGAGGAACAGGTTGGTCGCGCCGATCCAGGCGAGCGCGGCGACGACCACGGGCGGTCCGCCGATCAGCGCCGCGCCCTCGGCGGCGCCGAGCAGCACCACCCCGGCGGCGAGGCTCGTCAGCGGGCCGGCGGCGGCGATGGACAGGTCGGCGCGCGCGTTCGGCGGGTCGTCCTCCAGCTGTGCGACGCCGCCCAGCATCCACAGCGTGATGGAACGCACACCGACGCCTCTCCTTCGGGCGACCAGGGCGTGCGCGGCCTCGTGGGCCAGAAGTGAGACGAGGAACACCAGCGCGGTCGGCACGCCGACGGCCCAGTACAGCACCGCGGACCGGCCGGCGGCGGCCTGTGGCAGGACGGTTCCCGCGAGGATGTAGGCGATCAGGCCCAGGATCACGAACACCGACCAGTGGGCGCCGACCGGAATCCCCGCCACCCGGCCGAGCCGAAGGCTCTGTCTCATCGCGGCCTCCTCGACAGCGCGGACTCACCCTCACTCTGGGCAGTGCGCCGCCGCGGCGATACGTCCGTTGGTCCCTGGCTCACCGGGCGAAGGTCGCAGGTCGTCCCGTCATCGTCCGTTGGTCACGCGCGCATGGGACGTTGGTCCCTCGATGACCCGTTCCGAGCCGTCCCTCGTGGGTACGGCAGGGGCAGGCGTCCCTTAGGGGTGGTTCACCGTGGGTTCGGGCGTACGGCTGCCGTTCACCGACCGGGCCGAGGCCGGGCGGCTCCTCGCGGAGCGGGTCGCGGACCTTCGACCGGTCGATCCACTCGTGCTCGCGCTGCCGCGCGGCGGAGTGCCGGTGGCCCATGAGATCGCGAGGCGGCTGCGGGTGCCGCTCGACGTGCTGGTCACGCGCAAGATCGGCTGCCCGGGGCAGCCGGAGCTGGGCGTGGGGGCGATCGCGGAGGGCGGTGAGCCGGTCTTCGACGCGGACCTGCTGCGCCGGCTGGACCTGACCGAGCAGGACCTGGACGCGACCGTACGGGAGGAGCGGGCCGAGCTCGCCCGGCGCGTCGCGGTCTACCGGGGAGCGCGTACGCTGCCGCCGATCAAGGGCAGGGACGTCGTCGTGGTCGACGACGGGCTGGCCACCGGGGGTACGGCGCGCGCCGCGCTGGCGATGGTCCGGTCCCAGGAGGCCGCACGTGTCGTCCTGGCCGTTCCCGTGGGCGCGGCGCAGACCGCGGAGGCGCTCGCGCGGGAAACGGATGATCTCCTACTCCTGGCCGCGCCGTTCGACTTCCGCGCGGTGGGGGAGTGGTATCGAGACTTCGACCAGGTCAGCGACGCCGAGGTGCTGGACCTGCTCTGAGTCGCCGAGCCGGGCGCGCTCGATGATGTCGCCCGGCTCTCGGGGGGATTCGCCTGCCATGCGTTGCCACCCGTCAGGGGTGGAACGAGCCGGCGCCGTGATGACGGCCCGGCCCGATGGAAACGGCCCCGCGCTGGCGGGGCCGCAGGCGTCGTGACGCGCGTTAGGCGGCGTTCGCCCGGCGCATGCGGCGGCGGCGCTCCGAGGCCCGCTCGTCTTCGTTCAGACCGCCCCAGGTGCCGTACTTCTCGGGCCGGGAAACGGCATAGTCAAGGCATTCACCACGCACGGGGCAGCGCATGCAGACCGCCTTGGCCTTGCGCTCGCGGATCTCTCGCTCCGGCTGACGCTCGCCGTCCGGGCCGAAGAACAGGATGAGGTCCTCCCCCCGGCACTCGGCAGCGTCCTGCCAGCCCCAGCTGGGACGGGGGAGGTTTGCCTGCCGACGTACCTGAGCCATAGAACTACCACCTCGTAGCTTGCTGATGAGCAAATAATTTCGGTCACGGGCGCTGCAGCCATAAGAACGCGCCAAAAATTGAAACGTTGTGAAGCGCCGTGATGTTCCCCAGAGGTTCGCCGTACCGTCATGGATCGGCGAACGGGGCCTCGGAGAGGTTACACGAGGGCCGTCCCGTTGAGAAGGGTCAGGTCCCGTTTAACATACGATCCGATGTCCTCGGTACATCCAGAGCCGCATCGAGCCAGGTCCACGCGCTCCACCAGGACTTCGTACCGGTCCTCTCGGACCCGTACGACGGCGGTCTCGCCGACCATTGATTCGACCACCACATCATCCACCTCCAGGGCGCCCGTGTGGGCCCGAACGAAATGTTCGGCCGCCTGAACCGGCTCCGGAACGCCCGCGCGACCGCGGTAGCCGTCGAGGACGACACGTCCGTCGCGGTAGGCGGAGGCGGCGTCGGCCGCGCGCGCCTCGTCGAGGTCGCCGTAGTAGAGGCCGTCCGGCAGGCAGACGAGGTTCGCGGCGTACCGGTCACCGCCGACGTGTGTGGTCTCCCACACATCGGCGAAGCGCCGGTGGAGGGAGCGCGCCAGCGGGGCGCCGAGCCGCGCGCAGCACGCGTTGTGCCGCCCGTGCGCGCAGACGAGCAGGATCGGCCTGGTCACGGGGGACCCGAAACCGGGCGCCCGGCCGGCGCCGACCGCCGCGAGGTCGAGTTCGTCCAGCTCGGAGTGGCAGGCCAGCTCCCGCTCCTCCAGCCACACCTGGCCCACGCCGGAGAACCCCGCGTACACGAGCAGCGGGGGAGTGCTGCGGCGGCGGCCGGGCCGGCGGATGAACTGCACCCGCACCCCGTGGCGTGCCGCGCGCGCGATCGCGCTGGAGAGGGGGCCGGGAGGCAGCCCGTCGCCGGCCTCGCGTCTCCACGGACCGGGATGCTCGATGACCAGCCACGCGCGCGACCTTTCGGTCGCGGTCGCGAAGCACGGTCGCCGCCCGATATGGCTTCCGGTGCAGTGATCGCAGCGGCTTTCCGGCACGAACCCCCCTCGCGGCCCCGGCATTAGGTAAGACTAACCTAACCACTTCTGGCCACGCGTGATGTACGGGAGACCCAGGTGAACGAGCTGTGAACACACACCGCGACGACCTGAAGCATCGGCGTGACCTGGGTCGTACGTTCTACAGTGGCCGAATTCATGTCTGATCCGTCCCAGTTCGAGTTCTGGAGCCGCATGCGCACGCCGTTCCTCATCGTGGGCGCGGGGGTGCTGCTCGCGGTCGCCGCCGCCGGTGACGCGCGCCCGGCCCCCGCCGGCGCCACCGCCCACACCGGGATAGAGGCCGCCATGAGCGGCTGCGGCACGGGGTGGCGGCCCGCGCGCGCCGGCCGGCAGACCCTGGTCGTGCGCAACGACGGCGGCGTCAGCGCGGGTGTGATGCTGATCGCACCCGCGACCGGACGGGTCTACGCCGAGATCGAGGGCCTCGGCCCCGGCGTCGAGCGCACGCTGCGGATCGACCTGGGCGCCGGTACGTACGCCTTCCGCTGCACCGAGGACGGCCCGAGCGACCCGGCCACCGGCCCGTACGTACGGATCACCGGCGCGGGGAGCGGCGCCACCGGCGTCGTGCCGGTCACCCAGAACGACCTGTACGGCTCGGGGAAGGCCTACGACAAGTACGTCGCCGCCGGTCTCGACCGCCTCGTGGACCGGACCGACGCGCTGCGGAAGGCCGTCGACGGCGGCGACCTGGACGCCGCGCGGTCCGCCTGGACCCCGGCGCACGTCGCGTACGAGCGGCTCGGAGCCGCGTACGGCACGTTCGGCGACTTCGACGGCAAGATCAACGGCCGCACCGCCGGGCTGCCCGGCGGCGTGCACGACAAGGACTTCACCGGGTTCCACCGGCTGGAGTACGGCCTGTGGCACGGCGAGTCCGCCTCTTCCCTGGCCAAGGTCGCCGACGGGCTCGCCGATGACGTGCGCGCGCTGCGCAAGGACTTCCCGAACGAGCGGATGGACCCCGCCGACCTGCCCCTCAGGGCACACGAGATCCTGGAGAACACCCTGCAGTTCCAGCTCACCGGCGCCGCCGACGAGGGCAGCGGGACCACGCTGAGGACCGCGGCGGCCAACGTCGAGGGCACCCGCGCCGTCCTCGACGTCCTCCGGCCGGTCCTGCGCCCCCGCTACCCGGCCCTGCCACAGGTCGACCTGTGGCTGGACCGGATGGACTCCCTCCTCAAGGGGCGCTCCTCGGTGGAGAAGCTGTCCGCCGCCGACCGTGAACGCCTGAACGGCACGGCCGGGCAGCTCCTGGAGCTCCTCGCTCCCGTCGCGACCATCGCCGAGCCGCGGAGGATCTCATGAGCGACCGCCGTTCCTTCCTGCGCGGCGCGCTGGCCGCCGGCGTCGCCGGAGCGGTGGCGGGCGGCGGGTCCGTCGCGGCCGCGTCAGCGCCGCCGGCCCGCGGCTTCGAGGGCGAGCACCAGGCGGGCATCGTCGAGAAGCCGCGCCCGCGCACCATCGTCGTGTCCCTCGACGCCGTCGCCTCCGGACGGCGCGAGCTGACCGAGCTGTTCCACACGCTCACCGACCGGGCCCGCGCCCTGACGGCCGGTGGGGCGTCCGGGGACGCCGGGATCAGCGCGCCGCCCGCCGACTCCGGCGTGATCGGGCCGGGTTCCCCCGGCGGGGGGCTGACGGTCACCGTCGGCGTCGGAGCGTCGCTGTTCGACGGCCGGTACGGCCTGGCGGACCGCAAGCCGGCCGGCCTGACGCCGATGCGGATGTTCCCCAACGACGACCTCGACCCGAAGTGGTGCCACGGCGACCTCAGCCTGCAACTGTCCGCCGACGAGGAGGACACCGCGGTGCACGCGCTGCGCGACATCGCGCGGCACACCCGCGGCGGCGCGCAGATCCGGTGGAAGATGAACGGCTTCACCAGCCCGCCGCGCCCGAGCGGCACGCCGCGCAACCTCATGGGCTTCAAGGACGGCATCTCCAACCCCGACGTCACCGACGCCGGTCAGCTCAACCACCTGATCTGGGCGAACGGCAGCCCGGGCTGGGCGACCGGCGGCTCGTACGTGGTGGTCCGGCTGATCCGCATGCTCGTGGAGTTCTGGGACCGGGTGGGGATCAACGAGCAGGAGCAGATGTTCGGCCGCAACCGTGACACGGGCGCTCCCCTCGACGGCGCGCACGAGCTCGACGTGCCGAAGTACGCCCAGGACCCGGTCGGCAAGGTCATCCCGCTGACGAGCCACATCCGGATGGCGAACCCGCGCACCCCGCAGACCGACGCGAGCCGGATCCTGCGCCGCGGCTACAACTACGACCAGGGCGTCGACGAGGTCGGGAACCTCGACATGGGGCTGATCTTCACCTGCTACCAGCAGGACATCAAGCGCCAGTTCGAGGCCGTTCAGGAGCGCCTGGCGGACGAACCGCTCGTCGACTACATCACTCCCTTCGGCGGCGGCTACTTCCTCGCGCTGCCCGGCGTACGCGGATCCTCGGACTTCCTCGGCCGGTCGCTGCTCGCCTGAGTGCGATTGATCAGCCGAGTTAACCGCCCGTTCACCCGCCGTTCCCCCGAACGTAGATCATCTCCGATGGGATCCCGATGGACCTAAAGGCCCCGGGTCTCCTCAGGGGAGGAGACCGGCTCCTCATATCTCAGGAGAAACCATGAGCCCCGGACAGTGGATGAGGCGGAGGCCGGCAGTGATCGCCGCTTCGGTCATCACCGCCGGAACACTGGCCCTCGCGGGCTGCGGCAACGGGGGGACCGGGCGTACGACGCTCGCCGCCGCGGACTCGCTGACCCGTACGGCCACGCCGATCAAGCACGTCGTGGTGCTGTTCGACGAGAACATCTCGTTCGACCACTACTTCGGGACCTATCCCAAGGCGGCCAACACCGACGGCACGAAGTTCCGTGCCAAGCGGAACACCCCCAAGGTCGACGGGCTGACGAAGAAGCTCCTGAAGAAGAACCCGAACCAGTACAACCCGACGCGCCTCACGCACGACGAGGCGCTGACGTGCGACCAGGACCACAACTACGGCAGTGAGCAGAAGGCCGTCAACGGCGGCGCGATGGACAAGTTCGTGGAGTTCACCGGCAAGGACAAGTGCACCGGGCAGCCTCCGCTGTTCGGCGAGCCGGGCCTGGTCATGGACTACTACGACGGCAACACCGTCACGGGTCTGTGGAACTACGCGCAGAACTACTCCATGAGCGACAACTCCTGGGACACGGTCTTCGGCCCGTCGACGCCCGGCGCGCTCAACCTGGTCTCCGGCCAGACCCACGGCGGGTACGCGGTCGACCCGGTGACCCACGCCAAGGTCAGCGACTCCTACGTCGTCCAGTCGCCGGACAAGGACGGCGTCGGCACGGTCATCAACGACCCGGACCCGGCGTTCGACGACTGCTCGGACACCAACCACACGTCCAAGAACAACCTGGCCGTGATGACCGGCAAGAACATCGGTGACCTGCTCAATCAGAAGAAGGTCACCTGGGGCTGGTTCCAGGGCGGCTTCAAGCCGACCGGCACCGCCAACGGCTACGCCGTCTGCGGCGCCGCCCACCCGAACGTCGGCGGCATCTCCGCGGTCGACTACAGCCCGCACCACTCGCCGTTCCAGTACTACGAGTCGACCTCGAACCCGAAGCACCTGCGGCCGTCCTCGGTCCGGGCGATCGGGCACACGGACCAGGCGAACCACAACTACGACCTGTCCGACTTCGACTCGGCGCTGCAGGCGCACAACCTGCCGGCCGTCAGCTTCCTGAAGGCGCCGGAGTCCCAGGACGGGCACGCGGGCTACTCCGACCCGCTGGACGAGCAGCAGTTCGTCGTCAGCACCATCAACAAGCTGCAGAAGTCGCCGGACTGGAAGTCGACCGCGGTCGTCCTCGCCTACGACGACTCCGACGGCTGGTACGACCACAAGGCGCCGAAGATCCTCAACGGCTCCGCCGACGCCGCGGTCGACCAGTCCGGCCTGTGCGGCACGGCGAAGGCCGCGGGCGGCTACCAGGACCGCTGTGGTCCGAGCCAGCGCCTGCCGCTGATGGTGATCTCGCCGTACGCGAAGGTCAACCACGTCGACCACCGCCCGACGGAGCAGACGTCGGTGCTGAAGTTCATCGAGGACAACTGGCGGGTGGGACGGATCGGCGACGCGTCGTTCGACCAGCGCGCCGGCGACCTCGGCGGGATGTTCGACTTCTGGCGCCCGCGTGCCGGGCGTCTCATCCTCGACCCGAAGACGGGCGCCCCCGTACGCGGGTGACCGGCTGACCAACACGTAGGAGGGGCGTCCCCGTACGGGGGCGTCCCTTCTTCTTCGCGTGATGTGTTCACCTTGTGATCACTTGCTGTTTACGCGGGATACATCTTCCGGCAAGCTGATCGTCGCCCAGACGGGTTCCGCCGGTCCCGCTCCCTGGAGACCCGGCGCTTCACTTTCCCTCCAGGAGGCAGAATGGGCCCCCGATATCTCACGAGGCGGCCGGTGGTGATCGCCGCGTCGATCGTGGCCGCCGGGACGCTCGCCCTCGCGGGCTGCGGCAACGGCGGCACCGGGCGTACGACGCTCGCCGCCGCGGACTCGCCGACCCGTACGAGCACCCCCATCAAGCACGTCGTCGTGCTGTTCGACGAGAACAACTCCTTCGACCACTACTTCGGGACGTACCCGAAGGCGGCCAACACCGACGGCACGAGGTTCACCGCGAAGCGGCACACGCCGCGTGTGGACGGGCTGACGAAGAAGCTGCTGACGAAGAACCCGAACCAGTACAACCCGAAGCGGCTCACGCCGTCCCAGGCGCTCACCTGCGACCAGGACCACAACTACGGCAGTGAGCAGAAGGCCGTCAACGGCGGCGCGATGGACAAGTTCGTGGAGTTCACCGGCAAGGACAAGTGCACCGGGCAGCCCCCGCTGTTCGGCGAGCCCGGCCTGGTCATGGACTACTTCGACGGCAACACCGTCACGGCGCTGTGGAACTACGCGCAGAACTACTCCATGAGCGACAACTCCTGGGACACGGTCTTCGGCCCGTCCAGCCCGGGGGCCGTCGACCTCATCTCGGGCCAGACCCACGGGATCTACGCGGTCGACCCCGTCACGCACGCGAAGGTCACCGACTCCTACGTCTCGCAGTCGCCTGACAAGGACGGCGTCGGCACGATGATCAACGACCCGGACCCGGCGTACGACGACTGCTCCGGCTCGAACCACACGTCGAAGAACAACCTCGGCGTGATGACCGGCAAGAACATCGGTGACCTGCTGAACACCAGGAAGGTCACCTGGGGCTGGTTCCAGGGCGGCTTCCGCCCGACCGGCTCGGCGAACGGGTACAAGGTCTGCGGCGCCACCCACCAGAACGTCGGCGGCGTGCCGGTCGTCGACTACAGCCCGCACCACGAGCCGTTCCAGTACTACAAGTCGACGGCCAACGAGAAGCACCTGCCGCCGTCCTCGGTCGCCGCGATCGGCCGGACCGACCAGGCCAACCACCAGTACGACCTGTCCGACTTCGACTCGGCGCTGCAGGCGCACAACCTGCCGGCCGTGAGCTTCCTGAAGGCGGCGTCGTACCAGGACGGCCACGCGGGCTACTCCGACCCGCTGGACGAGCAGCGGTTCGTGGCGGGCACGATCAACGAGATCCAGAAGTCGCCGGAGTGGAAGTCGACGGCGATCGTGCTGGCCTACGACGACTCCGACGGCTGGTACGACCACAAGGCGCCGCGGATCCTCAACGGCTCCGCCGACGCCTCGCAGGACACCGCCGAGTGCGGCAAGGCGAAGGCCGCGGGCGGCTACCAGGACCGCTGTGGCCCGAGCCAGCGCCTGCCGCTGATGGTCATCTCGCCGTACTCCAGGGTCGACCACGTCGACCACCACTCCACCGAGCAGACGTCGGTGCTGAGGTTCATCGAGGACAACTGGCGGGTGGGACGGATCGGCGACGCGTCGTTCGACCAGCGCGCCGGCGACCTCGGCGGGATGTTCGACTTCTGGCACCCGCGTGCCGGGCGTCTCATCCTCGACCCCAAGACCGGCGCCCCGGTGTCCGGCTGAAATTCCGAGCAGGTACGAGGGGCGCTCTCACTCGGTGAGGGCGCCCCTCGCGCGTTCCGTGCGTCCCAGGGCCGCGCGCGCGGCGCTGAGAGCGGCCTGACGGTCGGCGGCGACCAATCCGACACGTGTACGCCGGTCGAGCAGGTCCGACTCGTCCAGGGCGCCCTCGTGGCGTACCGCCCACGCGAGCTCGGCCGCGATCGTGGCCGACCCGGGCGCCACCGGCTCCAGCAGTGCCGGGTCGGCGACGGCCAGGTCCAGTACGGCGCCGGCCTCGGACCCGTACCGGCGGACCAGGTGTGAGGGCGCGGACAGCCGCGCCAGCTCCTCCGGCGCCCCGGCGCCGATGAGCGGCAGCCGCGCGGTGACACAGCGCCCGGCGGTCAGGCCGCGCCCCTCGACCGCCGCGTCGACGGCGTCCTGCGCCATGCGCCGGTACGTCGTGAGCTTGCCGCCGACGACGGTGACGACGCCCGACGGCGAGGTCAGCACCGCGTGCTTGCGCGACAGGTCGGCGGTGTCGCCGCCGGGCGCGTCCAGGAGCGGGCGCAGCCCGGCGTAGACGCCGGCGATGTCGGCGCGGTGGATCGGGACGTCGAGCGCGGAGTCCAGCAGGTCGATGAGGAAGCCGATCTCGGCCTCGGAGGGTTCCGGGACGTCCGGGATCGGGCCGTCGGCGGGCTCGTCGGTCAGGCCGACGTAGATCCGGCCGTCCTCCTGCGGCAGCACGAGCGCGTAGTGCCCGGACGCGCCGGGCACCGGCAGGTGCAGCCCGGTGGACAGCCCGCCGAGGCTTTCGGCGCGCAGGACGAGGTGCGTGCCGCGCGAGGGCCGCAGCCGTACGCCCTCGGCGAGCTGCCCGGCCCAGACGCCCGCCGCGTTGACGACGGCGCGTGCGCGTACGAAGAACTCCGTGCCGGTGAGCGTGTCGACCACGGCCGCGCCGTCGCCGGTCAGCTCCAGCGCGCGGCAGCGGGTGAGGATACGGGCGCCGTGCGCGGCGGCGGTGCGCGCGATGGCGGTGACCAGCCGCGCGTCGTCGACGAGCTGCCCGTCCCACGACAGCAGGCCGCCGCGCAGGCCGTACGAGCGCAGCGGCGGCGCCATCCGCAGGGTCTCGACGGTGGACAGGCGGCGCGGGCGGGGGAGCGCGGCGCGCGGGGTGCGCGCGGACAGCCGCAGCATGTCGCCGGCCTTGATCCCGGCGCGTGCCAGCGCGGCGGCCGACGCCGACACCTGCGGGGTCAGCGGCAGCACGAACGGCAGCGCCCGCACCAGGTGCGGCGCGGTGCGCGACATCAGCACCCCGCGCTCGACCGCGCTCTCGTACGCGATGTCGACCTGGCCGGCCGCGAGGTACCGCAGGCCGCCGTGGATCAGCTTGGAGCTCCAGCGTGACGTGCCGAACGCGAGGTCGTGCGCGTCGATGGCGGCGACGGAGAGCCCGCGCGAGGCGGCGTCCAGTGCCACGCCGGCGCCGGTGGCGCCGAGCCCGACGACCAGGACGTCGACCGTGGCGCCGTCCGCGAGTTCGGCGAGGTCCTCGGCGCGGCGTGCGGCGTTGAGCGAGGAGGAGTGCGGGGGCGCGGGAAGGATCATGGTGCCAGGTACCTCTCGAGAATCTGCCGCAGTTCGTCGTCGAAGGAGGCCGCGGACAGCGCCGGGCCGTCTTCGGTCATGAGGTGGCCCGACATCGCGAAGGACTGCAGGACGAGCAGGACCGAGCGGGCCTGCCGGACCGGCTGGCCGCGGCGGATCGAGCCGTCGCGGTGACCGGCCCGCAGCGAGGTCTCCAGGGCGCGCAGCATCGCGTCCTGTGTCGTGCCGCGCCGCTGGAGGATGTAGGGGAGCAGGACGTCGGGGTCGACGTCCATGATCTTGTGGAAGAGCGGGTGCTCGCGGAGCGCGCGCACGCCGGAGACCAGCGCGGCCACGGTCCGCTGCCGCACCGGCCCGCCGTCGTCGGGGGGCGAGACGCCCGCGACGACCTCGGCCCACTCGCGCGTCATCAGGTCGGCGACCAGCGACTGAACGTCCGGCCAGCGCCGGTAGATGGTCATGCGGGAGACACCGGCGCGGCGTGCCACGTCGGTCAGGGTGGTCCGGCGGACACCGACGGCCAGCACGCAGTCGCGCGCGGCGTCGAGCACCGTATCCTTCTTGTGACGAATCGACGCCATGTGTCACAGTGTAACTCCACCGAAAAGGGAGAAGCCATGCCGAACGCGGACATGTTGTGGAGCGGGTGGGGTGACCCGGAGCGCGCGCAGAGCCTGCCGGAGTCCGTCACCGGCCTCCTGCGCGACCTCCTCGGCATCCGCGAGCGGCCGGCGCCGCCGGTGAAGCTCGCCGACATCGTGCCGCCCGCCCCCAGCGCGTCCGTTCAGGTCCTGGCCGAGATCGTCGGCGAGGAGAACATCCGCACCGACGACGAGTCGCGGATCCGGCACACGCGCGGCAAGTCCACGCCGGACCTCCTGCGCATCCGCGCCGGTGACGCCGGGGCGGCGCCGGACGCCGTCGTGCTGCCCGGCTCCCACGACGAGGTCGCGGCGGTCCTCGCGAGCTGCTCGGAACACCGGATCGCCGTCGTGCCGTTCGGCGGCGGCACCTCCGTCGTCGGCGGCCTCAGCCCCGAGGCGGCCGACTTCGCCGGCGTCATCGCGCTCGACCTGCGGCGCCTCGACCAGGTCACCGCCGTCGACGCCGTCTCGCGCACCGCGACGCTCCAGGCCGGGCTCCGCGCCCCGCGCGCGGAGGAGCTGCTGGCCGAGCAGGGGTTCACCCTCGGCCACTTCCCGCAGTCCTACGAGTGGGCCACCATCGGCGGGTTCGCGGCGACCCGGTCGTCGGGTCAGGCCTCGGCGGGCTACGGCCGCTTCGACGAGATGGTCGTCGGCCTCACGCTCGCGACCCCGACCGGCACCCTGGACGCGGGCCGGTCACCGAGGTCGGCGGCAGGCCCCGACCTGCGGCAGCTCGTGCTCGGCTCGGAGGGCGCCTTCGGCGTCATCACCGACGTGACCGTACGGGTGCGGCCGCTCCCGGAGGCGCGCGCCCACGAGGGGTGGCGCTTCCCGACGTTCTCCGAGGGCCAGGCCGCGATCCGCGCCCTCGCCCAGGACGGCCCGCTGCCCACCGTGCTGCGGCTGTCCGACGAGACCGAGACCATGGTCGGGCTCTCGCGCCCCGGCGAGATCGGCGGAGGCGGTGACGGCGGCTGCACCGCGATCTGCGGCTACGACGGCACCGCCGCCGAGGTCGCCGACCGCCGCGCGAAGGTCCACGAGGTCCTGCGCGCCCACGGCGGCGAGCCCCTCGGCGACGAGCCGGGCGAGGGCTGGGAGAAGGGGCGCTACTCCGCGCCGTACCTCCGCGACGCCCTCCTCGACGCCGGCGTCCTCGCCGAGACCCTGGAGACCGCGGGCTTCTGGTCGAACCTGCCGCGCCTGTACGACGCGGTGCGCCTCACGCTCGCCGCGGAGCTGCCGTCCTCGGTGGTCATGTGCCACGTGTCGCACGTGTACGCGACCGGCGCGTCGCTCTACTTCACGGTCGTCACCGCGCAGGACGACGACCCGCTCGCCCGCTGGACCCGCGCCAAGGGCGCCGTCAGCGACGCGATCATCGAGGCCGGCGGCACGATCAGCCACCACCACGGCGTCGGGGTCGACCACCGCCCCTGGCATGACCGCGAGGCGGGCCCGCTCGGCATGGAGGCCCTGCGCGCCGTGAAGGACCGCCTCGACCCGACGGGGATCATGAACCCGGGCGTGCTCGTCCCGCGCTGAGCCCGTAAGCCGTACGATCCGCGCAGAGCCCGCAGCGCGGTGCGGGGACCGACAGGAGCTGAACATGCGATCGTTCACCGCCGTGGTGAATCCGGCCGCCGGGGGCGACCCCGCCGCCAAGCTGATCCCGGTGGCGCGCCGGCTTCGCGAGGCGGGCGCCGAAGTGGCCGTGGAGTACTCCCGCAGCCTGGAGCACGCCGGCGAACTGGCGCGTACGGCCGCGGCCAAGGGCGACATCGTGATCGCCGCGGGCGGCGACGGCATGGTCGGCGGCCTGGCCGGCGCGCTGACCGGCGTCGACGGCGTACTGGGCATCCTCCCGGCGGGGCGCGGCAACGACTTCGCGCGCCAGCTCGGCCTCCCGGAGGACCCCGAGCGCCTCGCCGACCTGCTCCTGTCCGCCGAGCCGCGCGCGATCGACGCGATCGAGGTCACCGGCGGCGACGGCGTCACCCACATCGTCATGGGCGGCGTGTACGGCGGGGTCGACTCCGTCGCCAACGTCCACATCAACCGGCTGACCCGGCTGCCCGGCTCCCTCGCGTACTACCTCGGGCCGCTGCGCGCCATCACGACCTGGCGCCCCGTGACGTACCGGATCACCGTCGACGGCGAGACGCGCGAGGAGCGCGGCTACTCCGTCATCGCGGCCAACTCCGGCTACTACGGCTACGGCCTGCACGTCGCGCCGGACGCCGAGGTCGACGACGGCCTCCTCGACATCGTGATCCTCCGGCACGCGCCGAAGCGGCTGTTCTTCAAGGTCATGCGCGAGCTGCCGCACGGCACCCACGTGAGCCGCCCGGAGATCGAGGTGCTGCGCGGCCGCGAGGTGCGCGTCGAGGCCGACCGCGAGATCCCGTTCGGCGGCGACGGCGAGCTGCTCGGCTCCCTGCCCGTCACCGTGCGGGTCCTGCCGGGCGCGCTGAAGGTCATCGCCGAGAAGGCCTGAGGCTTGCCGCGCCTTTGCCGGGCCGTTGGCCGCCGGGCGGTACGTTTCGGGTGCGATCTGTGATTCGGGGGCGGTCACCGTGAAACACGCGCTTGCGGTGCTGACCGGCATCGCCGTGGTTCTGCCGGCGATGGGCGCGCTGGCGTCCGTGAGCGGGCACACGTCCGGCGGGCTACCGGACCGCTACGTCCCGTGGACGCACCCGCACACCGGCTTCGTCACCTTGAGGACCCAGGACCGCGGCCGCGTACGCGCCGCCGCGCCGCGCCGCGCACGCCAGCGCCTCTTCCACGCGCCGTCACGCCAGTGGCCGTCCCGCACGTCCGCGCGGCGGGTCGCCCTCCAGCCGCCCGAGCCGACCGCCGACCTGCGCGTCTCGATCGTGGCACCGCGTACGGTCCGGCCCGGCGGCGTCTACAGCTACCGGATCCGGCTGGCCAACCGCGGCCCGGCCACACCGAGCGCCGTCACCGTGCGGAACCTCCTGCCCAAGGGCGTCGAACGCACCGGCAGCGCGCTGCCGGACGGCGTCGGCGGCTACGCCGGAGGCCGCGACGCCACGCTGGTCATGCCGAGGCTGGCGCCGGGCGCCGACGCGACCGTGCGCTTCGACGTGCGCGTACGCCCGCGCGCCCACGGCGACCTGGTCGCGCGCAGCAGGATCGCCTACGTCGCCGGGGTGCGGCTGCGCCGGCCGCGCGAGAACACCGCGAGCGTGTCCACGAGAGTGAGATGAGCGTGTGAACCGCCACCGGGCGGAACCAGCGGGCCACCCTGCGTCGTCTGAAGAGATGACTGCGACCTACGGGAGGGCTGGAGAGCATGCGCACGCTGCTCAACCTCATCTGGCTGGTGCTGGCCGGATTCTGGATGGCGATCGCCTACTTCGTGGCGGGGATCATCTGCTGCGTTCTGATCATCACGATCCCGTTCGGGATCGCGGCGTTCCGGATCGGCGTGTTCGCGCTGTGGCCGTTCGGGAAGCAGATCGCGCGGCGCGGTGACGCCGGGGTCTTCACCCTGCTGGCGAACATCATCTGGGTCGTCGTGGCCGGCGTCTGGCTCGCCCTGGCCCACCTCGTCACCGGCATCGCCCTGTGCGTGACGATCATCGGGATCCCGCTCGGGCTGGCGAACTTCAAGCTCATCCCGGTGTCGCTGATGCCGCTGGGCGTCGAGTTCGTGCCGACGGGCGGCGGAGGCGACTTCGGCGGCCGCCGGAACCACCGCGAGACCGTCTTCACACCTGGCAGAACGTATTGACCGGAATGGGCCGAACACGGTGCGTTGTGATCGTTAAGACTGTTACCGTGCCGCGGTGCCCCCCTCTTCCCGAGATTCGGCCGCAGGCGCCGGATGGCAGTGCCAGGAGCCCGGTACCTACACCGCACTCATGCCGCCCAAGGCGGGAAACCTCTCGTGGCTGAATCCCGCGGTGCTCTTCAGGTCCCGCAACGACGTGCTCGCCCGTTGGTTCGGTGACCCGACGGACGACGAGCGGCGCCGGTGGGTGGGCCGTCAGCTGGCCGAGGGCGTCTCGCCCGACTTCGTCATCGAGCGGGACGACCCCGAGGCGTTCTCCTTCATGCTCCTCGGCGACACCGGTGAGGGCGACGCGCCGCAGTACGCCGTCGTGCCGGGGTTCCTGAAGATGAGCGAGGGCACCCGCTTCGCGGTCATCTCCAGTGACGTGATCTACCCGACGGGCAGCGTCAACGAGTACGGCACGAAGTTCTTCCGTCCGTACAAGGACTACGACGCCCCGATCTACGCCGTGCCCGGCAACCACGACTGGTACGACGGGCTCGGCGGCTTCATGCGGATCTTCTGCGGGGCGCCGGAGCTGCCGCCCGCCACCCGGCCGAAGGCGTTCTCGGCGGCCTGGATCCGCCGGCTGTTCTGGAAGAACCCCGACGTCCCGGACGAGGCGCGGCTGGCCGAGGCGCAGAGCCTGCGGTCACGCCCGTCCCAGCGCGTCACGCAGCCCGGCCCGTACTGGGCGATCGACGCCGGGCCGCTGCGGATCGTCGGCATCGACACCGGCATCATCGGCGGCATCGACCGCGACCAGGGCGAGTGGCTGCGCCGCGTGTCGGCGGGGCCGAAGCCGAAGATCCTGGTCACCGGCAAGCCGATCTACGTGGACGGGGCGTACCACCCGTGCGCCATCGAGGGCGGCGGCACCGTGGACGAGATCGTCCGCGACCCGGCGTGCAACTACGTGGCCGCGATCGGCGGCGACATCCACAACTACCAGCACTACCCGGTGCGGGTCGGCGACCGCGTCATCGAGTACGTCGTCTCCGGCGGCGGCGGCGCGTTCATGCACGCCACCCACACGATCCCGCGCGTCGACATCGCGGGCGTCACCGAGGACGAGTTCCGCTGCTACCCGCTGCGCGGCGACTGCCTCGCGTACTACAGCCGGCTGTACGGCCACCGGCTGCGGATGCGGAGGTTCTTCGAGCTCACCGGCGACGAGGCCGCCGCGGTCATCGCCCGGCGGCTCGGCATCCGGCCCGGCCGCGAGACCGGCGCCGCCGTGACGCTGCGGGCCAGGATCGTCGCGACGCTGCTCGGCGCGCCCACGAAACCGCACCGCAAGGCGCCGATACGCCTGCCCGTGCGCAGGATCTACCAGCGGTTCCTCTCGCCGGTCTCGGCGACCTACACGCCGCCGCTGTTCAAGAACTTCCTGCGGCTCGACGTCACGCCGGACACCCTGCGGATCCGCTGCTTCGCCGCCACCGGCTGCCGTGAGCACGAGGTCGCCCCGCCCGTCGAGGACGAGATCGCCATCCGCCTGGCCCGGTGACGCCCGGGGCGACCGTGGCCCCGGGCGTCCCGCGGTCCGTCAGTTCGGCGCGATGTGGACGTCGACCACGGCCGACTGCCCCGACTCCAGCGCCTTCAGCGCGCGGTCCAGCGACGGCACCAGGTCGTGGCGCTCGAAGACCGTCTCGCCGTGTGCGTGGCAGGCGCGGGCGACCGAGGCGAAGTCCGGCGCGCTCTTGAACCGCGTCCCGATCGCGTCGCCGCGCTCCGCGGACAGGCCCTCGGGGAACAGGTCGAACACGGGCAGCCTGCTCGCCCGGTAGCCCGCGTTGTTCAGCACGACCACCAGGATCGGGGCGTCGACCTCGGCAGACAGGGACAGCGCCGCCGTCGGCACCGCGAACATGAAGGCGCCGTCGCCGACGACCGCGACCACGCGCCGGTCCGGGGTGGCCATCTTGACGCCGACCGCGCCGCCCAGGCCCCAGCCCAGCCCGGGGGTGGCGGTGCCCGCGAGGGTGCCCGGCAGGGTCCGCTCCACGTTCTCGTGCAGCGTGGTCGCGTTGGTGACCGACTCCTCGGCGATGATGTCGTCCTCGCGCAGGACCGAGTTGAGCGCCACGGCGACCTCGCGCGCCGAGATGGGGCCCTCGGCCGGCGCCGCCTCGGCGGCGGGCACCTCCAGGGACGACCCGCCCCACTTGGCGGACGCGTCGATCTCGGGAACGTGCTCCGCGATCTCGGCGAGCACCGTCGAGCCGTGCGCGGCGACGGACAGGTCCGACGGGAACGTCCACAGCGGCATGTCGGTACGCATCGGGTCCGCGTCGATCTGCACGATCGTGGCGTCCTCGCGCGGCCGTACGTTCTTCGGGATCCACGGCACGTCGCAGTCGGCGGTGATGATGAGGTCCGCCTCGGCGACGAGCCGCCGCGCGGTCACCGCCGAGCGCACCGCGCACGGGTGCGACGTGCTGATGTTGAGGCAGCCGCTCTCAGGCGTGTCGATGACGCGCACGCCGGTCAGGTCGGCGAGCCGGGTGACGGCCTCGAACCCGCCCTTGAGGCGTCCGGTCTTGGAGGTGATGAGCAGCGGGCGCTCGGCCTCGGCGAGGAGCTCGCCGATCCGGCGCGCCGTCTCCGCGCCCGCCACGGCGGGTTCGGGCACCGCCCAGCGGGAGACGCGGCCGAGGTCGCGGGCCGGCGGGTCCATCAGGACGTCGCGGGAGACCATCAGGTACGCGGGGCCGGGACGGCCGCCCGTCGCGACCTGCACGGCGCGCCCGACGGCGCGCGCGAGCATGTCCGGCCGGGTGATCTCCATCGCCCACTTGGTGTACGGGCGTACGATGCCGGCCTGGTCGGGGACGTCCTGCTGCCAGTGGATGGTGTGCGAGCGTCCGCCGGGGGAGTCCTCGTCCTCGCCGTACGGGGTCTTGCCGGCGATCACGATGACGCCGGCGCGGTCGCGCAGCGCGTTGTGCATCATCGCGCCGAGGTTCTGCGTGCCGACGTCGACGTGCACGAACACGCACTGCGGGCGGCGGCTGACCATCCAGTTGCCGTGCGCGGCGGCGAGCGACACCGCCTCGAAGGTGCTGGTGATGAACCGCGGGATGCTCACTCCGGCCTCGGTCAGGGTCGCCGCGGCCTCCTGCAGCGGCGCCGAGTCCGTGCCCGGGTTGAGGAACAGGTTCTCTACACCGTGCTGGTGGAGCAGCCAGAGCAGGTGTTCGGCGGTCGTCCTTGGCTCGAAGTCGTCGTCCACGGAATCTCTCTCAGTGGTGTGCGGGCAGCCCCGCCGGTGCGGCCGGGGCGCGGATGACCGGTGAGCGGTCGTGCGACAAGTATCCCCCTGTCGGTGCCGTCACCTTCGTGATCTTTGGGGGGATGCGAGCGAAAGGTTACCTTTGTCGCAGTTTGATCTCCAAGCAAAGCGTGCGGTGCTGTCGGCAGGGGCGGGCAGAATCAGACCATGCGCATCGCGGTGGGGGTGGGGCCCGGTGAGGCCGGCGTGCTCCGTCCGGTCGCCGAAGACGGCTCTCCCGCCGGTCCCGCCGAGCCGGTCGGCGACCTCGTCACGGCCATCGCCGAGCGTGAGGCCGCCGCCGGTCCCGACGTCATCCGCTGGGTGTGGGCCGCCGCCGGTCACGTCTACCCGCGGCTGCTGCGGGCCGGCGTACGCGTGGCGCGCTGCCACGACCTGGAGCTCACCGAGTCGCTCCTGCTCGGCCACGCCGGGCACTGGGGCGAGCCGCGCTCCCTGCACTCCGCGCTCGCGCGGCTCCAGGGCCGCGCCGTCCCCGACGACCGTGCCGCACGCGCCGGGCCGCCGACGCTGTTCGACGACGGTCCGTCCGACGACATCGACGCGGTCGTCGCCGTCCACGCCGACCAGCAGCGGCGCGTCGCCGAGGCCGGGCTGCGGCTGCTCGTGGCCGCCGAGTCCGCGGGCGGGCTGGCCGGCGCCGAGATGGGCCACGACGGCCTGCCGTGGCGCACCGAGGTGCACGACGCGCTGCTCACCGGCCTGATGGGCCCGCGTCCGTCGCCCGGCCTGCGCCCGCGACGGCTCCAGGAGCTGGCCGACGCCATCGGCGAGGCGCTGGGGCGCCGCGCCAATCCCGACTCGCCCGCGCAGCTCATCAAGGCGTTCGCGGCCGTGGGCGTCACCATCCCCTCGACCCGCTCGCAGGTCCTGCGCGCGGTCGAGCATCCCGCGGCCGCCCTGGTCCTGGAGTACAAGGAGCTGGCGCGGCTCTGGGGCGCGCACGGCTGGTCCTGGATGGACACCTGGGTGCGCGACGGCCGCTTCCGCCCGGAGTACGTCGTCGGCGGCGTCGTGTCCGGGCGCTGGGCGACCAGCGGCGGCGGAGCGCTCCAGATCCCGAAGGTCCTGCGCCGCGCCGTCGTCGCCGACCCCGGCCAGACCCTCGTCGTCGCCGACGCCGCCCAGCTGGAGCCGCGGGTGCTCGCCGCGCTCGCCGGCGACCGCGCGTTCGCCGCCGCGGCCGGCGAGACCGACCTGTACGCCGCCCTGGCCGGCGCGTTCGGCGGCGAGCGCGACAAGGCGAAGATCGCCCTGCTGTCGGCCATGTACGGCGGCGCGAGCGGCGAGGCGCCCCAGCTTCTCGCCATCATGCGACGGCGCTTCCCCGACGCCTATGAGTACGTCGAGTCCGCGGCGCGCGCGGGCGAGGCGGGCAAGCTCGTGCGCTCCCGGCTCGGCCGCACCTGCAACCCGCCGTCCGCCGCCTGGCGTGACCTGGCCGTCCAGGACGCCGGCCGCTCCGCCGTACGCAGCCGTGGCCGCTTCACGCGCAACTTCGTCGTGCAGGCCAGCGCCGCCGACTGGGCCCTGGTCCTGCTGGCGGCGCTGCGCCGCAGGCTCGCCGCCCTCGGCTCCGGCGAGCACGCGCCGCGCCTGGTGTTCTTCCAGCACGACGAGGTGGTCGTGCACGCCCCGGAGGAGCTGACCGGCCGGGTCGGCGAGGCCATCGCCGAGTCGGCGGAGGAGGCGCGCCAGCTGGTGTTCGGCGCGACACCGGTCCGCTTCCCGCTCACCGCCGTCCCGGTCACCTGTTACGCCGACGCCAAGTAGCGCGCCGGGCGCACGAGGTCAGCGCAGCGGAACCGCGGAGCCGCCGCCGCGTACGAGACGGCCGACCTCGGCGCGCAGGTGGACGAACTCCGGGAGCTCCCGCGTCGTGATCTGGTCGCGCTTGGACGGCAGGCCGACGGTCAGGTCGGCGATGATGTGGCCCGGGGCGCGGCTGAGGACGGCCACGCGGTCGCCGACGTACACGCTCTCGTCGATGTCGTGCGTGACCAGGAGGATCGTCATGCCCTCGCGGCGGACGCTGAGGACCAGGTCCTCCAGGTCCTCGCGGGTCTGGGCGTCGACGGAGCCGAACGGCTCGTCCATCAGCAGCAGTGTCGGCCGGTACGCCAGCGCGCGGGCGATGGACACCCGCTGCTGCATGCCGCCGGAGAGCTGCCACGGGAACTTGTGCGCCGAGCCGGACAGGCCGACGGCGTCCAGCGCCTCGGTCGCCGCGGCGCGGCGCGAGGCCTTGGACTGGCCGCGCCTGCGCAGCGGGAGCGCGACGTTGTCGCGCACCGACAGCCAGGGCAGCAGCGAGCGGCTGTAGTCCTGGAAGACGACGGCGAGGTCGTCGGGCACGTCGGTGATCTGACGGCCGCCGATGACCACGCGGCCCTCGGCCGGGCGGATCAGCCCGGCGATGCACCGGAGGAGGGTGGACTTGCCGCACCCGGACGGGCCGACGATGCTCAGCAGCTCGCCCTCGGCGACCTTGAGGTTGACGTCCTGGAGTGCGGTGTGGCCGGCGTAGGAGTGGCCGACCTTGTCGAGCTCGAGCATCAGGCTCACCTGGCCATCGGGTCGTAGGCGGAGGACGCACCGGCTGCCACGGGGACCTCGACGACGAAGGGGCCCTCGCGGTGGAGACCGTCGGAGAGCGCGCCGGCCAGATCGGCGGCCCGCTCCACACGGCGTCCTGGGCAACCCAGCCCCGCGGCGAGGGTGACGAAGTCGATTCCGTGGATATCCGTGCCCGGTACGGATGATATGTCGATTCGGCGGCCGAGTTCCTTCACGGCCTCATATCCGTTGTTGTTCAGCACGACGAACGTCACGGGCGCCTTGTAGCGCGCGGCCGTCCACAGCGCTTGCACGGAGTACATGCTGGATCCGTCGCCGACGAGGCAGACGACGCGTTCGCCGGTGCCGGCGAGCGCGCGGCCGACGGCGACCGGAAGGCCCCAGCCGAGGGCGCCGCTGCCCGAGGTCAGGTAGCCGCCGGGGCGGCTGATGGGCAGGCGGGCGTGCACGACGTCGCGGTGGCTCGGGGTCTCCTCGACGACGATGGTGTCCTCGGGCATCAGCTCGCGGAGCGTGTCGATGACGAGCGCGGGCTGCACCGGGTCGGTCACCGGCGCCGGCGCGGGGCGTACGCGGGGCTCCGGCAGCGGACGGTCGGCCTTCTCCACCATCTCCAGCAGCGCGGTCACACCGGCCCGGATCGTGGTCAGCACGCTGGTGCCGACCGGCGCCCAGGCGATCTGCGCCGGGTCGCAGTCGAGGTGGAAGAGGCGCGTCCCCTCGGGAAGGTAGGGCCCCTCGGTGTGCACGTGGTACGTGAAGATCGGCGCACCGATCGACACGACGACGTCGTGCCCGTCGAGCCTGCGCGCGAGCTGGTCGCGTACGGGAGGCAGGATGCCCTGGTACAGCCGGTGGTCCTCGGGGAACCCGGACCGGCTGGACAGCGGGGCGATCCAGACGGCCGCTCCGGTCGACTCGGCGAGCTCGACCAGGGCGGGCAGCGCGCCGTCGTCGTCCACGCCCGCGCCGACGATCAGCGCGGGGGAGCGGGCGGCGTTGAGGGCGTCGGCCAGCTCGCGGAGCGCCCAGGGCTCGCCGACGAAACCGGTGCGCACCTCGCGCGCCTCGACCGGAACGGCCGGGTGCGTCCAGTCGTCCTCGGGCACGGAGATGAAGACCGGCCCGCGCGGCGGCGTCATCGCCACCCGGTACGCCTCGGCGAACGCCGCCGGGACGTCCTCGGCGCGGTCGGGCTGGCGGCTCCACTTCACGTACGGACGCGGGAACGTCGCGGGCTCGTCCGCGGACAGGAACGGGTGGGTCGGCAGCATCGCGCGCGACTGCTGACCGGCCACGATGAGCAGGGGCACGCGGTCGCGGTAGGCGTTGAAGACCGCGCCGAGCGCGTGCCCGATACCGCCCGCGGAGTGCAGGCTCACCACGGCGGCACGGCCGGTGCCCATCGCGTGGCCGGCCGCGGCGGCGACGGCCACCGACTCCTGCAGGCCGAGTACGTAGCCGAAGTCCTCCGGCCATCCCTCGAACATCCGCAGCTCGGTCGAGCCGGGGTTGCCGAAGATGGTGGTGGCGCCGACCTGGCGGAAGAAGTCGAAGACCGCCTCGCGGACGGTGAGTCCATCCGTCTTGGTCAAGATCTGGACGCTCCTTCTACGCGTTGCCGTGGGACGTGCGGTGCCAGGCGAGCACCCGCCGTTCGACCACGAGGAGAATGGTGTTGAGGACGTAGCCGAGGATTCCCAGCAGGACGATCGCCGCCCACACGGTGGGCAGGTCGGAGCGGCTCTGCGCGTCCGTGAGCTCGAAGCCGATCCCGTCCGTCGTCCCGGGGAGCAGCTCGGAGAAGACCATCAGGATGAGCGACAGGGACAGCGACAGGCGCAGCCCGGCGAAGATCTTCGGCAGCGTCGACGGAAGGATGATCTTGAACAGCCGATCGGCGGCCGACAGCTTGAACACCTTGGCGGTGTCCATCTGGAGCCGGTCGACCGAGCGCGCGCCCTCCGCCGTGTTGAGGAGGATCGGCCAGATCGCGCCGAAGATGATCGAGGCGAGCTGCATCTGGGTGCCGATGTTGAACAGCACGATGAAGACCGGCACCAGCGTGGGCGGCGGCACGACCCGGGCGAACTGGAAGAGCGGGTCGAGGAAGGCGAACGCCTGCTCCGAGCGGCCCAGTACGAGCCCGAGCGTGACTCCGACGATCACGGAGACGACCAGCCCGGTCGCCATCCGCGCGAGGCTGGGCAGGACGTTCGCCACCGCCTCGTGCGTCAGGAAGACGCTGGAGACCGGGCCGGAGAACCACAGGTGGTACATGTGGCCGACGATCTTGCCCGGCGCCGGGAAGTACACGCTCTTGGCCGACCGGGTGGCCAGTTCCCACACGACGACGGCCACGATGAGGACGATCCAGCGGTGCAGGACCGAGGTCACGAGGCCGAGCCCGTAGCGGGACGGCCGCCGGTCGGCGACGGCGGTGCTCACGATCGTCCTCCCGTCTGCGCGGAGTGCCAGCGGAACAGCCGTCGCTCACCCATGACCAGGACGGCGTTGATGATCAGGCCGATGACGCCGGCCCAGACGGTCGCCGCGAGCACGTCCTTGGTGCCGTCCATCGACTGCTGGGCCTGCGCGATGAAGGTGCCCAGGCCGGACCCGAAGCCCGAGAGGATCTCGGTGCCGATGGCCAGGATCAGCGCGACCGCGGCGGCCAGGCGCACGCCGGTGGCGATGAACGGCGCGGCCGAGGGCAGCGAGACGCGCCACATGACCGCGAGCCTGCCGAAGCCGAACGTGCGCAGGGTGTCCTTGGCGACAGGGTCGGCGTCCTGGATCCCGTAGATCGTGTTGAACACGATCGGCCAGGTGGAGGCGTACACGATGAGGGTCGCCTCGCTGGTGGTGCCCGTGCCGAGGATCAGGCTGACGAGCGGGATGAGCGCGACCGAGGGGATCGGCCGCAGGAACTCCAGGATCGGGCGGACCGCGGTGTTCACTACGGGCACGCCGCCGAGCAGCAGGCCGAGTGACACACCGCCCGCGGTCGCGATCGCCAGGCCGATGGCCCAGGTCTTGATGGTGATCAGGACGTTGGTGGTGAAGTCGGAGTCGCCCGCGAGACTCACGGCGCGGCTCAGGATGGTCGAGGCGGGGGGCAGGAAGTCACGATGGACGATTCCCGCGCGCCCGAGGATTTCGCTCGCGGCCGCCAAAGCCGCGAGCCCGGCGAGCCCTCGCAGCCACCTTCCGGTGGTCGAGGTTCGCCGGGCGCGAGGGTTGTGCTCTGTCATACCGCGGTGATCATTTCGCCGGGGGCGTGAAGAGCAGGCTCTTAATGTCGATCTTGTTCTTCAGCAGGCCGCTCTGGAGCATCAGGTCCGGCAGCCGCTGGAGACGCGTCGCGTTCAGCGACGTCGGCCAGGTCGGCATGGTCAGGATCGACGCGGTCTGAGCGTCCACGTGCGCGTAGCTGGGCAGGACCTGCTCGACCTTCTTGCGGTCCGAGGCCGCGTCCTGCTGCGCCTTCTGGATCGCCCGCTGGAACGCCGCGGCCGTCTTCGGGTACTTCTCCACGAACTGCTGCGTGGAGACGTAGCCGCTGACCGGCAGCTCGGTCACCGGGGCGCCGCCGCCGTCGATGATGAGACGCGCGCCGAACGAACGCTGGAACTGGGTGGCGAAGGGCTCACCCACGTGGACCGAGTCGACCTGGTGCTTCTGAAGAGCCGCGCCCATCTGCGGGAACGGGATCGGGACGTACTTGACCTTCTTCGGGTCGACGTTGTTCGCCTTGAGGACCTCGTTGAAGGTCAAGGACTGGATGTTGTTCGGGATGTTGACCGCGATCGTCTTGCCCTCGAGGTCCTTGGGCTTCTTGATCGGGGAGTTCGGCAGCGTGAGGAGCTCCATGTACCGGGGTGCCTCGGAGGCGCCGTCGGCAAGGATGCGCAGCTTCAGCGTGCCGGCCTCGTTGGCCTGCAGGAACGTCACGTAGTTGGCGCCGGCGATTACGTCGACCGCCCCGGTCTTGAGGGCCGGCAGCGCCGCGATGCTCTGGGCGACCGGCTTGATGTTGACCTTCAAGCCTTCGGCGTCGAAGTACTTCTGCGCGACCGCGACATGGATCCCGGCCGCGTCGACGAGCGGGAGTCCGGCCACGTTGATGGTCTTTTTCTCAAGCCCGCCACCCGAGGTGGAGGATTTCGAACCACCGCAGCCAGCGAGGAGAGCGGCGGTGAGAAGAACGCAGGCGAGGAGGGCGGGGCGAGACTGGCGTCGTCTCATGGCGCTCCTTAGGAGGAGGGATCAGGGAGGGGAAGAAGCGGGGCCACGATGTCGTGGGGGTCATGTTTCTTCACCGTTACGAAAGTGAAGGGGTTTGATCACGACCAGTCGGGAGGCTACAGCAACCGACCCGAGGAACACAGGACGCGAACCGGTCAGGGGTGACGGAACCGGGTCACCGAACAGTGCCTGAGCATGGTATTTCGTGACGCTCCGTGCCTGTATGTCTTGTATCGGAGGTTTTACGCTGTGTGCGTGTTTTGTTGCTACAACGGGTGGATATTGGCCTGACCAGGCGAGTCATCGCGTCCCCCTGTGACCCGCTCAGTTACGCAGTGTCAACACGAATGAATTTCGGTTCGGTCGACTCGGGATCTATGGTCTGTCCCCGTCATACTCACTGTTATCGAAAAGAGTCCGCGACGCACCTTGAGTTCCGCGAGGTGTCGGAATCCGGTCACTGTGAGCGGTGGAGGAGTTACTCCGCATCAACGAGGTCACTATTAATTTGGATCTCTTTGCGAGCAGTACCCGCTGTGTGCTGCAATGTCGGTCGCTGGGGGGAAGGTGCCTTGTGCCGGATCACAAGGCATCCCTTTCTGACCAGCGCGGATCCCTACCGTGAGAGGGTGTAAACGCCAAGTGCGGCTGCAACCGAATGACGAACGTGGTGACCGCGCTCCGTTGCCATCGGCAGCGGAGGACGCCGGCGCCTCGTCTTCTGGTGCCCAAAGGCCGGGAAGCAAGCTCCGGCTGCGCAACTGGCGCGTGCGGTGGCGGCTGATCGCCCTGATCCTCGTACCCACCATCGTGGCGGTCGCCTTCGGTGGCCTGCGTGTGTCGACCGCTGTGGACAGCGCGAACACGTACGGCCGGCTCGAACGCCTGGCCGAGCTGGGGAGCGGTATCACCGCCCTCGCACACGAACTCGGTACCGAGCGTGACCTGACCGCCGCCTACATCACCGCCAGGCGCAGCACCGGCCGCCTGAACGACGTCCAGCGTGAGTACCCGAAGGTCGACGCCGCGGCGTCCTCCGTACGGTCCATGGTGGCGAAGGTCGACAACACCTACGGCACCCAGGTCGTGACCAGCGCCGCCAAGGCGCGCAACCGGCTGGACGGCATCACCAGCCTGCGGAGCAACGCGACCAAGACGCAGATGCAGGCCTCCGGTGTCATCGAGGTCTACTCCGACACCATCAACGACCTGCTGGCGTTCGACGACGTCATCACGCAGGGCGCGGCGGACGCGACGCTCTCCCAGACCGCACGTGCCATGACCGCGGTGTCCCGCGCCAAGGAACAGGCGTCGGAGCAGCGCGGTCTCGTGTACGCGGCCACCGTGGACGGCACGCTCGGCCCCGTCGACCTGACGTCCCTGGAGGCGGCCAGGTCGGGCGAGGACAGCGAGGTCGCGGCGTTCCGCGAGGCGGCCTCGCCCGTTCAGCGCCAGCTCTACGACGACACGGTCATCGGCACGCAGGTCGACCTGTACGCCGAGTTCCGTGAGCGCGCGATCTCCCTGGGCGTCAGCGGAGGCGTCGGACGGCGCCTCGACCTGGCACCGGGCACCACGCGCGACGCCGAAGAGTGGCTGAAGGCGTCGACGACCAAGATCGACCTGATGCGCACCGTCGAGAGACGGCTCGCCGACGAGGTCATCGCGGGCAGCCAGGCGCGCAAGGACCGCGCGACGAGATCGGCGCTCCTCGGCGCCGTCGCCGTCGTCGTCGTCCTGCTCCTGGTCCTGCTGGTCACCCTGCTGATGGCCCAGTCGCTCACCCGCCCGCTGCGGCGGCTGCGGGCCGGCGCCCTGGACGTGGCCGGCAACCGCCTGCCCGACCTGGTGCGCAGGCTGCGTGACCCCGAGGCCGGCAACGAGACGCTGCACGTCGACCCGATCGACGTCAACACGACGGACGAGATCGGTGAGGTCGCGCGTTCCTTCGACGAGGTACACCGTGAGGCCGTACGCCTGGCGTCCAACGAGGCGATGCTGCGAGGCAACGTCAACGCGATGTTCGTCAACCTGTCACGCCGCAGCCAGTCCCTGATCGAGCGCCAGCTGCGCCTGATCGAGGACCTGGAGCAGAGCGAGCAGGACTCGGGACGCCTGGACAGCCTCTTCAAGCTGGACCACCTCGCGACCCGTATGCGGCGCAACTGCGAGAACCTCCTGGTTCTCGGCGGTCAGGACCAGGCGCGCCGGTGGAACAAGCCGGTGCCGCTGGTCGACATCGTCCGCGCCTCGCTGTCCGAGGTCGAGCAGTACGAGCGGATCACGCTGCGGATCCAGGACGACGTCGCGGTCGCCGGCCGTGTCGTCAACGACCTCGTCCACCTGGTGGCCGAGCTGGTGGAGAACTCCACGTCGTTCTCGCCCGAGCACACCAAGGTGGCCGTGTCCGGGCACCTGCTCAGCGGCGGCGGCGCGATGCTCCAGATCTCCGACAACGGCGTCGGCATGGCGCCGGAGCAGCTGGAGGAGTCGAACTGGCGCCTGGCGAACCCGCCGACGATCGACGTGTCGGTTTCTCGCCGCATGGGCCTGTTCGTGGTCGGCCGCCTGGCCCAGCGCCACGGCATCCGCGTCGAGCTGCGGGCCGCGCTGTCCGGCGGCCTGACGGCGTTCGTCATCCTGCCGTCCACCGCGATCATGCAGGACACCGACGCGCCGATCGCGCCCCAGCGTCTCGACTCGCCGGTCGACGTCGTCGCGGCGGCCCCGGCGGTCGCCCCGCCGCCGTCGCGGCCTCCGCTGGCCCGGCCGTCCGTCGCGCGCGGCGAGCTGTCGCGGCCGGAGGAGCCGGCCCAGCTTCCCCCGCCGGTGCCCGAGACCCCGCGCGAGCCGAGGCCTGAGCCGGCCCGCGAGCCCTCGCGCTCGCAGTCCAGCTCCCTGCCCAAGCGGAAGCCCGCCGGCACGGCGCCGCCCGGACGCGGCAGCGCCCCGACTGCGCCGGCGCGTTCGACGCCGCAGCGGCCGTCGAACCCGCCGCCGCCCCCCAGGCCCGCGGCTCGGCCCGCGTCGTCGTTCGGTGAAGGGCGGCCGGGTAACGAAAACAGCGGACGTTCCCCTATCTTCGAGGCGATGCAGTCGGAATGGTTCCAACGGCGCAAGACGGGATCTATGAGCCCATCTGAGTCACCCCTGCCTCAGGAATGGTCCTCGCCCGGTGACGATGGCTGGCGTGCGGCGGAGAACGTACGGGAGCCTTCGGTCGGCGGACAGACCAACACGGGCCTGCCCAAACGGGTGCCCGGAAGCAACCGGATCCCCGGTACGGCGGGCGCTGCGGCGGCCCAGACGGCGCGGTCGGATCAGCCGGCCCGCCGGCCTGCTCCTCCGCCCGCCGCCCCACCGGCGGCGCCACCCCAGGCCGAAGCGGTGCGGAACCGCTTCGCCAGCTTCCAGCAGGGCGTACGTAAGGGTCGCGCCGCGACCCGGCCCGAAGATGATGAACGGGAGAACCAGTGAACAGCCGCCAGGACCTCAGTTGGCTGGTGACTACATTCGTCGAGCGCGTCCCCCGCGTCGCGCACGCGGTCGTGGTGTCCTCCGACGGTCTGCCGATGGCGTACTCCGAAGGCTTCCCGGCGGATCGCGTCGACCAGCTCGCCGCGATCGCCTCCGGGCTCACCAGCCTGACCCAGGGCGCCGCTCGGATCTTCGAGGGTGGGGCTGTCACCCAGACCCTTGTCGAGATGGAACGCGGCCTGTTGTTCGTGATGGCGATCAGTGACGGCTCCGTGCTCGGCGTTCTCGCCGCGCCGGACTGCGATATGGGATTGGTGGCCTACGAAATGGCACTGCTCGTCGAGCGTGTGGGCCGGGTGTTGACCCCGGCGCTGCGCGCTGAACCTGGGATCGGTTAAGGGTGGACGGCGGCCGGTACGGGAATCAAGGATTCGGCTCGCACCCTGGGCCGGTCCCGGGTCCCCACCGAGACCCGCCGCCGGGGCCATCCAAGCCCTCGGAGACGGGAGACTCGAGTTCGCTGGTACGGCCGTACGCGGTCACCGGCGGGCGGACGAAACCGCGTTACGACCTGGCCATCGAGGCACTGATCTCGGCGGCACCGTACCCGCGGCAGGACATCACGACTCTCACCCCCGAGTACAAAGCCATCATCGATCTGTGTCGTAACTGGCGTTCGGTGGCGGAAGTGTCGGCACTGCTCAGGCTGCCGCTCGGCGTCGCCCGTGTGATCATCGCGGACATGGCGCACGAGGGCTTGCTTCGCCTGCACCAGTCGCCCGTCACGGACGGGCAGCCCGACCTCCAGCTGCTGGAAAGGGTTCTGAGTGGACTTCGCAAGCTCTAGACCGGGCAATCCCGCCGGCCTCACCTCCGTCAAGATCATCGTCGGAGGGGGATTCGGCGTCGGGAAGACCACCTTCGTCGGGTCGGTGTCGGAGATCATGCCGCTGACCACGGAAGCCGTCATGACCTCGGCCAGCGCCGAGGTCGACGACCTGTCGGCGACCCCGGAGAAGTCGACCACCACGGTGGCCATGGACTTCGGACGTGTCAGCCTCGACCGGGAGCTCATCCTCTACCTGTTCGGCACACCGGGCCAGCACCGCTTCTGGTTCATGTGGGACGACCTCATCAAGGGTGCGATCGGCGCGGTGGTCCTCGTCGACACGCGGCGGCTCGCCGACTCGTTCCCGGCGGTCGACTACTTCGAGGAGTCGGGGGTCCCGTTCATCGTCGGGATCAACGGTTTCGACGGCGTGTACAGCCACGGGATCGAGGACATCCGGGACGCGCTCACGATCGGCGCGCACGTGCCGATCGTGACCTGCGACGCCCGGAACCGCGACTCCACCAAGGCGACGCTGATCACGCTGGTGGAGCACGCGCTCACCATGCGCGCCGGGGGCATCCCGATCAACCACTGATCCCCCTGGTGGGTACCCCGGGATCGGCGTCCGGCATCATTGGCCGATGTGACCGATGATGCATCGACATATACGTCGTATGTCGCCCTGGGGGACAGCTTCACCGAAGGGCTGGACGACCGGGACCCGGCCGGCGGTTACCGCGGCTGGGCCGACCGGCTGGCCGAGCACCTCTCCGCGTCCGTCCCGGACCTGCGCTACGCCAACCTGGCCGTACGCGGAAAGGTGCTCCGCCAGGTCGTCGCCGAGCAGGTGCCACGCGCCGTCGACCTGGCGCCGGACCTGATCTCCTTCTCGGCCGGAGGCAACGACCTCCTGCGGCCCCGCACCGACCCGGACGCGCTCGCCGGAATCACCGACGACGTGATCGGGCGGCTGCGGGCGACCGGTGCCGAGGTGCTGATGTTCACCTCCTTCGACACGCGCGACGTGCCCGTGCTGCGCCGGGTCCGCGGCAAGCTGGCCATGTACAACCTGCACGTCCACGAGATCGCCGCCCGGCACGGCTGCCACCTGGTGGACCTGTGGTCGATGCGGACGCTCCTGGACCCGCGCGCGTGGGCCGAGGACCGGCTGCACCTGTCGGCCGAGGGGCACCGCAGGCTCGCGCTGGCCGTCTGCGAGGAGCTGGACCTGCCGGTGACCGCCGACTGGCGCGAGCCGTGGCCGGCCGCTCCGCGCGTCGCCTGGCTGGACTCCCGCCGCAGCGACCTGCGGTGGGCGCGCGCGTACCTCGTGCCGTGGATCCAGCGGCGCGTGCGCGGCCGGTCGTCCGGTGACGACGTCGTCGCCAAGCGACCGGACCTGCACCCGCTGTGACGGCGGGCTTGACGCCGAGGTCGCCGGAATGAGATGACAACGTTGTCGTCTCAGTGGACCGAAGGATGCCCATGCGGCCGACCATGCACGACGTCGCCCGGCACGCCGGGGTGAGCCTGAAGACGGTGTCCCGGGTCGTCAACGCGGAGGTCGGGGTGCGCCCCGACACGGCCGCGAAGGTGAACTCCGCGATCGCGGCGCTGGGCTTCCGGCGCAACGACCTCGCGCGCGCCCTGCGCGGCGGCGAGCGTACGCGCAGCCTCGGGCTGGTCATCAAGGACGTCGCCAACCCCTTCTACTCCCAGATCGCGCGCGGCGTCGAGGAGGTCGCGCGCGCCCACGACCTGCTCGTCATCTCGGGCTGCTCCGACGAGGACCCGGCGCGCGAGCGCCACCTCATCCGGTCGCTGTGCGAGCGCCGCGTCGACGGCCTGCTCGTGGTGCCGTCCGGCGGCGACCACCGCTACCTGATCCCCGAGCTGAGCATGGGCACCGCGGCGGTCTTCATCGACCGCCCGCCCGAGGAGGCCATCGCGGCCGACGTCGTGCTCGTCGACAACGTGGGCGGCGCGCGCACCGCCGTCGAGCACCTCATCGCGCACGGCCACCGCCGGATCGCCTTCCTCGCCGACCTGCCCGGCATCTTCACCGCCCGCGAGCGGCGGCGCGGCTACGACGAGGCGCTGCGGGCCCGCGGCGTGCCCGTCGACGAGTCGCTCGTACGGGTCGGGGAGCACGACGTCGCCGGAGCGGAGGCCGCGATGGCCGGGCTGCTCGCCCTGGACGACCCGCCGACCGCCGTCTTCACCGGCAACAACCGGCTCACGATCGGCGCGCTGCGCGCCGTACAGGCCGCCGGGACCGGCACCGCGCTGGTCGGCTTCGACGACTTCGAGCTCGCCGACATGCTGGCGACGCCCGTCACCGTCGTGGCGTACTCGCCGGCCGAGATGGGCCGCCGCGCCGCCGGGCTGCTGTGCCGCCGGATGGCCGGTGAGGAGCTTCCTCCGCAGCGCGTCGTGCTGCCGGCCCACCTGATCACGCGAGGCTCGGGGGAGCGGCCCGCCCCCGCGTGAGGACGGGCCGCTCCCGCTCAGTGCGGTTTGCGGCTGGTGATGATCTCGTCGATCAGGCCGTACTCGCGCGCCTGCTCCGCTGTCAGGAAGCGGTCGCGCTCGATGTCCTTGCGCACCTGCTCGACCGAGCGGCCGGAGTGGCGGGACAGGATCTCCTCCATCTGCGCGCGCTGACGGATGATCTCGTTCGCCTGGATCTCCATGTCGCTCGTCTGGCCGTACCCGCCCTCGGTGTGGGGCTGGTGGATGACGATGCGGGAGTGCGGCAGCGCGGCGCGCTTGCCGGGAGACCCCGCGGCCAGCAGGATCGCCGCCGCCGAGGCCGCCTGGCCGACGCACGTCGTCTCCACGTCCGGCTTGATGAACTGCATCGTGTCGTAGATCGCCGTCATCGCGGTCAGCGAGCCGCCGGGGGAGTTGATGTAGAGGCTGATCGTACGGTCGGTGTCCATGCCCTCCAGGGCGATGAGCTGCGCCATCACGTCGTTGGCCAGGGTGTCGTCGACGGGCGCGCCGACGAAGACGATGCGCTCCTCGAACAGCTTGTTGTACGGGTTCGACTCCTTCATCCCGTACGAGGTGCGCTCGACGTACGACGGCAGGATGTAGCGGGCGTTCACCTCCATCACGGCGCCACACCCCCGGCCTCCAGCGCGCTGGTCACGACGTGGTCGATCAGCCCGTACTCCTTCGCCTCGGCGGCGGTGAAGTAGCGGTCACGGTCGGAGTCGTGCTCGATCTGCTCGAACGGCCGCCCGGTGTGCTCGGCGATGAGCTCCAGGAAGCGGTGCTTCATGTGCAGGGACTGCTCGGCCTGGATGCGGATGTCGGACGCGGTGCCCCGGATGCCGCCGGAGGGCTGGTGCATCATGATCCGCGTGTTGCGCAGCGCGTAGCGCTTGCCCGCGGTGCCGGCGGTGAGCAGGAACTGCCCGGCCGAGGCCGCCATGCCGAGCCCGACCGTGGAGACGTCGTTCGGCAGGTACTTCATCACGTCGAACATGGCGAACATGGCGTCCATCGAGCCGCCGGGGGAGTTGATGAAGACCCTGATGTCGCGCTGCCCGTCCTGCGCGGCGAGCAGCAGCATCTGCGAGCACACCCGGTTGGCGAGCTCGTCGTCGATCTCGGCGCCGATGAAGACGATGCGCTGCGCGAGCAGCCGCTGGAACAGGTCCTCGGCGGGCCGTGCCTGCGGAAGCTCGGTGACCCGCGCGCGCGGCGCGTGCGTCGGGATGTCGATTCTCGGCCGGTCCAGGCCCGGCAGCTCCTTGTCCGGAAAGTCCATCTACGCCTCCTAGCGTTCTGTACAGAATAGCAAAAACGTACAGAATGCTAGAATCGATCGTATGACTCGTGAGGTACCGGTGACACAGGCCCGTGCCGACCTGGCGGAACTCGTCAGCCGCGTCGGCTACAGCGGCGAGCGCATCCTGCTGACGCGCCACGGCAAACCTCTGGCGGCGCTGGTGCCGATCGATGACCTGGAGGCGCTCGAACGCCCACCCGCCGAGATCGGGTTCAGCATCCTCCCGGCCCCCGAGCCCGAGCAGCCCGAGAAGCCGGAGCGCAAGGGCGGCCCGATGCGCATCGCGGCCGAGCACGTCGACCCGCGGCGCCCCGGCTGGGGACGCTGACCGCCTGACCTTGGTGGATATTCGCCGGGCTGCGGGCGGTACGCGCAGGGCCGTAAGGTCTACCCGTGAGTGCCCCACGCCTGCCGGATCATCTTGAGTTGCTGCTGACCGACGAACCCCTCCTGGACGTGTACTCCCACGGTCCCTGGCGGGTGCCCGACGGTCTCTACGACGAGATCCGCGAGAGAGCGCGGGTGTTCGACGGCGACGAGCGCGCCAAGCTGCTGACCAACGGGCTCAGCGACTTCTACGCCTCCACGACGTCCGCGTCCGGCGCCGAGCTGTGGTCGCTCCTGACCTTCCTGCTCGGCGCGTCCGCGATCCGCGCCGGCTCGCGCGGCGACGTCGACTACGAGCTGTTCTCCACCTTCCTGGCCAAGCCCGAGCCCGCGGTGCGCGACCCCAACGCCTGGTTCAGCCAGGGCGGACGCCTGCGCCCGCCCGGCCTCTGGCTGGTCGAGAACGTCGGCGCCGACACCGCGCTGCGCGAGACGATGTTCGCGCTCGCCCGCGAGGCCCTCGACGTGCTCGCCGGCCTGGAGCCCCTGGAGGGCCGGCGCCAGGCGATGATCACGCTGTTCGACCGCCACGCCGAGGACCCGGAGCTGCGCGCCGCCGACCTGACCACGCCCCAGGCCGACCTGGAGCGCCTGTGGGCCACCGACCTGCCCGACGACACCCTGGCCGCCCTGCCCGAGCTGGCCGGCCCCGTCGGCTACCTCGGCTGGGCCTGCTCCGGCTGGGTCGCCACGCACGAGCGCCTGCTGTCGGCCGTGCCCGGCCACGACGACGCCGACGCCGCGCTCGCCCGGCTGCTCCTCCAGGCCGAGGTGACCGCGGTCCCCGCCGAGCTGGCGTTCGCCGCCGGCGTCGAGCGCTACGAGGCCGTACAGGAGCAGTTCCAGCGGCTGCGCGAGGGCTACCGCGCCGAGGCCTGGCAGGCGGAGGTCCGTTCCTGGCTGGCGCGCGGCCTGGCCGCAGGCGAGGCCGACGCCTGCCGCGCGTGGCTCGACATGGCGCTGCGCCTCACCGGCTGCGTCCAGGGGCTGCCCGAGAGCGCGGTCAGCCCGAAGAGCCGCATCCCGGTGCGCGGCTTCCAGATGGACCTCCGGCGCCTCTTCCAGGCGACCACCGTCGTCAACCCGCTGACCACGGCGTTCTCCGGCCCGGCGCCCGCCGAGGAGGCGCGCGCCGCCGCGGCCGCCGCCGACGTCGAGCACGACCTCGTCGGCCAGCCCGAACTCGTCACCGCGGTCGCCGACGCGCTGCGCACCGGCCGCCCACGGCCCGTACGCCTCCTCATCAGCGGCCCGGAGGCCACCGGCAAGGGCACCGCCGTGCGCAGCCTGGAGAGCGAGCTGATGTCGCGCGGAGAGGTGCGCGAGACGGTCTGGGTCTCCGACCAGGTCTTCGCCAACCTCCACGTCAGCGACACGATCCTCTACCTCCACAACCGCGTGCGCGAGTGCGTCGAGGGCCGGCTCATGGTCATCGACGGCCTCGACCGCATCCTCGCCTTCGACCACTGCGGCGCCGCGTTCGCCGAGGAGCTGCGCCGCGCCCTCGAACGCCACCAGAAGCTGCACGTCGTCGTCCTGTGCCGCGCCGGCGGCGACGGCCGCGTCTTCGACGCCAACCCGGCCCTGCACCAGCACTTCCGCGTCGGCCGTACGAAGGAGTTCGGCGAGGACTCCTACGCCGAGCTGTTCCGCCGCGCCGTCGCGCGCCGCGACCTGACCGCCGAGCGCGAGGCCGCCGTCACCGCCGGGGTGCTGCTCAGCCGCACACCGCCGCTCCTGAACCTCCGCGGCGCCCGCCTGGTCGAGTACCTCGCCGAGCAGTGCGTCACCGCCGCCACGGCCCGCGGCGAGACCGAGGTCCTCGTCGCCGACCTGCCGCAGCGCGTCATCCCCGGCGGCATCGCCGACTCCGACCCCATGTCCGAGCTCGACTCCTGCGTCGGCCTCGACGCGGTCAAGATCGAGGTACGCCTCCTGGTCGCCGAGGCCGAGGCCGCGCGCATGCGGCGCGAGGCGGGCATGCCGGTGGCCGCGCGCCCGAAGCACATCGTCTTCACCGGCCACTCCGGCACCGGCAAGTCGAAGATCGCCCGGATCCTCGGCCGCATCTACGCCGACCTCGGCGTGCTCTCCTCCGGCCATCTCGTCGAGGTGGACCGCTCCGATCTGGTCGGCGAGTACGTCAGCGAGAGCGGCCCGCGCGTACGCCGCGCCGTCGAGCGCGCCCACGGCGGCGTCCTGGCCATCAACGACGCGCACAACCTCGTGCCCGGCGAGTCGCCGCGCAACCGGGAGGCGATCGACGTCCTGCTGGCCTGCGTGCAGGCGCAGCCCGACGACCTCGTCGTCGTGCTGTGCGGGCCGGAGGGCCAGATGAACGGCCTGCTCAAGAGCGACTCGGAGCTGGCCGCGTTCTTCCCCAAGCAGCTGCACTTCCCCGACCTCGGCGAGGACGACCTCATCGAGATCTTCCTGGCCAAGGCCGCCGACGCCGGCTTCGCGCTGCGCGACGGCGTCCTCGCCAAGGTCCGCGACCTGGTCCTGTCCGGCACCCGCGACCGCAAGGTCGGCAACGCCCGCACCATGATCAACCTGCTGGACCGCGCCGTCGCGATGCAGGCACGCCGGGTCCTCGACGACGGCGTGCTCACCGACGACGAGTCCCTCGACGAGATCTATCCCGAGGACATCCCGCCGACCCTCAGCGCCGGCGGCCACGTCGACCTGCCCGGCGACCCGCTCGCCGAGATCGAGCGGCTCATCGGGCTCGACACGATCAAGCACGAGGTGCGCCTGCTCGTCGCCGAGGCCAAGGCCGAACAGCTACGCCGCGACGCGGGCATCCCCATCGCGTCGCCGACCCGCCACATGGTCTTCACCGGCAACCCGGGCACGGCCAAGACCACGATGGCACGCCTCCTCGCCGCCGTGTACGCCAAACTCGGCCTGCTGTCGTCGGGCCACCTGGTCGAGGTCTCCCGCGCCGACCTCGTGGGCGAGTACGTCGGCCAGACCGCCCCGAAGGTCCGCGCCGCCGTGGAGCGAGCGCTGGGCGGCGTGCTGTTCATCGACGAGGCGTACGCCCTGACCCCGGCGGACTCCGGCCGCGACTACGGCCACGAGGCGATCGCCGAGCTGCTGAAGCTGATGGAGGAGCACCGCGCCGACCTCGTGGTGATCGTGGCCGGGTACGAAGGCCCGATGCTGAGGTTCCTGGAGTTCAACCCGGGCCTGGCGTCCCGCTTCCCGAAGGTGCTGCGCTTCCCCGACTACACCGACGACGAGCTGGTGGCGATCTTCGAGGTGATGGCCGCCGACGCCGGCTTCACGCTGGGCGAAGGCGTCCTGGAGGCCGTACGCCGCCGCCTGCGCGGTGCGTCACGCGGAGAGTCCTTCGGCAACGCGCGCCTGATGCGCAACCACCTGGACCGCGCCATCGCCCTGCAGGCCCAGCGCATCACCGGCGAGGAGTCCCCGGTCGCGTACGACGTGGGCCTCCTCCAGGTGAGCGACCTCCCGTCGGCCGACACCTCCGCCACCACCGACGAGAACCTCGGCCAGTACCTCTAGGCGCGGAGGTAGTCGAGGTAGAGGGGGCGGAGGGCGTCGGCGACCTCGCCGTCGCCGGAGTGGACGAGCTCGTTCAGCATGGACGACAGGTGCGACACGTCCGCTTCGGCCTGGTCGGGGTGGCCGGCGGCGGCCTCGGCCGGCGGAATGGCGCGGAGCAGGCGCCACAGGAAGGCGACGTCCAGATGGCGGACGGCCTTGTCGACGGCGCGGTCGTGGAGTTCCCTGGACGTCAGGTCCTCAAGCTCGTCACTCATTCCTTCACCTAACCAGACGCGTCGCCGTAGGCACGCCCGGCACCCGTGGGTTAGCGTCGGAAGGGTGAGCAGAGTTCACGACATGGGCGGCGAGACCGGGTTCGGGCCGGTGCCGTCCGGCGACGACGGTGAGCCGTTCCACGCCGACTGGGAGGCGCGGGTGTTCGCCCTGATGCGTGCGCTGGAGCGGGCCGGCGTGTTCGGGACGGACGAGTTCCGCGACGCGATCGAACGCATCCCGCCCGCGGAGTACCTGGCGGCCACCTACTACGAGCGCTGGCTGCGCGCCATCGAGACCCTCCTCGACGAGAAGGGCGTCGCGTGACCTTCGCCCCGGGCACCCGCGTACGCGCCCGGCCCGGCGACCCGGACCACCACACGCGCGTGCCCCGCTACGTCCGAGGCCACATCGGCGAGGTCGTCGAGTCCGAGGGCGAGTGGCCGCTGCCCGACGACGCCGCGCGCGGCCTGACACCGCGCGTCGAGAACGTCTACGCGGTCAGGTTCGAGGCCGGGAGCCTGTGGGGCGAGGGTTCGCACACGGTCACGGTCGACCTGTGGGAGTCCTATCTGGAGGTGGTCGACCGTGAGCCATGAGGATCTGCCGGTCGCGGCGCGCGTACGCCGCCTGGAGGAGCGGGCGATCGCCGCAGGGCTCACGACCGACGATGAGCTGGACGCGATCCTGGACAGGCTGCTCGAGAACGCCAGACCGCTCAACGGCGCCCGTATGGTGGCGCGGGCCTGGACCGACCCGGAGTACCGCGAGGCGCTGCTGGCCGACGGGAACGCCGCCGCGCGGAGCATGGGCACGCCCGCGAACGGCTACCGTCTGCGCGCCGTCGAGAACACCCCTGAGCTGCACAACGTCATCGTCTGCACCTTGTGCTCCTGCTATCCCGTGTCGCTGCTCGGCCCCTCGCCGGGCTGGTACAAGAGCTTCGCGTACCGCTCCCGCGTCGTACGCGAGCCGCGCGCGGTGCTGGAGGAGTTCGGCCTCACCCTTCCGGATGACGTCGAGATCGCGGTGTGGGACGCCAGCGCCGAGTCGCGGTACCTCGTGGTTCCGCGACGTCCCGAGGGTGAGCACTCCGAGGAGGAGCTGGCCGGTCTCGTGACGCGCGCCGGGCTGATCGGCACCGCCGCCGTGTAGGGCCCTCCGCGAGAAGGAGATACGCCCCAGTCTGTCGAATGATGATCCATACCGGCCGAATCACTCGGGAAGCTGACGCGGTGGTGCGGCGGTGCCTCTACCGTGTTCCCCATGAGTGACTGGGCGGGAAATGACCGAGTGGCCTCGGCGCCGTACGGCGGCGGCACCAGCGAGGGCGGGACGCTACCGCCACGCCGGCGTCACCGCTGGGGACGCACGCTGCTGATCATCCTCGTCGTCCTGGTCCTGGCGATGGTGGGAAGCTACTTCTACCTCGACTCGCGGCTGCACCGCGCCGACGTGCTCTCGGACTACGCGGGCCGCCCCTCCGACACACCGGGGACCAACTGGCTGATCGTCGGCTCCGACAGCCGCGAGGGCCTGTCGTCCAAGCAGCGCAAGGCGTTCGCCACCGGCCAGGCCGCCGGGCGCCGTACGGACACGATGATGCTGCTGCACATCGGCGACCACGGCACCACGCTGGTCAGCCTGCCGCGCGACTCGTACGTGCCCATCCCCGGCCACGGCCGCAACAAGCTCAACGCCGCGTTCGCGTTCGGCGGCCCGAAGCTGCTGGTCCGTACGGTCGAGGGGGCCACGCGGATCCACATCGACCACTACGCCGAGATCGGCTTCGGCGGGTTCGTCGGCATGGTCGACGCCGTCGGCGGCGTGAACATGTGCATCAAGCAGCGGATGAAGGACCACAAGGCGGGCATCGACCTCAAGCCGGGCTGCCAGACCCTCAAGGGCGGCCAGGCTCTCGGCTTCGTACGCACGCGGGCGTTCGCCAACGCCGACCTGGAGCGCGTCAAGAACCAGCGCGCGTTCCTGGCGGCCCTGGTCCACAAGGCGACGAGCCCGACCACCGTGATCAACCCGTTCCGGATCATCCCGTTCGCGCTGCGCTCCACGGACGACTTCGCGGTCGACAACGGCGACCACCTGTACAACCTGGCCGGGTTCGCCTGGGCCATGCGCGGCCTCACCAAGGGCGACGGCCTGACGACCACCGTCCCGATCGGGGGAGTGGGCTCGGCGGCCGGCGTCGGCGAGTACATCACCTGGGACACCACCCGCTCCGCGACCCTCTTCGCCGACCTGCGCGAGGACCGCGCGGTGCCGAGGAGCTTCGCCAGCACGAGCTGAGTCTCGGGGGAGCTTGCCCCTTTCGATTCCTTTGCCGTTTCTGATCAGTGATTTGCGGGGCGTCGGTGCTGTCGGCACCCCTACCAGGGCAGTTACCCTTCGTATCTGGATCGATACGAGGAGTGACCGAAATGAAGAAGTCTCTCAAATGGGGATCCTTGGCCTTCCTGGCGTTCTACCTGGTCAGCCAGCCGCACAAGGCCGCGAACGTCGTCCACGGCACCTTGGGTGGAGTGACCGGAGCGGCCACGTCCCTGTCCACGTTCGTCAGCGACCTGCCGTAGGTCTGCTCCGGGGGCGGCGGGGCGAAACCGCGGCCCCGGGAAAGTCGCCCGGCCTGGGGGCGCCGAAGTCCTCCCGTCGCCCGTCCCAGCGCCGCGCTTCGAGTTCGGCGTACGCGGGCAGGCCCATGATGTGCCGTCGGTGCCGCTCGACCTCGGCCAGCTCGTACTCGAGCCGCGACCGCCCGACCTCGCGGCCCGCCGCGAACCCGAGCGCGTAGGCTTCCCGAAAAGCCGCGACGTCCGCCTCGGCTCGCTCGGTGACGGTGTCGACGAGCTCTTGAAGGATCCGGACCAGATCTTCGATGTTCGCCGCACCTTCGAACATACGTTCTATTCTACGCGAGCCGGACTCGACCGCTAGTCACCGAGCAGTGAGACGAGGTCGGCCGCGTTGCGCTGGGCGTAGTCCTGGTAGCAGTTGTTGAACAGGACGTGCGTGGTCTCGGCCTCCTCGGAGAGCCGGCGGACCTTGGGGGCCAGTTCCTCCAGCTCCTTCTGGCTGTACAGGTACCCGAAGCGCTCGTAGATGTTCTTGCTCGTCCACGTGTCGAGCCGGCCATGGAGGCGCAGGACCGCCAGATCCGTGGTCGCGGCGAAGATCGGGGGGATGGAGCTCGTGTGGCCCTGGGGCATGTCGACGCTCACGTACGGCACGCCGTAGCGGCGTAGGAAGTCGAGGGTCTCCTCCTGGTTCTCCTCGCTCATCCACGTCTTGTTGCGGAACTCCACGCAGACCCGCATCGGGTCGCAGCGGCGTTTGGCCTCCAGGATGTACTCCTTGTTGGCGCGCCCGATCGGGAACCACTGCGGGAACTGGAACAGCAGTGCCTTCAGTTTGCCCGCCTCGTGCAGCGGCCACAGGGCGTCCAGGAAGCGCTGCCACACCTGCTCGGTGACCTCCTCCGGTACGTCGCGCAGGTAGAGGTTCTTCTTGTCCGGCACCTTGTCGCGCAGGTCCTTGTACAGCGAGCCGGGCCTCGTCGGGTGCTGGGTGAGCAGGGAGAACGCCTTCACGTTGAACGTGAAGTCCTCCGGTGTACGGTCGCGCCAGTAGCCGACCGTGCGCTCCGCCGGTGGGGCGTAGTACGTGGCGTCCACCTCGACCAGCGGAAACCTCTCGGCGTAGTAACCGAGGCGTTCCGTCGCGGTCTTCACCTCCGGCGGGTACCAGCCGGAGGCGAGCAGGGTCTTGTCCGTCCAGGATGCCGTGCCGACCAGGAGTTCCCCCATATACCCCAATGTAGGCGGCCCGTTAGGATCGGCAGGGTGTCGATCTATGACGTCAACATCGAAAGCCTGCAGGGTGGACCGGCCGACCTCGGCCAGTATCGCGGCAGGGCCGTTCTCGTGGTCAACGTCGCCTCCAAGTGCGGCCTCACGCCACAGTACGCGGGGCTCCAGCGGCTGCAGGAGACGTACGGCGAGCGCGGTTTCACCGTTCTCGGCGTGCCCTGCAACCAGTTCATGGGCCAGGAGCCCGGCACGTCCGAGGAGATCGCGGAGTTCTGCTCGGCGACGTACGGCGTCGACTTCCCGATGACGGAGAAGGTCGACGTCAACGGGCTCGGCCGGCATCCGCTGTACGCCGGGCTCGTCACGACGCCCGACGCGACCGGGCACTCCGGCGACATCCGGTGGAACTTCGAGAAGTTCCTCGTCGCCACGGACGGCACCGTCGCGGCGCGTTTCTCCCCGCAGACGGAGCCGGACACCGACGAGGTGACCACGGCGATCGAGCGGGCCCTGCCCTGATCCAGGTCGCCGTCTGCGGTCCACGTGACTGCGACGAGACCGAGCGGCGCGCCGCGTACGAGGTCGGCCGGTTGCTGGCCGCGCGCGGAGCGGTCGTGATCTGTGGCGGCTACACGGGCGTGATGGCCGCCGTCACCGAAGGCGCCCGTTCCGAGGGCGGCCTGGTCGTCGGCGTGCTGTCCGGCGCCGACCGCGAGGGTGCCCATCCAGGTCTGACCGCCGCCATCGCGACGGGGATGGGCCAGGCGCGCAACGCCGTCATCGTCGGCTCCGCGGACGCCGTCATCGTGATCGGCGGTTCCTGGGGCACGCTGTCGGAGCTCGCGCTGGCCATGCGCCGGGGAACGATCCCGGTGGTGCAGCTCGGCGGCTGGCCGCTGGACGGCCCCGTACGCGCGGACACCCCCGCCGACGCCGTACGCCTCACCGGGCTCTGGGACTAGATCGTTGATGGGAAATGTGTGGGCTGGTCAGTGGTCGTAGAAGGCTGAAGGAAGTCACGATCCCGTCGGTGGTGGTGAGCATGTTTCGCGCCCCGGTAGAACGCGTGGTGGGAAGCATCACGGCCGTAGTCGGCGATCTCACCTAACGCTGAACGGTTGACGGTCACCCGTGATGCCCCGCAGGGCACTTTTGTGCCGTCGATCAGGCGTAGCCGCTCATGCCAGGTCGGAACCGCCCGCGCGATACCCAGCGCGATCGCGGACATGACCGGCCCCAAAGCGCACAGGTGCCGGTTGTATTCGGACTGACACGGCAACCGCGGGAACAAATGACCGATCCGCCCCGGAGCCACCCGCAGCCAGCGGCGTTCATCGTCACAGCGCAACAACACCTGCGCGATCGCGACACACACCAGCTCGGCATCGGTCAGCAACCGCGGCCGGCCCCGACGCCGCGCTTGCCGTGATGGCAGGACATGGTCATCCAGATTGACATATAGGGGGTGTCCCCCTAGACCTCCTCGAACTCCTCTTCTTCCTCGTGCTTGGTCGTCGCGCGCTGCACGGCGGCCTTGACGGCGCCGAAGATCGCGCCTTCGAGCGCGGCGGCGGCGAGGACCTCGGTCCAGCCGTAGTCGGGGTCGGTGGCGTCGGGCGCGTCGTCCTGGCCCGCCGCGATCTTCCAGACCTGTTTGAAGATGGCGCCGGCGACCATTCCGGCGAGCATCGACGTCACGATGGTGACCGGCTTGGAAACGAGCTTGTTCACGATCTCCTCCTACGCGGGCGCGTGGCCGCCCGTCCCCCAGTGGATGCGAACCGTACCTTTGTCATTCCCCTGATGAGCCCACACTGCCCAGCGCGCCGTAGGTGACACCCGTCCGCTTCTCGGAGATCTCCCAGAGGCGGCGGGCCGGTTCAGGCTTGGACGCGCGCGGAAGGGTGCCGACGCGGCGGGGCGCGCCGCGGCTCTGGCCGGGGCCGCGCGGGCCGTAGCACTGCCCGCCCCGCACCGTCGGCGCGGTCGCGGCGTACAGCGACGGCCAGGCGCCCGCCGCGTCGGACTGGGCGACGAGGACGTTCATGAGCTGGAACACGCTCTCGCGCGCCTTGCTGCCGTCCATGCGGGGCCCGGCCTGCTGCAGGTTGGTCGAGGCGTACCCGGGGTGGGAGGCGACGCTGGTGATCCGGCCGCCGGACCGGCGGTCGAGCTCCTTGGCGAAGACGAGGTTGGCCAGCTTGGACTGGCAGTACGCGGTCCAGCGCCGGTAGTGGCGCTCGCCGTCGAGGTCGTCGAAGTCGAGGCGGCCCAGCCAGTGCATCATGCTCGTGAGCGTGACGACCCGGGCGCCGTCGCGTTCGAGGAGCGCGGGCAGCAGGAGCCCGGTCAGCGCGAAGTGGCCGAGGTGGTTGGTGCCGAACTGCATCTCGAAGCCGTCCGCCGTGGTGCGCTGCGGCAGCGCCATCACCCCGGCGTTGTTGACCAGCAGGTCGAGGGGCTCCTGGTGCGCGTCCGCGAACGCGCGCACCGAGGCGAGGTCGGCCAGGTCGAGCGAGCCGAGGGCGACGTCGCCGTCCGGCACCTGCTCGCGTACGGTCGCGAGCGCCTTCTCGCCGCGCTCGGCGCTGCGGCAGGCGAGCACCACGGTGGCGCCGTGCCGGGCCAGTTCGAGGGCGGTCCGCAGGCCGAGCCCGCTGTTCGCGCCGGTGACGATCGCCCGTTTGCCTGTCAGGTCGGGGATGTCGTCGGTAGTCCACTTCGGCATCTAGCCACCTCCGGTTAGGCGGCCATATTAGGGATCACTCGCCGCGCGCGCCGCGCGGAGGGCGGGTTCCATGAGATCCGCCCGTCCGCCGCCGATAATAGGATCATGAAGTCGCAGGTCATCGTCCCTCACCGGCCCGGTCCGCTGCTCGACGTCCCCGAAGGGGGCACAGGGCCGTCCGCGCCGAGCGATGAGGGCATCGGCCTCCCCGAGATCGTCCTCAGCGTGGGCGGCGGCGCCCTGCTGGCCGCCGTGCTCTTCGCGGGCCTGCCCGGCTGGCTGAGCGTCGTGGCCGTCGCCTGCCTGTCCCTGGGGCTCGCGCTGCCCGCCCACGCCGCCTTCCTGCGCGCCCTGCGCCGTGGCGACGCCCGCAGGCGGGAGACCCTGCTGAGCCTCGGCACCGTCCTGGACGTCACCAGCGCGCCGGTCCGCCGCCTGGTCGCCGCGTACGAGCGCCTGGACCGTACGGGCGGCCCCGGCCTGCCGCGCGACGCGGGACACCTCGCGCTGGCGGAGGTCGCGACGGCCCTCGGTGGACGCGTGCCGTCGGGAGCCGAGGAGGAGTACGTGAAGGTACGGGCCGAGGCCGTCTCGACCCTCGCCGACCGCCTCGCCGCCGGACCGGTGATGCCGGTCGAGCTGGCCGGCGCCGACTCCCTGGCCCGCATCGAGGCCCTCCTCGCCTGAGCCGCCCGGCCGGGCACACCACCCTCTTGACCATCTGGGTCACGTGTTGAACAATCTTTTGAAGAGCAGTTGAGTTTGGGGTGATATATGAACCCGGACGACCGCGAAGTCGCGGATCTCCTCGCCGGCCGTACTCCTCCCGAGACGGTCGCCCCGCTCATCCGGCTGGCGTCGGAGGCCCTCGACCTCGAACAGCTCACCGCCCCGCTCCGTCACCACCGGCCGCACGCGCTGGTGGACGGCGCCGGCACGGACGTCTTATCCGCGCTGTCCCGGCTCGCGCGCGACCTGAACGCCTGCGACACCAGGCTGACCTTCCCTCGCTACGGGTTCGTGTCCTGGCTGGTCCAGGAGGACCTCGGGCCGGCGCGGCGGGAGTCCAGGTTGCGGCTGCTCAGCGACGAGCTGACGAAACGGCTGAAGGAGCGGCGCCCGTACTCGCGGCGTGACCCGGTCGCTCCGCTGAGCGGCGCGCAGTCGACGGTCCAGCTCGTGCTGGTCATCGTCGCGCACTTCCTGCCGGCGCTCGGCTTCCGCCTGTGGAAGCGCGGCCTCGTCGGCCGGGACACCCGTTGGATCATGCGGCAGAGGTTCCTGGCGCCGGCGGACGCGGGCGGGTTCGCCGAGTTCGCCATCAGCCTGACGAAAGGCCGCCGTAGGGAGGCGGACGGGCACGAGCTGGAGCTTCTCCTCACCCACGCCTTCCTCGAAGACCTGCGCATCGCCTTCCGCCGCGTGCCGTGGCGGCGTACCGGGCGGCCGGTCCTGCTGGCGGCCGACGCAGCCGGCGAGCGCGTCCTCGATCTGATCACCGAGGTCCGCGCCGCGACCGGCGAGGCCGACCCCGTGGTGCCGATCACCCTCGCGCCGGACGGCCCCGCCGCGTGCCGGACGCTCCGCCTGACCAGGGCCCCCGTCACCCGCGTGCCCGTACGGCGCCGGCCGCCGATCGTCGCTGTCACCCTGGTCGGGATCCTCACGTACGCGCTGGTCCCCGCGCCACCAGAGCCGGCGGCGCGGTCCGACACCCCGGTGGCCGCGCCGTGCGGCACCACGGCGCGGGTGGTCCCGTGGGTCTCACCGGACGGGGACCGCGAGTGCGTCGGGTTCAGCGGCGACCGGAGTCACGTCTTCGGCAATCCCGTGGACGGGCAGGACGCGGAGCAGGTGCGGCAGAACCTGCGCCTCCAGCGGGACCAGGAACAGATCTTCGACGAGAACGCCCGCGCAGGCCTCCTGAGGTCCTCCACCCGGCCCGTGACCGGGCTGGTCTACTTCGCCGGGCTCACCGCGGGCCGCGACGACGACTACGACTCCGCCGAGGCCGAGGAGCTGGAGGGGCTGCTGGTCGCGCAGCGGCGTGCCGACGTGTCGTCGGTCAACGCGCCGCTGCTGCGCGTCGTCATCGCCAACGGCGGGTCCAAGATGCGGGACGCCGCCGCCGTCGCCGGGATGCTCGTACGCGAGTTCGCCCGCGACCGTACGCTGCTGGGCGTCGTCGGCCTGGACCGGAGCGTCACCGCGACCGCCACGGCCATCGGCCTGCTCGACGCCGCCGGGATCCCCACCCTCGCCACCACGCTGTCCGCCGACGGGATCGACCGGGACGCGAACGGCCGGCCGCTCGCGAACTACTTCGCGCTGTCACCCGGCAACCGGAGCGAGGCCCGCGACATCCTGCGGTACGTGCGCGACGCGGTCCCGGCCTACTTCCGACGCCGCACGTACGACTCGGCGGGAAAGGCGCGGCCGACGCGGACCTGGATCTACCGGCCGCCGGGCTCCGCGGACGGCGACGACCTGTACATCGCCACGCTCGTACGCGACCTGGGCGGCGAGTCCGCCGGGGACGCGGACGTGAAGGTCACGACCTCGCTCGGGCCCGCGCTGTGCGGCGCGTCGTCGGCGATCGTGTACGCGGGGCGCCACGACCGCCCGGCCGGCAAGGACGCGATCGACGACTTCTCGCTGTTCCTGACCTCGATCGCGGGCCGTTGCCGGGGCGACCTGCCGTTCATCGTCGCCGACGACGGCATCACGAGGTTCGTCGCCGACCCCGGCCGCCGCCTGCGGAGCGACTACCAGGGGATCGAGATCTCCTACGTCAGCAAGGGCATCGACGTCCTGGAGACCGGGAACGCCTGCGTCTCCCCGGCCGCGGCCGGCGCACGCCGGCCGCTCACGCCCCCGATGCGGACGTTCTGCGAGGCGTACCTGAGCGTCGCCCGCGACCTGCGGCGCGACCTGGGGATCACGCTGCTGTGGACCGGCGAGCGCGCCGGGCTGGCGTACGACGCGGCGGAGATGTTCCTCCAGGCGGCGGCCGACATCCGCGACACCCACGAGGCACCGCCCGGGGCACCGCCGGCGCGCGGCCGCATCCGTACGACCCTGGAGACCACGCCGTACACGGGGATCACCGGCACCTTCGACTACCGCCGCTCGCACATCCCGGCCGACACTCCGGGCCGGCGCCCGCTCGCCGTCGTCCGCATCCTCATCTCGGCCGGCGACAGCCTGCCGACCTGCGAGTACCCCGGCCGGGGCGACCGCACGACCGGCCCGGGCCCCAACACGGGCGACTGCCCCTAGCCGGTGCGCGGTTGCCGTGCCAGTCCGAATACAACCGGCACCTGCGTGCGCTGGGCCCGGTGTTGTCGGCGGTCGCGCTGGGCCTGGCGCGTCTGGTCCCGGCCTGGCATGAGCGGCTACGCCTGATGGACGGCACAAAAGTGCCCTGCGGGGCATCACGGGTGACCGTCAACCGTTCAGCGTTAGGTGAGATCGCCGACTACGGCCGTGATGCTTCCCACCACGCGTTCTACCGGGGCGCGAAACTGATGCTCACCACCACCGACGGGACGGTGACCTCCTTCAGCCTTGGCCCACCCCAAAGAACACGGGCGAACACAAACAAGCCCTGAACCTGCTCCACACCCGCCCGCCGGCCGATGGGCCGTGCCCGATCGTGTGTGACAACCACAGCCACCGGCCAAGACCTTCCCGGGCTGGCTACGCCAACGCATCGAAGCGATCATCTGGACCTTGAAGAACCAACTCGGCCTCGAACGCCACAACGCCCGCACCACCGACGGCCTATGGGCCCGCATCAGCCAACGGATCCTCGCCCTCAACACCGCCATCTGGCACAACTGGCTGATCGACGCACCCGTCAAACGATCACTGACCGCCTACGACCACTGACCAGCCCACACATTTCCCATCAACGATCTAGAGGCCGGGCCCGGCGGTGGGGTCCCAGTCGAGGGTGGCGGGGATGGAGCCTTCGAGGGTGAGGAGCCAGCGTTTGACCTCGACACCGGTGCTGCCGCTGTACCCGCCGAGGCCGTCGGAGGCCACCACCCGGTGGCAGGGGACCACGATCGGGATGGGGTTCGAGCCCATGATCGAGCCGATGCCGCGCGCGGGCACGCCGGTGCCGCTGAGGTCGGCGAGCCGCCCGTACGTCACGGTCTCGCCGTACGGGACGCCGGTGTAGAGCTTCTCCAGCACCTCGCGCTGCACCCCTGAGGTGTGGCGCCAGTCGATCGGCAGGTCGAACTCCCCGATCTCGCCGGCGAAGAAGGCGGCCAGGCGGGCGCGTACGGTCTCGGTGCGCTCGGGCGCCTCGACGACCGGCAGGCCGGCGCGCAGCCGCGCACGCTCGCGCGTGTTGTCGCGGAACGACAGGCCGCAGAGGCCGATCTCGGTGCAGGCGAAGGCCATCCGGCCCAGCGGAGTGTCGAGTGCTCCGATCGCGACGTCCATACCCCCTTTCCTACCAACTCTCCGGCGGCTTCCGCTCGCGAAAATCCGACATCATGGTTTGCCGCGCCCGCCGCGCGAGGAGCAGAATCCACCGCATCGACGCCGACCGGAACCAACCAGCCCCCGAACCCTGGATCGACGCCGCCCGCGCGGCGGAACGCCTGGGGGTGAAGACGGCGACGCTGTACGCGTACGTGAGCCGGGGCGTGCTGAACCGGCGCCGCTCTCCGGACGGACGGCGCAGCCTGTTCGACCCCGCCGAGGTCGAGGAGCTGGCACGGCGCGGGCGGCCACGGAGGGGACCAGGTGTCGCCGAGCTGGTCGTGGAGTCCGCCCTGACCGTCATCGGCGACGACCATCCCGCCTACCGGGGACACGACGCCGTCGCGCTCGCGGAGACGTACGAGTTCGAGGACGTCGCGGCCCTGCTCTGGACCGGAGAGACGGGCGGGACCGGCCCGTGGCGGGCGATCCCCGAGGCGGTCGCCGCCGCGCGCGCCGCGCAGGAGGGCCTGCCGCCCGACACGCTGCCCCTGGAACGCCTCCAGGTCATCACCGCCGTCCTCGCGACGGCCGACCCGCTGCGCCTCACCCTCGACGAGGGCGCGGTGACCGGCGCGGGCCGCAACCTCGTCGCCGGAATGGTCGACGCGCTGCCCCCGGCCGGCGAGACCGGCGGGACCTCGATCGCCGAACGCCTCTGGACCCGGCTCACCGCGCGTGAGCCGCACGACGGCCTCGTCGGCGCGCTACGGGCCGCGCTCGTGCTGCTCGCCGACCACGAGCTGGCCGCCTCGACCCTGGCCGCGCGGGTCGCCGCGTCGGTGCGCGCCGACCCGTACGCCGTCGTCGCGACCGGGCTCGGCGTGCTCGGCGGCCCGCTGCACGGAGGCGCGTCGCTGGGCGTGGAGGCGCTGTTCGCCGAGGTCGGCGAGCCGGGCCGCGCCTCACGCGTCGTCGGCGAGCGGCTGCGGCGCGGCGAGCGGATCCCGGGCTTCGGCCACCACGTCTACCGCGCCGTGGACGGCCGCGCGGTGTTCGTCCTCGACCGCCTGCGCGAGGCCGCCGCCGGGCACCACGCCCTCGCCGTCGCCGAGGCGGTCCTCGCGGACGCGCGGGCGCGTCGGCTGCCCGGCATGAACACCGACTTCGCGCTGGCCACGCTCGGCGCGGTCGGCGGGATGAACAGAGGGGCCGGTGAGGCGGTCTTCGCCGTCGCACGTACGGCGGGCTGGCTCGCGCACGCGCTGGAGGAGTACTCCCGCGACGCGCCCGTCCGGCTCCGAGCCGCCTACACCGGCCCACCCGTCATGCGCGGGTGAACTCCAGGAACGACACGCCCGGCATCGGCAGCCCGAAGCGGAACGTCACCGGCTCCCCTGAGGTGCTCACGCTCTGCGGCGGTGACAGCTCCTCCAGGGCGTCGGCGGCGCCCAGCTGCTCCCACTGCTCGGTGGTCGGCCAGTCGGCGCCGCCGCCGAGGTGGTGCCACACCGCGCGGATGTTGGAGTGCGACTCGTCCACGCGGTAGTGGCGCACCGTGTGCTCGCCGCCCGGCAGGCCGTCGACGGTGACGGTCACCGACCGGTTCAGCAACGCCTCCCCGGCGGCCTGCTCCTGGTTGAGCGTGCCGTTCCAGACGAGGACGCCGACGCGGTCGGCGGAGCGCGCGGCCCACGCCTCGACCCCGGCGACGTCGCCGTCGACGGCGGCCTCGACCTCCTCCTCACCGAGGCGCTCGGCCATGGACAGCGCCCAGAACCTCGGCTTGCGCAGGTTGCCGACGGTCAGCAGCCCGAACCCGCCGTGGAACAGCGCGGGCGGGCGGCCCAGCTCCTCGAAGTGGTCGGAGGCGACCCAGTGCGACAGGGACTCCATCCGCCCGGCCGCCGACTTCATGCCGTGCAGCAGGAACGTCGCGCCGAACGCGCCGTCGCCGATGCCGTGGAAGTGCGTGGGCGTGGGGCCCCACTCGGTCCACCAGATCGGCGTGCCCTCACGGCCGTGCCGTGCGAGCGCGGGCCGCCAGTCCAGCGGGGCGTTCCCGTAGGTGTGCGTGGAGATGAAGTCGAGCGCCGCGCCGGAGGAGTCGACGTGGGTCAGCAGCTCCTCCACCCAGCCGTTGGCGGCCGAGGAGGGGCCGCCGACCAGCAGTGACGCGTCGACGCTCTTCACAGCGGCGGCCGTCACGTCGTACAGGCGGAGGAACTCCTCCGGGGTGCCGCTCCAGAAGACCTCGAGGTTCGCCTCGTTCCACACCTCGAAGGCCCAGTTGTCGCGTACCTCTTCCAGGCCGTAGCGGTCGACGACGTGCGCCGTGAACGCCTGGATCAGGTCGCCCCACCGGTCGTAGTCCTTCGGCGGCGAGATGATCGCGCGGTACTCGAAGACCGTCTTGGTCGTGTCGGAGGCGAGGTCGCGCGGCATGAACGACAGCTCGACGATCGGCCGCATCCCGAACGACATGATCTCGTCGTAGACGCGGTCGACGCCGCTGAAGTCATAGACCGGCTCGCCGTCGACCTCGCGGTACACGCCGAGGTCGTCGCCGAGGATCGCGTGCGCGCGCACCGTGCGCACGCCGAGGTCCTCGCTCATCGTGCGCAGCGCGCGCGTGAGCTCCGGTCCGATCGGCCGCCCGCCGGACTGCTCGTCGCTGAGCATGTGCGACAGGTGCTCCGAGCCGATCATGAACTGCCACGGCCGCGGCAGCGGCCTGGTCACGTTGCCCGCGTCGACGCGGACCGTGACCTCGGCGGCGGAGTCTCCGGCTCCGAGGGGTGACGCCGCGATCGGAGCGGACAGCGGCCCGGTCGCGTCCATCGTGGTGATGGACGAGACCGCGTACCAGTTCTCGCCGTCGGTCGCGGTGTCGACGTAGCCGGTGCCGGGAACGGCCGGCACGTCGACGTCCGGCTGGCGGATCGGCTCGAACGGGCCGTCCTCGGACGCGGAGCGGTGGAGAAGGTAGCCGATGGCGCCGTCCACCGGCTCCCAGGACAGGGTCACGTGGCCGGCGCCGGCGGTGGCGCGCAGCCCTTCCGGCGCGGCGAGGATGACGGCCTCGGCCGTCATCTCGCCGGACACCTGGTAGATGCGCTCCTGCCAGTCTCGTCGTGCTTCACCGGCGGTCAGGTCGGTCATTGATCTTTCCCCGATCTGTGGGTTCCTTTGCTGACGGTCGGTGGCCCTTCGTCAATCTTCGCGTACTTCGGCGGGTGACCCCTACTCGAGACCGAGCCGCGCGCGCACGGCGGCGGACGGCGGCACGAGCGCCCAGTCCTCCAGTCGCAGCACCGGAGCGAGCTTGCGCTGCGCCTCACCTGCCGCGAAGTAGCGGTGCATGTCGTCGTGGCCGAGCAGGTTGCCCAAGGAGGCCATGATCATTCCCTGGTCGAGCGACAGGTAGGTCTTGGCGACCTTCCCGCTGCGGACCGCGATGGCGTCGTAGAACCCACCGGGACCGTAGGCGTCGAAGTTCTTCCGCAGCTTCGCCAGGTTGGCGAGCGCGGCGGTCGGTGCGTACGGCAGGGCGAGGAACGACGCGTGCGGCGTCACGATCCCATCGCCGTACGACGTCGGCAGCGGCTGGGCGGGACGGCAGCCCTCGTAGCCGTAGTCGACGAGGGTGTTCTCCTCGTCGGTGGCGTAGCCGTCGGACTGCATGCCGATCGCGTCGACGCCGTACGCCTTGTAGCCGCCGTACGGGTCGCTGGACGGCGAGAAGCCCCAGTAGCCGTACTTCGCCTCGTCCATGCCGTGCTCGATCTGGGCGGCGACGAAGATCGGGTGGTTGGCGCCCCAGCTCTTGGGCGCCCACTGCCGCTCCGGCGCGAACAGGTCCGGCATCAGCTCCTCGAACATGCTGCCGCCCCAGATCGGGACGAACCGCATGTCGCGGTACCCGTACGTGCCCTCGTAGGTCTTGATGCCGAGGTAGGTCTTGGTCGTGCCCTGCGGCTTCTGCTCCTGCCAGCCGTAGTCGCAGCCGGTGTCGCCGAGCGTGCGCAGCAGCCCGAAGTAGTGCTGGGCGGGAAGCTGGCCGAGCGCGATGCCGACGTAGGTCGCGATGCGCGTCTCGCCGGGCGAGCCGTACGTATGGCACGTCTCGTACACCGGGGTGCCGGTGCCCAGGTAGTCGGCCTTCACCGAGCAGTCCGGCGCGGGGTCGTTCGGCCAGAAGCCGCCGCGCAGCAGGCCCGTGCCGTTGGTCGCGGCCACCGGGTCGTAGTAGGACTTGAAGTTCATCCCGGACAGGATCTTCTGGGCCGCGACGCGCTGCTGCGGCACGGCGTCGCGCACCATCATCAGCGAGGTGGCCAGCCAGCCGTTGTCGACGCTGGACAGGAACGGCTTGACGACGCTGCCGTCCTCGGGCCACGTCGTGACGAGCTTGAGGGTCTTCGGGTCGTACCAGTTGTAGAACTGGCCGTCGGGGGAGTGGCGTTCGAGGCGGCCGAGCGAGCTGATCGTACGGCTGATGCGGGTCGCGGCGTCCTTGCGGGAGATCAGGCCGAGGTCACGCGCGGACAGCGTGCTCCACATGTACGCGCCGATGTCGGTCGGCGAGGTGACCTTGGCGAGGGTCTTCAGGTCACCGGTGATCTTGTCGGCGGGCAGGCCGGTCGCGGAGTCGGTCATGGCGGTCATGGACCGCCAGGTGTCGGCGGCGTAGGAGTGCAGCACGCCGTTCGGCGCCGGCGAGGCCGACGCGGACGGTACGGCGGCCATGCCGGCGGCGGCGATGACCGTACAGGCCAGAGCATGGGATCGGGTGAATCGCACGGGAGCTCCCTGGGGGGCGGGCTTACTTGATTCCGGTGGAGGCGATGCCTTCGACGAAGAAACGCTGGAGCGCGAGGAACAGGACGACGACGGGCGCCACGACCACGACGGCTCCGGCCAGGAGGAGGCCGTAGTGCGTCGCCTCCTGGTTGGAGAAGATGGCGAGCGCGACGGGCAGGGTGTACTTGTCCTGGGTCTGGGCGACGACCGCCGGCCACAGGAAGTTGTTCCACGCGGCGAGGAACGTGATCAGGCTGAGCGTCGCCAGCGGGGGCTTGCACAGCGGCAGCACGATCCGGAAGAAGATCCGGAACTCCCCGGCGCCGTCGATGCGCGCGGCGTGCACGAGATCGTCGGGGATCTCGGCCATGAACTGCCGCATCAAGAAGATGCCGAGCGGCATCACGAGGTACGGCAGGATGATGCCGAAGATCGTGTTGACCAGGCCGAGGTTCGCCACGACGACGAACTGCGGCACCATCAGCACGATGGCGGGCACCATCATCTGCACCATGATCAGCCCGAACACCACGCCGCCCGCGCGGAACGGCAGCTTGGTGAGGGCGTAGGCGACCATCGAGCAGAACAGCATGTTCGCCAGCACGATGATCACCGCGACGAGCACGCTGTTGGCGAAGACCGTGAACAGGTCGAGCCGGTGGAACAGCTCGCGGTAGCCGGACAGCGTCGGGTGCGACGGCAGGAAGGTCGGCGGGTTCTGCCGGATCTCCTGCTCGGGCTTGAACGAGCTGAGCAGCGCCCAGCCGAACGGCGTCACGACGACACCGAGGCCCAGCGTCAGGAGGATGTAGGTAACGCTCTTTCTGATCACCGGTCGCCCCTAGTGGTGTTTCGGCCGCAGCAGGCGGAACTGCAGGAAGGACAGGGCGACGATCACGGTGAACAGCACGCTCGCGGCCGCTCCGGCGTAGCCGTAGTTGCCCGCGCCGAACTGGAAGTAGATCGCGTACGACGCGGAGAGGGTGCTGTTCAGCGGCCCGCCCTTGGTCATCACGAACGGTTCCTCGAAGAACTGCATGTAGCCGATCGTCGAGTAGACGGCCGTGAACAGCAGCGCGGGCCGCAGCATCGGCAGGGTGATCCGGCGGAACTTCGCCCACCGGCCCGCGCCGTCCACGTCGGCGGCCTCGTACAGCTCGCGCGGCACGCCCTGCATCGCGGCCAGGAAGATCACCATGTCGAAGCCGAAGCCGCGCCAGCCCGCCATCACCACCAGCGAGGGCAGCGCGGTGTGCTCGTCGGCCAGCCACGACGGGCCGTGCACGCCGATCACGTGGAGCGCCTCGTTGATCAGGCCCGACTGCGGGTCGAGCAGGAAGCGCCAGGCGACCGCGATGCCGATGATGCTCGTGACCTGCGGCAGGAAGTAGCCCGCACGGAAGAACGTCTTGGCCCTGGTGATCCCCGAGTGCAGGACCGCCGCGGCGGCGAGGCCGGTCACGATGGTCAGCGGCACGCCGGTCACCACGAAGAAGAAGGTGTTCCAGGCGGCCTTGCGCATCGCGTCGTCGTGCAGCAGGCGCTGGTAGTTGGCCAGCCCGACGCCGTTCACCGCGAACGGGTGGCGTACGTCGGTGCTGCGCAGGTCGGTGACGCTCATCCCGAAGCCGGCCAGGAGCGGCCCCGCGTACATCACCACGAACAGGATCAGGAACGGGGCGGCGAAGACCCAGGCCATGAGCCGGCCCCGTGGCCGGCGAGGGCCGGCTCCGGCGGGTTCTGCCGCGGAGCCGGTTCCTCGCCGGACGGCGGTGGCCACGGACATGTCAGGCGCCCGTCCCGATGCCGTCGGCCTTGCTCTGCATCGTCTTGGCCGCGGCGGCGGGCGTCTCCTTCAGGAGCGACACCTTCTGGATCTCATCCTCCAGGACCTTGGCGATCTGGTCCCAGGTCGCGTACGGCGGCGGGGTCTTGGCGGTCTTGAGCGTCTCGCCGAAGACGGACACGCGCTTGTCGGCGGTCAGCGCCGGGTCCTGCCACGCGCTCTCCACGGCCGGCAGGTCCTTCACGGTCTGGAACCACTTGACCTGCGTCTTCGGGTCGCTCAGCCACTGGATGAAGCGCCACGCGGCGTCGCGGTTCTTGGACTTCTTGAACACGACCATGTCGCCGCCGCCCATCAGGGACGTGCCGCCGGCGCTGCCCTTCGGGTACGGGGAGACGTCGTACTTCTGGTCGAAGTTCTTGCCGCCGTCCTTGTCCAGCGCGTAGATCATCCAGGGGCCGGAGTAGAACGCGGCGGCCTGGCCCTTGATGAAGTTCTGCGGGAAGGCGCCCTCGTCGAGCTTGTTCGGCGCGGTTCCGGCCTTGTAGTAGGACTGGAACTGGGTCAGCGCCTGCGTCATCTGCGGCGTGTCGAAGGTCCACTTGCCGCCGGAGATGATGTCGCCGCCGGACTGCCAGATCAGCGGCAGCAGCTCCTGCCAGCTCCCGACCGTGTAGTTCTGGTAGACGCCCTGGGAGGCGCCGGCCTTGTCCTTGACCGCCTTGGCGAAGGCCTGCGTCTCCTGCCAGGTCGTCGGCGGCTTGACGCCCGCCTTGGCGGCCAGGTCCTTGCGGTAGTAGAAGGCGCGGGTCTCGACGTACCAGGGCACGCCGTACGCGGTGCCGCCGGACTGCACGGTGTCCCAGGAGCCGGGGAAGAACTTCGACTTGTCGATCAGGTTGCCCGGCGTCGGGTCGATCGCGCCGGTCTTGGCCAGCTCGCCCATCCACGTCGTGCCGATCATGCTGACGTCCGGGGTGGCGCCGCCGGCGATCGCCGAGAGGATCTTGTCGTGGGCGACGTCCATGCCCATCGGCGTGACGACGACCTTCGTGCCGGGGTTGGCGGCCTCGAAGCCCTTGGCGAGCTCGCCGAGCTTCTCACCCTCGCTGCCACCGGCCCAGACGGTGATCGTGCCGGAGACCTTCCCGCTGCCGACGTTCTTGGCCTTGTCGTGACTGGCGCTGTCGCTGCGCCCGCAGCCGCTCAGACCGCTCAGGACCAGCCCGGCGGCGAGCAGTCCGATCGCGGCCCGGCTCGTGGACTTCCTCACTGTTCCTCCAAGGTGTGTTCGCCGCAGCTGGCCCGTACGACCAGTTCGGTGGCGAGGGTCTCGTGACGTGGTGCGGCGCGAACGCCGGTGATCAGTTCGTCGAGGGCACGTGCCGCGCGGGCGCCGAGCTCGCGCATCGGCTGGCGGACCGTGGTCAGCGCCGGGCGGGCATGGCGGGCGGCCATGATGTCGTCCCATCCGGTCACGGCCAGGTCGCCGGGCACGCTCAGGCCGCGTTCCTCGGCGGCGAGCAGCATGCCGAGTGCGACCTGGTCGTCGGCGCAGATGACCGCTTCGGGGCGGTGTGAATCCAGTACCTCCCGGCCGGCCGCGAGGCCGCCGTCCACGGTGAAGTCGCAGGGAATGGGGTCAGGGACCGCGACGCCGTGTTCTCTCAGCGTCCGCGTGACCCCCGTCCACCGCTCGGCGACGTCGCCGTCGGCGGAGGCGCCGAGCATCGTGAAGTCGCGGTGGCCGTGGCCGAGCAGGTGCTCGGTGAGGGTACGCGCCGTGGCGATGTTCTCCGACGTGACCAGGTCGGCGCCCTCGACCGGCCCGCGCGCCAGCAGCACCACCGGCAGCCCGGCGCCGATCAGCTCGCGCACGGTCGGGTCGTCGACGGTCGGCCCGAACAGCACGAGCCCGTCCACGCGCCCGGCCAGGTCCCGTACGGGCCCGCGCACGTTGGACTGCCCGCGCGTCGACAAGATGATCACCGACCGCCCCAGCTCGGAGGCGACCTCCTCGTACCCGAGGACGACCTCCGCGTAGTACGGCCCGGACAGGTCGGGGAAGACGATGCCGTTCGCGGCGTACCGGCCCTCGGCGAGCGCGACGCCACGGCGGCTGGGCGTGAACCGCAGCTCCTCGACCGCCGCCATGACCCGGGCCCGCGTCGTCGGGGCGACCTTCCCGGTGTCCCGCAGGGCCCGTGACACGGTCGCGATCGACACGCCGGCCCGGTGGGCGACCTCGTAGATGGTCGCTCCGTGCTGTGGTGTGTCGGGTGTCTCGCGCGGCACTGTCCGGCTCGTTCCTTCCTGTGTGTAAGCGCTTACACAGCGGGTCGGCCGTGAATGTAAGCGCTTTCACTTTGGGGTTAGAGGAGTGTTACATCACGGACATACTCCGGTAAAGAGGGCGGACCGATTTTCTGGTGAACGCCTCAACATGGGGGTGTGCCACGGGGCGCGCGGGGCGCGGGTACGCTCGCATACGTGCGACGGTTCTTCACTCCCGGCTGGCTTGGGCTGCATCTGGTCGCCATCGTGCTGATCGGCGTGTTCCTGCTGGCCGGCTGGTGGCAGTTGACGCGTGCCCAGGGTGGCAACCTGCAGAGCTGGGCGTACGTCATCGAGTGGCCCATGTTCGGGGTCTTCGTGGTCGCGATGTGGGTCCGGATGGTCCGCGACGAGCTGCGAGGCGAGACCGGTGAGTCCCGCGAGGACACCGGAAGCTTCATCCCGGACCGCGCCGCCCCCTCGGCCGTGATCAACGACGAGGACGACGAGGAACTGGCGGCCTACAACCGCCGCCTCGCCCGGCTGAACGACGAGGCCCCGCGCCCTTGAGGGCGCGGGTTTCCAGGGAAGGACGACCCCCGTGCAAGCAGCGGTGACCCGCTACCGCGTCATGGCCTATCTGACCGGGACGCTGTTGATCCTGCTCTTCTTCGTCGCGGTGCCCGTGCAGCTCTTCGCGCACAACGACATCCTGTCGCGGGTCATCGGGATGCCGCACGGCATGATCTGCTACCCGCTCTACCTGCTGACGACGTTCGACCTCTACCGCCGCGTCCGCTGGCCCCTCAGCAAGGTCGTGCTGATCGTCCTCGCGGGCGTCATCCCGTTCCTGACGTTCTGGGTGGAGCGGCGGATCGTCGCCGAGCTGCGCGACTCCGAGTCCCCGGCCACCGCGGGCGTCTGACCCTCCGTACGCCGGGGGAGCAGCACGACCGCGATCACCGCGATCACGTAGCCGACGCGCAGCAGGCCCAGAACGTGCAGTGAGATCGGCGCGACGTGCGCCACCAGCCGCGCGACGTACAGGGACACCAGCCCGCCCGTCGTCAGCCACGGCCACCGGCCATCGGCGACCGCCAGGTCGTACGCCAGCGCGCCGAGCAGGATCCCGGCCGTGTAGTAGGAGTACACCTCCGGGTCGAGCAGGATCCGCGCGGCGGTGCCGGCCAGGATGACGGCGGGCCAGCGGCCCCGCGCCACCGCGGCCGTCCCCAGCAGGCAGCCGAGGACCAGCTGCGCGGGCCGGTCCCAGGCGGGCGTGCGGGCGTAGGCGAAGCCGAGCGCGCGCAGCCCCGACGAGGTCGCCGTCGGGATGGTGAAGCCCGCCGCGGTGAGCGTGCGCCCGTCGTAGAGCAGGAACGGCAGCCACGCCGCGGCGAGCCCGCCCGCCCAGGCGGCACCGGCCCTCCACCTCGCGCGGCCGGCGACCGCGAGGACGAGCGGAGCGAACGCCGCCGCCCACGGCTTCGCGTCGGCGGACGCCGCGACCAGCAGCCCGGCGGCCACCGGGTGGCCGGACCGCACCGCGTGCAGCGCCGCCACCGCGAAGATCAGCGCGAGGACGTCGTCGAGATGGCCGGCGTGCGTCACCAGCTCGGCCCAGACCGGCAGGAACACCGCCCCCGCCGCGAGCAGCCGCGACGGCCGCCGTCCGGGCTCCGGGACGAGGCGCCACAGCGCGTACAGGACGAGCGGGCCGGTGGCGCTCATCGCCGCGATCGCCGCGAGGCGTCCCGTGCTCGCCCCGAGGAGCCGCAGCGGAGTGGCGGCCAGGAACGCGACCGGCCCGATCTGCAGGTCGGGGTGCGCGGCGTACAGGTGTAGCCCCTGCCCGGGATCGTCGCCGAACAGCAGCCGGCTGCCCTGCGCGAAGTAGTGCCACGAGCCGCCGCCGCCCGGCAGGCGCGCGCCGGTCCACACCGCCGCCCACGCCCACACCCACCACCACACGGACCGGATGCGCATACGGGCGAGCCCCCTGACGTCGGTGGCTCGACGGTAGGGAGCAGCGGGTAAGCGCCCGGACAGCCGAAGGTGAGCGCCGGGCTTACCGAACACCCCTGGCGGACGAGCGGGCTGGAGCCGGACGCACCGGTCCGGACTCGCCGGCGCCCGCGACCCCGGCCGTACGGCCGGGGATCATCCGCCGGTTCAGCCGAGGACGAGCGGAAGCCGCGCGGAGAGATCACCCAGCGCGGCCTTCTCCGCGCCGGTCGGCGCGCGGCGTCCGGTGCCGAACAGCAGGCAGTCACTGTCCGGCAGCGAGGCGGGGAACGTGGCTCCGGCGATCCTCTCCAGCGACGCGCGTGCCGCCGCGAGGGTCGCGGCGGGCGGTCCGGCGGCCGAGGGCAGGTGGGTGACCAGGTCGAGGTGGTGCAGGGTCCACTCGAGCACGTACGCGGACAGGTAGTCGCCGGCGGTCAGCACCTCGCCGCGGGTGCCGACGCGGAGGGCGGGATCGGCGAGTTCGGCGGCGCGACCGGCGGCGGAACCGACGTCGTCGAGATGGAACGTGAGCCACCGCGGCTCGCCGTAGGCGGCGGCGAGCCGGGGGATCAGCGCGTCGAGGGGGTCCTGGCCGGTCGGGGGCTCGACGAGCTTCCAGTAGGTGACCGAGTCCACGGTCGGTTCGGTCTCGGTGGGGGTCACCAGGGTGATCAGGACGTCCTGGGCGTCGATGACGAGGTGGCACACCAGGTCCCGCACGAGCCAGCCGGCGCAGCCGGACGGCCGTTCGAAGTCCTCGTCGCGGAGGTCGGCGACCGCCGTTCGCAACGCCGTCCACGAGTGTGAGAAGAGATCCACCGCGGCACGGTAGTGCCGGACCGGAGCGGCGGGCAAACGCATTCACCCTAGTGATTCGCCCTGACTCGTGTGCTCACGCTTGCCGACCTTGGGCGATCGGTCTTTGATGTGGCGATCGCACCCCCCGCCCCTCTGAATCGAGGTCAGTGTGATCGCATCGGTCCGCCCCTGGACGAAACGGCTCATCGGGATGACGGCCCTCGCCGTCGCCGTCACCGGAGTACCGGGTCCCGCCGGCGCCGCCGTCGGCAGCAACGACTACCCGTACGCGTCCTCGACCCCTGACACGGTCGACTCCTGGAACTTCTACACGCGTGAGTGCACGTCGTTCGTCGCCTGGCGGCTGAACAACGACCTGGGCATCCCGTTCACCAACCAGTACGACAACCCGGCCGGGAACTGGGGGAACGCCGAGCACTGGGACGACGCCGCCGCGTCCGTCGGCATCGCGGTCGACGGCAACCCGTCGGCGAACTCCGTGGCGGTCTGGAACCCCTTCGTCAACGGCGTCGGCAGCGCCGGCCACGTCGCGTTCGTGATGTCGGTCAACGGCGACGGGACGATCAACGTCGAGGAGTACAACTGGGTGTCGTTCGCCTACGACCAGCGGACGATCAGCCCGTCCGGGCTGAGGTTCATCCACTTCTGACCCTGAAGGCACCTCGCACGCGTTATCGTTGACGCAGTCAATGAAAACGTTGAGGTGGTCATGAAAACCGCAGTGCTGCCCGAGCGCATCGACGCCGTCCGTTCATTCAACCGCTTCTACACCGGGCTGATCGGCGTGGTGCGCGAGGGCCTGCTGGACACGCCGTACTCGCTGACCGAGGCGCGTGTGCTGTTCGAGCTGGGCCGGCACCCGACGCACGAGGTGCCGGCCCTGCGCACGCTGCTCGACCTGGACGCCGGGTACCTCAGCCGCATCCTGTCCCGCTTCGAGACGGACGGCCTGGTCGTACGCGAGCGCGCCGCCGGCGACGCGCGGCGGCAGGTCGTCGAGCTGACCGATCGCGGGCAGGAGGTGTGCCGCGACCTCGGAGCGCGCTCGGACGAGCAGATCGGGCGGATCCTGGAGGGCCTGCCCGACGACGACCAGCGCAGGCTCGTCGGCGCGATGGAGACGATCGAAGGGCTGCTCGGCGACCGGCCTAAGGCGCCGGCGTACGTCCTGCGCCCGCCCGTCGTCGGCGATTTCGGCTGGATCGTCCAGCGGCACGGCGTGCTGTACGCCGCCGAGTACGCGTGGGACGTCAGCTTCGAGGCGCTGGTCGCCCGGATCGTCGCCGACTACGTCGACCGCCGCAGCGTCGGCGACGCCGCCTGGATCGCCGAGGTCGACGGCGAGCCCGCCGGATGCGTCTTCTGTGTGCGCAAGAGCGAGCGGGTCGCGCAGCTCAGGCTGCTGCTGGTCGAGCCGGGCGCGCGCGGCCTGGGCATCGGCGCCCGCCTGGTCGAGGAGTGCGTACGCTTCGCGCGGCGCACGGGCTACGCCGAGCTGATGCTGTGGACCAACGACGTGCTGACGGGCGCCCGCCGGATCTACGAGCGCGCGGGGTTCGAGCTGGTCGAGGAGGGTCCCCACCACAGCTTCGGCCAGGACCTGGTCGAGCAGACCTGGCGCCTGGAGCTGTGACGCGAGCACTGGCCCGCGGCGGCGTATGGTTCCGCCGCGGGCCAGTGGGATCGCGTTCGGGGTGAACCCCGGTGGGGGACGCGAACCCCTCAGGGGGAGTGGAGTCGTGGGTGCCGGGCCGGCGGTGTCGTGGGCACCGCCGGCCCGGTGGGTGCGGCCTCGGTGCCGTGGGGGCGTACGGCGCCGGTGCCGGGAAGACGTGGAGGGCCGGACGAAGCGGCGTCGCACCGTGCGGGAGGGGGGATCGCCCGCCGGTGCCGTGCCGTCATCTCGGCCCTCCTGGGATCGCCACGTGATCGGCCGGGTGCGGGCGTCATCACGCGGTGTTGCGATTTCGTTACTGTGAGTACCCGCGATCAATGACGACGTAAACCCAGGTCAAGCGAGAAATATGCGGGGTCGGGGACACGTCAAAAATCACTCTGCGTAGTCAATGTTCGGTTTGGGAAGTTGGCATCCGGTCACCGGAACGCCCCGGCGTTCCGTGCGGCCCACCCGGCGAAGGCGCGTGGTGCCCGGCCGAGGATCCGCTCCACGTCGGGGCTCACCTGCCGCTCGCGCGGCGTCGGCTCGCCCGTGACCGTGAGGGTGGCCTCCACGATCGGCTCGGGCATGAAACCCAGCAACCGGGCCCGCGCCTCGTCGCGGCTCTGCTCGGCGAACCGCACCGGCTCGCCCAGCGCGTCGCCGATCGCCCGCGCCTGCTGTCGCGGCGAGATCGCCGACGGGCCGGTCAGCTCGTACGTGCGGCCCGTGTGGCGCCCGTCGCGCAGCACGGCGGCCGCGACCTCCCCGATGTCGTCCGGGTCGATCATCGGCAGCGCGACCTCGGGGAACGGCGCCGCGACCAGGCGCTCCGCCCGTACGCTCTCGGCCCACAGGAACGCGTTGGAGTCGAAGCCGCCGGGCCGCAGGAGCGTCCAGTCGAGCCCGGACCGCCGGACGGCCTCCTCGTAGGCGACGAAGTGCGGGTAGAGCTCCGGCCGGGTCCCGGCGCCCAGCGACGAGAGCACGACGACCCGCTTGACGCCCCCCGCCTTCGCGACCTCGATGATCCCTTCCGGGTCGCCGCCCGCCGCGAGGAGGAACAGCGCCCCGGCCCCGTCGAACGCCGGCGCGAGGCCGCCCGGATCGTCCAGGTCGGCGGCCAGGTGCCGTACGCCCTCCGGGGAGTCGGCCGGGCGCCGCGAGACCGCCGTGACCTCCTCGCCGGCCGCGGCGAGCGCCCGTACCAGTGGCCGCCCGACGTTCCCGGTGGCCCCCGTGACAACGATCATGATCTGCTCCTGTCTGTGCGTGGAGCGCTCACGCTAGGCAGGCGGCTAACCATTGGTAAGTACGTACCTTGAAGTAAGCTCCCGACATGGAGGAATGGCAGCAGTACGCGGGCCTGCAAGGTGACGTGTTTCACACCGACTGCCCGGCACGGATGGTCCTCGACCACGTCACGAGCCGGTGGGGCGTCTGGGTGCTGATGGCGCTGCGGCAGAAGGAGCGCCGCTTCTTCGAGCTCAGGGAGACCATCGAGGGCATCAGCGAGAAGATGCTGTCCCAGACCCTGCGCACCCTCGTACGCGACGGCCTGGTCTGGCGCGAGGTCGAGCCGACGACCCCGCCCCGCGTGACGTACGGCCTCACGCCCCTCGGCCAGGGCACCGGCGAACCCCTCGCCACGCTGTTCTCCTGGATCCGCGATCACGCGGCCGACATCCTCACCGTGCAGGCCGAGTACGACGGCGCCAAGGCCGGCTAGCCCTCCCGCGGGCTCAGCCGTACCCAGGGCTCGGCGGTCCTGGACGTCACGTCGATGATCTCCGCGTGCGGGAAGGCGCGGGCGAGCGAGGCGGGCGTACGGCGGCGGCTCGCGACCTGGATCGGCATCCCCACCGCATCGCCTGGGGCACCGGCAATTCAGCGCCGCGCGGTGCGGCGCATCATCGGGATCAGCACCGCGGCGACGGCCAGGTGCATCGCGACGAGTGTGGCGGCCGTCGCGGCGTGGGCGCCGTTGCCGAACGGCCCGGCCAGCGACAGGACCAGGACCACGGAGGCCGTGACGGTCCAGGTACGGCGGGCGCGGCGGCCGAGGCGTTCGAGGATCGCCAGGAGCGCCCACGCGGCCAGGCCGGCGAGCAGGGCGGCGATCACGACCGCCGCCGGGCCGACCGGCTGGGCCTTCCCGCTCGTGTGCACGGTCAGGTGGGCGCCGGCGGCGGGCACGGCCACCGCCCAGACGGCGAGGGCCGCCGCGGTGGCGCCGGCCACGGTGAGGGCTCGGCTGAGGCGGACGGAGTCGGTGGCGGTGGACGGGAGTTCTGTGGTCGTCATGGGCCATAGCGTCGTCCGGATCCGCGCCGGCGGCATCGGCCGCGCGGCCCGCCCGTCCGATACCTAGGTCGGGTGCGCGGTCAGACCTTGGTCGGTATCGGCGTCCGCGCCGCGCGCCGTACGTTGACGGCGTGAACATCGAACAGCCCTGCGTGCCGCGGCGGATCGTGGTCAGCGTCATGGTCGCGCTGGCGGCCCTGACCGCGATGACGATCCTCGGGCGGACGCAGGTACACCAGGCCACGGGCCTGGTCGTCTTCGACGTGGTGGCCGGGGCGCTCGGCTGCGCGTTGTTCCCCGTGCTCCTGCGCCGGCCGGTGGCCTGCGGGCTGGCGCTCGCCGCCCTCGCCGCGCTGTCACCGGCGGCGACCCCGGCGGCGACGACCGCCGCGGTCATCGCCGGCGAGCGGCGCCGGCTCCCGGTGGCGATCGGCGTCGCGGGCGCGGGCATCGCCGCGCACGCCGTCCAGGGGCTGTGGCGGCCGGTGAGCGGCCTGCCGTTCTTCTGGTGGATGATGCTGATGGTCGTCGGGTACGCCGCGCTGCTGAGCTGGGGCGCCTGGACCCAGGCGCGGCACGCGCTCCTCGACTCCCTGCACGAGCGTGCCCGGCGCGCCGAGGCCGAACAGGGACGCCGGGTCGCCGAGGCGCGGGTGCTGGAACGCACGCTCATCGCCCGCGAGATGCACGACGTGCTGGCCCACCGGCTGTCGCTCGTGGCGACGTACGCGGGCGCGCTGGAGTACCGGCCCGACTCCTCGCCCGAACAGCTCTCCCGCGCGGCCGGCGTCGTACGCGCCGGAGTGCACCAGGCCCTCGGCGAGCTGCGCGAGGTGATCAGCGTGCTGCGCGACGACGAGACGCCCGACGACTCGCGGCCCCAGCCCGTCCTGGCCGACATCCCGCGCCTCATCGAGGAGTCGCACGACGCGGGGGAACGGGTCGACCTGGACGACCGCACGTCGCGCGCGGCGGTCGTGCCCTCGGTGGCCGGGCGCGCGGCGTACCGGGTCGTGCAGGAGGGGCTGACCAACGCGCGCAAGCACGCGTCCGGTTCGCCGGTCCGCGTACGGCTCGACGGGAGCCCTGGAGCGACGCTCGTCGTCGACATCCGCAATCCGGTGTCGGGCGGCGAACCGACCGTCCCGGGCAGCGGAACCGGCCTGGTCGGCCTCACCGAGCGCGTGCAGCTCGCCGGCGGGCGGCTCGACCACGAGGTGACCGCCGGCGGCGAGTTCCACCTGCACGCGTCACTACCATGGCCGGAATGAGCGAAGCGGTGCGCGTGCTGGTCGTCGACGACGACGCCCTCGTACGCGCCGGACTGGCGATGATGCTCGACGGCGTCCACGGCATCGCGGTGGTCGGCGAGGCCGCCGACGGCGACGAGGTCCCCGACGCCGTCGCCGTGCACGCCCCGGACGTCGTCCTGATGGACCTCCGCATGCCCCGCGTGGACGGCATCACGGCCCTCGGCCGGCTCCGGCGCCGGCCGGACCCGCCGGAGGTCATCGTGCTGACGACGTTCGACACCGACGAGAACGTCCTGCGCGCCGTACGCCTCGGCGCGAGCGGCTTCCTCCTGAAGGACAGCCCACCCGACCAGATCGTCGACGCGGTACGCCGCGTCGCGGCCGGCGACCCCATCCTGTCCCCGAAGGTCACCCGCCGCCTGATGGACCGCGTCACGACCCAGGCCGGCTCCTACGAACGCGCCCGCACGGCCCTGTCCGTCCTCAGCCCACGCGAACGCGACGTCGTCCTCGCCGTGGCTCGGGGCCGCACGAACGCCGAGATCGCCCGCGACCTGCACATGAGCGTGGCCACGGTGAAGGCCCACATCACGCACATCCTGACGAAACTCGCCGTGACGAACCGCACCCAGATCGCCCTCCTGGCCCACGACGCGGACTTGATCTGAGTCGGCCGTCACGGCCGCGCGCGGTGGGAGGAGGCGGCGTTCGGCAGGGGGGGCGAGGTGGAGGCCCTGCGTCGCGGAACGATCAGTGCGCGGCCTCGACCGGCACCGGCGGCGCGTCGATCATCGCCGCCGGGCCCGCGAACCCGGCCGGGCACTTCGCCGTCCCGGCGTGGGCTCATCGGAGCCGCAGCGTGATGAACGGGTCGTCGTCCCCGTCCGGCAGGTAGCGGGACACCTCGGCGAAGCCGTGGGACTCCGCGAAGCGCACCCCGTCCGTGTTAGACGCCAGCACGATCGTCTCGATCGCGTCCGCGCCGAGCGACCGGGCCCGCTCCAGCTCCCGCGACAGGAACTCCTCGCCGTACCCCTGCCGGCGGTACGCCGCGAGCACCCGCACGATCACCGTGGCCGTCCCGTCCTCCGGGGGGCGTACGGTCGCGCAGCCGACGAGGACGTCGCCGAGGTAGGCCACCTGGAGGTGGTTGCGCTGGACGCGTTCTCGCACGTCGGAGACGGACAGGGGAGCGGTGGGAATGATCGTGTTGTGGACGTGCCGCCAGTCTTCGAGCGTGGCCTCGCCCACCGGTTCGAAACGCAGCCGGGACATCACGCCACCGAACGGCATCACGCCACACGCCGTCAACCGATTTCACCTGCCGCCGCCACGCACCCGTCCGCACGCGGGAGAGGCGGAGACGCTCGCCGGGACCGTCCGCCGCGCCTTCCCGCCGCCGGTTCGCGCGAGTGCCGCGTCGAAGGCCGATGACCGTCGACCACGGACGTACGCGCCGATCGAAGAACCGCCGGATGTCCGCTCGGCGAGGACGTTCACCGTGCGCGGAGGGCCAGGGTCGTGTCGATGATCTGAGCACCGGCCGGGGGAGGCGCGGCCGTGTCCCACCAGCGGATCGCGGCGATCTCCGTGGTCGGGGTGAAGTCACGGTGGAGTCCGGCGGCGTGGCCGGTGTGGATCGCGGCGTACTCGGTGCGCGGCGGGGTGGTGAGCCGGAAGCGCGCGTACCCGGCGAGCGTGAGCGTGGGCAGGTGCAGGCCGCTCTCCTCGCGCAGCTCCCGTACGGCGGCCTGGAGGGGTGTCTCGCCGGGCTCGATAGCGCCGCCGGGCAGCTCCCACTGCCCGCGGTGGCGGTCGAAGACCAGCAGGACGTGCCGTCCGTGCCGGACCACGGCGAGCGCGGCGGGCATCGGCGCGTCGTCCGGCGGACGTTCCCCGGCCGGCCGGAACGCCAGTAACGCGTTCCCCTTCCCGTCCACCGCCATCGGGTCCATCACCGCTCCTGTGGTCCCCGCGCCCCGACCCGCTCCGCCAGACCGTCGACGGAGCGGGTCGGCGAGTGACGCCGGGTCAGGTGAAGCGCCCGAAGCTCACTGAGTGCCTGCCCGGTTCCATCGTGTTGGGGATGATGGCCGTCGGCTGCTGCGGCCAGCCGGCGGGGGAGTCCTCCCACTCCTCCTGACGGCCGTACGGGGTCAGGTCGAGGACGCCGGTGACGAACGCGAGCTTCTCGATGCCGCGGGACGTCGTGGTGTACGTCAGGTAGACGTTCTCGCCGTCGCGAAGGAACACGCTGAGCGAGAAGCCGCCGCCCGCGCCGGTGTCGCGGGAGAACGCCGTGCCGTGCGACGAGACGAACGGCATCGTCCAGCCCATCTCCGCCTTGTGCGCCTCGATCTGGGCGAGCGGCATGTTCGACACGTGCACGTACGTGACGCCGTTCTCGGCGAGAAGGTCCGGCGCGGCCGAGGGGACGTTGCTGGCGTACCAGGTGCAACCGGGACAGAAATGGTCCGGTCCGTTGTCCATGAACTGGTAGACGACCAGCTGCCGGCGCCCTTCGAACAGGTCGAGCAGGGACTTCGCGCCGTCGGGGGCGTCGAACGCGTAGCCGGTGCCGAACTCCACCATCGGCAGCCGGCGCCGGCGCGCCGCGAGCGAGTCGAGCGCGCGCGTGGCCTCCTTCTCGGCCACCAGCAGCTCGTCACGCGCGCGCTGCCACTCCTCCGCTGAAACGATCTCCGGCTTCTCCATGGTCAGTCTCCTCCGTTCTCGTCGGGTGGGTGCGCGCGGTCGAGGTGGTCCTTCAGCGCGCCGAGCGGGCCGTCCCAGTCGCGGGCCATCGCGGCCAGGAACTGCTGCGCGACCCGCATCGGGGCCGAGCGGAGGCGGTAGCGCACCCGGCGCCGTTCTCCGGGTTCGGCCGTCACCAGGCCGGCGTCGGCGAGCAGGGCGAGGTGTTTGGCGATCGCCTGCCGCGTGATCGGCAGGCGATCGGCCAGGTCCGTCGCCGTGGCCGCCCCCTCCGACGCCAGCGCGGCCAGGATGGCGCGGCGGCTCGGATCGGCCAGGGCGACGAAGACCTGTTCGGCGACGGCCTCGTTGTCAGGCGGCATCGAGGTAGTCGGCCAGTTCCCCGAGCTCGCTGGCCCATCCCCGTACGTTGCCGTCGTGCGCCGTCTTGTGTGCGTCGTCCGAGAGCTGGGCGAAGCCGGTCTCGACGACGGTGAGGCGCGTGCCCGTACCGGCCGGTTCCAGCGTGAACTCGACGTACGTACGGCGCGGGTCGTCCTCGGGCAGCCCGTAGATGTGCCAGGTGAACCCGAACGCCTTCGGCTCCTCGACGCGCTCGACCCGCATGGCGGCCGAGTGCCCTTCGGTCCAGCTCATCCGCGCCGTCCCGCCGGGGCGCAGGTCGATCGTCGCCTCGTTGCCGAACCAGGTGCCCAGCCCCTCGGCGGTGGTGAGCGCCGCCCACACCTTCTCCGGCGGGTGGGCGACCTCCATGGTCCGTTCGATGCGGTCGGGAAAACTCATGACGCCTCCATTGAGTAGCAACTGACTGGTTGCCACATTATGGCAACCAGTCAGTTGCGTCAAGGGGTGCTCAGATGAGTCCTTCCAGGTCGGCGAGGAGACGGCGCTTGGGCCGGGCCCCCACGATCTGCCGGACGACCTCGCCGTCCTGGTACACGTTGAGGGTCGGGAAGCCCAGGACGCCGTACCTCTGGACGATCTCCGGATGCTCGTCGCCGTTGAGCTGGGCGACGGTGAGCCGGTCGCCGTACTCCGCCTCGATCTCCTCAAGAATCGGCGCGACCAACCTGCACGGGGGGCACCAGTCGGCCCAGAAGTCGACCAGTACCGGCTTGTCGCCGTGGAGCACCCGCTCGTCGAAGTTCTCCGTCGTCAGCGTGATCATTTCTTCCCTCGGGGAACAGGGCGCAGCCAGGGCAGGCCCGCGCCAGCTGGTCGGCCACTTCGGCCCTTCGCCTGGCCAGGGTGCGGATCTCCGCGTCGATCTCGGCGAGCTTGCGCTGGTAGACCGCGACGGACTCCGGGCACGCGGCCCCCTCCGCGTGGCCCGACCGCAGGCATTCCACGAACGGCCGCGCGTCCTCCAGCGTGAACCCCCCGGCCAGCAGCGAACGGATCTCCGCCACCAGCCGTACGTCGGACTCGTCATACTGCCGGTAGCCGTTCGCCGCACGCCGCGCCTGTATCAACCCCTGCTGCTCGTAGTAGCGCAACGCGCGGGCACTCACACCGGTCCGTCCGGCCAGCTCGCCGATCAACATCGGGCCCTCCCCTGATCAGGTCCGCTGACGACGGTAAGCGTTGACATCGACGTCAAGGTCAAGCCGGACCTACTGGACGCAGAACTCGTTCCCCTCAGGATCGGCCATGACGACGTGGTCGGTCCCCGGCTCCTTGACCTCCTGGAGTACGGTCGCGCCGAGCCCACGCAGCCGTACGACCTCGGCGTCCCTCCGTTCAGGACCGGCGTGAAGGTCCAGGTGCAGTCGGTTCTTGACCGTCTTGGCCTCGGGTACCCGCTGGAAGAGCAGCCGCCGCCCCAGCCCCACACCGGTGACCTCCTGAACCGGATCGTCGGGATGCCGCACGGCCTGCAACCCACGGAACACCTCCCGCCCGTACGCCGTCGTGATCATGCTCGGGTCGACGCGCCCGGCGGCCAGCAACTGCCCGATGAGAACACTGTTGTCCTCGACCGTGTAACCGAGGGCTTCGGACCAGAACGTGGCTTGGGCGTACGGGTCGGCGCAGTCGATGACGATCTTCCAGGAAAGGCTCATGCCCCCATGGTGACGAGAATTCCTGCCAGCCGGTGTCAGGTAGGGCCGGTCTTTGAGCGACAGGTGTCCTCGAACTCCGTCATGTGGCCGGACCAGGCTTTCTGCGCGAACGCGGTGTGGGTGTCCGATGCCAGGTCGGCTATCGGCTCGGGAGTGATCGTGGTAGGCCGAAGGATGGGAGCACGCTGTTCTCGAAGCGGGTCAGGGCGCGGATGCGGTCGCCCGCGAGAGTGAGGGCGAACAGGCCGGTTCCGTGGCGGATGCCGGTGGGGGCGTGCAGGTACGCGCCGAACGCCGGCTGTCCGTTGGCGCGTGTCGGGACCAGGTCGAATCTGCGGCCCGCGCCGAACATGTCGGCGCAGAAGCCTGCCACGACGTCCCGGCCCTGGTATTCGAGGGGTAGCGGTGGCATGGACATGAACACGTCGTCGGTCAGCAGGTCCACGAGCGCGCCGATGTCGGCGGACTCGTACGCGTGGACGAACTTCGCCACGATCGCGTCCTCGGTGGGTGAGCCGGCGGCGGGCGGCGGGGTGGCCGTCGGGCGCCGCACACCTGCGCGCGCCCGTTTGAGGGCGCTCTTGACCGACTCGACGGTCGTGTCGAGCATGTCGGCCACTTCGTTCGCGTGGAATCCGAGGACGTCGCGCAGGATGAGGACGGCGAGCTGGCGGGGCGGCAGGGTCTGAAGGGCGGTCACGAAGGCCAGGGAGATCGATTCGGACTGCTCGTAGCGGGCCTCCGGGCCGAGCGGTACGCCGGCGGCACCTTCGAGGAGGGCGTCAGGGTACGGCTCGAGCCAGACGACCTCCCCCAGCCGGGTCGGCTCGGGTGGCTCGACATTGGGCACGTCCCATTCCTTGGCCGGGCGCCGGGCGGCGGAGCGAAGCGCGTCGAGGCACCGGTTGGTGGCGATCCGGTAGAGCCACGTACGGAGCGAGGCGCGCCCGTCGAAGCCGCCGAGCCCCCGCCAGGCGCCCAGCAGGGTGTCCTGCAGAGCGTCCTCGGCGTCCTGGAAGGACCCCAGCATCCGGTAGCAGTGCACGTGTAGCTCCCGGCGGTGCGGCTCGGTCAACGCCCGGAACGCCTCGCCGTCCCCGGCCCGCGCCCTTGAGATCAGGTCGGCTCTCACCGGCTCCACTGTCGCCACCTCTTCCCCCGCGCCCGCGCATTTCCATTTTGTACAGACGCCGCCCGAGGGGCGAAGGGGGCGGTCGCCGAGCGCCCCCTTTCCCGAATTCGCGGCGTCTAGATCGGTGGTGGACGACGAACAAGGGAGAACCGCCATGGGAAAGATCGTCATCAGCGAGAACATCTCGCTCGACGGAGTCATCCAGGACCCGACCGGCGAGGAGGGCGAGACGTTCGGCGGCTGGTTCGCCCCGGCCGCGGCGGACCGTGAGGCGTGGGCCAAGGTCCTGACCGCCGAGGCCCAGAGCGCGGAGGCGCTGCTACTGGGCCGGCGCAGCTACGAGTACTTCATCGCACGGGGATGGGTCACCCGGAGCGGCGAGTGGGCGGACAGGCTGAGAGAGCTGCCCAAGTACGTCGTGTCCTCGACCCTGAACGATCTCGACTGGACCAACTCGACGGTCCTGAAGGGCGAGGTGGTGAACGAGGTCACGAAGCTGAAGCGGCGGGTGAACGGCGACATCGTCGTCTACGCGAGCGGCCGCCTCGTGCCCACGCTCATGGGACACGGCCTCGTCGACGAGCTGCGCCTGATCGTCTACCCGGCCGTGGCCGGGGCCGGCGAGCGCCTCTTCGGCGAGACCGGCGGCCGGCGCCCCATGCGCCTGCTCGACACCCGCACGGTCGGCGACGGCCTCGTCCACCTCACGTACGAGTCCGCACGGGACGCCTGACCGCCGCCCGGATCCTGAGTCCCCGGGGACGCCGCTCGATGTGAGCGGCGTCCCCGCCGGCTTCGGATGTCCGTTCCGGCTGAAGCTCGCCAACTGAATTCGGCTGACCTTTGTGATGGCAGGTTGGCCCGGTCGTGGGAGCGGCGTTCTGTTCGATCTTAGTCTGCCGTTTGAGTGTTGCTGGTTCTCGGCGGGTGGAGCAGATTAGGCCCGTGGTCTCGCGTTAGGGATTGCGATGAGACGCTGGTCCGTGTGTTTCACGAGGAGTCGTCGCTGGTGTGGGCGACCGTGTGGTTGGCGATCCGGCAGGATATGCGGGTCGGCGGAGGAGGATCATCCCAGTGAGCGCAGCGGCGGAGTTTGCTATCCGGAGGGTTCGGCTCGATGACGCGACGGAGGTGGCGGCCTTGCTGGTCGAGCTGGGGTATCCCGACAACAGCGTTGATGACGTGCGGCGGCGCTTGGCGATGTGGACGCAAGAAGCGGCTGGCGTCGTCCTTATCGCCGAGGGCGGTGGGCAGGTGGCGGGAGCAGTCGCGGTGGCGGCGATTCCCTATCTGGAGCGTGAGGGGCGCTGGGGACGAATCGTCGCACTCGTCGTGGCGGCCGGGCGGCGCGGGCAGGGAATCGGTCGGCGGCTTGTCGAAGCAGCCGAGGAGGCGGCTGGCGGTCTCGGTTGTGTCGCCATGGAGGTCACCAGTGCGCGAGGCCGCACCGAGTCGCATCCCTTCTATCGGAGCCTCGGTTATGAGGAGTGGGGCGACCGCAGTGCGCGTTATCTCAAGGTCCTCGTTCCCGAGAGTTCACCGAGCAGCTATGGTGCGCGTTTTCCCGCGGCGCCGTGATCCGATGAAGGTTCGGCCATAGCGCGCCTGTCGGGTGCCATGCCTGGCGTGCGAGGCGCATGAAGTTTGGGTTGCCTCTCGATGGCCGATGACGGACTGTGGCAGCCTGCCTGTCCTCGAATTGGTGATGTCATTCCGCGCCGCGGTCCTCGCGGCGTCTCGCGGGGATGAGTGTCTCGGCCGCCCATGTGCGCAGATCGCGCCCACTCGCCTGTGACCAGGATCGAACAAGGTCATCTTTGGTGACGCTGCCGTGAGCGTGATGGCGCAGCAGGCTGCCCAGCCCGCGCATGACGGCTTGTCGTCCGATCAGAGTCTCCAACTGGCTGACGGCTGCGGCGTCGTCGGCGTAGCCGCGGTCCGGCGGAGGCGGCGAGGTCGATGCCGCCGTCCAGGCCGCGATGCCCGGGAGGGTCTCTTCGAGTGCGATCCGGCTGATGTAGGTCGTAATCGCTTCGATGAGCCAGGCATCGTCGAGTCGGCGTATGCCGACCAGTCCACCGAACCAGGCGTGCGCCAGCTCGTGGGCGAACACCATCGCCAGATAATGGTTGGTGCCAACCTCTTGGCCGGTTTTCAGCGCCTGGTCCCGGAGGGTGATGATGCCCGGTGCCGAGGACGCCAGGACGGGAAATTCGGGAACGAACACCAGATCGCATTTGGCGTAGTGGTACGGCACGCCCAAGTTGCGTTCGTAGTACCGCAATGGCTGCTGTATCAGTTCCAGGGCCGCTTCCGGATCGAGGAGGGGCGCGGTCGTCGGAAGCGTCCAGAAGGTGACCGGCAGCGGGCCGCCTCGGTCACGCTGGCAGGCAAAGGCTGATTCGGAGTAGGGGCCGGCGCAGAGACTGAAAACATGCGGTGCGAGCGGTGCCGTGGGCGCGAACCGCCAAATACCCGCGTCGCCGCCTGCCGGGCGAGCCACCACCGAGGCGTTGGAAAGGCATGACCATCCGGCCGGTGTACGCACCGACACGTTGAACGGCGCGCACAGGTGCGGCTTGTCGAAGCAGCAGAAGATGCGGGACGCCCCGGCGGGAAAGGTCTTGCTGTATGCGCAGGCGCTTCCGCCCGCCGCGTCGGCGATACGGTGCAAGCCCTGGGCCGCAGTCGTGTAGCCCATTTCTGCTTCGACGACGAGCGTGTTCTCACCAGTAGGCCCGGGCAGTTCAAGGCGGCCGTCATGGATCTTGTTCGCGTCGAGGTGCGTGCCGTTCAGCGTCATCTGCCTGATGTCCACCGCGTGGAGATCCGCGAAAACCGCGTCGCTGTCCGGTCCGCAGCGGAAGCAGACCCTGGATCGGGACAAGAACCTGTTCGTATCGTGGGTGAGATCCAAGACCACCTCGTACGACACCACGTCCAAGTCGGAGCCGCTCAGCATGAGCTCGATCATTTCACGTACGGAAGCAAATCAATCGGGGGTCGCCAGCGGTGGGTAGCAGAGGCAGGCAGCAGTGCTGATCCCACAGCAGTGACGCCAGGCCATCTACCATGGATTACGGTCCATGACCGCTGGAGGGAGGTCACCGAACGTCGCGGCGTGGTTGACAATCGATGATCTCAGCAGGACACATGCCGTGCGAACAGTTATTTCGTGAGAATCTCACTGCGGCCCAACCCCATGAGTGACGACAGCTTCGGCTCGTTTGGCACGTTGCTGGGCGTAGGGGCCGGGGTGAGGGTAGTACGTCTCGATGACGGGTGCGTTGGTGTGGTGGTGGTAGATCAGGGTGTTGGCGGCGTAGCGTTTCTTGGCGAAGTAGCGGGCTGCTTGGTGGTGTTTGCGTAGCGCCCAGGTGGAGGGGGCTGGTGGGGTGCCGTCGGTGTTCTTCAGCCGACGTTCGGGAAATGTCATTGGGGTCATGTAGGGCTCGGCTGCGTGGTTGTCGGCCCACAGGTGGAGCGGGTGTTCTTCATCTTCGGGGTAGTACTCGGGTAGGCCGAGGCGCAGGCCGAACTGTTCGCACAGGTCCCAGCGGTCGTCGGTGTCGGGGTCGCCGAACGGGGCGGTGCCTTTGGCCCGCCATGTCGGGGAGGCCAGGAGTCCGGCGATGTTCACGGCTTCGGGGTAGATCGCTGCGTAGCAGCGTGAGTGGCTGAACGTCGTACGGGAGTCGGTTCTGGGAATCAGGCGGTCCAGTCGCTGGTCCCAGTGCCACCAGCGGCTGTGGCCGTAGGTTTCCTCGGGGCCGTTTTCCAGAGCACGGCGCAGATTTTGAAGGCGTGGATGATCGCGTCGAAGACCGGGATCGGGCCGTAGACGCGTACCAGGCGCTGGTGCTTGCGTTGTGTGGTGAGGATTTCGGGGAGGTCGGCGAGGTGGCGGAGGTTGTGGTCTTGGCCGACGTCGGGTGGGCCGAGCCAGTAGCCGTGGCGTCGGCAGGCGTACTCGTGATGGGCGAACAGCCGCATGACGTGCCCGCCCCGGTGCCGGGCGGCGCAGCGAGGGCAGGCTGGTTGCGGGGTGTCGCGCAACAACGACCAGTCGGTGCCGGGATCCAGTTCGGGCAGGGCTTTGGCCAGGCGGTCCAGCGAGTAGCCGGTGGCCTCGGTGAGCCGTTCCCCGACGATGGTTCTGGCCTTTGCGCCGGTGTCGCCGGGGATGCTCACCCAGGTCCACAGTTCTTCGTAGATGACGTCGTGGATGGCGGCGAGTCGGCGCAGGTAGGACTTGATCGTCTCGTTCGTGGCCGGCGGGATCGGGATGGGAAGGCGTCGTAGCATCACACCGCCTCGGCCGATGCTCGTCGGTTGCCCTGGCGACGCCGGGGCATCGAGGCGGCGTAGGCGGTCTGTGCGGCGTAGTCGACGGGGACCAGGTCGAGGTGTTCTCGGCTGATCTTTTCGGTGTCGTCCTCGATCGCCAGGATCGCCGCTCCACGGATGAGCTGGGACAGGGTTCCGATCATTCCGCTGCTGCGCTGGTAGAGGTATTCGGCCATCCCCGGCAGTGTCCCGGGCTTGTGGTGGCGCAGCCGTAGCGTGCTTTCCAGGGTGGTGACCAGGGCATGCCATGCCTCGCGTTGTTCGGCGGTGCCGTAGGCGAACGCGTTGGTCGGGACGACCGTGAACCGTCCGGCGATCTGACGGCCACGAGCGCCGGCGAATAGGCCTTGGGCTTCGACCTCGACTCCGGCGTAGACGAACGTGGCGGGCAGTCGTTCGGCGAAGTATTTGAGCTGGTCGGAGACCTCGGCGCCGGTGCGGGTGGCCAAGCTGATGTTGTGGATCTCATCGACTAGCACCAGGTCGACATGAGTATGCGCGGCGACCGAGCACACCGCGTTGGTGACGTCGGTGAGGTTGTAGCGGGCTGTGAACTCCAGCCCGAGAAACGCGCGAACTCGACCGCGAGCATTCGAGATGTGGCCGCTGGCGGGACGGTCACGTAGATGACCGGTAGCCGGGTCTGATCGTCGGGATGGCGTCTGCGGACGGCGAGTTCGTGCGCGCGGCCGAGCTGGGTGAGCGCGGTGGTCTTACCGGTGCCGGATGCGCCGCTGATGACGATGCCGCGGCGCGCGGAGATCTGCCGCCGGTTCAGCTGGGTGAGAAGCCGGCCGGTGGAGATGACCTTCTGGATCGTCGGCGTGTTCACCAGCGGCAGGTCGGAGTGGTAGTCCCGCAGCATCTGGTCATAGTCGGCACGGCGGCGGGGCGGCAGCGCCGCCAGTTTCTCGCGGCTGAGCAGCGAGGGCGGCTCGGGTGTATGGCGGACGAAGGAGCCCCAGCCTTCCTTGGTGGTCAGTGGGTTGTCGGGCGGGACGTCATCGTCGATCGCAGGGGTGCTGGTCATATCCACTTTTCGGCTTCGGCATGGGCATCGAAGATCCCGAATGGGACCACGGTCGCGGCGGTCTCGTTGGGGGAGTCGGTGTCGTCTTCAGGAGCGGGATCGGGCTGGGGTGGGCGATGCGTGGTGGCTGCGACCTTGGTGCGTGCGGCGATGCGGCCGCTGCGCCGATCGGGGCCGTGCTGGGCGCGGGTCAGCAGTTCGTCCAGGACGCGTGCGACGTCGGTCTCGGTCTTGTCGTCCAGGCCCTTCGCTGTGACCAGGCGGCGGGCGTGTTCCCAGGTGAAGTCCGCGAACGGGCCGGTCACCATCGCCCGGTGCGTCCACGGGACGGTGATCCATCCGCCCTTGGTCCGGACGAACACCTGGGATAGGTCGTAGGGGTCGTAGTGCACCTCCCAGAGCCCTTTCTTCGCCGCGATCCCCGAATGCTGGCGCCGATAAGAGCCGAGCTCTGTGGTGTCGTAGGTGCGGTAGTCGATGCGGATGCCGTAGTCGTTGATCGCCCGCCATTTGACCGGCAGCAGCTCCAGGTAGTCCTCGCCTGACAGCACCAGCGGCAGGTAGCCGGCGGCGGCGACCAGTGACGTGTACTTGTCGTTGGGGGACATCATCCGGCGCGGGAAGTACGGGTCGCGCAGGGCGTCGTGTGGTCGGTATTGCCAACCGGCGATCAGCCACTCATCAAGCAGGTCCTGCAGTTCCGGGACCGTCCAGGCCGCGTGTTGTTCAACGCGGTCACCGCGACGGTTGGTGTTGGACCCGGTGTGACCGGCCAGATGCTGAGTGAACAGCGTGTTGATCGAGGAGAAGGTCGCCTCGACGATCGCCTTGTCGGTCGGCGTACGCGGCCGTGCTCTTTGCACGGAGATCCCCAGGCGTTCGCAGGCCCGGGTGAAGGTGTCGGAGATGAACACGCGTCCGCCGTCGATGACGATGGTGTCCGGGACGATCACCGGTTTGGCCGCGGCCAGTTCCATTCGGGTGTCGATGTCGATCAGGCGGGCGTGCGGCAGCCGCGAGGCGGACATCTGCAACGCCGTTGACCAACCGGGGCGCATCGGCTCGGGCACGAGCATCTTGGCCAGCAGCAGTGATGCGTCAACTGCCTTGGTGCCGATCGGCCGCAGCACCGCGGCGCAGATCGTCCGGGTCGCGACATCGATCGCGATCGTGAGATCCGCACGGACCATCAGCCCTGAATCCAGCAGCACCATCACATCGAGCGGAGTGGAGTCGATCTGCACCTGCTCACCCGGCCGGGTCGCCAGCGTGGGAGTGAACGGCCCGGCCGGCCGATTCGCCGTCTGCCGCCGAGTGACGGCCGAGCCGAAGCTGTGCCGCCCCGTCGACAGCACCTCGATTAGCCGGTAAAAGGTGGTTTTCCCCGGCAGCGGGACCGTCCCCGGCCCGTAGGTGTCCTCCAGCGACTTGACCACTCGGCGGATCAGCCGCGACCGCGTGCCCGTCGACACGTTCGTCTCAGCGTCCAAAGCCTCCCGGATCGCGGCCACCAGCCGGGCGTCCGCCCGGCCGGTGGCCTCCCACTCCCGGACCGCACGTTGGTCCACCAGCCCCCACAATCCCTGCTGGGCGTAGCGAGTGCGCCGGACACGCACCGTGCGGGCGCTGACTCCCGTCTCCTTGGCCTTGGCCATGTCCCGCTCGGACAGCGTCCGTCGGGTCGGGTCGTACTCCGGACGCATACTCGTCCCAGGCGCGGCGTCTGGGGGCAGGCCGGTCGTGACCTCGATGACGTGCCTCTCCCACTCCTTCGCCTCGGCGCGCACTTCGGCAGGGAGGCCGTCGAGCAAACCGAAAGGCTCCAGACGCGGAAGCGGTTCTCCGCCGACCACGGAGAAGCCGGGAGCGGCCATCAGATGCGAGGCCAGCACCACCGACTCGGCTCCGGCGGCCGACCGGAGCCGCACCGAGCTCCCGGCCAACGCGACCACCTGGTGCTCGCCACCGTCGTCGTGGACCCAGTCGCCAAGACGCAGGACCGGCTGCCCGCCCATCAACCCACAGCCCCACGCGAGACCGTGACCGCCTGATGCAGGGGACGCGACAAGTCCGCCACCAGCTCCTGCCGCCAGAGCAGATGGAACAGTACCGGCAGCACCGCGATCGGATCACCGGCCTCCTCCGCTCCGGCCATCAGCGGAAGCGGATCCACAAAAATCCTCCGCAGCCGCTCCGCGACGTTCGGAAGCAGATGACGAGGATGGCGATAACCCGCCAGCCACCGCACATTCGCGGTCAGGACCGGATCCGGGGCACCCACCAGCCGGTACTCCCATCCGACCAGAGCACACGCCCTCCCGGTGGTCTCGAACACCGCCATATCCCGCGGCTTCCGCCGTTCCGCCGGACGGCAGTCGACCACCGCCCCGGAACCATCCGCCAAACGGACGAAGTAGTCCGGCGCGTGCGACCGAGCCTTCCCCTCATCGATCATCCAGAACAACCAGAAAGGCTGCGATGCGATCCCGGCCACCTGCGGATCAAAGTCCAGCAACATCAGCTGGTCGCGCTCTAGCCACGACTCATACCCGACATGCCGCGTGTCCGTCGCCGACCACCACCGGCCCGGGAAGTGCCGTTGCCCCTTGTACGAGGGAAAACTCCTTACCGGCGGTGCGACCTCCAACCGAAGCGCCCACGCATCCACCAGCGGGATCCGGGCCTGAGCCCCATCCGACGTCACATATCCCAGCTCAAAGCCATCGACCGGCGGATGGCCTCCGCCGGATACCGCACGCAACACCGTCGTCACGCGGAGCATCCTGCCCTAACCAGGAGCACCGGTTGGCAGCCTTAATCCGAACGTTGCAACCCCACCGGCAGAGTGATTCCGAACTTGGCAGGCTTCGCCCGGACAGGACATCGGAGGTCTGATCGCTGTGGGCGAACACCTGCTGGGGAATGTACGGGCGCTCTCCTTTCTTGAGTGAGTCAGACTCAACTTATGGAGGCATGATGAGCGAGACCGTGACTCTCCCGGTGCTGCCCCTCGATGACGAGGTCGTGCTGCCCGCGATGGTCGTGCCGCTGCACCTTTCCGGCAACGAGGTTCAGGCGGCGATCGATACCGCGAGGGCCGCGGCCGTCTCGCGGGGGCCGGGGATCCGGTCCGAGGAGAAGGCTCAGGTGCTCCTCGTGCCACGGGTGAACGGTGAGTACGCCGCTGTGGGGACCCTCGCGGTGATCGAGCAGGTCGGGCGGCTGCCCGGGGGTGAGCCCGGTGCGGTGGTCCGTGGTGTCTCGCGGGTGCGGGTCGGGTCCGGGACCACCGGGCCCGGTGCCGCGTTGTGGGTCGAGGGCACCGTCGTCGAGGACACCGGCCTCGGCGGGAAGGCCGACGAGCTGGGCAAGGAGTACCGGGCGCTGGTCGTCGGGTTGCTGGAGAAGCGCGGTGCCTGGCAGGTCATCGACATGATCCAGCAGATCGACGACCCTTCCGTCATGGCGGACCGCTCCGGGTACGCGAGCTACCTCAGCGTCGAGCAGAAGACGACGATCCTGGAGACCGCCGATGTCGTGAAGCGGCTGGAGCTGGCGATCGGCTGGACCCGTGAGCACCTCGCCGAGCTTGACGTCTCCGAGACGATCCGCAAGGACGTCGAGGAGGGTGTGGAGAAGCAGCAGAAGGAGTTCCTGCTGCGCCAGCAGCTCGCCGCGATCCGCAAGGAGCTGGGCGAGCTCAACGGCGACACCTCCAGCGAGGAGGAGGACTACCGCGCCCGCGTGGAGGCCGCCGACCTGCCGGAGAAGGTCAAGGAGGCCGCGCTCAAGGAGGTCGACAAGCTGGAGCGCACCTCCGAGCAGTCGCCCGAGGTGGGCTGGATCCGCACCTGGCTGGACACCGTCCTCGACATCCCCTGGAACGAAAGGACCGAGGACGCGTACGACATCGCCGGGGCACGGGCGATCCTCGACGAGGACCACACGGGGCTCGACGACGTCAAGGAACGGATCGTCGAGTACCTCGCGGTGCGCAAGCGGCGCGAGGAGCGCGGTCTGGGCGTCATCGGCGGACGGCGTTCCGGCGCCGTACTGGCCCTCGTCGGACCGCCCGGGGTCGGAAAGACGTCGTTGGGAGAATCAGTAGCGCGCGCCATGGACCGCAAGTTCGTCCGCGTCGCCCTCGGCGGCGTACGCGACGAGGCCGAGATCCGCGGTCACCGCCGCACGTACGTCGGCGCCCTGCCGGGCCGGATCGTACGTGCGATCCGCGAGGCGGGCACGATGAACCCCGTCGTGCTCCTCGACGAGGTCGACAAGGTCGGCGCCGACTACCGCGGCGACCCGACCGCGGCGCTCCTGGAGGTGCTGGACCCGGCGCAGAACCACACGTTCCGCGACCACTACCTGGAGGTCGAGCTCGACCTGTCCGACGTCGTCTTCCTGGCGACGGCGAACGTCCTGGAGACGATCCCCGGCCCGCTGCTGGACCGCATGGAGCTGGTCTCGCTCGACGGCTACACCGAGGACGAGAAGGTCTCCATCGCACGCGACCACCTGCTGCCGCGCCAGCTCGACAAGGCGGGCCTGACGGCGGAGGAGGTGACGGTCGGCGACGACGCGCTGCGGCTGCTCGCGGGGGAGTACACCCACGAGGCGGGCGTACGCAGCCTCGAACGCTCGATCGCGCGCGTCCTTCGCAAGGTCGCGGCCCGTGTCGCGCTCGACGACGCGACCCTGCCGGTCACGGTCGGCGAGGGCGACCTGCGCGGGTACCTCGGGCGCCCGCGCTTCACACCGGAGACCTCGCTGGAGGAGTCCGACCGGCGTACGGGGGTCCCGGGCGTCGCGACCGGGCTCGCGGTCACCGGTGCGGGCGGCGACGTCCTGTACGTGGAGGCGTCACTGGCCGACGAGGAGACCGGCGAAACGGGCCTGACCCTGACCGGCCAGCTCGGTGACGTCATGAAGGAGTCGGCGCGGATCGCCCTGTCGTACCTGCGCTCGCGCGGGGCGGAGCTGGAGCTGCCGGTCGGTGACCTGAAGGACCGCGGCGTGCACATCCACGTGCCCGCCGGCGCGGTCCCGAAGGACGGGCCGAGCGCCGGCGTCACGATGACGACCGCGCTCGCGTCGCTGCTGTCCGGGCGGCTCGTACGCGCGGACGTGGCGATGACCGGTGAGGTGTCGCTGACCGGGCGCGTGCTGCCCATCGGCGGTGTGAAGCAGAAGCTGCTCGCCGCCCACCGGGCCGGGATGACGACCGTCGTGATCCCCAAGCGCAACGAGCCGGACCTGGACGACGTGCCGGCCGAGGTGCTGGAGCAGCTGACCGTGCACACGGCCGGCGACGTACGCGAGGTGCTGGACGTGGCGCTGGAGCCGGCGGTCACCAGCAGCAGCGTCGCCGCCTGACCGACCGAAGGAGGGGCCGTCTCACGACGGCCCCTCCTTCGGCGTCAGACGGAAGATCCGCAGGTCACGGCCCGACCGCTCCACATAGCGGGCGTACACGGGCCAGACCTTCAGCAGGCGCGGCCAGACCTCGGCGCGCTCGTCGCCCTCCAGGAGCCGCGCGGTCACCGGGATCACGCGCCCGCCGTCGCCGACCTCCGCGGCGGGGTCGGCGAGCAGGTTGCCGGTCCACGCGGGGTGGTGCTCGCGGCCGAAGTTGCTGCCGACCACGACGTACGACCCGCCGGGCTCGGGCATGCAGGCGAGCGGCACCTTGCGGGCCTGGCCGCTCTTACGCCCGGTGGTGGTCAGCACGATGCTGGGCACCAGAGCCTGGCTGGTGAGCACCCGGCCGCCGGTGACCCGGTGCAGGAGGCGGTCCAGCGGCGGGATGACCGACGGCGCCACCTTCGAGAACCACGCCGAACCGGCCATGCGCCGTACGGCCGGGCCGAGCGTGGCCTGCAACGTCCTGCTGGGCATCATGGGCTCCTTGTCAGGTGGCCGGCCAGGCGGCCGGCTCGGGTACGAGGCAGGTGGCCGGCGTCGGCGAGCCAGCGCAGCGCGTCGGCGACGCTCTCCTCGACCGGGCGGAGCGTCATGCCGAGCGCGTCCAGGCTCGCCGCGTCGTCGGAGGGCACGAGCGTCACCATGATCTCCGCGGCGTCGTGCGTCAACGGGTAGCCGAACGAGCGCACGCGTTTCGCGGCGTCCAGCAGCGAGCCGAGTGCGATCATGAGCCCGCCGGGGACGGGCACCCGGCGGCTGCGTACGCCGGTCAGCGTGTCGCACAGGTCGAGGAGGTCCGCCCAGCTCAGGTAGTGGCCGCCGAGCGAGAGCCGCCGCGCGCCCTGGCCGGGAACGAGCGCGCGGGCGAGGGCCTCGCCGAGGTCACGTACGTCGATCAGCGAGACGCCGCCGCGCGTGACCGGCCACAGCGTCCTCAGCCCCGCGGCCAGGCCTTCCATCATCGCGTCGAGGCGCGGCTGCGAGGGCCCGACGACGCCGCCGGGGTAGACGATCGTGACGGGCGCGCCGGCGTCTTGCAGGCCGCGCGCGTAGCGTTCGGCCTCGACCTTGGACCGCCCGTAGTCCGTACGCGGCCGGGCGAGCGGGTCGTCCGTGCGGATCACCGGGCCGGCGGGCGGCACGAACACCGCGACCGTGGACAGGTGGATCACCGGGTCCAGGCCGCGTGCGACGGCCTCGCCGACGACGTTTCGGGTGCCGGTGACGTTCACCTCGCCCAGGTCCGTACGGGTGTCGGTCACGCCGAGCGCGGCGGCGGCGTGGATCGCCGCGTCGCAGCCGTCGAGCGCGCGTGCCACGGAAGGGGCGTCGAGCACATCGCCGGCGCGCAGGTCCAGCGCCTCAGGAGGGCAGCCGATCGCACCGAGGACGCCGCGCGCGCGTGCCGGGTCGCGGACGAGCAGCCGGGGCCGGTGCCCATGGGCCAGGAGCGCCTTCACCGTGTGGGAGCCGATGAATCCGGACCCTCCGGTGACCAGAACCAGCATGTCCCTCAAACTAGCGCCCGGCCGCCGGACGTCATCGGCGGCCCGGACGCACCGATTCCGTTACCTGTTCGCAACAAAGTGCGTGAGGTAGATCTCAAACATAATGTGCGCCCTCGCGCGGCCAGGCGGGCATGACCGCGATGACGGGGGGATGAGGGCGCCGGTGGACCGCCCCCCGCGCGAGGCCCGGTATCCGCTGGCCGATCGCCGTTCCGGCGGCGTGCCGAGCGCCCCGCGAAACGCCCGAAACGAAAAAGCGTTCATCCCTGCCCCCGCTTCCGGTGCCCAAACATCGCCGCCGAAGAGATTTTCTGGGCCAGGTTACGGGTTCGCTAAGTTCGTAACCCATGACCACGGACGCCCGATTCGATCGACCGCAGCTCGAAGACGGCCGGGACATGTGGCGGATCGCCCGCGACTCGACGACCCTGGACCTCAATTCCGCGTACGCCTATGTGTTGTGGTGCCGCGACTTCGCGGCCACCTCGGTCGTCGCGCGGGCCGGCGCCGGAGTCTGCGGATACGTCACCGGATTCGCCCGGCCGGCCGAGCCGGAGACGCTGTTCGTCTGGCAGGTCGCGGTCGACGCGGAATGGCGCGGGCGGCGTCTGGCCCGCCGCATGCTCGACCACCTCGCCGACCGGGGCTTCCGGTACGTCGAGGCCACGGTCACCCCGGGCAACACCGCGTCGGACCGGCTGTTCTCCTCCTTCGCGCGAGACCGCGGGGCCGCGCTCGAACGCACGCCCCTGCTGGCGGCGGAGCTCTTCCCCGGCGACCACGACCAGGAGGTCCTTTATCGCATCGGACCGCTCGACGACCGCCCCCCAACGACGGACAGGTGAGAAACGCATGGACGTGTTCGAGTCACTCGAATCAGAGGTACGCAGCTACTGCCGGGGCTGGCCGACGGTGTTCCGTACGGCCGGCGGCAGTCGTGTCACCGACGAACAGGGAAAGACCTTTCTCGACTTCTTCGCCGGCGCCGGAACGCTCAATTACGGCCACAACCATCCGGTGCTGAAAGAGAAACTCCTCGCCTATCTGGCGGGCGACGGCATCGTGCACAGCCTCGACATGTTCACCGAAGCCAAGCGCTCCTTCCTGGAAACGCTGAACGAGACGCTCCTCTCGCCGCGCGGGCTCGACTACAAGGTGCAGTTCCCCGGCCCGGCCGGCACCACGGCGGTCGAGGCGGCGCTGAAGCTGGCCCGTAAGTACACCGGCCGTGAGACCGTCGTCAGCTTCACCAACGCGTTCCACGGCATGTCGCTCGGCTCGCTGGCCGTGACCGGCAACGCCGTCAAGCGCGGCGGCGCGGGCATGACGCTGAACCACACCGTGCCCATGCCGTTCGACAACTACCTCGACGGCCGCACGCCGGACTTCCTGCTGTTCGAGACGATGCTGGAGGACGGCGGCAGCGGGCTGGACAAGCCCGCCGCCGTCATCGTGGAGACCGTCCAGGGTGAGGGCGGCCTCAACGTGGCCGGCCCCGAATGGCTCCGCGGCCTCGCCGAGCTCTGCGAGCGGCACGGGATCCTGCTCATCGTCGACGACATCCAGATGGGCTGCGGCCGTACGGGACCGTTCTTCAGCTTCGAGGAGGCGGGCATCGTCCCGGACATCGTCTGCCTCTCCAAGTCCCTCAGCGGGTACGGCCTGCCGTTCGCGGTCACCCTGTTCAAGCGCGAGCTGGACGTGTGGGACCCGGGCGAGCACAACGGCACCTTCCGCGGCCTGAACCCGGCATTCGTCACCGCGACCGCCGCCCTGGAGTTCTGGGAGGGCGAGGGCGGCGTGGGCATGGAGAAGCAGACCGTCGCCAAGGGCGAGCAGGTGCAGTCGGCCCTCGAAGACGTCGCCGAGCGGCACCCCGAGGCCGTGACCGGCGTACGCGGGCGCGGCCTGGCACGCGGCATCGCCTTCGCCGACCCCGCGCACGCGTCCGCCGTGTGCGCCGCCGCCTTCGACCGCCGCCTGCTCATGGAGACCTCCGGGCCGGAAAGTGAGGTCGTGAAGCTGCTGCCGCCGCTCACCACGACCCCCGACGAGCTCGACGAGGGCCTCGGCATCCTCGCGGCGTCCACCGACGCCGTCCTTTCCTGAAGGGAGACCACCATGATCGTCCGTTCGCTCGACGAGATCACCGGCACCGACCGCGACGTGGAGGCGCCGACCTGGCGCAGCCGCCGCCTGGTGCTCGCCGGAGAGAAGGTCGGCTTCTCGCTGCACGAGACCGTGCTGTACGCGGGCACGGAGACCCACATGTGGTACGCGAACCACATCGAAGCCGTCTTCTGCGTCGAGGGGGAGGGCGAGCTGACCGATGAGGACACCGGCGAGAAGCACCGCATCGAGCCCGGGACCATGTACCTCCTCAACGGTCACGAGCACCACACCCTGCGCGCGCACACCGACGTACGCACCGTCTGCGTCTTCAACCCGCCCTGCACCGGCAGGGAGGTCCACGATGAGAACGGCGTCTACCCCCTGATCGAGGAGGAGGCCTCAGCATGATCGAGCAACCCTGCCCCAGCCCCGCCGACGCGTACCCGACCCGGGTGGCGAACGAACCGGCCCTGCTCTACCGCACCGACCCCGTCGTGTACGGGCGTCCGGACGACGGCCCGCTCGACGACGGCACCCTGACCTCGTTCGAGGAGAACGGGTTCCTGTCCGTCGACGAGCTGATCGGGCCCGACGAGGTCGAGCGCTACCGGGGCGAGCTGCGCCGTATGTCCCAGGACGCGGCGATCCTCGCCGACGACCGTACGGTGACCGAGCGCGGGTCGGACGAGGTCCGGTCGATCTTCGAGGTCCACAAGACCAGTGAGGTGTTCGCCGAGCTGGCGGCCGACCCGCGCGTGGTCGGCCGGGCGCGCCAGATCCTCGGCTCCGACGTGTACGTGCACCAGAGCCGGGTCAACTACAAGCCCGGCTTCACGGGCAAGGACTTCTACTGGCACTCGGACTTCGAGACCTGGCACGCCGAGGACGGCATGCCGCGCATGCGCGCGGTGAGCATCTCCATCGCGCTGACGGAGAACTTCACCCACAACGGCGGCCTCATGATCATGCCGGGGTCGCACAAGACCTTCGTGGCCTGCGTCGGCGAGACACCGGACGACCACTACAAGGAGTCCCTGCGCGGCCAGGAGATCGGCACCCCCGATCCCGACAGCCTCTCGATCCTGGCGAACAAGCACGGCATCGACCTGTTCACCGGCCCGGCGGGCTCCGCGACGATGTTCGACTGCAACTGCATGCACGGGTCGAACGGCAACATCACGCCCTTCCCCCGATCGAACGTCTTCATCGTCTTCAACAGCGTCGACAACACCTGCGGCGAGCCCTTCTCCGCACCGTCACGCCGCCCGGAGTTCGTCGCCGCGCGCGACTTCACTCCCGTGGCAGCCTGAGCGCCCGTGGCCGCCGGGGGACGCGCCCCCGGCGGCCTCGACCGCGTACGGTGGCGCGGTGACGTCGCGCACCACCGGCTCGGCCCGGAGAGAATCGGCCCGGAGAGAACCTGCCGCACCCAAGCTCCCGCCCGTGCTGGCCCCCGGCCGTACGCTCGACGACGACGGCGTCCACCGGTCGCTGGAGTACGCGGGCTCCGACCTCACGGCCCGCACCGTCGACGCCGCCGAGTTCGACCGCTGCCGCTTCACCGACGCGCGCCTGTCCGCCGCCGAGCTGAGGCGCGTCGACCTCACCCACGTCGCGTTCGAACGCTGCGACCTGTCGAACCTGCGCGCCCGCGACACGACCCTCGCGAACGCCCAGGTGACGACGTGCCGGCTGACCGGCGCGATGTGGACCGGCTGCGGCTTCCGCGACGTGCTGTTCCAGTCGTGCCGCGCCGACCTCGCCGGCTTCCGCTTCGGCCGCTTCAAGGACGTCGTCTTCCGCGACTGCAACCTCGCCGAGGCGAACTTCCAGGAGGCCGACCTGCGCGGCGTCCGCTTCGAACAGTGCCGCCTCACCGCCGCCCAGTTCTCCGGCGCCAAGATGTCCGGCGCGCGCTTCGAACAGTGCGACCTGTACGGCATCGGCGGCGCGGAGAGCCTGCGAGGCTCGGTCGTCCGCAGCGACGACCTGCAGAGCCTCGCCCAGAGCCTGGCGAGCGCCATGGGCATCCTCATCGAGGCCTGACAGAGGCCAGAAACAGGCCTGAATCCCCGCGGGCGCGACGCGCGACGACGTCCGTACGGCGCTGTGGACCGAGCAGAGCCTGGTCAAGACCTTCGGGCCGCGCGGGGCCGAAAGGTCACCTACACCGCGCCGGCCCGGTTGCCGCCCGGGTTCGAGCCCGCCGCCACGACGGCCGCCCTCGCCCATGTGGTGAAGAGCTACCTGTACGCGTACGGGCCCGCCACGCCGGAGCGGTTCGCGCACTGGCTGAACGCCCCGGTCCGCTGGGCCCGCGACCTCTTCGGATCGCTCGGCGGCGGACTCCAGCGGGGGCCACGCCTGAGGCTCGTGTCAGCGTTCGACGAGGGTGAGGGTGAAGGAGTAGCGGTCGGCGCGGTAGACGTGGGTGCCGTACTCGACGGCGCGGCCCTTGTCGTCGAACGCCGTCCGGGTCATCGTCAGCAGGGGCGCGCCGCGGCGTTCGTCCAGGAGGGTGGCCTCCGCGGCGGTGGCGCCGCGGGCGCCGATGGTCTGGTTGGCGATGCGGAGGTTCACGCCCGCCGTCCGCAGTGTCTCGTACAGGCCGCGTTCCTCCAGGCCCGAGGCCGTCAGGTCGACGATGTCGGCGGGCAGGTGGTTGGTCATGATCGCCAAGGGTTCGGCCGCGGTGAGGCGGAGGCGGCGCAGGCGCACCACAGGCGCTCCCGCGGGCAGGCCGAGGTCCTTGGCGACCTGGTCGGTGGCCGGCACCGTCGTCAGGTCGAGCACCTGCGTCCTCGGTGAGCGGTGCGCGGCGGCGAGGTCGTCGTAGAGGCTGGTGAGTTCGATTTTGCGGGTCACCTGTGCCTGGACGACCTGGGTGCCCACGCCGCGCTTGCGTACGAGCAGGCCCTTGTCGACGAGGTGCTGGATCGCCTGGCGTACGGTCGGCCGGGAGAGGCCGCACCGGTCGGCGAGTTGCACCTCGTTCTCCAGCCGGGTGCCCGGGGACAGCTCTCCCGCGAGGATCGCGGCTTCGAGCTGCCCGGCGAGCTGGTAATAGAGCGGCACGGGGCTGCTCCGGTCGACGGCCACTGCCGGTCTGTGCACCATGGCCCCCAAGGTCATCCAGTGGGCGATCTTAGCGATGCTACTTAACTTAGGTATTACCTCTTAATGTCATGACAAATCATTGACAGCCGAGGAAGCTGCCACGCAGACTCGTGGGACCAGGGTTAACCCGCTCGTAACGCAGCTGACACAAGGTCGCTCTCGGGAGGACCGCATGAGGATCGGGCTCGCCGGAGCCGGGCGGATCGGGGCCCGGCACGCTGAAACCCTTCAATCGCTGCCGGACGTCGAGTCCGTCGTGATCGGTGATGTCGACGCGGACAGGGCGTGCCAGCTCGCCGGGAAGTACGGCGCGCAGACGGTGGAGACGGTGGGCGACCTGTTCACCGCCGGCCTGGACGGCCTGGTCGTCGCCGCCGCGACGGACGCGCACGCCGGGCTGGTGACGCGCGCGACGGCGGCCGGTATCCCGACATTCTGTGAGAAGCCCGTTGCGCCGGATATCGTTGGAACGCTCCAGGTGATCAAGGCCGTCCGAGAGGCCGGAATCCCGGTCCAGATGGGCTTCCAGCGCCGCTTCGACGCAGGTCACATGGCGGTCCGCGACGCGGTCGCGGCCGGGCGGCTCGGCTGGCTGCACACCGTGCGCTCCTGCACGCTGGACCCCGCGCCGCCGCCTCCCGGCTACATTCCGGTGTCGGGCGGGATCTTCCGCGACTGCGCCGTGCACGACATCGACGGCGTACGGTTCGTGACCGGCCGTGAGGTCGTCCAGGTCATGGCGACCGGCGCGAACAAGGGCGAGGACTACTTCGCCGACAACGACGACGTCGACACCGGCGCGGCCCTGCTCACGCTCGACGACGGCACGATCGCGATCATCTCCGAGAGCCGTTACAACGCCGCGGGCTACGACGTGCGGATCGAGGCGCTCGGCTCCAAGGCGAGCGTCGTGGCCGGGCTCGACGAGCACACCCCCATCGAGGCGGCCGACGGCGATCCCGGCGCGGGCCGTGTCGCCTACACGGGGTTCCTCGACCGGTTCGGCCCGGCGTACGTCGCGGAGCTGGCGGCGTTCCTGCGGGTCGTCCGCGGCGACGCGGACAGCCCGTGCCCGCCGGAGGAGGCCCTGGAGGCGTTCTACGTCGCCGAGGCCTGTGAGCGTTCGCGCCGGGAGGGGCGCGCCGTCACGATCGAGGAGGTACGCCGGTGAGGATCGCGGGAGCCCCGATCTCCTGGGGGGTGTGCGAGGTGCCGGGCTGGGGGCACCAGATGGCCCCGGACCGCGTGCTCGCCGAGATGCGCGAGGCAGGCCTGGCGGCGACCGAGTTCGGCCCGGACGGGTTCCTGCCCGCCGACCCCGGCGAGCGGTCCACGCTGCTGAAGTCGCACAACCTGGGCGCGGTGGGCGGCTTCGTCCCCGTCGTCCTGCACGACGCGGGGCGCGACCCGCTGCCCGAGGTGGACCGCGCCCTCGACGGGTTCGGCGACGCCGGCACCCTCGTGCTCGCCGCCGCCACCGGCCGCGACGGCTACGACGGCCGTCCGGAGCTGTCGGAGGACGACTGGGCGACGCTCGTCGCCAACCTCGACCGTATCGCCGCGCACGTCGCCGCCACCGGGCGCGTCACGACCCTGCACCCGCACGTCGGCACCGTCGTCGAGGGGCCCGAGGAGGTCGACCGGGTGCTGAACGGCTCGGCCGTCCCGCTGTGCCTCGACACGGGCCACCTGCTCATCGGCGGCACCGACCCGCTCGACCTCGCGCGCGCCGCCGCGGGCCGCGTCGCGCACGTCCACCTCAAAGACGTCGACGCGGCGCTCGCCGGCCGCGTACGCGCCGGCGAGCTGACCTACACCGAGGCGGTCCGCGCCGGTGTCTACCGTCCGCTCGGCGGCGGAGACGTCGACGTCGCGGGCATCGTCGCGGCCCTGGAGGCCGCCGGCTACACGGGCTGGTACGTCCTGGAGCAGGACACCATCCTGGCCGCCGAACCCGCGCCCGGCGCGGGGCCCGTGGCCGACGTGCGGGCGAGCCTGGCCTTCCTGGAGTCGATATGAGCGACCCGTTCGAACTGATCACGATGGGGCGGGTCAGCGTCGACGTCTACCCGCTGCAGGTCGGCGTCGCGCTGGAGGACGTCGAGAGCTTCGGCAAGTACCTCGGCGGCAGCCCCACGAACGTCGCGGTCGCCGCCGCGCGCCACGGCCGGCGTACGGCGGTGGTCACCCGCACCGGCGAGGACCCGTTCGGGCGCTTCATCCACAAGGCCCTGGCCGGGTACGGCGTCGACGACCGTTTCGTCACGGCCGTGCCGGGACTGCCGACACCGCTGGCATTCTGTGAGATCTTTCCCCCGGACGATTTTCCCCTGTACTTCTACCGATATCCGAAAGCACCCGACATGGAGATACGAGCCGGCGAGCTCGACCTCGACGCCATCCGCGACGCGGAGGTCTTCTGGGCGACGGTCACCGGCCTGTCGGACGAGCCGAGCCGTACGGCCACGCTGACCGCGCTGGAGGCGCACGGCGGCACGACCGTGCTCGACCTGGACTACCGGCCGATGTTCTGGCCGGCGCCGGAGGACGCGCGGCACTGGGTCGGCGAGGCCCTCGGCCACGTCACGGTCGCCGTCGGCAACCAGGAGGAGTGCGCGGTCGCGGTCGGTGAGGACGAACCGCGCCGCGCCGCCGAGGCCCTGCGGGAGCGCGGCGTACGCCTCGCGATCGTCAAGCAGGGACCCAAGGGCGTGCTGGCGATGGACGACGACGGCGTCGTGGAGGTGCCCCCGGTGCCGGTCGACGTCGTCAACGGCCTGGGCGCCGGCGACGCGTTCGGCGGCGCCCTGTGCCACGGACTGCTGGCCGGCTGGGACGCCGGCCGCATCGTGAGGTTCGCCAACGTCGCGGGCGCCATCGTCGCCTCGCGCCTGGCCTGCTCCGAGGCGATGCCCACCACCGGAGAGGTCGACGCGGTCCTGTCCGGAGCATCCGACGTGGGGGAGCCGTGACGGAGAGCATCACCGAGACCATCGCATCGCTGACCGAGATCCGCGCCCGCCACCCGCAGGGGGTGGCCGAGGCGGCGGCGCGGCGCAGACGGCGGCGGTCGCCGCTCGGCAAGGCCGGCCGACTGATGATCATCGCGGCGGACCACCCGGCGCGCGGCGCGCTGGCCAGCGGCGACCGTCCCTTCGCGATGGCCGACCGCGCCGACATGCTGCACCGCCTGTGCGTCGCGCTCGAACGCCCCGGCGTCGACGGCGTGCTCGGCACGCCCGACGTCATCGAGGACCTCCTGCTGCTCGGCGTGCTGGACGACAAGGTCGTCATCGGCTCGATGAACCGCGGCGGCCTCGCCGGCACCGCGTTCGAGATCGACGACCGGTTCACCGCCTACGACGCGGACGCCATCGCCGGGCAGGGCCTGGACGGCGGCAAGATGCTGCTGCGCATCGACGACGAGGACCCCGCGACCGTACGCACCCTGGAGGCCTGCGCGAACGCCGTGACCGCGCTGGCCGGCAAGGGGCTGATGGCGATGGTCGAGCCGTTCGTCTCCCGGCGCGAGGGCGGGCGGGTGCGCAACGTTCTGACCGCCGACGCGATGACGCGGGCCGTCTCGATCGCCTCCGGGCTCGGCGCCACGTCCGCGTACACCTGGCTGAAGGTCCCCGTCGTGGAGGACATGGAACGGGTGATGGCCGCCTCCACGCTGCCCGCGCTGCTGCTCGGCGGCGAGGTCGCGGCCGACCAGGACGCCACGCTGGCGGGGTGGCAGAAGGCGCTCACGCTGCCGACCGTGATGGGGCTGGTCGTGGGGCGCACGCTGCTCTACCCGCCCGGAGACGACGTCGCGGCGGCCGTCGACGCCGCGCTGGAGGTCATGCCATGAACAGCGAGGACCGCTACTACGTACCGAAGGGCAGCACGGCCGACGGCACGTACGACCTCGTCGTGACGCCCGAGACCGCGGGCTGGACCTACTCGTCGCTGCGCGTCATCGAGGTGGACGGCGAGGCCGGGTTCGAGACCGGCGCCGAGGAGATGCTCGTACTGCCGTTGAACGGTTCCGGCACGGTGAGCTGCGACGGCGAGACGTTCGAGCTGACCGGCCGCAAGGACGTCTTCTCCCGCGTCACCGACTTCGCGTACGTCCCGCGCGACGCGGCCGTGCGGATCAGCGGGAACGGCCGGTTCGCGCTGCCCGCGGCGCGCTGCGAGGCCCGGCTGACCCCGAGGTACGGCCCGGCCGAGGACGTCCCCGTCGAGGTGCGGGGCGCCGGCATCGCGAGCCGCCAGGTCAACAACTTCTGCACGCCCGAGGCGTTCCCGCACGCGGACAAGCTGATCGCGTGCGAGGTGATCACGCCGGGCGGCTGCTGGTCGTCCTACCCGCCGCACAAGCACGACGAGGAGCGGCCGGGCGAGTGCCGCCTGGAGGAGATCTACTACTACGAGGTGGCCGGCGGCGGCATGGCCTACCAGCGCGTGTACGGCACCGACGAGCGGCCGATCGAGGTGCTCGAAGAGGTGCGCAGCGGCGACGCCGTGCTGATCCCGCACGGCTGGCACGGCCCGTCGATGGCCGTCCCCGGCTACGACCTGTACTACCTCAACGTCATGGCGGGCCCGTCGCCGGAGCGGCAGTGGCTGATCTGCGACGACCCCGCCCACGCGTGGATCCGGGGCACCTGGGACGCCCAGGACGCCGACCCGCGCCTTCCCCTCACCTCGGCAGCGGAGCGGTCATGAGGCTCACCACCGGACAGGCGGTCGTCCGTTTCCTCGCGAACCAGTGGTCGGAGCGCGACGGCGTCGAACAGCGGTTCTTCGCCGGGTGCTTCGGCATCTTCGGCCACGGCAACGTCGCGGGCATCGGCGAGGCGCTCCTGGAGTTCGGTGACGAACTCCGTTACCACCAGGCGCGGAACGAACAGGCCATGGTGCACGCCGCCGTCGGGTACGCGCGGACGCACGACCGGCTGCGGGCGTTCGCGTGCACGACCTCGATCGGGCCGGGCGCGACCAACATGGTCACCGGCGCCGCGCTCGCCACGATCAACCGGATCCCGGTGCTGCTGCTGCCCGGCGACGTGTTCGCCACCCGGGTCGCCAACCCGGTGCTGCAGGAGCTGGAGGACCCGCGCTCCTACGACGTGTCGGTCAACGACGCGTTCAGGCCCGTGTCGCGGTTCTGGGACCGGATCAACCGGCCGGAGCAGCTTCCGTCCGCGCTGCTGGCGGCCATGCGGGTGCTCACCGACCCGGCCGAGACCGGCGCGGTGACCCTGGCCCTGCCGCAGGACGTCCAGGCCGAGGCGCACGACTGGCCGGACGAGCTGTTCGCCAAGCGGGTGTGGCACATCCCGCGCCCGGTGCCCGAGCCCGCGGCCCTCGACCGCGCCGTCGAGCTGCTCCGCGGCGCCGAACGGCCGCTGATCGTGGCGGGCGGCGGAGTGATCTACTCCCGTGCCACCGAGGAACTGCGCGCGCTGGCCGAGGCGACGGGGATCCCGGTCGCCGAGACCCAGGCGGGCAAGGGCTCGCTGCCGTGGGACCACCCGTGCTCGGCCGGCGCGATCGGCGCCACCGGCACGACCGCGGCGAACGCCCTGGCACGCGAGGCCGACGTCGTGCTCGGGATCGGCACCCGCTACAGCGACTTCACCACCGCCTCGCGCAGCCTGTTCGGCCAGGCCGCCTTCGTGAACCTCAACGTCGCGGCCTTCGACGCGGCCAAGCACTCCGGCGTCTCGCTGGTCGCCGACGCGCGTGCGGGCCTGTCCGCGCTGCGCGGCGCGCTGGCGGACTGGTCGGTGCCGGACGCGTACCGCGGCGAGACCGCCCGCCTCACCGCCGGGTGGAACGCCGCCGTCGACCGCGCCTTCGCCCCGTCGGACGAGGGCGTTCCGGCCCAGACGGAGGTCATCGGCATCGTCGGTGACGTCGCCGAGCCGCGCGACATGGTCGTGTGCGCGGCCGGGTCCATGCCCGGCGACCTGCACAAACTGTGGCGCCCGCGCGACCCGAAGGCCTACCACGTCGAGTACGGCTACTCCTGCATGGGCTATGAGATCGCCGGCGGCCTGGGCGCGAAGATGGCCGTCCTGGACTCCGGCGATCCTGGCCGCGAGGTCTTCGTCATGGTCGGCGACGGCTCGTACCTGATGATGTCCAGTGAGCTGGTCACGGCCGTGCAGGAGGGCGTGAAGCTGATCGTCGTCCTCGTGCAGAACCACGGCTTCGCCTCGATCGGCGCGCTGTCGGAGTCGGTCGGCGCGCAGCGGTTCGGCACCCGCTACCGCTACCGGACCGGCACGGGCCTGGACGGCGGCGTGCTCCCGGTCGACCTGGCCGCCAACGCCGCGAGCCTCGGCGCCGACGTGATCTCCGCGCGTACGGCCGTGGAGTTCCGCGAGGCCCTCCTGCGCGCGCGTGCGGCGGACCGTACGACGGTCGTGCACGTCGAGACCGACCCGCTGCGGCCGTCGCCCGACGGCGAGGCCTGGTGGGACGTCCCGGTCGCCGAGGTGTCCGGGCTCGGCACCGTACGCGAGGCGCGCGCCCGCTACGACAAGGACAAGCAGGCGCAGCGCCCCTACCTGTAGACCTCACGAGAGAAAGCACCCCCCATGAGCTGTGACCGGCATTCCCGTACGGCGGGCTGAACCGTGCGCATCGGTGTGCTGGGGCTGGGCCGGATCGGGACCATGCACGCGCGGAACGCCGCCGAGGTCGCCGGCGAGGTCCTCGTGTACGACGCCGCGCCCGGCCGGGCGGAGGCGCTCGCCGGGGTGCGCGTCTGCGGAAGCGTGGAGGAGCTGCTCGCCGCCGCCGACGGGGTCGTGATCGCGGCGCCGACGGCCGCCCACGCCGACCTGACGCTCGCGGCCGTACGCGCGGGGGTGCCGGTCCTGTGCGAGAAGCCGCTGACCATGGACCCGGACCGGCTGCGCAGCCTGATCGGGGAGCTGCGGGCCTGTGACGTGCCGGTCATGGTGGGTTTCCAGCGCCGCTACGACCCCGCGTACACGGAACTGCGCCGCCGGGTGGCGGCCGGGGAGGCCGGGCGGGTGCAGGTCGTGCGGTCGGCGAGCCACGACCGGCTGCCGCCGGACCCGGCGTTCGTCCCGACGTCGGGCGGTGTCTGGCGCGACCTGCTGATCCACGACTTCGACGCGGTGGCGTGGGTCGTGGGGGAGCGGGTCACCGAGGTGTACGCTGCCGGATCTGTGCTGGTAGATGACGTTTATGCTGCATGCGGCGATGCCGACACGGCCACCGCGACCCTGCGGTTCGAGGGGGGCGCGCTGGGCGTGGTGACCGGCGCGCGGCGCAACGGCCAGGGCTACGACTGCCGCCTGGAGGTGTTCGGCGCGGACGCCACGCTGGCGACCGGTGTCGACGGTTTGACCCCCGTCGTCTCCACGGAACCCGGTATTTCGGGCCCCGATGGGAGACATGACGGGTTCATGGGACGGTTCGCGGGGGCGTACCGGGCAGAGATGGTGCATTTCGCCGGATTGGTCCGCGGCGAAGCCGATAACCTCACGCCACCCGCGGCCGGACTGCACGCCCTGGAGATCGCACTCGCCTGCGAATCCTCCGTGGCGCAGGCGGCCCCGGTAAGCGTGCCACCGAGAGGAGACGACCACTGATGAAGCGACGGTTGATCGCCACGGCCCTGGCAGGGCTGCTGGCACTGAGCGCGTGCAGCAGCTCGGGCGGGAAGAAGGCCGATGACAAGCAGAACAAGGAGCTGAGCGGCGGCGGCCCCCGGATCAAGATCGCCATGGTCACGCACTCCGCCCAGGGCGACGCCTTCTGGGACATCGTGCAGAAGGGCGCCCAGTCGGCGTCCACCAAGGACAACGTCCAGTTCCTGTACGCCGCCGACCCGGACGGCGGCAAGCAGGCCCAGCTCGTGCAGAACTACATCGACCAGCACGTCGACGGCATCGTCGTGACGCTGGCCAAGCCGGACGCCATGAAGGCCGTCCTCGCCAAGGCCGTCGCGGCCAAGATCCCGGTCGTGACGATCAACTCCGGCGCCGACGTGTCCGCCAAGTACGGCGCGCTCGCCCACTTCGGCCAGGACGAGAGCATCGCCGGCGAGGCCGCCGGGCAGCAGCTCACCAAGGCCGGCGTGAAGAACGCCGTCTGCCTGATCCACGAGCAGGGCAACGTCGGCCTCGAACAGCGCTGCGCCGGCGCGAAGAAGACCTTCTCCGGCAAGCTGCAGAACCTGTTCGTGCAGGGCGCGAACATGCCGCAGGTGAAGTCCGCCGTCACCGCCAAGCTCCAGGCCGACAAGGGCATCGACGGCATCCTCGCGCTGAACGCGCAGGTCGCCCTCACCGCCTCCGACGCCGCCAAGGACAGCGGCGGCAAGGCCAAGGTCGCCACGTTCGACATGAACAAGGACCTGGTCAGCGCGATCAAGGACGGCCGCATCCAGTTCGCCGTCGACCAGCAGCCCTACCTCCAGGGCTACGAGGCCATCGACGAGCTGTGGCTGTACAAGCGCAACGGCGACATCATCGGCGGCGGCCAGCCGGTCCTGACCGGCCCCGCGATCGTCGACAAGTCCAACGCGGACACCGTCGCCCCGTACGCCGACCGGGGTACCCGCTAGCAGTGCGCCGCGCCCCTTCTCCGGGGGCGCGGCGCCACCCGAAGGAGTCCTCGTGAGTCAGACCATCGAGCGGCCGGCGTCGCCCGCGGGCGACGAGCGGCTCGCCGCCCGGTCCCCGCTCCGCAAGCTGCTGGGCCGTCCGGAGATCGGCGCCCTGGTCGGCGCCATCGTCCTGTTCGTCTTCTTCTCCGTGGTCGCGGACGCGTTCCTGCGCGCCTCGTCGTTCTCCACGGTGCTGTACTCCAGCGCGTCGATGGGCATCATGGCCGTCTCGGTGTCGCTGCTCATGATCGGCGGGGAGTTCGACCTGTCCGCCGGGGTCATGGTGACGTCGTCGGCGCTGATCGCCTCGATGTTCAGCTACCAGCTCACGCTCAACGTCTGGGCCGGCGTCGCGATCTCGCTGGTGGTCACCCTGGCGCTCGGCTTCCTCAACGGCCTGATCTACGTCAAGACGGGCCTGCCGAGCTTCATCGTCACACTCGGCACGTTCTTCATGCTCGCCGGCATGAACCTCGGCTTCACCAAGCTGATCACCCACAACGTCGCCACGCCCTCGATCGAGGACATGGACGGCTTCGCCCAGGCCAGGAAGGTCTTCGCGGCGAACTGGACGATCGGCGGGGTGCAGCTCAACATCAGCGTGCTGTGGTGGATCCTGTTCGTGGCCATCGCGACCTGGCTGCTGCTGCGCACCCGCGCCGGCAACTGGATCTTCGCCGCGGGCGGCTCGGCGTCCAGCGCACGCGCGGTCGGTGTGCCGGTCACGCGTACGAAGATCGCGCTGTTCATGGGCGTGTCCTTCACCGCGCTGGTTCTACGGCATGCACATCCTCTTCAACTTCAAGTCCGTGCAGTCCGGTGAGGGCGTCGGCAACGAGTTCTTCTACATCATCTGCGCGGTCGTCGGCGGCTGCCTGCTGACCGGCGGGTACGGCTCGGCGATCGGCGCCGCCATCGGGGCCTTCATCTGGGGCATGACCAGCAACGGCATCGTGTACGCCGAGTGGAACCCCGACTGGTTCAAGTTCTTCCTCGGTGCGATGCTCCTGGCCGCCACCGTGGTGAATCTGGTCGTACGGCGCCGGGCGGAGGCAGGGAAATGACCGAGGGGCGAAAGAGCGAGAGCGCGCTCATCGAGCTGGACGGCGTCGGGAAGCGGTACGGCAACGTGATCGCGCTGCGGGACATCACGCTGGAGGTCCACGAGAGCGAGATCACCTGCGTCCTGGGCGACAACGGCGCGGGCAAGTCCACCCTCATCAAGATCGTCGCCGGCCTGCACCAGCACGACGAGGGCGTGTTCCGCGTGGAGGGCGAGGAGGTCTCCTTCGGTTCACCGCGTGAGGCCCTGGAACACGGCATCGCGACCGTCTACCAGGACCTCGCCGTCGTGCCGCTGATGCCGGTCTGGCGCAACTTCTTCCTGGGCTCGGAGAAGCGCGTGGGATGGGGGCCGCTGAAACGGCTCGACATCGCCTTCATGCGCTCGACGGCGAAGAAGGAGCTGCTCGACATGGGCATCGACCTGCGCGACGTCGACCAGCCCATCGGCACGCTCTCCGGTGGCGAACGCCAGTGCGTGGCGATCGCCCGGGCGGTGTACTTCGGCGCGAAGGTCCTGATCCTGGACGAGCCGACCGCCGCCCTCGGCGTGAAGCAGGCCGGCGTGGTGCTCCGCTACATCGCCAACGCCCGCGAACGCGGCCTGGGCGTCATCTTCATCTCCCACAATCCGCACCACGCGTACCCGGTGGGCGACCGCTTCCTGATCCTGAAGCGTGGCCGCAGCATCGGCTACTACACCAAGGACGAGATCACCCTGGGTGAGCTGACCGCGCAGATGGCGGGCGGCGCCGAGCTGGAGGAACTCGCCCACGAGCTGGAGAGCGCCGGCGTCAGCGGCGCCGCCGAGATGAGCGAGGACGCCCGCGACCTGGGCGTCACGGAGTAGCGCGGCCCGCCGCCCGCCGTCAGGCCTGGTCGCGGCGGGCTCGGGCGCGGCGTTTGCCCTCGTGCATGGCCTGGACCCGGGCGATGGGGATCGTGTGGCCCTCCTCGACCAGGCCCGCGTCCAGGTGCTGGGGCTCCGGCATCAGGTCGCGCCACGGGTCGGAGCCGGCCAGCAGGGACGTCGCCGTGCGCAGGGTGAAGTCGGACGGGGTGACCTCGCCGAGGTCCGCCCACGGCACCGGGAACGACACCGGTACGCCCGGGCGGATCCGGGGGCTGTACGTCGCGACGACCGTCGCGCCGCCGGCTCGGGTGGAGTCCAGGAAGACCTTGCCCTCGCGGTCCTCGCGGATGAACGCCGTCGTCGCGAGGTCGGGGTCGAGGCGTTCGGCGCGGGCTCCGATCGCGCGGGTGGCGGCGGCGACGTCCTCGGCGGTCGCGTCCGTGGCCAGCGGGACGAACACGTGGACGCCCTTCGCGCCGCTCGTCTTCACCGTGCTCGCCATGCCCGCGTCGTCGAGCACCTGGTGGACGAGCTCGGCGGCGCGCACGGCCAGCGGGAACGTCTCACCGGCCGGCGGGTCGAGGTCCATCACGAGGTACGCCGGGCGGCCGTCCAGGGTCAGCGTCGGGTGGTACTCCACGGCGCGCTGGTTGGCGAACCACAGCAGGGTCCTCCGGTCGTCGCACAGGGCGTACGACACCTCGCGACGTGACGTCTCCGCCCACAGGCGTACGGTCGCGACCCAGTCCGGGGCGTACTTCGGGACGTTCTTCTGCATGAACGGCGCCTGGCCGCGGAGGGTTCTGATCACCGAGAGCGGGCGGCCGCGCAGGACCGGGAGGATCCGGTCGCGCACGGCGTCGAGGTAGTCGACCAGGTCGCGTTTGGTCGCGCCGGAGTCCGCGAAGAGCGGCTGGTCGAGGTTGGTCAGGGCGACCCCGTCACGCGTCTCACCGCTGCCGCTCATCGTCTCACCCTCGCGGTTGCCGACGCCCCAGGTCAAGGGCCATTCCGGGGCGAAAAGCGGACACGAGCCGCCCGGGGAGATCTTGACGTAACGCTCAAATGTGCGCAATATCCCTCACTAGTGCGCATGAATGAGCAGTCCTTCCGGCCGATGCGACCAAGGGACGGCTCCCGACCCAACCCCGAGGTGATCGTGCCGCCAACCCGCCGACTCCTGCTCCTCCTCGCAGCCCTGAGCCTCTCCTTCGCGTCGGTCGCCGGTAGCACCGGCTCCGCGACGGCCGCTCCCCACGCCGGCTTCCACCAGGACGCCCGCGCCATCACACTGACCACCCCCGCCTACCGCCTCGTCATCGGCAGGAGCCCGTTCCGCATCGGCGTCTCCCGTGGCGGCCGTACGGTCCTGGCCACCACGGCCACCGGCGGCATCGACTTCACCGGCCCGAACGGCAAGGCCACCGCGACGGACGTGCGGAGCGTCACCTGGTCCGGTGGCGTGCTCGGCCTGAAGGTCGCCACCACGGACAAGTCCGCCACCCTGAAGGTGAAGATCACCCCGTCCGCCGACCGCTACCGCCTGGAGAGCACCGTCGACAAGGCGACCTCCACCGGCATGCGCTTCGACATGTCCTCCGCCGGGCACTGGTACGGCCACGGCGAGGTCGCCAATGACGACGGCGCGCCGTACACCGCCCAGCCGTGGCCGCTCGACTCCGGCAAGGTCGCCGACGACGCGTTCGGACCGGCGTCGTACCTGATGGTCGACCCGTTCTGGTTCACCCAGTCGTCGGCCGGCATCTGGTTCGACACCCGCGACCTGATGAACGTCTCCCTCGGCGCCACCACCCCCGGCGTCGCCGGCATGGAGGTCACCGGCTCCGCGAGCCTCGCCGCGACGTTCTTCGTCGAGCGCACGCCGCGCGCGGTCTACGACGACTACATCGGCGTCACCGGCAAGCCGGCCAAGAGCGACGCCACGCCGGACCAGTACAGGACCGCGCTGTGGAACTCCTGGGCGCAGTTCTACACGGCAGTCGACCAGCCGGGCTTCCTCGACTACGCGCGCCGACTGCACGCCGCCGGCGTGCCCGGCCACACGATGTCGCTCGACGACGGCTGGATGAGCCACTACGGCGACTTCACGTTCAACGACAAGTTCCCCGACCCGGGCGCGATGTCGGACGAGATCCACAAGATGGGCTACAACTTCGGCCTCTGGGTGACGCTCTGGATCAACCTCGACGCCGACAACTACAAGGTCGCCAAGGACAAGGGCTACCTGCTGAAGTCCAAGACCGACCCGTCGCAGCCGTGCACCGTCGAGTGGTGGAACGGCAAGGCCGGCATCGTCGACCTCGGCAACCCCGACGCGAAGGCCTGGTACGAGGGCCAACTGCACGCGCTGGAGACCAAGTACGACGTGGACGGCTTCAAGTTCGACACCCGCTTCTTCGACGAGACGTGCGCCCCCGCGGCGGGCCACCGGGCGGACGACTACGTGAAGCTCGGCGCGCAGCTCACCGACCAGTTCGACCAGCAGGGCGTCGGCGTGCGCATCCACTGGACCGGCTCGCAGAAGTACGGCTTCGTCACCCGCGAGATCGACAAGGGCACCGGCTGGAACTCCCTCCAGGCGGCGGTCAAGCAGGACATGGCCGTCTCCACGATCGGCTACCCGTTCGTCGAGACCGACATGATCGGCGGCTCCGACGGCGACCCGCCGCCGGCCAAGGAGGTCCTCGTCCGGTGGGCCGAGGCGGCCGCCGCGATGCCTCTCATGTACTCCTCGACGTCACCGATCCGCGTGTACGACTCGGTGCACAAGAAGTGGATCGACTACGACCCGGAGACGGTGAAGCTCTACACGAAGGCGCTCGACGTCCACCGGCGGCTGGCGCCGTACATCCTCCGGCAGGTCCAGGCGACGCTGAGGACGGGTGCGCCGATCATGCAGCCGCTGTTCTTCGACTACCCGTCGGACCAGGCCGCGTACACGGTCACCGACGAGTGGCTGCTCGGGGACTCGCTGCTGGCCGCGCCGCTGCTGGCGGCGGGCACGAGCCGTGACGTCCACCTGCCGCCGGGCGCCTGGTACGACGTGGCGCGCGGAAAGGTCGTCCACGGTGACCTGAAGGCCTACCCGGCCGACCTGGGCACCCTGCCGCTGTTCGTACGGCTCGGTACCCGCGACACGAAGTCGCTGGTCTCGGCCCTGCGCTGATCCCCGGGCGGACGGCGCCGTCATCGGCGCCGTCCGCCCGCCGTTCTCAGAGGACGGGGAACGGGCCGAGCGTGTTGGTGCAGTGGATCTGGTCGGCGGCCTGGTTGTAGCAGCCCGCCGGCGGCGCCGCCGTCCAGCCCGCCGGGACGAACAGCAGGACGTTGTTGTTGATGCCCCACTCGCCCTGGAAGGCGTTGACCCGGCCGACGGTCTCGTTCTGGGTGCCGGTGTTGTCATATGAGCTGCCCGGATAGAACGAGATGGGCTGGCCCCAGACGTACACCGAACTGGTGCCCTGCATGCGCAGGGGGAAGCCGCAGAAGACGACCGCCCGCCAGGCGATCTGCTGCGGCTGGTTCGGGTTGTCGCCGATGGGCCGGGTGACGGTGCAGGTGAAGGTCGCGCCGGTGCCGGTCTGGGTGAACGTCACGACCTCATCGGGGGAGTCGGCCGGACGTACGGCCTTCGGAGCGGCGTGGTGAATGTCGTGCGGGCTCGTCGCGGTGGTGGAGAGCCGGGTGTCCGCGTGGGCTGTACCGGCGGTGGCGGCGAGTGACGCGGCGGCACCGGCCACCGCGATGATGCCGCTGATCCTGCGCTGTGCCGACCATGAGGCCATGGCGATTCCTCTCGCTAATTCGGACATTTCGCCCCCACTCCGTGTTCCATGTGATGCTAAATGTCGGATTAGATCGATAAAATGGGGATCTGACCAATGTTTACTTGTTATGTAAGGGGGTGCGGAAAACCGGTCGACCCGGCCGTGCCGCCGTGCGTACGATCCCGTTCAACGCGTCGACGGAGACGAGTAGCACGGGATCGCGCGAGCGCCAGAGAGCCGCCGGAAGCTGAGAAGGCGGCCTCGCGTCCCGGAGCGAAGACCCTCCCGAGTGCGGGGAGGAACGACGGCCGCGTCCAGCGGCCGGCCCGATGCCCCGCCGGTTCGCCCCCGTCACCGGGCCGAACGAGGCCACCGCCGGCCCGCCGGCGGCGGCGAAAGTGCGGTGGCACCGCGAGTCACCCTTATCGCCCGCACTCCCAAGGGATCGCACAATCCATGAGGAGTGTGATGATCTCTCGTGTCCTCGCCGCCGACCTGCCTTCGCGGATCGGTGAGCGCGTGAGAATCGCCGGCTGGCTGCACCGCCGCCGGCAGCTCAAGTCCGTGACCTTCCTCGTCGTACGCGACCGGTCCGGCCTGTCCCAGACGGTCCTGACCTCGCCCTCGCCGGGGCTGACCGAGGAGACCGTGGTCGAGATCGAGGGCACGGTCACCGCGAGCCCGCAGGCGCCGGGCGGCGCCGAGCTGACCGACCCCGTGATCACCCCGCTGTCCTCGGCGGCGCCGCCGCCCTTCGACCTCTACCGGCCGGTGCCCGCGGCGACGCTGCCGACGATCCTCGACGCCGCGCCGGTGGCCCTGCGCCATCCACGGCTGAGGGCGCCGTTCGAGATCTCGGCGGCCAGCGTGGCCGGGTTCCGCGCCGCGCTGGACGCACCACGGGTTCACCGAGGTGCACACGCCGAAGATCGTCGAGTCGGCCACCGAGTCGGGCGCGGACGTCTTCGGCGTCGACTACTTCGGCCGCCGGGCGTTCCTCGCCCAGTCGCCGCAGTTCTACAAGCAGGCCCTGGTCGGCGTGTTCGAGCGCGTCTACGAGGTCGGGCCGGTCTTCCGCGCCGAACCCCACGACACGGCCCGCCACCTGGCGCAGTACACCAGCCTGGACGCCGAGTTCGGCTTCGTCGCGGACCACCACGACGTGATGGCGATGCTGCGCGAGGTCCTGGCGGGCATGACCGCCGCTGTCGCGGAACGTTCGTCGCCGGCGCTCGACCTCCTCGGCGTGACCCCGCCGGAGGTGCCCGCGACGATCCCCGAGATCCACTTCACCGAGGCCCAGGAACTCCTGGGCGGGACCCGCGACCGACCTGTCACCGGCGGACGAGCGCGCGCCTGTCGGAGTGGGCCCTGGCGCGAGCACGGCTCGGAGTTCCTGTTCGTCACCGGCTACCCGATGGCGAAACGCCCGTTCTACACCCACCCCGACCCGGCGCGCACCGGCTACTCCAACGGCTTCGACCTGCTCTTCCGCGGCCTGGAACTCGTGACGGGCGGCCAGCGCCTGCACCGTCACGCCGACTACCTGGCGGCCCTGCGAGAGCGCGGCGACGACCCCGCCGCGTACGCCGGCTACCTGCGAGCCTTCGAACACGGCATGCCCCCGCACGGCGGCTTCGCCATCGGCCTGGAACGCTGGACGGCACGGCTCACCGGAGCCCCCAACATCCGCCAGACGACCCTGTTCCCGCGCGACCTGCACCGGCTGAGCCCTTAGGCGTACTGGTCAGGGAGGTCGCCTACTCCGCGACCAGGCGGTCCCGGCCGTCGACCTTGCGGCTCTTGACGTTGAACGTCCCGGACAGCGGCCCCGTCAGCCGGACCTGGCCGCCGGACACCCTGGTGCCCGCGTGCTCGGGGTCGATGGGCACGATCAGGTACTGGTTCCGGCCGATCGAGCCGGTCAGGACCGACGCCTCCTTCGCCTTGAGCCGTCCGGTGGCGAACTGGAACGTCCCGCTCACCCGCGACAGCAGCACGAACGGCACGTCCTGCGTGGTGTAGTAGCCGCCGGTCTCCAGGTCGCCGGTCGCGGAGTTCAGCGGCACCATCAGCAACGCGTCCGACTTGTCGTTGTAGGCGGTGACCAGGGGAGTGAACCGGGGGATCAGGTCGCTGTTCTGCTTGGCGAGCACGTCCTGGATCGACTGGCGCAGGCCGTCCGACGGCTGCTCGGCGACCGGCGCGACGCCCTGCAGCAGCAGGCCGAGCGGCGTCTTGCCGCCCTGCGCGACCTCCTTCTGCCAGCCCTTGCGGGTGTCGTCGAGGAGCAGGCCCGCGACGGAGCCGATCGGCGCGCCCTCACCGTCGAGCGTCAGGCGCCTCGGGTCGAGCGAGCCGCCGAGCGGCGAGAACACCGCGTGCGCCTTGACGTCCTTGTTGTCCTTGCGGTCCGCGCCGTTCACCATCGCGGTGGAGACGGCGTCGAAGTACCCGGCGGCGCCCTCGTTCGCGTCGGTCGCGACCGAGCGCTTCGCCTCGGCGGGAAACTCCTTCTGCCACTGGCCGTACCAGTACGCCGCCGCGCCGAGCCTGGCCGCACGCCGGTGCGGGTCGCGGTACGCCCCGAGGACGTCGTTGTAGATCATCGCGCGGTAGAGCCGTGGTGTGACCGCGAGCGGGTACTCGGTGCCGCGGAGCTGGGTGCCGCCGCCGGAGACCCCGCGCTGCTGCCAGGAGTGGAACAGCTCGTCCGTCGCCGCGCCGAACAGGACCTCCGACAGGCTCACGCCGGTGTCCTTGGCCTCCCCGGCGTACTCCGGGTCGGCCGCGTTGAGGACGACGGCCGGGTGGCCCTCCCAGGTCGTGTACAGGGAGCCGTACGCCGGGATCGTGATCTTCTTCAACGCGAGCGCCGCCGGGGTCAGCGCCGAGACGCCGTCCGTGGTGATCAGCCGGGCGGCCTTCCCGTCGCCGATGATGATCCGCCGGTCCTTCAGGACGGCGCCGGGCCAGATGCGACCGGCCTGCGGCCACACGCGGGCGACATCGTGCTGGATCTCGCTCGCGACCGGGATCATTCCCGTCGCGGTCGACTTGGGCGCTGCCTTGTGAGAGTTGTCCGCGCATCCGGTGACGACGCCCGCGGCGAGCCCGCCGAACGCGATCGTCGCCGCAACGCCGCGGCGCCTCGACCCGATGAACACTGCGTACCCCCCGCACACCATGACCACGACGTGGGCCCCGGGGGAGGCCGCCCACCTTTACCCCGCGATCATTCCCCGTGACCGTGAGCGATAACGTTCCAGCTCACACGGTGTCTTCGGAGGACTCCGCGAGGCGGCGGGCGAGGTAGCGGCGGTCGGCGTCGGTACCGGCGAGTTCGAGGGCCTCGCGGTAGGCGTCGGCGGCCTCGCGGCGGCGTCCGAGCCGCCGGAGGAAGTCGGCGCGGGTGGCCGCCAGCAGGTGGTAGCCCTCCAGCGGCCCTTCCAGCTCCGCCAGCAGCGCGAGCCCGGCCTGCGGGCCGTCGGCCATCGCGACCGCGACGGCGCGGTTGAGGCGGACGACCGCGGTCGGTGAGATCTCGGCGAGGCGCGTGTAGAGCGCGGCGATCCGCCGCCAGTCGGTCTCGGCCGCGGTGGGCGCGGACGCGTGGCAGGCGGCGATGGCGGCCTGGACCTGGTACGGCCCGGGGGCCGCGTGGCGGAGTGCCTTCTCCAGCAGAGCGGTGCCCTCGGCGACGGCGTCAGAGTCCCAGAGCCGGCGGTCCTGGTCCTCCAGCGCGATCAGGTCGCCCGCGGGGTCCTGGCGTGCCGCACGGCGGGAGTCCTGCAACAGCATGAGCGCCAGCAGGCCGAGCACCTCCGGCTCGCCGGGCATCAGGCGGTCCAGGATCCGGCCGAGGCGTATCGCCTCCGCGCACAGGTCGGGACGCATCGGGTCGTACCCGGAGGTCGCGGCGTATCCCTCGTTGAACAGCAGATACACCACGCCCAGCACCGAACCGGTACGGTCGGGCAGCAGGTGGGCGGGCGGTACGCGGTACGGGATGCCGGCCTCGCGGACCTTGCGCCTGGTGCGTACGAGCCGCTGGGCCATCGCGGACTCCGAGACCAGGAACGCCCGCGCGATCTCGGCGGTCGTCAGGCCCAGCAGCGTACGGAGCGTCAGTGCGACACGGCCCTCCAGCGGCAGCGCCGGATGGCAGCACGTGAAGATCAGCCGCAGCCGGTCGTCGCGTACGCCGCTCGGGTCGTCGTCGTCATCGCCCGGCCCGGCCATGGTCGCCACCTCCCGCAGTTTGGACGCTTCGTTCGCGCTCCGGCGCAGGCGGTTCAGCGCGTGGTTGCGCGCCGTCGTGGTCAGCCACGCGCCGGGGTTTCGCGGGATCCCGTCGGCCGGCCAGCGTTCGAGGGCGCGCGCGAGGGCGTCCTGCGCGCACTCCTCGGCGAGGTCCCAGTCGCCGGTCATCCGGATGAGGGTGGCGACGACGCGGCCCCATTCCTCTCGGAACGCGGCCGCGACCGCCGCCTCGACCTCGCTCACGTCGGCCAGAGCGGCCTCACCTCGATCGTCCCCCAGCGCGCCGACGGGTGCCGGGCCGCGACGTCGAGGGCCTCTTCGAGGTCGGCGCACTCGATCAGGTCGAACCCGAGGATCTGCTCCTTCGTCTCGGCGAACGGCCCGTCGGTGAGGAGCGCCTCGCCGTCGCGTACGCGCACGGACGTGGCGGTGTCGGTGGAGCGCAGGCGGCTCCCGAACTTCCGGACGCCGCGGGAGTCCATCTCGTCGACCCACGCGACGGTCTCCGCGACGAGAGGCTCATCGACCTTGTCCGGAGTGCCGGACTCGGTGCCGCAGATCAGCATCATGTACTGCATCGCTTCCTCCTCATTGTCTCGATCTACCACAACGACAATCGGGAACCCGGGAGAACGACATCACTCCGGTACGGGTTCGGGAACGCGCCCGAGACGGACCAGCAGCACCACCGCGACCAGCACACCGAGCAGCGCGAGCCCGGACGTGGTCCCGAACGCGGCACGGAAACCGCCGGTGATGACGGACGGGTCGTGTGACGCCCCCGTACGCGAGACGGCGACGGTGGAGCTGATCGCGACGCCGATCGCCCCGCCGACCTGGAACGCCGCGGTGTTGATACCCGAGGCGAGCCCGGACTCATGCTCGGCGACCCCGGTGAACACCGCGACCGGCGCCGCGACCGAGGCCGTACCGAGCCCGAGACCGAGGACGGCCATGCCGGGCAGGATGACGCCGGCGTACCCGCCGCCCGCCGTGACCCGTACGAGCGACAGGGCGCCGAGCGCCATCAGGACCATGCCCGCCGCCGCCACCGGGCCGGGGCCGAGCCGGGTGACGAGCGCCTGCCCGCCGTACGCCCCGGCGACGGCCATCACCGGCAGCGGCACGGCGGCGAACCCGAACGTCAGCGGCGAGTACCCGAGGACGCCCTGGGAGAACTGCGTCACGGCGAACGAGGTCCCGAACACGGTCATCGCCACCATGAGCGTCACGAGGTTCCCGCCGGTGAACGTCCGCGAGGCGAAGATCCGCAGGGGTACGAGCGGCGCTTCCGACCGCGACTCGACCCGGACGAAAAGGGCGAAGAGCAGCAGCGACGCGGTCGCGAGGCCGATCGTCCGCGCGCTCTCCCAGCCCTCCGCCGGAGCCTGGACGACCGCGTACACGCCCGCCGCGAGGGCCGCCGTGACGGTCACCGCCCCGGCCGGGTCGAACGTACGCGCGTGCGTACGGCTCTCCCGCAGCAGCCGCGGCCCGAGGACCAGCATGCCGAGGGCGAAGGGGACGTTCAGGAAGAAGATCCACTCCCAGCCCAGGCTCCCGGTGACCCCGCCGCCGACGAGCAGCGCGGCCGTCCCCCCGAAGCCACCGACCGCCGACCAGATCGCCAGCGCCCGGTTACGCTCGGCGCCCTCCTGGAAGGTGGTCGTGACGATCGACAGCGCGCTCGGCATCATCATCGCCGCCGACACCCCTTGCAGAACACGCGCGCCGACCAGGATCCCGCCGGCCCAGGCGAACCCGCACAGCAGCGAGGAGACCAGGAACAACGCCGTACCCCCCAGGAACACCCTGCGCCGCCCGAGCCGATCCGCCGCCCGGCCACCGAGCAGCAGCATCCCGCCGAAACCGAGCAGGTACGCGCTGAGCACCCACTGCGCCCCGGCCTCGTCGAGACCGAGATCCCGCTCGATCGACGGCAGCGCCAGGATGACGATCTGCGAGTCGAGAATCACCATGAAGGCCGCCGTGCACAGCAACGCCAGGGCCCTCCACCGGCGCGGGTCGAGATCGGTCATCACTCGTCCTCCGTCCCATCGGATCCGGGCGATCCCGGCTCCTCGAAACGACAAACGGGCCCCGCCCGAAACGACACTCCGGCCGGGCCGATTCCGGGGACGCACGGCAGGAACGCCCGCGCAACGGGCTCCATCCAGCCGAAGCCCCGCCGTCCTGTTCTTCGTCCCGGCGGGCTACACGGCCGCCTGGCCGAGATCCTCTGCACCCAGACCTACGGCCCGATCTACCTCAACTGACACCTCACGGCGGAACCGCCCACCAAAGGGTTGCGCCATGCCCGCCGAAGAACGCATGCCACGAGGTATGACGAACCTGCTGTCCGCCATGAGGCGACCGTTCTGGTCGCAGCGACCAGCAGAGTGGCTGGGACACCGCTCTAAAGGACTTCGGCACCCACGGCATCGCCTCACGCCATCCCGGGCGATCGTGCGCCCAGTCGATCATCACTTTGGCGATCGGCTCCGGGCCGAACATCTCGAACGGTCTCGGGCGTAGTGGGCCTGGAAGTGCTTGTCCGCGCTGCCTTCGCGGTATTCGACCTGGTAGGTCATGTCGTCGTTCAGGTACGCCTGCATGTAGTGCTGGTCCGCAGGCTCCAGGTCGAGTCGTACGAAGACGACGAACCGATTACGCAGGGTCATGTCGGCCAGCAGGTCGTGCAGGGAATCCTTGGTCGGATCCTCCACGGCGCGCCCGCCGTCATCGGTCGCCCGCAGCCGTGGTTTCGCCATGCCCGCGACTGTAGTGGCCGGCGGGATTCAGCCGCCCGCCCGCGCACCAAGCCCTACGCGTCCCCGGGCGGTTCGGGGATGCTCGCCTGGGCCCTCGGCCCGCCCGGGTGCTGCCCTCGGGGCTTCGGCGGGCCGGGCCGGGAGGCGGGCGTCGGGTTGTCGGACGGTTTGATGCTGCGGGCGCGGACGCGGCCGATGCCCGTGCGCGTGGCCAGCACGATGAGGCGGTCGCCGCGGACGAGGAGGTAGCCGTCCTGCGGCTCCCAGTCGAAGTGCGGGCCGCCGCGGCGCCCGACCGCGAGCACCCGTGCCTCGCCGGGCTGGTGGACGGCCCTGATCGGGCGCCCTTCGAGCTCCGAGCCCTGCCCGATCGGCACGTCGGCGATCAGCATCACCCGGCGGCCGACCGGGATCGTCCCGATGACCTGGCGTTCCATCATCGCGGCGGAGAAGGCCGGCGCGGCCAGGAACGACACGCTGCGCGACACCGGGATCTTGAAGTTGCGGTGCACGCGGCCGGCCAGGTCGTCGTCGAACAGCCGCAGCACGACGCGTACGTTGTCGCGGAGCGCGCGCGAGCTGAGCCCGGCCTCGAGGTTCGTGATGTCGTCGCTGGTCAGGGTCACGACCGCGCTGCACGTGCTGACCCAAGCCGTACGCAGGGTCTCCACGCGCGTGGCGTCGCCGAACACGATCGGGATGCCGTTGCGGCGGGCCAGCGCGACGCCCACGGCGTCCTCGTTGGCCTCGACGCACACGACGGGTACGCCGAGGTCGTTCAGCTGCGCGACGACGCGGACGCCGACCTCGCCGAGGCCGACGACCACGACGTGCCCGCTGATCGGGTCGCGGAGCTTCTCCATGGGCCCGGCCAGCCGGGCGCGCACGACCGCCTCGACGACCGCGGCCGTGACCGCCGGGACCATCGCGAGGCTGGCGAGCGTGACCACCACCTGCACGATCTTGGCGGGCCCCTTGAGCGCCGGATCGGGGTTCGCCGCGCCCGCGACGTCGAGGAAGACGTAGTAGATCGAGACGCCGACGCCGTACCCGGCGGTGAGGCTCAGCGCGACGCTGCCGACCACGATGATGCCCAGCAGCACGAGCATCACCTGCAGGAAGCGGCGGCTGAAGATCAGCGGAAGCCGCCTGGTGAGCGACACGAGCGGCCGTGGCTTCGGCCGGTGGTGGCTGAGCGGGTCGCGCGGGGTGCCGTCGGCGACCGCGAGCACGAGGTTGGCGTTCTCCTGGTCGACGGGCAGCAGCCGCGGGTTGCCGTCGGACCGTTTCGTGTCGGCGAGGCCGCAGATTACCTTCTTGGCCCGGTCGCTGCGGTGCGCGACGTACAGGGTGCGCCCGGCGACGCGTACGTGGCTGGGCGCCAGGTCGCCGAGCGCCGCCGCCACGAAGGCCGGCGCGGCCATCGCGCCGTCCGACAGCACCGCGCAGTCGTTGAACAGGGTGCGGATCCGCTGTCCGAGGTTGGTGTTGGACATGCGGATGACGAGCCGGGCGTCCGGGTTCAGCTCCTGGACCCGCAGCGCGCCGTGGATGTTGCCGACCTCGCTGTTGCCGACCAGCGCGACGGCGCGCGCGGTGTCCGCGCGCACCTCGCGGAACGTCTCGTCGCTCAGCTCCGCGGCCTCGTGGACCTTCACCTTGGGCAACTGCGCGATCTTCGGCCCGTGGTTGCGTTTCTTGGACGGCAGGACGACCAGGACGTCCTGGAGGTATCGCGAGGAGAGCTCGTCGGCGAGCCGGAACGCGAGCGGCGTGTCACCGCAGATGATGAGCTGGCCGCGCTGGACGGCGCGACGTCGGGGGACTGTCGGCACGTCGCGATCCTAACTGCCGGGTTTCGGCCTTTAAGTGTCCGCCTGCACGTTCAGCATGATGATCTACAACGTAAAGGCGGGCATTTCGGTCATGCCTCCGCGAGCCGTCCGGCGATGACATCGAGGGTGCGGAGGATGGCGACGGTCTCGTCGAGGGGCATCCCCGGGGACTCGGTCAGGCCGGCCTCCAGGCAGCGCGCGACCTCCTCCGCCTGGTACGTGTAGCCGCCGCCGTTCATCTCCAGCGTGTGCGTCTCGGGTTCCGCGTCCGCGCGGTGGACGATCATCGTGGACGGGCAGAAGAACATCGGCTCTACCTCGATCCGGCCCTTCGTGCCGACGATGTTCGCCGTCTGGGGGGAGTCGCCGAGCAGCCCGCAGTGCAGCAGCGCGACGGCGCCGCCCGCGTACCCCAGCAGCATGCCCGTGTTGGAGTCCACGCCGGTCGGCGCCGGGGTGGTGACGGCCTGGACGCTCGACGGCTCGCCGAGGAGCATCCACGCGAACGACAGCGGGTACACGCCCAGGTCCAGCAGCGCGCCGCCGGCCAGCTCGGGCGACCACAGGCGGTGGGAGGCGTCGAACTCCGAGGTGATGGCGAAGTCCGCGTACACCGCGGTGATGTCGCCGATCGCGCCGGAGGCGACCAGTTCGCGCAGGCGGACGACGAGCGGGTTGAAGCGGGTCCACATCGCCTCCATGGCGAACAGGCCCTTCGAGCGCGCGAGCGCGACCAGGTCCTCCGCGTCCGCGGCGTTCGTGGTGAACGGTTTCTCCACGAGCACGGAGCGGCCCGCCTCCAGGCAGAGCCGCGCGGCGGCGTGGTGCGCGTTGTGCGTCGTCGCGACGTAGACCACGTCCACCCCGTCGTCGGCGGCCAGCTCCGCGTACGAGCCGTACGCGCGTGCGGCGCCGATCTCCCCGGCGAAGGCCGTGGCGGTGTCCAGGGCGCGCGAGCCCACGGCCGCGATCTCGTGGCCGAGGTGCCTCAGATCGGCTGCGAACGTGTGCGCGATGCCGCCCGTCCCCAGGATTCCCCACCGAATCGTCATGGTCAGGGATCGTACGACCATCGAGCCGCATTCCGGGAAAAACCTTGCGTCGCCCATTGTTCTAGTTGTTATATAGCAATGTGACTTACGACGAACGGGTGCCGAGATGATCATCAGTCTCGACCTGGACGGCGAGGTGCCGCTCTACCAGCAGCTACGCGACCGCGTCGTCGAGGCGATCGCGGACGGCGAGCTGAGCGGCGGCGACTCGCTGCCCACGACACGGCAGCTCGCCGCCGACCTCGGCATCAACATGCACACCGTCAACAAGGCGTACGACCTGCTCCGGCAGGAGGGCCTCGTACGGCTGGCGCGCCGCACCGGCGCGGTCGTCACCCGCGACGCCGGCGGCGGCCCGCCGCCCGACGGCGTCGCCGAGCGGTGGGAGGCGCGCGCCCGCACCCTGCTCGCCGAGGCGGTCGCCAAGGGCCTCCCGCCGGCCGAGGTGCGCGACCGCTGCCAGGCGATCCTCGCCGGTTTCCCCATCTCCGAAAGCACCAAGTCCGAAAGGACGTCATGACCACCCTCACGCTCCTGATCCCCGTCCTGCTGATCGGCTTCGTCCAGTGGCTGATGCCGTCGCTCGCCTCGCCGACCCTGCCGTTCGGCGTCCGCGTGCCGGGCGAGCGCGCCGGCGAACCCGTCATCGCCGTCCAGCGGCGCCGGTACCGGTGGGGGACCGCCGCCGTCACCCTCGCCACCGCGGCCGGCGTGGTGCTGCTGCCCGGTCACGCGCTCGCCGGAATGCTCGCCATCGTGGCCGACCTCATCCTGTGCGGAGCGTTGTACGTCCACGCGCACCGCCGGGTCCGCGCGGCCAAGGAGGCCGGCGACTGGTTCGCCGGCCACCGGCAGACCGTCGTGACCGACACCTCCCTGCGGACCGACCCCGAGCCGTACCCGTGGATCTGGGCGGTGCCGCCGGTGCTCCTGCTGGCCGCCACCATCGTCACGGGGGCCGTCCGGTACCCCGGGATGCCCGACCGGATCGTCACGCACTACGGCGCCGGCGGGCACGCCGACCACGTCGCCGCCAAGTCGTTCGGCTCGGCGTTCGGGCCGCTCGTCGCCCAGACGCTGACGACCGCGCTGTTCCTGCTGCTTGCCAGGGTCGCCGTACGGAGCCGGGCGCAGCTCGACGCCGAGGACTCGAACGCGACGGCACGGCACCGCCGCTTCGTCACGACGATCGCGCGCACGCTCCTGGTCCTTGCGGCCTTCATCAACCTCGGCTTCCTCGCCGCCGACCTGATCATCTGGGACGTCATCGGGGCGTCGGGCGCGGCCGTCACCCTGCTGGCCGGCCTGCCGCCGCTGCTCGGCGCGGTCGTCGCCGTCGTGATCGCCGTACGCGTCGGCCAGGCCGGCAGCCGCCTGTCCCTCCCGGCGCGCCAGGGCGCGGGCGGGATGACGGTCAACCGCGACGACGACCGGCTCTACCGGCTGGGCGTGTTCTACGTGAACTCCGACGACCCCGCGATCTTCGTGCCCAAGCGGTTCGGCGTCGGCTGGACCATCAACCTCGGCCGTCCCCTCGCCTGGGTGGTCGTCATCGGCACGCTCGCGGTGCTCCTGGTCGCGCCCGTGCTCGGGAGCAAGGTCGGGTGAATAAGGTGTCAAAGCGGCATCGCGCGGCGTGTGAGACGGATGTTGTCGGCGGAGCCTGTTAGCTTCCGGCTCCATGCGGTTGTTGCACACCTCCGACTGGCACCTGGGCCGGTCCTTCCACCGGGAGGACATGCTCGGGGCCCAGGCACGGTTCGTCGACCACCTGGTCGACACCGTGCGCTCGGAGGGTGTCGACGCCGTCCTGATCTCCGGAGACATCTACGACCGCGCCCTCCCGCCGGTCGACGCGGTCGCCCTGTGCGACGACGCGCTGCGGCGGCTGCGGGCCGAGAAGGTCACGGTCGTCGCGATCAGCGGCAACCACGACTCCGCGCAGCGCCTGGGGTTCGGCGCGCACCTGATGGACTCCTCCGGCGTCCACCTGCGCTCGGACCCCGAAGGCGTCGGCCGGCCCGTGCTCCTGGGCGACGGCACCGCCGTCTACGGCATCCCCTACCTCGAACCCGAGGTCGTACGCGGCCGGTGGGAGCTGGACGCGCGCGGCCACACCGCCGCGCTGACCGAGGCCATGCGCCGCGTACGCGAAGACCTCGCGACGCGCGGCGGCCGGTCGGTGGTGCTGGCGCACGCGTTCGTCACCGGGGGAGCGGTCAGCGACAGCGAGCGCGACATCTCGGTCGGCGGCGTCGCGAGCGCGCCGGCGAGCGTCTTCGACGGCGTCGGCTACGTCGCCCTCGGCCACCTGCACAAAGAGCAGTGGATCTCCAACACCGTGCGCTACTCCGGCTCGCCGCTCGCCTACTCCTTCTCCGAGGCCGGCCATGTGAAGGGCACGCTGCTGGTCGACCTCGGCGAGACGCTCCGCACCGAGTTCGTGCCGGCGCCGGTGCCGCGCCGGGTGGCGACCGTGAGCGGGCGGCTCGACGACCTGATGACCGACGAGCGCCACGCCGACCTTGAAGACTGCTGGCTCCAGGTCACGCTGACCGACCACGAGCGGCCGGCCGGCGCGATGGAGCGCCTCCGGCGCCGGTTCCCGCACACGCTCGCGCTGGTCTTCGAGCCCGAGGGGCAGACCGCCGACGACCGGCGGTGGGCCGAGCGGCTCCGCGACCGTTCCGAGCTCGACATCGCCTACGACTTCGTCGGCGCCGTACGCGGCGGGCCGGCCGCCGAGGCCGAGCGCGAGCTGCTGCGCGAGGCCTTCGAGCACTGCCGGGTGACCGAGGCGGGCCGATGAGGCTCCACCACCTCACCGTCACCGCCTTCGGCCCGTACGCCGGCACCGAGGAGGTCGACTTCGACGCGCTGTCCGGCGCCGGCCTGTTCTTGATCAACGGGCCCACCGGGGCCGGCAAGACGAGCGTCCTCGACGCGGTCTGCTTCGCCCTGTACGGCCGGGTGCCGAGCGCCCGCAACGACGCGAAGGACCTCCGCAGCCAGCACGCGCCGCCCGACCGCGCGCCCGAGGTCGTCCTCGACGTGACGATCCGCGGCCGTCGCTTCCGCCTGCGGCGCTCGCCCCGCTGGGAGCGGCCGAAGCTGCGCGGCACGGGCACCACGGAGGAGAAGGCCAAGGTCCTCTTCCAGGAGTGGCGCGACGGCGACTGGGTGACCTGGTCGACGAGGTTCGACGAGGCCGGACAGAAGATCGGCGACCTGCTCGGCATGTCGGCGGACCAGTTCTGCCAGGTGGTGCTGCTGCCGCAGGGCGACTTCGCGGCGTTCCTGCGCGCCGGAGCCGAAGACCGCCGCGCGGTGCTGGAGAAGCTCTTCGCCACCGAGGTCTTCGCGCAGGTGGAGCGGTGGCTCGTCGACCGCCGCAAGGAGACCGGGCGCGAGGCCGACGTGCTGCGCGCCGAGGCCGAGTCCGTCGCCGACCGCGCCGCCGAGGCCGCCGGGGCGCCGCGCCCCGAGCTGGAGCCAGCCGCGCTGACCGCGTGGGCGACCGAGCTGGCCGGCCACTTCGCCGACGTCCACGCGATGACCGCCGCCCACGTCGACGACGCCGCCGGCCTGCGCGACGCGGCGCGCGCCGCCGTCGAGCGCGCACGCGCCGTCGCCCTGCGCCAGGAGCGCCACGCCGACGCCCTGCGGCGCTCGGCCGCGCTGGCCGAACGCGCCGATGACAGGTCGGCGCTGGCCGCCGCGCTGCGCGAGGCCGAGCGGGCCGGGAGGGTGCTGCCGCTGCTGCGCATCGCCGCCGACCGCGCCGCACGCCGGGCCGGCGACGAGGCCGCCGTCGCACGCCGCCGCGGCGCGCTCGCCGGGCTGGTCCCCGACGACGCCGACGCCGACCTCATGGGCAAGGAGGAGCGCCAGCGCCAGGACGAACTCGTCGAGCTCAAGCAGCGGCGCGCCGACGCCGCGCGCCTCGCCGAGATCGGCAAGGAGATCGAGACGCTACGGGCCAAGGAGCTCGACCTCGACGACGACCAGAAGGAGATGGCGCTCTTCCTCACCGAGTCGCCGCAGCACCGGCAGACCCTGACCGCCGAGCTGGCCCAGGCGCGCGCCCGTGCCGCCGCCATCCCGATGGCGTCCGCCGCCGCCGCGACGGCCGCCGAGCGCCTCGACGCCGCGAACCGCCGCGACGCCCTGACGGCCGCGGCCGGCGAAGCCGAGACCGCCCACCTGGCCGCCGTCGACGCCGCGCAGGCCGCGCGCGACGAGTTCCAGGAGATCCGGCAGGCACGGCTCGACGGCATGGCCGCGTTCCTGGCCGGGCAGCTCGTGCCGGGCGAGGCGTGCCAGGTCTGCGGGTCGCCCGACCACCCTGCGCCGGCTGTCGCGGTGGGCGACGTCCCCGGCGAGGAGGCCGAGGCCGCCGCCTCGGACGCGGCCGAGCTGGCGGGCGAGCGCCGCGAGGAGGCCGCCGCCTGGCTCGCCGACCTGAGGGCCGACTGGGCCGCCGAGGCCGCGCGCGCCGGAGACGCCGACGTGGGCGCGCTGGCGGCGGCCCTGACCGACGCACGTGAAGAGCTGGCGCTGCTCGACGGAGCCGAGGCCGACGCCGAGCGCCTCGAGGAAGACCTGCTACGGGTCGACGCCGAGTTCCAGGAGGCGCGCGACCGGCACGACGAGATCAAGGAGGCCCTCTCCGACCGGCGCGCCGAGCGCGCCGCGCTGACCGGCGAGGCCGCGAGGCTCCAGGCCTCCGTCGACCAGGCGCGCGGCGACGACCCCACACTGGAGGCGAGGGTCCGGCGGCTCGACCACGAGGCCGGGCTGCTGCGCGACACGGCCGCCGCGATCGACCGGCTGCGTGCCGCCGGCGAGGACGCCGAGCGGGCGCGCGCCGACGCCGGTGCCGCCCTGGCCTCCGAGGGCTTCGCGTCCGAGGACGCCGTGCGCGCCGCCGCGGCCGACGACGCGGCACGTGAGGCCATGCTGGCCCGGGCGCGGGCCTACGACGACGAGAAGGCGCGGGTCGCCGAGCTGCTCGGCGACCCCGAGCTGACCGCCGCGTCGGCCGAGCCGCCGCCCGACCTGGCGGCGCTGGAGGCCGCGCTGGCCCACGCCGAAGACCACCACGAGCGCGCCGCCTCGGCGCGCGACCGCTCCCGGCACCGCCACGACCGCCTCGCCGCGCTGGCCGCCGAGCTGCGCGGCCACACCGGCCGCTGGCTCCCCGCGTTCGAACGCCACGAGCTGGCCGTCCGCGTCGCCGCGCTCGCGTCCGGCGACCCGGCCGTCAACCGGCTGCGCATGCGCCTGTCCGCGTACGTCCTGGCGGCACGCCTCGAACAGGTCGTCGCCGCCGCCAACGAGCGCCTCGCGCGCATGTCCGGCACCCGCTACGCGCTGGAGCACACCGTCGACAAGTCCGCCGGCGAGCGAGGCCGCCACGGCACCGGCGGCCTCGGCCTGCTCGTCATCGACGGCTGGACCGGCCGCGCCCGTGAGCCCGGCACCCTGTCGGGCGGCGAGACGTTCATCACCTCACTGGCCCTGGCCCTCGGCCTCGCCGACGTCGTGACGACCGAGGCCGGCGGCGCCGAGATCGGCACGCTCTTCGTCGACGAGGGCTTCGGCACCCTCGACGAGGACACCCTGGACGAGGTCATGAGCGTGCTCGACGGCCTGCGCGACGGAGGCCGCGCCGTCGGCATCGTCAGCCACGTCGCCGAGCTGCGCACCCGCATCCCCGCACAGCTGCGGGTGCGCAAGGCGAGGGCCGGCTCGACCCTCGCCGTCACCGGCGTACTCGCCTAGGACACGCTCTAGCTGTCGATCTCGTACGGGTCGCCGTAGACCTTCCAGACGAGGGGCGGGTCGAAGTCCAGGTTGCCGTTGTTCAGGAACACGCGCTGCTCGGTGTCGACGCGGCTCGTGTCGCTGTGGGCCTCCTCGCGCAGCATCGCGGCCTTGCGCGCGTCGAGGAACGCGTTGAGGTAGGTCACCTCGTCGCCGCCCTGTGACGGCGGGTCGGCCTGCTGCATCGCCGTCGCCCGGATGCCGCCGAAGCTGTCCCGGTCGCTGCCGGGGCCGTGCATGACCATCGCGTCGTAGTAGATGAACTGGCCCAGCGCGCGCAGGCCGTCGTCCTTGGCCTGCTGCACCGCCGGGTTGAAGTAGACGTCGTCGCGCTCGTTGTCCTGGGCCTGCTGGAACACCGGGTCGTCGGCGGCCGTGCGCCAGTCGGAGGTGAAGTTCGGGTCGAGCCCGTCGTGGGAGTCGCTGCCGTTCACGTCGCGCAGCGCCGGCAGGTACTTGGCCAGCACGTTGCCCGGCTCGGTGTCGGTGTAGTTCTGGACGAGCTCCAGCATGTCGCCGGTGCCGGAGCAGAACCCGATGATGCCGGCCGTGTAGCCGCGGCCGTCTCCGATGTCCTCGATGTACTTGTACTGGGCCTTCCAGTCCAGCGAGGAGTTCTCCGCGCTGGACACCACCTGCATGGCGATGTCCTTCTTGTGCGGATCGTCGAGGCCGACGGAGGACGCCGACCGTACGGCGGCGATGTGGACGGGGGCGGCGACGGCCGCGCTGATCGGGGCGACGGCCAGGGTCAGCGCGAAGAGGGCGGGGGCGGCACGGCGTGCGGAGGGCGGGAATCGCACGGGTCTCTCCGGTTTCTGCCGGCCGCGCCGGGATCGCCGCCCGAAGGCCGCGCGCCAGGGAGCCGGCTGGAGGGGATGGGAGGAAGTGCTTTGTTAGGAAACCTTCCTAACTGGCCCAGATGAAAACACCTGCCCTGGGCCGTGTCAACCCCCGCCCTGACCCCCCGTCAGCGCGCGACGGCGGGTGAGGAGCTCGGCGAAGGCCTGCCCGACGGCCGTGCCGTGGGCGGCGGCGCCTGCGCCCAGGCGGTGGCCGGCCTCGGCGAGGGCCTCCGGGTCGGCACCCTCGGCGACGAGTTCGTCGTGGTAGAAGCGGGTCCACCCGGACAGGAGCGGCGGGTCCGCCTCCAGGTGGTACTGGAATCCCCACGCGCTCGGCCCGGCGCGGAAGGCCTGCACGGCGTCCGGGGTGCCGGCGAGCAGCTCGCCGCCGGGCGGCAGAGTGAAGCGGTACGTGTGCCACTCCAGCACCTGGTCCAGCGACCGCCACGCCTCGCCGAGCGGGTCGTGCGCGGTCGCCGGGCCCGGTGTGAGCGGGAACCAGCCGATCCGTGTCCGTGGCAGGCGCGGTGCCCGGCCGCCGAGCGCCTGGGAGAGGAGCTGCGCGCCCAGGCACACGGCGATGACGGGGAGCCCGCGGCGTACGGCCTCGCGCAGCAGGTCGCGTTCGGCCCGCAGCCACGCGTGCTCCTCGTCCGGGTTCGTCGACCCGCCGAGCGCGACGACGGCGGCGTATTCGCCCAGGTCGCGCGGGGGAGTCTCCGCCGGCGCGTGCCAGACGTCCAGGTCGAAGGAGGCGTCCACGAGCGGGGGTCCGAGCGCGCCGATCGGATCGGTCGTCGCGTTCTGAGCGACCAGAACTCTCATCGCCACCCCTGCTCGCGGATCGCGTCGACCAGCCGGCCGATCTCGTCTTCGGTGTTGTAATAGTGCACCGACGCCCGCAGGAACGTCGTCAGCCCCCGGTCTTCGAGGTCGAGCCGGGTGTCCGCGACGTACGACAGCTCGACGTGGATGCCGCGCCGGGCGAGGTCGGCCTTGACGTCGGCGGGGTCCGCCCCGGCGACGCTGAAGCTCACGATGCCGCAGCGCGTACGGCCCAGGTCGTGCAGGTCGACGGACGGGAGGGCCGACAGCTCCCGGCGCGTGTGCTCGGCCAGCATGCGGATCCGGTCCCAGATCGCCTCCAGGCCGAGGTCCGACGCGTAGTCGATGGCGGCGCCCAGCCCGAGGCGCAACGCGCGGGAGGCCTCCCACGTCTCGAAGCGGCGCGCTCCCGGCTTGAGCTCGTACGCGTCGCGCCGTGTCCAGCCGGCGCCGCCCAGGTCGACCGTCGGCGGGTGCAGGCGTTCGGCCCACTCGTCGCGTACGTACAGGAAGCCCGTCCCGCGCGGGCCGCGCAGGAACTTGCGGCCGGTCGTCGACAGGAAGTCGCAGCCGATCGCGCCGACGTCGACGGGCATCTGGCCGACGGACTGGCACGCGTCCAGGAGGTAGGGGATGCCGGCGTCGCGCGCCACGCGCCCGACCTCGGCGGCCGGGTTGACCAGGCCGCCGCTGGTCGGGACGTGCGTCATCGCGATGAGGCGCACGTCGTCGTCGAGGGACCTCTCCAGCGCCTCAACGTCGAGACTTCCGTGCGGGTCGTCGGGGACGACGTCGATCGTCAGGTCACGCTGGGCGGCGAGGTGGAGGTAGGCCATGTAGTTGCTGGTGTACTCCGACCGGCCGGTGACGATCCGGCCCCCGGGCGCCAGCGGCAGCGCGTACAGGACCGCGTTGAAGGCGCGGGTCGCGTTCTCGAACAGCGCGATCTCGTCCCGGCCCGCGCCGACCAGCCGGGCGGCGGAGTCGTAGACCGCCTCCAGGCGGTCCCCGGCCGCCGCCGCGGCCTCGTACCCGCCGAGCTCCGCGTCGAGCCGTACGTGCTCGATCACCGTCTCGGTGACGGGCGAGGGCATCAGCGACGCCCCGGCGTTGTTGAAGTGCGCCCAGTCGGCGCAGCCAGGTGTGTCGCGGCGGGCACGTTCGATGTCGATAACCATTTAAGTGCCTTTCTCCGGTTACGGTCCTTGTGACACTAGAAACCGGTGAAAGGCCTGTCAAGGGTTACTCGGGCGCGGTAGTGTGCGAGGTGAGATGACAGCGCTCGAACGACTTCCCCGGCTGGGCGGCATGGCCTGCCTGGACTTCGTCAACTCCATCGACCCGCGCTACGGCGAGAACCGCGTCGAGTACCTCGGCGACTATCCGGCGCTCGTCGAGTGGGCCGTCTGTGCCGGCGTCCTGCCGGAGACGTGCCGGGAGTCCCTGCTGAAGGCCGCCGCGGACCATCCGCGCAAGGCGGCCGCCGTCCACCGGCGCGCGCTCGCCCTGCGCGAGGACCTGCACGGGCTGCTGCGCCCGGCGCGTGCGGACCCGCCACTGCGGGCCTTCAACGAGGAGGTACGCCGGGCGTCCGCGCACGCGACCGTACGCGCGGACGCCTCCGGCTATTCGCTCGGCTGGGACGCCGACGGCGACCTCGACCGGCCGCTGTGGCCGGTCGTCCGCAGCGCCGGCGAGCTGATGCTCACGCGCTCCTCACTGGACCGCGTACGCGAGTGCGACGGCCGCGACTGCGGCTGGCTCTTCCTGGACACCAGCAAGGCCGGCCGCCGCCGCTGGTGCCGCATGGAGATCTGCGGCAACCGCGCCAAGGCCGAACGCCACCGCCGCGCGCACCCGGCCTGACCCGCGGTCCCGGGCCGGCACGTGCCGCCGGGACCCGCGGGCCGGCGTCAGCCGATGAAGCCCTTGGACTTCAGCCAGGTCTGGGCGACGTCGGCGGGGTCCTGGCCCTTGATGTCGACCTTGCCGTTGAGGTCCTGCAGCACCGGCGTGGTCAGGGCCGCCGCGATCGGGTTGATGATCTTCTCGATGTCGGGGTGCGCCTTGTACGCGGCGTCGGTGATCGTGAGCGCCGGGTTGTAGACCGGGAAGAACTTCTTGTCATCGCCCAGGACGGTCATGCCGAGCGCCGCGATGCGTCCGTCGGTCGTCGCGACCTCGCCGAAGTTGCAGGGCTTGCCCTTGTCGATGCCGTTGTAGATGGCGCCTTCGGCGAGCGAGGCCAGGTTCGCCTTCGCCACGGTGAAGGCGTACGCCTTCTCCAGACCGGGGAACCCGTCGCTGCGGCCGGCGAACTCGCTGGCCACGCACATCGACGCCTTCGCCGGATCGGACTTCACGAGCCGCGAGTAGTCGGACAGGGTGGCGACGCCGAGCGTCTTGGCCGTCGTTCCCTTCACCGCGATGGCGTAAGTGTTGTTCGCGGGCGACGCCGCGAGCCACTTGATGTGGTTCTTGCTCTCGTCCTGCGACGCCGCCGCCTGGTACTGCTGGGCCGCGTCGTTGATCGGCTTGGTGTTCTTCAGGTAGTTGATCCAGGCGGTCCCGGTGTACTCCCAGTACATGTCGACGCTGCCCGAGGTCAGCGCCGTACGGGTGGTGTTGCTGCCCTGCAGCCCGCACTTCTCCTTGGCGGTGGCGCCGGCCGACCGCAGGGCGAGGCTGGTGATGTGGCAGAGGATGAGCTGCTCGGTGAACTCCTTGGAGCCCACGGTGTAGGTCGCGCCCTTGAGTGAGGCGGCCTTGGCGAGGCTGCCGCTCTTGGCCTTCTTGACCGTCGTGCTCGAACTCAGGCACCCCGACGTCAGCGTGACGGCGGCGACGGTGAGGCCCGCGAACAGCGCGGAAAGTGGACTGCGGCCGGTGAGCGAACGCATGACGGCTCTCCTTCTGTGAGTGGGATCAGACGCCGCGAGGGCGCAGGTAACGCTCGGCGATGCCGACGAGCCAGTCGGCCGCCATGGCGAGCACGGCGGTCAGCACGCTGCCGGCGAGCAGGATCGGGGTCCGGTTCAGCGCGATGCCGGTGTTGATGAGGTCGCCGAGGCCGCCGGCGTTGGTGAAGGCGGCCAGCGTCGCGCTCCCGACGTTGAGGATCACCGCGACCCGTACGCTGGCGAGGATCACCGGGACGGCCAGCGGCAGCTCGACGCGGAACAGCACGACGGTCTTGGTCAGGCCCATGCCGCGGCCCGCGTCGATGAGCGAGCGGTCGACGCCGCGCAGGCCGACCATCGTGTTGCGCAGCACCGGCAGCGCCGACACGAGCACGAGCGCGATCACCGCCTTCTGGAACCCGATGCCGACGGTGACCGCCAGCAGCACGAGCACCCCCAGCGACGGGACGGCCTGCCCGATGTTGAACAGGGCCAGGAGCGGCGCGCCCAGCCGCTGCATCGCGGGCCGGGTGAGGAGCACGCCGAGCGGGATCGCGATGACCATGACGAGCGCGGTGGAGACCGCGACCAGCTCGATGTGCTCGACCAGCCGCTGGACGATGACCTGCCGGTTGATCGAGCGGCGCTCCATGGCGTCGAGGTGCTGGGTCTGGAGGTAGGCGAACAGCGCGAGGCAGGCCAGGGCGAGCACGGCCGGCGTCACCAGCAGCCCCGCCGTCGAGCGGCGCAGCGACCGGCCGGACGGCTCCTGCCGTGTGAGGGCCTCGGTCATCGCGGTTCCCCGGCCTGCGGCTGCTCCCGTACGACGGCGTCCCACGAGAGCGCGCCGACGGGGTGCCCGCTCTCGTCGACGACGGCGGCGTTGTCGTCGCGGGCGTGGAGCATGGCGTCGAGCGCGTCGTACAGGCTCTGGTCGGCGCGTACGACGGCGATGCGGCCGTTGTCGCGGTGCAGCCAGCGCAGTACGGTCCCGTCGGCGTCGACGAGCACGGCGCGGCCCGAGCCGTTGTGGCCGGCCTCGTCGCCGGCCCGTACGACGTCGACGGGGTCGAGGGAGACCGACCCGACCGGTTCGAGCCCCAGCCGCCGGATCGCGGTACCGGACCCGATGAACGACGCGACGAACTCGTCGGCCGGGTCGGCGAGCACGGCCGAGGGCGTGTCGTACTGCAACACCCGCGCGCTCTCGCCCAGCATCGCGATGCGGTCGCCGAGCTTCACGGCCTCGGTGAGGTCGTGGGTGACGAGCACGATGGTCTTGCGGATCTGCGCCTGGAGGCTCAGGAACTCGTCCTGCAGCCGCTCGCGCGTGATCGGGTCGATGGCGCCGAAGGGCTCGTCCATCAGCATCGCGGGCGGGTCGGCGGCCAGCGCGCGCGCCACCCCGACGCGCTGCTGCTGCCCGCCCGAGAGCTGCTTGGGGTAGCGGTCGCGGTACGTCGCGGGTTCGAGGCCGACGAGGTCGAGCAGCTCGTCGACGCGCTGCCGGATGCGCTTCTTGTCCCACTTGAGGGTGCGGGGGATGAGGGCGATGTTGTCGGCGATCGTCATGTGCGGGAACAGGCCGACCTGCTGGATGACGTAGCCGATGCGCCGCCGCAACTGGTCGGGGTCGACCTTGGTGACGTCCTCGCCGTCGAGGAAGATCCGGCCCTCGCTCGGCTCGATCAGCCGGTTGATCAGGCGGAGCGTCGTGGTCTTGCCACAGCCCGAGGGGCCCAGCAGGACGACGATCTCGCCCTCGTGCACGTCGAGCGACAGGTCGGACACCGCCGGCACGGACTGGCCGGGGTAGTGCTTGCCGACGTGGTCCAGCCGGATCATCACGTCGCCGGGCGGGGCTGCGCGGTCGTTCATCGGATCCCTCGCGAGGTCGTGAGACGTGACAGGAGGAGGAACAGCAGGTCGAGCGTGAGCGCCAGCAGGGCGACGCCGATCGTGCCGGCGAGCGTGTCGTTGAGCGCGTTCGCACCGCCGATGCGGGCCAGGCCGCTGAAGATGAGCGTGCCGAGCCCCGGGCCGGCCACCGCCGCGGCGATCGCCGCGATCGCGACGGTCATGATCGCCGACAGCCGTACGCCGGTGAGCACGATCGGCCAGGCCAGCGGCAGGCGGATCCGCCACAGGCGGCTCGCCCGGCTCAGCCCCATGCCCTTGGCGGCCTCTTCGGCCGAGCTGGGCACCGACTCCAGGCCGGTGATGGTGTTGCGCAGGATCGGGAAGGTCGCGTAGAGGACCAGCGCGACGATCGCCGGGGTCAGGCCGAGACCGAAGAGCGGGATGAGCAGGCCGAACAGCGCCAGCGACGGGATGGTGAGCATCGTGCCGGCCACGCCGAGGGCGATCCGGCTGGCGGTCCGGTGGCCCTCGACGAGGATGCCGAGGCCGATCCCGATCACGCTCGCGATGCCGACGGCGATCAGGACGAGCTCGGCGTGCTGGAAGAACAGCACGACGATCGACGTCCAGCGGTCGGCGAGGTAGTCCTGGAAGCTCACGGGCGTCAGCCCTCGCCGCCGGCCGGTACGCGCGTCAGCGCCTCGGGCGGGTGCGGGCCGGTGGGCGAGAGAGTCACGAGATCCTCCGTTGGTCGTTCGTCGGTTCGGCTGTTTCCCCGGATGCTTCGGGCGCGTTGACGAGGGCCTGGGACAGGTGGTCGGCCGCGGCCTTCACCTCGCGGGCGGCGGCGGGCAGGGCGCGGCCCATGCGGTACTTGGGGGCGGAGATGTTCAGCGCGGCCGTGACACGGCCGCGGAAGTCGCGTACCGGGGCCGCGACCGCGACGTGACCGGCCTCGAACTCCTCGTCGATCATCACGTACCCGCGCTTCCTCTCCTCGCGCAGCCGGGCCAGGACGCCCTCGACGTCGCGCGGCGCCTGGGGTCCTCCGGCCGCGCTGAACTCCGTGCCGTCGAGCAGCGCGCGTACCTCGCTCTCGGTGTGGTCGAGCAGGAGGGCCCGCCCGGCCGACGTGCAGTACAGCGGGGCGTGGCGCCCGACCCACGGGGCCGACTGGATGGTCCAGGCCGGATGCTCCGACATCAGCGTGAGCAGCACGCGGCCCTCCAGCACCGACAGGTGGGCGGCCTCGTTGACCTGGGTCACGAGCCGGCGCAGGACGTGCGGGGCGAGGAGGCGCAGACGCTGGTCGGCGGCGCGCGAGGCGAGCGCGAACAGGTGCCAGCCGAGGCGGTAGCGCAGCGTCTCGGGATCGCGGGTGACGAAACCGGCCTCCGCGAGGGCCTTGAGGGTCCGGGAGACCTGGCTCTTCTCGCGCCCGATGAGCCGCGCGACCCGCACCACGCCGAGCCCGTCGCCGTCCGTCGCCTCGGGTGTGCCGAGCGTCACGAGAACGGCGACCGCCCTGGCGAGGCTGGTCGAGCTTTCGTCTGCCATGCATCGAGAGCTTGTACCGACGTGGACTCGGGGCACAAGCGTGGTTGCTCTATTCGCAACGATTTTTACCCCTATTACGGACATCGTGGGCCGGGGAGTCCCGGCTGATCGGAGCGGCGAAAAACGCGGAAACCCCTGTGGGCACTGGGGTGCGTGCGGTCCGGACGGGGCCGCGCTGCTAGCCTGCGCCTCGGAAATTCCCGAGGGCCTCGTCACCCCCCGACCCCCGAGGACGCATATGGAATCGGAGTTCGCCGCGCGTACGTTCGGCAACGAAGACCGGCTGCCGCGTGTGCCGCTGCCGACCCTGGAAGAGAGCTGCGAGCGGTTCCTGGCCTGGTGCGCGCCACTGCTGAGCGCCGGCCAGCTCGCGGAGACCCAGGCCGGCGTGGAGGAGTTCCTGCGGCCCGGCGGCGCCGCGCACCGCGTCCAGCCACTGCTCGAACAGGACACCGAACGGCTCGACGGATTCTGGGACGACCGTTACCTCGGCGGCGCGACCGTATCGCGCTGAACGCCAACTTCTTCTTCCTGTTCCGCGCCTCCCCGCTGGGGCAGGTGGAGCGGGCCGCCTCGCTCGTGTCGGCCGCGGTCGCCTACAAGGCCCTGGTCGACGACGAGCGCGTACCGCCGGTGGTCCAGCGGGGGCGGGTGACGTCGATGGTGCAGTACAAGTACCTGTTCTCCACCACCCGGATCCCCGCGGAGGGGCGTGACACGCTCCGCGCCCCGTACGGCGACGGCCGGCCCTCTGCGGAACGCCACATCGTGGTCTTCCACCGGGGCAACGCGTTCCGCCTCGACGTGATCGGCGCCGACGGCCGCCCGTACGCCTCGGCCGACGTCGCCGAGGGGCTGCGCGCGGTGATGGCGGCCGGCACCGGGCGCGGCGACGGCGTCGGGGCCCTCACCACGAAGGCACGGGCCGAATGGGCGCACAGCCGCCAGGCTCTGCTCGCCCTCGACCCGCGCAACACCGACGCGCTCGACACGGTGGAGACGGCGCTGCTCTGCCTCTGCCTTGAAGACGCCGTGCCCGCCGACACCCAGGAGGCGTGCGCCGGGCTGCTGCACGGCGACCCCGGCAACCGGTGGTTCGACAAGGCCGTCTCCCTGATCGTCTTCGGCGACGGCACGTCCGGCGTCAACGTCGAGCACGCGCGCCTCGACGGCACGACGGTCGCGGCATTCGCCGACACGCTGCTCGCGCAGGAGGCCGTGCCCTCGGGCGGCTCCGGGGCGGTGCCGGCGTACGCGCCGGTCACGTTCGAGCTCGACGACGCGCTGCGCGCCGACGTACGAAACGCCGCCGACGCGTTCACCGCATACGCGGACGACCTGATGACGTGCGTGCTGCCCTTCGAGACCTTCGGCGGGGAGTGGGCGAAGAAGGCGGGGATCTCCCCGGACGGCTTCGTGCAGATGGCCGTCCAGCTCGCCCACAAGCGGGCGAGGGGCTTCACGGGCGCGACGTACGAGTCGATCGCCACGCGCCACTTCCGGCACGGCCGCACCGAGGCGATGCGCGTCGTCACCCCGCAGGTACTGCGCTTCGTCGCCGCGATGGACGACCCCGAGGCGGACACGAAGGAACGCGAGACGGCCCTGCGCACCGCCGCCGAGGCCCACGTCGAACGCGCCCGCGACTGCCAGGCGGGCCGCGCCCCCGAACAGCACCTGTGGGAGCTGCAACTGGTCGGCGGCCGGCACGGAGAGACCGACTTCCCGCTCCAGGCCACGCCCGGCTGGCGCGTGATGCGCGACGACTACCTGAGCACCAGCTCCGTGGCCTCCGCCGACATCGACTACTTCGGCTTCGGCCCGACCGGCGCCAGATGCGTCGGCGTCGCGTACATGCTCCGGCCGGGCGGCCTGAGCGTCCACCTGAGCGCCCCCCGCGCCCTGTCCGGCGAGCTGACGGCGTTCGCCGACGCCCTGCGCGCGGCCGTCCGCGAACTACAGGAGCTGCTGTCCTGACCGCCGGAAGCCCTTGAACACGGCGTTCTCCGGTCGACAGGAGTTGTGCCGGTAGTCGAACCTCGGTGTTCTGGCTCGAGCCGCGTTACCAGGGCGAGTGGGGGCCGACGTTGACGGGCGGCCCTGCGGTCATTCTGAACCGGTGGTGCAGCTCATATTGCTGGCTTCGTCCCAGGTCAGTGAGAGGCTGAGCGCGTCGGGGAAGGGGGTCATGGTGGCGGCGAGTGCGTCGCGGACGGTCTCGGCGTCGCAACCTACGGGCGGCATTGGCCGGTTTGGCGCAGTTCCGGGTTCACCGATCTTCCCGGGCCTTGGAGCGTGGGCGGCGGGCGTCCACGCGAACAGGCGGGCGGCATGCGGCCGGTGCTGCCCATCGAGAGGGGGCGTTTATCAGCGGATTCTCCCCACTCCGCGGGTTGACCTTGACGATTTGGCCCGCCTGTTCGCTTTTCAAGCCCTCACGCATGAGCCGCGGTACTCTTCGCTCGCGGACAAGTTTCTTGCGTCCTTGTGGCCGCCCCGGCCCTCTGGATCTCGAACGCCGCCCTCAACACGGGGTGCTGTGGCGACCACTAGAGCATGTGGCGATAGGCCGTTCCGGGCCGTTTTGCTGTGAGCTGATCAAGTTGTGGCCTTCGGCCAATGGCCGCCTTGGGGAAAAAATGTGTTGTCGGATGCCTGACCATGCAAAATACCCATCTGTGCAGACTGCGTCCCGAGGGTAAGAGTAGTAGCGCCCACAAGGGTCCAGACCATGCCTGCGGTTACGCCAGCATCTCCAACACTCGCGAGAAATCCACCCAAAGAAAGAACACCGCTCAGCAGGGCGGCAGTAGCGGCCGCCTGGGTACTGACGTACTGATATACAATGGCTCCCAAAGCTCCATAGAAAACGAGTCCTGTTGCGGCGGACGCATAGAGGGCTAGCGCGGTCGAATCCGCAATCTCCTTAATCCGACCTGCGGCGGGCGACTGAAGCCTAATAGCTGCACGGTAATCGGTCTGAGCCGTACCTTCCCAGCTTCGAGATCCGAGCGCGTCAGGATTAATTGACCCCTGGACGCTACTGGCTTTGCCTTTTACATCTTCCCAATCCCAGCCAGCTTTAAAAAAAGCGATAGGAGCGAAGGCGCCTTGGAGGAGATCTCCACACGTCTTAACCAGCCACTCACTCAGATCGATGAGCTTCTTGGCCATCCAGACAATGATACGCTTGACGCCTGTCGGTAGATACCAGTGGCTTACAGCCTTGCTTGCGGCTGGAGCGATCTTCTGTGTATTGCCGTTCGTCTGTTGAACTCCACCCTTAACCTTGTTAATTACGGCTTCATATTGCGCCTGATTGAATCCCAATTTTATCTACCTCTACGTTTAGAAACGCTGCTTGAATAGCTCTACGCCGTCACTTTCCGCCTTATCGTAACCACTTGCAACGCGACGTAGAGCATTGGCGATCTCTTCTGTTCTTTGCTGTCCTTCATTGCAGCGTGCCGAGATCTGGTCAATCACTGAACCATAGGAACTCACCAGTACCTGAAAAATTCCTGCCGAGACGCGATCCGTCCGCAGGGTTTCGACCTTCTTTGCAATCTTGCCAAGATCGTCACTTTGCGTTTCCCAGATACTCGCTTCATTTCGTAGCTCATTTGAATGAACAGTGTAGCCACTCATCTTTTGCTACCTCCCTTACGTCTAGTCGGCAAGCCGTAGAGGATCGTTGAGTATTCCTATTGCTTCGTTGAACAATCCTAGCAAATCGCCACCAGCGGATATCTGTCCAGCATCGATAACGCGAGATAGAGCTGCACGAGCGGATGCGAGCGCCTCGCTCAGTGCACTCGATAGGCGAGCGGCAGGCTGGTCTGCTGCCCACGTGGGATCGGCGATACAAGAGTGAATGCCGTTTCCGGTGAGAGTCACTTTAATTCTTCGGTTGGCGCTTGATCCGGTAACACTCTGTTCTCCGACTCCATGCTGAGCGCGCATCTCGGTCGCGTCAACTGCACTAAGCATGTCCTCGGTCACCTGGCCCAATGGTCGAGGAGTGACGTTCGTTGGGCCTCTCTGGAACGCGGACGGCAGTGGAGCTGGCGACGTACCTGTGGTCCGACTGTCAAGGGCGTTCTTCACCTTGTTGACCTTGAATTGCCATCTCTCTTCTTCCAGCTTTTTTGCCCATATGTCCAAGCGGTCTCTTGTTGCGGCCTGAAAGGCTTCGACGACGGCAGCGCCGACGGCATCGGCGGGCAGCCTTCGTTGCCATCCGGTCGCCACTCGGATTAGATCTGGAAGTCCGTCCGATCCGAGCAAGACTCGCACAGTTCCGCTCGCGTCCACACCTTCGACGTTCGTTGGCGCCATTGCTTGCGCTTCGGAAATCAAGCGTCGAAATACAGCAGTGTATTGTTGAAATTCGCGGATTCTCTGAAATAGCTCTTCCATTACGATTCATTTCTTGCGAGAATCGAAGTGGTTTTTGAGCGGGAAATCCCCCAGGCGACAATATGCATTCCTACTGCCCCGTATCCCACCAGCACCCACAATCCGTGCTTATCAACAAAGATGCCCATAATCGCAATCACGCCTGCGCCGGTACCTATGATAGAAATAGGCACCGAAATACTCCGCCGCAAAGTTGGTGATATTTTCTTTGGCAGAGCCGCCACGAAGATGCCGACCGCGGTTGCGAGGAACGCCGCTACAACTATGCCTACAGAGCCGCCCCGGCCGAGAAAAACATGGAACACCGTTTTAGGTATGGTGAGCCAAATGAATAGTATGCTGCCTAGGCATATTTCACTCGATATTCCCCATATTATTGTCAGCTTGCGCACATTCTTGGTATCGCGCTCTTTCATGGCTCTTTCTATTGATGATCTTCATTGCGTCATAGTCCAACGCAATGGATTTCTCTTTAGGAAGCGGGCTCTCGGAAACCTGACCTGCTCACCGCTAGATTGTTCACCTCTCCACATGTAACTCACTGTCGTTACAGGTCTTGAATTAAAATTATCGACCCGAAAAGTTCTTGCCGAGGATCTACCGACAGGCAGTGTCCAGTTGCGTACGGTTACCGGCATAAGGTAGCAGGTAACCGCGCGTGGCCACATCTGGACCGAGCTGCATCGGACGGTTACGGCTTGGCCGTAATCCTTTCGTGGACAGCGGGGTCGGCGGCGATATCCCTCTAGCTCAGGCATTTGACTTCACTTGCGGTCCGCACCTTCGGAGCGTTTTTAGGCCTATTGTGCGACCCATAAGCGACCTTCCACCTCGGCCTGGCCGACTGGCACGGGCGCTTCCCTGTGTTGGCGTGCCGCAGTGGTGTCATCAGACATGAGGATCTTAAGCAACGGGACGAGAGCACTCCATGCCGTCTGCCCTCATGCGCCGACAGTGATGATGTAGGTGAGCGCCTCCTGGCGGGGTCTACCCCAACCTCTGACTGACTTCGGGCTGTCAACGGGATTCGTCGGCCGGGGTCGGGAGGCGCTCATCTGCACTCACCGGACGCAATGCGTGAAACCGGGCTTGTTCTCGACGCCGAGGCCGTCGTCCGCCCCGCGGTCGCCCGGCATCGCACCGTGGTTTTCACAGTACGAGCACGGCAGAGGCTCTGTGGAACCTGTGGATGGCACGCCGCGTTGCCACGCCGCCCGCGTTGATGCACAACGGCAGATCAAGACCCTGATCATCACTTCCCGGCCGGCAACGCGCCCACTGCGCAGCCTCAAGAACCGGGATCTGAGCCAGGTCGGCAGCTCGCCCCGCCCCAGCCCGCGCCACCATGCCGACCCGGTGCCACCGGCAACTGTCGGCCTAGATCACCGAATTCGGCAACGCATGACCCCAGGAACGACGAGAGGCTCTCCCAGATCCGAGGATCGCTAGAACCCGCCGTCTGGGAGCGGGTCTCCTGCTGTACGAGATCAGAGACAGGCTTATGCCGTGCGGACGCCCTCGTAGGCGGCACAGTCCGACCTGAAACAAAAAGGGCCGCGGTCCCCGTCCGTGTACACGGTCAGGAGCCGAGGCTCCCTGGTTTCCAGGTCAGGCCGCGAGGCCCTTCTCCCCGGAGGATCGTGAGCGGCGCGGCGGCACGAGCCACGCCGATCTGGAGGCCCTTGCAAAGCACACCACGGTTCATGTGGACGTCCCCGCAGGCTGGGCGCGGTGCGAATGTCCGCGTGCGGTCGGCCAGCTGGCAGGCAGCTCCGGCGCGGCGGTGCTGCTCGTCTCGCGAAGCCGTGATCCGCTTCACCTCGATCGGCTACGCGTCCGGGGGAGGACGCCCTTCCCGTTGTGTAAGACGCCCGGCCGGCGCGTGATGCGGGATGACTACATCAGCATCAGCTCGGTCGCGTCGGCCGGCATCGACTATTTCGGCTCCGGCCTGACCGGTGCCCACTGCGCCGGCGTCGCCTACATGCGGCGGCCCGGCGGCCTGAGCGTCTACTTCGGCGCCCAGGCCCTGACCTGCAACAACGTCATGTGCGCTGAGGCAACCGAAGCCATCGAGACGGCCTTCAGCGTACGCCTCGAGCCCAGCGGGGCCGTCGCCCGCCGGGCACGTACTGCAGAGCACCTACCGCCGGAAGCCCTTGAGTACCGCGCCCTCGGTCGACAGGTAGTTGTCGCGGTAGTCGAACCTCGGGGTCGCAGAGAACATCAGGTACCAGTACTTCATCTGCTCCGCCCACCAATACCCCGGCGTCAGGTCGCCCTGGGTGACAGGGGAGGTGGTGACGTCCGTGGCGATGGTCCAGCCGTTCGGTACGCGGGAGGCGCGCTTCTGGCGCAGGTAGTAGTCGTAGGCGCGCTCCCGGTACACCTCCTTGCGGGTCAGCAGCCACAGGTTGAGGGCCGAGTCGACGTACTCCGGGCGTAGCTGGTTGCCCGGGTCGGTGGCCTTGCCGGTGCCGTAGTCGTAGCCCTCCGGCAGCAGCGGGTACGTCTTGAGCACCGACGCCCACGCGTCGTGGTACGCCTCGCCGTCGCGCAGGTTGCCGCTCTGGGCGAGGAGGCCGGCGTAGAAGGAGGTCAGTTCCGACGTCTCGCGGCCGAGCGCGGCGCCGGTGGTCATGTCGGCGCGGTGGAACCACAGGTGGCCGCCGAAGCGCTCGCGCTCGTGGTGGAGGATCCCGGCGGTCAGCGTGTCGTACCAGTGCTTGACGTCGCGGTCGCGGAACAGGTCCCAGCCGTCCCACAGGTACTCGAAGAACGAGTCGACCGGCGGGTCGACCTCGGACGTGGAGTTCGTCCACTCGCCGGTCTCGATGTTCAGCTCGCTGCCGACCAGGTCCAGCGGCGAGCGCCGGTCGTACACCGCCTGGAGCGCCTTCTTCGCCGCGCGGTAGTACCGGTCGTCGTGCACCAGCCGCGACAGCGTGCCGAACTCCGCGATGATCGTGCCGATCTCGGCGAGCACGTTGATGTTGCCGGTGACCTCGCCGGTGCTGGGGTTGACGCGCCGGTACGGCAGGCCGGTGGGCGACTCGGTGAAGCACGGCAGCAGGATGTCGGCGATCTTCCGCGCGTGGTCCAGGAGGGCGCGCTCGCCGGTGCACAGGTAGCCCGACAGCAGGCCGCCGACCATCCGGATGTTGGTCTCGAAGACCTGGACGTCCGCGTTGACGCCGGAGAAGTCGAGGTTGTTCTTGATCCACGAGACGCCGTCGGCCAGCTCGTCGTCGAGCCCCATCAGGTACAGCGTGCCGAGCGCCTCCACGATCGACAGCCCGACCGGGTGCGCGTCGTCGAAGAACTCGCTGTGCCCGCCGCTGACCGGGAGCAACTGGTCGTGGCCCCACGCGAACTTCTTGTAGGACCGCCACGCGTGCAGCATCTCGCCGCGTACGTCGTCGGCGGCCGGCCGCCAGTTCCGGCCGTGCCCGGCGGCGTGGGCCGTACCGGCGGGCAGCACCGCCGCGGCGACACCGCCCGCGGTCAGGGCGCCGAGGAAGTGCCTGCGGGAGAGAGGGGCTCGCATTCGTTCACCGCCAGGGGAGACAACGTTGTCATCCCCCTCCGTACCACCGGCATGGGGCTCGTGGCGACTGATGTGACCGATGTCGGTCTACGGGGCAGATGGGACCGCCGCCCCGATTGACACGGAGAGGCCGCCCCTGGATCGGGGCGGCCTCCTCGCTCAGTGGCGGCTGGAGGCCGCCCAGATGTTGATGCCGGCGTCGACGGCGTCCCGGTCGATCGCGGCCAGCTCCTCATCGGCGAACTCGAGCCTGTCGAGGGCGCCGAGGCTGTCGTCGAGCTGCTCGACGCTGCTGGCACCGATCAGCGCCGACGTGACGCGCGGGTCGCGCAGCGTCCACGCCAGCGCCATCTGGGCCAGCGACTGCCCGCGTTCCCGCGCGATGCCGTTCAGCGTACGCACGTGCGCGAGGGTCTCGTCGGTGAGAAGGTCCTTCGACAGCGACTTGCCCTGGCTCGCCCGCGACCCCTCGGGGACACCGTCGAGGTACTTGTCGGTCAGCATGCCCTGCGCCAGCGGCGAGAACGCGATGCAGCCCGCGCCCACCTGCTCCAGCGTGTCCAGCAGCCCGCCCTCGATCCAGCGGTTGAGCATGGAGTACGACGGCTGGTGGATGAGCAGTGGAGTCCCCATCTGCCTGAGGATCGCCGCGGCCTCGGCCGTACGCTCGGGTGAGTAGGAGGAGATCCCCGCGTACAGGGCCTTCCCCGAACGCACCGCGTGGTCGAGCGCGCCCATCGTCTCCTCGAGCGGCGTCTCCGGGTCGTGCCGGTGGCTGTAGAAGACGTCGACGTAGTCGACGCCCATCCGGGACAGCGACTGGTCGAGGCTGGCCAGCAGGTACTTCCGCGACCCCCATTCGCCGTACGGCCCGTCCCACATGTCATAGCCGGCCTTCGTGGACAGGACCAGCTCGTCCCGGTACTTCGCGAAGTCCTCACGGAAGATCCGCCCGAAGTTGCTCTCGGCGGAGCCGTAGGGAGGGCCGTAGTTGTTCGCGAGGTCGAAGTGCGTGACCCCCCGGTCGAACGCCCGCCGCAGGATCGCCCGCTGCGTCTCGATCGGCTTGTCGTCCCCGAAGTTGTGCCACAGCCCGAGTGAGATCGCGGGCAACTTCAGCCCGCTCCGCCCGCTGCGCCGGTAAGGAATCCGCTCGTACCTGTTCTCCGCTGCCTCGTAACTCATGCCCAGAGTCTGCCGTGCCCGCGAGACACGCCAAAACGCGCCCCACCTGCGATGGGCAGGGTGATCGCGTGACTACATGGAGTGATGCGGTGGCCGGGTACGCATGGGAAACGGTCGCCGCCCGCGAATACCGGCCGTCCCCACACCCATCGCCGTGGCGGCCGTTCGGGATCGCGATCGGCCTGGACGGCCTGCCCCTGTGAGGTCGTCCGGGTTGGTCAGGACGGGCGGCGGCGGCCTCGGACGCGCCAGGCCCAGACGAGGAGCAGCAGGCCTATCAGGGCGACGATGACGCCCAGGATCGTGTACTGGCTGTGGCCCGTCATCGACGAGCCTTTCATCGCGCCGGTGCCCTGGGCGATCCAGATGCCTCCCACGGCGCACAGGACGATGCCGACGACCGCTCGAATGATCATGTTTCGCTCCGATCCGAACGGCCGACGCTACTCCCGTAACGTCACGAGACGGCGCCGAGGGCCCGACACGTAAGAACTTCGACATATCCGCGATCGCGGTCACCCGTGGCGTGCCGTGCCGCGTCCAAGACACGTGACGAACGGCTTAGCGCGGCGGGGCGGTCGATCCGCGGACGATCAGGCGGCCCGGCAGGGACACCCCCGGCGGGTCGAGGCCGGACAGGCGTTCCAGCAGGGCGTCCATGGCCTGGGCGCCGAGGGCTTCGGCGGGCAGGCGTACGGTCGTCAGCTCGGGTTCCAGCGCGGTGGCGACCAGGGTGTCGTCGAAGCCCGTCACCGACAGGTCGCCGGGTACCTCCAGGCCGAGCGCGCGTGCCGCCTTGTAGGCGCCCGAGGCGATCACGTCGTCGTCGCACACCAGCACCGTCGGCCGTACCGGGCGGTCGAGCAGCGACAGGGCCGCCTCGCGGGCCGCGGGCACCTCGATGGCCGTCGTACGGCGGGCGATCGCGCCGGCCTCGGCGATCACCTCGCCCCGTACGCGGAACGTCCAGGCGTCGACGGACGCGGCCAGGTGGCCGATGCGGTGGTGGCCCAGGGCGCGTACGTGGCCGATGATGTCGCGCATGCCGCCGACGACGTCGAAGTTGACGGCCGTCACCGCTGCCGACGGGTCGCTGTCCATCACGACGAGGGGTATGTCGCCCAGGCCGGCGACGCCGCCCGTGATCGAGGAGGCCAGCACGCCGTCGATCGCCTCGATGTCGACCGGGCTGCGCGCCGGGTTCGCGACGTCGGGCCAGGGGTGGACGACCACGCCGAAGCCGCGTTCGGCGGCGACGCGGGCGGCCCCGGTGTAGACGGCGCCGAAGAAGGTGGTGTTCAGCGTCGGGACGACGAGCAGCACCGTACGGGTGCGGCCGAGCCGCAGGTTGCGGGCGGCGAGGTTGGGCCGGTACCCGAGGCGCTCGGCCGCCTCGCGTACGGCACGGCCGGTCTCCGGCTTGACCCGCCCCTCGGCCTTGCCCGCGAGCACGATCGAGACGGTCGACTGCGACACTCCCGCGACCCTGGCCACGTCACGGCTGGTCGGTCTCCTCACCACGAACCTAAGCGTAGGCCTTTACGTCCCATCAGTGATACGTATGACAAGATGGGTGAGTAATACGTATGACGGGACTACATGCGCGCATATCTTGACTTTCTCCGGAAGCCCTACGCGTCACGCCTCCTCGGCGGCACGCTGCTCGGGCGGCTGCCCAACGGCATGGGCACACTCGCGATCGTTCTCTTCGCCCACGCCCACCACGGCGGGTACACCCTCGCCGGTGCGCTGTCGGCGGTGTACGGCCTGTCCATGGCGGCCGGTCAGCCGGTGCTCGGGCGGGCCATGGACCGCTTCGGCCAGCCCCGCATCCTGGCGACCGGCGCGATGGTGGCGGCCGGCGGCTTCACGCTGCTCGCGGTGACGGGGCTGCACCCGCTGCCCGTGGCGGTGGCCGGCGTCATCCTCGCCGGCTTCGCCACGCCGCCGCTGGAGGCCGGCCTGCGGGCGCTGTGGCCGTCCGTGCTGGCGGACTCCTCCGAGGTGCAGGCCGCGTACGCCCTGGACGCCGCGGCGCAGCAGCTCCTCTTCACCTTCGGGCCGCTCATCGTGATCGCCGCCGCGGCGGTCTCGGTCGAGGCGGCGCTGCTGCTCACCGGCGCGCTCGGCATCGCCGGCACGCTCGTGGTGACCTCGTCGGGGCCGTCGCGCGCCTGGCGCGGTGAGCACGCCGGCGGCCACTGGGCCGGGCCGCTGCGCTCGGCCGGCATCCGGCAGCTGATCACGTCGCTGGCGTTCGTCGGGGTCGCCCTCGGGGTGTTCAGCGTCGCCGTGGTCACCTACGCCGACGCGCGCCACCTCCCGTACGCCTCCGGGCTGCTGCTGGCGTTCATGGCGGCCGGGGCGCTCGCGGGCGGGATCGTGTACGGCAGCCGGCCGCGCGGCGGGCCGGCGTACCGCCGCCTGCTCCTGCTGATGGCGGGCCTCGCCGCCGGGTACGCCCCGCTGGCGTGGGCCCCGGGCTTCCCGGTGATGCCGCTGCTCGCGGCGTTCAGCGGCGTGTTCCTGGCGCCCGTGCTCGCCTGCAGCTTCACGCTCGTGGACGGGCTCGCGCCGCGCGGCACCGTGACGGAGGCCTTCGCGTGGGTCGTGACGGCGTTCGCCGTGGGCAGCGCGGCCGGCGCGGCGCTGGCCGGCATCGCCGGGGACGCCGCGGGCGTGCACGGCGCCTTCGCGGTCGCGGGCTGCGGCGGCCTCGTCGCCCTGCTGGTGATCGTCAGCGGCGGCCCGATCGGCGCCGCGGATCGGCACGCCGTCAGGCCGTGATGAGCAGGGTGGCCGCGCCGGCGCAGATCAGCGCGGCCGCCCAGAGCCGGTCGAGGTCGAACCAGGCGCGGCGCAGGACGGCGAGGCCGAACACCTCGTACACCAGCACCGCGACCGTGCCGGCGACGACGAACATCGCGAGGGTGTGCACGCCGGTCACGAAGATCGCGGCGGTGACCGCGCTGCCGGCTCCGCCGGTGAGCCCGTGCGAGTGGCCGGGGATCGTCACCGAGCCGTGCGTGAGCACGGGCAGCAGCATCAGCCCGGCCCCGTGCGCCGACGACATCAGGAACGACCACCCGGCGAGCTGCCACAGCGACAGCCGCATGCCGACCCAGTGGAAGTGCCGCTCGGACAGCAGCCGCCACAGCCCGAAGCCGACCATGACGACGCCGCCGGCGATCGAGACGACGCGCGACGTCAGCACCGACCCGGTGAGGGTCACGACCAGCGCGACGGCGAACACCGACGCGGCGTGCCCGGCGGCGATCGCGGGCAGTGCCTGGAGCACCAGCGCGCGCGACCGCTCCTGCATGCCGCGTGCGACGGCGAACAGCCAGCCCATGCCGGGGTTCAACCCGTGGAAGGCCCCCAGCGCGACGAGCGCGATCAGGGAACCGTCTTTCACGTGCGGCCCGGGCCGACGTCGGGTTCGCAGAGGGCCACGCCACGCTCCTTCGCGCGTCAGGCAGGAGATGTCATCGTGGCTCACATTTCCCACTGAATCAATGGGGAATAGTGTCGTCTCATATCATTGTGCGCTCCCGTCCGTATTCATGACCAGGCCGAACGCCGGCCCGGTCGACCAGAGGAGCGCGCCGGTGACCGGTCAGAAGGAACGCATGCTCGCCGGGGAGCCCTATCTCGCCGACGACCCCGAGCTCGTGGCGGAACGCACCCACGCCGCGCTGCTCACCGAGCGGTTCAACGCGAGCAGCGTCGCCGACCCTGAGGCGAGGGCCGAGCTGCTGGCCGCGCTGCTCGGCGAGATCGGAGAGGGCGTCGAGATACGCCCGCCGCTCCAGGTCGACTACGGCTACCAGACGAGCGTCGGCCCGAGGACCTTCGTGAACTTCGGGGCGGTGTTCCTCGACGTCGCGCGCGTCAGCATCGGCGCCGACGGGCAGATCGGGCCGAACGTCCAGTTCCTGACGGCGACCCACCCGATCGAGCCGGAGGCGCGGCGCGCCAGGTGGGAGGGCGCCGAGCCCATCACCGTCGGGGACAACGTCTGGCTCGGCGGCGGCGTCATCATCTGCCCGGGTGTGACGATCGGGGACGACTGCGTTATCGGCGCCGGAAGTGTCGTGACCCGCGACATTCCTCCTGGTGTGGTCGCGGTCGGCAACCCAGCGCGGGTCCTACGGAAGGTCTCCGGAGAGTGAAGAACGCCCGCACGCGTCCCCAGCGCCCCCGGTTACTGGCAAAATCAGCTCGTGTGACCGATCTCGTGCAACTGCTCACCCCGGAGGGGGAGCGGCTCGACCACCCTGACCACCCGCTGGAGCTCACCGGTGAGGAGGTCCGCCGGCTCTTCCGCGACATGATGCTGACCCGCCGCCTCGACACCGAGGCCGTCGCGTTGCAGCGGCAGGGAGAGCTGGGGCTGTGGGCGCCCCTGCTCGGCCAGGAGGCCGCCCAGATCGGTACGGCGCACGCCCTCGCGCCCTCCGACTTCGTCTTCCCCAGCTACCGCGAGCACGGCATCGCGTACTGCCGCGGCGTCAGCGCCTCCGACCTGCTGAAGATCTGGCGCGGCACCGCCCACGGCGGCTGGAACCCCCACGAGTACCGCATGGCCGACTACGCGCTCGTCATCGGCACCCAGGCCATCCAGGCCGTCGGGTACGCCATGGGCGTCCAGCGCGACGACGCGTCCGAGGCCGTGCTCGCCTGCTTCGGCGACGGCGCGACGAGCCAGGGCGACGTCAGCGAGGCGTTCGTGTGGGCGGGCGCGCAGAACGCCCCCATCGTCTTCCTCTGCCAGAACAACCAGTGGGCGATCTCCGCGCCGATGGAGACGCAGTCGCGGGTGCCGCTGTACCGCCGCGCGCACGGCTACGGCTTCCCGGGCGTACGCGTCGACGGCAACGACGTCTTCGCCTGCCTCGCGGTGGCGCGTACCGCCCTCGAACGCGCGCGGCGCGGCGAGGGCCCGACGCTCATCGAGGCGTACACCTACCGGATGAGCGCCCACACCACCTCCGACGACCCGACCCGCTACCGGACCGCCGCCGAGCTGGACGCCTGGCGCCTGAAGGACCCGATCGAGCGCGTCCGCGCCTACCTCAGCAAGAACGAGCTCGCCGACGACGCCTTCTTCGAGTCCGTCGACGAGGACGCCGAGCGCCTGGGCCGCCAGGTCCGCGTCGACTGCCGCGCGCTGCCCGACCCGGAGCCGCAGGCGATCTTCGAGAACGTCTACGCCGGGCACCACGCCCAGCTCGCCGAGGAGTGCGCCGCCTTCACCGCCTACTTGGGGACCTTCGCCGACCAGTGAATGAGACCGACATGTCCGGGAGCACCGTAGAATCCCGACCGTGACCATGGCCAAGTTCGAGATCCAGATGCTCCACGACCGGGTCATGGTGCGCGCCGACAAGGACTCCGGCGAGCGCCGCAGCAGCGGCGGCATCGTCATCCCCGCGACCGCCGAGCAGTCCAACCGGCTGGTCTGGGGCGAGGTCTGCGGCGTCGGCCACAACGTCCGCTCGGTCAAGGTCGGCGACAAGGTGCTGTTCAAGGACGAGGACCAGCTCGAGGTCGAGGTCCAAGGCGACATGTACCTCGTGATGCGCGAACGCGACGTCCACGCCGTGGCCAGCGAACGCCCCGAGTACGGTACGGGCCTCTACCTCTAGATCGGCAGCGTGAGCGCCGACAGGCGGGTGTAGACGCCCGGGTAGCCCGGACGCGCGCAGCCGTACGCCCACGAGGTGAGGCCGGCGAGGCGCCCGTCGACGACGAGCGGGCCGCCGCTGTCGAACTGGCACGTGTCGGCCGACGGCGAGCCCGCGCAGACCATGTCGCGCTGGTCGAAGGACTTGCCGTACGCGGCCGAGCAGCGCGCGTCGGGGACCAGCGGCGGCGCCGCGCTGCGCAGCTTCGCGTTGCGGAAGTCGTACTCCGAGGTCGTGCCCCAGCCGAAGACGCGCGCCTGGCTCGTCGGCAGGAACTGTCCGCCGCGTGGCATCAGCGGCAGCGCGAGGCGGTTCAGCACCGGCCGCGCCAGCGTCAGCACCGCCGCGTCGTGGTGCTCGACGGTCTCGCCCTTGAACTCGGTCTCGCTGAAGCCCGGCTGCACCCAGATCTGCTTGACCGGGATGGTCTCGCCGTCCTTCTTCGACAGGTCGGCGCGGCCGAACGTCACGCTCAGCAGGGTCGGCGCCGCGCGCAGGAAGTCGACGCAGTGCGCGGCCGTCACGACCTTGTCCGGCGAGGCCAGCACACCGCCGCAGAACTGCCCGGACGGGCGTACGAGGAACGCCGGGGTGCCGATCGAGGCCAGCCACGAGGGCGGCACGACCACGGACCCGCCGACGACCGCACGCGCGGCCGGAGCCATCAGGCCGGTCGACAGCAGTGCCGCCGAGGCGACCACCGAGAGACGGCGTGAGAACAGGGGCATGGGGGGAGACCTCCGTCCGATTTCCGCAAAACCTACCGTGTAGGCATACCTCGCTGCTTAACCGGAAAACTAACGGTACTTACGACCGGTGCGCGTTGAGAGGCGTGCCGCGAGGTTGCGCGGGATGAGCTTCCCGGCCCCGACCAGGGCCTTGTACTGATATCCGGGGACGCTGACCGACCGGCCGCGGCGGAAATCCCGCAACGCGGCCTTCACCACGTCGTCGGCGTCCAGCCAGAAGGCCTCCGGCATGCTCGACATGTCCATCTTCGCCCGGTCGTGGAACTCCGTGTGCACGAAACCGGGGCACAGTGCCATGACGGGCACGCCGGGGACGTCCTGCGCGACACCCTGGCTGAAACCGACCACCCACGCCTTCGACGCGCCGTACGTGCCGCGGGAGAAGAACGCCGCGACCGACGCGACGTTGATCACGCCGCCACGGCCGCGCTCGCGCATCGCGGGCAGCGCGGCGTACGTCAGGCGCAGGATCGCCTCGCAGTGCACGCGCAGCATCGCCAGCTCGTCGTCCAGCGGGACCTCAAGGAACCGGCCCTTCTGTCCGAAACCGGCGTTGTTCACCAGAAGGTCGGCGCGTCGCGCCGCGGCCTCCGCCTTGGCGATGCCGTCCTCGGTCGCCAGGTCGGCGACCAGGATCTCGGAATTCCCGTACTCCTCGGCGGCGCGCCCCAGGCGTTCGGCGTCGCGGGCGAGGAGAATGAGGTCGAAGCCGTCGGCTGCGAGGTGACGGGCGAACGCCGCGCCGATCCCGGCCGTCGCGCCTGTGATGAGAGCGGTGGGCATGCGCCGTAGGTTACTGCGCCCGCCCGCCGAACCTACGGGGCATCCGGCGCATCTACCTGATCGCGGAGCGCTTCAGCGTCGCGCCTGAACGGAACATGTGAGGTCGAGCGGTGACGGGTATCGCGGAACGGGTGCTGCCGCCCGCAGGAGAACAAGGCGGGCGGCCGGCGCGGCACACCGGCCTGATCGTGGCCGGGGTCGTCGCCGTGACCGGACTGATGCTCGTCGCGCTCGCCCTCGTACAGATGGCACGCCCGCTGCCGTCGGCCAGAGTGCGCCTGGTGACCGGCGCGAGCCGTACGCTGCCGGGCTCCCTCGCGCTGCCGTGGCCGACGGCGGGCCAGGCGGCCGTCGAGGTCGACGGCGTCGGCCGGATGGGCGACCACGGCGCCGCGACGCCCGCGCCGACCGCCAGCGTCGCCAAGGTGATGACCGCGTACGTCTTCCTGAAGGACCATCCTCTGGGAAGCGGCCAGGAAGGCCCCACGTACACGATCTCCGCCGAGGAGGCCGCCCGGCTACCGTGGCGCATCGCCCGCGAGGAGACCCACGTCGACGTGGTCGCGAACCAGCCGTTCACCGAACGCGAGGCGCTCGAGGCCCTGCTGATCGTCTCGGCCAACAACGTCGCCCACGAACTCGCCCGCTGGGACTCCGGCGGCGACGCCCCGTTCGCCGCCAAGATGAACACCACCGCCCACGCCCTGGGCATGACCGCCACCCACTACACCGACCCGAGCGGCTTCGACGCGACCACCGTCAGCACCGCCTCCGACCAGGTCACCCTGTTCCGCGCCGCGATGCGGCTACCGGCGTTCGCCGAGGTCGTGAGCAAGTCGTCCTTCACACCGCGCACGGGCGGCCAGACGAGAACGGGCGGCAACACGCTCCTGGGCGCGTACGGCGTGGTGGGCGGCAAGACCGGCTTCACGAGCCAGGCCGGCGCCAACTACGTCTTCGCCGCCCGAACCCACGGCCGCCTGCTGATCGGCGCGATCATGTCCCAGCCGGGCGCGACGAGCCCCGCGACGGCCGTGAACGCCGCCCAGCCACTGATCCTGGCCGCCGAGAACGCCTTGACGACCGTGACCCTGGCCCCGGCCGGCACCCCGATCGCCGACCTGGACGACCGCCTGGGCAACCACACGAAGCTCATCGCCGCGAGCCCGGTGCAGGCACTCGGCTGGCGAGGCCTGACCGTGCACCTGAGCGTACGAGACCGCACCGAGGTGAGGGCCGGCGACGTACGAACCCCCCTGAAACCGTCCCATCGGATCCCCAAGCCGTCCGTCCTGGACCGCCTCGCCCGCCTACGCTGAGCCCGTGCTGAAAGCCGTGACGCGGTAGTCGCGTGGGTCGGGGCGGCGGGTGGCGTGGCGGTAGGCGAACGTGTAGCCCGGCCAGTTGTTGACGATTTTGCCTTCGGCGTTCATGTACCAGCTCCGGCAGCCGCTGCTCCACACCGTGCCGTCGAAGCGGCGCTGGACGTCGCGGTTGTAGGCGTCCTGGACGTCCGGCCGTACGTCGATCGTACGGACGCGGGTCAGTGCCTTCAGGCAGCCTTCCACGTACGTGAACTGCGACTCCAGCATGTAGATGATCGAATTGTGGCCGAGGTTGGTGTTCGGGCCGTACAGCAGGAACAGGTTGGGGAAGCCGCTCACGGTGATGCCGAGGTACGCCTCCGCGCCGCCGCGCCACACATCGTTGAGGGACCTCCCGTCCTCTCCGCGTACGGTGGCCGGCGCGAGGAAGCCGTGCGCGCGGAACCCCGTGCCGAAGACGACCGCGTCGACCTGGCGTTCGCGGCCGTCCGCGGTGACCACGCCGTGTTCGGACAGGTGGTCGATCGGGTCCGTGACGACCGTGACGTTGTCGCGGGTGAGGGTGGCGTAGTAGTCGTTCGAGACCAGGACGCGTTTGCAGCCCATCAGGTAGTCCGGTGTCAGAGCCTCGCGCAGCGAAGGGTCCTTGACCTGTTCGGCGAGCCGTTCGCGGAAGGCCGTGGCCGTGCGCTCCATCAGCGACGGGAAGCTCACGAACCCCAGCGCGCGCGCCTCGAACTCCGCGTACGTCTTGGCGCGGCTCAGCGTCTGGAGGAACGGCACGTGCCGCAGCAGCCGCCGCTCCCACGTGCCGTACGCGCGGTCGGTCTTCTCGATCACGTACGCCGGGGTGCGCTGGAACACGTACACGTGTGAGGCCCGTTCGGCGAGGTGCGGTACGAACTGGATCGCGCTCGCGCCGGTGCCGATCGCGGCGACGCGCTTGCCGGTCACGTCGTAGGAGTGGTTCCACCGTGAGGAGTGGAACGCCGTGCCGCCGAACTCGTTGGGGAACGACGGGTACGCGGGCCGGTTGAGCTGCCCGCACGCCATCACCAGCGCCCGCGCCACGATCTCCTCGCCGGACGTGGTCCGTATCCGCCACAGCCCGTCGTCGAAGACGGCCTCGGCGACCTCGGTGCCGAACCGCGGCGCGATGCCGTACTTGGCCGCGCACCGCCGCAGGTACTCCAGGATCTCCGCCTGCGGCGAGTAGCGCCGCGACCAGTCCGCGGACCGCTCGAAGGAGAAGGAGTACAGGTGGGACGGCACGTCGCAGGCGGCGCCGGGGTAGGAGTTGTCGCGCCAGGTCCCGCCGAGGTCGTCGGCCTTCTCCAGGATGGTCACGTCGGCGAACCCGGCGCGCCGCAGCCGGATCGCCATCCCGATCCCGCCGAAGCCGGCTCCGACGATGACGATACTTAGGGGTTCCGCCATGAGGGCCTCGCTTAGGTCCCGTTTCCGACGGATTCAGAGTAACCGTCCCCAACCGGACCTCAGGCGAGGCAGTGAAGGACGTCATCGCCGATGTGACACAGGCGGGTCTTACCCAACGGGGTGATCCTCAGCCGGACCGGACCGGACCGGACGGCGGCGAAGCACCCTCCCGACATCGCTCCGGTCTTGCCGAGACCGTGGCCTCACCGACGAGGAGACAAGGGCCATGATCGAGCCGATCACCGCAACCGCGACGGCCTTCATCGCTGACCGAGTCTGCGATCACGCCTCACGCGTTCACATTCGCCGCAAACTACTGGCCCTTGCGCCAACGCTGCCGCCGGGCAGTGAAGTCGGAGAGACCCCTGGCGGCTGGTACATCAAGACCTCGCCCACCGCCCTGACCGCAGTCGGCGAGCGGTGAGAGGGCCGTGGACATCCCCCCGCCACCACGAGATGAAGCCTCGTTCCGTGAGTTCTTCGAGAATCGTCGCACGAGAATGATCGGCCTCGTACGGGTCGGGTCCGCTGGAAAGGTCCAAGACCCTGAGTCGGTCGCACAAGAAGGGTGGCGGAAATTCTATCCACATTGGAGGATATGCGAGCACCCTGATGCCTATTTGCGTGCATGTGTGATCAGCATGATGAACGAGGCGCTGGAAAAGGCGAGTAGGGAACCTCGCGCTTACAGCTTGGAACAACTCTCGCACGAGACGTCTTTGGCTCAGCCGGACTTCCATGACGGCTCGACGAGCATCGAGGACAGCCCCTGGGATCCCGAACTCAGGGATGCGCTGGAACTACTGAGTCCCCGGCTTCGCGAAGCCGTGCTCCTGGATACCGAGCTCACTCCCAAACACCGCTCCGTCCGAGAGATCGCGGAGATTCTCGGAATCAGCCGGGTTGCTGCTCATATGCGCCTGAAAAGAGCCTACGTCCAACTGCGTGAGATCCTGCCCGACCACTACTTGGAACTACGAAAGGTACGACGGCGAGGCCAAGAGGGCCTGGAAGGAAGTTGAGGATCATGAACTGGAAGGAGAACCGAACTCACAACGCCCGGATCCGACGCAGGCTTCGGCTGGCCATCCGGGCTGAAACGGCCAATGTTCCGGACATCGACGATGAAACGCTCCAACGGCAGCTCTCATGGATCATGACCCCGGTGCCGTCCGCCGGGAGGGAACGGGTTCCGGCCATCGGAAAACGCGCCTGGCTCAAGGGCATGGAGTTTCTGGCGCGTATGGCCACTCTCGCCCTCACACTCATCGTGCTCGTCTTGGAAGGCGTCGTCTTGGTGATAGCGCGGTCGGCCGGCCTGCTCATGCGCAGCGTGGTTCAATACCGCGCACAAACGGTTCTGCGCGATCTGCGAATCCGAGTAGCGGAGATACGGATGGACTCTCACAAGTGAAGCCTTCTCAGGCGAGGCAGCGCAGCGCCTCGCGGAGGCTCGCGGGGAGTTCGCGAGTGTCGGGCAGGCGGCCCACGGTCGCGGCGACGAAGTCCTGGGGTGTCAGGGTGGCGCTCTCGCCGTCGAGGCGCACCGTGTAGGCGTCGCCGGACCGTGAGACCTCGGCCTGCGAGCCGCGCTCCTCCAGGGCGAACAGGCCCACGCGCGCCCGCCAGGCCGTACGGGCCGGGTCGTCCGCGCCGGGGGCGTACACGTCGTCGCCGTGGGTGGCGAACTCCGAGCAGTAGTGGAAGGTCTGGAGGCCGGTCGGGTACGGGCCGGCCATCGTCGCCAAGGGGGCGTCGCGGCCGCGTTCGCGCATCCGGCGGCGGGTGTCGCCGTCGCGGGTGCGCCACTCGTCGAGGACCTCGGCGACCGGCCGGTCGCGGCGGGTGCGGACCGTCCAGTCGTTGAAGTCCGCCAGTCCTGACACGCCCTCGCGGGACAGCCACGCGGCGAAGCCGTCGAGGTCGTCGTCGAGGCAGGCGTGGTTGTACGCCTCCTCGCCCGCCAGGTGGGCCAGGACGTCACGGACCGTCCAGCCCTCGCAGCGCGACGGGCGTGTCCAGGCGTCGCCGTCCAGGCCCGCGAAGTGGCGGTCGAGGCGCTCCGCCTCGGCGTCGAAGAGGTCGAAGGGGTTCAGGTCGTCGAGTGCCATGCCCCCATGGTTCCCAGGCCGCGCGGGCTTATCGCGCCTTGTAGCGGAAGGCGACGCCGTACGCCCCGGTCTGCGGGGACTTGGAGACCTTGATCGCCGCGATGGTGAAGTGGCCGACGATCATGCGGCGCGGCCGGACCGCGGCGATCAGCGCGCGGTGCTTCCCGCCCGCCACGTCGAGAATGATCATGCGGATGCGGCCGCCGCGCAGCCTGCCGGTGCGCACCTTGAGGCCGGCCGCGGCCTTCGTGCTCGACGGGGCCTGCCACCAGTCCGAGGCCGCGCCCGACTTCTGCGCACGCGGGCGTGCGGAGGCCGACGGCCGCGGGGAGGTCTTCGGCGTACCGGCGTTCTGTCTACGGAGCGCGCCGGCCGGGTCACTGCACCCCGCCAGCAATCCGACCGTGACGACCAGTGCCGGAAGGCGTCCGCCTCCGCGCATGCTTTTCCTCCCCATTTGAACGACGAGGAGAACCTTAACGTCAACGGCGGCGCCGGACGTCCTCGCGCGTGCCGAGCTTGCCGAGGAGGCGTACGAGGGTCTCCCGCTCGTCGGGCGTCAGCCCCTCCGCCCACAGCCGCTCCCGCTCGTTGTGAGCCGCGAACGCCGCGGTGAGGGCCTCCTCGCCCTTGGCGGTCAGGCTGAGGCGTACGGCCCGGCGGTCGTCCTCGTCGGGGACCCTGCTGACCAGCTTCTCCCGGTCGAGGGTGTTGACCAGCGCGGACACCGCCTGACGGCTCATGCCGGACAGCTCCGCCGCCCGCTTGGACTCCATCGGGCCCGCGACCCAGAGGGTGAACAGCAGACGGAATCCGGGGTAGCTCCATCCACGCGGGCGGTGCACCACCGACTCCAGGTCGTACACGACCATGTTCGTCACCCGGTAGAGGGTCAGGATCAGGCGGGTGGCGTCGCGGTCGGTCGACGGCAGGCGCTCGTGCGTGCGGTCCACCGCGGCGTCCACGAACGACCAGAAGTCCAGGTCTTGTGCGGTCACGAGGCACAGCCTATGGTCGGAAGAGAAAGATGATAAAAGCTTTGACTATTCCGTGGAGCGGATCATGCCCTACTACCGCGTGACGGGGGAGGTCCCCCGCAAACGCCACATCCAGTTCCGTAAGCCCGACGGCGGCCTCTACGCGGAGGAGCTGATGGGCGAGGAGGGCTTCTCCTCCGACTCTTCGCTGCTCTACCACGTGAACCTGCCGACGGCGATCGTCAAGAGCGAGGGCGTCGAGGTCCCCGCGCACGGCGTGGGCACGAGCCCGAACCACCCGCTGATGCCGCGCCACTTCAAGCCGCACGGCCTCGACGCCGGGGGAGACCCCGTGCTCGGCCGGCGCCTGCTGATGGCCAACGACGACATCCGCATCTCCTACGTCGCCGCCGACTCCGACGGAGACCTGTACCGCAACTCCGCAGGCGACGAGTGCGTGTACGTGGAGTCCGGCACGGCGCGCCTGGAGTCGACGTACGGGGCGCTCGACGTCGGCCCCGGCGACTACGTCATCATTCCCACCGGCACCATCCACCGCTTCGTGCGCACCTGCGACGAGCTGCGGCTCATGGTCTTCGAGGCGTCCGGTCACATCAGGCCGCCCAAGCGCTACCTGTCGCAGTACGGCCAGTTCCTGGAGCACGCGCCGTACAGCGAGCGCGACTTCCGCGCGCCGTCGGAACCGCTCGTGTGCGAGGGCGAGGACGTCCCGGTGCTCGTACGCCACCGAGGCGGCCTGTCGCGCCTCACGTACAAGAACCACCCGCTCGACGTCGTCGGCTGGGACGGATATCTGTACCCGCACGCTTTCAACATTCGCGACTTCGAGCCCATCGTGAAGCGCACCCACGCTCCGCCGCCGGTGCACCAGACGTTCGAGGGCCCCAATTTCGTGATCTGCTCGTTCTGTCCCCGTCCGCTGGACTTCCACGACGAGGCCATTCCGATCCCCTACAACCACCACAACGTCGACTCGGACGAAATGATGTTCTATGTCGGCGGCGACTACTCCGCGCGCAAAGGGTCGGGAATCGACGTCGGATCCATCAGCCTGCACCCTTCCGGCTTCACGCACGGCCCCGCGCCGGGCGCCGTCGAGGGCGTTATCGAAGCGGTCAGGAACGGCCACAACGTCACGACCGAGATGGCCGTCATGGTGGACACGTTCCGTCCGCTGAACATCGGAGCCGAGGCCGCGTCCGTCGAGGCCACCGAGTACGCCTGGACCTGGGCACGCTAGTTACTCAATGTAATTGTCGATTACCGTGTGTGACGAATGCCGAGCCGGGTAGAAGATCTTTCGAGCCGCATATCTCTACGGTGAAGGAGATCTAAATGCGAAAAATGTACGCGCTCGGGACAGGGGCGCTGACCATCGCCGCGGTATTGGGCACCGGGGTCGCGGCACAGGCCGCGCGACCGGCGTCCAATACCGACGGCTACCAAATCGTGCAGCTTCCCAATAGCAATGTCGGGAATTTCACCCGTCGCACGGTCCTTTGCCCCGCCGGAAAGCGGGCGATCGGTGGCGGTGGCGAAGCGCAGGGCAACGAAGCCGTCCTGGTGGGCAGCTTCCCGACTCCGGATGGGCGCGGATGGATCGCGCTCGGCCGGCAGCCGGGCGGCAGTTCCGTCGGGATCAGCGTCTACGCCGTCTGCGTGAACGCCTGATCTGACGCACGAGGTCTCCGCGCCCGCCACCGCGTTGCGGGCGCTCGGAGGCGCACGACTCTCACATGGCCCTCACACCCTGTACCGCGCGGACGCCGGGACGCCGGCGCCCGCGCGGCGCGGTGATCACGCCAGGGCCGGCACCGCCGCCAGCAGGGTGCGCGTGTACTCGTGCTGCGGAGAGTCGTACAGCTCGCCGGCGTCGGCCAGCTCCACCAGCTCGCCGTCGTGCATCACCGCGACCCGGTCGCTGACCTGCCGCACCACCGCGAGGTCGTGCGAGACGAACACGATCGTCAGGTCGTACTCCTCCTGCAGCCCGCTCAGCAGCTCCAGGATCTGCGCCTGCGTCGACACGTCGAGCGCCGACACCGGCTCGTCGCAGACCAGCAGCTTCGGCCGCAGCGACAGGGCGCGCGCGATGCCCATCCGCTGTCGCTGCCCGCCGGAGAACTCGTGCGGGTACCGGTCGTACCGCGCGGGGTCCAGCCCGACGCGCTCCATCAGCTCGCGTGCCGTTCTCAGCGCCGTACGGTCGTCGGTGCCCTGCACCTTCAGCGGCTCGGCGACGCTGTCGCCCACCGTACGGCGCGGGTTCAGCGACGAGATCGGGTCCTGGAAGACCATCTGCAGGTCGCGCCGCACCGACCGCAGCCGCTTCTCCGGCAGAGAAGTGAGGTCGGTGTCCTCGAAGCGGATGCTCCCCGACGTGGGGTCCAGCAGCCGCACCATCATCCGGGCGAGCGTCGTCTTGCCGCTGCCGCTCTCCCCGACGACGCCGAGCGTCTCGCCGCGCCGTACGTCGAGGGACACCGCGTCGACCGCCCGCAGCACGTCGTGGCGCAGGCCGCCGCCCGGCCGCTTGAACTCCCGCGTGACCTCGGTGACCGTCAGCAGCGGCTCACCGGGCGTACGGCGCGGCTCGGGGCGCGGGCCGTCCAGCCGGGGTACCGCCGCCAGCAGGGCACGCGTGTACGGCTCGGCGGGCGCCCGCAGCACCTCCTTGACCGGCCCGGACTCCACGAGCAGGCCGTTCTGCATGACCAGGACCCGCGTCGCCGACCGCGACACCACGCCGAGGTCGTGCGTGACCAGGAGCAGGCCCATGCCGGTGTCGGCGCGCAGGTCGTCGAGCAGATCGAGGATCTGGGCCTGCACGGTGACGTCCAGCGCGCTGGTCGGCTCGTCCGCGACGAGGATCTCCGGCTCGCACGCCAGCGCCATCGCGATCAGGGCCCGCTGGCGCATCCCGCCGGAGAACTCGTGCGGCCGTGAGCGCGCGCGCCGCGCGGCGTCGGGGATGCCGACCCGGTCGAGCACCTCCACGGCCTTCGCCCACGCCGCCTTACGGCCGCCGCCCGCGTGCGTCCGGTACACCTCGGAGATCTGGTCGCCGATCCGGTAGTACGGGTCCAGCGCCGACATCGGGTCCTGGAAGATCATCGCGATCCGGTGCCCGCGCAGGCGCCGTACGGACTCGTCGTCGAGGGCGTTCACGTCGTCGTCGCCGAGCAGGATCTCGCCGGAGACCCGCGCCGCCGTGTGGCGGTGCAGCCCGAGCAGGGCGAGCGCGGTCGTGCTCTTGCCCGACCCCGACTCGCCGACGATGCCCAGCGAACCACCCGCCGCCAGCTCGAACGAGACACCGGCGACCGCGCGCAGCGCCTCGCCGCCGCCTTCGACGGGGAACTCCACGGTCAGGTCCCGTACCGACAACACGGGTTTCGCGTCGGTCATGACAGGACGACCCTTCGGTCGATCACGGCGTACAACAGGTCCGCGAAGGTGTTGGCGACGACGATCGCGCCGCCGGCCACGAGCGTCAGCCCGGCGACGACCGGCAGGTCGACGTTGTTGGACGACTGCACGATCAGCTGTCCGAGCCCGGGCAGGCCGAACAGCGTCTCGGTGAGCATCGCGCCGACCAGGATGTAGCCGAAGTCGAGCGCGCTGATCGACACGACCGGGGTGAGCGCGCCGCGGATGGCGTGCTTGCCGAGGATCTTCCGCTCGCGCACCCCGTACGCGCGGAAGGTGCGGATGTGGTCCTCCGACAGCGTCTCCAGCATCCCGGTGCGCGTGAGCCGCGCGTACACCGCGGACTGCGCGATCGCGAGGGTCATCCAGGGCAGCAGGAGGTTCTTCGCCCACGCGACGGGATCCTCCGAGATCGGCACGTACACCGGGAAGTCGAGCCAGTGCAGCACACCGCAGAAGAGCATCAGCAACAGCATGCCGCTGACGAACACCGGGGCACCGAAGGCCAGCAGCGACACGGCCGTGACCGCGCGGTCGGTGAACCGCCCCTCGCGCAGCGCCGACAGCACGCCGCCCGAGATGCCCATGATCAGCCAGAGCACCATCGCGCCCGCCGTCAGCGACAGCGACACCGGCAGGCGCTGGGTGATCAGCGACAGCACCGGCTGGTCGTTCTGGAACGAGAAGCCGAGGCAGGGCGCCGCGCAGTGCGAGACGTCCGGACCGGAGCTGTAGTCACGGCCGACCACGATGCCGCTCAGGAAGTGCCAGAACTGGACGTACTCCGGCTCGTCGAGACCGAGCTTGTGGTCGATCGCGGCGAGCTGCCCGCCACCGCAGCCCTTGCCGCACACGAGCACGGCCGGGTCCGACGGCAGGGCGTAGAAGATCAGGTACACGAACGAGGCCATCACCAGCAGCAGCACGACCGTGCTGATGAACCGCCGCAGCAGGTAGCGCGTCATTTGCGGCCTCCCCGCAGCGAGGTCGCCTTGGGGTCCATGGCCGTACGCAGGCCGTCGGCGAGCAGCGTGAACGCCAGCACGTTGACCAGCAGGAGCAGGCCGGGCACCAGCACGTACGTCGGGTCGGCCTGGAACCACGTCGTCGCGCTGGACAGCATCTGCCCCCACGACGACGCCGGCGGGCGCACGCCCACGCCGAGGAAGGACAGCCCCGCCTCGGAGACCATGTTCGAGGGCAGCACCAGCGCGGCGTACGTCACCAGCGGCGCCGAGACACCGGGAAGGATCTCCCGCAGCGCGATGCGCGTGCGCGAGGCCCCGGCGAGGCGCGCCGCCGACACGTAGTCGCGGGTGCGCAGCGACAGCACCTGCCCGCGGATGAGCCGCGCCATACCGCCCCAGCCGAACAGGCCGATGACCAGCATCAGCAGCACCGGCCGCGGAAAGGTCTGCGGCACGATCGCCAGCAGCGCGATCGCGAAGATGAGCTGCGGGAACGAGATCGACAGGTCGATCAGCCGCCCCAGGAACGAGTCGGCGAACTTCCCGCCGAGCCCGGCCGCCAGCCCGATGCCGACCCCGAGCAGCACCTGCACGATCAGCGTGCCGAACGCCACCATGAACGAGATCCGCGCCCCGCCCAGCGCCCGCGCGAACAGGTCACGCCCGGTCGTCGGCTCGACCCCGAGCCAGTGCGCCCCGCTCGCCCCGCCGAACGCCCCACGCGGCACACCACCGCGCGCGGAGTCGAGCAGACCGGAGTGGTACGTCGTGGTGTCCTGACCTTCGAGATGGATCAGCAGCGGCGCGGCGAGCGCCACGACGATCATCACGACCGCCACGACGAGACCGGCCATGGCCATCCGGTCGGCCCGCAGCCTCCGCCGGATCTGACGGCCACGGGCCGGCGCCTCCGTGGAGACGCCGGCCTCGGTGACGAGCTCGGCGGTCACTACTTCACCGACACCATCGACGGGTCGTACGAGCCGCGCCACTCGTCCAGATACGTGTTCTTCAGGTTCTTGCCGACCAGCCGGATGTAGATCGGGTGGATCAGCGGGAGGGTCAGCGCCTGCTTGCCGATCTCGGCGTCGAGCGCGCCCCAGCGGGGCCGTGCCTGGGCCGGGTCGGCGATCGTGTTGATCGAGTCGAACTCCGCGTTGATCTTCGGGTCGTCGAACTGCGACTGGTTGAAGTTGCCGCCGTCCTTGAGGATCTGCCGGCCGTCGAAGATCGGCGCGAGGAACGGGCCGCCGGTCGGCCAGTCGGCGCCCCACGTCGCCAGGAACAGGCCCGGCTCGGTGGACGGCTTCTGGATCGCGTCGCTGTAGCCCGCGTCGTCGTAGGCCTTCAGGTTGACCGTGATGCCCGCCTGCTTCAGCGACGCCTGCACGGCCGTGGCGATGGCCGGGCCGTCGTGGTTGCCGTCGTTGTTGCGGTGCGCGAGCGTGATCGTCAGGCCGTTCGGGTGGCCGGCCTGCGCGAGCAGCGCCTTGGCCTTGGCCGCGTCACCGTTCGCGCCGGCCGGGAAGTAGTCGTACGGCTGGTAGCCGAACGCGGCCTGGTCGGGCAGGAACGTCGTCGCCGGCTTGGCGAGCGAGCTGCCGCCGACGGCGTTGACCACGGACTGGCGGCCGATCGCGTACGAGATCGCCTCGCGTACGCGGATGTCGTCGAACGGCTTCACCTTCGTGTTGAAGGCCACGTAGTCCGTCTCGCCGAACTCGCCCTTGACCGCGCGCTTCTTCAGGCCGGGGTCGGTGGAGATCCGGGCGAGCTCGGCGGGGGACAGGTCGGTGTCCGTCGTGATGGCGTTCGCGTCCTTGCCGGCGCTGGAGCTGAGCCGCTGGTTGATGACGGCGGCGTTGAGCCCGTACGTGCCCTCGACCCGGTCGGGGCAGGCGAGACGCTGGTCGTCCAGGCTGCGGGACCAGAACTTGTTGCGGACCAGGACCAGGCTCTTGTCCTGCTCGTGCGACTGCACCTGGTACGGCCCGCTGGAGATCGGGTGCTTCTCGTACCCGGTGCCGTCATCCTTGGCCTTGGGCACCGGCGAGAACTGCGTGGCCGTCGCGACGTACGGGAAGTCACCTTCGGGCTTGCGCAGCTTGAAGATGATCGTCTTGTCGTCGGGCGTCTGGATCGAGTCCAGTTCCTTGCCCTGGTACGGGCCCTTGTAGCTCTCCCCGCCGGTCAGCCAGTCGCGGAGGTAGGGGATCCCGCCGGGCAGCTCGGGGGAGAACGCCCGCTCGACGCCCCACTTGACGTCCTTGGACGTGATGGGAGTGCCGTCCTGGAACTTCAGGCCGTCTTTGAGGTGGTACGTCCACGTCTTCGCGCCGTCGGACGCCTTCCCGGTGTCGGTCGCCAGATCCGGCACGACCTCGTTCCCCGCCTGCCCGGCCACCCGGTGCCGCGTGGTGAGCGTACGGAAGATCATCGACGTGACCGCGCCGCCGCCGGAGGTGTAGATCCGCGCGGGATCCAGGTGGTGCGAGGTGGAGTCGGTCTGGTTCAGCACGTAGAGCGTGCCGCCCTGGCAGGTCTTGGGGTCGAACGCCGAGCTCTTCGACGACGAGGAGCCGCCGGAGGAGCACGCCGCCGCCGCGGCGAGCAGGGCGGACGCGGTGAGGAGGACGGAGGTTCTTCGCATCATCGGGGGGTCTCATTCGGTGAGTGACGGCGGCGTGACACGACTGACTGACAACGAGAATGACAGGCGTGACGCGACCGTGAAAGAGCAAGATCTTCGAAATACGTGGTGGGCGATTGTCCCTATTTTCGATCGGAAAGTACAAGTTTCCCTTGCCCACAACCGCGTGACCTCGCCAGGTGTTCCCGCTGCCCAACCACCACTCCCCGCCAGGTGTTCCCTCGAAGATCGATGCGTGGTCAACTAGGGGCGTGACGGAGGCCGATGAGGTGGCGCGGCGCTGTGCCGAGAAGATGTACGCCGCCGATCGTGCCTCGCGGCACCTTGGCATCGAGATCGACGACGTCGCCCCCGGGCGGGCTCGGGCGCGGATGACCGTCGGTGGTTCCATGGTGAACGGGCACGGCATCGTGCACGGCGGGTACGTCTTCCTTCTCGCCGACACCGCTTTCGCGTTCGCCTGCAACACCTACGACGCCGCCACCGTCGCCGCCGCCGCGGAGATCGTCTTCGTCGCGCCCGCGAAGGAGGGCGACGAGCTGGAGGCCGAGGCCGTCGAACGGCTCAGGTACGGCCGCAGCGGCGTCTACGACGTCACGGTGCGGAAGCGAAGTGGCGGGGTCGTCGCCGAGTTCCGCGGGAACAGCCGTACGCTGCGCGCGGAGGGCCGGTGAACCCGCGCCGTGAGGCCTGGGACCTCCTCGGCGGCGAGTACGACGTGCGGGTGCTGGAGCCGTCCCCGCCGGCCGTCGCCGAGCCGCCCTGGTACGCCGACGACCCCCTCGCCGGGCCGTACGGCACCAAACTTGTCACGCCGCTCGACGGGTTAGGGCGAAGCTGGGACGAGATGGCGCGCGAGCGGCCTGAGCTGGAAGGGTTCTGCGCGGAGCGCTGGCTCGGTGCCTGGCGGCGGCTCGCGCCGCTGCCCCGTACGTTCACCGGGACCCGCCACGGCCTGCACGCGCTGGCCGAGCACGTCGTCGCGGTCGCGCGGCACGCCGCCAACGGGAAGATCGGGCTGCGGTACACCCTCCACGGCTTCGGCACACCGTACTTCGGTGCGGGACGCCAGATCCGCGTCGAGGGCACGCGGCTGGTCGTCGACGGTGTCGCGCACTCGCCGGCGAACTTAGACGAGGCCGCCGCGCTGGCCGGCGTACGCCTCGGGATGCCGCCGGACGTCTATTCGCCCACGACGCCCGCCGAGCCCGGTACGCACCTGTCGCTGAACCAGGCCGCCGCCGACGCGCTGGGCGCCTGGTTCGGGTTCGCCTGGTCGGTGCTGGAGCAGATCCGCTTCGACGCGCGCGACCGAGGTCCCGGGCGCGTACAGCTGTGGCCGGAGCACTTCGACCCCGCCGTCGACATCGGCGAGGCGACGTTCGGCGCGTCGCCCGGCGACGACGCGCACCGGGAGCCGTACCTGTACGTCTCGCCGTGGCGGGACCGTACCGGCGGGTTCTGGAACGACCGCGTCTTCGGCGGCGCCTCCCTCCCGTACGCCGCCCTTCTCGCCGCCGACGACCAGCGCGCGACGGCGCGCGCGTTCTTCCAGCGCGGCCTGCGGGAGCTGAACTCCTGATCCCGAGGCCATGGCGCGCCGGGCTTTCCCAAGTTCAGTTAAGAACTGCATCGGTTCCCGTTGAACAACGTACGGGCAGGCTTCCTCAGTGCGGGGGCACACGGGGACGACCTCGATCAAGCAGGTCAGACGTTCCCACCAACGGCGAACGCGGGGCATAACGGCGGATCACGTCGGGAGCCTGCTGGTGCCTTCCACGTCACCGTGTGAAAGGAGCGGACATAATGCGCAACGGAGTCAAGGCCGCCTGCGTGCTGGTTGCCAGCCTGGGCCTTATCGCCACGGGGTGCGGCGACAAACACAAGGCCGTGCCGTCCTCGGGCGGGTACGCACAGCCGTCATCGGCGGGGCCCGAGTCGCCGCCCATGTCATCGGAGTCGCCGGGAGAGGAATCGCCCTCGGCGGGTCCCGAGTCGTCGCCGCCCGTGTCCTCGGAGTCGCCGGGTGGTCCGGTCGAGATCAAGGCCAAGGACGTCAGCATCGGCAAGATCCTTGTCGACCAGAAGGACATGACGCTCTACCTGTTCGAGAAGGACAAGGGCGGCAAGCCCGCCTGCACCGACGCCTGTGAGGCGGACTGGCCGCCGCTGACCACCGACGAGAAGCCCACCGCCGGCCCGGGCGTGAACCCGGCCTGGCTCGGCGAGACCGACCGGCCCGACGGGACCAAGCAGGTCACCTACCACGGCTGGCCGCTCTACCACTACGCCAAGGACACCAAGGCCGGCGACATGAACGGCCAGGGCGTCACCGCGTTCGGCGGTTCTTGGTTCGTCGTCGACGCGACCAAGGGCGAGAAGCTGGAGAAGAAGTGACATCCTCCCCGTCCTGAGGGGCGGGGATTCCCTCGACGCTGCGTGTGGGACACGCGGCGTCTGGGTCGGTTACCGTTTCGCCGCGCGGTGCCGGGACGAATTCCGGTCTTACCCGCGCTCCACGGTCGTTTGAGTTGTCCGCCTGTCCGGCGGCCAACACGTTCTTGGCGGCGTTGAGGTCCTGGTCGTGGGTACTGCCACACGGGCAGTCCCACGACCGGACCTTCAACACGTCAGCCCCAGATCGATCCCGATCCGGGCGTCAACGGGCGGCAGCGTCTCCTCTTCACCGGTCTGCGCCACGAACGAGGCGAAGCACCGGCCGGCCGCGTCGCGGATCACCGTCACGCTGGAGGGGGCGGCCGGGAGCCGACGGGACCAGCACACCTGCACGTCGCGACCGGAACCGGGGCGGGGCCGTCTTGCGGCCCTCGCGCTTGCCGGTGATCGAGGCGAAGAAGTTGTCGTACGCGGTGTTCAGGTCCGCCAGGGCTTGTTGCAACACGACCGCAGACACCTCACCCGGCCACGCCCGCTCGGGCGTGAGCTTCGCCTCACCACTCGCGCACACCCGAGCCGGCGCCTCACACTGAACGGCATCCGGATACACCCGGTAGCTACCAGTTCGGGAGCTGCGGCATCGCGGACGGCAGCAACCAGGCTCCGCCGGCCAGTAGCGCCACGACGGCGACCGCGCCGAAACCGAATACCCACATGATTCCGGGCATACCGGTGAGGCGCGCGAGCTGGTCGGCGTCGGAGTCGGGTGCGCGGCCACGGGAGCGTTTGCTCTGCAGCTCCATGACCGGCCGCGCGCCCGCCAGCAGCAGGAACCACGTGAACGCGTACGCGAAGGCCGCCTGCACGGTCGCGGACGTGAACCACGACACGACGAAGATCACCGCGCCGGTGGTCACGACGGACAGCACCCCGTAGACGTTGCGGATCATCACCAGGATCGCGGCGAGCAACAGGATGCTCGCCCACAGAAGGGCCGTGATGTGGTTCAGGGCGAGCAGGCCCGCGGCGCCGAGGCCGAGCAGCGACGGCGTGACATAGCCCGCGAACGCGGTCACGATCATGCCCGGCCCGTACGGCTTGCCGCTCGACACCGTCACACCCGACGTGTCGGAGTGCAGCCGGATTCCCTGCAACTGCCGGCCGGTGACCAGCGCCGCGAGCGCGTGACCGCCCTCGTGGGCGATCGTCACGATGTTGCGCAGCACACGCCACACCGAGCGCACCGAGACGGCCGCGAGCGCGGCGATCCCGGTGACCGTGACCAGCCACCAGGCGGGATGCGGTTGGGTGCCGATGACGTCATGCCAGACGCCACCGATCGAGGACACGTCCATTCATCACCTCTGGTCCATACGACGAGCCCGGACGGCGGGGAGTTTCCAAACCGGGCGAACCCATATCCTGGCCCAATACGGCCAGTAGGGTGAGAGATCTATGAGCGACCCGTTGATGAGCGTCTATCCGCCCCTGGAGCCGGCCTCCCTGGTGACCCGGCGGTCCATGCAGTTCCCGTTCAGCTCGGAAGGGCTGACCCTGACCCACCTGGGTCGCGGCGCGATCTGGCTGGCGCTGAAGGCCCTCGGCCTCGGGCCGGGCTCGCGGATGGCGATGCCCGCCTACCACTGCGGTTCGGAGGTCGAGGCCGCCCGGCTGGCCGGCGTCGAGGTCGTGTTCTACCGCGTGCTGCCCACGCTCCAGGTCGACGAGGACGACCTGATGCGGGCGGCCAAGGAGACCGACGCCACCTACCTGATCTCCTACTACGGCTTCCCGATGCCGCCGTTGCCCCCGGGCACGCGCGTCATCGAGGACGCCGCCCACGCCCTGTTCTCCTACGACGGCGGCGGCGCGATCGGCTCCCGCGGAGACGCGGCCATCTTCTGCCCGCGCAAGTCGCTCGGCGTGCCCGACGGCGGCGCGGTCCTGCTCCGCCAGGGCCGTATCGAGGCCGGCGGCCGCCCGCCGTGGAAGCGCATGGCCCGTTCGGTCGCCTCCCAGGGCATGGGCTGGGCCGCCCAGTCGCGCGCCGGCATGCTGCGCGCCCCCGCGACCAAGGTCTTCCGGAAGGTCAGCAAGGCCGAGGCCGCCATCGAGGAGGGCACCCTCACCGAGGTCGTCATCGGCGAGTGGAACCTCGACGTCGCCGACCTGGAGGTGGCCGCCTCCAAGTGCTCGCGCGTGACCGAGTGGTCCGTGCACGGCGCGGACGGCGAGAAGATCCGTGAGCTGCGGCGCCGCAACTACGAGGTCCTCCTGGAGGCCCTGCCCGACGTCTGCCCCGACCGGTTCCGCGGCCTGCCCGACGGCGTCGCGCCGCTCTACTTCCCCGTACGCGTGCCCGAGCGCGACCGCACCATCGCCGAGCTGCAACGGCGCGGCGTACGCTCCATCGAGATCTGGCCGGTGGCGCACCCGCTCCTGGACCCCGCGCAGTACCCCGAGCTGGTCCCGCTCCGCCACCAGATGCTCGCCCTCCCGGTCCACCAGGGCCTGACCCCGTGGCACATGGAGCAGGTCGCCGCCGCCGCCCGCGAGGCCATCACCGCCGCGCACCGCTGACGACCATCGCGTACGGCCGCGGTCGCGCGGCCGTACGCCGATCTTTGTGGACACCGTGACCCAGCCCCTCGCTCAGGCCGTCGTCCTGATCACCGGAGTCCAGGCGGCCGGCAAGTCGACCGTCGCGCAGCTTCTCGCCGAGCGGCTGCCCCGGTCGGCCCACGTACGCGGCGACCTGTTCCGGCGCATGGTGATCTCCGGCCGCGCCGACATGACCCCCGACCCCTCGGCGGAGGCCGTACGGCAGCTGCGCCTGCGCCACCGGCTGACCGCCGCGACCTGCGACGGGTACGCCGAGGAGGGCTTCACGGCGGTCGCGCAGGACGTCATCCTCGGCGAGCACCTCACCGAGACGGTACGCCTCATCCGCCACCGGCCACTGATCGTCGTCGTCCTCGCGCCGCGTCCGGAGGCCATCGCCGCCCGCGAGGCCGCCCGTGGGAAGGACGCCTACGACGAGTGGACGATCGGGCTCCTCGACGCCGTCCTGCGGGACGAGACGCCCCATATCGGCCTCTGGCTCGACACCTCCGGCCAGACCCCCGAGGAGACCGTCGGCGAGATCCTCGACCGCGCGTGGACCGAGGGCAGGGTCGGGTGACGCGAACGCCCCGGCGCCGTCATGCGGGCCGGGGCGTTCGGGACGTACGGGTCAGATCTTGCGGATCAGGACGATCGGGGTCTGCTCGTCCTCGTTGCCGGCCGGGTTGTCCGACAGGACCTTCTCGACCCACTTGCGGTCGACGCCCGCCGAGGCGCCCACGACCCACGCGCCGGTGAGGTGGTTGGCGTCGACGACGCAGACGTGGCAGCCCAGGGCGGCGGACAGGTCTTCCGAGAGCTTGTCCGGGCGGCCCGGGCCGAAGAGCAGGTGGTGGTCGTGCGGCGGCAGGGCGGCGGCGACGTCGTCGATCATCGCGGCGCCGGGGCCGGCGATGCGGTAGAACCAGCCGCGCTTGCCGACCAGCTTGCCGGCCGCGCCCGCGGCGGCGCCGAGCAGGACCTTCGCGCGGCCCGCCTCGAGGATCGCGCCCTGCATGCCCGCCGGGCTGTGCAGCGGGCCGATCTTGCCGACGAACTTGCTGAGCTGCTTGGCCATGCCCTCCGGCGAGATCAGCTCCAGCGGGATCATGCGGCCCTGGCCGGCCGACGCCGGGCTTTCGGACAGCGCGAGGATGTCGTCGGGCTGCAGCTTGCCCGCGGTCGCCGCCTGGATCACCGGCAGGATGCCGGACCGCAGCGTGATCATGCTGGTCTTGATCGGGACGCGGCGCGCGCCGACGGCCTTCTCGTCCACCGGCGGGATGTTCGGCGCCTTCTCCGGCGCGGTCTCCCCGAACTGCTCGTGCAGCATCTGCTTGATCTGCGCGTTGCGCGGGTAGATCGACGCGCCGCGCTGCAGGATCTCGCGGGCGCCGGCCTGGTCGCCGGCCTCCAGCCGCAGAGCCGACAGGAGCGTGTAGTCCGAGGCGTAGACGAGGTAGTCCGGCGCCAGCGCGATCAGCTCGGTCTGGTACTTCAGGCCCCGCACGCTGTCGTTACGGTCGACCGCCCACTTCGACAGGCGCTTGAGCGCGTGCCGGCGAAGCTGCGAGTCGTTGACCACCGACTCCAGGAGACTCTCCGCCTCGTCGATGCGGCCGCCGTCCTTCAGGACGTCGGCCAGCGTCAGGGCGTACCACGGGATCATGGGGTACTTCTCGCGGGCGCTGCGGACGATCTCGGCGGCGCGGTCGAACTCGCCGCGCCACTTGTGGACCTCCGCCATCGCCGCGGTCGCGAACCGCGTGTCGCCACCGGCCTGGATCGCCGCCAGGGCGATCTCCTCGGCCTTCTTGTCGTCGCGTTCGTTCGTGAGGACGAGCCACGACAGGAGCGACAGGCCGTCACCGTCGAGTTCGGCGCGCCTGGACTCCAGGAGTTGCTGAGCCTCCTCCGGCTTACGGAGCCAGATGTCGTAGGCGCGGCTGTTCGTGCTCATGTCAGAACCTCAGTGCGTCGTGGGCGTAAGCGGGGAGTCGGGCCAATCATCGCAGACGTTCGAGGCGACGGGCGCGCTCCCTGATCATTGTTCGGCATGTGGGACGCGGCGTGCCCGCAGGTCCGGGCGCGTGCCGTCCTCGATACCCTTAGGTCTCGTGGACCTCCTTGAATCATGGCGCAATCTTCCGGCGGCCCAGCAGCCCGAGTGGCCCGACCCCGCGCGGGTGCGCGCCGTGGCCGACCAGCTCGCGTCGCTCCCGCCGCTCGTCTTCGCCGGTGAGTGCGACCAGCTCAAGTCGCAGCTCGCCGCCGTCGCGCGCGGCGAGGCGTTCCTGCTCCAGGGCGGCGACTGCGCGGAGACGTTCTCCGGCGCCACCGCCGACGACGTACGCAACAAGCTCAAGACCCTGCTGCAGATGGCGGTGGTCCTGACGTACGCGGCGAGCGTCCCCGTCGTCAAGATCGGCCGGATGGCGGGGCAGTTCGCCAAGCCCCGCTCGAAGTCGTATGAGGTCCGCGACGGCCTGCGGCTACCGGCGTACCGCGGCGACATGGTCAACGGCTTCGACTTCACCGCCGAGGACCGCGCGCCCGACCCCGACCGCCTGCTGCGCGCCTACCACGCGGCGGCCGTCACGCTGAACCTCTGCCGTGCCTTCACCCAGGGCGGATACGCCGATCTTCGGCAGGTGCACGCCTGGAACCAGGACTTCGTGGCCGGCAGCCCCGCCGGGCGCCGCTACGAGCGCCTGGCCGGCGAGATCGACCGCGCGCTGGCGTTCATGAACGCCGCCGGCGCCGACCCCGAGGAGTTCCACCGCGTCGAGCTGTACTCCAGCCACGAGGCGCTCCTCCTCGACTACGAGCACGCCCTGACGAGGATCGACTCCCGCTCCGGCCTCCCGTACGACGTGTCCGGGCACTTCCTGTGGATCGGTGAGCGCACCCGCCAGCTCGACGGCGCGCACGTGGAGTTCATGAAGCACATCCGCAACCCGATCGGCGTGAAGCTCGGCCCGACCACGACCTCCGAGGACGCCCTCGCGCTGATCGACGCCCTCGACCCCGAGCGCGAGCCCGGCCGCCTGACCTTCGTGATCCGCATGGGCGCCGGCGTCGTACGCGACGCGCTGCCGCCGCTGGTGGAGAAGGTCACCGCGAGCGGCGCCCAGGTCGCCTGGATCTGCGACCCGATGCACGGCAACACCTTCGAGGCGCCGAGCGGCTACAAGACCCGCAGGTTCGACGACGTTCTGGACGAGGTCGCCGGGTTCTTCGAGGTCCACCGCGGGCTCGGCACCCACCCGGGCGGCGTGCACATCGAGTTCACCGGCGACGACGTCACCGAGTGCGTCGGCGGCGGCCACGAGATCGTCGAGGGCGACCTGCACCAGAGGTACGAGACCGCCTGCGACCCGCGCCTCAACCGCGGCCAGGCCCTCGACCTGGCCTTCATGGTCGCGGAGATGTACCGCACGACGAAGTGAGGGCTGCGGGGCGCCGTGACGGCGCCCCGCAGTGATCACACGACGCGTACGGCCCCGGCGAACGGCCGGCTCGACAGGTCGGCCACGCGCACGCGGTCGCCGGTGTGCGGCGCGTGCACGAACTTCCCGTTTCCGAGATACATCCCCATGTGGTGGATGTCGGAGTAGAAGAAGACCAGGTCGCCGGGCTGAAGCTGGCTCCTGGACACATGGATGCCGGCGTTCCACTGGTCGCCGCCGTAGTGCGGCAGGTTGACGCCGACCTGGCGGTACGCCCACATCGTCAGCCCCGAGCAGTCGAAGCCCTGCCCGGGCGTCGCACCGCCCCAGACGTAGGCCACGCCGAGCTGCGACAGCGCCGCGCGTACGGCGCCGATGGCCTTGGCCGGCCCACCGGGAATCACCGGAACCGACTCGCCGTGCCCGGCGCGGGTGACGGCGTCGTCCAGCAGCGGCTTGCGGACCTTGTTCAGCGTCTTCTGGATGATCGCCTTCTTCTGCCGCAGCTCGCCTCTGAGGCGGACCTCCTGAGCGGCACGGTCCTCGGCGTCCTGGCCGGACCGTTCGGCGTTCTGGATCACCTGAGTGATCATGCGGACCTGCGAGTCGTCCTGCTGCGTGAAGTACCGCAGCGTCGCGACCTGGTCCAGCAGCGTCCGCGGGTCGGACGACGCGAAGATCGCGGGTGCGTCCTCCGTGCCGCCGTTCATGTACCGTAACGCGGCCAGCCGCCCGATCTGGTGCTGCATCCCCTTGAGGGTCCTGGTCTCACGACGCGACGTCTCCTTGGCGATCGCCGCCGCGCGCTGCGCCTGAGTCAGCCGTACCTTCAGCCCGTTGTACTGCTCGGTGAGCTGTTCGAGCTGGGTGTTGAGCCGGTCCGCCTGCTGACGCAGAGCGTCCATACCGGGACTCGGCGCGGCTTTGGCGACCGGCGCCGGTCCCGCGAGGCCGCCGGCGAGCAGCAGCCCCACCACGGCCGTACGTTTTTTCCTGCGGTCCTGAGGATCATGCGCTTTCGCGGATCGCGAAGGCTCCATTCGAATGCTCCTCTCCTGGGCCCGCCTACCGGGTTAGCTGACGGGTTCGGGCAAGGAGTCGCCCTACCGCGAACCGTTGGAACGGTTACGGATTCACCCCGGGACCGGAAGCCGGGAGAAATCCCCGTGCCTCCGAGAGTGGGTCCCCGGTTCATCGACACGCTGGCTTGCGCGCCTGAACGATTCGGCGGTCCGGCCGGTTACCGGCCGGTGACACCGCTGGACATTAACGGACCGTGACGGGATGACCAACGGGAACATGCGGAGATGGTCTGGACGCTTCCCGAATGGTCACAGTGGGTGATGTGCAGCTGGCCCTTTACGCCTAGCACCAGCGCCCGTTCCGCGCCTCGATTGGCGACTTGTCCGCGAGGGCGCCTTTGCCCGAAGTGGGAGCGGAGAGAGCCTGCTGGCGTACGGGACTCGCGCCCGTTCGACAGGGGCCTCACCCGCGCGCATGTGGTGCCCGACGCGCGGTGGCCGTTCTCCTGTGTGGTGGCGCTCGCGGTGCTCTCCGCGGGGTGGCTGCCTCCGCGGGGTGGCTGCCTCCGCGGGGTGGCTGCCTCCCGCAGAGTGGCCGCCTCTTGCGTGGCGATCGTCTCCTGCGGGGTGGCTGCCTCTCGCGGGTGGTCCACCGCACCTCGGCCGGCCTGCCGCCGTCCGCCGCTTTGGGCGGCGGGGGCGGGGTGTCGTCGGGTGAAGCGTGTGTATCCGGCCGTCCGGGTGTAGCCGCCACGGGGCGATGTCGGAAATGCGCGACACGTGCCCTGTTGACTGCGGGCGTCCAGGCCTTGATGCCGCCACGCGGCGGTCGCGTTGGCGGGTGGCGGTCGGCGGTCGGGCCGGAGCTGGTGGTGGGCAGCGCTCACGGCCCTCTCGTCGTGGACGAGAGGGCCGTTCGGGCTGATCAGAAGCTGATGCTCTCCGCGGGCGTCGCCTGGGAGGCGGCGGAGTGGAGGGTGTTCCAGAAGGCCAGCTCGACGTCTTCCTCGAGCTCGGCGATCTTGCCCCAGAACTCCTGGTCCTCGGCGTGCAGGGCGGCGGCCTCGGTGAGGGCGGGCATCATCGTGGTGCCTGCTTCCGCGGCGTCCAGGTCGGCGGCCGTCATGTCCGCTGGCAGCTCGACCGGGGTGCGGTGGTGCTTGCCGCGCTTGCGGACTCGGACGTTCGGTGCCGCCGGCATGGGCACCTTGACCTTGGACTTGGTGATCGCCAGGGCGACCGTGCCGAACAGGACCACCGCGAGGAGGCCGGTGAGGGCGGCCTGCTGGTCGGGCAGGGGCGGGGCCTGGTCGTGGGAGGCCGCGGTCTGGGTCTCGTGCTGGGCCGCTTCCGGCTGGGTGAGCGACGCGGCGGAGGGGGCCGGGGCCGAGTGCTTCGGGACGTACTTCTCCTCGGCCTTCGGCGCGGCCGGCTTGACCTTCACCTTCGAGGGGTAGCCGTAGCCGACGACCTGGCTGACGTCGCGCGTGGCGCGGCCGAGGTGGTCGTTGTGGTTGGCCTCGATCGTGTGCAGCGTGTGCCCGTTGACGGACTCGACGATGCCGACGTGCTCGATGTCGCCGATGCTCTTGCCGCCGGACCAGGAGAAGAAGACGATCGATCCCGGCTCGGCGTGGTGGCCCCACGCGTCGTGCTTCTTGAACCACTCGGCGTGGCTCGGGGTGGAGGCGAACTCACCCGTCCAGTCCTGGATGCCTGCCTTGTCGGCGGCCCATGCCAGGAACATGTCGCACCAGGGTGCGGATTTGTAGGAGGCGTCCTTGTCGACGTGCTTGCCGTACCAGTCGCCGAACTTGGTGTAGCCACTGGACTTCTCGGTGTATCCCAGTTGCCCCTTGGCTACCTGCAGAAGTTTATGACCTATCGGATCCATGTCTCCCCTTATGCCGCCTACCGGGTTAGCTGACGGGTTCGGGCCAGGAGGAGCCCTACCGTCCGAGGACGGATTCACCCCAAGGGACTTCGGTGGGTCCCCGGCTCCCGCCGCACTGGGTGCGCGGCCGGATTAGGCGGTCGAGATGCACCTCCCGGATGGAGGTAAGTCACAGCTCGATTACGGCGCAATGTAGCGGAAGTGTCGAGCGGGCGGCAACGTGTTCCGCCGGGAAAGTCTGGAGCCAGTTACTTACCCGGTGTAATCAAATTTCGGAAATGTCGGACTGGCGGCGCGAGAAAAACCCATCCCACCTGCGGAAACGCGAAGCCCCAGCAGTGCGAGGCGTCGCGCTCCGCATCCAGGACCCCATCCGCCTCCGAAGCAGCACCCGTGGCACCACCGAGACGGCGAGACACCAGTTCAGCGCGGCGAAAACGGCACTCCGGCAGGGCGCGGCGAGGCGCCGTGACGGACACCACAAGGTTTTTTGCCCGCCACGGCCCCTTCGCCGGTCAGATGAGCGCTATGTCGGGCGGCTCCACGAGTGGACCGCATCGGCCACCGGAGTGTCACCGCTGACGAGTTCGAGGGTGCGCGAGGCGGTCCCCGGAGTGACGAGCAGCGCGGCGATCACGGCGGCGACGTCCGCGCGCGGGACCTTGCCGCGCGGTACCGACTCCTCCAGGAGCACTCGACCGGTCGCGGGGTCGTCGGTGAGGGCGCCCGGCCGCAGGATCGTCCAGTCCAGGTCCCGTGCGCGCAGGTCCTCCTCCGCCGCCGTCTTCGCGGCGATGTAGGCGGACCACACGTCGTCGCGTCCGGGTTCGGGCGCTTTGCCCGCGCCCATGGATGAGACCTGGACGAAACGGCGCGCACCGGTGCGTTCGGCGGCGTCCGCGAGCAGCGCGGAGGCGCCGCGGTCGACCGTGTCCTTGCGGTCCGCGCCGCTGCCCGGCCCGGCGCCCGCCGCGAACACCACGGCCTCGGCCATGTCGAGGTTGCGTGCGACCTCCTCGACACTGGCCGACTCCAGGTCGCACACGACGGGCGCCGCGCCCGTGGCGCGTACGTCGGCCGCGTGGTCCGGGTTCCGGATCAGGGCGACGACGCCGTCGCCGCGCGCCGTGAGGATCCCCTCCAGCAGCAGGGCGATCTTCCCGTGGCCGCCCGCGATCACGACTCTCATCCGATCTCCAGGGCGATCTTGCCGCGCGTACGGCCCGAGGCGCTCATCCGGTGGGCGTCCGCCGCCTCCTCCAGGGGGAACGTCCTGGCCACGTTGACCTTCAGCCGTCCGCTGTCGACGAGGCCGGCCAGCGCCGCCAGGTCGGTCGGGTCCGGGCGTACGAAGACGTAGCGTCCGCCCTTGTCGCGCACTGACGGGTCGACGACCGAGGCCCAGCGCCCCTTGGGCGCCAGCAGGCCCGGCGTCACCTCCAGGGCGTCGCCGCCGATGAGGTCGAGCGCGACCGTCACGCCGCCGGGAGCCAGCTTCCGCACCCGGTCGGCGAGGCCGTCGCCGTACGTCACCGGCTCGGCGCCCAGCTCGCGCAGGTAGTCGTGGTTCTGCTCGCTCGCGGTGCCGATGACGCGCGCGCCCTTGGAGGCGGCGATCTGGACGGCGAACGACCCGACGCCGCCGGCCGCGGCGTGGATGAGCACGATGTCGTCCTCGTTCAGCGACAGGGCCTTCGTCAGCGCCTGGTACGCGGTGAGCCCGGCGAGCGGCAGCGAGGCGGCCTCGGCCCACGACAGGCTCTTGGGCTTGCGGCCGAGGGTGCGCACGGGCGCGGCCACGAGCTCGGCGTACGTGCCGCGGCCGACGTGGTCCTCGCGTACGTAGCCGATGACCTCGTCGCCGGGGGAGAACTCGCTCACTCCGGGCCCGGCGCGTTCGACCACGCCCGCCAGGTCCCAGCCCGGGATGACCGGGAAGTCCGTCTGGAACAGGCCGTCCAGGTTGCCCTCGCGGATCTTCCAGTCCACGGGGTTCACGCTGGAGGCCTTGGCGCGTACGAGGACGAAATCCGGGCCGACCTTGGGTTCGGGCACGTCAGTGGCGAACTTGAGCACGTCCGGACCGCCATATCGGTCCATCGTTATCGCTTTCACATAAGGACCGTTACCCGGCTCTGGCGGGAATCACCGCCGAGGCTCAGGCGAATACGCCGTAGACGCCGAGACCGAACAGGATCATCGCGGCCGGCCCGAGTACGGCCAGCGAGAGGAACAGCGCCGCGCGACCCACCTGGTGGCCGAGCGGGACCGTCTCGGGCGGGCGGCCCGCGACGGGCCAGGGCGTACGCAGCTCGTCGGCGGCCGGCCGGTCGTCGAACGCGAGGTCGGGCTGCCCGGTGAGGGTCAGCCCGGCGGCCCAGCCGAACAGGTCGGCGAGCGCGGCCGGCGGCGTGTCGAGCCCGGAGGCGAAGTAGCGCACCTGTCCGGCGGTGCGTTCGAGCGTACGGGTCGTGTTGCCCAGCCCGAGGCCGTCGAGCCACGTGCGCACGTCCGTGTCGAGCCCCCGGCCCGCCGAGGTCCTGCGCAGGACGTCGGACTTGGTGACGACCACCGCGATGCGCCGCTGGCGGCCCTGGTCCTCGCGGGACCGCAGGTCGGCGAGCAGCCGCTGCAACGTGTCGGAGGGGTCCTCGTCGGAGGTGGGCGTGGCCGCCTCGACGAGCCGCAGCTCCTCGTCGGACAGCGCGAGCCGCAGCTCCGGCAGCGCGAACGGGTCGATGACGAACAGCAGCGCCTCACCGTGGTCGAGGTAACGCAGCCGCTCGACGCGCGTCGCGCCCGTGTGCAGCTCACCGGCCGGGTCGAACAGGTACAGGATCCGGTGGGCGGCCGGCAGCGTCAGGTCGAGCATGGTCGCCGCGGGCAGCTCGGGGCCGGTCTTGGCGAGCCGCTCACCCCGGTCGAGCCCGGCGACGGCCCCGGCGTACGCGCGGGCGTCGCGCGCCTCGACGAACTCCGCGCGCCCGCGCGCCCCGGCGGCGTTGGCCCGCAGCGCGCGTACGGCGAGGAACATCAGGGTGGTCTTGCCCGCCGCGGGGCCGCCGACGAACGCCAGCGGCTCGACCCGCGCCTGCCCGATCCCGCCGGGCAGCCGCCGGTGGCAGTGCGGGCAGTACGCGCTGAGCCGGAACCGCCCGAGCAGGATCGTCGTCGGCAGCCGCGTGCCGCAGCGGCACACGTGCCGGAACGCCCCCAGCCGGCCGGGGACGAGCCGGGCGTGGCGCTCGTCGCAGTGCGGGCAGGAGTACTCCGGGAGCGCGAACCGCTGGTAGCAGCCCGGGTGCGGGCAGGCGATCAGGATGCGGTGGTACGCCATCCAGACCCGCTCGACCGTGCCGAGCACGGCGACGCACACGCACCACACGGCCAGCCCGGCGGCGGCCATCGCCACGGTCGCCACGCCGAACGCCAGCGCGGCCACGCCCAGGGGTACCGCCGACAGCGCGATGCCCCCGCACAGCGCCAGCCAGATCGGGAACAGCGCCAGCCCCTGGGGCGGCGGCAGGATCCGCGCGGTCGCGCGTGAGATGACCCGGCGGGCCCGGCCGAGGTACCAGGGCAGGGTGCGGCGCCCGATGGAGACGACGTCGCGCCAGACCTGGGAGAGCAGGTAGTGCGGGTAGGCGGGGTCGGCGGGACCGGCCTCGGGACGCTCCACGGGGGACGGGCCGTCCGTACGTGAGTCCGAGAGCGCGCGCCAGGAGTTCGCCAGGAACAGCCCGATGCCGGCCGCGGCCCCGGCCAGCGCCACGGCCGCCAGGAGCGGCAGCACGACGACGAGCTCGACCCCGACCAGGACCACCCAGAGCACCAGCAGGAAGGGATAGAGGAGGGGCATTCGTCAGGTCCCCCTGCGGCGCAGGGCCCGCCAGGCGGGGCCGAGGCCTGGGTCACGGTCGGTCAGGGCGGACTCGACCTGGCGGCGGGCGAAACGGCCCAGGGTGTCGGCCCACTCCGTCAGCCGCGCGACGGGTGTGCCGGCCTGGTCCAGGCGTACCTCGATCTCGGCGAGGTCCACCCGGCCGTGGCGGTCCACGTCGGCGTCGAGCCAGTGGCCCGCCAGGGCCGAGCGTACGGTCTCCGGGACGGCCACGAGGATGTCGGCGCGCGACCTCGGCGAGCGGCGGGCTAGCGCGACGGCGGCGTTCGCGTGGACCCGCGCCGTCACCGGGTCGCCCGCGGGCATCCGGCCCAGGACGCGGGCGGTCTCGCGGTCGGTGGGCGCCCGCAGCGCTTCGCCTTGGCCGAGGATGATGCGTGCCTGCGCGGCCAGGCCGGGCAGGCGGTCGCGGAGCAGCTCCGCCAGACTCAGGAGGTCGGCGTCGATCGGCGCGGTCTCGAAGACGCGGCTCGTCAGCCGCCGGAGCGCGGCGAAGCGTGTCATGGCGGGGCCGAGGCACTCGACGAGCGTGCGGCACTCCCGAGGCGTCGGCGGGGTGTCCCAGAGGGCGGCGAGGAGGTCTTCGGTGCCGGGCAGGCCGACGAGCCCGGCGGTCGCCTCGCAGCGGTCCGGGCGCGCGGAGATCACCAGACCGCCCGTACGCGGCGCGCTCGCCCAGTCGCGGTCGCCCAGGACCGTACAGGCCTCCGGCGTGAGCATCGCGCGGCGGACCTCCGGCTCGCCCGCCTCCAGGCCGGTGACCACGCCGCACGCCATCGCGTCGCGCCACGGCGCCGGGGTGTCGCGCAGCGCGGTGGCGACGTCGCCGGCGCCGCGCCGCGCGCAGGCCGCCGCCGCGGCGATCACGGAACGGTCGTCGACCACGCCGCCCACCCGCTCGGCCAGCCCGACGACCACCGACAGGGAGTTCAGGTCGGGCACGCCCGCGACCGCCGCGCGGAACTGCTCGGGCATGCCGTCGCGCAGGCGCACGGAGGGCAGCCGCTCGTGCAGCGCGGGATCGCCGAGGGCCAGCCGCACGCAGTGCTCGGCGATCTCCGGCGCCGTGCCGGCGAGCGCCCCGGCCAGGTCGAAGCCCACCTGGGGGAGGGTCGCCGACAGCCCCGGCCACACCCACGACGGGGCGCCGGCGTCGCGTACGAGCGCGGCGGCGGCCGACTGCTCGCCGGCGGAGACCGAGGCGTCGCCGCGGCAGAGCGCGAGCAGCGCCGCCGCGCCCTCCGGAGAGCTCAGGTCGCTGAGCATCTCGCCGACCGCGTCGATGCCGTCGAGGTCGCCGTCGCGCCAGCAGCCGGCCATCACGGTCGCGAAGCGGCCGTGCGCCGACGCGGCGCACGGCTCGTCGAGGCGGAAGCCGCGGCCGTGCCAGGCCGACGGCACCGTGCCGACGATGACCTGCGGCGCCGTGTCGGGGTCGGAGGCGTAGGTCGTGAACGACATCCGCGCCGCCAGCTCGGCGGGCAGGGAGTAGGACAGGACCGCGATCCAGCGCGCGATCAGCGTGGTGTCCTCCGCGACCAGCACGACGCGGCCGTGGCCCTCGGCGAGCGCGGTGATCACGGCGTCGAGCAGCGCGGCGAGCCGGTCGTGGGCGTCCTCGCGGGCGAGCCACTCGACCAGCGACTCGGGGTCGAAGGCGTCGCCGGGCACCAGGTCGGGCGCCTCACCGGGCGGGCCGGCCCAGACCGCCGAGCCCCACAGCTCGATCGGCCGCAGGCCCTCCATCTCGTGCGCGGTCGCGACGACGGCGTGCCCGAGGAAGTTGCCGTAGCGGCCGGAGTAGTCGCGGCCGGTGTAGCGGCAGCGCGCCAGCACCGAATGATCGCCCTCACGGCCGTACGCGAAGGACTCCGGGAAGGCCGACATCTCCTCCGGCGCGGGCGCGGAGGGGGCGTCCGGCGGCGGCCGGTACGCCATGTACGGCGTCACCACGCCGGTCACGCCGGGAGGGAGGTCCGGGCTCGTGGCGACGAACTGGAACCCCGAACGACCCGTCGGGCCGGACGCGGCGGAGGTGTAGCGCAGGTCCCACGCCATCAGCGGGCCCCGCTGAGCATCCCGAACCGGTACAGCAGCCACAGCAGCGGATCCTCGACGCGGTACGGCCGGATGCCGCCCGTGCCCACCGAGCCGTCGCGCGGGACTCCGCCGAGGGCCGACAGGCCGAACAGCCCGTAGTCGGTGTACTCGTGGCCGAGGAAGCGGTCCAGCTCGCCGGCCTGCCAGTCGTACAGCAGCGCGCGCACCTGCTCGTGCACGGCCTCGCGGTCGTCGACGTCGAGCATGGCCGACATCGCGCGGTTCTGCTGGAGCGGGCCGTCGAGGGACAGCGCGTCGATCTTGGTGAGGGCGACCGCGGCCGGCACCCCGAGGCGCTTGCCGTGCGGGAGGTCGCGGCCGGACCGCAGCAGCTCGGTGACGCGCGCGATGACGTTGATCGGGTCGTTGTCGGGGTCGTCGCCGCCGGCCGCGAGCTCCATCGGGTCGACCAGGAAGATGATCGCGTCGGCCGCGGCGAGGTAGCGCAGGTGCAGGTCGGTCACGTCGCGGCTGCGGAGGTCCTCACCGGCGGTGTCGAACAGCACGAGCGTGAGCGACATGTCCTGGCGGCGCATGCGCTTCTGGCGCGTGCGGGTGAGCAGGTAGACGAGCGGGTCGCGCGGGGTGGTCACCGCGCTCGCCGTCGCGGGCAGCAGCCGCCGGTCGCCGAACAGCGGCCGGTGGAAGTCGCGCTTGTAGCGCTCGATGGTGCGGTCGTCGCAGGCCACCAGCGAGGTGCCGAGCTCGGCGCCGATTCGGTGCGACAGCTCGTGCAACAGCACGGATATATAGGTGCTCTTGCCGGAGTTCTTCGCCCCGACCAGCGCGACGATCTTGCCGGGGGTCTCGCAGTACGCCGCCGGAAGCGGGTTGTGGCACTCCGGGCACACGCGGCGCGCGGTCGCCTGCCCGCACTCGGGGCAGGACGCACGGCGCCGCGCGCCGCCCGCGAGCCGCCGCCGCCCGCCGTCGGGCGGGTCGAACACGGGCGGGAGCGAGGCCGCCGCGGGCGACCCGGTGTAGGCGGCGAGCTTCTCGTCGAGCCGCGGGGCACAGCCGGGACCGCGGCCGGGACTGCCCGCGCAGCGGAACGCGATGCGCTCGCTCGACAGGCGCGCGAAGCAGTAGGGGCACGTGATGGACGGCATCAACCCACCTTCAGGCGGCGAACCGGGGGGTCGCGCAGTTCGATTGTCACGTCTTCGGCGAAGCAGCGCAGCCAGAACGGCCGAGCGAGCTGGGGCATGGGTACGTCAAGGCGCGCCGGAACCTCCAGGTCGTCCCAGCTCATCACGGTTTCTCCGTCGCCGGTGCGCTGCGGCATCGGCCCGGAGCGCGCCACCAGCACGAGCCTGCGCAGCCGCACCGGCGCCCCGGAGTCGAGCGTGAGGACCAGCCCGCCGCGCAGCCGGGCGGGCCGCAGGTCGTACGTGACGACCGCGCGCCCCGTCACGACCGTGCGCACCGGGGCCCCGGTGACCCGGCGCCCGTACGCGATGGCGGCGGCGGCCACCTCGATCGTGGTCGTCTGGTCCTCCGGCGCGAGGAGGCGTACGCCGCCGTGCGCGTCGTAGCCGGCGCGGCCGACCGGCAGGCGGCGGGGCTCGCCGTCACCGGACCACCAGACGACCTCCACCTCGGTGACGTCCGCGGGCCAGTCGAAGCCCAGCATGATCACCTCGCCGCGTCGCTGCGCGATCAGCTCGCGTGGCGGCACGAGGCTGACGTGCTCGCGGTGCGCGCCGATCGTCGCGATGTCGCCGCTCACCGAGACGGCGAGCAGCACGCCGGGACCGGTGCGCAGCGCCACGCCGCCGGGCACCGGCGAGGTGGGCAGCACACGGCCCGTACGGCGCACCTCCTCGACGGACAGGGTCGTGCCGGCCGGCCACGGCGGCGGGCCGCTCATCGCGACCATCTCCACCTGGCCGTGGCGCGGCTCGTCGTAGGTGACGAGCAGGTGCCCGGCGGGGTCCTGCTCGACGGTCAGCTCGCGTACGGGGTCGGGCCGCGCGGCCGGCGTCGCCGCCATGTGCACGCCCGCGGTCACGATCTCCTGGCCGTCGGCGGTGAGGTAGGCGGCGGCGATCCGGTAGTGGTACGTCGTGCCGTTGCTGACCGTCTCGTCGCGGAACCCGGCGCGCTCGGTGGTGATCGGCATGCCGTCGCGGGTGACGATGACGCGTACGGCCTCCGGCGGGCAGGCCCACCGCGCGGCGACCACACCGTCGGCGGCCCGCAGGAACACCTCGGACGGCTCGGGGCGTACGTGCAGCGGCCCGGCCACCGACGGCGCCGACGCCGCGACGCCGCGCACCGCGAACACGGCGTAGTGGACGGGGGCGTTCAGCGGCGGCGCCGTGTCGCGCGCGAACCCGGTCTCGGCGGGCAGCGCCTCGCCGTCGCCGGGGTGGCGCGGGACGCGGCCGAGGCAGCGGGTCACGGCGTAGCCGACCTCGCCGACCCGCGACGGCGTCGGCTTCCACGACAGGGAGACGGCCGAACCCTCCACGACCGCCTCCAGCCGTCCGGGGGCGTGCGGCGGCAGCCCGGCCTGCAGGTCGGCGGCGCCCGGCAGGTCGCCGACCAGGCGCAACGCGTCGGCCAAGCCCAGCCAGGCGCTGTCGGGGTCGGACAGGACCAGCGAGGCGGCCTCCTGGCGCAGCGCGGTCGCGACCTTCATCCGGCGGCGCGCCTCGTCGGCGAGGATCCGCGCGTCGCCGGTCAGCCCGTCCGGGCCGGTCACCGAGTCGGCCAGCTCGGCGGCGGCGTGGACCTCACCGGCGTCGATGAGGTCGCGCAGGCGCGTGGCCAGCCCGCCGGCCGGGCCGGTCTCGCGCAGCACCGCGAAGACCAGTCGCCGGGCGTCGTTCTCCTCCACGCCGAGGTCGTCGACGGCGAACCGCAGCAGCGCGCCTTCGGAGGCCCGCTGCTGCCGCCGCTCGCGCAGCCGCGTGACGATGTCGTACACGACCAGCTCGCCGAGCCGGTCGCCGACCTTCTTGAGCGTGATCAGGACGGTGTCGGCGTTCGTACGGTTGCCGTCGTGCGGGCGGCGGCTCCACTGCTCGCCGACCCTGGGGATCGAGGGCCGCAGGTCGGCCGCGCCGGCGAGGACGCGGCCGGCGCGCGTCTCGCCGGTGACGAACTCGCGCAGGTGGCGCACGCCGAGCGCGTCGAGCGCGTCACGCGCGCGCGGGTAGCCGGCGTACGGCGGGGTGTCGGTGAGGACGTCCGGGTCGCGGATCTCGATGCCGGCGGCGCGCGCGACCTCGTCGGCGCCGCCGCCGATCTCGCGCAGCTCGCCCGGCGTCAGCATCTTCATCTCGCCGGCGGCGTCGAGCAGCCGGTGGTGCAGCTCGGCGCGGCGGCGGCCGGCCTTCTCCGACGCCGTGGCCAGCTCGTCGCGCAGGCCGGTGATGTCGCCGAGCGCGGCACGCTCGAACAGCGGCGAGAGCTTCATGTGGTCGCCCTCGAGCCGGTCGATGAGCCGCCGGAACCGCAGCTGGCCCCGCGCCTTGCGCCAGGACATCCGGACCAGCTTGACCGTGTCGGTGACCTCGCGGGCGTTCAGCGGCTCGGTCAGGGCATAGCGGATCCGCAGGTCGTCGGGAGGCAGGTTGCCGGCCGCTCGCGCGGGCTCCAGCACCTCACGTACGTAGCGGTTTTCGTCAAAGACCATGCGCGGGGACTAGTCCACCCGAACGTGGGCCAGGTCGCTGCGCGACTTGTTCACCTCGTCCTCGGACATGCCGCCGACGCGCACGTCGAGCGTGAGCGCCTCCGCGGTCTCCTTCTCGACCGCGGTGACGTGCAGCAGCCCGGAGGTGTCGAGGGAGAAGGAGACCTCGATGGGATAGCCGGCCGGCTTGCCATGCGGGATCTTCAGCTCGCCGTCGGCGATCGGGGTGTTGTGCGCGACCTCGGTCGACTCCGCGCTGCCCGCCTGCTCGACCACGATGATCTTGACGACCGTCTGGTCCTCCTCGACGGTGCCGAACTCGCGGGTCTTGCCACGCGGCAGCGGGTCGTTGACGTGGACGAGATGCACGATGTGCTCGACGTCGGTGGCGGGGTCCAGCGCGATCACGCCGAACGCGCGCGAGGCGACGGTCGTGATCTGGCGCGCGGCCATGCGCTCCTGGTCGCTCTCGGACAGGCCCGCGCGCGTGGCCAGGTCGCGGGCCTTGTCGGTCTCGCCCTTGGCCAGGAGCTGGCGGTAGGTCTCCTCGAAGGCGTACAGCGCCGCGCCCTTGGCCACCGCGAGGTCGGGGTCCTGGAGCTTCGGGCTGAGCGACAGCTCGCTGTTCAGCCGCTCCGGGACGGCGGGCATCTTCGTCGAGCCGCCGACGAGCACGAGGTCGTCGTAGTCGGCGATGCCCTTCTCGGCCGCGGTCGCGAGGGTGCGCCCGGTGATCTCGATGGTGCGGTCGAGCAGGTCGCTGGTGATCTCCTCGAACTTCTCGCGGGTCAGCTCGACCGCGGCCACCCGGCCGTCGTGCATGACGCGCACGATGTGCTTCTTCCGCAGCGACAGGGCCTTCTTGGCCTCCTCGGCGTCGTGGCGGAGCTGCTGCTCGGTGTGCTTGTCGTCGAGCGGGTCGCCGACGTCGGGGTGCTCCTCGGCGAACCGCTCGGCGAGGTACTCCACGACGCGGGCGTCCCAGTCGGCGCCGCCCAGCTCGTGGTCGCCGTCGGTGCAGACCACGCCGATGTCGCCGCCGCGCAGGGTGATGACCGTCGTGTCGAACGTGCCGCCGCCCAGGTCGTACACGAGGATCGTGCGGTCCTGGTCGGGGTTGAGCACGCCGTAGGTGATCGCGGCGGCGATCGGCTCGGAGATGATGTCGATGACGTTGAGCCCGGCGATGCGCCCGGCCTTGCGGGTGGCGTCGCGCTCGGCGGCGCCGAAGTAGGCCGGCACCGTGATGACGACGTCCTCGGCGTCCTCGTCGGTGGTCGCCTTCGCGTCGGCGACCAGCTTGCGCAGCACGAACGCGGAGATCTCCTCGGGGGAGTAGTCGCGGCCGTGCAGCTCGCGCGTCACCTCGTGGCCCATGTCGCGCTTGATCAGGCTCACCACCTGGTCGGGCGACAGGACCGCGGTGTCCTTGGCCGGCGCGCCGACGACGACGTTCTCTCCGGACTCGAAGTAGACGACCGACGGCGTCGTGTCGGTGCCCTCCATGTTGCGCAGGACGGTGGGCCGGCCGATCTCTCCGATGCGCGCTATGCAGGAATGGGTCGTGCCCAGGTCGATCCCGTAGACAGCCATATCAATCCCCTTCGGCCGGGGTGGCCGCCACGCGGGCGACGATCACCTCGGCACGTCGTACGACCTTGTCCCCCCGGATGAAACCGGCCCGCTGGATCGTCACGACCGTGCCGTCGAGCTCGGCGTCCTCGACGTGGCAGGTGCCGGTCGGGCGATGGCGGGCCGGATCGAACGGATCTCCCTCACCGACGAGCATGCGCTCCACCCCCGTGCGCGCGATGATCTCGGCGAGCTCGTCCGCGATCGCCCCCAGGAGCTTCGGCACATGCGCGGGATCCACCGTCTCACGCTCCGACTCGCGCCGTACGAGGTCGTAGAGACGGTAGAGCGACGCGCGCGCCGGCTCCAGGGCGGTCTGCAACTCACTGTGCCTGAGGCGCTGGTTGTCCTCGTGCAGCCGGTCGATGACCCGCTCGCGATGTGCCGCCCGGTCATGCTCACGCCCTGTCGCCTTCGTCAGGTCGGCGAGCTGGGCGCATATTCCCTCAAGGTATGCCGCGATCGCCCCATCGGCTTGAGCCGCAGGGGGCTGAGTCCCGTCATCGGGGGAAGGGGGGCCATCGGACATGGATCTCGCACCATAACTCTGAGTGAGCAATCACGCCAGGCCTATTCTCTCCATGGCCGATGGCCCGCACCAGCCTTATCCCGGACTTCACTGCCCCGGACCGCATTTCTCACTGGGGACGTTGACTTCGGGTACACCCCCAACTAGGACAGAACGACGGTCTACGGGCAACGTGAAGAGGTCAGCCGATGCGGCAGCTCAGCGCGCTCGACGCGCAGTTCCTCAACGTCGAGACGGGCGGCACGGTCGCGCACATCGCCGGCCTGGCGATCCTCGACGGGGCGAGCGCGCCCGGCGGCGCCCTCGCGCTGGAGGATCTCCTCGCCCTCGTACGCGGGCGGCTCCACCTGATCGAGCAGTTCCGCTGGCGCCTGTGCGAGGTGCCGCTCGGCCTCGACCACCCCTACTGGGTCGAGGACGCCGACTTCGACCTGGAGTTCCACGTACGCGAGATCGCCCTGCCGGCGCCCGGCGACGACGAGCAGCTCGCCGAGCAGGTCGCGCGGCTGCACCAGCGCCCGCTGGACCGCAGCAGGCCGCTGTGGGAGATGTACCTCGTCCAGGGCCTCGAAGACGGCCGGGTCGCGCTGTACGCCAAGATCCACCACTCGCTGATCGACGGCGTGACCGCCGCGCAGGTCGTCGCCGCCCTGCTCGACCTGGAGCCGGAGCCCGCCGACTCCGGCGGCGAGGTCGAGTGGCACCCGGAACGCCCGCCCGGCCCGTGGGGAATGCTCGCCGGCGCCGCGCTGAGCGCCGCGATCCACCCGCTGCGCACGACGGGCACCCTGCTGCGCGCGGTACCCCACCTGGACGCCCTGCCCGTCGTCGGGCGGCTCCCCGGGATCGGGCTCATCGCCGACGCCGGGCGCAGCGCGGCGCGTACCGGCGCGATGCCGCCGCCACCGAGCCTCAGCGTGCCCCGCACGCCGTTCAACGGGCCGGTCACCCGGCACCGGCGCGTGGCGTTCGGCTCGCTGCCGCTGGACGAGGTGAAGAAGGTACGCCGCGCGCTCGGCATCAGCGTGAACGACGTCGTCATGGCGCTGTGCACCTCGGCGCTGCGGCGCTGGCTCGTCGACCACGACGCCCTGCCGGACCGCCCGCTCGTCGCCGGGGTGCCGGTCTCCACGCGTGAGCTGGACGATGAGTCGCACGGCAACCAGCTGTCGGCGATGTTCACGCCCGTGCCGACGCACATCGAGGACCCGCGCGAGCGCGTCGCGGCGATCCAGCACACGATGGACACGGCCAAGCAGCGCCTCGTCGCGACACCGGATCAGTGGCTGGGGGAGCTGACCTCGATCGTGCCGCCGGCGTTCGGGGGCCTGGCGGCCCGGGCGCTGTTCCGTATGGCCCCGGCCGCCGTCCCGCCGATCAACCTGATCATCTCGAACGTCCCAGGGCCGCAGTTCCCGCTGTACCTCTGCCGCGCGGAAGTCCTCGCCTACTACCCGATCTCGGTGGTGAGCGACCTGACCGGCGGTTTGAACCTGACCGTCTTCTCCTACAACGGCAGGCTCGACATAGGCGTCGTCGCCTGCCGCGAGATGGTCCCCGACGTGTGGAGGATCATCGACTACATGGACGACGCCTTGGCGGAGCTCAAGTCCCTCTAGCCCCTTCTGGGGCTGGAGCCCCAGACCCCAGGGCTCCGCCCGGAAAGCGGGTCAGTGAACCGGCGCACCGGGCTGACGCTGGCGCTCCGCCATGACGGCCAGCACGTGCTCCACCAGCGTGATGAGCACCTGCTTGCCCGACTCGCGCTTGCGCACGTCACACAGGATCACCGGGATCTTCGGGTCGAGGTCGAGCGCTGCCCGGATCTCCTCCGTGTCGTAGCGGATGGCGCCGTCGAAGCAGTTCACCCCGATGATGAAGGGCAGGCGCCTCCGCTCGAAGTAGTCGATGGAGGGGAAACAGTCGGCGAGGCGGCGAGTGTCGGCCAGCACCACGGCACCGAGCGCGCCCAGGGCGAGCTCGTCCCACATGAACCAGAAGCGGTCCTGTCCGGGCGTGCCGAACAGGTAGAGGACAAGGCCGTCACGGATCGTGATACGGCCGAAGTCCATCGCCACGGTCGTCGTGGTCTTGCGCTCCACGCCGGAGACGTCATCGACGCCAACGCTCCGGTCGGTGAGCTGCTCCTCGGTGCGCAGCGGCCGGATCTCGCTGACCGCGCCGACCATGCTGGTCTTGCCGACGCCGAATCCGCCCGCCACGAGGATCTTCACGGCGAGCGGCATGGCAGCGCCCCGCGAGGGGTCAGAGCGCTTCGAGTCCATTCAGCACTTCCTTCAAAAGCCGTTCATTGGGAAGACGATTGTCCGGCTCGGGCCGCCGTACGGCGATCAGCCCACCATCGAGCAGATCACCCAGCAGGACCCGGACCACGCCCAAGGGCAGTTTCATTTTCGCCGAGACCTCGGCCACCGAGAGCGGGCGTACGCACAACTCGAGGATGGCCAGATGCTCGGGTCCCGCACCGGGCGGCGCGAACGTCGACGTGGCCGCCGTCGCGATGATCGCGATGAGGTCGAAACCGTCCCGTGAGGAACGGGTACGGCCTCGCGTCAGCGCGTACGGCCTGACCACGGGCCCGGCCTCTTCGTCGAGCCATTCGCTCATTCAACCGCCCCGCCCGCAGGCCCGGTACCGGAGGTACGAGACCGTGGCCGGCCGCCCGTGCCGCCGGTCGCGCCGGCGCCGGAACGGCACCGCCGCTTCCGTCGATGTGCACCACTCTCTCATCCGGCCTCACGATTCCACGGCCGAGCGCGGGAGAGTGGACATGTGCTGGCCGACGCGCTTGACCAGCATCGCCATCTCATAGGCGATCATGCCGACGTCGGCGTCCGAGCCTGCCAGGACGGCCAGGCACGCGCCGGACCCGGCGGCGGTGACGAACAGGAACGCGTTGTCCATCTCGACGATGGTCTGGCGTACGGCTCCGCCGCCGAACTGGCGTCCGGCGCTGCGGGCGAGGCTCTGGAAACTGGCGGCAACGGCCGACAGGTGCTCGGCGTCCTCACGGGCGAGGCCCGTGGATCCGCCGACCAGCAGGCCGTCGCTGGACAGGACGACCGCCTGGCGCACCTGCGCGACCTGCTTGACGAGGCTGTCCAGCAGCCAGTTGAGGTCGCCGGCAGAACCCGCTGACATCAGATGTCCTCCTCTTCGTGGCCGGCGGTGGTCCGCTCGGCGTCCGAGCGGCCACGCAACCACCCCTTCTGGATGGAGCTCAGCATGGTACGTAGCTCCTCGGGTGACCGCTCGCCGTCAGAGCTGTGGTCGACCAGTTCCACTTCGGTGCGGAGCTGGGGTGCCAGGCTCGCCTGGCGCACGCGCCGGGGGAGCGAAGGCCTGTCGCCGTCCGGGTCGCCCACGGGTTCGGGAGCTGCCGGTCCGGGTTCCGTCAGGTGCTCGGCCGCGTCTGTGTCCGCGCGCTGGGCGGGCTCGAAGACGGACTTGCGCGGCGTGTCGTCGGAGGGTTCGGGGTGGCGCTGGGGCAGCCCGTGCTCGCCGGTGGCGCCGGGGCGGCGCTGCGGCAGAGCGGGCGGCTCGCCCGGCTCGCCCGTGCCGCCCGTGTCGTCCGTGCGGCGCTGCGGGAGCGGTGAGTGCTCGTCGGTCTCGTCGCCGCGGCGGCGGGGGAGCGGCGGGCGCCCGCCCTCGCCGGGCTCGGCGGGCAGCGCCCACTGGCCCGTGTCGTGCCGCCCGGCGTCGTAGGACTCGACGTCGGACGGGGGCGGGTCGTACGGGGTCGCGTCGTACGGGGCGCTCGGGTAGGAGCCACCGGTGTCGTACGCGGACGGAACCTGAGGCGGCGGCGGCCCGTCGTACGCGGACGGTCCGAGCTCGTTGTAGCGCTGGGGGAGCGGCGGGCGCTGGCCCTGCGTGAGCTGGATGGGTCCGGTGTCGGTGTTGCCGTTGCCGTACGCGGGCGGCCCGATCGCGCCGATCGCCCCGACCGGGATGAGGGCGTCCTCGGTGCGCCGCGTCACCGCGAGGCGCTCACCGGACTGGAGGCCGGGCTGCTCGCCGCCGCGCACCACGATTGCGTCCGGGAGCAGGACGATCGCGGTCGTGCCGCCGTACGGCGACTTGCGGAGCGTGACCTGGACGGAGTGCCGCTGGGCGAGCCGGCTGACGACGAACAGGCCGAGCTGCGCGCTGTTGGACAGGTCGAACTCGGGCGGCTCCGCGAGGCGCGCGTTGGCGTGCGCGAGGCTCTCGGGGTCCATGCTCAGGCCGCGGTCGTCGACCTCGATCGCGAAGCCGTGCGCGACGGTCTGGCCGGTGACCTGCACGGTGGTGTCCGGCGGCGAGAACAGCGTGGCGTTCTCGATCAGCTCGGCGAGCAGGTGGATGAGGTCGGCGACGGCGGGCCCGGCGATCGCGACGCGGGGCATCGTGGCGACGGTGACGCGCGCGTAGTCCTCGACCTCCGCGGCGGCGGCGCGTGAGACGTCGACGACCGGCACCGGGTTGCGCCAGCCGCGGCCGGGCGCCTGGCCGGACAGGATGATCAGGCCTTCGGCGTGGCGGCGCATGCGGGTCGCGAGGTGGTCGAGGCGGAAGAGGTCCTCCAGCTCGTCCGGCTCGGAGATCCGGCGTTCCATCGTGTCGAGCAGGCTGAGCTGGCGGTGCAGCAGCGCCTGGTTGCGCCGCGCCAGGTTGAGGAAGACCTCGCCGATGCCGCGGCGCAGCGTGGCCTCCTCGACCGCGCCCTGGATGGCGGTGCGGCGCGCGGCGTTGAACGCCTGGCCGACCTGGTTGATCTCCTCGGTACGGAACGCCAGCGGCGGCGCCTCGGCGGCCACGTCGACGTCCTCGCCGCGGCGCAGCCGGCGGATGACGCCGGGCAGCCGCTCGTTGGCCAGGTCGAGCGCGGTGCGCCGCAGGCCGTTCAGCTCGCGGATGACCGAGCGGCCGACGTACAGCGACAGGATCAGCGTCGCGATGATCACCACGAGGCCGAGGACGCCGGCGAGCGTCACGCGCAGGATGATGCCGCTCGTGATCGGCTTCGCGCGGTCGGTGGCGGCCTCGGCGGAGGACAGCTCCAGGCCGCGCAGGCGCGTGAGCACCGAGGAGACGGTCGTCTTCCACTCGGCGCCGCTGCCGGCGATGGGCTTGGTGTCCATCGGCATGCCCGCCATCGCCGGCATGCCGTGCATCGTGCCGCCCGCATTCGGCATGTGGTCGGTGAAGCGGCTCTCGAGCATCTGCAGCCGGGCGTACTCCGGCGTCGTCGTGATCCGCTGGTAGAAGGCGCGGTCGGCCGGGCGCAGGTCGGGCACGGCGTTCGCGTACAGGGTCTCCCGCGTGCCCACGAGCTTGGTGAACTGCACGTGCTCGGCGAAGGTCAGCCGGCCCGCGGCGACCGCGCCGGACAGCAGGCCGTCCTCCTGGGACAGGGACTCACGTGCGCGTGCCAGCTGGACCTGGGTCTGGGCGTCCCTCGTCATCTCGGTGTCGTTGAGCGTCGCGAGCGAGGACTGCAGGGCGTTCACGAGGGTGACGGCGTCGCTGTAGCGGGTGAACGCCTCGGCGCGGGTCGTCTTCCCGCCGTCGAACGACTGGCGCGCGTCGGGCAGGCCGTCGAGGTAGTCGAGGATCTGGCGGGTCCAGTCCTTGGACTGGGAGCTGAGGTACTTCTGGGTGTCCGAGCGTCCGGCCAGGGTGCGGAACTGCCCGGCCTGATGGTCGGTCGCGAGGCGTGCGGACTCCATCGCGGACCGGTCGGCCGCCGAGTGGCTGCCGAGGAAGACCAGCGTCAGGCGGCGCTCCTGTTCGAGCGCGCTGCCGAGCGCCCCGGCGGGTGAGCCGAGGTGGGTCTGCACGTTCTTGGCGTGCAGCAGCGTCAGTCCGTCGCTGAGGGTGATGTTCGTGGTGAACGCCCAGAGCGTGCCGAGTGAGATCAGCGGCACGAGCAACAGCAGAACGATCTTGAAGCGGACTGACCTGAGGATGCGGCTGCCCCTGACACGGGACGGCCGCTGACTGTCATCTGATCCCACTCGACGGTCCTTTGATTGCACCGCGACAGGCTCGACTTTCAGATAGACGGAGGAGACGAGGAGGCACCGTTGGATGGATGGGGGACACCCGCGTGAATGCGCGAGACTCTACTACGCAGCACCCCAGAGGCCGACCATGTCCGTAAATATCGACCTAACGGTCGCTTGGCGTTCAGGGGCGAAATGGAGGGCCCGCTGGTCAGATAATGCCAGGTTACGGCGTGGGTGATCTACCAATGTCCTCCGGCCGGGCCGAGACACAAATATCGGACGATCCATGACAAGGTCACACGGACGGCCTCCAACACCCTTAGACTCCGCCAACGTGATGCATGACGACCAGCCCCCGGAGACGCTCCCCACACGCGGACGCTCGCATTTGCCCAGCGGGCGTCACCGCAGGCCCGCATCCGGTGATCTTCCGCCCGACGCTCCCGTCCTCGTCCTGGCGGTCGCCGGTTCGGAGCCGGACGTCGCGGATGAGATCGCCTCGCTCACCCGCGCGGCGCGCAGCGAGCTCGACGTACGAGTCGCGCCCGTCGGCGGCGACTTCGCCCGGATCCTCCGCGAGGTCCCCCAGGACCGGCCGCCCGTGGTCGTGCCCCTGTTGACCGGCACGAACGCCGCGACGTACCGCGACATCCACGCCGGTCTCGCCGAGGCCGGCGTGAACGCCACGGTCACCGACCCGCTCGGCCCGCACCCGCTGCTCGCCGAGGCCCTGCACGTGCGGCTCGCCGAGGCGGGCCTCGCCCGCGCGGACCGGATCCGCCAGTTCAGCATCGGTGCCGCGGTCGACGGTGTGATCGTCGCCGCGGTCGGCGGTGACGAGGCCGCGCGCGAGGCGGACATGACCGCCGTCCTGCTCGCCGCACGGCTCGCCGTGCCGGTGGTCGCCGCCGCGGTCGACGGCTCGCCGACGGTGACCGAGGCCGTCGCCGGGCTGCGTGACGCCGGTGCGCAGCGGCTCGCCGTGGCGCCGTACCTCATCGGCCCCGAACTGGACCACGAGCAGCTCGCCAAGCTCGCCGCCGAGGCGGGCCTGGGCTGCGCGCCGCCGCTCGGCGCGCACAGCTCGATCGTGCGCCTGGTCAGCCTCCGCTACGAGGTCGCGCTCGACGAGGGGCGTATGTGAGGCTCGTCCGCCTGTCCGTCGCGGCAGCGGTCGTCCTCACACTCGCCGCCTGCGACAACGGACCCGCCGCCGAGCGGGCCCGGGCACCGCACATCACGGCCCAGCAGGAGATCGGCGCGTCCGAGGGCAGCGTCGATCTCGTGATCTGGGCCGGGTACGCCGAGGACGGCTCGACGCAGAAGAGCGTCGACTGGGTGCACCCCTTCGAGCGCAAGTCCGGCTGCCAGGTCACCACGAAGGTGGCCGACACCTCGGACGCGATGGTCGCGCTGATGAACACCGGTGAGTACGACGGCGTCTCGGCCTCCGGCGACGCTTCGCTGCGGCTGATCTACAGCGGCGTGGTCTCCCCGGTCAACACCGACCTGCTGCGCAACTACGGCGACATCGAGCCGTACCTGCGGAACCAGCCGTACAACTCGGTCCACGGGCAGATGTACGGCATGCCGCACGGGTACGGCGCGAACTACCTCGCGTACCGCACCGACAAGTTCCGGCAGAAGCCCACGTCGTGGAGCGCGCTGTGGGACAAGAACTCACCCGCCGCCGGCCACGTCGCGGCCTACGACTCGCCGATCTACATCGCGGACGCCGCGCTCTACCTCAAGGCGCACCGGCCCGACCTGAAGATCACTGACGTGTACGAGCTGACGCAGCCGCAGTTCGACGCCGCCGCCGACCTGCTCCGGCGCCAGCGCGAGAACGTCAACCAGTACTGGTCGGACTACCTCGACGAGGCGCGGTCATTCAAGGCGGCCGACGACTACGCCGGCACCGCGTGGCAGATGACCGCCAACACGGCCAAGTCCGCGGGCACGCCGATCGCCACGACCATCCCCTCGGAGGGCACGACGGGCTGGTCGGACACCTGGATGATCTCCTCGCACGCCCCGCACCCGAACTGCATGTACAAGTGGATGAACTGGATCAGCTCGCCGAAGGTCCAGAGCGCCGTCGCGCAGTGGTTCGGCGAGGCGCCGGCCAACCCCAAGGCCTGCACGTACGCCGCGAAGGGCTTCTGCGCGCAGTTCCACGCCGACGACGTGCGCTTCTACCAGCGGCTGGCGTTCTGGAAGACTCCCGTGGCCGACTGCGGCGACGCGCGCGGCGCCGTCTGCGTCGACTACGCCAAGTGGGGCGAGCTCTGGTCCCAGATCAAGGGGTGACCGCTCTCAGCCGTCGTGCCGGGCCGTCGCGGCGGCCCGGTGCGACGAGCCGCGGCGCTGGATCGACTTGGAGCCCTTGGCCGCGTCGGTCTTGCCCTCCAGGTGCATGATCTCGCGGCCCTTGTTCTGAAGCTCGTCGCGCAGCACGCTGAAGACCACGGAGTCACGCCAGCGGCCGTCGCGGAAGTGGTAGCCCCGTAGCACGCCCTCGCGGATGAACCCCGCCTTCTCCAGGGCCCACTGCTCGGCCGTGTTCGTCACCTCGGTCATCGCCTCGACCCGGTTGACCTGCGTGTGCGCGAACAGGTACTCCGCGAGCATCCGCTGGGCCTCGGTGCCGTACCCGAGCCCGCGTACCTCCGGCAGCATCGCGACGCCGATGTTCCAGCAGTGGGAGGTCACCGCCGTCGGCTGCCTGCGCCACGAGACGAAGCCGAGGCGCTCACCGGCACGCGTCACCATCAGCACGCCGCCGTCGTCGGCCAGCATGCCGTTCTCGGCCCATCGCCGCCGGAACCGCCGCGTGTCAGTCCAGCCGTACCAGCTGTGCTGTCCTGTCGCGTCGGGGTCGGCGGTGAGACGTTCGATCACTGCGAGGTCGTCCTCGCTCACCGGTCTGAGCCGCACCTGGTCACCCATGCTCGGAGAGCTTAGGCACCTTGTCGTGCGACAACAACGACAAAACGGGCCTTTCTGGCAAATGCATGTCAATGGCCGTCTTAATGATCATTTCCGGCACATCCGGAAGTCGCGGGCGCGGGAGTGTCGGTGGTGTGGGTGAGAATCGGGGAAAACCATGATCCTTGCGAACTTGAGGAGCGGCGTGTCCATCCTTGCGACGACTGAAGCAGGCGGCGGCGACCGGCTCGCGGAGCTCCTCGGCCGGCACGCCGCGCGGATGCTGACGACCTACGCGGTCCCGTGCCTGCACTACGCGCACTGGCAGGCGCTGTGGCGCTACCGCCTCGCCGACTGGACCAATGAGACGACATACGGGACCGACCGCTACCACTGCCTGTGCGCGACGTTCGGCCGCATGGTCGAGCAGCGCCTGCCGGAGGCGAGCGTACGACGGCCCGTGGACGCGTTCGGCACGCCGTTCACCATCGCGACGGGCGAGGGCCTCGTCTACCCGTGGCGCTACGGCAAGACCCTGTCCGACAAGCACGAGGGCATGCCGTTCTTCGACGAGACGGGCATCCGCTCGAAGATCGTCGGCGGCGGGCCGCCCGGCCAGCAGGCCCTGGAGTACGAAGGCCTGCCGCCCGTACCCCTGTCCAACGTCGTCTTCCTCGCCTGGTCGGGCAACCGTCACGAGGGCCTGAACCGCGCCTTCCTGGCGTCGCCGCAGCTGTACGACGGCCTGCTGTACTGGCGGGAGGGCACCTTCGTGGAGCTGGACGTCGAGGCGGGCCGCCGCCCGTACGGCCTCCCGGTCGCCGACCGTGAGGTCCCGGCACCACCGGAGTTCGACATCTCCCTGATCGACGCCGATTTCGGCGAACCCGCCGAGTCGGACCACGAGCGACCCGCCCCGATGGCTAGGGTGATGGACCGCCGATGATCGCCAGAGGAGGCAGGACGTGGACGCCGAAAGCGGTAGCGACGAGCCGTCGCCACCGACCGTCCCCGACCTGCCCTCCGACGCGACGGCGCGTACGACCGGGCCTCCCGCCCCGCCACGCCCGAAGGCCGGCCACCCCGCCCTGACCGGCGCCACCCCGCCCTCCGCCGCGCACGGCGGCCGGACGGCGCGCGGCCTCACCGTGGTGCCGGGGCCGTCCTCCCGCGTGGCGCGGATGGCGCTCGTGCCGGCCGGCACTCCGGAGATTTCCTTCGACGCGGCCCGGCTCACGCTGGCGAGGGAGCGGCTCGGGCTGACCAAGCGTGACCTCGCGGGGCGTACCGGAGTCACCGCGGCGGTGATCTCGCAGCTGGAGCGCGGGCAGGTGCGGCCGTCCGGCGAGGCGCTGGGCCGGATCGCCGTCGAGCTCGGCGTGCCCGTCGGCTACCTCGCGCAGGGCCGTCCCGTGCTGCCCGTCGTCGAGGAGGCGACGCACTTCCGCAGCCTGCGGGCGACACGCGTGTACGAGCGGCGCCAGGCGCGGGCGACGATGAGCCACCTCGCGGAGGCGGTCCGGGAGATCCAGCGGTTCGTACGGCTGCCCGAGCTGCGGCTGCCTGCGCCCGGCCGCGCCACGAACCCCGAGCGGGCCGCGCGTGAGCTGCGCGCCGCCTGGGATCTGCCCTCCGGCCCGGTGCACCACCTCGTACGGCTGATCGAGGCCAGGGGTGCGGTCGTCAGCATGGCGAGGTTCGGCGCGGGGGAGCGCATCGACGCGTTCTCCTGCCGCCCGTCCGGCCTCGACCGGCCGCTGATCTGCCTGTCGCGCGACCGCGGCAACCCGCTGCGCCGAAGGTTCAGCGCCGCACACGAGCTCGGCCACCTCATGCTCCACGAGAACGCCGACCCGGGCAGCCGCGACCACGAGCGCGAGGCGAACCGCTTCGCCGTGGAGTTCCTCACGCCCGAGGCCGAGATCGCCGACCTCCTGCCCACCCGCCTGGACCTCGCCCACCTGCTGGAGGTCCAGCGCGCCTGGGGCGTCTCCGTCCAGGCCCTGCTGCGCCGCGCCCACGAGCTCGGCCGCGCCGACGACGTCCTCCACCGCCGCGGCATGGCCACCCTGACCCGCCTCGGCTGGCGCCGCGACGAACCCATGGCCGACTACCCCACGGAGTGGCCGACCCTTCTCCGCGAGTCCGTCGCCCTGGCCGGACGGCAGGGCCTGACCGAGCACTCCCTGGCCGCGACCCTCCGCCTCCCGGTCACCGAGATCCGCGAGCTCCTCAGCCACGTCCCCGCCGAGAGGCCGCACCTGCGCCTGGTGGAGCCGGCCCCGGACCCCTCAGCCCCAGACCTCTGAGGCCGTCTCGACGATGAGGGCGAGCTTGGCGACCTCCTCGTCGTACGTCAGCACGTTGCCCTCGACCGTCGAGGAGAAGCCGCACTGCGGTGACAGGCACAGCTGGTCGAGGGAGACGTACTTCGACGCCTCCTCGATGCGGCGCTTCAGGGTGTCCTTCGACTCCAGCTCTCCCCGCTTCGTCGTGACCAGCCCAAGGACGACCATCTTGTCCTTCGGCACGAAGCGCAGCGGTTCGAAGCCGCCCGAGCGCGCGTCGTCGTACTCCAGGAAGAAGCCGTCGACGCCCAGCTCGCCGAAGAGCGCCTCGGCGACGAAGTCGTAGCCGCCCTCCGCCGCCCACGAGGAGCGGAAGTTGCCCCGGCACATGTGCGTCGTCACCGTCATGCCGGACGGGCGGCCCGCCAGAGCGGCGTTGATCTGGCGGATGTAGCGCAGGTGCATGTGGTCGGCGTCGTCGCCGCGTGCGGCGATCTCGGCGCGCTGGGCCGGGTCGTTCAGGTACGCCAGGCTCGTGTCGTCGAACTGGAGGTACGTGCAGCCCATCTCGCCGATGCGGCGCACCTGCTCGGCGTACGCGGCGGACAGGTCGGACCAGAACTCCTCCACGTCCGGGTAGACGGACGGGTCGATCGACGCCGGGCCGCCGCGGTAGTGGACCATGCTCGGCGAGGGGATGGTCAGCTTCGGGGTGTTCTTCGTGACCAGGCCCTGGAGCGCGCGGAAGTCGTCGGCGAAGATCGTCTCGTCGAGGCGCACGCGGTCGTGGACCTTCAGGGCGGCCGACATGAAGTCCAGGTCGCCCGAGGCGTTGCGGAAGTGGACCTTCATCTGTTCCGTGGCCGGGTCGATGCCGCCGAGCCGGTAGATGAAGTCCATGTGCCAGGAGGCGCGGCGGAACTCCCCGTCCGTCGCGGTCCGCAGCCCGACGTCCTCCTGCATCGCGACCACCGACCGGATGGCCTCGTCCTCGGCCGCCCGCAGCTGCTCGGCGCTCACCGTCCCGGCGGCGAAGCCCTCGCGGGCGCGGAGCAGTTCCTGGGGCCGCAGCAGGCTGCCGACGTGATCGGCGCGGAACGGCGGCGTGGTTCGGGTGGTCATCGGGTGCCTCCAGGTAGTCGAACAGGGTGGCCCTCTCGCCCTACCCACCTCAAGGCCGCTTACCAGGCCAAATCGGGTAAGTTCGAACGCGGTTCGGATCCCGTCCCCTGGAGTGCCGATGACGTTCACCTCGCCCGCCGACGTCCGCGAGCGCCTCGACGCAGACGGGCTACCTGCCCGACGACTCGATCTCGACCTCGGTCTATCCTGGCAGCCGCGCTCGGCAAGCCGCTCCTGGTCGAGGGCCCGGCGGGCGTCGGCAAGACCCAGCTCGCCAAGGCCGTCGCGGCAGATCGACCGGCGCCGGCTCGTCACGGCTCCAGTGCTACGAGGGCCTGGACGAGGCCGCGCGCGCTGTACGAGTGGAACTACAAGAAGCAGCTCCTGCGCATCCAGGCCGGCCAGCGACGAGGACTGGGACGTCACCCACGACGACATCTTCACCGAGGAGTTCCTGCTCGAACGGCCGCTGCTCGCCGCGATCCGCCGCTCCGAGCCGACCGTGCTGCTCATCGACGAGACCGACAAGGCCGACGTCGAGGTCGAGGGCCTGCTGCTGGAGGTGCTGTCGGACTTCCAGGTCACGATCCCGGAACTCGGCACGATCACCGCGTACGCGAGGCCGTTCGTCGTCCTGACCTCCAACGCGACGCGCGAGCTGTCCGAGGCGCTGAAGCGCCGCTGCCTCTACCTGCACCTGGACTATCCGACCCCGGGCGCGAGCGCGACATCGTGCTGAGCCCAGGTGCCCGCGATCGAGGCGGCCCTCGCGGAGCGGCTGGCCCAGATCGTCGCGACCCTGCGCACCCTGGAGCTGAAGAAGTCGCCCTCGATCGCCGAGACCATCGACTGGGCGAACACGCTGCTCGCGCTCGGCCTCGACCACCTGGACGAGGACGTCATCGGCGCGACCCTCGGCGTCGTCCTGAAGCACCACTCCGACCAGGAACGCGCGCGCCGGGAACTCGATGGCGCTCGGCTCGATAGGCGACATCGGCTGTCCGGTGACCGGCCCGGCCCGTGGGACGGGAGGCCGCGGGTGAGCCTGCTCGACCGGCATCTGGGGTTCGTGCGCGCGCTGCGCGAGGCCGAGCTGCCGGTCTCGCCCGCCGAGGGTCTCGACGCGGCCAGGGCGCTGGAGGTGATCGACCTCACCGAACGGGAGTCGCTGCGCGCGGCGTACGCCGCCACGCTCGTCAAGCGGCCCGCGCACCGCGCAGGCCTTCGACACGCTGTTCGACCTGTGGTTCCCCGCCTGCGACGGGCAGCCACGGGCAGGCGCGGGACCGGCCCGCGTACGACGACCCCGACCTGCGGCGGCTGCGCGGGGAACTGAGCGACCTCCTGCGGGACGGCGACGACACCGCGCTGCGCGCCTTCGCGCGCGGGGCCGTGGGCGCGTTTCGGCCGCCGTGACGGCGGCCCCGGCAAGTGGTTCTCCTACCAGGTGCTGCGGGCGCTGTCCCCCGAGACGCTGATGGCGGGGCTGCTCGACGCCGTCCTCGCGGCGAGCGCGGCGGGCTCGACGGAGAAGGTCGCCCGGCAGACGTTCACGCGGCGCATCGAGCGGTTCGAGCGGTTCGTCGCCGACGACGTACGCCGCCGGCTCGCCGAGGACACCGGCCGTCGAGCGGGTCGCGCGCTCGAACGTACGGCCGCCGCTGGAGAACTCGACTTCCTGCGATCGCCACGCGCGCCGACCTCGCGAAGCTGCGCCGGGAGATCTACCCGCTCGCCCGCCGCCTCGCCGCGCGCCTGACCGCACGCAACCGGCACGGCCGCCGTGGACGCCTGGACTTCCGGCGTACGGTGCGGGCCTCGCTGTCCACCGGCGGCGTGCCGCTGACCACCTACAACAGGCCGCGACGGCCGCACAAGCCCGAACTGGTCGTCCTCTGCGACGCCAGCGAGTCGGTCGTCCTCCTTCGCGCACTTCACGCTGCTGCTGACGTACGCGCTGCGCGAGCAGTTCAGCAAGGTGCGGGCGTTCGCGTTCATCGACGGGCTGGACGAGATCACCCGGTTCTTCGCCCCCGGCGCGGACGTCGTCGAGGCGATGACGCGGATGACCCGCGAGGCCGACCTGGTGCGGTTCAGCCGGCACAGCGACTACGGGCGGGCGTTCCAGAGTCTTCGCGGACCGCTACGGCGACGCCATCAGGCCCAAGACGTCCCTGCTGATCCTCGGCGACGCCCGCAACAACTATCAGCCGCCCTGAACCTGGACACGCTCCGGCGGCTCGCCGGGCGCGCGCGGCACGCGTACTGGCTCAACCCCGAGCCCGTACGCGCACTGGGACTCCGGCGACTCGTTGGCGTCGGCCTACGGCGAGGTCGTCCCGATGCACGAGTGCCGGAATCTGACCCAGCTCGCGGAGTTCGTCGAGACGCTCGCCTGACCGATGTGCCGGACGGGACATCCCCGTGACCGTTCGGCGAGGATGCTGGGTGCACTGACCACGGGAGGAATCGCATGCGACTGCCGGTGAGACCGCGTCACATACCAGGACGCTTCACCACGGGGGCCTACATTCTGCACTCCGGCCTCGGCAAGAGGAGCGTGAGCGACGAGCGCGCGCAGGCGCTGTACGGGATGACGAAGGGCGCCTACCCGTTCATGCCGGACATGGACCCGCAGGCCTTCGTGAAGATCCTCTCGGCCGGCGAGATCGCCCTGGGGACGGCGCTGCTGCTTCCGGTCGTACCCTCCTGCATGGCCGGCGCCGGCCTCAGCGCCTTCTCGGCCGGCCTGCTCGGCCTCTACGCCCGTACGCCCGGGATGCGGCGGGAGGGCAGCGTGTGGCCGACCGAGAAGGGCATGGGGATCTCCAAGGACGTCTGGATGCTCGGCATCGGCCTCAGTCTGATGCTGGACCGCGCCTGAGCTCAGACGGTGGCGAGGGCCTCCGCCGAGGGCTCGGCCTGCGGCACCCGCAGCAGGCCCGTGACCAGCGAGATCGGCAGCGCGACGGCGCAGGCGACCAGCCCGATGAGCACCGGGCCGGACGACCCGTGCGCCGACAGCGCCCACCCGCCGCCGACGGATCCGATGGCGATGCCGAGCGTGACGGCCGACGACGGGAGCGTCGCCGCTAGGTCGCGCCCCGGCCCGGCGAGGCTCACGACCCGGTACTGCAGGGACGGCACGAGCCCGAAGCCGACCAGACCCCAGACGACGAGCGCGATCGCGACCACGACCGGAGACGTGCCCGCCCAGAACATCACCGCGAGTGCCGCGACGAGGGCGCCGATCGCCAGCGGCAGCGTGCGCACGGCGTCGCGGTCGGCGGCCCAGCCCCCGGCGAACGCGCCGAACGCGTTGGCCGCGCCGTACACGAGCAGGAACACGCTGATCAGGCCGGTGGAGACCCCGGTCACGTTCCGCAGGTAGGACGCGATGTAGGTCAGCGCGGCGAACTGGCCCCCCATCACGACCAGCCCGAGACCCAGGACGCACAGCACCCGAGGGGCGAGGGCGTGCCGTGCCTGCGCGGACAGCCCGCCGACACCGGTGTTCGGCACCTGAGGCACGACCGCGACCATCGCGGCGAGCGCGACGGCGCCGAGGACCACGATCGCCACGAAGGTGGCCCTCCACCCGAGGTGCTGCCCGAGCAGGGTCCCCAGAGGCACGCCCAGCGCGGTCGACACGGCGATGCCGCCGAACACGATGGAGATCGCCCGGCCGACACGCTCGGGCGGCACGACCGACGCGCCCACCGCGAAGGCGACGCCGAGGAACAGGCCCTGGAGCGCACCGGTGACGGCGCGGGCCGCGAGCAGCATGCCGAAGTCGACCGAGGTCGCCGCGAACACGTTCCCGGCGACGTACGCGGTCACCGTGCCGAGCAGCACCGCGCGGCGCCCCAGCTTGATGGTCGCGGCGGTGAGCAGCGGCCCGCCGATCGAGATGCCGAGCGCGTAGACGGTCACGAGAGACCCGCCGGTGGACGTGGAGACGGACAGGTCCTTCGCCACCAGGTCGAGGATGCCGACCGCGACGAGTTCGGCGCTGCCCATGACGAAGGTGGCCAGGAACAGCGCCAGCAGCGTCGCGTTCGAGCGCCGCGCCGTCAGTGGTTCCGGTGTTCGGATGTCCATCACGCGCCTCTTCCAAATGTTAGGGATCGTTCCCTTACGTGAAGCTAGGGCACGGCCGACCTCCGCGCAAGGGGTGGTGGTAACGTTCCCTAACATGAGGAGACATCGCAGCGGAGATGAGACGCGGCGGCTCCTGCTCGACGTGGCCGACTCGCTGTTCTCGACGCGGGGCATCCACGCGACGGGCGTCGACCAGATCGCCGGTGAGGCGGGCGTCGCCCCGACGACCCTCTACCGGCTGTTCGGGTCCAAGGACGGGCTCATCGCCGCCTACGTGGAACGCGTCGACGAGTACGGCCGCTCGTTCGTCGACGCCGCCGCGGCCTCGGCGGGTACCGACGCCCGCGCGCAGATGGTCGCCGTCGTCGCCGCGCTCGCCGAGGACGTCCGGCGCGCCGGGTACCTGGGGTGCGGGTGCATGAAGACCCTCGCCGAATACCCCGAGCCGGCCGGTGCGGCCCATCGCAACGCCGTCACCGCCAAGACGTGGGTGCACCGGCGCTTTCTCGCGATGGCGACGGAGTACGCCGCGCAGAGCGGGCGGAACATCGACACCGAGGCGCTCGCGGACGAGCTCATCCTCGTCTTCGAAGGGATCCATTCCACGGCCACTGCGCTGGGCGGAAGCGGCCCCGCGCGGCGGGCGCGGGCCCTCGCGGAACGCATTATCGACACGGCTATGGAACGGTCCGGATAAGCGTCCCGATTGGCTGGGCGCTTTTGTCAACTATCGGGTGAATGTCCGGAACTGGCCTCACGATCTTCACCAATGTGTCACCGGCGCCGTCGTACTCTTCTCCGGCACCTAGGGCGGACGTTGGGAGACGACGTGAAAGATGTGAGCCGGCGCGGATTCATCGCGGGCACGGCGGGCGCGGCGATGGCCGCGGGCCTCGCCGGTCCGGCGCAGGCCAGAACGCGTGCGCGGACACTGGCCAACCTTCCGGATCCGGGCGACTCCGGCATCGACCACATTGTCGTCGTCATGATGGAGAACCGGTCCTTCGACCACTATCTCGGCTGGTTGCCCGGTGCGGAGGGCAAGCAGGCCGGGCTGACGTACACCGACACGGCCGGCAACGCGCACCAGACGCACCATCTGCTGGTCCCGCACGGCTGTAACTTCAACGACCCCGACCACTCGTACGAGGGCGGTCGCACCGAGTTCAACAATGGCGCGTGCGACGGCTGGCTGCGGGCGGGTGACAACGACGAACTGTCCATCGGCTACTTCGAACAGGCCGACCTGGACTTCTACGGCAAGGCCGCTCCGGAGTGGACGGTCTGCGACAACTACTTCGCCGCCATGATGGCGCCGACGTTCCCGAACCGCTTCTTCATGCACTCGGCGCAGACGGACCGTACGACGACGTCGGTGACGCAGATCGCGACGATGCCGACGATCTGGGACCGCCTCACGGCGGCGGGCGTGTCCGGCCGCTACTACTTCAGCGACGTGCCGATCACCGCGCTGTACGGCGTGAGCCAGCTCGGCGTCACGAGCCAGATCACCGAGTTCTACGCCCGCGCCGCCACCGGCACCCTGCCGGCGGTCTCGTACGTGGACCCGAGCTTCCTCGGCGAGGCCATCCCCGGGTTCGCCGAGGACGAGCACCCGCTCGCCGACATCCGCCTCGGCCAGCACTTCCTCGGGAAGGTCCACGACGCGATCGTGTCCAGCCCCAAGTGGGAGCGCACCGTCCTGGTCGTGACCTACGACGAGTGGGGCGGCTTCTTCGACCACGTGCCGCCGCCCGTCGGCCCGGACCCGAACCCCGACCTGGGCGCCGGCCAGCGCGGCTTCCGCGTGCCGTGCGTGGTCATGTCACCGCTCGCACGGCGCGGGCACGTGGCGCACGGCCTGTACGACCACACGTCGGTCCTGAAGATGATCGAGTGGAGGTTCGGCCTGGAGCCGCTGACCGTCCGCGACGCGGCGGCCAACAACCTGGCCGAGGTCCTCGACTTCGACAGCCCGCCGAACCTGACGGCCCCGAGGTACAACATCCCGCTCCCGATCACCCTCGGCTGCATCCTCCCGACCCACGCCCACGCGGGCGAGGACTGGCCGGAGCTGGCACGCCTGGCGATCGAGCGCGGCTTCACGGGCGTCAAGACCGCCTGATCTTTCTGGGCCTCCGGCGAGACCTCGCCGGAGGCCCCTTTTTCGGGGAACTCCGGTCGCGTGTGGCGCGTCGAACGCGGCGATGATCATCAACGACCGTGGGAGTGCCGCCGTGCCCTTGCTTCGTCTGTCCGCACCCGAGGACCTGTGGGCGGAGTCCTGCGCCCTGGCCATGCTCACCGTGGCCACCCCGGGATTCGGCGCGACCGTACGCGAGGACGGGGTGCGCACCGGCGACGTCGGCAATGGCTGGCACGGCATGAGCTGGGTCGAAGGCGGCCGGGCGCTCCTCTACGGCTACGACGTCGACTACAGCGAGACCCGCCGCCAGGTCCCGCCCATCGACCTGCTGGCGGGCGGCCCGGCCTGGCTGCCCTGGGAATGGCTCGCCGCGATGATGCGCGAGGAACAGATCATCCAGTACGTCTACTGGTGGGACGGCTCGACCTGGGCCCACACGGACTACCCGGACGGTATGGAGGACGGCGGCGGCGGCCCCGGACGCGACGACCAGGTCGAGGACGCCTTTCTCGGCCAAGGAGACACCTCAGGCGAGGCGTCGGACGCCTTCGAGGACCTGGTACGCGCCGCACGCGCCCGTACGGTGGACGAGACGGGGATCCGGACGCTGCTGCGCTACCTGGACCCGGACAGCTTCGACGTCACGCCGAGAGCCCCGCTCACCGCCGAGGCCCTGCTCGCGGTCGCCGTACGGGCCGGCCTGACCCCGGACTCCGCACGCCCCGAACTGCCCGCGGGCCACGGCGAACCGCCGAACCGGCGCGTACACGTCATCGACGACCTCCCGCCGGGGCCTCTGTACGAGGAGAGCTTCCGCACCGACGGAATCCCCTCGCACCTGTGCTGGTCACCGCCGGCGCCTTGACATAGGTGGTCGCAGCGGCCCGAATCCGGGTGTTAGGGCCGCTCCGTGTATTGCGCTGTTCGTCAAGCCTTATTGCGCTCCGTGCCGATGACGCTCCCCTTTTCGCCCGGAATGCTTCTCAACGAAGCAATTCAGTGGCGCGTCCGACAATGTCGGCGCTCAGAATGGGGGACAGGTGGACATGGTGGAAAAGCGCGGGCGCGGACGGATTCGTCGGGCGGGCGCCGTCGCTCTGATGGCGGGCGCCATGACGGCGATGGCGGTGCCGGCGGCCCACGCCTCGGAGGCCGGGCGGCGGGGGCCCGCGATCCACACGGACGGGTACGAGCCGAGCTCGGTCATCACGCGAGGCCGATGCAAGGGATGGATCAACAGCAGGGTGTCCGGGGGCCACTTCGAGGCACAGGGGCTCGCGCAGTCATGGGAGGACACGTACTACTGCAACATGATTCTGCAGGTCCGTCATGGCAGCGGCAGCTACCAGAAGGTGTCCAACGAGTACCAGGCGGACGGTGACCAGGTCCACACGGGCTATCACCGGGACGACACCGGCTACAAGGCTCGGGTCTGCATCTGGGGCAAGAACGACATCGGCTGGCACTGCGGCGCGGGCGTCTAGCGGGGTGTGAATGCCCGGTCCCATCGCGGATGCGCCGATGGGACCGGGCTCCTAAAAGCTCAGTGGGACAATGCGTACGCGCTCTTGCGGGCGTTGCGCGTCCGGGCCCAGTACTCGAAGGTGAAGCCGGGCCACAGGGTGCGGTTGACGCCGTGCTCGTCCAGGTACCAGCTCTTGCAGCCGCCCTCGCTCCACACCGCCTTGCCCAGGCGCCGCTGGAGGCCGTCGTTGAAGCGGCGTTGTGCCTCCGGGCGTACCTCGATGACGTCGGCCTTCTCCTCCGACAGCAGGCGCAGGCAGCTCAGCACGTGCTGGACCTGGGACTCGATCATGAAGACGACCGAGTTGTGGCCGAGGCCCGTGTTGGGGCCCAGGAGCATGAAGAAGTTGGGGAAGCCGGCGATCGTCACGCCGTGGTGGGCCGTGATGCCGTCCGCCCACGCCTCCTGGATCTTCAGGCCGTCGCGGCCGACGATGGGCTGTTCGTTGAGGGCGTCGGTGACCTTGAAGCCGGTGCCGTAGATGATCACGTCGACGTCGTACGCGGTGCCGTCCGCCGTCACCACTCCGGTCTCGGTGATCTCGGCGATGCCGTCGGTGACCACGTCGACGTGCGGCTTGGACAGGGCCGGGTAGTAGTCCGAGGACAGCAGGATGCGCTTGCAGCCGATCGTGTAGTCCGGCGTGACCTTGGCGCGCAGCTCCGGGTCGGAGATCTGCCGCGCGATGTGCATGCGGGCGAGCTTCTCCTGCGGTGCCATCAGCTTCGGGTTGACGGTGAAGCCGAGCGCGCGTGCCTCCAGCACCCAGTACAGGGTGTCGCGGAACGCCCGCTGCGCTCCCGGGAGGTACTTGAACGCGCGCCGCGCGGCGCGCGGGAGGACGAAGTCGGGCTTCGGCTGGATCCACGGGGGCGTGCGCTGGAAGACGTGCAACCGCGCGGCGACGTCGGCGACCTTCGGGACGAACTGGATGGCCGACGCTCCGGTGCCGATCACCGCGACGCGCTTGCCGCGCAGGTCGAGGCTCTGGTCCCACTGCGCGGAGTGGAACGCCGTGCCCTGGAAGCGCTCGGTGCCGGGGATCGCCGGGTACGACGGCACGTGCAGCGCGCCGATGCCCGACACGACGGCCTTCGGGGTGAGCAGCGAGCCGTCGCCGAGGCTGACCTTCCAGTGGCGCGCCTCGTCGTCCCACTCCAGGGCGTCGACGGCGCTGCCGTAGCGGATGTGCGGCGCGAGGTCGTACTTGTCGACGCAGTGCCGCAGGTAGTCCCAGATCTCGGCCTGCGGCGCGAACATCCGCGACCAGTCCGGGTTCAGCTCGTACGAGAACGAGTACATGTGGGAGGGCACGTCACAGGCGCAGCCGGGGTAGACGTTGTCGCGCCACGTGCCGCCGAGGTCGTCGTTCTTCTCCAGGACGACGAAGTCGTCGTAGCCGGCCTTCTTCAGCTGGATCGCCATGCCGAGGCCGGCGAAGCCGGAGCCGATGATCGCGAGTTTCACAGGTCCTCCAGGGGCTCATCGCCTACCGGCAGTAGGTTACCAGCGGTAAGTTACCGGCAGTAGGTCATGAGATAGAGTTCACACCGTGGAAGGCACACGCCGGAGGATGTCCCGCGCCGAGCGCGAGCGCCAGATGCTCGACGTCGCCGAAGAGGTGTTCGCCGAGCAGGGCTACGGCGTCTCGATGGAGGAGATCGCCCTACGCGTCGGGCTGTCCAAGCCGATGCTGTACGAGTACTTCGGCTCCAAGGACGGCCTCCTCCTCGCCACCATCAGCCGGGCCCGCGCGGAGCTTCGCGAGGCCACCGAGCACGCGATCGCCGGGGCGCGTACGCCCGAGGAGATGCTCCACGCCGGCTTCCTCGCCTACTTCCGCTTCAACGAGGCGCACCGGCGGTCCTGGATGGTGCTGCTCCAGGAGCACGTCCTGCTCGGCGGCGCCGAGGGCGAGATCGAGGCGACGCGGCGGCAGCAGACCGACCTGATCTTCACCATGATGGAGAGGTCCGCCCCGGACCACCCGCGCCGCGCCCTGGAGGCGTACGCGGAGATCATCGTCGGGGCCAGCGAGCGCATGGCGCTCTGGTGCGCACGCAATCCGGACGTCACGGTCGAGGAGGCCGCGCGCCACATGATGGACTTCACCTGGAACGGCCTGCGCTTCCTCACGGCCTGAGCCACGTTGTGACCCCGGTCGGCGGGGGAATGAACTGGTCATGGGTCTCATATCGCCGGAACGACCGCCCGTCCGGCGGACATGAGAAGACCGCGCGGTTTCCTCGGTGGCAGGGCAGGTCTGCCAGATCCGGCCGCGCACGCCGCCGAGATGAACCTCCCGCCGTGGCAGACGCACCTCGCGGACCTCGCCTCGGCCGGGCTCGGCGGCATGACCCGCAGGCTGCCCGCCCTGATCGCCGCCGCCGCGCGGCTGGCGTGGCGCGCCAGCCCCGCCGACACGGTCGCCACCATCGCGCTGCAGATGGCCGCCGGCGTCTTCACGGCGTACGGGCTGCTGGCCACCACCGGCGTCCTGCGCGCCCTGTTCGCCGGGGGAGCCACGCCCGACCGCGTACGCGCGGCGCTGCCGTCACTGGTGGTCGTGGCCGGCGCGACGGCCCTGCGCGCGGGGCTCCAGGCCGCCGCCGGCTGGGCGCAGGCGCGGCTGAAACCGCAGGTCGACCACCTGGTGGAGAAACGCCTGTTCGACCTCACGACACGGGTCGAGCTGCCGTCCTTCGACGACACCGGCTTCCACGACGCCATGCACCGCGCGCGCGACCGCGGCCTCGTGGAGGCGGCGCCGGTCGTCGAGTCGGCGATCGACATCCTCACCGGGCTGATCGGGCTGGCCGCCGCGGCGGGCGCGCTCGGGGTGCTGCACCCCATCCTGCTGCCGCTGCTGCTGATCACCGCGATCCCCGACGGCTGGGCCGCGGCGCGCGCCGCGCGCATGCGCTACCTGGCCGTCTTCGTGCTCTCGGCCGTACGCCGCCGCAAGTGGATCCTCGCCGACCTGATGGCGGACCGCGAGTCCGCCGCCGAGATCCGCGCGTTCACGATGCGCCCGTTCCTGGCACGTGAGCACGACCGGCTCGCCGTACGCGAGCGCGACATCCACGTGGACCTGTCCAGGCGCCAGACCGTCGTACGGGTGCTGGGCGACATCGCGGGCGGTGTCGCCACCGCGGCGGTGTACGTCGCCCTCGGGCTGCTGCTGGCCGTGGGCGCGCTGCCCCTCGCGGTGGCGGGCACCGCCGTGCTCGCGATCCGTACGGGCCAGGCGTCCCTGGCGAACCTGCTGAACGCGGTCAACCGGTGCTACGAGTCGGGCCTGTACTTCTCGGACTACCTGGACTTCTGCGACGACGCCACGACGCGGGTCCCCGAGGCGCGCGACCGGCCCGTGCCCGGCGGCTTCGAGGTGATCACCGCCGAGAACGTCCACTTCACCTATCCGGGCTCGGACCGGCTCGCCCTCCACGACGTGTCGGTCCGCATCAAGGCGGGCCAGGTCGTCGCGCTGGTCGGCGAGAACGGCTCCGGCAAGACCACGCTCGCCAAGATCCTCGCGGGGCTGTACGTCCCCGACGAGGGCGAGGTGTCCTGGGACGACGTGTGCCTGCGCGACGTCGACCTCGACCGGCTCCGGCAGAACGTCGCGATGATCCCGCAGTACTACACGCACTGGCCGATGACGGCGCGGCACAACATCGCCATGGGCCGCGTGCCGTCCGACGCGTCGATCGCCGAGGCCGCCGCCGCGTCCGGCGCCGACGAGGTGATCGACTCGCTGCCGTACGGGTACGAGACGCTGCTCGACCGGCGCTTCAAGGACGGCCACGAGCTGTCCGGCGGCCAGTGGCAGCGCATCGCCGTCGCGCGCGGCTTCTACCGCGACGCCCCGCTGCTGATCTGTGACGAGCCCACCGCGGCGCTCGACGCCCGCGCCGAGCACGCCCTCTTCGAGCGGATCCGGGCGCACGCCGACGGGCGTACGGTGCTGCTCATCACACACCGGCTGGCGAGCGTCCGTCATGCCGATCAGGTGTACGTCCTCGACCGTGGCCGCCTGGTCGAACAGGGTCCGCCGGCCGAGCTTCTGGCCGCCGGCGGGGTCTTCGGCGAGTTGTACGGCCTGCAGGCACGGGCGTACCGTCTCGACTCGCACGGTTGATATTTCTGACCTTTCGGTGACGTTCAGCTTGCACACAGCTCCGCAGGGTTGCAGTATCTATGGCCCATAAGGTCAGTTAACGACGCGTTCGAAAGAGGCCTACTCGTGGAGACGACGTCGGAATCAGACGCTCTAGGGGGAAATATCCTGCCTGTGGGTGTTCAGCCGTTGCAGCCCGGAGACCCCGCCACGGTCGGCGGACACCGCCTGACCGGCCGTCTCTCCCGAGGCGAGACGACGACCGTGTACCTCGCGCGCGACAGCCGAGGTGAGCCGGTCGCGGTCAAGACGACCCGCGCCCGCGACGCGTCCCAGGTCGCCCGGCGCCTGCGCGCCCAGGCCGCCGCGGCCCGGCGCATCCCGCCGTACTGCGCGGCGACCCTGCTGGCCGACGGCAGCGACCAGTCGCCGCCGTACCTGATCAGCGAGTACATCGCGGGCCCGTCACTGGGGGAGTTCGTCGGCGAGATGGGGCCGCTGGACCCCGCGCGGCTGACGGCACTCGCCTCGGCGCTCGCCGAGGCCCTGGCCGCCATCCACGCCGTCGGCGTGATCCACCAGGACCTGCAGCCCTCGGACATCCTCCTCGCCGCCGACGGCCCCCGCGTGATCGGCTTCACCGTGCCGGACGCCCTCTCGGGCTCTTCCGGCACCGCGCTGGAGGTGCCCGGGCAGCGCGCCTCCGGCGAGTCCGGCGCGGACGTCTTCGCCTGGGGCCGCGTGATCGGCTACGCGGCCACGGGCCGCAACCCGGTGGCGCACCCGGCGGTACTGGACACCCTGGCCGAGCCCGTACGCGCCCTGGTCACCTCGGCCCTGGCCGACGACCCGGCGGCCCGCCCGACCGCACAGGACCTGCTCCGCGGCCTCGGCGTGACACCGTCGGACGGCCCGGCCGCCGAGGACAGCACCGAGGTCTTCGCCCGCATCCCCGCGGCGCCGGAGCCCCGTTCCCTGCCGGAGGCACCCCGCTCCGTCTGGGAGCCCACCGGCGGCCCGAAGGCCGTGGAGTCCGGCAGCTACGCCGCCTCCTCGCCCCAGGACGCCCCCGACTGGGCCCGCCCGGACGAAGAGCCCGGTGGGTACGCCGCATCGCCCCAGAACGCCTCTGATCGCGCGGAGGACTTCGGCGGGCACGCCGCCTCCGCGCCGCAGGGTGCCCCTGGGCGTGCGGACGAGTTCGGCGGGTACGCCGCTTCCGCGTCCCAGGACGCCTGGGAGCGTGCGGAGGAGCCCGGCGGCCACGCCGCCTCCCCGCCGCAGGGCGCCCCCGGGCGTGCGGACGAGTTCGGTGGGCATGCCGCCTCCCCATCGCAGGGTGCCCCTGGCCGTGCGAACGAGTTCGGCGGTACTCCCGGCCCGGCCGCGACGGCGCCGGACGGATCCGTCTGGGATCGCGCCTCCGCCCAGGATGCTTCGGGAATGTCGGACTACCTCGCCCCGGGCCGGGCGGAGCCGCAGCCGGAGGCCAGGGAGCGCCGTGCGCTGCCGCCGTCCCCGTCCCCGGTCGCACCGGACGCCGACTTCGCCACCCAGGACCTGACCGGCTGGGACTCCGGCCAGTACACGCCGCCTCCGGCCCAGGACGCACGGCCCCCGGCACGCCGCCCGACTCGTCCGGCTCCGCGTTCGACGCCGCCGGACCCCCTCAGGGCGAGCCCCGCCGGTACGCGCCGCCGCCCCAGAACGAACAGCACCAGCGCCCGGCCGCGCCTCCCTACGGGGGTGAAAGGCGCGGCGGTGAAAGGCGCGGCAGTGAGAGGCCGGGCAGTGAGAGGCCGGGCATGGAGCGGCCGGCCCTCCCCGCCCACGGCGCCGGGCAGCCCATGTGGGACCAGGCGCCCGCCGGTGCGGAGCCCGCACGGGACTCCCGCCGCCACCCCGGGCCGCCGGTCGGCGCTCCGCCGGAGGGAACGCGGATCTCCGGCCCGATGCCGCCCGTGGATCTCGTGACGTCACGCGGCCCCGAGGACGACCCGGCCTACCCCATCGCCGACCCGTACAACCTGAACCCGAAGGGGCACCCGAAGCCGTCGCCGTACGGGGAGAAGGCCGCCATCGGCGCGGGCTCCCGCGGGTCGGGCGGCCGCGACGGGAAGGGCGGCGGGCGTGACGCGTACCCCGAGGAGTCGGGCCGCCGGTGGTTCAAGGCGCTGGCGATCGTCTCCATCCCGGTGACGCTGGCCGCCGTGTTCGCGGCGTTCCTGGTGACGACGAGCTCGAACCACTACACCGGGAACCAGACCCCGCTGGACCCGGGCCGCGCGGCCCCGACGTCCGACCAGGACATCGCCCACTCGTCGGGCCCGTCCATCCAGGGCCGCCGCTCAACGGGCCCGAAGCACCACCACACGGCGACCCCGAGCACGACCGACACGAGCGCCCCGGCCGCCGGCAACCCGGCCGGCCCACCCACGCGTTCGGCCCCGAGCCACCCGACGCACCGCCCGACACCACCCCCCACCAAGCCCCCGACGCATTCCCCGTCACCGACGCCTTCCCCGACCCCGACGACGCCCCCGCCCGGCGGCGGCACGGGCAACGCCCAGCCCTGACCTTCGTACGGGTCAGCCCCCGTGGACCGAGCGCCGCGCGATCAGGGCGGCGTTGATGCGTGGCAGGTCCGCGGGGCGGGTCGGGGACAGGCCGATCAGCTGGGTGATGCGGCGGATGCGGTAGTCGACCGTGTTCGGGTGGACGTGGAGCGCGGCGGCCGTGCGGCGGCGGTCGAGGTCCTCGCCCAAGTACGTCTCCAGGGTCTGGAGGAGTTCCGGCTTGGCTTCCAGCGGGCGCAGGAGCCGGGCGAGTGCGGTCAGCGCCTCGCCCGGGCGGCTCAGCTGGTAGTCGAGTAGGACGTCGGCCAGGCGGTAGAGGCCCGGCGGGCGGCCCGTACGTGCCACCAGGTCCACGATCTCGGTGTTCTGGGCGACGGCGGACGGTACGGCGGCGGGCTCGGTCACGGCCGCCGCGGCGGTGACCGGCACGTCGGCGGCCTGTGCCGTACGGGTGATCAACTCGCGCAGGTCGTCCCAGGCGGGCGGTGTGCCGACGGGCAGCAGGGCGGTGCCGCCGGAGCCGTCGAGCGCGGTCAGCGCGGGTTCGCCGGCGAAGCGGTCGAAGGTCGACTGCACGCGGCGGATCTTGCGGCGGGCGGCGACTCTGGCCCGTGGGCCCGGGTGGCTCTCGTCCGGATGCGGGGCCAGGGTCAGCGTCATGACCACGTAGAGCGCGGCCGTTGAGCGGGGTGGCGGGTCGCCGGCCAGCAGGGCCGTCATCTGCGAGTGCCGGTCGCGGTGCTGCTGGACGTCCAGGACCTGGCGCGTCTCCAGATAGGCCGCGGTGACCTCCGACACCAGCCGCCGCTGGAACGACATCAAGTGCGCCAGCGCCTCCTGGAGATCGGCCAGATCGGAAGGCCCCGCCCCGGCGCTGATCTCACTCCAGCCCATCTCCGCGCCGAGAAGGTACGCGCTGAGAATCGCGTCCAGAGGCACGCCTTCCTCGGCCCGCTGCGCCGCCGAGTCGCGCTGGACGGCGAACCAGTCGTCGTCGGCCTCGCCACGGCGTTCCATGACGTCGGCGAACAGCCGCAGGTTGTGCTGGACGACATCCGCGATGTCGCCGGCGACCTCCTCTTGAGGCAGCTCCGCGTAGACGGGGAGCTCGGTACGGAGCCGGTCGACCACACACCGCGTCAGCGCCGGAACGCGGGCCCGCAGGTACGCGGCGACGGGGCGTCCGGCGATGGACAGCGGCCGGTTGTGATCCGTCACAGAACCTCCCGCGGAAGTCTGCCTTGTTAACCAGTTAAAGGATCCGTCATGAGTCTGCATGATGAGCGCACAACATTCCATGACCGCAGGGAGCCCCCATGCCCTCGCCATCCCCCCATGGCATTCGCCGTGTTCTCACCGGTGTTCTCGGTGCCGCCGCCCTGACGGCGGCCATCGGCGTCACCGCGCCTCCCGCCTCGGCGGCCGGCGGGACGTACGTCGCGTTGGGCGACTCGATGGCGTCAGGGCCGCTCATCCCGGACATCACGGGAAATGTGGGCTGCGGGCGTTCCACGCACAACTACGCGCACGACCTGGCCGCCCAGCTCGGGATCACCGACCTGCGCGACGTGACCTGCAGCGGTGCCGAGACCAAGCACATGACGGAGTCGCAGTCCCTCAGCGTCGCCGGGGTCCCGACCGGGACCGCGCCGCCGCAGTTCGACGCGCTGACCGCCGGCACGACCCTGGTCACCCTGACCATCGGCGGCAACGACGCGGGCCTGGTCGGCATCGCCGAGGACTGCGTCAACCTCGACCCGACCGCGACCCCCTGCAAGGTCCGCTACACCGAGGGCGGCGTCGACCAGGTCGCCCAGCGCGTCGACGCGGCCGGCCCCAGGATCGCGGCCGTACTGGACGGGATCCACCAGCGGTCACCGCAGGCGCGCGTCATCGTCACCGGGTACGGCCTGTACGTCAGGCCGGGCGGCTGCTGGCCGTACCAGCCCATCCTGGCGGTGGACTCGGACTACCTGCAGGGCAACGTCCACCGCCTGAACCAGCTCATCGCGTCGGAGGCGAGCGCGCACAACGCCGAGTACGTCGACGTGGAGGCGCCCAGCGCGGGCCACGACGCGTGCCAGTCGGCGTCGGCGAAGTGGGTGGAGGGCTATGTCCCCCTCAACCCCGCCGCCCCGTTGCACCCGAACCAGCGCGGCGAGGCGGCCTACGCCGGATTCATCGCCGGCCACCTGGGCTGAGCGGACCGGGAACCCCGGCGGTGCGGGTCACCGCCGGGGTTCAGGACGCTTCTACGGCGGTCTTGATGCGCTGGGCGAAGGCGTCGGCGTCCTTGCGGGCCGCGCTCAGCGCCAGGGGCGCGATCAGCTTGCCGACGCCGTGCCCCTCCAGGACGTTGAACACCCGCAGCCGGGTCCCGCCGTCCGCGGTGGGCTCCAGGTCGTAGCCGCCGTCACGGGCGGTCACGAGGTTCTTGGACAGCTCGGTCCAGCGGATCGTGCGGGGCGCCTCGAACGACGTGATGCGGAACTCCCGCTTCGTCGTCATGCCGGCGTCCTTCACCGTGCTCGCGTACACGGTGCCCTCCGCCGTGGGGCCGTCCGTCGTCTTGGCGATCCGCTGCACGCGCGGGCTGAACTTCGGGTCGTTGTCGCCGTCGGCGAGGAAGGCGAAGACCTCCTCGACAGGGCGGTCGATCTCGATCGTCGCCTCGAAGTGTCCCGCCATGATCTCTCCTCGTGCCGAAGAGCCGCATCATCGCAGGTCGTCAGTGCGAATGTCGGCGAATCCACTCGTACATCGCCACGCCGCTCGCCACGCCCGCGTTGATCGAACGCGTGGAGCCGAACTGCGGGATGTGCAGGATCACGTCCGACGCCGCGCGGCCCTCCTCCGACAGGCCCGGGCCCTCCTGGCCGAAGAGCATCAGGCAGGCGCGGGGCAGCGGGGCGTCCTGGATCGGGCGGGAGCCCGGCAGGTTGTCGATGCCCACGATCGGCAGGTCGCGCTCGCGGCACCACTTCACCAGATCGCCCGTTTCGGGGTGGTGGCGTACGTGCTGGTAGCGGTCGGTGACCATGGCGCCCCGGCGGTTCCAGCGGCGGCGGCCCACGATGTGGACCTCGGCGGCGAGGAAGGCGTTGGCGTTGCGCACGACGGCGCCGATGTTGAAGTCGTGCTGCCAGTTCTCGATGGCGACGTGGAACGGGTGACGGCGCTCGTCGAGGTCGGCGACGATCGCCTCGTTGCTCCAGTAGCGGTACTCGTCCACGACGTTGCGGCGGTCGCCCTCGGCCAGCAGAGCGGGGTCGAGCCGCGCGTCGTCCGGCCAGGGGAGGGGATGGGGGCCCAGTCCCGGCTGCTCGGCGCCCTCGGCATCCTCGGCACTCATGCGACCGAGCTTACGGGCACGGGGACTGTCGGTGCCTCGCGGCATAATCGGCGCATGGTGCGGATCGGTGTGGGGGAGCGCAGGGCACGGCTCGGCGTACGGCACCGGCTGGCCGCGCCGAGGGCCGACGATCCGCGGGAGGTGGCCAGGGCTCTGGTCGCGCTGCACGGCACGGACCCGGCGACCGTCGTCCTGTCGGCCGCCGCCCGGCTGAAGACCCCCGACATCGCCGACATCGAGCGAGCGATCTTCGACGACCTCGTGCGGATGCTGTGCATGCGCCGTACGGTCTTCACCCTGCCGGCCGACCTCGCGCCCGTCGCGCAGGCCGCCTGCGGCGACGACATCGCGCGGCTCGAACGCCGCCGTACGCTCTTCCACCTCGACCAGGCCGGGCTCGGCGACGACGCCTGGCTGAAAGACGTCGAGGAGGAGACCCTCGCGGCGCTCAGGGCACGCGGCGAGGCGTACGCCACCGACCTGTCCGCCGACGTCCCGCGCCTGCGGAGCAGGATCGTGCTCTCCGAGGGCAAGCCGTACGAATCGCGGCCGGCGATCGCCGCGCGGGTGCTGCTGGGCCTCGCCGCCGAGGGCCGGATCCGGCGCGGCCGGCCGCGCGGGTCGTGGACGAGCAGCCAGTTCAGCTGGTCCCCGGCGCCGGCGGCCCTGGAGAGCACGCCCCCGGACGAGGCCCGGAAGGAGCTCGTACGCCGCTGGCTCGCCGCGTACGGCCCGGGCACCGAGGCCGACGTCAAATGGTGGACCGGCCTCACGCTGACGCAGGTCAGGAAGGCACTGAAGGACGCCGAGGAGGTCGACCTCGACGGCACGACCGGCTACGTCCTGCCCGGAGACACCGCCGCGACCCCGGCGCCCGAGCCCTGGGTGGCCCTCCTCCCGTCCCTCGACCCGACGATCATGGGCTGGGCGGGCCGCGACTGGTACCTCGGCGACCACGGCCCCAGGCTGTTCGACCGGAACGGCAACGCCGGCCCCACCGTCTGGCACGACGGCCGGATCATCGGCGGCTGGGCCCAGCGCGAGACCGGCGAGATCGTCCACCGCCTCTTCGAGGACATCGGCACCGAAGCCGAGGCCCTGCTGGCGGCCGAGGCGGAGCGCCTCACGACCTGGCTCGGCCCCGTACGCGTCAAGCCGAGGATGCGCACCCCTCTCGAACGGGAGCTGACCGCCTGATGACCGCCTATGAGTCCCTGGCCGAGGTCCGCGCCCGCATCGACGCCGTCGACGCCGGCCTGGTCCGGCTCCTGGCCGACCGGCAGGCCCTCGTACGAGCCGCCGCCACGTTCAAGACCGGCGAACAGGCCGTCCGTGCGCCGGACCGGGTGGAGAAGGTGGTGGCGCTGGCACGTGAGCGCGCCGCCGCGGCCGGCCTGTCCCCGGAGGTCGCCGAGCCGGTGTGGCGCGCGATGATCGCCGCCTTCATCGAGCTGGAGCTCACCGAGCACGCCGGCCGCCCGGACACGTCCCAGACGTAGGCGGCATCCGCACGCCGCGAATCGGAGGAGGAAGCCGGCCCGCCGGCGAGCGACGGGGGGGGGGTGCGTGGCTGGGTGGCGTGGCTGGGTGGCGTGGCTGGGTGGCGTGGCTGGGTGGCGTGGCTGGGTGGCGTGGCTGGGTGGTGGCTGGGTGGCGTGGCTGGGTGGCGTGGCTGGGTGGGTCACCCGGAGGTGGCGGCCTCGTCCAGTTCGCGGCGGATGCGCTTCTCTGACACCGGGTAGGCCGTGCCTAGCTGCTGGGCGAAGAAGCTGACCCGTAGCTCCTCCAGCATCCAGCGGACCTGCCGGATGCGGGTGTTGCCCGGCCGTGCGTCGCGGGCGCGGACGTACGCGGCCTCCACCTGCTGGACGGCCAGCATGCGCTCGCGGTCGCGGTGCGGGTCGTCGGGCAGGCGGTCGAGGCGGCGTTCGATAGCGCGGAGGTAGCGGAGCAGGTCCGGGAGGCGGCGGGAGCCGGTCACCGTGACGAAGCCCGGGTAGATCAGGCGGGTCAGCTGCGCTCGTACGTCCGTCAGGGCCGGGATCAGGATCGGGCTGCCGGTGCTCTTCAGGCGGGTCTCGACCTCGTGGGCCGCGGCGAGGATCCGCTGCGCCTGGGCGAACACGGTGGCGGTCTCGTCGCTGAGGTCCGCGCGTACGTGGTCGCGGAGCGCGCCGAACGCCGTTTCGTCCCACACCGGCCCGCCGTGTTCGGTGATCAGTTTGTCGGCGGCGCACGCGACGCAGTCGTCCAGCAACGCGGCGACGCTGCCGTGCGGGGTGTGGCTCAGCACCAGTTTGGCCTGGTTGCTCAGCCGCGACTGGAGGAACTTCGCCGGGGACGGCGACCCCAGGAGCACCAGCCGGCGCGTGCCGCGCCACATCGCGCGGCGCTGTTCGCCCTCGGTGGGGAAGGTGCGGATGGCGACGCTGTCGCCGTCGTCCACCAGCGCCGGATAGGCCTTGACCCGGCCCTGCTCGTACGTGCGCGGGAGGGTGCCGAAGTCCCAGGCGCGCAGGCCCTTCTTCTCGATGTCGTCCGCGGCGCGCGACAGCGTCGCGGACACCTTGGGCGCGAGTTGCCGCTTCAGCTCCGGCAGTGACTTGCCCTCGGCGAGCGTGCGCCCGTGGTCCGTCACCCGATAGGTGATCTTCAGGTGGTCCGGGATGCGCGACAGGTCCCAGGCCTCGTGCGGGACGCTCACGCCGGTCATCGCCTGAAGCTCGCGTTCGAGGGCGTCGAGCAGCGGCTCCCGACTCCGCGGTCAGGCGCGCCAGCACCTTGCGCGCCACGTCGGGCGCGGGCACGAAGTTCACCCGCAGCCGCTTGGGCAGCGAGCGGATCAGCTCGGTGACGAGGTCCTCGCGCAGGCCGGGGATCTGCCACTCGAAGCCGTCGGAGCTCACCTGGTTGAGCAGCGGCAGTGGCACGTGCGCGGTCACGCCGTCGGCGTCCGTGCCCGGCTCGAACTGGTACGACAGGCGCATCCCCAGCTCGCCCTGGTGCCAGGTGTCGGGGTAGTCGGCCTGCGTCGACCGTGTCGGCGTCGTCGTTGACGAGCATCGACGTGGAGAACGTCAGCAGGTCGGGCGTGCTCGCGCCGTGCCTTCTTCCACCAGCTGTCGAAGTGGCGCGCCGAGACCGCCTCGGCGGGGACGCGCGCGTCGTAGAACTCGAACAGCGCCTCGTCGTCCACGACGATGCCGCGCCGCCGCGCCCGGTGCTCCAGCTCCTCGACCTCGTCGAGCAGCCGCCGGTTGTCGCGCGAGGAAGGCGTGGTGGGTGTCCCAGTCGCCCTCGACCAGGGCGTTGCGGATGAACAGCTCCCGGCACAGCTCGGGGTCGACGCGGGCGTAGTTCACCTTGCGCTGCGCGACGACCGGCACGCCGTACAGGGTGACCTTCTCGTACGCCATCACGGCGCCCTGTTTCTTCTCCCAGTGCGGCTCGCTGTAGGTGCGCTTGACCAGGTGCTCCGCGAGCGGCTCGACCCACTCCGGCTCGATCTTGGCGGCGATGCGGGCCCAGAGCCGCGAGGTCTCGACCAGCTCACCGGCCATCACCCAGCGCGGCGGCTTCTTGGCCAGCTTGGAGCCCGGGAAGATCGCGAACTTCGCCCCGCGCGCCCCGAGGTACTCCCGCTGCCCGCCGCGCTTGCCGTCGTCCTTCTTCTCGCCGTCCATGAGGCCGATGTGCGACAGCAGGCCGGAGAGCAGCGAGATGTGCACGTGCTTCGGGTCGGCGGGCGCGGTGTTCTGGGTGACGCCGAGGTCCTTCGCCACCTGCCGGAGCTGGCCGTAGATGTCCTGCCATTCGCGGATCCGCAGGTAGTGGAGGTACTCCTGCTTGCACTCGCGCCGGAACCGGTTGCCGGACAGCTCCTTCTGGCGCTCCTTCACGTGGTTCCAGAGGTTGAGGTACGCCATGAAGTCGGAGTCCGGGTCGGCGAACCGCGCGTGTTTCTCGTCGGCCGCCTGCCGTTTCTCGGCGGGGCGCTCGCGGGGGTCCTGGATCGACAGGCCCGCGACGATCACCATGACCTCGCGTACGCAGCCGTTCTTGTCGGCCTCCAGCACCATGCGCGCCAGGCGCGGGTCGACGGGCAGCTGCGCCAGCTTGCGGCCGAGCGGCGTGAGGCGCTCGCCGTCGAGGGCGCCGAGCTCCTGGAGGAGGTTCACGCCGTCCTTGACGTTGCGGCGGTCCGGCGGGTCGATGAACGGGAAGTCGAGGATGTCGCCCAGGCCCAGGTCGGTCATCTGCAGGATGACCGAGGCGAGGTTGGTGCGCAGGATCTCCGGGTCGGTGTACTCCGGGCGGCCGATGAAGTCCTCTTCGGAGTACAGCCGGATGCACACGCCCGCCGAGACACGGCCGCAGCGGCCTTTGCGCTGGTTGGCCGACGCCTGCGAGACGGCCTCGATCGGCAGCCGCTGCACCTTCGTACGGTGGCTGTAGCGCGAGATGCGGGCGGTGCCGGGGTCGATGACGTACTTGATGCCCGGCACGGTCAGCGAGGTCTCGGCGACGTTGGTGGACAGGACGATGCGCCGGCCACGGTGCGACTGGAACACCCGGTGCTGCTCGGCCGCGGACAGCCGCGCGTACAGCGGCAGGATCTCGGTGTTGCGGAGCTCCCGCTTCTCCAGCGCCTCGGCCGTGTCGCGGATCTCGCGCTCGCCGGACAGGAAGACCAGCACGTCGCCGGGGGGTTCGAGGGCGAGCTCGTCCACGGCGTCGAGGATCGCCTGCGTCTGGTCGTCGTCCTCCTCGACCGGCCGGTAGCGCACCTCGACCGGGTAGGTACGGCCCGACACTTCGATGATCGGCGCGTCGTCGAAGTGCGCGGCGAAGCGCTCCGGGTCGATCGTCGCGGAGGTGATGATCACCTTGAGGTCGGGCCGTTTGGGCAGCAGCCGCTTGACGTACCCGAGGATGAAGTCGATGTTGAGGCTGCGCTCGTGCGCCTCGTCGATGATCAGCGTGTCGTACCCGCGCAGCATCCGGTCGCGGGCGATCTCGTTCAGCAGGATGCCGTCGGTCATCAGCTTGACCAGCGTGTGGTCGCCGGAGTGGTCGGCGAAGCGCACCTGGTAGCCGATGGTCTCCCCGAGCGGGGTGTCGAGCTCCTCGGCGATGCGCTCGGCGACCGTACGCGCGGCGAGCCGGCGCGGCTGGGTGTGCCCGATCATGCCCTTCACGCCGAGGCCGAGCTCAAGGCAGATCTTCGGGAGCTGGGTGGTCTTCCCCGACCCGGTCTCGCCGGCGACGATCACGACCTGGTGATCCTCGATGGCCTTGCGGATCTCGTCCTTCTTCTGCGAGACCGGCAGGATCTCCGGATAGGTGATCTCCGGGAGGGAGTCGCGGCGCCGCGCGACACGGCGCTCGGCGGCCTCCACCTCGTCCGCGAGCTTGGCGAGAATCTTGTCGCGGGCGCCGGCGTCACGTGTCTTGCGCGTGCCGTCGAGACGACGACGCAGCCGGTGCTGGTCGCGCAGCATCAGCTCGGGCAGGCGTGATCGCACGTCGGAGATCGAAGGTCCCATACAAGCGGCAAGAATAGGCAAGCCACCGGACTGCCCGGGGCTCAGGACCCCCACCGTGCCCGACGACGAGGGCGTGACGCCACTTATTTTCCGTGCCGGTGGCTCGGCCCGTGCGGGTCGCCGCAGTGCCGTTCGATGGTCAGGATCTGCTCCGACGCGTGATCGACCTGCAGCGTCGTGTGCGTGATCTGGTAGTCGCGCTCCAGGATGCCCTCCAGGTCGGCGCGTACGGCGTGACAATCCTCACCGACCGAGACGAGCACGTGCGCCGAGGCGGCCGGCATCCCCGAGGTGATCTGCCAGATGTGCAGGTCGTGCACTTCGACGACGTGCGGCCGCGCCGCGAGCGCGTGCCCGATCCGGTCGGGTTTGAGGCCTGCGGGCGCGGCCTCCAGGAAGATCCGCCACGAGTCGCGTACGAGCCCGGTGCCGGCCTTCAGCATGAGGGCGACCACGATCAGCGAGGCGATGGCGTCCGCCCGCGTGAACCCGGTGAAGATCATCACCACCCCGGCGATCGCGGTGGCGATGAAGGCGTACAGGTCGGTGATGATGTGCTGGAACACGCCCTCGACGTTCAGGCTGGCGCGGTTCGCGCGGCCGATCAGCCAGCCCGCGGCGAGGTTCACCACCACGCCGGCCAACGCCGTGACGAGCACCAGGCCGCCGACGACCTCCGGCGGGTGCATCAGGCGGCGGACGGCCTCGTACACGAGCCAGACCGAGAGCAGCAGCAGGCTGATCCCGTTCACCTGCGCGGACAGGATCTCCGCACGGGTCAGGCCGTATGTGTAGCCGCCGCGCGGCGGGGCGGCGGCGAGCCGCATCGCGATGAGCGCCAGCACGATCGAGGCGGCGTCGGTGAGCATGTGCGCGGCGTCGGAGAGCAGCGCGAGGGAGTGCGCGAGCAGCCCGACGACGACCTCGCACGCCATGAACACCAGGATCAGCCCCAGCGCTCCCGTCAGCAGGCGCTTGTCGGAGTCGGCGCCGACCCCGTGCGAGTGCCCGCCGGCGTGCTGATGGCTCATGGCTCCAGCCAGATGTATCCGGCGAACCGGCCGGTCCGCCCGTCGCGGCGGTAGGAGTACAGCTCGGGGCTCTCCATCGTGCAGCGGTCGTCGTGGCGTACGTCGGCGACGCCCGCGGCGGCCAGCTGGGAGGCGACGGCGGCCCGGATGTCGAGCGCGGGGGTGTCCTGGCGGGTGACCGACCAGGCGGCGGGCACCGCGGCGGCGACCTCGTCGCGCAGCTCCGCGGAGACCTCGTAGCAGAGGCCGCAGGCGTTCGGGCCGACCAGCGCGACCATGCGGGACGGCTCGGCGCCGGCGTCGGCCATCGCCGCGACGAGCGCGGGCACGACCCCGGTGGCGGTGCCGGCGCGGCCCGAGTGGGCGCCGCCGATCATCCGCTTGACCGGGTCGGCGACCAGCACCGGCGCGCAGTCGGCGACGAGCACGGCGAGCGCCAGGCCGGTCTCCGTGGTGTGCACGCCGTCGATGCCCGGCGGGTCGTCGCCGAACGGCCCGGTCACGTGCCGCACCTCGGCGCTGTGCACCTGCCGCATGTAGACGACCCGGTCGACGCCGATCTCGGCGGCGGTCTTGGCACGGTTGTCGCGGACGGCGGCGGGGTCGTCGCCGACGGCGCCGCCCAGGTTGCGGGTGTCGTACGGCGCGGCGCTCGTGCCACCGGACCGGTCGGTGATGATCACGCCCACCCCATCGGCCAGCTGCATCCGGTGTTCCTCCTCGTCAGTACCCCGATTCCGACGGTACCAAGGCCGGTGTGATCCGCGCCGTTCCTGCTCACGGCTCGCGGGCCGGACATCGTTTTTCCGCTGAGCGGAAGCCCGCTGCGAGGGCGCCACGGGCCGCTTGGCAGGGTGAGGGGCATGGACAAGGTGGTGGCATCGGCGGCCGACGCCGTCTCGGACCTGGCCGATCGGGCGTCGATCGCCGTCGGCGGGTTCGGGCTCTGCGGCGTGCCCTTCACGCTCATCGACGCGGTGTACGACCGGGGCGTCACGGACCTGTCGATCGTCTCGAACAACTGCGGGACGATCGGCCGCGGCCTGGGCCGCCTCCTGGACGCCGGCCGGATCACCCGCGCGATGGGCTCCTACGTCGGCGAGAACAAGGAGCTGGCCCGCCGCTACCTCGGCGGGGAGATCGAACTGGAGCTGATGCCGCAGGGCACGCTCTCGGAGAAGCTGCGCGCGGGCGGCTGTGGAATCCCCGCGTTCTACACGCCGGCGGGCGTCGGCACGATGGTCGCCGAAGGCGGCCTGCCCTGGCGGTACGACGGTGAGGGGGGAGTCGTCGTCGCCTCGCCGCCGAAGGAGGTCCGCGAGTTCGGCGGCCAGGAGTACGTCCTGGAGGAGAGCGTCACCACCGATTTCGCCCTCGTACGCGCGGAGCGCGGCGACCGGCACGGCAACCTCGTCTTCACGCGCTCGGCGCGCAACTTCAACCCGCTGTGCGCGATGGCCGCGCGTACCGCGATCGCCGAGGTCGAGGAGCTCGTGGACGCCATCGACCCGGACGAGGTGCACCTCCCGGGCATCTTCGTCCAGCGCGTCGTCGCCCTCACCCCCGAACAGGCCGCCGACAAGCCGATCGAGAAGCGGACAGTGACCAAATGAGCCGGAGCGAGCGCGCGGAGCGAGTGAGAAGGGTGAGCGGCCGATGAGCTGGGATCGGAACGGGATCGCGGCTCGGGCGGCCTCGGAGATGTCGGACGGGATGTACGTCAACCTCGGCATCGGGCTGCCGACGCTCATCCCCGGATACCTGCCGGCGGGGATCGACGTGGTGATCCACTCGGAGAACGGGGTGCTCGGCGTCGGGCCGTATCCCGCCGAGGACGCCGTCGACCCGGACCTGATCAACGCCGGGAAGGAGACTGTGACCGTACGCCCGGGCGCCTCCTACTTCGACTCGTCCCTGTCGTTCGGGATGATCCGTGGCGGCCATGTGGACGTCGCGGTGCTGGGCGCGATGCAGGTCTCGGTCCGCGGCGACCTGGCCAACTGGGCCGTGCCCGGAAAGATGATCAAGGGCATGGGCGGCGCGATGGACCTCGTGCACGGTGCGCGCCGGGTCGTCGTGGTCATGGAGCACACCGCCAGGGACGGCAGCCCGAAGATCGTCGATGAGTGCACGCTGCCGTTGACCGGCGCCGCCTGCGTCCAGCGGATCATCACCGACCTGGGCGTCCTGGACATCACGCCGGAGGGCCTGGTCCTCGTCGAGACCGCGCCGGACGTGACCCCCGAGGAGATCCGCGAGCGTACGGGCCCGCCGATCCGAGATCGATGAATGGATGGTGCAGACCGTGACCGACGACCACAGCCCGGCCTACCTCTATCCGCCCTACAAGAGCACGGTCCTTCGGGCGCCCGCGCAGCCGCTGGTGGTCCCCGCGTACGGGCCGGACGCCGTCGAGCTGACCGGCCCGGTCTTCGGCCGGTCGGAGCTTGGCCTGCTCGACAACGATCTGACCAGGCAGCATGCGGGCGAGCCGCTCGGGGAGCGCATCGTCGTGACCGGCCGTGTCCTGGACTCCTCCGGCCGTCCGGTGCCGCACACGCTCGTGGAGATCTGGCAGACCAACGCGGCCGGCCGCTACGTCCACCTGCGCGACCAGCACCCGGCGCCGCTCGACCCGAACTTCACCGGCGCGGGCCGGTGCCTGACCGGCGCCGACGGCCGGTACGAGTTCGTCACGATCAAACCGGGCGCGTACCCGTGGCGGAACCACCAGAACGCCTGGCGGCCCGCGCACATCCACTTCTCGGTGTTCGGCACGGCGTTCACGCAGCGGCTCGTCACCCAGATGTACTTCCCCGGCGACCCTCTCTTCGCCTACGACCCGATCTTCCAGTCCATCCCGGACGAGAAGGACCGCGAGCTGCTGGTCGCGCGGTTCGACATGGACACCACCAAGCCCGAGTGGGCGCTCGGCTACCAGTGGGACATCGTGCTCGGCGACACCCCGACGGAGGCCTGATGACCGCCACACCCTCACAGACAGTGGGCCCCTTCTTCGGCTACGCCCTCCCGTACGCCGGCGGTCCCCGTGTCGCGCCCGAGTGGCACCCGGACGCGATCCGGATCCACGGCCGGGTCCTGGACGGCGACGGTGAGCCCCTGCCGGACGCGCTCGTGGAGATCTGGCAGACCGGCCCGGACGGCGAGGTGACCCGGGAGGTCGGCTCGGTCGACCGCGCCGGACGTGACTTCGCCGGCTTCGGTCGGTGCGCCACGGACGCGGACGGCCGATACTGGTTCTCGACGCTGAAGCCGGGGGGCCCGGCGCCGCACATCGCGGTACTGGTCTTCGCGCGCGGCCTGCTGAAGCCGGTGGCCACGCGGCTCTACTTCCCCGGAGAGGAGGGCAACGCCGCAGACGGGGTACTGGCCGCTGTTCCGGAGGCCCGGCGTGACACTTTGGTCGCTTTGCGGGAAGATGTCCGGTCTTACCGCTTCGATGTGCACCTACAGGGCGAACAGGAGACCGTTTTCTTTGCCAGCTGACCTCCTGTCACCGGTCGCCGCCGGCACAGCCGCCGAGTCGGCCGTATCGGGCGAGGCCTGGCTACGCGCACTACTGGACTCCGAGGCCGCCCTGGCCCGTGCCCAGGCGCGCCTGGGCCTCATCCCCGCAGGTGTCGCGGACGCCATCGCCGGCGCGCGCGTCGACCTCGCGGAGCTGGCCGAGCGGGCACGCGGCGCGGGCAACCCCGTGGTGCCCCTGGTCGCCGACCTGCGGAAGATCGCGGGCGACCACGTCCACCAGGGCGCGACCAGCCAGGACATCATGGACACCGCGGCCATGCTGGTCGCCGACCGCGCGCGATCCGTCGTGCTCGGCGACCTCACCCGTACGCTCGACGCCGTCGCCGGCCTGGCCCGGCGGCACCGGGACACCCCGATGGCCGGCCGTACCTTCGGGCAGCAGGCCGTGCCGACGACGTTCGGGCTGCGCGCTGCCGGCTGGCTGGCCGCCGTCGCGGAGGCGCGCGACCGGCTACGGGCCGTACGCCTCCCCGCGCAGCTCGGCGGCGCGGGTGGCACCCTCGCCGCGTTCGGCGACCTGCGCCTGCTGCCGCTGTTCGCCGAGGAGACCGGCCTCGCCGAGCCGGTCCTGCCCTGGCACACGCTGCGCGCGCCCGTCGCCGAGCTGGGCGCCGCGCTCGGCCTCGCCGCCGGCGCCCTCGGCAAGATCGCCACAGATGTCGTCCTGCTCGCCCAGACCGAGATCGGCGAGGTCGCCGAACCCGCGGCGCCGGGGCGCGGCGGCTCCTCGGCGATGCCGCACAAGCGGAACCCCGTCCTCGCCACGATGATCCGTTCGGCCGCGCTGCGCGTGCCCGCGTACGCGCAGGTCCTCTTCCAGTCCCAGCTCGCGGGCCTCGAACGCCCGGCGGGGGAGTGGCACGCGGAGTGGCAGCCGCTCACCGAGGCGCTGCGCCTGACCGGCGGCGCCGCCGAGACCGCCGCCGAGCTCACCGCGGGCCTGGAGGTCTTTCCCGACCGCATGCGCGCGAACCTGCGCGACGAACTCGTCTCCGAGCACGTCGTCGCCGCACTGGCCGAACACCAGGGCAGGCGCGAGGCGCGGGAGGCCGTCGCCGCCGCCGTGCGCGACGGGCGCCCGCTCGGCGACCTGCTGCCCGGCGGAGCCGACCCGGCCGACCTCGTCGGGTGCGCGCCGGAGCTGGTCGACCGCGCCCTCGACGCCTACACGCGAGGCACCAACGTATGAGCAGGCTTCACCACCGTTTCGACGGTCCCGCCAACGCGCCCGTCGTCGTCCTCGGGCACTCCCTCGGCGCCACGATGGACCTGTGGGCGCCGCAGATGCCCGAGCTGGGCAGCTACTGGCGGCTGCTCCGGTACGACCTGCCGGGCCACGGCGGATCCGAGGTCATCCACGGCACCGTCGAGGACTTCGCGGACGCCGTCGTGGAGATGCTCGACGAGCTCGGCCTGGAGAAGGTCATCTACGGCGGGGTGTCGCTCGGCGGCGCGATCGGCACGACCCTCGCGATCCGCCACCCGGACCGCATCACCAGCCTGATGCTCTGCTGCAGCTCCGCGCAGTTCGGCCCGCCGTCCGGCTGGCGCGACCGCGCCGAGATGGTGCGCGACGTCGGCCTTATGGCGATCCAGGACATGCTCTTCGACCGCTGGTTCACGCCGAACTACGGCGACACGAGCCACGCGGAGGCCATGCTGGAGCGCGTGGACCCGGAAGGGTACGCCGCCTGCGCCGAGGCCCTCGCGATGTTCGACGTCCGCGACCGGCTCGGCGACGTCCGCGTGCCGACGCTGATCATCGCGGGCGCCGACGACATCGCCACGCCCTTCGACCACGCCGAGGAGCTGGCCCGAGGCATCCGCGGCGCCGAGTTCGTGCTCGTGCCCGAGGCCGGGCACCTGGCCAACCTCGAACGCCCGGTGCCCGTCACCCACGCGATGCTGCGCCACCTGGAGAGGACCCTCTGATGGGCGATGGAATGTCGGTACGCCGCGAGGTCCTCGGCGACGCGCACGTCGACCGCGCCGAGGCGCGCAAGACCGGCTTCACCGCCGACTTCCAGGACTTCATCACCAGGTACGCCTGGGGTGAGATCTGGGACCGGCCGGGCCTCGACCGCCGTACGCGCAGCTGCATCACGCTGACCGCGATGGTCGCCGGCGGGCACCTCGACGAGCTGGCCATGCATGTACGCGCCGGGATCCGCAACGGCCTCACCCCGGACGAGATCAAAGAGGTGCTGCTGCACGCCGCGGTCTACTGCGGCGTCCCGGCGGCCAACTCCGCCTTCGCCGTCGCCCAGCGCGTCCTCATCGAGGACGGAGTGATCACCGGGCCTGCCTGACCTCCGGGCGAGGTAGCTTGATCCGATGCAGAGCGCGTCCCGGCCGCCGAGTGTCGCCGGAAAGGTGATGGCGATCCTGGAGGCGTTCGCCCCCGGCGGCGTACGCCTCAGCCTCACCGAGATCTGCCGCCGCGCGGGCCTTCCGCTCGCCACCGGCCACCGCCTCGTCGGCGAGCTGACCGGCGGCGGCTTCCTCGAACGCCTCTCCGACGGGTCGTACCGCATCGGGATGCGCCTGTGGCGCATCGGCGCCCAGGCGTCGGCCGCGACCGGTCTGCGGGAGCTCGCGCTGCCGCACATGGAGGACCTCTACGAGGTCACGCACGAGAACGTCCAGCTCGCGGTACTCAGCGAGGGCAAGGCCCTCTACCTCGAACGCCTGCGCGGCCCGCGCTCGGTGCCGATCGTGACGCGGGTCGCCGCCGAGCTGCCCCTGCACGCGACCGGCGTGGGCAAGGTGCTGCTCGCCTTCGCCGAGGAGGACTTCGCCGAGGGCGTCCTCGCGGGCGGGCTGAAGGCGTACACGCCGCGTACGATCACCGACCCCGATCGGCTGCGGACCGGCCTGGCCGAGATCCGGCGGACCGGCTACGCGGTGACGCAGGAGGAGATGACCGCGGGCTCGTGCTCGGTGGCCGCCCCGGTACGCGACGCCGCGGGGGAGGTCGTCGCCGCGCTCTCGCTGGTGATCAGGCGGCACAACGCCGACCTGCGCCGCCTCGTGCCGGCCGTCGTCGAGGCGGCACGCGCGCTGTCCCACGACGTCGCCGGACACAGCGTTTCCGTCAGGTGGAAAAGTGACGGCTGACCGCGCACGCCGAGGCGCGAGGATCGGTTCAGACGGTGAAAGGCGGTATGCATGCGGACGAAGGTCGCGATCATAGGAGGCGGGCCGGCGGGCCTGCTGCTCTCCCGGCTGCTGCACCGCCGGGGGATCGACTCCGTGGTCCTGGAGAGCCGCGACCGCGCGTACGTCGAGCAGCGCCAGCGCGCCGGGATGCTCGAACAGGGCACGGTCGACGTGCTCCGCGCCGCGGGCGTCGGCGAGCGGCTCGACCGCGAGGGCCTGACCCACCACGGCCTGGAGCTGCGGTTCGGCGGGGCGGGGCACCGCATCGCGCTGACCGACCTCACCGGCGGGCTGACGGTGACCATCTACGCCCAGACCGAGATCGTCAAGGACCTGATCGCCGCGCGGCTCGCGGACGGCGGCGACATCCGCTTCGGCGCCGAGGCGCTCTCGGTCGACACGGCCGCGCCGTCGGTGACCTTCCGGCACGAGGGCGAGACCCACGTGCTCGACTGCGACGTCATCGCCGGCTGCGACGGCTTCCACGGAGTCTCGCGGCCCGCCGTGCCGGGGCTGACGACGTACGAGCGCGAGTACCCGTTCGCCTGGCTGGGGATCCTCGCCGAGGTGCCGCCCTCCACCGACGAGCTGATCTACGCCTACAGCGAGCGCGGTTTCGCCCTGCACAGCCTCCGCTCGCCGCGGATCAGCCGCCTCTACCTCCAGGTCGACCCCGGCGACGACCTGTCCGCCTGGCCCGACGACCGGATCTGGTCCGAGCTGCGCGCGCGGTTCGCCACCGACGACGGCTGGGAGCTGAGGGACGGCCCGATCCTGGAGAAGGCGATCACGCCGATGCGCAGCTTCGTCGCCGAGCCGATGCGCCACGAGCGGTTGTTCCTGGCCGGCGACGCCGCGCACATCGTGCCGCCCACCGGCGCCAAGGGCCTCAACCTGGCGATCTCCGACGTCACCGTGCTCGCCGACGCGCTGGGGTCCTGGTACGACTCCGGCTCGTCCGAGCTGCTCGACGCCTACTCCGCGACGTGCCTGAAGCGCGTCTGGCGGGCGCAGCACTTCGCGTCCTGGATGACCACGCTGCTGCACAAGGACCCCGGCCAGGACGCCTTCGACCACCGGCAGCAACTGGCGAACCTGGAGTACATCGCCGCGTCGAAGGCCGCCGCGGCCGGCCTGGCCGAGAACTACGTCGGAGCCGCGCCGGTGGGGTGAAACCCCGTTGTGCGGTTCGTGCCCGGATCGTACGGTCGGTCTGTGATCTCACTTTCGCAGGTCCTGACGTTCGGGCTCGCCTCGCTGATCATCGTGTTGATCCCCGGTCCGAGCGTGCTGTTCGTGGTCGGCCGCGCCCTCGCGTACGGGCGCCGTAGCGCGCTGGCGTCGGTGGTGGGCAACGAGCTGGGCGCCCTCGTCGTGGTGGGCGCCGTCTCGCTCGGCGTCGGCACCATCGTCGAGAGGTCCGTGCTGATCTTCACCGCGATCAAGCTGTGCGGCGCGGCGTACCTGGTGTTCCTGGGCGTACGCGCGCTGCTGAGCGGCCACTCGTCGCTCGTCACCACGCCCGACACCGGTCGCGGAGTCCTGCGGGCCGCCCTGGACGGGTTCATGGTCGGCGTGGCCAACCCGAAGACGATCGTGTTCTTCGCCGCCGTGCTGCCGCAGTTCGTCGACCGGGAACGCGGCGGCGTGACCCTCCAGATGTTCCTGCTCGGCCTGCTGTTCGCGCTGATCGCGCTGGTCTGCGACTCGACCTGGAGCCTGGCCGCGAGCGGGGCGCGCGCCTGGTTCGGGCGGTCGCCGCGGCGGCTGCGCATGATCGGAGGAGCGGGCGGGCTCGCCATGATCGGCCTGGGTCTCGGCATCGCCGTGACGGGGCGCAAGGACTAAAGAATCTACGCCGTGCTTAATGATCTACAATGTAAAGGCGGGCGGCTCAGAAGATGTCGCCCGGCGGTGCGGGTGAGGGCTTGGCCTTCGCGTCGGTCACCGGCGGGGCGCCGCCCGTGAACCTCGTCAGCTCCTCGCCGTACATGACGCGCCCGGGGAACGGGTCACCCGCGGCCTTGCGCGTCAGCCCCTCCACCGGCGGCGATGTGCGCCCGGCCACCAGGATGAGGTTGGCGAACCTGCGGCCGCGCAGCACCGACGGGTCGGCGATCAGGCAGGTCTCGGGGAGCGCGGTCCGCAGCGTGGACACCTGCGCGCGGACGAACGACAGCGGCGGCCCGTCGGCGATGTTCGCCGCGAACAGGCCGCCGGGCCGCAGCGTACGGGCGACGTCGGCGTAGAACTCCCGCGAGGACAGGTGCGCGGGCAGGCGCCCGCCGGCGTACACGTCGCCGACCACGAGGTCGAAGGAGCCCTCGGGCGCCTTGGCGAGGACCTCACGCGCGTCTCCGGTACGGATACGGACCCGCGCGGCGCGGTCGAGGGGCAGCCGCTCCCGTACGAACTCGACCAGCGCCTTGTCGATCTCCACGACCTGCTGCGTCGACCGCGGCCTGGTCGCCGCGACGTACCGCGCCAGCGTCAGCCCGCCGCCGCCGAGGTGCAGGACCCGGAGCGGCCGTCCGGCGGGCGCGATGAGGTCGGCGACGTGCCCGAGCCGCCGGACGTACTCGAACTCCAGGTACGCGGGGTCGTCCAGGTCGACGTGCGACTGCGGCGTGCCGTCCACCACGAGGGTCCAGGCGCGCGCCCGGTCGGGGTCCGGCACCAGTTCCGCCGTCCCCGAGTCGACCTTCTCCTCCACGCTGCGAGCGCTCTGCCGATGGGCCATCCGCCCAGGATGCCAAACTCCCGGAGTGCGGACGCCGGCCTTCTACGCGGGCGGCGGGGTCGAGGTGATCATCCAGACGTGGCCGTCCGGGTCGGCGATGGCGCCGTTGTAGCCCCAGGGTTTCCACTCGGGGGCGGCGACGATCTGTGCCCCGGCCCGCTGTGCCTCCGCGACCAGAGCGTCGACGTCCGCGTCCGTTTCGACGGTCCGGGTGAGCACGCACTCGCTGGCGCCGCGCGCGGCGACCTCGTGGTCGCCGATCAGCCACCCGAAGCCGCCCGAGGGGACCAGCATCAGGCGTACGCCGTCGTTCAGGGCGAACTGCAGCGGCTCCGGCACGCCGTCCTCGGCCGGTTCGCCGACGGGATCGAGGCCGAGACCGTCCCGGTAGAACGCGAAGGACGCCGGGCGGTCGGCGATCGGAAGAGCGACGACATAGGGCCTGGTGACCACGGGTGCCTCCTGAGGGGTGAGGGGAGTGTCCACCCCTACGACGAACCGGAGCGGCACGGACGGACGGTCATGCGTCTTTTGGGGTGGTGGTGAATATCGGGGTGCCTTCGGGCGGGCAGGTACAGAGGAGCAGCGATTCGTGCCTGACGGATGAGGGGGCAGCCGTGGTTCTGAAGGACACCGAGCCGCCGGTCGTCGCCGAGCCGCCGCGGCGGCGATCCAGGGGCGAGATGATCGCCTCCGTGCTGGCGACGACCGATCACAAGGTGATCGGTTACCTCTACCTGTCGACCGCGTTCGGGTTCTTCCTCATCGCCGGCCTGCTGGCAATGATCATGCGGGCCGAGCTGGCCGCGCCACGGCTGCAGTTCGTGGACAACGAGCAGTACAACACCCTGTTCACGCTGCACGGCACCCTGATGATGCTGCTCTTCGCGACGCCGCTGTTCGCGGGGTTCGCCAACTTCATCATTCCGTTGCAGATCGGCGCGCCGGACGTCGCCTTTCCCCGGCTGAACGCCCTGGGTTACTGGCTGTTCCTGTTCGGCGGCCTCATGGTGCTGTCGTCGATGTTCCCGCCGAACGGCACGGCGAGCTTCGGCTGGACGGCCTACACGCCGCTCAGCGACGACTCCCGCACGCCCGGGCTCGGGCCGAACCTCTGGGTCATGGGGCTCGTGCTGTCCGGCCTGGGCACGATCCTGACCTCGGTCAACTTCATCACGACGATCATCGGGATGCGGGCGCCGGGGATGACGATGTTCCGGATGCCGATCTTCGTGTGGAACACCCTGTTCACCGGAATACTGGTCCTGCTGGCGTTCCCGCCCTTCGCCGCGATCCTGCTGGTGCTGGCCGCGCAGCGGGAGCTCGGCGCGCACGTCTTCGACGCTCAGGTGGGCGGGGCGATGATCTGGCAGCACCTCTTCTGGTTCTTCGGCCATCCCGAGGTCTATGTCGTCGCCCTGCCGTTCTTCGGGATCGTGACCGAGGTGATCCCGGTGTTCAGCCGCAAGCCGTTGTTCGGGTACGTCGGCATCGTCGGGGCCACCATCGCGATCACCGGGCTGTCGGCGACGGTGTGGGCGCACCACATGTTCGCCACCGGCCAGGTGCTGCTGCCGTTCTTCTCGTTCATGTCGTTCCTGATCGCGATCCCGACCGGGGTGAAGTTCTTCAACTGGGTCGGCACGATGTGGCGCGGTCACCTGTCATTCGAGTCGCCGATGCTGTGGGCGATCGGGTTCCTCGTGACGTTCCTGTTCGGCGGGCTGACCGGCGTCATCCTCGCCTCTCCGCCGCTGGACTTCCACGTCCACGACTCGTATTTCGTCGTCGGGCACTTCCATTACGTGCTGTTCGGGACCGTGGTCTTCGCGATGTTCTCCGGCTTCTACTTCTGGTGGCCGAAGATGACCGGCAAGATGCTCAACGACCGGCTCGGGAAGGTCCATTTCTGGATGGTCTTCGTCGGCTTCCACATGACGTTCCTGGTGCACCACTGGCTGGGCGCCGAGGGAATGCAGCGGCGTATCGCCGACTATCCGAGCCGGTTCGCCGCGCTGAACCTCGTCTCCAGCATCGGCGCGTTCCTGCTCGGCCTCTCCACCCTGGTCTTCCTGTGGAACGTCTTCATCACGGCCCGGAAGGCTCCCAGGGTCGCCGTCGACGACCCGTGGGGCTACGGCAACTCACTCGAATGGGCGACGTCGTGCCCGCCGCCGCGGCACAACTTCACCGCCATCCCCAAGATCCGCTCTGAGCGGCCCGCGTTCGACCTGCACTACCCGCGCGCGATCCCCCCGCGCTGACGGCGTCCGGGAGGGCACACTCCCTTTCGCCCTCCACGTGCTTACTTCTTCCGGCCGGCTCGCCACATCAGCAGACCGGCCGCCGCGCACACGCCGCCGACCGCGTACAGCGCCGCCGGCAGGGCCTTCTCCTTGTCGACCGACCCGCCGGCCCTGGAACGGACCTCGTTGGCCTTCTCGCGTACGCGGGAGGGCACGTCGGCCTTGGCCGCGAGCGCGTCGATCGTCTCGGCGAGGTCGTGGCGGGTCTGTTCGATGTCGGCCGCGATCTCCTTGGTGCCCTCAGGGGCGGAGGTCTCATCGTTCATCGGGAGTGCCTTTCGCTGATGTGTTCCTTGATCTCGTGCACGTCGGCCTGTACCGACTTCGCCGTCCGGGTCGGCATCGGGGGCACCGCGCGGCCCATCCGCTTGCGCCCGACCAGCGCCAGCACCCCGGCGATCGCCAGCAGCACCACGCCGATGACCAGCGCGGACAGCCAGGTCGGCCAGACGACGGCGAGCCCGGCGACGGCGGCGCCGATCAGTGTCGCGCCCGCGTACACGGCGATCAGACCGGCTCCGCCGAACAGCCCGGCGCCGACGCCGGCCTGTTTGCCCTTGTCCGCCAGCTCGGCCTTGGCCAGCGCCATCTCCTTGTGGACCAGTTCGCTGATCTGCCGCGTCGCGCGGCTGACGAGCTCTCCCGCCGACGCGCCGTGTTCCGCCGTGCCGCCGGGCATCGTGCCCGGCTCAGGCCCCTCGCTGTCCCTCAAGGTCGCCATACCGGCTCCTTCCGTCGGCCTCGGTTCACACCCTGTTATCGGCGGCTACCCGGAGGGGGACCCGGCTAACACCAGGGCGCCGTCCTTGTCGGGGAAAGACCGCAATGAGCAGGGCCGGAAGGCGGGCGGCAACGCCATAAATGGCATGCGGCCCGTACCAAGATCGCGATAGCGTGCGACTCGCCTGAAAGGGGGGGCATGATGGCGAAGCTCAACCAGATCATCGCCGTGGAGAAGGGCATCAAGAGCGGGACGCTCCGCGACCTGACCGACGCCCACCACGGACTCCAGAAGCCGGCCCTGCTGTCCGGCCTCACCCGTACGTACCAGCCGAAGGACGAGGACGGCGAGCAGTTCCCGCCGGAGTCCACGCGCGTGCAGGTCAAGGCCGACGAGGTGATCCGCCGGACCGCGGCGATCATGGCGCGGCTGTTCGACGTCACCGCCACCAAGGACTGGGCGAACTGCTCGGCCAGGGCAGACATCAAGGTCGACGGCGAGACGATCCTGCGCGACGTCCCCGTCTCCTACCTTCTGTTCCTGGAGAAGCAGCTCACGGACCTGCACACCTTCGTCAAGAAGCTGCCGGTCCTCGACGCCGCCGAGGGATGGGCGTTCGACGACTCGGCCGACTGCTGGCGGACCGAGCCGGTGCGTACGAACCGGACCAAGAAGGTGCCGCGCAACCACGTCAAGGCCGAAGCGACCGAGAAGCACCCTGCCCAGGTCGAGGTGTACTACGAGGACGTGACGGTCGGCTACTGGACCACGCTGAAGTTCTCCGGCGCGATGCCCGCCAAGCGGGTCAACGACCTCCTGGACCGGGTCGAGAAGCTCCAGCGGGCCGTGAAGTTCGCCCGCGAGGAGGCCAACGGCCTGGAGGTCACCGACCAGCGCGTCGGAGACGTGGTCTTCCGTTACCTCTTCGAGTAACGTCACAGACTCCCCCGCGAGAGCGGGGGAAGCGCAAGGAGCGCAAGCTGAAACTGAAGCTCAGACTGAACAACGGTGACAGTGGGGGTTCGAGTCCCTCTCCCGGCATACACGCCGGGATAGCCCAAGGGTAGAGGCAGCCGTTCAATCTCAGGCTCTCGCTCCAGATTCAGCATTCGCCACCGAACACCAGATCGACCGGGAGCGGACAAAACTCGTCGGGGTGCCGGTTCGAGCCCGGTATGCGGCTCCACGTGCCGCGTTAGCTCAATAGGAAGAGCACGACGACTCAGGACTGATCCGCTCTCTTAAACGTGCTGGTGTGCGCAATTGGGTGGCACGTCGGGGCCCGGGAGATGGACAACTCTCCCGGGTCCCACCACCAATAGGACCCCCCATGGCATCCGCGTACCCGGACTGGTCGCACGGCGACCGGTCTCCGGGGCCGGACCGGCCGCTGCTGCCGCGGATCGACTTCACCCAGGTGCCCTTCGAGATCAACTGCGGCGACGCCGGCATCGCGTACGTCCTCCTCGGCCCGGCGGGCGATGGGGGAGTGTTCCTCATCCGGTCCTGCTGACCCGGCCGCCGTCCCCGTACGAGAGGGTGGCCCCCTCGACTCGAAGGAGGCGCCGACGTGGATCGCGTGGAGTGGGACCGGCGGTACGAGACCGCCGAGCTGGTCTGGACGGCCTCGCCGAACCGGTTCGTGGTCGAGGAGACCGAGGGGCTGGCGGCGGGCCGGGCGCTCGACCTCGCGGCGGGGGAGGGGCGCAACGCGGTGTGGCTGGCCGAGCGGGGCTGGCGTGTCACCGCGGTCGACTTCTCCGCTGTCGGGCTCGCCAAGGCCGAGAAGCTCGCCGCGTCACGCGAGGTCGCCGTCGACCTGCTGGCCGCCGACCTCCGCGACTTCCGCCCGGCGATGGCCTCCTACGACCTCGTCCTCATCGCCTACCTTCACCTGCCGCCGGAGGAGTTCGCCGGCGTGCTCGCCCGCGCGGTGATCGCGGTCGCGCCCGGCGGCTCGCTCGTGGTGGTCGGGCACGACCGGACCAACCCGGCCGAGGGGTACGGCGGTCCTCAGGACCTCGCCATCCTGCACACACCGGAGTCGGTCTCGGCCGCGATGGACGGCCTGGAGGTCGTACGCGCCGAGCGCGTCCGGCGCCCCGTCGAGACGGCCGAGGGCACGCGTGAGGCGATCGACACTCTCGTCCGGGCGGTGCGTCCATTGGTCTAGTCCGGTCACCGAGAGTCCGGAGATGGCCACGTTTGAAGCGCCCATGAAAGGCCTTTGACCTGGCCTTATAACGCACTGTGGTCGCCCGCCTTCGATTGCTTTGGGTGATATGTCACCCTCGGGCGGACGCGTCGGGAATAAGTGTTGGCGTATAGTTAGTTAGTGCTAAGCAATCATTTGAGCGACTGATACGGGAGTCCTGCCCGATATGACAACCGCTACCAAGGCGCCCGAGCACGCCGCCGGCCGGGACCGGTCCCCCGGGCCGAACTACAAGTGGATCGCACTGTCGAATACCACGCTCGGTGTGCTGATGGTCACGATCAACCAGTCGATCGTTCTCATCGCGTTGCCAGACATTTTCAAGGGAATCGGGCTCGATCCTCTCAAACCTGGCAACACGAGCTACCTGTTGTGGATGATGATGGGCTTCATGGTCGTCACCGCCGTCCTGGTGGTGGCTTTCGGAAAGCTCGGAGACATGTACGGCAGAGTCCGCATGTACAACCTCGGGTTCGCGGTGTTCACCGCCTGCTCCATCCTGCTCTCATTGACATGGATGAACGGCTCGTCAGCAGCCATGTGGCTGATCGGCTGGCGCGTCGTCCAGGGCATCGGCGGCGCGCTCCTGTTCGCCAACTCGACAGCGATCATCACTGACGCCTTCCCCGCCACCAAGCGCGGGACGGCCCTAGGCATCAACGCCATCGCCGCCATCGCCGGCTCGTTCATCGGGCTGATCCTCGGCGGAGTCCTCGGACCGGTGAACTGGAAGTACATCTTCCTCGTGTCCGTCCCGGTCGGCCTCTTCGGCACCTTCTGGGCCTTCATCAAGCTGCACGACACCGGAGTGCGGCGTAAGGCCAAGATCGACTGGTGGGGCAACATCACCTTCGCGGTCGGCCTCATCGCCGTCCTCGTCGGCATCACCTACGGCATCCAGCCCTACAACGGCCACACCATGGGATGGACGAACCCGTGGGTGCTGGGAGCGATGATCGGCGGCGTGGCGGTCCTGCTGATCTTCCTCTTCATCGAGACCAAGATCGCCGAACCGCTCTTCAGGCTGTCGCTGTTCCGGGACCGCACGTTCACCGCCGGCAACCTGGCGAGCCTGCTGACCGCGCTCGGCCGTGGTGGCCTGCAGTTCATGCTGATCATCTGGCTCCAGGGCATCTGGCTGCCGCAGCACGGCTACAGCTTCGAGGACACCCCCCTGTGGGCCGGCATCTACATGATCCCGCTGACCGTCGGGTTCCTCTTCTCGGCTCCGTTGTCGGGAATGCTGTCGGACCGCCTCGGCGTACGGTTCTTCACCGTCGGCGGCACGCTCATCACCGGGGCGAGCTTCGCCCTGATGCTGGCCATCCCGGTGAACTTCACCTACTGGGTGTTCGCCGTCCTGCTGGTCATCAACGGCATCGGCTCCGGCATGTTCGCCTCGCCGAACCGCGCGGAGATCATGAACGCCGTCCCCGCCGACCAGCGCGGTGTCGGCGCGGGCATGAACGCCACGTTCATGAACGCCTCGATGGTGCTGTCCATCGGCATCTTCTTCAGCCTCATGGTCGTCGGTCTGTCGCACAGCCTGCCGTCGGCGATGCAGAGCGGGCTCACCGCCCAGGGCGTTCCGGCGGCGTCGGCCAACGCGATCTCGCACCTGCCGCCGATCGCGGTGCTGTTCGCCGCGTTCCTCGGCAAGAACCCCATGCAGCAGCTGCTCGGCCCGGAGCTGCAGAAACTGCCCGCCGATCGCGCCCAGTACCTGACCGGCCGCAGCTTCTTCCCGCACCTGATCACGCAGCCGTTCCACAGCGGCCTGGTCATCGCGTTCGCGTTCGCCATCGTCGCGTCCGTGATCGCCGCGATCGCCTCGCTCCTGACCAAGCACTCCAGGAAGCGTGAAGTGCACGAGTCGCTCGGTTCGGAGCTCGCCGGTGTGAGCGGTGAGGCGGCGGGAGGCATCAACGAGCTGAACGTCCCGGACATGACGCCGACCACGCTGACGTCCTCCACCGTCGGCGGGTTCGTCCACGACGGCACCGGAGCGCCGGTGCCCGACGCGGCGATCACGATCGCGGGCCCGGACGGCCGCCAGCTCGGCCGTGCGAACAGCGGGCCGGACGGGCGCTACCTGTTCGACGCGCCTCCCGGTGACTACCTCGTCATCGTGACCGCCATCGGGCGCAATCCCCAGGCGGCCGGTGTGCTGGTCGGGCGTGCCCCGGTCGAACAGGACTTCGCCCTCTTCCCGGACGACTCCGAGCCGACGGGGGAGATGCGCGGCGTGATCCGCTCCCCGCAGGGTGTTCCGCTCAGCGGCGTCGCGACCACGGTCACCGACGAGACCGGTGAGGTCGTCGCCACGACGGTCTCCGGTCACGACGGCACGTACCGCATCAGCGGGCTGCCCGACGGCAACTACACACTGGTCGCCGCGGGACACCGCCCGGCCACCGTACGGGTCCAGGTCGGGCCGGGAGAACCGGCGATCATCCGCGTGGCGCTGGGCGAATGAACCCGGGTCCGGAGCCGGCGGCGACGGCGGGGCGGCTGAGGCTCGCCCTCGCCGGCCTGAACCGCCGGCTCCGCAAGGACTGGCCCGACGACCTCACGCCGAGCCGCCTGTCGGCGCTGGCGACCATCGCGGCCTGCGAGCCGCTCCCGGTGGGAGAGCTCGCCAAGCGGATGGGCGTCAGCACGCCGACGGTCTCCCACATCGTCGACGCGCTGAACAAGCAAGGGCTCATCGCACGCCAGCAGGATCCGCACGACCGGCGCGTCTGCCGGCTCGTGGTCAGCGAGGCCGGTGACGAGCTGCTCGCCGAGCTCGGCCGGCGCACCACCGGTTACCTCGCCGACCGGATCCACCAGCTCTCACCGGCCGAGCGGACCGCCCTGGAGGCGGCGCTGCCCGCGCTGGAGACGCTGGCCTCAGCTCCGGAATAGAACGCAGAACAACGGAGGACACATCCATGACCGAGAACACGGCGCTACGGTCCGCGCTCACCGTCTTCGGTACGGTCCAGCGGACCGAGGGACCCCCGGTCTCCGGAGCCGTGGTCACGCTGGCCGACATGGCCGGCCGCAAGATCGGCTCCACGTACACCGGCCCGGACGGGGAGTACCGCCTCGACGTGGCCACCGGTGGGACCTACCTGATCATCGCCTCGGCGCACGGCCACGAGCCCATCGCCTCCCTCGTGGCGGTCGGCGACGGCGCGGTCCGTCACGACATGACGGTCGCCGGCGTCGGCGGCCTGTCGGGCAGCGTACGGCTCTCGGGCACCGGCGAGCCGGTCTTCGACGCCACGATCACCGTCACCGACATCCAGGGCGAGGTCGTCGGGACGGCCCGTACGGGACGCGAGGGCGGCTTCTCGTTCATCAGCCTGCCGGAGGGCACCTACACGCTGGTGGTGTCGGCTCCGTCGCACCAGCCGACGGCCGCCGCCGTCACGGTCCGCCAGGGCGGCCAGTCACGGCAGGACATCGTGCTGGCGGCGCGCGGTGCGCTGCGCGGCGAGGTCTGGACCGACGACCGGCCATACACCGGCGCGAAGGTCTCGCTGATGAACGACTTCGGTAAGGTCATCGCGACCGCCATCAGCGACCACGACGGTACATTCTCGTTCGCGGACCTGCCCCTCGGTACCTACACGCTGGTCGCCGCCGGTCATGGCCCGGCCGCGGTCCCCATCCAGATCAAGGACGGCCGGCCCGCCGAGGCCGATGTCACCCTGAACGCCTGAAAGGGTCTCTCTCGTGAATTCCACAGTCGCGGCACGGGTCATCGCCGCAGGTGGCTGGCCGGTCGAGCACGCGGTCCTCACCCTCACCGACCAGACCGGCCACCAGGCGGGGCGCGCCAAGGTGGACTCCGCCGGGCGCGTCTCGATCCCGCAGGTGCCACCAGGCCTGTACACCCTGATCGTCTCCGCGCCGGGTCACCAGCCGGTCGCCCGCAGCGTCGCCGTGGGCTCCACCGGAATGGACGCCGGTGACATCGAGCTGGCCGCGGTCGGCGGCAAGGAGCTGCCCGAGCCGGGTGTCTGGGACATCGACCCCATCCACTCCTCGGTCCGCATCCGCGCCCGCCACCTCGGCCTGGCGAGCGTGCACGGGCGCCTCGCCGAGGTGTCCGGCTCGGTCGTCGTCACCGACCCGGTGGAGAACTCCGTCGTCGAGGTCACGATGCAGTCGGCGAGCGTCGACACCGGCAACCCCGACCGCGACGCCCACCTGCGCAGCGCGGACTTCCTGCACTCCGAGGCGTTCCCGGAGATCTCTTTCCGCAGCAAGGGCCTGCGGCCCGTCGCCGACGACCGCTGGGCGATGGACGGCGAGCTGACGGTGCGCGGTGTGACCCGGCAGGTGACGCTCGACACGACCTACCAGGGCGTCGGCCCCGACCCGTGGGGCGGTGTGCGGTGCGGCTTCCACGCCGTCACCGAGCTGCGCCGCGAGGACTACGCCATCGACTGGAACCAGGCCGTACGCGTCGGCATCGCCATGGTCGGCGGCATCCTCCAGGTCGAGCTCGACATCGAGATCGTCCGCCGCTGACGCGGTGTACTACAGGGCGTAGTACTCTCTCGTCCGGAAACAAGACGGTTCGAGGGGAAGGCTGACGCCGTGGTCCACGCGCTGGCGGTGGTACTGATCGTCGGCGCGCTGGTGCTCGCCGGCCTCGGCCTGGTGATGACCGCGCTCGACCGCAGGGTCGGCACGGTCCTCCTGGCCGCGGTCGCCGCGGGCGAGGCGGGCCTTGTGGTCCAGGTCGTCTGGGCGGTCGTCCGCCTCGCGGGCGGCCACCGGCCCGCCGGCGGGCTGCCGATCTTCATCGGCTACCTGATCGGGTCGCTGCTCATCCTGCCCGGCGCCGCCGGCTGGGCGCTGGGCGAGCGCAGCAGGTGGGGCTCGGCCGTCGTCGCGGCCGGCTTCCTCGTCATGGCCGTGCTGATCGTGCGCATGGAACAGGTGTGGAATGGCTGACCGCGAACGCCGTAAGGGACCTGGCCGGCTGCTCGTGGCCGTGTACGGGGTGTTCGCCCTGGCGGCGAGCGCCCGCGCCGGCGTGCAGATCGCCACACGCTTCCACGAGGCCCCGGTCGCCTACCTGCTGTCGGCGTTCGCCGCGGTGGTGTACATCGTGGCCACGCTGACCCTGTCGCGCACCGGCCGCACGTCCTACCGCGTCGCCGTCGCCTGCTGCTCGATCGAGCTGGTCGGCGTCCTCGCGGTCGGCACCTACAGCCTCACGGACCGGGCGGCGTTCCCCGACGCGACCGTGTGGTCCCTGTACGGGATCGGCTACGGCTTCGTGCCGCTCGTCCTGCCCGTGCTCGGCCTGCTGTGGCTCCGCAGGACCCGGATCTCCTAAGGCCTGTCTGGCAGGCCTTAGAGGCCGCCGCTGCGGCGGAGACGGCGGGCGCTGACGATGCCGGCCGGGATGGGCGCCCAGAAGGTCATGAAGCGGAAGAGGAGCACGGCCTGTGCCGCGTCACCGACCGGGACGTTCACGGCCGTCAGAACGGTGATCAGCGCCGCCTCGGTGGATCCCACGCCGGCGGGTGTCGGGATCGCGGCGCCGACGCTGGCGCCCAGCAGGTAGACGACGAGGAGTTCGCCGAAGGGCGGCGTCTGGACGCCGGGCACGGCGAGGACGCTGAACGCGAAGGCGAGCGCCAGCGCGACGTGCGCGCCGGTCGCCGCGGCCATCGACTCCAGCATGCTCCGCGGCGTGTGGAACATCTGCCGGAAGGACCGCACGATGCCGGTGAGCGCCCCGCGTACGCGCACGTGCGCCTGGCGGCGGCGCAGGCACACCGCCGCGACGACGATGGCGATGACCGTGCAGCCGACGACGATGGCGCCGGGCACGAGGATCCTCGACTGGCGTGGCACGAGGCGGCCGAGGTCCACGGTGGGCAGGCCGCCCTTCGCCGTGACGCTCCACGTCGCGACGGCCACCACCACGAGTACCAGCTTGGTGACCCCGCGGACGATGCCGGTGAAGGCCACCGCCGCCGTCGCCTCGTAGCAGTCGAGCCCGCGGCGGGTCAGGTAGCGGCACGTCACGGCGGCCGAGCCGAGCCCGGCGGGTGCCAGGCGGTTCGCGGCGGCGCCGGCGAACTGGGAGTTGGCGATTTCCCAGATCCCGAGCCCGAGCCGTCGGCCGTGGACCCCCTGCGCCGAGGCCCGCAGGCAGTACGACGAGGACAGGTAGTGCGCGAGGGTCAGCGCGGCGAGCACCGGCACCAGACCCCAGCGGAGCCGCGCGGCGCCGATCGAGATCGACTCCGTATGGCTCCACAGGTCGCCCGCCACGTCGATGTCGGCCATACGGGCGCCGAGGTAGGCCCCGGACAGCGCCGCGAGGAGCAGAGCGGCGATCAGCCAGGTGCGAATCGGTGCGCGTGTCCCGGTGAGCGCGCCGTCGGCCGGGACCATGAAGGCCTCGGCGGGCCGCTGCCTGATGAGGGCGCGTCGGCTCATGAGTTCAATGTCCCCCCACGTGGACGACACCGGCCGAACATGAGATGAAGAACGGCTCACATGCTGCCTCTCGCGTCGCCGCCGGCGTGATCTTCTCTTCACGGACCGGTCGCGCCGGTCCGTGCGGTCTGGCCGGGGGGAGTGCCGTAGACGTCCGGGGAACGGTGGACGCTGTCGTGGGTCTGTTCCCCATGGTACGCACGAGTCGACTCCTGAGCGAAGTGGACGGCTCAACGAGGCCGGAGTTCCCACTGCATTTCGGACTGGGTGATAGAGGGTAAAAGGTGGGCTTTTAGTCGGTAAAGTGGCGCCATGGCCGGAGTGCGGCGAGGTGCGGGGCAGCTGGAGGCGGAGATCCTCAGGGTGCTCTGGGGTGCCGACCGGCCGTTGACGCCCGCCGAGATCCAGTCCGAGCTGAGCGGCGACCTCGCGTACAACACCGTGCACACGATCCTGCGACGGCTGTGGGACAAGGGCCTCGTCGAACGCGACGCCGGCGGTCGCCGGGGGGCGTACCTTCCGGTCAAGCAGGCCACCGAGCTCGCCGCCGAGGTCATGCACGACGCGCTCAGCCGCGAGCCCGACCGCGCCGCCGTGCTTCAGCGCTTCGTGACCGGTCTCGGCCCCGACGACGAGCGCATGCTGCGCGAACTCCTCGCCCGCGACTGAGCGGCGGTCAGCCCGCCTTCTTCTCCGCCTGCGTCGGCGACCTGGTCTGCAGCGGGCCCGGGATGAAGACGCGCCAGTGCTTGCCGGACGGCGTGGTGACCGGGTAGCGGTACCAGCTCTGGGTGAAGACCGGCCGTGGCGCGATGTGCTCGACGATGGCGAAGTTGGTCTCGCGCGCCTGCGTCAGGAGGCCGGCCAGCGTCGTCGAGGTGTTCGGGCCGCTCGTCTCCGTGCTGCCGCAGCCCGCGTAGAACGCGATGGGCTGCGCCTGCTCGCCGGAGATCGTGCACGGCGGGCGTACGCCCATGCCGCGCAGGTCGGCGGCGATCGCCGCGAACTCACGGCGGCCGGTGTTCTCGTGGGCCACCATGTGGCGCAGGACGTGCTGCTGCCCGACGGCCAGCAGCGCCACGGCCGCCGCGACCAGGGCCGAGGCGGGCACGCGCCAGTGGAGGCGGCCGACCGAGGCCACCCCCGTGAGGAACAGCGCGACCGGCAGGGCCAGCAGCGCGTACGCCGGGATCAGGAAGCGGGGCGCGGCGTAGCCGACGCCCAGGAGGTACTGCGCGCCGAGCGTGACGCCGCACGCGGCGGGGACCGCGAGGATCCGCACGTGCCTCTCGCGTACGGCGAGGGCGAGCCCGCCCGCGGCCAGCACCGGGATCAGCGGCCACCACGCGGAGATCGCGGGCACGTGCCAGGACGTCGCGCCGGTGCACGGGCGGCAGAGGACGTAGTCGTTCAGGGCGTGCAGGTTCATCTGGATGCCGGCGGGATTCCAGCCCAGGCCGCCCTCGGTCTTGCTGGAGGCCGCAAGCCGCTGCGGAACGCCGCCGAACCGGGAGTACGCCTCGACGATCCACTGGAGGGCGCCGGCGCCCAGACCGGCCACCACGGCACCCGACAGGACCAGGCGCCGCCCCTTCGCGAACGCGATGCCGACGAGCAGCGGCAGCACCAGCCACGCCGCGTCGCCGGGGCGCATGAGCGCCACGAACGCCAGGCTCACCCCGAACCAGAGCGGCGACAGGCGCCCCTGCCCGCGGACGGTGTGGACGAACCAGCCCGTGGCCGCGACCGCGCCGTACGCGACGTAGAGGTTCGGCATGACCTCGTTGCCGTAGAACTGCACCATCCACAGGCTGGCCAGGAGCAGCGCGGCCACCGCCACCGTGACCGGGCGCAGCAGGCGTGTCCACGGCCGGTACGCGACGAAGAGCCCGGCCGAGGACAGCACGGTCATGTACACGCGCAGCGCCGTGAGCGACGGGGTCAGCACGACCAGCGGAGCGGCCAGGAGCGTCACTCCGCGTGCTCGCGGCGCGCTGAAGAAGGCCGCCGGAACGCGGGGGCTGACCTGGCTCACGTAGACGGTCTCGTCCCAGCCGAGCCGCATCCGCGTCGTCACCGCGACGAGCTGCGCGACGGCGTACACGACCGCGACCAACACCAAGGGAGTGCCGGGTCGGGTGATGGACCTGGTCAAGCGTTGGGGGGCTTTCACCCTACAGAGTGTAGGGTTCGCCATCGCCTTACCACATGCAAGATTGGCTTGAGGAGGGTAAACGTTCTGTTAAACGGGTCGCCAGAACACGGAACGGCGGCGTTCCGGTTACAGAATGCGATCTAGCAGGGTGTGCCGCGCGGCAGCTGGTACGAACCGCCGAGGCGGTAGAGGCCCGGCGCGGGGGCGTACATCTTGGTCCAGTCGCCGGCCCGCACCACGCAGCCGCGGTTGCCGTCGAGCAGGCCCAGCCAGGGGGAGAACGGCACGCGTACGAGCACCCAGCCCGCGGCGGGCACGTTGATGTCGAGCTCGCCGTCATCGGCCTGGCTGACGGTCGACGGCGGGTCGACCATCGGGGCGGGGTCGGTGACGCGGTAGACGCGCCAGTTGTCGTCGTGCCAGACCAGGGGCAGCCACGGCTGGCCGTCGTCGACGATGTGCGCCTCGTGGATGCCCGGCCAGTCGGGTGCCGTGTTGGACAGCACGACGTACTTCACCGCCCAGTCGCGCAGCCAGGCGTGGTACTTGTCCGGTGTGAGGCTTCCGTCGTAGAAGAGCGGGTTGCGGTCGACGTCGGCCTGGCGGTTCCAGCCGCGCGCGAGGTTGACCTGCGGCGCCAGCTCCGAGGCCTCCAGGTGCGTACGCTCGGGAACGACCTCGACCCGGCCGCGCTCGGCGTGCACGCGGTGGAGCTCGTCGATGACGGCGCCGGTGTGCTCGTCGCCGGCGCCGGTGTTGATGACGTCGAAGACCGGGCGCGTCACCTGGGAGATCACGGTCGCGGCGAACGCGAGGTACAGCACGACGAGCTTGCGTTCCATGGCCGCTGCGAGCAGCACCACGCCGCCGAACAGCAGGGCGAGCCGGTCGACGTTGCTGCCCACCTGCGACGGGATGAGCCAGGTCAGAACGGTGCCGATCGCGTAGACGACGGCGCCGAGGCGTACGCTCCGCCAGGCCGTGGGCGCGTAGATCGCCAGCACGACCGCGCTGAGCACCGGGGCGGCGACGAGGAACCACGGGAAGGGCTGCACGCCGCTGAAGGGGAACAGGATCGCCGAACCCGCCACGACGAACGGCGGGCCGGCCGCCAGGGCGTACGCGGGCCGCCGCCGGCGGTTCAGGAACAGCGCGGCGGCCGCCACCTCGAGGAACAGGCCGGCCACCGGGCTCGCGAGGGTCGCCAGGACGCCGAGTACGAGGACGAGCACTCCGCGCCGCGCCGGCCGCCCGCGCGTCGCGAACACGACGGTCACGGCGGCGAGACCGAACAGCACGCCCAGCGCGAACGTCACGCGGCCGGACACGGCGTTGCAGGAGAGCGCGAAGGCTCCCCACAGCGCGGGCGCCAGCGGGCGTTCGACGTGCGAGCGCATCAGGAGGACGGCGACGAGGGTCGCGGACAGCGTGCCCGCGATCACGCCCGTCGTGCGGACCCCGAGGATCGCCATCAGGTAGGGGGAGATCACGCTGTACGAGGCGGGGTGCATCCCGCCGTACCACGCGAGGTCGTAGGCGGAGCCGGGATGACGCAGCGCGAACTCGGCCCAGGCGCTCTGCGCGGCGAGGTCTCCGCCGCCGCCGCTCGCGAGGCACAGTGCCCACAGCACATGCAGGATTCCGGCAACCAGAGTGGCGGCCACGACGGGGTGTGCCCACCAGCCGCGGTGGGTCACCGGTCGTGTCCGTATCGCGCCGGCCGGGCGTGACTCCAGTGTGGTCGTCATCGCACGGCGACGCTCTCCGCATGCCCGTCACGGGACAGCTGGGGAGCGGGGGACATTCGGCCAATGATCAACGATCGCGGCCCCGAGGGCAAATCACGCAGCGAAGAAATCGGTCACATCCATTCCGGCGCGAGGGTCCGCTTTCCATGATCATCTTTGGTGTCGGCCGTGGTGGCCCGTAGGTCTAGTGATATCGCGGGACGAAGCAGTACTGACCCGGTTTATTGAAACATTGCCGCACGTACGCGGCAGGCCCTACTCTTTACCGGCGGACCAGTCGATGGGCTCCACGAGCCACGCACATGGGCCTCTCGGGCAGCGAACGGGGAAAGGCGATTTTGTGACTCAGCTTGTCGTGGAGAGCAACGGGGTTTCGGTAGCTCTTGATCCACGACGTTCCTATCGCGTAGGCCGGGATCCCGGATCCGACATCGTCGTCGCCGTCGAGGGAGTCTCGCGTTCTCACGCGGTCCTCCGATGCGAGGGCGGCCAGTGGATCCTTGAGGACACCGGCAGTGCGAACGGTACCTTCGACGGCGGACGGCGCGTGCAGCGGGCCGTCGTCGCGCCGGGCAGCGAGCTTCGCCTCGGCCACCCGGACGAGGGCGTCCCGGTCAGCTTCCGCGAAGAGGCGCCGGTGACGACACGTACCGAGCGCGACACCCCCGCGTACCCGCCACAGCCTTCGACCGCGCCGTCGCAGCCGCCCTCTCAGACCGGGCCCGCGCCCGCTTACGGTCAGGAGGCGCAGCCGGCCACCCAGTTCGGGGCGCCGGGGCAGGTCTACCCGCCCTCGCAGCAGCAGGGCTACCCCGGACAGGCCGCCGCCGCGTCGATGCCGCAGCCTCCCACTCAGGGGCAGCCGTACCCGCAGCAGCAGCAGTACGCGCCGCCGCCGCAGGCACAGCCGCAGGGTTACCAGCAGGCGTACCCGCCGGGTCCCGGGCCGGCCGCGGAGCCGATCGGCTACCAGCGGACCCAGGGCACCGCGCCGCCGCCGCGCATGAAGACCATGAGCGGCCGCGGGCCGTCCAAGGTGCGCAACCTCGCCGGCGGCGCCTCCATCCTGCGCATCGGCCGCGCGCCCGAGAACGACATGGTCATCACCGACCTGCGGGTGTCGCGCCAGCACGCGGAGCTGCGCTCCTCCGGCGGCGTCTACGAGATCATCGACAACGAGAGCCGAAGCGGCACGTACGTCAACGGCCAGCGCGTCGAGCGGGCACAGATCGGCCCGCAGGACATCATCGGCATCGGGCCGTCAACGTTCCACCTGGTCGGCGACGTCCTCACCGAGTACGTCGACACGGGCGCCGTCAGCCTCAGCGCGCACGACCTCACCGTCACCGTCGACAAGGGCAAGGTCCTCCTCGACCACGTGACGTTCCCGCTGAGCGAGAAGTGCCTCGTCGCGGTGATCGGCCCCAGTGGCTCGGGCAAGTCGACCCTGCTGCGCGCACTGACCGGCCTGCGCCCGGCGGACCAGGGCACCGTGTCGTACGACGGCCGTGACCTGTACCGCGACTACTCCGAGCTCCGCTCCCGCATCGGCCTCGTACCGCAGGACGACATCCTGCACACGTCGCTCAACGTACGCCGCGCGCTGATCTACGCGGCCGAGCTGCGCTTCCCCGACGACACCCGCCAGCACGAGCGCAAGGCGCGCGTCGACGAGGTGTTGCAGGAGCTAGGCCTCGACCACCGCCGCGACAACAAGATCTCCTCGCTGTCCGGCGGCCAGCGCAAACGCGTCAGCGTCGCCCTGGAACTACTGACCAAGCCGTCCCTGCTCTTCCTGGACGAGCCGACCTCGGGCCTGGACCCAGGCCTGGACAAGTCGGTCATGCAGATGCTCCGCGGCCTCGCCGACGACGGCCGTACGGTCGCGGTCGTCACGCACAGCGTCGCGAACCTGGACATCTGCGACCGTCTGCTCGTCATGGCCCCGGGCGGACGCATCGCCTTCTTCGGCCCGCCGCGCGAAGCACTGCCGTTCCTAGGCTTCGAGGACTGGGCGGACGTCTTCCAGGCGTTCGACGACCCGTCCCGCGACTGGGGCAGCTACTACCGCCAGTCGCCGCTGCACAAGAAGTACGTTGAGGACGAGCTGGTCCAGCCGATGGCCCAGTCCGGCCCGGTGGACTTCCAGCAGCCGGCCAAGGCACAGAGCTGGCCCGAACAACTGAGCACCCTGATCCGCCGTTACATCCGCAGCATCGCCGCGGACCCGATGTTCCTCGGCATCACGGTCATCCTGCCGATCATCATGGGCCTGCTGGCCAGAGTCGTCCCCACCGGCGACCTGCTGGCCCACCCAGGCGGCAACGGCAGCGCGGCGAACCTCCTGCTCATCCTGTGCATCGGCGGCTGCCTGACCGGCTCCGCGAACGCCGTACGCGAGCTGGTCAAGGAGAGACCGATCTACCAGCGAGAACGCGCCGTAGGGTTGTCGAGATCGGCGTATCTGGCATCGAAACTGCTGGTCCTGGGCCTGGTCACGATCGGCCAGGGCATCGTCCTGACGCTGGTCGCGATGCTGGGCGTCAAGACACACGACGTGGGCGTGTTCACGACCCCGCTGGTCGAACTGGTCCTGGCCATAGCCTTGCTGTCCTTCACCGCGATGACAATGGGCCTGTTCATCTCCGCGCTGGTGAAGACCAGCGAGATGACCATGCCACTGTTGGTGCTGTCGACGTTGGTCCAGGTGGTGTTCTGCGGCGCGCTGGTCCACCTGGACGGCAAGCCGGTACTGGAACAGCTGTCCTGGCTGGTCCCGGCCCGCTGGGCCCTGGCCGCCATGGCCGGAACCCTGAACGTCGGCCAACTGATCCCCCACTTCACCGACCCACCGGACCCGCTGTGGAAGCAGGCGGGCGGCGTGTGGACACTGAACATGTTCGCCATGCTGGTACTGGCAGTGGTCCTGACGTTCGGAGTGACCCGCATGCTCCGCCGCCAGGAGCCAGAGGTCATGCGCAAGAAGTAGCTTCGCTCCGTTCAGACGCCCCGGGCTCCAAGCCCGGGGCGTCCTTCGTTGCGTTGTGCCATGTGCGCGCGCCGCAACGGCCGTGCGGGCACGCGACTACGCGGCTTCGCGACTACGCGGCCATCTGGTCACGTGGCCACGCCGCCGCTCGACCGCATCATCGACTCGCTCAGTCGCTATCTGGGCCTATGGGGCGATCCGTTAGTAGGGCCCAGGTCGGCCTGTGGGCCGCGTGGTAGATGTTCGGTGTCCCGGGCCAAGGTCGCGGCGCCGTCGGCGTCTCAGGCGGTTCTCCAGCGCGTAGAAGGGCCTCCCGGGGGCTGATCACGCCATATAGCGGGGCATACTCGACGGCGAGGTTCGGCAGGTGGGCGTACGAGATCGGAGGGTGACCGCGTGGACGAGCAGGAACCGCCCTCGGTGCTGGTGCTCTGCGGTGACTCGCCGCCTCCCAAGATGCGTGCGATCGAGGGGCTCGCGGGCGTACGTCTCAGTGGCGAGAAGGAACTGGCCGAGAGGCTGCCCGGTGCCGAGATCCTGTTCGTTTGGGATTCGTGGCCGGACGCACTCGCGGCCGCTTGGCCCCTTGCCGGCTCGCTGCGCTGGGTTCATGTTTCCAGCGCCGGTGTCGACCGGCTGCTCTTTCCCGGCCTGGTCGCGAGCGACGTACGTCTCACGAACTCGCGCCGGGTCTTCGACGAGCCCATCGCGGAGTACGTCCTCGCGCTGGTGCTGGCGTTCGCCAAGGATCTGCCCGCGACGCTTCGCCGGCAGGGGCGGCGCGAGTGGGCGCATCGCGAGACCGAACGGGTCGGCGGCGCCCGCGCTCTGGTCATCGGTCCCGGCCCGATCGGGCGTGCCATCGGCCGGCGGCTCTCGGCGATGGGTATGAGCGTCGAAGGTCTGGGCAGGACCGCGCGGCCGTCCGACCCTGACCTCGGCCGCGTACGCCCCGCGTCGGATCTGTATGCCGCCCTGGCGGACGCGGACTACGTGGTCCTCTCCGCCCCGCTGACCGGCGAGACCCGAGGCATGATCGACGCCGCGGCCCTCGCGCGCATGAAGCCTACGGCGAGGCTCATCAACATCGGCCGTGGCGGGCTGGTGGTGGAGCCCGACCTGGTCGAGGCGTTGACGTCGAACCGGATCGCCGGCGCGGCCCTGGACGTCTTCGCCGCCGAACCGCTGGCGGAGTCCTCACCTCTCTGGTCCCTCCCGAACGTCATCGTCTCCCCGCACATGGCCGGTGACGCCGGCGGATGGCGCGAGGAGCTCGCCGACCTGTTCATCGAAAACCTTGATCGCTACCGTCGGGGGCGTCCCCTCCTCAACGTCGTCGACAAACAGCGAGGCTACGTACCCGGCGACGCCCCATGAGACTTGATCCACCGGTATAAGTGCAGGTCAAGCGACTGCGTCACCCGTACGGGCTGAAAGTGGACACCTCGCCACAACCTGCCCGGACGCGGTTTCGCGGCGAAGGCGTGTACGGCTGCGGGCCGTGCGGCAATCGGCGGGTGGCCTTGTGGTTCTAATATGGCTCGGCGGCCAAACCCCCAGGGGCCGGAAGAGGAGCGAAGATGCCGGACACATGGGTCGTCGTCGGTCTCGACAACGGCGGCACCTGTAACAACGCGACGGTGCTGGACGCCTCGGGAGCGTTCCTCGTGGACCGGCTGGTGGAGACGCCCAGCCGCGTGACGGAGGGTCCCGAGATCGCCGTCGAGGCACTCGCCCAGTCGCTCGACGGCATCCTGGAGGCCACCGGCACGACACGCGCCCAGGTACGCGCCGTCGGGCTCGACACCCCCGGGCCGGCGAGCGCCAGCGGCGTGATCTCCTCCAAGGGCGCGACGAACTTCCCGCAGCCCTCCTGGTGGGGCTTTGACATCCGTACGGCGCTGGAGACCCGGCTCGGCCTCCCCGTCGTCTACAACAACGACGGGAACGCCGCGGCGCTCTACGCCCACCACGCGTACTTCGGCGCTGACGCCGCACGTCACTCCTCCATCTCGGCGATCGTCGGAACCGGCCTCGGCGGCGGCGTGATCGAGGCCGGGCAGGTCGTGAAGGGCGCGGCCGGCATGGCCGGCGAACTCGGCCACGTGCACATCCCCATGCAGGGCCTCCTTGAGGAAGGCCAGCCGCTGCCGGTCTGCAACTGCGGCTTCAGCGGCGACGCGGAGAGCGTCGCGTCCCTCACCGGCATCGTGAAGAACCTCCTTCCGTACTGGCTGTCGAGATTCGAGAACCACGTACTCGCGGACGTAGACCCGCTCGAGGCCGCCAAGCTCGTACGCGGCCACGGCGAGAAGGGCGACGAACTCGCCCTCAAGGTCTTCGAACAGCAGGCGAAGGCCCTCGGCCGGCTCTTCACGATCGCCGCCAACTTCACCGACCCGAGCGCGTACTTCCTCGGCGGCGGCGTGGTCGAAACCGGCCCGAAGTTCCGTGAATGGTTCCTGGCGAAGGTGCGCGAGCACACCGTCCTCCGCGAGGAACAGGAACTCGTCGCCGTGTTCTCCCTGGTCCCCGACCTGGACATGGCCGGATCCCGAGGAGCCGCCATCGCCGCACGGGACGCCTTCGTCGAGTAGCCGAGACATACGCGGACCGTGGCGCTGTCGCGGTTCGCGTACGGCGGGTTGTGCGCAGGGCGACGAGCGGCACGGCGGCCGTCGTCGACGGCGAGCCGCCGCGTGAGCCTGATCGACTCGGCCTCGCCGACCATGACCCCGCGGCGAGGTGCCGTGAAGTAGCGGGCGCGCCGCGGCAGCTCGCGGGTGCCAGGTGCACGCGGGGCGGTGCCGTGAAGCGGATGGTGTGCCGTGGCGGGTTGCGTGGCCGACGTGTACGCGATGTAGGCCGATGTCCTGTAGGCGTGGCCCAGGACGTAGGTCGGGCGGTGCCATAGCAGTCGACTGCTGTTGCGGTTTGCGTGGTCGAGGTATGCGTGGGCTGTTGCGAGGCCGCCAGGTGCCGCACGCTTGCCGGTGCCCGGTGCCCGGTGCCCGGTGCCCGGTGCCCGGTGCCCGGTGCCCGGTGCCCGGCGAGAACGCGGCCTTCTCTTGGGCGCCGGTCGCGAACAGCGCGCGCCCCAGGTCGATGGCCAGTGCCCGTCCTGACGGTGCCAGGCCTGGTACGGGGGTGTTCGGCTGTTGCTGGGTATGTCGTGATCGTCGCTGTTTCGTACGCCGGCTGAGCGAGGACCGATGCCAGAGACGGACCCGAACGAATCCCGCCGTCCCGGACCCATGCGGGTCAATCGTGACGGGGAGATGTCCTGGAGCGGGATCCAGACGTTCCTGCAGGCGCCGGTATGCCTGACTCCGGAGGATCTGCGTGCCGGCGGCGTGGACGTTGCCATCGGTGGAGCGCCGTGGGACGGCACCGCGACCGGGCTCACCGGCACCCACCTCGGGCCGCGTGCGATCCGGCAGGGCGACTACATCACCGGGGCGCGTCAGATCGGGCACCTGAACGTACGGGTGGACCCGTTGGAGCACCTGGTGATCGCCGACTACGGCGACGCCAAGGTCCTGATCGGGAATCCTGAGGGCACGTACGACAACATTCGGTCGTTCGTCGCCGAGATCCTCTCGGGCGGCGCGATCCCGATCATCCTCGGTGGCGATCACGGCATCACGTGGCCCTCCGCGACGGCCGTCGCCGACGCGTACGGGCACGGCCGCGTGGGCATCGTGCACTTCGACGCCCACGCGGACACGGCACCGGACATGCAGGGATCGCTCTACGGCCACGGCACGCCCATGCGTCGGCTGATCGAGAGCGGTGCCGTGCCCGGGCGGAACTTCGTGCAGGTGGGGCTGCGCGGATACTGGCCCGAACCCGATGTTCTCGCCTGGATGGAGGAGAACCGGATGCGCACCCACTTCATGGCCGAAATCCACAAGGACGGCTTCTCCGCGGTCCTTGAACGCGCGGTCGACGAGGCCCTGGACACCGCCGACCACCTGTACATTTCGCTCGACGTCGACGTGGCCGACCCGGCGTACGCACCGGGCACCGGCACGCCCGAGCCCGGCGGACTCACGAGCGCCGAGGTGCTGTGGGCCGTACGCCGGCTCGCCGCCGAGGTCGGAATGGTGGGAATGGACGTGGTCGAGGTCAGCCCGCCGTACGACGTCGGCCCGAACATCACGGCACTGCTGGCGCGCCGCGCGGTGATGGAGGCGCTGACCGGTACGGCGATGCGGCGGATCGGACTGACACAGCCGGACTACATCGACCCACGTTCGGCCGGGACCGGTACGAGCCGGGCGTTCCGCCACGAGACGCCTCCTGAAGGTGTGCGAGATGAATAGTCGACATAGTTAATTGACAAAGTAGGAATTGGTGTCCCACTCTTGGTGGGTGAGTCTCGACCCGTGTCTGACCGTCCGCCTGCATGTAGATCTCCGCCTGCAGGCCAGCGCGCTGTGTGCGCCTCTTCCGCCCCGTACCTGAGGGCAACGCCAAGATCCCCCCTGGCATGAAGAGGACTACGCCATGACACGGCAGCAGCTTTCGAACGTCGTCAACCTCACTCCCCAGAACAGAGACACGCCCTGGTCACCGACCTCGGAAGAGGCGGTCCCCGGCGGCGGCCGGCTTCTCGAGGTCATCCCACTTCCTGACACGGACACGGTCATGCTGATCGTCGCCCACGTCGTTCCCGCGTCCTCTGCTCCTGGCCTGGAGAGGTCTCCCAGGTCTGAAGAGGGAGAGCCGGAGGTCGGTGGTGGAGCGTTGTCCTCCTTGCAACGGGCGGACGACTGGCAGGGCGGTGGCAGTGCGGCCCTCGCAGGTTCCGCGTCAGATGAACACCAGGGCGTTGGGGGACTCTCCTCTCAACATGGGCAGGGTGCCGCCGGTGCCTCCTGGGGTGAGGTGGAGAAGAAGCCAGACGCGGGTGTCGCCGTACCGCTCGGGCCGCGAACGGGGGAATCGGATTCGGGGGTCGGGGATTCTTCCGAGGAGTCCTTGGAGCGGGTGCCGCCGCTCGGGTTGCGGTTGGAGCGGCTGCGCGAGGCCAGGACGACGTACGGGGTTCGGCGGAAACGGTCGCGTTCGGAGGATGGTGCTGAGGGAGTCGTGCCTCCTTCCGAGGGGGTGTTCGCCGACAGGGACTCCCGGCGTGCGTGGGCGGACGGTCGGGAGATGGAGCTGACGTACCAGGAGTTCGAGCTGCTCGATCACCTCATCTCGAATCCCTGGACGGTCTTCACCCGCACCGACCTCATGACCGACCTGTGGCCCGCAGGGGACGCGACGCCCAGGACCGTGGACGTCCACATTCACCGGCTTCGTCGCAAGCTCGGTGTTCAGGGCGAGCAGCTGGCTACCGTGCGGCGTGTGGGCTACGTCTACCGTCCAGCGGGAGCGGTCGCGGAGGAGTAGCCGGCCACGGTGCCGGGGCCAGGCTTAGGTCGGCCCGGCACGCGCCGTTCCAGAGCGCCGGGTGCTCAGTACCTGAAATTGTTTGGGGCGTTGCCGAGCTCACATTGCGTACTCCTCTCCTCGTGGTGGGGCATGCTGTGTCGCCGAGCGCCGAGCGCCGAGCGCCGAGCGCCGAGCGCCGAGCGCCGAGCGCCGAGCGCCGAGCGCCGAGCGCCGAGCGCCGAGCGCCGAGCGCCGAGCGCCGAGCGCCGAGCGCCGAGCGCCGAGCGCCGAGCGCCGAGCGTGAGAGCGACCCGGCGCCGGACGTCGTACGTCCGAGCGACTGGGCGCCGGGCGTCTGGGGCATCGCACGTCCGGGCACCAGACGTCCGAGCGCCGTATGTCCGAGTGACTGGGCACTGGGCGTCCGAGCGCCGTACGTCCGAGTGACTGGGCACCGGGCGTCTGGGCATCGCACGTCCGGGCACCGGCGACGCGTGTTCGAAGTGGCCTTCGGACATTGAGGGTGATCGCCGAGAGTGCGGGTGCCCTTTCGGCTGGGCGTCCGGGGTCCGGTGCTGAGCAGTAGGTGGGCGGGTGTTCGGCGCACGTTGAGGGGCGCGACGTCGTCGGGACGGTTGGCGGAGTTCGGCGGGACCTGGCCCTGGGCGTGGGAGGGCGGTGGGCGGCTTGGGTTACGAGGCGCGGCCCTTCTCGTAGATGACCAGGCCCTGGGAGAGGTGGAGGGGGACGAGGATCAGTTCGACGATCATGCCCTTCCAGGCGTAGTAGATGTTGACGGCCTTCGTCAGGTAGACGAAGGGGATGTTGGCCAGCACCTTGAGCATCGGGAGTTTTCGGCGGTGGGCGGCGTAGAGGAGTGGGGGGACGGTGAACAGGAGTTCGGGGATCAACCAGACGGTCAAAGCCGTGGTGATCGGTTTGTGGAGGCCGGCGGTCAGCAGGATCGGGGTGGCCCACCACACGGGGGCGGTGACGATTTCGATCAGGGCCAGGACGATCCAGACGGCGAGCATGGGTTTTCGGGTGATGAGTTTGCCCAGGTGGAGGCGGACGTTCTGGAAGAAGCCGGCCATCCAGCGCCAGACTTGTTTGCGTAAGTAGGTCAGGCTTTCCGGGTCTGCTGCCCAGGCGACGGCTTCGCCGACGTACAGCGCTTTGCGGCCCGCTATCTGCATCGACCAGGTGAAATCCATGTCCTCGACGATGGTGCGCTCGGGGAAGCCGCCGAACTCCGTCAATGGTTCTCGGCGGAAGGCCGAGCAGCAGCCGGAGCAGACGACTGGGCTGTTCGCGTGGTTCTGGATCGGGCGATTCCAGTGGAAGCCGAAGAGGTATTCGATGGAGCGGCCGCGTTCCCAGGCGGTGCGGGTGAACCTCGTCTGGACGTTTCCGGCCGCCACGACGACGGCCGGGTCGTCGAAGGCCGGTTTGATCTTCTCGATGTAGTCCGGGGCCAGGACGGTGTCGGCGTCCACCGCCAGGACCAGGTCGGTCGTGCAGTGCGGCAGCGCGTGGTTCTGTGCTTTGGCCTTGCTGCCGAGGTTGCTCGGGGGAGTCAGCACGGTCGCGCCGTACGCTGCCGCGACCTCGCCCGTACGGTCGGCTGAACCGTCGTCGACCACGATGATCTCCTCGGGTGGGGTCGTCTGCCGGAGGAGCGCCTCCAGGGTGGCGGGGAGGCCGTGTTCCTCGTTGTGGGCGGGCACGATCACGGTGAGTGTCATTTGTTCCGCAGGCACCTTTTGATCGCCTTTCCGGTGAGAACGGCGAGACCGACGCCGCCGTAGACAATGGTGCTGAACCCGATGAAGGGCAATCCTCCGTGCATTCAACGACTCCTTTCATAGCGGCATGGATCGGTGAATCGCCTGCTCAGCACCCACCATCCCCTCGCCTCACCGCCATCATGAAGCCCGCCCAACCCCCGCCACCAGACCCCCCAACCCCCTGTGGATAACCAGCCGAAAGCGAATTCATCGAGGAGTCAATATCGGCATTAAAGCGCTATTTCGCCACGATATTGTTACTTGAAATCTCAACTACGTAGCTAGACTTGTATCCGTGACCGAGAAGAGATGGCTCGACGCCGAGGAGCAGCGCACCTGGCGTGCGTACCTCAATGCCCATCGGCTGCTGCTCGACGCGGTCGACGCCCAGCTACGCCGCGATTCCGGCATGCCGCACACCTACTACGAGGTGCTCGTACGGCTCTCCGAGGCGCCGGGCCGCGCCCTCCGTATGACGGTGCTCGCCGAGGCGGGACGCGTGTCGGCGAGCCGTCTCTCCCACGCCGTCTCTCGGCTGGAGGAACGCGGCTGGGTTCGCCGCGAGGACTGCCCGACCGACCGGCGTGGCCAGATCGCCGTACTGACCGACGAAGGGTTCAAAGCGGTCGCCGACGCCGCGCCCGGTCACGTCCAGGCCGTACGCCGGTCGCTGTTCGACGCGCTCGACGCGGAGCAGGTACGGCGGCTGGGCGACATCAGCGAGACGCTCGCCGAGCACCTGGGCTGAGACGCGCCGCCGCCGGAGTCCCTGCGGGGGCGGATCCGGAACGGGACGTCGCCACGTTGACGTGTGTCTGGCCGCATGTCGTGGGCGTGGGCATGTGGGGTGTTGATTCGAGCGAGCCGGGTCGGGCGAGATGCGTCGCGCCGTGCGGGAACGGCGCCCGGGACCGTGCGGTCGCGGCAGGATCGGTGAGCGTTGGTCCGGGCGCTCGCGGCGTCCGGGCGCGGACCCCGACTGCGAGGGCCGTGCCCGGACGGGCGGTGAACGGTCGATCAGTGGGCGGCGATCGTCTGGTCTGGGATGTTGCGGCCGGTCAGGGTGACGACGGGCTGGGCGCCGTGGAGGTCTGACGTTCGGTATCTCACCGTCAGTGTCTGGCTCTGGCCCGGCCACAGGGTCACGTCGTTGTCGTTCCACGTCACCGGCAGCACCTGGTCGTCGCCGCCCTGGCGGTGGCCGTCGGCCGTGCCTCGGCGTACGTCGGCTCTCGTGAAGACCGTCGGGACCGGGGTTCGGCTCGTGTTGCGGATGGTCACCGTCGTCACCGAGTCGGCGCCGGAGCGGTGTGTCGACGCCGACGCCTGGACTGTCGCGGTCGGTAGTTTCTGCAGGCCCGTCAGGTCCGCGTAGCCGTCCGGCTGGAAGACGGCGCCGCTGCCCGAGCCCAGGGTCTTGGACCAGTCCACCGAGTCCTTCGCGGTGGACAGCCAGTACACGTTGCGGCTGACCGTTTTACCGTCCCTCGTCAGGGTCAGCTCCAGGAAGTACGTACGGGAGGTTCCCGCCGGTACGGACGGCTGGAGTACCGTCCGTACGTCCTGGCTTCCGAGGCTGACCGGTTTGTGGGCGGTGGACCGGACCGAGCCGTTCAGGTCGATCACCCGTGCCGTCGCCGACAGGCCGTTCTGGGGGGAACGGGTCAGGTTGGCGGCCTTCACCGATCCGTCGGCGTAGTCGTACATGATGTGCACCGGCTCCCCGGCCTTCAGCGCGCCGAAGTACACGCCGGGCTGGTCGAGGTCGTAGTTGTACAGGTTCCAGTGCAGGGACGGCCAGGCCTTGTTCGCCATCCAGTAGATGACGCCCGTACTCGGGTTCGCGGTGTCCGCGGAGTGGCCGAGGTAGGACTCGAACTGCGCGCGGGTCACCTCGTACCCGCCCATCTGCGCGATCTTCTGGTACGACGTCATGTCGGACCATGGCCCGTACCGTTTCCACAGCGGGGTGTTGTACTGGCCCATCCGCGCGGTCTTCGTGTAGTCCGCGTACTTGGAGTACACGTGGAACAGGTCGGGCCCGGTGCCCGGCCCCTTCGTCGTGCTCAGGTCCCAGATCTGGCCCTGCTCGGCGGGTGTCAGGAAGCGGTTCAGGGAGTCCTGGGTCGGTACGGTGTTGCCGGCGCTCGTCTCCGTGTCGTACCCCCAGGCGCTGCCCGCGTTGGTCAGCGAGGCGTCGTTCTTGTCGACGGTCTCCGGGCCGTTCGCCCACCAGTACGACGGCGGGACGTAGTTGTACGGGCCCTCCTTGCCGCCCGACGGGCCCAGGCGCGGCGACGCCTTGTACTCGGCGGACGCCACCTGCGGTGTCTGCCAGCCGGCCGCCGCGAACGCCTTCAGGTAGATGTCCTCCTTGGCGGCCTCGGGTGCCTCGTCGCTGCCCTGGAAGTACGTGAACACGCTCGGGTGGTCGCGCAGCCACGACGCGACGCGGGACGCCTGGTTCGCGGCGTTCGCCTGAAGCGCGGTCGGCCACTTCGACAGCGGATCCTCCCAGCGATCACAGCACTGCCACCCCGGCATCGCGAGTACGCCCGCCCGGTCCATCTGGGCGAACATGTCGTCCGGCGGCAGGTTGCCCTCGAAGCGCAGCGTGTTCAGGCCGAGGTTCTTGATGTACGCCAGCTGGTCATGGATGTTCGACGGCGAGTAACGCATGAACATGTCCGGCGACCATCCGCCGCCGCGGATCACCAGCGGCACGCCGTTGATCAGGAACTTCCGGTAGCCGTGCGCCCCGTGTGTGCCCGCCTTGACCGGCGTGAGGTACGAGGTCACCGTACGGACGCCGAAGTCCGTCGACGACGAGTCGGACGTGTGGCCGCCGACCCGTACGTTCGCCGCGAGGTGGTACATCGGCTGGCCGCCGAGCTGGTACGGCCACCAGACGGCCGGGTGCCGCAGCCGCAGCGATGGATCGTCGGCGGGCGTCAGCGTGACCGTACGCGTCGACCGGGCCGGGATCGTCACCTTCGACGACACGGCGACACGCGTCGCGTCGTGGCTCACCGTCTCGTCCAGCACCGCCGTCTGCGGCGAGGCGGTGTCGTTGCGCAGGTCGGCCTTGAGCGTCAGGTCGGAACGGCTCATGTCCTTGGCGTTGGCCTGCCCGACATGGAGGTTCCGCAGCGACACGGGACCGGCCTGGGCGATCTGCGGCGCGAACCGCAGGCCGGTGCCCTTGTCGGGCGAGGCCGGGTTCCAGTCGAGCTGGCTGTCGGTCAGGTACGTCTTGGGGTCGTTCTTGGCGACGTCGAGCGCGACCGCGTTCGTCCCGGCGTGGACGTACGGCGTGATGTCATATTCGAACCGCGAGTACGCGCCCTGGAGCTGCGCCCGGTCGGCGACCTTGGTCCCGTTGACCCACAGGTCCGCGGTACCCAGCACGCCGTTCATGATCAGGAACGTACGGCCGCCGGCGCGCGGATGGACGTCAAGCTGGTCGCGATACCACCAGTTGACGTCGAACTGGCTGGTCGGCACGCTCTTCAGCCGGTCGGAGTAGAAGACGTTCGGGTAGCGGCCGTTCTCGATCAACCCGGCCATGAGAGTCTCGGGCCGACTGATCGGCAACCAGCCCTCCGCCGCGTACGACGGAGCGGAGATCTGAGCGCCGGACCCGCCAGCGGCGGCCGACGACTGGATCTTCCAACCGGAGTTCAGATCCGACGTCCCGGGCCCGGCGACGGCAACGGACGAACGCGGTGTCGGCGGCGGCGCGGCCCCTGCCACGTCAGACGGTGCGGCTGCGGCGACGACCACCGCGCTGACCGCCAGGACGAAAAACGGCGATCTGACCATAGCCAACCGTACCTCCCATGCCTCGGCCGGCCTCTTCGACGAACGCCCGCCACCGGTGATTGTTAATCACCTTAACAATGACAGGAATGGGAGGGCCAGGTCTGGCACGCGACTTGCGGCGGGGACGGAAGATCTCTACGGCCGTTCCAGCGGGGTCCGCCGGGCGCTCGGCGCGGTTCCCGGCTTTGGGTCCTCGCCTGAGGGTGGGGGGCCGGGGCGAGTGGTCGGCTAACGGTCGGGTTGGTCGGGGCCGGGGTCGAGCCGGGGCCGAGCCTGGGCGGTGGGTCTGTGGAATGGCTGGGGCGGCTCCGGCGTCGTCAGGGGCCAAGGCCGGAGGTCTGGACGCGGCCTGAAATGTTCGAGTGGGTTCAGACGTGGTCAGCGGCGCTCTGAGTATCAGCATGGCCGCCAGGCCCCGGGCCCCCGGCCCCGGGCCCCCGGGCCCCCGGCCGGGCCCTGAGCCGCTGAGCCACTGAGCCGCTGAGCTGCTGGGGCGCTGGGGCGCGGGTCGTGGGCTGCTGGGCAGTAAGCCGCAGGGTCGCGGGGGCGTGGGCTGTTCGGTTGCGGGAGGCATGGGGTGTGGGAGGGCGTCAAGTGGCGGATGGGGTTCGTGGTTCGCCTCAGAATCGTCGTGGCGGCGACTGGCGCTGGAGTGCTCGCGGAATATCGGTTTCTCCTCGCCTCGGCGTGACGTACGGCGGCTGGGGGGCGTTGTCTGTGGCGTCCTGTCCGGCCGGCGGATCGCTGGACAGAGTCGCTTGGGGCGTTGCGAAACCGCCGGTCATCGTCCTGGAACGAGGTCGTCGGCTCCGTGTCTGCCGGAGTGGTGGGCCTCGTCTCGTCCCTCCGGTGGACGGTCGTGAACAGGGCGGCCCCCGTGCGCCCGGTGAGGGCTCGGGGGGAGGCCGGGTTCGCGTCGTGCATTGACGTATGACGCCAGGACTATCTACTTTCGAACGGACATACCGACCGGTCGGTACGTACGCCCCAGCGAAGGAGACGGCAATGGACTTCGCCTATGACAAGATCACGACCGATTACCGTGACCGACTGCTCGAGTTCATGGAGAGTCACGTCATCCCGGCTGAGCCGGTCTACGCGGCGCAGGCCGCTGAGCGTGATGATCGTTGGGCGACGCCGGCGGTCGTCAAGGACCTGAAAGTCGCGGCCAGGGAGCGGGGGCTCTGGAATCTGTTCCTCGCTCGTGGGGAACACCACTCCTACGGTGCCGGGCTCACGAATCTCCAGTACGCGCCGCTCGCGGAGATCACCGGGCGGTCGCCGAAGATCGCTCCGGTCGCGCTCAACTGTGCCGCGCCTGACACGGGCAACATGGAGATTCTGGCCATGTTCGGGACGCCGGAGCAGCGGGAGCGGTGGTTGGATCCGTTGCTCGACGGGGCCATTCGGTCGGCGTTCTGTATGACCGAACCTGAGGTCGCCTCCTCTGACGCCTCCAACATCGCCCTCAGTATCGAGAAGGACGGGGACGACTACGTCCTCAACGGGCGTAAATGGTGGTCCTCCGGCGCCTTGAGCCCCGACTGCGAGATTTTCATCGTGATGGGTGTTACCGACCCCGACGGGCCCGCTTACCGGCGGCAGAGCATGATTCTTGTGCCGAAGGACACTCCCGGGGTCACCGTGGAGCGCGGGTTGACCGTGTTCGGGTACGACGACGGTACGCACGGCGGGCATGCCGAGGTGGCCTTCGACGGCGTGCGCGTTCCGGCGAAGAACATCCTGCTCGGCGAAGGCGAAGGCTTCCGCATCGCGCAGGAGCGGCTCGGGCCTGGGCGTATTCATCACTGCATGCGGGCCATCGGTATGGCCGAGCGGGCCCTTGAGCTCATGTGCGCGCGTGCCACCTCGCGGGTGGCGTTCGGGGTTCCGATCGCCGACCAAGGCGTCGTGCAGGAGTGGATCGCCGAGTCGCGGATAAGGATCGAGCAGGCGCGGCTGCTCGTGCTCAAGACCGCTTGGCTGATGGACACCGTCGGCAACAAGGGCGCGCGGGTCGAGGTTTCGGCGATCAAGGCGGCGGTGCCGGACATGGCGAGCTGGGTCATCGACCGGGCGATCCAGGCGCACGGTGGCGGGGGAGTGTCGCAGGATCATCCGCTGGCCGAGCTGTGGGCCGGCATGCGTACGCTGCACCTGGCCGACGGGCCCGATGAGGTGCACAAACGTTCCATCGCCCGGCGTGAGCTGGCGCCGTACCGGAGCCGCTGAGACCGTGGACACCCGGGGGCGGCTGCTGGCGGTGGCGACGCGTCTGTTCGCCGAGCAGGGGTACGAGGGCACGTCCGTGTCGGAGGTCGTGCACGCCGCGGGTGTCACGAAGGGGGCGATGTACCACCACTTCGCGGCCAAGGACGACCTCCTCTATGAGATCTACCATCGCCTGCTCGCGCTCCAGACCGAACGCCTCCAGGAGCTGGCCGCCGGCGCGGGCGCACCGGAGGAGCGGCTGCGCGCGGTGGCCCTCGACGTGATCGACACGAGCGCCGAGCATCTCGACGAGCTGACCGTCTTCTTCCGTTCGATGCACCTGCTGTCGGAGGAGAAACGCCGGGCCGTACGCGCCGAGCGCCGTCGCTACCACGAGCGGTTCCGCGCGCTCGTGGAGGAGGGGCAGGCCGCCGGCACCTTCCGTACGGACGTCCCGGCCGACCTGGCGGTCAGCTTCTTCTTCGGCGCGGTGCACCAGCTGAGCACCTGGTGGCACCCGGACGGCCCGCTCGACGCGCGTGCGGTCGGCGAGCACTACGTCGCCCTGCTCCTCGACGGGCTGCGACAGAGCCGTCACGGACGGCGGGGAAGCTGACAGACTGGTCCGCATGCAGAAGATGTCGCTGGACGCCCTGGCGCGCGAGCACACGAGCCGGGCCGCGTCGGACTCCACGGGCCGCAGCTCAGCCACCGTCTTCGGCGGTCACGAGTGCGTGCTGAGGCAGACCCTCACCGCGCTCCAGGCCGGCCGCACGATGTCGGAACACAACAACCCCGGCGAGGCGACCCTGTTCGTCCTGCGGGGCCGGATCCGGCTCGTCGCGGGCGACGACGCGTGGGAGGGGCGCTCCGGCGACCTGATCATCATCCCGGCGGCCAAGCACGGCGTCGAGGCGATCGAGGACTCCGTGATCCTCCTGAGCGTCGCGAAGCTCGGCGATTGACGGGATCCTGGATGATCACATGACGACGAGCATGAGGAGTGTCGCGTGACCGTTCAGGTCTTCTGCTACCCCGAGGACGCCGTGCTCACCGGGCCCGGCCCGCTGTGCGAGCTCGCGGCGCGGGTCGGGGCGGGTGCCATCGCGGTCGCGGTCCGCTACCACCCGGCCCGCCGGTGGTTCGCCCGGCACGGCGTCGTACGCCACTCGCCGCCGGGGATCACCTACTTCCAGCCGTCCGGCCCGTACGGCCGGCTGCGCCCGCTGACGATCGCGGGCGAGGAGGAGATCGCGGCGCTGGCCGAGCTGCGCGAGGAGGCGGGGCGGCACGGCCTGGCGTTCCACGCGTGGACGGTCATGCTGCACGACGACCCCGTGGTGGCCGCCCATCCGGATCTCGCCGCCCGCACCCTCGACGGCGCGCCGAGCATCCACGGGCTGTGCCCGAGCAACCCTGAGGTCGTGGAGTACGCCGCGGCGATCACCGCGGACGTCTGCGAGCGGTTCCGCCCGGACGTGATCGAGCTGGAGTCCGCGCTGTACACCGCCTGGGACCCCTCGTACGTCATCTCGCTGGAGCTGGCGCCGCTGACCGGCACCGCGCGTGCGCTGGCCGGGCAGTGCTTCTGCCCCGCGTGCGTACGGCTGATCGGCGAGCTCGGCCACGACGCCGGTGACCTGCGGCGGCGTGCCCTCGCCCAGGACGGCGTGGCGGCCCTGTGCGACATTCGCGTACGCGGCGCGAAGCGCGTCGTGGACGCCGCCGTCGAGGCCGCGCGCGGCACCCTCGTACGCCCGCTGGTCTTCGAGGACCCGGAGATGGCCGCGCTTCAGGGCGCGGGCCCGGCCGCGTTCGAGTCCGCCGGCGCCGTCGGTGTCGGCTGCGGCCCTCTCAGCGGCGACGCCCTCACCGAACGCTTCCGCGGCCTCGCCGCCCTCGCGGGCGACAAACGCCTGCTCGCCTCGATGAACTGGGCGCCCGGCCGTACGGGCGAGCGCTTCGCCGCCGACGTCCGTACGGTCATGGAGGCCGGCGCGTCCGACATCGCGCTCTACAACCTGTCCATGGTCCCCCCGGGCGGAGTGGCGGACCTCACGGCCGCCGCGCGCGCCGCCGTACCCGTCAGCTGAGCTCGGCGAGCAGCTCGACCTGCTCCGGATCCGACAGCGCCGAACCGACCGCCACCACCCGCGCGCCCGCGTCCAGGTACGCGCGGGCGGTGTGTGCGTCCATTCCGCCGGTCGCGACGAGCTTGAGCTGCGGGAACGGCCCGCGCATCGCGCCGAACCACCCCGTGCCGAGCACGCTCGCCGGGAACGCCTTCAGCCACGTCAGGCCGTGCCGCAGGGCCATCTGCACCTCCGTCGGCGTGGCGACTCCCGGCAGGTGCGGGAGCCCGGCCGCCGCCGAGGCCGCCGCGACGGCCGGGTCGAAGCCCGGGGCCACGGTGAACACCGCGCCGCTGTCCGCGACCTCGCGTACCTGCTCGACCGTTGTCACGGTGCCCGCCCCGACTCCGTGCCCGCGCTCCAGCCCGGCCGCGACCGCGGCGCGCAGCGACGGCACGGCGTCCGGCGTCTGCACGGGGACCTCGACCAGGCGGATCCCCAGATCCCAGGCCTTGCTCGCCAACTCGACCGTTTCGTGCACCGGCAGACCGCGAAGAATCGCCATGATCCGGCAGTTTCCGATGATGTCGTCCATGCTCATGGCACCACACGGTAGCTTCCGGACACCGGCGGCACGTCGGCGGCCGGTCGGCTCGACATCACGGCACCGATGCACCAGGGTGAGGCGTCCCCGCTGGTGAAGGAGCCGTGATGACCGTACGACCCGGATTCCACCTCGCGATCCCGGTGGACGACCTCAGCCGCGCCCGTACGTTCTACGGCGGAGTGCTCGGCCTGCCGGAGGGACGCTCGTCCAACGCCTGGGTCGACTGGAACTTCTACGGGCACCAGGTGGTCACGCACCGGGTGTCGCCGTCCGCGAACGGCGGGCAGAGCAACCCGGTCGACGGCCGCGACGTCCCGGTCCCGCACTTCGGCCTCGTACTGTCCCCGGAGGAGTTCCACGCCCTCGCGGACCGCCTGCGCGCCGCGGGCACCGAGTTCGTCATCGACCCGTACCTGCGGTTCGCCGGCGAACCGGGCGAGCAGTGGACGATGTTCCTGCGCGACCCGGCGGGCAACGCGCTGGAGTTCAAGGCGTTCCGCGACGAGTCACAGCTGTTCGCGCGGTAGCCGGCGGCCGGGCGGCTCGTGGTGATCCCCCGACCTTGACGGTGATCGTTCGTCCCCTCAGGATGTGGCGTGATTCCTGGGAGGCGATCGAGGCATGACGACCGAGTCGATTCCGGCACTGGAGGACATCGACCTGTCCGTGCTGGATTTCTGGGCACGGCCGCTCGACGAGCGGAACGCCGCCTTCGCGGTCCTGCGCGACCAGCCGGGCCCGACGTTCCACCGTGAGGTGCCCGTGCCGTTCTTCCCCAGGAGCGGCGGTTTCTGGGCGGTCGTACGCCACGCCGACATCACCGAGGTCAGCCGGAACCCAGAGGTGTTCAGCAGCGAGCCGCGCGCCGCCAGCCTCCAGGACTACCCCGGCTACATGGCCCGTTACTTCAACTCGCTCGTCGACATGGACGACCCGCGGCATGCCAAGATCCGGCGGATCGTGTCGCGGGCGTTCACGCCGAGGATGCTGGCCAAGACCGAGGACGACATCCGGCGGCGGGCCGCGCGGATCGTCGACGGGCTGATCGAGAGCGGGCCCGGCGACTTCGTGGAGAAGGTCGCGCTGCGGCTCCCGACCGAGGTCATCTGCGACATGCTCGGGATCCCCGAACGCGAGTACGCCCGCGTCATCTCCCGTACCAATGTCATCCTCGGCGGCTCCGACCCGGAGTACACCGGCCTCAAGCCGGGCCGGCTCAGCCGGCTCAACCTGGCGCGCGCTCTGTTCACGATCATTTGGTCGGCGCGCGACCTGCACCGGCTCGCCGCCGGGCTCGGGCGTGAGCGGATCAAGAACCCCACCGACGACCTGACGTCGGCGTTGGTGAACGCCAACGTCGACGGCGAGCGGCTCACACCCGGTGAGCTCGGGTCGTTCTTCCTGCTGCTCGTCGTCGCGGGCAACGAGACGACGCGCACCGCCATCAGCCACGCGCTGAAGCTGTTCACCGACTTCCCCGACCAGCGGCGGCTGCTGCTGGAGGACCTTGAGGGCCGCATGGGCGGCGCGGTCGACGAGATCGTCCGCTACTCCACGCCGGTCATCTTCATGCGCCGCAACCTGACCCGCGACCACGAGATGAACGGCCACACCTACAAGGCCGGCGACAAGGTCCTGCTGTTCTACAACTCGGCCAACCGTGACGCGTCGGTGTTCGAGAACCCGGACGCGTTCGACATCACCCGCGAACGCAACCCCCACGTCGGCTTCGGCGGACCGGGCGCCCATTTCTGTCTCGGCGCCAACCTCGCCCGCCGCGAGATCAGCGTCATGCTCCGCGAGCTGTTCACTCGTCTGCCGGACATAAGCGCGGCCGGCGAGCCGGACCGGCTGCTGTCCAACTTCATCAACGGCTACAAACGGCTGCCCTGTACGTTCACCGCCCCTTAGAGGCGATGCCCGGCGCAGTGTGATCCTCCCCTCCCGGCCTTGACGGTAACTGATCGCTTACATCAGCATGGGGGTGATCTCCGGGAGGCGGTTGCAGCATGCCGGTACTGGCCCTTGAGGACATCGACCTGTCCGCGCTGGAGTTCTGGGGACGCCCGCTCGACGAGCGGATGGCGGCCTTCGAGGTGCTTCGCCGACAACCGAACCCCACGTTCCACCGCGAGCTCTCCGTGCCGTTCGTGAGCGCCGGGGAGGGGTACTGGGCGCTGGTCCGGCACGCGGACGTCAGCGAGGCCAGCCGGCATCCGGATGTGTTCAGCAGCGAGCCGAGCGCCACGACCATCCAGGACATGCCGAGCTACATGTCACGCTACTTCGGCTCGCTCATCAACATGGACGACCCGCGGCACGCCAAGATCCGGCGGATCGTGTCCCGCGCGTTCACGCCGAAGATGCTGGCCAAGACCGAGGACGACATCCGCCGGCGTGCCGCGCGGATCGTCGACGGGCTGATCGAGACCGGACCCGGCGACTTCGTGCAGCAGGTCGCCGTGCGCCTGCCCGTCGAGGTCATCTGCGACATGCTCGGCATCCCCGAACGCGACTACGCGCGGGTCATCGCCCACACCAACGTGATCCTCGGCAACTCCGACGCCGAGTACACCGGCGTCACCCCCGGCAACCTCGGCCGGCTCACGATGGGCCGCGCGCTGCTGAAGATCATCCGGTCGGCGCACGACCTGCACCGGCTCGCCGCCGGGCTCGGGCGGGAACGGATCAAGAACCCCACCGACGACCTCACCTCGGCGCTGGTCAATGCCAACGTCGACGGTGAACGGCTCACGACCCGCGAGCTCGGGTCGTTCTTCCTGCTGCTCGTCGTCGCCGGGAACGAGACGACGCGCACCGCTCTCAGCCACGCGTTGAAGCTGTTCACCGACTTCCCCGAGCAGCGGCGGCTGCTGCTGGAGGACTTCGAGGGTCGTGTCGGCGGCGCCGTCGAGGAGATCGTCCGTTATGCCACGCCGGTCATCTTCATGCGCCGTAACCTGACCCGCGACCACGAGATGAACGGGCACACCTACAAGGCCGGCGACAAGGTCCTGCTGTTCTACAACTCGGCCAACCGTGACGCGTCGGTGTTCGAGAACCCGGACGTCTTCGACATCACCCGCGAACGCAACCCCCACGTCGGCTTCGGCGGCCCCGGCGCCCACTTCTGTCTCGGCGCCAACCTCGCCCGGCGTGAGATCACCGTGATGCTCCGCGAGCTGTACACCCGCCTGCCCGACATCAGCGCCGCCGGCGAGCCCGACCGGCTGCTGTCCGGCTTCATCAACGGCTACAAGCGCCTGCCCTGCACGTTCACCGCGCCCTGAGCATGGCGGCGAGCCAGATCAGGCGTTCGGCGCCTGTGTCGGCCGCCACGACGCGGAAGCGCAACATCGCCATGATCGTGCACTGCGGGCGGCAGGTGGGTGAAAAGATCGGACCGGGCGCGACAGTGTCCCCGCAACGGCCCACCCGGAGGTACCACGATGTCCGACCAGTCGGCGGCCACCGAGACCCTGACCAGCGTCGACCCTCGCGACGGCACGGCACGCGGCGAGGTGAAGGCCACGACGGCGGAAGAGGTCGACCGGGCCTGCGCCGACGCCGGGCGCGCCTTCGCCGCGTCGGACCTGCCGGACATGGCGCCGCTGCTGCGCGCGCTCGCCGGCGCCCTGACCGGGGCGCGGGCAGAGCTGGTCCGCGTCGCCGAGGAGGAGACCGGGCTGAGCCACGCCCGGCTCGACGGCGAGGTCGACCGGGCCGCCTTCCAGCTGCGTGCGTTCGGCGACCTGACCGGCACCGCACGGCTGCGGGAGCCCGAGATCGACCTCGCCGAGCCCGGGCGCGTACCCCCGCAGGCCGACCAGCGCAGCGTCCTGTACCCGCTGGGCCCGGTCGCGGTGTTCGCCGCGAGCAACTTCCCGTTCGCGTTCGGTGTGCTCGGCGTCGACACCGCCGCGGCGCTGGCCGCCGGCTGTCCCGTCGTCATCAAGGCGCACCCGGCCCAGCCGCGCCTGGGCGTACTCCTCACCGAGATCGTCGACCGCGCGGTGGCCGAGGCGGGCGCCGACCCGCGCTGGGCGACCGTGGTCGCGGGCGGCGGGAACGCCATCGGCGAGGCCCTCGTACGCCACCCCGCGATCACCGCCGTGGGCTTCACCGGCGGGTTCGGCGGCGGCAGCGCGCTCGTCGCGGCGGCCGCGGCCCGCCCGGAGCCCATCCCCGTCTTCGCCGAGATGGGCAGCGTCAACCCCGTGTTCGTGGCCCCGGGCGCCGCGCGCGAGCGCGTGGAGTCCGTCGCCGAGGGCTGGGCCGGCACGCTGACCGCGAGCGCCGGGCAGCTGTGCACCAAGCCGGGCCTGCTCATCCTGCCGGACCGCGCGTCCGCCGAGCGCGCCGCGAGCCTCGCCCGTACGGCCCTGGAAGGCGGCGAGCCGCTGCCGCTGCTGACCGAGCGCTTCCGCGACGGCGTACGCCGCGGCGTGGACGACGCGCTGTCCGTCGCCGGAGTCGAGGGCAGCCCGCCCCGTACGGACAAGCCGGGCGCGTGGGCCAGCGCCACGGTGCTGTCCACGGACGCGCGTACGGTCCTGGCGAACCCACTGCTGTTCGAGGAGATCTTCGGCCCGGCCGGCATCGTCGTGGCCTGCGACGGCCCCGATGACGCGCGGGACCTGGCGGCGGCCATGCCGGGCTCGCTGACCGCGTCGGTGCACGCGGACGACGAGGACGCCGCGTGGGTGCGCGACCTGCTGCCGTCCCTGCGCCGCCGCGCGGGGCGCCTGATCTACAACGGCTGGCCGACGGGCGTGTCCATCGGCTGGGGCACGGTCCACGGCGGCCCGTGGCCCGCCACCAGCGCGCCGTCGACCACGAGCGTGGGCTTCCGCGCCGCGCGGCGTTTCATGCGCCCGGTCGCCTGGCAGGGCTTCCCGCCCGCCCTGCTCCCGGAGATGCTCAGGGAAGGGTGACGAAGCGCCCGAGGAACGCGCGGGCGACGGGGGTGTCGAGCCGGTAGTCGGAGTTGGCGGCCTTGCAGGCGTCGTCGTCCCCGCTGATCGTCGTGGCCGCGAGCACGTCGGAGCCGCCGAGGAAGTTCGGGCCGCCCGAGTCGCCGTAACAGGTGCCGCCGTTGCCCAGGGCGGGGTCCTCCGCCAGCTCCAGCCAGGTGGGGGTCAGGCTCCGGTACGCCATGGCGGCCTTACGGCGCGTGTCGGTGTAACGGAACGTCTTGTTGTGCGTCCCGGTCACGGGCGCCACCGCTCCGAACCCGACGGGCGTGAACGACGTCTTGGCCAGGCTGCCGTTGGCGGCCATCGCGTCGAGCAGCCCGGCGGTGGGAAGCCGGGCGGGCTTGACGTTCGGGATCGCCGTGTCGAACACCACGACCGCGATGTCATGGCCGTCGGACTTGTCGGTGTACTTCGGATCGGGCACGTAGCGCCCGACGTACACGCTGTCGCCGAGCCGGTAGCGGCTGGAGAACGACACCATCGCCGTCTTCTGCTTCGGCTGACCGCAGTGCGCGGCGGTGACGAGGACCTTGGGTGAGACGAGCGTCCCGGTGCAGTACGTCCAGGTGCCGTCGTTGTAGGCCTGGCCGCCGAGCAGGGCGCCCACCGACGGGTGGATCACCCCGTCGTCGGTGCCATGGGTGATCGCCTGAGCGGCGGGGGAGCCGGATGCGAGAGCGAGCGCGACCAGTACCGCGCCAAGGGGGGCAAAGCGCATTCCGGCACACTAACGCCCCAAAGAGGTCGAAAACGGTAAAAAGTCACTAAAGTGCCCAGAAGGGCGAAAAGATCTACCTTCGAGGGGGCGTGGGGCGGGATGCTTCACTGATGGACATCAACGGGAAGATCGCCGTCGTGACGGGCGCGGCGGCGGGGACCGGGCGAGTGATCGCGCTGACGCTGGCCGGCCTGGGGGCACGTGTCGTGGTCGCCGACGTCGACCTCGAACGCGCGCGGGACGTCGCGGATCTCGCCGGCGCCGCCGTCGCCGTACGGGCCGACGTCCGCGCCGAGCGGGACGTCGAGGCGATCGCCGTCGCGGCGGCCGAGCTCGGCGGCGGGCCGCACATCCTCGTCAACAACGCCGGTGGATGGGGGACGGCCGGGCGGAGGTTCCCCGAGGCGTCGCCGGAGGAGTGGGGGGCCGTCCTCGACCTCAACCTGCGTGCCCCGATGCGGCTGACGCAGCGGTTCCTGGAGACCATGAGCGGCGGAGCGGTCGTCAACATCGCGTCGAGCGCCGGACGGGACGACGGGCCGTACGCCTCGCCGGAGTACGGTGCCGCCAAGGCGGGGCTGATCAGGTTCACCACCGCGATGGGCGGGACGAGAGGTGTACGGGTCAACTGTGTCGTGCCCGCCTGGATCGGGCTCGACCGGGCCAAGGACGAGCTCGCCGCGATGTCGCCGGAGCAGCGGGAGGGACTGCCGCCGCTGATCCCGCCGGAGACGGTCGCCGAGGCCGTCGTCACCCTCATCACCGACGACTCGCTGGCGGGTCAGGTGCTCGTGCTGCCCGGGGGCGAGAGGATTCTCTGACTCAGGCGTTCGACGCCGGGGGCAGGTGGACGGTGAAGGCCGCGCCGCCGCCCGGTGAGCCTGCGGCGGTCACCCGGCCGCCGTGGCTGCCGACGACCTCGCGTACCAGGGCCAGGCCCAGGCCGAAACGGCGGCCCTCGCCGGTGTTGCCGTGCTTGAAGCGTTCGAAGATCAGTTGTTCCTCGTCCGGGGAGAAGCCGACGCCGTCGTCGCGTACGGTCAGCACCACCTCGTGCCGCTTGCCCGTACGGTCGAGGGTCAGCTCGATGTGGCCGCCCGGCCGCGTGTGGTCCAGGGCGTTGTCGACCAGGGCGTCCACGACCCGGCGCAGGGCCGCCGGGATGCCCAGGACGCGGTACTGGCCGGGTCCGCGGCTCACCTTGAGGGCGATGGAGCGTGCCTCGGCGCGGGCGGTCTCGGCGGCGGCGACCGACTCCGCCACGGCCGCGAGGTCGACGAGGACGCGGCGTTCCGGTGTGCGGCTCAGTTGCGCGGACATCAGCAGGTCGTCGATCACCTCGCCGAACTGCCGTGAGTCGGCGACGATGGCACGCAGGTCCTTGCCGAGGTCGGCGTCCGGTGCCCGGCGGGCGAGCAGCTGGGCGCGGGTGTGCAGCCGGGTCAGCGGCGTGCGCAGCTCGTGGCCGGCGTCGGCGACGAACCTGCGCTGGCGGCGCAGCGCCTCCTCCAGCGGTGCGATGGCGCGCCGGGCCAGCACCTGGCCGGTGACCAGGGCGGCGATCAGCCCGGCGATCTCGGCGACGGTGAGCGCGAGGTAGAGCCGGTGGCGTTCCTGTCCCTGGTACCGCAGGTCCATGGCGGCCTGGACGACGGTGCCGCCACGGTGGCCGGTGCTGATCAGGTAGTCGATGCCGTGGATCCGGCGGCGTTCGACCAGCGTTCCGCCTCCGGTCGCCACGCGCCGCATGCTCGCGAGGACCGGGAGGTCGGCCGGCGCGCTCGGCGTACGGCGGAGCGAGCCGGCGTCCTGGGCGAACAGCCACTCGCACGGCGGCGGATTCTCGACGCTGCTGTGGGCGACGGCGAAGCCCAGGTCGCGCTCGGCGTCGTGCCGCTGGCCCGCCGTCGTCGTGCCGAACATCAGCGCCCCCACGAACAGCACCACACCGGTGATCGCGCCGGCGAGCTGCGCGGTCAGCAGCCATCTGGCGACGGCCAGCGACCGGGCGTCGGACTCCCGTGGCCCGCTCACAGCTCTCCCAGCCGGTAGCCGAACCCCCGGACCGTGCGCACGGCCCCGCGGCCGAGCTTGCGGCGAAGGTAGTGGACGTAGGTGTCGACGATGGAGCCGGTCGCCGCGTCCTGGAAGACCATCCGCTGCAGGTCACGGCGGGAGTAGACGGTGCGCGGGCGGCTGGCGAGCGCCCGCAGCAGCTCGAACTCGCGGTTCGACAGCTCGACCTCGCCGCCGCCGGGCAGCCGCACCTGCCGCCGTACCAGGTCGATCTCGGCGGCGCCGAGCGGCAGCGTGCGCCCGGCGTCCCGGTGCCTGCGGTGCAGCGCGCGTATCCGGGCCAGCAGCTCGTCGATCTCGAACGGCTTGACGACGTAGTCCTCGGCCCCGGAGTCGAGCCCCGCGACCCGGTCGGCGACCGTGCCGAGCGCGGTGAGCACGAGCACGGGCGTCGCGATCCCCTGGTCCCGTATCCGTCCGATGAGGTCGAGGCCGTCGATCGCGGGCAGCACCCGGTCGATGACGAGGACGTCGTACGCGCGGGTCAGCGCGAGATGCAGGCCGCGCTGGCCGTCCTCGGCCGTCTCGACCCGGTAGCCCTCTTCGGTGAGCAGTTCCTTCAGCATCCCGGCGATCTCGATGTCGTCCTCGACGATGAGCACCCGGCGCGGTGGGTCTGACAACTCGGTCACCACGGAGCAAGCATCGCATGTTGATCGGCGAATTCACCGCACGCCGAGCAGCCTCCCCGGGTTGACCGAGCCGGCCTGATGCACCTCCTCCTCGGTCAGGCCGAACGCCCGCATGTGCGCCAGCAGCAGGCGCAGCGCCTCGACCGTGTGCGGGAACAGCGGCTCTCCGGCGTCGCTGGACAGGGTCACGTGATCGGTGCCGAGGGCCCGGATGGTGCGGCACATGTCCGCGGGGTTCACGCCGAGCAGCGGCGAGATCTCGTCGTAGGTGAAGTTCAGGAACACACCGGCGGAGGCGAGCTCTCGCATCTGCTCCAGCGACAGGTCGATGAAGGGGCTGAACGGGTGGTCGATCACGGCCTTCGTGATGCCGAGGTCCCGTACCTCCTCGGCCATCGCGTAGATCTCCTCGTGGGTGCCGTGCGCGAACGACACCATCACGTCCGCGTCGGCGACCATCCGGAAGATCTCCTTGTACTCCGGCTTGAGCCGTCCGTGCTCGTCGAGCGTGTAGGTGCCGACCTTGAGGGCCTGCTCCCAGGACAGCGGCTCGCTCCACTCGGCGGGGTCGGTGCTGCCGCCCCACCAGATCGGCGGCCCGCCGACCTTGCTCAGCGTGTTGGCGCTGCGGAAGACCGGCATCCAGACCGCGGACACGCCCTCGTCCAGGTTCTTGCGCGCCGCCTCCACCGGCGACAGGCCCCTGGTGTCGGTCGCGATCCAGCCCGACCAGACCCGTACGGGCGCGATGCCGGTCTCCTCGCCCCACGCCGCCAGGTCCCGCGCGATCTCGTCGACGACGGCGGCGGGACCGCGGGCGTCAGGCCGGTTCATGCCCTTCACGCTCTTGTACAGGAGCCCGTTCATGCCGGCGGCCGAGGCCAGCTTCGCGATGGCGAGGGCGTCCTGCTGGCCCTCGTGCGCGTGGCAGTGGATGTCGACGGCCCCCTCCACGCCGTGGATGGCGGGCGGGTGCAGCGGCTCGGTCTTGTAGCCCATGCGGGCGCGGTAGGAGTCCAGGAACCGGTCGTGCGGCGCGTTGTTCGGCCGCCGGAGCCGCGCCTCGGCGAACTCCTCCTGGTCGAGGTCCATGCGCTCAGCCTTCCTGTTCGATGACGGTCTCGACGAGCGGACGGCCGGCGGTCTCGACGCCGGTGCGCCACAGGGCGTACGCCCCGGCGGCGACCGGCACGGCGGAGACGAACGCGAGCGTCCCGATGCGCGGCGCCGTGGTCAGCAGCAGCGGCCCGAGCATGCCGCCGACCTTGCTCGACGCCGCGGCGGCGCCGCTGCCGGTGGCGCGCAGCGTGGTCGGGTAGACCTCGGCGGCGTACGGGGCGAGCATCGCGATCATGCCGGCCGTCCCGGACAGCAGGACGCTGACCAGGGCGACGAGCAGCGGGCCGCGGTCGGTGCCTCTTCGGGTCGAGCACGCCGAACAGCAGCAGCACGACGACCGTCACGGCCGCGTACGCGAGCATCGCCCGCCGGCTGCTCCAGCGCGCGTACGCCACGGCGGCGACCGCGGTGGCCGGCAGCGCGAAAAGCGAGGCCAGGAGCAACAGGTCGCTCGCGGGCGTGCCCGCGCCCGCCGACTGCAGGAACACCGGCAGGAACGTGATGAAGCCCCAGTTCACGATGCCCCAGCCGAGCCCGTACACGAGGATGCCCGCGGTGCGCGGCAGCAGCGACCGCGCGGGGAGCGGCGCGGGCGCGACGGTCTCCTCCTCGGGCACGGCGCGCACGCCGTACCTGCTCATGACCTGGGCCGCCTCGTCGTCCCGCCCGCAGGCGAGCAGGTAGCGCGGCGACTCGGGGATCCACCGGGTGAGCACCACGAGCAGCACCCCGGTCGGCGCGCCCAGCAGCCACAGCACACGCCAGCTCAGGTGCGGGACCAGCAGCGACGTCGCGCCGCTCGCGATGATGTAGCCGAACGCGGCGGCCAGGCCGCTCTGCAGCACCAGCAGCCAGCCGCGCTGCCGTGCCGGGATCGATTCGGTCATCAGCGAGTAGACGATGGGCAGCATGCCGCCGGCGGCGGTGCCCATGAGGAAGCACATCACCAGGTTCCAGTCGAAGGACGGCATGAAGCCGCAGATCGAGGTGGCGACGTACATCAGCGCGGAGAACAGGATCGTCGAGCGGCGGCCGAAGAGATCGGCGACGTAGCCCCACAGCAGCGAGCCGATCACGGTGCCGGTGATGGCCACGAACGGCAGCGTCGCGATCTCCGAGCGCCGCAGGCCGTACTCGGCGACCATGCCCGGCGCGACGAACCCCAGCGACGCCGGCTTCATCGTGTCGATGACCAGGCCGACGAACAGCACGAGCGCCAGGACGCGGTGGGCCGGGCTCAGCTCGGCCCGGTCCAGGGCCGCGTACCGGCGCGTCGCGGGGACGCGGCGCGCCCTCGCCGCGCGTTCGGCACGGTCCGGCAGCAGGCCCCACATGGCGACGGCCAGCCCGGCGGCGATCAGCACCATGCCGGTGGTCATGAGGCCGCTCATCGCCATGCCGGCCATCATGAAGTGCTCGTCGCGGGCCATCAGGTAGTCGGGCACGTGCATGAGGACCCCGGCCACCACCAGCAGTGACCCCAGCGGGAACCCGTAGCGTCTCATCGCGTCGCCTCCGCGAAGTAGCGGGTGGCCGGCCGGCGGCGCCGGGCGTCCCACACCATGTAGGTACCGAGGCCGAGCTGGACGAGGCTGCGCCAGACGTCCTCCCAGCGGTCGCGCGGACGGAGCAGCGCGAGCCGCAGCCGTAGCCGTAGCCGTAGCCGTACGTCACGGTCATCGGCGCGGGCGACGAGCAGGCACGGCCCGCGGTTCGGCATGGACCGGGTGTGCGCGGCCGAGGAGTACAGGGCGAACCGGCGCAGCGTCTCCCGCGCGACCACCCGCATCGTCGGCGGTGCCACGCCCCGCGCCGGGCAGGCACGGTTGGCGGTGACGCCGAACGGGATGTGGCCGGCCTCGCGCGCCGCCGGCGTGTGCCAGCGCTCCGGATCGAAGCGGCCCGGGTCCTCGTGCCCGGCCGTGTGGAAGGCGGGGTAGTCGAAGCACAGCACCGAACCCGCCGGGAGCGTCGTCCGCTCGTCCACCGTGACGTCCTTCGACGTGATGCGGTGCGCGATGCCGAACAGCGGATAGCGGCGCAGGCTCTCGTTGATCACCCGGTCCAGGTACGCGTCGTCGCCGGGGTCGCCCGCCAGGCGGTCCTGTACGCCCGGGTGCTGGGCGACGGCCATGAGCAGGTGCGCCATCGCCTCCGACATCTGCACGACGGCCGTGTTGAAGAAGGCGCCCTGAAGGTAGAACACCTGCTCTTCGCGGGACAGCGACGCGGGCAGCGGGTGCGGGATCTCGTCCACGTGGTCCCGCAGGTGGGTGGTCAGCCGTGCGCGGCGGTCCATGTGCCGCAGCCCGCAGCACTTGAGGGCCGTGACGACGTCGTCGGCGTTGCCGACGATGAGGTCGCGGGCCTCCGGCGGGCACGGCCGCTGGAAGACCAGCTCGTAGTAGAACTCCGCCCAGATCGGCATCATCAGGTCGCGCAGGCGCACGAGGCCGGGCCGGGTGGCGTCGAGCGTACGCGCCACGCAGGCCGCCGCGAGCGCCTCGGCGTCCCGCCTGGGACGGGCCAGGATCCGCCTGGTGGTGCGGGCCACGTCGTCGTACCGCTCGCCCGGCTCCAGATGCTCCTGGTGCACCTCGGACCCGGGCGCCAGCCAGTACCAGAACAGGTCGGACAGCCGCGCGCCCCGGCTGCGGCCGTCGGCCGCCGGGTCGGCGTAGATCCGGGTGAAGTGCTCGATGCCGACGGACGGCCCGGGGATCGGTACGCCCTCGTCGCCGTTGATCCGGGCGAAGATCCACATTCGCAGGGCCACGACCAGCCGGGGCAGCCAGTACGGCAGGCTCACCACCACCACGGCGGCGACGGCGAGGGTCAGGAGCACCGGACCTCCCGTACGAGATCGCGCGTCACCGCGGCGGGCGCGTCGCAGCCGCAGAGGGTGAGCGTGTGCGCGGTCTCCCGGCGCAGCATCTCCAGCACCTTCGTGACGCCGGCCTCGCCGTCGGCGGCCAGGCCCCACAGGATCGGACGGCCGACCGCGACCGCGTCCGCGCCCAGGGCGAGCGCCTTCACCACGTCGGTGCCGCGCCGTACGCCACCGTCGAGCAGCACCGGCACCTGCCCGCCGGCCGCCTCGGCGACGTACGGGAGCTGGTCGATCGTCGCGGGCGTCGTGTCGAGCTGGCGGCCTCCGTGGTTGGAGACCATGAGGGCGTCCACGCCGTTCTCGACCGCGAGGCGCGCGTCCTCCGGGTGCAGCGCGCCCTTGATGACGATCGGCAGCGCGGTGATCTCGCGCAGCCACTCGACGTGGCGCCACGTGATCTCCGGGGAGAGCACGACCTGGCGTACGCTGCCCGGCTCGCCGCCGCGCAGCTCGCGCAGGTTCTCGCACCGGATCCCCGGCGGCAGGTCGTGGAAGTCGTTCCGGTCGTTGCGCTCGTGGCGGCCCAGCGCGGGCGAGTCGGCGGTGAGCACCAGCGCCCGGCAGCCCGCCGCCTCCGCGCGCCGGACGACCGCCTCGGTGAAGCCGAGGTCGGGCTGTAGGTAGAGCTGGAACCACAGGGCCGGGTCCGGCGCGGCCTTGCGGGCCTCGGCCGCGATCTCCTCGATCGCCACCGTCGACAGCATCGCCGCGATCATGATCGTGCCGGCGGTCGCGGCCGCGCGTGCCGTGGCGCGCTCGGCGTCCGGGTGGGCGAGGCGGTGGAAGGCGGTGGGTGCCATCACGATGGGCATCGACGCCTTCGCGCCGAGCAGGGTGACGTCCAAGGTGGGCGGCCGCGCGCCGCGCAGGATCCTCGGCACGATCGCGAGACGCCCGAAGGCGGACTCGTTCGCGCGCACCGTGATCTCGTCCTGGGCGCCGCCGGCGAAGTAGTCGTAGTGGACGGGGTCGAGGCGCTCGCGGGCGACGGCCTCGAACTCGCGAACGTTCACCGGGTCCACGGTCAGGCCTCCACGAGCTTGGACGCGAAGAAGTCCCGCAGCGGCAGGCGGTACTCCGTCTCGTCGGACCAGTCGTTGCAGACGTCCTCCGGCAGCCGGAGCTCGGCGAGCATCTCGCCGCGCCGGTGGTACCGGACCACCGGATGCAGGTACCGGTCGTCGAGGCTCGCGTCGGCCTCCCAGGCACGGCCGGCCTCGATGTCGAACGGGTCGAGCGAGTCGTGGCCCCGGCCGTACTCCAGCGAGACGGTGAAACAGTGCCCGGTCCGGCCGCTGTCCCGCACGTAGTCGAGGGGCATCTCCTCGTAGAGGCGCGCGGTGCCGTCCGGCTCGACCGTGACCAGGTCGCACAGGAAGCCGTACTGCTGCCAGAGCGCCGACGTGCGGTTGATGCGCGCCAGCACCGCGTCGGCCATCTCGTCGGCCTTCGCGGACAGGTTCCGGTACGGCCATTCGACGCCTTCGTACTTGCCCTCGAACATGTGCCACAGCGCGCGGATCCCGTAGCGGAACCCGTGGATGAAGGCGCTCGTGTACTTCTTGAAGTCGCGTACCTGCGTGAGCGTCCCGGCGAAATACAGGCCCGGCACGTTGACCGACTCCCATTCGGCGGTCAGCGCCGGGAAACGGTCGTTGATCGTGAGTTCCGGCCGGCACTCATCGGTGAAGATCGAGGTGTCGAGCCGGAATCCCGTACAGGCGATGACCCGGTCATAGGCGAACTCGACGACCTTGTCGCGGCGCGCGTAGTGCAGCGTCATCACGAACTGCTCGCCGCGACGCTCGATCTTGCGGATCGTGCCGTCGAGGACCATGTTCTGGGTCTTGAGCTGGTAGGTGTCGAGGAAATTGTTGTTCACCGCGCGGAGATGGCCGATGAAGTGCGTCTTCCAGGCGAACTTGAGCCCGCTCGGCCCGACCAGGTGAATGACGGCGGCCTTCTCGGTGAGGTTGTCCGCCGTCTCGAACGCCGAGTTGCCCTTGCCGATGATGAGCACGCGCTCGTCGGTGAAGTCGTCCGGGTCGACGGAGACGTCCGTGTACGGCTCGGCCAGCTCGATGCCGGGAATCTCCGGGAGGTACGGCGCGCCGAACCCGGTCGCGACGATGACACGGCGGCCGCGGTGCACGTGGCCGTCGCCGCAGGTCACCGTGAACCCTTCCCCGTCCTTTCTCACGGCGGCGGCGCGCGCGCCGAACTCGACGTTCAGGCCGTGCGCAGCCGCGAAGTCGCCGAGGTAACGCACGTAGTCGTCCGCGTGCGGGAAATAGCGTTCGGTGTACCGGGTGAACAGGAGATCCGGGTCGTCGCTGAGCAGGGAGTTCCAGTCCATCCGCAGGTCGAGCTCGGGATCGTCCCACCCGGTGTGCGGCTTGTTGATGGAAATCATCTGCCGATGGCGCGGAAAGGTGCGATAGAACGTGCCCGGCGCGTCGCCCGCCTCGAGAATCACATAGTCGCGGCCGGCTCGATGAAGAAAATATCCGAGCTGGAGGCCGGCCGGGCCGGCTCCGATGATGAGATAGTCCACGGCTTCCGGCACGTTTCAGCCTCCGGGCACTCCGAATGGTTCGACGGTCCGGAAGTTAGCCGCGAAATCTCAGAGTCCTCCAAGAAGGGCTATGTGAGGCCGACGCGGCGAGCGGCGTCGTCCCAGGCGGTGTCGTTTCCGCGCGGGTGGTAGACGATGAGGTCCTGGGTGCGGCGTACCAGGGAGCGCAGGCCGGTGTTCAGGCCGTCGGCCCGGGCCTGGACCAGGGCGTTGCCGATGGCCGTCGCCTCGACCGGGCCCGCCACGACGGGGAGGCCGCAGGCGTCGGCGGTCAGCTGGCACAGCAGCGCGTTGCGCACGCCGCCGCCGACGATGTGCACGACCTCGACCTGCCGGCCCGACAGCCGCGAGGCGTCGCGGATGGCGGCGCGGTGGCCGAGCGCGAGGCTCTCCAGGACGCAGCGCACGGTCTCCGCGCGGCCCCGCGGCGGGCGCTGGCCGGTGCGCGTGCAGTACGCCGCGATGCGGCCCGGCATGTCGCCCGGGGGCAGGAACACCTGGTCGCCGGGGTCGACGAGCGCCGCGAACGCCGGTGCCTCCGCCGCCGAGGCCAGCAGGCCCGGCAGGGACGCCTCGTCGCCCCACGTGCGCAGCGACTCCTGCAGGAGCCACAGTCCCATGACGTTGCGCAGGTAACGGATGGTGCCGCCGACGCCCACTTCGTTCGTGAACCCGGCCGCGCGGCTCTCGGCGGTCAGCACCGGTGAGTCCAGCTCGACGCCGGCGAGGGACCAAGTGCCGCAGGAGACGTACCCGAAGCGGTCGTCCTCGGCCGGCACGGCCAGGACGGCCGAGGCGGTGTCGTGCGACCCGACCGCGACGATCGGCAGGGTCCGCCCGATCTCGCCGGCGACGTCCGGGGTCAGCGTGCCGATGGCGTCACCCGGGCGCCGCAGCGGCGGGAAGATCTCCGGTGGGAGCCCGAGCCGCGAGATCAGCGGCCGCGCCCACTCGCCCGACCGCACGTCGTACAGGCCCGTCGTGGAGGCGTTCGTGATCTCCGCCCCGGGCGAGCCGGTCAGCCAGTACGCCAGCAGGTCCGGGATCATCAGCAGCGTGCGCGCGTGCTCGGGCAGCGGCCCCGCGAGCAGCTGGTAGACGGTGTTGAAGGGCAGGAACTGGAGCCCCGACACGTCGTACAGGGTGTCCGCGCCGACGTCGGCGACCACGCGGTCCATCACGCCGTCCGTACGCGCGTCGCGGTAGTGGACGGGGTTGGCGATCAGTGCGCCGGAGGAGTCGAGCAGCCCGTAGTCGACGGCCCAGGAGTCGATGCCGGCCGACGAGACGTCGCCGGCGGCGCGCAGGCCGTCGAGGATCTCGCGGTACAGCCGGAGGACGTCCCAGTGCAGCGTGCCCGCGACGCGTACGGGACGGTTGGCGAAGCGGTGCGCCTCGCGCAGGGTGAGTTCGTCCTCGCCGACGCGGGCGGTGATGACCCGGCCGCTGGAGGCGCCGAGGTCGACGGCGGCGTACGTGCGGGCCATCAGCGGCTCGACTCGCGGACGACCAGCTCGGGCTGGAACATGATCTGCTGGTGCGCGTGGCCGCCGGGGTCGTCGCACTCGTCGAGCAGCAGCTCAGTGGCGATCTTGCCGAGCTGGTACGTCGGCTGGCGGATGGAGCTGAGCGGCACCGCCGCCGCCGAGGAGAACTCGATGTCGTCGTAGCCGATCAGCGCGACGTCGTCGGGGACGCGCAGGCCCGCCTGGAGCAGGGCGCGCAGCACGCCGAGCGCGAGCAGGTCGTTGGCGCAGAACACCGCGTCGGGCAGGTCGCCGCTCAGCAGCTCGGCGGCGGCCTGGCGCCCGCCGTGGGCGTTCATCTCCGGCGCGATCACGTCGCGGAGGTCCGTCGCCGGGCGGCCCGCGGCGGCGAGCGCCCGGTGCGCGCCCGTACGGCGGTCGGCGCACTGGCGGATGCCGGGCGGTCCGGTCACGTACGCGAGCCGCTCCGCGCCGCGCGCGAGGAGATGGGACACGGCCAGGTCGCCGCCGGAGACGTCGTCGACCGCGACCGAGCACAGGTCGCCCGCCGCGGGGTGGTCGACGAGCACCACGGCGACACCGCGGTCGCGCAGCCGCAGGAGCCGCGAGGTGTCCTCGTCGGCCGGGGTGATGAGCACGCCGCGTACGCGCTGCTCGGCCAGGACCCGCAGGTTGCGGGACTCCTTCTCCGGCGACTCACCGGAGTTGCACAGGATGACCGCGTGGTCGCGGTCGCTGACGACGTCCTCGACGCCGCGCGCGACCTCGACGAAGAACGGGTTGCCGACGTCGAGCACGACCAGCCCGACCGCGCGGCTCTGCCCGGCCCGCAGCGTCGAGGCGGACCCGTTGCGGACGAAGCCGAGGTCGCGGATGGCCTCCTCGACGCGGGCGCGCGTGGGCGCGGCGACGCGCTCGGGGCGGTTCAGCACGTTCGAGACCGTGCCGGGGGACACCCCCGCGCGCTGCGCGACCTCCTTGATGCCCACCGTGACCATCGCTGTGCCGGTGCCCTTCTGCGCGGTCGATCGCGTTCACTGTGACGATCGAATTAAAACGTGTCAACCGGGCCGCCGTGACGGCGGCGCCGGGCTCCTCGCGATCTGAGCGAGGAAATCCATGGTCAGGGCGCTTCAGACCAAAATCGGACGAAAGAACCCCTTGACGTGCCCGGCTCCCCGACCTAGCGTCCCGGGTCAATCGAGTTAAAACGTTTTTACTCCGTTCACGTCTCCCGGAGGACGTATGGGTGAGTCGCCTCCCACTCTCGCACTGGCCGGCGTCAGTATGGCGTTCGGCGCGGTGAGGGCGCTGCAGGGCGTGTCACTGGACCTGCGTGCCGGGGAGATCCACGCGCTGGCCGGCGAGAACGGCGCGGGCAAGTCCACGCTCGTGAAGATCCTCGCGGGCGTCCACCGCCCCGACGAGGGCGAGGTCCTGCTCGACGGCGCGCCGCACGAGTTCCACGGGCCCGGCGACGCGCAGCAGTCCGGCATCGCCGTCATCTACCAGGAGCCGACGCTCTTCCCCGACCTGTCGGTCGCGGAGAACATCTTCATGGGCCGCCAGCCCCGCGCCCGCTTCGGCCGCATCGACCGGCGGGTCCTGCGCACCGAGACCGCCGCGCTCTTCGAACGCCTCGGCGTACGCCTCGACCCGGACCGCCCCGCGCGCGGGCTCTCCATCGCCGACCAGCAGATCGTCGAGATCGCCAAGGCGCTCTCCCGCGACGCGCGCGTGCTCATCATGGACGAGCCGACGGCGGCGCTGTCCGGCAACGAGGTCGCGCGGCTGTTCACGGTCGCGCGTACGCTGCGCGACCAGGGCTGCGCGCTCCTGTTCATCTCCCACCGGCTCGAGGAGATCTTCGACCTGTGCGAGCGGGTCACCACCCTGCGGGACGGGCGGCTCATCGCCACCGAGGACCTCGCCGGCCTCACCCCGGACGACCTCGTCCAGCGGATGGTCGGCCGCGAGCTCGGAACCCTCTACCCCAAGCAGGACACCACGCCCGGCGAGCCCGTGCTGAAGGTCCACCGGCTGACCCGGGAGGGCGTCTTCACCGACGTGTCCTTCGAGGTGCGCGCCGGGGAGATCGTGGCGCTCGCCGGGCTGGTCGGCGCGGGCCGCAGCGAGGTGGCGCGCGCCGTCTTCGGCGTCGACCGCTACGACGCGGGAGGCGTCGAGGTCGGCGGGAAGCGGCTGGCCGGCGCGAGCCCCACCGCCGCCATGGCGGCCGGCATCGCCCTGGTCCCGGAGGACCGGCGCCAGCAGGGCCTGGTCATGGACGTCTCGATCGAACGCAACGTCGGCCTCACCGGGCTGCGCTCGCTGCGCCGGGGGCCGGTCGTGTCGCGCAGGGCCGAACGCGACCGCGCCGCCGACTGGGCGATCCGCCTCCAGCTGAAGTACGCGCGCCTCAGCGACGCCGTCGGCGTCCTGTCCGGCGGCAACCAGCAGAAGGTGGTGCTCGCCAAGTGGCTCTCGACCGAGCCGTCCGTGCTGATCGTCGACGAGCCGACGCGCGGCATCGACGTCGGCACCAAGGCCGAGGTGCACCGGCTGCTGTCGGAGCTGGCCGCCGACGGCCTCGCGGTCCTGATGATCTCCTCCGACCTGCCCGAGGTGCTGGGCATGGCCGACCGGGTGCTGGTCATGCACGAGGGCCGCCTCGCCGCCGAGATCCCGCGCGACGAGGCCACCGAGGAGACCGTGATGGCCGCCGCCACCGGCCGTACCCAAGGGGAGGCCGCATGAGCGGGCGCGCGTCGTCTGGACTGAGGAACGCCGGAGCGCAGCGACCAGAGTGACGAGGGAAGACGGCGCGCCAAAGTGCCCGCGAACGGCGGGAGCGCAGCGAGCGCGAAGGGGCACCGCATGAGCGCCGTCACCGTCAATGGGCGGCGGTTCGTCGACACCGTTCTGCGCGCCCGTGAGCTGAGCATCCTCGCCGCGCTGATCGTGCTCGTGGTGGTGACTACGGCGGCGAACTCCTCGTTCCTGTCGTCGCAGGGCGTCAAGGACATCCTCCTCAACGCCTCGATCCTGGCCCTGCTCGCCGTCGGCCAGACGATGGTCGTCGTCACCCGCAACATCGACCTGTCGGTCGGCTCGGTCGTCGGCCTCGTGGCGTTCGCCTCCGGCAAGTTCGTCCTCGGCCACGACCGGAACGTCCTGCTCGTGCTCGTCATCGGCATGGCGATCGGCGCGGCCTGCGGGCTGGTCAACGGCGTACTGGTCAGCTTCGGCCAGGTACCGGCGCTCGTGGTCACCCTCGGCACGCTGTACGTCATCCAGGGCGCCGACTACTACTGGGCGCACGGGCAGCAGATCAACGCCGCGGACGTGCCCGGATCGCTGCTGGACCTCGGCAACGGCAGCGTCCTCGGCGTGCCGTACCTGCCGCTCATCGCGGTCGTCGTGATGCTGGCGGTCGGCCACTACCTGCGCTCCTACCCGTCGGGCCGGGAGTTCTACGCGATCGGCTCCAACCCGGAGGCGGCGCGCCTGGCGGGCGTCCCGATCCGCAAGCGGGTGCTGGGCGCGTACGTCGTCAGCGGCGCGCTCGCCGGGCTGGCCGGCGTGCTGTGGCTCGCGCGGTTCGGCACGGTCGTCGCGGACGCCGCGCACGGCTGGGAGCTGAGGGTCGTCGCCGCCGTCGTGGTCGGCGGGGTCGCGATCTTCGGCGGTATCGGCAGCGTGTAGGGCGCCGCGCTCGGCGCCCTGCTGCTCACCACGATCGGCAGCGCCCTGGTCGTGCTGAAGGTCGACTCGTTCTGGCAGGACGCCATCGCCGGCGCGCTGCTCCTCCTGGCCATCAGCGTCGACCGCCTGCTCAGCCTGCGCGTGGCCCGCGCCCTGCGAAGGAGGAACGTCCGTCATGGCGCCTGAGGCACCCGCGAAGGCATCCGCGCTCCGGCCGGACGGCGCCCCGCCGCGCCGCGTTGCCCGGTTCGTCCGCTGGGACGTCATCGTCACCGCCCTGCTCGTCGTGGTCTTCGCCGGCGGAGCGGCCGGCACGCCGGACTTCGCCACCGGCGACAACCTCGCCTTCGCGCTCAACGACCTCAGCGAGATCGCGCTGATCGCGCTGCCGATGACCCTGCTGGTCGTGGCCGGCGAGGTCGACCTGTCCGTCGCCTCCATGCTCGGCCTGTGCAGCGCGCTGATCGGCGCGCTGTGGGACAAGGGCTGGGCGATCGAGACGATCATCCCGTCTGCTGATCGTCGTCGGCGCGGCGGCCGGCCTGCTCAACGGGCTGCTCGTCACCCGGCTCGGGCTGCCCTCGCTCGCCGTCACGATCGGCACGCTGGCCCTCTACCGCGGCCTCGCCTTCGTGGTGCTGGGCACCAAGGCGGTGGCCGACTTCCCGCAGAACTACACCGACCTGGCCATCAAGGACCTGCCGGGCACCCCGATCCCGTACCCGTTCGCGCTGTTCATCGTGCTCGCGCTGATCACCGCGGTCGTGCTGCACTCCACCGGCCTCGGCCGCGCGCTGTTCGCGATCGGCGCGCAGGAGGAGGCCGCGTACTTCGCCGGGATCCGGGTGAAGCGCATCAAGCTCCTGCTGTTCGTCGTGTCCGGCGTGGTCTCGGCGTTCGCCGGCGTGGTCTGCACGCTGCGGTACGGCAGCGCGCGCGCCGACAACGGGCTCGGCCTCGAACTCGCCGTCATCGCCTCCGTGCTGCTCGGCGGCGTCGACTTCGACGGCGGCAAGGGCACGCTCCTCGGCGTCGTCGCCGGCGTGCTGCTGCTCGGCCTGCTCCGGAACCTGCTCATGCTCCGTGACGTCGCCGACCGAGATCCAGTCGATCGTCACGGGGCTGCTGCTCATCCTCTCGGTCCTCACGCCGAGGGTCATCGCCCTCGTGCGTGAGACGCGCCGTCATCATCGCGTCTCGTCCTGACCAGCGAAAAAGGGATACAAAATGGTGAAACCTCGTCTGACGGCCATAGCGCTCGCGGCCGTGCTCGCCGTCGGCGCCACCGCCTGCGGCGGCACGACGAAGAAGTCCTCGTCCGGTGACGACAAGGCCGCCGCGACCAGCGCCGGCAAGGCCAACCCGAACGCGCCGCTCAAGAAGAACCTGAAGATCGCGTTCCTGCCGAAGCAGATCAACAACCCGTACGAGACGATCGTCGACAAGGCGGGCATCGCCGCGGGCGACGGAGTACGGCGGCACCGAAGGAGGTCGGCCCGTCCGACGCCACCGCGTCGTCGCAGGTCTGCTACATCAACACGCTGATCCAGCAGCGCCAGGACGCCATCCTGATCGCGGCCAACGACCCGAACGCGGTGTGCGGGCCGCTCAAGCAGGCCATGACCCGCAAGATCATCAAGGTCGTCGACGTACGACTCCGACGCCGCCAAGGACTGCCGGGACGTCTTCATCAACCAGGCCAGCTCCGAGGAGATCGGGCGCAGTCGAGGTCAAGTCATCTGGCCGACCAGATCGGCGGCAAGGGCAAGATCGCGATCCTGTCGGCGACCCCGAACGCCACGAACCAGAACACCTGGATCGAGCTTCATGAAGGCCGAGCTGAAGAAGCCGGAGTACACGAACATGCAAGCTCGTCAAGGTCGCCTACGGCGACGACGACGACCAGAAGTCGTTCCAGCAGACGCAGGGCCTGCTCCAGGCGTACCCGGACCTCAAGGGCATCATCTCGCCGACCACCGTCGGCATCGCGGCCGCCGCCCGGTACGTCGCCGGCTCCAAGTACAAGGGCAAGGTCGAGTCTCAACGGCCTGGGCACGCCGAACCAGATGCGCAAGTACGTCAAGGACGGCACCGTCGAGAAGTTCGCGCTGTGGAACCCGGGCGACCTCGGGCTACCTCGCCTCGTACGCGGCCGCCGCGCTCGCCTCCGGTCAGATCACCGGCGCCGAGGGCGAGAAGTTCAAGGCCGGCAGCTCGGCGAGTACACGATCGGCAAGGACGGCGAGGTCATCCTCGGCCCGCCGACGGTCTTCGACAAGAAGAACATCGACAAGTTCCACTTCTGAGCCCGGACGGGGCCGCGCGCGCGGCGGCCCCGCTCTCCGAAGGAGCCCGGCGTGCGGCGTGTCTGCTTCCTGCTGAAGGTCCGCCAGGACCGCATCGCGGAGTACCGCGAGCGGCACCGAGCCGTGTGGCCGGAGATGCTGGACGCGCTGCGCGCGGCGGGCTGGCAGAACTACTCGCTCTTCCTGCGCGACGACGGCCTGCTCGTCGGCTACCTGGAGACCGAGGACTTCGCGGCCGCTCAGGCGGCGATGGCGGCCACCGAGGTCAACGCCCGCTGGCAGGCGGAGATGGCGCCGTTCTTCGAGGACCTCGAAGGCAGGCGTCCCGACGAGGATCCGCAGACCCTCGCCGAAGTGTTCCATCTGGACTGATCGGGGACCCACATGAGCACGGACACAGGCCAGGTCAAGGCCGCCCTTCGCCGGCAGCGCATCGAGACGCCCTCGTGGGCGTTCGGCAACTCCGGCACCCGGTTCAAGGTGTTCGCCCAGCAGGGCGTCCCGCGCACGCCGCAGGAGAAGATCGACGACGCCGCGCAGGTGCACCGGTTCACCGGCGTCGCGCCGACCGTGGCGCTGCACATCCCGTGGGACCGGGTCGACGACTACGCCGCTCTCGCCGCGTACGCACGTGAGCGGGGCGTCGGCGTCGGCACGATCAACTCCAACGTCTTCCAGGACGACGACTACATGCTGGGCAGCGTCACCAACCCCGACCCGGCCACGCGCAAGAAGGCCCTCGGTCACCTGCTCGACTGCGTCGACATCATGGACGCCACCGGCTCGCGCGACCTGAAGCTGTGGTTCTCCGACGGCACGAACTACCCCGGCCAGGACGACATCCGCCGCCGTCAGGACCGGCTGGCCGAGGCCCTCGCCGCGGTGTACGAGCGGCTCGGCGACGACCAGCGGTTCCTGCTGGAGTACAAGCTGTTCGAGCCGGCGTTCTACATGACCGACGTGCCGGACTGGGGCACCTCGTACGCGCACTGCCTCAAGCTCGGCCCGAAGGCGCAGGTCGTCATCGACACCGGCCACCACGCGCCGGGCACCAACATCGAGTTCATCGTGGCGTTCCTGCTGCGCGAGGGCAAGCCTCGGCGGGTTCGACTTCAACTCCCGCTTCTACGCCGACGACGACCTGATGGTGGGCGCCGCCGACCCGTTCCAGCTCTTCCGGATCATGCACGAGGTGATCCAGGGCGGCGGGTACACCGACGAGGTCGCGTTCATGCTCGACCAGTGCCACAACATCGAGCCGAAGATCCCCGGCCAGATCCGCTCGGTGATGAACGTCCAGGAGGCGACGGCCAAGGCGCTGCTCGTCGACGCCGACGCGCTGCGCGCCGCGCAGGACGCCGGTGACGTGCTCGGCGCGAACGCCGTGCTCATGGACGCCTACAACACCGACGTACGCCCGCTGCTCGCCGAGCTGCGCGAGGACACCGGCCTGGACCCGGACCCCATGGCCGCCTACGCGCGGTCGGGCTACTTCGAGAAGATCCGTGACGAGCGCAAGGACGGCCAGGCGGCCGGCTGGGGAGCCTGATGAGCGTCGTCGACGACCTGCTGAACCGTTCGCGCGCGCTCGGCTCCGACCCGCGCAACACCAACTACGCCGGCGGCAACACCTCCGCCAAGGGCACCGAGACCGACCCTGTCACCGGCGGCCCCGTCGAACTGATGTGGGTCAAGGGATCCGGCGGCGACCTCGGCACCCTCACCGCGGGCGGGCTCGCCGCGCTGCGCCTCGACCGGCTGCGCGCCCTCACCGGCGTCTACCCGGGCGTCGAACGCGAGGACGAGATGGTCGCGGCGTTCGACCACTGCCTGTTCGGCAAGGGCGGCGCGGCGCCGTCGATCGACACGGCCATGCACGGCCTGGTCGACGCCCGGCACGTCGACCACCTGCACCCCGACTCCGGCATCGCGATCGCGACGGCCGCCGACGGCGAGGAGCTGACCCGGCGGGTCTTCGGCGACCGGGTCGTGTGGGTGCCCTGGCGGCGTCCGGGCTTCCAGCTCGGCCTCGACATCGCCGCGATACGCGAGGAGAACCCGCAGGCGATCGGCGTCATCCTCGGCGGCCACGGCATCACCGCCTGGGGCGAGACGAGCGACGAGTGCCAGGCACGGTCCCTGGAGATCATCCGCACGGCCGAGGCGTACATCGCCGAGCACGGCCGCACGGACCCCTTCGGGCCCGTGGTCCACGCGCCCGCTCACCGAGGGCGAGCGGCACGCGCGCGCCGCCGCGCTGTTCCCGCTGCTGCGCGGCCTGGCCTCGACGGACCGCCCGCAGATCGGCCACTACACGGACGCGCCCGAGGTGCTCGACTTCCTGGCGCGCGCCGAGCATCCGCGGCTGGCCGCGCTCGGCACGTCCTGCCCGGACCACTTCCTGCGCACCAAGGTCCGCCCGCTCGTGCTGCCGCCGGACGCCTCGCCCGACGACGTACGCGCGCTGCACCAGGCGTACCGCGAGGACTACCGCGCCTACTACGAGCGGTACGCCGAGGAGGACAGCCCGCCGATGCGCGGCGCCGACCCGGCGATCGTTCTGGTGCCCGGCGTCGGCATGTTCGGCTTCGGCAAGGACGCGCAGACCGCGCGCGTCGCCGACCGAGTTCTACGTGAACGCCATCAACGTGATGCGCGGCGCCGAGGCGCTCTCCTCCTACGCCCCGATCCCCGAGTCGGAGAAGTTCCGGATCGAGTACTGGGAGCTGGAGGAGGCCAAGCTCCGCCGCATGCCGGCGCCCAAGCCGCTCGCGACGCGCGTGGCGTTCGTGACCGGCGGAGGCTCGGGCATCGGCGCCGCCACCGCACGCCGGCTCGCCGCCGAGGGCGCCTGCGTCGTCGTCGCCGACCGTGACACCGCCGCCGCCGAGAAGGTCGCCGGCGAGCTCGGCACGGCCGTCGCGGTCACCGTCGACGTCACCGACGAGGACCAGATCGCCGCCGCGCTCCGTGGCGCCGTGCTGGCGTTCGGCGGCGTCGACCTGGTCGTGAACAACGCCGGGCTGTCGGTGTCCAAGCCGCTGCTGGAGACCACCGCGGGCGACTGGGACCTCCAGCACGACGTGATGGCGCGCGGATCCTTCCTGGTCTCCCGCGAGGCCGCCCGCATCATGATCGAGCAGGCCATGGGCGGCGACATCGTCTACATCTCCTCCAAGAACGCCGTTTTCGCCGGGCCGAACAACGTCGCGTACGGCGCGGCAAAGGCCGACCAGGCGCACCAGGTACGCCTCCTCGCCGCCGAGCTCGGCGGCCACGGCATCCGGGTGAACGGCATCAACCCCGACGGCGTCGTACGCGGATCCGGCATCTTCGCCGGAGGGTGGGGCGCCAAGCGCGCCGCCGTGTACGGCGTGCCCGAGGAGAAGCTCGGCGAGTTCTACGCCCAGCGGACCCTCCTCAAGCGCGAGGTGCTGCCCGAGCACGTCGCCAACGCCGTCTTCGCCCTCACCGGCGGGGACCTGACCCACACCACCGGGCTGCACATCCCCGTCGACGCCGGGGTGGCGGCCGCATTCCTCCGCTGAACACCGCCATGTGACGGCGCACCGCCATGCGCCGCCGCGCCGGGCCGCCCACCCCGCCGGGCGCGCCCCGAGAAGGGAACGACCATGCGATCGGTGCCCAGACCCCGCCGACGACCGCTGCCCGCCCTCATCCTCCTGACCGTCCTCACCCTCCTGTTCGCCGGGCTGTCGCCCGCCTCCGCCCAGACCGCCACCTCACCAGTACGCGTGTCCGCCGCCACGACCGAACGAGAGACGAACCCCGTCGGGATCGACGCCGCCAAGCCGCGCCTCGGCTGGCGTCTCGACTCCTCCGCGCGGGGACAGTCCCAGTCCGCTTACCAGGTGCGGGTGTCCAAGAGCCGCGGCGGCTCCGGTGACGTGTGGGACAGCGGCCGGGTCAGGAGCGCCCGGTCCGTCGACGTCACCTACGGCGGCCCCGCGCTGCGCTCCGCGCACCGCTACTACTGGCGCGTCCGCGTCTGGGACGCGGGCGGCCGCGCCTCGGCGTGGAGCGCGACGAACTTCTTCGAGACCGGCCTGAAGGCGCCGGACTGGTCCGCGAAGTGGATCGGCGGCCAGGGCAGCGCCCCGAGCCTGAGCGGCGCGAAGTGGATCTGGTACCCCGAGGGCGACCCGGCCTCCAGCGAGCCGGTCTCCACCCGCTACCTGCGCCGTACGGTCGACCTCGGCTCGGGCGCGATCACCAGCGGGAAGTTCACGATCACCGCGGACGACGTCTTCACGCTGTGGGTCAACGGCACGAAGATCACCTCGTCGCCGAGGACCACGGACTCCTGGAAGCAGTCGCGGCTCGCCGACGTCACGTCCGCGCTGCGTACGGGCGCGAACACCATCGCGATCCAGGCCGACAACACGACCGAGGGCCCGGCCGGGGTGATCGGGAAGCTGCACGTCGAGCGGTCCGGCGCGGACCCCCTCGACATCGTCACCGACGCCTCGTTCAAGGCCGCGCAGAGCGGGCCGTCCGGCTGGGAGCAGCCCGGCTACGACGACTCGTCCTGGCCCGCCGCCAAGGAGGCCGCGGCGTACGGTTCGGCGCCGTGGAACAGCGACGTCGCCGCGCCGTCGCAGCCGGTGCCGTACCTGCGCCACGGGTTCCAGGTCGGCAAGCCGATCGCGTCGGCGCGCCTGTACGTCTCCGCGCTCGGCCTGTACGAGGCGCACATCAACGGCGCAGCGCGTCGGGAACGACGACTTCACGCCCGGCTGGACGGACTACAACAAGCGCGTCCAGTACCAGACCTACGACGTCGGCTCGATGCTGCACCAGGGCGACAACGCGATCGGCGCGCTGCTCGGCGACGGCTGGTACGCGGGCAACATCGGCTTCGCCGGGACGCACGTCTACGGCCAGAAGCCGTGGTTCCTCGCCCAGCTCGAGGTGGCCTACACCGACGGCACCACGCAGACGGTCGGCACCGACGGCTCGTGGAAGACCGCGGCGAGCCCGCTGCTGTCCTCCGACATCTACAACGGCGAGACCTACGACGCCCGGGGTGAGCGGCCCGGCTGGGACGGCACCGGCTTCGACGACTCGTCGTGGCAGGCCGCCGCCGTGAACACGGACGTGAAGCCGAACCTCGTCGCCCAGGCCGGCCCGCCGGTGCGCGTCGACACCGTCATCAAGCCCGTCGCGCGGCACCGAGCCCAAGCCCGGGACGTTCGTCTTCGACCTCGGCCAGAACATGGTCGGCTGGAACCGCCTGACCGTGTCCGGACCGGCCGGCACCACCGTGACCATGCGCAACGCCGAGGTGCTGAACCCGGACGGCACGATCTACACGACCAACCTGCGCGGCGCCGTCGACACCGACCACTACACGCTGAAGGGCGGCGGCACCGAGACGTACGAGCCGCGCTTCACCTACCGCGGCTACCGCTACGTCGAGCTGACCGGCTTCCCGGGCACGCCCGGCCTGAACGCCGTCGCCGGCGTCGTCGCGCACGCCGACGCCCCGCGCGACCGGCACGCTGAACACCTCCGACCCGCTGGTCAACCAGATCCAGCACAACATCGTGTGGGGTCAGAAGGGCAACTTCTTCAGCGTCCCGACCGACTGCCCGCAGCGCGACGAGCGGCTCGGCTGGACCGGTGACATCGGGGCGTTCGCGCCGACGTCGACGTTCAACATGGACGCCGACTCGTTCCTGGCCAAGTTCACCACCGACCTGTCCGACGCCCAGACGTCCGACGGCGCGTACACCGACGTCGCCCCGGCCGTCATCGGCGGTTCGGGCACGGCGGGCTGGGGCGACGCGGGCGTGATCGTCCCGTTCACGCTCTGGCAGCGGTACGGCGACCTGCAGGTCGTGCGGGACCGCTACTCCGTCGATGCAGAAGTGGATCGAGTACCTGAAGGCGCACAGCACCGGGCTGATCCGGCCCGCGCAGGGGTACGGCGACTGGCTCAACGTCGGCGACGACACCCCGCTCGACCTGATCGGCACGGCGTACTTCGCACACTCGGTGGACCTGCTCGCGCAGATGGCCGATGCCATCGGCGACAGCGCCGGCGCGGCGTCGTACCGCACGCTGTGGGGCCAGATCCGTGACGCGTTCGACGCCAAGTTCGTCGGTTCCGACGCCACGGTCGGCGGCGGGAGCCAGACCGCGTACGTCCTCGCGCTCTCGGACAATCTGCTGCCGGACGCCCAGGTCACGCCCGCCGCCGACAAACTCGTCGCCAACATCGCGGCGCACGGCGGTCACCTCACCACCGGCTTCCTCGGCACCGGCGAGCTGCTGCCGACGCTGACGCGGACCGGGCACAACGACGTCGCCTACCAGATCCTCGGGCAGACGACGTTCCCGTCGTGGGGCTATGAGATCGGCAAGGGCGCGACCACGATCTGGGAGCGCTGGGACGGCATCAAGACCGACGGCACCTTCAACGACCCCGGGATGAACTCCTTCAACCACTACGGGCTCGGCTCGGTCGGCGACTGGATGTACCAGAACATCGCCGGCATCACGCCCGCCGCGCCCGGCTACCAGCGTGTCGTCATCCAGCCGAAGCCCGGCGGGAGACTGCGCTGGGCCAAGGCGAGCTACAGGACGGACTACGGCCAGGTCACCAGCAGCTGGTCGACGTCCGGCGGGAGGTTCACGCTGGACGTGAACGTGCCCGTCAACAGCACCGCCGAGGTGCGGGTACCCGACCGGAGCGCCGCTCCGGTCGGCCAGAACGGCGCGCGGTTCGAACGCATGCGGAACGGCGCCGCCGTGTTCACCATCGGCTCGGGCAGCTGGCACTTCAGCGCCCCGGCCTGACATCTGGCGGCGGGCCCGCACCCGCGGGCCCGCCGCCGACCGGACGGAGTGGATCGCATGACCGCACGGGTACGCGTCGGGCTCGTCGCCGGCGGCCTCGGAGCGTACTGGCCGCAGTTCCCCGACCTGCTTCCGAAGCTGAGGCGCTCCGCCGAGCGCGTCTCGGAACGGATGCGCGGTCTCGGAGCCGAGGTCGTCGACGCCGGCTTCGTCTCCGACGCCCAGGAGGGCGCCGCCGCGGCGGAGACGCTGCGCGCGGCGGGCTGCGACATCATCGTCGGCTTCCTCACGACGTACATGACCGCGACCATGCTGGTCCCGGTCGCGCAGCGCAGCGGCGCCCCGGTCCTGCTGATCAACCTGCAGCCGACCGAGACGATGGACCACGAGACGTTCGGCACGGGGGAGTGGCTGGCCTACTGCGGCGCCTGTCCGCTGCCCGAGATGGCCAACACCTTCCTGCGCTGCGGCATCCCGTTCCGGTCCGTGTCGGGGTACCTGGAGGACGAGCGGGCGTGGGAGCGGATCGGCCGCTGGGTGCGGGCGGCGGGCGTACGCGGCGCGCTCGGCCGCGGGCGCCACGGGCTGATGGGCCACCTGTACCCGGGCATGCTCGACGTCTCCGCGGACCTGACCCTCGTCACCGCCAACCTCGGCGGTCACGTGGAGGTGCTGGAGTTCGACGACCTGCGGGTCCGCGTCGAGAAGGTCACCGACGCCGAGACGTCGGCCAAGAAGAAGGAGGCCGCGGACGTCTTCGAGCTGGACCCCTCGGTCGACGAGGACGACTTCACCTGGGCGGCGCGGGTCGCGGCCGGGCTCGACCACCTCGTCGAGGACTTCGGGCTCGACAGCCTCGCCTACTACCACCGGGGCCTGGCCGGAGAGGTCCACGAGCGCCTCGGCGCCGGCATGATCCTCGGCGCGTCGCTGCTGACCGCGCGCGGCGTGCCCGCCGCCGGAGAGTACGAGCTGCGCACCTCGCTGGCCATGCTCATCATGGACCGCCTCGGCGCGGGCGGGTCCTTCACCGAGTTCCAGGCGCTCGACTTCCTGCGGGGGCATGTCGAGATGGGACACGACGGGCCCGCGCACCTGGCGATCGCCTCCGGGCGTCCGCTGCTCCGCGGGCTGGGCGTCTACCACGGCAAACGCGGCTACGGGGTGTCGGTCGAGTTCGACGTACGGCACGGGCCGGTCACCGCGTTCGGCATCCGGCAGGGCCGCGACGGGAAGTTCTCCTTCGTCGCGTCCGAGGGCGAGGTCGCCGACGGGCCGCACCTGAGGATCGGCAACACCACGTCGCGCGTCGACTTCGGCTGTGACCCGGGGGAGTGGACCGACGCCTGGAGCGCCACCGGCATCTCCCACCACTGGGCCCTCGGCACCGGCCACCGCGTGTCGGACCTCCGTGCCCTGGCCGACCTCCTCGAGATCGATATTCTCGAGGTACGCCCCGGAACACCGTGACCCTTAGTGGACATTTCGGTGAATTGGATGGTCAAGGGGCGGATTTACGGTCATTGTTGCGGTCAGCGCGTCAGTGCTGTCGTTCGTCCCTTTCTTCTTCGCTGAACTCCCCGCCAGGAGACCTCGATGCGTCTGCGTGTTCCCTCGCATGCCCGCGGCCGTAATGCCGCCCTCATGCTCACGGCCGTGCTCGTCGCCGCCGTCACCCCGGGCGTCGCCACGGCGTCCCCGCACGGTACGGCGGCCCCGGCCGCGACGACCCACCGGATCCTGTTCGACGACTCGAAGGCCGAGCAGGCCGGAAACGCCGACTGGGTCATCAGCACGAGCATGCCCGACCCGCTCGGGCAGAACTCCTCGCCGCAGTCCGAGACCGACTGGACCGGCGCCATCTCCTCCTGGGGCGTGGCGCTGCAGAAGACCGGCCAGTACAGCCTGAAGACGCTCGCCCCCGGTGGCACGATCACCTACGGCGGCAGCGGCGCGCTGGACCTGTCGAACTTCGACGAGTTCGTGCTGCCCGAGCCGAACGTCCAGCTCAGCGCCGCCGAGAAGACCGCCATCATGAAGTTCGTGCAGAACGGCGGCGGCCTGTTCCTCATCTCGGACCACAACGGCAGCGACCGCAACAACGACGGCTGGGACTCCCCGAAGGTCCTCAACGACCTGCTGACCAACAACGGGGTGGACAACACCGACCCGTTCGGGTTCTCGGTCGACGTCAAGAACATCAACACCGACAACCCGGTCGTGACCCAGGGCTCGAACCCGATCAAGACCGGGGCCTTCGGCACCGTCACCGGCAGCATCCTGCGCAGCGGCACCACGTTCACGCTGCACCCCGCCGACAACCCGAACGTCAGCGCCGCCGTCTGGCTGAGCACCGCGAACCAGTCCGGCACCACTGACGCGTTCGTCGTCACCAGCACGTTCGGCAGCGGGCGCGTCGCGATCTGGGGCGACAGCTCCGCCATCGACGACGGCACCGGCGCGTCGGGCGAGAACCTCTTCAACGGCTGGCAGGACCCGGCGGGCAGCAACGCCGCCATCGGCCTGAACGCCAGCGCCTGGCTCGCCGGCGCGAGCGGCGGCGGTGGCGGTGGCGGCGGCGGCACCGAGCGGCTGGTCAACGGCGGCTTCGAGACCGGAACCGCGGCACCGTGGTCCGGCACCGCCAGGATCAACAAGACCGCCACCGAGGCGCCGCACTCCGGCACCTGGGACGCCTGGCTGGACGGCTACGGCACCCCGCACACCGACACGCTCAGCCAGCAGGTCGCGATCCCGTCGAACGCCACGAACGCGTCCCTCTCGTTCTGGCTGAAGGTCGACAGCGTCGCGTCCACCACGACGGTGTTCGACACGCTGAAGGCGCAGGTCCTGAACAGCTCCGGCACGGTCCTGTCCACCCTCGCGACGTACTCCAACGTCGACCAGGGCTCCGGCTACAAGCAGCACAGCTTCGACCTGAGCGCCTACGCCGGCCAGACCGTCACGGTGAGGTTCACCGGCACCGAGGACGACCAGAAGGCGACGTCCTTCGTCCTCGACGACACCTCCCTCACCACGTCCTGACGCCGCGGCGGCCGGTGAGCGCCACGCTCACCGGCCGTCTCACGTACGCGCGTACGCGGCGCAGGCGGACCCGAGGACGAGCAGGGCCGCCACCGCCGCGAGAGTCCAGGCGAACCCGGCCGTCAGGTAGACGCCCCCGAGCCCGGCGACCGCCAGGACCGAGGCGAGCATCGGGCCGGTGGAGTTCAGCGCGGACAGCGCCGACGCACGCGCGGGCCCGACGGCGGCCGACAGCCGGGCGATCAGCGGGCTGTACCCGGCCGCGTGGCCGGCACCGCCGAGCACCAGCAGCGGCACCGCGTTCGCGGTCCCGGCGACCCTCGTCATGGCGAGCGCGACGGCGGCGAAGACCAGGGGACCGGCGACCGGCAGAGGGGCCAGGACGCGCTCGGGCAGCCGCGTCCAGGTGAGGCTCAGCGCGGCGAAGCCGATCGCGTACGGCACGAAGGCCACACCCGCGCCGAGCGGCCCGAACCCGCGACGCTCCTGCAGGTCGAGCGTGAAGGCGAACACGAACGCCGTGTAGCAGCCCATCACCAGCAGGCAGGCCACCAGCCCGGGCCGTACGCCGCGCGGGCGCAGCACGTCCAGGTCGAGCAGGGGAAGGCCGCCGCGCCGCGCGACCCGGCGCTCGAACCGTACGAAGGCCACCAGCAGCACCGCACCCGCGACGAGCGAGACCCAGGTCCAGAGCGGCCACCCGTACTCACGCCCGAAGACGAGCGGTGCGACGAGCGCCGCCATCGCGGCGCTGAGCAGGCCGACGTCGGCCAGGTCGAGCCGCCGCACGACCCGTGGCGCGCGGGGGAGCACGAGCGGGCCCGCCGCCAGGAGCGCCACGCCGGCCGGGACGTTGATCAGGAACGCGGGCCGCCACGACAGGCCGAACAGGTCCGCGCCGACGACCAGGCCGCCCAGCACCTGGCCGAGCGCGACCCCGAGGGCCAGCACCATCGAGTACAGGCCGATCGCGCGCCGCAGAGCCGGTCCGGACAGCCGGATCTGGATCAGCGAGAAGACCTGCGGGATCAGCAGCGCGGCGGCGCCGGCCTGCGCGACGCGGGCGGCGACCAGGACCGGGGCGTCCGGCGCGAGCCCGCACAGCAGCGACGCCGCCGTGAACCCGCCGAGCCCGGCGAGGAAGGCCTTCCGGTGCCCCAGCAGGTCGCCGAGCCGCGCGCCGGTGACGATCAGCACGCCGAGCGTCAGCAGGTAGCCGGAGACGATCAGTTGCGACGACGCGTCGCCGGCGCCCAGGTCGCGCCGTATCGAGGGCAGCGCGACGGTGACGATGGAGCCGTCCATCGAGGCCATGGCCTGCCCGGTCAGGAGCACGGCGAGCAGGGGGCCGGTGCGTTCACGGGTCGAGGTGAGCATGCCCCTCAGCGTGCGACCGGCAGCGGGCCGGGTCTTGAAGATATTTGCGCGTAAGTCCTGTCATATGAGGGGCATAGGCTGGGCGAATGCGCAGCTCACGGCTGGTCATGAGCACACCGGACTTCGGCGTGCACGTCGTCGCGTGCGGTGACCGGCACCGTGGATGGTCGCCGCCGGAGGAGTCCGGGTCGTTCGGTGTCGTCCTGGCGCACCGTGGGATGTTCCGCATCCTCGTCGACGGCCACCGCCAGACCGTGGACCCGACGCTGGGCTATGTGCAGGTGCCGCACCGCGAGCAGCGGTTCGCCCACCCGGCGGGCGGTGACGTGTGCACCTACATCACCGTGCGCGAGTCCCTCTGGGACGCCGTCGCGGGGGCGCGGGCCCGTGGCGCGGTCGCGGTCGACGGGCGGGTCGAGCTCGCCCACCGGCTGCTGCTGCGGACCGCCTACGACGCCGCCGACCCGGTCGAGCGCCTCGTGCACACCCTCACCGCCGCCGTACGGCCGCGGTCGCGTGCCGCCGCACCCGGCCGCGCCGACCTGGCCGACCGGGCGCGGGAGGCGATCCTGGCCGGCCATCCGGAGTCGGCGGACCTCGTACGCCTGGCGAGGGCGCTCGGCGTCTCGCCCTCGCACCTGAGCCGTACCTTCCGCGGACACGTCGGCGTCACGGTCAGCCGCTACCGCAACCGGGTGCGCGTCAGCCGGGTTCTGGCACGTGTCGAGGCGGGGGAGACCGATCTCGCCGGGCTGGCCTCGGCCGTCGGCTTCGCCGACCAGGCCCACCTCGCGCGTACGGTGCGCGCCGAGCTCGGCCACCCGCCGGGACGGCTGCGTGAGCTGTTCGGGCAAGCGGAACGGCCGGTGAGCGCGGACGCCCACCGGCCGTAGTACCGCGCGGGTCAGCTACAGGGACCCTCGTCGGACCAGACATCGGCGTGCCCGGGGGTTTCGCCCTGGGTCCACCACTTGGCCTTCCAGGTGTGCGAGTTGTACGTCGCCTCCATGCCGCCGGTGTAGATCGCGGAGGCGCTCCAGGCCGCCGCGGTGCAGCCGCCGGGCGGCGGGTCGGTGGGCGGGCCGGTCGGCGTGCCGCCGCCGAACGCCGCCGTGAACTTGGTGAAGTCCCAGGCGCCCTGGGCCACGCTGGAGCAGACACCGGAGGTCTGCCCGTTGTTGTCCGGCGGGCTGCACTGCCGGTCGCGGTTCACCGACCAGAAGGTGTAGCGCGACAGGCCGTGCGACTTCACGTAGTCGAGCACCGTCTGGAAGTCGGCCTGCGTGAAGTACTCGCCGCTGTCGGAGCGGCCGTTCATCAGCGAGACGCCTTCGCGCGAGTACGCCGTCGCCGAGGTCCAGCCGAACGTGCTCATCAGCAGGGAGTGGAAGGCCTCCAGGGCGCTGGTCTGGGAGGACGCCCCGTTGAACCCGCCGTCGAACGGCATGATCGCGTAGTTGGTGGGGGTGAAGCCCTGGCTCTTGGCCTCGTTCAGCATCTGCGTGCCGAACCAGCCCGTGCCGGCCGCCGTGCCGGCCGTGGTGATCGAGACGTACAGGCCGGAGTTGTTCTGCTGGAGGATCTTCGCGGCGCCGATCTCGTTGTGGATCGCCGCCGTGTTCTCGTACTCGGGCTCTTCGAGGTCGAAGTCGATCGCCTTCAGCCCGTACTTGGTGACGACCTGCTGGTACGCGGCGGCGGTGGACGCCGGGTCTCCGCAGGTCTGGCCGAGCTTGGTGCCGCCGTACCCGCCGGCGGAGATCGTCACGTCACCGCCCGCGGCCCGGATGCCATCGATCATGGCCTTGGCCGTCGTGTCGGACCCGACGTTCTGGGTGCCGCCCCACGTGGGCGTGCATCCGCCGCCGTTCGGCGCGAGGATGAACGCGAGCTGGAACGACTTCTGCCCGGTGGCGCTCATCACGGCGCCGAGGTCGGGCGGGCTGTTGTCGAAGGGCATGACGTACGGCGCCGCGCCGTACCAGTTGCCGCCGAGCGCGGCGGGTTTGGCGACCGGGTGGGTGGCGGCGGCGCTGACTCCGGTGACGGCCGACGCCGTCCCGAGCGCCACGGTCACCGCGGCGGCCGCGGCGGCGGCGAACCTGCGTCGTCTTCCGATCATGCGCGTGTTCCATCGCATGTCGTCTCTCCTTGGGGTGACGTACGGACCGGCCGTAGTCCTGGCGGGACCGAACCGGAGGGGGTTTCCAGCGCTTCTCTTAAGAAACCTTCCTATTTGATTAATGAGAAGCGTACCGCCGAACCGGCGGTTTGAAGAGACCCCAAATGTCGCGTGCTCCAGGAGGAAGGAAGGTCAGGCGTTCCAGGCCTCGGTGAACTCCGCGAGGTTGATGCGGCCGTCCCCGTCCTTGTCGGCGTGGGAGAAGATCGAGTCGATGTCGTCGCCGGTGACCGACTCGTGCCGCGCGGTCATCGCGAGCTTGAACTCCACCGCGGTGACGTAGCCGTCGCCGTCGTAGTCGAACTCCTTGAAGGTCTCAACGGCCTCGTTGTCAGCAGACATGACTTTTTCGTGCCTCCGGATACAGGTGTTCGCGTCGAGCCTGCATGAAAGCACACAAACCTTCCCCTTCGTCGAGCTGACACGTGATCGGAATCGGGACCTGCGCGTCTCACTGAGAAAGAAGTCCGATGGGCGCGGACGAAGGGAACTTGACGTGAGGACAGAAGAACAGGTGATCGTCGCGGGCGCCGGCCCGGTCGGGCTGTGGCTCGCCGCCGAGCTGGCGCTCGCCGGGGTGTCCACGACCGTGCTCGAACGTCACCGGCGGCGGAGCCCGCACTCGAAGGCGCGGGGGCTGCACCCGCGCACCATCGAGGTGCTGGCGATGCGCGGCATGGAGAAGCAGTTCCTCGACGAGGGGGCCCCGGTTCCCGGCTGGCAGTTCGGGATGCTGCCGACCCGCCTGGACTTCCGCCGCCTCGACACGCCCTACCCGTACACGCTGGCCTACCCGCAGGTGCGCACCGAGGAGCTGCTGGAGCGCCGCGCCGCCGACCTGGGCGTACGCGTCCTGCGCGGCCACGCCGTCACCGGGCTGTCCCAGGACGGCTCGTCCGTCACGCTGGAGGTCGAGGGCCCGGACGGCATGGCGAAGTGGAACGCCGCGTACGTCGCCGCCTGTGACGGGGGCGGCAGCGCCGTGCGCGAGGCGGCCGGCATCGCCTTCCCCGGCCGGGACGCCACCTCGTACGGCTACATCGGCGAGGTCGTGCTGGACGACCCACCCGAGGGGCCCGGGGCGAGCTGGCACAACGACGACGGCGTGCTGATGGCCGTGCCGCTGTCCGGCGGGCGGTTCCGGCTGATGGGCGTGGACGCCGACACCCGTGACTCCGACAAGGAGTTCGGGCTCGCGGACCTGCGCGCCGCCGCGATCCGCGCGGCCGGCACCGACTTCGGCATGCGCGACGCCACCTGGATCTCGCGGTTCGGGAACGCCGCACGGCACGCCGAGGCGTACCGGCGCGGCCGGGTGCTGGTCGCCGGAGACGCCGCGCACATGCACGTCCCGGCGGGCGGCGTCGGCCTCAACGTCGGGCTCCAGGACGCGATGAACCTCGGCTGGAAGCTCGCCGCCGAGGTACGGGGGCGCGCCGCGGAAGGCCTCCTCGACACCTACCACCAGGAGCGCCACCCGGTCGGCGGCGCGCTGGTCGAGTACATGATGGCGCAGAACGCCCTGGTCACCGCCCACACGCCGGAGGGGCAGGCGCTGCGCGCGCTGATGAGCAGCCTCATCGCCTCCCAGCCGACGCTCTCGCTCGTCCTGGCCGAGAAGGTGGCCGCGCTCGACGTCGCCTACCCGTCGCCGGACCCGGAGGCGCACCCGCTCGCGGGCACACGGGCGCCCGACCTCAGGGAGGCGCGCCTGTTCGGCCTGCTGCACGAGGGCCGCCCGGTCCTGCTGAACCTGACCGGCGCGCCGATGAGGAAGGCGACGGCGCGCGCGGCGTCCATGGGCATCGCGACCCACCCGAGCGCGCTCGCCGAGGCCGGCGGCCCCGCGTGGTCGGGCGTCGGCGCGGCGATCATCCGGCCGGACGGGCACGTGTGGTGGGCGGAGGACGCGGCGGCGCCCGACCTCGAGCGCGCGGTCCTGCAAGGGCTCAAGGGGCTCGGTACGACGTTCTGAGACGCTGTACGGATGCTCACACTCACGACGCCGCGGCTGCGGCTGGAGGCCTGGCGGGACGACTTCGAGGAGAGCCTGGTGCGGCTGAGCTCGGACCCGCGCGTGATGCGCTACATACGGAACGGCGACACCTGGGACACCGAACGCGCCGCCCAGCGTCACCAGGCGCACCTCACGCACTGGGCGGACCACGGGTTCGGCTGGCGCGGAATCATCGGCGGTGACGGCGCGTTCCTCGGCGTCGCCGCCCTCAACCGGCTGGGCCCCGCCGTGCCCGGCGTCGACGAGTCCGCGACCGAGATCGGCTGGTGGATCGCCCCGGACGCCTGGGGAAGGGGGATCGCGACGGAGGCGGCGACCGCGATCCGCGACGAGGCGTTCGCGCGGCTCGGCACCGAGACGCTCGTCGGCCGGTACCAGCCCGCCAACGAGGCGTCCGGCCGCGTCATGATCAAGCTCGGCATGAGCCTCCACGGCGACATCGAGACCCCGGGGGAGCGGACCGTACGCGTCTACACCCTCGGGCGCCGCGAGTGGGAGGGTCGAACATCTGTTTGAACATCGGCGTAGAGTGCGGGTATGACGATTGCCTTTCAGGGGTCGCTGCTCGACGCCTGTGACGAGTCCGGGCCGGGCGAGCTGGGGTCATCGGTGCGGCGTACGCACCTTGCCCATGGCGCCTGGATCGACGTGCGCCCCGGCTGGTTCGCGGGCGCCGACGCGCTCTTCGAGCGGCTGATGGCCGCCGTGCCCTGGCGCGCGGAGAAACGGCAGATGTACGACCGGGTCGTCGACGTGCCGAGGCTGGTCAAGTTCTACGGCGAGGGCGAGACGCTGCCCGACCCCGCCCTGCGCGAGGCCGGGCGCGCGCTGAACGCGCACTACGCCGGGGAGCTCGGCGAGCCGTTCCGCACCGCCGGCCTGTGCCTCTACCGCGACGGCCGCGACAGCGTCGCCTGGCACGGCGACCGCATCGGGCGCGGTTCCACCGAGGACACCATGGTCGCGATCGTCTCGGTCGGCTCCCCGCGCGGCCTCCTGCTGCGCCCGCGCGGCGGCGGCGCGGCGATCCGCCACGACCTGGGCCACGGCGACCTCATCGTGATGGGCGGCAGTTGCCAGCGCACGTGGGAGCACGCCATCCCCAAGACCGCGCGCACGGCCGGCCCGCGGATCAGCGTCCAGTTCCGCCCGCGCGGAGTGCGCTGACCCGCCGTGAGGGTAGGGGTCGGCTCCCGGATCTCCGGCATCGGACGTGGCCCGCGCGCGACACTGAGGCCATGCCGATGCTGATGCGCCTGTCCTCCGGCGCGGACCGGGACGCCGTCGAGGCGATGATCCTGGGGCGCTGTGCGTGGATGGAAGAGCGGCGGCTGCCGAGCTGGCGCGGTGCCGCCGGTGACCTCGCGGGTCAGTGCGGCGGCCCGGGCGGCGACGTGTGGGTGCTGGAGCGCGACGGCGCGATCGTCGGCACGACTACTCTGCAACGGCAGGGACCGCCGTACGGCTGGACCGCGCAAGAACAGGCCGAACCCGCGCTGTACCTGTCCACCACGGTCACCGACCCGGCGCACCGGGGCGAGCGGCTAGGGACGCTGATCGCGTGGTGGGCCGCCGACCGCGCGGCCGGGATGGGGGTCTCGTGGGTGCGCCGCGACTGCCTGTGGCCCGAGCTCGCGGCCTACTACCAGGCCCAGGGCTACGGCCTGGTCCGTGAGGCGACGCGCGGCCGGCACCGGCACCACATGCTGGCCAGGCGTGCGGCGCCGGTACCCGAGGTGGCTGAGTGGCTCAGGACGGGAACGCGGCCGACGTGGTGTCCAGGCTGATGACCCGCAACGACCGGCGCCCTGAACGTGACGCTGCCTGAACCGCTCCGGGATTCGGCGAACACGCGGTACGGCTCCCAGCCGCCGTAGCGCGCCCTCCAGGCGGAGTGCGCTGACCCGCTGTGAGGGTATGACCACATGCGAGTGCGTCGGCGAGTGCCGGATCCGGCCAGTTTCGCCGCCTGGACGTACGGTGATGATCGCCCGTGACCTGGGGCGGGCGGGAGACCCGCCAACATGGCGCGGATTGTTGGGATAATTTTCCACCTTTTCGAATGCGCGCGCGCAAGATATCTACCTACTAGCGCGTTATGTAGCCGACCGAGAGGAGCCCAACGCGCCGCCACCCCGCGATCCCCCGCCCACCGCCGCGACCGCCATCGCGAACGTCCGACCGCGGAGTGCACGACCGTTCCAGGTTTCCCCCACCCGGAGGATCACGTGGCACTTTTCAGGCGCTCGCCCCAGACAGCGCGTACCTCTCGTTTCACGGCCATCTCCGTCGCGGCTCTGGTCTGCGGTGCCCTCGCACTGGGAACCCAGTCCGCCGGCGCGGTACCCCGCAACCCGGTCACCCACCCGGAGCGTGACTGGCTCGGGTCACAGGTGGCCAAGCACGAACCCGGCTCCGGCGGCACGGTCATCCGCCCGAACGCCGCCCAGACTCCCGGCCTTGACGTCAGTGGCTGGCAGGGCAACGTCAACTGGGCCAGTGTGGCCGCGAACGGCGCCCGCTGGATGTACACCAAGGCGACCGAGTCCACGAACTACACCAACCCGTACTTCAGCCAGCAGTACACCGGCGCGTACAACGCGGGCCTGGTCCACGGCGCGTACCACTTCGCCACCCCCAACACCTCCTCCGGCGCCTCGCAGGCCGACTACTTCGTCGCGCACGGCGGCGGCTGGTCGCGTGACGGCAAGACCTTCCCCGGCATGCTGGACATGGAGTGGAACCCCTACGGCGCGGCCTGCTACGGCATGTCGGCGTCCGGCATGGTCAACTGGATCCTCTCGTTCAGCAACGAATATCACGCCAAGACGAGCCGCTGGCCGGTCATCTACACCGCGACCAGCTGGTGGAGCCAGTGCACCGGCAACACCGGCGACTTCTCCTCCACGAACCCGCTGATGCTCGCGAACTACAACGGCTCGCCCGGTCCGATGCCCTACAACTGGGGCTTCCAGACCATCTGGCAGTACGCCGACTCAGGCGTCTTCCCGGGTGACCAGGACTACTTCAACGGCGACTACTCGCGCGTCCAGGCGCTGGCGAACGGCTGAGCCGTCGAACCGAATCTCACGTCCCGCCGGGTGTGGTCCGCACGGACCCGCCCGGCCGGTGGCGTTTCCAGGCCCCCTCGGCGCGAGCCGAGGGTCCCCCCGCTGGGCCGCCCCAGGCGGCCTCTCACCGCAGGAAGAGAGGTAGCGCGCCGGGCCCCGTCCCGCCGCGCACACACATGATGAACACTCACGACAACTCGATGACCCGGCGTACCGCGCTGCTGGCCGGCGCGGGAGCGGCGGTGGCGTCAATGGCCCTCGCCGGCACCGCGCGCGCCGCCGTACGGGGCTCGGCGGGCCCGCGGGCCCTCACGCCGGCGCAGCAGGCCGGGCAGCGAGTGATCTACTCCTACTCCGGCCTGACCGTGCCGCAGGCCCTGCTGAACCAGATCGCGGCGGGCCAGGCCGCCGGAGTCATCTTCTTCGGCGAGAACATCTCCAGCATCAGCCAGATCAAGTCGGTGTGCCAGCAGCTCAACGCCGCCAACCAGAGCAGCCCCGTCACCGCGCCGCTGCTGCTGATGACCGACCAGGAGGGCGGCCAGGTCCGCCGCCTGCCCGGTGGCCCCGACGCCTCGGAGAAGGAGATCGGCGCGTCGTCCGACCCGGCCGGCGCCGCCTCCGACGCCGGCACCACCGCCGGCCAGCTCCTCAAGAGCGCCGGCATGAACGTCAACCTCGCGCCCGTGCTCGACGTGTTCCGCACGCCCGGCGACTTCGAGGACCAGTACGAGCGCTCGTACAGCCAGGACCCGGACATCTGCGGCCAGTGCGGCAGCGCGTTCGTCAGCGCCCAGCAGTCCCAGGGCGTGGCCGCGGCCGTCAAGCACTTCCCGGGCCTCGGCTCCGCGACCGCCAGCCAGAACACCGACAACAAGCCGGTGACGCTGAACGCCTCGGCCTCGACCCTGCGCTCCGTCGACGAGGCCCCGTACGCCCCGGCGATCGCCGCCGGAGTGGACATGGTCATGATGTCCTGGGCCGTCTACCCGGCCCTGGACGCGAGCAACCCGGCCGGCCTGTCCTCGAAGATCATCAGCCAGGAGTTGCGGTCGCGCCTGGGCTTCCAGGGCGTGACGGTGACGGACTCCATCACCGCCGGTGCCCTGGGCGCCTACGGCACTCCGTCGCAGCGCTCGGTCCTCGCGGCCAAGGCCGGCATGGACCTCATCCTGGCCTGCGGCGGCAACACCAACGGCACGAACATCGTCAACGGCATGGCCGCGGCGCTGCAGAACGGCACGCTGAGCCAGAGCAGCTTCGACGCCGCCCGCAACCGCGTGACGGCCCTCCGCAACCGCCTCTAGGCGCGCATCCGGCGGCCTGCCCCGCGGTACGGGGACAGGCCGCCGGCCTGTCCGGGCGGAATCATCACCGGCCCGCGAAGGTTCCCCATGATCTGTGGCCCCATGGTCTGTGGCCAAGGAGGAGGAACATGCGCGCGGTCGTGGTCGAGAAGCCCGGGCCGGTCGAGGTCCTGCGGACGGCGGAGGTCGCCGATCCCTCGCCGGGGCCCGGTGAGATCTCGATCGACGTCGAGTACGCCGGGGTCGGGTTCGTCGACACCCTGTTCAGGGCCGGTGCGTTCGGGCTCTCCGTGCCGTTCACACCCGGGATCGAGGTCACCGGGTACGTCCGGCAGGCCGGCGACGGGGTCGCCGGCTTCGAGGAGGGGCAGCCGGTCGGGGCTCTGCTCAACGACTTCGGCCGTACGCAGCGGGGCGGCGGCTATGCCGAGATCGCCGTCGCGCACGCCACCATGGCGACTCCGCTGCCGAACGGCGCCGACCTGGCGCGGATCGCCGCGGTGCTGGTCAACGGGGTGACGGCCTGGATCGCACTGCACGACCTGGCGCGGCTCGGCGTACGGGACGACGTTCTCGTGCTCGGTGCCAGTGGCGGGCTCGGCGGGACCGTCAGCAGGCTGGCCGCTCTCCGGCCGGCGCACCGGGTGATCGGCGTGGTCGGCAGCGAGGCCCGGCGGGCCTCGGCCGCCGCTGAGTGCACCGACGTGATCCTCGCGGCGGACCTGGATGCGGCGGTCGAGGAGATCACCGGCGGGCGCGGGGTGGACGTCGTCATCGATCCCGTGGGCGGTACGGCGCGGGCGCTCGCGTTCGGGCGGCTCACGGCGTTCGGCCGCCTCGTCGTGCTCGGCAACGCCAGCGGGCAGGATCCGGCGCTGTCCGGCGACGCCGCCTGGCACGGTACGCGGCAGCTCGCCGGCCTCAGCCTGGGCGGCGTCGCCCACCTGATACCCGACCGCGTCGGGGCCGCGGTCGAGGCCGTGACGGGACTGGTCCACCGCGGTCTCCTGCGCGAGCCGGCGCCCGCCGTCCTGCCTCTCGACCGCGCCGCCGAGGTCCACGAGGCCCTGGAGAACCGGTCAGCGCCGCCCAAGACCGTGTTGGCCGTACGCGGCTGAGTCTCGCTCGCCACCTCGACGATCATGAAGTGATCAACTGATCACCTGTCGTAACAGGCGACGCCTCTCAAACGATGGACGGTCGCGTCGCGGGACGGATTCCAATGCACCTCGGCGACCCGCGGAACCCGCCGGGCCAGTGACGCCTACTCGCCCGTCGTGCCGTCGAGGAGCTCGCGGGCGACGTCGACCTGGCCCGCGTGGCGGGCGTACTCCTGGAGCAGGTGGAACAGGATGCGGGACAGCGGCGGGGCGTCGGCCTCGGTCGTGAAACGGCCTCCGACCCTCGCCATGTCCGTCAGTGACGCGGCCGAGGCCAGTTCACGTGACCGGCGGACCTCTTCGGAGAAGAAGGCCAGGACGTCCTCGTCCGGTGCCACCTCGAACTCCGGGTCGAAGCCGTCGGCCGACAGGTACGGCATGACGTCCTCGGCGGCGAAGCCCCAGCGCATCCAGCGTCTCTCGACCCAGCCCAGGTGCTTGACCACGCCAAGGAGGGACCAGCCGAGGGGGTCCACGGGGGCCCGCAGACGGGCGTCCGGCAGGCCGGAGATCTTGCGGAGGATCGTCTCGCGGTACCAGTCGAGGTAGCCGAGGAGTAGCTCATGGGGGTCCGAGACCTTCACGCCGGGACCGTCCAGCGGCGCTATGGGCGGGCGATCCATTCGGTACCCCCAACGAGAGAGCGGACGCGGGCGCGCCGTACGGCGCACCCGCGTCCGATGCTCAGGACTTCCAGACCTTGCGCCGCTTGTCGCCCAGCGGCTTCGTCGACGCCCAGACGCGCCGCCACGACGCCACCTGGGTGCCGTCCTGGTTCGGCGGCACCTCGACCGCGCCCGGCTTCACCGCGCGGGAGCCGCCGGGGACGTCGAGGGAGTCGTTGGCCGCCGCGCGCATCGCGCCGTACCAGCCGAGCTCCTCCTCGGCGGCGAGCTGGCTCACCGCCTTGGCCATCCGGGTGCGGAAGGACCGGACGTCCTCGCCCTCACGCGGGTGGAGCGGACGGCCGTAGCGTACGGCGACGCGTGGCTTGCCCGGCTGCGGCCAGTTGCGACCGCGCGGCATCGCGGCGTAGGAGCCGCGCAGCGCGATCGGGACGCACGGGATGCCCTTGTTCACGCACAGCACCGCGGCGCCGAGCTTGAACGGGTTGATCCAGCCGTCCTCGGACCTCGTGCCCTCCGGGTAGAGCAGCAGGCTCCAGCCGTCGTCGACGAGGTCCAGGGCGAGGCTGCGCAGCCGCCGCGAGCCGTACCGCTCCACCGGGAACGCGTTGAAGAACACCGCGGTCAGCGCGGCACGCCAGCGGACGTCGAAGAAGTAGTCCGAGGCGGCCCCGACCGCGACCCGGTTGGCGAACCGGTCGGGCAGCGAGCCGAGGATCAGCGGGGTGTCGAGGTGGCTGGAGTGGTTCGCCACGAAGACGACCGGGCCGCGTACGCCGTCGAGGTACTCCGTGCCCTCGACCACCGTCGTCGTCTGGCCGAACGTGACGGGCTTCAGCAGCCCGCGCCGCAGGCCCGCGCGCGCCGCGACGGCCAGCGGGGTGCGCGCCCACCCCGTGGGGAAGTCGCGCTCGCCCTGCTCCAGCTCGTGCGGCTCCGCCGACCGCGGCACGGTCGACCGGCCACGCCAGTCACGCCCGTGCCGCAGCAGGCGGTACTCCTTGCGCATGCTCATCGGCCCCGACGTCCGCCAGAGCGAGTGGCGGGGCGTGCTGGTAGGTGATCGACGGGCTGCCGCCGACCGTGTCCTTGGCCATCTCCAGCGCGTCCGCGAGCGTCGACGCCGACCGGAAGCCCATCCGCGAGGTGGTCTTGCGGTTGCCGCCCACGAAGATCACGTCACCCAAGTGCTCCAGGGCGTGCGCGCCCCAGTACCACATGTAGAAGGGGTGAACGCCGTGGTAGGCGTAGCTGTTGCGGTACAGCTGGATGTACCACGGGTCGGTGGCGAACTGCTCCTCGTACTTCGTCTCCAGGAGCACCGGGTCGGTGCTCTCGGTGAGGATCTCCTCGAAGAAGTCGATGTAGCTCGGGTGGTGCACCGGGTGGAACTCGTTCGGCACGGGGTGGTAGAAGATCGCCACGCCGCCCTGCCGGACGATCGGCTTGTTCTTGTACAGGTTGAAGAAGTAGCCGAGCCCGAGCGACATCACGAGGATCGGGTTCATCACGGAGTTGACGTTGTACGGGCAGATGTAGGGCAGCCCGTAGATCGCCACGTCGGACTGGCCGTTCACCTCGGTGAGCTGCTGCCGGTGGACGTTCTCCAGCGTCAGCGGGTGCACCTCGGACTGCAGGCCGGCGTGCACACCCGTCACGCCGTACGGCGCGGCGTTGTTCTGCCAGACCCGGCGGCGGGTCTTGGCCGGCATCAGCTCGTTGGCCCGCTTCACCGCGACGTAGGAGGCCTGGTCGCGGAGGTTCCACTCCCACTCGCGCTTGTTCAGGAAGCCCATCGACGACGGGAACGTGTCGTTGTTCAGCGTCGTCTCGACGGTGAAGACCTTCACATGCTCGTCGATGACGTTCTTCATGCGGTCGTACGAGTGGTGCATCGCCGAGTTCGGCGGGTCGTTGAAGGAGTTGGAGTGCCGGAGCGTGTGCACGTTGTGGTGGTGCTTCAGGCTCTTGTAGCTCGCCAGCCCGACCGACACCGACTTGGAGCCACCGCTCATCGCCGTCAGCGTGATGTTGACGTAGACGATCAGGTCGCTCTCGGCCGCCCGCCGGTTGATCTCGACGTCCTCGCCGTGGCGGGTCTTCCCCATGTGGAGGAGGTTGTCGTGGTCTTCGGCGTCGTGGTTCTTCAGGTGGTCGGGGAAGAACGCGTGGAAGACGCGGTCGCCGACGGTGCGCCGCAGCTCGGCCGGGGTCATCCGGCGGTGCAGCGCGTTGCCCGCGATCAGCTCGACGTCGTCGACGCCCTTGGCCGCCGCCATCTCCAGCACCTGCTCGATGATGCGCTGGCGCACGTCGGGCGTCTGCATCTGCGGCAGCGGCAGCGAGATGTCGTCGAAGACGATCGTCAGCTTCATCCCGGCCGTGAGCAGCTCCGGGAGCGGTTCGGTGCCGTGCGGGTTGAGCAGCGCGTGCCGGATGGCGTTGTCCACGTCGCGGATGCCGGGAAGGGAGTCCGGCGGGTAGATGACCTTGGCCCCGAGCGGCAGCCGCTCCAGCCGGAAGCCCTCACCCTGGTGCATGAGCAGCGGCGGTGTCCGCTCATCCACGTCGAGTACGAAGCCTGGTCTGCTCACGTAAAACCTTTCCTATCGCGCCAGATCGAAGGCGACTTTGACGGTACCGAGGCGTCCCGCGTCGGCCGCGTGTGTCAGGGCCTCCCGCCAGCGGGCGAGAGGGTATGTGGTGCCGACGTACCCGTCGAGGGGTGCGCTCTGCGCGAGGCGCAGCGCGTCGGCGAAGTCGGCGCCGTCCGCGCCCGACGCGTACGCCCCGATCAGCTGCAGCTCGCGGTACCACAGCGGTGTGAGGTCGACACCGCCCGACGGCATGCCGGACACCACGACCGTACCCCCGGCCTGGACGAGCCGCAGCGCGGTGTCGAGACCGTTGGTGCCGCCGGTGCATTCGAAGGCGACGTCGGCGCCGCCGAGGAGGAAGTTCGCGCCGCGCTCGGGCGTGTGCATCCGCGCGGTCGTGACCCGCCGCAGCGCGCGCGCCGCCTTGCCGGGCTCGATGATCGCGGTCGCGCCCAGCGCCTTGGCCTTCTCGCGCTGGTGACCGTGCTTGGCGACGACGTACACGGCGCCGACCTCGGTCAGCTCGCGCAGCGCCAGCAGCGTCAGCAGGCCGACGGTGCCGGCCCCGATGATCACCGCGGTGGAGCCCGCCGGGACGTTCACGCGGCGTACGGAGTGGACCGCGCAGGCGAGCGGCTCGGCGAGCACCGCGCGCTCGTCCGGCAGGTCGTCGGGCACGCGGTGCAGCTGGCGTGCGTGCGCGACGAACGACCGGCTCCACCCGCCTCCGGTGTCGGCGCAGAACCCGGTCTGCAGCCCGGCGGAGATCCGGCCCGTCGTGATGTGGTCGCAGCGGCTCTGCTGCCCGGCGGCGCACCAGCGGCACTCCGAGGTGCCGCGCGCGGCGCAGGAGAGCACCGGGTCGATCACCACGCGGGTGCCCTTGGGCATGTCCGGCAGGTCGTCCTGGGTCTCGCCGACGATCTCGTGCCCGGGGACGAACGGCATCGACGTCATCGGGGACAGGTACGGCGAGGAGCGCCCGGTCAGCAGGCCGAGGTCGGAGCCGCAGATGCCGGACAGCCGCGGCGTGACGCGGGTCCAGCCCTCTCCGGGCAGCTCGGGCGCGTGGCGGTTCACCAGCCGCATCGGCGAGACGTTGCCGGCGATCATGCCGCTCATCCGGCCGCCGGCCTTCGTCGCGGTCAGCCCGCGCGCGGCCAGGAACCGGCCCGGTGAGCGGTGGTACTCGAGTGCGAGGATCAACGCGCGGCCCTCGTCCCCACAGTGTCGATCAGCACGTCTCCCCGTCCACGTGTGTGAGTGCCCCATTCGTAGATGCGCCAGTGCTTGCGCTTGGCGTGCCGGTACAGCGACGGATCCGGGTTCACCGCCGCCGGGGTGCCCACGGCCTCCAGCAGCGGCCGGTCGGAGTAGCTGTCCGCGTAGGCGTAGGACTGCGACAGGTCGATGCTCTCGGCGAGCGCGTGACGGCGCAGCCAGGCGGCGCGGGCCTCGTCGACCAGCGGAGGCGAGTCGAGGTAGCCGGTGAACTTGCCGTCGCGGGTGTGCATGCGGCTGGCCACGATCTCGTCGAACAGCCCGGCGAGCGGCCGGATGAAGACGTCGATGGTGCCGGTGATCAGGATGGTCTTGTGCCCGGCGGCGCGGTGGGCGCGGATGCGGCGTACGGCCTCGGGCATGACGCGCTGCAGCAGCGCCTCGCCGAGGACGTCGTCCACGAGGTCGCGCAGCTCCTCGACGTTCGCGCCCTCGTAGCGGCGCAGGAACGCGCGGACGAAGTCGCCGCGGTCGCGGCGCTCGGCCCGCAGGTAGCGGGGGAGCGACCGCGCGAGGTCGGCCAGCTCACCGCTCCACTGCGACTTCGGCAGCGACGAGAGCCGCGCCCACAGGTAGGACTCGATGAGGTTCGAGGCGACGATCGTGCCTTCGAGGTCGAAGACGGCCGCGACGTCGGTGCGCTCCGGCAGCGCCGGGGCGCCCGCCTTCTTGCCGCCGCCGCGCCCCTTGGAGAAGTCGCGCATCAGGGCGGTCACGCTGGGGGAGTGCACTTCCTGGAGGTAGTGCGCCCAGTCGATGTCGGACGGGGTGAACCCGTGCTCGGCGACCAGCTCGGGAGGCAGGCTCTGGTGCAGGGCGTTGGTACGGGTGTCGTCGTAGATGACCTCGGCCTGCGTGTAGGCCTGGTAGAGGTCGGCGTAGCGGCGCAGGAAGTCGAGGTTGTTCTGCTGGCGGTGCACCGACGTCATCCAGTCGCGCGTACGCGCCGAGGAGGGCATCCGCAGCAGCGCGCGCTCGGCGACCGACGCCGCGCGCTCACCGCCGCTCAGCATCATCTCGACCTGGCGGCTGCCGGGGAAGCGCCAGGACGGCACGCGGACATGGCCGCGCTCGCCGGCCGGCATCGGGTGACGCTCGAAGTACTCACGGACGTTCTCGTACAGGCCGCGGAACGGCAGCGGGTTGCGCGAGCCCGATCCGACGTGGAAGTACTTGGTGTCGCCGACCTCGGACGGGTTGGCGCCGACGGCCAGCGTCGCGTTGACCACCATGTCGACCGGGATGATGTCGACCACGCTGTCGGGCAGGCCGGGGAACTCCGGGAGGATGCCGCGCCCGTACGCGATGATCAGTGGGTCGGCCATCTTGTAGCCGTCGATCCAGCCGGGGTACGGGTGGCGCAGCGAGCTCTCCACGATCGCCGGGCGGACGATCGACAGGCGGCGCTCGCCCCACATCTCCTCGGCGGCGCGCTCACCCAGCGCCTTGGTGAAGGTGTAGACGTCGGGCCAGCCCAGGCTCTGCGCGCGTGCGCGGCCGTAGTCGACGAGACGCTCGGTCACCCACGCCTGGCGGGCCTCCTCGGCGGCCGACACGACCGACTGGGGACCGGCCTTGCGGTGCTCGCCCTGCGCGCGGGCCATCGACTTGCGCAGCACCTCGGGCCGCCGCGAGTCGCGCTCGACGTCGGCGCGTGCGGCCAGGGCCCCGGCCAGCTCCGTACGCCAGTCGACGGTGTGGTCGAGCTCGGCCTCCGGCACGACGCCTTTGCGCACGCCCGCGACGTAGGCGGTCGACACGTGGACGACGTGCGGGTCGGCGCCGCTCGCCTTGAGGGCCTCGTACAGGGTGACGACGCCGGAGACGTTCGTGCGGAACGCCTCGTCGATCGGCGGGTCGAAGGAGACCGTGGAGGCGCCGTGGACCACGACGTCGAGGTCGCCGGGGAGGGTCACCTCGCCGAGGTCGCCCTCGATCACCGTGACGCGCTCGGCGGCGATGCGCCGCAGCTCCTCGTCGCCGATGCGCTCGCGCAGCTCGCGGAAGACCGGCTTGCGGAGCAGCGAGTCGAAGCGCTTCTGCGCGGTGACGGTGCCGCGGGGCCGGATCAGGACCGAGACGCGTACGTCGGGGTGGGACGAGAGCAGTTTCTCCAGCGTGGCCTGCCCGAGGAACCCGGTGGCGCCCGTCAGGAGAACATGTGAATCATCAAGAAGGTGGAACCCGTGTCGGTCTGGCGTCATCCGCTGAGTTTCTCCGATCGTGGGCATGAGCCGTCCCGGCGCGAGCTTTCGGGAAAGACTAACGGCTGGGAAGCGTGCGACCAACGGCCGGGCGTGTCCGGCCGACTTCATGTTTCCGATCATTTTCGGCGATCCGAATCCGCGAGCCGGTCGTTCATCGAACCGGACCGGAAAACCTCGACCCGCACGGGCGAAGCGGTGAACCCCGCCTCCCGGATGGCGGCGCCTATCGCCTGGTCACCACGGGCGCGCTCGACCAGACCGGGGTCGACCTCCAGGCGTACGGCGTCGCCGAGATCGCGGACTCGTAGATCACGAACCGCGTCTCCGAGGACGCTCCGAACCGCGTTTTCGGCGCGCTCGATCCGGGCCAGCCGGGCGGGCGTGACCTCGATGCCGTACGCCACGCGGCTCGCCATGCAGGCGGCGGCGGGCTTGTCCCAGACGGGGAGGTCCCAGTGGTGCGCGACGGCGCGAACGGCGGCCTTGTCCATGCCGAGGTCGGCGAGCGGGGTACGCGCGCCGCGCTCGGCCGCCGCCCGTATGCCGGGGCGGAACCCGGCGACGACGTCGGAGGCGTTCGTGCCGGTCGTGATCGTCTCGTAGCCCAGGCTTGCGGCCAGGGAGTTCGCCGTGTCGAGCAGGACGCTCTTGCAGAAGTAGCAGCGCTGGGGGGGTTCTCGCGGTAGCCGGCGACGTCCATCTCGTTGGTGGACGGGGTGTGGTGGGCCACGCCCAGACCGGCGCAGAACGCGCGCGCGGCGTCGAGCTCGGCGGCCGGCAGCGACGGGGAGACGGCGGTGACCGCGGCGACCCGCTCCGAGCCGAGTGCGCGTACCGCGGCGGCGAGGACGACACTGGAGTCCACACCGCCGGAGAACGACACGAGCGTTCTGCCGTAACCTGCGATTTCGGTCACCAGCTCGTCGGAGAGGACCACGACGTCCACCATGCAACCCCGTTCCGTCTGAAGGAGGACCTGACCCCGCCCCGCCGACGCCCCACCCAAGCAGAGGAGCGGCTTTTCCCCGGCGGCGATGCCGGGGTCTCCACGCCGCGTAAGCAATGACCGTATCTCAGCCAGAAGGTGTCACTGATCTCGGCTTCGCCCGTCTGGACACCTCACGTGCCGCGCGAACCGGCGACCCGGAGGTCGTGTTCGGGCAGGGCAAGACCCCCGAACAGATCGTCGCGGCGCTCCGCGCGCTCCGTGAGGCCAACCCGGACCGCGCGATCCTCGCCACCCGCCTGTCCGACGCCGCCATCGAGGTGTGCGCCGAACGGCTTCCCGACGCCTCGATCGACCCCGTGGGCCGTACGGCCGTGCTCGGCAGCGTGGAGACGCGCGGCCGGGTCGCCGTCGTCGCCGCCGGCACCTCCGACCTGCCCGTCGTACGTGAGTGCGCGGTCACCGTACGTGTCTTCGGCTCCGAGCCGGACGAGATCGTCGACGTCGGCGTCGCCGGCATCCACCGCCTGCTGTCCCAGCGCGACCGCATCGACGAGGCCGACGTGGTGATCGCGATCGCCGGCATGGAGGCCGCGCTGCCCTCGGTGCTCGGCGGCCTGGTCGGCGCTCCCCTGATCGCGGTGCCGACGAGCGTCGGCTACGGCTGGAACCTCGAAGGCGTCACGGCCTGGCTCGCCACCGTGAACAGCTGCGCGCCCGGCATCGTCACGGTCAACGTCGACAACGGCTTCGGCGCCGGCGTGGCCGCCGCGCGCATCGCGAGGAGGATCGCCCGGTGAGAACCCTCTGGGTCGACGCGGGCAACGGCGCGGCCGGTGACATGCTCCTCGCCGCGCTGCTGGACGCCGGCGCCGACATCGAGGCCGTACGCTCCGGGCTGCGCGGTCTCGCCGTGGAACCGCTCGGCGTCGAGGTGAGCCAGGTGCGCCGCCACGGCCTGCGGGCCGTGCACGCGGACGTGCGGGCACCCGAGACCGGCGTCTCGCGGAACCTCGCCGACGTCACCGCCGTCCTGACCGGTGCCGACCTGCCCGACCCCGTACGCGACTTCGCGCTCGCCGTCTTCGAGCGGCTCGCGCGCGCCGAGGCGCGGGTGCACGGCGTGGACCTCTCGGAGATCCACTTCCACGAGGTGGGCGCGCTGGACGCCATCGCGGACGTCACCGGCTGCGCCCTGGCCCTGCACGGCCTGGACCTGCTGGGCGACGCCGTACGCGTCGTCTCGCCGATCGCGGCCGGCTCCGGGGTCGTACGCGCCGCGCACGGGCCGCTGCCGGTCCCGGTGCCGGCGGTGCTGGAGCTGCTGACCCAGGCCGGGGCGCCACTGCGGTCCCACCCGGCCCGCATGGAACTCTGCACGCCGACCGGCGCGGCGCTGCTCACCGAGCTCGCCACCGGCTGGGGCCCCGCGCCCGACTGCGTACCGGCCGCGACCGGCACCGGCGCCGGCACCGCCGACCCGGAGGGCCACCCGAACGTCCTGCGCGTCCTCATCGGCGAAGGCACCGCGCCGGGGCTGGTGTCGGCGGAGATGCACCGGGTCGACACCACGATCGACGACCTGGACCCCCGCGTGTGGCCGGACGTCCTGGAGGCCCTGCGCTCCGCCGGCGCCGCCGACGCGTGGTGCTCACCGGCCCTGATGCGCAAGGGCCGTCCGGGCCAGGTCCTGAGCGTGCTCGCCACCCCCGACCGCCTGGACGCCGTGTGCCAGGTCGTCTTCGAGCACACCACGACCCTGGGCGTACGCGTCTCCTCGGTCGAGCGGCGCTCCCTGCGCCGCGACCGCGTCGAGGTCTCCACGGCCGGCGGCGTGGTCGGCGTGAAAAGGGGCCTGCTGGGCGACCGGGTCGTGACGCTCCAGCCGGAGTACGACGAGGCCGACGCCGCCGCCAAGGCCGAGGGGCGCCCCGTCCACGAACTGCTCACCGAGGTGCGCGCCGCCGCGAGGAGCCTGTCGTGACCGTCGGATTGCTGCACCCGGGACGCATGGGCGCGGCCGTCGGACGCCAGCTCACCGAGGCCGGAACCCGCGTCGTCTGGTGCCCCGAGGGCCGGAGCCCGGGGACCGCGCGCCGCGCCGACGAGGCCGGGCTCGAGAGGGTCCGCGACCTGGCGGAGCTGGTCGAGGAGAGCGACGTGATCGTCTCGCTCTGCCCGCCCGCCGCGGCCGAGGAGGTCGCCGCGAGCGTCGCCGGCTTCGGCGGGCTCTTCGTCGAGGCGAACGCCATCAGCCCGGCCCGTACGCGGGACATCGCCGGCCGGTTCGGCGCGGCGCTCGACGGCTGCGTGATCGGCCCGCCGCCGTCGGCGGGCACCGGGGCGCGGCTGTACCTGTCCGGGGACCGGGCGGCAGAGGTCGCCGCCCTGTTCGGAGGGACGGCGGTGGAGGCCCTCGTCGTCGACGGCGGCATCGGCCGCGCGTCGGCGCTGAAGATGGCCTACGGGTCGTACAACAAGGCGCTGTCGGCGCTCGCCGCGGTGTCCCACGCCCTCGCGGACGCCCACGGCGTCGGTGATGAGCTGCTGGCCGAGGCGCGCCGGAGCGGCCTGGGCCCGCTGGCCGATCCCGGTTCGCTGCCGGGCGCGGCGGCGCGCGGGTGGCGCTGGGCGCCGGAGATGGAGGAGGCCGCCGCGACGTACCGTGCCGCGGGCCTGCCCGACGACCTGGCCCTGGCCGCCGCGGCGGTGTTCACGCGCTGGAACGGCGACCGCGACGCCTTCGGGATGTCCCTGACGGACGCCCTCGCCCACCTGCGCGACGACGCCCGCTGAACGGAGGACGCCCCCGGCGGCGTACGCACGTCGGGGGACCTCAGGTGAGGGGGCGGCGGCCCCAGGCGGAGATCAGTGGGGATGTCGCCAGGTCCAGGCGGCCGGCGCGTACGGCCTTCAGGTGACGGTCGATCTCCTCGGCCGTTCCGTGGCCGCCGGCGATCAGGCCGTCGCGGATGTGCTCGACGGTCGCCGCCTCCAGGAGGTCGCAGGCGGGCGACGTGAGCGGGAAGTACGCGTCGGCCTCGACGTCCGCGAGCCCGGCGTCGCGGAGGTGGCGGGGGAGCCGGCGGCCGTACGCGAGGTCTCCGCCGTGTTCGGCGAGGAGCGCACGGAAGCCTTGGCGCAGCCGGTTGGCCAGCCGCTGCTCGGGCCCGTGCTCGTCCGGGCAGATCAGCGGCTGCATGCGCGGGTCGGCGTCCTGGAGGAACAGCACGCCGCCCGGCCGCAGGGCGCTCACCATCGAGGTCAGGGCCTTCGCACGGTCGGCCACGTGGACCAGGACGAGACGGGCGTGGATCAGGTCGAAGGTCTCGTCCGGCGGGTCGTCGGCCCCGATGTCGTGGTGGCGGACCTCGATCGGCGGCTCCTCGGCGTGCCGGATCCAGGAGACGTCGATGTCGGTCGCGAGCACACGGCCCTCCTGGCCCACGCGCCCGGCGAGCCAGCGGGCGACGGACGGGCCGCCCGCGCCGACCTCCCAGCAGCGCCACCCCGGGGAGATCCCCAGCGCGTCGACGCGCGCGAACGTCGGCGGATCGAAGATCGTCGAGAGGGCGTCGAAGCGGGCGCCGGCCTCGGGCCGGTCGTTGCCCAGCAGGTAGTCCGCCATCAGGGATTGGAGTAGACGCGTGTGGGGCTCAGCAGCACGGCGGTGCGGCGCTCCTCGGCCATGACCCGGTCGTAGGTCTCCCAGTCGTCGTGCTCGCCGCCGGCGGCCTGGAAGACGGCGCGGAGCAGCGGCGGCAGGTCGACGCCGTTCAGAGGGTCGGCCGGGCCGGCGAGCGTGACCGTGCCCTCGGCGGCGGACCACTGCCAGCCGACCCGCAGGACGACCGTCGCCCGCGGGCGGGCACGGAGGTTCGCCAGCTTGCGGGTGTCGCCGCGTACGACGAACCCGACGACCGGCTCGCCCGTCACCGGATGGTCCAGTACGCCGGCGTTGACGACCGAGGACTGCACGGTGCCGTCGGCGCGCACGGTGGAGACGACGCTCAGCCCGTGCTCACCCGCGACCAGTGCGGAGAAGCCGGTCAGGTCAGTGCTCATGAATGCCCGATCGTGTCGAAATCGCGAACCCTGGGCCTCCACTCTAGATCGGCGGGGCGCACCACTGCCGCCATCGCTCTGACCTCGCTCCGAATAGGTCTGACCTGCGGCAATATATGCGTATAATTTCTCCACGTTGGGAGTGGCCCGGCCGGCAACAGTCGTTACGGCGAGGCCGTCGCAGGAGTACGGAACGGGCCGAAAGTCCGGAGCGTTCCGGGCGAACATGCCCCGGTGACCCCGGCTCGCGGCATATGCTCCCGTGTGATCCAGACAACGTCATGAGCGTGAGTAAGTCACGCGTGAGGGGCATCTGTTAGACCATGATGAGCGGCTTCCGGAAGTTCATTCTTCGCGGCAATCTTGTAGATCTGGCCGTGGCGGTCGTGGTCGGGACGCAGTTCAGCGATCTGGTCAAGAGTTTCGTCGCGTCTTTCGTCACCCCGCTGCTGGCCCTCTTCGGAGGGCAGCCGAGCTTCGACAACCACGTTCTGCACGTCGGGGACACCGCTTTCACCTACGGGAAGTTCCTGACCCAGGTCATCTCGTTCCTGATCGCCGCCGCGGTCATGTACTTCGTGATCGTGCTGCCCGTCGCGCGGCTGCTGAGCCTGTTCGAGAAGGACGCGGCGGTCACCGAGAAGGACTGCCCGGAGTGCGCCATGAAGATCCCGCTGCAGGCGCGCCGGTGCCCGGAGTGCACGTCCGATCTCGTCGCGCTCTCGCGGCGCCCCGGACAGGTGCCGGACCCGCGTCAGGGCATGTGATCACGATTCGGCATTGAAACCGGTGGCATGAGCCGCACGTCAGAGACAGACTTGCCATGCTTTATGCAGCCGGTACGGGCACCGTCAGCCTGGGCCGGAGTACGGGGAAGAGGGGAACGTGTACACCAACGAGGGCGTTCGGCCGCAGTGGAGATCCGGCGGCAAGCCGTTGTCACAGCTGTCCGACGAAGAGCTCACCGCGGCCATCGACTACGTGCAGGCGCAGGAGTCGGGGGACGTCGCGCTTCTCAAGGCGCTCCGCGCCCTGCGCGACGAGAGAGTGGCAGCGACCGACGACACGGTGGGGGAGCAGGACGACTCCGCCGACCCGCCTTTGCTCACCTGCTGGTAGGAGCGGCGGCTGACGCGCTCGGGGGCGCGTCGCCGTTAGGCTCGCCGTGACATGTCACAGCGAGTAACACGGGCCGCGGCGCTCCTGGCCGCCTCCTTGGCGGCCGGCGGGTGCGCGCACGCGCCGGTGCGGAGCACGCCTCCGATCAGGGTCGCGGCCCCGCGGATCAGCGTGAGCCGTATCTCGCTGCCGCCGGCCGAGGCCAGCGGCATCGCGCAGTTCCGCCGGTGGCCGAAGGCGTGTGCCCTGCTCACGCCGGACGACATGCGGGCCGTGCTGCCGCAGATCACCAAGGTGGTCGAGACGCCGTTCAGCCAGAAGATCAAGATCACGAATCTCGACGACGTCGGCGACGACTACGACGCCCCCGGCACCTCGTGTGAGATCAAGTTCTGGGTGGCCGGCACCGAGCTCAAGAAGAAGGCCGTGCCGGACGTCGTACGCGTCGAGGACCTCGCGGTGGGCGACACCGACACCGTCGAGGACAACTACGGCTCTCTGGCCCAGGGGCATCCGAAGATCCCGGGTGGCCTCGGCGCGCTCGAGTGCGTGCTGGACGGCGAGGAGTACTTCTGCCGCATGCCGAAGATCGCGTTCGCGGTCAGTGCGGGCCCCACGTTGTACATCGACCGGTTCGAGGGGCAGCCGGCGCGCACGGAGGCACGGACCTACTGGGTGCACGACGTGCTCCCGAACTTCGTCAGGTCCGTGGCCTCCAAGCTGCCCCAGAAGTGATCAGTACCAGTGGTGCGCCTGCCAGAAGCCCCACGCCTGGCACGGGTCGCCGTACCTGGCGCCGACGTAGCTGAGTCCCCAGGCGATCTGGGTCATCGCGTTGTTGTGCCAGTCGGGCCCGGCCGAGGCCATCTTCGAGCCGGGAAGCGCCTGCGGGATTCCGTACGCGCCGCTGCCCGGGTTGGAGGCGTGCTCGTTCCAGCCGCTCTCGTGGTTCCACATCGTCAGGAGTGAGGGCCAGCACCGGCCCCAGCCCTTCGCCGCGTTCATCTGCTTGGCGTACTGCTGGTTCTCCGACGCGGTCGGGTCGCTGCTCATCCGCTTCTTGAGCCGCTCGAAGGCCGCCTGCGCCTTCCGTCTGGCCTCGGCCTCCCGCCGCGCCTTCGCGTCGGCGGCGGCCTTCTTCTTGAGCGCCTTCTCGATGGCGAGCTGCTTCTTGTGCGCGCGTTCCTTGGCGGTGGCCTCGGCGCGGGCGACCTCGGGATCCATCGTGTAGCCGGACAGGGTCCGCATCAGGTCGTTGGTGGAGATGTCGGCCGTGCCGGGAGGGGGCTTGCCCTTCCCGAAGTCGATGTTCGCGACACCCACGAGCACCAGCCCGATGACCAGCGTCATGATGACCCCGGTGCTCGTCGCCGCCCGCTTGGCCAACTGGAGCGGCCGGGAGGTCCTGGGCTCCTTCGGCTCTTCCGGTTCCCAGGGGTCAAGAGGGTGCCGAAATTCTGGGTCAGCTCGCTGCATAACCACATAGCTTGCACCATCTACACGGTCAAGTGCTCCTATGTCCGGATATTGACTTGACGGTTTCCTGCATCGGCCCGCCCGGGATCCGGGCGGGCCGAATGGTGCACCGAGGGTCAGTCGAGAAGACGGAACCGCAGGTCAGGCTCGATTACGGCGACGTCCATCTGCGCCTTCTGCAGCCGCCCGGAGTAGTCCCAGTTGAGCGACTGCCAGCGGGTGAACTGGTCCAGAACCCACTGCCCGGACTGGCGGCTGCCGTTGCCGGACTTGCCGTTGCCGCCGAACGGCAGGTGCGCCTCGGCTCCGGAGGTGGAGTTGTTGGCGCTCACCATGCCGGCGCTGATCCCGGCGCGGAAGGTGAAGACCTTCTGCGGGTCGGTCGTGTAGATCGAGGACGACAGGCCGTACCCGGGGAGGTTCGCCAGCTCGATGGCCTCGTCCAGCGTCGTGTACGGCATTACGCCGACGAGCGGCCCGAACGTCTCCTGGAGGAAGATCTCGTCCTCGCGCCCGACGCCGTCGACGATCACCGGGTGGTAGAACAGGCCGTTCGACGGGTCGCCGACGAAGCCCTCGCGCGGGTTGTCCGCCGTGATCCGGCCGACGCCCGTGGAGCCGTACGTCTCGTGGTCGCCGATCCAGCCGAGGTACTTCTCGTACCCCTCGGCGAACCGGTCGGCGAGCATCGGGCCGAACAGGACGTCCTGCGTCGGGTCGCCGACACCGCGGCGCGGGTGGCCGCGTCGAAGCGGCGGAGGAACTCCCGGTGCACCGACTCGTGCACGATGACCGTGCCGAGCGAGGTGCAGCGCTGGCCGGCGGTGCCGAACCCGGAGAACAGCGCGCCCTCGACGGCCAGGTCGAGGTCGGCGTCCTCGGTGACGACCATGGGGTTCTTGCCGCCGAGCTCCAGGCACGCGCGACTGCATGTGCAGGCCGCACAGCGAGCCGATGCGCGATCCGACGCGCGAGGAACCGGTGAAGCCGACCTTGTCGACGTGCCCCTCGACCAGCGCGTCGGACAGGCCGGCGAACGTGTCGCCGCCCTCGGCCATCACCAGGTTGAGGACGCCGTCGGGCAGGCCCGCGTGCGCGAACAGGTCGAACAGGGCCTTCGCCGACGCGGCGGCGTACTCCGCCGGCTTCCACACCACCGCGTTGCCGCACAGCAGCGCCGGCACGATGTACCACGAGGGCACCGCGACCGGGAAGTTGCCGGCCGTGATGATCATCGCGGTGCCGACCGGCACCCGGAAGGTGAACAGCTGTTTGTCGGGCATCTCGGACGGAACCGTCTGCCCGTAGAGCCGGCGCCCCTCACCGAGGAAGAAGTCGCAGGTGTCGATGATCTCCTGCACTTCGCCGAGGGCCTCGGAGTACGGCTTGCCGATCTCGCGCGTGACGATGCGCGCCAGACGCTCCTTGTTGGCCTCGACGAGGCGTCCGGCTGCCGCGATCACGCGCCCGCGGACGGGAGCGGGCACCTTCGCCCACTCGCGCTGCGCCTCACCCGCCGTACGGCACGCGTCGACGATCTCGTGCGGCCGTGCCAGCGCCACCTCGGCGACGACGTCGGACAGGTCGGCGGGGTTGACGGAACGCACGGTCTGGTGGCCGGACAGCGTCCGGCCGCCCACTACCGACGCGACGGTCTGCATTCTGAAGTCCTCCTAGGAAAGCTGATCTCGGGTCACATGGTGCCGTGTCCGGCATCGTGTGACGAGACCGCTCCCGTCATTCCTCGCCGTCGGGCATGAGGACCTCCGCGAGATGCACCGCCGAACGGCCGGTGAGCTGCGTGATCTGCGTACGGCAGCTGAAGCCGTCGGCGAGGACGATCGTGCCGGGGTCGGCCTCGCGGACCGCCGGCGCGAGGCCGTGTTCGGCGACGGCGACCGACACGTCGTAGTGGCCGCGCTCGAAGCCGAAGTTGCCGGCCAGCCCGCAGCAGCCGGACTCCGGCATCTCCACGTCGACGCCGGCCTTGGCGAGCAGCCGCAGGTCGGGGTCCTTGCCCAGCTCGGCGTGCTGGTGGCAGTGGATCTGGGTGATGGCCTTGCGCTCACGCCTCGGCGGGGTCCAGCCGGCCTCTTCGAGCAGCTCCGCGAGCGTGCGCACCGTCAGGTCCTTCACCCGCGGGTCGTCGTGCAGGAGCTTCGGCCAGTCGGAGTGGAGCGCGGCCGTGCAGCTCGGCTCCAGGCCGACGATCGGGATGCCGCGTTCGGCGTACGGGTGGACGGCGTCGAGCGAACGCCGCGCGATCCTCCGCGCGGTGTCGAGCTGGCCGGTGCTCATCCAGGTCAGCCCGCAGCAGACGGTGCCGCCGGGGACCAGCACCTCATACCCGGCGTCCTCCAGGACCCGCACCGCCGCGCGGCCCGCCGAGGGCGTGAAGTGGTTCGTGAAGGTGTCGGGCCACAGCAGCACCTGGCGGGCGCCCGGCAGGCGCCGTCGGCGTACGGCGGCGGAACCAGCGCAGGAACGTGCGTGTCGCCGGGGCGGGCAGGTCGCGCTCGGGGGCCACGCCGCCGAGGCGCTTGCCCACGCCCGCGAGGGCGCGCGCGACGCGGCCCTGGGAGGCGGCGAGGCGGATCGCCGGGCGGGCCAGCCGCAGCCAGAGCGGCAGCCAGCCCATCGAGTAGTGCGCCATCGGCCGGATCCTGCGGCGGTAGTGGTGGTGCAGGAACTCGGACTTGTACGTGGCCATGTCGACGCCCACCGGGCAGTCGGAGGCGCAGCCCTTGCAGGACAGGCACAGGTCGAGGGCCTCGTGCACGCTCTCGGACCGCCACCCGTCGGTGATCAGGTCGCCGCGCAGCATCTCCTCCAGCAGCCGCGCACGGCCGCGCGTGGAGTGGGTCTCGTCCATGGTGGCCCGGTACGACGGGCACATCACGCCGCCCTTGGTGCTCCGGCACTTGCCGACGCCCACGCAGCGGTGCAGGGCCTGCCGGAAGTCGCCGTGGTCGTCGGCGAACGGCAGGAACGTCCGCGGGGCGGGCGGCATCGCGTCGGTGCGCAGCCGGTCGTCGACGGGCTCGGGGTCGACGATGATGCCCGGGTTGAGGCGCCCCTCTGGGTCCCAGACGGCCTTGAACTCCCCGAACGCCTTCATCGTGTCGCGGTCGTAGACCATCGGCAGGACCTCGGAGCGCGCGCGGCCGTCGCCGTGCTCGCCCGACGGCGAGCCGCCGTACTTCACGACCAGGCGGGTCGCCTCCTCGACGACCTCGCGGAACTCGCGCCGCCCGGCCTCGGTCATCAGGTCGAAGTCGATGCGGATGTGCAGGCAGCCCTCGCCGAAGTGCCCGTACGCGGCGCCGCGCAGGCGGTGCCGGTCGAACAGGTCGCGCAGGTCGGCGAGGTAGGCGCCGAGACGCTCCGGCGGCACCGCGGAGTCCTCCCAGCCCGGCCACGCCTGGCCGCCGCCGGGGGCGCGCGAGCCGAGCCCGGCGCCGTCGTTGCGGATCCGCCAGACCGCGGCCTGCCGTGCCGGGTCGGTCTCGACCAGCGCGCCGGGGAAGCCCTTGGCCATGGCGCGCGCGCGTTCCTCCGCGTCGTCGCCGCTGAACTCCACGAGCAGCCACGACTCGGCGCCCGACAGCAGCCCGCCGCCGCGCGCCATCTCGACGATGTGCGCGTCCAGCCCCTCGCAGGCCGTCGGCCCGTACGTGAGGACCTCCGGCACGGCCTCGGCCGCCTTCACGAAGTCGGCGAAGCCCAGGACCACCAGGACCTTGGTCTTCGGCTCCTGGACCAGGCGAAGCGTCGCGCCGAGGGTCAGCGCGCAGGTGCCCTCGCTGCCGACGAGGGCGCGCGCGACGTTGAAGCCGTTCTCGGGCAGCAACTGCTCCAGCGCGTATCCGGACACCTGCCGGGGGAACCGGCCCAGCGAGGTGCGGATCGTCGCCAGGTGCCGGTCGCGCAGCGCGCGCAGCTCCTCGACCAGCGGGTCGCCGGGGGAGTTCCCCTGCGCGCCGGCGGTCAGCCGCGACCCGTCGTAGCGGACGACGTCCAGCGACTCGACGTTGTCCGAGGTGCGCCCGTACACGAGCGCGCGCGTGCCGCACGCGTTGTTGCCGATCATGCCGGCGAGCACGCAGCGGCTGCGCGACGACGGGTCGGGCCCGAACCGCAGGCCGTGCTCCCCGGCGGCGGCGTTCAGGTGGTCGAGGACGACACCGGGTTCGACCACGGCGATCCGGCGCTCGGGATCGATCTCGACGATCTTGTTCAGGTGCCGGGAGAAGTCGAGGACGAGGCCTTCGCCGATCGCGTTGCCGGCGATGCTCGTGCCGGCGCCCCGCGCCGTGATCGGCACCTCGTGCTCCCGCGCCGTACGGACCGCCGCGACGACGTCCTCGGCGGATCTGGGGAACACGACGCCGAGCGGCACCCGGCGGTAGACGGACGCGTCGTAGGCGTACTCGCCCCGCCGGAGCTCGGAGAAGTCGACCTCGCCGTCGAGGACGCCGCGCAGGTCGCGTTCGAGCATGCCTTTCCTTCCCCCCGTGAAACCCGTCAAGGACAGGGTTTCAGACTCGACGGGGTGGGGAGCACGCGCCCCTCAGGCCCAGTAGGTGTCGTGGGCGAGGTAGAAGGCCTCCTGCTCCTCCTTGCTGAGGCCGCCGACCTGGCCGACCTGTTCGAAGTAGGGTTCGCGCGGGGCGCCCGGGGCGAACAGGATGAGCATCGACGCGGGCTCCCCGGACTCGTTGCGGAAGCCGTGCAGGCCGCCCTCGGGGACGTACAGGAAGTCACCGGCGGTCGCGTCGATCCACTTCTCGCCGTCGAGGAGCCGTACCGTGCCGGACAGCACGAAGAACGACTCGGAGATCGTCTTGTGGAAGTGGGCGCCGGGCCCGGTCGGCTTGGCGCCCATGTCCCAGCGGTACAGGCCGAACTGCCCGTTCGTGGACGCCCCGGTGGCGAGGTAGCCGGCGTTCGCCGTGGCGGTGGTGAGCTCGTGCTCGCGGCCCGCGGGCCGGAAGACGGCGCTGACCTCGCCTTCGTCGCCGGTGTAGCGCGGATCAGGATAGGACATCAGGTTCTCCCGTCGATGGTGTCAAGGAAGTCGATCAGCAGGCGGTTCACGTCGCCGGGGCGCTCCTGCTGGATCCAGTGGCCGCAGCCGGGCAGCAGGACGGGCTCGCGGAGGTTGGGCACGAGGTCGCGCATGGCGTCGAGGTCGGCGAACCGGACGGCGGTGTCCTGGTCGCCGCCGGCGAACAGCGCGGGCTGGCGCACGGTGGAGGTTCCCAGGTCGGGCAGCTCACGCCAGTCGCGGTCGACGTTGCGGTAGCGGTTCAGGGCGCCGGTGAACCCGGTGCGGGAGAACTCCGCGGCGTAGAAGGACAGGTCCTCCTCGGTCAGCCAGGGGAGCGGCCCGCCGGGCTCGGGGATCGGGCCGAGCAGCGTGGAGTCGCGGGGCAACTCCGTGAGCAGGCGTACGCCCAGGCCGTCGGGCGCGTCACCGGACAGCGCGTACATGATCAGGCGCATCGAGCGGCGTACGTCGGCGCCCAGCTCCGCCTCGGCCACGCCGGGCTCCTGGAAGTGCAGGAGCCAGTTGAAGGCCGGGCGGTCGCGGAGCAGCTCGGTGAGCGGGACGGGCGGGCGCGCGTGGTGGGGCACGCTGAGCGCGGCGATCGCCGGAAAACGGCGGGGCTCCAGCACGGCGGCGGCCCACGCGATCTGGGCGCCCCAGTCGTGGCCGACGAGCGTCGCGGCGCGCTCGCCGAGCGCGTCGAGCAGCCCCGTCACGTCGCCCACCAGGTCGCCCATGCCGTACGCGCCGGGATCGGCGGGCGCGCTGCTCCGCCCGTATCCGCGCACGTCGGGCGCGATGGCGTGGTACCCGGCCTCGGCCAGCGCGGGGAGCTGGTGCCGCCAGGAGTACCAGAGCTCGGGGAATCCGTGCAGCAGCACGACCGGCGGCCCCTCACCGGCCTCCGCCAGATGGATCTGCACGCCGTTGGCCCGAACCGTACGGTGGGTGATCATGTCGTCCCGCCTCCCAGGTTGGCGGTCAGCCGGGTGAGGACGTCGCGTACGAGGGCGAGGTGCTCCTCGTCGACGCCTGAGCGCAGTCGCTCGTCGAACGCGACGGCCGCGGCGCGCATCCGGTGGAAGGCGGCCTCGCCGCCGGGGGTGAGCGTGACGCGCTGAACCCGCCGGTTGCCCGGCGCGCGGCTTCGGACGATCAGCCCGTCGCGCTCCATGGCGGTCAGGTGATGGGTCATCGTCGCCTCCCGGATCCCCAGATGCTCCGCCAGGCGCCGCTGCGTGCGGGCCGGGCGTGTCTTCAGCGACAAAAGGATCAGCCAGACCGGCTCCGACCCGCCGACTTCGGCGAGGGAGTCGGCGAAGGCGCGACTGAGCGTCTTGGCCGTGTGCGCGACCACCCGCCCGATCGGCTGCTCCCGTGAAGGACCCATGGCATCCGACCTTAGACATCTAAAGCTTAGATTTCTAAGTATTAATGGAAATCGCCGACCTGGGCATTCGGGCCCAGACGGAGTCTTTAGCGGTTTCCCAAGCCGCAGCGCACTTTCATGGATGGTGACGCCTGGACGCGCACCGCCCACGCTGCGTAGTGGGAGGACCGGTCGTCGACACCTCGAATGCCACGCGAGGAAGGGAACACCATGCTGGAAGTGATCGGTGCCGGCTTCGGCCGCACCGGCACCCTGACCCTGAAATACGCCCTCGAACGCCTCGGGTTCGGGCCCTGCCACCACATGTCCGTGCTCTCCGACGACCCCGAGCAAGTCGTTCTCTGGACCAAGGTCCTCAACGAGGGGCTCGACGACTGGGACACCGTCTACGGCGACTACCGGTCGACGGCCGACTGGCCGGGCGCGAGGTACTGGCGCCAGATCGCCGGCCATTTCCCCGATGCCAAGGTGATCCTCACCGTCCGCGACGCCGACAGCTGGTACGAGAGCTGCGAGGGGACCATCCACCAGGCGATGCCCGACTATGAGCCGGGCGAGGCGGAATGGCCGGACGACCTGACCCTCGCCGAGAAGGAGTGGCTCGTGAACTGCCGGGTGTGGGGGGAGGAGTTCGGCGGCCGGTTCGGAGACCGGGAGTACGCCACCCGCGTCTACACCGAGCACAACGAGGCGGTGCGCCGGGAGGTCGCCCCGGACCGGCTCCTGGAGTACGAGGTGCGGCAGGGCTGGGAGCCGCTGTGCGACTTCCTTGACGTGCCCGTGCCGGACGAGCCGTTCCCGCGCAGCCATGACCGGGAGGCGTTCGCCGAGGCGGTCGACCGCGAGGTCGGTGAATGATCTGAGGTTCACCGGAAATCACGGCTTCTGGTCATCGTGGTGACGGGAAGACGCTGGAGGCGGGTGGCGATCAGATTGGTGGCGCCGTCATGGCGCTGCAGGCGGGCACGGACGAGCATTGCCTGAGCCTGGAAGGCCATCGCGCGGTAGCGCTCCCAGACCTGGGGGCGGCAGACGATGTTGGCCATGCCTGTTTCGTCCTCCAGGTTGAAGAAGATGACGCCACCCGCCGTCCCCGGCCGCTGCCGGTGGGTCACCACGCCCGCGACCAGGACGTTCGTCTCGGCGGGTACGTCCTTCAGCGCCTTCAGGGGGACGACTCCACGCTCGTCCAGCTCCGCGCGTACGTGGGCGATCGGATGCTCGCGCGAGGTGCCCGTCGCCCACAGGTCCGCGATCGTCTCCTCGATCGGCGTCATCGCGGGCAGAGGCGGGGCGTCCGTGCCCGGGGCGGTGCCGGGGAGCTGGTCAGCGCTCGTACGCGACAGGGCGCCCGCCGCCCAGAGCGCCTCGCGGCGGTCGAGTCCGAAGCAGCCGAACGCCCCCGACGTGGCGAGCGCCTCCAGGGCCGCCGTCGGCAGGGGCACCCGGCGCACCAGGTCCTCCAGGCCGTCGTACGGCCGCCCGGCCGCGATCCGCTCCGCGGCCTCGTCACCGAGGTTCCGCACGTACGACAGGCCGAGCCGGATCGACGGCTGGGCGAGGCCCGGCGCGTGCGGCGCGTCGCCCGCCTCCCGGTAGGGCTCCTCCAGCCCCGCCACGTCGGAGGAGGCGTTGACGTCGACGCCGAGGACGCGCACGCCGTGGCGCCGCGCGTCGCCGATCAGGGTCTGCGGGCTGTAGAAGCCCATCGGCTGGTTGCGCAGCAGCGCCGCGGTGAACGCCGCCGGGTAGTGGCGCTTGAGGTACGCGCTGGCGTACACGAGGTGCGCGAAGCTCTGCGCGTGCGACTCGGGGAAGCCGAAGCTGGCGAACCCGAGGATCTTCGCGTACACCTCCTCGGCGATCGCGCCGGAGATGCCGCGCTCCGCCATGCCCTCCAGCAGGCGGTCGCGGAGCCTCTCGATGCGCTCCGGGGCGCGCTTGGCGCTCATGGCCTGCCGCAGCGCGTCGGACTCCGCGGGCGTGAACCCGGCGCAGTCGACGGCGAGTTGCATCATCTGCTCCTGGAACAGCGGCACGCCCATGGTGCGGTGCAGCGCGTTCCTCATGAGCGGGTGCGGCAGGTCGGGGCTCTCCAGCCCGTTGCGGCGCCGTAGGTAGGGGTGCACCGAGCCGCCCTGGATCGGGCCGGGCCGGATCAGCGCCACCTCGACGACCAGGTCGTAGAACCGCTCGGGCTTGAGCCGGGGCAGCGTGGACATCTGGGCGCGCGACTCGACCTGGAACACGCCCACCGTGTCGGCGTCGCGCAGCATGGCGTACACCTCCAGGTCGTCCTCGGGGATGTTCGACAGGTCGAAGCGGTGCCCGTGGTGCACGGCCACGAGGTCGAACGTGTCGTGCAGCGCCGAGAGCATCCCGAGCCCGAGCAGGTCGAACTTGACCAGCCCGACCGCGGCGCAGTCGTCCTTGTCCCACTGGAGCACGCTGCGGTTCGGCATCCGCGCCCACTCGACCGGGCACACCTCGCCGATCGGCCGGTCGCAGATGACCATGCCGCCGGAGTGGATGCCGAGGTGGCGGGGGAGACGCTCCATCCGGCCGGCCAGGGACGTCACCGCCTCGGGGATGCCGTCGGGCGGCAGCGGCTCGTGCGGGGAGAGCTGCCGTGACCAGGCGTCCTGCTGGCCCGGGGAGAAGCCGAGGGCACGCGCGGCGTCGCGTACGGCCATCCGCGGCCGGTAGGTGATCACATTGGCGACCTGGGCGGCGCGGTCGCGGCCGTACTTGGCGTAGACGTGCTGGATGACCTCCTCGCGGCGGCGGTGCTCGATGTCGAGGTCGATGTCGGGCGGCCCGTCGCGGCCCGGCGACAGGAACCGCTCGAACAGCAGGTTGTGCTTCACGGCGTCGACGCCGGTGATGCCCAGCGCGTAGCAGACCGCGGAGTTCGCGGCCGAGCCGCGGCCCTGGCACAGGATGTCGTTGTTCCGGCAGAAGTCCACGATCTCCTGCACGATCAGGAAGTAGCCGGGGAAGTTGAGCTGGTCGATGACGTTCAGCTCCAGGGCGATCTGCCGGTACGCCTTGCGCGCCCTCTTCTTCGAGCCGTACCGCTCCGCCGCGCCCTCCGACACCAGGTGCCGTAGCCACGTCGACTCGGTGTGCCCCTCGGGCACGAGCCAGTCGGGGAGGTCCGGCGCGACGAGCGTCAGGTCGAACACGAAGGAGCGGGCCAGCTCGGCCGTGCGCCCGACGACGCCGGGGAAACGCGCCATCCGCACGGCCATCTCGGCGGCCGACCGGATGTGCGCGGTGCCGGTCGCGGGCAGCCAGGAGACCATGTCGTCCAGGCCGCGCCGCGCGCGTACGGCGGCCAGCGCCTCGGCGACCTGGGCGTCCTCCGGCGCGGCGTAGTGCACGTTGTTGGAGGCCACGACCTCCACGCCGACGCGCCCGGCGAGCTCGTACAGGGCGTCGTTGCGCGCGTCGTCCAGGGGCTGGTCGTGGTCGATCAGCTCGGCGAAGACGTTCTCCCGTCCGAACATCTCCACCAGCCCGCGCAGCTCGGCCTCCGGGTCGTCGCCGGCGTGCACCGCGCCCTTGCGGCAGCCGGTGAGGACCGCCCAGTGCCCGCCGTGCGCGGACGCCAGGTCGTCCAGGTCGTAGACGGGACGCCCCTTCTCGCCGCCGGCGATCTGCGCCCGGGTGATCGCCGCGCTCAGCCGCCCGTACCCCTCGACGTCACGTGCCAGCACCAGCAGGTGCCGCCCGCCGGGGTCCGGCTCGCCCTGCCCCTTCGGCAGGTCGAGGCTCAGCTCGGCGCCGAAGATCGTGCCCACGCCGGTGCCGCGCGCGGCCTCCTTGAGCTGCACCGCGCCGTACATGCCGTCGTGGTCGGTCACCGCGACGGCCTCCACACCCAGCCGGATCGCCTCGTCGACCAGCTCGCGCGGGCTGGAGGCGCCGTCGAGGAAGCTGTAGGAGGAGTGGCAGTGCAGCTCCGCCCAGCCGCCGGCGTCCGTCGCCAGGCGCCTCGGCCGTGGCCTGGGCGCCTCCGGTTCCTCGGGCGGGTGGGTCCCCCACGACAGCCGCCGCTCGAACTCACGCCACGGCATGTCGCGGTGCGCCCAGCCGCTAGTCATAGCTCGCCTCGACGTACCAGTGGTCCTTCTCCATCACGAGCAGGTGGGCGCGGCCGTCGGCGGTCACGACCTGGAAGCGCGCGCGGCGGCGGGCGCGCGCGGGGTCCCACCAGTGCTCGCGGGCCGGCCAGGGCCCCGTCCACGCGGTCACCGGCAGGCGCTCGCCGGCGATCTCGACCTGGTGCGGCGGCGCGGACACCGCGCACCTGAGGTTCACGCGTACGAGGGCGCCGCCGGCGTCGGTCACCACGGCGGGCAGCGGCTCGGGGTGGACGACGGCGGGCGCGGGGTCGGGCACCCGCCCGGGCCACGGACCCGCCTCGACGCCGGCGGGCGGCAGGTCGCCCACGGGGACGCGGACGATCCGCTCGCCGGGGCCACGCCCGCCCGAGGGGTACGGCCGGGTGATCGCCTGGTGCCCGAGCATGGCCTGGACGCGCGCGGCCGCCCGCTCGATCCGATCGGAGATCGTGACCTCGCCCCACAGGGCCTCCTGCCGGCCCTCGTCCAGCATGAGCTGGTCGGGGAGAAGCCGGAGGAACGCGATGCCGCCGACCCCTTCCTCATCGCCGGCGGTCTCCCACGACGACAACTGCCAGCGGACACGCTCGGCGACGGCGAGAGCGGACAGGGCCCCGTCGTGCCGCCAGAGCCGGGTGAGGGTACGTCCGTCGGAGCCCGTCACCTCGACCCCGAGGCGTACGCAGGTCAGCCCCTCCGCGCCGAGGGCCTCGTGCAGGCGCTCGGCGAGGGACTTGGCGGCGAAGATGACCTGCTCCGCCGCTGCCGCGGGCGGGTCGAACTCCGCCGACACGCTCAGGTCGGCGCGCGGCGGGCGCGGCGCCGGAGGGCGCGGGTCCAGCCCGCGCGCCAGCCGGTGCGCGCGCACCTCGTCCGTGCCGAAACGGCCGGCGACGTGCCGGGCCGGCAGCGCCGCGAACGCCCCCAGCGTGCGGATGCCGAGCCGGGGCAGCAGCTCGGCGAGGCCGGGACGGCCGAGCGTGACCACGGAGTACGGCGCGAGGAACGCCGCCGCGCCGCCCGCCGGCACCACGACACCGCCCTCGCCGGCACGCGCCGCGAGCTCCGCCGCGAACAGGCCGTCCGCGATGCCCGTGCCGCAGTCGAAGCCGTGCTCGACGAGGGTGTCCTGCACCTGGATTCGCAACGACGCCTCGTCGGCCGTCTCACGCCCGGGACCGTGACCGCCGTGATACCGCGCCGCGCCGCGCACCGGGATCGCGCAGACCCCGGGGCGTACGACCTCGACCCAGGGAGTGATCTTGGCGATCTCGGCCGCCACGGGTTCGAAGAGCCGCCCTTCGGCGTCGAGGTCACGATCACGCACCACCAGCCCAGGACAGTGCCGCTGGGCGTCACGCACCCGCTGCCCACGGCGTACGCCGGCCGCCCGCGCCGCCGCCGAACACGCCTCGACCGCGGCGTGGGAGACCACCGCCGCGGGCGTGGCGGCGTCCAGCCCGGCAGCGGTGACCGGCCAGTCCGGACACCAGGCGACGAGAACACGCGCGGGCGTCATACGACCGCCGCCAGGACGGCCGGGCGCCGGGCGGCGGGGGTGGGTGCGGCCGTCACCGGGGTGGCGGGGCCGTCCGGGGGCGGGCCGCTGGGGGTGAGGGTCATACGGCTGCCGTCAGGGCCGGGCGGGTAACGAGTTCGTCGGCCGCCGTGACGGAGCCGTCGGGGGCGGGTAGCCACAGCCAGGTCCGCCGGCCCTGGCCGGCGGCGCCGCGACCGGACGAGACCACGAGTGCGCGGCGTCCGCGTAGGTGGCCGGTGCCCTCGCCGAGCCCCGACCAGTGGATCTCCTCGACGTGGAGCCGGAGATCCGCGCCGGCCCACGGGCCGGTCACGACCAGCGCGCAGCCGTTGCGGCGTGCCAGGGCCGTCAGCCGTCTTGTCACCGGAGGGGCCGGCTGCCCCGGCGGGCGCGTGAGCACCAGCGCGCACCCGTCGGACAGGGCGGCGACCACGTCGGCCCACCGCCGCTCCGGCTCGTCGACGAGGAGCACCCGCATGGGGTCCAGGCCCATCGCCGTCGCGGCGGCGACGTGGACGCCGGGCAGGCCGACGATGGCACACCAGCGGTCGCCCAGACCGGCGGTCAGTGCCAGGGCCAGACTGGGCGAGCCGTCCACGCTCGTGACCGTGCCGGGGCGCAGCCCCCCGCCTGGGATCACCTCGTGCAGGGCAGGGAGCACCGGTATCAACGCCTGGCGTGCCACAGTGGAGAATCCCTCTGTGACCTGCGTCGATGACTCACCCACCCGCACATCATCGAACAAGCATTCGAACAAATCAAGTCGGCACGAGAAGGCCTCAGAACGCGTTCAGCTCGTCGAGGGCGCGGTCGAGGTCGTCGGCGACGCCCTGCCGGAGCAGCCGCTCGAACACCGGATCCCCTGTGGCGGCAAGGCGTCTGACGCCCTCCGCGTGGGCTCGCGCGCGTGCGCGCACGACGCTGAGGAACGCCGTGACGTCTCCCGGGTGGCCGTAGATCTCCAGAAATCGCTCCAGCCGGCGCCGTCGGGAGCCGAAGTCGGTGAAACCCTCGGCTGCGACGACGTGCCGGGCGTGCAGGGGGACCCAGCTGAAGGCCGTGAACGCCAGGTCCTGGTCGCGGGTGACGGGGCCCGCGAAGTCCCAGTCGAAGAACCCGGTGAGCGCGCCGTCGCGCCACGCCGCGTTGTACGGGGCGGCGTCGTTGTGCCCGACGATCAGGCCGGGCGCCCAGCGTCCGCCCTCTCTCCAGACGGCCTCCGGCGGGGGTACGAAGCCGGCGACGGCGTCGTGGTAGGCGCGCGCCCACCGGGCGACCTGGTCGAGGGTGTCGTCGGCGTGCACCCACGCCGGCCACGGTTTGGCGCCGCCGACCGTCTCACCGTCCAGGAAACTGAGGACCTCGCGGCCCTCGGCGTCGATCCCGAGCGGGCGCGGGGCGCCGGTGAAGCCCTGGTCCGCCAGGTGGGCGAGCAGGGCGTGCACCGCCGGGGTCCAGGGGCCGGCGGCCCGGCGGACCGTGTCGCCGACGCGGATCGCGCCGCCGGTGTTCCCGCCGTCGAGCCGGTCTTCCGCCACGAGGAGATCCTGGCACGCTCCGGTGTAAGCGGATCGGCGGCCCCAGGCGTGAAGGGGGTGTGAAGCAGCTGGAGTTCCAGGAGTTCTATGAAGCCAGCCGGGACACGTGCCTGCGGGCCGTCCTGGCCAGCGTGGGAGATCGGCAACTGGCCGAGGATCTGGTCGCCGAGGCTTTCACCCGTGCCTGGATGTCGTGGCACAGCGTCAGCCGCCATCCGGCGCCGCCCGCGTGGATCGTGCGGACGGCGCTCAACACGAGGGTCTCGTGGTGGCGACGGCGGCGGCGGGAGGTCGTGCTGGACGGCGGCCACGAGTTCGCCGGCGCGCCGGCCGGTGACGACGGTCTGGACCCCGCGCTGCTCGCGGTGCTGCGCCGTCTGCCGCAGCGGCAGCGGGAAGTGATCGTGTTCCGGGTCTTCCTCGACCTCGATACCAAGACCACGGCCAAGGTCCTCGGTATCGCCCCCGGCACCGTCACCGCCCACCTGTCGCGGGCCGTCACGACGCTGCGCGACCATCTCGTCACCGCCGACATCCCGGAGGCAGGATCATGAATCCCCACGACACAGAGGTACTGAACGCACTGAAGGGTTCGCTGGACGACGTCACCATGCACACGCCGGTCGAGCGGATCGTGACCGCGGGGCGTACGCGCCGCCGTCAGCGCCGTCTCGCCGGAGCGGCGACGGGTGTCGTCGCGGTCACCGGCATCGCGCTCGGCGTACCGGCCCTCAGCCACCCGTCGACCGCGCCGCCCACGCTCAGCACGGGGGCGGGCTCGGTCCACATCCACACGGCCGCCTACAGCCTCGACACCCACACCGACGGTACGGTCCACGTGACCTGGGACAAGGCGCGGTACTTCAGCGACCACGAAGGACTGCAGCAGGCCCTGCGCAAGGCCAGGTTCCCCGTGCTCATCAAGGAAGGCGTCTTCTGCCGGGCGGCGCAGGACGACCCGTACCTCGACCAGAGCGGCGTCGGGCACGGCGTCGGCCGTGTCATGCGGGCCGACCGGGAGAGCGACGACAGGGTGACCTTCGTCTTCAAGCCCGCGGCCATGCCGGCCGGCAAGCAGCTGTTCATCGGCTTCCTGAGCCCGGCCCAGCTCGCGGTGACGGGCGGCCAGCCGGGATCCGTGGAACGCCTGATCTCCACCGGAGCCCCGCTGACCTGCGACACCACGGCGCCTCCCGCGCATCAGCGCGGCGGCGCGGTCAAGCAGCGCGGCTGAGCCTCGGAGGGGCGGCCGTCACGGCCGCCCCTCCGGGTGTTCAGGCCACCGCGTCGGCGAGGCGATCGACCTGTTCGACGTCGGCCGACCAGCAGTAGAGCATCAGCTCGTCGGCGCCGAGGCCGGCGAAGGCGGTCAGCGCGTCACGGACCTGGCGGGGCGTGGTGAGCAGGCCGTCGAGGGCCCAGCTCGCGCCGTCGCCGTAGTAGCCGCCGATCGCCCGGCGGGCGTCCTCGACCGTGGAGTCGGGGCCGAGGGCGACGTTGACCTGGGCGACCAGGCGTGGACGCCCGGAGCGGCCCGCGCCGGCCCAGGAGCGTTCGACGTACCGGAAGAGGTCGTCGGCCATGCCGGGAGGCGCGGCGCACAGGAAGCCGTCGCCCCAGCGGGCCACCCGGTCCAGCGCGGCGGGCTTGAAGGCGCCGATGAGCACCTCCGGGCCGCCTTCGAAGAGGGGAGCCGGGCCGATCGGCCCCGCGCCCTCGCCGTACGGGCCGCCGGACCAGACGCGCCGCAGTGCCGCGAGCTGTTCTTCGAGGCGGTGGCCACGGGTACGGAAGTCCGTGCCGGCCGCGAGGTGGTCGTCGGGACGGTTGCCCACCCCGATGCCGAGGGTGAAGCGGCCGCCGGACATCCGGTCCAGCGTCGCGGCCTGCTTGGCGAGCAGCGCGGTCTCGCGCAGCGGGCCGAGCAGCACCTCGGTCTGCACCCGGATCCGCGACGTGGCGCCGGAGATGGCGGCCAGCGTGACCAGGGGCTCGGGGTTGGCGTAGACGAGACGGTCGAGCAGGCCGAGGCTGCGGAACGGCCCGGCGTCGGCGCGGCGCGCCCACGTGAGCAGCGACAGCGGGTCGGCGATGGGCAGGCCGAGACCTGTGTGCATGGGATTCAACCTCCGGAAGGGCATGCGGAACACGGCTGCCGCCCCTCCATCGCCCTCCCGGGCGCGCGCTCCCGTACTGCGACGTCATTCCAGGGAGCGCGATCTTCGGAGTGCGGTCACTCTAACCGGCGTGCGCGTGCCGGGTAAAACCGTTTTCGGCGTACGGGGGAGGGCGGGCATGATGTGCCGATGACCTGGAGAGCTCCTGAGATCACCCGTCCCGGCGGGTCGCTGGTCACCGGCGAGAACGAGATGCTGCCGGGCCTGCTCGGCTGGCACCGCGCCACCCTGCTGTACAAGTGCGCGGGCCTGACCGGCGAGGAGCTCGCGGCGCGCTCCGTACCCCCGTCGGACCTGTCGCTGCTCGGCCTGATCCGCCATGCCGCGGAGGTCGAGCGCACGTGGTTCCGGCACCGGTTCGCCGGGCAGCGGATCGACGGCGTGTACTACGCGGAGGAGCGCGACGGCTCCGACCTGCGCGACGCCGAGCCGGCACGCGCCGAGGAGGACTACGCGCGCCTCGTGGAGGAGCAGCGCCTGGCCGACGAGGCCGTCGCGGGCGCGTCGCTCGACGAGACGTTCACCCACGACGGGGACACCTTCTCGCTGCGCTTCACGTACCTCCACATGATCGGTGAGTACGCCCGCCACAACGGCCACGCCGACCTGCTCCGCGAAGGCGTCGACGGAACGACCGGCTCGTAAGCGGGGCTGATCGGTCACGGCCCCCTGGTGTCCCGCAGGTACGCCGGCACGGCCAGCGCGAGCATGGCCGCCGTCCAGGCACCGACCACGATCCAGCCCTGGGCCCCCCAGCCGCCGTCGGCCGTCCCGAGGCCGACGTGGACCAGCCAGTAGGAGGGGAGCAGCTTGCTGATCTCCATCATCACGCCGGTGCCGAAGAACTCGCCGAAGGCGCCTCCGAACAGCGCGAAGAGCACGACCAAGCCGCCGATGACCATCGGCAGGACGTCGGCACGGACCAGATGCCCGATCGTGATGCCCATGACGATGAAGGGGATCAGGCCCACCAGGAGCAGACCGGTCAGCTGAAGCCACTGCGTCGCGGTCAGCCGTACGCCGAACGCCACGCCGACGGCGAACAGCAGAACCAGTGCCGGCAGCGCGACCATGAAGGCGGTGATCACCTTGGCGATCATGTACGTCGCGGGGCGCAGCGGCGTGACCTGGATCTGGCGGGCCCATCCCCGTGACCGGTCGATCGCCATGCGGGTGGTCGGTGAGAACACCGCGAACAGGGCTCCGTAGGCCGCCATCCCAGTCATGAAGTAGGACGAGAACGGCAGGTTCCCGACCCTCTCGTAGTCATTGCAGGGAGCGACGGTGCAGTACAGCACCATCGGCATGCCCATCGTGATGATGAAGAACCCGTGGCTGCGGAAGGTGCGCACCACCTCGTAGCGCAGATGCGTCAGGTTGATCACTTGGCCACCTCGGGGTCGGCGCCGTTCATGGAGTTCACGCCTGGGACCTCGCCGGTCAGTTCCAGGAACACGTCGTCCAGGCTGCCGCCGTGCACCTCGATGTCACGGGCGGCGGCGAACGTGGCGAGCAGGGCCCGCAGGGTGAGGTCGGCGTCCGTGCACAGCAGGACGATGGTGTCGCCGTCCCGCTGGGCCGTGATCACTCCGGGCAACGCCGCCAGCATGAAGGGCTCGACCTCTGGAAGCGTCGCCCGGATGGTGCGGGAGCAGGCCTGGGCCTTGATCTCGGCGGTCGGCCCGTCGGCGAGAACCTGCCCGCGGACCATTAATACGATGCGATCGGCGTACTCGGCGGCCTCTTGCAGGTGGTGCGTCGCGAACAGCACGGTCTTGCTCTCCCCGGCGAATCGCCGCACCGACCTCCAGAACGCCTGCCGGTGCTCGGCGCACACGGCCGCGGTCGGCTCGTCCAGGACCAGCAGGTCCGGGTCGCCCACGATCGCCGCGGCGAAACGTACGAGCCGGCTCTGCGCGGCGGACAGCCGCGTGGCCCAATGGTCGGCGAACGCCGCGGCCCCGCTGAGTTCGAGGACCTCATCGACCGGCAGCGGATTCGGGTAGTACGAGGCGGTGAGCGCGATGACCTCACGGACCCTCAGGTAGTCCGGCTGCCCGCCGGTCTGCAGCATCGTGCCGACCAGACCGGCGCGTACGGCGGCGGCCGTCGACTGTCCGAAGACCGACACGCTTCCCTCGTCGGGACGGGCCAGTCCGAGCATCGTGTCGATCGTCGTCGACTTCCCGGCCCCGCTGGGACCGAGCAGCGCCACCGTCTCACCGGCCCGGACCGCCAGGTCGATTCCGCGGACGGCCCGGACGGATCCGTAGGACTTGACAAGACCCGTGACTCGAACGCCGAGTTCGCTGTAGGTGTCTGTTCTCATCGTGGCCCCATGCTGACGTGGCAGTCAGGTGACCAGTAGTGAGAATGCCCACGAGTCTTCCACGACATTTGTCATGGCTTCCGGGTAGATATGAATATGGGACATCACCCAATCGGCTCACACCGGTGACCGGTATGGCCACCCGGAGGGGCCGCGGGGCGCGGCGGATCGCGAGCCGTCCGTCGCGGGATCGTGCTCGGCGACGCGCTGACCGCCCGTCATACCGGATCGACCCGGATATAGCACAACACCTAAAGACTCTCTGATAGGCCGCTGAAAACGGATCGTGGCCGACCTCGTCTGATCTGCTCTAACGCGTCTGAACTCGGCACTTCGTGTCATCACGGAGGAAATCGTCGCTCCGGGACAATCAACGCAAAATGGTAACGTCGCGCGCGTGGGCGAAGATACGATCGACTCGGTTGCCAGCTGGCCGGTCGCCGAATCGCAGCGCTGGACACGGGGGTGGCGACGGCTCGCCCTGGCGTCCGGAATGCTCGTCTATCCGGTGGTCACCGCCTTCTGGACGTCGATCTACTCACATGGCGCCGCCGCCTATACCGGTTACGCCGTCGTCGGGGCGTTCGCCGCCTGCTACATAGTCCTCGCGGTCGCCATAGCCAGATACTCGTGGTTCTGGATCTGGCTGCTTCTCGGCGCGATGACCGTGTTCTTCGTCGCCGAGATGCCGTTCGCACGGGACGGCTCCTTCTACCTGTGCGCGGTCATCGTCTCGTGGGCGGCCGCGCTCGCGAAGCGGTACGCCGTCTGGATCGTCTCGGCCGGCGTCATCGCCAGCCTGGTCGTGCCGTTGGCGGTCCGGTCATGGCACAGCGGCCCGGGCTGGATCCAGGCGCTCACCACCATGTTCACCGCCCTCACCCTGCACTCCTTCTTCCAGAACGCCAACGCGTACCGCGAGCTGATCACCGCGCGCGCGGAGGTGGCGCGCCTGGCCTCGGAGGCCGAGCGGAACCGGGTGGCGCGCGATCTGCACGACCTGCTCGGACACTCGCTCACCACCATCTCGGTCAAGGCGAGCCTGGCGCGGCGGCTGGCGACGAACGGCGCACCACAGGCGCTCGACGAGATCACCGATGTCGAGCGCCTGGCCCGGCAGGCGCTGACCGACGTCCGGGCCGCGGTGTCCGGCTACCGGGAGGTCACGGTCGCCGGAGAGCTCGTGCGCGGCCGTGAACTGCTCCGGGCGGTGGGTGTCACCGGTGAGCTGCCTACGGAGGTCGGGATGGTCGATGCCGCCTATCAGGAACTGTTCGGGTGGGCCGTGCGCGAAGGGCTCACCAATGTCGCGAGGCACGCACGGGCCAACCGCTGCACCGTCAGGGTGTCGGCCGTCCAGGTCGAGGTTCAGGACGACGGCGTGGGGGCTTGGGGCGGTGACGGGAGCGGCGACGGCAACGGCCTGACGTATCTGCGGGAACGCGCCGAAGCATTGGGTGCCCGTGTGGAGGCCGGTCCCATCCGGCCGCAGGGCTGGCGGCTGCGAGTGCTGCTGGAGAACGCGGAAGGCGCCGGAAGGTGACGATCCGACTGCTGCTCGCCGAGGACCAGGAGCTCATCCGGCGTGCGCTCGGCACCCTGCTGACCCTGGAGGAGGACTTCGAGGTCGTCGCCTCCGTCAGCCGGGGGGACGAGGTCATCGCCATGGCGCGTGAGCACCGGCCCGACGTGGCCCTGCTCGACATCGAGATGCCCGGGCTCGACGGCCTGGCGGCGGCGGCCGTGCTCGCGGACCAGGCCCCGTTCTGCCGGGTGGTCATCCTCACGACGTTCGGCCGCGCCGGCTACCTGCGCAGGGCGATGGAGGCCGGCGCGGTCGGCTTCGTCGTGAAGGACGACCCGCCCGAGGTGCTCGCCGAGGCCATCCGCACCGTGGCGGTCGGCGGACAGGTGATCGACCCGGTGCTGGCGGCGGCCACGCTGGCGGCCGGCAAGTCCCCGCTGACCGCACGGGAGCGCGACGTGCTCACGGCGTCGCGCGGGGGGTCCACGGTGAGTGAGATCGCGGGCAACCTGTGCCTTTCCGAAGGCACCGTCCGCAACTACCTGTCCTCGGCGATCGCCAAGACCATGACGCGCAACAGGATGGAGGCGCTGCGCGTCGCGGACGAGCGAGGCTGGCTGTAGGTCCTGGTCCGTACGGCGCTACTCGGCCAGCGCCATCTCCGTCGTGGTGTGGACCTGGTCGTTCAGGTTCTCGGCGAACTCCGTCCACGCGGTGGCGCACTGCTGCGCGAGCTGGCGCACCAGGGTCGCGCAGTGCGGCGGCATCGCCGCGCCGAGCTCGGGCAGTTCCTTGGCCCCGATCGCGCTGACCTGGAGCAGGCGCAGGAAGCGCCGCCCGTTGTCGGTGTGGCGCAGGGACGGGTCGCGCAGCAGCTTCTCCAGCAGGAGGGGCGCGGGCGGCACCGCCGCCAGGCGGGGGGCGGGAGCCGCTTCGGGGCGCGGGGCCGGTACGGGACTCTCGCCGCGCGCCAGGCGCTTGCGCACATCGCTCGCCGTCGTCGGCGACACCCCTGCGGTACGGGCCAGCTCGCGCAGGGACGCGTTCGGTCGTTCGGCGATCAACTCGGCCACGCGCCGGCGGCCTTCGGCGCTGCTGAGCGGCCGGACCCGGCCGTCCCGGCCGACGCGCGTGGCCAGGACGCCGTCCGTGCCGTCGCTCTCGGGCCGGAGCTTCGCGATGGTCTTGGCGGTCAGGCCCGCGACCTCGGCGATCGCCCGGTCGGACAGGTGCGGGTGGGACTTGATGATCCGCTCGGCGGCGGCCCGGCGGTCGGCCTGGGAGAGCGGCAGACCGTGGGTGACGTTGGCCTCCACGGCGTGCAGGAACACGTCCGCGGGGTCGCCGTCGAAGAACTCGACCTCGATCGTCGCGCGGCCCATGAGGCGGGCGGCCATCAGCCGGTGCGTTCCGTCGATCACCTGCATGGTGCGCCGGTCCACCAGGATCGGTGGGAGCGCTCCCTCGACCTCGGTCAGGCGAGCGACGTGCTCGTGGTCCTGCCCGTCCAGCCGGGGTGACTCGCCGGGAACCAGCACGGAGATGGGGACCGTGACGATCTGAGGGTTGGTTCGCCCGGACGCCCGTGGCACGTCGGCCGGGCCGGTACGAGCTCTGCGGCCTACGGGTCGAGGTGCTTGGTCGACGGTCCGGTTCACAGCGGGGTTCCCTTTCGCATGTTCGGCAGGAGGAGGAGGAGGAGCTCACCCACGCGGGTGGCGTACGGTGCTGCGATTCTTCGTTTTCGCTGGGCGAGGCTGGCAGTTCGATCAAGATCTTCGAGATATCGGCCGGAAACGCAGCCGAACCCGCGTGTGTGACAGGTTTTGTCAATCTGGGCGGGATTGGTGTGCCCGCCGGAGTGGGTGTTCCGGCGACTGTTCGCGTATCGTGATCAGAGGTTGTCGTGGAGTCACGAAATGCCGCGCGAGCGGCGGGTCGTCATGAGTCTCACGGACTCAATTGTCCCTTTCGTGCCTTTCGTTGATATTTTGTACTCCCATGATTGTGCGGGGATTCTTGACTCGCCAGTGACAACGCCCACGTATCACCCACGACATTTGTCACGAGTAGCGTGTCACGCCCACACCTAGTGAGACCCTGAACAGATGTGTGATATGAACCGGTTCGGAAAAACGGCCGGCCCTACCGCGTGACCCGGCCCGACGGCCGTCGGCACCACGCGGCGAAACGGCCCGCCCGGGACGAACCGGACGAGCCGAAGCGCTGAAGTCTCAGGCGTTCTCCCGCTTGAAGGTACGAGTCCCGGCGAAGACCGACACGATCGCCAGGCCGACCGCGACCAGGGCGCCCCACACGAACTCATGCCCGCTGTAGCGGCCGAGGAAGGCCTCGCGGGTCGCGTCGACGATGTACCGGAACGGCGTGAGCCGGGAGACGACGTTGAGCCACTGCGGCGCGCCCGACATCGGCAGGATGATGCCGGCCAGCAGCGTCATCGGGATGATGATCGTGTTCAGCAGCGGCGCGAAGGCGTGCTCATCCTTGATCCGCAGGCCGAGCGCGTACGACAGCGACGCCAGGCTGATCGCCAGGACCGCGACGAACGCCAGTCCGATCACCACGCCGAGCACCGGTGCCCGCAGCCCGAACGCGATTCCCACCAGGAGCAGGATGATGCCCTGTGCCACCAGGGTCACCACGTCGCGGGCCACCCGGCCCAGCAGCAGCGCCGTACGGGACACCGGAGTGACCCGCATCCGCTCGATCACCCCTTTGCGTGCGTCGGCGATGATCGCGATGCCGACGAAACCCGATCCGAGCAGGCCCAGCTGGATCAGCAGGCCGGGGACGAAGATCTGCCAGGACGAGAAGCCCGACGGGAACCCGGGGGAGTCACCCAGGTTCTGCAGCAGCGGGCCGAGGCACGCGAGGTACAGGATCGGCTGGGTCAGCCCGATCACCGTCCACGCGGGGTTGCGAAGGGAGACGCTCATCTGTCGCTGGAACACGATCAGGGTGTCGCGGACGACGGACATGTCAGGCCCCTTCCTCTCGCAACGAGCGGCCGGTCAGAGTGAGGAACACGGTGTCGAGGCTGGGGCGGGTCAGGCGCAGCGAGCTCGGCGCGAACCCGGCGGCCTCCAGCTCCTGGACCAGGCCGATGACGGCCCGTTCTCCGTCGTCCACGGTGAGCCGCACGGCGCCGTCCACGACCGAGGCGCTGCGGATCCCGGGTCGTTCCGCGAACAGGCGGCAGGCGGCGTCGGCGTCTCCGGTGACGCCGATGGTGGCGACGTCACCGGAGATCTGCCGCTTCAGGTCCTCCGGCGAGCCCTCCGCGACGATCCGGCCGTGGTCGATCACCAGGATCCGGTCGCAGAGCTCGTCGGCCTCTTCCAGATAGTGCGTCGTCAGGAACACCGTCATGGACAGTTCGTCGCGTAGCCGGCGGATGTGGTCCCACAGGTTGCGGCGGCTCTGCGGATCCAGCCCGACCGTCGGCTCGTCGAGGAACACGAGCGCGGGCTGGTGGATCAGGCCGAGGGCGATGTCCAGCCGCCGCAGTTGCCCGCCGGACAGAGTCCCGGTGCGGCGGTCCTCCAGCCCGGCGAGGTCCAGCTGCTTCATCAGCTGCTCGGACCGCGTGCGGGCCTCGATCCGGTCGATGCGGTACAGCTTCGCCTGCATGCGCAGCTCTTCGCCGACGGTGCACGCCGGCTCGGTCCCGCCGCTCTGCGCCACGTAGCCGATCCGCTCGCGCACTCCGGCAGGGTCCTTCAACAGGTCGCTGCCCGCGACGATGGCGGTGCCGGCGGTGGGCCGGAGCAGGGTGGTCAGCATGCGCACCGTGGTCGTCTTCCCGGCGCCGTTGGGTCCGAGGAAGCCGACGATCTCACCGACCTCGACCCGCAGGTCGACTCCTCGCACCGCGTCGACGGTACGGCCGTGCGCGGTGAATGTCCGCGCCAGCTCGTTCGCCTCGATAATGGACACCGCAGTTGCTCCCATCGCGAGAAGCGGCAGTCAATCGGATGCCGTGGATGGAATTCTCCGGTGCTCTTGTCCGCGGCCAATGTCAGATTGTGGCACAGTGGTCGTTCGAAGCAGCACCGACCCCATCCGATATGGCGGTCGGTGTCGCTCGGTTTCGGCGGCTGTAACACACCGGCCTGCTGAATCAAGGATCCTCTACGGAGCGAATCCGCGCGGGATGCGACCGGGATTCCGGTCCCATTGAACGCTGCGCGCCGGCGTCGCCGAGTGGGGATCCGGAGCTTGACCTGGTGGCGCCGCCGCCGGTGTTCAACCGCCGATGTGCGGCAGTCGGACACTGTCCGGACATGGCCGGGTATCACGTTCGCCCTGATGGGGCGTTTCGAGCGGATCGCGCCTGGCCGCCCGTCATGACCCCCCTGACCCGGATGGTTGTGGCCAAGACGGGAAGCCGGTTACCGTCCTGCACGGTTCGACGTTCATCTTGATGGCGAATGACGGAACTCGGCTTGTCGTACGGCCAGCGGGTGGTGCGGCGAGCAGGAGATAGCGTTTGATTCCACGGTGAGACTCATCGTTGGTTCGGTGTCACGTCAGTGATTTTGTCGACCGGCGATTGGGTCTGATCAATTCAGCTACACCGTTTTCAGGATGGTAAACGCGGTCGAATCTCGGCGTGTCTTTTTCCTGGCCACGGTTGGTGATTGGGGCATGGCGCGGATATGACGAACGAAGAGAAGCTTCGTGATTATCTAAGGATCGTGACCGCGAACCTGCGGCAGGCGCGCCGGTCCCTCCGTGAGGCGGAGCGCCGAGAGCGGGAGCCCATCGCGATCGTCGGCATGGGGTGCCGCTTCCCGGGCGGCGTACGCGGTCCCGACGAGCTGTGGGACCTGCTGGCCGGCGGCGGTGACGCGGTCTCGGGCTTCCCGACCGACCGGGGCTGGGACGTCGAAGGGCTCTACAACCCCGACCCGGACCAGGCGGGCACCACCTACGCCCGCCACGGCGGCTTCCTCCACGACGCCTCGGAGTTCGACGCCGGGTTCTTCGGGATCTCGCCGCGCGAGGCCCTCGCCATGGACCCGCAGCAGCGCCTGATGCTCGAGGTGGCCTGGGAGGCGCTGGAGCGGGCCGGGATCGACCCGGCGACCCTCCGCGGCTCGTCCACCGGCGTGTTCGCCGGGGCGTACGCCTCGGGGTACGGCACGAGCGCCGACACGGAGACCGAGGCGGTCGAGGGGCACATCCTCACCGGGGTCGCGACCAGTGTGCTGTCGGGCCGGATCGCCTTCTCCCTCGGGCTGCAGGGCCCGGCGGTGACCGTGGACACGGCCTGCTCGTCCTCGCTGGTGGCGCTGCACCTGGCCAGCCAGGCGCTGCGAAGCGGAGAGTGCGACATGGCACTCGCCGGCGGCGTGACGGTGATCGTCAACCCGACCATGTTCGTGGAGTTCTCCCGCCAGCGCGGGATGTCCTTCGACGGACGATGCAAGTCGTTCTCGGCCGAGGCCGACGGCTCCGGCTGGGCCGAGGGCGCCGGCCTGCTCCTGCTGGAGCGGCTGTCCGACGCACGCCGCAACGGGCACCAGGTGCTCGCGGTCGTCCGGGGCAGCGCGATCAACCAGGACGGCGCGTCGAACGGCCTGACGGCGCCGAACGGCCCGTCGCAGCAGCGCGTCATCCGCGCGGCGCTGGACAACGCGCGCCTCACGACCGCCGACGTGGACGTCGTGGAGGCGCACGGTTCGGCCACGACGCTGGGCGACCCGATCGAGGCGCAGGTGCTCCTGGCGACGTACGGCCAGGACCGGCCCGAGAACAAGCCGCTGTGGCTCGGCTCGGTGAAGTCGAACATCGGCCACGCACAGGCGGCGGCGGGTTCCGCCGGCCTGATCAAGATGGTGCTCGCCCTGCGGAACGAGCTCCTGCCGCGGACCCTGCACGTCGACGAGCCGTCGACCCACGTCGACTGGTCGGCCGGAGACGTACGGCTGCTGGCCGAGGCGGTGCCGTGGCCCTCTGAGGACCGGCCGCGCAGGGCCGGCGTGTCGTCCTTCGGGATCAGCGGCACCAACGCGCACATCATCCTCGAGGAGGCCCCGGCGCCCGGCGCCGTCCTCGACTTCGAGGCCGACGACGACGGTGAGCCCGGGGCGGCCGACGAGCCGGTCGTGGCCGAGGAGCCGGCCGAGACCGCGGTGCTCTCGGGTTCCGACGTCTCCGCGTGGCTCGTGTCGGGCCGGTCGGCGGAGGCGCTGGCCGGGCAGGCGGGCCGCATGCGGGAGTTCGCGCTCGCTCACCCGGATCTGAACGTCGCCGACATCGGCCGGGCCCTGGCCACCACGCGCTCGACGTTCGAGCAGCGCGCGGTGGTGGTGGGCGCCGGACGCGAGGAGTTGTCGGCGAGGCTGGCCGCGGTGGCGACGGGCCAGCCGTCTCCCGGCGTGATCGTCGGCTCTGAGGCTCCCGTCGGCGTCGGCCGTGCGGTGTTCGTGTTCCCGGGTCAGGGTTCGCAGTGGGCCGGGATGGGCCGTGAGCTGCTGGGGTCCTCTCCGGTGTTCGCGGCGAAGCTGGACGAGTGCGCGGCGGCCCTGGCGCCGTTCGTGGACTGGTCGTTGCGTGACGTCCTGGCCGGTGCCGAGGGCGCGCCTGCGCTCGAGGCCGCTGACGTCGTTCAGCCCGCGTTGTGGGCCGTGATGGTCTCCCTCGCGGAGGTGTGGCGTGCGGCCGGTGTGACGCCGGACGCGGTCATCGGACATTCCCAGGGTGAGATCGCCGCCGCGTGTGTGGCCGGGATTCTTTCGCTTGAGGACGCCGCGCGTGTGGTCGCATTGCGCGGTAAGGCCCTGGTAGGGCTGGGTATCGCGGGCGGGATGCTGTCGGTGGTCATGCCCGCCGACAAGGTCGCGGAGCTCCTTGAGCCCTGGAACGGTGCGCTGGCGCTCGCGGCGGTCAACGGACCTGCCACGACGGTGGTGTCCGGTGACCCGGACGCGCTGACGGAGCTGGAGCGTGAGCTGTCGCGGCGGAAGGTGCTGCGTTGGCGGGTTCCGGCGTCGGACTTCGTGGCGCATTCGGCCGCGGTGGACCCGGTCGAGGCCGACCTGCGGCGTGACCTGGCGTTGGTACGCCCGGCCGCCGCGCAGGTGAGCTTCTTCTCCACCGTGCACGGCCGCTGGATGGACGGGCCGGAGCTGGATGCCGGTTACTGGTTCGCGAACGTGCGCCAGACCGTCCGCTTCCAGGACGCCGTCACCGAACTCGCCGGCTCCGGCTACCGCGCGTTCGTCGAGGTGTCGGCACAGCCCGTACTCACCGCCTCGATCACCGAGACCCTCGACGCGATCGAGGTGTCCGGCTCACTGGTCACCGGAACCCTGAACCGCGAGGACCCCGGCGCGGCGGGCCTGCTGGCCTCGTTCGGCCGCGCGCACGTCGCCGGGCTCGCCGTCGACTGGGCGAAGGTGCTCCCCGCAGGGGACCATGTCGACCTGCCGACCTACGCCTTCCAGCGCCAGCGGTACTGGCTGCGGCCCGGAACGGCCAAGGCGGCCGGCCGTGACGTCTCGCCCTCCGCGGACTGGCGCTACCGCGTGCGATGGGCCCCGATCACCGAACCGGCCTCGGCCGTACTGTCCGGCACGTGGCTCGTGGTCACGCCGGATGAGGCACAGGCGCGGAACTCCGTTGAGGCTCTGACCGAGCGTGGTGCCGAGACGGTCGTGTTCGAGGCCGGTGGCGCGGACCGTGCCGCCTTGGCCGCGGGCATCGCGGGTCTGGGCACGGAGTTCGCGGGTGTGCTGGCGGTGGCCGGTGCGCGGGCCGATGCCGTACCGGCGCTGCTGCTCGTGCAGGCGCTCGGTGACGCCGGAGTCGACGCCCCGCTGTGGGTGCAGACGCGGGGCGCCGTTTCGACCGGCCCGGGTGACCCGCTCGCCGACCCGACGCAGGCGCAGGTGTGGGGTCTGGGCCGGGTCGCGGCCCTGGAGCACGCCGACCGCTGGGGCGGCCTGGTCGACCTGCCGTCGACCTGGGACGACCGGACCGCGGCACGGCTGTGCGCGATCCTCGCCGGTGGCGAGGAGGACCAGGTCGCGATCCGCGCGGCCGGGATCATGGGGCGCCGGCTGGCGCGCGCCGCGGAGCCCCGTCAGAGCACCGAGTGGACGCCTCAGGGCACGGTCCTGGTCACCGGCGGCACGGGAGCCCTCGGCGGGCACGTCGGCCGGTGGCTGACCGGCCGTGACACCGCCCGCGTCGTGCTGACCAGCCGCTGCGGTCCCGCCGCGTCCGGTGTGGCGACCCTGGCGGCGGAGCTCGCCACCGCCGGCACGGACGTCGACGTCGTCGCGTGCGACGTCACGCGCCGTACCGACCTGGCCGGTCTGCTGGAACGCATCGCCGAGAGCGGCCCGCCGCTCAGCTCGGTCTTCCACGCCGCGGGCGTCGGCGAGGCCACCCCGATCTCCGAGACCACCGTCGAGCAGCACGAGAGCGTCACCGCCGCCAAGGCGACCGGCGCCGCCTGGCTCGACGAGCTCACCCAGGACCTGGACCTCGACGCCTTCGTCCTCTTCTCCTCGGCCGCCGCGACCTGGGGATCCGCCCAGCAGCCGGGATTCGCCGCGGCGAGCACCTACCTCGACGCGCTGGCCGAGAACCGCCGTACCCGCGGCCTGACCGCCCTGTCCGTGGCCTGGGGGCCGTGGGGCGGCGGCGGCATGACCGACGAGGAAGGCGCCGAGCAGATGCGGCGCCGCGGTCTGACGCCGCTGGATCCGGCCCTGGCGATCGAGGCGCTGGCGCGCTCGGTCGACGGCGGCGAGGAGACCCTTACCGTCGCGGACGTCGACTGGCGGCTGTTCGCGCCGGCGTTCGTCCTGCGCCGAAGCAGCCCGCTGATCGAGGCCCTGCCCGAGGTCACGCAGGCCCTGGCGGAGACCGCCGCGGCCGAGGTGCCCGCCGCCGACGGCGCCGGTGAGGCGCTCGCCGCCCGGCTGTCCGGCCTGTCACGGGTCGAGCAGGACCGCCTGCTCGTGGACGTCGTGTGCGGCGAGGCGGCCTCGGTGCTGGGCCACGCCTCCGGAGGCGACGTCGGCCAGGGCCGGGCGTTCAGCGACCTCGGCTTCGACTCGCTGACCTCGGTCGACCTCCGCAACCGCCTGAGCGCGGCCACCGGGCTGCGGCTGCCGGCGACGTTGCTGTTCGACTACCCGACGCCGGTGGTGCTGGCCGGGTTCCTGCGGGACGGGCTGCTGGGCGCGGCGGCCGAGGCTCCCAGGGTCGTGTCGGGTGCCGCCGTTTCGGTGGACGAGCCGGTCGCGATCGTGTCGATGGGCTGCCGTTTCCCGGGCGGCATCGGCAGTCCCGAGGACCTGTGGAGCCTGCTGGAGTCGGGCGGAGACGCGATCTCGGGCTTCCCGACGGACCGGGGCTGGGACCCCGGAGTGTACGACCCGGACCCGAACCAGGCCGGGGCGTCGTACGTGCGCGAAGGAGGGTTCGTGCACGCGGCGACGGAGTTCGACGCGGGATTCTTCGGGATCTCTCCGCGCGAGGCCCTCGCCATGGACCCGCAGCAGCGGCTGCTGCTGGAGGTGTCGTGGGAGGCGCTGGAGCGGGCCGGGATCGACCCGGCGACCCTCCGCGGCTCGTCCACCGGCGTCTTCGCCGGGGCGAGCTTCGCCGGATACGGCATGGCCAAGCCGGACGGCGCCGAGAACATCGAAGCCCACCTGCTGACCGGCACGACGACCAGCGTGATCTCCGGCCGCGTCTCCTACACTCTCGGCCTCGAAGGCCCGGCCGTCACCGTCGACACCGCGTGCTCGTCGACGCTCGTGGCACTGCACCTGGCCGTGCAGGCACTGCGAACCGGTGAATGCGACATGGCCCTGGCCGGCGGCGCCTTCGTGTCGGCCACCCCGGAACTCTTCGTCTGGACCAGCCGGCAGCGCGGGCTCGCCGTCGACGGCCGGTGCAAGTCGTTCGCCGGCGCGGCCGACGGCATGGGCATCGCCGAGGGCGCCGGCATGCTGCTGCTGGAGCGGCTGTCGGACGCGCGGCGCAACGGGCACGAGGTGCTCGCGGTCGTCCGTGGCACCGCGGTGAACCAGGACGGCGCGTCGAACGGCCTGACGGCGCCGAACGGCCCGTCGCAGCAGCGGGTCATCCGCGCGGCTCTGGCGAACGCGCGGCTGTCGACCGCCGACGTGGACGTCGTCGAGGCGCACGGCTCGGGTACGACGCTGGGCGACCCGATCGAGGCACAGGCCGTGATCGCCACGTACGGCCAGCAGCGCGAGGAGGACCAGCCGCTGTGGCTGGGGTCGGTGAAGTCGAACATCGGCCACGCCCAGGCGGCGGCGGGTTCGGCCGGCCTGATCAAGATGGTGCTCGCCCTGCGGAACCAGCTCCTGCCGCAGACCCTGCACATCGACGAGCCGACGCCGCACGTCGACTGGTCGGCCGGAAACGTGCGGCTGCTCACCGAAGCGGTGGCGTGGCCGTCGAACGGGCGCCCGCGCCGGGCAGGCGTGTCGGGATTCGGCGTGAGCGGCACCAACGCGCACATCATCCTTGAAGAGGCACCCGCGCTCGACGTCGCCACGGACGGCGGCGACGAGCCCGAGCCGGCGGAGGACACGGCGCCGGCGGTGCTGTCGGCCTCGGACGTCTCGGCGTGGCCGGTGTCGGGCCGCTCCTCGGCCGGGCTGGCCGGGCAGGCGGGCCGCCTGCGCGAGTTCGCGCTGGCCGGTGACTTCGCTCCGGAGGACGTGGCGTGGTCGCTGGCGACGACGCGTTCGGCGTTCGAGCATCGTTCGGTCGTGGTCGGTTCGGGTCGTGAGGAGCTGGCCGCGGGTCTGGCGGCGGTGGCCACGGGCCAGTCCGCCGGGAACGTCGTCTCGGGTGTGGCCGGTTCGTCCGGTCCGGGCCGTGCGGTGTTCGTGTTCCCGGGTCAGGGTTCGCAGTGGGCCGGGATGGGCCGTGAGCTGCTGGGGTCTTCTCCGGTGTTCGCGGCGAAGCTGGATGAGTGCGCGGCGGCTTTGGCGCCGTTCGTGGACTGGTCGTTGCGTGACGTGCTGGCCGGTGCTGAGGGCGCGCCGCCGCTGGAGACCGCCGATGTGGTCCAGCCGGCGCTGTGGGCCGTGATGGTCTCCCTCGCCGAGGTGTGGCAGGCCGCCGGTGTGACGCCGGACGCGGTCATCGGGCACTCCCAGGGCGAGATCGCCGCCGCGTGCGTGGCCGGGATTCTTTCGCTTGAGGACGCCGCGCGCGTGGTCGCGCTGCGCGGCAAGGCGCTGGTGGGGCTTGGTATCGCGGGCGGGATGCTGTCGGTGGTGATGCCCGCCGACAAGGTCGCGGAGCTGCTGGAGCCCTGGAACGGGACTCTGGCCCTGGCGGCCATCAACGGACCTGCCACGACGGTGGTGCTCCGGTGACCCGGACGCGCTGACCGAGTTGGAGCGTGAGCTGTCGCGGCGGAAGGTGCTGCGGTGGCGGGTTCCGGCGTCGGACTTCGTGGCGCATTCGGCCGCGGTGGACCCGGTCGAGGCCGACCTGCGGCGTGACCTGGCGGAGGTCCGTCCGGCTCCCGGGCAGGTGGCGTTCTTCTCCACGGTGCACGGCCGCTGGATGGACGGCACGGAACTCGACGCCGGGTACTGGTTCGCCAACGTCCGGCAGACCGTCCGCTTCCAGGACGCGGTCACGGCGCTGGCCGGCTCGGGGTACCGGGCCTTCGTCGAGGTGTCGGCGCAGCCCGTACTCACCGCTTCCATCACCGAGACCCTCGACCTCGTCGAGGCGCCGGGCTCACTGGTGACCGGGACCCTGCACCGCGAGGACTCCGGCGCGGCGGGGCTGCTGGCCTCGTTCGGCCGCGCGTACGCGGCGGGCCTCGCGGTCGACTGGGCGAAGGTGCTTCCCGCCGCTCGCCGCGTGAACCTTCCCACGTACGCCTTCCAGCACCAGCGGTACTGGCTGCAGGCCGCGCCCGCCTCCGCCGAGTCCCTGTCCGAAGAGTCGGCGACGGAGGCGGCGTTCTGGGCCGCCGTCGAGGACGGCGATCTCAGCGGGCTCACCGATGGGCCGGACGTGAGCGGGCACCTCCCGTTCAACGACGCGCTGCCCGCGCTGGCGTCATGGCGCCGCCGCGGACGTATCGACTCGGTCGTGTCGGACTGGCGCTACAAGATCACGTGGTCGCCCGTCCCGGAGACGGAGTCCGCGGTGCTGTCCGGCACGTGGCTCGTGGTCACGCCGGACGAGGCGTCCGCCCGCGACTGCGTACGCGCGCTGACCGACCGTGGCGCCGAGGCCGTCACGGTCGAGGTCGGCGCGAACGACCTGGACCGCACCGTCCTCGCCGAGCGGTTCGGCGGCTTCGACACACCGTTCGCGGGTGTGCTGTCGCTGCTGGCTCTGGACGAGACCCCGCTCCCCGGTTTCCCGTCCGTGCCCGTGGGGCTCGCCGGGACGATGACCGTCGTCCAGGCTCTCGGCGACGCCGGGATGATGGCGCCGCTGTGGCTGCTGACGAAGGGCGCGATCGCCACCGGGCTGGGCGAGACGGTGACGAACCCGGTGCAGGCGCAGGTGTGGGGCCTCGGCCGCGTCGTCGCGCTCGAACACCCCGACCGCTGGGGCGGCCTGGTCGACGTGCCGTCGACCTGGGACGACCGCATCGCCTCCCGGCTGTGCGCGGTCCTGGCCGGTATCGGTGAGGACCAGCTCGCGATCCGTACGTCGGGGGTCATGGGCCGCCGCCTCTCGCGCGCCCTGCAGTCCCGCCAGACGAACACCTGGGCACCTCAGGGCACCGTCCTCGTCACCGGCGGCACCGGCTCGATCGGTGGTCACGTCGGCCGGTGGCTGACCGCCCGTGAGGCCTCCCGTGTCGTGCTGTCCAGCCGTTCGGGTCCTGCCGCGTCCGGTGTGGCGGCCTTGGCCGCGGAGCTCGCCGGTGCCGGTACGGACGTCGACGTCGTGGCCTGTGACACCGCCAGCCGTACGGACGTGGCCGGCGTGCTGGACCGGATCGCCGCGAGCGGCACGCCGCTCGGCTCCGTCTTCCACACCGCCGGCGTCCTGGAGGACGGCGTCCTCGACGGGCTCGACTTCGCGCAGCTCGCCGCCACATCCGACGCGAAGGCCGCCGGCGCGGTCTGGCTGGACGAGCTGACCCGGGATCTCGACCTCGACGCCTTCGTCCTCTTCTCCTCGGCGGCGGCCACGTTCGGCGGCGGCGGCCAGGGCAACTACTCGGCCGCGAACGCGTTCCTCGACGGCCTGGCGGAGAACCGCCGGGCCCGTGGCCTGGCGGCGCTGTCCGTCGCGTGGGGTCCGTGGGACGGGCCGGGCGTCTCGCAGAACACCGACGCGGCCCGCCAGCGGCTCCGCCGGAACCGCTGGGAGGTCCTGATGGACCCGGAGCTGGCGGTTCAGGCTCTGGGCAAGGCCCTCGACGACCCGGACGACCTGGTCGTGACCCTGATGGACATCGACTGGGCGCAGCTCGTGGCCGCGCCCGCCGCCGCGGGCCTGCGACAGCACCCGATGGTGCGGGACCTGCCGGACCTGCAGCGCCACCTTCAGGCCGCGGGTGCCGCCGGCGGCCAGAACGGCCAGGCCGACGGAGAGTTCGCGCGACGCCTCGCCGCGCTGCCCGTCGCGGACCAGGACCGGATGCTGATCGACCTGATCCGCGCCGAGGCCGCGACGGTCCTGAACTACCCGTCGCCGGAGGCCGTCGGGCCGGAGCTGGCCTTCAGCGACCTCGGCTTCGACTCCCTCACGTCGGTCGAGCTGCGCAACCAGCTCAGCACGGCCACCGGGCTGCGGCTGCCCGCCACACTGCTGTTCGACTACCCCACCCCCGAAGTGCTGGCCGGGTACCTGCGCTCGGAGATGCTCGGCGCCCTGCCCGAGGTCCAGGCGGTCCCGATGACGGCCCCGACCGACGAGCCGATGGCGATCGTCGGGATGGGCTGCCGGTTCCCCGGCGACGTCCGCAGCCCCGAGGACCTGTGGAAACTGCTGGCCACGGGCTCGGACGGAGTCTCGCCGCTGCCCGCCGACCGCGGATGGGACGTCGAGTCGCTGTACGACCCCGACCCGGACCACGCCGGAACCGCGTACGTGCGCCAGGGCGGCTACGTCCAGCAGGCGACCGAGTTCGACCCCGCGTTCTTCGGGATCTCACCGCGCGAGGCCCTCGCCATGGATCCCCAGCAGCGGCTGCTGCTGGAGGTGTCCTGGGAGGCCCTGGAGCGGGCGGGCATCGCGCCGGCGACGCTGCGCGGCTCCCGCACCGGGGTGTTCGTGGGCGGGTACGGCTCCGGCTACGAGACGCTCGGCATCGAGCTGTCCCGCAGCGGCGCGGAAGGCGTCGAAGGTCACCTGGTGACCGGCAACGCGACCAGCATCCTGTCCGGCCGCATCTCCTACACCCTTGGCCTGGAGGGCCCGGCGGTGACGGTGGACACGGCCTGCTCGTCGTCGCTGGTGGCGCTCCACCTGGCACGCCGCGCGCTGGCGTCCGGCGAGTGCACGCTGGCGATGGTCGGCGGCGTGACGATCATGGCGACCCCGCGTGACCTGATCGGGTTCTCCCGCCAGCGCGGCCTGGCCGCCGACGGGCGGAGCAAGGCGTTCTCGGCGGACGCCGACGGCATGGGCATGGGCGAGGGCGTCGGGATGCTGCTCCTGGAGCGGCTGTCTGACGCGCGGCGGCTCGGGCACGACGTGCTGGCGGTCGTCGCCGGCAGCGCGATGAACCAGGACGGCGCGTCGAACGGCCTGACCGCGCCGAACGGACCGTCGCAGCAGCGGGTCATCAAGGAGGCCCTGGCCAACGCGGCGCTCACGACCGGCGACGTCGACGCCGTGGAGGCCCACGGCACCGGTACGCCGCTCGGCGACCCGATCGAGGCCCAGGCGCTGATCGCCACCTACGGCCAGGACCGTCCCGCGGACCGGCCGCTGTGGCTCGGATCGGTGAAGTCCAACATCGGGCACGCGCAGGCCGCCGCGGGCGTGGCCGGCGTCATGAAGATGGTCCTCGCGCTGCAGAACGAGACACTGCCGTCGACGTTGCACGTGGGGCAGCCCTCGCCGCACGTGGACTGGTCGGACTCGGTGCGGCTGCTGACCGAGTCGAAGCCCTGGCCGTCGAACGGCCGGCCGCGCCGCGCCGGCGTGTCGGCGTTCGGGATCAGCGGCACCAACGCGCACGTCGTTCTCGAAGAGCCCCCGGTCATCGAGGGCACGGTCCTCGACGACGAGGTCGTGGAGCCGGTCGTGCCGGTGCTGTCGGGTTCCGGCGCGTCGGCGTGGCCGGTGTCGGGACGGTCGGCGGAGTCCTTCGCCGGCCAGGCGGGCCGGCTGCGCGAGTTCGCGCTCGGCTCGGACCTCGACCCGAGGGACATCGCCTGGTCGCTCGCCACGACGCGGTCGACGTTCGAGCACCGCGCGGTCGTGATCGGCTCTGGCCGTGAGGAGCTGGCCGCCGGGTTGAGCGCGGTCGCCACCGGGCAGTCCGCGGCGAACGTCGTGTCGGGCGTCGTACGGGGTTCCGCGCGGGTCGGTTTCGTGTTCTCCGGTCAGGGTTCGCAGCGGGCCGGGATGGGTGCGGGGTTGTACGCGGCCAGCCCGGTGTTCGCCGAGGTCTTCGACCGGGTGTGCGGTCTGCTGGAGGCCGAGCTGGACCTTCCCGTGGCCGACGTGGTCCTGGGGCGTACCGAGCCGGAGATCGGCGCGGACGCGACCGTGTTCGCGCAGACCGGGTTGTTCGCCTTCCAGGTCGGTGTGGTGTCAATGCTGAAGGCGGCCGGAGTGTCGCCCACGGCGGTCGCCGGCCACTCGGTCGGTGAGATCGCGGCGGCGTGGGCCGCCGGGGTCCTGTCCCTGGAGGACGCCGCTCGCCTGGTGGCGACCCGAGCGCGCTTGATGCAGGCGTTGCCCGAGGGCGGCGCGATGTGGGCCATCGCCGCGCCGGAGACCGAGGTCCTGGGCTCGATCGACGGCCTTGAGGGCGTGTCGATCGCGGCGGTGAACGGCCCCGCTTCGACCGTCATCTCGGGTGACGCCGACGCGGTCGAGGCCGTCGCGGAACGCTGGCGGTCGGACGGCACGCGGGTTCGCCGCCTGCGGGTCTCCCACGCCTTCCACTCGCATCTGATGGACCCGGTGCTCGACGAGCTCGGCCGGGTGGCTTCGGGGATGCCGCATCAGCGTCCGCAGGTGCCGTGGGCGTGTGGCACGACAGGCGAGGCGCTGGAGGAGTTCGGCCCGCGCTACTGGGTCGAGCAGGCTCGCGGCGCCGTGCGCTTCGCGGACGCGATCTCGGAACTCTCGGATCGCGGTGTTCAGATCTTCGTCGAGATCGGCCCGGACGGCACGCTGTCCGGCATGGGCCCGGCGGTCGTCGCCGACGGTGTGTTCGTGCCGGTGTCGCGGCCGAAGGTTCCGGCCGATGTCGCGCTCCTGGAGGCCTTCGGCCGGGTCCACGTGTCCGGCGGCCAGGTCGACTGGTCCGCCGTGTTCGCCGGCGGGCACCGCGTCGAGCTGCCGACGTACGCGTTCCAGAACCAGCGCTTCTGGCCGGACATCACGCAGGGCGGGACCGCCGCCGGTGCCGTCACGACCGGCGGTGCGGCCGACGAGGAGTTCTGGGCCGCCGTCGAGGACGGCGACCTCAGCGCCATGGACGTCGAAGGACACCTGACGCTGAAGGAGGCGCTGCCCGCGCTGGCGTCGTGGCGGCGCCGCTCGCTGGAGGACTCCGCGGTCGCCGACTGGCGCTACCAGGTCACCTGGGAGCAGATCCCCGACACGGGCTCGGCGGTGCTGTCCGGCACCTGGCTCGTGGTCACCCCGGACGAGGCCCTCGCGCAGGACACCGTCCAGGCACTGAACGAGCGCGGCGCCGAGACGATCGTGGTCGAGACGGACGAGACGGACCGCGCGGTTCTGGCCGGGCGCCTGACCGGGTTCGCCGACACGCCGCTCGCGGGTGTGGTGTCGCTGCTGGGCACCGACGAGACCCCGCAGACCGGGTTCCCGGCGGTCCCGGCCGGTGTCGCCACGACGACCGTGCTGGTGCAGGCGCTCGGTGACGCCGGGCTCACCGCTCCGATGTGGGCGCTCACCCAGGGCGCCGTCTCGACGGGTACGGACGACTCCGCCGCGAACCCGATGCAGGCGCAGGTGTGGGGTCTGGGCCGGGTCGCGGGGCTGGAACACGCCGATCGCTGGGGCGGTCTGGTCGACCTGCCGGCCTCGTGGGACGACCGGACCGGGGAGCGCCTGTGCGCGGTGCTGTCCGGCACCGCCGAGGACCAGGTCGCGATCCGCACCTCCGGGATTCTCGGCCGCCGCCTGGTACGTGCCGCGCAGCCGCGTCCGGGCGCCGTCTGGGCTCCGGGCGGGACCACGCTGGTCACCGGCGGTACCGGTGGCATCGGTGCTCGGGTCGGCCGTTGGGTCGTCGGCCGTGGTGCGCGACGCGTACTGCTGACCAGCCGTTCCGGTCCCGGCGCCGCGGGCGCCGCGGCCCTGGCCGCGGAGCTGGCCTCCGCGGGCGCGTCGGTGGAGGTCATCGCCAGTGACATCTCCCAGCGCTCCGAGGTCGAAGGTCTCCTGGCCCACATCGCCGTGGACGGTCCGCCGCTGACCTCGGTCATGCACGCCGCAGGCGTCGGCCAGTTCACCTCCATCGACGAGAACACGGTCGAGGAGCACGCGAACGTCACCGCCGCCAAGGTGGCCGGCGCGGTCTGGCTGGACGAACTGACCCGCGACCTGGACCTCGACGCCTTCGTCGTCTTCTCCTCCATCGCCGCGACCTGGGGCAGCGGGCACCAGCCGAGCTACGCCGCAGGCAACGCGTACCTCGACGCCCTGGCCGACGACCGCCGCTCCCGCGGGCTGGCCGCGACCTCCCTGGCCTGGGGCCCGTGGGCGGGCGGCGGGATGACCGACGAGGAGGACGCCGACCGCATGAAGGTGCGTGGCCTGCGGCTGCTGGATCCCCGCCTGGCGATCCAGGTCCTCGGGCAGGCGCTGGACGGCGGCGACGGGACGCTCACCGTGGTGGACGTCGAGTGGGAGCGGTTCGCGCCGCTGTTCACGCTGCGCCGCCCCCAGCCCCCTCATCGAGATCCTTCCCGAGGTACAGCGTGCTCTGACCGGCGCCGGCGCGGCCGATGACGACGCGCCGGAAGGTGCGGCCAGTGCCCTGGCCGAGCGCCTGGCGGGCCTGTCCCGCGCCGACCAGGAGCACGTCCTGATCGACCTTGTACGCACCGAGGCCGCCGTCGCGCTCGGCTACCCCTCGGCGGACTCCATCGAACCGGACCGGGCGTTCAGCGACCTCGGCTTCGACTCCCTGACCGGAGTCGAGCTGCGGAACCGGCTGACCGCCGTCAGCGGGATCCCGCTGTCCGCCACCGCGGTCTTCGACTACCCGAACACGACGGCGCTCGCGGACTTCCTGCGGCAGGCGGTCGCACCGGACGAGGCCGAGGCCCTTCCGTTGCTCGCCGAGCTCGACAGGATCGAGTCCATGCTCACCGGATCGACGGTGGCAGAGGACGAGCACGCGAGGATCACGGCCCGGCTGGAGGCCGTGATGGCGCGGTGGCGCGAGGTACGCGAAGCGGCCGCCGGCGGCGTCGCCGTCATCGAGACGCTCGAAGGGTCGAGTGACGACGAGGTCTTCGACTTCATCGGCAAGGAGTTCGGCATCCATTGATCCGACGAAGCCCCGACCCGCAGCCGATGACTCCGACGAGGTGACGCACAGTGAGTGACGAAGAGAAGCTCAGGTACTTTCTCAAGCAGGTGACCGCGACCCTGCACGAGACCCGCCAGCGGCTGCAGGAAACCGAGGCGGCGGCGGAGGAGCCGATCGCCATCGTCGGCATGGGCTGCCGGTTCCCCGGTGGTGCGCGCAGCCCCGAGGACCTGTGGGACCTGGTGGTCTCCGGTGCCGACACGGTCTCCGCGCTCCCGCAGGACCGCGGCTGGGAGGGGGCCGGGGCCGCGCCGGTGCAGAGCGGCAACTTCGTCTACGACGCCACCGAGTTCGACCCCGGATTCTTCGGGATCAGCCCGCGTGAGGCGGCGGCGATGGACCCCCAGCAGCGGCTGCTGCTGGAGGTGGCGTGGGAGGCTTTGGAGCGGTCCGGGATCGACCCGGCGGCGCTGCGCGGCACGTCCACCGGCGTCTTCGCCGGGGCAGCTTCGCCGGTTACGGCTGGTTCTCCTCATCGGAGGCCGGTCTCGACGGCCACCTGATGACCGGCAACGCGACCAGCATCCTGTCGGGCCGGATCTCCTACACCCTCGGCCTGGAAGGGCCGGCGGTGACGGTCGACACCGCGTGCTCGTCGGCGCTCGTGGCGCTGCACCTCGCCGTCCAGGCCCTGCGCGCGCGAGAGTGCGCCCTCGGACTCGTCGGCGGCGCGTACGTCGCCTCCATGCCGCTCCTGTTCACCGACTTCAGCCAGCATCTCGGCCTGACCACGGACGGCCGGTGCAAGGCGTTCGCCGCGACCGCCGACGGCATGGGCGTCGCCGAGGGCGCGGGCGTGCTGGTCGTCGAGCGGCTGTCGGACGCGCGCGCGCAACGGGCATCAGGTTCTGGCCGTGGTGCGGGGCAGTGCGATCAACCAGGACGGTGCCTCGAACGGCCTGACGGCGCCGAACGGCCCGTCGCAGCAGCGCGTCATCCGCGCGGCGCTGGCGAACGCGCGGCTGTCGACCGCCGACGTGGACGTCGTCGAGGCGCACGGTACCGGTACCCCGCTGGGCGACCCGATCGAGGCTCAGGCGCTGCTGGCGACGTACGGTCAGGACCGTACGGAGGACAAGCCGCTGTGGCTGGGCTCGGTGAAGTCGAACATCGGGCACGCGCAGCAGGCCGCCGGCGTCGCCGGGATGATCAAGATGGTGCAGGCGCTGCGGAACGGCGTCCTGCCGGGCACGCTGCACGCGGACGACCCGTCCCCGCACATCGACTGGTCGGCCGGGAACGTCCGGCTGCTCGGCGAGTCGCTGCCGTGGACGGTCGAGGGACGGCCGCGCCGCGCGGGAGTGTCCGGGTTCGGCATGAGCGGGACCAACGTTCACGTCATCGTGGAGGAGGCTCCGGCGCCCGAGGACGCCGAGGAGCCGGAAGCCCCGGCCGCACCGGCGGTGCTGTCGGGTTCGGGCGTGTCGGCGTGGCCGGTGTCGGGCCGCTCGTCGGCCGGGCTGGTCGGCCAGGCGGGCCGCCTGCGTGAGTTCGCGCTCGCCCACCCGGAGATCGGCCCCGCGGACGTGGCGTGGTCGCTGGCCACGACGCGTTCGGCGTTCGAGGACCGCGCGGTCGTCGTCGGCGCGGGCCGTGAGGAGCTGGCCGCCGGTCTGGCGGCGGTGGCCACGGGCCAGTCCGCCGGAAATGTCGTCTCGGGTGTCGCGGGTTCGCCCGGCCCGGGCCGGACCGTGTTCGTGTTCCCGGGCCAGGGTTCGCAGTGGGCCGGGATGGGCCGTGAGCTGCTCGAGTCGTCGCCGGTGTTCGCGGCGCGGCTCGATGAGTGCGCCGAGGCCCTCGCGCCGTTCGTGGACTGGTCGCTGCGTGACGTCCTGGCCGGTGCCGAGGGCGCCCCGCCGTTGGAGTCCGCCGACGTCGTACAGCCCGCGCTGTGGGCCGTGATGGTCTCCCTCGCCGCCGTGTGGAACGCCGCAGGCGTCACGCCGGAGGCCGTGGTCGGTCACTCCCAGGGCGAGATCGCCGCCGCGTGCGTGGCCGGGATCCTCTCGCTTGAGGACGCCGCGCGCGTCGTCGCGCTGCGCGGTAAGGCCCTGGTCGGGCTCGGTATCGCCGGCGGGATGCTGTCGGTGGTCATGCCCGCCGACAAGGTCACCGAGCTGCTCGAGCCCTGGAGCGGGACCCTCGCGCTCGCGGCGGTCAACGGACCTGCCACGACCGTGGTGTCCGGAGACCCCGACGCGCTGACCGAGCTGGAGAAGGAGCTTTCCCGGCGGAAGATCCTGCGGTGGCGGGTTCCCGCGTCGGACTTCGTGGCGCACTCGGCCGCGGTGGACCCGGTCGAGGCCGAGCTGCGCCGTGACCTCGCGGGCATCCGCCCGGAGGCCGGTTCGGCGGGCTTCTACTCCACGGTCCACGGCCGCTGGATGGACGGGCCGGAGCTGGACGCGGGCTACTGGTTCGAGAACGTGCGCCGTACGGTGCGCTTCCAGGACGCCGTCACCGAACTCGCCGGTTCGGGATATCGCGCGTTCGTCGAGGTGTCGGCGCAGCCCGTACTGACCGCCTCCATCACCGAGACCTTCGAGACGCTCCAAACGGCCGGCTCGCTGGTGACCGGCACCCTGCACCGCGAGGACCCGGGTGCGGCGGGGCTGCTGGCCTCGTTCGGCCGCGCGTACGTCGCCGGGCTCGCCGTCGACTGGGCGAAGGTGCTCCCCGCCGGTCGCCGCGTGGACCTTCCCACGTACGCCTTCCAGAACCAGCGGTACTGGCTGCAGCCCGGTGCCGTCTCCGAAGAGTCCCGCACGGAAGGCTCCGCGGCCGAGGCGGCCTTCTGGGCCGCCGTCGAGGACGGCGACGTCCACCAGGTCGCCGACACGCTCGCGGTCGACGACGAGCGGCTGGCCGAACTGCTGCCGGCCCTGGCGTCGTGGCGGCGCAAGGAGCGCGTCGACTCGGTCGTGGCCGACTGGCGCTACAAGGTCACGTGGGCTCCGGTCGCCGACCAGGGACCGACGGTGCTGTCCGGCACGTGGCTCGTGGTCACGCCGGACGAGGCGTCCGCCGACGAATGCGTACGTGCCCTCACCGGGCGCGGCGCCGAGACGGTCGTGATCGGGGCCGAGACGGACCGCGCCGCTATGGCCGGCCGCCTCGCGGGCCTGGGCACGGAGTTCGCCGGCGTGCTGTCGCTGCTGGCCCTCGACGAGACCCCGCTCGACGGCTTCCCGGCGGTACCGGCAGGTCTCGCGGGCACCCTCGCTCTGGTGCAGGCGCTCGGCGACACCGGAATCGACGCTCCCCTGTGGGCGGTCACCCGTGGCGCGGTCTCGACCGGCCGCGCCGACGCCCTGACCAGTCCGGCGCAGGCCCAGGTCTGGGGTCTGGGCCGGGTCGCCGGACTCGAACACCCCGACCGCTGGGGCGGTCTCATCGACCTGCCCGCGGCCTGGGACGACCGGACCGCCGCGCGTCTCTGCGCGATCCTGGCCGGTGACGGCGAGGACCAGGTCGCGATCCGCGCCGCCGGGGTCATGGGCCGCCGGCTGGCGCGCGCCCCGCAGCCTTCGGCACGTGACACGCGGTGGACGCCGCGCGGCACGGTCCTGATCACCGGTGGCACCGGAGCCCTGGGCGGGCACCTCGGCCCGTGGCTCGCCGAACGTGACACCTCCCGCATCGTCCTTTCCAGCCGTTCCGGCCCGGCCGCGCCCGACGTGGCGGCCGTGGCCGCGCGGCTGGCCGGCGCCGGCACCCGGGTCGACATCGTCGCCTGCGACACCGCGCAGCGCGCCGAGGTCGCGGGCCTGCTGGACCGGATCGCCGCCGAGGGCCCGCCGCTCAGCTCCGTGATGCACGCCGCGCTCGTGTTCGACGACGTGGCGGTCGACCGGCTGGAGGTCGAGCGGCTGTCCAGGGCGCTGGCCGCCAAGTCGGACGGCGCCCGGTGGCTGGACGAGCTGACTCAGGATCTCGATCTCGACGCGTTCGTCATGTACTCCTCCATCGCCGCGACCTGGGGTGCCGGGCACGAGCCCGGATACGCCGCGGGCAACGCGTACCTGGACGCCCTGGCGGACAGCCGCCTCGCCCGTGGCCTCACCGCGACGTCGATCGCGTACGGCCCGTGGGCCAGCGGCGGCCCGGCCGAGGCCGAGGCCCGGATCCAGCTCGCGCGCCGCGGCCTGACTCTCCTGGACCCAGGTCTGGCGATCGGGGTGCTGGCGCAGGCGCTCGACGGCGGCGAAGAGACGATCACCATCGCGGACGTCGACTGGGAGCGGCTCGCACCGGCGTTCACGCTGCGGCGCCGGAGCCCGCTGATCGAGGGGCTGCCCGAGGTCCGCAGGGTTCTGGCCGAGGCCGCGGCGGAGGCGGAGGACGCCTCCTCCGAGCTCGGTTCGTCGAGCGAGCTGGCCGGACGTCTCGCCGGGCTGTCGCGGGTCGAGCAGGACCGGCTGCTGGTGGACCTGGTGTGCACCGAGGCCGCCTCGGTGCTGGGCCACGCCGCCGGGGTGGACGTCGGGCAGGGCCGGGCGTTCAGCGACCTCGGCTTCGACTCGCTGACGTCCGTGGAGCTGCGTAACCGCCTGGGCACGGTGACGGGCCTGGCGCTGCCGGCGACGTTGCTGTTCGACTACCCGACGCCGGTGGTGCTGGCGGGGTTCCTGCGCGATGGGCTGCTCGGGGCCGTGGCGGAGGTTCCCACGGCCGCTCCGGGTGCCGCGATGGCGGTGGACGAGCCGGTTGCGATCGTGTCGATGGGCTGCCGTTTCCCGGGTGGCGTCGGGTCCCCGGAAGATCTGTGGGGGCTGCTGGCGTCCGGCGGGGACGCGGTCGGCGGATTCCCCACGGACCGTGGCTGGGACCCCGGCCTGTACGACCCGGACCCGGACCGGATCGGCGCCTCGTACGTACGTGAGGGCGGGTTCATCCATGCCGCGTCGCAGTTCGACGCGGGCTTCTTCGGGATCTCCCCGCGCGAGGCCCTCGCCATGGACCCCCAGCAGCGGATGCTGCTGGAGGTGTCCTGGGAGGCGCTGGAGCGGGCCGGGATCGACCCGGCGACGCTGCGCGGCTCCTCCACCGGCGTCTTCGCCGGAGGAGCCGGTTCGGGCTATGACTCCCTCGGGATGCAGATGGCGCTGAACGGCGTCGACGGCATCGAAGGCCACCTCGCGACCGGGAACGCCGGCAGCGTGATGTCCGGCCGCGTCTCGTACGCCCTCGGCCTCGAAGGCCCGGCCGTCACCGTGGACACCGCCTGCTCGTCGTCGCTGGTGGCACTCCACCTGGCCGTGCAGGCACTGCGCACCGGAGAGTGCGACCTGGCGCTGGCCGGCGGCGTCACCATGCTCGCCATCCCCGCCGTGTTCATCGCCTTCTCGCGGCAGCGCGGGCTCGCCGTCGACGGCCGCTGCAAGGCGTTCGCCGCCGAGGCCGACGGCATGGGCATGGGCGAGGGCGCCGGCATGCTGCTCCTGGAGCGGCTCTCGGACGCGCGCCGCAACGGGCACCAGGTGCTCGCGGTCGTCCGGGGCAGCGCGATCAACCAGGACGGTGCCTCGAACGGCCTGACGGCGCCGAACGGCCCGTCGCAGCAGCGCGTCATCCGCGCCGCGCTGGCCAACGCCCGCCTCACGACCGCCGACGTGGACGTCGTCGAGGCGCACGGCACCGGTACCCCGCTCGGGCGACCCGATCGAGGCGCAGGCCCTGCTCGCGACCTACGGTCAGGACCATACGGAGGACAAGCCGCTGTGGCTCGGCTCGGTGAAGTCGAACATCGGCCACACCCAGTCCGCCGCGGGCGTCGCCGGTGTGATCAAGATGGTCATGGCGCTGCGGAACGGCGTCCTGCCGAAGACGCTGCACGCCGAGAAGCCTTCCCCCGAGATCGACTGGACCGCCGGGGAAGTGCGGCTGCTGAACGAGGCCCTGCCGTGGACGGACGAGGGACGGCCGCGCCGCGCGGGAGTGTCGGCGTTCGGCATGAGCGGGACCAACGCCCACGTCATCGTCGAGGAGGCCCCGGCCGAGGACGAGCCGGCGGTCGTCGAAGGTCCGGAACCGACGGTGCTGTCGGCTTCCGGTGTCTCGGCGTGGCCGGTGTCGGGCCGCTCGTCGGCCGGCCTGGTCGGCCAGGCGGGCCGCCTGCGTGAGTTCGCGCTCGCCCACCCGGAGATCGGCCCCGCGGACGTGGCGTGGTCGCTCGCGACGACGCGTTCCACCTTCGAGCACCGCGCGGTCGTCGTCGGCGCGGCTCGTGAGGAACTCGCTGCCGGACTGGCGGCCGTGGCCACGGGCCAGTCCGCCGGGAACGTCGTCTCGGGTGTCGCGGGTTCGTCCGGTCCGGGCCGCTCGGTGTTCGTGTTCCCGGGCCAGGGCTCGCAGTGGGCCGGGATGGGCCGTGAGCTGCTGGGAACCTCGCCGGTGTTCGCCGCGAAGATCGATGAGTGCGCGGCGGCTCTCGCGCCGTTCGTGGACTGGTCGCTGCGGGACGTGCTGGCCGGTGCCGACGGTGCGCCCGAGCTGGAGACCGCCGATGTGGTCCAGCCGGTGCTGTGGGCCGTGATGGTGTCCCTCGCCGCCGTGTGGAACGCCGCCGGTGTGACACCGGACGCGGTCATCGGACATTCCCAGGGCGAGATCGCCGCCGCGTGCGTGGCCGGGATTCTGTCCCTTGAGGACGCCGCCCGAGTGGTCGCACTGCGCGGCAAGGCCCTGGTCGGGCTGGGTATCGCGGGCGGGATGCTGTCGGTGGTCATGCCCGCCGACAAGGTCGCGGAGCTCCTTGAGCCCTGGAACGGGACCCTGGCCCTGGCGGCCGTGAACAGCCCGGCCGCGACGGTCGTGTCCGGAGACCCGGACGCGCTGACGCAGCTGGAGAAGTGAGCTGTCGCGGCGGAAGATCCTGCGTTGGCGGGTTCCGGCGTCGGACTTCGTGGCGCATTCGGCCGCGGTGGACCCGGTCGAGGCCGACCTGCGGCGTGACCTGGCGGACGTTCGCCCGGCTCCCGGGCAGGTGGCGTTCTTCTCCACCGTGCACGGCCGCTGGATGGACGGCACGGAACTCGACGCCGGGTACTGGTTCGCCAACGTCCGGCAGACCGTCCGCTTCCAGGACGCCGTCACCGAACTCGCCGGCTCCGGCTACCGCGCGTTCGTCGAGGTGTCGGCGCAGCCCGTACTCACCGCTTCCATCACCGAGACCCTTGAGACCATCGAGGCGCCGAGCTCGCTGGTGACCGGAACCCTCCAGCGCGAGGACTCCGGGGCGGCGGCGCTGCTGACCTCCCTGGGCCGCGCGTACGCGGCGGGGCTCACCGTCGACTGGACCACGGTGCTCCCCGCGGGCCGCCCCGTCGGCCTTCCCACGTACGCCTTCCAGCACCAGCGGTACTGGCTGCAGCCCGTACCCGTGAACGCCGGCGACCGTGACGTCTCGCCGTCCGCGGACTGGCGCTACCGGGTCACCTGGGCTCCGGTGCCCGTACCGGGGGCGACGGTGCTGTCCGGCACGTGGCTCGTGGTCACACCGGATGAGACGCTGGCGCGGAACTCCGTCGACGCTCTGACCGAGCGTGGTGCCAAGACGGTCGTGCTCGAGGCCGGTACCGACGACCGTGCGGCCCTGGCCGCGCGCATCGCGGAGCTGGGCACGGAGCTCGCCGGTGTGCTGGCGGTGACCGCGGCGCGGGCCGATGCCGTACCGGCGCTGCTGCTCGTGCAGGCGCTCGGTGACGCCGGAGTCGACGCCCCGCTCTGGATTCAGACACAGGGCGCCGTTTCGACCGGACCGAGCGACCCGCTGACCGATCCGCTCCAGGCGCAGGTCTGGGGTCTGGGCCGGGTCGCGGCCCTGGAACACGCCGACCGCTGGGGCGGCCTGGTCGACCTGCCGCCGGCCTGGGACGACCGGACGGCCGCCCGGCTGTGCGCCGTCCTCGCCGGAATCGACGAGGACCAGGTCGCGATCCGCGCGGCGGGGGTCATGGGGCGCCGATTGGCGCGCGCCCCGCAGCCTTCGGCGCGCGACGAGCAGTGGACGCCGGGTGGCACGGTCCTGATCACCGGCGGCACCGGTGCCCTCGGCGGGCACGTCGGCCGGTGGCTGACCGGCCGTGACGCCGCCCGCGTCGTGCTGACCAGCCGTTCGGGTCCCGCCGCGTCCGGTGTGGCGGCCCTGGCGGCGGAGCTCGCCGGCGGAGGCACGGACGTCGAGGTCGTGGCGTGTGACACCGCCCGCCGTACGGACGTGGCCGGTCTGGTGGACCGGATCGCCGCGAGCGGCCCGCCGCTCAGCTCGGTCTTCCACGCCGCCGGCGTCGGCCAGGCGACCCCGATCTCCGAGACCACCGTCGAGCAGCAGGAGATCATCACCGCCGCCAAGGCGACCGGCGCCACCTGGCTCGACGAGCTCACCCAGGATCTCGACCTCGACGCCTTCGTCCTCTTCTCCTCCATCTCCGCGACCTGGGGTGGCGGTCTGCAGCCCAGTTACGGAGCGGCGAACACCTTCCTCGACGCGCTGGCCGAGAACCGGCGCTCCCGCGGTCTGGCCGCCCTGTCGGTGGCCTGGGGGCCGTGGGGCGGCGGCGGTATGACCGACGAGGAAGGCGCCGAGCAGATGCAGCGCCGCGGCCTGCGGCTCATGGAGCCGGGCCGGGCGATCGAGGCGCTGGCCCGGTCGATCGACGGCGGCGAGGAGACCCTCACCGTCGCGGACATGGACTGGCGGCTGTTCGCGCCGGCGTTCGTCCTGCGCCGCAGCAGCCCGCTGATCGAGGCCCTGCCCGAGGTCGCGCAGGCCCTGGCGGAAGCCGCCGCGGCCGAGGTGCCGACCGCCGACGGCGCCGGCCAGGCGCTGACCGAGAAGCTGTCCGGCCTGTCACGTACCGAGCAGAACAGGGTCCTGACCGAGCTGGTCCGGTCCGAGGCCGCCACCGTCCTCGGGCACCGCGACGCCGACGCCGTCGAGCCGGACTGGGCCTTCAGCGACCTCGGCTTCGACTCGCTGACCTCGGTCGAACTGCGCAACCGGCTGAGCGCGGCCACCGGGCTGCGGCTGCCCGCCACGCTCCTGTTCGACCATCCCAACCCGGCCGTGCTGGCCGACTACCTGTGGGGCGAGAAGTTCCGGGACACGGCGCCGCTGTCCCTGGCCGCCGAGCTCGACCGGCTCGACGCCGTGCTTTCGGGCGCGGAGCCGGACGGGGAGCTGCACGACCAGGTCGCGGCGCGACTGCAGGGCTTCCTGACGAAGTGGAACGACCTGAAGGCCGAGAGCCAAGGGGTGTCGCAGAAGATCGAGTCCGCCTCGGACGACGAGATCTTCGAGTTCATCCACAAGGAGCTCGGGCGGTCATGACCAGGTCCAGCCGGCGTTTTCGTCGATTCGTGAGCATGTGAGGTTCGAGTGGCAACAGAAGAGGAACTGCGCGACTACCTCAAGTGGGCGACGACCAACCTGCACGATGCTCAGCAGCGCCTGCGCGAGGTGGAAGAGCAGAACCACGAGCCCCTGGCGATCGTGAGCGTCGGCTGCCGGTTCCCCGGCGGCGCGCACGATCCGGAGAGCACGTGGCGGCTGCTCGAGTCCGGCGGTGACGCCGTCTCCGGGCTTCCCACGGATCGCGGGTGGGACCTCGACGAGCTGCGCGACCTGGGTACGGCGGCCGATGGCGCGTCGCGCCTGGAGGAAGCCGGGTTCGTCTACGGGATCGGCGACTTCGACCCCGGCTTCTTCGGGATCAGCCCCCGCGAGGCCGTGGCCATGGACCCGCAGCAGCGGCTGCTGCTGGAGGTCTCGTGGGAGGCGCTGGAGCGCGCGGGCATCGACCCGAGGTCCCTCGCGGGCTCCCGTACCGGTGTGTTCACCGGCGCCGCCGTCTCCGGTTACGGCTTCGGCCCCGGGCTGAGCAGCGACCTCGACGGGCACCTGCTCACCGGCACCGCGAGCAGTGTCATCTCCGGCCGCGTGTCCTACACCCTCGGCCTCGAAGGCCCGGCCGTGACGATCGACACGGCGTGCTCGTCCTCGCTGGTGGCGCTGCACCTCGCGTGCCAGGCGCTGCGGTCCGGCGAGTGCACCCTCGCACTGGCCGGCGGCGCGACGGTGCTGGCCGCCCCGACCATCTTCACCCAGTTCAGCACGCAGCTCGGCCTCGCCGCCGACGGCCGGTGCAAGGCGTTCTCCGCCGACGCCGACGGCATGGGCGTCGCCGAGGGCGTCGGCATGGTGCTCGTGGAGCGGCTGTCGGACGCCCAGCGCAACGGGCACCCGATCCTCGCCCTGATCAAGGGCAGCGCGATCAACCAGGACGGCGCGTCGAACGGCCTGACCGCGCCGAACGGCCCGTCGCAGCAGCGCGTCATCCGCGCGGCGCTGGCGAACGCGCGCCTGTCGGCCGGTGACGTGGACGCCGTCGAGGCGCACGGCACCGGTACGACGCTCGGCGACCCGATCGAGGCCCAGGCGCTGCTGGCGACGTACGGCCAGAACCGGCCCGAGGACCGGCCGCTGTGGCTGGGCTCGATGAAGTCGAACATCGGCCACGCACAGGCCGCCGCGGGCATCGCCGGTGTCATCAAGATGACGCTGGCGCTGCGCAACGAGGTGCTGCCGCGCACCCTGCACGCCGAAGAGCCGTCCCCGCACATCGACTGGACGGCCGGGAACGTACGCCTGCTGAACGAGGCCCTGCCGTGGCCGGTGACCGACCGGCCGCGCCGCGCGGGCGTGTCGGCGTTCGGCATGAGCGGCACCAACGTGCACATGATCCTGGAGGAGGCGCCGGCCGCCGAGGAGGCTCCCGACGCCACTCCGGCGGACGAGGACGCCCCCGCCGTTCCGGTGCTGTCGGACGCCGGAACGACCGCGTGGCCGGTGTCGGGCCGCACGGCCGACGCGCTGGTGACGCAGGCCGGCCGGCTGCGGGAGTTCGTGCTCGCGCGTCCGGACACGGACCCCGCCGGCATCGGCTGGTCCCTGGCCACCGCGCGCTCGACGTTCGAGCACCGCACGGTCGTCGTCGGCACGGGCCGTGAAGAGCTGTCGGCGGGCCTGGTGGCCGTCGCGACGGGCCAGCCCGCCGGAAACGTGATCTCGGGTGTGGCGGGTTCGACCGGCCCCGGCCGTTCGGTGTTCGTGTTCCCGGGTCAGGGTTCGCAGTGGGCCGGGATGGGCTGTGAGCTGCTGGAGTCGTCTCCGGTGTTCGCGGCGCGGCTGGACGAGTGCGCGGCGGCCCTCGCGCCGTTCGTGGACTGGTCGTTGCGTGACGTGCTGGCCGGTGCCGAAGGCGCGCCGCCGATGGAGGCCGCCGACGTCGTACAACCGGCGCTGTGGGCCGTGATGGTCTCCCTCGCCGCGGTCTGGGAGGCCGCCGGCGTGACGCCGGACGCGGTTCTCGGCCACTCCCAGGGCGAGATCGCCGCCGCGTGCGTGGCGGGGATCCTTTCGCTCGAGGACGCGGCACGGGTCGTCGCGCTGCGCTCGCGGGCCCTCCGGGTCCTCGCGGGCAAGGGCGGCATGCTGTCGATCGCCGAGCCCGCCGCGAACGTGCGCGAGCGCCTGGCGCCCTGGGGCGACCGGGTGTCGGTCGCGGCCGTGAACGGCCCGGCCGCGACGGTCGTCTCCGGAGAACCGCAGGCACTGCGGGAACTCAAGGAGAGCGTCGAGGCGAAGGGCCTTCGGGCCCGCATGATCCAGGTGGACTACGCCTCGCACAGCGCACAGGTCGACGCCCTGGAAGAGGAGATCCGGCAGGTCCTCGACGGGATCACCCCGAACGCGGCGCGGATCCCGATGGTCTCCGCGATGACCGGCGAGCACGTCTCGGGCCCGGAGCTGGACGCGGGCTACTGGTACGCCAGCCTGCGCTCGCCCGTGGAGTTCGACCGCGCCGTACGCGCCCTGGCCGACGGCGGGCACCGTACGTTCCTGGAGGTCTCCCCGCACCCGGTGCTGGTCACCGGGATCACCGACACGCTCGAGGACGCGGGTACGGCCGCCTCGCTGGTCGCCGGCACGCTCCGCCGCGACGAGGGCGGCGCCACGCGGCTCCTCTCCTCCCTGGCCGAAGCCCACGTCAAGGGCGTACGCGTCGACTGGACCGCGGTCCTGGAGCACCGCCCGCCGGTCGAGCTCCCCACCTACGCCTTCCAGCACCAGCGTTACTGGACCGAAGCCGGCCTCCCCACGGCGGTGGTCGCGGGCGTCACGGAGCCGGGCGGCGAGGCCGAGGCGGAGTTCTGGGCCGCCGTCGAGGGCGGCGATGTCCGGCACCTCGCCGACACCCTCGCGATCGACGACGCGCGCCTCGGCGAGATCCTGCCCGCGCTGTCGTCGTGGCGCCGCCGCGAGCGTACCGACGCGGTCCTCACGAACTGGCGTTACCGCGTGTCCTGGCTGCCGGCCGCCGACCCCGGGACGGCGGTGCTGACCGGTACCTGGCTGCTGGTCGTCCCGCCCGGTTCGGCGGACGAAGAGCCCACCCGCCGGGCGCTGTCCGATCGCGGTGCCACGGTCGTCGTCGCCGAGGTCGGCCGGGACGACCTGGACCGGGCCGCCCTGGCCGAGCGCGTCGCCGCCCTGACCGAGGGCTCGCCGATGGCCGGCGTGCTCTCGCTGCTGGCGCTCGACGAGACGCCGGTGGGCGACTCGCCCGTCGTGACCGTCGGCGTGGCCGGAACCCTGATCCTGGAACAGGCGCTCGACGACGCGGGCGTCACGGCACCGCTGTGGGCCGTCACCCGCGGCGCGGTCGCGACCGGCTCGGGCGACACCCCGGCCATCCCGGCGCAGGCCCAGGTCTGGGGTCTGGGGCGGGTCGTCGGACTCGAACACCCCCACCGCTGGGGCGGCCTGATCGACCTGCCGGCGGCCTGGGACGACCGGGCCGCGTCACGGCTGTGCGCCGTGCTCGCCGACGGCGCCGAGGACCAGGTGGCGATCCGGACGTCCGGGATCACGGTGCGGCGCCTCGTACGAGCCGAGCCCCGCCGCGCGAGCGGCGCCGAGTGGGCGTCCCGCGGAACGGTCCTCGTCACCGGTGCGACCGGCGCCATCGGCCCGCGGCTGCTCGACTGGGTGGCCGGCACCGGCGCGTCCCACGTGGTTCTTCCCACCCGCAGCGGCCCCGGCATGGCCGGAGCCGCCGCGATGGCCGCGAGGCTGGCCGAGGCCGGTACCGGCGTGAGCATGATCGCCTGCGACCTCGCGGAGCGGCCGCAGGTGGCCGGATTGCTCGGGCACGTCGTCGATGACCTTCCGCCGCTCAGCACCGTCATCCACGCGGCGAACCTCGTCCACCTCATGCCGCTGGACACCACCGACCTGGCCGAGATGAACGTGGCGCTCGGCGCCAAGGCGGCCGGCGCCGTCTGGCTGGACGAGCTCACCACGGAGCTCGGCATCGAGCTCGACGCGTTCGTGCTGTTCTCCTCGATCGCGGCGACCTGGGGCGGCAAGGAGCACGGCGCGTACGCCGCCGGCAACGCCTACCTGGACGCGCTGGCCGAAGACCGCCGCGCGCGCGGCCTGACCGCGACCACCGTCGCCTGGGGTGTCTGGGACACCCGCCGGGACGACGAGATGGACATGGAGCTGCCGGAGGTCGTGCAGTGGCTCATGAAGCAGGGCATGGGCTTCCTGAACCCCGCACGCGCGCTGGCGGCGCTGGAGCAGGTGCTCGCCGACGATGAGACCTTCATCGCCGTCGCGGACGTCGACTGGTCGTTGTTCGCCCCGGTGTTCGGCTCGGCGCGGTCCTGGCCGCTGCTCGACGAGCTGCCCGAGATCCGGGAGCCGGCGGCGGCGCCCGCGGCGGGCCCGGCGGCCTCCGGTGCCGCCGGGGAGCTGGCGAAGCGCCTGTCCGAGGCGGCCCCGGCCGACCGGGACGGCATCGTCGGCGATCTGATCCAGACGCACACGGCCGCGGTGCTGGGCCACTCCTCACCGCACGAGGTCGACCGGGACCGGGCCTTCCGCGACCTCGGCTTCGACTCGCTGACCGCGATCGAGCTGCGCCAGCGGCTGAACGACGCCAGCGGGCTCCGGCTCTCGTCGACGGTGGTCTTCGACTACCCGTCCCCGACGATCCTCGCCCGCGAGATGATCACCCAGCTTCTCGGCACGGTGGAAGGCGAAGCGGCTCCGGTGGCGGTGACCGTGGCGGACCCCGGCGAGCCGATCGCGATCGTGGGCATGGGCTGCCGGCTGCCGGGCGGCGTCAACGACCCCGACGAGCTGTGGGAGCTGCTGACCTCCGGCGGCGACGCGGTGTCGGAGTTCCCGACGAACCGCGGCTGGCAGCTGTCCGGGCTCTTCGACCCCGACCCCGAGAACCCGACGACGTCGTACGTCAACCAGGGCGGCTTCCTGCACGCCGCACCGGACTTCGACGCCGAGTTCTTCGGCATCAGCCCGCGCGAGGCCCTCGCCATGGACCCGCAGCAGCGGCTGCTGCTGGAGACCTCGTGGGAGGCGCTGGAGCGGTCCGGAATCGATCCGGCGTCGCTGCGCGGCTCGGCGACCGGAGTGTTCGTCGGCGGCGCGCCGTCGGGCTACCTGGGCGCGGCCCTCTCGGTGGAGGGTGCCGAAGGGCATCTGATCACCGGTAACGCGATCAGTGTCCTGTCCGGCCGCATCTCCTACACCCTGGGCCTGGAGGGCCCGGCGGTGACGGTCGACACGGCGTGCTCGTCCTCGCTCGTCGCGCTGCACCTCGCGGCGCAGGCGCTGGGTTCGGGCGAGTGCTCGCTCGCGCTCGCCGGCGGGGTCATGGTCATGGCCGACCCGGCCGGTTTCGTCGGCTTCTCCCGGCAGCGCGCGCTCGCCGGCGACGGCCGCTGCAAGGCGTTCTCCGAGGACGCCGACGGCATGGGCATGGGCGAAGGCGCCGGCATGCTGATGCTCGAACGCCTGTCGGACGCGCGGCGCAACGGGCACCCGGTGCTCGCGGTCGTCGCCGGCAGCGCGATCAACCAGGACGGCGCGTCCAACGGCCTGACGGCGCCGAACGGCCCGTCGCAGCGCCGGGTCATCCGCGCGGCACTCGCCAACGCGCGCCTGTCGACCAACGACATCGACGCCGTGGAGGCGCACGGCACCGGCACGATGCTCGGCGACCCGATCGAGGCGCAGGCGCTGCTGGCGACGTACGGTCAGGACCGGCCGGAAGACCGGCCGCTCTGGCTGGGGTCGGTGAAGTCGAACCTCGGCCACCCCCAGGCCGCGGCGGGTGTCGCCGGGATCATCAAGATGGTCCTCGCGATGCGCCACGGCGTCCTTCCCCGCACGCTGCACGCCGAGGTCCCGTCGACGCACGTGGACTGGTCGGCCGGGAACGTACGGCTGCTGACCGAGGAGAGGCCCTGGCCGGCGGGCGACCTGCCGCGCCGTGCCGGGCTGTCGTCGTTCGGGATGAGCGGCACGAACGCGCACGTGATCATCGAAGACGCCCCGCCGTACGACGCCGGCGAGGAACCCGACGAGGTGCCGGTGTCGCCGGTGTTGTCGGGGTCCGAGGCGTCGGCGTGGCTGGTGTCGGGCCGCAGTGCCGAGGGCCTGGTCGGTCAGGCGGGCCGGTTGCGCGAGTTCGCGCTCGGCGCGGACCTCGACGCCAGGGATGTGGCCTGGTCGCTGGCCGTGTCGCGGTCGACGTTCGAGCACCGCGCGGTCGTGATCGGTTCGGGTCGTGAGGAGCTGGCCGCCGGGCTGAGCGCGGTCGCCACCGGCCGGCCCGCGGTCGCGGGCGTCGTGCGGGGTTCCGCGCGGGTCGGTTTCGTGTTCTCCGGTCAGGGTTCGCAGCGGGCCGGGATGGGCGCGGGTCTGTACGCGGCCAGCCCGGTGTTCGCCGAGGCCTTCGACCGGGTGTGCGGTCTGCTGGAGGCCGAGCTCGGGCTTCCCGTGGCCGATGTGGTTCTTGGCCGTACGGAGCCGGAGATCGGTGCCGACGCGACGTTGTTCGCGCAGACCGGGTTGTTCGCGTTCCAGGTCGGTGTGGTGTCGCTGCTGAAGGCGGCCGGTGTGTCGCCCGCGGCTGTGGCCGGTCATTCGGTCGGTGAGTTCGCGGCGGCGTGGGCCGCCGGAGTGCTTTCGCTGGAGGACGCGGCCCGTCTGGTCGCGACCCGTGCGCGGTTGATGCAGGACCTGCCTGAGGGCGGGGCGATGTGGGCGATCGCCGCGCCGGAGGCCGAGGTTCTCGCCTCGATCGACGGTGTTGAGGGCGTGTCGATCGCCGCGGTGAACGGCCCCACTTCGACCGTCATCTCGGGTGACGCCGACGCCGTCGAGACGGTCGCTGAGACGTGGCGGTCCGGTGGGACGCGGGTTCGCCGCCTGCGGGTCTCGCACGCCTTCCACTCGCACCTGATGGACCCCGTGCTCGACGAGCTGGGGCAGGTCGCCTCGGGGTTGCGCCATCAGCCTCCGCAGGTGCCGTGGGCGTGCGGCACGACCGGTGAGGCGCTGGAGGTGTTCACCCCCGCGTACTGGGTCGAGCAGGCTCGTGGCGCGGTGCGGTATGCCGACGCGGTCTCGGAGCTTTCCGGCCGTGGCGTGAACGTGTTCGTCGAGATCGGTCCCGACGGGACGCTGTCCGGCATGGGCCCGGACATCGTGGCCGACGGTGTGTTCGTGCCGGTCTCACGGTCGAAGACGGCCGCTGACGTCGCGGTGCTGGAGGCGCTGGGCCGGGTGCACGTGTCCGGCGGGTCGGTGGACTGGCCGGCGGTGTTCGCCGGTGGGCGGCGCGTCGAGCTGCCGACGTACGCGTTCCAGCACCAGCGTTTCTGGCCGCAGGTCGCGCCGGTCACCGGCGCCATCAAGGCCGTCAAGGGCGACGCCGATGACGAGTTCTGGTCGGCCGTGGAGAGCGGCGATCTCGGCCGGATCTCCGAGTCGCTGGACGAGCGCCTGCCGTTGGGCGAGGCTCTGCCCGCGCTGGCGTCGTGGCGGCGCCGTTCGCGCGAGGACTCGGCCGTCGCCGACTGGCGTTACCAGGTCACCTGGGAGCAGGTCCCCGAGCCGGGCTCGGCGGTGCTGTCCGGTACCTGGCTGGTGGTCACCCCGGACGAGGCTCTGGCACGGGACTGCGTCCAGGCCCTGACCGAGCGCGGCGCCGAGACCGTCGTGGTCGAGACGGACGAGACGGACCGCGCGGTTCTGGCCGGGCGCCTGACCGGGATGGACGGCCTGGCGGGTGTGCTGTCCCTGCTGGCCCTCGGCGAGAGCCCGGTGACCGGAACCCTGGCGCTGGTGCAGGCGCTCGGCGACGCCGGCGTCGCCGCCCCGATGTGGGCGGTCACGCGAGGCGCCGTCTCGGCGGGTGTGAGTGACGCGGCCGCGGATCCGACGCAGGCGCAGGTCTGGGGTCTGGGCCGGGTCGCGGCCCTGGAGCACCCCGACCGCTGGGGCGGTCTGGTCGACCTGCCTCCGGCCTGGGACGGCCGCAGCGCCGCCCGGCTGTGCGGGATCCTCGCCGGCACCGGTGAGGACCAGATCGCGATCCGCCCCTCCGGGATCATGGGTCGCCGTCTGGTGCGGGCGGCGCAGCCGCGTTCCGGCACGGCGTGGACGCCGCGCGGGACGGTGCTGGTCACCGGCGGCACCGGCGGAATCGGTGCCCAGGTCGCGTTGTGGGCGGCCGGGCGCGGTGCCCGGCGTGTGGTGCTGACCAGCCGTTCGGGTGCCGCCGCCGATGGAGTCGGCGCGCTGGCCGCGGAGCTGGCCGCCGCCGGTACGTCGGTGGACGTGATCGCCGCTGACATCTCCCGGCGTTCCGAGGTCGAGGGCCTGCTGGCCCGGATCGGCGTGGACGGTCCGCCGCTGAGTTCGGTGGTCCACGCGGCCGGTGTCGGTGAGGCCAAGGCGATCGAGGAGTTCACGCCCGCCGATCTGGCGCGGGTGTCGGCGGTGAAGGTCGACGGCGCGATGGCGCTCGATGAGCTGACCGCCGACCTGGAGCTGGACGCCTTCGTGGTCTTCTCGTCCGTGTCGGCGATCTGGGGCAGTGGCCTGCAGCCCGGATACGCCGCCGCCAACGCCTTCCTCGACGCGATGGTCGAGGGACGCCGTTCTCGCGGGCTGGCCGCCACGTCGCTGGCGTGGGGTCTGTGGGGCGGCGCCGGAATGGGCGCCGGACTGGCAGGCGAGCAGTTGCAGCGCTACGGCCTGCGGCTCATGGAGCCCGAGCTCGGCATCCGCGCGATGGCTCAGGCGATCGACGCGGGTGAGCGCGCGGTGACGGTGGCGGACGTGGACTGGGCGCGGTTCGCCCCGACGTTCACGCTGCGCCGTACGAGCCCGCTGGTCGAGGCACTGCCGGAGGTGCGGCAGGCGCTGACGGCCCCGGCGGCACCGGCCGTGTCGGCCGCCGACTCCGGGTCGGAGCTGGTCCAGCGTCTGGCCGAGATGTCCCGCACGGAGCAGGACCGGGTCCTGATCGACGTGATCCGTACCGAGGCCGCCTCTGTCCTGGGGCACTCTTCGGCCGACGCGGTCGAGTCGGACCGGGCGTTCAGCGACCTCGGCTTCGACTCTCTCACCGCGGTCGAGCTGCGTGGCCGCCTGGGCGCCGCCACGGGCCTGTCCCTGCCCGCCACGCTCGTCTTCGACTACCCGACCGCCGCGATCCTCGCCGAGTATCTGCTCGGCGAGATGCTGGGTGTTCGGTCCGACTCCGGCGCTCCGGTCGTCACGGCCGCCGCGGACGGTGAGCCGATCGCCATCGTGGGCATGAGCTGCCGCCTGCCCGGTGGCGTGGGAAGCCCGGAACAGCTCTGGGACCTGGTCGCCGCCGGCACCGACGCGATCTCCGCGTTCCCGCAGGACCGCGGCTGGGAGGTTCAGGACCCGTCCCTCGCCGACCCGAACGCCTCGTACGCCCGCGTCGGCGGCTTCGTCCACGACGCGACGCATTTCGACGCCGGCTTCTTCGGGATCTCACCCCGTGAGGCGCTCGCGATGGACCCGCAGCAGCGGCTCCTCCTCGAAGCCTGCTGGGAGGCGCTGGAAGGCGCCGGCATCGCGCCGTCGTCACTGCGCCGCTCGGTCACCGGTGTGTTCGCGGGCGCGGCGTCGTCGGGCTACGACATCGGCCTGCTGATGTCCTCGGACGACGAGCGGCCGGAGGGTCACCTGGCGACGGGCAACGCGGGCAGTGTCATCTCGGGCCGCATCGCGTACGCCTTCGGCCTTGAGGGCCCGGCGGTCACGGTCGACACGGCCTGCTCGTCGTCGATGGTCGCGCTTCACCTGGCCTGCCAGGCATTGCGGTCCGGTGAGTGCACCATGGCGCTCGCGGGCGGCGTGACGGTGATGGCCACCCCGGGCGCGTTCGGCGAGTTCTCCAAGCAGCAGGGCATGGCGGCCGATGGCCGCTGCAAGCCCTTCTCCGACGACGCGGACGGCACGGGCTGGGCCGAGGGCGCCGGTGTCCTGGTCGTGGAGCGTCTGTCGGACGCCCAGCGCAACGGCCACAACGTGCTCGCGGTGATCCGTGGCAGCGCGGTGAACCAGGACGGCGCGTCGAACGGCCTGACGGCGCCGAACGGCCCGTCGCAGCAGCGAGTGATCCGCGCGGCGCTGGCGAACGCCCGCCTGTCGCCTTCCGACATCGACGCGGTCGAGGCGCACGGTACGGGTACGACGCTCGGTGACCCGATCGAGGCGCAGGCGCTCCTGGCGACGTACGGCCGGGAGCGTACGGAGGACCGGCCGCTGTGGCTGGGCTCGGTGAAGTCGAACATCGGCCACCCGCAGTCCGCCGCGGGCGTCGCCGGGATCATCAAGATGGTCATGGCGATGCGCCACGGTGTCCTGCCGCGCACGCTGCACGCCGACGTCCCGTCGACGCACGTGGACTGGTCGGCCGGGACCGTGCGCCTCCTGAACGAGGCGGTTGCGTGGCCGTCGAACGGGCGGCCGCGCCGCGTGGGCGTCTCCGCGTTCGGCATGAGCGGCACCAACGCCCATGTCATCGTCGAGGAGCCTCCGCCGCTCGACGACGCCCCGGAGTCCGACGAGCAGCCGGACGTTCCGGTGCTGTCGGGGTCCGGTACGTCGGCGTGGCCGGTGTCGGCGCGCGGCGCCGAGGCGCTGGCCGGTCAGTCCGGGCGGCTGCGGGAGTTCGCGCTCGCCCATCCGGAGATCGATCCGGCCGACATCGGCTGGTCCCTGACGACGACGCGGTCGGTGTTCGAGAACCGCGCGGTGGTCGTGGGGTCGGGCCGTGAGGAGCTGGCCGCCGGTCTGGCGGCGGTCGCGACCGGGCAGCCCGCCACGGGCGTGACCACGGGTGTCGCGTCCTCCGAGGGCCCGGGCCGTACGGTGTTCGTGTTCCCCGGTCAGGGGTCGCAGTGGCTGGGGATGGGGCGTGAGCTGGCGGACGCTTCGCCGGTGTTCGCGGCGCGGTTGAACGAGTGCGCCGCCGCGCTGGCTCCGTTCGTGGATTGGTCGTTGCACGATGTGCTGGCCGGTAAGACGGACTTCGAGGCCGCAGATGTCGTGCAGCCGGCGCTGTGGGCCGTGATGGTCTCCTTGGCCGCCGTCTGGCAGGCCGCCGGTGTCGCCCCGGACGCCGTGGTGGGTCACTCGCAGGGTGAGATCGCGGCGGCGTGTGTCGCGGGAATCCTGTCCCTTCAGGACGCCGCCCGCGTCGTGGCGCTGCGCAGCAAGGCGCTGACCGTGCTGGCCGGCAAGGGCGGCATGCTCTCGATCGCCGAGCACGCCGACCGCGTCCGCGAACGCATCGCCGACTTCGGCGACCAGATCTCCGACGCGGCCGTGAACGGACCGTCGGCGACGGTGGTCTCCGGCGAGCCGTCGGCGTTGCAGAAGCTGGCCGAGCTGTGCGAGTCCGACGGCGTACGCGCCCGGATGATCCCGGTCGACTACGCCTCGCACAGCGCCCAGGTCGACGCCCTCGAAGACGACATTCTGCGGGTCCTGGAAGGGATCACTCCGGGCCCGGCGCGCATCCCGATGGTCTCGGCGATGACGGGCGAGTTCCTGGCCGGTCCGGAGCTGGACGCGGGCTACTGGTACGCCAGCCTCCGCGCCACCGTGGAGTTCGACCGCGCCATCCGCGTCCTCGCCGACGGCGGGCACCGGAGCTTCGTCGAGGTGTCCCCGCATCCGGTGCTGACCGGTCCGATCGGTGACACTCTCGACGACACGGACGTGCCGGACTCCCTGGTCACCGGCACGCTCCGCCGCGACGAGGGCGGCCCCGCGCGCCTCCTGACCTCCTTCGCCGAGGCGTACGTCAACGGCCTCCCCATCGACTGGGCGAGCGTCCTCGAACCCGGTACGCCGGTCGCCCTGCCCACCTACGCCTTCCAGCGCCAGAAGTACTGGCCGCATCTGACCCAGGCCCTCGTACGGCCGGGGGAGACCACCACGGTCGCCACCGGCAGCGAGGCCGAGACGGAGTTCTGGGCGGCCATCGAGGACGGTGACCTGAGGCAGCTCGCCGACAAGCTCGCGATCGACGACGAGCGCCTCAGCGAGGTGCTGCCCGCGCTGGCGTCGTGGCGACGCCACGAGCGCGCGGACTCGGCCGTCGCCAACTGGCGCTACCGGGTCACCTGGGCCTCGCTGGACGACCCCGGCTCGGTCGTGCTCGCCGGGACCTGGCTGGTCGTGGCCCCCGCAGGGGCGGACGAGCTCACGCGGCACTGCGTACAGGCGATGTCGGATCGCGGCGCCGAGACGGTGGTCTTCGAGGTCGGCCCCGAGGACCTGGATCGCGCCGCGCTGGCCGCGCGGCTCTCCGCCGGGGACACCGAGTACGCGGGTGTGCTGTCGCTGCTGGCACTGGACGAGTCGCCGTTCGCCGGCCTCCCGGTGCTGCCCGCCGGCGTGGCCGGGACGCTGCTCCTGGTCCAGGCGCTCGGCGACGCGGACGTCGCGGCCCCGCTGTGGGCACTGACGAAGGGCGCGGTGACCGCCGCGGGCGAGGATCTGCCCGCTCCGGCGCAGGCGCAGGTATGGGGCATGGGCCGGGTCGCTGCGCTCGAGTACCCGGACCGGTGGGGCGGTCTGCTCGACCTGCCGTCCTCCTGGGACGACCGTACGGCGTCACGGCTGTGCGGGGTCCTGGCCGGCATGGGCGAGGACCAGGTCGCCATCCGGGCGACCGGGCTGTTCGGCCGGCGCCTGGTGCGGGCCTCGGAGCCGCGGGACACCGGGACCTGGACGCCCGGCGGAACCGTCCTCGTCACCGGCGGTACCGGCGGCATCGGCGGCCGTGTCAGCCGCTGGCTGACCGAACGCGGTGCCCGGCGGGTCGTGCTGACCAGCCGTTCCGGCCCGGCCGCCGGTTCGGTGGCCGAGCTGGCCGCCGAGCTGGCATCGGCGGGCAGCGACGTCGACATCGTGGCGTGCGACATCGCGCACCGCGCCGACGCCGAGGGCCTGCTGGAGCGGATCGCGGCCGGCGGCCCGCCGCTCAGCTCGGTGATCCACGCCGCGGGTGTCGGCCAGAGCACGCCGTTCGCCGACTCGACGCCTGCCGAGCAGGCGGCGGTGTCGGCGGTCAAGACCGCCGGCGCGCGCTGGCTGGACGAGCTGACCACCGGCCTGGACCTGGACGCGTTCGTGGTGTTCTCCTCCGGCGCGTCGACGTGGGGCAGCGCACGGCAGCCCGGATACGCCGCGGCCAACGCCTACCTGGACGCACTGACCGAGAACCGCCGCTCGCGCGGCCTCGCGTCCGTCTCCGTGGCCTGGGGGCTGTGGGGCGGCGTCGGCATGGGCGTCGGCGAGGTCGGCGAGCAGCTCCAGCGCTACGGGCTGCGTGTCATGAACCCCGACCTGGCGACCAGGGCCCTGGCTCAGGCGATCGACGGGAACGAGGGCCTGGTCACCGTCGCGGACCTGGACTGGGCGCGCTTCACCCCGACGTTCACGCTGTACCGGTCCAGCCCGCTGCTCGCCGCGCTGCCCGAGGCCCAGAGTGCCCTGGCCACCGCCGAGGAGTCGCAGGTGGCGCCGGACTCGCACACCGCGTGGGAGGAGCGGCTCAGCGGCCGGTCGCGTACGGAGCAGGCCCGCCTGCTGACCGACCTGGTACGCGGCGAGGCGGCCGCGGTGCTCGGCTACCCCTCGGCCGACGCGGTCCAGGGCGCGCGGGCCTTCCGCGACCTCGGTGTCGACTCGGTGACCGCGGTCGAGCTCCGCAACCGGATCAGCGCCGCCACCGGCCTGCGGCTGCCGTCGACCCTGGTCTTCGACTACCCGACGTCGGCCGCCGTCGCCGACCATCTGCGGGCCCGGATCTGCCCCGATGACACCGAGGCCGAACCGCCGGTGTTCGCCGAACTGGACCAGCTCGAAACCGTGCTGTCGGCCATCGCGGCCGACAGCGACCTGCGCGCGAGCGTCACCGTGCGCCTGCAAACCGTGCTGTCGAAGTGGATGAGTGCCGAGGACGCCCCGAAACGCGAGGCCGTCACGGGTCGGCTCGATGCGGCGAGCGCCGACGAAGTGCTCGACTTCATCGATCAGCAGTTCGGGAAGGATCTGTAATGGCGGAGAACCAGCAGCTTCTTGACTACCTCAAGAAGGTCGCGGGTGACCTCTATGAGACCCGTGAACGCCTGCGGAAGCTGGAGTCCGGCGAGCAGGAACCGATCGCGATCGTTGGCATGGGCTGCCGGTTGCCCGGCGGCGTCGCCGCGCCCGAGCAGCTGTGGGACCTCCTCGTCTCCGAAGGCGACGCGATGGGGAGCTTCCCGACCGACCGCGGCTGGGACGTCGTCGAGGAGACCTACGGGCTCAAGAAGGAAGACGGCAAGACGGCCTACGCCCGGGTCGGCGGATTCGTCTACGACGCGCCGGACTTCGACGCCGGCTTCTTCGGGATCTCGCCGCGTGAGGCCCTCGCCATGGACCCGCAGCAGCGGCTGCTGCTGGAGGTGTCCTGGGAGGCGCTGGAGCAGGCCGGGATCGACCCGAGGTCGTTGAAGGGCTCGTCGACCGGGGTGTTCGTCGGCGCGAACTCCAACGGGTACGGCATGAGCCTGTTCGGCTCCGACAGCGGGGCGGAGGGCTACCTGCTGACCGGCGGCCTGACCGCGGTGATCTCCGGCCGGGTGTCCTACACCCTCGGTCTCGAGGGCCCGGCGGTCACGGTGGACACGGCGTGCTCTTCGGCGCTGGTGGCACTGCACCTCGCGTACCAGGCGCTGCGGGCCGGCGAGTGCTCGATGGCGCTGGCCGGCGGCGTGACGGTGATGGCGCTCCCCACGGGGTACGCGGAGTTCTCCAAGCAGCAGGGCATGGCGTCGGACGGCCGGTGCAAGGCGTTCTCGGCGGACGCGGACGGCATCGGCTGGTCCGAGGGCAGCGGAATGGTGCTGCTGGAGAAGCTGTCCGACGCGCGGCGCAACGGCCACAACGTGCTGGCCGTGATCCGCGGCAGCGCGGTGAACCAGGACGGCGCGTCGAACGGCCTGAGCGCGCCGAACGGTCCCTCGCAGCAGCGGGTCATCAAGGCGGCGCTCGCGAACGCCCGGCTCTCGCCGGCGGACGTCGACGCGGTCGAGGCGCACGGGACCGGTACGTCACTGGGCGACCCGATCGAGGCTCAGGCGCTGCTGGCGACGTACGGCCAGGAGCGTACGGAGGACAAGCCGCTGTGGCTGGGTTCGATGAAGTCGAACATCGGGCACATGCAGAACGCCTCGGGCATCGCCAGCGTGATCAAGATGGTGCTGGCGCTCCAGGGCGAGATGCTGCCGCGCACCCTGCACGCCGAGGAGCCTTCCCCGCACATCGACTGGACGGCGGGGAACGTCAGGCTGCTGAACGAGGCGACGCCGTGGCCGGCGAACGACCGGCCGCGTCGAGGCGGTGTCTCGGCGTTCGGCGTCAGCGGCACGAACGTGCACATGATCCTCGAAGAGGCCCCGGCCCCCGAGGACACTCCGGAGGCGGTGGAGGGCGCCGACGAGGAGCCCGCCGCTCCGGTCGTACCGGTGCTGTCGGGTTCGGACACGTCGGCGTGGCTCGTGTCGGGGCGCAGCGCCGAGGCGCTGGCCGGTCAGTCCGGCCGGCTGCGGGAGTTCGCGCTGGCCGCCCCGGAGCTCGACCCGGGAGACGTCGCGTGGTCGCTGGCCGCGACGCGCGCGACGTTCGAACACCGCGCGGTGATCGTGGGTTCGGGCGGCGACGAGCTGACGGCGGGTCTGGCGGCGATCGCCACCGGGCAGCCCGCCGCCGGCCTGACCAGCGGTGTCGCGCCGGACGACGGCGCGGGCCGGGTCGTGTTCGTGTTCCCGGGCCAGGGTTCGCAGTGGCTGGGCATGGGCCGTGAGCTGATCGAGTGCTCGCCGGTGTTCGCGGCGCGGATGGACGAGTGCGCCGCCGCGCTGGCCCCGTTCGTGGACTGGTCGCTGAGCGACGTGCTGGCCGGCGAGCTGGGCTTCGAGGCCGCCGACGTCGTACAGCCCGCGCTGTGGGCCGTGATGGTCTCCCTCGCAGCGGTGTGGCAGGCGGCCGGTGTCGCCCCGGACGCCGTGGTCGGTCACTCTCAGGGTGAGATCGCCGCCGCGTGTGTCGCGGGCATTCTGTCTCTGGAGGACGCCGCGCGGGTCGTGGCGCTCCGGAGCAAGGCGCTGACCGTGCTGGCGGGCAAGGGCGGCATGCTCTCGATCGCCGAGCCCGCCGACCGGGTACGCGAGCGGATGGCTCCGTACGGGGACCGCGTGTCGCTGGCGGCGGTGAACGGCCCGGCCGCGACGGTGGTCTCGGGCGACCCCGAGGCGCTTCAAGAGCTGGCCGAGACGTGCACGGCCGAAGAGGTACGCGCCCGGATGATCCCGGTCGACTACGCCTCCCACAGCGCCCAGGTCGACGCCCTCGAAGACGAGATCCGCGCGGTGCTGCGGGGGATCGCGCCACGGACCGCCGAGATCCCGATGGTGTCGGCGATGACGGGCGAGACGCTGGCCGGACCGGAGCTGGACGCGGGTTACTGGTACGCGAGCCTGCGCGCCACCGTGGAGTTCGACCGCGCCATCCGTGTGCTGGCCGAGGACGGCCACCGCGTCTTCGTCGAGGTGTCCCCGCACCCGGTTCTGACGAGTGCGATCGGCGACACGGCCGACGACGCGGGCGTGGCGGTCTCACTCGCGACCGGCACGCTGCGCCGCGACGAGGGCGGCCCCGCGCGGCTGCTCACCTCCTTCGCCGAGGCGCACGTCAACGGCGTCCCCGTCGACTGGACGCGCGTTCTCGAACCCCGCACCTCGGTCGGCCTGCCCACCTACGCCTTCCAGCGCCAGAGGTACTGGCCGCAGTCCGCCCCCACGCAGCCGAACACCGAGGCGGCGGGCGGCACCGGCTCCGCGGCCGAGGCCAGGTTCTGGGCCGCGGTCGAGGACGGCGACCTGCGTGAACTCGCGGACACGCTCTCGATCAACGATCAGCGGTTGAGCGAGGTGCTGCCGGCGCTCGCGTCGTGGCGGCGCCGCGAGCGCGACGAGTCGGCCGTGGCGGACTGGCGCTACCGCGTCTCGTGGGTGCCGGTGTCCGACCCGAGTTCGGTGGTGCTGTCCGGCACGTACCTGGTGGTGACGCCGGATGAGGCGTCGGCACAGGACTGCGTCCGCGCCCTGACCGAGCGCGGTGCCGAGACCGTCATGGTCGACGCCGCCGGTCTGGACCGCGCCGCCCTCGCGGAGCGGCTCGGCGCCTTCGGCACGGGTTTCGCGGGTGTGCTGTCGTTGCTGGCCCTGGACGAGACCCCGGTGACCGGCTTCCCGGTCGTGCCGGCCGGGCTCGCCGGGACCCTGACCCTGATCCAGGCGCTCGGCGACGCCGGCATCGCCGCTCCGCTCTGGTCGGTGACGCGCGGCGCGGTCGCGACCGGCCCGGGCGAGACGGTGACGAACCCGGTGCAGGCGCAGGCGTGGGGCCTCGGCCTGGTCGCGGGGTTGGAGCACCCGGACCGCTGGGGCGGCCTGATCGACCTGCCGCAGGCCTGGGACGACCGGGCCGGTGTGCGGCTGTGCGCGGTGCTCGCCGACGGCGGCGAGGACCAGGTCGCGATCCGCCCCGCGGGAGTGACGGCACGGCGCCTCGTACGCGCGGAGCCGCGCCGGACCAACGCCGAGTCCTGGACGCCGCGCGGAACGGCCCTGCTGACCGGCGCGACCGGTCAGATCGGCCCGTACGTCGCGCGGTGGCTGGCCGGGCGCGGAGCCGAGCGGGTCGTACTGACCAGCCGTTCGGGCCCGACCGCCGAGGCGGCCGCGGCGGTGGCCGCGCTGGCCGAGGCCGGGACCACCGTGTCCTTCGTGGCGTGTGACCTCGCGGAGCGGTCGCAGGTCGCCGGTCTCCTCGACCGGATCGCGGCCGAGGGCCCGCCGTTGAAGTCCGTGATCCACGCGGCCAACCTGGGCCGGCTGGTGTCGTTCGACGAGACCGGGATTCCGGAGCTGTCGGCGGCACTGGGCGCGAAGGCCGCCGGGGCCGTGTGGCTCGACGAGCTGACCGCCGACCTGGACCTGGACGCGTTCGTACTGTTCTCCTCGATCGCGGCGACCTGGGGCAGCGTCGACCACGGCGCGTACGCGACGGGCAACGCGTTCCTCGACGCCCTCGCGCAGCGCCGCCGTTCGCGCGGCCTGCGCGCGACGTCGGTGGCGTGGGGTGTCTGGGACACCCGCGACTGGGCCGAGGTCGAGGCCTCCGTGTCCCACGCGCCCGGTGCCCTGACCCCGGCACGGCTCCGGCGCCAGGGGATGGAGTTCCTCGACCCGCAGCGTGCGCTGCTCGCGCTGGATCAGGCGCTCCTCGACGACGACACGTTCGTGGCCATCGCGGACGTCGACTGGGACGCGTTCGCCCCGGTCTACCGCGCGGTGCGCCCCTGGCCGCTGCTCAGCCAGATCCCCGAGGTCGTCCTGCAGTCGGCCGTCTCGGTGTCGGCGCACACGGCCGTCACGGGCCAGGAAGGCGAGCTCGCCTCCCGCCTGTCCGGCTTGGCGCCGGATGAGCGGCAGCTGCTGACGGTGGACCTGGTGCGGTCGCACGCGGCGGCGGTACTGGGTCACGGTTCGGCGGACGCGGTGTCGGCCGACCGGGCGTTCCGGGACCTCGGCTTCGACTCGCTGACCGCCGTCGAGCTGCGGAACCGCCTGAACACGGCGACGGGCCTTTCGCTGCCGTCGACGGTGGTCTTCGACTACCCGTCCGCGACCGTGCTGGCCGCCGAGGTGGTCCGCCGGCTGGTGGGAGCCTCCCAGCCGGTCGGGGCGCAGCCGGTGGTGGTCACGCTGGACCCGGCGGAGCCGATCGCGATCGTCGGCATGGGCTGCCGTTTCCCAGGTGGGGCGCACAGCCCCCAGAGCCTGTGGGACCTGCTCGCCTCCGGTGGTGACGCGGTGTCGGGTTTCCCGACGGATCGCGGCTGGGACATGGCCGGGCTGTTCGACCCTGACCCGGACAATCCCGGTACGTCGTACGTGCAGGAGGGCGGTTTCCTGCATGCCGCCGCCGACTTCGACGCGTCGTTCTTCGGGATCTCGCCGCGCGAGGCCCTCGCGATGGACCCGCAGCAGCGGCTGCTGCTGGAGGTCTCCTGGGAGGCCCTGGAACGCGCCGGGATCGACCCGGAGTCGATGCAGGGATCCGCGACCGGCGTGTTCGCCGGCGCCGCCCCTTCGGGATACGCCGGCCAGGTCGTCGGTATCGAAGGCGCCGAGGGTCACCTGATCACGGGGAACGTGGGCAGCGTTCTCTCGGGCCGCATCTCCTACACGCTCGGCCTGGAAGGCCCGGCGGTGACGGTCGACACGGCGTGCTCGTCCTCCCTGGTCGCGCTCCACCTCGCAGCGCAGGCACTGCGTACGGGCGAGTGCTCGATGGCGCTCGCGGGCGGCGTCATGGTGATCGCCGAACCAGGGGAGTTCATCGGCTTCTCCCGCCAGCGGGTGCTGGCCGCCGACGGCCGCTGCAAGGCCTTCTCCGCCGACGCCGACGGCATGGGCATCGCCGAAGGCGCCGGCATGGTGCTGCTGGAGCGCCTGTCGGACGCCCAGCGCAACGGCCACAACGTGCTCGCGGTCATCCGCGGCAGCGCGATCAACCAGGACGGCGCGTCGAACGGGCTCACCGCGCCGAACGGCCCCTCCCAGCAGCGCGTCATCAACGCCGCCCTGGCGAACGCCGGGCTGTCGGCCACCGACATCGACGCCGTGGAGGCCCACGGCACCGGCACCGCCCTCGGCGACCCGATCGAGGCCCAGGCCCTGATCGCCACCTACGGCCAGGACCGCCCCGCGGACCGGCCGCTCTGGCTCGGGTCCGTGAAGTCCAACATCGGGCACGCGCAGCAGGCCGCCGGTGTGGCCGGTGTCATCAAGATGGTGCTGGCGCTGCGGAACAACGCGCTGCCGGCGACCCTGTTCGCCGACGTGCCGTCCCCGCACGTGGACTGGTCGGCCGACACCGTACGCCTCCTGTCCGAGCACCGGGACTGGCCGTCGAACGGCCGGCCGCGCCGCGCGGGCGTGTCGGCGTTCGGCATCAGCGGTACGAACGGGCACGTCATCCTCGAAGAGGCCCCGCCGCTCGACGCCCCCGACGAGGAGCCGGCGCCGCCGGTCCTGTCGGGATCCGAGACGTCGGCGTGGCTGGTGTCGGGCCGCACGGCCGAGGGCCTGGCGAGCCAGGCGGGCCGGCTGCGCGAGTTCGCGCTCGGCTCGGACCTCGGCACGAAGGACGTCGCCTGGTCCCTCGCGGCGACGCGGTCGGTGTTCGAGCACCGCGCGGTCATCGTCGGCACGGGCCGCGAGGAACTCACGGCCGGGCTGAGCGCGGTCGCCACCGGCCAGTCCGGGCCGGTGTCGGGGGCCGTACGGGCCTCCGCGCGGGTCGGTTTCGTCTTCTCCGGTCAGGGTTCGCAGCGTGCGGGCATGGGCGCGGGTCTGTACGCGGCCAGCCCGGTGTTCGCCGAGGCCTTCGACCGGGTGTGCGGTCTGCTGGAGGCCGAGCTGGGCCTTCCCGTCGCGGACGTCGTTCTGGGCCGTACGGAGCCGGACATCGGTGCCGACGCGACGCTGTTCGCGCAGACCGGGTTGTTCGCCTTCCAGGTCGGCGCGGTGTCGCTGCTCAAGGCCGCCGGAGTGTCTCCGGCCGCCGTCGCCGGTCACTCGGTCGGTGAGTTCGCGGCGGCGTGGGCCGCCGGAGTGCTTTCGCTGGAGGACGCCGCTCGTCTGGTGGCGACCCGTGCGCGCTTGATGCAGGCGTTGCCCGAGGGCGGGGCGATGTGGGCGATCGCCGCTCCGGAGGCCGAGGTCCTGGCCTCGATCGACGGTGTCGAGGGTGTGTCGATCGCGGCGGTGAACGGCCCCGCTTCGACCGTCCTGTCCGGAGACGCCGAGGCCGTCGAAACCGTGGCGGAGACGTGGCGGTCCGGTGGGACGCGGGTTCGCCGCCTGCGCGTCTCCCACGCCTTCCACTCGCACCTGATGGACCCGGTGCTGGACGAGCTCGGCCAGGTCGCCTCAGGGCTGGCGCACCACACGCCGCGGATCCCCTGGGCGTGTGGCACGACCGGTGAGGCGCTGGAGGAGTTCGGCTCCGCGTACTGGGTCGAGCAGGCTCGTGGCGCGGTGCGGTTCGCCGACGCGGTGTCGACGCTGTCCGGCCGTGGTGTGAACGTGTTCGTCGAGATCGGCCCCGACGGGACGCTGTCCGGCATGGGCCCGGCGGTCGTCGCCGACGGTGTGTTCGTGCCGGTGTCGCGGCCGAAGACCGCCGCTGACGTCGCGGTGCTGGAGGCGCTGGGCCGGGTGCACGTGTCCGGCGGCCAGGTCGACTGGCGCGCCGTGTTCACCGGCGGACGGCTGGTCGAGCTGCCGACGTACGCGTTCCAGCACCAGCGCTTCTGGCCGGAGAGCTCGCAGGCCGCCGACGCGGTCGCGGTCGGCGGTGGAGCGGAGAACCCGGCGGACGCGGAGTTCTGGGCCGCCATCGAGAACGGTGACGTGCGGCAGGTCGCCGACACGCTCGCCGTCGACGACGACCGGGTGGGTGACCTCCTGCCCGCGCTGGCCTCGTGGCGGCGGCGTTCGCTGGAGGACTCCGCGGTCGCCGACTGGCGCTACCAGGTCACCTGGGCGCAGGTGCCCGAGCCGGGCTCGACCGTGCTGTCCGGTACCTGGCTCGTGGTCACCCCGGACGAGGACTTGGCGCGGGACTGCGTCCAGGCACTGAGCGAGCGCGGCGCCGAGACCGTGCTCTTCGAGGCCGCCGACCAGCTGGAGCGCGCCGCACTGGCCGAACGCCTCACCCCTTTGGACGGTGTCACGGGGGTCGTGTCGCTGCTGGCCTTCGGTGAGGGCCCGGTGGCCGCGACCCTGGCGCTGGTGCAGGCGCTCGGCGACGCCGGTGTCGCCGCCCCGATGTGGGCGGTCACGCGGGGCGCCGTCGCGACCGGGCTGGGCGATGCCGCCCCGGACCCCGCGCTGGCGCAGATCTGGGGCCTGGGCCGGGTCGCGGCCCTGGAACACCCCGACCGCTGGGGTGGTCTGGTCGACCTGCCCCCGACCTGGGACGGCCGGACCGCCGCGCGCCTGTGCGGGATCCTCACCGGCACCGGTGAGGACCAGGTCGCGATCCGTCCTTCAGGGATCATGGGCCGCCGTCTGGTGCGGGCGGCGCAGCCGCGTACGGGCACGGCCTGGACGCCGGGCGGCTCGGTGCTCATCACCGGCGGTACCGGTGGGATCGGCGGCCAGGTCGCGTTGTGGGCGGCCGGACGCCGGGCCCAGCGTGTCGTCCTGACCAGCCGTTCGGGCCCCGGCGCCGCCGGAGTCGGCGCGCTGGCCGCCGAGCTCGCCGCCGCGGGCACGTCGGTGGACGTGATCGCCGGTGACATCTCCCAGCGTTCCGAGGTCGAGGGCCTGCTCGCGCGGATCGGCGCGGACGGCCCGCCGCTCAGCTCGGTCGTCCACGCCGCCGGTGTCGGTGAGGCCAAGGCGATCGAGGAGTTCACCCCCGCCGACCTGCTGCGGGTGTCGGCGGTGAAGACCGCCGGCGCGGTGCTGCTGGACGAGCTGACCCAGGCCATGGACCTGGACGCCTTCGTGGTGTTCTCATCGGTGTCGGCGACCTGGGGCAGCGGTCTGCAGCCCGGGTACGCCGCCGCCAACTCCTTCCTCGACGCCCTGGTCGAGGACCGCCGCTCGCGCGGCCTGGCCGGTACGTCGCTGGCGTGGGGTCTGTGGGGCGGCGCCGGCATGGGCGCCGGAACGGCCGGCGAGCACCTGCAGCGCTACGGCCTGCGGCTCATGGACCCGGTCCTCGGTATCCGCGCGATGGCTCAGGCGGTCGACGCCGGCGAGGTCGTCGTCGCGGTCGCCGACGTCGACTGGGCGCGGTTCGCCCCCACGTTCACGCTGCGCCGTCCCAGCCCGCTGATCGAAACGCTGCCCGAGGTGCGCCAGGCGCTGGCCGGGCCCGTCGCCCCCGCCGCCTCGGCCGCCGAGTCCACGTCCGGGCTGGCCCAGCGCCTGACGGGCCTGTCCCGCGTCGAGCAGGACCGGCTCCTGATCGACCTCATCCGTACCGAGGCCTCCTCCGTCCTGGGCTACGCCTCCGCCGACGCGGTCGAGTCCGACCGGGCGTTCAGCGACCTCGGCTTCGACTCTCTCACCGCGGTCGAGCTGCGTGGCCGCCTCAGCGCCGCCACCGGCCTGTCCCTGCCCACCACGCTCGTCTTCGACTACCCGACCGCCGCGATCCTCGCCGAACACCTGCTCGGCGAGATGCTCGGTCTCCACGCCGCCTCCGGCACCCCGGTCCCGGAGGTCACCGCCGCCGTGGACGGCGAGCCGATCGCCATCGTGGGCATGAGCTGCCGCCTGCCCGGTGGCGTGGCGAGCCCCGAGCAGCTCTGGGACCTGGTCGCCGCCGGCACCGACGCGATCTCCGCCTTCCCGGAGGACCGTGGCTGGGACGTGCACGACCCGGCCCTCGGCGACCCCAGCGGGTCGTACGCCCGCGTCGGCGGCTTCGTCCACGACGCCACGAACTTCGACGCCGGCTTCTTCGGGATCTCACCGCGTGAGGCCCTCGCCATGGACCCGCAGCAGCGGCTGCTGCTGGAGGTCTCCTGGGAGGCGCTGGAACGCGCCGGGATCGCGCCGTCGTCACTACGCCGCTCCGTGACCGGCGTGTTCGCCGGTGCTGCCTCGTCGGGCTATGACATCGGCCTGCTGCTGTCCGCCGACGACGAGCGGCCCGAGGGCCACGTCGCGACGGGCAACGCGGGCAGCGTCATCTCCGGCCGGATCGCCTACGCCTTCGGGCTCGAAGGCCCGGCGGTCACGGTCGACACCGCCTGCTCGTCCTCGATGGTCGCGCTCCACCTGGCCTGCCAGGCGCTGCGATCGGGCGAGTGCACCATGGCCCTCGCGGGCGGCGTCACCGTGATGGCCACCCCCGGTGCGTTCGGCGAGTTCTCCAAGCAGCAGGGCATGTCCGCCGACGGCCGCTGCAAGCCCTTCTCCGACGACGCGGACGGCACCGGCTGGGCCGAGGGCGCCGGCGTACTCGTCGTGGAACGCCTGTCCGACGCGCGGCGCAACGGCCACAACGTGCTCGCGGTGATCCGCGGCAGCGCGGTGAACCAGGACGGCGCGTCGAACGGCCTGACCGCCCCCAACGGTCCCTCGCAGCAGCGGGTCATCCGGGCCGCTCTGGCGAACGCCCGGCTCTCGGCCTCCGACGTCGACGCCGTCGAGGCGCACGGGACCGGCACGACGCTCGGTGACCCGATCGAGGCGCAGGCCCTGCTCGCCACGTACGGTCGCGACCGTACGGAGGACCAGCCGCTGTGGCTCGGCTCGGTCAAGTCGAACATCGGCCACCCGCAGTCCGCCGCCGGCGTCGCCGGGATCATCAAGATGGTCCTCGCGATGCGCCACGGCGTGCTTCCCCGCACGCTGCACGCCGACGTCCCGTCCACGCACGTGGACTGGTCGGCCGGGACCGTACGCCTGCTCAACGAGGCGCTGCCGTGGCCGTCGACCGGACGGCCGCGCCGCGCGGGCGTCTCCGCGTTCGGCATGAGCGGCACCAACGCGCACGTCATCCTCGAACAGTCGCCGGAAGACGACACCGAGACCCCCGAGGCCGTCGAGCCGGACGTCCCGGTGCTGTCGGAGTCCGGTACGTCGGCGTGGCTGGTGTCGGCGCGCGGCGCTGAGGCGCTCGCCGGTCAGGCGGGCCGCCTGCGGGAGTTCGCGCTGGCCGCCACGGACCTCGACCCGCGCGACGTCGCGTGGTCGCTGGCCGCCACCCGGTCGACCTTCGAGAACCGCGCGGTGGTCGTCGGCTCGGGCCGCGAGGAGCTCGCCGCCGGTCTGGCGGCGGTCGCCACCGGGCAGCCCGCCACGGGCGTGACCACCGGTGCGGCCTCGGACGGTGCCGGCCGTACGGTCTTCGTCTTCCCCGGCCAGGGTTCCCAGTGGCTGGGCATGGGCCGTGACCTGGCGGAGACCTCGCCGGTGTTCGCGGCGCGCCTGAACGAGTGCGCCGCCGCGCTGGCCCCGTTCGTCGATTGGTCGCTGCACGACGTGCTGGCAGGCGAGCTGGGCTTCGAGGCCGCGGACGTGGTGCAGCCGGCGCTGTGGGCCGTGATGGTCTCCCTCGCCGCGGTGTGGGAGGCCGCCGGCGTGAAGCCGGACGCCGTCGTCGGTCACTCGCAGGGTGAGATCGCCGCCGCGTGCGTGTCGGGGATCCTGTCGCTCCAGGACGCCGCGCGGGTCGTGGCCCTGCGGAGCAAGGCCCTGACCGTGCTGGCGGGCGAGGGCGGCATGCTCTCCATCGCCGAACCCGCCGACCGCGTCCGCGAACGCATCGCCGACCTCGGCGACCGGGCGTCGGTGGCGGCGGTCAACGGACCGGCCGCGACCGTGGTCTCCGGAGAACCGCAGGTCCTCCAGGACCTGGCCGAGACGTGCGAGGCCGAGGGCGTACGTGCCCGGATGATCCCGGTCGACTACGCCTCCCACAGCGCTCAGGTCGACGCCCTCGAAGACGACATCCGATCGGTCCTGGAGGGGATCTCGCCGCGGGCCGCCCGTATCCCGATGGTCTCGGCGATGAGCGGCGAGACGCTCGCCGGCCCGGAGCTGGACGCGGCGTACTGGTACGCGAGCCTCCGCGCCACCGTGGAGTTCGACCGCGCCATCCGCGTCCTCGCCGAGGACGGGCACCGGAGCTTCATCGAGGTGTCCCCGCACCCCGTACTGACCGGTGCGATCACCGACACCCTCGACGACGCGGGTACGGCGACCGCGCTGGTCACCGGCACCCTCCGCCGTGACGAAGGCGGTCCCGCGCGGCTCCTGACCTCCCTGGCCGAGGCGCACGTCAACGGCGTCCGCATCGACTGGACCGCGATCCTCGAACCCGGCGGGTCCGTCGACCTGCCCACCTACGCGTTCCAGCACCAGAGGTTCTGGCCGCGGATCACGCCGGTGACCGGCCCGGCCACGCCGGGCAGCGCCGCGGAGGCGGAGTTCTGGGCCGCCGTCGAGAGCGGTGACGTACGGCAGGTCGCCGACACGCTCGCCGTGGACGGCGACCGGCTGGGCGGGCTGCTGCCCGCGCTGGCGGCCTGGCGGCGCCGCGAGCAGGACGACTCGCTCATCGCCGACTGGCGCTACCGCGTCTCGTGGGTTCCGGTGCCGGACGCCGGCTCGGTCGTGCTGTCCGGGACCTGGCTGGTCGTCACGCCCGACGAGGCGTCGGCGTCCGAGTGCGTGCGCGCCCTGGCCGACCGCGGCTCCGACGCCATCGTGGTCGAAGCCGGCCCGGAGACGGATCGCGCGGCCCTGATCGGCCGTATCGCCACGGCCCTGGACGGCACCGACCGTACGCGCCTGTCGGGCGTCCTCTCGCTCCTCGCACTGGACGTAGCGCCGCTCGCCGGGCACCCCGTCGTGCCGGCGGGCCTCGCCGCGACGACGTTCCTGGTCCAGGCGCTGGCCGACGCCGAGATCACCGCCCCGATCTGGGCGGTGACGCGGGGCGCGGTGTCCACCGGCCCCGGCGACCCCCTCACCGACCCGATCCAGGCGCAGACCTGGGGCCTCGGCAGGGTCGCGGCGCTCGAAATCCCCGACGGCTGGGGCGGCCTGATCGACCTGCCGCCGTCCTGGGACGAGCGAAGCGCGTCCCGCCTGTGCGCCGTGCTCGCCGGAACAGGGGAGGACCAGGTCGCGATCCGGCCCTCCGGAATCCTGGCCCGCCGCCTCGTCCGCGCCCCGTTGTCCCCCAGCGGGCGTTCCCGCTGGACCAGCGACGGCACCGCCCTGGTCACCGGCGGCACCGGTGCCATCGGCGGCAACGTCAGCCGCTGGCTCGCCGGACGTGGCGTCGCGCGGCTCGTCCTGTCCAGCCGTTCGGGCCCGCAGGCGTCCGGCGTGGCGCGGCTGGCCGCCGAGCTGGCCACCGCCGGTGCGAGCGTCGAGGTGGTCGCCTGCGACATCGCGCAGCGGAACCAGGTCGGGGAACTCCTCGCGCGGATCGCCGCGGACGGCCCGCCGCTCACCGCGGTGATGCACGCCGCGGGCGTCGCTCGCGGCGGCCCGGTGCTCGGCATCGGCCCGGACGACCTGGCCGAAGACCTGGCCGCGAAGGCCACCGGCGCCGCGTGGCTGGACGAGCTGACGCGGGACCTCGACCTCGACGCCTTCGTGCTGTTCTCCTCCGGCGCCGCGACCTGGGGGAGCGGGGTGCTCGCCGGCTACGCGGCGGCCAACGCGTTCCTCGACGCGGTCGCGGAGCGCCGCCGGGCCGCCGGTCTCGCGGCGACGTCGGTCGCGTGGGGCCTGTGGGGCGGCGGCGGCATGGTCTCCGGCGACATCGGCGAACAGCTGCTGCGCTACGGGATGCGCGTCATGGACCCCGCCTCGGGCATCCTGGCGCTGGCCCAGAGCCTCGACAACGGCGACGGTGTGATCACGGTCGCCGACGTCGACTGGGAGCGGTTCGCTCCGACGTTCGCCCTGCGCCGCCGGAGCCCTCTGATCGACTCGCTGCCCGAGGTACGGGCGGCACTCGCCGGCGACGACGCGGCGGACGACGCCCGCGCGCCGGAGTCGCGTACGGAGCTCGGCCGCCGGCTCGCCTCCCTGTCCGAGATCGAGCAGCGGCGGACGCTGACCGACCTCGTACGTGCCGAAGGCGCGGCCGTGCTGGGCCACTCCTCGTCCGACGCCGTCCCGTCGGACCGCGCGTTCAAGGACCTCGGCTTCGACTCGCTGAGCGCGGTCGAGCTGCGGAACCGCCTGAACACCACCACCGGGCTGCGCCTGTCGTCGACGCTCGTGTTCGACTACCCGACGGCCGCCGTTCTCGCCGAACACCTGCGCAGCGAACTCCTGGGCGTCCGGTCCGGCTCCGCGCCGGCCGCGCCGGTGACGGCCGCCGTCGACGGAGAGCCGATCGCGATCGTCGGCATGGGCTGCCGGCTGCCCGGCGGCGTGTTCAGCCCGGAGCAGCTGTGGGATCTGCTGGCGAGCGGCACCGACGGTGTGTCGGGCTTCCCGTCCGACCGCGGCTGGGACGTCGCCGAGGCGGCCTACCTCGCCGAGCAGGGCGACGTGGACATGCCGATCGCCCGGGTCGGCGGGTTCGTCTACGACGCCACCAAGTTCGACGCCGGCTTCTTCGGGGTCTCCCCGCGTGAGGCCCTCGCCATGGACCCGCAGCAGCGGATGCTGCTGGAGGTCTCCTGGGAGACGCTGGAGCGGGCCGGGTTCGACCCGGCGTCGCTGCGCGGTTCGGCGACCGGTGTCTTCGCCGGCGCGACGTACTCCGGATACGGGGACGGCCTCGGCGGTGGGGACAACGGCTCGGAGGGCTACCTGCTGACCGGTGCCCTGCCCGCGGTGATCTCCGGCCGCGTGTCCTACACCCTCGGGCTGGAAGGCCCGGCGGTCACCGTGGACACGGCCTGCTCCTCGGCGCTGGTGGCGCTCCACCTCGCGTGCCAGTCGCTGCGGTCCGGCGAGTGCACGATGGCACTGGCCGGCGGAGTCGCCGTCATGGCGACGCCGGGCGCGTTCGCGGAGTTCACCAAGCAGCAGGGCATGGCGGCGGACGGCCGCTGCAAGGCGTTCTCGGACGACGCGGACGGCATGGGCTGGGCCGAGGGCGCGGCGATGCTGCTGGTCGAGCGCCTGTCCGACGCGCAGCGCAACGGCCACAACGTGCTCGCGGTGATCCGCGGCAGCGCGATGAACCAGGACGGCGCGTCGAACGGCCTGACCGCCCCCAACGGCCCCTCGCAGCAGCGGGTCATCCGCGCCGCGCTGGCGAACGCCCGCCTGTCGGCCTCCGACGTCGACGCGGTCGAGGCGCACGGTACGGGTACGACGCTCGGTGACCCGATCGAGGCGCAGGCGCTGCTCGCCACCTACGGCCAGGAGCGTACGGACGGCCAGCCGCTCTGGCTCGGCTCGGTCAAGTCGAACATCGGCCACCCCCAGGCCGCGGCCGGAGCCGTCGGCGTGATCAAGATGGTGCTGGCGCTCCAGGGCGAGGTGCTGCCGCGCACCCTGCACGCCGACGAGCCGTCCGCGCAGATCGACTGGACGGCCGGGAACGTCAGGCTCCTGAACGAGGCGCTGCCGTGGCCGGCGAACGGACGGCCGCGCCGCGCGGGCGTCTCCGCGTTCGGCGTCAGCGGCACGAACGTGCACGTGATCCTCGAAGAGGCACCCGCGCCCGAGGACACCGAGGTACCCGGCGAGCAGCCGGCCGTACCGGTGCTGTCGGGGTCAGGGACGTCGGCGTGGCCCGTGTCGGCGCGCAGCGCCGAGTCGCTCGCCGGTCAGGCGGGCCGGCTGCGGGAGTTCGCGCTGGCGAACCCCGAGCTCGGCCCCGGCGATGTCGCGTGGTCGCTGGCCGCCACCCGGTCGACCTTCGAGAACCGTGCGGTGGTCGTCGGCTCGGGCCGCGAGGAGCTCGCCGCCGGTCTGGCGGCGGTCGCCACCGGGCAGCCCGCCACGGGCGTGACCACGGGCGTCGCGTCGTCCGACGGCGTGGGCCGCACGGTGTTCGTGTTCCCGGGTCAGGGTTCGCAGTGGCTGGGGATGGGCCGTGAGCTGGCGGAGTGCTCGCCGGTGTTCGCGGCGCGGTTGAAGGAGTGCGCCGAGGCGCTGGCCCTGTTCGTGGACTGGTCGCTGGACGATGTGCTGGCCGGTGACCTGGGCTTTGAGACGGCCGACGTGGTGCAGCCTGCGCTGTGGGCCGTGATGGTCTCTCTCGCCGCGGTCTGGGAGGCCGCCGGTGTGGCGCCGGACGCCGTGGTCGGTCACTCGCAGGGTGAGATCGCCGCCGCGTGTGTCGCGGGCATTTTGTCGCTGGAGGACTCGGCGCGAGTGGTGGCGCTGCGGAGCAAGGCGCTGACCGTGCTTGCCGGTAAGGGCGGGATGCTCTCGGTCGCCGAGCCCGCCGACCGGGTACGGGAACGCATGGTTCCGTTCGGGGACCGGGTGTCGCTGGCGGCGGTGAACGGGCCTGCCGCGACGGTGGTCTCGGGCGACCCCGAGGCGCTTCAGGAACTGGCCGAGCTGTGCACGGCCGAAGAGGTACGCGCCCGGCTGATCCCCGTGGACTACGCCTCGCACAGCGCCCAGGTCGACGCCCTCGAAGACGACATTTTGCAGGTTCTGGAGGGGATCACTCCCGGCCCTGCGCGGATCGCGATGGTCTCGGCGATGACGGGTGAGATGCTCGCCGGTCCGGAGCTGGACGCCGGTTACTGGTACGCGAGCCTGCGTGCCACAGTGGAGTTCGACCGCGCGGTACGCGTACTCGCGGAAGGCGGGCACCGTGCCTTCGTCGAGGTCTCCCCGCACCCCGTACTGACGGGTGCGATCACCGACACGCTCGAAAGCGCGGACTCGACGGCCTCGCTGGTCACCGGCACGCTGCGTCGTGACGAGGGTGGTCCCGCGCGGCTGCTGGCCTCCCTGGCCGAGGCACATGTCAACGGCGTCCGCATCGACTGGACCTCGGTCCTCGAACGCGGCACGCCGACCGAGCTGCCCACCTACGCCTTCCAGCGGCAGCGGTTCTGGCCGGACGCCGGCAAGCCCGCCGTCGCGCTCGCGGGTGACGCGGAGAACCCGGCGGACGCGGAGTTCTGGGCCGCCGTCGAGGACGGTGACGTACGGCGGGTCGCCGACACGCTCGCCGTCGACGGCGACCAGGTGAGCGAGCTGCTCCCCGCGCTCGCCGCGTGGCGGCGGCGCGAGCGGGACGACTCGGCGGTCGCGAACTGGCGCTACCGGGTCTCGTGGGTGCCGGTGTCGGACAATGGCCAGGTCGTACTGGCGGGGACATGGCTGCTGGCCGTCGCCGCCGGACGGACCGAGGACGCGCTCGTTCAGGACTGTGCGCGCGTTCTGGCCGAACGCGGCGCCGAGGTCACCGTTCTCGAGGTCGGCGCGGACGACCTGGACCGTACCGCCCTGACCGGAAGGCTGGCCGCTCTCGGCGGCGCGCCGTTCGCGGGCGTGGTGTCGCTGGTGGCGTTCGACGAGACCCCGCTCACCGAGTTCCCGGCGGTGCCGGCCGGCGCGGCCGGGACGCTGCTGCTCGTACAGGCGCTCGGCGACGCCGGGATCACCGCTCCCCTCTGGTCGATCACGCAGGGCGCGGTCGCCACGGGGTTCGGTGAGACGGTGACGAACCCGGTGCAGGCGCAGGTATGGGGCCTGGGCCAGGTCGCGGGACTCGAGAACCCGGACCGCTGGGGCGGTCTGATCGACCTGCCGCAGGTGTGGGACGACCGGACCGTCATACGGCTGTGCGCGGTGCTCGCCGACGGCGGCGAGGACCAGGTGGCGATCCGCCCCGCCGGAGTCGTGGCACGGCGCGTCGTACGCGCGGAGCCCCGCCGGGCCGGGAACGAGTCCTGGACCCCGCGCGGAACGGCCCTGCTGACCGGCGCGACCGGCCAGATCGGCCCGCACCTCGGCCGCTGGCTGGCCGGGCGCGGAGTCGAGCGGCTGGTGCTGACCAGCCGTTCCGGCCCGTCGGCGGCGCTGGCCGCGGCGGTGGCCGCGGTCGCCGAGTCCGGTACCGCGGTCAGCATGCTGGCCTGTGACATCGCGGAGCGGTCGCAGGTCGCCGGGATCCTCGACCGGATCGCCTCGGACGGCCCGCCGCTGAAGACGGTGATCCACGCCGCGAACGCGGGCCGGATGGTGTCGTTCGACGAGACCGGGATTCCGGAGCTGTCGGCGGCGCTCGGCGCGAAGGCATCCGGGGCGGTGTGGCTCGACGAGCTGACCGCCGACCTGGATCTGGACGCGTTCGTACTGTTCTCCTCGATCGCGGCGACCTGGGGCAGCGCCGAGCACGCCGCGTACGCGGCCGGCAACGCCTTCCTCGACGCCCTGGCGCGGCGCCGCCGTTCGCGCGGCCTGCCCGCGACGTCGGTGGCGTGGGGTGTCTGGGACACCCGCGACTGGGCCGAGGTCGAGGCCGCGTCGTCGCAGGCACCCGGCAGCGTGACCCCGGTCCGGCTGCGACGTCAGGGCATGACCTTCCAGGACCCCGAGCGCGCGGTGACGGCGCTGGAGCAGGTGCTCGCCGACGATGAGACGTTCATCGCCGTCGCGGACGTCGACTGGGTCAAGTTCGTCCCGGTCTACCGCGCCATGCGGGCCTGGCCGCTGCTGGACCAGATCCCCGAGGCACGGCAGCCGATCGCCGCGGCGCACGCCGCCGAAGCGGGCCAGGCCGGCGAACTCGCGGCCCGCCTGGCGAACGAGACCCCGGACGAGCGACGCCGGATCGTGGTGGAGCTGGTCCGGTCGCACGCCGCTGCGGTGCTGGGTCACGGCTCGGCGGACGCGGTGTCGGCCGACCGGGCGTTCCGCGACCTCGGCTTCGACTCGCTGACCGCCGTCGAGCTGCGGAACCGCCTGAACGCGGCGACGGGCCTGATCCTGCCGTCCACGGTGGTGTTCGACTACCCGTCCGCGACAACGCTGGCGACCGAGGTGATCAGCCGCCTGGTGGCGGACGCGCGGCCGGCCGAGGCACGGCCCGTGGTCATCTCGGTGGATCCGGCGGAGCCGATCGCCGTCGTCGGCATGGGCTGCCGCTTCCCGGGCGGCGTGGCCTCCCCGGAGCAGCTTTGGGAGCTCCTGGTGTCGGGCGGCGACGCGGTGTCGGGCTTCCCGACCGACCGTGGCTGGGACATGGCCGGGCTGTTCGACCCCGACCCGGACAACCCGGGCACGTCGTACGTGCAGGAAGGCGGCTTCCTGCACGGTGCGGCGGAGTTCGACGCGTCGTTCTTCGGGATCTCGCCGCGCGAGGCCCTCGCCATGGATCCCCAGCAGCGGCTGCTGCTGGAGGTCGCGTGGGAGGCGCTGGAGCGCGCGGGGATCGATCCGGAGTCGCTGAAGGGTTCGATGACGGGTGTCTTCGCGGGCGCGGCCTCGTCGGGGTACCTGCACCAGGGTGCCGGGATGGCGGGCTCTGAGGGCCACCTCATCACCGGGAACGTGGCCAGTGTCCTCTCCGGCCGCATCTCCTACACGCTCGGCCTGGAAGGTCCGGCCGTGACGCTGGACACCGCGTGTTCCTCGTCGCTGGTGGCCCTGCACCTGGCCGCGCAGGCGCTGCGTACGGGTGAGTGCTCGATGGCGCTCGCCGGCGGCGTGATGGTGATGTCGGACCCGGCGGAGTTCGTCGGTTTCTCCCGCCAGCGGGTGCTGGCCGCCGACGGCCGCTGCAAGGCCTTCTCCGCCGACGCCGACGGCATGGGCATCGCAGAGGGCGCCGGCATGGTGCTGCTGGAGCGCCTGTCGGACGCGCAGCGGAACGGGCATCGGGTGCTGGCGGTCGTCGCCGGCAGCGCGATCAACCAGGACGGCGCGTCGAACGGCCTGACCGCGCCGAACGGACCGTCGCAGCAGCGCGTCATCAAGGCCGCCCTGGCCGGCGCGAGGCTGTCGGCCGCGGACGTGGACGTCGTCGAGGCGCACGGAACCGGTACGAAGCTCGGCGACCCGATCGAGGCGCAGGCCCTGATCGCCACCTACGGTCAGGACCGCCCCGCGGACCGGCCGCTGTGGCTCGGGACGGTGAAGTCCAACATCGGGCACGCGCAGCAGGCCGCCGGTATCGCCGGGGTCATCAAGATGGTGCTGGCCCTCCAGCACGGCGCCCTTCCCGCGACCTTGTTCGCCGACGCGCCCTCCCCGCACGTGGACTGGTCGGCGGACACCGTACGGCTGCTGACCGAGCACCGGGACTGGCCGTCGAACGGCCGGCCGCGCCGCGCGGGCGTGTCGGCGTTCGGGATCAGCGGCACCAACGCGCACGTGGTCCTCGAAGAGCCCCCGGTGATCCAGGGGGCGGTGGCCGGCGAGATCGTCGAACCGGCCGAAGCGCTGACGCCGGTGCTCTCGGGCTCCGACGTGTCGGCGTGGCCGGTGTCCGGCCGGTCGGCCGAGGCGCTGGCCGGTCAGGCGGGCAGGCTGCGGGAGTTCGCGCTGGCCGCCCCCGAGCTGGACCCGAGGGACGTGGCGTGGTCGCTGGCCACCACCCGGTCGACGTTCGAGCACCGCGCGGTGGTCATCGGTTCGGGGCGTGAGGAGCTGGCGGCCGGTCTGGCCGCCGCGGCCACCGGCCGGCCCGCCGCGAACGTGCTGTCGGGGACGACCACATCGTCCGGCCCTGGCCGCATGGTCTTCGTTTTCCCCGGTCAGGGTTCGCAGTGGCTGGGCATGGGGCGTGAGCTGGCGGACGCTTCGCCGGTGTTCGCGGCGCGGTTGAACGAGTGCGCCGCCGCGCTGGCTCCGTTCGTGGACTGGTCGCTGCACGATGTGCTGGCCGGTAAGACGGACTTCGAGGCCGCCGACGTGGTGCAGCCCGCGCTGTGGGCCGTGATGGTCTCCCTCGCCGCCGTCTGGCAGGCGGCCGGCGTGAAGCCGGACGCCGTGGTCGGTCACTCGCAGGGTGAGATCGCGGCGGCGTGTGTCGCGGGGATCCTGTCGCTGGAGGACTCGGCGCGGGTCGTGGCCCTGCGCAGCAAGGCGCTGACCGTGCTGGCCGGCAAGGGCGGCATGCTGTCGATCGCCGAGCCCGCCGACCGGGTCCGCGAGCGGCTGGCTCCGTACGGGGACCGGGCGTCGGTGGCGGCGGTGAACGGGCCGTCGGCGACGGTGGTCTCGGGCGAGCCGTCGGCGCTGCGGGAGCTGGCCGAGACGTGCACGGCCGAAGAGGTACGTGCCCGGATGATCCCGGTGGACTACGCCTCCCACAGCGCCCAGGTCGACGCCCTCGAAGACGACATTCTGAAGGTGCTGGCCGGTGTCACTCCCGGCCCGGCGCGGGTGCCGATGATCTCGGCGATGAGCGGCGAGATGCTCACCGGTCCGGAGCTGGACGCGGGCTACTGGTACGCCAGCCTCCGCTCCCCGGTCGAGTTCGACGGGGCGATCCGTACGCTCGCCGAGTCGGGATCCCGCGTCTTCATCGAGGCGTCGCCGCACCCCGTGCTCACCGGCGCGATCACGGACACGCTCGACGCGGTGGACGTGGCGGCTTCGCTGGTGACCGGCACGTTGCGCCGTGACGAGGGTGGTCCCGCGCGGCTGCTGGCCTCCCTGGCCGAGGCGCACGTCAACGGCGTCCGCATCGACTGGACCTCGGTCCTCGAACGCGGCACGCCGACCGAGCTGCCCACCTACGCCTTCCAGCACGAGCGCTTCTGGCCGGAGGCCTCGCAGGCCGCCGCCGAGGTCACGGCCGTCGGTGAGGCCGAGGCAGAGTTCTGGGACGCCGTCGAGAACGGTGACGTCGACCGGCTCGCCGACGGCTTCGCCATGGACGGACGGCGGCCGTTGAGCGAGGCGCTGCCCGCGCTGGCCGCCTGGCGCCGGCGTTCGCGCGAGGACTCGGCGGTGGCGGACTGGCGGTACGGCGTCTCCTGGACGCAGGTGCCGGAGCCCGGTCCGGCGGTACTGTCCGGCACCTGGCTGGTGGTCGCCCCGGAGGGTGTCCCGGCGCAGCGATACGTCGAGGCCCTGACCGAGCGCGGCGCCGAGACCGTCGTGGTTGAGCTGGACGAGACGGATCGCGCCGCACTGGCCGGGCGCCTGACCGGAATGGACGGCCTGGCGGGTGTGCTGTCGCTGCTGGCCTTCGGTGAGGGCCCGGTGGCCGCGACCCTGGCGCTGGTGCAGGCACTCGGCGACGCCGGGAGCGAGGTTCCCGTCTGGGCGGTCACCCAGGGTGCGATCTCGACCGGTCCCGGCGACGCGCTGACCGATCCGGCGCAGGCGCAGGTCTGGGGTCTGGGCCGGGTCGCGGCCCTGGAACACCCGGAGCGCTGGGGCGGTCTGGTCGACCTGCCGCAGACCTGGGACGGCCGGACCGCCGCGCGGTTCTGCGGGATCCTCGCCGGCACCGGTGAGGACCAGGTCGCGATCCGCCCCTCGGGGATCATGGGCCGCCGTCTGGTCCGGGCGGCACAGCCGCGTACGAGCACGACCTGGAAGCCGGGCGGCACGGTGCTCGTCACCGGCGGCACCGGCGGGATCGGCGGCCACGTCGCGGACTGGGCGGCCGAGCGCGGTGCCCGGCGCGTGGTGCTGACCAGCCGTTCGGGCCCTGCCGCCGCAGGGGTCGGCGCCCAGGCCGCACGCCTGGCGGCCGCGGGGACGCGCGTGGACGTCGTCGCCTGCGACATCGCGGACCGGTCCGAGGTGGAGGCGTTGCTCGCCGGGATCGCCGTGGACGGTCCGCCGCTGAGTTCGGTGGTCCACTCCGCGGGTGTCGGCGAGGCGAAGGCGATCGAGGAGTTCACGCCCGCCGATCTGGTGCGGGTCTCGGCGGTGAAGGTCGACGGCGCGATGGTGTTGGACGAGCTGACGCGGAGCATGGACCTGGACGCCTTCGTGGTGTTCTCGTCGGTGTCGGCGATCTGGGGCAGCGGATTGCAGCCCGGGTACGCCGCCGCCAACGCCTTCCTCGACGCGATGGTCGAGGACCGCCGGTCCCGTGGCCTGGTCGGCACGTCGCTGGCCTGGGGCCTGTGGGACGGCGGCGGGATGGGCGCCGGGATGGCGGGGGAGCAGTTGCAGCGCTACGGCCTGCGGCTGATGGACCCGGCCCTCGGTATCCGCGCGATGGCTCAGGCGGTCGACGCGGGCGAGCTCGCGGTCGCGGTCGCCGACGTCGACTGGGCGCGGTTCGCCCCGACGTTCACGCTGCGCCGTTCCAGCCCGCTGATCGAGGCGCTGCCGGAGGTACGGGAGGCGCTGGCGTCCCCGGTGGTTCCGGTGGCGGCCGCCGACTCCGGGTCGGATCTGGTCCAGCGCCTGACCGGTCTGGCCCAGGCCGAGCAGGACCGGATCCTCATCGACATCATCCGCACCGAAGCCGCGGCGGCCCTCGGGTTCGCCTCGCCGGACGCCATGGAGGCCACGCGAGCCTTCAGGGACCTCGGGTTCGAGTCCGTCACCGCCGTGGAGCTCCGCAACCGGCTGAACGCGGCGACCGGGCTCCGCCTGCCTTCGACGCTGGTGTTCGACTATCCGAACCCGGCCGTCCTGGCGGAGCATCTCCGGTCGCAGCTACTGCCGGACGGCGCGTCCGGCCCGGCGTCGGTCCTGGACGAGCTCAGCAGGCTGGAGGCCGGGCTCGCGGATCTGGCGTCGGATCCCGGAACACGCAACGAAGTCACGATGCGGCTGCGAGGGATGCTCTCGCGCTGGATCGAAAACCAGGACACGGCCGAGCCGGAGGGCGACGGCGTCGCCTTCGACGACGCCACCCACGACGAGGTCTTCGACTTCCTCGACAACGAGCTGGGGCTGTCATGAGCGAAGAGAAGAAGCTGTTCGACTACCTCAAGAAGGCGTCGGCGGATCTCCAGAAGGCTCGTAAGCGCATCGCGAAGCTGGAGTTCGCCGAGCAGGAGCCGATCGCGATCGTCGGCATGGGCTGCCGCCTGCCCGGCGGCGCGGCCGGCCCGGAGGGGCTCTGGGACCTGCTCGTGTCCGGCACGGACGCGATCTCCGGCTTCCCCACCGACCGCGGCTGGCAGGATCCGGGCGCGCAGGAGCCGGTCACGGGCTACGCCCAGGTCGGCGGATTCGTCCCCGACGCACCGGACTTCGACGCGGCCTTCTTCGGCATCTCGCCGCGTGAGGCCCTCGCCATGGACCCGCAGCAGCGCCTCCTCCTCGAGGTCTGCTGGGAGTCGCTGGAGCGGACCGGGATCGATCCGGCGTCCCTGAAGGGCTCGTCGACCGGGGTGTTCATCGGCGGGAACTTCTCCGGATACGCGGTCGGCCTGATCGACAGCGACAGCGGGTCGCAGGGCTATGTGCTGACCGGCGGCCTGACCGCGGTGATGTCCGGCCGCGTGTCCTACACCCTCGGGCTCGAAGGCCCCGCGGTGACCGTGGACACGGCGTGCTCGTCGGCGCTGGTCGCGCTGCACCTGGCGTGCCAGTCGCTGCGCACCGGCGAGAGCTCGATGGCCCTCGCGGGCGGTGTCGCCGTCATGTCGACGCCGGGGGCGTTCGCGGAGTTCTCCGAACAGCAGGGCATGGCGACCAACGGCCGCTGCAAGGCGTTCTCGGCCGACGCGGACGGCATCGGCTGGGCCGAGGGCGCCGGCGTGCTCGTCGTGGAACGCCTGTCCGACGCCCAGCGCAACGGCCACAACGTGCTCGCCGTGATCCGCGGCAGCGCGGCGAACCAGGACGGCGCGTCGAACGGCCTGAGCGCGCCGAACGGCCCCTCGCAGCAGCGGGTCATCAAGGCGGCGCTGACCAACGCGCGCCTGTCGGCCTCCGACATCGACGCGGTCGAGGCGCACGGCACCGGCACGGTGCTCGGTGACCCGATCGAGGCGCAGGCCCTGCTGGCGACGTACGGCCAGGACCGCGAGGAGGACCGGCCGCTGTGGCTGGGGTCGGTGAAGTCGAACATCGGCCACCCGCAGGCCGCGTCCGGAGCCGTCAGCGTCATCAAGATGGTGCTGGCGCTGCGGAACGAGCTCCTGCCGCGGACCCTGCACGTCGCCGAGCCGTCACCGCACGTGGACTGGTCGGCCGGGAACGTACGGCTGCTGACGGAGGCGGTGCCGTGGCCGTCGAACGACCGGCCGCGGCGAGCCGGAGTCTCGGCGTTCGGCGTCAGCGGCACGAACGTGCACATGATCCTCGAAGAGGCCCCGCCCGCGCCCGTTCCCGCTGAAGGCGACGCTCCGGAGAACGACGAGCCGGCGGCCCGTGTGCTGTCGGGCTCGACCGCGTCGGCGTGGTCGGTGTCCGGCCGCTCGGCCGCCGCGCTGGCGGGGCAGGCGGGCCGGCTGCGGGAGTTCGCGCTGGCGAACCCGGAGCTCGCCCCGAAGGACGTGGCGTGGTCGCTGGCCACGACGCGGTCGACGTTCGAGAACCGTGCGGTGGTCGTCGGCTCGGGCCGCGAGGAGCTGGCGGCGGGTCTCGCGGCGGTGGCGACGGGCCAGCCCGCCGCGGGGGTGGCCACCGGTGTCGCCGCTCACGACGGGCCTGGCCGTACGGTCTTCGTGTTCCCCGGTCAGGGGTCGCAGTGGCTGGGCATGGGCCGTGGGCTGGCGGAGTGCTCGCCGGTGTTCGCGGCGCGGTTGAAGGAGTGCGCCGAGGCGCTGGCTCCGTTCGTGGACTGGTCGCTGGACGATGTGCTGGCCGGTGACCTGGGCTTCGAGGCCGCCGACGTGGTGCAGCCTGCGCTGTGGGCCGTGATGGTCTCTCTGGCCGCGGTCTGGGAGGCGGCCGGTGTGGCGCCGGACGCCGTGGTCGGTCACTCGCAGGGTGAGATCGCCGCCGCGTGTGTCGCGGGCATTTTGTCGCTGGAGGACTCGGCGCGGGTGGTGGCGCTGCGGAGCAAGGCGCTGACCGTGCTGGCGGGCAAGGGCGGAATGCTGTCGATCGCCGAGCCCGCCGACCGGGTACGGGAACGCATGGTTCCGTTCGGGGACCGGGTGTCGCTCGCGGCGGTGAACGGCCCCGCCTCGACCGTGGTGTCCGGCGAACCGTCCGCGTTGCAGGAGCTCACCGAGGCCTGCGAGGCCGAGGGCGTACGTGCCCGGCTGATCCCCGTGGACTACGCCTCGCACAGTGCCCAGGTCGACGCCCTCGAAGACGACATTCTGCGGGTTCTGGAAGGGATCACTCCGGGCCCGGCGCGCGTGGCGATGGTCTCGGCGATGACGGGCGAGATGCTCGCCGGTCCTGAGCTGGACGCGGGTTACTGGTACGCGAGCCTGCGCGCGTCGGTGGAGTTCGACCGCGCCGTCCGGGTCCTCGCCGAGGACGGCCACCGCGTCTTCGTCGAGGCGTCCCCGCACCCCGTACTGACCGGCGCGATCACCGACACCCTCGACGACGTGGGAGTCTCCGCCTCGATCGTCACCGGAACACTGCGCCGCGACGAAGGCGGCTCCGAGCGGCTGCTGGCCTCGCTGGCCGAGGCGTACGTCAACGGCGTCCGTATCGACTGGAGCACCGTTCTCGAACCCGGCACCCCCGTCGCCCTGCCCACCTACGCCTTCCAGCACCAGCGCTTCTGGCCGCGGATGGAGCCGCCGGCGGGCCCCGTCGCGCAGGCCGGCAAGGGGACCGAGGCGGAGGCCGGGTTCTGGGCGGCCGTCGAGAGCGGTGACGTACGGCGGGTCGCCGACACGCTCGCCGTCGACGGCGACCAGGTGAGCGAGCTGCTGCCCGCGCTGGCGGCCTGGCGCCGCCGCGAGCAGGACGACTCGACCATCACCGACTGGCGCTACCGCGTCTCCTGGGTTCCGGTACCGGACAGCGGGCCGGCGGTGCTGTCCGGCACCTGGCTGGTCGTGCTTCCGGCGGAGCGGGCCGACGGTCCCGTCGCCGAGGGCTGTGTCCGCGCCCTGACCTCCCGCGGCGTCCGCGTCGCCACCCTCGCGATCGGCGTCGACAAGCTGGAGCGCGCCGAGCTCGCCGAGCGGATCGGGGCGGCACTGGCCGACGCCGGGGACACCGGGGCGGCCGGAGTGCTGTCGCTCCTGGCCCTCGACGAGACACCGCTCGCCGACTTCCCGACGGTTCCCGCCGGGCTGGCCGGCACCACCCTCCTGATCCAGGCCCTCGGCGACGCCGGTGTCGCGGCGCCGCTCTGGGCGGTCACCCAGGGTACGGTCGCCGCCGGACCCGGCGAGGCGCCGTCCCACCCCGTGCAGGCACAGGTGTGGGGGCTGGGCCGGGTCGCCGGCCTCGAACACTCGGACCGCTGGGGCGGCCTGATCGACCTCCCGCCCACCTGGGACGACCGCACGGCGACGAGGCTGTGCGCGGTACTCGCCGGGCACGAGGAGGACCAGGTCGCGATCCGGCCGTCCGGGACCATGGCCCGCCGCGTCGTACGCGCCGCACCTCGCCGCTCCGCGAACGGAGAGTGGACGCCGCGCGGAACCACGCTCATCACCGGCGGAACGGGCGAGATCGGCCCGCACCTGGTGCGGTGGCTGGCCGGACGCGGTGCCCCGAACGTGGTGCTGACCAGCCGCTCCAGTGTGTCGCCGGAAGCCGCGAGGAAGGTCGCGGAGCTCGCGGCGGCCGGTACGTCGGTCACGCTCGTCTCCTGCGACATCGCGCGCCGCGCCGATGTCGAAGGCCTGCTGGGCTCGATCGCCGCGAGCGGCCCGCCGCTGTCGGCGGTGTTCCACGCGGCCAACGTCGTGGACCTGATGCCGGTGTCGGTCACCGGGGTGCCCGACCTGGCGAAGGCACTGGGCGCGAAGGCGGCCGGAGCGGTGGCGCTGGACGAGCTGACCGCGGACCTCGACCTGGACGCGTTCGTGCTGTTCTCCTCGATCGCCGCCACCTGGGGCAGCAACGAGCACGCCGCCTATGCCGCGGCCAACTCCTTCCTCGACGCCCTGGCGATGGAACGCCGTACCCGCGGCCTGCCGGGGACGTCGGTGGCCTGGGGAGTGTGGGACACCCGCGACTGGGGCGACGTGGACACGGTGGTGGCCGAGAAGCCCGGTGCCGTGACCCCCGCCCGGCTGCTGCGGCAGGGACTCAGCTTCCTGGAGCCGCAGCGCGCGCTGGCCGCGCTGGAGCAGGTGCTCGCGGACAACGAGGCCTTCGTGGCCATCGCGGACGTGGACTGGACGCGGTTCGCGCCCGTGTTCACCGCCCTGCGGCCCTGGCGGCTCCTCGACCAGATTCCCGAGGTCAAGCAGCTGACGGCTCCGCCGCCGGCCGACGAGGTCGCCTCCGCCCCGGCGACGGACCTGCGGGCGCGCCTCTCCTCGATGCTGCCCGCGGAACGGGAGCGCGTGCTCACGGACCTGGTGTGCACGCACGCCGCCGCGGTGCTGGGACACGGCTCCTCGGAGCTGATCCCGGACCGGGCGTTCCGCGACATGGGCTTCGACTCGCTGACCGCGGTCGAACTGCGCAACCGGCTCAACGGCGCCACCGGCGTGCAGCTGCCGGCCACCGCGGTCTTCGACTACCCGTCCCCGGAGGTGCTGGCCGGGCATCTGTGGGCGGAGATGGGCGACGAGGGCCCGGATCAGCGGTCGCTCCTGGAGGAGCTGGAACGGCTCGGCTCCGAACTGGCGTCGAGCGCGAAGGACGACGCGGAGCGGCAGGAGTTCGCCTGGCGCCTCGAAGCGCTCGCGCGTGACCTCCGCGGCCCGGCGGAAGAGGACGACGACGACATGTTCGACATGGTCGACGAGGCGCTCAACGCCCCGGATTTCGAGTGACGGCAGACGTGGCGACCGCGGTCAGAGGGTGTGACGGTTGATGGAGAAGCAGGACAAGCTCCGCGATTACCTCAAGCAGGTAACCGGCAAGCTGCGTCGGACCCAGGAACTGCTTCGGGAGGCGCGCGAACGCGATCGGGAGCCGATCGCGGTCGTCGGCATGGGCTGCCGTTTCCCGGGCGGGGCGCACAGCCCGCAGAGCCTGTGGGAGCTGCTGGCCTCCGGTGGTGACGCGGTGTCGGGTTTCCCGACCGACCGCGGCTGGGACATGGCCGGGTTGTTCGACCCGGATCCGGACAATCCCGGTACGTCGTATGTGCAGGAGGGCGGTTTCCTGCATGCCGCCGCCGACTTCGACGCGTCGTTCTTCGGGATCTCTCCGCGTGAGGCCCTGGCCATGGACCCGCAGCAGCGCCTGCTGCTGGAGGTCGCGTGGGAGGCCCTCGAACGCGCGGGGATCGACCCGGAGTCGATGAAGGGTTCGATGACCGGCGTCTTCGCGGGCGCGGCGGCATCGGGATACCTGACCCTTGGAGCCGGGTTCGAGGGTTCGGAGAGCCACCTGATCACGGGGAACGTGGCCAGTGTGATCTCCGGCCGCATCTCCTACATCCTGGGCCTGGAGGGCCCGGCGGTGACGCTGGACACGGCGTGCTCGTCGTCGCTGGTCGCGCTGCACCTGGCGGCGCAGGCACTGCGGGGCGGCGAGTGCTCGATGGCGCTGGCCGGCGGCGTGATGGTGATGTCGGACCCGGCGGAGTTCGTCGGCTTCTCCCGCCAGCGGGTGCTGGCCGCCGACGGCCGCTGCAAGGCGTTCGCGGCGGACGCCGACGGCATGGGCATCGCCGAGGGCGCCGGCATGGTGCTGCTGGAGCGCCTGTCGGACGCGCAGCGGAACGGCCACGAGGTCCTTGCCGTTATCCGCGGCAGTGCGATCAACCAGGACGGCGCGTCGAACGGCCTGACCGCGCCGAACGGCCCCTCCCAGCAGCGCGTCATCAACGCCGCCCTGGCGAACGCCGGGCTGTCGGCCGGTGACGTCGACGTGGTCGAGGGGCACGGCACCGGCACGAAGCTCGGCGACCCGATCGAGGCGCAGGCGCTGATCGCCACCTACGGTCGGGACCGCCCCGCCGACCGGCCGCTGTGGCTCGGTTCGGTGAAGTCCAACATCGGGCACGCCCAGGCCGCCGCGGGCATCGCCGGGATCATCAAGATGGTGCTGGCCCTGCGGAACGGCGCGCTGCCCGCGACGCTGTTCGCCGACGTGCCGTCCCCGCACGTGGACTGGTCGGCCGACACCGTACGGCTGCTGTCCGAGCACCGGGACTGGCCGGCCGGTGAGCGGCCGCGCCGCGCGGGCGTGTCGGCGTTCGGCATCAGCGGCACCAACGCGCACATCATCCTCGAAGAGGCCCCGGCGCCCGTCGACCCCGCGGAGCCGGCCGAACCGGTGACGCCGGTGCTGCCGGCCTCCGGCACCGTGGCATGGCTCGTCTCCGGCCGGTCGGCGGAGGCGCTCGCGACGCAGGCCGGACGGCTGAGGGAGCTCGTCGCCGGGCGCCCCGGGCTCGACCCGAAGGACGTGGCGTGGTCGCTGGCCACGACACGCTCGACGTTCCACCACCGGGCGGTCGTGCTCGGCACGGACCGCGAGGAACTCCTCGCCGGGCTGGCGGCGGTCGAGACCGGCCGGTCGGCGGCCGGTGTGCTGACCGGAGCCCTCTCCGCGAGCGGCGCGGGCCGTGGCGGACGCGTGGTGTTCGTCTTCCCCGGCCAGGGTTCGCAGTGGCTGGGCATGGGCCGTGAGCTGGCCGAGTCCTCGCCGGTGTTCGCGGCACGGCTGAACGAGTGCGCCGAGGCGCTGGCCCCGTACGTGGACTGGTCGCTGCACGACGTGCTGGCCGGAGCCCTGGACTTCGAGGCCGCCGACGTGGTGCAGCCGGCGCTGTGGGCCGTCATGGTCTCCCTCGCCGCGACCTGGGAGGCCGCCGGGGTCATGCCGGACGCGGTCGTCGGCCACTCGCAGGGCGAGATCGCCGCGGCGTGCGTCGCGGGGATCCTCTCGCTGGACGACGCGGCGCGCGTGGTCGCGTTCCGCTCGCGAGCGCTGATCACGCTCGCCGGCAAGGGCGGGATGCTGTCCGTCGCCGAGCCCGCCGCGAAGGTACGGGAGCGCGTGTCCGCGTTCGGCGACCGGGTGTCGGTGGCCGCCGTGAACGGCCCGGCCGCGACCGTGGTCTCCGGGGAGCCGCAGGCGCTGCGGTCACTCGCCGAGGCCTGTGAGGCCGAGGGCGTACGTGCCCGGATGATCCCGGTGGACTACGCCTCCCACAACGCCCAGGTCGACGCCCTCCAAGAGGACATCCTGGCCGTGCTGGACGGCGTCACGCCGCGGCCCGCCCGGATTCCGATGATCTCGGCGATGAGCGGCGAGATGCTCACCGGCACCGAGCTCGGCGCGGCGTACTGGTACGACAGCCTCCGCTCCCCGGTCGAGTTCGAGCGTGCGGTCCGCACCCTCACCGGCGGCGGTTACCGGACGTTCATCGAAGCGTCTCCGCACCCGGTGCTGACCGGCGCGATCACCGACACGGTCGACGACGTCCTCCGCGACCCGGCGGCGAGCGCCCCCGGGATGCCGGCGCCCGCCGTGATCGGCACGCTGCGCCGCGACGACGGCGGCGCGGACCGGCTCATCGGTTCGCTGGCCGAGGCGCACGTACGCGGCACCCGGATCGACTGGGCGGCCGTGCTCGAACCAGGGCGCCGGGTCGCGCTTCCCACCTACGCCTTCCAGCACCAGCGGTACTGGCCCGAGGCGCCGGAGTCCTTCGCCACGGCCGCGGACGACACGTCCGTCAGCGAGACCGAGGCCCTCTTCTGGAGCGCGGTCGAGGACGGCGACCTGAGCCGGCTCTCCGGCGCGCGCGGGCTCGACGGCGAACGGCCGCTGAGCGAGGCGCTGCCCGCGCTCGCGTCGTGGCGCCGCCGCGAGCGGGCCGGCGCGGTCGCCGCGAGCTGGCGCTACCGCGTCTCCTGGACACCGGTCACCGGACCCGCGTCCGCGGAGGTGTCGGGAATGTGGCCGGTGATCGTCCCGGCCGGGTACGCGGAGGCGGAACCTGTATGGGAATGCGTGAACGCGCTGAGGCAGCACGGTGCCGAGACCGTCGTCGTCGAGGTCGGCACGGACGAGGATGACCTCGCCGCACGGCTCCGGCTGGCCTTGGCGGGCGTACGGCCCACGGGAGTGCTTTCTCTCCTGGCGCTGGACGAGACGCCGCTCGCGAGCCATCCGAACGTACCGGCCGGACTGGCCTCGACCGTGGCGTTGCTCCAGGCGTTCGGCGAGATCGACGCCCCGCTGTGGGCTGTGACCCAGGGCGCGGTCTCCATCGGTGCCGGCGACCTCCCGCCCAACCCGGTCCAGGCGCAGGTCTGGGGGCTGGGCAAGGTCGTGGCGCTCGAACACCCCGAGCGCTGGGGCGGTCTGATCGACCTGCCGCCGTCCTTCGACGACCGGACCGCCGCGCGCCTGTGCGCGGTCCTCGCCGGCACCGCCGAGGACCAGGTCGCGATCCGGGGCGCGGGCACGCTGGCCGGCCGCCTCGTACGCGCCGCCCTGCCGCAGGACGGCGGGCCCGGATGGGCGCCGCGGGGGACCGTCCTGGTCACCGGCGGCACCGGCGGGGTCGGCGGCCACGTCAGCCGATGGCTGGCCACGCGCGGCGCCGAGCGCCTCGTGCTGACCAGCCGCTCCGGCCCGAACGCCGCCGGAGTGGCGGAGCTGGCCGCGCGGTCGGCCGCCGCCGGGACCCGCGTGGACATCGTGGCCTGCGACATAGCGCGGCGGTCCGAGGTCGAGGGCCTCCTGGACCGGATCGCCGCCGAGGGTGCGCCGCTGACCGGTGTGATGCACGCCGCCGGCATCGCGCAGGGCTGCCAGGTCCAGGACCTGGACCCCGGCTTCCTCGACGCGGAGCTGGCCGCCAAGGGCGCGGGCACCACCTGGCTGGACGAGCTCACCGCCGATCTGGACCTGGACGCGTTCGTGCTCTTCTCGTCCGGTGCCGCGACGTGGGGGAGCGGTCTGCTGGGCGGCTACGCGGCCGCCAACGCGTTCCTCGACGCGGTCGCCGAGGCCCGCCGGGCCCGGGGTCTCGCCGCCACGTCCGTGGCGTGGGGCCTGTGGGGCGGCGGCGGGATGGGCGCCGGCGCGGCCGGCGACGAACTGTCGCGCTACGGGCTGCGGCCGATGGACCCCGAGATGGCGATCGAAGCCCTCGCCCAGGCGCTCGACAACGGTGACACCACCGTCGCGGTCGCCGATGTGGAGTGGGACCGCTTCACCCAGACCTTCACGCTGCGCCGCCCGAGCCAGCTGATCTCCTCGCTGCCGGAGGTGCGGCAGGCCCTCAGCGAAGCGGCCGGGACCGCGGCGACGGCGACCGGCCCGGAGCGGGAGCGACCGCAGACCGAGCTGGCCCGCCAGGTGGCCGAACTGTCCCGTATCGAGCAGGACCGGCTCCTCGTCGACCTCGTACGCGCCGAGGCCGCCGCCGTGCTCGGCTACGCCTCGGTGGACGAGGTCGAACCCGACCGGGCCTTCAAGGACCTCGGCTTCGACTCGGTGACCGCGGTCGAGCTGCGCAACCGCATGAACGCGGCCACCGGCCTGCGGCTGCCGTCCACGCTCGTGTTCGACTACCCGTCGTCCGCGGTCCTCGCGGACTTCGTGCGCGACGAGCTGCTGGGCGTACGGGCGGACGCCGCGCCGGTGGCGCCGACGTCGGCCGCCGTGGACGGCGAGCCGATCGCGATCGTCGGCATGGGCTGCCGGCTGCCGGGCGGCATCCGCACCCCGGAGGACCTGTGGGACTTGGTGGCCACCGGCGGCGACGCCATGTCACCGTTCCCGACGGACCGGGGATGGGACATCGTCGAGGAGGCCTTCAACCTGAACCAGGGCGACGGCGGCGTCTCGTACATCCGCGTCGGCGGCTTCGTCGACGAGGCCGGCGACTTCGACGCGTCGTTCTTCGGGATCTCACCGCGTGAGGCCCTCGCCATGGACCCGCAGCAGCGGCTCCTGCTCGAGGTCTCCTGGGAGACGCTGGAGCGCGCCGGGATCGACCCGACGTCGCTGAAGGGCTCGTCGACCGGGGTCTTCGCCGGGGCCAACTCCTCCGGCTACGGCGGCGGTCTCGTCGGGGAGAGCGGGTCGGAGGGCTACCTGCTCACCGGCGGCATGACCGCCGTGATCTCCGGCCGTATCTCCTACACCCTCGGGCTCGAAGGCCCCGCCGTGACGGTGGACACCGCGTGCTCGTCGTCCTCGTCGGCGCTTCACCTCGCGTGCCAGTCGCTCCGCACCGACGAGTGCTCGATGGCGCTGGCCGGCGGAGTGGTCGTCATGACCATCCCCGGAGCGTTCGCGGAGTTCTCCAAGCAGCAGGGCATGGCGGCGGACGGCCGCTGCAAGGCGTTCTCCGCCGACGCCGACGGCATCGGCTGGGCCGAAGGCGCGGGCATGGTGCTGCTGGAGCGCCTGTCGGACGCCCAGCGCAACGGCCACAACGTGCTCGCGGTCATCCGGGGCAGCGCGGCCAACCAGGACGGCGCGTCGAACGGCCTGACGGCGCCGAACGGTCCGTCGCAGCAGCGCGTCATCCGCGCGGCGCTGGCTAACGCCCGCCTGACGACGGACGACGTCGATGCCGTGGAGGCCCACGGCACGGGCACCGCGCTCGGCGACCCGATCGAGGCCCAGGCCCTGATCGCGACGTACGGCCAGGACCGCCCCGCGGACCGGCCGCTGTGGCTGGGCTCGGTGAAGTCGAACATCGGGCATCTCCAGGCCGCCTCCGGCGTCGCGGGCCTGATCAAGATGGTGCTGGCCCTCGGGCACGGCACCCTGCCGGCGACCCTGTACGCCGAGGAGCCCTCGCCGCACATCGACTGGGCGGCCGGTGAGGTCCGGTTGCTGAACGAGCCGGTGCCGTGGCCCGCGAACGGCCGGCCACGGCGGGCCGGCGTGTCCTCCTTCGGCGCCAGCGGCACGAACGTGCACATCCTCATCGAGGAGGCGCCGGCCACCGACGGCACGGCGCGCGCCCTGCCCGCTCCCGATGAGTCACCGCGGGTGCTGTCGGCGCCGGACGTGTCGGCGTGGCCGATCTCGGGCCGCAGCGCCGACGGCTCTGGCGGGACAGGCGGGCCGGCTGCGGGAGTTCGCGCTGGCGAACCCGGAGCTCGACCCGAAGGACGTGGCCTGGTCCCTGACCACCACCCGCTCGACCCTCGACCACCGCGCCGTGGTGATCGGTTCGGCCCGCGAGGAGCTGGCGGCCGGTCTGGCCGCCGCGGCCACCGGCCAGCCCGCCGCGAACATGGTGTCGGGACTGGCCACCTCGTCCGGACCGGGCCGCATGGTCTTCGTCTTCCCCGGCCAGGGCTCACAGTGGCTGGGCATGGGCCGGGAGCTGCTGGAGTGCTCCCCGGTCTTCGCCGCCCGGTTCGCCGAGTGCGCCGCCGCGCTGTCTCCGTACGTGGACTGGTCGCTGCACGACGTGCTGGACGGTTCCGCGGGCTTCGAGGCGGCCGACGTCGTACAGCCCGCGCTGTGGGCCGTGATGGTCTCTCTGGCCGCGGTCTGGGAGGCGGCCGGTGTGGCGCCGGACGCCGTGGTCGGTCACTCGCAGGGTGAGATCGCGGCGCGTGTGTCGCGGGGATCCTGTCGCTCCAGGACGCCGCCCGGGTGGTGGCGCTGCGGAGCAAGGCGCTGACCGTGCTGGCCGGTAAGGGCGGCATGCTCTCGATCGCCGAGCCCGCCGAACAGGTGCGTAAGCGGCTGCCGGCGTTCGGGGACCGGGTGTCGGTGGCGGCGGTGAACGGGCCGTCGGCGACCGTGGTGTCCGGCGAGCCGTCGGCGCTTGAGGAGCTGGCCGGGATCTGTGAGGCCGAGGGCGTGCGTGCCCGGATGATCCCGGTGGACTACGCCTCGCACAGCGCTCAGGTCGACGCTCTCGAAGACGACATTCTGCAGGTGCTGGAAGGAATCACTCCCGGCCCTGCGCGGATCGCGATGGTCTCGGCGATGACGGGCGAGATGCTCGCCGGTCCTGAGCTGGACGCGGCCTACTGGTACGCGAGCCTTCGCGCCACCGTGGAGTTCGACCGCGCCGTACGTGTACTCGCCGAGCGCGGGCACCGTGCCTTCGTCGAGGTCTCCCCGCACCCCGTACTGACCGGTGCGATCACCGACACGCTCGAAAGCGCCGGTACGTCGGCCACCCTGGTCACCGGCACGCTCCGCCGTGACGAGGGCGGTCCCGCGCGGCTGCTGGCCTCCCTGGCCGAGGCGCACGTCAACGGCGTCCGCATCGACTGGACGGCCGTTCACGACCGCGCCGAGCAGGTCGAGCTGCCCACCTACGCCTTCCAGCACAGGCGCTTCTGGGCGCCGCCGATGCCGGCCCCGCAGGCGCCCGGCGTGCCGAACGGCGACGGCGCGGCCACACCGGCCGAGGCGGCGTTCTGGGCCGGTGTCGAGAACGGCGACGTCGAACGGCTCGCCGGCGCTCTCGACATCGACGGTGACCGGCTCGGCGAGTTGCTGCCCGCGCTCGCGTCCTGGCGCCGCCGGGAACGCGACGAGTCGTCCGTCGCCGGCTGGCGGTACCGGGTGTCCTGGCAGCCGCTGCCCGAACCGGCTCCGATGCCGCTGACCGGCACCTGGCTCGTGGTCGCCAACGCCGGGCAGGCCAAGATCGGGCAGACCGGTGAGTGCGTCCAGGCCATGGCCGACCGCGGCGCCGGCGTCGAGATCCTGGAGGTCGGCGCGGGCGAGGCCGACCGGGGTCTGCTCACCGGCCGGCTGGCGGAGATCCTGGCCGGCGACGACGGCTCGCGGTTCACGGGCGTCCTGTCGTGCCTGGCCCTGGACGAGACGCCGCTCGCGGACTTCCCCCAGGTACCGGCCGGGCTGGCCGGAACCCTGCTGCTCGTGCAGGCGCTCGGCGACGCCGGGATCGCGGCTCCGGTCTGGGCGGTGACCCAGGGAGCCGTCTCGACCGGCCCGGACGACGTGCTCACCCATCCGGTGCAGGCGCAGGTGTGGGGCCTGGGCCGGGTGGTGGGCCTCGAACACCCGGACCGCTGGGGTGGCCTCATCGACCTGCCGGCGGCCTGGGACGACCGGACCGCCGCCCGCCTCGGCGCCGTACTCGCCGGCGGCACGGAGGACCAGGTCGCCGTACGGGCGTCCGGGCTCCTCACCCGCCGCCTGGTCGGCGCGCCCCGGACCAAGACCCGGCGAGAGACGTGGACGCCGCGCGGAACCGTGCTCGTCACCGGAGGCACCGGCGAGGTCGGCCCGCACCTGGTCCGCTGGCTCGTGCGCTCCGGCGCCCCGAGGGTGGTGCTGACCAGCCGTTCCGGCGTGTCGGCCGCCGCCGCCGTGGCGCTCGCGGAGGTGGCCGCGACCGGGACCGAGATCAGCTTCGTGTCCTGCGACATCGCGCAGCGCAGCGAGGTCGAGACCCTGCTGGCCAAGATCGCCGCAGACGGCCCGCCGTTGAGGACGGTGATGCACGCGGCCAACACCGTCGACCTGACGCTGGTGGCCGACACCGGACCGTCCGACCTGTCCAAGGCGCTCGGCGCGAAGGCGGCCGGGGCGGTGTGGCTCGACGAGCTGACCGCGGACCTGGATCTGGACGCGTTCGTGCTGTTCTCCTCGATCGCGGCGACCTGGGGCAGCGCCGAGCACGCCGCGTACGCCGCGGGCAACGCGTTCATCGACGCCCTGGCGCAGAGCCGTCGCGCGCGGGGCCTCCCCGCGACCTCGGTGGCCTGGGGCGTCTGGGACACCCAGGACTGGGCCGGGTCCAACGGGGTCCTGCCGGACGGGCCGGGGATCGTGACGCCCGCGCGGCTGGTGCGGCAGGGCATGAGCTTCCTCGCCCCCGACCGCGCGCTGACGGCCCTCGGGCAGGCCCTGACCGACGACGAGACGTTCCTCGCGGTCGCGGACGTGGACTGGACACGGTTCGCGCCGGTGTACAGCGCCATGCGGTCCTGGCCGCTCCTGAACGAGATTCCGGCGGTCCAGCGGCTGGCCGCCGACCGGGCCACGGTCCCGGACGAGACCGGCGAACTGGCCGGGCGGCTGGCCGGGATGAGCCCGTCCGAGCAGGAGCGTGCCGTCGCCGACCTGGTCCGTACCCACGCCGCCGCCGTGCTCGGACACGCCTCGGCCGGCGAGATACCCGCCGGCCGGGAGTTCCGCGACATGGGCTTCGACTCGCTGACCGCGGTCGATCTCCGCAACCGGCTCAGCGCCGCCACCGGAGTGAAGCTGCCGTCCACGGCGGTGTTCGACTACCCCTCTCCGGCGGTGCTGGCCGAGCATCTGCGGGCGGCGCTGTCGCAGGGCGCGGACCGTCTCGGTTCGGAGCCGGCGGCCGAGACGCGGGACGAGCAGGCGGCCCGCGAAGGGCGGGTGGCCGACGCGGGGTCGGAGCTGCGGCGCGTGTTCGAGGAGCGCGAGCTGCGGCTGCTGGGCGACGGGCAGGTGACGGTCCTCGACGGGCTCGCCGCGAGTGTCCGCGGGCTGATCGAGTCGGTGGTGCTGACCGATGTGGAGGCCGCCGAGGTCGCCGAGGTCGCCCGCGAGGTGGACGCGCTCACGCGAAGGCTGGCCGTGGCGGGCCGCGCCGTTCCGCCCATGGCGCAGGACGACGACGGGTTCCGCCAGCTCGCGAGCCCGGTCACCGGTGACCTCAACCCGGTCGCCCCGCCGATCGCGATCGACACCTCCTCCGACGGGACGGCGCGTGCCGAGTTCACTCTCAGCCCGGTCTATGAGGGCCCGCCCGGGTTCGTGCACGGTGGTGTCGCGGCGATGATCCTCGATCATCTGTGCGGGGCCGCCGCGATGGCGAACGGCACGCCCGGAATGACGGTCAGCCTCGAAATGCGGTACAGCCGGCCGACGCCGCACAGCGCACCGCTGACCGCCGAGGCGAAGACGGTACGGGCCGAGGGACGCAGGACATTCGTCGAGGGCAGCATCTTCGGGCCCGCCGGCGAGGTCACCATTACGGCGACCGCGGTATTCGTGACGCCGACCACTGATTGACGAATATGACCGACACTAACGAACAAGGCGGTTTCGTTGATGGGAACTGAATACGAGGGGCATCGGCTCGCCATTGTCGGCGCCGGTGTCATGGGGACCAACATCTCGACGCTGGCCACCGGCCACGGCGTCCCGGTCGTCCTGGTGGACGTCAGTGAGGACGTCCTGGCCAAGGCGCGCAAGACCATCAAGCAGAAGACGCGTCACGCGCAGCTGATGGGCGTGCTGCCGGCCGACCGGACGCCGGGGGAGCTGGTCACCACGACCTCGCTCGCCGACGTCGCCGGGGCGACCACCGTCATCGAGGCGGTCACCGAGACCGCCGAGGCGAAGGAGAAGGTCCTCACCGAGGTCGCGACCCTGATCCCCGAGGGCACGACCCTGATCTCCAACACCTCCTGCATCCCCATCGACGAGATGGCCGACTGGGTGGTGCGCCCCGACGAGCTCGTCGGCGTGCACTTCATGAACCCGTCCTACCTCATCGAGATGGTCGAGATCATCCGCGGGCCGCGGACGAGCGAGGCCACCATGGACCGCGTGCAGGCCCTCCTGACGGCGCTCGGCAGGAAGGGGCTCGTCGTCCAGGACGCCCCCGGTTTCGTCATCAACCGGCTGCTGCACCCGCTGATCAACAGCGCGGCGAAGCTGGTCGAGCGAGGGCGACCGCCACCGTCGAGGTGGTGGACGGCCTGCTGGAGGGCTGCCTCGGGCACTCGACCGGCCCGCTGCGCACCGCCGACCTGATCGGACTCGACAATCTCGTCGACTCGCTCAACGTGCTCTACAAGCGGACCGGCGACGAAAGCTGCCGGCCGTGCGATCTGCTGCTGGAAAAGGTACGCGAAGGCAGCCTCGGCCGGAAATCCGGCCGCGGTTTCTACGACTACGGAAAGGTTGTGTCATGACCGCGGAGCAGACCGAGAACGCGCCCGTCGACGCAGCAGGCGATCGAGCAGGCCCTGATCGGTTTCCTGGCCGAGGAGATCAAGACGACGGTCGCCGCCGACCACGACCTGTTCGCCTCCGGTCTGGTCTCCTCGATGTTCGCCATGCAGCTCGTCGTGCACCTGGAGGAGGCCTACGACATCGCGATCATCGGGCCGGAGCTCAAGCTCGACAACTTCCGCACCGTCAAGGCCATGACGGACCTGGTGCTGCGGCTCCGCGAGCAGGACGCGGCGGATGTCTGATCCTCAGGCCCCCGACCCGCTGGAGGAGGCGCGGACCTTCGTCGACGAGCTGTCGGCGACCAGGCCGGCGCCTGGGACGTCGCCGGCGAGCTGCCGGTCGAGTCGCTGCGCAAGCTCGGCGCGCATGGGGCTGCTGTGCGCGCAGGTGCCGGCCCGCTTCGGCGGGCTCGGCGCGAGCAGCCACGCCAACGGCGAGTTCACCGCGCACGTCGGCAGCGCTGTGCAGCTCGACTGCGCAGCATCATGACGTCGCAGGGCATCGCCGCCTCGACGATCCAGCGCTTCGGCGACCGCGAGCAGCGCAAGCGGTACCTCGCCGAGCTGACCGGCGGGAAGCTCGCCGCCGTCGGGTTCAGCGAGCCCGGTGCGGGCAGCGACCTGGCGGCGATGCGGACCCGCATCGAGCCCGACGGCGACGGCGTGGTCGTGACCGGCCGGAAGATGTGGGTGACCGGCGCGCGCTACGCCGACCTGCTGGTCGTCATCGGCCTGCACGGCGACGCCGCCGCCGCCGTCGTGATCCCGGCGGGCACGCCGGGCCTGCGGGTGGAGACGGTCGCCGACCCGATGGGCTGCCGCGCGGCCGGGCACTCCGACCTGGTGTTCGACCAGGTGCGCCTGCCGGCGAGCTGCCTGCTCGGCGGCGGCGGGCAGTCCCTGCCGATGCTGTTCACCACGGCCCTGTCCTACGGCCGGATGTCGGTCGCGTGGGGCTGCGTCGGGATCATCCGAGCCTGCCTGGACGCCGCGACCGCCCACGCCAAGCGGCGTGAGCAGTCCGGCAAGCCGCTCGGCGAGCACCAGCTCGTCGCCCGGCACCTGGCGGAGCTGCTCGTGGCCGAGCAGGTCTCGACCGCGGTCTGCGAGCACGCCAGCCGGTGACTGGGACTCCGCCTCGCCGGACATGGGCGTCTCGGCCGTGCTGGCCAAGCACGTCAGCGCCGGCCAGGCCGCCGGGGGCGCCGCCACCGCGGTCCAGGTGCTCGCCTCGGCGGGTGCCCAGGACGGCCACGTGGTCGCGCGTGCGTACCGGGACGCGAAGTTGATGGAAATCATCGAGGGCAGCAACGAGATCTGCCAGTTGATCCTGGCGCAGCACGCTTTGGCCGCGGCCCGGATAGCCGCGTTGGAAGGGGATCTGGTGTCCGACAAACCGACGCTCGTCAAATGCCTGGTCTGGGACCTGGACAACACCATGTGGCAGGGCACGCTGCTGGAGGACGGTGAGGTCACGCTGAACGACGGCATCAAGGAGCTGATCGTCGAGCTCGACTCCCGCGGCATCCTGCAGTCGATCGCGAGCAAGAACGACCACGACCTGGCCTGGGGGCGTCTGGAGGAGCTCGGCATCGCGGAGTACTTCGTGCTGCCCCGCATCAGCTGGGCGCCCAAGTCCGATTCGGTGCGGCAGATCGCCGACGAGCTCAAGTTCGCGCTCGGCACGATCGCCTTCATCGACGACCTGCCCACCGAGCGCGCCGAGGTCGCCGTACCACCACGCCGACGTGCGCTGCTACGACGCCGCCGAGCAGCGCTGTCCGCTGGCCGACCTGCCCGGAGTTCACCCCGGACGATCGTGACCGTCGACGCGCGCCGCCGCCGCGAGATGTACCAGGCGGGCTTCAAGCGCGACGCCGAGGCGGAGGCCTTCCACGGGCCGAACGAGGACTTCCTGCGCACGCTGAACCTGGTGATGGTCATCGGGCGCGCCGACCAGGAGAGCCTCTCGCGCGTCGAGGAACTCACGCTGCGCACCAGCCAGATGAACGCCACCGGTGTGCACTACTCCGATGAGACCCTGCGCGGTCTGCTGGCCGACCCGAACCACGAGGTTCTGACGGTCACGCTGACCGACCGCTTCGGGCCGCACGGTGCCGTCGGCGTGATGCTGCTGGAGTGCCAGGCCGATGTCTGGCATCTGAAGCTGCTCGCGACCTCCTGCCGGGTCGTCGTCGTTCGGCGCCGGTTCGGTGATCCTCAACTGGCTGGTCGACAGGCCGCCCGCGCGGGCGCGCACCTGGTGGCCGACTTCCGGCGTACCGACCGCAACCGCATGATGGAGGTCGCGTACAGGTTCGCGGGCTTCACCGACGACGCCTGCGCGTGCGTCGCCGGGCTGGCGCCGTCCGACAGTGCGGACATCGAGCGCCTGCACCTGCTCGCCGACCGTCGCCCGGAGCCGACCACGATGCGGCTCACCTCACCGGACCTGGCTTCCGGTTCCTAACAGTCCTACGTGTCTTACGGTGTCCCCGATTTGGAGCGGACGATGAGCGGGTCAGAGCAGATTTCCTCCACCGAGTCCCTGGCGATCGTCGGGATGAGCTGTCGCTTTCCCGGTGGGATCGGCTCACCGGAGGACCTGTGGCGTGTCGTCGCGGACGAGCGAGAGGTCCTCTCGCCGTTCCCCGACGATCGCGGCTGGGATCTGGACGCGCTCCGGGGCTCCGGCGGGGACACCCCCGGCACCGCCTACGTCGACCGCGGCGGCTTCCTGGAGGGCGTCGCCGACTTCGACCCGGCGTTCTTCGGGATCTCCCCGCGCGAGGCCCTCGCGATGGACCCGCAGCAGCGGCTGCTGCTGGAGACGGCGTGGGAGGCGCTGGAACGCGCCAGCCTCGACCCGGCGGCGCTGCGCGGCACGCGCACGGGTGTGTTCGTCGGCGCCGAGCCGCGTGAGTACGGGCCGCCGCTGCACCGCGCGCCGGACGGGCTGGCGGGCTACCTGCTCACCGGCACGACCAGCAGCGTCATCTCCGGGCGCGTCGCGTACCTGCTCGGTCTTGAGGGACCGGCGCTGACGGTCGACACGTCCGCGTCGAGCTCGCTGGTCGCCATCCACCTCGCCGCCGAGTCGCTGCGCCGCGGCGAATGCGCGCTGGCGATCGCGGGTGGCGTCTCGGCGATGGCCGGCCCGGGACAGTTCGTGGCGTTCAGCGCCCTGCGCGGGCTGGCCCCGGACGGCCGTTGCAAGCCGTTCTCCGCCGACGCCGACGGCACGGCGTGGTCCGAGGGCGTCGGGACTGGTCGTGCTGGAGCGGCTGTCGGACGCGGTGCGCAACGGGCACCGCGTGCTGGCGGTCGTCCGCGGTTCGGCGATCAACTCCGACGGCGCCAGCGACACCCTGACCACTCCGAACGACGCGGCGCAGCGGGCCGTCATCGGGCAGGCCCTGGCCGCCGCGGGACTTGAGCGGACGGACATCGACGTCGTCGAGGCGCACGGCACCGGGACACCGCTCGGCGACGCGACCGAGGCGCGCGCGCTGCTGGCCGCGTACGGCACGGGCCGTCCGGCCGATCGGCCGCTGCGGGTCGGGTCGGTCAAGGGCAACATCGGCCACACGCTGGCGGCGGCCGGGGCCGCCGGGGTGATCAAGACGGTCATGGCGATGCGGCACGGGCTGGCGCCCAGGTCCCTGAACATCAGTGAGCCGTCGCCGCACGTGGACTGGGCGTCCGGGGACGTACGTCCCTTGACGGAGGCGGAGCCGTGGCCGCGGGACGGCCGTCCGCTGCGGGCGGGAGTGTCGGCGTTCGGCATCAGCGGCACGAACGCGCACCTCATCCTCGAAGAGGCTCCGGCGCCCGCGGAGACCGGCGAGCGGCCGTCCGGTTCTCCGGTGCTGTCGGGTTCCGGGGTGTCGGCGTGGCTGGTCGCGGGGCGCTCGGAAGCGGCGCTGGCGGATCAGGCCGGGCGGCTCGGCGAGCTCGAGCCGGCCGGCACGAACGACATCGCGTGGTCGCTGGCCACGACACGTTCGGCCTTCGAGCACCGTGCGGTGGCCGTCGGGTCGAGCCACGACTCGCTGGCGGCCGGGCTGGCGGCGATCGCCGCCGGGCGGCCTTCCCCGGGTGTGGTGACCGGTGTCGCGGCTCCTGACGGCCCGGGCCGTACGGTGTTCGTCTTCCCGGGTCAGGGTTCGCAGTGGCAGGGCATGGGCCGTGAGCTGCTGGAGTCGTCGCCGGTGTTCGCGGCGAAGATCGACGAGTGCGCCGCCGCGCTGGCGCCGTACGTGGACTGGTCGCTGCGCGACGTGCTGACCGGCGCCGCCGGCTTCGAGGCCGCCGACGTCGTGCAGCCGGTGCTGTGGGCCGTGATGGTGTCCCTCGCCGCCGTGTGGCAGGCCGCGGGTGTGGCCCCCGACGCGGTCGCCGGGCACAGCCAGGGCGAGATCGCCGCGGCGTACGTGGCCGGGATCCTGTCGATCGAGGACGCCGCGCGCGTGGTCGCGCTGCGGAGCAGGGCGCTGAAGGCGCTGGCGGGCGAGGGCGGGATGCTGTCCATCGCCGAGCCCGCCGAGCGGGTGCGCGAACGGATCGCCGGCTTCGGCGACCGGGTGTCGGTGGCGGCCGTGAACGGCCCCGCCGCGACGGTCGTCTCCGGGGAGCCGGCGGCGCTGGAGGAGCTGGCCGGTCTCTGTGCGGCCGAGGACGTACGCGCCCGGATGATCCCGGTGGACTACGCCTCGCACAGCGCCCAGATCGACGTGCTGGAAGCGGAGATCCTCGAGGTCCTGGCCGGGATCGTCCCGCAGGGCGCCCGGATTCCGATGGTCTCGGCGCTGACGGGCGAGACGCTCGCCGGCCCGGAGCTGGACGCGGGCTACTGGTACGCCAGCCTGCGCTCCCCGGTGGACTTCCACCGCGCCGTGCGCGTGCTGGCCGAGGACGGTCACCGTGCCTTCGTCGAGGTGTCGCCGCACCCCGTGCTGACCGGTGCGATCGCCGACACGCTCGACGACGCGGACGTGACGGCCTCAGTGGTCACCGGCACGCTCCGCCGCGACGAGGGCGGCCCGGAGCGGCTGCTGGCTTCTCTCGCCGAGGCGCACGTCAACGGCGTACGCGTCGACTGGACCGCGGTCCTCGAACCCGCCGGGCAGGTCGACCTGCCCACCTACGCCTTCCAGCACCAGCGGTACTGGCTCACCGACACCGAGGCGCCGACCGGCACCGTCGTGACCCAGGAGCCCGAGCTCGACGCGTCGCCGCGCCTGCGCCTGGCGGGCCTGGCCGAAGGCGACCAGATCCGTGTCCTGCTGGACCTGGTACGCACGCACGCGGCGGCGATCCTGGGCCACACGTCGTCCACGGAGGTTCAGGACCGGCTGACGTTCAAGCAGCTCGGGTTCGACTCCGTCACCGCCGTCGACCTGCGCACCCGGCTGAACGCCGCCGTCGGGCTCAGCCTGCCGCCGGGCGTGGTCTATGACCATCCGACCCCGGCGTCGCTCGCGCGCTTCCTGCGGACCGAGATCCTGGGCATCACCGCCGAAGACGACGCCGCCGACGCCGCCCCGGTGGGCGGCGCCGCCGGGCGCTCGGCCGACGACCCGATCGTGATCGTCGGGATGAGCTGCCGGCTGCCGGGTGACGTACGCAGCCCCGAGGACCTGTGGGACCTGCTCGCCGAGGGCAGGAGCGGCGTCGGAGACTACCCCGACGACCGCGCCTGGGGCCTCGACTCGCTGACGATGACGGACGTGGACGGCGCCGGCGCGACGCAGGTGCGGTCGGGCGGTTTCGTCTACGACGCGGACGAGTTCGACGCCGCGTTCTTCGGCATCAGCCCGCGCGAGGCGCTCACGATGGACCCGCAGCAGCGGTTGCTGCTGGAGGTGTCGTGGGAGGCCCTGGAGCGGGCCGGAATCGATCCGCTGTCGCTGCACGGCAGCCGTACCGGCGTGTTCACGGGGACGTTCCAGTCCGACTACGCGGGCGTCCTGCCGGGCGTGGTCGAGGAGGACTCGGCGGACACCTACGGGCTGACCGGCACCGCGGCCAGTGTCGCGTCCGGCCGGGTGTCCTACACGCTCGGCCTGATGGGCCCCGCGGTGACCATGGACACCGCGTGCTCGGCGTCGCTGGTGGCGCTGCACATCGCGTGCCGTTCGCTGTGGGAGGGCGAGTCGACGCTCGCCCTGGTCGGCGGCGTCACCGTGCACGCCACCGCCGGCTGGATGGGATGGTTCGCCGCGCAGCGCGGCCTGGCCGCGGACGGCGTGTCGAAGGCCTACTCCGACGACGCCGACGGTGTCGGCATGGCCGAGGGCGTCGGTGTCCTCGTCGTGGAGAAGCTGTCGGACGCGCGCCGCAACGGGCACCCGGTGCTGGCGGTGGTGCGCGGCAGCGCGGTCAACCAGGACGGCGCGTCGAACGGCCTGACGGCGCCGTCCGGCCTGGCGCAGCAGCGGGTGATCCGGGCGGCGCTGGCCGACGCGGGTCTGACGACGTCCGACGTCGACGTGGTCGAGGGGCACGGTACGGGGACCCGGCTCGGGGACCCGATCGAGGTCCAGGCGCTGATGGAGACGTACGGCCGCGACCGCGCGCCCGACCGGCCGCTCCTGCTCGGTTCGGTGAAGTCGAACTTCGGGCACGCCATGGCGGCCGCGGGCGTGGTGGGGGTCGTCAAGCTCGTCGAGGCGATACGCCACGGAGTGGTGCCGCCGACGCTGAACGCGGAGACGTCGACGACGGCGGTCGACTGGTCGGGCGGCGGGGTGGTCCTCGCCAAGGAGGCGACGCCGTGGCCGGCGACCGGCCGGGTGCGCCGGGCCGGTGTGTCCTCGTTCGGGATCAGCGGCACGAACGCCCACGTCCTCATCGAGCAGGCCCCTGAGATCGACGCGCCCAAGGTCGCCGGTGAGCCCGGCACGATGCCGTCGGTGCTGTGGCCGGTGTCGGGGCGCGGGGCCGAGGGCCTCGCGGCGCAGTCCGGCCGGATGGCGGAGTTCGTGGAGGCGCGGCCTGAGCTGAGCACGGCCGATGTCGGCTGGTCGCTGGCGTCGACGCGCGCCGGACTCGAACAGCGCGCGGTCGTCGTCGGCTCCGACCGTACCGAGCTGCTGGCGGGCCTGGCCGCGCTGGCGGCCGGCGGCGAGGCCGCGAACGTGGTGTCGGGGCACACCGCCGCCGGCGGTGACATCGGGTTCGTCTTCAGCGGCCAGGGCGCGCAGCGCCTGGGGATGGGCCGCGAGCTGTACGCGGCGTACCCGGTGTTCGCCCGCGCGTTCGACGCGGTGTGCGCGGAGCTGGACGAGCACCTGGACCGGCCGCTGACCGAGATCCTGCACGGCGACGACGCCGACCTGGTGAACCAGACCGTGTGGGCGCAGTCGGGCCTGTTCGCCATCGAGGTGGCCCTCTGCGAGCTGCTCGCCTCCTGGGGCGTGACACCTCAGGTCGTGGGCGGGCACTCGATCGGTGAGCTGGGCGCGGCCTACGTCGCCGGCGTGTGGTCGCTCGCCGACGCGGCACGCGTCGTGGCGGCACGAGGCCGGCTGATGCAGGCGCTGCCGTCGGGCGGAGCGATGCTGGCGGTCAACGCCGCCGAGTCCGTGGTGGCCGGAGTACTGGCCGAGTGCGGTGACCTGCCGGTGGGGATCGCGGCGGTGAACGCGGCCGACTCGGTGGTGGTCTCCGGTTCCGAGCAGGCGGTCGACCTGGTCGTGAAGGGCCTGACCGAACTCGGCGTGCGGAGCAAGCGGCTGCGCGTCTCGCACGCCTTCCACTCCCCGTTGATGGAGCCCATGCTGGCCGAGTTCGAACGGGTGGTCTCCTCGGTCGAGTACCACGCGCCGAACGTCGCGCTGGTCTCCGGTCTCACCGGATCCGTGGTCACCGACGAGGTGACGGACCCGGGGTACTGGGTGCGGCACGTTCGTGACGCGGTCCGCTTCGCCGACGCGGTGGAGGGTTTCCGCGCCTCCGGGGTGCGCACCTTCGTGGAGGTGGGGCCCGACGCGGCGCTCACTCCGATGGTCGCCCAGAACCCCGGCGAGGCGTGGCTGCCGTTGCTGCGCCGCGACCGGCCCGAGGCCGGATCGGTGCTCAGCGCGGTCGCGGGCGTGTGGGTGCGCGGCGGCGAGGTGGACTGGCCGGGCCTGTACGCCGGCAGCGGCGCCGAGCGTGTCGACCTGCCGACGTACGCCTTCCAGCGGCAGCGCTACTGGATGGGGCACACCGGTTCCGGAGGCGGCGGCGCCGACGCGGCCGGCCTGGGCCTGTCCCCGTCGGACCACCCGCTCCTCGGTGCCGCGGTGGAGATGGCCAACGGTGAGGGGCTGCTGCTCACGGGCCGCCTGTCCCTCCGTACGCACCCGTGGCTGGCCGACCACGTCGTGGCCGGCACGGTCATCGTCCCCGGCACCGCGCTGGTGGAGATGGCGGTGCGCGCCGGCGACGAGGCCGGATGCGCCCGCGTGGGCGAGCTGGTGATCGAGACCCCGCTGGTGGTCCCGGAGTCCGGCGGAGTGCGCGTCCAGGTGTCGGTGGGCACGCCCGCCGAGGACGGGAGCCGCGAGCTGGGGATCTACGGATGCGTCGACGACGGCGACCAGACGTGGGTCCGGCACGCGTTCGGGACACTGGAGGCCGAGGCGGTCGCGGCCGGCGACGCCGGGCTGACGCAGTGGCCCCCGTCCGGCGCGGCTCAGCTCGACATGGAGGACTTCTACCCGACCCTGGCGCAGGCCGGCCTCATGTACGGCCCGGTGTTCCGCGGCGTACGGGCGATCTGGCAGCGTGACGCGGACATCTTCGCCGAGGTCGCCCTGCCGGACGGCGTCGGTTCGAGCGGCTTCGGGACCCACCCGGCGCTGCTCGACGCGTCGCTGCAGGTCATCGAGGCCGGAGAGGGCGCGACACGGCGTGCGCGCGTGCCGTTCGCTTGGACGGACGTGGCGGTGCACGCGGTGGACGCCGTCTCGGCGCGGGTGCGGATCAGCCCGACCGCGAGCGGCGTGTCGGTGATGCTCGCCGACTCCACCGGCGGGCTGATCACGTCGGTGGGTTCGCTGTCGCTGCGGGAGCTGTCGGCCGAAGCGCTGGACCCGGGGAACGCGCTGGCCCGGCAGGCGTTGTTCACGCTGGAGTGGCAGCCGGTCCCGGTGGACACCGATGAGGTGGACACCTCCGGCTGGGCGGTGCTCGGATCGGACGACACGCTCGGCATGGCGGAGGTACCGCGCTACGCGGACCTGCCCGGCCTGGTCGCGGCCGTCGGCGCGGGCGGCAGGGCGCCGCACACCGTCGTCACCGTCGCCTCGCCGGACGACGCGGTGCTCGGCACGCTGGCCTCGATCCAGGGCTGGCTGGCCGAGGAGACGGTCGCCGCCGCCCGCCTGGTCGTCGTGACCGAACGCGCCGTCGACGCGGGCCCGGACTCCCCGGTGCGCCTCGAGTCGGCGGGTGCGTGGGGTCTGCTGCGGGTGGCGATCTCGGAGAACCCGGGCCGGCTGGTGGCCGTCGACGTCGACGACCTCGCCGACGCGGGCCGCTCGGTCGTCGCCGCCGCCGGCGCCGGCGAAGCGGAGCTGGCGGTCCGCGGCGGGCAGGTACGCGTTCCGCGCCTCGTGCGCGCGAGCGGTGGCCTGACACCGTCCGAGGACGTCTCCGGCGACGACTGGCGGCTGGGCTACGACGGCCAGGGCACGCTCCAGAACCTGCGCCTCGTCCCGTCCGACGGCCGCCACGCCGAGCTGGCTCCCGGCCAGGTACGCGTGGGGCTGCGCGCGGCGGGCGTGAACTTCCGCGACGTGCTCACGGTGCTCGGCGTCTACCCGGGGCCTCCCGGACCGCTGGGCCTGGAGGGCGCGGGCGTGGTCCTGGAGGTCGGGCCCGGCGTGTCGAAGTTCGAGGTCGGCGACGCGGTGATGGGCTGCTTCACCGCGGCGTTCGGCTCCGTGGTCGTCGCCGACCCGCGCACGCTGATCCCCATGCCGCCCGGGTGGACCTTCGCGCAGGCGGCCGGGGCGCCGGTGGCGTTCGCCACCGCCTGGTACGCCCTGGTCGACCTCGCCGGGCTCGGCAAGGACGAGTCGGTGCTGGTGCACGCGGCGGCCGGCGGCGTCGGCATCGCGGCGGTGCAGCTCGCGCGGCACCTGGGATCGCGGGTCTTCGGAACCGCGAGCCAGGCCAAGTGGGGCATCGTCCGCGGGCTGGGCGTGCCGCAGGAACGCATCGCGTCCTCGCGGAACCTGGACTTCGAGTTCGAGTTCGGCGCCGAGGTCTCCCGCCCGATGGACGTGGTGCTCAACTCCCTGGCCGGGGAGTTCGTGGACGCCTCGCTGCGCCTGACGGCCGCGGGCGGCCGCTTCGTGGAGATGGGCAAGACCGACATCCGCGACGCCGAGGACGTACGGCGTGACCACGACGTGTCCTACCAGGCCTTCGACCTCCTTGAGACGGGACCGGAGCGGATCGGCGCGATCCTCACCGCGCTGAGCCCGCTGTTCGACAGCGGCGTGCTGCGTCCCCTGCCGGTGACGTGCTGGGACGTCCGGCAGGCCGGCGAGGCGTTCCGTTACCTGAGCCAGGGCCGCAACATCGGCAAGGTCGTGCTGACCCTGCCCGCGGCGGACCCGGCCGGCTCGGCCGGCTCGGCGCTGGTCACCGGAGCGTCCGGCGCGCTGGGCGCCCTGGTGGCCGAGCACCTGGCCGCGAACGGCACGCGGGACCTGGTGCTCGCCTCGCGGCGCGGGGCGATGGCCGGGGGAGTGGCCGAACTGGCCGCCGGCCTGGCGGCGCGCGGCACCACCGTACGCGTGGTGGCCTGCGACGTCGCGGAGCGGGACCAGCTGTCCGGGGTCCTCGACGGCCTGGCCGGTGCCGGGGTGCGGCTCCGTAGCGTCGTGCACACCGCCGGAGTGCTGGACGACGCGGTCCTCACGGCGGTGAGCCCGGAGCGCGTCGAGGCGGTCCTGCGCCCGAAGGTCGACGGCGCGCGGAACCTCCACGAGCTGACCGCCGGGCTCGACCTTGACTCGTTCGTCCTGTTCTCCTCGGTCGCCGGCGTCTGGGGCGCCGCGGGCCAGGGCGCGTACGCCGCGGCGAACACGTTCCTGGACACGCTGGCGGCGCGGCGGCGCCGGGAAGGCCTTCCCGCGGTGTCGATCGCGTGGGGCCCCTGGCGCCTGGAGGACGAGAAGACGTCGGGCATGACCGGTGCTCTCGGCCGCGCCGACTGGGAGCGGATGGCCCGGCAGGGCCTGCGGCCGCTGTCCGGCGCCGACGGCCTGGCCCTGCTCGACCGGAGCGCGAACCTCGGAGCGGCCCTGGTCGTCGGGGCGCGCCTGGACCTGACGCGGCTGGCCTCCGCCGGCGACGGCCCCTCGCCGTTGCTGTCCCGGCTGGCACGCCGCACCGGCGGACGCCGCACCGCCGGCGCCGGGAACACCCAGCAGGACCTGGCCACCCGCCTGTCCACGCTGGCACCGGAGGAGCAGAACCAGGCGCTGCTGGACATCCTGAAGACGCAGACCGCACTGGTCCTGGGGATCACCAGCCCGCAGGCCATCGACGCCCACCGGTCGTTCCGCGACCACGGCTTCGACTCCCTGACCGCCGTCGAACTGCGCAACCGCCTGAACACCCTGACCGGTCTCCAGCTGTCGGCCACGATGATCTTCGACCATCCGACGCCCGATGCCCTCTCCGCCCGTATCGCCCAGGAACTCCTGGGCGCGCCGGTCGCGGAGGAGGCGCCCGCGCTGACGGCCTTCTCCGAGCTGGAGAAGGTGGAGGCGACGCTGGAGCTGATGGTCGAGGACGAGGCCGCGCGGCTCCGCCTCGAAAGCCGGCTGCGCGCGCTCCTGGCCCGGGTCTCCGGTGCCGGCGCCTCGGACGAGCCGGTCGCCGGTGACCTCGACTCGGCCAGCGACGACGACATGTTCGACTTCATCGACAAACAGCTCGGAATCTGATCGCACCGCGATCGTCCCAACCGCCCCCAAAGTGATCGAGGAAGGTATCCGCCAATGACCACCGAGGACAAACTCCGTGAGTACCTCAAGCGGGTCACCGGCGAGCTGACCCAGACCAAGGACCGGCTGCGCCGGATGGAGGAGCAGCAGCAGGAGCCCATCGCCATCGTCGGGATGGGCTGCCGCTACCCCGGAGACGCCGATTCACCGGACCGCCTGTGGGACATGCTCGCCGCCGGGACGGACGCGATCACGCCCTTCCCGGCCGACCGCGGCTGGGACGTCGACGCGCTGGCGGGCCCCGACCCGGAGGGCGACACGTTCGCGGCCGTCGGCGGCTTCGTCCACGACGCCGCCGAGTTCGACGCCGACTTCTTCGGCATCGGCCCGCGCGAGGCGCTGGGCATCGACCCGCAGCAGCGGTTGCTGCTCGAGGTGACGTGGGAGGCCCTGGAACGGGCCGGGATCGACCCGCTGTCGCTGCGCGGCTCCCGCACCGGCGTGTTCACCGGCTGCTTCGCCGTCGGATACGCCAGCGGCACTCCCGGGGCCATGCCGGAGCACGACGCCCTGCGGGGATACCTCCTGACCGGCGGCGCGGGAAGCGTCGTGACGGGACGCGTGGCGTACACGCTGGGCCTGGAGGGCCCGGCGGTCACACTGGATACGGCCTGTTCGTCGTCGCTGGTCGCCATGCACCTGGCGTGCCGTTCGCTGCGCGCGGGTGAGTCGACGCTGGCGCTGGTCAGCGGCGTGACGGTGCACGCGAATCCGGGCATCTTCGTCGACTTCGCGTGGACCGGAGGTCTGGCCGCGGACGGCCGGTCCAAGGCGTACTCCGACGACGCCGACGGCACCGGATGGGGCGAGGGCGCCGGTGTTCTGGTGATGGAGCGGTTGTCGGACGCGCGGCGCAACGGCCACCGGGTGCTGGCGACGGTGCGCGGCAGCGCGATGAACCAGGACGGCGCGTCGAACGGCCTGACCGCGCCGTCCGGCACGGCGCAGCAGCGCGTGATCCGGGCCGCGCTCGCGGACGCGGGTCTGTCGCCGTCCGAGGTCGACGTCGTGGAGGGACACGGGACGGGGACCCGGCTCGGGGACCCCATCGAGGTCCAGGCGCTGATGGCCACGTACGCGAAGGACCGTCCCGCGGACCGGCCCCTGGTGCTGGGGTCGGTGAAGTCGAACATCGGTCACACGATGGCGGCCGCGGGCGTGGCGGGCGTCGTGAAGATCGTCGAGGCGATGCGGCGTGGAACGGTGCCGGCGACCTTGCACGCGGAGCGTTCGACGTCGGCCGTCGACTGGTCCGGCTGCGGGGTGGTCCTGGCGTCGGAGGCGACGCCGTGGCCGGTCACGGGGCGGGTGCGCCGTGCGGCGGTGTCGTCGTTCGGGATCAGCGGGACGAACGTCCACCTGATCATCGAGCAGCCGCCGGACGCCGAGGCCGTCGGCCGGGCTCCCGAGGGCGAGTTCGGCGGGTTGCCGGTGGTGGCGTGGCCGGTGTCCGCGCGCGGGGCCGAGGGGCTGGCGGGGCAGGCCGGACGCCTGGCCGAGTTCGTCGAGGCGTCGCCGGAGGTGGGCGCGGCCGATGTCGGCTGGTCGCTCGCGTCGACGCGAGCCGCTCTGGAGCAGCGTGCGGTGGTCGTCGGCGCCGATCGCGCCGAGCTGCTGGCGGGCCTGGCCGCTCTGGCCCGCGGGAGTGAGGCCGCGAACGTGGCCTCGGGACAGACCGGCGCCGGCGGTGACGTCGCGTTCGTGTTCAGCGGCCAGGGCTCGCAGCGGCTGGGAATGGGCCGTGAGCTGTACGCGGCGTACCCGGTGTTCGCCCGCGCCTTCGACGAGGTGTGCGCTGAGCTGGACAAGCACCTGGACCGGCCCGTGTCGGAGGTCGTCCACGGCGACGACGCCGAGCTCGTGAACCAGACCGTGTGGGCGCAGTCGGGGCTGTTCGCCATCGAGGTGGCCCTCTGCGAACTGCTGGCCTCCTGGGGCGTGCGGCCCAAGGCCGTCGGCGGGCACTCGATCGGCGAGCTGACCGCGGCGTACCTGGCCGGGGTGTGGTCGCTGGAGGACGCGGCGCGCGTGGTGGCGGCGCGGGGCCGGTTGATGCAGGCGCTGCCGGCCGGTGGCGCGATGGCGGCCGTCAACGCTCCCGAGTCGATCGTGTTGGAGGCGCTGGCCGGGTGCGGTGACCTGCCGGTCGGGATCGCGGCGGTGAACGCGGCCGACTCGGTGGTGGTCTCCGGTTCCGGGCAGGCCGTCGACCAGGTCGTGAAGCGCCTGACCGAGCTGGAGGTCAGGACCAAGCGCCTGAGCGTCTCGCACGCCTTCCACTCCCCGCTCATGGATCCCATGCTCGGTGACTTCGAGAAGGTCGCCGCGTCCGTGACGTACAACCGGCCGCGGCTCACGATGGTGTCCGGGCTGACCGGCGCCGTCGTCGCCGACGAGGTGCTCGAACCCGCGTACTGGGTGCGTCACGTGCGCGAGGCCGTCCGGTTCGCCGACGCCGTGGAGGGCTTCCGCGCCGCCGGGACGTACACCTTCGTGGAGGTCGGCCCGGACGCGGCGCTGACGCCGATCGTGGCACGGAAGCCCGACGAGGTGTGGCTGCCGGTGCTGCGCCGCGATCGCCCCGAGGCCGGAGCGCTGCTCCTCACGGTGGCGGCCCTGTGGACGCGCGGCGTCGCGGTGGACTGGCCGGGCATGTACACCGGCAGCGAGGCCGAGCCGGTCGACCTGCCGACCTATGCGTTCCAGCGGCGGCACTACTGGACCGGCCCGGCCGGCGGCGGTGCCGACGCGGCCGGCCTGGGCCTGTCCCCGGCCGACCATCCCCTGATCGGCGCCGCCGTGGACCTCCCCGAGACCGGGGGAATGGTGCTGACCTGCCGGCTGTCCCTGCGGACGCACTCCTGGCTGCGCGACTTCACCGTCATGGACGTCGTGGTGGTGCCCGGCGCGGCGCTCCTGGAGATGGCCGTACGCGCCGCCGACGAGGTGGGGGCGGGACGCGTCGGTGAGCTGGTGCACGAGGCGCCGCTGGTGGTGCCGGAGACCGGCGGCGTGCGCGTGCAGGTGTCGGTGAGCGCGCCGGACGAGGACGGCCGCCGCGAGCTGGGGATCTACGCGTGCTCCGACGACGGTGACACGGCGTGGACCCGGCACGCGTTCGGGACGCTGGAGCCGGAGGCCGGATCGGCCTCGGGTGACGTGGGACTGACGCAGTGGCCGCCGGTCGGCGCCGAGCCGCTGGACCTGGAGCTGCGCGGCGTACGCGCCGGGTGGGTGCGGGACCAGGAGCTCTTCGCGGAGGTCGCCCTGCCGGAGGGAACCGGTTCGAGCGGCTTCGGCGTGCACCCGGCGCTGCTCGACTCGGCCGTGCAGATCATCGACGCGCGGAACGCGAGCGGCGGCGTACAGGTGCCGTTCGTGTGGACGGACGTCGCGGTGCACGCCGTGGACGCCGTTTCGGCGCGGGTGCGGATCACCCCGGCCGGCGCCGGCGTGTCGATGACCCTGGCCGACGCCACCGGCGGCCTGATCGCGTCGGTCGGCTCGCTCTCGCTGCGGGACCTGTCCGCCGCGGCGCTGGACCCGACCGCGGTACTCGCCCGCCAGTCCCTGTTCGCCGTGGAGTGGCAGCCGGTCCCGGTGAAGGAGGACCGTACGAACACCTCCGGCTGGGCGGTGCTCGGATCGGACGACAGGCTGGGGCCGCAGGGCGCGACGCGCTACTCGGACCTGCACGACCTCATCACGGCCGTGGGCAAGGGCGCCCCGGTGCCGCACACCGTCGTCGTCGGCTGCCAGCCGTCACGCGCCGAGAGAGCGGCCACGATCACCGGCGCCGTCGTCGGCGCGGTCGCGGGAGCGGTGACCGGCGTCGCCGACGCGTTCATCGGGACCTCGCGTGAGGATGAGCGGGGCAGGAAGATCGAACGCGTCGCCGAGCAGGTGATCGGCGGCGTGACCGGTGCGGTCGGCGGCCTGACGGCCGGGGCCGCCGTGGGCTCGTCTCTCATCGATCGCGCCGACACCGCGCGCGGCGCCGTGCTGCGAATGCTGCAGATCCTGCAGACCTGGCTGGCCGAGGAGCCGTTCGCGGCCTCACGCCTCGTCATCGTGACCGAATGCGCGACCGACGCGGGCCCGGAGGCGGCGGTGCGTCCGGAGTCGGCCGGTGTGTGGGGCCTGCTCCGGGTGGCGATCTCGGAGAATCCGGGGCGGCTGGTGGCCGTGGACGTCGACGACCTGTCCAAGGCCGGAGACCTGGTGGCCGTCGCGGCCGGAGCGGGCGAGCCGGAAGTGGCGATCCGCGCCGGCGAGGTACGCGTGCCGAGGCTCGCACGGCCCGAAGACGGCGTGCCGGAGGCCGGGAACGCCGTACCGGACGCGGTGCTGATCACCGGCGCGACCGGTGCGCTGGGCGCCCTGGTGGCCGGCCACATGGCCGACGGCGGCGCGCGGGACCTGGTGCTGACCTCACGGAGAGGGCCGATGGCCGCCGGGGTCGCCGGGCTGGCCGCCGGCCTGGCCGGGCGCGGCGCCTCGGTACGGGTGGTGGCGTGTGACGTCGCCGAGCGGAACGAGCTCGCCGGGGTCCTGGAAGGCCTGTCCAGGGCCGAGGTACGGCTGCGCGGCGTCGTGCACACCGCCGGCGTCCTGGACGACGCGGTCCTCACGGCCCTGAGCCCCGAGCGGGCGGAGGCGGTGCTGCGTCCGAAGATCGACGGCGCGTGGAACCTCCACGCGCTGACCGCCGGACTCGAGCTGGACTCCTTCGTGCTCTTCTCCTCGGTCGCCGGGATCATGGGCGGAGGCGGCCAGGGCAGCTACGCCGCGGCGAACACGTTCCTCGACGGGCTGGCGGCGTACCGGCGGTACGAAGGTCTGCCGGCGGCGTCGATCGCGTGGGGCCCGTGGCGCCTCGACAACGTGACGGGCATGACCGCCGAACTGGACCGCGGCGACTGGGAGCGGATGGCCCGGCAGGGCCTTCGCCCGCTGTCCGCCGCCGACGGCCTCGCCCTTCTGGACCGGCTGCTCCACACCGACCGGGCGCTGACCGCGACCGTACGCCTCGACCTGGCCGGCCTGTCGCGTTCCACCGACGAGCCGTCGCCGCTGTTGTCCCGTCTGGTGCACCGCCCCGGCGGGCGGCGCACGGCCGGGTCGGCGGCGACGCAGCAGGACCTGGCGGCACGGCTGGCCGTGCTGAGCACCGAGGACCAGGGGGAGGCGCTGCTGGAGATCCTGCGGTCGCAGACCGCTCTGGTCCTGGGGTTGCCGAGCCCGGACGCCATCGACGCCCGCCGTACGTTCCGCGAGCTCGGTTTCACGTCCCTGACCGCCCTGGAGCTGCGGAACCGGCTGAACGCCAGCACGGGCCTCCAGCTGCCGGCGACCATGATCTTCGACTACCCCACGTCCGGTGACCTCGCGGAGTACCTGCGATCGACCGTCGTCGGGAGCGTCGCGGACGAGGCGCCCGCACTGGAGACCCTCGACCGGCTGGAGTCCCTGCTGGCCGTCGTGGACCCCTCGGGCGACGGCAGGTCCAAGCTGATCACCCGCCTGGAAGGCATCGTCCAGGACCTCCGCAGCGGTACCGCGCACAACGCGTCGAGCCGTCAGGAACTGGAGAAGGCCACCGACGACGAGATGTTCGACCTCATCGACCGGGAGCTGGGCCTGTAGGGGGCGTGCTCCCGGTCCTACGGGGCCGGGAGCACGCGAAAACGCGGCGGCACATTTCTCATGTGCCGCCGCGTTCTCGCGTACGGGCTCGGTCGGACGGCCGGAGCGCGGCGGCGAACCGCTTTTCGCGGTGCCGCCGCTCGCGTGCCGTCAGGACTCGGCCTTGGCCTTCGCCTTGGACCTGCTCTTGGCCTTCGCCTTCGGTGCGGCCTCGGCCTCTGCCTCGACCTCCGCTTCGGCCACCGGCTCGGCGGGCTGCGCCGGGACGGTCAGCCCGGGCACGGAGAGGTCCGGCAGGGTCTTCACCGCCTGCAGGGCCGACTCGATCGCCTCGGCGAGAGTCGGGGACACCGTGTCGTCGAACTCGACCCGGGTCACCGGGACACCGGCGTTGGTCGGCAGAGTGTCGGCGCCGAAGGTGGCCTCCTTGCAACCGGCCTCCTTCAAGGTGGCCGATTCGCCGTCAGTGATCTCCCGGCTCAGAACGAGTGAGAATTTGTACCCCACGCCGCAACACCCCAATGTTGTCACAATTGTCGAATGCTGATTTAGGCTATTGGTTCGCTGAACAGTAACCTCGCCTACCGGGGGGTGCAACCGTCGCGGACGGTGTGCGGTGGACGCTGTTCAACTGTGGAATGGTGGCAGTTGGCGGCGTGCGCGCCGAACGCTATGGTACCGCCGGTATCTTTCCCGCGCGGCCCTTCATTTCTCCTTGGGGGAGCGGCATGCCGCAGCTTTCTTCTGATGACAATCTCTGGTGCCGTCGCTACCGCGCGGCCGAGAATCCGGCCGCACGGCTCGTGTGCCTGCCGTACGCCGGCGGCTCGGCGCCCTACTTCCGTCCCACGGCGCTGGCGCTGGATCCGAGCGTCGACGTCGTCGCGGTCCAGTACCCGGGCCGCCAGGAGCGCCACGCCGAACGCCCCATCGCCGACATGGCGGAGCTGGCCGACCGGCTGCACGGCATCCTGTCGCGTGAGTCGCCGCTGCCGCTGACCCTGTTCGGCCACAGCATGGGCGCGGTCCTGGGCTTCGAGCTGGCACGGCGCTTCGAGGCCGACGGCCGGGGCCCGGTCCACCTGTTCGCCTCCGGCCGTCGCGGGCCGTCGACGTACCGGAACGAGGCCATCCACCTCCGCGACGACGCGGGCATCATGGACGAGCTGCGCCGTGGAGGCGGGACCGCCGCGATCATCCTCAACGACGAGGACCTGATGCGCGCCGCCCTGCCCGCGCTGCGCGCCGACTACAAGGCCACCGAGACGTACCGCTGCGCGCCCGACGCCACGGTCGCCTGCCCGATCACCGCCCTGACGGGGGAGAGCGACCCCAAGACGACGGTCGCCGAAGCCGAGGCCTGGAAGCATCACACCACCGGGACCTTCACGCTCCGTACCTATCCCGGCGGCCATTTCTATCTGGCCGACCAGGCGCAGGAGGTCAATGCCCTGCTCGCCGCGCACTTCGCGGTCGAGGATCTGCGCCGTGAGGCGTCGTCGGCCGGGCGCTGAACACGTTCTGTCAAATACCGTCAAGGGCCGCGTTTCAATGCCGGCCTGATCAGCCGACGAAGTCCACGATCAGCCGGGCCAGTTCGGCGGGACTCTCGGTGACCATCGCGTGGCCGGAGCCCTCGACGTGTGCGACGCGGAGGCCGGGGTTGTCCTCGGTGGCCTGGGCGAGCCGTTCCTCGAAGCCGCGCCGGTAGGCCGCGTACAGGTCATAGAACGGCTGCTGTTCCGGCAGGTCGCGGGTCGCGAGGACGATCAGGAGCGGGCATCTGGCCCGCGTGTAGACCGGGATGACGTCGAGTTCCGCCATCGCCTGCCGCAGCTCGTCGAGCGTGCCGGGCGAGGGCCGCAGCCACGTACGGCCGTCGCGCGTGCGCAGGTTGCGCAGGAGGCCCTCGACCGCGATGTCCTCCGACCCGCCGTTCCGGCGGGCCATCGCGCGGTGCGACTCGATCATCGCGTCGAGGGCCTCGGGTGCCAGCGGCTCGGTCCGGCCCGTGCTCATGGCCGAGAAGGCGGCGTGGAGCCGTACGAGCTCGGCCCTCGCGCGGGCGGCGTCGAGCCCGGCGCACTGGTCCGGCCGTACGGGCGGCGGCGTCCCGTCGATGCTCACCGCGGCCGGGCACTCGGGATGCCGCTCGGCCCACATCGCGGCGATCATGCCGCCGAGCGACCACCCCACGACGGCCGGCCGGTACAGCCCGAGCCGCTCACAGGTCTCCTCCAGGTCGTCGAGGACGGCGGACCAGTCCCACGGCCCGTCCTCCGAACGGCCGTGCCCGCGCAGGTCGAGCGTGACGACGCGGAACCGCGACGCCAGCGCCTGCCCGAAGGGCTTCATGACGGTCAGGTTCGCCCCCGCGCCGTGCAGGAGAAGAACGGGGGTCCCGGAGCCGCCGAAGTCGTGCACCGCCAGGCGGATGGTGTCGGATTCGGGCACGATGCTCCCTCAGGGGGAGGCGCTGGATCGAACGCCGTGTGTACCGCGTGACCGTGCTCGCCGTGACCTGGCCGTCGCCGTCCAGGATCCGCGCCCCCTCCGTTGTCGCGTGACCGAGATCGTTCAGTGCCCGGAAGCCGGTGTCAAGCCCCCCGGATCGCGCAGAGGAGCCGATCGTTGCCGTGCTGCCACAGGGTGCCGACCTCGGTGAACCCGGCGTCGCGCAGGGCGGCGGTGTGCGTGGCGAGATGGGCCGACTCCGAGCCGTGATGGCCGGCGCCGTTGGCGCGCTCCGTCGCGAGGGCGGACAGGGCGGGGTCGGCGGCGACCGCGTCCCACCACTGGCGCCAGTCCTCCGGCGGCGCGTCGCCGAACCTCCGCTGCGCGGCGCGGTCGGCCAGCGCGCGTTCGAGGCGGGACAGGCCGGGCTCGCCGGCGTTGAGGTGGTCGCCGTTCAGGAACACGCCGCCGGGGCGGAGCACCGAGGCGAGCTCGGCGTACGCGGACCGCAGGGCGTCCTCGGGCAGCCAGTGCAGGGCGGTGGTGCTGACGGCCGCGTCGGCCGGGCGGCCGAGGTCCAGCGAGGCCGCCCAGCCGGGCGTCCGCAGGTCGAGGGAGGTGAAGCTGAGTCCCATACGGTCCGCGTGCGCGCCGCGGCCGAGGGCGAGCAGGAGCGGGTCGGTGTCGATCGCGACGACGGTGGCGTCGGGGAGGCGGTCGAGGAGGCGGGTGGACAGTGATCCGGGGCCGGCCCCGAGGTCGAGGACGAGCGGGTCGGGGCGACCGGCCGCGGCCTCGACGGCATCGATCAGCGCGGTGAAGCGTTCTTCGCGGTACGGGAGGTAGCCCTCCTGTTGCTGGTCCCAGCGGGAGATCCAGGTTCGCGCCGCCGTCGTCGTGAGCACTAGGTGCCTCCTGTAACTGTCGTCTAAACTTTCGACAGTCACAACGTAGATTCCGAAGGCGTAACTGGTCAAGTGAATTTCAACAGTCACACGGATTTCGTGGTGGGCTTCACCGTGGCCTTGGTGAACACCCTCACGCCGGGAGAGCGGCGCGGCCGCCCGTACGTCCCGCCCTCGGGCGAGGCGCGGCATGCCGCCCTGGTCGAGATCGGCGCCGGCGACCTCGGCGAACCCGACATCGCGAGCCTCACCGGGGCCGCGGGCGAGCTGCGCGCCGTCTTCGAGGCCGTCGCGGCGGGCGAGACCGACACCGCCGCACACCAGGTGAACCGCATCCTGGAGGAGACCAGGGCCCGGCCGCTCCTCAGCCGCCACGACGGCGAACCCTGGCACCTGCACTTTCACGGCGTCGACGAGAGCATCGCCACCGAGTGGATCGCCGGCTGCGCCACCGGCCTGGCCGTCGTCCTGGGCGGCGAGTTCCACGACCGCCTCGGCGTGTGCACCGCTCCGCACTGCGACCGCGTCCACGTGGACGTCTCCCGCAACGGCACCCGCCGCTTCTGCTCCACGGCCTGCCAGAACCGCGTGAAGACCGCCGCCTTCCGCGCCCGGACCCGCTGATGCCCAACGAGATCCACATCGAGGGCGACGTCGTCACCAAGCGCTACCGCGTCCGCGACGGGTCCGAACGCGAGTGGCGCGCACTGAACCTCCTCGACACGTACGCCCCGGGCCTGGCGCCCCGGCCACTGAGCGTCTGCCTGGACGCCGACCCGCCGGCCGTGGTCATGTCCCTCGTCGCGGGCGTACCGCTGACGGCGCCCGTGCCGGGCGGGGTCCTCGACGCGATGGCCGACGCGATCACCGCTTCGCAGGAGGCGGTCCCGGCGGCGCGGCTCGCGGAGCTGCCGCCGCGCGCCGGGCACCCGTCCGAGATGGTCGATCTCATGCGCTCGCGGTGCGCGACGCGGCCTCGTTCCCCGCTGACGATGGCGGCCTTCGAGGCGGGCACCCGCTGGCTCGCCACCACGGACCCGGACCGGCTGGCCGCCGCCGACCCGCCCCCGGTCTTCGGCACCGGCGACGGCAAACTCGCGAACCACCTCTGGGACGGCTCACGCGTCCGGCTCGTCGACTTCGAGTTCTCCGGCCGGAGCGACCGGGCGTACGAGCTCGCCGAGGTGGCCGAGCACGTGTCGCTCTGGAGAGACGGCGCGGTCGGCGCGTCGACCCTGCTGTCCCGGTTCGACCTTTCGGCGGCGGAGTCCGCCCGGCTGCTCGGCTGCCGGCGGCTTCTCGCGCTTTTCTGGCTGTGCGCGCTGCCGCCCGACCTGGCAGGACATCAGGCCGTACGGGTGCTCGCGCTGCTGGACTCTGACACGGTGTGAGGGCCTAGACCTGGGGTGAACGTCGTTTCGAGGAGGATCTGAGATGTCTTTCCACGCTTCCCCCGGGGTGATGACCGAGCTTCCCCCGGACACGCGGCTGATGGACGGGCTGCCTTCGGACGCCGAAGGGCTGTGCGGGGTCGCCATGGGGTTGATCGTCCACGAGTTCGCGGCGTCGACGTACGGCGTGCGGGACGCCGCCGGGCGTACGTCGGAGGTCGAGACCAGGGCGGCGCGCGACATCGTCGCCGGGATCGCGCGCCTCGACGCGCGGCCGCTGGCCGAGATCCGGCCGCCTGAGCGTCGGATGATCGGGAACTGCCGCCAGTTCACGGTCCTCACGTGCGCGCTGCTCCGCCGGGCGGGCATTCCGGCCCGCGCGCGTGCCGGGTTCGCGGACTATTTCGGTGAGGGGTGGGTGGACCATTGGATCGTGGAGCGTTATCGCGACGGCCGCTGGATCCGTACGGACCCGCAGATCGACGAGGTGTTCACCGAGATGCTCGGCGTCGACTTCTCTCCGCTGGAGATGCCCGAGGGCAGGTTCCTGTCCGGCGCGGAGGCCTGGCAGCGGTGCCGGTCCGGCGAGGACGACCCGTCGCGTTACGGCATCCAGGACATGCACGGCCTCTGGTTCATCGCGGGCAATGTCGTACGCGACCTGGCGGCGCTGCACAAGGTCGAGCTGCTGCCGTGGGACGTCTGGGGGGTGATGCCCTCGTCCCCCTCCTCGGATGAGGCGTACGGCCTTCTGGACGAGGTCGCCGAGGCCGTTGTGGGAGGCACGCCAGAGGAAATGCGCCGTTTGTACGAGCGGGACGGCCTGCGCGTACCCGCCACTGTCCGCAGCCACCGCTTCGAACGCGACGTCCGGTTGTTCTGAATGTTCGGAATCGGGGACTTCGCCCGTCACGGCCGCGTGTCCGTACGCATGCTGCGCCACTACGACGCGATCGGCCTGCTGCACCCCGCCCGGGTCGAACCCGCCACCGGCTACCGGTACTACGACGCGGCCCAGCTGTCCCGGCTGAACCGCATCATCGCCCTGAAGGACCTGGGCTTCACCCTCCAGCAGGTCCAGACGATCCTGGACGAGCGGGTCGGCGTGGAGGAGCTACGCGGCATGCTGAGGCTACGGAGAGCCGAGCTGGCCGCCGTGATCGAGGCCGACACCGCGCGCCTGGCCGGCGTGGAGGCGAGGCTGAACTCCATCGGAAGCGAACTGTCGGCCGAGGTAATGATCAAACGCATCCCGCCGGTACGGGTGGCGGAACTGACCGCCGTGGCCGCGAGCTACGCCCCGGAGGACATCGGCCCGGTGATAGGTCCGCTGTACCCGGAACTGATGTCCCACCTGACGAGATCCGGCCTCACCCCGTCCGGCCCGGGCATCGCCTACTACGAGGACACGGGCGAGGGCGACGGCACGATCGTCGTCCACGCCGCGATCCCGGTCACGGGGGACGGGAAGGATCTGACGATCGTCGACCTCCCCGAGATCCCGTCGGCGGCGACGGTCGTCCACCACGGCAGCATGGACAGCGTCATGCCCACCGCCCAGTCCCTGGCCCGCTGGATCGACACCCACGGCCACCGAAGCACCGGCTACGCCCGCGAGCTGTACCTCGACTACGCCACAGGCCCCGACCCGGAAACCTGGACGACCGAACTCCAGGAGCCGATAACCCTGGCCTGACCAGCGGCCGGTCGACACCCGCCCACCTCACACGCCGGGCCCCACCCCGGCATGGACGCGACATATACGCGCCCCGCGCCCCGCGCGACGGACGTGCTCCGCGTGGCGAGAGTGACCTGTGTGGAACGTGCACTTATCGCCACGCCGCGCGGGACCGTGCCGGGACGCGGCCGGTAAGTCCGGCAGGCCGGGCGTGAGTCACGCGGGTGCGGCGGTGGCTTCGGGGATCTTGTGGTCAGGCGTCGGTCTTGCGTCCGCGCAGCCGGGCCCACATGCGCTTGAAGATGCCCACGATCATGACCTTGATCAGCGTCGACGCCTTGATCGCCCCGGCGGGCTCGTCCGAGGTGGTCGCGGCGGGCCTGGCGGCCGCCTTCGGTGCCGCCGGAGTGGCGGACGGGGTGGTGCTTTCGGACGTCGGAGCGGCCGGTGTCGCGGTGGAGGCGGCCTCCGGTGTCGTGCTGGTCGCCTCGGGCCGCACGATCTCCGGTGCCGCGGTCGGCGGGGTCTCGGCTGCGGGTGTGCCCGTCGTCTCCGTCTCGGCCGCGGCGGTGGCGGTCTCCGGAGCGGCGGCCGGGGTCGCGGCGGCCTCGGCGGCGGGCTTGTCGCCGATGTCCGGCGCGGGCGTTCCCGAGGTGGAAGCGGCTGCCACGTCCGGAGCGTCCGACCTGTCGGCCGCGCTCGACGCGGCCGTGTCCGACGTGCCGGTGTCCGACGCGGCCGTGTCCAGCGCGGTGGTGGGTGACACGGCGCCGGGTGCCGGTTCCGGGGTGGGGGTGGCCGTGTCCGGCTTGGCGGGCGCGCCCGGTACGGCGGCGGCAGGCGTCGCGGCGGGCGCCTTATTCGCTACGGCGGATTTGTCGGGCGCGGCGGTGGCGGCGGCAGGCGTGGCGGTGGGCGCCTCGTCCGGCGTGGCGGGTTTGCCGGGTGCGGAAGTGGCGGCGGCAGGCGGCGCGGTGGATGTGTCCGGCGCGGCAGGCGTGGGGCTTGGGGTGGTGGACGTCTCGGCAGCGGGGGCGGGTTCGTCCGACTCGATGCGCTCTCGGACTCGTTTGGCCAGGTCGCCTACCATCCGGCCGCTCACGTCCGCCATGATGCCTCGGCCGAACTGGGCGAGTTTGCCCGAAATAGTCAGGTCCGTCTGGAGCAGGACGTTGGAGCCCGTCTCCGTGGCCTCCACGCGCATGGTCGCGGTCGCCTTGGCGGTGCCCGATCCTCGGGAGTCCTTGCCCTCGGCCAGTAGTACCGCCACCCGTGACTTCTCGTCCAGTTCGGTGATTTTGGCGGTTCCGGCGAACGCCGCCGTCACCGGGCCCAGTTTGATCTTTACTTTGCCCTTGTACGTGTCATCGCCGAGGTCCTCGGTCAGCTCGGCTCCGGGGAAGCACGTGGCGACGTTGTGCGGGTTGCGCAGGAACTCGAACACCCGATCCGGGTCCGCGTTCACGTCGAATGAGTTCTCGATGAGCATCAGGGTCCTTCTTCCGGAGTGGGTTGAGGCTCACCGTAGATCGCGTCGATGATTCTCGCGGGTGTGACGGGAGCCCGGTTCACTCGCGCGTGGAACGGCCGCAGGGCGTCCTCGACGGCGTTCGCGATGGCCGCGGGGGCCGGGATCGTGCCGCCCTCGCCTGCGCCTTTGGCGCCGAGAGGGTTCAGCGGGCTCGGGGTGTGCAGGTGGAACAGCTCGGCCGTGGGGACCTCGGCCGCCGAGACCAGCGAGTAGTCCAGGTAGCTGGCGGCCTGTGGCTGCCCGGCCGCGTCGTAGACGGCCTCTTCGTACATCGCGTTGCCGATTCCGTGCGCGAAACCGCCCAGGACCTGGCCGTCCACGAGCAGCGGATTGATCACGTTTCCGCAGTCGTGGCCGATGACGTAACGCAGGATGCTCACGCCTCCCGTCTCAGGGTCGACCTCGACCAGCGCGGCGTGCGCGCCGCTGGCGTAGGCGGCCCTTTCCGGCGAGAAGTAGCTGGATGTCTCCAGGCCGGCCTTGATGCCCTTGGGCAGGGTGATTCCATGCTTGCCGATATTGGCGACCCTGGCAATGTCGAGCAGGGACAACGACTTCTCAGTGTCACCGTTCAGGCAGGCGAGGTCCTTGATGAAGGTGATTTCCGAGGGGTCTCCGCCGAGCAGTGTGGCCACGGTCTCGACCAGGCGTTCGCGCATCTGGCGGGCGGCGTCGAGTACGGCGGGCCCGGCGGTCGCCGTGATCCGGGAGGCGAACGTCCCCTGCCCGAACGGGATCTTGCCCGTGTCGCCGGTGCCGATGTCGATGTAGGACATGTCCAGGCCGAGGGCGTCCGAGGCGATCTGCGCGTAGACGGTCTCGTACCCCTGGCCCTGCCCGGCGGCGGCCATCGTCACGAGGATCCGGCCCTTGTTGGTGAGCCGCACCTTCGCGCCCTCGTACGGCCCGAGCCCGCACCCCTCGACGTACATGGCCAGCCCGATGCCGACGTACCGCCCCTGAGACCGCAGGGACGCCTGCGTGGCGCGCGCGGACTCGTACCCGAGGCGTTCCAGCGTCCCCGACAGCAGCGCCGGGAAGTCGCCGCTGTCGTACGTCAGCGGGCTGCCGTCGCGGAACATGATGCCGACCTTGTACGGGAACGCGTCCGCCGGGATCAGGTTGCGGCGGCGCACCTCGGCGGGGTCCAGGCCGAGGTGCTCGGCGATCCGGTCGACCATGCGTTCCATCGCGTACACGGCCTGCGGGCGGCCCGCGCCGCGTACGGACGAGGTCGGGACCATGTTGGTGTAGCAGGCACGCAGCTCGATGTGAATGTTAGGGATCTTGTACGGCCCGGGGACCGTGCTCGTGGTGATCGACGGCACCTGGAGGCCGGCGCAGTACGCGCCCTGGTCGTGCTCGATGACGTCCCTGACGGCGAGGAGCATGCCGTCGTCGTCGAAGCCGATCTCGATGCGGTGCGTCTGCGAACGCTCCATCATCGCGCTGATGAAGTTCTCCTGGCGGTCCTCGATCCACTTGACCGGGCGCCGCAGCAGCCGCGCCACCCAGGGGATGACGACCTCTTCGCCGTAGAACTGCGCCTTCGGCCCGAATCCGCCGCCGACGTCGGCGGGTGCGATGACGCGGATGTCGTCCTCGGCCATCTCATAGATCGTGGAGAGCTGCTGGCGGGCGTAGTGCGGCGACTGGGTGTTGTCCCAGATCGTCAGCTGTCCCGTCGCGGGTTCCCAGCGGGCGGCGATGGCGCGTGTCTCCATCGAGTGGCCGCCGCCGCGCATGACGTAGAACTCCTCGGAGAGGCGGTTCGGCGCCGTACGCAGGGCTTCGTCCGGGTCACCCGCCTTCTGGAGGAGGTGCACGGCCACGTTGTCGTCGGCGCCGGTGTGCGCCATCGGCGCGCCGGGCGCGAGCGCGGCGGCCGTCGAGGCGATCGCGGGGAGCTCGTCGTAGTCGACGTCGATGAGCTCCAGGGCGTCCTCGGCGATGTACCGGGAGTCGGCGATCACCACGGCCACGGGCTCGCCGACGTAGTGCACCTCACCGTCCGGCATCGGCAGCCGGGGGAAGTCCTTCAGCTTCGGGTGGAGCACCTTGGGCGCGAGGGGCTTTTGGATCTCGGGCAGGTCGGCGCCGGTGTAGACGGCGACCACGCCGGGCAGGGCGCGCGCCTCGCTCGCGTCGATGCCGGTGATGCGGGCGTGCGCGTACGGCGACCGCAGGAACGCCGCCGCGAGCGCGTCGGGCAGGTCCAGGTCGTCGAGGTACCGCCCGCGCCCGGTCAGGAGCCGTTCGTCCTCGCGCCGGAGCACCCGGGAGCCGATCATGGTCATGACGTCTCCTCCGAGGAGGCTTCCAGCACGGCCTTCACGAGCCCCGTGTAGCCCGTGCACCGGCAGATGTTGCCGCTGAGGCACCTCGCGCGCGTGGTCCTCGTCGCGGATCGGCTCGTCGCGCATCGCGGCCGTGACGCTCATCAGGAACCCCGGTGTGCAGAAGCCGCACTGCAGGGCGTGGTTGCGTTTGAACGCCTCCTGCAGCGGGTTCAGCCCGCCGTCCGGGGCCAGGCTCTCGACCGTCTCGATGGAGGCGCCGTCGCTCTGGACCGCCAGCATCAGGCACGAGCGGACCGCGTCGCCGTCCAGCAGCACCGTGCAGGCACCGCAGACGCCGTGCTCACACCCCAGGTGCGTGCCGGTCAGCCGCAGGCGTTCGCGCAGGAAGTCGGCGAGCGTGAGACGGTCGTCGACCACCTCCTCGCGCGGCGTCCCGTTGACGGTGACCGAGATCGGGGTGTTCAGGCATGAGCCGCCTCCCGCTGCGTTCTCACGTCGGCCAGCGCGCGCCGGACCAGGACGCCGGTGAGGCGCCGGCGGTACGTCGAGCTGGCGTGGATGTCACTGGTCGGGTCGGTCTCCTCGCGCGCCGCCGCCTCGATCTCCCGCAGGACCGTGTCGTCCAGTTGGCTGCCGGTGGCGAGGCTCTCGGCCGCGCTCATCCGCTGGGGTGTCGGGGCGACGCCGGCGGCGGTGATCCGGCAGCCGGTGACGACGCCGTCGTCGTCCAGCCCGCACACCGCGGCGGCGCCCGCCAGCGCGAAGTCGCCGTGCCGGGTGGCGAACTCCTGGAACGAGGAGTACGTCCCGGCCGGCAGCCGGTCGACGGTCACCTCGACGAGGAGTTCCTCGGGTTCGAGGGCGGTCGTGAGGTGGAAGAGGAAGAAGTCCGCGGCGTCGAGCGTGCGGACGCCGTCGGCGGAGGCGATCGTGAACCGCGCGCCCAGCGCGGACATCACGCACGGCAGCTCGGCGGCCGGGTCGGCGTGGGCGAGGCTGCCGCACACCGTGCCGCGGTTGCGGATCTGCGGGTGCGCGACCTGGCCGAGAGCGGCGGTGAGCAGCGGCAGCGCCTCGGCGATCTCGGGGGAGCGTTCGACCGTCCGCTGCCGTACGAGCGCCGGCAGCGTGATCGTCTCGGCGCCGAACCGCGGGGTGTCCAGGCCTCCGCCGACGCGGTTGATGTCGATGATGTGCTCGACCTGGGCGAGCCGGAAGTTCAGCATCGGCATCAGGCTCTGGCCGCCGGCCAGCACCTTCGCCTCGTCGCCGAACTCCTTCAGCAGCGCGAGCGCCTCGTCGAGGTCGCGCGGCGCGTGGTAGGTGAACCGTCCGGGCTTCATCGGGCCCCACCGGCCAGGAACCGGTCCCGTACGACGCCGGCCAGCGACGGCCGCTCCATGAGGGACATGTGCCGCAGGCCGGGCAGGACGCTCAGCGTGGCGTCCGGGATCGTGGTGGCGAGCGCCTCGGCCATCGCGGGCGGTGTCGCGTAGTCGTCCGCGCCGACGAGGACGAGCGTGGGCGCGGTGATCGCGGGCAGCAGATGACGGGAGTCCAGCTCGCCCATGGCGGTCGAGGCGGCGGCGTGCGCCGCGCTCGACGTCCGCAGGAAGATCCGCGACACCCGGTCGACCTCCTCCGTGCGGAACGACGGCGAGAACCAGCGGTCGACCTGGAAGGGAAGCTGGTCGGCGCGCGGCACGTCGAGGGCCTTCTTCGCCCGTTCCGCCCAAGCCGTCGCCGCCTCCTCGCCGTACCAGGCCGTCGTGTCGGCCAGCACCAGCGACGACACACGCGCGGGGAACAGGCCCGCGAAGGTCAGCGCGACGCTGCCGCCCATCGACAGGCCGAGCAGGCCCACGGCGGGCAGGCCGAGGGCGTCCAGGACCTGGGCGAGGTCCAGCGCCATGTCCTCGATGGTGAACGGCCGGCCGTCCCACGCGCTGTCGCCGTGCCCGCGCAGGTCGATCGCGTGCACGGAGAACTCGCCGGAGAGCGACGCCGCGAGCGGCTCCCACACCTCGCCGGACAGCGCGAGCGGGTGCAGCAGGACGACGGGAGGACCGTCGCCCCGCACGCGTACGGCGACCGGCCCGTGCGCCGTGCCGACCGATCGGATCGAGTTCATGCGGACCTCCGGAACAGTGCGGTCGCGTTCGCGTGCAGGATCGCCTCGGCCGCCGGCGGCGCGAGCCCGGCCTCCAATACGGTGCGGACCGGTTCGGGGTCGCCGAGCGCGAAGGGGAAGTCGCTGCCGAGCAGGACGCGTCCGGCGCCGACGAGACCGGCGAGGAAGGCGATCGCCGCACCGGACAGGGCGGCCGTGTCGTAGTACAGCTCGGGCAGGTACGCCGAGGGCAGCTCGCGGTCCAGCGGGCCGTAGTAGGTCTCGCGGGTCCGGTACCCGCCGTCGAGGCGCGCCGCCTGATAAGGCAGGTACCCGCCGCCGTGCACGAGCACGATGGTCAGGCCGGGATGGCGGTCGAGCAGGCCGTGCAGGATCAGTCGCGTGACGGCGAGCGTGTTGTCGACGAGCCGGCCGTGCACGTTGCCCATCGAGCCGAGCGTGGGCAGTTCGTTCGAGGGGCCGCAGGTCGGCGGGTGCAGCATGATCGGGACGCCGTGCTCCTCGGCCGCCGCCCAGAACGCCTCCAGGGCCGGGTCGTGCAGCGCCGGGCCGTCCGGCGGGTCGGTGTTCAGCAGGACCCCGGCCGTCTCGGGCCGGGCCCAGGCCGCCACGAGGTCGGCCGCCGCGGCGTCCCCGTCGCGGGTCGCCACCGACGCCAGGATCCGCGTACCGCCGCCGAGCGTCACCGCCGTCTCCGCCATCGCGTCGTTCAGCCGCCGCGCCCAGTCTCTGGCCTGGTCCGGGGGCATCCCGCCGGACTGGACGTCCATCCACGGCGAGAGCACCTGCTCGGTGACGCCGACCTTCGACATCCACGCGCGGCGCGGTTCCATCTCGGTCATCCGGCCGCGGATCGGGCGGGTGGGGCCCGTACCGGGCACGTCGACGACCCAGCCCTCGTCGGTACGCGCGGCGGCGAACCCGCCGGCGCTCGCGGGCGCCGTCTCCAGCTCCGCCAGGAGCGAGAGGGGTACCACGTGGGCGTGCACGTCGATGACGCCTTCGGTCGGTGTGGCCACTGGGTGAGTCCGCCTCCTGGTCGCCGATGGTTCTCCTGATAGCGACGCTAAGTACCCGGGTCGCGCGCCACAAGCGCGGTTTGCCGGGGGCCGCGGTTAGCAGCCCTTACACCTCCGCTGTGGCGGGTCCTCGGACCGGCGTGATGTGATTGACCAGGGCAGTCGGGCGAAACGAGGCTTGGTGACGGCACCGCGCGAGGGTGAGAAGCAGACGGTCGTCGTGGCGATCACGGGCGCCAGCGGCGCGGCCTACGGTGTCCGCGCGCTCACGCTCCTCCGCGACCAGCCCGGCGCCGAGACCCACCTTGTCGTGTCACGCGCCGGGGTCATGACCCTGCGGCACGAGTGCGGGCTCTCCCTCGGCGACGTCCAGGGGCTCGCCGACGTGACGTACCGCCCCGGGGACATCGGCGCGGCCATCGCCTCGGGGTCCTTCCCGGTCGACGGGATGATCGTCGCGCCGTGCTCGATCAAGACCGTGAGCGCCATCGCGCTCAGCTACACCGACGACCTGGTCAGCCGCGCCGCCGACGTGTGCCTGAAGGAGGGCCGGCCGCTGATCCTCCTCGTACGCGAGACGCCGCTGCACCTCGGGCACCTGCGCACCCTGACCGCCGCGGCCGAGGCGGGCGCGATCATCGCGCCTCCCGTCCCGGCGTTCTACACCCTCCCCGTCTCCATCGAGGACGTGGTCGACCACACCGTGCGCCGGGCGCTGGCCCGGATCGGGGTACACCAGGTCGCGCCGAAGCCGTGGCAGGGTGACATGGGGCACGGGGCCGACTGAGGAGGTACGCGCGGTGCTGGACGTACGGCGGCTCCAGATCTTCTCGGCGGTGGCAGAGCACGGATCCTTCACGGCCGCCGCGGAGGCCCTGTTCATGACCCACTCCGCGGTCTCGCAGCAGATGGCGCTGCTCGAACGCCAGCTCGGGCTGTCCCTCATGACCCGCGGGCCGCGCGGTGTGGAGCTCACCGAGGCGGGGCGCCTGCTCGCCGAGCGCAGCACGGTCCTGCTCGGGTCCATCGCGAACATCGAACGCGAGATGCGCGACCTGAGCGCCCGCCACGCGTGCGTACGCCTCGCCGCGTTCCCGACCGCCGGCGCGGACCTGATCCCGCATGTGATCCGCGACTACCAGCAGCGTTTCCCCGACGTACGCGTCGAGCTGCGGTCGGTGCACGCCGGCGACATCGCGACCTGCCTGCGTGAGGGCTCCGTCCACATCGGCCTGGTCTGGGACTACGACTTCGCCCCGCGTACGTTCGCGGCCGACATCGAGCGGATCCACCTGGCCGACGACCCGCTGTTCGCCCTCTTCCCCGCCGACCACCCCCTCGCCGGGGAGTCCCACGTCGCGCTGCCCGACCTGTCCGGCGAGACGTGGGTGGTGCGCTCGCACCGGCCGCCGTACGACGACGCCTTCGTCACGATGTGCCGGCTGGCCGGGTTCGAGCCCGATATCGGCTTCGTCACCGAGGACTACCAGTCCGCCCAGGGGCTGGTCGCCGCGGGCATCGGCATCAGCGCCGTGCCCCGCCTGTCGCTGATCGGCCGGCACCCCGACGTGGTCGCGGTCCCGATCGACTCACCGGCACCCCACCGGAGGATCGCCGCGGTACGGTTGCGCGACGCCGATCATCCCAAGGCCGCCCGGCAGATGCTGGAGGTGCTGCGGGACGGCACCTCCGTACAGGACACCCCCCAGGGACCCGAATGACCGCCGAAGACGTTCACCGGATCGAGGGGGCCGGCGAGGGGATGCTCGCGGCGCTCCTGCGCGAGGGCAGGCCGAACACCTCCCTCGTCGACCACATCGTCGAGGACATCGCGCAGCAGATCATCATCGGCGAGCTGGCGCCCGGCGCCGACCTCAACTCCGTCGACCTGGCGCGCCGCTACGGCAGCAGCCGCACCCCCGTACGCGAGGCGCTCCTGACCCTCCAGCGGGAGAGCCTGGTGGAGATCCCGGCCCGCAGGCGGCCGAGGGTCGCCCTCGTCACCCTCGACCAGGTACGCGACATCTACCAGGTGCGCGCCAGCCTCCAGGGCCTGGTCAGCGAGCTGATCGTGCAGGACGCCGACGACACCGGCCTGGCCGTCCTCACCGACTGCCAGTCCCGCCTGCGCGCCGACGCGGCGCGAGGCGACGTCGACGCGTACTTCTGGCACAACGTCGCCTTCCGCCAGGCCGAGGCCGAGATCGCCGGCAACCGCCAGCTGACGCGCATGCTGGGCTCGCTGGGCCTGCGCACTCTCCAACTGCGCCACCTGAGCCTGTCCCTCCCGGGCCGCCTCACCCGCTCCCTGGACGACCACGAACGCCTGCTACTGGCCTACGCCGACCGCGACGCGTCCCTCGCGGTGGCCATCACCCGCTCCATCATCAACGCGGGCTTCCGCGCCATCGAGGCGTCCGGCTGGTCCGGCCTGGAGCCCCTGGAGACGGGCGAGGCGTCCTGAGGCGCCGGACCGGTCCTATGGCTCGATCAGCTCGGTCGCCCGCACCGCCGCGGCGAGAGCGTCGCCGTCGCCCGTGCGCCCGTACACGTCGAGACAGGTGTCGGCGAGCTTGATCACGTGCTCGTCCCCGTGTTCGACGGCGCGCGCGAAGACCTCGTCGGCGTCGTCGGCGGCCGGTCTCCCCGCCGCGGCCTCGGCGGGCGCGTACGCCGCGATGACGGCGGCGCTGGCCGCCCAGGCGGCGTCGAGACTCGGCTCCCACAGCGCCGCAGGAAGGGCCGGCAGCGTGCGGAGCACCGCGGTCGGCGCCGTGGCGGCGTGCACCATCATGACCCCGGAACCATGCCCGTGCGTGAGGTACCGCAGCGTCGCCGCGTCGGCCACCTCGGCGATCCTCCGGCGCGCGCCTTCCGCGTCGCCGGCCGGCCGCAGCGCGATGACCGCCGCCGCCCACCCGTCGACCTCGGCGAGCTGGGAGAAGCGGTACCCGATCCCCTTCCGCTGCTCGGGCACACGCGGAACATCCTCGAACGCGTACGCGGCGGACCGCGTCCCCCCGAGGAACGCCGTGCCGCCCGGCGGCGCGGTCACCGCGTTCTCGCCGGGCAGCGGTGTGCCGCCCGGCAGGGCGGTGGCGCCGGGGAGCATCACGCCGGCCGGGGTGGGGACCGGCACCGGCTGCCAGCGTGCCGCCCAGTACCCGAGGGCCTGACCCAGCTCGGCGACCCGCGGCCCTTCCGTCTCCTCACCGGCCAGCAGCACATGGACCGCGTGCCCGGTACGGATCACCCCGTGCGTGGCCCCGGCCGCGATCCCGGGCAGCAGGCGCGGCCACCAGGTCACGAGGACGTCCCGCCACGGCCGCTCCCGCACCTCCCGCTCGAAGTACGCCAGCCAGTCACCCAGCCGCCGCGGGTCCCCGAGTGCGTCCTGCCACCGGGAGGGATCGATCGGCGAGGTCGTCCCTGGCATCTCCTCCAGCCGCCGTACGTAGTCGTCGAGCCACCGGTGCACGGTTCGCCCGTGCCCCCGCCGCACCATCGACTCCGCCGCCATCGGCCCGTGGTTGGAGAGCCAGCCCTCGAACTCCGGTCCGGTCCGGTGCAGTCTCTCGTACGCCTCATCCAGCATGCCCTGTTCGTCCATGCCCTCAACGCTAGGAAGAACCCGCCCGGAACGGACCGGCCCCAGGTACGGACCTCACTCTGCCGATCGGCCGAGGACCAAAGTCGTACGACCTCAGAAGCGGCCGGCGCGTTCGATGGCCCGGTAGCCGCGCAGGACCAGGGAGCGGGTGACGGCGATGGCGAGGGCGGTGTCGCGGTCGGTGTAGGCGCGGAGCAGGCGTTCGTGGTCGGCGAGGGAGTTCAGGAGGCGGCCCGGGAGGGAGAGGCTCAGGTAGCGGAAGCGGTGCATCTGGAGGCCCAGGGAGCTGAGGCGGCGTTGCAGCTCCCCGTTCTTCGACAGGGCCGCCTCCGCGTTGCGGAAGCCCACGTTGTGCCAGAAATAGCCGTCGACGTCGCCGGCGTCGACGTCGCGCTGGAGCATCGCCTGCCAGGCCGTCAGGCCGCACAGCTCGTCGTCGGTGGCGCGTTCGACGACGAGTTCGGCGACCAGGGCGTACAGGCTGGCGCGGATCTCGTAGATCTCACGTACCTGGGGGAGGGCGACAGGAGAGACGTACGGGCGGCGGCGGGGCGGGACGATCACCAGGCCCTCGCGTTCCAGGAGGAGCAGGGCCTCGCGGATCGGGGTGCGGCTGGTGTTGAAGCGGCGCGCCAGGTCGGAGGAGTTGACCTCCGCGCCCGGCGGGAGGCGGCCCTCGACGATGCCGACGGCCAGTTCCTGGAACACGGCGAACGCCAGCGACGAGCTGCCCTCGGTGCCGCGCAGCGCGCTGAACAGCAGCTCCTGCCGCAGCTCCTGGATGTTCGTCTCCGGAACCGGCCCAAATGCCCCGCCGGCCACGTCGGCCACTACCCCAGCACCTCGGGCCAGCGGCGGCTGACGGAGGCGATCAGGTCCTCGCTGGACTCGGCCACCTGCGGGAAGTCCGACAGGCGTTCGAACGGCCGGCACGCGTCGATGATCGCGCGGCTGTTGAACGCCACCTCGCCCGGCAGGGTCAGCGGGTCGACGCGGCTGCCCCAGGTGCGTTTCATCACCTCGATGTCGATCGACGGGTCGCAGCGGCCCGTCATGGCCCAGACGACCTCGCCCAGGTCGCGCGGGTTCACGTCGCTGTCGACGACCACGGTGAAGCGGTTCATGTACGCCGCGCTGGGAAGCTGAGCGGCCAGGTACGCGGCCTGCCGCGCGTGCCCGGGGTACCGCTGCTCGAGCGAGACGATCAGCAGGGACCGGCCGCCGCCGGCCTCGTGCGCCCACACGCCGCGCACCCCCGGCAGCCCGGTCCTGCGCAGCCCGTCGGTGATGATGGCGGACTTCATCACGGTGCGCATGTACGAGTAGTCGTGCGGCGGCTTCCCGGGAGGCGCGCCCAGCAGGATGGGCTCGTCGCGGTGGTAGACGCGCTGCACGTCGATCGTCAGGATCGGCTCGCGCGAGCCGGAGTAATACCCGGTCCACTCCCCGAACGGCCCCTCGGGGCGCCTGTTCGATGGCGTCACCCAGCCCTCCAGGGCCAGCTCGCCGTCCCAGGGCAGCGGCAGCCCGGTGACCTGCCCCGCCAGCGTACGCACCGGGGCGCCCATGATCGCGCCGACGTAGTCGTACTCCGACACGTCAGCGGGGACCTCGACGCCCGCGGCGACGAGGTACGCCGGGTGGTGCCCCAGGGACGCCGCGATCGGCGCGCGGCCCTCGGCCTCGAACCATCGGCGCAGATGCTGCGCGCCGTGCTTGCCGGCCTCGATGTTCACGCTCGCCGAGCGCCCGTCGTCCTGCACCTGCATGCGGTACGCGCCGAGGTTGATCCGGCCCGTGTCGTAGTCGCGGGTGACGACGGCGCAGCCGGTGCCGATGTAGCGGCCTCCGTCGTGCTCGTGCCAGCGCGGCACCGGAAAGGACAGCAGGTCCGGCGCGTCGGTGACGTTGGCGAACAGCGGCCCGTCGTCCACGCCGACCGCCGCGAACTCCGAGGCGCGCGAGGACCACTCGCCGGGCTTGGCGGCCAGCGCCTCCACGAGGTCGAAGTCCGTACGCTCCCAGCCGAGGCCGAGCACGGACCCGAGCAGGCGCGGGTTGCTGACCGTGCCGCTGAGCACCCGGTGCCCGCGCGGATAGCCGGTGACGCCGTCGAACATCAGCGCCTTCGGACTGGTCCTGCGGTAGTTGACCTGGGACAGCGCGCCGATCTCCAGATCCCAGGACGCGCCCTCGACGGTCTGGAGCTCGCCGCGCTTCCCGGCCTCCTCCAGCCACGCTCGCAGGTCCGCCGGAGTGCTCATGCCGCCTCCCCTAGGTAGTCGAGCGCGCGGTCCGCGGAGATCACGTCCGCGTACTTCTGGTCCATGTCGAACAGGCTCACCCAGTGCGACGCCTCGAAACGGTCGAAGCAGCAGTCGCCGACGACGCCGACCCGGTAGCCGCGGGTGCAGGCGTCGACCACCGTCGCACGTACGCAGCCGCTGGTCGCCTCGCGGGTCGACCGCGTCCCACCCCGTCCGCCCGCACGCGCTCGGCCAGCCGGCCACGGCGTCGAGGATGTCCGCGCGCGGGTGCCCGAGCGCCGCGTAGTACAGGTCGACGACCAGGAGAGCGGGCCTGGCCCCCAGCCCGAACGGCGCGCTCTTGGCCCACGACGTCGCGGCCAGCACCTCGTTGTCACGGCCGGTGAGGAAGTCGGTCCAGTCCACGGCGGACCTCAGGCGCCCAGCGACGTGTCGATGTACTTCGCGGTGTCCGTCGGCGCCTTCTTCTTGACGTTCTGCGCGGCCTCGTCGAAGCCCTGCTGGATGACCTTCGGGTCCACCGTCGGCTTCTCGGCCCACACCTTGAGGAAGAAGTCGTACGCGTAGTCGGCGAGCGCCTCGCTCTTGACGCCGCTGTACTTCTGGATCGCGGCCGACGTCTCCTTCTTGTGCGAGCGCACGTACTGGAGCGACTCCGCCTCGGCGGCGACGAACTTCCGCAGCACGTCGGGGTTCTTCTTCAGGTAGGAGCCCTGCACCGTGTACGCGCCGAGCGGGAAGGGCAGCGACGACAGCTCCGCGAGCCGGTGCGCGCCCTTCTCGCGGCTCTGCGTGCCGTTCGGCGGCTGGGTGAGGATCGCGGACACGGCGCCGCTCTCCAGCGCCGCGACCTCCGCGGGCACGCCCTTCAGGTACGCGGTCTGCACGTCGGAGCGTCGCAGGCCCTTGCTCTTCAGCAGGGCGGTGAGCCCGAAGTCGCTCTCGGAGCCCGGCGAGGTGATCGCCACCTTCTTACCCTTGAGGTCGGCGAAGGACTTGATCGCGGGAGCGGCCCACATCTCCAGGTTGTAGTGCGCCTCGGACATCGCGATGTAGTGCAGGTCGGCCCCGCGCATGATCGCCGCGGCGCTGTCGGCACCGACGCCGACACCGATCTGGACGCTGTTGCTCGCGAGCGCGGGGACGAGCTGCGAGCTGTCGTTCAGCCGGGTGATCGTCACGGACAGGCCGTGCTTCTTGAAGATGCCGTAGTCGACGCCGTCGTAGAGGTCGGAGTAGCCCGCGCCGGGCGCGGTGTAGCCGATCTTGATGGGCAGCAGGCCGTTCGCGTCCGCCGTGACCTTCGTCGCGCCGTTTCCGCAGGCCGTCAGGCCGGCCAGCAGGCAGGCCACGCTCGCCCAGATTCGTGTTCTTCTCATTGTGCGTCCGCCCAGTGGGTGAAGCGCCGCTCGACGAGCCGCACGCTCCAGTTGAGGATGAGGGCGACCACCGCGAGGATCACTACACCCGCCATGGCCGAGTCCATGTTGAAGTTCGACGTCTGGTTCTGAACGAAGTAGCCGAGCCCGTTGCTGCCGAGGAACAGCTCGGCGACGATCCCGCCGACCAGCGCGCGGCCGACGGCGAGGCGGACCCCGGCGAGGATGTACGGCAAGGTCGCCGGCAGGGCGACGGTGCGGAAGAACGTCAGGCGCGGCGTGCAGAACACGGTCGCGACCCGGTTGTAGTCGCGGTCGAGGTTCCGTACGCCCGTCGTGACGTTGATGATGAGCGGCAGGATCCCGGCCCACACGATGACGACCACCCGTGGCGTGAGCCCGATGTGGAACCAGAAGATCAGGATCGGGATGACGATCACGTACGGGACCGAGTAGAGGATGTTCACCCACGGCTCGGTCAGGTCGTGCAGGGTACGGCTGCGTCCGAGCACCAGGCCGATCGGGATGCCGGCGACGAAGGTGATCAGCAGGCCCCACAGCAGCTCGTAGCCGGTGGCGCCCAGGTACTTCCAGATCTCGCCGCCCTTGAACAGCGTGACCTCGGCCTTGGCGATGCGCGTCGGGTCGCTCGTGAAGGAGACGTTGGACAGGCCGGTCATGGAGCTGACCTGCCAGGCGATGAGGACGACGGCGATGCCGACGGCCCCGAGCAGGCCGCTACGGTGCCGCTCGGTCCAGGTCGACGCCACCGTGGTCGTCGGTGCCGCGGGGGTCCGCGGCGCGGCTGCCGTGTCCTGTTGGATCGCCATGCGCGTCGTCCCTTGTCGAGCTGTCGGTTTCCTGGTGAAGGGCGGCGAGGATCTCGTCGCCGTACGCGATGAACTCGGCGCTGCGCCGCCAGGCCACGCTCCGCGGACGCGGCGTGTCGATGGTCACCACGTGCGCGACCGTCCCGGGGCCGGGGGAGAAGACGATGACGCGGTCGGCCAGCAGCACGGCCTCGTTCACGTCGTGGGTGACGAACAGCGCGGTCTTCCTCGCGCCGACGGTGCCGGCCTGCCAGATCCGCAGCAGCTCGTCCTGGAGCACCTCGCGCGTCTGCGCGTCGAGGGCCCCGAACGGCTCGTCGAGCAGGATCAGCTCGGGGTCGGTGGCGAGGGCGCGCGCGAGATTGACCCGCTGCTTCATGCCGCCGGAGAGCTCGTGCGGGTACTTGCCCGCGACGTGGCTGAGCCCGACGATCTCCAGCAGCTCCTCGGCCTTCCGCCGGGTCTCGGGCGTGAGCCGCCGCTGGACCTGGAGCCCGAACAGGACGTTGCTCATGACGGTCCGCCACGGGTACAGGGAGGACTGCTGGAAGACCAGCGACCGCTCCGGGCCGGGCCCGCCGATGTTCGTGCCGTTCAGCCGGAGAGTGCCGCCGGAGACCGGCACCAGGCCGGCGACCGCCTCCAGGAAGGTCGTCTTGCCGCATCCACTGGGGCCGACGATGACCACGAACTCGTCTTCGCGTACCTGAAGGTTCAGGTCGGTGCAGGCCAGAGTGACGGTGTTGGTACGCCGGTTGCGGTGCCCGAGTTCGAGATCTCTGGCCTCGAGACACACATTTGTCATGTCATGCCCGTTTCGCCGATGTAAAAGTGTCGACAAAGTACGCCCGTGGCGCGACGGACGTCAAGAGCCGGTGAGCGGCGCGGAGTGTGTCACCGGAGGCCGGACGATCATTCTGAACAGCGATAACGCCGATGTGTGCGAGAGTGCTGGAAAGTCCGACGCGAGGTCTTCGCTGCCGGGTCGTGCCGCGAAGTGTGCACACTCACCGCGAAGTGTCGACACTCGTCCGGGTCAGTGCTGCTCGCCGGCCGTCTGCTGGGCGTCGCCGAGGTCGAAGCGGACGTTGCGGGTGAGCTGGTGGCCGGGGCCGAGGACGCGTTCGCAGTCGGCGAGCGTCTCCTCGTACAGGCTGATGGCCTCCTCCAGGAGTCCCGCCTCCTCGTTCACGATCGCGAGGTGGTGGCGGGAGCGGAGGTAGTCGGCGTGGTCGGCGCCGAGGACGCGGCGGCGGTCGTCGACGACCGTGCGCAGCAGGTCGATGGCGTCCTCGAAGTTCCCCATGTCGCGGTAGGTCAGGGCGACGTTGCTGCGGGCGATGAGCGTGGCGGGGTCGTCCGGGCCCAGGACCCGCTCGCGGTCGCGGAGGGTCTGCTCGTGCGCGGCCACCGCCCGGTCGAGGTGCCCCGCGTCGTCGTACGCCAGCGCGAGCAGGTTCCGCGCGGTGATCGTCTCGGGGTCGTCCGGGCCGAGGAGGCGCTCCCAGTCGGTCAGGACGCTCTCCATCAGCGGGATGGCCTGCTCGGGGTCGCCCTCACGCCGGTACGCCTCGGCGAGGTCGCGGCGGCACCGCACGGTGTCGGGGTGGTCGGCGTCGAAGAGGCGTTCGCAGGTCGCGAGGGTCTCGCGGAGCAGCGGGACGGCCTCCTCGACGCGGCCGGCCTCGATGTAGACGCGGGCGAGCCGGCCGCGTACGGACAGCACGTCGCGGTGCTCGGGGCCGAAGACGCGCACCAGCCCGGCCAGGGCGCTCTCGACCAGCGCGGCGGCCTCCTCGTAGCGTCCGGCGTCCTTGTACATCGAGCCGAGGCCCGCCTGGGAGATCAGGGTGTTCGGGTGGGAGGCGCCGAGGACGCGCTCGCGGTCGGCGAGGGTCCGCTCGTACGACTCGATGCCGCCCGAGGTGTAACCGGCGTCGTTGTAGATCGACGCGAGGTTGGCGCGTACGGTCAGCACGCCCTCGTGGTCGGTGCCGAGGGTGCGCTCGGCGGTCGCGAGGGTCTCCTCCAGCAGCGGGATGGCCTCCTCGACGCGCCCGGCGTCGCGGTAGGCGAGGGCGAGGTTGTTGCGCGCGCCAAGGGTCTCGACGTCGTCGCTGCCCAGGAGGCGCTCGCGCGTACTGAGCACCTCCAGGAGCAGTGCGATGGCCTCGTCGATCCGTTCGGCGACGGAGTACGCGTCGGCGAGGTTGTTGATGAGGGTGACCGTCATCGGGTCCTCGCGCCCGAGGCTCTGCTCGGACCGGATGAGGGTCTGGAGGCAGATCGCGATGGAGTCGTCGAGGCGGCCGGCCTCGCGGTACGCGGAGGCGAGGTTGTTGCCCGCGACGAGGGTGTCGTGGGCCTCGGCGCCGAGGATGCGGGCGCACTCGCGGTACGCCTGCTCGCCGAGCGTCACGGCCTCACCGGTGCGCCCGGCCTCGTAGTACGCGTGGGCGAGGTTGATCCTGCGGGTGAGGGTCTCCGGGTGGTCCGGCCCGAGGGTCTGCTCGGCGTCCGCGAAGGCCTCCAGATCCTCCAGAACGGTGTCGTCGAGCCGCCCGCCGGTCCGATAGGCGTTCTCCAGGATCTCCTGGAAGTCGTCCGCGTCCACGGTGGATCCTCCGTCGTACGGGCGCCGCGCAGTGGTGGCCGGAGCGAACTCCGGACTTCCCATACGGTAACGGAGGGCGTTCGCGATATTCCTCCCTAGCTCGGGACGATCGCGTACATATTCTTCAGAGAAGCAGCGCCATGCGGAGGCCGAGCCCGGTGAGCAGGAGCGCCGTCGCCAGCGTCAGCGCACGCTGGACCCGCTGCCCGCCGAGCAGCGCGCCGGCCGAGTGGACGGCGAGCGCGATCACGGGGAACCACGCCAGTGCGCAGGCGACGACGATCAGCGACAGCAGCAGCGACCGCGTCAGCGGGTTCGCGCCGGGCGGGATGAACTGCGGCAGCAGGCTCAGGAACAGCACCGGCGCCTTGGGGTTGGAGAGGTTGACCAGGAACCCCTGCCGGAAGGCGGCGGCGGGGGAGCGTACGCCCGGGACCGTCTCGCGCGCCGGGTCGTGGCGTCCGCGCCACAGCGCGGCCAGCGAGCGTACGCCGAGGTAGACGAGGAACACGCCGCCGGCGATCCGGAGGGCGTCGAAGAGGGAGCGGTGGGCGGCCAGGATCGCCGCGACCCCGGCCACGGCGACACAGGTGTGCACCAGGGTGCCGGCCGCGATGCCCAGCCCGGTGCACACGCCCGCTCTCCGGTCGGCGATGGCGTTGCGCGCCACCGCCGCGAAGTCCACGCCCGGGGCGGCCACCAGGCCGGCCGCCACCCCGGTGAACGCGATGGTCTCGGCGGAGATCACAGACCCGGATAGTGGCGCGCGGCCTCGGCCAGGTCGAGGAAGCCGTGCACGGCGCCGGTGAGGCGCTCGGCCAGCGCCGGTTCGGACACCTCGTCGGACGAGGTCAGCGCGGTCTCGGAGTTGGCCAGGCCGAACATGTCCGGGTAGACGCGCGAGCCCAGGCCTTCGAGCGGGACGCGCAGCGCCCAGAGGCCGCGCAGGCCGCCGACCGGGCCGGTCGAGGCCGACATCAGCAGGCCGTGGGTGCCGGCGAACGGCTGCGGGAGGATCCGCGAGGTCCAGTCGATGAGGTTCTTCAGCACACCGGGGACGGAGTAGTTGTACTCCGGGGAGACCAGGATGTAGCCGTCGGTGCCGGTCAGGAGCTCACCGAACCTCCGCGCTCCCTCCGGCGCGCCGTCGGCCTCCAGCACGTCCGTGTCGAACGGCGGCACCGCCAGGTCGTGGAAGTCCACGGTCTGCACCTCGGCGCCGAGCGACTCGGCCGTACGCGCGGCCAGGCCCGCGAGGCGGACGTTGAGCGACTCCTTGCGCAGAGAGGCTCCAAGGACGAAAATCCGCACCGGGCGACGGGCTGCGGGGGTTCCGGACATCGTTCACTCCGTTTTTGTTGACGTATCAATCTGACTGTACGGAGCAGTGGGTGACGTGTCAACAAATTGATAGAGTGGGCATGTGGACGACGTGAGATGGCTCAACGACGCGGAGGCGCGTGCCTGGATCGGCTACCGGCGGATGCGCGGCAGACTCGACCTCCGGCTCGCGCGCGACCTCACCGACGACTCCGGCCTGTCCGACTCCGACTACGACGTGCTCACGAACCTCAGCGTGTTCGAGGGCCGGCGTGAGCGGCTCACCGAGCTGGCGAAACGGATGCTGTGGTCCAAGAGCCGCCTGTCCCACCACGTCACCCGGATGCAGCGCCGCGGCCTCGTGACGCGCGAGGAATGCGAGGACGACGGCCGGGGCGCCGTCGTCGCCCTGACCGACGTGGGCCTGCGCACCCTCGAACGCGCCGCGCCCCTCCACGTCGAGTCGGTCCGCCGCCACTTCGTCGGCCTGCTGACCGACGAGGAGATCACGATGCTCGGCGACATCACCGAGCGCGTGCTGAACCACCTGTCCGACTGACCGCGAGAACGCTCAGCGCCGGGGGATCACATGGTCGCGGGCCTGGGCGTAGCGTTCGCGTACCTCCGGTGCCGGGGCGGTCTCGTGGACGGTCAGGCCCGCGCGTTCCCAGCGGGGCGGCTCGGGCGCGCCGGACAGGGTCCAGGCGGCCTGGACGGCGGCGCCCTCCGCGACGTACTCGCCGGACGGCGGCACCAGCACCGGGCGGCCGAAGATCGTTGGGGCGATGTGGCGGACGGCCTCCGAGCGCGCCGCGCCGCCGATCAGCAGGATCCGGTCGGCGCGCGCGCCCTGGGCCAGGAGGGCGTCCAGGCCGTCGGCGAGGCCGCAGAGCATGCCCTCGATCGCGGCGCGTGCCAGGTGGGCCGGGGTGGCGTTGTCCAGGCGCAGGCCGTGGACCGCGCCGGTGGCGTCCGGGCGGTTCGGGGTGCGCTCGCCCTCCAGGTACGGCACGAGCACGAGCCCGTCCGCGCCCGGCGGCGCCGAGAGGGCCAGGCGTGACAGGTCGGCGTGGCCGGCGCCGGTCAGGCGCGCGGCGGCGTCCAGGACGCGGGCGGCGTTGAGCGTGCAGACCAGCGGCAGGAACCGGCCCGTCGCGTCCGCGAACCCGGCGACCTCACCGGCCGCGTCGGCCGACGGCCGCTCGGACACCGTGAAGACCGTGCCCGACGTGCCCAGGGAGACGATCACGTCTCCCGGCCGCGCGCCGAGCCCGAGCGCCGCGGCCATGTTGTCGCCGGTCCCCGCCGAGACGGGCACGCCCGCGGGCGTACGGCCCGCCGTGTCGGACGGGCCGAGCACGCGCGGCAGCGACGGCACCCGGCCGGTGGCGAGTTCGAGCAGGTCGGTGCGGTACTCACCGTCGGCGGGCGACCAGTAGCCGGTACCGGACGCGTCGCCGCGGTCGGTCGTCAGCTCGCCCGTCAGCCGCCACGTCAGGTAGTCGTGCGGGAGGCACACCGACGCCGTACGCGCGAGGGCGTCCGGTTCGTGGCGGGCCAGCCAGCGCAGCTTGGCCACCGTGAACGACGCGAGCGGCACGCTGCCGACCGCCTCCGCCCACTTCCCCGGCCCGCCCAGCTCCTCGACGAGCTCGCCGGCCGCGCCCGCCGAGCGCGTGTCGTTCCAGAGCAGCGCCGGGCGTACGACCTCGCCGGAGCCGGTGAGGCACACCATGCCGTGCTGCTGGCCGGCGATGCCGACGGCGGCGACGTCGTCGAGCCCGCCCGCCGCCGCGCACGCCCGGCCGAAGGCGTCCCACCACGCGGCCGGGTCGACCTCGGTGCCGTCCGGGTGCGGCGCCTGCCCCGCGCGTACGACCTCGCCCGACGCGGCGTCCGCGACCACCACCTTGCACGACTGGGTCGAGGAGTCGACCCCGGCGACCAGGGTCGTCACGAACGGGCACCCATGATGTGCTCGGTGGCGAGCTGGTCGAGGCGCTCGAAGTGGTAGCCGCGCGCCCCGGCGGCCTCCAGGTCGAAGTCGTCCGCGGCGAGGGACTCATGCGTCTCGCCGGGCGCGAGCGTCGGCGTGGCCAGCTCGCCCACGCGTGAGGCGGCGAGGGCCTCCTGGACCTCCGGGTCGGCGCGGAACGCACGCGCGCGCTCCTTCAGGATCAGGTACATCCGCATGTTCGCCGCCGCCGACGCCCACACGCCCGACATGTCCTCGGTGCGGGTCGGCTTGTAGTCGAAGTGGCGCGGGCCGTCGTAGTCGCTGTTCTCCAGCAGGTCGACGAGGAAGAACGCGCTCTTCAGGTCGCCGTGGCCGAAGACGAGGTCCTGGTCGTACTTGGGGCCGTGCTGGCCGTTCAGGTCGATGTGGAAGAGCTTGCCGTGCCACAGCGCCTGGGCGATGCCGTGCACGAAGTTCAGCCCGGCCATCTGCTCGTGCCCGACCTCGGGGTTGAGCCCGACCATCTCGGCGTGCTCCAGCGACCCGATGAAGGCCAGCGCGTGGCCGACCGTCGGCAGCAGGATGTCGCCGCGCGGCTCGTTCGGCTTCGGCTCCAGCGCGAACCGGATGGAGTACCCCCGGTCGCCGACGTACGTGGCGAGCGTGTCGATCGCCTCGCGGAAGCGGTCCAGCGCGGCGCGGACGTCCTTGCTCGCGTCGCTCTCGGCGCCCTCACGGCCGCCCCAGAAGACGTACGTGTCGGCGCCCAGCTCGGCGGCGAGGTCGAGGTTGCGCATGACCTTGCGCAGGGCGTACCGCCGGATGTCACGGTCGTTGGAGGTGAAGGCGCCGTCCTTGAACACCGGGTGGGTGAACAGGTTGGTCGTCGCCATCGGCACGATCATGCCGGTCTCGTCCAGCGCCTTGCGGAACGCCGCCACCGCGCGGTCACGGTCGGACTCGACGGCCAGCAGGTCGTCGTCGTGGAAGCTCACCCCGTACGCGCCCAGCTCAGACAGCCGGTGCACGGCCTCCACCGGGTCCAGCGGGGCGCGGGTGGGGTCGCCGAAGGGGTCGCGCGCCTGCCACCCGACCGTCCACAGGCCGAAGCTGAACCGGTCGTCACGTGTCGGGTCGAACATGGTGGCTCCTTATTTGGTACATGACCTGGACTAATTAAAACGCCCAGGCCCGAGCTGTCAACACGGCTCCGCTCAGGAGCCGGGACGCCCGCCGAAGAACCAGGTGTGGACCTCAACGCGCTCGTACGGCCCGCCCGCCAGCACGGCCTCCGCGGCGGCACGGTCGGGCATCTCCACGAGGACGGCGGTGCCCAGCCACGCCGAGCCGTCGTCGGACAGAAGTGGCCCGCACGCGATGAGAGAGCCGGCCTCGACCTCGGGTTCGTGCCCGTCCGCCCCGGCCCTGCCGTGCCCGATGATCAGGAAGCGCGGAAGGTCGTTCCCGGCGAAGTCCCACATCGTGCGCCCCAGCGTGTTGCGCCAGCGGCGGATGAGCACCTCCCCGTACACGCCGGCCCGGTAGTTCGGCTCCTCGAAGGCGAACACGCGCGCCGCCGCGACGCCGGGCAGATCGACGATGTGGAGGCTGCCGGTGATCGTCTCCTCGTCGTCGGTGTACGTCGGGCCGCGGGCGATCATCCCGTCGGCGTAGCCGTCCATGAACGACCAGTGCCGCTCGGAGAGCTCGCGGTGCAGCTCCTCGGCACCCGGCCGGTCACGGCAGTAGACGAAGAACTCCATGGTGCCCCCATACGTCGTCGAGGACGGCGATCATAGGCCAGGCCCGTTCCGGCCACTCCGGTGAAGTCCCGTTTTCATGATCTACGGTCGTACGGCGGGGGCTCCGGAGGCGCTCGCATCGATGGAGGGACGGGACTTGACGAAGACGCTGCTCGCCGCCGCCTTGTTCGCCGCCGCCGGGCTGACCGCCGGAACCGCGGGCCCGGCCTCGGCCGAGCCCGGATATCCGTGCTCCCTGACGGCTTCCGCGACGCTGTACTACACGGTGAACTCCGCCGGAGGGACCTCGCCCGAGGTCACCCTCACGGCGGGCCGCGGCTTCCAGCCGAGCGGCAGCACCTTCAACGACCAGATCGGCCGTACGTGGATCTACGGGTACGGCGCCGAGCACACCGACCGGAACGGCTGGGTCATGCGGCGCCAGACCGACTGCTGACCCACCCTCTAGGGTGTGACGATGCGCCACGAGGCCGCGCCGCTGCGCCACGCCACGATGCGGGAACGCAACCTGGCGGTCGTGCTCGGGGAGATCGCTCGACGGCAGCCGGTCAGCCGGGCGCGCCTCGCGCAGGAGACCGGGTTCACCAAGACCACGGTCTCCACGCTCGTCGCGACGCTCGGGGAGGCCGGGCTGGTCAAGGAGGGCGGTCCCGTACGCGGCGGGGAGCGCGGGCGTCCGGCCACCGCCGTCTCGGTCAACGGCGACCGGGTCGCGGGCCTCGGGCTGGAGATCAACGTCGACTACCTCGCCGTGTGCGTGCTGGACCTCAGCCGCCGGATCCGGCACCGGCGGGTCGTGGCCGCCGCGAACCGCGGGCGTGACCCCGGACATGTGGTCGAGGACCTGACACTCCTCGCCGGGCAGGCCATCGCGACCGCGGCCGGGCAGGGGCTGTCCGTCGCCGGAGCGGTCGTGGCGCTGCCAGGGGCCTTCGACCGGTCGAGCGGGCGGCTGCGTACGGCCCCGAACCTCGGCTGGACCGACGTCGCCGCCGGTGAGCTGCTGGCCGCCGGGCTGCCGGCGCTGCCGCTGCCCGCCGACCACGACAACGAGGCCAACCTCGCGGCGCTCGGTGAGCTGTGGTTCGGCGACGGGCCGGAGCTCGGCGCGTACGTCCACGTCTCCGGGGAGATCGGCATCGGCGCGGGCATCGTCGTCGACGGCCGGGTGTTCCGCGGCGCCCACGGGTTCGCGGGGGAGCTGGGCCACATCGTCGTCGACCCGTCCGGGCCGCCCTGCGCGTGCGGCGGGCGCGGCTGCCTGGAGCAGGTCGCGGGCCAGGAGGCCATCCTGCGCGCCGCCGGCATCGCGGACGCCACCGCCACCTCGCCCGCCAGCCCCGACGGGCCGCTGTCCGCGCTGGTCTCCCTCCTGGAACGCGGCGACGCGCGTGCCCTGAGCGCCGTACGCCGGGCGGGGGAGTCCCTCGGCCAGGCCCTGGCCGTCGCGGTGAACCTCCTGGACCCGGACACCATCGTCCTGGGCGGCATCTTCTCCGCTCTCGCGCCGTGGGCGCGCCCCGCCGCGGAGGCGGCCCTCGCCGAGGGCGCCGGTGTCCTGCGTTCCTCGCCGCCGCGGGTGACGGTCTCGCGCCTGGGCGGAGACGCCGCCGCGCTCGGCGCGGCGTCGCTCGTGGTGGAGCGCGTCCTGAGCGACCCGGGAAGCCTGGTCGCCCGCGGCTGAGCACGGGCGGTAGCCGCGTGCGCGCACATTCGTGTTGTCTCAGCGAATCCGCAGCTCGGCTGATTATGATCGCGCCCTCGGAAGGGGGGCGCATGAGTGGACCGATGCCGCCGGGGGCGGAGCCCGCGCCGCGAGGAGTGGACGTCACCACGCCCAACATCGCCCGCATGTACGACTACTACCTCGGCGGGAAGGACAACTTCGCGGTCGACCGCGAGGCCGCCAAGAAGATCCTCGCCGTCTTTCCCGACACCCCCGTCGCCGCCCAGGCGAACCGGGAGTTCATGCAGCGCGCGGTGCGTCACCTGTGGTCGGAGGGCGTCGACCAGTTCCTCGACATCGGTTCCGGGCTGCCCACGCAGGGCAGCGTGCACGAGATCGCCATCGGCGCGCGCGTGACGTACGTCGACTACGACCCCATGGTGCTCTCCCACTCTGAGGCCCTGCTCGGCGCGGCGCCGGGCGTCTCGGTCATCCAGGCCGACATGCGCGACCCGGAAGAGATCCTCGGCCATCCCGACCTCGGCCTGGACCTGTCCAGGCCGGTCGCCGTGCTGCTGGTCGCCGTGATGCACTTCGTCCCCGACGAGCTGCGGCCTTATGAGATCGTGAGCCGGGTGCGCGACGCCCTCGCGCCCGGCAGCTTCATGATCTTGGCGCACCTGACGACCGAAGGCGTGCCCGAGCATCTCGTCCAGGCGGGCCGCGACGCGTACAAGGGCGCGACCGCCCCGATCGTGCCCCGCTCGCGCGCGGACATCCTGCGGTTCTTCGACGGCTTCGAGCTGATCGAGCCCGGCCTGACCTGGATCTCCGACTGGCGCCCCGACGACCCCAACACGCCCAGGTCCCACGGCTTCGCCGCCGTCGGGCGTAAGGCGTGAGCCGGAGAGCGCCCGGCGGGTAGGCGCTCCCCGGCTCACGGGTCAGGCGGAGCGGCGGCCCTGGAAGGGCAGGAAGCGCTCGGCCCGGTGCGGGCGTGCGGGGATCTCGGTGGCCTCCAGCGCGAGCATGCGGTCGAAGCGGAACGCGCGGATGCTCTTGCGCATGCGGCACCAGGCGATGAGGTACCAGTGGTCGCGGTGCACCAGGCAGGTGACCGGCTCGATCTCGCGGGTCGTGACGCCTCCGGCCGCGTCGACGTAGTGGAGACGGACCACGAGGCGTGCGGTGATCGCGCCCGCGGCCGTACGCGCCCGGCGCGCGGTGGCCGGGTCGAGCGGCTTGGTCAGCGTGGACAGGGTGGTGGCGATGGCGTCGTCCGGCGTCTCCATCTCGTCGAACAGGTGGCGAAGGGCGCGGCGGGCGATGGCGGACTGGGGACCGGCGCCCAGGTGGGCGAGGGAGAGCCCGAGGGCGGCTGTCTCGGCGGCGGTCAGGGCAGGGCGTGCGAGCGTCGCGTTCTCGACCATGGTTCGATCATACGTTCGAATACTGACATTTTCGCTGTCACTCCACACCGCTTTCGCCGGCCGGTCCGCGCGCCAGGGCGCCGAGCGTGGCGAGGGCGGACGACAGCACCGCGTGCGGCGGCGCCGACAGCGCGAGGCGTACGGCGCTGGGCGCGTGACCTGGGCCGACGGTGAACGCGGCCGCCGGGGAGACGGCGATGCCGTGGCGTGCCGCCGCGGCGACGAACGTCTCGGCGCGCCAGGGTTCGGGCAGCCGCCACCAGCAGTGGTACGCGCCCTGGTCGGCCTGGACGTCGAACTCCCCGAGGCGCTCGCGCAGGATCCGCTGGCGCGCCGAGGCGTCCTCACGCTTCGCGCTCTCGATGGCCCGCGCCGTGCCGTCCGACATCCACCGCGTCGCGGCTTCGAGGGCGAACCGCTGCGCCGCCCACCCGCCCGACCGCACGGCCGAGGCGACCCGGTTCGCCAGGCCCGCAGGCGGCACCAGGAACCCGAGTGACAGGCCGGGTGCGAGCCGCTTGGACAGGCTGTCGGCGACCACCACGTGCTCCGGGGCGAGCGCGGCCAGCGGCGGCACATCGGGCCGCAGGAAGCCGTAGATGGTGTCCTCGATCGCGGGCAGGTCCAGCGCGCGCAGTGTCGCGGCCAGCTCGGCGCGCCGCGCCTCGGGCATCGTCACGCCGAGCGGGTTGTGCAGCGTGGGCTGCACGTACACGGCCCGCAGCGGCGGTGCGGCGCGCAGGGCGTCCGGCACCAGGCCGGACTCGTCCATCGCGAGCGGCACCAGGGTCACGCCGAGCCGCGCGGCGATGCCCTTGATCACCGGATAGGTGAGCGACTCGATGCCGAGCCGCGAGCCGACCGGCACGAGCGCGGCGATCGCGGCGGCGATGGCCTGCCGCCCGTTGCCCGCGAAGACGACGCGGTCCGGGTCCGGCGTCCAGGCGGCGCGGGTCAGCAGCGTCGCGGTGGCCAGGCGCGCCGCGCCGGTGCCCGCGACGCCGACCGGCGCGAGGCTCGCGGCGAGCGCGTCGCCGCGCAGCAGCCCCGACAGGCTCGCGGCGAGGCGCGCGGACTGGTCCGCGAGCACGGGGAAGTTCATCTCCAGGTCGACGCGCGCGCCGCCCGGCTCGGTGAGCGCGGGTTCGAGCGGCGGCTCGGCGGCCCGCACGTACGTGCCGCGCCCGACCTCGCCGACGACGAGGCCGCGCCGGACCAGCTCCGCGTACACGCGCGCCGCGGTCGACGGAGCGATGCCGCGGCGGCGGGCGAAATGCCGCTGCGGGGGGAGCCGGTCGCCGGGCCGCAGCCGTCCGGCGGCGATGTCGGCGGCGATCGCGTCCGCGATCACGTGGTACGGCTCCATCCGATCTCCTTTATTGCACCGAGAACATTGCACCTATTGCATTGAATTATTGCTCTGATTAGCGTCGAGTCGTCAACCGCGCGGAGGAGCGAGCATGAGCATCGAGCTGAAGTACGACGACCACGGCCGGGGAGACGCGCTCGTGCTCGTGCACGGGCACCCGTTCGACCGGAGCATGTGGCACCCCCAGGCCGTGCGTTTCGCGCGAAGCCATCGGGTGATCGTCCCGGACCTGCGCGGCTATGGCCAGAGTCCCGTCGTGCCCGGCGTCACGACCCTGGAGGAGTTCGCCCGCGACCTCGCCGGGCTGCTCGACCGGCTCGGCGTCGGCGAGTTCGTCCTCGCCGGGCTGTCCATGGGCGGCCAGATCGTGCTGGAGTTCCACCGTCTCTTCGCGGACCGGGTGCGCGCGCTCGTTCTCGCCGACACGTTCGCCCAGGCCGAGACCGAGGACGGCCGGAAGGCGCGCGACGCGATGGCCGACCGGCTGCTCGCCGAGGGCATGGACGGCTACGCGGAGGAGGTGCTCCCGCTCATGGTCGCGCCGCGCACCATCGAGCGCAGGCCCGAGGTGGCGCGGCACGTCCTCGGCATGATGCGCGCCGCGCCGCCCGAGGGTGCCGCCGCCGCGCTGCGCGGCCGCGCGGAGCGTCCCGACTACACCGCGACGCTCGCCGGGATCGCCGTGCCGTCCCTCGTGGTCGTCGGCGGAGAGGACGCGTACACGCCGGTCGCCGACGCCGCGTACATGTCCACGCGCATCCCCGGAGCGACGCTCGCGGTCGTCGACGGCGCGGGTCACCTGCCGAACCTGGAGGAGCCGGAGCGGTTCAACGAGCTCCTCGAAGATTTCTTCTACAGAATCTAGACGCGGCTTCATTGAACCTTAGAATGAGCATCAGTCCGTACGAGGAGGAGAGCCATGTCCGACTCGGAGCCACCGGTCTCGTTCCAGACCAGCCCGGAGCGCTACCGGCACTGGCGCATCGAGATCGACGGCGACGTCGCCCGGCTCGTGATGGACGTCGACGAGCAGGGCGGCCTGCGCCCCGGCTACGAGCTGAAGCTGAACTCCTACGACCTCGGCGTCGACATCGAGCTGTACGACGCGGTGCAGCGGCTCCGCTTCGAGCAGCCCGGCGTACGCGCCGTCGTGATCACCAGCGCCGCCGACAAGGTGTTCTGCGCCGGGGCCAACATCCGGATGCTCGCGGGCGCCGCGCACCCGTGGAAGGTCAACTTCTGCAAGTTCACCAACGAGACGCGCTGCGGCATCGAGGACGCCACGGAGCACTCCGGCCAGACCTACCTGGCGGCGGTGAACGGCACGGCGTCCGGCGGCGGTTATGAGATCGCGCTCGCGTGCGAGCGCATCCTCCTCGTCGACGACCGGTCCGCGGCCGTGTCGCTGCCGGAGGTGCCCCTGCTCGGCGTGCTGCCGGGCACCGGCGGCCTGACGCGCGTGGTCGACAAGCGGAAGGTGCGCCGCGACCGCGCGGACGTGTTCGCGACCAAGGCCGAGGGCGTGAAGGGCCGCACGGCCGTCGAGTGGGGCCTCGTCGACGAGGCGATCCCGCGCAGCAGGTTCGAGGAGACGGTGCGCGAGCGGGCCCGCGAGGCCGCCGCCGCGTCGTCGCGCACCGGCGAGGGCGGCGTGCCGCTCCCGATGCTCGAACCCGAGATCGGCCCCGGCCGCGTCGCGTACCGCCACGTCACCGCCGACCTCGCCGACGACGTCGTCACGATCACGATCCACGGCCCGGCCGACGCCGCCGTCCCCGACGTGATCGACGCGGACTTCTGGCCGCTCGCGATGACCCGTGAGCTGGACGACCTGATCCTGTGGCTGCGCACCAACGAGCCCGAGCGCGGCACCTGGGTCATCAAGACCGAGGGCGACGCCGCCGCCGTCCTCGCGTACGAGGAGTCGATGACCGGCGCCAAGGACTGGCTGGTCAACGAGATCCGGCACTACTTCAAGCGCACGCTGAAGCGCCTCGACGTCACCAGCCGCAGCCTCGTCGCGCTGATCGAGCCGGGGAGCTGCTTCGCCGGCCCGCTGCTGGAGACCGCGCTCGCCTGCGACCGGCAGTACCTCCTCGAAGGCGCGGAGATCGTCGTCACCGACGCGAACTTCGGCGCCTACCCGATGGGCAACGGCCTCACCCGGCTCGCCTCGCGCTTCCACGGCGAGGAGGACGCCCTGCGCGAGGTGCGCGGGCGCCCGCTCGACGCCGACGAGGCCGCCGAGCTGGGCCTGGTCACCCTCTCGCTCGACGACATCGACTGGGAGGACGAGATACGCCTCGCGCTGGAGGAGCGCGCGTCGCTCAGCCCCGACGCGCTGACCGGCATGGAGGCCAACCACCGGTTCGCCGGTCCTGAGACGCTCGAATCGAAGATCTTCGGACGCCTCTCCGCCTGGCAGAACTGGATCTTCAACCGTCCCGGCGCGGCCGGCCCCGACGGGGCGCTCAGCAGGTACGGCACCGGCAAACGGGCGAGCTTCGACCGTAAGAGGGTCTGAGGAGGGCGAACGACCAGTGAGCACAGCTGACTATCAGGAGAAGATCCCGAACAACGTCGGCCTGGCCGACGACCGGCGGTTGCAGCGGGCGCTGGAGTCCTGGCAGCCGGGGTTCCGTGACTGGTGGGCCGAGATGGGGCCAGAGCTTCCCACCGAGGACGTCTACCTCCGTACGGCGATCAACGTCGGGCGCGAGGGCTGGGCGCACTTCGGGCACGTCCCGGTCCACGAGTACCGCTGGGGCGTCTTCCTCGCCGAGCCGCGCCCCGACCGGCGCATCGCGTTCGGCGAGCACAAGGGCGAGCCCGCCTGGCAGAAGGTGCCGGGGGAGTACCGCGCCGAGCTGCAACGCCTCATCGTGATCCAGGGCGACACCGAGCCCGCCAGCGTCGAGCAGCAGCGGCGCCTCGGGCACACCGCGCCGAGCCTGTACGACCTGCGGAACCTCTTCCAGGTCAACGTCGAGGAGGGCCGTCACCTGTGGGCGATGGTCTACCTCCTGCACGCCTTCTTCGGCCGTGAGGGCCGCGAGGAGGCCGGCGAGCTGCTGCGCCGCAACTCCGGCAGCGAGGACTCCCCGCGCATCCTCGGCGCCTTCAACGAGGAGACGCCGGACTGGCTGTCCTTCTTCATGTTCACCTACTTCACGGACCGGGACGGCAAGTACCAGCTCGGCACCCTGAAGGAGAGCGGCTTCGACCCGCTGTCGCGCACCTGCGAGTTCATGCTGAAGGAAGAGGCCCACCACATGTTCGTGGGCACCACCGGCGTCGACCGGGTGGTGGCGCGTACGGCGCGGCTGATGGCCGACCACGACACCGAGGACGCCGGGCCGTACGGCGCGATCCCGCTCACGGTGATCCAGAAGTACCTGAACTTCCACTACAGCGTCAGCCTCGACCTGTTCGGCGGCGAGACGTCCACGAACGTCGCGAACTACTTCTCCGCCGGGCTGAAGGGCCGCTGGCAGGAGGAGCGCCGCGACGACGACCACCGCCTCACGGACGTCGGCGCGCTCGTCGACGTGGTCGAGGACGGGCGGCCGTCGAAGACCGAGGTGGAGGCGCTGACCGCGCTCAACACCGACCTGCGCGACCAGTACGTCACCGACTGCGAGAGCGGCCTGAAGCGCTGGAACCGCATCCTGGAGGAGGCCGGCCTCTCGCACCGGCTGGTCCTGCCGCACCGCGGGTTCAACCGGTTCGTCGGCGCCTTCGCCGGCATCAACGTCTCACCGCACGGCGAGGTGCTGAGCGACGCGGAGTGGGAGGCGAGCAAGGACTCCTGGCTCCCCACCCCCGACGACAAGGCGTTCGTGAAATCGCTCATGCGCCCCGTATACGAGCCCGGTAAAATCGCCGCCTGGCTCGAACCTCCGCGTAACGGCATCAACGGCAAGCCCTTCGACTACGAGTACGTCCACTTCCTCTAAAGGGCGTGATGCGGTGTTCAACGCGTGCACCTACCTCGTCGACCGCCATGTCGACGCCGGTGACGGCGACCGGGTCGCGGTCACCGGGCCGTACGGCACCCTCACCTACGGCGAGCTGCTCGCGCGGGTGCGCCGCGTCGCCGCCGGCCTGCGCGACCTGGGCGTACGGCCCGAGGAGCGCGTCCTCATCTGCATGGCCGACTGCCCGGACACGCTCGCGCTGATCCTCGGCGCGATGCGCATGGGCGCGGTTCCCGTGCCGGTGTCGACGATGGTGACCGCCAAGGACCTCGCCGGGCTGCTCGCCGACTCGCGCGCGCGTGTGCTGGCCGCGAGCACGGAGTTCGCGCCGGTCGCCGAGGAGGCCGCCCGGTCCGCGCCGGAGCTGACGACGTTCCTGCTCGCGGGCGACTCCCCGCCGGACTGGCCCGGAGGCCGGGCCCTGAACTCCGTCCTCGGCGGCGAGGATGGCGGCGACCCGTACCCCACCAGCCCGGACTCCACCGCGCTGTGGCTCTACACCTCCGGCACGACGGGCCTGCCGAAGGCCGCCGTGCACCGGCACGCCTCGATCCGGTCCGTCGCCGACACGTACGGCGCGCGGGTGCTCGGCATCCGGCCGGACGACCGCTGCCTGTCGGTGCCGAAGCTCTTCTTCGCGTACGGCATCGGCAACTCCTGCTTCTTCCCGCTGTCGGTCGGCGCGTCGGCCGTACTGGAGCCCGCGCGGCCGACACCCGCCCTCATCGCCGAGCGCGCGGTCAAGGAGCGGCCGACCCTGTTCTTCGGCGTCCCGACGTTCTACGCCGCGCTGCTCGCCGCCGACCTGCCCGCCGACACGTTCTCGTCCGTACGCCGCGCCGTGTCCGCGGGCGAGCCGCTGCCCGCCCCGATCTTCCGGCGGTTCCGCGACCGGTTCGGCGTGGAGATCCTTGATGGCATCGGCGCGACGGAGGCGCTGCACATCTTCGTCTCCAACCGCCCCGGCGAGGTGCGCCCCGGCACCACGGGCGTCCCGGTGCCCGGCTACGACGTGCGCGTCGTCGACGACGCGGGCGCCGACGTCACGCCCGGCGAGCCCGGCCACCTCATGGTGCGCGGCGACTCGATCGCCACCGGCTACTGGTGCCGTACGGACGTCACTCGCCGGGTCTTCCAGGGCGAGTGGCTGCGCACCGGCGACACGTACATGGCCGACGAGGACGGCGGACTGCGCTTCCTCGGGCGTTCCGACGACATGATCAAGGCGGGCGGCATCTGGGTCTCGCCGAGCGAGGTCGAGTCGCGGCTGCTCGAACACCCCGGCGTCGCGCAGGCCGTGGTGGTCGCCGCTCCCGACGGCGACGGCCTGGACAAACCGGTCGCCGGGATCGTACGCGCCGAAGGCTCCGACGTCACCGCGGAGGAGCTGGTGGCGTTCTGCCGCGAGGGCCTGGCCGCCTTCAAGCGCCCGCGCGCGGTCTTCTTCCTCGACGCGCTGCCCACCACCGCCACCGGCAAGGTACGCCGCTACGTCGTGCGTGACGCGCTGAAGGAGCGCGGGTTCGCTCTCTGACCGGTGACGTTTCCCTCCCGTACGCGCGGTGAGCGTTTGGTCACCCCGCTCCGGGGCATCTGGGGGCAGATCGTCCAGGAGGGAACGAGATGACTGCTCAGACTGCGGATGTGAAGGCTCAAGGGCGGAGAGTACGCTCCAGTGCGCCGTTCAAGGCGTTGAGCAGGTCCGGCCTTGCGGCACGTGGTGTCATTTACATTCTCGTCGGCTCTCTCGCGGTGCAGATCGCCCTCGGCGGCGGCGGGAAGGAGGCCGACCGTCAGGGTGCGCTGCAGACGGTCGCCCAGACTCCGGGCGGCACGATCCTGCTGTGGCTGCTGGCGATCGGGCTGCTCGGCATGACGCTGTGGCGCCTGAGCGAGGCGATCTACGGGCAGCCGACCCAGGACGGTGACAAGGCCACCAAGCGGTTGTCGTCCCTCGGCCGCGCCGTCTTCTACGGTGTCGTCTGCTCCAGCACGGTGGCGTTCATCATCGGCAGCGGCGGCCCCGGCTCCAGCGACAAGAAGTCCAAGGACTACACCGGCAAGGCCATGCACGACATCCCGCTCGGCCGCTGGCTGGTGCTCGTCGCCGGGCTCGGCCTCATCGCCGGCGGCATCGGCATCGCGGTGGCCGCCGCGAAGACCAAGTTCGAGAAGAAGCTCAACACCCACCAGATGAGCCCGACCACCCAGAAGGTCGTGAGGGCCCTCGGCGTGGTCGGCAAGACGGCACGCGCCATCGTCTACGCGGCGGCCGGGGTGTTCCTCGCGTACGCCGCCATCACCTACGACCCGAACAAGGCCAAGGGGATCGACGGCACGCTGCGGTCCTTCACCAAGACCTCTTTCGGGCCGGTGCTGCTGATCCTGGTCGCGCTCGGCCTCGTGATCTTCGGGATCTACTCCTTCTGTGAGGCGCGCTGGCGGCGGATCTGAGCACCGCCCCCGCTCAGGCGGTCAGCTCGCGCCAGACGGTCTGCGCCGCGCGGTCCCACTCGGAGTGCCGCGCGGCGAACAGCTCGCGGGCGCGGGCGCCGATCCAGACCGGCGGCAGGAGCTCCGACGGCAGCCGCGGGTCCAGGAACGGGAAGCGCCGCCACTCGTGGACGAGACGGGTCTGCGCGAGCAGCACCGCGTCGTCGGAGTCCGGCCGGAGGTCCTCGAAGGTCCGTACGAACTCGTCGTAGCGCGCGGCGACGCCCTCAAGGTCCCAGGCGCGGCTCACCATCGCCTCCTCGCTGCCGCTCCCGGAGAACCGCCCGGTGAACGACATGGCCCCTGCGCCGAGGCCCAGCGCCTCGATGACCGCGCGCGTCTCGTCCTCACGCTCCGACGACGGCGAGATCCACATCCCGGGGCCGGGGGAGCCGAAGCCCGCCCACGTCAGCTGGGTCTTCAACTGGTGGCGTAGGCGGCGCTTGCTCTCGGGCACCGAGACGTACAGGATCAGCCACAGGCCGTCCCAGGCGGGCGGCGGCGACCCGAACGCGTAGATGCGCTCGGCGCCCTCGGTCAGCAGCCGGCGCCCCGGAGGCGTCAGCGACCAGCGCACACTGCGGCCCACCCGCTCGGAGGTCAGCCAGCCGTCGGCCGCCGTACGCGCCAGGGCCTGCCGGGCGGACTTCTCCTCCACACCGAGGTTGTCGAGGACCTCGACGATCGTGGACGTCCACACGGGATCCTCCTGCGGGAGGACGAACTCACCGAGGAGCGTCAGGAGCAGCGAGCGGGCGCTGGTGTCGCCCAGGGCATGCCGACGGGACAACGTCGGGCGCGGAGCGGTCACCTTCGAACTCTACACACGACTGGTGCATCATTGCGGTGACGTAGAACTCCTGAGGAACGGACGCCCGTCGTGCTCGATGGCCACCTGCTCGTCGACGCCCACACGCACCCCGCCCGGCTGCCGACGCTCAGCCCGGCCTGGCGCGAGTGGGCCGAGACCTTCGGCGACACGGCGGTGCTCGACCGGGTGTACGACGCCGACGGCACCCTCTCCCCACCGGCGTTCGGTGAACTGCTGGACGCCGAGGGCGTGGACGTCGTGCTGATGTTCTCCGAGTACAGCCCGAAGACGACCGGCATCCAGCCCATCGAGGACTTCCTGCCGCTCACCGCGCACGACCCGGCGCGCATGAGACCGGTCGCCAACCTCAACCCGCACCTGCACTACCCGGTCGCCGACGAGGTCTCCCGCCAGCTCGACCTGGGCGCGGCGGCCCTGAAACTCCACCCGGTGCACGGAGGCTTCGCCGCGAACGACCGCGCGCTGTACCCGGCGTACGAGGTGTGCCGCGCACGCGGAGTCCCCGTGGTCGTGCACTGCGGCACGAGCAGCTTCCCAGGCTCGACGAACTCCTACGCCGACCCGGTGCTGCTGGACGAGGTCATGCGCGACTTCCCGACACTCGACATCGTGCTCGCGCACGGCGGCCGAGGCTGGTGGTACGACGCGGCGGCGTTCCTGGCCCTGTCCCGCGAGACCGTCTGGATCGAACTCTCCGGCCTCCCCCCACGCCGCCTGCCGGAGTACTACGCGAGACACGACTTCGCCCGCCTGAGCCGCCGCTTCATCTTCGGCACCGACTGGCCGGGAGTGCCCGGCATCGCCACCAACGCCCGAGCCATCGCGGCCCTGTGCCCGTCAGAGGAAGTAGCCGGCCTGGTCCTGGGCGGCAACGCCCAACAGGTCTACCGCCTGTCCGTCTAGCCGTCCAGGGCGGTGTCGCGGGCGACCTTCTCCCACGTGGCGATCTCCGTACGGACCTGGTCGAGGTGGGCGACGACGGCGTCCACGGCGTCGTCGCCGAGCGGCAGCCGCAGCGGCGTCTCGTCGGCGTCCAGCGCGCGCAGGATCGCGGCGGCGGCCTTGGCCGGGTCCCCGGGCTGCTGACCGTTCCCGGCCTCGATCATGTCTCGGGTCGCACCGACGGTGTCCTGGTACTCGGGCATCGCCTCGCTGGCACTGATACTGCCGAACAGCCCGGTACGGAACGCGCCCGGTTCGACGACCAGCACCTTGATCCCGTACGCCCGCACCTCGTCCGCGAGCCCTTCGGACATCCCCTCAAGCGCGAACTTCGTGGCACTGTAGGCGGAGAACCCGGCGAACGACATCTGCCCGCCCATACTGCTGAGCTGCACGATCGCCCCTTGACGCCGAGCCCGCATGTGCGGCAGCACGGCCCGCGTGAGCGCCGCCGGCCCGAAAACGTGCACCTCGAAAAGCGACCGCAGCTCCTCCTCGGTCGTCTCCTCGAACGCCCCCACATGACTACGCCCGGCATTGTTCACGAGCACGTCAATCCGCCCATGCCGCCCAACGACCTCGGCGACGACCGCCGAGACCCGCTCGCCATCGGTAACGTCAAGCGAGACCACCTCGACCTGCGAGGGATGCGCCGCGACCAGATCGTCCAGCGTCCCGCCCCGCCGCACGGCCGCGACAACGAAGTCCCCCGCCGCGACGGCCTGTTCGGCGATCGCCCTGCCAAACCCGCTGTTCGCCCCGGTGACCAGCCAGACCCGGCTCATCGCTCTCTCCCTCACTGGACTCCTGCTCAACGTGATCAACCCTGCCGGGCACCACGACGACGTGTCCAAGACCTGAGGTGATAGCCGATGGTTATGGACCTCCGCACGCGCATGAGCGCGTCCGGCGGATGACCGAGTACCACGCGGCTCAGCGGGTGGCGGCGGACCGTACGGACCGAACCCCGCGCGGAGCGCTACTGGGAGCTGTTGTCGATCACGCACGGATGACAAGCGAGGGAATGAAGGTGGCCGGCGCCGCCCATGACGATGACGCCGGACACCCGTCTATCCGAGGATCTCGGCGCGCAGGCGGGTTTTGAGGATTTTCCCGCCCGGGTTGCGCGGCAGGTCGCCCTCGCGGAACCACAGGTGTGACGGGACCTTGAACGCCGCGATCCGTTCGCGGAGGAACGACCGCAAAGCGTCCTCCGTGAGCTTCGCGTCCGGGCGGAGGCACACCACCGCGCCGACCTCCTCGCCGAGTTCCTCGTGGGGAACGCCGATCACGGCGGCGTCGGTCACGGCCGGGTGTTCGTACATCGCGGCCTCCACCTCGGCGCAGTAGATGTTCTCGCCGCCGCGGATCAGCATGTCCTTGGCGCGGTCGACGATGTACACGAAGCCCTCGTCGTCGACTCGGGCCAGGTCGCCGCTGTGGAACCAGCCGCCGACGAACGCCTCGGCGGTCGCCTCCGGGCGGTTCCAGTAGCCCTTGATGATGTTGGGGCCCTGGATGACCAGTTCGCCGACCTCGCCGGTCGGGACCTCCTCGCCGGACGGGTCGACGACCTTCACGTCGCAGACCGCTACCGGCGGGCCGACGCTTTCGGGGTGTTCCAGGTAGTTCACGCCGCCGTTGTACGTCGTCACCGACGAGGTCTCGGTCAGGCCGTAGCCGTTGCCGGGGGAGCGGTTCGGGAGCTTCTCTTTGATCTTGTCGACGAGGGCCGGGGGCGCGGGCGCGCCGCCGTACGAGACGTTGGTCAGGCTGGACGTGTCGTAGTCGCCGAAGTGCGGTGACGTGACGACCTGCCATGCCATCGTCGGTACGCCGCCGAAGACCGTGACCTTCTCGCGTTCGATCAGCTCCAGGGCGCGCGAGGTGTCCCACTTGCGCATCAGCACGATCATGCCGCCGGTCATCGCGGCGGTGATGAGCACGGAGTGGCAGCCGGTCGCGTGGAAGAGCGGCACGCTCAGCAGCGTGACGCGGCGCTGCGGCGCGGCGACCTCCTCCAGTGTCGCGCCGGCGCGTACGCCCGCGCCCATCATCGCGTACGCGAGGCTCAGCGGGTTCGTCGTGATGTTGCGCTGGGATCCCGAGGGCGCCCTTGGGGCGGCCGGTCGTGCCCGACGTGTAGAAGATCGTCGCGTCGTCCTCGGGGTCGACCTCGACGTCCGGCAGGGTGTCGGTCACGGGACCGAGGGCGTCCGTCCACGTCTCGGCCCCGGCGGGCGGTGTGCCCTCGCCCCGTACGACGATCGTGGCGACGTCCAGCGACGGCAGCACGCCGGCGAGCCGCGAGGCGCGCTCGGCGTCGGCGACCAGGACCTTCGCGCCGCTGTCGCGGAGGCCGTACTCCAGCTCGGGCGCGGTCCACCAGGCGTTCAGGGGGACGACGACGGCGCCGAGCGCGGCGGCGCCGAAGAACGCCACCGACCACTCGGGGAAGTTGCGCATCGCGATCGCGACCCGGTCGCCCTTGGTCACGCCGTAGCGTTCGGACAGCCGGCGCGCGAACGTCGCCGCCTGCCGGAAGTGCTCCTCGAAGCTCAGCCGGTCGTCCTCGTAGACCATGAACGTCGCGTCGCCGTGCAGCCGGGTGATCTCCAGGATGGCGCGAAGCGACGGCGGAGCGTGTTTCCAGACCCGGATGCGCGTGCCGCGGATGTCGGCCTCGTCCATCTCGAACAGCTGCCCCGGAGCGGTCAGCTCCGCTTTCACGTCTTCCAGGGTCTTCAAGAATCCACTCCGTACTTCTCGCGCGCGGCGGCGATCTTGTCGGGTAGGTATTCGGTGGGCCACTGGCCCTCGGCCGGCTCGTAGTTGCGAAGCACCCGGCGCGCTATGGACGCCTGGTGAACCTCGGTGGGTCCATCCATGATCCCCATCAGGGGCGCCGCCTGCCATAGCCGGGCGAGCGGTGTGTCGTTGGACACTCCGAGCGCGCCGTGGATGTGCATCGCCCGCTGGACCACGTCGTGGAAGACGCGCGCGGCGGCGACCTTGCACGCGGCGATCTGCGTACGCGCCTCACGCGTGGAGGACCGGTCGATCAGCCAGGCGGTGTGCAGGATCAGCAGCCTGAACTGCTGGATCTCGATGTACGAGTCGGCGATCGCCGCCTGCACGAGCTGCTTGCCGGCCAGGTTCCGTCGTGGGTCTCGCGGGACAGCGCGCGCTCGCACATCATGTCGAACGCCTTCTTCACCGCCGCGACCGTACGCATCGAGTGGTGGATCCGCCCGCCGCCGAGCCGCGCCTGCGAGATCGCGAACGCGCCGCCGGCCTCGCCGAGCAGGGCGTCCGGCCCCACGCGTACGTCGTCGTAGCGGATGTGGGCGTGCCCGCCGTCGCGGTGGCCCATCGTGGAGATGTTGCGCAGGATCTCCAGGCCCGGGGTGTCGCCGGGGACCAGGAACATCGACATGCGCTCGTACGCGTGGGCGTCGGGGTCGGTGACCGCCATCACGATGAGGAACGCCGCGTTCGCCGCGTTGGAGGTGAAGTACTTCTCCCCGGTGATCACCCAGCCGTCGCCGTCGCGCACCGCGCGCGTACGGAAGAGCCGGGGGTCGGCGCCGGCGTGCGGCTCGGTCATGGAGTACGCCGAGAAACACTCGCCGTCGAGCAGCGGCTTCAGGTAGCGCGCCTTCTGCTCCTCGGTGCCGTACGTCGCGATGATCTCGGCGTTGCCCGTGTCGGGCGCCTGGCAGCCGAAGACGATCGACGCCCAGGGCGAACGCCCGATCAGCTCGTTCATCAGGGCGAGCTTGAGCTGCCCGTACCCCTGCCCGCCCAGCTCGGGGCCGAGATGGCAGGCCCACAGGCCCTGCTCGCGCACCCGCTGCTTCAACGGCTCGACGATCCCGCGCAGCTCACCGGCGAGCGGAGCGTACGCCCGGCCGCCGAAGACGAGGTCGAGCGGCTCGACCTCGTCACGGATGAAGGAGTCCATCCAGTCGAGCTTCGCCTGGAACTCCGGTTCGGTGGAGAAGTCCCACATCATCCCTCCAGAAAAGTGAGGGCACGGGCGAAGAGCCCGAGCGTCATCGCGTGCAGCAGTTCGCCGACGTCCTTGGGCGCCTTGCCGGCGAACGCGCGTGCGTGCGTCCCCTCCAGCACGATGCCGAGCTTGAAACAGGCGAGCACGGTGTACCAGGTCAGCGCCGACAGGTCGCGGTCGGAGCGCGCGGCGTACGCGGCGGCCAGCTCGCCGGCCGTCGGCAGGCCGCCCGCGGTCGCGATGACGCCCGTGAGGTGCGCGTTGTCCTCACCGGGCCAGGTCGCGATCAGCCAGCCGAGGTCGAGCAGAGGGTCGCCGATGGTGCACATCTCCCAGTCGACGACGGCCGCGACCTCGGGACCGTCGAAGGAGTACAGGAGGTTCGCCAGGTGGTAGTCGCCGTGCATGATGCCGGGACGCCAGGTACGCGGCCGGTTGTCCTCCAGCCACGCCGCGACCCGCTCCAGCCCCGGGATCCGCGGCCCCGGATAGCCGTCCAGAGCGGAGTACGACTCCAGCTCGGCGGTCCACCGGCCGACCTGCCGCTCCAGGAACCCGTCCGGACGCCCCAGGTCGCCGAGGCCCGCCGCGACATGGTCGACGGCACCGAGCGCCGCGATCGCCTCCGCCGCGGACAGCCCCATCCGGTGACGCAGCGCCGGATCGTCCGCGTGCGGCGAGGGCAGCGTCACGGTGGGATTGAAGCCGGAGACGGACTCCATGAGATAGAAGACGGCGCCGTTCATGACCGTGTCATCCGGGCACGCCGCGATCAGCCGCGGCGCGGGCACCGCCGTACCATCGAGCGCCGCCAGCACCCTGGCCTCACGCCGCAACGCGTCGTTGCTCCTAGGCCGCAGGTGCGCGGGCGGACGGCGCAGGACGTACTCGCGCCCCGCACGGTGGAAGCGGACGAGGATGTTCTGTGTGCCGCCCCCGAGGCGCTCGACCTTCTCGAACGCACCCCCGGGCAGGCCCTGGGCGTCCATCCAGCCGGCGAGGACGCCGAAATCAACGAGCGCCGCATCGATCCCGTCAGGCTGCATGCAGGGAAGACCTCCGTACCGGCGACCTTATGATTCAGATGCATTAAAGGTCAATGTGGTTGAATTGTTTACGTGGGAGCGGCAGGCGACGCGACGCGTGAACGGCTGATCGAGACAGGGGAACACCTCTTCGCGGAGAGAGGCGTGAACGGCGTCAGTCTCCGCGAGATCGTCCGGAAGTCCGGGGCGCGCAACGTCACCGCCCTGCAATACCACTTCGGTGACCGCAAGGGGCTGCTGCGCGCCGTCCTCGACCGCCACTACCGCGACGTCGAAGCCGCCCGGCACGCGATGCTCGACGCGTACGAGGCCGAGAAGACGCCCAGCGTCCGCGCCCTGGCCGCCATCCTGGTGCACCCGCTCGCCGACAAGCTCACCCAGCCCGGCGGCCGCGCCTACCTGCGTATCCTCGGCGAGCTGGTGAGCCGCCCCGAGCCGGTGATCGGCCAGGCGAGCCTGCGCGACCCCGCCGACAGCGTGTACCGCTGGCGGACCCTCGCCGCGCCGCTTCTCGACGACGAGGCGACACGGCTGCACCGCAGGTTCGTGGCGATCCGGTTCACGATGACCGAGATCGGGCGGCGCGCGGAGTCCGGGCCGCACGCGGACGACCGGCTGTTCACCAGCCATCTCGTCGACCTGGTCACCGCGCTGCTGCTCGCCCCGCTGTCGCCGGAGACGCTGAGCCTGGCGGCGGAGCGGGACGAGAGTCACCCGTATCACCCGTATCACTCGTAGGGCAGGTCCAGGTCCCGGGTACGACGCGGGTTCGCGCGGATCGCCGTCCCCGGCATGCGCTCGGTCATCAGCGTGTAGCGGTCGCCGCAGAACAGGTCCACGCCGTAGTCGACGACGCGGCCGGTCGGGCCGTAGCTGGTGGTCTGGATGCGGAACAGCGCCGCGTCGGGCGCGCAGTTCAGCAGGGAGGCGTCGCGCTCGGAGGCGTACGCGATGTCGATCACGGAGCTGCCGGTCATGATGTGCACCCCGTACCGCCGGGCGAGCAGCTCGTACCAGGATCCGGTGAGGTCGCCGGGTGTCAGGCCGGGCACCTGGCGGGCCGCGACCCATGTGGTCTCCAGGCCGATGGGCTCCTCGTTCGCGAGCCGGACGCGGGTGAAGCGGACGACCGGGTCGTCGGCCGGAATCCGGAGCGGCCGGCTGTGACAGCCGTCCGAGCGCAGCGTGCGGAAGTTGAGCAGCCGGCTGCCCGGGACCATTCCGCGCTCGTGCGTCGCGTCGGTGAACGACGTCATGGCCATGTGCTGGGACATCTTCGGATGGACCACGAAGGTGCCGCGTCCCTGCTCACGTACGACGAGGCCGGCGAGCACGAGGTCGTCGGTGGCGCGGCGCACGGTCATGCGGGCGATGCGCCATCGGGCGGCCAGCTCACGCTCCGGCGGCAGCGCGGTGCCCGCGTCGAGCTGCTCGACGAGGCGGATGAGCCGGGCGCGTGTCGCCGCCACCTTGCTGTAGCTGCTGGTCATCGGCTGCTCCGGTGGTCGGCCGTGGTCTGCGTCCATCCCACGGCCGGTCTGCCGCGTCGCGACACTCGTCGCCGCATCGCGCTTAGACCAATTCTGCGGGCCGGCGGCTGTTTGTCCAGGTAACGACCAGGATGACGGTCCCGGTGCGGCGGGGCAAGTGGTCTAACGGAGCCTCGCGGCACCCGGCCGGCGGGTGCCCGCCGGGGGTTAGCGTCGGCGCACCGGCGAGTCGGCCGGGACCGCCCCGGCTCCACGCCGGCCACACAGGAAGGAGGCGAGTCGCGTGCCCCACGGTGAGATCCCCTCCGAGGGTGAGACCCACGGTTTCCGGGCGACCTACTTCACCCTCCTGAACGACCTGCTGAACACCGTTCTCGTCGAGGAGAAGGAGGCCCTGGACGCGGCGGAGACCGTGATCGCCGCGGCGCTGACCGCGGGCCGCCAGGTGATCGCGTTCGGCACCGGTCACTCGCACTGCCTGGCGCTGGAGATGTGCGACCGCGCGGGCGGGCTCGTCGCGCCGAAGGTGCTGCGGGACGGAGTGCTCGGCATGCAGGAAGGCCTGGCCAAGTCCACCGCCGCCGAGCGCCTCGGCGACTACGGCCCGATGCTCATCGACCTCACCGGCCTCGGCGGCGGCGACGTGCTCATCGTCATCAGCAACTCCGGCCGCAACGCCGTGCCGGTGCAGGCCGCCCAGGAGGCGAAGCGGCGCGGCGCGACCACGATCGCGATCACGAGCGTGGCGCACTCGCGGGCGAACCCGGTGCGGCACCCGGCCACCGAGCACCTGTTCGAGGTGGCGGATATCGTCGTCGACAACCACGGACGCCCCGGTGACGCGGCGATCTCGATCGCCGGCCTGCCGTCCGCGATGGGCGCCACCTCCACGGTGATCGGCGCCGCCATCATGCAGGCGCTCTCCTTCGGGGCCGCGCTGCGCATGAAGACCGCGGGCGCGGCCCCCGACATCCACATCAGCGCGAACCAGGACGACGAGTTCCGGCTCGGCCCGCCTGCCCTGTGACGCCACCTTCCCCTACGACGACAACCGGAGGACTCATGCGTACGACATCGATTCGCCCGGCGCGACCGGTATGGGCGGCGGTCTGGGCCGCGGCGGTCACGCTGAGCCTGGCCACGGGCTGCGGAAGCGGCGGAGCCGGCAAGGGAAACGCCACCGGCACCACCAAGAAGATCACGGTGGCGGTCTCCGACAGTCCCAGCGCGGTCGCGCTGAAGGCCATCGCACCCGGATTCACCAAGAAGACCGGCGTCGCCGTGACGTTCGTCGAGCTGCCCTACAACCAGCTCGCGGCCAAGGTCCTGCTGGCGTCGAAGAACTCGTCGCAGGCGTACGACCTGATCCAGTTCGACAGCCCGATGCTGGCCTCCCTGGCGGCCGGCGGCGCGCTCTCCGACATCGGGACGAAGGTCACCTCATCCGCCGCCTACGACCACACCGACTTCCCCGCGCCCGTGCAGGAGTACGCCAAGTACCACGGCACGACCTACGCCGTCCCGCTGTCCACCGAGCCGTACGTGCTGTGGTACCGGACCGACCTGTTCCGCAAGCTCGGGCTGTCCGCGCCCCGCACGTGGGACGAATACCTCGCCAACGCGCGCAAGCTGAAGGCCGCCGGGTACAGCGGGAGCGACTCCGGCTTCGGCAGTCAGATCGGTGCCTACTATTGGCTGGAGGCGATCTACGCGTCGGGCGGCACCCTGCTGCAGTCCGGCACCTGCCGTTCCGCCCTCCGCGCTCCGCAGGCGGTGGCCGCGACAAAAGCCTATCTGGACGCCCTGCCCTACACACCGGCGACCGCCGTCAATGGCGGCGGCAACGAGATGACCACGGCGTTCGTGCAGAGCGACGTGGGCCAGGAGATCAACGCGACCGGCTACTACTCGATCATGGCCGACCCCAAGCAGAGCAAGGTGGCCGGCAAGTTCGCCGCCGCGCTGCCGCCAGGCCTGACATCGGACCGCCAGACGACCCTGCTCTTCGGCTGGCTGATCGGTGTGGGCCGGCAGTCCAAGGGGCAGCAGACCGCGTGGCAGTTCCTGGAGTACGCGCTTGGCAAGGGCGGTTCGAGCGCCCTGATCGGCCACGGCGCACCGCCCCCGGCCCGCACCTCCCTGCTGGGCGACGCGTCCGCGAAGTCCTCGCTGCCGTATCTGCCCACGCTTGTGGCCGCCGGCAAGGTCGGGCAGCACCTGCCCTACATCACCGAGATGCCGCAGATCATCTCGACGCTCTCGGCCGATCTGAGCAAGGCGGCGACCAAGCACCAGTCGGCCGACGCGCTGACGACGGCGGCCGACGCCGACGTCAACAAGATCCTCAGCGGGAGCAAGGCGTGCGGTTGACGCCGAGGCCCGCGGGTGCGGCGCCCGCGCTCGTCGTCCGGCGGCGGGCGGCGCGCGGTCGCCGCGCCCGTCTCGCCGGCACGTTGCTCACCCTGCCGGCCTGGTTGCTCATCGGAGCGTCCGTGGCCACCCCGCTCGTCGTGGGGGTCGTCACCTCGCTCACCGACGACAACCTCGCCCAGGTCACCCCGGCCCGGTACGTCGGGGCGCTGAACTACACCGAGCAGGTGTTCACCAGCGGCTTCCGGTCGAGCCTGGTCGTCACCGTACTGATCATCGTCTTGTCGATCGCGGTGCAGCTGCCGGTCGGGTTCGTGCTCGCCATGTTCCTCGTACGGCCCTTCCGCGGCCGTGCGGCGGTCCGCGCGGCCATCACGATCCCGATGATGCTGACACCGGTGGCGGTCGGGCTGATGTGGCGCTTCCTGGCCGACCCGGACCTCGGCGTGATCAGGTGGATGGCCTCGGCCGTCGACACCGGCGCCCACCCGAACCTGTTCGGCAGCAGGCTCGGGGCGCTGGCCCTGGTCGTCGCGGTGAACTCCTGGATCAACGTGCCGTTCGTGACGCTGCTGCTGATGGCGGGCCTCGTCGGCATCCCCGCCGACGTCGAGGAGGCCGCCGCGATGGACGGCGCCGGCCGGGCGCAGACCGTACGGTACGTGCTCATCCCCATGCTGCTGCCGGTCATCGCGGTCGTCGTGCTGCTGCGCGCCGCCGCGGACTACCGGATGTTCGACCTCGTCTACGTCGTCACGCAGGGAGGCCCGGGCATCTCCACGCGGAACCTGTCGATGCTGTCGTACCAGCAGGGACTGATCGACTTCCAGATCGGCCGCGCCTGCGCGATCGGTGTCGCCATGGCGATCATCGCGCTGCCCGCGTACCGGCTGTACTCGCGGGTGACCCGCTCGTGAGGGCGCACGCGTTGCGGGCGCTCCGCGTCTGCGTCCTGCTCGGCGCCGTCCTGGTCGCGATCGCCCCGGTCGTGTGGATCATCTCGACGTCGTTCAAGACGCAGGTCGAGGCGTCGAGCTACCCGCCGAGGCTGGTTCCGGAGCACCCCACACTGGGCAACTACACGCAGGTGCTGGCGTCGCCGGCGTTCCGCTCGGCGCTGGGCACCTCGGTGCTGATCGCGATGTGCGCCACCCTGCTCACGCTGGTGGTGGCGTACCCGTGCGCCTACGCGCTGGTGCGGTCCCGGCCGTACGGGCGGCGGGCGCTCATCGTGCTGATCGCGCTGGCCCAGACCGTGCCCGGCATCGTCTTCGTGATCCCTTTGTACTCCGAGGCGGTCCAGCTCGGGCTGTACGACACTCGGCGCGTGATGATCGTCGTGTACGCGGCGTTCCTCACGCCCTTCGCCACGCTCACGCTCAGCGTGTTCCTGCGCGGCATGCCGGTCGAGGTCGAGGAGGCCGGCCTCGTCGACGGATGCGGCCGGATCCGGCTGCTGCTCCGCGTCGTGATCCCGATGACCCGGGCGCCGCTGGCCGCGACCGCGACGTTCACCTGCCTGTACGCCTGGAACGAGTTCCTGATACCGGTAGTCCTGGGAGGTCAGGAGACGGTGCCTCTGACCGTCTACGTCTCCGGCTTCGTGACCCAGAAGACCGTGCAGTGGGGGCCGCTGACCGCCGCCGTGTGCGTCGTGCTCCTGCCGGTGATCGTCGTGGTGCTCGCCGCGCAGCGGCAGCTCGTCACGGGGCTGACCGCCGGTGCCGTCAAGGCCTGATCGAACGATCCAATGAGGTGAGAGAGCATGACAACCCGGCGCAGCAGGATCGCCGTCGTCGGCGCGGGAGTGATGGGCGGGGCGTACGCGCGGTGCCTGACCAGTGGCGCGCTGCGCTGGCGTGCCGAGCTCGCCGGCGTCGCCGACACGGCCGGGGAGAGCGCGCGGAGGCTGGCGGAGGAGGTCGGCTGCCCCGCGTTCACCTCGCTCGGCGAACTCCTGGACGTGACGCGCCCGGACGCGGTGTACATCGCCGTACCGGATCACCTCCACCTCGAACCGTTCCTGACCTGCGCCGAGCGCGGCGTCGCGATCCTGGTGGAGAAGCCGCTCGCCACCACGGTGGCCGACGCCGTACGGATGCGCGACGCCGCCGCGCGAGCCGGAATCGTCGCCGAGGTCAACTTCTCCAACCGCTTCAACCCGCCGTTCGTCCGCGCGCACGAGGCCATCGAGCGCGGCGACATCGGCGAGGTGATCGGCGTCAACGCGCGCCTGAGCAACGTCGTGGACTACCCGCTGAAGATGATGCGCTGGGCGGACCGCACCACGTGCGGGTGGTTCCTGCTCAGCCACCTGTTCGACCTCGTCCGCTGGCTCACCGCGAGCGAGGCGGTCGGCGTGACGGCGACCGGCGTCAGCGGAAGGCTCGCCTCGCTCGGCGTGGACACCTACGACCTCATCCACGCCCTCGTCGGCTACGACAACGGGGCGAGCGCCGTCTACGAGTCGGCGTGGGTGCTCCCGCCGTCGTTGCCGTCGCTGGTCGACTGCAACGTCCAGATCATCGGCAGCGAAGGGCGGGTGCTGGTGGACACCCAGTCGCAGATGGTCGAGGTGGCCTCCGCGACCTCGCTCGTGTACCCGGGCACCCTGGACTGGACGAGCACCCGGATCTCCGCGTTCCTCGACCGGGTCGACGAGGCGACGGCGGAGCCGGCCACCACGCTCGCCGACGGCGTGGCCAACACGGCACTGCTGGTCGCGCTGCACGAGGCGATCGACCGGGGTGTCCCCGTGCGCCTGGCCGCTCGGTGACCGGATTCGCGGTCGACCTCGGCGGAACGAAGATCACGGCCGTCGCCGCGGAGCCGGGCGCGCGGGTGTTCCGCGCCGGCACGCCCGCCTCCGGTGAGGCCGGTGACGTCCTCACGCGCGTCGCGGACCTGGTGCGCGAGGCGTGCGGAGGGACACCCGACGGGCCGGGCGTGGTCGCGACTCCGGGCGCCGTCGAGGCCGGCAGTGGCGTCGTACGGGCCGCGGCCAACCTGCCGTTCCGCGACTACCCGCTCGGTCCCGCGCTGGCCGCCGAGCTGGGGGTGCCGGTGACGGTCGTCGTGGACACCGCGGCCGCCGCCACGGCCGAGTTCCTGCCCGGCGGCGCGGCGGCGGGCTGCCGCATCGGGGCGTACGTCACGATCTCCACCGGCATCGGCATGGCCGTCGTGACGAACGGGACCCTGCACCACGGCGCGCGCTCCCAGGCCGGCGAGCTGGGGCACGTGCCCGTCGAGGTCGGCCCCGGCGCGCTGGGCTGCCCGTGCGGGCAGCGTGGCTGCCTGGAGGCGTACGCGTCGGGGAGCGGCCTGGCCCGGCGCGCCTCGGCGCCGGACGCACGCGAGGTCGTACGCGCCGCCCGCGCGGGCGAGGACCGGCCAAGGCGCCTGCTCGACGACGCGCTGGCGCGTACGAGCGCCGCGCTGGCGGGGGTGATCCGGGTGCTGGACCCGGAGGCGGTCGTCCTCGGTGGCGGCCTGCTGGTGAACGCCGGACTGTTCGGCCCGCTGCGGCAGCGCGTCGGCGACCTGCTCAGGGTGACCGTCCCGGATGCCGAGCGGATCGTCCGGCTCGCGGCGCACGGCCAGCTCAGCCCGTTGCTGGGGGCCGCCGCGCTGGCCCGGAACGACGCCGCCGCCGTGCGGTTCGCCCGGCCCGAGGTGATCGCGTGAGCACCGGTCCGCTTCGCGTCGGCGCGGCCGGGCGCACCATCACCCCGCCGCCGGGGGGCCGGATGGCCGGGTACGCGCGCCGCCGGTCCCCGGCCACCGGCACCGGTGACGAGCTGCGCTGCCGCGTGGTCGTGTTCGACGACGGTGACGCCACGCTGGTCCTGGTCGTGTGCGACCTGCTCTACCCGTCCCTCGCCCTCACGGCCCTGGTGCGCGAGCGGATCGGTGCCGCGCTGAGCGTCCCCGCCGACCATGTGATGGTCTGCGCGACGCACACCCACTGCGGCCCGAGCGACCTCGCGTCCCCCGAGGGCGCCGCCCTGCGGTCCGCCGTGGCCGACCGTGTCCGGGACGCCACGCTCGCCGCCGTGTCGGCCGCGGTTCCCGCGCGGCTCGTGACCGGCGCGCGGAGCGTGCCGGGCGTCAGCGCCGACCGCCGCGGCGCGGCCGGCCCGGCCGACGAGGTCGCGACCGTGCTCGCGGCCTGTCCGGCCGAGGGGCCCGGCGGCCCGATCGCCACGGTCGTCAACTTCGCCTGCCACGCGACAGTCCTGGACCACGACACGGCCGAGTACTCCGCGGACTTCCCCGGGGCCGCCTGCGCGACGCTGGAATCGCTGTGCGGCGGGCTCGGCGTGTACCTCCAGGGCTGTGCGGGCGACGTCAACCCGGTGTGCGCGAGCCACGACCCGGCGGAGGCCGGGCGCGTCGGGCGGATCATCGGCGCGGCCGGGGCGCAGGCGGCCCTCGACGGGCTCGGCCTGGTGCGGGGGCTGCACGCGATCAACCCGAGCTGGGAGGAGGAGCTCGAAGCGTCGTCGCGCAGCGGTGCCGGGCTCGCCCGGCCGGACGCCCTCCGCGCGGACCGCCGCACCGTCGGCGTGACCCCGGCGGGGCCGTACGACATCGCGCCCGCGTCGGTGTCGGCGTCGGCCCGTGACCGTGCCGCGTGGCGGTCGATGAGGTGGATCCAGGAGTTGCGCGCGCAGGGCAACCTGTTCGGCTGCTTCGACGTGCCATCGGAGGGCACCGCCACCTTGGAGGTGCAGCGGTTCCACCTCGCCGAGCGGCTGGACCTCGTCGCGCTTCCTGGCGAGCCGTTCCTCGCCACCGCGCGCGCCCTCCGGGACGGCCACGACGGTGTCCTGCTGGTGGCCGGCTACGCGAACCAGTCGGCCGGCTACCTCCCGCCGTCCGGTGCGTTCGCGAGACCCGGCTACGAGGTCGGCTGTAGCCAGTACCGGCCGGGTGCCGCCGAGGCGCTTACCTCCGCCGCGCGGGCGCTCGTCCGCGGCCGGCCGGCCTGAGGCGCGGACACGCCACATCACAGAAGTGGAGCATGTGGCTACGCTGCGTGTACGGTTTCTGGCCGTGGAGAATCTGCGGATTGGCGTGGTCGAGGTCGAACATGACGACCAGACCACCCATGATCATTTGAGCTGTTCCGTCTGTTCCTGGCAGTTGGGCGTGTCACCGCGCGAGTACGCCGTGCGCATCGCCCACCGCCACGACGATTCACACCAGAACGCCGAGCACACGTGAGGAGGAGGTCAGCCCGCAGAGCGCGCGGCGCGTTCGCCCAGGTCGGTCAGGTCGCGCGCCGTGAGGCCCGGCCAGCCGTGCACGATCTCCCGCCAGGCGCCGGGCACCGCTGACGCGCCGTGGCGCGCGCCGAGCAGCGCGCCCGCGATGGCCGCGACGGTGTCCGTGTCGTTGCCCGCGCGTACCGCCGCCGCCAGGCCGTCCGGCAGCGTGGACGTGTGGGTGATCGCCGACCAGGCGGCCTGTAGCGCCGGCACGACGAAGCCGTTCGGGGAGAACCTCGACGGCGGGTTCGCCTCGGCGTCGTCCAGCCACGCCGACCACCGGTCACGGCGCGCCGCGGGCAGCAGCGCCAGCCCGTCGCGTACGCCGTCGAAGGTCGCGTCGAGCACCGCGCGGCGTACGCCCGAGCACCACAGCACGCAGGCGTCGCCCGCCAGGTCGTCGAAGTGCGTCAGGCCGCTGACCAGGCGCGCCGCCTCGGCCATCGCCGATGGGTCGCCGAGGTAGGGCAGCGCGACGATCCCGGTGCGCATCAGCGAGCCGTTGCCGGCGGTGCGCCCGGTACTCCGGTGCAGCGCTTCCGCGGTCTCCCGCATCAGCGGTGACCGCCCGCCGCCGCGTTCGGTCGCGGCGAGCACCGCGCGGGTCTGGCTGCCGATGTCGCTGGCGCCCTCGCGGTACCACCGCAGGAAGCGCGCCGCGACGCCGTCCAGGCCGATCTCGGTGCGCAGGTCGCAGCCCAGCGCGGCGACCTCCGCGACGCACACCTGCATCTGCGTGTCGTCGCTGTACTCGCCCGGCGCGTACGGCCCGAGCCCCCCGCCGATCATCTCCGGCGACGCCGTCTCCGGTACCCGCTCGGCGAACTCATAGGGCACGCCGAGCGCGTCGCCGCACGCCGCGGCCAGCAGGACTCCGGCCGCCCGGTCACGCTCTTCACTGGTGAGAGTCACGACCTGTGCGACGTACGCGGGGCCGTCGCGGTTCCGTCACGTCGAGGCCGCCGCACCCCGATCGTGCGGCGGCCTCGGCGGGTGACCGGTCAGGCGGCGTTCTGCGTGCCCGTCAGCTCGGCGACCTCACGGTCGTGCGCCTCGGCGTCCGCGCTGGCCGCCTTCGGGCTCCAGCGGCCGATCAGCGGCAGCATCAGCCCGAGGAAGAGGAGCTGGGCCACGATGCAGATCCACCACCAGGTCTGCCACTGGCCGGGCGCGTCGGTCGCGGCCGACTTGAGCTTCCCGAGCTCCTGCAGCAGCGCGGGCGGCGGGTTGGCGCCCGCCTGCTTGGCCGCGGCGAGGAGCGCTGGGCCCTTGGTCAGCTGGTCGACGGCGCCGACCACGTACGGGAGGACGAAGAAGGACACGCACACGACGATGCGCAGGATCCAGCCCCAGATCGCCAGCCCGGTGGCGGTCAGGGCGGGGTTGCGCCGCTCGATCGTCTCGGTGAACGCCGCCATCCAGGGCGCGTACGCCATCGCCAGGCCGAACGAGAGCAGGCTGATGATGAGGATCAGCGTGCCCGCGCTCGTGTGCGGATGGGTGGTGCGCGTCATGAAGATGTACGTCATCACGACCGCGATCAGCGTGCCGGCCACCATGAACGGCTTGCGGACCCGCAGCCGGTCCGACAGCACGCCGATGACGACCAGGCTGACCGCGTTGATCCCCCAGTACCAGCTGTTGATGCCGTTGGCCTTGGAGGTCGTGAAGCCGAAGTTCGAGGTCAGGTAGACCGTGAAGAAGCCGACGGCGGTGTAGTAGATCAGCAGGAAGATGCTGATCCCGAGCGCCGGGGCGAGGATGTCGAGGTGCAGCATCTGCCCCCACGGCTTCTCGAGGTTCGCCTGGTGCAGGCCTCCGCGCGCGACTCGATGAGCGCGCGGTCGCGGGCGCTGACCATGATCTGGTCGCGCAGCCCCGGCTTCAGCTCGCGCAGCCCGAACAGGGCGATCAGGAACGCCATGATCCCGATGACGCCCACGATGTAGAACTGGCTCGACCAGGAGTTGTTGAAGTGCGGCAGCGTCCGGTTCGCCATGAAGCTGACGATCAGGCTGCCGACGACGGGCCCGAGGGTCCAGAAGCCCATGGCCGACGCCCGGCCGATCTGCGGGAGAAGTCGCGTACGAGCGCGGGTGTCGCGACCAGGCACATGCCCTCGACGACGCCGCCCAGTACGGCGAACGACCGCGAAGACGAACTTGTTCGGCGCGAGCGGCGTGATCAGCGCGAGGACGCCGGTGATCGCCAGGCCGTACGTCACCAGGTTGGCGCGGCCCCACCGGTCGGCGAAGCCCGGCCGCCAGCGAGCCGAACGCGCCCACGAGGTTCGCGACGACGAGGATGTTCACGTAGTAGAGGAACGACATCTTGTAGTGCTCGAGCACCAGCGGAGCGACGCCGCCGGCCACGTACAGCTCGTAGTACAGGATGATCGTGACGAAGACCGCCACTGCCAGGTACCAGTACCGAGGTGCCGAGTCGGGGTAGCGGTCCAGGCCGCGGCGCCACAGCCGGTCCATCGTGAAACCGCCCGCCGGGGGCGGCTGCCGGGTTCGAGAGGGCCATCGCTTCCTCTTCTTCATGCGGGGCGTGAATTACGGAGCGCCCGTTTGGCGCCTCGCCCCCGAAGCGGATAGGCCCATGACCTGTGCCATCATGGGTAAATAAGCGTTCATTCATGCATTGGAAACATTAATACGCTTGCCTGAAGACAGGTGTCAAGAGGTGCCTGACGATTCAGGGCTGCCGCTCGAAGGGACCGCGCTCCAGCGGCGTCTCGCCGGCGCCGCCGTCGAGCTCTTCTACCGGCAGGGCGCGCTCGCGACGTCGGTCCGGCAGATCACCGAGGCGTGCGGCCTTTCGCCCGGCGCGCTCTACAACCACTTCGAGTCCAAGGAGCAGTTGCTCTACGTGCTCGTGCGCGACATCCACCTGCGGCAGGAGCGCGTGCTGGCCGCCGCGCAGGCGGACGCCGGCGGCGACCCCGTCGCCGAGCTGACCGCGATCGTCCGCTCGTACGTCAACGCCACTCCGACCACCGCGACACCGCGCGCGTCGCGAACCGGGAGTACCCCCTCCTGACGGGCGAGATTACGAGGAGGTGGTCGCCATCCGCCGCCGGCTACGCGACCGCGTCGTCGACGTGCTGCTGGCCGGCCAGCAGCGCAGGTGCTTCCACCTCGTCGGAGGCGACGACCGCCGGCGGCCGTGCTGACCGCCATCCCCATCCTCGACATGTGCGTGCACATCAGCGAATGGTTCCATGATCGACGGCCCCTCGATGACGCGGACCTGCAGGAGCGTTACGTTGGGCTCGCGCTGCGCATGGCGGGAGCGCGGATCGACTGACGGGAGGTCGTCCATGGCCGAACTGCTACGCCCATACGCCGAGGCCCGTCCCGACGAGCCCGCCGTCACCGACGAGAGCGGCACCACGACCTGGCGGGAGCTTCGAGGCGCGCGTCGACCGGCTCATCGGTGCGCTGCGCGGCCTCGGGCTGGTGACCGGGGACGCCATCGCGATCCACTCGGGAAACCGCCGCGAGTACTTCGAGCTGATGTCGGCGGCCACCCACCTCGGCATGCACTACGTCCTGGTGAACTGGCACTGGACCGCCGACGAGCTGGAGTACGTCCTGGCCGACTCCGGGGCGAAGGCGCTGTTCTCCGAGTCGCCGTTCGCCGACGTGGCCGTCGAGGCCGGCGCGGACACGCCGACCGCGTGGTCGGCATCGGCGACGTCCCGGGCTTCCTCCCGTACGAGGAGTTCCTGGCGGGCGGCCCGGACGGCGAGCCCGGCGACCAGTCGCTCGGCTGGCCGATGATCTACACCTCGGGTACGACGGGGCGGCCCAAGGGTGTGGCGCGCAAGCTGATGACGTCCGGCGTCCCGATCGAGACGATGGACGCTGATCGCGCCGACTTCGCCGAGATCCTGCAGCATCCCCGAGGGCGGGCGTTCGCTGCTGGTCGGGCCCGTCTACCACTCGGCGCAGTGGCTCTGGTCGCACGGCCTGCTGTGCGCCGGGCGCTCCGTCGTGATGCGGCAGGACTTCTCGCCGGCGGAGACGCTCGGCCTGGTCGCCGAGCACCGCATCACGAACGTCCACCTCGTGCCGACCCAGTTCGTCCGCCTGCTCCGGCTCGACGAGGCCACCCGCAAGGCGTCCGACCTGTCCAGCCTCACCGCCGTCTGGCACGGCGCCGCGCCGTGCTCGCCGGAGGTCAAGCGCCGGATGATCGAGTGGCTCGGGCCGATCGTGTACGAGTACTACGGCTCGACGGAGTCCGTCGGTGAACACCATCGTGTCGTCGGCGGAGTGGCTCGAACGCCCCGGGACCGTCGGCCGCGCGCTGCCCCTGAGCGAGATCCACGTCCTGCGCGACGACGGCACCCCGGCCGCGCCGGGCGAGCGCGGGAAGCTCTGGTTCCGCTACACCAGCGGCGACGACGTCGAGTACTGGGGCGACCCGGACAAGACCGCCTCCGTCCACCGCCCCGACGGCCTGTTCACGACGGGCGACATCGGCCACCTCGACGAGGACGGCTACCTCTTCCTGTCCGACCGCGCCATCGACATGATCATCAGCGGCGGCGTGAACATCTACCCGGCCGAGATCGAGGGCGTCCTCATCACCCACCCGGCAGTGCGCGACGTGGCCGTCTTCGGCATCCCGGACGAGGAGTTCGGCGAGCAGGTGAAGGCGGCGGTCGAGCTGGAGGACGGCTACGCGGCGTCGGAGCCGCTGGCCCGCGAGCTGATCGACTTCTCCCGGCGTACCCTCGCCGGCTACAAGGCCCCGCGTACGGTCGACTTCCTCGACTCCCTGCCGCGCACGCCGACCGGAAAGCTCTACAAGCGCCTCATCCGCGACCCGTACTGGTCGGACCAGGCCAAGCGGATCTGATCCGCGGGGGTGACCTTCCGACGCATAACCGAGTAGCGTTCGGTTTTGTGCACCTGGGAGCGATCGCGGCGGCCACGCCGGACAAGCCAGCAGTGATCATGGCCGGCTCCGGGAGGGTCGTGACCTTCCGCGAGCTGGACGAGGAGTCGAACCGCCTCGCGCAGCTTCTGCGCGCCGAAGGCCTGCGGCCCGGCGACCACGTGGCGTTCATGCTGGAGAACCACCCGCTCGTTCCTGGCGATCGCGTGGGCGGCGCAGCGTTCGGGGCTCTACTACACGGCGATCAGCTCGCGCCTCCAGGCGGACGAGCTGGCCTACATCCTCGACAACTGCGGCGCCCGGGTCTTCATCTCCTCGATCCGCCTGGCAGAGGTCGCGGCGCGCCGTCGCGGACCGTACGCCCGGGGTCAAGCTCCGGCTCATGCTCGACGGCGTCGCACCCGGCTTCGAGCCGTACGAGGAGCTCATCGCGCGCTACCCGCGCGGTCCCCGTCGAGGACGAGTGCGAGGGCATGGACATGCTCTACTCCTCCGGCACCACGGGGCGGCCCGAAGGGCGTCAAGCGTGCCGCTCTCGCTCGCCGCGATGGGCACGCCGAACACGCTGTCCCAGCTCATCGAGTTCCTCTTCGCGCCCACGGCCGCCTCGGTCTACCTGTCCCCGGCGCCGCTCTACCACGCCGCACCGCTGCGGTACTCGCTGACCTTCCAGCGCTTCGGCGCGACGGTCGTCGTCATGGAGCGGTTCGACGCCGGAGGACGCGCTGCGCGCGATCGAGCGGTACCGCGTCACGCACAGCCAGTGGGTGCCGACGATGTTCATCCGGATGCTGAAGCTGCCCGAGGACCGTCGCACCGCCTACGACCTGTCCAGCCTGAAGGTCGCCGTCCACGCCGCCGCGCCCTGCCCGGTCGAGGTCAAGGAACGGATGATCGACTGGTGGGGGCCGATCCTCCACGAGTACTACGCCGGCACCGAGGGCAACGGCTTCGTCTACACCGACTCCACCGCCTGGCTGGCGCACAAGGGCACGGTCGGCCGCCCGCTGCTCGGCGAGATCCACGTCTGCGACGAGGACGGCGACGAGCTCCCGGCCGGGCGCCCCGGCACGCTGTACTTCGGCGGCGGCACGGAGTTCGAGTACCACGACGACCCGGGCAAGACCGCCTCGTCCCGCGACCCGCGCGGCCGTGGCTGGACCACCCTCGGCGACGTCGGCTACGTCGACGAGGAAGGCTTCCTCTACCTGACCGACCGCCTCTCGTACATGATCATCAGCGGCGGGGTGAACATCTACCCGCAGGAGGTCGAGAACCTCCTCGCCATGCACCCGAAGGTCACCGACGTCGCGGTCATCGGCGTCCCGGACGCGGAGATGGGCGAGGCGGTGAAGGCCGTCGTGCAGCCGGCTGGCCGAGGGCGGCCCCGAGCTGGAACGCGAGCTGATCGACTACTGCCGCGAGCGCCTCGCCCACTACAAGTGCCCGCGCACGGTCGACTTCCGCGCCGAACTGCCCCGCCATCCGACGGGGAAGCTGTACAAGCGGCTGCTGCGCGACGAGTACTGGATCAAGGCCTGACGGTTCTCCGACCGCGCGTCCTGGTGAACCCCTCGGCCGTCCTGAGAGGTTGATGGCATGCGGGTCTCCATTGGCGACATATCCCTCTACTTCGACGTGGAAGGCTCCGGGCTGGTCCCGGACGGACCGGACATGGTGGAGCGGCCGACCGTCGTGGCGTTACACGGCGGGCCCGGCGCCGACCATTCGCTGTTCAAGCCGGTACTCGGCGGCGTCGCGGAGTTCGCGCAGGTCGTGTACGTCGACCAGCGGGGCAGCGGCCGGTCGGACCGCGGCGACCCGGCACGCTGGACCTGGGAGCAGTGGGCCGACGACGTCGTCGCGTTCTGCGACGCCCTCGGCATCGCCGAGCCCATCCTCCTGGGCACGTCCAGCGGCGGGTGGGTGGGGCTCACGACCGCCATCCGGCACCCCGGCCGGCTAGGCGGCCTGGTCCTCGACAGCGTGATGCCCGGCGAGAACGACGAACGCCTGGCCGTCTTCGAACGCCTCGGCGGCGTCGAGGCACGCGAGATCGCCCGCCGCTACTTCGCCGCCGAGGACACCGACGAGGTCCGCGAGGCGTGGACGAGAACCTGCCTGCCGCTCTACAACCGCCGCCCCGGCCCGGACGGCGTCCACCGCATGGACCGCATCCGCTGGAACTACGACGTGCTGGAACACTTCCGCCAGGTCCTGGTGGACGTCTTCGACCCATGGCCCGGCCTCGACCACGTCACCTGCCCGACAATGATCCTCTCCGGCGCCCACGACCCGGTGGCGACGACCACCGCCGCCCGGCGCCTCGCCGAGGCCCTGCCCCACGCGGACCTCCACGTGTTCCCCGACGCCGGACACGGCATCTTCCGCGAGGCGACCGAGGAGGCCTGCGGTCTTCTCCAGGCCTTCGCGGAACGCGTGAATTCGGTGGACACCTGACCTGCGCGTACATCGGCTGTTGACGCGCGTTGATCCGGCATTGATCGGACATTGAACGGCGCGCTGAAGACTCATCATCGTGAACGGGTCAGGGGGAAAGAGGCCCGGACACTCGTTCGGGAGAGCCAGTGCCGCTGCGATCCCGGGCGAACGATGGGGGAGGGGTCCTGTACCGGAAGTGACGGGCCGGTACAGGGCCCCGCATCATCGCGAGCGGAGGGAGCACGATGCCGTACACGCTGCCGCCCGACGTCGGTGACTTCACGGGCCGGAGTGCCGAGGTCGCCGAGTTGACCGCCGTTCTCACGCCCGGTGGTTCTCTTCCGGTCGCCGCGGTCGGCGGGATGGGCGGTGCCGGCAAGTCCGCGCTCGCCGTCCACGTCGCGCACCTCGTGCGGAGCGCCTATCCCGGTGGGGTGCTCTACGCCGACCTTCATGGCACCGATGACCGGCCGGCCGATCCTCGCAGGGTCCTCGGGGGCCTCCTGCGGGCGCTCGGCCGGTCGAACGCGCCGGGTGGGCTGGAGGAGCGTGCCGCGCTCTTCCGTTCGGAGCTGGCCGACCGGCGGACGCTCGTGCTGCTGGACGGCGCGCGTGACCGGTCCCAGGTACGGCCGCTGCTGCCCGGTACTCCGGGTGCCGCCGTCCTCGTGACCGGCCGCGCCACCATGGCGGGCCTGCCCGGCGTGCGGCTCGTCGACCTCGATGTCCTCGAACCCGCGGAGGCCGTGGCCCTGCTCCGGCGCGTCGCCGGCCGTACCCGCGTCGCGGGGGAGCGCGCCGCGGCCCTCGACCTGGTCGCGGCCTGCGGGTTCCTGCCGGTCGCCGTACGCGCCGCCGCGACGCGTCTCGTCGCGTCCTCGTGGCTCAGTGTCGGTGAGCTGGCCCGCCGCGTCGCGCGTGACCCGCTCGGTGAGCTGCCCGCGGTCGCGGAGTGCCTGCGGCGCGGGCAGGACCGGCTGGCGCCCGAGGAGGCACGCGCCTTCCGTCTGCTGGCGCCCGCCGGCGCGTACGGCATCACGACCGCCGGGGCCGCCGCCGCGCTCGGCGTACGCCGGGACCACGCCGACGAGGTGATCGACGCGCTCGCCGACCGGAGCCTGCTGGAGTGCGTGGCGCCCGGCCGCTACCGCTACCACGACCTGAACCAGGCGCTCGCGGAGCGCGAGGCCGCCGCCGAAGAGCCGCTCGGAACGCGCGTGGCGGCCTCGCGCGGCCTGCTCGGGTTCCACCTCGCCTCGGCGCGCAACGCGCGGTGGGTCATGGACCTCGGCGATCCCATCGGTGACATGGGCGTGCGGATGGAGACCGTGCGCGACGCCGGGATCTGGCTCTTCACCGAGTACCCGGCGATTCTTTCCGCCGTCGCGAGCGCGGTGCGCGAGCCGGACGGCCCGCTCGACCTGGCCGCCGACCTGCTGCTGGTCATGGCGGAGTTCCTCGACCAGGGGCGTGACCCGCGCGACCTGGAGCGTGCGGCCCGCGCCGTACGCGAGGCCGCGCGTTCACGCGGGGCGATCTCCGCGCGGGCGCGCGCCGAGTGCGTGCTCGGGCTGGCCGCCTGGTGGCGCGGCGACGGCGCCGAGGCCGACCGGCACCTGCGCATCGCCGTCCTGCTCGGGTCGCGGCCGTGGCACGGCGACCGGTACCCGGCCGCCGTCGCCCTCGACACGCTCGCCGCCATTGCGCTCACCGCCGGACGGGTCGCGGACGCCGCGACGCTGTCGGGCGAGTCCGAGGAGACGTGGCGCCTGCTCGGCGACCGGCGGGCCGAGGCGCGCTCACACGTCGTACGCGGGCGGCTGCAACTGGGGCGCGGCACCCCGGGCGCGTCCGTCGTCTCCTGCACGCGCGCCCTGCACCTCTACCTGGAGGCGGGCGACCCGGAGGGCGCGTCGCACGCCCTGCACCGGCTCGGCTTGGCGCTCGACACCGCGGGACGGAGCGAGGAGGCGCTGGACAGGTACGCCGAGAGCCTCGCCTACAGCCGCGCGCTCGGGGCGCGGCTCCGGGAGGCCGACAACCTGTCCCGTATGGCGGCGGGGTTCCTGGACCGCGACCGGCCGACCGAGGCCGTCCGCTACGCCGACCAGGCGCTCGGCATCCTCGCGCCGGGCTCCGGGCACGGGCGCGGGCACGCGATGGTCGTGTTCGGCCGCGCGCTGGAGGCCATGGGCGACCACGCCGGGGCGCAGCGGCGCCTCGCGGAGGCCTGTGACCTCCTTGAGGGCGAGGACGGCCCCGCGCTCGGAGAGGCCCGGCGGCACCTGGAGCGGCTGCGTCCGCGAGACTGAGGCGGTGCGCTCGCCCGACCTTCCCGTCTCCGCCGCCCTGCCCGCCCTGACCGCCGCCCTCGACGGCACGGGGACCGCCGTGCTGTCCGCGCCGCCCGGCACCGGCAAGACCACGCTGGTCCCGCTGGCGCTCGCGGAGACCGGGCGGCGCGTGATCGTCGCGGAGCCGCGCCGGATGGCCGCGCGCGCCGCCGCCCAGCGGATGGCGTGGATGCTCGATGAGCCGGTCGGCCGCCGCGTCGGCTACGCCATCCGCGGCGAGCGCCGCGCGGGCAGCGACGTCGAGGTGGTCACCACCGGCGTGCTCCTGCAACGTCTCCAGCACGACCCCGACCTGCGCGCCGACGTCGTGATCCTCGACGAGTGCCACGAACGCCACCTCGACGCCGACACCGCGCTCGCCTTCCTGCTCGACGTACGCGCGACGCTGCGCCCCGACCTGCGGATCGTCGCCGCGTCCGCGACGCCGGACAGCGGGCCGTGGTCGCGCCTGCTGGACGACGCCCCCGTGGTCACGGCCGACGCCGCGGCGTACCCGCTGGACGTCATCTGGGCGCCGCCGTCCCGTCCGGTACGCCCGCCGCACGGCATGTCGGTCGACTACGCGCTCCTCGACCACGTGGCCCTGACCGTACGCCGCGCGCTGGCGGACGGCGACGGCGACGTCCTGTGCTTCCTGCCCGGCGCCGCCGAGCTGGGGCGCGTCGCCGGTGCCCTCGGCGACCTGGAGGTCCTGCAACTGCACGGCCGCGCGCCCGCCGCCGTACAGGACGCCGCCCTGCGGCCGCACGACGGGCGCCGGGTGGTGCTGGCCACGTCCGTCGCCGAGTCGAGCCTGACCGTGCCGGGCGTGCGCGCGGTCGTCGACGCGGGCCTGTCGCGCGAGCCCCGTACCGACCACGCGCGCGGGCTGGGCACGCTGACGACCGTACGCGTGTCGCGCGCCGCCGCCGACCAGCGCGCCGGCCGCGCCGGGCGCGAGGCGCCGGGGCGGGTGTACCGGTGCTGGTCGCGCGCGGAGCACGAGCGGCTGCCCGAGCGTCCGCGCGCCGAGATCGAGCTCGCCGACCTGACCGGGTTCGCGCTCCAGGCGGCGTGCTGGGGCGACCCGGAGGCGACCGGCCTCGCCCTGCTCGACGCGCCGCCGCCCGCCGCGATGCGCGCCGCGCGCGAGACGCTCGCCGCGATCGGGGCGGTCGAGGGCGACGGGCGGGTGACCGGGCGCGGCCGGAGGATGGCGCGGGTCGGCGTGCACCCGCGGCTGGCCCGCGCGCTCCTCGACGGCGCGGAGCACGTGGGCGTACGCGCGGCGGAGGTCGTGGCGCTGCTGTCGGAGGAGCAGCGGCGTACCGGCGACGACCTGGTCGCCGAGTGGCGGGCACGGCGCGGCGACGGGCGGTGGCGCGAGGAGACGCGGCGGCTGCGGCGCGCGATCCCGGACGCGCGCGACGTACGCGTGGACGACGAGGCGGCGGCGGGCATCGTGGTCGCGCTGGCCTTCCCCGAGCGGGTCGCGCGTGCTCGCGAGGGCGGTTACCTGATGGCGTCCGGCACGGCCGCCGAGACCGGCCGCGGGTCACGGCTCGCGGGCGCGGAGTGGCTGGCGATCGCCGTCGCCGACCGCAGGCCGGGCGATCCGTCGGCGCGGATCCGGCAGGCGGTCCCGATCGACGAGACCGTGGCACGCCTCGTCCTCCCGCTCGTGACGGAGGACGACGTCCGCTGGGACGCCGACGTGGTGGCCCGCCGGGTCGAGCGCCTCGGCGCCATCGAGCTGTCCGCCGTGCCGCTCGCCCGCCCGGACCCCGAACTCGTACGCGCCGCGCTCCGCGAGGGCCTGCGCCGCGAGGGGCTCGGCCTGCTGACCTGGACCCGCGACGCCGAGGCGCTGCGGCACCGGCTGGCGTTCTGCCACCGTGCCCTCGGCGCGCCGTGGCCGGCGATGGACGACGCGGCGCTGCTGGAGTCGCTCGACCTGTCCTCGGGGCGCCGCCGCGCGGACCTGGCCCGCGTCGACGTGAGCGCCGCGCTGCGGAACCTGCTGCCGTGGGAGTGCGCGGCGCGGCTCGACGACGTCGCGCCCGAACGCGTCACCGTGCCGACCGGCTCACGGATCCGCGTCGACTACTCGGGGGACCAGCCGGTGCTGGCGGTGAAGCTCCAGGAGCTGTTCGGCTGGCAGGCCGCACCCCGCATCGCCGGTGTGCCGCTCGTCGTGCACCTGCTGTCGCCCGCCGGCCGCCCGGCCGCCGTCACCGCCGACCTCGCGTCGTTCTGGCGGGAGGGCTACCGGAGCGTACGCGCGGAGCTGCGCGGCCGCTATCCCCGCCACCCGTGGCCCGAGGACCCGGCGACGGCGGAACCGACACGGCGTACCAAGTCGCGGCGTACCTGATTTCTCGTAGCCGATTTTTTCGCAAGGGAATCGCGGGAGGCGCGAACGCGCGCTCGCGTGGTCTGGTCTGATGGCGCGGTGCAAAAGTGCGTGGTCTCCGGTCCCCGGCATCTCCTCGTGTCGTCGTCTGAGCCGTATGTACGGTTGAAGGCCAGGTCACGGCGGCTGACGGTGATGGCCGGGATGGTGTTCGCCGGGTGGTACCTGCTTTATCTGGTGGCGTGCGAATTCGCGCGAGAGGCGCTGAAATATCGCCTTTTCGGGCACTTTAATCTGGCTCTGGTGTTCGGCGTGGCGCAGTTCGCGTCGACGTTCGTGATCGCCTTGCGGTGCGTCCGCTTCTCGCGCGAGGTCGTCGACCCGCTCGCCGCCCAGGTCGCCGGTGACGCCGGGTGACGGCGTTCCTCACCGGCCCGGCGCTCACCGGGCGGCGTAACGGCTTCGCGCTCTGTGGCGCGTACGTCTCGGCCGCCTCGCTGCTCGGCGTCTCCGGGACCATCGCGCTCTACGGCTACGACGGCACGCTGTACTGCGTCGGCGGCCTGGCGGCGTGGATCCCGCTGCTGTTGCTGGCCCGGCACCTGCACCACACGGGCCGCCTGACGATGGCGGACGTCCTGTGCCACCGCGCCGTGCGACGCCCTCCGGTACGCATCGCCTCCGCGGTCTCCACGGTCACCATCTCCCTGTGCCTCCTGGTCGCGCAGCTGTGGATGGCCTCCCACCTGGTGTCGTACCTGTTCGGAGCCCATCTGGGGCCGGTGGTGGGCGTGCTGACGGTCGGCTACGCGGTCGTCGGCGGGACGCGCGCCGTGACCTGGGCGCAGATCGTGAAGACCGTCGTCCTGCTCACGTGCTGTTCGCTCGTGGCGCTGCTGGTCGTAGCCCGCTTCGGCTTCGACCCGGGCGCGCTGCTCGGCGCCGCCGCGGACGCCAGCGGCAGCGGCCCCGCCTACCTCGACCCGGGCCTGCGCTTCGGCGGCCAGACCCCGCCGCCACCGGCGGAGAGCCTCGCCGGCAGGCTGGACTTCGTGAGCCTGGCCGTCGCCCTGGCGCTGGGCGCGACCGGGCTGCCGCACGTCGTGAACCGCCTGTTCAGCTCGGGCGGCGCGGTGGCCGCCCGCACCTCGGTGAGCTGGGCCCTGGGCCTGACCGGCGGCCTGCTGGCCCTCCTGCCGGTCCTCGGCCTGGGCGCGGCCGGGCTGATCGGCCACGAGGAGCTGCTGGCGAGAGACCCGTCCGGTCTGATGGCCGCGCCGGAACTCGCCCGCGAGGTGGGCGTGCGCGCCGCCGGCGCGGTGGGCGGCGACATCGTCCTGGCCGTCTTCACCGCGGGGGTGCTGGCCGCGGTCGTCGCCGTCGGGGGAAGCGTCCTGATCGCGGCCTCCACATCGGTGGCCCATGACCTGTTCGGCCAGGTCCTCATGTTCGGCCGCCCCAAAGCGGACGAGCAGGCCGCGGTGGCGCGGGTTTCGACGGCCGTGATCGGCGCGACCGCCGTCGCGCTGGCGTGGTGGGCGTCGGACGTGAATCCCGGTTTTCTCGCCGGGCTGGCGCTGACCGTCGCCGCCTCCGCGAATTTCCCGGTTCTGGTGCTGGGCCTTTTCTGGCGCCGGCTGACCGGTGCGGGGGTGGTAGCGGGTATTTACGGTGGTCTGGTGACGTCGGTGGTGCTGGAGTTCTTCTCGCCGGCGGTATCGGGCCGCGTCGACGCGGCGACCGGGAAAAGTCTTTCGCTGCTTCCGGCAGGGATGACCTTCGACTGGTTTCCCCTGGAGAACCCCGCCCTGGTCTCGGTTCCCGTCGGTTTTCTGTGCGCGCTCGCCGCCGGCCTGCTGAGCCGCGAGAAGGCAGAACAGAACAGTTTCCGCGAACTCACCGTTCTTTCCCTGACCGGCGTCCACTAGCCTCAATAGATGGCTTCCAAGAGACCGCGTACGTCAAAGAACGGCCCCGTCGAGAGCCGGAATCACCTGGGGGAGCTCAGCCCATCGCTGCGGGCGTACGTGCTCGACCGTTGCCGGAAGGAGGGGATCCCCGTGACCTCGGTCCGTGTCGTCTCCTCCACCGAGGTCATCTTCCCCTGATCGCCATCACCCGTCCGTGCGGCCGCGCAGCCGCTCGTGGGTGAAGCGCACGATCTCCTCGATCGAGGTCCCCGGGCCGAAGGCGCCCTCGGGGCGGCGGCGCAGCCCGGTGTAGATGACCTCCATCCCGGCGTCGCGCAGGCCACGGGCGATCACCTTCGCGCCCCGGTCGTGCCCGTCCAGGCCGATCTTGCTGACGACGACCCGGCTCGGTGGTGCGCCGGGCTCGGTCACGGCGTGCGTCGTGTTCACAGTCTGGTCATCTCCGCGGTAGTCGCCGAAGGCGGACCGTCAGACGTCGGCGATCTCCCAGCGGCGGCATAGCTCCGCACGCAGTCGAGGACGGCGGGCATCGCGTTCTCGTCGGTGGCGCAGACCTCGGCGAGGCGGGCGAGCGACCGCCGGACTCCGCGTCGTCCCGGTCCCGGCGCACCTGCTCCAGCCGCGCGATCTGCCGATCGACGCTGGTCTGGTCGACCTCGAACACCGCGGATCGAGGTGCGCGCGGCCTCCTGCGTCGGGATGCCCAGCGCCTCGTCGAACGAGGCCGTACGCGTCTGCTCGCAGCCGCCGAGGATCTGCGCCAGGATCTGCATGGTGATGCGGGAGACGTTGTTCAGCGGCTGCTGTGCGGTGAGCGGGCGCCCGGACGTCGCGGCGTGCAGCCGGAAATGCTGCGCCTTCTCGGTGGTGCCGCCGAAACGGTCGCGCACCAGCTGAGCCCAGATCGCCCGTACCGCTCGATATTTGGCGATCTCTTCGAAGAAATCCATCTCCGTGCAGAAATGCAGCTCGATGGTCGCCCGAAGTCGTCGATGCGCATGCCCTTGGCCAGACAGGCCTCGACATAGGCGATTCCGTTGCAGATCGTGAACGCCGCTTCCTGAACGCACGTCGATCCGGCCTGTTTCATGTGCGAGCCGGAAACGCTGATCGGCAGCCAGTTCGGCGCGGCCTTGTTGACGTACGCGAGCATGTCGGTGGCGAGCCGTACGGACGCCTCGATCGGCAGGAACTGCGTGCCCCGCGCGATGTACTCCTGATCGGGTCGTTCTGGATCTGCACGTCGAAGCGCGCCGCCGGCACCCCCTGTTTCTCGGCGAGCGCGAGGAACCACGCCGCCGCGATCGGGCCGATGCAGTTGGCCGTCGTGAAGATGTGGCCGACCTTGTCCAGCGGGATGCCGTCGAACACGCGCTCCACGTCGGCGAACGACGACAGCGCGACGCCCATCTGCCCGGCCTCGGCACGCGCCAGCTCGTGGTCGGAGTCCAGGCCGATCTGGGTCGGCAGGTCCAGGGCCATGGACACCCCGCCGGTGCTGCCCTGCTCGAAGACCAGGACACCGTCGCGATCGGCGCGGCGGTGTCCCTGACGTGGGCCGAGGTGAACAGGTTCGGCAAGCTGCCGGTGTTCAACCTGGCGTGACCCTCACCGCCCGGTGAACGTCGGCGGGCGCTTCTCGCGGAACGCCGCCTGGGCCTCGCGGTAGTCGTCGGTGGTCTGCACGATCGCCATGTGCGAGGAGATGAGGTCCAGGCTGGCCTCCAGGCTCATCGACGCGGACTGGTAGACCGTCCGCTTGATCATGGCCAGCGCCACCGGCGCCAGGTCGCGCAGGCGTTCGGCGAAGCGCGTCGTCTCGGCGCGCAGGTCGGCCGTGTCGATCACGCGGTTGACCATGCCGATGCGCAGCGCCTCGTCGGCGTCGACGAACTCCCCGGACAGCAGCAGCTCCAGCGCCTTGGCCGGCCCGACCAGCCGGGGCAGGAAGTAGCAGCCGCCGTCGCCCGGCACCAGGCCGACCTTGATGTACCCCTCGGACATCCGGGCCGAGGACGCCGCGAAGCGCATGTCGGCCATCAGCGCCATGTCCAGCCCGGCCCCCACGGCCACGCCGTTGATCGCCGCGATGTACGGCTTGTCCAAGTCGCGCACGGCGTTCACGACCTTGTGGATGTGCTCGGTGAGCATGCGCTTGCGGGCCAGCGGAACGTCCTCGATCTCGCCGAGCACGCTGAGGTCGACGCCCGAGCAGAACGCGTCGCCCGCGCCGGTGACGACGACCACCCGCACGGCGGGGTCGGCGTGGGCGCCGCGCAAGCGCGTCGGCCCAGTCGTCGATCATCGCCAGCGTGAAGGCGTTCTTGCGCTCCGGGCGGTTCAGCGTGATCGTCGCGATGCCGTCGGCCACGTCGTACTCAAGGTCACTCATCGGTTTCCTTCCGGGAGGGTCAGCGGGCGATCGCCGGCCAGAGCGCGTCGGGCCCGGCCGCCAGCGCCCGCGCTCCGATCTTCGCGCACAGCTCCTGCTCGGAACCGTCTTCGGCGCTCCAGGCCCACAGACGTGTCGTGGCCAGCCGCAGGCGGTGCTCGCGGGTCGTGCCGATGGCACCGTGCAACTGGTGCGCGACGCGGGCCACGCGGGTGGCGCCCGCTCCGGCCTGTGCCTTGGCGGCGTCGACGGCGAACGCCGCGTGCTCACATGCGGAGGCGTCATCGGCGGCGGCGGTGAGCGCGGCCGTCGCGCCGTCGACGGCGGCCCGCATCAGCGCGGTCTCACCGGCCATGATCGCGAGCTGCTGCTGCACCGCCTGGAATCGTGCCAGTGCCCGCCCGAACTGCTGCCGCTCCCGTACGTAGCCGACGGTCAGCTCCAGGCACCGCTCGGCCGCGCCGAGGATCTGCGCGGCGCGCAGCAGCCGCAGCAGCGCGCGCGCCAGGTCGAGCACGCCGGGGGCGGCCGCGTGCGGCTCGCCCACCCGGTCGAGGTCGAGGTCGTCGCGCGGCTCACCGGCGAGGTTCGCGCCCTCGTGGCGTACGCCGCCGAACGGGCGGACGATCCGCACCGCGCCGTCGTCGGGATCGGCCACGACCACGGCCGTCGCGATCCGCCCGTACGGCACCCGGCGCGCGACGCCGGTCTCGCCGCCGAGGCTCACCGACATCGGCCCGATGGGGAGGGCGACACCGCACCGCACCAGGAGCCAGCCCGCGACCTGCGTCTCGGCCAGCGGCACCGCCGAGGCGTACCGCCCGGCCCGCATGACGATCTCGGCCGCCGCGTGCCAGGCGCCGTCCGCCACGTCGGGATCGGTGCCGGCGGCGGTCAGCGTCAGGCCGGTCGCCTCGATCGTGGTCCAGAGGCGTTCGTCCCAGCCGGCCTCCGCCACGGCGTCCAGGTGCTCGGGCGTGAACCCCGGCGCCAGGATCTGGGCGACCGTCTCGCCGAGCAGGTCGAGCTCCTGCCGGGTGATCGCCGTCATCGGAGCCCCAGCGCGCGTGCGGTCACGGACCGCAGGATCTCGTTCGTGCCGCCGCGCAGGGTGAAGCCGGGGGAGTGCAGGAGCGCGTGGGCCAGCATGGCGTCGAAGCCGCCCGCGCCCGGGTCCGGGTACGCGCCGGCGACCCGGCGTGCCGCCTCCACGATGTCGGTCTCCAGCTGGGTCCCGACGTCCTTGACCAGCGCCGCGGCGATCTCGGGGACCTCGCCGGCGGCGAGCGCCCCGGCCACGGCCAGGGACATCTGCCGGCAGGCCCACAGCCGCGAGACCAGGGCGCCGACGGTCGCCGGGTCCGCGCCGATGCGGCCGACCAGGCTGATGAGCAGCGGCAGCGTGGACAGGAAGCGTTCGGGGCCGCTGCGCTCGTACGCCAGCTCGGACGTCGCCTGGGCCCAGCCCTCGCCGAGGGTGCCCAGCACGAACGCGTCGGCGACGAACACGTCGTCGAGCACCACCTCGTTGAAATGGTGCTCGCCGGTCATCGACACGATGGGTTTGATCGTCACCCCGGGCCGGTCGAGCTCGACGACGAACTGGCTCAGCCCCGCGTGGCGCTGCCCGTCCGGCTGGGGCGCGGTGCGCAGCAGCGCGATGAACGCGTGCGCGCGGTGGGCGCCGCTGGTCCACACCTTGGTGCCCGACACCCGCCAGCCGCCCTCGGTGCGTACGGCCCTGGTGCGTACGGCGGCGAGGTCCGAGCCGGCGTCGGGCTCGGACAGGCCGATGGCGAAGAAGCAGGTCCCGGCGGCGATCCGCGGCAGGTAGCGCTGTTTGAGCTCGTCGCTGCCGTACCGCAGCAGCGAGGGCGCGATCTGCCGGTCGGCGATCCAGTGCGCGGCCACCGGAGCTCCGGCGGCGAGCAGCTCCTCGGTGACGACGTACCGGTCGAGCGCGCTGCGGCCGTGGCCGCCCCACTCGCGCGGGATGGTCATCCCGACCCAGCCGCGTTCGGCCAGCCGGCGGGAGAACCCTTCGTCCCAACCTGACAGCCACGAGTCGCACTCGGGCGTGAACCGGCCGCGCTCGCCGGCGACGAAGTCCCGTACGGCTGCGCGCAGGGCGCCGAGCTCGGGCGGCAGGGCGGTGACCGGTGGAACCAGCCGGGTGAGTGTCATGTCGTGTGTGAACCGTCGAGTACGTCGCCGTGTCCCTGCGCCGCGATCATCGCTTTGAGGGCGGGACGGTCCACCTTGCCATACGCCGAGTGCGGGATCGAGTCGACCACGAAGACGTGCCGCGGGCGGCGGAAGCCGAGCGGTTCGCGGCAGAAGTCGATGAGCTCCTCGCCGTTCACCGGCACGGTGCCGGACGCGGCGACGGCGATCGCGACGGCCTCGCCCCAGCGTTCGTCCGGCACGCCGAACGCGACGACCGCCCGCACCGACGGGTGCCGGCCGATCACCGCCTCGATCTCGGCCGGCGCCACGTTGAAGCCGCCACTGTTGATCATCTGGTCGTGCCGGCCGAGCAGGTAGACGAAGCCCTGCTCGTCCACGCGCTCTCGATCAGCCGAGCAGGCCGCGCTTGTACGCCTCGCTGACGGCGGCGGCCCGGTCGCGGACGCCCAGCTTGTCGTAGATGTGGAGCAGGTGCGTCTTGATCGTCGCCTCGCTCACGAACAGCCGCCGCGCCGCCTCACGGTTGGTCGTCCCGTCCGCCACCAGGGCGAGCACCTCGCGCTCCCGCTTGCTCAGCGCGCCGTCCACCGGCCGGCGTACGCGCCCCATGAGCCGCCCCGCCACCGACGGCGACAGCACCGACTCGCCGCGGTGGGCCGACCGTACCGCCCGCAGGAGCTCCTCGCGTGGGGCGTCCTTCAGGAGGTAGCCCGTCGCGCCGGCCTCGATGGCGGGCAGGACGTCGCTGTCGGTGTCGAAGGTGGTCAGCACCAGGACGCGCACCGACGGGTACGTCTTCCGTAGCTGGATGATGGCCTCCACACCGCCCATCTCCGGCATCCGGAGGTCCATCAGCACGACGTCCGCGGCCTCCGCGCGTGACACCGCCTCGCTGCCGTTCGACGCCTCGCCGACGACCTCGAACTCGGGATCGGCGCTGAAGACGCCGCGGAGCCCGTCTCGTACGATCGGGTGGTCGTCGACGATCAGCAGGCGGATCATGCGCGGCCTCCGGCCGGTAGCGCGGGGACGGTGGCGTTCACGGCGGTGCCCTCGCCCGGGGTGCTCTCGACGGCGAGGCTGCCGGCCACGCGCATCACACGCTGGCGCATCGAGGTCAGCCCGAAGCCGCCGCCGTCGCCGCCCGGGGTGAAGCCGACGCCGTCGTCGCGGACGTCCAGCAGCACGACGTCCTCCAGGTACGACAGCGTCAGGCCGACCCGTGACGCCTTCGCGTGCTTGGCCACGTTGGTCAGCGCCTCCTGGGCGACACGGAACAGGGCGACCTCGACGTCCGCCAGCATCGGCCGTGGCGAGCCCGTGGTCTCGACGCCGACGGGCACGCCGGACGCCTCCGACCAGCGTTCGCTCATGCCGGCGATGGCCTCGGGCAGGTGGGCGTCCTCCAGGTCCTCCGGCTGCATGGCGCGTACGGACCGGCGGGCCTCCGAAAGGTTCTCGCGCGCGAGGGCCTGAGCCTGGTCGGCGAACCGGAGCCACTGGCCGGGGTGCTGCCGCGCGGCCTCGATCTGGGCGATGATCCCGGTGAAGCCCTGGGCGAGGGTGTCGTGGATCTCGCGCGCCATGCGCTGCCGCTCGTCGAGGATGCCCGCCTCGCGCGCCTGGGTGAGCAGTTGGGCGTGGAGCCCGGCGTTCTCCGCGAGGGCGGCCTCAAGTTGCGCGTTCGCCTCGGCGAGCTCGCCGAGCATCCGGCGCTGCTTGTTGTTCTGGTCGGTGACCATCGTGCCGAAGAACATGAACGCCCCGCCGAGGGCGGTGCTGGCCGCGGCGAAGATCACGTACAGGGGGAGCACCGAGAGGGTGAGCTGGTCGTAGCCGCCGACGTACGTCGTGGACACGAGCGACGCCGTCGCGACCACGCCCGCCCACTGCCAGCGTCCCCGCAGGTACGGCACCTGGATGTACCCGCTCCAGACGAAGAACCCGAACAGCGGGCTGCGCCACAGCAGCACCGCGAACAGCACCTGGAGGCCCGCGTAGTAGACGACCGCCGCGCGCGGCCGCGACGTCAGGTCGGGGCCGAGCGTGACCATGGTGAGCATCCACGCGATGGCCGCCGCGACCAGCGCGACCGTGACCCCGGTGCGCTCCCACGAGTGCCGGTCGGCGATCAGGACCAGGACCGTCGAGACGGCGAGGGCCGCGTAGGGAAGGACGCGAAGCATGAGCTCTTCGCGTCGTTCCCAGCCCGGCGTCGGTTGCGCCACGGTCACTCCCACCTGAAGATCTTCGCCGCCGCCAGACCGGCGACGACGGCGTACGCGGCCATTATCGCCAACTGCGCGGGGCGCGGCTCCGTGCCCATCCAGGAGTCCCGCATCGTCTTCAGCGTCGCCCCGAGCGGCGTGAAGTCGCCGATCGCCCGCAGCGCCGAGGGCATCGTCTCGCGCGGGATGTAGACGCCGCCGAAGAACAAGGTCGGGAAGAACAGCGTCATCCCGATCGCGTTGCCGGCCTTGCCGCTGGGCGCGACCGCCGCGACGAGCAGCCCGATGCCGAACAGCGCGGCCATCCCGAGCAGTGCCGAGACGGCGAACATCAGGAGGTGGTGGGGGACCGGCGTCCCGAACAGGATGTTCCCGGCGGCCACCAGCACCACGACCACGAACGCCCCGGCGGCCGCGAACAGGGCGAGCTGGGCCGCCAGCACGTACGAGGGCCGCACCGGCGTGGTGGACATGCGGCGCAGCACGCCCTTCTCCCGGTACGTGGCCAGCGCCGTCGGCAGCACCGACAGGCCGAGCATCGCGAGCGCGATGCCGCAGCCGATCGCGGCGATGTAGGCGGCGCCGGTCTGGCCGCCGAGGTTCTTGTCGGCCTTGCCGCTGCCGGGCTGGAACCCGAATCCGAGCAGCAGGGCCACCGGCAGGACGAGCACGAACAGGGGTACCACCCACTCGCGCATGAGCAGCTTGAATTCCATCAGGGTGAGCTTGGCGAACATGACGATCTCTCTTTCCGGGTCAGTCGAGGGAACGGCCGGTGAGGGCCACGAACGCGTCGTCGAGGCTGGTCTGGTCCACCCGCAGGTCGGCCGCGATGACGTTGTTGCGGGCGAGCGTCGAGGTGACCGCCTGCAGGACGCCGTCGGCGCCGGTCACGGTGACCTGCGCGCCGGTCCTGGTCACCGTGTGCACCTCGGGCAGGGCACGCAGCAGGGCGTCGTCCATCGGCGCGGACGGCTTGAACCGGATGCGCTGCTCGGGCCGCACCCGCGACACGAGCCCGCCGGGGGTGTCGATCGCGGCGACGCGGCCGGAGTCGATGACGGCGAGCCGGTCGCAGAGCCGCTCGGCCTCCTCCATGAGGTGCGTGACCAGGACGATCGTGACGCCACGGTCCCGTACGTCCTCGATCAGCTGCCAGGTGTCGCGGCGCGCCTGCGGGTCGAGCCCGGTCGTCAGCTCGTCGAGCACCACGATCTCGGGGTTCCCGACCAGCGCCAGGGCGATCGACACCCGCTGCTTCTGGCCGCCGGAGAGCTTGCCGAACCGCGCGCCGCGCTTGGCCGACAGGCCGAGGTCGTCGATCAGGCGCCGCCAGTCGGCGGGCTCGCGGTAGAACGAGGCGTACAGCTCCAGCGCCTCGGCGACCTTCATCTTCTCCGGCAGCTCGCTCGCCTGGAGCTGCGCGCCGAGGCGCTGGGTCAGCTCGGCGCGGTCGCGCGCCGGGTCGAGCCCGAGCACCGACACGGTGCCGGAGTCCGGCGTCCGCAGCCCCTCGACGCACTCGACCGTCGTGGTCTTGCCCGCGCCGTTCGGGCCGAGGATCCCGAAGATCTCGCCTCTCTCGACCGTGAACGAGACGTCCTCCACGGCGACGGTGTCGCCGTACCTCTTGTGCAGATCGGTTACCTCGATGACCGGCATGTCCACGCTCCTCGGTGTCGCTTTCCAACGGTTCCGAGAATGGCCCGCGGCACCCCTCCGGCGGATCGACCGCCCGGCCACCGCGGCGGTTGATCGCCCCATCGACCGATCGGTGGATGGACCTCCGCTTGACAGACTGACGTTCTATGCAAAAAATGTCAGTATGTCGGATGACGAGCGGATCGAAGCGATCCTCGACGCGGCGTACACGTGCTTCACAAGGCACGGCGTGCGGCGTACGACGATGGACGACATAGCGCGCGAGGCGGACATGTCCCGGCCCGCGGTGTACCAGTACGTGCGCAACAAGGAGGACGCGTTCCGCCGGCTCGCCGAGCGTCTGTTCAGTGCGGCCCTGGCCGGTTCGCGCGACGCGGCCGCCGGGCCGGGCGACCTCGCCGGGCGGCTGACCGCGACGCTCCTCGTCAAGGTCGACCTGACGATCGCGGTCTGGCGTGACAGCCCCGCGCACGCCGCCGAGTTGCTGGGCGACAACGCGCGGCTGTCCGCCGACCTGATCGCCTCCTACGACGCGACCATGCGCGAGCTGCTCACCGAGGCGGTCGGGACGGCCGTCGAACGGGCCGAGGCGGCGGACTTCGCCGAGCTCCTGATGGCCCTCGCTCGCGGCCTTGAGGCCGACCTGTCCGATCTCGAAGCCCCGGGCCGCCGGCTGCGCCAAGGCGTGGCGCTGCTCGTCGCCGGGCTCACCCACTCCAAGGAGTCAGCATGACCACCGCCGTACTGATCACCGGAACGTCCTCGGGCATCGGCCGCGCCGCCGCCCTGCGCCTGGCCGCACGCTCCGACCTGACCGTCTACGCGACGGCCCGCCGTACGGAGGCCATCGCCGACCTGGCCGACGCCGGCGCCCGCGTCCTGCCGCTCGACGTGACCGACGAGAAGTCGATGATCGCTGCGGTCGACGCCGTACGCCACGAGCACGGCGCGGTCGGCGCCCTCGTCAACAACGCCGGGTACGGCGAGTACGGCACGATCGAGGAGACCGGCCTGGACGGCGTACGCCGGCAGTTCGAGACCAACGTGTTCGGGCTGGCGCGCCTGACGCAGCTCGTCCTGCCCGACATGCGCGCCGCCGGCCGTGGCCGCGTCGTCAACATCGGCTCGATGGGTGGCCGGATCGTCTTCCCGGGCGGCGGCTACTACCACGCGAGCAAGTACGCGATCGAGGCCATCACCGACGCCCTGCGCTTCGAGGCGGCCCCCTTCGGGATCAAGGTCAGCCTGATCGAGCCGGGCCTGATCCGCACCGCCTTCGGCGACACGGCCGCGAGCACCCTCACGCGGTCATGGGCCCCGGACGGCCCGTACGCGAAGATCAACGCCGCGACCGACCACCAGATGGCGCAGTCGTACCGGTCCACGCTGCTGTCCGCGCCGCCGGAGGCCGTCGCCAAGGTCATCGAGCGCGCGGTCACCGGCTCACGGCCGCGTACGCGCTATGTCGTCACGCCCGCCGCCAAGGTCATGGTGCACACCCGCCGCCTCATCGGCGGCCGTGCCTTCGACGCCTACCTCCGGCTCCAGTGGCGGGGCGCGGCGTAGGGCGCACGCGTGAGGGCCGCGAAGACGATCACGCCGGCGGCGGCCGAGCCGGCGATCAGCACGGCCATCGGGACGGCCGAGTGCGTGCCCGCCAGCCCGACGAGCGGCGCCGTCACCGCGCCGATCACGTACTGGGCCATGCCGAGGAGGGCCGACGCGCTGCCCGCGACGTTCGGCGGGCGGCCCGACAGCGCCAGCGCCGTGGCGTTCGGCATGGTCAGCCCGATGGCCGACACGACCAGGAACAGCGCGACCAGCATGCCCGGCAGGCCCAGGTCGCCGAACACCACGACGACCAGCAGCACCCCGCCGGCGAGCGCGACGAGCAGACCGGCGGCCAGCAGCGTACGCGGCGGGAAGCGCCCGACGAGCACCGTACTGACCTGGCCGAACAAGATGATGCCGATGGAGTTCACCGCGAAGGCGAGGCTGAACTCCTGCGGCGACAGGCCGTAGATGTTCTGCAGGACGAACGGCGACCCGGAGATGTAGGCGAACATCGCCGCGAAGGCGAACCCGCTCGCCAGCGCGTACCCGACGTACGCGCGGTCGGTCAGCAGGTCGCCGAAGGTCCGCAGGCTGGCCTTCAGGCCGCCGGTGTGGCGGGCCTCCACGGGCAGCGTCTCCCGCAGCCCGAGCAGCGAGACGGTCATCAGCAGGCCGAGGATCGCCAGCACGACGAACACGCCGCGCCACGACGTGAACCGCAGCAACTGCCCGCCGATGACCGGAGCGGCCACCGGCGCGACACCGTTGACCAGCATGAGCAGGGAGAAGAACCGCGCGGCGGCCGGCCCGTCGTGCATGTCGCGTACGACGGCACGCGAGATCACGATGCAGGCCGCACCGGCCGTGCCCTGGATGAGCCGCAGCACGATCAGCACCTCGACGGAAGGCGCGACCACGCACAGCAGCGACACGGCGGTGTAGATCAGCACTCCGGCGAGCAGCGGCCGCCGGCGTCCCCACAGGTCACTGACCGGCCCGGCGAGGAGCTGCCCGGCGGCGAGACCGACGAGGCAGGCGGTCAGCGTGAGCTGCACGAGCGACGCGCTCGCCGACAGGTCGCTGCTGAGCCGGGGGAGCGCCGGAAGGTACATGTCGATCGACAGGGGGCCGATCGAGCTCAGCGCCCCGAGGATGAGAAAGACGCGGAGGCGCTCCGCCCTGCCTGCACGCTGCAACGTAGTGGTCACTCCCATGTGGGGTGAACCTATGACAGCAAGCCGGGAATTCCCCTTATATCTGGGGACGTAGCCCGTCGAGGAGGATGTTCAGGAGCCGGTCCGTGTCCTGCGGGGCGTACTCGCTGGCCACGGCCAGCCCGTGGGTCAGCCGCAGCAGATCCGTGACGTCGACGTCCTTACGCGCACACCCGGCCTCCTGCGCCGGGCCGAGCACCACCCCGACCGCCGAACGGATCTCCGTGTGGCACGCGTCGAACAGCTCCGAATGCCGGTCGATGACCGCCTTCAACGTCTGCATCAGCCCGCGCTTGGTCAGGGCGTAACTGGCGAAGGCCCGCATCCAGGCGGCGAGCGCCTCACCGGGCGGCAGCGTCTCGGCCAGCGTGTACGCCGTCGAGGACAGCTCCCGCACCTGCTCGCTGTAGACGGCTTCCTGGAGTTCGAGACGGGTCGGAAAATGACGGTAGAGCGTACCGATGCCGACCCCCGCCCGCTTGGCGATGTCCTCAAGCGGCGCGTCGGCCCCGTACTCGAGAAACGCGTCCCTGGCCTCGCTGAGCACCCGCTCACGATTACGGCGCGCGTCTGCGCGCATGGGCCGTTGCTGCCCGGCGGCGGTCATCGCTCCTCCCGAGACGGTGACCCCCAGTGTATGACCCCCGCCCGCCCGAACGAGCGATATGGGCCTGTCCGCAGCGGCTCCTGCTCACATGCCGAACCGCGCGCGCCGTACGGCTTCGACCGCCTCGGGAGGGCCGCTCACCTCGACCCGCGCCGCGTCCCGCCGTCCGAAGAGGTAGAGGAGCAGCTCACCGGGAGGCCCGGTGACGCGGGCCGTGGGTTCTCCTCGCCGCGCCCGGACGGTCCTGTCCGTCCCCGCCCACCGAAGCTCGAGACCCGCGCCGCGCAGCCGCCGCGTGAGAAACCACGGCGCGGTGCCGACGTTGCGCCAGAGGGCCTCGTCCATCGCGGGTTCGTTCGCCCGCGGGCCACGGCCGCCGGCTCGGCGTACGTCCTCGTGGTGGACGAAGAACTCGTTGAGGTTCGGGAGCCGGCGCACCCAGTCCGACGCGGAAGAAGCCCGGGGGCGGTCCTGATCGGATCGTCGCGACGAGCTCGTCGAAGTCGCCCAGGGCGAGGGCTCGTCTCCGGTGTTCGGCGAAGCGGCCCCACGCGCCGGGCAGGACGAGCCCGGGAGCCGCGAGGTGGTCGCGGTCACGGAGGACGAGGTGCGCGGCGAGGTCGCGGGTCGTCCACGGCGCGAGAAGAGTCGGCGCCTCGGGACCGAGCTCCTCGAACAGGTCGGCGAGCCGCGCCCGTTCGACGCCGTCGAAGAACTCGTGGGCCATGGCGCCGGAGTGTAGCGGTCCGGGAATCGCAGGGACGGTTGCGAACCGGAGGCTGCCTCCGTATCGTAGCGGAGGCAGCCTCCGGTTAACTCCGGTCACCCCGACAGCCACTTCGGGGGTCTCCGTTCTTCCTGCATAAGGAGTCTATGACTCATGTCCCAGCAAACCCTCCAGACGGGCCAGGCAGCGCCCGTGGAAACGCGGCGAGCGCATCATCCGGGGATCGCGCTCGCCGTCATCGTCACCTGCCAATTGATGATCGTTCTCGATGCGACGGTCGTGTTCGTCGCGCTTCCCAAGATTCAGCAGAGCCTGCACTTCTCGGCCACCGGGCTGTCGTGGGTCAGCAACGCCTACTCGCTCGCGTTCGGCGGGTTGTTGCTGCTCGGAGGCCGGGCCGGTGACGTCCTCGGGCGGCGGCGGGTGCTGCTCGCCGGGATCACGGTCTTCACGGTCGCCTCGCTGCTCGGCGGGCTCGCGACCTCCGCGGCGTGGCTGGTCACGGCGCGTGCCGTACAGGGTGTCGGTGCCGCCATGGCCGCGCCCGGCGCGCTCGCGCTCATCGCCACCAACTTCACGGAGGGCACCGAACGCAACCGGGCCCTCAGTATCTTCTCCGCCACCTCCTCCGGCGGCGCGTCCGTCGGGCTGATCCTCGGCGGGATGCTCACCGACTGGGCGTCCTGGCGGTGGGTCCTGTTCGTCAACATCCCGGTCGGGATCGCGGTGCTGGTGCTGGCGCCGGTGTTCCTCCAGGAGACCGAACGCCACCGCGGCCGGCTCGACATCGCCGGGGCGGTCACGTCCGTCACCGGCATGGTCGCGCTGGTGTACGCGTTCATCCGCGCCGCCGGCGACGGGTGGAGCGACAGCACGACACTGCTGAGCTTCGCCCTCGGAGCCGTCCTGCTCGCGACGTTCCTGACCGTCGAGACACGCGCCGAGCAGCCGGTCGTGCCGCTGCGCCTGTTCGCGGACCGCGCGCGTGCCGGCTCGTACCTGAACATGCTGATCCTGGCCGCGGCCATGTTCGGGATGTTCTTCTTCCTCGTCCAGTTCCTCCAGAACACCCTCGGCTTCAGCCCCCTGAAGGCCGGCCTGGCGTTCCTGCCGATGACGGGCCTGCTGTTCACCTCCGCGAGGCTGGCGCCGCGCCTGATCCCGAGGTACGGCGCGCGGCGCCTCATGCTGACCGGCCTGCCGCTCATCGCGGCCGGCATGGCGTGGCTGACACGCCTGTCCGGCCACAGCGGGTACGTCGAGGGCGCGCTCGGCCCGATGCTGCTGTTCGGGCTGGGGGCGGGCCTGGCGTTCCTGCCGATGACGGTGACCATCCTGTCGCGGGTGGAGAGACGGGACTCCGGCGCCGCGTCCGGCATCCTGCAGACCACGCAGCAGGTGGGCGGGGCACTGGGCATGGCCGTCCTGGTCTCCGTCTTCGGCACCGCCGCACGCCACGGCGGCCTCGTCCACGGCGTGGACGCCGCGTTCATGGTCGCCACGGTGCTCATCGTGGTCGCCCTGGTCGTCGCGATCCTGTTCATCCGCCCGGCCGACCGCTGAGGACGGCGGACGGGCCCGGCCCGTACGGTCTTCGCCGCCGGGCCCTCCGCCGGTCGAATTCATCAAGTCCACCCGCGCCCCGACACATAGGCTGGACACGCCCCTGAACGGTAATGATCGATTCGCGGATCGGAGCTGCGACGCCATGGCGCCCAAACGGAAGACGGGTCTGGAGATGTGGGGCGGTGAGCTCGCACAGGCTCGTGCTTCGGCGGGGCTGTCCGGAAAGGGGCTCGCCGAAGCCGTCAATGTCGCGCCCGCCACCGTGAGCCAGTGGGAGAACGGCAGGCGGAAACCCCATCCGAAAGACGTCGAGCGTGTCGAAACCGTGCTCGGCACCAACGGTTACCTGAAGCGCTACCTTCTGGACTGGCTGCCGCGAGAGGTGGCTCACGAGTGGCTGGACCGCTGGCTGTGGATCGAAGAGCAGGCGACACAGCTGCGATCGTTCCAGCCGTCCCTCATCCCTGGTCTTCTCCAGACCGAGCGCTACGCCGGCGCCGTCCTGCGTGACGAGCACAAGATAGCCTCACGGCTGGACCGGCAGAAGATCCTGGACGCGGACAACCCCCCGACCTTCGTGGTCGTGCTGGACGAGAGCGTCTTACACCGGAAGGTGGGCGGCGCGGAGACCATGCACGAGCAGTTGCTGCGTCTCGCGGAGCTCGCCGGGCGTGACAACGTACGCGTCCACGTCCTTTCGCTCGCGGCCGACGCCTGCGCCGAGATCACCGGGCCTTTCGTCGTAGCCAGTTTCAACGGCGGCGACGAAGTGGTCTATCTGGATAACGCGTTGTCCGGCGAGGTGGTCGAAGACAAGGACGCCATAGCGAGAACGCACCGAATCTGGGAGCTCCTCAGATCCGACGCTATGAACAGGCAAGATTCCCTCGCACGCATAGTGAAGGTGGCCGAAGAATGGAAACCCTGACGCCCTGGCAGAAGTCGAGCAGGAGCGCCAACGGCGGAGACACGTGTGTGGAGGTCGCGGTCGCGATGAAAGAGCGAGGGGGCTCATAAGGGCACCCGGGCTCGCCGCCCTTTGGCGATTGCTCTCGACGCGGTCGAGGCCTCATCAGCCGGTAGTGTCGGCGGGTGGCCCGGCTGAGCGTGGAGGACCGGCGTGCGGAGATCCTGCGGGCGACCGTCGCGCAGATCGCCGAACGCGGTGTGGCGGCCATCCGGGTCGCGGACGTCGCCACGGCGCTGGGGGTCAGCACCGCGCTCGTCTTCTACCACTTCCGTTCCAAAGACGATCTCGTCGCCGAGGCCTTCGGGTACGCCGTGCAGCGTGACCTCGACCGGCTGGCCGAGGCCGCCGAGTCGGGCGGTACGGCGGGGGAGCGCCTCGTACGCGCCCTGCGCCTGTACCACCCGAGCGGGTCCGCGCCGCCGGGCTGGCGGCTGTGGATCGACGGCTGGTCCGCCGCCCTGCGCGCCGCCGAACTCCGCCGCGTCTGCCGCCGCCTCGACCTGCGCTGGCGCGCCGCCATCGCCGACCTGATCACCGAGGGCGTGGCGTCGGGGGAGTTCACCTGCCCCGACCCGAGGGCCGCGGCCTGGCGCATCACCGCGTTGATCGACGGCCTGTCCGTGCAGATGACCGTGCACGAGGACGTCCTCACCGAGGAGGAGACCGAGTCCTGGGCGTACGACCTCGCCGCCCGGGAACTCGGCCTCCCCTCCCTGGAGCCCTAGCGGCGCCTGCGGCGGTCGCGGAGGATCTGGTGGACGACGTTGCGGCCCGGGACGCCGGTCACGCCGCCGCCTCCGTGGGTCGCGGATCCGGCCTGGTAGAGACCCTTGACCGGGGTGCGCAGGTCGGCGTACCCGGCGGCCGGGCGTGCGTGGAACATCTGGCCCGGCGTGAGTTCGCCGTGGAAGATGTTGCCGCCGATCAGGTTGTACTCGTTCTCCATGTCGTACGGGCCGATCACCTGCCGGTGCAGCACCGATGACGTGAACCCCGGCGCCACCGCCTCCATGCGGGCGACCACCCGGTCCGCGTACGCCTCCAGGTCGGCGGCGGGCTGGGTCGTGTGCCACGTGTGCGGCACCCACTGCGTGAACATCGACACGACGTGGTGGCCCTCGGGCGCCAAGGAGTCGTCGAACACGCTCGGGATGCAGATGTCGGCGAACGGCTTGGCCGCCGGACGGCCCGCGACGGCGTCCTGGTAGGCGTTCTCCACGTCGTCGAGCGACTCCGCGAGCACGATCGTCCCGCCGTGCACCTCCGGGTCGAACCCGGGCACCCCGGTGAACTCCGGCAGCCTGTCGACGGCCAGATTGATCTTCACGGTGCCGCTGCGGGTCTTCCAGCGCTCGATGTCGCGTACGAAGTCCTCGGGCAGGTCACGCCGGTCCATCAGGCGCAGGAACGAGATCGACGGGTGCGCGGTGGTGACGACCGTACGGGCCTTGAGCTCCTCACCGGACTCCAGCGTCACGCCGGTGACCTGCCCGGACGCCACGTCGATGCGCCCCACGGGCGACGACGTACGGATCTCGGCCCCGAACTCCCTGGCCGCCGCGGCGAGCGCACTCGTCACGCCGCCCATGCCACCGCGCGGGAACCCCCACGACGTCTCGCCGACGTGGTGGTGAAGCATGACATACGCGGTCCCGGCCGACCGCGGCCCCGCCCACGTACCGATCACGCCGGACACCGACAGCACGCCGCGCAGCGCGTCGGAGTCGAAGAAGTCCTCGACGAGGTCGGCGATACTGTCGGTGAGCACGCGCGTGATGTCGACCGCCGAGCGTACGTTCACCCCTTTGAGGCTCTTCAGCAGCGCGGCCTGCTTGAGCAGGTCCCCGGGCTTACGCGAGCCGAGCTTGGGCGGAATCTGCTCGAGCAGCGGCCCGAGCGTACGCCCGAGCTCGTCCATCCAGGAGTCCCACCGCTCGTACGCGACGGCATCCTTGGAGGAGAACCTCTCGATCTCCTCCCGCCGCCGCAGGGGGTCGTCGGGCAGCCGCAGATGGTTCCCGTCCGCGTGCGGCGCGAAGTAGGGCCCCTGCGGGAACACGTGATACCCATGCCGGTCGAGCCGCAGGTCCCGTACGAGCGCGGGCGGCAACAGGCTGACAACGTAGGAGAGCGAGGTCACCGTGTAGTCGGGCCCGAACGGATGCTCACTCACCGCCGCCCCGCCGACGACGTCCCGCGCCTCGCACACACAGACCTTGAGCCCGGCTTTGGCCAGATAGCCCGCCGCGACCAGCCCGTTGTGCCCTCCACCGACCACCAGGACGTCGTACACCGGCCACTCCTTACTGATTCGTCAGTCAGTAAGGCCGATGGTCCCCCGTTATCGCGATCTGGACAAGAGGGTACGAACGAGACGGTGATACCTCACCCCGCCCGCGGGTTGTGGTGCGTCCTACTCGGGGTACGCGTCGTGCGCGGTGACGGCGATCAGCCCGAGCCCGACGACGTGTGGCACCAGCTGGTCCAGGTACCACGCCAGATCGGTCAGTTTCGGTGCCCCGGCCAGGGGGCGCCGGTACAGGCCGAGGTCGAGGATCAGCCTGCCGGTGCTCGGCAGGAACAGGACGTTCACCCCAAAACCTCCAGGTCCCCGGAGCGAGATCGCGGTGGTCCGGCCGTCCGCGGCGCATTCCACCATCTCGGCGCGGACGCGCTTCTCCTCGCCCGGGGGAGCCCGGTACCAGTCGAAATCGTCGGTCATGTACCCGATCTGACCGTCCGAGACGGCCCCCCAGCCCGCTCCGCCGAGGCGGTCCAGGACCGCCTCGACGGTGACCGGCGCCTCGAACGTCAGCTCGATGTACACGTCGCGGCCCAACGTCGTCTCCCTTCGCCGAGCCGCAGACGCTACGCCTGTCAGGCGAGGGTGTCGCAGAGGTTTTCCACGGTCGCGTGGAGGTGGGGGAGGTCGCGGGTGCCGTCAGGCCGGAGGATCAGGGTGAAGTGGCCGTGGATGATGTACGAGCCGGCCGGGAACGTCGCGTTGCCCTGGTGGATGGAGATGCTGCCGCCGCCGTCGAAGTGCCAGACCGAGCCACCGTTCGGACCGAAGACGATGCGGGCGTAGCCGGACACGTCGCGGATGACCGACTTGCCGTTCGACGTGTTGGTCAGGCGCAGGACGAGCGGGCCGCGGTACTCCTGGACCTTCGGCGATCCGTCCGGGTACGTCGCGTCCGTCCGTACCTCCTCCTCGTCGCGTACGGGTTCGCCCTGGACGGTGAACGCGCACACGTCCGTCGAGGTGAACGGGGTGCTGCGGTACGGCTGCCACTCCGCCGAAGCCGAGGCGGAGGCCGCCGGGAGCAGTGCGATCGATATGCCGGCGAGACCGGCCATGGTGAATACTCGACGCATTGGTCAACCTTTCGTGGGATGTCTCCCCGAATGCTCGGGCCGGCCGCCGCGACGGTGCCATGGTTCAATTCCAGGCTGAAAGGTCCGGACGTTGCTGCGGATGCCCTTCACCGCCGAAGACCTGCTGCGGACCCGGTTCGCGGCCGGTCCGGCGCCGCTGCTGGAGCTCGGCATGGCCATCGCCACGCTCCGCCGCGGCGACGCGGTGTTCGCGCGCTGGAGACGGCGGATCAGCCTGCCGCGCGAGGCGCTCCCGCTGTTCGACCTGATCCCGCCGAGCGCCGCCGGCCCGCTGTTCCTCGACCCGGTCAGCGACGGCTTCGACGACGGCCTCGAAACGGTGCTGTCCACACCGCCGGCGACCGCGAGCGCCCAGCTGATGAGCACCACCCGCCCGACGTCATGGTCCCGTGGCCTGGCCGTACACGACCGCGACGCCTGGCGGACCCTGGAGACCGCGCTGCGCCGAGCGTACGACGCGGTGATCGAACGCGAGCGTGACCGCATCCGCGCGAGCTTCCACGCCGACCTGGCCTGGCGCCGGATGCTCCTGGCCGAACAGGGCATCAGCGCCGCCCTGGCCGGCCTCTACCCGGGGTCCCGCTGGAACGGCACGACGCTGGAGGTCGACGTCCCGGAGGACAGCGAACACGCGCCGGCGGGCCGCGGCGTGACATTGTTGCCGTCCACGGTGTGGAACGGCCGCCCGCTGATCGGCTCCCACCCGGACGGCTCGATGCTCCTCGTCTACCCGGCCCTGACGCCGGTCCCGCTGATCGACGAGGAACCCGCCGACGCCCTCGGCGCCCTGCTGGGCCGTACGCGCGCGTCCATCCTGGAGGACCTGGTCGAGCACCGTACGACGACGGAGCTGGCATTGAACCTGGGCATCAGCCCGGCCTCGGCCTCGGCCCACGCCAAGACCCTGCGCGGCGCCGGCCTCATCGTCACCCGCCGAGCCGGCAAGGCCGTCACCCACGTGGCGACACCACTCGGCCTCGGCCTGCTGAGGCACGGCTGATGGGCCCGCTGACCGGGCTGCTGCGCTACCCGGTGAAGAGCGCCCGAGCCGAACATCTGGACACGGTCGTCGTCGAACCCGCCGGCCTGCACGCCGACCGTACGTGGGCCTGCCTGGACGAGACGGACGACACGGTATGCAGCGCCAAACACCCCCGTAAGTGGGGCCGCCTGCTGCACGTCGCCGCGTCGGCCACCTCGGACGACGTCACCGTACGCGTCGCCGGCAAGACCTACCGGGCGGGCACGGAGCAAGCGGACGCGGCGCTGAGCGCACACCTCGGCAGCCCCGTACGGCTGAGCCGCACAGTGCCCGCCGACGCGAAGCTGCACCGCCTGCTCCCGGAGGGCCTGGTGCCCGACTGGATGACGGGAAGAGCGGGAGACGAGCTGATCACCGAGATCGGCGGCGCGAAACCAGGCGGCCGCTTCGTGGACTTCGGCGCGATCCACCTGGTCACAACGGGAGCATTGAAAGCGCTGGCCGAACGCCTCGGCCGCCGGGACGTCCCACCGGAACGCTTCCGCCCGAACCTCATCGTGGACGCCGCCGAGGACCCCGAACCCGGCAACGAGCTGCACGCGGGCGAGGTGACACTGAGGGTGCTGTTCCCGACACCCCGCTGCGCGATCCCCGGCCTGGCGTACGACGACCGGGACCTGCAGCAGACCCTCGCACGCCACTACCGCCGCGACCTGCCAGGTCTTGGTCGCGCGTCCTGCTTCGGCGTCTACGCGGAGGTCCTGACCCCAGGTCGGCTCCACCTCGGCCAGAACGTCCGGCAAGGGACCCGCGCGTAGAGCGAGGGCATCACGATCGGCAGCGTTATCCGGCCATTGGGCGGGCCGCCCATATTTGAGTACTTCTACGGATATCGGACCCGTCGCGGCGCGGGTGATGATCTGCGTATGCGCCAATTAGTGCTGATTCCGCTGGCATTGCTGATGAGTGGCGGGTGCGCGCTCCCGTCTCAGGAGAACAATGCGATCGGCGACGCGCGGGACAAGGCGCGTCAGGTCGGGGACCGGCTCGACAGCGGCAGCGTCCGGTCCGCGCAGGACGTGGGTCACCTCGCGGACGACATGAACGGAGTCGAGGTGATGAGGGTGACCGGCGTGACGACCGCGCGAAGGGACGGGATCGGCCTCGTCGTCCGGGTATCCGGTGTCGCAGCGGGGGAGGGATGGGGTGATCCCGAAACGATCACCGTGACACGCTGCTTCGAACTTCGCGTCTCCCCGAAGACTCGATGGGGCGGCGACCGGCCACGGGACGTGGACTGCCCGCACGGAGCGCCACTCACGTTCAAGCCCTGGCCGAAGACCCCGGAGATCCCGTACGAGCGGCTGCGTGCTGCACTTCCCCGGGTACCCCGAGGTGGCACGGTGGACGAGCCGAAGGTGAGAAGCGCCGTCACCTCCCTGCACCTCGACCCGTCGATCCGCGCTGACGTCCAGACTCAGGACGGCATGGTCGGGATCTCGCTCATGGTCAGGCCGTACCTGGCCGACGCGCTCGAGTGCGTCCTGGCCAGAGTGGCCCCGGGCCGTACGAGCGTGTGGTCGCCCTCGCGGATCCAGCGCATGCCCGGCGAGAGCGGTTGCGACGTCGGCAACGCCATCCACCCGATGCCGCCGCCGCACTAGTACTGTCGCCCGGTAGTACGTGATCTACGCGGTGCTCGACAAAGCCACTCGGATAAGGGCACGGCACGATCATTACCGCGATTATCGGCGCGACGGTCACGCCTCGGACTCCCACCCCGCCGAACCGAACCGGAGGCCACGCCCCAGATCTGCTCCGCCTTCTCCGGCGACGAGCGCCAATGGTCTGCCCGCGAGTAGAGCGCGGTCCGTGCCGCACGGCCTTGGCCGGTTCGAGAGGCTGCGTCTTCCCGCAGACCGCACCGGCGGTTCGCCGTGTTCTCTATGCTCGGGGACATGGCCATTCAGCGGATGGACAACGTCGCCATCGTCGTCGACGACTTGGACGCGGCTGTCGCGTTCTTCACCGATCTCGGCATGGAGCTGGAAGGCAAGGCGCAGGTCGAAGGCCCTTGCCCGGACCTCACCGTCGGGATCGACGGCGTTCGGACCGACATCGCGATGATGCGGACTCCGGACGGTCACAGCAAACTGGAGCTGACCAAGTACCGCACCCCCGAGGCGTCTGCCACCGAGCCGAAGAACCTGCCGCCCAACACGCTGGGCCTGCATCGCGTCATGTTCGCCGTCGACGACATCGACGCCACGATCGCCCGCCTGCGCGCCCACGGCGCAGAACTCCTCGGCGAGGTCGCGCAGTACGAGAACATCTTCCGGCTCTGCTACCTGCGCGGCCCCGCAGGCATCATCGTCGCCCTGGCCGAACAGATCGGCTGACGCGCGAACGTATCGTCCCAGAGGTCAGGCCGGAGCGCAGATCGAGTTGAGGGTGTTCACGTCGCTCTTGGTGTGCGCGGCGGCCTCGGAGTAGCTCTGGTCCAGTTGTCCTGAGGCGATGAAGTACAGGTTCTGGAAGTCGTGTGCCAGCGCCACGAGGATCGTGTACACGGAGGAGCTGTCGGCTTCGGTGTCGGCGCCCATCATGTCGCTGTACGCCTGGTTGGCGGCGGCGGCCTTGCTCGCCTGGGTGGTGCCGACGGTTCGGTTGTAGGTCTGGATGGCGGTGTGGGCCTCGGTGCAGCCGTTCGGCATCGTGGCCGGTATCGCGAGTGTCGGGGATGGTTCGGGCGAGTGCCGGGTGGGCGGGCCGGGTTCCGGCGTGTACGTGGGGCTGTACGCGGGATTGGGTTGAGGGCCGGGCGATGGCGAGTGGGAGGGGCGTAAGGCCACCAGTGCGACGATCACGCTGAGCACGCCCGCGATCGCCCCGATCTTCTCCCAATCCGTCTTTCCCGCCGCCATGCGACCTCCGCAATATCCGCGTTGAAAAACCAGACTAAGTCAATCGCGGGCGCCGGTCCTGGATCGCGCGTCCTCCGGCGTCAGAGCTCGTGTCCCATCGCTTCGAACGCCACGAGAATGTTGACGAAGTCGCGAAGGCGCTGAATCCGGCCGTCGGACACGGTCAGTATGACGAGGTTCGGAAGCGTGAACGCGCCGGTGGTGGCACTGGTTCCGTAGACGTCCTGCTGTACGACGATGGTGCTCGGATCGTTCGTCGAATAAGCGGAGACGGTCTGATAGCGCTCGTACTTGAGGGGACCATTCCAGCTCGCGACGATGAACTCGACGATGGCGTCCCTGCCTTCGAGACGCGACGGTACACCTGGCCTCGTGAACGGGAACTCATGTACCGCGTCGACGGCGTACAGCTGCTCCATCTCGCTCGCCGACTGCGCTATCGCCGCCGCACGGAACCGTTCCAGTACTCGCCCTGCCTCGCCCAGTTCCTCCGGCATTTCTCTCTCCGTTCAGAAGACGCTAAGCGGTGCGCCGCCCCGGTTACAGGCCACTATACGGTGCGCCGCCCCGGTTATGCTGACCGGCATGCCCAGCCGAACGCCTGAACACCGGGAGCTGCGAGCCGACGCGCGCCGCAACCGCGCGCGGGTGCTGCGGACCGCGCAGCGGCTGTTCGCGGCGGAGGGGCTCGGTGTCTCGCTCGACGAGATCGCGCGCCGTGCGGGCGTCGGCCCCGGCACCGTTCACCGGCACTTTCCCAGCAAGGAGGCGCTGTATCTCGCCGTCGCGACCGATCAGCTGGAGCGGTTGGTGGAAGAGGCGGAAGTGCTCGCCGCCGGCGACGATCCCGAGGCCCTGTTCACGCTGCTCTCGCGGATGATGGAGAGCGGCGCCGAGAACGCGACGGTGAAGAGCGCGCTCGTGGCGGCCGAGTTCGACCTGCGTACCGCCGCCCCGGACGTCGCCGCCGGCATCACGCGCCATGTCGCCGACCTGCTCCACCGCGCGCACGCGGCCGGCGCCGTACGCCGTGACCTCACCGTCGAAGAGGTGATGGCGCTCGTCGCCGGCGCCTTCGCCGCGATCCGTCATCTCGGCGCGGAGAGCAGGCGCGAGGCGCACATCGTTCAGATCATCCTCGACGGGATACGCCCCAGGTGAGAGCGATTATGGCTCTGACGTGATGCCCTTGATGACGCCTTCCTCGGTGAAGCCGACCGTGAGGCGCCGCCCGTCCGGGAAGCGGCCCTGGATCGCGTCCGGGCCCTCCGCGAGGCCGGCGCCGTAGTGGGCGATGAGGCCCCGTACGACACGGCGGTGGTCGGCGGGGAAGACCTCCACCGCGGTCATCACGACGCGCGGTGCCGAGAGCGGGTCGTACGTGTCGGCGGGCAGCCCCGGGTCGTCGAGGTGCAGGTACGCCGAGCCGCGGCCGTCGTTGATCTGGCAGCTGTGGACGCCGTTGCCGCCGAGGAGGGTCGCCGCGGCGATCGCCATCGTGGTCGCGGCCTGGTGGGGTGAGGGAAAGGCCGACAGGTCCAGGTATCCGACGGTCAGTTCCGGGATGTCGTGTTCGCGGCCGTACTCGCGGATGGCCGCGAGTGACGCGATGGCGGGGGAGGTCTCGTCGTGGTGCTGGTTGGCCCAGGCCCACAGCCATGACCGGCTCTCGTGGGAGAAGCTGCCGAGCAGGGTGACGCCCTGGTACGTGGTGCCGTCCACCGTCATGGTCCGGGCACTGAGGTCGAAGCGGACGTCCCCGCCGCCCAGCGCCTCGGTCAGTACGTCCTGCCGGTGAATGGCCGCCGCCGCGCGCTCGGCCCCGAACACCTCGAACCGCGGACTGTACGCGCCGAGCCCGAACGTGAGGTCACGCCAGAACCTGGCCTCAGCTTTGTCTCCGCGCTGGTCGCAGATGGCGGCGAGCTCGCCCGAGGCCTTCCGGTGTCCGAACTCCTCCACCGCTCGCCGCAGCCACGCGACGGCGGAGTCCTGGTCGCCCTGCCGCCGGAGCATGACCCCGAGGCCGTAGGCGGCCTTGGGATGCCCGAGCTCGGCGGCCCGCTGCCATGCCGCGGCCTGAGCGGCGGGGTCGCCCTGGTCGTGCCGTACGTGGCCGAGGTTGTACGCCGCCCCGGCGTTGCCGAGCTCGGCCGCGCGCCCGTACCACTCGGCGGCCTCGGCCAGGTCACCCTCGCCGTTGTCGTCGATGATCTTGCCGATGTTGAACGCGGCCATGTGTTCGCCCAGGTCCCAGGCGCGGCGGTAGAGATCCATGGCGGCGGGCACGTCCCCCTGGTCCTCCAGGAGCACTCCGAGGTTGAGGATCGCCGCGACGTGGTCGCCTTCGGCGGCCTGCCGGTACCACCGCTCGGCCGCGTCCAGGTCCCCGTCGCACTTCTCGATGTACCCGACCTCGAACGCCGCGGCCGGCACGCCCTGCGAGGCGGCGCGCCGCCACCACGCCTCCGCGCCCGCCTCGTCACCGCGCTTGATCAGGCCGTTGCCGAGGTCGTACGCGGCGTCCGGGTGCCCGGCCTCGTACGCCTGCTGGAACAGTTCCTCGGCCGCCTCCCACCGCCCCTCACTCCGCGCGGCCAGAGCGCTCTCGCGCAGCTCGACCGCGGCGGGCGGGTAGGGAACATCGCTCATGCGGGACACCTCTCCGAAGCACCAGAACCGTCTCCACACCGACGCGCTCGGTCACCACGCCGTTCCCCGGCGAAGCGGGAAAGAGTGAAACCGGCGCCTGAGCCGGCCCCCGCCGGCTCAGGCGCGCCGCCTACTCGGCGAGGGCGCGGCGCAGGGTGTCGGCGAGTTCGGCGATCTGGCGCTGGGACACCTCGGCGGACAGGATCGCCTGGGAGCCGTGGAACGTACCGAGCCACTGGTGCAGCTCGACCGGTACGCCCGCCCGCAGAAGGCGCAGGCCGTACGCGATGCCCTCGTCGCGGAGCGGGTCGAACTCCGCGGTGGCGATGTACGCCGCCGGCAGGCCGGACAGGTCCGTGGCGCGGGCGGGGGAGGCGTACGGCGTGGCCGGGGCCGAGCCCAGGTAGTGGCGCCAGGTCGCCGCGAGCTTGTCGCGGGTCATCCACGGCGTGTCGGTGAAGTTCCGTGCGGACCAGGTCTCCTGGCGGTCGTCGAGTTCGGGCTGGTTGAGCAGTTGGAAGCGGATCGGCGGGCCCTGCTGGTCGCGGGCCTTCAAGGCCACGGCCGCCGCCAGCCCGCCGCCGGCGCTGTGGCCGCCGACCGCGATGCGGGCCGGGTCGATGCCCAGTTCGGCCGCGTGCCCGGCCGTCCAGGTCAGTGCGGCGTACGCGTCGTCCAGTGCGGCCGGGTACGGGTCCTCGGGCGCCACTCGGTAGCCCACGGAGACGACCACCGCGCCGGCGCTGCCGGCGATCCGGGTGGCCCACGGGTGCTCGGTGTCCAGGTCGCCCATGACGAAGCCGCCGCCGTGCAGCCAGACGATGGCGCCCCGCGCCTGCCGGGGGCGGTAGATCCGTACCGGCACGTCGCCGGGCACCGTACGGTCCGAGATCTCCATGTCCGAAATGTCCGGCAACGGCGCGGCGGCGGCCAGTTCGGCGAGATTCTTGCGTGCGGTGACCGGGTCGTTCAGGTCGGCCGGCGGGAACAGCGGGAGGAATGCTTCCAGTTCGGGATTCATGTCGATAATCCTGGCCATCGCCGCTCACGCATTCAGCCGCCATCCGTCGGGTGTTCCGCCCTAAATGCGCACCGATCGGCGCATATCCTCGTGGAATGGAGGCACTGGCCCTGCGGCTGTCACAACTCGATGAGCAGGCCGAGGGCGCGATCCGCGTCGTCATGTTCTACGACACGCTGATGCGCCGGCGGGTGGACCTCCCCGCGCTCGCCCGTGCGTCGGCGGTCCTCGCCGAGTGCGTGGCCGGGATCAGGCTCTACGGCACCGGGCAGGTCATCCGCATGGCGCCTGACGGCATGCGGGCCTCCACCCCGCCGCCGCCAGTGCCCACCACGACGCCGATCACCCTCGACGAGGAGGAGATCGGCACGGTGTGGCTGGAACGCCCCGGCCCGCGAGGCCAGCTCGACCAGCTGCTCCTGGACCGCCTCGCCATCGCCGCCGCGGCGGTCGTCGAGAGGTACGGCCCGGCGCACACGACGATGGCCGACCCCGCCCTCGTCGAACTCGCGATCAGCGCCGGCAGCGACGAGGCGGCCAGAACCCGCGCGCTACGCCTCCTGGGTTTCGCCGCCGGCCTGCCCGTCCACGTCGTCGCCGTACGCTCGCGGCTGCCGCTCGACCAGGTCGGCGGCGCGATCTGCCCGGCACGCCCGGTCAAGGCGGCACGACTCGCCGACGTGGGCGTCATCCTGGCGACCACGGTCGACCGCGCCCGGTTCCCGGCGGGCGTACGCGCGGGCGTCGCCGCCGCCGAGAGCCCGGACCGTTCGTGGCGGCAGGCACGTACCGCCCTGCGCTTCACGACCCCGCGCGAGCCCGTCATCCGCCACGACGACCTGGGCGCGATCGCGCTGCTGTCCGAGATCTCCGAGGACTCCGTGCGAGCCAACCCCGACGTGGCCGCGATCGCCCGGATGGCCGGCGACCCGGGCGACCTGGAGACCCTGGACGCCTACTGCGCCACTGGTTCCCTGCGCCGCGCCGCCGACCTGCTCCACCTGCACCACAGCAGCGTCGCCCGCAGGCTCGAACAGCTCGGAAAGACCCTCGGCGTCGACCTCACCGAGCCCGCCGGGCTGACACGGGCCCGGCTAGCCCTGACCGCGTGGCGCCTGCTCGACGGCTAGAGGCGGACGATCATCTTTCCGATGTTCTCGCCCTTGAGCATGGCCAGGAAGGCGTCGACCGCGTTGTCGATCCCCTCGTACACGGTCTCCTCGAAGGTGATCTTTCCGTCGCGGAGCCAGCCGCCGACCTCGCGGATGAAGTCGCCGTAGCGGTCGGCGTGGTCGGACACGATGAAGCCGCGCAGGGTCAGGCGCTTGCCGACGATGTTCGACATGTTCCGCGGGCCGGGTGGCGGTTCCGTGGCGTTGTACGTCGAGATCGCGCCGCACAGGGCGGCCCGGCCGTGGTTCTTGAAGGCGCCGAGGGCGGCCTCCAGGTGCTCGCCGCCCACGTTGTCGAAGTACACGTCGATGCCGTCCGGCGCCGCCGCGGCGAGCTGGTCGCGTACCGGCCCGTCGGCCTTGTAGTTGAACGCGGCGTCGAAGCCCAGCCGTGAGGTCAGGTAGGAGATCTTCTGGTCCGAGCCCGCGCTGCCGACCACGCGGGACGCGCCGCGCTGCCGGGCGATCTGGCCGACGAGGGACCCGACCGCTCCCGCCGCGCCGGACACGAACACGGAGTCGCCCGAGCGCATCCCCGCGATGTCCAGTAGACCGACATATGCCGTCATGCCGGGCATGCCCAACGCGCCCAGGTACGCCGACAGCGGCACACCAGGAACAGGCTCGATCTTGCGCAGCCGGGACGCGGGCACCACCGCGTGCTCACGCCAGCCGTAGTCGTGCAGCACGACGTCGCCCGGGCTGAACTCGGGCGACCGCGACTCCACGACCTCGCCGATCGCGCCGCCGGTCATCGCCTCGTTCAGCTTGAACGGCGGCACGTAGGACTTCACATCGTTCATCCGGCCCCGCATGTACGGGTCGACGGACATGAAGAGGTTCCGGATGAGCACCTCGCCCTCACCGGGAGGGGGCAGCTCCACCTCGACGATGGCGAAGTCCTCGGGATTCGGCCAACCCTTCGGGCGTTCGACGAGCTGGACCTCACGAGTCTTCATGCGCTGTTCCTCCTGCGACGTGGGACGTACCACTGGCACCTACCCTGGCCACCATCACGCGACTCGCGATCATTGGCAAACCGGAGCGCATAGGCTGAGGGCCACCGACGAGAGGACCGCAGCGATGAAACCCGGCGACCTCGCCCCCGACTTCGAGCTCGCCGACGACGAAGGGGCCCGCCGTACGCTCAGCGGTCTCCTGCGAGAACGGCCCCGTCGTGCTCTACTTCTACCCGGCCGCGATGACCTCCGGCTGCACGGCCGAGAGCTGCCACTTCCGTGACCTGGCCAAGGAGTTCGCCGAGGCGGGCGGCCAGCGCGTCGGCATCAGCCCCGACGAGGTCGGCAGGCAGCGTCAGTTCTCCGACAAGCACGCGTTCGACTTCCCGCTGCTGTCCGACCCCGACGGCGAGGTCGCACGGCAGTTCGGCGTGCGCCGCCGGTTCGGGCCGCTGCTGACCCGCCGGAAGACGTTCGTGATCGACACCGACCGGCGGGTGCTCGACGTGATCTCCAGCGAGGTACGCATGAGCGTGCACGCCGACCGCGCGCTGGAGGTCCTGCGCGGCAGGGACTGAAGCGGCGTCTACCCTGGTCAGAGTGCGGAGACCCAGCGTGGCCGAGGAGGGGCCCATCCTCGTGACGGGTGTGGGCGGTGGCGTCGGAGGCGTGGGGCGTACTCTCGTCGGGTTGCTGCGCGAGCGCGGGCTGGCCGTGCGGGCGATGGCGCACCACGACGACGACCGCGCGGACGCCCTGCGAGCGCTGGGCGCCGAGGTCGTCGTCGGTGATCTCACGCGGCCCGCCGACGTGGCGCAGGCCCTCGACGGCGCCCGCCGGATGTTCTTCAGCATGAGCGTGTCACCGGCGTACCTGGAGGCCGCGGCGACCGTCGCGACCGTCGCCCGTGAGGTCGGCGCCATCGAGCCCTGGTCGGCATCTCCCAGATGACCGTGTCGCAGATGGACGCGTGAGCACCGAGGAGTCGCGTCAGCAGCGGCTGCACTGGCTGTCCGAGCGGGTGCTCGACTGGTCCGCGCTGCCGGTCGTCCACATCCGCCCGACCATCTTCCTGGACAACCCGCTGTTCACGACGCTCGCCGCGCGATCCATCGCGGACAGCGGCACCATCCGGCTCCCCTTCGGCACCGGCCGTACGTCACCGGTCGCGGCCGATGACGTCGCGCGCCGTCGTCGCGACGATGCTGGAGGACCCACGCCCGCACATCGGGCGGGTCCATGAACTGACCGGGCCCCGTTCCCAGGACATGACCGGCGTCGCCGAGGAGTACGCCCGGGCGCTGGGCAGGACGGTCACCTACGTCGACGTTCCGCTCGGACACCTGGGTCGAGCAGGTCCTCTCCCGCCCCGGGCTGCCCCCGCACGTCGAAGAGCACATCGCCACCATGGCGCGCCTGCACCGTCAGAACCGCTACGACCGCTCGACCGGCACCGTCGAGCCGATCACGGGCGGCCCGCACAGACGGTCGAGGAGTTCGTCGCCCGGCGAGCCGGCCTCTTCACTAGCTGACCTCGATGCCCAGGACGGGCAGGCACGCCTCGACGCCGGTCAGCTCGATGTCGTCCCGGCGGGCCCGCTCCCAGGCGTCTCGCGTGAGCCGCCACTGCTGGATCAGCGCCTTCTCGCCGCGGCGGGTGTCCCAGTCCGTGCCGTTCGGTTCGTAGCCCAGGCCACGTGAGATGCGGTTGGACGGCTCGTTGTCGACGAAGGCGTCGCTGCCGGCCTCGCTCGCGCCCAGCCCGGCGAAGGCCAGGTGCAGGATCGCCGCCCGCATCTCCTTGCCGAGGCCCTGCCCGCGGCTGCCGGGGGCCAGCCACGAGAAGCTGGACACCGTGCCGAACCGCGTGAAGTTCGTGGCGATGAGGTCCTGCATGCCGACCGGTTCGCCGTCGGCGAGCACGGCGAAGTACAGCCGCCACGAGTCCGGGCTCATGCGGGCGCGACCGGCCCAGACGCCGCGGAGCCATCGCCATTCGCGCTCGGGGCTGTCGGCGTAGAACGAGATCGGGTCGTCGAACGGCAACGGCTCGGCGTCGGCGATCCCGGCCCGCACGATCGGCACGAGGCGTTCCAGCAGCTCGTCGGAGGCGCCGGCCAGCGTCAGGCGCGGCGTGCGGACTTCGAGGTTCAGCGGGGGATAGGTGTGGGTCACGACCGGACGGTAAGTGAACCCGCCCGGCCGCCGCACCCCATTTTTCCTACCCGCAGCCCTCGAACTGCGGCACCGTCGTGGTGAGGTTGAGGCCCGTCTTGCCGAACCACTTGGCGAGCAGCTTGCCCGCGGTGCCGTCCTGGTACATCTGGGTGATGCCCTTGTTGACGTCCTCGCAGCCGCTGACGTCCTCCTGGCGGATGCCGACGCCGTACCTCTCGTCGGAGAACGGCGCGTTGACGAACCGCACGGCGTTGCCCTGCTGAGCGGCGAAGCCCGCCAGGATCAGGTCGTCGGTCGAGATCGCGTCGACCTGACCGCCGGTGAGCTTGGTGAGGCACTCGCCGTACGACGAGGCCGGCACCAGGCGCGCGGCGACCTTCCGCTCCTGGACCACGCGCTTCCAGGAGACCGAGCCGGTGACCTGGCACAGCCGGCGCCCGGCGAGGTCGCGGACGTTCTTGACCGCGCCGTCGCTGCGGCGGACGAGGGTGTCCTGGTGGGCCACGTAGTACGGCCCGGCGAAGCCGACCTTGGTCTTGCGCTCCGGCGTGATGGAGTAGCTCGCCACGACGAGGTCGACCGTGCCCTTCCGCAGGGCGTCCTCGCGTTCGCCGGAGGTGATGGCACGGAAGGTGATGTTCTTCTCGTCCACGCCGAGCCGACCCGCGACGTACCGGGCGACGTCGATGTCGAAGCCCTGGTAGACGCCGTTCGACCGGAATCCCAGCCCGGGCTGGTCCTTGTTGACGCCGATCACCAGGTGGTCGGCGCCCACCACCGTGTGGCCGCTTCCCTCGGCCGACGCGCAGCCGGCCACGCCGGCGGCCACCGCAAGGGCGGCGACGATCGCACGTACTCGCATTACTCGCTCCCTATGCCTGGCTCAGCGGAACTCGGACAGCCGCGGCCGGACGCCGGCGAAGATGAGGATCGCGATGACCACGGCCGCGCCGGGCAGCACCGCGTTCCAGCCCTTCAGGCCGTGGTCGCCGTCGCTGATGGCGCTCGCGAACGCCTTCTGGTGGATCGCCGTGAGCGACACGAGCGACTTGTCGTACGCCCCGAAGTCCTGTGAGGCGCGGTCCATCCGGGTGACGATCGCGGCGTGCCGGCCGCCGGCGCTCGTCGCCTGCGCCCGTATGTTCTGGTCGTCGTGCTGGACCTGCTGGTACGCCGACACGGTCTGGTCGACGGCGCCGCGCTGGCCCGGCAGGGTGACGTGGGCCGACTCCTTGCCGAGGAAGCCCATGAAGCCGCTGTGCTTCGGCACGGCCTGGTCCAGTTGCGAGTAGTACGTGCCGAGGTTGCCCGCGGGCACGTAGAGGATCTCCTGGGACTTGTCCAGGTAGACCTGCTCGTACGTGTCGGCGCGGCCAGGGTCCAGCAGGTAGCGCGTCTCGTCCGCGTTGGCGCTGTTGTTGATCGCCCGCGCCCGCGACAGGGACAGCACCGAGTCGAACCCGTCGTCCTTGGCCTTGCGCAGGTGCCCGGCCTCGGTGGACAGCACGCTGATCGTCGCGACGACGAAGACGAGGACGCCGATCGTCGCGAGCGCCAGGATCGGGTTGATCAGCCGGCGGAAGTTCTTCGTCAGGTACAGCTGCAGGACGACCAGCAGCGCGATGACGAGCAGGCCGGCGAGGCCCACCCAGATCCGGCCGGTCAGCACCGAGGAGTGCTTGCTCTCGTACGTCCGCCGCACCGTCGTGCCGTTGTCCAGCGTGAGGTTGTACGCCTTGGGCAGGACGTCCAGCTTCATGATGTCCGCGGCCTGGCGGTAGATGGCCGTGACCGCGGGCCCGGGAGGCCCGGCGGCGTGGCCCTGCTGGGTGTCCAGGAGCAGGGCCTGGCCGGCCAGCCGCTCGTAGCGGCCGAGGGCGTCCAGGATCGAGCGGGCCGTCTGCTGCTCGGCCGGGTCGTTCGCGGCGAGCGTCGAACCCTGCAGCAGGGCGCGGTTCGCCTCGGACCGGCGCTGGTCGTACAGCGCCAGCGCCTTGGCGCGGCCCTCGCCGAGGTTCTGCTCGCGTCCCATCAGCAGGACGGCGGCGAGCTGCGCGTCCATGTCGCTGAGCCCGTAGTACAGGTCACCGGTGGCGACGACCTGCGGGCCCGCGTCGTGGCCGATGATCCGCAGCCCGTCGCGCGCGTCCTGGACGGCGAGGCCGGCCACGATGAACAGCGCGATCGTCGCCAGGGCCGTGACGATCGCGACCGTCCGAATCCGCCCGGGTATCGACTGGATCCTGACGACGCGCGCCGGGCCGGAACGCCGGGCCGGTGGTGCCGGGGGAGCCGCCGTGAAGGTCACCGCAGCCTCATCCTCTCCGCAGGGTGATGGTGGTCCAAACGCCGACGTGGACGCGGTCGCCGTCTTTCAGCGGCACCTCCACGTTGACCGAGATGGGGTCGACGCCGCCGTTGACCGTCGTGCCGTTCGTGGATCCGGGATCCACGAGGGTCCAGCCGCCGTCCGGCTTCGCGAGCAGGACGGCGTGGGTGTGGGAGACGCCGGGGTCCTCGGGCGGCTCGCTGAGGTCGATCTCCGGCACGGTGCCCTGCGACACGCTGCGCCGCCCGATGCGCACCTGCGCGGTGGTCAGCGGGATCCGCAGCTCCGGCCGGTACGGCGGGAACGTGAACGGCGGCGCGTCGTCGTCGGCCTCGCGGACCACCATCTCGTAGTAGTCGCGGTCCGCCGTGACGATCGCCGTCCATGCCGCGGGCGGCTCGGGCGCGGCCTGCGGGCGTGACTCGCTCCGCGGCCGGAACTTCCCGGTCGGCGCGTCGTCCAGCGGCGTACGGACGTGCTCGGCCGGAGGCGTGCCGTACGAGGCCGCCGGTGGAGGCGGTGGGGGAGGCGGCGGTGCCTGCACCGGGCCCGTGGTGGCGGCGCGGTGCACGCCGACGGCGAAGTCGTACCCGCAGTCCTCGCAGAACCGGCCCGTACGCGGCGTCGAGCAGTCCGGGCACCGCTCGCCCGCGCCGCCACCGCCGCCCGGAGCCGGTGCCTGCTGCTGCGGCGCCGAAGCGGACGAGGGTCCGCTCATGCGGGTGCCGCAGACGTCGCAGTAGTCGTCGGCGCCAGAAGAGTGTCCGGAGGGACAGACGGGCATGCTCAGCCTCCGCCCTTACGGGTACGCACGGTTTTGCCCGATCTCGTGTCGAGCGACATCTCGTCGGCCTTCTCGACGTTCTTCTTCAGGCGTACGGTGCCGGTCGCGAGGTCGTCGACGTCGACGACCTTGCCCAGCAGCGACGCGATGGCCTCGTTGCCCGACTCGTGGGCGAGCTTGACCGCGCGGCCGAGCCGGGCGGTCGCGGTGTCCAGGTCGCCGTCCTTGCGCGCCTGCAGGCCCACCTGGATGGCGTCGGCGAGCTCGGCCTGCCCGGTGTAGTGCGCGACGCGCGGGTTGATCCGGGTGGACTGCGCCTCGTCGTCGGTCCACTCGGCCAGGACGTTCGCGGTGCCGAGGACCCGCTCCTCGCCGCCGGCCGTCGCGGGGACGACCAGCTTGACCCACGCGGCGCGCAGCTCCTGGCCGACCGATCCGGGCGGCACCTCGACGCAGATGTGGTAGTCGCGGCTCTCCGCGCCCCACGCGCCGGTCGGGTAGTCGCCGGCGCGCGGGCCCGCCTCGACGCGTTTGGCGGTGAGGTCCTCCACGCTGGGCAGCACCTGCTTGACGAACCGCAGCCGCGCGGTCTGCGGGATCCAGACCCGCAGGGCGACGTCGGCCACCGACTTGCCCATCGCGGCCTCGGTCATGGCCTTGAAGTCGGCCACCAGGTCGTTCGGGCTCGCCACGATGTCGACGCTGCCGAGCATCGCGGAGGCGACCTTCCGCAGCTCGGCGACCTCCCAGTCCGTGCCGATGCCGCGGCAGTCGCAGACGAAGTGGCCGGCGCACTGCGCGAGCGTCGCGTCGAGCTGCTCGGGGCTCTCGTGCTGGTTCTTGCCGTCGGTGAGCAGGATGGCGTGCCGGATGCCGTCCTGGTGGGCGGCGAACAGCCGGTCCGCGAGGCCGAGCCACGCGCCGATCGCGGTGCCGCCGGCCGCCTTCACCATCGCCAGCGCGGCCTTCGCCTCGCCGCGGGTACGCGCGCCGGCCGGGACGAGCTGCTCGTTGGTCGGGTACACCATGCGGGCGCGGGCGGAGCCGGAGACCACGGCGAAGTTCACGCCGTCGCGCAGCGCGTCGACGGCGGTCTGCGCGGCCTTGATCGCGGCCTTCATCTTGGCGTTCGGGTAGTCCATCGACCCGGAGGTGTCGATGATGATGACCTCGGCGGCACCGGTGGAGGCCACCGGCCCGGCGACGGCCGTCCCGGTCGACTCCACCGTGACGATCGCGTGCACCTCCTGGCCGCCCTCGGGGAGGTACTTGTTCTGGTCGATCTTCAGCGTGAAGTCCGGGCTGCCGCTCATTCGGCCTTCTCCATCCTGGGAGTCGCGTGTGCTGGGAAGGGGATGACCACGACCGTGATGTTGTCGCGCCCGCCGGCGTCGTTGGCGAGGCGGGTCAGCGAACGCGCCGTCTCCAGGGGCCGCGACGCGGCGCCGGGCGCGGCGGCGGCCAGCTCGGCGGCCTCCGGATAGTAGTTCCACAGGCCGTCGCTGCACACCAGGACCACTCCGGGCCCGTCCGGCGTGAACGTCGACACGTGCGGGTCGAGCTCCTCAGCGTCGGCGCCCAGCCACGCGGTGATGACGTGGGCGTTGGGGTGGGCCTGCGCCTCTTCGTCGCTCATCACCCCGGCCGCGACCATCTGCCCGGCCCACGAGTCGTCGTCGGTCAGCGCCCGGCCCTCGCCGGAGGCCGGCAGCCAGTACGCGCGGCTGTCGCCGATCCAGCCCACCGTCACGGCCGAGGCGCCCACGAGCGCGGAGACGTACGTGCAGGAGGGCGGTTCGGAGGAGGCCAGGGCGCCGGGCGGCATGACCCGCTGCGTGCCGCCGCCGGGCCCGCGCTTGGCGGCTTCGGGCGCCGCGCCGTCCAGGGCCGCCACGGCGGCGCCGGCCCGGTGGGCGGCGGCGAGCGTGGCCGCCTCGGGGCTCTGGCCCGCCGCCAGCAGCTCGACGAGCGTCGCGACACCGGCGTCGGCGGCGGCGCGGGAGGCGTCCTCGGGCCGTGAGGAGGACGAGACACCGTCGCAGACGACGGCCGCCACCAGGCTCCCGGCGTCCGCCATCGCCATGGCGTCCTCGTTGTGGCTGTGCCGCAGGCCGCGGTCGCTCACGCCGGCGGCCCTGCTGAGTTCGAGCTCGACGTGGTCGCCGCCGACCGGCTGGCGCAGCCCGCAGTGGTCGCAGTAGCCGTCGTTCAGGTCACGCGAACCGCAGCCGGTGCAGGTGGCGACCGGGCTGTCGAGGCGGTGGCCGCACGACTCGCAGAAGTCCTCGTCCGGGTAGACCGGGGCGTCGCAGGCCGGGCAGGTGCGCTGTTTCGTCTCCTGTGCGCCCATGGCTAGAACATCGTCCTCGGTCGCGACGCGTTGGCCTGTCTGACCAGCCGGTGCCGGTCGGCGGGCGTGTCGGTGAGGCGCGCCAGGCTCCGGTACGTCTCCTCCAGCTTCCGCCGCAGGTCACGCTCTGTCAGGTTCGCCTCGAACAGGCTTCCGCTCGGCCGTCCCTGCTGGGACCCCGAGCGCACCCAGCCGAGGCCGGCCTCCAGGACCTCGGCCATCAGCCGCCCGCGCCGCTCGTGGTCGAGCCGCAGGTGCTCCAGCCGCCCGCCCGCGCGTACGAGGTCGGGCTCGGTGAGCTGGGCGGGCTCCCGGCTCCTGATCGCCGTCACCACGGCCGCGACCTGGGCCGCGACGTGGTGGCTGGAGATGGTCGGCACGGAGTCCAGCACCTGGACCGCGGTGTCGCCGTCACCGGCCGCCAGCCACGAGCGCGCCAGGCCGAACGCCGCGCTGATGTAGCCGTGGTCGGTGCGCCACACCGTGTCGTAGAGCTGCGCGGCGCCCATGTGGTCGCCGCGCCGCTGCCGGCAGTACGCCAGCGCCAGCTTGGGTGCCGCCTCACCGGGCAGCAGGGAGTACATCTCGTCGAAGACCCGCTCGGCGGCGTCCATCTCGCCGGCGGCGAGGAACGCGAGCCCCCGGTGCCAGCCGATGCGCCAGTCGGGGCCGAGCTCGCCCTCCAGCGTGTCGAGCAGCGTGCGCGCCTCGGCGATCTCGCCGAGCTCGACGCGCACCCGCGCCAGCATCAGGTGGACCTCGGGCGAGGAGACCGGCGAGGTCGTCAGGGCGTTCGCGAGCTGCTGCGGCTCGACGCTGGTCAGGCCCGCGAGGAAGCCGGACGCGGGGTCCGCGCCGTCGACCAGCGGCGTCGGCAGCGTCGCCGCGATCTCCGCGGGGGAGGGCGACGGCAGCGCCACGCCCTCGGTGAACTCGATCTCGGTGCCGACCGTCTCCAGCTCCATGCCGAACAGCGAGGACGCGCCGGGGCGCGGCACGCCGTCCTGGGACGCCAGCACCTCCCGCAGCACGCCGGTGAGCTGGTCGGCCATCTCCGAGGCGTCCTGGAACCGCGCCTCCGGGTCGGCGTGCGTCGCGCGGCGCAGCAGCCGGTCATAGGACTCGTACTGCTGGAGCAGCGGCACCTCCGAACGCGGCGGCAGGGCGTTCGCGTACGTGCTCGTGTAGCCCTTGAAGGGGAAGCTGAGCACCGCGAGCGTACGGCCGACGGTGTAGAGGTCGGAGCTGATCGACGGGCCCAGCTCGGCGATCTCGGGGGCCTGGTAGCCGACCGTGCCGTAGATCGCGCTGTCGTAGTCGTCGAGCCGCCGCACGCCGCCGAGGTCGACGAGCTTGAGCATCTCCTCGGACTGGATGGCGTTGTCGGGCTTGAGGTCGCAGTAGATCAGGCCGAGGCCGTGCAGGTAGCCGAGCGCCCGCAGGAGCTCCAGCCCGTACGCGATGGCCTGGCCGATCGGGAGGGAGTCCTCGCCGCTCTGCCGGCGGCGTTCGAGCAGGACGTCCTTCAGCGGCGAGCCGCCGACGTACTCCATGACGATGTAGCCGGAGCCGCCCTGCTGGACGAAGTTGTAGATCTTGACGATGTTCGGGTGCTCGACCTCGGCGAGGAACGCGCGCTCGGCCGCCGCGGCGGCCAGGGCGTCGGCGTCACCGGTGTCGAGCAGGCCCTTGAGGACCACCCACCGGTCGCTGACGTTGCGGTCGCGCGCGAGGTAGATCCAGCCGAGGCCGCCGTGGGCCAGGCAGCCCAGCACCTCGTACTGGCCGCCGGCCAGGTCACCGGCCTTGAGCTTCGGCGAGAAGGAGAACCCGGCGCCGCAGTTGGGGCAGAACCCCTCCGTACGCGCCGGACGGCCGCCACGCGCACGGCCGACGGGCTCGCCGCAGCCACCGCAGAAGCGCTTGTGCTCGGCCACCTCGGGGTCGGACAGCACGGCCGTCGCGGGGTCGCGGTACGGAACCCGCGGCACCTCGACCAGGCCGACGCCCAGCATGCCGCGCCCGGACGAACGCGACCGCGAAGACCCGCTGCGTACGCTGCGGCTCGACGCGGTGCTGCCGGTCGCGTACGAGCCACGGCTCGCCACGCTGCCACGCGCGGACGGCCGGGTCGCGGGCACGGGAGCCGGGGCGGACGGCGCCATGCCGCAGACGGTGCAGTAGCCGTCCTCGACGGTGCCGGTGCAGCCGGGCTGGGTACAGCGCGCGTCGGGCACGGACGCGGCGGGCGGCGACGACACCGGCGCGGGCGCCGCTGCGGGCGCGGGCGCGGCGGCCGGGGCCATGCCGCAGACCGTGCAGTAGCCGTCCTCGATGGTGCCGCCGCATCCCGGCTGGGCGCAGCGGACGCCGGGAACACTCGCGGACGACGCGCTCGGCGACGTTGCGGAAGGGGCCATACCGCATACGACGCAGTAGCCGTCCTCAACCGTTCCCGTGCATCCCGGTTGGGTGCACTGAATCATGAACTCGTTCCCTCCGGGCTCGAAACGATCGCGCGCTGGAACCTCGCCAGCGCCACCGTGGCCTTCCGCAGATCACACGGAGACATCCAGAGAAGGTCGTGCGCCTCCTGGTAGAGGCGGGTCAGCATGTCGTCCTCGGCGTGACCGAGGCGCCCGGCCTTGGCGCGGTAGGCGTCCAGCCGCCCGCGCAGCTCGTCCCGGCGCTCCAGCAGGCCGTTGATCAGGCCGGTGGTCGTCCTCGCCTGGTCCAGCGCCGTCGCCGCCGCGCGTTCGAGGTCGGCCACCCGCGCCGCCAGGTCCAGCCAGCGGCCCTCGTCGCGCAGGGATCCCAGCGCCGCCAGGCGGTCGCCGAGCGCGGTCGCCGTGTCCGGCAGCTCCGGCAGCGCCGGAGAGTCGATCTTGGCGAGGACGGCGTCACGCGCGCGTACGGCCTCCAGCTCCGCCCCGCGTACGAGGTCGATCGTCGCCTGGATGCCGCGCGCACGCGCGTCGTTCTCGTCGCGGATCCGCACGGCGTCGTCCAGCCGCTGCCGCAGCGCGCTCAGGGCGGCGCCGATCTCGTCCATGCGGCTCGTGTCGGCGCGGTCGCCCGCCGCCAGCGACATCGGGTCGGCGCGCACGGTCTCGGTGACGCCCGCGAGCCGCGATGAGAGCCGGTCGAACTCGGCGTCCTCGGCGCCGAGCGAGCCCAGCATCGCCTCGACGTTCTGCGCGGTCTCCTCGACCTCGCGCAGGCGCGCCAGCAGCGCGGACCAGACACCGTCGATGGTCGCGATCGACCGGGCGACGTCCTCGTACAGGGAGGTCATCCGGGTCACGACGGCGTCCAGCGAGAGCCACTCGCCGGTCGGCCCGAGCAGCGTGCGCTCGGCGAGGGGGATCTTCTCGTTCGTCATCTCGACGGAGGTGCCGGTGAGCAGGCGGGTCAGCTGGGCGAGCTGTGGCTGGCCGGGGCGGGAGTGCCGCGACCGCAGCTCCTCGGCCTCGCCGGCGACGCGCCCGTGCGCCTCGAAAAGCTGCCACAGCCGGGTCATACGGGCGCTCAGCTCGTCCCAGCGTTCCTTGGTGGCGCCGCTCAGCGTCGCGCCCTTCAGCAGCTGGTAGGTCTGCTGGCCGTCCAGTTCGATCAGGACCGAGGTGATGCGCTCGCGTTCGTCACGGACGCGCGCCAGGGCGCGGTCGACGTCGTCGCGGCTCATCGCCGATCGCCCGGCGCCTGCGTCCCCCAGCAAACTGGTCCTCGTTCGTGCTCGGTCCCCACGTGCACTGTGACGATAGTGGGCGAATCCTCGTTATTGCTCCGGATGTCGCGGTTATCGGTGGATCAGTTTCCACTACGTGGGGTGACATCACAAGGGATATGGCTCTTGCCCGTGTACGACTTCGGCGTTCTTGTCATAGGTTCAGAGCCGGATTCGTTGGTCGGGAGGCCTGTGCCGATGTACGACTTTGACTTTCTTGTGCTGGGGTCCGGTCCGGGTGGCCAGAAGGCGGCCATCGCCGCGGCCAAACTGGGCAAGAGGGTCGCGATCGTCGAGAAGCAGTACATGCTCGGCGGTGTCTGCATCAACACCGGCACGATCCCGTCCAAGACCCTCCGTGAGGCGGTCCTCTACCTGACCGGGCTCAACCAGCGGGAGCTGTACGGGGCGAGCTACCGGGTGAAGGACGAGATCACCGTCGCCGACCTCGGCATGCGCACCCAGCACGTCATCGGGCGCGAGATCCAGGTGATCCGCAGCCAGCTCACCCGCAACCACGTGACGATGCTCCAGGGGACCGGGCGGTTCCTGGACGAGCACACGATCGGGGTCGGCGCCGAGGACGGGGACGAGAAGAAGGTCACCGCCGACAAGATCGTGATCGCGACCGGCACGTCGCCGGCCCGCCCGTCCACGGTGGAGTTCGACGACCGGACGATCATCGACTCCGACGCGATCCTGCACCTCGACCGGGTGCCCGACACGCTCGTCGTCGTCGGTGCCGGGGTCATCGGCATCGAGTACGCCTCGATGTTCGCCGCGCTCGGCACCAAGGTGACCGTGGTCGAACGCCGCGAGCGGATGCTCGAGTTCTGTGACCTGGAGATCGTCGAGGCGCTGAAGTACCACCTGCGGGACCTGGCCGTGACGTTCCGCTTCGGCGAGACCGTCGCCGCGGTCGAGCGCCGGCCGAAGGGCGCCATCACGGTGCTGGAGAGCGGGAAGAAGATCCCGGCGAACTGCGTGATGTACTCCGCGGGACGCCAGGGCAAGACGTCGGAGCTCTGCCTGTCGGACGCCGGACTCAGCGCCGACGACCGCGGGCGGATCCAGGTCGACGAGTACTTCCGCACCGCCGTGCCCCACATCTACGCGGTCGGCGACGTGATCGGCTTCCCCGCGCTGGCCGCGACGTCGATGGAGCAGGGCCGCCTGGCCGCCCAGCACGCGTTCGGCGAGCCCGTCGCCGACATGCAGGAACTCCAGCCGATCGGCATCTACACGATCCCTGAGATCAGCTTCGTCGGGAAGTCCGAGGACGCCCTGACGCGCGAGAAGATCCCGTTCGAGGTGGGGATCTCGCGGTACCGGGAGCTGGCGCGCGGCCAGATCATCGGCGACTCGTACGGCATGCTCAAGCTGCTGGTCTCGCCGGAGGACCGCAGGCTCCTCGGCGTGCACGTCTTCGGCACCGGCGCCACCGAGCTCGTGCACATCGGCCAGACCGTGATGGGCTGCGGAGGCACGATCGACTACCTGGTCAACGCGGTGTTCAACTACCCGACGCTGGCCGAGTCGTACAAGGTCGCGGCCCTGGACGCCATGAACAAGATGCGCGCGATCGCGCAGCTCACGGCCGAGCTGTGACCTTGCGGGCCACGCCCGCGAGGCCGGTCAGGCCGGTGGGGCGCGCGCCGAGCTCCGCACGCCAGGCCTCGACCGCCACGAGGCCGGGCTGGAGCAGCGTCAGGCCCTCGAAGAAACCGGCGATCCGCTCGCGGGAGCGGAACGTGATGGGGATGCTGCCCGCGTCCGTGGTCTCCTGCGTACGGCTGAGGACCTCCGGGTTGCCCTCGGTGGTGGCCTGCGTGAGCACCAGGTGGCTGCCGGGGGTCATCACCTCGCGGTAGGCCGCGACGATCGCCTCCGGGTCGTCCTCGTCCGGGACGTTGTGGAGCACGGCCACCAGCAGCACGCCGAGCGGCTCGCCGAAGTCGATCACATCGCGCAGCGCGGCGTGGCCGAGCACCTGCTCGGGGTGCCGGATGTCGGCCTCGATGCTGATCACGCCGTCGGTCGTGCCGAGCAGGGCACGGTTGTGCACCGTCACGATCGGGTCGTGGTCGACGTAGACGACGCGGGCGTCGGGGCACACCTCACGCGCGACCTCGTGCACGCTGGGCGACGTCGGCAGGCCCGCGCCCAGGTCGACGAACTGCCGGATGCCGGACTCCGCGAGGTGCGTCACGGCGCGCTTCAGGAACGCCCGGTTGTTCCGCACGGCCTTCGGGTAGTCGGGGAACGACTCGACGATCTTCTCCCCGTACGCCCGGTCGGCCGCGAAGTTGTCTTTGCCGCCGAGCGCCCAGTCGTAGACGCGCGCGAGGTGCGGCGTGCTGACGTCGACGCGAGGGCTGGACTGATCAGACATTTCATGACTCCTGCGCATGCGGATTCGCGGTGGAGCCTAGCCTGTGCGCCGTTCGGGCGGCGCGGGAAAACGGCGGAATTCCTGGAGGAGGGGAGTTTTAAAGAAGGGGGAGGGGTGTGTAAACTCTTAGTAATGAGGTGCATACGTTCCGTGTTCACTATGGGAGTTCTGTCGTGACCCCCGGCGCCCCGGATCCCGCCCCTGGACGCCACCACAGCGACTACGCACGCGAGCTCATCGAACTCCGCCGTGTCCTGGAGGAGTCCCCGGTGGTCGGTCATCCCCGCCGCGACGCCGAGATAGCCGAGCTCCGAAGGCTCATCACCCGTTATCCCGAAGAGGCTCGTCACATCCTTCAACGCCCTGGTGAGGGCTTATGAGAATGGCGAGAATCACCGCCGAGCCCGGCGCGGGTGGGTTTCCGTGCTCACCCCGCGCCGGCGCGCGAGGCCGTGGACGGCGCGTTTTTCGCTCAGGCGTGAAATGTCACGGCAGCCGGTCCTTTTCGTCCGGAGAAGCGGTCTCATCGGCCCGGCCCGTACGCCGCCGTGGCAACCCTTTGGGTCTCCAGCGTGCCGCCGTCTTGAGGGGCGGTGTGGTCCGTCGCTTCCCCGGGCCGTGCGTTCCGGGCCGCCGGGCGCCCGCCGGTCGTGGCCTCCGCGCCGCCGGCGGCCGGGTGCCCGGGGGGTGAAGGGGCGAAGGTGACCAGGCCGTCCTCGATCAGGACGGCCAGGTCGGTCATCACCGAGAACAGGCCCCGGCCCAGGCTGAAGGCGATGTCGCGGGTGGTCCAGCGGCCGTTGACCTTGTTCAGGACCTCGGCGCGGCCCTGGACCATCGACGGGTTGGGGTCCCCGCCGGTCCGGCGCGGTTTGCTGTGGATGCGGAGGTCCAGGCCGTGCCACTCGCCGGCGACGTTCAGGCGGCGGGTGGTCTCCCGTACGACCCGGTCCGCTTCCAGGCCCGGATCGACCGGCATCAGCGTGGCCAGGTCGCCGGGGCCCACGGGGTCGGCCGCGCAGGAGCTGATGCCGCCCAGGGCGATCGCGAAGATCGCGTCGAAGACGGCGGTCTGGGTGAGGACCTCGATGGTGGCGGCGCCGAGGAGGCCGCGCGCGGCGAGCTCGGCGGACATGCTGCCGTCCGGGGCGGCGGCCTGGAGGGCGTCCTGCCAGCCGGCCTCGGAGACGCGGCCGGAGCGGAGCAGCAGGGACTCGACCGTCGGCGCGACCGGAGTGACGGCGGCGATGACCTTGCCGTCGTGCATGGTCACATGCCCTCGCTGGCCGCCTTCCAGGCGCAGCGTGCCGGAGAAGCGTTCCTTCCCCCGGCGCAGCAGCGCCGTGGTGAGAATGCTCGACCGTGCGGGTGCCGCCGCGGCGCCGACCGGCGAAAGATCTGCTGTCACTTCATCCATCCATCGGCGCGGGGGGAACGGGCGTCGATGAGCGCCATCATGCCATTTGTCCCCGCGCCTGGTCGGCCGGTCGCGGCGGTGCGGCCGCGTCCTGACCGATGACGGTCGTCGGAGGCCCGACTCAGTCAGCCCTTGAGTGAAACCCCATGTCAGAGCCCAGGTCAATCGGCAACGCGCGTACGAAATGCCGGACATGTCGGGATCAAGGTTGTACGGTGACAAATGATCTAGACAGATCACCTGCCGGACGGGGGCGTCGGCATTGATTCGTGCACGCCCGACGCTCCTGGACGGGTGTTCACGGGCGGAGGATCTGCATGAACATCGAAACCGCGCTGAAAGAGGCCATGACGGTCGAAGGGGCGCTGGGGACGGCGCTCGTCGACTACGAGAGCGGTATGACGCTCGGCGTCCTCGGGGGCGGACGCGGGCTGGACCTGGAGGTCGCCGCCGCGGGCAACACCGAGGTCGTACGGGCCAAGGCCCGCACCCTGGAGGCGCTCAAGATCAATGACAGCATCGAGGACATCCTGATCACCCTGCAGCGGCAGTACCACGTGATCAGGCTGCTGAATCGGGGCGGTCACCAGCTCTTCCTCTACCTCGCGCTCGACCGCGAACGCGCGAACCTCGCCCTCGCACGCCACAACCTGCGCCGCATCGAACAAGAGCTGAACATCTGAGGGTCTACGGGACACCGGACGGGCCGCGGCGGGGGCCGTGCGGGTTCGGACCGGCGTCAGGGGAGGGCAGGGGATGAGCCAGGAAACGGTGCTCGCCGAGCTGTACGCGCTGCGAGACCAGGTCGTGGGGGTGAGGGACACCGCGGTGGCCTCGGTCGACGGGATGCTGATCGCCTCCGACACGGACAAGGTACGGCCCGACGTGCTCGCCGCCATGGCCGCGGCCGCCCTCGGCCTGGGCCGCAGCACCGGCCACGAGGTCGGCATGGGGGAACTCCGCGAGGTCGTGACCCGCTGCCAGAGCGGTCACATCGTCGTGTACGCGATCCGCGAGAGGAACCTGCTGGTCGTCCTCGGCGACGAGGGCCTCGACATGGAACGCCTCCACCTCCGGTCACGGCCGACCGTGAGCCGCCTCGGCGACATCCTGAACTAGACGCCCGCGCGGCGGGTGAGGCTACGGACCGGCGCGGCTCCCGCGTGGTGGGCGGGAGCGGCCGGTCCGGCTCATGCCCCCGTCGTCCGGCGTCACGTTCTGGCATGTGACACTCATAGCGAGTGCCCGCCGGCCTGGCGGAACACACGAAACTTGCCGGTAATCCATGGTCCACTTCGTGTTTTTGCCGCTAGACCCCTCGTCACCCGGCTGTGTGTACTGGCGGGACGACCGGGCGAGGAGAGCATGGTGTGGTTCAACGAGTTGTCGCGGGCAGAGGCCGAGAGGGAACTGCTCGCCTGTTGTGCGTCGCGGCGCTGGGTCGCGAAGGTGGCCGACGGCCGCCCGTACGCCTCGGCCGAGGAGTTGCTCGCCGTGGCGGACAACGAGGTTCGCGGGCTGGGCTGGCCTGACGTCCGGGAGGCGCTCGGCGCCCATCCCCGCATCGGCGACCGGCCTCAGGGCGACGGCCGGGGCGAGGCGTGGTCGCGGGGTGAGCAGGCCGGCGTCGGGGACGACGACCGCGCCGACCTCGTAAAAGGCAATATCGCCTACGAAGAGCGTTTTGGTCATGTGTTTCTGATCTGTGCCAGCGGGCGAGGATCAAAGGAGATGCTGACCGAGCTGCGCGAGCGGCTCGGCAACGACCCCGACACCGAGCGCGCCGTGGTCCACGGCGAGCTCATCAAGATCACCGAGCTGCGACTGAGGAAGCTTTTCACGTGAGCCTGTCGACCCATGTGCTGAACGCCGCGGAGGGACGCCCGGCGCGCGGTGTTCCCGTGCGCCTCGACCGCCGTGACGGTGCCGCCTGGTCACCCGTCGCCGAGGGCCGTACCGACGACGACGGCCGGATCAAGGACCTGCCCCCACCCGGCGAAGGGACCTACCGGCTGGTCTTCGACACGTCGGAGCACTCCGCCTTCTATCCCGAGGTGGCCGTGGCGTTCAACGTCACCGACCCCGCCGAGCACTACCACGTGCCGTTGCTGCTCAGCCCGTTCGCCTACTCCACGTACCGGGGGAGCTAGAGATGCCTCACCACCACCTCGGTCCCAACCGGTACGGCAAGGCGGAGACGCACGTCGTCCGCGTCACGCGGGGCGAGGACGTCCACCACGTCAGGGACCTCACCGTCAGCGTCTCGCTGTCCGGCGACATGGAGGACGTCCATCTGACCGGCGACAACGCCGCCGTGCTGACGACCGACACGCAGAAGAACACCGTCTTCGCGTTCGCGCGCGAGTACGGGATCGACTCGCCGGAGGAGTTCGGCCTGCTGCTCGCCCGGCACTTCGTCAAGGAGCAGCCGGCGATCCACCACGCCCGCGTGGAGATCGACGAGCACCGGTGGAACCACAGCGGCGGCCTGCCCCACTCCTTCATCCGCGACGGCGGCGAGACGCGTACGGTCCTCGTCCACCACGACGAGGACGCCACGCACGTCGTCTCCGGGCTGAAGGACCTCGTCGTGATGAACTCCACCGACTCGGAGTTCTGGGGCTACGTCAAGGACCGGTACACCACGCTGCCCGAGACCACCGACCGCGTGCTGGCCACCGAGGTCACCGCGCAGTGGCGGCACGAGACGCCGGACTCCGACTGGGAGGAGTCCTACCCGGAGGCCCGGCGGCACCTGCTGGAGGCCTTCGCCGAGACCTACAGCCTCTCCCTCCAGCAGACGCTGTACGCCATGGGCGGGCGCCTGCTCGACGGGCGGCCCGAGGCCTGTGAGGTACGCCTGGTGCTGCCGAACAAGCACCACTTCATCGTCGATCTGGAACCGTTCGGCCTGGAGAACCCGGGCGAGGTGTACTACGCCGCCGACCGGCCGTACGGGCTGATCGAGGGCGCGGTCGTGCGCGACGGCGCCCCCGACCCCGGCCTGGCCTGGAGCTGACATGGACTTCGCGCAACCCACGACCTGGGCCGACGCCCTGGCCCTCAAGGCCGAGTACCCGGACGCGGTGCCGATCCAGGGCGGCACCGACATCATGGTCGAGCTCAACTTCGACGTACGGCGCCCGGACGTCCTGCTGGACCTCGGCCGGATCGGCGAGCTGAAGGCCTGGGAGCCCGCCGACGGCCGGCTGCGCGTCGGCTCCGGCGTCACCTACGCCCAGGTCATCGAGACCCTCGGCGACCGGTTCCCGGGGCTCGCCCAGGCGTCGCGTACGGTCGGCTCGCCGCAGATCCGCAACCGCGGCACCGTCGGCGGGAACCTCGGCGGCGCCTCACCGGCCGGCGACGCCCACCCGCCGCTCCTCGCGGGCGACGCCGTGGTCGAGGCCGAGTCCGTCCGCGGCGTCCGGATGATCCCGGTCACCGAGTTCTACACCGGGGTCAAGCGCAACCGCCTCGAACCCGACGAGCTGATCCGCGCGTTCTGGATGGCGCCCGCCACCGGGCCGCAGTACTTCTCCAAGATCGGCACCCGGAACGCCATGGTCATCGCGGTCTGCTCGTTCGCCGTCGCGCTCCACCCGGAGGAGCGCCGGGTCGGCACGGGCGTCGGCTCGGCCGCCCCGACGCCGCGCCGCGCGCGTGCCGCCGAGGAGTTCCTGGGCCGTGAGCTCGACTGGGACGCGCCGCTGGACGACGGCGTGGCGCGGGAGTTCGGCGAGCTGGTCAAGGAGGCCGCCGCGCCGATCGACGACGTGCGCGGCACCGCCGCCTACCGGCAGCACGCACTCTCCGTCATGGCACGCCGGACCCTGACGTGGGCATGGAACGACTACCGGGCCGAGCGAAAGGGTGCCGCCTGATGCGAGTGAGCTTCACCGTGAACGGCGTGGACGAGACCGTCGACGACGTGTGGGAGGGCGAGAGCCTCCTGTACGTCCTCCGCGAGCGCATGGGCCTGCCAGGTGCCAAGAACGCCTGTGAGCAGGGCGAATGCGGATCCTGCACGGTCTACCTCGACGGCACTCCGGTCTGCGCCTGCCTCGTCGCCGCCGGGCAGGCCGAGGGCCGCCGGGTCGGCACGGTCGAGGGGCTGGCCGACGGTGACCGGCTGGACCCCGATCCAGGAGGCGTTCGTCGAGGCCGGTGCCGTGCAGTGCGGGTTCTGCACGCCGGGCCTGCTCGTACAGGCCCACGACCTGATCGAACGCGTGGCCGAGCCCTCCGACGTGGAGATCCGCGAGGCCCTCGCCGGGAACCTCTGCCGCTGCACCGGGTACGAGAAGATCCTCGACGCCGTCCGTCTCGCCGCGGCGCGTAAGGCGGCCTCCCGGTGAACGCCGTCGTCATCGAGAACGCCCACATCGCGCCCGTGGGCGCCGACGAGATCCCCGGCGGCCACGTCGTCGTCGAGGGTGACCGGATCACCGCGGTCGGCGCCGGGCCCGCACCCGAGGTCGCGGGCGCGCGGCGCGTCGACGGCACCGGATGCCTGGTCACGCCGGGCCTGGTCAACACGCACCACCACCTGTACCAGTGGGCGTCGCAGGGGCTGTTCCAGGACTCCACGCTGTTCGAGTGGCTGACCGGGTCGTACGAGATCTGGGCCGGGATGGACGCCGAGGTCGTCCACGGCGCCGCGACGGCGGGCCTCGGCTGGCTGGCGCTCGGCGGCTGCACGACCAGCACCGACCACCACTACATCTTCCCCAAGGGCCGCGGCGACCTGTTCGAGGCCGAGATCACGGCCGCGCGCGAGATGGGCCTGCGCTTCCACCCGTGCCGCGGCTCGATGGACCGCGGCCGGTCGTCCGGCGGGCTGCCGCCCGACGAGGTCGTGGAGGACCGCGACGAGATCCTCGCGGCGACGGAGGAGGCGATCGGGAAGTACCACGACCCGTCCTTCTCCTCGATGCTGCGCGTGGCGGTCGCGCCGTGCTCGCCGTTCTCGGTCAGCGAGGAGCTGATGACCGGCGCCGCCGCGCTGGCCCGGCGCCTGGGCGTACGCCTGCACACCCACCTCGCCGAGACGCTCGACGAGGAGGAGCACTGCCGCGAGCAGTTCGGCTGCACGCCCGGCGAGTACATGGACAAAGCTCGGCTGGCTCGGCGACGACGTGTGGTTCGCGCACGCCGTGCACCTGCACGACGCCGACATCCGCCGGTTCGCCGCGACCGGTACCGGCACCGCGCACTGCCCCAGCTCGAACGGGCGCCTCGGCGCCGGCATCGCGCGGGTCAGCGACCTGCTGCGCGCGGGCGCGCCGGTCGGCCTCGGCGTCGACGGCACCGCCTCCAGCGAGCTGACCTCGCTCGCCGGCGAGATGCGCCAGGCCCTGCTCTTCCAGCGTGCCGTGTACGGCCCGACGGCGCTGACCGCGCGCCAGGCCCTGGAGATCGGCACGCTCGGCGGCGCCCGCTGCCTCGGCCGGCAGGACGAGATCGGCACCCTCGAACCCGGCAAGCTGGCCGACATCGCCGTCTGGCGCGTCGACGGCTTTGCGCGCGGCGGTCGACGACCCGGTGTGCGCCCTGGTCTTCGGCGCCGGCGCCGCCGCTGGAGCACCTGCTCGTCGGCGGCCGTACGGTCGTCGAGCGCGACGAGCTGCGCACGGTCTCCGAGGACGCCGCGCGCCCGCGCCGGCCGCGCCGCGCGCGACCGCCTGCTGGCGCCGGCGTGATCATGACGCACGTCGTGGTGGCGCCGGACAAGTTCAAGGGGTCGCTCACCGCGCCCGAGGCGGCGGCGCGGTCGCGGCCGGGCTGCGGCGGGCCCGGCCCGGCGTCCGCGTGTGGAGCTGCCGGTGGCCGACGGCGGCGAAGGCACCGTCGACGCCGCCGTGGCCGCCGGGTTCGAGCGCGTCGCGTCGACGTCACCGGGCCGACCGGCGAGCCCGTCTCCGCCTCCTACGCCGTACGCGACGGTGTCGCCGTGGTCGAGCTGGCCGAGGCGTCCGGGCTGAAACGGCTGCCCGGCGGGCGGTTCGCGCCGCTCACCGCCTCCAGCGTGGGCACCGGCGAGCTGATCGCCGCCGCGGTACGCGCGGGGCGCAGCAGGTCGTGCTCGGCCTCGGCGGCAGCGCCTGCACCGACGGCGGCACCGGCATGGCCGCCGCGCTCGGCGCGCGCTTCCTCGACGCCGACGGCAACGAGCTGCCCTCGGGCGGCGCCGCGCTGTGCGACCTGGACACCGATCGACGTCACCGGCGTCGCCGGCCGGCTGAAGAACGTCACGGTCGCCGTCGCCAGCGACGTGGACAGCCTGCTGCTCGGCGACGGACGGCGCGGCGCGGTTCTTCGGCCCGCAGAAGGGCGCGGACCCGGACGACGTACGCGACCCTGGAGGAGGGCCTGGCGCGGCTCGGCGAGGTCGTGGGCCGTGACCTGGGCGATGGGCATCACGGAGCAGCCGGGCGCGGGCGCGGCGGGCGGCGTCGGATTCGGGGCGATGGCGTTCCTTTCGGCGTCGGTCGAACCCGGCATCACGTACCTGCTCGGACCTGCTCGGCTTCGCGGACCATCTCGCCGGCGCCGATCTCGTGATCACGGGGGAGGGCTCGCTGGACCGGCAGACGCTGCGCGGAAAGGCGCCCGCCGGCGTGGCGCGCGAGGCCGTGCGAGGCGGGCGTGCCCGTGGTCGCCGTCACCGGGCGCACCGAGCTGAGCGGCGACGAGCTGCGCGACGCGGGCTTCGCGGGCGCGTACGCCCTCACCGACATCGAGCCCGACCCGGCCCGCTGCATGGAGGAGGCCGGTCCGCTGCTCGAACGCCTCGCCGAGGAGATCGGGCGCGCACGGCTGCCCGAACCGGAGGTGACGTCGTGATCGCGCCGTACGACCTGGTCATCCGGTCCCGGCGTGCCGTGCTGCCGGACGGCGAGCGGCCCGCGGCGGTGGCCGTACGCGGGAGCCGGATCTCCCACATCGGCGCGTACGACGCGCTGATGCCCGCCGAGGTCGACACCGACCTCGGCGACGTCGCGCTGCTGCCCGGCCTGGTCGACAGCCACGTGCACGTCAACGAGCCGGGCCGTACGGAGTGGGAGGGGTTCGCCACCGCGACGCGCGCCGCCGCGGCGGGCGGCGTGACCACGATCGTGGACATGCCGCTGAACTCCCTCGCCGCCGACCGTCGACACCGACGCGCTCGCGGTGAAGCGCGAGGCCGCCGCCGGGAAGTGCGCGGTCGACGTCGGGTTCTGGGGCGGCGCGATCCCCGGGAACGTCGCCGGCCCTGCGGCCCGCTGCACGACGCGGGCGTGTACGGGTTCAAGTGCTTCGTCTCACCGTCGGGCGTCGATGAGTTCCCCGCGCTGGACGAGGCCGGGCATCCGCGCCGCGATGACCGAGATCGCCGCGTTCGGCGGGCTGCTGATCGTGCACGCCGAGGACCCCGGGCACCTGGCCGAACCGGACGGACCCGGGTACGCGGAGTTCCTCGCCTCGCGGCCGGGGCGCGCCGAGGGCGAGGCGGTCGCGCTCGTCGCGCGGCTCAGCGCGGAGACCGGCTGCCGCGCGCACATCGTGCACCTGTCCGACGCGGGCTCGCTGCGCACGCTCACGGAGTGGCGCGGGCGCGGCGCCAATGTCAGCGCCGAGACCTGCCCGCACTACCTGACGCTGACCGCCGAGCGACGTGCCGGACGGCGCGACGGAGTTCAAGTGCTGCCCGCCGATCCGCGACGCGGCCAACCGTGACCTGCTCTGGCAGGGCCTGGCCGACGGCGTGATCGGCTGCGTCGTCTCCGACCACTCGCCGTGCACGCCCGAGCTGAAGAAGGGCGGCTTCGACACCGCCTGGGGCGGGATCTCGTCCCTTCAGCTCGGCCTGCCGGTGATCTGGACCGCCGCGCGCGAGCGCGGCCACGGCCTCGCCGACGTCGTCCGCTGGATGGCGTCCGGCCCGGCGGAGCTGGCCGGGCTGCCGGCAAGGGCCGCATCGAGGGCGGCCGTGGACGCCGACCTCGTCGCGTTCGCCCCCGACGCGTCCTTCGTCGTCGACCCCGCCGCGCTGCGCCAGCGGCACCCCGTCACGCCCTACGCCGGGCGCGAGCTGACCGGCGTCGTCGAGGACGTCTGGCTCGCGCGGCGAGCCCGTCGGGCGCGAGCCGGCTGCGCGGAGCGCCTGCTGAGGACCCGAGGTCAGGATGAGTTTCATCGAGCTGCCCGACCTCGCCCTGCGCACCCTCGGCGGCTCCGTCATGGCCGCCTCGGACGAGTCGTTCGAGGCGAAGGAGAACCTCATCAACCCCGGGCGCCCGCGTTCGAGGCGCACACCTTCGGGCCGAAGGGCCAGACGTACGACGGCTGGGAGACCGGCCGCCGCCGTACGCCGGGCCACGACTGGGCGATCGTACGGCTGGGGCTGCCGGGCGTGATCCGCGGCGTCGTCGTCGACACCGCCTGGTTCAAGGGCAACTACCCGCCGCACGCCACGGTGGAGGCCTGCTCGATGGAGGGCTACCCGTCGGCCGATGAGCTGACCGGCTGGACCGAGATCGTGCCGAGGAGCCCGCTGAAGGGCGACGCGGCCAACGAGTTCGAGGTCTCGGACGGGCGGCGCTTCACCCACGTGCGGCTCAACATCCACCCCGACGGCGGCGTGGCCCGCCTGCGGGTGCACGGCGACGTCGTCCCGGACCCGGCGCTCCTCAGCGGCCTGACCGTCGACCTGGCCGCCCTGGAGAACGGCGGCACCGTCACCGGCTGCTCGAACATGTTCTACTCGTCGCCGTCCAACGTGATCATGCCGGGCCTGGCCCGCCACCAGGCCGAGGGCTGGGAGACCGCGCGCCGCCGCGACGAGGGCAACGACTGGATCACCCTGCGGCTCGCCGGCCCCGGCGTCGTACGCCTCGCCGAGATCGACACGAGCAACCTGAAGTTCAACGCGCCCGCGCGAGGCGAGCATCCGCGGCGCCGACGCGCGTACGTCCTCACTCGACGACGATGACGCGTGGTTCGACCTCGTGCCGCGTACGCGGCTGCGGCCCGACACGGCGCACCGGTTCCGCGTCGAGGCCGACCGCGTCGCGACGCACGCGCGCGTCGACATCTACCCGGACGGCGGCCTGGCGCGCGTGCGCCTGCACGGTTCGCTCACCGCCGACGGCGAGGAAGACCTGGTCAGACGCTGGCAGGAGCTGTCCTGAGCCGTCCCACGCCGGACAGCAGGCGCCCCTTGGTCTCCGGTCCGTCGGCGCGCCACTTCGCGACGTGCACCAGACCGGGCTCGACCAGGTCGAACCCGGTGAACAGCTCCGCGATCTCCTCACGGGACCTGATCACCGCGGCGGCGTCCGACTTGGAGTAGGCGTCCTCTATGCCGCGTACCTGCTCGGGCGTCAGCCCGTCGGTGGTGCCGGTGGACAGCGCGAGGTGGCTGCCCGGGCTCAGCGCCGCGCGCATGCTCGCCATCACCGCGTCCGCCTCGGCGACGAAGTGGAACACCGCGATGGCCAGGAGCCCGACGGGCCGGTCGAAGTCGATCATCCTGCGGACGATGGGATCGTCGAGGACCGACCGCGGGTCGCGGATGTCGGCCTGCACGGCGCCGATCGTGTCGTTGGTGGCCCGCAGCGCCCGGTTGTGCGTGAACACGACCGGATCGTTGTCGACGTAGACGACGCGCGCGCCGGGCTGGACCGAGACGGCGACCTCGTGGACGTTCGGCGTGGTCGGAATGCCCGTTCCCAGGTCCAGGAACTGGTCGATGCCCTGCTCGGCCATGAAACGGACGGCTCGTACGAGGAAACCGCGGTTCGCGCGCACCAGTTCACGCTGCTCCGGATGAGCGGCGACCACCTTCTCGGCCGCCTCTCTGTCGGCCGCGAAATTGTCCTTGCCCCCGAGCCAGTAGTCGTACATCCGCGCGGGGGACGGACTGCGCACGTCGAATCGGTCGTCCATGATCGAAACCCTATTCGGCCATGTACAGCAAGTGCGCCATCCCCCGCCTTACCGACCTTTATGGTGCTGTTCAGGCCGGGTGAAGGAGGAGAAAGTGCCGCGTGGAAGGCCTCGCCCCCGACGTGTCATCGGCCCCGTGCTCATCCTCGCCGCACTCGCGTACGCGGTGGCCCTGTTAGGGATGCCGCACCTGCCGGGCTGGCTCCGGTGGATGCCGTCCTGGGGGTCGGTCGGCCTGGTCGCGGTGCTCGGCGTGGTCGGGGTCCGGTGGGCGGAGCCGTGGGCGAAACGGCGCGAGTCGCTGGCGGACGCGGAGTGGGAGGCCGTGGGGCTCCTGCGCCGCCACCTCGGGCGGCGGGACGACCTGCCGCGCGTCGGCCGCCGTACGGGCCTGGCACTGGCGCTGCGCGTCCACCCGGCGATCCGCGCCACCGGCGGCGCGCCCGACCCCGACCTGCCCGCGTGGGTGGAGCGCGACAAGGGCCCGGAGGTGTACGCCGCGCTGCGCGAGGCGGCCGGCCGTGGCGGCTTCGTGCTGCTCGTGGGCGACTCCTCGGTGGGCAAGACCCGGCTGCTGTACGAGGCGGTGGAACGCGAGCTGCCCGGCTGGGCCGTACTCGCCCCGGACCTCGGCGACGGCGCCCTCGTCAACACCGTCGCCACGGCGGCGTTCAAGCTGCCGAAGCTGGTCGTGTGGCTCGACGAGCTCCAGCGCTACCTCGACGGCCCGTACCTGACCTCGGGATCGACGGCGATCACCGCCGACGCGGTACGCCACCTGCTGGATTCCCCGGAGCCGGTGGTGATCGTCGGCACGTTGTGGCCCGACCACGTCCACGACCTGCGCGGCACCGAACCGGACCCGGAAACCCGCGCGCCACGCGCCCGGTACCAGGCGGCCGTCGACATCCTGGACGACCGCCGCCGCCGCGAGATCACGATCCAGTCCTTCTCGACGGCGGAGCGGACCTCTGCGGCCACACTGGCGGGGACGGACTCCCGCCTGGCCGAAGCCCTCGCCGACCGCACCTTCAACGTCACCGAGGTCCTCGCCGGCGCCCCGCAACTGATCCGCCGCTACGAACAGGCCACCGACGAGCTCCACGCGGTCCTCCGCGCGGCCCTGGACGCTCGCCGGGTGGGTATCCGAGCACCGCTGACCGAGGCATCGCTGCTGCCGGCCGCCCGCGCGTACCTGACCGGGGTGCGCGCCGACGACGACTGGTTCGCCCCGGCGCTGACCGAACTCGCCCGCCCGGACCAGGGCGTGGCCCCGCTGGTCGCCGTCCCCGACGCGGAACGCCGGTCCGTCCAGGGGTACGACGTGGCCGACTACCTCCTCCAGTACGCGAACCGGCGGCACCGCACCGACCGCGTCCCCGCCGGCGCCTGGCGCGCGTTCATCGACCACACCGACGACCTCGACGACCTGCGGCGCCTCGCCTCCGCCGCGCACGATCGGCTGTGTTACCGGGCCGCCGAACTCGCCTACCTTCGCCTGTCCCGCATCGACCACCGCCAGGCGGGCAACGCGGCCTGGCAGGCGGGCGAGCTGATGGAGCGGCAGGAGCGAACCGGCGAGGCGATCGAACACTTCACCAGGGCCGCCGACGCCGACGACCTGATGGCCCCGAAGCTGCTGGCCATGCTCCTGGCCCGGCTCGGCAGGACCGACGATCTACGTCGCCGAGCCGATGCCGGCGACGAGGACGCGGCCTCCCACCTGATCTCTCTGCTGGGCCGGACGAGGGAGGCCGCCGACGCGCTTCGAGACTGGACCGGCAACGACGATCGATCCTTCGCCTGGTGGGCGCAGCGCGAGCTGGCCGGCCTGCTCTCCGCGCGGGGGGACGTCGAATCGCTGCGTGCGCGGGCTCTGGAGGGCGACTTCGACTGCGCGAACTCATTGGCACGCCTGCTGAAAGAGCGCGGTGACCTCGACGGCGCGATCGAGGTGTGGCGCGCCGGGCTCGACGCGGGAGAGCAGTGGGCCGCGATCGGCATGTCCGACCTCCTGTCCGGAGCGAACAGGAAGGGCGAGGCCGTCGCCGTGCTGGAGACCTGGCTGGAATCCGCGCGGAGCCGGGATTCCCTCGGGAGACAGACCGTTCATCGTGCGCTCGTGGATCTGTACGTCGGGGAAGGCCTGATCGACAAGGCGCTCGACATGGTGCGCGCCGATCCCGAAGCCGTCGGATGGGACACCGGTGATCAGATCGTGCGGCGCCTCACCGAGCGAGGCGATCTCGACGGGCTGCGGTCCCTGGCAGACGGCGGGAACGACGAGGCGAAGCGCTGGGCCCGGCCGGCGCTCGCCGCCATGCTGGGTGAGCGCGGTGAGCTGGAGGAGCTACGGAGCCGTGCCGAGTCGGGCGAGTGGGAGGCCGCGCTGCACCTGGCGGACCTCCTGACCGGACAGGGCGAGGCCGAGCGGGCCATCGCGATGTTCCGGCGGCTCGCCGACGACCTGCGCCCTGGCGGACTCACCTGGGCCTCGAAGAGGCTCGCCAGGATGCTGGCCGAGCGTGGCGACGAGGAGGAGCTGCGAACGCGCGCCGATGACGGCGACCGCGACGCCGCGAACCACCTGGCCGAGCTTCTCGCCGAGCGCGGCGACCTCGACGGGCTCTGGGCGCGGGCACGCGCCGGTGATCGGGCTTCGAGCCGCAGGCTGATCGACCAGGCCGACCCCGAGGGTCTCCAGGTCCTCGCGGAGGCCGGTGATCATCTGGCGACGCGTCGGCTGATCGAACGGCTGGCGGACCACGGCGATCTGGACCGGGTGATCGCATTGCTCACGGCATCGGCGGACTCGCCCTTCATCGAGCTCTCCTGGAGGGACCTGGCCGGGCGAACCGGCGATGACCGGGTCGTGGCGGCGTTGCGCGGCCGGCTCGCGGAGGGCCACGAGTGGGCGGCCCCGCTGCTGGTCGAGGTCTTCGGCCGAACCGGCGACGTGGCCGGGCTGCGGGAGCTGGCGCGTACGGGATCCTCGAAGGCCGTCGAGGCCCTGGTGGAGGCGCTCTCCGCCGACGGAGACGTCACGGGGCTCCGTGCGGAGGTGGACGCGGGCACTCCCGGGGCCGCCCACGCCTTGATCCGGCTGCTCGAGAGCACCGGCCGGGCCGAGGAGGCCGACCGGCTGTACCGGTACGGGCTGGACGCCGAGTCGTGAGTCAGGCTCTGGCCGTGGCGAGGGCGTGGTGGTCGGCGTAGTCGTGGGACTCCACGATCAGGCCGTCGCGTACGCGTACGACGAAGACGTTCGGGATGCGGAACGCGCGGCCCGTGGCGGTCACCCGGCCCTCGTAGGCGAACTCGGCGATGACCACCTCCGGGTCCAGGGTCTCGTGCAGGACGAGGTCCCGGGCCTCCATCGCCAGGCCCAGGGTCGCCGCGCCGGCGAAGTGGCGGCGGAGGGCCTCGCGGCCCTCCAGCGCGCCGGCCTCCGGGGCCATCGGGTGGGTCACGTGCGTGTCGTCCGCGTACAGCGACGGCAGCTCGTCCCATTTCTCGCCGGTCACGCCCTCGATCAGGCGCTCGACGACCTCGCGCGGTGTCATGCCTGGACGCCCGCCGCGCGGGCCAGGGCGATGTGGTCGTGGTAGTCGCGGGTCGCCTGGATCAGGCCGTCGCGTACGCGCAGGACCTGGACGTTGGCGCCCGTACCCGACCCAGTGCCCGTGGTGATGTCGTAGACGAACTCGGCGACGATCACCTCCGGGTCGGTGGTCTCGTGCACGACGATGTCGCGGGCCGCCAGGCGCATACCGGTGCCGCTCGCGCCGGTGAAGTGCGCGCGGATCGTCTCGCGGCCCTCGATGCGCGCGAAGGGCGCTCCGGCGAACGGCTGCTCGACCACGGCGTCCTCGGCGTACAGGTCGGCCAGGCCGGCCCAGCGGCCTTCGGAGATGCCGCCGATCAGGCGGCCGAAGACCTCGCGCGGGCTGGATTCGGGCATGGGAAACTCCTTCGACGAAGCGAGATAGAATCGGAGTGTTCGCTCCGGTTTGAAAGATACGGAGTGCCCACTCCGCTTGTCAACGGGATGGTCTGATGACGCCACCACGGCCTCCGCGCGCGGACGCGCTGCGCAACCGGGCCAGGGTCCTCGACGCCGCCGAGGCGGTCTTCGCCGAGCGGGGCACGACGGCCTCCACCGAGGAGGTGGCGAAGGCCGCGGGTGTCGGCATCGGCACGGTCTTCCGGCACTTCCCGACCAAGACGGCCCTGCTCGAAGCGGTCTACGTCGCCCAGTTGCGCCGCCTGGCCGCCGAGGCGGAGGCCCTGGCGGCGTCCGCCGACCCGGGTGAGGCGTTCTTCGTCTTCTTCACCCGCGTCGTCGGCCACGCCGCGACCAAGAACGCCTTCTCCGCCGCGCTGGCCGAGGCCGGCGTCGACGTCCAGCTGACCAGCGCCGAGGCCGGCCCGCGGCTCAAGCAGGCGCTGGGAGTCCTGCTGGCCGGCGCGCAGGAGGCCGGGGCCGTACGCGCCGACATCGGCCCGCCCGAGGTGATGACCCTCCTGGTCGGCGCCTCACAGACCGCCGAGCGCGCCGGAGGCGACGCCGGCGTACGCGACCGCGCCCTCGCCGTCATCCTCGACGGGCTCCGCGCGAGGACTCAGGGCCTGTCTGACAGGCCCTAGGGCTGGAGGGCCATCGTGGCGAGGTGGCGGTTGATGCCGTTGACGTCGGTGCTCTGGACGTTGCTGAGGACGACGACCGCGATGTCGTCGTCCGGCAGGTACGCGTTGCTCGTGTGGTAGCCCTGCAGGAGGCCCGGGTGGTACACGTACCGGTGGCCGTTGAGGCGGTAGATCAGCCACCCGTAGCCGTAACCGGTGGACGGCGAGTCGAGGCAGCCGCCGGACGGGCACGACGCCTGCTTGGAGAGCGCCTGGTCGACGGTGGCCTTCGGGGCGACCTTGGCCGCGCCGAACGCGCGGTCCCAGCGGCTCATGTCGTCGACGGTGGAGTACACCCCGCCGGCGGCGTTCGCCTGGGAGCCGTTGATCGTCCCGGCGAGGTGGCCGGGGGAGAGGTAGCCGCGCGCGTAGCCGGCGGGCGGGTTGCCGAGGCTGTAGCCGGTGTTCCGGAGGTTCAGCGGCGCGGTGATCTCGTCGTGGAGCGCCGTGCCGAAGGGCTTGCCGGTCACCTTCTCGATGATCGCCCCGGCCAGGATGTAGCCGGAGTTGCTGTACTTCCAGCCCGTCCCGGGCTTGAAGTCGAGTGGTTTGTTCGCGAATCGCTGGACGATCTCGTTGGTCGTCGTCGGTTTGGCCAGCTTCGGGAAGAAGTCACTCATCTCGGAAATGTCAGGAATCCCGGATGTGTGGGTGAGGATTTCGCGGATCGTGATGGTCCGCCAGGCGCTCGGACAGACCTTGACCGTCTTCGGGACGAGGTACGGACAGATCCGGTCGGTCACCCTCAGTAGCTTCTTGTCCTGCTGCTTCAGCACGAGCATCGCGGTGAACTGCTTGCTGACCGAGGCGAGCCTGAAGATCGTCTGCGGGGTGTTCTGCTTGCCCGTGCCGGCCGGGCCCGACGCGTAGCGTGCCAGGACCTGCCCGTGCCGTACGACGATCACCGCCCCGGTGAACTGCTTCTTCGCGGTGAGTCCTTGCAGGTAGGACCGCATCTTCGCGACGGCCGGGGCGGTCGCGAGGGTGGTCGAGGTCGCCAGCGGATCCGGCGAGGACGACCCGCCGTGCGCGGAGGGCGGACGAGCCGTGCCCCCGCTGGACGGGTCGCTGCACGCGGCCGGCGAGGCCAACAGCGCGAGCACGATTGCCGATCGGGCGAAACCCATATCCGCCATCGTTCCCCTGACATCCCCTCGACGCACCGGTGACCCCCGCCAAAAATCGTCCATGGACTCGACGATGCAGGTTAGCCGGAGCCGGATGGTGCGATCATGTTCGAATGCACGCGAATGAGCTCCTGTGACCAGGGGTAGTGGTCCGACAGACGTTTCGGGGGGACGAATGCGCGCTGTCACCGTGTCCGAATATGGGGGCGCGCCGGAATTGACCGATCAGCCGGTTCCAGAACCAGGGCGCGGTGAGGTGCGGGTGCGCCTCAGCGCGGCCGGGATGAACCCGTTCGACTGGAAGGTCATCGACGGCGCGATCACGGGCGTGAGGTTCCCGCTCACCATCGGCACCGACGGCGCGGGCACGGTCGAGAGCGTCGGCGCGGACGTCACGCGCTTCCACCCCGGCGACCCGGTCTTCGGCCAGTTCAGCAAGGCCCACGAGGGCCAGGGGTCCTACGCCGAGGTCGCCATCGCCGCCGAGGGCGCCATCGCGCCGGCGCCGCGCACGATCGCCCTCAGCGAGGCCGCCGCCGTACCCACCGCCGGCATGACCGCGATGAACCTCATCGACCGCGTCGGCGACGTACGCCGCCTGCTGATCGTCGGCGCGACCGGCGGCGTCGGCACCTTCGCCACCCAGATCGCCGCCGCGCGGGGCATCACCGTGGTCGCCACCGCCTCCGGCGGCAAGGCCGACCTGATGCGCGCCCTCGGCGCCACTGAGATCGTCGACCACTCCGAGGGTTCGATCGCCGATCAGGTCGACCCGCAGGTCGACGCCCTGATCGACCTGGTCAGCGAGACGGAGGGCCTGCGCGGCCTGCTCCGCGCCGTACGCCCGGGCGGCCTCGTCCTCAGCCCCACCTTCGCCGTCCCCGACGGCGGCCTGCCCGGCGTGGAGGCCGCGAACTTCGCCAGCGAGTCCGACCCCGCCCTGCTCGAACGCCTCGCCGCCGAGATCGACGCGGGGCACCTCCGCGCCGTCATCGGCGACACGGTCATGCTGTCCCAGGCTCCCGAGGCGCTGGCCCGCAGCCGTACGGGCCGGGCGCGCGGCAAGACCGTCATCGTGATCTGACGAGACGCACGGCCCGGGCTCCACGGGCGAAGGTGGACACTGGACGCATGCGCGCCAGCCGTCTCGTCTCCCTCCTGCTGCTCCTGCAGGCGCGAGGACGCATGACGGCGCAGGAGCTCGCCGACGAGCTGGAGGTCTCGCTCCGCACGATCTACCGCGACGTGGAGTCCCTGTCCGCGGCCGGTGTTCCGATCTACGCCGACCGCGGGCCGGCCGGCGGCTACCAGCTCCTGGAGGGGTACCGCACGCGGCTCACCGGCCTCACCGTCGAGGAGGCCGAGTCGCTGTTCCTCACCGGCATGCCGGGGCCCGCCGCCGAACTGGGCCTCGGCGCCGTCCTGGCCGCCGCGGAGCTCAAGCTGATGGCGGCCCTGCCCAAGAGCCTCGCCGAGCGCGCGGGACGCATCCGCGAGCGGTTCCACCTCGACGTGCCCGGCTGGTTCCACGGCGGTGACCCCGTGCCGTACCTCAGCGCCGTCGCCGACGCGGTGTGGAACCAGCGCCGCCTGCACATCCACTACCGGCGCTGGGGCACACCGCCCGAGGTCACCCGTACGGTCGAGCCGCTGGGCCTGGTCCTCAAGGCCGGCAACTGGTACCTCATCGCGCGGGCCGGCGGCGGCGACCGTACGTACCGGGTCGACCGCATCCTCAAGCTGGAGCCGCTGGACGAGCTGTTCGACCGCCCGGCGGACTTCGACCTCGGCATGTTCTGGAAGAACTACCTCGACCGGTTCCACGAGAACATGTTCGCCGGCGAGGCGGTGGTCAGGTTCTCGCCCGCCGGGATGCGGGCGCTGGCGCACCTGATGACGCCCGCGGTGATCCGCGCCGCGCGGAAGAACGCCGGCGACCCCGACGAGGCGGGCTGGGTACGGACCGTCATCCCGATCGAGTCCGTCAAGCACGCCCACGTCGAGATCATGAAGTTCGGCGCCGACGCCGAGGTCCTCGCCCCCGAGGAACTGCGCGAGCGGATCGCCGCGTCCGCCCGCGCGGTACTCGACATCTACCGGAGCTGATCCTTCCCGGCGTCAGGCCTTGGCGATCGGCCGCTCCCCGGTGGTGCTCGGGTCGTCGGAGGCGCCCGCGACCTTGACGTCCGCCGGGTCGCTGGTCCGTGCCGTCATCGGCTGCTCGACCGGCGTCGCCGGCACGGGCTCCGCCTGGAAGGCCGGGCGCCTCGTCGGCAGGGCGGCGGGCGGCTGCGGGTGCGGCTCGGGGCGCGCGGCCTCAGGGCGCGCGGCCTCAGGGCGGGGCTCCACGCGGGTGTCCGGCACCGGCGTCTCCTCGACCCGCGTCTCCTGTTCGGCGAGCGCGGCGTCCCTGACCCCGACGACCGCGAGGCGGCCCAGGGCGAGGGCGGCGAGGAAGATCACGACGGCGCCGAGGCCGTACAGCATGCCGACCTGTTCGGACACCCGGCGGCCGGAGCCGCCGACGGCCTGCCCGAGCTGGGTATGTCCCTTGGTGGCCCACAGGCCGCTGACCGGGACGCCGACGGCGTACCAGGCGCCGCCGAGCGCGGCGAGCCAGGCGCCGAAGGCCGCGAAGGCGCGGTTCGCGCTGGCCAGCGCCATCAGGCCGCCGAGGATGACGGCGCACCCCGGCACGATCTGGAGCCAGACGCGGCCGGACGTGAGCGTCCATGCCTTGTCCGGAGTGAAGGCGAAGTGGAAGTAGGGGCCGAGAATGGGGGCGAGTGCTCCCCACAGCCCGAGCAGCACCAGCAGCGAGCCGCTGAGTGCGCCACGGGTGCGCGGAACACGGAGCATTGCGGTCATGAACGGATCAACTCCCTGGACGTTTCAGGCGGGTAGGGGCTACCCACGGAAAATCCGTTCATGCCGCGCCATGGGGGACGCTTGGGGCAACCTCCGGTATAACAGCCAGGTGGCGGTCATATGAGCGATTCGGCGACCGGCGTCGTCCCGGATGACGCGGACCTCGCGCTGCTGCGGCGCTACGAACCGATCCTCGTGTACACCGAGGGCGAGGGCTTCTTCCCCGTCGCGGTCGAGGACTACGTCGGCTGCTGCGGCCTGTGGCGCGGGGAGGAACAGCTCGTCGAGGCGGGCGCGCTCACGCTCGACGGCCTGGTCGCCATGGCCGAGCGCCACCCGCGCGACACGCTCTCCCTGCTCCTCGTGCAGAAGCCGTTCAACCGGGAAGAGGTACGCCGCCGAAGCCGCTCGCGGCCGTCCATCGCCAAGTCGGGGCGGCTCGCCGCGGTCGGCCTGATCGCGCGGGTCTTCGACGTGATCCTCCGCGTGTCACTGCTGCTGCGCGGCTCGGTGCCGGGCGGCGTCGCCGCGGCCGCCGCCGACCTGTACGAGCGGCGCATGAACGCCGGCCGCTGCACCTACTACGGCCGCGTCGTACGCGAGGGCGGCTACGTCGTCCTCCAGTACTTCTTCTTCTACGCGATGAACGACTGGCGGACGACCTTCAACGGCGTCAACGACCACGAGGGCGACTGGGAGGCGTCGGTCGTCTACCTGGCCGAGACCAAGGACGGCCTGAAGCCCGCGTGGATCGCCGCGTCCGCGCACGACAACAAGGGCGACGACCTGCGCCGCCGCTGGGACGACCCGGAGCTGTGCCTCATCGACGACCACCCGATGCTGTTCGTCGGCGCCGGCTCGCACTCAGGCGCGGTCATCAAGGGCCAGTACCTCGTGACCGTGAACCCCGAGCGGATGCGGTCCTTCGTGCGCGGCTTCCAGCGGGTGATGGCGTTCGCGTTCCCGTGGATGCGCGACGGGAAGCGGCACGGCGTCGGCATCCCGTTCATCGACTACGCGGTCGGCAACGGCGAGGAGATCGGCCCGAGCACCCCGCGTCCATGGCATCCGGTGCTCATCTCCGACAAGACGCCCTGGGTGCACGGCTTCCGTGGCCTGTGGGGCCGCGACACGCGCGACTGGGTCGGCGGCGAGCGCGCGCCGGCCGGGCCGAGGTACGAGCGGGACGGCCGCGTGCGTACGCTCTGGGCCGACCCGCTGGGCTGGACCGGGCTGCAGAAGATCCCGCCGGACCCCGACCAGGAGCGCCGGGAGCTGGCCACGCGGGTCGAGTCGCTCGCCGAGGAGATCGCCCAGGCCGACATGGACATCACACGCGACCGTGAGGCGCTCCGGCGCCTGCGCGTCACCGCCGTCTCGCTGGCCCACCACAACAACACCTCGACCCTCGCGCGCCGCCGCGCGGCCGAGGTCGCCGGTGCGGAGTCGGCCCTGGCCACGCTGGTCCAGCGGCGTACAGAGCTGGTCGAGGAGCGCGCCGCGCACGAGGCGACGCTGGCACGCGCCGTCGAGATCGACGAGCCGCGCGAGCACCTGCGCGAGCCGCACCTGCCCTACACGAGCCAGGGGCAGCGGACCCGCTTCCTGCACGTGTGGGCGGCCCTCAGCACGCCGCTGTTCATCCTCGCGATCGTCGCGATCTTCGTCATCCCGCACGAGCCGGTCGCGATCCTGCTCGGCGCGGTCGTCGTGCTGTTCGTGACCATGGAGGCCTGGGCGCGCCGGAAGCTCCTGCAGTTCTCGACTGGCCTGCTGATGCTGGCCGGCGCCGTCGCCGTGGTCGCGGGGCTGGTCCTGGCCGTCACCTACGGCGGCCGGTACGTACTGCTCGCCCCGCTCGTCGTCATCGCCGGCTTCCTCCTGGTCGTGAACCTGAGAGAGCTGTTCCACCGTTAGGCCTAGCCCTGGAACATCTCCTCGAGCTGGAGGCTCAGCGGCTTGGCGGCGGAGCGGTTGTCGATGGCGAGGTGGGGTACGGGCGGCGGCTCGCCGGCCTTCACCGCGCTGACGAACTCATCGAACCGCTCCAGCTTGCGCGTGTCGCGTTCGAGCCCGCGGTGTTCGAGGCGGTCGCGCAGCGTGTCGCGGTCGGAGCGGATCCAGATGAGGTTGACCGGCGGGCCGCCGAGCTCCTCGACCCAGCTCTGCCACCGCTCGCGTTCGCGGATCTGGCCGGTGAACGGGCCGCTGAGCATGACCGGGCAGCCGTACGAGCGGATCTCACGCGCCGCCGCGGTCATCCCGTCGTACTCGTGCCGTTTCACGAACTCGTCGTACCAGGGGCCTTCGCGTTCGCCCTCGGGCCTGCCGTACGCCCGCAGCGTCGCCGAGACGAACGGGCCGTAGAGGGTGTCCTTGTCCAGCAGAGCGGGGACCGGCCGCAGCCGGGCGAGGAGCAGCTTGGCCACCGTCGACTTCCCGCTGCCCGGCGGGCCGCTGACGATCCACACCGCGCCTGAGCGAGATTCGTTGCACATGGTCAGATCATGCCTCGCCACAGGCGAGTGAGAGGTGAACGCGGCCGATTCGCAACGTGATCGAGCAGGAGACATTCGCGCCGGCGACGTCGTCGCGGCCCCATCCCGGCAGGTGCGGCGAATCCGCCTTCTAAGCAGGTATGCGGAGGGTCCGGGTGGCCATCCGTGAGATCAGGCCCTCGTCGACGTGGTGGCCGAGCCCGACCTGCGTCAGCGGGACGGCGACCACGCCGCCCGACGCGCTCACCGGAGGTGTCACCACGCGGGTGCCGGACGGGCTGTCGGTGACGTCGCTGGGCATGTCGCAGCCGGGCAGGCTGGCCAGGGCCACGGTGGCCGCCTGGCCGATGCCGAAGCCGTCGGCGCCTCCGCACCAGCTCTGCCAGCCCGCGGCGAGCGCGCGGTCGTGGGCGCCGCGCGCGGCGGTCAGGCCGCCGAGCCGGTCGATGCGGATGCTCAGCATGCGGCCCGCGGCCTCGGCGATGGCCGCGTCGACGGTCTCCAGGTCGGAGGGCGCGACGCAGACCGCGGTGGCGATCTGGCGTTGCAGGCGCGCGTGGGCCGCGATGTCGTCACCGGCGAAGGGGCGTTCGATCGCGGTCAGGCCGTACGCGTCGAGGGCCTCCAGCGCCCGCAGGTGATCCGGTGACTCGGTGTAGGCCTCACCGGCGTCGACCTGGATGGCCGTCGCGGGGAACGCGCGCCGCACGGCGCGTACGGGCTCGACGTCCCAGCCGGGCCGTATCTCCAGCGTCACGCGGGTGTAGCCGCCGCCGGCGAGCTTGTTGACGCGGGTCAGCAGCACCTCGACCAGCGGCTCGATGCCCAGCCGGACCCCGGCCATGACCGAGGTGCGGGTGCCGCCGAGGGAGTGGGCCAGCGGGCTCTGGTGCCGCCGGCACCACAGGTCCCAGCAGGCGATGTCGACCGCGGAGGCGGCCGCGCGGCCGCCGAGCCCTCCGACGCCACCGACCTCCTCGGGGAGCTCCCAGTCGAGCCCGAGGAGCGCCGGGCCGACGCGTTCCTCGATGTCGGCCCAGCATTCGTCGGAGGCGGCGACCTCGCCCCAGCCGACCACGCCGTCGTCCCCGGCGACCCGGACGAGAATGCTCTCCGGGCGCCGCTGGCGCGGCATGACCATGCGATACGCCTCGAACCCCTGGATGCGGGGCATGTCACCGTCCTCGCCTAGACGTCCCCTCTATGATCCACCCATCGGGGGGATGCCCGGCCCATCAGGTCGGATCCGGGTCGAGGGACGCTCGCGGCCCCCTCGCGAACAGAACCGATCAAAGCGGACGAACCGGTCTCCTCAGGACACGCGCGCCAGGTTAGTGTCTGACCTGTGGCGACGATTCACGGCTTCTGCGACGACCGCTTCCTCCCGGTACGCGACACGCTCGCGGCGAGCATCGACCGGGGAGACGACGTCGGCGCCTCGGTCGCGATCTACCTCGGCGGCGAACCCGTGGTCGACATCTGGGGCGGCGTCGCCGACCGCCAGAGCGGCCGCCCGTGGGAACGCGACACGATCACCAACACCTGGTCGCTGACCAAGACGATGACCGCGCTGTGCGCGCTGATGCTCGCCGACCGCGGGCTGCTCGACCTGCACGCGCCGGTCGCCACGTACTGGCCGGAGTTCGCGGCGGGCGGCAAGGAGCGCGTCGAGGTGCGCCACCTGCTCGGCCACACCGCCGGCCTGTGGACGTGGGCCGAGCCGATGACCTTCGACGACCTGTTCGACTGGGAGAAGGCGACCGGGCTGCTCGCCGCCCAGGAGCCCGCCTGGGAACCCGGCGCGTACTCGGGCTACCACGCGCTGACCCAGGGCTACCTCGTCGGCGAGCTCGTACGGCGGGTCACCGGCCGTACGCTCGGGACCTTCTTCCGCGAGGAGGTCGCCGAGCCGCTGGGCGCCGACTTCCACATCGGGCTGCCTCCCGAGCACGACGCCCGCGTGTCGCCGGTCTTCCCGGTCCAGGAGGTGGAACCCGTGGGCAACCCTCCGGTCACCCCCCTGTACGCCAACCGGCCGGAGTGGCGCCGCGCCGAGATCCCGGCCGCCGGCGGGCACGGCAACGCCCGCGCGGTCGGCGCCGTGCAGTCGGTGCTCGCGGGCGGCGGCGAGGCCCGCGGCGTACGCCTGCTGTCCAAGGAGGGCGCCGAGGCGGTCCTGGAGGAGCAGTCCGACTGCGAGGACCGCTTCCTGGGCACACAGATGCGGTTCGGGATGGGCTACGGCCTGCCGTCCGTGTCCGTGCCGCTGCCGAACCCGCGGAGCTGCTACTGGGGCGGCTGGGGTGGCTCGGTGGTGATCGTCGACCTGGAGGCGGACCTGACCATCGCGTACGTGATGAACCGCATGATGAGCGGCCTGACCGGCGACGAGCGCGGCGCCGCCCTGATCAGTACGGCGTACCTGTGCCTGCTGGCCTGACCGGCGTCAGCCGCACATGTCGCCCGGGATGCGGGAGTCGTGGTGCGGGTCGGTCGGGGCGGTCCTCGTGACCGTCGCCCTTCTGGCCTTCGCGCGCAGCCGGCCGTAGTCGGGCCGCGTGTGGTCGATACGCGACGAGACGAGCCGTACGCCGTGGACCCGCGCGTCGCGGATCTTCGACGACAGCGCGACGAGGACCGGAGAGGGCGGAGACCCGGCCGTCGCGTGCCCGTGCCCGAGCTCGGCGGCGAGCAGGTGGGAGCCGTCCGTGCACAGGCCCGCGCGGCGCCCGGCGACGAGCCTTCGCAGGCGGCGGCCGTCGATGACCCGGTAGTACCCGACGGGCATCCCGGTCACCTCGCCGACGGCGCGTTTCAGCAGCCGTGCGCCTGGATGCCCGGCGTGCCCGGCGATCGCGGGGTGCGCCGTGCCGTACCGGTAGACGGAGGCCAGCGGCAGACCGGCCGGAACGCCGCGCACCGGCACGCGCAGCAGGTCGCCCGGCAGGGGGAGCAGCACCGTGTCGCCGGTGCGGGCGTCCACGCTGGCGAGCACCAGGGCCGACCGTTCGCCCCGTGCGGCCAGCAGCAGGTTCAGCCGCGCCGGACCGGCGGGTGCCGGGGGCGGCGGCGGTGCGGCGGGTGTGACGACGGCACGGGGCCTGAGGGCGCCGTGGACGGGACGCGCGCCCGTGCCCGCGTACCGGGCGAGCGCGGGCGGGACGACGGCGGCGAGGACGCACAGCGCGGCCACCGCGGCGCCGGCGGCGGCCCGCGCGGGCAGCGGCGGCGTGGCGGGCCGTACGGCGCGGTAGGAGACCAGGATCAGCGCCACCCAGGACGCCGCCGCGGCCGTGACCAGGAACCGCCGTTCCGGGCCGCTCAGGGCCGCTGAGAGCGCGGCCGGCAGGATCGTCCCGGCCGCCGCGACGGCACCGTAGAGGACCGGCGGCGCGAGGCCCGCGCCGCGCCGTCCGGACCGCAGGTGCGCGAACCCGGGCACCACCGCCGAGACGGCCGTGACGACCAGCGCCTCCCGCAGTGTGAAGACCCGGCCGTCCGCGATCTGGAACCGCTCTCCCGCCACCCTGACCCCGCTCCGCCGTGGGCGCGCGAAGCGCCCGGCCGTAGTCGGGGGGACCGGCGACAAGCGTGGGCGGCCACCGGCGCCGGCGCCAGCACCCGCGCGGCGTGTTGCCCGTATCGTCGCTGATCGGCGCTGACCTGGGCGGATATGTGCCGGTCCGGCGTCACCAGCTCGTGTGCAGCGGCTCGCCCTCGGCGTACCCCGACGAGCCCTGTACGCCGATCAGCGCGCGCTCGTGCAGCTCCTCCAGGGTGCGGGCCCCGGCGTACGTGCAGGCGCTGCGCAGGCCGGCGATGATGCCGTCCAGGACGTCCTCCACGCCCGGCGACTGCGGGTCGATGTACATGCGCGACGTCGAGATGCCCTCCTCGAACAGCGCCTTGCGCGCCCGCTCGAACGGCGAGTCGTCCGTCGTGCGGAGGCGCACGGCGCGTGCCGAGGCCATGCCGAAGCTCTCCTTGTACAGCCGCCCGTCGGAGGCGCGCTGCAGGTCGCCCGGCGACTCGTACGTGCCGGCGAACCACGAGCCGATCATCACGTTGGACGCGCCCGCGGCCAGCGCGAGGGCCACGTCGCGCGGGTGGCGGACGCCGCCGTCCGCCCACACGTGGCGGCCCAGGCGCCGTGCCTCCGCGGCGCATTCCATCACCGCGGAGAACTGCGGGCGGCCCACGCCCGTCATCATCCGGGTGGTGCACATCGCGCCCGGTCCGACGCCCACCTTGACGATGTCGGCGCCCGCCTCGGCGAGGTCGCGGACGCCCTCGGCGGTCACCACGTTGCCGGCGACCAGGGGTACCGAGGTCAGGGAGCGCACGCGGCGCAGCGCGGCGATCATCTTCGTCTGGTGCCCGTGCGCGGTGTCCAGCACCAGCAGGTCCGCGCCCGCGGCGAGCAGCGCCTCGGCCTTCTCCTCGATCTCGCCGTTCACGCCCAGCGCTGCGGCGACGCGCAGGCGTCCCGAGGCGTCCACGGCGGGCTCGTACAGCGTCGCGCGGAGCGCGCCCGTACGGGTCAGCACGCCCGTCAGCCTGCCGGTCCCGTCGACGACCGGCGCGAGCCGGTGCCCGCGTGCGTGGAGCGTGTCGAAGGCCTTCTGCGGGTCGACGGTGTCCGGGAGGGTCACGACCTCGCGCGACATGACCTCGCGGAGCTGGGTGAAGCGGTCGACGCTCAGGCAGTCGGCCTCGGTCACGACGCCGGTGGGCCGCGCGTCCTCGACGACGATCACGGCGCCGTGCGAGCGCTTGGACAGCAGGCCCAGGGCCTCCCCGACGGTGTCGCCCGGGCCGAGCGTGATCGCGGTGTCCACGATGAGGTGGCGTGACTTCACCCAGCCGATCACGTCGGAGACGACGTCGGCCGGGATGTCCTGCGGGATCACGGCGATCCCGCCCCGGCGGGAGATCGTCTCGGCCATCCGGCGGCCCGACACGGCGGTCATGTTCGCGACCACGATCGGGATCGTCGTTCCGCTGCCGTCGGAGGTCGACAGGTCGACCTCGAGGCGCGAGCCGACGTCCGAGCGCCGTGGCACCATGAAGACGTCGTTGTAGGTCAGGTCGTGCTCCGGGGTCTCACCGTTCAGCAGGCGCACAGTCGGTAACCTTCGTGATCTGGACAAGCGGCTCGAAAGAGCCCATGACACTCCATTCTGCTGGATACCCGCGATCGCGGCGTCTCAACGGGCCGCGAGCAGAGTCGAGACCTTCACCGGGCGCAGCCCCTTGGCGCGCAGCCCCCGGATGATCGCCGGCAGCGCGGAGTGCGTCACCGGAGCCGTCGGCGCCCCGTTCAGGTGCATGATCACGATCGACCCGCCGCGTACGGAGCGCAGCACGTGCTCGGAGATCGCGTGCGGGTCGCTCCCGAACGCGTCGCCGCTGATCACGTCCCACTGGATCGGCGTGACGCCGGTGCCGAGCACCGTGCGCACCGCGGACTCGTCGTGACAGCCGCCGGGGAACCGGAAGTACGGCGTGTGGCCGGGCACGTACCGGTCGAGGATCTTCGCCGTGCGCCGGACGTCCGAGGCGCGCGACTTCACCGGGAGCACCGGAAGGCCGTAGCAGGGTGAGGTGAAGGCGCTGTGCCGGTACGAGTGGTCGCCGAACTCCAGCAGCGGATCGGCCGCCAGGCGCGCCGTGACACTCGAATAGCGCTCGATCCACATTCCGGTGGCGAATATCGTCGCGGGCGTACGCGTGGAGTCCAGCGTGTCGATGATGCGGTGATCGTAGGACGACTTGATGCGCCCGGCCTTCAGCGACCGCAACATACCGGGCGTCATGTCGGCGTCGAAGGTGAGAGCCACCATTCCCGAGTCGCGCGCGCCGTGGAACACCATCTTGTCCGGCCGTGGCGGTGTGGGCGCCGGTGTCGGTCTCGGCGCCGGTACGGCCCGCCGTGGGGCCGTCCGCCGTACCACCGGGCTCGCGTGTCCGGCCGCGCATCCCGCCGTGAGGACGAGTGCGACGACCGCGAAGACTCTCCATTCCATGCGCATAGTCTGGCGTTCCGGGAACACCGGAGAAAACGCCGGGCCGGTCGGCGACGGGTCATCGGTTCGCCGCGATCAAAAACCGGTAATAAGCCTGCTTTTCGCCTTTCGGCGTTGACGATCGGTGATTTGCTCATGCGACACTTGCCCTGAGCTGTGCTAAGGATTTCGCTGGCGCGCGTACGACCGTCTTCCCCCAGGTCGTACGAGTGGACCACGCACCCCTCGGTGAGAGGCACGCATGCAGGTCAGGCTCTTGGGCCCGGTGGAGCTGTGGGACGGCAGCGCCGCCGTGCCCATCGGCCCGCGCGCACGTGCGGTGCTCGCGGCGCTCTCCCTCGACCCCGGACGCGTGCACAGCGTGGACCGCCTGATCGAGGCCGTGTGGGGCGAGCGGGCGCCGACGACCGCGACGGCCCAGATCCAGGCGTGCGTGTCGGCCCTGCGCCGCGCCTGGCGCGCCGCCGACCCCGGCGGCGAGTCCGTGCGCGACGTCATCGTCACGACCGCGCCCGGCTACGTCCTGCGCACCGACGAGGTCGACCTGCTGGAGTTCGACCGCCGCGTCGAGGCCGCGCGCACGGGCAGCCCCGCGCGCGCCGCCGAGGAGCTACGGGCGGCGCTGCGGCTGTGGCGCGGGCCCGCGCTCGGCGGCCTGCCCGGCCTCTCCGCCGAGGCGACGCGCCTGGAGGAGCGGCGGCTCAGCGCGATCGAGGAGCGGATCAACGCCGACCTGGCCCTGGGCCGCGCCGGCGACCTCATCCCCGAGATCGTCTCCCTCGTCACCGAGCACCCGCTGCGCGAACGGTTCCGCGGCCAGCTGATGGTCGCCCTGCACCGTGCGGGCCGCCGTTCGGAGGCCCTAGACGCCTACCAGGACGCTCGCCAGACCATGGTCGACCAGCTCGGGCTGGAGCCCGGGCCCGACCTGCGCGGCATCCAGCAGGCGATCCTCGCCGACGACGCGACGCTGAGCACCGGCCCGGAGCCCTCGGCGGGGCCGTCGCCGCTGCCGCCCGACATCGCCGACTTCACCGGCCGCACCAAGCAGGTCACCGAGATGATCGACGCGGTGAGCTGGCGTCCCGAGCCGTACGGCGCGGTGCCGATCGTGGCCGTCACGGGGCGCGGCGGCGTCGGCAAGACGACCCTCGCCGTGCACGTCGCGCACCGGCTGCGGTCGCGGTTCCCCGACGGGCGCCTGTACGTCGGCCTGCGCGGCAACGACCCGATCCCCGCCGACCCCGCCGACGTGCTGGGGCGCCTGCTGCGCAGGCTCGGCGTCGACGGCGCCGCGATCCCGGAGGATCCCGACGAGCGGGCGGAGCTGTACCGCGCGCGGCTCGACGGCCGCCGCGTGCTGATCGTGCTCGACAACGCCGCCGACGAGCCGCAGGTACGCCCGCTGCTGCCCGGCAGCTCGGCCTGCGCGGTCGTCGTCACCGCGCGCCGCAGGCTCACCGGGCTGGCCGGCGCGGTCCGCATCGAGCTCGACGCCTTCGACGAAGCGCAGGCCACCGAGTTGCTCACGCGCGTCGCCGGTGCCGAGCGGGTCGCCGCCGAGCCCGCCGCGGCCGAGCGGGTCGCGACGCTGTGCGACCGGCTGCCGCTGGCGCTGCGGATCGCGGCGGCGCGGCTGGCCGCCAAGCCGCACTGGACCCTCGACCGCCTCGCCCGCAGGCTCGCCGACGAGCAGCGGCGCCTCGACGAGCTGGTCCACGCCGACCTGGAGATCCGCGGCAGCCTGGAGTTCAGCCACCGCGGCCTGTCGGCGGCGGCGCAGCGCGCGTTCCGGCTGCTGGGGCTCCTGGAGGTCGCCGACTTCGCCGCGTGGACCGCGGCGGCGCTGGTCGACGTGTCCGCGCCGGAGGGTGAGGACCTCGTCGAGGAGCTCGTCGACGCGCGGCTCCTGGAGGTGGCCGGGCGCGACGCCACCGACCAGACCCGCTACCGCTTCCACGACCTGCTCCGCGTGTACGCACGCGAGCGCGCGGTCGCCGAGGAGCCGCCGGAGGCGCGGCGCGAGGCGCTCGCCCGCGCCCTCGCGACGTGGCTGGCGCTGACCGGCGAGGCCGAGCGGCGCCTGCCCAACTGCTACTACGCGCCGCTGTCCGGGGGCGCGCCGCGCCGCCCGCTGGACGACGAGACCACGTCCCTCCTGCTGCGCGACCCCCTCGCGTGGTTCGAGAGCGAGCGGTCGGCCATCACCGCCGCGGTCGGCCAGGCACGCTCGGAGCGGCTGGGCGGGCTGTGCTGGGAGCTGGCCAGCGCGAGCCTGCCGTTCTTCGAGTTCTGCGGCGACGTCCTGGAGTGGCGCCACTGCTGCGAGGACGCCCTCGCCTCGGCGCGTGAGTCGGCCGACCTGCGGGGTGAGGCGGCCTCGGAGATCAACCTCGGCGCCATGCTCTACGTCCAGAGCCGGTTCGGCGACGCGCGCCGCCGGTTCGAGCGCGCCGCGGCGCTCTGCGAGCGCACCGGAGACGGCTACGGCCGGGCCGGCGCGCTGTGCGGGGTCGCGGCCACCGTCCGCATCAACGGCGACCCTGAGGCGTCACGCCCGCTGTGGGCGGCGGCGCTGCGGCTGTTCGGCGAGCTGGGCGACCAGCGCGCCGAGGCGTACGCCGTGGAGGGCCTCGGCCTGTGCGACCTCGACCAGGGGCGCGTCCAGGCGGCACGTACGCGCTTCGAGGAGATGCTGCGGCTCTACCAGGCGGCCGGCAACGACATGGGCGGCGCGCACGCGCTGCGCAGGCTCGCGACGGTCGAGCTGGAGGGCGGCGAGTACGGCGAGGCGCTGAGCCTGCTCGAACGGGCCCTGCCGACCTTCCGCGCGATCGGCGACCGGCTGAGCGAGGCCGTGGTGCGGATGCGGATGGGCGAGTGCCTCATGCGCCAGGGCCGGCACACCGAGGCGCGTTCGGTTCTCGACCTGGCGATGGACACTTTCCGGGAGGTCGGGTGGCGTACCTGTGAGGGCCACGTGCTCCGGCTCACCGGAGAGATGCTCCTCGCCGATGGCGAACCCGATTCGGCCGCCGCGGTGCTCGACGATTCAGTACGGATTTTCCGCGATCTCCAGGAGTCTCTGGACCTTGCCGAAACCCTTCAGTGCCTGGCCGGAGCGCATGAGGCGCGCGGGCAAGCGGAGGCTGCAAGTGCCGCGAGTGACGAGGCTCGCGAAATCCTTGCCGAATTGGGACGCGAGTTCTAGCGCCATGATCCCGGACGTTGCCGCGTCGGCGACTCGCGAACCGCGCGGCTTTCGTCACCGACTCCGCGCCTCACCGACACATCCGTGGTCGTTCAGCGAACGAACACGAACAACGCTCCGTTTTCGCGACAAACGCGTCACTAATGAAATGATCATGCAAGTCAACGCAGGAACATACAGGCCCCGAGGAGGATCCCCGTGCTGGATGCGGTCGACGCCGTGCTCGTACGCGAGCTGCAGCGGGATGGGAGGGCGACCTTCCAGGCGCTCGCCGACCGTGTAGGGCTGTCGCGCACGGCCGTGCGCACGCGCGTGCAGCACCTGTTGGATTCGGGAATCGTGCGCGTGGTCGGCATCGTGCACGCCTCCGTCGTTGGAACCGGCGCGATCGGGCACCTCTCGATCGACGTCGACGGACCGGCGAGACATGTGGTCGACGCCGTCGCGAGACGGCAGGCCGCCTGGTTCGCCGCCCTCGCGACCGGCGCTCACCCCGTGGTCGCCGAGTTCCGGGTGCGCGACGATGCGACGCTCGCACGTGAGGTCGACGCCGTTCGCTCCCTGCCCGGAGTGCGCGGAGTCGAGGTCTTCCGAGTCATCGCGGTGGTGAAGGACGCCCATTCGGTCGTCACCGACCTGCCCGACGTCTCTCTCGACGAGATCGACTGGCGGCTGCTTCGCGAGCTGACCCGCGACGGACGTACCCCGTACACGCGCCTGGCCGAGGTGGTCGGGCTCTCCCAGGCCGCGACCAGGGCCAGAGCCGTGAGACTGATGCGCACCGGAGTCATCCACGTCAGTGGCATCGTCGACTCACGCGCTCTCGGATCCGGCGAGCTCGCCGGTGTCGGCATCCGGATCTCCTCTGACGTCGGCACCGCGGCCACCCGCATCGCCCGGCTGTCCGGAGTGAACTACGTGGTGACCGGTTTCGGGCGGCACGATCTGATCTGTGGTGTCGATGCCACATCGCGTGGGGTGCTGCTGAGCACCCTTGAGGCGGTACGCGCGGTGCCGGGTGTCTGGGTGGGCGAGTCCTGGCACCATCTGGACGTCGTCAAACAGACTTACGGCACCGACCTCACATGAGGTGGATGTGTCAGATGCCAGCCATCTGACCATTTATCTGATCGGCAGATCACATGCCGCCGGTGAATGTCCAAGTCAATTCCCGTCATGTCCGGGACCGGCTCGGCGCATTGCCATACCGTCGATGCATGAATCTGCGGCAGCTGCGCTATGTCGTTGCCACCGCCGACCACGGCACCATGACCGCGGCGGCACAGGCCCTGTTCGTGGCGCAGCCCGCCCTGTCACGGGCGATCAGGGATCTCGAGCGCGAGCTCGGGATCGAACTGTTCGCCCGTGCCGGGCGCGGAGTCGTGCTCACCGACGCGGGCGAGCAGATCGTTCGCTACGCCAGGGACGCCCTGCAGTCCGTCGACGCGATCGAGGCCTACTCCTCGGCGCCGGCCGGCGGCAAGCCCGGTGAGCTGCGCGTCGCGTCCACGGCGACGCTGGAGCCGGAGCTGACCGCTCGGCTGCTGCCCGAGTTCGCCCGCGACCAGCCGGCCACCCGCATCCGCGTGATCCGCTGCGAGGGCCGCGAGGCGGTCGGCGCGGCGGTGCGCGACGGCCGTGCCGAGCTGGCCCTCACCGACCTTCCCGTCCCCGGCGACCTCGCCGCGCACCCGCTCGAACAGCGCGAGGTCGTGCTGATCTCGCCACCGGGGCTGAACATCCGCGAGCCCGTCCCCCTCGCGGCCCTGGAAGGGCTGCGCCTGGTGATGCCCGGCCGGGGGAGCGCGCGCCGCGCCGAGCTCGACGCGATGCTGGCCCGCATCGGCGTCACGCCCGTCCCCGCCGTCGAGTCCGACGAGCGCGGCTCCTGGCTGGCCTGGGTGCGCGCGGGCGTCGGCTCGCTGATGTGGTACCGCAACCAGATCGAGGCGGCCGACGGCCTGGCCGTGCGGTCGTTCATGCCGCCGCTCACGACGACGATCGGCCTCGTGCACGTACGCAGGCCGCTGCCGCCGGTCGCCCGCGACTTCCTGGCCTTCGCCAAGACCCGTACCTGATCAGACGTGCTCGTGCGCCACACCCGGTTGCAAGGGAGCCCCGGTGACGGCGCAGTGGTAGTCGCATTCGGCGGTGCAGGTCGCCTGCTCGGGGCGCAGCGCGTCGTCGTGGACCGTGAGGTACGTCAGCACCGCGCCGGCGGCCAGGAGCACCGCACCGATCGTCATCGCCTCGTGGAAACCGTGGTCGAACACGGCCGCGTTGGTGAAGGCGTCGCCGGTGAGGCCGACGGCGGGCGGGATCCCGGCCACCGCGAGCAGGCCCGCGGCGCGCGACACGGCGTTGTTGACGCCGCTCGCGACGCCGGCGTGCTCGATGTCGGCCGTGGCCAGCACCGTCGCCGTCAGCGGCGCGACGACCGCCACCAGCCCGAGGCCGAAGACCAGCGTGGCGGGCAGGACGTCCGTGAGGTACGACGCGTGCGGGCCGATGCGGAACGTCAGCGCCATGCCGGTCGCGGCCAGCACGAGCCCGGCCGTCATCGGCAGCCGAGGGCCGACCCGCTGGGCCAGCGCGCCCGAGCGTGAGGACAGCAACAGCATCAGGATCGTCACCGGCAGCAGCGCGGTGCCCGCGACGATCGGGGAGTAGCCGGCCACGACCTGAAGGTCCACGACCAGCAGGAAGAACTGCACGGACATCCCGCCGTACACGATGAACGTCACGATGTTGACGGCCGTGAACTGTCGCGACGCGAAGATGCCGAGCGGCAGCATGGGGTCGGGCCCGCGCCCGCCGGAGCGGCGCCGCTCCACGACGACGAACCCGGCGCCGGCGGCGACGCCGATGACGATGGCGGTCACGACCGCCACCGTGGAGGCGTCCTTGGCGGGCGCCTCCGTCAGGGCGTACGTCAGCCCGGCGAGCGCGGTGGCGGCGAACACGGCGCCGAGGACGTCGAAGCCGCGGTGGTCGGCGCCGTCACGGCTCTCCGGCACGTGCCGGGAGGCGACGAGGAGGACCACGGCGGCGAGCGGGAGGTTCAGGAGGAACGCCCAGCGCCAGCCGGCGGCGGCGATCAGCCAGCCGCCGAGGAAGGGGCCGACCGCGCCGGCGACGCCGCCGAGCCCGGACCAGGCGCCGACCGCGCGCGGCCGGTCCTCGGGCACGAAGGACGTCTGGATGATCGCCAGAGATCCGGGCGTGAGCAGCGCGCCGCCGATGCCCTGCAGCGCACGCGCGGCGATCAGGACGCCGACGTTCGGTGCGAGCCCGCACAGCGCGGAGGCCAGCGCGAACCAGACCACGCCGATCATGAAGACCTTGCGGCGGCCGAACCGGTCGCCGAGGGCGCCACCGAGCAGGATCAGGCCGGCGAGGGTGAGCGTGTAGGCGTTGACGGTCCACTGGAGACCGGCCACCGAGGAGCCGAAGTCCCTGCCGATGCGGGGCAGGGCGACATTGACGATCGTCGCGTCGAGCATCGCCAGGCTCGACCCGAGGACCGTGGTCGCCAGAATCCAGCGTCCGCGCGCCTCCGAGAGGCGGACGCTCAAACGATCACTTCGTCGACGTAGCACCAGCGCCAGTTCTCGCCGGGCTCGAACGACCGGACGATCGGATGAGAGTGCGTGATCGCGTGCTTGCTGGCGTGCTTGCCCGGCGAGGAGTCACAGCAGCCGATGTGCCCGCAGAACAGGCAGTGCCGGAGGTGGACCCACCGGCTGCCGATCCGCAGGCACTCCTCGCATCCCTCGGGGGTACGAGGCCGCGGAGGCGGCGCCGGCACCAGGGCGACATGAGTGCAAGTGGTCATGCTTGCATCCTGGCACGTGCGGCGGGATCCGGACCCTCCGCGGGCCCCTCTACCAGTGGTGGAAGCTCAGGGGTTCGTCCTCGGGGCGGTCGGACCGCGACAGCAGCGCGAGGTCGGACTCCACCATCATCGCGATGAGTTCCTCGAAGGAGACCTTCGGCTCCCAGCCGAGCTGGTCGCGGGCCTTCTTGGGGTCGCCGCACAGCAGGTCGACCTCGGCGGGCCGGGTCAGCTCGGGGTCGGTGATCACGTGGTCGCGCCAGTCGAGGCCGGCGGTGGCGAAGGCGCGCTCGACCAGCTCGCGCACCGAGTGGGTGCGGCCGGTGCCGATCACGTAGTCCTCGGGAGTGGGCGCCGAGAGCATCAGCCGCATGGCCTCCACGTAGTCACCGGCGTATCCCCAGTCGCGGCGCGCCTCCAGGTTCCCCAGGGTGAGGCCCTCGTCGAGGCCGAGCTTGACGCGCGCCACGCCCAGGGTGATCTTCCGGGTGACGAACTCGGCACCGCGCCGCGGCGACTCGTGGTTGAACAGGATGCCGCTGACCGCGAACATCCCGTACGACTCGCGGTAGTTCTGCGTGATGAAATGCCCGTAGGTCTTCGCCACGCCGTACGGGCTGCGCGGGTGGAAGGGGGTGTTCTCGTTCTGCGGGGTCTCGCGTACCTGGCCGAACATCTCCGACGACGACGCCTGGTAGAAGCGGATCTGGCCCCCGCCGGGGGTGCGCGAGCCGCCGATGCCGCTCACGACGCGGATGGCCTCCAGCATGCGCAGGACGCCCATGCCCGTGACCTCGGCGGTGATCTCGGCCTGCTGCCAGGACATCGGAACGAACGAGATCGCTCCGAGGTTGTACACCTCGTCGGGCCGCACCTTCTCGACGGCCGAGATGAGGCTGCCCTGGTCGAGGAGGTCGCCGTGGACCAGCCGCACGTCGCCGATGTGCTTGCGCAGCCTGGAGGCATGGGGGTTCGCCTGCCCCCGTACCAGACCCCACACCTCGTACCCCTGCTCGAGCAGATGCTCGGCGAGATACGAGCCGTCCTGCCCGGTGATCCCGGTGATGAGCGCTCGCGTGGTCAGCGGAACCTCCAAGCTCACGGGGTATTGCCCCGTTTCTATTGAATGAGATTAGCCGCCTGCCGGGTGCGTTAGCGACAGCGGCCCGGGGTCATTACCGAATCCGATTCAGACTTGCCTGCTGAGGGGGATCGACCGTGCTCCGCTCACTGGGGTTCCGCCGCCGCGGGCCGGTCCGCGTCGGAGCGGAGGCCGGGATCATCGACGGCGAGATCCGCCGCGTCAGGGGTCTGCCGGCCGTGATCTGCCGGGCCGGCGGGCGGCTCTTCGCGTTCGGCCTGTCCTGTCCGCACGCCGGCGCGCGGATGACCAGGGCGGCGATCGTCGGTGACTGCGTCGAGTGCCCGCTCCACGGCGCGCGGTTCGCGCTGGAGGACGGCGCGGTGCGGCGCGGCCCGGCCGTGCGGGCGCTGCCCGCGTACGATGTCGTGGTGCGCGAAGGGGTGGTCTACGTCTCGCGTCGCCCGCGCGGGCGACGGGGGTCCCGCCGGTGACCGCGCCGCCGCTGCGGCTCGGCACGCGCTCCCTCGACGGCTTCGCCGTGATGGCGGTCGTCAACCGCACCCCCGACTCCTTCTTCGACCGCGGCGCGACCTACCGTTTCGGCGCCGCCCTCGACGCGGTCGACCGCGCGGTCGCCGAGGGCGCGGACATCATCGACATCGGCGGAGTGAAGGCCGGTCCGGGCGACGACGTCGACGTCGAGGAGGAGCTGCGGCGGGTCGTCGGCGTCGTCGCGGCCGTACGCGAGCGGCACCCCGAGATCGTGATCAGCGTCGACACGTGGCGCGCCGAGGTGGGGGAGGCCGTCGCGGAGGCCGGGGCCGACCTGCTGAACGACACGTGGGGCGGCGTCGACCCGCGGCTGGCCGAGGTGGCGGCGGCCCACGGCATCGGGCTCGTCTGCGCGCACGCCGGCGGCCTCGACCCGCGGACCCGCCCGCACCGGGTGCGCTACACCGACGTGGTGGCCGACGTCATCGCGCACGTCACCGCCGAGGCCGAGCGCGCGGTGTCGCTGGGCGTACGCCGCGACGCGATCCTCATCGACCCGACCCATGACTTCGGCAAGAACACCTGGCACTCCCTGGAGCTGACGCGCCGCCTCGGCGAGCTGGCCGGCACCGGCTGGCCGGTCCTGGTGGCCGTCTCCAACAAGGACTTCATCGGCGAGACCCTCGGCGCGCCCGTGGAGAAGCGCGGGGTCGGCACCATGGCGGTGCTGGGGGTGTCGGCGTGGCTCGGGGCGCGGGTGTTCCGCGTGCACGACGCCGGCGCCGCGCGCCGTGCCCTCGACGCGGTGGCGGCTCAGCGCGCCGCGGACTCCCGCTGACGCGCGCGGTAGGCGGCGACGTGCATCCGGTTGCCGCAGGTGCGGCTGTCGCAGTAGCGGCGGCACCGGTTGCGTGACAGGTCGACGAGGACGCGCGAGCAGTCGGGCGCCTCGCAGACGCGCAGCCGGTCGAGCTCGCCGGCCGCGACGACGTAGGCGAGCGCTATGCCGCACTCGGCGGCGAGGTGGCCGGCCAGGCTGGACCCGGGCGCGAAGAAGTGGATGTGCCAGCTCCACTCGTCGTGGTCGCTCAGGTGCGGCGACGTGCGCGCCTCACTGATGATCGCGTTGACCAGGCGTACGGTCGCGTCCGTGTCCGAGGCGGTCTGGAACACCTCGTGGAAGCGGTCGCGCAGCCTCAGGGCGGCACCGAGGTCGTCGGCGTCGAGGTCGCGGATGTCGCTGAGCTCGTTGCGGTCGACGAACTCCTGCAACGCCGGGAGGCCGGGCAGCTGCTCCTCGGCCGACGCGGCCGGGCCGGTGTTGACCAGGTCCACCACGAGGCCGAGGGCGTGCTCGGTGTCATGACTGAACAGCACTTCGACTCCCCGATCCGGCGGGCGTGTCCGATGTCATTACCGTACGCCCCTTACGATACTTACGCACACGGCCTGCCGGAGCATTTCGTCTGTCACAAACCTTAGTCGGCCGGGCGCCGCGCGATCCGCGGATCACGCCGGAACCTCGCGAAATCGGGGGAGGAACACCGTCATGGGGCCGTCGTCGCTGTTCATCATCGGGCTCGCCGGTGCGGTGGTCGTGCTGATGTCGCACTGGCTCGCCGGGCGGCTCCGCGTCCCCGAGGCGATCCCGCTCGTGCTGCTGGGCGCGGCGGCGGCGTTCGTGCCGGGCATGCCCGACGTCCACCTCCCGCCGCAGGCCGTGCTGCTCGGTTTCCTGCCGCCGCTCGTCTACTACGCGGCGTTCTTCACCGCGCCGCGCGAGGCGAAGGCCGACGCTTTCCCGATCATCATCCTGGCGTTCGGGCTGACGGTCGTGACGACGTTCGTGGTCGCGGCGACCGCCCACACGACCATGTCCGGCCTGAGCTGGGCCGCCGCGATCGCCTTCGGCGCCGCCATCGCGCCCACCGACGCGGTCTCGGCCACCTCGATCCTCCAGCGGCTGAGCGCCCCGCCGAGGATCGTGACGATCCTGGAGGGCGAGAGCCTGATCAACGACGGCGTGGCGCTCACGGCGTTCGGGCTGGCCGTCGAGGCGCTGACCACGACGTACACGGCCGGGCACGGGCTGCTGCGGCTCGCCGAGGTGGTGGCCGGCGGGGTGGCGTACGGGCTCGTCGTCGGGTTCGCGCTCTCGCGGTTCCGCCGCAGGGTCCGCGATCCCCGCAGCCAGCTCATCGTGTCGCTGCTGACTCCCTACCTCGCGTACGTCCCGGCGAGCGACCTGGGCTTCTCGGGCGTGCTCGCGACGGTCACCGCCGGCTTCTACCTCGGGACGCGCGGCGAGGGCATGCTCCAGCCCGCCTCACGGCTGCCCGGACGGCTCTTCTGGCGGACCCTGATCTTCCTGCTGGAGTCGTCGCTGTTCGTCCTGCTGGGCCTCCAGGGCCGCGCGATCATCCATGAGATGGCCGGCCACACGTGGCGGCACGTGATCATCGCGGGCGTCGCGGTGTCCGTCGTCATCGTGGCCGTACGCCTGGCCTGGGTGCTGTTCGTCTTCCCGGTCGCCCGCTACCTGCCCGGCCGTCACCTGGACTTCGACCACATGCCCTGGCAGGAGCGGATCGTCGTCGGCTGGAGCGGCATGCGCGGCGCGATCTCGCTGGCGATCATCCTGTCGCTGCCGGTCAGCGTGCACGGAACGCCCCTGAAGGGGCGCGACGAGGTCATCTTCCTCGTCGGCGTCGTCGTGTTCGTGACGCTCGTCGGGCAGGCGACGACGCTCCCGGCCCTGCTGCGGAGGTTCGGCATGGTCGAGGCCGACCGCGACCGCGTCGAGCACATGGAGGCGCGACGCTCGGTCATCGAGACCGCCCTCGCGCGCATCGACGAGCTGACCGAGGACGGCACGATGGACGACCGTACGTCGCTGACGTTCCGCCGGCTGTACGAGGACCGCCTCGAACGCGTGCGCGCCGAGCTCGACGACGAACCGGACGAGGAGCGGCTCGCCGACACCTCCCTGGTGAGACGCGAGATCGTCCGCGCGCAGCGCGACAAGCTGCGGCGGCTCTACGGCAGGGGCCGGATCAGCGCCGGGACCCGCCGCGCCGTGGAGCGCCGCCTCGACCTCGACGACCCCGACATGCGGCGCGGGGTCGGCTGAGCGTCACCGCGTGTAGTAGGGGTCCGCGACGACGGGATAGAGCGCGTCGGCCTCCCGGTGCCGGATCGTCATGACGAGCGCGGAGTCCTCCAGGTGGTACTCCGCCCTGACCGGCCGGTAGAGCGAGTCGCAGCCCCACGGCGCGTGGAAACGCCCCACCGTCGCACCGTACCGGTCGTGCACGACGTCGTAGCCGCCCGACGGCGCGGGGTCCAGAGAGAGCCCCTCGGCGAGCCGCAGCGGGAACCGGAACTCGATCGGCGCCCCCGGGCCGTGCAGCACCGTGATGAACCGGATACCACTCACCGTGGTCTGTGCCAGAACGTCGGTCTCGGTGTCGACCCCGCTGTAGATCCGCAGGCTCGGGCGCACGACGGTCGCGGGGCGGTCCACCCCGCCGGTCGCGATGCCGACCTGGATCCGCTGCCCGTCGCGCGTCGCCGCCCAGACGCCCTCGCTCGCCAGCGTTCCCCAGGTCACGCCCGCGTTTTCCGATTCGGGTGGATCTGTCCGGCCGTGTAGTGAAAGCACCCGTGTCGCGGCCTCTATCGCCGCCGACGCCTCATCGCGCGCATGCCTCATGACGCGCCCCCTTCGCCGTATCGTTGTCCCCGTACACCATGTGACGTCACATTCGCCCGTCAGGTGGTCATGCCTTGCAATGAAATTAATGTTAAAGACGCCGGTTTCACGAACGAAGCGGTCACACATCGGTGACATGGTGGTCTCGGGCGCCGGACGGCCGTTTTTTCGGCGCCCGCGTAGACGATGTGCCCGAATCCGGTGGTCACGGTCGGTCAACGGGTAAGTACGGCGTCGGACAGTCGCGAGTCGAAGGAGTCCCATGGCCGAACAGCCTGAGGTCCAAACGGCGGCACGGAAGACCATGCCGTCCGGCGGTACCGTGCGCATCGTCGATCTACCGGAGTCCGACCGGGCCTTCGTGCGCTCGGCGCTCCGCCACGACACCGCCCTGCACGAGTTGCTCGGCCTGGAGATCGTGGAGATCGGCGAGCAGCACGCCGTGCTGTCGATGCCGGTACGCCCGTCGGCGTTCAACAGCACCGGCAACCTGCACGGCGGCGCCATCGCCACGCTCATCGACGTCGCGGCGGGCACGGCGGCGGCGCGCGGGAGCGGGTTCGAGCCGGGCCGTCAGAGTCTCGTGACGGCCGACCTGCACGTCCGCTACCTCGGCCGCCCGCACGGAGACACGGTCTTCGCGCGGGCGGACGTCGTGAAGGCGGGCCGTCAGCTCATCGTCGTCGACTGCAAGGTCACCGACACCGAGGAGCGTGTCATCGCGTCGGCGGACTTCAGCATGATGATCGTGCCGCTGCGCAAGCCGCTGCGGCCGATGGCCAACGCGAAGGACACCGACCCGGACCTGTGATCACGCGGGGGAGTTCAGCAGGATGTTGTAGATGTTCGGCGCGCTGGGCGAGCCGAGGCCGGTCGCGAGGTCGTAGCCGGGGGTCGCCGGGTAGTACAGGTTGTTGCCGTTGACCACGTCGTAGTAGGGCACGTTCGCGCCGCCCTGGCCGACGACGTGGTAGATCGTGTCGGGGCCGTAGCAGTAGTACCGCCTGCGGTTCATCAGCCCCTGGTTCACCAGCGCCATGCCCGCGGCCCAGATCGGGGTCGCGGCGCTGGTGCCGCCGAACGGCACCCAGTGGCCCTTGTAGAACACCGGCAGTTCGATGGCGGCGGCCGAGACGTCCGGCACCTGGCGCGCGCCGGTGGAGTACCGGTTCGCGACACCCGGCGCCTGCTGGTACACCGGCCGCTGGAAGAACTTGCTCACGCCGCCGCCGCTGCCCCACTGGTTCTGGCATTTCGACAGGTCGGAGCGGTCGGACCACACCGTCTCGCCCGTACGCGCGCCGGTGGCCGCGAACTGCATCCGCGTGCCGCCGACCGCCACCGCGTAGGTGGAGGTGGAGGGGAAGGACACGTCGAGCGGGCCGTAGGAGCGGTCGCCGTACGCCCCGCAGTCACCGGTCGCCACGAAGACGGTCATCTTCTCGGCCTGGGTGAGGATGCGGATGTTCTGGTCGATGGCGAGCATCGTGTCCTGCGACATCATGCCCTCGGCGCCGCCGAGGCTGATGCTGACGACGCTTCCCGGGCGCGGGGTGCCGTAGTTGTCGTCGATGATCCGCTGGAGCGCGTTGTTGAACGCGGTCCAGGAGTCCGACCCGTACCCGGTGTTCAGCAGCGCCGGGTCCTCCTGGTAGTCGACGACGCGGGCGTTCGGCGCGAGGCCGGCCAGCATCTGGATGTCGAGGGTCGCCTCGCCGCCGGGCGGGGGAGCGGTGGCCCCGAGGTTCACGTTGGCCACCGAGACGTGCGAGCCGGTGCAGGAGACGTAGGTCGACACGTCGTTCGGGTCGTACCCGTCCATCTCGACCAGGTTGATCGTCATGTTCTCGCCGTGCCAGCCCTGCGCCCACATGCGGTCGTAGCCGTACGCCGCGGCGACCTTGCGCGCGGTGGCGGCGACCGGCGGGAACGTGCCGCAGTTCCCGGCGAGGGTCGGCGCGACCTGAGGCGCGGCCCTCGTCGTCGGGGCGACGCTGTAGCTGTCCAGGCCGGTGATGGCGAGCATGTAGCCGGCCAGCTCCGCCGGGATGACGGGCATGTGGGCCGGGTCGGGCGTGAAGAACGTCCGGTTCCGCAGGCGGTGCGTGACGAACGAGGTCCGCAGGAGCCGTCCGGCCACCCCGGCCGTGACGTCGAAGGTCAGGTTCGTGCGCGTCTTGCTGGGCTTGGCCTGGATGTGGGCCTTGCCGAGGTAGGTCTGGAGCTTTTGCAGCTCGGCGTCGGTCACGCCCATCTTGCCCGCGAGGTCCGGGACGCCCTGCATCGGGCTCTTGCCCTTCCCGAACTGCTTCCACGCGGCGTCGCCGACCTTCAGCGTGAGGCCGACGTGCAGTACCTGGCTCGCCGGTACCCGGCCGGTGACCGGCGCCGTCAGCGCCTCCTTCGGCAGGCCCAGCTTCAAGGGGGTGAACTGGCGGGTGCCCGCGCTCGGCTCCGGCTTCGCCGGCTCCTTCGCGTGCCCACCGCATCCGCTCAGCACGACGAGTGCGAGCAGCCCCCTGAGAAATGCGGTCCGGCGGTTACGCACGGATCCACCCCGTTTCCGTCGTTCGAATGTCCCCTGTCGCACGGGAGGCCGTACCGGAGGAGGGCGCTTCGGTAGCCGCCCTGCTACTCCTGGTACGTGTGCACCGGATACCTTGGCAGACCAGCAAACAACGGGGCAACACACTTCAAAGAACCTGAAAGGGTTGAAGTCGGCCATGCCGAAATCAGGGTCTCGTCCGGGCGCCACGGTGCCCACCACGGCCGGCTTCACCAACGGCCAGGTGTCGTTCTGGTACCGCCAGGCCGGCATGCCGGTCCGCCGTGACCCGCTGCCCGGCCCGCGCGAGTACGACGTGTGCGTCGTGGGCGGGGGCTTCACCGGGCTGTGGACCGCGTACTACCTGAAGCAGGCGAAGCCGGACCTGCGCTTGGCGATCCTGGAGAAGGAGTTCGCCGGGTTCGGCGCCTCCGGGCGCAACGGCGGCTGGCTGACGGCCGAGCTGGCCGGGTCCCATGAGCGGTACGCCCGCGCGCACGGCCGCGCCGCCGTCGTCGCCCAGCAGCGCGCGATGTTCGCCAGCGTCGACGAGGTCGTACGCGCCGCCGCCTCCTCGGGCATCGCGGCGGACATCGTCAAGGACGGCGTGCTGAACGTCGCGACCAACCCGGCCCAGCGCGGGCGCCTGCACGCGGAGCTGAAGGACGCGCGCGCCTGGGGCTGGGACGAGGACGACCTGCGCCTGCTCGGCCGCGACGAACGCGAGTCACGGCTGCGCGTCGCCGGCGCCCTCGACGCCACCTACAGCCCGCACTGCGCGCGCGTCCAGCCCGCCCGGCTGGTCCAGGGCCTGGCGCGGGCGGTCGAGGACCTCGGCGTCGACATCTTCGAGTCGACGGCGGTGACCGAGATCCACCCGCGCTCGGGCGGGACCGCCTCGGCGGTCACCGCGCGCGGCACCGTCCGCGCCGAGTACGTGATCCGCGCGACCGAGGGCTTCACGGCGGGCCTGTCCGGCCAGCGCCGCGAGTGGCTGCCGATGAACAGCTCCATGATCGTGACCGAGCCCCTCGGCGCGGACGTCTGGAAGCACATCGGCTGGGCGGGCACCGAGCTCCTGGGCGACCACGCCCACGCGTACATCTACGCCCAGCGGACCGCCGACGACCGGATCGCGATCGGCGGGCGAGGCGTCCCGTACCGCTTCGGCTCGCGCTGGGACGACGGCGGCGCGACGCATCCGCAGACGGTCGCCGCGCTGTGGCGGATGCTTGTCCGCCTGTTCCCGGCCGCCGCCGACGCCCGCGTCGACCACGCGTGGTGCGGCGTCCTGGGCGTGCCGCGCGACTGGTGCTCCACCGCGCACGTCGACCACGAGAGCGGCCTGGGCTGGGCGGGCGGCTACGTCGGCACCGGCGTGGCCACGACGAACCTCGCCGGCCGTACGCTGCGCGACCTGATCCTGCGCGACGACACCGACCTCACCGCCCTGCCCTGGGTGGGGCGGCAGGTGCGCCAGTGGGAGCCGGAGCCGCTGCGCTGGACGGGAGTCCAGCTGATCTACGCCCTCTACCGCGCCGCCGACCGCCGCGAGAACGACCGCCTGAACCGGACGTCCGCCTTCGCGCGCGCCGCCTCCCTCATCTCGGGACGCTGACCTCCGGGCGGCGGTCGGAGAAGCGGGTGGACTGCTCGTAGGCGTGCCCGATCTGGAGGACGGCCAGGTCGGCGCGGTGCGGGCCGATCACCTGGAGGCCGACCGGGAGGCCGCCCGTGGTGAAGCCGGCCGGGACCGACATGGCCGGGCAGCCGGTGGCGGAGACGAGGTACGCCGAGCGCATCCAGTCGACGTAGCCCGGCGTCGGCACGCCGTCGACCTCGCTGGGGAACTCCAGCTCGGCGTCGAACGGCGGGACCTGGGACACCGGCGCCAGCAGCACGTCGTACCGGTCGAAGAACTCGCGGACCCGGTGGTAGAGGCGCGTCTGCAGGACCGCGGCGCGGCCGACGTCGGCGCCGGTGAGGCGGCGGCCCGCCTCGATGTTCTCGGCGAGGCTCGGCTTCAGCCGGTCGCGGTCGGCGTCCAGGAGCGCGCCGAGACCCAGCTCGAACTGCCACGCCCGCTGGGTGCGGAACGCCTCGTCGGCCCCTTCGAGATCGGGGCAGGCCTCCTCGACGACGCAGCCGAGGTCCTCGAACACCTTGACCGTCGGCTCCAGCGTGGCGAGGACCTCCGGGTCGAAGGGGATCGAGCCGTCGAGGCGGGGTGCCCACGCCACGCGCAGCCCCGACAGGTCGCACTCCAGCTCCACCGCGAAGGCCTCGCCCGGGGTCTCCAGCGCGACCGGCGACCTGGGGTCCGGGCCGGCCAGCACGGACAGCAGCAGCGCGGCGTCCGCGACGTTCCGCGCCATCGGCCCCTGGACGCCCATCGTCGCCCACGCCGCGTCGACCGGCCAGGACGGCACACGGCCGGGTGAGGGCCGCATTCCGACCACGTTGCAGAAGGACGCGGGGTTCCGCAGCGAACCGCCCATGTCGCTGCCGTCGGCGATCGGGTGCATGCCGCAGGCGAGCGCCGCCGCCGCGCCGCCGCTGCTGCCGCCGGCCGACCGCGACAGGTCGTACGGGTTGCGCGTCGTGCCGAAGATCGGGTTGAACGTGTGCGAGCCCGCCGCGAACTCGGGGACGTTCGTCTTCCCGAGCATCACCGTGCCCGCCGCCCGCATCCGCTCGATGATCAGCTCGTCGGCGGACGGCACGTTGTCGGTCATCAGCGGTGAGCCGAACGTCGTACGGATGCCGCCGGTCGCGTGCGTGTCCTTGTGCGCGACGGGCAGCCCGTGCAGGGGAGGCACCTCGGCCCCGGCCGCCGTCAGCTCGTCCGCCGCGTCGGCCTCGCGCAGCGCCTGTTCGGCGGTGAGCGTCACGATGGCGTTGACCTGCGGGTTCACCGCTTCGATCCGCGCGAGGTGCGCCTCGGTCACCTCCCGCGCGGACACCTCCTTCTCCCGGATCCGGCGGGCCAGCTCACGCGCGGTCAGGAAGCAGATCTCGTCCGGCAACGGGTTCCCCTCGGTCTGTCACCCGGGCGGCGAAGGCCCGGAATTTCCGACGCTGATATGTCCATCTTCGCCCACATCGAGGTCAGCGCGTGGCACTGGCCGGGTCGGAGAGGGACGCGCGGGTGCCGGTCACGGTGCCGGAGCCGATGTCGGCGAAGCGCCCGGCGTCGCGTCCGGCGGCGAAACCGTCGCCGCGCAGGCGCTGGCCGCGCGCCTTGCCGAGGACCGGGAAACGGGCCGTGAACTCGTCGCGTACCCGACGGTCGTCGCGGGCCAGCACCAGAGCGCCCGAACCCTTCTCGGCGGCGGCCTCCTCGCGCAGCACGCCGCGGAAGGCCGCGATGCGCTCGGCGACCGCGTCGCCGTAGCCGACCAGGAAGGACTTCAGGTAGCCGTTGCGCCAGCGCGTGCGGTCGGCCTTGCGGCGGAACAGCTCCTCCGGGCATCCGATCATGTACGTCTCGGCGGCGCGGGCGCCCGCGCCGTCCATCTGCAGTGTCAGCGACGGCAGGAGCAGCGTCAGCGCCTCGTGGGCGGACGTGGTCGCGACGGTGAGCAGGACGATGTCCTTGCGGTAGGTGCCGTCGCCGCGTACCGCGCACTCGCCGCCGTACGCCTTGATCACGGCCGTGAGCCCGGCGGAGCGCGCCCGCGCGTGGCCGTCGCGGCCGGACACGGTGTGCTCCCAGTAGACGACCGGCTCGGGGCTCTGGCCGCGGTCGGCGCGCAGCCCCGCCTCGTCGATGGCGTGCCGCAGCATCAGCTCGGCGGCCTTGGCCGCGCAGGCCTGCGCCTCGGCCTCCGGGGTCTCGGGATGCTCGGCGCGGGCGAGCAGCGCGCGTACCTTGCCCTCATAGTCGATCGCCATGTACGGGGCAGGGTATGCCCGCGGGCGGCCGCCGCGCTCAGAGGTGGGCGATGTCGGCCTCGTCGCTGGAGACCGCGAGGACGCCCGGCAGGTCGGCGATCCCGGCCACCAGGGCGTTGACGGACCCGCCGCCCCGCAGGGCCAGCGACACCGAGACCGTGGGCGGCTCGCCGGTGGTCTGGTCGATGAACAGGTCGCCCACGGCGAAGCCGTCGTCCGTGCACAGCGTCAGGGCCTGGCGGAGTACGCCGCGGCCCTCGGTGTAGACGAGCCGCAGCCGGGACGGGGCGTGCTTGGAGTGCGGCAGCCGCTCGGCCAGCGGCGTGAGGCCGAAGAGGACGACGAAGTGCCCGGCGGTGACCAGCACGGCGAGCAGCCACAGGCCGGCGCCCGCCGCCATCCCGACCGCCGCCGCCAGCCACACCACCGCCGCGGTCGTCAGCCCGCGGACCGCGTCGCGCCGTACGAAGATGAGTCCGCCGCCGATGAAGCCGATCCCGGAGACGATCTGCGCCGCCACCCGTGAGGGGTCCAGGGTGACGTGGTCGCCGAGGACGTCGGTGAAGCCGTACTTGGACACCAGCATGACCAGCGCCGACGCGAAGCCGACGATCGCGTGCGTACGCAGGCCGGCGCTCTTGTGCCGGATCTCGCGTTCGAGGCCGATCACCGAGGACAGGACCAGCGCGATGGCCAGGCACTCGACCTGAACCCATCCCTGCCCGGTGGGCTCGCCTAAGGACGCCAGCAGCATCGTCCCAGGCTAACCCGGCCGGCCGCCGTACGAGCGTCAGGTGAAACGCGCCCACCACCCTAGAACAGCCGTTTTCGGACGCTCAAGATCCGAAGCCTGGCAGGATGAGAGTCGTGTTGGACGTTGTTGGGTGGGTGCACGTCTCCGAGGGGCGGCTGCTGGCCGTGCGTGCACGCTCGAGGGACCGGCTCTATCTGCCGGGCGGTAAACGCGAGCCCGGCGAGGACGACTGGGCCGCCTTGTCGCGCGAGGTCCGCGAGGAGTTGGGGGTAGACCTCGACAAGGACACATTTCGCTCGCTCGGGGTGGTGGAGACGGCGGCGCACGACCAGCCTGAAGGCACACGTGTACGAATGGCCTGCTACACGGCAGGTTATTACGGGGAGTTCACGGCGACGGGGGAGGTCGACGAGTGGATGTTCGTCGATCCGGAGGAGACCGGCCGGCTGGCGCCGGCGGTACAGGCGGCTCTGGAGCTGCCACGGTGAAGGTCAGTGTTGTCATCCCCGTGTTCGAGACAGGGGATGAGCTCTCAGGCTGCGTCGAGTCGGTGCTGGCCCAGAGCCTGGACGACTACGAGGTCATCTTCGTCGACGACGGGTCGAGCGACGGCACGGAGAGGCTCCTGGACGAGCTCGCCGCCGCGCACGACCGGATCCGGGTGATCCACCTGCCGGCGAGCGGGGGCCCCGGCGGCCCGCGCAACACCGGCGTCGAGGCGGCGCACGGCGAGTACGTCTACTTCCTCGACGATGACGACTGGCTCGGCGAGGAGGCGCTGGAGCGCATGTACGCCATGGCGGTGCGCAACGACTCCGACATCGTCATCGGGAAGATGGTCGGGCACGGGCGTTCGGTGCCGCGGGCGATGTTCCGCGAGAACCGCGACCGCGCCGAGGTGCTGGGCGACGTCCTGCTCGGCATCCTCACGCCGCACAAGCTGTTCCGCCGGGCGTTCGTCGAGAAGCACGGCCTCCGCTTCCCGGAGGGCCCGGTACGGCTTGAGGACCACCGGTTCGTGCTGAAGGCCTACTTCCGCGCGGACACGATCTCGGTGCTGGCCGACTATCCGTGCTGCCACTGGATGAAGCGCGCGGGCAGCTACTCCCGCAGCCTGCCCGACCCGGCGCACTACTACGGCGCGGTGCGCGAGGTGCTCGACATCGTCGACGAGCACGTCCCGCCGGGCCCGGACCGCGACCGCTACTACGCGCACTGGTACCGCGGCAAGATCCTCAAGCGGCTCGGCCAGCCGACCTTCCTGGACTCCCCGGCCGACTACCGCCACGAGCTGTACGAGGAGGTACGCCGGCTCACGGTGGAACGCATCGGGGCGGGCGTGGACGAGGTGCTGCCGATGGGCATGCGGGTGCGTTCGAAGCTGCTGCGCGCCGGCGCCCGCGACGATCTCTTCCGCCTCCTGGAGGCACAGCGCGGCGTCGTCCTGGACACCTCGCTGGACGGCATCCGCTGGGATCACGACCGGCTCGTGCTGACGTTCACGGCCGGGTTCGCCTACCGCGACCGAAAGCCGTTCGCCTTCGAGGGCTCGCGCTGGGTGCCGCCGGTGCCGCTCTCGCTGCCGGAGGACGCGTTCGACGTCACCGGCGAGTCCGGCCGCCTCGACCTGTACTTCCGGCGCCGCTCGGACGCCGCCGACCATCCGCTCCCGATCACCCCGCGCCCCGTCGGGGGCCTGCGCTTCCAGGGCGAGGCCGTCATCGACACGGACGGTGACATGGAGCTCACGCCCGGAGTGTGGGACCTGTACGCGCGCCTCGACGCGGGCGGCTGGATCGTCGAACGCCGCCTCGGCGGCGACGTCCACCTGTCCGCGCGCGGCCACCTGGAGCCGTACCAGACCGAGAAGGGCAACGTGAGCGTGCGGGTGCTCAAGGAGCCGGTCCTGAGCCCGCTCAGGCGCGTGCTGGGGATGCTGAGAGGCGCACGGAGGGGTTCCGCCACCCCGCCCAATAAGTGATCACTTATAATGGGGGCATGCTGGGAGAAGACGCCGTCATCCGGTGGGTGGCGGCCGAGCCGGCGTTGATCGCGGGTGGGGGCCGGGCGCTGCTGCTCCAGCTCGCCCACCCGCTGGTGGCCCAGGGCGTCGCGGATCACAGCGACTTCGAGAACGACCCTCTGCCGCGGCTCGCGGGCACGCTCGACTTCCTGACCTTCGTCGTGTGGGGCACGCCCGAAGAGGCCGAGCGCGCGGCCTCGGTCGTGCGCGGCGTCCACGAGCACGTACGGGGGCCCGGCTACTTCGCCGGCGACCCCGTCCTGCAGAACTGGGTGAACGCCACCCTCACCGACACGGCGCTCGACCTGTACGCACGCCTCTTCGGGCCCCTGCCCCCAGGCATCGCCGAGCGCTACTACCAGGACGCCACCGAGGTCGCCTCGATCCTCGGCTGCCCGCGCGACTCCCAGCCCGCCGACCTGGCCGAGTTCCGCGCCTACTTCGCGCGCACCGTCGCGGCCCTGGAGGTCGGCGACACCGCGCGCAGGCTCGCCCGCGCCGTGCTGGAGGGCCGGCGGCTGCCCGCGTACCTCAAGCCCGGCCTGCCCATCAACCGGTTCGTCACGGCCGGCCTGCTACCTCCCGCGGTCCGGTGCCAGTACGGCCTGACGTGGGGCCCGGCGCGCGACCGCTCGCTGACGGCGTTCCTGCGTACGGCCGGGGCCGCGAGCCACCTCGTGCCCGCGAGCGTGCGGCACCGTACGCCGGAGGTGTTCGTCCGGCTCGCGCGCCGCCGCGCCGAGCACCTGGCGGCTTGATCAGGCCGTCTCGCGGTGCAGGGCGAGCCCCAGCGACTCGAACTGCTCGGCGGGCCGGTGGTAGCCGCGCTCGATGTGGTGGACGCCGCGCAGCGTGGAGGGGCCGTCGGCCGCCGCCGCGGCCAGCACGGCGGAGAACCCGGCGCGTACGTCGGGCATGGTGACGTCCGCGCCCCGCAGCTTCGAGACGCCGCGGACCACGGCCGAGTGCACGGAGTTGCTGTCGTGGAACCGGCAGGCCGGGCCGCCGAGGCAGGCGTTGAACACCTCGATCTCACAGCCCATCTTCTTCAGCGCCGGGACGTACACGAGGCGGTTCTCGAACACCGTCTCGTGCAGCACGGACATGCCCTCGGCCTGCGTGAACAACACCATGAGCGGCTGCTGCCAGTCGGTCATGAACCCCGGGTGCGTGTCGGTGTGCACGGCGGCGGGCCGCAGGCCGTCCGGCGCCGACGCGGTGATCCAGTCGTCGGTGATCTCGAAGCGGGCGCCCATGCGCGCCAGCGTGGTGATCGCGGTGACGAGGCGGTCCTGCGCGCAGCCGTGCACGCGCACCTCGCCGCCGGTGATCAGCCCGGCGACCAGGTAGGAGAAGGCCTCCAGGCGGTCGCCGGCGAGGCGCGTGGTGGCGCCGTTCAGCCGCGGCACGCCCTCGATGACGATGCGGCGGTCCGGGCTGAGCTCGATGTGCGCGCCCATGCGCTGCAGGAACAGCGCCAGCTCGACGACCTCGGGCTCCATGGCGGCGCCGCGCAGCACGGTCTTGCCCTCGGCCAGCACCGCCGACATCAGGACCGTCTCGGTCGCGCCGACGCTCGGGTACGGCAGGTCGATGCGGGCGCCGTGCAGCCGGGTGGCGCGCGCGGAGATGCCGGTCTCGCCGACCTCGATCTCGGCGCCCATGGCGCGCAGCGCCTCGACGTGGAAGTCGACCGGCCGCCGGCCGATCGGGTCGCCGCCGACCAGCGGCACGAACGCCTCGCCGGTCAGGTGCAGCAGCGGGCCGACCATGAGGATCGGGATCCGGTTGAGGCCCGTGAACGCCTCCGGCACGCGCGGCTCGACCACCTCGCCCGGGGCGACCGTGATGTCGGGCCCGTCGCGCCGCACGGTGTGCCCGAGGGCCTCCAGCATCGCGCCGGTGATCTCGACGTCGCCCACTTCGGGCGCGTTGCGGATCGTGCTCTCCCCGGATCCGAGCATGGCCGCGACCATGTGCTTGGTCACGGCGTTCTTCGACCCGCGCACGTGGATGTCACCGCGCAGCGGTCCGGACGGTTCTACCTTCCACACCTCATCAGCCACGACGCCCACTGTATGCGCGATCTTGGCGTGTGCCTCGCTTCGACGTGAACGGAAGACGTATGGAGGCCGACGCCATGGGGCAGGCTAGGTGGGTGAGTATTCGCGATCGGGTCCGCCGTTTCCTCGGGCGGCCCGGGACGATCGACCTGTCGCCGTACGAACGGATGGTGCCGGCGATCGCCGCGCACGAGCCGCGCGTCGAGAAGCTGAGCGACGAAGAGCTGACGGCCGAGGCCATCGCCGGGCCCGACGACACGCTGTTCTGCGCCCTCGCGCGCGAGGCGGCGCGGCGTGCCCTCGGCGAGCGCCCGTACGACGTGCAGCTCCTCGGCACCCTCGCGATGCTGTCCGGCGACGTCGCCGAGATGGCCACCGGAGAGGGCAAGACGCTCGCCGGGGCCCTGGCCGCCGCCGGGTACGCCCTGCGTGGCCACCGCGTGCACGTGATCTCGGTCAACGACTACCTGGCACGCCGCGACGCCGGGTGGATGCGCCCCGTGTACGACCTGCTCGGCGTCACGAGCGGCTGGGCCGTCCAGGACTCCACTCCGGAGGAGCGCCGGGAGGCGTACTCGCGCCAGGTCACGTACGTGCCGGTCTCCGAGGCCGGCTTCGACGTGCTGCGCGACCGCCGCGTCACCGACGCCGACGACGTGATCGTGCCGCGCCCGGACGTCGCGCTGATCGACGAGGCCGACTCGGTGCTCGTCGACGAGGCTCGCGTGCCGCTGGTGCTGGCCGGCGCGACCGAGGCCGCCGGTTCGGACCGGCGGATGGCCGAGATCGCCCGTACGCTGCGCCGCCGCGCCGACTACGAGACCGACGGCGACGGCCGCAGCGTGCACCTGACCGAGACGGGCACGAAGGCCGCCGAGGCCGCGCTCGGCGGCATCGACCTGTACGCCGCGGACAACCTGGAGACGCTCACCCGGCTGAACGTCGCCCTCTACGCGCACGCCCTGCTGCACCGCGACGTCGACTACCTGGTCGCGGACGGCCGCGTACGCCTCGTCGACGAGTCGCGCGGCCGGGTCGCACGGCTCCAGCGCTGGCCCGACGGGCTGATGGCGGCGGTGGAGGCCAAGGAGGGCCTCGCCGCGACCGAGAGCGGCGAGATCCTCGACAGCATCACCGTGCAGGCCCTCATCCGGCGCTATCCCGTCGTGTGCGGCATGACCGGTACGGCCGTCGCCGTGGGGGAGCAGCTCCAGGAGTTCTACGGCCTGTCCGTCGCGGTGGTCCCGCCGAACCGCGCCTGCGTGCGCGAGGACGAGCCCGACCGGCTCTTCGAGACCGTGCGCGACAAGGAGAAGGCCCTCGTCGAGCGGATCGTCGACACGCACGCCACCGGCCGCCCCATCCTCGTCGGCACCCTCGACGTCGCCGAGTCCGAGCGCCTCGCGCGCCGGCTCGGGCGCTCGGGCGTCGAGTGCGTCGTGCTGAACGCCCGCAACGACGCGGAGGAGGCCGCCATCGTGGCTCGCGCGGGCGAGCACGGCGCGGTCACCGTCTCCACGCAGATGGCCGGGCGCGGCACCGACATCCGCCTCGGCGAGGGCGTCGCCGAGCTGGGCGGCCTCTACGTCATGGGCACCGGGCGCCACGAGAGCAGCCGCCTCGACGACCAGCTACGCGGCCGCGCGGGCCGCCAGGGCGACCCCGGCGGCTCGGTGTTCTTCGCCAGCGCGCAGGACGACCTGGTGCGCCGCTACGCGCCCGGCGTCACCGGCGAGACCGGCTGGGTGGTCGGCCACGCCCAGCGCGTCGCCGAGGGCGTGACCCTGGAGGTCCACCGCACCACCTGGCGCTACAACGAGCTGGTCGAGCGCCAGCGCGGTGAGTTCCTGGAGCACCGCGACCGCGCGCTGCGCACTGACGCCGCCGCCACCGCCCTGCGCGGGCGCCGCTCCGAGCTGGACGACAAGACCTTCGAGCAGGCCGCGCGGCTCGTCACGCTCTACCATCTCGACCGCGTGTGGGCCGACCACATGGCGTTCCTGTCCGACCTGCGCGAGGGCATCCACCTGCGGGCCCTCGGCCACGGCATGAACGCCTACGACGAGTTCAACCGCGAGGCCGTGCGCGCGTACGGGCGGCTGCTGCGCGATGTCCAGTCGCGCTCGGAGGAGTCGCTGGAAACGGTGAAGATCACCGACGGCGTCGCCGACCTGGACGCCGCCGGCCTGACCAGGCCGACCGCCACGTGGACCTACCTCGTACAGGAGAATCCCTTCGGCACCGACTTCGAGCGTGCCCTGCACCGGGTGGGCCGCCTGTTCGGCAAACGCTGAGACTCTGCTTCGATGGTGGCCATGGACCTCAGCGCCGTCGTCGGAATGTGGCTCGACCGTCCCGCCGAGGAGGCGCTGCACACCGCCGTGCTCGCCGACCGGCTCGGCTACGGCGAGCTGTGGATCGGGGAGACCGCGACCTGGGACGCCTTCGCGCTGGCCACCGCCGTCGGCCTGGCCACCGACCGCATCCCGATGACGATCGGGCCGCTGCCCGTCGGCGTCCGCGACCCCGCCATGATCGCGATGGGCGCCGCGTCGGTGGCCGCGCTGACGCGCCGCCGCGTCGGCGTCGCGCTCGGCACGTCGAGCGCGTCCGTGGTCGAGGACGTGCACGGCCGTACGCACGACCGCTCGGTCCTGGGCGAGAGCGCGCGCATGGTGTCGTCGCTGCTCGCGGGCGGGCGTGAGGGCGGTTTCCGCCTCCGCCTCGCCCCGCCGGAGGGCCCGCTGACCGTGGCGGCGCTCGGCCCGCACGCCGTCGAGGCCGCCGGCGCGTACGCGGACCGCATGGTCGTGAACTTCGTGACGCCCGAGCACGCGGCCCGGCTCAAGGGCGCCCTGGAGGTCGCCGCCGCGGCGGCGGGACGCCCCGTGCCGCGCCTGGTGGCGTCGCTGGCGACCGCGGTCGACCCGACCCCGGAGTCGTACGCCCAGCTGATCTGGAGCCTGGTGCCGTACCTGTCCGAGCCCGCGTACGGCGAGATGTTCGCCGAGGCCGGCTTCGGCAAGGCGGTCGAGCTCGCCCGCGCCGGCACCGCGCCGCGCGAGCTGCTTCCCGCGCTGCCGCTGGAGATGGCGGGCACGATCGGGCTCGCCGGCGACCGCGCGGCCATCAAGGCGCGGCTGGCCGCGTACGAGGACGCCGGGGTCGACGAGGTGGCCGTCATGCCCATCACCGGCGGAGACCCGGGCGGAGAGCGCACCCTGACCTCCGTCGCGAAGCTCGCCTGACGACGGAAAACGCGTTGCCCGACCTGTGCCGGGTGATCCATGCTGTTCCCGAATTCGGCCGGAGAAAGGTGAGCGACGAAGCCAATTTCAGGTGAAGTCTGTCGTTCGGGCCATTGGCGACCCAGAAAGACACGCCGTCTCCGGAATCCGGAGGCGGCGTTCGTTGTTTTCTGCGGATGGAATGGGGAGCACGGTGGACGTACTGGTCTTGAACGCCTCGTACGAGCCGCTGCACAACGTCGATGTGCGGCACGCCGTCCGCATGCTCGTCCGCGGGGTCGCCGTGGTCGAGGAGGCCGTGGAGGGTCGCAAGATCGGGCACTTCCCGATGCCACGGGTCCTGCGCCTGGTCCGCTACGTCACGATGCGCTGGCGGCACGGCCGGCAACCGGCCTGGGGAAAGCGCGGGCTCCACCAGCGCGACCACGGGCTGTGCGCGTACTGCGGCCGCAAGGGGAACACCGTCGACCACGTCCTGCCGCAGTCGCGCGGCGGCGGCACCACGTGGGAGAACACGGTGCTGGCCTGCGGCCCGTGCAACAACCGCAAGCGGGACCGCACGCCCGCCGAGGCGGGCATGCGGATGCTCGTTCACCCGCGGGTGCCGCTGTGGACCGAGCTGTTCCCCTGATCAGACGCGTTCGAGGACGACGACCGGGATCTCGCGATCGGTCTTCTTCTGGTAGTCGTCGTAGGCGGGCCAGGTCTTGGCCATGGTCCGCCACATCTCGGGCTTCTCCGCGGGGCCGGCCGTGCGGGCGCGGGCGCTGAACGTGTCGCCCAGCACCTGCACGGTCACCTCGGGATCGGCCTCCAGGTTGCGGTACCAGAGCGGCGGCTCGTCGGCTCCGCCCTTGGAGGCGACCACCAGGAGGTCGTCGCCGTACTTCTGGTAGATCAGCGGTGTGGTGCGCCGCTCTCCGGACTTGCGCCCGGTCGTCGTGAGCAGGAGGGTCACGGTGCCCTGCCATTCGTGTCCCTCCGCACCGTCCGTCGCCTGGTAACGCTCGACGTGCTCGCGGCCGAAAAGCATGTCATCACCTTTCGTGGTCGACACTCATTTCGAGTCAACCACATACCCCTCGTAATGCTTCCAACCGCGGTCACTCGAACAGGTCGGGCTGCTCCCGGACGATCTGGTCGTGCATCGGCTGGTAGTTGATCCACCCGACGAGGTCGTTGCCGAGCTGCTCGTTGGTCAGCCTGGCGTTCTCCTCGGTGATGTGCACGACCTTGCCGGCCGCCTTGGCGAGGAGCTGGACCTGGCACGAGCGCTCCATCGTGATGAACCACCACGCGGCGGCGTCGACGCTGTCGCCGACGGTGAGGAGGCCGTGGTTGCGCAGGATCACGGCCTTGCCGGAGCCGAGCGTCGCGGCGATGCGCTTGCCCTCCTCCAGGTCGGTGACGACGCCCGTGTAGTCGTCGAACAGGGCGTGGTCGCCGTAGAACGCGCAGACGTCCTGGGTGATCGGCTCCAGCAGCTCGCCGAGCGCCGAGATCGCGCGGCCGTGCACGGAGTGGCTGTGCGCGGCGGCGACGACGTCCGGGCGTGCCTGGTGGACCTGTGAGTGGATCGCGAACGCGGCCTCGTTGACCGGGTAGCGGCCCTCGACGACCTTCCCGTTGTGGTCGACGAGGATCAGGTCGCTCACGCGGATGTGCTTGAAGGACATCCCGAACGGGTTGACCCAGAAGTGGTCGGTCAGCTCCGGGTCGCGCGCGGTGATGTGACCGGCGACGCCCTCCTCGAAGCCGAGCTTCCCGAAGATCCGCAGCGCGGCCGCCAGCCGCTCCTTGCGGTGCCGCCGCTCGTCCTCGACGTTGTCGAAACCGGGCGGCAGATTGAAGATCAGGTCCTTGGGGGGCAGCTTGTCGAGGAACTCATCGTCGGACATCGACACTCCTAACGTCGTATCTCGCCAGAGAACCCGAGAACACGGCATCTCGCATAGCCTCGGCGGGACCAAGGGGCGCGAACGGGATTGTCCGGAAGGGACAATGGATCGATTCAGTGAGCTGCTGACAGCCTACGACGGCGAGATCGTCCGCGCCGTGACCGAGGCCGCGCGCGAGCGTTCCCCGCTCGTGGCCGAGCTGCCCGAGGCCGAGGTACGCCGCCACGTCCAGGCCGTGATCAAGGCGGCGATGGGCGCGCTGACCGGCGGAGGCGCGGTGTCCGGCGCCGACCTGCGGGCGGCCGAGCGGCTGGGCGCCGACCGCGCGCGCCAGGGAGTCCCCGTGGCGGCGCTGCTCGACGGCTTCCAGGCCGGGCGCGCGCTGATCGTCCGTACGGTCGTGGAGCGGGGCCGTGGCGCCGGGCTGCCCGCCGACGACCTCCTGGAGGGCATGATCCGGATCGACGCGGTGGCGACCTCGCTGGAGCACCGCATGGTCCACGCGCACCGCGTCGCCGAGATGGAGATGGCGCGGACGACCCGTGAGGCGCACGCGCAGGTCCTGCGGCGCGTCCTGCACGGCGAGGCGGGCTCTCCGGCGCCCCTGGACCCGGCGGGGTCCTATCACTGCGTGGTCGCCGACGTGACCGACCCGGCACTCGCCGCGCGGCTGGAGCGTCTGCTGACCGGGGGCCTGAGCGGCCTGGTGGACGGCCGCCTTGCCGCGCTCGTACCGCGCCTGCCGTCGCTGCCGCCCGAGGCGCCGCTCGTGGTGGCGTCGCCGGCGGCGTCACTGAAGCAGGTGCCGGTGCTGTACGGCCTGTGCCGCCAGGCCCTGCGCGCCGCGCCCGGCGGTTCCGGGCTCCGCCGGCTGTCCGAGCTGGCCCTGGCGGTCGCGGTGTCGTCACAGCCGGAGCTGGGACGCCTGCTGGCCGGAGCGCTGCTGGAGGGGCTCGACCCCGCGGACGACTTCCACCGGCAACTGGCCGAGACCGCCCTGGCGTACCTGGACAACGCGGGCCGCGTCGAGACCACCGCGAAGGCCCTGCACGTGCACCCGAACACGGTGAAGTACCGCGTACGCCGCTTCGGGGAGGTCACCGGCCGCACCCTGACACCACGTCCCGGCGCCGCCGTCGCGAACGCCGCGCACTGGTGGTGGGCCCTCAGCACCTGGCTGGCGGACCGCTGAACGAACGACAGCGCCGGGCGCCGCGGCTCGCGGGGCCCGGCGCTGCCGGCGAGAGGGCCTACTTGTGCGGGACCACCGCTACCTGGAAGGACGTCTCCGGGCCGGGGACGTCGAGCTTCCCGACCGTGGCGCCGGCCCAGGCGCGGAGCTGCACCGTGCCGACCGGGCGGTGGACGACCATCGGGATGTCGACGCTGGCGTGGCGACCCGGGTCGAGGGCGCCGAGCTGGCAGCGCAGGTAGGCGCCGGAGTGGGCGCAGCCCTGGCCCTCCTTGACGATCCAGCCGTTCGGCACCGCGGTGTCCAGGCGTACCTGGTCGAGGTGCTTGTCGCCGTTGTTGGTGACCGTCCAGCGGACCACCTCGGTCTCGCCCACGGCCGGGTGAAGGCGGCTGGCCTGACCGGTGACGGTCACGCTGTACTTGGCTGCGCCGGCGTTCGTGGTGAGGCAGAGCAGCCCGGCGGCCGCGAGCGTGGTGACTGTGAGTGTTCGCATGACGTTCCCCCCATGAAGAGTGATCACGTCAGACGCTAGCCACCGGTGAAAACCCTCGCCGTGGCCACGCCACGGGTTCGACGACTCATTGCCTGATCACGGCGAGGGGTTGGGATTCGGGAGACGTCAGCAGCCGAAGTCGACGGCGTCGAAGGTCGCGTAGTGGTCGGACGTGTAGTAGTCCGTGCCGCTCTCCGCGGTCACGATGCGGCGGGCGCCGCGGTCGGGGGAGCCCGGGGTCACGACGGTGAACTCGTGGTAGTAGCCGGTCGCCTCGCTGGGCAGGACGCCCTCACGGTTCTGGAAGACCTGGCCGTCCTGGGGGTACGGGTACGGCCCGCCGGCGTCGATCAGCTGGAGGGTGTCGTCGGCCTCCGGAGGCAGGGTCGAGTGGCAGATGGTGCCGGTGGACATCGGGGCGTACGACGTCGTCGAGGCGCCCGCCGCCGGGGCCATCAGGCCGACGGTGGCGAGAGCGGGGATCAGGACGAGCGAACGGAGACCGAGTCTCCTGCGGGGGGTGCTCATGGTTCGAAAGGGTGCAAAGTGGGTCAGAAGCCAGTCAAGTCGCCTGACAGGCCTGGTTCGGGTGCCGGTTTCGAGGTCCATGCCTGGTCACGCTAGACGCGCCGCCCTTCGGGACGCCCGGAAGAATGGCCAACATAGGTCAACGAAACGCCCATAACTGTGCCTCAGGCCGGCATCTGTGCCCACAATCCCCGCATGCGCTCACGAGTACTCACCGCGGTGGCGACCGCGTCGCTGCTGACGACCGGCTGCCTCGGCGGCCAGGCCGCGGCCGGCAGCCCGCGGCATCACGCGCCCAAACTGGCGAGCCCGCACCCCTGTGCGGACCAGCCCGGTTTCACCTGCTCGACCCTGACCGTCCCGCTCGACCACCGGGGGAAGATCCGGGGCACGCTCGACCTCCAGGTCGCGACGGCCGACAACGCGGACGCGCCAAAGGGCACGCTGCTCTTCCTGACCGGCGGACCCGGCCAGCCGGGCGTGCCGACGATCACGCGGATGGCCACGCAGCGCCTGCCGGAGCTGGCGAAGAACTACCGCTTCGTCATGATCGACCAGCGGGGTACGGGGGAGTTCGGCGCGCTCAAGTGCCCGCAGCTCCAGGCGCAGACCGGCAGCTCCGACATCGCCGCGCCGACGCCGGCGGCGATCAAGGAGTGCTCGGACATCCTCGGCGACCGCAAGGGCCTGTACGGCACCGAGCAGACCGTCGGCGACTACGAGTCGCTCCGCCAGGCGCTCGGCGTCCCCAAGATGGTCGTCGACGGCGTGTCGTACGGGTCGTTCACGGCGGCACGCTACGCGGCGGTCCATCCGACGCGGGTGAGCAAGGTCGTGCTCGACTCGGTGCTGCCGCACGTCGACCCGAACGGCGACGACGGCCTGTACCTCACCGGCCTGCGCGCGCAGGCGAGGGTCCTGCGCGACGCCTGCACGGCCGCCCCGGCCTGCGGGTACGACCCGGCCGGTGACCTCGCCTGGGACGTACGCCACCGCAGCGCCGCCGACGGGGTGCGGATCTTCGACGCGATCGTGTCGTACGAGTTCGTGGACCCGACCTACCGCGACCCGAACCCGCCCGGCCTGCCCGCCGGCCACGGCGACCTCATCGGCGCGCTGCACGCCGCGCGCCACGGCGACACGTCCGGGCTGGACACGATCCTCGCCGACTTCAAGCCCGGCGGAGACCCGGTCGAGTCCTACAGCTCCGGGCTGCACATCGACGCGTTCTGCTCCGACGCGATCTACCCGTGGGGTCGCGCGGACGCGCCGCTCGCCACCCGCCCGGCGCGCCTCGCGCTCGGCCTGGCACGGATGCCGGCGAGCCGCTTCTGGCCGTACACCCGCGCGACGTCGGCCGGCAGCGGCTTCACCCAGGAGTGCATGCGCTGGAAGGCGCGGCCGTCCGCGGAGCCGCCCGCGCGGCTGCCGGACGTCCCGGTCCTGCTGGTGAACGGCGACCGCGACCTTTCCACTCCCATGGAATGGGCCGCCGAAGAGGCCTCGCACGGTACGAAAGCCAAGCTTGTGATCGTCAAAGGCGCGTCGCACTCGATTCAGAACCGCGAACGCGGACATTCCGGACGAGATGCCGTGATCGCGTTCTTGAACGGCTGACACATTCCGCGTTACACCGGAGGGGCCGGATGAATGACATCCGGCCCCTCTGTCATTCTCTTGAGACGGCTCGTCGGCCAACGGAGCGTGATGGTGTGACCGTGATGGTGTGGATCAACCCCGGCGCCGTCTGGGAGAGCGCGGTGGACGCCGCCGCGCGCCTCGGCGACGACGAGGTCGTCCTGCTGCTGGTCACCGAGATCCATGGGGGCGGCTACGACGCCCTGGCCGAGCTGCTCCGGCCACCGGGCCACGAGCCGGACAGCGCCGAGGACCAGGCCGCCGCACTGTTCGACGAGGCCGAGGCACGAATGGGCCGCCCCGTACGCCGCCTGTGGGAACGCGGCGTCGCCGAGTACGAGGTCGTCGCCGCCGCCAAGACCACCGACCTCCTGGTCTGCGTACGCGACGGCGCCCCGGGCGGCCGCGGCCCGGACAGCCTGGGCCCGGCGACACGCTTCGTCGTCGACCACGCCCCGTGCGAGGTCCTGCTGGTCTGGCCCGGCGGCGAGCCGCCCTGCTAGGGCCTGTCTCGAAGCCCCGCTGTCCTACTGCGCGGTGCCCAGGCGGCGCCTCGCCGCGTTGTCGTCGGTCGCCGGCCACGACCAGGCCGACTCCCTCCTCCGCCTTGCGAGCCACCACCTGGACACCGCTCGCTACGGACGGGGACTTCGAGACAGGCCCTAGGGGGTGTCCGGTGGATCTTCAGCCCCCTGGGCTGCCGCTCGCGACGGCCGAGACCCACCGGACACCCCCTGGGGGGTCCTATCGCGTGTCGCGGGCTCGGACCAGGGCTCGTGCCAGGCAGATGCTCTCCGAAAGGATGTCGAGCGGAAGCGGCCGCGTGGCGAGGGCGCCCTCGTGCAGCACGAGGAGCCGTGCGGCCAGGCGGGCGGGGGCCGGGCAGCCCGCTTCGGTGGCGAGTTCCTCGAACAGCTTCAGCAGCCAGAGCTTCTGGTCCGCGGCGACGCGGTGCGCGGGATGCGAGGGGTCGGGGAGTTCGGCCAGCGCGTTGATGAACGCGCATCCGCGGGTGTTGGTCTCGCTCCAGGCCCGCAGCGCGTCGAAGGGGGCGGTGACGGCCTCGACGGGGTCGTCGCAGGCATCGACGGTGGCGCGGACGAGTGACCGCCAGCGCTGGTCGCGTTCCGCGAGGTAGATCGCCACGAGGCTGTCCTTCGAACCGAACCGGTTGTACAGGGTTCGCTTGGTCACGCCCGAGTGTTCGGCGATCAGGTCCACACCGACCGCCGTGATCCCGCGGTTGTAGAAGAGCTCCTCGGCTGCCGCCACGATGCGGCGGCCGGCGGGGGTCATGCGCTGTGCTTCCTGCATCAGACGCCCTTCACTGATCGGTGTACCGTGGTCGAAGTTTACAGATCGGTCTACCTGAGAGGAAGGTTCGAGCGATGGGCATGCCCGAGACCATGCGCGCGGTGCGGATCGCACGGCACGGGGGGCCGGAGGTCCTCGAACTGACGGAGACGGCCGTGCCCGCCCCGCGGGCGGGAGAGGTGCTGGTCCAGGTCGGCGCGGTGGCACTGAACAACACCGACCTGTGGACCCGTGAGGGCGCCTACGGCCGCCCGGAAGACCCGGCGGCGCCGTCGGGCTGGCGAGGCCCGATCGACTTCCCGCGCGTCCAGGGCGCGGACGTGGCCGGTCGGGTCGTGGCGGCCGGTGCCGGTGCGGACGAGGGCCTCGTCGGCCGCCGGGTGGTCGTCGACCCGGCGACCTACGACACCGACGGGCCGGACGCGAACCCGGTAGGCCTGATGGGGAGCGAACGCGACGGCGGTTACGCCGAGTACGTGACCGCGCCGGCGGCGCGTGTCCATGACATGACGGAGTCCCCGCTCACCGACGATCAGCTCGCGGCGCTGCCGACCGCCTACGGCACCGCGCTCGGCATGATCGAACGGGGCCGGTTGCGGGCGGGCGAGACCGTCCTGGTCACGGGGGCCTCCGGCGGTGTCGGCCTCGCGCTGGTGCAGCTCACGCGTGCGCGCGGCGCGAGGGTGCTCGCCATCAGCAGCGGGTCCAAAATCGACTCGGTGCGCGAGGCGGGCGCGCACGAGGTCGTCGACCGCGCGCGAGACGTCGCCGGGGAGATCCGCGCCCTCGCCCCCGCGGGCATCGACGTCGCGCTCGACGTCGTCGCCGGAGATCTGGTGGGCGAGGGGCTGCCGCTGCTGCGCGAAGGCGGCCGGTGGGTCGTCGCCGGCGCGCTCGGCGGGTACGACGTGACCTTCGACGTGCGTCGTCTCTACCTGCACAACGCCCAGGTGATCGGCTCCTCGATGCACACGCCCGCGCACTTCGGCCTGCTCATGGACCTGGCCCGCCGGGCCGGGATCCGGCCGGTCATCGCCGCGACGTACCCGCTGGACCAGGCGGCCCGGGCGCAGGAGGAACTCGCCCGCAGAGGCCACGTGGGAAAGATCGTCATGCACCCCGGGGCGTGCACCTAGCCACAGACGCCCCTGCCAGCGGACGGCCTGCCCGCGAGGGTGTCCCGCAGCAGCCGCGCGAACTTCGCGTAGTCGATGCCGGTGCCGTGGAAGACGGCGTCACGTACGCACCCGCGGAAGACCTCGCTGAAGCTCTGGTACGCCGGCGTGACCGGCCTCAGCCGCGCGTTGTTCAGGGCCCGCATGATCTGCTCGCCGAGCCGCGCCAGCTCGGCCGGGCTGATCCGAGGCTCGCTCTTGTCCGCCGACGTCGCGCACGGCCGCGGGTTCACGTACGAGGAGCGGCGCGACGGTGCGAACCCGCCACACCCGAACAGGAGCCTCTCGCTCTCCTGCCCGGTAAGGAAGGCGATCAGCTGGGCGGCCTGGTCCTTCTTCTGGCTGTATGCCGAGATCGCGAGGTTCTGCCCGCCCAGCACGGTGGGGCCCGGCAGCGGGGAGACGCCGAACCGGAGGCCGCCGGAGGCATCGCGCAGCCTCGGGTCGGCGGCGAGCACGCGGAAGGCGTACGGCCAGTTGCGCATGGACATGTCCTGCCCGGCCGCGAACGCCTGGATGCTCGACGCCTCGGTGGCGCTCTGCGCGGCGGCCTGGCCGCCCTGCGCGGAGCGAATCGCCCGCAGTGCGGCCTCGATCCGCGCGCGGTTCGCGGGCTGGTCGACGACGACCTGGTCGCCGCGGACCACGTCGCCCTGGAAACCCCAGATGAGCTCCAGGGCGTTCACGGTGGCGCCCTCGTAGGCGCCGAACTGCTGGGAGAACCCGCCCTTACGGGCGAGCAGGCCGCTCATGTCGGGCGGCGTGGCGGACCCGGCCTTCTTCCAGGTGTAGAGCAGCCCCACGTCGATGTTGTACGGCAGCGCGTACACGGTGCCCTTCCAGCTCACCGACTGGCGGAGCGCGGGCAGGAAGTCGGTGTCCAGGCCGTGCGGCAGCGGGTAGGGGCTGATCGCCCCGGCCTTGGCGAACTCCGCGGTCAGCGGGGCGTCCAGGGTGAGCACGTCGTACGTGCAGCTGTGCGACTGTTCGGCGGCGGCCATCTGGCTCCGCTGCAGGTCGGCGACGCCGGAGATCTCCACGAGCGTGGCCGGGGTGTCCGGGTGCCCGGCGTTCCACCGGTCGATCAGCGCGTGGCGCTCGCGGCTGAGGCTGACGTCGGTGCCGCTCGCGACGCGGAGCCCCCTGTGCCGCGCCGCGGTGGGACACCCGCCGGTGTATGCGTGAGGAGCGAACACGAGCGAAAGGGACACGATCGCGGCGCCCGCGAGGAGTCCGGCGAGCATCGCGAGCCGATGGTGTGAGAGCCAGGTCATGGTGTCACCCTCGCGGCGTCCAGGATCGCGGCGATCGTGTCGTTGACCTCGTCGTTCACCGTGTCGACGCAGGTCACCGCGTGTCCGAGCGCCTTGATCGGTTCGGAGGCGTCACAGCGTTCGTCGCCGGTCAGCACGACGATCGGCGGCACGCTCCCGACGAGCCGTTTCCGCAGGTCCTTCGCGGCGCTCGCCGTGTCGCCCTTCTGCGAGCCGCCGTCGGTGAGGATGACGGCGACCGAGCTCCTGGCCGCCTTCTCGATCGCGGTGTAGAGCGGGATGTCGCTGCCCGACGGCGTGAGGCCCCTCAGCTTCGCGTCCATGTCCGTACGGTCCGGCGGACGCCGCGCCGGCGTCAGGGCGACGAACCGCTGCTTGCCCCCGATCTCGGAGAAGGTGTCCAGCTCGCCGCTGTCCGGGTCGTGGATGAGGCTGAGCGCCGCACCGCGGGCGAGCTGTACGGCGTAGGTGAACGGTGATCCGCCCTCGGAGCGGCCGATGCCCATCGAACCTGAACGGTCCACGGCCAGGACGACGCGCTGGGGCCGCCACCGCAGGACGATCTCCTCCAGCCACCGCTTCGTGGCCGAGGGCGCGAACGCGCGGTCGCGCGCCCGCGGCAGCCGCGGAAAGGGCTTGACACCCGCGTACGTGTCGGGACGGGCGCGCCCGGAGGAGTCGCGGAAGTCCTGGCTCCGCAGCCGTCCGCCGCCGAGCCAGTGCCGGAACCGCTCGACCTGCGAGGCGCGGCGCGCGGAGTCCTGGTCGACCCACGTGACGTGCACGAACGGGTAGTTCAGTACGTGGGTGTCCGACGGGAGGTGGATCGTCAGGGGGACCGGCGGAACTTCTCTCGGGCAGGCGTCGCCCAGGGCCTCACCGTTGACGTAGTCGGCGAGCACCTGCTCGGGGGCGATGACGGCGACGCGGTCGCCGACGGGCCGGGTGCGCAGGCCGCACAGCATCGAGGTGGAGTCGCCGAACGGAGTCGTCGTGCCGGCGAGGGCCTCCTCGGTCTGGTCCGCCGTGCCGCCGAGCGCCTTCGTCGCGTACAGGTCGGCGGTCGCGAGCGCGCCGATCTCCGAGACGTCGGGGCTCGCCCGCAGGAAGGTCTGCACGCCGTTCGTACGCGCCGACGTGAGCAGCTCCTTCAGGGTCGGCTGCGGGTTTCCGGCCAGCCCGGGCGCCACGTCGTCCTCGGCCTGCTCGGTGAGGCCGACCGCCATCGGCGACGTGGCGATCGAGCCCTCGTCCACCAGGTGTACGCCGGGCTGGTGCTCGTCGGCGAGATAGGGGACCTCGGCCGACGAGCCGGGGATGATGATGTCGGGCTGGAGGGCGCCGCGGATCGTCTCACCGCCGCCGGGCGTGCCGTACCAGTCGCCCTGTAACCCCGCCCGCACGCTGGTCAGGCTGCCGAAGGACGTGACCGTGACGCGTACCTGCCCGCAGTGCCCGTCCCCGGCCGCGGTGAACGTACGCGCGACCGCCCGCAGGGCGGTCAGGTTCTCCGGGGCGGTCAGCACCCGCAGGTCGACAGGGGAGGCGCAGCCGGCCGGGAACACCCGGCCGGCCAGGGACCGCGCGGTCTGCGCGCCCAGCACGACCAGGCCCGCCGTCACCGTGAACACGGCCACCGGCATGAGTGAGCCCCGGCAGCGATGCCATGACGCCGCGGCCCACTGCCGCGTGTGCTCGGAGCGGAAGACGATGACGAGGCCGGTGATCGGACTGGCCAGCGCGAACACCCAGGTGAGCACCACCGAGATCTGGTGCTCGTGGTGGAGGACGAAGGTGCCGGCCTCCCCGGCGACCGTTACGGCGGCGGCGAACAGCCAGGAGATCTGCTGCGGGAGCTGGCTGAGGTCGCCGGCCATCCGGAGGTCCTCGACGACCTTTTTCCCAGGTGACCGCTGCTTGTCGTTGTGCGACTCGTCGCTCGACATGCAGGCGCGTCCTCTCCTCGGCGCGGGAAGGAGTGCTGAATGGTAACCCGCCGGTGACCGAGCGAATGTGCCGCATGACGCAGTGCGGGCACACGTCGGCGGCGGGTGCGAGGGCCCGCCGCCGAACCAGGAGAACTGTCAGGTCGAACTGTCAGGTGGAGAGGATGCGGTCGATCAGCGACCCGTAGCCGCGCAGCGCGATGCGCAGGCGCTCGGTGTCGGAGCTCTCGTCCTCGTGCCAGTGGTCGTCGAGGTTCTGGCGGAGCCGCCCGAGAGAGGCGGTGAGTTCGTCGAGAACCTGGGTGGACAGCGCGCTCGCCTTCTGAAGGGCGTCCGACGGGTCGTCGACGAACGTCGCCTTCACCTCGCGCCACTCGGCGCTGAACCGCTCGGCCTCGGCCGTGCCGATCAGGCGCTCGACGTCGAAGTCGTCGGCGGACGTCGGGCGCGCACCCGTGTCCGCGGCGGCCGTCACGCCGTCGTCCGTACGCTCGTGGTCGCCGTCGACCGGGACGACGACGGGCTCCTCCGCCGAGGCGTTCTCGCCGAGGTCGTCATCCGTGCGGTCGTCCAGGCCTCCGGCGGCGGGCGCCGTGATCGGCTCTTCCGCCGAGGCGGGCTCGGTCACGTCGCTGTGCGCGCCGTCGTCCGTACGCTCGTGGTCGTGGAGGTCGTCGTCGGCGGCGCCGAGCACGATCGGCTCCTCGTCGTCGCGTACGCCCTCGCCGGCGAACGGTGAGGCGGCGGCGCCCTCGGGCGTGGCCGGGGAGTCCGACCAGCGCGGCTCGGTCACGCCGTCGTGCTCCTCGCCGAGCGGGCGCTCGTCGACGTGCTCGACCATCGGCTCGTCGTCGGCCGGCTCGGTGCGGCCCTCGGCGGGCTCACCGTCGGTCCCGAGGTCGTGGTCTTCGGGGCGCTCGCCCCAGTGGGAGCCGGCCACGTGCTGGTCACCGGGATGGGGATGATGTTGAGGGTCTTCCTCGGTGTGGGTGTTGTACTCGGTCATCTCTTACACTCCCTCGTCTCCGGCGTCGCCGCGCCGACCGGCCGGCTCGCCGGTACGTGTCTCGCTCTCGGCCCGGCCGGCGGCACGTCGCCCTCGGCCGTTCGCCTCGGCGTTCACGTCGCGGTCCGCGGCGGCCTCCGCGCCGGCGTCCCGTTCGGCGTCCGTCTCGGCCCGCACGTCCTCGCCCCGTACGTTCTTGTCCCGCACGTCCTCGGCCCGCGCCTCGCCGCGCGTGTCCTCGGTCCGTACGCCCTCGTCCCGCGCGTCCGCGCGAGTGTCTTCCGTGCGCGCCTCGGCCGCCGTCTCGTCGCGCGGCGCCGCGTCCCCGGTGCCCTCGCCGAGGAGCTCGGTGAACAGGGCGCGGTAGTGCACCATGGCCTGCCGCAGATCCTCGGTCGAGGCCTGCTTGGCCTCGGCCCTGGTGCCGATGTCGTGCGCGGTGCGGTACCGGTCGATCGTGCCCGCGTGCTCGACGGACAGGTCGGTGACCTGTTGCTCGTAGCCTTCCGTCGGGTATCCGCGCTCTCCCATCACGAGGACGAGGAGGTGGTCGGCCTCGGTGACCGCGCTCTCGGGCGCGTCGACGAAGCGCTCCTGAAGCTGCTGCCACTCGGCCCGGTGCCGCTTGCGCGCCTCCGGGTCCAGTTCCTTGATCTCCAGCTCGTCGTGACGCTTCTGGCGGGCGAGCAGCTCCTGCTCGGCCTCGCGTGTGCTCTCGTGGCTCTGGACCGCACGGTCGTACTCGGGTCCGAACTTGGTCCGCAGGCGCTTGCGGCGTCCCTGCGAGACGGCCATGAAGCCGGCGGCTCCGATGGCGAGAATCACGATTATGACGATGACGACCACTAGGACGGTCGACATGGTTGCCTCCGGTCGTTTGGTGTGCTGCGGCCCTCCTGCCCGTACAAAACAGGTCAAAACAAACGAAGCCGGGCGGCGTTCGCGGATTCGCGCCCCTGTCGACCCTCCGAGTGAGCCCGATATGAAAATGTGACATTTCGTGTAATCCTGCGGGCCGTCTCGCGCGTCGGGCTTCCCGGTGCCCGGCCTCCCGCGTGGTCGGGTCTCCGACGCGAACACGCAGGTCACGCCCCTATAGTGAGGCGTCCCTCGGGGCGGCCGGGTCGTACGCCCTAAATGTGGAGGCCGCCACCGGATCGGGCCCCATGCGCCCCCTTGTGACCCCTGCGACCGGTGCTTTTCCCCCAAGCCACGCCCGGCAGGTGTCGTAAGCTGCCACCTCCTACGGCAAAGGCCAGGTCAATTGGCCATCACCGGAACGGACGAGAAAGGCGTCGATGACCTTCAGCGAGTACCTTCAGACGCGCTCCGATGAGCTGACACGTGCGTTCGGGCAGCACGCGCTCGTCGTCGCGGTGTCGATGGTGATCGCGACCGTTCTCGGGGTCGGTCTCGGGATGCTCACGTGGCGGAGGCCACGGCTGAGCGGCCTGGCGATCGGCACCGCGGGCGGCTTCCTCACCATCCCGTCCTTCGCCCTTCTGGGCCTGCTGATCCCGCTCCTCGGGCTCGGCTGGACCCCCACCGTCTTCGCGCTCACCCTCTACTCCCTGCTGCCGATCATCCGGAACACCGTCGTCGGCCTGCGCGGCGTCGACTCCGCGATCGTCGAGGCCGGGCGCGGCATGGGGATGAGCGCCTTCCGTGTCCTGTGGAGGGTGCAGCTGCCGCTGGCCTGGCCGCTGATCCTCACCGGCATCCGGGTCTCCACCCAGATGATCATCGGGATCGCGGCCATCGCGGCGTACGTCGGCGGCCCCGGCCTCGGCGACCAGATCTTCGACGGCCTGGCACGGCTCGGTTCGGCCAACGCCCTGAACGAGGCCCTCGCCGGCACGCTCGGAGTGGTCGTCTTCTCCCTGCTGTGCGACATGTTCTTCCTGATCATCCGCCGTCTCACCAGCCCGAGGGGTCTCCGTGTTCGATAACAGCGACGGTGGCGTGAGCATCCGGCTGACCGAGCTCACCAAGCGCTACCCGGGGCAGACCACCGCGGCCGTCGACGGCTTCTCGCTCGACGTGCCGGCCGGTGAGCTGGTCGTCTTCGTCGGGCCGTCCGGCTGCGGCAAGACGACCACGATGAAGATGATCAACCGGCTGATCGAGCCGACGTCCGGCAGCATCAGCATCGGCGACGAGGACGTCCTGAAGATGCGCCCGGACGAGCTCCGCCGCCACGTCGGCTACGTCATCCAGCAGATCGGGCTCTTCCCGCACCTGACGATCGCGCAGAACATCGCGGTCGTGCCGAAGCTGCTCGGCTGGCCCAAGTCGAAGATCACCGACCGGGTGGACGAACTGCTCGGCCTGGTCGGGCTCGACGCGGGGCAGTTCCGCTCGCGGTACCCGCGCCAGTTGTCCGGCGGCCAGCAGCAGCGCGTCGGCGTCGCACGCGCGCTCGCGGCCGACCCGCCGGTGATGCTGATGGACGAGCCGTTCGGCGCGACCGACCCGATCACGCGCGAGCACCTGCAGAACGAGTTCCTCCGCCTCCAGCGCGAGCTGCGCAAGACGATCATCTTCGTCACGCACGACTTCGAGGAGGCCATCAAGCTGGGCGACCGCATCGCCGTGCTCCGCGAGGGGTCACAGATCGCCCAGTACGACCGGCCGGCGCAGATCCTCGGCGCCCCCGCCGACGACTACGTCGCCGGGTTCATCGGCGTCGGCGCCACGCTGAAGCGGCTGGCCCTGATCGCGGTCGACGACGTCGACCTCGCGGACCGTACGCCTCCGGACGGCCTGCCCGAGGTCGACGGCTCGGCGACGCTGCGCGAGGCGCTCGACGCCATGGTCGCCAACGGCACCGAAGAGGTCGCCGCGGTGTCGGGCGACCGGCGCCGCCTCCTCACCTACCACGACGTCTGCCAGACCATGCACCGTCCGGAGGTGGAGACCAGTGGCCGCTGACGTCACGGCCGGGGCAAGCCCGGTCGCGGCCGATGCGCCGTCGCGCCGCGGCCGTACCAAGGTGCTCCTCCGCCACCTCGGCACGCCGCTCGCCATCGCGGTCGTGCTCGGCGTCCTCTACCTGTGGGTGCACGGGCTCAAGCTCGACTCGATCGAGCGGCGCACCCTGAACTACACGTTCATGCACGACCGGGTCATCGAGCACCTGAAGCTCACCGTCGTCGCGACCGTGATCGTCACCGTGGTCGCCATCCCGCTGGGCGTCATGGTGTCGCGGCCACGCGCGCGGTGGGTGAGCCCGGTCGTGCTCGGCCTGTCGAACCTCGGCCAGGCGATCCCCTCGATCGGCCTGCTCGTGCTGCTGACCATCAAGTTCGGCGTGGGCTTCAAGGTCGCCATGGTCGGCCTGGTCGTCTACGCCATCCTGCCTGTGCTGCGCAACACGATGGTCGGCATCCAGCAGGTCGACCCGGCCCTCGTCGAGGCGGCGCGCGGCATGGGGATGACCAAGCGGCAGGTCCTGTTCTCCGTCGAGCTGCGGCTGGCCGTGCCGGTGATCCTCGCCGGCCTGCGTACGGCCCTCGTGCTCACCGTCGGCGTCGCGACGCTCGCGGCGTTCGTCAACGCGGGCGGCCTCGGCGAAATGATCATCAATGGCATCAAGCTGGGACGTCATCCGGTTCTGATCACCGGCAGCGTCCTGACCTGCTGCATCGCGTTCCTGGTCGACTGGCTCGGCAATCTCGCGGAGGACGTCCTGCGCCCCCGCGGGCTCTCCTGACGCTCTAGAGAAAGGTCTGACGATGCGTACTCGTTCCCTTGGAACGATCCTGGCGGCCACGACGCTCGCCGCCTCCCTCGCGGCGTGCGGCGGGACGAAGTCCGACGTGAAGCAGGGGAGTGCCGGACAGGAGCTCAAGGGCGTGTCCGTGCGCGTGGGCTCCAAGGAGTTCACCGAGCAGCTCGTCCTCGGCCAGCTGACCCTGGAGCTGCTCCGGGCCCACGGCGCGAGCGTCACCGACAAGACCAACATCAAGGGCTCCACCAACACGCGTAACGCCCTCACGGCGAACCAGATCGACCTGTACTGGGACTACACCGGCACCGGCTGGATCACCTACCTCAAGCACACCAAGCCGATCCCGGACTCCCAGAAGCAGTACGAGTCGGTGGCCAAGGAGGACCTGGCCAAGAACAACATCGTCTGGGAACCACCGGCGCCGATGAACAACACGTACGCGTTCGCGATCCGCCAGGCCAAGGGCCAGGAGCTCGGCGTCAAGACCATGTCCGACGTCGCGAACCTCCTGAAGACCAAGCCCAACGAGGCGACGTTCTGCATCGAGAGCGAGTTCTCCACGCGCGACGACGGCTGGCCGGGCCTGAAGAAGGCGTACGGCATGAACGTCCCGTCGAACGCCGTGAAACAGCTCGACACGGGCGTGATCTACAGCGAGACCGCCAAGGGCAAGACCTGCAACTTCGGTGAGGTCTTCACCACGGACGGCCGCATCCAGGCCAAGAACCTCCAGGTCATCCAGGACGACAAGAAGTTCTTCCCGATCTACAACGCCTCGCTGACGCTGCGCAAGAACATCGCCGACAAGTACCCGCAGATCGCGAAGGTCGTCGCGCCGGTGACGACGAAGCTCACCGACGACGCCCTGCGCAAGCTCAACGCCAAGGTCGACGTGGACGGCTACGAGCCCGCCCAGGTCGCCCACGACTGGCTGAAGCAGCAGGGCTTCATCAAGTAGAGGAGCCTGCGGCCCCAGCGGGGGCGGGGCCGCGATTCAGGCGACGATGGTGCCGGACTGGACGACCAGGGCGATCTCCTGGGCCGGGTCGGCCAGCCGGGCCACGTCCGTCAGCGGGTCGTGGTGGGTCAGGATCACGTCGCCGTACGCGCCCTCGGCGATCACGCCCAGTATCCCCTCGCGGTCCAGCAGCGTCGCGGCGACGGTGGTGGCGCTGCGCAGGACGGCGGCCGGTGACTGGACGTCGGCGCGGAGGCGGAACTCCTCCGGCTGGCGTTCGCGCATCGGGCCGAGCAGGTCCGTGCCGAAGGCGATGGCCACACCCGCACGGTCGGCGATCTCCAGGGCGCGCAGGCCGCCGTCGAGCACCTCGTGGACCTTGGCGTGGCCGGCCGGGCTGAGACCGTGCTCCTGGCCGGACTCCGCGAGGGCGGCGTACGTGACCAGCGTCGGCACCAGGAACGCCTCGTGGGCGCGGAACGCGGGCAGCACCGGCTCGTCGATCAGGTTGCCGTGCTCGATGGTGCGGACGCCGAGGCGCAGGGCGCGCTCGACGGCCGGAGAGGTGTACGCGTGGGCGGCGACGTACAGGCCCGCCGCGTCGGCCTCCTCCACGGCGGCCTGGATCTCGTCCTCGGAGTACTGGAGCGACGCGATCCGGTCGGTCAGGCTCGTACAGCCGCCGCTCACCATGAGCTTGATGTGGTCGGCGCCACGCCGGATCTCGTCGCGCACGGCGCGGCGCACCTCGGCCACGCCGTCGGCGACGCGGCCCAGGCCGGGGGCCCAGTAGTGGTCGTCGAACACCGTCTGCCCGGGACGGCGCAGGTCACCGTGGCCGCCCGTCTGAGAGAGCGCCTTGCCACCCGCGAACAGCCGCGGCCCCGGCAGCAGGCCCTCCGCCACCGAGCGTGCGAGACCGTGGTCGGCGCCCGCCATGTCGCGGACCGTCGTGAAACCGCGCCGGAGCAGCGACCGCAGCTCCACGGCCGCGTGCGCGGTGACGTACGAGGGCGCCTCCATCGTGAGCGCGTGCTCGTCGGCCGTACAGGCGGTCACGTGCACGTGACAGTCGATGAGTCCCGGCACCGCGTACAGCCCCGCCGCATCGATCTCCGACGACGACACCGGGCCACCGGGATCCGGGCCGACCTCCACGATCATCCCGTCCTCGACGCGGATGATGGAGTCCTCGGCGATGATCTCCCGCTCCGGATCGACCACGGACGCACGCCGGATCGTCAGCGACCCGCTCACCATCAAGTCCCCTCTCGTCACCGTTTCGCCGATCCTTCCACCGGAGCACCGTCCACGCCGATTCGAAGAAGGAAACGTCGAGAGGTCTGGACGAGTCTTTCCGAAGGCTGGCCGGTGATGGCGGCCGACCGCAGACACGCGGTGTGCCTGGTTACGGAGTCGTTCATCCGGCGAAAATCGGGTCGTTTCAGTGATCATCGGCAGGTGAGTACTTAGTCACCATAGGTGCCTGCTGCGGGCTCGTGTCGGTGGCTGATTCCGGCCGCCTTGCTTGTCGCTACCAGGGCGGCTGAGTATCGCTCGCTGTATTCATGCAGCTAGAGCGCTAGGCCAGTGGGTTTACGGCGCTTGTATATGACCTGTCTCACTGTTTTCTTCCTACGGGAACGCAGATATGGGGTGCTACGTTCCGTTCGCACTTGCGTCAGCTTTGCATTCCACTGGGGGGATCTTGGCTAGGTCGCGGGGGTTTTGGGGGATTCGTGCGTGCTGGTCGTGGTCGCTTTAGTTTTGGCAGGAGTTTCGGGGCAGGCGTGGTGGCGCTCTCGCTCGGTTTGTCGCTGCTGCAGGCGGCTGCCCCGGGTATGGCGTCAGCGGGCATGTCTACAGCTCGTCCTGGGGGAGAGCCGGCGGCGTTGGCGCGGGCGCGTGCGTCTGGTGAGCCGGTCGAGGTCGTGGGGGAGCGGTCGGAGTCGCAGCGTGTGTTGGCGAATCCGGATGGGTCGTTGACGCTGGAGACGTACGTCCTGCCGAAATGGGTCAAGCGGTCCGGGGATTGGGTGTCGGTGGATACCGACCTCGTCGTCGGTTCGGATGGGGCGATCCTTCCTAAGGCGACGTCGGCGGACTTGCGCTTCTCCGGTGGTGGAAATTCCGCGCTGGTGACGATCGCCAAGGACGGCAGGGAACTCTCGCTCGCCTGGCCGTGGACGCTGCCCACGCCAGTGCTGGACGGCGATACCGCCACTTACCCGGAGGCCGTTCCCGGCGTCCCCGGTGTCGACCTTCGCGTACGGGCCGGGGCGCAAGGATTCTCCGAGCAGGTCGTGGTCAAGACGCGTGAGGCGGCCGCTGATCCGAAGCTCGCGCAGGTGCGGTTCACCTCGACGGTTACGGGCGGGACGCTGCGCGCGGACGACCAGGGCAACGTGGCGCTCGTCGACGCTGCGGGCACCCCGGTGTTCGATGCGCCGACGCCCATGATGTGGGACTCCACTGGCGTCACGCTGGCGCCGAAGCAACGTACGGCCACCGCCGACGCAGTCCCCGACGATCCTGATGACAGCGCGCACCAGGCTCCGATGGACGTCACTCTCTCCGGCCGGGATCTGGTGGTCACGCCGGACCAGCAGATGATGACCTCGCCCGACACGACGTTCCCGGTCGTTCTCGACCCGGACTGGACCACGTCGAAGCTAGGCGGCACCGGAACGGCGTGGGTCGATGTCTCCTCCGGCGGCTATCACTCCTACAACGGCAATGAGTGGAAGCAGGTGAAGGTCGGCCACTACGAGGGCTGGCCGGGGAGCCCGAGCTCGGACACCTACCGGGCGTTCTTGAAGTACAACGTCTCCAAGGCGCTGCACAAGAAGATCATCTCGGCGGAGTTTCACGCGTTCCTGGACCGTTCGTTCACCTGCACCAAGTCCGAGGTCGAGTTGTGGACCTCCAAATCGTTCTCCAGCTCCACGACCTGGTCGAACAAGCCCGCGCTGGGGAGCATGCTCGCGTCGTCTAACACGTCCGGCGGGGAACCCGGCTGTGACGCGCACGACGTGAAGCTGAACGCCACGTCGGCGGTCACGGGCAACGCCTCCTCGGTGTACCTGGCGCTGAAGTCCGGCAGCGAGAGCAGCCAGTCCTACAAGTACTTCAGCAACGTCTACCTGTCGGTCAACTTCGACTCGCTGCCGACCACGTCGGGGCTGGGCCTGTCTAACCCCAAACTCGGTTGCGGTTCGGCGACGGCGCCTGTGGTGGTCGGCAACTCGACGCCCTCGCTCGTCGCGACGATCTCCGACGCGGATCCGGAGAACCCGCACGCCTCGTTCGAGGCATGGAGCGGTACGACCGGCGGCAGCCAGGTCGCCACCAAGACGACCGCTGGTGCGAAGTCGGGCTCCCAGCATTCGATGGCGCTGTCTGCCGCCGCCCTCGCGGACGGCCAGACGTTCCGCTGGCGTGTGACACCGGTGGACACCGCCTACCCAGGCACGGCGAGTGGCTGGTGCTACTACCGGGTCGATAAGAGCGCTCCGGAGACGGCGCCCGCGGTCACGTCGTCCGACCTGGCCGACAGTTCAATGGACCAGGCCAATGATGTGATCGGTCGTGCGGTGACGTTCGCCGTCGCGCCGAACGGAGCGACCGGCGTGACCCGCTACCAGTACGGATGGGATTCGGACGCAGCCGCCGCGGCGGCGGGCGCACCGTCGGTGGCCGCCGCGCCGGACGGCACAGCGGCGCTGAAGCTCACCGTTCCGTACACGCAGGACTTCACATTCCGGCTATATGTCTTCAGCTTCGACGCCGCGAACAACCGCAGCCTCAGCCCTGGCGTCTTCGAGTTCGACCTGGCACCCGCGGCCGGACCGGTGGGGCAGTGGAAGCTGGATGAGACCAGTGGCCCGGATCTGGCCGACGCCGTGGGCGGCGACACCGCGACGCTCACCGGCGGCACGGCAGGTGTGGCCGGGCGCGTCGACCAGGCGCTGAGCTTCACCGGCAACGGTGACCACGCCACCACGCGTACCGCCGCGGTGCACACCGACAAGAGCTACACGGTGTCGGTGTGGGCCCGGCTCACCGACGGAAGCCACTACTCCACCGCCGTGAGCCAATCCGGGACCAACTTCAGCGGCTTCCAGATCTACTACTCGCCGACGTCGAAGAAATGGACGTTCAACCGGCGTGTGTCCGACGCACCGGACGCGGCGAACACCCTCGTCCAGGCGGACGCGCCGGCGACGCTGAACGCCTGGACGCACCTGACGGCCGTCTACGACGCGCCCGCCCAGCGGCTCAACTTCTATGTCAACGGCGCCTTGCAGTCATCCGCGCCGTCGTTCACCACGCCATGGGACGCGACGGGCCCAGTGGAGATCGGCCGAGTCAAGAGCGCGGGCGTGTTCAGCGACCCGTTCCAGGGCGGCCTGGACGACGTCAGGATCTATGACCGGATCGTGTCCGGCACCGAGCCGAATGATCATGACGGGTCGATCGGTGGCGTCGCGGACCTGGCGAACCGGCCGGTCGTGCAGGAGGCGCACTGGACGGGAGATCTGGGGTCAGGATCGACGGTGGCCGACTCCAGCGGCCGAGGCCGGGACGCCACGTTGAGTTCCGCCACGGCCTGGACGCCAGACGGTCAGATCGACGGCGCGCTCAACTTCAACGACGTGAACAAAGAGCACGCCCAGACCACGGCACCGGCCGTACGGACCGACACGAGCTTCACCGTGACGGCCTGGGTCCGGCCGGCCAAGGCAGGCACCCTCAACATGACGGCCGTCAGCCAGGACGGCTCCCGCCGAAGCGGCTTCTACCTCGGCTACCGCGTGTTCGGCGGCGCCGGCTACTGGTCGTTCACTCTTCCCACCGCGGACGACGACGCCGCGGACTGGACGCACGCGCACAGCGTCAACACCGTCGCGGTGGACGGAGAGTGGCATCACCTCGCGGGCGTCTACGACGCGGCCGCACGCAAGATCCGGCTGTACGTCGATGGCGGGCTCCAGGCGGAGACGGACTTCACGACGCCATGGAGTGCCGGAGGCGCGTTCCAGATCGGCCAGGCCAGATACAAGGGCGCCGCGACCGACCCTTGGCCCGGCGGGGTCGACGACGTGCAGGTGTTCACCGGCGTACTAACCGCCGATGAGATCAACGACATCGGCTCCTGATGGCGACCGGCCGCAGTAGCACGGGTTTTGGAAGGTCACGAGTGGAGGCAAGGGTGACAGGTCGTCGGCGTGGCACACGCTGGATGCGGATGGTGCCGCACATCGCGGCGATGCTCGTGGTCACGCTGGCCGTGAGCCTGGTGTCCGCGCTGCCGGCGGACGCGGTCGCGACCTGGCATCCGGCCAAGGCGAAGCCCCAGCGTTCGGTACCCGGACACGACAGCGGCTACCGTCCGCACGCGGTCGCCAAAACCAAACCCGCGCCGCCTGCGAAGGTGACCTGGCCGGCGGCGGGCACCGCCGAGGCCGTCATACCCGCCACCGGGTCCGTACGTGCCGGCGGGCTGCCGGTACGGGTCGGTCCCGCGAAGAAACGCTCCGCGACCGGGAACGTGAGGGTGCGGCTCCTGGACGGGTCGACGGCGGCGCGGGCAGGCGTCAGCGGGCTCCTGATGACGGTGGACACGAGCACCGCACCGGCCCGTACGGCCGTGTCGTCGCAGGTTCAAGGACGTCCGGGCCAGGCGGCGTTGCAGGTGGACTACTCGGCGTTCCGAAACGCGGTGGGCGGTGACTGGGCGTCCAGGCTGAGGCTCGTACGGCTCCCGGCGTGCGCGCTGACCACGCCGCAACGCGCCGAGTGCCTGGCCCAGACGCCGCTCGCCTCGAACAATGACGTGGCCAAGGGCGTGGTGAGCGCTGAGGTGTCGACGCAGGGCGGTGTGGTCGCGCTGGTCGCGGGCGCCTCCGGGTCGGCGGGCAGTTTCGCGGCGACGTCGTTGTCGCCGTCGTCGACGTGGCAGGTGGGGGCGCAGACGGGGGACTTCTCCTGGTCGTACCCGCTGCGGACGCCGCCGTCACTCGGCGGTCCGGTGCCGCAGGTCGGGCTCGGCTACTCCTCCAGCACGGTGGACGGGCAGACGGCGTCGACGAACAACCAGTCGTCGTGGGTGGGTACGGGATTCGACTTCTGGCCCGGGTACGTCGAGCGCCGTTACCGCTCTTGTTCGGATGACTCGTCCCTGACGCCGAAGCGGCAGGACCTGTGCTGGCGGTACGACAACGCGACGATGTCGCTGAACGGCAAGTCGACCGAGCTGATCCGTGACGACGCGACCGGTGTGTGGAAGCCGAAGGACGACGACGGCTCGAAGGTGGAGAAGCTGACCGGCGCCACCAACGGCGACGACGGCGGCACCGGAGACAAGGGCGAGCACTGGCGGATCACGACTCCGGACGGCACGCAGTACTACTTCGGGCTCAACCAGTTGCCCGGCTGGACCACGGGAAAGTCGGTCACGAACTCGACCTGGACGGTCCCGGTGTTCGGCGACGACGCGGGTGAGCCGTGCCACACCTCCGGTACGGACGCGGCCGACACCTTCGACAAGTCCTCCTGCCAGCAGGCGTGGCGGTGGAACCTGGACTACGTCGTGGACCCGCACGGCAACACCATGACCTACTGGTACTCGCCCGAGACCAACTACTACGGGCGGAACCTGAAGTCCACCGGCGTGCAGTACACGCGCGGCGGCACGCTGGCTCGCATCGACTACGGGCAGCGCAAGGACGCGATCTACTCCTCCAAGGCGCCCGCGCAGGTGGCGTTCCAGACCGCCGAACGCTGTTTCCCGACCGGCACGATCACCTGCTCCGACGCCCAGTTCACCACCGCGAACGCCAAGTACTGGCCGGACGTGCCGGTGGACCAGAACTGCAAGTCCGGCGCGTCCTGTACGAACCTGAACACGCCCACGTTCTGGACCCGCAAACGCCTGACCGGCGTCACCACGCAGGTCTGGAACGGCACCGCGTACGCGCCGGTGGACGCGTGGACGCTGCGCCAGGAACTGAAGGACCCGAACGACGGCACCGGCAAGTACCTCTGGCTCGACGGCATCACCCACGCCGGGAAGGTCGGCGGCGACGTCTCACTGCCCGAGGTGACGTTCATCGGCACCACGGATCAGTCGAACCGCGTCGACCCCAAGCAGGGGCCACAGATGATCAAGCCGCGGATGGCGTCGATCACCTCGGAGTCCGGTGGAGTCACCTCGATCAACTACATGCCGGCCGAGTGTTCGCAGACGAACCTGCCGTCCTCAGAAGACCACAACGACAAGCGGTGCTTCCCGCTCTACTGGACACCGCAGGGCAACACGAGCCAGAAGCTGGAGTACTTCCACAAGTACCCTGTCGCCTCGGTCGTCAACGATCCGCGGATCTTCGGCACTCCGCCGGTCACCACGAGCTACACGTACGAGGGCTCGCCGGCCTGGCACCACGACGACGATGACGGCCTGGTCGATGAGAAGTACAAGACCTGGTCACAGTGGCGCGGCTACGGCAAGGTGAAGATCACCACCGGTGCCGTCGGCGACACCCAGTCCCAGACCGAGTCGCTCTTCTATCGCGGCATGGACGGAGACGAACTCAAGTCCGGAAGTCGTAGCGCCCAGATCACCGACTCCGAAGGCCACGCGGTCGACGACTCCGAGGTCCTCGAGGGGCAGACGCGCGAACAGGTCGTCTACGACCAGCCGGACGGCCAGATCCAAAGCGCGATGGTCAACACGCCATGGGTGAGCGCGGCGACCGCCAAACGGGTCAAGTCCTGGGGCACCGCGACGGCTGCCATGGTCCGTTCGGGCACGACCGCCACCCGTACGCTGCTCGGCAACGGAACCTGGCGACGTACCCAGACCTCGACCCAGTACGACGACCACGGCCTGACCGTGCAGTCCGAAGACGCCGGCGACCTGTCCACTCCGGACGACGACACCTGCACCCGTACGACCTATGCGCGCAACGACGGCGCAGGCATGCTCAACTACGTCAGCCGCGAGCTGACCGCCTCGGTCGCCTGCCCGGCCCAGGACGCCGGACTGCCCGACGACAAGGTCATCTCCGGCACGGAGAACCTGTTCGACGGCGGGAGCCTCGGTGACACCCCGTCGAAGGGCGACGTGACCGAGACGCGTCGGCTCACCGGATTCACCAGCGGCAGCGCGGACTGGCAGACCGACACCAAGTCCGACTATGACTCCAACGGCCGGGTCATCGCCTCCTACGAAGGCGGCAAGGCCGACCACAAGACCACCACCGCCTACACCCAGGTCACCGGCGGCGGCCTGGTCAACCAGACCGTGGTCACCGACCCGGCCGGGCACGCCGAGACGACCACGTACGAGCCGGCGTGGGCGGCACGGACCGCGATAACCGACGCGAACCAGAAGACCACGTCGCAGCAGTACGACCCGCTGGGCCGCCTCACCAAGGTGTGGATGGCGGGCCGTACGACCGCCATGTCGCCGAACGCCCAGTTCACCTACACCGTGGCCACGGACAAGCCGGCCGTGGTGACCAGCGCTGAGCTGAACGCCGACGGCTCCACCTACACCACCTCGTACGCGCTGTTCGACGGACTGCTGCGGCCTGTAGAGGCCCAGGCCCCTGCCAAGACCGCCAGCACCAGCGGCCGGATGATCTCCGACACCTTCTATAACTCCAGCGGACAGGTCTTCAAGACCAACGCGCCGTACTTCGACGGCACCGCGCCCTCCGGCACCCTGAACACGCCCGCCGACAACGCGGTGCCAGGCCAGACCTTGACGACGTACGACGGGCAGGGCCGGCCGACCGTCGAGGCGTTCAAGCAGCTCGGCGTCGAGAAGTGGCACACCACCACCTCCTACACCGGCGACAGCGTCAGCGTCGTCCCGCCCAAGGGCGCCACACCGACCACGAAGATCATCAACGCGCAGGGCCAGACCACCGCGCTGCGCCAGTACCACGGAGACACCGCGAGTGGCGTCTACGACGAGACGCGGTACGGGTACGACAGCGCGCAGCGGCCCACCACGGTCACCGACCCGGCGGGCAACGTGTGGACCACCCACTACGACCTGCTCGGGCACAAGACCCAGGTCGACGACCCGGACAAGGGCACGACCAAGTACACCTACACCGACCTGGACCAGACGGCCTCCAGCGAGGACGCACGCGGCAAGAAGCTGTTCTACGACTACGACGTGCTCGGCCGCCAGACCGCCGAACACGCCGACGCGACGGATGGCCCCAAACTCGCCGAGTGGCGCTACGACACGCTCACCAAACCCGACGGCACGACCCAGAACGTCTACGGCCAGGCCGTCACCGCGATCCGGTACGCCGACGGCGACCCGGCCAAGGCGTACCGCACCGACGTGACCGGCTACGACAACGCGTACCGGCCGCTCGGCACGCGCGTCACGATCCCGGACGTGGACGGCAACGGTGCTCTCGCCACCACGTACGACACGTCGATGACGTACAACAACGACGGGTCGATGGCGAGCATGACCCTCCCGGCCGCGGGCGGGCTGGCACAGGAGAAGCTGCGCTACGGCTACGACGCGCTCGGCCGGCCCCAAACTCTGAAGGGCACCTCGAGCTATGTCGTCGACACCGGCTACGACGGGATCGGCAACGTCTCCACCCAGTTGCTGGGCACGACCACCGGCGCGGACGTGCAGCGCACCTACACCTATGAGACCGGCACCAACCGCCTGAAGAACGTCGTCACCGACCGGCAGAAGACCGCGCCGTTCCGGGTCGAGAACAGCACGTACGACTACGACGACTCCGGGAACGTCAAGCAGGTCACCGACCAGCCCGGCAGCGGCCAAGCCACGGATAACCAGTGCTTCCGTTATGACTACCTGCAGCGCCTCTCAACCGCCTGGACCGCCAACGACGACTGCTCCGCCGACCCCGGTACGAGCACCATCGACAAGAACGGGCCGGCGCCGTACTGGCAGTCCTACGGCTATGACCTGACCGGCAACCGCACCACCCAGACCGATCACGACCTGTCCGGCGTCTCGGCCCAGGACACCACCAAGACCTACACCTACCCGCCCGCGGGCGGCGCACGTCCGCACGCTGTGCAGTCGGTCACCACCGACAGCCCGGTGATCCCCGGCGGCGACCCGGGCGGGACCAGTGTCGACTCGTTCGGCTACGACGAGACCGGCAACACCACCCGCCAGACCATCGGCGGTGACGACGAGACCTTCACCTGGGACGCCGAAGGGAACCTCGCCACCTCCACCAAGGCCGGCGCCACCACCTCGTTCGTCTACGACGCCGACGGTGACCGGCTGCTGCGCCGTGAACCCGGCGCCACCACCCTGTACCTGGGCGACATGGAGTTGCGCCTGGACAGCACAGGCGTGGCCGGAACCCGCTACTACACACTCGGGGACGCCACGGTCGCCGTCCGGACCACCAAGGGCGTGCAGTTCCTCGCCGACGATCAGCACGGCACCGCGACCCGGGCCATCGACGAGACGACCAACCAGGTCACCGACCGGCACTACACGCCGTACGGAGCCCAGCGCGGTGCCGACTCGACGGCCTTCCCCGGCGAACGCGGCTTCGTCGGCGGAACCAAGGACGCCACTCTCGGCCTGACCCAACTGGGTGCTCGGGAGTACGACGCCGACAACGGCCGGTTCCTGTCCGTCGATCCCATGATCGACAGCAGTGACCCGCAGCAGATGAACGGCTACTCCTACAGCAACGACAACCCCACCACCGACTCTGACCCCAGCGGCGAGATGGTCGATGAGTGCAGCCACGGCAGCTCTGCCTCATGCGCGGGCTGGACGGTCGGCAACATCAAGCACTACGAACCGTCCTGGACTCCGTGGCACGGCACTTACTACGGCGACAGCTACTACCACGAAGGTCAGGGTTCGGCGGCAGCCGAAGCCGCCCGCCGCCGCGCCGCCCAGGCCGCCGCAGCCCAGCGCCTGTGGGCCGCACAACAGAAGAAGATCGAACTCAAGCGCAAGCTCGCGAACGCGGTCGGCGCCCTGGTCAAGATCGCCGCGGACGAACTGGGCATCACCGCCGGCATCGACTGCTTCGCCCACGGCGACCTCGGCGCCTGCGGCGAGACCGCGCTGAACGTCATGCTCAGCTTCGCCGGCGGCGTACTCGGCAAGATCGCATCCCGCTACGGGGCGCCATGGAAATGGGCCAAAGCCGCCAAACTCGTCGGCGCCGTCGGCAGGATCGTCGGCACCGTCACCAAAGCGATCAAAGACATCTTCAAAGTCGGCACCGAGATCAGAGATGCCGAGCGAGCCGTGAAGGCGGTCGCTGAGACGTGTAACAGCTTCATACCCGATACGAAGATCCGCCTGGCCAACGGCAAGGCCAAACCGATCGAGAAGATCAAAGTCGGCGACAAGGTCCTGGCCGGCGACCCCAAGACAGGCCGAACACACGCCGAGCCCGTAACGGCAACCATCGTCGGCGTCGGCCATAAGGACCTCGTCAAGGTCACTGTAGATAAAGCGAGCGGCAAACACTCAGGTGTGATCGTCGCTACTGCTGGCCACCCCTTCTGGACACCGAATACGCGGACCTGGACCAACGCGACGGACCTTGCGCCAGGCGATCGTCTGTCGACCCTTGACGGTGGAACTCTCAAGGTTCTACAGATCCACCGCTACAGCGCCTACCAGCAGGCTCGCAACCTGACTGTCACGCAGCTCCACACCTACTATGTGGAAGCGGGAGAGACATCCGTCCTCGTCCACAACTGTGGTGTTGACGAGCTGAAGGCCATGGCGAAGCAGATTCGTGAGGCTGGAGATCACCCGGCTGCGATCAATCAACGGACTGTCGCTGTTGGGCAGGACGAGACGGGTAACCTGACCGCGGGATCGAGTAACGGTTTCGATGCAGGGCAGAGAGAGATGGCGGATAGTCTGGGAATCCGGCGTGTTCCCAGTCTTGCCGACCAGCATGCCGAGGAGAATCTACTGTCTGACAATAATGGCTCGCTGTGGCCGCTCCGGCGAGTCGGCACGGACGCCCGGACGCCTTGTGGCCTCGAGGAGCACAACTGTGCGGGGCAACTGGATGACCTTGGAATCGAGCACGGATGACAGCGCAGACCGACGATCTAAATTTCGAGATTCGCGAGATCGCCAAATTGCTCGACCGTTCGGGATTGCGCGGCAAAGCGGCTGTATTCGGCGTATGTGGTCGAGCGCTAGCGCCGTTGCTATCGGAGGCGAAGCAGCGAACGGAAATGACGCATCATATTCCGGACATTGTTCCGATGCTAGAGCTGATCGAGGCCTTTGCAACTGGAGCTATGGACGCCGCAGAATATGGTGATCTAAGGGCACAGCTCATGGCTGGGCTTCCGCACGGCGATGACCTTGATGCGCCTTGGAGCACATATGTTCAGGACGCTCTTATTTGCGCAGACGCAGGGCTCGCTGCAGCATCGTTGGATGCTGACTTTAAGTCGATCTGGATCGAATATCCGCTTGAGCCTCTTTTGGCATCAATGCAAATTCGAGATGTGGAAGTAATTCGGCTTCATGGGTATAACTATTGGGAGAAGCGGGCTCTTGGAGATCCGGTATTGGTGTCGGCGCTAGCTTTCTTGCGGAGCTTGATTGAGAAGTCCGTGGCGGGAACGTCAATAAGCAAACGAGGACTCACTGAACTGGTTCGGGAAGCCGCCGTTCTTCTTCCTGTCGCCCTGTAGGTCTGAATGCTAAATCGCGGAATGACCCATCGAGATGCCAGGGCTGGTGCGGGGAGTGTCGCGTACGACGAAGGTCGCGGCACGTTGCTAGTCCAAACCTGTTCATGCCGAAAACCTCATCCATGCAGGTCAAGCGGCATGCTCGTACTCGTTGAGGATTCCGCCCAGGCGTTGACGTCGTAGCACGTTCAGGCGAGTGATTCGGTCAGGATTGGTGATCGGTGGAGGCAGCGAATGAAGCGGGCGTTCGCGATGCCCTGATGAGGTCTGAGCTTCCCCCCGTTGCACGGACTCCTTGATGTTGCCCCCGTTTCACGGACTCGTGGGTGAGGAGATCGGGCTCGACGGGTGGGCGGTTTCGAACTGTATCGGGCTCATGTATTTCAGGGCGGAGTGGCGTCGGTGGCGGTTGTAGAACCCTTCGATGTACTCGAAGATCGCGCTGGCGAGTTCGACGCGAGTTCTCCAGCGTTGCCGGTCGAGTAGCTCGGTCTGCATACGTGCCCAGAAGGGCTCGGCCACGGCGTTGTCGTACGGGTCGCCGACGGTTCCCAGGGAGGGGAGCAGCCCTGCGCGCCGTGCGCGTTCAGTGAAGGTCCATGAGGTGAATTGGGTGCCGTGGTCTGCGTGGATGATCCCATCAGGGATCTGTCCGGCGGCGCCGCGGGAATCGATCGCCATGCCCAGCGCCGAGGTGGCAAGATCGGCCCGTTGCCGCGAATCGATGGCCCAGCCGACCACCCTTCGGGAGAAGGCGTCCAGGACCACGCAGCAGTAGAGCTTGCCCTCCCGGGTGGGGTGCTCGGTGATGTCGGTAACCCACAGCTGGTTCGGTCCTTCACGGTGGAAGTTACGTTTCACCAGGTCGGTGACCGTCACCGATGCGGGGACCCGCTTCGCCCGGCGACGCGGGGGCAGCCCTACAAGGCCGGCTCGCCGCATCAGCACCGCCACCGTCTTGCGTGATACGGCCACGCCTTGGCTCTGGACGAGCTCGGCGCGCACTCGAGGCGATCCATAGGTCTGTCGCGATGCCTGATGGATGGCGGTGATCTGATCGCTCAGCCACGCCTGGCGGATCACGCGCGCCGAGGGCGGGCGAGTACGGGCGTCGTAGAAGCCTGACCGGGACACTCCGAGCGCGAGACAGGCCTGCTTGACCGGGACGCCCTCAACGGCCAGCTCCGCCACCAGGGCGAAGCGGGCTTTTGGGGGCACCACCTGCTCGACCGCAGCGGCGGCCTTGCGCAGAATCTTGATCTCGTTCTCCAGCTCGGCGATCCGTGCCCGGGCCTGGGCCAAGACAACGGACTCGGCCTCTGCTGGGCTGGGTGCCCTCAGGCCACGGTCGGTTAGGTCCCGCCGTTTCCAGCGGTGCAGGCACGACTCCGCGATGCCCAGTGACGCGGCCACCTCCCGCACCGATCGTCCCAACTCCAGCAGATCAAGGGCACGCCGACGAAACTCCGGCGGATAGGGCTTGGGCACCAGAACGATCTCCTTCACAAGATCGCCGAACCCTATCTCTCTCAACATCCATGCCCGCCAAACGGGGGCAACATCAAGGTGTCCGTGCATCGGGGGGAACCTCAAGACGAGAACGGGCGGGTTGTAGGCAGTCGGTCGGTAGGTTGCGGAGTCGATGGTGTGCCTACGTTTTGCCTAAGCACGCTGCTGCCGGCACAACTCGACGTGGATGAGCGTGTCGAGCAGCTGGCGTGCAGGTCCTTCTTGATCCTCCCGCGGGCGGTGTGAGTGATCGCGCGAGATACCGGTTCCGTCGCTGATCGCTGATCGCTGATAAACCGTCACGGCCCGGTACTCGTGATCGTTTTGAGGCTCGGTTCCAGCCACGCCATCATCACGCGCAGTAGCTGGATTCGTCGCCGCCCGAACCCCGCTGTAGACGGTGTTCCAGCAAGATCACCGCATCCGAGCAGACATGGAGCAACCACGCTGTCCAAACTGCCCCAAAACGCAGACTGGGCGTTCTTAGATGATCTAAGAACGCCCAGGTCACACAGGGTGCGCCGCCAGGGACTTGAACCCCGAACCCGCAGATTAAGAGTCAGCGGCTGTCGTGTCAGGGCGTCGTGCTCAGTGCCGAGCTATGGCAGTTGGTCTAGGTTCGACCGTTTCAGCTCTCGGTTGGTGCCGTTGGATGGTGGCGTGTAGCGCGGCATGCGAGCAACCACTGAGCAACCACGGTTGTGTCAGCGCGATCAACACTAAGCGCGGACCGCGCTCGGTGTGCTCTCGCCCCGCGAAACTAGTCGCCTCTGCGGAACGTTCGGGGCGTCGGGACCTTCGGTAGGTGAATGAAGACGGCCGTCACCTCTACTGTTCATATCCTTCGCTCGCTTGTGAGGTGGCGGCTACACGTGATTGCTTCTTGCTGCAACGTGGCATATCTCACTTCTGGGAGATCATGTTAACTATTTGGTCAAGTGGCCGAACCTTCGTTCGGGGAGGGGCGTGCCGAAGGCCCCAGACGGCTACGTAACCGCAGTTCAGGCGTGACTGGGCTTGCAACATCAAGCACTACGAACCGTCCTGGACCCTGTGGCGCGGCACTTACTACGGCGACAGCTACTACCACGAAGGTCAGGGTTCGGCGGCAGCCGAAGCCGCCCGCCGCCGCGCCGCCCAGGCCGCCGCAGCCCAGCGCCTGTGGGCCGCACAACAGAAGAAGATCGAACTCAAGCGCAAGCTCGCGAACGCGGTCGGCGCCCTGGTCAAGATCGCCGCGGACGAACTGGGCATCACCGCCGGCATCGACTGCTTCGCCCACGGCGACCTCGGCGCCTGCGGCGAGACCGCGCTGAACGTCATGCTCAGCTTCGCCGGCGGCGTACTCGGCAAGATCGCATCCCGCTACGGGGCGCCATGGAAATGGGCCAAAGCCGCCAAACTCGTCGGCGCCGTCGGCAGGATCGTCGGCACCGTCACCAAAGCGATCAAAGACATCTTCAAGGTCGGCGACGAAATCAAGGGTGCCGAGAGGGCACTGGCCGACGTATGTCGGGCCAACAGCTTCGTTCCCGGCACGACGGTCCGCTTGGCCAACGGAAGAGCCAAGCCGATCGAGAAGATCAAAGTCGGCGATAAGGTCCTGGCCGGCGAACCGAAAACCGGCCGGACACGCGCCGAACCCGTCGTCGCTACCATCATCGGCGTCGGGCACAAGAATCTCGTCAGCATCACCACCGCTCAAACAATCGGAAAACACCCGAACGTCATCGTCGCCACGGCCGGGCACCCCTTCTGGACACCGGATACACGCACCTGGACCAACGCCACCGACCTGACCATCGGGGACCGCCTATCCGCTCCCGGCGGCAAGACGCTCAAAGTTCGACAAATTCAACGATCCGGCGCCTACCAGCAAGCGCGCAACCTCACCATTGCCCACCTCCACACCTACTATGTGCTCGCAGGGGCCACGCCGGTCCTGGTGCACAACTGTCCCGAGGATCTAACGCCGCCGTACGCTCGAAAGGCATACAAGAGGCCGACTGTATCTGTCCGTTCCACTGCGATTGGAAAAGCGCCGACATGTCCGTACTGCGGTTCCAGCCCGTCTGTTGAGTTCGAGCATGTAAGCCCGCAGAAAGCCGACTGGGATTCTGGCGGGTGGCTTAACAGTAGAGATGTAAGGTCAGCTCGTGTCAACGAGCCAAATAACACCACTGGAGCCTGTAAACCGTGCAACTCAAGTAAGCAGGATAAGCCGCTTGGAGACGGGCCAGGTAAATGGTGGCCTTCCGGATGGCCGACTGGTGTCTGGTGGCCGTATGGAGGAATGCCATGACTAAATTCGAAGACGTGCGATCGTATTATCTATCTCAATGGGGCGATCCATCTCGGGAGGCGGAATTTAAGAAGGGTGACATCAATATTGGCGTTCTAAAATGGTCTAGAAGAAGATCTACGGGGGACGTGAATCTATATGCTACGCTTGGTGTGAGTACGTTCCCTTGTCCTGGGGTTGAAGCATCGCATCGACAGGAATTCTTTCTCGGCCTACTTCCCGAGGCTGACGACCTGGCCAGTCCGTTGGCGATGCTGGGGGCCCACTCGCGCCTCGCCGGAGAGCAGATCGGCAGCGGTCATGTCTACAGGTCGCGTCAGGATCGATTTGGTGATACCGGGCTAGCTGGATTCATTGTGATCGAGCCTTTGGATGGCATGCCGGCGCCAATTTCACTTGATGATGGAAGCCATGTTGAGTTTCTTATGGTCATCCCAGTATTTTTGGATGAAGTAGAATTCGCCGTCGTAAACGGAGTTGATGCGTTGCTTGAAATGATGGAAACCCGCCATGTCCCATTTTGGAACCCTAGGCGTAAATCGACCTTCTGATTGTCGGCTCGCGTGGTCGCCTTCACTCTCCACGACGGCCAAATCGGCACCATCACCCACGGCCCCGACGCTCAGCACCCCTACCGCGTGCAGGCGGACGACAAGCCTCTCCAGACCGACGCGGTGTTGTCCGAGGTGCCCGACGCCCTACGGCTGCGCGCCGGCGACACGACCATGTCCGTCGACGTCGCCACGGCGTTGCGGGCCCGAACCGGCCCCGTCGAGACGTACAACGTCGGCCAGGCCGCCCAAGCCCTAACGAACGCCCTGGACGTGCGCGCACTCGTCGACGTCGATGACGAAGACCAAGAGATCACGTTTTTCCTGGCCGACGACCAAGTTGGCACAATCGACCGAAGCGCCGACGACCGGTATCCCTACCAAGTACAGGTGGCGCACGCCTTCGGCCATGCGAAAACCCAGATCAACGCCCAGGTCCATGAGATCCCCGACGCAGTACGGCTGCTCACCGGCCAGGGCGGCATTCACTCGTCCACGGCCGAGGCCCTGAGCGCCCGAAGCCACCCGGTCCCAGCAGACGAACATGAAGGCCAAAATCCGTGCCCACCCAGGAAGTCGCAACAGGATCTGGGATCCGGTGCTGAGTAGACTCAATCTGATCATGCGCGGATGGTCCAACTAATTCAAGCACGCCGTCGCCAAACGCGTCTTCGATCATCTCGCCCAGTTCACCTGGCGCAGGCTGATCACGATGATGATGGTCCGGCATCGCTGGAACTGGAAGGACGTCCGCCGCTGGCTCGTCACGCCATCAGGGTCATGGCGGCCGATCGCTGCGGACGGGATCGAGCTTTCAACATCGCCGGCGTCCCGGTCACCCGATACCGCTGGCGCAGCAGCCGCATCCCCAACCCCGGATCCCCAACCACGCCTGAACGGCAGATCCCGTGGAGAGCCCGTTGCGTTGAAAGGCGCACGGCGGGTTCGGCGAGAGGTCCGGGGAAACGGACCGGGAGTAATCCCGGCACCGCGCCCCGGGCCTACTCAGCGCACGCCGTCATCTGGACGGACTCGTCTAGGAACCGCGCGCCCAGCCGCGGGCCTCGCCCTCGTCGATGATCTGGCGTGCGGCCTGCCACAACGGGGCTGAGGCGTCGCCGATGACCGCTTTGCGGGCCCGTACGTCGTCGGCGGTGACGCCTGGCGTCTTCCAGGTGCCGCCGCGTGCCATCCAGTTGAGCAGGAGCGGCTGGAGGCGGTCCATCGCCTTGGCGAAGCGTGCCTCGGCGGTCTCGCGCGCCTCGAACTCGTCCCACAGCGCCCGTAGCTGACCGGCCTGGCCGTCGGGCAGCAGGCCGAAGAGCCTGCCGGCCGCCTCCACCTCGCGCTCGCGCTGGTCCGCGCCCGCCACGTCGTCGTACAGGGGCGTGTCGCCCGCGTAGATCTCCACCAGGTCGTGGACCAGTACCAGCCGCACGGTGTGGCCGACGTCGATGGGCCGGTCGGAGTACTCCGCGAGGAGGATCACCATCATCGCGAGGTGCCACGAGTGCTCGGCGTCGTTCTCGCGGCGGTCGGCCGCCGCGAGCGGCGACTGTCGCATCACCGTCTTCAGCCGGTCGATCTCCACCAGGAACCCGAACTGCTCGCGGAGCCGGGAGTCCAGCCCCTCCGGCAACGGTGTCTCGTCGACCAGCACTCAGCCTTCTCCTCACAACGCGTCCGAACGGCGACCCTACCGTCACGGTCACGCCGCGACGCGGCGGATGTCGAGCCTGAGGTTCCGGTCACCGTCAGTGGCCGCCGATAGCATGTGCGCGATCTCCAGGGGGAGTGGTGCGCGATGCGGATGACCGTGCTCGGCAGTTGCGGGGCCTGGCCGGCGGCCGGGAAGGCGTGCAGCGGCTACCTGGTCGAGGACGCCGGGTTCCGGCTGCTGATCGACCCGGGATACGCCACGCTGCCGCGCCTGCTGGAACACGTGGCGGCCGACCAGGTCGACGCCGTGCTGGTCAGCCACGGCCATCCCGACCACTGCGCCGACCTCAACCCGCTGCTCCGCGCCCGCGCGCTGACGGCGGCGCCGCCGCCTCCGCTGCCGGTGTACACGCTGCCGGGCGCGCTCGACCGTGTCCTGTCCCTCGACCGGCCCGGCATGCTCGACGACGCCTTCGACCTGCGTGCCTTCGAGGCGGGGGAGCGGTTCGAGGTCGGGCCGTTCGCGGTCGACACGTGGTCGCTGCCGCACTTCGTGCCCAACGCGGGCCTGCGCGTCGCGGGCGGCGGGCGCGTGCTCGCCTACACCGGTGACACGGGGCCCTGCCCCGAGCTGGCCGACCTGGCGCGCGACGCCGACGTGTTCCTCGCCGAGGCCACCTACACCGACCACGTCCCGTACGAGGACCGCCCGTACCTCTCCAGCGCGCGCCAGGCGGGCGAGACCGCCGCGCGTGCGGGCGCCGGCCGCCTCCTGCTCACCCACCTGTGGCCCGGCCTCGCTCCCGAGCCGTCCCTGGAGGCGGCGCGCAAGGCCTATATGGGCGACCTCGACGTCGTCACCGAAGGCCTGGTCGTCGATCTCGACTGAACGGGCAGGTGACGGGTAGCGATAGGCCTCGGGATAGCGTTCATTACGAGTGGAAGCATCCGGAAGGTCGGGAGTGATCATGCAGGACGGGATGTTCATCGGCGGAGCGTGGGAGCGGCCGGAGGCGTCCTTCGACGTCGTTGACCCCTCGACCGGGAAGGTGTTCGCGCAGGTCGCGGACGCCGGGGCGGGTGACGCCGTCCGCGCGCTCGACGCCGCGGCCAAGGCGCAGGCCTCCTGGGCGGCGACGGCGCCGCGCGAGCGGTCGGAGATCCTCCGCCGCGCGTACGAGCTGATGCACGAGCGCGCCGACGAGCTGGCCCGGCTGACCACGCTGGAGATCGGCCGCCCGCTGGCCGAGTCGCTGGGCGAGGTGACGTACGGCGCTGAGTTCCTGCGGTGGTTCTCCGAGCAGGCGGTGCGCGTCGAGGGCGACTACCGGCTGGCGCCCGGCGGCGACTACCGCATCATGACGACGCGGCAGGCCGTCGGCCCGGCGTACCTCGTCACGCCCTGGAACTTCCCGCTGTCCATGGTCACCCGCAAGGTCGGCCCGGCCCTGGCCGCGGGCTGCACGATCATCCTCAAGCCGGCCGAGGCGTCGCCGCTGTCGGCGCTGGCGCTGGCGCGGCTGCTGGCCGACGCGGGCGTGCCCGACGGCGTGCTGAGCGTGCTGCCCACCAACCGCGCCCCCGAGGTCACGAACGCCCTGATCGCCGACGGGCGGCTGCGCGTGCTGTCGTTCACCGGTTCCACGCCGGTCGGCAAGAAGCTCCTCGAACAGGCCGCGGGCACGGTGCTCCGCACGACGATGGAGCTGGGCGGCAACGCTCCGTTCCTGGTCTTCGACGACGCCGACCTCGACGCCGCCCTCGACGGCGCGGTGGTCGCCAAGATGCGCAACACGGGCGAGTCGTGCGTCGCCGCCAACCGTTTCATCGTGCACGAGGCGGTCGCGGAGGAGTTCGCCGCCGGCCTCGCCGAGCGCCTCGGCTCGCTGCGCATCGGCCCCGGGCTCGACCCGGACACCAAGGTCGGGCCGCTGATCGACGACCGCGCGCGCACCCGCGTGTCCGGGCTCGTCGCGGAGGCCGTGGAGCGCGGCGCGACCGTACGCGTCGGCGGCAAGGCGCCCGAGGGCGACGGCTTCTTCTACCCGCCGACCGTGCTCAGCGGGGTGCCGTCCGACGCGCGGATCATGCGCGAGGAGATCTTCGCGCCGGTGGCGCCGATCGCGGCGTTCCCCGACGAGGAGTCCATGATCACCGCGGCGAACGACACGGACGCCGGCCTCGTCGCGTACGCCTACACCCGTGACCTCAAGCGCGCGCTCCGCGTCGGCGACGCCCTGGAGACCGGCATGGTCGGCATCAACCGCGGCCTGGTGTCCAACCCGGCGGCGCCCTTCGGCGGGGTCAAGGAGTCGGGGATCGGCCGCGAGGGCGGCTACGAGGGCATCGAGGACTTCCAGGAGGTCAAGTACCTCGCCGTCGACATGTGACCTGGATCACTGTCACGTTCTCTCCTTGCCTCCCGTCTTCAGGGGCGAGAGACAAGGAGAGAGCACATGAGAGTTCTCATCGCCGGAGCGACAGGCGTCGTCGGACGCCCCCTCGTACGCATGCTGGCCGAGGAGGGGCACCGCGTCTTCGCCCTCAGCCGAAGCCAACGCCCCATTCCCGGCGCGACGGCCGTGGTCGCCGACGCCATGGACCGCACGACCCTGCTCGGGGCCGTCGACGGCCTGCGGTTCGACGCGATCGTGCACCAGCTCACCGCGCTGAAGAAGCCGCCGACGCGTGAGGGCATGATGGCCGCCACGAACGCGCTGCGCGCCGAGGGCACGGCCAACCTGCTCGCCGTCGCGCGGGCGACGGGCGCGACGGTCTTCGTCAGCCAGTCCTTCTACGGCGGCTACGGCTACCGCGACCACGGCACCGCGCCGCTCACCGAGGACGCGCCGTTCGGCATCGGCGGGCCGTTCGAGGCGACCGTCGCCGCGATGCGGTCGGCCGAGGACCAGATCTTCGCCGCCGACGGCATCGACGGCATCTCGCTGCGCTACGGCGGGCTGTACGGGCCCGGCGCGATCGGCGACCTGGTCGGCGCGCTGCGCAAGCGCCGCCTGCCGCTCGCCAAGGGCGGCGTCACGCCCTGGACCTATGTGGAGGACGCCGCCTCGTCGACGGTGCTCGCGCTGGAGCACGGCGAGGGCGGCCAGGCCTACAACATCTGCGATGACGAGGCGGCGACCTGGGCCGACGTCTTCGGCGAGCTGGCGAGGGCGTACGACGCGCCCAAGCCGTTCACCGTGCCCGGCGGCCTGCTGCGCACGCTCGCCCCGTACGCCGGCACCCTCATGACCCGGACCGCCATGCGGCTGTCCACGGCCAAGGCGAAGAAGGAACTGGGCTGGAAGCCCTCGTTCACCGGCTACCGCGAGGGCATCGCGCACACCCGCGCGGACGGCGGCTGACGACGGACCCCGGAGAGGATCATCCGGGGCCCGCCGGGCTTCGGTCAGGACTTCGGAGCCTTGGAGGCGAACTCCGTGGTGTACGTCTTGCGACAGGTCGATCGTGTCCTTCTTCGCGCTTGACGTTCGGGGAGAACTGCGACCAGCACGTTGAGGACGTTCTGCGCGCCCTCGGCCGGCATCATGCCGTCGGCGTTGAACATGCCGATGCTGTCGCCGACCGCCTTCACGTACAGCTCCGGGTCGCCGCCCGCGTAGTCGGCCGGCATCTTCGCGGCGATCTCGGCCGGCGTGTGCGTCGTGATCCACTTCGAGGGTCTTGACCATACGCGTTCGCCAGCTTCTGCACCGTGTCCGGCGTGCGGCTTCACGTACTCGCAGCCCATGTAGAGCGAGCTGGACGGGTACAGCCCGCCGAGCGCGGCCTTGGTGCCGGCCTCGGTGCGCATGTCGAGCAGCACCTTGCCCTTGCCGGTCTTCGTCCAGCTGCGCGATGGTCGGGTCGGTGGTCATGCCCGCGTCGATGCCGCCGTTGTTCAGCGCGGCGATGAACGTCTGGCCCGGCGCCGGCCTTCACCGTCGTGTACTCCGTCGTGCTTCGACGTCCTGCTTGGTCGCCAGGTACTGGGTGAGGAAGTCGGTCGACGAGCCCGGGCTGGTGACGCCGAGCTTCGTGCCCTTGAAGTCCGCGGGCGACGTGATCTGGCCGGCCTTGCCGGCGGCGACCACCTCGGCCTCGCCCGGCACGTCGGCGAGCTGGACGACGCTCTCCAGGCACTTGTCCTTGGTCTGCAGGTCGACGGTGTGGTCGTAGAAGCCGACGACGCCCTGCGACGTCGCCGGCGATCAGCGACGTTCTCCGCCTGTCGCGCCGGCCGGCTCGGTGAGCAGCTTGACGTTCAGGCCCTGCTCCTTGAAGTAGCCGAGCTGCTCGGTGAGCTTGGCGGGCAGGTAGATGACCTTGTCGATGCCGCCGACCATGATCTTGACGTTGTCGGCGTCCGTCCCGCCGCGCCGAGGAGGACGTGCGGGAGTCGCGGCAGGCGCGTCAGGGCCAGGCGCGGTCACGGCCAGCGCGGCGACCAGCGGCGACGAACTTGGTACGCATGGGGGTCTCCTCTGAGGGGTCAGATCTGGGCTTCGGACGCTGGAGGCGGGGGGCCGCCACCGCAGCAGGCGGCGTTCCAGGATGGTCGAGCAGCCACTCGGCGAGCAGCGCGAGCACGGTGATGATGATCATCCCGGCGTAGATGCCGGCGGAGTCGAAGGTGCCCTGGGCGTGGTTGATCAGCAGGCCGAGGCCCTTGTCGGCGCCGGTGTACTCGCCGACGACCGCGCCGATGAGGGCGAAGCCGAACGCCGAGTGCAGCGAGGCGAGGATCCACGACGTCGCGCTCGGCACGACGATCGTGCTGCAGCACCTGGAACGCGGCTCGCGCCGAGGATGCGGGCGTTGTCGACCAGGTTCCGGTCGACCTCGCGGGCGCCCTGGAAGGCGTTGAAGAACACCGCGAAGAACACCAGCACGAACGCCGTCGCGATCTTGGAGGACATGCCCGAGGCCGAACCAGATGACGAACAGCGCCGCCAGCACGATGCGGGGCATGGCGTTGGCGGCCTTGATGAACGGCGCGCAGCACGTCGGACAGGAACCGGCTGCGGCCGAGGATGATGCCGAGCACCACGCCGGCGAGCGCGCCGATGCACGAACCCGAGCGACGGCCTCCTCCAGCGTGTACCGCGATCTGCGTCCAGATCGAGCCCTGTGCGGTGCCGGTCGTGAACCACTCGACCAGCTGGTGCCAGATCGTCGATCGGCTTCGAGTAGAAGAACGGGTCGATCCAGTAGGTCGCGGCCAGCTCCCAGCTGCCGAGCCACGCCGACGACCAGCAGCGACACGGACGACGTTGCATCGCCGGCGAAGCCTGCGCGGCGCGCGGCCGTGACGGGCCTGCGGCGATCGCGCTCCAGCCGGCTCGTCGGACCGTGGCCGTCGACGTCTCATGCGGCATTGCCGGCAGCTCCTTCTCGCGTGCGATCTCGACCTCGTCGCGCAGCGACTCCCAGATCTCCCGGTAGATGCTCGAGGAACTCCGGGGTCAGGCGCATCTCCTCGACGTCGCGCGGCCGCTCCAGCGGCACGTCGAACGAGCCCTTCACGGTCGCCGGGCCCGCGGTCATGACGACGACGCGGTCCGCCGAGCGCGATGGCCTCCTCCAGGTCGTGCGTCACGAAGACCACCGCGGCCTCGCTGCCCGACCACAGCCGCAGCAGCTCGTCCTGCATGAGGCCGCGGGTCTGCACGTCGAGCGCGGAGAACGGCTCGTCCATGAGCAGGATCGACGGCTCGTTGACGAGCGTCTGGGCGAGCGCGACGCGCTTGCGCATGCCGCCGGAGAGCTGGTGCGGGTAGTAGTCCTCGAACCCGCCGAGCCCGACCCGGTCGACCCAGTCCCGGCCTTCGCGCGGGCCTCGGCCTTCGTCGCCCCGCGGTAGCGCGGGCCGGCCGCGACGTTGTCCAGCACGGACCGCCACGGCAGCACGGCGTCGGTCTGGAACATGTAGCCGACGCCGTCGGGAATGCCGGTCACCGTTCTCGCCGTCGACCAGCACCTCGCCCGCCGACGGCGGCTCGCAGCCCGGAGACCAGCGAGAGCGTGGTCGACTTGCCGCAGCCGGTGGGGCCGACGACGGCGACGAACTCGCCGGGCTCGACGTCAGGTCGAGGTCACGAACGGCCGTGTGGACGCCGCCCGACGACGCGCGGAAGCGCTTGGTTGCGCCGCGAAGTTCGATCGCGGGCATCGTCGTGGCTTGCTCCTGCGTCGGCATGGCGCCTGAGGTTACGTACGTGTTGTCCGCCGGTTAACCCTTGCGCAGCGATGTGGTCCTAAGCCGCTTTTCTAAGGGTTTTAGGGATAAGCCGTTGTTTTGCGCATTTAGCTCACGGGCTGTGCCCAGGCCAGGGCATGGTTCCGGCGGGGCGGCGGCTGGGTTACCGTGGCGAGGTCATGCGCCGGGCCCGCCGAATCCGTTTCGCCCACGCAGGTGCTGCTGCTGCAGATCGGCGTCGTGGTGCTGGTCGCCGTGGCCGGGTTCGGCCTGGCCGCCTGGGTGCAGCGCGGCGAGCTCCACCGACCAGTACGCGCACCCGCGCCCTGGCCCTCGCGCGGTCCGTGGCCGCCGACCCCGTCATCGGCGACGCCGTCGCCGGCGGTGATCCGAACGGCGTCGTCCAGGACCGGGCCGAGGCGATCCGCCACGCCACCGGCGCGCTCTTCGTCGTCGTCACCGACCGACACGGGCATCCGGCTCGCCCACCCCAACCGGGACCTGATCGGCAAGATGGTCAGCACCGACCCCTCCGCCGCGCTGGCCGGCCGCGAGGTCATGCGTGGTCGAGCGGGGCACGCTCGGGCTCTCCGCACGCGGCAAGGTGCCGCTGCACGATCACGTCGGCAACCTCGTCGGCGAGGTCAGCGTCGGGTTCGACGCCCGCGAGATCGACCGGCGCGTCCACCGTACGCTCGCGGTCGCCGCCGCCCTGGCCTCCGGCGCCGTCCTGCTCGGCGCCCTCGCCTCGGCCGCGATCGGGCGCCGGCTGAAGCGCCAGACCCTCGGCCTCGAACCGCTACGAGCTGGCCGAGCTGGTCCAGGAGCGCGAGGCCGTGCTGCACGGGATCGACGAAGGCGTGCTCGCCGTCGACGCCGACGGCCGGGTGACCGTCTGCAACGACGGAGGCGGCCAGGCTGCTGGACACCGACGCCGGCCCGCCGTACGCCGGTCTCGGACCTGCCGGTCGCCGGGCGGCTGCGCGCGGTCCTCGACGGCGAGGACGCCGCGTCGACAACCTCTTCGCCGTCGTCGGGCGACCGCGTGCTGGTGGTGAACCGCCGGGAGGTGCGCCGGACGCCGGCCGGCTCCTGGGCACCGTGCTCACCCTGCGCGACCGCACCGACGTGGAGTCGCTGACGCACGGAGCTCGACGCCGTGCGCGCGCTGTCCGACGCGCTGCGCGCCCAGCGGCACGAGTTCGCCAACCGGCTGCACACGCTGTCGGGCCTGCTCCAGCTCGGGCACCACGACGAGGCCGTCGAGTACCTCCAGGCGCTGGCCGAGGTCGCCGGCCGCCCGCCGAGGACCCGCCCGGCACGGTGCCGGACCCGTACCTGCCGGCGTTCCTGGCCGCGAAGATCGGCCGGGCCGCGGAGAAGGGCGTGGCGCTGGAGATCGCCGACGACGACCTGGGTGCCGGGCCGGGTCGACCGCCCCGCTGGACGTCGACGACCGTGCTCGGCAACCTGGTCGACAACGCCCTGGAGGCCGCGCGGCTCGGGCTCGCGCAGGCCCGCGCGGGTCGAGCTGGACCTGCTCGCCGACGCCGCGGCACCTGCACGTGTCCGGTCGTCCGACAGTCGGGCGAGGGCGTGCCCGACGACCTGCGCGAGTCCATCTTCCACGAAGGCGTGTCCACCAGGACCGGGACGGGCCGCCCGGCGCGGCCTCGGCCTGGCGCTGGCACGGCAGGCCGCCCGCGCACGGGGCGGCGACGTCCGGCTCGCCGACCCCGGCAACCGACGACAACGGCGCCGTGTTCGTCGCACGGCTCCCGGAGGTGCTGACGGAGGATGGATGATCGACGTGCTGGTCGTGGACGACGACTTCCGGGTGGCCGCAGGTGCATGCCGGGTTCGTCGAGCAGGTGCCGGGGCTTCGCGTGTCGCCGGCCGGGCGCACACCGCCGCCGACGCGCGGCCGCGTCAGGCGGCCTGCGCCGGACCTGGTGCTGCTCGACGTCTACCTGCCCGACGAGTCGGGCCTGACCCTGCTGCCGCGACCTGACCGCCGACGTGATCATGGCTGACCGCCGCGACCGACCCCGCGTCCGTGCGCACCGCGCCTGTCCCAGGGCGCGCTGCACTACCTGATCAAGCCGTTCACGGCACGTGAGCTGGGCGAACGCCTCCAGGCGTACGCGCGCTTCCGGCAACGCCTCGACACCTCGGGGCAGCTCACCCAGGACGAGGTGGACCGCGCCGTACGCGCCCTGCGCGCCGCACCGCGCGGAGAGCCGCGCGTCGCCAAGGGCCAGTCCCCGGTGACCGTACGCCTCGTCACCGAGGCCCTGCGCACGGCCGGCGAGCCCCGCTCGGCCGCCGAGATCGCCGAGGACGTCGGCATCTCCCGCGCCACCGCCCAGCGCTACCTCGCCTCCCTCGCCCAGTCGGGCCGCGTCCGCGTGACCCTGCGGTACGGCACCACCGGCCGCCCCGAACACCAGTACGCCTGGCAGGCCGGCTAGGGGATATCCGTGGTGGCGCCGCACGGGACGGCGACGGCCGCCTCCGTACGTGCCGGAGGCGGCCGTCGCGCACACGAGGGCCGCGGCCGTGCCGCACCGCCCAGGTGATCGTCGTCAGCCGGTGCAGCCCGGGATGCTTCCCAGCGGCACGCAGTTGTTCGGGACGTTCGCGCGGATGATCGAACGCCGGGCCGTGACCGTACCGCCCGGGAAGTCGAAGACCCCGCCGCCGCCCCCGGCGACGCCTGCCTGGTTCGAGACGATCAAGGTGTGGTCCAGCGTCGTCGTCCCGGCGTTGACCACGCCTCCGCCGTCGCCGCCGGCGATGTCGCGGTCGATGGTGGTGTGGAGCACGCGGGTCGTTCCGCCGGCGATCGTGTCGATGCCGCCGCCGTCGACACCGGCCGTGTTCGCGGTCACGCGGCTCGCCGACAGCGTCAGCACGCCCAGGTTGATGATGCCGCCGCCGCTGCCGGACGTGGAGTTCAGCCGGATGAGCGAGCGCGTGATCACCGCGTGGGCCGCGGCGCCGATCGAGATGGCGCCGCCGTTGGGCGCGGTGCTGCCGGCGAGCGTGGTCCGGTCCAGTTCCAGGACGCCGTTGTCGAGGATGGCGCCTCCGCCGGCCGCCGGGCCGCTGCCGTTGAGCAGCGCGATCCCGTGGACGGAGAGCACCCCGCCGGCGGCCACCTCCAGGATGCGGAAGTCGGTGGTCGCGGCCGGGGCACGCTGGATCGTCGTGGACGGACCACCGAGCAGGGTGACGTTACCGGTGATTTGCGGCAGGGCGTCGACGCCGGCGACGGCCGGGTTCGTGACGCTGTAGACGCAGTTCGGGGCGAGCCGGACCGTGCCGATGCCGAGCGCGTTGGCCGTGTTGATCGCGGCGCTCAGAGCAGGGCCGCTGCAGGGCACCCTGATGACGCCGGCCGCCGACGCCGGTGTGGCGGTCAGCGCGGTACCGGCGAGCGCGGATCCGATGGCGATCCTGGCGAGTGAGCCCATGATTTCCCCCTGAGAGATGGCCGACGAAGAATGGTCGGGGGGCGGCGGAATCGCCGCCCCCACCGGGTCGAGGTCAGTTCACGCAGCCCGGCACGACGCCCGCCGGGGAACAGTTGTTCGGCGTGTTGAGGCGGATGACCGACAGCGTGCTCGTCACCGCGCCGGGCGCGAGGTCGAAGACGCCTCCGCCGGTGCCCGCGGCGGAGTTGTGTTCCACCAGCGTGCGGAACAGCGACGTCGTGCCGGGATTGGAGATGCCGCCGCCGTTCGCCCCGGAGAGGTTGTGGTCGATGGTGCTGCGGACGAGCCGCGTGACGCCGCCGACCTCGGTCGAGACGCCGCCGCCGAACAACGAGCTGTTGTTGCCCGTGATCCGGCTCTCGAAGACGTCCGTACGGCCGAGGGTCTCCAGCCCGCCGCCGTTGGTGGTCGCGGTGTTGCCGACGACGACGCTGCGCCGCAGGACGGTGTGCGCGCCCGGGAAGGTCTCGACGGCGCCGCCGGAGACCGCCGTGTTGCCGCTGAGCGTGACGTGGTCGAGGAACGCGGTGCCCTGGTTGGCGATGCCGCCGCCGGTCGCGCCGTTGCCGTTGAGGATGAAGACGCCGCTGACGTGGAGCGTGACGCCGGGGCCGGTCGTCAGGATCGCGAAGGTCGGCGCCGACGCGTCGCGCCGGATCGTCGTGGACGGGCCGCCGATGAGCGCGAGGTTCCCGGTGATGATCGGGAGAGTGGCGGTGAGGTCGTAGACGCACGACGGAGCCAGCCGTAGCGCGGCCGAGCCGAGACCGTTGGCGGTGATGACGGCGTTGGTCAGGGAGGCCGCGCTGCACGGCACCCTGATCACGCGTGCCGACTGTGCGGTGGCGGACGCCGGCGCGGCCGTCGTCAGCGCGGCGAGCACGGCGAGACCGGCGGCGTTGATGCTCGAAGAGCCCATGTGGTTTCCCCCTTAGGACGCGCATCCCGGGACGGCGCCGGCGGGATCGCAGTTGTCCGGACTGTTCCGGTGGACGAGCGAGCGCCGCAGCGTCACGGCGCCCGGAGACAGGTCGAAGATCCCGCCACCCGAGGTGGCGGACGAGATGGCGAGGTTCAGCTCGACCAGCGAGCGGTCGAGTGCCGTCGTGCCGGCGTTGAAGATCCCGCCGCCGCGGCCGGCGGCGGTGTTCCCCGAGACGGTGCCGCGCACGACCCGTGTCGAGTGGCCGGGAGTCGTGAAGATCCCTCCGCCGTCGCGTACCGCGATGTCGCCGGTGAGGCGGCTCTCGAAGACCGTCAGCGTGCCGTCGTTGTAGATCGCGCCGCCGTCGCGGCCACCGGCCGGGCCACGGGTGGCGTCCGCGGTGAAGACGGTGCGCGAGACCAGCGCGCGCCCCGTGTTGGCGAGGCCTCCGCCGTTCTCGCCGAGCGCGGTGTCGCCGCTGACCGTCACGGAGTCCAGGACGAGGGAGCCCGCGTTGCGGATGCCACCGCCGTCGCCGTCGGACGTGGACCCGTTCAGGATGGAGACGCCCCGCACCCGCAGCGTGCCGCCGGCGGCCACGTCCAGCACCCGGAAGTCGGGCGCGGCCGCGTCACGCTTGACCGCCGTCGACGGGCCGCCCGTCAGCACGACGTCGCCCGTGATCACCGGCAGTGCCGTGAGCAGGTCGTACGTGCAGGACCGTGCCAGCCTGATCGTCATCCGGCCGGTGCCGCTCGCCGCGACCACGCTGTTCAGCGCGGTCGCGGAGCACGGCACCGCGACGGTCCGCGCGGGCACACCGGCCGGCGCGGGCGTGGCCGTAAGGGCCACACCCGCGCACGTCGCGGCGGCTTTGGCGAAGACTCTCATCACGCGCCGGCGGTCGTCAGCCGACGCAGCCGAGGATGCTGCCCAGCGGGAAGCAGTTGTTCGGCGTGTTCAGCCGCACGATCGAGTGGTGGAGCGAGACGGTGCCCGGAAGCACGTTGAAGATCCCGCCGCCGCTGACCGTGGCGGTGTTCCGCTCGACCAGGGTGTTGGTCAGCGTGGTGGTTCCGGCGTTGTGGATGCCACCGCCGCTGGTCGTGGCCGTGTTGTGGTCGAGCGTGCTCTGGATGACGTGCGACGTGGCACCCGTGAGGGTGGCCAGGCCGCCGCCGCCCAGCGTGGTGCTCGTCGCGCTGTTGCCGGACACCCGGCTGTCCGACAGCGTCAGGGCGCCGTTGTTGGCGACGCCGCCTCCGGCGCCGGTCGCCGCGGTGTTGTCGGAGATGACGGTGCGGGAGATGACCGCGGTGCCGCTCGCCGTGTTGTCCACGCCGCCGCCGTTCGCCCCGCTGGTGGCGTTGTTCTCGATCGTGACGTTCACCAGGTGCAGGACACCGGCGTTCTCGATGCCGGCACCGGGCACGCCGGCCGCCGGAGCGCCGTTCAGGATGAAGAAGCCGTCCGCGCGCAGGGTGCCCGACGGGCCGACCTCGAAGATACGGAACGCCGCGGTGCCCACGGCCGGGTCACGCCGGATGACCGTCGACGGGCCGCCGAGGATCGTGACGTTCCCGGTGATGATCGGCAGGGCGTCGTTCGTGGCCGTCACGGCGGTGGTGAAGTTGTACGTGCAGTGTGCCGAGAGCCGGATCGTGGCGATGCCGAGCGAGTTGGCGGTGGTGACGGCCGTGACCAGCGCCGTGTGGCTGCAACCGACGTTGATCGTGGTGCGGTGGTGCGCGGACGGCTGCGCGTACGCCGCGGCGGGCGCCGCCGCCAGCGCCGCAGCGCCGAACGCGGTCGCGGCCTTGGTGATGAACGAACCCATGTGATTCCCCCGAATGGAAATGGACGTATATGCGTGGTGAGGTCAGCCGATCCCCGAACTTAAATGGACGAAAGGGTCGCCAAAAGCGCAGTTCACGCTGGTAGCGAAACATCGCGGAGGCTAGTGCGCGACAACAGGCATCGCGTATTTCCCGATCTTGACCCGCGAATGCGAACTCTTTTCGTGTCGCGATTTCGGGAGGGCCGATTTGTGCTACGAGGTGGCCGGGACCCCGGTTCGGTAGAGCCGGGTGATGATGTCCTCGATGCCGGGCTCGCGCAGGGAGATGTCCTCGACCTCGTGGCGAGCGGCGACGGCCGCGACCACGGCGGCGGCGTTCACGTCCGGCGGGATCGCGAGCCACTGGCGCGGGCCGTCCGTGCGGACGACACGTGCGCCCGGGACGGTGATCGGCTCGGCGGGGCTCGCGAGGTCGACGATGAGGATCCGGTCGGCGTCGACGGTCGCGCGCAGCCGCTGCAGCGACCCGTCGTACGCGAGGCGCCCGTGGTCGATGACCATCACGCGGCGGCAGAGCCGCTCGATGTCACCGAGGTCGTGGGTGGTGAGCAGGATCGTCGTGCCGTTCTCGGAGTTCAGCCGGGACAGGAACGCGCGTACGGTCGCCTTGCTGACGACGTCGAGGCCGATCGTGGGCTCGTCCAGCACGAGCAGCTCGGGGTCGTGCACGAGCGCCGCGGCGAGGTCGCCGCGCATCCGCTGCCCCAGGCTGAGCTGGCGGACCGGGGTGTCGAGGAACGCCCCGAGGTCGAGCAGCTCGGTGAGGTCGTCCATGCGCGCCCGGTGCGCCGCGCGGTCGACCCGGTACAGGTGCCGGATCAGCGTCAGGCTGTCGCGCAGCGGGAGGTCCCACCAGAGCGTCGTCCGCTGCCCGAACACGACCCCGAGACGCCGCGCCAGCGTCGTACGCTGCCGCGACGGATCCAGCCCGGCCACCCGCACCTTCCCCGAGGAGGGCGTGAGGATGCCGGTGAGCATCTTGATCGTCGTCGACTTGCCGGCGCCGTTGGGGCCGAGGTAGCCGACGAACTCGCCCGCCGCGACGTTGAACGAGATCCCGTCGACCGCGCCGACCCGGGTACGGCTCCGCCGCAGCCCGCCCACGCGCCGCCGTACGGTGAACGACTTGGAGACGTCCTCGACCTCGATCATTCCTCAGCTCCCCGTCGATCGGTAACGCCGCAGCCCCGTACGCCAGGCGAGCGCGGCCAGTACGGTCAAAACCCCCGCGACCAGCGGCGACGCGAAGCGGAAGGCCTCCGGCAGCCCGAGCGGGTCGGGGCGGCCGAGGACGTACAGCGCCGGCTGCCAGTTCACGAACGCCAGCGGGACCGCCCAGGTCAGGCCGCGCATGGCGTCACGGCCGAACAGGCTCAGCGGGTACTGGGTCAGGTAGCCGCCGCCGTACGTGATGGAGTTCATCGCCTGCTTGCCGTCCACGATCGCGAACTGCCAGGTCGCGGTCAGCACCCAGAGCGCGGAGAAGATCCAGATGCCGCCCGCGATCATCAGCGGGACCATTGCGGCGCGTGCGAGGGTCCAGTGCGTGCCCACGTGCGGGATCGCCAGGACGAGCACGGCCACGGACGGGATCAGCTTGCCGGCCCGGCGCGGCGAGAAGTCCTCGGTGGCGATCTGCAGGAGGGGGCTCACCGGGCGGACGAGCAGGGCGTCGAGCGTGCCCTTGCGGATGTGCTCGCCGAGCCGCTCGGCGGTGCCGAGCAGGAGGTCGGCGGCCGAGAACGCCACACCCGCCGTCCCGTACAGGAACATCACCTCGGCCAGCGAGAACCCGCCGAGGCGCGACGTGTGCGAGAACATGATCAGGATCGCGAACAGGTCGAGCGAGGTCACGACGGCCTGGGTCGCGACCAGCATGACCATCGAGGCGGGGTACTGCGCGGACGCCCGTAGCCAGGTGCCGGCCAGCAGGAGGTAGACGCGCGCGGACTCAACCACCGTTGATCACCAGCCGCCGCCGCGCCGCCGACGTGACGAGCCGCCCGGCCACCAGTAGCCCGGCCGCCCAGGCCGCCTGGAAGGCGTACACGGTCAGCAGGTCGGTGCGCTTGCCGAGGAACACGTCGGCCGGCATCTGGATCAGCGCGGCCCAGGGGAGGACCCGCGCGACCTCGCCGAGCGGGCCGGGGAAGACGACCAGCGGCACGATCATCCCGGAGAAGAACATGGTCGTGACCATGGAGATCGCGTGGACGCCCCGGTCGTCGTGCAGCCAGAACACGGCCATCGAGACGAGGTAGCGCAGGCCGAAGCTGACCAGCATCGCGAGCAGCGCCGACACGGCGAACGCCGCCCACGTCGCGGAGGAGGGCCAGCGCAGCGAGAAGACCAGCGCGCCACCGATCATCGGGAGCGTGCCGCGCGAGATGATCGCGAACGCGGATCGGCCGAGGTCGTCGGCCAGCCACCAGCCCTGCAGGTCGGCCGGGCGGTGCAGGTCGATGGCGACGTCGCCGCTGCGGATCCGCTCGGTGAGGTCGAGGCTGCCGCCGAACACCCGGACCGGCTCGATCAGCGCCTGGGTGAGGAAGCTGAACGTCACCGCGTCGGTCACGTCGTACCCGCCGAGCGAGGGGCGCGCGTGCCACAGGGCGATGAGCACGCCGGCGCGCAGGAACCCGAAGATCGTGTTGGTGAACGTCGCGGACAGCGCCGCGACCCGGTAGGTGCTGTATCGCCGGAACGCGTAGGCCGCGATCCAGACGTAGAGCCCCACGGTGCCTACCGTACGTGTGCGGCGTGGGGGCCGCAAAGCATTTAGCCCTGTGGCGCGGGCGGCTTGCCGGGGGACAGGAGCCAGGTGCGGAAGAACGGGTCGAGGTCCTGCCGCGAGACCTGCTTGGCCAGCGCGGTGAACTCCGGCGTCGTGACGTTGCCGTACTTGTGCTGGGCGTACCAGGTGCGCAGCAGGGTGAAGAACGCCGCGTCGCCGATCTTCTCCCGCAGGAACTGCAGCACCATGCCGCCGCCGCTGTACACGCGGTTGTGGAGCATCGTGTCGCGCTTCGGGTCGGCGACGACGATGTTCCACCAGGGGTCGGAGTCCGGGTGATGGGCGTAGACCTTGCGCGCCTGGTCGCGCACGCTCGGCCCGCCGTGCTTCTCGTCCCAGAGCCACTGCGCGTACGTCGCGAAGCTCTCGTTCAGCCAGATGTCGTTCCAGTCGCGCACGCTCAGGGCGTCGCCGAACCACTGGTGGGCCAGTTCGTGCGCGATCGTGGTGCTGCTGCGCACGTCGGAGTAGAGCGGCCTCGTCTGGGTCTCCAGCGAGAAGCCGATCGGCCCGCCGTTGTACGTCGCGAGGTCCGCGATGGCGCCGGTCGACTCGAAGGCGTACGCCCCGAACGTCTGCGACCACAGGTCCGTGGCCTCGGCGGTCGTGTCGTAGAAGAACGCCATCGGGTCAGGGTGGCGCGGGTCGCGGCCGGTCAGCTTCGGGTCCACCGCGACGGTCTCGGGGATACCACCGGGCGTCGTCCCGCTCTTGAACTGCCACTTCCCGATGTCGGCGGTCGCCAGGTACGTCGCCATCGGAGCCCGCTCGTCCCACACCGACGTCGTCTTGCCGTCCTTGGTGCTCTGGGAGACGAGCCGCCCGTTCGCGACGACGCTCAGGTCCTGCGGCACGGTCACCCGGAAGGTGAACGAGGCCTTGTCGCTCGGATGGTCGTTGCTGGGGAACCATGTCGACGCGGCGTTCGGCTCGTCGCCCATGAACGCCCCGTCGTCGGTGTGCACGAACCCGTACGGCGAGCCGAACACGATGGGGGAGCCGGTGATCGTCCGCGGCTCGCCGCAGTAGTCGACCGCGATGACGAAGCGTGAGCCTTTCGGGAGCCCGCTGGGCGGCGTGACGACGAGCTTGCGGCCGGGGTGGCTGAAGACCGCCTCCCGGCCGTCGACCGTGACCTTGTGCACGGTCAGCTGCTGGAGGTCGAGGCTCAGCTGAGAGAGGTTCTGGGTCGCCAGGGCCGTGACGGACGTGGTTCCGACGAGCCGCTTGGTCGCCGGATCGTAGGAGAACCCCACGTCATAGTGCTGGACGTCGTAGCCGCCGTTGCCCTCCATCGGGAAGTACGGATCGCCGACGCCCTCCGCCCCCGCCGTGAACGTCGGCTCCGGTACGGCTCCGGCGTGCGACCATCCCGCCGCCACGCAGACCACCGCCGACCCGGCCGCGAGCAGCCGGCGTGTTCTGCGCATTGTGCCCCCTAGTGTGAAACCCGGTGACTCTCTGTCAATAGTGCCCTTCGTCGGGACTGTTGACACAAGGGGCGGATGTGTCGTCAGAAGTCGCCCTCGGCGACCTGGAGGACGGTCAGGCCGAGGGAACGCCACATCTCCACGACCTTCGCGCGGTCGTCCAGGACGGCCGTGACCCTGTAGCGGGGCCGCACGTGGCGCTGGTAAAGCTTCCGTTTCACGATCTGGTCGGGCCGCGTGTCGGTGGCGCCCCTCATCAGCAGCATCTCGCCCGGAACCCCGATGTGCTCGGCGATCCAGACGCTCGTCGCCGCCTTGGCGGCCTCCGAGCGGCCCGAGACGTAGATGATCCGGTGGCCGGCGCGCGCGAGGGCCTGGACGACGCTGATCACCGGCCGGTTCGGGATGTCCTCGCCGACGCGGTGCCAGTCGTAGAAGCTCCGTACGCCCGGCTTGGTCTCGTCCCGCAGCGCGACGGTGCCGTCGAGGTCGACGAGGAACACCTCGTCGCTCTGTTCCCTGACGGCGGCGTGCGCTGGTGGGCGGCGGCGTAGTGGGCGGCGCGGACGCGCTGGAGCCACTTCTCCACGGTGTCCTCGTCCGGCCGGTCGGGCAGGGGCGTACGAACGCGCCCGAAGTCCGCCTCGGCGTCGGCGAGCAGGACACGAGCCGCCTCCAGGTCACCGCCCGCTACACGCTCGCCGAAGTCGAGGTACCACTGCGGATCCTCCAGCCGGATCCGCAGGTGCCCGGTCGCGTACAGGTCCCTGCCCTGGTGGACCAGCCGGGCGAGGTGGCGGGCGTGCTTGGCGGAACGTCTCCGGCTGCCGTCCTGTCCGTCGCGGTTCTCCAGCTTCCGGAACTGCTGCGCCGCGTACCCGAGGTACGCGTCACGCACCCGGCCGGCCGACAGGAACGCCGTGCGGATACCGATGAGCTCGTCGCCGAGCGCGGTCCGCACCTCGTACAGGTCGTCGGGCAGCCAGACCAGCTCGGTGACCGTGGGATTGCCGCCCAGCGCGAGCCCGCACCACTTGCCGGCCTCGTGCAGCGTACGGTCCGGGTCCGTGGTGACGTGCGACTCCTTCGGCGGACGCAGCCCGAACAGCCGCTCGGTCGGCGTCGCGAACAGCCCGAGCCGGTCCACATCGGACCCGGGCCCGGCGAGCCCGTACGCCGTCGAGCCCACGACACCGGACAGCAGGACGTCCACGAAACGCTCCGATCACCTGAGGTGCGGCAAAGCGTAGTAAGCCGGACGTCGGACGGCACATCGGTTTTCAGCCCTGGGTGGCGCACAGCGCGTCGTCGACCAGCCTGCTCTCGGCCTGTTCGACGCGCAGGACGTGGTCCGCCGATTCGGCGACCGTCCCCGACAGCGAGACCGTGACGCTGCGCCGGCCGTCGGCGGTGACCCCGGCGGCGCTGATCCAGCCGGAGTCGCCGCCCTCGTGGCCCCAGTACCGTCCGCCGCACGACAGCGGGCGGGAGAAGAGCCCCAGCCCGTCACGGCCGCCCGGCATGACCGGTTCGAACTCCGCGCTGATCGGAATGGTCCGCCTCATCCGCGCCAGTTGCGCAGGGGGCAGGAGCCGCCCGCCGAGCAGGGCACGGAAGAACCGGTCGAGGTCGGCGGTGGTGGAGACGAGCCCGGCCTCGCCGTTGTCGAGCATGCCGACCTGCTCGGTGACGTCCACGAGCGGCTCGCCCGGCGCGAACCTCTGATAGCTCTCGGCGTGCGGCCGGGGCAGCGTGGGCGACGTACCCGGCCAGAAGGTGTGATGGAGGCCGAGCGGCCGGACGATCCGATCCCGTACCTCCTCATGCCAGGGATGCCCGGTGACCCGCTGGATGACCATGCCGAGCAGGACGTAGCCGGTGTTGGAGTAGTTCCAGGCCGTTCCGGGCCGGAAGTCCGGGCGATGGCTCATCGCACGGGCGACGGTCTGCCCGGGTGTGTAGGTGTCGTACCGGTGCCGGTAGAAGTCCTCCGCCGAGGTGAAGTCGGGGTAGTCGTCGTGGATGCCGCTGGTGTGCTGGAGCAGTTGGCGGATGGTGATCGCGCGCCCGTCGTTGCCGTTCCCGGCCACCACGCCGGGAAGCCAACGCTCGACCGTGTCGTCCAGGGAGAGCCTGCCGTCACCGGCCAGTCGCAGGACGACGGTCGCAACGAACGCCTTGGTGACGCTGGCGATCCGGAAGTAGCCGTCCGGCGAGACCGGCCGCCGGGCCGTCAGGTCGGCGACGCCACTGGTGGCGGTCACGCTCCGGCCGTCAGCACCGGCCAGGCGAGCCTGGACCCCCGTCACACCGAGCGCCGTGATCGCCTCGGCGTCCCGCCGGAGCAGGGCTCGATCGTCATGCCGCCCGGCGGCACCGGCGCCGTGCACGTCGGCGGAGAGGGTGCCGGCCACGATGGCGGCCAGGGCCAGGTTCCGCCGAACGGACCGGCCGCGCCGCTGAGGTGAACTCGTCATGGGCGTTGACGCTAGGCCTGGCCGGGGCGAGCGGACGATACGGCTGACCAGTGGGAAAAGGGTGGGGCGTGCCATAGTGCGAGCCTCTGCCGCCGGGCCGCGGGCCCAGGCCTGCCGGGGGCCGGCCAGGATCGCGCGAATTTTCTTGAATCCGCGGCGAAATCCTGTGAACCAGGCTGCCGGGTGCCGCGTCTTTCTATGTGAAGAAGGCCCGACAGGAGCGGGGTGTCGGGCCTTCTTCTATTTCCTCCGCAGCGCTCGCGCGCGTGCTGACCGGCCCCAGGCCGCCACGAGACGCGAGTCGCCGACGGCTCGACCACCTCCACGCCGCGCCCATCGGCCTCCGGGTGTCCCGCGCCGTCCGGAGGGCGGCCTATTTGTCGGGCCCGAATTTATGTAAATGGCATGCCCGAAGTAATTGGCCATTTACGGCCGTTTCGTCAGCTGGAAAACCCGGCCGGGACTAAGTGCGTCTCCTCTCATGTCGACTGGTTCGGTCGATATGGGGGCTCGTCCTTTGAGGACGCCAGCAGCAGGGGGCAGCATGAAAGTTCCGTGGAGTCGCGCCATGGCGATGGCGGCGGTAATGATCGCCGGATCGCTTTTCCTGGCCGGACCCGTGTCCGCCCAGGCGGTGGAGTCCGGGTCGTTCTCCTTCACCAGCGATCCCGGTGACGCCATCGGCGACGGCCACTCCTACTCCTACGACACGAACGCCGGGGACGTGATGACCGTCGTCGGAGACGCCGACGACGAGCACTCCATCAGCACGGAGATCGACGGGACCGACGGCTACGACTGGTACTTCGACATCTCGGGTCCCCACGGGCAGGCGCTGGCACCCGGCACGTACACGATCACGCAGGCCGAGACCACTCCGGGGATCAGCCTCTGGCGGCCCCAGGTCTTCTGCACGGGCATCGGCTCGTTCACCGTCAACACGATCGAGTGGGGTGCCCTCGGCTATCTTCACTCGCTGGACGCGACCTTCGAGTACCACTGCTGGGGTGATCCCCCCGCGTCGCGCGGGCACCTCCACATCGTCAACCCGCCGCCTCCGCCGTCGCTGAGTCTGGGGCTGACCGTCGCGGGCGGCGGAAAGATCAGCGAAACGGACGGCAGTGCGAAACTGCACGGAACCGTGACGTGCAACAAGGCCGCGACCGTCGGCATCGACACCACGATCGCGCAGACACGTAAAGGGCAGCGTGTCGAAAGCACGTTCACGCAGGAATTCGCCTGCACTCCCGGTGCGCGCATTCCGTGGACCGCGACGATCGCTCCTCCGGCGGGCATGACATTCCACAAAGGTCAGGCAAGGACCAGAAGCAGGGCGTCCGGGGTCGATGACGACTACGGCACCGTGACCACGGTCAAGAACGCCACCGTGGTGTCGTTCACCGCGTAGAGGAACGGGCCGCCGTCGAGCGTGGCCGTCGCCGCACCGTCGAGGTGCACGGAGCCGGTGGCCACGTTCGACTCCAGGTGCCCGGCGTCCGCGCCGATCTTGCTCACGACGAGGACGTCCACCGCCGGGAGTGGCTACGATCAGGGGATACGTCCGCCCACCTGGAAGGGAATCATGTCTGATCAGTACGAATCGGTGTTCGCCAAGTACGACACCGATGGCGATGGACGGCTCACCGAGGCCGAGGTGACCGCGGCGATCGCGGGGATGTTCCCGGCCGCCGAGGTCGATGACCTGTCCGGCATCGTCAAGGCGCTCTTCGCCACGTACGACACTGATCACGACGGGCTGCTGTCGGCGAGTGAGTTCGTGCCGCTCGCCGAGAACCTCCCCGAGCTGGGCTGACCCCCGCTCACAACCGAGCGGGCAGGCCGAACGCGGCGAACATCGACGGCTGCTCGAAGGCGGCGATGTCGATCAGGCGGCCGCCTTCGATGCGCAGTATCGACAGCACGAACGGCGTGAAGTCGGTCGCGCCCGGGCGCAGGACGTACCCCGCCGTGCCCGGCTGCCCGTTCGCCATGATCGGCAGCATGCGCCACCGGCCCGGGGACGTCATGCCGCCCCGGAGCGCGTCGCCCACCTGCGTACGGCCGTTCCATTCGCCGACCGCCGGAGAGATGGCCAGCCGGATGTCGTCGCGCAGCAAGGTGATCAGCGCCTCCGGGTCGGCCTCCTCGTGGGCGGCGATGTAGCGCTGGAGCAGGTCGCGCTGATCGGCGTCGGCCGCCGCGGCGGGTGACCACTCCAGGCGGCCGCCCGGCCACCGCTCGCGCAGCGTCGCACGGGCCCGCTGCAGGGCGCTGTTGACGGCCGGGACGCTCATCTCGAAGACGTCGGCGACCTCGGCGGCGGGCCGGTCGACCACGTCGCGCAGGATCAGCACGGCCCGCTGGCGCGGCGGCAGCAACTGGATCGCCGCCAGGAAGGCGAGCGAGATCGTCTCCCGGTCCACCGCGACCGTCTCCGGCCCCGGCTGGTCGGCGGCGAGCTCGTCCAGCAGGGAGTCCGGGTACGGCTGAAGCCACGGCATCGTGGCGACCGACGGCGCGGAGCCGGACGGCGCCGGCACGGCTCGGCGGGTGTCGCGGCGCAGGGTGTCCAGGCAGGCGTTGGTGGCGATCCGGTACAGCCAGGTACGCGGGCTCGCACGGCCCTCGAAGCGGTCGCGGGAGCGCCACGCTCGCAGGAGCACCTCCTGCACATGATCTTCGGCCTCGTCGAAGGACCCGAGCATCCGGTAGCAGTACACGTGCAGCTCACGCCGATACCGGGCGACCAGGTCGTCGAAGTCTCCCACGCCCATTCCGCGTACTCCTTCCGCGGACCGATGAGTTCTCCGGCCCGGCACGTCTGTACGGACGACGGCACCACCTCATCACGGAACGGAGCAGCTCGATGGGCAAGATCGTGCTCTACATGTCGATGTCCCTGGACGGTTTCATCGCGGGCCCCGACGACGGCAAGGACAACCCGTTCGGCACCGGAGGGATCCGCCTGCACGACTGGCTGGGCGACGGCGAAGATCGCGTCGACGGTCTCCGGCCGGGCGACGAGGCGGGCCGCACGGTGTTCGACGAGATGCTCGCCACCGGCGCGGTGATCACCGGCAGGCGTACGGGGGAGTTCGTCGGCTACTGGGACGGCGAGCATCACGGCGGCGTGCCGATCTTCGTCCCGACGCACCGGGCGGGTACGCCCGTCAGGAACGTCCACTTCGTGACCGACGGCATCGAGTCGTGTGTGAAGCAGGCGAAGGAGGCCGCCGGGGACCGGGACGTCATGGTGCACGGCGCCTACACGGCACAGGAGTGCCTGCGGGCACGTGTGCTGGACGTCCTGGAGATCCAGCTGGTCCCGGTCCTGTTCGGCGGGGGACGGCGGCTCTTCGGCGAGTCCGACCGCGTCGAGCTCGAACCCGTACGCGCGCTCCAGTCGCCCGGCGCCCTGCTCCTCCGGTACGAGGTTCGGTACGCGTGAGCACACCGATCCGTCTCTACATGTCGATGTCCCTCGACGGCTTCATCGCCGGGCCGGACGACCGTACGGGCCAGGAGCTCGGCGTCGGCGGCGGGCGGCTGTTCGACTGGCTCGACGACCGGACGTCCGAGGGGACGAACGGGGACGTGTACCGCGAGGCCCTGGCGACCGGCGCGGTGATCTCCGGCCGGCGCACCTTCGAGCTCGCCGGACGCTGGCAGGGCGATCACCACGACGGCGTGCCGATCTTCGTCCTGACCCATCACGTCGACGACGGGGACGTCCCGCCGGGCGCCGCGCGGTTCGTCACCGACGTCGGCGACTGCGCGAAGGCGGCCCGCGAGGCGGCCGGCGACCGCGCCGTGATGGTGCACGGCGCCGGAGCTGCGCAGTCACTGCTGCGGGCGGGGGAACTCGACGAGCTGGAGATCCATCTCGTACCGGTCCTGCTCGGCGGGGGGCGGCGTCTGTTCGACGCGCTCGGCCCCGGCCACGTCGAACTCGAACCGGTCCGGCGGCTACAGGGACGGGACGCGACGCACCTGCGCTACCGGGTGCGTCACTGACCCGGGCCTACGTCGCGTCGGGGAAGGAGTGGTGTTCGTGCGTCACGGTCCAGCGGCCATCGGTCCTGCGCAGGCCGATGCTGAGCCGCAGGCGCCGTTCGGGGTCCTCCGCGAAGTCCGCGGGGGTGCCGCAGCGCAGCAGCGCGTACGCGAAGGCGACATCGGTGCCGGCGGTCACGTCCAGGGACTCGATCTCGAACACCGCTCCGCTCGCCTGCCACTCGAAGAAAGGAGGCCAGGCGTCACGGTAGGCGTCCAGCCCGCGTACGCCCGCGTTCGGCGGCGGGACGTCGAACATCACGATGTCCGGGTCGTGATCGGCCAGGACCGCCGGAAGGTCTCCCTCGTGCACCGCGGCCGCCCAGCCTTCAATGAGGGCACGGACCTGCTCTTCGTCGGTCATGCCGATCCTCCCGTATGCCCCCATGCAGGGCGTTTTCCCTTGACAAGCGATTTACAAGCGCGCACTGAGATCCTGACGCGGCCCCACGTCCCCGCCACTCGTCAAGAGGTCCAGTATGCGTCTTCTCCACCGGATCGGAACCGGCGTTCTCCTCCTCCCGGCCGCGGCGAGCATCGCCCTGGCCACGCCGGCGCACGCCGCCACGACGGCCGCCGCTCCCCACACCGCCACCGTCGCCGACCAGGCCGGTCCGCTCAGCGCCGGCGACGGCACGATCGCGGGCGCCATCGCCTGGATGCAGAACCACGCCGGCAACACCGGCTGGGAGGAGTACTGCGAGAAGGCCGTCGAGAACGCCTACGGCACCACGGGCGTCTGGCCTTCCGCGATCGCGCACTGGAACGCCGGCGTCCACCACACCGGGTCGACGGCGCCCAAGGGAGCCTTCGTCTACTGGAACACCAGCCAGTTCGGCCACGTCGGCATCGCCGACGGCAACGGCGGCTTCTACTCCACCAGCATCGGCGGCGCGATCGGCCACGCGTCCAGCGTGAGCTACTTCCAGAACTACCTGGGCTGGACGAACGCGCAGGTCCCGCACAACTAGTGCCCGCGCCGCCCACGGCCGCCGATCACGGCCGTGGGCGGCACGCCCGCCTCGCCGCCACCAGTTGCCGCCGCGTCCGCGCCTCCCAGGCCGGGACGTCCAGCCGTCGGAAGAGGACCAGGGCCTCCTGAAGGTGCTCGATCTCCCGGTCGGCGTCGCCCGCCTGGCACGCCGTACGGCCGAGGCTCCACAGCGTGGCCGCCTCGCCGAACCGGTCGCCCCGCTCACGGAAGACGTCGAGGCAGCGCCCCAGCAGGGTCCTCGCCGGTGAACACCGTCCCTCGTCGGCGAGCAGCATCGCCAGCAGGCGCAGCGCCCGGTGCTCGCCGAGCACGTCGCCCACCCGGCGGAACAGCCGCACCGCCTCGACCGTGTGGCGCCGCGCGGCGTACGGGTCGGCTCCGGCGTAGTAGCCCGTGGCCGCCATGAACTTCAGGACGTTCGCCTGGCCGTGCTCGTCGCCGGCCGCGCGGAACATCGCGTGCGCCTGGTCCAGGTCGGCCATGGCCTCGCGCGTACGGCCGCGGTCGCGGCGCACCAGGCCGAGGTTGAGCAGCCCGTTCGCCCGCCCGATCGGGTCGTCGTGGCGCTCGGAGATCCGCAGGGCCGCGCGGAAGCACGGGAACGCCTCGTCGAGACGGCCACGTATGTGGTGCGCGTCGCCGAGCGCGCTGAGCATCCGCGCCTCCGGGATCGGCGTCCGGCCCGGCAGCGACCGGTACGTCGTGAGGGCGTGGTCCAGCAGCGCGGCGGCGTCCTCGTACCGGTCCCGTTCGTACGCGAGGACGCCCAGGCCGTGCAGCATCATGGCCTCGCCGAGCGCGTCGTGGTGCTCACGCGCGGCGGCGAGGGCCGATTCGTGCGTCTCGCGCCAGTCGTCTAAGTAGCCGCGCAGGTCGAAGAAGTTGAGGCCGGCCGAGGCCAGCCGCCACGCCGTCTCGTGGAGCCCGAGGGACACCGCCCGGCGTACGGCCGCCGCCAGTGTGGGGCGCTCCGTCTCGAACCAGGCGAGGGGATCCGGCGGCGCGTCGCCGGCCGCGGTCTCCGCCAGCCGTACCCGGCGGCTCGGGAGGGCCTCGTCGGCGCGCAGCGCGAGCGCCAGCAGCCGCTCCAGCACGCGTGCCACGACGGCTCGCCGGTCCGGCGGGGACTCCAGGGCGAGGGCCTGCTCGCGCGCGAAGATCCGGACCAGGTCGTGGCAGCGGTACCGGTACCCGCCGAGCGGATCGGGGCGGCTCACCTCCAGCAGGCGCGTGTCGACCAGCGCGTCGATGATGTCCTCGGCGTCGTCGGCCGGGCCGTCCAGCAGCGCCGCGACCATCCACGCGTTCACCTCGGGCAGGCCGAGCAGCCCGATGAGCCGGAACGGCCGCCGGTGCTCGGGCGCGAGCGCGTCGTGGCTGATCGCGATGCTGGACCGCACCTCCAGGTCGCCGGCGGACAGCCGGTCCAGGCGCCGGTGCTCGTCGGCGAGCCGGCCGGTGAGCCGCCTGAGCGTCCAGTCGGGCCGCCCGGCGAGCCGGGCCGCGGCGATGCGGACGGCCAGCGGCAGGCCGCCGCACTGCGCCACGAGCGTGCGCGCGTCGTGCGGCTCCGCGTCCGTACGCTCGCGGCCCACGACCCCGGCGAGCAGGTCGACCGCCGCTTCGGCGCCGAGGACGCCCAGCTCCAGGGTGTGCGCGTACTCCAGGCCGATGAGCGTCGTACGGCTGCTGATCAGCACCCCGCAGCCGGCCGTACCCGGGATCAGCGGGCGCACCTGGGCCTCGTCGGCGGCGTTGTCCAGAACGAGGAGGACACGGCGCCCGGAGAGTCGGTCCCGCATGAGCGCCGCCCGCTCGTTCGTACCGGCCGGGATCTCACTGGGGCGTACGCCGAGGAGCCGAAGGAACTGGTCCAGGGCCGTGCCCGGCGCCATCGGGCGCTCGGAGGTGCCGCCGAGGTCCGCGTACAGGCGCCCGTCGGGGTACCGGTCGGCCAGCAGATGGGCGGCGTGCACGACGAACGCCGTCTTGCCGATCCCGCCCATGCCCCCGACGGCGATCACCGCCGGGCCCGACGCCGGCGGCAGCGCGAGGACCCAGTCCGTCTCCTCCTCGCGCCCGGCGAAGTGCGGGACGTCCGGCGGCAGCGCGCAGGGGCTCGGCTTCTCGTCGCTTTCGAGGTCGTCGTCGTCGACGAGGACGGCACGTTCCAGGTGCCGCAGCCGTGGGCCGGGATCGACGCCGAGCTCGCTCACGAGCGTGTGCCGGGCGTCCTGGTAGACCTCCAGGGCGTCCGCGCGACGGCCGGCGCGGTAGAGGGCCAGCATGAGCTGGGCGCGGAACGTCTCACGCAGCGGCTGCGCGGCGGTCAGCGCGGTCAGCTCGCCGATCAGGTCCCGGTGCCGCCCGAGACGGAGATCGGCCTCGATGCGGCGTTCGAGGGCGTCGGCCCGCATCTCCGACAGGCGTCCCGCCTCGTCACGCCGCAGGGACTCCGACTCGACGTCCGCGAACGGCTCCCCACGCCACAGAGCGAGGGCCTCCCGCAGACGAGCCGCCTCGGCCTTGTCGTCCCTCTCGGCGGCGGCCCGGTCGGCGGCGCCGATCAGAGCCGCCCAGCGGCACACGTCGACCCGGTCCGGATCGACGCTCAGCCGGTACCCGCAGGGCTCGGTGAGAATGACGACGCCGTCGGCGTCCGCCAGCGTCCGCCGCAGACGAAGAATGTGCCCTTGGAGGGTCAGCCGGGCAGTGGACGGCGGCTCGTCACCCCAGATGCGCTCGGTGAGCTCCTTCACCGACACAGGCCGGTTCGCACGGAGAATGAGCGCGGCGAGCAGAGCCCGCTGCTTCGGCGCGCCGAGGGGAATGCGCCGCTCACCGTCACCGATCTCCAACGGCCCAAGAATGCGCAGGTCCATCGCGTCTCCCGGGCGGCGGGCGGGGGAGAACGCCGCCCGCTGTTCAGAATGCCAAACTTGCCCGCGAATGTCTCGATCGCCGTACGGTGCGTGCCTTCGAAGCGGCGCGTCCCGTCGACGTTCAGGGGCTGATGACGTTCTCGGGCGAGTCCAGCCACACGTACTGCCCGGCCGCGCTGACCGTCAGGCCGAAGCGCGTCACGTCCGGGCGTCCGGCTTCCGCCCACCAGCGGCACGCGGTCTCCACCTCGGCCCACAGGCTCCGGGCGCCGTACTCGAGAACCGTGAACTCGGCGCAGCAGTCGCAGAAGAACACCGCCGCCCCGGACAGGTCCGACAGGCCGTACATCATCAGTGTCGTCGCGCCGTCATCACCGGCGTCCGTCGTGTACACCACGGCCGGGACCCGCAAGCCGGCGAAGAACGCGGCGTCCGCCAGCGCGCCCGGCCCGAGATCGGTCTTCCGCTCACGTACGCCCGGCGGCCACACCCCACCCGGCAGGTACTCGTCGTGCACGGGCCACGCGCCACGCTGCCCGCGATCGAGCATGAACTCCACCGGCCGCGTGAACCGCCCTGAGGCCGTCCCGTCATCGCCCACGACGAGCCGGACGACCCCGCTGGCGTTACTGAACCTCGTCCCCCACGGAACGACGATCACCCCACCGGCCCGGGTCTGCCGGACCCATGCGTACGGAACACGCCGGACCGCGAACGTCCCCTGAACCCGGTCGTACGGCGCCCCCTCGGGAAACCCGTCGTCCCCGTCCCCGGCGATGACCCGCGCGTCGACTCCGGCGTGCCGCAGCCGCTCCCCGGCCGCCGCCGCCACCTGGGCGTCCACCTCGATCCCGACGACGCGACCGCGCCCGGCCCGTACGGCGAGAAGCCCTGTCGTCCAGCCGGTACCGGCCCCGACGTCCAGCACCCGATCCCCAGGCCGGACATCGAGATCACCGAGCATGTCCCACACGACCGACGGCATCGACGCCGACGACGTGGGCGTCCCGCCGGGTTCGCGGCCGGAATGCTCGCCGTCGTCCCACTGGGTGACGACCGCGACGTCTTCGGCCGCCCACCGCTCCCACGCGTCCGGATCCTCACGCCGGTCGACGGTCACGTAGCCGTCAGGGGTGAGCGGCCAGCAGAGATCGGGAAGGAAGAGGCTCCGCGGCAGAGCACGAAGAGGCACCGAGTAAGACTGCCACGTCGGGCGGCCGGTCGAGGTGTGTCTCTAGCGGGTCCCGGGATCGATGAGCTCTTCCTCAGGTAGTGCGGAGAGTGTTCGCAGGGCGCGGAGGAAGGTGGTGCGGTCGGGCTCGGGGAGGTGGGCCAGCAGGCGGTCCTCCTGGCGTTGGATTCCTGCCTGGGCGGAGTCGCGGAGTGTTCGGCCCGCCGGGGTCAGGGTCAGGAGGTGGGCGCGGCGGTCGTGGGGGTCGGGGTGGCGTTCGATCGCGCCGCGTTTCTGGAGGTCGTCCAGGACGCCGATGATTCTCGTCTTGTCCGCGCCGATGGCCTGCGCCAGGGTGCTCTGGCCGCGTACCGGCTCCTCGCCCAGGGCGAGGAGCACCACGTACGCCCACATGGACAGGTCGTGGGCTCGCAGCACCGGCAGCTCGGCCGCTGTCAGCGCACGGCCCAGCGGCACGATCATCGCTGCCAGGTCCGGGCGTGCGTCGCTCTCCGCCATGGCGCAACCCTACAGACGATAAGCATGAGCGTACGATCGGCTCATGCCTATCAAAGACTTGCGAGCGGCGGACGAGCGGGCGGTACGCGCGAGCGTCGCGATCGTGGCCAAGGCGACCCCGGACGACCTGGGGCGCTCCACGCCGTGTTCGGCCTGGACCCTCGGTGACCTGCTCGGCCACATGATCGCCCAGCACCGTGGATTCGCCGCGGCCGCACAGGGGGACGGGGCCGACCTCGCGCGCTGGAGGGTCCACCCGCTCGGCGACGATCCGGCCGGGGCGTACGCGGAGGCCGCCGACGGCGTCCTGGCCGCCTTCGCCGGGCCCGACGTGCTGGAGCGGCCGTTCGCCCTCCCCGAGTTCGGTCCCGGCGCGAGTTTCAAGGGCGCCCGGGCGGTCGGGTTCCACTTCATCGACTACGTCGTGCACGCGTGGGACGTCGCCCGTTCGCTCGATCTGCCGTTCGAGCTGGACGACGACCTGAGTGACGACGCGCTGCGGATCGCCGCGATGGTCCCGGGCGGGGACCACCGGCTCCAGCCGGGGGCCGCCTTCGCCCCCGTGCTGCCCGCGCCGGACGGCGCCTCCCCGCTCGACCGGATCCTCACGGCGCTCGGCCGCTCCCCGGACTGGACCGTTCGACCGTGAGGTCGAGCAGGTCCGCGCGCTACCTGACCGGCAGCCCCGTGACCGTACGGCCGATGACCAGGCGCTGGATCTCCGACGTCCCCTCAAATATCGTGAAGATCTTGGAATCGCGGTGCCAGCGTTCCACCGGGTAGTCGCGGGTGTAGCCGTTGCCGCCCAGGATCTGGATGGCGTCCTCGGTGACCTTCACGGCGGTCTCGCCGGCGTGCAGCTTCGCCATGGAGCCCTCGGCGCTGGTGAACTCCTTGTTGTTGCGTGCCATCCACGCCGCGCGCCAGACCAGTAGCCGGGCGGCGTCGGTCTGGATCTTCATGTCGGCGAGCTTGAACGCCACCGCCTGGAAGTCACCGATCTTCTTGCCGAACTGCTCGCGCTCGCGCGCGTAGTCCAGGGCGTACTCGTACGCGGCGCGGGCGATGCCGACGGCCATCGCGCCCACCGTCGGGCGGGAGGCCTCGAAGGTGCGCATCGCGGCCTGGCCGGCGGCGCGTTTGCCCTCGCGTACGCGGGCCAGGCGCTCGTCGAGTTTCTCCTTGCCGCCGACGAGGCACGAGCCCGGTACGCGGCAGTCGTCCAGGACGACCTCGGCGGTGTGCGAGGCGCGGATGCCGTGCTTCTTGAACTTCTGGCCTTGGGAGAGGCCGGGGGTGCCGGGCGGAACGATGAACGACGCCTGGCCGCGCGAGCCGAGCTCCGGGTCGACCGAGGCGACGATGACGTGGACGTTGGCGATGCCGCCGTTCGTCGCCCAGGTCTTCGTGCCGTTGATGACCCATTCGTCCTTGGCCTCGTCGTACGTGGCGCGGGTGCGGATCGCGCCGACGTCGGAGCCGGCGTCGGGTTCGGAGGCGCAGAAGGCGCCGAGCTTGACGTCGTCGGCGGTGCCGAACATCTGCGGCACCCACTCTCCGACCTGCTCGGGCAGGCCGGTCGCGGCGACGGAAACGGCGGCGAGGCCGGAGCCGACGAGGGACAGGCCGATGCCGGCGTCACCCCAGAAGATCTCCTCGAAGGCCACCGGGATGCCGAGGCCGGACGGCTCGAACCACTGGTTGGCGAAGAAGTCGAGGGAGTACAGCCCGATCTTGGCGGCCTCCTGGAGGACCGGCCACGGGGTCTCTTCGCGCTCGTCCCACTCCTCGCCCGCGGGGCGGATGACGTCCTTGGCGAACTCGTGGACCCAGTCCTTGACCTGCTGGACGTCCTCGGTGAGATCGAGGGAGAAGCCGGCGACGCCGTCTTCGGACATGTTTCCTCCGTTCCAGGCGGCGGACCGCGACCGGACTATTAGACGCAACGTCTCTTAAGCGTAGACCTCCGAGCGTTACCGGCGGTAACATACGTGGCAAGTGTCACAGATGGCAGCAAAGTGTGCATCGGGAGTTACGGGGCTGTAACAAGCAGTACCCTCGCAACGAGGTTCTAGGTACCTTATTTTCGGTCACTCCATCACCACCCGGGAGTCTGAGTGGGTCTGCTCGGTTCCGCCCGCCGCCGGACTGCCCGGTCCGGCCGCCCCGTCCTGACGCTGGGCGCCCTCGTCCTCGCCGTCGTGATGATCGTCGCCATCGCCGTCATCGTCTGGCCCGGAGGGGCGCAGACCCACGTCACCGGGTACTTCGAGCGGGCCACGGGCGTCTACCCGGGCACCGAGGTGCGCGTGCTCGGGGTGAAGGTCGGCAAGGTCACGAAGGTCACGCCCCAGGGCAACATGGTCGTCATCAAGATGCAGTACGACGCGAAGCGCAAGATCCCGGCCAGTGCCCAGGCCGTCGTGATCGTGCCCTCGCTGGTGGCCGACCGGTACATCCAGTTCACGCCCGTCTACCGCAACGGCCCCGCGCTGAAGGACGGCGCGATCCTGCCGCTGACCAACACCGCCGTGCCGGTCGAGCTCGACGACGCCAACTCCGCGGTCAACGAGCTGACCAAGGCGCTCGGCCCGCAGGGGGCGAACTCCCAGGGCGCGCTCTCCAAGCTGCTGAAGACCAGCGCGCAGACGCTCGACGGGCAGGGCGCGAACTTCAAGCAGACCCTGAAGGACCTGTCCGACGTCTCCCGCGTGCTGTCCGACAACCGCGGCAACACCTCGCAGACCGTGCAGAACCTCGCGAAGATCACGCAGGCGATGGCGTCGAGCGACCGGCAGATCCGCGCGTTCTCCCAGAACCTCGCGACCGTGTCGGGCACGCTCGCCGGTGAGAAGACCGAGCTGCGCGCGGCCATCAAGAGCCTCTCGCTGGCGTTGCAGCAGGTCTCCTCGTTCGTGAAGCAGAACAAGTCCGAGATCGCGGCGAACGTCCAGGGCCTGGCGCAGGTCACCGGCATCCTGGTGAAGGAGAAGGCGGCCCTCCAGCAGTTCCTGGACAAGGCGCCGCTCGCGGCGACGAACGCCCTCGGCGTGTACGACGCCCAGGACGGCACGCTGCACGCACGCCTCAACCTCGAACAGTCCCAGAACGTCGCGATGTGGCTGTGCTCGCTGGCGTACTCCCTCGGCGCGCCGCCCAAGCAGTGCGAGACGCTGCTCAAGCCGCTGAACGCCCTGGGTGTGCCCCTGAGCAAGCTCAACCTCGACCTGTCCGGCGTGACGGCGGCGACGACGCACTACGACGTCGTGCCGCCGCCCGCGGACGCCTACCCGAACGGCTCGGCCCCGGTCACGAACCCCAAGGCCAAGACCAAGCAGCAGCCGGGCGCCAACCCTGACCCGTCGTTCGGCGGGATCCTCTCGCCGCCGTCAAACGGCTGACCCGAGGTACGCCGGGACGTCGATCATCGGCGGTCTCTCGCCGACCCCGACGTCCCGGATCATGACGCGGTGACCGGCGCCGTCCCGGCGGAACTGGGTCAGCGTCGTCGACGGCTGCTCCAGGGGGATGACGCGGCCCTGCCGGCCAAGGCGTGACCAGGCCGTGTGCATGATCTGGCCGGCCATCCGGCCGAGGTCCTCGGCCGACTGGTGGCTGTGGGTACGGACACCGAGGTCGACCTGGGCGATGGCGTCCAGGCCTTCGAGTTCCAGCACGTCGATCAGGAGGCCGAGCTCCACGCCGTACCCGGTGACGAACGGCACCCGCTCCAGCACCGTACGGCGCCCGGCGTACTCACCGGAGAGCGGTTGCAGCACGCCGGCGAGCATCGGCCAGTGCATGTTGATCATGGGTCGCGCGACGAGCTCGGTCACCCGGCCGCCACCGCCCGAGATGACCGTGCCGCCGGAGATGTACGGCCGGTCGTAGCAGGCCTTCACATAACACGTGGACGGGTCGGTCAGCAGCGGGCCGAGCAGCCCGGTGACGAACGCCGTACTGAAGTTGCGCAGGTCGGCGTCCACGAAGACCACCAGGTCACCGGACGTGGCGTGCAGGGATTTCCAGAGCGCCTCACCCTTGCCCGACAGCGGTGGCAGCTCGGGCAGGACGGAGTCCTGCGCCACCACGCGGGCTCCCGCCGCGGCGGCCACCGCGGCGGTGTCGTCCGTGGAGCGCGAGTCGACGACGACGATCTCGTCGACGAGCGGCGCACCCTCCACGAGGTCACGGCGGATCGCCGAAACGATCTCGCCTACCGTCTCCCGCTCGTCGCGCGCGGGCAGGACGACGCTCACCGTCGTCTCGCCCTTGGCGGCGAGCAACTTCTCGACCGGCCAATCCGCGGCGGAACTCATGCGGTCGCGCAGCCATGTCTCGACCTGAGGCAGCACGGCGTCCCCCTTCTCGTTGCGGCTCGGCCCATTGACTCCCACCGCGGTTTCAGGGGCGTTTCGGCGGCGTCACACCGACGTGTTGGTTCTTGGCGACCGGGTCAGTTCTTCGCGTGCTGGTCCAGGAAGCTGTACACGTCCGCTTCGTCCACGCCCGGGAACGCGCCGCGCGGCAGGACCGCCAGTACGTGGGAGTGGGCGCGGGCCGAGGGCCAGGAGTAGCCCTGCCAGCGCTGGGCCAGTTCGGCCGGGGGGAGCTGGCAGCAGTCGCCGTCCGGGCAGGCGGACTTCACGCGGCGGTTCGTGTCGCGGCCGCGGAACCAGCGGGAGTGTTCGAACGGCACGCCCAGTGTGATGGCGAAGCTGCGGTCGTGGCTCGGGTCGATGTGCGAGAGGCACCAGTACGTGCCGGTCGGGGTGTCGGTGTACTGGTAGTAGACGGAGAAGCGGTCGTCGGCGCCGAAGACGTGGCGGCCGGCCCACTCGCGGCACATCCGCTGGCCCTCGATGGCGCCGTGCTCGTCCGAGGGGAAGATCAGCCCGTCGTTGGCGTACGCCTTGTAGATCGTGCCGCTCTCGTCGTTCTTGGCGAAGTGCACGGGGAGTTCGAGGTGGTGGGTGGCGAGGTTGGTGAAGCGGTGGGCGGCCATCTCGTACGACACGGAGAACACGTCGCACAGGTCCTCGATGGACAGCTCGCGGTCGTCCTTGGCCTCGTGGAGGTACGGCACGACGGTGCGCTCGGGCAGGAGGGTCGCGGCGGCGTAGTAGTTCGCCTCGACGCGCTGGCGGAGGAAGTCGGCGAAGTCCTTGGGCACCGCGTGCTCCAGCGCGATGTGCCCGAGGGTCTGCAGCAGGATCGTACGGGGCGTGTGCATGCCGAGCTGCTGGCGTTCGAGGTAGATCCGCCGGTTGCGCAGGTCGGTGACGGACCGGACCGAGCGCGGCAGGTCCTGCACGTACCGCAGGGTGAAGCCGAAGTGGGAGACGAGCGACAGCAGCATGCCCTGGGACAGCGCGCCGGCGCGGTAGCCGGCGGCCTCCAGTGACTTGGCGGCGACCTGCTCGATCTCGCCGAAGTAGTTGCCGCGCTCGTGCATCTGGCGGCGCAGCTCCGCGTTGGCCTTGCGGGCGTCCTCGGGGCTCGCGGTGGGCTTGGTACGGCTCCGCTTGACCTCGTCGTACATCGTGAGGAGGTGTTCGAGGACGTCGTTCGGCACGCGCTTGCCGATCTTCAGGTGCGGCAGGCCCAGTGCCTGGTAGACAGGGTCGCGCTGAGCCTCCTCCAGGGCGATCTCGAGCTGCGCGCGCCGGTTCGGCGGCTGTTTTCTCAGCAGCTCCTCGACCGGTACCGCGAGCGCGGTCGCGAGCGCCTGGAGCAGGGAGAGCTTCGGCTCGCGGCGTCCGTTCTCCAGCAGCGAGAGCTGGGAGGGCGCGCGGCCGACGCGTTGTCCCAGGTCAGCGAGGGTATAACCCCGTACGCGTCGCAGGTGGCGAAGTCGCTGTCCGAACGTCACGAGGTCTAGACCATTCGTCAAGTTCAGCGATTCTTCTTTTTGAAAGCCCGTCACAGGTTGATGATAGCGGAAATTTCGCACTTCTTCTTGTTACTAGTTAGTTCACTAAGGCCCTTCTAGACGGAAACTAGGGACATAGCACCCAGGGGACGACATAGGAGGGCAGCATTGATGAGCAACGACCGTCGCCTCAAGGGCGCAGCCGGTGAGCTGCAGCGGCAGTGGGACACCGACAAGCGCTGGTCCGGACTCTCGCGTGACTACACCGCCGAGGACGTCATCCGGCTTCGCGGTTCGGTGCAGGAAGAGCACACCCTCGCGCGCCTCGGCGCCGAGCGGCTGTGGAAGCTCCTGCACGAACAGGACTACATCAACGCGCTCGGCGCGCTGACCGGTAACCAGGCCGTCCAGCAGGTTCGCGCGGGTCTCAAGGCGATCTACCTCTCCGGCTGGCAGGTGGCGGCGGACGCCAACCTCGGCGCCCAGACGTACCCGGACCAGAGCCTCTACCCGGCCAACTCGGTCCCGGCCGTCGTGCGCCGCATCAACAACGCGCTGCTGCGCGCCGACCAGATCACCTGGTCCGAGGGCGACGAGGACGCGCCGCACTGGCTCGCGCCGATCGTCGCGGACGCCGAGGCCGGCTTCGGCGGCGTGCTCAACGCCTTCGAGCTGATGAAGGGCATGATCGCCGCCGGTGCGGCGGGCGTGCACTGGGAGGACCAGCTCGCGTCGGAGAAGAAGTGCGGGCACCTCGGCGGGAAGGTTCTCATCCCGACCGGGCAGCACATCAAGACCCTGAACGCGGCACGTCTCGCCGCCGACGTCTCAGGTGTTCCCTCGCTGATCGTCGCGCGGACCGACGCACAGGCCGCGACCCTCATGACCAGCGACGTGGACGAGCGCGACCAGCAGTTCGTGACCGGCGAGCGCACCGCCGAGGGCTTCTACCGGGTCCGCAACGGCATCGAGGCCTGCATCGCGCGCGGCCTGGCGTACGCGCCGTACTCCGACCTGCTCTGGATGGAGACCGGCACGCCGGACCTGGAGGTCGCGCAGAGGTTCGCCGAGGCGATCAAGGCGGAGTACCCGGACCAGATGCTCGCCTACAACTGCTCGCCGTCGTTCAACTGGAAGAAGCACCTCGACGACTCGACGATCGCCAAGTTCCAGCGCGAGCTCGGGCACATGGGGTACACGTTCCAGTTCATCACGCTGGCCGGCTTCCACTCGCTCAACCACTCGATGTTCCACCTCGCGAAGGGCTACGCGGAGGACGGCATGACGTCCTACGTGGAGCTGCAGGAGGCGGAGTTCGCCGACGAGGCGAAGGGCTACACCGCCACCAAGCACCAGCGTGAGGTCGGCACCGGTTACTTCGACCTGGTCAGCACGGCGATCTCGCCGAACTCCTCGACGGTGGCGCTGAAGGGCTCCACTGAGGAGGAGCAGTTCGTTAAGGCTCACTGACGACAAGTCCAGGTCGCAAGGGAAAGGCCCCCCGGGTCCTTACGGGGGGCCTTCTCTCGCGCTCACACGGCCGCGAGCCATTCCGTCAGCAGCCGGTTCACCTCGCCGGGCCGCTCCTGCTGGATCCAGTGGCCGCAGCCGTCGAGAACTCGCGACGAGACCAGGCCCGGCAGCGTGACCGGGAACGCCTCGATCGCCCCCGCGAGCCAGGTGGTCGAGGCGTCGAGGGCGCCGCCCGCGAACAGCGACGGCCCGGTGATCGGCGCCCCGTCCCAGGCGGCGAGGTCCTCCCAGTCCCGGTCGGCGTTGCGGTAGCGGTTGAGCGCGCCGGTCATGCCGGTCCGCTCGAACTCCCCGGCGTACACGTCGAGGTCGTCCTCGCCGAGCCAGGGCGGGAGCCCGCCGGCGGGGAACCGGTCGCGGAGCCTGCCGCCCGGCGTGACGAAGTGCGGGTCGGGGCCGTGCGCGGCGCCGGCCGAGAGGCTCGCGTAGAACCCGGCCAGCCAGCCGCGTACGTCGGGCTCGATCTCGGCCTCGGCCCGCCCGGGCTCCTGGAAGTAGGAGACGTAGAACTCCTCGCCGCCGCCCATCCGGGCGAAGACCTCACTCGGCCGCGGACCGCCGCGCGGGGCGTACGGCACGCTCAGCAGGCCGACCGCCGAGAAGACGTCCGGCCTGGTCAGTGCGCTGTTGGCGGCGATGGCCGCGCCCCAGTCGTGGCCGATCACGACCGCCGACTCCTCGCCCAGGGCTCGTACCACCGCGACGTTGTCCTCGACGAGGTCGAGCATCCGGTACGCCTCCACGGCCTCGGGCCGTGACGACCGGCCGTAGCCGCGCACGTCGACGGCGGCCGCCCGGTACCCGGCCGCGGCCAGGGCCGGTAGCTGGTGGCGCCAGGAGTACCAGGACTCGGGGAACCCGTGCAGCAGGAGGACCAGCGGCCCGGTGCCCTGCTCGACGAGGTGGATCCGGCCCGCGGGAGAGGGGATCAGTCGGTGTCGCCGCATGCCGCGATGATGCGGGGGAGCGGGCGGTCACGGCGACTCCCGTTGCCGTTCCGGCAAATCCTCAGCGGCGGGCCCAGCGGTGCAGCCAGACGACGTCGCGGGCGAACGACCACGTCAGCGCCGCCAGGGCGAGGCCGGTGACGGCCGTTCCCGCCGCGCGCGGCAGCACGCCGGCCGCGGTCACCGTCAGGGCGATCCCCTGGAGCGCGGCGACGGTCTTGCGCGCCATGCTCGGCGGCAGGGGGGAGTTCAGCCAGGGGAGGGCGCGTCCCGCCACGGCGAACGCGTACCGCATGGCGCCGATCGCCAGCACCCACAGGCCGAGGGAGAGGGCGACCAGGACGCTGAGGACCAGGATCAGGAACGCGTCGACCTCCATGTCGAAACGCGCGCCGAAGGGGGACGCGGTCCCGGTGCGCCGCGCGATCCGCCCGTCCACGGCGTCCAGGGCCAGGGCCGCGGAGGCCAGCGTGATCAGGAGGGGGCCGCCCGCGGTGTCGGCGACCAGTGCCGTCACGGAGCCGACGAGCGACGCCCTCGCCAGGGTCACGTGGTCGGCGGGGCCCAGCCGGTGTCCACGCAGAGCGACGGCGAGGCCCGCGGCGAAGGCGACTCCGGCGAGCCAGCCCAGCGGCCCGAGGCCGACGGTGACGGTCAGCACCGCGAGCAGCGCGAGCTGCCCGGCCGTGCCGGCGAGCGGCGCCGGCGACCATCGCCGGACCGGCGGTGCCGAGACCGGCCGGTCGGCGAGGGCGGTATGGGATGGTCGGCTGGGTGGGTAGATCGTCGCTCTCATGGTGTTTCCACCCTCTCAAGGAGAGTTTTACCTGGTCACCGCGTAGGCTTTCGGTGACCTTCTCGGACTCGACGCGGTCGCCCGCGCTGGGAGGAGTCGCGCATGGCACGCATGGCTCATGCCTTTTGGTTCAGTTCGCCGGGCAAGAGTGAGATCCGCCGGGTTGAGCTGAAGACGCCCGAAGCGGGAGAAGTGCTGGTCCGGACCCTCTTCTCCGGCGTCAGCCGCGGCACCGAGACGCTGGTCTTCCGCGGCGGCGTGCCGGTGAGCCAGTACGCCGCGATGCGCGCGCCGTTCCAGGAGGGCGAGTTCCCCGGCCCGGTCAAGTACGGCTACCTCAACGTCGGCGTCGTCGAGCGAGGGCCCGGCCGACCTGCGCGGGCGTACGGTCTTCTGCCTCTACCCGCACCAGACCCGCTACGTCGTCCCGGCCGCGCGCCGTGACGCTGGTGCCCGACGGCGTGCCCGCCGGACCGGGCGATCCTCGCCGGCACCGTCGAGACCGCCGTCAACGCGGTGTGGGACGCCGCCCCGCTGCTCGGCGACCGGATCGCCGTGGTCGGCGCCGGGCATGGTCGGGTGCTGCGTCGCGAAGCTGCTGTCCGGGTTCCCGGCGATCCGGGTGCAGCTCGTCGACGTCGACCCCGGCGCGCGCCGAGGTCGCCGCCGCCCTCGGGGTCGGCTTCGCGACGCCTGATGAGCGCCGAGGGCGACTGCGACCTCGTGGTGCACGCGAGCGCCACCGAAGCGGGCTTGACCGATCGCTCGAGCTGCTCGCGGCAGAGGGCGATGGTGCTCGAACTGAGCTGGTACGGCGACCGGCGGGTGAGCCTGCCGCTCGGGGAGGCGTTCCACTCCCGCCGCCTGTCGGTGCGCGCCAGCCAGGTCGGGATGGTCGCCCGCGCCCGGCGCGGGCGCCGTGACCACTCCGACCGGCTCGGCCTCGCGCTGGAGCTGCTCGCCGACCCCGCGTTCGACGCGCTGGTCAGCGGCGAGATGCCGGTTCGACGAGCTGCCCGCGGTGCTGCCCCGGCTCGCCGGCGACGAACCTGCCCGCCCTCTGCCTCCGTGTCATGTATCAGCCGCAGCGACCACGTCCACCCGACGCTCGGAGACCTGATGTTCAGCATCACCGTCCGCGATCACGTCATGGTCGCCCACAGCTTCCGCGGCGAAGTCTTCGGGCCCGCGCAGCGCCTGCACGGCGCGACCTTCGTGGTGGACGCGACGTTCCGCCGCGCCGAGCTCGACGACGACAACATCGTCGTCGACATCGGGCTCGGCCACGGAGGAGCTCGAAGGCCGTGCTCGAGCGGCCTCAACTACCGCAACCTCGACGACGAGCCCGCGTTCGCGGGCGTCAACACCTCCACCGAGTTCCTGGCGAAGGTCGTCGCCGACCGGCTCGCCGACGCGCGTGCACGCCGGGCGCGCTCGGCGAAGGCGCGCGGGGCCTCGCCGGGATCGAGCGTCGTCGCTGCACGAGTCGCACGTCGCGTGGGCGAGTTACGAGCGTGCCGCTGTGACGCCGACCTTCGTGTCTGCCCGGCGACGTCGACGACGCGTCGGTGCCGAGCGGAGGCAACACCTACGACCGCCGGTACGTGCCGGCCGCTGGCCGCGGCCGGGCCCCGACGTGCACGAGATCGCCGTCTCCGGGACCTGGCCGCGCCCGGACGACCGACGCCCGCGCCGGCCTCGGACCACCCCCTCGCCGCGCTGCCCGACCGCGTCGGCGTGCTGCTCGACGGCCTGGTCGCCTGCGGCGTGCCCGAGGTCGTCGTCCCGCAGGCGCGCCGGCTGTCGCTCGTCGTGCTGGTGCACCTGCCGCTGGCCGACGAGACCGGCCTGGACCGCCGGCGCTGGCGGCCGACCTCGACGCGCGCGAGCGCGAGACGCTCCGCGCCGCGAGCTCGGTCGTCGCGACCAGCGCGTGGGCCGTACGCCGGCTGATCCGGCCACCACGGCCTCGCCCCGGACCGGGTGCACGCCGTGCCGCCCGGCGTCGACCCGGCCCCGCTGGCCATCGGCACCGACGGCCGGTCGCGGCTGCTCTGCGTCGCCGCCGTGACCCCGCGCAAGGGCCAGGACCTCCTCGTCGAGGCCCTGGCCGAGCGTCGCCGACCTGCGCTGGACCTGCGAGATGCGTCGGACCGCTCGGCCGCGCGCCCGCGTACGCCGAGCGCGTGCGCGCGTCGATCGCACGCTCCGGCCTCGGCGGCCGCGTCACCCTCGCCGGCGCGCGTACCGGCGCGGAGCTCGCGCGACGCTACGCCTCCGCCGACCTGCTGGTGCTGCCCTCGCGCGCCGAGACGTACGGCATGGTCGTCACCGAGGCCCTGCTCGCGGGGATGCCGGTGCTGGCCACCGGCGGTGGACGCGCTGCCCGACACGCTCGGGCTCGCGCCGGACGGCACCGTGCCGGGCATCCTCGTGCCCCGGCGCGACGCGACGGCGCTCGGCGGGCGCGCTGCGCCGCTGGTCGGACCGAGCCTGAGCTGCGCCGCGGCTGCGAGCGTCGGCGAACCTGCGCCGCGAGCGCCCTGGCCGGCTGGGACGACACCGCCCGCCGCTGGACGGACGTGCTCGGGAGCGTCGCGTGAGCGGGCCCGCGTTCGCCCCGGACTGGCTGGAGCTGCGCGAGCACGCCGACGCCGCCGCCCGCTCCGCCGACCTGGCTCGGACTGCTGCGCCCGTACCTGCCGGCGCCACGACGGGCGCCACGACCGTCGTCCGCGACCTCGGCTGCGGCACCGGCTCCATCGGGCGCTGGCTCGCCGCGCGGCTGCCCGGCCGCAGCGCTGGATCCTGCACGACCACGACCCGGAGCTGCTCGCCATCGCCGCCGCGCTCGTTCGACGGCGCCACGTCACTCGTCACCGAGCCGGACGTCACCGCGCTGCCCGCCGCCGACCTCGACGGGACGTCGCTGGTCACCGCCTCCGCCCTGCTCGACCTGCTGACCGCGCGCGAGGTCACGACGCCTCGCCGAGGTGTGCGCTGAGGCCCGCTGCCCGGCGCTGCTGGCGCTCTCGGTCACCGGCTCGCGTGGAGCTCTCCCCGTACGACCCGCTCGACGCGGAGATCGCCGCGGCCTTCGACGACCACCAGCGCCGTACGGTCGGGCGGCCGTCGCCTGCTCGGCCCGGAGCGCGGCGGACGTCGCCGCCTCCGCCTTCGCGCGTACGGGCGCCGCCGTCCACCGGCGGCCCAGCCCCTGGCGGCTCGGCCCGGACCAGGCGGCGCTGACCGCGGCGCTGGCTGCGCGACCGGGTCGCCGCCGCCGTCGAACAGCGGCCGGAGCTGGCGCCACGGACCGACGCGTACCTGCGCCGCCGGCTCGCCTCCTGCGCGGCGGGCGAGCTGCACGCCGTGATCGGCCACGTCGACCTGCTCGCGATCCCGGCGGGTGTGGCGTGAAGTGCGCTGCTGGCCGCTGCGCTCGGCCTGGCGATCATCGGCGTCCTCGTGTGGCAGTTCGGCACCGGCGACCTTCCTGGACGGCCTGCGCGTGGTCGACGCGCGCGCCGTGCTCGCCGCCCTGGCGATCGGCCTCGCCACGACCCTCCTCAGCGCGTGGCGCTGGTGCCTCGTCGCGCGGCGGCTCGGTCTCCGGCTGCCCGCTCGCAAGGCCGTGGCGGACTACTACCGCGCGCTGTTCCTCAACGCGGTGCTCCCCGCCGGCGTCCTCGGCGACGTCGACCGCGCCGTCCGGCACGGCCGCGAAGAGGGCGACGTCGGGCGCGGCGTGCGCGCGGTCGTCCTGGAGCGCACCGCCGGGCAGGTCGTCGTCGTGGCGACCTCGGTCGCCGATCCTGCTCGCACGCCCGTCGATGATCCCCGCGCGGTTCCACCAGGCCGTCGCGGTCTCCGGCGCGGTGGTCGCGGGCGTCGCGGTCCTCGTGGCGGCCGTCGCGGCCGTGGCCGGGAGACGCTGGGCGCGGAGCGGCTCGGCGTGGCGCCGGCGGTCCGCCGTCTCCCTCGCCGACGTACGGCGCGGGCTGCTCGCCCGCGACGCCTGGCCGGGCGTCGGCTGACGTCGGCGCTGGCGTTCGCCGGGCACCTCGCCCTGTTCCTGGTCGCGGCGCGTACGGCCGGGTCGGCCGCGCCCGTCACCCAGCTGCTTCCCCTGATGGTGCTGACACTGCTCGCCATGGGCCTGCCGCTGAACGTCGGCGGCTGGGGTCCGCGTGAGGGCGTGGCCGCGCTGGCGTTCGGCGCCGCCGGGCTGGGCGCCGCGCAGGGCCTCGCGACCGCGGTCGTCTACGGGGTGCTGGCCCTCGTCGCGAGCCTGCCCGGCGCCGCCGTGCTGCTCGTGGCCGGTACGCGTCGCGACCGAGACGCGCCGGCACGGCGATGAAGCACAGAGGAGAAGCCCATGCCCGAACGTGACGTCGCCGTTGAGGACCGCGTCGAGCGCGTGGTGAGCACCCGCCTGGCCACCGTGCACGGAGACCTGCGCGCGGTCGGGTACCTCGATGGCGAGCGCGAACAGGTCGCTCTCGTCCACGGCGACGTCACCGGCCACGACGTGCTCACCCGGGTGCATTCGGAGTGCCTGACCGGCGACGCCTTCGGCTCGGTGCGCTGCGAGTGCGGCGACCAGCTCTCCGCGGCGCTCGCCGCGATCGTCGCGGCCGGTGCCGGCGTGCTCGTCTACGTACGCGGGCACGAGGGGCGCGGCATCGGCCTGCTGGCCAAGCTGAAGGCCATGCGCCTCCAGGAGGACGGCCTCGACACGGTCGAGGCGAACCTCGCGCTCGGCCTGCCCGTCGACGCGCGCGACTACCGCGTGGCCGCCGAGATCCTGCACGACCTCGGCGTACGCTCGGTGCGGCTGCTGTCGAACAACCCGCTGAAACTGGCGGCGCTGCGGCACCACGGCATCCGGATCACCGAGCGCGTGCCGCTGCTCATCACGCCGAACGCGGAGAACCTCGGCTACCTGCTGACCAAGCGCGAACGCCTAGACCATCACCTGCCGCACCTGGACGCTCAGGGCAGCGCCGCCAGCGTCTCGCCGAACGAGGCGACCAGGCTCGCGAGGGCGTCGCGTCCCTTGGCCGCCGACGCGAGGGACGGGACGCCGACCACGCCGGACTCGGTGTAGGCGGTCATCCCGAGCGTCAGCAGGTGCTCGCGGTCGTCGGCGCGGTGGTCGCTCGACGCGTACCCCGGGCGTACGAGACCGGGGTGAGCGTGCAGCAGCAGGCTGGTCTCCAGTTCGCCCGCGTGCATGTCGGCGTCGGGCGGCGCCGTCATCCCGGCCGCCCGCCGCGCCCGCGTCCACGCCTCCTGGGAGGGGAACAGGGCCATCGTGCCGGCGGCCTCCTGCACGACGTTGGCCAGGACGTAGTTCCCGCCGTGCCCGTTGACCAGCACGAGCCGGCCGATCCCGGAGCGGCGGAGGGAGTCCGCGACGTCGCGGACGACCGCGGCCAGCGTGGTCGCCGAGATGCTGACCGTGCCGGGCCAGGCGGCGTGCTCGTGCGAGCACGAGATCGTGATCGGCGGCAGGCGCAGGACGGGATACGCGGCGCTCACCGCCTCGGCGATCGTGGACGCGACCACGGTGTCGGTCGTCAGCGGCAGGAAGGCGCCGTGCTGTTCGAAGCTGCCGATCGGCAGGACGGCGACGTCGGCGCCCTGGTCGCGTACGTCCGCCGTCGTGCTCGCCGGGAGCATCAGGAGTCCCCGGCCGGGAGGATGTGGGAGTTCGGCGCGGCGGCGGCCGCGGCCAGCTCGGGCAGCTCCACGACGATGACGCCGGCGGCGGTGAGGGCCTCGGTGCCGCCCGCGTCACGGACGAACACGTCCGGTTCGCGCCAGGCGATGACCACGCGCTGGATGCCGGCCTCGATGATCAGCTCCGTGCAGGTACGCGGCCGTGACGCGCGCCGCGTACAGGGTTCGAGGGAGCTGTAGAGCGTCGCGCCGGCCAGGCGTACGTCGCCGGTGAGCTTGGCCAGCGCGGCCTCCTCGGCGTGGAACAGCGGTCGCTCGCGCGAGAAGCCGCGCGCCAGCTCGGTGCCGTCGGCGCCGACGACGACCGCGCCGACGGAGAAGGCCGTCTCGCTCGGCGGGCAGAGCCCGGCCAGCTCGACCGCCAGGGAGAGCCAGGTGGTGTCGGTCACGGGGCCTTCCTCACGAGGTAGCGCAGGAGCGCGACGTCCCCGACCGTACGCACCTCGGCGAGCGTCATCCGCTCGCCGGGGCCGTTCGGGAAGTCGCCCGGGTCGACGAAGCGCGGCGCGGCCGGGTCGCCGACGAAGAACGGCGCGACGGCGAGGTGGATCTCGTCGGCGAGGCCCGACGTGAGGAACCACGTGTGGACACTGGAGCCGCCCTCGACCATGAGACGCCGTACGCCGCGCCCGTGGAGGTCGGCGAGCAGCGCCGCGAGGTCGAGATCCTCACCGAGCCCGGCGACGCCCGCCAGGCCGCCGAGGCGGTCGCGCACCTTCCCGGCGACCCGGTCCGGGCAGTAGACGAGCTTCTCGCCGCCGTGGTGCCAGAACCTCAGGCCCGGGTCGAGATCTCCGCCGGCGGTGACCGTGACCTTCAGCGGGTACGCGGGGAGGCCGCGCGCCTCCCGTTCGGCACGCCGAGCGGGGGAGTTCACCAGGAGGCGCGGGTCGTCGCGGCGGAGCGTCGTCGCGCCGATGAGGATCGCGTCGGACTCGGCGCGCACCTGGTCGACCCGGTCGAAGTCGGCCTCGCACGAGAGCCGGAGCCGCTCGGGCCCGGCGTCGTCGATGTAGCCGTCGACGGAGGTGGCGACGCTCAGCAGGACGTACGGACGCGCGGTCATGGTGCCTTGCTCTCGGTGGTCACGTCTCCACGGAAGTCTGCCACCCTCGTTGAACCACGGCCGCCGGTGGCCCGTGCCATAGATGGTGCCGCCGAACCGGCGTCCACCGAAGCCCCACATGGAAGGCCCCGGAGTGTCGATCATCACGCGCCTGCGCCGGCCGGTCACCAAGGACGATCCGGCGGCGGGCGAGCGCCCGCGTACGCGGCGCCGCGTCGCGGCGTGGGCGGTCACCCTCCTGGCGTGCCTGCTCGTGCTGTTCGCGCTCGTCGTCCCGAACGACATCAGCCGGATCACGCCGGGATCGCTCCTGCGCATCCCCGCCGAAGGGCTGATCGGCGTCGCGCTGGTCGTGTTCCTGCCGGGGCGGGCCAAGCGGGTCGCGGCCCTGGTGGTCGGCGTGGTCCTCGGCCTGCTGGCCATCCTCAAGGTCGTCGACCTGGGCTTCTCCTCGGTGCTCGCCCGGCCGTTCGACCTGGTGTTCGACTGGCCTCTGCTCAGCGACGGCGTGGAGTTCCTCACGACGACGCTCGGCGGGGCCGGGGCGGTCGCCGTCGTGATCGCCGCCGCCGTCCTCGCCGTCGTGATGCTCGTCCTGGTGACGCTGTCGGTGCTGCGCCTCACCCGCCTCCTGGTCCGGTACCGGACGGAGTCGGGCGGCGCCGTCGCCGTGCTCGGGGTCGCCTGGGTCACCTGCGCGGCGCTGGGCGCGCAGATCGTCCCCGGCGTGCCGGTCGCCGGCGTCGCCACCGGCCGCCTGCTCCAGGTCCGGACGAGCCTGAACGACCACACGGCCTTCGCCAAGGAGGAGGCCGTCGACGCCTTCCGCGGCACGCCCGGCCAGAACCTCCTGACCGGGCTGCGCGGCAAGGACGTCGTCTTCGCCTTCGTGGAGAGCTACGGCCGCAACGCGATCGAGAACCCGCGCTACGCCCCGCGGATCGGCGCGGCGCTCGACGCCGGGAACCGCGACCTGACCGCGGCCGGCTACTCCTCGCGCAGCGCCTTCCTCACCTCGCCGACGGCGGGCGGCGGAAGCTGGCTGGCCCACTCGACCCTCTTCTCCGGCCTGTGGGTCGACAACCAGCGGCGCTACGAGAACCTCGTCAAGACCGACCGCCTGACGATCACGAGCTCGTTCCGGCGCGCGGGCTGGCGTACGGTCGCGGTCATGCCGGGCACCACGCGTGCCTGGTCGGAGGGGTCCTTCTACGGCTACCAGCAGCTGTACGACCGCTGGCACCTCGGCTACCAGGGTCCGCGCTTCAACTGGGGCACCCCGCCCGACCAGTTCACCCTGTCGGCGTTCCAGCACTTCGAGCGCTCGAAGCCCGGGCACGCCCCGGTGTTCGCGGAGATCCCGCTCGTCACGAGCCACGCGCCCTGGGCGCCGCTGCCGTCCAAGCTCCTGGACTGGAAGGACGTCGGCGACGGATCGGTCTTCGGGCCGATGGCCGCCGCAGGCGACCGGCCGGACGTCGTCTGGCGCGACCCGAACCGGGTGCGCACCGCGTACGCGAAGTCCATCCAGTACTCGCTGAACGCCCTGATCTCTTATGTGAAGACCTACGGTGACCGGAATCTCGTGCTCGTCTTCCTCGGCGACCACCAGCCCGCGCCGCTCGTCACCGGCCAGGACCCGAACCGCGACGTGCCCGTCACCATCGTCGCCAAGGACCCGAAGGTCCTCGGCCAGATCTCCGGCTGGGGCTGGCAGAACGGCCTCAAGCCCGGTCCCGGAGCCCCGGTGTGGAAGATGGACTCCTTCCGCGACCGCTTCCTCACCGCGTTCGGGTCGCGGGCCGGCTGACACCCTGGGGTGACGGCAAGTGTCACCCCAGGGTGGACGAGGCTCGATCTCCCCCTTGCTAGCTTCCGAGACAGATGACCGTTTTCGACGAGTCTCGTCGGCCGGGGGATGCGTGGCGACCCGTCTTCGGCTGACGGGCCGCATCGTCCTCGCGAGCGCCGTGGTGATGCTGCTCGCCATCGGCGCGTACGCGGTGCTCTTCGCGGTGATCTTCGACCTGCGGAGCTCGTCACGCGTCACGAGGCGCTCCGAGGCGATGCTCACCGGTGCGAACCGCGTGGAGCGGCTGGTCACCGACCTCGCGATGGGCGCGCGCGGCTACATACTGACCGGAGAGGAACGCTCCCTCCGGCCGTGGGAGGAGGCGCGCGCCGAGCTGCCCCGCGACGCGGAGCGGCTGGTGCGGCTCGCCGCCGCCACGGACCCGGCGCAGGTGGTGCGCGCCCGGCAGGTCCAGCGCCGCGACATCCACTCCTTCATCGTGGAGTACTCGGTGCCCCTGGTGACCGCCGCACGGCGGGACCCGAACACCACGAACGCGGCGCCGGCGATCGTCGAGGGGGAACGGCGCCTCCGCGTCATGCGCGGCCGGCTCGAACAGATCAAGGGCGTCCAGCGCGAGATCGCCGACGCCCACGACGACCGTGCCGACCGTGACGCCCGGCGCGCCACGCTCATCGCGGCGGCGGGCGCGGTCGGCGCGCTGTCGCTGATCTTGGCGTTCTCCGGTTACCTGAACCGTGCGGTCCTGCGCCCCGTACGGCGCACCTCCGGGATGGCCGGCGTCGTCGCCGGAGGCGACCTCGGCGTACGGACGCCCGAGACGTCGCGGCACGAGGTGGGCCGGCTGGAGCAGGTCTTCAACGCGATGGCCTCCTCGCTGCAGAGCAGCCAGAACGACCTGCGGAGGTTCACCGACGAACAGCGGTCCCTACGCCTCATCGCCACGCTCGTCGCCCGGCGGATGTCGCCGGGGGAGATCTTCACGGCCGTCGCGCGTGAGCTGGGGCAGGTCCAGCAGGCGGACTACACCGTCATCAACCGGTTCGAACCAGGCCGATTCGTCACCACGGTCGGCCACTGGACCGCCCCCGGGGTTCCCGCCATCCTGCCGCCGCTGAACGGGCACTGGCCGCTGGAGGACGAGACGGCGATCGGGCAGGTCTACCTGACCGGCCTGCCCACCCGGAGCAGCTACCTGGACGCCGACGGCGCGATGGGGAGCTGGACGCGCGAACACGGCATCCACCACGCCGTGGCCGCCCCGATCATGGCCGGCGGGCGGCTGTGGGGCAGCATCGTCATCACCTCCCTCGGGTGGGAGGACCCGCCCGCCGACACAGAGGCCCGCCTGCTGGGCTTCGTCGAGCTCCTGGCCACCACCATCGCCAACGCGGAGAACCGCAACGAGCTCCTCGCCTCCTCCGCCCGCATCGTCCGGGCCGCGGAGGCGGCCTGCGCCCGCATCGAGGGCGACCTCGGCGACGTCACCGAGCGCCGCCTGACCTCGCTCCAAAGCGGCCTGCGCGCCATCCAGGAGAGCGTCCCGGCCGAGCAGGCCGCGCTCAGCGAGCGGCTCGCGGGTACGGCGCGAGGGCTCCACGGCGTGCTGGACGACCTACAGGAGATCAGCCGGGGCGTACGGCCGCCGTCCGGCGGCCTGCGGTCCGACCTCCAGGCCCTCGCCCAGCGCTCCGGGATCCCCACCGACCTCGACGTGCGCGTCGACCGCCGGCTGAGCGCCCACGTCGAGCAGACCATCTACTACACCGTCTGCGAGGCCCTGGCCAACGTCGCCAAGCACGCGCGGGCGAGCCGGGTCTCGATCGACCTGGCCGGGCAGGCGACCGCGCTGCGGCTCCGCGTCAACGACGACGGCGTCGGCGGCGCCGACCCGTCACACGGATCGGGCCTGACCGGCCTGAGAGAGCGCGTCGAGGGCTGCGGTGGCACCATCGAGATCACCAGCCCCGCCGGCCGGGGCACCTCGCTGGTGGTCGTCATCCCGGCCCCGGGGACGTGATCCGGCTCCCTCCGGAGAGGACGCCCGTCGATGCCCGGCGTCACTGGACTGGTCGACGTCCACGCGCACTTCACCACCGGCCGCTACGTCGAGGCCGCGAAGGCGGCCGGCCACCGCGAGCCCGTCACCGGCGGGTGGGCGCGGCCGATGGTGGAGTTCCTCTTCGAGACCGCGCGGACGCCCTCATGCCCGCGACCTGGCGGGAGGACACCACCCGCGACGCACAGGCGCTCCTCCCGCTCTGATCCTCACGCGGCGATCGTGGCGTGCATCTCCCAGACCAGGACCTCGGCCGCCGTCGTCGCGGTGAGCCGCTGGCCGCCGGTCGCGGTGAGGCGTACGGCGTCGCCCTCGCGCAGGTCACCGGCGCCTTCCAGGGTCACCTCGCCGCGCGGGACGAACAGGTGGAGGAACGGCGCTTCCGGGAGCTCGACGCTCTGGCCGGGCTCCAGGCGTGCCGCGTGGAGGGCGGCGTACTTGTTCTTGATGCGGATCGCCGTCTCATGGCGGTCCATACCGGAGGCGACGGCGACCAGGCCGCCGCGCAGGAGCTCGTCGCCGATCTCCAGCTGCTCGTACCCGGGCGCGATGCCCGGCTCGTCCGGGACGACCCACATCTGGACGAAGTGCACGGGCTCGCTCCTGTCCGGTACACGGTCGTTCTTCTCCGAGTGGAGGATGCCGGTGCCGGCGCTCATCCGCTGGGCGAGACCCGGGTAGATGACACCGTTGTGCCCCTCGGAGTCCTGATGGACGAGCGCGCCGCGCAGCACCCAGGTGACGATCTCCATGTCCTGGTGGGGATGCGTCTCGAACCCGGTGCCGGGCTTCACGACGTCGTCGTTGTTGACCAGCAGCACGCCGTGGTGGGTGTTCGCGGCGTCGTGGTGATGCCCGAAGGAGAACGAGTGCTTGGAGTCGAGCCAGGAGATCTTCGTCGCGAACCGCTCGTCCGCACGCCGGATGTCGATGCCGGGCCGCATGTTCATGTCGCTCCTTCTTCGGTGGTAGTTGAACTTTAAACTAAAGGCTCGACTCGTATATTCCGCCGCGCGGGATCAGGCGCCGTTCGGCCGGAAGGCCGCGGCCAGCGCCGAGAACTCGGCGATGCGGAGGCCGCGGGCGGCGAGTGCGTAGAGGCCCGCTCCCGCGATGGCGGCGGCGATGAGGGATCCGATGGCGGGTCCGAGAGCCCACGCGGTGGCGGCCGTGGCGGCGGCGGCCAGGGCCGCGGCGGCGATGCTCCGGGCGTACGTGCCGGCGAGGCGGTGACCGTCCAGGCGGCCGAGCCGGCGGTGGAGGATGCCGGCGGTGGCGAGCAGGCCCGCGGTGTAGGCGATCGCCGAGCAGGCGGCCAGGGCGATGACCAGGGACGGGCCGCGTACGGTGTGCTCGGCCGCCAGGCAGGTGCCGATGGTGACGGCGGAGACCCCGCTGCTGAGCAGGGCCGGCGTACGCGTGTCGCCGAGCGCGTAGAAGACCCGGAGCATGATCTGGAAGCCGGCGAACGGCACCAGCGCCAGTCCGTACGCGGCGAGCACGGACCCGGTCAGGCCGGCGGCGGCCGACGAGGCGTTCCCGTGGGTGAAGAGCACGGTGGTGAGCCGGGGGCCTAGGACGACGAGCGCCGCCGCGGCGGGCACCAGGACGACGCCGGTCAGCCGCAGGCTCTGCGACAGGTACGCGATGACCTGGCCGATGTCGCGGTCGGCCGCCGCCCGGCTCATCCGGGGCAGCATGCCGGTGATGAGCGTGACCGCGATGATGGCGTACGGGAGCTGGAACAGGGTGTACGCGTTGGAGTAGACGCTCACCGCGCCGGCGCCCGCCTGCGACGCGATCCGGGTGACGACCACGAAGACGGCCTGTGCGGCGGCGGCCGACGCGAGCGTCCAGCCGGCCATGACCGCGATCCTTCGGACGCCGATGCCCCGCGGATCGGCACGCGGCCGGAGCCGGAACCCCGCCCGCCGGCCGGCGAGGGCCAGCACGGCCATCTGGGCGGCGACCCCGGCGCTGGTGCCGATGGACAGCAGCAGCGTCTGTCCTCGCGTCAGCGACTCCAGCCTCCCCGTGCCGCCGACCAGCAGGAACACCGCCGCCGTGGCGATGACGACGAGGTTGTTCGCCACCGGTGCCCACATCGGCGAGGCGAACCGCCCGCGGGCGTTCAACACCGCGGCCAGCGTCGCGCTCACGCCGTAGAACAGGATCTGCGGCATGAAGAACCGGGTGAAGATGATCGCCAGGTGGCGCTGCCCTGGAGTGAACCCCGGAACGTAGAGGTCCACGATGAATGGCGCGGCGACGATCGTCACCATCACCACGGCGGCCAGACAGTAGACCACCAGCGACAGCAGCCGCTGCGCGAACAGATCACCGTCGACGGTGTCGTCCGCGGCTGTACGGATCAGCAGCGGCACGAGCACCCCGGCCAGCGCGCCGCCCATCACGAGCTCGTAGATCGCGTTCGGGGTGACGTTCGCCGCGGTGTAGGCGTCCAGCAGGCGGGTCCCGAGGCCGAGCGCCGCCACCAGCGCCAGCGTCCGTACGAACCCCGTCGCCCGCGACACGAAGGTCGCCACCACCATCGCCCGGCCGGCGTTCATCAGCCGCGGCTGCTCTGTCGCCATCCCACCGATCGTAGTGACCGCCGGTCATCGCCTGGAAGGCCTCGGCGGTCTCCCGCTGGGCGTAGGTCACGACGCGAGTGCCGTCCTCGGGGGCGTGGATGTCCGCGGCGACGAAGCCCGGCGGACCTTCGTCACCCGCCAGTCGCTGCGCGACGTCCTGAACGGCCTGTGCGGGACCGGTCCGGCCCTCCCGGCCGGCGGGGTCGACCGCCTGGCCACCCTCCTGGCCTACTGCGCCGAGAACCTCACCTAGACGCGACCGGTTGAACCTGAACAAGATTCGCCTTATTTTTATAAGGAAACTTTCCTAACCATAACCGCCTTCCTCCACCCGCCAGTGGAAAGAACGCCAAGGAAAGGACCGGTCCGGAATGAAAGCCAGGCCCAACCCGGCCGCGATTCTCGCGCTCGCCGTCTCGCTGTTTCTCCTGGTCATCGCCCCCGCCTCCGCCACACCGCACCCCAAGTCCGCGCCGGCGGCACCGTTCAAGGTGCTCGCCCTCTACACCGGCCCCGACGAGGGCGACGCCGCGCACGTCAGTTTCGAGACCGAAGCCAGGACGTGGTTCCAGGACGCCGGTGGCCGGTACGGCTTCACTTTCACGGCGTCGACCGACTGGGATCTGCTCGACAGCCTCACCGCCTCGCAGTACCAGGTGGTGATGTTCCTGGACGACGAGCCGCACAGCGCCGCGCAGCGGAACGGCTTCCAGAACTACATGCAGAACGGCGGGGCGTTCTTCGGGTTCCACGTCTCCGCCTTCACCACCAACGGGGGCGACTGGGACTGGTACTTCAACCACTTCCTCGGCACCGGTGCGTTCGAGACGAACACCTGGGGTCCGGCGGCGGCGATCCTCGACAACGAGGGCTCCGGGCACCCGTCGATGCGCCGGGTGCCGGCGACGTTCACGTCCGGGGTCAGCGAGTGGTACAGCTGGCAGCACGACCTGCGGCAGAACCCGGACATCGACATTCTCGCGTCGGTCGATCCGGCGAGTTTCCCGCTGGGGACCGACCCGAGCCAGCAGTGGACCGGCGGCTACTACCCGATCATGTGGACCAACAAGAACTACAAGATGCTCTACACGAACTTCGGCCACAACGATATGAACTACTCGGCGAACATCGCGACCTCCTCCACGTTCGCCGGCCCGGCGCAGGACGCGTTCATCATCGACGGGCTGCTGTGGCTCGGCGGCGGGGCGCCGAGCGACTCGTCGACCGACCCGGTCTCGCAGAGCAGCTGGTTCACCCTGGTCAACACGGCGAGCGGCAAGTGCGTCGGCGCCCAGGGCGGGGGGACCGCGAGCGGCACCGTGGTCCAGCAGGACGCCTGTGGCGGTTCCACCGCGCAGGAGTTCCAGGTCACCTACGTCGACGGCCCGTACGCGCGGATCGGCAACCGGAACGCCCCCGCCGAGTCCCTCGACGTCGTCGATCGATCCACGTCGGACGGCGCGAACATCCAGCTGTGGTCCTACACCGGCGGCAAGAACCAGCAGTGGCAGTTCGTTCCGGACGGCAACGGCACCTACCGCGTCGTCAGCCGCAACAGCGCCTCGGGACAGGGGCACTCCGAGTGCCTGACCGTGCCGGGCTCGTCGACCTCGGACGGCGTACGGCTCCAGCAGTCGAAGTGCTCCGGCAGCGCCTCCCAGTCCTTCAAGCTCGTGGCACAGTGACCGGCCGCCGCCAGGGTCGGGCACCATGGAGGAATGACTCGGGCGGTGGATGAGGTCGACACCGCGCCCGCGATCGAGCGCCTGGCCGGGCTCGTCGCGGGCGGCGGTGTCGTGGTGCTCAGCGGGGCGGGGCTGTCGACGGAGTCCGGGATCCCCGACTATCGAGGGGAGACCGGACGGCGCCGGCGGGGGGAGCCGATGACGTACCAGACGTTCGTCGGCGGCGAGGCGGCCCGGCGGCGCTACTGGGCGCGCAGTCACCTCGGCTGGGCGCACATCGCGCGCGCCCTGCCGAACGCCGGGCACCGCGCGGTCGCCGAGCTCCAGCGGCGCGGCCTGGTCACCGCGATCATCACGCAGAACGTCGACGGCCTGCACCAGGCGGCGGGCGCCGAGGGCGTCATCGAGCTGCACGGCAGCCTCGATCGTGTCCTGTGCCTGGGCTGCGGCCGCCGTACGCCGCGCCGCGAGCTCGACGAGCGCCTGCGCGCGGCCAATCCCGGCTGGCACGTACGCGCCGGCGTGATCAACCCGGACGGCGACGCCGACCTCGCCGACGACCAGATCGGCGCCTTCCACGTCGTGGCGTGCCTGAACTGCGGCGGCGTCCTCAAACCCGACGTGATCTTCTTCGGTGAGAACGTCCCGCGCCCACGGGTCGAGGAGTGCTACGCGCTGACCGAGCACGCGCGTACGCTGCTCGTCCTGGGCTCTTCGCTGACCGTGATGTCCGGCTACCGCTTCGTACGCCACGCGGCCCGTCACGACGTGCCCGTCGCGATCGTCAACCAGGGCGCGACACGGGGTGACGAGCACGCCGGCGCCATCCTCGACGCTCCTCTCGGCCCGGCTCTCACGGACCTGCTGAGCCGCCTCGGAACCTGAACGGACACCCTTCGGCGGAAAGTGTCACCGTTCGTCCACTCTGCGTGCCGGCGCGGCACGATGGTGGGATGAAGGACGGGAGACTGAGGCGCCGGCGTGTGCTCGCCGCCGTGGCGCTGGTCACGCTGGTCGGCGGGATCGGGGGCGTACTGGTCTGGCTGGTCTACCTGTCGCTGAACCGCGGGTTAGCCGCCGCGGCGGACTGGGCGCAGGTCGGGTCGCTCGGTGCTCGCGGTCGTCGCCGTCGCGCCGATGATCGCGGCGATCGTGGCCTGGTGGTGGCGTGCCGGGGCCCGCGCCGCGGCGGCGCCGACGGCCGACCAGGTCGATCACGCCCACCGGACACTCGCGGCGCTGGTGCTGGGCCAGTGGCGCGAGGAGATCCTCGTGCGGCGGCTGGACGACCCCACACCGCTGATGGTGCGCTGGCGGCTCACCGACCTTCCCGTCATGGACCTGCGCGACCACGTCTTCCCACGCCCCCCGCTCGGACTCGGCCGGAAGAGGTTCGAGGGGCGCGCCGACCGCGTGGGCGAGCTGGCCGAGGAGTACCGGCGGCTCGCGCGGCGGCGGCTCGTGATCCTGGGCGGGCCCGGCATGGGCAAGACCACGATGGCCGTGCTGCTGGTCCGCGAGCTGCTCAGGCGGTACGACCCCGGCGCCCCGGTTCCCGTACTGCTGTCGATCTCGGACTGGAGCCCCGGCGACGAGCCGCTGCGCGACTGGCTCGCCCGCCGGCTCGACGAGACCTACCCCGCGCTGCGCGCCGCCGACTTCGGCCCCGGCGCGGCGGACGCGATGATCGCTCAGCGCAGGATCCTCCCCGTGCTGGACGGCCTGGACGAGCTGCCCGAGCCCGTACGCCCCGGCGCGCTCGCCGCACTGAACGCCGCGCTGACCGCGGACGACCCGCTGATCCTCACCTGCCGCACCGCGGAGTACGCGGAGGCCATCGGGCGCGGCACGGTCCTCGCCGGCGCCGCCGTCATCGAACCGGAGTCCCCGCGGACCGAGGACATCGCCTCGTACCTGCGCGGCTGCCTGCACGAGGATCCCGGCGGCGCCTGGGCCGACCTGGTCTCCGCCCTCGCCGACCCGGACGCGCCCGCCGCGCGGGCGCTCACCACCCCGCTCGACCTCTGGCTGCTTCGCCGCGTCTACATCGACACCGGCGACGATCCCGCCGTGCTGCTCGACACCGGCCGGTTCCCCGCCGCCGAGGACATCACCGACCACCTCCTCGACCACCTCGTCGGGGCCTCCATCAGCGGCTGGGACTCCGGCGCGGCCCTGCGCTGGCTGTCGTTCCTCGCCGACCATCTGCGGGAGGCCAAGCGCCACGACATCGCCTGGTGGTGCCTGTACCGTGCGGCGCCGCTGGTCCGTCCGGTCGACCGGCTGGTGGGCGGGCTGATCTTCGGCGTGTTCTTCGGGGCGGTCGGCGGGCTCGCCGGGGCGTTCGGCGGCGGCCTCGCCACCGAACCCCTGGCCGGAGGGAGCGGAGCGGCGCTGGGCTGGTTCGTCGCCGGGCCGATCGTCGCGCTCACCGGCGAGCTGACCGCGCGGCCGTCCCACGCCAGCCTGCGGCTGCGCGGCCGTGCCCGCGCGCTCGTACGCGACGTGTCGGGCAAGCTCGCGCTGGGCGTACCGGTCGGCATGATCACCGCGACGGTGGGGGAGCTCGGGGGTGTGCCCTTCACCCCGCTGCTGGCGTTCGGGCTCGGCGGCGCCCTTCTGGGCGGGCTGGTGGCCGGCGTACTGGAGTGGGTGGCGACACCGCTGCCGGACGACGTCGTGCAGTCCCCGGCCGGCACGCTCCGCCGTGATCTGCGGCTGATGGTGGGCCGTACGGTCGCGGCCCTGTTCCTCGGAGGGTTCCTGGTCGGGGTGACGGCCGGCCTGGTGGGCGGGGCGGTGGTCGTCCTGGTGCTCGGCGTCGAGGGCGCCACCGCGATCCTGCTGGTGTCCGGCCTGGCCCGCTGGACCTGCACCGCGAGCTCGGTCTACCTGGTCGCCGTGGTCATCCTCAGCGCGCGGCGCAACGTGCCGCGCCGGATGATGCGCTTCCTCCACGACGCGCATCGCGCGGGGCTGCTCCGCCGGGTCGGGCCGGTCTATGAGTTCCGGCACGCCAAGCTGCAGGAGCGGCTCGCCCGCACCCATCGCCGTGACACCTGATCCCGCCGTTCTCGCGTCAGAAGCCCTCGGGCCGCTCGGCGAAGGCCGTCAGGAGCATGCGGAGGATCCGTGCCGCGGACGCGCGCGCCTCGGCCGGGTCGTCGGCGTCCACGATCTCTGAGGAGAGTTCGGTCAGGGCTCCGTGCAGGGCGGCGGCGACCAGGCCGGCCGGGACGCTCCGGAGGTGGCCCGTCTCGATGAGGCTCGTGACCGCGTCGGTGAGCAGCGTGCGCAGGCCGGGCCGGCGCGGCGGGCCGAGGGCGATCGGGCCCTGGACGAGGACGATCTCGCGGTACTCAGGGTCGGCGCAGACGTCGAGGAGGGTCTCCAGACCGGCGATGATCTGCTCGTGCGGGGGCCCGTGGGTGGCCGCCATGGCGCGCCCGACGCGCTGCGCCGCCTCGTGCTCGACGTCCTCGTACACGGCCTCGAACAGGCCTCGCTTGCCGTCGAAGTGGTGGTAGAGGGCGCCACGGCTGAGCCCGGCGGCACGTACGAGCTCCTCGGCGGACACCGTCGCGTAGCCGCGCTCGCGGAAGTAGAGCCGGCCGGTCTCCAGGAGCGCCCGGCGTGTGGTCTCCGCGTAGATCTCCCGGCGCGGCTGGGCGGCGTTCATGCATCATGCATAACACATACATGGTGTATGTGACATGCAGAGCGTATGGTGGACGCATGACGCTCGACCGTGACTTCTACGCCGACCCGTACCCCGTCTACGCGCGCTGGAGGGAGGAGGCCGGCGCGCACCGCGTCGCCCTCCCCGGCGGCCTCGACGGCTGGGTGATCACCGGGTACGCCGAGAGCAGGGCCGCGCTCGCCGACCCGCGCCTGCGCAAGGGCTCGGCGACCGAGACGTACCTCCGCAAGGCGGGCGGCAGCGCCACGGTCGCCGGCGGGTCGATCACCGCGCACATGCTGAACTCCGACCCGCCCGACCACACGCGGCTGCGCAAGCTGGTGAACAAGGCGTTCACGCCACGGCGCGTGGCGGCCCTGCGGCCCCGGATCGAGCGGATCGCCACCGAGCTGCTCGACGCCATGTCCGGTCAGGACACGGCCGACCTCATCGAGGCGTACGCGCTGCCGCTCCCGATCAGGGTCATCTGTGACCTGCTCGGCGTGCCGCCCGAGGACCGCGCGCGCTTCCACTCACGCGGCCGGAAGCTGATGGACAACGACCGCGACCAGGCCGACTTCTTCACCGCGCTCCAGGAGACGGCGGACTACCTGACGGGCCTGGTGCGGTCCAAGCGCGAGAATCCCGCCGACGACCTGCTGTCCGCCCTGGTCCAGGCCCAGGAGGAGGACGACCGCCTCACCGACCGCGAGGTCACGTCCATGGCGTTCCTGCTGCTGGTCGCCGGCCACGAGACCACCGTCAACCTGATCGCCAACGGCACGTACGCCCTGCTCCGCGAGCCCGGCCAGCTCGCGGCCCTGCGCGCCGACCCGTCGCTGCTGCCGGGCGCCGTCGAGGAGTTCCTCCGCTACGAGGGCCCGGTCAACATCGCCACCCTGCGCTACACCGCGGAGCCCGTGACGATCGGCGGCACCGAGATCCCCGCCGGCGAGTTCGTCCACATCGCCCTGATCGCCGCCAACCGCGACCCTGAGAGGTTCGCCGACCAGGACCGCCTCGACATCACCCGCGACGCGGCGGGCCACCTGGCCTTCGGCCACGGCATCCACCACTGCCTCGGCGCGCCGCTGGCCCGGCTGGAAGCGGAGATCGCGTTCGGCCTCCTGCTGTCCCGCTTCCCCGGGCTACACCTGGCCGAGGGCGACGACGCCGTCCGCTGGCAGCACAACATACGCTTCCGCGGCCTTTCCGCCCTCCAGGTACGCCTCCGTTAGGCCCTAGGGCCTGTCTGACAATCCGCTGTCCGGCTGCGCGGCGCCCAGACGCACCCTCGCCGCGTTGTCGTCGGTCGCCGGCCACAACCAGGCCGACTCCCTCCTCCGCCTTGCGAGGGCACGCCTGGACGCCGCTCGCTACGAACGTGATTTGTCAGACAGGCCCTAGGAGCGGATGTCCTTCACGACGACGCCGTTCTTGATCACGAGGACGACGCGGTCAGGGTCGGTGAGCAGGTCGATGTCGGTGAGCGGGTCGCCGTCGACGGCGATGATGTCGGCGAGCCTGCCCTCCTCGACGACGCCGAGGTCGGGGTTGCGCAGGATCTGGGCGTTCGTCGACGTGGCGGAGACGAGGGCCGCCATCGGGCCGAGGACCTTCGCCTTCAGGGCCAGCTCCAGCCCTCGCTGGTTCTGCCGGGGGCCGAAGTGGTCGGTGCCGGAGCCCACACGCACGCCGGCGTCGTAGGCCAGTCTCAGGCTCGCGGCCATCGCGTCGGCGACGCCCTTGAGACGGGGCACAACGTCCTCGGTCAGGCCCAGGTCGCGCCACTGTGTCGCGGCGAGATGCGTGATGGACAGGGTCGGGACGAGGGCGGCGCCCGCGGCGGCCATCCGTGCCACCGTTGCCTCGTCGAGGAAGGTCCCGTGCTCGAAGCACTCCAGCCCGGCGTCCAGGCCGTTGTTGATCGCGCGGGCGTTGTGCGCGTGCCCGGTGACGTACGTCTCGCGCGCCTGGGCCTCCTCGACCGCCGCGCGCAGCTCGGCCACCGAGAACTGGGTGTCCTCCAGCCGGTCGCTGTGGGAGACGCCCACGCCGCCGGAGATGGCCATCTTGAGCTGGGTCGCGCCGCGCCGGAACGCCTCGCGGGCCGCGATCCGCACCCCGTCCGGGCCGTCGCACGTGATGGAAAGCTGGCTGAGCCCGGGGGTGCCGGGGGAGGCGTGATGGTGCGGGTAGAAGACCGAGCCCACCGTGGCGTGGCCGCCGGACTGGGCCAGCAGCGGTCCCGACGGGTAGAGCCGCGGACCCGGTACGACGCCGGCGTCGATGACCTCACGGAGCGCGCCGTCGGCGCCGGCGACCTCACGCGCGGTGGTGTGCCCCGACATCAGGCACAGCTCGGCGTTCTGGAACAGCAGTGCGGCGGTCATCGCGGGGGAGTACGTCGTCGGGTCCTCCGGGGCGACGACGCCCAGGTGCGAGTGCAGGTCGATGAGGCCGGGCAGCAGGGTGAGCCCGTCGAGGTCGAGCACCGCCGAGGTCGCGGGCACGCCGGAGCGACCCGTGACGGACGCGACGCGGTCGCCGTCGATGGTGATGATCGGGTCGGCGAGCGGCTCGCGGCCGGTGCCGTCCAGCAGCATTGTCGCCCCGCGCAACGTCAGCATGTCGACACCCTCTTCCCGGTCGCGGCTTCCCGGCCAGCATCCGCGACCGGAGCCGCCGGTGTCCATTTACGGTTTCTGAGAGCCGGATCAAGCGTCGCTAACCGGTCTCAGGGGCCGACGAGCTCCGGCACACGCGCGGCGACCTTCATGATCTGGTCGACGACGGCCGCGATCCCCGGATGCGCGGATCGGCCGGGCTTGACGGTCGTGTAGATCCGTCGCTTGATCACCGGGACGATCGGGCGTACGACGGTGGCCGCCGAAGCACGGGTCAGTGCCAGCCCGGGGAGGACGGCGACGCAGGCGCCGGCCTCGGCCAGGCCCAGCTGGACGGACACGTCCTCGCAGTACGCCACGACGTCCGGCTGGACGCCGGCCCGGCTGCAGCTCTCCATGATGAGCTGGAAGTAGTGGGTGGACGGGTCGATCATGGACCAGCGCTCGGCGGAGAGGTCGGAGATCCTGATCTCCGGCCTGCTCGCCAGCGGGTGGTCCGCGGCCAGGGCACAGCACAGGACGTCCGTGCCGAGCAGGGTCCGCTCGACGTTGCTGTCGAGCTCGGCCGACCACATGTCGAACTCATCGATGATCGCGATGTCGACCTCGCCGAGCTTGAGCGCCATCAGGCTCTCGTGCGGCTCCAGGTCCTGCAGGCTCACCCGCAGATCGGGATACATCTCCCGGAGTTCCACCATCGCGCCGGGCATGAGCGCCGCCGCCACCGTGGGGAAGGCCGACACGCGTACGTGCCCGGCGACGCTGTCGCGCAGCCCGGCGATCTCCACCTCGGTGACCTCGATCGCGTCGAGGACGCGGGCGGCGTTCGCCACCAGACTCTGCGCCGCCGGAGTGAGCGCCACCCGCCGGCCCTGGTGCTCGATCAACGGGAGGCCCACCTCGCGTTCGAGGAGGGACAACTGCTGGGAGACGGCCGACGGCGTCAGGACGAGGGCCTTGGCCACCTCGGTCATCGTGCCGCGAGCCGACAGCTCCAGCAGCATTTTGAGCCGCCACGGATTCAGCACGTCGAACGCCCTCCCGGCACGGCCGTACCGGAGCGGGCCGCGGCACTGATCTCAGGGTCAAGTCCGCGCAATCATCGCACTACCAGGCGATATCTGTCAGTTCCCGCCCGCGCGCTGATCTGTAAGCGTTGCTTAATCGGCTCGTCAACAAGACGCGCTGGACGCCTCTTCGCGGCCTGAACCACACTGACGGCTCCCGGCAGCGGACGGCGAGCCGGGGCACCAGCCGAACACCCCCACCCGAGGTGAACCATGCGACGAGCCATGCTCAATGCCGGTACGAAGGCCGCCCTGGCCGGGCTCGTCGCGGTCTCGGCCGCCGGTTGTGCCGGCGGTGACTCCGGGAGCGGTCACGGGAAGAACGGCACGACGTTCGTCTACGGCGCGTCCGCTGATCCGGTCACGATCGACGGGGCCTACGCCAGCGACGGTGAGTCGCTCCGGGTGATCCGGCAGATCTTCGAGACCCTCGTGACGACGAAGCCGGGCCGTACCGACGTCGAACCGTGGCTCGCCGAGCGGTACACGCCGGGCGACGGCGGGCGGACGTGGACGTTCGACCTGAAGAAGGGCGTGACGTTCAGCGACGGTACGCCGTTCGACGCCCGTGCGGTGTGCTTCAACTTCGACCGCTGGTTCCACTTCACCGACCCGGTCCAGCAGACGGCCGCGTACTACTTCCAGACCGTCGTCGGCGCGTTCGCCGACAAGGCCCGGCAGAGCCTGTACAAGTCGTGCGCCGCGAAGGACGATCACACCGCGGTGATCCATCTCAACCGGCCGTCGGCGGCGTTCCTCTCCGCGCTGTCGGTGCCGTCACTGTCGATCGCCAGCCCGGCCGCCCTGAGGAAGTACGACGCCGACAAGGTGGGCGGCACGCCGGACCAGCCGCGGTTCGAAGGCTCGTTCGGCGACGCCCATCCGGTCGGCACCGGCCCGTTCGTACTCCAGAGCTGGACGCGCGGCGACAAGCTCGTCCTCGTACGCAACGACCACTACTGGGGCCCGAGACCGGCGCTGTCGAAGATCATCATCAAGGCGATCTCCGACGGGTCGGCGCGCCGGCAGGCGCTGGAGTCGGGCGACATCGACGCGTACGACAACGTCTCCCCGGGCGACGTCGCGCCGCTGAAGGCCGCCGGCCGGTTCACCGTCCTGGAGCGCCCGGCGTTCAACATCGGGTACGTCGGGTTCAACCAGACGCTGAAGCCGTTCGACAACCTGAAGATCAGGCAGGCGGTGGCGTACGCGCTGAACCGCCCCGCGCTGGTCAGGGCGAAGTACGGCGCGGGCGCCGAGGTCGCGAAGGAGTTCCAGCCCAGGTCGCTGTTCGGCTACGCCGACGACGTGCGGACCTACGGCTATGACCCGGCGATGGCCAGGCGGCTGATCCAGGAGTCCGGCGTCAAGGATCCGACCGTCCAGTTCTGGTACCCGACGAACGTCTCGCGCTCGTACCTGCCCGACCCGGCGGCCAACTTCCAGGCCTTCCAGCGTGACCTGCGAGCCGTCGGCTTCACGGTGAAGGCCAAGGCCGCGCCGTGGGACGCCGGATACGTCAGCGGTGTGCAGGCCGGCAAGGCGCCGATGTTCCTGCTCGGCTGGGTGGGCGACTTCGGTGACCCGGACGACTTCCTCGGCTCGCTGTGGCAGGGCGACCAGCCCCAGTGGGGCATCAAGAGCGGCAGCCGGCTGTCGAACCTGCTCGACGCCGCGGAGAAGGAGACCGACCAGGGCCGGCGCGCCCGTATGTACCAGGAGATCAACCGCGAGTCGATGCGGGAACTGCCCGGTGTCCCGTACGTGACGACCGAGCCGGCCATCGCGCTGAAGTCGACCGTGCACGGATACGTCCCGAACCCGGTGGGCAGCAGCGACGCCTTCGCGCCCATCACCATCGGCTGAGCGGGAGGGAAGAACGATGCTGCGGTTCGCCGTACGCCGGCTGCTGTCCCTCGTGCCGATCCTGTTCGGGGTGTCCGTGCTCGTCTTCGTTTGGGTGCGCGATCTGCCCGGCAGCACGGCGCAGGCGATCCTGGGCGAGCGGGCGACACCGCAGGCGATCAGGGCGTTCGACCGGGCATATGGCCTCGACCGGCCGCTCTGGGCCCAGTACGCCGCGTTCGTGAAGCGGGTGGCCCGGTTCGACTTCGGCGTGTCGGTGCAGACCCAGCAGCCGGTGCTGGACGAGATCAACCACAGGTTCCCCGCGACCATCGAGCTGTCCGCCACGGCGCTGCTCCTCGCCGTCGCCGTCGGGGTGCCGCTCGGATACCTCGCCGCGCGCAGGCGCGGCACCTGGCCCGACAGGGTCCTGGTGAGCGGCTCGCTGGCCGGTGTGGTGATCCCCGTTTTCGTCCTGGCGTACCTGCTCAAGTACGTCTTCGCCGTCAGGCTCGGCTGGCTTCCCGCCAGCGGGCGCCAGGACCCGAGGCTGGACGTCGTCCATCCCACCGGGTTCTACGTGCTCGACGGGCTGATCGAGGGCGACGCGGGCGCGGCGTGGGACGCGCTGAAGCACCTGATCCTGCCCGGGACCGCGCTGGGCGCCATTCCGCTCGCGATCATCACCAGGATCACCCGGGCCTCCGTGCTCGACGTGCTCGACGAGGACCACGTGCGCACCGCGGAGGCGAAGGGCCTGTCGCGCGGCGTCATCCGGCGGCGGCACGTGATGCGCAACGCGCTGCTTCTCGTGGTGACGGTCATCGGCCTGCAGGCCGGCCTGCTGCTGTCCGGCGCGATTCTCACCGAGACCGTGTTCGGCATCCCCGGCATGGGGTCCTTCATGAAGGACGCGATCTTCAAGCAGGACTATTCGACGATCGAGGGCTTCATCCTGTTCAGCTCGGTGCTGTACGTCGTCATCAACCTGCTCGTCGACATCACCTACGGGCTGCTCGATCCCCGGGTACGGGTCAGGTGACCGGGCGATGAGCGTCTCCCATGCCGAGGCGGCGATCGGCGAGGCCGTCCACGACGGCGAGGGCACCGGCGGTCTGTGGCGCGACGCGCTCGCCCGGCTGCGCCGCGACCCGGCGGCCCTCGCCGGAGCCGCCCTCGTCGTCCTGTTCGTCCTCGTCGCGCTGCTCGCACCTCTGCTCGCGCCCTACCGGCCGGACGCCGGGAACCTCGACCTCATCAGGCCCAGCCATGTTCCCGGACCGTCGGCGCGGCACTGGCTGGGACTCGACACGCAGGGCCGTGACGAGCTGTCCCGCATCCTGTACGGCGCACGTCAGTCGCTCGTCGTCGCGGTCCTCTCGCTGCTCATGGGCATGGCCGTCGGCACACTGCTCGGCCTGGCCACCGCGTTCGGCTCATGGGCCGACGGCCTGGTGATGCGGATCGTCGACGTCATGCTCGCGGTCCCCGGCCTGCTGTTCGCGATCGGGGTCGCGGCGGCGATCGGCGCCGGGCTGAAGGCCGTGATGATCGCGATCGCCGTGGTGAACGTGCCGATCTTCGCGCGGCTGCTGCGCGGATCGATGCTGGTCCAGCGCGAGTCGGACTACGTGCTCGCCGCGCGTTCGGTCGGCGTACGCCCGATCGGCATCACGCTGCGGCACGTCGTGCCGAACTCGGTCTCGCCGGTCATCGTCCAGGGCACGCTCACGCTGGCCACCGCCATCGTCGACGCCGCGGGACTGTCCTTTCTCGGGCTCGGCAGTGCCGACCCGTCCGTACCCGAATGGGGGCGCATGCTCACCGAGATGCAGGACGCGCTGACGTACGCGCCGCAGCTCGCGGCCTTCCCCGGGGCGGCGATCGCGCTGTCCGCGCTCGGCTTCACGCTGCTCGGCGAGTCGCTGCGCGAGGCCCTCGACCCGAAGTTCCGCCGATGACGGCCGCGCCGCTGCTCGAGGTCGGCGACCTGCGGGTGACGTTCCGCCGGAGAGGACGCCGGGACGTGCGCGCCGTCGACGGCGTGACGTTCGCCGTCGGTGCGGGCGAGACGGTCGGCCTGGTCGGGGAGTCGGGCTGCGGCAAGTCCGTCACGTCCCTGGCCGTCATGGGGTTGCTGCCCCGGCGCGGCGTACGGGTCGAGGGCGCCGTCCGGTTCGACGGGCGCGACCTGCTCACGCTCGGCGACGAATCAATGCGCGACCTGCGCGGCAGCGACATCGCCATGGTGTTCCAGGACCCGATGACCTCGCTGAACCCCGTCCTCCCGATCGGGGTGCAGGTGCGCGAGGTGCTCGAACGCCACAGGGGGATGCGGGGCGAACAGTGCCGCCGGGAGGCCGCCGCGCTGCTCGAACGCGTCGGCATCCCCGACCCCGGCCGGCGGCTCAGGGAGTACCCGCACCAGTTGTCCGGCGGCATGCGCCAGCGCGTGCTCATCGCCATCGCGCTGGCCTGCCGGCCGAGGCTGCTCATCACCGACGAGCCCACCACGGCGCTGGACGTCACCATCCAGGCGCAGATCCTCGACCTCCTGCGCGAGCTCGTCGCCGGATCCGGCACGGCGCTGGTGATGATCACGCACGACCTCGGCGTCGTCGCCGGCCTGTGCGACCAGGTGAACGTCATGTACGCGGGCCGCGTCGTCGAGTCCGCCGGCCGCCGCGAGCTGTTCGGCCATCCGCGGCATCCCTACACCGGCGGGCTGCTCGCGTCGGTGCCGCGGCTGGACGTCCCGCGCGGCGAACCGCTGCGCCCGATCCCCGGTTCGCCGCGCGACACCCTGCCGTGGGCCACGGCCTGCGCGTTCGCGCCGCGCTGTGGCCGCGTCCTGGACGGATGCGTGTCCGCGGCACCCGAGCTCATCCGCGACCCGCTCGGACACGCCCTGCGGTGCCGGAACCCGTTGCCGGACGAGGAGACGGAGGTGAGAGCGTGAGCCTGCTGCGGGTACGCGACCTGCGGGTCCACTTCCCGATCACCAGGGGAATCGTGTTCGACCGCGTCGTCGGGCACGTGCGCGCCGTCGACGGCGTGAGCCTCGACATCGCGCAGGGGAGCACGTACGGCCTGGTGGGGGAGTCCGGCTGCGGCAAGAGCACGCTCGGGCGCGCGGTGCTGCGCCTGGTCGAGCCCACCGGAGGATCGGTCGTCTTCGACGGCACCGACGTCGCCGGACTGTCCTCCGGGCGGCTCCGCCGCGCACGCGCCGGCATGCAGATGGTGTTCCAGGACCCGATGGCGAGCCTGGACCCGCGGCAGTCCGTGGGCTCCATCGTGATCGAGCCGATGCGCGTCCACGGCGTCCCCGGCGGACGCGCCGCGCACGCGAAGCGGATGCGGGAGCTGCTGGAGGTCGTCGGCCTCCCGGCGAACGCCGCGGGCCGCTACCCGCACGAGTTCTCCGGCGGCCAGCGCCAGCGCATCGGCATCGCGCGTGCCATCGCGCTCAATCCCAAGATGCTCATCGCGGACGAGCCGGTCTCGGCGCTCGACGTCTCGATCCAGGCGCAGGTCATCAACCTCCTGGAGGAGCTACAGGAGCGGTTCGGCCTCACGTACCTCGTGATCGCGCACGATCTCGCGGTGGTCCGGCACATCAGCGACGTCGTCGGGGTCATGTACCTCGGCGGCATCGTGGAGGAGGCGCCGTCCGACGTGCTCTACGCGACGCCGGCGCACCCGTACACGATCGCGCTGATGTCCGCCGTCCCCATTCCCGACCCGGACGTCGAGGAGCGGCGGCGCCGGGTGATCCTCGTCGGCGACATGCCGTCGCCCGCGAACCCGCCGGCGGGCTGCCGGTTCCACACCCGCTGCCCGTTCCGGCGGAACACCCGGTGCGACGACGAGCGGCCGAAGCTGCGCGAGCTGACGCCCGGCCACAAGGTCGCCTGCCACTACGCGGAGGAGATCCTCGCCGGACGAGGGGAGGCCTCGTGATCGACGGGCTCAGGGCCGCCGGGTCCGCGTCGGCGCGGTGGACCCTCGACGGCGAGGAGTACCTCAACTTCGCCGGCTGTGGCCACCTCGCCCTCGCCGGGCTCCCGGAGGTCCGTACGGCCGCGAGCGCCGCGCTGAGCGGCGGTGCGCCGTTCTCCCAGCAGATGCCGGCCGCGTACGGAGTCGTCGACGCCCGGTTCGAGGCCGTCGAGTCGGCCGCCGCGGACGCCATGGGCACCGAGACCTCCGTCTACTTCGCCTCCGGATACCTCATCGGCATGATCGGCCTCGCGGCGTTCTCCCGGGCGGGGGACCATCTGTTCCTCGACTCGGGCGCGCACGACAACCTGTCCGACGCCGCGCGGCTGAGCCGCCGGCCGGTGACCGCGTTCGCCCACTGGGAGCCGGACGCGCTCGCCGCCGCCCTGCGCGCCGGTCTCGGCGCCGGCGAGCGACCGCTGGTGCTGACCGACGGGACCTCCACGGTCACCGGTGAGCTCGCGCCCCTCGTGGAGTTCGCCGAGGTGCTCGCCCCCTACGACGGCCGGATCCTCGCCGACGACTCCCACGGGTTCGGGGTCGTCGGCGACCAGGGGCGCGGCGCGGCCGAACACCTTCGCGTGGAGCCCGTCGTCACCACCGCCGGGACCCTCAGCAAGGCGTACTGCGCGTCCGGCGCCGTGGTCGGCTGCGCCCGCGCGACCGCCGGGCGGGTCCGCCGGGTCTCGGCGGCACGCCGCGCGAACGCGGGCTCACCTCTGTCGGCGGCCGTGGGCGAGGCGGCCCTGAGGTACATGTCCGCGCACCCGGAGAGGCGCGTACGCCTGTCGTCGCTCACCGCGCGCCTTCGCGCCGGGCTGCGGGACGCCGGACTCGACGTGGCCGAGTCCCCGGCCCCGATCGTGGCGTTCCGCACGGGCGACCGCGACGCCATGCGAAGTCTCCGGCGAAGGCTCTTCGCGCGGCGGATCCACGTTCCGATCTCGAACTACCGGGGGCCGGACGGGGCCTTCCGGTGCTCGGTGTTCGCCGACCACACCATCGATGACCTGGACACACTCGTCGACGCCATCACCACCTAAGTGAGGATGAACGCACCGTGGCAGCCAAACCGAACGTCGCCTTCATAGGGCTCGGCAACATGGGAAGCAGAATGGCGAGCAGGCTCGTCGCCGCACGATTTCCCGTCTCGGTGTTCGACGTCGCGGAGGAGGCGGCCCGCGCGTTCGCCGGCGAGGCGTCCGTGGCGGAGACCGCCTCGGCGGCCGCAGTGGGGGCGGACATCGTCCTGACCAGCCTGCCCACGCCGCGGATCGTGGAGAGCGTGTACGCGGACGTGCTCACGACGGCGCCGCCGGGCGCGGTCGCCGTCGACCTCAGCACGATCGACCCGGACACCGCGCGCCGCGTCGCGGCGGCGTGTGACGCGCGCGGCGTCGCGTTCCTCGACGCCCCGGTGAGCCGGGGGGTGCAGGCCGCCGAACAGGGGACGCTCAGCATCATGGCGGGCGGGGACCCTCGTGACCTCGACCGGGCACGGCCGGTGCTGGACCACCTGGCCACCTCGATCACACACTGCGGGCCGGCCGGGACCGGGCAGCTCGTGAAGCTGTGCAACAACATGGTGGCGGCCGTCACGATGGCCGCGCTGGGCGAGGTGCTCGTCGCGGGGGTGAGCGGAGGCCTCAGCACGGAGATCCTCTACCGCGTGATGCACTCCAGCTCCGCGGACAGCCACATCCTCGCCGAGTACTTCCCGCGAGTGGTGTTCCAGGAGTCCCGCCCGACGGGATTCTCGCTCGACTTCATGGTCAAGGACGTGGACCTGTACCTGGAGGCCGTCTCCGGCTCGGAGTCCATTCTCGGCAGGACCGTACGCAACATCCTCGCGGAGTGCCAGGCCCAGGGCCTGGGGGCGCGTGACGCCACGGCCGTCGTCGAGTTCTACGAGCGTCCGGCCGGTGTCCGGCTGGAGATGGAGGGGAGCCCGGTATGAGCACGGTGACACTCACCGAGGGCGAACGCCCGCAGGCCGGCATGCTCATCGGCGGCGAGTGGACGCCGAGCGCCGGCGGCCGATGGCTGGAGATCGAGAACCCGTCGCGCGGGACGGTGGTCGCGGAGGTGCCGGCGGGCGACGCGACCGACGTGGAGCTCGCCGTCGACGCCGCGTGGAGGGCGTTTCCGGCCTGGCGGAACACCCCGTCCCGTACGCGCGGGGACCTCCTGTGGCGGATCGGCGACGCGCTCGCGGAGAACGGTGAGGAGATCGCCCGCCTCGTGGCGACCGAGACAGGAAACGCCCTGCGCACCCAGGCGCGCGGAGAGGTGGCGCAGGCCGCGGACCTGTTCCGCTACTTCGGCGGGGTGGCGTCGGAGCTCAAGGGCGAGACGGTCCCCCTCGGCGACGGCATGCTGAGCTACACGACGCGGGAGCCGTTCGGCGTCGTCGGCGCGATCATCGCGTGGAACGCACCGGTGATCCTGGCCACCGTGAAGGTGGCGGCGGCGCTGGCGACCGGCAACGTCGTCGTCCTCAAGGCCGCCGAGGACGCGCCGCTCGCCGTGCTCCGGCTGGCCGAGATCTGCTCGCAGTACCTGCCCGACGGCGTGCTGAACGTGCTCACCGGCACGGGCGAGGAGTGCGGCGCCGCGCTCACCGCGAACCCCCGGGTGGCGAAACTGTCCTTCACCGGCTCCACCGACGTCGGGCGGACGATCGCCGGCGCGGGCGCCGAGCGGATCGTCCCGGTGACACTGGAGCTCGGCGGCAAGAGCCCCGCGATCGTCTTCCCGGACTCCGACGACGACGAGACGGCCGACGGCGTGGTGGCGGGCATGCGGTTCACGCGGCAGGGCCAGTCGTGCACGGCCGGGTCGCGCCTCTTCGTGCACGAATCGATCATGGCGTCGTTCCTCGGCCGGATCGTCACCCGCCTAGAGGGCCTCAGGATCGGCGACGCGCTGGACGAGTCGAGCGACATGGGGGCGATCGTCAGCCGCAAGCAGTACGACCGGGTCTGCTCCTACATCGGGGAGGGCATCGACAAGGGGGGCTCCCTGCTCACCGGAGGCCTGCCACGCGACACCGGCATGCCCTCCACCGGGTACTTCGTCCGGCCGACGATCTTCTCCGGCGTCGGCAACGAATGGCGGATCAACCGGGAGGAGGTGTTCGGGCCGGTCCTGGTCGTCATCCCCTGGACCGATCTCGACGCGGCCGTCGAGCAGGCCAACGACACGCACTACGGCCTGGCGGCCTACGTCTGGACCAAGGACGTGCGCGCCGCGATCCGTACCGCGAACGCCCTGGACGCCGGGTGGGTCCAGATCAACCGAGGCGGAGGCCAGGTGCCCGGCATGTCCTACGGCGGCGTCAAGGAGAGCGGCATGGGCCGTGAGCACTCGCTCGAAGGCGCACTCGACAGCTTCACCTACCGCAAGAGCATCACGGCGGGTCTGTGAATGGCCGCGAATGACCGGTACGGGAACCGTATCGACCCGGCGGCCGGATACGCGCGCGGCCGGATCCTCACGTCGTCCGTCGACGAGACCCGGCGGCTCGCCCACGCCTGGTCGCTGACGCGGGAGTGGGCCGCCGTGCACGGTGCCGGGTCCTTCGCGATCTTCGCGGGGATGGCGGGGGACCTCGGCATCGGCCCGGCCGACGTCCACCTGTGCAACGAGTGGATCGGTGCCGGGCTGGTCGAGGAGGAGCTGCGCCGGGCCGCCATGGAACACCTGGGCGGTTCGGACTCCGACGGCTACGCCATGCTGGCGCGGAGCAGCGCCGCGATCGTCGCGTGGTTCTCGCTGGAGGCGCGGGACGCCGCCGTGATCTCGGTCGTGCCACCCGGCGGGCGCAGCCACTCGTCGGTGCGCCAGGGCGCCCGGCTCGCCCGGTCACGCCTCGTGGAGATCCCGGCCGACCGCCTGACCGGCCGTGTCCTGGCCGACACCGATGCGCGGTGCGTGATCGTGACCTCGGTGACCAGCGGCCTGGAGCACCTGTCCGACGACGAGCTGCGCCGGGTGGTCGACCTGGCACACCGGCACCATGCCCTCGTGCTCGTCGACGACGCCTACGGGGCGAGGCTCCGGCCGGTCCTCTACGGCGGATCGCCGAGCCTGTCGTTCGGCGCCGACCTCGTCATCACCAACACCGACAAGGCCGGCCTCCGGGGTCCGCGGGGAGCGCTGGTGGCGGGCGCCCCGGACCTGGTGCGGGACCTGGTGACCTGGGCGGCCGAGCGCGGAATGGACGCGCGCGCGCCGATCCAGGTGGGCGCGCTGCGGGCGCTGCGGTCGTTCGAACCGGACGATCTGCGCCGGGAGGCGTCCGACGCGCAGGGGCTCGGGCGGGCACTCGCGGCCGAACTCGGCGACGGCACGGTGATCCAGGGGGATCTCGGTCCCACGATCACCGAGGAGGCGGCCCTGGCCCTGCTCCGGGACCGTGGAGCGTCGCGGGCCGCCGGGCACCTGGTGCCGTGTGAGGCGACCGCCGCCGTCGGAATGACGCTGCTGAGACGGTTCGGGATCGTCACCGTGAACACCCACGCCCAGCCGGGCGCGCGCGTCTCCCTGCGGTTGAAGCCGATCCTCGGCCATCTGGCGCTGGCCGGCGGTCCGGACGCGGCGGCGGCGAAGGTACGCGCCGCCGTCGACGAGGTCGCCGGGCTCGCCGACGAGCCCGCCGCCGTACGCCGGCTGCTCCTCGGTGACGCCGAGGGCCACGACACGTCGCACGAGCCACGAAACGGAAGGTGACCTGTTCCTCCATGTACGCCATGCAGTACGAGACGACCCTGCCCGCCGACTACGACATGCGCCATCTCCGCGAACGCGTCGCGGCGGCCATGCACTCACTCGACGACCGCGCCGGGCTGAGACTGAAGGCGTACCTCTTCCGCGACCGCGGCGTCGGCGGCTCGCCGGTCAACCAGTACGCGTGCTTCTACCTGTGGGACGACACCGGCGCGATGGCCGACTTCCTGTTCACCGGAAGCGGCCGGTTCCAGAACATCATCCGCGCCTTCGGCCGCCCCGCCGTCGACCACTGGACCGTCGTGGCCGTCGCGGCCGGTCCCGCGCGTGCCACGGCCCCGAAGGCGGCCTCACGCCGCCTCGTCGTCCTCCCGGCCGGCCTCGATCACGGCGACACGGGGCTGGGCCTGGCCGAGCGGATCGAGCGGGAGATCGACGACCTGAACACCCTGTCGCGGCGCGAGGGCGTGCACACCGCCGCCCTCGCCGTCGACCCGCGGGACTGGCGGCTGGTGAGGTTCGTCCTGTGGGCCGACGGCGTTCCACCCGGCGAGGACGTCACCGAGCGGTACGAGGTCCTGCACGTGTCCACTCCCGGCCGGTCCGTTCCGTGAGCCGGGCCCGGGCACCTCGGTGGGTGTCCGGGCCCGGCTCACGGGAGCTCACTCCGTCGTGGCGGAGTCGTCCCCGTCCGGGCCCGACAGCGAGATCAGCAGGTCGTTGAGACCGGTGACGAACGCGGCCGGGTCCTCGATGCGGGCGCCGAGGGTCAGGACCGACTGGCCGTGGAGGATGTGCGCCCAGCTCGACAGGCGCTCGTCGTCCTTCTCGTCGGCGAGACCGCGGATGATCGCGTGCCCGGGGTTGATCTCCAGCACGGGCCGGCTGGGCATGCCCGTGCCGCTCACGCGGGCCAGGCTGATCTCGGGCTCGGGCTCGTTGGCGACGATGCAGGCCGGCGACGTGGTGAGGCGGTTGGTCGTGCGTACGTCGAACACCTTGTCGCCGAGGGCGGTCTTGAGCCGGGCCACGAGGTCGGCGAGCTCGGCGCCGGCCTTCTCGTTGGCCGTCTTCTCGGCCTCGTCCTCCAGGTCGCCCAGGTCGGTGACGCCCTGCGTGACGGACTGCAGGCGCTTGCCCTCGAAGTCGGGCAGGCTGCCGACCAGCCAGTTGTCGACCGTGTCGCCGAGCAGGAGCACCTCGATGCCCTTGTTGCGGAAGATCTCCAGGTGCGGGCTGCTCTTGGCGGCGGCCGGCGTCGGGGCCAGGACGTAGTAGATCTTGTCCTGCCCCTCCTTCATGCGCTCCACGTAGCCGTCGAGCGAGACGTCCGGCTCGTTGGTGGCGGACCGGGTCGAGGTGAAGCGGAGCAGCCGGGCGATGTCCTCGCGGTTGGAGTAGTCCTCGACCACGCCCTCCTTCAGGACGGGGCCGTACTGTCCCCAGAAGGTGGCGTACTTCTCCGGCTCCTTCTCCGCCATCTCCTTGAGGAGCTTCAGCACGCGCTTCACCGCGCTGGAGCGCATCGAGTCGACGACCCGGCTGCTCTGCAGGATCTCGCGGGAGACGTTCAGCGGAAGGTCGCTGGAGTCGATCACGCCGCGGATGAACCGCAGGTAGTTCGGCATCAGCTGGCCGGTGTCGTCCATGATGAAGACGCGCCGGACGTGCAGCTTCACGCCCCTGCGCGCCTCCGGCATCCACAGGTCGTACGGCGCGGTCGCCGGCACGAACAGCAGCAGCGTGTACTCGTAGGTGCCCTCCATCTTGGCGTGCAGATGGGCGAGCGGGTCGGTGAAGTCGTGCGCGACGTGCTTGTAGAACTCGCTGTACTCCTCCTCGGTGATCTCGCTCTTCGGGCGGGTCCACAGGGCGGAGGCGCGGTTGACGACCGTCTCGGCCGGAGCCTCGTCGCCGACGGCGTCGTCCGGCATCAGGATCGGCAGGCTGATGTGGTCGGAGTACTTCTTGATGATGGTCCGCAGCCGGTGGCCGTTGAGGAGGTCGCCCTCGTCCTCGCGGAGATGGAGGACCAGCTCGGTGCCACGCTCCTCACGCTCGACCGTCTCCAGCGAGTACTCGCCGCGGCCGTCGGACTCCCAGCGGACGCCCTCCCCGGCCGGCAGGCCGGCCCGGCGGGTGGTGAGGGTGACGCGGTCGGCCACGATGAACGCCGAGTAGAAGCCGACGCCGAACTGGCCGATGAGGGCGGCGTCCTTGCGCTGGTCGCCGGTCAGGGCCCCGAGGAACTCCCTCGTGCCGGACTTGGCGATGGTTCCGATGTTGTCCATCACCTCGGCGCGGCTCATGCCGATGCCGTTGTCGGTGATGGTGATCGTGCGTGCGGCCTCGTCGTGACGGACGTGGATCTCGAGCGCCTCTTCGGGCTCGTCGATCGCGTCCTCGGTGAGTACGGCGAACCGTAGCCGGTCGATCGCATCCGAGGCGTTCGAGACCAGCTCACGCAGGAAGATCTCTTTGTTGCTGTAGAGCGAGTGAATCATCAGGTCGAGGAGCTGGGCCACCTCGGCCTGGAAAGTGAACCGCTCCTGATCCGTCGGCGCGCTCATCGCGTGGGACTCCGCTTTCTCTGTCGATCCGGGACGAGGGCACAGCGTACCCAGCCCGGAGCGGGCTCGACGATCTGAGGCGCGGAGTGTCGGGGGCGGAGGTCGGCCGGTGGCGGACCCTTTCCGCGTGCGAGCCATTTTGTGCTTGGAAAGGGCCGTGCCGTGAATTCTCCGTGAATTGCGGCCCGTCGCGGTGATGAGCGGAGGCAGAACTGCGACGGGCCGCCTAATTCAGTCGTTCCAGCGGAGGGGCTGGTTGAACGACAGGATTTCGTGTACGGCGGAGACCGAAGTGGGGTAGCAGCTGCCCAGCCCGCCGGTGTAGCAGGTCTGCACGGCGGTGTACGTGGCGTACTTGCCGTCCGTGTAGTACGGCGACCAGCCGCCGAGCTGCGTGCAGCCGGAGCCGTTGATCCCGCTGAAGCAGTAGCTGCCGGTCACCTGGCCGCCCGAGCGGGTCACCGCGGAGCTGGTGTCAGAGGCCCGGCAGTCGGTGATGAAGGTGAAGAACACCTGGACAACGCCGTCGGGGGTGCTCCCGCCGGACATCGACTTGCTGCCCACGCACCCGGGGACCGGGCCCGCGACGGAGTCGGTGTGGATCGGGCCCGTCGGCGTGACGCCGGCCGCCCGCATCTTCGCCTTGATCACCGCGGTGGCGGTGGGCGCCGGGGACTTGCCGGTGGCGGCGAACGCCGGCTGGGTGATCGTCGTCGCGAAGCCCGTGGTCGCGAGCGCGGCGGCGGCGATGGTCAGCGCCCGGCGGCGCCTTCTGGCGGGGATCGGCGTCATTTTTGACTCCTCCTTGAGTCGCTGTAAATGTTTTCTGTAAACACTTACCGAGCCGGAGTGTACATACGTGTTGTAGGGGTGGCAATGGGTCCATTCAAGGTCATTTTCCGGCTTTCTCCGGCACCGGAGATGATGTTTTTGGGCGTACCGAAATCCGCCCGCGGCGGTGCCCCCGGGCCGGGAGAGCGTTTTCCGGCGTGTTATAAAGACCGGCATGAGCGACGAGGCCGTGCCGGTACCGGGACCTCCGACGCTGGAGGACGTGGCCCGGGTGGCGGGCGTATCGCGGGCGACGGTGTCCCGGGTGGTCAACGGGGTCCGTAACGTCGACCCGGAGATCCAGGAGAACGTCCGCCGCGCCGTGGCGCTCACCGGCTACGTGCCGAACCACGCCGCCCGCTCTCTGGTCACCCGGCGGATCGGCGCGATCGCGCTCGTCGTCTCCGGGGCCGGCGACGACAGCGTCGACGACGGCGGCTACTCCGGCGCGATCTTCAGCGACCCGTTCTTCGGGCGGGTGCTCGCGGGCGTCGTGGGCTTCCTGCGCGAGCACGCCATGCACCCGGTCCTGATGCTGGCCGAGACCGGCGAGGCGCGCTCGCAGGTGCTCACCTACCTCCGCCAGGGCAACGCGGACGGCGCCCTGCTGGTCTCCACCCACGGCGAGGACCCGCTGCCCAAGCTGCTCGTCGACGCGGGACAGGCCGCGGTGCTGTTCGCCCGCCCGGCACGGCCGCTGCCCATCAGCTACGTCGACTGCGCGCACCAGGACGGCGGGCGCCTGGCCGCCGACCACCTGGTCTCGCGCGGCCGCGAGCGCGTCGCGACCATCTCCGGCCCGCTCGACGTGCCCGCCAGCCAGGACCGCCTGTCCGGCTTCCAGAACGCCATGGCCCGGCACGGCCGCCCGTACATCCCCTGCGTCGAGGGCGACTTCACCCTCGACGGCGGTGTCCGCGCCATGGAACGCCTCCTGGTGGAGCACCCGGACGTCGACGCCGTCTTCGCGGCCAACGACCTGATGGCCCAGGGCGCGCTGCTGGTGCTGCGGGAACACGGCCGCCGCGTACCGGAGGACGTCGCCGTCGTCGGCTTCGACGACAGCAGCGCGGCACTCGCCTGCCGCCCGCAGCTCACCACGGTCCGCCAGCCGGTGGAGAACATGGCCGCCGAGATGGCCAGCCTCCTCATCAGCGGCCTCGACCAGCCCGACCGCCGCGTGACGTCGGTCATCTTCGAACCCACCCTCGTAGTACGCCAGTCGGCCTAGGCATGATCCCCGGCCGCGCCGTGGCGCGGCCGGGGACCTCCCCCTAGTGGGTGGTGTAGACGCCGAGCTCGTAGAGCGAGTAGCCCCACGACGTGCCGCGTACCGTGCCGTTCACGCGGACGTACCGGCCGGAGCCGTTGACGTCGAAGTCGTCCACGCCGCCGTCGCCGGTCGTCGTGGAGTGGATCGTCGTCCAGTTCGTCCCGTCAGCCGAGGTCTGGATGGTGTACGCCTTCGCGTACGACGTCTCCCAGACCAGCTGGAGATGGTCGAACGACTTCACCGAGCCGAGGTCGACCTGGATCCACTGCGGGTCGCTCCAGTCGCTCGCCCACCGGGTGCCGAGGTCGCCGTCGGTGGCGTTGCCGGGCACGAGGTTCTGGAAGGTCTGGAACGACGACGCCGTCGCCGGTCGCCCGAGGGCCAGGTTCGTGCCGGACACCGCCGGCGGGACAACGCGGAACGACTTCGTCTCGATGCCGGCGTTGCCCTTGCCGTCCTCGGCCTGGATGTAGACCTTCCACACGCCGAGCTGCTGCGGCGCGGTGACCGTGAAGGTTCCGTCGCCGTTCCGCCGGAAGGCCGCGTCGGTGAGGGACTGGTCGCCGTTCGCGTACTTGCCGCTGAACTTCACCTTGTACGTGATCGGGTCGTTCTGCGGGTCGCTCACGTTGGCCCGCACGGTGAAGTCGTGGCCGGCGGGCACGCTCGACGCGTTGTCGACGGACATGTTCGAGATCACCGGCGGGGTGTTCGCCGAGGAGCCGCCGCCGTACGCCTGCTTGACCGTGTAGTACGAGAGCCGCTTCAGGCCACCGGGCAGCAGGTTGAACCAGATGCCGCCGAAGTCGGCCTCGGTGCCGTAGTGGAACATCGTGGCGCCGAGCGCGACACCCTGGTGGCTCGTGACGCAGTTCCACGCGTGGGTGTACCCGGCGGCCTTGGCCTGGTCCGCCGGCTCGTCGGGCACGCCGTTCGCGTCGTTGGGCACCTCCCACTCGCCGGCGGGGCCGGTCTCGGTGATGATGTACGGCTTGGTGTAGCCGCCGTCGATCCACGTCTGCTTCACGGCGCAGACCCCGTTGTAGGAGTTCACCGCGTACAGGTCGAGGGCGGGCGCGTTCGCCTTGTAGTACGGCCAGGCGCCGGTCCACGCGTCGGTGGAGGTCACCGGGTGGTTCGGGTCGATGCTGTGGATCTTCACCGCGACGTCGTTGACGAAGCTCGTGTACGCCTTGCGCTCGTTCTCCAGCGCGTCGCCGGAATAGCAGTTCTGCATGCCGAGAACGGACTCATTGCCGACGTTCCACATTAGGACACCCGGATTGTCCTTATAGGCATCCACCCATTTGCTGAACTCGGCGAGCTGGTTGTTCTTGTACGTCGTGTCGGTGAGGTAGTCGACGCACCCTCCGCTGCCCGGCCCACCGCCCGGCTGGAGCCAGAAGCCGGCGATGACCTTCACGCCGTGCGCCGCGGCCGAGTCCAGCAGCGGTTTGCTCGTGCCGTCGGTGCCCCAGGTGCGGATGGTGTTGACGCCCATCGAGGCGACGTCGGGCATGTACTTCTCGGCGTCCGCGATCGCCGGACCCCAGGTCAGGCCCTTGACCACGTACGGTGCGCCGTTGACGGTCAGCTGCCAGTTCCCCTGGGAGCCGGTCACCTTGACCACGCTGCCGGCGGCCTGGGCGGGGCTTGCGAGCGGTACGGCCACGAACAGCGACGCGATCAGCGCGGCGAGGGCCGCGACGCGCGCCTTCGGGCGGCGTCTGCCGGGACTGCGGGCAGGGTGCATGTGTTGTTCTCCTCGATGCGGCCCGCCGTGGCGGCGGCGGGTGGCAGGGGGAGAGCGCTCTCCGGTGAAGACAGTGACGGCTGTCCTCAGCCCTGTCAAGGGCGTCGTAAATCGCGGTGAGATTAGGTCATCACCCCTTTGCAACAAAGGCCGGAATTGCCCCTTGACACCGGATCGCACCCCGCCGACACTGAGGGCGATTCGGAGAGCGCTCTCCCACGCCATCCGTTCACCGGCCGGTCTCCGCCGGCCGACCGCCCGCCACGCGACCCCGGTACGCCGTGGTCGCGCGGGCCCCATGGAGGCCCAGAATGGTCCGAAGATCCACTCTTTTGTTCAGCGGGCTGCTCGCCACCGCGCTCGCCCCGGTCGCGGTGGGACTCGTCCCGCTCGGCCACGGCGCGAAGGGCGACCTCGCGTTGGCGACCGCGCACGCCGGTCACCACGCCGCGGCGCCGGTGCCGTCCGGCGACGACCCCGACGGCGACGGGTACATCCCGGTCGTCCCGCCCGTGACGGGAACGCCCTCGCACGGCAACCCGCCCCACGCCTACTTCCACGAGTTCCAGGCGAACTGCTCGGTGAACCACCACGCGCCGAACGACCCGATCGTCTTCCCGAGCCAGCCCGGCGCCTCGCACGACCACACGTTCATGGGCAACTCGTCCACGGACGCGTACAGCGACATGGCGTCGATGGACGCGGGCGGCACCGCCTGCAAGGCGCCGGGCGACAAGTCCGGCTACTGGGTGCCGACCATGTACAACGGCGCGAACATGGTCACGCCGATCGGGCCGCAGGTCATCTACTACAAGACCGGCGTGCTCGACTACACCAGCGTCCGGCCGTTCCCCAAGGGCCTGCGCTTCGTGGTCGGCAGCCCGACGACGACGGCCGACCAGTTCATGCACCAGCCAGGCGCGGTCGAAGGCTGGGAGTGCGGCAACAGCTACAAGAACGCCGACTTCCCGACCAACTGCCCGATCGGCACCCAGCTCAACGTACGGCTGCAGGCGCCGAGTTGCTGGAACGGCCAATACCTCGACGTCCCCGACCACAAGAGCCACATGGCCTACCCGGTCGACGGGATCTGCCCCGACGACCACCCGATCGCGCTGCCGATGATCGAGTTCAAGATGGCCTTCCCGGCCGACGGCGACACCTCACAGGTGCACCTGTCGAGCGGGCGCGGCTACTCCTTCCACTACGACTTCTTCAACGCGTGGGACCCCGCGACGCAGGCCGCCCTGGTGAACCACTGCGTCGTCGGTGGCCTCCAGTGCGACGCGCGCGGCTACGACGAGACCCAGCCCGGCAAGGGCGCGGCTCTGGACGAGAACTACGAACTGCCGTAACGCGCGCGTCCTCCGCCGCACGCGTTCGCACCACGGCGCCGCCCGGCCGACGGCCGGGCGGCGCCGTGCGTTCTGGGCGCCGGACGGTCATCGTCCGTCACGCCGCCGCAGCGCGAGCCTCACGCCGTAGAAGGACGTCAGGAGCCACGGGACGGCGACGCAGGCCAGCAGCGTCTGGAGCACCGTCTCGCTCGTGCCGCGGTGGCCGCCGCTCAGGCTCACGGTGCTCCCCGCGAGCACGATGATCGCGGCGACGATGTTCAGCCAGGCCGCCGCCAGGGTCCGCGGGACGAAATGGAAGTCCTTCATGCCGTGCTCCTTCGCTGGGGGAACGAACACGTTCATCCTGGCCACGTACGGCACGGGACCGCTTCGGCCATCGGTGCGGTTCCGGCGGGGCGCGCATCGGCCGAACGGCCGATGCGGAGTCGGCACCCGCGGCGGAGCCGCCGGTGGCCGGATGCGGGCATGCTCGGTGCCATGGACGCGCACCCGACACCGGCCGTGACGCGCCGTGGGCCACTGGCGGCCGAGATCGCGGTGCTGGCGGCGGCGCTGGCCGTCGACACCGTCGCGGTGGCGCTCGATCCCGGCGGCGGCGGTCTCCTGCCGGCGATGGTCGGCGGGCTGACGCCCGTGCTGTTCCCGGCGGCGGTGCTGACCGTGCTGCGCCGCCGCTTCCCGGCGCTGGTCCCGGTGTTCGGCCTCGCGGTCGCCGCGATCGTCCTGGTCGAGTCGGCGCTGCGGTTCGCCGCGCACCGTACGCACGCCACCGTCGACGGGGCGCCCGGCCTGACCGGGATCCTGGCGCTCGCGCTGCTCGTCGGCGCCGGGTGCCGGCGGCTGCGCCCGTGGCACGCGGCCGGCCTGGCCGTCGCGGCCGGCGCCGCGATGACGGCGGCGCCCGTCCTCGGGTACGGCGTCCACCAGCCGAAGGCCCTGCTGGCGGTCCCCGCCGCGCTGCTGTGGGGCGGCGCGCTGGCCGTCGGCCTGATCCTGCGCGACGGCGACGCCCGCCGCCGCGCCGCGCTCGCCGAGGTGCGCACGGCCGAGCGGCTGAACCTCGCGCGCGAGCTGCACGACCTCGTCGCGCACCACGTCACCGGCATCGTCGTACGCGCCCAGGCGGCGCAGGTGGCACCCGCGCGCGACGGCGGCGAGGCGTACCGCGAGATCGAGGAGGCCGGGTCGGAGGCGCTCACCGCGATGCGGCGGCTCGTCGGCATGCTGCGGACCGGCGCCGGCGACGCGCCGCCCCCCGCACAGGACCTACGCGGCGCGGTCCTCGACGCCGCCGCCGGCCACGACGTCGCGCTGTCGCTCGCGGACGACCTGGACGGCCTCGTCATCGCGCCCGAGCTGGTCACGACCGCGCACCGCGTCGTCCTGGAGGCCCTGACCAACGTGCGCCGCCACGCTCCGGACGCGCGCGAGGTCGGCGTGTCCGTCCGCCTGCGGCGCGAGGGCGTCACCGCGTCGCTCGTCGTCGAGGTGACCAACGACGGCGCCGCCGCGCGCGGTGGCGCCGGGTACGGGCTGACCGGCATGGCCGAACGCGTCGAGGCCCTCGGCGGTAAACTCCACGCCGGCGCGGAGCCGCACCGGCGGTGGCGGGTCAGCGCGCTGATCCCCCTCGACGGCTTCCGGGAGGCGCCCCGATGAGCGTTCGCGTGCTCGTGGCCGACGACCAGGCGATGGTCCGCACCGGGTTCCGCCTCATCCTCGACGCCGAACCCGAGTTCGAGGTGGTCGGCGAGGCCGCGGACGGCCGCGAGGCGGTCCGCCACGCGCGGGAGCTGCGCCCCGACGTCACGCTGATGGACATCCGGATGCCCGGCGTCGACGGCATCGAGGCCACCCGGCTGCTGGCCGGCCCGGACGTGCCCGACCCGCTGCGCGTCGTCGTCGTGACGACGTACGACGTGGACGAGAACGTCTACGCCGCGCTGCGCGCCGGTGCCTGCGGCTTCCTGCTCAAGGACGCCGGGCCGCGCCTGCTGGTCGAGGCCGTCCACGCCGCCGCGAACGGCGAGTCGCTGGTGTCCCCGTCGATCACCACGAGGCTGCTGGCGCACTTCGCGGACTCCGCGCGTGCCGCACGAGGCCCCGTCGCCCGCCCCGCCGAGCCCCTCACCGCGCGCGAGACCGACGTCGTACGCGCGGTCGCGGCCGGCCGCACCAACGCCGAGGTCGCCGCCGACCTGGTCGTCTCGCTGTCAACGGTCAAGACGCACCTGGGATCGGTGCAGCGAAAGCTCGGCGCCCGCAACCGTACGGAGATCGCCATCTGGGCGTGGGAGAGCGGCCTGGTCGGCTAGGGCCTGTCGGACAGCGGATTTGTCAGACAGGCCCTAGGGGCCGGTCAGCGGCGTACGACGAGGGTGCCCGCGACGAGGTCGCCGACGCGCTGGTGCCGCCGCGTGCACGCGATGACGAGCGCGCCCACGGCGCCGAAAAAGTAGCCGTCCACGACCACCATCAGCCACCGGATCGTGAACGCGCGGAACCCCGGCCGCCCGCCGTCCAGCGCCACGACCTTCAGCCCGAGCCACCGCATCCCAGGCGTCCCCTGGAACCGCCGGTACGGCACCCACACCTCGACCAGCCAGTTCCCGGCGAGCACCGCGACCAGGCAGATCCCGAATGTCCCGTACGCGACGACGCGCCGGTCCGCGTGATGGCGCGTGAGCAGGAGGAAAGCGACCGCGAGGACGACGGCCGGGACCGTCACCAGCAACCGGTCGACCGCGAACTGCGCGTACCTGCGCAGCACCACTCCCGTCGTCTCGCTCACACGGCGATCATCTCACCGCGGTGGCGATCTCAACGCAGGGTGTGACCGGTCTCCCGCACCTGCCACCTGCCGCCGTGGCGGGAGAGCCAGGTCTGCGACAGCGGCGCGGTGTCGAGACGCCAGAAGCACGTCGCCGGGGCGCCCAGGGCGAGCAGGACGGCGGCGCGTACGACGGCGGGGTGGGTGACCGCCGCGACCCGCCCCTCCGGGACGTCCGCCAGCCACCGCGCCACCCGGTCCATCAGCGCGGTCAGCGACTCGCCGCCGTGCGGGGCCGCGCCGGGGTCGCCCATCCAGGCGAACAGGTCGGCCGGCGCCTCCTGCTCCAGCTCGGCGAGCGTACGGCCGCGCCACGTGCCGAGGTCCAGGTCGGCGAGGAGGGGGTGCGCGGCCGCGTCCAGGCCGAGCGCCTCGGCGGTCTGCGCGCAGCGGATCTCCGGGCCGCGGAAGGCGGTCTCGATCCGGCGCGGCGCCTCGACGGCCTCCCGGTCGGTCAGCGGCTCGTCACCTGGGAAACGGGACTCGCGGGTCGCCGCGGTGGCCGCGTGGCTGATCAGGACCAGGCGGACGGTCATTCGGGCACCTGCTCACAGACCAGAGAAGGGACGAAACTGGACTTAATAGGACGTCCGACTATATGCCCTCTGGCGAACCGTGCCGCGACCGAGGACTTCTCCGGCATCGTCCGGGCGATCAGAGCGTGTTCGGAGCGGGAAGGGACGAACACGTGAGCACCGATCTCGTGGACCACCGCCGGCTTCACTCACCGATGGACACGTTTCAGCTGGTAGCCGGGCTTTGGAGGATCGTTTCGTGATGTCTGTGGTCGAGTATGTCTCCGATGCGAGCGTCGCGAGGATCCACCTCAACCGCCCGCACCGGCTGAACGCCGTCGTGCCGGAGCTGGTGGAGGAGCTCGTACGCGCGCTCGCCTGGGCGCGTGCGGAGCGGGTGCGCGCCGTCGTGCTGGCCGGCAACGGGCGGGCGTTCTGCTCGGGCCATGACCTGAAGGCGCAGATCCCGGTCCTGGAGGCGTCGGCGAGCCGCGAGCGTCTCGACCGTATCCAGGAGGTGACGCGCGAGATCCGCCGTGCGCCGTTCCCGGTGATCGCGGCCGTGCACGGGTACGCGCTCGGCGCGGGGTGTGAGTTCGCGCTCGGCTGCGACCTGGTGGTCGCGGCCGAGAACGCCCGGTTCGGCTTCCCCGAGGTCGGCGTCGGGCTGAGCGTCACCGGCGGGATCTCCCGTACGCTCACTGCCGCCGTCGGCGCGCTCAAGGCCAAGGAGCTGGTGCTGCTCGGCGAGCATTTCACCGCGGCCGAGGCGTCCCGGCTGGGCCTGGTCGCCCGCGTCGTCCCGGACGGCACCCACGAGACGGCCGCGCTGGAGCTCGCCGCCGGGCTGGCCGCGAAACCGGCGTACGCGCTGGCGCTGGCGAAGAAGTCCATCGACCAGGGAGTGGACGGCACGGTCGAGGACGCCTTCGCCCGCGAGATCGCCGACGCCCAGCTCACCGAGTACGCGGGCGAGGCCGACCGGGCGCAGGAAGAGTGGAAGGCCCGATGACCCCGGACGTCGCCACCCTGCTGCGGCGAGCCGCCGGACTCTGGCCGGACCGTACGGCCTGGACCTTCGACCAGACCGGCGAGTCGCTCACGTTCGGCCAGGTGGCCGCGCGCAGCGCCGGGCTCGCCCGCACCCTGGCCGGCCTGGGAGTAGGCCGGCGGGACCGGGTGGCGGTGCTGCTGCCCAACGTCCCGGAGTTCCCGCTCCTGTGGCTCGCCCTGGCCCGCCTCGGCGCCGTGATGGTGCCGGTCAACGTCAACTACCGGGCTCATGACGCCGGGCACGTGCTGACCGACTCCGGGGCGAAACTCCTGGTCACCACCCGCGCGTACGACGCGGTGACCGGCGGGCTCGGCGTGCCGAGGCACTACCTGGGCGACCCGGTCCCCGAGACGGAGGTCACCCTCGACCGCGTACGGCCGGAGGACCTGCTCAACATCCAGTACACCTCCGGCACCACCGGCCTCCCGAAGGGCTGCCTGCTCCCGCACCGCTACTGGACGGTCCTGGCGGACAGCATGGTGACCGCGTTCCCGCGTCTGGACGAGCGCGACACCATGCTCACCTGCCAGCCCTTCTACTACATCGACCCGCAGTGGAACGTCCTGGCCGGGCTGCGGTCCGGCGCCCACCTGGTGGTCCTGGACCGGTTCCACCCCTCGTCGTTCTGGGCGAAGGCGCGCGAGTACCGGGTCACGTACTTCTACTGCCTCGGGCTGATGCCGGCCCTGCTGCTGCGCATGCCGCCGAGCCCTCTCGACCGCGAGCACGACGTACGCGCCATCCAGTGTTCGGCGATCCCGGCCACCCTCCACCGCGAGCTGGAGGAACGCTGGGGCGTGCCGTGGCACGAGGCGTTCGGCATGACCGAGACCGGAGCCGACCTGCGGGTCGAGCCCGAGGACCACGACGAGACCGTCGGCACCGGCTGCGTGGGACGCCCCCTGCCGCACCGCGACGTGCGCATCGTGGACGCCGCCGGCGAGCCCGTCGACCGTGGGGTCACCGGCGAGATCACCCTGCGCGGGATCGGCATGATGGACGGCTACCTCGGCCACGAGGAGGCGACCGCCCAGGCGTTCCGGCGGGGCTGGTTCCACACCGGCGACCTGGGCCGGATGGACGATGCGGGCCGGGTGTACTACGCCGGGCGGCTGAAGGACATGATCCGGCGCAGCGGTGAGAACATCTCCGCCGCCGAGGTCGAGGAGGTCCTCCTCCAGCATCCGGCCGTACGCGCGGCGGCGCTGGTTCCCGTGCTCGACGAACTGCGCGGCGAGGAGGCCAAGGCCTACGTCGCGACCGACGGGACGGTCACGGCCCCCGAACTCGCCGCCTTCTGCAGCGAACGCCTCGCCTACTTCAAGGTGCCGAGGTTCTGGGAGCTGCGCGGCGAGCTCCCGATGACGCCGTCCGCGCGGGTCGCCAAGGGCGAGCTCCCGCGCGACGTCGCCGGCGCGTACGACCGGGGGGCCCGGTGAACGCCCACTTCACCTGGGACAGCCAGGTCTTCTTCGACGAGATGGACCCCAACGGCACGCTGCACAACAGCCGGTTCGCCGTCCACGTGGAGCGCGCCCTGTCGGCCTGGTACGAGTCCGAGGGCATGGCCTGGCAGCGCTACGAGGACCGCCACGAGGACCTGCGGTACGCCGTGCGCGCGTTCGGCATCGAGTTCGCCGCCCCGGTCGTCGCGCCCGGGCCGATGCGCGTCGACCTGTGGCTCGACCGGGTCGGCACGACGAGCGCGGCGCACCGGTTCCGCTGCGCCGGTCCGGACGGCACCCCGACGTACGCGACCGGCCACCGGACCATCGTCAAGGTCGGGCCGTCGGGCGCCGAACCCTGGAGCCCCTGGTTCCGCGAACTCGCCGGAAGGTATGTGACCTGATGCGCATCGACACCATCCTCACCGGCCTGACCGCCGTCACCGTCGACCCGGCCCATCCGGTGGCGCACCGCGTCGGCATCCACCACGGCCGCGTCGTCGCCCTCGACGACGACCTTTCCGGCGTCAGCGCCACCGAGGTCATCGACCTGGACGGCGCCACCGTCGTCCCCGGCTTCGACGACGCGCACAACCACATGGTCCTGTACGGGCTGTCCCTCACCGAGCTGGACCTCGCGTCGACGCGCACCCTGGAGGAGATGTACGACGCGGTCGCCGAGCAGGCACGCGCACAGCCGCCCGGCACCTGGATCATCGGCTTCGGCTACGACCAGAACAAGCTCGGCGGCCACCCGGCCCGTGCGGCGCTGGACCGGGTGGCGCCGGACCACCTGGTCTGGCTCCGGCACACGTCCGCGCACATGTCGGTGGTGAACGGCCGCCTGCTGCGCGAGATCGGCGACCGTGCCCCGGAGGCCGGCGTGGCGAACCGGGACACCGGGCTGCTGGAGGAGCAGGCCCAGGAACTCGTGAGCGACCTGCGCTACCCGCTGCCGCGCGAACAGCTCGTGGCGGCGATCACCGCCGCGAGCGATCGCTACCGCTCCGAGGGCATCACCTCCTGCACCGAGGCCGGGATCGGGCTCGGCTGGATCGGCCACTCGCCGCTGGAGGCCGCCGCGTACCAGGAGGCCCGCGACACCGGCGCGCTCGGCGTACGGGTCCGGCTGATGGTCACCGGTGAGACGGTGCACCCCCTCGACGGGCAGCCCGGCGCGCTCGGGATCGACCTCGGGCTGCGCACCGGGTTCGGCGACGAACGCCTGCGGCTCGGCGCGGTCAAGGTCTTCGCCGACGGCTCGCTGATCGGCCGCACCGCCGCGATGGGCGACGGCTACGCCGACCAGCCCGACAACCGCGGCTACTTCCAGCGTCCCGACCTGCGCGAACGCATCGTCGCCGCGCACCGGGGCGGCTGGCAGGTGGCCGCGCACGCCATCGGCGACCGCGCCATCGACCTCGTCCTGGACTCCTTCGAGGAGGCGCAGACCCGCTTCCCGCGGCCGGATCCGCGGCATCGGATCGAGCACTGCGGCGTGACCCGGCCCGACCAGGTCGCCCGCCTCGCGGACCTCGGCGTCATCCCGGTGCCACAGGCCACGTTCGTCGGCCAGATCGGCGACGGCATGCGCGCCGCGCTCGGCCCCGGACGGGTGCCGTGGGCGTACCGGCACCGGTCGTTCCTCGACGCGGGCCTGGTCGTGCCGGGCAGCTCCGACCGGCCGGTCGTCCGCGGGGCGCCGCTGCTCGGCATCCGCGACATGGTCCGCCGCCGTACCGAGAGCGGCGAGCCGTTCGCCCCCGAAGAGGAGGTCACGCCGCTGGAGGCGCTGCGCGCCTACACCCTGGGCTCGGCGTACGCCGCGTTCGAGGAGAAGCGCAAGGGCAGCATCACCCCCGGCAAGCTCGCCGACCTGGCGGTCCTGTCCGCCGACCCGGCGTCCACCGCCCCCGACGAGATCGCCGGCATCCGCGTGCTGGCCACCCTCGTCGGCGGCCGAATCCAGGAGGCCTGATGCCGGTACGACCCGCCGAGCCCGGCGACTTCGAGAAGATCTGCGAACTGCTCCTCGCGCACGCCGCCCACGAGGGCGCGTCCGATCAGGCGACGCTGCACCCGCAGGAGACGTACGACGCGCTGTTCGGCGACCGGCCGGTCGCGCGGGCGCACATCGCCTCGCCGCCGGAGGCCCTGCGGACCGTCGCCGGGTTCGCGCTCTGGTACCCGACGTTCTCCTCCTGGGAGACGCGGCCCGGCATCTGGCTGGAGGACCTGTACATCAGGCCCGAGCACCGGAGGTACGGGCTGGGCCGCGAGCTGCTGTCCGCCCTGCGCGACCTCACCACAGGCCGCGTCGAGTGGGACGTCGCGCGGGGCAACCACGCCGCCGAGAAGTTCTACCAGAGGCTGGGCGCCGAACCGGTCGGTGGCTGGACCCGGTACCGATGGAGGCCGCGATGACCGAACCGGGGCATAGCCTGCCGCGATATTGACGGTGACGATCTACGGCCGTACGATCCGGGCGAAAGTGACGGTCGGAGGAAGCCGGTGAGAAACCGGTACGGTCGCGCCACTGTGTTCCGCCCTCGGGCGGAGAGTCAGACCCTCCGCTGTCCGAAGCGCTCCACCGATACGAGGGACGCCGGATCCCTGAGGAGGCAATGACATGACCACGTCTACGCTGCCCACCACCCGCTCCACGCCCGTCGTGGTGCCTGGCACCCGCGCGGCCGTATGGCTGTTCGGCACCGTCGCGTTCTGCCTGGCGGTGTACTACTTCATCGGCGTCGACCAGGGTGCGACGTCGGTGTTCGGCGACAACATGTACATCCACGAGTTCGTCCACGACGCGCGGCACTTCCTCGGCTTCCCCTGCCACTGACCTCTGACGTCTGCTGAGGAGTAGCCGTGGAACGGCGATTCATCGCGCGCGGGCTGCTGGTCGGGGCGATCGGGGGGCTCCTGGCGTTCATCTTCGCCAGGATCTTCGCCGAGCCACAGATCCAGGCCGCCATCAACTACGAGAGCGGCCGCGACGCCGCGCAGGCCGCGCTCGACAAGGCGGCGGGGCTGACGGCCGAGGCGGCCGGGCCGGACATCTTCAGCCGGACCATCCAGGCCAACGTCGGCATCGGCGTCGGCATGATCGCCTTCGGCGCCGCGATGGGCGGCCTGTACGCGGTCGCCTTCATCCTGGCCTGCGGGCGTACCGGGAACCTGCGGCCGAGGACCCTGGCGGTGCTGGTCGCGCTCGGCGGGTTCCTCGGCTTCTATCTGATCCCGTTCATCAAGTATCCGGCCAATCCGCCTTCGATCGGTCACGGTGAGACGATCCGCGACCGTGGCGGTCTGTACCTGCTGATGGTCGTCGCCTCCATCGCCTTCCTGATCCTCGCGGTCTGGCTGGGCCAGCGGCTCAAACCGCGGTTCGGCAACTGGAACGCGACCTTGCTCGCCGCGCTCGCGTGCGTGGTCGCGGTCGGGATCGTGATGGCGCTGCTGCCCTCTCTCGGGCACCTGCACGCGAACGTCCAGCAGTACGGCGGTCACGCGACCGAGACGCCTCTGCCCCTGAAGGACCCGCAGGGCCGGATCGTCTACCCGGGCTTCCCCGCCGACCGGTTGTTCGACTTCCGGCTCTACTCGGTCGCCGCGCAGGCGATCCTGTGGGCGGCGATCGGCCTCTGCTACGCGCCCCTGGCCGAACGCCTGTTCGGCGAGTCGGTCCAGGCGCCAGGCGCGGCACCCGAACCGGTCACGGCCTAGCGTCACGAGACACGTTCCCGCTCCGGTTTCTCCGGGGCGGGAATGTCGCGTGTCCAGGGTGTTCTCGGTTGACGCCATGGGCGCGACGCGCCCCAATATCTAGTGTCCGCGCTCTTCGGTAGCCACAACATGTATGGTTCTCCATGTTGCTGGTGCGCCTGTTCCCAATGGGGCGGGCGTCGTGAGAGGGAATCCGGTGCGAGTCCGGGACTGCCCCGCAGCGGTAAGTGGGAACGACCGCCGTCAACGGCACTGGGCCCGGCCGGGCCTGGGAAGCGACGGCCAGTAGGACACCCCCGATGTCGGGGGTGACGCCCGCGAGTCCGAAGACCTGCCAGTGACCCGCGCGCGGGAGCGTGCGGTCGTCCAGGCCTCGCGGGAGGGCCGGCGGCGGGGGTGGTTTCTCCGTGCGCGCCTTTCGTGAGGTGAAGCTCGCGAGGGAGAGAGCACGTGACCCAACAGCTCATCGCGCCACCCACGATCGTCACCGACGCCGGAACCACGACCGAGACCGAGATCGAGCGCGCCTGCGCCGGCCTGCCGGACCTCGATCCGCGGCGCATCACCGCCGAGGACCCGGCCGAGGCCGTCCGCGAGGCGGCGGCGCTCGTCGTCGCCGACCCGGCGTGGTCCACGGTGGCCGCGCGCCTGCTGGCCCGGGTGATCGCCAGGGAGGTGCGCGCCGTGACGTTCTCCGCGTCCGTGGCGGAGGCGCACGCCGAGGGGCTGCTGAACGAGGACACCGCGGCGTTCGTCGCCGCGAACGCCACCGAGCTGGACGCCCTGGCCGACCACGGCGCGGACGACCGGTTCACCTACTTCGGGCTGCGCACGGTCTATGACCGGTACCTGCTTCGGCACCCGACGGAGCGGCGGGTGCTGGAGCGCCCGCAGTACTTCTTCCTGCGCGTCGCCTGCGGCCTGGCCGAGACGGTGGAGGAGGCCGCCGAGCTGTACGGGCTGATGGCGCGGCTGGCGTACCTGCCGAGCTCGCCGACGCTGTTCAACTCCGGCGCCGCACGTCCGCAGCTGTCCTCGTGCTTCCTCCTCGACTCGCCGCGCGACGAGCTGGAGGCGATCTACGGGCGGTACGGGCAGGTCGCGCGGCTCAGCAAGTACGCGGGCGGCATCGGCATCTCCTGGTCGCGGGTCCGGAGCCGCGGGTCGTTGATCCGCGGGACGAACGGGCACTCGAACGGGATCGTGCCGTGGCTGCGGACCCTGGACGCGAGCGTGGCGGCGGTCAACCAGGGCGGCCGGCGTAAGGGCGCGGCCTGCGTGTACCTGGAGAGCTGGCACGCCGACGTCGAAGAGTTCCTGGAGCTGCGGGACAACACCGGCGAGGACGCGCGCCGTACGCACAACCTCAACCTGGCGAACTGGGTGCCGGACGAGTTCATGCGCCGCGTCGAGACAGACGGGACCTGGTCGCTGTTCGACCCGAAGGTGGTCCCGGAGCTGACCGACCTGTGGGGCGAGGAGTTCGACGCCGCCTACCGCCGCGCCGAGGCGGAGGGCCTGTTCGCCCGGCAGATCCCGGCACGGCAGCTCTACGGCGCGATGATGCGCACGCTCGCCCAGACCGGCAACGGCTGGATGACGTTCAAGGACGCCGCGAACCGCGCCTGCAACCAGACGGCCGAGCGCGGCAACGTCGTGCACCTGTCCAACCTGTGCACCGAGATCCTCCAGGTGACCAGCGACGACGAGACCGCCGTGTGCAACCTGGGCTCGATCAACCTCGCCGAGCACGTGACCGAGGACGGCGTGGACTGGGCACGGTTGCGGGCGACCGCGCGTACGGCGGTGCGGTTCCTGGACCGGACGATCGACCGCGGCTTCTACCCGACGCCGGAGGCGGCGAAGGCGAACCGGCGCTGGCGGCCGGTGGGCCTGGGCCTCATGGGCCTGGCGGACGTGTTCTTCCGGCTGCGGCTGGCGTTCGACTCCCCGGAGGCCCTCAAGCTGTCCACCCGGATCTCCGAGGAGATCGCGCTGGCCGCCTACGGCGCGTCGGCCGACCTCGCCGAGGCCGCCGGCCCGCACCCCGCGTACGACCAGACCCGCGCGGCGCGCGGCGTGCTCCACCCCGACCACTGGCCCGACCGCACGACGCACCACGCGGGCGAGTGGGACGCGCTGCGTACCCGGATCGCCGCGACCGGGCTGCGGAACTCCCTGATGGTCGCGATCGCGCCGACCGCGACGATCGCCTCCATCGCCGGCTGCTACGAGTGCGTCGAGCCGCAGGTGTCGAACGTCTTCAAGCGCGAGACGCTGTCGGGGGAGTTCCTCCAGATCAACAAGTACCTCGTGCGGGACCTGAAGGCGCGCGGGCTCTGGACGCCGAACGTCCGCGACGCGATCAAGCGCGCCGACGGCTCCGTACGCGACGTCGCCCAGATCCCCGACGACGTCCGCTCGCTCTACCGGACGGCGTGGGAGCTGCCGCAGAAGGCGCTCATCGACCTCGCCGCGGCCCGCACTCCCTACATCGACCAGGCGCAGTCGCTGAACCTGTTCATGGAGACGCCGACGATCGGGAAGCTGTCCTCGATGTACGCCTACGCGTGGCGGTCCGGCCTCAAGACCACCTACTACCTGCGGTCACGCCCGGCCACCCGCATCTCCCAGACGACCGTTTCCCCGACCAAGGACGCTCCCGTGGAGGACGCCGTCGCGTGCTCCCTGGAGAACCCCGAGAGCTGCGAGGCGTGCCAGTGAGCCTTCTCGACCCCGGAATGGACCTGACGCTCCGGCCGATGCGCTACCCCGGTTTCTACGACCGGTTCCGCGCCGCGATCCGTAACACCTGGACGGTCGAGGAGGTCGACCTGCACTCCGACCTCGCGGACCTGTCCCGGCTGACGCCCGAAGAGGTGCACCTGGTCAACCGCCTGGTGGCGTTCTTCGCCACCGGCGACACGATCGTCGCCAACAACCTGGTCCTCAACCTGTACACGCACCTCAACGCGCCCGAGGCGCGGTTGTACCTGTCGCGGCAGTTGTTCGAGGAGGCCGTGCACGTCCAGTTCTACCTGACGCTGCTCGACACCTACCTGCCCGACCACGACGAGCGGGTGAAGGCGTTCGCGGCGGTGGAGAACATCCCGTCGATCCGCGACAAGGCGGAGTTCTGCTTCCGCTGGATCGACTCGCTCGGCGCGCTGACCGAGCTGCGGACGAAGGCGGACCGGCGGGCGTTCCTGCTCAACCTGATCTGCTTCGCCGCGTGCATCGAGGGCCTGTTCTTCTACGGCGCCTTCGCCTACGTCTACTGGCTGCGCTCGCGCGGCCTGCTCAACGGCCTCGCGTCGGGGACGAACTGGGTGTTCCGCGACGAGTCGATGCACATGGAGTTCGCGTTCAGCGTCGTCGACACCGTACGCGCCGAGGAGCCGGACCTGTTCGACGACGAGCTGGCCGGGCAGGTCACGACGATGTTGGAGGAGGCCATCGACGCCGAGGTCGCGTTCGCCCGCGACCTGTGCGGCGACGGCCTGCCGGGCATGAGCGCCCGCGACATGCGCTCCTACCTGGAGAACGTCGCCGACCAGCGCCTCGCGCGCCTGGGCATGCCCGCGAGGTACGGCACGGCGAGCCCGTTCGGCTTCATGGAGCTGCAGGACGTCCAGGAGCTGTCGAACTTCTTCGAGCGCCGCGTGTCGGCCTACCAGGTCGCCGTGGAGGGGACCGTGGCGCTGGACGAGGCGTTCTAGCGTTCGAGCCAGGTCAGCGCCTCGTCGACGGACGCGACCGCCGGAGCGTCCGCCGGCGGCGGGCGGTCGACCATCACGACCGGCAGGCCGAGCGTACGCGCGGCGGTGAGCTTGGCGGAGGTCAGGTCGCCGCCGCTGTCCTTGGTCACCACGACGTCGACGGCGTGGCGGCGCATCAGCGCCAGCTCGCCGTCGACGGTGTACGGCCCCCGCGCGCACAGGACCTCCATGCGCGGCGGCGCCGGCGGCTCGGGCGGGTCGACGGACCGCAGCAGGAACCAGCGGTCGCGGTCGCCCGCGAAGGCGGCGAGGCCGGTACGGCCGGTGGTGAGGAAGACGCGCTCGCCCGGCAGGGCGCCCGCCGCCGCGGCCAGTGACGGGACGCGCCGCCAGTCGTCGCCGGGCCCCTCGGTCCAGCCGGGGCGGCGCAGCACGAGCAGCGGGACACCCGTACGCCTCGCGGCCTCGGCCGCCGACGCGCTGATGCCGGCCGCGAACGGGTGGGTGGCGTCGACCACCGCGCCGACGCGCTCGGCCACCAGCCAGGCGGCCAGCGCGCCCGCACCGCCGAACCCGCCGACGCGCGTACGGCCCTCCGGCAGCAGCGGCTCCGCGACACGGCCGGCGAGGGAGCTCACCACGTCGAACTCCGCGCGCCCGGCCAGCCGGGCGGCCAGGGCGCGTGCCTCACCGGTGCCGCCGAGGAGCAGAACGCGCAGGTTCATCCCCGAATGCTAGAAGAGGACCTATGAGAAGGCTCATCGTCATCGGCATCGGCGCGGGCGACCCCGAGCAGGTGACCGTGCAGGCGGTCAACGCGCTCAACCGGGTCGACGTGTTCTTCGTACTCGACAAGGGCGCGGTCAAGCAGGAGCTGGTCGACCTGCGCCAGGAGATCCTCGACCGCTACGCGGGCGGCCACGCGTACCGCGTCGTGCACGGGCGGGACCCCGAGCGCGACCGGACGAGCGGCGCGTACACCGAGGCCGTGGACGACTGGCGGCGCCGCCGCGCGGACGTCTGCGAAGAGATGATCACCCGGGAGCTGGGGGAGGGGCGGACGGGCGCGTTCCTGGTGTGGGGTGATCCGTCGCTGTACGACAGCACGCTCGCGATCCTCGCCGACGTGCTCGCGCGCGGCGGCGTGACGTTCGAGGTCGAGGTCATCCCGGGCATCAGCAGCGTGTCCCAGCTCGCCGCCCGGCACCGTACGGGCCTCAACCAGGTCGGCGGCGCGGTGCAGATCACGACGGGACGCCGCCTCGCCTCGGGATGGCCCGCCGAGGCGGACGACGTCGTCGTGATGCTGGACGCGCACAACGCCTTCACCGGGGTGGAGGACGCCGAGATCTTCTGGGGTGCCTACCTCGGGACTCCGGACGAGATCCTGGTGTCGGGACCCCTGCCGGACGTCGCCGAGGAGATCGTGACCGTACGCGCAGAGGCCCGGCGCCGCAAGGGCTGGATCATGGACACTTACCTGCTGCGCCGCGACCCGCGCTAGGCGGCGCCCGGTGCCGCACCCGCGCGCCGACCACGGTCACGCCTGGGCGGTCTTGTCCGACATCGGGACGCCACGCACGTTGAGCAGGACGGCGAGGACCGCCCCGACCGTGATGAAACTGTCCGCCACGTTGAACGTCGCGAAGTGGCGCAGGTCGATGAAGTCGACCACCGCGCCCCGGCCGATGCCGGGCGAGCGCAGCAGCCGGTCGAGAAGGTTGCCGACCGCGCCCGCGAGGATCAGCCCGAGCGCGACCGCCCACACGGAGGACCGCAGCGACGCCGCCGTCCGCGCGATCGCGATCGCGACGCCGATCGCCAGCACCGTGAACAGGACCGTCGCGGCGGGCGCGAAGGAGAACGCGGCGCCGGAGTTCCGCGAGACGTCGAACGTCAGCGCATCGCCCAGAACCCGCACGGGCGGCCTGTTCTCCAGGCGCGCGGCGACGATCGCCTTCGTCACCTGGTCGGCCGCGATCCCGGCCACCGCCATCAGCCAGACCAGCCGTCGAGCGGCAGTGTTCGGACGCATGCCCCGATTCTGGCAGATCGCATGACACCGGAGAAAGCTCTCCCCCACCGCGTTGGAGAGTGCTACTGTCCAACTATAGATAGTGTCACTCACCAACAGGAGGGAGAGTGTCATGCCGACGCTTCCCTGGACGGTTCCGAACCCGCCATCGCCCGGCGCCCAGACCTACGTCATGGCCTCCCACTTCGAGGTGCGCTCCCTCAGGGACGTGCCGCGCTTCTTCCTCAAGTCCCTCTCGGCCTGGCGGCAGGTGCGGTCCGCGCCGGGTGCGCTCGGGGCGTCGCTGATCGCTCAGCCGCTGAAGCGGTCCTTCTTCACCCTGTCGGCCTGGGAGGACCGGGACGCGCTGTACGCCTTCGCGCGTACCGAACCCCATCGCGGCATCATGACGGCCCTCCGCCCGGCCATGCGGCGTGCGACCTTCACGTTCTGGGAGGCCCCGGCGGAGCGGCTTCCGGTCGCCTGGGACGACGCCAGGCGGCGGCTCGCCGAGCAGGCGGAGGCCGACGCGGCCGAGCGTCCGGCGCCGTGACTCGCGGTCTCCCCTGACGGTAGATGTCAGGAAATGTGCGGCAAAATCAGGCCGACATTTCCGATCTCCCGGCAAGGACGACGTGAGTTCCGAGAACGCCCCTCGTATCCGGCGGACCGAGCGTCTGCTGATCCCCGCGACGTTCGTCACCTCGCTGGGCAACAACATCCAGCTTCTCGCGGCCGCGCTGCTCCTCGTGCGGTCCGACCGGACGATGCTCTCGGTCGGCCTGCTGTTCGTCGCCGTGGCCGCGCCGCAGGTGGTGCTGTCGCCCGCGTTCGGGCGCCTGGCCGACCGGCTCGACCGCCGTACGCTCTGGTTCGGATGCGACCTGGCCAGCGCGGCGGCGGCGCTGGCGCTGCCGGTCACGCTGGTCGCGGGCGGGCCGAGGACCCCCGTCGTGTACGGCGCGAACTTCGCGCTCGCGGTCGTCAACGCCCTGTTCATGCCGGCCAGCGCAGCGCTGATCAAGGAGCGCGTCAGCCCGCTCGAACTCCGCCGGTTCAACGCGAACTACGAGATCGCCATGCAGGCCGGGATGCTGCTGTCGGCCTCCGTCGGCGGCGTCGCGCTGCAGTGGCTCGGCGCTACGCCGCTGTTCGCGTTCAACGCGTGCACGTTCCTCGTGTCCGCGGCGTGCGTGTACGCGGTCGGGCGCGGGCCCGCGCGTACGGTCGCCGTGCACGCGGACGAGGTTCACGTGCGGGCGCCGAAGCCGGTGCGGCCGATGCTCCTGTACGCCCAGGGCAGCATCACCGTCACGGTGTTCAACGCCCTGCTGCCGGTCTTCATCATCGGCGAGCTGCACCGGGGCGGCGGGGTCCTCGGCCTGGTCGACGCGGTCGGCGGCACCGGGTTCCTGCTCGGAGCGGCGGCGTACAAGGTCGTCAGCCGCCGGGCGGGCGACCTGCGGATCACGGTCGCCGGGTTCCTGGGCGCCGGGCTGGGCCTGCTGCTGCAGCCGCAGTTCGGCCTCGCGGGCCTGGTGCCGGCCGTGCTGGTCGGGGCCACGCTGTACGGGCAGGCGCGCATCGCCTCCCGGTCGCTGCTGCTGGCGGAGGTCCCGGAGAGCCAGGCCGGGCGGGCGTTCGGCGTCGCCAACGCCGCCGGGCTGGCCGGCACCGTGGTCGTGATGCTCGCCGTCGCCGCGATCACCGACCACTCCGACACCCGCTACGGCTTCGCCGCCCTCGCGGTGGTGAGCGTGGTCGCCACCGGCCTGTCCGCGTGCGTGCGTACGCGGCGGCGCGAGATGCTCGCCCGGCCCGAGCCGGAGCCGGCGCCGGGATGACTCGCGTCGGCTCCGTGTCATGTTGCCGATGACTCCGATTTACCTGAATCTGTATAAATGGCGAAATGAGCCTAACCGCACGGCGAATCGCCGCCTCCGCCGTAACCGTCGTACTCGTCGGAGCGGGGGTGACGACGCATATCGGGTCCGCCGGCGCCGCGTTGACCCGCGACCCGGTCGACGTCGTCTACCAGCGCGACCACGCCCTGCACACGCTGAACGGCGGCGCCACCGACGATGACCTGCGGACACGTACGGGCGTGCTCGCCTCCAGCGCGTGGGCGTTCTTCCGCGGCACCTCGCCGCTCTTCTACCGCGACCTGGGCGAGCTGCCGGCGTCCGCGTACGCCACGGCCGGGGGCGACGTGTGGATCACCGGGGACGCGCACCCGGAGAACACCGGCGCCGACCGCGGCGCGGACAACGTCGAGCAGTACGCGATCACCGACACCGACGACGCCTGGCGCGGGTCGTGGACCTGGGAGCTGCGGCGCGAGGCCGTCGCGCTGGTGCTCGCCGGGCGGGCCGACGGCCGCGGCGCCGCGCAGATCACGACGGACGTGAACACCCTCGTGTCGGAGTACGCGCAGTGGATCGCCAAGTTCCACGGCAACGACGACGAGGCCGGCTGGCGGCTGACCGCGAGCGACACCGCCGACCTGTCCAAGTCGCTGATCGACAAGGCGGCCGGCGACTCGCGCTCCGACCTGCTCGCCAAGTGGACGACGGCCAGTGGGAGCACCCGGACGTTCAAGGACGACCCGGAGCTTCAGGCCGTTCCGGCCGCCACCCGCGCCGACATCGTGAGTGCCGTCGCGGCCTACCGCGGCACGGCCGCCAAGCCGCTGTCGGCGAGCGAGGCGCAGGTCAAGGACGTACGCCGCCGGCTCGGGGCCGGGACCGGGAGTCTGGGGCGGTTCCGGTGGTACGTCCTGATCGAGGGTGACTCCTCCAGCACGTCCGACGACCGGATCCTGGAGCTGAAGCAGGAGGTCGACCCCGCTCCCGCGCAGCTCGCGCCGGGCGCGACGTCGCTTTCCGGCGGGCAGCGGCCGGCCATGGCGCTGCGCTGGCAGGTGAACGAGTCCGACCCGCTGGCCGGCTGGGCGAGCGTCGGGAGCGTGCCGGTGCTGGTGAAGGAGAAGTCGCCGTTCGCGGAGGACCTCTCGATCGGCGACATGACGACGTCGGCGATCTGGGACGACTCCGTACGCGACATCGGCCGGCTGCTGGCCGCCGCCCATTCCCGTGCCGACCAGGACATCTCTGGCACGGGCGTGGGGTACTCGGCCGACGCGGCGATCGACGGTGCGATCACGTCGGTGTCCGGTCTCCAGTCGGAGACCGTCGCGTTCGCGACGAGCTACGCCGACCAGGTCGGTTCGGACTGGCAGGCGTACGTCGCCGCGAAGAACAGCGGGCGCCCGCTGTTCTGAGGTGGATCCGGGCGCGCCTCGGCGCGCCCGGAATGCCTGATCAGAGCTTGCGGATCTGAATCGCGTTGTTGCCGACCCCGCCGCTGCGGGACAGGACGCACAGGTACGACGCCTGGATGGAGATGGTCACCCAGCCCGCCGGAGCCGCCTGCTGCCCGCAGATGGTCACGGTCGAGCCCGCCGGGAGGCCGTTGAGGTTCTCGACGTTCTGCTGGTTGTTCAGGAGCCCGTCGGGGGTCTTGCTGTTCTCGCACGAGAAGGAGTAGGAGAGGGACACCGCGTAGAAGCCGGCCGGGCCGGGTCCCTGGCAGGCCCGCACGGTGCCGCCGGCGGGCGTGGCCGAGACGTCCTGGATGGTCTTGGCGTCGTAGATGAACTGGCTCGGGGTGCCGCACTGGTTCGAGTCGCTGTCCCCGCCATTTCCGATGGGCGGGATCACCAGGGCACGGGGCCCTCGTCGTCGGTGAAAGTGCCGGTGGGGCCGTCGGCGGGGACGGTGGCCATCCGGACGGCGGCCACGGCGCCCTGGGCGGCGGTGCGGTGGCCGGAATGGCCGTTCAGGTCGGTGGCGCAGTAGCCGGGGCAGACGGCGTTGACCAGGATGCCGTCGGACCGCAGATCCTTGGCGTACTGGAGGGTGAGCGCGGTCATGGCGGTCTTGGACGGCACGTACCCGGCGGAGACGGGCATGCCGGCGGAGAGCTCCGGGTCGGCCATGACGGACAGCGAACCCACGCTGCTGGAGACGTTGACGATGCGCGGGGCGGCCGACCGGCCGAGCAGCGGCAGCAGGGCGTTGGTGACGGTGATGACGCCGAAGACGTTGGTGTCGAAGATGTGGCGGATGGCGTCGACGTCGGCGGAGCGCGGGCGCTGGCCGGCGGGGTCGCCGCCCGGGGCACGGCTCACGCCCGCGTTGTTGACCAGCGCGTCGAGCCTGCCGTACCGGGCGTCGACCTCGGTGGCCGCCGCGGCGGCGGAGGCGGGGTCGGTCACGTCGAGCACGACGGAGGTGACGTCGGCGCCGGTGGCGCGCAGCTCCGCGGCGGCCTTCTCGCCGAGCTCGGCCTGCCGGGCGCCGATCACGACGGTGTGCCCGAGGGCGGCGAGCTGGGCGGCGATCTCGCGGCCGATGCCCTTGTTGGCGCCGGTGACCAAGGCGATCATGGTGTCGTTCATGATTCGAGGACACCACGGTGCGGCACGCGCGGGCCAACACCGATGCCGTCTCGGCCGATACCCTGAGGGTATGGACGCACTGGAGACGCGGGAGCTCGCCTACTTCGTGGCCGTCGCCGAGGAGCTGCACTTCGGCCGCGCGGCGTCGCGGCTCGGCATGGCGCAGCCGCCGCTGTCCCGCGCCATCCAGCGTCTCGAACGGCGGATGGGCGTGCTGCTGCTGGAGCGTTCGAGCCGCGCGGTGAGCCTGACTCCGGCGGGCGCCGTCTTCCTCGCCGAAAGCCGCAAGGTGCTCGACGCGGTCGCAGCCGCCGCGCGGCGGGCGCAGCGGGCGGCGCGGGAGGTACCCAGGCTGATGGTGGCGATGAAGCCCCACGGGGACGCCGGCCTGCTGGAGCGGATCCTGCCGGTGTACCGGCGGGACCCGGCCGCCGTCGAGGTCGAGGTGGTGGTGAGCGGTATCGGCGAGCAGGCGCCGATGCTGCGCGACGGGCGCGCCGACCTCGCCTTCCTGCACGGCCCGCACGACGACGTCAGCGGTTTCGACACCGAGCTCCTGCTGACCCAGGACCAGGTGGCGGTGCTCCCGCGCGGCCACCGCCTGGCCGGTCGCGCCGCCCTGGTGATGGCCGACCTCGAAGACGACCCGGCGCCCCGCTGGCCCGGCCAGAGCCCGGAGGAGGCGAGCGGCCCGGAGGTGCGCGACAGCGCGCAGCTGATGCAACTGGTCGCCCTGGGCCGCGTGGTCGCCGTGCTCCCGGAGTCGGCGGGGAGCCACGCGCGGTCGGACGTCGTGTGCGTGCCGGTGCTCGACGCGCCGAGGAGCACGGTCCTGCTGGCCTGGCCCGAGCGGACCCGGTCACGCGCCGCGGGCGCGTTCGTGCGCGCGAGCACGGAGGTCGCCGCCGCCGGTCTGGTATCAGGCCGCTGACCGGCGCATACGCGCCCGTTCGGCCGTACCTTGTGAGGACAGGTGCTGATTTCCTCCGCGGCGGTGTCCGGTTCGCGCCGGTGGCGCCGACGTCTTTGGTGAGAGGCACCACGGGGTGTCCGCGGAGAGGAGCGGTCATGAAGTACATGATCTTGACGTACGGCTCGCAGCAGGACTACGACGGCCTGGCGGGGAAGACGGGCGCGTCGGTCTGGACGCCGGAGGACTTCGCGGCGATGGGGCAGTTCATGGAGTCCTTCGGCAAGGAGCTGGCCGAGACGGGGGAGCTCGTGGAGACGCGGGGGCTGGCCGCGCCGGTCCACACGCGGCGGGTCGAGCTGCGCGAAGGTGCCACGGTCGTGACCGACGGGCCGTACGCCGAGACCCAGGAGGTGCTCGCCGGGTACTGGATCGTCGACTGCGCGAGCTTCGACCGGGCGACCGAGATCGCCTCCAGGCTGTCGGACTGCCCCGGGCCGGAGGGCGCCGCCGGGACCTACTACGCCGACGTCCGGCCGGTCATGGAGTCCCGGCACGACGACGGCTTCTGACCGCCCGTGGACGAGGTCGAGGGCCTGCTGCGCGGTCTCGCGCCGCGGGTCCTCGGCGCCGTCGTACGCCGGTACGGCCACTTCGACAGCGCCGAGGACGCCACGCAGGAGGCCGCTCCTCGCCGCCGCCACGCGGTGGCCCGCCGAAGGAGTCCCGGACAACCCTCTCGGCTGGCTGATCACGGTCGCCTCGCGCAGGCTGACCGACCTGCTGCGCGCCGAGCAGGCCCGGCGGCGCCGTGAGGACACCGTCGCGCGCTGGACCCTGCCCGGACAGGGGCTCGCGCCCGCCGCCGACCGGCCGGCGGGGGAGTCCGACGACTCGCTGATCCTGCTGTTCATGTGCTGCCATCCGTCGCTGTCGCAGGCGTCGCAGATCGCGCTGACGCTGCGCGCGGTCGGCGGCCTGACCACGACGGAGATCGCCCGCGCGTTCCTCGTGCCGGAGGCGACCATGACCCGGCGCATCACCCGCGCCAAGCGGCGGATCAAGGACAGCGGCGTCCCGTTCGGCGTCCCGGCGGGGCCCGAGCGCGCCGAACGCCTCGACGCCGTCCTCCACGTCCTCTACCTGATCTTCAACGAGGGGTACGCCAGCACCTCGGGCCCGTACCTGACGCGCGCCGACCTGTCGGCGGAGGCGATCCGGCTGGCACGCCTGGTCCACCGGCTGCTGCCCGGCGACCCCGAGGTGACGGGCCTCCTGGCGCTCATGCTGCTCACCGACGCGCGCCGCCCCGCGCGCACGGCGCCGGACGGGGCGCCGGTCCCCATGGCCGAGCAGGACCGGAGCCGCTGGAACGCCGCCCTCATCGCCGAGGGCGTGGAGCTCATCACCGCCGCCCTGCCGCGCGGGCCGGTCGGGCCGTACCAGCTCCAGGCCGCGATCACGGCCCTCCACGACGAGGCGCCGAGCGCCGACGAGACCGACTGGCCGCAGATCGTGGCGCTGTACGGGCTGCTGCTGCGGATCTCCGACAACCCCATGGTGACGCTGAACCACGCCGTCGCGGTGGCCATGGCCGAGGGCCCGCAGGCGGGGCTCGCGCTCCTGGGCGGGCTCGACGCCGACGAACGCGTCGCCGGCGACCACCGGCTCCACGCGGTGCGCGCGCATCTCCTGGAGCGCGCCGGCGACCACGCGGCGGCACGCGAGGCGTACGAGACGGCGGCCCGCCGCACGACGAGCCTCCCGCGGCAGCGCTACCTCAACGCCAGGGCCGCAGACCTGGCCTCTCCTAGCCGCGCAGAGCCTCGTGGGTCAGGTCCGACAGGAGAGTGACGTAGTCGTCCTTCCAGCGCTCCGGGGTGGCGTCGTCCCACAGGTCGGTGGAGTACTCGACGTAGCCGGAGAGGACGTCGCCGGCCGGGATGAGGCCGAACGCGATCTCGCCGCGCGCGGCCGGGATGGCGAGGTCCTCGATGGCGGCGGTCACGCCGGGCAGGTCCAGGTCGGTCTGCAGGGAGTTCTGGTAGTGGAAGCCGACGCGGATCTTGTCCGGGACGTCGGCGCCCCGCTCGCGCAGCGCGGTGGCGATGCGGGAGAACGGCATGACGTTGTCGATGGCGTTCGTGGCGTTGCGGGCCGTCGCCTCCACGAGGGCGCCGAAGGACGGCGCGTGCGCCACCGGGACCCGCAGGATGAACGACGCCGCCGTGCCCGCGGCCAGCGACTCGAACTCGCGGCGGGCGCGGTTCGCGTACGGCATGTTCAGCAGCACCTCCGGCTGGCCGCCCAGGCGTGAGAACAGCGTGCCCATCGCCGCGGACGCGACCGCGAACGTCGTCGTGCCCAGGCGGACGGCGAGCCGCTCCATCGCGGCGCGGGTGGCGGCGGGCACCGTGAACAGCGTGATGCGGCCCTGGCCGCTGAGCTTGTCCGGGCGCGGCCGGTCCGTGGGAAGGCCGTGGCGGAACGGCGCGCCGTCCAGGTGGCCGGTCCAGTACGCGAGCCTGCGCTCGTCCGACGAGGGCGAGGCGGTCCGGCGCTCCCAGCGCGCGTACTCGGCGGGCTGCGGTGGGCGGGCGGCGAGGCCGCTCGGCCTCTCGGTCACCGCCGACGTGTACAGCGCGGCGAGCTCCTTCAGCAGCAGCGTCACCGCCCAGCCGTCGCACGTGGAGTGGTGGAGGATCAGCAGCAGGATCCACCGGTCCTCGGCCACGCGCACCAGCCGCCACACCGGGAACACCGGCCCGGACAGGTCGAACGGCGTGCTCGCCAGGCGCGCGCTGATCCGGTCGACCTCGGCCGCGCGGTCCTCCTCCGCCCACGCGGTGAGGTCGTACACGGGCAGGTCGGCGACGGGCGGCCGCAGCGCCTCCTGGCACCACTCCTCGCCGAGTTTCCTGTACCGCGTGCGGAGCGACTCGTGCCGTTCGACGAGGCCGGACAGCGCGCCGCGCAGCGACGCCACGTCGAGCGACCCGGTGAGGGTGACGCGCAGCGCGACGTTGTAGATCTGCGGGAGCGCGTGGTCGCCGTGCGAGTCGATGAACGCGGCCTGCAGGTCGGTCGCGGGCGCCCGCCCGGTCACGCCGTCCCGCTCGTCGGCGCGCGCCCGCTCCAGCAGCCCGGGCTTGTGGCGGCGCATGTCCTCCAGCAGCTCGGTGGTGGCGCCGGCACGCGGCGCGTCGTAGCGGAGCTGGTCGCCGTGCGCGCGCAGGACGACGCCCAGCTCGCTCAGGCGGAACAGCAGCGTGTCGAGGTCAGCCGTCACAGCACGCCCTCCACCCGCTCCGGGAGCGCCTCGGGCGACGCGGCGGCCGGGACGGCGTCGCCCAGGTACGCCGCCATCGCCCGCAGCGTCGGGCGCTGGTAGAAGACGGTCAGCGGATAGTCGGCGCCGAACACCTCGCGGATCCGGTTGACCAGCCGGATCGCGCTGATCGAGTGCCCGCCGAGGTCGAAGAAGGACGTCTCCGCGCCGATCGCGTACGGGTCGACGGTGAACTCCTCGGACCACAGCTCCCGCAGCCGTCTCTCCACCTCCGGCGCCACGTCGCCCTCCGGGACGGCCGGCGCGGCGAGGGGCGCGGAGAGCGCCGTCACGATCGGCGTCTCCGGCAGCGCGGCGCGGTCCAGCTTCCCGTGGGCACCGAGCGGCAGTGAGTCCAGGACCGCCCAGGCGCGCGGAACCAGGTACTCCGGCAGGCGTTCGGCCAGGGCGGCGGCGAGCCGGTCCGCGACCGCCTGCCGTGCCTCGCCGGTTCCGTACGGCACGACGAACGCGGCGAGGTAGCCCTCGCCGGAGCCGGTGCGCCGGGACGTCACCACGGCCTCGCGCACGCCGTCGAGCCCTGCCAGGTGGTGCGTGACCTCCTCCGGCTCGACGCGGAACCCGCGGATCTTCACCTGGTCGTCGATCCGCCCGCGGAACTCCAGCTCACCGCGGTCGTTCCACCGGACCAGGTCGCCGGTGCGGTACAGCCGCTCCCCGGAGGAGCCGGTCACGAAGCGCCGCGCGGTCTGCTCCGGCAGGCGCCGGTACCCCTCGGCGAGGCCCGCGCCGCCGACGTACAGCTCGCCGGAGCGCGCCGGGCGGCCGTCCCGGTCGAGGACGCGCAGCCGCACGTTGTCGATGGGACGCCCGAGCGGAACGGGCCCGCCCTCCGGCCCGACCGCCGTCTCCGTGCACAGCACGGTGACCTCGGACGGCCCGTAGATGTTGACCACCTCGTACGGCGCGCCGGCGCGCGGTCGGGTGCGCAGCGCGTCGCCGCCGACGGCGAGGAACCGCAGGGGCGGCGCGTCCGGCAGCGTCATGATCGCCTCGCCGAGCGCGGTCGGCAGGAAGGAGAAGGTGACGCCGGCGGAGGCGTACCAGCGGGCCAGCGCGGCCGGGTCCAGCCGCGTCGCCTCGCCGGCGATGGCGAGCGAGGCACCGGAGGTCAGCGCGGGCCAGATCTCGAACACCGAACCGTCGAAGCTCTGCGTGCACACCACGGAGCTGCGGTCGGCGGGCGTGAACCCGAAGCGCCGGTGGTGCCAGGCGCACATGTTCACGACGGCGCGGTGGCCGATCGCGATCCCCTTGGGACGCCCGGTGCTGCCCGAGGTGTGCACGACGTAGCACGGCGACGGCGGGGAGGCCGTCGGCGCGTACGCGGCCTCGGAGGTCTCGGCGGCGTCGATCACCGGGATCCCCGGATCCAGCCCGTCGCCGGACCGGACCAGCGCGTCGGCGCCGCACTCGGCGATCACGCTTTTGGCGCGGGCACGGCCGAGGCCGGGATCCAGCGCCATGTACCCGTACCCGGCCTTGAGCGCGGCGAGCATCGCCACGATCAGCTCGGGCGAGCGCGGCAGCCACAGCGCGATCAGGCCGTCGCGCGGCGGCTCGCCGACGCGCTCCCTGATCGCGGCGGCGAGGCGCCCGGCGCGTTCGTCCAGCTCTCCGTAGGTCACGACCGCGTCGCCGCAGACGATCGCCGTACGCTCCGGCGCCGCCGCGGCCTGCCGCTCGACCAGCGCGTGCACGGTGGTGTCCTCGATCGGCACGACCGGGCCGTCCGCGGGCTCCTCCTCGCGGGTGAGGCACGACAGCGGCGTCTCCGGCGCGCGTGCGGCGGCGTCGAGGATCGCGTGGAAGCGGTCCAGGAAGCCCTCCGCGGTGCCCGCGTCGAACAGGTCGCTGTTGTAGGACAGATGGCAGCGGATCCCGCCGGGCCGGTCGACGAACGCCATGGTCAGGTCCGTGACCGCGCGGTCCGGGCCCTCGTCCAGCACGGTCGCCCGCACGCCGGGCAGGTCGAAGCCGATCGGCTCCTCGGCCGCGAACTCCGCGTACGCCTGGAAGATCGGCGTCCGGTCGGTGCCGCGGCGCCGCGCCACCGCGCGTACGACCGTCTCGAACGGCGCGCCCGCGTGGTCGTACGCGTCGAGCGCGACGGCGCGCACGCGGTCGAGCAGCTCGCCGAAGGCAGGGTCGCCGGACACGTCGAGCCGCAGCGCGAGCGGGTTCAGGAAGAACCCGACCACGTCCTCGGCGCCGCGCGGCCGGGTCGACATCGGCGTGCCGACGACGATGTCGTCCTGGCCGGTGACGTCGTGCAGCATCGCGCCGTACGCGGCCAGCAGCGTCATGAACAGCGTGCCGCGGCGTTCGCGGCTCAGCGCCCGCAGCCGGTCCGACAGCGTGGCGTCGAGGGTGCGGAAGATCCCGCGTCCCTCGAAGCTCATCAGGCCGGGGCGCGGCCGGTCGCAGGGCGGCTCCAGCGTGGGCGGCTCGCCGCCGAGGGTACGGCGCCAGTACGCGAGGTCCTCCGACGCCTTGTCCGGGTCGTCGCCGGCCCGTTCGGCGGCGAGGTCGGCGTAGGTGCGCGTGAGGGCGGGCAGGTCCGGCGCGGCGCCGTCGCGCACGGACCGGTAGAGCGCCGACAGGTCGCGCGCGATGACGCCGGCGGACACGGCGTCCATGACGATGTGGTGCATCGACAGGACCAGGACGTGCCGTTCCGCGCCGAGGCGTACGAGCCGCACCGCGAGCAGCGGCCCGTTCTCCAGGTCGAAGGCGCGTGCGCTCTCCTCCGCCACGACCGCGCGCACCGCCGGGGCCTCGTCCGCGCCGGTGCGGTCGAGCACGGCGAAGTCCGCCTCGCCGGGCGCGAGGGTGACCTGCCGGGGCTCGCCGCCGGCCTCGCGGAAGACCGTGCGCAGTTGCCCGTGCCGCGCGACCAGGCGGTCCAGCGCCGTGCGCAGCGACGGGACGTCCACCGGCCCGTCGAGGCGTACGGCCTGGATCTCGTTGTGCGCGCGCTGCCCGGGGAAGGTGCGCTCGAAGACCCAGATGCGCCGCTGGCCCGCCGACAGCGGCGCCGTCGTCTCGGGCTCGGAGACGTCCGGGTGGTACCGGCGGCGCAGCGTGTCCAGGTGGGTGAGGCCGCCGCGCAGGGCGCTCGGCTCGACGCCGAAGTCGACGAGCGCGATCACCTCGTCGGCTCCGGCCGCGCGCACCGCGTCCACCACCGACGCCGCCGTGGCGGCCGAGCCGATCAGCGCGCGGCTGTCGCAGTAGCGGTCGTACGCGCGGCGGAACAGGACGTCGAGGTCGTCCTCGCTGAGCGCGTCCAGGTCGACGTTGTAGCCGAGGCTGTTGGTGACCGATCCGAAGATCGACAGGGACGACCGCATGTAGCGGGACAGCGGCTCGAACGCCTCGGCGCGCGCGGTCTCGTCGTCGGGCCCGACGTAGGTGTGCAGCATGACCGCCACCCGCCCGGCGTCCGGGTCGAGGCCGTGCGCGGCGCGCGTACGGCGGTACAACGCGATGTTCTCGGCGAGCTTCTCGACGCTCTGCGCCATGAGGTTCGTGACGATGCCGAGGTCGTGCTCGGCCGCCAGCTCGTACGACGCGGGGTTGCCGACGACCGCCGTGTACATCGGCGGAAGCCCCTGGACCGGTTTGGGGAACAGCCGGACCTCGCGCTCGCCGTCGCCGGTGAGCCGCCGCACCGCCTCGCCGCGCCACAGCGACCGCACCTGTTCGACCTGCTCGTACATCAGCTCCTTGTGCCGGCCGAAACGCTCGGGGAAGAAGACGAAGTCGCCCGCGTTCCAGCCGCTCGCGCACCCGATCCCGACCCGGCCGCCGGAGAGGTTGTCGACCATCGACCACTCCTCGGCGACACGTACCGGGTCGTGGAGCGGCATGACGACCGAGCCCGCGTTCAGCCGGATCCGGCTGGTCTCGCGCGCGAGCGCCGAGGCGAGGACCGCCGGGTTGGGGAACAGGCCGCCGAACGAGTGGAAGTGCCGTTCGGGCATCCACAGCGCGTGGAAGCCGTGCTCGTCGGCGAAGCGCGCGGTCTCCAGCAGCACGTCGTACCGGCCGCCGTCCCGCTCCTCCTCACGCGGGTAGTCGCCGAAGAAGTAGACGCTGAAGTCCGGCGCGGGACGCTCGGGAGGCTTGGGAGGCGCCGGGGCGGTCTCCCGGGTCGCCGCGGTGTTCCACGCCATCGCCGGGATGCGCTCCACCGTCGGCGGCCGTACGGGCTTCGGGACGGGTGCCGCGCGCTCGCCGCCGAAGAAGCCCGCCTGGCGCAGGTCCCGCATCGAGCCGCGTACGGCGTCGGCGACGAACTCGAGGTCGCCGTCGGAGTGCTCGGTGGACAGGAAGAAGTTGCGCCACTCCCACACGTGCACGCCGCGCAGCATCAGGTGGTGGTACAGCAGCTCCATGTCGGCGCGATGCTCGAAGCGGAACATCGACCCGAAGTGGCGGATCCGCAGCGGGAACTCCTCGGCCTCGAAGAAGCCGTTGAGCGTCGCGGCCAGCTCGTCGGTGCGGGCGTTCAGCCGCTGCTGGAGCCCGGGGCCCTGCTCCTTCAGATGGGTGAGCACGGCCTTGGCCGCGACCATCGACACCGGGTGCTGGATGTAGGTGCCGCCGAAGAACGTCGTGTCGGCCGGCGGGTAGCCGTCGTCGCCGTACTGCCAGAACCCGCCGTCGACGCCGTCCATGATGTCGGCGCGGCCGGCGATCGCGCCGATCGGGAAGCCGCCGCCGAGGAGCTTGCCGTACGTCGCGAGGTCGGGGGAGACGCCGTACAGCTCCTGCGCGCCGCGCAGCGCCGGGCGGAAACCGGTCAGCATCTCGTCGAACATGAGCACGATGCCGTGCTTGCGCGTCACCTCGCGCAGCCGGCGGACGAACTCCACCGGGCGCAGCGCCGGGTTGCGGCTCTGCACGGGCTCGACGACGACCGCGGCGATGCCGGCGGCGTGCCGTTCGATCGCTTCCAGGCTCGCGTCGTCGCCGTAGTCGAGCACCATCAGGTCGGCGACCGCGCCCGGCGGCACGCCCGTCGAGACGGGCACGGTCAGGCGGTCCTCGCCGGACGCGCGGCCGAGCACGTTGTCGGCGTGACCGTGGTACGACCCGTGGAACGTCACGACGAGGTTCCGGCCGGTGGCGGCGCGGGCCAGCCGCAGCGCCGCCGAGTTCGCCTCCGTCCCGGAGTTCGCGAACGCGACCCGTTCCATGCCGGTCAGCCCGGCCAGCAGCTCCGCCGCCTCGCCGGTCTCCACCGCGCGCGGGCCGAGCTGGATGCCGCGCGACAGGTGCTCGCGCACGGCCGAGGCGACGAACTCCGGCTCGTGGCCGAACAGGAGCACCCCGAAGCCCATCGTGATGTCGACGTAGCGGTTGCCGTCGACGTCCTCCAGCCACGAGCCCTTGGCGCGGCGGCCGGCGATCGGGTACTGCATCTCCTTCGTGCTGCTGCGGAACCCCACGACCGCGCGGCTGTCCGCGAGGACCCGCCGGTAGCGCTGCGTCAGCTCCTTGGAGGTGCGGGTCTTGGCGGTGTAGCGGCGTACGAGGTCGTCCAGGTGCGCCCGCTGGGAGTCCGCGCCGCCGTCGGCGACCATGCCCGAGGAACGCGAGACGGTCACGCGCGGGCCGTGCACCTGAGGCCGCTCCGGCGCCGGCTCGTCCAGGCGGCGCGCGATGGTCTCCGACAGCTCGGCCATCGCGGCCAGGTCCCGGTCGACGGCCGAGGAGAGCGCGTCCAGCCCGCTCACTTGCCGTGCCCGTTCGCGACGATGCGGGGCCGCTCCTCCATCAGCTCGCCGAGCAGCTGGGCGAGCTGGGACATCATGCGCAGCTGGATCTGGGAGAGCTGGCGCACCTGGCGGGCCAGCTCCTCCACCTCCTGGCGCGTCACGCGGTCGTCCGTCACCGGGGCGGGCTCGTGGTGCGTGTGCTGCGGGGGCTCGTAGCGGAACGGCTCGACGGCGCCGCGGCCGTTCGACGGCGGCCGGTTCGACGGCGGCCGGTTCGGATGGTGCGAAGGTCGCCGGCCCGTGCATCGGGACCACGGCGAGGTCCGCGCGCTCGGTGATCAGCCGCGCGAGCAGGCCCGGCGTGCCCGCCTCCTCGAACAGCTCCCGCATCGCCACCTTGACCCGGTACTCCTGCTCCAGCTCGCGCAGGACGTTGATCGTCTGCAGCGAGTCCGCGCCGAGGTCGAAGAAGGAGGTGTCCGCGGTGATCTGGTCCTCCGCGAATCCGAGATGACGCGCGGTCAACTCGATGACGCGCCGCAGGACGCGGTCGGCTGATGCCATGGTGGACTCCATCTCGGGGGTGTTCGGAGTGGTGAGGGCGGGCTGCTCCGGGCCTGTCCAGTAGGTCTTGTGCTGGAAGCGGTAGCCGGGCAGCCGTATCCGCCGCCCGTCGCCCCCGGCCAGCAGGAACTCCCAGCCGGGCTCCGCTCCCGCGCAGTGCAGCGCGCCGGCCGCCGCCCAGAGCTGGCCGAGGCCGGATCCGCGGCGCAGCGTCGACACGGCGGGGACTCCGGGCAGCTCGCGGCGGGCCAGCGTGGTGAGCGTCGTGTGCGGGCCGACCTCCAGCAGCACCGGGCGGTCGGCGAGGGCGCGCAGCACCTCGTCGAAGCGCACCGGCTCGCGGACGTGCCGCAGGAGGTACGCGGTGTCGGGCGCCCAGCCGGCCGGTTTCACGGCGCCGTCCAGCCCGCTGACGAACGGCAGCGTCGTGGGCAGGAAGGTCACCTCGTCCAGGACGGACCGGTACTCCTCCAGCATCGGCTCCATCGCCGCGGTGTGGAACGCGCGCTCGACGTCCATCCGCCGCGCGCGCACGCCGTCGCGCTCCAGCAGCGCGCACAGCCGGTCGACGGCGCCGGGCGGGCCGGCCAGGACCTGCCGGTCGCGCGCGTTGACCACGGCGAGCTCGATGCCGTCCACCTGGGCCGCGAACCGCTCCGCGGCGGCACGGTCCACCGGCACGGCGACCATCGCGCCCGGCGGGCAGCAGCGACGCATCAGCCGCTCGCGCGCGGTGGTGAGCCGGACTCCGTCCTCCAGGGACAGGGCGCCGGCGGCGTACAGCGCCGCGTACTCTCCGAGGCTGTGTCCGGCGACCGCGCCGGGCCGTACGCCCGCCGCGCGCCACAGCTCGGTGATCGCGCACTGGAGCAGGAAGAGCGCGGGCTGCACGGTCGAGGTGTCGTCGCCGAGCAGGACGGTGAGCGGGACGCCGTACGAGCCGCCCTCGCGCAGCACGTCGCGGACGACCTCGAACCGTTCGTGCAGCGCGGACAGCATGCCCGGGTACGGGCTGCCCTGGCCGGTGAACAGGAACGCCGCGCTCGCCGGCCGGTGCGGCCCGGGGGCGAGGACGCCGGTCGTGTTCGAGGCCTTCTCGCGCCCGTTCAGCCACTCGTCGAGCGCGCCGGCGACGGCTTCGGGGCCGTCGCCCTGGACGGCCAGCCGGTGCCGCAGGTGCGCGCGGCCCAGGATGGTCGTCGTGGCCAGGTCCGCCTGCGCGACGTCGGGGTGGCGGCGCAGGTGGTCGCGCAGGGCGCGGGCGTTCGCCGTGAGCGCGGCGTCGTCGCGGCCGGAGACGAGCACGACGCCCGGCGCGGACGCCGATCCCGAGCGCGGTGCCGGAGCGGGCGCCTCTTCGAGGATCATGTGCACGTTCGTGCCGCCGAGCCCCAGGGACGTCAGCCCCGCCAGCCGCGGTCCCTCGCCACGAGGCCAGGGGCGCGCCGCCTCCGGGATGTAGAACGGGCTGCCCGCGAGGTCGAGCGCGGGGTTGGCCTCCCCGAAGCCCGCCACCGGCGGGATCACGCCGTGTTCGAGCACCAGCAGCGTACGGATCAGACCGGCGAGGCCGCCGCACACGTCGAGGTGGCCGATGTTCGCCTTGCCCGCGCCGATCGCGCAGTAGCCCGTACGCCCGGTGTCCTCGCGGAACGCGGCCGTCGCGCCCTCGAACTCGATCGGGTCGCCCTTCAGCGTGCCGGTGCCGTGCATCTCGACGTAGCCGATGCGGTCGGCGCCGACGCCGGCGGTGTCCAGGGCGCGGCGGATCGCGGCGCGCTGCCCCTCCGCGCTCGGGCCCGCGTACGTGGGCTTGGTCGCCCCGTCGTTGGTGACGCCCCAGCCCCGTATGACGCCGTGGATCCGGTCGCCGTCCGCGAGCGCCCGGTCCAGGCGCTTCAGCACGATCGCGGCGACGCCCGTACCGCCCACGGTGCCGTCGGCCGCGGCGTCGAACGGCCGCAGCCGCCCGGTCTTGGACAGGATCGAGCCCTTCACGTAGTGGTAGCCGAGCACCTGCGGCACGTGCACGGCCGTGGCGCCGGCGAGCGCGAGGTCGCAGTCGCCGGCGAGGACCGACTGCGCCGCGAGCTGCACGGCGACCAGCGAGCTGGAGCACGCCGACTGCACGTTGACCGCGGGCCCGGTCAGGCCGAGCCGGAACGCCGTGCGCGTCGCGGTGAAGTCGGCGTAACCGCCGATCGTGATCTCCAGCCGGGACAGCCAGTCGTCGGCGACGGCGTCCGGCAGCACGTTGTTCAGCAGGTAGTTCTGCAGGGAGTACAGGTGGTAGCCGGTACTGGCGTAGACGCCGATCCGCGTCCGCGTGTCCTCGCGGGGACGGCCGGCGTCCTCCAGCGCGTGGTAGGCGCACTCCAGGAACAGCCGGTTCTGCGGGTCGGTGACCGTCGCCTCGCGCGCGCTCATGCGGAAGAACTCCGCGTCGAAGCCGGCGACGCCGGTCAGCGTGCCGCTGGCGCCGACGAAGTCCGGCCGCGCGCGGCGCTCCTCGGGCACGCCGGCGGCGGCCAGCTCGGCGTCGGTGAAGCGCCGGATGTGGCAGAGGCCGTCGCGGGTGTTCCGCCAGAACTCCTCCGGGGTGTCCGCGCCGGGGAAGCGGAAGGAGACGCCGACGACGGCGACACCCGTCATGCCTGCTCTCCCTCGACACCGACCACGCTTCGCCACGCCCTGCCGCGTACGGCCAGCAGGGCGATGAGCGCGGCGCACAGCGCGATCGCGAAGCCGTGGAAGCCCGCGACGACGTGGAAGGGCGAGTACCGCTCCAGCAGCGCGGCGCTGACCACCATGCCGAGGCCGAAGCCGGTGTTCTCGGCCGAGGCCGACAGCCCGAACATCGCGCCGCGCCGGTGGTCGGGCACCTCCTGCAGGCGCGTGACGTACGCGATCTCCGTCAGCCCGTCGGCCACGCCCGCGGCCAGCGCGGCGGCGACCGCCAGGACCGACGGCAGCCCGCTGAACACCAGGATGAACGACGCCGACATCGCGCAGGACCCGAGCGCGAACGCCCACTCGCCGGGCGCGCCGCCCCTCCGCTTCGCGTACCAGCCGCACGCGCGCTGGGCGACGATGTTGCCGATCGCCCAGGTCGCCCAGAACCGCCCGATGAACGCCGCCGGGTGGGCCGGGTCCAGGTGGCTGGAGTAGATCGGCAGCCCGACGTTGTGCGAGGAGGAGCCGAGGCCGTCGGCCGCGCGTACCGCGAGCATCACCGCGAGGAGCGGCATGCCGCGCAGGAGCGAGAAGGCGGACCACCGCGACGGTTCGCCCGTCGCGGCCTCGGACTCGATCGCCCGTGTGGTGATCGGCAGCAGGAACATGACCGTCGCGGAGATGACGAAGCTGGTGGCGTCCATCGCGAAGGCCGCGACGTAGCCGAACTGCGCGACCACGAACCCGGCCGAGGCGAACCCGGCGACCATCGCCAGCGACCGGCTGGTCGCCAGCAGCCCGTTCGCCCGGCCTCGGTGCTCGGCGCCGACGATCTCGGGGATGCTGCTGCGCAGCGCCACCTGCGAGAGCGTCGAGCAGGCCCCGGCCGTGACGGCCAGCACGAACAGCAGCGGAACCCGCGCGCCGCCGGGCACCGCGATGAGCGTGCCCAGCGCCGCCGCCTGCGTGAGGTCGGAGAACACCATCAGGCGCTTGCGGTCCAGACGCGAGACGAGACGGCCGCTGACGAAGCCGGAGACGACGCTGGTCATGAGCCGGACGGCCATGAAGAGGCCGCTTGTCAGCGCGCTACCGGTGATGTGAAAAATGTATACATTTAGCGCCACCATGTTGAGGTAGCTGCCATATGCGGAAATCCCGGCGCCCGCAACTAACACCCGAAAATAGCGCACAGTGCGTGCTCCCGGCGATACATGCTCAAAAGGGCAAGCGCATCCTGACACGGGTAAATCGGACACGTCAATAGTGTGTGGCCGGATCCGGGCAGACCAGGTCGTCTAGCTGGTACGGCCCGTGTCACGAGCAGTCAGGTCGCCGCCCGGCGCAGTGATCATTCCGCTGAAATCGCATTGTCGACTGGCGTGCCTGTCCGGCAAATCCGGTGCGGCATGCGAATCGGTTAGTGGCGTCAGCGCGCGCGGCCGGAGTTACGGTCGGCCATCAGTGATGTCGTGTCCACGGCCTCGAAGTCCGAGCCCTTGATACGGCCCAGGGCGTTCAGCGCGTCGTTGTTCCAGCCCGCGTCGTGGGTGCCGCCGATGTACCAGGCGGAGCCGTTGTCGGCCACGATCGCGCCGTACGTCTTCAGGGCGCGCAGGATGACCTGGTCATCGCGCGGGAACCCGGAGACGCTCACGCCCGCCTTCAGGCGCAGCCGCAGGCCCATCGGCGGGAGCGAGGTGCTCGTGTCGGACGACGCGGAGTGCCGCGCCGGCCACACGTAGCGCGCCGCGCTGCGAGGCACCGTCATTCGCAGCGCGTGGGTGATCCGCCCGGCGCGCACCTCGTCGCGGCGTACGAGCCCGGCCGCGATCGGCAGCCCGGCGGCGTCGGCGGAGGTCCACCCGGCGGGACGCAGGCGGTTCGACCGCAGGTCGTACACGGCGCCTGATCCGGCGTGCCACGACGAGCCCTGCCGGTGCGCGTCGAACAGCTCGTACAGCTTGCAGGTGCCGGTGTCGACGACGATCACATGTCGGTCACCGCCGGCGTTCGCGCCGCCTTCGACGTGAGCGCCCGGCGGGATGGGGTAGCCGACCCGGTCACTCTCATCCGCGTAGTCGAACGTGACCCGCACCCCGGGCTGGCCGCGCCCCACGTAGTCGACCGGCATCCCGATCGTCGAGCCGTCCCAGCTGCCCGCGCCGAAGTCGGGATGCAGCGACCCGGAGGCGCCGATCGAGGCGATGTACGCGCCGGACCTCGAACTGACCGGCAGACGCGAGACGTCGGCGTTCCACACGTTGTCGGACGGGAAGAACGGGCACCCGTGAATGCTCGTCCCGCGCGCCTCGACGACACGGGAGGCGGTGTCGCTCGCGGGCGCCTTGCGCGCCGCGGAGTCCGGCCGTCCCGGCGCCGACGCGGACGGCGGCTTCAGGCCGCCGGCGTGCGGGTGGTACGACCCGCATCCCGCCACCAGCGCCGTCGCGACCAGAACGCCGGCACTGCGGCGGCGGATACGAGGCGGTGTCATGGGACCCTCCGGTGCGCGCGGACCTTCCGAAGAAGAGGAAACCAGCGATCCGCACCAAATGTACGCAAATGCCCAGAATTCAGAGCCAGGGCGGGAGGGCGGGCACGCCGTCCGGGGATGTGACGGTGTCCGGGGTGGGGCGGCCGGTCAGCCAGCCCACCAGGGCGGCGGTGGTGCCGGTCACCTGTGTTCCGCCGCCGCGCACGTCCAAGGTCGTGCCGCGGTCCGAGGGTGCCAGGGTGATCGGCGGCACGCCTTCGCGGCTCCCGGCCACGTCCTCCAGCAGGGCGTCCAGCAGGTCGTCCGGGAGGTCCGCCAGCTCGACGCCCGTGCCGAGGTCGACCGCGTGCAGCCACGCCTCGCGGGCCCGCAGCCACGGGATCACCGCCGCCGGCACCGCCCTGCCGCGCATCTCGACCTCGTACTCCCACCGCGGCCCGGTCAGCGCCGCGAGGCCCTCCTCCAGGATGGTGTTCGTCCCGGCCAGGTCGGTGAGCAGCGTGTCCAGGTCGTGGACCGCGGTCGTCTCGATGTCCGCGTTCCGCTGCTCCGGGCCGGCGTACATCGGCGTCCTGACCCCCGTACGCGCCCAGCTCGCCAGCCTCGCCAGGCCTTCGGCGTTCCGTGCGACGTGGGCGATCACATGGGCGCGGCTCCAGCCGTCCAGACGTGACGGCGCGCGCAGGCCCCGTTCGTCCAGCGCCGAGGCCTGAGCGGTGAACAGAAGCGTTCCGGCGCGCATCCACGCGATGGCCGGCTCGCGGCCTGGGAAGTGAGACACCCCCAAAACCTCTCACATCGGCACATCGATTGAAGCGCCGGAACGCGGGTACTCGTGCGGCGCCGGCCCCCGGCGGAAGGAGCAGCAGCGTGCCGAGCTACGTACGTGAGGCGTCACGGAACCCGTTCGTCCTGAAGATCTCCCTGCTGGCCGCCCTGGGCGGCCTGCTCTTCGGCTACGACACCGGAGTGATCTCCGGTGCGCTGCTCTACATCAAGAAGGACCTGCACGCCGGCGACCTCGCCCAGTCCTGGATCGTCGCCGGGCTGCTGGTCGGCGCGGTGGTGGGTGCGCTCGTCGGCGGGCGCCTGGCGGACATGATCAGCCGCCGCTGGACCCTGCTCGGGGCCGGGATCGTGTACGTGGCGGCGGCTCTCGCGGCGGCGCTGGCGCAGTCGTCCGGGCAGCTCGTCGCGGCACGGATGGTCCTCGGTCTCGCGGTCGGCGCGGCCTCCGCCGTGGTGCCGCTCTACATCGCCGAGCAGACGCCGCCGAAGATCCGGGGCGGCACCGTCTCGTACAACCAGATGATGGTCACGATCGGCATCCTGGTCGCGTACCTCGTCGACTTCGCGCTGCGCGACGCCGGGTCGGGCTGGCGCTGGATGCTCGGCATCGGCGCCGTACCCGGGGTGTTCCTCGTCCTCGGCATGCTGCTGGTGCCGTACTCGCCGCGCTGGCTGATGCAGAAGGGGCGCACCGACGAGGCCCGCGACGTGCTGCGGCGTACGCGGCCCGGCGGTGACTACGAGGAGGAGCTGTCCGAGATCGAGTCCGTGCTGTCGCGCGAGCGGAGGTCCGGCCTGCGTGAGCTGCTCGCCCCGTCCGTACGGCCCATGCTGATCGTCGGGATCGGCCTCGCCGTGATCCAGCAGATCGTCGGCGTGAACACCGTCGTGTACTTCTCGCCGACGATCCTCACCTACACCGGCCTGCACGCCAACGACGCGATCGCACAGGCGCTGTCGGTCGGCATCACCAACGTCGTCTTCACGTTCATCGCGGTCGTGCTGCTGGACCGCGTCGGCCGCCGGGTGCTGCTGATCGTCGGCACCGCGGGCCTGACCGTCGCGCTCGCCACGCTGGGCGCCTTCTTCGCCTTCCACTGGAAGGACGACGCGCCGTGGGTGGCGCTGGTCGCGCTCGTGGTGTTCATCGCGTCGTTCGCCATCGGGCTCGGCCCGGTGTTCTGGCTGATGATCTCCGAGATCTTCCCGCTGAGCGTACGAGGCTCGGCGATGGCGGTGTGCAGCCTCTTCAACTGGATCGCGAACTTCTTCGTGTCCTACTACTTCCTGCAGCTGGTCGGCGCGATCGGGAAGGCGTGGACGTTCTGGCTGTACGCGGCCATGGCGGTGCTCGGGATCGTCTTCTTCGCCCTGCGCGTGCCGGAGACCAAGAACCGCACCCTGGAGGAGATCGAGGCCGACCTCGGCGCGGCCTGACTCTCGTCAGGGCAGGTCGCGCCGGTACCAGGTGCCCGGCTTGCCGCCGAGGTCCGCGGGGTCGGCGGGGCCGTCGGGGACGAACCCGGCCTTGGCCAGCACCCGCTGGGACGCGGTGTTGCCGAGGGAGGTGGCCGCCCGGAGCACGCGCAGGCCGTGCCGCTCCGCCGCCCGCCGGCACAGCTCGCGTACGGTCGCGGTCGCCACGCCGCGGCCGGCGGCGTGCTGGGCGACGCGGTAGCCGAGCTCGGCGGTGGAGTCCTCGGTGAAGATCAGGTTGAACCGGCCCAGGATCGAGTCGTCCTCGTCGACGAGCACGTAGAAGGCGCCGGCGCCGGCCTCCTGCTCGGCCAGCAGCGCGTCGAACCGGTCGGTGAACCGCGCGTAGAACTCGTCGCCGCGGTCGGAGATCGAGGCGACGAAGTAGGCGCGGTTCGCCAGCTCGAAGGCCAGGACCTCCTGGGCATGGGCGGCGTGCAGCCGCTGCAACTCGGGCACCGCCCCAACGCTACCGGTTTGCCTGCGCCGCCCAACGTGGAGATAATGAAAACCAGTCCTGATAAGAGGGAGAAGCGGCGTGTTCCTGAGTGTTCCGCCCGAGCGGCTGGGGCGAGACGACGAGGACGCCGTCCTCGCCGAACGGGTCCGCACCGCGCACCCGTACGCCTGGCAGGTCATCACCCGCCTCGTCGCGGAGCTACGGGACGGCGGCGCCGACCTGGCCTGCAACCGGGTGCCTCCGCCGGACGAGGCGGCGCGAGGGCAACTGCTGCGCGTCCTCGCGAGCGACGACCTGCGCGCCGCGCTCCAGCGGCACTTCGGGATCCGCCTGGCGTTCCAGGCGTGCAGCCGGGTGGCGGTCTTCCGGCCGGAGGCCGGCCGGGCGTACGCGGAGTTCGTCACGCCGCGCGCCCAGGTTCTCAACCAGCGCCCCGGCCTCGCCGAGTGCTGACTCAGGCCGTGTACGCGTCGGCCTGAAGGGTGTACAGGTCACGGTAGACGCCCTCGCGGACCATCAGCTCGTCGTGGGTGCCCGTCGCGGTGATCCGGCCGTGTTCGAGGACGTGGATCACGTCGGCGTGCCGGATGTTGGCCAGCCGGTGGGTGATGAGGATGACGGTGCGGCCCCGCATGTGCGTACGGACGGCCTCGAACAGCGTGTGCTCGGCGCGGGCGTCCAGGTTCGAGGACGGCTCGTCGCAGATGATCAGGGGAGCGTCGCGGTAGAAGCCGCGTGAGACCGCGATGCGCTGCCACTGGCCGCCGGACAGCTCGTGGGAGTCCTTGAACCTGCGGTCCAGCATCGTGTCCCAGCCGTACGGCAGCTCCTCGATGACCTCGTCGGTGCCGGCGGAGGCCGCCGCGTGGTGGAGGCGCGGCAGGTCCGTGTCGTCGGCCAGCACGATGTTGGCGCGCGCGGTCATCGGCCAGTGCGCGTGGTCCTGGGCGATCACGGCGATGCGCGCGCGTACGGACTGGGCGTCGGCGGTCGCGAGGTCGACGCCGTCCCAGGTGATCCGCCCTTCGTCGGGCGTGTACAGGTGGGCGAGCAGCTTGGCGAGCGTGGACTTGCCCGAGCCGTTCTCACCGACCAGCGCCACGATCTGCCCGGCCTTCAGCGTCATCGAGACGTCGCTCAACGCCGGATCCTCGCTGCCCGGGTACGTGAAGGACACGCCCTCCACCGAGATCATCGCGACCTCGCCGGGGACGTCGTCGCCCGTGGAAGGGGGCAGATGGGTGCGCGCTACCTCCAGGAAGCCGGTGTAGTCCGAGAGGTACAGCCCCTGCTCGTAGCAGCTGTTCACGCCGTGGATCAGCTCCGACAGCGCGCCACGGCTCGTGCGGATCGCGAGGACGGCCGTGCCGGCGACGGCGAGCGGCAGCCACGCCGCGGCCAGCAGCAGCCCGAGCGTGACGTAGACGAGCCCGTTGGCGAGCCCGGCACCGGCGTTCCCGGTGAGGCGGATGACGGTGTTCTTCCGCGCCAAAACGAGCTGGGCCCGCCGGTAGACCTCCGCCATCCGCCGGTAGCGGGCGAGGAGGAACCTCTGCACCGTGTACGAGCGCAGGTCGCCGGCGTACCGGCGGCTGCTGAGCAGGTCACCGATGATCACCGTCTGCCAGCGGGGTCCGACGGTCTCCAGCATCATCAGGTACTGCGACCGGGCCACCCGGACCGCCGCCCACGCCTCCGGCAGCGCCGTGACGAGCAGCAGTGGCAGGAGCACCGGGTGCAGTGTCGTGATCGCGATCCCGGCGGCGATGAAGGACGTCGCGGCCGTGACCATGTCGATCGTGTACGAGACGACCTCGGCGGCCGCCGAGATGCCCGGCCCCTCGGCGCGCATCAGCGCCTCGTAGAACTCCGCGTCGTCGTAGCTGGCGAGGTCGATGCCGCTGGTCACCTCGTACAGCTCCAGCTCGACCAGCATCCGCACCCGCGGCGTCAGCCGCGCCTGCGCCCACCCGGCCGCGGCCGACAGCACGGAACGCGCCATGCCCGAGCCCGCCACCAGGAGCAGCGACGGCAGCGCGGCGCGCACCCGGTCCGGCGTGGGGCCCGCCGCCAGCAGGGCCTCCAGCACGCCGGTCGTGGCGAGCAGCCCGAACGCGGTGAAAACCCCCGACAACAGGTTCAGTGACACGGTCGCCACCGTGTCCGCGTGACCGGTCCGCCACGCCAGCCGCACGGCCTCGCGGATCAGCGCGGGGAGCCGACGGGCCATCACCGTGAAACGCGCCGTCGCGGCCGCGTCGGCATGGTCGAACCAGTGGCCCAGCTTCATATCGGCGGGCGCGTCGCCCGCCTGCTCGTCGTCCGTGGTGGTGTCCCGCACCGGCTCTCCCGTGGTCGGCGTCGGACACCATGGTCCGTTTTGCCGGCCTTGGCCTGTGTGTCACCTGACACGCCACCAGTGCGCGGCGAGCGCCTCCAGCGTCGGTTCCGGGGGAGCGGGCAGCTCCTCCAGGTACCAGGAAAGGTCGCTGTAGCGGTGCAGCAGCGCGTACGCGAGCAGCCGCCGCCCCAGCCCCTCGTCCAGCCGGTCGCACGGAAGGCCGTACGCGGTGAGCGTCCGCCGCAGGAAGCGCGCGTCGCCGCGGGAGACGAACAGGCCGACCGCGGCGAACTCGTACTCGGCCGCGCCCATCATCGCGGGCTCGAAGTCGTACAGGCCGGACAGTGACCAGCCCTCCGGGCCGGCGGTGGCCAGCAGGTGCTCGCGCATGACCTCGGTGTGCAGAAGCACCGGAGGTGACGGCGGCAGCGGCACGGAGTCCAGGAAGTCCGGGATCAGCGCGGCCCAGTGTTCGTCCAGGCCCAGCTCGCGCTGGCGCGCGGCGCAACCGGCCCGCCGCGCGGCGACGAAGGCCTCCCAGTCCGGCGGTCCGAGCGGCCGTACGGTGATCTCGTGGAGGGCGGCGAGCGCGGTGCCGAGCATGTCGGCCAGCCGGTCGCGGTCACGCTCGCTCGTACGCGGCCACACCTCCGTCAGAGGCTCTCCGCGCAGGCGGGTCATGAGCACGTGACCCCAGCCGCCGTGCTCGCCGGCGTCCAGGACGCGCGGCGCCGGCAGGCGTCCCCCGATCGCCCGGAGGACCCGTTCTTCCGTCAGCCGGTGCTCGCGGCGTACCGGCGGGTACATCTTGAGTACGAGCCCGTCGCCCACGGCGTAGACCGGCAGCGTGCCGCCCGCGAAGCGCGTGACGTCGGCGCCGCCGAGCCCCAGGCGTCGGCATAGTGCGAGAACGCCCGGCCGCAGCAGCGTCTCGTCGCGGCGTACGGCCATGAAGCGCGCCTCGGTGCCGGCCTCGGGGAGCATCCCGCTACGGTACCCGCGCGCTCACCCGGCTTCCGGTCGCCCGCTGGTAGGAGGCCGAACCGTACCTCCGGGCGATGCGGCCGGGAGGACAGGTGCCTAACGTGGGAGGTACAGATGCCAAGGAGGGCATGACATGAACGGTTTCTACCGTCCGCGGCAGGGCCGGATGATCGGCGGCGTGTGCGCCGGCCTCGGCCGCCGTCTCGGACTCGGAGCCTGGACGATACGGCTGCTGGCGATCGTCTCCTGCGTGCTTCCCGGCCCGCAGTTCCTCGTTTACATCGCCTTGTGGATCATCATGCCGAGCGAGGACAAGTTCGTGGCCACCCACGCGGGCGGCCAGTGGCCCGAGTAGCCGAGGTCAGGCGGTGCGGGGGATCGGGGCCAGGCCGGAGCGGGTGAGGACGTCCAGGCGGGTCAGCGACGTCCGCGTGTTCCGGTAGACGGTCCGGCGGCCGGCCCTCAGGATGGGGGCGGCCAGCCGGGTGCCGCGAAGCTCGTACTCGCAGGTCACCTTCGTGCCGGCGCCTTCCGGTGCCAGGATGATCCGCGCCCCGACCCGCAGGCCCCTCGGGGCACGGCCGCTCAGGTGGAGGAGCCGGTCCGGGCGCAGGTCCTCGATGAGCCACTCGACCCATCCGGACACGCCCTTGAAGGTGCCGCGCTGGACGAACACCGCGCCGGGCACGGTGTCCTCCGGTGGTTCGGTCACGAATCGATCGTGGCCGGCGAGCCACTCGTGGTGGCGGTCGAAGTCGATCATCAGGGGCCACAGCAGGCCCGGTGACGCGGCCAGGTCGACGGCCACGGTGGTGGATGCCATCGGGCCCCCTCCTCGGCGTGAGATGAAGAGTGTGATGCCCGCCAGGGCCCATTTGATGCCTGGTGAATCTACTGGAAAGGGTCCCGGCCGCACCCTGGGCGGCCGGGACCCTTCACCGCGTGCTCAGCCGGCGGTCTCCAGGTCCGCCTCGTCGTGCGGAAGGCTGTCGATGATCTCCCGCACGCGGCTGCCCGGCAGCCGGACCTTCACCGCGATGACGTAGATGACCGCGCTCCACACGAGGTTGACGATGAAGCCCGCGGGGATGCCCTTGATGACGCCCTGGCCGCCGTCGAGGTCGCCCAGGTAGCTGATCAGCGCCATGCCGGCCAGCCACGGGAGCACCCAGGTGGCGCCGGCCTTCCAGTCCATCCGGTACTTGAGCTGGCCGGTCACACCGAACACGGCCATCAGCACGTAGCCGAACAGGATGATGACGAAGAACTTCCAGTTCGTGGACCAGCCGGTCCAGTAGATGATCATGTTGGCCGAGAAGAAGGCCAGCAGCGGGATCACGTCGCCGCCCCAGAGCCGGAAGGGCCGCTCCTGGTCCGGCAGCTCGCGGCGCAGCGCCGCGTGAGCCAGCGGCCCGGAGCCGAACGACATGACCGTCGCCGACGTGACCAGGCCGACGAGCTGCTGCCAGCTCGGGAAGGGCAGCAGCATGAACGCCGCCACCACGAACGTGATGATCATCGACACCCACGGCACGCCGCGGCTGCTGAGCTTGGCGACGGCCTGGGGCGCGTTGCCGTTCTTGGCCATCGTGTAGCCGAGACGGGCGGTGACCGCGGAGTAGATCAGGCCGGTGTCACCGGGGGAGATCACGGCGTCGACGTACAGCACGGTCGCCAGCCAGCCGAGGCCGATGGCGGTCGAGATCGCCGCCAGCGGGCCGAAGTCGTTGGCGAACGCCAGCCCACTCCAGCCGTGCTTGAGGTCGCCGCCGGACAGCGCGCCGATGAAGGCCACCTGCAGCAGGATGTAGATCACCATGCAGATGACGACCGAGCCGATGACGGCGAACGGCACGTTGCGCTTCGGGTCGTTGCTCTCGCCGGCCAGCTCGATCCCCTGCCGGAAGCCCAGGAAGGAGAACGTGATGCCGGACGTCGAGATCGCGGTGAAGATCGCCTGCCCGCCGGACGGGGAGAAGCCGTGGCTGCTGAAGTTGGCGCCGTGGAAGGCGGTCACCAGGAACAGCACGATGACCAGCACGATGACGACGAGCTTCCACCAGACCAGCACGTTGTTGATCTGAGTGAAGAACCGGACGCCGACCGCGTTGATGACGCAGAAGAGGGCGAGCAGCACGAGGGCCACCGCGATGCCGACCGGTGTCAGCGTGTGCACCGGCTCGCCGGACACCATGTGCTTGTCGGTGAAGTGATACCACTTCGTGGCGTACTGCAGCACGCCCGTGGTCTCGATCGCCGGCACGACCGCCGCCGCGACCCAGGTGATCCAGCCCATCGAGTAGCTGGCGAAGCCGCCGAAGGCGTACTGCGGGAAGCGGATCACGCCGCCGGTGACCGGGAACATCGTGCCGAGCTCGGAGAACGAGAGCCCGATCAAGATGATCATGAAGCCGGCGATCGTCCAGGAGAGGATCGCCGCCGGGCCGGCGATGATGCTCGCGTTCATCGCGCCGAACAGCCAGCCCGAGCCGATGATCGACCCGACACCTGTGAACAGCAGACCCGTCCGCCCGATGTCTCTGCGCAGTCGCGGTGGATCGGCGCTCGGTGGCACCTGTTCTCCCGTACTCGCTGCCGTCATGGAAGAATTCTCCTTTCAGTGCGGTCCGCTCCCTGCCCGCGACAATAGAGCCCGGGCATACCCATCGCAGGCGACTATCCACGCGATCCGGGAAATCAGATATCAAAGCGTGACGTCGCAAATTCGTTTCCGTGGTTTCCGCACGTCGCCGGGGCCTAGCGTTGGCGGTCCGCACGAGGAGAGACGAGGTCTGGATGAGCGCGCGCTTCGAGGAGATCGACTGGCGCCCGACGCCGATGGGCGAGATCAGCCTGCGGCGCAGGAAGGACCCGGTGCTCCGCGCCGAGGTCTATGAGGTGAAGCTCGGCGACGAGTTCCTCATGTCGAGCGCGTTCACGGCCGGTGAGATCGCCCTCGCCGCGCTGGGCCTGGAGGAGACGCCGGGCGACGACCTCGACGTGGTCGTGGGCGGGCTCGGCCTCGGCTACACCGCGCGCCGGGTCCTCGACGACACGCGGGTCCGCTCGCTGGTCGTGGTGGAGGCGCTGGGCGAGGTCATCGGGTGGCACGAGGGCAGGCTGCTGCCGCTCGGCGAGGGCCTGACCTCGGACCCGCGGTGCCGGCTCGTACGCGGCGACTTCTTCGCGACCGTGGCGGGCGCGGCCGGGCTCGACCCGGACGCCCCCGAGCGGAGGTTCGACGCGATCCTCGTGGACATCGACCACTCGCCGCGCCACGTGCTGCACCCGGACCACGCGGCGTTCTACCGGCCGGACGGCCTGCGCCGTGTCCAGGACCTCCTGCGGCCCGGCGGGGTGTTCGCCCTGTGGTCGAACGACCCTCCGGACGAGGAGTTCGGCGCCACGCTCGCCGGGGTGTTCGCGCGTACGGAGGCACACGTCGTGGAGTTCCCCAACCCCTTGCAGGGGCGTCCCGCGACCAACACGGTCTACGTCGCGCGATGAGGCTCTTAGGCCCTAGTCGCCGATGCCGGCGGCCAGCAGCGGCGTGAGGGTCAGCTCCGGGTGCTCGCGCTCCAGGGCGCGCAGCCGCCACTTGTCGGTGAACACCGCCACCAGTGACCCGTCGAGCGTCCGGGTGAACACCTCGATGCCGCGGCGTCCGGCGAGGGTCTCCGTCGACGCCGCGTCGGTGAGCCGCGCGGTCGTGTACTCCAGGCGGCTCAGGTCGATCGGCGCGTTGAACTCGTGCTCCATCCGGTGCGCGACCACCTCGAACTGCAGCGCGCCGACCGCCGCCAGGACCGGGGCCTGGTCGCCGCGCACGTCGCTGCGCAGCACCTGCACGGCGCCCTCGCCGTCGAGCTGCTCGATGCCGCGCCGGAACTGCTTCGCACGGCCGTTGTCCTTCGCGCGCGCCACCATGAACTGCTCGGGGGCGAACGCCGGGATCGGCGGAAAGGTGACCGGCGTCTTGACGTACACCGTGTCGCCGACGGTGAGCCCGGCGGCGTTCGGCAGCCCGATCACGTCGCCCGGGTAGGCGACGTCGAGCGTCGAGCGGTCACGTCCGAACACCGTCTGGGCGTACTTGGTGGCCATCGGGCGGCCCGTCGTGGCGTGGGTGAGTGACATGCCGCGCTCGAACCGGCCCGAGCAGACGCGGATGAACGCGAGCCGGTCGCGGTGCGCGCGGTCCATGCCGGCCTGCACCTTGAAGACCTGGCCGGAGAACGGTCCGGCGACCGGGCGTACGTTGCCGTCGGCGTCGCTGCGCGGGGTCGGCGGGGGAGCGAGCTCGCACACCGTCTCCAGCAGGTCGCGTACGCCGAAGTTCGGCAGCGCGGCGCCGAACAGCACCGGCGTGCAGATCCCGGCGCGGTACGCGTCGAGGTCGAGGTCGGCGCCGATCTCGGTGATCAGCGCCAGCTCCTCCTGCGCCGTACGCCAGGCGGGGCCCTCCTCCTCGGCGGCCTGCTCGGCGGAGACGATCTCCTCGTCGGCGCGGGTGGCGCCGCCGGGCCTGCGCTTGTAGCGGGTGTACGTGCCGGACTCGCGGCCGATCAGGCCGCGGAAGTCACCGGCGATGCCGACCGGCCAGTTGAGCGGGGCCGGGTGCAGGCCGATGCGCTGCTCGACCTCGTCCAGCAGCTCCAGCGGCTCGCGTCCGGGACGGTCCCACTTGTTGACGAACGTGATCACCGGAATACCCCGGTGGCGGCAGACGTCGAACAGTTTGAGGGTCTGCGCCTCCAGGCCCTTCGCGGAGTCGAGCAGCATGATCGCCGCGTCGACCGCGGTCAGCACGCGGTAGGTGTCCTCGGAGAAGTCGGCGTGGCCAGGGGTGTCGAGGAGGTTCAGCAGGGCGTCGCCGTACTCGAAGCGCAGCACCGAGGAGGTGATGGAGATGCCTCGGCTGCGCTCCATCTCCATCCAGTCGGACGCGACGCCGCGCCGTCCGGCCTTGCCGTGCACGGCGCCGGCCTGCTCGATCGCCGCCGCGTGCAGCGCCAGCGCCTCGGTCAGGGTCGACTTGCCGGCGTCGGGGTGACTGATCACCGCGAACGTGCGCCGTCGCGCGGTCTGTTCCACGACGTCGGCGGCGGGCGCCGACTCGGTGTGGACAGCTGTCACCGTGGTGTTCCCCCTCGGGTGAGAAATCCGGGTACGCCCGGCCCGCAAGCCTACCCGGACGCGGGAGGCCCGGCTCTGGCGGCGCCGACCAGCGGAAATCCTTAGTTGTACGATACTAACTAATACCGGGATAAAAGGAGGTCAGGTGCCGGAAGTCAGCCGTCGCCGGAAGATGCTCATCCTGGCGATCTGCTGCATGAGCCTGTTCATCGTCGGACTCGACAACACGATCGTCAACGTCGCACTGCCGTCGATCCGGCACGATCTGAACGCGCCGCTGAGCGGCCTGCAGTGGACCATCGACGCGTACACGCTGGTGCTGGCGAGCCTGCTGATGCTGTCCGGCTCCATGGGCGACCGGCTCGGCCGCCGCCGTACCTTCCAGACCGGCCTCGTGCTGTTCGTCGCGGGCTCCATCCTGTGCGGTACGGCGCCGAGCCTCGGCTGGCTCGTGGCGTTCCGCGCGCTCCAGGCCGTCGGCGGCTCGATGCTCAACCCGATCGCGATGTCGATCATCACGAACACGTTCACCGAGCCGGTGCCGCGCGCACGCGCCATCGGCGTGTGGGCGGGCGTCAGCGGGGTCAGCATGGCGCTCGGCCCGATCGTCGGCGGCGCCCTCATCGGCTCGGTCGGCTGGCGGGCGATCTTCTGGATCAACGTGCCGGTCGGGCTGGCGGCGGTCCTGCTCACCGCCCTGTTCGTACCGGAGTCCCGCGCGCCGAAGGCTCGCCGCGTCGACCCGGTCGGCCAGCTCCTCGTGATCGTCATGCTCGCGTCGCTGACGTACGCGGTGATCGAGGGACCATCCGCGGGCTGGTCCTCGACGGAGATCCTCGGGTTCTTCGTGCTGTCGGCCGCGGCACTCGCCGGGCTGCTCACGTACGAGCCGCGCCGCGCCGACCCGCTGATCGAGCTGCGGTTCTTCCGCAGTGTCCCCTTCGCGGGGGCGACGGTCATCGCGATCAGCGCCTTCGCGGCCTTCAGCGGCTTCCTGTTCCTCAACACGATGTACCTGCAGGACGTCCGCGGCTTCTCGGCCCTGCACGCCGGTTTCTACGTCCTGCCGATCGCCGCGATGACGGTGGTGTTCGGCCCTCTGTGCGGACGGCTCGTCGGCGCGCGCGGGCCGCGGATCCCGCTGATCGCGGCGGGCTCCTCCCTCGCGCTGGGCGGCCTCCTGCTCACCGGCCTGACCGCGACCACGTCCGCGCGCTGGCTGATCCTGGCCTACGTCGTCTTCGGCTTCGGCCTCGCGACGGTCAACTCCCCGATCACCAACACCGCGGTGTCGGGCATGCCGCGCGACCAGGCGGGCGTCGCCGCCGCGACCGCCTCGACGAGCCGCCAGATCGGCCAGTCGCTCGGCGTCGCCGTCGTCGGCTCGGTGGTGGTCTCCAGCGTGCGCGGGCCGTTCGGCACCGGGTTCGCGCCGGCCAGCCACGCGGGCTGGTGGGTCATCGCGGCCTTCGGCCTCGTGGTGCTCGTGCTGGGCGTCGCCACGACCGGACGCCGCGCGAAGGCCACCGCGGCGCGTACGGCCGAGCAGTTCGCCGCCGGCGAGGAGCCGAGAGTGCCCGTGAGCGCGCGCTGAGCGGACCGCACGGAAAGCTTCGGTCAACGCGTAACAAGAGTTGGAAACCGGTGTCGCGGCCCGGCGATCTTCATTGCCGCGCGTGTTTCCCTGATGCCCGTCGTACTTCGTTCAGCATGGGGGAAGCAAGATGGGTGTATTCGTGCGGACAACGGGCGGTATCGGGGTGGCCGCTCTCGCGGTACTGGCGGTGTCCTCCTCACCTGCCTCGCCCGCCGAGGCGGTGGGCCGCCGTGTCATCACGATCCCGTGCAGCTCGACGGCTCTGTCCACGGCGATCACCACGGCCAACGGCCTCGGCGCCGCGACCCTGCGGCTCGCCGCCCACTGCTCGTACACGATCACCACCCCGGCCACCGCCACCGACGGCCTGCCGGTGGTCACCGGCGACGTCGCGCTGGTCGGCGGCCCGGCCACGACGATCCGCCGCGACCCGGCCATCGCGGCGTTGTTCCGCGTCCTGGAGGTGTCCGCCGGCGGGACTCTGCGCGTGCGGAACATCGCGATCCTGAACGGGAACAACGGAGGCCTCGGCGGCGGCATCCTGGACGGCGGCACTCTGGAGCTGGACCACGTCACCCTGTCGGGCAACCGGGCGAACAACGGCGGCGCGATCTCCATCACCGCGGGCGCCCGCGGGTTCGTCACCCGCAGCGTCTTCTCCGCGAACAGCACGACGGGCGTCGGCGGCGGCGGCCTGATCGTCTTCGGCACCGTCACCGTCGACGCGAGCCGCTTCACCGGCAACTCCGCGCCGATCAACGGCGGCGCCGTGGACACCCAGCCGGGCGGCACGGCCCGCCTGACCCACGACACGATCGACCACAACTCCTCCAATGGCCTCGGCGGCGGCATCGCCAACCTGGGCACGACGGTCCTGCAGAACACCCTGGTCGAGCTGAACCGGGGTTCGGGGGGTGGCGGCATCGCCACGGCGAACGCCAGCATCTTCCTCCGCCGCTCCATCGTCCGCCGGAACCTCCCGAACAACTGCAACCCGCTCAACACCATCCCCGGCTGCACCGACTGACCTGGCCGGGACGGACTAAGGGGCGCGCCTCGGATCGGGATCACGTCCGGTTCAGGTGGCGGACGTGCGGGGCCGCTTGAGCTTGGCCCAGGCGGTCTCCAGCGCCGCGATGTCGTCGTCGTCGAGCAGATCGTCGAACACGTCCGCGAGGGTGGCCCGCCGGGTGGCGTCGGCCTCGGCGAACGCCTTGTGGCCGTCGGTGGTCAGGGCGACGCGGACCGAACGGGCGTCGGTGGGGGACGTGGTGCGGGTGACGAGTCCGCGGGCGTGGAGCGCGTCGACGACGCGGGAGACCTGGCTGCGGCTGAGAAGGGTCTTGGCCCCGAGGTCGGACGCCGCGACCGGTTCGCTCTGGCCCTTCAGCCAGAGCATGACCTCGAACCAGGACATCGGCAGGTCGTGGGCGCGGAGCAGCGCCTGGTCGACGCGGGCGCTGAGGGTGGTTCCGGCCCAGACCAGGCCGTAGAAGGCGTGATCCCGAGGCGAGAGGTCGCCCAGGGTGAGGTCGGTACGCGGCATCCTCCGAGCTTAACGAGGATTGCGTGCGTGTGCACGCAATGGTTATTGTGTGTGTGCACGCACATAGCTGACGCCCGGCTTCGGGAAAGGAACCCCCCTCATGGATCCGCAGATCGTCCTCATCACCGGCACCTCCACAGGCATCGGCCTCGCCTCGGCGGTGGCCACCGCACGGACCGGCCGCCGGGTCATCGCCACGATGCGCGACACGGCCAAGGCCGAACCCCTGCTCAAGGCCGCCGCCGAGGCCGGGGTCGGCGAGCTGGTCGAGGTGAGGCGGCTCGACGTCGTACGCGCGGCGTCCATCACGGAGTGCCTCGACGAGACGCTCGCCGAGCACGGCCGCCTCGACGCCGTCGTCAACAACGCGGGCGCCGGGCACGTGGGCACCATCGAGCGGATGAGCCTGGAAGACGTGCGTTCGGCCATGGAGGTGAACTACTTCGGCGTCGTGGCGATGACCCGCGCCGCCATGCCGCACCTGCGCGCCTCCGGCGGCCGGCTCGTCACGGTCACCAGCGTCGGCGGCGTCGTCGGACAGCCGTTCAACGAGGCCTACTGTGCGGCGAAGTTCGCGGTCGAGGGCTTCATGGAGTCGCTCGCGCCGGTCGCCGCGACCGTCGGCGTCCGCGTGAGCGTCGTGGAGCCCGGCGCGGTCGCGAGCGAGTTCGTCACGAACGTCAACGCCGATGTGCCGGCCCTCCTCGACGCGGCGGGACCGTACGCCCCGGCACTCGGCGCCTACATCGACCGGACGCTGAAGACCTTTGGCGGCGCGCAGACGCCGGAGGAGGCGGCCGCCTCGATCGTCCACGCGCTGACGGCCCCGGAGCCGCCGTTCCGGCTCCAGACGTCGGACGAGGCGCGCGGCTTCGTCGGTACGAAGCTCGCCGACCTGGACGGCACCGCGGTCCAGGGCCTTACCGGCACCTGGGTCCGATGATCGGCGCCCACTTCCATCCCGGGCCGCACCGGCCGACCCGGATCAGCGGCGGAAGCCTCCCTCGCTGTCGATGACCTGCCCGGTGATCCAGGACGCCTCGTCCGTCGCGAGCCACGCGATGAGCCGTGCGGGATCGTCGGGGGTGCCCCAGCGCCGCGTGGGGAACCGCCGTGCGACCTCGTCGAGAAGATCGGGCGGGGCGTAGCCGGTGTCGACGGGGCCGGGGTTCACCGTGTTCAAGGTGATCCCCTGGTCGGCGAGGTGGTCGGCCAGCGTACGTGTGATGGAGGCGAGCGCGCCCTTGCTGGCCGCGTACGCGACCTCGTCGCGCATCGGGCCGAGGTCCTGCCCTGACGTCATGAGGACGACGCGTCCGCCGGGGCGCCCGTCGTGGCCGGCGGCGAAGGCCTGGGTCAGCAGGATGGTGGAGCGGGTGTTGACGGCCCAGTGCGCGTCGAGCATCGCGGCGTCGAGTGTCCCGAGCGGCCCGTCTCCTCCGCTGCGGGCGTGGTTGCAGACGAGGATGTCGAGGTGGCCGAAGGTCTCGATCGCCTTGTCGATGAGCCGGGCGGGAGCCTGGGGCTCGGCGAGGTCGAGCCCGTGCTGGTGAACGGCGGCGCCCTCGTCCGCGAGGGCCTCGGCCACTCCGGCGGCCACCGCCTCCGGTCCTCCGGGGTCGGCCCCCCAGGGCTGGTCCTCGTCGTGGGCGACGTGGTGGTGCAGGAACACGCTCGCCCCCAGCGCCCCGAGCCTGCGTGCGGTGGCGTATCCGATGCCGGAACGCCGGCTCGCGCCGGTCACCAGAGCGACCCGCCCGCGCAATGGCAGTGGGTCACGCCGCAACGAGGTGGAGCTGGTCGAAGTCATGGCCGGAAGCCTGACGCCCGCGACGAGAGCGCGCCACTCATTTGACCTGGAGCGCGCTCTGATCCATCGGACGAGGCCGAACACCATCCCGACCGCACCGGCCGACCCTGCCGTACGCTGCCGGGCGTGGATCGGGTCGAACGGTTCGTACGGGTACGCCGGCCCGCCTATCCGTTCCACCACCTCACCGGCGACGGGCTGTGGGAGGTGCGGACCGCGGAGGCAGCCCTGGGCCCGCGGCGCGACCGGGCGTTCCGTGAACAGGTCATGGTGGCGTACGAGTACCGGTGCGCGTTCTGCGGATACGACGGCCGGCTGCGGAACGCCGCGGTCGGGCTGGACGCCGCACACGTGCAGTGGTGGGCGTTCGACGGGATCGCGGACGCACGGATCGCCTGGCACGCGCGTGAGGTCTTCCACGCGCCCGCGCGGGCCGCCGCTTGACTTAGAGTGCGCTCTAATTCATAGCCTCGTCCTCATGACAACGCCTCAGCGCCCGATCGGATCGGGATTCGGAGCCCAGAGCACCGCGGACGAGGTCCTTAAGGGGATCGACCTGTCCGGGAAGCTCGCCATCGTCACCGGCGGCTACTCCGGGCTGGGTCTGGAGACGACACGTTCGCTCGCGCGTGCCGGTGCCACCGTCGTCGTGCCCGCGCGGCGACCCGAGGCCGCGCGTGAGGCGGTCGGCGACATCGACGGGGTAGAGGTCGATGAGCTGGACCTCGGGGACCTGGAGAGCGTCCGCGGGTTCGCGGAGCGCTTCCTCGCGTCCGGCCGTGCCATCGACATCCTCATCGGCAACGCCGGGATCATGGCCTGCCCGGAGACGCGGGTCGGCCCCGGCTGGGAGGCGCAGTTCGCCACCAACCATCTCGGCCACTTCGCGCTGGTCAACCGGCTCTGGCCGGCCATCGAGCGCGGCGGGGCACGCGTCGTCTCCGTCTCGTCGGCCGGTCACCGCCGCTCCGGCATCCGGTGGGACGACGTCCAGTTCGAGCGTGACTACGACAAGTGGGAGGCGTACGGCCAGGCGAAGACGGCGAACGTCCTGTTCGCCCTGCGCCTCGACGCCCTCGGCCGCGATCGCGGGGTGCGGGCGTTCTCGCTGCACCCGGGCGGCATCATGACGCCGTTGCAGCGCCACCTTCCGAGGGAGGAGATGGTCGCGCTCGGCTGGATCGACGAGGACGGCGAGCTGGTGGCCGACGGCTTCAAGTCGCCGGTGCAGGGCGCGGCGACGCAGGTGTGGGCGGCGACGTCGCCGAATCTGGACGGCATGGGCGGCGTCTACTGCGAGGACTGCGACATCGCGGCGCCGGCCGCGGAGGACGGCACGCCGGGCGGGGTGCGCGCCTACGCGACCGACCCCGAGCAGGCCGAGCGCCTCTGGACCCTGTCCGCCGGCCTCACGGGTGTGAACGCCTTCGCCGAGAAGGTCTGATCGGCCCGTAGCGACGACGAAACCCCTGGTGCGACCAGGGGTTTCGTCGTTTTCGAACCAGGGGTGAACCGCGCGTAATCGTAGATGCGTGTTATCTATATGCGTCATCTATTGCGATCTGTTATGGGTGGTTCGAGCATGCGTCTCTTCAGCGAGCGGTGGAACCTCACAGCAGCACAGCGCGGTGTCTGGCACGCCCATCACCTCGATCCCCGCGGCGGGGCGCGGTTCAACGTCGGCGGCCACGTCGAGATCCACGGCCCCGTCGACGAGGACCGGTTCGAGGAGGCCCTGCGGCGGGTCGTCGGCGAGTGCGACGCCCTGCACGCGCGCTTCGCCGAGTCGAACGGAACCCCACGGCAGTACCTGGCGCCGCTCGCCGCGTGGCCGTACCACCGCGCCGACGTCAGCGCCGAGCCGAACCCCCTCGCCGCCGCCGAGGCGTGGACACGCGCGGACATGGGCCGCGCCGCCGACCTCACCGAGGGGCCGCTGTTCGCGTTCGCGCTGTTCAAGGCCGCCGACGACCACTACCTCTGGTACCAGCGCGCCCACCACATCATCGCGGACGCCTTCTCCTTCTCGGCCATCACCGCCCGCGTCGCCGAGGTCTACACCGCGCTCCGCACCGGCGGCACGTACGCGCCGGGCGCCCTGGGCTCGGTCCGTACGCTCGTCGCCCTCGACGAGGAGTACCGCACCTCCGCCGACCTCGTACGGGACCGGGCGTACTGGCGCGAGACCCTCGCCGGCCTCCCCGAGCCGGTCGCGCTCGGCGAGAGGCCTCCGGGGGACCTCGTGCGGCAGGTCGAGGAGCTCGGCGAGGCACAGGCGAGGGAGCTGCGGCGGCGCGCCCGCGGCTTCGGCACCGGGACGGCGGGCCTCCTGGTCGCGGCGTTCGCGGCGTACGCGCACCGCGTGACCGGCGCGGAGGAGGTCACGCTCGGGGTGCCGGTCACCGGCCGCGTACGCCGGGCGCGCGGCCCGATCCCGGGGATGATGTCGAACGTCCTGCCCGTACGCGTCGGCTTCGCCGGCGACCGGCCGCTGGACGACCTGGTGCGCGGCACGTCCCACGCCCTGCGTGAGGGGCTGCGGCACCAGCGGTACCGCGCCGAGGACATGCGGCGCGACCTCGGCCTGAGCGCGGGCCACGGCCTGTTCGGGCCACTGGTGAACGTCATCCCGTTCGGCGCGGGCCCGCGCTTCGACGGCATGCGGTGCACGGTGCGGCCGCTGCCCTGCGCGGCCTTCGACGACCTTTGCGTCTCCTGCTACGACCGGCCGGGCGACGAGAGCCTCACGATCGCGTTCGACGGCGAGGGCGCCGGGCACGCGGCCGGGTTCACCCGCTTCCTCGGCTCCCTGGTCCGCTCCGGTCCGTACACCCCCGTCGGGGCCATCGACCTGCTGTCGGCGGGCGAGCGGAGGCTGATGATCGCGCTCGGCTCCGGAGGGGCGCGGCCCGGCTGGACGCCGCTGCCGGCCCTGTTCGAGGAGCGCGTACGGCGGACGCCGGAACGCGCGGCCCTCGTCTTCGAGAACACCGCCGTGACGTACCGGGAGCTGAACGAGCGCGCCAACCGCCTCGCGCGGCTGCTGATCGGAATGGGCGCGGGCCCGGAGAAGACGGTCGCGGTCACGCTGCCGAGATCCGAACGGCTCGCCGTCGCGATCGTCGCGATCGTGAAGACCGGCGCGGCCTGCCTCCTCGTCGACCCCGACGACCCGGACGGGCGGGTCAACCGCCTGCTCGCCGACGCCGCCCCGGTCTGCGTCGTCACGACGGACCCCGCCGAAGAGGACGAGACCGAGAGCGGGTTCTCCTCCGCCGACCTGTCCGACGATGAACGCCTCGCGCCGCCGCACCCCGAGCACCCGGTGTACGTCATGTACACGTCGGGCTCCACCGGCCACCCGAAGGGCGTCGTCCTCCCGGCCCGCGCCATGGCGAACCTGCTCGCCCGGCACGACTCCGCGTTCCCGGTCGACGGGCGCTCCGTCACCGGGCAGTGCTCCGGCCTCGGCTCCGACGTGTCCGCGCAGGAGATCTTCTCGGCGCTGTGGTCGGGCAAGACCCTCGCGATCCCGTCCGACGACGTACGCCGCGACCCGGCGGCCCTGGCCCGCTGGCTCGACCGGTACGGAGTCACCGAACTGTTCGCCCCGGCGCCGGTGCTGGAGGCCGTCATCGAGGCGGCCCGCGGACTGCTCCTGCCCAAGCTGCGGCACGTCATCCAGACCGGCGAGATCCTCACGGTGCGCGGACACGTACGCGACTTCTTCGCCCGAGTCCCGGAACGCCGCCTGCACAACGACCACGGCCCGACGGAGACGCACGCCGTCACCTCGCTGACCCTTTCAGGCGAGGCCGCCGAGTGGCCGGAGCTCCCGTCGATCGGCCGCCCGGTGCCCGGCACGCGCGTGTACGTCCTCGACGACCGGCTCCGGCCCGTACCGGCGGGGGTGACGGGCGAGCTGTACGTCGCCGGCGCCCAGCTCGCACGCTGCTACCTCGGCCTGCGCGGCCCGACGGCCGAAAGCTTCGTCGCCGACCCGTACGGGCCGGACGGGACCCGCATGTACCGGACCGGCGACCTGGTCCAGTGGAACCCCGACGGCACCCTGCGGTACGTGGGCCGCGAAGACTCCCAGGTCAAGATCCGAGGTCTCCGGGTCGAGCCCGCCGAGGTCGAGGCGGCCCTGGCGACACACCCGTCCGTGGGCCAGGTCGCGGTGACCGCCCGCGAGGATCTCCCCGGCGACCGCCGCCTGGTCGCGTACGTGGTCCCGTCCGCGCCGTCCGACCCGGCGGCGCTGCGCGCCCACGCGGCGGGCCTGCTGCCCGCGCACCTGGCACCATCGGCGTTCGTCAGGCTGGACGCGCTGCCGTTGACGCGGGACGGCGAACTCGACCACGCCGCGCTCCCCGCTCCGCCCTCGCGCGGACGCGCGTCCACGATGGCGCGCGTGGAGATCCTCTGCGGCCTGTACGCCGACGTCCTCGGCCTGCCGCGCGTCGGCGCGTACGACGACTTCTTCGAACTGGGCGGCCACTCGCTCCTCGCCGCGCGGCTCGTCCACCGGATCCGCGCGACGCTGGGCGTACGGCTCCCCATCCGCGCCGTCTTCGACAGTCCCGCCGCCGCGGACCTCGCCCGGCGACTGGAGACGGCCCCGGTCGCGGAGCCGCATCCGCCGCTGTCATGGTCGCAGGAACGGCTGTGGTTCCGGCGGAGGACCGAGCCGACCGGCGCCTCGCTGGCGAGCCGGCTGACAGGGCCCCTCAACGTGCCCGCCCTGCGGGAAGCCCTCCGCGCCGTCATCGCCCGCCACGAGGCTCTCCGCACGGTGCTTCCGGAGTACGAAGGCGTCCGCTACCAGCGGGTCCTGACGGCGGACGCCTTCGGGCTGCCCGTGATCCGCAGCACCCGAAAGACGCTGGCCAGGCTCATGAACCTGTGGGACGCGGTCCACTTCGACCCAGGACGCGATCTGCCGGTACGCGCCGCACTGTTCGCCGTAGGGGAGGACGAACACGTCCTGTTCTGCAAGATCTACCACTCGGCCGCCGACGACCCGTCGATGATGGTCCTGAACCGAGACCTGGCCACCGCGTACTCCGCGCTGCTGGCCGGCCGAACACCCGAGTGGAAGCCACTTCCGTTCCAGTACGCGGACTTCGCCGTCTGGCAACACGAGAAGCTGGGCTCACCGAACGACCCGGGAAGCGAGATCGCCCGCCAGTCGGCCTGCTGGCGGGAGACACTGGCCGGCCTGCCAGGCGAAGCGACCGTCCAACCGGACCGCCCGCGCCCGCCCAGACCCACCTACGAGAGCGGCAGAGTACCGTTCGAGATCCCCTCGGACCTGCACGAACGCGCCTTCGACGTCGCGAGTACGACGGGAACCTCAGTGTTCATGGTGCTGCAAGCGGCACTGGCGGCGTCGATGACCGGCGCGGGAGCGGGCACGGACGTCCCGATCGGCACCCCGGTCTCAGGCCGAGAAGCACCAGGCCTGAACGACCTGATCGGCTTCTTCACCAACGTCGTGGTCCTCCGCACGGACACCTCAGGCGACCCGAACCTGCTGGAGCTGCTCCACCGCATCCGCGGAACGAACACCACCGCACGGGCGAACCAGGACGTCCCATTCGAGCTGCTCGCCGAAGAACTCGCCTCTGAAGGCCGCGCCCACCCACTGTTCCAGGTGATGCTGAACCCGGACTCCACAGCCCGCCTGCGCCTCCCCGGCGTGACGACGGAAACCCGCCCGGGAACGGCACCCCCGTTCGCGTACGACCTGATCCTGGACTACCGCGAACGTGATTCCGTACGGCGGCATCGCCTGCGCCTTCCGCTACGCGAGAGATCTGTACGACGAGAGCACCGTACGAACCCTGTCGGAACACCTGACCGCCCTACTGAGAGGCACCCTCACCGCCCCAACGGTCCCGATCTCCCTCATCGCCCTGACCGCCGGGTCGTTCTGACGCCCACTCGCTCGACGACACAGCCGGGACAGCCGCCTATCTGGCCGGGCGTGAGGGGCCTGGCCGGATCGGCGGGCGGGTCCGACAGCTCGAAGATGCCGTACGAGAAGCCCTCCGCGTGGATCTCGTCGCCGGACACGGTCACGCCGTGGACCGCCAGTTCGCGGCTGACCTTGCGGTCGCTCGGCAGCGTCGCCGGAGAGCGGCGTGGGTTGATCACGACCAGGATCGTGTCGTCGCGGATGTACGCGAACGGGTAGCCGGCGCTCAGCACCTCCACGGTTCCTTGCGCGCCCAGGGCCGGGTGGGCGCGGCGTAGGGCGATCAGGTTGCGGACCAGGTGGAGGAGCGAGGCCTCGTCGGCCCGCTGGGCGGCGACGGTCGGGCGGTCGGGGTCCGGGTCGATCGGCAGGTAGAGGCGGCCGGCCGGGGCAGCGGAGAAGCCGGCGTTGGCGGCTGTCGTCCCACTGCATCGGGGTGCGGGACCCGGCGCGGTTGCAGCTCGGGGCTCAGCGACGCTGCCCTCGTTGTCCGGCAGGCCAGGGACGTAGCGCATGCCGATCTCGTCACCGTAGTAGATCGCCGGCAGGGTCGGCCAGGTGAGCTGGAACGCGAAGGCGGGCGGCAGTTGCTCGGCGGTGCGCGGGCCGCAGCACAGGCGGGAGAAGTCGTGGTTGGCGGTCGGCAGGGCGATGTGCCCGGTCTCGCCGAGGGCGGCGGCGCGTCTGTCGCTACGCGTCGAGGAAGGTCTCCGTCGAGCCCCGGCCCTCGGCGTCGAAGTAGCACGGGTCGGCGCGGCCCAATCGGGTCGGTCGTGCCGGTGCCGTTGCTCCACAGTGAGCGCAGCGGCCTCGCCGTTGGTCGGGCCGCCGAACTGCAGGAAGAAGTCGGCGTGGAAGCCCGCGGGCACGGACACCGCCGGGTCGCCCCACTCGGACAGCAGCGCCGCGTCCGGGTACGCCGGGTCCAGCCAGTCGCGCAGTCTCGCGCCACAGCCTGCCGGTCTCGACGTGGCCCGGATCGTCCTTGACCAGCGAGGCGGCCATGTCGACGCGGAACCCGGACACGCCGAGGTCGCAGCCAGTGCGTCCATGATCTCGCGCAGCGCCGCGCGGTTGGCCCGGGGGCCCGTCGGCGTCGACCGGCTGACGCCAGGGCTCGGCCGGGTCCTGGCGGGCGTAGCCGAAGTTCAGCGCGGGCTGGAAGTCGAAGAAGTTCGGCAGGTAGCCGCCCGGGCGGCTGCCGGGGGAGGGGACGAACCCGCCGGCAGCCGGCCGTCGGGCCGGGTCGGCCCAGATGTAGCGGTCGTCGGCCGGGTCGTGCGCCGAGGCCTGGAACCACGGGTGCGGTGTCGGAGGTGTGCCCGGCACGAGGTCAAGCAGGAGCCGGATGCCGCGCCCGCGGGCCTGCTCGGCCAGCGCGGCCAGGTCGTCGTTGGTCGCCGTAGCGCGGCGTCGATCGTCAGGTAGTCGGCGACGTCGTAGCCGGCGTCGCGGAACGGGGAGACGAAGCAGGGGTCGAGCCAGACCGCGTGACGCCGAGCCAGGCCAGGTAGTCGAGGTGCTGCGGCGATGCCGCGCAGGTCGCCGATGCCGTCGCCGTTGGAGTCGGCGAAGCTCTGCGGGTAGATCTGGTAGAGGACGGCGTTGGACAGCCAGGCCGGTGAGGGCCGAGTCGGCGACATCGCGAAGTCTCTTCTCGAACGGGGGCAAGGAGCGCTCAACGACCCTATATCGGGCGCTGAACCCCGGCGCACCCTCGTACGTGCTCCTCTGTGACGTTGGGAGGACGCGGGCGATGCGTACGGTCGGGATCGCCGGAGGCGCGCTCGCGGTGGTCTTGCTCGCCGCCGCGTGCGGGAACGGCGACCCCGCACCGCGTACGGCGCCGTGGCCCGACCCCGAGCCCCTGCGGCCACCGTCGGCGTCCGCGCTCGTCGGCGCGAGGACGCTCGGGCTCGGCCGTGTCCTGGTCGACGCCTTCGGAAGGACGCTGTACGTGTTCGAAGGCGACGCGCCCGGCCGGTCGGCCTGCGCCGGAGACTGCCTGCGCCCCTTTCCGCCGCTGCTGACCCACGGCAGGGCGACTCCGGGCCGGGGCGTCAAGGCGTCCCTGCTGGCACGGCCGTACGGCGGGACGGCACGACGCAGGTCACGTACCACGGCCGCCCGCTCTACCTCTTCGCCGGAGACGAGGTGCCCGGCGACGTGAGAGGCGAGGGCATCGACGCCTTCGGCGCGCAGTGGTTCGCCGCCGGTGCGGCGGCGGGGAGACGCTGCGGCCGTAGGGCCTCAGAGGTTCGAGACGAAGAGCCCGGCCAGGCAGACACCGCCCGCGCCCGCGGCCAGGAGCCCCATCACGTACCTGGAGGCCCGCCCGGGCGATTCGGTCGAAGAACAGGAAGGCGACGCCCCAGGGCAGCGGGATCAGGAAGAGGATCCCGAGGGCCGGCAGCGCGAGCGCCCGCAGGCGCCCTTTCGTGCCGGACGGATGGGCCCGGTCCCCGGCGAGGACGGCGGCGAACGTCTCGCCCTGGTGCGACTCCGGCGGCAGCCGTACGGCGCGCGGCGCCGCACCCGCGGCGTCCGGGACGAAGCGGCCGACGCACCGGGTGCGCTGGTGGTCCTGGTCGCCGTACGTGACGCAGTGTTCAACGGTGGCCTTGCCGGGTTCGCCGGTGAGGCCGAACGCGAGGCGCACGTCGGAGAGCCCGAAGAGCAGGGGAGCAGGCCTGCCACCAGCCACAGGCCGACCACCGCCAGGACGCCACCGGATCTTCTCATGGTCCCCCCACGTCACTCCTATGACGCCCGAGGGGCCCGGCGCGTTCACAAGCGGTGACCAGTTCGGGTGTCCATCGGGAAATAATGAGAGTACGCTCCGATTTGCTATCGGACTCCGAAAACGGAGGAGACTCTCATGAATTCGGTCACGCGACGCTGGTGGGCGGTGGGATCGCTGGTCCTGGCCGTGCTGGCGGTCGGTATCGACACGACGATCCTCAGCCTGGCGCTGCCCGAGCTGGCCACCGGCCTGCACGCCTCGAACGCGCAGCTTCAGTGGTTCATCACCGCGTACACGCTCGTGTTCGCCGCCGCGATGATCCCGGGCGGCATGCTCGGTGACCGCTTCGGGCGCAAGAAGATGCTGGTCGCGGCCCTGATCGTGTTCGGGGCCGGGTCGCTCGCCGCCGCGTACGCTCCCACGCCGGGGACCTTCATCGCGGCGCGTGCCGTCCTCGGGCTCGGGGGCGCGGTGATCCTGCCGATGGTGCTGGGCACCGTCTCGGCGCTGTTCGGCGAACGGGAGCGCCGGAAGGCGATCGCCGTCGTCATGGCCGCCACCATGGTCGCGTTCCCCGTCGGCCCGGTGCTCGGCGGCTGGCTGCTCGGGCACTTCTGGTGGGGGTCGGTGTTCCTGATCAACGTTCCGGCGGTCGTGCTCGGTCTCGTCGCGGTGCTCGCGTGGCTGCCGGAGTCGCGCGGTGACCGGCCACGGGGCTTCGACCTGCCGGGTGTCGTCGCCTCCAGCGGCGGCCTCGCCCTGCTCACGTACGGGGTGATCGAGGCGGGGCGTACGGGGTGGGGCGCCTCGGCCGCGGTCGTACCGCTCGCAACAGGGGTCCTCGGGCTCGTGGCGTTCGTCGTGTGGGAGCGGCGGGCCGTGTCGCCGCTGGTCGACCTCGCGCTGTTCCGCTCGGCGGGCTTCGCCTGGGGCACCCTGCTCAGCACCGTGGTGAACTTCGCGATGTTCGGCGTCCTGTTCGCCGTGCCGCAGTACTTCCAGGCGGTCCTGCACACCGACGCCATGGGCGGCGGGATCAGGCTGCTGCCGCTGATCGGCGGGATGCTGGCCGGGGTGGTGATCGCCGACCGGCTCGCGACCGTCGCCGGCGCGAACGTCGCGGCGGGCCTGGGGTTCGCCGTTCTCGCCGCCGGGATGTTCATCGGCTCGACCACCGGAGCCGGCGACGGGTACGGCCCGGCCGGGCTGTGGACCACCGTCTGCGGCGTCGGCCTCGGCTTCGCGATGCCCGCGGCGGCCGACGCGGCGCTCGGCGCGCTGCCCGCCGAGGGCGGCGGCGTCGGTTCGGCGGTCTACCAGGCCGTGCGCATGGTCGGCGGCACCTTTGGCACGGCCATCCTCGGGGCGGTGCTCGGCTCGGGCTACCGCGCCCGGCTGGACGTCACCGGGCTGACGCCCGGCGCGGCGCGTGCGGCACGCGAGAGCGTCTTCGGCGGCCTCGCCGTCGTGGGAGGCGCACGGGCCGGCGCGGCGTTCACGCACGGCCTCGACCTGCTGCTCGCGGTCTGCGGAGGCCTGGCCGCGCTCGGCGCGCTGCTCGCCCTCGCCTTCCTTCCGCGCAGGCGCGCCGCGCCGATTCGGCAAGCCGCCCCGGAGGGCACAGAATCAGCACATGAGTCAGCTGTCTGAGGGCCGGCCGGAACCCGGGCTGCGCGAGCGCAAGAAGGCCAGGACCAAGGCCACGATCCAGCGCGAGGCCGTACGGCTGTTCCTCGACCGGGGATACGACGCCACCACCGTGGAGCAGGTCGCGGCGGCGGCCGAGGTGGCGCCGAGCACTGTCTTCCGCTACTTCCCCACCAAGGAGGACCTGGTCCTCACCGACGACTACGACCCGCTGTTCATCGCGGCGTTCAGGGCCCAGCCGCCCGAGCTGAGCGCGGCCCAGGCTCTGCGCGCCGCGTTGCGCTCGTCCCTCGGCGCCCTGTCGAAGGAGGAGTTCGCCACGCAGCGCGAGCGGAGCAAGCTCGTGCTGTCCGTGCCCGCCCTGCGGGGCGCGACGTTCGGCAACCTCATCGACACCATGGCGATCATGAAGGACCTGGTCGCCGAGCGCACCGGCCGCCAGGCGGACGACCTCGCCGTACGCGCCTTCGCCGGCGCGGCGTTCGGCCTCCTGCTGGAGGTCATGCTCCGCTGGGCGGACGACCCGGACATGGACCCGGCCGAGGGCCTCGACGAGGCCGTCGCCCACCTGGAGGCCGGCCTCCCTATCTGACCGGGGACGGTCATGGGCGGGCCAAGGAGAGGTAACGAACGGCGCAAAGAGGGGCCCGCCGTGGCTACTCTGCCGTGGTGCACGAACATACGGGTATGCGTTTTCTGACGATCATCTCCATCGCGGCGCTCGCGGCCACCTCGGCCTGCGGCTCATCCGGCGGTGGCTCGGCCTCGTCGGCTCCGTCGGAGACAACGAAGTCCTCGCCCAAGCCCGCGGCGGCCAAGGCGAACATCCCCGGGTTCTCCGGTGCGGTCGAACCCCAGAGCGCCGGCCAGGCCGCGCACATCTTCGGTAAGTGCCTGAACTCCTGGTACGCCGAAGAAGGGCTCCGGCACGCAGGTACACGTGGAGTACGCGGGCCCGGCGACCATCAGCGTCGACCTGACCATCTCGGACGAGTCCGAGCCGCCGCCCGAGGCGCACAAGTCGTTCACCCTCGCGGCCGGCCAGCACTCCAAGGACGTCACGTTCCCGGCGGTCCCGCACGCGGGCTACCCGCAGATCACCGTCACGTCCGGCCAGACGACGCTGAACTGCGACGCCGCGGCCCACTAACCGTCGAAGTCGACGGTGACCGCGTCGGAGACGGGCAGCGACTGGCAGGTGAGCACGAAGCCGGCCTCGACCTCGGCCGGCTCGAGGGCGTAGTTGCGGCGCATCGTGCACCTCGCCGTCGGTGACCCGTGGCCCGGCAGGTGCCGCAGACGCCGCCCTTGCAGGCGAACGGCAGGTCGGCGCGGACGCGCTGGGCGGCGTCCAGGACCGGCACGTCGCGGCGGCGGCCCGGCGTGGTCGAGCGGCCGTCGAGGACGACGGTGACCTCGCTGGTCGGCCCGTCGACCGTCGGCCTCGTCGGCCGCGACCGGCTCCGGCGGGAGCGTCGTCGACGTAGAACAGCTCGCTGGTGCACCCGCTCGGCGCGGCACGCCGAGCTCGGCGAGCACGTCGCGCGCGTCGGTGACCATCCCGTGCGGGCCGCACAGCCACCAGTGGTCGACGTCCGCCGACGGCGAGCAGCAGGCCGGCAGCAGCGTCGCGCAGCCGCTCCGCGTCGAGCCGGCCGCTGAACAGCTCGGCGTCGCGCGGCTCGCGGGAGAGCACGTGCACCAGCTGCAGCCGGGGCCGTAGCGGTCCTTGAGGTCGGCCAGCTCGTCGGCGAACATCACCGTGTCGGTGCGGCGGTTGCCGTAGAGCAGCGTGACGCGCGCGCCGCGGGTCGCGCCAGCACCGACGCGGCGAGCGACAGCACCGGCGTGATGCCCGAGCCGGCGGCGATCAGCACGTGGTCGGCCGGCCGGCCGCAGGTCGGCGCGTGAACGTGCCCGACGGCGGCATGCACCTCGATCGCGTCGCCGGGCCGCACCTCGTGGACCAGCCAGGAGGAGACAGAACCCGCCGGGCACCTCGCGGACGCCGACCCGCGGCGCGCGCGCCGGCCGGCGCGCAGATCGAGTACGAGCGGCGCTCGTCGCGGCCGTCGACCACGCGCCGCAGGGTCAGCGACTGGCCGGGCGCGAACGCGTACTCGCTCGGCGCAGCTCGTCGGGCACGTCGAAGGTGACCGCGACGGCGTCGTCGGCGAGCCGCTCGACGCGCGGCCACGCGTCAGCGGGTGGAAGCTCGGCCGCGCGAGCGCCGCTCGGCGTCGATGGCCGGCTCAGATCTCCTTGACGTGCTCGAACGGCTCGCGGCAGTCGCGGCAGCGGTACAGCGCCTTGCACGCGGTGGCGCCGAACTCGCGAGGTCTCGCCGGTGTCCGCCGAGCCGCACCGCGGGCAGCGCGCACGGCGCGCCGGGTCGGCCCGAGCGTGCAGCGGCACCGGGCCGGCGGCGCGGCGCGGCGCCGGCCCGGGCGGCGCGATGCCGGCCGCGGCGAGCTTGCGGCGCCCGCCGTCGGTGATCCAGTCGGTGGACCAGGCGGGGCCAGCACCGGCGGACCTCGACCTCGGCGAACCCGGCCGCGCGCAGCGCGTGCACCAGGTCGTCGCGCATGTCGCCCATCGCCGGGCAGCCGGAGTAGGTCGGCGTGATCGTCACGACGACCGTGCCGCCGTCCGGTCGTCGACGTCGCGCAGCACGCCGAGGTCGGCCAGGGTCAGCATCGGCAGCTCCGGGTCGGTCACCGACTGCGGCGACCGCCCGCGGCGTCGCGTCGGAGCGTGGTCACCATGTCGCCCCCGGGTGCGCGCGGGCCACGCCCTGCAGCTCGGCGAGCAGCTCGCGCAGCGCCTCGGTGTGCCGCCGTCGCGCCCGTACGGCGCCGCGCGCCGGCGCGGCCGTCCGGGCGGCCGCAGCGTCGCCGCGGAGAGCACCTGTCGAGCACGCGTCGACCTCGTCGCGCAGCGCCGCCGGGTCGACGCCGACGCCGGCCGCGGCCAGCCGCCGCTCGACCTCGTGCGTGCGTGAACAGCTCGTCGAGCAGCGGCCAGACGGCGTCGAGCGCCGTCCTGGGCCCGCCGGTGCGACTCGTCGGTGCCGTCGCCGAGCCGGAGCGACCCAGCGGCGCGGCGTAGTCGCGGTGGTAGGTCAGCTCCTTGACGCCCTTGGCGGCGATCGCGGCGAGCACCGGGTCGCGCGAGTCGCGCAGCCGGTCGAGCAGCGCCAGCCGCCAGGTCGAGAACACCAGCAGCCGGACGATCGGTACGCGAAGTCGCCGTTCGGCGCCTCGACCAGCCGCGACGTTGCGGAACTCGCTCGGCGTCGCGGAAGAAGGCCAGCGCGTCCTCGCTCGCGGCCCGGTGCCGTCGACCGCAGCCCGGCGCGCGGCGCAGCAGCAGCCGGGCCTGGCCGAGCAGGTCGAGCGCGATGTTGGCCAGCGCGATCTCCTCCTCCAGCTCGGGCGCGCGCGTGCACCACTCCGGGAGCCGGTGCGAGCATGACCAGCGCGTCGTCGCCGAGCATCAGGCAGTACGCCGCCAGGTCGGCGCGCGTCGACGCCGTCGGGCACGGTCGTGTCGACGCCGGCGAGCGGGTCGTCGAAGCCGGTGCCGAACGCCCAGTGGTCGCGTCGTCGTGCTCGCTCGGTCGAGCGCCGTCGTAGCGCGTTGTCGGTGTCGACATCGGTCGCCTCACATGTGCGGGACGTCGTCGGGGATGTCGTAGAACGTCGGGTGCCGGTAGACCTTGTCGCCGCTCGGCGCGAAGAACGGGTCCTTCTCGTCCGGGCTGGACGCGGTGATGTCCGGCGGCCGCGACCACCCAGATGCTGACGCCCTCGTTGCGCCGGGTGTAGACGTCGCGGGCGTGGCGCAGCGCCATCTCGTCGTCGGCGGCGTGCAGCGAGCCGACGTGCACGTGGTTGAGGCCGCGCTTGCCGCGCACGAACACCTCGTACAGCGGCCAGTCGGTGCCGTGACGGTGCTCGCTCATGCCGCCTGCGCCTCCTGCGTGCGGCCGTGCTTCGCGGCGTACGCGGCGGCGGCCTCGCGCACCCAGGCGCCGTCCTCGTGGGCCGCGCGGCGGTGCGCGATCCGCTCGGCGTTGCACGGGCCGTCGCCGCTGATCACGCGCTTGAACTCGTCCCAGTCGAGCTGCGCCGAAGTCGTGGTGCCCGCGCTCCTCGTTCCAGCGCAGCTCGGGGTCGGGCAGCGTGACGCCGAGCGCCTCGGCCTGCGGCACGGTCATGTCGACGAACCGCTGCCGCAGCTCGTCGTTGGTGTGCCGCTTGATCCCCCACGCCATCGACTGCGCGGTGTTCGGCGACTCGGTCGTCGGGCGGGCCGAACATCATCAGCGACGGCCACCACCACCGGTCGACGGCGTCCTGCACCATCGCGCGCTGCTCGTCGGTGCCGCGCATCATCGTCATCAGCAGCTCGTAGCCCTGCCGCTGGTGGAAGGACTCCTCCTTGCAGATCCGGATCATCGCCCGCGCGTACGGGCCGTAGGAGCGAGCGGCACAGCGGCACCTGGTTGCAGATCGCGGCGCCGTCGACCAGCCAGCCGATGACGCCGACGTCGGCGTAGGTCAGCGTCGGGTAGTTGAAGATCGAGGAGTACTTCTGCCGGCCGGCGATCAGCTTGTCGGTCAGGTCCGCGCGGTCGGCGCCGAGCGTCTCGGCGGCCGAGTAGAGGTACAGCCCGTGGCCGGCCTCGTCCTGCACCTTGGCCAGCAGGATCGCCTTGCGGCGCAGCGACGGCGCCCGGGTGATCCAGTCGCCCTCGGGCTGCATGCCGATGATCTCCGAGTGCGCGTGCTGGGCGATCTGGCGGACCAGCGTCTTGCGGTAGCCCTCCGGCATCCAGTCGCGCGGCTCGATCCGCTGGTCGTGCGCGATCGTCGCGTCGAAGTGCCGTTCGAGGGTCTCCGCTCGGTCATCACTCCACCGGTCCTCCTGCCCGCCGGGCCGCTTGGCGACCAGCGTCAGCACGTCGTACGCGGCGACCGAGGCGCCGTCCTGCTTGACGACCTCGGTGTCCCAGCGGACCTCGCCGTAGTCCGCGCCCTCGCGGGGCGTGATCTGCTTGGCGGTGAGCTTCACGGTCAGCTCGTCGCCGGGCACCGACGGCGTCAGGAACCGCAGGTTCTCCAGGCCGTAGTTGGCCAGCACCGGGCCGGGTTCGGGCGAGACGAACAGGCCGGCGGCGAAGCGACACGCACAGGTAGCCGTGCGCGACGCGGCCGTCGAAGAACGGGTTGGCCCGCGCCGCCTCCTCGTCCATGTGGGCGTAGAAGGTGTCGCCGGTGAACTCCGCGAAGTGCTCGATGTCCTCGATCGTGACCGTACGGGGCCCGGCGACGACCGTGTCGCCGACCTTCAGGTCCTCCAGGTGCTTGCGGAACGGGTGGACGCCGTCTCCGTGCGCGCGCGTGCCCGGGGCCCAGCGGCCGGTGATCGCGGTGAGCATGCTCGGGCGAGCCCTGCACGGCGGTGCGCTGCATGTGGTGCAGGACGCCGCGCATGCCGCCCATCTCCTCGCCGCCGCCGGCGCGGCCGGGGCCGCCGTGGACGAGCATCGGGCAGCGGCGAGCCGTGCCCGGTGGACTCCTTGGCGTCCTCGGCGTTGAGGACGAGCAGCCGGCCGTGCCACGGCGCGACGCCGAGCACGACCTCGGCGCGCGAAGTCGGGGTCGGCCGTGACGAGCGAGCCGACCAGGCTGCCCTGGCCGCGCGCGGCGAGGGCGATGACGTGCGCGGCGTCGCGGTACGGCATCAGGGTGCTGACCGGCCCGAACGCCTCGACCTCGTGCGGCTCGGCGCGCTCGGGGTCGTCGGCGCGCAGCAGGACCGGCGACATGAACGCGCCGCGCTCGGCGTCGGCGCCGATGACGTCGACCTGGTCGGGGTCGCCGAAGACCACGCTGCCGGCGGTCAGCAGCGCCTTCAGGCTGCGGCGGACCTCCTCGCGCTGCTCCAGGCCGGCGAGCGCGCCCATGCGCACCGTCCGGGTCGGACGGGTTTCCGATCTTCACGCGTCGCCAGCCGCTCGCTCGCCGCCGAGGCGACGTCGTCCATGAGGTCGCGCCGGCACGAAGGCGCGGCGGATGGCGGTGCACTTCTGGCCCGCCTTCACCGTCATCTCCGGCACGAGCTGCTTGACGAACAGGTCGAACTCCGGGGTGCCCGGGCGCGCGTCCGGCCCGAGGATCGAGCAGTTCAGCGAGTCGGCCTCGGCGTTGAAGCGCACCGCGCGGCCGATGACGTTCGGGTGGGTGCGCAGCCGCCGCGGCCGTCGAGGCGGAGCCGGTGAAGGCCACCAGGTCCTGCTCGGTGAGGTGGTCGAGCAGGTCGCCCACGCCGCCGCACACGAACTGCAGCGTGCCCTCGGGCAGGATGCCCGACTCGACGATCAGCTCGACCAGGCGGGCGGTGAGGTACGCCGTCTGGCTCGCCGGCTTGATCAGGCTCGGCATGCCGGCCAGGAACGCCGGGGCGAACTTCTCCAGCGGCCCCCACATCGGGAAGTTGAACGCGTTGATCTGCACCGCGACGCCCGGCAGCGGGACGCAGATGTGCTGGCCGGAGAACGTGCCGCCCTTGCCGAGCGGCTCGACGGCGCCGTCGATGAGGACGGTGTCGTTGGGCAGCTCGCGCTTGCCCTTGCTCGCGTAGCGACAGCAGGACGCCGATGCCGCCGTCGACGTCGATCTGGGAGTCGGCGCGGGTCGCCCCGGTGCGCGCCGACAGGGCGTACAGCTCGTCGCGGTGCTCGCGCAGGTACAGCCCGAGGGCCTTGAGCAGCACGGCGCGCTGGTGGAAGGTCAGCTCGCGCAGCGCGGGGCCGCCGACGCGGCGGCCGTACTCCAGCGCGGAGGCCATGTCGACGCCCGTCGAGGAGATCCGGGCGATCTCCTCACCCGTCACGGCGTCCTTCAACGGGGCGCCTTCGTCCGGCGCGACATGCCAGGAACCGGAGACGTAGCTGCTCAGCGGAGCCAACGTGGCCCTCCATAGCTCGAATTACCGACCGTACGTTCAGTCAGAATATTACTCCGCGGATCTGCGGGAGGAAAGCGGGTCAGGACCAGTCGTGGAAGCCCCGGCCGGTCTTGCGGCCCAGCTCGCCGCGGGCGACCTTCTCGCGCAGCAGCTCCGGCGGCGCGAACCGGTCGCCGAGCGTGGCGTGCAGGTGTTCGGCGATCGCCAGCCGCACGTCGAGCCCCACCAGGTCCGTGGAGCGCAGCGGCCCCATCGGGTGCCGGTAGCCCAGCTCCATCGCCCGGTCGATCGACTCCGCGTCCGCGACGCCCTCCTCCAGCATCCGGATCGCCTCCAGGCCGAGCAGCACGCCCAGCCTGCTGGTGGCGAAACCGGGGGAGTCCTTCACGACCACCTCGGTCTTGCCCAGCGCCCGCACCCACTCCAGGGCGCGGTCGCGTACGCCGCCGGAGGTCTCCGGGCCGATCACGAGCTCGACCAGCGTCGACGCCGGCACGGGGTTGAAGAAGTGCATGCCGAGGAACCTGTTCGGGGCGCGCAGGGCGGCGGCCAGCTCGGTGATCGACAGGGAGCTGGTGTTGGAGGCCAGCACGGTGTCGTCGCCCACGGCGTTCTCCGCCGCGGCGAGGACCCCGGCCTTCATGTCCGCCCGCTCGGGGACGGCCTCGACGACCAGCTCCGCGTCCCGCGGCAGGTCGCCGACGGCCGCGACCAGGCGTACGCGGCCGAGCACGTCGGCCTCGTCCACCGGCAGCTTGCCGCGCTCGGCCGCCTTGCGGACACCCGCCGCGATCCGGCCGCGCGCCGCCTCGGCGGCCTCGGTGCCGGCCTCGACCACGACGACCTCGGCGCCGATCACGGCGAAGGACTGGGCGATGCCCGCGCCCATCCGGCCGCCGCCGATCACACCCACGATTTTCGGGCTCATGATGACTTCCTCCGCTCCAGGAACCGCTGCATCCGGTCCCGTTTGTCCTCGGTCTCGAACAGCACGGCCTGCGCCAGGTCGTCGGCCAGCGGGTGCGGGCCGTCGGCGTCCAGGACGAGCTTGGTCAGCCGCAGCGCGGTCGTGGAGCTGCGCGCCATCCGGTCCAGCAGCCGGTGCGCGCTCGCCACCAGGTCCTCCGCCTCGACCACCTCGGCGACCAGGCCGAACCGCTCCGCCTCCTCGGCGGTGAGCGTCCGGCCGCCGAGCAGCACCTGCTTGGCGACCGACCGGCCGACCAGCTCGCCGAGCCGCCAGCACGCGCCGGCCGCGGCGAGGATCCCCAGGCCCGGCTCGGGGTTGCCGAACCTCGCGGCCGGGCTCGCGAGCCTGATGTCGCAGGCGTACGTCAGCTCGGCGCCGCCGCCCAGCGCGTACCCGTCGACGGCGGCGACCGTCGGCAGCGGCAGGCGTGCGATCCGGTCGAAGAGCCGGCTGTTGATGCCGGAGAGCGCCTCCTCACGGCCGCGCTCCCGCAGCTCGCCGATGTCCGCGCCGGCGGCGAACGTCCCGCCGTCGCCGGTCAGCAACATCATCCGGGGGCGCCGCTCCAGTGCGTCGCACACCCCGTGCAGCTCCTCGATCATGGCCGCGTTGATGGCGTTCCTGGCCTCCGGCCGGCGCAGGACGACGACGATCCGGTCGTCCTGCTCGCTCACCGTCAACGTTTCCGTCATGGGCACCTCTCCAGGCCAGGTGGTGTTTCAGCGGATCATTCTCGACCGTACGTTCGGTCGGCTGCAATACTCGTGACGTGACCACCGCAGACAGCACCAGGCCGCAGCGGCGCGGACGCCCTGGCTACGACAGGGAATCCTTGTTGCAGGTCGCGGTGAAGGTGTTCAACGAACGCGGCTACGACGGCACCAGCATGGACGACCTGTCCAAGAAGCTGGGGATCACCAAGTCCGCGATCTACTACCACGTGGCCAGCAAGGACGAGCTCCTCCAGCTGGCCGTCGACCGCGCCCTCGACGGCCTGTTCGCCGCCGCCGACGAGACCACCGCGATGTCCGGCCGCGCGGTCGAGCGCCTGGAGCACCTCATCCGCGCCAGCGTCGCGGTGCTCGTCGAACGCCTCCCGTTCGTGACCCTGCTGCTCCGCATCCGTGGCAACACCGCCGTCGAACGCCGCGCGCTGGCCCGCCGCCGCGAGTTCGACCACCTCGTCTCCGAGCTGGTCGCCCAGGCCGAGGCCGAGGGCGACATCCGCCCCGGCATCGACCCGGCCGTCACCGGCCGCCTGCTGTTCGGCATGGTCAACTCGCTGGTCGAGTGGTACAAACCGCGTGGCGGCATGAAGGGCGACGAGCTCGCCGACACGGTCTGCGACATGGCGTTCGACGGCCTCCGCGTCCGCGAGCCCTAGGTCTCAAAGCCCGCCGTCCTACCGCGCGCTCAGAGGTTGGCGACCAGCGTCGCGGGCCGCTCGACGCAGTCGGCGACGAACCGCAGGAAACCGCCGGCCACGCCGCCGTCACAGACCCGGTGGTCGAACGTCAGGGACAACTGCGTGATCGGGCGCAGCCTGATCTCGCCGTCGACGCCCCAGGGGCGTTCGAAGATCCGGCCGACGCCCAGCATCGCTGCCTCGGGGTGGTTGATGATCGGCGTGGAGCCGTCGACGCCGAACCCGCCGTAGTTGTTCAGCGTGAACGTGCCGCCGGTCAGGTCCTGCGGCTTCAGGCGCCCCTCGCGCGCGTCGGCGGTGCGCTCGCGCAGGCGGTCCGACAGCTCGGCGAGCGTGAGAGCGTCGGCGCCGTGCACGACCGGGACGACGAGACCGCGGTCGGTCTGCGCGGCGAAGCCGAGGTGCACCCGCCGCACCTGCATGATCTCCTCGCGCTCGGTGTCGACGTAGGCGTTCAGGTCGGGGTACTTCCGCAGGGCCGCGACGCAGATCCGGCCGAAGAGCGCGAGGGTGCCCACGCGGGTACCGCCCTCGTTGATCTCCTTCTTCAGCTCCAGCAGCCCGGTGGCGTCGACGTCGACCCAGGTGGTGGCGTCGGGGATCTCGCGGCGGCTGCGGGACAGCTTCTCCGCGACGGCGCGCCGTACGCCCCGCAGCGGGATCCGCGTGTTCTCGTCATCGGGCGCCTCCGCCGGGGCGTGCGCGTGCCCGTTCCCGTTCCCGTTCGCGGGAGTCGTGGCGGCGACGGCGGCCTCGATGTCGCGCCGGAGCACGACGCCGCCGGGGCCGCTGGGCGTCAGCGCCGCGACGTCGATCGAGTGCGCACGCGCCAGCCGCCGTACGACCGGCGAGATGACCCGCGGAGCCTCGGATGAGGCGGGACGTACGGCCTCGGGTGAGGCGGGGCGTACGGCCTCGGGCGGGGTCGGGCGTACGGCCTCGGCCTGCGCGGGCCGCGCGGCTTGGGCGGGGTGCACGGTCTCGGGCGAGGTGGGCCGTACGGCCTGGGCGGGACGTACCGCCTCGCCCGGGGCGGGACGTGCGGCCTCGCGGGTACGGGCGCGGGCGGCGCGGCGGCGGGACCTCGGGGTCTCGCTGGTGCCGTAGCCGATGAGGACGTTGCCCGAACCGGCGCGTTCCTCCTCCCGGTACGTCTCGTCCTGCGAGCTGACCGCGATCAGCGGCGCGCCGACGTCCACGACCGAGCCCGGCTCCCCGTGCAGCCGGACCACGGTTCCGGCGATCGGGCTGGGACGTCGACCGCGGCCTTGGCGGTCTCGACGTCCACGACGATCTGGTCGATCGTCGACCAGGTCGCCGACCGCGACCCGCCAGTGCAGGATCTCGGCCTCGGTCAGGCCCTCGCCGAGGTCGGGCAGGCGGAACACCTGCTCGGTGCCGGAGGCGTTCACGCCACGCCTCCCGCCGTGAGGTAGCGGGTGTCGGGCTCGTCGTCGCGCTGGAGGCGGTCGAGGGTGTCCAGGACGCGGTCGACGTTCGGCAGGTGGTGGTGCTCCAGCATCGGCGGCGGGTACGGGATGTCGAACCCGGTCACCCGCAGCACCGGCGCGTGCAGGCTGTGGAAGCAGCGTTCCGTGACCCGCGCGACGATCTCGGCGCCCACGCCCGCGAACCCGGCGGCCTCGCTGACGACCACGCAGCGGCCCGTGCGGCGTACGGAGTCGGCGACGGTGGCGTCGTCGAACGGCACGATGGTGCGCAGGTCGACGACCTCCAGGTCCCAGCCCTCCTCGACCGCGGCCTCGGCCGCCGCGAGGGCGACCGGCACCGTCGGCCCGTACGCGATGAGTGTCGCGTCGCGGCCCGCCCGGCGTACGGCGGCGCGGCCGAACGGCAGCCCGCGCCCGGACGGCGTGGCGTCCGTCTTCGACCAGTACAGCTTCTTCGGCTCCATGAACACGACCGGGTCCGGGTCGTCGATGGCCTCGCGGAGCAGCGTGTAGGCGTCCTCGGGCGTGGCCGGCGTGACGACCTTCAGGCCCGGCGTGTGCGCGTAGTACGCCTCGCTGGAGTCGCAGTGGTGCTCGACGCCGCCGATGCCGCCCGCGTACGGGATCCGGATGACGATCGGCAGCTCGATCTTGCCGCGCGTACGGTTGCGGACCTTCGCGACGTGCGAGGCGATCTGCTCGAACGCCGGGTACGCGAACGCGTCGAACTGCAGCTCGACGACGGGACGGAAGCCGCCCATCGCCATCCCGACGGCGAAGCCGACGATGCCGGCCTCGGCGAGCGGGGTGTCGAAGCAGCGGTCCTCGCCGAACGTGGCGGTGAGCCCGTCGGTGATGCGGAACACGCCGCCGAGCGGGCCGACGTCCTCGCCGAAGACGACGACGCGCTCGTCGCCCTCCATCGCGTCGCGCAGCGCGGCGTTCAGTGCCTGAGCCATCGTCGTGCTCATGCGGACGCCTCCTCGGCCTCGATCTCGGACCGCAGCTGCGCGCGCTGTTCTTCCAGCTGCGTCGTCGGCGTGCGGTAGACGTGCTCGAACATGCTCAGCGGTACGAGCTCGGGGTCGGCGTTCATCGCGGTGCGCAGCCGCTCGGCGAACTCCTCGGCCTCCACCGCGATCTCCTTGACGTCGGTGTCGGTGAGCTCGCCGCGCTTGCGCAGGTACGCCTCCAGGCGGGCGATCGGGTCGCGCTTGCGCCAGCGTTCGACCTCGGCGTCGTCCCGGTAGCGGGTGGCGTCGTCGGCGTTGGTGTGCGCCTCGACGCGGTACGTGTGCGCCTCGATCAGGAAGGGCCCGTTGCCGGAGCGCGCGTGCTCGGCAGCGGCCTGGAGCACCGCGAGCATCGCGACGGGGTCGTTGCCGTCGACCTGCTCGGACCGCACTCCGTACCCGACGCCCTTGTACGACAGGGTGGGCGCCGCGCTCTGGCGCTCCAGCGGCACCGAGATGGCGTACCCGTTGTTCTGGATCAGGAAGATCACCGGAGCCTTGAACACCGCCGCGAAGTTGACCGCCTCGTGGAAGTCGCCCTCGCTGGTCGCGCCGTCGCCGACGAAGACCAGCGCGATCCGGCCGCTGCCCTTGCGCCGCTCGGCGTACGCGAGGCCGGCGGCGTGCACGGTCTGGGTCGCGAGCGGCGTGCACTGCGGTGCGACGTGCTCGCGCGCCGGGTCGTACCCGCAGTGCGTGTCGCCGCGCAGCAGCGAGAGCACCTCGACCGGGTCGATGCCGCGCGCGACGAGGGCCACCGAGTCGCGGTACGTCGGGAACAGCCAGTCGTCCTCGTCGATCGCGAGGACGGCGCCGACCTGGCAGGCCTCCTGACCCCGGCTGGAGGGGTAGACGGCCAGACGTCCCTGTTTGGTCAGGGCGGTGGCCTGGGTGTCGAAGCGGCGCCCGACGACCATCTGCCGGTACGCGCTGCGCAGCAGCTCAAGGCTCGGCTCGGGGTAGCGCGGGCGGGGACGCGCCGGAGTACCACTGTCCGTCAGGAAGCGAACCGGGGTCGCCGAGGGCAGCAGCGCCTTCGCGTCGCCTTCCGTGTTTCGGGTCGTCACGCGACGTCACCTTCTTGGTCGGGCTGTGTCGGTGAATAGTGACTCGATGTGGCCACTTGTCTCAATAGCCGCCATAAACTCGGGACATATGGCATAGATGAGGGGGTTCCGGTGAGCCACTCGTTCTTCGATGTACCGCCATCCGCCGAGCCCGCGAGACAATCGGCGGCCACCCTGGACGACGTCGACCGGGCGATCCTGCGGGAGCTCGGGGCCGACGGCCGCCTGTCGATGCGCGCGCTGGCCGATCGGGTGCGCGTCTCACGCTCGAACGTGTACGCGCGCGTCGAACGCCTCGTCGCCGAAGGGGTCATCACCGGGTTCACGGTGCGGACCGATCCGGTGCGCGCCGGCCTCGGCACCACGGCGTACGTCCTGCTCACCGTCGACCAGAACTCCTGGCGCGAGGTGTCGGAACACCTGCGCGACGTGCCGTACGTCCAGCACCTGGCCTTCGTCGGCGGCGACGTCGACATGGTGATGCTGGTCCGCACCCCCGACAACGTCACGCTGCGTGACGTCGTCCTCGCTCAGGTGCACGCGGTGCCGGGCATCCGATCCACCCGGACCTGGCTGATCTTCGAGGAGGTGGCGGGGCGCCGGTAGTGGAATACTTCGTCCCTGTTCGATCTCGCGGGAAGATCATGGGTGCGATGGATTCACCAGGGGACGTGGCCCGTTCGCTACAGGGCTACGAGATCATCGAGACACTCGGTCAGGGCGGTTTCGGGGTCGTCCACCGCGCCCGCCAGGTCTCGGTGGGGCGCGACGTGGCACTCAAGATCGACAATCGGGTGCTGGTCACGGACCGTGACAAACGGCGCTTCATGCGCGAGGTCACCGCGGCGGGACAACTGTCGGGCCACCCGCACGTCGTCGCCGTGTACGACGCGGGCGTCCTGTCCGACGGCCGCCCGTACATGGTCCTGGAACTGTGCCCGAACGGCTCACTGTCCGACCGCCTCGCCTCCGGCCCGCTGCCCGCGCCGGAGGTACGCGACGTCGGCGTACACGTCGCGGACGCCCTGGCCGCCGCCCACGCCGCCGGCGTACTGCACCGCGACGTCAAACCCGCGAACATCCTGATCAACCGGTACGGAACGGTCGCACTGGCGGACTTCGGCCTGGCGGTGCTGTCGACCCCGGGCATGGAGTCGTCCGCGACCCGCGAGGCCCTGACCCCGGCGTACGCGTCACCGGAAGCCTTCAACATGGCCGAACCGACCCCGGCCGGCGACGTGTACGCCCTGGGCGCGACCCTGTACGCCCTGCTGTCCGGCCGCCCGCCGTACTATCCGCCGAACGGCCCCCCGAACCTGGTGGCGCTGATGGCCGCGCGACTGGGCCCGGTACCGGACATCCCCGGCGCCCCGCCGGGCCTGCTGAGGGTGCTCCGCCGCGCGATGTCCTACGCCCCCGGCGACCGCCCGGTGAGCGCGTCCGCCTTCCGCGACGAGCTGGCCGCCGCCGACCTCTCCGGCGCCGCCCAGGTCCCGGTCATCCCCGCGGGCGGCGGCCAGGACCCGGTGACACCCGCGGGCCAGTTGTACGGCGGGCAGGTCGCTCCTGTGAGTGGTGGCCAGGACCCGGTCACGCCCGCGGGTCAGTTCGGTGGCGGGCACGGCGCGCAGGTTCCGGCCGCCGCCGCAGGTGGTGGCCATAATCCGGCGACGCCTGGGGGCCGGTCGGACGGCGCGTACGCTCCGGCCGCGCTCGCGGGCCGGCCGGGCGGCGCGCACGCCCCCGCGGGCCCGCAGGACGGCGCGGGCGGTGGACGGCACGGCCTGGCGGCGCCGTCCGGCCTGGCCGGTGAGGGGTACGGCCCGGGGGCGCCTGGCGGGTGGCAGGGCCCGGCCGACGGTGCGGGCGGAGCGTGGGGTGACCGCGCGGGGCGGCCCGGGTCACCGGGACATCCCGGGCACGGCACCGAGGCGTACGGGCGGTCGCCGGAACATGTCGGGTATGGGGCCGAGGGATACGGCCGGTCGCCGGAACATCTAGCGCACGGGGGCGAGGGGTACGGGCGGTCGCCGGAACATCTAGCGCACGGGGCCGAAGGGTACGGGCGGTCGCCGGAACATCCCGGGCCTGGGGTCGAGGGGTACGGGCGGGCGCCGGAGGTGACGGGGCCTCGGGAGCGTGGTTCGCATCGTGCGGACAGTTCGGGCAGGGGGCTGAGTGGGCCGCTGCTCGTGGCGGCCGTTGTGCTCGCGGTCGCCGTCATCGGTGCCGGGGCGCTGGTGGCGTACTCGATCGCCGGTGGCCGGGGCAAGGGCGGCGGCTCCCCCTCGGCGGGCGGTACCAGCACGTCACAGGCCAGGGCCAAGGACGCCTACGGCGGCGCGGAGACCGTCACGCAGAACTGCCCGGCCACCACGGTGCCGAACGCCCGCGCCCGCTGCACGAAGACCGCCGAATGCTGGGGCGGCATCGTCGCCATCAACGGTAACGTCGCCATCAACCGCGCCGACTGCGCCGCCGGACACGTGTACGAGACGTTCGCCATCGCGCCGCTCCCGTCCGACGGCCAGACCTGGAACGAGCACACCCTGGAGACCCACCCGACGGTGAAGCAGGTCTGCGCCCGTACGGTCATGGCCCGTTCCCGCTACGGCGACGCCCTGCGGTACTCGCCGGACAAATGGTCCATTGAGGTCATCCCGCCCTCGCAGACCCAGTTCGAGGCCCAGGGTGACCGGACCTTCCGCTGCGTCGCCACCATCACCGGCAAGGAAGCCATCAGCGGCAGCATGTTCCGCCCCCGCTCCTAGCCACTGTCCGGGTGTCTTCGGGCCTGCTGCGCGGTGCCCGGCGGGCGCCTCCGCGTCGTCGCCGGCCGGCACCAGGCCGACTCCCGACTTGCGGGCCGCCCTCCGGGTGGCCGCTCGGGACGGCCACGATCCACCGGACAGGCCCTGGCCTGGTTCAGGTGCGGCGGGCCCAGAACTGTGGCTCCCGCCTTGCGGGCCCTCCGGGTGGCCGCTCGCGACGGCCACGATCCACCGGACAAGCCCTGGGCCGGATCAGGTGCGGCGCGCCCAGAACAGCGTGTGGCCGCTGTCGCCTTCGGGGACGAACCGCTGGTCGGTGACCCGCAGGCCGCTCTGGCGGAGCCAGGACCGGTACGTGGCGGCGTCGGTCTGGCTCCACCACATCGTGGCAGGGCCGCCGAGCCAGTTGTCCTGGGTGCCGGTCCAGGCGTCGTGGCCGGTGGTCGTCAAGAGCCAGCCGCCGGGGCGCAGCCACCGGGTGATTTCACCCAGCAGGGCGGGCTGCCGGTCGAGCGGCATGTGGATCAGCGCGTAGAGGCAGACGACCGCGTCGAAGGCCTCAGCCGGCAGGTCGAGGGACGTGGCGTCCGCGCGGATGAACGTGGCGTCGGGGACCAGCGTTCGGGCTCGTTCGATCTGCACGTCGCTGATGTCCACGCCGGTCACCTGGTGTCCGGCGGCGGCGAGGCGCCGGGCCACCGGGACGCCGCACCCGCAGCCCAGGTCCAGGACGCGTCCACGCGCGGGGAGACGCGCGAGCAGGTCGGCCGACCAGCGGTCGTACTGCTCGGTCGTGTCGTCGTCACCCCGGTAGTGCCGGGACAGGGCGTTGTAGCCGGAGCGGACCAGCTCGGTGGGATCCGGGTCCAAGGCCCTGGCTCAGTCCCTGACGGCCAGGATCACGTCCGAGGCCTTGATCACGGCGATGACCTCGGTGCCGTCGGTGAGCTTCAGGTCGTGTGCCGCCTCGGCGGTGATCGAGGCGACGAGGCGTACGCCGCCCGCGTCGAGTTCGACGTTGGCCGTCGCGGTGCCCGTGGTGATGGCGGTGACTCTCGCGTTGACCTGGTTACGTGCGCTCAGCCGCATGACGTTCTCCCCGTTCACGATGGATGATGATCGGTGATCTGCCCGCTGCGGGGCGCCCTCACGCGGAAAAGGGGAACTACCAACAGGCCGCCGCGCCAAGTACCGGTTGACCTGCCTTCCCCGACAGGGAGGTGACCGACAGCGATCGGCGCTTACCTCACCGACCCGGAGCGGTTCGCCGAGATCTTCGACCGGCACTGGGACGAGATCCACCGCTATGTCGTACGCCGCCTGCGGCCCGAGGCGGCCGCCGAGCGTGACCTGCTGCTTCTGATTCGGCGACGACGAGCTCATCCCGCCCAGGACGCGGGCGACGATGTACCGGGCGCTCGCCCGCATCCCCGGCGTACGGGTGCAGCGGAACCTCAAGGACTTCGCCGGGCGCACCGGCATCGGCGTGGTCTTCGACGGCGGCGGCGACCGAGGGGTGATCATCCTGAACCCCCGGACGTACGCCTAAACGGGCGAGCGGACGATCGCCACGAAGGCGCGGCCGGGCGTGAGGCCGGGACAGGTGGAGAACGACGACGGCTTCCGCGTGGTCGACCGGGCCGGGCAGCGCTGAGGCCCGGTCACGGGGTCGTGACGCCGCCGGGGCAGGCCAGGCGGTCCGTGTCCCAGCCGGCGCGGCGGGCTCCGGCCTGGTAGGCGCTCTCGTAGAAGGCGAGTACGGCGGCGCGCGGGTCGGGCTCGGCGCGTGCGTCGTCGTACCGCAGTATCGCCAGGTGGCCGCCGTTCTGCGTCGCCCACCGCGCGGCGCCGGGGGACAGCGGCTCGTCCGCGAGGCCGTCCGGCTCGGGCGCGGTGTAGGAGTAGAAGGCCGGCTCGGGGAACGCGTCGTCGCCGAACCAGAACCCCGAGCTGATCACCTCGCGGGAGTACGCCTCCCGCGTCACCGGGTCCCTGCCCGCCTGGTCGACGACGCGGTCGGAGAAGCGCGTGCAGGCGATGTCGAACGTGTGCCAGAAGTGGTGCACCGGGCTGATCTTGCCGGAGTACCCGGCGGCGAACTCCTCCAGTACGAGGTTCACCTGGCTGAGGACCTGCCAGTAGCGGGTGACCTGCAACGGGTCGTACGCCGCGTGCTCGGTGTCGTCGGCGAAGGGCCGGTCCGAGTCCGGCAGGTCGAACGGCCGGGGCACGGCGGGTTCGAGGTCCACGCCGAGGGAGGTCAGCGCCTGCGTGGTCTCCCGGTAGAACGACGAGACCGACCGCCCGAACAGCGGGAACGACACCTCCTCGCCGTTCAGCGTCGTGATGACGAGCCGGTGGCGGAGGAAGTCGAAGTCGATGGTGAGGATCGTCCCGCCGGGCCGTCCCATCGGGCGCGTGGTGATGCCACGCCCGGTGAGGTGGAACGGAACCCCCCACCAGTGGTTGCGGCGTACGCCCGCGGCGAGCCGGATCTTGCCGACGATCTGGGTGAAACGGTGGAGGGTCGCCTTGGTGTCCTGCCAGTCGGCCAGCGGCATGGCCGGGAACGGTTCCATGCCACGCTGGTGCCCGCCGGAACCTCCCGGCACACGTGAAAGGAGCCCTTCATGCCTGCCCCCTACCCCCCGGCAGACCCGTACGACAACGGCATGCTCGACACCGGAGATGGAAACCTCGTCTACTGGGAGGTCTTCGGCAACCCGGACGGCAAACCCGCGCTGGTCGTCCACGGCGGCCCGGGGTCGGGGACGTCCGGGCGGCCACGCTCCTTCGACCTGGAGGTGTACCGGGTCATCAGGTTCGACCAGCGGGGATGCGGGCGCAGCACGCCGCACGCGAGCGACCCCGCCGCGGACATGAGCCTCAACACGACCGAGCATCTCCTCGCCGACATGGAGTTACTGCGTGAGCGCCTCGGCGTCGAACGCTGGCTGCTCTTCGGCGGCTCGTGGGGGTCCACGCTGATCCTCGCGTACGCCGAGCGTCACCCCGATCGTGTGTCGGAGATCGTCATCCCGTCCGTGACGACGACCCGGCGTTCGGAGGTCGACTGGCTGTACCGGGGCGTGGGCCGGTTCTTCCCCGAGGAGTGGGCGCGGTTCCACGCGTACGCCCCCGGGCCCGCCGCGTACGCGCGCCTGATGGAGGACCCCGACCCGGCCGTACGCGAGCGGACCGCCGTCGAGTGGTGCACGTGGGAGGACGCCGTGCTCTCCCTGGAACCCAACGGCGCGCCGAACCCGTACAGCGACAAACCGCCCGCTTCGATGCTGGCCTTCGTACGGATCTGCGCGCACTACTTCTCCAACGGCGCGTGGCTGGAGGAGGGCGTCCTGCTCCGCGAGGCGCACCGCCTGGCGGGCATCCCGGGCGTGCTCATCCACGGCCGCCTCGACATGAGCTGCCCGCTGGACACCGCCTGGCAGCTCGCCCAGGCCTGGCCGGACGCCGACCTGCACGTCGTACGCGACGCCGGGCACAAGGGCGGCGAGGAGACGAGCCGCCTGGTGTTCGAGGCGATCGACCGGTTCGCGCCGAAGCCATGAAACGTCGACGGAACGGGAAAGGGACGGGCAGGCCCGTCGTCTCCTGACCCCGCGGCGAGCAGGATGAGGGGACCCGGCGAGAGGACATGTGAGCATGCGCAGAAGCGCGATCATCCCGGCGATCCTCATCCTCGCCGGCTGCGGCGCCCCGGTGACGTCGGCGGCCCACGCCGCCCGCACCGCGCCGGGCACCTACGAGGCGGGCGTCTGCACGAAGCCCGGCCCGAACCCGTACGTCGTCGTGAACGTCGGAGGCCGCAACCAGAACGGTGAGTTCGTGCACACGCCGAACCTCCGCCCGACCGGCCACGCCCGGCTGTGCGCGATCCAGCCCGGCTGGTGGTTCCAGCCGGACCAGACCCTGGAGATCAACGCCCGCGCCGCCAACGGCGAGTGGCAGCGCCTCTTCCGTGACTTCTCCCGATGCCGCCCGGCGGGCGCGCGCCGCTGGTGCGACATCTAGGGAGTGTCTAGGACCTGGTCGCCCGCGCAGGCTACTTTCCTCTGGGGAAAGAAGGGTGTAGCTTTCCTCTCAGGAAAGTAGCAGGCGATCTAGGAGTCACCCATGTTCCCCTCGAACGCGCGAACCTCGCTCGACACGATCCGCCGCCTTGAGGCCCGCAGCGTCGAAGAGTCCGTCGACCATGCCTTCGCCCGCCCGTACATGCTGTTGTCGGCGCTGGTGGTCTTCGTGGTGTTCGCCTCGTCCGACCTGCCCGGCCCCTGGGACGGCATCGTCAGCGCGCTCGGGCTCGGCCTGGCCGCGGTCGTGTCGTTCGTGTCCCGGCGGCGGGTCCGCGTCCACCGGAAGCTCACCGGCCTGGAGATCCTCTACTACGCCGCCGCCACGGTCGTCTTCCTCGTGACCATCGTGGCGTTCCAGATCGCCGCGGCGGTCGCCGCCTGGAAACTCGGCATGCCCGCGCAGCACACGGTCGCCGCCGCCGCGACGGCGCTGACGGTCGTGGCGACCGTGCGCCCGGCCCGGAAGATCTTCAAAGCGGTCGCTCGCCACGCGGTCGCGGGCAGCCGCTGATGGATCCCGACTTCGACGAGTTCCTGCACGTCCCGGCCCGGCTGTCGATCCTCGCGCTGCTGGCCCCGGCCGACCGGGTGGACTTCGGCTTCCTGCGCGACACGATCGGAACCAGCGACTCCGCGCTGTCCAAGCACCTGTCGGCACTGGCCGGCGCCGGGTACGTCACGGTCCGCAAGAGCCGGGACGGGGCGGTGCGGCGCACCCACGCGGCCCTCACCCCGGAAGGCCGGCGGGCGTTCCAGCGGCACGCGGCCGCCCTCGAACGAATCGTCGCCATGGCACAGGTGCCACAGGAGCGGCTCGAGACGTGACCCCCGCCGGCTCAGGCCTTCCGGCCGACGCCGACGAACAGGTCGATCTCGGGCGGGATGCCGAACGGCGTGGCCTCCGGCCGCCAGCGCGTGCACGAGACGATGCCGGGCTCGACGAGCTCCAGACGGTCGAAGAGGCGGGCGAGCTGCCGGGGAGTCCGGTGGACGCCCGGCGGGGTGCCGTACTGGTTCCACATCCGGACGGCCTCGGCCATCTTCTCGCCGGTGATCTCGATGGTGGGATGCGCGATCGCGAGGTAGCTGCCCGAGGGCACGGCGTCGAGGTACCGTCCGATGAGCTCGTACGCCTCGTCGTCGTCGGTCATGTGCCAGACGACGCCCAGCATCGTGATGGCGACGGGCCGGCTCAGATCCAGAGTCTTCGCCGCGAGCCTGAAGATGGTGTCCGGGTCGCGCAGGTCGGTGTCAATGTAGTCCGTGACGCCCTCCGGCGTACTGGACAGCAGGGCACGCGCGTGCGCGAGGACGAGAGGGTCGTTGTCGACGTAGACGATCCGCGACTCCGGCGCGGCCCGCTGCGCCACCTCGTGCGTGTTGTCGACCGTCGGCAGCCCGGTGCCGATGTCGAGGAACTGCCGGATCCCGGACTCCGCCAGGAACCGTACGACCCGGCCCAGGAAGAGCCGGTCCATGCGAGCGTGCTCGACGATGGCCGGAAAGCTCTCGGCGATCCGATCGCCGGCCTCCCGGTCGACGGGATAATTGTCCTTCCCGCCCAGCCAGTAGTCCCAGACGCGCGCCGAGTGGGACACGGTCGTATCGATCGCCGGTGAGGGGTCTGCTGGCACGAGGCGGCCTTTCTGGTACGCGGGGCGGTGCGCGTATCAGATTAGGCGCGCGGACCCTCAAGGATGCGGCGATTGTCGGCCGTGTCCGATAGAGAGCGGATGCGGCTCGCCGCCGACGTGTTCCCATAGACAGCCTTACTGCGTAAAGGCCGTCACGTGAGGGACGCGGCGGCCAGGTACTCGCCGACGCGGGCGATCTCGTCGGGGGCCAGGGGGATCTGGGGAAGGGCCGTCGTCGGGTGGGCGATGATCCCCCGCAGGTGGAGGGCGGCCTTGAACGCGCCGATCGCCGAGGAGTTGCGGCCCATGTGGGGGCCGCCCGCGTTGACCAGGCCGAACAGCGTGAACAGGCGTTCCTGTTCGGCGCGGGCCGTGTCCCAGTCGCCGGACGACGCCGCGCGGAACAGCCTCACGTAGCCGTGCGGGTCCACGTTTCCCAGGCCCGGGACGACGCCGTCCGCGCCCATGCGCAGGGCCGAGTCGACGGTCAGTTCCGAGCCTGTCAGGACGGCGAAGGGGAGGTCCGACCTGCCGAGGATGACCTGGCGCATTCCCGCGTCGTCGCCGCTGGAGTCTTTCAGGCCGGCCAGGGTGCCGTCGGCGGCCAGTTCCAGTAGCAGGTCCGCGCCCAGCTTGGTGTGGACCGCCACCGGCAGGTCGTACGCGTACAGCGGCACGCCCGCCTCGGCGGCGATCGTGCGGAAGTGGACGGCGATCTCGGACGGGTGGGTGCGCGTGTAGAACGGGGCGGTCGCGACCATGCCGTCGACGCCTGCCGCCGACGCCGTGCGTACGTGGTCCAGTACGCGCGGCGTCGTCATGTCGATGACGCCCGCCAGCACCGGGACCTGACCCGCGACGTGGCCGATCACGGTGTCGAGCACGATGCCGCGCTGGGCGTCCGGGAGGTACGCGACCTCCGACGACGAGCCCAGGATGAACAGGCCGTCCACGCCGCCGTCCAGCAGATGGTCCACGAGCCGCGTCAGTGAGGCCGTGTCGACCTCCTGGTCCGGGGTGAGGGGGGTGCACACCGGGGGGATGACGCCGGACATCGCGACGGCGGTGGTCATGAACGCTCCTGTGCTCGGCTGATCAGTTCTCGGTCGGTCTCACCCGCGTTGACCGGGTGGTGGCATCGGTAGAGATGCCCGTCATCGTCAGGTGTCACCTCGGGCATCGACGCGGCGCAGTCGTCGTCGGCCTTCCAGCAGCGCGTACGGAAGGGGCAGCCGCTCGGCGGCCGGGTCGCCGACGGCACCGGCCCGGTCAGGGGGATCGGGTCGATCGGCGACAGCAGCCCGGGTGTGGCGGAGAAGAGCGCACGCGTGTACGGGTGGCGGGCGCGGCTCGGCACCGCCGACGCGCCCGTCGACTCCACGATCCGCCCGAGGTACATCGTCACGACGCGGTCGCTCATCCGGCGCACCGTCTGGATGTCGTGGGAGACGAACACCATCGCGAGGTCGAACTGTGCCTTCAGGTCGTGCAGCAGGTTGAGGATCTGCGCGCGTACCGACACGTCGAGCGCGCTGGTCGGCTCGTCGGCGATGAGCAGCTTCGGGCGCAGCGCCAGCGCGCGGGCGATCGCGACGCGCTGCCGCTGGCCGCCGGAGATCTGGCCGGGCAGCAGGCTCGCGACGCCCGACGGGGAGCCCGACCAGGTCGAGCAGCTCGCGGACCCGGTCGTCGCGTTCGCGGGCGGTGCCGGCGCCGTGCACGTCGAGCGGGTCGCGCAGCACCTGCCGGATGGGCAGCCGCCGGTTGAGCGCCGTGGACGGGTCCTGGAACACCATGCCGACGTTCGAGCCGATGGCCGTACGGCGTGTGCCGGCCGGCATGGACCAGACGTCCTGCCCCTCGAAGGACACGGTGCCCGAGGTCGGCCTCTGCAGCCCGACGAGCACCCGGGCGAGGGTGGACTTGCCGCAGCCGGACTCGCCGACGACGCCGACGGTCTCACCCGCCCGTACGGTCAGGTCCGCGCCGGTGAGCGCGTACACGCGGTCGCGGGTGAAGAGCCCGCCGGAGCGCGCCCGGTGCACGACGTGGACGTCGCTGAGCGAGGCCAGAGGCGTGGTCATCGTCCCTCCACGGGAGCGGGGGCGGAAGCGGCAGCGGGTCGGCGCGGATGGTGGCAGGCCACCGAATGGTGGCCGGCCGCCGCTTCGAGGGGAGGCGCCGTGTCCCAGCAGATCTCCGTCGCCATCGGGCACCGGCTCGCGAAGCGGCACCCCTGCGGGAGGTCGGCGGGGGAGGGGACCACACCGCGGATCTGGGTGAGGCGTTCGGCGCCGGACTCCAGCGACAGCACCGACCCCAGCAGGCCGCGCGCGTAGTGGTGCGCGGGCGCGCCGATCAGGTCGGCGGTCACGCCGGTCTCGACGATCTGCCCGCCGTACATCACGGCGACGCGGTCGGTGACGTCGGCGACGAGCGCGAGGTCGTGGGAGACGAGGATCAGGGCGAAGTCCAGCTCCGCGCGCAGCCGCAGCAGCAACTGGATCACCTGCGCCTGCACGGTCACGTCCAGCGCCGTCGTGGGCTCGTCCGCGACGATGAGCTTGGGCTCGCGGGACAGCGCCATCGCGATCAGCACCCGCTGCCGCTGCCCGCCGGACAGTTCGTGCGGGTAGGAGGAGAGCGTCCGCGCGGGGTCGAGGCCGACGAGGTCGAGCAGCTCCGCCGGGCTGCGCCGGCCGCCGCGCCGTACGACCTGCTTGAGCTGGGCCTTCACGGTCATCGCCGGGTTCAGCGACGACAGGGCGTCCTGGTAGATCATCGCCATGTCGTGGCCGAGCAGCCGGCGTTTCTCCGCGCGCGACAGGGTGAGCAGGTCGCGGCCGTCGAAGCCGATCGTGCCGCCGACGCGCGCGCCGCGGGGTTCGAGGCCCATGATGGTCAGCGCGGTCAGGGACTTGCCGCAGCCGGACTCCCCGACGAGGCCGAGCACCTCGCCGGGCCGTACGTCGAAGGAGATCCCGTCGACGATGTCCACGCCGTTGTGGCGTCCCTCGAAGCCGATGGTCAGGTCGCGTACCTGGAGGATGGGCTCGCCCGAGGGGAGCGGCCGGGCGCGTTCGGCCAGCCGCCGCGCGGCCTCGGCGAGGCCGGTCAGCTCGACGACCTCGCCCGAAGGAGCGGCCCCGTCCGGCTCGTCACGGTCGACGGTCTCGGCGCGGCGTTCGGCCGGCGCGGCCCACGCGTCGGACACGCCCTCGGCGAGGACGTTCAGCGCCAGCACCGTGATGAGGATCAGCAGCCCGGGGAAGACCGTCGCCCACCAGCCGCCGAGCAGCACCATGTTCCGCCCGTCGGCGATGACGCTGCCCCACGATGGGTCCGGCGGCCGTACGCCGGCGCCGATGAACGACAGCGACGCCTCGAAGACGATCGCGTCGGCCACCATCACCGTGCAGAACACCAGCACCGGCGCCGCGCAGTTCACCGCGACGTGCCGCAGCAGGATGTGCGGGGTGCGCGCCCCGATGACGCGCTCGGCCGCGACGTAGTCCTCGCCGTACTGCGCCAGGACGTTCGCGCGGACCACGCGGGCCACCGACGGCATGTACAGGAACGCGATGGCCAGCACGAGCACCGGGATGCTGCCGCCGAAGACCGCGACCAGCACCGCGGCGAGCGCGATGCCGGGGAACGCCATCACGACGTCCAGGATCCGCATGATCGTCTCGTCGGCCCATCGGCGTGAGGTCGCCGCGACCGCGCCGATCAGCGCGCCCGCGACGAGCGCGATCGCCGTCGCGCCGAGCCCGATCACCAGCGACCAGCGCGCGCCGTACAGCAGGCGGCTGAAGATGTCGCGGTTGGCGCTGTCGAGCCCCATCAGGTGGGAGAGGCTCGGGCCGCCGCCGTCGGCCTCCTGCGTGTACGGGGAGTGGGGCGCCAGCAGCGGCGCGAGCACGGCGCCGAGGATGACGACGGCCACGACGCCGAGGGCGATCCACGCGGCCGTGTCGAGCCGCCGGAGGGAGACCTTGCCGGCCCGAGAGCCGCCTCGCGAGTCCGCCGCGCATCAGCCCGCGCTCCTCAGTCGTGGGTTGACCAGTAGGTAGAGGACGTCGATGACGAGGTTGACGACCACGAAGCCGGTCGCGATCGTCAGCACGACGCCCTGGACGACCGCGGGGTCGCCGTTGCGCACCGCCGTGATCATCAGCTGTCCCATGCCGGGCAGGGAGTAGATCGTCTCGATGACCACGGCGCCGCCGAGCAGGTAGCCGATCCGCAGGCCCAGCACGGTCAGCGGGTTGATCAGCGCGTTGCGCAGGACGTTCCGCCCCACGACGACGATCGGCGGCAGGCCGCTGCCGATCGCCGTGCGCACGTAGTCCCGGTCCAGCTCCTCGACCATCGACGTTCGGATGATCCGGGTCAGGTACGCGGCGACGGGCAGCGACAGGGACAGCGCCGGCAGCGTCATCGACCGCAGCCAGCCCGTGAAGGAGTCCGCCGGGTTGATGTACCCGCTGGTCGGGAACCAGCCCCGGTCGACCGCCAGCCACTGGATCATCAGCAGCGCCAGCCAGAACGGCGGCGCGGCGACGCCGACCAGCGACACCAGCCGGATCACCTGGTCCGGCCAGCGGTCCCGGAAGATCGCCGCGACGACACCGAAGACGGCGGCCAGCACGACCGCGACGATCAGGCCGAGGAAGGTCAGCTGGAGCGTCAGCGGCAGCGCCGTGGACACCGACTGCCGCACCGGCGCCTTGGTGAGCACGCTCGTGCCCATGTCGCCGCGTGCCAGGTCGCCGACGAAGCGCGCGTAACGCACCGGCAGCGGGTCCAGCAGGCCGTTCTGCACCTGGAACTGGTGGATCTGCGCGGCCGTCGGGTTGGCGCCCTGGAAGTAGGCGTACTCCGGCTTGCTGTCCGAGAACCGCATGATCACGAAGACGAACAGCACGACGCCGAGCAGGAGCGGGACCAGGATGAGGACGCGGCGCACCAGCATCCGCGCGATCACAGCCATGGGGACCTCACACGCGCCTCGCCTGGAGCAGGTCGAGACCGGGGAACGCCTGCGCCTGGACGCCGGTGAGCTTCTTGGGGTTCCACGCGGTCATCAGCTCGGTGTGCAGCACCGGGTAGAGCACGGCCTGCTCGGCGATCCGGTCCAGGTACGCGTGCGTCAGGTCCAGCCGCTTGCTCGCGTCCGGCTCCTGCGCGGCCTTGTCCATCTGCGCGAACAGCGACTTCGCGTCGGACGTCGTGTCCCACTTGGTGTACTTCATCCAGAGGCCGCCGGACGTGAAGTTGTACCGCGTGATCAGGTCGGCGTCGAGGCCGAACTGGTTGGGGTTCGAGGCGCCCGCGACCACCTGGTACGACTGCGACTGGTCCATCTTGGTGAACAGCGCGCTGGTGTCCTGCGGCTCGACGGTCGTCTTGATGCCGACGGCGTTCCAGGAGTTGGCGATCGTCGGCAGGCAGTCCATGACCCAGCTGACGTTGACCGCCATCAGCGTGACCGACAGGTTCGTCACGCCGGCCGCCGCGAGCAGCGCCTTGGCCTTGGCCGGGTCGTAGTCGTAGACGGTCTTGGCCCGCGCGTACGCCTTGTTCTGCGGGTTGAGGAAGCTGCTCGCCGGCGTGCCGTGCCCCTTGAGCGCGACGTCGATCATCTTCTTGGTGTCGATCGCGTAGAACAGCGCCTGCCGGACCCGTACGTCGTCGAACGGCTTCTGCTTGGTGTTGAACATCAGGAACATGTGGTTCATGCCCTTGCCGCCCTCGACGGTCAGCCCGCTCTTGCTGAGCTGGTCGATGTTGGCGTACGGGACGTTGTCCGCGACCTGGGCCTCGGCGCCGCCGCCGGAGATCTTGGCGACCCGCGCGGAGGCGTCCACGATGGACAGCCAGTTCATCTGCTTCACGGCCGCCTTGCGCGGGCCGTTGTAGTCCGCGAACGCCTCGAAGGTCGAGTTGGACTTCGGGTGGTGCGCGGTCAGCTTGTACGGGCCCGAGCCCACGGCCTTGCCGTTCTTGGCGGCGTCCCAGCCGCCCGGCGCGCCGAAGACGTGCTTCGGCATGATCTTGGCGATGCTGAGGCGCTGGAGCGCGTCCGGGAACGCGTACTTGAAGACCAGCTCGACGCCGTCCGTGCCCGACTTGCGCACCTCTTTCAACCAGGGCGCGAAGAAGGAGGACGTCAGTGTCGCCGCCTTCGGGTCGAGGATGCGGTCGAACGTGAAGATCACGTCGTCCACGGTCACCGGCTGGCCGTCGTGCCACTTGGCGCCGGGCCGCAGCGTGAACTTCCACGTCGTCGCCGACGTGTCGGACGGCAGCGCGGTGGCCAGCGCCGGGTACGGGGCGCGGGTGATCAGGTCGGTGTCGACCAGGCCCTCGTAGATGTGGTTGTTGGCCGCCATCGAGAACGCCGACGCCGTCATGGTCGGGTCCCAGCTCTGGTCGTTGCCATAGCCGATGACCGCGGTGAGCAGGTCCTTGTTCCCGCCGGCGCCCGACGAACTGGTCGACGCCGGGCCACTGCAGGCGGCGGATATGGCCGCAGCGGCACTCACCGTCGCGCTGTAGCGCAGAAAGTCGCGGCGGCTGAACGCGGACCGAGAAACCGGAACGCTCACGGTGCCTCCTTGGGAGATGATGCTTTCGGCGGACGCTGTTCTGGGCCGGGGAAATCAGACATCCCACGTCCTACGTCCTGCTATCGTGGAGATTAGGGTCCACCCCGCCGCAAGGTCAAGAGCGAATGACCAGGAGATGTCCGTGACGTTTCGCGATGATCATCACTCCGCCGGTAGTGCTTCCGACGTCTCCGCCAAGCGGGTTCCCGTACCCCGGCTGACCCGCTCGGTCGAGGTGCAGCGGGCGGTCAAGGAGATGATCGTGCGGCGCGGCCTGACCGCCGGAGACCCGCTCCCGACCGAGACCGTCCTCATGGAGGACCTCGGCATCGGGCGCAACTCCGTACGCGAGGCGCTCAAGGCGCTCCAGGCCGTCGGCATCGTCGAGATCAGGCACGGCTTCGGGATGTTCGTCGGCCGCATGTCGCTCAACGGCCTGGTCGACGAGCTCGCCTTCCACAGCCGCATCGCCCTGCAGGACGAACGCAACCACTTCGGCTACCTCATCGAGATCCGCGAGATCCTCGAGAACGGCCTCGCCCAGCGCCTGATCGATCTGGGCGCCGAGGTCGACCTGGAGACGACGCTGTCCCCGGTGCGCGCCGTGATCGAGCAGATGGAGGAGGAGGCGCTCACCGGCCCGGTGGTCCCCGAGACCGACCGCCTCTTCCACGACCTGCTCTACCAGCCGCTGGAGAACCCCCTGGTGGGGCAGCTCCTCGGCGCGTTCTGGGAAGTGTACGACCAGCTCAGGCACGATCTGGACACCCCGGACGAGACCCCTGAGGACGTCGCGCGCAAGCACCGCGACATCTACACCGCCATCGTCAACGGCGACCGCGCCGGCGCCGACACGGCGATGCGCTTCCACTTCGACGGCGTCCGCTCCCGGCTGGCGCGCCTGCGCGGCAAAGCGTGATCGGCCCGCCCCGCGCGGGGCGGGCCGATCGGGAACGTCAGTGCAGGTCCCGCACCGGCACCCGCTGGAAGGTCATCTTCTCGTACGGCCCGGCGGTGCCGGTCTCGTACAGCAGGCCCAGGGTGTGCGCGTCGAGCTGGACCAGGTCGGAGTAGCCGGCCGGGAGCGTCGACAGCGTCAGCGCCGGCGTCCAGGTGACGCCCTGGTCGTGGCTGACGCGGAGCGTCATCGTGGCGCGCGTCGCCGGGTCGGCGGGCCCGGAGTAGACGAGCGGCGCGTGCCGGCCCTGGAGCTGGAGGACACTGCCCTCGACGACCGCCCCGGCGAGTGTGGGCTGCGGCCGGAACGGCTGCTGAAGCGACTTCCCCCCGTCCACGCTGTACGCGTCGGCGCGGGTGCCGTCGGAGGTGCCGTTCTGGTCGCGGGCGTTGAAGTAGAGGCGCCCGTCGGGCAGCTCGGTCGCGGTCGACTCGTTGACGTTGACGACCCCGTCGGTGTTGTCGTCCACGTAGCCGATGTGCCAGGTACGTCCGTTGTCGTCGCTGTAGAGGTCGTGGCCGCCGTAGTACTTGGCCTCGGAGCCGTTGTCCGTGGACCCCGCCGGCGGCGCGATCGAGTGGTTCGCCGCGACGACGAGCCGCCCGGCGTGGCGCCCGTGGGTGACGCGCACGGCGTGGCCGGGGCCGGTGGCGTACCAGCGCCAGCCGGCGAGCTTGGCGTCCGCGGTGATCTCGTGCGGCTTCGACCAGGTGGTGCCGTCGTCGTCGCTGTACTGCGTGAACACGCGGCGGCTGTCCTCGGCCGGCACCTGGCCGCGCAGGATCTGCGCCTCGGTGGCCGTGCCCGCGTTGTACGTGGTGAGCAGCACGATCCGCCCGCTGTCCGTCACGACCGGAGCGGGGTTGCCGGAGGTGTTGTCGCCGCTGTCCTGCACCACCTTCAGCGCCTGCCACGTGCATCCGCCGTCGGTCGACCGCTTCACGACCGTGTCGATGTTCCCGGCGTCCCCGAGGCCGGTCGAACGCCCCTCGGCGAAGGCCAGCAGGTGTCCTCGCCTCGTGACGATCACCGCGGGGATCCGGAACGCGCTGTACCCCTCGGTGGCCGCCGTGTACGGCGTGGACGAGTCGCATCCGTGGTGCGCGGCGTACGCGGGGGCGGAGGCGGCCCCTGCCGCGAGCAGGGCCACGAGCCCTGTGACAAGGACCGAACTGCGATTGAGCGCGAGCATGCCCTCACCTTTCTGAGGTTGTAGGACGTCCCATGTCCGCAGGACCGTAACGGGGCCCGCCGCCCGGCGTCAAGGAAACGGACATGTCGGGCGACCAGCGAGAAGTCGGGTGTGGCCGGGCGGGGGTTCGGCCTCCGGAGAGTCTCGGCTTGGTCACTGTTCGGTTTCTGTGCGGCGAGCGCTCTCCGTGCCCGTGCGCTGCCGGAACGGCATGCCCGGAACCCCGGGTTCCGGTCGCTGTTCGCAGCGGAATGGAACGGCTCCGTGACGCACCCGAGGTAAAGGCGGGTGTGGGTCACATGTACCCCTCCCGCACTTCGGTGACTCTTGGTCGCTTATTCGCATCAAATAGTTACAGCAGCGAATTGTTGCATCACGATCACTTTCCGTTACTCCAAAGCTGATCCATTCTTGCAAAGGTGCATTTCCCCTGTTGGGAGGGGTGCTGACAGGCCTTGTTGCCCCCACTCCTATTCCCTGCTCCCGATTAACCTCCCGGGGCTATCGGGGTGGGGGCTACGGTGGCGCTCCGAGGCGTCGGGTGGTATTTGTTTGCTGGCATATTTGTGCAGGTCAAGCCCCGCGTGTTCGTGCGATTTTGTGCATTGACACCGATGCGGGCGAGGGCTACCGTGACTTCGGGTCAAGTACCGACTTGGCACAAACGGGGAATATAAATACTGGTCCCGGGAGCGCCGTGTGACCGGCCCGATGCATTGTGTGTGTTTCCAGGGGAGCCTTTTCGAAGAGCGCTCGAAAGGTAGAATCCGACATTGGGATTTGAAGCGAACACGCGTACGCCGCAGCATTACCGCTGCGTTGGCATCGGCGTTGGCCCGGCGAATCTAAGCCTTGCCTCGCTGATGTACGGCCATTCCGAGATTACTAATCTCTTCTTGGAGCGGAGAGGGAGTTTCGGCTGGCACGACGGTCAGCAGATACCTGGGGCGACGCTCCAGGTCTCGATGCTCAAGGACCTCGTGAGCCTGTCGGACCCGACCAACGCGTTCTCCTTTCTGGCCTATCTGCACGCTCAGGGACGCATCCACCACTTCCTGAACGCGCAGTTCGACGCGGTGCCCCGGCAGGAGTTCCGCAACTACCTCGAATGGGCCAGCCAGAAGAACCCCAACATCGTCTTCGACCAGGAAGTACAGTCGGTCGACTTCGACGACGTCTTCCGGATCAAGACGGCGACGGCCACCATTACGGCGGATCACCTGTCCGTCGCGGTGGGCAGCCAACCGTGGATCCCGCCGGTGGCGCCGGCGGAGCTGGGCACCAACCAGTTCCACGTGAGCGACTTCCTCCCCAAGGCGAAGAACCTCGCCGGCCTGAGGGTGGGCGTGGTCGGAGGCGGCCAGTCGGGCGCCGAGGCGTTCCTCGACCTGATCTCCCGGCCGAAGGACCAGCTGCCGCGGCGCGTCTCATGGATCTCGCGGCGGCCGAACTACCTGCCGCTGGACGACTCGCCGTTCACCAACGACTACTACATGCCGTGCCACTCGGATTACCTCTCGGCACTGGAGCCCGCCGCCCGGCAGAAGTTCAATAATGATCATCTGCTCAGCAGCGACGGGATCTCCGAAGCGACTCTGCGTCAGATCTATCAGCGCGCGTATATCCACCGGTTCGTCGACGGCGCGCCCGATCTGATCGCGTTGTACCCGAACAGCAACGTCACCGCGGTCACCGGGAGTGACCCGAACGGCCCCTTGGGGCTGACGCTGTCGAACAGCGCCAAGCAGCACACGGTCGAACTCGACGTGGTCGTCTGGGCGACGGGATTCCGTACCGCGCGGATGGACTTCCTCGAGCCGATCGAGCACCGCATGGAACGCGAGGGCGACGAATACAAGATCGACCAGAGCTTCGCCGTGCATTGGGACGGTCCCGCGGACCATCACATTTTCCTGCAGAACGCGGCTCGTCAGCAGCGCGGCCTGGCCGACTCGAACCTCAGCCTGGTGGCGTGGCGCAGCCAGCGGATCCTCGACCGGCTGCGCGGCGTCCGCACTGAGAATCAACTCGCCTCCTTCATCGAATGGTCGGTCAAGGCCACGACCGACCAGCTACAAGGAGCGTGACCGGGTGCCACCACCGTCCGTCGCCATCGTCGGCGCCGGCATACTCGGATGCATGGTCGCGAACGAAATCGCGACCAGAACTCCGGGCCTTACCAGCACTCTTCTCGACCAGGACATGATCGGATCGGGTGCGACGCGCAGGTCCGCAGGCCTGCACGTCCCGAGTGGTGGCACCGAACGCGTACGCCGCATGGCGGCCTACAGCCAGGAGTACTACGACAAGCTCCTGCGGGCCGATCCGGCACTGCCGATCCACCCGCTGGGGATGACCGTCGTGGCCGCGGAGGCGAGCGCTCCTCGTCTCCGTGAGGTCCACCTCGCCGAGGCGGCCCTAACTCCCGTGGACCGTGTCCGTAATCCGGCCGTCGTCGTTCCGCCGGGCGCCGGCGTGTGGACCGCGGAGGGCAGCCAGTACGCCGACGTGTACGCGCTCGCCCAGGCGGTCGTGCGCGGGCTGCGCCCGCACGTCGACGTACGCGAGGGCGTGCGCGTCACCGGCGTCGAGGCCACCGGCGACGGCGTCGCCCTGAGTCTCGGCACCGGCGAGACGCTGACGGCAGGCCAGGTCGTGCTGGCCCCCGGGCCCTGGCTCGCCTCGCCCGTGTGGCAGCCGCTGGTCGCGCCGCTCGGCATCCGGATGAAGAGGATCGTCGCCCTCCACGTCGAGCGGGCCCCGGCCGAGGACGACCACGTCTACGTCTTCCCGGACGAGGACGCCTTCCTGCTGCCCCTCGCGGAGCGAGGGCACTGGCTGTTCAGCTACACCTGCACCGAGTGGGACGTCGGCCCGGACGCCCCGGTGGACGGACTCTCCACCGAGCACCTCGCCGCCGCCCACGACTGCCTGCGCCGCTACGCCCCCGGGCTGGTCGAGCACTGCACCTCGGGCCGCGTCTTCTGCGACGCCTACAGTCCCGGTCGCGAACCCGTCGTACGGGCGCTCGACGACGCGGGACGGATCGTGTTCGCCGGCGCCGCGAACGGGTCCGGCTACCGGCTCGCCCCGGCCATCGCGTCGGAGGCGGCCGACCTGCTTCACCTCTCTTCGAATGTATGGAGCCACAGTTGATCATCAGTTCCTTCGACGCCGGGGCGATGTACGAGGCGTTCGGAATCGACCTGAGCGACATCGGGCTCGGCCCGGTCGAGGAGGTGGGCGTCGGCGCCGCGTGGGCCCGCGTCCCTCCGGGCCGCAGGACCGACCCGCACCAGCACGATGAGATCGAGACCTTCGTGATCATCGCGGGTACCGGAGAGGTGACGGTCGACGGTGACACGCGTCCCGTGTCGTCCGGCACGCTGATCCAGTTCGAGCCGTTCGAGACGCACTTCCTGGAGAACACGGGCGAGGACGACCTGCTGTTCACCACCTTCTACTGGCGCAACCCGGACGCCGCGGCCCGCAAGTCCGTCGAGACGGACCGCCGCCGCTTCGACGAGCGCCCGGTCTTCGCCTTCTCGACGCCGCCGACGCCCAACGGCGACCTTCACCTCGGCCACCTGTCCGGGCCGTACCTCGCCACCGACGCGTTCGTGCGGTTCCAGCGCATGAACGGCGTACGCGCCTGGCACCTGGCCGCGACGGACGACTTCCAGAGCTACGTCGCCGAGTGCGCGCGCCGCGAGGGCCGCGAGCCCGCGGAGACCGCCGCGCACTACAGCGCCGAGATCCGCAAGACGCTCGAGATGATGGACATCGAGATCCACCAGTTCGGGCGGACCAGCGTCGACGAGAACTACACGCGGGACCTGCAGAACTACTTCTCGCGCGTCCACGCCTCCGGCAAGGTCGCCCCGCGCGAGGCCCCGGCGGTGTTCGACGCCGAGACCGGCCAGTACCTCTACGAGCCGTACGTGTCCGGGCGCTGCCCGACGTGCGACGCCCCGGCCGGCGGCAACATCTGCGAGGAGTGCGGCGAGCCGAACTTCTGCTTCGACCTGGTCGGCTCCAGCGCGAGCGTGACGGGCAACGAGACCCGCCAGGGCACGATCACCCGGTACATGCTGCCGCTGCACGAGCTGCGCGACGAGATCACCGAGCACCACCACCTGGGCCGCGTGCCGTCCCGTATGCGGGAGCTGGCCCACCGGGTCCTGCGCCGCGAACGGCTCGACATGGCGCTCACCCACCCGGCCGAGTGGGGCGTGACGCCCACCGAGGCGGACGCGCCCGAGGGCCAGGTCATCTGGGTCTGGCTGGACCTCGGCTTCAACTTCCTGCACAACATCCAGAAGCTCGGCGCCAAGATCGGTGAGGACTGGCGCGCCGACGCGCCGCAGGCCGACTGGAAGATCGTGCACTTCCTCGGCTACGACAACACCTTCTACCACTCGATGTTCATCCCGGCCCTGTACAAGCTCGCCTACCCGGACTGGGCGCCGGACATCGACTACCACGTCAACGAGTTCTACGAGCTGGACAGCAGCAAGTTCTCCACCAGCCGCCGCCACGCGGTGTGGGGCAAGGACGTCCTCGGCCCGCACAGCGTCGACGCGGTGCGCTTCCACCTCGCGCGCACGCGCCCCGAGGGCCGCCGTACCAACTTCACGACCGCCGAGTACGACACGACGGTGCGGGACACGCTCGTCGGTGGCTGGCAGCGCTGGCTGAACGACCTCGGCGCGCGCGTGGAGAAGAACTACGGCGGCATCGCCCCGGACGCCGGCAACTGGACCCCGGAGCACACCGCCTTCCTGTCCCGGCTCGGCTCGCGCCTCACCGCGCTGACCGGCAGCCTCGGCCAGGACGGCTTCTCGCTGAACCAGGCCGCCGAGGCGCTGAACGGCATCGTCGAGGACGTCACCTCCTTCTCCCGGCGCGAGAGCGACACGGCGCAGATCGAGACCTGGACGAAGGAGACGCGCACCGCCATCGCGCTGGAGCTCGCCGCCGCGAAACTCCTCGCGCAGGGCGCCGCTCCGGTGATGCCGAGGTTCGCGGGCCGTCTCGCCGCCGCGCTCGGCTCGCCCGCGCCGTCGGAGTGGCCGCGGATCGTCACGCTCGTGACGCCCGGCACGCGCGTCGACCTCGCCCGGCAGGTGTTCTTCGGCGAGCAGCCCGAGCCGGCCGCCGAAGACGTCTCGCCGCTCGCGCCGTGGCTCAGCGGCCGCGTACGCGAGGCGCTGAGCATCGAGGGCGCCGAGCCGATCCACGGCAAGCGGCTCGTCGAGCTGGGCATGGAGTCGCTCCAGTGCATCGTGCTCCAGTACAAGATCCTTGAGGAGACCGGCGCCGACGTCACGGTCGAGGACCTGCTCGGCGACCGGACCATCGGCGAGCTGGCCGCGTTCATCGCGAGCGGCATGGCGCCCGAGGCCGTCGCGGAGCTGGCCGAGGTGGCACCGGCGTGAGCCACGAAGCGGTACTGCGCGAGATCGAGTCGCGCGGTCTCACCATCACGGCCGACGGGGACAACCTGCGCCTGCAGGGCCCCAAGGAGCGGATCGACGCCGCGCTCGTCGGGCAGATCAAGGCGGTCAAGGCCGAGCTGATCGCCCACCTGACGGCGCCGGCCGAGCCGGAGGGCTTCGGCCTGACGCTGCTCCAGCGCGGCTACCTGATCGGCCGCGGCGAGGCCATCCAGATGGGCAACGTCGCGAGCCACATCTACCACGAGATCGAGGGCGTCTGGGATCTCGACCGGCTGGAGGCGGCGCTGCGCTCCGTCGTCCAGCGGCACGGCATGCTGCGTACGCGGTTCACCGCCGACGGCCGCCAGGTCGAGGAGGAGTCCGTCGACGTACGGATCGGCCGTCTGGACCTGCGCGGTGAGACCGAGGCCGTGCGGGAGGAGCGCAGGCTCGCGCTCCGCGAGGAGTGGTCGCACCGGGTGCTGCCCGCCGACCGCGCGCCGCTGATGGCCGTGGACGTGACGCTCCTGGCCGACGACCGCATGGTGCTCCACGTCGGCCACGACGGCCTGGTCATGGACGCCATCAGCATGTTCCTGTTCTTCCGCGACTGGTGGTCCGCGTACGGCGAGCTCCCCGGCGACCTGCCGGAGGAGGCGTCCTTCGAGGCCTACATCGCGGCCCTGGAGAAGGGGCGCACGCGCGCGCCGGCCGAGCGGTCCCGCACGTACTGGTTCAAGCGGCTCGACGACCTCGCGCCGCACCCGGACCTGCCGCTGCGGAGCAGCCCGTCATCGATCACCACGCCGCGCTTCACCCAGCACACCGCGACCCTGGACGCCCCGTCGTGGACCGCGCTGAAGGAGCGCGCGTCCGGCGCCGGGCTCACCCCGACCGGGCTGCTGCTCGCCGCGTACGCCGAGACGCTCGCCCGCTGGGGCGCCGGCGACCGCTTCACGCTGACGACGACGCTCGCCAACCGGCCGCCGATCCACCCGCGCATGTTCGACGCGATCGGCAACTTCTCCGAGACGATGCTGGTGGAGATCGAGCTCGACCGGAAGTCGACGTTCGAGGACCGGGCGCGCGCCCTGCAGGCGCAGCTTCGGCGTGACATCGACAACCGGCACTTCTCCGGCATCGAGGTGCTGCGGGAGCTGGGCCGCCGCCAGGGCGCGGGCGAGGCCCGCATGCCGTACACGTTCAACAGCGCGGTCGGCTACGTCCAGGGCGACCTCGACGGCTCGACGCTGGAGCTGTTCGGCCCCGAGGTGTACACCTCCAGCCAGACGCCGCAGCTGTGGCTCAACGGCTTCGCCTTCGAGCAGCACGGCGGAGTGATCGTCCAGTTCGACGAGGTGAACGGTCTCTTCCCCGAAGGCATGATCGAGGCGATGGTCGCGGGCTACCAGGCCCTGCTCGACTCCCTCCTCGGCGAGCCGGCGTGGTCGGCGACGACCTTCGACCTGATGCCCGCGGACCAGAAGGCCCGCCGGCGCGCTGCGAACGACACCGAGACGGCGCTCCCGGAGTGGCAGCTCCAGGAGCCCTTCCTCGACCAGGCCGAACGCACACCGGACGCGCCCGCGATCATCACCGGCGGCGCGACGATGAGCTACGCCGAGCTGTCCCGGCGCGCGCGCCGGGCCGCGGCCTGGCTGCGCGAGCGCGGCACCGGGCGCGACGAGCTCGTCGGCCTGGTCATGACCAGGGGACCGGAGCAGATCGTCGGCATCCTCGCCACCGTGATGGCCGGCGCGGCGTACCTGCCGATCGACGCCGGGCTGCCCGCCGAGCGCCGCCGCTACATGCTGGCCGACGGCCGGGTGCGCAGCGTGCTGACCAACGTCGCGGCGGAGGAGGACGGCGACACCCTCGTGCTCGACGCGTCGAGCCCCGAGGAGGGCACCGAGGCGCCCGCGTACGCCGCGCCGGACGGCGCCGAGCCCGACGACCTCGCCTACGTCCTCTACACCTCCGGCACGACCGGGGAGCCCAAGGGCGTGATGGTCAGCCACCGCAGCGTGGCGAACGTCGTGGCCGACTGCAACGCGCGCTTCGCCGTCGGCGAGGACGACCGGTTCTTCGGCATCAGCGCGTTCAACTTCGACCTGTCGGTGTACGACGTGTTCGGCGCCCTGTCCGCGGGCGCGGCGGTCGTGCTGCCCGATCACGACAGGGCCGCCGACCCCGCGCACTGGCTGGAGCTGTGCGCCCAGGCCGGGGTCACCGTCTGGAACTCCGTGCCCGCCATCGTCGCGCTGATGCACGACCAGGCGGTCACCGACGGCCCGCCGCCGGCGCTGCGCCTGGTGATGATGAGCGGCGACCGGATCCCGCCGACGCTGCCCGCGCAGCTGCGGCTCCTGAAGGGCGATCTCACGCTGATCTCCCTCGGCGGCCCGACCGAGACGACCATCTGGAACATCTCCCACCCGATACGCCCCGAGGACGGCGCGGACGGCAAGGAGTCGATCCCGTACGGCCGCCCGAACGCCAACAACCGCACCTACATCCTCGACGGCGCCGGCCAGGAGACCCCTGACTGGATCACCGGCGAGATCTGCGCGGCCGGCACCGGTCTCGCCCGCGGGTACTGGGGCGACGACGCGCGCACGACCGAGCGGTTCTTCCACGACGAGGTTCGCGGCGAGCGGCTGTACCGCACCGGTGACCTCGGCCGTTACCTTCCGGACGGCGACATCGCCATCCAGGGGCGCGGCGACTTCCAGATCAAGATGAACGGCTACCGCATCGAGGCCGGCGAGGTCGAGACCCGGCTCGTCGCCATCGACACGGTCAAGCAGGCCGTCGTCGTACGCCAGGCCGGCTCACGCGGAGACCGGCTCGTCGCCCACCTCGCCGCGGCCGGTACGGAGCGTACGGCCGACGAGGCGATCCGGCAGGCGCTGCGCGAGTACCTGCCGGAGTACATGACGCCGTCGGTGTACGTCTGGCACGAGAGCCTGCCGCTGACGAAGAACGGCAAGGTCGACCGCGGCCGGCTGACCGCCGCCACGGCACCCGCCGGCACGCCGGCGACCGGCGGCGCCCCGACGAGCGGCCCCGCCACCGAGACCGAGAAGGAGGTCGCCGGGCTGTGGGCCTCGATCCTGCACGTGGACGAGGCCGCGATCGCCCTGGACGGCGACTTCTACGAGCTGGGCGGCGACTCCCTGGCCGCGGCCCGCATCCTGACCGGCGTCCGTAAGAGGTTCGGTGTGAGCATCACGCTCGACCGCCTCTACGAGGTGCAGACCGTACGGGCGATGGCGGGCTGCGTCGACGCCGCGAGGAGCGCACGGTGAGCGAGTTCCACCCCGATGATGTGATCCGGCATGTCGCGAACCGGCGGCCGGCCCCCGGCCACCGCATCTCCTTCATGCGGCTCGACGGCAGCCGCTCGCTGGACCTGGCCGAGCTGCACGAGTCCGCCGGGCGCTTGGCCCGCCGGCTGAGCGACCTCGGCATCGGCCCCGGCGACCGGATCGGCATTCTGGCCGCGAACTGCCTGGAATGGGTGCTGCTCGACCTCGCGGCGCTGCGCCTGAAGGCCGTGACGGCAGGGTTCGAGCCCGGCAAGTTCGCGCCCGAGGGCGCGCTGCTGGAGCGGTACGGCCTGGCGACGCTGTTCACCGACCGCCCGTACGACGACCCGGGCATCCGGCCGATCGGCGATGTCGGCAAGCTGCTCGACGAGACCGACACGGGCGGCGAGCTCCCGCCCGCCGACTGGGGCGCCGGCGACGTCACGACGATCAAGTTCACGTCCGGCAGCACCGGCGAGCCCAAGGGGCTCGGCGCCACCGCCGGCAGCATCGACGCGTCGATCACCGCCGTGCAGGGCATGTTCGGCCACGGCGCGGACGACAACCTGTTCCTCTTCCTGCCGCTGTCGCTGATCCAGCAGCGGTACTGGATCTACTCGGCGCTCCACTACGGCCACGACGTCACGGTCAGCACGTACGAGACCGCGCTGCCCGCGCTGCGCCAGGCGCGGCCGACGGTCGTGATGGGCGTGCCGGCCTTCTACGAGACCGCCAAGAAGCACATCGAGGGCCAGGCGAGACGTTCCGCCGCTCCCGAGGACGAGGCCGTACGCGCCGCCGCGGCCAAGCTGTTCGGCGACCGCGTCCGGTACCTGTGGACCGGCTCCGCGCCGGCCCGCACCCAGATGCTGGAGTTCTTCGACGCCGCCGGCCTGCCGATCTTCGAGGGCTACGGCCTGAACGAGACCTGCATCGTCGCCAAGAACCACCCGGGCGCGCACCGTGAGGGCAGCGTCGGGCAGGTGCTGCCCGGCAAGAAGGTGGTCTTCGACGAGGACGGCGTGATCAGCATCCACAGCGAGTACCCGGTGAACCGGCGGTACGCCTACGCCGCGCCCGGCGACTCCGAGCGGGTGTTCGTCGCGGACGGCGTCGTCCGCACCGGCGACCTCGGCCACATCGACGAGGACGGCTTCCTGTTCATCCTCGGCCGCGCCGACGACGTGATCGTGCTGGACAACGGCAAGAAGGTCATCGTCCGCCCGATCGAGGAGCGCCTGCGGGCGAGCGCCGCGATCGACGAGTGCGTGGTGTTCTGCCCGTCGCAGACCCATCTCGTCGCCGTCGTGTCGCCGTCGGCCGAGCCCGCCGACGAGGCGGCCATCCACGAGCACGTCGCGGCCTCCAACGCCGCCCTCGCCCACGACGAGCAGATCAGGAAGATCGTCATCGCCAACCCCCGATTCAGCGTCGAGAACGGCTTGCTCACCTCGCAGTTCAAGCCGCGGCGTCCGCAGATCCTCGACACGTACCGAGCGCAGATCGAACGGCAGGAACCACGCGCATGACGGCTCAGCAACAGGAAGAGACCCAGATCCCGGCCGAGCCCGAGCCGAAGCGGAGTCCCTTCGCGAACCGCGACTTCCTCAAGCTCTGGGCGGGGGAGTCGGTGTCGCTGGTCGGTACGCAGATCACGATGTTCGCGATGCCCCTCGTCGCGATCCTGACGCTGCACGCGACGGTGTTCCAGGTCGGCCTGCTCAACATGTCGCGCAACATCCCCATCGTGATCTTCTCGCTGTTCGCCGGGGTGTGGCTCGACCGCAGGCGCCGCCGGCCGATCCTGATCGCGTGCAGCCTGAGCAACGCCGTGCTCATCGCCCTGGTGCCGATCTCCTCGGCGCTCGGCTTCCTGTCGATGTGGCTGCTCTACACGATCACGATCCTCGTCGGGATCTTCTCGGTGGTCTTCGACGTCGGTGTCCTGACGTACATGCCGAGCCTCGTCGGCCGCAAGATGCTCCCGGCCAGCAACAGCCGGATCCAGACCAGCACCTCGCTCGCCATGGTCGCCGGTCCCGGCGTCGCGGGCGCGCTCGTCGGCATCCTCACCGCGCCCGTCACGCTCGCCGCGGACGCCGTCTCGTACCTGTGCTCGGCGGTCGGCCTGATCACGATCCGCAAGCGTGAGGACGAGCCGGAGCAGCCGGCCGTCCAGCAGACCGTCCGCAAGTCGATCGCGGAGGGCCTGCACTCGGTGTACGGCAGCCCGATCCTGCGGTCGCTGCTGGGCCTGTCCGGCACCTTCAACTTCGTACAGGCCGGGTTCATCACGATCCTGGTCGTGTACACGGTCCGCAGCCTGGGCCTCAGCCCGTTCCAGCTCGGCATCGTCATCGGTGCCACCGCCGTGGGCGGCGGGATCGGCGCCGCGAACGCCAACAAGGTCAGCAAGAGATTCGGCGTCGGCCCCACGATGCTGGTCTCGCTCGGCGGGGCGACGCTGTTCCCGCTGCTGTTCCTGATCCCGACCGGCTCGGACTTCTGGTCCGTCTCGCTGATGTGCGCGACCCAGTTCATCTACGGCTTCGGCGTGCTGATCTACAACGTGCACACCGTCACGCTGCGGCAGGTCGTCACGCCGGACCGGCTGCTCGGCCGCATGAACGCCAGCTACCGGCTCGTGCTGCTCGGCACGGCGCCTCCAGGCGCGTTCCTCGCGGGCTTCCTCGGCCAGCAGTTCGGCCTGCACACCGCGCTGCTGATCATCGTGATCGCCTTCCCGTTCCCGATCATCTGGACCCTGTTCTCGCCGGTCATGAAGCTCAAGGTGATGCCGGAGGGTCCCGACGAGGACGCCGCGATCCCGGCCTCCGAGCAGCCGCAGGTCCAGCCCGAGGTGCCCGAGGGGCCGGCCCTGGTCACGCCCGAGGCCGAGGACGACCTCCCGGACGCCGCCCGCCTTCTCAAGGACGGACAGAACTCATGAGTGACACGGCCGGGCTCTCGCCGTCGTTCGGCCAGGAGCAGCTGTGGTTCGTCGACCGCTTCCACTCCGACCTGCCGATGATGCACAACGTCCCGCTGACCGTACGGCTGCGCGGGCCGCTCGACGCGAAGGCGCTGGGCCGTGCCCTGGACGCCCTGGTCGCTCGGCACGACGCGCTGCGCACGCGGCTCGTGAGCGGTGCCGACGGGCGCCCGCTCCAGGTCGTCGACGCGCCCTCGGGCGCGCCGCTGATCGAGGCCGACCTGTCGGCGTCGGCGGACCCTGAGGAGGGTCTGCGCGCGCTGGCCGCCGAGGAGTCCGCGAAGCCGTTCGACCTGGCCGAGGGGCCGCTGTTCCGCGCGCACCTGGTGCGCCTGGCGGACGGGGAGCACGCGCTGTTCGCCGTCGCGCACTCGGTCGTCTTCGACCGCGGCTCCGCCGGTGTGCTCGTCCGCGACCTGACCGCCCTGTACGGCGCCGAGGTCACCGGCGGGTCCTCCGGGCTCGCCGAGCCGCCCATGCGCTTCTCCGAGTACGGGCGGCACGAGCGCGAGCTGCTCCAGGGCGGCGTCCTCGCGGACCTGGCCGGGTACTGGCGCGAGCGCCTCGACGGCTTCCCGAACCTGCAGATGCCCACCGACCGGCCGCGCCCGCTCGTCGCCGACCACGTCGGCGGCGTCGAGCGGCTGAACCTCGGCGCGCAGGTGCTCGACGGCCTGCGCGCGCTGGGCGAACGCGAAGGCGCCACGACGCACGCGACGCTGCTCGCCGCCCTCCAGACGCTGATGCAGCGCTACACGGGCCAGGACGACATCGTGACCGGCGTCGCGAGCCCGAACCGCGACCGGCCCGAACGCGCCCCGCTGATCGGCGCGCTGGCGAGCACGCTGCCGGTCCGCACGGACCTGTCCGGCGACCCCGTGTTCACGGAGCTGCTGGCCCAGGTCCACGCGACGACGGACGCCGCGTACGCCCACCAGGACCTGCCGTTCGCCAAGATGGTCGAGGAGCTGCGCGTCGAGCGCGACACCGGCCGTCCGCCCGTCTACCAGGTCGCGCTGACCCTCACCGAGGAGGCCGAGGAGCACACCGCCGCGGACGTCTCGGCGCGGCTCGACCGGATCGACCTCGTCGCCAACCGCGTCGACCTGGACTTCTTCGCCGAGGTTCGCTCCGGCGAGCTGCACGTCGAGCTGTCGTACGCCACCGCGCTCTTCGACGCCGGGACCGCCCGCCGCCTGCTGGGCAACCTCCAGGTGCTCCTGAACGGAGTGGCCGAGGACTCCTCCCGGCGGCTGTCGGAGCTGCCGGTGCTGTCGGCGGCGGAGATGGCTCGCGAGCTGGTGGAGTGGAACGACACGGCGGTGGAGTTCCCGCAGATGTGCATCCACGAGCGTTTCGAGCTGCAGGTGGAGCAGACCCCGGACGGCGTCGCGGCCGAGCTCGGCGACGAGACCGTGACGTACGCGGAGCTGAACGCGGACGCGAACCGGATCGCGCGCCACCTGCGTGACCTCGGCGTCGGCCAGGAGACCCTCGTCGGCGTGAGCATGGCGCCGTCGCCGCGCCGTCTGTCCGTGCTGCTGGGCATCATGAAGGCGGGCGGCGGTTATGTGCCGCTGGACCCGGCGCTGCCCGGTGACCGGCTGTCGTTCATGATCGAGGACACCGCGATGCCGGTGATCGTCGCCGAGGACGCCACCGAGCCGGGCCTGCCCGAGACGGACGCCCGGATGGTGCGCCTGGACCAGGAGTGGGAGCGGATCTCCACCCTGGAGGACGGCGATCCCGGCTTCGAGGTGAAGAACTCCAACCTCGCGTACGTGATCTACACCTCCGGCTCCACGGGCCGCCCCAAGGGCGTCATGGTGGAGCACCGGCACGCGTTCAACTTCATCATCGGCATGATCGGCCACTGGCGGATCGGCCCCGAGGACCGGGTGCTCCAGTTCGCGTCGCTGAACTTCGACGTGTCCGTGATGGACATGTTCATGACGCTGCTGTCGGGCGCGCGTGCGGTCCTGGCCCGCTCCGACGTGCTGCTGTCGCCCGGACGCCTCGCGGACCTGATGCGCGACCGTGGCGTCACGTTCTCCTGCCTGCCGCCGGCGGTCGTGAACCTGCTGAGCGGCCAGGACTTCCCCGACCTGCGGATCGTCCTGTCGGCCGGTGAGGAGCTGTCCGGCGAGCTGGTGCGCAAGTGGCTGCGCCCCGGCCTGGAGTTCTACAACGGCTACGGCCCGACGGAAGCCGCGATCGGCTCCACCTTCAGCAAGATCGACGGCACGACGTTCCCGCCGCCGATCGGCCGCCCGAAGCCCAACTACCAGGCGTACGTCCTCGACCGCCACCTCAACCCGGTGCCGGTCGGCGTCGCGGGCGAGCTGCACGTCGGCGGCGCGGGCGTCACGCGCGGCTACCTGAACTCGCCCGAGCTGACCGAGCAGCGCTTCATCCCGGACCCCTTCCGGCCCGGCGGTCGCCTCTACAAGACCGGCGACCTCGTACGCCGGAACCCGGACGGCACCCTCGTCTTCCTCGGCCGCATCGACGGGCAGGTCAAGATCCGCGGCCTCCGGGTCGAGCTGGGCGAGATCGAGACGAGCCTGGTCTCCCACCCGGCCGTCGCGCAGGCCGTCGTGGTCGTGGCCGCGGACCGGTCGGGCGAGAAGCAGCTCACCGGGTACGTCCGCTTCGACCCGGACCTCCCGCAGGTCAGCGTCGCCGACCTGCGCCAGCACCTCGCGCAGCGGCTCCCCGCGTACATGGTGCCGACCTACCTTCAGGTGCTGGAGGTCTTCCCGCTCACCACGAACGGCAAGATCGACAAGACCGCGCTGCCGGCCCCGGACGCCGCCGTGGAGGCCGCGAAGTACGTCGCGCCGCGCACGCTCGTCGAGACCGTGCTCGCCGACACGTACGCCCGCCTCCTGGGACACGAGCGCGTCGGCATCGACGACGGCTTCTTCGACCTGGGCGGGAACTCGCTCCAGGCCATGCAGCTCATCACCGGGCTGCGCGACGACCTCGCCGTCGACCTCAACGTCGCGTCGGTCTTCCTCGCGCCCACGCCGCGCCAGCTCACCGTGCTGCTCTGCGAGGAGCACGGCATCGAGGACGCCGGCCTCGGCGAGGAGCTCCAGCGCGGCTCCGGCGAGACGCAGACCGGCGTCGTACGGCGGGCGGCGGAGACGAAGGTGCTCCCGCTGTCCTTCGGCCAGGAACAGATGTGGTTCATCGACCGGTTCGCCCCGGGCCTGCCGACGTACAACATCCCCAACGCCGTGCGCCTCGACGGCCCGCTCGACGGCGCCGCGCTGCACCGCGCGCTGGACGGCCTGGTCGCGCGGCACGAGGCGCTGCGGACCCGGCTCGTCGCCGACGCGGACGGCCGCCCGTACCAGGCGATCGACGAGCCCGCCGGCGCCGCCATCGTCGACGTCGACCTGGCGGGCCTGGCGCCCGCCGAGCGCGAGACCCGCCTGCGCGCGCTGTGCGCCGAGGAGGCGGCGCGGCCGTTCTCGCTGTCTGCGGGCCCGCTGTTCCGCACCCACCTCGTACGCCTGGCGCCCGAGGAGCACGCGCTCGTCGTGGTCGTGCACCACGCCGTCTTCGACGGCTGGTCCGTCGGCGTGATGCTGCGCGAGCTGGGCGCCCTGTACGAGGCCGAGGTCACCGGCGATCCGTCCGGCCTGGCCGAGCTGCCCGTGCAGTTCGCCGACTACGCGATCTGGGAGCGCGAGCGTCTCTCCGGCCCGCCGGCGGACCTCATCGCGTACTGGCAGGAGACGCTGAAGGACTTCCCGACCCTCCAGATGCCGACCGACCGGCCGCGCCCGAGGCTCGACAGCTTCGACGGCGGCGTCGAGTGGCTGAACATGGGCCGCGAGGTGCTGGACGGCCTGAAGGCCCTGAGCCGCCGCGAGGGCACGACCCTGTACGTGACGATGCTCGCGGCCCTGCAGGCGCTGCTCCAGCGCTACACCGGCCAGGACGACATCGTGGTCGGCACGGTCAGCGCGAACCGCGACCGCGCCGAGCTGGAGCCGCTCATCGGCTTCCTCGTCAACACGCTCGCCATCCGCACGGACCTGTCCGGCGACCCCACCTTCGCCGAGCTGCTCCGCCGCGTCCGCGACGTCACGGTCGGCGCGTACGCGCACCAGGACGTGCCGTTCGCCAAGCTGGTCGAGGAGCTGCGCGTCGAGCGCGACCCCGGCCGCGCCCCCGTCTTCCAGGTCGGGATGACGCTCGCCGAGCCGGTCGAGGCGGTCGCCGCCGCGGACGTGACGATGCGGATCGAGAAGATCGACCTGCTCGTCTCCAAGTTCGACCTGAGCTTCCTCGCCGAGTCGCGCGCGGGCGAGCTGTGGGTGGAGCTGTCGTACGCGACCGCGCTGTTCGACGTCGAGACCGTACGCCGCATGCTCGGGCACCTGCGGGTGCTCCTGGACGGTGCCGCGAAGGACCCGTCGCGGCGGCTGTCGGAGCTGCCGGTGCTGTCGGCGGCGGAGATGGCTCGCGAGCTGGTGGAGTGGAACGACACCGCGGTGGAGTTCCCGCGGATGTGCATCCACGAGGGCTTCGAGCAGCAGGCCGAGCGGACCCCGGACGGCGTCGCCGCCGAGCTGGACGGCGAGACCGTGACGTACGCGGAGCTGAACGCGGACGCGAACCGGATCGCGCGTCACCTGCGCGACCTGGGCGTCGGCCGTGACGTGCTGGTCGGAGTCAGCATGGCCCCGTCGCCGCGTCGCCTGTCCGTGCTGCTGGGCATCATGAAGGCGGGCGGCGGCTACGTGCCGCTGGACCCGGCGCTGCCGGGCGACCGGCTGTCGTTCATGATCGAGGACACCGCGATGCCGGTGATCGTCGCCGAGGACGCCACCGAGGCGTCTCTCCCGGACACCGGCGCGCGCCTCGTGAGCGTCGACCGGCAGCGGGACGAGATCTCCGCCCTCGACGGCGCGAACCCCGGCTTCGAGGTCAAGGACGCCGACCTGGCGTACGTGATCTACACGTCGGGATCCACGGGCCGTCCCAAGGGCGTCATGGTGGAGCACCGCCACGCGTTCAACTTCCTGGTCGGCATGATCGGTCACTGGAAGATCGGGCCCGAGGACCGGGTGCTCCAGTTCGCGTCGCTGAACTTCGACGTGTCCGTGATGGACATGTTCATGACGCTGCTGTCCGGCGCCCGCGCCGTCCTGGCGACCAAGGACACCCTGTCGTCCCCGCCGAGGCTCGCCGGGCTGATGCGCGACAGCGCCGTCACGTTCTCCTGCCTGCCGCCGGCGGTCGTGAACCTGCTGAGCGGCCAGGAGTTCCCCGACCTGCGGATCGTCCTGTCGGCGGGTGAGGAGCTGTCCGGCGAGCTGGTGCGCAAGTGGCTGCGGCCCGGCCTTGAGTTCTACAACGGCTACGGCCCGACCGAGGCCGCGATCGGCGCGACGTTCAGCAGGATCGACGGGACGATGTTCCCGCCGCCGATCGGCCGCCCGAAGCCGAACTACCAGGCGTACGTGCTGGACGCGCACCTGAACCCGGTGCCGGTCGGCGTCGCCGGTGAGCTGCACGTGGGCGGCGCGGGTGTGACGCGCGGGTACCTGAACTCGCCGGAGCTGACCGAGCAGCGCTTCATCCCGGACCCGTTCCGGCCCGGCGGCCGTCTCTACAAGACCGGCGACCTCGTACGCCGGATGCCGGACGGCAACCTGGTCTTCCTCGGCCGCATCGACGGGCAGGTCAAGATCCGCGGCCTGCGCGTGGAGCTGGGCGAGATCGAGACCGGCCTCGTGTCGCACCCGTCGGTCGCCCAGGCGGTCGTCGTGGTCGCCGAGGACCGGTCGGGGGAGCGGCAGCTCACCGGGTACGTCCGCTTCGACCCGGACGTCCCCGAGGTCAGCGTCGCCGACCTGCGCCAGCACCTCGCGCAGCGGATGCCCGCGTACATGGTCCCGACGTACCTCCTGAAGGTGGCGGAGTTCCCGCTCAACACCAACGGCAAGATCGACAAGGGCGCGCTGCCGGCGCCGGACTCGGCCGCGGAGACCACGGCGTACGTCGCGCCGCGCACGGTGATCGAGACCGTGCTCGCCGACATGTACGGCCGGCTGCTCGGCCTCGACCGCGTCGGCATCGACGACGGCTTCTTCGACCTGGGCGGGAACTCGCTCCAGGCCATGCAGCTCATCACCGGGCTGCGCGACGACCTCGCCGTCGACCTGAACCTCGCGTCCATCTTCCTCGCGCACACGCCCCGGCAGCTCACCGAGCTGCTGCTGGCCGAGCACGGACTGGAAGACGCCGATCTCGGCGCGGACGAGCTCGCGGGGCTCGGAGACGGTCACCTCATGACGCCCTCCGAGTAGGGCTCCTCGCGTTACAGACAGGACGGAGAAGCAGGGATGTTGTCGGATGCACAGCGAGAGTTGCTGATCGCACGGCTGCGCAAGGGCCGTGGAGAGGCGCCAGGGGGCATCGTCCGGCGTCCGGAGGGCATGAAGGACCTGCCGCTGTCCTTCGGCCAGGAGCAGCTCTGGTTCATGGACCGGTTCGCGCCCGGCGAGCCGACCTACAACATCCCCGCGGGTCTCTGGCTGCGCGGAGCCCTCGACGCCGGAGCGATGCGGCGTGCCCTCGACGGCATCGTCGCGCGGCACGAGGCGCTGCGGACCCGCCTCGTCGCCGGCCCGGACGGCCGCCCGTTCCAGGTCGTCGACGAGCCGTCCGGTGCCGACCTGGTCGAGGTCGACGTCTCGGACGCCCCGGAGCCGGAGAAGCGGATGCGCGAGCTGGCGGCCGAGGAGGCGCTGAAGCCGTTCGTCCTCGCCGAGGGCCCGCTGTTCCGCTCGCACCTGGTGCGGATCGCGCCCGAGACGCACGTGCTGGTGCTCGTCGTGCACCACGTCGTGTTCGACGGCTGGTCGATCGGCGTGCTCCTGCAGGAGGTCATGGCGCTGTACGGCGCGGAGGTGAGCGGCGAGCCGTCCGGGCTGGCCGAGCTGCCCGTGCAGTTCGCGGACTACGCGATCTGGGAGCGGGAGCGCCTCTCGGACCCGCCCAAGGAGCTCGTGGAGTTCTGGAAGGAGAACCTGGAGGGCTTCCAGACCCTCCAGATGCCCACGGACCGCCCGCGCCCGACCCTGGACACCTTCGAGGGCGGCGTCGAGTGGCTGAACATGGGCGACGACGTCCTGCGCGGCCTGCGCGAGCTGAGCCGCCGCGAGGGCACGACGCTGTTCGTGACGATGCTGGCCGCCCTGCAGACGCTCCTGCACCGCTACACCGGCCAGGACGACATCGTCGTCGGCAGCGTGACCGCGAACCGCGGCCGCGCCAAGCTGGCGCCGCTGATCGGGTTCCTGGTCAACACGCTCGCCATGCGCACCGACCTGTCGGGCGACCCGTCGTTCACCGACGTGCTCGCCCGGGTACGCGAGACCACCGTCGGCGCGTACGCCCACCAGGACCTGCCGTTCGCCAAGCTCGTCGAGGAGCTGAACGTCGAGCGCGACCCCGGCCGCGCCCCCGTCTTCCAGGTCGCGATGACCCTGGCCGAGCCGATCGAGGAGACCGGCGCGGCTGGCCTGAGGATCGAGGTCGAGAAGTTCGACCTGCCGGCCGCCAAGTTCGACCTGAGCTTCCTCGCCGAGGTCCACGCGGACGAGCTGTGGATGGAGCTGTCGTACGCCACGGCGCTGTTCGACGTCGAGACGATCCGCCGGCTGCTCGGCAACCTCCAGGTGCTGCTCACGGGCATCGTCGAGGACCCGTCCCGCAAGCTCTCGGAGCTGCCGCTGCTCTCCGCGGCCGAGCTGAACCGCGAGCTGGTCGAGTGGAACGACACCGCCAGGGAGCTCGCGCAGGGGTGCCTCCACGAGCGGTTCGAGGCGCAGGCCGCGCGTACCCCGGACGGCGTCGCCGCCGAGATGGACGGCGCCTCCGTCACGTACGCCGGCCTCAACGCGGACGCCAACCGGATCGCGCGGCGGCTGCGCGACCTCGGCGTGGGCCCGGAGGTGCTGGTCGGCGTCAGCATGGCGCCGTCGCCGCGCCGCCTGGCCGTGCTGCTGGGGATCATGAAGGCCGGCGGCGGGTACGTCCCGCTGGACCCGGCCCTGCCGGACGAGCGGATGGCGTACATGGTGAAGGACGCGGCCATGCCCGTCGTCGTCGCCGACACCGCCGCCGTGCCGCGCGTGCCCGAGACGAGCGCGACGATGGTGCCGATCGACCAGGAGTGGGACGCGATCTCCGCCCTGGACTCCTCGAACCCCGGCACCGAGGTCGAGGACTCCAACGTCGCGTACGTGATCTACACCTCCGGTTCGACGGGCCGCCCCAAGGGCGTCATGGTGGAGCACCGCCAGGCCGTCAACCACGCGCTGGGCATGATCGCGCACTGGCCGGTCACCCCCGAGGACCGCGTCATGCAGTTCGCGTCGCTGAACTTCGACGTGTCCGTGATGGACATGTTCGTGACGCTGCTGTCCGGCGCCCGCGCCGTGCTCGCGCCGACGGACACGCTGCTGTCGCCGCCGAAGCTGGCGGCGCTGATGCGTGACCGCCGGGTGACGTTCGCGTCGCTGCCGCCGGCCGTGGTGAACCTGCTGACCGGGCAGGAGTTCCCCGACCTGAAGGTCCTCATGCCGGCGGGGGAGGCGCTGTCGCCCGAGCTGGTCCGCGCCTGGCTCCGCCCCGGCCTGCGGTTCGTCAACGGGTACGGCCCGACCGAGGACACCGTCATCGCGACGTTCGCGGAGCTGGACGGCTCGGTGCTGCCGCCGCCGATCGGTCTCCCGGTCGCCAACCAGCAGGCGTACGTCCTGGACAAGAACCTCAACCCGGTGCCCGTCGGCGTGGTCGGTGAGCTGCACATGGGCGGTGCCGGCGTCACGCGCGGGTACCTGAACGCGCCCGAGCTGACCGAGCAGCGGTACATCCCGGACCCGTTCAGCGGCAAGCCGGAGGCGCGGCTCTACAAGACGGGCGACCTGGTCAAACGGCTGCCGGACGGCAACATCGTCTACCTCGGCCGGATGGACGGCCAGGTCAAGATCCGCGGCCTGCGGGTCGAGCTGGGCGAGATCGAGACCGCCCTCGTGTCCCACCCGTCGGTCGCCCAGGCCGTCGTCGTGGTGATCGAGGACCGCACCGGTGAGCGGCAGCTCGCGGGCTACGTCCGGTTCGACCAGGACGCCGCCGAGGCGAGCGTCGCGGACCTGCGCCACCACCTGTCGCTGCGGCTGCCCGCGTACATGGTGCCGACGTACCTGGTGACGGTCGAGGAGTTCCCGCTCAACACGAGCGGCAAGATCGACAAGTCGGCGCTGCCCGCGCCCGACGCCGGCGGGGAGACCGCGGAGTTCGTCGCGCCGCGCACCCTCATCGAGACCGTTCTCGCCGACATGTACTCCCGGCTGCTCGGCCGGGACCAGGTCGGCATCGAGGACGGCTTCTTCGACCTGGGCGGCAACTCGCTCCAGGCCATGCAGCTGATCACCCTCATCGACGACGAGCTCGCGGCCGACATCGACGTCAACGTCACCGCCGTCTTCCTCGCGCCCAACCCCCGGCAGCTCGCCGAGCTGCTGCGCGACAAGCACGGCCTCGAAGACGTCGACCTCTCCGACGAGGAGACGGCCGACCTCATGACGTCCCTCGAATAGGGGCTCGTCGCGGCATCACAGGACGGAGAAACACAGGGATGTTGTCGGACGCACAGCGGGCGATGATGACCGCACGGCTGCGGCGCGCCCAGGGCGGTACCCAGGCGGGCATCGTGCGGCGTGCGGCGGGGACGCAGGATCTCCCGCTGTCCTTCGGCCAGGAGCAGCTCTGGTTCATGGACCGGTTCGCTCCCGGGCTGCCGACCTACAACGTCGCCTTCGGCGTGCGCCTGCGCGGCCCGCTCGACACCGGCGCGCTCACGCGCGCCCTCGACGGGCTGGTCGCGCGGCACGAGGCGCTGCGCACCCGGCTCGTCTCCGACGCCGGCGGCCGTCCGCACCAGGTGGTGGACGAGCCGTCCGGCGCCGGGCTGGTCGAGGTCGACCTGTCCGGGTCGGCGGACCCGGAGCAGAGCCTGCGCGAGCGCGCCGCCGAGGAGGCGGCGCGGCCGTTCACGCTCTCGGAGGGCCCGCTGTTCCGCCCGCACCTCCTGCGCCTGTCCGCGGACGAGCACGTGATGACCGTGATCGTGCACCACTCGGTCTTCGACGGCTGGTCGGTCGGCGTCCTGGTGCGCGAGCTGACCGCGCTGTACGCCGCGGAGGTGACCGGCGAGCCGGCCGGCCTCCCCGAGCTGCCCGTGCAGTTCGCCGACTACGCGATCTGGGAGCGGGAGCGGCTCCAGGGCACCTCGCTGGAGGAGCTGGTCGAGTACTGGCGCAAGAACCTCGACGGGTTCCAGACCCTGCAGATGCCGACGGACCGGCCGCGCCCGATGGTGGCGAGCTACGAGGGCGGCCACGAGCGGCTGAACCTCGGCGAGCGGCTCCTCACCGGGCTGCGGGCGCTCAGCCACGACGAGGGCACGACCCTGTTCGTCACGATGCTCGCCGCCCTCCAGGCGCTGCTGCACCGCTACACCGGCCAGGACGACATCGTCGTCGGCACGGTCAGCGCCAACCGCAGCCGCGCCAAGCTCGCGCCGCTCGTCGGCTACCTCGTCAACACGCTGCCGATGCGGACCGACCTCGCGGGCGACCCGACGTTCGCGGAGCTGCTCGGCCGGGTCCGCGAGACCACGATGGGCGCGTTCGCGCACCAGAACCTCCCGTTCGCCAAGCTCGTGGAGGAGCTGCGCGTCGAGCGCGACCCGGGCCGCGCTCCCATCTTCCAGGTCGCGCTGACCCTCGCCGAGCCGCCCGAGAGCACCGAGGCGGCCGGGCTGGCCGTCGAGATGGAGAAGATCGACCTCGTCGCGGCAAAGTTCGACCTGGGCGTCCACGTGGACGTGCGCCCGGACGACCTGTGGCTCGACACGCTGTACGCCACGTCGCTGTTCGACCCCGCCACCGTACGGCGCCTGCTCGGCCACCTGCGGGTGGTGCTGGAGAGCGTGGTCGCGGACCCGTCGCGGCGCCTGTCGGAGCTGCCCGTGCTCACCGGCGAGGAGCTCGCCCGCGAGCTGGTGGAGTGGAACGACACGGCGGCCGACTTCCCGCAGGTGTGCGTGCACGAGCGGTTCGAGTGGCAGGTGGCGCGGACCCCGGACGGCGTCGCCGCCGAGCTGGACGGCACCCCCGTCACGTACGCGGAGCTGAACGCCGACGCCAACCGGATCGCGCGGCGGCTGCGCGACCTCGGCGTCGGCCAGGAGACCCTCGTCGGCGTCAGCATGGCGCCGTCGCCGCGCCGCCTCGCGGTCCTGCTGGGGATCATGAAGGCCGGAGGCGGGTACGTCCCGCTGGACCCGGCCCTGCCCGACGACCGGCTGTCGTACATGGTCGCGGACGCCGCGATGCCGGTGATCGTCGCGGACGCCACCGGCGAGGCCGGGCTGCCGGAGACGGGCGCGCGGGTCGTGGCGGCCGAACGCGAGTGGGACGGCATCGCCGCGCTGGCCGATGGGAACCTCGGCCTGCCGGTGGACACCTCCTCCATCGCGTACGTCATCTACACCTCCGGCTCCACGGGCCGGCCCAAGGGCGTCATGGTGGAGCACCGCCAGGTCGTCAACCACGCGCTGGGCATGATCGAGCACTGGGGCGTCGACCCCGGCCACCGGGTGCTCCAGTTCGCGTCGCTGAACTTCGACGTGTCCGTCATGGACATGTTCATGACGCTGCTGTCCGGCGCCCGCGCCGTCGTCGCGCCGACCGAGACGCTGCTGTCCCCGCCACGGCTCGCGCAGCTGATCCGCGACCGCCAGGTGACGTTCGCGTCGCTGCCGCCCGCCGTCGTCAACCTGCTCAGCGGCCAGGACTTCCCCGACCTGAAGATCGTGATGTCGGCGGGTGAGGCACTGTCCTCGGAGCTGGTGCACGCCTGGGTACGCCCGGGGCTGCGGTTCGTCAACGGGTACGGCCCGACCGAGGACACCGTCATCGCGACGTTCGCGGAGCTGGACGGCTCGGTGCTGCCGCCGCCGATCGGCCTGCCGGTCGCGAACCAGCAGGCGTACGTCCTGGACAAGAACCTCAACCCGGTGCCCGTCGGGGTCGTCGGTGAGCTGCACATGGGCGGCGCCGGTGTCACGCGCGGGTACCTGAACGCGCCCGAGCTGACCGAGCAGCGGTTCATCCCGGACCCGTTCCGCCCGGACGGGCGCCTCTACAAGACGGGCGACCTGGTCAAGCGGCTGCCGGACGGCAATATCGTCTACCTCGGCCGGATGGACGGCCAGGTCAAGATCCGCGGCCTCCGCGTGGAGCTGGGCGAGATCGAGACCGGGCTGGCCTCCCACCCCTCCGTCGCCCAAGCCGTCGTCGTGATGACCGACGACCGTTCCGGCGAGAAGCAGCTCGTCGGGTATGTCCGCCCCGACCTGGACGGACCCGAGGTCGACGCCGCCGAGCTGCGGCGGCACCTCGCGCAGCGGATGCCCGCCTACATGGTCCCCGCGCACCTGATCGTCGTGGACGTCTTCGCGCTGAACACCAGCGGCAAGATCGACAAGAAGGCGCTGCCGGCGCCCGACGAGTCGGGAGAGGCCGCGGCCTACGTCGCGCCGAGCACCCCGGCCGAGACCACGCTCGCCGCCATCTACGCCGACCTCCTCGGCCGCGAACGGGTGGGCGCCGACGACGGCTTCTTCGACCTGGGCGGCAACTCCCTCCAGGCCATGCAGCTCGTCACGCGGATCCACGACGAGCTGTCCGTCGACCTCGGCGTCACCGCGATCTTCCTCGCGCCGACCGTGCGCCGGCTCGCCGACCGGATCGAGTCGGCGCGCGGCTCGTCCGCGCGCTCCGGGGGCCCGCTCGTCGAGCTCACCGAGGGCGAGGGCGGCGACCCGCTGTTCATCGTGCACGCCGTCGGCGGCACGGTCTACGGGTACGCCCCGCTCGCCGCCGAACTGGCCGGCGCCTTCAAGGTCTACGGCATCGAGGCGGCCGGCCTCGGCGAGGGAACCTCGCCCGCCGGGTCCCTGGACTCAATGGTCGCCGCGTACGCCGAGGCGATCCGCGCCGTACAGCCGGAGGGGCCGTACCGCCTCGCCGGCTGGTCGATGGGCGGCGTCGTCGCCTTCGAGCTCGCCAAGCTCTTGGAGGCCGATGGGCAGCGGGTGGCGTTCCTCGGCCTGCTCGACGCGCCCTTCGCCCTGCCCGAGCAGCCCGCACTCGCCGAGGCCGCGGTCGCGGCCCGGTTCGTGGCAGACGCGGCGCGTACGCTCGGCTGGGAGATCGCCGACGAGCCCGCCTCCACTGCCGGCGAGCAGCTCGACCGGCTCGCGGCGCGGATGGACGCCGGCGCCGGCGACACCGGCGCCGTACGCGAGGAGATCGGCCGCCGGTTCCGTGTGTTCACCGCGCACAACGAGGCGATCGCCGGGTACCGTCCCGAGGGCACGGTACGCGCGGACACGGTGATCGTGAGTGCCCGGCACTCGCCGAACCTCCCGGCCGGCCCGCAGTGGGCCGGCATCCTCGGGGGGAACGTCTCGGCGATGTCCGTCGACAGTGACCACTACGCCTTCCTGCGGCCCCCGCTGGTCCAGGAGGTTTCCGAGTCGATCCTGAAGTGGCGAGGAGCGTCCGAACAGCCGTCATGACCACCACCGAAGACCGGGTGACGCCACCCCTGCAGAACCGCGTGATGCCCACCCAGGAGATCGTCTCGACTCCGGCGCGCGGCACGCTCATGGGAAACCGCGGATGCATCCACAGCCCGGACCGGCGCCTGGGCACCTCCCGCTGGCGCACCAAGATGTGGATCAGCTGCGTGCTGGTCTGGCGTGACGTACGCCGCGACGTGATGCCGCCCGGCCGCTGGACCGCGCTGTTCTTCCTCGACGAGGCGACGGCGCTGGCGGCCGGGCACCGGCCCTGCGGCTACTGCCGCCGCGCCGAGCACCGGGAGTTCGGCGAGCTGTGGCGCAAGGACAAGGGCCTGGACGAGCGCCCGCGCGCCTTCGAGATGGACATCGCGCTGCACGCCGAGCGCGTCGACCGGCGTACGCGCCGTCAGGTGACCCGGCCCGCGCGGATCGGCGACCTGCCCGACGGGGCGATGGTCCGCCACGAGGGCGCCGAGGCGCTGGTCCTGGGCGGGCGCCTGCTGCCCTGGTCGTTCGAGGGGTACGGCACCCCGGCGGCCGTGCCGTCCGGCACGGCCGTCGAGCTGCTCACCCCTCCGACGATCGTCGGGGTGCTGGCGGGCGGCTACCGCCCGCTCCTGCACCCCAGCGCCGGCGTTTAGATCACGATGTCGGCCAGCGGGTCGGCGTCCTGCTCGGCCGCGATCCTCTTCAGGAGCGCGTGCTCCACGAAGTAGGCATAGGAGGCGTAGCCGCGCCAGATGCGGCGCCATTCCTGCTGCATGACGGCGTCGCCGACGGTGCGCTGGACGTTGTCCAGATAGGTGACGATGATGTCCGCGGCCTGCTTCGTGTGACCGGCCGAGAAATTGTCGATCGCCAGGTGCGCCTTTTCGTAACAGTCATCGAATTGGTAATGCCGCAGTTTCTGCATCTCGTGCAGGCGCAGCTCCCCGAGACCGAACATCTCGATGGCCAGGTTGTAGCCGAGCAGTTCGTTGTAGAACGTGTCGGGGAACATCGCCAGGCACAACTGGTGCAGTGAGAAGCCGTACAGGTCGTCGGGCAGCTCGCCCTGCTCCATGAACGCCTCGTCGCGGATGTGCGGCAGCCGGATCCCCATGCTGCCCAGCGCGGTGTGGATCAGCGTGAGGTGGTTCTTGCGCAGGTCGCCGTGGCCCATCTCGTCCGCGTAGATCGAGAACAGCATCGCGTCGCTGGGCCGCTCGCGGTGGCCGAGGTTGCCGAGCCGGTGCAGCCAGGTGCCGTCGATCAGCGCGCCGAGGGCGTACGTCGTCTGCAGGAACACGACCTCGTCGCGCTCGGGGATGACGTCGAGGGGCTTGTACGGCTTGATCAGCTTGTCCCAGTAGACGCGCTCGCACCGCTCGTACAGGGCCTCGGGCGTGTAGTCGAACCACGTCGCGTCGGTGTAGCGGCCGTCCGCTCCGCGGACCCAGAGGATCTCCGCGTCGGCGAGGGTGCGGTTGGCGCGCTCGGCGGCCACCGGCAGCGTGTTGGCGAAGTTCTCGATGTTGACCAGGCGGTGGAACAGCTCGCGGTCGTCGCGGGGGCGCGCCTCGGCGGTCCTGACGTCGGCGGGGGCGCTGCGCTCGACCGCCGCGCCCCACTCCGCGGCGCGGGCGTCGCCGGCGGTGTTGACCGAGATCTCGACCTCCGGGCGCTCGCCGGCCTGCACCGACTCCACCCAGGCCTTGAAGACGTCCGCCTCGTGCTCGTCGAAGATGCCGAACATCGGGCCGCCGAACTTGATGGCCCGTATGAAGCGCGACGAGTCGCCGCGCGAGGGCTGGAGCTGCCGCGACTCGCGGAACTCCCTGATGAACGCCGCGACGTCGAGGTCCGGGTCGCCGAAGGTCTCGGTGAGCAGCTCGCCGCCGACGCGTACGTTGCGGTGCTGGCTGCCGGCCATCGGAGCGTGCCGGGCGATGATCTCGGCGACCTTCGACTCCAGCGACAGCCCGCCGCGCCAGGCGGCGAGCTCGGCGAGCATCGCCACGTGCTCGCGCTCCAGCGTGAGCGTCAGCCGGATCGCGTTCCCGAGGCGGTCACGCTCGGCGGGTTCGGTGAGCTCCAGGTAGGCGGCGAGCGTCTCGCGCAGCTCGGACTCGGCCAGCATGGGCGCCGCGCCGGTCAGCAGGTCGTCGACGCCGAGCGCCTGGAAGACGTAGTGCACGCCCACGACCTCGGGCAGGAAGTTGGCCGGCAGCCGCGACAGCGCGACGTAGAAGGCGGCGTGCAGGCCGGTCAGCGGGCGCGCCTCGGCCTTGGCCAGGAAGTCGGCGGCGCCGATCTCCGGCAGCACGATGTCCAGGTCCTCCAGCGCGCGGCGCCGCCGCCGGTGCTGCGACAGGCGCGGGCTCTCCTCGCCTCGGAGCGTGAAGTACTGCCCGAACAGCCGGTTGACCACCATGGACGGCTGGGTCGCGGGCTGGGAGATCACGTCCAGCCAGCAGCCGTCGAGCTGGCCCAGGGGAGCGCGCTGCCGCAGGACCGCCTGGCGTACGCCGGGCTCGGCGTCGCGCAGCGTGGCGATCGTCTCGGCCAGCTCCGCGCGTACGGCGGCCACGTGCGCGGCGACCGCGTCGGCGCCGTCGTCGACCGGCGGGAGCTGAGAGGTGTCCCCGGCCGACAGGAACGCGTGGATGACGCGCCGCGACGCGAGCAGGACCGCCTCGGACTCCTGGTCGCGCAGCAGCCGGTGGAACAGCGCGTCCGGGCGCAGGGCCAGGATCGCCGCGGCCTCGTCCCCGGCGGCCTTGCCGAACTCGAACGTGCCGGCGGGCAGCGACGCGATCGTGTCCGGAAGCTCGAAGGTCCGGTCCGGTGCGATGGACATCAGAAGTACCTTTCGCCGAGCGTCAACTGAGCTTCCGGAGCAGGACACCGATCCGCGATCCGGGAACGCTCGACGCGAGCATGTAGAAGTGGTCGTCGCGCACGTGGCCGAGGGCGGCACGGTCGACGAGGTTGATCAGCGGGTCCGCCGCGAAGGAGTGCCCGATCCGCGCGATGTTGTCGATGAAGATCTGGTCCGCGGAGAAGCCGGCCTGCCGCTCCTTCATCACCACGAGCGGCTTGAAGATGTTCGCGTGCATCAGGCCCGAGACGTCGTCGAGCTTCATGCCGAGCGGGTCCAGCAGGCGCCGGTTGACCACGCGGGACAGGTCGGAGCTGAGCTCGTTGGACCATTCGAGGGACTTGGTCTGCTGCGCGGTGGCGCACGCGACCAGCCGGTAGCCGTCGCCCTGCTCGTCCGCCGACACGACGCAGCTCGCCGCGCCGTCGCTGAACAGCGCGAAGTTCGTCATCCGCTCGGCCTCGTCGGTGACGCGGTCGGTCGTGATGACCAGGATCCGGCGGTACCTGCCGCTCGCCACGAACGCGTTCGCCACGTCGATCGAGGCCAGCAGGTTGACGCAGCGGTTGAGCGTCTGGCCGTAGAAGGCGATGTCGCCGAGGCCGATGCCGTCAAGGACGTTCTCCACGAACCGGCCGTGGCCCTCCGAGGGGCCCGGGATGCGGGTCGAGCAGAGCATGAGGGCGTCGATCGTCGACGGGTCGATGCCGGCGGCGCTCAGGGTCGCCGACCCGCTCTCGATCGCCAGCTCCTCCAGGGTGCGCTCGGTGCGGCAGATGCCGCCCCAGCCCCAGAGTCTGGCGTCCGGCGGCATCTTGAACTCCGCCGCGCGCGCCGCCAGACCCTCGATGGTCGTGTGGTCCGCGGCGTGCTCGCCGAGCACGTACCGGGGGCCGTGCAGGAAGACCTCGCTCATGTGTCCTTCGTCTCAGATGAGTTCGACGTGCTGGTCGGCGCGTACGACGTCGAGCAGCACGTCGGTGGCGGCCTCGGGCCGCTTCTCGAAGTAGAAGTGGCCGCCGTCGGCCCAGTGCGAGGTCGGCGCCTCGCGTACCTCCTGGGCCCACGGCTCCAGCTGGGCGACGCCGACGTGCGGGTCCTCCCGGCCGTTGACGAGCGTGACGGGCACGGCGAGCGGCGCCGACGGCCGGTAGCGGTAGCCCACGGCCATACGGAAGTCCGCCAGGATGCCGGGCAGCAGCACCTCGTGCAGCTCCTCGTCGGCGATGACGTCCGCCGGCAGGCCGCCGAAGAAGCCGAGGGCCTCGGCGAACTCCTTGCCCTTCAGCTCGGCGATGTCCAGGACGCGCCGCGAGGGCAGCAGCGACGGCGCCGAGCAGCCCGACGCGACCAGGTGCTTCAGCCCCGGCAGGTCGCCGAGACGGCGCGTGACCTCGAAGGCGACGAGCGCGCCGAGGCTGTGCCCGAACAGGTAGACCGGCCGCGGGTCGTCCTCGGCGGCGGCACGGATCGCCCCGGCCGCGCCGTCGATGAACTCCTCGATGGTCGGCGCGGGCTCGGCCGCCCGGTGCTCGCGCCCCGGGCGGCAGACCGCGACGATCTGCGCGTCCGCGCCCAGCGCGGGCTGCCAGTCGAGGAAGGTGCGCACGTTGCCGCCCGCGTGCGGGAAGCAGAAGACGCGTGCCGCGGCGTTCGGGCCGCCGGTGTCGCGGGTGATGAACCAGTTCGAGGCAGCGGTCATTTCATCCGTCACAACTTGAAGGTGCTGGTGGCCGAGAGCGACGGGTCGCCCGGCCGTACGTGCAGCTCACCGCGGTCCGGCAGCATGACGACGGCGGCGACGGTGCGCTCGCGGCGTATGTCGCCGGTGTCGGCGACGCAGATCGGCGGCGCCGACATCATCGCGAAGTGGTCCTCGGCGCCGGCGCCGGCCGGCAGCGACGACAGGCCCGCCACGCAGGCCTTCAGCCGCAGCAGCGAGGAGTTGCGCGCGAAGATGTTCAGCTCGTCGCTCGCGAGGAAGTCCGGGTGCAGGAAGTGGTTCGTGTGCGCGGGCTCGTCGACCAGGCGTACCTCGTCGCCGAGGATCTCCACGCACGCGGTCTTCTCCCGGTCGCACAACGTCAGCGAGCGCGAGCTCGCCATCCGCGTCTTCCGGATCGTCTCCACGGCCTCGTCGACGCAGGACGCGGTGTCCAGCAGGTGACGGATGGCCAGGTACGGCGGCAGGCCGGGGCGCCAGTCGCCGCCGAGCACGAGGTTCAGGCCGACCGCGAGACCGTCGCTGTTGATCCCGAGGTAGCCGAGCAGGCCGCCGAAGCTGAGCACGAGCGCGCGCCGCGACGAGCCCGTCAGTGCGACCTCCAGGACGGCGATCTGGTCGTCCAGGTCACCGTTGAGGTCGACGGTCTGCGCCAGGAAGGGGTGCTCGCCGGACCGGGCGTACGTCGTGCAGTCGCCCCGCGTCGGGATCTTCTGGTACCCCATGATCTCGCGGCGCAGCTGGAGGAGCAGCGCCTCGTCGTGGCTGATGCCCGCGCCCGCGGCCAGACCGCGGATCTCCTCGGCCAGGCCCGGCGTCGCCACCGTGATCTCGGAGTCGTACGCGTCGAGCACCGGCCGCAGGGAGTCCATCGACACCGGCGCCGGCATCACCCGGTTGAGCCGGGCGAGCCCGTCGTCCAGGAAGGCCCGCAGGTCGCCGGCGCGTGCGGCGCCGTGCAGCCGCCCGGCCTCGAAATGGTCACACTCGGCGCGGATGAACGGGATCGTCATCAGGCGGAGGTCACCTTCGGGCGGGTGGAGAGCTGCTCGCGTACGTCCGGCCATTCACCGCGCAGCACGCTGTAGAAGACCGCGTCGCGGCGCCGGCCGCCGGGCATCGGGTTGAAGCTGCGCAGAATGCCCTCTTCGGTGGCGCCGATGTTGCGCAGCGCGTGCCGGGCCTGGACGTTCAGCATGTCGGTCTTGAACTCGACACGCTCGGCGCCCATCTTCTCGAAGGCGTGCTCCATCATGAGGTACTTCGCCCAGCGGTTGACGCCCTTGCCCTGGAAGCCGACGCCCAGCCAGGACCAGCCGATCTCCAGCCGGCCGTCCTTCTCGAACATGTTGCCGAAGCTCATGCTGCCGGCGACGCGGCCGTCGCTCTTGTCGGTGATCGTGTACGCGACGCGGCGGCCCGCCGCGAGGTCGTCCACGCCGGATTGGAAGAACGCGTCGAACTGCTCGTCGGTCTCGATCAGGAAGACGAAGTAACGCCAGATCGCGATGTCCATCGCGACCGCGCGCAGCGCCTCGCGGTCGTCGGGGACGACCGGCGTGAGCCTGACGTACTCGTTCTCCAGCGTCGTCGATGCCGTCTCGGCCCAGGTCACCCTCAGACCGCCGTTCCGGCGTGCTCGGACAGCGCCTTCGTCACGTCGCGCAGCGTCCGCATGGCCGCGACGTCCGGCTCGGTGAACGAGGACAGGCCGACACCCGTTTCATCGCACACCGACATCAGGAACAGGACCTTGTTCATCGAGGTCAGCCCGTAGCCGTCGGCCATGTCCAGGTCGAGGTCGAGGTCTCCCGGCTCGACGTCGGTCTCCAGCACGCGCGCTAGATTGTCCCGCGCGGCGGTCTCCATCCCAGCATCCATCCGATGGCTCCATATATTCGTCGAGAACGTTTTGCGAAAAGGCTCGACATTGAAAACAACAAATTGCACTGGACTCGTCACGGGGTGTACCGGCGGTTACAGTGCGTCAGGTCTGATATCAAGGTCACGCTAGCCGTCGCCCAGGTCCGATGTCAATGCACAGATTCGTCTAAAAGTGATGCGCCTGACCTGCGTAAATGCAACAAAGGCGAATTGGTTTATGCGACCCTGGCGCCACTGCCATGTCAATCCGAAAGAATCACGCATGATCGAAGCACGCGGCCTCACCAAACGCTATGGCCCCAAGACGGCCGTCGAGCAGCTGTCCTTCCAGGTGCGCCCCGGCATGGTCACCGGTTTCCTGGGCCCCAACGGGTCGGGCAAGTCCACGACGATGCGGATGATCCTCGGCCTGGACGAGCCGACCTCCGGCAGCGTCACGGTCGGCGGGAGGCCGTACCGGCGCCTCCCGGACGCCGCGCGCACCGTCGGCGCGTTACTGGACGCCAAGGCCGTCCACGGCGGGCGCCGCGCGCGCGGCCACCTGCGGTCGATGGCCCGGCTGGCGGGCGTACCGGCCTCCCGCGTCGACGAGGTCCTGGACATCGCGGGCCTGTACGACGTCGGCCATGAGCGCACGAAGGGCTTCTCCCTCGGCATGGGGCAGCGTCTCGGCATCGCCGGAGCGCTCCTCGGTGACCCGGGCGTCCTGCTCTTCGACGAGCCGGTCAACGGGCTCGACCCGGAGGGCATCCACTGGGTGCGCACGCTGATGCGGCAGATGGCCGCCGAGGGCCGCACGGTGTTCGTCGCCTCGCACCTGATGAGCGAGATGGCGCAGACCGCCGACCACCTCATCGTGATCGGCCAGGGCCGCCTGCTCGCCGACATGCCGGTCAGGGAGTTCATCGACCGCAACTCCGCCGGGTACGCCGTCGTGCGCACCCCGGACGGCGCCGGTGAGCAACGCGACCGCCTCGCGAAGGTCCTCGCCGACACCGGCGCGTCCGCCGAGCCCGTCCAGGACGGCTCGCTGAAGGTCACCGGCATGGAGTTGGGGCACATCGGGGACGTCGCGTACGACAATGGAATCCGGCTGCACGAGCTGTCGCCGCACCACGCCTCCCTGGAGGAGGCGTACATGCACCTGACCAGGGGATCGGTCGAGTTCCCCTCCGTGCTGCCCGGCGCACCCGCCCGGCTGACCTCCCCGCCGCCCGAGCCCATGGCGTACGAGCCCATGGCGTACGAGGCCGGGCCGGTCACCTACGAGGCCGAGCCCGTGCCGCACGAGCCTCCGGCGGAGCCGGCGCGCGGGAAGAAGGCCGGGCTGGGCGCCGCCGTCGCCTCGGAATGGACGAAGATCACCAGCCTGCGGTCCACCGTGTGGTCGCTGCTGGCGATGGCCGCGTGCGTCGTCGGCCTCGGCGGGCTGCCCGCCGTGTACTTCCACGGCTCGGAGCGTCCCGGGGAGAACATCCTCGGCCTCGGGGTGACCGGGTTCATCGCCGGGCAGCTCGCCGTCATCGTCCTCGGCGTCACCCTGATCACCTCCGAGTACGACACCGGCCTGATCCGCACGACGCTCATCGTCTGCCCGAAGAGGCCCCGGATCCTCACCGCGAAGGTCCTGGTCCTCGCGTCCGTGGTGTTCACGGTGGGCGTCTTCGCGGTCGGCGTGTTCACGGCGCTCGCGGTCTCCCTGCTCGGCGACGAGGCGGGCACGCCGCCGGACGGCATCCTGGCCCGTACGGTGCTCGGCGGCGGCCTCTACCTCGCGCTGATCGCGCTGATGTCGTTCGCGGCCGGCGCGCTGCTGCGCCGGAGCGCTCCGGCGATCACCCTGATGATGAGCTTCGTCCTGCTGCCGACCATCGCGGGCGTGTTCGCGGGTGGCCTGTTCGGGATGGACGGCCTGGGTGACGTCCTGATCAAGTACTCGCCCATCACGATCTCCGCCTCGCTCTTCCGTAACCCGCCCGACCCGCAGCTGAACAGCGCCCACCTGCTCATCCTGCTGGCCGCGGGCACCGCCGCGCTGCTCGCCGCGGCGTACATCCTGGTCGGCACCCGCGACGTCTGACCTTCGGGCGCCGCGGCGTCACCGTACGTCGCGGCGCTTGAACGTCACGGCCGCCGCGAGCAGCAGCGCGACGGTCCACAGCGTGAACACCCCGTAGCCCTGCCAGGCGCTCAGCACGGCGTGCGGCTGGTGGTCGGACTGGAGGATCAGCTCGCCGGCGTTCGTCGGCAGGTAGCCGTTGACGTGGCGGCCCAGCTCGCCGGGCAGGAGCGAGCCGAGCGTCGACAGTACGGCGAAGTTGGCGAGCGTGAGCGTCAGCGACCCGGCGGTGTGCCGGACCAGCGCCCCGATCGCCAGGGAGAACAGTCCCAGCATCATCAGGAACAGCCCGAACCCGGCGACCTCGCGGAACACCCCGGGCCCGCCGAGCGACACGTGCACGCCACGGCCGCGCAGGACGGCCGCGCCCACCAGGTAGGAGGCGAACCCGGCGACCTGGCCGATGACGAACGAGGCCGCCGCGAAGACCGCGACCTTGGCCAGTAGCAGGGGAGTACGCCGCGGACAGGCGAGCACGCCCGCGCGGATCGTCCCGGTGGAGAACTCGGCGGTGACGGCGAGGACCCCGAGCACGCAGACGCCGAGCAGCCCGAACCCGGCCCCGCCGAAGATCGTGGCCATCGGGTCCTGGGCGATGTGGGCGCGGTCGGCGGGGTTCGAGCTGCCGCCGATCGAGCCGATGGCGCTGGTCACGATGGTGATCACGGCGATCGCGACCATCGACCAGAACGTGGAGCGCACGGAACGGAGCTTCGTCCACTCGGCGCGGAGGAGGTCGGGGAAATGGGTGGTCGTCACGATGCGCTCCCTGCGGTCTGGTCCTGGCGGTACTCGACGCTGGTCCGCGTCAGCTCCATGAACGCCTCCTCCAGCGAGGCGCTGAGCGGCGTGAGCTCGTGCACGACGGCACGCGCGGTCGCCGCGAGCTCGGCGACGCGCCGCGCGTCGAGGTCCTGAACGGTGAGCGTCCCGCCGTCGCGTACGACCCGCCCGCCGGCGCCGGTCAGCGCGGCGGCCAGCCGCGCTGCGTCGGGTGTGACGACGCGTACGGCGCGCTCGGAGTGCCGCTCGATGAACTCGCGCACCGGCAGGTCGGCGAGCAGCCGCCCGCGCCCGATCACGATGAGATGGTCCGCGGTGACGGCCATCTCGTTCATCAGGTGGCTGGAGAGCAGCACCGTACGGCCCTGCGCGGCGAGGTCCTTCAGCAGCGTGCGGATCCAGAGGACCCCGTCGGGGTCGAGCCCGTTGACGGGCTCGTCGAGGACGAGGACGCGCGGGTCCCCGAGCAGCGCCGCCGCGATCCCGAGCCGCTGTCCCATCCCGAGCGAGAACCCGCCCGCGCGCTTCCGTGCGACCTTGGACAGCCCGGTGATCTCGAGCACCTCGCCGACACGCCGGGCCGGCAACCCCTGCGACTGGGCGAGGAAGAGCAGGTGGTCACGCGCGCTGCGCCCGCGGTGCACCGCCGACGCCTCCAGCAGCGCCCCGACGACCTTGAGCGGCCGGTCCAGGTCGCCGTACGGCCGCCCCATGATCGTCGCCGTCCCGGCGTCGGGGCGGTCGAGGCCGAGCATGAGCCGCATCGTGGTGGACTTGCCGGCGCCGTTCGGCCCGAGGAAACCGGTGATCCTCCCGGGCGCGACCTCGAAGGAGAGCCGGTCGACGGCGAGCCGGTCACCGTACCTCTTGGTCAGGTCGCGTACGACGATGGCGGGGGACGCGTTCGGCATGGAGGGCTCCCGATGGCGGGGGAATGTGACTCCTCCATGCTCGTGACCTGCGCCGACCGGCGAAATCGTGCCCGCACGTCACTATGGGGTTCGGTTTACCCCACCGGATCGCTTTTTGTGGGTTCCCCACAACAGACCGGCTCAGGTGTGCGCCATGGGGCGCATTGGAGTACCCGGTGGTAATCGAGGAGGGTATAGAAAGGTGCAGGCGACGCTCCGAGACCCGGACGTCGCCTTCTGTGCGTGGTTATCGGGAGGCTCAGCCGGTGTTCAGTCGTGTCGCCATCGTCAACCGTGGAGAGGCCGCGATGCGGCTCATCCATGCCGTCCGCGATCTTTCGGCGGAAACCGGGACGCGGGTCGAGACGGTCGCCCTCTACACCGACGCCGACCGAAACGCGACGTTCGTCCGTGAGGCGGACCTCGCCTACTCGCTGGGCCCCGCCTCGGCGCGGCCGTACCTCGACCACGCCGTGCTGGAGCGGGCGCTGGTGGAGACCGGGGCCGACGCCGCGTGGGTCGGCTGGGGCTTCGTCGCCGAGGACCCGGCGTTCGCGGAGCTGTGCGAGAGGATCGGCGTCACCTTCGTCGGGCCGGACGCCGACGCGATGCGCAAGCTCGGCGACAAGATCGGCGCGAAGCTGATCGCCGAGGAGGTCGGCGTCCCGGTCGCTCCGTGGAGCCGCGGCGAGGTCGCCACCCTGGACGACGCCCTGCGCGCCGGCGACGAGATCGGCTACCCGCTGATGCTCAAGGCGACCGCGGGCGGAGGCGGGCGCGGCATCCGGATGGTCGCCTCGGCCGAGGAGCTCGCCGACGCCTTCGCGCGCACCGGCCAGGAGGCGCTGCGCGCGTTCGGCTCCGGCGTCGTCTTCCTGGAGCGCCTGGTCACCGGCGCCCGGCACGTCGAGGTCCAGGTCATCGCCGACGGGTACGGCACCGCGTGGGCGCTCGGCGTACGCGACTGCTCGGTGCAGCGGCGCAACCAGAAGATCATCGAGGAGTCCGCGTCCCCGGTCCTGGAGCCGGAGCAGGCCGCCGAGCTCAAGGCGTCGGCCGAGCGGCTCGCCGTCGCCGTCGGCTACCGCGGCGCCTGCACCGTCGAGTTCCTCTACCACCCCGGCGACAAGCTGTTCGCCTTCCTCGAGGTCAACACCCGGCTGCAGGTCGAGCACCCGATCACCGAGATCACCACCGGCACCGACCTGGTCCGGCTGCAGCTGCACGTGGCGGACGGCGGGCAGCTCGAAGGCACCCAGCCCGCCGAGGCCGGTCACGCCGTCGAGGCGCGGCTCAACGCCGAGGACCCCGACCGCGACTTCGCGCCCGCCCCGGGCCGCATCGCGCGGCTGGTGCTGCCCGCCGGGCCCGGCATCCGCGTCGACACCGGCGTCAGCGAGGGCGACACCATCCCCGCCGACTTCGACTCGATGATCGCGAAGATCATCGCCTACGGCCGCGACCGCGAGCAGGCGCTGGGCCGCCTGCGCCGCGCGATGGCCGACACGACGGTGATCATCGAGGGCGGCGCGACCAACAAGAGCTTCGTGCTCGACCTGCTCGACCAGCCCGAGGTGATCGACGCGAGCGCCGACACGGGCTGGATCGACCGCGTACGCGCCGAGGGCCGCCTGGTCAGCCACCGGCACTCCGCGGTCGCCCTGGCCGCGGCGGCGATCGAGGCTTACGAGGACGAAGAGGAGGTCAGCCGCGGGCGGCTGCTGTCCACCGCCCACGGCGGGCGCCCGCAGGTGCAGCACGAGAGCGGCCGTCCGCTGGACCTCAAGCTCCGCGGCGCCGGCTACCGGGTGACCGTGGCGCGCGTCGGGCAGAGGCGGTTCCGCGTCGGCATCTCCTCCGGCGACGAACCCCACCTCGCCGACGTCGAGATCGACCGGTTCGACGAGCACAGCGGCCGCATCCTGGTCAACGGCCGCCGGTTCCGGCTGGTGTCGGCCACCCACGGCCCGATCCACCTGGTCGAGGTCGACGGCGTCACCCACCGCGTCAGCCGCGACGAGGGCGGCGTCGTCCGCTCCCCCGCGCCCGCGCTGGTGGTCGCGACGCCGGCCGCCGTCGGCGACGAGGTCGAGTCGGGCGCGCCGATCCTGGTGCTGGAGAGCATGAAGATGGAGACGGTGCTGCGCGCGCCGTTCCGCGCCCGCGTCCGCGAGTGCCCGGTCTCGGTCGGCAGCCAGGTCGAGACCGGCGCGCCGCTGATGCGCCTGGAGCCGCTGGTCGACGACGCCGCCGAGGAGGCGACGGCCGCCGCGACCGGGACCGTCGCGATCGACCTGCCCGCGGAGCCCGCTCCGGCCTCGCCGGCCGAGCGCGTCGAGCGCGGCCTGGAGGACCTGCGCAGCCTGCTGCTCGGCTTCGACGTCGACCCGCACGACCGCAAGCGGGTGCTGTCGGCGTACCTCGCCGCGCGCGGCCGAGCTGGACGGGCGGCCGGTCCAGGGCGAGCTGGAGCTGCTCACCGTCTTCGCCGACCTGTCCGAGCTGAGCCGCAACAAGCCGGGCGGCGAACTCGACGTCGAGCCGGGCAGCCCGGTGCACAGCCCGCGCGAGTCCTTCCACAGCTACCTGCAGAGCCTCGACGTCGAGCGCGCGGGCGTCACCGAGGGCTTCCAGGCCAAGCTCACCAAGGTCCTCGGCCACTACGGCGTCACCGACCTCGACCGCACGCCGGAGCTGGAGGCCGCGGTCTTCCGGATCTTCCTGGCCCAGCAGCGGATGAGCGACCGACGTCGCCGTCGTGTCGGAGCTGCTGCGCCAGTGGCTGGCCGGCGCGCCGCCGGCCGAGCGCGCTCGGCGAGAGCGCCGGGCTCACCCTGGAGCACCTGGTCGAGGCCACGCAGGTGCGCTTCCCCGCGGTGTCCGACCTGGCCCGCGGCGTGGTGTTCCGCTGGTTCGCCCAGCCGCTGCTGCGCCGCAACCGCGCCAAGGTCTACGCCGCGGTCCGCGACCGACCTGCGCTACCTCGACCGGAACCCGGACGCGCCGGACCGCGCCGAGCGGATCCAGGCCATGGTGGCCAGCTCGGAGCCGCTCGTCCGGCTGATCGGCCAGCGGATCGGCCGACCGGGCAGGACCACGCGCCGCTGCTGGAGGTGCTGACCCGCCGCTACTACGGCAACCGCGGGCTGTCCGAGGTCACCGCGGGCGAGATCGCGGGCTGCCGGTTGCTCACCGCCGAGCGTACGGACGCCGGCGGCGTGACGCCGCGTGGTCACCACCGCCGTCGACATCGCGGCACTGCCCGGCGCCATCCATGCCGTCGGCGCGCTCGCCGCCGACGTCGCCGAGGAAGGCCTGGTCGCCGACCTGTACGTCAGCTGGGAGGACCAGCCGGACGTCGACGCGATCGCCGAACGGCTCGGCACGCTCCTCGCCGAGCACCCGCGGCCCGCGGGCATCCGCCGGATCACGATCACCATCGCCGGCACCAGCGGCGCCGTGATGCACCACCACTTCACGTTCCGCGCCGACGGCACGGGCCTCGCCGAGGACCGGCTGATCCGCGGCCTGCACCCGCAGATCGCCGAGCGGCTGCAGCTGCAGCGGCTGCGCGAGTTCGACCTCACCCGGCTGCCGTCCGCCGACGAGGAGATCTACCTGTTCAAGGCCGTCGCCAAGAGCAACCCGGCCGACGAGCGGCTGATCGCGATGGGCCAGGTCCGCGACCTGACGCCGCTGCGCGAGGCCGACGGCAGGCTGGTCGCGCTGCCCGCGCTGGAGGACGCCATCAGCGCGGGCCTCGACGCGATCCGCAACATCCAGGCGCAGCGGCCGCAGAACAAGCGCTTCGACACCAACCGGATCATGATGTACGTCTGGCCGTCGACGGAGCTGACCGCCGACGAGCTGAACGCCCTCGTCCAGCGCGTCCTGCCGACGTCGGCCGGCGCCGGGCTGGAGGAGGTCCAGTTCGTGGCCCGCCAGCGCAGGGCCTCCGGCGAGCTGACCGAGGTCGCCGTACGGATCACCCTCGACCCCGGCCACGGCGCGCGCCTGCACGTCGGCGAGCCGTCGACCGAGCCCGTACAGCCGCTCGACGACTACCGCCAGAAGGTGCTGCGCGCCGCCCGGCGCGGCAACTCCTACCCGTACGAGCTGACCGGCCTGCTCGCCGGGCCTTCGGGTGGTTTCGTCGAGCACGACCTCGACGAACACGGCGCGCTCGTGCCGGTGGACCGGCCGAAGGGCAAGAACACCGCGGCGATCGTGGCGGGCGTCGTCACGACGCCGACCGAGCGCTACCCCGAGGGCATCACCCGCGTGGTGCTGCTCGGCGACCCGACGAAGTCGCTGGGCGCGCTGTCGGAGCCGGAGTGCACGCGGATCATCGCGGCGCTCGACCTCGCCGAGCGGATGCGGGTCCCGCTGGAGTGGTTCGCGCTGTCGGCGGGCGCCCGGATCTCGATGAGCTCCGGCACCGAGAACATGGACTGGGTCGCCGCCGCCCTCAAGCGGATCGTCCTGTTCACCCAGGACGGCGGCGAGATCAACATCGTGGTCGCCGGGATCAAGGTCGGCGCCCAGCCGTACTGGAACGCCGAGGCGACGATGCTCATGCACACCAAGGGCATCCTGGTGATGACGCCCGACTCGGCGATGGTGCTCACCGGCAAGCAGTCGCTGGACTTCTCCGGCGGCGTGTCGGCCGAGGACAACTTCGGCATCGGCGGCTACGACCGCGTCATGGGCCCGAACGGCCAGGCGCAGTACTGGGCCCCCAACCTGCCGGCCGCCCGCGACGTGCTCATGGCGCACTACGACCACGCGTACATCGTGCCGGGCGAGACGGCGCCGCGTAAGGCGGACACGGCCGACCCGGCCGACCGCGACGTGTCCTCGTTCCCGCACGCCATCGCGGGCAGCGACTTCGCGACCGTCGGCCAGATCTTCTCGGCGGAGCACAACCCGGACCGCAAGAAGCCGTTCGACATCCGCACGGTGATGCGCGCCGTCTCCGACCAGGACCTCCCGGTGCTGGAGCGCTGGGCGGGCATGGCCGACGCGGAGACCTCCGCGGTGCAGGACGCCCACATCGGCGGCTGGCCGGTCTGCCTGATCGGCATCGAGTCGCGCTCGGTGCCGCGCCGCGGCTTCCCGCCCACCGACGGCCCGGACACCTACACCGCGGGCACGCTGTTCCCGAGGTCGTCGAAGAAGACCGCCCGCGCGATCAACGCGGCGTCCGGCAACCGCCCGCTGGTCGTCCTCGCGAACCTGTCCGGCTTCGACGGCTCACCCGAGTCGATGCGCAAACTACAACTGGAGTACGGCGCGGAGATCGGCCGGGCGATCGTCAACTTCGAGGGCCCGATCGTCTTCTGCGTGATCTCCCGCTACCACGGCGGCGCGTTCGTGGTGTTCTCCAAGGCACTCAACCCGAACCTCACCGTCCTGGCCCTGGAGGGCTCGTTCGCCTCGGTACTCGGCGGCGCCCCGGCGGCGGCCGTGGTCTTCTCGGGCGAGGTGAACAACCGCACCGCGACCGACCAGCGGGTGACCGAGCTCCAAGCGCGCGTCGCGGAGACCAGCGGCGCCGAACGCGCCACCCTGGGCGCTCGCCTGGCCGAGGTCCAGTCCTCGGTCCGCGCGGAGAAACTCGGCGAGGTCGCCGCGGAGTTCGACCGGGTGCACAGCATCCAGCGCGCGGTGGAGGTCGGCTCGGTGGACGCGATCATCAGCGCCGCCGAGATGCGCCCGCGCATCATCGAGGCCATCGAACACGGCATGAAGCGCTGACACGGCGGAGCATTGGCGGAGGGTCGACTACAGGGCCCAGGTCCCTCCGCCAGTGCTCCCGCCGAGGGCTCGTTCGGGGCTCAGGCGGGCGCGGCCCACTCCAGGTGGCCCTCGGCGCGTACAACCGGCGTGGGCCGGCCGTCCGGGCCGTGGCACATGATCGCGTCGAGCGGTGCCGGGCGGAATCCGGTGTGCGGGGCCGTCGGCGGCTCCTGCCACACGTGGTAGAGCGGGCCTTCCGAGCCGAGGGCGTCGATGGCCGCGTCGAACGCCGCACGGTGCTTCTGGGGTACGTGCATCCGCACGGCCGAGTGGAACACCACGCGCGGTTCGCCGCGTGGCAGAGACAGGCTTCGGCACACCTCGGCGGCGTCTCCCGCGAGCAGCGGCGGCGGGTCCTTCGCGACGCCGTCCAGGGCCGCCGCTAGCAGGTCCGCCTTGTGGCCGTCCTCGGGCCACACCAGCGCGCGGAGCCAGAGGCGTTCGGCGGCGTCGGTGATGTCGACCGGGTTGAGGTCGATGCCGACGCGGCTCGCGATCGGCGGCACGGCGTCCAGGTCCGGCGGGGGTCCCTGGCCGCGCCACTCCGTTGAGACGGACACCGTGGCGTCGGATCGCCCGTACACGCGGCCGCCGATCTCGTACCGGTACCGGTCGGCGTACAGGTGGACGCCCGCGCTGGACCCCACCTCGACCAGGTGCACGGGCTCGGGAGGCAGGGTCGCGAGCGCCATCCGGAGGCCGAAGACCCGCTTCACGACGTTCGTCTGCACCAGCCGCGTACGGATGAGGTCGCGCAGCTCGGCGGGATGGGCGCGGCAGAAGTCGAGCAGGGCCGGCCCGGAGTCCTCCGGAGGGAGGGCGGCGTCGCCCGCGAGCGACGGGTAGAAGTCGCGCAGCGGATGCCGGACCCCACCCAGCAGCAGGCAGTGCACGGCACCGAACAGCAGGTACGACGGCTGCTGGCCCGCGCGCCGATCCGTGAGCAGGGCCAGCGTCGTACGGTCGCCGGCCACCACCGGGCAGAACGCCCGGTACAGGGGAGAGGAGGCGAAGATGGAGGGAGCGTTCGCGAAGTGCGCCGACAGCGACGCGATCTCGTCCGGCACGGCGGCGTCAGACGAACGCGCCGAGGCCCGTGATGGCCCGGCCGGTGATCAGGCTGTTCATCTCTCGGGTGCCCTCGTAGGAGTAGATCGCCTCGGAGTCGGCGACGAACCGACCGACATTGTAGTCCAGCACGATCCCGTTGCCGCCGAGGATCTCCCGCGCCCAGCCGACCGCCTCGCGCATCCGCGCGGTGCAGAAGGCCTTGGCCAGCGCGGAGTGCTCGTCGCGGTAGACGCCGGAGTCCTGGAGCTGCGCGAGGCGTACGACCATCCCGAGTGAGGACGTGACGTTGCCGAGGATGCGGACGAGCAGGTCCTGGACGAGCTGGAACCTCGCGATCGGGCGGCCGAACTGCTCGCGCTCCTTCGCGTACGCCAGGGCCAGTTCGTACGCGCCCATCATCACGCCGACGGCCTGCCACGCGACGCCGCCGCGCGTACGGCGCAGGATGTCGGCGGTGTCGCGGAAGCCGTTCGCGCGCTGGAGGCGGTTCGCCTCCGGCACCCGGCAGCCGTCGAGCGAGATGTCGGCGTTCTCCACGGTCCGCAGGGCGATCTTGTGCTCGATCCGCGTGGCCGTGAATCCCGGTGTGTCCTTCTCGACGACGAAGCCCCTGACCTTGTCGTCCTCCTCGTCCCTGGCCCAGATGATGATCAGGTCGGCGAAGGTCGCATTGCCGATCCAGCGTTTGGCACCGTTGATCACCCACTCGTCGCCCTCGCGGCGCGCCGTGGTCTCCAGCCCGGCGGCGACGTCCGACCCGCCGTGCGGCTCGGTGAGCCCGAACGCGCCGATCTTCTCCATCCGCGCCATCGACGGCAGCCAGCGTTCCTGCTGCTCGTCGGAGCCGCACCCGCCGATGCTGCCCATCGCCAGCCCCGCGTGGACGCCGAAGAACGTCGCCATCGACGGGTCGACGCGGTTCATCTCCAGCGCCACGAACCCGGTCAGCAGGCTGCGCGCGCCGCGCTGGGCGAGCCCGGCGACGTCCAGCGCCGCGAATCCGGGGATCAGCCGATGCGGGAACTCCGCGTGCTCCCACGCGTGGTTCGCGATCGGCGCCACCTCTTTCTCCATGAAATCGCGGGTACGCCCGACGATCTCGCGTTCCTCGTCGGTCAGCAGGCTCTGGTATTCGAAGAAGTCGCCGGTCATGAGGCCCCCTCGCAGGTGAGGTCTTCTACCTGTCCACTCGACCGCGATGTATTCGGACCGCCCCGTAGAGTTATAGACGGCGATATGCCGAATCCGCCGTGGGGGGCATGGGCGGTGAGAGCACGGGCGCTGCGCCGCCTGGGGCCGGTGTCGGGCCCGCGCAGGGGGTTGTCCCGCCGCATCGTCTCGACGAGCGGTCTCATCGCGCTGCTCGCCGTCCTCGCGTACGCCCTGCTGTTCACCGTGATCACCGCCCTGCGCGACTCCACCCGGAGCGCGGCGCGCTCACAGGCGGTGCTCTCCTCGTCGAGCCGGGTGCAGCGTCTCGTCGTCGATCTGGAGACCAGCGTGCGCGGGTTCGTCATCTCGGGCGACCGGGACGGACTGCGGCAGTGGCAGTCCGCGCGCGCGGAGCTGCCGGCGGAGGAGGCGGCGCTCGAACGCCTCGCCGCGGGCAGCGGCCCCCAGGAGGCCGGGCGCGCCCGCCGGATCGTACGTGACGTGCAGGCGTACCAGCGGGACTACTCCGATCCGCTGGTGACGGCGATCCGGCAGGACCCCGCCTCCGGGCGGACCCGGGCGCTGATCGGTGAGGAGAAGCGCCAGCTCGCCCCTCTGCGGGCCGAGTTCGGGGCGTTCGACGACGCCCAGCACCGGATCGGCACCGCCGAGGAGCGGCGCGCGAACCAGGAGGCCCACTGGGCGGCGATCGTCGCGGGCGCCGCCGCGGCCGGGGCCCTGGGGCTGGCCTTCGCCTTCGCCGTCTACGTGAAACGCGCGGTCCTGAGGCCCGTCCTGCGTACCTCGCGGAATGGCCCGCGTGATCGCCGAAGGCGACCTCGACGTACGGATCCCCGAGACGTCGCGCGACGAGCTGGGCGTGCTGGAGCACGTGTTCAACACGATGACGACCTCGCTGAGGAAGAGCGAGAACGAGCTGCGCCGGGGTGTGGAGGAGCAGCGGGCGCTCCGGCGCGTCGCGACGCTGATCGCCCGCGACGCCCCGCCGGCCGAGATCTTCACGGCCGTCGCGGAGCAGGTCGGCCTGCTCCAGGGCGTGGACTACGCGACCGTCAACCGCTTCGATCCCGGGGACATGGCCACGACGGTGGGCCACTGGACGGCCCCGGGCGCGCCGGACGTCATGCCGCCGATGGGCGGCGGGCGCTGGCCGGTCGAGGAGGAGACGGCCGCGGCCGAGATCCTCCGTACGGGCCGGCCGGCGCGCCTGGACGTCGCCGATAACACCAGCCAGATCGCCCGCTGGGCGCGCGCGTACGGGGTCCGGTACGTCGTCGGCGCCCCGATCATCACCGAAGGGCATTTCTGGGGCCTGATCACCACCTTCTCCATCGGGGAGGAGGAACCGCCCGCCGACACCGAGGCGAACCTCGAGGAGTTCGTGGACCTGCTCGCCGCCTCCATCGCGAACGCCGCGAACCGCACCGAACTGCTCGCCTCCACCGCCCGGATCACCGCGGCCTCCGACCGGGTACGCGCCGGCATCGAGGCGGACCTGCGGGAGGGCGCCCAGCGGCAGCTCACCACCCTCCAACGGACCCTGCGGAAGGTGCGCACGTCCGTCCCGACGGCGTACGGCGACCTGTGGGTGCAGCTGGCAGGCACCGAACAGGGCCTCGGTGACGTCCTGGACGACCTGCGGGAGATCAGCCAGGGGCTGCGGCCCACCGCCCTGTCCAGGAGCGGCCTGCGGTCCGCCGTCGAGGACCTGGCGGAACGCTCGCGCGTGCCCGTCACCGTGGACGTACGGCTGGAACGCCGCCTGACCGGCCACATCGAGGACGCCGTCTACTACACGGTCGCCGAGGCCCTCACGAACGTCGCCAAGTACGCGAAGGCGAGCCACGTGTGGATCAAGCTGTCGGCCGGCGTCGGCGACCTGCGGCTCGTCATCCGCGACGACGGAGTCGGGGGAGCCGACCCGCGCGCCGGCTCGGGCCTGACCGGCCTGCGCGAACGCGTCGAGGCGTGCGGCGGCGCGATCGAGGTCATCAGCCCGCCCGGCGAGGGGACGGCCCTGCTGGTCACGATCCCGATCGCCTGACCTGTCGGGTGAGGGAGGCCCAGCCGGGATCTCGTTCAGGCTCTCGATCAGGCGCAGGGTCGGCGGGCGGACCTTCTGGGCGCCAGGCGTCCGGCGCGGGGGATCGCCGGAGATCTCCAGCAGGTAGTCGCGCTCGTCCGGCCGTAGCCGCAGCGCGTCCGCGAGCGACTCCAGCACCGCGCGCGACACCCGGGTCGTACGCCCCTGCTCCAGCCGCACGAGGTAGTCGACGCCGACGTTCGCGAGCTGGGCGACCCCGAACGCGAGCTGCTCCCGATGGCCCGTGCCTTCGACCTGCCCGTGATCGCCTGGGGCCCGCTCGCCGAAGGCCGCCGGACCGGCAAGTACCTACGCGGCGAGACCGGCCGGCTGAGCCTTGAGGGCACGTTCGCGCCGGGCGAGCACGACGATGAAGTGGTACGCGCGGTGGTCGAGGTCGCGAGAAGCGGAGGCTGGACCCCGGCCCAGGTGGCACTGGCCTGGCTCCGCACCCGCCCGGGCACGGTGGTCCCGCTGATCGGCGCGACGAGGGAGTCCCGGCTCGGCGAGAACCTGGCCTCCGCCGGAGTCGTCCTGGACCGGCCCGCCCTCGACCGCCTGGACGAGGCGGGCCGTCCGGCGCTGGGCTCCCCCACGACGTGCTGCGCACCGAACGCATCACGAGAAGCGCGTACGGCGACCGCCGGCGCGAGGTCGACGACCGCCGCACGACCGTACGCCGCGCCGTGAACGACGCCTGACCGACGCCTGAACGACCGGGCGAACGCGACATGTTGACCGATCGATCGATCGACCCTAGCGTTCGTGATGGTCGGTCGAGACGGCGGAGGTCTGAATGGGTTCTGCCGAGGCGATTCCGGGCCGCGAGAGCGAGCCGGCCGGACTCCGGCTGTCACGTGCCGCGCTGGAGCTGTTCTCCCGCAAGGGCTTCCACGCGACCGGCATCCGCGAGATCGGCGCCCACGCGGGCGTCAGCACCTCGATGCTCTACCACTACCTCAGCTCCAAGGACGAGGCCCTGTACGACCTCGTCCTCGCGGGTCTGAGCCGCCACGCGCAGGCCCTGCGCGCGGCCTGCGCCACCGTCGAGCGGCCCGAGGAACGCCTGGCCGCACTGGTCGGCGTGCACATCATCGTGCCCGTGAAGCACCCGCAGATGAGCCGGCTGCTTCACCTGCACACGCACGACTGGCCGGACCGTCCGGAGATCGGCCGTCAGCGCGAGCGTACGAACCGCCTGTGGCGCGAGGTCCTGGAGCTCGGGTGCGACCAGAACGTGTTCACCGTCGAGTCGGCGTCACTGGCGAGGGTCGCGCTGATGAGGTCCACGACCCTCGTGACGGAGTGGTACCGGGAGCGCGGCACGCTCGACCTGGCCGGCGTGACCGGGCAGTTCATCGACCTCGCTCTGGGGACCGTACGCGCGAGCCGCGACGGACGCCCGCTGCGTTCCGGCGACCTCGAACGCCCGCCCCTCGACCACCTGATCGAAATCGTCGAGACCGTCCACGACGACGTCTGGTGGTAGGGACGCCGCCCCGCCGATCGATGCGCGCACCACACCGTCTCTGCGGAAAGATGAGAAGGAATGGTGACTCGTGGCTACATCGCCCTCCTCCTCGGTCTGCTGCTCGCGGCCGGGTGCACGGGCGCGCGGAAAAGTGATGACGGCACGCTCTTCTGGGGCGACGCGTGGGCGGCGTCGGTTCAGCGGCCCAGTGGTGGCATCGGGCCCAACTGGGCGCCTCAGGGGTTCATGAACCAGACCGTGCGTCAGGTCGTGCGGCTCACCGCCGGTGGTTCGCACGTACGCCTGCGGCTCTCCAACCTCTACGGCACGACGCCGGTCCACGTGGCGGGTGTGACCGTCGCGGAGGCCGCCGGTGGCGCGTCCGTACGGCCCGGGTCGGTGCGGCGGCTGAGGTTCGACCATCGGCGTTCTGCCACCATCCCGGCGCGCGGCCGGCTTCGCAGCGACCCGCTGCCGTTCGCCGTCAAACCGCTGGAGTCGCTCACCATCAGCGTCTTCTTCGCGGCGCCCACCGGCCCCGCGACCTTCCACGCGCAGGCCTACACGATGAGCTACGAGGCGTACGGCGATCATCTCGCCGATGGCGGGCCGGCCGCGTTCCTCGATGTGACGCACTCCTGGTACTTCCTGTCCGACGTCGAGGTGGCGACCTCGTCGCCGCGGCCGAAGGCGGTCGTGGCGTTCGGCGACTCGATCACCGACGGGCGCGGCTCGACGGCGAACGCCGACGACCGCTACCCCGACGAGCTGGCCGAACAGCTCGCCGGCACGCCGCGGCAGCGCGCCATCCTGAACGCCGGCATCGGCGGCAACCTCGTCCTGCACGACTCGTACTGGTACGGCGACGCCGCCGTGAAACGGTTCGCCCGCGACGTCCTCGACCGGCCGGGCGTCGGCACGGTGATCATCCTGGCGGGCATCAACGACCTGGGCTTCAGCGAGTCACGCGAGCCCACGTACCAGCCGAACCCGGAGATCTCTCCGGCCCAGCTCGTCGGGGCGTACCGGACGCTCATCGCGCAGGCCCACGCGAAGGGCATCAAAGTGGTCGGCGGCACCCTCCTGCCGATGTGGGGCTCGAACCACTACAGCGTCCGCTCGGAGGTGAAACGCGAGGCGATCAACCAGTGGATCCGCACGTCCGGCGTGTTCGACGCCGTCGCCGACTTCGACCGGACCCTGGCCGACCGGCACCACCCGCGGCGCCTCGCCCCCGAGTACGACTCCGGCGACCACCTGCACCCCGACGATCTCGGCTACCACCTGATGGCCCAGGTGGCCGGCGCGACCGGGCTTGCCGGGTGAGCGGGATACGCTCCGGCTCATGACGGAACGCGCGTACGCCGTGATCGACGCACCGTCCAACCTCGGGCTTCGCCCGCCGGTGGAGGGCGCGGTGCCCGGCTGCTACAAACTGGCCGGCGCGCTGCGGGACAACGGGATCATCAGGCGGCTCGGGGCCGAGGACGCCGGGTGTGTGACGCCGCCGCGTTACGACCGTGGCGGCTGGACGTCCGGCGACGGGGTGTTCAACGCGCCCGCGCTCGCCGCGTACACGCGTCGGCTCGCCGGGCGTCTCGGCAACGTGTTCGACGCGGGGCGGTTCGCGGTGGTGCTCGGTGGCGACTGCAGCATCCTGCTCGGTTCCGCGCTGGCGTTGCACCGGCGGGGCCGGTACGGCCTGGCGTTCCTCGACGGGCATTCCGACTTCCGTCACCCCGGCAACTCGCCGGCCGTGGGCGCGGCGGCGGGGGAGGACCTCGCGCTCGTGACCGGGCGCGGGCAGGCTGACCTCACCGGCATCGAGGGCCGAGGGCCGTACGTCCGCGACGACGACGTCGTCGTGCTCGGCGTCCGCGACTACGACGACGCGCTGGACGAACTGCGCGAGATCGGGATTCCCGTGTGGGAGACGGCGCGGCTCCGCGCCGACGGTCCGGCGAAGGCGGCACGCTCCGCGCTCGCCCACCTCGAACGCGACGATCTCGACGGCTTCTGGGTGCACCTCGACGCCGACATCCTCGACTCAGAGATCATGCCCGCCGTCGACAGCCCCGACCCGGGCGGCATCGGCCACGGTGAGCTGCGGGCGCTGCTGGCTCCGCTCGTCGCCTCCCCGGCGTGCATGGGCCTGGAGGTGACGGTGTTCGACCCGGACCTCGATCCCGACGGCAGGCTCGCGGCCCAGCTCACCGGCACCCTGGTCGCGGCCCTCACCTGAGTCACATGGGGCGTTCGGCGAGGGCCTTCTCCAGGCGTTCGCGGGCGCGGGCGGCCTCGCGGGCCCGGTAGGCGATGGGCATGTAGCGGAGGCGTTCGGGGAGCCGCGAGGTCGTACGCGCGATCGACCGGCAGAGGATCCTGAGGCGGCGGTCGTCGGCGTCGGACCAGCTCAGGCCCAGCTTCTCGCGGGCCGTGGGCGGCAGGGTGCCGATGGTGATGAAGCGGTTGACGCGTCCGGTGGTGAGGCTGACCGGCGCGAGGAGCGGACGCAGCGCCGCCGGGGTGGCGGGCGGGACGCGGTCCATCATCTTCAGTACGTCATGGGCGGTGCGGTGGCCGACGAGGGTGTTCTCCACCATGTCGTCGAAGTAGGCCCAGTAGTCCGGGATCGTCGCCGGGAGCATGCGCTCGGGTACGCGAAGGATGCGGCCCAGCCGCATGAACTCCTCGAAGGTCCGCTGCTCGTCCGCCTCTTCCAGGGGTCCCGTGCCGAAGTAGCGCGCGGCCGTGACGGCGGCGTAGAAGCCGGACAGGTGCACCCAGGCCCACGGCTCCGCCGAGAGGGCGTGGTGCGTACGGCCCTGCTCGTCGTCGGCGCTGATCGAGGCGTGCATGCGCCGGAGCCGCCGCCCCTCCTCGATCGCGGTCTCGCCGCCGTACACCCAGGTCTGCACCGAGGTGAAGCTCCGGATCGCCCGGCCCACGGGGTCGGAGCGGAAGCTCGACCGCTGGTCGACCACGGTGCCGATCGAGGGGTGCATCACCTGGAGGACGAACGCGCAGTTGCCCGCGAGCACCGAGGTGAACAGGCCCACCGTGTCCCAGAGGATCGACCCGGGCCTGAACGGCTCGGGCTCGTCGCGTACCTCGGACCGGGTCTCCGGGCTCTCCGCCACCGTCATCGCCTTGCTCCTTCGCGCTGCCGTACGCCCTAGCTAAGCGCGAATAAGTGGGCACTTACAAGCCCTGGAGCGGTCGGAGTTGAAGATCACGCGGCCCGGGACGCTTGGGGGAGGGGGAGATAAGGTCCCGGGCCACGTGCTCTCATCCCGGGGGAGGCGAGCTCAGACGGGATGCGGTGGCGGCGTCGACCTGCCGGAACGGGAACCCGGCGAGTCCGGCCGCCGCGTACACGGCCCGTACGTCATCGGCCGAGAAGGCGCACAGGAGACTTCCGTACGTCGGCAGATACATCCCGTGTACGAACCGGACCGGGAGGCCTTCACCGGTCGTACGCCGGGCGGCGTCGGCGAGGGAGTACTGGATGTCGGCCAGGTCACCGGGGACGATACCCGTGGGGAGGGTGATGGCGAGGTAGATGATCGCGCCGTCCTCCGCGTCGGGGGTGGTACGGGGTGGGCCTGGCTGGCATGTCACGTGAGGATCCTGTCCGCTGGGGTTCAGGCGGCGGTCTGGAGGCCGAGGGCGGGATGGGGCGCGATCGTGTGGCCGTCGGGCAGAAGCTCACCCGTGTCGTCGAAGATCACGACACCGTTGCAGAGGAGAACCCAGCCCTGCTCGGGGTGGGCGCAGGCGACGCGGGCGGCGGTATGGTCGTCGGCGTTCGCGCTGGGGCATCGAGGCTGGTGCTGGCACATGGCACCGTCCCCCTTTTCGCTCGGACCGGCCCTTCCCCAGGCCGGTTATGACTCCAATGGTGCTCGGCGCGACCCCCGATGTCAGCGCGGCCAGCCCCCATCCTGAGGACCCGCTGGCGGTACCGGCCTTGGTATGGCTAGCAGTAATGCGCTGTCATGGTCGACGGGGTGAGGATGTGTCTATGCCTGTGCGATGCGTCATCGTCGACGACAATGATCGATTCCTCGAAGCCGCACGCGATGCCCTGGAACGCGACGGGATCGCGGTGGTGGGAGTGGCGACCACCTGCGCCGAAGCCGTGTCCCGCATAGAAGAGCTACGCCCCGACGTCGCCCTGGTGGACGTGTGCCTGGGCGAGGAGAGCGGCTTCGCCCTGGCGGAGAAACTCGCCGGCCAGGGCACCCGGCGCCCACCCACAGTGATCATGGTCTCGACCTACGCCGAGTGGGATTTCGACGACATGACCGAGGTGAGCGCGGCCTGTGCGTTCCTGTCCAAGAGCGACCTGTCCGCCCGGGCCGTACACGACATCCTCGCCGGCACGGTCCCGTGCTCCGGCAGCGCGCGAAACTGGGCCTCGGTGCCGCCCGGAGCCGCGTAGCGCCGTGTCCGCCCGAATGCCCACCCGAACGCCGAGCCGCGTCCGGGTGGGCATTGCTCTGTGCTGTGCCGGTGTGTTCGCCTAGCCTCGGTGGCGGGAAGGGGGCAGGGGTGGCCACGTTCGCGTTGATCCACGGCGCCGGCGACGTCGGCTGGTACTGGCATCTGGTGGAGGCCGAGCTGCGTGCGCGAGGCCATGACACCCTCGCGCCGGACCTTCCCTGCGACGACGACACGGCAGGCCTGCCCGAGTACGCCGACACCGTGGCCGCGCGCGATCGGCGACCGGAGCGAGCTGATCGTCGTCGCCCAGTCGCTCGGCGGCTTCGTCGCCCCGCTCGTCTGCGACCGGGTGCCGGTGGAACTGCTCGTCCTGGTCGCCCCCATGATCCCCGCGCCGGCGGAGGCACCCGCCGATTTCTGGACCGATACGAGGTACGCGGAGGAGGCAAGGGACCACTACGACGGCACGATCGCCCTGTTCTACCAGGATGTACCGTCGGAGCTGGCCACCGAGGCACTGAAGCGGTCCCGCACCCAGTCCGAGGCCCGGATGGACGAGCCGTCACCACTGAGGTCCTGGCCGGAAGTCCCCACGCGCGTCCTGAGCTGTCGCGACGACCACCTGCTCCCCACGGCGTTCCTCCACCGCGTAGCCCGCGAACGCCTGGGCATCACCCCCGACGAGATCGACGGCGGCCACACCCCCGCCCTGAGCCGCCCCCACGAGCTCGCGGACCGCCTGGAGGCGTACGCCGCCGAGCTGGGCTTGGTTCCATGACCGGCCGGGCGCGCTGAGGATCGCCCACACCTGGCCGACGACGGCGTTCCCGCGCGGCTCGCGCCGGCTACGTGGTGACGGGCGGGCGGCAGCGGATGGCGGTCAGCATGCCTCGGAGGACGCCGTTTCCGGCGGCATGAGGGACCAGGAACGTCTGGCCGGCGCGGACTTCCGTGGGGGTGCCGTGTTCGGTCTCCAGGGTGCCGGCTCCGTCGACGATCACCAGGACGGAGAAGGCGGGGTCCAGGACTCCCGTGGGCGCGGGGCGGATGCGTTCCGCGGCGAAGAAGTCGTCGGCGGACTCCGGGAACAGGCGGTCGACGCCCGGGCGTACGTTCTGCCCCTCCTGGCGGGCCTGGCGTAGGGCGGTGATGCTCTCGGTGTCCCAGGCGTGCCGGTCGACGCAGCGCAGGGCCTGGTCGAAGCCGAGACCCAGGTGGCCGGCGGCGGCGTCGACGTCGTACCCCTCCCACTCCAGCAGGACGGAGAGGTCGGTCGGCTCCTGGAGCTCGACGAGGAGGATGTCCTGGCCGATGGCGTGGGGGAGGCCCGCCGGGCAGACGATCGCGTCGCCCGCGCGTACGGGCACCCGGTTGGTCGCGGCCAGCATGTCGGACACGGACTGGTCCGCCACCCAGGCGGCCAGCTCACCGGCCTCCACGTCCCGCGCGAACCCCAGGTGGACGGCGGCCTCCGGAGCCGCGTCGATGATGATCCACGCCTCGGTCTTGCCGTACGGCGACGCCAGGTGAGAGCGGGCGAACCGCTGGTCCGGATGCACGTGCAGCGGCAGGCGCTCGCCGGCGTCGAGCAGCTTCACGAGAAGGGCCGGGTCCGCGCCGTACCGCGCGACGTGGCCGGGCCCGAGCCAGCGCTCGGCGTCGCCGGCGATCGCGGACGCCAGCGTACGGCCGTCCGGGAGCGTCGTCGGGCCGCCCTCGGCCGCGCCATGGCGCTCGGTGGTCGACGCGATCCAGTCCTCGGGGTGGTACGCGTCGGCGGGCGCGGGCATCCCGCGGAAACGGTCGATGCGGCCCGCGCCCCGGTAGAACGAACGCGGCATGTTGGCGGGCAGAAGGATGGGGTCCATCGGCGATCTCCTGGTGGGGCGCCGGCTCAGCGGTCGTCGAGGAGGGCGGCGAGGCGCTTGGGGGCGATCAGCCGGTAGCTGTCCTCGATGAGCTCGGCGATCTCGGCCCAGTCCTGGTCGACGTCGAGCCGGGCGCCGACCCAGCCCTTGGAGCCGACGTACGCCGGGACGAAGAAGCGCTCGGGCTCTGACGACACCAGCTCCTCCTGTACGCCCGGGCCCGCCTTGAACGTGATGTACTGCCCGTCCTCACCGGTCATCAGGAACAGCTTCTCGCGCACCCGGTACGCGGGCGCCGAGTGCCCGCCGAACGGTTTCTCAGCGGCCTCGGGAAGCGCCATGCAGATCTCCCGCAGCCGCGCGGCCGGATCGTCGTCGCTCATACGTCACTCCTCGGAGGGTGGGGCTGACCAGCCTAGACGCCGCCGATCGCCCGGATGCGGGCGGTGGCCGTCGCCACGGCCACCGGACGGTCGTCGGGACCGATCAGCTCACCGGACAGGAAGCACACCTCCCGCCCCTTCTGCACCACCCGCCCGCGCCCGACCAGCCGCCCAGGCCGCGCGGGCCGGAGGAACTGGACGTGCAGGTCCAGCGTCGGCGCGAACATCCCCGGCGGCAGCGTCGCCACCAACGCCGGCCCGAGGGTGTCGTCGAGCATCGCGGCCAGGAACCCGCCCTGGATCGCCCCGGCCGGATTGAGGAACGCCTCGACCGCCTTGAAGGCGACCTCGATCGTCCCCTCGTCGGGGTCGACATTCAAAAGCTCCCAGCCGAGCGTCACCGCCGCGGGCGGCGGCTCGACGCGCCCGGCCACCATGTCCCAGAAAAGCCCTTCTCCATCCACACCCCGCATCCAACCAGCCACCCCCGACAAGTCACTCCGCGCGGATGGCGTAGACGCGGCGGGAGCCCACGGCGCAGTACACGACGCCGTTCGCGGTGGTCAGGTGCTCGACCGAGGCCATCATGTCGTCGGGGACGTCCGACTGGTCCAGGCGGTACACCAGGCGGCCGGTTCCGAGGTCGAAGCCGTACACGCCCTCCACTCCCGCGTGGTACACACGGCGGCCGACGATCACCGGGCGTACTCCCAGGCCCTTGGCCACCGTCTGCCGCCAGCGGAGGTGTCCCGATGCCTCGATCGCGTACAGCGACGTGTCGTCGTTCGACAGCACGGCCACGCCACCGGACACGGTCGGCGTCAGATAGTCCGTATCGCCCACGGCGTTCCCGTTTCCGGAGTCGAAGGACCACAGCGCACGGCCGTCGCGGAGGGAGAGGGCGTGCAGGACGCCGCTCTGGCCGCCCACGTACACGACGTCACCGGCGATCAGGGGCGTCACCTCGAAGTGGGAGGAGCCGTTCTCCATCAGCGACGCCGTCCACCGGGGCGCTCCCGTCGAAGCGTCGAAGGCGCGCACCGTGTAGTCCTGGGACGCGACCACCACGACGCCGCCGCCCGCGCTCGGGGTCACCTGGGAGAGGCCCGCCACGTGGCGTTGCCAGCGCCCGCCGCCCGTCGCGGCGTCGACCGCGTACAGGAAGTCGGTCTGGCCCAGGTAGAACAGCCCGCCGGAAAGGGTCGCGTTGCCCTGGATGAGCTGCGGAACGTGGTACGTCCAGCGCGGGTCGCCGGTGGCGGCGTCGAAGGCGTACAGGCCGTAGCTTCCGCTCTCCTCGCTGCCCGTCAGGCAGACCAGGCCCGCGGTGGCGGTGAGCACCGGCACGTACGCGAACGTCGACAGCTGCTTGCTCCACAGCTGCCGGCCGCTCGCCACGTCGAAGCAGTCGACCGAGCCCGGGTTGCCGCCCGAGCACACGAACCCGCGGCCGTCCGCCACGACCGGCTCGGACTTGCGCGCCGGCGAGAAGGAGCCCTCCCAGCGCGACCGGCCCGTACGCGGGTCCAGCGCCCAGGTGTTGGAGACCAGCCCGCTGCCCCCGGCGGCGTACACGGTCCCCGCCAGCGCGTACGGTCCGTTGATCAGGCTCGCCCGGTCCGGCAGGTCGTACGTCCAGAGCGTCGTGGAGGGCGAGCGCGACATGCGCAGCGCGGCGGCGCCCACCCCGGCGGTGGCCACCAGCGCGCCGGCGCCCAGCAGCACCCGCCGCCGGCCCGGCGCGGCGGACGGACGGCGCGAGACGTCGTGCGCCACCGGCGGCGGCAGCCAGCCGGTGCCGTCCGGCGCGTCGGACGGGGCCAGCAGCGACACGAGACGATCGGCGGGCGGACGCCGATCCGGGTCCTTGTCCAGGCACGCCGCGATGAGGTCGCGCAGCGCGGGATCGGCGACGCCCCGCAGGTCCGGCGGCAGATGGATCACCCGGTAGATCAGCTCGTGCACGGCTCCGCGCCCGAACGGGCCCACGCCCGCCGAGGCGTACGTGAGGACGGCGCCGAGCGAGAACACGTCCGCCGGCGGCCCCACCGGGGACCCCGCGGCCTGCTCCGGCGCCATGTACGACGGCGTGCCGATGGTCGCGCCCGTCCGGGTGAGCACGCTGGCGTCGCTCGCCCGCGCGATGCCGAAGTCGATGACGCGCGGCCCTTCGGGCGTGAGCATGACGTTCGACGGCTTCAGGTCGCGGTGCACGATGCCCGCGCGGTGGATCGAGACGAGCGCCTCGGCGAGCCCGGCGCCGAGCGCGCGTACGGCCGGGGCGGGCAGCGGGCCGTGCGCCGCGATCGCGTCCTGAAGGGACAGACCCGGCAGGAACGCGGTGGCCAGCCACGGCAGCGGCGCGTCGGGGTCGGCGTCCACGATCGGCGCCGTGTAGACGCCGTTGACCGCACGCGCCGCCGTGACCTCGCGCTGGAACCGCGACCGGAAACCGGGGTCGTCGGCCATCGCCGGGTGCACGACCTTGATCGCCACCGTACGGCCGCCGGGGGAGCGGCCGAGGAACACCTGGCCCATCCCGCCCGCGCCGAGCCGCGACACGACGCGGTACGGGCCCACGCGCCGTGGGTCTCCCGGCATGGTCGCCGGCATCTCGCCTCTTCCCGGGACGGTCACGCCGGCGGGGTGCCGGTCCCGCCCCTGACGTCCAGTGCGTACAGGTATCCGTCCTTGCAGCTCGCGTACACGACGCCGTCCGCCACCGCCGGGCTCGAATCGAAGCCGTCGCCGCGGAAGAAGCGCCAGTCGGCGCGCCCGGTCGCGGCCTCGACCGCGTACAGGTTGCCCTCGGAGTACACGCCGCTGGGGACGTAGAGCATGCCGCCGGCGGCCACGGGGTTGCCGTGGATCTGGCCGCCGGTCTGGAGCTGCCAGCGCATCGACCCGGTGGCGGCGTCGATCGCGTACAGGTTCTGGTCCCAGTCGCCGACGAACACCTGGCCGCCGGAGATCGCGGGCCGGGCCGTGATCGGGCTGGTCAGGCGGTACGTCCAGCGGTTCCTGCCGGTCTCGGCGTCCAGCGCGTGCACCTCGTCGCCCTGGAAGTTCCCGCAGTACACGACGCCGCCGGACACCAGGGGCGCGCCGCACCCCTTGGTCATCCGGTACGTCCAGCGCCGCCGCCCGGTGCGGACGTCGAGCGCGTCGAGGCTCTGGTCGCGCGACACGTAGACGAGCGCGCCGCCCGCCGCGTGGAACGCGCTGTAGTTGTCACCGCCCGGCGCGTGCCACTTGACCGCGCCGCTGGACGCGCTGAGCGCGTACAGCGGATCGCCGCCCGCGTACACGGTCCCGCCGCTCACGATCGTGTCGGTCAGGGTGTCGCTGACGGTCCGCTGCCACCGCGAGCGCCCGGTCCTCGCGTCGACGGCGTGCACGGCGCCGTCGACGTTGGCGACGTACACGACGCCGTTCACCACGGACGGCTGTGAGGTGATCCGCGCGCCCGTCGGGTGCCGCCACCGAGGTTTCCCGGTCTTCGCGTCGTACGCGAGCAGGATCCCCTTCTCGCATCCGACGAAGACGGTCCCGCCGGCCACCGCGGGGCTGGAGATGAGGTACGTGGCGCCGGTGTTCCGTTTCCACAGGACCTTGGCGTCGCGTACGGGCCGTGGCGAGGGGGCCGCCGCCGTGGGCGAGGGGCTCGGACGCGCCGCCGGCGGTGAGCCGTCGTCCAGCAGGGCCGCGACCAGCCCGGCGCCGCCCGCGACCGCGACGGCGCCCACGCCCGCGCCGAGGAGCACGCGGCGGCGGCTCGTGCCACGCGGCGGCGTACGCGGCGGGGTGACCTCGCCCGAGGCGTTCGCGATGAGCGCGGCGACGCTCGCGGGCAGCCAGTCGGTGCCGTGCGGGTCCGAGGCCGGCGGAGCGAGGGAGGCGAGCCGGTCGAGGAGGAACGCCGAGGGCGGGCGGCGGCGCGGGTCAGGGTCCAGGCACGTGCCGATGAGGTCCCGCAGTGCCGGATCCGGTACGGCGTCGAGGCGCGGAGGCTCGTGCACGACCCGGTAGATCAGAACGTGCGGCGGCCCCTCGCCGAACGGACCGGCCCCGGTCGCGGCGTACACGAGGACGGCGGCCAGGGAGAACACGTCGGACGCCGGCCCGGTCGTCTCACCGCGAGCCTGCTCGGGCGCGATGAACCCGGGCGACCCGACCGCCGACCCGGCCGCCGTGATGACACCGGAGTCCGCGGCGTGCGCGATCCCGAAGTCGATGACACGCGGTCCGTCGGTGCCGAGCATGACATTGGACGGCTTGAGGTCCCGGTGCACGACCCCGGCCCGGTGGATCGAGACGAGCGCCTCGGCCAGCCCGGCACCCAGCGCGAACACCGCCGCGACCGGCAGAGGCCCATGCCCGGCGACGGCGTCCTGCAACGACATGCCCGGCAGGTACGCGGTGGCCAGCCAGGGCGAGGGCGCCTCGGTGTCGGCGTCGATGACGGGCGCGGTGAACGCCCCGCTGACCGAACGCGCGGCCCCCACCTCCCGCCGGAACCGCCCGCGGAAGTCAGGGTCCTCGGCCAGATGCGGATGCACGACCTTGATCGCGACCAGCAGCCCGCCGGGAGACCGCCCGAGGAACACCTCACCCATGCCCCCCGCGCCCAGCCTGCCCACCAGGCGATACCCCCCGATACGCCGGGGGACTCCGGGCCGCAGAGCCTCCATCGCCCGCCTTTCCGATTACGAACGTTTCCGTATGAAGCGATCTTTTCGGGAGACGGTGTCGGGGCGAGGGAAGTTCGATGATCTCGCTGGGTAAATCGGTTGGGCGACCTAGATGAACATCGGTGTTCGCCGAGTGTTAGGGTCTGGCCATGCTCGGATCGAGGGTCCCTTCGCTGGCCGGTCGCCGGGTGCTGATCACCGGTGCCGCGCGTGGGATCGGTGCCGCGTTGGCGCGGCGGTTGCATGAGCGTGGTGCGCGTCTCGCGCTGGCCGGGCTGGAGCCGGAGCTTCTCGAAGGTGTCGCCGCCGAGTGCGGGGGCGCACCGTGGCGGCACTGTGACGTCGGTGACCGCGAGCGTGTCGACGCCTCCGTCGGTGAGCTGGCCGCCGAGCTCGGGGGGCTCGACGTCGTGGTCGCCAACGCGGGGATCGCCGCGCAGTGGCCGGTGCTCGACGGCGATCCGGCGATCCTGGAGACGACGCTGCGGGTCAACGTGCTCGGGACGTACTACACGCTGCGGGCCGCCGGGCCGTACATCGCCCACCCGCGCGGGTACGCGCTGCCGATCGCCTCGCTGGCCGCGGCCGTGCACGCGCCGCTGCTCGGCGCGTACAGCGCGTCCAAGGCCGCCGTCGAGGCGCTCGGGGACACCTTGCGCATCGAGCTGCGGCACACCGGCGCCAAGGTCGGTGTCGCCTACTTCGCCGAGCTGGACACCGACATGACCCACCGCGGGTTCGGCACCGAGGCCGCCGCCGCGTTGCAGGAGGGAACCTTCACCGGCGTCGCACCGCTGAAGACGGCGGTCGACGCGCTGGAACGCGGCATCGCCTGGCGCTCCCGCCGCGTGTGCGCCCCACGCTGGGTCGGCCCCCTGCTGCCCGCCCGGATGGTCGCGCAGCGCGTCGTCGACGAGGTCGTCCGGCCCCGTACGGAGCGTGCGCTGGCCATCGCACGCGAGGAGCACCCGCCCTTCACCACGGAGCAGCCGTGACCCGTGTCGAGCCCGCTACCCGGCGGCGGACCGGGACGTTCATCGAGCCGGACCCTCCACGCCGAGCCCGCGCAGAAAAGCCATGATCGGGTCTCGCAGCGCGGGCAGCTCGTCGGCCCGCCCGGCGACCAGGGCGCTGGCGACCATCGAGCTGATCCCGCCGACCAGCATCCGGGCGGCGAACATCGGGTCGGCGAGCCGCTCCCAGCCCGGGTCTCCTTCGAAGCAGCCCGCCACCCCTTCGGCGAAGCGCTCCTGCACGGCGTACCGCTTCTCCCGTGCCTGGGGCCCCGCCGCGTACGACTCGACGAGGAACACCCGCGCGACGGACGCCTCGCCCGCGAGCGTCGTGAGGTAGATCTCCAGCGCCCGTTCGAAGCGCTCCGCCGGCGGGGCCGGACCGGAGAGCTCCTCCTCGAAGAAGCGTTCCAGGAGCAGCGCGCTCTGGTCCAGTACGGTCAGGAAGCAGTGCTGCTTGTCGGTGAAGTGCTGGTAGAACGTCTCCCGCGACACCCGGCTCCGCTTGAGCACGTCGGCGACCGAGGTGCCGACGTAGCCCTTCTCGCCGACCGACTCGGCCATCGCCAGCAGCAGCCGCCCCCGCTGTGAGGCGCGTACGTCCTCACGGGAGAGGCGGTGCCGGCCACGGGGGAGCGTCGCGTAGGAACCCGGCTCGTCCACGTGATGAAGCGTAACCGTCACGTCATGCCCACCGCCCGCCCGCGCTCCTTCACGAGGTCGGGCCAGGCCGCCGCCGGGAAGCGGCCTGGCCGTGCGGATCAGCGGTGCTGGAGGGCGTCGAGGGCGACGGCCTGGGCGATGACGAGGCGGCGGTCGAGGCGCGGGTCCTGGATCTCGACGACGTAGCGGTCACGGAGGCCGAACTTCTTGTCCACGCTGAACGTGATCTGCTCGTTCGCGCTGAAGTCGAAGTGGTACGGCCAGGCGAACGGCAGGTTGTCGACATACGGCACGAAATCCCACACGCGGCGCAGGATGGCCACGAACTGGCTGCGCTCCGTGCCGGTCGTGACGCCGAGGTTCGGCTGCTCCAGGTGCCAGGTCGACGAAAGCAGCGACTTGCGGAAGTCCTTGCGGAAGTTGCCGATCGGCTGCCCGTCCGGCGAGGTCACGTCGTACGTCGCGGCCAGGTCGAGACGCTTGCGCGCCTTGAAGGCGAACAGCGGGTACTGCTTGTCCGCGTCGGCGTAGATGGTCACCTGCTCCTTGAAGGCCATCCGCTTCTGCTGCGCGAAGGCGACGAGTTCGCCCTCGGAGCCGTCGGGGGCCACGGTGTGCACCTCGTACTGGTTGACCATGAGCCGGACGCGCTGCCGGATGTGCAGGCGCTGCTGGGACTGGAGGGTCTCGAAGTCCATGTGTTCCATTTCGTACGGGGTCGACTGTCAGGCAACGTACAGAAATATCCACCATCAGCGGTGGTAAATCGGCACTTCCCGCCTGTCACGCGATATGGAATCGTTGCCACATGCGCTTGAGCGACCACCTGAGCCTTCACGGCGACACCTGCAACGTCTACCTGCTCATCACCGGCAGGGACGCCGTGGCGATCGACTTCGGCGCGGGCACGGTCCTCGACCACCTCGCCGACCACGGCGTGGACCGGATCACCGACGTGCTCATGACCCACCACCACCGTGACCAGGGGCAGGGCCTGGCGCGCGCGGCCGCCGCCGGGATCCGGATCTGGGTGCCCTCCACGGAGCGCGACCTGTTCGCCGAGGTCGGCGAGCACTGGCGCACGCGCACCCTCGACAACGACTACGACCTGCGCCAGGACCGGTTCTCGCTGCTGGAGGACGTCCCGGTGCACGGCGTCGTGCCGGAGTACCGGACCACGCGGATCGGCGGGATCGACCTCCGCGCGCTGCCCACGCCCGGCCACACGCTGGGCTCGCTCACCTACCTGGCCGAGGTCGACGGGCGGCGCGCCGCCTTCACCGGCGACCTGCTGTACGGGCCGGTCAGGTCTGGTCGCTGGCGGCGACGCAGTGGACCTACAGCGGCCTGGAGGGCGCCGCCGCGTCGGTGATCTCGCTGGACCTGGTCGCCGACGGGCGGCCCGACCTCGTGCTGCCCTCCCACGGGCGGCCGATCGACCGCGCCGGCCGCCGGCGATCGCCGAGACCCGGCGCAACCTCCAGGCCCTGGTCGACTTCCGCCGCGACGAGCCGTGGGACCTCGACGCGCGGCTGCGCCGGCCGTACGAACGGCTATCACGCCGCACCTGCTGCGCAACCGCACCTCGTTCGCGACGAGCTACGCGCTGCTGTCGGAGTCGGGGACGGCGCTGCTCATCGACTACGGCTTCGACATGATCACCGGGATGCCCGCCGGCGAACGACCGGTCCTCGCGGCGGCCCTGGCTGGCCTCCCTGGACGCGCTGAAGCGCACGTACGGCATCGACCGGGTCGAGGTGGCGATGCCCACGCACTACCACGACGACCACGTGGCGGGGTTCGGCCTGCTGCACGAGGTGGAGGGCACCGAGATCTGGGCGGCCGAGTCGGTCGCCCCGATCCTGCGCGACCCGCGCCGGTACGACCTGCCCTGCCTCTGGTACGACCCGCTGCCCGTCGACCGCGTGATCCCCGCCGGGGTGCCCGTGCGGTGGCGCGAGTACGAGCTGACCATGTACCCGCTGCCCGGCCACACGCTGTACGCGGTGGCCATCGCCTTCGAGGCCGACGGCGCAGAAGGTGCTGGCCACCGGCGACCAGCAGGACGGCGGCTGGGCCGACGGCGAGCCGTACCGAGGTGCTCAACTTCCAGTACCGCAACCGGTTCCGCATCGACGACTTCGTCGACTCGGCGCTGCTGTACCGGAGTCTCGCCGCCCGATCTCATGATCAGCGGGCACTGGGAGCCGCGCAAGCGTCGACGACGCCTACCTCGACATGCTCCTCGCCAAGGGCGAGGAGCTGGCCCGGCTGCACCGCGACGCTGCTGCCGCTGGACGAGGTCGACTTCGGCGCGGAGGGGTTCGGCGCGCGCGTCATGCCGTACCGGTCGTCGGTGACCGGAGGAGAGGAGCTCGAATTGGAGGTGGAGGTGCGCAATCCGTTCCGGCACCCCTGCGACTGAAGCGTCGGCCTCGTCGCGCCCGAAGGCTGGCGGGTGACGCCCGCCGCGCCGTGAGGCCGAGGTCGGGCCGCTCGGCGAGGACACCGTACGGTTCGCCGTGACGTCCCGCCGCCCGGGACGAAGGCACGCCGGGCGCGGGTCGCGGCGAACCTCGTCGCCGGCGAGCGCGACTTCGGGCAGCAGGCCGAGGCCCTGGTGGACGTCCGATGAGCGTCACACTGGACACCGCGGACGGGCGGCCGGAGATCCACACCCCGCACTACACCGCGCGGATCGACCGCGAGCGGCTCCTGGCCGACGTCGTCGAGCGGACGGCGGCTCCTGGGGGCGCCTGCGCCTCCTCGCCTCCGTCGACACGCTCACCGGACCGGACGAGACGATCCGCGTCGAGGCCCTGGAGCACGAACTCACGACGGGTGCGTACGGGTGACCATGACCTGCGCGAGCACGCGTGGGCCTCCCGTACGCAGGTCATGGACTTCCGCCCGGACCGGATCACGTTCCACGCGGCCGTGCGCGGCGACGGCAGGACTCACCACGGTGCGGCTGCTCGGCGGCGCGCGGTGCCCAGGGGCCTGCTGCCCAGCGGCACCGCGCACCGCACCGTCTTCTCGCCGAACCCCGACCATCCCTGGCGGATCGCGCGGCCCGCCGTGGAGCCCGCGGTGATCAGCGTCAACGGCGAGGGCGGCGAGCCCGGCGTCGGCCGCTGGCTGTTCACGCCCGCTCCGACGTGCTTCGGCCTGTCGCGGAACCCTCCGGCGACGGCCGGCCGTGCCGGACGGGCCGTGGCTGATGCTCGGGCTGGCCGCCGCGCGCCGCACCTTCGTCGACTTCGCCTACGACCCGACGCCCGGCGGCTTCAGCCTGTGCTGTGAGTACCAGGGCCACACGGACGTCGACGGGCGCCTTCACCGACGCCGGAGGTGCTGCTCCTGTTCGGCGCCCGGACCCGTACGAGGGCCTGCGCGCGCTACCGCGACGAGCTGGCCGCGCGCGGCCTGCTCCCGCCGCGCCCCGCAGGCGGTCGCCGGAGCACTGGCGGCAGCCGATCTTCTGCGGCTGGGGCGCGCAGCGCGCGCTGGCCGCCGCGGCGGCAGCCCGGCCCCCGCCTGGGCACGCAGGAGCTGTACGAAGCTTCCTCGACACGCCTCGCCGGCCACGGGTCGTGCCGGGCACGATCGTGATCGACGACAAGTGGCAGGAGCGGTACGCCACCTGCCGCACCGACACGGGCAAGTGGCCCGACCTGGCCGGGTTCATCGCGGCACGGCACGCCCAGGGCCAGAAGGTGCTGCTCTGGTGGAAGGCGTGGGACCCCGAGGGCGCGCCCGCCGACGCCTGCGTACGCGACTCGGAGGGCACGCCGCTGGCGATCGACCCGGAGAGCCCGAAGGGCCGTGCCCTCATCGAGGACGTCATGGCCCCCATGCTCGGCGCCGGCGGCCTGAACGCCGACGGCCTCAAGGTCGACTTCACCGGCCGTACGCCGACGGGCTCGTCCCTGCTGCACGCCGGCCCGTCCTGGGGCTTCGACCTGCTGCACGAGCTGCTCGCCGTGGCCTACGCGCGCCGCCAAGCGCGCCGACCCCGGATCGCTGATCGTCACGCACACGCCCGACCCGGCGTTCCGCGACGTGACGGACGCGATCCGGCTGAACGACGTCATGCACACCGACCACCCCGACGGGCTCACGTTCCCGCCCGGCGCCGCCGTCGTGACCCAGATGACCTACCGGGCCGACGTCGTACGCGCGGTGCGTCCCGAGACTGCCATCGACACCGACGGCTGGTGCCTGCCGGTCCAGGCGGACCTCGCCGCGTACGCCGTCGCGGCCCCGGCGCTGGGCGTTCCGGCGCTGTACTACGCCGAGGGAATGGACCTCGACCCGTCCCGGTCGCCCCGGGCACCTGGGCGACGGTCGCCGAGGCCTGGGCCGCGCACCGCGAGGAGAGCGGGCTCGTCACGCCGCGCCATACACTCGCCTGCCATGGGGCTTGAGATCGGAGGGCGGCGCGGCCCTGGCCCGTACCGCGCCGCGCCGCCCGACCATCCAGGACCTGGCGCGCGCGGCCGGCACCTCGCCCTCCACCGCCTCGCGCGCGCTCAGCGGCAACGGCTACGTGGGCGCCGAGGTCCGCGTCCGTGTGCTCGCCGCCGCCGAGACGATCGGCTACGTCCCGGACCGCAACGCCCGCACGCTGCGCAACCGTACGAGCCATGCCGTCGGCATGCTGATCTCCGACCTGCGCAACCCCTTCTACGCCAACCTCGCGGCGGGCGTGGAGGAGCAGCTGCGCTCGGCGGGCTACCACGTCATCGTCGTCAACGACGACGGCGAGGAGGACGCCGAGGTCGAGGGCGCCCGCACCTTCCTCGCCCTGCGCGTGTCAGCGGTGATCGTCACCCCCGTCTCCGAGCGCGCGGTGCGGATGCTGATGGAGGACGGCGTTCCCATCGTCCAGGCCGACCGCATGGTCGAGGGCCTGACCTCCGACGGCGTGCTGGTCGACAACGTGCGCGGCGCCCGTGAGATCACCGAGCACCTCGTCGGGCTCGGCCACACGCACGATCGCGCTGCTCATCGACGAGACCGACTGGACCACCGGCGCGGGCCGCCTGGAGGGCTACCGCGCCGCCCTGACCGGCGCCGGGATCCCGGTGGATCCCGAGCTGGTCGTGCCGACGAGGTTCGACGCCGCGGCGGCGCGCGAGGCCGTCCTCGGGCTGCTCGACCGGCGGCCCGACGTCACCGCCCTGTTCGCGGCCAACAACCTGCTGGCCGAGGGGGCGTTCCAGGCGCTGCGGACGCGCGGCCTGCGGGTGCCGGAGGACCTCTCGCTGGTCGCCTTCGACGACGTGCCGTGGATGTCGATGGTCTCGCCCGGCGTCACCACCGTCGACCAGCACACCGACGCCCTCGGGCGTGCCTGCGCCCAGCTCGTCGTCGAGCGCGTCGCGGGCACCGCGCCCGAAGACGCGACGGTCCGCTACATCGAGCCCTCCCTGGTCGTCCGCGGGTCGACCGCACCGCCCTCCGTGACCGTGGGCGGCGCCGGGCGAACCGGAAACACCTCCCGATAAGACCCTTGACACCGCGCATCGTCCGAAACTAGGTTGCAGCGCACTGTGGTAACGATCCCACATTCCATGAGCTGGGGAGTGAGCATGATCAACCGACGGGGATTCCTTGCCGGATCGGTGGGCGCGCTCGCCCTCGGCGCGGTGAGCGCCTGCGGCGGTGTGGGTGCCAAGACCGGCGGGACCGCCAAGAAGGCGGGGGCGGGCGACACCGGATCGCTGTCCACGCAGGGCTTCGGCAAGCCCGACGACGTCGGCACGGCCAGGATCAACGCGTACAAGAGCGCCTACCCCAAGGTGCAGCTGAAGATCAACGAGGGTGACTTCGACCCGCAGCAGTTCCTGTCCGCCGTCGCGAGCGGCAACCCGCCGGACGTCGTGTACCTCGACCGCGAGCTCGTCGGCACGTACGCGGCCAAGGGCGCCATCCAGCCGCTGGACGACCACCTCGACCACGCCGGGATCAAGACCTCGATCTACCGCCCGGCCGCGCTCAAGGAGGTGACGGTCGGCGGCAAGGTCTACGGCATCCCGGAGTTCTACGACACGCGCAACATCCTGGTGAACGGCAAGGCCCTCCAGGAGGCCGGCCTCACCCTCGACGACCTGAACACCGCCGACTGGGACAAGCTGCACACCAGCGCGGCGAAGCTCGTACAAGGCCAACGGCGTCAAGATCTCCCGGATCGGCTTCGACCCGAAGCTGCCGGAGTTCCTGCCGCTGTGGGCCAAGGCCAACGGCGCCGACCTCGTCAACGCCGACGGCTCGCCGAACCTCGCCGACCCGAAGATCATCGAGGCGCTGACGTACGCGCTGAGTCTGATCGGCGAGCAGGGCGGCTGGTCGAAGTTCAAGGCCTTCCGTGACACCTGGGACCTGTTCGGGTCCGGCAACCAGTTCAAGAAGGACCAGGCCGGCGCCTTCCCGTGGGAGGGCTGGTACGTCAACGTGCTGGTCCAGTCCACGCCGAAGCTCGACCTTCAGTCGGTGCCGTTCAGGAGCCGGCAGAACCAGCCGATCAGCTTCGTCAGCGGCAGCACCTGGTGCCTGCCCAAGGGGTCGAAGAACCCCGACGCCGCCGTCAACTGGATGAAGACCATGACCGCCACCGAGACGTGGCTCAAGGCCGGCGCCGCCCGCCAGGCCACGGTGGAGAAGAACAAGTCGATCTTCACCGGGCTCTGGACCGGCAACACCGAGGCCGACCACCAGGTGAAGGCCAAGTACGTCAAGCCCGGTACCAGCGGTTTCAACCAGGCGATCGAGAACTACTACGCCTCCACCGAGTACGGCTTCCCGATCATCGCGTCCAAGGCGGGCAGCGAGATCAAGACCGCCTGGCAGGACGCGGTCAACCGCGCGCTCTCCGGCCAGCAGAAGCCGGACGCCGCGATGAAACAGGCGCAGGCGGAGGCGTCCAAGGCGTACAGCGCGGTCAAGTAGTGGCCGCCACGACCGCGAGCCCGGCCACCCGGCGGTCCTCCGCCGGTGGCCGGCCCCGGCTCCCGGATTCGCCAGGAGACCCGGGCCGCCTACGGGTTCATCGCCCTCTGGATGGTCGGCTTCGTCGTCTTCACCCTCGGCCCGATGATCGCCAGCCTCGTGCTGTCGTTCACGAACTACGACGCGATCAGCTCGCCGAAGAACGTCGGGGCGGCCAACTACCGGCAGCTCATCCACGACCCGAAGGTCGCCAAGGCGCTCAGCAACACGCTCATCTACGCGATCATGTACGTGCCGACCGCGATGGTCGTCGCGCTCTGCCTGGCGATGATCCTCAACCGGGTCGGCCGCGCGTCGGGCTTCTTCCGCACCGTCTTCTACCTGCCGGTGATGACGCCGCCCGTGGCCGCAGGCGCGCTGTTCCTGCTCCTGCTCAACGGGCAGCAGGGCCTGCTGAACCACGTCCTGCAGCTGTTCGGCATGTCGGGGCCCAACTGGACCACCGACTCGGCCTGGGTCAAGCCCGGCCTGGCGATCACCATGCTGTGGGGCGTCGGCGGGATGGTCGTCATCTACCTCGCCGCGCTGCGCCAGGTGCCCAAGGACCTGTACGAGGCCGCGGCCCTGGACGGCGCCGGCGCCTGGATGAGGTTCCGCAGGATCACGCTGCCGATGATCAGCGGCGCGCTGTTCTTCACGCTGATCGTGCAGACGATCTCCGCGCTGCAGATGTTCGACCAGGCGTACACGATGTTCTTCGGCGGCCAGCAGAACAGCACGTACGCCAATGACGCGGCGCTGTTCTACGTCATCTACCTGTTCCAGCAGGGCTTCGCGTTCCTGCACATGGGTTACGCCTCCGCGCTGGCCTGGCTGCTGTTCCTCGTGATCATGATCATCACCGCGATCCAGGTACGTGTCTCGCGCCGGTTCGTCTACTACGAGGGCGAGAGGGACTGACATGAGCGTCAAGAGCACCCCGGCGCCGCCCGGCCTGACCCCGGCCGCCACGGTGCGGCCCGCCGAGCCGCCACGACCCGCGGAGGAGCGCTCGCCCTGGTGGCGTGCCCCGTACCTGATCGTGCTCGTCGCCGTCAGCGTCGTCTTCACGTATCCGTTCATCTGGCTGATCGGCGCGTCGTTCAAGCCGCGTACGGACGTGTTCGACAACGCCCTGATCCCGCACCGCTGGCGCGTGTCGAACTTCGCCGACGTCTGGCACTACGGCCCGGTCCTGACGTGGATGCTCAACAGCGTCATCGTCGGGCTCGCGGCGGCCATCGACCGTCACGATCAGCAGCGCGATCGTCGCCTTCGGCTTCGCCTACTTCCGCTTCCCCGGGCGCAACCTGCTGTTCGGGCTGGTGCTGGCCACGATGATGCTGCCGTCGGCCGTCACGATGATCCCGGTGTACCTGATCTGGAACAAGATCGGCATGACCGGCACCCAGGTGCCGCTGTGGGCGCAGAACATCTTCGGATCGGCGTTCTACATCTTCCTGCTCCGGCAGTTCTTCCTGGGACTGCCGCGCGAGCTGTTCGAGGCGGCGCGGGTCGACGGGTGCAGCTTCTTCGGCCTGTTCTGGCGCATCGCGCTGCCGCTGGCCAGACCGGCCCTGGCGATCGTGTTCGTGTTCGAGATCCAGGCGAGCTGGAACGACCTGCTCAAGCCGCTGATCTACCTCCAGAACACCTCGCTGTTCACGATGCCGCGCGGTCTGAAGTCGATCATCGACACGTTCGGCAACGGCGGCGAGCACCACTGGGAGATCATCAGTGCCGCGAGCCTGATCGCCACCATCCCCATGATCATCATCTTCGCCTTCGCGCAACGTCACATCATCGACGGCATCGCCACCACGGGCCGGAAGGGCTGACGTGCCCGATCACGTACTCGCACTGGACATCGGCGGGACCAAACTCGCCGCCGGCGTGGTGGACGACGCCGGGAAGGTCCTCTCCTTCGTCAGGGCGCCGACGAGGGTCGAGGAGGGCCCGGACGCGGTCATCGAACGACTGTTGAAACTCGGCCACGAGGCGATGGCCGCGTCCGGGCTCGGCCCGGCCGCCCTCACGGCGGCCGGGATCGGCTGCGGAGGCCCGCTCGACCCGGTGAGCGGGCGGGTGCAGGGCCCGCCCGGCCTGCCGGGATGGGACGACGTGCCCATCGTCGAGCGGGTCTCCGCCGCCTACGACCTGCCCGCCTGCCTGGAGAACGACGCCACCGCCGCCGTGCTCGGCGAGCACCGGTACGGGCCGTGGGGCGACGTGCGGCACATGCTGTACCTCACCGTCTCCACCGGCGTGGGCGGCGGAGTGATCCTGGACGGCCGGGTCCACCGTGGCGCCGCCGGAAACGGCGGGGAGTTCGGCCACGTGATCATCGACTGGAACGGCCGCCTGTGCGGCTGCGGGCAGCGGGGCTGCATCGAGGCGTACGCCTCCGGTTCCTCGATCGCCCGGCGGGCCGCGGAGGCGCTCGCCGGCGGCGAGGCGTCCTCGATGAACGACGTACAGAGCGTCACCGCGGAGACCGTATCCTCACACGCACGCCGCGGCGACCCGCTCGCGGCGCGGATCTGGGACGAGACCACGGCGGCGCTCGGACGCGCGGTCGCGGTCATGGTCAACGTCGTGGAGCCCGAGCTGGTGATCCTCGGCGGCGGCGTCACCCGCGCCGGAGACGCCCTGCTCCTCCCCGTACGCCACCTCGCGCTCTCCCAGGCGATGCGGCCCGCCGGCGCCGCGGCCCGGGTCGAGCTGTCCTCCCACGGTGACACGGTCGGAGTCGTCGGCGCCGCCGCGTCGGCCTTCCTGAACCTCGAAGACGGAGCCTTCACGTGACCGACCTCATCCAGCATCTCGACGAGCACCTCACGGTGATCGAGTCGGTGCGCGGCCTCGTCGCGGACGTCGAGGCCCTGGCCGGGGAGGTCTGCGCCCGCTTCGAGCGCGGGGGCATCCTGTACTCGTTCGGCAACGGAGGGTCGGCCGCCGACGCGCAGCACCTGGCGGGCGAGCTCATCGGCCGCTACTGCCGCGAACGCGCCCCGCTCCCCGCCGTCGCGCTGTCCACGGACCCGACGGTGACGACGTGCGTCGGCAACGACTACTCCTTCGACGAGGTGTTCGCCCGCCAGGTCACCGCGCTGGCGCGCACGGACGACGTCGTGGTCGCCTTCACGACCAGCGGGCGCTCTCCCAACGTCGTCGCCGGGCTGCGGGCGGCACGCGCGCGCGGCGCGCTGACCGTCCTGTTCGCGGGTTCGGGCGGTGGCCCGGCCGCCGAGCACGCCGACCGCGCCCTCGTGGTCTCCTCGGACCGCACCGCGCGCGTCCAGGAGGCGCACGTGCTGCTCCTCCACCTGCTCAGCGAGCACATCGACCGCTGGGCCGTCTCTTCGGAACCCTCGGAAGGATGACCGTCATGCCCGGCCCCCAGCCGAGGCCCGTGCCGCCGGCCGGCCGCGCCACGCGCGGACCCCTCCACATGATCGGCAACGCCCACATCGACGCGGTGTGGCTCTGGCCGTGGCAGGAGGGATACCAGGAGGCGCGCGCGACGTTCCGCGCCGCGCTGGACCGGATCGCCGAGTACCCCGGCTTCGTCTTCACCTGCGACTCCATCGGCTACCTGGCCTGGATCGAGGAGCACGACCCGGAGCTGTTCGAGGCGCTGCGCGAGCAGGTGGCGGCGGGCCGGTTCGAGATCGTCGGCGGCTGGTGGGTCGAACCCGACTGCAACATCCCCGGCGGCGAGGGCTTCGTCCGGCACGCCCTGTACTCCCAGCGCTACCTCGCCGACCGGTTCGGCGCGATGGCCACGGTCGGCTGCAACGTCGACCCGTTCGGGCAGAACGCCGTGATCCCGCAGCTGCTCGCCAAGTCCGGCATGGACGCGTACACGTTCATGCGCCCGCAGGTGCACGAGGCGGCCCTGCCCGGCCCGACGTTCTGGTGGTACGCCGCCGACGGCTCCCGCGTGCTGACGTACCGGATCCCGCACGAGTACTGCACCCCGGACGGCCACCTCGGCACGCACGTCGGCAAGGCCCTCGCGCAGCTCCCGCACACCTCCGAGCCGCTGATGTGCTTCTACGGCGTCGGCAACCACGGCGGCGGCCCGACCAGGGCGAACATCGACAGCATCAAGGAGCTGGACACCACGGACCAGTTCCCGCAGATGATCTTCTCCACGGTGCGCGGCTTCTTCGACGCCGCGGCGGGCGGCGACCTGCCGGAGTACGCCGGGGAGATCCAGCCGCACGGCGTCGGCTGCTACTCGGCGCACTCGGGGATCAAGAAACTGATCCGCCAGACCGAGCACGCCCTGCAGTGCGCGGAGAAGTGGGCGGCGGTGGCGGGCCTGCCGCGCGTCACCGGGCAGTTCGAGCAGGCGTGGCGCCAGGTGCTGCTGAACCACTTCCACGACACGGCCGCCGGCACCGCACTGCCCAGCGCGTACGAGGACGCCCGCGACCAGCTCGGCGAGGCGCGCTCGATCGCGGCGCGCCTCCAGAACCGGGCGATCCAGAGCGTCAGCCGCCGGATCGACATCCCCATGGAAGACGGGATGACGCCGCTGGCCGTGTTCAACGCGCACCCCTGGCCGGTGCGCGGCACGGTCGAGGTCGAGTTCGGTACCGCCCTCGGCAAGGGCGCCGTCACGGCCGTGTCCGCCGGCGGGCGGCGCTCACCGGTGCAGATCGCGCGCTCCTCGACGCTCACCGGCGGCCGTCGCCGCCTCGTCGTGCCGGTCGAGCTCCCGCCGCTCGGCTACCACCTCTACCGCCTGTACGCCGAGGCCGATGCCCCCGAGGCCGAGGACACCGGCACGGTGCTGGAGAACGAGCACCTGCGCGCCGTCGTCGACCCGGCGACGGGATGGCTGTCGAGCCTGCTCGACAAGGCGACTGGCGTGGAGCTGGACACCGGCGGCGGGCACGCCGTCGTGCTGAACGACCCGACCGACACGTGGGGCCACGGCGTCGTCTCCTACCGCGACGTGATCGGGGAGTTCCGGCCGGTCTCGGTCCACGCGATCGAGTCCGGGCCGGTACGCCGGGTGGTGCGCGCCACCGGCGAGTACGGCTCGTCGAGGATCACCGAGGACTACGTCCTGGAGGCGGGCGCGCGGCACCTGGAGATCCGGGTCACGATCGACTGGCACGAGCGGCTGAGGATGCTCAAGCTGCGCTTCCCCACCGGCCTGACCGGCGTCACCGCCACGCACGCCGTCCCGTACGGGTCGGTCGAGCGCACCGCCGACGGCCACGAGACGGTCAGCCACTCGTGGGTGGACGTCTCCGGCGAGATCGGCGGCCGTCGCGCCGGGCTGTCGGTGCTGAACGACGCCAAGTTCGGCGTCGACGTGTCCGGCGGCGACATCGGCCTGACCGCGCTGCGCAGCCCGCCGTACGCCTGGCACACCCCGCAGCCGCTGCCCGAGGACGGCGACTTCGAGGCCATGGACCAGGGCGTCCAGCGGTTCACCTGCCGCCTGCTGCCGCACGCCGGTGACCGCGATGCCGCCGGCACGGCACGCGCCGCCGCCGAGCTGGACCAGCGCCCGATCGCGCTGCTGGAGTCCTACCACGAGGGCCCGCTGCCGGCGTCGCACTCCTTCGCGGGCGTGTCCGGCGCCGACAACGTGCTGGTCACGGTCGTGAAGCAGGCCGAGGACGAGGGCTTCGTCGTACGCGGGTACGAGACGGCGGGCGAGCCCGCCGTGGCAACGATCGACCTGCCGTTCCTCGGCCGTACGCTCACCGCCGAGTTCGGCCCGCACGAGATCAAGACCCTGCTGGTGCCCGCCGACCCGTCCGCCCCCGAAACAGAGGCCGACCTGCTGGAACGCCCGGACGGCGCATGACGTCGGTGTCCGGCCTCACCGAGGGCTGGTGGCTGAGGGGGTTCCTCGGCGACGACTGGCGGCTGCACCAGGCTCAGCTGCACGCGCGGCCCGACCGGGCCGGCGACCGGCACTGGGTGCCGGCGGCCGTCCCGGGCACCGTGCTCGGCGACCTGCTCGCCGTGGGCCGGGTGCCCGACCCGTACGTCGGCACACAGAGCCTGCTGTCCGAGTGGGTACCGCAGCGGACCTGGGTCTACCGCACGACGGTGCGGGCGCCGGAGACGGGGGAGCGGTCGTTCCTGGAGTTCGACGGCATCGATCACCGGGCGACCGTCCATCTGGACGGGGAGTGTGTCGCACGCCATGAGGGCATGTTCGTCCCGCTCGTCACCGAGGTGACCGGCCGTCTCGGCGCCGGCGACCATACTCTGGCCGTGGTGATCGAGCCCGCCCCGGCGAGCGAACCGCAGGTCGGGCACACCTCCGCGGTCAGGGTCCACAAGAGCCGGATGGGCTACGGCTGGGACTTCTGCCCCCGCCTCGTGCAGCAGGGGCTGTGGGCACCGGCACGGCTCCGCGTGACCGGGTCGCTTCGCCTCGCGGACGTCTGGGCACGGCCCGCCCTGGAAGGCGGCGCCGGCCGGCTCACGGTGGTCCTGACCGTCGACGGCGATGCCGCCGGCGCGGTCGCCGAGTGCGTGCTCCACGACGCCGAAGGCGCGACCGTCGCCGCGCGCAGGGCAACCCTGGACGGCCACGCGATCGTGCTCGACGTCGAGCGGCCACACCGGTGGCGGCCGGGCTCCGCGTATCTCTACACGCTCACCGCCACCCTGTTCGACGCCGCCGGCGCGCCCAGCGACGAACGCCGCGTACGAGTCGGTTTCGGCGACGTGCGCTTCGGCGCCGACCGGCCGTACGAGCTGGTCGTGGACGGTGTCCCGGTGCCGATCAAGGGCTGGAACTGGGTGCCCGCCGACGCCCTCTACGGCACGGTCGGCGAAGCGCGGCTGCGTCACCTGCTCGGGCTCGCCCGCGACGCCGGCGTGACGATGCTGCGGGTCTGGGGCGGCGGCCTGATCGAGAGCGAGACCTTCTACGACCTGTGCGACGAGTTCGGGATCCTGGTCTGGCAGGAGTTCGCCCAGTCAAGCTCCGGCATGAGCAGCGTGCCCGGCGACGACCCGGAATTCGTGGCGCGCATGACCGCCGAGGCCGAGCGCATCATCCCGGCGCGCCGCGGCCACCCGAGTCTGGCCGTCTGGTGCGGAGGCAACGAGCTGCAGCGCCTCGACGGCGTCCCGCTCACCGACGACGACTCCCCGGTGCTGGCCGCTCTGCGGGACGTCGTCGAACGCCTCGACCCGGACCGCGCGTGGCTGCCGACATCACCGTCCGGGCCGGTCTTCGGCAACACCCTGGAGATCGTGCGGGACGGCCGGGAACAGCACGACGTGCACGGGCCGTGGGAGCACCAAGGCCTGTCCGACCACTACCGGCTCTACGACGAGAGCCGGGCACTGCTCCTCAGCGAGTTCGGCGTCGAGGGCATGGCCAACGCGCGTGCGATCGCGTCCGTCGTGCCCGAGGAGCGGCGCCGGACGCCGACCGCCGGCGATCCGGTCTGGGACCATCTGGGCCGTTGGTGGAACAACGAGCCGCTGGTCCGCGAGGCCTTCGACGATGCCATCGACGACCTGGGAACGCTGTCGCGTGCCAGCCAGTTCCTGCAGGCCGACGGCCTGCGGTACGCCGTCGAGGCCGCCCGGCGGCGGCCCGGGTGCCGTGGCGTGCTGCCCTGGCAGTTCAACGAGTCGTTCCCCAACGGCTGGTGTACCGCTGCCGTTGACTACTTCGGCGAGCCGAAGGCCGCCTACCACTACGTGCGCCGCGCCTACCGGCCGCTTCACGTATGCGCGGCACTTCCCGCGCCGCGCGTGACCGGCGGAGAGATGGTCGCGTCCGTGTGGGCGTGGTCCGACGAGGGAGGCGGGCGGGCGACGGTCACCGCGCGGTTGCTCAGCATGGGCGGGCACACGATCGCCGAGGAGACCTGGACCGGGTCACTGGGACGCCCGCGGGAGTACGGCGGGATCCGCTGCGCGACCACCTGTCTGGGCGGCGGCCCGTTCCTGCTGGATCTGACCGTGCGGGCCGGTGACCGGTCGGCGGTGAACCGGTACCTGCTCACCGCCGGATCCGGCTTCGGCGCGCTGACCACCCTTCCAGAGGCGCGCGTGAGCGCGCGGCCGGCGGCCGCCGGTGACACCTGGACCGTACGGCTGCGTCACGAGGCCGGACCGGTCGCGCCGTTCCTGCGGTTGCTCGACGCGCGCCCGCCTGGCGGGGTCGGCCAGGTGACCTGGGATGACAACGCTCTCGACCTGCTCCCCGGCGAGGAGCGCGTCCTGCGCGGCACGTGGAACGGCGTGCCGCCTGAAGAACGGCGTATCCGGCTCGACGGCTGGAATGTCGGCGCCCGCACCCTCACGGAGGCCCTCTGATGGAACCCCCCTGGGTGGACGAGGTCCACCTGAGTACCGGAGGACTCGATCCCGGCCTGTTCGACGTGACGCTGACGCTCGGCGCGGAGGAGTCCGCGGCGGGCGGCGTCGCGGTGACCGTCACCGCCGTGTACCGGGGGAGCGCGCCGGTCGAGGCGCGGCTGCGGGTGTCGGTACGCCTCGGCGGCGCCGGCGACCCGTACTGGCTGATCCCGGGCCTCTTCTACGGCGAGAACCGACCCGAGGGCAACGACCGGCTCTACCCGCGCTTCGGCCGCCCGGCCGACCCGGAGCGGATGGTCGCGCCCGCGTGGAGCTTCCGCGCCGACCGCGCCGCGACGCCCGCCGTGTTCGTCTGGGGCGCCTCCGGCGGGCTCGCGCTCGCCACCGGCGAGCGGACGTCACTGGGCCTGACCGGCGTCGGCTTCGCGCACGAGGACGGCACCGCGCGCCTGCACGCCGACTTCCCGTACGCCGAGGAGCCGGTCAGCTACGTCGGCGAGAAGGAGCCCGTCGAGGCCCTGGAGGAGACGCACGTCTGGCGGCCGGGGGAGCGGCACACGGTCGAGCTGAGCCTCTACCGGCTGCCCGCCGACCGGCACGCGTACGCGCCGGTGCTGCGCGAGCTGCACGAACGCTCCGCCGGCGAGCCCCTGAACCCCTGGGTGGACGTCGCCGAGGCGGCCGAGCTGGCCGCGTACGGGCTGCGCCGCTGGCACTACCGCCCGGACCCTGCGGTGCTGCTGGAGACGGCGGCGTTCGACCGTGAGCTCAACGGCAACGTGAAGGGCCTCGGTGACCGGGCGGAGATGCACGTCGCCTGGGTCAGCGGCATCCCGTACGCCCACGCGCTGCTCGCCCACGGCCGCCGCCGCGACCACGCCGACCAGGTCGAGGCCGGCGCCGCCGTCATCGACCACATCTGCGCCAACCTCGCGCCGTCCGGGACGTTCTGGGGCCGGTGGACCGCCGACCGGGGCTGGAGCCAGAGCTGGACCCCCGTACGCGGCGGGCTGCACGCCCGCACGCTCGGCGAGGCCACGCTCTTCCTGAACCGCGCGGTCCAGAACGAGCTGGCCCTGGGCGTCGAACGGCACGCGTGGGACGCCGCCGTACGCGCCAACCTCGACGTCGCGGAGCGGAACCAGCGCGACGACGGCAACCTCGGCAGCCTCCTGCACGCCGACGACGGGCGGACGCTGTCGTGGGAGGGGTCGGCGGGCCTGATGTGGGTCGCCGCCCTCGCCGAGGCCGGCCGGCTGGAGCCCGCGCGGCGCGGCGGCGACTACTACGCGCGCTTCGTGGACGCGGAGTTCCTGCACGGCGCCCCCGAGGACGTCGACCTCGCGCCGACGTCGGAGGACGGCTACGCCGCGATCATGGCCTACGTCGCGCTGTGGCGCGCCACCGGCGAAGATCGCTGGCTCGACCTGGCCCGCCGCGCCGCCGACTGGACGCTGACGTTCCGCTACTCCTACGACGTCGGCTTCCCCGCGCACACGCTGCTCGGGGCGTACGGGTTCCGCAGCCGGGGCGCCGACCAGGCGTCGCCGAGCAACCAGCACCTGCACGCGTACGGCCTGATCTGCGTGCCGGAGATGGCCGAACTGTCGGCCGCGACGGGCGACGGCCACTACCTGGAGCGCACGCGGGAGAACCTCGCCTGCTTCCGGCAGTTCATCGCCCGCGAGGACGGCGACTTCAACGCCTACAAGGGCATGGCCAGCGAACGCTACTACCAGACGGCCTGCTTCCAGCCGAAGGGCATGCTGCTGACGCTGTCGCACGCGTGGAGCGTCGGCGTCCTGCTGCTCGGCTGCGAGGCGGCCCTGAACCTGCCGGAGGTCGGACTGGTGACCTTCCCACCGGGATTCATGTGGGGCGCGGCGACGTCGTCGTACCAGGTCGAAGGGGCGGTGCACGAGGACGGCCGGTCCCCGTCGATCTGGGACGTCTTCACGGCCGAGCGCGGAATGGACTCCGGTGAGGTCGCCTGCGACCACTACCACCGCTGGCCCGCCGACGCGGACATCATGGCCGGTCTCGGCATGAACGCCTACCGGTTCTCGCTGGCCTGGCCCCGCATCGTGCCCGGCGGCACCGGCGCGGTGAACCCCAAGGGCCTCGCGCACTACGACCGGATGATCGACGGCCTGCTCGAACGCGGCATCACGCCGCTGCCCACGCTGTACCACTGGGACCTGCCGCAGGCCCTGCAGGAGCGGGGCGGCTGGACCGCGCGGCCGACGGCGGAGGCCTTCGCCGAGTACACCGGCGTATGCCTGGACGCCTTCGGCGACCGGGTCGGCACCTGGATGACGGTCAACGAGCCGTGGGTCGTGTCCGTCCTGGGCTACCGGCTGGGCCTGCACGCGCCCGGCGAGAAGTCCCTGCGCACGTCGTTCCTCGTCGCCCACCACCTGCTGCACGCGCACACCCTGGCGACGCGCCGCCTCCGCGAGCGCGCGGGGACGCGGGTCGGCATCCCGCTGAGCCTGTTCCCGACCTACCCCGCCTCTCCGGCGGACGCCGGCGCCTCGTGGGGTTCGGACGGCTACACGAACCGCTGGTTCCTCGACCCGGTATTGCGCGGGCACTACCCCGAGGACATGGCCGCGCTGTTCGAACGCCTGGCCGGGCCGCCGGAGTGGGTGCGCGAGGGCGACCTGGACGGCGGGCGGCCGGACTTCCTCGGCGTGAACTACTACACGCGCCGCCGCGTCCAGGACGCGCCGCACGACGGCCTGCCGTGGCGCGTGCTGGGGGCCGAGGAGGGCGTCCCGGTCACCGACTCCGGCTGGGAGAACGTCCCCGAGGCGTTCTACGACCTGCTCGTACGCCTGCACGCCGACTACGGCGTCCCGCTGCTGATCACCGAGAACGGCGGCGTGTGGAACACCGAGCCGGACGAGGACGGCCGCGTGCGCGACGAGGGCCGCGTGCGCGCGCTGCGCGACCACCTGCGGGCCATGGCGCGCGCGATGGAGGCGGGCGCCGAGGTCATCGGCTACCTGCACTGGTCGCTGCTGGACAACCTCGAATGGGCCGAGGGCTACGGGCAGCGCTTCGGCCTGGTCCACGTCGACCGCGCCACCCAGGAGCGCCGGATCAAGGACAGCGCCCACTACTACGCCGCCGTGATCGCGGCCGGTGAGATCCTCGGCTGATGCCGCGTCTCGTCGTGGCGGTCGACGGAGGCAACTCCAAGACCGACGTCGCGCTGGTGACCGGCGGCGGAGCCGTCCTGTCGTGGGTACGCGGCCCCGGCGGCGCGCTCGGCCCGGAACGCACGGCCGCGCTGGTCGCGCGGCTGGCGCGCACCGCCGCGCGCGGCGCCGGGGTGTCCCTGGACGGGGCGCACGCGGCCTGCTGTCTCGCGGGCGTCGACCTGCCGGAGCAGCGCGCCGCGATGCGCGCGGCCGTCGCCGCCGAGGGCACCCTCGCCTCGGCGGAGGTCGTCAACGACGCGTGGGCGCTGCTGCGCCTCGGTGCCTCCGGCGCCGCCGTCGGCATCGTGTGCGGAGCGGGCCTGAAATGCGTCGCCCGCGCCGGCGGGGAACGGGTCGAGTTCCCGTCGATGGGCTGGCAGAGCGGCGACCTCAGCGGCGGCGGCGACTTCCTGGCCCGCGAGGCGGTGCGCGCCGCCGTACGCGCCGAGGACGGCCGCGGCCCGCACACGCGCCTGCACGACGTCGTACGCGCCGGGCTCGCCGTACCGGCCGCGAGCGCGGTCGCCGGGCGTCTCCTCGACGGGACCCTGGCGGAGGAGCGCCTGGGCGTCCTCGCGCCGGCGGTGCTCGCGTGCGCGGCCCAGGGCGACCTCGTGGCCACCTCGATCGTCCGGACCCTGGCCGTGGAGATCGCCATCCTCGCCCGCACCGCGCGGCGGCGGCTGACGGGGAGCGGGTGGACGCTCGTCCTGGGCGGCGGCCTGTTCACCGACCCCGAGGGCCGCCTCCTCGCCGCCGTACGCGCGGCCGAGCCGGAGCTGACGGCGCGGTTCACCGTGGCCGTCCCCGACGCCCCGCCGGTCGCCGGAGCCGCCCTGCTCGCCCTCGACCACGTACGCGCCGGGGCCATCACCGGTGAGGTGCGCCGCGCCTTCCGCGCGGCGACACCCCGGTCAGCGGGTGGCGAAGGGCAGTAGCTGGCGTACGCCGCTGCGGGGCGAGGTCAGGACCGGGACCGGGAGCCGGTGCTCGGGCAGGCCGCCGATGGCGCGCGCCATGCTGGCCTGCGCCAGGACCAGCACGTCCACCTCGGTGGACAGGCGCGCGGCCTCCGCCGAGACGATCTCGTCGTGGCGGGCCGTGTCGCCGCTCCGCAGCGCCTCGAAGGCGCCGGGGCACACCGACTCCTGGATCTCGCGCTTCTCACCCCGGTCGCCGGCCTCGCGGCGCAGCAGGTCGCGGGTCGGGCCGAGCGTGGCGGACAGCGTCGCCAGGACACCGATCCTGGCGCCGGCCCCGACGGCCTCGGCGGCCATCGGCTCGTCGACCCGGTACACCGGGATGCTCACGGCGGCGCGGGCCTCCTCGGCCGCCTCGCCGATGGACGAGCAGGTCACCAGCATCGCCGACGCGCCGGACTCCTCGGCGAACCCCGCGTAGTCCGCCACCCGGTCGCGGATACGGGGCAGCATGCCGTGGTCGATCGTGTCGCGCAGCAGGGTCTCGTCGACCATGTTGACCGCGTCGACCTCGCCGAGCTCCGTACGGATCAGGTCGGCGAAGACGGCCGGAAGGCTCGTGACGGTGTGCAGGAGACAGACGCGGGTCATGGGGTTCTCCCGGTAGACGGGCGCGGCGTCGCGCGGTTGACAGTGTCGTCCATCAGGCCTCCGTCCAGGGGCGCCCGTAGCGGTCGACGGTCGCGGCCAGGCGGCGCAGGCGGCCGGTGGACTCCTCGCGCAGGGCCTCGGACGGGTCGTCGGCGGCCAGCGTGTCGCGCCAGAGGGCGCGGCCGGCGAGCATCCCGGAGGCGCCGCCACGGCAGGCAGCCTCCACCGAGATCGGAAAGTCCGCGGCGTCGACGCCGTTGGACAGCACCACCCAGGGACGGCCGAGCTGCCGGTCGAGCTTCTCGCAGGCGGGCACGAGGTCGCCGAGGCTCCCGCGCCCGCGCCGAGGCACCTGCGCCTTGTACAGGTCGGCGCCGAGCGGGCCGAGCGCCGCCGCCGCGTCGAGAATCGCCGCGTCCAGGTCGAAGTCGCCCCGATCCGGCACGGCCACGCCCTCCAGGACCGACAGGAGCCCGGCCTCCCGGCACAGCGTCACGAAGCGCTCGGAGAGCTCCACGCGGCGGTCCTGTTCACCGTCGTCCTTCCAGATGACCAGCAGCTTCAGCGCTACGACGCCGTCACGCCGCGCCTGCGCCACGTCGGCGCCCTCGTCGAGGAAGGTGTCCTCGACGGCGCCGCCCGGCCGCTGCGACAGCTCGTCGACGGCGAGGATCAGCCCGCAGCCGTCCGGGACGAGCCGGTCGCGTACGAGGCCGTCGTAGGCGTAGTGCCGGTCGATCAGGAACGCCGAGGCCAGCGGGGCGAGCGTACGCGCCACGTCGAGCTTGAAAGAGGTGAGCGCTGCGTCGTCGTCGGGGCGGCCCTGCTCGGCGAGCATCGTACGCAGGCTCTCGCGCTGGTCCATGGCGACCATGGCGAAGGTTCCGGAGGGCCGGGCGAGCAGGTCGAGAGAGGGTGCGTCGTTCACAGATCTTCCTCACTGTGGGCAAGCCGGAGAAACCGGGACCGGTAGGCCGTCTCCCAGTCCGCCGACGGGACCGGCGGCGGTGCGTCTTCCGGTTCCGGCGGAGGGCATTCGACGCCGGCCGCCCGCCCGGCGAGCTGTGCGGCGCCGAGCGAGGCGGACCGGTGACCGGTCAGTACCCGCATCGGCAGGGCGCTGACCTGGGATTTGATCCACATCCAGGTGGGGTTGGCGGTGGGGCCGCCGAAGACGGTCACGGCGTCAGGGGTACGGCCGCTGATCGTGGTCTGGGTGTCCAGCATCCAGCGGACCTGCATGCTGAGGCCCTCCAGCACGGCACGCCCGATGTCGGCCGTGGTGTGCCCGGCCCGGATCCCGTGGAAGGACAGCGCCCGGCGCGGGTCCGGCTCGGGGCAGGCACGACCGTGCAGGTATGGCTCTACGACGATGCCGGTGGGCCTCCCCTCGGGCGGCCCGACCAGGTCGGTGAACCACAGGTGCCGGTCCGGCACCCCGGGCGGTGCGATCCGGTCGAGCAGCCACTCGACCAGGCCGCCGCTGGAGGCCAGCCCGCCGAGCAGGCAGAACGACCGCCCGTCCACGAACGGCCCGGCCGAGATCCCGGTGAGCCGCGCCGAGGCCGGCGGCAGCGCGGCGACCGGCGAGACGACCGCCTCGGCCGTCCCCATGGAGTCCGCCACCTGCCCGGGTTCACGTACCCCCGCGCCCCAGGCGGCGGCGAGATGGTCGTGGCCCGCGGGGACCACCGGCGTCCCCGCGAGCAGCCCGGTACGCGCCGCGCCCTCGGCCGTGACCGCGGCGGCGGCGACCACGGGCGGCATGCGCGCCACGTCGAGACCGGCCAGGCCGAGCAGGTCGGGGTCATAGGCGCCACGGCGGATGTCGTACGCGCCGGTGCGCGCGGCCAGGGTCGCGCCGGTGACGGCGGCCCCGGTGAGAGCGGTGACGACCAGGTCGGGAGCGTGCGCCCACCGGTCCATACGGTCGAGCCGCTCCGGCTCGTGCCGTCGCAGCCAGATCCAGCGGGCGAGCGGCAGCTTGGCACTCGGACGCAGGCCGGTGGTGGAGAAGAACGCGTCCGGCCCGGCGGCCTCGGCCAGCTCCTCGGCCTCACGCCGCGCGCGGGTGTCCCGCCAGGGCAGCAGCTCACCGACCGGCGCCCCGTCCACGTCCAGGGGAACCCCGGTCTCGGCCATGCCACAGACCCCGACCGCCACCGGCGCCGCCCCGGCCGCCGAGACACACTGGGCGAGCAGCCGGAGCGCGGCGGCGACCAGCTCGTCGGCACCGCCCGGAGTCACCACCTCCCGCTCGGCCACGGCCGTGCCGTCGGGCCGGTAGATACCGGCCTTGGTGTGGGTGGTGCCGACGTCCACGCCGGCCAGGAGCGTCATGCCCGGGATCCCTCGGCGTCGCCGGTGGCCGGTCTCACGGGCGTACCCGGTCGAGGATCTCGCGCAGGGCGTCGTCCGCGCCGATGTTGCCCGGGACGACGACGTAGGAGGGCTCGCCGCGTGGGGTCCGCAGGGTCCACACCGGGACGCCGGGCAGTACCTGGCCGCGTACGCGGGCGCCGGTCGCCTCCAGGGCGTCGGTGGCCAGGCGTGCCGAGGTGATGCCGCCCTTCGCGACGACCAGGTCGACGTCGGGCGCCAGGCGCCGTACGGTCGCGACCAGTGTGTCCATGAGGGCCTCGGGCGCGGTGGGTACTTCGGCGTGGCCGGGGGAGCGGTCCGTGGCCAGTACGGCGCGGCCTCCGTCCGTCAGCCGCTCGCGTACCCGCGACGCCAGCGAGGCGTCGTCGCCGGGGCGGCCGGTCACCGGGATCTCCACGCGGCGCTCCCACAGGCCGCCGAGGGCGCGCAGCTGCCGCGTGCTCGCCTCAGTGAAGGACCCGCACGCGACCAGCACCCGGCCCGGCGAGGGCACGTCGAGGGTGTCGAGGCGCCGGGTCGACAGGCCCGCCAGCGCGGCGGCGAGCGACGCGGCGCAGCGTACGGCCACGGCGGCTCCGCGCCGCTGCGCGCGCACCAGCCCGGCAGCGATGGCGAGCACGTCGCCGTGCTCCACGCAGTCGGGCGCGACCACGGTGTCCGGCCCGGCGTCCAGCAGGGCGCGCGCGACGGCGTCCGGCCCTTCGCCGCGCAGCCGCTCCAGCGGCACGGTCACCGCGCGCCTCCGCCCGCCGCTCACCTCGGGCACCCAAGCGCGCAGGTCGCCGCTCCGGTACCCGAACTGCGGATCGCGCGCGAACTCCGTCTCGGACACCGGCACCTCACCCCCAGGGGTTCGGACCAGGTGAACGCCGTCACGTGTGATCCGCCCGCCGTCGATGAAGGCGGGCACGAACAGCACGGGCGTACGCGGCGCGACGGCGTCGATCTCGGCGAACACGTGTCCGCGCAACGTCGAGTCGCCACGCAGGATGACGGTCGCCAGGTGCCCGGCGGCGCGTACGGCGGAGTCCGCCGCCCGCGCGATCCCGCCGACCAGCTCGACCGCGGCGGCCTCGGGAAGCGCGCGACTGTTGGACAGCACGAACGTCGACCGCCGTCCGGAAGCGGCGAAAGCGTCGAACGCGGCCCGGTCCGGCCGCAGAATCACCTCGACGTCACTGACGGACTGCGTACCGGTGGGATCGTCATCGACGATCACCTTCAGCCGGGGGTCGGCGGCGATCTCGGCACGCCACACCGCGTCCTCCACACCGCCCTCCCTCCGTCGACCCGACACTCTTCCCGCCCCACCGGCAAATTGTCAACAGTCGGACAATCAACGTCAGGACTCGGACAGAAACCCCGCCACCGGCCCGATCCGATCGCCGTGATGGCGGGCGGGTCCGGTGGGGCGCCCGTCAGGGGCGGATGCGCCACAGGCCGACGATCCCCTTCGGGCCGGTGGCCGCGACCGCGAGGTTCCCGCCCGCGGCCAGGTACCGCCCGTCCCGGCTGAAGGCCACCGAGTGGATCACGTGGTCCTTGATCGCCAGCGGGTGGCCCGTCTGCCGGCCCGTCGCCGGGTTCCACAGGCGCACCACCTCGTCGTTGCCCGCGGAGGCCAGTGTGCGGCCGTCCGGGCTGAACGCCAGTCCGAACGCGCCGACGCCCAGGGGCGCGCCGGTCTGCTGGTGGGTGGCGATGTTCCACAGGCGGAGGTCACGGTCGCTCGACGTGGCCAGGGTCCGGCCGTCGGGGCTGAACGCGATCGCCTCCACCCAGGAGTTGAAGCCGCCGAGCGCGGGTCCGAGCGGACGGTGGGTGGCCACGTCCCAAAGCTGGGCGATGCCTTCGGTGTTGCCGGTCTGCAGGTCGTCCTTGGTTCCCGTGGTGCCGGTGGCCAGCGTCTTCCCGTCCGGGCTGAACGTGAGTGTCTCGACCCCGCCGGTCGTCGTGTCGAAGGCGGCGGTCAGCTTGTGCCCGGCCAGGTCGACCAGCGCGATCACGGATTCGGCGCTCACGGCGAGGGTGCGTCCGTCCGGGCTGAGCGCCATGTGGTTGCCGGCGCCCATCGAGTGGCCCGCGAGGGCGAGCTTGTCGAGCGGGAGGTGGAGTTCGTCGGTCTGCCGCCGGCCGGCGACGTCCCAGATCTGGGTGGCGCCGTTGTACGCGACGCTCACGAGCGACCGCCCGTCCGCGGTGAACGCGGCGCCGATCACCTTGTCCGGCGCGTTCAGCGGGGCCCCGGAGCGGCTCGTGACGTCCCACAGCCGTACGGTCTTGTCCTCGCTCGACGACGCCAGCGTACGGCCGTCCGGGCTGAACGCCACCGTGTTCAACCAGCCGGTGTGCCCGTTGAGCATCCATCCCTGGACCGCCGCCGTGGGCCGTACGGCCACCGGCGGCCGTACGGGCGCCGGCCCCCAGGCGACGAGCCCGACCGCCACCGCGACCGCGACGGCACCGGCCGCCAGGGCGACGGCGATCCGCGCCCGGAGCCCGAGTCCCCGGATGAGCATGACCGGCCCCGATCCGGACGGGTCGGCACGGGTCGGGTCCGCGACGGTGGTCAGGCCGGGTCCGGCGGGCCGGACCAGTTCGGCGATCTCGGCCTGCTGCCGGTCGGCCATGACGCGCACCGCGTCCGGCCACGGCCGGGTGGTCGGCGGTATCGGCCCGATGGCGTGCAGCACCTGGTGAGGCGCCGGCCGGGCACCCGGATGCCGCGCCAGGCAGGCCTGGACGATGGGCCGCAGGCGCGGCGGAACCGGTCCGAGGTCCGGCCCGTCGTGAAGGATCCGGTGGATCGTCTGGACGGCGTCCGGCGCGGCGAACGGCCCGGCGCCGGAGCAGGCGAACGCGAGTACCGCGCCGAGCTGGAACACGTCGCTCGCCGGTGTGAGCGCGTGACCGGCGGCCTGTTCCGGCGACATGAACGCCGCCGCCGCGTCCAGCCACTCCGTACGGCTGAGCTCGGTTCCGCCCTTCACGTCGGCGGCGCGGGCCACGGCGGCGTCGACCAGCCGGAGCCGGTCGGGCGCGAGGATCACGTTCGCCGGCCCGAGGTCGCCATGTGTGATCCCGGCGTGGTGCATGGCGGCGAGAGCGGTGGCGAGCCCCGCGGCCAGCCGCCGCACCATCTCCTCGGGCAGCGGGCCGATCTCGCCGACGACGGCGTCCAGCGACGGGCCGGGGACGAACTCCGTCGCCAGCCACGGAGGATCGGCCTGCGGGTCGGCGCCGACCACGGCCGCGGTGTACGCGACGGGAAGCCGCCGGGCGGTCTCGATCGCCTGCCGGAACCGGGCACGGAACGCCGGGTCGGCGGTCAGCTCCGGCCACGGTTGTTTGATCGCGACCAGCCGGCCGTCCGGGGTGGCGCCGAGCAGCGTACGGCCGGTGCCGCCGCTGCCGAGCTCGGTGAGTGCCCGGTAGTGCCCGATCCGGGTCGGCGGCACCAGGGTCGTCATGTCAGGCTCCACAGCCACGCGGCCTGGTCGGTGCTTCCGGCGGCGAGCGTACGGCCGTCGGGGCTGAAGGCCACGCTGGTCACCTCTTTGGTGGGGCCGGTGAGCGGCTCCCCGATCTGCTCGCGGGTGGACACGTCCCACAGGCGGGTGGTCCGGTCGTCGCCGCCGCTGGCGAGGGTACGGCCGTCCGGGCTGAACGCCACGGCTTCGACGGAGGCCGCGTGACCGACGAGCGGCTGGCCGATCGGCCGGTGGGTCGAGGCGTCCCAGAGGCGTACGGCGTTGTCCTGGCCGCACGAGGCGAGGACGCGGCCGTCCGGGCTGAAGGCGATGTCGCTCACGGAGTACTGCCCGATCGAGATCGGCTGCCCGATCTGGTGCCGGTCGTCCACCGCCCAGAACTGGATCTGGCTGTTCGTGGGCCAGCTCGCGGTGGCCAGGGTCCGCCCGTTCCCGCCGAACGCCACGCGCCGGAATCCCATCACGTTTCCGCTCCTGATCGGGTCTCCGTTCCGGTCCAGGCCGGAGGTGTTCCACAGCAGGGCGACGGCCTGGTCGGCGATGCCCGAGCCGCCTCCCGCGGTGGCGAGCAGGTGACCGTCCGGGCTGAACGCCACATCGCCGATCGGGAACGCGTGCGTCGAGGTCTCGCCGGTCCGCCGGCGGCCGGCGACGTCCCACAGCCGGGCCACGCCGTCGCCGCCTCCGGTCGCCAGGAGCCGGCCGTCCGGGCTGAACGCCAGCCCGTCCACGCTCTTCTGCGAGGTGGAGTCCGTGGAGACGACCAGCGGCGAGCCGATCGCCTGGTGCGAGCTCACGCTCCACAGCCGCACGGTGCCGTCGCTGCTCGCGGTGGCGAGCGTACGGCCGTCCGGGCTGAAGGCGACCTTGGTCAGCGGCCCGAGGTGCCCGGTCAGGATGGCGGGAGGCTTCGTCGGAGCCTTCGCCTTCGAGCCGCTGCCGCCGCTCAGCGCCCACGCCGTGGCGCCGGTGAGGGCTCCGGCTCCGGCCAGCGCGCCGCCGGCGGTGAGCAGGGACCGGCGGGAGAGGCGCAGGGTGACCGGTCTCGGCGCGCCCAGGGCGCGGTCCACCTCGGCCCGCTGCGCGTCGATGAGCCGGTGCACGGAGTCCGGCCAGGGCCGAGTGGACGCCGGGACGGTGCCGATCGCGTCGAGGAGCCGTTCCGGTGCGGGGCGTGCCGCCGGGCTCTTGGCCAGGCAGGACGCGATCAGGCCCCGCAGCTCCGGCGGGATCGCGCTGAGGTCCGGCTCGTGATGGACGACTCTGTATAACGTCTGCGGGGTGGCGGCGCCGACGAACGGGCTGGCGCCCGTGCACGCGCTGGCCAGGACGGAGCCGAGCGAGAACACATCGCTGGCCGGAGTCAGCGAGCGGAGCGAGGCCTGTTCGGGCGACATGAACGACGGCGAGCCGACCAGCCATCCCGTCCGGGTGTCGTCCCCGTCGGGTTCGGTCGCACGGGCGATGCCGAAGTCGATCACGCGCGGCCCGTCCGCGGCCAGCAGGACGTTGGACGGTTTCAGGTCGCGGTGGATCAGGCCGGTCCGGTGGATGGCGACCAGGGCGGCGGCCAGCCCCGCGGCCAGCCGCCGGAGGGCCTCCGGACCGAGCGTGGCCTGGTCCGTCACGTCGCTCAACGACGGACCGGGAACGAACACCGACGCCAGCCACGGCGTCGGCGCCTCGGTGTCGGCGTCCACGACGGCGGCGGTGTACGCCCCGGACACCTTGCGGGACGCCGCGACCTCGCGCCGGAACCGTGCCCGGAACCCGCCGTCGCGGTCGAACTCCGGCCGGATCTGCTTGATCGCGACCAGCCGGCCGTCGGGGGACCCGCCGAGCAGGACCCGTCCCATGCCGCCGCTGCCCAGCTCGGCGACCGTGCGGTACGGGCCGATCCGGGGCGGGTCGGAGGGCTGGAGTGGCTTCAGGCTGACCTCCGGTGTTCGTGGCGTCGCCCAAAGCTAACAAACACCGCCGTCTTTTAGGACGCTTCGAACCACGATGCGCGAGATGCCGGAGGCAGAGTCGGCAACAGCCGGACAAGCAATGTCACACACCGGACAGGGGACCAGGGGCTTCGATACCGGTACGGTCTATCCGTGACGACGCGAGACCGCTCCGGTGAGCTGCGTTACAACGCCGCTCCCAAACGCCGCGAGGAGATCCTGCGCCGGATGCGGGCCGCGGGTTACGTCTCGGCGCCCGACCTCAGCGCCGACCTTGAGGTCTCCGAGCGCACCGTCCGCCGTGACCTGCAGAAACTCGCCGAGATGGGCCAGGTCGAGCTGGTGTACGGCGGCGCCCTCGTCCCGGGCGGCGCCGTCGCGCCGGGCTCGCCCTTCGGCGCGCGCGAACGCGCCCGCGCCGGCCAGAAACGCGCCATCGCCGACCTCGCGCTGAGGTTCGTCGAGCCCGGGGCGACGATCGGCGTCGACGCCGGCACGACCACGCTCGCCCTGGCACGCCTCCTGCCGGCCGGCGGCGACGTCACGGTCGTGACCCACTCCCTGCCGGTCATGGGCGCACTCGGCGAGCGCTCGGACGTCAACCTCATCGGCGCGGGCGGCCTCTACCACCCGTCAACGCAGACCTTCACCGGCCCGGACACCGTCGCCGCGATCGGCCGGCTGCGCGTCCACACGTTCTTCCTCGCGGCGAGCGGCCTGCGGAGGCGCGGCGCCTACTGCAGCACACCACTCGACGCCGAAGTGAAACAGACCTTCCTCGGCATCGCCGAACGCGTCGTCCTGCTGGCCGACTCGTCCAAGCTCCGCCAGACCGCACCGGTCCCGATCTGCGACTACGACCGCCTCGACGCACTCGTCACCGACGACGCGGTCACCGAGGACGACCGCTCCTACCTCGCCGCGAGCACCGGCCTGCTGATCGCCGCCGTCTGACGGGTCAGGCGGCGGGCTCGTCGGCCGCCAGTCCGGTCATCGTGGCCGGGGTGAACGGCACCGGGCGTACGTCCACGGCGTCGGCGTCGGCGACGATGATCTGGCCGTCCGGGATGCGGATCCAGCCGCCCTCGTCGTCGTGCGGCTCGCTGGCCACGATCACGCCGCCCGGTTCGATCCGGTAGCAGAGCGTCTCGGCCCACGTCGTCGCCACGATCCGCCGGCCGTCGGTCGCGAGCATGTTCAGGCAGGCGTCCGGGTCGAGTTCCAGGACGTCGCGCAGCAGCTCGGGCACCGCGCGTTCCAGCGGGGCGCCGGCGTCGAGGCGCTGCCACAGGAACGTCGCGAGCAGGGCCGCGTCGCACGCCGACTCCGGTGTGTACGCGGGGTCGAGCAGGCCGGAGGTCTTGGCGCGGTTCAGGTGGCCGTTCAGGCTCAGCAGGCACGAGCCGTTGGTGAACGGCGCGGTCGCCGCCTCCTCGACCGGCATTCCGGGGCTCGCGCCGCGTACGGCGCCGAGCACGCACGACGCCCGGACCTCCCCGGCGAGCGTGGCGAAGGAGGCGTCGTCCTCGAACGGCACCGCGCGGCGGTAGGTGGCGGCGGGCCCGTGCCCCTCCATGGGGAACCAGCCCGCGCCGAAGCCGTCCCGGTTGACGAGATCGATGTTCTGCCAGCGGGGACGGGCGGCCTGCCGGGGCAGCCCGTACGACGGCTGGAAGATCAGCTCGGCGAGCGTACGGGGGGCGCCGAGCCAGGCGAAGTGACGGCACATCGAGAGGGTTCTCCTTCCGGGTGAGGGGGGACCGGCTCAGGCTCCGTGTGACTGGAGCCAGAGTTCGAGGAGCGCGAGCTGCCAGAGCGCGCTCGCTCCCAGGGTCGTGCGGTGGTCGTCGGGCGCCTCCAGCAGGCGTTCGACGTGTTCTTTGCGGAAGATCCCGCGCTCGACCGCGGCCGGGGCGGTGAGGGCCTCCCTGACCATGTCGAGGTACGGGCCGGACAGATGGCGGATCGCGGGTACCGGGAAGTACCCCTTGGTCCGGTCGATCACCTCGTCGGGTACGAGGCCGCGCGCGGCGTCCTTCAGGACGCCCTTGCCGCCCGAGGCGAGCTTCAAACCTGGCGGGCAGGCCGCGGCGAGCTCCACCAGGTCGTGGTCGAGGAACGGGGTGCGCGCCTCCAGGCCCCACGCCATGGTCATGTTGTCCACGCGTTTGACCGGGTCGTCGACCAGCATGACGGTGGTGTCGAGCCGCAGCGCCGCGTCGAGCGCCGACTCGGCGCCGGGCGCCCCGAGGTGGCCGCGCGCGAAGTCGCTGCTGACGTCGGAGCCGGGGAGGTACTCCGGCGTGAGCACGTCGGCCAGCTCGGCGTGCGTACGGTCGAAGAACACCTTCGCGTACGCCGGGGCGACGCCGTCGCGCGGCACGTCCGCCAAAGGCGGGTACCAGTCGTAGCCGGCGAAGACCTCGTCGGCGCCCTGCCCGGACTGGACGACCTTGACGTGCCGGGACACCTCCTGCGACAGCAGGTAGAACGCCACCGCGTCGTGGCTGACCATCGGCTCGCTCATGGCTGAAACGGCGCCGGTGAGCGCGGGCAGCAGGCGCGCGTCATCGATCTGGATCTTGTGATGGTCGGTGCCGAAGCGTTCGGCGACCAGGTCGGAGTAGGAGAACTCATCACCCGACTCGCCGCCCGCCGCCGCGAAGCCGATGCTGAACGTCTTCAGGTCACGCTGCCCGGCCTCGGCCAGCAGCGCCACGATGAAGCTGGAGTCGAGGCCGCCGGACAGCAGCACCCCGACGGGGACGTCCGCCACCATGCGCCGGTCCACGGCGGTCCGCAGGCCCGCGAGGACGGCGCCGCTCCAGTCGCCTGGGTCCAGGTGCCGGGTGAAGTCCGGGCGCCAGTACGTCAGGTCCTCGGAGGTGCCGTCCGGATGGAAGACGCGTACGGTCGCGGGCGGCAGCTTCCCGACCGCGCTGAAGATCGTCCGGGGCGGCGGCACCACCGAGTGGAACGTCATGTAGTGGTGCAGCGCCGTGACGTCGAGGTCCGTGGACACGCCGCCGCCGGCCAGCAGCGCGGGCAGCGTCGAGGCGAAGCGCACGCGCGTGGCGTCCTTCGTGACGTACAGCGGCTTGATACCGAGCCGGTCGCGGCCCAGTACGAGCCTGCCCGTGTCACGCTCCACGACGACGAAGGCGAACATGCCCTTGAACCGCTCGACGCACGCGGCGCCCCAGTGGTGGTACGCCTTGATCAGGACCTCGGTGTCGGAGGTCGAGAAGAACCGGTAGCCCTCGGCGGCCAGGTCGGCGCGCAGCTCGCGGTAGTTGTAGAGGCAGCCGTTGAACACGACGGTGAGCCCGAGGTCGCTGTCGGTCATCGGCTGGGAGGCCTTGTCCGACAGGTCGATGATCTTCAGGCGCCGGTGGCCGAGCGCGACGGGGCCCTGCGACCACAGGCCGGACCCGTCGGGGCCGCGAGGCTCCATGGCCTCGGTCATCCTCGCGACCGCGGCGACGTCGGCGGTGCCGCCGTCGAGCCGCAGTTCACCGCTCAGTCCGCACATCGGCGGTTCCCTACGGGCATGGCGCTCTCCTCGGGCCTCAGGGGGTCACTGCATGAGCCAGGTGTCCTTCGACCCTCCTCCTTGCGACGAGTTGACGATCTTGCTGTCGCGCGGGGCGACGCGCGTCAGCGCGATCGGCACGACCACCGGCTCGTGATTCACGCATACGAATGCTCGCAGGTCAACGGCGCGTGGCTCCAGCCGGCCGTCCGCGAGGGTCGGATGGGTCGACAGGTTCACCGTCTCCTGCAGGATCCAGCGGTCCGGCTCGGCGGCGATCCGCTCGCGTACCTCGGCGAGCTCGGCCTTCGAGGCGTCCGGGCCGATCACGACGCCCTGCCCGCCGTACCCGTCGACCGGCTTGGCGACGAGCTCGCCGAGGCGTGCCAGCGCCTGGGCACGCTGGTCCGGGTCGCGGCAGAGGTACGTCGGGACGTTGGGCAGCAGGGGCTTCTCTCCGAGGTAGTAGCCGATCAGAGCCGGCACGAAGGTGTACAGCGACTTGTCGTCGCCCACGCCGTTGCCGGGCGCGTTCGCCAGTACCACCGTGCCCTTCTCGACGGCGTCCAGCAAGCCGGGCCCCAGCGGGTGTCCTCCGGCCCCGGTGGCGCCGAACAGCTCCTCCTCGTCGATGCGGCGGTACAGCACCCGCAGGCGCTCGCCCGCCGCCGTGCGGACGCCCTCGGCCGAGGCCGTCAGCTCCGCCGGGGTGACGAGCGGCACACCCATCTCGCCGGCCAGGAGCCGGTGCTCGAAGTACGCGGAGTCCTCCGGGCCGATCGTGATCAACGCGATCTCCGGGGCGGAGCCCGCCAGCGCGGCGCGCAGCACGGCGACCGCTCGCGCCGGGGCGGGCGCGTGGGAGGCGAGCACGAGCTCGGGCAGCACCCGGCCGGCCAGCCAGCGGTTGGCCATGGCGTACCCGATCCCGGACGGCACCCGGAGGTTGTCCTCCAGCACGGACCAGCGGCCCGCGCCGTCGCTGACCAGGTCGATGCCGGCCACCGCGCACCGCACCACGCCGGGAGGCACCTTGTACCCGGCGGGGTGCAGGCCCGGCGAGTCGTCGATGGTCCAGGCGGGGACCACGCCGTCGCGTACGGCCGCGCGTTCGCCGTAGGCGTCCTGCAGGAACGCCTCCAGGGCGCGTACGCGCTGCAGGAGCCCGGCCTGCAGGAACGTCCAGTCCTCGGCGGAGACGACGCGCGGGACCAGGTCGACCGGGAACAGCCGGTCCTGCTCCTCGCCGTCGACGTGGAAGGTCATGCCGAGCTGCCGCTGCACCTCGTCGCGCCGCTCCTCGCGTTTGCGCAGGCCCTCCGGCCCGAGGTGGTCCAGCGCCGTCAGCACCAGTTCGTACGGCCCGCGCGCGCTGCCGTCGAAGACGATCGCCTCGTCGCCGGAGGCGTCGTAGCCGTCGAGCATCGTGACCATGGCCGGGCGCGCCGGGCCGGCGGTGGGCATCCAGTCGGTGCTGGCGCGGGTCTCGGCGACGAGCAGGTCCACGACCCGGTGCAGGCCGCCGCGCGCGTACGCGATGCGCTGTCGCGACGCCGAGCTGCCGAGCGTCAGGGCGTTCTCGGTCAGCTCCGAGACGATCTCCCAGTCGCCGGTGGCCTCCAGGCGGGGCCGCAGCCGGGCCAGGAGGTCGGCCAGCAGCCGCCGGGCCGGCACCGGGACGCCGCTCTCGGGATCGACCAGCTCGCCTTCGAGGCCGGACCGCGCGGCGCGCCAGACCGAGGCGCGTACGGCCTCCGTCCGCATGGAGGACGGCTCACGGTCGTGGTTCACCGCGTCGATCTCGTCGACGACGAGGGCGCGGAACAGGCCCGTCAGGAGGATGACGTCCTCCAGGCGCGGGCAGGCGTCCGGGATCCGCAGCTCCAGCGTCGGCAGGTGCGCCGACGGGCGCACGTCGTAATAGATCATGCCCGGGTCGGTGATCACGCCGGACCGTACGAGCCCGGCGATCATGTCGTCGTACTCCGACGCGCGGGTGAACCGGCCGATCGTGCCGGTCGTGGGCCAGCGGGACCAGAGCAGGGTGCGGTAGCTGGCGTATCCGGTGTCGCCGCCCAGCCAGTACGGGGAGCTGGCCGACAGCGCGAGCAGTGCCGGCAGCCACGGCGCCATCCGGTGGGCCACGGCCACGGCGAGGTCGCGGTCGCCGACGTCGACGTGCACCTGCGTGCCGCAGATCAGCTGCTCGCGCGCCAGTAGCTGGTACTCGTCCAGCATGTTCTCATAGCGCGGGTCCGGCGTGACCTTCAGAGACTCCAGGTCGGCCACCGGCACCGTGCCGGCCGCCACGATGCCGAGGCCGAGGCCCTCGGCCGCCGCGACCACGCTGCGGCGCAGGGCCGACAGGTCCTCGGCGAGGTCGGTCAGCCGGACGTACGGCCGGCTGTTGGTCTCCACCACCGATCGTTGAAGCTCCGTGCCGAAGCGCTTCGTGGAGAGTTGCGCCAGGAGCCGATCCGCTCGCGGCATCAGCCTGCGGGTCTCGAGGTCGACGGTATGGAACTCTTCCTCGACCCCGATCGCCACGAATTCCGGACTCTCGACCATCAATTGAGCTTACTTCCCCCGTGTTACGGGCGTAAGTCACCGCTGGTCAGATGGCGGGGTTCCCGGGCCGGGAGCGCAGGCGCCGCAGGGCCGGGGACACCAGCGTGCGCATGATCGGCCCGGCCGCCGCGAGGGCCGCGCGTGCGGCGTTCGCCCCGCACGCGCCGTGCACCCCCGCGCCCGGGTGCGCCGAGGCGGAGGCCAGGAACAGGCCCGCCACCGGCGTCCCGGCCCGCCCTGCGCCCGGGAAGGGGCGGAAGACGAGCTGCTGGTGGAGGCCGCTGGTGCCGCCGCCCAGGGCGCCGTCCACGAGGTTCGCGTTGTGATCCTGGAGGCCGGTGGGGGACAGGAGGCGGCGCCCGATGATCTTCCGCCGGAATCCCGGGGCGTACCGCTCGACGACGTCCTCGACGCGCGCGGCCATGGCCTCCCGCTCGCGCTCGCCCCAGTCACGGCCGTGGGGCACGTGGGTGTAGGCCCACGCGGACTCGGTGCCGGCGGGGGAGCGGGACGGATCGGCCGTGGTCATCTGGCCGAACAGCAGGAACGGCTCGGACGGCATACGGCCCGTGACGATGTCGGCGGTGTGGTCGGTGAGGGCGTTCAGCCCCGAGGCGAGGTGGACGGTGCCGGCGCGCGCAGCGTCCGGCGCGGACCACGGGACCGGGCCGGACAGCGCCCAGTCGACCTTGAACGTGGAGAAGTCCCACTGGAACCGCCGCACGTCGTCGCGCAGCCGCGCCGGCAGGTGCTCCCAGCCGACCAGGCCGCCGTACAGCGCGGGCGCCGCGACGTCGGCGAGCACCGCCCGGCGGGCGCGCACCGCGTCGCCGCCCGCGGTGCGGACGCCGAGCGCGCGGCCCTCGCGGACGACCACCGACGTGACCGGCGTGCCGCAGCGCACCCGCCCGCCGCGTGACTCCAGGCGCCGGACCAGCGCGCGGGTGAGCGCGCCGGCGCCCCCGGCGGGCACCGGCCAGCCGTACCGCTGGCCGAGCATCGTCAGCAGCCAGGCGAACACCGAGCTCCCCGGTGACTCGGGGAACAGGTCCGCGTGCAGCGCCGAGCCCGCGAGCAGCAGCGGCCCGCCGGGCCCGGTGAACTCCTCCTCGCCCAGCCGCCGCACCGGCAGGAGCAGGAACCGCGCCAGCCGCAGGGCACCGGCGGGTCCGAGCCGCGCCGCCAGTGCCGCCCCCGCGCGCACCGGCGGGAACGGCGTGAGGATCGCGCGCAGGACATCGTCGCCCAGCTCCTCCCAGAGCGCGTACAGGCGCAGCCAGGCCTCGCCGTCGCCCGCGCCGAGGGCCTCCAGGGAGGCGGCCGTGGCGGCCGGGTCGCGTTCGAGGACCGCGCAGCGCCCGTCGGGCAGCGGGTGGGCGAGCACGGCCGGGGCGTGCAGCCACTCCAGGCCGTGCCCTTCGAGACCGAGCCCGCGCATCACCGGCGAGCCGACGCCGAGCGGGTAGAACGCGCTGCACACGTCGCTGACGTACTCGGGGTGGGCGCCGCGGTCGCTGCGTACGCCGCCGCCGGGTTCGTCCTGCGCCTCCAGCACCTCGACGTCCCAGCCGGCGTCGGCCAGGAGGTTCGCGGCGACCAGGCCGTTCGGCCCGGCGCCGATCACCACGGCGTCGGCCGTCATCCGACCGAGCGGCTCTCGGCGGTCACGGGCGCCGCGCCGCTGAGGAACCGCTCCACCGGCAGGGTCGCGGCGCCGAGGGCGACGGCGTCCGGGCCGAGGCGGCACAGTTCGATCGACGTCTCGGCGAACGGGTGCCGCAGCGCGTGACGGCGCGCGGACTCACGGATCGCGGGCAGGAGCCGCTCGCCGAGGAGCAGCCCGGTCCAGCCGCCCAGGATGATCCGCTCCGGGTCGAACAGGTTGATCAGGTCGGCGATGCCCGCGCCGAGGTACAGCGCGGTCTCCTCCAGCACCTCGGCGGCGTCCGCCGAGGTGGAGGCGGCCTCGACGAGGGCGGCGAGCGCGGACTCCTGGTCGTCGCCGGCGTTCGAGCGGCCGTACCGGTCGAGGATCGCCTCGGCGCCGACGTAGGCCTCCAGGCAGCCGGCCGACCCGCACCGGCAGGACCGCCCGCCGACGCGCACGACCGTGTGGCCCCACTCGCCGGCACTGGAGGTCGATCCGCGCAGGATCGAGCCGTTCGTGATGATGCTCGCGCCGACGCCGGAGCCGATCAGCGCGACGACAGCGTGCCGCGCGCCGCGGCCCGCGCCGAACCACACCTCGGCCTGGCCCATGGTCTTCGCGCCGTTCTCGATGTGCAGCGGCAGGTCCGTGCCGGCGCGCAGCAGCCGCTCCAGCGGGACCGCGTCCCATCCGTAGGTCTGCCCGTGCACGAGCACCTCGGACCCCTGCTCGACCACGCCGGGCACGCCGACGCCCACGCCGAGCACGTCCGAGGGGTCGACGCCGCTGCTCGCCAGCACGGCCGCCAGCCCCTCCAGAATCCGGTCGACGACCAGGCCGGCGCCGTTGTCGCCCGGGTTGAGGGGATGGTCGGCCTCGGCGCGCTTGGTCATCGCCAGGTCGAACAGCTCCACGCGGATCCGCGTCTCGCCGACGTCCACCCCGACGACGTACCCGTGGTCGGGGTCGACCCGCAGGAGCACGCGCGGGCGGCCGCCGTCGGAGTCCACGGACCCGGCCTCGACCACGATGCCCTCGTCGATGAGGTCGCGCACGACGTTGCTCACCGACGCCGGGCTCAGGCCGGTCGCCCGGCTGAGGTCCTGCCTGCTCAGCGGCTGGTCGAAGTACAGCGACCACAGCAGTACGGACCTGTTGTCCCGTCGAAGGTCTCGCACAGTGCCCCGCCTGCGCTCAGCCATTCGTTCCCTCCGGTTTTTCACGTCTTATAACAAGTAAATCAAGAAGAGAGCGACCAGGACGGCCAGGTTGGGCGGACCTCTTGACGTGTCCGTTTCACCCGGATTAAATCACGCCATGAAATAAGTCGTGTCGCAAGGGCGCGGCACCCGCCTCGGCTCCTTTCACAGGGGCCATGACGACGTCACGAGGACCCATCGTGCGCATACGAAAGATCACTCCGGTGGCGGCGCTGGCGCTTCTCGCCGTGTCCGCCGCCGCCGGTTGCGGAAGCGGCGGAAGTAAGAGCGACAAGTCGTCGACCCAGACGCTCACCTACTGGGCCTCGAACCAGGGGACGAGCCTGGACAACGACAAGCAGGTGCTCCAGCCGGAGCTCGCCAAATTCACCCAGGAGACCGGCATCAAGGTCAACCTGCAGGTGATCGGCTGGCCGGATCTGCTCAACCGGATCCTGGCCGCCACGACGTCGGGCCAGGGGCCGGACGTCCTCAACATCGGCAACACCTGGTCGGCGTCGCTCCAGGCCACCGGGGCGCTGCTGCCGTTCGACGACGCCACGCTGAACACCATCGGCGGCAAGAGCCGCTTCCTGGGCCCGAGCCTGGCCGCCACCGGCGCCACCGGCAAGGCGCCCGCGGGAGTCCCGCTCTACGGGCAGGCCTACGGGCTGTACTACAACAAGAAGATGTTCGCCGCGGCCGGCATCGACCACCCGCCGGCGACGTGGACCGAGCTGGTCGCCGACGGCAAGAAGCTCACCAAGCCCGGCCACTGGGGCCTCACCCTCCAGGCCGGCCAGGTCACCGAGAACTCCCACCACGCCGCGATCCTCGGCGCGCAGCAGGGCGCACAGCTCTTCGACGCCTCCGGCAAGCCGCACCTGTCCTCCGCGCAGGAGGTCGCCGCGATCAAGCAGTACGTGGACCTGATGGCGGTCGACAAGATCGTCAACCCGAGCGACGCGGAGTACACCGACACGAGCACCTCGCTCAAGGACCTCGCCTCCGGCAAGGCCGCGATGTTCATGAACCAGGCCTCGGAGGGCTCGTTCAAGCTCGTCGGCATGAACATGGACGACCTGGGCGTCGCGCCGATCCCGTTCCCGGACCCCGTGCCCCCGGGCGGGCGGCACGTGAACAGCTTCGTGGCCGGCATCAACCTCTCGGTGTTCAAGAACACCAAGAACAAGGACGGCGCGCTGAAGTTCGTCAAGTTCATGACGAGCTCCGCCGAGCAGAAGCTCCTCAACAAGACGTACGGCTCGCTGCCCGTCGTGAACGACGCGTACTCCGACCCGGCGTTCCAGGGAGCCTCCACCAAGGTGTTCCAGCAGGTGCTCGCGTCGAGCGCCGAGCCGCTGCCCGAGGTGCCGCAGGAGAGCCAGTTCGAGACCCTCGTCGGTGGCGCGATGAAGACGATGTTCGCCGACGCGGCGAACGGCAAGCCGATCACGGACGCGTACGTGAAGGCCAAGCTCGACCAGGCGGACCAGCAGCTGGCCGCAGGCGGCTGACGCCCCGCCGGCCCGCCCGCCTCGCGCGGACGGGCGGGCGACACCCCGAAGGAACCCCATGACATCCACGACGTCGCCCCCGGCGGTCGAGCACGTACCCGATGAGAAGCCGGTCCGGCGCTCGCCGCGTTCACGCGGACGTGTCGCCCTGCCGTACCTCCTGCTGATCCCCGCCCTGCTGTTCGAGCTGCTCGTCCACATCGTGCCGATGCTCGTCGGCATCGGGATGAGCTTCCTGCACCTGACCCAGTTCTTCATCCGTAACTGGTCGGCGGCGCCCGGCGCCGGGCTGTCGAACTACAGGCTCGCCGTCGACGTGAACGCGCCGGTCGGGGAGGCGCTGCTGAAGTCCTTCTGGACGACGGCGGAGTTCACGGTCCTGTCAGTGGGCCTGTCCTGGTTGTTCGGTACGGCCGCCGCGGTGCTCATGCAGGGGCAGTTCCGCGGCCGCAGCCTGCTGCGCACCCTCTTCCTGGTCCCGTACGCGCTGCCGCTGTACGCGGCCGTCATCACCTGGGCGTTCATGCTCCAGCGCGAGAACGGCCTGGTGAACCACCTGTTCGGCGACGACCTGCACCTTCAGGGCACCGGGACGCACGCGCCGTTCTGGCTGATCGGCGGGCACAGCTTCCTGGCGCTCGTCGTCGTCTCGGTCTGGCGCTCGTGGCCGTTCGCGTTCCTCATCCTGATGGCGGGGCTGCAGAACATCCCGGCGGACCTGTACGAGGCCAGCGCCCTGGACGGCGCGAGCTGGCTGCGCCAGCTCCGCTCGGTCACGCTCCCGATGCTGCGCCCGGTCAACCAGGTGCTCATCCTCGTGCTGTTCCTGTGGACGTTCAACGACTTCAACACGCCGTACGTGCTGTTCGGCAGGTCCGCGCCGGTACAGGCCGACCTGATCTCGATCCACATCTACCAGGCCTCCTTCGTGACCTGGAACTTCGGCGAGGGGTCGGCGATGTCGGTCCTCCTGCTGCTGTTCCTGCTGCTGGTCACCGCGATCTACCTGGTCGCGACGGGCCGGAGGAGGTCCGATGTCTGAGCCGCGCTGGCTGCGGATCGTCCGCTGGATCGTCCTGGGCGGTCTGACGATCTTCACGCTGGGCCCGCTGTACGTGATGGTCAGCTCCTCGCTGAAGCCGCTGGGCGAGGTGCAGGGGGCGTTCCACTGGGTGCCGTCGACCGTCACGGTCCGTCCGTTCCTGGACATCTGGAAGACGATCCCGCTCGGCCGCTACTTCCTCAACAGCCTGGTCGTGTCGACGAGCGCGACGGTCATCTCGGTGACGCTCGCGGTGTTCGCGGCGTACTCCATCAGCAGGTTCCGCTTCCCCGGCCGCCGGATCTTCTCGGTGACGGTGCTGTCCACGCAGATGTTCCCCGGCATCCTCTTCCTGCTCCCGTTGTTCCTGATCTTCGTCAACATCGGCGAGACGACCGGGATCGAGCTGTACGGCAGCCGGCTCGGCCTGATCGTCACGTACCTGACGTTCTCGCTGCCGTTCTCGATCTGGATGCTGGCCGGGTACTTCGACTCGATCCCGCGTGAGCTGGACGAGGCCGCGCAGGTCGACGGGAACGGGCCGATCGGCGCGCTGCTGCGCGTGGTCGTCCCGACCGCGATCCCGGGGATCGTCGCGGTGGCCATCTACGCCTTCATGACGGCCTGGGGCGAGGTCCTGTTCGCCTCCGTGATGACGGACGAGAAGACCCGGACCCTCGCGATCGGCCTGCAGCAGTACTCCACCCAGACGGACGTCTACTGGAACCAGGTGATGGCGGCGGCGCTGGTCGTCTCGACCCCCATCGTCATCGGCTTCCTGCTGCTCCAGCGCTACCTGGTCGCAGGCCTGACCGCGGGCGCCGTGAAGTGACCCGCACCCCCGCTCGCAGTTTTCACAAAAGGAGCTCCATGGACGACCTGACCGCTCTCGACCCCGGATTCGTCTGGGGGGCCGCCACCGCGGCGTACCAGGTCGAAGGCGCCGCCACCGAGGACGGCCGGCTCCCCTCGATCTGGGACACCTTCACCCGGGTCCCCGGTGCGATCGACAACGGTGACAACGGCGACGTCGCGTGCGACCACTACCACCGCTGGCGCGAGGACATCGGGCTGATGCGGGAGCTGGGCCTCGGCGCGTACCGGTTCTCCGTCGCGTGGCCGCGAGTGGTCCCGTCCGGTTCCGGCGAGGTCAACGCGCCGGGCCTCGCCTTCTACGACCGCCTCGTCGACGGGCTCCTCGACGCCGGCATCCGGCCGTTCGTGACCCTCTACCACTGGGACCTCCCGCAGACCCTGGAGGACCTCGGCGGCTGGCCGGAGCGCGACACCGCCTACCGGTTCGCCGAGTACGCCGCGGTCGTCACGCGCGCGCTGGGCGACCGCGTCACCGACTGGACGACCCTCAACGAGCCGCTGTGCTCCGCCTGGATCGGCCACCTCGACGGCGACATGGCGCCGGGGAAGAAGGACCTCACCGCCGCCGTACGCGCCTCGCACCACCTGCAGCTCGCGCACGGGCTCGGCGTCGAGGCGATCCGCGCGAACGCGACGCTGCCCGCCTCCATCGGCCTCGTGAACAACCTCAGCCCCTGCGAGCCCGCCTCCGACAGCGAGGCCGACCACGCCGCCGCCGTCCGCATGGACGGGCACGTCAACCGCTGGTGGCTCGACCCGATCCACGGGCGCGGCTACCCCGCCGACATGGTCGAGGTGTACGGGACCGAGCCGCCCGTACACGACGGCGACCTGGAGACGATCGCGGCTCCGCTGGACTATCTCGGGCTCAACTACTACTTCCGGCAGGTCGTCACCGACGACCCCGGGGGCCCGGCTCCGTACGCCCGCCAGGTACCGGTGCCGGGAGCGGACACCACCGCGATGGGATGGGAGGTGCACCCGGCCGGTCTGGAGCAGCTGCTGGTCCGGCTGGCCGACGACTACAAGGCCCCGACGATCTACGTAACCGAAAGCGGATCGGCGTTCGCCGACGAGGTGCGTACGGACGGTTCCGTCGAGGACCCCGAGCGCACCGCCCACCTCGAATCACACGTCGGAGCCTGCGTCAGTGCCGTGCGCCGGGGAGCCCCCGTACGCGGCTACTTCGCCTGGTCCCTGCTCGACAACTTCGAGTGGGCGTACGGCTACGACAAGCGGTTCGGGCTGGTCCACGTCGACTTCGCCACCCAGGCCCGCACCATCAAGGCCAGTGGCCGCCGATACGCGGAGATGATCCGAACCCACCAGACCTGATTCTCCGGAATCCATGAGATCCCCCCGCCAGGAGAGCCCCATGAGATCCATGTCACGCCCACGGGCCACAGCGGCCCTGTGGGCCCTCATCCTCGCGCTGACCGGCCTGTTCGTCATGCCGGCCACCGCGCACGCGGCCGACGGCCTCATCTCGCAGGGGCGGCCCGCCACCGCCTCCTCGACCGAGAACGCCGGCACCCCCGCCTCCGCCGCCGTCGACGGGAACACCACCGGCACCCGCTGGTCCAGCGCCTTCAGCGACCCCCAGTGGCTGCAGGTCGACCTCGGCACCAGCACCAGCATCAGCAAGGTCGTGCTGAGCTGGGAGTCCGCGCACGCGACCGCCTACAAGATCCAGGTCTCGGCCAACGGCAGTTCGTGGAGCGACGTCTACTCGACCACGAACAGCGCCGGCGGCACCGAGACGCTCAACGTCTCCGGCACCGGGCGCTACGTCCGCATGTACGGGACCGCGCGCAGCACCGGCTACGGCTACTCGCTGTGGGAGTTCCAGGTGTACGGCGCCGGCGGCACCACCGCGCCTCCCGGCGGCGGTGACCTCGGGCCGAACGTCAAGGTCTTCGACCCGTCGATGTCGAGCGGCACGATCCAGAGCCAGCTCGACTCGGTCTTCAGCCAGCAGGAGAGCAACCAGTTCGGCTCGCAGCGGTACGCGCTGCTGTTCAAGCCGGGCAGCTACAACGTCAACGCCAACATCGGCTTCTACACGTCGATCGCCGGCCTGGGCCAGAACCCGGACGACGTGAACATCAACGGCTCGGTGAGAGTCGACGCCGGCTGGTTCAACGGCAACGCCACCCAGAACTTCTGGCGGTCGGCGGAGAACATGTCCGTCACGCCGACGGGTGGCTACGACCAGTGGGCGGTCGCGCAGGCCGCGCCGTTCCGCCGCATGCACATTCGCGGCGACCTGGACCTCGCGCCGACCGGGTACGGCTGGGCCAGCGGTGGCTACATCGCCGACTCCAAGATCGACGGTACGGTCTCGCCGTACTCCCAGCAGCAGTGGCTCACCCGCGACAGCACGATCGGCGGCTGGGGCAACGCGGTCTGGAACATGGTCTTCTCCGGGGTGGAGGGCGCGCCCGCGCAGACCTTCCCCAACCCGCCGTACACCGTGGTGAACAACAGCCCGGTGACCCGCGAGAAGCCGTACCTGTACGTCGACTCCTCGAACAACTACCGCGTGTTCGTACCGTCGATGCGCACCAACTCGCGCGGCACCACCTGGAGCGGCGGCTCGACACCCGGTTCGTCGATCCCGCTGAGCCAGTTCTACGTCGCCCACCCGGGTGACAGCGCCGCCACCATCCAGTCCGCCGTGGACTCCGGCCTGCACCTGCTCTTCACGCCGGGCGTCTACCACGTCAGCCAGACGATCAACATCAACCGGGCCGACACCGTCGTGCTCGGCCTCGGCTACGCCACCATCATCCCGGATGGCGGCGTGACCCCGATGAAGGTCGCCGACGTGAACGGCGTCAAGATCGCCGGTCTGCTGTTCGACGCCGGCACGACGAACTCCCCGTCGCTGCTGGAGGTCGGGCCGAGCGGTTCCTCGGGCGGCCACGCCTCCGACCCGGCCTCGATCCAGGACGTCTTCTTCCGCATCGGCGGCGCCGGCGCGGGCAAGGCGACCAACAGCCTGATCGTGAACAGCAACAACACGATCATCGACCACATCTGGGCATGGCGCGCCGACCACGGCAGCGGTGTGGGCTGGACGACCAACACCGCCGACAACGGCCTCACCGTGAACGGCAACGACGTGACGGCCTACGGCCTGTTCGTCGAGCACTACCAGAAGTACAACGTGGTCTGGAACGGCAACGGCGGCAAGACCATCTTCTTCCAGAACGAGCTGCCGTACGACCCGCCGAACCAGGCGGCCTGGATGAACGGAAGCACGAAGGGCTACGCCGCCTACAAGGTCGCCGACTCGGTGAACACCCACGAGGCCTGGGGTCTGGGCAGCTACTGCTACTTCAACGTCGACCCCTCGATCGCCGCCGCGCGCGGCTTCGAGGTGCCGAACAAGTCCGGGGTGAAGTTCCACGACCTCCTCACGGTTTCCCTCGGAGGAAACGGGTCCATCACCAATGTGATCAACACCACCGGCGGTGTCGCGCAGGGAACCGACACCGTCCCGAGCTACCTGGTCAGCTACCCGTGATCAGGTCGACCGTGACCGGCCGCGGTAGCGGCTGACGTCCCCGTTCCGGCCCGCGCCCGTCATGATCAGGCGCGGGCCGGAACTTCGTACGCCGGGGGAGAGCGTTTATCATCCGGCTGGTGGATCTCGCGGGACCGAACAGGGGGATGTAATGGAGGAACGGCTCACCGCCGAGGTCGGCGCGACCGGGTCGTGCGTGGTCGTGACATTCGCCGGCGAACTCGACGTCACGACGGCGGAGGAGGCCGAGAAGGCCGTCCAGATCGCCTCCGAGCTGCCGCACACGCACATGGTCCTCGACCTGACCCGCCTGCTGTTCATGGACTCCACGGGTGTTCGCGTCCTCGTACGCGCCCGCCGCCGTGCCACGGACCTTCAGGCGACGATCTCCCTGGCGGGGCTGACCCCGTCGGTCTCACGCATCGTGGAGCTCACCGGCATGGACCGCGCCTTCGCGATCCACACTTCGCTGGACGAGGCCTTCGCCGCGTACGGTCTGACGGCCTCCTAGGAGTCCGTCAGAGCGCGAAGTAGGCGCGCATCGTCGTACCCCCGGGCCCGGTGTGCAGCCGCACGAGGTCGGAGAGCTGGTTGACCAGCAGCACGCCACGGCCGCCGGGGGCGTCCGGGCCGACCGGGCGCCGCCCCACGAGCGGGTCGGTGATGTGCCCCGCGTCGTTCACCTCGCAGACCAGGTGGCCGTCCTCGATCCACAGCCGCAGCCTGCCCCGGCCGCCGCCGTGGGTGAGGGTGTTCGCGGCGAGTTCGCTGACCACGAGTTCGACGTCGACCATGCGGTCGCGCGCCATCCCGGCGAGCCGTGCCCGTTCGACGGTCAGCGCGCGGGCGGCGCTGAGGTTCGACGCGTCGAAGGCCAGCGCGGCCGGCACGGCCGGCGGCTCGGGCAGTGGCGGGTTGCAGGCGCGCAGGACGCGTTCGAGGTCGTAGTCCGAGCTGACGCGCTCGCCCTTGCCGTCGACGAGGACCGGGTGTGTCGCCGCGGCGCCGTCGAGTACGCGCGGGTCCAGGGCGTCCGCGTCGTACGGGCACACCATCGTGACCTGGCGGCCGGCGAAGGCGAGGTTGAACAGCGCCTCGTGCAGCACGCACGCCGGGTACTCGCGTTCCGCGCGGCCGGGCCAGGCCGGCTCGGCGACGACGCGCACGCGGCCGTACGGGTGGGCGTCGGCGAACGCGCGCAGCACGCGGGGGATGATGCGCCCGGGGTTGCGCCCCGCCTCGGCCATGTCCACGAGGCGTACGCGTGCGGCGGAGCCGCTCAGCCCGGCGGTGAGCGTACGGAGGTTGGGCCCGGGGACGGCGACCAGCACCGGCTCGCCGAGTTCCAGGCCACGGTCGATGAACGGCACGGTACCGGCCAGGTACTCGGTCGTGCCGCTGTAGAACAGAGCCCGATGCGCCAGCGGTTCGGTGCCGGTCACGCTCATCGCGGGCACACCCCGTTCCCCGCTTCTCCGTGTACGACGGACGAAGGATACGGCACGGGATCATGTTCGGCCGGTCACGGGCCGGTCCCCGCGGGCGGGGCCGGCCCGTGGGCGGGTCAGGCCGAGACGACCCGCAGTACGAGCGCCGCCACCGCGATGATCAGTACGACGAGCGGTGTCGGCGCGCCCTTCGCGTCGCCGCCGCGCAGGTGGGCGGAGATCGCGCCGACGAAGTAGAGGACGACGCCGATGGCGGCGGCGATGCCGAGCGGCGCGAACCAGATTCCGACGATGAGCCCGAGCGCGCCGGCCAGCTCACAGGCGGCCAGGAACGGGAACCAGCTGAGCGGCACGCCCAGGTTGGTGATCGACTTGGTGACCTTCTCGTCCTTGGTGAGCTTGGCGCGTGCCGAGAACGCCAGGAGCGCGGCCAGCACGGCTCCCACGACGACGTAGGCGATGAACATGGGTCTCTCCTCAGGTGCGCCGGAGCGGCGGGGGAAGGTCGCTCCGATCCTGACGATGACAACCGCGTGCCGCCGTATCTGTTCCCAGCGCGGGATCGCTCACCCTCACCACCGACGGCCACCGGGTCGAGCTGATCGGCCTGCACACCGTCGAGGCCGCCGGTGACCTGCTGCTGAACGTCCCGGTCGAGAGCCACCTCGGCGCCGAGGTCGCGCATGCGCCCGGAGGCGTGACGGACGCGACCGTCGAGCTCACGGACGTCGCGCCGATCTCCGTCCCGGACCGGGTACGCGCACGGGTGCTGCTGAGGGGCCGCCTGAGCCTGACGGGCGAGCCGGTCGCGCTGCTGTTCACCCCCGCCGAGGTCACGCTGGAGGCCGCCGGCCGCCTGGTCGCCGTCGCGCCCGCCGACGTCGTGACCGCCGATCCGGACCCGCTGGCCGAGACGGAGGCGGAGATGCTCATGCACCTGGCCGCCGCCCACGAGGACACCGTCGAGCTGCTGGCCCAGCTGGTCGAGCCCCGCCTGCTGTCCGGCGTCACCCGCGTCGACCCCGTACGCCTGGACCGCTACGGGATGGTCCTGCGCCTCCAGCGCCTGGAGGCGCACCACGACGTACGCCTGCCGTTCCCGGCGCCCCTGCGCAACCCGGCCCACGCCCTGGTCCAGATGCGGGCGCTGATGGCGAAGGCCCGCACCTGCCCGCGCCGCCGCCACCCCCGCTCGCGCGCCTGACACCTCCCGGGTTTCAGGGGCAGGCCGTAACTTTTCACCCGTCTGCGCATGGCAGGGCGATAAGCATTAACCTTGCTCATTCATGAGCTAGCCCTGAGGAGAAACAGCAGATGGTCGCCAAGGCTGTGCACGGGTTTCGGAACGCTCGGGCAGGCGCCCGAAAATGGACAGGCCGCCGTGCCGGGGCAGCGGCCCTGAGCGTGCTGCTGGTGACCGCCGGATGCAGCGGGTCCTCGGACGACAAGACGACGAGTGGCAAGACGGCGGGCGGCAGCTTCACCTACTGGACGAGCTCCTGGCAGCCCGACCAGATCGCCGAGATCGACGCCGCGTTCGCGAAGGCGCACCCCGGTATGCAGGCCAAGGGCCAGTACATCGCCAGCTCCGACCAGTACCTGCCGCGCGTGATCTCGGCACTGAAGAGCAACACCCAGCCGACGGTCCTGCTCGACCAGAACCCCTCCGACCTTCCGGAGCTGGCGCAGAGCGGCAAACTGATCAACCTCGACGGCAAGATGACGCCGGAGACGAACGCCCTGTACCCGGGCATCCGCACCTCGCTCTTCTACCACGGTCACCAGCTCGGCATGGCCCTGGCCGGCACCGGTGAGATCGCCTTGTTCTACAACAAGAAGGCGTTCAAGGCGGCCGGCATCGACCACCCGCCGGCGACGTGGACCGAGCTGGCCCAGGACGCCGCGAAGCTCACCGACCCCGCGAAGCACAAGTACGGCTTCTACGTCCCGCTCGGCGACGCCGAGTGGATCTCCTTCGCCTGGGAGCCGCTGCTGTACGCCGAGGGCGGCTCGTTCCTCAACCCGCAGGGCACGGCGACCGCGTTCAACAGCCCGGCGGGCGTGACCGCGCTCACCACCTGGGTGAACCTCATGCGGGCCAAGTCCGCGCCCTCGACCAGCTACGCCGAGGCGGGCAGCTTCGACGGAGCGTCGGCGTTCGCCAGCGGCACCGTCGCCATGAACGAGAACGGCCAGTGGGCCCTGCCGACCTTCGACAAGGCCAACGTCGACTACGGCGTCGCCCCGCTGCCCAAGGGCGCCGCGGGCAGCGCGACGAGCATCGGCATCGGCGTCGGGGCCCTGCTGAAGACCTCCACCGCCGAGGACAACGTGGGCCTGGAGTTCCTGAAGTTCCTCGCGACGCCCGCCGAGGGCGCCTACCTGGCCAAGAAGAACGGCGGCCTCGCCTCCGACCCGGCTCAGACGCAGCAGCCCGCCCTCAAGGACCTGATCGCCAAGACCCCCGGCTACAACGTCTTCGCCGACGCCGAGCCGACCGGTCGCGTACGGCCGATCAACCCGTCCTACAACGCGATCTCCGAGGCCCTCTGGACCGAGATCAACAACGCGGTGAAGGGCAAGGAGACCCCGCAGGAGGCGCTGGCCAAGGCGCAGAAGGCGGGCGACGAGGCCCTGAAGAACCAGGGCTGATGGGCGTCACCACCGCACGCGGCAAGACCGTCGCGGCCCGGGCCGTACGCCCGGGCCGCGACTCGCGGGCGCGCCAGAAGCACCGCACCTGGCTTCTCGCGTACCTGTTCGTCGCGCCGACCGTGCTGCTCACCGTGGTCTTCTCCCTGGTGCCGCTGGGGATGCTGGCCTACCGCAGCCTCTACCACGGCGGCGTGTTCGACACGAACCTCAAGTACTCCGGGCTGCGCAACTACCGCGAGATGGTGTCGGAGGGCGGCGGCCACGCGCTCGGCGTCACCGGCGTCTACACGGTCGGGTTCGTGCTGGTCACGATGACGGTCGGGCTGGTGCTCGCGCTGCTGCTCAACTCCCGCGCCCCGGGCGTACGCCGCCTGCGGGCGCCGTTCATCATCCCGATCGTCGTGCCGGTGGTGGCGACGGCGCTGATCTGGTCGGACATGCTCGCCCCGCAGTTCGGGCTGGTGAACCGCCTGCTGACCTCGGTCGGCCTGCCCGAGGTCGACTTCCTGTCCTCGCCGCGGATGGCGCTGCTCACCGTGCTGACCTTCGGCGCGTGGCAGTTCTTCGGCCAGAACGTCATCCTCTACCTGGCCGCGCTGAAGGCCCTGCCGGCCGACGTCCTGGAGGCGGCGGCCGTCGACGGCGCGGGCGCGTGGACGAGGTTCCGGCACATCCAGTGGCCGATGGTCCGCCACCAGACGCTGCCCATCTGGGTGATCACGACGCTGACCGGGCTGCAGACCTTCACCCAGATCTTCGTGCTGACCCAGGGCGGCCCGCAGCGCGCCACCCAGACCGCGCTCTACTACTTCTACAACGAGGGCTTCGTGCAGTTCGACGTCGGACGCGCCGACGCCATGGGCGTCCTGCTCTTCCTGCTCTCCCTGGTCGTCACCGTGTTCCAGATGCGGGTCATCGGACGGAGGGCGAGCCATGCGCGCTGACCGTTCTCTCGGGCGCTACGCCGTCGTGTACGGCCTGCTCGGGCTGGCCGTGCTGATCGTCGTCTTCCCGCTGGTCTGGATGGCGCTGACCGCGGTGAAGTCCAACGGCCAGATCGTGAACCCGGCCTCGTCGCTGTGGCCGAGCCACTTCGAGTGGGGCAACATCGCGGACGCCTGGAGGCAGGCGCCGTTCGCCCGCTGGTACCTCAACACGGCGATCTTCGCGATCGGCGCGACGGTCGGACAGCTCCTCAGCGGGCTGCTGGCCGGCTACGCGTTCGCGATGTTCGACTTCCCCGGTAAGCGGGTGCTGTTCATCGTCGCGATCAGCGGCCTCATGGTGCCGTTCAGCGCGATCATCGTGCCGATGTCGCAGATCCTCGCGGACCTGCACTGGCTGAACACCTACCAGGGGCTGATCGTCCCGAACATCGCCTCCGCGCTCGGCGCCTTCCTGTTCCGGCAGTTCTTTCTCGGCGCGCCACTCCAGCTCGGCGAGGCCGCCCGCATCGACGGCGCGGGGGAGCTGAGGATCTTCGCCCGGGTCTACGCGCCGCTCGCCCGGCCGATCATCGCGGCCCTGGCGATCATCTTGTTCCTGCAGAACTGGAACAACTTCCTGTTCCCGCTGATCGCGGTCAACACCACGAAGATGGAGGTCCTGTCACAGGGTCTCACCGTCTTCCACAGCCAGTTCACCACGCAGTACAACCTGGTCATGGCGGCCTCGCTGATCGCGATCGTGCCGGTGCTGGCCGTCGCGGTCGCCGCGCAGCGCCACATCATCGAGGGCATCACGCTCGGCGCCATCGACTGAGATGCCGGGCGGGTCGCCCCGCCCGGCATCCCGCTACGGAAGCAGCGTGAGGGCCGTCACCACGAGCCCGTCGCGTACGAGCCAGCGTCCCCGCAGCTCACCGCCGAGCGGCGGGGGCGCCTCGACCTGGATGCGCGCGGTCCAGCCGCCGTCGCGGCCGGGCACCACGATCGCGTCCTCGAAGCCGAGCCACCGCTGCGCGATCGGGAACCACGCCTTGTAGATCGACTCCTTCGCGCTGAACAGCAGCCGGTCCCAGTGGACGTCCGGGGCCGACGCGGCCAGCCCGGGCAGGATCTCCAGCTCCTCCGGCCGCGCGATCGCGTCGAGTACGCCGTCGGGCAGCACGCCGTGGGGCTCGGCGTCGATGCCGATGGCCCGGACGTCCTTGTCGAGGGCGACCGCGGCGGCACGGTAGCCGTCGCAGTGGGTGATGCTGCCGACGACGCCGGCGGGCCACTTCGGCGCACCCTTGTCACCGGTCTCGATCGGGACCGGCGGGATGTTCAGGGCGGCCAGCGCACGGCGCGCACAGGCGCGCGCCGTCGTGAACTCCCGGCGGCGCTTGTCCACCGCGCGCGCCACCTGCTGCTCCTCTTCGTCGAACAGCTTGTCCTTGGCCAGGTCGTCCTCGAACGCCTCGGAGGCGACGACACCGGCGGGGAGGATGTCCTCGATCACTTCTCACTCGTCTCGTGCGGGAGGATGCGGCGAAGGCGGGGGCGCTTGGCGCGCTTGGTCCACTCACGGGGGTATCCGACGGAGACCTCCTCGTGCCGCACCCCCCGGATCGTCATCGTCCGCGGGATGTGCAGGTGGCCGTACACCACGCAGGCGGCGCGGTAGCGCTTGTGCCAGTCCGCCGTACGCTCGGTGCCGCACCACATCGCGAACTCCGGGTGCCACAGGACGTCCGTCGGGTCCCTCACCAGCGGGAAGTGATTGACCAGCACGGTCCGCAGGTCCGGATCGATCTCGTCGAGCCGCCGCTCGGTCTCCAGGAGCCGCTCCGCGCACCACGCCTCGCGGCTGGGGTGCGGGTCCGGATGCAGGAGCATCTCGTCCGTGCACACGACACCGACCTCGTACGCGTGCTTCATCGCGAGGTCCTTGTCGGTGAACCCGGCCTTGAGGAAGCTGTAGTCGTACAGCACGAAGAGCGGTGCGATCGCCACCGGCCCGCCGGAGCCCTCCCAGGTGAGGTACGGGTCCTCGGGCGTCACCACGCCGAGGCTCCGGCACATCTCCACCAGGTGGCGGTACCTCGCCTCGCCCCGGAGGGTGAGCGGGTCCTGCGGCGGCGTCCAGAGCTCGTGGTTGCCGGGCACCCACACGACGGTGTGGAACCGCTTGCTCAGCGTGCTCAGCGCCCACTCGATGTCGTCGGCGAACTCCCCGACGTCGCCGGCGACGAGAAGCCAGTCGCCGTCCGTTTCGGGCCGGAGCCCTTCGAGGACCTCCCGGTTGCCCTGGTGGCCGACGTGCAGGTCACTGATCGCGAACAGATTCGCCGTTCCCATATCCCCCCGATAGGGCAATACCGCGGAACATGCGCCCCGCGGTCGAATTGGTCATAGGTCAGGGGGCACTCTGCCAGTTTTGGGCTCGGTTCCCAACCCCCGAAAGATGTCTGTTTTCCGGATACCAGCAGAATGCCAGGTGTTGTCCCAAAGGTGTTTCCGGCTGCGGCCGTCCGCGGTGCCGGATGCCGTCCGGTACGGGGGTTCGGACCCCTCATCTCATACGGTTGATCGGGCATTCACCGAGCGTGCCGAAAGCGGCCTCTACCTGCACATTCGTCACCGACGGTGTGCACTGCTCATAACGTCGCGATGAAATCGGTGTCCGGATCGGCCATGGGAGATTCAGCGGTCATATAGTTGGACGGTGCACGCCCAAGCCGGAACGATGCCGACATCGGCCGTAATGCGAGCACTCGCCCTATACGGCCCTGTCGAACGGTGGATTCGGCGACCACGCCCGACCGCGACGCCACACCACGGCGACGTCGCACGGACCGGTCCGCTGAGACCCGCCCACGCTCCGGCCGGCACACCGCGGCGCGCGGAAGGGCGGGGCGGCCCGCCGTCCTCCGCTCCCGCCGTCATCGGCCTCTGAGTGGAACTGGGGAAACAGCCATGACCCCGCTCATTCGGGTACTGCACGCGGACGACCAGTGGGTCGTACGCGAAGGCATGAGAATGATGCTCGACCTACTGCCGGGCGTCGAGGTCGTCGGTGTGGCCTCGGACGGCGAGGAAGCCATGACGTTGGCGTCCCGCCTACGCCCGGACGTCCTGCTGATGGACCTCCGAATGCCCGGCTGCGGCGCCCTGGACGCCGCCCGGCGCCTCCGGAACGACCCGGACATCAAGGTCGTCGTCCTGACCGCCGCCACCGACGAGGAGTCCCTGGTCGACTCCCTGCGCGCCGGCGTGTGGGGCTACGTCAGCAAGAACTGCGGCGCCGCCGAGATGCGCCACACACTGGAACAGGTCGTCGACGGCCAGGTGATGATCGACCCCGCCGTGGAACACCACCTGCTGAACTCCGTCGCGGTAGAGGCCGCGACCACCCCCGGCCGCATCCCGGACCACCTGACCAACCGAGAGGTAGAGATCCTGTCGCTGGTCGCCGAGGGCCTGACGAACATCGCCATAGCCGGCCGCCTGATCATCAGCGAGGCGACGGTCAAGGGCCACGTCGACCACATCATGCGAAAGATCGGCGCCCACGGCCGAGCCCAGGCAGTGAGCTACGCCCACCGCCACGGCCTGGCCATAGGCGTGACCCGCCGCCACGCGGAGTAGGTCGCCAGCCGCACAGCCGACATCCGTGAGCGAGGGAGCACCTCGCGAACGACCCCCGCCCGGCGCAAGAGCCCAGCCACATCCGGCCCTCAAGCCGACCAGCCCGGCTCACCACCCACAATCCAACGCCCCGCCCCCACGCGCCCGCGACCCCGGAATCGGCGACTCGCACGTCCGCACCTCGCGCGTCCGTGGTCCGCACGTCCCCGCACCCCGCGCGTCCGCGACCCCGATGTTCGTGAGCCGCGCCTCGCAGCTCACGGGTGCCCGCCTGGGAGCACGGTGACCGGGCAGGGGACCGCGCGTACGACCTTGAACGCCGTTTCGCCGAGGAACACGCGGTGGACCGGTGCGTCCTCGCTGCTCGCGCAGACCAGCAGGTCGCCGTCGGGCCAGTCGAGGTCGGCGACGGCGTCCGCGACGTCGTCGCCGGCGCCGATGGCCGCCTCCACGTCGGCGGCGTTCATCCCGGGGGTCCGGCCGGCCAGGCGTATCGCGATCGCGAGGTCGTCCCGCAGCGCTCCCAGGTCGGCGTCGTCGATGCCCAGTGTGACGAGCCGGAGCGGGACCCCGAGGCGTACGGCGGCCGCGGCGGCCCGCGTCACCGCCGCGTCGCACTGCGGGCGCCGTACGTACCCGACCGTGATCCGCTGCGGGTGCCCATCCGTAGCGTGACCCGCGGGGGTGAGCATCACGCTCTGCGTCGACGCGTGCAGGAGGTGGACGGCGGTGCCGCCGAGGTTGATCCGGCCGTGCGCGCCGCCGCCGGGCGACCCGATCACGATGAGGTCCGCGCCGATCCGGCTCGCCAGCACCGAAAGGCCACGCCCGGCGCCGCGACTCTCCTGTGCGACCAGTCCGGCGCGCGACTCGCCGAGCAACGCCTCGGCCCTGCCGAGGGTGGTCAGCGCCTCAAGCCGCACCGCCGACCGCCCCGGCGGATGAACGTTCGCGACGGTGAGCCGCCCACCCGTCACGTCCACGATCGACACGGCGAGCGCCAGCGCCTCATGCCCACCGGCCTCGTCGACGAACCCGACCAGAACATGCTCGCCGATCACGTACCGGGATGTTCCCCCGATCCACCGCACGACGCGCCCTCCGACCGGTACCGGCCGGGAGAGAGGCGATCGCTCCACACATCCGCGGCGGCGTCCCTCGACGCCCCGCGCCGACGCCGAAGACATAATGTTCATGATCATGGACGGCGTCCCGTAGACTGGCGGCATGTTTGCGAGCTGATTAGGCGCACCGAAGGGCGCGGCCGGGCCACAAGGGCCTTTGGGCGGCGCCCTTTTCCACGTCCGTAGTCGCCCAGCCCGCCCCCCAGGAGAGTTCCCACAGTGATCACTGCCAGTGGCATCGAACTCCGTGCCGGTTCCCGTCTGCTGCTCGACGGCGCGTCGTTCCGCGTGAACCCAGGAGACCGGGTCGGCCTTGTCGGCCGGAACGGTGCGGGCAAGACGACCCTCACCAAGGTTCTCGCCGGTGAGGCCATCCCGGCGGCGGGCAGCGTCGCCAGTTCCGGCACGGTCGGTTACCTGCCTCAGGATCCTCGTACCGGTGACCTGGAGGTTCTGGCGCGCGACCGCATCCTCGCCGCGCGCGGCCTCGACGAGGTGATGAGCGCCATGCGAAAAGCCGAGGAGCGCATGGCCAACGCCGAGGGCGTCGAGCGCGACAAGGCGGTGCGCAAGTACGGCCGGCTGGAGGAGCGTCTCCACGTGCTCGGCGGGTACGCCGCGGACTCCGAGGCGGCTTCGATCGCCTCCAGTCTCAGCCTGCCCGACCGTGTCCTCGGGCAGCCGCTGCGTACGCTCTCGGGTGGCCAGCGCCGCCGTGTCGAGCTGGCCCGGATCCTGTTCTCGGGTGCCGACACGCTGCTGCTCGACGAGCCCACGAACCATCTTGACGCCGACTCCATCGGCTGGCTGCGTGACTTCCTGAAGTCGCACCAGGGCGGCCTGATCGTGATCAGCCACGATGTCGGCCTGCTGGAGGCGGTCGTCAACCGCGTGTTCCACCTCGACGCGAACCGCGAGGTGATCGACTTCTACAACGTCGGCTGGAAGAAGTATCTCGCCCAGCGTGAGACGGACGAGCGCCGCCGCAAGCGTGAGCGGGCCAACGCCGAGCGTCAGGCCGGCACCCTGCAGTCACAGGCCGACAAGATGCGCGCGAAGGCCACGAAGGCCAAGGCGGCCCAGCAGATGGAGCGCCGCGCGCAGCGGCTGCTCGCCGGTGTCGAGGATGAGCGCCGGGCCGACAAAGTCGCCAAGATTCGCTTCCCCGCGCCCGCTCCGTGTGGCAAAACGCCGCTCATGGCACGAGCTTTGTCGAAATCGTACGGTTCGTTGGAAGTCTTCACCGATGTCGATTTGGCGGTCGATCGGGGCAGCCGAGTCGTCATCCTGGGCCTGAACGGCGCGGGCAAAACGACCCTGTTGCGCCTGCTGGCAGGGGTGGAGAAGGCCGACACGGGGGAGCGGGTCGACGGCCACGGGCTGCGTCTCGGCTACTACGCGCAGGAGCACGAGACCCTCGACACCGGACGCTCGGTTCTGGAGAACATGAAGTCCGCCGCGCCCGACCTCCCGGAGGTCGAGACGCGCCGGATTCTCGGCTCGTTCCTGTTCACCGGAGACGACGTCGACAAGCCCGCGAGCGTGCTCTCCGGAGGCGAGAAGACCCGGCTGGCACTCGCGACTCTCGTCGTGTCGAGTGCGAACGTCCTCCTCCTCGACGAGCCCACGAACAACCTCGATCCCGCGAGCCGTGAAGAGATCCTCGGAGCCCTTCGTACCTATGCCGGCGCCATCGTTCTTGTGACGCATGATGAAGGTGCGGTGGAGGCGCTCCAACCGGAAAGAGTGATCTTGCTTCCCGATGGGGTTGAGGACATTTGGAGTGACGAATTTTCCGATCTCGTGGCACTTGCCTGACCTGCGGCGCAAGCTCTGAGCAAGGAAGCAGATCTTTTCTGGCGTAGTGGGTAGCCGATCGCGCGCGAATGTCTGATCATGGCGAGTGATAACGCAGCGGTCACCACATCACTACGGGAGGTACTCGTGGCCGAGACCCTAAAGAAGGGCACCCGCGTGACCGGTGCCGAGCGAGACAAGTTGGCGGAGCAGTTGAAGAAACGCTACGACTCCGGTGAAAGCATCCGCGCCCTGGCTGCCGCAACCGGTAGATCGTACGGCTTCATCCACCGCATCCTCACCGAGTCCGGCGTGAATCTACGCGGGCGCGGCGGAGCGACACGCGGTAAGAAGTCGTGAGCCTCGCCGTGCGGTCCTGGTGGCCTCACGGCGGACTCTGACGCCCTGCTCTTCCCTCCGCTCCGAGCGCCGTACCGTTTGAATGTCCGTCGTGCCCGACCCGTTAAGGTCGGGCACGACGGCGGAAAGTTCCGCCGGTACGCGCACTCCCAAGGAGCGTCATGGCGGACACCTCGCCCACCGATGCCGATCTCGAACGCGCCGGACTACGACTCGACATCGACGACGCCGTGGCCACGATCACGCTGGCACGGCCCGAGCGGCGCAACGCGCTGACGTTCAGCACCTGGCACACCCTGGCCCGCATCGGCGAGACGCTGCCCGACACCGTACGGGTCGTCGTCGTACGCGGCGAGGGGCCGTCGTTCTCGGCAGGGATCGACCTGCGGCTGTTCAGCGCGGAGGGCATCCCCGGCGAGGACACCATCGGCGCCGGCGGCGAGGACGCCATCCTGGAGCTGCAGAAGGGCTACCTCTGGCTCCGCCGCCCCGACATCGTCTCCATCGCGGCCGTGCAGGGCCACGCGATCGGCGGCGGCTTCCAGCTGGCCCTCTCGTGCGACCTTCGGGTGGCCGCCGACGACGTGAAGTTCTCCATGAAGGAGCCCGCGCTCGGCATCGTGCCGGACCTATCCGGCACCAAGCCGCTCGTCGACATCGTCGGCGTCTCCCGCGCCCTGGAGCTGTGCCTGACGACGCGTACGGTGCGCGCCGAGGAGGCCGAGCGTCTCGGTCTCGCCGAGCTGGTCGTGCCCGCGGCCGAGCTCGACTCCGCGGTCGCCGACCTGGTCGGCGCGATCCTCGCGATCCGCCCGTCGACGGCCGCCGCGACCAAGCGGCTGCTGCGCGCGGCGCCGGAGAACACCCTTGAGGAGCAGGCCGCGGCCGAACGCCGCGAGCAGGTCGCGCTGCTCGCCGAGCTCGAAGCGGCTGGCGCGCGGAATTCGGGGTAGGGGAGCCGGGTTGCCGCTGAAGAGCAACGCACAGCGACACCGGAAGGAACGACTCTTGGTTCCCAGCATCACTCTGAACAACGGCGCCGCCATGCCGCAGCTCGGCTTCGGTGTCTGGCAGATACCCGACGACGAGGTCACCCCCGCCGTCGCCACCGCGCTCGAGGTGGGCTACCGCAGCGTCGACACCGCCGCGGCGTACCAGAACGAGAAGGGCGTCGGCCGGGCCATCGCCGAGTCCGGGGTGTCCCGCGACGAGCTGTTCGTGACGACGAAACTCTGGAACGGCGACCAGGGCCACGACCCGGCCCTGCGCGCCTTCGACCGCAGCCTGGACAACCTGGGCCTCGACCACGTCGACCTGTACCTCATCCACTGGCCGCTGCCGGCGAAGGACGCCTACGTCGAGACCTGGCGGGCCATGGAGAGGCTGTACGCCGAGGGCCGCGCCCGCGCGATCGGCGTCTCGAACTTCCAGCCCATCCACCTGCGGCGGCTGCTCGACGAGACCGACATCGTGCCCGCGGTGAACCAGATCGAGCTGCACCCGGGCTTCCAGCAGCAGAAGCTGCGCGCGCTGCACGCCGAGCACGGCATCGCCACCGAGGCGTGGAGCCCGCTCGCGCAGGGCGGCACACTGCTGAAGGAGGACGCCGTCACGTCCATCGCGGAACGCCTCGGCAGGTCCCCGGCCCAGGTCGTCCTGCGCTGGCACCTGCAGACGGGCAACGTCGCCATCCCCAAGTCGGTGACGCCGTCGCGCATCCGGGAGAACTTCGACGTGTTCGGCTTCGAGCTGACCGCCGACGACATGAGCGCGATCAACGCACTGGAGACCGGCGACCGTACGGGCCCGGACCCCGACACGTTCAACCTCGGCGCCTGAGCGCCGCGCCCCGCGCGTCTCGTACGCGCCGGGGAAGACGGGCCCCGTCCGATCGTGGGCGGGGCCCTCGTCGTTCCTGCGGCCTAGGGCGAGCGGACGAGGCCGTACGGGCCTCCCGGCGGGTGACGTCCGGGCGTCCGGAGCGCACGCTAGGAATGTGGGTCGGGTCAGATACGTTGTCGCCGACGCTTACATGATTACGCGATAAGTCGCTGGAGGCACGCGGTGGGGATGCCGGACAACAGCTGGATGATGATGATGTCGTTCCGGCGCGACAAGGACGTCACGAGAGAGCGTCTGAAGGAGGGCACCGTACGCCGCATCGCGGGGTACGCGCGGCCGTACGTCAAGGAGCTCGTTCTCTTCCTGATTCTGAACTCCATCGCCGCGGTCATCGTCGTGGCGAACCCTCTGCTGCTCAAGTCGATCATCGACGACGGGGTCCAGCAGCATCGGAGCGGCCTGGTCATGGCGCTGGCCCTCGCGGTCGCGGGCCTGGCGCTCCTGGAGGCGATCATCGGGCTCGGGCAGCGGTGGTACTCCGGGGTCATCGGCGAGGGGCTGATCTACGACCTGCGCACGCAGGTGTTCGGTCACGTCCAGCGGATGCCGGTCGCGTTCTTCATGCGGGCGCAGACCGGGTCGCTGGTCAGCCGGCTCAACAGCGACGTCATCGGCGCGCAGCGTGCCCTCACGACGACGCTGTCCTCGGTCGTGTCGAACGTCATCAGCCTGATCCTGGTCCTCGGCACGATGTTCTACCTGTCCTGGCAGGTCACCGTCATCGCGCTGGTGCTGCTGCCGATCTTCATCTTCCCGGCGAAGTGGGTCGGGCGGCGGCTGCAGAAGATCAGCCGGGAGCAGATGCAGCTCGACGCCGAGATGAGCTCGGTGATGACCGAGCGGTTCAACGTCGCGGGCGCGATGCTCGCCAAGCTGTACGGGCGGCCGGACGAGGAGTCGGCGATGTTCTCCGACCGCGCGCGGCGCGTGCGCGACATCGGCGTCATCTCCGCCATGTACGGGCGGGTCTTCTTCACCTCGCTGACGCTCGTCGCGGCTCTCGCGACGGCGATGGTGTACGGCGTAGGCGGCTCCCTCGTCGTGAACGGCAACCTCCAGCTCGGCACGCTCGTGGCCCTGACCGCGCTGCTCACCCGCATGTACGGTCCGCTGACCGCGCTGTCCAACGTGCACGTCGACGTGATGACCGCCCTGGTCAGCTTCGACCGGATCTTCGAGGTGCTGGACCTCAAGCCGATGATCGACGAGCGGCCGGAGGCGAAGCCGCTCCCCGCCGCCGACGAGGCGCCCGCCGTGGAGTTCGACGACGTCGTCTTCCGCTACCCGGCCGCCGCCGAGGTCTCGCTGGCCTCGCTGGAGTCGATCGCGCGCACCGACACCGCGCCGAGCAAGGAGGTGCTGCACGGCGTCACGTTCCGCGTCGACCCGGGCGGCCTGACCGCGCTCGTCGGTCCCTCCGGCGCGGGCAAGACCACGATCACCCAGCTCGTCTCGCGGCTGTACGACGTGAACACCGGGGCGGTGCGCGTCGGCGGCCAGGACGTACGCGACGCGACGCTTGAGTCCCTGCGCGGCGCCGTCGGCGTCGTCACGCAGGACGCCCACCTGTTCCACGACACGATCCGCGCCAACCTCGCGTACGCGCGGCCGGGCGCCACCGACGACGAGGTCACCGAGGCGCTGCGCGCCGCCCAGATCTGGGACCTCATCAGCGCGATGCCCGACGGCCTCGACACCGTGGTCGGCGACCGCGGCTACCGGCTGTCCGGCGGCGAGAAGCAGCGCCTCGCGCTGGCCCGCCTGCTGCTGAAGGCACCGTCGGTGGTCGTGCTCGACGAGGCCACGGCCCACCTCGACTCCGAGTCCGAGGCGGCGGTGCAGCGCGCGCTGAAGACCGCGCTCGCGGGCCGTACCTCGATCGTCATCGCGCACCGGCTCTCCACGATCCGTGAGGCCGACCAGATCCTGGTGATCGACGACGGGCGCGTCGTCGAGCGGGGGCGACACGAGGAGCTGCTCGCGGGCGGCGGCCTGTACGCCGAGCTGTACCGGACCCAGTTCGCGACACAGGAGGGCCGGCAGGAGGTCGTGCCTCAGGCTTGAACCCGGGGGGAGTGAGGCGTACGGGGCGGGGGTAGGTCCCCGGTGTGAGCGTTGCGTACACCGCGCGTGCGCGCTGGGTGATCGCCCTCGTCTGCTGTGCGTCCTGCTTCGTCCTGACGGGGGCGCGGTCCGGCGCGGGCCGCGATCCGAGCCCTGGTCTGGAGTACGCCGGCCGCGCCCGGGTGTTCGGCCTCGTACAGGCCGGGTCCACCCCGGCCGGGGTGCTGTTCGCGCCGGCCCGCAAGGTGCGGCCCGGCGGCCCGGAGACCGTACGCCCGGAAGGGGTGGGGCGCTACGTCCCGCTGCCGCTGGCGCCGGGTGCGGTGATCCGCGCGTCCGCGCCGATCGTCGAGCAGGGTGTCACCGACTACGTACGCGGCATCCGGCTGACGCCGGCGCAGCTCAACGATCAGCTGAGAAGGCTGAGCAAGAGGCTTCACCCGCTGCTGGACCGCGCCCACATGTTCGAGCTGTGGTTCGACGACCGTGGACGCGTCGTGCGCATGCAGCACTACTTCAGTCCCTGATCGATCGGGGGACCATATGAACCGGGGGGATCATATGAACCGTTCACTCGCCCTGGTGAGCGTCGCGGTGAGCGCCGGAGTCGCGCTCACCGGATGCGGCGCCAAGAAGGCCGCCACCGTCGCCGCCAGCGCCTCCGCGAAGTCGGCCATGTCGGCCCGCCCGTCCGCGACCCGCGCCGCGCCGTCGATGACCGTGTCGGGCACCGTACGGGTCGGCACGTTCTGCCGCCCGGCGGGCGCCGTCGGCAAGACCTCCGGCGGCGAATGGGCACGCTGCCTGAAGCGCAGCGGCGACACCAACCCGCGCTGGTACCCGCGCCGAGCCCCCGGCAAGGCACGCGCCGGAGAGTTCTGCTCCAAGTCCGGCGCGACCGCCAGCTCCACGACGGGCACCAAGCTCGTCTGCAGCAAGAAGAGCGGCGAGACCCGCACCCGCTGGCACAAGAAGTAACTCGCCCGGCCTCCTTCATCCGGCCGCATTCTCGAGTCCACACGGCTGTCGCACGCCCGAATGAGGCTGTGCGCAGGCGAACACTCTCGACGTGGAGTTGAAACGATGCTCAACGGCAAACGCGGAGCGCGGCGCATCACCGCCCTCCTGTTCGGCTGCGGCGCTGCCGGTCTGGCCATCGGCTGGCGCTACGCCGGCCTGCAGTCCGGCACCGAGCCTTTCTAGGCGTTCCCCGAGTCCGGGCGGGCTGACGTCCGCGCCTCCGCGATCACTCTTGTGCTCAGAACGGGGCCTGGTGCTCGGTACACGCCGTACGGGGCGGCGCGTTGTGCGCCGCCCCGTACGGGACGTGGTTCAGACGGTCAGGGTCAGGCCTGCGGGACGGCGCAGCCGGGCCGGCTGAAGTCGATGACGCTTCCCGGGGCGATGCACGGGCTGAGGATGTAGGTCTCCTCGGCGTAGCCGATGTTCGGGCGCACGGTGACGTTGCCCGACTCGTCCACCTCGCACGGGTTGTTCAGCGTGCAGCTTTCGCCGTTCTCGTTGATCGTGTTGTTGATCGCGATGACCTTGCCGGAAGCGGCGTCGATGACCGGGGAGCCCGACGTGCCGCCGATGATGTCGCACGAGGACGTGTAGCGGACCGAGTCCTTCCACGTCCACTGGTCCTCGTGGAGCTGGTACGCGAACCCGTCCAGGCTGCACGAGTACGTCTTCCGCCAGTAGCCGGAGACGACGCGCAGGTCGGTGCCGGCCGTCGGGTGGTCGTCGACAGTTGCAGGGCGGGCGTGTTGTAGGTCTGCTGGATGGCCGCGTACGTCGTGTCGAGCTTGTAGAGGGTGACGTCGGTGTCGGTCATCGTGGAGTACAGCACCGTCGTCGCGTGCAGGGTGCCGAGCGTTCCCTGGCCGCTGGGGTCGAGCAGGCTGAACGTACGGCTCGACGGCTGGTTCGTGATGACCTGTCCGGCGCTGGGCATGCCGCCCTCGTAGCAGTGCCCGTTGGTGAGCACGAGCGCCGGGTCGCTGTCGGCGGCGTCCGGGGTGCGTACGAGCGAGCCGGAGCAGTTGCTCAGGGCGACGATGCCGGTGTAGTCGACGGCCAGCTTGGGGCGAGCGGGGGCGGCGGAGGCGGCGGACATGCCGGCGGCGGTCAGTGTCGCGGTGCCGAGGGACGCGGCGGCGAGTAGGCCGAGGAGGCGTCTGTACATGGCGGGGGGTCCTCTCCATTGAGTGGGGCAGCGTGATGCTAACCCGCGGCCGAACGTTCCGGCTATGAGCCGATATCGGCTTCTTCGAGGATGAAACGCGGCCGGTCGGCTTGAATGCCGACCGATTAGGCCGCCGAGCTGGAGAAGTACATGACCCCTTTTGTCAGCGGTTCTTTTTTAAGTGGTTTTCTGAGTCCGGGCGGGCTGACATACTCCGCGCGGTGACGACGGACCACACACCCCTGACCATCGGCGGGCGCGACACCGAGCTCGAAGACCGGCTGAACGAGGAACTGATCGCCTTCAACACGGCCGCCACAGGGGCGGCCGAGCGAGGCGCGTTCTCGGTCAGGGCCACCGACGATGAGGGCGGCCTCATCGGTGGCCTGACGGCATGGACGTGGGGCGGCCTCTGCGGCATCGAGCTGCTGTGGGTTCGCGAGGACAGCCGCGGGGACGGCTGGGGCAGCCGGCTCCTGCGCGAAGCCGAGGCGGAGGCACGGCGACGCCACTGCGATCGCGTCGCCGTCTCGTCGTTCACCTTCCAGGCACCGGGCTTCTACCGGCGTCACGGCTACGCCGAGACCGGCCGGACGCTGGGCATCCCGGGTGGGCACGCGGACGTGCACCTGTTCAAGTCCCTGACCGGCGCCGCGTGACGGCGGTGGACCTCCTCGTGGTCGGCGGCAGCGGCTTCCTCGGGCAGGAGGTCACCCGGCAGGCCCGGCACGCGGGCGCACGAGTCGTGGCGACGTTCCACAGCAACCCCCCGGCCGCCGACGGCGCCGACCGGCGAGCCCTCGACATCAGGCACCACGACGACGTCACCGCCCTGGTCGCGTTGGTGCGGCCCGCCGTGATCATCAATGCGGCCTACCGCCAGGCCGATCGGGAGACCACCATGGACGGCGCCGTGCACGTCGCCTCGGCCGCCGCGGCGGCCGGTGCGCGGCTCGTGCACGTGTCCAGCGACGCGGTGTTCTCCGGCCTGGGGAGCCCCTACGACGAGACGAGCACGCCCGACCCGATCACCGCGTACGGCTCCGCCAAGGCCGACGCCGAGACCGCGATCAAGGCGCTCGACCCCGCCGCCGTCATCGCCCGTACCTCGCTCATCATCGGAGACGGAGACTCACAACACGAGAGGTTCGTACGCGACCTCGCGTCCGGCGCCACGAACGGTGTCCTGTTCACCGACGACGTACGGTGCCCGGTGCACGTCACCGACCTCGCGTCGGCGCTGCTGGAACTCGCCCGCTCCCCATACGCGGGAATCCACCACGTCGCCGGCACGGACGCCGTCACCCGCCACACCCTGGGAGTCCTCATCGCCCGCCGTGACGGCCTCGACGAGACCAGGCTCCCGGCGGGCCTTCGCGCCCGTACGGGCCCGCCCGGCCCGCTCGACGTACGCCTCGACTGCGCCATGACCCAGGCGCGGCTCGCCACCCGGCTCCGCGGCGCGCGGGAGTTCCTCTCAGGGCCGGTGAGCGGTGACGAGCCATGCGCGGGAGCCGAACCAGACCCCGTCGTCGCTCAGGTGCTCGGCGAACGCCTGGCGTAGACGCTCGTCGGCGCGCGCGGCGGCGGCGGGATCCCGCGTCTTCAAGAGCTCGAGAGTGCACGTGAAGCCGTGCACCCAGTCGAGGGCGGCGGTGATGTCCGGACCGTAGAAGACCGGTTCGCGGACGTCGGTGAAGGCGACGTCGGCGAACCCCGAGGCCCGCAGGATCTCCCGCACGGCCGTCGGGTCCGCGAGCGAGAACGCGTTCGGCCCCTCGGTGACACCGGGCGCCGCCCCGTCGACCGCTTCGAGGGACCGGCGGATGACGAGGGTCCACTCGTTGAGCTCGCGGGCCTGCCAGACCATCATGACGAGGCGCCCACCAGGCCGCAGCGCCCGCCCGATACCGGAGAACGCGGCCACGGGGTCCGTGAAGAACATCGTGCCGAACCGGCTCATCGCCAGGTCGAAGCGCTCCGGCGGAAAGCCGTGGACCTGCGCGTCGGCCTGCTCGAAGGCGACGTTGCCGAGCCCTTCGGCGAGTGCCAGCTCCCGGGCACGCTCGATCGCCGCCGCCGAGATGTCGACCCCGAGCGCACTCCCCGAGCCGGCCGCACGCGCGGCCTCCCGGGTCGTCAGCCCGCCACCACACCCGATGTCGAGAACATGCTCGCGTGACCGAACACCGGCCGCCCGGCGCAGTATCTCGTTGTGCCGCCGCAGCTCAGCGTCGTAGCCGCTGGTGAGAGGCGCGCCTTCGCCCGCGCGGTGCCGCATGTCGGTCCTTTCACGACGGCACAGGGCCGCCGGGCATCGTCGATCAACGGCGGGAACGGCCCCCGCCGCCCAGCCCTCCTGGGCCCGGTCACCGAGCAAGCCGGTGGCGTACGGCCCGGGCGACACGGCAGAGGAAACGAATGTGGCCACCTGCCCCGTTCCGGCCCCCGTGGTGAGGCTAGGCGACGGCGCCGACATTCTCGATGGCGCCGGTACACGGCCGAAGCGGGCGGCGAGCCGCTAGTCGCGGTCGGCGGGCTGGTAGCCGAGGCGGCGGAGTTCCGGGCCGGCGATCTTCTCGACCTGGGTGATCTGTTTCGGTGTGAGGGTCTCCTCCCACACGCCGACGCCGCCGTCGCCGCTGCCCTGGAAGGCGTTCCTGGCGATGCGCTGGCCCAGGTACTCGGACATGTCGCCCACGATGTCGCGCGGCCGGGCGACCATCTCCTCGTAGCGGACCGTCATCAGCTGCTCCTCCGGGATCTGGGCGCGGAGTTTCGCGCTCAGGCGGATCGAGCCGCGCCAGCGCAGGGCGCATTTCACCGCGACGCCGGCGTTCGGCCAGCGGACACGCTCCGTGACATCTTCGACGCCGAAGAAGGGGTTCGGGAACACCTCGTCGAGGTTCGCGAAGCCGGGGCGGAACCAGGCCAGGCAGCGGTCGTCCGACAGCATGCCGGCCACGGCGTCGCGGCCGTCGCGGATCACCTGGATGAACTGGGCGTCGGGGAAGGCGTCCAGCAGGACGTCCGTGCTGTAGATCAGATCAGGTGTGGCGTCGGCGAAGCGCAGGATGCCGCGCGGGTCGGCGCAGGTGCCGTCCTCGCCGAGGCGGCCCAGGTCACGGCACTCGCCGGGGCATTCGGTGCAGCCGTCCGGGGTGACCTGCCAGCTCTGGGCGTACGCGTCGCGCATGACGCGTGCGGCGCCGGCTCCGCGCTCGGTGGCGATCGACGGGCGGCGGGCGAACGCGTACACCGTGCGGACGACGTTGGGGCGGGCCATCGTCAGATGGAACGCCGTGGAACGCCTGATCGCACGGGCCAGCAGGTCCGTTCCCGAGTGCGGGGCGCCCAGCAGGAAGACCGGGCAGCGGACCTTGGTGCCGTTGACCACCAGAATGTGGGGGGACGTGGAGCGCATAGGTGTCACCTAGTGTGTCACCTCGGGTCGGCGATCTCGTCGTCAGCCGACGACGGCGAGGGCGTCGATTTCCACGAGCATGCCCTTGCCCAGGCCGACGAAGACCGTGGTGCGTGCCGGGAACGGCTCGGTGACGAACTCGGAGTAGGCGGCGTTCATCTCCGCGAAGTCGTCCCGGCTGGTCAGGTAGACCCGCATCATCAGGACGTCGTCGAAGCTCGCGCCGGCCTCGGCGAGGATGGCCTGGACGTTCCGCATGGTCTGCCGGGTCTGCTCGCCCACGGTCGTGCCGACGAACTCGCCGGTGGCCGGGTCGGCCGGGCCCTGGCCGGCGACCTGGAGGATGCCGCCCTTCATCACGCCCTGGCTGTAGTCCGCGGCGGGCGAGGGCGCCTTGCCGGTGCGGATCGCGATCTTCTCACTCATGGGTTCTCATCTCCGGGCGCGCAATGCACTCACGAAAAGGGATGTTAACGGCTCGCCGCGCGAGGTTACCCGGAACGCGCCGCGTGTCTCGCCACGAAGATCATCGACCCCACGAACGGGACGAAAGGAATAGCGTTACCTGACGGGCGCCTCCCGCGATCGGCGCCTGACATGCGAAGGGGCGGTGGCCGGGATGGATGCCGAAGCGCTACGGCGGCTGGGCGAGGAACGAATCGACTGGCGGTTCAAGGGCATGCCCGCCGACGCGGAGGGCCTCACCGTGTCGGAGCTGGCGGCGCAGCGCCGGAGCCTGTTCGAGGGGGGTTTCCACCCGCCGATCGCCGCCCTGGACGCCGCGGCCCTGGACCACAACCTGACGACGATGCGCGACTGGTGCGCCGGGCACGGCGTGCGCTTCGCGCCGCACGGCAAGACGACCATGGCGCCGCAGCTGTACGCGCGCCAGCTCGACCACGGCGCGTGGGGCATCACGGTGGCCAACTTCGCGCAGCTGCGCGTCGCGCGTGCCTTCGGCGTACGCCGGGTCTTCGTGGCCAACGAGTTCGTCGACACGGCCGCGCTGCGCTGGGTCGCCGGTGAGCTGGCGCGCGACCCGGAGTTCCACCTGCTGTGCTTCGCCGACTCCGTACGCGGCGCCGAGCTGATGGCCGAGGGCCTGCGCGACGCCGTACGGCCCGTCGACGTCCTGGTCGAGCTGGGCGCGCACGGCGGCCGCGGGGGCGCTCGGGACACCGCCACCGCCGAGGCGGTCGCGGACGCCGTGACCCGCGCGGACGGGCTGCGGCTCGCCGGCGTCGCCGGATGGGAGGCCGCCATCGCCCACGGCACCGAGCCGGAGAGCCTGGCCGCCGTCGACCGCTACCTCCGCGACCTGCGCGCCCTCGCCGAACACCTCGACCTGCCGGAGAACCCCGTCGTGAGCGCGGGCGGAAGCACCTACTTCGACCAGGTCGTCGACGTCCTCGGCGACCTGAACCCCGTCCTGCGCAGCGGCGCGTACATCACCCACGACGACGGGCTGTACCGCAGGACCTCGCCGTTCGGCCGCGGCGAGGGCACGCCGTTCAAGGCGGCCGCGCACGTCTGGGGGCAGGTGACCTCGCGCCCCGAGCCCGACCTGGCGCTGCTGACGCTGGGCCGCCGTGACGCGCCCTTCGACCAGGATCTCCCGGAGCCGCACGCCGTACGCCACGCCGCCGGAGGCGAGTCGCCGGCCACCGACAGCCGGATCACCGCGCTCAACGACCAGCACGCCTTCCTCCAGGTGGGCGCGGAGACGCGCGCCGACGTCGGCGACTGGGTCGGCTGCGGCATCTCCCATCCGTGCACGTTCTTCGACAAGTGGCAGCTCCTGCCGGTCGTGGAGGACGGCACGGTCGTGGACCTCGTACGGACCTGGTTCTAGATGGACGCCGTGTTCCGCGGCGCGACGGTCGTCGACGGCACCGGCGGCCCAGGGTTCCGCGCCGACGTCGGCGTCGCGGACGGCAGGATCGCCTCCGTCGGCGACACGCCGCGCGAGGGCCGTACGGTCGACGCCGCCGGACTCGTCCTCGCGCCCGGCTTCATCGACATGCACTCCCACTCCGACCTGGCCGTCCTCGCCGAGCCCGCGCACACCGCCAAGGTCGCCCAGGGAGTCACGCTGGAGGTGCTCGGGCAGGACGGCCTGTCGTACGCGCCCGTCGACGGCTCGACGCTCGCCGAGCTCCGTACGCAGCTCGCCGGGTGGAACGGCGACCCGCCGGGCTTCGACTGGGACTGGCGCGGCGTGGGGGAGTACCTCGACCGGCTCGACCGCGGCATCGCCGTCAACGCCGCCTACCTCGTGCCGCAGGGCACGCTGCGGATGCTGCACGTCGGCGGCGCCGACCGCCCGCCGTCGGAGGCGGAGCTGGACGCGATGCGCGCCACGCTCGCGCGCTCCCTGCGCGAGGGCGCCGCCGGCCTGTCGTCCGGCCTCACCTACACGCCCGGCATGTACGCCGGCACCGGCGAGCTGACCGAGCTGTGCCGGGTCGTGGCCGCCCACGGCGGCTACTACAGCCCGCACCACCGCAGCTACGGCGCCGGCGCCCTGGAGGCGTACGAGGAGATGATCCGCGTCTCGCGCGACTCCGGCTGCCCGCTGCACCTGGCGCACGCGACGATGAACTTCCCGCCGAACCGCGGCCGCGCGCGCGAGCTGCTCGACCTCATCGACCGCTCCGGCTGCGACGTCACGCTCGACACGTACCCCTACCTGCCGGGCGCGACGTCGCTGTCGGCGCTGCTGCCGAGCTGGGCCTCCGACGGCGGCACGTCCGCGCTGCGGTCACGCCTCGGCGACCCGGAGACGCGGGAGAGGATGCGCGCGGCCATCGAGGAGACCGGCTCCGACGGCGCGCACGGCGTGCCGATCGACTGGTCCGCGATCGAGGTGAACGGCGTGCGGAACCCCGCCAACGCGTCGTTCGTCGGCACGGTCGACGCCACCGCGCGGCGCACCGGCCGCGCGCCCTTCGACGTCGTCGCCGACCTCCTGCTCGCCGACGACCTCGGCACGTCCTGCCTCATGCACGTCGGCGACGAGGACAACGTCCGTACGATCATGCGCCACCCCGCCCATACGGGCGGCAGCGACGGCCTGCTCACCGGCGACCGCCCGCACCCGCGCGCGTACGGCACCTTCCCGCGCTACCTCGGCCACTACGTGCGGGAGGCGGGCGTACTGGGCCTGGAGGAGTGCGTCGCGCACCTCACGGGCCGTCCCGCGAGGCGGCTGCGGCTGGCCGACCGCGGCCTCGTACGCCCCGGCCACGCCGCCGACCTGGTCCTGTTCGACCCGGAGACGATCGCGGACCGCGCGACGTTCGACGACCCGCGCCGTACACCGGACGGCATCCCGTACGTGCTGGTCAACGGCGAGTTCGTGATCGATGACGGCCGTCGTACGGACCTGCTGCCCGGCCGCTCGGTGCGCCCTAGCCGCCCATGATGTCGTCGGTCATGCGGCCGTTGCCCGCCATCAGCCCGCCGTCGACCGGCAGCGTCACGCCGGTGATCCACGCGGCCTCGCCGGAGGCGAGGAACAGCACGGCCGAGGCGATGTCGCCGGGCGCGCCGACCCGGCCGAGGGGGTACCAGGCGGCCACCCGGTCGAGGCGGCCCGGATCGTCGCGTACGCGGTCGTCCCAGCTCGCGGTGCGGACCGTGCCCGGCGCGACCGCGTTGCAGCGCACGCCGTCAGGCCCGTAGCGGACCGCGACGCTCCGCGTCAGCGCCAGGATGCCCGCCTTGGCGGCGCTGTAGGCCTCGTTGCCGAAGTGCGCGAGGCCGTTCACCGACGCGATGTTCACGATCGCGCCCGCGCGCCGCCGCCGCATCGCGGGCAGGACCGCCTGCGTGCACAGGAAGGTACCTTTGAGGCACAGGTCGACGTCGCGGTCCCATTCCTGTTCGGACAGCTCCTCGAACGCCGCGTCGGTCGAGCCCCCGGCGTTGTTGACGAGCACGTCGACGTCCATCCGGCCGAGCAGCGCCCGCACGGACTCCCGGTCGGTGACGTCCACCGCCGCCGCACTCGCCCCGGGAATCCCCTCCGCGACCCGCTGCGCGCTCGCCGCGTCGATGTCCGCGACGACCACCCGCGCGCCTTCCGCGCCGAACCGCTCCGCGATCGCGCGGCCGATCCCCGTCCCCGCCCCGGTCACGACCGCCACGCGCTCTGAGAACCGCATCCACCGATCATGTCAGGAAGGCCGCCCATGGACGCGACCGCGTTGCCGGAACCGACGGGGAGCCGCCGCGTGCCCTGGACGGCGCTGCCGCCGTACGTGCCGCGCCGGATCGAAGCGCTGCTGGGGCGCCGGATCGCCGGGGTCGCGGACCAGTCCGGAGGGTTCTCCGAAGGGGCGGCGGCGCGGGTACGGCTCTCCGACGGGTCCGGTGTGTTCGTCAAGGCGGCGAGCGCGTCTCCCGCCGCCGCCCACCACCGCCAGGAGATCCGCGTCTCACGGCGCCTGCCAGCCGGAGCGCCCGTGCCCCGGCTCCTGCACACCTACGACGACGGCGACTGGGTGGCGCTGGTGTTCGAGGAGGTCCCGGGCCGTCTCCCGGCGCAGCCGTGGCGGCGTGGCGAACTCGACCGGGTGCTGTCCACCGTCACGGACCTGGCACGTGTCCTGACACCGTGGCCGCAAGGCGACCTCGCGACCCCTCGTCTGACGGGCTGGCACGCGCTCGTCGACGGCGCGGCGCGTGCGCGGCTGCGCGCCTTCTCACCGTGGGCGGCCGACCGCGCGAGTGAGCTCGCCGCGATCGAGGAGACGCCGCCGGGCGACACCCTCCTGCACGGGGATCTCTACCCCTTCAACGTCATGCTGACCGGCGAGAGCGTGTACGTCGTCGACTGGCCGCACGCCTGGGTCGGGGCGGCGCACTGTGACGTCGTGACACTGCTCGCGAGCCTCACCGGCATCGACCCCGAGCCGATCGTCGCGCGTCACCCGCTCACCCGTGACGTCGAACCCGCGCGGATCGACGCCACACTGGCCGCGCACTCCGGGTTCCTGCTGCGCGGCGCCGTCGAGGCGGGCCCGGCCGCCGACCCGAGGCTCGTCGCCATGATGGCCGCGCTCGGGGTGTCCTCGCTGCGCTGGCTGCGGGCGCGCCTCACCGGCCCAGGAAGGCGCCGCCGCTGACGTGGACGACCTGGGCGGTGACGTGGCCGGCGGCGGGGGAGGCCAGGAAGGCGACCGTGTCCGCGACGTCCGACGGGGTGGCGACGCGGCCGTTGCGGGTCTGGGGGCGCCGGCCACAGGTCGCGCAGTCCGGCCAGGTCGCCGTCGGCGACGGCGGGACGGTGGCGGCCGGCGTTGCCGCCCGCGCTGTTCACCAGTACGTGCACCCGCGACGGCAGCCGGGGCAGCGCCGCCTCGACGGCCGCCGGGTCCGAGGCGTCGAACGCCACCGCGCTCACGCCCAGCTCGGCGGCGGCCTTCGACAGGACGTCCTCACGCCGCCCCGTGATCGTAACGTCCAGGCCCTGGACGGCGAGCGTCTTCGCGATCTCCCGGCCGATGCCGGTTCCGCCTCCGGTCACGATCGCCGTACGCGTCATGGCTCCACCTCGAGGGCGCGGTGCTCAACGTAAGCGACCCATAACCCAGCGTTGAGAGATCGTTGACCTTCGGGCTCCTAGTGTGCGGTCCGTGCTCACCTCACGGCGCCGGCCGGCAACGGGATCGGTGCTGGGGTGACCGGCACGGGGTTCGTCGTGTTCTTGATGCTCGCGGCGCTGGCGGGGTCGGCGGCGTGCGTACGGCTGCTGCCGCGCTACTCCGCGCCCGGTCGCGGGCGGCTCGCGGCGCGGACGGGGCTCGTCGTGGGCAGCCAGGTGCTCCTGCTGTCCGCGCTGCTCGCCGGGGTCAACGCGAACATGCGGTTCTACTCGTCCTGGCGTGACCTGTTCGGCGTCCGCTCGGGGCCGGTGCTGATCTCCGATCGCCCCGCCGGGCCGGCGCGGCCGTCCACGCGGGCCGTGGCGCGCGGGCAGGACGCGCTGACACGCGGGCTGCCGGCCCAGGACGGGCATCTGGAGATCCTGGACATCCCGGGCACGCGCTCGGGCATCTCCGCCCGCGCGTACGTGTACCTGCCGCCGCAGTACGCGCGCGGCCATGGCCGGCCGTTCCCGGTCACGCTGTTCCTCGCCCGGCCACGCGAGGCGATCGGCCGGCAGCACCTTCCGCGGCTGGCGGCGCGCGAGATCGCCGCCGGACGGCTGAGGCCGATGCTCATCGTCGTCGTGCCGGCCGGTGAGGGGTGCGTGGACGCGCCCGGCGGCCGGCAGGGCGAGACGTTCTTCACCCAGGACCTGCCCGCCGCGATCCACGCGGCCTACCAGGCCGGGAGCGGTCCCGGAAGCTGGTCGGTGGCCGGGCCGGGAGCGGCGGGGTACTGCGCGGCGCTGCTGACGCTGCGCCACTCCGACCGCTTCGGCTCCGGCGTCTTCGGCGCTGGGGCGCTCACGCCCCCTTCCGGTGACCTGTACGGCGGCAGCCCGTCCATCCGCGACGAGTACGACCCCCGCTGGCTGGTCCGGCACCGGCCGCCCCCGCCGGTCGGAGTCGGTGTCGTCGCCGACGACGGGTTCGCCGCGGGCTGCCGGCCGCCGACGCGCGCCGACCGGCTGCCGGCGGGTACCTGGCGCGACCTTCCCGCGCTGCTGCGCTGGTCCGGCGCCCACCTCGCACCCGGGAGCCCGCGATGAGCCTGACCGGCGTTCCCCTCCAGGTCACGGTCGTGCTCGTGGCGATGCTCGCGATCGCCGCCACGATCCGGTTCGCCCCCCGCGTCGCGGGCGGGCGCGCCGCACACGTGCTGGCACGGGCCGGCCTCCTCCTCGGCTGCCAGATCTGCGTGGTGGTGGCCGTCCTGGACCTGGTGAACGTCTCCTTCGACTTCTACGGCTCGTGGGGCGACCTGCTCGGCGGGGCGGCGACGGCCAAGGCCCGAACACCGGACCCGGCCGAGCCCGGGCCCGGTGGCCCCGGCGCCCTGGTCACCACGGACACGCGCGCTCCCGGCTACCGGCTTCCCGCCGGGCTGGGCCGCATCGAGGCCGTCGTCGTGCACGGCGTACGCACGCGGATCAGCGCGTCCGCGTTCGTCTACCTGCCACCCCTGTATTTCGCTCCGGAGTCCCGTACGCGGAGGTTCCCCGTGATCGTGGCCTTCACCGGCTACCCGGGCGACGCCCAGAACCTGATCACCCACCTGGGGCTCCCGCAGACGGCCGCGCGCGAGATCGCCGCCGGGCGGATGCCTCCGACGATCATCGTCATGTTCCGTCCCACCGTCGCCCCGCCGCGCGACACCGAGTGCACCGACGTCCCGCACGGACCGCAGACCGAGACGTTCTTCTCCGAGGACGTGCCGGTCGCGCTCGGTTCGGCGTACCGCACCGCGGACCGGTCGTCGGGCTGGAGCGCGCTGGGCGACTCCACGGGCGGCTACTGCGCGCTCAAGCTCGCGATGCGCCACTCCGACCGGTTCTCGGCCGCCGTGGCGCTCGCCGGTTACTACCACGCCCTCAAGGACTTCACCACCGGAGACCTGTACGGCCACAGCACCGCCTACCGGCACGAGAACGACCTGCTCTGGCGGCTCCAGCACCGGCCACAACCTCCGGTGAACCTTCTCGTGACCACCAGCCGCATCGGCGAGCGGAACTACGCCGACACGCGGCGCTTCCTGTCGGCGGCCCGTCCACCCCTGCGGGTCGCCTCGATCGTCCTGCCGTTCGGCGGCCACCACTTCAGCACCTGGCAGCGCGAACTCCCGCCGGCGCTGCGCTGGCTGGGAGCCGTGACCCACCGGTCAGCGATGCTCGAGGACCACGACGTGTGGTCGCCGGCCGCGCCGCCGAACGGACCCGTAAGGCGATAGGCGCCCCCACGCGCCGGCGCCATCCCGGCTAGGCTCTGAGCATGATCGGCGAGTGGCTGAGGGACGCCGGGGCCGTCACCGTGCTCACCGGCGCGGGCATCAGCACCGAGAGCGGCATCCCCGACTTCCGCGGCCCGCAGGGCGTCTGGACCAAAGACCCGCAGGCCGCCGCGATGTCCACGCTCGACGTCTACGTGTCCGACCCGGACGTACGCCGCCGCACGTGGCGGTCACGCCGCGACCACCCGGCCTGGGGCGCCGAGCCGAACCCCGGGCACACCGCGCTCGTCGACCTGGAGCGTACGGGCCGCCTGCGGGCCATCGTCACCCAGAACATCGACGGCCTCCACCAGAAGGCCGGGTCGGACCCCGACCTGGTGATCGAGGTGCACGGCACGATGCTCGACGCCGAGTGCCTGAGCTGCGGGCTGCGGACTCCCATGCCGGAGATCCTCGAGCGCCTCGACCAAGGCGAGGACGACCCGCCGTGCGTCGAGTGCGGCGGCATCCAGAAGTCGGCCACGATCTCTTTCGGCCAGGCGCTCCGGCCGGAGGTCTTCGACGCCGCGCTGCGCGCCGCGCGCGGCTGCGACCTGTTCCTCGCGGTCGGGTCGTCACTGGGCGTGCAGCCGGCCGCTGGACTCTGCACGGAGGCCATCGACCACGGAGCGCGCCTCGTCGTCATCAACGCGCAGGAGACCCCGTACGACGGGGTGGCCGACGCGGTGATCCGGCAGCCGATCGGTGAAGTCTTGCCGACACTCGTGTCAGAAACACATTGACCGGGAATTACGCCCATGTGTTTTGGCGCCTCTTCCGCTGCGGGGTGTCTTGGTGTCATGCTCTGACCCAGCACTCAACAAGGAGGGGTTGATGGGCGACGCTGGGCATGGCGACCCACCGCCCCTCCGTACCGGAGACCGGGTCGCCGTCGTCGCTCCCAGCGGCCCCGCCGAACCCGAGCGCGTCGAGCGCGGCTGCGCCGTCCTTCGCGACCTCGGTCTCGAGGTCGTCGTCGGCAAGCACGCCCTCGACCGTTCCGAGGCGCTCACCTACCTCGCGGGCGCGGACGCCGACCGCGCGGCCGACCTCCAGGAAGCCTGGTGCGACCCGCGCATCGCGGGCGTGTTCTGCGCGCGCGGAGGCTACGGCGCCGCGCGGGTCCTCGACCACCTCGACTGGGCCGCCCTCCGCCAGGCGCCGCCCAAGCTCCTGCACGGCTCCAGCGACATCACCGCCCTGCACGCGGCGTTCGGCCGGCGGCTGTCGGTGACGACGTCGTTCGGGCCGATGGTCGCCTCCGTCGTCGCCGACGAGGAACCCGAGGCCATCGACCACCTGCGCGCGGGCGTCTTCGGCCACGGCGCCCCGGTGCCCGCGACGCACGCGCTGCGCGGCGGTCGCGCCGAGGGCCCGCTGACCGGCGGCAACCTGGCGTTGCTGACCTCGCTCCTCGGCACCCCGTACTCCCCGGAGCCCGCCGCGGGCCGCATCGCGTTCATCGAGGACGTCACCGAGGCCCCCTACCGGGTCGACCGGATGCTCACCCAGCTCATCCAGGCCGGCTGGTTCGACGGCGCCGCCGGGATCGCCCTCGGCACCTGGACCGGCTGCGGTGACGTCGCGCCGGTCCTCGCCGACCGTCTCATCCCGCTGGGCGTGCCGATCCTGGCCGGCCTGCCGGTCGGGCACGGCCCCCGTCAGCTCACGCTCCGGCTCGGCGCCTCCGCGGTGCTCGACGCGGACGACCTGGTTCTTGTCCCGTCACCACCCCCCGCGGGCGAGGAGATGTCTTGACCACCTTCGAGAGGCGCGACCGGAGACCGGCCGCCGCCGACGGGGACGACCCCGCGCTGGACTCCCTGGTCGTGCTCGTGGCCGAGAGCCACGGCTACGGCTGCCGTCCGGTGCCGAGCGACGTGATGCTGCTCGACGGTCCCCACCGCCTGCACATCGGCATGCGCAACCTCCGTCAGCTGGCCCGCCAGGTCCCGCGCGACGACTGGCCCGCACTGGTCGCCGACCACGTCGGCACGATCATCACCGCCATCGAAGAGCCTCTCGACCTCAGCGACTTCTCGCTGGTCAGCGGCCTGCTGCGGTCGCGTGTCTACCCCGTCGAGGCGCGTACGAGCCGGCTCATCTCACGGCCGTTCGCCAAGGGCCTGATCGAGGCGGTCGTCGCCGACACCCCCACGACGGTCCGCACGGTCGTCTCCGACGACGCGGGCTCCTGGCCGGTGACCGAGGACGAACTCTTCGCCGTCGCCCGTAACGGCGTACGCGCCGACGGCCCGCTGGAATGCGACGTCATCGACGACACCGGCATCCGCGTGCTGGAGGGCTCGACGTTCTACGCCGCCACCCACCTGGTGTGGCTGGAGTCCTACCTCGACCCGGGCCCGCACGGCGCCCTCGCCGTGGCCCCGACCCGGAGCGCCATCGCCGCCTGCCCGATCCGCAAGGAGACCGCCCTCCTCACGGCCGAACGCCTGCACGCGTTCGCCCGCGACGCGTACGAGGACGGCCCGGGCTCGCTGTCACCGGACCTGTTCTGGTGGCGCGACGGCGAGCTCACGCTGATCGAGGCCCGCGACGACGGCACCCGCCTGACGTTCCCGGCCGACTTCCTGCACTACCTCGACGGCCTCCCCTAGGGGGTCAGGCGGAGGGCGTCTCGCTGCGGCTGTGGGCGCCGTCGTGCCCGTCGAGGTCGTACGCGGTGAGGACCAGCGGCACGTGGCTGAACGCCTGCGGGAAGTTGCCGACCTGGCGCTTCAGGCGCGGGTCGTACTCCTCGGCGAGCAGGCCCACGTCGTTGCGGAGGTCCAGCAGGCGCTCGAACAGCTCGCGGGCCTCCTGGTCGCGGCCGATCTGCTTGAGCGCGGCGGCCAGCCAGAAGCTACAGGCCAGGAAGGCGCCCTCGCGGCCGGGCAGGCCGTCGACCGTGTGCTCGGCGTCGCCGGTGGGGTACCGCTCGACGAACCCGTCGGTGGTCAGCTCGCGCTGCACCGCCTCGACCGTGCCGATGACGCGCGGGTCGGTCGGGGGCAGGAAGCCGACGCGGGGGATGAGCAGCAGCGCGGCGTCGAGTTCCTTGGAGCCGTACGACTGGGTGAAGGTGCCGCGGTCGGAGTCGAAGCCCTTCGCGCAGACCTCGCGGTGGATCTCGTCGCGCAGCGCGCGCCACTTGTCGAGCGGGCCGCGGCGGTCGAACCTCTCGATCATCCGCACCGCGCGGTCGACCGCCACCCACGTCATGACCTTTGAGTGCACGAAGTGGCGGCGCGGGCCGCGTACCTCCCACAGACCCTCGTCCGGGTCGCTCCAGTGGGTCTCGAGGAAGTTCGTCATGGCGGTCTGCAGCGACCACGCGTGGCGCTCGGGCTGAATGCCGCTGTCGACCGCCAGATAGAGCGAGTCGGACACTTCACCGAAGACGTCGAGCTGCAATTGCTTGGCGGCGGAATTGCCGACGCGTACGGGACGGGAGCCCTCATATCCGGGCAGCCATTCCAGTTCGTACTCCTCCAGGCGGCGCTCGCCGGCCACGCCGTACATGATCTGGAGGTCCTCGGGACTGCCCGCCACCGCCCGCATCAGCCACGACCGCCAGGCCTTCGCCTCGTCGCGGTAACCGCTGCGGAGCAGGGCCTCCAGCGTCATCGTGGCATCGCGCAGCCAGCAGAACCGGTAGTCCCAGTTGCGCACGCCGCCGATCGCCTCGGGCAGCGAGGTCGTCGCGGCGGCGACGATTCCGCCGGTCGGTTCGTACGTGAGGGCCTTGAGCGTGGCGAGCGAGCGGACGACGGCATCGCGGTACTGCCCTTTGTAGGTGCACTTGCGCGCCCAGTCGGTCCAGTACGCCTCGGTGCCCGCGAGCGCCTCGTACGGCTCGACGTCGCGCGGCGCCGGAAGGTGCGAGGGGTGCCAGGTGCACACGAACGGCAGCGAGTCACCCTCGCAGACGACGAACGTCGCGCGGTGGGCGAAGTCGTGTCCCTCCAGCTCGACGGGGCTGCGCAGCCACACCGAGTCGGGGCCGGCGATGCCGGTGAGGTGGTCGCCGATGCGCCGCATCCACGGCATGACCTTGCCGTAGTCGAAGCGGATCCGCAGGTCGAGGCGCATCGGCACGCGGCCGGACACGCCTTCGATGATGCGGACGACGTCGGCGGCGTCACCGCGCTCGGGCATGAAGTCGATGACGCGGACGGTGCCCTCAGGCGTCTCCCACTCGGTCTCCAGGATCAGCGTGTCGCCGCGGTACCGGCGGCGGGTGGCCTGCCCGCCGGAGGCCGGCGCGATCTGCCAGCGGCCGTTCTCGGGGCCGCCGAGGAGGCCGGCGAAGCAGGCCGGGGAGTCGAGCCGGGGGAGGCAGAGCCAGTCGATGGAGCCGTCGTTGCCCACCAGAGCGCAGCTGTAGAGGTCGCCGATGAGCGCGTAATCCTCGATTTTTCCGGGCACAGCGACTCCCCATAGCCGAAAACGAACCAAAACCCTGTGCGTACGGTAACGCTCTAGTGGCCTGACTAAAGGGTGAATCATCGTACGTGTCCAGTTGTTTACGTCCGTCATCGTTGGTTAGGAAGTCGCGTGCCGCCCTGGACGGGCGGTGGAACGTTCTAGTTTGGAGCAAGGAATGGACGGAGCAGCAGGTCCGGCGACGGTGCCGGATACGGTGCGGAGCCTCGTTCCCGCCCGCATCGATCGACTGCCATGGTCGAGATTCCACACACGGATGATCTTGGCTCTCGGCGTCGCATGGGTTCTGGACGGGCTGGAAATCCAGATCGCGAGCATTGTCGGGCCGGTGCTTCAGCACAAGGGCACCCTCGGCCTCTCGTCGGGCCAGGTCGGCTTCTCGGCGACCGTCTACCTCCTCGGTGAGGTCGCCGGTGCGCTGATCTTCGGCCGATTGTCCGACAAACTGGGCAGACGGAAGCTCTTCGTGGTCACGCTCGGCCTGTATCTGGTCGCGAACGGCCTCACCGCGCTCTCGTTCAACCTCCCGATCTTCCTCTTCTTCCGGTTCGTGGCCGGCATGGGCATCGGCGGTGAGTACGCGGCGATCCACTCGGCGATCGACGAGCTCATCCCGGCGCGCTTCCGCGGCCGGGTCGACCTCGCGGTCAGCGGCACGTACTGGTTCGGCGCCATCATCGCGTCGGCCGGTGAGTACGTCCTGATCAACCCCGACGTGATGCCGCAGAACGTCGGCTGGCGCGTCGGCTTCCTCATCGGCCCGGTGATCGGTCTCGCCATCTGGGGCCTGCGGAAGAACCTCCCGGAGAGCCCTCGCTGGCAGCTCATGCACGGCCAGACCGAGGAGGCCGAGGCGACCATCGCGCAGATCGAGCGCGAGGTCGAGGCGTCCGGAGTGACGCTCCCGCCCGTCGACGAGAGCAAGGTGCTGGAGGTCCACCCGCGCGAGCAGGTGTCGTTCATGCAGGTCGCGCGCACCCTGTTCAAGGACTATCCGGAACGCTCGCTGCTCGGCGCGACGCTGATGATCAGCCAGTCGTTCCTGTACAACGCGATCTTCTTCACGTACGGCCTGGTCCTGAAGCACTTCTACGGCGTCGCCGACCATGACGTCGCCAAGTTCTTCTTCGCGTTCGCGGCGGGCAACCTGCTCGGCCCGCTGACCATCGGGCGGCTGTTCGACACGATCGGCCGCAAGAAGATGATCTCCAGTACGTACCTGATCTCCGGTGTGCTGCTGGCCTTCAGCGGTTACCTGTTCAAGATCGGTGCGCTGACGGCCGTCACGCAGACGATCCTCTGGACGGTGATCTTCTTCATCGCCTCGGCCGCCGCGAGCTCCGGCTACCTGACGGTCAGCGAGATCTTCCCGATGGAGCTGCGTTCGCAGGCCATCGCACTGTTCTTCGCGATCGCCCAGGTGTTCGGGGCGCTCGGCCCGACCATCTTCGGCGCGCTCATCGGCGACCAGGACCACCCGAACCGGGGGAACCTGTTCATCGCCTATCTGATCGCCGCGGGGATCATGATCATCGCGGGGGTGGTCGCCGCGATATTCGGGGTCAAGGCCGAGCAGACGTCGCTGGAGGACGTCGCCGCGCCGCTGTCCGCGGTCCGCAAGACCGCGAGCAAGATCGGCGACAAGCTGGATCCGGGCACCGGGTCGACCGGTACGGGAGCGGCCCCCGCTTAGACGACGAGCAAGAGACGACGGCCACGGTCCCCCCGACCGTGGCCGTCGCGTCGTCTACAGGGCCTCGCCCTCCAGGCGGTGCGGCGCCGCGACGCCGGAGTGCGAGGCGGCCAGAGCCGACAGCCGGGCCGTGGGGGAGATGACGTCGGGGTCGGCGTGCACGGCGAGCAGCACGGGGCCGGGAGCGTCCTTGGCCGAGGTCAGCGCGTGGGCGAGGTCGTCCAGGTCGCCGACGTCGTACGCCGTGGCGCCGAGGCCCTCCGCCCAGCGGGTCAGGTCGACCGGGTCGATGGCCGTTCCGGCGGTGCGGCCGAACCGCGACGCCTGGTGCATCGCGATCGTGCCGTACAGGCCGTTCTGGAAGACCACGACGAGGATGCCGGCGCCGAGCCGCGCGGCCGTCTCGATCTCCTGGCCGGTCATCAGCACACCGCCGTCGCCGACCATCGCCAGGACCGTGCGGTCCGGGTGGGTGAGCTTGGCCGCGACGGCCGCCGGGACGCCGTACCCCATCGCGCCGTTCGCTGAGCCGAGCTGGGTCTCCCCGCCGCCGAACCGCCAGTAGCGGTGCAGGAAGCCGGCGAAGTTGCCGGCGTCGTTCGTGATGATGACGTCGTCGGGCAAGGCGCTCTGCAGCGCGACGACGATCTCGGCGGGGTTGAGCCGGCCCGCGGGCGCCGGCGGCTCGGAGACCCGCACCGCGGCCTCGTGCGCCCGGCTCCAGTCGAGCGTACGGCCGGGGCGGCCGGCGAGCGCGCGCAGCACCGGCCCGACCTCGTCGGCCACCAGCCCACCGGCCCGCGCCATGTCCGTGCCGACCTCGATCACGCGGCAGCCCGGTACCGGGAAGCGGTAGCCCTGGCTGGTGATCTGGTCGAACCGCGTGCCGAGCAGGACGACGAGGTCGGCGCCGGCCAGCGCCGTGAGGGTGTCCTCTGCGGTGCCCAGCCCAAGGTGGCCGAGGTGGTGCGGGTGCGTCGAGGGGAACATGTCCTGACGGCGGAACGACGTGTGCACGCCGACGCCGAACCGCTCGGCGAACGCGACGACCTCGGCGCGCGCCGACGCCGCTCCGCCGCCGACGATCGCGACGGGGCACTCCGCCTTGGCGAGCGCCTCGGCCAGCTCGTCGACGAGCCCGGAGTCGGCGACGACCTCCGGGGCCGTGCGCGTACGCACCGGGTGGTCCGGCACCTCGGCGCCCCACAGGTCGGCGGGCACCGAGATCGCGACCGGGCCCGGACGCCCGCTGGTCGCGATGTCCAGGGCGCGCTCGACCAGCTCCGGGATCTCCTCGGCGGAGGACGCCTGGACCGCCCACTTGGTGATCGGCGTGTAGAAGGCGACCAGGTCGACCTCCTGGAAAGCGCCCTGGCCGACCCGGTCCGACTCGACCTGGCCGAGCAGGACGACCATCGGCGTGCCGTCATAGCTCGCGGTCTGCACGCCGATCGAGAGGTTCGTGGCACCCGGTCCGCGGCTGGCGAGCGCGACGGCGGGCACCCCGGTCAGGCGTCCCTCGGCCTCGGCCATGAACGCCGCGCCCGACTCGTGGCGTACGGACACCAGGCTCAGCCGGTCGTCGCACTCGACCTCGTCGAGCACTTCGAGGAAGGACTCGCCGGGGACGGTGTAGAAGCGCGTGATGCCCGCGGAGGCCAGCAGGGACACCGTGGCTGCGGCGGCGGTCGGCATGGGTGGATCTCCGTTTCGCTTCACCGCGGCGGGGCGCCGGAGCGGTGCACCACGCATCGTATTGAGGTGTCCCCGTCAGTGCGCCGCGACCGGCTCGCGCCGCTCCTCCGGCTGAGGCTGCCCGGCGCGGCGGCCGATGGTCAGCAGCGGGATGGAGATGTGGGAGAGCGGGCCGATCGCCACGGCGTACAGGAGGGTGCCGATCCCGACGGTGCCGCCGAGCGCCCAGCCGAGGGCGAACACGGCCACCTCGATGGAGGTGCGCACCACCCGGATCGAGTGGCCGCGCGCGGCCAGGCCGGTGGTCAGCCCGTCGCGGGGTCCCGGGCCGAGGCCCGCGCCGATGTAGCAGCCGGTCGCGAAGCCGCCGATGAGGACCGCCGCGACGAGGTACGCCCAGCGCAGCGCGAGCGCGCCGGGGTGGGGGAGCAGCCACAGGAACAGGTCGCAGAACGCCCCGATGAGGATGACGTTGCTGATCGTGCCGATCCCGGGCCGCTGCCGCAGCGGGATCCACAGGGCCAGTACGAGGGCGCCGGTGATGATGATCCAGGTGCCGATCGAGAGCCCGGTCTGGCGGGAGAGTCCCTGGTGGAGGACGTCCCAGGGGTCGTTGCCCAGCCCGGAGGCCACCTGGAGCGCGGTCACCGAGGCCGTAGAGGGCCAATCCGGCGTAGAGCTGGGTCAGTCGGCGGACGATCACGGCCATTCCTTTCGTTGGTCCGCCCATTGAGCCGTTGATTGGCCTTGCTTTGTAAGAGCCAATCCTGAAAAGTGGCCTTATGTCCGTGCGCTCTGTCAATGCCTCCGTCCTCGCCCGGCTGCTGGGCGGGCCTCCGTCGGGCCGTCCGCTGTACGCGGCCCTCGCCCGTACGCTGCGCGGCCTCGTGCTCGACGGCCGCCTCCCGCTGCGCACCCGCCTGCCCGCCGAACGCGACCTCGCCGCCGCGCTCGGCATCAGCCGTACGACGGTGACCTCGGCCTACGACGCGCTCCGCGCCGAGGGGTACGTCGAGAGCCGCCAGGGCGCGGGCACGTGGACGGCGCTTCCCGGCGGAGGCGCGGCGGCACGGCACGCCCTCGCCTCGGACCCCACCCTGATCGACCTCGGGGCCGTCGCGCCCGCGGCACCGTCCCGCTTCGGCGAGAGCGTCGCCAGGGCCGTCGAGGAACTCCCATGCCACACGTCCGGCACCGGGTACGAACCGCTCGGCCTGCCGTCGCTGCGCGAGGCGGTCGCCGCGCGGTACACGGCGCGCGGCGTGCCCACGCTGCCCGAGCAGATCCTCGTGACCACCGGCGCGCAGAGCGGCCTGTGCCTGATCCTGCAGGCACTGGTCCACCCCGGCGACGCCGTGCTGATCGAGTCACCGACGTACCCGCACGCGCTGGACGCGTTCCGCCGGGCGGGCACGCGTCTCGTACCCGCCGGAGTGAACCAGGGCTGGGACACCGAACTCATGACCGGCGGCCTGCTGCGCCAGGCGGCCGTACGTCTCGCGTACGTGATCCCCGACTTCCAGAACCCGACGGGCCGCCTGGTCGGAGACACGGCCCGCGCCGCGTTCGTGTCCGCCGCCCGCGACGCCGGAGCGTACGTGGTCGCGGACGAGACCTTCGCCGAACTGGCGGTGGACGACGTGGAGATGCCCCGCCCGATGGCGGCCCACGACACCGACGGCCGGGTGATCAGCGTGGGTTCGGCGGCGAAGGTGCTGTGGGGCGGCCTGCGCATCGGCTGGATCCGCGCCACCCAGGCACTCGTGCGCCGGCTGGCGGAGGCGAGGGAGACGGTCGACCTGGCCAGCCCGGTGCTCGAACAGCTGATAGTGGTCGACCTGCTGGCCCACATGGACGAGATCAGAGCCGAACGCCGAGCCGACCTGCGCCCCCGCCGCGGCGCCCTGGCCGAGGCGCTCCGGAGGGAATGCCCGGACTGGGAGTTCACGCTTCCCCGAGGCGGCCTGTCCTTGTGGACCCGCCTGCCGAGAACGTCCAGCACCGCCCTGGCCGAAGCGGGGGCGAGACACGGCCTGCACATCGTCCCGGGAACGGCCTTCGGCGTGGACGGCGTACTGGACGACCACGTACGGGTCCCGTACGTCCTGCCCCCGGCCCTGCTGGAGGAGTCCGCCGCCCGCCTGTCCGCAGCGGCCCACGACGCCGACACCACCCACGTCACCCGCCGCGCCTACGTGTGACGTTAGAGCGGGGAGGCCATCACTGCGGCCAGGAGGGCGGCGCGGTCGGCGAGGCTGCTCACCTTCAGGGACTCGTCCGGGGCGTGGGCGCCCTGGCCGACCGGGCCCAGGCCGTCCAGCGTCGGGATGCCCAGTGAGCCGGGCAGGTTCGTGTCGCCGGCGCCTGCCGCCGGGCGGCCGGTGAGGTGCTGGCCCAGCTCTCCGGCGATCTCGCTCAGGCGGTTCAGGAGGGTGCTGTTCTTGCCCTCCGGCCACGTCGGTCTCGTGGACAGGACGGTGGCCTCCACGACCGCGCCCCGGCGGTTCGGGGTCGCGCCCGCCAGGGCGTCCAGGACGCGTCTCTCCGCCGAGGCCGACGTGAAGCGCAGGCCGATCTCGGCGGACGCCTCGCCGGCGATCACGTTGGCGCGGGTTCCGCCCTCGATCCGGCCGACGTTGAACAGCGTCGTCCCGTCCAGCGGTACGACGGCGCGGGCGCAGGCGATCTGGTCGATCAGTTCGTCGATCGCGGAGATCCCCCGGTCGGGGTCCAGGGCGGCGTGGGCCTCCCGGCCGCGTACGCGCAGGAGTACGCGGGTGCTGCCACGCCTCGCGGTCTTCAGCGCGCCGTCGGGGTGAGGCGCTTCCAGGCCCAGTACGGCCACGGCGCCGTCCAGGTGGCGTTCGACCACGGCGCGGCCGGACGGGCTGCCGATCTCCTCGTCGGCGACCACGACCAGGCGTACCGGGCGGGCGGGCTCAAGACCGGCGGACCGCAGCGCGCGCAGGGCCATCTCGGCGGCGACCAGGCCGCCCTTCATGTCGTACGTGCCGGGCCCGGCGATGGTGGTCCCGTCGTCGGTGTACGGCATGGTCGCGAGCCGTCCGACCGGCCAGACCGTGTCGTAGTGGCCGACGAGCAGCAGGTGCGGGCCCTCCAGGGGGCCGAAGTGGGTGACGAGGTGGGCGCCTTCGCGGGAGAACGTTCCGCCGGCCTCCTCGTGGCCGTTGCGGATCAGGGCCGCGCAGCGGGCGAGCGCGGCGGCGTCTCCGGAGGGCGACTCGGCGAGCGCGTACGACCTCAGCCGTTCACGGCCGAGCGGGAGCAACCGCTCGGCGGCGGAGGCGAGCCTCGGCGCCAGCTCATGGACGGAGGCCCCCGACGATGCCATAACGCAAATGATACTAAACTGGGCGTAATCGGGACGTTACGCTCAACGCGTTGTCTGTGAGCACGCATTGCCACTTTCTCCGCCGATCACCGTACGGCCCCTGACGACGTCCGCCGAGATGCGGGCCGGAGTCGAGGCCTACCGCGCCGCGTTCGACCTCTCCGAGACCGATCCGGCCGTCAGCCCCCGGCTCCTCGCCGCGCTCTCCCGCAACGCCGGCTCGGTCCTCGGCGCCTTCGCCGGCGACGAGCTCGTCGGCTTCACGTACGGCTTCCTCGGCTCGGACTCCGAGACGGTCTACCACTACTCGCAGGTCGCGGCGGTCCTGCCGGGCTGGCAGCGGCGCGGCATCGGGCGCGCGCTCAAGCTCAGCCAGCGCGACTACGTCCTGTCCACCGGCGTCACCGTGATGCGCTGGGCGTTCGACCCCGTACGCACCCACAACGCCCACTTCAACCTCGACGTCCTCGGCGCGACGGGCCGCTGGTTCGCCCAGGACCTGTACGGCGTGGAGGACTCCGGCCGCGACCCGGGCATGCGCACCGACCGGCTGATCGTCGAATGGGACCTGGTGAACGCCTCCGAACGCGACGAGCCGCACCCCGCGTACACCGGCTGGGGCGAGGTACGCGAGGACGGCGACGGTTCGATGCTGCTCGGCGCCCCGCGCGACTGGGACCTCCTCGTACGCCGCGACCGCGCCGCCGCCGGGCGGCTCCGCGACGAGCTGGCCGCGGAGATGACCCGGCTGACGCGCGGCGGGTACGAGGCGGTGTCGTGCCAGACCGCGGACCCGCAGACGGCGATCTACCGGTTCCGGCCAGGAGGTGGGCCATGCCACGAGTGACGCGCGTCGAGGCGTTCCGGGTGAGCCTGCCGCTCGTGCGCGCCTTCGAGACCAGCTCACACCGCAAGTCGCACCTGGAGCACATCCTCCTGCGGGTCGAGTCTCCGGACGGAGCCGTCGGGTGGGGCGAGATCGCCTCGCCCAGCGACCCGTACTACTGCCCGGAGACCGTCGAGGACTGCTGGGCGACGTCCGCGCGGTACCTCGCGCCGGCGCTGGTCGGCGAGGAGTGGGACCACCCGTCCGAGGTCGGCGAGCTGTGGGCGAGGATCCGCGGGCACAACTTCGCCAAGGCCGGCCTGGACATCGCCTGCTGGGACCTATGGTCGCGCGAGGAGGGGCTGCCGCTGTCCGCCGCGCTCGGCGGCGACCGTACGTCGATCGCCGCGGGGGTGAGCCTGGGCATCGAGGCGTCCGTCGACGACCTGCTCGCCCAGGTGGAGCGGTTCGCCGGTCAGGGCTACAAGCGGGTCAAACTGAAGATCGCCTCCGGCTGGGACGTCGAGCCGGTGAGCGCCGTACGCGCCGCCCACCCCGGCCTGGACGTCCACGTCGACGCCAACGGCGCGTACGACGAGGACCAGCGCGGCGTCTTCGTGGCACTGGACGACCTGGGCCTGACAATGATCGAGCAACCGTTCGCCCCGGGCGCCCTGGCCGCGCACGCCCGCCTGCAGGCCCACCTGGCGACCGCGGTCTGCCTGGACGAGTCCGTGGACGACCTGGACCAGCTCGACACGGCGCTGGAACTGGGCGCGGGCCGCATACTGAACATCAAGGTCTCGAGAATGGCCGGCCTGACCACCGCGAAAGCCGCCCACGACCGCGCCGTCGCCGAAGGATGGCAGGTGTGGTGCGGCGGAATGCACGAGTTCGGCGTGGGCCGCGCCGCGAACGTGGCCCTGGCCTCCCTGCCGGGCTTCACCCTGCCGAGCGACGTGTCCGGCTCGGACCGCTACTACGAACGCGACGTCGTCATCCCCCCGATCGTCGCCGTGGAAGGCATGGTGGAGGTCCCGACGAAGCCGGGCCTGGGCCACGAGATCGACGAACCCATGATCCGCGACCTGGCCTCCGCGACCGTGGAACTCACCTAGGGCTTGAGACCGACGGTCAGGAACCCGACGAAGGCGGCTTCAGCCGGGGCTGTTCCCGGTACCACAGCCGATCGCTCTCCGAAATGTCGTAGGAGCTCATTGCCCGGTGTGCATTGCTACCATTGTCGGCGTGGGCGGGTGACATTTTCGAACCTCGTCCGTGGAGAAGCCCTCGCGACGCCGTCCTGGGCTTTACGCGAGGGCTTCTGGCTGATGGTCCTATGCCGCGATCTCCGTCAGGAGAGCGGCCTAGGGCCGTCATCGCCCAGCCAGCGGAGCAGCTCGATCAGCAGCCTCGCCGTCGTGACCAGGACCTGAGCCCTGCGCCATGATTCGCCCGTCGATGACGTCCGGCGTTCGCCGGCCATCGACATCACCCCCGGTGCGGGCGCCACCTGGGCGGCGCCGCTTCGTACGTCCGGTCCCGAGGGACCGGCCGGCCACCTTTCCTCGTCGGTCGGCCGGTACCGTGTCGGCCGGCGAGGATTGGTCGGATGTCGTTAGAGAACGTACCTCGGTACTTCGGCGTTTCACCGTTTACCCGGTGAAGTATGCGGCTTGGGGGAAAATCGATCCCCGGCGCGGTAGGGGTTTTTCCACCTATGATGAATATCCACAAAGGGCATTCAGGTAAAATGGGTGGAAATAAAGGGAGGACGATGACGCTGCGCGCCGACCTGGCCGCGTTGCTCGCCGATTCCGGCATCGTCGACGTGGACATCGATCAGGCCGTTGACGACGAGCACGTGCGTACGTCCGCGTATCTCAAGGTGCTCGCGGTGGTCGCCGCCGCGCCCTGCCGTGACCACGACCGCGCGGTCGTCTCGGTGATCCTTCGTGACCCCCATGAGCTGGTCTCCAAGACGGCGGTCGTCGAGCTCGTCGACAGGATCGCGATGAAGGCGGGCGACTCGGCCGAGTTCATGGAGTGGGCGGCTGGGATCGCGCCGGAAATAGACCGATTCACAGGTGAGGGGCATCGCGTGTTCCTGCGTCGGCGTATCCATGACTGGGCGATCTACCTGACCGTCATGGCCGGCCGTACGCCGGTCGCCGAGCAGATGGCGGCCGTCACGGACTGGATGCAACGGCGTATCGCCAGTGAAGCGACGTCTCCGCCCGTACTCGCCATGCTCACCGAAGCCGGCAGCACGAGGAAGATACGCAACATCGCGAGGCACCGGGCCCTCAGCGTGGCGACGTCAGCAGCTCGGCCGCGTGGTCGGCGAACTCGGTGATCCGGTCCAGTTCACGGCCGCTGCGGGCGATGCGGAAGCCGTGCTGGCGGCCCCAGAACGACGCCTGGACGAACTGGAGCTGGGCCCAGCGGCGTACGCGTTCGCGGTCGAGTTCCGCGGCCGAGGCGAAGACGTCCACGGCGCGGTGGAGGGTCTTTCGCAGGTCGTCCGCTCCGAGAAGGGTCAGTGCGTGCGGTTTGAGGAACGTGCCGCCGTCATAGGCGGGATCTCCCGCGCGGCCCTTGGGGTCCACGGCCAGCCAGGGTTCGCGGTCGGCGCGCAGGATGTTCCTCGCGTGGAAGTCTCCGTGGATGAGGGTGTCCGGCTGGGTGGCGCCCAGTTCGGCGGCGGTCGCGACGGCGGTGGCCACCACGTGGTCCGGCAGGGCGTGCGACGCGGCGTCTCTGCGGAGTTGCTCCTCCCACTCGCCGGCCTGGTCGCGTAGGCGGGGCAGGCCGGGTGGGGCGGGGACGGCCAGCCGGTGGTTGAGGCGGCCGGCGATCTCCAGCGCCTCGTCGCCGGACGCGACCTCGGTCAGGGGCGAAGCGGCCCGTTCCAGCAGCATCGCGAACAGCGCGTCGTCCCGGTCGTGCAGCAGGACGGCTCCGCGCCCTCCCCACGCCGCGAAGGCGGACGGTTCGTGCACGTTGCCGGGGTGCGGGAACGACACCTTCAGCACGGCCGCGCCCACCGGGACGATGATCCCGACACCGCCGTGCATGGCCGGGCCGTCCGGCACGAGCCCCCAGCGTTCCAGCAGCTCTTCCACGATCGCGGGCAGTTCCGCGATCCACGCCGCTCCGCGCGAGCCCTCGCGTTCGATGGTTCCCCGCGCGAACGCCTCCGGGATCAGAAGCGCTCCGCGTGCTCGCCGATGAGGCGGGCGATCGTCGCGGGTTCGGTCAGCGGCACCCAGTGCGGGGCGTGGATGGGCCACACGGTCAGGTCCTCGACGAACGGGCGGGGCGCCTCGGCGGCGAGGCTCGGGGTCACGAAGGCGTCTCTGATCGGGACCACCACCTGGGTCGGGACCGACGTACGGCGCTCGCCGGGCTCGCGGCGGCTGCGGCGCATGTTCGCACGGTACAGGTTCACGCCCGCGGCGGCGTCCGAGGCGAGGGTCGGCGCCGGGTGGGTCGGGCTCGCCGGGACGCCCTCGCTGCGCTGGAGCAGGTGGTCCCAGCGGCGGGCCAGCACCGCGCGCCAGAACAGCTCCGGCAGGACGGGCGTGTGGAAGGCGCCGATGTACCACGAGTGCACGATCTGGCGCAGGACCGCGGGCACGCCCGACGGCCGGCGCAGGCCGGCGCGTGTCCACTCGGCGATGTGGTCCAGGCACGGGCCGGAGATCGAGGTGTACGACGCGAAGCGCTCGGGCATGCCGCAGACGGCCTCCCAGCACTGGATGGAGCCCCAGTCGTGGCCGGCCAGGTGCACCGGGGCGTCCGGGCTGACCGCGTCGGCGACCGCGCGCAGGTCGGCCACGAGGTGTTCGAAGCGGTACGCCGCGCGCCCGCGCGGGCGCGTCGAGTCGCCGGCGCCGCGCACGTCGTACGTCACGACGCGGAAGTGCCCGGCGAGGCGCGAGGCCACGCCGTCCCACACGGCGTGGGTGTCCGGATAGCCGTGCACGAGGAGGATGACGGGACCTTGGCCACGCTCCTGAACGGCCAGGTCGACGCCGTCTCCACGGACCCGCCGCGTACTCGAAGCGGCATCCGACTCTGTGTAATTGGACACGAAATCCAATATAGTCGCCCAGCAGCCCGATAAGCGGCCCTCAGACCATATCGGTCAACCGCTCGGCTCCCGTATAGACGTTCATCGACGCGCCGCGCAGGAAGCCGATGAGCGTCATCCCCGACTCCTCGGCGAGGTCGGCGGCCAGCGAGGACGGCGCCGAGACCGCGGCCAGGGCCGGGATGCCGGCCAGCAGCGCCTTCTGGGTCAGCTCGAACGACGCGCGCCCGCTGACCAGCAGCACGTGGCCGGTGAGCGGCACCCGGCCGTCCTTCAGCGCCCAGCCGATCACCTTGTCGACCGCGTTGTGCCGCCCGACGTCCTCGCGCAGGACGAGGAGGGTGCCGTCCGCGGAGAACAGGCCCGCGGCGTGCAGCCCGCCGGTGCGTTCGAACACCCGCTGCGCCGCGCGCAGGGAGTCCGGCAGCGCGGCCACCGTCGCCGCGTCGAGGCGAAGGTCATCGGCCCGAACGTCGTACGTGGAACGCTGCCGGATCGCGTCGATGCTGGTCTTGCCGCACACCCCGCACGCGCTCGTCGTGTAGAACGACCGCTCGACCGAGACCTCCGGCGGGCTGACGCCCTCGGCGAGCGTCACGTCGACGATGTTCATCGTGTCGGTGTCCGCGCAGTAGCGCATCGCCTGGACGTCGGCCGCCGCGCGTACGACGCCCTCGGCGTACAGGAAGCCGGTGACGAGGTCGAAGTCGTTGCCGGGAGTCCGCATGGTCACCGACAGCGGACGGCCGGACAGCCGGATCTCCAGGGGTTCCTCGACCGCGAGCGTGTCGGGAAAGGCACGCGTGCCCTTCTCGTCGCTGCGCGTGATCCGGCGTCGTACGGTCACTCGGCCCATGCGTCGAAGCTACCGCCGCGAAGAGGTGAGAAGGGGCTCACACCGGGTACCGGTGGCATGATCACTCCGTCAGGAGGTTGAATGGGACGCGTGGGAATCGAGTCGTGGCCGGTCGTTCGCCAGCTGATGGGCACGGACCGCCTTGGGCGCGGCCAGGCCGCGCGGTCCGCGCGCACCGACTCCCTCGAACCCCGCACCGCGACCGCCGACCGCGTCGTCGACTCCGTCTGCCCGTACTGCGCCGTCGGCTGCGGGCAGAAGGTATACGTCAAGGACGAGAAGGTCATCCAGATCGAGGGCGACCCCGGCTCCCCGATCTCGCGCGGGCGCCTGTGCCCGAAGGGCTCGGCCAGCAAGCAGCTCGTCACCTCGCCCGGCCGGCAGACCAAGGTGCTCTACCGGCGCAAGCACGGCACCGAGTGGGAGTCCCTCGACCTCGAGACGGCGATGGACATGATCGCCGACCGGGTCATCGACGCCCGGCGCCACGGCTGGGAGGACACCAGCGACGGCAAGCCGGTACGCCGCACCATGGGCGTCGCGAGCCTGGGCGGCGCCACGCTCGACAACGAGGAGAACTACCTCATCAAGAAGCTCTGGAGCGCGCTGGGGGCGATCCAGATCGAGAACCAGGCCCGTATTTGACACTCCGCCACCGTCCCCGGTCTGGGGACCAGCTACGGGCGCGGCGGCGCCACGACGTTCCAGCAGGATCTGGCGAACGCCGACTGCATCGTCATCCAGGGCTCGAACATGGCCGAGTGCCATCCGGTCGGGTTCCAGTGGGTCATGGAGGCCAAGGCGCGCGGCGCCAAGATCTTCCACATCGACCCGCGCTTCACGCGTACGAGCGCGATGGCCGACCGCCACGTGCCCGTGCGCGCCGGCAGTGACATCGTCCTGCTCGGCGCGCTCATCAACCACGTCCTGACCGGCGAGCACGACTTCCGCGAGTACGTCCTGGCGTACACGAACGCCTCCGTCATCCTCAACGACGACTTCCGCGACACCGAGGACCTCGACGGCCTGTTCTCCGGCTACGACAAGGACAAGCGCGAGTACGACCCGACGACGTGGTCGTACAAGGGCGTCGAGGAGGAGTCCGCGGGCGAGCAGCGCGCGGAGTCCGAGCCCGACCGCTCCCACGAGCACGGGCCCGGCGCGACGTACGAGGCCACGCCGTCCGAGACCGGCCGCCCTCCGCACGTCGACAACACGCTCCAGCACCCGAACTGCGTCTACCAGGTGCTGAAACGCCACTTCGCGCGCTACACGCCGGAGATGGTCGAGGAGATGTGCGGCATCCCGGCCGCCGCCTTCGCCGAGATCGCCGACGCGCTCGTCGCCAACTCCGGCCGCGAGCGTACGAGCGCGATCGTCTACAGCGTCGGCTGGACCCAGCACACGGTCGGTGCCCAGTACATCCGCACCGCCGCGATCCTCCAGCTGCTCCTGGGCAACATCGGGCGGCCGGGCGGCGGCATCCTCGCGCTGCGCGGGCACGCCAGCATCCAGGGCTCCACCGACATCCCGACGCTGTTCAACCTGCTGCCCGGCTACCTGCCGATGCCGTACGCGCACGAGCACGAGGACCTCGACACCTACCTGGAGCGCGCGGCCGGCGACACCGGGTTCTGGGGCAACAAGCGCGCCTACATGGTCAGCCTGCTGAAGGCGTGGTGGGGCGACGCGGCGACCGAGGACAACGACTTCCGCTTCGACTACCTGCCGCGTCTGACCGGCGACCACGGCACGTACCAGACCGTGCTCGGCCAGATCGACGGCAAGGTCAAGGGCTACTTCCTGATGGGGGAGAACCCCGCGGTCGGGTCCGCGGGCGGGCGCCTTCAGCGCACGGGCCTGCGGTCGCTCGACTGGCTGGTCGTGCGCGACCTGAACCTCATCGAGAGCGCGGAGTTCTGGAGGAACTCCCCGGAGATCTCCGCCGGCGAGATCACGCCGGAGGAGATCGGCACCGAGGTCTTCTTCATGCCGGCCGCCTCCCACGTCGAGAAGGACGGCACCTTCACCAACACCCAGCGGCTCCTGCAGTGGCACCACAAGGCGGTCGAGCCGCCGGACGACGCCCGCAGCGACCTGTGGTTCATGTACCACCTCGGCCTGCGGATCCGCGACCGGCTGCGCGGCTCCGGCGACCCGAAGGACCGGCCGGTCCTCGACCTCACCTGGGACTACCCCGAAGAGGGCCCGCAGCGTGACCCCTCCGCCGCCGCCGTGCTCCGCGAGATCAACGGCTACGGCGCCGACGGCGAGCCGCTCGCGTCGTTCACCGCGCTGAAGGACGACGGCTCGACCTCGTCCGGCTGCTGGATCTACGCCGGCTGCCACGCCGACGGCGTCAACCAGACCGCGCGCCGCAAGCCCGGCCAGGAGCAGTCCTGGGTCGCGCCCGAGTGGGGCTGGGCCTGGCCGGCGAACCGCCGCATCCTGTACAACCGCGCCTCCGCCGACCCCGAGGGCAACCCGTGGAGCGAGCGCAAGGCCTACGTCTGGTGGGACGGCGAGCAGTGGACCGGCCACGACGTGCCGGACTTCGAGAAGAAGAAGGACCCGTCGTACGTCCCGCCGAAGGGCGCCAAGGCGCAGGAGGCGATCGGCGGCGCCGACCCGTTCATCATGCAGACCGACGGCAAGGGCTGGCTGTTCGCGCCGAAGGGCCTGCTCGATGGGCCCCTGCCGACGCACTACGAGCCGCAGGAGTCGCCGGTCGGCAACGTCCTGTACGGGCAGCAGCGCAACCCCGTCCGCGAGGCCCGTCCGCGCAAGGGCAACCGCTACCACCCCGCCGAAGGCGACGTGTACCCGTACGCCTTCACCACCTACCGGCTGACCGAGCACCACACCGCGGGCGGGATGAGCCGGTTCCTGCCGTACCTGTCCGAGCTCCAGCCGGAGATGTTCTGCGAGGTCTCGCCCGAGCTGGCCGCCGAGCGCGGGCTCGTCCACCACGGCTGGGCGACGATCATCACCGCGCGCACCGCGATCGAGGCGAGGGTCATGGTCACCTCACGCGTACGGCCCGTGCGCATCCAGGGCCGCGTGATCCACCAGGTCGGGCTGCCGTACCACTGGGGCAGCTCCGGCCTCGTCACCGGCGACTCCGCCAACGACCTGCTGCCCATCGTCCTCGACGCGAACACCCACATCCAGGAGAGCAAGGCGGCGACCTGTGACATCAGGCCGGGACGCCGCCCGCGGGGCGCCGAGCTCGACGCCCTCGTACGCCGCTACCGCCGCAGGGCCGGAATCCCGGAGGACTGACCGATGAACAACAGGCTCTCGGGACCCCTTCCGGACGTCGCGGGCGACGCGGGCTACGCCGACGCGCCGCCACGCGTCGGGTTCTTCACCGACACCTCGGTCTGCATCGGCTGCAAGGCGTGCGAGGTCGCCTGCAAGGAGTGGAACGCCGTTCCCGATGACGGCTTCGCGCTCACCGGCATGTCGTACGACAACACGGTCCAGCTCGACGCGAACACCTGGCGGCACGTCGCCTTCATCGAACAGTCCGCCCTCAAACAGGTCGACTCCGATGTCGCTCGTGGGGGGACGACCCCCCACGCCCCCCTAGGCGCCGCAGGCGACGCGACGAAGTGGCTCATGGCCTCCGACGTGTGCAAACACTGCACGCACGCGGCCTGCCTGGACGTCTGCCCGACCGGGGCGCTGTTCCGTACGGAGTTCTCCACGGTCGTCGTGCAGCAGGACATCTGCAACGGCTGCGCGTACTGCGTCTCGGCCTGCCCGTACGGCGTGATCGACCGGCGCGAGGACGACGGCCGCGCCTGGAAGTGCACGCTCTGCTACGACCGGCTCGGCGACGGCATGGAGCCCGCGTGCGCCAAGGCGTGCCCGACCGACTCCATCCAGTTCGGCCCGCTGGACGAGCTGAGGGAGCGGGCGCGCGAGCGCCTCGACGACCTGCACGGCAAGGGCGTCGACGAGGCGCGGCTGTACGGCGAGGACGAGAACGACGGCGTGGGCGGCGACGGCGCGTTCTTCCTGCTGCTCGACGAGCCCGAGGTGTACGGCCTGCCGCCGGACCCGGTCGTCACCACGCGCGACCTTCCCGCCATGTGGAAGTGGGCCGGAGGCGCCGCGCTGGCGCTCGCCGGGGGAGTGGCCGTGTCGTTCCTTGGGAGGCGCTGATGCCACGCCGTAACGGCGAGAACGCCATGGTCCCCAAGGCCGAGTTCCAGTCCTACTACGGCCGTCCGGTGCTGAAGAGGCCGCGCTGGAAGTCCCCGCACATGCCCGGCTACCTCTTCCTCGGCGGGCTGTCGGGCGCGTCGGCCGTGATGGCCGCGATGGCCGGTGCGACCGGGCGGCGGCGTCTCGCGCTGACCGGCACGCTCACCGCCGCCGGTTCGGCCGCGGCCGGGTCCGGGCTGCTCATCGCCGAGCTGGGCCGCCCCGAGCGCTTCCTGAACATGCTGCGCGTCTTCAAGCCGACGTCGCCGATGAGCGTCGGGTCGTGGGTGCTGGCCGCGCACGGTTCCTTCACCGGCGCGTCCGCCGCCTCGGCGGTCACCGGCGTCGCGCCGAGGCTGGGCCGTGCCGCCGGAGCCGCCGCCGCGGTGACCGGACCGGTGCTCGCCACGTACACGGGCGTCCTGATCGCCGACACGGCCGTGCCCGCCTGGCACGAGGCCTACCGTCACCTGCCGGTGCTGTTCGCCGCCAGCGCGACGGCCAGCGCCGGAGCGGCCGGCATGATCGGCGCGCCGCTCGGCGAGGCCGGCCCGGCACGGCGCATGGCCCTGCTCGGCGCGGCCGTGGAGCTCGCGGCCGGCGCCGCGCTCGAACGCGGCGCGGGGATGCGCGAGGAGGCCGAGCTGGTCTCCGAGCCGTACCGGACCGGGCGCGCGGGCGCGCTGCTGCGTACCGGGCGCGCCTTGACCGTCGCGGGCGCGGCGGCGACGCTCGCCGCGCGGCGTAGCCGTACCGCCTCCGTCGTCGCGGGCCTCGCGCTCGCCGGCGGCGCGGTCTGCACCCGCTTCGGGGTGTTCCACGCCGGTGTCGCCTCGGCGGAGGACCCGAAGTACACCGTCGTGCCCCAGCGGGCGCGGGTGAACGCTACTGGCGCTTGAGGCAGAGCACGTAGCTCAGGAAGGTGTACTTCTTGCTCTTGGCGTAGAACGCGGTCGTGTAGCCCGAGACGCTCTTGCACTTGGACTGGTCCGAGGTGCCGGAGAAGCGCTTCAGCACCTTGTACGGCGCGTCGGAGCAGTCGAGCTTGTTCATCCGGAGCTTCGGCGACTTGCCGCTGATCTTGACGCAGTCGCCCTCGCGCACGAACAGCGACTCGTCGTACGTCGAGGACCCCGACGGTGACGGCGTGATGCCGGGGATGGTCGGCGGCGTGTACGACGGGATGACCGGCGGCGTGAAGGACGGGACCGACAGCTCCGGCGTGGGAACCGCGCTGCTCTCGGCGACCGCGGGCCTCGGCTTCTTGTCGCCGCTGCTCAGCGCCCACACGATCGCGCCGCCGCCGCCCAGGACGACGAGCACGGCGACGATGGCGACCAGGATCATCGGCCCGGAGCTCTTCCTCGGGGGCTCGGGAGGCGGGCCCCATCCGCCGCCCTGGCCGGGGTAGTTCGGCGGACCGTAGCCGCCACCGGGAGGCTGCTGCCCGCCGTACGGGGGCTGGCCCTGCCCGGGGTAGCCGCCGCCCTGGTACGGGGGCTGCTGGTTCTGGCCGGGGTAGCCGCCGCCCTGGTACGGGGGTTGGCTCGGGTACGGCTGTGTCCCGCCCTGACCCTGGTTCGGGGGAGGGTAGCCGCCCTGCCCCTGGGGGTTCGTGGGGTAGGGCTCCTGCCCGTATCCTCCGGGTGGTTCGTGCACGGACGGCCGCCCCTCGTCGTCGCATTACCCGTGTTGGAAAACCGCTCTTTACTCTGACGATAGGGGCCGTCCGGTGGATCCCCCGATTCGTCGGATGTCCGAGTCAGGCCATACTAGGGCGATTTGTGCGGCACGTGGTCAGAGTGACGAACGGTGCTCGTCCATCATGCGGCGCAGCGGCCCGGCCGTCGCCAGGAGGGCCGCGCCGGTGGCGAGCGCGACCACTGCCAGCAGCAGGAAGTAGACCGGCTCGGGCAGCACGGTGCCGGCGAGCCGCGTCATCTGGCCGCCGACCGCGTCACCCACCGCGACCGCGAGATACCACACTCCGATCATCTGGCTGGCGAACGCCCTCGGCGCCAGCTTGGTCGTGACCGACAGGCCCACCGGGCTCAGGCACAGCTCCCCGGCGGTCTGGATGAGATACGTGACGACCAGCCACAGCACGGTGACCTTCAGGCCGCGCCCCGCCTCGGCCGCTGCGAACGTCATGATCACGAACGACACGCCGCACAGCGCCATCGCGACCGCGAACTTCAGCGGCGTGCCGAGCCTGCTCCCGGCCTTCACCCACAGGGCCGCGAAGAGCGGGGCGAGGACGATCACCATGATCGGGTTGACGGCCTGCAGCCAGCTCGACGGCATCTGCCAGCCGGCGACGGACAGGTCCGTCTTCTTCTGCGCGAACAGCGCCAGCTCCGTCGCGCCCTGGTCGTACACCATCCAGAACACCGAGGCGGCGGCGAACAGCCAGACGTACGCGCGGAGCCGTGCGCGCTCGACGGGCGTGATCTCGTGGCTGCCGTAGAACATGAACACGAAGTAGGCGACGGCGACCGCGATGGGCACGACGGTGAGCGCCCAGGTCGCGGCGTCCAGCGTGAGCGTCCCGGTCAGCAGCGCGAGCAGCACGAGCGCGGCGACCACGCCGGCTCCCGCCGACGCGGCCACGGCGAGGCGGTGCCGCTCCCGCGCGTCCAGCCGCCTCGGCGGCGCGCCGTCGGGTAGGTGCCGCCGCCCCAGGACGTACTGGGTGAGGCCGAGCGCCATGCCGGCCGCCGCCACCGCGAACCCCAGATGCCACGAGACCCGCTGCCCGAGCGTCCCCACGACCAGCGGGGCGAGGAACGCGCCCAGGTTGATGCCCATGTAGAAGATCGAGAAGCCCGCGTCGCGCCGGGCGTCCTCGTCCTGGCCGTACAGGTGCCCGACGAGGGTGGAGATGTTCGGCTTGAGCAGCCCGGTGCCGAGGATGATCAGCAGCAGCCCGAGGTAGACGAACGCGGCGCCGCGCGGCACCGCCATCGTCAGGTGCCCGAGCATGATGACGACGCCGCCGTACAGCACCGCGCGGCGCGGCCCGAGGACCCGGTCCGCGAGCCACCCGCCGGGCAGCGCGACCAGGTAGACCATGGCCGAGTAGACGCCGACCAGCGCCTTCGCCGTACCCTCGCGCAGGCCGAGCCCGCCCTCCGCCGCCGACGCCGCGAGGAAGAGCACGAGCACGCTGCGCATGCCGTAGAAGCTGAAGCGCTCCCACATCTCGGTCATGAAGAGCGTGGCGAGCCCGCGCGGATGGCCGAGGAAACGGCGTTCACGCCGCAGTTCGGTCGCCGATGCGGCCATGCGGTTCCCCCGAATCTCCGCGACGGCCTGTGTGATCCTGGACGTACCCCCAGTGATCACTCATCGAACGACAAGGGCGTGGTTTCCCCTTCCGGTCAGTTCGCCGATGACGGTCGCGCCGGGCATCTCGCCCGCGATCAGCAGGCCGCCGGACGTCTGGGCGTCCGCGAGCAGCACCCGGTCGTCCTCCGGAACACTGCCGAAGTCGGTGTTGGGCGTGACCCAGGCGAGGTTGCGGTGCGTGCCCCCGGAGACGAACCCGTCGCGTACGGCGTCGCGCGCGCCGGCGAGGTACGGCACGGCGGCGGCGTCCACCACGGCGGTGACGCCGCTGGCACGCGCCATCTTGTACAGGTGCCCGAGCAGCCCGAACCCGGTGACGTCCGTGGCACACGTGTGACCGCGGTCGAGAGCGGCCTTCGACGCGGCGGCGTTCAGCGTGGTCATCGCCTCGACGGCCTGCGGGAACACCTCGCCGGTCGCCTTGTGCCGCGTGTTGAGCACCCCGACTCCGAGGGGTTTGGTCAGCGACAGCGGCATCCGGGGACGCCCCGCGTCGAGCCGCAGCAGCCGCCCCGGGTCGGCCAGGCCGGTGACCGCCATGCCGTACTTGGGCTCGGGATCATCGACACTGTGGCCGCCCGCGACGTGGCACCGCGCCTGTTTGGCGATGTCGAGCCCGCCCCGCAGCACCTCGCGCGCGAGCTCCATCGGCAGGGTGTCCCTCGGCCAGCCGAGGAGGTTCACCGCCACGAGCGGCTCCCCGCCGACCGCGTAGACGTCGGAGAGGGCGTTCGCCGCCGCGATCCGCCCCCAGTCGTACGGGTCGTCGACGACGGGCGTGAAGAAGTCCGCCGTCGCGACGACGGCCCGGCCCTCCTGAATCCGCACGACGGCCGCGTCGTCACCGTCGTCCAGCCCGATGACCAGGTCGTCGGACGCGTCGTGGTCGACCAGCCCGGCGACGACCGCCTCCAGCTCACCCGGAGGGATCTTGCACGCGCAACCACCGCCGTGCGCGTACTGGGTCAGGCGATACCTCATGTCAGCGATCTTCCGCTCGGTACGTCGACCAGCCAAGACGTCATAGTCTCCCGCATCTCCCCGCCTGCCCTCGGTACACCGTCGCGCATCGACCCTGGACGCCTCGGCCGGTGTGGCGCGGCGAATTTACGCCTTTTTGGGTTATATCGGGCGCCGAGGCCCGAGTGTTGCGAGCGGCGGCCGACCAGCTAGCCGGGCAGGATCGCGTGGAGCGTGGCGTCGAGGTCGGTGAGGTCGTTCAGCACCGTGTCCGCCCCGGCCCGTACGAGGGTCTCGTGGTCGCTGGAGCCCGTCGCCACCGCCACGACGCGTGCGCCGCTGTCGTGGCCCGCCTGCACGTCCAGGGGCGTGTCGCCGACCAGCACGGTGCGGGCCGGTGTGAAGGGCTCGCCGTACGCCCTGGCCGCGCGCTCGCGCGCCAGGCGTACGAGTTCGGCGCGGTCGTTGTGGTCGAGGCCGTAGGCGCCGACGGAGAGGTCGACGTACTCCGTCAGGTCGAAGATCGTGAGTTTCTCGATCGCGATCGGCTCGATGTTGCCCGTCAGAACCGACTGGACGACGTCCGTTCGCGCGGACAGCGCGGCGAGCGCCTCGCGGGCGCCGGGCAGCGCGCGCCCGCGTTCGCGGGCCTCCGGCGCCGCCGCCGAGAACTCCGCCGCCAGCACCTTCCCGTACGCCTCCAGCAGCCCTTCGGTGACCGGGACGTCGTGCAGGTCGAGGGTCTCCGTCATGATCGCCCACTCGGTGCGGCCCGCCATGGCCGCCATTCTCAGCATCGGGCGGCCGGTCACGCGTTCGAACGCGCGGGCGTATACGCCCCGGCTGACCCCGCCGGAGTCGAGGAGGGTGTGGTCGACGTCCCAGAGCACCAGAGTCCGCACCCGACGGATCCTACGGCGATCATTCGCCCACCTTGTCCGAACGGGGTTCGGTGTGATGCGGTGGGTGGCCTCCGAATCGAGAGGTGTGGCCATGGGAGTTCTGGCGGAACGGGCGCGGGTCGAGAAGGAGATCGAGGGCCGTACGGTCGCGCACGCGCTCCTCGAGACCGCGGAGCGCCGTCCCGACTCTCCGGCCTTCACCCAAGGCGACGAGACGCTGACCTGGGCGGAGACCCGGCGTACGGTGCTGCGGGTCGCGGCCGCTTTCGTCGAGCTGGGACTGGAGCCCGGCGACGTCGTCGCGCTGATGATGCCGAACCGCACGGAGCACGTCCTCGCCGACCTCGGCGCGCTGCACGCCGGTGGGATCCCCACGACGCTGTACGCGACGCTCGCACCCGAGCAGGTCGCGTTCGTCGCCGGGAACAGCGCCGCGAAATACGCCGTGCTCGACGGGCCCGACCAGCTCGCCCGCTGGCAGCCGGTCCTGTCACGGCTGCCCGAGCTGCGCGCCGTCATCGTGTTGAACGGCTGCCCGGACGGCGAGCCGTACCTGTCCTGGGACTCCTTCCTGGCCCTCGGCGACGGCGAGTGCGAACGCTGGCGCGACCTCACGCCGGACGGCACGCTCACCGTCCTGTACACCTCCGGCACGACCGGGCAGCCGAAGGGCGTGGTGATCACGCACCGGATGGCGCTGTACGAGTGCCAGGCCTCCACCGACACGTCGACGCTGCCCGAGAAGAACGTCGGCGTCTCGTACCTGCCGTTCGCGCACATCGCCGACCGGGTGCTCAGCATCTACCTGCCGATCGTCCGCGCCTCCCACATCTACTTCTGCCCGGACCCCGCCGGGCTCTCCGGCGTCCTGGCCAAGGCGCGGCCACACGGCTTCTTCGGCGTCCCGCGCGTCTGGGAGAAGATGATGGCCGCGATCCAGGCCGTCCTGGGCGCCGAGCCGGACCCCGCGAAGAAGGCCGCGGTCGCCGCCGCCATGGCGGCCGGGCAGGCGTACATCGAGTCGTGCGAGTACGGGCGGGAGACCACGCCGGAGCTGCGCGAGGCCTTCGAGCGCGCCGACGCCGCCGTACTCTCCGTCATGCGCGCCCTCATCGGCCTCGACCGGGTCGAGCAGACGCTGAGCGCCGCCGCGCCGCTGCCCATCGAGGTCGCGCGCTTCTTCGCCGGGCTCGGCCTGCGCATCCTGGACGTGTACGGCATGACGGAGACGACGGGCGCGGCCACCGCCAACACCCCGGAGGCCTTCAAACTCGGCACGGTCGGCCGCCCCATGCCCGGCATCGAGCTGCGGCTGGCCGGCGACGGCGAGATCCTCCTGCGCGGCGGCACGTGCACGCCCGGCTACCTGAACCGCCCCGAGGCCACCGCCGACCTCCTCGACGAGGACTCCTGGGTGCACACCGGCGACATCGGCGTGATCGACGACGACGGGTTCCTCACGGTCATCGACCGAAAGAAGGAGATCATCATCACCGCGGGCGGCGAGAACATCGCCCCGTCGATGATCGAGAACCTCCTGAAGGAGAACCCCCTCATCGGCCAGGCCCTCGCGTACGGCGACCGCCGCCCGTACGTCGTCGCCGTCCTCACCCTCGACGCCGAGGTCGCCACGGTCTGGGCCGCCGCGCACGGCATCGAGGGCGACCTCGCGCGGATCACCGCTCACCCGGTGCTCCTGGAAGAGGTCGCCGCCGCCGTACGCTCGGCCAACGAACGCCTCGCGCGGGTCCAGCAGGTCAAGAAGTGGCGGCTGCTGCCGACGGAGTGGACCGCGGAGAGCGAGGAGCTCACGCCGACGCTGAAGCTGAAACGGCGCGTCATCCACGACCGGTACGCACCGGTCATCGCGGAGTTGTACGCGGAACCGGACGCCGGGGGAGCGCGTCAATAGGAGCATGACCAGGATCCTCGCCGTGCTGATCACGGCGTGGCAGCTCGCGGACGCCGTCACGCCGTCAGGTGTGCTGCTCGCCGCGGCGGTCCTGGCCGTCGGGCTGGCCGTGCTGACGGTCCGGCGTACGCGCCTGGTCGCCGTCACGCCGGTCGCGGAGGGCTCGGCCGCGCTGCGCTCGCGAGCGGGCCGTACGGTCGTCCTCCGCCTGCTCGACCCCGACGCCGCGGGACGCCCCCGGCCCAGAGCCCCGTCGTTCTGAACCCCTTTTTCCGCTGGGTTCCGTCGACAAGTAAGGGGTTCTTTCCGTGTTCACGATCTTCGACGCCGCGGTAGGCGTCGCGTACCACCTGGTCCTGGCCCTGACGTCCTCATTGACGCCCGTGCTAGGCGGCCTGAGCGCCGCCGCGGCCATCGTCGTCTTCACCGCCTGCGTACGCCTGGCCCTGCACCCGCTGAGCCGCCATCAGGCCAGTGCGGGCCGCGCCCGCGAGGCCCTGGCCCCCAAGGTCACCGAACTGCGCGAGCGGTTCAAGAACGACCCGTCGCGCGCCCAACGCGAGATCACCGCTGTGTACCGGGAGTCCGGTACGTCGCAGTTCGCGGGCGTCGGCGCCGGGCTGTTGCAACTGCCGTTCTTCTCGGTGGTCTACCGGATGTTCCTGTCCCCGGCGATCGGCGGGCACGCCAACCTGCTCCTGGCCCACACGCTGCTGGGAGTACCGCTGGGCGGCCGCTGGCTCCTCGCGACCGGCCCGCACGGCCTGGTGTTCCTGGGCCTGTTCGTCCTGCTCGCAGTGGTCGCCTGGTGGTCCGGCCGCCTGTCCAGGCCCGCCCCCGGCGCCCTGGGCGTCGCGATGCGCCTCCTCCCGTTCGGCACCATCGCGATGGCGGCGTACCTGCCCCTGGCCGCGGGCCTGTACCTGCTGACGACGACGGCGTGGTCCGCCGCCGAACGCGCCCTGCTCTGGGGGCGCCCGTCGCTCACCGCCGGATGACGTCGACGAGCTGAAGACCGAGGCCTGCGCAGGCGTCCAGGTCGAGCCGGTACGTGACGTAGCGCCCGCGCCGCTGCGACACGAGCAGGCCGGCCGCCTTGAGCACGGCCAGATGCCGCGACACCTCCGGCGGGGTGACCGCCCAGAAGTCCGCGAGCTCGCCCGTGGTGTGCGCGCCACGGGCGAGCGTGCGGCACAGCCGCAGCCGCAGCGGATGCGCCAGCGCGGTGAGCCGTGCGTCCAGCTCGTCGACGCGCAGCACCGGGCGCTGCTCACGGCGCGGATACTGCAACACCGGCTGCCAGCCCGGCGTGTAGACGAGCGTGAGGTGCGGGCCGCCGAAGACACTCGGGATCAGTGTGAGGCCGGTCCGCCCGTCGGCCGTGACGTCCTGCAGCTTGTCGAGGGTGATCAGGCCTTCGTCGACCTGGATCGCCCGCGAGATCCGTTCGAGCGCTCGAACGCCGTCGCGGGCCAGGTCGACGCGGCGCCGCTCGGCCTCCTCCGCGAGCGCGGGTCGTACGCGCTCCCAGGCGGCGCCGAAGAACGCGGACTCACAGTCGAGCAGCACCCGGCGCACCCGGTCACGCTCCGCGGCGGGATTGTTGAGCACACGCGCGGCCCACGCCGCCTGCAGCGGACCCCGCGCGCGTGCGGACGCCAGCGCCCGCCGCCGTACGACCGGATCGCGCAACGGCGACCACGCCTTGGGCGCCGGTGAGGTGGCACGGTGCGCCGCGAGAGCCGCCGACACCCAGCGCTCGTCATCGAGCCGGTCGACGTCGTCGAGCTCCTCCCGCAGGGTCCCGCGAGGCGCGGAGGGGAACAGGAAGTCGGCACGGCCGGAAACCCAGAGCAGACCACTCTCGTCGAGCTCACCCGCCAGCCGCGCGGGAATCGCGGACCGCATCGACGCGACGGCCGGCGCGAGATCCGGATGATGCTGCGGCTCCGCGAGCAGATGAAGCACGGCGGCAAGCTCCGCGAGCGGCGACGGCGCGACAAGGATCCGCCCGGCCGGAAGACCCGCGATGTCGACGGAGGTACCCACCGGCCTCATCCTCGCAGATCACCACCGTCGCGCCCTGACCGATTGACGGGAAGCGTCAACCGGGAGGGCACCGATTGACGCCTTTCCTCCGTCCACCCATGCGGCTCGGACACCCGCCCACAGACTCAACCCCGTGACCCCTCTCGTACGCATCCCGGGCGGCGCCCGCTACGCGCTCAGCGCCGCCGTGGAGTCGGTGACCTCCGGTGTACTGCGCCCATTCGTCGTGATCTACGCGGTGACGATCGGCCTGGACCCGTTCCAGGCCGGAGTGGCCCTCTCCATCGGCATGCTGGCCGGCCTCGCAGCGATCCCGCTGGTGGGCCGATGGATCGACACGGGCGCCCTTCGCGCACCGTCGGTGGTCTCGCTACTGGTCCGCGCCGCCGGCGCGCTGATCCTGATGCTGTGGCCCGGCGTGACCGGCTTCGCGACCGGCGTCGCCCTGATCGGCATCGGCACCCAGGTGGCCCCACCGGCGAACAACGCCCTGATCGCCGCACTGGCCGGCGCCGAACACCGGGCAGCGGCCCTGGCCGCCACCCGCTCGATCCGCAACGCCGGCCTGGGAATCGGCGCACTCACGGCCACCACCTTCGTGGCCGGCGGCCCCGAAGTGATCGGCCGGCTGTCGCTGGCCACGGCGGTGGGCTGCACGCTGAGCGCGGCGGTACTGACCACGATCCCGTTGCACAAACCCGACACACTGACCACCCCCTCGACGCCCCCGCCCCCGCCAGCCACCTCGACCCCGGCCCCGCCAGCCACCCTGACCTCGACCGTCACCCCCACCTCGACCGTCTCTCCCACCCCGCCCTCGACCGCCACCCGCAACCCGGCACCGGTACCACCGGCGAAGGCGAGCGCCGTCTCCGTCCGTGGCGCTCTGCGCCCGGTCACCGTGCTGGCCCTGGCCGGGATTCCGTTCGCCTTCTACGCGGACGTGTTGGAAATCGCCCTGCCGGTGACGCTCGTCCGTACGCTGCACGCCTCCCCGGCCTGGTCATCGGCCATCTTCGTCGGCAACACGGTCCTGGTGATCGCACTGCAAGTGATCGTCGTGGTACGCCTGTCGAACCGCGACAGCCGAGCCGTACTGGCCGTGTCCGGCGTGGTCCTGGCCGTGTCGTATCTGGGCTTCTGGCTGGGCGCCGTACTGGGCGGAATGCTGGGCCTGGTGGTGATCACGGCCGTCGCCGCGCCGTACACGATGGGCGAGATCCTCTACACGGGCAGCAGCGTCCCCTTGGTCATCGAGTCGGCACCCCCGCACCTCCTCGGCCGTGCCCTGTCCCGCTGGCAACTCACCTACGCCCTGGCCCGCACCGCCGACCCCATGATCATCACCGGCCTCCTGGGCGTGGGAACGGCGGCCCTTTGGGCCCCGCTGGCCACAGCGACCTTGCTGGGCGCCGGCGCGGTCGCAATGTCCGGCCGGGCCAGGACTCACCGCCCCAGCAGGCGGAGCCACTACGATCATTCGTGGAGGCGTGGGGGTGCCTGGTGGCCCTCTTGGTCTTCAAAACCATAGGTCGACGCTCAGCGCCGACGGCGGGTTCGATTCCCGTACGCCTCCGCCAGCAGCACCCTCACCAGGCGCGCGGCTCACCCCGGCCGGAAGATCATTAAATCTCTCGTACGGGTCCGGGCCGCCGGGGGTTTGTTGTTCTGGCCGATGTTCAGCTCACCGGCCGCCTGAAGGCCCGTCACGACCTCCCGGATCACGCCCTCCGTCGCCACCCCGTACGCGGATCCCAGAACCGCGACCGTCTCCTGCGCCAGCTTGAACCGCGGCGTCGACGCCAGCAGAGAACGGATGTTGTCCGTGATGATGGCCCGCGACGCCGTCTCCTCACGGCGGATCACGTCGTCCTTCAGGACGCTGTCGCTGATCAGTTTCAGCCCGTCGCGCTGGTCGGCCAGTTCGCCGAGGCGGCGTTGCCAGGCCTGGCGGGTTCGGGCGGCGGTGTGGGCGAAGACCCAGAGGCCGTGGTCGGAGCGGGTCAGGAAGATCAGGTACTGGATCGGGCGGTGGCTCAGGCGGCGGTGTACTGGGAGGACCGCGGCTGACATGCCGGTTCTGTCGGACAGGCGGCGGGCGTACTCCGAGGCCAAGGCCATCCCCACCGGGTCGGCGCCACGACGGGTCGGGGACGCGCCGGTTTCGGCGATGTGGCGCCACCAGCCGCCGCCGCACGCCCGGTCCATGGCCTCCGCGCGGGACTCCGAGCGGAGGGCCGCCGACACCTGGCGTGGCAGCGCCGGGCTGAAGTCGATCAGTGCCTCGGTCGCGGGGCCGCCGCGAGAGCTTGCCAGCACCTGCTGGAGGTGCTCGAAGCCCGCGCCGTACGGCTCCAGGAACAGGAACAGCGGCGACGGCAGGGCGGCGATCGTGTCGAGATGGTCCTCCGGCGGGCCCGGTAGTGCCACGCCCTCGTACCCGGCGACCATCTCCGACAGGTCCCTGTACCGCGACGGGTTCCGTTCGATGAAGTACGCGTCGATGTCGCACGGCTGGCGGCGCAGGAACCGCAGGATGCGTTCCGCCGACGCCGGCGTGCCGTCCTTGTGCCGGCCGCTTCCGGCGGCGCCGTCCACCACCGTCACGCGGCCGTCCGGCGCGGTCGTCGAGATGAACGTCAGGAGGTAGCGGCTCAGGAGTTCGTACTTGAACAGCGACTGCGCGGTCTCGTTGTGGTTGCCCAGGAGCGCGGTCGCCATCGGACAACCATAGGAGCGCCCGGCACGTCGGCGAAAGCGCCCAGCGGATCCTGCGGCACCAGCGTGGCCAGAACGGCACAGGACGTACGGTTCCGGACGTGAGATCGGTCGCGCTCGCCGTTCACGACGGGATCTCGATGTTCGAGGCGCACTGCGGCCTTGTGCGGTGTTCGGGGTGGAAGGACGACTGCCTGGTCTCGGCTCAGGAACGCGGTCGAGGTCATGTGTCCCCGCAGCCATGATCGCAAACTCGTCTCAGCGATGGTGTCTTCTTGATCACCTCTTGATGACAGAAAGTTACGATCTTGATACAGGAGTATCGGCGTTCCGGCCCTGACCGGCCGGAGGCGATCGACGCTACCTCCGAACCGACCTGAGCATTGGATCAATATGCGTAGACCGCTTTTCGCGCTGGCTGGCGGGCTCATGCTCGTCGCGGCGGCCGCGCTGCCCGCCTCGGCAGCCGACACGACCGTCACGTTCTCGATCACTACTGCCGGGCTAACGATCAGTGCGCCGGGCTCGGCCAGCCTGGGTTCGGTAGCCTCCGGCGCCACCAGCATCTCCGGCGAGATCGGTCCCGTCACGGTCACCGACCTTCGGGGCACCCTGGGGGGAAGCTGGACCGCGACGGTCACCGGAACCGACTTCACGACCGGTGGCGCGACCGGACCGGAGACCATCCCGGTCATCAACGTCAGCTACGCGCCGGGACCGCTCGTGAGCTCGACCGGTACGGGTACCTTCACGCCCGGCGCCGGCGGCATCATCAACGTCCCGCAGACCGCCTTCACCGGTACCGCTCTCACCGGTAACAACACCGCCACCTGGAACCCGACGCTGACCGTCGCGATCCCGTCCGCGGCCGTCGCGGGCACCTACACCGGCACCGTCACACATTCGGTCGCCTGACCTGTGCCGACGAATTACACGCGCGTACCCGGCCTTTTGCTGGCCGCCGGAGCATTGGTTCCGGCGGCTGGTACGGCCGCCGGTCCCGCGTCGGCCATGGTCGGCCCGCCCCGGAACCACATCGGAATGCGGTTGGTGGACGCGCCGGTCAGCGAACGGGCCGACTCACGCGCGTGGAGGTACATCATCGACCACCTCCCGCCCGGCGCGGTCATCCACCGGCGCGTCGAGGTGTCCAACACGACGAACGTGTTACAGCATCTGTCGGTGTATGCCGCCGGAGGCTCGATCCGGAACGAACACTTCCAGTTCGCTCCCGGGCGGACCTCGAACGAACTGTCGACGTGGGTCAGGACCGACCGCCACGAGGTGACCGTGGCTCCCCGTGGCACCGCCATGGTCAGGACGACCATCGCCGTACCGGCCGATGCCGCTCCCGGAGAGCGTTACGCGGTGATCTGGGCCCAGGCGGCCAAGCACGCGCCGGCCGGGGGAGGGGTCGCGGAGGTGAACCGGATCGGTATCCGCATCTACCTGTCCGTCGGCCCTGGGAACCCGCCCGCGGCGGCCTTCACCGTCGACTCGATGACCGCCCAGCGGTCGGCCGGTGGCGTTCCGGTCGTCCTCGCCCAGGTGCACAACACCGGTGGACGCGCTCTCGACCTGAGTGGTGACCTGCGCCTGACGCACGGGCCGGGCAGCCTTCGTGCCGGGCCGTTTCCGGTCCAGGTAGGTACGACCCTTGCCCCGGGTGACTCTGGCCCCGTGACGGTGCCCCTGAAACAAGGGCTGCCGAACGGCCCGTGGCACGCGCGCATACGTCTCGTGAGCGGACTGACGACCGGAACCGCCGAGGCCACCATCCGGTTCCCGGACGCAGGGACCTCCAAGGCGGTCAGCACGGACACGAACCTGGTCATCTACTACTTTGCAGCGGTCGCCTTGTGCGTCGCCCTCTGTGCATACGTCATGATGAAGGCCGCCCGGCGACGGTGGGACCGCCGCACGGGGGACGACGTCGACTCCACCTGAGCCGAGACCGGCCGTCCGTGGCACCATGACGTGGTCATGAGCGAAGCGGAACCGCCGAAGCGGATCACCTACGCGACCCGGCCGGCCCCCGGCGTCGTCAACGAGGACTACGTCGTGGCCGGGCCCGACTGGGCCGTCGTCCTGGACGGTGCGACCGCGCCGGCCGGGGTCGATAGCGGCTGCGTCCACGATGTCGCCTGGCTCGTCCACCGGCTCGGGTCCGCGCTCGCCGTCACCCTGGCGGCGGGAAGCCCGTGCTCGCTCGCCGACGTGCTGGCCGCCTCGATCAAGCAGGTGTGCGCGGAGCACGCCGGCACCTGTGACCTGGCGAACCCCGACAGCCCGTCGTCGACGGTCGCCCTCGCGCGATGGCGTTCCGGGCGGTTCGAGTGCCTCGTGCTCGCCGACTCGCCGGTCGCGGTCCTGCGCCGCGACGGCACGATCAGCGTGGTCGAGGACGACCGCCTCATGCACCTGCCCGGCGGCCTCCCGTACACGCTCGCCCTGGTACGCGCCCACCGAAACCGGCCCGGCGGGTTCTTCGTGGCGAGCACGAGCCCGGCGGCGGCGTACGAGGCGGTGACCGCGACCTTCGACGAAGAGGACGTCGAGGCGGTGGCGATGCTCACCGACGGCGTCACCCGGCTGATCGACCATTTCGGCCACGACTGGAAAAGCGTCTTCGCGGCCCTTCGGAATGGCGGCCCATCGCACGCGATCGACCTGGTGCGCGAGGCTGAGCGCACCCGGTCCGGCGCGTACCGCAAGCCCCACGACGACGCCACCGCACTCCTCGCCGAATGGTGACCGTGGCATCATCGGCCGGCAGGCGGCGCGGACCGGCCGCGCCCACGGCGTGAGGACGGGATCGGCATGGACCTCGGAGCACGGAGCCTCGCGGCGCTCGGCCTGGCGCGTGATCCGGACGGCGACCCGCTGACCTATCCCGGCAGACCGCCCGCCGAGTCCGGGTTGCTCGACGGCGAGTGCTTCCTCGCGCTCCGCGAGGACGCGAGCGCGCCGCCCGCCGCGTGGCACGCCGGCGCCGACTCCGAGACGCTCGATGACGCGCTGCGGCGGCGAGGGCGGCCCGCCATGGGGGAGCGGCGCCCCATGCTCGCCGTCGGGTCCAACGCCTCACCTGGACGCCTGCACTGGAAGCTGACCGGCCGCGCCGACACCACGGTCCCGATGACGTGGGCGACGGTGACCGGGCTCATCGCCGGGGTGTCCGCGCACGTGAGCAGGCCCGGGTCCGTCCCCGCCGCCCCCGTCCTCGTCGACGGCGCCACCGCGCGGCTCATCGTCCTGTGGCTCGACGACGAGCAGGCGGCCGTCGTCGACGCGACCGAGCCCAACTACGACCGTACGGTGATGGCCGCCCCCGCCACGGTCTCGATTCCCGGGGCCGGCCCGATCGAGGGGTGCGAGGTGTACACGGGCAAGCACGGCGTCCTCGGCGACGCCCGCGGGGTGCCGTACGCGCTGACCGGCCAGGAGGCGCTGATCGCGACCCTGTTCGACGACCTCCCGGAGCTGGTGCGGGTCGCCGGGACGCGCAGCCCGCGGGAGTTCGTCCTCAAGGCGCGCGACGAGCCGGAGCTGCGCGACCGCGTACGCGAGCTGTGGCGCCGCGAGGGACGGGCCCTCAAGTGAGCTGAGGCGTCCGTGCGCGCCTTGACCAACTCAATACGGTCGTACATATTGGTCGGATGGCCAGAGCGTCGAACAAGGACCAGATCCTCCGGGAAGGCCTGGAGGTCGTACGGCGGCGCGGCTTCGCCGCCGCCGGGGTACGCGAGATCACCCGCGCGGCCGGAGTGCCGCAGGGATCCTTCACCAACCATTTCGCCTCCAAGGAGGCCTTCGGGTTGGAGATCGTCGACCGGTACTTCGCGGACCTGTCGTCCGTCGTCGAGGCGACACTGGACGACGGCCGGAGACCGCCGCTGGACCGCCTGCGCGCCTACTTCGACGCCGTCACCGAACGGCTCGAAGACCGAGGCTGGCAGCACGGCTGCCTGATCGGGAACATGAGTCTCGAAGCGGCCGAGCACAGCGAGGCGATCCGCGCCCGGCTCGCCGAGATCTTCAGCCGGTGGCGACGGCCGTTCGCCCGCTGCCTCGAAGAGGCGGAGGCGGCGGGCCGGATCCGGCTCGACGTGCCGGCCATCGACATGGCGGACTACCTGCTCGCCTCCTGGCAGGGCGCGATCCTCCGCATGAAGGTCGAGCGCGGCCCCGAACCGCTCGAACGATTCCAGCGCGTCACCTTCGCCACCGTGCTCAGGGCGTCCGGGTGAGACCGGGCAGCGCCGACTCCCTGCCGAGGAGGCGGACGAGCGTCCTCGGGACGGAGATCAGCCACGTGGACACCGGGAGCGGCGACCCGATCGTGTTCCTGCACGGCAACCCGACCTCGTCCTACCTGTGGCGGAACATCATCCCCGCCGTCGCGGACCACGGCCGCTGCCTCGCACCGGACCTGGTCGGAATGGGCCGGTCCGGCCCCGCGGCGGACGGGCGGTACCGCTTCGCCGACCACGCCCGCCACCTCGACGCGTGGTTCGACGCCCTGGGCCTGGAGAACGTCACGCTCGTCGTACACGACTGGGGTTCGGCCCTCGGCTTCCACTGGGCCCGCAGGCACCCCGAACGCGTCAGGGCGATCGCCTACATGGAGGCGATCGTGCGGCCGCGCGCCTGGGCGGACTTCCCGCCCGGCCGCGACGGACTGTTCCGCGCCATGCGCTCCGACCAGGGCGAGGACCTCGTCCTGGAACAGAACTTCTTCGTCGAGACCGTGCTGCCCAGGAGCGTCCTGCGAACCCTCGACGAGGCGGAGATGGCGGCGTACCGGGCGCCCTTCCCCACCCCGGCGTCGCGAGTGCCGACACTCGTCTTCCCGCGCGAACTGCCCATCGACGGAAGCCCCGCCGACGTCGTCGAGATCGTCGAGGACTACGGCCGGTGGCTCGCCGGGAGCCCGATCCCGAAGCTCTTCATCGCCGCCGATCCCGGCGCGATGCTGGTCGGCCGCGCCGTGGACTTCGCTCGCACCTGGCCGAACCAGCGAGAGGTCACCGTCGCGGGCAGCCACTACGTCCAGGAGGACTCCCCGCATGAGATCGGCGACGCCCTACACGAGTTCCTGCTCGACCTGTGAGCGGGGAGAACTTTCTCACCGGCGGTGCCATACATTTAGGCCTCCGGTGCCATACCATGACTGGCATGGCCACCGAGAAGATCACCGTGACGGTGCCGGCGGAGGTGCTGGAAAGCGCCCGCGCCGCCGTCGCGTCGGGTGTGGCGCCGAGTGTGTCCGCCTATGTCTCCCAGGCCGTAAGGGATCGGGCCGAGCGAGATAGGCATGTGGCCGCCGTGGAAGATCGTTGGGGGCCGTTCGATGACGACGCGACGGATTGGGCGCGTCAGATCTTCGAAAGCGGTGACGGGAACTCCCGGCGGGATTCGTGAACCTTTCCGGACGTGTACTCGATGTTCCCGCCCTGGTCGATCTCGCCTCGGGGCGCAGTCAGCACATGCGCGCGCTCGTCGGCTTCGTGGCCGCGCGGGGCTACAGCCTCGTCGCCCCCGCCGCGGCGCTCGCGCAGGCCGCCACCGCGGCCGATGAGCGGGAGCTCCAGGAGCTCGCCTGGGCGGTGGAGAACGCCTCGGTGGTCGTGCTCGCCCTCGACGAGCAGACCGCCCTCACGATCGGCGACGCCGCACGCCGCGCCGGCATCCGCAACGTCGTCGACGCCCACGTCGCGCGTGCCGCCGCGGACCGCGGCTGGCCGATCGTCACCAGCACGGAGTCGGCGGGCAAGTGGAGGTCGCTCGGCCTCAGCGTGCAGTGCCTGCCGTGACCGGCGTCAGGGCCGACGGGTGTGCTCCGCCGAGGTCAGCGCCGTGGTGAGCATGCGGCGGGCCTCATCGGCGAACTCCGCGTCGACCAGCAGGTCGTAGCGGTCGGCGACGACGGCCGGCGACGACATGTACGCGCGGCGCTGCACGAAGTAGGCCGCCGCGGAGAAGGCCGCGCCGAAGATGATGCCCAGGGCGATCGGCAGGATCAGGGCGCCGATCGTCCACGGTGAGACGATCCAGAAGGCGAGCCCGATCAGGAGGCCGATCCAGGCGCCCGTGCCGACGCCGGCGGCCATGGCGCGGCCGAGGCTCCAGCGGCCCAGGACGCGTTCCTCGAGTTTCAGGCCGGTGCCCACGATCGTCACGTGCTCGACCGGGAATTTGTGCTCGGCCAGGATGTCCACGGAGTGCTGTGCGGCGGGATGGCTGTTGTAGGTGCCGAGAACGACCTTGTGCGGCGTGCCTGCGTGCTCAGTGTTCATCTTCCCCCCTGTCTCGCAGCCTACGTCGGGGGCGGTGACGGGGTGAAGTCACCCCAGGTCGGCACACTGGGGCCGAAGTCGCGCTCGCCCGGCCACAATGCGCCGGTGATGGTGCCCTGTTTCCGGTGAATGGCCGCCCCGTACGCGCCGTCTTCCTGCCCTTACGTGCCTCATGGTCGCCATCTGTCCCACGTGTCCCATGAGTTTCGGGGTGTGAGAAAGGCTCTATGATTGGCGACACTGCAAGAGTGTGCCTAGACATGTCGGCTGTCGGATGTGGTATAGGGATGGTTCTGTGATCGATCCTCCGCTAGGGTCGTTAACAGCGAAAGTTTCAGTAAAAGATGTAGCGGACGTTTCTTGACGCCGTTACGGCCTGCCTCTATAAAAGTTGCGCCAGGAATGTAGAGCTCGGCTGCGGGGATCACCGTCGGCCCGGGTGGGAGAGGATCACGGTGCCCCGGCCCGGAAGTGCCACCGTTCGTAATCGCCGGCTGGCAGCGGAGTTGCGTCGCCTCAGGGAGGCGGCCGATCTCACCGGCGACGAGGTCGCCGACCAGGCCGGATGGTCGGCCTCGAAAATCAGCCGCCTGGAGAACGCCCGCCAGACGCCGCGCTTCACCGACGTCAAGAAGCTCCTCGACCTCTACGAGATCCACGGCTCGCAGCGCGAGCAGCTACTCCAGCTGGCCCGCGACGCCGTCCGCAAGGGATGGTGGGAGGCCTTCTCCGACGCCCTTCCGGAGCAGTACGCCTCCTACATCGGCCTGGAGATCGAGGCCGAGGCGATCTGGCAGTGGGAGACGCAGGTCGTCCCCGGGCTGTTGCAGACCGAGGCGTACGCCCTGGCCGTCGAGCAGTGGTCGCACTCGATCGAGGTCATTCCGCCCAGCCGCGTCGACGCGCGGGTGGAGGCCCGGATCGCGCGCCAGTCGGTCCTCACCCGTGACCCTCCGTTGAAGCTGTCGATAATCCTCGACGAGGCACTTCTCCTCCGCCGCTATGGCGATGCGGAGGTCATGAGGGAACAGCTGTATCGTCTCCTTGAGCTGGCCGAGTTCCCCAATATCGGCCTTCAGGTTCTTCCACTTGACGGGCCCCATCCGATCGCGACGGGGTCCTTCACGCTTCTGCAGTTTCCGCTGGCAAGCGGGATCAGGTTCCACGATGTCGCTTATATCGAGCATCTGAACGGATGCTCATATTTGGAAGAAGAGACCGAAACCTACCGGCATAGGCTCAGTTTCGAACGACTCGGTGCAGAGGCGCTCGCGCCTGCGGAATCCATGGAACGAATCTCCATGATTGCCCGGGATGCGTGGACATCTTGAGTGAAGGGAGGTGAGAGAACAATGAAGGAAGCACACGAACATCCCGGCACCACCTGGCGGAAAAGCTCCCGTAGCATGGCGAACGGGACTTGCGTCGAGGTCGCTCCGATCTCCCTCGTGCCGGTCAACGACCTGCCGGGCGAATTGGCTGTTTGAATAGTGAAAAGTTAGAGCTTTGTACTAAATATTTGCATTTCTTTGGTGGTCCACTTCCTTCGCGCGTTGGCGCGGAGGAAGTGGATCCAGCGATGGTGTCGCAGGTCAGAGCCTTGGGTACACACTCGATACCCATTGGTTTCCCGTGTGGGCCAAGGCCCAGGCGCATGACCGGCGAGGAGTGACATGACCATCGGTGGCATCATCACCGCGATCATTTTCGGCGCCATCATCGGCGCCCTGGGCCGCCTTGTCATTCCGGGCCGCCAGCACATTCCGATCTGGCTCACCATTCTCGTCGGTATCGTGGCGGCCCTCATCGGCACCTGGCTGGCGCATCTGCTCCACCTGAAGACCCACGGATTCAATTTCTGGGAACTCATCCTCCAGATCGTCCTCGCCGCGATCGGCGTCCTGCTCGTGACGGCGCTCTGGTCGCGAAGATAGCTAGTCGCTCTCCGGCCGGAGGATCGGGCGGAGACGGTCGAGCACGGCGGGATCCTCGATCGTGGAGGGCACCGTGACGTCGTCTCCGTCGGCGATTCCGCGCATGGTTCCGCGCAGGATCTTCCCCGACCGGGTCTTCGGCAGGGCGGGCACCACCGCGACCTCCTTGAAGGACGCCACCGGGCCCACCTGCTCGCGTACGGCGCCGATCAGCTCGCCGCGCAGCCGCGACTCCTCGATCTCCACGCCGTTCTTCAGCACGACGAAGCCGCGCGGCACCTGTCCCTTGAGCGTGTCGCGCACGCCGACGACGGCGGCCTCGGCGACCGCTGGATGGGCGCAGAGCACCTCCTCCATCGACCCGGTGGAGAGCCGGTGGCCCGCGACGTTGATCACGTCGTCGGTGCGGCCCATGACCCACAAGTAGCCGTCCTCATCGATCGAGCCGCCGTCACCGGTGAGGTAGTGGCCGTGATGGCGTGACAGGTAGGACTCGACGTAGCGCTCGTCGTCCTGCCACAGCGTCGGCAGCGTGCCGGGCGGCAGCGGCAGCTTGATCACGATGTCGCCCTCGCCTCCGGGAGGCGCGGCCGAGCCGTCCGGCAGCAGGACGCGCACGTCGTAGCCCGGCACCGCGACGGTCGGCGAGCCCGGTTTGACCGGCATCGGCTCCAGGCCGCGCAGGTTCGCCGCGATCGGCCAGCCGGTCTCGGTCTGCCACCAGTGGTCGATGACGGGCCGGTCCAGGACGCCGGCCGCCCAGTGGTACGTGTCGGGGTCGAGGCGTTCACCGGCGAGGAACAGCGTGCGCAGCGCCGGCAGGTCGTACGGCTTGAGCAGCAGGCCGTCCGGGTCGTCCTTCTTGATCGCCCGGATGGCGGTCGGCGCCGTGAAGATCGCGTTGACGCGGTGCTCGGCGGCGACCCGCCAGAACGCCCCGGCGTCGGGGGTGCCGACCGGCTTGCCCTCGTACAGCACCGTCGTGCAGCCGGTGAGCAGCGGCGCGTACACGATGTAGGAGTGGCCGACGACCCAGCCGACGTCGGACGCCGTCCACCACACGTCGCCGGGCCCGACGCCGTAGACGTTCGGCATCGACCAGCGCAGCGCGACCGCGTGCCCGCCGTTGTCGCGTACGACGCCCTTCGGCCGCCCGGTGGTCCCGGACGTGTAGAGGATGTAGAGCGGGTCGGTGGCCGCCACCGGCACACAGTCGACCGGCCGGGCGTCCGCCATGGCCTCGTCCCAGTCGAGGTCGCGCGGGCGTGACAGCGCCGCCTCGGCCTGCGGGCGCGCCGCGATCACGCAGTTGCGGACCTCGTGCGACGACAGCCGCAGGGCCTCGTCCAGCAGCGGCTTGTACGCGATGACCCGGCTGCCCTCGATGCCGCACGAGGCGCTGACGATGACCTTGGGCCGCGCGTCGTCGATCCGTACGGCCAGCTCGCGCGGCGCGAAGCCGCCGAAGACCACCGAGTGCACGGCGCCGATGCGGGCGCAGGCCAGCATCGCCATCACCGCCTGCGGGATCATCGGCATGTAGATGACGACGCGGTCGCCGCGCTCGACACCGAGGCCGCGCAGCACACCGGCGAACTTCGCGGTCTCGTCGCGCAGCTCCCGGTAGGTGTACGTGCGCTGCGTGCCGGTCACCGGGCTGTCGTAGATCAACGCCGCCTGGTCGGCGCGGCCGTGGTCGACGTGCCGGTCGAGGGCGTTCTCGCAGGTGTTCAGCTCACCGCCGGTGAACCACCGGTAGAAGGGCGCGGCGCCGTCGTCCAGGACGCGCTCCGGGGGAGTGCGCCACCGGATGTCGCGGGCCGCCTCCGCCCAGAACCGTGCCGGATCACCGAGACTGCGTTCGTGCTCGGCCGCGTACGGGCCCATTGGTACCTCCGCCTACGGGGGAATACCAACTATGGAGATCGTGGGCGGTGTTTCGTCAAGTGGTCTGGAGCGCTTCGATGTGATCGGAGTGCCGCGGATGGCGTACCCCGTGCACGGCGGCGACCACCGCGGCGAGGAACGCGCCGATCGCGACGATGACGAAACTGAGCACGTACGCGTGCAGCGCGGGCACACCGGGCCGCCCCGCCATCGTCTCACCGGTGAGCACGGCCGCGGTGACCGCGCCCGAGACGCTGCCGCCCGCGGTGCGTACGAGGGAGTTGACCCCGCTGGCGATGCCGCTCTGGTGCATCGGCACGTGCTCGACGGCGAGCGTGCCGAGCGCGGCGTACGCGACGCCGAACCCGATCCCCTGGATCGCGCTGAAGCTCAGCAGGTCGTACGCGTGGGCGTGCGACAGGGCCAGCCACACGTAGCTCAGCCCGGCGAAGACCGAACCGATCGCGAGGGAGTTCGCGGCGCCGATACGGCCCGCGATGCGTCCGGCCAGCGCGGAGAAGACCATCATGGTGACCGTGCTGGGCAGCATGTACAGGCCCACGTCGAGGACGCTGCCGCCGAGGCCGTACCCGAGCGACTTCGGCGTCTCCACGAAGGTCGCGATCAGCGTGAACGCGCCGTACATCGAGAAGCCCAGCAGCACCGAAGCGACGTTGGCCGACAGCGACTTGCGGCCGACGAGCAGCCCGAGGTGCACGAGCGGCTGCGCCACCCTGAGCTCGATCAGAACCCACGCGACGGCCAGCACGAACGCCGCCGCGAACAGGAGCAGCACACCCGCGGACGCCCAGCCCCAGTCGTTGCCCTCGCTGATCGCCAGCAGCAGGCAGACCAGCAGCCCGGCCAGCGCGGTGGCCCCGAGGAAGTCGGGCCGCCCACCCGCCCGGCTCCCCGTGTCACGCGCACCCACCATGATCAGCACCAGACCCGCCGCCGCGAGGACCGCCGCGATCCAGAACTCCGGCCGGTAACTGTCGGTCCTGTCCGCGATCAACCCCGTGACGATCATGCCCATGCTGCCGCCGACACCCATCGTGGCACTGACGATGCCGATCCCCGACGTCACCCTCTCGCGCGGGAACGAGTCCCTGATCATGCCGATCGCGAGCGGAATGAGCGCGGTGGACGTCCCTTGCAGCGCCCGCCCGATGATCAGCACCGTCAGCGAACCGGACACCGCGCACACGACCGAGCCGACGAGCAGCAGCACCATGGTGACCAGCAGAAGGTTCTTCTTGCCGTACATGTCCCCAAGGCGCGAGAGCAACGGCGTGGCGACGGCCCCGGCGAGCAGCGACGCGGTGAACACCCAGGTCACCGAGCCGACGGAGGCCCCGAAGTGCCGCATGAGACCGGGCAGCAACGGGATCACCAGCGTCTGCTGGACCGACACCACCATCCCGGACAGCGCGAGGGCCGGCAGCGTGAGCCCTGAATACGTCCTCGTACGCCCGGTACGAGGCGGCGTGGCGGTGTCGACCATTGAGGGGTTACTCCTTGAAGGGGTGAAGTCTCCGCTGATCGTACGGACTGCTGCTTAAGGCCTGCTTCGAGGGTCTTATTCCTCGACGTCCGGAAGAGGCCTGTTCATGTGTGCTATGCGGACGCCCAGACAGCCATCTCGTAATGGCCGGCGTGGCTGGTCCGTGTGCGGGCTTTCACGCTGGAAGATCGTTGGCGTGCCCTGCGGGTTCGCGTGAGGGGGGCGTCGCGTGGCGTTGCCGGGGTGGGCGGTCGTAGGTTTCTCACATGGACTCCCGTCGTCGTGTGCCGCGTACCGACGCTGTGCTGGCCGACCCACGTCTGGTCGAGGCGGAGCGGCGGCTTGGACGGGTGATCGTGAAGGGGGCCGTCGCGATCGCGCAGGAGCGGGCGCGGGGTGGGGAGATTTCCGTTGAAGGCGTTGTGGACGCCGCCGTCGCCGCTCTGCCCTCCTCCGCGGCCAGCCTGCGGCCGGTCGTCAACGCGACCGGGGTGCTGCTGCACACCAACCTCGGCCGCGCGCCCCTGTCGGAGGCCGCGTGTGACGCCATCAAAGACGCCGCCGGGTACACGGACGTGGAGTTCGACCTGATCAGCGGGCGGCGCGATCGGCGGGGGCTTGGCGCGCTCGCGGCCGTCGCCGCGGCATGCCCGGCCGCTGAGGCGGTGCACGTCGTGAACAACAACGCGGCCGCGCTCGTCCTCGCCGCCACGGTTCTCGCGCCGGGCCGGGAGATCGTGATCAGCCGGGGCGAGATGGTGGAGATCGGGGATGGGTTCCGGCTGCCGGGGCTGCTGGAGTCCACCGGTGCGCGGCTCCGGGAGGTCGGCACCACCAACCGTACGACCGCCGCCGACTACGCCGAGGTGATCGGGCCCGACACGGGGTTCGTGTTGAAGGTCCATCCCTCGAACTTCCGTATCGAGGGGTTCACCGCGCAGGCCTCGGTACGCGAGCTCGCGGGGCTCGGTGTCCCCGTCGTGGCCGACATCGGGTCCGGGCTGCTCGCGCCCGAACCCGTACTGCCCGATGAACCCGACGCCGCGTCCGCCCTCGCCGAAGGAGCCGACCTGGTGACGGCGAGCTGCGACAAGCTGCTCGGCGGACCGCAGGCCGGGCTGCTGCTCGGCCGCGCCGACCTGGTCGAGCGGCTGCGGCGTCACCCGCTCGCCCGCGCGTTGCGCGTCGGCAAGCTCACGCTCGCCGCCCTGGAGGCCTCCGTACGCGGCCCGGAACCCCCGGCGGTCCGTGCGCTGCGCGAGGACGTCCGTACGCTGCGGGCGCGCGCCGAGGTCCTCGCCAAGGAGCTGGCCGCCTGCGACGCCCTCGCCGTCGAGTCGGTGGCGCGTGTCGGGGGCGGGGGAGCGCCGGGCGTCGAGCTGGCGAGCGCCGCCGTGAGCCTGCCCGCGGCGTACGCCGAACCGCTCCGCCGCGCCGGGATCGTCGGCCGCGTCGAGGCCGGGCGCCTCCTCCTCGACCTGCGCGGCATGCCGGACGACCTCGACCTCACCGCGTTCGCGCGGCGTGTGGCGGGCGTCCTCTAGTGCACGTGATCGCGACCGCCGGGCACGTCGACCACGGCAAATCCACCCTCGTACGCGCGCTCACCGGCATGGAACCCGACCGCTGGGCCGAGGAACGCCGCCGCGGCATGACGATCGACCTCGGCTTCGCCTGGACCACGCTGACGCCCGGTGAGCCGATCGCGTTCGTCGACGTCCCGGGGCACGAGCGGTTCGTCACGAACATGCTGGCCGGCGTCGGGCCGGTGCCCGCCGTGATGATCGTCGTCGCGGCGGACGAGGGCTGGATGCCGCAGTCCGCCGAGCACCTGGCCGCGATCGACGCGCTCGGCGTACGCCACGGGTTGCTCGTCGTGACGCGCGCCGACCGGGCCGACCCCGCCGCCGCACTCGCCCGCTCGCGCGCCGAGATCGCGCGTACGACCCTCGGCGACGTCGAGGCGGTCACGGTCAGCGGGCTGACCGGAGAGGGGCTCCCGGACCTGCGGGCCGCCCTCGTACGGCTCGCGGCGCGGCTGCCCGCCCCTCGCGCCGGCGCGCCCGTACGGATCTGGGTGGACCGCGCGTTCACGATCAAGGGCAGCGGCACGGTCGTCACCGGCACCCTGCCCGCCGGCACCGTACGCTCCGGCGACGAACTGCTGCTCGACGGCCGCCCGGTACGCATCCGCGGCCTCCAGGCGCTGAAGGAGAACACCGCCGAGGTCACCGCCGTCAGCCGCGTCGCGGTCAACCTGCGCGGCGTCGAACGCGACGACGTCTCACGCGGCATGGCCCTCACCGGCGAGGACTGGACCCTCACCGACACCGTCGACGTACGCGTCGCGGGCCTGGAGGCCGGCTTCGCGCGCGAGCCGGTCCTGCACATCGGGTCGGCCGCCGTACCCGCCCGGCTGCGCCACCTCGGCGGTGACACCGCACGGCTGTCCCTGGCACGCCCGCTGCCGCTGCACATCGGCGACCGCGCGTTGCTGCGCGACCCGGGCGCCCGCCGCATCGCCGGCGCCGACATCCTCGACGTACGCCCACCGGCACTGCGCCGCCGCGGCGCCGCGGCGGCCCGGGCACGCGAGCTGGCGACGGGCACCCCGGACGCCGCCGCGCTGATCCGACGCCACGGCCTGATCCGGCGGCCCGACCTGAGGGCGATGGGCGTCACCTCCGAAGCCGAGCCGGTCGAGGGCGACTGGCTGGCCGACCCTGACCACTGGGCGTCCCTGCGCGTACGCCTGCGCGAGGAGGTCGACCGCCACGCCACCGCCGACCCGCTGGAACCCGGCCTGCCCGTGGAGGCGGCACGCTCCCGCCTGGACCTCCCCGACCGCCGCCTGGTGGCCGCCCTGACGAGCCCGCCGCTACACCTGTCCAACGGCCGCGTCCACGGCGCCGCCGGCACGGACCTGCCCGCCCCGGTGACCCGGGCCGTACGGCACCTGAGAGCGGACCTGGCCACGAACCCGTTCCAGGCCCCGGAAGCCGCCCGCCTGACCGAACTGGGCCTGACCGGCCGAGCCCTGGGAGCCGCCGTCCGCGCCGGCGCCCTCCTGAAGATCGCCGACGGCGTGGTGCTGCTCCCCGGCGCGGACGGTGAGGCGGCGACCGTCCTGGCGAGCCTGCCGCAGCCCTTCACCGTCAGCGAGGCCCGCAAAGCCCTGAACACCACCCGCCGAGTGGCCATCCCCCTCCTCGAACACCTGGACCGCAAGGGCCTCACGACCCAAGCCGAAGACACCCGCCGCACCGTACGAACCTGACGTCTGCGGAGGCCGGGCGTCCGTGATGGCCGGGTGGCGGTCTGCGGAGGCTGGGGGGCTGGGAGGGGCGGGCCCGTTGTGGGAGACGGGCCCGCGTTGGGTCAGAAGCCTCCGGTGCCGTTCGGGGTGCCCACGCCCGTTGGGCCGTCCCAGCCGGCTCCGGCCGTGCACCACTTCGCCGGGGTGCAGCCGCCGGGGCCGCCTGTCGTGATGTCGAAGAGCGCGCTCGCGTGGGTGTACGGGTAGTTGTTGTCGATGCTCGCCGCGTTCCCGGCCAGGCCGTACACGCCGGCGATGATCGGGGCGGGCACGCTGGTGCCGCCGAAGACGAGCCAGCCGCTCGATCCGCCGGCCGGGGTGCTGTCGTACACCGCGACGCCGGTCGCCGGGTCGCCGACCGCGGCGACGTCGGCGTAGGCGCGTTTCGTGCAGAGGGTTCCGGCGGAGGCCTGGGCGGTCAGCGCGGCGTTGTTGGCGCAGCCGCCGCTGCTCCAGCCGGTCTCGGTCCAGCCGCGGGCGTTGCTCGCGGTCCGTAGCGACGTGGCGCCCACCGACGTCACGTAGTGGGACGTTCCAGGGTAGGAGCCGTCGCCGGCGCTGGCCGTGATGGCCTTGCCCGGGTGGTTGTAGTACGAGCCGTATGTCGTGTCGGCGCCGCTGCCGCCGAAGCTGTTGCTGATCACGTTCGCGAGGCTCGCGGCGGTGTTCTCGGCGGCGCCGAGGTTGGCGAACGACGCGGACGTGGCCTCGACCAGCACGATCTTGCACTTCGGGCAGACCGCCGAGACCATGTCGACGTCCAGTGACATCTCCTGCGCCCACCCGGCGTCGGCCGCCGGGTAGCTCGTGCCGCCCGTCTGGTCGACCTTCTTGAAGCAGCCGCTCGCCGTCGTGCAGGCGCCGAGGCCGTACTGCGCGCGGTAGACGTTCAGGTCCGCCTCGGCGGTCGGGTCGTCGTAGGCGTCCACGACCGCGACCGTCTGGCCCTTGCCGCCGGTGAAGGACGGCAGCTTGTACGCGGACTGCAGGTCGCCGGGGGACAGCCCGGCCGGTGCCGCCTTCGCGGCGCCGCGGGCGTCGCCGGCGCGTACGAGGGCGTCACAGCTCGCCGTGCCCGCACGCGCGGCGGCGCAGGAGTGGTGAAGCGGCGCCGCGGCGGTGGCCGCCGGGGAGGCGAGGGGGAGCAGGGCGAGGATTAACCCGCCTAGTACGGCCGTGGTCACGCGTCGACGCATGTGCTCTCCTCAGAGCTCTGGCGGGGGACGGTAAGACCAGCGAATCGTCACATATAACCCCTGCCCTTTGAAGCTCTAAATTCGAGCGATATTTCGGCATGATTCACTTGTCGGCGCACCCATAGAGCCGGCGAACGGATGGCGACGTGACACGACCGACAGCGGTGACCGGCCGGCTCGACGCGGCGGCGCGCGAGGACCTCGCCGACCTCTACCGCGACCTCCACCGCAACCCTGAGCCGGCGTTCGGCGAGACGCGTACGGCCGGGATCGCCGCCGACCGTCTGCGCGCGGCCGGGTACGAGGTGACCACCGGCATCGGCGGCACCGGCGTGGCCGGCGTCCTGCGCAACGGCGAGGGCCCGGCCGTACTGCTGCGCGCCGACATGGACGCGCTGCCCATCAAGGAGGAGACCGGCCTGCCGTACGCGAGCACGGCCCCCGCGATGATGCACGCCTGCGGCCACGACATGCACGTGACGTGCCTGTCCGGCGCGGCGGCGCTGCTCGCGGCCGGGCGCGAGCACTGGCGCGGCACCGTGATCGCGGTGTTCCAGCCCGCCGAGGAGATCGCGGCCGGCGCGCGCGCGATGCTCGACGACGGCCTGTACGACCGCGTCGGCACGCCGGACGTCGCGCTGGGCCAGCACCTCTTCACGTACCCGGCGGGCCTGCTGCTCCACCACCCCGGCCAGGTGGCGGCCGCCGCCCAGACCCTGGAGGTACGGCTGTTCGGCCGCGGCGGGCACGGCTCGCAGCCGGAGACCGCCGTCGACCCGGTCGTCCTCGCCGCCGCGGTGGTCATGCGCCTGCAGACGATCGTCTCGCGCGAGGTCGCCACGGCCGAGCGCGCGGTGCTCACGGTCTCGCGGCTGCACGCCGGGGTCGCGGAGAACGTCATCCCCGACGAGGCCACGATGACGCTGAACATCCGCGCGTTCTCCCCGGAGGTGCTCCGTACGGTGCTGGCCGCCGTGGAACGCGTCGTGAACGCCGAGGCCGTCGCGTCGGGCGCGCCGAGGCCGCCGGAGTTCCGTGTCCTGAGCGCCTTCCCGAGCACGTACAACGACCCGGAGGCGACCGCCCGGCTGGCCGACGCGTTCACCGACCACTTCGGTCCCTCCCGCGTGGCCGGCCTGGAGCCGATCATGGGAAGCGAGGACTTCGGCCTGTTCGGCACCGAGGCCGGGGTGCCGTCGGTCTTCTGGGGCCTGGGGTGCGCGCCGGACGGCGAAGAGGAACCCGCCGGAAACCACTCCCCGCACTTCGCCCCGGTCATCGAGCCGACCCTGACCGCCGGCGTGGAGGCCCTCACCACGGCCGCACTGACGTTCCTCGGCTGAGCGTTCCCTCAGCGGACCCCTTATCCCTCATCAGATCGGAGAAGGCAGTGGCCCTGGCCAAAGAGACGATGACCGACGAGCAGCGTAAATCCGTCGTGCTGGAGTACCTGAAGGGCTTCGACAACGGCGGGGTCACCTCCACCGGCGACAGCATCCTCGACCTGTTCGCCGATGACGCCCAGGTGTACTTCCCGAAATGGGGACTGGCCAACGGCAAGGACGAGATCGGCCGGATGTTCGGCGATGTCGGCGCCACCATCAACAAGATCGAGCATCACTACGCGCACTTCAACTGGGTGTTCTCGGGCGGCGACGCCGTCGTGTGCGAGGGCACGAGCCACGGCGAGCACCGCGACGGCCCCTGGCGCTCGGGCGTCCCGGAATGGGCGGCGGGCCGCTGGTGCGACGTCTTCGAGATCCGCGACTTCAAGATCCAGCGCCTGTTCATCTACCTCGACCCCGACTACGCCGGCCAGGACACCGCGCGCTACCCGTGGCTGGAAGCCCCACGACCGGCTGGTTGAGGACGGTGAACGCCGTGTAGCGGGTGGCCGGTGCGTGCGGTCGGCAGATCCGATGGGGCGGGCATCGGGACCGCGGAAAGCCCCTCGGCATCCATAGCGGTGTCATCCGCGGCATCCGGATCCGTTGACTTTGTGCCGCAAAGCTTGTTAGCTTTGCGGCACAAAGTCGAGGAGCCGTGATGCTGTGAACGAGACACCTGACACTGGTCGCGCCGGCGCGGCGGGCGCTGAATTCACCCCCCAGGCGGCGGCGTCGCTCATGGAGCAGGCCGGGCGGCAGGCGCGGCGGCGGTTCGAGCCGTACCCGCCGTTGTTCTCAGTTCTCCGGGCGGTCATCGCGCTCGCCACCTACGGCACGGTCTGGCTGTCCGTACGCGGCCAGCACCCCTACCGAGGGCCGGATGCCACGGCCTACCTCGTCGTCCTCGCGCTCGCGGCCGTCAACCTAGGCGTGGCCGTCACGGTGGCCAAGCGTGCGACCGCCGGGATCCGTGGAAGGACCCGGATGCGTCCGGCCGAGGTCACGATCATGGCCGCCGTATGGATCGGCGTGTTCGTGCTCATGGGGGTGCTGCGCGCGGCCGGAGCGAGCCGGGCCGTCGTCTATGGCCTCTATCCGGCCGCCGCGCCGCTCATCGTCGCCGGTCTCGCCTGGGCGGGCATCATGGCGGTGCGGGCGAACCGGCCGAGTGCCGGCGCCGCGCTGGCGGTGGCCGCCGTCGGTGCGCTGGCCGCCTTCGCGGGACCGGCCGGCGCTTGGGCGGTCGCGGGCTCCGGCCTGTGCGCGGTGCTCATCGTCACGGCCGCCGTCACCGCCCGGCGGCACCGGGCGACGCGCCCATGAGCGATGACGAGCTCGACCCGCTGATCCACGCGCCGGCGCGGCTGCGGATCGTCGCGACCCTGGCCGCGCTGCCCGACGGTGACTCCCTCTCCTTCACCCGCCTGCAGGATCTCATCGGGCTGACCCCCGGCAACCTCATCACCCACCTGCGCAAACTCGAAGACGCCGGCTACCTCAGCAGCGACAAGACCGGCAACGGAACCGCTTCCAAGACCACGGTGGCCTTGACCGGTGACGGCCGCGCCGCCCTCGCCACGTACGCCGCGACGCTCCGTACCCTGCTCGACGGCCTGTAGCGCCCGGATATACGGCGACGCCCGGACGCCTGAGTAGGCTCGAATGGGCAGCGCAAAGGAATCCGACGCCCGGTCCGGGGTTAATCGGTTGCATGCCCGAATTGCGCGCCCTAAATTCGTGGTGCGACGCCGCCGATTCGGCGTTCGAGCCCGTCAGCGGGCCTTTAATTGCTTCGAAAAACCGGGGAAACCATGCCGTACCAGACCCTTAAGGGAGGCCACGTCCCGATCCGGATGTGGACCGACCCGGCCGACGTCGAGTCGGCGGCGCTCGACCAGCTGCGCAACGTCTCGAACCTGCCCTGGGTGCACGGTATGGCCGTCATGCCCGACGTCCACTACGGCAAGGGCGCGACCGTCGGGTCCGTCATCGCGATGCGCGACGCCGTCGCGCCCGCCGCGGTCGGCGTCGACATCGGCTGCGGGATGACCGCGGTCAAGTCCAGCCTCACCGTGGACGACCTGCCGGACGACCTGAGCCGCCTGCGCGCCAAGATCGAGAAGGCGGTGCCGGTGGGCCGCGGGTCGCACAAGGACCCGGTCGACCCGTCGGCGGTGCCGGGGCTGAAGGAGCGCGGCTGGTACGAGTTCTGGAGCGCGTACGACGACCTCGCTCCGGTGGCGCGTTCGCGCCGTGGCCGCGCGACCGCGCAGATGGGGTCGCTCGGCTCGGGCAACCACTTCCTCGAGGTCTGCGCGGACGACGAGGGCGCGGTGTGGATCGTGCTGCACTCCGGGTCGCGCAACATCGGCAAGGAGCTGGCCGAGTACCACATCGAGACCGCGATGCGCCTCCCGCACAACCAGGATCTGCCCGACCGGGACCTGGCCGTGTTCATCAACGGCACGCCGAAGATGGAGGAGTACCGCCGCGACCTCTACTGGGCTCAGGACTACGCGCGCCGCAACCGCGCCGTGATGATGGCCCTGATCCAGAACACCGTCACGCGGTTCTTCGCGGGCAAGCGCGTCCGCTGGGAGGACGTCATCTCCTGCCACCACAACTACGTGGCGGAGGAGGTCTACGACGACGTCGAGGTCATGGTCACCCGCAAGGGCGCCATCCGCGCGGGCGACGGCGATCTCGGCATCATCCCGGGCTCGATGGCGACCGGCACGTACATCGTCCGCGGCCTGGGCAACGAGACCGCCTTCAACTCGGCCTCGCACGGCGCGGGCCGCAAGATGAGCCGTACGAAGGCCAAGAAGTCCTTCACCGTCGACGACCTCATCGCCCAGACCGAGGGCGTCGAGTGCCGCAAGGACTCCGGGGTGATCGACGAGATCCCCGGCGCGTACAAGGACATCGAGTCGGTCATCGAGGCACAGTCCGACCTGGTCGAGGTAGTGGCGCGCCTCCGCCAGCTGGTCTGTGTGAAGGGATGAGAACGATGCCGCCGGCCGAGTTCCGCCTGCCGGGACTCCTCCTGCGCCGCTGGTCACCGGATGACGCCGGTGCCCTGCTGACGGCGACGGAGGAGTCCGCCGGGCACCTGCGCCCGTGGATGCCGTGGGCGGCCGAGCCTCCGACGCTCGCCGCCGAGCACGAGTACCTCGACGGTGCCGTACGGCGCTGGGACGACGGCGGGTCGTTCGAGTACGGCGCGTTCGACCCGGACACCGGGATCGTCCTCGGCGGCTTCGGCCTGCACGCCCGCGTCGGTCCCGGCGGCTGGGACATCGGCTACTGGGTGCACACCGCGCACACGGGTCGCGGCATCGCCACGGCCGGAGCGGGCGCCCTGACCGAGGCGGCCTTCGCGCTGCCCGGCACGCATCGCGTCGAGATCCACTGCGACGAGGCCAACACCACCAGCGCCGGCGTGCCGGAACGCCTCGGCTACCGCCTGGACCGCGTCGACCCCCACGCCCCGCTGGCCCCCGCCGAGACCGGCCGCCGGATGATCTGGATCAAGCCCTGACCGCCGCGTTCGTGCGGGTACGTCCAGCCGGCGCCGTGCGGCATCGGCTCGGGCCCACGCTCCCCGAGCGCCCCCACGATTCCGGTCGTGCCGAACGCCACCAAGACGTCCAGCACGGGTCAGGCGGACGTGCGGGTGTGGCGGCCGATGAAGGCGCGTACGTCGCCCAGGACCTCGTCGCGGTTCGTCTCGTTGAAGACCTCGTGGCGGGCGCCCGAGTAGATGATCTCGGTGAGGTCGGTGCCGCGGATCTGTTCGATGCCGCCGCGGGTGACCTCCAGCGGGACCAGTTCGTCCGCCTCGCCGTGGACCCACAGCGTCGGCAGGGCGCCCAGGCGGCCTCCTCCGGCGATCGTGTGCAGGACGCGGTCGAACGCCTCCACGGTCTGGCGCTTGAACGGGCCGTGCCACACCAGCGGGTCCACGCCGTACGCCTCGCCGACGGACAGGTCGCGGGAGAGCGTCGCCGGGTCGATCGGGATGTCGGGGATCTCCTCCAGCTCCAGCAGCGCCTGGATCGGGCCCCACGGGCCGAGGACGGGGCCGGACAGGACCAGGGCGGCCAGGCCCGAGCCGTACCGCTGGGCGTAGCGGGCGGCGATCATGCCGCCCATCGAGTGGCCGATCAGGACGACGGGCAGGCCGGGGTGGGCGGTGCGGGCGTGTTCGGCGACCGTCTCCAGGTCGGTGACGATCTCGTCGAAGTCCGAGACGAGGACGCGGGTCCCGTCGGAGCGGCCGTGGCCGATGTGGTCGGGGCCGTACACGGCGGCGCCGTCGCTCACGAGGAGCTCGGCGGCGTACTCGTACCGCGCGATGTGCTCGCCGTACCCGTGGGCCAGCAGCACGACGTGGCTCGGCCGTTCGGCCGCCCACTCGCGTACGGTGATCCGTTCACGCACCCCGGTGAAATCCCACTCGAGTCCCATGAGACCTCATGATCATTGTTCCCGGCCGGGAACACCAGCCCCGTACGCCCGGTTGTCGCACGACATAGGGTGATAGAAGATCCACGCGAAAGGGAGAGGATCGCCCATGCTGAAGGACGGCTTCGGCCGTGTGGCGACCGACCTTCGGGTGTCTCTCACGGATCGCTGCAATCTGCGCTGCTCGTACTGCATGCCTCCAGAGGGCCTCGACTGGCTGCCCAAGCCCGAGCTGCTCACCGACGACGAGGTCGTACGCCTCGTCACGATCGGCGTCGAGACGCTGGGCGTCACCGAGGTCCGCTTCACCGGCGGCGAGCCGCTGCTGCGCCGCAACCTGACCGGCATCGTCGGGCGTACGGCCGAGCTACGACCGCGCCCGGAGGTCTCGCTGACCACGAACGGCATCGGCCTGGCGCGGCTGGCCGGCCCGCTCGCCGACGCCGGGCTCGACCGGGTGAACGTCTCCCTCGACACGATCGACCGCGACGTCTTCAAGCGCCTCGCGAACCGCGACCGCCTGGACGACGTCCTTCAAGGCCTCGCCGCCGCCGACGCCGTCGGGCTGCGCCCGGTCAAGGTCAACGCGGTCCTGATGCGCGGCGTCAACGACCACGAGGCCGTGCCGCTGCTGAGGTTCTGCCTCGACCACGGGTACGAGCTGAGGTTCATCGAGCAGATGCCGCTGGACGCCCAGCACGGCTGGACCCGGAAGAACATGATCACGGCCGACGAGATCCTCGAACGCCTGTCGGCGGAGTTCGCGCTGACACCCGAGGACGCCGGTGAGCGGGGGAGCGCGCCGGCCGAGGCCTTCCACGTCGACGGGGGACCCGCGACGGTCGGCGTGATCGGCTCGGTGACGCGGCCCTTCTGCGGCGCGTGCGACCGCGTACGCCTCACCGCCGACGGTCAGATTCGCAACTGCCTGTTCGCCCGCGAGGAGTCCGACCTGCGCGGCGCGATGCGGTCGGGCGCCTCCGACCAGGTGCTCGCCGACCGCTGGCGCGCCGCCGTGGCGGCCAAGCGCGCCGGGCACGGGATCGATGATCCGAGTTTCCTTCAGCCCGCGCGCCCGATGTCGGCGATCGGCGGGTAGAAAGGACGGCGTGACGGAGCAGCCGCAGGAACACCGAGTCGAGATCACAGTCCCACCGGACCACGAGGTCGGTGTGCATGCCAGCTTCGCCTCAGTATGGCGTGCGCAGGACTCATTCGTGATGGACTTCTCGACCGAGGTGCGCCCACCCGAGGTGACCGAGGACCCCGACAGCGGCGACACGTACGTTCACGTGCCCGCACGCGTGGTGGCCAGAGTGCGGATCCCGCCCAGCCAGGTCTGGGAGCTGATGAAGTCGCTCGAACAGAACCTCAGCGCGTACGAACGGGAGAGCGGCAAGAGCGTCCATGGCGACGAGTGAGCCCGCGTCGTACGACGCCGTCGTCCTCGCGGGCGGCGGGGCGCGGCGGCTCGACGGCGCGGACAAACCGGGGCTTCTCGTGGGAGGCCGGGCGCTGGTCGCGTGGGTCGGCGACGCCGTCGCCGGGGCCGGGCGTCTCGTGGTGGTCGGCCCGGAACGCCCCGAGCCGTCGCGGGCGATCACCGTACGGGAGGACCCACCGGGCGGCGGTCCGGTTCCCGCGCTGCGCGCCGGGCTCGTACGCGCCGGCGCGCCGTACGTCGCGGTCGTGGCCGCCGACCTGCCGTTCCTGAGGGCGGAGCACATCGACGAGCTGCGCCGCCGTGCCGAGGCGGCGCCCGGCGCGGTCCTCGTCGACGACGACGGACGGCCGCAGTGGCTCGCCGGCGTGTGGCGCGCCGCCGATCTGCGGGCCGCGCTGCGCGCCTACACCGGGACGTCGCTGCGCGGGCTCATGGAACCCCTCGGCCCGGCGCTCGTACGCACGCCGGGCACCGCCTGGTATGACTGCGACACACAGGCGGACGTCGACGCGGCGTCCCGCATGATCGGGGGATAGCGGTGCTCGATGACTGGATCGCGGCGGCCTGCGCGGAGCTCGGCCTGGACCCCGCCGACGTGAGTCGCGACCTGATCCTCGACGTGGCCCGCGACGTCGCGCACGGCGTGGCCCGCCCGGCCGCGCCCCTGACGGCGTACCTGCTGGGCCTCGCGGTCGGCCGCGGAGCCCCTCTCCGCGACGCCGCGGCGAGAATCACGGAGATGGCCGAGGGCTGGGACCCCACCTGAGGTGTAACCGCTGGGAGACGGGTAAGGGGCCGGAAGACAGAGCGACGAGTTGCGAGGGGACGGCATGGCCGACTTTCTTACCGATATCGAGACGATCCGGGCGCGGGCGCGCGAGGAGATCGACAAGGGGCCGATCACCGACTCGTACGGCGCCGACCTCGACCGGGTCATCCAGGTGTGCAACGAGGCGCTGGCGACCGAGATCGTCTGCGTGCTGCGGTACAAGCGGCACCACTACACGGCCTCCGGCATCAACGCCGAGCCGGTCGCCGCGGAGTTCCTGGAGCACGCCGCCGACGAGCAGGACCACGCCGACCGTCTCGCGAACCGCATCGTGCAGCTCGGCGGGAACCCCGACTTCGACCCCGCCCGGCTGTCCGAGCGCTCCCACACCGAGTACAACGCGAGCCTCGACCTGGTCGAAATGATCAAGGAGGACCTGGTGGCGGAGCGCATCGCCATCGCCTCCTACATGGAGATCGCGCAGTGGATCGGCGACGGCGACCCCACGACCCGGCGGCTCTTCGAGGAGCTGCTCGCGGACGAGGAGGACCACGCCGACGACCTGAAGTCGCTGCTGGAACGCATGCCGCAGGAGCTCAAGAAGTAGTCCCGGGCCGCCGGGCGACGAGCGCGAGGGCCGCCAGCGCCGCGACGAGCGGCAGCGCCGGCGCGGCGGGCCGCGCCCAGGTGATCAGGATCGCGTCCAGGGCCGCGCCCGCCAGCGCCGCGCCGAGCACCGCGAACCTCCGCGTCGTCACGGGAACCCCCGTGGCGGCCAGTTCCGTCGCGAGCCGGGTGAGGGTTCCGGTGAGGTACGTCGTCGCGGCGCCCGTGACCGGCAGCGTGTTCACCCCCGCGCTCTGCGCGCCCATCGCGAACGCCGACACCGCCAGCAGCACGACCTTCGCCGCCGGCGCCGGGTGGCCCGCCTGCGCCAGCCACCCGGCCAGCACGAGCGCCTGAGCCGCAGGCACGGCCGCGAGGACGGCGAGGACGCGACCCGGCCAGGGATCCGCCTCGCCGAACCTGACGGAGCGGAGCCAGGCGGAGGTGCCGAGCACGCCGGCGAAGTACGCCGCGATGGCGACGGCGGACCGCACGACGGCACCGGGCCGTACCTGGACGACGGCGAGACCGAGCACGACGAGGTTCCCGGTCATCACACTCGCGAACACCGCCCCGAGCAGCGCGAAACTGAACGCGTCGACCGCCCCCGCGCCGAGTGCCAGCAGCACGATGACGGCGGTGAACCGGCGCGGCCGATCGGCCATGAGATCCCCCCGTACCGCGCCGTTATCCCCGCAGTCGGGCGGCACGACACCAGGGGGATCAGACCCGGGCCGTGCGGTCCGGCCTGGTGAACGAGTACGCGCCGCTCACCTCCTGCTCACACCTCGCCCTCGATCTCCTCGACCGGGACGACGTCGCGCAGGAAGTCGCGGCGGGACAGGAACGAGGTCAGGTGCTCGCGGTGCTCGTCACAGGCGAGCCAGATCTTCCGCCGCTCGGCGTCGTGGATCTTCGGGTTGTTCCAGCGCAGCGCCCAGCGGGCGTCGGCGCGGCAGCCCTTGGCCGAACAGCGGAGCGAGTCCTCGGTGGTCACCCCACCAGTCTGGCCGACGGCGGGCACCACTCACGCCGCGCTCAGCGGGCCACCACCGTCTCGGCGGACACCTGGTCGCACTTCCGCAGGATCGCCTCGACCACGCCGGCGGCCAGGTGGACGGCGTGCGGGGAGCCGGGGCAGGGCCGGCGGCCCGCGCCGAACGTCAGATGGGAGGCCTCGGTACGGCCGGGGTCGAACCGGTCCGCGTCGGCGAACACGGACGGATCGCGGTTGGCGGCGGCGATGTCGAGCGTCACCGGGGCGCCCGCGGGAAGGGTGCGACCGGCCAGCTCCACGGCCTCGGCCGTGACCCGCCGCATGGCCCTAACGGGCGGATCGTGCCGCAACGTCTCGACGACGAGCGCGTCCGCGGACCACTCGCGCGGATCGGGCAGGCGGGCGGCCGCCCGCAAGGTGGCCGCGATCAGCCCCGCCGTCGCCTCGTACGCCTGGAGCAGCAGCGCGACCCGATTCGCGACGACCTCATCAGACCCGGCACCCTCCACCGTGCCGGCGGCGCGGAAGGCGTTCGCCAGGTGGGCGACGGCGGCGTCGGTGCCCTCGGGGCGGTCGCCGCCGGTCAGGTAGCCGGCCGCGGCGGCCGGGACCGCCTCCACGTCCTCGACGCCCAGGGCGACCGCCAGGGCCACCACGGGTACCCGCAGCGCCACGGACGTCATCACGTCCACCGGCGCGCCGCCGGAACCCTCCAGGATCTCGGCCGTCAGGCGCGCCGCCTCACGGTGCAGGGTCTGCGGGTCCAGGCCCGCCAGTGCGTCCGAGGCGACGGCGCGGCGGCGTTCGTGGGCGGTGCCCTCGCTGAAGCGGCACACCGTGTCGCGCAGCCACGCGGACGTGCCGTACGGGCCTTCCTCGCCGGCCGGGCGCACCACGAAGCGGGGGTCCGACAGGACCTCGCATATGTCCTTGTGGAGGCTCACGACCGCCCCGCCGTCCGCGGAGAAGACTACGGGCCCGGGTACCGCCTCGCCGGCGTCTGCGCTCATGCGCCAACCGTAGGCCTTCGTCATTCCGACATGCGACGAAGTATCCGGTAACCAGCGGAAAAACGTAGCTAGGTGGACGATGGATATCAACCCAAAGGTGGTAGGCCACGCCATCTGGCTGCGGCTACTGTGATCGCCCCAACGACGTGTAATCGACGATTCAGGATCACGAATGATCGAGGCAAAGAACCTCACCAAGCGTTATGGCGACCGGATCGCCGTCAACGATCTGACCTTCACGGTCGAGCCGGGACGGGTCACCGGGTTCCTCGGGCCGAACGGCGCGGGCAAGTCCACCACGATGCGGCTCCTGCTCGGTCTCGACCGGCCCAACTCCGGCGACGCCACGATCAACGGCAAGCACTACCGGGATCTGGCGCGTCCCCTCCAGGTGGTCGGCGCCCTCCTGGAGGCGCGCGCGATCCACACCGGCCGCAGCGCGTACAACCACCTGCTGTGCCTCGCGCAGACGCAGGGCGTGGGCAAGCGGCGGGTCGACGAGGTCGTCGAGCTGGTCGGCCTCACCGACGTCGCGCGCAAGCGTGCCGGCGGGTTCTCCCTCGGCATGGGCCAGCGCCTCGGCATCGCCGTCGCGCTCCTGGGCGACCCCGCCGTCCTGATGCTCGACGAGCCCGTCAACGGCCTCGACCCCGAGGGCATCGTCTGGATCCGCACGCTGATGAAGCGCCTGGCGTCCGAGGGCCGTACGGTCTTCGTCTCCAGCCACCTGATGAACGAGATGGCGGTCACCGCCGACCACCTCATCGTGATCGGCCGCGGGAAGCTCATCGCCGACTGCACCACCGAGGAGTTCATCGAGCGCAGCACGAAGCAGGTCGTGGTCGTGCGCAGCCCCGACGCCGAGCGCGTCGCCGAGGCGATCGGCAAGGAAGGGGGCCAGGCCGTCCCCTCCGGCGACGGCCTGCTGACCGTCACGAACATCGAGGCCGCGCGCATCGGTGAGCTGTCCGCCGCGGGCGGGTTCATCCTGCACGAGCTGACGCCGAAGCGCGGCTCACTGGAAGAGGCATTCATGGAGCTGACGCGAGAGAGCGTCGAGTACGGCGCGGGCGTGCCCGTTCCGGACGCGCAGGGAGGCGCCCGATGACCGCCGCGACGACCGCGAACCCCGGGCAGCCGACCCAGACCAGCCGGGCCGGGTTCGGCCGCCTGATGCTCTCCGAGTGGACCAAGATCCGTTCGGTGCGTTCGACCGTCTGGTCGCTGATCCTCCTCGTCGTGCTCGACCTGGGGTTCACCGCCCTGTTCTGCTTCCTGACCGTGGCGCAGTGGAATCAGGCCAACGCGTCGGACCGCGCGTCGCTTCAGGTCGACCCGACGAGCACGATCCTGGGCACGGGCCTCTTCCTCAGCCAGCTCACGGTCTGCGTGCTCGGCGTCATGGTGATCGCCTCGGAGTACTCCACCGGGATGATCCGCGCCAGCCTGCTGGCCGTGCCGAAGCGGCTGCCGATGCTCGCGGCCAAGGCCGTGGTCTTCGCGTTGCTGATCTTCGTGCTGGGCACGCTCGTGTCGTTCGGGTCCTTCTTCATCGGCGCCCCGATCCTGCATGACAAGACCCCGGTGTCGATCAGCGACCCGGGCGTCCTGCGGGCGATCTTCGGCGGGGGCCTCTACCTCGCGATGCTCGGCCTGTTCTCCCTGGCCATCGGCGGCATCATCCGCCACACCGCGGCAGCGATCACCGGCGTCATCGGGTTCATCCTGGTGCTGTCGCCGCTGACCCAGCTGATCCCGGGCAAGATCGGCGACCACGTCCACGCGTACCTGCCGTCGCAGGCCGGCCAGCTGATCGCCCAGGCCGTCCAGCGGCCGGGTGACCTGCTCAGCCCGTGGCAGGGGTACGGCGTCTTCGCGAGCTGGACCGTGCTGCTCCTGGTGGTCGCGGGCGTGATTCTCAAGCGCCGCGACGCCTGACCGGCGCCGAAAAGACGAAGTGGGCCCGGTCATCGACCGGACCCACATGCGGCCGGACCATGTAATCGCAGGTCAACGGCCTTCTATGTAAATGGCGGCGCCGGGAGGATACGGGGGCAATCCTCCCGGCGCCGCGATCATCGGTGTTCCGACGGGGGCCCGGAACACCGGCACGGGCGCCCCGACGGGGGACCAGAGCGCCGGTACAAATCGTACACCGAACCCCCCCTGAGTTAGTCAAGAGATTGTCACGAGCCGATTTGCCCGCGAGGCCCGGAAATCTCGTTTCGGGGGTCTGAGTCTGGTTCATATGGGGCGAATCGGGCAGCGCTGTCAGGCTCCCGTCCGCCGTTCGCGAAGACCACGGCGATGTAAGGCAGCACGACAGCGCCGATCAGACACGCGATCGACAGCCACCGCCATGATCCTGACAAGCTGACAGCGAACAGGATGCTGAGCGCGAAGCAGAGCATGCGGACGCCCATCGTGATCAGATAACGGCGCTCGCGGTAGCCGATGTCCTCCGACATCGGACGGCGGGCGTCGGTCACGGTGTAAACATCTGACTCGCGGCGGCGTCGCCGGGGAAGGACCCTCACCCCTCCACGGTATGCCCGCCCGGCGCCGGGTGGCACAGGCCCCCGCCGATGCCCTCGACCGAGGTCACACCGGCGAGTCCCATCACGTGCGCGAGCTCGCCCGTCAGCCCGGCCAGCACGTCCGCCACGCCGTCCTCGCCGCCCGTCACGAGACTCCACAGCGCCGGACGGCCCACGAACACGGCACGGGCGCCGAGGGCCAGCGCGCGCAGCACGTCGACGCCCGTACGCACGCCGCCGTCCACGTAGACCTCCGCACGGCCACCGACGGCCGCCGCGACCTCAGGGAGCGCCTCCGCGGTCGTCAGGGCGCCGTCGAGCTGCCGCCCGCCGTGGTTGGAGACCCAGACCCCAGCGGCGCCCGCGGCGGCGCAGCCGGCCGCGTCGTCGCCGCGCAGCACTCCCTTGACGACGACCGGCAGCCCGGAGATCTCCCGCAGCCATTCGATGTCGTCGTACGTCACGTCGGGCGCCTGCTCGGCCAGCGCCGGGTCGACGCCGTCGCCGAGGTTCGCGCGGAAGATCTCGTCCGGGATCAGGCCGCGGTCGCGGTCGCGGCGGCGGTGGCCGAGGTACGGCGTGTCGCCGGTCAGCGCGAGCGCGCTCGCCCCGGCCGCCGCCGCGCGGGTCACCAGGTCACGGGTCAGCCCGCGGTCGCGCAGCACGTACACCTGGAACCACCACGGGCCCGCCGCGGCGGCGACCTCCTCGATCCGCCGCGACGAGCGCGACGACAGCGTCAGCAGCGCCCCGGCGCGCCGCGCGCCGGCCGCCGTCGCGACCTCACCGTCCGGATGCGCCAGCCGCTGGTAGCCGACCGGCGCCACGCCCAGCGGAGAGGCCAGCTCGCGGCCGAGGACACGCGTACGCGTGTCGACCGCCGAGACGTCGCGCAGCACGTGCGGGCGCAGCGCCGTACGGCCCCAGGCGGCCTCGCCCGCCGCCAGGGTCGCCTCGTCGCCGGCGCCGCCCGCGAAGAAGTCGAAGAGGTCCGGAGGAAGCGCCCGCCGCGCCTCGTCTTCGAGCCGCCGGTAGTCCGCGTGACTGGAGAACACAGATGCCAGCCTGCCCGAACCGCCCGCCCGGCATGGCGGCGGGGAGGCGGGGAAGGACGATCATCATCCGCTGTCCGTCGTCCCCGCAGGAGGCATCATGTCCGAGCGCACCTACCGCGTGACGGAGATCGTCGGAACCTCGCCCGAGAGCGTCGACGCCGCCGTACGCAACGCCGTCAAGCGCGCCGGAGAGACGCTCCGGCACCTGGACTGGTTCGAGGTCACCGAGGTACGCGGCCAGATCGTCGACGGCGAGGTGGCCCACTACCAGGTCGGCCTCAAGGTCGGCTTCCGCCTGGAGGACTCGTAGGAATGAGGGCTCCCGCGGGCGCGGGAGCCCGCACTCTCAGCTCGCCTGGCTCACCGTGGACATGTTGAAGTCCGCGATCCGCAGCGGCGGCATCGCGGACCGGGTGAAGTAGTCCGACCACTCGCGCCCGAGGGTGCGCTGCGTCGCGCCCGCCTCGGCGAGCCGCGACAGCAGGCCGACCGGGCTCTCGTTGAACCGGAAGTTGTTGACCTCGCCGACTACCTCGCCGTTCTCCACGAGGTAGACGCCGTCGCGGGTCAGGCCGGTCAGCAGCAGCGACTGCGAGTCGACCTCGCGGATGTACCAGAGGCACGTGAGCAGCAGCCCGCGCTCGGTGTTCGCGACCATCTCGTCGAGCGTCGCCGTGGCGCCCGGGACCTCCATCAGGAGGTTCTCGACGCCCGGCGTCAGCGGCAGGCCCGTCATCGCCGCCGACTGGCGGGTCTGCAGCAGCGCCGACAGGTGCCCGTCGGAGATCCAGTCGACGCTGTTCAGCGCCAGGCCGTTCTCGAAGATCGAGGACTCGCGGCTGGAGGCGTGCGCGACGACGAACGGCGTGCACTCCAGGCCCGGCGCCGCCGGGTCGCTGTACAGGCGCACCGGCAGGTCGGACAGCTTGTCGCCGACGCGCGTGCCGCCGCCCGGCCGGCTGAAGACCGTACGGCCCTCGTGGGCGTCGCGGGCGCCCGCGGACCAGTACATGTAGGTGATCAGGTCGGAGACCGCGCTGGGCGGCAGGAGCGTCTCGTAGCGGCCCGCGGGCAGGTCGACGCGCCGCTCGCCCCACTCCAGGCGCCGCGCGAGCCCGCGCGTCAGCTCCGCCACGTCGACGTCGCGGAAGTCGGTGGTGCCGACGCCCGCCCACGCCGAACGCGACAGGTCGGCCGTCTTGGCGTTCACCTCGACCTTGCCGGTCGGCTCGTCGAAGCGCAGCCGCAGCCCCTCGGACGTGCCGACGAACGTCGAGCCCATCTCGTGGTTCGGCGAAGCCGTACAGCCGCCGCTCGTCGCCCTCGGCCGCGTCGAACGCGGCGCCGAGCGCCGGCGCGAACGCCTCGAAGACACCGATGGACGTCTCCGCCGGCGGGTCGTCCCACGCGCCGCCGGTACCCGCCGACGCCGCGTCGACGAGCGGGCCGGCGTCCTCGGCCGGGCCGCTCTCGGCCGCCGCGCGCTCCGCGGCGCGTACGAGGTCCTCGATCTGGTCGGGGGTGACCCCGGCGCGCGCGACCATGCCCGTGGAGATGCCCTCCGGCTTGTGGTCGATCGCGATGACCGTGAGCTGGCGCGACCGCGTGACGCCGTTGGTCGTGAGCGTGTTGCCCGCCCAGCGCAGGTTGGCGCTGCTGGACTCGCCCGCGATGACGACGCAGCCCTTCGTACGTGACAGGGCGAGCGCCCGCTCGACCGTCTCCTGCGGGGTGGTCACTTCCCGGCCTCCTTGACCGCGTTGAGGATGTTGACGCCGCGGAACAGGGCCGAGGGCGCGCCGTGGCTGACCGGCGCGACCTGGCCGGGCTGGCCCTTGCCGCAGTTGAACGCGCCGCCGAGAAGGTACGTCTCGGGGCCGCCCACCGCCTCCATCGAGTTCCAGAAGTCGGTGGTCGTGGCCTGGTAGGCGGCGTCGCGCACCTGGCCGGCGATCCGGCCGTTCTCGATGCGGTAGAAGCGCTGGCCGGTGAACTGGAAGTTGTAGCGCTGCATGTCGATCGACCAGCTCTTGTCGCCGACGATGTAGATGCCGCGGTCGACGCCGGCGATCAGCTCCTCGGTCGACGGGCCGCCCGGCGCCGGCCGCAGCGACACGTTGGCCATCCGCTGCATCGGCATGCTGGACGGCGAGTCGGCGAAGGCGCAGCCGTTGGAGCGCTCCTGCCCGGTCAGCTGCGCGATGCGCCGGTCGAGCTGGTAGCCGACGAACAGGCCGTCGCGGACGATGTCCCAGCTCTGGGTCTCGACGCCCTCGTCGTCGTAGCCGATCGTGGACAGGCCGTGCTCGGCCGTACGGTCACCGGCGATGTTCATGACCTGCGAGCCGTACTGCAGCTGCCGAGCTTGTCGTGGGTGGCGAACGAGGTGCCGGCGTACGCGGCCTCGTAGCCGAGCGCGCGGTCCAGCTCGGTCGCGTGCCCGATCGACTCGTGGATCGTCAGCCACAGGTTGGACGGGTCGATGACCAGGTCGTACACGCCCGGCCTCGACCGACGGCGCGGCCAGCTTCTCGGCGAGGTAGCTCCGGGATGGCGGCCAGCTCGGAGTCCCAGTCCCAGCCGGGACCGGTGAGGTATTCGTACCCGCGGCCGGCCGGCGGTGCCAGCGTGCGCATCGTGTCGACCAGCTCGTCCTTGAGGCCCACCGCGTTGAGCACCGGGTGGACGCGGACCCGCTGCTGCGTGGTGACCGTCCCGGCCGCGTCGGCGTAGAACTTGTTCTCCTTGACCTGCAGCAGCGTGGCGTCGACGTGTCGAGACGCGCTCGTCGCCGAGCAGCCGCCCGCTCCAGTCGGCCAGCAGCGCGCCTTCTCGCCGGTCGGCACCGTGAACGGGTCGATCTCGTACGACGAGACCCACGTCGCTCGCCGTGGACGGGTTCGGCGGCCAGCTCGATCGCGCTCGCGGTTGATCGCCGCGGCCACCTTGGCGACCTCGACGGCCTGCTCGGCGACGCGTACGGCGGCGTCGACGGTCAGGTCGATGCCCGCCGGCGAACCCCCACGTGCCGTCCTTGACGACCCGTACGGCGAAGCCGATGTCGTCGGCGTCGATCGCGGTCTCGAGGCGGGCGTCGCGAAAGCATCAGTGTCTGGTGGCGGATGCGCTCGAGCCGGAAGTCGGCGTGCTCGGCGCCGAGCTCCCGTGCGCTGGTCAGCGCCGCATCGGCGAGCGCGCGCAGTCGGAAGGGCGGCGAAGTCTGGATCGATCTCTCGCACTGCTGCAACCTATCGCGTCCTACAAACGACGGCCTGTCACGCTTGGCGCTTCCGCGATCGTGCTACCTACCGGTAGCCCAATAGGCTCGCCAGCGACCGAACTGGAGGTTTTGGATGAGTCGCTCAGTCCTCGTAACCGGGGGGAACCGAGGAATCGGGCTGGCAATCGCCCGTGAGCTCGAAGGCACGGGGGACACCGTCGCGGTGACCTACCGCACCGGCGAGCCGCCCGAAGGCCTTTCGGCGTGCGCTGTGACATCACCAGCGCCGAGGACGTCGACGCGGCGTTCGGCAAGGTCGAGGCCGAGCAGGGCCCGGTCGAGGTCCTGGTGGCCAACGCCGGCATCACCAGCGACAACCTGCTCGCGCTGATGAGCGAGGAGGAGTTCAGCTCCGTCCTCGACACGAACCTGACCGGGTCGTACCGCGTCGCCAAGCGCGCCGTGCGCGGCATGATGCGCAAGCGCAAGGGCCGCATCATCCTGGTCTCCTCGGTCGTCGGCCTGCTCGGCTCCGCCGGCCAGGCCAACTACGCCGCTTCCAAGGCCGGGCATGGTCGGCTTCGCGCGGTCGCTCGCCCGCGAGCTCGGCTCGCGCAACATCACCATCAACGTGGTCGCTCCGGGCTTCGTCGACACCGAGATGACGCAGGCTCTCGGTGAGGACCGGCAGGACGCGATCAAGAAGCAGATCCCGCTGGGCCGGTATCGCGCAGCCCGCCGACGTGGCGGGCGTGGTGCGGTTCCTGGCCGGAGACGACGCCGCCTACATCACCGGGGCGGTCATCCCGGTCGACGGCGGCCTTGGAATGGGGCACTGAATGGGCATTCTCGAAGGCAAGCGGATCCTCGTCACGGGCGTCCTCACCGACGCCTCGATCGGCTTCCACATCGCGCGGCTGGCCCAGCAGGAGGGCGCCACCGTCGTCCTCACCGGGTTCGGCCGCCTGTCGCTCGTCGAGCGCATCGCCAAGCGGCTCCCCGAGGCCGCGCCCCGTGATCGAACTGGACGTCACCAGCACCGAGCACCTCGACGGCCTCGCCGGCAAGGTCTCCGAGCACGTCGACGGCCTCGACGGCATCGCGCACTCGATCGGTTTCGCCCCGCAGACCGCGATGGGCGGCAACTTCATGAACACCACCTGGGAGGACGTCGCGACCGCCGTACAGGTCTCGGCGTACTCCCTGAAGTCCCTGACGTCGGCGTGCATGCCGCTGATGAAGGGCGGCGGCTCGGTGGTCGGCCTCGACTTCGACGCCACCCAGGCCTGGCCGGTCTATGACTGGATGGGCGTGGCGAAGGCGGGCCTGGAGTCCACCTCCCGCTACCTCGCCAAGTACCTCGGCCCGGAGGGCGTACGCGTCAACCTGGTCGCGGCCGGTCCGCTGCGGACCATGGCGGCCAAGAGCATCCCCGGCTTCCAGGAGTTCGACCGACGTGTGGCCGGAGAGGGCCCCGCTGGGCTGGGACGTCGGCGACCCCGAGCCCACCGCGAAGGCCTGCGTGGCGCTGCTGTCGGACTGGTTCCCCGCCACCACCGGCGAGATCGTCCACGTCGACGGCGGAGTTCACGCCGTCGGCTGACCCGTAGGCGAGGCGCCGGGCGTTCGCGCCCGGCGCCTTCGCGTGTCAGCGGCGGCGCCGGCTCGCGATGCTCAGGTGGAGCGCCGCCACCGCGCCGATGAGGCCGGCGGCGGTCGCGACCAGCAACGGCGGCGTCGTCGCGCCGTCCACCGGGGCGTCGGAGGCGACCAGGGCCGCCTGTTGCGGCGCCTGGCCCTCGGGCGCGGCCTCGGGGACCACCACGGGGTCCTGCGTGGCCAGGTCGGGCAGCGACGGCATCGGCGCCTGCGACTCGGGGATGACCGGAGGCGCCGGCACGCTCACGTCGGCGGGCGGCGCGAACGGCTGAGGCGCCGAGCCCCCCGACGAGCCCGCGTGGCGCGGATGGGCCGCGGACTTCGGTTTCGCCACGGGTTTCGGTTTCGGTTTGGGCTTGGCAGGTGCGGCGGGCTTCGTCGTCGTGCCGCCGCCGGAGGGGGACTTCGGTGGTGCGGACGAGGTGCCGGAACCGGACCCCAGAATGCCGCACAGGAGGGGACCCAGCTTGCAGTCCTTGATGAGCCCGATCCCCGTCGGTTCCGCGGAGGCCGTTCCGGTGCCCGCGGAGAAGAACACGAGCGCGCCGGCGGACACCGTCGCCGACGCCGCTCCCACGCGTCGCCACTCATGTTTCATGGCCGTATCACTCCCCTGAAAGCCCCCCGACCACCATGTTCAACGAGAGTGACCGGATCCGGTCACGCTAAATATCCTCGAGCTGCTCGCGCAGGAGGTCGGCGAGGCGCGTACGGCGGGGTGTGTCGGCGCGTTCGCGCAACGCCTGGGCGAGCTGCGGCCCGGCGGCGTGCACGACGGAAAGGTGGCGCAGCGCGCGGGTGAACGCCCCGACGACCAGCGGACGGGACAGCGCGCCAGCCGCCTCGCCGGGCATGACCGCGACGACGGCGGGCCAGCGCGTGCCCTGCGCGCGGTGCACCGTCACCGCCCAGCCGTGCCGGACGGCGGCGGCGGGCACCTCCGCCTTCCCGGACGGGAAGGCGACGCCCACGAGGTCCGCACCGGCCGACGTGACGGTGCCGAACTCCCCGGCGGCGGCGACCGGCAGGTCGGCCACGGCGACGACGCGGTCGCCCTCGTCGTAGGGCCCGGGGCCGGGGTTGAGGCGTTCCTTCAGAGCCTGGTTCAGCGCCGTCGCGCCGGCCTCGCCGCGCTGCGCCGGCGTGACCACGACGACGTCGTCCGCCGGGATGCCGAGCGCGCGCGGGATCGAGTCGGTGACGAGCTGCACGGCGCGGTGCGCCGCCTCACGCGCCTCGGCGGCCGGGACGACGACGACCTCGCGGTCGGCGGGGTCCACCGGCACGAGCGAGCCCTCGCGCGCCGCCGCGGCCACGCGCTCGATGGCGCCGCCGGGCTCGGGGGTCAGCGCCGTCACGGGCACGGCGCCGGAGGCGAGCACGTCGCCGAGGACGCGCCCGGGGGAGGGCGGCACCGGGGCGGCGGGGTCGCCGGCCAGCACCAGGTGCGTGCCGTCCATGCAGGCGTCGATCAGCGCCGCCGCGCGTTCGAGGCCGAGGGAGTTCGCCTCGGTGACGATGACCAGGTCGGCCTCCAGCGGTGCCTCCACGCCGCGCGTGTAGCCGTCGCCGGAGGGTTCGAGCAGGCGGTGCAGCGACATCGTGCCGCCGGCCGCGCCGGCGGCGACGTCGGTCGCCGCGGTCACGATGACGCGCGGCAGCCGGGCCAGCGCGCGCACGCCGTTCTCGACGGCGCCGGGCGGCCCGGTGATCACGCTGACGCCGTTCTCCAGGATCGCGGCGGGCACGCCGTCGGCGGGCGGCAGCGGGTCGGCGGTCGCGGTCAGCCGCGCCAGGCCCTCGGCGACGGCCTCCTCGGCGGCCGTGAGCGCCCCGAGGCCCAGGTACTCGGTCTCGGACGCGTCGTCCATGATCGCGGTGATCTCGCCCGTGCCGATGGCCGCGCGCACCGCCTCGACCGCGTCGCCCGGGTCGAAGGCCTCCATGGCCGTCAGGAGGTCCTTGGCGGCCATCACCGTGTGGCCGTCGCCGGCGGCGCGCAGCAGCAGGTGCACGGCGAGCGCGGACCCGCGGCGGGGGTCGTGCGGGCCGACGTCGGAGCCGAGGAGGGCGCGGGCGAAGAAGTCGGCCTGCTCGGGGCGTACGCCGGGCAGCGCCAGCAGGCGCCAGGGGTCCTCGCGCAGCGTCGCGGCGGCGCCCGCGCCCAGGCGCGTGACCGCCTCGAACGCCAGCCGCGCCGGGACGTTCGCCGACGCGAACAGCTCGGCCGTGTCGGAAAGGCCGTTGAAGGGTGTCTCAGTCATCCCTCGTCACCCTAGGGCGTCCGGAGTGCCGAGGAGCTCAGTCGGAGGAGATGTCGTCCAGGGCGTCGCGGATCTCCCCGGGAAGGGTGATCTCCTCGGACTCCAGGATGACGGCGAGCTGCGCGGCGGTGCGGGCGCCGACGATGGGCGCGACGACGCCGGGCTGGTCGCGCACCCAGCTGAGCGCGACCGCGAGCGGCGACACGCCGAGGCCCTCGGCGGCGGTGGAGACCGACTCGACGATCTGGCCGCCGCGCTCGCCGAGGTAGGGCTCGACGAACTCGGCGTAGTGCGGAGTGGCGGCCCGCGAGTCGGCCGGGATGCCCGTGCGGTACTTGCCGGTCAGCACCCCGCGGCCCAGCGGCGACCACGGCAGCACGCCGACGCCGAGCTCGGCCGCCGCGGGGATCACGTCGTCCTCGACGTCGCGGCGCAGCAGGGAGTACTCCACCTGCGTGGACACGATCGGCGTACGGCCCGGCCAGGCGCGCTGCCAGGTCGCGGCCGTGGCGAGCTGCCAGGCGCCGTAGTTCGACACGCCGACATAGCGCGTACGGCCCGACGCGACGGCCTCGTCCAGCGCGGACAGCGTCTCCTCGAACGGGGTGCCCGCGTCGAAGGCGTGCAGCTGCCACAGGTCGACGTGGTCGACGCCGAGGCGGTCCAGGGAGGCGTCCAGGGCGCGCAGCAGGTGACGGCGCGACGCGTCGCGAGCGCCCTCGGAGGTCAGCACCGCCTTGGTCGCGATGACCAGGTCGTCGCGATCGACGATCTCGCCGATGAGGCTGCCGAGCACGCGCTCGCTGTCACCGCCGCAGTACACGTCCGCGGTGTCGAGGAGCGTGCCACCCGCCTCGACGAACGCGGTCAGCTGCGCGGCCGCGTCGCCGGCGTCGGTGTCACTGCCCCACGTCATCGTGCCGAGGCCGAGGCGGGAAACGGCCAGGCCACTCCGGCCGACGTGACGCTGTTCCATGTCAGCGGAGCGTATAGGGCTCGACGTGGTTCGTCCGCACGTACCCGTCATGGTCGCTAGGCTTCGTGCGTCACCCCCATGCGATGCGGCGCCCGTCCGGCGGGCGGTCGAAGGAGATCCCACTCCCGTGAACTTCGTGCAGGCCACCGTGCTGGGGATCGTCCAGGGGCTCACCGAGTTCCTGCCGATCTCAAGCTCCGCGCACCTTCTGATCGTGCCCAGGCTGCTCTCCTGGAAGGACCCGGGCGCGGCGTTCACGGCCGTGATCCAGCTCGGCACCATGCTCGCGGTGCTGATCTACTTCTGGCGCGACATCCTGCGCATCACCACCACGTGGTTCCGCAGCCTGTTCAACAAGGAGCTGCGGCACGAGCTGGACGCCCGCATGGGCTGGTACGTCGGCCTCGGCACCATCCCGGTCTCCGTCGTCGGCCTCGCCTTCAACCACGCGATCGAGGGCCCGGCGCGCAACCTGTGGATCAACGCGTCCTCGCTCATCGTCATGGGCCTGGTGCTGATGGTCGCCGAGTGGGCCGCGAGCCAGAAGCGCGAGCTCGGCGACCTGAACCTCCGTGACGGCCTCATCATCGGCGGCTTCCAGTGCCTGGCGCTGATCCCCGGCTCGTCGCGCTCGGGCTCGACGATCACCGGCGGCCTGTTCCTCGGCTACACCCGCGAGGCGGCGGCCCGCTACTCGTTCCTGCTGTCGATCCCCGCGGTCGTGCTGTCCGGGCTGTTCGAGCTGCGCAAGGTCGGCGAGGGCAACCTGCCGATCCCCGCCACGGCGGTGGCGACCATCGTGTCGTTCGTGGTCGGCTACGCCTCGATCGCGTGGCTGCTGAAGTTCCTCGTGCGCCACTCCACGCTGGTCTTCGTGTACTACCGGGTGGCGCTCGGCGGCATCCTGTTCGGGCTGCTGGCGGCCGGCGCCATCACGGCGACCTAGAGCCAGCCGCTCTTGCGGAACCACCGGTAGAGGGCGACGCAAAGCGTGGCGATGAGCGCGAGCAGCATGAAGTAGCCGTACTTCCAGTGCAGCTCGGGCATGTTCTCGAAGTTCATCCCGTAGATCCCGGCGAACATGGTCGGGATCGCGAGGATGGCCGCCCAGGCGCTGATCTTGCGCATGTCCTCGTTCTGCTGCATGCCGACCTGGGCCAGGTGGGCGTTCAGCACGTTCGTCAGCAGCTCGTTGTGCGAGTCGACCTGCTCGTCGACGCGCAGCAGGTGGTCCAGCACGTCGCGGAAGTACTCACGCGACTCCTCCTTGAGGTGGAGGCGTCCCTTCACGATCTCCTGGAGCACGGGCACGAGCGGGTCCTCGGCGCCGCGGAACTCCAGCACCTCGCGCTTGAGCTCGTAGATGTCCTCGGTGACCGTGGTCCGGTGCGGCGAGAACACCCGGCGCTCCAGCTCGATGATGTCGGTCTCGACCTCGTGCGCGATCGTGCCGTAGCGGTCGACGACCTCGTCGAGCACCGTGTAGAGGACGGCGCCCGGCCCGTGGGAGAGCAGCTCCGGGTCGCTCTCCAGCCGCTGGCGCACCGCCTTGAGCGGGCTGCCCTCGCCGTGCCGCACCGTGATCACGAAGTCGGAGCCGACGAACAGCATGATCTCGCCGACCTCGATGTCGGACGTGTCGTCGATGTAGCGCAGCGTCTTGACCACCACGAACAGCGTGTCGCCGTAGCGTTCGAGCTTGGGACGCTGGTGGGCGTGGACCGCGTCCTCGATCGCGAGCGGGTGAAGCTTCAGCTCGTCCGCGACCTGGTCGAACTCCTCGGCGGTCGGCTCGTGCAGGCCGATCCACATGAAACAGTCGCCCTGCTGCCGCGCGGCGTCGAGGGCGTCGCTCAGGTCACCGGCGACGTCGTCCCGGCTCCCTTTGCGGTAGATGGCGCAATCCATGATCATGGCCAACATTGTCCTGGATAGAGGGGTATGACGGGGCCGGACATGACCTACCCTTGACCTTGCCTGGCAATCCGATCGGGATGTCCGGCTACAGTTCACGCGTGGCAACTCTCCTGCTGGTACGCCATGGGCTGACCGAGATGACCGGGCCGGTGCTCGCGGGCTGGACCCCCGGGCTGAGCCTGGACGCGCGCGGTCGCGCACAGGCCGAGACCCTCGCCGCCCGGCTGGCGCCCGTACCCCTGGACACCATCGTGGCGAGCCCGCTGGACCGCTGCCAGGAGACCGCCCAGGCGATCCTCGGCGGCCGTGAGGGGCTCGAACTCCGCACCGACGACCGCTTCGGCGAGGTCAGGTACGGCGACTGGACCGGCCGCAAGCTGGAGGAGCTGGCCAAGGAGGACCTCTGGAAGGTCGTCCAGGCCCACCCCAGCGCCGCGCGCTTCCCGGGCGGCGAGGCGCTGGCCGACGCCCAGCACCGCGCCGTCGAGGCGGTCAGGGACTGGAACGCCCGTCTCGGCCCGGACGCCACCTACCTCGTGTGCAGCCACGGCGACATCATCAAGTCGATCATCGCCGACGCGCTGGGGCTCCACCTCGACCAGTTCCAGCGGATCCAGGCCGACCCCGCCTCGCTGACGGTGATCCGCTACACCGAGCTGCGTCCCTTCGTCGTGCGCCTCAACGACAACGGGGGCAAAGTAGACGATCTTCTTGTCAAACCCGGCCAGGACAGTGACGCACCGGTCGGCGGCGCAGCGTAGGGTCATCTCATGCCGGTCATCGCATACGACATGCCCGAAAGGTTTGTGGCGGGCACCGTTGGCCAGCCGGGCGACCGCGCCTTCTTCCTCCAGGCGAGGGCGGGCCGCCGCGTCACCAGTGTGGGCCTTGAGAAGTTCCAGGTCACCCTGCTGGCCGAGCGGCTGGAAGAGCTGCTCGACGAGGTGCTCCGCCAAAGCGGCGGCGAGGGTGACACCGTCGTCCCCGCGGTCGCGCCCGTCGAGCTGCAGGACGACGAGCCGCTCGAGCAGCCCATCGAGGAGGAGTTCAGGGTCGGCACCATGGCCCTCGCCTGGGACCCGGACGACGAGCGCGTCGTGATCGAGGCCCAGGAGGTCACCGAAGGCGAGGACGACGAGGCCGAGATCGGCAGCGAGGACCCCGCCGTCGTGGTGCTCCGGGTACGCATCACCGCCGGCCAGGCGCGCGCCTTCTCCGAACGAGCCCTCAAGATCGTCGCTGCCGGGCGGCCCCCGTGCCCGCTGTGCGGCCTTCCCCTCGACACTCAGGGCCACGTGTGCCCCCGACAGAACGGCCACCTTGGCTGAGGCCCCTTTCCCCTGGACACTTGACGCATGAGCCAGCCCTCCCGGTACGACGTCGGCGGCGGCGACGGCGCTCTCGACACCGAGGCCGCCGAGCGCCTGCTGCAGCACGGTGAGATCACCGTGGAAGGACGGCTCGTCGCGGCGACCAACGCCACGCTCTACTGTTCGGTCGAGCACGAGGGCGTACGCGCCAACTGCGTCTACAAGCCGGTCTCCGGCGAGCGCCCGCTCTGGGACTTCCCCGACGGCACCCTCGCCGGCCGCGAGGTCGCGGCCTACCTCGTCTCCGCGCAGATGGGCTGGAACATCGTGCCGCCCACCGTGCACCGCGACGGGCCGTTCGGGCCGGGCATGGTGCAGCTGTGGATCGACCACGACGCCGAGGCCGACCTGCTGGCCCTCTCACGCGGCGACGACCCGGCGATCCGCCGGATGGCCGTCTTCGACGCGGTCGTCAACAACGCCGACCGCAAGATAGGCCACCTGCTCCCGACGACGAGCGGCCACGTCTACGGCTGCGACCACGGCGTCTGCTTCTCCGATGAGTACAAGCTCCGTACGGTCCTGTGGCAGTGGCGGGGCAAGAACCTCACTCCCGAGGCCGTCGAGGTCCTCCAGAAGCTCCGGCGCGCGTTCAGCAGTGGCTTCGGCGCGCGGCTGTCGGGCCTGCTGGGCCAGGAGGAGATCGAGGCGACCAGCGACCGGGTGGAGCTGATGCTGAAGCACCGCATCCACCCGTACCCGCCGGAGGACTGGCCCGCGATCCCCTGGCCGCCGCTCTAAGTCCTACGCCTTCGCCTTCGCCCAGCCCTGGGCGAGGAAGCCGAACGCCGCGGGCAGCACGCTGCGGACGAAGTCCCAGTCGTGCCCGCCCGGCCGTACGTCGAGCACGGCCGGGATCCCCGCGTCGTCGAGGAGCTTCTTGAAGCGCTCCGGCTCGCCCCTGACGACGGGGTTGTCCTCGTTCGCCGCCGCCGCGAGGAAGATCCGTACGCGCCGGGCGGAGGCGAGCTCGCGGTCGGGGCGGTTCGCGGCGATGACGTCGGGACGGTCGCCGAACATGTGCGACGGGTCGTCGGTGTCGAAGTAGCCCGAGATGGACGCGACGGCGCCGAAGACGCCCGGGTGGCGCAGCGCGAGGTTCATCGAGCCGTAGCCGCCCATGGAGAACCCGGCGATCGCCCGGTGCGCGGCGTCGCGCCGGTGCCGGCCCTCGACGGCGGGGACGACCTCGTCGAGGAGGCGGTCCTCCACGCGGTCGGCGCCGTCGACGGAGTCGGCCCACTCGGTGTCCTCGTGGTGGCTGCCGTTGCCGTCCGGGACCGCGAGCACGAACGGCTTGCCGCCGCGGGCGACGTAGGCCTCGACCTGCTGGGCGAGGCCCTCGTTCTCGATCAGCGTCGTCGGGTCGCTGGGCACCCCGTGCAGGAAGTACAGGACCGGGAGGGTGCGCGTCTCCGGGACGTCGGGACGCCAGACGTACACGGCGTAGGAGTGGTGGTCCGCCGGGTCGGTGACGCGGACGCGGGACAGGCCCGGCCGCGCGGGGGAGGGCGTGTCGACGCCCCTCGTCGCGGCGGAGCCGTGGTGCACGCCGACGTTCAGGGAGAAGTACGCGCCGCCCAGCGCCAGCACGAGCGTGCCGGCCCACACCGAGAGGCCCGCGGCGCCCGGGCGGCGGCGGGTCGGGCGTCTCCGGTGTTTCGACACTGTCTGCGGGAGTCCCGGCGGTGGTTCGGGGATGGGAGGAGCGGACCCACGCTCGCACATCGGCCGTGGCGCGGGCGGTGATCCGCGCCGTAGAGGCCTGACTCTTTACCCTCGGATGACCCGCGGTGCGCGGGAGCCCCGTCCAATGCCCGTTCCGGGCGTGGATAGGCTGCGGGGTATGCGATCGTGGCCTGCCCCCGAGGTCCCCGGCCTGGCCGGACACGGCCTGCCCCTCCCGGAACAGCGACTGAACGTCCATGACTCGGCCGCGGGTGCCCTGCGCCCCGTCGACCCGGGCCCGACCGCGCGGATGTACGTCTGCGGCATCACGCCGTACGACGCGACCCATCTCGGGCACGCGGCGACCTACCTGGCGTTCGACCTGGTGAACCGCGTGTGGCGCGACGCCGGTCACGAGGTCGACTACGTCCAGAACACCACCGACGTCGACGACCCGCTGCTGGAGCGCGCCAACGACACCGGCGACGACTGGCGCGAGCTGGCCGCGCGCGAGATCGACCTGTTCCGCGAGGACATGACCGCGCTGCGGATCCTGCCGCCGCGCGAGTACGCCGGCGCCGTCGAGTCGATCCCCCTCATCGCCGAGTTCATCGAGACGCTGCGCTCCAGGGGAGCGACGTACGAGATCGACGGCGACATCTACTTCCCGGTCTCCGCCGACCCGGGCTTCGGCTCGGTGAGCGGCCTGAGCCCGGAGCAGATGCTGCCGTTGTTCGGCGAGCGCGGCGGCGATCCCGGGCGCAAGGGCAAGAAGGACCCCCTCGACGCCCTGCTGTGGCAGGCCGCGCGCCCCGGAGAGCCCTCCTGGGACTCCCCGTTCGGGCCGGGCCGCCCCGGCTGGCACGTCGAGTGCTCGGCGATCTCGGTCCGCTACCTCGGCATGTCCTTCGACATCGAGGGCGGCGGCTCCGACCTCGTCTTCCCGCACCACGAGATGAGCGCCTCGCACGCCGAGGTCGCCACCGGCGAGCGTCCGCACGCCAAGGCGTACGTCCACGCGGGCATGGTCGCTCTCGACGGCGAGAAGATGTCGAAGTCGCGCGGCAACCTGGTCTTCGTGTCGCGGCTGCGGGCCGGCGGCGCCGACCCGATGGCGATCCGGCTCGCGCTGCTCGCCCACCACTACCGCTCCGACTGGGAGTGGACCGCCGACGACCTGCCCCGGGCCGAGGCGCGCCTGGCGCGCTGGCGGGAGGCCGTGCTGCTGCCCGCGTCGCCGCCGGTCGAGGAGACCGTCGCGGCGCTGCGGACCCACCTCGCCGACGACCTGGACGCGCCGTCGGCGATCGCCGCCGTCGACCGCTGGGCCGACCGCGCGCTGAGCGTCTCGGTGGAGGATCGGGAGAAGGAGCACGCCGGCCCGGCGCTGGTCCGCACCGCCGTCGACGCCCTTCTCGGCATCGCCCTCTAGAGCAATCGCCCTCTAGAGCACTAGTCGGAGTCGCCCCGGCGGCGCAGGTATCGCTCGAAGTCGCGGGCGATCGCGTCGCCGGTGGCCTCGGGGAGCTCGGTGGCGTCCTTCTGCTCCTCAAGGGCGCGGACGTACTCGGCGACCTCGGTGTCCTGTTCGGCCAGCTCGTTGACGCCGCGCTCCCACGCGCGCGCCTGCTCGGGCAGGTCGCCCAGCGGCACGGACACGTCGAGGAGGTCCTCGACCCAGCGCAGCAGGGCGAGGGTCGCCTTGGGCGACGGCGGCTGCGCGACGTAGTGCGGGACCGCGGCCCACAGGGACACCGTCTCCATGCCCGCGGTCGAGCAGGCGTCCTGCAGCACGCCGAGGATGCCGGTCGGGCCCTCGTAGCGCGCGGGTTCGAGCTGGAGGCGCGTCGTCAGGCCGGAGTCGGAGGACGCCGCGGTCACGGGCACGGGCCGGGTGTGCGGCGCGTCGGCCAGGAGGGCGCCGAGAAGGACGGCCGTCTCGGCGCCGAGCTCCATCATGATGCCGATGAGGTCCTGGCAGAACGACCGCCAGCGCATGTTCGGCTCGATGCCGTGGATCAGCACGACGTCACGGCCGGAACCCGGCAGCTTGGCCAGCGACAGCCGTGTCGTCGGCCAGCTGATGTGCCGGGTCTCGCCGTCTACCATCTCGACGGTGGGGCGCGTGACCTGGAAGTCGTAGTAGTCGTCGGGGTCCAGAGCCGCGAGGGGGGTGGCGCTCCAGCCGTCCTCGAGATGCTGGATGACCCCGCTCGCCGCCTCGCCGGCGTCGTTCCACCCTTCGAAGGCGGCGATCACCACTGGGTCGACGAGCTCGGGCACATCGTCGAGCTCGACCACGCTCTACCTCCCCGCGTCCATATGCGCAACGACGTGTCCAGCCTATGTCCTGTGGACGCCTCACCGCCCCTTCAAGATCAATTACTGGTCACTTGCCGTCGGTCGTGCGGACGATCAGCACGTCGCAGGAGGCGCGGTGGGACAGGTTCGCGGGCACCGAGCCCAGCAGGCGGCCGGCGAGGCTGTTGAGGCCCCGGTTGCCGATCACGATGAGGTCGACGTCGTGCTCGCCGGCGAGCTTCAGCAGGGTGTCGACGGCGTCGCCCTCGACGGCGACCTGCTCGATGTCGCCGGCACCCGCGCGTACGGCGTGTTCGCGGGCCGAGCGGAGGGCGTCGTCGGCGGGGGTCGAGCCCTCGACCTTGTACGCGAGGTCGCCGAGCCGGTCGGCGGCCTGGCTGCGCTCGCGGTCGGACATGGAGTGGTAGGCGCAGGCGAGGACGAGCTTGGCGCCCGCGTCGGCGGCGAGCCGTGCGGCCGACTCGACGGCGCGGAACGAGGTGGCGGAGCCATCGGTGCCGACGAGGACGGTGCGGTATGAGGCCACGGGAACTCCTTCTGGCGATGAACCCTTGTGATGTCGCCATGTGACAACGCATAAGAACGCTACTGGTTACGGAACGCGCCGGGACGAGACATCCATCACCCGCTGTCGCGATGATCTCGCTCTTAAGTCATCGCCTAACAGGCCCCCAGATAGGCTGTTCAACCATGAGCGCGACTCCAGAGACACTTCGTCAGGCCCTCCGTGATCGCGTCGTCGTGGCCGATGGGGGCATGGGGACGATGCTCCAGGCGGCCGGTCCCACCCTTGATGACTTCGAGGGGCACGAAGGCTGCAACGAGGTCCTGAACGTCACCAGGCCCGACATCGTCCGCGGCGTCCACGAGGAGTACTTCGCCGCCGGCGTCGACTGTGTGGAGACCAACACCTTCGGGGCCAACCTCGCCAATCTCGGCGAATACGACATCACCGAGCGGATCGAGGAGTTCTCCGAGGCCGGGGCGCGAATCGCCCGCGAGGTCGCCGACGAGCTGTCGACCCCGGACCGCCCCCGATGGGTCCTGGGTTCCATGGGCCCGGGCACCAAGCTGCCGACCCTCGGCCACGTGCCGTTCGCCGTGCTGCGCGACGCGTACGAGCGCAACGCCGCCGGGCTGATCGCCGGTGGCTCCGACGGCCTGATCATCGAGACCTGCCAGGACCTCCTCCAGGCGAAGGCCGCGATCATCGGCGCGAAGCGGGCGATCGCCAAGGCCGGCAGCGGGACCGTGCTGATCGGCCAGGTCACCATCGAGCAGAACGGCGCGATGCTGCTCGGCTCGGAGATCGGCGCCGCGCTGACCGCGCTGCGGCCCCTCGACCTGGACCTGATCGGCCTCAACTGCGCGACCGGCCCGGCCGAGATGAGCGAGCACCTGCGCTACCTCGCCCGGCACGCCGACCTGGGCCTGTCCTGCATGCCCAACGCGGGCCTGCCCGAGCTGACCTCCGACGGCGCGCGGTACCCCCTCTCGCCGGAGGAGCTCGCCGACGCCCACGACACCTTCACCCGCGAGTTCGGCCTGTCCCTGGTCGGCGGGTGCTGTGGCACCACGCCGGAGCACATGCGCCAGGTCGTCGAGCGCGTACGCGGCCGCGAGGTCAAGGCCCGCAGGCCGCGCCCGGAGGCCGGCGGCTCCTCCCTCTACCAGCACGTGCCGTTCCGGCAGGACACCTCCTACCTGGCGATCGGCGAGCGCACCAACGCCAACGGCTCCAAGGCGTTCCGCGAGGCCATGCTGGAGCGCCGCTGGGACGACTGCGTCAAGATCGCACGTGACCAGGCCCGCGACGGCGCGCACATGCTCGACGTCTGCGTCGACTACGTCGGCCGCGACGGCGTCGAGGACATGAAGGAGATCGCGTTCCGCTTCGCGACGTCCTCCACCCTCCCGCTGGTCCTCGACTCCACCGAGCCGGCCGTGATCCAGGCCGGCCTGGAGATGGTCGGCGGCCGCTCGGTGATCAACTCGGTGAACTACGAGGACGGCGACGGCCCGGAGTCCCGCTTCGCCCGCGTCATGCCGGTCATCAAGGAGCACGGCGCGGCCGTGGTCGTGATGTGCATCGACGAGGAGGGCCAGGCCCGTACGGCCGAGCGCAAGGTCGCCATCGCCGCCCGCACCATCGACGACCTCGTCGAGAAGTGGGGGATGAAGGTCCACGACATCATCGTCGACACCCTCACCTTCACGATCGGCACGGGCCTGGAGGAGTCACGCGGCGACGCCCGCGAGACGATCGAGGCGATCCGCGGCCTGAAGCGGCGCTACCCGGCGGTGCAGACCACGCTCGGCCTGTCCAACGTCAGCTTCGGGCTGAACCCCGCCGCCCGCATGGTGCTCAACTCGGTCTTCCTCAACGAGTGCGCCAACGCCGGGCTCGACTCGGCGATCGTGCACGCCTCCAAGATCCTCCCGGTGGCGCGCATCCCCGACGACCAGCGCCAGGTCGCGATGGACATGATCTACGACCGGCGCCGTGACGGCTATGACCCCCTGCAGAGGTTCCTGGAGCTGTTCGAGGGCGTCGACGCGAGTTCGCTGCGCGCGGCGCGCGCCGAGGAGCTGCTGGGCCTGCCGCTGTGGGAGCGGCTGAAGCGCCGCATCATCGACGGCGAGCTCGACGGCCTGAGCTCCGACCTCGATGAGGCACTGAGCCAGCGGCCCGCGCTGGAGATCGTCAATGAGGTGCTGCTCGACGGCATGAAGGTCGTCGGCGAGCTGTTCGGCTCCGGCGAGATGCAGCTGCCGTTCGTGCTGCAGTCGGCCGAGGTGATGAAGACCGCGGTCGCCTACCTCGAGCCGCACATGGAGAAGACCGACGAGGACGGCAAGGGCCGTATCGTGCTCGCCACCGTCAAGGGCGACGTCCACGACATCGGCAAGAACCTCGTCGACATCATCCTGTCCAACAACGGCTACGACGTGATCAACCTCGGCATCAAGCAGCCGATGTCGGCGATCCTCGAGGCCGCGACGGACAACCGCGTCGACGTCATCGGCATGTCCGGCCTGCTGGTGAAGTCCACCGTGATCATGAAGGAGAACCTCGAGGAGCTGAACTCCCGCGGGTTCGCCGAACGCTGGCCCGTGCTGCTCGGCGGCGCGGCGCTGACCCGCGCGTACGTCGAGCAGGACCTCGCGGGCCTGTTCGAGGGCGAGGTCCGGTACGCGCGCGACGCCTTCGAGGGCCTGCGGCTGATGGACGCCATGATGGCCGTCAAGCGCGGTGAGAAGGGCGCGAAGCTGCCGGCGCTGCGCGAGCGGCGCGTCAAGACCGGCGCCAAGCTCCAGGTGACCGAGCCGGAGGACATGCCCAAGCGGTCCGACGTGTCCATGGACAACAAGGTCCCGACGCCGCCGTTCTGGGGCGACCGGGTCGTCAAGGGCATCCCGATGGCCGAGTACGCCGCCTACCTCGACGAGCGTGCCACCTTCATGGGCCAGTGGGGCCTGAAGGCGGCGCGCGGCGGTGAGGGGCCGACGTACGAGGAGCTCATCGAGACCGAGGGCCGTCCGCGCATGCGGATGTGGCTCGACCGCATCCAGACCGACGGCCTCGTCGAGGCCGGCATCGTGTACGGCTACTTCCCGTGCGTCAGCGAAGGCGACGACGTCGTGGTCCTGCACGAAGACGGCGCCGAGCGCACCCGGTTCACCTTCCCCCGGCAGCGGCGCGACCGGCACCTGTGCCTCGCCGACTTCTTCCGGCCGCGCGAGTCGGGGGAGACCGACGTGATCGGCTTCCAGCTCGTCACGGTCGGCAACAAGGTCAGCGAGACCACGCAGGAGCTGTTCGAGAAGAACTCCTACCGCGACTACCTGGAGCTGCACGGCCTTTCGGTGCAGCTCGCCGAGGCGCTGGCCGAGTACTGGCACACGCGGGTGCGCTCCGAGCTCGGGTTCGGCGGTGAGGACGCCGACGACATCGAGGAGTTCTTCAAGCTCGGCTACCGCGGCGCGCGGTTCTCGCTCGGCTACGGCGCCTGCCCCGACCTGGAGGACCGCGCCAAGATCGTCGAGCTCCTGAAGCCGGAGCGCGTCGGCGTCACCCTGTCGGAGGAGTTCCAGCTCGCCCCCGAGCAGTCCACCGACGCGATCGTCATCCACCACCCCGAGGCGAAGTACTTCAACACCTGAGCGTCTGACCAGGCGGTGAACAGGCCCCGCCGGGCGTTTCGGCCCGGTGGGGCCTTCGCGTAGTCTCGTCCTCCGGCGATCGAGGAGGAGGCGGTGCAGGTGCTCGAGGCGGTCCTGTTCGACATGGACGGGCTGCTCGTGGACTCCGAACGGCTCTGGTTCGAGACCGAGGCCGAGATCGTGGCCTGGCTCGGCGGCACGTGGGGACCCGAGCACCAGGAGTCGCTCGTCGGCGGCTCGATCGACCGTACGGTCGCCTACATGCTCGACCTGACGGGCCCGGTCGCGCCGCCCGAGGAGATCGCGCGCAGGCTGCTCGACGGCATGGCCGACCGGCTGCGGGCCAACGTCCCGATGATGCCCGGCGCCAAGGAGCTGCTCGACGAGGTCCGCGAGGCCGGGGTGCCCTCGGCCCTGGTGTCCTCCACGCACCGCGACCTGATGGAGTACGCCCTGGACGGGATCGGCCGCGACCGCTTCACCGTCACGGTCGCCGGCGACGAGGTCACCCGCACCAAGCCGGACCCCGAGCCGTACCTCAAGGCCGCGCGGCTCCTGGGCGCGGACCCGCGCCGCTGCGTCGCGCTGGAGGACTCCCCGAACGGCACGGCCAGCGCCACCGCGGCCGGCTGTCACGTGGTCGCGGTGCCCAGCGTCGTGCCGATCCCCGAGGCGCCGGGCCGTACGGTCACCGGCTCACTGCGCGACGTCGACCTGGCCCGGCTCCGCTCCCTCATCGCGGGCCACCACTGACGTACGCCCGGCGGGCCGCCTGCGCCTCGCCCGTCCCGGCCCGGACAGCACCGCCACGGGCACCAGACCGGCCGCGCCCGCGAGGGTGATCACCATGTCGGGTGACACGAACTCCCCGAGCGCGCCGGCCATCGCGAAGCCCACGCCCTGGGTGACCATCAGCCCCGAGGTGTTCACGGCGTAGGTACGCCCGAGCAGCTCCGGCGGTGTGACGTCGAGGAACAGCTGGTCCAGGCCGAGCATGTAGACGCCGAAGGCCCCGCAGATTCCGAGGAGCACCAGCGAGGTGATGATCCCGGGATGCAGGAAGAAGATCATGAGGGGGGCGAACCCGCCGACGATGAGCGGTGCCGTGAGGCGCGCCCGCCAGGTGGCCGGGATCAGCCAGATGCCCGCCAGCTCGCCGAGGACCGTGCCCACCGGCACCGCCGCCAGCCACCAGCCGGCGGCCGATCCGGGCTGCCCGCGCTCGGCGACCGCCGGCGCGGCGAGCGCCTCGGGGGCGACCACCAGGAACGCCGTCAGCCAGCCCAGGAGCAGCACCCGGCAGAGCGGGCCGTTGCGCATGATCTCGCCGACGCCGCGCAGAGAGTCGCTCGCGAGCGAGGCCGGGGCGTTCCGGCCGCGGGCCGGACGCGCCTTCAGGAACACCCGCAGCACCAGGGCGGAGGCGAGGAAAGTCCCCACCTCGACGGCCAGCACCCCGCGGGGCGACATCACCGCGAGCAGCCCGCCGCCCGCGGCGTACCCGGCGATCTGCGCGCCCTGGGACACCATCCGGATCAGCGAGCGGCCCGGCAGGACGGCGTGGGGAGGCAGGATCTCGGGCAGCAGGGCACCGCGAGACCCCGCCGACAGCGGCGCGAGCACGCTCACGCCGAAGAGCAGGACGAACAGTGCCGGTAACGGGGTCGCCGGCAGCACCATCAGCGCGACGAGGGCCGCGCTCACGACGTCGCAGGCCACGAGCAGCCGCCGTGGTGACTGGCGGTCGATCAGCCCGGACAGGAGGGTCCCGCCGAACAGGTACGGGACGAGCGTCATCGTGAACGTCAGCGACGACAGCAGGGCGGACGTCGTCTGCCGGTACACGAGGACGGTCAGGGCCAGCCCCGCGACACTGGACCCCGGCATCGAGACCGTGAAGGCGCCGAACAGCGCGCGAAACTCCGATGACGCGAGTGGGTCGCGAAAACGTCCCGGTACGGCGTGGTCGGTAGGGGTCACGGCATTGACGGTGACGTGACCGTATCCTGACCCGCGAGAGATTCGTTCAGGAGCGAACACATGGGAACGACCCGACTGGTCGCGGGCAGCGCCGATCTGCTGCGCTGCCGGTTCGCCTTCTCGCCGATCTGGGAGACGCTCAACGCCGCGCGCACGTTCGTCGACATGCGGCCGCGCCCGTACCTCCGGCCCTGGTGGGAGGCGGTGCGCGACCGCCGCCCCGCACCTGAGCTGCTCGCCGTCCAGGCCTCGCGCGGCTACCTGCCGGGGTTCCTCAGCCCGCCTCCGCGCGAGGCCGCTCCGCGCATCGAGGACCAGCTCGACGTGGTCCGCGCGACGTCGGCGGACCGGGTCGTGGAGGAACTACGGAGAGTGGTCAGGGTCGGGTCCGCCGCCCCCGGCGCCACCGTCGTCCTCGGCGCGATGCTCGCCGACCCGCTCGCCGCGCGCGACCGCCTCGCGGACCAGCTTGAGGAGGCCTGGCACCGGCTCGTGCTGCCCTGGTGGCCTCGCGTGCGCGAGCTGATCGACGCCGACGTCGGCTACCGGTCGCGGCTACTGGCCTCCCACGGGCTCGGGTACGTCATCGGCGGCCTCAACGAGCGGATCCGGTGGGCCGGCGACACGATCGTCCTGGAGCCCGGCCGCGACGAGCGGTTCGAGCTCGGCGGCGGCGGGCTCATCCTGATGCCGAGCGCGTTCGTGTGGCCCGGTGTGGCGGCCGTTCTGGACCGGCCGTGGCAGCCGACCTTGATCTATCCGGCGCGGGGCATCGGGGAGCTTCTCAGCGGCCGGGCGGCGGCTCCGGCGGCGCTGGGCCGTCTCCTCGGCCGTACGCGGGCCCTGCTGCTGTCGGGCCTGGAGGAGCCGGCGTCCACGGCCACGCTCGCGGGACGCCACGGCGTCGGGCGCCCGACCGTCTCGGCGCACCTGTCCGCGCTGCACGGCGCGGGCCTGGTCGCCAAGCGGCGGCACGGCGGTGAGGTGCGCTACCGGCGTACGCCGCTGGGGCAGGCTCTCGTCGACGGGGTCATGCCGGGGGAGTAGCGCTGACCGTCCCGAGGAAGGAGGTCGTATCGAGTCATAACGTGTCATCATGGAAGCCGTCGTAGGAAAGCGGGGACCAGGCAGTGAGTGATTTCGTGCTTTTCACCATCACCCTCATCGTCACCGGCGTGGGCCTGTTCGGAAGCTGGACGGCCTACCGCAAGCGCGGTCTCGCCTCGGGCATGCGCGGCACCGCGTGGTCGACGGTCCCGCTGGCCCTCTACCTCACGGGCCTGACGAAGTTCCTGTCCGACCTGGTCTTCAGCCCGGTCAAGTGGGTCGGCGTCGCGCTGTTCGGGGTCGGCGCGCTCCTCTATGTGACCTCCGGCGCGATGTTGCGCAAGAGCGGGGGCGAGGAGGTTCCGGAGGGGCGCAAGTCCGAGCGGAAGGCCGCGCGGGCCGGGGCCGCGCCCACGGCGGCGGTCGAGCCGTCCAAGCCCTCCGGTGACCCGGACCTCGCGGAGATCGAGAAGATTCTCAAGAATCGCGGAATTAGCTGACCTGCGGATACGCAATCGTGCAGTGACGCTGCGCAGGTGACTGCTCACGGCTTCGTGACATCACGTGTTGGCTTGATGACGACGAGATCACAATCGAGACACGGGTACTAGCGCTGGGCTCCTCCCGGGCATGAGAGTCATCCGGTGAGAGGTAGGTTCCCTCTCCAATGGACTGATTTGTGGACTGATGTAGCCCGGTGTCCGCGTGCGGAGCGTCCGGCGGTCCCTTGACGGCAACGCTGCCGAGCGTGGGAGGTACCTGTAGTGACCGCACCGATCGAGGTCTCCGGATCCGAGGTCGAGGCAGCTTCGGAAGCGGTTCTCGCGGGGTCCGGCCCGAAGGTCGAAGGCCGCTCTCTCGGGCAGATCGCATGGATGCGGCTCCGCCGCGACAAGGTCGCCATGTCGGGCGGCGTCGTCGTTCTCCTGCTGATCATCATGGCGATCGCGGCTCCGCTGCTGACCTCCTGGTTCGGGCACCCGACCAGCGAGTTCCACCAGGACCTCATCGACCCGAACCTCCAGCGCCCGCTGCACGGGCCCTGGCACTCGGGCATCAGCGGCGACTTCCCGCTGGGCATCGAGCCCACCAACGGGCGCGACATCTTCAGCCGGATCGTCTACGGCGCCCGCATCTCGCTGCTGATCGCCTTCCTGGCCACGATGCTCTCGGTGGTCATCGGGGCGGTCCTCGGCATCATCGCCGGCTACTTCGGCGGCTGGGTCGACACGATCATCGCCCGCGCCATGGACGTCTTCCTCGCCTTCCCCATCCTGCTGTTCGCCATCGCGCTCGCCGGCGTCGTGCAGGGCAAGGTGTTCGGGCTGGAGGGCAACGGCCTTCGCATCGGTCTGCTGATCTTCATCATCGGCTTCTTCAACTGGGCCTACATCGGCCGCATCATCCGAGGGCAGACGCTCTCCCTGCGCGAGCGGGAGTTCGTCGACGCCGCACGGTCGATGGGGGCGCGTGCGCCTTACATCCTGTTCCGCGAGCTGCTCCCGAATCTCATCGCGCCGCTCCTGGTGTACTCCACGCTGCTCATCCCCACGAACATCCTGTTCGAGGCGGCGCTGTCGTACCTCGGAGTCGGCGTCAACGAGCCCACCCCGACCTGGGGCGGCATGCTCGCCCAGGCGGTCCCGATCTACTCGGTCGACCCCTGGTTCATGATCATCCCCGGTCTGGCGATCTTCGTGACGGTTCTGGCCTTCAACCTCTTCGGTGACGGTCTCCGTGACGCGCTCGACCCACGTGCCCGCTGATGACAGCTGTACCGATCGTCGTTTCGGCGTTCGTTCCTGAAGGAGGAATGTAACCAAATGAGGAGAATGATCCCTCTGGTGGCGACGGGTGCCGTTGTGGCCCTCGCCCTGTCCGCCTGCGGAGGCACAGGCGGCTCCACCGGTGGCGGGGGTGGGAACGGTACCTTCAACGCCGCGATGACCGGTGTCGTCAACGCGTCCACCAAGACCGGTGGCACCCTTCGCTTCGCCAACTCCGGCGACTGGGACAACGTCGACCCGGCGGACACGTACTACGCGTACTCCTGGGACTTTTCCCGCCTCTACGGCCGGACCCTCGTGACGTTCAAGTCCGTCCCGGGCAAGGACGGCCTGCAGCTCACCCCCGACCTGGCGCAGGGCATGGGCGAGCACAGCGCGGACTTCAAGACCTGGACCTACAAGCTCAAGCCGGGCGTGAAGTTCGAGGACGGCACCCCGGTGCGCGCCCAGGACATCAAGTACGACGTCGAGCGGTCGCTGGACAAGAACGTCTTCCCGAACGGGCCGACGTACTTCAACGACTACCTCGACCTTCAGGGCTACACCACGCCCTACAAGGACAAGACGCCCGGGAAGCTGGGTCTGAAGGCGGTCGAGACGCCGGACGACAGCACGATCATCTTCCACCTGAAGAAGGCGTTCGCCGCCTTCGACTACTTCGCGATGCTGCCCTCCACCATGCCGGTGCCGCAGGCGAAGGACACGGGCGCGGGCTACAAGTCGCACGTGGTCTCCACGGGCCCGTACAAGTTCGAGAACTACACGCCGGGCAAGTCGATGGCGCTGGTCCGCAACACGAACTGGGACCCGAGCACCGACCCGAACCGCAAGCAGCTCCCGGACCGCGTCGAGGTGCAGATCGGCGTCAACGCCGATGACATCGACAACCGCCTGCTGGCCGGCTCGCTCGACGTCGACGTCGCCGGCACGGGTGTCCAGGCGGCCGCCGCCGCCCGCATCCAGTCGAACCCGACGCAGAAGAAGAACGCGGACGCCGCGCCGACCGCGCGCCTCTGGTACACCGCGATCTCCAGTGACGTCGCGCCGTTCGACAACGTCCACTGCCGCCGCGCGGTGGAGTACGCCACCGACAAGACGGCCATGCAGACCGCCATGGGCGGCCCGCTGACCGGTGGCGACGTGGCGACGCACCTGATGATGCCGCTGATCCCGGGCAACAAGGACATGAACCCGTACCCCTCCGGTGCGGGCAACCACGGCGACGTCGCCAAGGCCAAGGCCGAGCTCCAGCAGTGCGGCAAGCCGAACGGCTTCAGCACCGTCCTGTCGGCTCGCACCGAGCGGCCCAAGGAGGTCAACGCCGCTCTCGCGATGCAGCAGGGTCTCGCCAAGGTCGGCATCAAGGCCGAGATCAAGAAGTTCCCCCAGGGCGACTACTTCAAGCTGTACGCCGGCAAGCCGGACTACGTGAAGAAGAACGGCCTCGGCCTGATGATGATGGCGTGGGGCGCCGACTGGCCGGAGGGCTTCGGCTACCTGTCCCAGATCGTCGACAGCCGCGTCATCCGCACCGCGGGTAACACGAACCTGGGCGTCAAGGACCCCGCCGTCGACCAGCTCATCGACAAGGCGACGGTCACCGGTGACCTCAACGCGCGTAACGCGATCTGGTCCCAGATCGACGCCAAGGTCATGGACGACGCCTACATCGTGCCGTTCCTCGACGTGAAGGGCCTGCTCTACCGCCCCACCACCCTGAAGAACGCGTATGTGAACCAGGGCCTCAACGGCCTGTACGACTACGCGAACCTGGGCGTGAAGTAGCAGCCCCCGTTTCATAGAAGGCAGGTGAAGGCATCGGTGGCCGGCGGGCGGTGAACCCGCCCGCCGGCCACCGCAGCCACGCACTGTGGTCAACTTCCTCATCCGGCGCCTGGTCGCCGCCGTGGCGTTGCTCATCATCGTGAGCATGGTGACGTTCGCGATCTTCTTCCTCGTACCCAGGCTGACCGGCGCCAGCAGCGCGGATCTCGCCTCACGCTACGTGGGCAAGAGCGCCGGTCCCCAGGCGATCCACGAGGTGGAGATCCGGCTCGGCCTGAACAAGCCACTGGTCATCCAGTACTGGAACTTCATCAAGGGCATCATCGTCGGGGCGCACTACAACTTCGGTCCTTCGAAGGTGTACTGCGGGCCGCCGTGCTTCGGCTACTCCTTCATCAACCAGACCCCCGTCTGGCCGGACCTGCTCGACCGCATGCCGGTGACCCTGTCGCTGGCCGGCGGCGCGGCCATCATCTGGCTGCTGTTCGGCGTGACGACCGGCGTGGTCTCCGCGCTCAAGCGGGGCAGCGCGGTCGACCGGCTGTCGATGGGCATCGCCCTCGCGGGCGTGTCACTGCCGATCTTCTTCACCGGGCTCCTGTCGCTGGCGATCTTCCGCGACAACCTCCAGTGGTTCCCCGGCGCCGGGACCTACGTGGGGCTCACGCAGAACCCGATCACGTGGGCGTCCAACCTCGTCCTTCCCTGGGTGACCCTCGCCTTCCTTCAGGCCGCGCTCTACGCGCGCCTGACACGGGCGGGAATGCTCGAGACGATGGGGGAGGACTACATCCGCACCGCGCGGGCGAAGGGCCTCCCCGAACGCGTCGTGATCACGCGGCACGCGCTGCGCGCGACGCTCACCCCGGTCCTCACGATCTTCGGCATCGACCTCGGCACCCTGCTGGGCGGCGCGGTGCTGACCGAGGGGACCTTCTCCCTTCCGGGGCTGGGCAAGTTCGCCATCGACTCGATCAACAACAACGACCTGCCGCGTGTGCTCGGCGTGGTGATGATCGGCGCCTTCTTCATCGTGCTGGCCAACCTCGTCGTGGACGTCCTGTACGCGGTGATCGACCCGAGGGTGAGGCTGTCATGAGCAAGGAGACGACCAAGGACGCGTCCGTCCAGCCGCCGACCTCCTTCCTCGAGGTACGGGACCTGAAGATCCACTTCCCGACCGACGACGGTCTGGTCAAGTCCGTCGACGGCCTGTCGTTCGGCCTCGAACGCGGCCGTACGCTCGGCATCGTCGGGGAGTCCGGGTCGGGCAAGAGCGTCACCAGCCTCGGGCTGCTCGGCCTGCACAACCGGCGGAACGCGCGCGTGTCGGGCGAGATCTGGCTGGACGGCCACGAGATCGTCGGGGCGTCGCCGGAGGACGTACGCCGGATGCGCGGCCGCAAGGTCTCGATGATCTTCCAGGACCCGCTGTCCTCGATGCACCCGTTCTACACGATCGGCGCGCAGATCATCGAGGCGTACCGCCTGCACAACGAGGTCTCCAAGCAGGTGGCGCGCAAGCACGCCATCGACATGCTGGACCGCGTCGGCATCCCGCAGCCGGACAAGCGGGTCGACGACTACCCGCACCAGTTCTCCGGCGGCATGCGGCAGCGCGCGATGATCGCGATGTCGCTGTCGTGCGACCCGGAGCTGCTGATCGCCGACGAGCCCACCACGGCGCTCGACGTGACGGTGCAGGCGCAGATCCTGGACCTCATCCGCGACCTGCAGCAGGAGTTCAACTCCGCGGTCATCATCATCACCCACGACCTCGGCGTGGTCGCGGAGCTGTCCGACGACATCCTCGTGATGTACGGCGGGCGCTGCGTGGAGTACGGCGCGGTGGAGGAGATCTTCGCCGAGCCCGAGCACCCCTACACCTGGGGCCTGCTCGGCTCGATGCCGCGCCTGGACCGCGACCGCACGGACCGGCTGCTGCCGATCAAGGGCAGCCCGCCCAGCCTCATCAACGTGCCGCAGGGCTGCGCGTTCAGCCCGCGCTGCGCGTTCGCGGAGCTGAACGACGGCCGTAGCGAGAACGAGCGGCCCGAGCTGCGCGAGGTCGCTCCGGGGCACAAGGTCGCCTGCCACCTCGGACGGTCCGACCGCAAGCGCCTCTGGACCGAAGAGATCCAGCCGAAGCTGTGACCAGTGAATCGGAGAATCACTTGACGACACCCGACAGCGCGGTCGTGGAGGAGACACGGCCGGCCGCCGAGCCGGGCGAGGTCCTGCTCGAGGTCAGCGGGTTGCAGAAGCACTTCCCGGTCACCCGCGGAGCGATCCTCAAGCGCCAGGTCGGCGCGGTCAAGGCGGTCGACGGCATCGACTTCGCCGTTCGCACGGGTGAGACGCTCGGCATCGTGGGCGAGTCCGGCTGCGGCAAGACCACGACCGGGCGGATGATCATGCGCCTGATCGAGCCGACCGGCGGCAAGATCATGTTCGAGGGCAAGGACATCACGCACGTCTCGCAGGGCACGATGCGCCCGATGCGGCGCGACATGCAGATGATCTTCCAGGACCCCTACTCGTCGCTGAACCCGCGCAAGACGGTCGGCTCGATCGTCGGCGCGCCGTACCGGCTGCAGGACGTCGAGACCGAGGCGGGCGTCAAGAAGGCCGTCCAGGACCTGCTCGACACCGTGGGGCTCAACCCCGAGCACTACAACCGCTACCCGCACGAGTTCTCCGGCGGCCAGCGGCAGCGCATCGGCATCGCGCGCACCCTCGCGCTGCGGCCGAAGCTCATCGTGGCGGACGAGCCCGTGTCGGCGCTCGACGTGTCGATCCAGGCGCAGGTCGTCAACCTGCTGGAGGACCTGCAGGACGAGTTCGGTCTGACGTACGTCGTCATCGCCCACGACCTGTCCGTGGTCCGGCACATCTCCGACCGGGTCGGCGTGATGTACCTCGGCAAGATGGTGGAGCTGTCCGACGCCAAGGACATCTACACGACGCCGATGCACCCGTACACGGTCGCGCTGCTGTCCGCGGTCCCGATCCCGGACCCGACGCAGCGCAGGAACCGTGACCGGATCCGGCTCCAGGGCGACGTGCCCAGCCCGCTGAACCCGCCGCCCGCCTGCCGCTTCCACACCCGGTGCTGGAAGGCGCAGGAGGTCTGCGGCAAGGTCGAGCCGCCGATGGTGGAGCTGGCCCCCGGCCACCAGGTCGCATGCCACTTCCCGGAGAACGCCCCGGCCGGCGCGGAGGACCTGATCGCCAAGGCCGCGGGGACCGCCTGACCGCGAGGTGGTGAACATCTCACTTCCTGCAATTGGTGCAATCCTGCACTCATTGCAATGATTCAGGGGTGAGACGTAGAACCACGGCGTACGCGACGCTGCTCGCACTGACCCTGGCCGGATGCGGCGGCGGGCGAAGCCCGGCACGGCAGGACACGACCTTCGACGAGGCCTCGGCGAAGGTCGTGCACGCCTCCGCGAAGCGAGGCGGGACGCTCCGGCTCCTGATGACCGACGCGCCCGTCTCGCTCGACCCGGGGAACATCGGCTACGCGTACGGCGCCGACCTCGCGCGCCTCTACGCGCGGTCCCTCGTGACGTACGCCCCGGCGCCCGGTCAGGAGGGTCTGCGCGTCGTGCCCGACCTCGCCGAGGGCCTCGGCAAGGCGAGCGACGGCGGGCGGACCTGGACGTACCGGCTCCGCGCCGGCGCCGCGTACGAGAACGGCGACCCGGTGCGCGCCCGCGACGTGAAGTACGCCGTCGCGCGCAGCGGCTACACCGCACAGCTCACCGACGGCCCCCGCGACCTGCGCGAGGCGCTCACCGGCACGTACTGGGGTCCCTACCTCGACAAGGACCTCGACCACTTCACCGGCGTCACGGCGCCCGACGACCGCACGGTCGTCTTCCACCTGAAGAAGCCCTCCGGCGACTTCGACCGGCTCGCCGCGAGCCCGCAGACCGCGCCCGTGCCGGCCGCGAAGGACACACGCCTCGACTACGAGCGGCACCCGCTCTCCACCGGCCCGTACGAGTTCGAGCACCACACCGTCGGCAAGGACCTCACCCTCGTGCGGAACCCGCACTGGAAGGACGACCGGGTCCGCGCGGCGCTGCCCGACCGGATCGAGGTCACCGAGCGGATCCCCGCCGCCGACGTCGACACGCGGCTGCTCGACGGCACCGCCGACGCCGACCTGACCGGCGCCGGGGTCCAGCAGGCCGCGCGGGACCGGATCCTCGCCTCGGCGACGCTGAAGGCGCGCGCCGACGACCCGCTGACCGGCCTGGTGCGGTACGCGATGCTGCCCACCGGCGTGAAGCCCTTCGACGACGTCCACTGCCGCCTCGCCGTGCAGTACGCCGCCGACCACAAGGCCGTCCAGGACGCCTACGGAGGCCCGGCCGGGGGAGACGTCGCCACCACGGTGCTGCCGCCGACGCTGAAGGGCGACCGGCGGTCCGGCGCGTACGTCCGTGACCTCGCGCGCGCCCGTACGGAACTGCGCGCGTGCGGCCACCCGGGCGGCTTCGCGACGGTGCTCGCCGTCCGCGCCGACCATCCGGAGGACATCGCCGCGGCACGGGCGCTGACCCGCTCGCTCGCCCAGGTCGGCATCGCGGTGACCGTACGCGAGCTGTCGGCCTACAAGTGGGGGAACACCGCGGGCTCGCCCTCGTACGTACGCGACCACGGCCTCGGCCTCGTCATCGACGCGCAGGCCACCGACCAGCCGACCGCGTACGGGTTCCTCAAGCCCATCACCGGCGCGGCCGTGAAGGTCAACGACCGCAACGTGATGCAGCTCCACGACGCCGACGTGGACTCGATCCTGCGCCGCGGGCTCACGGCCACCGACCCGGCGCGGCGCGCCGACCTGTGGGCCGACGCGGACCGCAAGGTGATGGCGTCGGGCGCCTTCCTGCCCCTCGTCGACGAGCGGACCGTGGTGTACCGGCCGCCGACACTGACGAACGTCTACGTCCACCCCGCGTACGGAACGTACGACCTGGCGTCGCTGGGCCGCCGCTGAGGGCCCCGGACGAGGGTCCGGGGCCCCGCGCGGGTCAGTTGACGGTGATCGCCCGCAGGACGTCCATGCGGGACGCCCGCCACGCGGGCCACGCCGCCGCGACGACCCCGATGATCGCCGACAGCACCAGGTAGATCACCAGCGTCGGCACCGGGACGCTCAGGACGTTCACGCCCTGGTCGGTCAGCGCCTGCTGCATCGCCACTCCGAACAGCACCCCGATGACGGTGCCGAGCAGGGCGCCGAACACCGCGATCACCACGGACTCCAGCCGGATCATCCGCCGCGTCTGGCGGCGGCTGGTGCCGACGGCCCGCAGCAGGCCGATCTCGCGGGTGCGCTCGATCACCGACAGGGCGAGGGTGTTGATGATGCCGAGCGCGGCGATGATGATCGACAGGGCGAGCAGCACCGTCAGCAGGGTGACGATCTGGTCGATGCCCTGCTGGGCGGCCTGCTTGACGTCCGACTGGTCCTGGACCTTCAGGTTCGGGTACGCGGCGAGCGCCCCCTCGATGGCCTTCTTCGTCGAGGCGTCGGTCTTGGCGGTCTTCACCATCAGGTTCGTCCCGGCCGGGTGGGCCGAGTGCGCCTGGAGCGCGGGCAGCGCGAGGACGCGGCCGCTCAGCAGCTGGTTCTTCGCGTACACGCCGGCCACGCGCACCGTCTCGGACCCGCCGTCCGGGAACCGCGCGGTGAACGCCGAGCCCGTCCGCAGGTGCGCCGACGTGGCGGTCGGCTCGTCGAGCAGCATGCCGTCGCGGCCGACGTCGAGCGAGCCGGACACGAGCTTGAGCTTCGCCGCCTCCACGAGGTCCGCCGGTGACGGCGTCGACAGGAACGACTGCTGGTCCTTCCCGACCTTGAACACGCCACCGTAGGTCTCGGTGACCTTCTCCACGCCCGCCACGCCGCGTACGGCCTGGGCCGGCTGCTCCGGGCTGAACCCGGGCGAGGCCGGCGTGACCATGTAGTCGGCCGCGAACGTGTCGTCGACGGCCTTGTCGATCGAGGCCTTCGCCGACGAGCTCAGGACGTTGATGGCGCTGACGAGGGCGAGCCCGATCATCAGGGCGGACGCGGTCGCGGCCGTACGGCGCGGGTTGCGCATGGCGTTCTGCCGGGCGAGGCGGCCCGGCATGCGGAACAGGCGCGGGAAGGCGGCGCCGAGCACGCGGACCACCGGCCGGCTGAAGACCGGCGCCAGGAGTGCGACGCCGAGGAACACGAGCGCCGCGCCGGCGCCCAGCAGCGCGATCGGCGCGTCGCCGAGGCCCACGCCGGTCAGGACCGCGCCCACGAGCGTCACGGCGGACCCGGCGATCAGCCGGACCCGCAGGGAACGCTGCGGCATCGCCACGTCGTCGCGCATGGCCGCCACCGGCGGCACCTTGGCCGCGCGGCGCGCGGGGAAGTACGCGGCGGACACCGTCACGACGATGCCGACGACGTAGGACCACAGGACGGGCTTGTAGGTGAACGTCAGCCCGCCGCCGAGGTCGGCGCCGGTGGACCGGAAGATCTGCTGCAGCAGCAGCGCCAGCCCCACGCCCGCGGCCAGGCCGAGGGTGGACCCGACGACGCCCACGCCGATCGCCTCGCCCAGCACGGCACGGGTGACCTGCTTGCGCGAGGCGCCGACCGCGCGGAGCAGCGCCAGCTCGCGCGAGCGCTGCGCGACCAGCATCGAGAACGTGTTGAAGATGATGAACGCCCCGACGAAGATCGAGATCACCGCGAAGACCAGCAGGAACGTCCGGACGAACGTCAGTAGCTGCGCGATCGCGTTCTTGTTCTCGTCGCGGACCTTCGTGCCGGTGACGGCCTCGAAGCCGGTGGACGGCAGCACCTGGCGTACCCGGTCGCGCAGCGCCGTCTCGGTCACGCCGCCCTGAGCGGCGATCGAGATCGAGCTGAACGCGCCCGGCTTGAGCAGCAGCCGCTGCGCGGTCTGCTCGTCGAACGCGACGACCGTCGCGCCCATCAGGCTGCCGGAGTCGAGGATCCCGACGACGGTGACCGACTGCGCGGGGCCCTGGATGAGGACGCGCGCGTGGTCGCCGACCTTGTAGCCGGCCTTGTCCGCGGCCTTCGCGTCGACGGCGATCTCGCCGGCCCGCTGCGGCGCGCGGCCGTCCTTCAGCGGGTGGTCCTTGTCGGCGGGGCTGGCCTCGATGCCGAGCTGCGGCGGGCCGTTGCCGCCGACGACCTTGCCATTGGAGCCGACGAGCGCCGCGAAGCCGGACACGTCGCCGTGCGCGCTCGCGACGCCGGGCACGCGGCGCACGGTCGTGAGCAGCGACTCGGGGACCGTCGGCGTCTCCGCCGCACCGCCCTGAGCGCCCTGGGTGACGACCTTCTTGGCGCGGACCTGGACCGAGATGCCCTTGCCGGTACGCGCGAACAGGTCGTCGAACTGGCGGCCCATCGTGTCGGTGAACACGAGCGTGCCCGCCACGAACGCCACGCCGAGGATCACCGCGAGCGCGGTGAGCGCCAGACGGATCTTGTGTGCGGCCAGGTTGCGGAGGGTGACCTTCAGGATCACGGGGTGCCGACCCCCGGCAGCTCGAAGCCCTTCATGCGCTCCAGGACCTTCTCCGCCGTCGGATCGTCCATCTCGTCGACGAGGCGGCCGTCGGCGAGGAAGACCACGAGGTCTGCGTACGCGGCGGCGACCGGGTCGTGGGTCACCATGACGACGGTCTGGTTCATCTCCCGCACGGCGTTGCGCAGGAACGACAGCACCTCCGCGCCGGAGCGGGAGTCGAGGTTGCCGGTCGGCTCGTCCGCGAAGATGATCTCGGGGCGGCCGACGAGGGCGCGGGCGCACGCCACACGCTGCTGCTGCCCGCCGGACAGCTCGCTCGGGCGGTGCTTCAGCCGCTCGCGCAGGCCGATCGTGTCGACGACCGTGTCGAGCCACTCCTGGTCGACCTTGCGGCCCGCGATGTCGACCGGCAGCGTGATGTTCTCCAGCGCCGTCAGCGTCGGCACCAGGTTGAACGACTGGAACACGAAGCCGACGCGGTCGCGCCGCAGCCGCGTCAGGCGCTTGTCGTCCAGCCCGGTCACCTCGACGTCACCGACGAAGACCTTGCCGGAGTCGACGGAGTCCAGCCCGGCCATGCAGTGCATGAGCGTCGACTTGCCCGAGCCCGACGGGCCCATCACGGCGGTGAAACGGCCGCGCGGCATGTCGACCGACACCTCGTCGAGGGCGACGACCCGCGCGTCGCCGCGGCCGTACATCTTCGAGATGCGGTCGGCGCGCGCGGCGGGCGCCGAGGTCTCCGGGGGCGGCCCATCGGTCATCGAATGGGCGGTGCTGGTCACGGTGGGGGCTCCTCGTTCCTGTTCGGTGATCTCCTGAATCACCGTAGGTCCCCGTATCGGGCGACTTCTCGCCCAAGTGGACCGACTTGGAATCCGCCCAGCGGTGGAGCCCTCTCCTCCGTACGGACTAAACCTGGCCCGGCTGGATGAGACCCGTCTCGTACGCGAACACCACGGCCTGCACGCGGTCGCGCAGCCCGAGCTTGGACAGGAGGTTGCCGACGTGGGTCTTGATGGTCGTCTCGCTCACGACGAGCTGCGCCGCGATCTCGGCGTTGGACAGCCCGCGCGCCACGTGGCGCAGGACCTCCAGCTCGCGCTCGGTGAGCGTACGCAGCCGCGCGGGCGGCGCCGACTCGCGTACGGACGGCAGCCGCGTCGCGAACCGGTCCAGCAGGCGCCGCGTCACGCTGGGCGCGACGATCGCGTCGCCCGCCGCCACGATGCGGATCGCGGTGACCAGGTCCTCCGGCGGAGCGTCCTTGAGCAGGAAGCCGCTCGCGCCGGCGCGCACGGCCTCCACGACGTACTCGTCCAGGTCGAACGTCGTCAGGATCAGCACGCGCGGGTCGTGGGAGGCGGCCTCCTCGCGCACGATCCGCCGGGTCGCCTCGATGCCGTCCACACCGGGCATCCGGATGTCCATCAGGACGACCTCGGGCAGCAGCGCCCGCGTCAGCTCGACCGCGCGCGCCCCGTCACCGGCCTCGCCGACCACCGCGATGTCCGGCTCGCCCTCCAGGATCAGCCGGAAACCGGTGCGCAGCAGCGGCTGATCGTCGACGAGGAGCACCCTGATCGTCACTGAACCTCCAACGGGAAACGGGCGCGGACCTCGAAACCGCCACCTGAGCGGGGTCCGATCCGCAGATCGCCACCATAGAGGGCCACGCGTTCGCGCATGCCCATCAACCCATGACCGTTGGCCTCACCGGGCCTGCCGAGCCCCGCCACCAGCCCGCGGCCGTCGTCCTCCACCTCGACCTTGAGCTGCCGGTCGGCGTACTCGATCCGGACCCAGGCGCGCGCCTGTGGGCCCGCGTGCTTCAGCGTGTTCGTCAACGCCTCCTGCACCAGCCGGAACGCCGCCAGGTCGACACCCGGCGACACCGAATGGCTCTCACCCTCGATCCACAGCTGCACCTTCAGCCCGGTCTCCCTGAGCTGATCGACCAGCCGGCTCACGTCGTGCACACCCGGCTGCGGCGCGAGCTCACCGCGTACGGGCTCGGCCTCGGTCCGCAACACCCCGACGAGCCGCCGCATCTCACCCAGCGCGGTGCGCCCCATCTGCTCGATCGCGGTCAGAGCGTCCTGCACGGACTCCGGGTCACGGTGCAGGATCCGCCGCGCGGCCCCGGCCTGCACCGTCATGACACTGACATGATGCGCGACGACGTCATGCAGCTCACGCGCGATCCGCGACCGCTCCTCCGTACGCGCGGCCCGAGCGTCGGCCTCGCGCGCCCGCTCCAGCCGCTGCGCCCGAGCCTCCAGCTCATCGAGATAGGCCCGCCGCAACCGCAGGCTCCGCCCCAGCCACCAGATCCCGGCGAACAGCACCGTGTTACTGGCCGCCTGCCAGAAGTCGGACCCGACGGCGGCGAGCAGCCCGATGAACACCGCGAGCGCCGCCGACCCGACGGGCATGCTGGTCGCGAGCCCCCGATGCGCCGCGACGGTGTAGAGCGCGATGAGGTACGCGAGGGCGGGCCCGAGCGAGAAGTCATAACCGGTCGCCGCGAGAACGACACAGGCGACGACGACGAACCCGAGCACCCCGACGGGAAACCGCCGCCGCACGGAAAGCGACAGAACCGCGACACTGCCGACGACGGCGGCGAACGCGTCGGGGTTGCGCCCGACGACGTCCTGGGGGTTCTGAAAGACCATCGCCAGGAGGTAGGCCACCACCAAGAACGCGGCCACGAGCACATCCGCGAGCAACGGATGCGTCACAAGCCACGACCGGCGACGACGGATCACCTCTGACATCCCTTCACGTTAGGCGGCACGGGGTGCAACGGTGCCATCCTGAGCGTGGATCTGCCCTCCTCCCCAGGGAGGAGACCCACCGGGCGCCAGGGATGACAAGCACCGCAGCGGCGCCGAAAACCACCCCAAGCCGGACACGCTCCGAAGCGGCCGGCGCCGGCCCGCGCGGGCCGGCGTGTCTGAGACGGGCCAGACGACAAGCCCCCGCCCTTGAACGGGACGGCACCGGTCCCTCGTGTCCCGGCTGCGGCTCGGCCACCCCGCGCCGCTGCGGCTGTGCCGCGCCGCACACACCGGCGTAATGCGGGCCGTCTCGCGTCGGGGCCCGCCCCGTCTCACGTGCGGCCGATGACCTCTACGGTCATCGTCCGTACTGCCATGTCGCGCACGGCTTTCCGCTGTGCGGCCCATGGCCGTGCGCCCGGCCTGACCGGGTGTACGGCGTGGTCGGTGAGAGGCGGCGGGTCTCGTCTCGCCGGCGGTCAGACGTCGTCGCGGGTGTCGCGTGGGGTGAGGGGTTCCGCCGCGCGCGTGGCCGTGCGGGGAGTCGGGATCTCGGGCAGCGGGGGGAGTTCGCCGCCGAAGGACGGGCAGCGGGACTTGTGGTCGCACCAGTCGCACAGGCGGCTGGTGCGTTCGCGCCACACCCCGGTGTCCATGGCGCGGCGGATGGCCTGCCACAGGGCCTCGACCTTGCGTTCGGTGGCGCGGAGGTCGGCCTCGTCCGGGGCGTAGCGCAGGATCTCGCCGTTGCCCAGATACATCAGCTGGAGCAGTCTCGGCACCGTTCCCCGCAGCCGCCACAGCACCAGCGCGTAGAACTTCATCTGGAACAGCGCGCGCGCCTCGAAGTCGGCACGCGGCGCCCGGCCCGTCTTGTAGTCCACCACCCGGACGTCGCCGGTCGGCGCCACGTCCACGCGGTCGATGTAGCCCCGCAACTGCAGGCCGGACTCCAGCACCGTCTCCACGTACAGCTCGCGGCTCGCCGGCTCCAGCCGCCGGGGGTCCTCCAGCGTGAAGTACCGCTCGACCATCGTCCGCGCCTCGGCCAGCCACTCGGTCTTGGCGGTCGCGCTGTCCGGCTCGTCGTCGAACAGGGACGTCAGCTCCGGCTCCTCGGCCAGCAGGCGCTCCCACTCGGGGCCGAGCAGCTCCAGCGCCGCGGCGGGCGTACGGGTGCCGGCGGGCATGTCGAACAGGCGCTCCAGGACCGCGTGCACGAGCGTGCCCCGCACCGCGGCCGGGCTCGGGCGCTCGGGGATGCGGTCGATCACACGGAAGCGGTAGAGGAGCGGGCACGTCATGAAGTCGCCGGCGCGCGACGGCGACAGCGAGCCGACCACCTCACCGCCTACGGACACACTCACGTCGGGGGCCACCATGCCCGCCACCCTAGGGGACCCCTCCGACACATCCCCGCCGAACCGCCGGGCACGTAGCATCAGGGGCGTGGCAGACAGCGCGCCCCGCGGCGCCGATCGTCCCGGCAGACCGGGAATCCTCATGGGGCGGCCCTTCGGCATCCCCGTCTACGTCTCGCCGACCTGGTTCGTCATCGCGATCGTGATCACCGTGATGTTCGAGCCGACCGTACGCCCGCCCGTCGCCCGGCCGGCCAGTTACCTGGTCGCGTTCGCGTACGCCGTGCTGCTGTACGCCTCGGTCCTCGTGCACGAGCTGAGCCATTCCGTCGTGGCGCGCCTGTTCGGGCTGCCCGTGCGCGCCATCACGCTGCACCTGCTCGGCGGCGTCTCGGAGATCGAGCGTGAGCCGGAGACGCCGTGGCGGGAGTTCCTCGTGGCGGCGGCCGGGCCGCTGGTCTCGCTCGTACTCGGCGCGGGCGGGTACGCCGTGCTGATGCTGGTGCCGCTGCCCGCGGTCGCGGGGCGGCTGGTCGGCGCGCTCACGATCGCGAACCTCATCGTCGCCGTCTTCAACCTGCTGCCCGGCCTGCCGCTCGACGGCGGCCGGATCGTACGCGCCGGGGTCTGGAAGGCCACCGGCCGCCAGGGCACCGCCACCGTCGTCGCCGGGTGGACCGGGCGTGCCGTCGCGCTCGCGGTGCTGGCCGGGAGCGCGGCGCTGTCGGCGACCGGCGGAGGCGGAGGCTGGCTGACCGTCCTGTGGGGCGCGCTCGTCGCGTCGTTCATCTGGGTCGGCGCGACCGAGGCCATGCGGGCGGCGCGGATCCGCGAGCGCATCCCGCTGCTGAACGCCCGGACGATGGCGCGCCGCGCCGTACGCGTGCCCAGGGGCCTGCCGCTCGCCGAGGCGATCCGGCGCGCGCGTGAGGCGGAGGCGGGCGCGATCGTGGTCGTCGGCCACGACGACGACCCGATCGGCATCGTCAGCGAGACGGCCGTCAACGCGACGCCCGAGCACCGGCGGCCCTGGGTGGAGGCGTCCTCGCTCACGCGTTCGCTCAGCCCGGACCTGATCCTGTCCGCCGACATCGCCGGCGATGATCTCGTCGAGGCCATCCGGCGCGCGCCGGCCACCGAATATCTCCTGATCGAGCCGAGCGGGGAGCTTTTCGGCGTTCTGGCGGCCGAGGACGTCACCAAGAGCGTCGCGAAGGCCTGAGCGCTACGCGGCGCTCGATAGCCTTAGGGGTATGACCGAACCCACCACCGCCGGCTCCAGCATGCCCAACGCCCCGCACGGGCCGTTCCGATCCGGTGACCGGGTTCAGCTCACCGACCCCAAGGGCCGGGTCAACACGATCACGCTCACGGCCGGCAAGCTCTACCACAGCCACAAGGGCTCGATTCCGCATGACGAGATCATCGGCAGCCCCGAGGGCACCGTGTTCCGCTCCTCGGGCGGCACCGACTACCTGGCGTTCCGCCCGCTGCTGTCCGACTACGCGCTGCGGATGCCGCGCGGCGCCGCCGTCGTCTACCCCAAGGACGCCGCGCAGATCATCACGATGGCCGACATCTTCCCCGGCGCCCGCGTGGTCGAGGCCGGGGCCGGCTCCGGCGCGCTCACCTGCTGGCTCCTGCGTGCCACCGGCGAGCACGGCATGGTCTCCTCCTACGAGCGGCGCGAGGACTTCGCCGAGACCGCGCGCAACAACGTCGAGACCTACTTCGGCGGGCCGCACCCGGCGTGGCGCCTGACCGTCGGCTCCCTGGAGGACTCCCTCACCGACAACGACGTCGACCGGGTCGTCCTCGACATGCTCGCCCCGTGGGAGTGCCTCGACGCCGTCGCCAAGGCCCTGATCCCCGGCGGCCTCGTGTGCGCGTACGTCGCCACCACCACGCAGCTGTCGCGCGTCGTGGAGGGCCTGCGCGAGCACGGCACGTTCGCCGAGCCGTACGCCTTCGAGACGCTCCTGCGCTCCTGGCACGTCGACGGGCTCGCCGTACGCCCCGACCATCGCATGATCGGCCACACCGGCTTTCTCGTCACGGCGCGCCGCATGGCCGACGGTGTCAAGCCGCCCGTACGCCGCCGGCGCCCCGCCAAGGGAGCGCACCCGGAGGCCGAGCCGGCACCCTCCGAATCCACTGAGTGATCGTTTTGTGACGCTTGGTGTACGACGCCGGGTCGGTGAAGAGGTCCGACGGCCTGACGTTTACGGCACATGCCGAATTTCACGGTGCGGCGGTGACGGCCTCCGACCTGCGGACCCTTCGATTTCCGGGAGGGTGCACACGCGGTGTCGCGACACGAGTACCCACCGGCCAGGTTACGGAGGCCCTCCGGATAGGTAGGGTTTCAGTTAGGTCGTCGTCTCTGCCTGAGGAGGTGACGAGCGTGGCCGCTCGTGACGATGCCGGGGCGCGAAAGGCGCAGCACGAAAAGGAGGTCCGTGACCTCCAGACGCAGGTCTCCTTCCTGGAGGAGGAGATCTCCGTGTTGCGCCGGAAGCTCGCGGAATCCCCCCGACAAGTTCGTGTACTCGAAGAGCGCCTACACGAGGCGCAGGCAAGCATGGCCGCTGTTACGGGCCAGAACGAACGTCTCGTGGGCACTCTCAAGGAAGCCCGAGAGCAGATCATCGCCCTGAAGGAGGAGGTCGACAGGCTCGCTCAGCCACCGTCGGCCTTCGGAACGTTCCTCGCCGCGCGCGAGGACGGCACGGTCGACATCTTCACCGGTGGGCGCAAGCTCAGGGTGAACGTCAGTCCGGGCGTTGAGATCGACGAGTTGCGGCGTGGCCAGGAGGTCATGCTCAACGAGGCGCTCAACGTCGTCGCGGCCCTCGAGTTCGAGACGCAGGGCGAAGTCGTCATGCTGAAGGAGGTTTTCGCGGACGGCGAGCGCGCGTTGATCATCGCGCACGCCGACGAGGAGCGCGTGGTCAGACTGGCCGAGCCGCTGCGTGACATACCTTTGCGCGCCGGTGACTCGCTCATGCTCGACACGCGTTCCGGTTACGCGTACGAGAAGATCCACAAGGCCGAGGTAGAAGAGCTCGTCCTTGAGGAGGTCCCGGACATCTCCTACGAGGAGATCGGCGGACTGGGCCCGCAGATCGAGCAGATCCGCGATGCCGTCGAGCTGCCGTACCTCCACGCTGATCTCTTCCGCGAACACCAACTCCGTCCCCCGAAGGGCGTCCTGCTCTACGGTCCTCCCGGCTGTGGAAAGACGCTCATCGCCAAAGCCGTGGCGAACTCCCTCGCCAAGCAGGTCGCTGAGAAGACCGGCGCCGAGGGTAAGAGCTTCTTCCTCAACATCAAGGGCCCTGAGCTGCTCAACAAGTACGTCGGTGAGACCGAGCGGCACATCCGCCTGGTCTTCCAGCGTGCGCGTGAGAAGGCCTCCGCGGGCACTCCGGTCATCGTGTTCTTCGACGAGATGGACTCCATCTTCCGCACCCGCGGATCCGGTGTCTCCTCCGATGTCGAGAACACCATCGTGCCGCAGCTGCTCTCGGAGATCGACGGCGTCGAGGGCCTGGAGAACGTCATCGTGATCGGTGCCTCCAACCGGGAGGACATGATCGACCCGGCGATTCTCCGTCCTGGACGGCTCGACGTGAAGATCAAGATCGAGCGTCCGGACGCCGAGGCGGCCAAGGACATCTTCTCCAAGTACATCCTCTCCGGGCTGCCTCTGCACCCGGACGACGTCAAGGAGCATGACGGCTCGGCCGACGCCACGGTCGACGGCATGATCCAGCGGGTCGTGGAGCGGATGTACACCGAGACCGAGGAGAACCGCTTCCTCGAGGTGACCTACGCCAACGGCGACAAGGAGGTCCTGTACTTCAAGGACTTCAACTCCGGCGCGATGATCCAGAACATCGTCGACCGGGCCAAGAAGATGGCCATCAAGGACTTCCTCGACAGCGGGCAGAAGGGGATCAGGGTCTCTCACCTGCTCGCCGCCTGCGTCGATGAGTTCAGCGAGAACGAAGACCTGCCCAACACCACCAACCCCGACGACTGGGCTCGTATCTCCGGCAAGAAGGGCGAGCGGATCGTCTACATCCGTACGCTCGTCTCCGGGAAGCAGGGCACCGAGGCCGGTCGTTCGATAGACACTGTCGCCAACACGGGGCAGTACCTCTAAACAAGTACGCGAACCGGCGTGCGGCCCTCCCAGGGGCCGCACGCCGCCTCATCTTCCAAGGCCCCTCCATGAACCCTCGCTTCGTCCCGGCTGTCGCGCTGAGCGCTCTCCTCGCCGCGGGCTGCACCACCTCGCCGCCGAAGCGGGCCGCCGGCCCGGAGCGGACTCCGGCCGTCCCGGCCGCCCCTGCCGTGCGCCCCGTCGCCGGAGGCTGCGCCGGTACACAGGTCACGCGGGGCGGTCCGCCGTCGTGGAACCCTCACCCGGCCGGCTTCACTCCGGGGAACACCGACGGACCGTGGGTCGTCGGGCGCTCGAACGCGATCACGGGCTACCTCTACCGCGACCCGCTCGTCGCGCCGCCGCCCCGGGACGGCGACCTGGCCAACAAGGTCCTGTGGTTCGTGCGTTACCCGCGCGAGGACCACCCGCTGCGCATCACGGCGCGTCCCCTCACGGGTGATCGCCTTCCGGTCTCGCAACGGTTCGCCGCCAACTCCTCTCCCGGGGAGATATACCCAACCAACCTCTCGGTGCCGCGCGCCGGATGCTGGATCTTCACCCTGACCTGGGGAAAGCACAGCGACACGGTAGGTCTGGACTTCTCGCCGCGACCTCGCGCGCCCCGCTCCTGAGCCGTTTTCCGGCGACCGGAGAGGGCCACGATGCCGCCACCCCTCATCGGACGGTGTCCATCGCGCATTAGGCTCGGGTCTATGAGTGTGCGGCGGGTAATGGGGATCGAGACGGAGTACGGCATTTCCGTGCCCGGTCAGCCGGGGGCCAACGCGATGGTGACCTCCTCACAGGTGGTCAACGCGTACCTCGCGGCGTCGGCGGCGAAGGCACGGCGGGCACGGTGGGACTTCGAGGAGGAGAACCCCCTGCGGGACGCCCGCGGCTTCGACCTGGCGCGCGAGGTCGCCGATCCCACTCAGCTGACCGACGAGGATCTCGGCCTGGCCAACGTGATCCTCACCAACGGCGCGCGGCTGTACGTCGACCACGCCCACCCGGAGTACTCCGCGCCGGAGTGCACCAACCCGCGCGACGCCGTCATCTGGGACAAGGCCGGCGAGCGCGTCATGGCCGACGCGGCACGCCGCGCGGCGCAGGTGCCCGGCACCCAGCCGATCCAGCTCTACAAGAACAACACCGACAACAAGGGCGCCTCGTACGGCTGCCACGAGAACTACCTGATGAAGCGCGAGACGGCGTTCTCGGAGATCGTGCGCCACCTCACGCCGTTCTTCGTGACCCGCCAGGTGGTCTGCGGCGCCGGCCGTGTCGGCATCGGTGTCGACGGCCGCAACGACGGCTTCCAGATCAGCCAGCGTGCCGACTTCTTCGAGGTCGAGGTCGGTCTCGAGACCACGCTGAAGCGCCCGATCATCAACACGCGCGACGAGCCGCACGCCGACCCGGAGAAGTACCGCCGGCTGCACGTCATCATCGGCGACGCCAACATGAGCGAGATCTCCACGTACCTCAAGCTCGGCACCACCGCGCTCGTGCTCGCGATGATCGAGGACGGCTTCCTGACCGTCGACCTGTCGGTCGACATGCCCGTGGCGACGCTCAGGGCGATCTCCCACGACCCGTCCTGCAAGCACCTGCTGACGCTGCGGGACGGCCGCAAGATGACCGCCGTCCAGCTCCAGATGGAGTACCTGGAGCAGTCGCGCAAGTACGTCGAGGACCGCTTCGGCGCCGACGTCGACGACCTCACCACCGACGTCCTCGACCGCTGGGAGTCGGTGCTGCACCGGCTCGGCGACGACCCGATGCAGCTCTCGGACGAGCTCGACTGGGTGGCGAAGCTCTCGCTCCTGGAGGGCTACCGCAGCCGTGACGGCATCGACTGGTCGCACCCGCGGCTCCAGCTCGTCGACCTGCAGTACTCCGACATCCGGCCCGACCGCGGCCTGTACAACCGGCTCGTCGCGCGCGGGCGGATCAAGCGCATCACGACCGACGCCGAGGTCGAGGCCGCGATCGAGGACCCGCCCGAGGACACCCGCGCCTACTTCCGCGGCCGCTGCCTCCGCCAGTACGCCGAGTCGGTCGCCGCGGCCTCCTGGGACTCCGTGATCTTCGACGTGCCCGGCCGTGAGTCGCTGCAGCGCGTACCCACCCTGGAGCCGCTGCGCGGCACCAAGGCGCATGTCGGCTCCCTCCTGGACCGCTGCCGTACCGCCTCGGACCTCGTGACGGCCCTGACGGGGGAGTAGCCCGCCTTAGATAGCGACACTCTCCATCGGTTCCGGCCGGACAAGGCCGGAACCGGTCGTTTGTGATCTCTGCGCAGTCGTGACCACTATGACCGTTTCGCTGCCTTCCCGGCGGGCGATAACCCCGTCATGAGGCAGATCGCCGATCGCGGTGGGACACGGTGAGTGATCCACTTGTTGTCGGTGCGCGACGGTAGAGTCGTGGTCTCACGGGAGGAGTGGAGGCTCAGATGGCGACGAGGGACACGGGCGGTCAGAAGCAGACGACCCGCCGCGAGGATGAGGTCGACGAGGTCCAGACCGCACCCGACGAGGAGGTCCAGGAGCGGCAGGACAAGCTCACCGATGACGTCGACGCCATTCTGGACGAGATCGACGAGGTGCTCGAGGAGAACGCCGAGGAGTTCGTCCGCAGCTATGTCCAAAAGGGCGGTCAGTAGCGGTATGACCGGCTTACGGCCTCCGGGCTGACGGCGCGCACCACGGCGAGGTGACGCCTGCGTCCCGGCTCCGGTGCCGCAGGCGATCACCGGCTGCTTCGCTGCGCCGACCACGCCTCCGGCGGTGACCGATCACAGGGATGTGACCGGCACCGTACGGAGGCTTTTTCATGCTCTGAGCACGAGGCCGGAGTGCCTCATCAGCCTCTTGGGTGTGCCTTTTCCTCATCCGACTGGTTCGACCGGGTTCGCCAGAAGCGGACGAGGGCAGGGATCATGACGCATGCGCACGACGTTCCCGTGACAGTAGGGTCTGAGTTGCGGAGGCGATCGCGTCCGCTGCCACTGGAAGGAGTCGTGTGACGTCGCAAGGTTCCGCGCCGGGACAGCTGCCGGGTGCGTTCACGAGCCACAGCCCCTCGTCGTTCACCGAGTTCCTGTCGAATCACTCCCCAGGAATGCTGCCGGGTGGCCGCGAGCTGCCCGCTGTGTCGGCGTCCGCCGAGCACTTTCCGCACGGCACCACGATCGTCGCGGTGACGTTCCCCGGCGGCGTGGTGATGGGCGGTGACCGCAGGGCCACCGCCGGCAATGTCATCGCACAGCGCGACATCGAGAAGGTCTTCCGCGCCGACGAGTACTCCGCGATCGCCATCGCGGGTACGGCCGGCATCGGTCTTGAGGTCATGCGCCTCTTCCAGGTCGAGCTGGAGCACTACGAGAAGATGGAGGGCCGCACCCTCTCCCTGGAGGGCAAGGCCAACCGCCTCGCCACCCTGGTGCGCGGCAACCTGGGCATGGCGATGCAGGGTCTGGTGGTGGTGCCGCTCTTCGCCGGTTACGACGAGGAGTTCGGCGCCGGGCGGATCTTCAGCTACGACGCCGCCGGCGGCCGCTACGAAGAGCACGAGTTCTACAGCATCGGCTCCGGGTCGGTCTTCGCGCGCGGCGCGCTCAAGAAGCTCTACCGCGACGACCTGTCGGAGGAGGACGCCGTGCTCGTCACCCTCCACGCGCTCTACGACGCGGCCGACGACGACTCCGCCACCGGCGGCCCCGACCTGACCCGCCGTATCTTCCCGATCGTCTCCGCGATCACCTCCGACGGATACCGGAGGCTCCCGCAGGAGCAGGTCGGCGCCCTGGCCGAGCAGGTCGTCGAGGGGCGCATGCAGACGCCGGGCGGCCCGCCCGCTCCGCTGCGATAACAGTCCGCGAACGAGTAGTAAGGAACGCCACCGGTGTCCATGCCGTTCTACGTGTCGCCCGAACAGGCGATGAAGGACAAGGCCGACTACGCCCGCAAGGGCATTTCGCGGGGCCGCAGCGTGGTCGTGCTGCAGTACGACGACGGCATCCTGTTCGTGGCCGACAACCCGTCCCGTGCCCTGCACAAGATCAGTGAGATCTACGACCGCATCGCCTTCGCCGCGGTCGGCAAGTACAACGAGTTCGAGAACCTCCGCCAGCAGGGCGTGCGCTACGCCGACGTCAACGGCTACATGTACGACCGCCGCGACGTCACCGCGCGCGGCCTGGCGAACGCCTACGCGACGGCGCTCGGCAGCGTCTTCACCGAGATGAACAAACCGTACGAGGTCGAGATCGTGGTCGCGGAGGTCGGCGCGGACGCCGCGTCCGACCAGATATACCGGCTGACCTTCGACGGGTCGGTGGCCGACGAGCACGGCTACGTCGCGATGGGCGGCCAGGTCGACCAGGTGGCCGCCGCGCTGGAGGAGCGCTTCGAGGAGGGCCTCGGCGTCGCCCAGGCGCTCCGCGTCGGCGTGCACGCCCTGGAGCAGCAGGACACCGACCGGCACCTGGAGGCCGGCCAGCTCGAGGTCGCGGTCCTGGACCGCAACCGCGACCACCGGCTGTTCCGCAGGCTCCCGGCCGCCCGTATCAAGGAGCTTCTGGACGAAGCGGGCCCCGAGCCGTCCGGCGGCGAGGACTCCCCCTCCGAGTAAGGCTCGCGAACGCCCGTCGTGATCACGGTCACGGCGGGCGTTTTCGCATGTCTGATCTACAACGTAAAGGCGCCCGGACGTTCCGCCGGGCGCGGAACACGGCGCTATGGCGGTCTTGATCCCTACCGCGTGAGGGGTCTGACACATAGCCTTACGGGGTGGACAGGCGCATCTTCGGGTTGGAGAACGAGTACGGCGTTACGTGCACCTTCCGCGGGCAGCGGCGGTTGTCACCTGATGAGGTGGCCCGCTACCTGTTCCGCAGGGTGGTGTCGTGGGGTCGTAGCAGCAATGTGTTCCTGCGTAACGGGGCACGGCTGTACCTCGATGTCGGAAGTCATCCTGAGTACGCGACGCCCGAGTGTGACAGCGTCGACGAACTCGTCGTTCACGACAAGGCGGGTGAACGGATCCTTGAAGGGCTGCTGGTCGACGCCGAGCGTCGCCTCCGCGAGGAGGGGATCGCCGGCGACATCTATCTGTTCAAGAACAACACCGACTCGGCCGGCAACTCCTACGGTTGCCACGAGAACTACCTCGTAGGGCGGCACGGCGAGTTCGGCCGTCTCGCGGACGTCCTCATCCCCTTCCTCGTCACCCGCCAGATCATCTGCGGTGCCGGCAAGGTCCTGCAGACGCCGCGTGGAGCGGTCTACTGCGTCAGCCAGCGCGCCGAGCACATCTGGGAGGGCGTGTCGTCGGCGACGACCCGCTCCCGTCCGATCATCAACACCCGCGACGAGCCGCACGCGGACGCCGAGCGCTTCCGCCGCCTGCACGTCATCGTCGGCGACTCCAACATGAGCGAGACGACCATGCTGTTGAAGGTCGGCGCGACCGACCTCGTCCTGCGCATGGTCGAGGCGGGCGTCGTGATGCGCGACCTCACGCTGGAGAACCCCATCCGGGCGATCCGCGAGGTCAGCCACGACATGACGGGCCGGCGCAAGGTACGCCTGGCCAACGGCCGGGAGGCCAGCTCGCTGGAGATCCAGCGTGAGTACCTCGAGAAGGCGCGTGACTTCGTCGACCGGCGCGGCGCGGACCCCGTGGTCAAGCGGGTTCTGGAGCTGTGGGAGCGCACGGTCCACGCGGTCGACACGGGCAATCTCGACCTCGTGGCACGCGAGATCGACTGGGTCACCAAGTACCAGCTGATCGAGCGGTACCGCCGCAAGTACGACCTGCCGCTCAGCTCGCCGCGCGTGGCGCAGCTGGATCTGGCCTACCACGACGTGCACCGGGGCCGGGGTCTCTACTACCTCCTGGAGCGCCGCGGCTCGGTCGACCGGGTCGCCCGCGACCTGGCGATCTTCGAGGCCAAGTCGGTGCCGCCGCAGACCACCAGGGCACGGCTGCGAGGGGAGTTCATCCGCAAGGCACAGGAGAAACGCCGCGATTTCACCGTCGACTGGGTGCACCTGAAACTGAACGACCAGGCGCAGCGCACGGTGCTGTGCAAGGACCCGTTCAGGTCCGTGGACGATCGTGTCGACAAGTTGATCGCCGGGATGTAGTCAGGTTCTCACGCTACCTTTAGGTGCCCGCTGACAAGCTCGGGTGTTTCAGTGCTGTCCCACGCCTGCGGAAACGGTGAAAAAAGATGTCTGAAGTGGAAGGCCGCGAGGACGCGGAGACCGGCGAGGCGCAGGAGGAGGCGGAGTCTCAGCGGCCGAACGTGAAGATGCAGGAGGCCAGGGACATCGGCCGCAGCGTCGACTTCACGCCGCACGCGCTCGCTTCCAAGGGCCGCCCCGCGCCGCGCTCCGGCACGCGCGCGGCGGCCAAGCGGCGCCGCATCCTCTACAGCGTCGGAGCCGTGGTCGTCGTGGCGGCGGTCGCCGTCGGCGGCGTCCTGTACGCCAACCGCCCGAAGCCGTCCGTGAAGGTCAAGGGCGCGTTCGGCGCGGCGCCCGCGATGAGCGTTCCCAAGTCGACCCCCTCCGCGAAGAAGGAGGTCAAGGAGCTGATCCACGGCACGGGCCCGGTCGTCGGCAAGAGCGACTTCCTCGTCGTGCACCTGGTCGGCTACAAGTGGAACAAATCGGGCGGTAAAGAGCTGCTCAACACCTACACCAAGCACAAGCCCGCGACGGGCCAGGCGAGCCAGCTCACCGGCCTGCCGGCGCTGGACGGCGCCCTGGCCGGTCACAAGACCGGCTCCCGCATCGAGCTGACGCTTCCGTACAAGGACGTCGGCGACCAGGTCGCGCAGGCGCTGCAGCTCGCCAAGACCGACGACTTCGTCGTGTCCGCCGACCTGGTCAAGAGCTTCGGCAAGACCGCGTCGGCGCAGGGCACGCCCCAGAAGGCCGACCCGGCCCTTCCCGCGGTGACCGTGGGCGCGCCGGGCACGCCGCCGACCGTCAAGGTCCCCTCGAAGGGTGCCCCGACCAAGCTCGTGTCCAAGGTCCTGGTCCAGGGCAGCGGCGCGGCGGTCGCCAAGGGCCAGACGCTGATCGCCCAGTACCACGGCGTGCTGTGGCGCAACGGCAAGGTCTTCGACTCCAGCTGGCAGCACGGCGCGCCGGCGGGCTTCCCGATCGGCGTCGGCCAGGTCATCCCGGGCTGGGACAAGACCCTCGTCGGCCAGAAGATCGGCAGCAGAGTGCTGCTGGTCGTGCCGCCTAAGGAGGGCTACGGCGCCAAGGGCAGCCAGGACGGCAGCATCAAGGGAACCGACACCCTAGTATTCGTTGTCGACATTCTTGGTGCTTACTGATCCCCCTTCGCTGGAGGTCCGCGCATGCGGCGTGCCGCCCTGCCGGCCGTGTTCGTCCTGCTGGCCGCCGTCATGGCGGCGTGCAGCGGGGGAGGCCTACCGGACGGACTCAAGGTGGCCGGTGTCCTCGGCAAGGAGCCGACGGTCACCATCCCCAAGTCCGGCCCCGGTGACAAGCTCGCCGTCAAGACGTTGCACAAGGGCAAGGGCACGCAGGTGGCCGACGGTGACCTGGTGGTCGCCAACTACGTCGGCTACCGCTGGAAAGGCGGCGATCACAAGCTGATCGCCAGCAGCTACGAGGCCGGGCGGCCTGCGATGTTCCCGTACGGCCGCCTGGTCACGGGGCTGAACAAGGCCCTCGCCGGCCAGCGGCCGGGCGGGCGTGTGATGGCCGTCATCCCGCCCGGCCAGGGCTACGGGGCGAACGGCTACGCCCCGCTGCAGATCGGCGCCGGTGACTCGCTCGTCTTCGTGCTGGACGTCATCGCCTCCTACCCCAACGACAGGGGCGCGACGGGCCGTCCGCAGCCGCAGGGCGACGCGAGGCTGCCGCAGGTCTCGGCAGCCGCCACGCCCACGATGAAGATCCCCAGGGCCAGGCCGCCGGCGAGGCTGGTGACCAGGACGATCGTCCAGGGCACCGGCCGTCCGGTGGAGCCGAACCAGCTCGTCGTCTACCACGACCTCGGGCAGGTCTGGCGCAACGGCAAGGTCTTCGAGTCGACCCGCGGCCGTGGCCACCCGGAGTCGGTGGTCGTCGGCGCGCGCCAGATGATCGCCGGCTGGGACAAGGCGGTCATCGGCAAGCCGGTCGGCAGCCGCGTCCTGGTCGTGATCCCGCCGAAGGACGCCTACGGCAGCAAGGGCCACGCCGCCTCCGGCATCACGCGGAGCGACACCCTCGCGTTCGTGATCGACGTCATCGCCGCCTACTGAGGACGCCTCGGCTCGTCTCTGGGACACGTCCCTAGACTCGGGCCGTGGACGACGTCGAGGCCATCGCGGCCCTGCAGGACCCGGTGCGCAAGCGCCTGTACGACTACGTGGTCTCCCAGGCCCACGACGTGGGCCGCGCGGAGGCCGCCGACGCGACCGGGGTCACGCGTACCCTGGCCGCCTTCCACCTCGACCGCCTCGCCGACGCGGGCCTGCTCGACGTGTGCTCCCGCCGCCCGGAGGGGCGTACGGGGCCGGGCGCGGGGCGGCCCGCCAAGCTCTACCGCAGATCCGAGGCCGAGCACGCGGTGAGCCTTCCCCCGCGCGACTACGGCATGGCCGCCGGTCTGCTCGCGGAGGTCGTCGACGCCCTCGGTGCCGAGGGCGATCTCGAACGCGTCGCGCGCCGCGACGGCCGCGCCATCGGCTCCTCGGCGTCCGGAGGCGCCGAGGCGGTGCTGCGGCGGCAGGGCTACGAGCCGTACGAGAGCGAGGGCGTCCTTCGCCTGCGCAACTGCCCCTTCCACGCCCTGGCGCGCGACTTCCCGCCGGTCGTGTGCGGGATGAACCTCGCGCTGCTCGAAGGGGTCCTCGACGGTCTCGGCGAGACGGGGCTGACGGCGCGCATGGACCCGCGGCCGGGGGAGTGCTGCGTCGCGCTGGTTTCTAAAAACAATGAACATTGACATAGAAGCCCGGCGAATGGTCTGCTGGCGCCCATGACGGACCATCACCTCGCGCAGTTCAACGTCGCGCGCCTGCGCGAACCCCTCGACGCTCCGGGGATGGCGGACTTCCTCGCCCTCATCGAGCCGATCAACGCCCTGGCCGACGCGGCGCCGGGCTTCGTGTGGCGCCTCACCGACGGCGAGGCCGACGACGCGGTGAGCATCCGGCCTCTCGGCGCCGACGTGATCATCAACATGTCGGTCTGGGAGTCGCGCGAGGCGCTGTGGGACTTCGCCTACCGGTCCGCCCACCTCGACGCGCTGCGCCGCCGCCGAGAGTGGTTCGCGCGCATGGCGGAGCCGATCAGCGTGATGTGGTGGCTGCCGGCCGGTGACCTTCCCTCGGTGGACGACGCGCGCGGGCGCCTCGGCCTCGTACGGGAGTCCGGGCCCTCGCCGGAGGCGTTCACGTTCCGGCAGCCGTACGACCCGGCGGGCGCGCTCCTCGCCGTGTGATCTACAACGTAAAGGCGTCAGCCCAGGAGCGTTGCGGCGTGACGGCCCGCCGCGGCGACGGCCAGGAACCCCGCGAGGTCCTCGTCGAGGCCGCGGCCCATGGTGGAGACGCGCACCGGTGACTTGCGGACCGCCTCCTCCAGGCCGTCCACCGGCACGCGTACGAGCTCGTGGCGCTCGCCCAGAGGCTCGGCCTCGGCGGCGACGCGCGCCCCGAACGCGCCGGGGAGCTCCGGCACCACGACCTGCGCGCGGGCCAGTGCGACGCGGCCGTACGCGGTGAGGCTGTGGTGGGACACCCCGAGGTGGCGCTCGCGCCCGTCGGCCTCGCTGACCCGCAGGGAGGCCACCGGCCGCCCGCCGAGCACGCCCGCGGCGTTCACGGCCTCGCCGGCCGAGACGCCCGAGAAGCCCCAGCGTGTACCGGTGCCGAGGTTGCCCGGCCCCTGCGCGACGATCGCGACGTCGGCGTCGAGCACCAGACGCGCCGCCAGCAGCCCGGTGTGCAGCGTCACGGCCTCCAGGTCACCGCCGAACGCCTGCCCGACCGTGACCACGGCCGACAGCGAGCCCGCCTCGCGCAGCGCCGCGGCGGCGCGGGAGAACCAGGCGGGCAGCGCGCCGCCGTCGGGCATCACGTAGACGACGCGGGTGCCGGGCCGGTCGAGGTGCAGGCCGGCGATGATCGCCGGCAGCGCGGAGTGCAGGTCGGCCACGACGACCGGCATGCCGCCGACCGAGTCGGCGTCGCGCAGGACGGCGTGGTGCTCGGAGTCCTGCTCGTCGGCGCCGAGGACGGTCGCCTGCAACGGTGTGTAACGGGCCTTCACGAGATGGCCCGGACCGGTGGGGTCAGGGGGAAAGCGCTCGGGTACGGCGACCACCATCGCGTACCCTCCGGTGCCAAGCCCCATCGCGAGCGCCGTGGTGTTCAGCAGCACTTCGTCGCCCGGCTGGGGGTTCCCCACCAACGCAGGGTAGGCGAGAGCTCGCGCTTCGCCGTCGCTTTCGACCGCGACGTCGAGTTCGACCGCTCCGGGCCATTCCCGGCGTACCTTGATTACCGTGCCTTTGCGCCATCGGATCACCTGGCAACGGTAGCGTCAGAGCCCACGGGGACGGGTAAGAAGGAGTGCCGATGTCGCGCCGCAAGACCGAGCGGCTGCTCAATCTCGTGGTGTGCCTGCTGGCCACCCGGCGATACCTCACCGCTGAGCAGATCCGCCAGGCCGTACCGGGCTATCCGGAGGGCACCGAGGCGTTCAAGCGCATGTTCGAACGCGACAAGGAGGAGCTGCGCGAGCTCGGCATCCCGCTGGAGACCGGCAGCGACGGCGACGAGGAGGCCGGCTACCGGATCCAGCGCCAGGCGTACGAGCTGCCCGAGATCACGCTGAGCCGCGACGAGGCGGCGGTGCTCGGGCTGGCCGCGCGGGTCTGGCAGCGCGCCAGCCTCGCCGAGGCGGCCTCTGGCGCGCTGCAGAAGCTGCGCGCCGCCGGCGTCGACACCGACGAGGCCGCCTCCCTCGGGATCGAACCGAGGGTCGACACCCACGAGCCGTCGTTCCCGTCGCTGTGGCGCGCGGTGCGCGACCGGCGACCGGTGACCTTCGACTACCAGGGCGTCGGGCGCAGCGCGCCGCAGCGCCGCCACCTCGAGCCCTGGGGCGTCGTGAGCCGCCGCGGCCGTTGGTACGTCGCCGGTCACGACCGTGACCGCGGCCAGGTGCGCGTGTTCCGCCTCAGCCGGATCCTCGGCGAGGTCGGCCCCGACGGCCCGGCCGGCACCGTCGTCGTGCCCGAGGGCACCGACATCCGCGAGATCGTGACGTCCAGCGCCAGCCCCGCTCCGGACCGCCGTACGGCGACCGTGCGGCTCCGCCGCGACGCCGCTCACGGCATCCGCCGCTGGGCCGCGAACGTCCGCCGGGAAGACGCCGACTGGGACACCGCCGAACTCGGCTTCGCCGACGTCGACTGGCTCGCCGAGTACCTCGCCGGGTTCGCCGACGACGTCGTCGTCACCGGGCCACCCGACGTACGCGACGCGATGATCCAACACTTGAAGGCGGTTCTCACATGAGCTCGGCGGACCGGCTCACGCGGCTCCTCTCGCTGGTGCCGTACGTGATCAGCCGTACGTCGGTGAGCGTGGCGGAGGCCGCGGCGGCGTTCGGCGTGACCGAGAAGCAGATCATCGACGACCTCAACCTGCTGTGGTGCGTCGAGCTGCGCGCCCCCGACCCGTACTGCCCGATCGACCTGTCCTATGAGGGCGGCGAGATCGTGGTGAGCGAGGCCGAGTCGATCAGCCGCCCGCTGCGGCTCGACGTCGACGAGGCCGCCGCGCTGCTCGTCGCCCTGCGGACCCTCTCGGAGATCCCCGAGCGCGGCGACGCGCTGGGCCGGGTGATCGCCAAGCTGGAGGCCGCGGCGGGCACGGCCGCCCGCCCGAGCAACCAGGTCTCGGTGCAGCTCGACGTGCGCCCCGACGTCCTCGTACGCGTGCGTGCCGGGCTCGACGAGGGCCGACGCCTCCGGATGACCTACTACGTACCCGGCCGCGACGAGAACACCGAGCGCGACGTCGACCCGATGCGCCTGCTCCTCGTGGACGGCTGGTCGTACCTGGAGGGCTGGTGCCGCCGCGCGGAGTCGGTGCGGCTGTTCCGCCTCGACCGCATCGTCGAGCTGGAGCTACTCGACGTCCCCAAACAGATCCCCGACGGCGCCGAGCCGGTCGACGTCGACCGCGGCCTGTTCCGCCCCTCGCCGGACGACACGCGGGTAGTGATCGAGCTCACCCCCGCCGGGCGCTGGGTCGCCGACCACTATCCGTACGAGAGCGTCACCGAGCTGGGGGAGGGGCGCGTGCGGGTCGTACTCCGTACCCGCGACACGCGGTGGGTACGCCGGCTGGCGCTGAGAGTGGCCGGAAGCGGCACGATCATCGAGCCCGCCGAGCTGGCCGAGCGGGTGCGCGACGACGCCGAGCGGGCCCTGAAACTCTACGACGCGTAATCCGCCCGGATTCGCTACTCTCGGCGTGTGCTGTGGGTGTCGCTCTTCGTCGGCCTGGCCTTCGCGGGCCTGGTCGTTCTCGCCGCCTGCGCGTTCAAGGTCTTCGTGGCCGTGCGCGCGCTGGGCAGGGAGATCAAGCGCACCCGGGCCAGCCTTGAGCCCCGGCGTGCGGCACTTCGTGACGCTGCGGAACGGCTCGACCGGGTTCGGGAGTGAGTGTGCTTGCCGGACGGCGTACGATCGTCGGAGAACCGGCCACTGTTGAAGAGGACTGTCATGGATCTTGGCCCGTGGGAGATCGCGATCATTGCGGTCGTCATTCTGGTGCTGTTCGGCTCGACCAAGCTGCCCAATGCGGCCCGCTCACTCGGACGCTCGATGCGGATCTTCAAGTCCGAGACCAAGGGTCTGATGGGCGACGACGACCAGCCGCAGCAGGCACCGCCGCAGCAGGCGCAGGACGCACGCGAGCAGGCCGCGCGCCTTCGCGAGCAGGCCGCGCGCCTGGAGCAGCAAGCCGGCGTCAACCCGCCGCAGCTGAACACGCCGGCCGGTGACGGGGTCAACGGCGCGCCGCTGCACCACACGGAGCACGGCAAGCAGTCCTGACGAGCCGTAACTCCTTGGAGACTTGTCGTCGATGAAGGTGTCCTTCCGGCGTGCCGCCGGCTCGGTCAGTCCCGACGGGCGCATGCCGCTGATCGAGCACATCCGTGAGCTTCGCAGCCGGGTGATCAAGGCCGCTCTCGGTCTTGTCCTGGGCGCGTCCATTGGCTGGATCTTCTTCGGTCCGGTCTGGGCCGTGCTGAAGAGGCCGTACGAACGACTCCCCGCCCAACACTGCCTGGCCGGTAAGTGCACGTTGGTCGTTCACGGCATCTTCGACGGATTCTTCATCCACCTGAAGGTCGCCCTGATCGTCGGGGCGGTGCTGTCGTCTCCGATCTGGCTCTACCAGCTCTGGGCGTTCATCGCGCCCGGCCTGTACGCGCGTGAGCGCCGGTGGACCTACACGTTCATCACGGCGGCCGTCCCGCTGTTCGGGCTGGGCGCGTGGCTCGCGTACGTCACGCTCGACAAGGGGCTGCGGATCTTCATCGGCCTGGCCCCGGGCGACACGACGGTGCTGGTCGGCGTCACCGACTACCTCGGCTACGCCACGGCGATGCTGCTGATCTTCGGCCTGACGTTCGAGCTGCCGCTCTTCGTGGTGATCCTCAACGTCGCCGGGGTGCTGACGCACGCCCGGATCCGGAAGTCGCGGCGGATGCTGATCTTCGGCATCTTCGTGTTCGCGGCCGTCGCGACGCCCAGCCAGGACCCCTTCACGATGCTGGCCCTCGCGCTGCCGACGGTGTTCCTCTTCGAGGTCGCCGAGGTCATCGCCTGGATCCACGACAAGCGCAAGGCCTCACGGCCCGACCCGTACGAGGGCCTGTCCGACGACGAGGCGTCGCCCATCGCGCTCGACGACATGGACGACGATCTCGACGGCATGGAGGACATCCGCCACCGCTGACGTCTCTGCGGTCACAGAGGGCACCGTGCACCACTCGTCGGTGCCCTTCCGTAGGCTTGGTGTATGACCACCCCCGCGGAGCGCTATGCCGCGCACCGGCAGCGGACGGCAGGCTTCACGCCGGCGCTGACCTAGTTCCGCGGCCTGTACGACTTCGAGCTCGACGACTTCCAGGTCGAGGCCTGCCGGGCCCTGGAGGCGGCCGACGGAGTCCTCGTCGCGGCCCCGACCGGGTCGGGCAAGACCGTCGTCGGCGAGTTCGCGGTCCACCTGGCCCTCGCGGAGCGGCCGCAAGTGCTTCTACACCACGCCGATCAAGGCGCTGTCCAACCAGAAGTACGCCGACCTGGTCCGCCGCTACGGCGCGGACAAGGTCGGCCTGCTCACCGGCGACAACACCGTCAACGGCGAGGCCCCGATCGTCGTCATGACGACCGAGGTGCTGCGCAACATGCTCTACGCCGGGCTCCCCGACCCTGGCGGGGCTCGGCTACGTCGTGATGGACGAGGTGCACTACCTCGCCGACCGCTTCCGCGGCGCGGTCTGGGAAGAGGTGATCATCCACCTGCCCGAGTCGGTGCGCCTGGTCGCCCTGTCGGCGACGGTCAGCAACGCCGAGGAGTTCGGCGAGTGGCTGGGCGAGGTCCGCGGCGACACCACGGTGATCGTCGACGAGCACCGCCCGGTGCCGCTGTGGCAGCACATGCTCGTCGGCAGCCGGCTCTACGACCTGTTCGTCGACACGAGCGACGATGGCCTCGGCGGCACCCGCAGGTCAACCCCGACCTCCTGGCGCATTCGCGCAAGGACGACGGCTGCGCCGGACGAACGGTCAACCGGGGCCGCCGCAGCGGCAGGCGGCGCGAGGCGCGCCCGCAGCGGTTCCGGCCCGCCGCCCCGGGCCGACGTCATCGAGCGCCTCGACCGCGACGGGCCTGCTGCCCGCGATCACCTTCATCTTCAGCCGGGCCGGCTGCGACGCCGCGGTCGGCAGTGCCTGCACGCCGGGCATCCGGCTCACCACCGACGAGCGAGCGCCACGAGATCCGCCACGATCGTCGACGAGCGCACCGCGCGACCTGCCCGACGAGGACCTCGACGTCCTCGGCTACCTGGAGCTGGCGCGACGCGCTGGAGCGCGGCCTCGCCGCCCACCACGCGGGCATGCTGCCGACCTTCAAGGAGATCGTCGAGGAGCTGTTCACCGGCGGCCTGGTCAAGGCGGTGTTCGCCACCGAGACCCTCGCGCTGGGCATCAACATGCCCGCCCGCACCGTCGTGATCGAGAGCTGGTCAAGTGGAACGGCGAGACCCACGTCGACCTCACCCCGGGGGAGTACACCCAGCTCACCGGGCGCGCCGGCCGCCGCGGCATCGACGTCGAGGGCCACGCCGTCGTGCTGTGGCAGCCGGGCGTCGACCCGCGCGCGGTCGCCGGCCTGGCCGGCACCCGCACCTACCCGCTGCGCTCCAGCTTCCGGCCCTCGTACAACATGGCCGTCAACCTGGTCGGCCAGTTCGGCCGCGAGCGGGCCCGGACCCTGCTGGAGTCCTCGTTCGCGCAGTTCCAGGCCGACCGGGCGGTGGTCGGGCTGGCCCGGCAGGTGCGCCGCAGCGAGGAGGCCCTGGAGGGCTACCGCCGAGGCGATGACCTGCCACCTGGGCGACTTCACGGAGTACGCCGCGATGCGCAGCGCCGCTGTCCGACCGGGAGGCCGACTTCGCGCGCAGCGCGCCGGCCCGCAGCGCGCGAGGCGCGCGCTCGCCTGGAGGCGCTGCGGCCCGGCGACGTCATCGGGGTGCCCGGCGGGCGCCGCGCGGGCCTCGCGCGTCGTCCTCGACCCCGGCGCACGCCAGGCGGCGAACGGCCCGGCGCCGCTGGTGCTCACCGTCGGCAAGCCAGGTCAAGCAGCTGTCGCCGGCCGACTTCCCCGTCCCGGTGGAGCCGGTCGAGCGCGTGCGAGATCCCCAAGTCTTCAACGCAAGTCGCCGCAGCACCGCCGCGACCTCGCCTCGACCCTGCGCAACAAGACCGGCGACCGCGACTCGCCGCGGAAGCCCGCCGCCGCGCGGCCGCGCCGCGGAGGACGCCGAGATCACGCCGCCTGCGCCGCCAGATCCGCCAGCACCCCTGCCACGGCTGCGACGACCGCGAGGACCACGCCCGCTGGGCCGAGCGCTACTACCGCTGGCCGCGAGACCGACGGCCTGCGGCGCCGGGTCGAGGGCCGCTCCCACGTGATCGCCCGCACCTTCGACCAGGTCTGCGGGGTGCTCGAACAGCTCGGCTACCTCGCGACGAGAAGGTCACCGCCGAGGGCCGCCGCCTCGCCCGGCTCTACACCGAGCCCGACCTGCTCACCGCCGAGTGCCTGCGCGCGGGGCTCTGGAACGACCTGGACCCGGCCGAGCTGGCCGCGTGCGTGTCCTCACTGGTCTTCGAGTCGCGCCAGGCCGACGAGCGCGCCAGCCCGAGGCTCCCCGCGGGCGCGGCCCGGGAGGCGCTGGCCGAGATGGTGCGCCTCTCGGGGGAGCTGGAGGAGATCGAGAGCGACCACGCCTGGCCTTCCTCGCGAGCCCGACCTCGGCTTCGCCTGGGCCGCCTACCGCTGGGCCAAGGGGCACCCGCTCGACGCCGTGCTCACGGAGACGGCGACCTGGCCGCGGGCGACTTCGTCCGCTGGATCAAGCAGCTGCTCGACCTGCTCGGCCAGATCGCCGACGCGGCCCCGCGAGGAAGCGGTCTGCGCCACCGCCGGCAAGGCCATGGACGCCATGCGCCGCGGTGTGGTGGCCTACTCGTCGGTGTCGTGATGTAGCTGCGCCTCCGCCTGCGCCTGTGCGGCGGGCGGGCAAAGAAAATGCGAGGAGATCCGTCTCCTCGCATTTTCAGGTTATATCGCACCAGGGGGCTTGCGGCAAGACCCGGGTCGTACCTCATGATTGCCGACCGAAAGGCCAGTACCTGCGGAAACAGGGGAGTTCCGAAGTGCGAGTGTTGTTGACGACGTGGGGGTCGCGCGGCGATGTCGAGCCGCTGGCCGGACTGGCGGTGGGGTTGCTGGGCCTCGGCGCGGAGGTGCGTGTGTGCGCGCCGCCGGACGACGATTTCGTGGCGCTGCTCGCGCGTGCCGGCGTGCCGCTGGTGCCGCTCGGCCCGTCGGTGCGTTCGATCGTCGCCGGCCCGAAGCCGCCGTCGGGGCAGGACGCGTTCCGGCTCGGGCCCGCGCTGGTCGCCGCGCGGTTCGAGACGCTGACCGCGGCGGCCGAGGGATGTGACGCGCTGCTGGCGACCGGCCTGATGCCGGCCGGCGCACGCGACGTGGCCGAGAAACTCGGCATCCGCTACGTGTACGGGTGCTTCCATATCTTCGGCCTGCCGTCGCGGCACTTCGCCCCCGGGGCACGGCCCGGCACACCGTCCCCGGAGGGCGAGACCGACAAGAGAGTGCTGTGGGAGCAGGACGCCCAGCGGGTGAACGCGTTGTACGGCGGCGCGCTCAACGACCACCGGGCGGCGATCGGCCTGCCCCCGGTGGAGAACGTCCGCGACCACGTGTTCACCGACCGGCCGTGGCTGGCGGCGGACCCGTCCCTGTGCCCGTCGCAGGGCATGACGAACCTCGACATCGTGCAGACCGGAGCGTGGATCCTGCCCGACGACCGCCCGCTGCCGAAGGACGTCTCGGCGTTCCTGGCCGCCGGCACCCCACCGGTGTACGTCGGCTTCGGCAGCATGGCCGCGTACGCCCCGAAGGACATCGCCCGTGTCGCCATCGAGGCGAGCCGCGCCCAGGGCCGCCGCGTGGTCCTGGCAAGCGGCTGGGCGGGCCTGACGGCGATCGACGAAGCCGAGGACTGCTTCGTGGTGGGCGAGGTGAACCAGCAGGCCCTGTTCACCCGCTGCGCCGCCGTCGTCCACCACGGCGGCGCGGGAACCACGACGACGGCCGCCCGGGCGGGCGCGCCACAGGTGGTGGTCCCCCAGATCGCGGACCAGCCGTACTGGGCGTCCCGAGTGGCCGAACTGGGCGCCGGCGTGGCCCACGAAGGCCGAACCCCGACCGTCGACTCTCTGTCCGCCGCCCTGGAAAGGGTCCTGACACCTGAGTCCCGGGCACGAGCGCAGGCCGTGGCCGGAACGATCCGCACGGACGGAGCTACGGTCGCCGCGAAAATGCTCCTGGAACAGGTGAGCTAGAAACCCACCGCACCAGGCCCGGCGCCACCACACCAGGAGTTCCACCCCTGCAGCTCGACCAGATGGCCCGACTCGGCCACGGCACCACACCACGTGTGGCCGTGCGCGTGGTCATGGGCGTGGTGGCGCCGGCCACCGCTCGGGTGTCCGGTCCCGTGACGTCTGCGCGCCGATCGGTGTCCGGCCCACCACCTCCAGGTCGGCCAGTGCCCGGCTGCCGGATGGGAATGAGGAGGGTGGGTCGGCTCGCGTGGAGCGAGGCGGCTGACCCGACGTCGGTTGGTGATCTGCGCCATCTGGCCGTCGACGGCGCAGCAGGTCTTCGCGGTGGAGGCGACCCGGGCAGGCGTACATGATCGACGAGGCCGCCGCCTGCGGGGTCGCCTGCATTCGTCGGGCGGCCGGGCCTGCTGTCGGCCGTGATGAGGTCGCCCCTAGAGGACCGTTCGTAGTGTCACGGACACGCGTCGGTCGCGTGCTACTCGTCCGTCTGGTCCAGGGTCGGTCTTGCGGGCCGGGATGGCGTGTCGCCACGTGAAGCGGGCCGGGCCGGTCATCACGCAGAGGCTGCCGGGGTCTAGGCGGACCGGTACGCGTGTCCTGTCCTCCGGGTGGGTGAACTCCATGACGCATGGCGATAGCAGGCTGACCGAGGCCACGACCGGGCCGAAGCCGGCGACGTGGTCGATGTGGGCGCTGATGCCCTGGCCGGGCAGGTACTCGTTCACGATCACCTGGTCGGGTGGGCGGTCGAAGTGGCCGTCGTCGTGCAGCCGCCGGACCAGCGTCATCGCCCAGGACGGTAGCGGCGGGGCCGGAATGCCTCCCACGCCGCGACTGGCGTAGTCGTAGCGATGCCCGTAGTGCTGGACACGCCGGCGCAGCTGCGACGACCACGGCGCGGCGTCGATGTCCGCCGTCAGCCGCCGGCGGCCGTCCTCGTCCAGCCAGCAGGGTACGAGCAGAAGACCCGGAATCATGTTCGAAAATATATTCGATCATGGCCCGGTCCAGGCGTGCCCGGACGGGTCAGTCGTCTTCGTCGCGTTCGGCCACTTCGCGCAGGGCGCTGGGGTCGACGATGGTGATGCGCATTCGGCGGGTCGTCACCAGGCCCTCCTTGCGCCACACCGTCAGCGCCCGCGCGACCGTCTCTCGTGCCCGGCCGATCATCGTGGCCAGCTCGTGCTGGGTCAGTGGCAGGGGGAGGGAGACGGTGTGTTCGGGGCCGGGTACGCCGTAGCGTTCGGCCAGGTCGAGTAGGAGCAGGGCCAGGAGTTTCGGGCCGCTCGTGCCGACCTGGGACGTCATGCGGCGGTCCGCGTCGTCCATGCGGCTCACCATCACCCTCGCCAGGACCTGGGCGGCGTGGGCGTGGGTGTTGAGGAAGGCGGCGAACTGTTCGGCGGGGATCGCCAGGGCGCGTACGCGGTTCAGCGCCTCGACGTTCGCGGAGCGGGGGCGGCCGTTCAGCCAGCCGCTCTCGCCGATCGTGTCGTGCGGGCCGCGGATGGCGAGCATCACCTCGTGGCCGTCGGCGCGGCCCGCGGTGACCTTCACCCAGCCTTCGAGGATGACGAGTACGTGGTCCGGATCGGCGCCCTGGCTGCACAGGAGCGTTCCAGAGGCATACTCACGGGTCCGGCCGGCCGCCCGCAAGGCGGTCCGTTCGGACTCCTGTAGTGCCTGCCAAAAACCGTGTCTGTTCGCGAGGGTCTCCTGCACCGATTCTCCGTCTGCGTATACCGCAGAGGTTCGCCATTGAACCTCATTGCCTCCAGTGGACCTAATGAAGGGGAATTCTGTCTAGAGGCCGGCACCCAGGTCATGGGGAGTGGGGCGGGATATGAACCATGGCCTGGGTGCCGGCTGCCTGTGGGCCCCCTAATGCCCGGACGCCACCGCCGCGGCGGTGGCACTCCAGGTGAGGACGGTGATTCCCGAGATGTACGCCCAGTTCAACGCTTGGTGAGTGAGTATCTCCCGGTGTCGCGTGGCGGCGGTCAGAAGCTGCAACTGGCGTACGGCCGGCGCGCGGAGTTCGGGTGCGTGCCGGGGTGTCTCGGCGATGAAACGGTAGAAGTCCTCGTGCGCGGCGGCGGTGAGGCAGTGGGCGCGTACGAGGAGGGTGAGGACGGCTCCGGTGGAGGCGAGCACCGGCACCAGGCCGAGCAGCAGCACCACACCGTACGGCGCGCGAGCCGCCGCGTGAATTGTCCCGATTTCGACGACAAGGGCCATCGTGCCCGACGCGATGATCCATCCGGAGAGGGCGGTCGCGTGGTTCGAGCGTTCGACCATGGCGAACATGACGCTGACGCTGCCGAACGCCGCCTCGTCGTCTTCGGGAAAGGCGGGCGTCCGGCCACTGAGTATTGTGGTCATGGCCGCCCCTTCCGCCGGAGTCGCAACTTTCAGTGACCCTCTCACTGAAATGAAAGCCCCTGGCGGCCCCGCTCACTGCGCCATATGACGCAATGAGCATGAAACAGTTAGCCGGCGTTCGACTCGGCGTTCGACTTCAGGGCCGCGAGCAGCCGATTCACGGGACTGCCGAGGTTCCATTCGTCGGTCAGCTCGACCAGCCGCCCGGGATTCTTCGGCGCCGAGGGCAGGGTCGCGTCGAAGCCGGGCAGCGGGATGTCGCGGACGACCTGGACGACCTTCTCGGCCGCGCGGAGGTAGTCGTGGGCCTTCTCCAGCTTCAGCCGGCTGCCCGCCGGGAAGCCGGCCGTCTCGCCGTCGGCGAGGGCGCGCTCGATGGCGGCCACCGAGCCGAACTTCGTGATCAGCGCGGCGGCGGTCTTGTCGCCGACGCCCGGAACGCCCGGCAGGCCGTCGCTCGGGTCGCCGCGCAGCGTCGCGAAGTCGGCGTACGACCGGCCGGGGATGCCGTACTTGTCGGTCACCTCGGCCTCGCCGATGACCTGCAGGGCCTTGATGCCGCGCGCGGTGTAGAGCACGCGGACGGGCTGGTCGTCGCGGACGAGCTGGAACAGGTCGCGGTCGCCGGTCACGACGTCGACCTCGCCATCGGCGACGGTCGCCAGGGTGCCGATGACGTCGTCGGCCTCGTAGCCGTCGGCGCCGACGATCGCGATGCCGAACGCCTCCAGGACCTCGACGATCACCGGCACCTGCGGGGAGAGCGTGTCGGGGGTCTGGTCGCCGCCGTCCTCGGCGACCCGGTGCGCCTTGTAGGACGGCAGCGCGTCGACCCGGAACTGCGGCCGCCAGTCGTAGTCCATGCAGGCGACCACCGAGTGCGGCGACCGGTCGCGTACGAGCCGGGCGATCATGTCGATCAGCCCGCGGATCGCGTTCACGGGCCGGCCGTCCTCGGTCGTCACCGACTCGGGGACGCCGAAGAAGGCACGGAAGTACAGCGACGGCGTATCCAGCAGCATGAGTCCACCCACCCCCACATCTTCGCAGCCCGCGGGGGCCGGCGGCGCGTCATTCGATCTGGATGGCAACCACGCACGTGTCGTCGTTGGGGTTCGGCGCGCCGAACGCCTGCAGGACGTGGTCGAGGACCCGCTCCGGGTCGCTGCTGTCGGCGGTGGAGGCGGTGTGGACCAGCAGGTCGAGGCCGTCCTGCAGGTCACGGTCGCGCCGCTCGATCAGCCCGTCGGTGTAGAGCAGGAGCAGGTCACCGGACTCCAGCGAGGTCGTCTTGGTGGTGAACTCGGGGTGTTCGACCGCGCCGAGCAGGACGCCCTCCGGCGGGTCGAGGGTCTCGGCCTTGCCGTCGCGGATCAGGACGGGCGGGAAATGACCGCCGTGCGCCCACGTCAGCGTGCGTTCGTCCGGGTCGAACCGGCCGGCGAACACGGTCGCGGTCAGCGGCTCCGGCCAGTGCAGCGTCAGCCGGTTGAGCCAGCCCAGCAGGCGGTCCGGCGACGCGCCGGTGAACGCCAGCCCGCTCAGGCCGTTGCGCAGGCGCGCCATCGCCGCCGCGGCCGTCAGGCCGTGACCGGAGACGTCGCCGATGGCCAGGAACACCCCGGCGCCGTCGATCGCGCTCGTTTCGTACCAGTCGCCGCCGACCCGCGCGGAGTGACCGGCGGGCAGGTAGCGCACGGCCGCCTTCAGGCCCGGCTTCTCCACGATGCCCTCGGGCAGCGGCAGGATCGAACGCTGCATCTCGATGGCCTGGTGGCGCTCCTCGGCGATGAGGCGGCGCTCCAGCTGGGTGCGTGAGGCCTTGAGCGCGCGCTCGCCGCGCCGCCAGCGGGTGACGTCCTGGCAGAGGCAGCGCACCGCCACGGTCGCGCCGGAGAAGTCGAGCACGGGCTCGCCCATCAGGCGTACGTCGCGGGTCTCCTCGCCGCGCAGGACGCGGATCTCGTTGTCGACCCTCTCGCTGCCGTCGAGCAGGGTGCGGATCAGGTGCACGGCGAGCGGCAGGTCGTCGGGGAAGACCACCTCGGCGAGCCGGTCGAGGGGCAGCGGGCCCAGCGACGGGTCGCGTCCGAAGATCAGGTAGAGCCGCGAGGACCAGTGCACATCGCCGGTGCGGAGGTTCCATAAGCCCCAGCCGAGGTTGCCGATGCGCTGCGCGTGGTCGGTGGCGTCGGCGGTGTCGTCGCCCGTGGCCGGGCAGGGCGGCGCCGGACGGTCGCGCAGGTGACGCACCAGGTCGAGGTAGGCGGCGATGTCCGGTGGCGGGCTGATCTCCTCGACGTCGTCGGTCTCCGGCGCCGTGAGGAGGAGTCGCGCGGCGGCGGCCGGGGTGATGCCGCTGTCGCGCGCGATCTGGAGGAGATGGGACTGCGCGGCGGCGAGGCCGCAGCCCAGGTGTACGGAGAGGACGCCCTTGGCCTGCTCGACGGCCGCGGAGGAGCGCTCGGCGCGGCGAAGCTCTTCGAGCTCGGCCTGTAGCCGTTCGACCGTGGCCGTCAGGATGGTGGCCCGCTGGGCTTCGGGGGTGTCGTCAGTGTCGTGAGGGATGCCCATGAGATCGCCTTCGATGGTGATCGTCCGCGTCCAGATGAGTGCTCTGCGTAGTCGCGCTACGTCAGGGTGAGTTAGGTCGGATATCGGGAGAGTGTCGCGGTGGAGCTGCGGGAACATGGGGTGATCCCGCCTCGCGTGCGGCCGTACGCGCGCTGTCCATCCTAGCCGCTGTTCACGCTCCGCGATGGTGAGATTGCGTACAGCGATCGAATCACATTCCACACCCGGCGCCCAGGCGGCGGATACGGCACCCGCGATGAGGCGCCGGGGCAGGGGTAGATTGCCGGGAGATAGGTCCCGTACTGACGAGAGGCACCAGTAGTGACATCAGCGACAGCCCTGTTCGAGCCTGACCGTCTCGCGCGGGTCAGGAAGGCCATCGCCGACTCGGGTCTCGGCGCCCTGCTCCTGTCGCCAGGCCCTGACCTGCGCTACGTCGCCGGCTACGACGCCATCCAGCTCGAGCGCCTGACGTGCCTCGTCGTGCCGGCCGCGGACGAACCGTTCCTGGTCGTGCCGCGGCTCGAGCTCGCCGCCGCCGAGGCGTCTCCGGCGGGCGGCCTCGGCCTCGAGATGGTGTCCTGGGGCGAGACCGACGACCCGTACGCCCTGGTGGCCGGCCGGCTGTCCGGGGTGAAGAGCGTCGGCCTGTCCGACCGCATGTGGACCCTGATGGCGCTGCGCTTCCGCGACGCGATGCCCGGCGTGGCCCAGAGCGCGGCGGGCGAGGTGCTGCGCGAGCTGCGCATGCGCAAGAGCGAGCCGGAGGTCGCGGCGCTGCGCGCGGCCGGCGGTGCCATCGACCGCGTCCACCAGATCGTGCCGACCGTCCTCAAGGCGGGCCGTACCGAGCGCGAGGTGGGCAAGGACATCGCCGAGGCGATCATCGCGGAGGGCCACGCGACCGTCGACTTCGTCATCGTCGCATCCGGCCCGAACGCCGCGAGCCCGCACCACGAGCTGTCCGACCGCGTGATCCGCGCCGGTGAGCCGGTCGTGGTCGACATCGGCGGCACCATGCCGAGCGGCTACTGCTCCGACTCGACCCGCACGTACGCGGTGGGCGACGTGCCGGCCGACTTCCGCGCCTACTACGCCGTGCTCCAGGAGGCGCAGGCCGCCGCCCGCGCCGCCGTACGCCCCGGGGTCACGCCGGAGGCCGTCGACGCGGCGGCGCGCGACATCATCACCGCCGCCGGGTACGGCGAGCACTTCATCCACCGCACCGGCCACGGCATCGGCCTGGAGACCCACGAGGACCCCTACATCGTCGCGGGCAACACCGAGCCGCTGGAGCAGGGCATGGCCTTCTCCATCGAGCCGGGCATCTACCCGGGCGCGCACGGGGCCCGCATCGAGGACATCGTCGTGTGCACGGCGGACGGGCACGAGAGCGTCAACCACGTGACCCGTGACCTGGTGGTGGTCGACGGCTGACCCGTCGCGCGGAGCCCCGGGGGAAATCCGGTTAGTCGGACGTCCTACTATTTTCCCGAGCCCTTCTTCTCAGCGTCGAGAAGAACCAAGGCCGGGAGGCGATCAAGCGATGAGCACTGACCGCGAGCTGCCGACTTCGGAGGCCCGTGACCTCCTCGAACTCACGCGGGAGCTGGCCCAGGCCGAACTGGCGCCCCGCGCGTCGGCCGAGGAGGAGGCGGGCCGCGTTCCCCGCGGAGGTGTTCCGCACGCTGGGACGCGCCGGCCTGCTCGGCCTGCCCTACCCCGAGGAGGCCGGCGGCGGCGGCCAGCCGTACTCGGTCTACCTCCAGGTGCTGGAGGAGCTGCGACGTCGTGGCTCGCCGTCGGCGCTCGGGGTGAGCGTGCACACGCTGGCCTGCTTCCCGCTCGCCCGGTACGGCTCCGACGAGCAGAAGGCGCGCTGGCTGCCGGACCTGCTCGGCGGCGAGCTGCTCGGCGCGTACTGCCTGTCCGAGCCGCACTCGGGGTCGGACGCCTCGGCGCTGACCACGAAGGCGGTGCGCGACGGCGACGACGTACGCGCTCGCCGGCACCAAGGCGTGGATCACCCACGGCGGCCACGCCGACTTCTACACCGTCTTCGCGCGCACCGGCCGGACAAGGGCCCGCGCGGCATCTCCTGCCTCCACGTCCCCGGCGACACCGCGGGCGTCAGCGCGGCGGCGCCGGAGAAGAAGATGGGCATGCGGTCGTCGCCGACCGCCCAGATCACCTTCGACGACGCACGGATCCCCGCGGACCGGCTGACTCGGCGAGGAGGGGCAGGGCTTCCCGATCGCGCTGTCCGCGCTGGACGGCGGCCGTCTCGGCATCGCGGCGTGCGCCGTCGGCCTCGCGCAGGCGGCGCTGGACACCGCGGTGGCGTACGCGGGGGAGCGCCGCGCAGTTCGGCCGCCCGATCGCCGAGTTCCAGGGCCTGCGGTTCATGCTCGCCGACATGGCGACGGGCGTCGAGGCCGCGCGGTCGCTCTACCTGACCGCGGCGCGCCGGCGCGACGCCGGGCAGCCGTACGCCAAGCAGGCCGCGATGGCCAAGCTGTTCGCCACCGACACCGCCATGAAGGTGACCACCGACGCCGTGCAGGTCCTCGGCGGCTACGGCTACGTCACCGACTTCCCGGCCGAGCGCTACATGCGCGAGGCCAAGGTGCTGCAGATCGTCGAGGGCACCAACCAGGTCCAGCGCATGGTGATCGGCCGTCACCTCGCCGGTGGCCCCGTGAAGTGACCGTCAGGCTCCGGTGCCCGGCTTCATGATCGAGACGGTGAACTCGCCGCCGCAGATCTGGAGGCCGTGCGCCGGGACGACGATGGAGGCCTTCGAGCCCGGCGGGTACGCCCGCAGGTCTTCCGCGCGCTGCCAGCAGGAGGCCGAGGACACGCCCCGGTTGAGAGTGTGCAGGATGACCCGGCCGCTCTCGCCGGGGGCGAGGTTCACGTAGTGCCGGGTGGCCCGCACCTCGTGCGCGGGCTTGCCGATCATCGAGCGTGAACCGTCCAGGAGCGACACCCCGGGGTAGCCCTTGAGCTCGCACGTACGGTCACTGTCGTTGGTGAACACGAGCGGGACGTAGACGTTCCCCGCGCCGGGACTGGTCCGGCCCAGGCGCATCTTCAGGTCACCGGCCGCGCACGTCGGGATCCCGGGCTCGCCGTCGCTCGTGACGGAGCCGTCCTTCACCGTGCCGGACTTGGCGGCGCTCTTCATCGGCGCCTTCGCGGCGGCGTCGCCGCTCGCCGGGCGGGCGGTGTCGTTGCAGGCGGCGGCACCGATGACGAGGAACCCGGCGGCCACGACGGCGGCGCCGGCCCGGACGTTGCGTGACGTCGCGCCCGCATCCGCGTTGATGCTCTTCCTGTTCGCGTTTTCACGTCGCATAGAGGCAAACTTCCCTCCATTTCACTGCCTATGCGTGCCCTGGCGCCACCGACGGGTTGCGTGTGGGTGCCGTCGATGAGGATCCGGGCAAGACGTGATCCATCTCTCGACAACGCCTCGTGCTGGTCAAGCGTCCTTCGGTGTGATGACTGACGTATTGAGTGGCATGCGGCAATGGCGGTCTCTTGCGGCGAAAAGAGAATTTCGCGGCTGGACGCTGGAGGACATGTACGCCCGGTACGCCCGGCCTGTCCTTGCCGAGGCCGAACACCGCGGAGAGCTCGCTGCCCGGCTCGTCGCCGAGGAGGACCGGATCGAGCGCGAACTGGCGTCCAGGCGCCTGCGGCGCCGCACCACCCGCGCGTACGCCTTCCTCGCCGGCTACGCCAACGCCGGCCTCCGCGCGATGTTCGCCACGGACCCGGAGACCGGCGGGCACTCGGCGGCGCTGCTGCGCCTGACGGCGGCCTGCCGCGTGGCGATCGGCTGGCGGGTGCTGGCCGGCTGACTCACCCTCGGAGGATGAGCGCCTGCTGCGGCTCCAGGTCCGCGGGGAGAGCGCCGGGCTCGGACGCGGCGGTGTCGTAGACGACGGTTCCGCCGATCCCGGCGGGGAGACGTGCCGGCCGGTCGCCGAGGTTCGCGACGACGGTGACGGCGCCGCGCCGGTAGCCGGCGACCTCCCGCCCGGTCACGCTCCAGTCCAGCTCCGCGGGCGTGTCACCGGCGAGCAGATCCGCGCGCACCCGCAGGAGACGCCGGACGGCGTTCAGGTGGGAGCCGGGGTCGCGCCGCTGGTCCTCCACCGTGCCCTGGGCCGGCACCGTGACCGGCAGCCAGGGCGTCCCCGAGGTGAAGCCGGAGCCCGGAGCGGACGACGACCACGGCATCGGGGTCCGTACGACGTCGCGCGAGCGGCCCGGCTGCGCACGGCCGAGCGGGTCGGTGACCAGGTGCGCCGGAACGGGGGAGTCCTCCATGCCGAGCTCCTCGCCCTGGTAGAGCCAGAGGGTCCCCGGCAGCAGCGCGATGAGAGTGTGCAGCGCGAGAGAGCGGCGGCGCCCCAGGTCGCCGCCCCCGTACCGGGTGGCCGCGCGGCGCCGGTCATGGTTGCCCTGGACCCAGGACAGCCGGGGCGAGGACGCCGCGGCGGCCTCGATCATCGTCTGGAACCGCGCCGGGTCCCAGCCCGACTCCACGAGCCCGAACCAGAACGAGGAGTGCAGGCGCTCGGCGGTGACGTACCGCGCGAGACGCTCCGGGTCCAGCTCGTACACCTCGCCGACGAGGAACGCCCCGTACTCGTCCGCGATCCGGCGCCACCGCCGGTGGATGTCGTGGACGTCCGGCTGGTGGATGTCGTGCACGTGGTCCTGGCGGCGCCACTGGTCCGTGACGCCCTGTACGGGTGACAGGTCGCCCTCGGGCAGCAGCGGGTTGTCCGGCAGGTCGGGATGTTTCAGCAGGTACGCCGCGGTGTCGATGCGGAAGCCGTCGACGCCGCGCGACAGCCAGTGGTGGAGGACCGCGTCGATCTCGTCCGCGACGGCGGCGCTGCGCCAGTTCAGGTCGGGCTGGCGCGGGCTGAACAGGTGCAGGTAGTACTGGCCGGTCGTGGCGTCCAGGGTCCAGGCCGGGCCGCCGAAGTGGGACAGCCAGTTGTTGGGCGGTCCGCCGTCCGGCGCCGGATCGCGCCAGACGTAGTACTCCCGGTGCGGGTCGCCGCGCCCCGTACGCGAGCTCTGGAACCACGGGTGCCGGTCGCTCGTGTGGTTGACGACCAGGTCGGCGATCACTCGCATCCCGCGCCGGTGCGCGCCGTCGAGCAGCGCGTCCAGCGCCGCGTCGTCGCCGTAGCGGGGGTCGATCCGCAGGTGGTCGGCGATGTCGTACCCGTGGTCGGCCATCGGCGAGACGAAGAACGGCGTGAGCCAGATGACGCCGATCCCCAGGTCGGCCAGGTGGTCCAGGCGTTCGGTCACGCCGCGCAGGTCGCCCCAGCCGTCGCCGTCGGAGTCCAGGAACGAGGGCAGGTACACCTGGTAGCCCGTCATCGGACCAGCCGGAAGAACGCGCGGACCTCGTCCACGAACAGGCCGGGCTGTTCGAGCGCCGCGAAGTGGCCGCCGCGCTCGGGTTCGTTCCAGTAGCGGATGTCGGTGTACCGGCGCGCCGCCCAGCGGCGCGAGGGCCGGGGGATCTCCTTGGGGAAGACCGAGCAGCCGGTCGGCACGGTGACGGTGTCGGCCGTCGCCTCGGTGAACCACTCCGAGACCTGGCGGAAACTCTCCCAGTACAGGCGCGCCGAGGAGGCCCCGGTGCGGGGAAGCCAGTAGAACATCAGGTCGTCGAGCATCTCGTCGCGGGTCACGGCGTTCTCCGGATGGCCGTCGCAGTCGGTCCACGCGCGGAACTTCTCCACGATCCACGCGCACAGGGCCGCCGGGGAGTCGACGAGCCCGTACCCGACGGTCTGCGGCCGCGTCGATTGCTGGGCGGAGTACCCGGACTCCTGGTCCTGGGCGTTCCGCAGCGCGTCGAGCGTCGCGCGCTCGGCGTCGGTGAGATCGTCGAACGTGCCCGGGTCCGGCGCGGCGATGGGCGGCGTGAGGTGCAGGCCCGCGACATGGCCGGGATCCTGCTGGCCGAGGCTCGTGCTGACGCTCGTACCCCAGTCGCTGCCGTGCGCGCCGTAACGGTCATAGCCGAGGCCGGCCATCAACCGGGCCCAGGCGGCCGCGATGCGCTGGACGTTCCAGCCGGGTTCGACGGGTTTGTCGCTGAAGCCGTAGCCGGGCAGCGACGGAGCCACCACATGAAAGGCGTCCGCGGCGTCGCCACCGTACGCGGGCGGGTCCGTCAACGGCCCGATGACCTTCAGGTACTCGGTGATCGACCCGGCCAGCCGCTGGTCAAGACCAGCGGAAGCGCGTCCGGGTACGGCGAGCGGACATGAAGGAGATGGATCCCGAGGCCGTCGACCTGAGCGCGAAACTGCGGGAGTGCGTTCAGCCGCGCCTCGGTCGCCCGCCAGTCGTACGCCTCGGCCCAGTGACGGCACAACTCCTGAACGTAGGCGCGCGGGACGCCCTGCGACCAGTCCGAGACCGTCTCCTCATCGGGCCAGCGCGTGCGTACGAGACGTTCCCGCAGGTCATCGAGGTCGGCGTCGGGGATGTCGATGCGGAAGGGTGTGAAATCCATCTAGGGCTTCTCCTGTGGTCGCGGCCGGTGCGGCGCGGCGGCGCCCGCGAAGGCGCCGAGCAGTCCGTCGGTGAACTCGACACCGGCGATGGCGGTGAGCGCCCCCGCCCATCCGGCGACGAAGTAGTCCCAGCCGTCTTCGGTACGGGCGCCGCGTGCCTCGGCCTGGCGCAGGAAGGTGAGCGGGCCGCGATAGTTGAAGTCCCAGGCCAGGGTCGTCGGTCTGAACGGCGCGTCATCGGTGACGGGGCTGCCGGGCTCGCTCTTGCCGAGGCCGGTGGCGTTGATGACGACGTCGGGGAGGGCGGCGACCAGTTCGTCGCAGTCGCGCGGATCGCGTACGTGGACGAAGTCGAGGGTTTTCGCGTCGATGCCCGCTCGGGTGGCGACGGCGTTGAGGGCGTCCAGGGCACGCGGGTCGGTGTCGGCGAAGGTGAGCCGGGTGCGGAGGGCGAGCAACAGCGCGGTGGCGGCACCACCGGCACCGAGACAGAGGACGCGGTCAGGGGCGTTGAGCATGCCCGGCAGGATCCGGGTGAGCGACAACGCGTCGCGAGCGTACGCGGCGACGCTTCCATCGGTTCCGCCGCCGGTGCCACCGGAGGTGCCGGGCTGGTCGGACGTGCCGGACATGCCGGGCTGGTCGGAGGTGCCGGGCTGGTCGGACGTGCCGGTCGCGCCAGTCATGTCGGTAGTGGGGGCCGTATTGGTCGTGCCGGTCATGGCGGTTCCGTCGGGTGTGGCGCCCATGGCGGTTGTGGCGGTCTCGCCGGTCGTGCCGGATCCGGTGGTCGTGGCGGTGGCGAGGGTGTTCACCTCGTGGGCCAGCGTTGCCGTGCGGTCCAGGGTCAGATCGTTCGCGCAGGCGCGGTAGAGGCGGAGCTTGTGCGCGGTGACCACGGCGCCGTGTACGGCGGGATTGTTCCGCATGGCGGCGAGCAGCCGCCGGTACGTCTCCGGCGGCGTGTCGACGGGCAGGTCGACACCCCGCAGCACCCAGGGACGGCCCAGCAGAGCCGCCCACTCAGCGAAGATCGTGTGCGCGAGCGACCCGCGCGTACCGACACCGATGAAGAGGACCAGCGGCGAACCGGCCCATTCGGCGACCTCGCCGGGTGTGAGGACCGGTCCTGCATTCATGCGCACTCCTGAACATATCGCGTTTCCGCAGGTCGGCGACGGGTTCGCACACTCGCCGCCGGGGATCGCGCGCGGCCCGTGGCAGACCCCGTACAAGGCGTCGCCAAGGGCGATGGCCGCTGCCCACGGTGACGCCGTACCCGTGGTGCACGCCCTGCGGCCCCGCCGACGGACCGCTGCCCACGGTGACGCCGTACCCGCCGTGGTGCGTGCCCTGCGGCCCCGCCGACACCGGCATGGCGGAGGCCGGTCCGGGAGGCTGCTCGGTGTGCGGCGCGCTGCCTGGTGTCGTGCCGGTCGCCGTTGCCGCCCTCCGTGGGACGGGCCTTGGGTGTCTGGCCGCCCGTAGGCGGCGGGAGCCAGGCCGTACGTTCCGGGGCCAGGGCGTCGGACGGCGTGGGCAGCGAAGGGGCGGTCTTCGTGGCCGCGCCGAGGGGCCGGGCGACGGGCGTCGCGGAGAGGCCGGAGGCTATGGCGTCGCGGCCGACCAATTCGAAGCGCACGAATGCCTCCTCTGTTGACTTTCGGCGGTGATGAGCCTCCAATATGGGTCCGGTCGGAGGTGTCCGGTAGGTCCAATCTGGGGCCGATTGGCTGGAGTCGACATGCAGATTCAGGACGCTCTCGGCGACTGGTCGGGTCGTCCCGGGCCGCTCTACGCGCGCCTGGCGGACGCGATCCGTGAGGCGATCGGGCGCGGTGACATTCCGCCCGGTAGCTCGCTGCCGCCGGAGAGGTCGCTCGCCGGGCGGCTGGCCGTGGGGCGCGGTACCGTCGTCGCCGCCTACTCGCGGCTGCGGGACGACGGCCTGGTGGAGACCAGGCAGGGCAGCGGCACATGGGTGCGCGGCGCCGCGCGGCACGCCGTGGATCCCGCGCCACGGGAGTCCCTGCGTGTGGCCGCACTGCGCGACGCGTCCACGCTCATCGACCTGGCGACCGCGGCGCTCCCCGCCCACAACGTCCTACGCGAACTGGTCCACGACCTCGGCCACCGCGGCGGCCTCGCCGGCTCGGGTGATGTAGGCGGTTTGGGGGGCCGGGGCGGTTTGGTCAACCAGGACAGACCAGGCGACGTGGGCGATTCGGATGGCGCGCGCGATTCGAACGGTCTGGGAGCCCGCAGTGGCTTGGCTGGCCCGGTCGGTCCGGTCGGTCCGGTCGGTCCGGTCGGCCCGGCTGGCCCGGCTGGCCCGGCTGGCCCGGCTGGTCCGGTCGGCCCAGTCGGCCCAGGTGGTTCAGATGGCTTGGGTGGTTCGGACGGGTTGGGCGCCAGTGGCGGTTCAAAGGGCCTGGGGGTAGGGGCGTCCGGGGTGGCTTGGAGGGGGGCGACGACGGGGTTGCCGGGTTGTTCGACTCGCTCGGGTATTTTCCCGGGGGTTGCCGGCGCTTCGGTGTGCGCTCGCCGCGCAGTTCAAGGCGGCCGGCCTGCCCACGAATCCTGATCAGATTCTCGTCACCACCGGGGATCAGCAGGCGCTGTCGCTGATCTGTGCGCATGTCCTCCAGCCCGGTGACACCGCCGTCGTCGAAGACCCCACCGGTCCCGGCATTCTCGACGTACTGAACGATCTGCCCGTCGCGCTGCGAGGCGCCCGGCCCGTCGTGAGCGGGCATGATCATCTTGTTCGGCTCGTCGAGCGGACTCAGGCTCGGCTCGCGTATCTCGTGCCCACGCTCGGGCCGGAAGGTCAGATCATGGCGCGCGAGGAGCGGGGCGGCTCGTGCGGGCGCTCGCCGGGCGGGACGTTCTTGTGGTTGATGACGTCAGTCAGGCCGGGCTCGCCTTCGACGGGTCGCCGCCGCCGCTTGCCGCGTACGCCGAGGGGTCGGATGTTCTCACCGTCGGGTCGTTGACCAAGTTGCACTGGGGTGGGCTGCGGGTCGGGTGGGTTCGGGGGGCCGCGCCGGTCATCGCCCGGCTGACCCGGGCCAAGACTCGGGCCGATCTCGGTACGCCCCTGCTCGATCAGCTTCTCGCCGTACGGCTGATCGAGCAGGAGGAGCGGGTCCGGGCGGAGCGGCTCGCCGATCTCCGTACCTGTCTGCGGCACGCCGCCGACGTGCTGCCCGCGGAACTCCCCGAGTTCTCCTGGCGCGCACCCGGTGGTGGGCTCAGTGTCTGGTTGAAGCTGCCCGCCGGTACCGCGACCGCGTTCGCCGAGGTCGCGACCAGGTTCGGGGTGGCGGTCGTGCCCGGGGCGCTGCTCTCGCCGCACAAGACCGCCGACGATCACATTCGGATCGTCTACGCGCGGCCGCCGGAGGTCTTCGACGAAGGGGTGCGGCGGCTCGCCGCGGCGTGGCGGCACTACCGGCGTGCCGTGAACACTCCGCTGATCGCAGGCGTGATGTGACACGAGACGGCCGCCATTCACAGGATGACCGATTTTGGCCGTATGCCTAATTCCTGACTGATTTCCTTTCCCTGCCTGCCTCGCCCGGTTAGCATCCCGGCGGGTGAATCCAATTCGGGCTCACCGTGTGCTTCTGGAGGCATGATGATGCTCAACCGGATTGCCGTGGCAGGGACGGCGGTCGCGCTGGCGATGACCCTGACCACGTCGGCGAACGCGGCCCCGGCGAGTTCCTCGCTGGCGCAGTCGACCGGTACGGGAATTCACAACGCGTACGACACCGCGGACTTCCCGTATCTGGCGCAGGCGCTCGACACCGGGACCTCAATGGTCGAGCTGGACGTCTGGTACAACATTTACGACCGTACCTGGAAGGTCAGCCACGGCGACCCGACGGCCAGCAACAACAACTGCGTCAACGCCTCCAGCGCGGCCGACCTGTACACCGGTGCCACGAACCAGAATCTCGGTTCCTGCCTCGATGACATCAAGGTCTGGCTGTCCGCGCACCCCGGCGCCGGCCCGATCTTCGTCAAGATCGAGATGAAGGACGGCTTCGAGGCCAACCACAGCATGGGGCCGGCCCAGTTCGACGCCACGGTCAACGCGCACATCGGGAGCGTCCTCTTCCGGCCGTCCGACCTGATGGGCGGGCACGCCTCCCTGGACGAGGCCGCCAAGGCCAACGCCTGGCCGACCCGCTCGGCGCTCTCCGGCAAGATCATCATGTACAACATCCCCGGCACGGTCGAGCTGGCCAACCCGTTCGACACGCTGCACACCGACGTCGAGTACTCCACCTACCTGCAGGGGCTCAAGTCGGCGGGCAACCTGGCCACCGGGACGACGTTCCCCGCGACGCTGGGCGCGACCAGCGGCGACCCGCGCACGCAGTACACCGACACCACGATCCGGCCCTGGTTCGTGTTCTTCGACGGTGACGCCGCGACGTACGACCCCGGCATCGACACCTCCTGGTACGACCAGAACCACTACATGCTGACCATGACCGACGCCCACAACGTCGCCCCGGCCCTGGACGACACGAACCCGCCGGTCGCCGACGCCAAGGCGCGCGTGGCCGCCCTCGCCAAGGACCACGCCACCATCGTGTCGAGCGACTGGTACGCGCTGCCCGGCGTGATGAACGAGGTGCTCGACCGCGGCTGATCCCCCGTGTACGGGAGGGCGCCGTGGCGTCCTCCCGTACGACGCGGTGGAATGGGGGAGTGCCAGACACGTACGAACCCCAGGTCCGACGGCTCGCCGACCCCGAGAGGCTCGGTGAGGCCGCGGCGCGCGACATCGCCGCGGCGATCCGGCGGCGTCTCGAAACAGCGCCTGTGCGCATGATCTTCGCCTCGGCGCCGAGCCAGGAGGCGACCCTCCGCGTGCTCGCCGGCGAGCCCGGCATCGACTGGCGGCGGGTCACCGCCTTCCACATGGACGAGTACATCGGCCTCGACCCCGGCGCGCCGCAGCGGTTCGGCACCTGGCTGCGCGAGGCGTTCCTCGACCGGGTCCCGATCGGCACGGCCCACCTGATCGACCCGGACGCCCCCGAGGCGTACGCCGCGCTGCTGGCCGCCGCGCCGATCGACATCGTCTGCCTCGGCATCGGCGTCAACGGGCATCTGGCGTTCAACGACCCGCCCGCCGATCTGCGCGACCCCGAGCCCGTACGCGTCGTCTCGCTGGACGAGGTCAGCCGTACCCAGCAGGTCGACGACGGCTGCTTCGCCACCCTCGACGAGGTGCCCCACCAGGCCGTCACCCTCACCGTGCCCGCCCTGCTCTCGGCCGGCGAGCTCTTCTGCATGGTGCCCGGCGCGCGGAAGCGTGCCGCGGTGACCGCCGCGCTGCGCGGCCCGATCGGCGGCGAGCTTCCGGCCAGCGCGCTGCGCACCCATCCCCGCTGCACGGTGTACGTCGACGAGGAGTCGGCGCCGTGACGTTCACCGGCCGCGACCCGGAGACCGGCCGTACGCTCCAGGTCACCGTCGAGGACGGCCGGATCGAACGAATCCGCGAGGTGGCGGAGCCCGCCGACCTGTGGATCGCGCCCGGGCTGGTCGACCTGCAGGTCAACGGGTTCGCCGGCCACGACGTCAACGCGACGGACGTGGACGCCGGGACGATCGTGGACCTCGTGGGGGCGCTGCGCGGCGTCGGCGTCACGACCGTGGTGCCGACCGTCGTGACCGCCTCGGAGCGGAGCATCCGCGCGGCGCTGGCCGCGATCGCCGAGGCGCGCGCCTCGGATCCCGCCGTCGCGCACGCCGTCCCGTACGCGCACGTCGAAGGCCCGTTCCTGTCCGACCAGGACGGCCCGCGCGGCGTCCACGACCGGCGTCATCTCCGCCGAGCCGACCTCGGCGAGCTGCGCCGCTGGGGCGACCTCGTCGGCATGGTCACGGTGTCGCCGCACGAGGACGCCGCGATCGAGTTCATCGCGGAGGCCACGCGCATGGGGGTGCGCTGCGCGGTCGGCCACACCCACGCCGAACCCGAGCAGATCGTCCGTGCCGCCGACGCGGGCGCCGAGCTGGCGACCCACCTGGGCAACGGCGCGCACGCCGTCCTGCCCCGCCACCCGAACTACCTGTGGTCGCAGCTCGCCGACGACCGCCTGCACGCCGGATTCATCGCGGACGGCCACCACCTGCCGTCCGACACCTTCCGCGCCATGCTGCGCGCCAAGGGCGTCGAACGCTCCCACCTGGTGTCGGACTCCACCGCCCTGGGCGGCATGCCGCCGGGCCGCTACCGCACGCCCGTCGGCGGCGAGGTCGAGCTGTCCGGCAGCGGCCGGCTGTCCTACGTCGGCACCCCGCTGCTGGCCGGTGCCTCACGCTCCCTGACGGACGGCGTCGCGACCGCGATCACCCTCGCCGGCCTCTCCCTGTCCACCGCACTGCGCCTGGCGACCGCGAACCCGGGCCGGTTCACCGGCGGCCGGGGCGTCCTGCGCCCCGGCGCGCCCGCCGACTTGATCCTGTTCGCGTGGAGTCCCGGCGACACCACCCTCGACGTACGCGCGGTGCTCGCCGCCGGGACCCGGGTCCGCTAGAGCCCTACGCGGGCAGCATGGCGACGAGCTCCGGTTTGAGCAGGTCGCGGGCGTCCGAGTAGGGGATCGTGGACGTGTAGAAGGCGCAGTCGCTGCCCGCCGCGGACCACATGATGGTCATGCCCTTCGGCGTGAAGAACGGCGAGAGGTGCGGGGGACTCGGCTTCACCGCGGTGGTCAGTCCCGGAGCGGGGAAGAGGTCCGTCCGCTTGAGCGGGGGGAGGATGCAGTTGCTCTGATGGGCGAGGTCCGTGGAGTGCGCCGATATCCGCTTGAGGAGCGTCGCGAGCCCTGCGGGCGCGAGCGTCTCCGGGCGGAACACATCGTCGGCCGCCAGCGCCTTGCCGGTGCGCAGGTCGACGTTGACGTTGAAGTACGGGAGCTCGTAGTCGAGCTGACGGCAGCTCTTCTTCGGCAGCTTGTACTGCACGGACAACAGCTTGGGCCCGCGGACTCCGAGCACCGGTTGTGAGCCGAGGACCGTCGCCGTCGTGCAGGTGATGTTCGAGTCGGCGCCCTCCTGGCGCATCGCGTTGATGCCCCATTCGACCGGCGCGGTCAGCGCGGCGTTGGCCTTGTCGCGGGCGGCCGGGCTCTTCCCGCCGCTCACCCGGACGATCCGCGCGCCGCGCAGGTCGAAGCCCGAGACCGGTCGCGGGTACGCGGCCAGGGCGACGCTCAGGGGAACGGGTTTCGGCTTGTGGTGCCGTGTGGCGACGACCGCCGCCACGCCCGCCGAACCCACGACGACGGCGCCCGTCGCGATGGCCGCGGTCTTGACCGCGGTGTTCGCCCCGAGCACCTTGCCGAGCACGCCGCGGCCCACACCCGCGGCATGGCCCGCCGCCGTGCCGCCCACGGCGTGGCCCGCCGCCGCGGCCCCGGAACCTCCGTGCGCGAGCAGCGCGGCCAGGGGGAACAGCGCCGCGAGCCCGGCGGCGGTCTCGGCCAGCCGGCGCAGGCCGTTCGACTCCCACTCCGGCCCGTACGCGGCGGTGGCCGCCGTCTCCAGCTCGGCGGCGAACTCCAGCGCGCCCGGCGGGCGGCTCTCCGGCCGCTTGGCCAGGCCGCGGGCCAGCAGCTCGCGTACTCCCTCCGGCGCCTCCTCCACCGGCAGCTCGCCGGCCGTGTGCTGCGCGCGGTACGCCTCGGCGGTCCGGCCCGGGTACGGGGTCCGGCCCGTCACGCACTCGAAGAACACGCAGGTCGCGGCGTACACGTCGGTGGAGGGCGAGGCGGGGGCGCCCGCCCACTGCTCCGGCGCCATGTACGCCGGGGTGCCGACGATCTGCCCCGCCGCGCCCGAGCGCAGCGCGATGCCGAAGTCGATCAGCTTGCTGCGCCCGTCGTCGGGGACCATGACGTTCGCGGGCTTGTAGTCGCGGTGCACGACGCCCGCGCCGTGCGCGGCGCCGAGGCCGAGCAGCGACCCCTTCAGGATCGCCAGCGCGGCCTCAGGTTCGAGGGCACCGCTCTCGTCGAGGAGCCTGCGGAGCGAGACGCCCTCGACGAGCTCCATCACGATCGCCGCTCCGCGCGGCTCGTTCGCGTACTCGAAGAGCCGCACCACGTGCGGGTCGTCGAGTTCGAGGAGCGTCAGCGCCTCGGCGCGGAACTCCGCGCGGAACGTCTCGTCCGCCGAGGTCAGGTACTTGATCGCGACGTGTGTGCCCGACTCCTCGTGCCGTGCGAGCACCACGCGGCCGAAGCCGCCGCGCCCGAGCTCCTGGAGAGTTGAATATCCGGAAAGTGACCATTCATTCACAGGTCGATGATCCTAGTCATTCGCAGGGGTTCAGGCCGGGAACCGGCGATCCGCCGTTCATCCGGCCGCAGACCGGCCGGCTGGAGGGCTTCGCGCCGTCGAGCGTCACCTTCATGAGCGTCAGCCCCCGGTTGCCGGCGCCGTTTCGCACGTGGTCGTCGTGGGTGAAGTCGATCGTGCCGGTGACCGCGGGCTTCATGCGCAGCGTCGGCAGCTCCAGCAGCACGCTGCCGGACGTCACCGAACGGCTGCCCGGGATCAGGGTGTCGCCGTGCCGGGTCAGGTCCAGCGTGCTGTACGCCTGCTGCGCCGCCTGCGCCAGCGCGGACGCCGCGTCGTACGTCACCGCCATCTGGCCGTCGGCGAGCAGCTGCTCCGGCTGGGCGACACCGAGGAGGTTCCGCGTGAGCAGCAGGAACGGGCTGTTCAGCGCCGGGCTGCCGGGCCCGAGACCCGGCAGGTGCGAGAAGATCGTGTAGTACACCGTCACCTTGGGCGGCAGCAGCACCTCGTGCGGGCCGCCGCCGAACGCCGTACGCGACAGCTCGTCGCCGCCCATCAGCGTCAGCGGGTGGCTCGTGCAGCCGCCGTTCTGCAGGCCGTTGATCAGCCCGCGCAGGTCCTCGGCGCGGCCCGCGAAGTACACGAGGCGGTACGGGGTGCCGGTGACATGCTCGCACTGCGAGCGGACCTCGGCCGCGATGTCGTCGCTGCCGCTGTAGGTGACCGACGTCGGATCGTCCTTGGCCAGCACCTGCCGGACGTCGCCGGCCAGCTCGGAGCTGTACTGGTCGTGGGTGGGGCCGGGCTCACGCGAGACGATCATCGCGCGGGCGGTCTTGTCGCCGAACGCCTGCTTGGCCGCGAAGCCCGCCGCGACCGCCTCGTCGTGGTCGGTCGAGACGATCCCGTAGTAGTGGGGGAGCGTGGGCAGCACGTCGGAGGAGTTCGCCGAGTCGATCACCGGCAGCCCCGCCTCGATCAGCCGCGTGATGGCCTGCTGCGAGGCGACCGTGTTGCGCTCCATGCCGACGACGCCGACGACGGTCGGGTCGCGCCGCGCCATCTCCAGCATCCGGTCGGTGACCTCGGCGGAGAAGTACATGTTCTGGCCGACGTTGACCGGCAGCAGGCGCACCTTCAGCGGGTTGCCGACCTCGCCCGGCTCGTCGCTGTTGTTGTTGCTCATCTGCGCGAGGTACGCCCCGGCGAGCTGGCGGATGCTGCTCACCGCGCTCTGCTCGTTGCCGTCGGAGGCGGTCAGCATGCCCGCGTACAGGGCGGTGACGTACGGCCGGTGCGAGCGCAGGACGTGCGCGTTCTCCGCGGAGATCAGGTCCTGCAGGTCGCCGAGCGTGATCTGGAGGCCGTGGTTCGTCTCGGAGGGGCGCCGCAGGTCGCCGTCCAGGCCGGTGCTCTCGTCGCCCCGCTCGAAGCGTACGTCGCCGGTCGCGACGCCCACGCACTCGCGGCTGCCGTCCTCGTCGGTGCGCATGCGCGTGTCGGTGTTGCCCTGGAACAGGCTGCCGACGTGGCAGTACTCCCTGGTCAGCGCCGTGTGGAGGTACGACGCGCCGAGCGCGACGACGATCAGCGCCGTCACCAGGGAACGGATCGACCACAGCCAGGTCCAGCGCGGGCGTCGGCGCGTCTTCAGCGGCGCCGGGGGACTCTGCGACCCGTGCTGGGCCGGGACGGGCAGCCGCAGCAGCCACGGCGTCGCGACCTTCTGGCTGGGGGCCTGGGAGGTGCCGAGCTGCGCCTCCCACTCCTCGTACTGGCTCTGGATGGTGTCCGGGGAGTCGGCGTCGAACGACCCGATGCGCTCCAGCTCGCTGCGGTGCTCGTGGTGGACCGAGGCGATCACGACCAGCGGGTGCAGCTCGCTGCGGCGGCTGCGGATGTCGCTCATCGCCGCGAGCAGCTCCACGCCGCCGTTGGCCGCGGTGATGCCCTTGAGGAAGACCACCGGCGGCATCGGCCGCTTGAAGCCGCGCAGCGACGGCGACAGCTTGCGGTGCCCGTGCCGCAGGTCCTCCAGGAACGCGAAGGTCTCCATCTGGAGGCGGAACTCGCCGGACCGGTCGGTGACGAGCCGGCCTAAGATCCGCTGGAGCCGGCCGTTGAAGCCGTCCGCGCCCAGGACGGCGAAGAACGAGGAGTTGGTGACCCAGCGGTACCGCGTGCCGAACCCGATGCGGGACAGCACCGGCAGCCAGATCCGGCGGGTCATCAGGCCGGTCACGATGACGGCGAGACCCAGCAGCACGCCGACGACCGTGAGCAGGACCGGTGTCTGCGCTTTGTCGGCGAGCCCTTGCGAGATGCCGCTGAACAGCACCGCGAACACGGCCGCCAGGGTGGCGCCGACCGTAGACCACCACACCGGTGCCTTGAACGGGCCGCGCGACCACGGGAACAGCGCGGCGCGCTCGTTCCACGCCTGGATCGCGGCGTCGGAGTCGCCGGGCGGCGCCGCCTCGACCGCGGTGCCGAGCGACTTCACGAAGTCCGAGCGCGGGAACCTGAACCGGCCGGACCTCGGCCGCACCGCCGTCCAGGAGCTCTCCGCGCACATCTTGTCGAGCAGCGTCAGCTCGGCGTCCTCGGCGTCGGCGACCGGGCCGACCGTCGCGTGCGGGATGCCGGCCTCGCCGGCGGCGCGGGCGAGCGCGTCGACGTACGCGTCGACGTGCACCCGCTCGTCGGCGGCCTCCAGGACGACCACCGGGTACGGCTGGGCGTCGATCCGCCACGGCCGGGACCGGGTGAGGGTGTCGAACAGGTGAAGCAGCTCTCCGCCGACCGGAGTGCTGAGTACGTGGCCGGAGGGGCGGGAGTGAGGAGTCGCGGCCAATTGCCCACCTTCGGTGCCGATTGTGTGACCCGAGGTTAATCGGCGGATGCGTACTGCTCAATCGAATACGCCGAAACGTGCCTGCGACACGCCGGATGGCGATCAACGGATATGTCGGAATACCAATATGTTCATGCCTGGAGGCGATATGACGGCGTTCGGAGATCTTGGCGCGTACATGGCGATCCCCCGGATCTCGGCCCTGAGGCTGTCGCCGGACGGGAAGCGGCTGGTGGCGGTCGTACGGGCGCTGACGCCTGACCGCCGGGCGTACCGGACTGCCCTGTGGGAGGCCGGTCTCCGGCCGCCGTACGCGTTCCGCCGGCTCACGCATTCGGCGGCGGGGGAGTCCCAGCCCGCATTTCTGCCGGACGGCTCGCTGCTGTTCACGACGGCCGGTTCCGGCGGCGCCGAGTTGTGGTCTCTTCCGGCCGGCGGAGGCGAGCCGAGAACAGTTCTGTCCTGGCCTGGGGGAATAGCGGATTTTGTCGTCGCGAACGGAACCCTGATCTTCACCGCGTCGAGCCTGTCCGCCGAAGACCGCGCGCGCCGTGAGGCGTCCGGCGTCACCGCCGTCCTGTACGAGAGCGGCCCGATCCGCGGCTTCGACCACCACTTGGGCCCGGGGGAGCCACGGCTCCACGCCGCCGCGCTCGGGTCGGAGGAGGCGAGGGACCTCACGCCCGGCTGCGGGCAGGCCCTCGCCGGGCAGGCGTTCGCCCTGACCCCGGACGGCTCGACCGTCGTCACCGGATGGTGGGTGCCCGCGGCGCGCGGCGAACGGCGGTCCGAACTGGTGGCGATCGACGTCGCGTCGGGGGAGCGGCGCGTCCTCGCGGCCGAGGAGGGCGTGGACTTCCACTCGCCGGTCGTGGCACCGGACGGCCTCGGCGTGGTCTGCGAGCGCGAGTGTCACGCGACGCTCGACGAGCCGATCGACCTCACGCTGTGGCTGGTCCCGCTCGGCGGAGGCGAGGGGCGTCACCTCGTCCCCGGCTTCGACGGCTGGCCGTCGAACCCGGTCTGGTCACCGGAATCCGGCGCCGTCTTCTTCGACGCCTACGACCACGGCCGCGCGCCGGTCTTCCGCGCCGACGTCGCCACCGGCGAGGTCACGCGCCTGACCGGCGACGACGCCGCGTACGACGTCATGGACGTCTCCCCGGAGGGGCACGTCCACGCCCTGCGCTCCTCGATCGGCACCCCGCCCGTCCCCGTACGCCTGGACGCGACCGGGCCGGTGCCGCTCAGCGCCGATTCGTCGCCGGACCTGCCGGGCCGGCTCACCGAGGTCGCCACGGAGGCGGGCGTGCGCGGCTGGCTGGTCCTGCCGGACGGCGCGTCCGCGCGGACGCCCGCGCCGCTGCTGCTGTGGGTGCACGGCGGCCCGTACTCGAGCTGGAGCGGCTGGGACTGGCGGTGGAACCCGTGGCTGATGGCGGCGCGCGGCTACGCGGTCCTGCTCCCCGACCCGGCGCTGTCGCTCGGCTACGGCCGTGACTTCATCCGCCGCGCGCACGGCGCCTGGGGCCCGGTCGTGTTCGACGACCTGATGGCGATCACCGACGCGGCCGTGGCGCGGGACGACGTCGACGGGACGAGGACCGCCGCGATGGGCCCGTCGTTCGGCGGCCACATGGTGAACTGGATCGCGGCCAACACCCGCCGTTTCAACGCGGTCGTCGCCCACGCGGGCCCGTGGCGCCTGGACCACCAGGTCACCGCCGACGAGGGCCACCACCACACCCGCGTCTTCGGCGACCCGGCCGAACACCCGGAACGCTGGGCCGCCAGCGACCCATCCCGGCACGCACACGTGATCCGTACCCCGATGCTGGTGATCCACGGCGAACGCGACTATCCGCGTGCCCATCGGCCACGCCCTGGAGCTGTGGTCGGACCTGGTACGCAACGACGCGGACGTGAAGTTCCTGTACTTTCCCGACGAGAACCACTGGGTCCTCAAACCGGGCAACGCCATCGCCTGGTACGAAACGATCTTCGCCTTCCTGGCCGAGCACCTGAGAGACGAGAAGTGGAGCCGCCCGGACCTGCTCTAGGAGGGCGGCGAGATGCCGGTGAGCTCGGCGCAGGTGTCCAGCAGGGCGTTCTGGGCGCGCTCGTCGCGCGCGGCCGGGCTCGCCTCGCGCCGGCGTCGGTGGAAGAAGTAACCGCCGCTCACCTGTGCGTCCGCGTCGTCGGAGACGGCGAGCCACGTCTGGGTGTCCGTGCCCTGTTCCAGGTCGTCCGTGGCGCCGGGGCCGCCCATCCTCGTCGGCACCCAGCCGGGGTCGACGGCGTTGGAGCGTGCCTCCGGCCATCGGCGTGCCACGGCGAGGGCGAGCATCACGTCGAAGAGCTTGGAGTCCGAGTATGCCTGCGGGCCGCTCCACCGGCGTCTTTCCCACCGCAGGTCGTCCAGCGCGGGGTCGCCGCCGTGGTGCATGCCCGATCCCAGGTACACCAGCCGGTCCGGGGGTTCCATCAACGCCGTCAGCGCGTACGGGGCGAGCACGTTGACGGCGAAGACGTGCGGGAGGCCCTCGGGCGTACGGGCCGGGCGGCGTTCGCGATGGCCCATGGCCGCGTTGTGGATCACCGCGTCGAAACGGCCCGAGGAGTTCGCCGTCTCCGCGAGCCGTTTCACCTCGGTCAGGGACGACAGGTCGCCGGTCAGCGCGCCGGCGGCGCCGGGAGCGGCCTGGAGCGCGTCGTCCGTGCGGGCCGGGTTCCGTGCGTGCAGGACGACCTCGTGGCCGGCGTCGATCAGCCGGCGTGCCGCCAGCAGGCCCAGGCCGTCGGCCGAGCCGGTGACCAGAACGCGGGACATCGGGCCCTCCTCAGCGGCGCAGCAGTGACGACACGGACGGTAGTACGTCCGCGGCCGGGGCGCTGAGGCGGGACTCCATGGCGAGCCAGCCTGTGTAGCCGATCGCCTCCAGCGTGTCGAGGCGGGTCTTCCAGTCGAGGTGGCCGGCGCCCGGTTCCAGCCGGTTGGTGTCGCTGACCTGGAAGTGCGCGAGGTACGGCGCGGCCTCGCGGATGCTCGCGTCCAGGTCGACCTCCTCGATGCTCATGTGGAAGAAGTCCCCGACCACGCGCACGGAGTCCAGTCCGACCGTACGGACCAGTTCGACGCCCTGGGCGAGCGTGTTGACCATGTGGTCCTCGTAGCGGTTCAGGGGTTCCAGGAGGAGGGTCGCGCCGACCTCGCGGGCGTGTTCGCCCAGCGCCGTCAGCTCCTCCAGGAGGATCTCGCGGTCGCCCGCGGGGTCGCGCGGCGGCGTGAACGGCGGCAGCCGGGTGGAGAACATCCCCCAGGACGCGGGCGTGATCGCCCCGAAGCCGCCCGCCTCCACGATCGTGGACAGCAGCAGCTTCATGGTGGCGCGCGCGTCGCGGCGCCGCTCGGCGTCGAAGTCGCCGATGAAGTGGTCCATCTGCACGCACACCGTGGGCATGACGACGCCGGCGCGCCGCGCGGCGCGCAGCTCGTCCGCGCGGGCGGCGAACCCGCCGTCTCCGGCGCCGAGCAGCTCGATCCCGTCGAAGCCGGCCGACCGCGCGGAGGCGAACTTCTCGACGAGGTCGCGTCCCTCGAAGAAGTGCTCCTGGGCGGCGAGTCTCATGGGCATGCGGGGGCTCCGTTTCAGTGAGGTGAGGCGGCGGGCTCGGACACCCGTCTCAGATGGTCGTCGACGGCCTGCTCGGAGAAGACCTGGTCGAGCACCATCATCCGGGCGCCCTCGATCCCGGCCCGGTCGCCGAGCCTGCTGGTGGCGATCAGCAGGTCGCGCGTCGCGCGCGGGACGGTCCGCTCGTACAGCATCGCGGCGATCCCGCTCAGGAAGTGCTCCTGCGTACGCGCGATGTCGCCGCCGATGATCAGTGCGGAGGGGTTGAGCAGGGCGACCGCGGTCGCCAGCACCTCGCCGAGGAGCCGTCCGGCGACGCCGACCATCGCGATGGCCTCGGCGCGGCCCGCCTCGACGTGACGGACCACGTCACGGCTCGTACGCGTCGTGATCCCCTGCTCGGTGAGCCGCCGGGCGAGCGCTCCGCCGCTCGCGTACACCGCGAGGCAGCCGGACCCTCCGCAGGCGCACGGCACCTCGCCGGTCGGGCGGCCCAGCCGGATGTGCCCGATGTCGCCCGCGCCGCCGGCGATGCCGCGCTCGGGCCTGCCGTTCATGATGATGCCCGAGCCGATCCCGGTGCCGACCTTCACGAACAGCAGGCTCGCGACGTCGGGGTAGGTCAGCTGCTGCTCGCCGAGGCCCATGAGGTTCGCGTCGTTGTCGACGAACACGGGGACGCCGAAGTCCTCGGCGAGGGAGTCCCTGATCGGATGGTCGTGCCAGCCCGGCATCATCGGCGGGTTGCGTACGCGCCCGGCCTCGAAGTCGACCGGCCCGGGGACGCCGACGCCGATGCCGCACACGTCGGAGACGTCGTGGGAGGCCGACTCCAGCATGGAGCGGAAGGTCGACCGTACGGTGCCGAGCACCTCGGCGGGACCGGCGTCGATGTGCAGCTCGACGGTGGTCTCGGCCAGGACGGTCCCGGCCGCGTCGGTGAGCGCCATTCGGGCGTGCGTCGCGCCGAGGTCGGCGGCGAGGATGAGCTTGCCGGTCTCGTCAAAGGTGAGCAGGCCCGACGGCCGGCCCATGCTGCCGGCCCGCTGCCCCGCGGGCCGCAGGTAGCCGGCCGAGTACAGCTCCGAGAGGCGCAGCGTCAGCGTCGACCGGGACAGGCCGGTGAGTTCGAGCAGCTCACGGCGCGTGCTCACCTGCCCCGACCGGATCATCTGCAGGATCTGACCGGCGGACGCCGGGACGCTGCCGCGAGCCAAGACGCCTCCTCCCCTGAGCGGTGTGTCCCGGCCTATGATCCCGGATCCGCCGATCACGCTGGATTTCGTGATCAGCCCTTTTCCGCCCCGCTGGTCAGGCCCTCCGTCAGCAGCCGCTCGGTCAGGTAGAACAGCACGATGATCGGGATGGTCAGGATCACCGAGCCGGCCATCAGCACGGTCGTGGGGATCTCGATGCTGCCCGACAGCAGCGCGAGCCCGAGCGGCACCGTCCAGTGGTCGCGGTCCTCGACGAGGAACAGCAGCGCGAACAGGTACTCGTTCCAGGCGATCATGAAGACGTACAGGCTGGTGGCCATGACGGCGGGCTTGGCGAGCGGCAGGCTGACGCGCCGGATGACCCCCAGGCGCGAGCAGCCGTCGACCATCGCCGCCTCCTCCAGGCTGCGCGGGATCGTCTCGAAGTAGTTGCGCATCATGTAGATCGAGACCGGCACCGTCTGGGAGATGTAGACGATGACGAGCGCGAACAGCGAGCCGCGCAGCCCGATGCGGGTGAAGAACGCGAACAGCGGGATCGCGAGCAGGATGCTCGGGAACAGGTACACCGCGAGGAACAGCCCGCTGACCTGCCGGTGCCCGAAGAACTTCAGGCGGCTCACCGCGTACGCGCCGGGGATCGACACGAGCAGCGTGAGCAGCACGGTCAGCGACCGCGACGATGCCGCTGTTGCCGCAGGAAGACCAGGAACCCCTGGCCGCCCTTGGAGACCGGCTTGAGGACGGTCGCGTAGACCGCCGGACAGCTCACGTGGCCGAACACCGACAGGTTCGCCGGGTCGAGCAGGAACTGCTGGATCGTGCGCAGCGACAGCAGGACCATGTAGTAGAAGGGGAAGACGTAGCACCAGGAAGAACGCGATGGCCAACCAGCGCAGCACCCTGAATACCAGCGTCTCGACGCGGTCGCGGGTCCACGGCCGTCGGCGGTCGACCGGGGCGCGCGGGCGCGGCCTCGTTTCCGACGTGCGTCGTGCCAGTCGGTCATGCCATGGCCTCCTCGGTCTGTCCGGCGCCCGAGCAGGAGCGAAGTAGACGAGCAGGCAGACCATCAGGACCACGGCGAGCACCATGGCCTGCGCCGCGGCCGCGCCGACGTCGGCCTGCGCGGTCAGCAGCTTGTACACCCGCACGCTGGCCACCTCGGTGCCGGCGCCGCCGCCGGTCAGCAGGTAGACGTCGTCGAACTTGTTGAACGTCCAGATGAACGCGCAGCACCAGCGAGCACCGCGATGCACGCCGCAGCAGCTGCGGCAGCACGATGTGGCGTGAACCGCTGCGACGGCGTCGCGCCGTCGACCTTCGCCGCCTCCTCCAGCTCGCCCGGGATCGCCTGGATGCGCGCCAGGATGAACAGGAACGAGAACGGGAAGTAGCGCCACGCCTCGAACGCGATCACCGTGAGCATCGCGGTCGGCACGCTCACGTGCGCGCCGAACAGCGACAGGTGCCCGGTCTGCTCGGACAGGAACGGCACCGCGCGGTTCCAGCCGAGCAGCTTGGTGCCGATCTGGTTCGATGATGCCGAACTGCGGGCTCAGCATCACCTCCCACACGAACGTCGCCGCGACGACCGGCGCGATGTAGGGGAGCAGCATCGCGCCGCGGACGATGGCACGGCCGCGGAACGGCTGCCGGACGACGAGGGCCGCGACCAGCCCCAGTGCGATCGAGCCGACCGTCCCGCCGATCGTGTAGATCAGGGTGCTCGTCCAGACCGGAGACGAAGTCGCGGCGAGGTCAGCACGTTCGAGAAGTTGCCGAGCGTGTAGTTGCCGAACAGGCCCGTCTGCCGCAGGTTGATCAGGCGGACGTCCTGGAACGCCAGCATCAGCGTCCACAGCACCGGGACGATGACCATGACCAGCACGACGACCAGCGTGGGGAGATCAGAGCGAGGCCGGCGCGGTGCCCACGCCGGGCGTGCGCTCCGCCGCCTTGCGCCGACGCTCGTGGCGTCGGTCCCTTCGGCCATGCGTGTCCGGTCGGTGGACGGCCAGCCGCCGTCTACTTGAGGCGCTACTTCAGCGATCTTCGGACTGCACGTCCTGCTGCGCCTGCTGGGCGGCCTGCTCGGCGTGTCTTCTGGCCGCCGGTCGCGGAGTTGATCGCCTTCGGGACGACGAACTGTCCCTGGGTCGCGCCGAGCAGCTTGCCCTGGCCCTGCGGCAGCGCCCACCGGTCCAGCGTCGCCATGGTGTTCTTCAGCGCGTCGATGACGTCGGGGGAGTAGAAGTCCGACAGCGGCGCCTTCTTGTCCACGCCGGCCTTCAGCGTCTGCCACGCGGTGACGAACTTCTGCGGGTCGGCTCGGCGGTGCCCTTGCGCACCGGGAACTTGCCCTCGGGTGCGAAGCCGAGCCAGTCGGTGTAGCCCTCGTTCATCATGTACTTGCACGAACTGCTGCGCCGACGCGGCGTTCGCGCTCTTGCTGATCGGTCCAGGAGTTGATCTCACCGAACTGCTCCGGCTTGGTGCCGTCCGGGCCCTTCATCGACGTCACGAAGCCGCTGTTCTTGGCCAGGAACGCCGGGTCGGTCCTGCACTCCGGGCAGGTCGGCAGCGCGTCGTTCCGCAGGCCGGCCATCTCGTCGAGGATGTAGGAGGACCACACGACCATCGCCGCCTTGCCGGCGAAGTACGTCGCGCGGGTCGTGTCGACGTCCTGGGTGCCGGGCACCGAGTGCTGCTTGATCAGGTTCGTCGTAGAAGTTGAACGTGTCGACGCAGGGCTTGCTGTTCGAGCGTGCGCCTTGCCGTTCGCGTCGACGAGCTGGCAGCCGTTGGCGAGGGCGAAGTCCTCGAAGGTCTGCTCGGTGAAGACGTCGTTGCCGACGGTCGCGGCGGTGATCCCGGCCATGCCGTTCTTGCTCAGTGCCGCCGCGGCCTTCGTCGATGCGTGTCGAAGGTGTCGGGCACGGGCAGCCCGGCCTTCTTGAACAGGTCCTTGCGGTAGACGAGGAGCTGGGCGAAGGCGTCGCTCGGCACCGCGCGCGGGCTTGCCCTTGTACTGGGTGAGCTTCAGCGCGGTCGGGTCGAGCGTGCCGGTGCCGAGGCCCTGGAGCGCCTTGTTCGACCGTGGTCGGTGTCGACCAGGTCGTTCGACGGCGAGGTACTGGATCGCGTCGAGGGGCAGCGCCCCCATCACGTCGGGCATCTTGCCGGCCGCGGCGGCCGAGGTCACCAGCTGGTCGAACTGGCTGCCGTCGACGCCGACGAGCTTCACCTTGATGCCGGTCTTCTTGGTGAACCCGGCGATGATCTGCTGGGTGGCCTGGACGCGCGAGGCGTCGTTCTCCTCGCTCCACACGGTGATCTGCTTGCTGGATCCGCTCGATCCTCCGGAGGAGGCGCAGCCGGTCGACCCCGCCCGCGTGGCGGCCGCCAGTGCGGCGGCCAGGAGCGCCTTGTATCTCATCGTCGTCCTTCCGATCCGGGTGACGCCTCCAGCAGGCGAGGTTTGTTTCAAGTCGCGAAATGTCGAAACATAGACGTAACATCCCGTGTGTTGGCCGATTGAAGCGCAACTTTTGTCCGCTGACAAGACTTAAGTCGGCCGCCCGAAATCCGTGACCCGAGAGGAGCGGCCGAGTGGATCGCGCCGTACGCTTCGTGGGCCCGCGCGACGTCGACGTCGTCGAGTCACCGCGACCCGAACCCGCCGCCGGCCAGGTGCTCGTCCGCACGCTCTACTCCGGGATCTCGGCCGGGACCGAGCTGACGGCCTACCTCGGCACCAACCCGTACCTGCACCGCCGCTGGGACCCGGAGCGCAGACTCTTCCTGTCCGGCGCCCACACCGTCGACTACCCGGTCGAGGGTTGGGGGTATGAAGAGGTAGGGGCTCGTCGAGAAACTCGGCCCAGGTGTCTCCGGTGTCAGCGAGGGCGACCGGATCTGGGGGCATCTGGGGCCACCGGGCGTACGGCGTGCTGCCCGAGGAGACGGCGCGCCACCAGGTCCTGGCCATCGCACGTCGAGCCCGTACGCGGCGTCTTCGCCCGCGTCGGCGCCGTGGCGCTGAACGCGCTCATCGACGCCGGCACCCACGTCGGCGAGACGGTCGCCGTCTTCGGCCAGGGGGTGATCGGGCTGCTCGCCACCCGCCTCGCGGTGCTCAGCGGCGCGACCGTCATCGCGGTCGACGCCGTACCCGAGAGACTGAGGCTCAGCCGCGACCAGGGCGCCGCGCACACCCTTCTCGCCGGCGAGGTGTCCGCGGCCGAGGCCGTACGCGACCTCACCGGCGGTCACGGCGCCGACGTGTGCGTCGAGCTGAGCGGGCGCGTACGGCGCGCTGCACGAGGCCGTGCGCACGGTCCGATACAACGGCCGCGTCGTCGCGGCCGGCTTCTACCAGGGAGAGGCGGCCGCGTTGAGGCTCGGCGAGGAGTTCCACCACAACCGGGTGCGGGTCGTCGCGTCCCAGATCTCCGGTGTCGCCCCGGAGAACAGCGGGCGCTGGGACCGCGAGCGGCTCCACCGGGGGTTCATGGACCTGGTCGCCTCCGGCCGCGTCGATCCCGGCCCGCTCGTCACGCACGTCATCCCCGCCGCCGAGGCCGCGCGCGCCTTCGAACTGGTCGCCGACCGCCCCGTGGACCTGCTCCAGGCCGTACTGGACTTCCAGGAGGACGCCGTATGAGGGTCGCCGAGCTGCGGCAGGCCGCCGTCGACACCCTGACCGGCAACTGGACCGGCGCCGTCACCCTGCCCGTCCCGCGCCCAGTATCCGCACCAGTGGAGCTGGGACTCCGCGTTCATCGCGGTGGGGCTGGCCGAGGTCAGCCAGGAGCGCGCCCAGCGCGAGCTGCTGAACCTGTTCGGCGCGCAGTGGGACATCGGGCGGCTGCCGCACATCGTCTACAACGACGACGCCGACGCCGCGTACTTCCCGGGGCCCGGGTTCTGGGCGAGCGACCGCATGAGCGGCGCACCCTCGGTGAGCACCTCCGGGATCGTCCAGCCGCCGGTGCACGCGCGGGCCGCGCTGACCGTCGCCACCCGCGATGAGCACGGCGCCCGAGACTTCCTCGCCGAGGCGTACCCGAAGCTCGCCGCACAGCACCGCTACCTGATCGAGTGCCGCGACGTCGCGCGTACGGGACTGGCGTGCGTCGTCCACCCGTGGGAGTCCGGGATGGACAACAGCCCCGCGTGGGACCCGATGCTCGCCGACCTCGACGCCGCGCGCCCGCGCTCGTTCGTGCGCCGCGACCTCAGCCACGTCCCGGCGACCGAGCGCCCCAGCGACGCGGACTACATCGCGTACGTCTCGCTGGCCGAGAGCTACCGCGACATCGGGTACGACGACGGCCGGCTCGCCGCCGAGCACCCGTTCACCGTCGAGGACCCGCTGTTCAACGCCGTGCTGCTGGACGGCGAGCTGTGCCTCGCCGAGATCGCGCGGCGGCTCGGCCTCGACCCGGGCCCGCACCTGGACGCCGCCCTCGCCCTGCACGACGCGCTCACCGCCGGGCTCTGGGACGACGACCTGGGCACGTTCGTCGCGCGCGACGTCCGCACGGGCGCCCGTGTTCGTACGGCGACGATCTCCGGGTTCGCCGCGCTGCTGGACCCCTGGCTGTCCGATGACATGCGCGACCGGCTGGTCGGCCTGCTGCTGTCGCCCGGTTTCATGGGCGGCTCCCGGCACCCGGTGCCCACCACCGACCGGCGCGCTCCGGCGTTCGACCGCCGCCGGTACTGGCGCGGCCCGAGCTGGGTCAACACGAACTGGCTCGTGTGGGTCGGCCTGCTGCGCTCCGGCCGTACGGACGTCGCCGCGACCGTGCGCGACGCGACGCTGGAGCTGGTGGCGCGGTCGGGCTTCCGTGAGTACTTCGACCCGGTGGACGGCACGGGCCGCGGTGCCCAGCACTTCAGCTGGTCCGCGGCGCTCGCGCTGAACATGCTGGCGGCGGGCGAGGGGACCGCCCGCCGGCGGTGCCGTTGCCGGAAGCCGGCAGGCCGGCGGCCGTCACGGCCGCGGCGAACCGACCTACGACCGTCACCTCGGCAAGATCGTTCTGACCGTGGACGCCCAGGGCGTGAAAAAGATGGCGTAGCGTTCGAGGCCGGTTTTGGTCGGCCGCGACACGGCCGCTAACCAGGCTGAATGCGCTGATATGCGAGACAATGCGCGGTATGTCTACCGTGCAGCCGTTGCAACCGGACGACCCCACCGTCGTGGGTGGCGTCCGGCTGCTCGGGCGCCTCGGCGCGGGCGGTCAGGGCGTCGTCTGTCTCGGCGAGACGCCCACCGGAGACCGGGTGGCCGTCAAGCTCCTCCGCGTGCACGGCGACGCGCGGGCGCGGCGCTACTTCGCCAAGGAGCTGGACGCCGCGCGGAAGGTCGACCCGTTCTGCACCGCACGGATTCTGGCGGCCGACGTCGAGGCCGACGTCCCGTACATCGTCAGCGAGTTCGTCGACGGCATGACCCTGCGCCAGGTCGTCGGCGAGCAGGGGCCGCGGCACGGCTCGGCCCTGGACCGGCTGGCGATCGGCACCGCCACCGCCCTGACCGCCATCCACCAGGCGGGCGTCGTCCACCGCGACTTCAAGCCGGCCAACGTCCTGCTCGCCCCGGACGGCCCGCGAGTGATCGACTTCGGCGTCGCGCACGTCACCGACGCGACCCTCAGCGGGCACATCTCCGGCACGCCGTCGTACATGGCGCCCGAGCAGCTCCGCAACGAGCCTCCCGGCCCGGCGGCGGACATGTTCGCCTGGGGCGCGACGATGGCGTACGCGGCGACGGGCCGCCCGCCGTTCGGCGACGACCACATCGGCTCGGTCGTCAACCGCATCCTGAGCGCGCCGCCCCAGCTCGGCGACATCGGCGGCTTCGGCGGCCCGCTGCGCGACCTCGTCACGGCGTGCCTGAACAAGGACCCGGCCGCCCGTCCCACGGCGCGGCAGGCGCTGCTGCGGCTGCTCGGCCACGACGAGCCCGCGCCGTTCCGCGAGAGCCGGGACTCCTGGCGTGAGCCGCTCCGCCAGGGCGCCGGCCTGGCCGGCACGTCGACGGACCGTTCGTGGACGATGGCGCGTACGACGTCGTTCGAGGAGCCAGGGACGACCGGCGGCATGTCCGGCAACCGCCGGCGCGGCCCGCTGCTCGCCGGCGGCGCGGCGGTGCTCGTCGTCGTGGTGGCCGCCGCCGTCACGCTGTTCGCCAACTGGCCGCAGGGGTCGGCCTCACCGCGCAAGTCGAACAGCCCGACGCCGACCACCCCGGTGATCCCGGCGGGCACCCGCTGGTTCGGGAACCTGGGCCTGGTGCTGCGCCCCGGCTGGACGGTGAAGACGGGCGAGACCGGCACCCAGATCGTCACCCAGCCCTGCGCCAAGCCGTCCCCGGGATACTTCACGTCCGGCTGCGACGGCTTCTGGATCATGGGCCCGACCCAGATCAACTCGGGCGCGAACGGCTTCGGCAGCTACCGGCCGGGCCGCATGTACTACCCGGCCTCCGACGTCGAGCCCTGCCCGACCTTCCCTGACGCCTGGATCTCCGAGCCGAAGAGCGCCACGATCAGCGAGAAACGTCCGGTCGGCGGGCGCCTCGCGAGCTACAGCGAGTACGCCGTCGAGTGCACCGACATGGCCTCGCCCCAGAAGGTCATCAGCGGCTACACCGAGCGCGAGTGGTACCTGCCGGAGAAGCAGACCCTGATCATCGACGCCTACTCGACGTCGGAGCTCCCGGACGTGCTGACCAAGGCCGTCTGGCGCCCCTGACTCAGGTAGCATCGCCTCACCGGTGGCGGGCCTGACGTGACGGCCGCTCACCGAGGAGTTCGCGGCCCGGCGCTCATCCGGTGCGGCATCCCCATCTCTGCGATCGGTCGGGAACGACGACGTCGAGAGGCGGACGACGATGGGGCGACGACGGGTGCTCGTGGCGGTGGCGCTCGGGGTGTTCTGTTTGCAGTTGGACGCGTTCGCGCTGAACACGGCGCTGCCCGGTATCGGGCGGAGCCTGCATGTCACGCACGGCGGGCTGCGGTGGCTGGTCGCTGCGTACCTGCTGGCGGCGGGCACGATGATGCTGGGCGCCGGGCGGCTCGGCGACCTGTACGGCAGGCGCCGGCTGCTGCTCACCGGGCTGGCCGCGTTCGGGAGCGCTTCGCTGGCGTGCGCGCTGGCGCCCTCACTGCCGTTCCTCGTGGTGGCGCGGGTCGTGCAGGGTGGGGGCGGGGCGCTGGCGATGCCGACCGGGCTGGCGTTGCTCACCAACGCCTACCCGCCGGGCCTGCGGGGCAGGGCCGTCGGGCTCGCGCTCGGTGGCGGGGGCGTCGCGACGGTGTGCGGGCCGTTCCTCGGCGGGGCGCTGGCGGAGGTGTCGTGGCGGCTCGTGTTCTGGGTGAACATCCCGCTCGCGATCCTCGCGGCGGCGTGCGCGCGGCGGGCCGGGGAGTCGCGCGGCGTCGCCGGGCCGCTGGACCGTAAGGGGCTCGTCGCCGGCACGGCGGCGCTCGTCGCGCTCGCGGTGTTCGCCGACCGGCTGCCGGTGTGGCGGCCGGACCGGAGTGCCGCCCTGTTCGTCCTGTTCGCCGCCCTCGCGGCCGTCTTCGTACGCACCGAGCGCCGTGCGCCGAACCCGCTGGTGTCCGCGGCGCTGTTCCGCGACCGGGCGTACGTCGCGCTCACCGCGGCGGGTGCCATGGCGAACGCCGCGACCGTGGTGTTCCTGGTCGACACGCCCCTGTCGCTCCAGGCGTCATGGGGACTGAGCTCCGGCGCCTCGGGCGCCGTCTTCCTCGCCCCCGCCACGCTCATGGCCGTCGCGGCGCCGGCCGCCGGGCGCGTACCGGCCCGGCGCGCGGTCGCGGTGATGGCGGGAGCCCTCGGCGTGAGCGCGGCCCTGCTGTGGGCGGCGACGCTGGCGCCGACCCTGCCCGCGTACGCGGTGGCGATCACCGCCTGTGGCGCGTCGCTCGGGCTCGGCAACGCGCTGACGCTGACCGCCACGCAGGCCGCCGTCCGCCCCGAACGTGCCGGTGAGGCCGCCGGCGTGACCAAGACGGTGATCACGGTCGCGGCCGGGTTCGGCGTGGTCCTCGCCGGGACGAGCGGGCTGCTCGCGGCGTCCGCGGGCTGCCTCGGCACGGCCGCCGTCCTCGCGCTGTGGCCGCGCCGCGCCCGTACGCCCGGCGGCGTAGGGCGGATGCCGCCGGCCGTACGACGACGCCCGTTCTCCCGGTGGGGAGACTGATCCCACTCTCACCGAAGGACGGAACGTGTACCTGACCCAGCCCACCTCGTTCTGGACGCGGCGGCGGCCGGTCGAACGCGCCTGCTGCGTCGTCGGCGCCGTCCTGGTCGCCGCCGGCGTCTTCCACCTCGGCGTCTTCCTCGTCCGTGGCGGGCCGTGGGAGGGGCCGGTGTCGTGGCGCAAGCCGGCGACGTTCGGACTGTCGTTCGGGACGACCCTGCTCAGCGTCACCTGGGTGGCGTCGTACCTGAGGCTCGGCGACCGCGCGCGTACGTGGCTGCTGGGCGTCTTCGCGGCCGACTGCGTCCTGGAGGTCGCCGGGATCACGGTGCAGGCGTGGCGGCGGGTTCCGTCGCACTTCAACACCGAGACACCCGCGAACACCGCGGTCGCGATGAGCCTCGCGTTCGGCGGCGCGGTGCTGGTCATCGTGCTCGGCGCGCTCGCCGTCACCGCGTTCAGAGGCCGGATCGACGCCGCGCCGGACCTGCGGCTGGCCCTGCGCGCGGGGTTCGCGCTGCTGCTCACCGGCCTGGCGACCGGCGTCGCGATGATCGCCAAGGGCGAGGTCCTGATCAACACCGGGCACCGACAGAAGGCCTACGACACGGCGGGGTCGCTGAAGTACGTGCACGGCGTGACGCTGCACGCGATCCTCGTCCTGCCCGCGCTGGCCCTGATCCTGGCGTACGCGGGCTGGGACGAGCGGCGCCGCACCCGCGCCGTCAAGGCCGGCATCGGCGCCTACGTGGCGGCGGCCGTCCTGGTCGCCGCCGTCACGGCGGGAAGATGACCTCGCGCTGATGGATGACGCACCGCGACCGCCACCGGCAGGACGCGTTGCGCGAGCTGGACACGCCACCGGCGTTCGCGTTGGAGATCGCCTGGTAGCCGGAGTTGCGGGTCGGGCTCCGGATGGACAGCGCGTTGTGGTTGTGCGTGCCGTTCCCGTTGTGGTTGACGTCGCCGAGCGGTGCCGCGCCCGCCGGCGGTGAGACGGCCGGAACAAGGAGGACGCCGAGGAGGAGGACACACAGGGTTCGCCTCATGAGCGCTTCCTTTCGTGGGTCAGCCGAACATGCCGAAGGAGAACGGGAACACCATGGTGTGCGGTCCGCCGAGCATGATCCCGTTCGGGCCGAAGTACAGCAGCGGGTTCGCCGCGGGCGCCGGCGCGCGCTCGACGATCTCGACCGGCGGTGCGGCGGGTTCGGGCGCCACGGGCTCGTCCACCACGGGCTCGGCCGCGGGCGGCTCGGGCTTCTCCGGCCGTACGATCGTGATGTTCTGCGTCACGTGGCAGATGTAGGAGTGCCGGCACAGGGCGTTCTGCACGGGGTTCATCCCGCCGGCGTTGCTGTTGCTGGTGTGCTGGTAACCCCGGTTGTGGGTCGGGCTCCGGTACGAGATGGTGTTCCGGTTGTGGTGGCCGTTCCCGTTGTGGTGGTCCGACGCGTACGCGGCCGGGCCCAGGACGGCCCCCGCCAGGATCGCGCCCGCGCAGGCGACGTACCGCCCGGCCCGCTGACGAATCATTCGTTGCACCCTCGCCGATGATGAGAAGCCGTGCCCGCGCCTGACCTCACGGATCGTTGATGATGAGGTGTTCGTGGATCTTGCAGAACCGCACCTTCCTCTTGCAGAACGCGACCTGCGCCGCCGTCGTGCCGCCCGCCGTCGTGTCCGTCACGTGCTGGATGCCGTGATTGATGGTCGGCGAGTTGTAGGAGATGGTCGTCCGGTTGTGCCGGCCGTTGCCGTTGTTGTCGCCGCGACCCCACGCTCGCGCCGTCCCCGCGTCGCCCAGCACGACCAGGAGCACCAGGGAGATCCATGTCAGGTGACGTGTGCTCCTGGTCATGCGGGCAGGCATACCCCGAGGCCGGGCCGTGATCGCGCTTCCGACGATCCCGGAACGGCCGGTTACCGACTCTTTGCTGCCCCTCAGGGCGGTACGGCTCCCGGCGCGAGCACCGGCGTGCCGATCGGCTCGGCGGACGGGCACACCGTGAGCGGCATCGGCGGGGCCGTACGGCGGCTGAGGCGGCGGCCGAGCCGCTGGAACGGCACCTCGACGTACCGGTACGTCAGCCCGCTGACCGCCACCAGCACCAGGACGAAGGCGACGAGCCGCAGCATGTCATCGTGGTCCGGCGTGCCCAGGAACTGGTCCGACAGCATCAGCAGCACCGGGTGCAGCAGGTAGAGCGAGAAACTGATCGTGCCGAGCGCGGTCAGCCAGCGCGGGATCCGGCGGTGCCGCACGGCCCACCCGCCGGCGAACGTCGCCGCGGCGAGCAGGACCGAACCCGTCCAGTACACCTGGAACGCGTGCGCCTGGTCCGGTGGCATGGTCACCTTCGCGTGCCAGATCCCGGCGCCGATGGCGCCGGACAGCACCAGCACCGCCGCGACCGCCGCCGTACGCCGGTCGATCTGGCGGCGTTCGGCCCGGTAGAGCGCGGTGCCGGTGAACATCACCGCGAGGATCGCCAGGCCCTCCCAGGGGCCGACCCGGCCGTTCATGCTGACCAGGACCACGGCGAGGACGCCCCCGATGACGCCGCCGCCGAGGCGCAGGGCCGGGCGGCCCGACACGGCCCCGGCGATCGCGATGGCCATCACCAGCGCGGTGAGCGTCACGATCGGCCCGATGCCCGCCGTACGCGACAGCGCCGCCATCGGCAGCAGCCCGCCCGCGAGCACCGCCGCCACGACGAGCAGCACCGCGACGGGCGCGGAGCGGCGGTGGGTGCCGGTGACGAACAGCGCGACGACCAGCAGGTAGAAGAGCATCTCGTACGACAGGGTCCACAGCACGTTGATGACGTTCGGCACGGCGAGGACGTCCTGCAGCATCAGCAGGTGCGCGAGCGTCGCGGTCAGCGGCTCGTACGCGCCGAGCCCCGCGCGCAGCCCGCGGATCCCCAGCACGAACGGCAGCACCGTGACGGCGCACGCGATCAGCAGCAGCGGGTAGATGCGTGTCAGGCGGCTGATCCAAAAGCTCCGCACCTGCCCGTGCCGCTCCAGGGAGGCGGGGATGATGTAGCCGCTGACCAGGAAGAACACGAGGACGCCGTAGATGCCCGGATCGAGCCAGGCGGGGACGACCCCCGCACGTAAACGCGGGACGAAGTAGTACGTCGCGTGGTGCAACGCCACCACCATCGCCGCGATCCCGCGCAGCAGATCCAGCCAGGCGAGCCGGTTCGAGGCGGGTTTCTCCGCGACGGGAGATTGGAACATTTCGGCAGGCACCGGGACAGAATAGGGCGTTGATCTACTTCGGCGACATGGTCTGAACCTGAGAGAACGCTGTGTCATGGCAGGTATCCGTGCAGGAAGGCGCGCACCCCGGCGACGACGATCTCCTCGGCCTCGCCCTCCGCGAGCGGCATCGCCACCGCGTCGCGGTTCGAGATCTCGCTCGCGACCAGCGCGACGTAGTGCAGGGCCGTCCGTTCGGGGTCCTCGACGCGCAGTAGCCCCAGGTCCGCCAGGTGCCGCATCCGGGCGGCGAGCTCACGGCGTACGCGCAGGGGGCCGGTCTCCTGCCACGCCTCCAGCGCGGCGCGCGGGATGTGCTCGACCTCGGCGGTGATCTGCCGGACCATCGCGAAGTGGGGCGCGTTGTCGGTCGCCGGCGCCGTCCACGCCCGCCCGAGCGCGATGAGGTCGGCCTCCAGGTCGGTGACCTTGGCGAGGTGGCGGTCCATGACCGCGATCTGCGCCTCGGCGACCCGCGTCGCGCTCTCCTGGATGATCGCCTCGAACAGCCGCGCCTTGTCGTCGAAGTGGTTGTAGATCGTGCGCGTGGACACCCCGGCCTCGGTGGCGATCGCGTCGATGCTCGCCCGGGTGTAGCCGTCGCGCGCGAAGACCGCCAGCGCGCCGCTCACGATCGCGCGACGCTTGTCCGCCAGCCCGCGGCGTGGTCGTACGGCGGCGTCCTGTTCCGGCATCGGGAGCTCCCTTGGTTACAACCATCGTTTTACTCGTTGCCATACACGTTGTACTTTACCCGTATGACACGCATCGCCATCATTGTCGGAAGTACCCGTCCCGGACGCAGGGCCGAGCTGGTGGCCCGGTGGGTCGCCGAGATCGCCGGCCGCCACGAGGGCGCCACCTTCGAGACCGTCGACCTCGCCGACCACGGCCTGCCGCTGCTCGACGAACCACAGCCCGCCGCGATCGGCGCGTACGACAACCCGCACACGCGTAAGTGGGCGGAGACGATCGCCTCCTACGACGGGTTCGTCATCGTGACGCCCGAGTACAACCACTCCGTGCCCGCCGCGCTGAAGAACGCGATCGACTTCCTGTTCGCGGAGTGGAACGACAAGGCCGCCGGCTTCGTCAGCTACGGCCTGCAGGGCGGCACCCGCGCCGTCGAGCACCTGCGCCTCACGCTCGCCGAGGTGAAGGTCGCCTGCGTACGGTCCCAGGTCGCGCTGTCCCTGTTCCACGACTTCGAGATCGCCGACATGTCCGAGCCCGGGGTGTGCGCGCCCGCCGCGCACCACGAGGAGATCCTCACCAGGATGCTGGACGAGGTCGCCGCCTGGTCCGGCGCGCTGAAGCCGCTGCGGGCATGAGCTCACCCCTCGGCCGGCCGGTCTGGCGCCTCGCGTGGGTCATCGTGTTCGGCGCGTTCACGAGCGGCCTCGACGCGTCGCTGGCGAACATCGGCCTCGACACGATCCGTACGGACCTGCACACGACGCTCGACCGGGTGCAGTGGGTGTCCAGCGGCTACCTCGTCGCCCTCGCGGTGTCGCTGCCGATCTGCGGCTGGCTCGGCCGCCGGGTCGGCACCGGCCGGCTGTGGCTCGCGGCGCTCGCCGCGTTCACGCTGGCGTCCGGCCTGTGCGCCGCGGCGCCCGGCATCGGCGCGCTCGTCGCGCTGCGCGTCGTGCAGGGTCTCGCCGCCGGGCTCCTCATCCCGGCCGGGCAGACCATCCTCGGCCGGGCCGTCGGCCCCGGCCGCCTCGGCCGGGTGATGGCGACGCTGGGCATCGTGGTGACCGTGGCGCCGGCGATCGGCCCGATCGTCGGCGCGGCCGTGCTGCACTCGCTGTCCTGGCGGTGGCTGTTCCTGATCAACCTGCCGATCGGCGCGCTCGGGATCGCGCTCGGGCTGCGTTACGTACCGCGTGGCCGAGGTGAGGCCGTGGCACCCCTGGACTGGCTCGGGTTCGCGTGCGCCGGCGCGGGGCTGCCGCTGCTCGTCTACGGGTTCACCGTGTGGGGTTCGGAAGGCGCGCTCTCACCGGCGCTCGTGGTCGGCGTCGCCGCGCTTGCCGCGTTCGGCGTACGCAGCCTGCGCCGCGAGCATCCGCTCATGGACCTGCGGCTCTACCGCGACCGCGTGTACGCGACGGCCAGCGGCGCGGCCGGCTTCACCGGCGCGGTGATGTTCGGCGGAGGGCTGCTGTTCCCGCTGTACTTCCAGATCCTGCACGGCGACGGCGTCGTCACCACCGGCCTGTCGCTGCTGTCCCTCGGCGGCGGGACCGCGGCGGCCCTGCCGCTGTCCGGCCGGCTCACCGACCGCGTCGGCGGGGGAGCGGTGGCGGTGTGCGGCAACCTCCTGCTGGTCGCCGTCACGGTGCCGTTCGCGTTCCTGGACGCGTCGGCGCCTTCGGCGCTCGTGCAGGCGCTGCTCGTCGTCATGGGCATGTCCATCGCGCTCGCGGCCATCCCCCCGGGCATCGCCGCGTACAAGACGGTCAGCGCGGAACAACTGCCCGACGCCACGACCCAGGTGAACATCGTCCAGCGCCTCGGCGGCGCCGTCGGCGGCGCGCTCTTCGCCGTGATCCTCTCCCACGGCATGGCCTCCGGTGCGACCAGCGCGTTCCACCGGACCTTCTGGTGGCTGACCGGCGCCTCCGCCCTCGCGCTGGCCTGGTCGGCCGCGCTCTGGATCAGTTCGTCGCGTGCTCGCAGAACCACGCCACCCAGCGGCGCTGCCACGGAGTCTCGACCGCCCGGCGATGATGGTGCTCGCGAACCCACGCGACGGCGTCCAGCGGGGGCAGGCCAGTGAGGACGGCCAGGCAGGCGAGCACCGTTCCCGTACGGCCGACGCCGCCACCGCAGGCGACCTCGACCCGCTCACCGGACCGCGCCCGGTCGTGCAGGCCGGTGATGGACTCGGCCGCCGCGAACCGGTCGAGCGGCAGCAGGAAGTCCGGCCAGCGGACCCACTCGCACGGCCAGGCCACCGCGTACTGCTCCCGCAGGCGTGGGGATCCGAGGTAGAGCGCGTACTCGGGCAGGGGGCCCGCGGGTACGGTCGCGCGCAGTCCCCGCCCGCGTACCCAGGCGCCGTCGGGGATCTGGATCGCACCGGTCAGCCGTGCCGTCATATGGCCGATTGTCGCAGTTGACTCGCGCCTTGACCCCAAGCAAAATCGGGTTATCGCGACAGAGGGGGAACTCGGTGTACGGACTCCCGCAGTCCGGCGGAGGCTACGCACCGCTGGTGTACGACGCCGCGCCCGTCGGGCGCCGCGCGATGGCCTGGGTCATCGACGCCGCCGCCGTCTTCGTCGTCGGGGTGATCCTCAGCCTCTTCACCATGCACCGGATCACGGCCTCGTTCACGACCGTCACCGGCCTGAAGGGCAAGAGCGCCTGGGACGTCCTCACGTCGCGCGCCGAGATCGAGCACGCGAGTCTGGGACTCTGGCACTCGACCGTGCTCGACGTCGAGGAGGCCCTGGCCGTCCTCGTACTCGTCGAGTTCGTCTACCTGTTCACCGCCCTGGCGCTCAAGGGCCGCACACTGGGCAAGGCGGTGCTGGACATCCAGGTCCGCGTGCCGGTCGGCGGGTTAGCGAACGGCGACCTCACCACCGGCCAGGCCGCACGCCGCGCCGCCGTCATGACCGTGACCGACACCGGGCTGTACTCCTTCTCCTGCGTCATGCTGCTGAGCGGCTCGTTCACCATCGCCTTCCTGTGCTGGCTGCTCGCGGTCGTAGGGTTCTGGGGCAACGTCCTGCCGATCGTCGGCCAGTACCGCCGCACGGTGTCGGACCTGGTGGCCGGAACGGTCGTGGTCCGCACGAGCATCTACCGCTCGGTGATCCGCGGCGACGCCCCCGCGGTCGTCCCGTCGACACCTGGCCTGTCGATGCCCGGCCTGTCGACGCCTGGCTTGTCGACGTCTGGCATGTCGGTGCCGCCCCAGATGCCCGGGCCGTACGCGGAGTGGCCGTCGCAGCACGATCTCCCGATCCCGGATGAGCCGTCGCCGTACGGAGAACATCCCTGAGCGTGTCGCGCCTGGTCGCGGTACCGTCAGCCGTCTACGGTTCCGTGAAGTAACGGGTCATGCGCGGACTGTGTTCGACCCTCTCTTTTGCTGGAGGTCGACATGTCCGATGTCCCGTTGCTGCTGGTCGACGGCAACAACCTGCTGTTCCGCGCGTACTTCGGCTTCCCGTCCCGGATCACCAGCCGCGACGGGACACGCGACCTGACCGGCGTGTTCGGCTTCTTCGCCCTGCTCCGCGCCGCGGTACGGGACGAACTGACCGCCTTCCCGGAGATCGTGGTCGTCTTCGACGGCGAACACGGCAGCGCCGAACGCCGCCGCGTCGACCCGCTGTACAAGGCCCACCGCCCTCGCGACGAGGAGTCCCTGGCTCCGATCAGATCCCTGCCGGACGTCAAGCGAGGCCTGGACGCGGTAGACGTCCACTGGACCGAGATCCCCGAAGCCGAGGCCGACGACGTCATCGCGACCATGGTCGCGGATTGCACCGACCGCGCCATCTTGGTGATGAGCGCCGACCGGGACTTCTACCAGTTGGTCACCGACCGTGTGCTGATCTTGAACACGGCCAAGCCCCGAGGCCGGCGCCTGATCGACCGCAAGGAGATCGAGGCGAGATACGGCGTACCACCGTCGGCCTGGTGCGACCGCATCGCCCTGGCCGGCGACGCGTCGGACGGCATCAAGGGAGTCCGAGGCGTCGGCCCCGCCACCGCCGCGAGACTACTGGCCGGAGGAATACACCTGGAGGACCTGCCCGCGTCCGGCCGCCTGACGGGCCGCGGCGGGACGTTGGTCCGCGACAGCCTCGACACGGCGGTCAGGTGCCGGGAGATGGCCCGCATGCGCACCGACGTCCCTATTCCAGCGTTGCTCGTCGACCGCCCGTCCCCGCCCCTGCCCGCCCCGGCCCGCTTGCTGGACACGCTCTCGCTTTGGTGAACGGATCATCTTGGGTGCGACGGCATGCCTTCGGTGACGGCGCTTGCCGGCAGCTCATCGCCGGGATCGCGTCACCGGGATGAGTCGCTGTCTCGGGAGAATACGGTGATGTCATCTATAGCGTCTTCGACATATCCGGCGATTTGCGGATCGCCAAGGTGTCTACGTAGTGCCGTCAGCATTGGATCTGCCGTTAGATCGGGGTGAACTCGTGCGAGCGTACCAAGACCCATGGCAGAAGCGGCTCTCACCTGCCAAGAATCGCTGTCGAGAAGCTTGATGAACCGACTCTGGAGCCATTCTGTATCCGGATCGGTCTGGGCGAGCGCATGGATACCGGCGATCACGGTATCGACATCTCCGTCGGCGATCGCGCCTTCGAATTGCTCGCGACTCACTTCGCCAGGTTTTGAATACTGCATTACGAATTCCCCAAGACTTTTCCGCGGCGGTCCGTAAGTTTATTTCGGATCAATGCATTGCGCATCTGGTCGGTAAGATCTTTCCATGATCGAACATGTCCGTGGTAAATGTCTTGACCCGGGTGTGTCTGGTCCAGTACGACGATCTCGCCCGAGTCCGCATCCACACCCACTCTACGCGGAGAAGTGCCCTTCACTTGAACTGAATGGTCCAATGCCTCTTGCCCGTCGCTGGGTTCGGCCGAATTGTCTCCCCGGCTGGTCGTGGTCTTCGTTGGCTTATGCTTCCCTCCGGCCTCGTAGTCGCCGTTCGGATGGAAGTCGGCGTCGCTGGGTTTGACTTTAGGTGCGTGTGCCGCGCTTTCTTCCGCAGCTTGAACGATGTGGTCGGCGAGCGCCCCAAGGGCGATCGCGGCGACGGTCGCCACGAGCGCGGCCATGATCGGGGCCATGATGCTCATGGCCATGACCATGTTGACGGTGGCGGCGCCGGCGTCTGAGGCTCCCCCGGTGGCGGGGGTGAAGATCAGACCTGCCCCCGCGACGACCAGTCCAACTATCCCCGCACCGCCCAGAGCCCCTTCGGCTTTGTGGCGGGCATGGTCGACTGCATTGGCATAGTCGGTGCATGCCCGGGCGATGCCCCCACACAAGTCGATCAGTGCGCTCAGAACGGTGGAGTCATTGCATGGGCCGTAGACTCTGGACCAGACGTGCTTGATGGCCTCCGCGTCGCTCGTGTCACTACCCTCGGTGGCAGTCCCAATGGCGGTGCTGAGTCGTCCCGCGATGGTGGACAGTCGGTCATGGGCATCGCGCCATGCGGTAGCGGCGTTCCGGAGTTTTCCAGTGTCGGCCGTCGGCCACAGCTTGGCCAGTGGGCCGGGCAACGATGACCCGTCGGACCCCAGAGCGGATGATGGTGGCGGCACGGTCTTGTCGGTGACGACCTGCGTATGGCTACCGAATAGCGGAATCCCTGCCTGTGTCGGCGGTCCGATGCCCGTGACAGTGATGGTGGAGTGGTGGTCGGCGTTCAGATAGTTTCCAGCGGTCTTGCCTAGGCATAACGCTATGCCGCCTGTGCTGGTAACAGAAGCACGAAACGCCTGCCATGCCGCGACTGCCGCCTTCTGATAATGCGGGGCGAAGGCCAATGCGGCCTTGTCGGGGGCATGTCCGGCCATTCCTGAACAATCTGCGAGGGTCGTCGCCAACCCATCCCAGGCGAAGCCGATGCCCCATTGGCCTTCGGCGAAGGCGCCAGCCGCCTGCTGCATATTAGCTGGCACGATATCAACGTCGGTCATAGTGTCCACATTCGCGTACTTGCAGATTTCGCTGACTTGAAGTTGTAGTGAGCGATATCAATGGCTCGGTGTAGTCGTTTCATTTCTTTAGCGAGATCGCGAGCAGAAGCATGCCAGGTATCGAAGAACACGCGATACGCCGCAACGGCTTCACCCTCCCACTGGCCGAGGTGAAGGTTCAGCTTCTGCTCTAGGTCGGCAAGGGTCGCTTCAAACGTCTCCAAAGTGATGCGGAACCCCTCCTCCGCATTGGCGAACTTCTGTAGATCGGCCATAATATGTCCCATTCGAGCCTCAGGTTGACCGGAAGGTAGAGTGACGGTAAAGTATAGGTTGCCACCATCTTTGGTGCAAACAGGTTAAAGGTGGCCCGCCTTACGAAATTTAGGCGCCGTGGTTGTGTGTGAATTCGTGATGCAATTCGAGCGACGGTGTGGGTTCGAACCAATCGGAATCTTGACTGCGGGATGAAGTGCCTGTTCAGACCTCTGGCGGCGGGGACCCTAAGTGCCACCATCGAACTGGGGGGACCACTACGCCGAGGAGCGATGCCAAAGTGTCATCCCACAGGTCGCCATGAGGTCGGCCGGCTCCTGTCGTCGTGTTGGAGCGGCGCCGAAATGTGGTGGCATTCAGCGTGGGCTCTGATCAGCATGGTCGTATGGGGATCGTTGAGCACTACGGCGGCGGCAGTTCCGAGGACGCGCGGTTGGAGAGGTCGCCGCATGGGCGGCTGGAGTTCCTGCGGACTCAAGAGCTGATCCGGCGGTGGGTGACGAAGCCTGGCGCGTCTGTGCTCGACATCGGGGGTGGTACCGGTCGGCATGCCGCGTGGCTGGCCGCGGACGGGCATTCCGTGCATGTCGTTGATGTGGTGCCGTCGCATGTTGAGGCCGCTGCCGCGCGGGATGGGGTCACGGCGGAGGTGGGAGACGCGCGTTGGCTTTCCGCTTCGGACCGCAGTGTCGATGTCGCTCTGCTTCTCGGTCCTCTCTATCACCTGGTGGATCGTCGGGACCGGGCGGCGGCTCTGAGCGAGGTCGTCCGAGTTCTGCGGCCTGGTGGGCTTCTGGTCGCCGCTGGGATCAGCCGGTACATCTCGCTTTTGGAGGCCGGGAGTGATGGGCGGCTCACCGCTGAGGTGCGGCCTTCCGTTGAGGCCGTCGTCGCCACCGGTCGCTACGACGGGCATCTCGGATTCGTCGCCGCGCACTTTCACTCCGCCGAAGAGCTTCTCGGGGAAGTGCGGGCGGCCGGGCTTCGGGAGGTCGCGGTCTACGGGGTCGAAGGGCCCGTGTGGACGGCGTTGGACGCGGCCGGGATGGCCCAGTTCGACGTCCGGGTCGGTGCGGCGTTGCGTGCGGCGCGCATCGTGGAGCGGGACCGATCTCTGATCAACGCCAGCGCTCATCTGCTCGCCGTGGCGCGCAAGTAGCCGTTGAGCCGGCCGCCTCTGGACGCGTCGCTCCTCGTACGGCCATCTCGTAAAGCAATGAGACTACGGACCGCTTCCGGTTAGGCTCGCAGCGTGGTCGAGGGGAACAACAGGGTCATCGGTGGGAAATACCGGCTCAAGGAGATACTCGGCGAAGGCGCGATCGGGGTCGTCTGGCGGGCGCACGACGAGTCGCTTGGGCGTGACGTCGCGGTCAAGGAGATCCGGTTGCCCGCCGGTCTCGACGCGGAGCGGGTCAAGGCGTTGCAGGCGCGGGCGTTGCGGGAGGCGCGGGCCGCCGCGCGGCTCACGCACTTCGGCAGCGTCGTCATCCACGAGGTCGTACGCGAGGACGGGCGGCCGTGGATCATCATGGAGCTCGTACGCGGCCGTACGCTCCAGCAGATCGTCAAGGACGACGGGCCGCTCCCGCCAGTGCGGGTGGCCGAGATCGGGCGGGGGATCCTCGCCGCGTTGAGGGCGGCGCACGCGGCGGGCGTCGTCCACCGCGACGTCAAGCCCAGCAACGTCATGCTCGCCGACGAACGCGTCGTGCTCACCGACTTCGGCATCGCCGCCCTCGACGACGGCACGATCCTCACGCAGACCGGCGCGATCATCGGTACTCCCGCCTTCATGGCGCCGGAGCAGGCACGCGGCCAGGCCGCCACGCCCGCCTCCGACCTGTGGTCCCTCGGCGCGACGCTGTACGCCGCGGTCGAGGGGCACCCGCCGTTCGAGGGCGAGACCGTCGCGACGGTGATCGCCGCCCTCCTCACCAGCGACCCGCCCGAGCCCAGCCTCGCCGGGCCGCTCACCCCGATCCTCGGCGGCCTCCTCGCCAAGGACCCCGGCCTCCGCACCCGCGCCGGCGAACTCGCCACCCGCCTGACCACCGTCGCCCGCGAACTCGCCGCCGAACAGTACGCCGAGGACCCGCCGGCCGACACCGCCCGGCACGGACGCCACGGCTCACCGGGCTCGACGCCGCGAGGGCGTTCGCAGGACGAAACGCTGGGGCCGGGCGAATCGGCTCATGACGGGAGGCGGCACACGTCAGGGGCGCGGGCGCCGGCGCGAGACGACGCGCTGGGATCCGTCGCGGCGTGGCAGCAGATCGGCGACGCGGCGCGGTCCGCGCCGGGCGGTGCTGTGTGGCAGCCGGACGGCGAATCGTCGCGTGACGGCGCGTGGCCCGGGCAGGGCGGTGCTGTGTGGCAGCCGGGCGGGGAATCGTCGCGTGACGGGGTGTGGCCCGGGCAGGGCGGTGCCATGTGGCAGGCGCGGGAGGACGGCGGACCGCCTCGCGACGACAGGCGGGCCGTACGAGGCGGGGCGGCGTGGAAACCCGCCGGTGACGGTGGGAAGTCCTGTGTCCTGGGACGGTCCGCGCAGGGCGGAGTGGTGTGGCAGCCGGACGGTGAACCGGCCCGTGACGGGATGCGGTCCGGTGCGCGGCGGCGGGGCGTACGGCGTGGTGCGGGGCGTTCCCGGCGGCGGGCGTCCAAGCGGGGGATCATCATGGTCGGGGTCGTCGCGGTCGTGGTGTTGCTCGTCACCGGGGCGACGATCTGGCTGCCTCGGCGTTCGGAGTCGCATACGACGCCGCGTGCTCGCCGGGTCACGCCGTCGGCCGCGCCGGTCGTGAGGATCGGGCGTACGTTCCCGTCCGTGAGGCTCGCCTCGGACACCAACATCTTCTCGGTGGCGTTCAGCCCGGACGGCACGACGCTGGCCTGCGGCGCCTCCGACAGCACCGTACGGCTGTGGGACGTCCGCCACCGCAGGCAGACCGCGCAGCTCCCGGGCCACTCCGACTCCGTCGAGAGCGTGGCGTTCAGCCGCGACGGACGGCGGCTCGCCACCGCGGGCGACGACGAGACGGCGCGGCTCTGGGACCTCACCTCCGGCGCGCAGATCGCCAAACTCAGCGGGTACGGCGCCGACGTCTGGTCCGTCGACCTCAGCCCGGACGGCCGTACGCTCGCCGACGGCTCCAAGGATGGCACGATCAGGCTCTGGGACGTCGCGACCCGTACGCGCATCCGGGTCCTGCGTGGGCACACCGACGGCGTCACCACGCTGAGGTTCAGCCCCGACGGGCGTACGCTCGCGAGCGGCGCCTGGGACGACACCGTACGCCTCTGGAACACCGCCACCTGGGCCCAGACCGCGACCCTCCGCGGCCACACCGACTCCGTGCACTCGGTCGCGTTCAGCCCGGACGGCAGGACGCTCGCCAGCGGCGGAGACGACGAGAAGACCCTGCTCTGGGACCTCGCCACGCATCGCGGCAAGGGCGTCCTCACCGGTCACAAGGGCCAGGTCGCGTCCGTCGCGTTCAGCCCGGACGGGCGTACCCTCGCAACGAGCGGCAAAGACGACAAGATCATGCTGTACGACGTCGCGAGCGAGGCACGGCTCGGCGTCCTGACCGGGCACACGGGCAACGTCGACTCGGTCGCGTTCAGCCCCGACGGCCGTACCCTCGCCAGCGGCGCCGAGGACAAGAGCATCCGCCTCTGGGACCTCACCCGCTGAGCCCGTACGTGACGCGATGAGCGCGTGACCGGATACCGGGGTCACCCATTGAGGCCGTACGCGACACGGCGGCCGAGCGCGTCACCGTACACGGGACTCACCCGCCAAGGCCGTGTTCGACGGATCAGGGCTTCGCGGAGCGGCGCCTGCCTGGTCGTGGCGACAACGCGGCGCTGGCGCCGCATGGGTGCCGCGCCGCGTTGTCGGATACGTCCTAAGGATGCCCTTGCGGGACGGGCCGGTCGTTCAGCGAGTTCGTGATGCTCTCGACACCCCGGCTCACGCCGAGACCCGCGATGGCGACCAGTCCGACGACGAGCCCGCTCACGAAGGTCGAGACGTCGTTGTACACGAGCAGCGTCTGCGTGACCTCCAGGATCACGACGCCGAGCAGCGTGCCGAAGACACCGGCCCGCCGCCCGTACACGCTGACCCCGCCGAGCAGCACCGCGGCGAACGCGATGATCGTGGTGCTCTGCCCGCTGACACCGTCCGCCATCTGCAGGCGCATGAGCATCGGAACGGCGGCCAGCCCGGCGAGCAGGCTCGACACGGTGAGCCCCGCGATCGGCCCCAGACCGTCCCGAGTCCCGGCCCAGCGAGTCGAGTCACCGGCGTGCCGGGTGGCACTGAGCGACGAGCGTACGGCCGGGATCAGCCACACCGCCCCGCCACCGACCGAGATCACGGCGAACAACGCGAACCAGGACGCCGTCGGATACCCGCTGCCGAGGTGGAACGGTACGACCAGCCCCTTGGTGAGCCAGAACTGGAACCCTTGAATCGCCGTCGCCGCCGCCAGCGTCGCCGCCCACGCGGGTACGGACAGCACAGTGACCAGCAGTCCGAGGAACAGCCCGATGAGCGTCGCGAGCGTGATCGCCGCGAACAACGCCGCCCCCGTACCCCAGTCATGCTGCGCGACGAGCCAAGCGGCGAGCGTCGCGGTGAACCCGAGAATCGACCCGACCGCGAGATTCGGCGACCCGGTCCGCAACGAGAACGCCAACCCGGCCGCGACCAGCCCGATGAAACCGGCCTGCTGGAAGGCGACCGTCACATTCTGGTGCGGCGAGAGCACCAGCGTGAGCCCGATCAGCAGAATCGCGACGAGCGCGAGAACGGCCTCCCAGAGAAGGCTGACCGAAAGCCGATCCCGCTCACCGTTCGTGGTCTGGCGGCCCGCCGAACTCCACCAGGAGGGAACCTGCCGGTAGGGCCTGCTCTGCTGCTGGTAGGGGTACGCGGCAGCCTGCTGGTACGGCGGCACTGCCTGCTGAGGACCGGCCTGCTGCTGAGGCGCGCCTTGGTACGGCGGCGCTGCCTGCTGGGGACCGGTCTGTTGCTGCGGCGCGCCTTGGTACGGCGCGCCCTGCTGAGGACCGGGCTGCTGGTACGCGGCCGCCCCATGCTGGTACGGCTGAGGCTGATGGGACGGCGGCTGAGCGTACGGCTGCCCACCTTGCTGCTGAGCGCCCCATCCCGCCTGCTGCCAAGCGCCACCTTGCCCCGCTCCGCCACCCTGCCCGGGAACGGCTACCTGCCCAGGGACGGCTACCTGCCCGGGAACGGATCCGTGCGCGGGAGCGGCGCCTTGCGCGGGGCTGACATCTTGGGCGGGGGTGTCGCCTTGGGCGGAGGGCCCGCCGTGCGGAGGCGTGGTTCCGTGCGCGGGGGTGGCGCCTTGCGGGGGAGTGACGTCCTGCGTGAGGGTGGCGTCCTGGCTGGGCGTGGAGTCCTTCGCCGGCTTGGAGGCTTGAGAGGCGTTGCCTTCCCGCCCGGAGCCTGCTTCCTGCGCGGGATCGGCTCCCGTGGCCGCGTCACTCTTCTGCGCAGAGCCGTCTTTCCGCCCGGTGCCGGCTCCTCGTGCGGCGTCGCTCTCCTGCGCAGGCTCGTTCTGAGCGGACCTGCTGCCCTGAGCCGGTCCATCTTCGGGAACCGAGCCGCCTTGCTGCGCGGACCCGCCTCCCGGCGACACAGACCCGGCCGCCCCGCTTCCCTCAGTGGACCCACCTGAGGCGCCGCCAGCCCCGCCCGCGTCATGCAACGTGCCGCCGGGCTCCCCCGCGTCGTGCAACGTGGCGCCGAGTGCACCGGCGTCGTGGAGGGTGGCGCCCGCGTCGTGCACCGTACCTTCAGGGGTTGCCTCGCCCGCTGCCGTACCGTCGTCGGCCGGTGGGGCAGGTGGCGTGTCCGTCTCCTGCTCGGCCGTGGCGTCCGCGTCGGACGATGGCTTGTCGCCGGGCGATGGCTCGTCGGGGGGCTGGCTCACGGTGCGCTCCTCGGGGGCGTTTGCAGACGGATCACCTTATTGGGTGACGTCGGTCACCGATAGATAACGCGCCGTCCGCTGACCGAGGCCGATCGCGGTGAGTCGCACTCATCCACGCTCGGCCACTGGCCGGGTGGTGGCTGAGGGTGAGGTCCTCGGGAGCTGACCGGTTCGGCGGTATAGAACGGCTCGGAAGGGCGCGCAGACGGCGCGCCCCGCCGGATGAGAACGCCTCCGCCTGAAGCCGTGAGTCGAGGTGAGGTGGCGGTAGGGCGGGGTGGTGGCCTCAGGCTTCGGCGGCGTCGAGCTCGCGGAGTACCGGGTGGGCTCGCCGACCGGACGCCGGCGGTGAGCCTCCAGGGGCGAAGTGTCGGATTGCGCGGTGCTGGGCTGGCGCTGGTCGCTGTTTCGGCGGGGCCGCGATGTCGTCCTCCCTCGTCGTACCGGCGCTGGCTGCGCGGTCGTGCCGGGCGAAGCTGCTGGAGTGTCAGGCGTGACCTGGCCGGTGGGTCAGAGGGGGCGGCGCATGCAGACTCTGGGCCAGCGGTCCAGGCCGTGGGCGGCTTCTCGGCGGCGGATGGTACGGAGGCCTTCCGGGAGGGTTTCGTCGCTTATGGGGTGGAAGCCGCAGCGGGCGTAGTACGGGGCGTTCCATGGGACTTCGGTGAACGTCGTCAGTGTCAGGCCCGGCTTCCCGGCCGCCTCGGCGATCTCCGCGAGGTGGTCGATCAGCGATCGTCCTACGCCTCGGCGGGAGTGGGCGGGGTGGACCGAAACCTGTTCCACATGGAGGTCGGTGTCCACGTGTTCGGCCAGCAGGTACGCGACGGGGCGGTCGGTGATGTCGGCGGACACCCAGGCGTTCTTGGACTGCTGGTAGCGGGCGAGTTCGCCCAGCGGGAGCGGGGAGTCGTCGGCGATCTCCGGCATGCCGATGTCGCGAAAACACTCTCCGGCGGCTCGTTCGATGTCCTGCAGGAGTGGAAGCTCGCCGATCGTGGCCAGGCGGATGCGCATCGTCTCAGTCTTCCCGCCGAAACCGGTTCGCAGACGCGCCGAAACCCACCCGCGCTCCGCGCCCACACCGGCCCGCCGACCGAAGCGGCACGACGCGCACCCCGGAATCCGCACCGACGACACCGCCCGGCCGGGAGGGGGAGCGGCGTCCCCACCCATGAGATGGGAGATGCCACTTCAAGGGAAGCGGCGTGGGCCCAAGGCATCGCGTGTCATACCCATGGGGTGAGGTGGTTCACGGGAAGCGGCGCGAGCCTGGAGTGCGGTGCGCCGCGTCTGCGCGGTGGGGCGGCCCGCCCAGAGATGGCGGCTCACGGGACGTGGTGTGGGTCCAAGGTGCGGCGCGTCACGCCCGTGCCGTGAGGTGGCGTCACGGGAGGCGGCGCGAGCCTGAAGTGCTGCGTGCCGCGCGTGAGGTGGCCCGCCCTCATCCCGTGAGATGAGAACCGCCAGCTCACGGGATGAGGGCGGGTCCAAGGTGCCGCACGTCGAGCCCGTTCGGTGAGTGAGGTGGCGTCGCGGGAAGCGGTGCATGTCAATGGCGGCACGCGTCGCGCCTGCGTGGTGAGGTGACCTCGCCCAAGAGATGGGAGATGGCACCTCATGAGAAGCGGTGCGGGCCCAAAGGCGCCGCGTGTCGCGCCTGCACGGTGGGTGCTTTGGAAAGCGGGGATGGGGGTGGCCTCAGTGCGGGGAGGGCTGATGCCGCACCGCGCCAAATGGGGATCGAGACGCCGCCCGGTACGCCCTGAGGGCTCCGGCTGGGCGACAGGCCGCAAGAAGGCCGGCGCTCGGTCGCGCCCAGGGCATGAGCTTCGTCGGTGATGCACGGCCGATGAGAGCGCCCTCGGATGACGGCACAGGACCCACCCCACAAGCGTGACCCAGCGTGACGACAGGAAGGGTCCACCTGCGCGAAGGGTGATGGCCGCTTCGCGAAAAGGGCGCGGAATCCGTACCCACCTGGACGAGCAGGCCGGTGGCGGTGCACAAGGCGAGTGCCGGAGGGCGGTCGGAGACCTCGTCTTGGGCGCCGTGCCCCACGGGCGTTTCCCGCGTCGCGGCGACTGCGCGCCGTGACTGCGCGCGAGGCCGAGGAATCCGTCGCTCGATGGCATCCCGCCGAGTGTGAAAGGCAGTGGATCGGCGACCCAGAACGCCGCCGCGCGAGGCCGAGGTTCGGAATCCGTACGGCTCCCGCCGACCCTTTTCGTAACTCACCGTCATCGGGAAATCGCTTACAGCAGTCACCTGACCTGCCCGAAACCCTCCCGCAGGCGTGGCCGGAAGCGGTCGCCGTCAAAACTCGCCACCTCATTTACAAGGCAAAGCACCGATAGCGCACATCCCGGTCAAGAAAACTTCTTACCGATCTCTTGCCTCAGAGGTCAGAATCTGCCCAAATCTAGGTGTTGTCCCCAGTCCCCAAGCTTTCTCTCCCGCCATGGAAGGAAGTCCTTTGGCCGCATCGCCCCGTCTCGCCAAATGGCTGAGGCAAGCCGCCGCCGTCACGCTCGTTGCCGGTGCCGCCACCGCCGGCATCTCCGGTACGGCCATGGCCGCGCCGAGCACCCACGGTGTCAAGCTCGTTCACCCCGAGCTCGACTACATGGGTTCGACCGTCGCCGCCCACGAGGGTGCCAAGTCCGGCGTCAGCCCGATGATCCCCGCGGGTCTGCCCGGTCTGGACGTCAGCCACTACCAGGGCACGATCAACTGGACGACGGTCAAGAACGGGGGTGCGAAGTTCGCCTACATGAAGGCGACCGAGGGCACCACGTACCGTGACCCGAACTTCAGCGCCAACTACCTGAACTCCTACAATGCCGGTCTCGTCCGCGGCGCGTACCACTTCGCGCGTCCGGACAGCTCCTCCGGTGCGGCGCAGGCCGACTACTTCGCCGCTCACGGTGGCGCGTGGTCCGCCGACGGTCAGACGCTGCCCGGCATGCTCGACATCGAGTATGGCCCGAGCTCCACGTGCTACGGCGTCTCCCAGGCGAACATGCGCACCTGGATCAGCTCGTTCCTCAACGAGTACCACGCGAAGACCAACCGCTGGGCCACGATCTACACGACCACCGACTGGTGGACGACGTGCACCGGCAACACCAGCGCGTACGCCAACAACGACCCGCTGGCGATCGCCCGTTACTCCAGCAGCGTCGGCACCCTGCCGGCCGGCTGGGGCTTCTACACCTTCTGGCAGTTCGCCGACTCCGGCCAGTTCCCTGGCGACCAGGACGTCTTCAACGGCTCGGCGGCCCGCCTGACGGCTCTGGCCAACAACACGCCCTCTTGATCCATCGGATCTGATCCCGTACGGCCCCGCGGCGACCAGCCGCGGGGCCGTCGGGCTTTCTCAGGGCTGTTCTTCCTCCGGTGCGTCCGCGGGTGTCGTCTCCCCCGTGGGCAGCAGTCTGGATTCGAGCCTCTCCATGCCCAGCAGAATCACGAGCATGGTGACAGGGATCAAGAACACGAGCACTATCACCGGACACGCCCCCCGATAAGCCGTCGTGTCCCGTATGTGTTGATATATCCCTACCGCACCGGTAAGTGGCCAAACGCTGACCTAGGTAAACGCCCCTAGGATCGGGCTCCATGGGGACCCCACAGCGCCGCCGCTCATCCATCGCCTGCCGAGCGATCGCGCGAGGATGACCGTGTGGCGCCCGCCGAAGCGGCCGGGTGCGTCCCAGCAGGCGTCACCCGGCCGCACCGGGGAGACCTCGACAAGGCAAAGGCTGCGTAAGGTCGAGGAACGCGACCGGACGGGCCTGCGCCGCCCTCCGCGGCCGACCCACGAACGCACCGTCAGCGACCCGGGCCGAGGCCCGAGAACGGAGCCCGGCGTGACCTCCCTCCACGACCCCTCGGTACGCGACTTCACCAGCGACAACTGCGCCGGCGTCCACCCGGAGGTGCTCGCCGCGATCGTCGAGGCCAACGGCGGGCACCAGCTCTCGTACGGCGCCGACGTCTACACCGCGCGCCTCAAGGAGGTCTTCCGCCGCCACTTCGGCGAGCAGGCCGTCGCGTACCCGGTCTTCAACGGCACCGGCGCCAACGTGGTCGGCCTGCAGTCGATGACCGAGCGCTGGTCGGCGGTGATCTGCCCGGAGAGCGCGCACATCAACATGGACGAGTGCGGCGCGCCGGAGAAGGTCGGCGGGCTCAAGCTGCTGCCGGTGGCGACCACGGACGGCAAGCTGACCCCTGAGCTGATCGACCGGGAGGCGTGGGGCTGGGACGACGAGCACCGCGCGCGCCCGTCCGTCGTCGCGATCACCCAGAGCACCGAGCTGGGCACCGTCTACACGCCCGGCGAGGTCGCGGCGGTCTGCGCGCACGCCCACGACCACGGCATGACCGTCCACATGGACGGCTCACGGCTGGCGAACGCCGCGGCGGCCCTGGACGTCCCGCTGAAGACCTTCACGACCGACGCGGGCGTCGACGTCCTGTCCTTCGGCGGCACCAAGAACGGCCTGATGTTCGGAGAGGCGATCGTCGTGCTGAACCCCGACGCCGCGCGCGGCATCGAGTACCTCCGCAAGGCGGCGATGCAGTTGTCGTCGAAGATGAGGTTCGCGTCCGCGCAGCTCATCGCGCTCCTCGACGGTGACCTCTGGCTCGACAACGCCCGCCACTCCAACGCGATGGCGCGCCGCCTGTACGAGGCGGTGCGCGGCATCCCGGGGGTCGAGGCGCCCCGCGCCCCGCAGGCGAACGCCGTCTTCGCCGTCGTCGACCCGACCGTCGCCGAGCGCCTGCGGAAGCGCTACCACTTCGAGACGTGGGACCGCGCGATCGGCACGGTCCGCTGGATGTGCACCTTCGACACGACCGAGGGCGACGTCGACGCCTTCGCCGCCGCCCTCGCCGAGGCCGCCGGCTAGGCCCTAACGCCCGTGTCGTCCGTGGAGGACCAGGGCGCGGCCCAGGCAGGCCAGTGCCGCCGTGGTCCCGAGCGCGCGTACGGCGTTGAAGGCGTTCCAGGTGCCCTCGAAGCGGCTCCGGGCCGCCGCCGCGCCGTGCAGGCTTGAGGCGAGCTGGTCGTTCAGCGGCACGTTCACGGCCATCGTCACCCCGAGGCTGGTGACCGTGTACAGCGCCAGCGCCGCCACGACCCAGCGCGCGGCCTCGCGGTGCCCGTGCCGCCGCTCCAGCACCGCGGCGACCGCCGGGACCACCAGCGCGCCGAAGAAGCTCGCGAAGAAGACCGGGTTCTGGATCGCGTCGTTGATGTCCCGCATGGCGGTGACGAAGGTCTGGTCGTCGGCGCGCCCGAGGCCGGGCATGACCGAGCACGAGTAGGCGTAGTAGACGCCCGCCATCAGACCGGTCGGGATGAGGGCCAGCCCGAGGGCGATGCCGCCGGTGTCGGTGCGGGAGCCGGGCCGTGTCGCGTACGTGTTCATGTGTGTGTCTCCTGTCAGGCGAGGCCGAGTGCGATTCCGAATGCCGCCGCGGCCAGCAGGGCGGCGGCGCCTCTCACGTGGTTCCAGGTGGTCCAGCCGGGCGCGAAGCGAGCCCAGTGGTCCGCCTCGCCGCCGGGTTCCACGGCGGCCAGGGCGTTGTTGCGCGGCACGTGGTAGGTGATCGTCAGCCCCATCACGCCGGCCAGGTAGAGCACGCTCCCCGCCAGCAGGAACGCCGCGGACGTCACGACCGCGACGACGGCCAGTACGGCGCAGATCGCCGCCGTGCCGAGCAGCGCGAGCATGAGCGGCGGGCGCACCGCCGCGACGTTGATCGCCTGCATGGCCGCGACGGCGTACGCGGGGGGCAGGCGGGCGAGCGACCGCATCACCAGCGTGGAGAAGGCGAAGAAGACTCCGGCCATCACCCCGCACCCGAGTGACGCGAGGAGCGTTAGCACGGCGACGGTTCCTGTCATACCGACAGTGAATCGCCGCAGGCGGAGACGTTCCATCGCTGAAAAGCGCGCATACATGTCCGTGCGTCTACATTGTTCCTGTGGACGCGGTCGCGGGCCTCCTTGACGGGCCCAGAGCACAGGGGGCGTTCCTGCTCCGTTCGATCCTGAGCCCGCCCTGGTCGATGCGGATCCTGGACCAGGCGCCGCTCACGCTGGTCGCCCTGGTACGCGGCGAGGCGTGGGTGCTGCCCGACGAGGGTGAGCGCGTACGGCTGCGGCCGGGCGACGTCGCGATCGTCCGCGGCCCGTGCCCGTACACCGTCGCCGGGGACCCGGACACGCCGGTGCAGGTCGTCATCCACCCCGGCCAGCGGTGCACCACGCCGGACGGCGTCGACCTCGCCCAGATGATGGACCTCGGCGTCCGTACCTGGGGGAACGACCCCGACGGCCCGGTCTCCATGCTCACCGGCACCTACCAGATGGACGGCGAGATCAGCCGCCGCCTGCTGGAGGCGCTGCCGCCGCTGCTGGTCCTGCGCGACGAGGAGTGGGACTGCCCGATCATCCCGCTGCTCGGCGACGAGATCGTCAAGGACGAACCAGGCCAGGAGGCCGTCCTCGACCGGTTGCTCGACCTGCTCCTGATCGCGGTCCTGCGGGCCTGGTTCTCACGTCCGGAGGCCGCGGCGCCTGCTTGGTACCGCGCGCACGGCGACCCCGTCGTGGGCCGCGCCCTGCGCCTGCTGCACAACAACGCCGCGCGCCCCTGGACGGTGGCCTCACTGGCCGCCGAGGTCGGCGTCTCGCGCGCCGCGCTGGCCCGCCGCTTCACGGCGCTGCTCGGCGAGCCGCCCATGACCTACCTCGCCGGCTGGCGTCTGGCCCTCGCGGCCGACCTGCTGCGCGAGCCCGCCGCCACGGTCGACGCGGTCGCCCGCCAGGTCGGCTACGGCAACGCCTTCGCGCTGAGCACCGCCTTCAAGCGCGTGCGCGGCGTCAGCCCGAGGGAGCACCGCGCGGGCGTGCTCACAGGCTGACCGGCGCCGCCCGCTCGTCGGCCGTGACGGTGCCGTCGCTCAGCTCGATGACGCGGTCGGCGTGCCGGATCAGGAGCGGGTCGTGGGTGGCGACCACGGCGGTGACTCCCTGGTCGCGGACGACCGCGCGGATCAGCTGCATGATCGACTGTGCCGTCTCGGAGTCGAGCTGGCCGGTCGGCTCGTCGGCGATCAGTACGCGGGGCGAGTGGGCCAGCGCCCGCGCGATCGCCACGCGCTGCTGCTGGCCGCCGGACAGTTCGTACGGGCGCTGGTTCGTCTGCCCGGTCAGGCCGACGAGGGCCAGCAGCAGCCGTACGCGCTCCTCGCGTTCCTTCGCCGGGGTGCGCGTGAGGCGCAGCGGCACGCCGACGTTCTCGGCCGCCGACAGCACCGGGATCAGCCCGAACGACTGGAACACGAAGCCGATGGTCTCGCGGCGGATCCGCTGCAGCCCGGCCTCGTCGAGCGCGCCGACCTCCTCGCCGCCCACGACGACCCGGCCCGAATCGGGCGTGTCGAGGCCGCCGATGAGGTTCAGCAGCGTCGTCTTTCCCGAGCCCGAGCGGCCGCGTACGGCGAGCAGCTCGCCTTCGGGAACGGTGAAGCTCACGTCGTTCAGCGCGTGGACCTCGACCTGCCCGGTCCGGTAGACCTTGTTCAGCGACTCAACGGTGATCATCACGTTTCCCGTCCGGCCAGACTCCGATGTGATCGGGCTCCAGCGCCAGCCGTACCCGGTCCTTCATCCCCAGCGTCGAGGTGAACTCGCGCGGTAGTTGCAGGCGCCCCGCGCGGTCGAGCACGGCGTACTCGTCCGCGACCATCTCCTCGCGGCCGTGCGCGTCGACGGTCACGCGGCGGAGGATCTCGCTGCTCGTACGGCCGTCGCGGATGCCGATCGTACGGTCGACGTTGCCCGAGACGCCCGGGTCGTGGGTGACGATGACCGTGCTGACTCCGAGCTCTCGGTTGGCGCGGCGCAGCGCGCCGAAGACCTCCGCGCCGGTCGCGGTGTCCAGCTCGCCGGTCGGCTCGTCGGCGAGCACGACCTTCGGCCGGTTGGCGACGGCCACCGCGATGGCGGTGCGCTGCTGTTCGCCGCCGGACATCTCGGCGGGCCGGCCACCGGCGCGGTGCCCGACGCCCATGAGGTCGAGCAGCTCGACGGCGCGGTCGCGGCGCTGTTTCTTCGGTACGCCCGCGAACCGCATCGGCATCTCGACGTTCTCCACGGCCGTCAGGTACGGCAGGAGGTTCCGCGCGGTCTGCTGCCACACGAACCCGACCAGCTCGCGGCGGAACCGCAGCCGGTCGCGTCCCGACATGTCGAGCAGGTCGGCCCCTGCCACCCGCGCCACTCCGGCGGTCGGCACGTCGAGCCCGGCGAGGATGTTCAGCAGCGTCGACTTGCCCGACCCGGAGGCGCCGACGATCGCCACCATCTCGCCCTGGCCGATGAGCAGGTCCAGGCCCTGGAGCGCGATGACCTCGACGCCCTGGGTCTTGTAGATCCGCACCAGGTTGTCGCAGACGATGTGGGCGTCCTCGCCGTACGCGGGGGCGCTGCTCGCGGCGCGGCGTTCCAGCTCGGCGAGGTCAGGTGCGTCGCTCATGTGTCTCCAATCCGCAGGACGCTTCCCAGCCGCTGTCGCGCGCCGACCACGGCGTCGATGAGCACGGCCAGGACGGCGAAGGCCAGCAGCCCGCCGGTGAGCGCCGCCGTCGAGGCGATGTCGAGCACGTGGCGGGCGACCGGGAACCCGCCGGTGTAGGTCCGCAGGTTCAGGGCGGGCCCGACGATCGAGGGCAGGCCGGCCCCGAGCGCCCAGCCGGCGATGGACGCGGCGAACAGGGGTGGCACCACCTCGACGAACACCAGGCCGTGCGCCTGGCGCCGGCTGAGGCCGAGGGTGCGCAGGTACGACACGGAACGGCCGCGCGCCTGTGCGCCCGAGAACAGCAGGACCAGGATCGCGAGCGTGCCGTAGCAGGCGACGAGCAGCGTCGAGGTGCCGAAGGCGGCGCCGACCAGGTGGCCCAGCTCGCCGCCGGTGATCGAGTCGAAGCTCGCCCGGTACGTCGTCACGGGGTTGATGCCGAGCGCGCCGAGCTGCGGCGCGCTCGCGTTGCGGCTCAGCGCGGGCAGGTCGATGTGGTCGCCCCGTACGAAGATCACGCCAGGTACCTGGCCGACCGTGGCGCGGGCCATGGCGGAGTAGGGCATCACGATGAACCGGCCGCCCGCCTCCTGCCCGGGGAAGCGGTCGATCGTGCCGGCCTTCAGCAGGGGCACCCGCAGGCCGTAGTCCGTCGAGAGGGTGAGGCCGCCGGGCCTGGTCGTGGCGGCGGCCCCGGGGGAGAAGAGGGCGGGGACGGCCGATCCGGCCGCCTTCGGCAGCGCCGGTAGCTTCAGCGGGGTGTCGGCCATCATCCGCCGGTAGGTGTCCAGGTCGACGCCGACGACCGGGAGCTCGTCGGAGACCTCGCCGTCGGCGGTGGTCAGCCGGGCCGTGTCGAGCACGCGTACGGCCGTGATCGCCCGTACTCCGGGCGAGTGCCGTACCCGCTCGACCATCGCCGGGTCCAGGATCTGCGCGTCGACCCGCGCGTCGCCGCCGACCGTCTCCCAGGTCGCCAGCCGCTGCGTGTTCGACAGGCTCGTCCGCACCGTCGTGCCGAAGCCGATCACGGCCACGGCGAGGAGCAGGACGAGCAGCGGCAGCACGGCGGTGGCGTGGCGGCGCGACGCGCGGGCGAACCCGACGAACGCCACCGCGGACCGGCCACGCGCCAGCGCGCGGCAGGCCAGCCGCAGCGGGTACGGGTAGAGGCGCAGCGTCACCAGGCCGGCGGCGACCGCGAGGAGCGCCGGCACCGCCGACAGCAGCGGGTCGACGCCGCTCGCGCTGTTGGTCGTGAGCCCGCGCCGCCGCAGCAGGTACGCGCCGCTCACCGCCAGCACGACGACCAGGCATTCGGCGACGAGCCGTCGCGAGGACGACCCTCCGGTCCCGCGGCGCGTGCGGGCGGCGGCGACGGCCGGCAGCCCGATCGTGACGGCGACCAGGACCAGCGCGGCGACGTAGGAGACGTTCTGGGCCGGTCCGGGCACGGTCAGCGCCGACAGCGCCAGACCGAGGACGGCGGTGGGCAGCGTGACCAGGCCCGCGACGGCCGCGGTGAGCGCGCCGAGCTGGACGGGGGACGCGCCGCGCGCGGCCTGGGTCGTGAGCGCGGTCCGCAGCCGCGACAGCAGCAGCTGCGCGGTGAGGGCCAGTACGCCGAGTCCCGTGGCGAACAGGCCCGCGAGCGTGAGGGACAGCAGGGTCTGCGCGGTCCGCAGCCGCGCGGTGAAGTCGTCCAGCAGGCGGTCGAACCGCGTGGAGACCGTGGCGGGCGTGAAGCCGATCCGCGCGGTCGCGACGGTCTCGGCGGTCCGGTGGACGTCGTCGCTCAGCCCGTGCGCGTCCCGCGCCGTGATCTTGTCCGGGCCCGGCGTGTACGTCCACGTCATGGTGACTTTGAGCAGTGTTCGCGCGCACAGCGCCTGGTAGCCCTCGGGGTCGAGGAGCGCCGAACCGTAGTAGACGACGGTGCCGTCGCGGAACTCCTCCGTCTCGGCCACCAGGAATTTCTGGTGCGACGGCCAGTAGGGGTCCTTCGCGTCGATGGGCGAGAACAGCCCGCTGACGTGGGCGATGATGCCGGGCTGGCCGGCGAAGTGGACGTCGTCCCCGGCCTTGATGTCGAGCGTGCGCGCGGCGCTCGCGGGCAGCCCCGTCTCCAGCCGGAGCACGCCGCCCTGCCGCTTCGGCGCCCCCGGAGCATGGCCCGAGGTGTACCGGACGTGGGAGCCGGCGGTGCCGGAGTAGGCGAACGACAGCTGCCGGTTGTGCGGGCCGGCGATGCCCAGGAAGTCGCTCGCGGCGAGGCGGTCGGTGCTGACGATGGTGCTCCGCAGCCGCTCCGGAAGGTCGCGGCGCCACGTCTCGCCGGTCGCCGCGAACCCGGCGGCGTTCGAGGTGGGGATGTGCGCGCGGACGCTCGCCTCGGTCGCCTCCACCGCGGGCAGCATCGAGGTCACGACGATGTCGGGGGCGCCCATCGGCGCGCTGGAGATCGTCTCTCGTGCGGCACGGTCATAGCCCCTGACCAGCGTACGAGGGGCGGCGTCGGCCAGGAACGCGGTGATCAGCACGAGCAGCCCGAGGGCGAGCAGCGCGGCGCGCTGCGCGCGTACGGTGCGCCGGACGAGCGGCAGGAGGCTCATCGGTCCTCCCCGAGGCGTACGGCCTGTCCGAGCCCGCGCCGGCGCAGCGACCGCACGAGCAGTACGAGCGTCACGCCGAGCAGGATCACGACGGCGGCGAGCATGGCCGACACGATCGGCCACTGGATGATGACCCGCGCGGGCGGGTACGGCGCGGTCGCGCGGACCGTGAGCACGATGTGCGGCACGACGAGGTGGGTCACGACCAGCCCGAGCAGCAGCCCGCCCGCGACGCCCAGCCCGACGAGGAACGCCTGCTCGACGGCGACCAGCCCGAACACCTGGCGTGCGCTGACGCCGAGCGCGCGCAGGATCGCGAACTCGGTGACGCGCTCGCGCGCCGACACGGCCGTGTTCACCGCGAAGCCGATTACCGCGAACACGAGCGCGGCGGCGAACCCGATGACGAGCGCGCCCTGCAGCGCCGCGCCCAGCGGTGCGTCGCGCAGCCGGTGCCGCAGCTCCATCCGGTCGAAGACGTCCTTGCTCCACGCGGAGTGGGCGTCGAGGGCGCGTACGGCCGGTGCCGTGTCGCCGGAGCGGGCGGCCAGCCACCACTCGGTCGGCGGGCCGGGGATCACGCCGGAGATCATCGACTGGTTCTGCAGCGCGGTCCAGTCGACGAGGACGCCCGCCGTCCCGGAGGTCGCCGAGGGCAGGGCCGGGACGATCCCGGCGATGGTGAGGGGCTGTTCGACGCCGTTCACGGTGACGTCGATCCGGCCGCCGACACCGGCGTGCGCCCGCGCGGCGAGGTCACGCGTGACGACCGCCGGGATCGCGGCGGCCTGCGGCACGCCCGATCCGGCGGGCGCGGCACCGGCGACGAGCGTGATCGTGCCGGTGACCTGCGGGTTCTGGACGTACGGGTCCGCGGTCTGCGGCAGGTGCGTGGTCACCAGGCCGCCCTTGCCGAACTTCGCGGCGTTCGGCGCCCACGCGGTGAGCACGGTCTGCCCGGACCAGTGCGTGGCGGGCGGGGCGGTCGCGGGAGCGCCGGGGCCGGTCGCGGTGACGGGCCGTACGGCGGTCACGGTGAGCTCCGACGGCGTGTCGCCCCTCGGCCGCAGGTAGGTGTAGCGGAAGCCGCGCACGGAGACCGGATAGGCGATCCGCCCGTCCTTGCCGGTGAGGGTCGCCAGGTCGACGGTCTTGGTGTGCTCCTTGCCGTCGGCGGGAACCTCGCCGAGATCGACCTCGTACGAGACGCGTACCGCGTCGGTGACGACGACGGACAGGCCGACGGGCGGAGTGCCGGCCGCTCGGTCGACGCGCAGGCCGATCGACAGGCGTTCCGGCGTGCCGGGCACGGTCACGAGTGCCGGACCGCCGGTCACGAGGCGCGCCACCGGGGTTCCGGGCGGCAGCGCCGAGTGGGCGCGGAGCGGCCCGGCGAGCTTGGCCGCGTCGACGGCGAGCACGGTGACGTCGGAGCTGCCGGAGGTGGCGGTGTCGCGCAGCACCGGGCTCACCGCCGTCACGCCGGGCAGCCGCTGGTAGAGGCCGCCCTGGCCGGGCGCCGCCGGGGTGCCCTGGTCGTCGGGGGCGGTGACGCGCAGGTCCGCCGCGGACTGGAACCCGGCCTGGTCGAGCTGGGACTGCCGCCAGGTGGCGCCGGTCGCCACCGACAGCACGCCGACGGCGACCGTCATGACCAGGAGCAGCGCGGGCCCGGCCGTCCGCAGCGGGCGGCGGCTCACCTGGCGGGTCCCGACGGCCGGCGCGAACCCGCGTCCACGCGTGGTGGCGCGCTCACCGGCGCGCGACGCGATCGGCACGAGCCGCAGGATCAGCGCTCCGCCCGCGAGCAGCGCGAGCGCGGGACCCGCGACGATCAGCGGGTCGACGCCGAGCCCCTGGGCGGTGCCGGTCACCGGCCCGCCGTAGTGGGAGAGCTGCCAGATCGCGAGCCCGGCGATCACCACGAGCGCGAGGTCGGCGCCCGCCCGCTGGATGATGCCGCGCCGCTCGCCACGCCCGCGCGCCGCGACGGTCGCGACGTACGTCTGCCGGATCCCGCGCAGCGGAGGCAGCGTGATCGCGGCGGCGCAGGCCAGCGCGGCCAGGACCGCGATGATCCACATCAGGGCCGTCGGGGCGAGCGCGAGCCGCAGCCCGCTCGAACGCAGGACGGGCGTCACGCCGGCCGACCTGATCATCAGCGGCGCCAGGAACGGCGCGGCCACCGCGGCGGGAGCGGCGAGAAGAGTGCCCTCGCCGACGGCCAGCGCCGCGATCTGGCGTGCCGCGGCGCCCCTGGCCCGCATGAGGGTGATCTCCACGCGCCGGTGCTCGGCGAGCAGCCGGGCGACGAGGATGAGCGTGTACACGGCCAGGACCAGCAGTTGCAGGGCCGGGATGAGCAGGGTCGAGCGCGCGACGAGCAGGGCCCGGCTGACCTCGGCCAGCAGGTCGGGGAGCGCGGACCGTACGGAGTAGTCCGTGCCGAGCGTGGCGGGCAGCGCGCGGCTCCGGTCGGTGATGCCCTTCAGCTGCCCGGAATGGATCGACGTCACGGCCGGCAGCAGGAGCCAGCGGGCGGTGACGGTCGAGGTGAACCGGCTGGTGAACGTCTCCGGGGGTACGACCAGGGGCCCGAAGGTGGTGTAGCCGAGACGCTCGGTGCCCTGGATGACGAGCCGGTCGCCGCCCCAGAAGTAGTCTTCCGCGTTCTTCACCTGGAACAGCCCGGTGACCTGCACGGTGACCGGTGCGGCGGCGATGCGGGGATGCAGGGTGACGGTGTCGCCGGGGGACAGCCGCATCGCCTTCGCCGCCGCCACGGGCAGCGCGGCCTGGACGGTGCCGCTCGGCGCCTGGGACGGCCAGCGGCCGGCGGTCAGCCGTGCGTGCCCCTCGATGCCGGAGTAGGTGGCGAAGGTGGTGAGCTGCGGATGGTCGCTGTGCTCCTGGCCGGGCACGGCGTACGAGTCGCCGCGCGCGCTCATCGTGCTCGTCACCGGGACACGGCCGTACACCTTCGCGACGGCGGCGCCGATCTTGCGCTGGACACCGGGGATGCCGCTCGCCGTCACGGGTACGGTGACGCGGGTGCCGGCGGTGTCGAACGTGGCCTCGGCCAGCGTGGCGCGCAGCCCCTGGCCGGTCACGGACGCGGCGTACCCGCCGAGCGCGGCGAGGACCGTCACGGCGAACAACGCGGTCGCCGACGCCGCCACGATCAGCAGCCGATGGCTCAGCGCGCGGCGGACCACCAACCCCGTCGGTCTCACCCCTGAGACCCCCGTCTCCGTGAAAAAAACCTACAAGTCGTACTCGGCGCATGTTTTCTCGTACCGCGATCAGGGGGCAAGGGCCGTGACCGAACGGTGCTCCGTTCGAGACCGGCCCGAACCGGGCGATGACTTCCGGCCGTCGTTCCGGTCGATACAGGTGACAGGAACAGCGATCGACAAGGAGCGAAGCGCATGACGGATCGTGAGCCGACAGGTGAACTGGACGCCCGGTACGGGAGCGCGGACGCGACACCGGCGGAGTGGCCGGACGCGCGCCGCCGCCTGAAGGAGGCCGAGCTGTACTGGCTGTCGACGGTGCGGCCCGACGGGCGCCCGCACGTCACGCCGCTGCTGGCCGTCTGGTCCGGCGAGGCGCTGTACTTCTGCACGGGCCCGGAGGAGCGCAAGGCCCGCAACCTGGAGCGCAACCCGCACTGCGTGCTCACGACGGGGACCCCCACGCTGGGCGAGGGGATGGACCTGGTCGTCGAGGGCGACGCGGTACGGGCCACCGACGACGCGGTCCTGCGGGCGGTCGCGGAGGAGTACGTCGCCGCGTACGGCGAGGACTGGCGCTTCGCCGTGCGCGACGGCGCGTTCCACAGTGAGGGCGGCGGCCCGGCGTACGTGTTCGAGGTGACGCCGGTCACGGCCTTCGGCTTCGGCAAGGGGAAGACGCCCAGCCAGACCCGCTGGCGGTTCTGACCCCTGCCGTGCCGCTTCTGCCGGGCGAAAGAGCGGGGCCGGGCGCTGACTCCGCGCCCGGCCCCCGTGTCGCTTAGGTCAGTGGTGGTTCGGCCCGTCGTCGTGGCCGTCGTCACGGCCGCTGCCGCCGTGGCGGCCGTGGTCGTCGCCCGCGGCGTGGTGGCCGTTGTCGTCCGGCGCGTCGTCGTGCGTCGTGGTGCTCGGCGCGGCGTTGCCGCGGTGGACCCGGTCGTCGGTCGCGTCGTGGCCGGCCGGGTCGTCGGTGCCGCCGCCGCTCCTGACGCCGCTGCCCTTCCCGACGCGGTCCCGCAGGACCTTGCCGGTGTGCCGGTCGACCCGCACGTCGTGCCGCACACCGTGCGCGACGATCCGCACGTCCCACACCGTACGGCCGTGCTCCTGCTCGGCCTCGGCCGACGTCACCCGTCCGCCGGGCACGCCCTTGAGCGCGATCTGCTCCGCTCGCGCCCGGCTGATCGTCGTGGCCGGCGCCCGTACGGCCGGTGACGACGACGCCGCCGCGGGACGCGCCCGGTCGTCCGACCCGTCGCCTCGTACGGACGCCACCGCCAGCCCGCCGCCGAGCATCGCTACGGCCGCACCGGTCGACAAGGCGATCGTGACTGTCCTGCGCATGGAATCCTCCTCGTCCCGACCTCCGTGATTCGAAGGTCCATGCCGAGAAGGTTCGCCCGGACGGCGATAGCCGCGCGCTACGGCACTCCTAAGGGTCCGTTAAGCCGGTCGTACCCCGAGTTCGACGACCACGAGAGCGCCGCCGGACGGGGAGGCGCCGATGGACAACGACCCGCCGGAGGACTCGGCCGCGCGGCGGGCGATGTCGAGGCCCAGGCCCGTGGAGCCCGCCCCGCTGACGCCGCGGCCCAGGGCGTCCTCGGTGACGAAGCCCGGCCCCTCGTCGGCGACCGACAGCCGTACGACGCCGTCCGAGCGTTCCAGGTGAACCGCGAACGCCGTGCCCTCCGGCGTGTGCGCGAAGACGTTCCCCACCAGGGAGTCGACGCACGTCTCCAGGAGGTCGCGGCCCAGGGCCACCGGCAGCGGCGACGCCGGGTCCGGGAAGGTCAGCACGCGGCCTTGGTCCTCGGCCAGGACGGCCCAGAACCGTACGCGCTCGCCCACCACCGACGTCGCGTCGCATCCGTCGTCATCGTCGGCGGGGCGGCGCGCGTCGGCGATGACGCGGTCGACCGAGCGTTCCAGGGCGTCCACGGAGGCGCCCAGCCGCGTGGCCTCCTCGGGATCCCGCAGGGACTCCAGCTCCAGGCGCAGCGCGGTCAGCGGGGTACGGAGACGGTGCGACAGGTCGGCGGCGGCCTCGCGTTCCTGGGCGAGCAGCTCGTTGATCCGGCCCGCCAGGTGGTTCAGGGCCGACGAGGCGTCGCGCAGCTCCGGCGGCCCCGAGGGTACGGCGCGCGCGTCCAGCCTCCCCGCCGCGAGCCGGTGCGATACGGAGGCGAGGTCGCGCGCCGAGCCGACGAGCGACCTGGCCAGCCGCGCGGCGACCAGCAGGCTCAGCCCGAGGAGCGCGACGCCGAGCAGCCCGAGGATCAGCCATGCCCGGGTGACGCCGTGCCCGAGCTGGCGGTCGGACACGTACGACCGTACGACGGCGGTCCCCGACGGCATGCCCTCGACGGCGACGAGGATCTCGCGGCCCCCGGGCGTACGCGCCGTGACGCTGACGCCGCGTGCCGCGAGGTCGACGGCCTGGGACCGGCGTGCGGGCGCGCCCGCCGTCGTACCGTCCGGGAAGAAGACCGTGACGGGTCTGCCGCCCGACGCGCCGGCCTGGTCGAGGGCCAGCTGGAGGGCCGGCCGGTCGACCGTCGTGACCAGCGACGCGAGCGACTCCGCCTCCAGCGTCGCGCCGCTGACCGCGCGGTCGGCCGCGACCATGCGGACCAGCAGGGCCAGCGGCACCAGGAACGCCACCAGGACCAGCGACGTCGTGGCGACGACCAGAAGGGCGAGCCGGCGTCTCATCGGCGGGGATCGACGAGCTTGACGCCCACGCCGCGCATCGTGTGGAGGTACCTGGGTTCCTGCGCCGTCTCGCCCAGCTTGCGGCGCAGCCACGACAGGTGGACGTCGACGGTCTTGTCCGCCCCGCCGTACGGCACCCGCCACACCTCGGTGAGCAGTTCGCGCTTGGTGACGACCTCGCCGGGCCGTTCGGCCAGGTAGTGCAGCAGGCCGAACTCGCGCGGGCTCAGCTCCAGCGGCACGCCCGCGAGCACCGCCTCGCGCGAGCGCGGGTCGATCGTCAGCTCGCCCACCGTGATCGGGCCCTCCGTCTCCTGCTCGGACGCGCGGCGCAGCACCGCCCGGATGCGGGCGTCCAGCTGCGCCGCGCCGTACGGCTTGATCACGTAGTCGTCGGCGCCCGCGTCGAGCACCCGTACGATCTCGTCCTCGTCGTCGCGCGCCGTCGCGACGATCACCGGGACCTTGCTGACCGCCCGCAGCATGCGCAGCACCTCACGGCCGTCCAGGTCGGGCAGGCCGAGGTCGAGCACGACGACGTCGGGCCGTTCGTCCATCGCCTGCCGGAGCCCGGCCATCGCCGTGTGCGCCGACGAGACGGCGTGGCCTCGTGCGCCGAGCGCCCGCGTCAGCGCGATCCGGATCTTGTCGTCGTCCTCGACGAGTAGCACCTGAGACACCCGTGAACGGTAACCCGCCGGAAGCGGACATACGCCGCCCGCGACGTGCCGTTATCGTCGCCTTAGCGTCGTCTTATCGCCGGGGGCGGCATGATGGCGGAATGAGGCGGCGTGTGGTCCTGGGCGTCGCGGCCTGGCTGACGGTCGGAGCCGCCGCGACCGCCGCCGGCGTCGCCGCGATCGGGGTGCTGGAGGACGGCATCACCGGTTCACGGGTGCACCCTCTGGACGACGCGGAGGTACGCCGCGCGCTGGCGCGGGTGAACGAGACCTCGTCGCCGCCCGCGAACCCGGCCCCGTCACCGACGGCGTCCGCGGCGGACACGAGGAAGGTCCTGGCCGCCAAGGGCGGCACGGTCACCGCCCGCTGCGAGGGAGACCACGCGGCCCTCGTGACGTGGTCGCCGTCCCAGGGCTACAGCGCGAGCGGGGTCCAGCGCGGCCCTTCGACGTCCCCGTCCCTGAAGTTCGAGTCGGCCGGCCACGAGTACGTCGTGACGGTCACCTGCGCGAACGGCGTCCCGGTCGCCCACTCGACGGCCGACGTACGCGGCGGGGGCGGGGGAGGCGACGACCACGGCGGCGGCAGGGGCCGTGGCCGGGGCCGCCACGGCGGCGGCTGAGCGACCGCTACACCGGCGCGGTGAGGGGGACGTCCGCGTGGCACAGCTCGCAGGAGCCCGAGGCCCAGGCGCGGGAGGTGACCTCGGCCAGGTACACCTGGGGTACGCCCAGGCGCGCGCCGACCTCGGGGCCGTGGGGGAGGCACGCCAGCAGGCTTCCGACCGCGACGACCTCGCAGCCGTGGTCGGTCAGCGCGCGGGCCGTCGCGAGCGTCGCCGAGCCGAGGTTGATCGCGTCGTCGACGATCACGGCGCGGCGGCCCGCCAGGTCGAGGCCGGGCGCGGCGGTGTAGGCGACGCCGTCGCCGGTCACCTCGCGCCGGGTGTAGGTGAAACGGGCTCCCAGCGCGGCGGCGACCCACTGGGCGGCGAACGCGCCGCCGTCGAGCGGGCCGCACACGACGTCCGCGCCGTGGCCGCGGAGGCGTACGGCCAGGTCCTCGCACAGCCGGTGCAACGCCGACGGCTCGGAGGTCAGCCGGTCCAGGTCGAGCCACGTGTCGCCGTGATGGCCGGACTCGAAGACGAAGTGGCCGGTACGAGCGATGTCGTCGATCACGAGAGCGCGGACGGGTCGGTGGCCACCGCGCGCAGGCGGGTGAGGATGGCGGTCCGGGCGAGTGTGACGGCCGAAGCGTCGTCGTACAGGAGGGCGTCGCCGCCTCCGGCGCCGGCGAGGGCGTTCAGCTCGAACGCCAGCAGCGGCGCGTCGGTGTCCGCGGCGATCTCGCCGGCGGCCTTCGCCTCCTCGATGTCGCGGATGTTCCGGCGGCGCCAGCGCAGCTGGCTCGCGGCGATCTCGTCGCGTACGCGGCCCGGCCGGGCGTTGAACTCGGCGGTCGCGGCGTAGAAGAAGCATCCGCCGGAGAACACCGGCGGCCACAGGTAGGCGAGGTGCGCCTCGCACATGGCCCAGATGCGCCGTAGGCCCGGCGGGTGTTCCTCGGCGGGGATCACGACCTCGGCGACGAAGACCTCGGCGGCGGCGCGCACGGTCGCGAGCTGCAGCTCCTCCTTGGAACCGAAGTGCGTGAAGACACCGCTCTTTGAGATCTCCAGGTCGGCGGCGAGGCGCCCGATGGACAGGCCTTCGAGCCCGTCGACGGACGCGATGTTCATGGCCCGGTCGAGGATCAGGCGCCGGGTCTGCTCGCCGCGCAGCAGGCGCCCGTCCGTGTGCGTGGTCTCCACGGAGCCAAACTATACGACCAGTCGTGCACTTAGTCTGCGCCAAAGCCTTGACAGCGTGCTGTCCGATAAAAGAGTGTACGACCGTTCGTACAGTTTGATCGGAGCTGCACATGACCACCTCATCGCCGCGCGGCGCGGCCCTCATCCCCTGGCTCGCCTCCGGGGCGACCTTCTTGGCGATGCTCGACGCGACGGTCACCAACCTCGCCATCGCCGACCTCAGAAGCGACTTCACCCACGCGTCCGTCGGGGACCTGACCTGGGTCATCACCGCGTACGCCGTACTGTTCGCGGCACTGCTCGCACCGGCGGGCCGGCTCGCCGACGTGGTCGGCCGCCGGGCACTGTTCCGCGGCGGCGTCGCGGTCTTCGCCGGCGCGTCACTGCTGTGCGCGCTCGCGCCGGACCTGCCGGTCCTGCTCACCGCGCGCGCCCTCCAGGGCGCCGGGGCCGCCGCGATGATCCCGGCCTCGCTCGCCCTCCTCCTGAACGACACCGCCGCCGAGCACCGGGCCCGCGCGATCGGGCTCTGGAGCGCCGCCGGAGCGATGGCCGCCGCCGTCGGCCCCAGCGTCGGCGGCGTCCTCGTGGACACCCTGCACTGGCGGTCCGTCTTCTACATCAACGTGCCGATCGGCATCGCGATCATCGCCTGGGCCCGCGTCATCCCCTCCTCGACGCGACGTCGCACCGGACTCCCCGACCTGCTCGGCACGGTCCTGCTCGGCGGAGGCATCGGCGCCGTCGCCCTCGCCGTCACCGAGGGCACCGCCTGGCACTGGACGAGCGCGCCCACCATCGGCCTGCTCACCGGGGGAGCCGCCGCGACCGCCCTGGCCGTACGGCGTTCCGTGCGCCACCCCGCCCCGGCGGTCGAGACGTCGCTCTGGCGCAGCCGTACGTTCGCCGTCGCCAACCTGTCATCCGCGCTGTACGGCGCCGCGCTCTACCCGTGGCTGCTCGTCGGCGTCCTGTACGTCACCCAGGTCTGGCACTACTCCGAATTGAAGGCGGGCCTGTCCGTGAGCCCGGGGGCGCTCACGGCGACGCTCGCCGCGCTCGCCCTCGGCCGCTTCGCCGGACGCTCCGGCCCGCGCGCCGGCGTGGTCGGCGGCGCGCTCGTCATGGCCGCGTCGGGAGTCTGGGTGCTGTCGACGCTGCCCGCGACGCCGCACTTCCTGACGTTCTGGCTGCCCGCCGGCCTCATCGGCGGAGCCGGCATGGGCGCGGTCACGTACGGAACGTCGAGCGCCGCCGCGCTGTCCGTCAACCCGCTACGTTTCGCCGCGGCCACGGGCCTGAACACGACCGCCCGCCAGCTCGGCGGCGCCCTGGGCGTCGCGGCACTGGCCGCCATCCTGCCCGCCCGGCCGGCGGTGCACGACTTCACCCACGTCTATGTGTTCTGCACCGTACTGTCCGCCGCGGCGGCCATCGCCGGCCTGGGCCTGACACCGCGCCCCCGCCTCACCCCGGTACCCGAGCCCGCCCCGAGGGAGAGGGCCATCACCTGAACGGGCTCGCCCGTACGCTGCGCCGTGACACCTCGGACATCGGGGATCGGAGGTATCAGCCAGGGATCAGCACGAGCTTGCCTCGGACGTGGCCGGTCTCGCTGGCGCGATGCGCGGCCGCGGCGTCCGTGAGGCGATGGGACGTGAGAGGGACCGTGATCGCGCCGGTGGCCGCGAGCCCCGCGACCTCGGCGAGGATCGCAGCCATGCCGCCGGGTTCCTCCGCGAGGAACCGGACGCCGAGTCGCCCGGCCGAGAAATCGGCCAGCGTCACGACGCGATCGGGGCCACCTGCCACGCTGATCAGTTCGGGTAGCGAGCCGTGGCCGGCGGTGTCCAGGACGGCGTCGACGCCCCCGGGAGCGATCGCGGCGATGCGCTCGCCAAGGCCGGCGCCGTAGCGGACCGGGGTGGCTCCGATTGACCGTAGGTAGTCGTGGTTGGGTTCACTGGCCGTCCCGATCACGGTGGCGCCCAACCGCCTGGCCAGCTGCACCGCGAGCGTTCCGACCCCGCCTGACGCGCCGTCGATGACCAGCGTCTCGCCGGACTTGAGGTCGAGCGCGTCGAGGGCATGATGAGCGGTCGTCGCGGCGACGGGCAGCGCGGCCGCGAGCTCCCAGGAGAGATCCGTCGGCTTGGCGGCGATCCGGTCCACCTGGGCGAGCGCCTTTTCGCCGTAGCTGCCGGCGAACGCCTTGCCCAGCACCTCGTCACCGACGGCGAATCCCGGTGCGTCCTCACCGACGGCCTCGACCACGCCGGCCACGTCGATGCCGGGTACGTGTGGCAGGTCGACGGGCATCACGTCGGCCATCGCACCGGAGCGGATCTTCCAGTCGATCGGGTTCACGGCAGCGGCGCGGACCTCGATGCGTACCTGCCCGTGTCCTGGCTCGGGCACGGCGAGTTCGAGGAGGTCAAGGACATCGGCATCGCCGTATCGGGAGAACACGACTGCCTGATGGCTGTCTGTCATTGGTGGGTCTTTCGGATTCGAGGCTTGCTTCAAACCAAGCAAACCGGCGGTTCGGTTTCAGTTTTCGGTAGCATACGAACCGCCGGTTCGATTTTCAAGGGAACGATCATGCTGCCGACCAAGACCGCCCGCGCCGACGCGGCGAGAAACCGCGCGGCGATCCTCGCCGCGGCTACGTCCCTGTTCGGGCGAGAGGGCGTCCCGGCCGTCTCGGTGCAGGACATCGCGCAGGCGGCAGGTGTCAGCAAGGCAGCGATCTTCCGGCACTTCGGCGACCGCTCGGGCCTCATCCGGGAGATCCTCGAACCCCGCGCCGCCCAACTGCGCGACGCGGTCAGGGGTGGCCCCCCACCCCTCGGGCCAGGGGCACCGCCGGCAGAAGCGCTGGAAGCCTACGTCGAGGCGCTGCTCGACTTCGTATGGCGCAACCGGCCCCTCATTCGAGCCTTCGAGTACCTCGGACCGGACGCCTACTATGCCAACGACGCCAGCCGCTTCTGGCTCGCGGAACTGACCCGCCGACTCGCTGTGAACGCCGCCGGCATCGACGCCGAATACCTGGCCTACGCCGTGTTCACGGCAATGCGCGCCGACGTCATCGACCATCTCCTGACCGTTCCGGGGATGACCCGCGATCGCATCGGAACAGGGATCCTCGACCTGGCGACGAGCCGTCCGGCATGACCGTCGCCCACCGGGCGCGTGCGAGTCGCGGCTGTTGGTGAACGGTCGATCGGGTCCGGCAGAACCAGCCTGCGCGGCGGCGTCCTCGTACGGGCGAGCCGGTGCGCGTCCTAACGGCCGAACCGGCAGCCGGACGTGTGGGACGCCGCCTCGGCGGCGGCCGTGTCCGCGGCCCCGACCCGGATCGCGTCGAGCAGCCGGGCGTGGTCCATGTACTCGCCCGGAAGCAGGTCGGCACTGAAGTGGTCGCGCAGCGAGTCACGGATCACCTCGCCGAGGTCGGCGTACAGCTCGGCCAGGACCTCGTTGTGGGACGCGGACACCACCGCCCGATGGAAGGCGGCGTCCGCGTCCACGAACATGTCGCGGTCACCGGACGACCATGCCTGTTCGCGCCGCGCCAGCAGAGCGTCCAGCCGCCGCAGGTCATCGTCCGTACGCCGGTCGGCGGCCAGCCTCGCTGCGGTCGTCTCGAGCGTGCCGCGAAGCTCGACCACGTGAGCCTGGTCGGCGGTGGCGAAGCGGCGCCGCATGACCCCGGCCAGCTCGCTGGTCGCCACGACGTACGTGCCCGACCCCTGGCGGATGTCCAGGAGCCCGTTGTGGGCGAGCGCCCGTACGGCCTCCCGGACGGTGTTCCGGGCCACTTCGAGCTGCTGGACCAGCTCCGGCTCGGTCGGGATGCGCGAGCCCACGGGCCACGCGCCGGAGGTGATCTGCTGCCGGAGCCGGGCCACCACACGGTCGAAGAGCCCTGACGGGCGCGGGACCGGACCGAGATTCATCCTATGATTATACGATCGGCGGGAACCGGTGTTCGAGGAGGGCCCGTGGCGCACAAGGAAATGACGGCGGGGGCCCGTACGCGGCCTGGGCGGTTCGGCGGCTGGCCCCTGCGCCTCGCGCTCGCCGGTCTGGTGCTGGCCGCGGTCAACCTGCGGCCCGCCGTCACCAGCCTCGGCCCCGTACTCGAAGAGGCGCGCACCGGCCTGCACATGAGCGCGACCACCGCCGGGCTGCTCACCTCCGTACCGGCGGTCTGCTTCGCGCTGGTCGGCTCGACCGCCCCGCGCCTGGCCCGCCGGTACGGGCCCGACGGCGTCATCGCGGCCGGTCTCGCGGCCGTCGCGACCGGCCTGGCGCTCCGCCCGCTCGTCGCGAACAGCACCGTGTTCCTCGGCCTGAGCGCGTTCGCGCTCGCCGGCATCGCGGTGATGAACGTCCTGCTGCCGGTCGTGGTCAAGCAGCGCTTCCCGCAGCGGGTCGGCGCGATGACCGGCCTGTACTCCATGGCCCTCAACACGGGCGCCTCTTCCGCCGCCGCCGTCACGGTCCCCCTGGCCGGGGCGTTCGGCGGTGACTGGCGCGTCGGTATCGGCGCCTGGGCGATCCTCGCGGCCGTCGCGGTACCGCCGTGGCTGGCACTCGCCCGCGACCGCACCGGATCGGCCTCCCGGCTGCCGGCCGCCGCGTCCGACGTGAGGCTCACCCGCGACCCGACCGCCTGGGCACTGGCCGCCTACTTCGGCCTCCAGGCGACCGCCGCGTACGTCATCATCGGCTGGCTCCCGCAGATCTTCCGCGACGCGGGCCTGTCCGCCGAGACCGCCGGCCTGCTGTTCGCCGTGACGTCGGTACTGGGCGTCCCGCTGTCATTCGCGCTGGCCGCCGTAGCCGGACGCCTCCGCGACCAGAGCGGCCTGGCGGTGACGATCGGACTGTTCGGCCTGGCCGGATACGCCGGCCTGTGGGCGGCGCCGGCCTCCGCGCCCTGGCTGTGGGCCGCCCTGCTGGGCGTCGCCAACTGCTCCTTCCCGCTCGCTCTGACCATGATCGGCCTACGCGGCCGCGACAGCGCGACGGTGATCCGCCTGTCCGCATTCGCCCAGGGCGCCGGCTACCTGCTGTCGATCCCCGGCCCCATCGTGGTCGGAGCGCTGTACCAGCACAGCGGCGGCTGGCGAACCCCGTTGGTCTTCATGGCGTCGCTCATGGTGGTGCAGCTCGTGACCGGACTGCTCGCAGGGCGCGATCGCCGGCTCGGCTGACGCTCGTTCAGCCTCGCCTGAGGCCTTCCGGCTGCCTCCCGCCGCATGTCCGGCGTCCACGCCGAGATTTCTCGTCCCCGGCCGCGAGTCCTCTGGCCAGGGGTTTTCCGAAAAATCATCACTTTTCACACATACTTAACCGCATATTTGACAAATTCGCACATAGTCGTCAAAAGCGAAAGCCCAGATGGTGGGGCAAACCCCCGCTACCTGAAGGGCACTCGACATGCAGAGGATGCTCGCTGCGAGCCTGACGACCGTCGCCATGACCGCGGCACTGGCCGTCCCCGTCACGATGGCCACCACCCCCGCGTACGCGCAGACGTGTTCGCAGAGTTACCTGCCGCTTCCCGACTCGTCGTGCCAGCCCGGCGCGTTCAACCCGGACGTCACCCAGTCCACGATCGACACGACCATCTGCGTCTCCGGATGGACCGACACCGTGCGCCCGCCGACGTCGTACACCAACCCGCTCAAGGTTCAGCAGATCGGCGAGTACGGGTACAGCGACACCAGTACCGCGGACTACGAAGAGGACCACTTGGTCCCGCTCGAGCTCGGCGGCGCCCCCCGGGACCCGCAGAACCTGTGGCCCGAGCCGCGTTACGACGCCGGCGGCAGCACCGCCGGTGACAAGGACACCGTCGAGAACAGGCTCAAGAAGGACGTCTGCGCCGGCACGATGACCCTGTCGGCCGCCCGGAACATCATGGCCACCGACTGGCGGCAGGGCCTGACGTTCGTCGTTAACCGCTAACCCAGGGGCTGAACGCCAGCCGGTACCCGGCGCCACCGGCCGGTCGGAGGACAACCTCCGGCCGGCCGGTGACACGTAGGAGCCTGCTTGAGGAGGCGACTCCGTCAGTCTGCTTCAGACGCTTACGATTCTCGGGTGCATCGAGGTCGGAGAAGCGGAAGTGTCAGCCCCCAGAGCGCGCGCTACGACGTCTTGGTGGTCGGTGGCAGCGGGGTGGACACCATCGTCCGCGTCGGCTCGCTGCCGGTCCCGCTCGCCGACTCGGTCCATGTCGGCCCGATCGAGGAGCGGCCCGGCCACACCGGGGGGAACGTCGCCCTCGGCGTACGGGCGCTCGGCCTCAACGTCGCGCTGCTCGACTGCATCGGCGACGACTGGATCGGTGCGCAGGTACGCGAGCGGCTCGCCGAAGGAGACGTGGAGTTCGCTCCGCTGATCTCCCCGGCGGGCACCCGCCGCGCCGTCAACCTCGTGGACGCGTCCGGCCGCCGGATGTCCTTCTACGACGGCCGCGACCCGGCCGGGCTGCGCATGCCCCGCGACCACTACCTTCCCTGGCTGCGACGCGCGCGCCACGTCCACCTGTCCATCACGAACTTCGCGCGCTTCCTCTACGACGACATCGCCGTCCCCGTCTCCACCGACCTGCACGACTGGGACGGGCAGGCCGACCATCACCGGGAGTTCGCCCTGCGCTCCGACCTCGTCTTCCTCAGCGCGGCCGGCGCGGGCGACCGTACCCCCGCGTTGATGGAGGAGATCCTCCGCGAGGGCCGCGCGGAGGTGGTGGTCGCCACGGCGGGCGCGGACGGGTCGTACGTCCTCACGCGGGACGGCGGATCCACGCCGCGCCACGTCCCGGCGGCCGTGCCGCCCGCGCCGGTGGTGGACACCAACGGCGCGGGCGACGCGTACGTCTGCGGTTTCCTGCACGGCAGGCTCGCCGGGCGGAGCGTCCTGGAGTGCGCCCGGCTGGGCGCGGTCGCGGGCGCCTACGCCTGTACGGCCCCGGACGCCCTCATCCCCAGGGAGACTCTGGATTCGCGTCGATCTCCTTGACGAAGACGATGGCGTCGATCTGGTCGATCGTGGCCGGGTCGAGGGCGGAGTAGGTGTGGTCGGCCGGGACACGGGGTGTCATCGCACGGTCGAGGCCGCCGGGATCGACGACGGCGCGGGCGTGGGGCAGTCCTGACAGAAGCCCTTCGAGGGTGCCGGGGCCGGGAACGTCGGAGCCGCGGGCGCCGAACGTGGTGGCGGCGAAGGCGTACCGGTCGCCGAGGCGCGTGCCGATGATGGCGCCCGCGCTCCACCACTCGACCCGCTGCCCGCCGAACCGCATGCTGCTCATGTCGCGCTGCAGATGCGCGTTGTGGGCGAAGGCGAGCGTGGGGCCACGACGGGCCTCGCGGCGGACGATGGCGTCGAGGTTGTCGGCCATCATCAGGTCGCGCAGGCCCATGAGCGTGCCGACGCGGGCGGGCGAGGGGTCGGCGATCCCGGCGTGGTAGCGCAGGAGATCGGCGGCCGTACGCGCGTGCAGCTCGGCGCGCCACCACTCGTCCGGTGAGGTGGCGGCCGTCAGCCGGGGAGCCTGCGAGGCGAGGAGCGCGCCCAGGTCGTCGGCGATCAGGCGCAGCTCCCCGGCCTCGTCGCTGCGGCCGAAGGATCGGGCGGGATCCATCATGGCGGCCGGCTCGGTCCAGCGTTCGTCGGCGCCGAGCAGGTGATCGAGGTCCTCGCGCGTCCAGACCGGATCGAGGTGGGCGGCGAGGTGGTCATACAGCGCTGTCAGGGCCGGCCGCGGGCTGGCCGCGCCGGTGATCTCCAGAGGGCCGTCGAAGCCGTAGAAGCGGAGTCGCTCCTGCGGGGAACGCCCCTCGTTGTACTCGCGCATCCAGCGCAGCAGCTCGCGGTTGGCGGGCGAGGCACCGAAGCCGTGACTGAACCCGTGGCTCATCACGTCGTCGAGCGACCCGGCGCCGCCGGCGACGTACGCGTCGGCCGCCAGAGCCGCCAGGCAGTCGCTCTCGATGGCGACCGAGCGGTAGCCGTCGTGTTCGACGAGGTGGCGGAAGAGCTCGTTGCGCAGATCGAGGAACGCGTCGACACCGTGGGTGGGCTCGCCGAGGCCGAGCACGCGGATGGCGGGGGACAGGAGGGAGGTGAGGGCGCCGCCGGTGAAGGGACGGGAGGCGTCCCGAATCGAGTCCGTCATACTCTTGAACTGTAACGTTGAACCTTCGATGTAAACTTTGGCGGCATTTCCGCCTGTTGTTTAGGACGAACCTTCAAAATGCGGTTGCGCCCCATTGATCTGGCACGCGAGCACGGCCTGTCCACTCAGGCGGTACGCAACTACGAGGAGGCCGGCATCCTCCCGCCGGCCGAACGCTCACCCCATGGCTACCGTGCCTACACCCCACGCCACGCGGCGGCGCTGCGAACGTTCCTCACCCTGATCCCCGCCCACGGCCACGCGACCGCGGCAGCGATCATGCGAGCGGTGAACGCCGGCACGGTCGAGGAGGCGCTGAGCCTGATCGACGACGGCCACGCACAACTTGCAGGCGACCGACGGACCTTGGAGGCCGTGGAACACGCCCTGCGGGACCTGGCGGCGCCGCACGAGGCGTCCCTGGGCGAGACGTTCATCGGCCCCCTGGCGAACAGGCTCGGCCTCCGGCCGGCGACGCTCCGAAAATGGGAACGCACAGGCCTGACCAAACCCCGCCGCGACCCGCTCACGGGCTACCGCGTCTACGCTCCCGCCGACGTACGCGACGTGCTGCTGGCCCACCAGCTACGCCGAGGCGGCCACGGCCTGGAACAGATCGCGCGGGTACTGGACCAGGTACGCGAGGCAGGTGGCCCTGAGCCGTTGCGGGCGACGCTGGCGGAGTGGCGCGCCCGGCTGACGGCGCGAGGCCTCGCGATGCTGGCGGGCGCCGCCGCCCTCGACACGTATCTGGCGGTCAGCGGAGCGGGCGGGAGCGGGAGTGGATGAGGTTCACCGACAGCAGCAGGTCGCGGTCGCCGAGGATCTCGTCCGGGGTGCCCTCGGCGACGATCGTGTGGGCCTCGGAGAAGACGACGCAGCGGTCGGCGATGCGGTCGAGGGCTTCGAGGTCGTGGGTGGCGTGGACGATGGTCTTGCCGGCGGCGCCGAGTTGTTCGATGAGGTCGGTCAGCCAGTGCTGGGAGCGTGGGTCCAGCGCGGCGGTGGGCTCGTCGAACAGCAGCACCTCCGGGTTGGTGGCGAGCACCCCGGCGATGGCGACGCGTTTCTTCTGCCCGCCGGAAAGCTGGAACGGCGCACGGTCGGCGAGGTCCTCGATGCCGAGCATCGTGAGGGTCTCGACGACGCGGACCTCGGCCTGTTCGGGGGTGAGCCCGAGTTGGAGCGGGCCGAACGCGACCTCCTCACGCACGCTCGGGGAGAAGACCTGCGCGTCGGAGTTCTGGAACACGAAGCCGACGCGGGACCGGAACGCCTGGGAGAACTGTTCGTCCTCCAGGGTGTCCTCGGTGACGGGCTGGCCGAACGCGGTGAGGGTCCCTTTGGACGGGAAGATCAGGCCGTCCAGGACCTTGAGCAGGGTCGACTTCCCGCAGCCGTTCGCGCCGAGCAGCGCGACGCGCTCACCGGCGCGGATGGACAGCGACACCTTGTCCAGTGCCGGGAAGCGGTCGAGGTAGGAGTAGCCGATGTCGTCGCAGACGAACACCGGGCCGTCGGGCTCAGCGGCCAAGGAAGTGGTCTCCCGCGATCGTGGCCGCGACCAGCGCGGCGCTGGTCAGGGCGGCGAAGAGGTCGGTGCGTGTGAACGTGAAGCGGTGCAGCGTCTTGGCGTCGCCGCGGTAGCCGCGCGCGGTCATCGCCATGTGCACCTCCTCGGAGAGCTGGTGGGCCTTGCCGAACAGGGCGCCGCCGCTGGCCCCGAGGAACGCGCGGGCGCCCCGGTCGTGCCTGGCCGCTCCGATCGTGCGCGCCTTGCGGGCCTCGTACATGTCGGTGACGGTGTTCAGCAGCAGGAAGATGTACCGGTAGGCCATGCCGATGATCAGGATGAAGATCCTGGGTACGCCGACCGAGCGCAGCGCCGCCAGCAGCCGCACCCACGGGGTCGTGAGGGTCAGCAGCACGACGAGTGAGATCGAGACCGCCACGCGGGAGACGACCAGCGCGGCCGACGTCAGGCCCTGCGAGGTGAACCCCTCCGCGTGGCCGTGCCAGTGCCACAAGGTCAGGACGACGTGCCCGTGGGTCACGACCGACAGGGTGGCGGGCAGCACGACGATGCCGGTGAAGATCGGGATGAACAGCCACACGCGCTTCACGAAGAAGCCGACCGGCAGCTTGGACGCGGCGGCCAGCGCGAGCGTCAGCGCGTACATGACGACCAGCGTCGGGATGTTGCGCGCCAGCCCGGCGGCCACCAGCAGGGCGATCATCGACACGAACTTCACGCGCGGGTCGATCCGCTGCAGCAGCCCGCCCTGACCGGCGACGTCGTCGCTGAACATCACCTGGCGCAGCAGACCGGCGCCGCCGTTCAGCGTCTTCTCGACGAAGCTGCCCTTCTTGCGCTTCCCGACGCACCCGCACGGGCACATCGCCAGCTCGCCCTGGAGCAGCCACTCCGGTACGCGGAGGGTGTCGTCGTCCGCGGGCCGCGTCTGGACCTCGGTCATGAGTCCTCCAGCGGGTGCGCGCGGCGTACGGAGAGCCGTCGCGCGGCGAACCCGACCAGGAAGATCACAGCGCCGATCACCGCGATGCCGATCACGGCCGAGACGAGGTAGCCGACGGCGGGGTGAGAGTCGGCGCCGAAGTCGTACCCGTTGAAGATCGCGTGGTGCCAGAAGCCGTTGTACTTGTTCAGGCCGCTGGGCACCGCGGACAGGCCGTACTTGCCGAGGTTCAGGTCGTCGGGGGAGTCCTCGCCGAACGCGCCGCCGGGCGACAGCAGGCCGAGCGGCGTCAGCAGCACCATCACCGCCATCCCGCACAGCGCCACCGTCAGGGGCCGCACCCGCCGGGGCGTACGCTCCGCGCCGCCTTCGCCGTCGACCGGGACGCCCGGGTGGTTGGGCCGCAGCAGCCCGAGGTTGGCGCGCTGGAGGTAGGCCACGATGCCGCCGGTCAGGATCGCCTCCGCCGCGCCGGCGACGGTCAGGTGCGCCAGCGCCATCGCGGGGACCGTCTGCGACAGGTGGTACGGCGAGTAGAGCGGCGCGCCCGCGGCGTTGTGGAACAGCACGGGCTGCAGCCCGAACTCCACGGCGGCGGCCATCGCGCCGGCGTTGATGCCGGCGTACCCGCCGATGGCGGCCGCGACCGCGCGCCGCCCGCTGGTGAGGTCAGCGTTCCGCGACAGCAACCGGTAGATCGCGTAGCCGACGAACGGCGCGATGATCGCCATGTTCACGACGTTGAAGCCGTACGACAGAACCCCGCCGTCGCCGAACAACAAGGCCTGGAAGGCCAGCGCCACACTGACCGCCAGCACCGCCGCCCACGGCCCCAGCAGGATCGCGATCACCGTCGCGCCGATCGCGTGCGCGGTCGTGCCGTCCGGGATCGGCACGTTGAACATCATCACCAGGAAACTCAGCGCGGACAGCACCGCGAGCGTCGGCACGTGACGGTTCTTCACGACCCCCTGCACCCGGCGCCCGGCGACCGCCCACGCGGGAGCCGCGAGGAGGTAGCCGACGGCGCAGGTCTGCGGGCTGAGATACCCGTCAGGGATGTGCATGGGTCCTCCTCGGCGGTGAAGCGCACATGAGTCGTTGTTGCGAGCGCTTTGCAACAAGGTAGTTCACATGCGCCGAGGGAGCCAAGGAGGACCCCGTGCTGTGGAAAACCTGTCAGCCGACCTGCCAGACGTGCAGCAGGTGATCGTGGCTGGTCATGACCGGCCGCCACGCCGACGGGCACGGTCGGTAGCAGGGCGCGGGCGGAGTCGCCGCAACGCGGGCAGGCGTCGCTGCCGACGCTGTACGCCACCACATAGTCGCCGGCGCCCGGCTGTTCCGGCTTCACCAGCGGGCGCAGGTGGCCGTGCCACACGCGGTGGCCCGTCGGGTTGACCAGGTAGATCGGCATGATCCGGAACAGGCGTGTGTCGGTCCAGACCGTGGTCGCGCCGGAGCGGGCCAGCCAGGAGCGGAACTCCGGCAGGGCGTTCGAGCGCACGCGGTCCGAGCCCGCCCAGCCCGCCGTGCCGGGACGGCCGAGCACCGACAGCAGGACCACGGCGACGGCCACCACGCCCGGCAGGGCGGCCCGCGCCCGCGACGGCAGCCGTACGAACCGGGCGCCCAGCCACAGCGCGGCGACGCCGCCCAGGACGAAGGCCGGGAACACCGGGTACCAGTACCGCAGCAACTGCAGACGCAGCTTCGGGTGCGCCGGGTCGAGCACGCCGCCGAGCAGCGTCAGCGGCACCCACATCAGCAGGATCCACGGCGCGAACACCCCGGCGTTCCGCTCGCCCGGCACGGGAGTACGGCCGCGCAGGCGGCGTACGGCCACCACCAGGCCGGTCACGAGCGCCAGGAAGAGCAGCACCAGGAGACCCGGGCCCTCGGCGGAGCGGATCAGCTGCTGCGGCAGCCGCCACAGGTAGACCCACAGCGGCAGGTTGTGGAAGGTCGCCGCGACCCCGGGCTGCGAGGGCAGGTTCCCCAGCCCGGAGTCGGCGTGCAGCCGCGCGAGCGGGTCGCCGTACAGGTGCGCGTTGAGGGCCATCTCGCCGGCGCCGGTGAGCGCCACCGGCACGGCCGCCCACAGCCACTCCCACCGGCCGATCCGCCGCCACACGAGGATGAGGGCGAGCGGCCAGTCGAAGATGATGAACTCGCGCGTGAGGTAGCTCCACCCCAGCAGCACGCCGACGACCACGAGCACGGTGCGCCGGTACGGGACGAGGCCTTCCCGCAGCCCGACCGTGAGCGCGATCGCGGCGGTGAACAGCGCCGTCGCCGGCAGGTCCGGCAGCAGTTCGGTGCCGGCGACGACGATGATCCCGATCAGGGCGAGTACCGTCGCCGACAGCGCGCCGACGACGCGGTCGAACATCACGCACCCGATCGCGTACACCGAGGCGAACAGCAGCAGCGCCGCCGCCACCGGGAACGCGTGGTACGTCACCTCGGAGTACCCGAAGACCTTCATGACCAGCGCCGTCGGCGCGGTGAGCCCGATCCGCAGGTACTGGTGGTCGAAGATCGGGTCGTGCGGCCGCGACGGGAACGCCCTGGCGGCGTCCATGTAGCGGCTGTGGTCGACCGGCTGCGGCACCGACAGGTTCCACAGCAGCAGTACGCCGTACAGCGCGACCAGGACGACGCCGAGCAGGACGTCGGCGCGCCACGCCGGGAAACGGCGCGCGGAGGAGACGGTCGAAGGGGCGGTGTCGAGCATCAGAACAGCACGTTCTCCCCGGGGGAACCGTGGAAGGCGACCCGGCCGTGCCGCATCAGCTCCGCGTCGTCGACCTTCCACGTGTGCGCCTCACGGTCGCCGCGTACGGAGACGAAGTTGAAGCGGTCCGTGGAGTAGATCCCGACCTGGTCGCGCAGCGCCCGCCGCAGCAGGTCGCTGTCGATCGCGCGGGGCAGGTCCGCGAAGCGCAGCTTGCGCAGCACGTCGCCGTCGGCCAGGAGCGTGCCGCCCTGGACCAGCTCGGCCTCGGTGTGCTCCAGGTGCGGGAAACGCAGCAGGGTCAGGCCGTGCGTGCGCATCTCGCAGTAGTGCGCGCCCTTCCCGACGATCCCCGCGGTCGTGTACTCGAAGGCGTACGCGAGGTCGCTGAGGTAGTGCGGCCCGTACAGGTTGTCGTCGTCCATCTTGGCGAGGTACGCGCCGTCGGACGCCTCGATGCCGATGTTCATCACCGACCCGAGCGTCTGGGAGGAGTCGGCCGTGAGCACCACGACGTCGTCCAGCCCGGCCGCGAGGGCCTTCTCGCGTACGCCGTCCGCCGGGAAGCCGTGCAGGACCATGACGAGCTGCAGCGGCCGGTGCACCTGGGCGGCGACCTGCGCGATCGCGTGGTCGACCTGCTCGGGACGGTTGGTCGGCAGGATCACCGAGATCGAGCGCCGCCGCTCCCGCACCGGCACGCCCGCCGCCGACAGCAGCGTCGCGGCCCGGTGGCCGTACAGGTGCTCGTCGAACACCTTCCGCATGGCCAGGTGCCCGGCGCGGTCGCGCAGGTCGGCGTCCTTCATCAGCTCGACGAGCGCCTCGGTGGTCTGGTCCGGTGTCGTGGCCAGCCGTACGAGGTCGCCGAAGACGTTGTCCAGCGCGCGCGAGTGGCCCGAGACGACCGGCGTGCCGCACGCCGAGAGTTCGAACACGCGCCGCGCGCACATCGTCGGCGACTCCGTCACCGAGTTGACGTTGAGGAAGACCTTGTACGCCTTGTACGCCGCGAGCATCCGCTCGTACGGGAGCGAGCCGACGATGTAGTCGGTGTACTCCGCCGGGAACGCGAAGTCCGGGTCGTCGGAGATGCGGCTGTAGATGTGCAGGTCGAACTCGCGCGCGGGGGCCAGGATGGTGTCCATCTGCGCGGCGCGCTCGGGGTACTTCTTGGCGTGGTACGTGCCCGCGAACGCGACCTCGTGCTTGCGCCCGCCGGGCACCGCCACCGGGTTGTGCACCCGCGGCTGCGCGCCGAACGGCAGCAGCGCCGACGCGGTCGTGGCCGAGGGCCTCGACGTAGCGGGGGATGCACTCGGAGTCCACGGTGAAGACCCGGTCGAACAGCTTGGCCGTCTCGATGAAACGGTCGAAGTTCGGCGGGTCCTCCTTGTTCCAGAACACCGTGGGGATGCCCTGCGCGCGGCACCAGGCGACGAGGTCGCGCACCGGCTGCTTGGGCGCGCCGGCGGCGCTCATCATCGTGGCCCAGCGCCCGCTGTTGCCGTGCCAGGCCGACTCGCAGAACAGCATGGCGGGCCGCTCGCGTTCGAGCACCTCGCGCCAGTCGTCCGGGCCGAACTGGATCTGCTGCCACTCGTACTTGAACGCCATCGAGCTGAAGACGTCGAGGATCACCGCGACCTTGGTGTCGCGGGCCTGCGGGCCGTCCGGGACGACCACCTCGGGGATCGGGATCGCCGAGTAGTGCCCCGACAGGTCCGGCGAGCCCGCCGTCGTCTCCGGCTGCGGCTCGTTCAGGCGCGGCGCGGCCTTCAGTGCCGTCGCGACGTTCTTCGGCAGCTTCAGCGCCTCCGTCGGGCGCTTCGCGCTCCACAGGGCCTCGCCGAGGCGCCACCACTTGCGGCTCTTGGCGGACTTGAGCTGCCAGGTGACGTAGTCGGTGCGGTACGACTGGTGCGCGAGCCGGGCCTCGAGGTTCTTCATCCGGGCGTTGACCTGCTCGTAGCGGGCGATGGCGATGTCGTACCGCCGCATCCGCTCCTTCTCGTCCTGGATGCTCTCCTGGATGGCGATCAGGGCCCGCTCCATGAGGGGCTGCGCCTCGATGATCACGCGGTCCGGGTCGGCCATGGCGCCCGGCCGCGCGCGTACCCGCAGGTAGCGGTCGACGATGTCCAGGCTGTCCACGGACACGTGCGGCGCGAGCAGCCGGACCACCGAGTCGACGTAGAACGTCGCGTAGTGGTCGTGGTGGCGGCTCAGCCCGAACGGCGTGGTCAGGGCCAGTACGCCGCCCGGGCGCAGCACCCGCGCGGCCTCGGCCAGCAGCGGCGACGCGTCCTCGGAGTGTTCGACGATCTCGCCCATGATGACGGTGTCGAAGGAGGCGTCCGGGAAGTCCAGCGCGGAGCCGTCCGCGATGCGGAATTCGGCGCGCTCGCGCACTTCCTCGGGTTCGGAGTCGAGCTCGGCGCGCGCGTACTCGACGCGGTCCGCCTGAATGTCGATTCCGATGACGTTCAGGCCGCGCCGGGCGCACAGAAGAGAGACGATGCCCTGCGAGCAACCGATGTCGAGTACATCTCCGGTGGCTTGCCCCACCAGCCAATGGATACGATCACGAGCAACTTGTTGTGTGCTTTCAGCCCAGATCTCGCCCTTGTAGACCTCGGAGATGCGATCGGAATTAGCCATTGAGCCTCTTGTCGTCGGGTGCGGCGCAGCGACGCTACCCGCAGTCGGCGAACGGACGGTGTCGAGAAGGAGACGCCGCGGTGATCGACGAGAAGAAGGTGTGCACAGTGGGCGTCATTGGTCAGGGACCGCTCGCCGCCGACGCCGATCCCGCCTCCGACCGGTAGATGGCATCTCCGCACCCGCCGGAGACGGTGCTCGCCTGGGTACGCGACGTCGTCGGAGGGCGGATCACCTCGATCCGCTCGATGGGCGTGCGTTCCACGACCATGCACGCGATCGACGCGGGAGAACCCCCGCGGCGGCTGGTCGTACGCCGCTTCCACGACGCGGCGCGGCTGCGCGACGACCGCTGGTACGTCCCCGCGAACGAGGCCGCCGTCCTCGATCTCCTCGACGACACCGAGGTGCCGGCGCCCAGGCTGCTCGCCTCCGACCCGTACGGCCGGATCTGCGACGTCCCGGCGCTGCTCACGACGCGGGTGCCGGGCCGCCCTGCCGAGCGGCCCTGGGACATGGACACCTTCCTCACCGCGCTGGCCCAGGCCCTCACCCGGATCCACGAGGTGCATCCGGACCCGGCGCTGCCCGCGTACGCGCCCTACCGTGAGCCCTCCGAGCCGGGCGAGCGCGGCGCGCCGCAGTGGTCCGGCAGCTCCGAGCTGTGGAAGCAGGTGTTCGAGGCGGTGTCCGGGCCGGTGCCCGAGACCGCCGGGGGCTTCATCCATCGTGACTTCCACCCCGGCCAGACGGTGTGGACCGGCGACCGGCTCACCGGCATCGTCGACTGGACCACGGGCTGCCGCGGGCCGTACGCCGTCGACGTGGCCCGGATGCGCCTCAACCTGGCGATGGACTACGGCGTCGAGGTCGCCGGCCAGTTCCAGACGATCTACCGCGAGGTGTCCGGCCAGGAGGTGCGCGACCCCTACTGGGACCTCGTCGACGCCGTCGACGCCGTCCTCGGCATGCCCATGCCGCAGACCCAGGGCGTCGCCGACCGGTACGCGCGGTTCGAGCACTGGACGGCCCTGGCGCTGGCCGACCTGTAGACACTTTCGATCCCCAGGTACACGGGGCTCTCCGCCTTTGATCCGGTCTTAGGCCAGGGCGTTCGCCGCGTCCAGAATGGCCTGCGAGCCCCGAGCGGGGCCGGGAGGAGAGGGCATGGAGTACGCGCGGCTGGGCTCGTCAGGACTGAAGGTGTCGCGGATCTGCCTGGGCATGATGGGCTTCGGCGACCCCGCGCACCGGGCGTGGCTGCTCGACGAGGACGCGGCCGAGCCGATCGTCCGCCGGGCGGTCGAGGCGGGGGTGACCTTCTTCGACACCGCCGACATGTACTCCGGCGGCGCGGGCGAGGTCGATCACCGGGCGGCTGCTGTCCCGGCTGTTCGCCCGGCGCGAGGACTACGTCCTGGCCACCAAGGTCTACTACCCGACCGGCGAGGGGCCCAACGACCGCGGCCTGTCGCGCAAGCACATCCTGGCCGCCATCGACGCCTCCCTGCGGCGCCTCGGCACCGACCACGTCGACCTCTACCAGGTCCACCGCTGGGACGACGAGACGCCGGTCGAGGAGACCATGGCCGCACTGGACGAGGTCGTACGGGCCGGCAAGGCGCGTTACGTCGGCGCCTCCAGCATGTACGCCTGGCAGTTCGCCAAGGCGCAGTACACCGCGCGCGCCGGTGGCTGGACGCCGTTCGTCTCGATGCAGAACCACTACAACCTCGTCTACCGCGAGGAGGAGCGGGAGATGATCCCGTTCTGCCGCGACCAGGGCGTCGGCGTCATCCCGTGGAGCCCGCTCGCCCGCGGGCTGCTGGCCGGCACCTGGGAGCGCGGCGGTGAGCGGCGCACCGTACGCTCCGCGCGGCGACACCTACGGCGAGTCGCTCTACGACGAGGGCGACTTCGACGTCGTGGACGTCGTACGCGCGGTCGCGAAGGAACGCGGCGTCCCGCCCGCCCAGGTCGCGCTCGCCTGGCTGCTCGGCCGGCCGGGGGTGACCGCGCCGGCGTCGGCGCGACCAAGCTCCGCCACCTGGAGGACGCGCTGGCGTCAGTGGACCTGGTCCTCAGCGAGGAGGAGACGGCCCGGCTGGAGGCGCCGTACCGGCCACATCCGGTCCGCGGCCACGAGTGACCACGCCACTCCTGACCGCCAGACAGGTGGTCTTGACGGCGTGAGCAGAGTTTCCCTATCGTCGCCGACAAAAGGAAACCTTCCTTACTAACGCTGGCCGGGACGCCGCCGGGCGGGACGGCGTCCAACGTGTTCCGGCACGCGCGCGGCCCGCCGTGGGCCGCCCGTCCGCAAGCGGAGGTACGCGTGGCAGGCCCACCCCGACCGACCCCGGTCATCCGGCCGTCACCGCGAGCCCAGCCGGGCGCCGCGTCGTGGCCGCCGCCGCCGTCGGCGGCGGCGCTCGTCGCCGTCCCGGCTCCCGGCGCCGCCGGACCGCTCCAGGCCACCCAGCAGCGCACGGTCGCGCCGCCGCGGCTCGTGCCGGCGCCCGCCTCGCTGCGCACCCTGCCCGGCGTGTCCTTCACCCTCACCCGCCACACCCGCATCGTCGCGCGGCCCGGTTCGGGCACCGCCGGCACCTACCTCGCCGGCATCCTGCGCCGCTCCACCGGCTACCCGCTGCCGGTCACCGCACAGCGGCGGCTCGCGTGACGTCATCTCCCTGCGGCTGTCCCGCCGGCCGCGCGGGCGAGGCCTACCGCCTCGCCGTGACTCAAGAAGTCCTCGGTACGCCTGGAGGCCGGCTCCGCCGAGGGCCTGTTCCGCGGCGTGCAGACGCTGCGCCAGCTCCTGCCGCCCGCGGATCGAGTCGCCGACCGTGCGGCCGGGCCCGTGGACGATGCCGGGCGTGGCCGATCGAGGACTCCCCGCGCTTCGCCTGGCGCGGCACCATGCTCGACGTCGCCCGCCACTTCTTCACGGTGCCGCAGGTCGAGCGCTACATCGACCTCGCCGCCGAGTACAAGATCAACACTGTTGCACCTGCACCTGAGCGACGACCAGGGCTGGCGCATCGCGATCGACGGCTGGCCGCGCCTGGCCGACCTACGGCGGCAGCACCGAGGTCGGCGGCGGCCAGGGCGGCTACTACACCCAGGCCGACTACAAGGCGATCGTCCGATACGCCGCCGAGCGCTACATGACGGTCGTCCCGGAGATCGACACTCCGGGCCACACCAACGCCGCGCTCGCCTCGTACGCCAAGCTCAACTGCGACGGCAAGGCGCCGCCGCTCTACACCGGCACCGACGTCGGCTTCAGCTCGCTGTGCATCGCCAAGCCCGTGACGTACGAGCTGCTGGACGACGTGCTCGGCCAGCTCGCCCGGATCACGCCCGGCCCGTACCTCCACATCGGCGGCGACGAGGCGCACAGCACGACGCCGGCCGACTACGCCACGTTCATCGGCAAGGCCGGCCCGATCGTGGCCAAGTACGGCAAGAACCTGATGGGCTGGAACGAGATCGGCGCGGCGACGATCGCCGCCCGGCTCGGTCGCGCAGTACTGGGACACCGCCAAGGGCTCGGAGGACGGCACCCAGATCGGCGCGCGACGCCGTCGCCCAGGGCGCCAAGGTCGTCATGTCCCCGGCCAACCACGCCTACCTCGACATGAAGTACGACGAGTAGCACCCCGCTCGGCCAGGACTGGGCCGGCCTGATCGAGGTCAAGGACTCCTACGACTGGGACCCGGCCACGCTCGTCGACGGCGTCGCCGAGAAGAACGTCCTCGGCGTCGAGGCGCCGCTGTGGACCGAGACGATCGAGACCAACGACGACATCGACTACATGGTGTTCCCGCGGCTGCCGGCCATCGCCGAGATCGGCTGGTCGCCGCAGAGCCTCCGCACGTGGGACGACTTCCGCCGTCCGGCTCGCCGCGCAGGGCCCGCGCTGGGCGGCGGCGTCGGTGAACTTCTACCGGTCGCCGCAGGTCCCCTGGCCGGCCTCCTGACGTGACCGTCCCGGGGCCGCGCGCGGCCCCGGGACCGATCTTGCCGCGCGCTCCGAACCCGTTCATCTTCGTCCGGGTGTCCCTGACGGAGCGAGGAGCGTGCCGTGGTGCGGAGTAGAACGTGGGCGGTCGCGCTGCGCGCCGCGCTGCTGTCGGTGGCGTTCGCGTCGTCCCCGGCCAGCGCCTCGGGCGAGGCGCCCGGCGCCCCGGGCGGCGGCTCGTCCTGGACGACCGGCGACAAGACCGCCTCGGCACCGCGACCGCGGCGTCCTCGAAGGTCTGGTTCACCGTCGCCAGCGGCGTCACCTCGGAGGTCTTCTACCCGCGGACCGACGTCGCCGACGTGCAGGACCTGCAGTACGTGGTCACCGACGGCTCGACTTCACCGACCTCGAACGCGACGCGACCACCCACGCGGTCGTCGATGCCGGACGAGAAGTCGCCGGAGTACACCGTCACCAACACCGCCGGCAGCGGGCGCTACCGCCTCACCGAGACGTACGTCACCGACCCGGCGCGCTCCACGCTCCTGGTCAGGACGCGTTTCCAGTCGCTCGACGGCGGCTCCTACCGGCTGTACGCCCTGTACAACCCGTCGCTGGCCGGCAGCGGCGGCGGCGACACGGGCGGTGGGATTCCGGGGACGTGCGCTCGTCGCGAGCGACGACGGGCCCGTCTTCGGGACGACGGTCGCCTCGGCGCTGAAGGCCTCGGTCGCCTTCACCGCCCACTCGACCGGCTACAGCGGCACCTCCAGCGACGGCCTCACCGACCTGAAGACGAACCGGACTCTGGCGAACCAGTACGACACGGCGAGCGGCGCCGGCAACATCGTGCAGACCGCGCAGGTGCCGGTCGCCGCCGACACCACGTTCACGCTCGCGCTCGGCTTCGGCGCCGACCGTACGAGCGCCGCCTCGGCGGCCACCGCGTCGCTGTCGGGCGGGTTCGACGCCGCGGAGTCCTCCTACGCCTCGGGCTGGCACGGCTACCTGACCGGCAAGACCGTGCCCGCGAGCGTGTCCGGCGACACCCTGCGCCGCCGCACGTACCTGACCGGCCTGATGACCCTGCACGGCCTGGAGGACAAGACCTACCCGGGCGCGAACGTCGCCGCCCTCGCCACCCCGTGGGGCGACTCCACCGACGGGAACGCCCTGAACGACGGCTACCACCGCGTCTGGGCGCGCGACCTCTACCAGCAGGGCACCGCGCTGATCGCGGCGGGCGACGCGGCACAGGCGAAGCGGATGGCCCAGTGGCTCTGGGACCGCCAGCAGATCACCGCCTGGACATCCGGCGACGGGGTCACGTACGGGCCGGGGTCCTTCCCGCGCTACTCCCCGGTGTCGGGCGTGAGCGGCGCGACCGCGCAGCAACTGGGCTGCTGCGAGCAGCTCGACGAGGACGCGTACCCGATCGTGCTGGCCTGGCAGACCGGGCTGAACGACGCGGCGACCTGGAGCAAGATCAAGCTCACCGCCGACCACATCGTGGCGATCGGCCCCGCCACGCCCGCCGAGCGCTGGGAGGATCAAAGCGGCCTGTCGCCCGTCCACGGTCGCGGCCGAGATCGCCGGCCTCGTCTGCGCCGGTGACATCGCGCGCCACAACGGCGACACCGCGAGCGCGGCGACGTACGAGAACACCGCCGACACCTGGCGTAACGCCCTGGACGGGCAGACCTTCACCACCACCGGCACCTCCGGTGACCACCGGTACTACGAGCGCATCGAACACGACACGAACCCGGATGACACCTACGCCCGCACCTTCGCCGACGGCACCTGGTGGGAGCGCGACATCGTCGACGGGGGCTTCCTCGACCTCGTACGCCTCGGCGTGCGCCCGGCGTCGTACGGCGACGTCACCGCCTCGCTCGCGGAACTCGACGCCACCGACGCGGTCACCGCGCCGAACGGCGACGTGTACTGGCACCGCTACAACCACGACTCCTACGGCGAGAGCCAGGACGACGGCACCGGCTGGCCCGCCGGGCACGGGCACCAGGCGGGTCGCGCGTGGCCGCTGCTGTCCGGCGAGCGCGGCGAGTACGAGCTGGCCGCCGGGCGCCCCGCGACCACCGAACTGCAGGCGATGGCCGACTCGGGCAACGGCGGGTACCTGATCCCCGAGCAGGTCTGGGACCGCGCGAACGCCTTCGGGTTCACCTTCGGCCAGGCGACCGGCTCGGCGGCGCCCCTGGCCTGGGCCGAGGCCCAGTACGTGCGGCTCGCCCAGTCGATCACCGCCGGGCGCCCGGTGGAGCGGCCCTCGGTCGTCGTCTCCCGTTACGGAACGTGACCTGCCTGTAGTCGCCCGATCACGTTACGGCCTCGACACGGGTTGTGATTTTCCGTAAAGCCCGGATCTCTTCCAATAGGCTGACCTGCGGGGTTACGGTCGAAGAGGTTCCGGAAAGTATGCGGGTGTGCCGATCCTCTGTTGATTTTCTCAACGAATCGCACCGCCCAGCCCGTAGGCTCCCGGGGCCTGTAGGGATGGATAGGCCGTCGATCCGCCCAGTAGATCCGGCCGATCCAAGGTCGGTCCTATGCGCATCCAGGGCCGGCTACGGGTATCGGGCGCCGAGAGACCTCGAGTCGCCGGCGCCCGGTACCCCTCCCGCGTTTCAGGGGGCCCCGCAGGCTCGACGGCGAATCCGGGAGGAACCACAAGCATGGAGCTCGACCGCCGGCGTGTCCTCGCCTATCGGGTGGCCGCGCAGGGGCTGGACCGCACGGCGCCGGCCGAGGACGCCGAGGTGCTCGGCGTCGGCGTCCAGGACACCCCGTACGGGTCGGCGCGGCTGGCCCTCGCCGCCCGGGCCACCGACATCGGCGTGCCCGGCACGTCCACGCTGGTCTGGGCCGCGCGGGGCGCGCCGCACCTGCACCGGCGGGCCGACCTGGCCGGGCTGGCAGCCGCGTTGTGGCCCATCGACGACGCCGACGCGCGCGCACGCATCGTCGCCTCGCAGATCAAGGAGGGCGCGCGGCTCGGGCTCGCGGCCTTCCGCGCGACCGCCGAGGCGCTGCGCGCGGCCGTGGACCGGCCGATGCCGAAGGGCGAGGTCAGCGCGGCGGTGAGCGCGATGGTCCCGGAAGCGCTCACCTACGACTGCGGGCCGTGCGGGTCACGGCACATCTCCGGCGGGCTGTTCCAGCAGGCCGGGCTCGCCGGCGGTGTACGCGTGGAGACGCGTGGCGCCAAGACGTTCCTCGCCCCGCTGGAGGGCCGCGCGGACGTACCCGAGGAGGCGGCGGGTACGGCGGAGCTCGTACGCGCCTACCTTCGGCTGCTCGGCCCGGCGGGCCGGTCCGACGTCGCCAGGTACCTCGGTGTGTCGAACGCCGTGGTCGAACGCGTGTGGCCGGAGGGGCTCACCGAGGTGCGGGTCGGCGGGCGGCGGCTGTGGCTGCCCGCGGACCGCGCCGACGCGCTGCGGTCCGCGCCCGAGCCACGGCTCGTGCGCCTGCTCCCGCCCTCCGACCTGTACCTGCTGCCCCGCGACCGCGACCTTCTCGTACCGGACCGCGCCCGGCAGCGCGAGGTCTGGAAGGTTCTGGGCAACCCGGGCGCCCTGCTCGTCGACGGCGAGATCGAGGGCGTGTGGCGGGCGCGTAAGAAGGGCCGCACCCGGCTGGAGATCACCATCACCGGGTTCGGCGACGTTCCCGGGCCCGTACGCGAGGCCGCCGAGAGCGAGGCGCGGCGTGTCGCGGACGTTCGAGAGGTGCCAGAGGTCGCCGTGCGATTCGAGTGAAAGCGTACGGGCGGTGTCCTTCATGGGACACTGCGCGTTTTCGCATGTGCAGAACGCATATGCCCGACCTATGATGACGGCACGCCGGTGCGCCTTTGGGCAGGCCACCAGCGAATTCTTGCTACCCGCCGCCCTGTCTCGGGGGAGCCAGGGCGGTGTTCTCCGCATGGGCGTTCCGAGGGAGCCACATGCAGTCGAACGGTCCGGATGTTCCGACTCGCTGGTGTAAGAGCAGCCACAGCAACCCGAGTGGAAACTGCGTGGAGCTGGCGGTGGTCCGCACACCGCCGCCCGCGCGGACGGGGATCGGGGAAGGGGGCTCACCGCCGGACCCTTAACACGGCTCCCGCCGTCCGGCCAGCGTCGCGGCATTCGCTGGCCGGACCCGGACGGGGCGCCGTCCCAGGTACACGCGTTGCGGGGCCGCCGGGCACGGACTATTCCGGCGTACCGCCTGCATGTGCCGTTAACGGTCTCTTTCGGGCGCGCTCCACACCACTTATTCGGCGCGCCAGTACCGACAGGTAAGGTCATGACCAGCGTTGGGGGAGCGGGAGGTGGGCGTTGTACGACCGTCTGTGGACGTGGCCGAACGCACTGAGTTTCGCGCGTCTGCTCGGGGTGCCGTTCTTTTTGTGGCTCGTCATCATCAAGGAGGACTGGTGGGCCTTCGGCATCCTCGTCTTCGCGGGGCTGTCCGACTGGCTCGATGGAAAACTCGCCCGGATCCTTAACCAGACCAGCAAGCTCGGCACGCTGCTCGACCCGGCCGCCGACCGCCTCTACATCTTCGCGACCCTGCTCGGACTGGTCATCCGTGACGTCGTCCCGCTGTGGCTGGCGATCGTTCTCGTCGCCCGCGAGATCTACATGGGGATCCCGCTCCTCATTCTGCGGAGGCACGGCTACGGGCCGCCTCCGGTGCACTTCGTCGGCAAGTCCGCGACGTTGTGCCTGCTCTACGCGTTCCCGCTGCTGATGCTCGGCGCGCACTCCGGTACCTGGGCCACCGTCGCCAAGGTCATCGGATGGGCGTTCACGATCTGGGGGACCGGCCTGTACTGGTGGGCGGCGGCGCTGTACACCGAGCAGGTCCGGCAGCTCACCCGCGGCGACCGCGTCTCCGGTGCACTGAAGGGAGCGGAACCTCGACCATGATCGGAGTACCCATCGCAGAGGATCGGCTCCAGTGAAGGCCGTTGTGATGGCGGGTGGAGAGGGGACGCGCCTGCGTCCCATGACCGCCAACCAGCCCAAGCCACTGCTCCCCGTGGTCAACAAACCGATCATGGAACACGTGCTGCGCCTCCTGAAGCGCCACGGGTTCACCGAGACCGTCGTCACCGTCCAGTTCCTCGCCGCGCTCGTGCGCAACTACTTCGGCGACGGCGAGGAGATCGGCATGGCGCTCAGCTATGCCACCGAGGAGATGCCGCTGGGCACGGCGGGCAGCGTCAAGAACGCCCAGGACGCCCTCCGCGACGAGCGCTTCCTGGTCATCTCCGGTGACGCGCTCACCGACATCGACCTCACCGACATGGTGCGCTTCCACAAGGAGAACGGCGCACTCGTCACCATCGGCCTCAAGCGCGTGCCGAACCCCCTCGAGTTCGGCATCATCATCATCGATGACGAGGGCCGCGTTCAGCGGTTCCTGGAGAAGCCGACCTGGGGCCAGGTCTTCTCCGACACGGCCAACACCGGCATCTACGTCATGGAGCCCGAGGTCCTCGACCACGTCGCCGCCGGCGAGTCGGTCGACTGGTCCGGCGACGTCTTCCCCAAGCTCCTCGCCGAGGGCGCGCCCCTGTACGGCTACGTCGCCGACGGCTACTGGGAGGACGTCGGCACCCACGAGAGCTACCTGTCGTCCCAGGCCGACATGCTGTCCGGCCGGATCGACATCGAGCCGTCGGGGTTCGAGGTCTCGCCCGGCATCTGGGTCGCCGAGGGCGCCGAGGTCGACCCCGAGGCCATCCTGAAGGGCCCGCTCTACATCGGCGACTACGCCAAGGTCGAGGCGGGCGCGGAGCTGCGCGAGTTCACCGTGCTGGGCAGCAACGTCGTGGTGAAGGAAGGCGCCTTCCTGCACCGCGCGATCGTGCACGACAACGTCTTCATCGGCCCCTCGACCAACCTGCGCGGCTGCGTGATCGGCAAGAACACCGACGTCATGGCGGGCGCGCGCATCGAGGAGGGCGCGGTCATCGGTGACGAGTGCGTCATCGAGTCCGAGGCGTACGTCTCCAGCGACGTCAAGGTGTACCCCTTCAAGACGATCGAGGCCGGCGCGGTCGTCAACACGAGCGTCATCTGGGAGTCCCGCGGCCAGCGCACCCTGTTCGGGCCGCGCGGCGTGTCCGGGCTCATCAACGTCGAGATCACTCCGGAGCTCGCCGTACGCCTCGCCAGCGCGTACGCCACGACACTGAAGAAGGGCGCGAACGTCACCGCGTCCCGCGACGCCTCGCGCGCCGCGCGTACGCTCAACCGCGCCGTGCAGAGCGCGCTCACCGCCAGCGCCATCAACGTGCAGGACCTGGAGGCGTGCGCGATCCCGGTCGCGCGGTACGCCACCGCGCGGGAGAACTGCGTCGGCGGCATCGTCATCCGCACCACCCCGGGCGACTCCCAGGGCGTCGACATCGTCTTCCTCGACGACAACGGCGCCGACCTCTCGCAGAACGCCCAGCGCAAGCTGGAGCGCGTCTTCGGCCGCCAGGAGTACCGCCGGGCCTTCCCGGGCGAGATCGCCGAGCTGGCCTACCCGTCGCGCGTCGTGGAGACCTACGTACGCGACCTGCAGACCTGCGTCGACATGCGCGGCGTCCTCGAAGCCGGCCTGAAGATCGTCATCGACTGCGCGGGCGGCACGGCGTCGCTCGTCCTGCCGCAGTTGCTGGGCCGGCTGGGCGTCGACGTCCTGACCGTGAACAACCGCCTCGACGACGTGTCGCCGACCGAGACCCTCGCCGAGCGCATGCGCGACCTGCAGCGCCTCGGCGACCTGGTGTCGTCCTCACGCGCGGCGTTCGGCGTACGCTTCGACCCGGTCGGCGAGCGCATCACGCTGGTGAACGAGAACGGCGAGCTGATCAACGACGACCGCGGCCTGCTCGTGATGCTCGACCTCGTCGCGGCCGAGCGCCGCGGCGGCCGGGTGGCGCTGCCGGTCACGACGACGCGCGTGGCCGAGCAGGTCTGCCGTTTCCACGGCGTGCAGGTCGACTGGACCTCGACGTCGCAGGACGTCCTGACCAAGGCGGCCACCGCCGAGGACAGCATCTTCGCCGGTGACGGCCGTGGCGGCTTCATCATCCCGGAGTTCAACGCGACCGTGGACGGTATCGCGGCCTTCACCCGGCTGCTGGGGCTGGTGGCCCGTACGCGCCTGACGCTGTCCCAGATCGACCACCGCATCCCCGAGGCGCACCTGCTGAAGCGCTCCGTGCCCACGCCGTGGGCGGCCAAGGGCAGCGTGATGCGCCACATCGTGGAGGCCGCCGACAAACGCGTCGTCGACACGACCGACGGCGTACGCGTCATCGAGGACGACGCGAGCTGGATCCTCGTCCTGCCCGACCCATCGGAGGCCGTCACCCACCTGTGGGCGGAGGGCGCCGACCGCGACGCCGCCCAGGCCCTGCTGGAGGAGTGGGCCGAAGTCGTCGAGGACGCCGGTTCTTGAGCACGGGAGAAGCCGAGGTACCGGAGAAGGCGCCGGTCCCGGACGGCGAGACGGCCACCACCGCCCCACCGGGCGGCGGCGGCCGGCGGCCGGTGGGGCCGTGGTGGCGGCGTTGGCTGCGGCGCGCCGGGGTGACCGTGCTGGTCCTGGTGGTCGCGGGCACGGCGTTCTCGTTCGTCTTCAACGCGGCGACCGCGGGCCGCGCACGGGTCCCCGCAGGCCTGACGTACGTCCGCACCGGCGACCTGACGACGCGCTACCGCGTGTGGGGGAGCGGCGGCTCGCCGATCGTGCTCGTGCACGGCGCCGCCGAGTCCGCCGACACCTGGCAGAGCCTCGCCACCGTGCTCGCGCGTGACCACCGCGTGTACGCCCTCGACCTCGACGGCTCCGGGTACACCTCGCGGCGCGCCCCGTACACCGTGGACCACCAGACCCGTCAGCTGCTGGCCTTCCTGGACGCGCTGAGGATCGACCGGCCGGTGCTGGTCGGCCACTCCGCCGGCGCGGCCGTGGTCGCCGAGGCGGTGCTGCGCGCGCCGCACCGGGCCGGTGGCCTGCTGTTCCTCGACGGCGACGCGCTGTCGACCGGCGCCGGGCCGCCCGCGGCGATGCGGTACATCGTGCAGCCGCCGTACCGGATCACCCTGCTGCGGACCTTCATCCGCTCCGGCTGGCTGATCCGCCGCATCTACGCCTCCCAGTGCGGCCCTTCGTGCGCGCCCCTCGACGACGCCGGAGTCGACCAGTGGCGCCGGCCGTTCGAGGTCGCGGGCGCCGAGGACGGCATCTGGGGCATGCTGCGTGCGGGTGTTCCCGGCGTGAGCGAGGCGAGGGTCGCGCAGCTCAGCCGCGTGAGCCTTCCCAAGGCGGTCGTGTTCGGCGCCGACGACCACGTCTTCGACAAGTCCTCCGCCGCCGACACGGCCCGCCGCATCGGCGCCCCCGCACCGACCCTGATCCCCGGCGCCCGCCACCTCACGATGATCTCCTCACCGGCCGTGGTCGCCTCAGCCGTCGAGTCACTGGCCGCGTCCCGTACGCCCTGACTCACCTCGCGCCCGTACGGAAGACGGGCCAGCCGATCTCGGTACGCCAGCGGGACGCGTCCGCGGTCTCGTGCGGGCCCATCAGGTAGTACTCCCGGATGGGGCCGTCGACGGCGAGGGCATGGCGCGCCACGTACGTGGCGAGCGTGCCGTAGGCGCGGTCGACGTCGGCGGGTGACCCTGGATGCGTGATGAGCGCCAGCTCGGCCGCCGGCACCACGAGCGAGGTGATCCGGCCCACCGGGCGTACCGGCCCGGCGCAGGGAACGAAGATCGTCACCCGCCCGCGGTGATGGGTGAACAGCTCGTCGGCGAAGATGCCGCCCGCGGGCCCGCCGGCGGCCAGGTCCTGCGCGGCCAGGGTCCCGTACAGCTCGCCGAGCGCGCCGCGGAACCAGGACGCGGAGTCCTCGGCGTCGACGACCTCGGTGATCGCGGCCGCGGGCGCCGCCTCCACGCTGCGCAGCTCGATTCCGGCCGGGGCGTCGGAGGGGGGAGGAGCGAGCAGGTCGCGCAGCGAGGTGACGGCGCGCCGCGCACGGCCGAGCCCGTCCTCCAGCCGTTTCAGATGAGCGGTGATCCGCTCGTTGCGGGTCGCGAGGTCCGGGGCGGCCAGCACGGCGTGGATCTCCTCCAGCGGCATGTCCAGGGCCCGGAAGCGGCGGATGACCTGGGCGGTGGGGATCTGCTCGGTGGTGTACCGCCGGTAGCCGGTGTGCGGGTCGACGTCGGCGGGTTCGAGCAGGCCCGTGCGGTGATAGTGGCGCAGCGTCTTCACGGTCATATGGGTGGCACGGGAGAAATCGCCGATGGACAGATACGTCAGCATGCCGCCAATTCTCCGGTCTCCCCCGGGGGAGAGTCCTCCCCGCCGGCCCGGCTTGCGTCTCCCGCGACGGCAGCGGCGACCGTCGTCCTCACGGCCGCACGGGCCGGCGGAAAGGACCGATGAATCATGACGAAGATGACATACGCGACGGACCCGCGGCTGGTCGTCGACCGCTACGTGTCCCTGTGGAGCGTGCCGGACGCCGAGACGCGCCGCCAGGGCGTCGCCGAGCTCTGGGCACCGGACGGCGAGGAGTTCGTGGATGGCGGCGTGCGGTTCCGCGGCCACGAGGAGCTCGCCGCCCGGATCGCCGGGGCCTACGGGGAGTTCGTGGAGAACGGCGCGTACACCGTCGGGTTCGGCGATGACGTGACCGTCCATGACGACGTCGTCATGTTCACCGTCCAGCTGGTCGCGGACGACGAGGTCGCCTGGGCCGCCCGCGTCTTCCTGGTCCTCGGCGAGGACGGCCTCATCCGGCAGGACTACCAGCTGACCGTGAAGCCCCTTCCCGCCCAGTAAGGGGACGTAGGGGACGCCGTCCGCGGCGCCCGTGTCACGGGCGCCGCAGGCGAGCCGACATGAGAGCCGGGCCCGCGTGGACGGTCACGGCCGTGAACGCGCCCGCCGCCTCCGCCACCCAGTACGCCCGCTCCACCACCAGCGCCTCCACGCGGGTCGACGACGGCCTGCGGCCGGCGCCGGTGAACTCCACGCCGGCCTGCGTCACACCCGCCGGCAACTGGCCCCACGCCAGCGCCCACGAACCCTCACCCGGCGGCTCGTCCGCGCGCCGTCCCCGCGTGCGCGCCCCGAACGAGGCGTCGCCCCAGCGCAGCCGGCCCAGGGCGCCGCCGCCGCGCGACTCGCGTACGGCGCCGCGCAGGACCGACAGCGAGACGGTGGTCGCCACACAGACGTCCGCCAGCCGCAGCCCCTCGTACACCTCCAGGGCCGCGCGCCCGTACGCGCCCCGGCCCACCCGGATCGTCCAGCCGCTGATGGGAAGCGCCACGATCGGTACTGTCTCGGCACGTCTCACGTTGGTCCCCCGGTCCCCGTACGCACGTTCGTCCCAGTGGACCCCGGGCTCCTGGGAGCCGGGCGCGCGTACGCTGGGGGTTTGCTGTGAGTTCCCCGGGTCAGGGCATGTCCCGGGCCTTGCCACAATGGGGCGGATGAGCGAACAGGGAGAAAAGAGACGCTGGGACCGCCCGGACGCCTCCATGTCGCTGCTCGCCGACCTGCTGTCCGGCACCGGCCCGGACCCCGACTACGCGGCGGCGACGGCTCGGCGTGCGGCGTCCGGCGCGAAGCCGCGCCGCGCGGGGCCGGTCACGCGGCTGTTCGCCGCGACCCTGCTCCTCGGGCTGCTCGGCGCCGTCGCGGTCCTCCAGGTACGCCGCGGCGAGCCCGTCGCCGCGCAGCAGCGCCGCGCGCTCATCGCGCAGATCCGCCAGCGTACGGACGAGACCGACGGCCTCCAGCACCAGGCCGACACGCTGCGCGGCCAGACCGAGCGGCTGCGGCAGTCGGCGCTCGCCAGCAGTGACGAGGGACGCCGGGCCCGCGAGGACCTCGACCGGGTCGCCGCCGCGGCGGCGACCGTGCCGGTGAGCGGCGACGGCGTCGTCGTCACCGTCGACGACGCGGGCGCGACGGGACAGGAGGGCCACATCTACGACCAGGACGTGCAGAAACTCGTCAATGGCCTGTGGGCCTCAGGAGCGCGCGCGATCGGGATCAACGGGCAGCGGATGACCGCGACCACCGCGATCCGTTCCGCCGGTGACGCCATCCTCGTGGACTACCGGCCGCTGTCCCCGCCGTACGCCGTGACCGCGGTCGGCGATCCTGGCACGATCGAGTCCACCTTCGCCGTCTCTCCGGCCGGCAAGGACTTCCGTACGCTCAAGAGCGCGTTCGGCATCCGCTTCGACATCCGCAAGGAGGACGGCGTGCGACTCCCCGCGGCTCCGGCCCTGAGTCTCCGTTACGCCCGGCAGGAGACGTCCAAGTGATCGCCCTGATCGGCCTCGCCGCGGGCATCGTCCTCGGCTTCGTCTTCCACCCGTCGGTGCCGCTGTGGCTCCAGCCGTACCTGCCGATCGCGATCGTGGCGGCCCTCGACGCGATGTTCGGCGGCCTGCGCGCGCACCTCGACGGCATCTTCGACGACAAGGTGTTCGTCGTGTCGTTCCTCAGCAACACCGTCATCGCGGCGCTCATCGTGTTCTTCGGCGACCAGCTCGGCGTGGGCTCGCAGCTGTCCACCGGAGTCGTCGTCGTCCTCGGCATCCGGATCTTCTCCAACGTCGCGGCCATCCGGCGGAAGCTGTTCCAGGCATGAGCGAGCACCTGGTCGCACTCCTCAAACCGCGGATCAGCAAGGGCCGCCTCCTCATCGCCCTGCTGTGCGCGCTGCTCGGCTTCGCGGTCGTCGCGCAGGTGCACTCCAACGACAAGGACACCAAGTTCGCCACGGCGCGCCAGGACGAGCTCGTCGGCATCCTCGGTGACCTCTCGCAGCGCTCGGACCGGCTCCGCTCCGACATCCGCGACCTGGACGCCACCAAGGCCGGCCTCGAACGCGACACGCAGGGCCAGGCCGCCGTCGAGGACGCCCGCCGTCGCGCCACGACGTACGGGCTGCTCGCGGGCACGCTGCCCGCCGAGGGGCCGGGCATCGACCTGACCATCAACGACCCCAAGGGCGCCGTACGCTCCGCCACGCTGCTGGACACCGTGGAGGAGCTGCGCGACGCCGGGGCGGAGGTCATGCAGGTCGGCGAGGTACGCGTGGGCGTCGACACGTTCTTCGCCGACGCGCCCGGCGGCGGTGTCCTCGCCGACGGCCAGGTGGTGGCGCGGCCGTACCGCGTGCTCGCCATCGGAGACCCGCACACGCTCGCCACCGCACTGAACATTCCCGGCGGCGTCGTGCAGTCATTGCGCAACAGCGGCGCGACCGGAGTGGTGGGACAGCACCAGAAGATCACCGTTGAGGCGATAAGGTCACCGTAGGTTACGACCCGCGCTCTCGGGGGGTGTGAGCGGTTTCGCCCGGGTCTTCGTCCGCGCGGCGCCATGGACCCGCGATCACTGTCGAAGGTAGCTTGGAGCATTGGACACTTGCCGTGGTTGACCCCTCGGCAATTGCCGCGTAGGTTGCGGCAACCGTCGTCTTGGCGGGTGACGGAGGGGGAACAAGTGCTGGGGGGCTGTGGCCGGATGTACGGTGCCGGTGAGGTCGTCAGTGCTCGACTTCCGTGTCCGCGGTGCCACAGCACACCCGAGGCCATAGGTAGGAGGCCGAGCCGATAAATGCCGAGCGTCTACTGCACCCAGTGCGGTCACGCCAATCCGGATGATGCCCGCTTCTGCTCGAACTGCGGCAGCCCGCTCACCCGGAGCCGCCCGCCGGTGCCGAGCGAGCAGAACGACTCGACGTCGACGATCTCACTCGGCGCCATCGAGTCGGCGGTCGCGGAGGCCGACCAGGCGGACGAGATGCCCGCCGACCAGGCGGCCGTCGAGTCGCTCCCGCCCAATACAGCGCTTCTCGTCGTCAAGCGGGGCCCGAACGCCGGAAGCCGGTTCCTCCTGGACAGCGACACGACCACGGCGGGTCGCCATCCGGAGAGTGACATCTTCCTCGACGACGTGACGGTGTCCCGCCGGCACGCCGAGTTCTACCGCAGGGGCCCGCAGTTCTCCGTACGCGACGTCGGCAGCCTCAACGGCACCTACGTCAACCGCGAGCGGATCGACGAGGCGGGGCTGTCCGGCGGGGACGAGGTCCAGATCGGCAAGTTCCGTCTGGTGTTCCTCACCAACCCCCAGCCGGTCACGGACATGAGAGGCGACTTCAGGGCGCCAGGAGGGCCGTGAGGCGGCACGATGTGGCCTGACGAGGCGCGCGGATGGCGCGCCTCCCGGGACTCCATGAGCGGGGGACGGGGGGCGACGTCGCCCGGGCGCCTGTCCCGCACCGAGGGGCCGCGATGAGCGCTTCGGCGGCCCGTTCGCACATGACGATCGGAGAGGTGCTCGGGCTCCTCTCCGGCGAGTTCCCGGACATCACCGTTTCCAAGATCAGGTTCTTGGAGGCGGAGGGGCTGATCGAGCCGGAGCGTACCCCTTCGGGGTACCGGAAGTTCGCGCACGCCGACGCCGAGCGGCTGCGCTTCATCCTCGTCGCTCAGCGTGACCATTATCTGCCGCTTCGCGTCATCAAAGAGCATCTCGACGCCGTCGATCGCGGCCTCGACCCGCCGCCTCTGGTGGGCGGCAAGCGCCGTTCCCCGCGCGCTCTCGTGGCCGCCGACAGCGTGTACGAGGACGCCCCCGAGGTGAGCCTCACCCGCCGCCAGCTCGCCGACGCCGCCGGCGTCGACCGCGAAGTGATCACCGAGCTGGAGGAGTTCGGCCTGATCCACCGGACCGGCGGCCATTTCGGCGCCGAGGCGCTCACGATCGCCCGCAGCGCCGCCGCCCTGCGCGCCTTCGGGTTCGAGGCGCGCCACCTGCGAGCCTTCAAGGCGGCGGCCGACCGGGAGGTCGGAGTGATCGCCGCGGCCGTCGCGCCGACGCTGCGCCAGCGTAACCCCGGTGCCCGCGACCGAGCCGCCGAGACCGCGCGGGAGATCGCGGGCCTGTCACTGAAGCTGCATGCCGCGCTGGTCTCCTCCGGGCTTCGCGAAGAGCTTGATCCTTAAAGCCCGGCGACGCCCTCCGCGGCGCCACGGGGCGGCCGTTGCGGGGTGTACGTTGGGCTAAAGGGTTTGCGCAAACCGTCTTCAGCAGGGAGCCGCTGTGAAGCAGATGGAGGTCGTCGGCGTACGGGTCGAGATGCCCTCCAACCAGCCCATCGTGCTGCTGAAGGAGACGGATGGTGATCGTTATCTCCCCATCTGGATCGGTGCGGTCGAAGCGACCGCCATCGCCTTCGCGCAGCAGGGTGTGCTGCCGGCCCGACCACTGACTCATGATCTCTTCCGTGACGTTCTGGACGCCTTCGACGTCCAGCTGCGCACGGTCAACATCACCGCCCTGCGTGAGGGCATCTTCTTCGCCGACCTGATCTTCTCCAACGGCGTGGAGGTCAGCGCACGGCCCTCGGACTCGATCGCCTTGGCGCTGCGCACCGGCGCTTCGATCTTCGCGAGCGAGGACGTCCTTGAGGAGGCCGGGGTCGCGATCCCGGACGAGCAGGAGGACGAGGTGGAGAAATTCCGGGAATTTCTCGACACGATCTCCCCGGAGGACTTCGGCCGCGCGACCTGAGGGGTTGCGTGGTGATCTGCCCGGCGTAGCCGTCGGGCAAATTTCGCGTGCCGCCCTCTTGGGTCTATCCCGACCACCCAGACTGCCGTTAGATGGGTACGTGGCCTAATGACGGCGACTTGTGTGATTTGGAGACGTCGTAACGGTTTGCAGTCGGCTGCGACGCGCCGAGGGCGGACGTTGACCCTGCTCTAGCCGCGACCTACCGTGCTGCATGAACACCTGCGGTGTAATTCCGTCAAACCCCCTTGGTGGATCACTGCGGGATGATAGAGCCGGAGGTCCGCGTGGCGGCAAGCAGCGGCGAGGGCAAGGCGGCCCGCGACAGGCGTGACGCGTCTCAACGCGCCGGGGAGCAGGGGCTCCTGTTCGGCGGAGACGTGCCGGCCCTTCCCGATGATGTCGGGTTCCGAGGCCCGACCGCGTGCTCCGCGGCCGGAATCACCTACCGTCAGCTCGACTACTGGGCGCGCACCGAACTCGTCCAGCCGAGCGTCCGCTCGGCCCACGGGTCCGGCTCGCAGCGCCTCTACAGCTTCCGCGACATCCTGGTCCTGAAGGTCGTCAAACGCCTCCTGGACACCGGAGTGTCCTTGCAGCAGATCAGAACCGCGGTCGAGCACCTACGCGACCGAGGCGTGGCCGACCTGGCGCAGATCACGCTGATGAGCGACGGTGTGAGCGTGTACGAGTGCACGTCCCCGGACGAGGTCGTCGACCTGGTCCAGGGCGGCCAGGGAGTCTTCGGCATAGCGCTCGGCAGGGTCTGGCAGGAGGTAGAAGGCAGCCTCGCCGAAATGCCCGCCGAGAGAGTCCACACCGACGACGAAAGCCCCAACGACGAACTGGCCCACCGCCGCCGCGCCCGCCGCACCGGCTGACCGCGCCCCACCGGAAGACCCAGCCCAAGCCGCGCCACCTCCGCCCCCCGGAGCACCCAGCGCAAGGCCACCCCCGCCTCCGCCCCAGCACCACCGGCCGCCCGGTCAGGCACCCGCCACCCCCATCACCACCGGGCCCACCGAACCGCCGGCATCGTCTGAACCACCGTCCGGCGCCGCCGCTGGAATCACCGATCCGCTGGTGCTGGCCCTTTGAGCCACCGTCAGCCACCGGCACCGGGTCCGGAGAACCGCCGGCCCCCTGAACCACCACCTGCCACCGGTACCGGCCCGGCCCTCACACGCCGCCCACCGGCGGCACCATCCGACTCTTCTCATCGTCCGGGCCGCCCGGACCGGTGCCGCCCTCAGGGCGACGTGCTCCCGCCCACCTCGCGGGCCTTGGCTTCTCGCAACTCGTTCGAGCAGCCGGAATCAACGGCCGGCGGCCCCGGGCGCAGGCGGACGAAGGCGATGGAGGCGTGTACCGCGAGTGGGATCGGCAGGGCGAGGAGAAGGCTCCACGGCACGATGCCGAAGGCGGCCAGGAGACAGCAGACCGGAACGGTCAGGAGAGTAGGGAACGTCGCGGCCAGGGCGATGCGCGGACGCTTCATGAGCCAAACCCCTTCGGCGCTTCAGGCCGGGCTCTCGCGGGCCAGGGCCAGATAGTCGGCCAGCTCTCGCCATTCGTCGGCCACGGCGAGAGGCTCCCCGGACATCGCCGACGGGTCGTCGTGCCAGGCGTCACGTACGCCGGTGGCGATCTCGCCGTCGCCGCCGGTGAACAGCGTGCTCAGCTCGTCCATGCGGGCGACCAGCCGCCGGACTCGTCGATCCGCAGGAGGGGTTCCGTCCGCGCGGAGCCGGTCGGCCCTGCGGTACAGCTCCGGCCATTCGATCTCCAGCAGGTAGTGCATCGCGGGTCCCAGACTCGCGGCCCGCGTCCCCAGTGCCTGGATCTGGTCGGCGTCCAGGTGGCGGCGCAGGGTGTGCTCGCTTTCGGAGTCGGTCCTGCCGATCGCCCGTAGCGCGTCGAGCAGCGTCGTCGCCGTCGGCGCCTGGTCGGTCGCCAGCTCGCCGTCCAGCCGCAGGAGCCGCCGTCGAAGGGTGTCGAGCGCGGCGATGGCGGCCTCCACACCCGCCAGGTGGTCGCGGACCAGCCGCGCCGGGTCGACGCCGGTGTCCAGGCAGATCGTGATGCTCTCCAGGCTCAGCCCCAGGCTGCGGAGTGCCAGCACCTGATAGAGGCGGACGAGGTCGTCCTCGGTGTACTCGCGGTGCCCGCTGGCGGTCCGCTGGGAGGGGCTGAGCAGGCCGACGTCGTCCCAGTGGTGCAGTGTGCGTACGGTCAGCCCGCTGGCCTCGGCGAGCGGGCCCACCTTCCAGGTGGTGGAGACGGTCATGAGGCAACGATGCATCCTCACGCGGCGTGAGGATCAAGTGCCGGCGAACAGCCTCAGATCGCTTCTTTGCGCTGGAGGTGGGCGAAGGCGGCCCAGCCGGGGAGGACCGGGAGCCAGAACGTCAGGAGGCGGTACATGAGGACCGCCGACGTCGCGGTTCCCGCCGGCAGGCCCGCGAGGGTCAGGCCCAGCGACAACGCGCCCTCCACCGCGCCCAGGCCGCCCGGTGTCGGGGCCGCCGAGCCCAGGGCGTTGCCCGTCAGGAACACGACCGCGACGGTCGTGAAGCTCAGTGACCCGCCGAACGCGCGTACCGACGCGTCCAAGCACACCACGAACGCCAGCGTCAGCAGGAGGGTTCCCCCGGCCCCCGTGAGGATCTTCTTCGGCGACTGGAGGACGTCCAGCAGGCGCGGGATCACGCCGTCGAACAGCGAGCCCACCCTGGACGTGATCAGGCGCCGCAGCGGGGCGATCGTGAAGACGATCACCGCCAGAACGGCCGCCGACAGCAGGCCGACGATGATCAGTCGCGACGGGGGGAGGGACGGGCCGCCCGCGCCGCCCGTCACCGAGCCCAGGAGGAGCAGCATGCCGACGTGGAAGACCATGCCGGTGAGCTGGGACGCGCCGACGCTGGCCGCCGCCTGGCCCGCCGGTACGCCCGCCTTCTGCAGATAGCGCGTGTTGATCGCGATGCCGCTGACGGCCGCGGGCGCGACGAGTTTGACGAAGGAGCTGGCGAGCTGGACCAGCACCGTACGGGTCAGCCGCAGGCGCTCCGGCACGAAGCCGATCAGCATGAACGCCGCCGCCAGGTAGCTGATCGCCGAGGCGGCGAGCCCGGCGGCGAACCAGCGCCAGTCGGCGTTCGCGATCAGGGCGGCGACGTCGACGTTGCCGAGCTGGGACAGCAGGAGGTACGCGCCGGCCGTGCCCGCGATGATGCTGACGAGGGTGCGCGGCCTGAACCGGTCGAGCTTGAGCGGCGTCGCGGCGATCTCGGGGCGCAGGATCCGTATGCGTTCACGCAGCTCGCTCAGCAGCTTCTTGTGGCGCCGCAGCGAGGTACGCGTGCTGCGCGACAGGACGACCTTCTGCAAAAGCGGGACCGCGGCGCCCAGGGCGTCGGGGCCGAGCACCGCGGCGGCGGTGCGCACGGCGCGGTCGGGGCCGACGCGCAGCGCCAGGTCGGTGAGCAACTGGGCCAGGTCGATGCGCAGGACCAGGTCGCTCACCGCCGTCTCGCCGGAGCGCAGGTCGATGAGGTACGGCTCGCCGGCGGCGTCGACGAGGATGCTGTCCGCCACCAGCCGCCGGTGGGCGAGGCGGTGGCGCTGGAGGCGTTCGAGGCTCGTCCAGATCGTGGTGAGCAGCTCGTCGGTGAGCTCGTCCGGGGGCAGCTCGGCGAGGGTGCGGCCGGGCACGCGCTCGTACGCGAGGAGGGCGGCCTCGGTGCCGATCTCGGACGTCGCGAGCAGGCGCGGGGTCGACACGCCCGCCGCGACGGTCGCGTACGCCATCAGCGACTCCTGCTCCAGCGACCGGCGCAGGGACCGGATCGTACGCCGGGGGGTGCCGCCGCGCAGGCGTACGCGCCGCCACAGGCGGTAGGGCAGGCCGGCGGTCTGCTGGTCGCGGTCGAGCACGGTGACGTCGATGGTCCGGTCGTCGCCGAGCGTCGCGCTGTAGCTGCGGGTGTCGTCGGCGCCGCCGTCGATGCGCGTGACGCGTACGGGCTCCAGGCCGAGGCGGCGCAGCGCGGTGGCGACGGCGCGGCCGGGCGGCCTCGTGTTGGGGGAGCCCGCGGCGTACAGCGTGCCGTAGCCGATGGCGCGTCCGATCAGGTACGTGGTGAGGACCGCCAGCGGTGTGATCGCGCCGGTCGCCAGCGACGCGACGGCGTCGAGCCCGATGACGGTCCAGGTGACGAGCTGCCAGCGGGTGCGCCCGCCCAGCTTCACGGCGGTGAAGTAGGCGATGACGGGCGTGATGTCGAGGTGGGCGGGCCCGGGGAACCAGCCGCCGTGCCGCCGCCACGTGAGGTACCAGGCGAGGTCGCGCACGCCGGCCGCGTTGGTCCAGCTGTCCAGTGCCAGCGAGGCGCCGAGGGCCACGACGGCGGCGAGCACGCCGATCGCGACGCGCAGGCCGTCGCGGTGGAGGACGCGTTCGACGCCGAAGGCGACGGGCACGGCGAGCACGCCGAAGCCGGACGCGAGCCCGGCGAGGTTGAGCAGCAGGTGCGGTGCCTGCTCGGTGCCGTGCGCGATGTCGGAGCTCAGCCCCGTCGTGGTCTCGCGCGCGACGTGCGCGAGCATCAGGATCAGGCCGATCAGCCCGACGGACAGCAGGAACCGGATCGCGTCCGAGGGCCGGCGCAGGCGCGCGGACCGGGTGGGCTCGTCGACCAGGACATCAGGCGGCGCGCCCGCAGGCGCCTCGTCGTCGATCCGCGTCATCGGTCACCGGACCGGCGGGGGGTGTTCACGGGCACGTGGAGCATCCTCCCAGCCTCACGTGCGCCGCAGCGGGGAGTCCCCTTGATACGGAGCGGTATGACGTCAGATCCCGAGCCGGGCGGCGAGGCCGTCGAGGACGCATTCGAGGCCGAACTCGAAGCTCCAGTCGGCGTCGTCCTCGTTGGACCCGTCGATGATGTAGCGGGTGACCGTGGGATAGCGGCCGGTCTCCATCAGCCGCTTCACGTACGGCATGTAGGCGAGCCGCATGTCCTGGTCGGAGGTCCAGCCTTCGCGCAGCGCGACCTCCCGCTGGGCCACCTCGGCCGCGGTCGCGCCGCGTACGAAGGCGTTGACCGTGCCGAACGCCGCCATCATCGAGTCGACGTCGATGCCGAGGCCGTCGAAGGAGGCCAGGCTCCGCTCCAGGAGGGCGACCATGTTGGGCGTGAGCGCGTTGGGCGTGAGCGCGTAGATGTGGATCAGCCAGGGGTGGGCGAGGACGACCGCGCGCGTCCGCTCGGCGAAGGTGCGCGCGACCTCGCGCCAGCCGGCGCCGTCCGGGACCGCGATCTGGGCGTGGACCGTGTCGAGCATCAGCTCCAGGACGTCGCCCTTGCTCGAGACGTAGCGGTAGAGGGCCATCGTCGCGACGCCGAGGCGCTCGGCGAGGCGGCGCATGGACACCGCGTCGATGCCCTGCGCGTCCGCGATCTCGATCGCGGCCTCGGCGATGCGCTCGTGGGTCAGGGAGGGCTTGGGGCCGCGAGCGGGGCGTTCGAGCCGGTCCCAGATCGTGAGCCGCCCTTCCGGGGACGAGTCGTCCTCCTGGCCCGGCGCCGTCATCATGCCCCTTTCCGCAGGTGATCCCTTACATCCTACCAGGGCTTGTACACCGTACGCATTAGCGCGTACGGTGTACACGAACCTGCGTACGACGTACGCATTTGAGAGGGGACGCGGAATGGGGACCAACGAGCCGGCCGTCTGGGCCGAGGGGCTGCGCAAGCGCTTCGGCACGACGGAGGCATTGCGGGGAGTGGACCTGGAGGTGCCGCGGGGGACCGTGTGCGGCCTCCTCGGGCCCAACGGGGCCGGCAAGACGACGGCCGTGCGCGTGCTGGCCACGCTGACGCGGCCGGACGCCGGGCAGGCGAGGGTCGCCGGCCACGATGTCGTACGCGAGCCGGACAAGGTGCGGTTCCGCGTGGGCCTGGCCGGCCAGCACGCCTCGATGGACGACCGGCTCAGCGGCCGGGAGAACCTGCGAATGTTCGGGCGGCTCTACCACCTGCCCGAGCGCGTGGCCCGCGCCCGCGCCGACGAGCTGCTCGAACGCTTCGGCCTGGCGCACGCCGGGAACCGCCTGGTGAAGACCTACTCCGGCGGCATGCGCCGCCGGATCGACCTGATCGCGAGCCTGATCATCGCGCCGCCGGTGCTCTTCCTCGACGAGCCGACCACCGGCCTGGACCCGCGCAGCCGCGGCGAGATCTGGGAGGCCATCCGAGGGCTCGTCGCCGAGGGCACCACCGTGCTGCTCACCACGCAGTATCTGGACGAGGCGGACCAGCTCGCCGGGAGCATCGCCGTGGTCGACACCGGCCGGGTGATCGCCTCCGGCTCGCCCGACGAGCTGAAGGCGACCATCGGCAACCGCCTCGACGTCGTGGTCCACGACGCGGCCACGCTCACGTCCGCCGCCGCGGTGCTGGCCCGCGCCACCGGCGCCGAGCCGGTCACGGACCAGGCCGAACGCCTGGTCAGCGTCCCCGTCAGCCGGGGCGCGGCCTCGCTCACCGAGATCGTCCGTGAGCTCGACCGGTCCGGCGTCGTCGTCGAGGACGTCGCGCTGCGCCGCCCGACGCTCGACGAGGTCTTCCTCCGGCTCACCGGCCAGAACGCCGCCGAGGAGGTGGCGGCGTGACGACCCTCCAGGTTCCGGCGCCCCCGTCATCGGCGGCGGCCCGCCTCCGGTGGACCCTGCACGACGGGCTCGTCATCGTGCGGCGCAATTTGACCCACCTGCGGTCCCAGCCGGGCACGCTGGCCGGCGAGCTCATCTTCCCGGCGATCATGGTCGTGATGTTCGGCTACATCTTCGGCAGCGCCATCAAGGTGCCGGGCGGGAACTACCGGGAGTACCTGATGCCCGGCCTGTTCGCGATGACCGCCGTGACCGGGGTGCTGGTCACCGCCGGGGAGGTCTCCCGCGACTCCTCGCGCGGTGTCATGGACCGGTTCCGTTCGATGCCGGTGGCGCGCTCGGCCGTCGCGATCGGGCAGACCGGCGCCGACATCCTGACCGGAACCGCGAGCCTCGTCATCATGGTCGGCTGCGGGTTCGTGGTCGGCTGGCGCCCGCACCTCGGGATCGCGCGGACCCTCGCCGCGTTCGCCATGCTCATCCTGCTGCGCTACGCGATCAGCTGGGGCGGCGTGGTGCTCGGGATGATCTTCAGCGAGGAGATGATCGACAACCTGGTGCCGCTGATCTTCCCGATCACCATGCTGTCGAACTCCTTCGTGCCCACCGCGGGCATGCCCGTGTGGCTGCGCGTCATCGCCGACTGGAACCCGGTGAGCGCCGCGGTCGCGGCCAGCCGGCACCTGTTCGGCAACCCCGGCGGGCCGGCGACCCACCTCGCACTGCCGCTCCGGCACCCGGTGGCCGCCACGCTGCTGTGGACGGCGCTGATGCTCCTGGTCTTCGTGCCGATCGCCGTACGCCGCTACCGCACCGCCGAACGCTGACCGCCCGGCCGGGCGGGCCACGCTCGCCCGGCGGACGGGATCTCACGGACATCGCCGCGTTTTATGTCATGGCCGTAACCCTCCGGTAGGCTTGAAGAGCCGTCCAACCCATGCGGGAGAGACCCCGGCACGTACGGGGCGCCGAAGGAGCAAATCTCCCCGGAACCTCTCAGGCAAAAGGACCGTGTGGGTCAGGCAGCTCTGGAAAGCAGGACAGCGGCGCTGTCCTCACCGAAGGTGCAAGCCGCGGCCCGGCCGCGGTGAACCTCTCAGGTTCAGGTGACAGAGGGGGAGACCGGCCATCGGCATGCCCGGTGGTGGCCGTGAACCCCGTCCCACCTGGAGGCTCATCCATGACCGAGGTCCCGTTCGCCGACCGCCATATCGGACCGTCGCCCGCCGAGCGCACCGCCATGGCCCAGGCCGTCGGCTACCCCGACCTCAGAGCCCTGGTCGACGCCGCCGTACCCAAGGTCATCCGCACCGACCGTCCGCTCGACCTGCCGCCGGCGCTGTCCGAGGTCGAGGCGCTGGCCCGGCTGCGCGAGCTGGCCTCCGGCAACCAGGTCCTCACCTCGATGATCGGCCTGGGCTACTACGGCACGGTCACGCCCGGGGTGATCCTCCGCAACGTCCTGGAGAACCCCGGCTGGTACACCGCGTACACGCCGTACCAGCCCGAGATCTCCCAGGGGCGCCTGGAGGCGCTGCTGAACTTCCAGACCGTGGTCGGCGACCTGACCGGGCTGCCCGTCGCGAACGCCTCACTGCTGGACGAGGGCACCGCCGCGGCCGAGGCCATGACCCTGGCCCACCGCGTGGCCGGGCGTGGCGCCGCCGACACGTTCCTCGTCGACACCGACGTGCTGCCGCAGACCATCGAGGTCATCCGCACCCGCGCGCTGCCCCTCGGCCTGGACGTCGTCGTCACCGACCTGTCCGAGGGCCTTCCGGAGGAGGGCTTCTTCGGCGTCCTGGCGCAGTACCCGGGCGCGAGCGGAGCCGTACGCGACCTGTCCGGCCTGGCCGCCGCCGCGCACGAGCGCGGCGCGCAGGTCGTGGTCGCCGCCGACCTGCTCGCCCTGACGGTCCTCACGCCGCCGGGTGAGTTCGGCGCCGACATCGCGGTCGGCACCTCCCAGCGCTTCGGCGTGCCGTACGGCTTCGGCGGCCCGCACGCCGGCTACATGGCCGTACGCGAGGGCATCCAGCGCCAGCTCCCCGGCCGTCTCGTCGGCGTCTCGGTCGACGCCGACGACGACCCGGCGTACCGCCTCGCGCTCCAGACCCGCGAGCAGCACATCCGGCGGGAGAAGGCCACCAGCAACATCTGCACCGCCCAGGTGCTGCTCGCCGTCATGGCCAGCATGTACGCCGTCTACCACGGCCCGGACGGCCTGCGCGGCATCGCCGAGCGGGTCCACGAGCGGGCGACGACGCTGCGCGGCGGCCTCGGCGCGCTCGGCGTGGAGGTCGTCCACGACGACTTCTTCGACACCGTGCTCGCGCGCGTGCCCGGCCGCGCCCGCGAGATCGTCGCCGCCGCCGAGGCGAACGGCGTCAACCTGCGCCTCGCCGACGACGACCACGTCGGGATCTCCTGCGACGAGACGACGACCCTGGACCACGTCGCGGCGGTGTGGCGCGCGTTCGGCCTGACGGACGAGAACCTCGGCCTGTTCCGCGCGGAGGCGATCCCGGAGGGCCTGCGCCGCGAGAGCGAGTTCCTCACCCACCCGGTCTTCCACGCGCACCGGTCCGAGACGTCGATGCTGCGGTACCTGCGGCGCCTCCAGGACAAGGACATCGCGCTGGACCGCTCGATGATCCCGCTGGGCTCGTGCACGATGAAGCTCAACGCGACCACCGAGATGGAGCCGATCACCTGGCCGGAGTTCGCGCAGATCCACCCGTTCGCGCCGCTGTCGCAGGCCCAGGGCTACGTCGAGCTGATCGGCGAGCTGGAGTCGTGGCTGGCCGAGATCACCGGGTACGCCAAGGTGTCGGTGCAGCCGAACGCCGGCTCGCAGGGTGAGCTGGCCGGGCTGCTCGCGGTGCACGGCTACCACGCCGCGCGCGGCGAGGGCCACCGCGACGTCTGCCTCATCCCGTCCTCGGCGCACGGCACCAACGCGGCCAGCGCCGTCATGGCCGGGATGCGCGTCGTGGTCGTGAAGAGCGACGAGGCGGGCAACATCGACCTCGACGACCTGCACGCCAAGATCGACAAGCACCGCGACAAGCTCTCCGCGATCATGGTGACGTACCCGTCGACGCACGGCATCTACGAGGAGACGATCACCGACGTCTGCCGCAGCGTGCACGAGGCCGGCGGCCAGGTCTACGTCGACGGCGCCAACCTCAACGCGCTCGTCGGGCTCGCGCGGCTCGGGGAGTTCGGGTCCGACGTCTCGCACCTGAACCTCCACAAGACCTTCTGCATCCCGCACGGCGGCGGCGGCCCCGGCGTCGGCCCGGTCGGCGTGCGCGAGCACCTCGCCCCGCACCTGCCGAACCACCCGCTGCGCCCCGAGGCCGGCCCGGACACCGGCGCCGGCCCGATCTCGGCGGCCCCGTGGGGCTCGGCGGGCATCCTGCCGATCTCGTGGGCCTACATCGCGATGATGGGCGCCGACGGCCTGCGCGACGCCACCGAGGTCGCCGTGCTCGCGGCGAACTACGTCGCCAAGCGGCTCTCGGAGCACTACCCGGTGCTGTACACCGGGCGCGGCGGCCTCGTCGCGCACGAGTGCATCGTCGACCTCCGGAAGATCACCAAGGACACGAAGATCACCGCCGAGGACGTCGCGAAGCGGCTCATCGACTATGGCCTGCACGCGCCGACCCTGGCGTTCCCGGTGGCCGGCACCCTGATGATCGAGCCGACCGAGAGCGAGGACCTCGCCGAGCTCGACCGCTTCTGCGACGCGATGATCCAGATCCGGCTGGAGATCGAGCGCGTCGCCGTGGGCGAGTACGAGGCCGACGACAACCCGCTGAAGAACGCCCCGCACACCGCGACGTCGCTGCTCACCCGCGAGTGGAAGCACGGCTACTCGCGCGAGGACGCCGCCTACCCGGTGGACTCGCTGCGCGGCGCGAAGTACTGGCCGCCGGTACGCCGCATCGACCAGGCGTTCGGCGACCGCAACCTCGTGTGCTCCTGCCCTCCGCCGGAGGCGTTCGAGTCCTGAGCGTTCGGGTCACGGGACGGGCGCCGGCCGCGAGGCCGGCGCCCGTCGCGCGCCCGGCTCACGAACGGCGCGAGTGGAACACCACCGAGACGAAGAACGCCAGACCGCTGACCGCGCAGATCGTGCCCCACGGGCCGGGGTCGTGGCCGCGCGCCAGCTCGGTGAAGAGCATCACGACGGCGAGCGTCACGACGACGTACAGGGTGGTCGCCGACGACTTCGTCATGATCATCGCGCGGCGCTCGTCGGTGGCGTCGTCGCGCAGCACGGCGATCGTCTCGCTGCGGCGCGAGAACACCACGAGGATCAGCCCGTACGCCAGCATGACCGCGGCGCCCATCGCGGCGAGGAACGGCTGGTCGTTGGCGAGGAACACCGCCGCGTAGCCGATCGCGAAGACCACGCAGAGGCCGGGGACGACCCAGCGGCGGGTGCGGCTCATCTCATTCATCCTTGTCGTCGACATGGAATACCTCCTCGACGGTCCGGCCGAAGTACCGGGCCATGCGGATCGCCAGTGGCAGCGACGGGTCGTAGCGTCCCTGCTCGATCGCGTTGACCGTCTGGCGTGACACTCCGAGCACCTGACCGAGTGCCTGCTGGGAGAGGCTCTGGGCGGTGCGCAGCTCTCGAACGTCGTTACGCACGATGTAAAGCTCCCTTGACGTTTCAATAGTGGAAAGTACGCTTTACATCGCCGTGGTGTCAAGGACGCTTTCCATGCCGCCTCCGAGACACCTCCGGCACTTCGCGTGTGCCATTGCGGCGCGGACGGCTCTCGGCCCATTAGGCTCGTCCCACACGCCGCCTACCCCCAAGGGCACACAGAGAATGAGTGCGAGCGACGCCTGTGACGCACCGGTGAGTGCGTCCGCCGGCGAGTTCCAGCAGGCCGGCCGGAGCCGGTCGTGAGCGCCACGCCGGACGAGGCGACCGCAGACCCGTCGACGCGTCTCGAAGAGGCCCGCCGGCACGCCGAGAGCGGGCGGCTCGACCGCGCCGCCGAACTGTTCCGCGAGGTACTGGAGTCCGGTGAGGCCGGCGAGCGGCCGCAGGCGGCCCTCGGTCTCGCCGTCGTCCTGGAGGGCGGCGGAGACGACGAGGGCGCGCGCGAGGCCGACCGCGTCGCGATCGCCACCGGCGACCCGGAGTACGGCGCGCGCGCCGCGTACCACCTGGCCCTGTCCTGGGGGCGCTCCGGCGAGCGCGACCAGGCCAAGGACGCCTGGAACACCCTCCTGGAGTTCGGCAACGCGGCCTACCTGCCGCCCGCCTACCTCGCGCTGGCCCAGATCGCCGACGACGAGGGCGACGCCGCGCAGGCGTGCCAGTGGTGGGAGCAGGCCATCTCCACCGGCGACGAGCAGTACGCCCCGGCCGCCGCGCACGACCTCGCGCTGCGGCTGCTCGACTGGGGCGAGCCCGCGCGTGCCGGGCGGGCGCTCGACAGCGCGCTCGACCTCGTCGACCGCGAGCGCGACCCGCAGGCGCACGCGCGCCTCGCCGTCAGCCTCGGCATCGCCCACCTCGAACAGGCCATCACCGCGTTCGGCAGCGTCACGCCCGGCGAGGACGCCGACCCCGAGGTCGTGCCGCTCGCGATCGAGCTGCTCGCGCGCACCCTGCCGCTGCGCGGCCGTGAGGACGCCGCGCAGGAGGTCTGGCGGCGCGGGCTGTCCGACCCGGCGCTGGGCGAGCACGTACGCGCGCGGCTGCGGCGCACCTTCGCCTCCGAGGACGAGAACGGCGGCCGACCCTGGTGGGAGGACGACGTGGAGGCGGCCGTGCGCGCCAACTCCCTGCCGGTCCTGACCAGTGAGGTCTTCGGCGCGCTCGACCACATGTACGCCCTGGCCGCCGTGCGCTACTCCGACGGCCCCGAGGGGCTGCCGGAGGACATCGGCGAGCTGCTCGAACAGCTCGTGAGCGTGCCGGAGGGCTACCCCTGGGGCGTCGCGATGCGCGAGAGCCTCGCCGACCGTCTCCGGCAGGTCATGGGGTCGCCCGCCGTGCCTCCCGCGAGGCCGTCGGGGGAGTGATCAGTCCGCGAGGTTCCGCATCGCCACGGCCTTGGTGATGCGGACCCGGACCAGCAGCTCCCCGTCGACGCTGTTGCGGGCGCCGTACTCCTCCGCGCGGTCCTCGCCCATGTAGCGCGCGCCGAGGGCCGTCGCCCACCGGCGTACCCCCTCGGCATCCTCCGACAGCGTGGCCTCGCCCCACAGGGTGACGAAGGTGTACGGCGCGGTGTCCTCGTCGGCGCACAGGCAGATCCGCGGGTCGCGGCGCAGCGCCTTGCCCTTCACCCCGGACTCATGGGTGGTGAAGACGAGGTCGTCACCGTCGAAGAGGAACCAGATGGGCGTCACGTGCGGCGTGCCGTCGGCCTTCACCACTCCGGCCTTGGCCGTGCGGGTGCCGGTGGACATGAAGTCCTGCCATTCGGACTTCGTCATCGTCTCAGCCATGATCCCGATTCTGGCACCGGTGCGCCCGGCCGGGTCACGTGCCGTACCGGATACGGTGCCTGACATGGAGATACAGACGCCGGCGGGCCCCGCGGAGGTCACGCTCGACCACCGGGACGACCCGGCGTTCCTGCTGGTCATGACGCACGGCTCGAACGGCGGCGTCGATGCGCCGGACCTGCTGGCCGTACGCGAGGAGGCGCTGCGCCAGGGCGGCGCGGTGGCGCGGGTGCTCCAGCCGTTCCGCGCGGCGGGCCGTCGCGCGCCGGGCTCGGCCGTGGTCCAGGACGAGGCGTGGCTGACGGTCGTCGCGGCGTTGCGGAGCCCGTACGCCGGGGTGCCGCTGATCCAGTGCGGGCGGAGCAACGGGGCGCGGGTGGCGTGCCGTACGGCGCTGAAGGCCGGTGCTCGCGGGGTGCTCGCGCTGGCGTTTCCGCTGCGACCGCCGAAGAAGCCGGACAAGTCGAGGGTGGGCGAGCTACGGGACGCCGGCGTGGAGGTCGTGGTCGTCAATGGCGACCGTGATCCGTTCGGGGTCCCGGATCCGGCGGACGTGACCCATGTTCACGTCCTGCCGGGGGAAAGACACGATCTGGGGAGGAACCCGTCCGCCGTGGGTCTCGTAGCGGCCGAGTGGCTCCGTAGGTGGAGCGCTGAGGGATGACTCCCCCGGGGTGATCATCAAAAAGGACTAGTCCTTTTCGAGGACCGGTCAGGCAGCGGTGGAGGCGCGCAGGTCGGTGGGGCGGTGCGGAGCGATGATCTCCCCGTCGGGGAGCAGCTCGCCCGTGTCGTCGAACAGCACGATGCCGTTGCAGAGAAGGCTCCACCCTTGTTCAGGGTGGCTGGTCACGGTGCGGGCCGCCTCACGGTCGGATTCTGTCGCCGTGGGGCAGGCGGGCTGGTGTTGGCACATCGTGTGCCTCCGGTCTCAACTACTCGTCGTTGTGGTGTTGTCTATGTCACTAATGCAGTGTCCTAGTGTCCTGCGGTTCACTTCGCGGGAACATAGCCCTGACGGGCGGTTTTTCCGCTGGCTCCCCTGCATCGCGCTCTGACCCCGTGACGGAGATCACTTTACGGCTTATGGTCTCGCGCGCGCATCCATAACCGCCAAAGAACGGCTATCGCGACATAGTTGGAATGATCGCGTCGTTTCGGAGCCCGGCGGTCCCATGTCCGTCAGGGGGCGGTACCTCCCGTGGGGAGGGCCTCGTTCGCGCGTCACACTCCTTATGACGTGCCGGACGGGCGCGCGGTTCGAGGGGGCGGGCACGAGGTCGTCTCGACCCCGTCCGGCCCGATGTCGGCGAGCGTGTAGCCGCCGGAGTACGAGCGGGTGCGCGGCGACTCCATGCCGCCCTCGCCGGTCATCTCGTGCAGGAGCACGACCGTGTCGTCGTAGCGGTTGGTGGTCACATGACGGCGGTGAGCAGCCGGTCGAGGCCCGCGTGGAAGCGCGCCGCCGGGTCGACGCCGTCGGGCGGCGACGGCTCCTCGCGCGCCTCCAGTGCGACCTCGCCGAGCAGGTAGGAGAGCAGCGTGTGCGCGCCGACCGAGGCGTCGGCCTCGGTGAGCCCGGCCTCCCGCAGCAGGTGCTGGACCGAGACGGTGGTGGTCATCAGCGCGGCCGGGTTGCGCCGGGTGACGATCAGCGGCATCACGCCGGCGTGGTCGAGCAGCCGCTCCCGGTACGCGCCGGCCCAGGCCCGCAGGCGTTCGCGTTCGTCGCCCGCGCCAGGCGGCACCGGGATCGCGGCGACGTGGGAGATCAGCTGTTCGAGGAGCTGTTCCTTGCCGTGGGGGAGGTGGTGGTAGATCGCCATCGCCTCGACCTCGAGGGCGTCACCGAGACGGCGCATGGTCAAACGGCCGAGGCCCTGGCCGTCGATGAGGTGGAGTGCGGTCTCGATGATCAGCTCACGGGTGAGCGGCGCGCGTGACATGATCGCACCTTACTGTGTAAAGGTGGGGACCCGAAAGTGTCCCCGGGCGCGTGTCGCCGCTCCGGACCCCCTACTCTTGGCTGCGAACGTAACGACAGAAGGGGAGCCGTCATGAGCCTGGGTCGCAAGGTGAACGCGGAGGCCGCCGAGCGCTTCGCCGCCGCCAAGGAGCTCGCGGCCGGACTCGGCGACAGGCTCGCCGCCGCGCAGGAGGCCGACGGGCGGCTGCGCGCGGCCCAGGCCGAGCGCCGGTCCTACGAAGACGTCCGCGAGCTGGCCATCGACTACGACCGCGCGCTCCTCGACGCGATCGCCTCGGCCGACGCCGCGGAGCAGGTCGCGATGGGGCCGAAGACCGTCGAGCACGGCGACGCCAAGCAGCGCCGCGCCGCGCAGATCGCCGCGCGCAAGGCGCGCGCCAAGCCGTCGGTCCGCCCGTACACCGACGAGGCCGACCGTCTGCGCACGCTGCGCGAGGCGCACAAGCTGACGTTCCGCACCAACCCGAACGTCGCTGCCTGACAACGCGGCGGCGCCTCGTCGGGCGCCGTCACGTAAATCGTTCGCGTGCTTCCGGTCATCAGCGTGGTGACCGGTCGGTGCGCGCATGGTCGCGATGGGCACACTTGGCACTGATGTTGATCGTCTCGTGCGCACTTGCCCATGAATCGCCCGCCAGGGGTCACCGAACCCGTACGGACCTGCGCGACCAGCGTGAACACGGAGGGTCCGTAGTGGCATGGGCCGCCCGACTCTGAGACTCTTACCGACTCAGAGAGTCGTCGCGGGCGGCAGCGCCCGGTCCGCTCGCGGCGAAGCGAGCAGCAGGAAGTGCTCTGTCCGGGGGGAACACTTGGAGCGCACGCCGCCCGACCGGCGTCACCTTCTCGATGCGTGCAGAGAGGGTGTCGTCGCGATCTGTGAGCTGGCCGCGCACTTCTCCGACTGGTCCGTCCCGACGCCCTGCCCGGAGTGGGACGCCCTCGACCTGGCCGGCCACCTCCGCTGCGTCGCGGAGAACTTCCACGAGTACCTCAATGACGCGCCCAGCAGCCGCCTGTCCGGCCTGTTCGCCCAGGACGCCCCCGCCGCGCTGCTCGTACGCCAGTTGTCCCGCCAGAACGCCGCCGAGCTGGCAGTGCTGCCCCCGCAGACGGGCCGTGAGCACATCGTCGCGTTCGCGGTGTCGGCCGAGGCGTACGCCGACCGCCTGCCGGACGCCTGGGACGAGCCGTATCTTTCCTACCGGGGCACGAGACTGACGGCCGGCGACTACGCGGGCGCGGTGTGCATCGAGTGGCACCTGCACGCCTGGGACCTCGCCCGCGCGCTCGACAAGGACCACAGCCCCAGCCGCCCGGACGTCATCGAGGCCGCCTGGCGCACCGGCGTCCCCCACCTGCCGATGCCGAAGGGCGGCGACCGCTGGACCGCCATCCTCCGCGCCTCCGGCCGCACCCCGGACTGGACTCCCTAAGCCCTAACGCACGCGTCGGCGGCCGATGATGGTGAGGACCTCGCGGAGGGCGTCGGCGGCATCGCGGATCGTCTCCTCCGGGACGCCGGCCAGGACCTCCGTGTGCGCCCGGCCTGAGGCTTCCAGGGCCGTCTCGGCGAGCCGGCGGCCCTCCTCGGTGAGGCGGACCCACCGGCTCCGGGCGTCGTCCGGGTGGGCTTCGCGTTCGACGTAGCCCGCCGTCGTGAGGCGTTGCAGGACGTTGCTCGTTCCGCCCGAGGTCAGGAAGAGCGCGCGGGTCAGGTCGCTCGGTTTGAGGCGGTACGGGGCACCGGTCCGGTGCAGGGCCACGAGTACGTCGAACTCCGCGTACGTCAGGCCGAGCTCACTCATCTCCGCCTTGATCGCCTGCTCGAAGACGCCGCCGATCCGTGAGATCCGCTTGCTGAGTTCCAGGCTCGCGACCAGTGAGGACGGCAGGCCCGCCCACGAGGGGACCAGGGCGTCGACCTCGTCGCGTGTCGCGTCGTCATGCACTCGCCGAAGACTACTTCATTCGATATTGCTTTCTAAAAAGCTTTTAACTAAGGTTCCCGCCATGACCTCCCTCCTCATCCGCGGCGGTGTCGTCGTCGACACCGACCCCGTCCCCGCCGTCACCGGCCACACCGACCTGCTCGTCGAGGACGGCCGGATCGCCGCGCTCGGCACCGGCCTGCCCGCGACGAACGCGACGGAGGTGATCGACGCGGCCGGGCGCATCGTGCTGCCCGGGTTCGTCGACACCCACCGGCACACCTGGCAGGCGGGCATCCGTGCCGTCGCGCCCGATATCTCCTTCGCCGGGTACCTCGCCCGCGTCCTCGGCGAGCTGGCCCCGCGCCACCGGCCGGACGACGTGTACGCGGGGAACCTCGCCGGCGCGCTCGAATGCCTCGACGCCGGGATCACGACGCTGGTCGACTGGTCGCACATCCAGCTCACGCCCGCGCACACCGAGGCGGCGGTCGAGGCGCTGCGGAGCTCCGGCATCCGCGCGGTCTTCGGCTACTGCCATGCGGGGGCGCCTGACGGGCTGGCCCGGGAAGGGCGGCGCGTCCGCCGTGAGGTCGACGGGTCGGACCCGCTGCTGTCGATGGCGGTCGCCGCGCTCGGCCCGGAGATCGCCGGCGAGGACGTCGCGCTCCACGAGTGGCGGCTGGCCCGTGACCTCGACCTGCCGGTCACCGTGCACATGGGCGGCCACGGCGCCGAGAGCGCCGAGCGGGGCCTGGCGTTCCTGCGGGCCCACGGGCTGCTGGGCCCGCGTACGACCTACGTCCACCCGAACGACTACACCGACGAGGCCCTCAAGGAGATCGCGGGCAGCGGCGGCACCGCCTCGGTCTCACCGGTCATCGAGGCGGAGCTGGGCATCGGGTACCCCGCGACGGGCCGGGCGCGCGCGGCCGGGCTGCCCACGGCGCTTGGCGCCGACACCGTCACGAGCGGGCCGGGCGACATGTTCGCCCTGATGCGCGCCGCGTACACGCTGGAGCGTGCGCGGGGAGGCATGGGCTTCACGACGCGCGACGCGCTGCGCATGGCCACGATCGAGGGCGCGGAGGTCGCGAACCTGGCCGACGTCACCGGCTCGTTGCGCCCGGGCAAACAGGCCGACCTCGTGCTGCTGCGCACGGACACCCTCGCCATGGCCCCGGCGCACGACCCGATCGGCGCCATCGTGCTGTCCGCCGGCACGGCCGCCGTCGACACCGTCCTGGTCGCCGGACGCGTCGTCAAGCGCGACGGCCGCCTGCTCCACCACGACGTCGCGAAACTCCTCGAAGGCCTCACCGAATCCGCCGCCCGGCTCGGCGCCTAGGGGAGCGGCTCCAGGATGCGATGAGGGGTGCGGAGGGCGCGGGACACGGGGTCGTCGCGGTACGGGCGGCCGGCGCCGGGACCCGGGCGTACCTCCAGCTCGTCCGGTTCGGCGTACTCGCCGCAGTCAGGGCACACGCCGGTACGGCCGATCGGCGCGCCGCAGGTCGCGTGCGCGAAGACGCGCGTCGGGCCGGAGGGCGACAGGTGCTCGGCGCCCCAGTGGCTCAGGGCGTTGAGCGCGGGCCACAGGCCACGGCCGCGTTCGGTCAGGACGTACTCGTGCCGCACGGGGTTGTCCTGGTACGGGCGGCGGTCCAGCACCTCGGCGTCGACCAGCGCCTGCAGGCGGGTGGCGAGTACCGCGCGCGGGACGTCGAGGTGGGTGAGGAAGTCGTTGTAGCGGCGTACCCCGTAGAAGGCGTCGCGGACGATCAGCAGGGTCCAGCGCTCGCCGAGGAGTTCCAGGGCGCGTGCCAGCGAGCAGTCCTGCCGTTCGTAGTCCTTGCCGAGTGCCATGCGGACAAGTCTATCCATCGGGTTCATTCATTGAACTAACGCTGTTACTGTGAAGGTTCGTTCAATGAACCTAAGGAGCGGCGATGACGGCCACAGCGGTGGCGGAACGCGTCGACCGGGCGACTCTCCCGGTCGTGGCGGCGGCGACGATGCTCGCCCTGATGAACTACAACGCGACCGCCTCGACGCTGCCCGCGATGGCGCGTGACCTCGGCGCGGGCACGGGCGGGCAGACGTGGCTGCTCAACGGGATCGCCGTCGGCGCCGCCGTACTGCTCCTGATCGCGGGCAGCCTGGCCGACGACCACGGCCGCCGCCGGGTCTTCGCCGCCGGCGCCACGGCGCTCGCGGTCTCCAGCCTCGCCTGCGCCGCCGCGCCGACGACGCTGGTGTTCGTCCTCGGCCGCGTCGTCCAGGGCGGCGCGACGGCGGCCGTGCTCGCGGCGGGCCTCGGCCTCCTCGGCCACGCCTTCCTCGCCGGCCCGGCACGCGCGCGGGCGACCGGCGTGTGGGGCGCGATGCTGGGGCTCGGCATCGCCCTGGGCCCGGAGGCGTCGGCCGCTCTGGGGAACTGGCGGGCCTGGTACGTGCTCGCCGCGGTGGCGTCGGCGGTCCTCGCCGTCGCGGCGCGCGTCACGCTGGCGGAGTCGAAGGCCGAGCGGCCCCGGCGCCCCGACGTGCCCGGTGTGCTGACGTTCGGGGCGGGCCTGGCCGCTCTGCTCGGCGGGATCACGCTGTGCCGTGGCGGCTGGGCGCGGCCGCAGGTGGCGGTCCTGTTCGTGGCCGCGGCCGTGCTGCTGGCCGCCTTCGCCGTGGCCGAGCTGCGGTCCCGCGAGCCGATGCTGGACCTCACGTTGTTCCGCCGCCCGGACTTCGTCGTGTCGGTCTCCGGCGCGTTCTTCACCGGCGCCGCCGCGATCGGGATGATGAGCTTCCTGCCGACCATCGTCGGCCGGGTGATGGGCGAGTCGCCGCTGGCCGCCGGGGCCGTCCTGACGTTGTGGGCCGGTGTCGCGTTCGCGGTGTCGCTCCAGGTACGCCACCTCGCCGTACGGCCGCGTCACCTCATCGCGGTGGGCCTGGTGCTGTGCGCGGCCGGGTTCCTGGCGATGCTCGGGCTGTCCGCCGGGTGGGGCTGGTGGCGGCTGGCGCCGGGCCTGGTCGTCAGCGGGATCGGCAGCGGCCTGCTGAACGCCGCCCTCGCCCGCATGGCGGTGGAGAGCGTGCCGCCGGGGCGCGCCGCGATGGGCTCGGGCGCGAACAACACCGCGCGCTACGTCGGCGCCTCGGTCGGGGTGGCCGTGGTGGTCGCCATCGCGACCTCCACGCCGGACCTGGTCGCGGGCGCGCGCGACGCCCTGGTCTTCGCGGCGTGCACCGCGCTGGCCGGGGCGCTCGTCGCGATCGGCGTACGCGCCGGGTGAGCGGTCAGCCCTCCATCAGGTCGATGTAGCGCTGTGCCTTCGCCTTGCTGAAGTCCCCGGCGATCTCCAGCGTGCCGCCGGTGATCGGCTCTTGCACGGCGGGAGCCGAGATCACCTTCCCGCCGACGACGATGGCCAGCTGGTTGCGCGGCGTCCGCTGCCGCGCGGCGTCGGCGGTGAGCGTGCCCAGGCGCCCGGCGTCGGCGGGCAGCAGCGCGATCTCGACGGAGTAGGTGAGGCCGCCGTGCGCCGCGTCGGGCGGCACCAGCTTGATCTCCTTCACCCGCGTCACCGTCATCCCGCCGGCGAGCTGGTAGCAGGCGTCGCCGTCGACGGAGGTGACGCCGCCGCCCGTACAGGCCGAGGGCGTCGTCGTGGTGACCTCGCGGAACTGCAACGACGTCTTCAGCGCGCCCGGGGGAGTGGTCTTGCGCTGTGCCAGTACGACGGCGACGATCGCGGCGAGCACCACGAGTACGGCGCCGAGCACGACGAGCGCGAGGACGAGCGGCAGGTTGCCGCGCCGGGGCGGCGGCGCGGGCGGGAAGTACGGCTGCGGGGGCTGCACAGGTATCTCCTCGGCGGGACTTTCTCACTGAGACGTGTTCGACCGTAACGGGGATCCACCCCTCGATGATCATCCCGAATCGAAGGCCGGCGCGTGCCGTTCCGGCCGTTTCGGCGGTACCGCGGCCCGCTCGCCGTTCTGTCCATGATCGGCCTTGGCGTGCGCGTCAAGTGCCGGTGCGATACAAGAACCGTTGACTGTTTCTTGTCCCCCGTATGCACCGACGCCGGAGCGGGTGACGCGTCAGACTGTCGGACACTTAGTGGAAGGGTGACCGTTGTTCTTCTGGTTCCTCAAGCATGTGCTGCTGGGCCCCATGCTGAAAGCCGTCTTCCGGCCGAAGGTGATCGGGAAGGTGCCCTCCGGCCCGGCGATCATCGCTGCGAACCACCTGTCGTTCAGCGACTCGCTGTTCCTCCCGCTCATGGTGCCCGGACAGCTGGTGTTCATCGGCAAGGACGACTACTTCGTGCGTAAGGGCATCAAGGGCCGGCTGATGGCGGCGTTCTTCCGCGGCGTCGGCACGATCCCGGTCGACCGGCGCGGCGGGTCGCAGGCCTCCGACGCGCTCGGCACCGCGCTGCGGGTACTCGACGAGGGCCGGCTGTTCGGCATCTACCCCGAGGGAACCCGCTCGCCCGACGGGCGGCTCTACCGTGGCAAGACCGGTGTCGCCCGGCTGGCCGTGGAGTCCGGCGCCCCGGTCGTCCCGGTGGCGCTCGTCAACACCGACGTCATCCAGCCGCGCGGGCACCGGTTCCCCAAGCCGAAGAAGGTCACCCGGGTGCAGATCCGGTTCGGCGAGCCGCTGAAGTTCCCCGGCGACAGCGACCTGCGCAAGACCACCGACGAGGTCGTCGCGGCCATCCAGGCGCTGTCCGGCCAGGAGTACGTCGACGTCTACGCCTCGTCGCTGAAGGTCAGGCAGGGCTGACGAAGCCCGACTCGTACGCGGCGATCACGGCCTGCGTACGGTCGCGGGCCTGGAGCTTGGCGAGCAGGTTGCCCACGTGCGTCTTCACCGTCTCGACGCTCACCACGAGCCCGGCGGCGATCTCGGCGTTGGACAGCCCCTTGGCCATCAGTTCCAGGACCTCGCCCTCGCGTTCGGTCAGCTTCGCGCGCCGTAGCCGGTCGGCGCCGCGGCCGGTGCCGTGCCGGGCCGCCAGGGTCCGGATCGCGGTGGGGAACAGCAGCGAGTCGCTGAGCGCGACCGTGCGCAGGGCCTGCACGATCTCCTGCGGGCGTGCGCGCTTGAGCAGGAAGCCGCTGGCGCCCGCGCGCAGCGCCTCGTACACGTAGTCGTCGTTCTCGAACGTCGTGATGACCAGGACGCGCGGCGGGTCGGTGACCGCGGCGAGGATGTTCCTGGTCGCCTGGATGCCGTCGACGGCGGGCATGCGGACGTCCATCATCACCACGTCGGGCCTCAGCCTGCGGACCAGCGGCAGGACCTCCGCGCCGTCGGCGGCCTCGCCGACCACCGTGAACTCCGGCTCCGCGCCGATGATGGCCCGCAGGCCCGTACGTATGAGCTCCTCGTCGTCGACGATCAGGACGCTTGTCACCGGCTCACCTTTCCCTGTTCGGTGGTCATCGGGATGGTGACCTGGACCCGCCAGCCGCCGTCCTCGCCGCCGGCGCTCATCCGGCCGCCGAGGATCGTGACGCGCTCACGTATGCCGCGCAGGCCGCGCCCGCCGCCCGCGCGCGCCGCCGCGACCTCGCCGCCGGGGTTGGTCATCTCGAGTTCGAACCGGCCGGGCAGCACCGCGAGGCGTACGGTCACGGGCACCTTGCCCGCGTGGCGGAGCGCGTTGGTGAGGCCTTCCTGCACGATCCGATACGCCTCGCGCGACACGACCGGCGGTACCCGGTCGGTCGGGCCGATGTCGGCGTGCACCTCCACTCCGGCCGAGCGGGTCTTGTCGAACAGCGCGCCGAGGTCGGCGAGCGTACGCTGCGGGGTCTTCGCGCCCGGGTCGTCGCGCAGCACGCCGAGCACGTGGTCCAGGTCCTCCAGCGCCGTACGCCCCGCCTCCTCGATCGCCGACAGCGCGCGCCGTGCGAACTCCGGGTCGGTGTCGAGCACCCGGATCGCCGCGCCCGCCTGGAGCGTCGTGACCGTCAGGGCGTGGCCGACGGAGTCGTGCAGTTCGCGGGCGAGCCGGTTGCGCTCCATGAGCTGCTCGGTGCGGCGCTCGAGCTGGGCGAGCCGGTCGGCGGGGGAGGGGCCGAGCAGCGCCGGCGCGATCCGCGCCAGCAGCGCGCCGACGGCGGCGCCCGCGTAGATGGCGGCGGGCGGCAGGAGTAGGCCCGCCGCCACGGCCCAGCCCGCGGGCAGGTTCAGCTCCTGGCCGAGGTAGCGCCGGCTCTCGTCGGGGGTCCTGAACGGGGACTCGAGCAGGAAGATCACCACCGGCAGGCCGAGGAGGGCGGCGAACCCGGTGCCGCCGCCGAGCCCGAGATGGAGGAGCCACCAAACGGCGGTGCGGCGGCGCGACCGCCACGAACGCAGGCCCTCGGGTGTCTCTTCGGGAAGGTCCACGCCGAGCAGCGTCTCGGCGGCCGTCCGGCTGAGGATGCGGACCGCCGGGATGAAGGCGACCGCGCTGGAGACCGCGACGTACAGCAGCAGCATGACGGCGACGTCGACCAGCTCGCCCGGCGACCCCCGGTCCGCGTTGCCCATGATCTGCAGGAGGCCGGCGTAGATGAGCAGGTACGGGACGAGCAGCGCCGTGCCGCCGAGCAGGAAGGTCCAGCGGCGGTAGGTGGTGACGCTGATCAGCGGGCGGACCACGGGGTTCACGCCCCAGATCCTGACAGACCACCCCGTCACGGACCTCCCCCGCGAGAGTGAGGACGTGTCGCGCTGGCGGAATTCGGGTACGCTGATATACGTTGCACTCAGTGCCGAGGATTCCGCTCGCCGGATAGGCGCTTTCCCCTCGCCGCTCGATCTGCGAGTTGGCGTTCCATTCATTCCGAGGTAGACGTCACCGTCCCCGGACTCATTTCTCGCGCGGCACGCGCACTGTATTTCGCGTGCCCCGAAAGGACCCCTCATGACCACCATCACCACCGAGTCGCCGGTGGCGCCCCGCGCGCCGGCTGACGACGACCCGCCGATCCCGGTGTCGGGCGTGCTCGACATCGGCGACAACCACGCGTTCGTGCGGACCTCGGGCTACCTGCCCGGACCGGACGACACCTATCTCTCACTCGCCCAGGTCACCAAGTACGGGCTGCGCCCCGGCGACCTCGTCGAAGGCGCCGCGCGTAGCCCGCGCCCGGGGAACCGGCGCGAGAAGTTCCGCACGCTCACCCGGCTCGAAAAGATCAACGGCCTGGCGCCGGAAAAGGCACGCGCGCGGCCGGATTTCGCCGACCTGACGCCGCTGTACCCGCAGGAACGCCTGCACCTGGAAACCCGCGGAAACGACCTGACGGGCCGCCTCATCGACCTCGTCGCGCCCATCGGAAAAGGGCAGCGCGGGCTCATCGTCGCACCGCCCAAGGCGGGAAAGACGATGATTCTGCAGGCGATGGCAAAGGCGATCCGGGCGAACAACCCTGAATGCCACGTCATGGTGGTGCTCGTCGACGAGCGCCCCGAAGAGGTCACCGACATGCGGCGGTCCGTCGACGCCGAGGTCGTCCACTCGACCTTCGACCGGCCCTCCGGCGACCACGTCGCGCTGGCCGAGCTCGCCATCGAGCGCGCCAAGCGCCTCGTCGAACTCGGCCGCGACGTCGTCGTCATCCTCGACTCCATCACCCGGCTCGGCCGGGCGTACAACATCGAGGCGCCCTCCAGCAGCCGCATCCTCGCCGGCGGTGTGGCCACGACCGCGATCCACCCGCCGCGCCGGTTCCTCGGCGCCGCCCGCAACATCGAGGACGGCGGCTCGCTGACCATCCTCGCGTCCGTGCTGGTCGAGACCGGTTCGCGGATGGACGAGGTCTTCTTCGAGGAGTTCAAGGGCACCGGGAACATGGAGCTGCGGCTCCGCCGCGACCTCGCCGACAAGCGTGTCTACCCCGCCGTCGACGTCGCGTCCTCCGGCACCCGCCGCGACGACCTCATCATGTCCCGCGAGGAGCTGGAGATCGTCGGGCGGCTGCGCCGCGTGCTGCTCGCCCTCGGCCCGCAGGAGGCCGCCGAGCTGCTGACCGGCAAGCTGCGCGAGACCTCCTCCAACGGGGAGTTCCTCACCCAGATCCTGCGCGACACGGCGGCCTGATCACTCCACCGTCACGCTCTTGGCCAGGTTCCGCGGCTTGTCGACGTCGTGGCCCAGCGCGACGGCCGCGTGGTAGGCCAGCAACTGCAACGGGATCGGCAGCAGGATCGGGTCCAGCTCCGGCTCGTTCTTCGGGATCACGATGGAGTCGTCGCCGAGCGCGCGATGGCCGATCGTCAGCACCCGCCCGCGCCGCGCGCGGATCTCGCCCAGCGTCGAGAGGTTCTTGTCCAGCAGCTCGTCGTCGGGCACGATCGCGACCGCCGGCAGCTCGGGGCTGACCAGCGCCAGCGGGCCGTGCTTGAGCTCGCTCGCCGGATAGGCCTCGGCGTGGACGTAGGAGACCTCCTTGAGCTTCTGTGCGCTCTCACGCGCCACCGGCCAGCCGCGTACCCGGCCGATGAACAGCATGCTGCGGTACTGCGCGAAGTCCGCCGCGATCTCGGCGATCCGGTCGCCCTGCTTCAGGATCTCCTCGATCTGGGCGGGCAGCGCCCGCAGGCCGTCGGCGATGCGCCGCCCGTCGGCGGGCGACAGGTCGTGTATCCGGCCCAGGTGCAGGGCGAGCAGCCCGAACACCACGGCCGTCGAGGTGTAGGCCTTGGTCGAGGCGACCGCGGTCTCCGGCCCGGCGTGCAGGTACACCCCGCCGTCGCACTCGCGGGCGATCGCGCTGCCGACGGCGTTGACCACGCCCAGCACCCGCCCGCCCTTGCGCTTGAGCTCCTGTACGGCGGCGAGCGTGTCGTAGGTCTCGCCGGACTGGCTGACCGCGATGTAGAGCGTGTCGGCCTCGACGACCGGGTTGCGGTAGCGGAACTCCGACGCGGGTTCGGCGTCGGCGGGGATCCGGGCCAGCTCCTCGATGAGCTGCGCGCCGACCTGCCCGGCGTAGTACGCGGAGCCGCAGCCGAGGATCTTCACCCGCCGCACCTCACGGGCCTCGCGCGGGTCCAGGTCCAGGCCGCCCAGGTGCGCGGTGTGGAACCGGGCGTCCAGGCGGCCGCGCAGCGCGCGCTCGACCGCGGCGGGCTGCTCGTGGATCTCCTTCAGCATGAAGTGCGCGTAGCCGTCGGCGTCGTAGGAGGCCTCGTCGGCCTCGATGACGGACGGCTCCTTCTGCGTCGTACGCGCGTCGAGCGTGGAGGTGCGGAACCCGTCCGCGCGCAGGGTGGCCAGCTCGCCGTCGTCCAGGTGCACGACCTGGCGGGTGTAGCGGACCAGCGCCGCGACGTCGGAGGCGGCGAACATCTCCTTCTCGCCGATGCCGAGCACGACCGGGCTGCCGTTGCGCGCGACGACGAGCACGCCGGGGTGGCGGGTGTCGACGACCGCGATGCCGTACGTGCCGACGATCTGGGACAGCGCCTCGCGTACGGCGTCCTCCAGCTCGGCCGCCGAGGAGCGCGCGATCAGGTGCGGCAGGACCTCGCTGTCGGTCTCGGAGTGCAGGACGACGCCGTCGGCCTCCAGCTTGGCGCGCAGCTCGTCGGCGTTCTCGATGATGCCGTTGTGCACGACCGCGACGCCTTCGGCGACGTGCGGGTGGGCGTTGCCGTCGCTGGGCTCGCCGTGCGTCGCCCACCGGGTGTGGCCGATGCCGGGGCCGCCCTTGAGCCGCGCGGGCATCCCGGCGGTCATGTCCGCGACGCGGCCCTTGGCCTTGCGGACCCGCAGGTCACCGGAGCGGCCGAGGACCGCGATGCCCGCCGAGTCGTACCCGCGGTACTCCAGGCGGGCGAGCCCCTCCGTGAGGATCGGGACGGCGTCCTTCGGGCCGACGTAGGCGACGATTCCGCACATATTGGACTCCTCATCCGTAGACGACGCGGCGAAGCTGGCGCAGGGACAGCTCCGGCGGGGCGACCCGCCGTAGCGGCAGCTCGGCCGCGACGCGCTCGAAGATCTGGTCGTTGGTCAGGCCCCGGGCTTTGAGCTCGGTGTGCCGCCGGCGGACGAAGTCCTCGGCGGTCTCGGCGAAGTACGCGAGGACGTCGGCGACCACGCGTGCCGCCTCGCCCGGACTCAGCGGGCTGGTGTGGCTCAGGTGGGCGACGAGATCGTCGTACGGCGGAGTGGCCATAGGTTCGATCCTGACGGTTCCAGGCGCCCAAAGCCAACTTTTCTGCCCGATATCGGGCAGGCTGGCTCATGTCGGTACCTGTTTTCCGCTCCCCATGCCTGATGGGACGACCGGAGATCGCGAAGAGTTCGGGTCAGGCCGTCGCGCCGCCGTCGACGGTCAGCTCGTGGCCGGTGACGAAGGCCGCCTCGGCGGAGGCGAGCCAGAGTACGGCCGCCGCCACCTCCTCGGGCAACCCGACCCGGCCGATCGGGACCCTCTCGCCGACCCGGACCGCGCGATCCTCCTCGGTCTCGCCGGGCCGCATCGACATGGCGGTGGCGATCGGGCCGGGGCTGACCACGTTGACCCGTACGCCGTCGGGCGCGGCCTCGCGCGCGGCGGCCTTCGACAGTGCGACGACGGCGGCCTTCGTCGCGCCGTAGGCGCCCAGGCCCGGCACGGCGCTGACGCCGATGGACGCCGTGTTGATGATCACTCCGCCGCCGGCGGCCCGCATGTGCGCCAGCTCGTGCCGCATCGACAGCCATACCCCGGTGAGGTTGGTGGCGACCATCGCCTCCCAGGTGGCCTCGTCCAGGCCGGTCACGGGCCCGGCGGCCAGGACGGCGGCGTTGTTGAAGGCGATGTGCAGCCCGCCGTGCCGCTCGGCCGTGGCCCGGACGAGGCGTTCGACGTCGGCGGGCCGCGACACGTCGGCGGTGACCGCGCTCGCCGTGCCCCCGGCCGCCTCCGCGAGGCGTACGGTCTCGGCGAGCGGCTCCGCCCGGCGCCCGGCGACCACCACCGTGGCGCCCTCGCGGGCGAACGCGAGCGCCGTCGCACGTCCGATGCCCGAGCCGCCGCCGGTGATGAGCGCGGTCCTGCCGTTGAAGCGTCCGGTCATTTCTCCTCTTTCTAGATCGATCGTTCTTGTATGAGGGCATGCGAAAGCGCGCCCTTTGGGCGGGCTCAGTCCAGGAGGGCCAGGGCCTGCTCTGCGGCATCGCGCAGCCGTCCCGCGTCGGGCTCGGCGCGGCCGAGCACGCGCACGCCCTGGAGCAGCACGAGCAGGAACCTCGCCAGCGCGCGCGGGTCCTTGCCCTCGGCCAGCTCGCCCTGGGCGCGCGCACGCGTCAGCGCCGAGGTCAGCGCGGTCTCCAGGGTGTCCCAGCTCGACTCGACCCGGCGGGCGGCTTGGGGGTCGCGTGCCATCAGCTCGACGGCCGCGTTGACCACCATGCAGCCGCGTCTGCGCTCGTCATCGACCGAATCACGGACGTAGGCGGCGACCAGGGCGCGTACCGCCGGCAGTGCCGGGCCCGGCTGGGACAGGGCCTCGACGACGCCGGCGTCCCTGGTCTCCAGGTAGCGCTCCAGCGCCTTCAGGTACAGGTCGTGCTTGCCGCCGAAGGTGGCGTAGATGCTCGCGCGCGCGACGCCGAGCCGCTCGACGAGGTCGGCCATCGAGGTGGCCTCATAGCCGCGCTCCCAGAACAGCTCCAGCGCTTTGCCCAAAGCGGTGTCCGGATCGAACTCCTTGGTCCTCGCCACGGGCCCGACCGTACGTCCTTCTAGATCGAACGGTCAAATATCGGTCTGCTGGCGGCGTGTCGATGTGAGCCGCTTGTAGCACGGCGGTAACAATCCGGACCCGGAGTGGAAACCGCCGGTGGTCAAGATCGGCGTCAAGCCGGTCCTGCTGGGAGGTGTGTTCGTGAAGGGGGAGCCACTCGCCGGGTTCACGGTCGGGGTCACGACGGCACGTGACCACGAGGAGCTGGCAGGTCTGCTGGAGAACTGCGGCGCCCGCGTGGTGCACGCGCCCGCCGTACGCCTCATGCCGCTCGCCGACGACGCGGGCCTGATGGAGGCCACCAAGGCGATCCTCGCCCGGCCGGTCGACGACATGATCGTCACGACCGGCCCCGGGTTCCGCGCCTGGCTGGACACGGCCGGCGGCTGGGGCCTGGGCGACGAGCTCACCGGACGCCTGGGCCGCGCGCGGATCCTGACCTACGACGCCAAGGCGCGCACCGCCGTACGCTCCACCGGCATGACCGAGGCCTGGTCACCCGAACCCGGAGGCGGCGACGAGATCCTGCGCCACCTCCTGGAGGAGGACCTGTACGGCCGGCGGATCGCCGTGCAGCTCTACGGCGAGCCGACCTCCCACCTGGCCGTCGCGCTGCGCCGCGCCGGAGCCGACGTCGTCGAGGTCCCGGTGTACCGCTGGGCGCGCACCGACGACCCCACGCCGCTGCGTCGCCTTGTCGGGCAGGCGGTGGCCGGCACCGTCGACGCGATCACCTTCACCGACCCGCCCGCGATCGCCGCGACCCTCGCGGTCGCCGCCGACGACGATCTGGAAGAACCCCTGCTCAACGCCCTGCGTACCCAGGTCGTGGCCGCCTGCGCCGGCCCGGAGACCGCGGGCCTCCTGGAAGAGCGCGGCGTGACCACCGTCCACCCCGAAGAAGCCCGGCTCGGCGCCCTGGTCCGTACGCTCGCCGCCAAGCTGCCGATCCGCCGGGCCCGGCAGGTCGCCGTGCACGGCCACGCCCTGGAACTGCGCGGCCACGCCGTCGTCCTGGACGGCCAGCTCCGCCCGATCGCCCCCGCCCCGATGGCGATCCTGCGGGCCCTGGCCCGCCGCCCCGGCTACGTCGTCTCCCGCGCCGAACTGTGCGGCGTGCTCCCCGGCCGCCCCCTCACCGGCGGCCCTCTCAACGGCCGCCCGCAGGCCGACGAGCACGCCGTCGAGATGGCCGTCGCCCGCCTGCGCCGGGGCCTGGGCCGCAACGGCCTGGTGGAGACCGTGGTCAAACGCGGCTACCGCCTCGCCTGCGAGCCCGTACGCCCTGACCCCGTCTGATCTTCCTCGATGAGTTCCCGCCCGGCGTGACGTCGATACGGGGTGACGGCTCACGCTGAGGAAAGGGAACGATCATGACGGTCATCACGTCCGCGTCGATGTCACTGGACGGCTTCATCTCCGGCCCGGGGGAGTCCGGCTTCGACCATCTGTTCGCCTGGCACAACGACGGCGAGGTGGAGATCCCGTCCGCCGACCCGCGCTGGACGTTCCGCGTGTCGGAGGCCACCTGTACCAGCGCGTGCACCCGGCTCAGTGAGTGATGATCTGGTTCTTCTCCACGACGCGTACGCCGCTGGGGGTCACCGTGAACCGCGCGCGGTCGTGCTCCAGGTCGACACCGATCTCCGCGCCGTCGGGCACGACGACGTTCTTGTCCAGGATGGCGTGGCGGACGACGGCGCCGCGCCCCACGCGTACGCCGTCCATCAGCACCGAGTCGCACACCGACGAGCCGCCGTCCAGGTGGACGTCGGGGGACAGGATCGAGCGCTCCGCCGACCCGCCGGACAGGATGGCGCCGGGGGAGATCATCGAGTCGATGGCGCAGCCGCGCCGTCCGTCCTCGTTGAACACGAACTTGGCCGGGGGCAGCGACTCGTACCCGGTGTAGATCGGCCACTTGCGGTTGTAGAGGTTGAAGACGGGGTGCACCGAGATCAGGTCCATGTGCGCCTCGTAGAAGGCGTCGAGCGTGCCCACGTCGCGCCAGTAGCCGCGGTCGCGTTCGGTCGAGCCGGGCACGTGGTTGTCCGCGAAGTCGTACACGTTGGCCTTGCCCGCCGCGACCAGGCGCGGAATGAGGTCACCGCCGACGTCGTGGCGGCTGGTGGGGTCGAGCGCGTCCTCCTTCACGACGTCCAGGAGCACGCGCGTGTCGAACACGTAGTTGCCCATCGAGGCGTACACCTGGTCAGGGGCGTCGGGCAGGCCGACGGCGTCCTTGGGCTTCTCGCGGAAGGCGGACACGCGCAGGCCGTCCGCGGCCGTCTCGATCACCCCGAACTGGTCGGCGAGCGACAGCGGCTGGCGGATCGCGGCGATGGTCACGCCGGCCCCGGACTCGATGTGCTGGTCCACCATCTGGCGCGGGTCCATGCGGTAGATGTGGTCGGCGCCGAACACGACGACGTGGTCCGGGCGGTCGTCCTCGATGAGGTTGAAGTTCTGCAGGATCGCGTCGGCCGACCCGGCGAACCACCGAGGGCCAAGGCGCTGCTGCGCGGGCACCGGCGTCACGTAGTTGCCCAGCAGCGTCGACATCCGCCAGGTACGCGAGACGTGCCGGTCCAGGCTGTGGCTCTTGTACTGCGTGAGCACCACGATCCGCAGGAAACCGGCGTTGGCCAGGTTGGACAGCACGAAGTCGATCAGTCGGTACATGCCGCCGAACGGCACGGCCGGCTTGGCCCGATCGGCCGTCAGGGGCATCAACCGCTTGCCCTCGCCACCGGCCAGCACCATCGACAGCACCTCAGGCGTCGCCATGATCAGACGATATCCACCTGTAGGTGCCTGAAACGGCCGGACCGGGAGGGTTCGCACTAATCTACAAACATGCGCGTCGATCTGCTCACCCGTGAATACCCGCCGGACGTGTACGGGGGAGCGGGCGTCCACGTCGAATACCTGGCGCGGGAGCTACGAGAACTCGCCGACATCCGCGTCCGCTGCTTCGGCGCGGACCGGGACGAACCGGGTGTCGACGCCTATCGCGTACCCGGCGGCCTCGACACCGCCAACGCGGCCTTGCAGGTGCTGGGCGTCGACCTGGAGATGGCGGCGGCCTGCGCGGGCGCCGACGTGGTGCACAGCCACACCTGGTACGCCAACATGGCCGGCCACGTCGCCAAGCTCCTGCACGGGGTGCCGCACGTGGTGACGACCCACAGCCTGGAGCCGTTGCGGCCCTGGAAGGCCGAGCAGCTCGGCGGCGGCTACGCGATCTCCTCCTGGTCCGAACGGACCGCGATCCTGGCCGCCGACGCGATCGTGGCCGTGTCGGCCGGTATGCGCCGTGATGTGCTGGCCGCGTATCCGGACGTCGACCCTTCCAAGGTCACGGTGCTGCACAACGGCATCGACACGGGGGAGTACGCCCCGGATCACGGCACGTCGGTGCTCGATCGGGTCGGCATCGACCCGGACCGGCCGTCCGTGGTGTTCGTCGGCCGCATCACCCGCCAGAAGGGCCTGCCGTACCTGCTGCGCGCGGCCCGCTCCTTCGACCCGTCAGTGCAGCTCGTCCTGTGCGCGGGAGCCCCGGACACTCCGGAGATCGCCGCTGAGGTGTCTTCGCTGGTCGACGGTCTGCGCGCCGAACGCGACGGCATCGTGTGGATCGAGCGGATGCTGCCCCGGCCCGAGGTCGTACAGATCCTGACGCACGCGAGCGTGTTCGCCTGCCCGTCGATCTACGAGCCGATGGGCATCGTGAACCTGGAGGCGATGGCCTGCGAGGCCCCCGTGGTCGCCACCGCGACGGGCGGCATCCCGGAGGTCGTCGCGGACGGCGAGACGGGCCTTCTGGTCCCGATCGAGCAGACCACCGACGGCACCGGCACCCCGGCCGACCCGGACCGCTTCGTCTCCGATCTCGCCGAACGCGTGAACGTTCTGATCGCCGACCCGGCGCGCGCGGCGGCCATGGGCAAGGCGGGCCGCGAGCGTACGGTCGAGCACTTCTCCTGGCCACAGATCGCCCAGCGCACCCACGCCCTGTACGAGAGCCTCACACGCTAGGGGCGTCCGGCACGCTCCGGGCGGGGGCCGGGACCAGCAGCAGGCCACGTACGTCGATCAGGATGTGCACGATGATCGGCAGCAGCAGACTTCCCGACGCCACGTAAAGCACGGTGAGCAGCACGGTCACCGCCGCGACGGCGACCAACGCCGGCATGCCCTGGTAGATGTGCGCGACCAGGAAGATCACCCCGGACAGGACCGCCGCCACCCACATCGGCAACCCGAAGATCCCGACCCCTGCGGCGATGAACAACCCCCGATACAGCAACTCCTCACACACACCCGCACTGACCGCGACAATGCCCGCATACCCACGCTCACGTCCCGTACGGGGAAGCAAGGCACCGATCGCCTCCTGCCCGGGCAGCTCCTGCCCCTTCCGCACGGCATTCCGGATCATCACCACGGACACACCGAGCCCGGCGACGACGGCCGCCGCCAGCCCGTACGCGAACCCGCTACCCTTCGGCGCCGTGACCCCGACGTCCGCCGCGCCCACCCCCGGCGCCACCAGGACCGCGACCACGACCAGCACCGACCACACCCAGTGCGCCCCGACGCTCAGCCGGTACATCCGCACCAGCACCCCGGGATCGGTGTCCCGAGTGGCCCGCAGCCGCGCGAACTCACGCCGCCCCCACAACGGCTCGAACGCCACCGCGTACAGCAGCAGCACGACCGCGATGCCGACGGCGACCGGGTTGAAGTGCGGGTCCAGCCCCGAAAGATCCACGCCGCCACCCTAACCACCCGCACCTGCGCAAGTGCGACTAACTGCGGCGCGTACGGCGGCGGTAGTAGGCGCAAGTGAGGACGAGGAGCAACGGCCCCCAGAGCAACAGGGGCAGGTAGCACGCGATCAGCAGAGCCTCCCACCAGCCGTTGGCGAACACGAAACCCCGTCCGGTCGTGTGGAAGACGGTGAGGACGAAGAAGTTCACCGTGGCGAAGGTCCAGATGCCCGTCAGCGCGACCGCGCCCACGGCGGCCAGAGAGGTCACGGCGCCGGGTGGCAGGTGACGTCCGCCGATCACAGGTATCAGCCGTGGAACCACCTCGCCCCACGGCCGTACGAGTCCCAGCGAGAGCAGGCCGACCCCTTCGGAGACGAGCGTCAGAACGAGTATGGACACCGCTCCCCAGCCGCGCACGCTCGCCGTGGCGTCGACACCGTTGGCGCTGTGGATGCCCAGGGAGAAGCCAAGGGTCAGAGCGACGCGCCACAGCCCTGACGGGAGGGCGATCACCGTGATCAGGTGCGCGACACGGACCGTCCAAGGCGCGGGTCGTCGCTCGGCAGAGACGCGGAGGTCGGGAATCGTGGTGGTTCGCACCACGTCAGCGTGATGTTCACCCACCTGCCCGGTCCTCCCCGTACGGCGTGAGCCGACTCGCTCGAATGGGGGAGACGCCGGAGCGCGCGTACGGCCCGCCCCTAGGTCACCGCCCGCTCGTCGCCGAGGATGACAGACGCTCCTTCCGGCCCGGGCGCGCCCAGCGCGCCGTCGTCAGGCCGGACCTCGCCGACCGGGAGCGTGAGCGCGATCGCCTACGTGCTTCGCAGACTTCGCGCCGGTCACGTCGGCGCACTCACTCCACTCTCGCCGAGGCCGATTACAAGGCCTAGACGGTATACAATCCGCCATTGTCGACTTGTCGCAGACCATGCTGAGGATGGCGAAATGACCGAATCGATAGTCACCATTGGCGTGATCTGCGTTGTCGCGGCGATCGTCGGAGGTCTGCTCAAGTGGGGACCGGTAGAATTTCCGGAGATACCACTTGGCCGTGCGCTCATTCTGGGCGCTTTCGGGTTATGCCTGATCGTCGGGGGAGTCGGCCCGGCGAAGTTTCGGCACTCCCTCGAGGGGGCCGGATCGCCTCATCCGAGCCCAGGATCCGCCGAGCATGGTGCCGCACCGACCGACCGGGACTCCGGCCCGGCCGCGACACCGACACACTCACAAGCGGTCAAGACATTCTGGTCGGGCGCCCTGAAGTTTCCCGTGGTCAACGGGGATGCGGGATATTCTTTCGATGTGCGTCCGCCCAGGTCCATCGAGAACAAGAACGTAGAGTACGAATGGATCGGCGGTGGGTTCTCCGTCGGCTCCGACTCCGGAATGCAACTGGCTGAATGGGCCAGCGACTCGGTACCGACCCGGGATCAGTGCGCCACGACGGTGACGTCCGACGGTTCGGAGGGGACCGGCAGCCTGTCGGCCGGAAGCCAGATCTGCGGGACCACCTCGGAGGGCCGTACGTTCCTGGTCAAGGTCGACCACAGAAAGCCGGGGGACGGGCTCTACACCCACCTCACGGTATGGTCACGCTGACCTGATCCTGCGGCCCTGTACCGCAGTCGGCGTACCGGACCGTCCGGCGACGGCGGGGGCCGGCCCACCCGCCGCCGTCGCCGGAAACCGTCTTCTCAGGTCACGTGGCGGAACTTTGTTCCGGGGATTCATCTCCTACGTATTCATTGGTCGATGACCTGTATTGGGTGGCGGTGAAATGGATCGTTTCACCTTCCGCGAAATCCTTGTTGCAGAGCACCCACTCGCCCGCGGTGTATGTATTCTGGCAGGTCCCCCATCGACCATAGCTCGTGTACCAGCGCGCAACCGCCGAGTAGCCATCGGCCTGATCGTCGTACACCCAGATGTAGTCGCCATGAGGCTGATAGCACACGTCCGCGCCAACGGAGTTGGTGCACGTAGCGGGCCAGTCGCTCTCGCCAGGACCATAGGCCTTGGTCCCTTCATCCCATTCAAATGAATAGGCCAACGGTCTGGGGCTGTTTCGACCTTCGCCGGTCTTCCGGTCAATGGCATTGGCGTGTGCCGGTGCCGCAATCGCGGAGGCGCACACACCGGCCAGCACCGTGACACCTAGAACGACACTTTTCGATCCGAGCACTTTTGATCCTCTCGTCCCATCGGCTCTCAGGCATCGCGAGAATCCGGATCGGTCGACAGATTCATCCCTCCACGTCTGTCAGGTACGAATGTCACCGCGATTGCCGGTAAAACCGAGGCGCTCGTTGTGTGTGGCGGGCGGCTGTATCGTCGACGAGCACCAGACCAGCCCGCTCAGCGGCGAACGCTCCGGGCACAGCCAGATTGGCGATCTCCGTGAACAGCGACACCGACCAGAGCCCGCTCGTTCCGCGGCGGGACCTCAGACTGATCGTCACCGGCGGCGGGACCGGCGGCCACACCTACCCGGCCCTCACCGCCGTACGGACACTGCAGGCCCGGCTCGCGACCGCGGGCCGGTCGCTGGAGGTCCTGTGGGTCGGCACGGACGGCGGTCTGGAGTCGCGCGTAGCGGCGGCTGAAGCGATCGCGTTCGACAAGGTCGTCACCGGCAAGATCCGCCGTTCGGCGAACCCGCTGAAACTGGTGTCCCCGGCGAACGTGCGGGACATGATCCGGGTGCCGCTCGGCATCGCTCAGGCGTACCGGATCGTCCGATCTTTCCGGCCTGACGTCGTACTGGCCACCGGCGGGTACGTCGCCGTCCCCGTGGGAGTGGCGTCCAGGTTGTGCCGCCGCCCGCTGGTGATCCATGAGCAGACCGTCCGCCTCGGCCTGGCGAACCGGGCGCTCGCCGGGCGGGCGACGCGCATCGCGGTGTCGTCCGAGTCGACGCTGGAGCTGCTGCCCGAGGTCGCCCGCGCCGCCGCCGTGGTGACCGGCAACCCGGTACGCCCCGAGGTACTGACCGGCGAGCCCGACAGGGCCGTGAAGTCGCTGGGGCTGGACACGTTCGACCGGAGCCTCCCAACCGTCTACGTGACCGGCGGCGCCCAGGGATCAGCGCAGATCAACACCCTCGTACGCGGCATCCTGCCGTGGCTGCTCGCGCGTGCGAACGTCATCCACCAATGCGGGCCGGACAACCTGGCCGCCCTGCGACAAGACACCGCGTCGCTCGACGCGAACCTGGCGGCCCGCTACCTACTGACCGCCTTCGTCGGCCCGGAGCTCCCGGACGTGCTCGCGCTCGCCGACGTCGTCATCGCCCGCAGCGGCGCCGGCACGATCGCGGAGCTGACCGCTCTGGGCAAGGCCGCGGTGCTGGTCCCGCTGGCCACCTCCGCCGGGAACGAGCAGGCACACAACGCCCGGCACCTGCAGGACACGGGTGCGGCGATGGCACTGATCGACGACCCCACCGCGGAGTCGCTGCGGACCACCGTCGAAGGCTTGTTGACCGACCCGGCGCAGCGTACGGCGATGGCAGAGCGGTCCCGTGCAGCGGGCCGACCGGATGCCGCCGACCGCCTGGTCGACGTACTCCTGAACGTCGCGGACGCCCAGCGCTAGACGCCGAGTCCGGCCTCGCCGGAGCGCGTACGCCCGGGGGAGCTCCGAGACCACGACCCAGGCCTGCGGCGATGTACGTACGCGAGTGTGCGTGACCTGCACTCATACGGGAATCGTCGACGGGCGGCGAGGCGACGGCCGGGCGCATGACGTCGCTGGGATGTTCACGATGCGACGGACGACGGCCGGTGATGCCGAGGCGGTCGTGTCGATGACGCGGGCGGACTGGTTGGTGGCTCGCGGCTTGGACGGTGAGGGGTAGCGGCAGTGATCGTCTGGGCGCCTCGGGCGAGCGTGACGGCGTGCCGGTGAACTAAGAACGTCCAGGTCCAGCTGGGTGTGCCGCGAGGGACTTGAAGCCCGAACCCGCAGATTAGAGCCCGCTGCCGCGCTATTGGCTCGGCACCCTCGGTGTCGGCTTATGCCGTTTCGCCCGAGACCTCGCCCATGTGGCCGCATTCGGTCGCGCCCTCTCGTACGGCGAGAGTCTAGCCACTTGATCCATTCCGTCCTACGGTGTCCGGGAAAACGATTTCTTGGAAGGTTGCACCTTTCATCCCCCCGGCATACCGGCGCGCGGACCGGCCCGTACCCGACTCGAGCGTGTACAGGACCCGCGCGCCGTCTCGTGCCCAGACCCCGCCAGGTCCTCCGACCGATTCGAGGAACTCAATTGACGAAGCGCCGCATCCCCCTCGCGCTCGCCGCCCTCACCGCCAGCTTGGTCCCGCTCCTGGGGACCGCCCACGCCGCACAGGCGCGGCCCGCCACCTCCTGGTCCGCCGACCTGACGGCGAAGACACCCGACCAGGTCAACACCGCACTGACCGGCCACCGGCTGACCATCCGTGACCGGCATTTCCACCCCTCCTCCGCAGCGGCGAGCCAGTCCTACGCCGCGTACACCGCGCCGAGCATCCGGCTCGGGCGCACCGTCACGGCGGTGACGGCCGACACCGCCGCCGGTCATCCGGCCGGATCGCTCGTCGACACCCAGGTGCGCGGCATGGACGCGGCCGGGAGATGGAGTCAGTGGAGCACGGCCACGGCCGGGCGTCCCGTCGCCTTCGCCACCCCGGTGGGCGAGGTGCAGGTACGCCTCACCCTCACCGCACCCATGAGCGGCGCCGCTCCCACGGTGTCGGCGGTGCGCCTGCGTGCGGCGACGGCGCCGCGTACGCTCCAGCCCGCGGCCGCGGTCACCTACCGGGTGTACGCGACCCGCGAGGGGCTGGTCGGCGGTACGACGGCGAACGGGCACGTCATCGCCAACCGGGACCACTTCGTCGCACTGCCGTCCCGGCGCCAGCTCGACGCCAACGGTAGCCACACCTACCAGGTCACGGTCTGCAACGGGAGCCGCTGCGAGACCGACCCGATCTGGGACGTCGGCCCGTGGAACACCAAAGACGACTACTGGGACTCCCCGCGCGAGTCCTGGACCGACCTCGCGGTGGGCCTGCCGGAGGCCCAGGCGGCGTACCAGAACGGCTACAACGGCGGGCACGATGAGTTCGGCCGCCAGGTCGCGAACCCGGCCGGGATCGACCTCGCCGACGGCACGTTCTGGGACGCCCTCGGCATGACCGACAACGGCTACGTCACCGTGACCTTCAACTCGTCGTCCCCGGGCACGACCAAGTACTGGGTGGACACCGCCCCGACCGCCGCGGTGTACGCCTCGGCGACCAGCACCGCGCAGACCGGCACCCTGTACGCCGCCACCAACTATGTGTACTGCAAGGTGTGGGGCCGCATGATCGGCAACTCCAGCGTCTACAACCACTACTGGCTCAGGACCGACCCGGACGTGGGGCCGGCGAACCAGTACGTCTCGGCCTACTACCTGTCCCGCTGGGGCAACGACGAGGCCAAGGACAACAACGGCACCGTCATCCCCGACTGCTGATCCTGGCCAGAGGGCGCGGACCGGACCGGGTCCGCGCCCTCTGCTCTTCTGTCAGCCGAGTGCGGCGGCAGCGGCCCGGCCGGCCGTACGGCCGGAGAATATGCAGCCTCCCAGGAACGTGCCTTCCAGCGCGTTGTAACCGTGTACGCCGCCACCGCCGAAGCCGGCGACCTCGCCGGCGGCGTACAGTCCGCTGATCGGCTGTCCGTCGGCTCCCAGGGCGCGTGAGTCCAGGTCGGTCTGGATGCCGCCGAGGGACTTGCGGGTGAGAATGTGCAGTTTCACCGCGATCAGTGGCCCGGCCTGCGGGTCGAGGATGCGGTGCGGCGCGGTGGCGCGGCTGAGGCGGTCGCCCAGGTAGCGGCGTGCGTTGCGGATGCCCTGGACCTGGGCGTCCTTGCTGTACGGGTTGGCGATCTGCAGGTCGCGGGCCTCGATCTGGCGGCGCAGTGTGGCCGTGTCCAGGAGTGGTTCGTCGGTCAGGGTGTTCATCTTCGCCACCAGTTCCTCCAGGGTGGCGGCGACGAGGAAGTCCGCGCCGCGGTTCTTGAACGCGTCCACCGGCGCCGGGGCGCCCTTGGCCAGTAGCCGTTCGCGCAGCACCGCCTTGCGGTCGCCGCTGGTGAGGTCGGGGTTCTGCTCGGAGCCGGAGAGCGCGAACTCCTTCTCAATGATCTTCTGGGTGAGGATGAACCAGGAGTGGTCGTGTCCGGCGAGGTCCTCGGTGGTGCGCAGGTACCTCAGCGTGCCGAGGGTGTCGTAGCCGGGCAGGTACGGCTCGGGCAGCCGCCGGCCGAGCGCGTCGAACCACATGGACGAGGGGCCGGGCAGGATGCGGATGCCGTGACCGGGCCAGATCGGGTCCCAGTTCTGTACGCCTTCGGTGTAGTGCCACATCCGGTCCCGGTTGACCAGCCGTACGCCGGCGGCGGCGCTGATGTCGAGCATCCGCCCGTCCACGTACGCCGGCACTCCGGTGACCATGCTCTTCGGCGCGGTGCCCATGCGTTCGGGCCAGTAGCGGCGGACCATCTCGTGGTCGGCCCCGATGCCCCCGGTGGTGAGGATCACGGCCTGCGCGGTGAGCTCGAACTCGCCGGTCTCCTCCCGGTTGGTCGGCGCGCCGCGCGGCGCCGGGTCCTCGGCCAGCACGGCGCCGCGTACGCCGGTGACGGTCCCGTCCTGGACGACGAGCCCGTCGACCCGGTGGCGGTAGTGGAAGGTCAGCGTCCCGCGCGCCGCGGCCTCCTGCGCGGCTCGCGACGAACGGAGCCACCACCCCCGTCCCGGTGCCCCAGGCGACGTGGAAGCGCGGCACCGAGTTCCCGTGCCCATCCGCCCGGAGGCTTCCACGTTCGGCCCAGCCGACGATCGGCGTCACCTTGATCCCGCGCTCGGTCAGCCAGGAGCGTTTCTCACCCGCGGCGAACTCGACGTACGCGCGAGCCCACCGGGCCGCCCACATGTCCTCGTCGTCCAGCCGGTCGAAGCCCGCGCTGCCCTGCCAGTCGCTCCATGCGAGCTCGAAGGAGTCCTTCACCTTGAGACGCCGCTGTTCAGGCGTGTCGACCAGGAACAGCCCGCCGAACGACCAGTACGCCTGACCGCCGAGATTGGCCGGCCCCTCCTGGTCGACGAGCGCGACACTGCGCCCCTTGCCGGTCAGCTCATGCGCCGCGACAAGCCCGGCCAACCCGGCCCCGACGATGATGACATCCGCGTCCAAGGTGGACCTCCCGCGTCTTTGTGCCCGAAGCCTTTTCCTGCGAAGGTCCGCAAAGCTACCCCAACGGCAGGAGACTGCGGGGGCGAGACGGGAGAGGTATGTGGCGGCGGGAGTTGCGCGGAGCGCCGCCACATGAACGTCAGTTGAAGTGGATTTCCTCGAACACTACTCCAGCCGGACCGAAATACCTTTCCTGGTAAGGGCTGAAGCGCACGTGCTTGCCGTCACTTTCCCGGACGAGGTACCCACTGTTGTTCCCGGCCCGGATGAGGTCGACGGCGAAACCCATGTGGTACGTGACGTTGTGCCCCTCCGTACACTCGCCGAGGGGCGTGCCGTCGTTGGTGCTCGACGCGTGCAGCATGTAGAACGTGTCGGGAGTGCAGTCGACGTCCGCATGCGCCGGGGACGCGACCATTCCCGTGGACAGGGCGGCGATACTCACCGCGGTTAAGCCGGACGCGATCATTCGCTTGAACATTGGGCTCCTTCCAAAGCCTTTGCAACCATCAGGCGATAAGACGTCGGCCTATGCGAGAAGGTTCGCGCCCGTTCGTGGGAGCGGCCCTGGACGAAGGAGGGGCGGGACCTTCGGGGTGCCGGGTGGCTCTCGCTGAGGTGAGGTCTGCCAGAGCCGGCTTGTGCTCGTGGATCACGTCTCCGCGCGGGGGAACGCTCGCTTTCGGTGTCCCGTCATTTGTCCGCCTCTGGCCCGCGTCCGCTCTCAAAACGGCCTTGACGCGGCGCGAACCGTGCTCGTACGCGACTCTCGAACCGCCTCCGCCGTCAGAACCGATGATCGCAGCCCGAGGGCACTGCCAGCAGACTTTGCCGCTGATTTACCTGATTGCCGGCCTTCGGGCGAAGATCGCTCACGTATCGAATTCAACCACGCTCTACATTCAATTCCGGTCATCCCGAAAGATTGTCAGACTTCGTCATTCAAGCGGTCGCAGGTCCTATGTCACTATTCGCTCGTCGTTCCTCCCGTCAGCCCCAAGGAGAGCCCCATGCGACGACGAATGATCGGGACCGTTCTGGGCGGTGCGTTGGTCGCCCTGGTCCCCTTCTTGTCCGGGCCGGCGAACGCCGTGCCCATGACCGCCCCCGTCTCATCTTCGTTCCACCACGTCTGCGCCGACGCGGCACCCGGTCACGCACACTGTGACGCCCTCGTACACGACGGCGTCGGCATCAGCGCGAAGACGCTGGAGACACGGAAGCTCGCCCTGTCCGGCCTGACGCCGGCGGATCTGCAGGCCGCCTACAAGCTGCCCTCCTCCACCGCCGGGGCAGGGCAGACGGTCGCGGTGGTCGACGCCTATGACGACCCGAACGCCGAGGCCGACCTCAACGCATACCGCAAGCAGTTCGGCCTCGGCCCCTGCACGACCGCGAGCGGCTGCTTCAAGAAGGTCGCTCAGTCCGGTACGACCGCGGACGCGGGCTGGGCCGAGGAGATCTCCCTCGACCTCGACATGGTCTCGGCGACCTGCCCCCTGTGCAAGATCGTCCTGGTCGAGGCCAACTCGGCGTCGTTCGCCGCTCTCGGCAGCGCCGAGAACACCGCCGCGAGCCTCGCGAACGTCATCAGCAACAGCTACGGCGGCTCGGACGCCCCCGACTCGACGTACGGCGCGTACTACAACCACCCGGGCCATGCCATCACGGTCAGCGGCGGTGACTCGGGTCCCGGCGTGGAGTACCCGGCGTCCTCGCACTACGTCACCGCCGTCGGAGGCACGACGCTCAGCAGAGCGTCCAACGCGCGCGGCTGGAACGAGAGCGCCTGGTCCGGCTCCGGCAGCGGCTGCTCGGCCTACAACGTCGCGCTGGCCGGCCAGGTCGGCCTCACCGGCTGCCCCCGCCGCGCCGACAACGACGTCTCCGCCGACGCCGACCCGAACACCGGCGTCGCCGTCTACGACACCTACGGCGGCGTGGGCGGCTGGCTGGTCTTCGGAGGTACGAGCGTCGCCGCGCCGATCATCGCCGGCGTGTACGGCCTCGCCGCGAACGCCGCGGTCATCGACAACAACTACCCGTACCACCACACCTCGGCGCTGTTCGACGTCACGACGGGCCCCGGCGCCGGTCCCGGCTGGGACCCGCCGACCGGTCTCGGCACACCCAACGGCATCGGAGCCTTCTGACCCCTGCCTGCCGACCTCACCGAAATCACGGGCCCGCCGCGTCTCCACGCGGCGGGCCCGGCCGCTCTCACGACCTTCGGTCGTCCGGTCGCAACATCGGCCGTGTACATCGCGGAGGACGTCGATGCCCCTATGGAGGCCGGGGTGCGTATTCTCAAGTCGAGAAGTCGACAGAATGGCGATGTAGAAATGATTTGGACGTCGGGTACGCGTGCGGGCCTGCTCGCCGTTGTACTGATGGGCTCTGTATGCGCGTGTGATGCCGCCTCCCGAGGGGTGACGTCATGCGCCCCGCCTCTGTTGGTGCTGCATGTCGGCTCTTCATCGCGGCACGACGGGAGCTGTGCGGGCCAGTATCAGGATCTGGGTTCGGTGAAACTGAAGCCAGGTAGCACGATCACAGCGGACATTCCACAGAATCACGACCTGGGTGCCATAGCGTTGCCGCAGAGTAGTGCGCCGGCGATCGTCGCCGTCGTTTCTCACTCGGCCAACGGGCGCCATGAGAAGTTCCGGGCCGTTGCATTGGGTACGGCCACTCTTGCTGTACGAAGCCCGTTCTGCTCGTCCCCGAACCTTCCCACGACGCCTTCGCCTGCTACCGGGGCGGCGGTGCCGTGGTACCTGTGCCGTGTCCTCCACGTCAATGTCGCCCAAGGCTGATGCGTTCCGTCAGTTCATGAGCACGCCAGCCAGGTGTTCTTCCATGCAGGTATGCCGCTGGTCGGGAAAGTCGCCGGACTCGACAGTACGTCCCCGTTGTCGGCGACCATGTTGATCGCCTGCCAATCGGGGTATTCATAGCCGGGCGCGACATCTCCGTCAGGGTCGTCGGCGATCTCGGCATCCAGGAACTGGCTGTATTTCGACTGCGGTTGCCGAAGATTCGCATAACCATCGCTACCCAATGCTCGTTCGGCGATGGTTTCGGCGTAGGTTCCGTCATAGTAGTCGTCTGCTATTCCCAGAACCTGACCAGTCTGGTCGGCGATGCCACTCCATGGCCCGAGGGTGACCAGCTTGTCGGTGGTGAGGTTGTAGATCTGGAAAGCGACAGTGTGATCGGTTGGGCTGTAGTAAGTCATCGCCTGTATCTTGTTTCCCGCCGACACCGCAAGATTGGTGATGACCTGCTCGTTCATCGCTTGGTCGGGGTTCGGGTTGAGTACCTCCCAGAAGGCGTAGTCATCGTTCGGGCCGGTGCCGCCGACGTTGTCCACACCTGCCTGCATCAACCCCCAATTCCCCGTGCTCTCGAAGCCGCCCAGGCCGGACCAAATGCTGTACGACGACTGAGCGGGGCAGCCGGAAACGAATGTCGGTTCGGTCCACTGGACCAAAGCCGCGGTGAACGCAGGGTCCCCGGTCCTCCGAGTCGCGATGCCGCCCGACCAGTTCGGGCTGGTCAGCGGAACGGCCGTCCGAGCTCGCCTGCTCGTGAAGAATGGCTGACGCGGTTGAGTGCGTACTCCGGTATTGCCGCACATCTCAGGGACGACGAAATTGATGTGATGGTAAGGGTAGAGCTGGTTCCAGCGCTGACGTGCCGGGCTATCCGCAGGTCGCGGCGGGAATCCGTAGAGTCGAAGCTGTGCGTCCGTGGCGGTATGAGGATCGAATCCGGCAGGAGGTGCGACCACTTTCATCTGATCCGCACTCTTGCCGAATACTCGAACTGTTCCGCTGCCGCTTCGGGTCGTACTGCGCCGGCCTGCCGAATCGATGGAGTACGTTTCTCGCACTGGATACTTCTTGCAGCTCGGCGGCGCCGTAGCAACCTTTTCGCCGCGGGAGATCGCGGTAGCCTCTGCCGCCGGCGACAAGGCCGCAGTGACGATCGCCGCGACTGCGACTAAGGATATTACGCTTGGCTTGGTTGATCTCATTCGCGTCCCTGACCCTTGTCATGGCGTGCTGCCCTAGGGCGGCAACGTTTCGTGGAAGATCCTCGCAACGAGTTTTCGAAAACTCCACAGAACGACCCATGTCGGCCCTGAAGACCCGGCCGCTGAACCGGCGCCGGACTCATGGACCGGCTGTCGGTGGCGTGGAGTTTAATCGGAGAGTGGACACGGGAGAGCGCATCGCCGAGCTGACCGCGCAGGTCAAGCGGCTGAACGATCTGTACTACGGCACCGGCGACAGCCCGCTGCCGGATGCCGACTACGACGCGTTGAAGGATGAGCTGGCGGCGCTCGTCGCCGAGCATCCGGAGCTGGAGCCGGCCGACAGCCCGCTCGGCAAGGTCAACGCGCCGGCCGAGTTGACCGGCCCGACCGTACGGCACGCGCGCCCGATGCTCTCGCTGGCGAAGGCGACCGGTGCGGAGCAGATCCGTACGTTCTGCGAGCGGTTCGGCGGGCAGGTCTTCCGCGTGTCGGAGAAGCTCGACGGGCTCTCGCTCAGCGTCATCTACGTCGACGGAAGCCTCGACTACGTCGCCACGCGCGGCACGGGCACGGTCGGTGAGCTGGTCACCGGCAAGGTGCGTCATGTCATTCCCGGCCTGCCGGGCACGATCGAGGAGCCCGGGCGGGTGGAGGTCCGCGGCGAGGCGGTGATGCTGCGGTCGGTGTGGGCCGCCTACAACGAGGCGCACCCGGACCGTACGCTGACCAACCCGCGGTCGGGCGCGGCCGGGACCCTCGTGCTGAAGGATCCCGAGGCGGCCGCGGACGCCAAACGGCTGCTGCGGTTCTTCGCGTTCGGCGCCGACCGTGACGGCGTCGCGCTGCCGCTTCCGGCGGGTTTCGAGCCGGTCGCCCAGTACGTGTGCGCGAGCGCCGAGGAGGTGCTGGCGGCGATCGAGGAGATCGGCGTCCGCCGCGACGGGCTGGACTACGACATCGACGGCGCCGTCGTACGCCTGCACGAGCCGGCGGCGTTCGACGCGGCGGGCTTCAACAGCGCCGAGCCGCGCGGTGCGATCGCGTTCAAGTATCCGCCGGAGGAGAAGCTGACGAAGTTGCTGTCCGTGGAGTGGCCGGTGGGCAAGATCGGCCGTGTTCCACCGCGGGCGAAGGTCGCGCCGGTGTTCGTCGGCGGAGTGACCGTGGAGAACATCACCCTCCACAACCCCCGGTTGATCCGGGAACGCGACCTGCGGATCGGCGACACGATCGCGGTCGTACGGCGCGGCGACGTGATCCCGTTCGCCGGCCGCTCACTGCCCGAGGAACGCGACGGGACCGAGATCGAGATCGTCCCGCCGGCGCACTGCCCGTCCTGCGGCTCCGAACTGGAGGTGCGCGGCACCGGCGAGGAGCGCTGGTGCCTGAACCTGCAATGCCCGGCCCAGGCGACCCGCAGGCTGATGCACTGGGCCTCCCGGCAGGCCGCCGACATGGAGGGCGTCGGCGACGTCTGGATCGAAAAGCTCGCCGAAGACGGCGTGCTCAAACACCGCAGCGACCTTTACGACCTGACCGCCGAGACGCTGCTCGGCTACGAGCGAATGGGCGAGGTCAGCGCCAAGAACATGGTCGACTCGATCGCCTCCTCCAGGGGCATGGGGCTGCGGCGCGCGCTGATCGGCCTGGCGATCCCGATGGCGTCCGAGGGCACGGCCAAGCGCCTGTGCCTGGCCGGCTACGAGCGCATCGAAGACGTCGCGGCGGCGACGGCCGAGGACCTGGTGGCGATCCGCGACATCGGCCCGAAGGTCGCCGCGAGCGTCGTCGCCTTCTTCGCCCGCGCGGAGGTCAAGGAGGAGGTCGCCCGGCTGCGTGAGCGCGGCGTGAACCTCGACGTACTGGACGAGGACCGGCCGGTCGACGCGGCCGTCGCGGGCGACTCACCGCTGAAGGGCAAGTCGGCCGTGATCACCGGCGCGTTCACCGACCCACGCTCAGGCGCGAAGATCAGCCGCCCGGACGTCACCCGCCTGGTCGAACAAGCGGGAGCGACGACCGCCTCGTCGGTCTCGACCAACACCGACTACCTGCTCGCCGGCGAGAACGTCGGCGCCTCCAAAACAGGCAAGGCCGACAAGCTCGGCGTCACAGTCGTCGGCCAGGACGAACTATGGCAATGGCTGGCCGAGGCCGGCGTACTTTGAGTCGACTCCGCGGCCAGGCCATGGACGACCCGCAGTCCGCGCTCGCCGCCTCCGGCCTGACGCTCACGTGGCTCCGGAAGTCCTGATGAAGGCCCGCGGATCGGAACGAGGACGGCTGCCTGAGCGTCAACGTCCGGGTTCGGCCGCGGGCGATCGGTCGTTCCTGCCGCCGCCCCCGCCGGTACGGGGAAGAGCAGGTGGAGACGTTGGACGATCCCGTCCCTGCGGAACATGAGCCACGTGATGACCGGAGGGCAAGGATTGATCTTCTCCGGCGGGTTGGTGACGTTTCATTTCCCAGATGGTGATGTCGCGGCTGGCCACCACGTGCCGCAGCCTCTGGCGTATCCCGGCCTCCTGGACCTCCCGCATGACCCAGGTGGGGTGGATGTGTTCCCCCGGCCGGCTGAATCGGCCCACCAGCTCGGTCTGCACCGGCCACAGCTCGGAGATCTCCGGAGGCAGGGCGCCGCGGTCCGAGGCGGCCAGTGTCTTCACCGCCTCGCACCTGCTCTCCTCGGTGAGAGCCGAAGCGCCGTCGTGTGCCTGCGTGGCGGTCGACAGCAGCACCTCGGCCATCTTGCTCCTGGCCTGGTTGAGCCGGCTCCGTACGGTGCCGACCGGAACGTCGCAGGCGGCGGCGATCTCCCGGTAGGACGTGGTGCCGCTGAAGTGCCGCAGCATCAGCACCAGGCGGAGCCTCGGCGGCAGCTCTTCGACCGCGGACCAGATCCAGTCGCGCATCGCGTGCTGCTCGATGAGCTGTTCGGGATGGGACTGCTCGCGGATGTCGAGCCCGTCGAGGCCGGGCGTCTCGCGTGCCGCGCGCAGGCGCATGCGGGCGGCGTTGCGCACGACGGCCCGGAGCCAGGCTCCTACGGCGGCCGGGTCGCGCACGTCGCCGATGCGTCGCAGCGCGGTCAGCGCGGCGTCCTGCATCGTGTCCTCGACGTCGGGACCGTAGCCGAGCAGGCTCAGCGCCACCGCGCGCATCGGCGCCTGGTGCCGGGCCAGCAGGAGCCCGAGTGCTCCGGTCTCGCCGGACTGCGCCCGGCGCGTGAGTTCCTCGTCCGTGGGCGGGGCGAGAAGGACCATGGTCGAATGCCTTCGTGATGACCGGTCACGAACCTTGCGAGCCGGGCCTCCGGTAGCCGGCTTCCATGGAAGCCGGCCGGAACCGGGTAGGGGAGTTCTACCACCGCCTGCTCGGAGAGGTCCGCCGCGTTGAGGACGAGCAGTTCACCCGCCTCACCGTCGTCGTTCGAGACGAGCGACAGCAGCCAGCCCTCGTCCTCGCCGGTGCCGTCCGCCGCCGGTACGACGACGGCCTCACCGGCGAAGCGGCTGCCGGGCGTCTCGTAGGCGTGGCTGCTCCGACGGTCGAGGTCGTGCTTGGCGATGCCGTCTGCGGAGACGGTGTGCAGGTAGCGGTTCGGCCGCCCGGTCAGGGTCTCGTTGTGCGTGGGGAACTCCGCCGCGCGGTCGTCCAGCCGCGACTCGGTGACGCGCCCGGAGTCCGGCTCCAGCGTCCAGCGGTGCAGTACGGCGGGGGCCTTCGAGTCCGGGTCCGTGCCGTACGGCCCGATGGATCCGCCGATGTCGCTCCACGTGTGCTGGAAGCCGGCGCGGTCGTACCGCACCGCGTCGCAGATGATCAGACTGACCCCGATGAAGCGTGAAACCGGTGCCCCAAGCGGAGGTGATGTGGTCGTTGACCTGGACGAACTCCGGCATGTCCCAGTACTCACGTGGTGTCTGACGCTTGGCGATCCCCATCGTGAAGGGCCGCCGGATCGCCAGGCTTCCCCACGCGGTTGCGGCCAGCCAGGTCGAAGGAGAGGATGCTCGTGTAGTGAGCCAGACCCGAATGAGGCCCGCGAACGCCACGGCGCCGATGACGACGAAGTACACGACGGTGCTGACCTCCAGGATCAGGGCGTCGAGAGCGACCCCGCGCCGGCGGTCCTGCAGGATGAGCAGCAGTCCCGAGACGATGCCTCCGAGCGCACCCAACCGCCAGTCGAACGACGAGATGACTCCGGCGATGATCCAGGGAACGAATCCGCGCAGGTAGCCCATGAAACCCATGACGTGCTCCTTGATCTGAGAGGGAACGGATCGCCGCGGGGGCTCGTCCCTGACACCGCCCGCGACACCGACAAGATGCACGGGGTCCGGCGAAGTTCGATCAAGAAGATGTGACGGTGGTCACACGGTGCGTAGCCGGCGCCGCCCAGCCCGGCCCGGACGAAGACGGCGCGGCCGAAGAAGCCGGCCGGCCTGGGCGGGCCGTGAGCGCGGGTGGCGAGGCGCGGACTGCCGGCGGGGAGCCGTCCTTAGCGTGGCAGGCCGGCCCAGGTGTAGGCGTCATCGTAAAGAGCGGTGAGCTCGGCGGGCCGGTCGACGCCGTACCGATCGGCGGGGACGGTGTATCCGAGCTCGGTCATCCATAGGCTCAACATGCGATAGGAGGGCCGAGTGCCCTGGAGGTCGTCCGGGCCCAGCGTCAGCGTGGCTGCGGGGATGGCCGGGGTCATCGTGTCGTGGTCGAAGGTCGCGACGGACGCGGCGTACCGCCAGCCGCCGCTCCCCTTCTCGGCACGATGCAGCGTCCGTATGTGCGAGGCGACGTCGACCTCGACGCCGCGGAACATGCCGCGGAACTCGATGGTGATCGGCACCTCGGCGATCGCGCGGGTGCCGTTGACGTCGATGACGGGCATTCCGAGGCGGTGGTTGGACGGGGTCTGGTCGGACACTCGCTTGGACAACTCGATGTACTCGGCCGCGGTGCCGTCGAACCAGCTCGTCTGGATCGACGCCTCCGGTGTGTAGCACCGCGCGAGGAGGGACCACCAGCCCCGGTCGCGGGCCTGTCGCTCGTGGGTGATCAGGTTCAGCACGCTCACCAGGTCAGAGTCACTTTCGGACATGGGCCGCATCACGGTTCCTTTGGTCGGACCGAAGGTCGTCGTCGTATATCATGGGTTAGTATATACCAACCCATATAAAGGAGAAATCATGACGCGTTATGTCATCGAGGGTGCCCAGGTGTTCGACGGCGAGCAGCTGATCGGCGTACGGACCGTGGAAGTGGAGGGGGCGCGGATCGTCGCGGTCGGCGCACCCGTGCCCGCGGTGGCCGAGCGAGTCGACGGCAGCGGTGCCACCCTGCTGCCCGGCCTGATCGACGCGCACACCCACGCCGACCTGGAAACGCTCGGCCACGCCCTGCGGTTCGGCGTGACCACCGAGCTCGACCTGCTCTCGTTCCCGCAGACGATGAAGGCGGTTCGTCGCGCCGCCGCCGAACGGACCGACATCGCTGATGTCCGTTCGGCCTCGATGGGCATGACGGCACCAGGCGGTCACCCGACCCAGCTCCGCGGCGACCTGAACGACCCGGAGCTGCCGACTGTCGCCCGGCCCGAGGACGCCGCCCGCTTCGTCGACGACCGGATCGCGGAGGGCGCCGACTACATCAAGGTGATCCTCGAGAGCGGCAAGACACTGGGCAAGGACGTCCCCGTCCTCGACGCGCGCATCGTCAAGGCGACGGTGGCCGCCGCGCACGACCGCGGCCGCATGGTGATCGCCCACGCGCTGACCATCGAGACGACCCGGCAGGCGCTGGCCGCCGGTGTCGACGGGTTCGCGCACCTGTTCATCGACGGTCCGTGCACGCCTGATCTGGTCGAGGCGTTCCCGGCGGGAGAGGTGTTCCTGACCCCGACGCTGAACCTGCTGGCCTCCCTCACCGGCCAGCGCCTCGGCGCCGCCCTGGCACGCGACAGCCGGGTCGCCGGCCGCCTGCCGCAGGCCTGGATCGACAATCTCAGCCGTGAGTTTCGACACGTTCCCGGCCGGCGACTTCGACGCCGCCCTGGCCGCGGTGAAGGCGATGCACGCCGCCGGCGTGCCGATCCTGGCCGGCTCGGACGCCAATTCACCACCTCGGTGCGCGCGGCATGGCACACGGTGTGAGCCTGCACGGCGAACTGCGGCTTCTCGTTCGGGCCGGCCTCACCCCGACCGAGGCGCTACGGGCCGCGACCAGCGTGCCCGCGACGACGTTCGGACTCGACGACCGCGGAAGGATCACCCCGGGCGCGCGCGCCGATCTGCTGCTGGTCGACGGCGATCCCACCAGCAGGATCGCCGACACCCTCTCGATCAGGGACGTGTGGCGGAGCGGATCCCGGACGGCCCGCTGAGATCATCGGCGTCCGGCCTGGTCGACGCCGGGAGAGCGGCCTCCGCGATCGACTGCAACGAGGTCCGCCAGCGTCCGAAGGGTCTGATCGGTGAGGCCGGCGAGCAGACGGGCCATCACGTCCTCGACAATGGTGTCGCAGCGTCGTACGAGCTCGTCGCCGTCCGGCGTGATCCTGTGCAGTATCGCCTTACCGACACCGGGCCTGCGTTCGAGCAACCCGCGCTTCTCGAGGCGGGCGACCACCGCGCCCGCGGACTGATCGGACTGCCCGGTGAACAGCGCCAGCGCGTGGGTCGAGGAATCAGGCTCGGCCGCGACGGCGTACAAGATGCCCCACTGCGGCAACGTCATCCCCACCCGAGCGAGCGCGGCCTCGCAGGCCAGTTGCTTGCGCAGCTGCGCCCGCCGCAGCAGCATCGCGACATCGACACCGCTGGGCACGTCTTGATCAGCTGTCATCCCCACAGAGTAGGACCATCTCCTGCTGCTTATATAACAACCCGTAGACGTGACGCTGCGACTGCTTGAGGGTGCGGCGGGCGATCAGTGCCGTCCACGTGTTCAATCCGCGCTCTGCCGTTCGAACGCGACGGGTATCCGCGCTATGAGCCGTTCCAGGCGCGCGACGGTGATGCTGGGCGAGTACGTTGGCTGCCGGACCTTCCAGATCGGTGAGGTGGAGCGCGGCCAGGGAGCACGGGATCATCGACGAGAAGGGCCGGATCTTCGCCGTCGGCCCGGCCGACCTCTGCCTGGGCGCCGACATCCACGAGGCACTGGAGCGGATGATCCGTGGCATCCGCGCCGACAGCATCGACGACCTCGATCGGTGACCCGAAAGGACCTCCGATGAAGGACGAAGAACCCGCCTCCGCCGCCATGCTCGAAAGGCTCGAGTTCACCGCCGGGGAGTGGGCGGGGGCCACGGCCGCGTACGAAGCGCGCGAGGAGGAACGCGCTCGGGACCTGTTCGGCGACGGTCCGCGGTTCGCGATTCCCGGCACCGAGACCGAGGCCTGACATGGCGACCGTCGTCTTGTTCCATCATGCGCTGGGGCTCACGCCAGGGGTCACCGCGTTCGCCGACGAGCTGCGCCAGGCCGGGCACACCGTCCACACACCCGACCTCTTCGAAGGCCGCACCTTCGGCGGCACCGAGGAGGGAATGGGCCACGTCCAGCAGGTCGGCTTCGGCACGTTGATCGAACGCGGCACCCGGGCGGTCGAGGACCTGCCCGCCGACCTGGTCTACGCCGGTTTCTCGCTCGGCGTGCTCAGCGCGCAGAAGCTGGCTCAGACCCGGCCGGGCGCGCGCGGAGCTCTGCTGTACTACTCGTGCGTGCCGCTGTCGGAGTTCGGCGACGCCTGGCCGGACGGCGTACCGGTCCAGGTACATGGAATGGACGCCGACCCCGTCTTCGCCGGCGAGGGCGACATCGACTTCGCCCGGGAGGTGGTCGCGTCGGCCGGGCAGGGCGAGCTGTTCCTCTACCCCGGCGACCAGCACTACTTCGCCGACCGCACGCTCCCCTCGTACGACCCGGACGCCGCCGCGCTGCTGCTCTCCCGCACCTTGGCTTTCCTGACATCCGTCACCTGACAAGCCGCCGGACGATGTATACCCGTTCGGCCTAGGACCGGCCGGCGTGCGGGTGAACGTCGTCGCGGAGCGCGCCGAGTGCCACTGATGAAGGCACGGTTACGGTCCTGGAACGCACGCGTCTTGTCCGCGGATATCCCTGCCCGGTGGCCGCTGCCACCTGCGGGCAATGGCAGCGGCCTGGCAGCTCACCTCAACCGGTCAGCAGGTGCCGGAATCGTAACCCGTGTAAAACGCGACGAGGCTGGCCAACGACGTGCCCATGAGGTAATCGGTCTGAGCAGGCACGCAGTGCTCGCCCTCGTCGTAGGTCTGGGGGAGGTCGCTGCCCGGCGCCAGGACGGTGAGGTAGACGTGGACGTTCACCGCGTTGCCGGCGCAGTTGCCGTAGTAGGAGTAGCGGGTGGTCCCCGTCACCTGGTTGTGGTTCCCACACGTGATGGCCGGCACGGCGGCTGTGGTCGCTGCGATGGCGGTGGGTGCCGTTAATCCCATGGCACCCAGGACGGTCGCACCGGCGGCGACGATGGTGGCCAGGCGTTTGGTCATCCTCAGCTCCTTCGTGGTGGGCAGTCCACTCAGAAGAACACCGCGGGACTAGGGAAACACCTAGCCGTTCACTGTACGTGCACGCAACTGTGCCTCCTGTGACGGGGGAGGTGGCGACGGGCATCAGCAGGTCTACGGTGTGGGCCTTCATGACGACCACGCCGCCGCCGGGTGTGTGCCCGGCGGCGGCATGCTGTGTGCCTCAGTCCGCGCTGGACCCAAGCAGCGTCTCGATCGGCACCTCGGCGGCGTCTTGAACCGGACGCGAGACGAACAGTTCCGTGTGGTAGTAACCGCGCGACTCACGGCCTGTGCTGTCCATACCCAGGCGTTCGAGCTCGCCGAGCGCGAAGCGCTCCTCGGCGGCACCGGAGAAGCGGCGCTGGGGGAAGGTCCGGTCCGCGAGCTTCTCGGTGACGAGGCCGAACTGGGCGAGGGTCTCGGTGATCTCCTGGTAGGGAATCGTCCGCAGCACGAACGCGGCCACCCACGGAGTGGTGGAGACGCTGTCCAGGAGGTGCCGCATGGTCCGTTGGGTGATGTAACCGACGCCGCCGGTGATGGTTATGAGGGCTGCGTCCTTGACCGCCGAGCGCAGCTCCGGGCTGGGCGGCGCGGTCTCGAGGTTCTCGGCGAACCCGTCGGAGAGCAGGCCGGCGCGGACCCCGTAGCGGACAGCGTTCGGTGCGGTGTCGACTCCGATCACCCGTGCCGCCTCCGGATTCCGCCGGTCCGCGAAGAACCCCCGGTCCCGCGTCGCGAGCTCGCCGGAGGGCACCTGGGCGAGCGCCGGGGAGACGTACCGGTCGGTCAGCTCGTCGTAGGTCAGCCGGTGGTTGAGCAGGGCCGCGTTGATTCCGTACGAGCAGCACACATCGATGGTGGTGACGGGGCCGGGCGCGTCACTCGCCGCGCGGCGCGTCGCCGCCAGGCCGCGGAACACGCGTTGCCCGTGGTGGGGGATCTGATAGTCCAGAGGCTCCAGCCTCCCGAAGTACGCCCGGGGGTCTGGCTGGTCATAGATGTCCTCGAAATGTTCCTTCCCTGGTTTTGCCGGTCGCACTTCGCCTTGATCACGAATGCTCATGTTCTTAGCATTGGCCGCCAGGCGGACCCGAAAGTGTCGGGGCCGTATGCGGTCATTCTCGTTTGGTTCCGCGAAAACCGGACAGTGCCCTCCGTCGTGACGCCCAAGGGCAGCGCCATGACTGAGGGCTTGGCCTGGCGAGGAGAGTACGGCGGCTCAATTTGGGCGCCCGTGCGGACGAAGGTTCCCGGACGTCCTTTTGGGTGTGAGACCGACGCGGTCAAGTGGGATCTTGAGGGGGATCGGTCCTCGTAAACGATCAATGAGGTTCATGGGCGGCCGTGCCCCGGCGTGTGTAGGGGATGGCTGGTGATGGCGGCCGACCGCGGGCACGCAGTGTGCCTCGTTGCCGGGTCGTTCATCCAGCGAAAACCGTCCGCAGTAGCAGATCATCGGCAGGCGAGCACCCACGGAGCACCCACGCCCGCCAAACCACCCTAGAAACGACCCTGGGCGTTCTTAGATGATCTAAGAACGCCCAGGTCAATCGGGGTGCGCCGCCAGGGACTTGAACCCCGAACCCGCAGATTAAGAGTCTGCTGCTGCCGTGCCAGGTCCTGATTCTCAGTGTTCTTCTGTCGTGGTTCGTCCGTGGCTTCGCTATTTGGCTGCCGGTCAGTGCCGCTGAATGCTGGCGTGTAGCGCTGCATACGAGCAATCACGGAGCAGTCATGGTTCCGCTGACGCGCCTATCGTTTGGCTACGCAGAGTGGACCTCGACGTGACTCCTCGTAGGGCGATGAGGACACCGGGGCGGACCGCATCCCCTGGAGCAAACATGCGACCGGAGGTCCGCTGGTTCGGGCCTGGCGTCGCACTGGTGTACAGCGGCGACGTGGGCCAGGGCGGCGATGGTTGGATCCGGAGCGCGCGATATCGTCCAGCTCGAGGTGGTCGCGCTGGCTCCGGGGAATCCGGATCGAACCGACACGAGGAGTGAGTCAGCCATGAACATCCAGGAAACCGTCGACTCCCGGATCGTCGACCCGGCTCGCCTCCCGTTCGCGTACGCGGACGCGCTCAACGCCGGGGACACCGACGCCGTCCTCGCGCTGTTCCGCCAGGACGCGACGATGCGCACCTTCACCGGCGAAGTCCTCACCGACCGGGGGGCGCTGCGCGCTGAGACGGTCCAGACATGATCGCGGCTCAGGCGCGTCTGACCAACAAGCCCAGGTTCACCCAGCTCGGGGGCGACACGGCCCTGATCATCGTCGATTGGAACCTCGAGGCGACGTTGCCGGACGGTACCCGGATCTCGCCGACCGGAACGACGACGGCCGTCGCCCGCCGGGCGGCCGACGGGTCGTGGCGGTTCGCCGTCCTCAACTGTCAAGGGACAGTTGGGATCTCCCCAGTGGCAGACAACAGAGCTCTCCGCCGGTGGACGGTAGAAGTCGCCAGGTGGTCAGCGGTTCTCCCCCGTGGTCGTGGCCAGTTCAGGGGGACGACGCCGTGTCCGGTAGTGGCTTCGGCGAGCCGGTCGCTGTCGCTTCGGGCGACACCCGCCCATCGGGTACCGGTCCGCCGGATGCTCCGCGTGTTCCACGGCCAGCGCGGTCTTCCCGCATTCGCCGACACCGTGGTCAGGTGCGAGAGTGGGTACCCGCCGTGCCCGACAGCCCGGCCAGTTCGTCCTCCCTCCCCACGAAGCCCGTTCCGTGAGCCACCGGGGGCTGCCAGTACTCGATCCGATCCGGCCGAGCGTACCCGCCGCCGACGCCGGCGCGCTCTGTCTCCAAAGGAGAGGAAGGCGGACAGGATCTCCGCGATGCTCACCGCTTCGTATATTCACTCCAGAGCGGATGCAACCGGCGGCTGCCGTACGTGGCCGCGCGCTGGATCGCCCGCAGGATCTCCGTGCACAGCGGGGCAATGAGGGGACGGTCGTCGTCGACGTGATCCGGCAGCCCGTCCGCGCCGATCGGCGAGTCGAGAGCGGCGACCCATAGGCGCACAGCCCTGGGCAGCCTGGTCAGTGAGACCACGTCGACTCCGGGTAACGACTGCGCGGGAGACTCCAATAACGAACTGAACGTGTGCTCGCGGACGGCCGGGTCGTCGTAGACGCGGTGAACGGCGGGTCGTACGGCGTCCCTGACCGCCTGCTCCAGATCGCGCACCACTGGATCACTCAGCCGCCGCAACCCCGACCCGCCCGCTGACCAGGCTCGAAACGAACATGTCCAGCAAAAGAACTCCTGCGGGCATTCCCGGATATCTGCCGTGGGACGAGGTTAGAGCATGACGTCTCGAGAGTCGTTCGGGGCTGATCGGTTGTCCGGCGATGTTGCTGAAGACGTAGCCGCCGCCGTCGGTGTCGCGTGCGGCGAGTTCGGATGCCTGTTGGTGGCGGTGTCGGCGGAGGGCGGCCACGGTGGTGTGGTCCAGGGCGATGGTGCGTCTGCTGGCTTCGGTCTTGGGTGGGCCTTGCACGATGACGCCGCCGATCCGCTGGGATTGTGAGTTGATGACGGCGATGCGGTCGTCGAGGTCCAGGTCGCACCAGCGCAGCCCGGCTGCTTCGCCGCGGCGCAGGCCGCGGAGGGCGATGAGGTGGTAGGCGGCGTAGAGGCGGTGGTCGGTGATGCTGTGCAGGAAGTGTGCGGTCTGGGCGGCGGTCCAGGTCGCGACGTCCTGCCGGATCCCGGTTCGTTGCCATTGGCGGATCTGGTCGTCGGTCTACAGCACGGCGTGCGGGCGCCGGGCGGGTGGGAGTTCGACGTAGCGAGCGGGGTTGTCGCCGATGAGTCGTTCGCGTACGGCGGCGTTGGGTGCGGCTCGGATGGTGGCGTGGATGCGTTTGAGTGTGGCAGGTGTGACCCTGCGCAGTGGCCATGAAGTCGTTCCGTTCCGCGGTCGGGGCGCGAACTCGCTGACCTCCTCACCTGGTGCGGGAGTGACGACGAGGTCGGGGTGCGGTTGTACTTCGCCCCTGGCGGTCAGGGGGAGGCTCGGTTCGCCCACGGCTGGTCAGCGCGCTCACCGAACACGGCTGGCTCGCCAGCCGGTTGCGTTCACACTGTGACGACGAGTCACTCACGAATCTGTTCAGCGCCTCGGCGCACATGCTCGTGGTTGTGGACTACGCCGAGACGCAACCGCGACGGTCGGAGCAGACTCACACGCGGTGGTCTTCCAAGTATCGCCGTCGCGTCCGGAGGCGAAGCTGCGGGAGACGCCGCCGTGGATCCGCATCGGGATGACCACGCGCCCGCCAGGGGCGAGCTGGTCCAGGATCGCGAGGGGATGTCTCCGGCGCCGACAGTGAACTGGATCCGTTCATAGGGAGCGTGTTCGGGCAGCCCTGGCGCGCCATTGGCCACCACCACGGTCACGTTCGAGGCGCCCCGTTGCTGCCGAGTGCATCCGTGCGCCGTTGACGAGGTCCTGGTCGACGTCGACAGTCCACCCCTGGCCGCCGGGAGTGACCAGGCGCGAGAGGAGCGCGGCGTTCGTTGACACCGTCCGGATCCAGACCGTAATCGGCCACCCGCAACCCGGATCGACATATGACAGGCGGGCTCCTGGTTCCGACCACTTACCGTGCCCTTAATGGATGGCAGACCAAATCGGGCCGTCTGACAACCGGGAGTAGAATGCCAGGTAATTCCCGTGCAAGATTGTGCTAATTATCACGTTCGACTACGATTCACCGCTGTCATGCTTTCTGTAGGTAGGGGTACGATGGGCTCGATCCAGGCAGATTTTCGGGCGTTTGCTGAAGCGGAAGAGGGTTTCCGTGCCGTATTAGGTGCCTTCGAGGAAACTCTTTCGGACCTGCAGGCCAAGCTGAAGGTGAACCTCGCTGCATGGGATGGTGAAGCCAAGGAGGCCTATAAGGTCTTCGATGACAGCTGGCACGCCTCTGCTTGTGAGCTCGCTGAAGAGTTGGCCCGGTTGCACCATGGCATTACGGTCGCCCATCACAATTTCCGGTCAGCAAAAGCCGCGAGTATTCGGATGTGGACACTATGACCGACGTGGACATTACGCCGGCCGAGGTGCAGCGGGCGGCCGGTGACTTCGCTGAAGGCCAGTGGGGGATCGGCTTTGCCTGGGATCAACTGGCGGCCACGCTCGATGGCTGTTCCGGAATGGCCGGTCGAGCCCCCGACAAGGCAGCTTTAACCTTCACCCCTCGCTATGAAAAGGCCGTGACCGCGGCCTGGCAGGCGTTTCGTGCCTGCGTCATCAGTACCGGCGGCATGTCCTCATGCTTGGGCAAGACCGCCGGGAACTGACCTCAACGCCGATCATCACTCCACCATCGCCGGCCCCGGATCGCCGCCGTTGATGCCGCAACCCGGGGTGCCGCTGTTCGGTAGCCGTACACAGGTCGTCGCGGACAAAACCCTGCCACCCCCGCCAACCGTTCTGGGCTCCGGTGGTTCGTCGTTGCCAGGCCCGCTCGCGAGGCTGTGGCCGACCGCGGATACCGGCAAACTCCGTGCCGCCGCGACCGCGTGGCAGAGCGTCCAATCTCGGCTTTCCAGCATCGCCGGAGATCTCGGTGTCGCGATCCGCTCCATCACCGACGGCAACGACACCACCGACGCTGAGGCCATCAACCACGTCTGGTCCAAGATCTACTTTCCGTGCGACGAATCCACGGTCCTGGGCGCCCTCATCGACCTGTGCGTCGGCATCGCACAGGCCTGCACCGAATACGCAAACGCCGTTGACCACGCCCGCCACAAAGCCGAAGCAGGCCTGGCCGCCGCAGGAGTCGTCGGCATCGTCTACTACCGGCGTGGGCCTGGTGCTCACGCCGGTAACCGCAGGAGGCTCAGACGCTGGCGCCGCCACCGCCAACCTGATCTTGTCTGTGAGCGTCCTCGCCCCAATCGCTACCGCACTCCTAACGGTCGTCGCGGGGCTCGCACTCGGAGCACTCGCTGATCACATTATCCAAGCCACCAAAGACAGCGCGGCTCACGCCCCCCAAGTCAAACCTAGTGACGCCGATTCTAAATCACTTGAGAAATCCGTCGATGGCGAGGTTAAAAAGAGCAAGGAGGAGGTTGCTGACCAGGCAGAGAAGCTAGGCTACAAGCGGCGGATTCCGAGGCAGAAAGCGCCGTTCAATTCACACGGCGAACCAGTCTACACTGACGGAAAAGGCTACATTTCTCCGGATGCTGACGGCCACAACGTATGGGGGTGGAAGAAGTTTAACCGGCGCGGCAAGCGCGTCGGCACTTATAGTTGGGACCTAGGCACCAGGGTGAAAGACTAATGTTGAACTTTGATATAGCATTCACGAGAGAATCTGTCGACGGCGACCCTTCGGTAGCGATGGGTTTGATTCAATTCGGTACACACCAAGAGTCCTTTCAATCGGTAACTGGATTCTGGTCTGTCGATGCCTACCGGGCCAGCTGGATCGCCGCCCTGCGACGGCTGGCGGATGGTGCAGAAGTTTCGTGTCTACTAACATCGGTGCCCGACCCTTCGAAGGCGGAATTCTTCATCGCGTGGCCACTTTACCGTTCGGGTGATGATATATACGTTCAAAACGAACTTATTTTTACCGACGAACTGGACCGAGAATTCAACCCGAATGCACCATGGGAGTTTGTCGGAGCTCGCGTCACTGTCGATGAGGATGGAAACCATATCTCCGAATGGCGCGTTTCCCGTACCGACATTGAAGAGTTCGTCACCAGGGAAACTCGATGAGCGCCCGTGAGAGAGAAAAGGTCCTGGGCGAAGACATCAAAAGGTAGGACGTTTCTCGAAACCGCAGACCGTTAAGGATGCTTAAAAGGGGCTGGCCAGTCAGCGAGCGTAAACGGCTCGCGGACGCGTCGCGTGTCATTGGTCTTATGGTGGCGTCGGTAACGGCATTATCGGCCATCCGAATCACCGCCGCGACGCCGTCCGAGGCCCCGAGACAGCGGAATGAGCCGCGTGCGCCCACCCCGCGTGCGCGGGGAGCACGTACCCCTGTCCACGCACGAGTTCCAGCGGACGGAACCTCCGCGCGTGCGTCGGGAGTGCGATCGCGCCCATGCGCGGACCGAACCAGGCCGGTCAGCTCGAGCGGGTGCAGAACGCGACGGGCAGAGCCTCGGACTAGGCGAACCAACCACCACATGAATGATCACTCGCGTACCGCGCATCACGAGCGACGTAGCCGGAAACGGCAGAGGAACCGACCGGCTCCCCGGCGGCTGCCGCCGACCGTTAACCGGTCCGGCACCGGCCCAGCACCAACGATGACTGACCGCCAACGTGCCAACCGGTCCGCCGGCTGGGGAGGGCGCAGACCCACGAGAATGGCACCGGATCCATGTTGACCGTACGTGACTGACAGCACGCCGTCGGTCACGTACGGTCATGGTGTTGCCGTTGCCGACCTAGAAGTTGCGGCACCCGCTTATATCGACCGGGCTGACGCCCGCTGCCTCCGTGCCGGTCTCCGGTCGCGTTTTCTTGGTCTGCCAGACATCGACGGCGGTGAGGACAGCTCTCACGATGCCGGCGACCCAGCTCAGCACGCTGGCAGAGCTTATGGCGTGTGACCGGATAAGGGCGGTCTCTCCGCGTTCTCGGCGAGCGGCCGTGGTGTGGTCGGTGCCGAGCTGATCAGCGAGGGATTCCTGGCTGCAGCCGAGAGCCCTTGGGCGTTCTGTGACGCGTCGCCGTCTCGTCATCACGGCACCTTCGCCCCTCCTGCTGGCGCTCCGGCTCATCGCCTTCTTGACCCTGCATCTGGCGGCGGCAGGCAGATCGGCCACCCCACACCCTCCCCTGAACGATGGTCGGCACCGGCAACCGCGTCCGCGGGCCGCCTCGCCGCATCGCCACGTAGCCCTCACACCGCAGCCCACCGCGGCACCGGATGCCTTGTCGAGGCACGATGAGGACATCTGCCCAACCGTGCGAGCAACCCGCTGAAGGAAGTCGCGACCCCTCGTAGAGGCGATGAGGACAACCGCATCGGCGTCGTCAAGTCCGTCAGCGGGGTCGCCGACGCCTACGGGGGGGACCTGCTCATCGAGATGGACGACCCCCACTCGCCGCGAGGCGTCCACCCGCTCGGCCTGACCGAGGCCCGGATCCGCTACCTGCGCTCCCCCCAGGGCTTTCTTTCGGGCCGGCCGGCCGAGGCGCCGCTGACCCTGCCCGCCGGGGAGTTCACCGCCGAGTTCGCGGTCCACGTGAGCGGAGCATCTTTCAAGATCGCCCAATGCGCGGCCCTGTACGAGCGTGGCTACCACTGCGGAATCATTCCCGTCGATTCCGGCATGGTCCTCTTGCTCGCCCCGCTGCTCGGGATACGCCTCGACACCGCAGCCACGAACCACGAGGGGACGCATGACGGCAATGGTGACGGCAACCGTAAACATCCATCAGCACTCGTCCAGCACCGTCGACCTCGATGGATGTCTGATCACGGTGTCCGTATTCCTTTGATCAACTCAAGCGGTATTCAGCTATCGACCGTCCGCTTAGGCACCTTGGCTCTCCCGATAGCGACGGCAACGACCACTGTCCTGCCCTCCGTCGCGGACCCCGCTATGAATGTGTCGGCTTCGTGCCTCCGGTTCCAGCAGATCCTGGCTCTGGAATAACCGATCACGAGGCAGCGAGCAGGTTGGTGCAGGTGAGGTGGAAGCCCGCCAATCCCGCCGCCGTCGCCCCAAGATAACTCGAGCGGGCCAGGCCGCGGTGGTGAAGGTCGTTCAGCCGTGGAGTGCGTCACCCTCACCACCGCGGCCTAGCCCACTCCCCACGCGAGTGGGACAACGGCGACGGGATGACCGGGGCAGGCGGTGCCGTGCTATGCACGGTGCGCGACCATAGGGTCACGATTGTGCCCCTGATCCTATTTTCACGTGAACGGCGGCGTGGCAGCCTGATGTCTACGATTTGGCTTTGATAGATGCGGGGTGCACGCGTGCGTGGAGACCGGATCATCGGCAAGTGGTTCATCGCGGCAGCGGGGGCGTTATTGGTCGCTGCGCCGGCAGCGTTGACGGCAGCCGGAGTCAAGGACTGGCGGTGGCTGACGGCAGCTCCGCTGGTAGGTGCAGTTGCGGCCTTGTTCGCCGGGGTTGGGAAGACCCGATTGGAACAGGCGGTGCAACGGAGTGGCAGCCAAGCCGATGAGCTGGTCAAGGGAGCCTTTACCCCCGGCGGGAGGCTGCCCCAGGTACGAGAGGTGACGAATCCAATCGGGATGATCGGGGTGCACCCTGCCGCCCGTCGAGACGATGCCGGCGGGTCGGATGAGGATCGAGTGCCGGTATATGTGCCGCGCGATATCGATGCCCGGCTCCGGGACGAGCTGGCCGGCAGCGGGTTCGTGCTGCTGGTCGGGGACTCGACCGCAGGAAAGTCCCGAGCGGCGTTCGAGGCGGTCCGGGCGGTGCTACCCGATCATGCCTTGATCGTGCCCGATGGCCGGGAGGGGGTGTCGGCGGTTGTAGCAGGGGTGGTTACGCGGCGGCGTTGTGTGTTGTGGCTTAACGATCTCGACCGGTTCCTCGGCACGGGTGGTTTGAGTGCCAAACACGTGGGTGAGGTGCTGGCCGGCGCCGGGCATCATCGGGTCATCGTGGGGACGCTGCGAACGGTGGAGGAAGACCGCCTCATCGCCGGAGGTGATGGTGCGGAGGGCCGGCAGCGACAGCGGGACAGCCAAGCCGTCCTGGACCAGGCACACAGGATCTTCCTCGAACGCCGCTTCAGCATCACCGAGCAAGAACGCGCCGCCGACCTGGCCGAGGACGATGTTCGGATCGTTGATGCCCTCACCCATGCCGATACCTTCGGCATCGCCGAATACCTAGCATCTGGGCCGCAGCTGTTCAGCGAGTGGGAGAACGCCTGGTCCAAAGGACACCAGCCGCGCGCCGCCGCGCTGATCGCCGCCGCCATCGACCTCCGGCGAGCCGGCTACATCGCCCCCCTCACAAAACCCTTGCTGTTGGAGACCCATACCCTCTATCTGGACCAGCGTGGTGGCAGCCGACTGAATCCTGAGCCGGAGGAGAAGGCGTGGCAGTGGGCCACGCGGATACGGGATTCAGGCAACGCCCCGCTGCACACCGCCGACGGCAAAACCTATGAAGTATTCGACTACTTGCTGGACACGATCCAGCGCCGCACGCCCGTTGACGATCACGTTCCGCATCAAACGATCACCACAGCCCTGCACCACGCCAGCCCCGCTGACGCGGCTGAGATAGCTGCCACCGCGCAAGACGAGGGCCGATATCAACTCGCCGAGACCGCCATCGGCCAAGCCCTCACCAGTTACCACGACCAGTACGGTGCCGAGCATCCCGACACCTTGAGGAGCCGTCACAACCTCGCCCTCGTACTGCAGAATCTGGGGCGGTTAGAGGATGCCGAGGCCGAGGAGCGAGCGGTAGTGCAGGCTCGGGTTCAGGTGTTGGGCGCGGAGCATCCCGATACCTTGATCAGCCGTAACAGCCTTGCCGACGTGCTACACGACCAAGGGCGCTTGGAGGAGGCTGAAGCGGAGAACCGTGCGGTCCTGGAGGCTCAGGTGCGAGTGTTGGGCGCGGAGCATCCCGATACCTTGATCAGCCGCAACAACCTCGCCCTCGTGCTCCAGAGCCTGGGGCGGCTGGAAGAGGCCGAAGCTGAGCATCGGGCGGGGCGGGAGACGTGGATACGCCTGTTGGGAGCGGAACATCCCCGTACCTTGACCAGCCGCCACAACTTCGCCCAGGTGCTGCGTAGTCGAGGACGACTTGAGGAGGCTGAAGCGGAGAACCGTGCAGTTCTGGACGCCCGGATGCGGGTGTTGGGCGCGGAGCATCCCGAGACCTTGATCAGCCGCAGCCAACTTGCCACCGTGCTGTACTACCAGGGGCAGCTGGAGGAGGCCGAGGTGGAGAGCCGTGCAGTGTTGGAGGCCCGGGTGGGTGTTGGGCGCGGAGCATCCTCACACTTTGACCAGTCACAACCCGATCACCTGGACCGTCTGACCGCGTCCCTGTCCTCATGGACCAGTGAGCGAGCGGACCGCCGAGCGTACGCGGGTCGTGCACCACGTAGCCTCCACCGCATGGGGGCGGCAACGCCCGCCGAGTCACCCCCGGAAGTGGCATAGGCCGTTCTTAGGATGATCCAAGAACACCCAGGTCATAGCCCAGATCGGGTGAATCGTACGTACACCCCCACACTCGACTAATTCGGTCACAAGATCGTAACGGACGGGTTCGGTGGATTATGCGACGGTGTTCCCCGCACGTATGTTCATGATCGACTGCCATGTGGACCGCCTCGCGCACTCGGATGTGAACATGTGGACCAGGAAGTACATCCGTGATTTCAGTCAGATCGAGAAGATCTCCGCAACCGGCAGTCACGTGGTCACGCTGTTCAGCGGCGGCCTCGACAGCTTTTATCTCCTGTGGCGGCTCAGCCGGCATCCTGGTCTTCAGGTGCACGCGCTCTCCGTCGGCCTCGGCGGAGACGGGGAGTACGGTAACTCCCGCGAAGACGCGGTCCGGCTCGGCGCCGATCACGTGCTCACGGACCTGTCCGAGGAGTTCGTGGAGGAGTTCGTGGCTCCCGCGATCGCCGCCCAGTCGACCTATCTCGGAATTCATCCGATCAGTTCTTCGCTGAGTCGCCCGCTGCTGGCACGGGCGGCGGTCGATCTCGCGGAGAAGGTCGGCGCGCGAATCATTCTGCACACCGCGAACCGTTCACAGAACAGCCTGCGGAGATTGAACACGGCGATAGCCGCACTCGGCTACGACGGTTACTTTGGCAGCCCGTACGACCTTGACGCCATCAGCCGTGGCGAAAAGCAGGCCGCGCTGAAAGAGGCCGGTTTCCCGGAATTCGCCAATCGTGTTTACAGCGGGGACTCGAACCTCTGGTGCCGGGAGTTCGAGTCCGGGCTGCTGGATGACCCCGAATGGTTTCCGGTCCCAGAGTCCGCCTTCACCTGGACGGGGGCTCCGGCGTCGGATCCGGTGCCGGAGCTCACCATCGACTTCGAGGGCGGCAGGCCCGTGGCCGTCGACGGGACGCGTACCGGCCTGCGGAAGATGATCGAGTCGCTCAACGTGCAGGTCGGGGGGTTCGGCCTGGGGCGGTACTCCGGTCTGGAGCATATCGACAGCGGCGAGAAGGTCCTCGAAGTGCGCGAGATGCCGGCCGCGTACCTTCTGCTGCACGCCTACCGGCAGGTCGAGAGCGCGACCGTACCGGCCGAGACCATCCGCGAGAAGCTCGCGCTCGAACAGCTGTGGACCAGGGAGGCGCTGGAGGGCCGCTGGTTCGGCTCGCTGCGTACGGCCGCGCAGGCGTTCATCATGAGCGTCGCCGAGCAGGTGACCGGACGGATCACGTACCGGCTCGGCCGGACCGGGCTGACGGTGCTGTCCATCCAGGCGGCGGACCCGCTCTACATTCGTGATCGCGATTCCTGGGAACGGGACACGGCGCGATCGGCGTATCACTTCGACACGGCCTGAACCAGGCGCGGACGAGATGTCAGAGACGGAGACGGTGATGTCGGACGAGTACCGGCGGCGTGGCTGGTGGCGGGACGAGACCTTCCTCGACGATCTGCGGCGGCATACGCGGGACCACCCGGACAAGACCGCCGTCGTGGCTCGCCGCGCGACCGAAGGCCCGGCCGGTACCACACACACGATCGACTATGCCCGGCTGAGCCTGTTGACCGATCGCTGTGCCGGCGCCCTGGTCGAGCTCGGGGTCGAACCCGGCGACACGGTCGCCGTCCAGCTCGACAACTGCTGGGAACTGACCGTACTGGCGCTCGGCTGCCTGCGCGCCGGAGCCCGCATCTGCCCGATGCTGCCGATCTACCGGCGACGCGAGCTCGAGGTCATGCTCGGGCTCACCGAAGCCAAGGTCTTCATCACGCTCGCCGAGCACGACGGGTACGCGCTGGCCGACCTCGGCGTGAAGCTGGCCGCCTCGCTGCCCTCGCTCCGGCACGTCGCCGTGGCGGGCGGGCCGGAATCGTCGCCCGCGGACACGCTCGACCTGCACGCGCACTTCTTCGACACTCCCTGGGAACGCTCGCACGGCGAATCCCTCGACGCACGCGAACGCGGCCCGGACGAGCCGTACCTGACGCTGTTCACCTCCGGCACCACGGGCGAGCCGAAGGGCGTACTGCACAGCCAGAACACCCTGTACGCCGCGATGCGCGGTGAAAAGGAGGTGTTCGGCTTCGACGACTCGCAGGTGATCAGCATGATCGCCTCGTACACCCACTACACCGGGTTCGTACGCGGCATGCTCATGCCGGTGTGCCTCGGCGGCACCATGGTCTTCCAGGACTCCCACGACGGCGCCGCCATGCTGGACCTGATGGCCGAGTACGACGTGACGTACCTGTACACCCCGCCGCACTACCTGCGGCCGTTGCTGGAGGCGCAGCGTGCCGCCCCCCGCGACCTCGCCACGCTCCGGTGGGTGGTCAGCGGATCCGCGCCGATCCCGCCGCAGTACGTCGACGAGGTCAGGGACGCGTTCGGAGTCCGCCTGTTCTCGTTGTGGGGCATGTCCGAGAACGGCGCCGTCACCATCAGCCGGGCGGACGACCCCGAAGACTGGGCGGCGCACAGCGACGGCAGCCCGATCTCGGACATGGAACTGCGCATCGACCCGATCCCGGGCCAGAAGGAGGGCGCGGGGCCGCTGTGGGTACGCGGCCCGACGCAGTGCCTCGGCTACCACCGGCGAGAGGAGCTCTACGCGGCCGAACTGGACGACGACGGCTGGTTCAACACCGGCGACCTCGCCCGGCACGACGGCCGTGGCGGCATCCGCATCACCGGCCGGGCGAAGGACACCGTGTTCCGGAACGGCTTCTTCGTCCCGACCGCGGTGCTGGAGGAGACCATCTCCCGGCATCCGAAGGTGCGCGAGGCGACCGTGATCGGGCTTCCGGTCGGCGGGGGAGCGGACCAGATGGTCTGCGCGGTCGTCCTCCCCGCCGCCGGCTCCGCCGCCGAGCCGATCAGTCTGGAGGAGATACAGCGGATGCTGGGCGACACGGGCATGACGCGGCTCTTCTGGCCGGAACGCCTGGAATTCGTCGACGACCTGCCCAAGACGGCCACCGGAAAGGTACGGAAGGTCGAGTTGAAGGAGCGCTTCGTCTAGGCGTCGAGGGCAACGAACGCTGGGTGAGCGGCAGGCTCCACCACCCCAACCGGGACCCCACGTTCCGTGAGTCCGTGGCGCAGAGCCAGGACCCCTTCGCCGTGATTCTGTCCTGCATCGACTCGCGAGTGCCGCCGGAACTGGTCTTCGACACCGGGCTGGGCGACCTGTGCGTGATGCGCACCGGAGCCCAGACCCTCGGCCCGGTGGTCACCGGATCGGTGGAGTACGGCCCCGTGACCGGCGCCACGCCGCTGATCGTCGTGCTCGTCCACCAGCGTTGCGGAGCCGTCGCGGCGGCCTACAAGGCGATACGCGACAGCAAGCCGCTCCCCGGCAATCTGCAGGCGATCGTCGACGCCCTGCGCCCCGCCTACCAACAGACCGTTGGACAAGGGACCGGACGGCCCGAGGCCGACCAGCTCGAGACCATGACCAAGAACCACGCCAGGTTGACGGCCGACGCGCTCCGTACCAACAAGGACCTCGCCCCCATGGTCGGCAAGGCCACCCTGGCCAGTCGTCAGCGCCTACTACTCCCTGGACACCGGTCGAGTCCAGGTCCTGACCGGCGCACCATCCTGACCGGACTCCATCTGCCGCCGACGGCACACCGACCGTCGGCGGCAACCTCAACACCTTCGAGGTGACCTGGTGGCACCGTCCACACTGCGGACAGCCGCGGTTCGGAAGTAGGGCGCCAGGCCGCCCGAGCTCAGCTCGGCCGTCGCGCCGGGGTGCAGGTCCAGTGGCCGTCGTGCCAGCCGCAGGTCTGCTCGTAGCCGGAGCGGAACGACCCGAGCCAGGAGATGTCGTCCTTGTAGCGCGTGGGCGGCGGTGTCGGTGCGAAGTTCGCCGCGTCGTCGGTGCTGCCGCTCCCGTCGTAGCGGGCGACGGCCGGATAGGGGTAGACCGGCCGGGTCCGTACGACTGTGTCGTCCTGGCGCTTCGTGGCGGTGAGCCGGTCGGGTGCGACGCCGTTCTCGACCCAGGCGAGGGTGGGGGTGAGTGCGTCGATCGCGTCCGGTCCCTGACCGTCACCGCAGTGGGAGACGCCCGGCAGCATGAACAGGCGGGCGAACCGCTGTGTGGCTTCCGTCCCGCCCATGCGCTCGGTGAGGGCGTGGTAGTAGGCGATCGTCCCGTACGGCGAGATCGCCGGGTCCGCCCAGCCGTGCCAGAGGAGGAGCTTCCCGCCCGCGGCGCGGAAGGCCGTCAGGTCGGGGTCGGTCGCGTCGTAGACGCCGGCCCGCTGGGAGATCTCGCGGAACGTCTCCGAGTCGTAGTGCAGGTCGTGCAGCGTCGCCGACGGCCGGGCGGACGGGTAGGCGAGGTACTTCAGCGCGTTCGTCGCGTTGCCCGCGGTCGCGGACGGGACGCCGGCGGCGGTCGGGGTGACCCAGCGTTCCCAGTTCGCCTCCGAGCCCACGGGCTCACCGCCCGGGTACATCAGCCGGCCCTTCTCGTCGCGTGGTCCCTCGTACAGCTTGCGTACGGCGCCGATCTGCGCGTCGGTGAGGCAGTTCGCGCTGTCGGTTCCCGCCGGGCAGCGCAGGCTCTTCGGATCGAACGCGCAGGCACGCGGGTCGTCGATCTGGCCGTCGGCCAGGCCGTCCTTCGCGTCGCACTCGCGCAGGACGGCGGCGTGCAGCGCGGGAAGCTTGGCGGCGGTCAGGATGGGCCGGCCCTTCGCGTCGGTGTTGGCCGTGGCGTGCCAGCCCGCGGACCACACGATGAGCGACGTGAGGATCGACGCCGGGGCGCCGGCGACGATGCCGTTGAAGTCATGCGGGTAGCGCTGCGCCTCGGTCAACCCCTCGTGGCCGCCCTGCGAGCAACCGTCGAAGTAGGAGTAGCGCGGGCCTTGCCCGTAGAAGAGCGAGATGAGCCGCTTGGCGACGAGCGCGACGACGTGGTCGGACCGGTAGCCGAAGTCGACCCGGAGCTGCGGGTCGGCGCCGAACGTGGCGTCGAAGCCGGAGACGCCGACGTGCCCCTCGTTGTTGGTGGCCAGGACGAAGTCGCCGCGGGTCAGCGGCACGCACCCGTCCGTCGCGTCGGCGTAGAAGTCGACGTTCCCGCAGAACGACGCGCACCCGATCTGCAGATACCGCTGCCGCCACGTCTTGGTGGGGAGGAACACGTCGAACTGGATCTGCGGCGCCACGGTTCCCTTGACCTCACAAGACGCCGAGCCGTCCGGCGAGGTCGTCGCGGTCGCGGACCCGATGACCGCCGGAGCGCCGGGCATCCCCGACAGGTCCTTCCCGGCGAGGGCCGCGCAGCCGGTCTTCGGCAGCACCACAGGAGGGCCGGAGGACGAACCGCGCGCCTCGGCGGCCACCCCGGCCGTACGGGGCGCGGCCTGGCCGCCGCCGGCCATCACGAGGACGGCGAGCACGGCGAGCACGACCGGAAGCGCCCGGACTCCAGTGGTACGGCCGGTGCGTCCCGGCGCCCGGCCCCGTACACGAGCACGCATGCGTGTCCTCCCCGTTCCGCGGCGTACGCGTGATCGCGGGATCTCGGTTACGCCTGCGATCTCACGACACAAGCAACCGGAAGCTAGATGTGCCTGCGAGCACGTGTCAATACCGAACCGGACGTCCGGAAAGCGCGCTGAGGCCTGGCGAAAACCGCCACGCCCTCTGACCTGTCTCCATTACCGCTGGTGATCATCTGTATTCGCCAGTGGCGGTTCTCTCAGCCGTGCCGAGATCACCGCGGGCCAGGTCTTGCGTTGCACGACGAAGGAGCCGGTCAGCTCGCAGCCGGCGGCCCTGGTTCGCCGCCATGCGATGCCCGGATGTGACGGTTCGGAGGGTCAGGAGTCGGCCGGCGCCGGCGTGGACGACAATGCGCCGCCGACGCCCCAATGCTCGCGCGGAACCTCTTCGATCATCACCCACACGCCGTCGCGTTTGCCGCCGGCGGCGCGTACGAAGGCGGCGGTCAGTTCTTCGACGAGCGCCTTCTTCTGGTCATCGGTACGCCCCGGGAACATCGACACTCTGATCAGTGGCACGCTCAGCTCCTTCGCCGGTCTCGTTGGTGGCGGCACACTATCCGATCTTGTCGGGCTTCCAGCCGCTCGGTATCCACTACGGGTGGGCTCACCTCGGTCGGGTGGGTCGGCGACCTGGATTCGACCGTCGAGGCCTTAATCCGTGGAGGTAGTAGCGTGCGCGGATGATCTCGGATGACGCGGTGTCGGGCTGGGCCGGTGACGCCTCGTTGGCGAACACTCGCCGATGGATGACGGAGCACGGGTACGACTCCGAGTTCGTCGAATCGCTCAATCTGGAGATCGAGCAACGGATTCTGCGCGGCGATGTGGAGATCGGGATTCTGCCGATCGAGGCCGTAGGCGAAATGGCGGCCGGGTTCGCCGTCGCGGCGCTTGCGGGCCGGGCCGAAAGCTGGCTGGCGCTCGGGCGGTGCTACCGCAACGGGTGGATCCAGCAACCGATCACGTGGCCCGGGCGGCACGACTTCCCCGACGCCGAACTCATCGGCGCGGCACTGCGCTGTTTCGCGGAGGCGGCCGCGCTCGGCGAGCGTACGGGCGCGATCAATTTCGCCGCCGTCAGCCGGTACGCCTCGCCGGAGGCCCGGCGCGCGGCCTTGGCCTTCCTGTCCGGTTTCCTCGACGAGGATCCCGATGGCACCGCGACCTACTGGCACGGGCTGGTCGAATACCTTCTGGGTGAGGCCGCCGACGCTCTGGCCACGCAGGAACGATCAGCCGCCCTGGGCAACGCGGACGCGATGTTCGAGCTCTACATCCTGCATGCGAAGGGCGAGGGCGCGCCGCAGGACGACGAAGCGGCGCGAACGTGGCTGTTGCGAGCCGCCGACCTGGACCACTCGCGCGCCCTCTACAACGTCGCGGCCGGCCACGCGACCGGCGACGGCTTCCCCAAGGACGGCACGGCCGCCGCCGGATACTACGAACGCGCCGCGAAGGCCGGAAACGAGCGGGCGGCGGCGACCCTCGGCGTCATGTACCTGACCGGGGACGGCGTGCCGGACGACCCTGCCACGGCCGCCCGGTGGTTCGACTCCGCCGAGTCCGAGGGCTTCGACGTCGACGGCTGGCTGGATCAGCTCGGTCTGTCACGCCCGCCGAGTTGACGTCCCGGTCGCGTTCAAGCGGACCGTACGGGCCTCTCCACTGCGGTCCCGCTGAAACGGCCGCCTCCCCGATCTGGAATGGCTGCTGACCTTCCCGATCATGAAGGTGGCACGAGCCAACCTGGCCGCTGCGCGTCAGTGACGACTCGTCTCCGGCGTAGGCGCGTCACCAGCCGCCCTCGAAGAATGCCTGGAGTGCCGGTGCCGGGTCCGTCGCGGTGGTCGTGTTCGCCACGGCGATGACGATCATCGTCAGCGTCAGCAGTACCGACAGGACACCGAACGATCCCAGCACGCGCCTGGTTCGCCTGCCGGACGGCTTCGCTCGTACGAACCCCTTCCACAGCACCACGCTGATGCCGATGAGGATGGCCGCCACGATCGAGGCGATCACTGCCATCGCAACGTGGTAACGACCGAAATCGCTGATCATCGTCGCGAGGGCGGGCGGGGCGTGACCTCCCGCGCTCGTGGAGGCGGCCAGTTGCTGCCGTACCTGATCGAGCGTGCCGGTGAGCCGCGCGCCGGTCGCGCCGGCCGTCAGCATCGGCAGCAGCGACGCGAAGGGCGCGACCATGCCCTGGAGGTTGGCCATCACCGCCGTCAGCGAGGCCAACGCGAGCATCGTGGTGACGACACCGGCCGAGGCGAGAGCGGCCCTGGTTCCCGTCCCGAGATCACCGGCCCTCAGGAACGTCTTCCAGACAAGAACGCCGAGGGCGACCAGCACGATCAGCAGAAACGCAGCGATCGTGGCCTTCGCCAGGTGGTAGCGGAACCAGTAGTCGACGACCCTCTTCAGATCCGGGGACAGATCCCGGTCGTCGTATCTCCAGTACTGGATGAACGACTCACGGAGAGCTCCGACGAGGTCGCGTCTGCCGGCGAAGCCGCCACCCCCGACGCCCGCCAGCACTCTGGGAGCCGCGACGAAGGCGGCGACCAGGACCACGGTCACGACGGCGAGCTTGGTGAGGGCGCGACCGGGGATGCCCGCGGATCGCGACAGAGCTGGTGCGGACATTGAGATTCCCTCGGCTTGGAGCAGACACGGCCACCACGGATCATGACGCTCCGAGGGATCGACCGGCATCGGTCCCTGGCGTGATTCGCCATCAGTCCCCGGTGTGACTCCACCGGCCGCACACCTTGAGATCAGGTCACGCGAGTTCGAGAAGCTCGTCACTCACCAACCACTGGACACCGCTCATCTTGCGGTACAAGCCGTCAGAGGCACGCATGCGCCGCCTCATCGCTCGCCGTACGGCGGCTAAGACCCCACATTCTTGACGCCTCAGCAGCCTCCAGACGCGTCCGCTGATTCCGCCCACGACGGTCAACTCCAACTTCACCGGGGCTCCTGGGACGGGAAGGGGGGCCGGGTTCGCCCGGCCCCCTTTCGTACGCCCGGATCCGGGATCCGTCACGTCACCTGGTGATGCTCCACAGCCCGCGACCGTGGGTGGCGACCACGAGAGTGGATCCGGAGGGATGGAGGGTCAGGTCGGCCGCGACGGTGTGCGGCAGGCCCGTGCCCAGCCGCGACCAGTGCGCCGGGTCGCGGGTGTCCGCGACGTAGACCAGGTCGTCGGTGGCCAGGACGAGACGCCCCTTCCACAGGACCAGGTCGTCGCCGGGTACGTCCGGCAGGTCGCCGCTGATGTCCTTCCAGGTCGTGCCGCCGTCGCGGGACTCGTACACGTGGCCGACGCCTCCGCCGGGGATCCAGTGCCGCGAGTAGCCGCTGAACACGGCGTACACGTGGGCCGGGTTGGCCGGGTCGGCGGTGAGGGCGGCGACGTAACGGTTCGGCAGGTTGGGCGCGTTGATCGTGTGCCAGGTGCCGCCGTAGTTGGTCGCCAGACCACGGACGAATCCGGCGCCGTCCTCGTCCAGCGGGTTGCACGGACCGCACCAGGCGGCGTAGCTCGACCCCGTGGTCGGTCTCGACCGCCGTGATCGAGCTGCCCTCGCCGGCGTCGTACACCGCCTTCCAGTCGCAGGCCGCACCGGAGCAGACCGTGTCGAAGCCCTTGGCCGACTCCCAGACGTAGCGTCCACCGGTGATCCAGTGCGCGCTGTTCGCCGGGTCCCGCCTGAACGGGGCGATGAACCGGGCCTGGGATCGCAACCCGGGAGCGTGGAGTTCCACTCAGCAGGCGGGCGAGATCAGGCGGAACGACGGCGTGACGCCGTCCGAGCGGCCGCCGTTGGTGGTGACGGCGATCGACGCGTCGGTGTACTCGACCGCGGCCCGGTCGGAGTTGCCGGGGTCGACCAGGACGTCCCCACCGTCGCCGCCGAAGGGCAGACCATCGCCGGGAGCGTCCGGGCAGGAGCCCGGTGCCGTTGTCCTGCATGCCGCCCCAGATCGCGGTCGCCGCCGTGGGGGTCGGCCCGGCCTCGGCGGAGTAGTACTGCAGCGTGTGCAGATCGCGGTTCAGATCGGCCAGCCGGCCACCGTGCTGGTGGAGGTGGGACGGGACCACACGCCGCCGTCGTTGCCGGCGTACAGGGTGCCGTCGTTGCCGATCGCGATCCCGTGCTGGTCGGGGTGAGTGGTGAAGGGCATCTGTCCGGCCCCGGCGGGGTGTAGCACTGCGGGACGAGGTTCCAGTACGGGCCGATGGCGTGCCAGGTCTGCCCGCCGTCGCGGCTCTCGAAGATCTCCTCCAGGCCGAGGTAGAGATGCTTCGGGTCGCTCGGGTCGACCTTGATGTACTCGTCGTACCAGGTCTGGATCCCCGGCTCGTACGTGGACGGGAAGGACAGTGCCGACCCGGACCGCGCGAGCTTGGCGGAGTCGGCGACCAGCGTCCACGGGCCGTTCGGATCACCATTGGCGGAGACGTACACGCCCTTCAGCGCCGTGCTCTGCGCCGGTGCGGGCGGCCCCTCGTTGGTGTACTTCGGCGACTGGATCACCGCGTACAGCGCGTCTCCCTTCGGCGTGTACGCGAGGCTGGTCCGCCCGATGTCACTGTTGTCCAGGCCCTGCGGGGCGATCCGGGTGAAGCTGCCGGCGGCGCCCGAACCGGTGGAGAGGTAGAAGCCGTTGTAGTCCGAGCCGCCACGCCAGCCGACCACGGCGAGGACGTTCTGCCCGCTGCTTCCGGGCCGGATGGCCACGTCGGTGATGAAGGACGTCTGGTAGGGCGAGTTCGTGGGGTTCGGGTCGGGTTTGAGGACGAGCCGCCACGGCGTGGTCCGGCTGTCGTGACGGCCGCGCCGCCACAGACCCCGGCTGGTGGCCGCGAAGACGTACCGGTCGCTCGCGGTGACGCTGAACGTCAGGTCGTTCTGCAGTTCCGTCCCGCCGACCCGCTGGAAGGTGTCGCCGTGGTCGGTCGAGCGCCAGATCCCCTGGCCGGCGTACGAGTCGGAGCTGGTGTTGGCCTCACCCGTGCCGACCCACAGTGAATGGTCCGAAGGGTCGACCCAGAGCGCGCCGATCGAGGCCGTCACCTGGTCCTGGAACGCCGGGCGCCAGTGCCGCCCCCCGTCGTGGGAGGTCCACACACCGCCGTCGGCGAAGCCCGCGTACAGCCAGCGGCCGTCGGTCGCCAGCGCGGTCGAGCGGCCGGAGACCAGCCCCCAGCCCGCGCCGAAGTTCGACCAGACGGGATCGGCGTAGCCGGGAGCGTCATTGTTGTAGGTGCCGGTCGTCACCTGTGACCAGGCGCCGCCGCGTACCGGAAGTGCGCCGGCCTGCGCGTCCGCGGCGGCGAGTGCGGCGCCCGGCACCTGCACGCCGGGGGAGGTACGGGCCTCCGACCACTGCGCGCTGCCCTCGAGCACCTCGCTACCGCTCTCGGCGTCCTTGTCGGCGGCGCTGATGCGCCGGTCGTTCACTCTCAGGCGGTGGTTCGCCGCGAACTGGCGCTTCGCCGAGACCGGCTGCGAGGGCGCAGGGGACGGCGCGGCGAGGACGGCATCCGTCCCCGCCGCGAGCATTATCAGTGAAACCAACGAAACGATCAGACGTCTGCGTCGCATCGGGTGGTCCTTCCGCACGGAGATCGACAGATCTCAACGACCGGAATAGTAAGACCGCGGAAGGGCTCGCGATAAGGCAGTAAACCGGCCATGATCGGCCAAAACGTCGGACAGTGGTGGCCCAGAGGTCGGCCCGCATCTGCAGCGGTCATGCGCCGTGCCGGTCCTGAGGCGATCCGACGTACTGGCCTGAAAGGCCAGGCGGGCTGACTGCGATGTCGCTCTTTCGGCGGTAGAACTACGCAGGGCCTGTCGGCATGTGCGGCCCGCTGAAGGCCGGCCGGAGGGCGAGCGGCACGGAGACCGCCCCGATCTCCGGCATGCGCGCGTACTCGACCGGACCGTCCACCTCGAATCCCGCCGTCCGCCGGAGCAGCTCCTCCAGCGCGATGGTGAGGACGAGGCGGGCCAGCGGGGCCCCAGGCGCATCGGTGCCGTCCGCGCCCGAAACCGAGATGCCGGCTGATCTCGGCACGGCCGAGACGGAACCGGTCCGGCTCGTCGAAGACCGCGGGATCCCGGTTGGCGGACGCGAACACGAGGGTGATCGGTTCGGCCGGACGGACGGTGCGCCCGTGCAGGGTGACCTCGTGGGGAACCGTCCTGGCGAATCCCGCGGTACGGCGTGTGCAGCCGGACGAACTCCTCGACGGCCTCCGGCAGGAGTTCCGGCGCGGCGCGCAGCCGCGCCTGCAGCGTCTGGTCGGCCGACAGGTGCGCGCAGACCGATCCCAGGAGGATGGGGGGTGCGACCATGCCGACGACCAGGCACTGCCGGAGGGCTCCGACCAGATGCTCCTCGGCGAGTGGTTCGCCGGCGTCACGTTCGGCCAGGAGTGAGCTCGCCGGATCGTCCTCGATGGGGAGTGGCCGCCGTCGCCGCTCGGTGAGCAGGTCGCGGGCGAGGCCGTACATGCGCTCGCTCGTCTCGTTCACCACCGCCCGGTCCTGGGCCCGCCAGGCTCGCACCCAGGTGGCCGCGGTGGAGGCGAGTACGGGGGCGACGTCGCCCGGCAGGTTGAGCCAGGTGGTGGTCGCCCAGGCGGGGAACGAGCGCGCCGAATTCCTGGGCGATGTCGCCGTGCCCGCGTTCCAGCAGCGGCGCCAGTGAGCGTACGGCGTGTCCTCGGAGCACCGGTTCCAGCCGGGCGAGTCGCGCCGGGCGCAAGGTGCGGTCGATGGCGCGGCGATAGGGCGTGTGCGCCGGCGCGTCGAAGTTCAGCGGCGGGCGGCGCAGGCCGCGTGGGTCGCTGGGCACCACGGCGCGTACCGAAGAGATGAAGGTCCGTGCGTCGAGGGCGGCCCGGCTGACGTCGGCGTAACGGGTCAGCGCCCAGAATCCACCGTACGCGTCGGTGTGCGCCACCGGGCATTCGGCGCGGAGCCGGTGATAGGTGGCGTGCAGCGCGTCCGGATCGTCGGTCCGCGACGGGTCGAAGTCGGCGGGTACCTCAGAGCCGGCCGGGGGCCGGGCTCAGGCATAGAACCGGAAGATCGGCTGGGCGACGCAGACCGGTTTGTCGCCGCCCTCGCGTTCGATGGCGGCGTCGACGGTCACCTGAACGCCGCCTTTGATCTCGGTCACCTCTGTAAGGGTCGCCCGCATGCGTACCTTCGATCCGGCCGGGACCGGCGCGGGGAAGCGGACCCTGCCCAGGCCGTAGTTGACCTTGGTACGAGCCTCGCGGACGTGGAGGATCTCGCTCCACATGGGTATGAGGAGCGCCAAGGTCAGGTAGCCGTGGGCGACGGTCGTGGCGTACGGGCCGTCCTTGGCCCGCTCCGGGTCGACGTGGATCCACTGATGGTCGTCGGTCGCGTCGGCGAAGCGGTCGATGCGGGTCTGGTCGACCTCGATCCAGCCGCTGGTACCGAGGTCGGTGCCGGCGAGCGGGAGCAGGTCCGCGACGGTGTCGACGGTCGTGGTCATCGGCTCTCCTGGAAGTGGGTGACGGCCGCCCGGAGGTCGGCCCGGCGGATCTTTCCGGTCGCGGTACGCGGCAGGTCGTCGGTGAGACGCACGTACTTGGGGATCTTGTAACGGGCCAGCCGCCCGGTCAGGCGGTCACGGAGCATGGCCTCGGTGAGCTGCCGGCCCGGATGGAGCACGAGGTAGGCGAGCACGGCCTCGCCCCAGCGTTCGTCGGGGACGCCAACGATCGCGCAGGCCGCGACCTCGGGGGACTCCGCGATGGCGGCCTCGACCTCCGCCGGATAGACGTTCTCGCCACCCGAGATGATCACGTCCTTGACCCGGTCGACCACGGAGGACCGGCCATCCTCGTCCACGCGGACCACGTCGCCGCTGCGGAACCAGCCGTCCTGGAAGCTCGCCGCCGTGTCGTCCGGCCGGTTCCAGTAGCCGCGGAAGACGTTGGGGCCGCGGACGAGCAGCTCACCGTGGCCGCTAGCCGGGCCGATGGCTCCGGAGGGCGTTCGCAGGGCCACGTCGGTGAAGAAGTGCGGCACGCCCGCGGACAGTGGCCGCTGGTCCGCGTCGCCGGGCGGGGCCATGAGCACGCCGGGTGAGGCCTCGGTCATGCCGTAGCCCTGGACGAGCGGTACTTCGCGGTCGAGCCAGGCGCGCGCGACCCGTTCGGAGATCGGCGAGCCACCGTAGATCACATATCTCAACGAGGTCAGGTCCGCGGACGCGAACTCGGGCGCGTCGCAGAGCATCTGCAGCATCGTGGGCACGGCGGAGAACGCGGTGATGCGCAGCCGGGCGATCGTGTCGAGCACCCAGGCCGGATGGAAGCGCGGGGCGACGACCACGGTGCCGCCCTTGAGGATCGCCGGCAGGCTGACCTGGCCGAGGCCGGTGGCGTGGAACAGCGGAGCGGTGCACAGCACGACGTCGCTGCTCAGCACGTCGACGTGGGCCAGCTGGTTGATCGTGTTGAAGGTCAGGTTCGCGTGGGTGAGCACGGCGCCCTTGGGCCGGCCCGTGGTCCCGCTGGTGTACAGGATGAGGGCGTCGTCGGTGAGGGCGACGTCGGTCTCCGGCGGACCGGCGTCCGGTGCCGACGCGATGAGCGCCTCCAGATCCGGGCCGGCCGACAGTGCGGTCTCGACGCTCCACGCCATCGGGTCGGCCACCCCAGGGTCGTGCAGCAGGACGCGCGCCCCGCAGTCGTCGAGCAGGTAACCGATCTCCGGGGGCGTCAGGCGCGTGTTGAGCGGCACGAAGATGGCGCCGAGCCGGGCGGCGGCGAAGAACGTCTCGAACGTGGCGATGTCGTTCAGGCCCAGGTAGGCGACCCGGTCACCCGCGCGTACACCGAGATCGGCCAGCCCGGCGGCGAGCGCGTCGACCCTGCGGGCCACCGCCGGGTAGGTGACCGAGACTTCGCCCTGGCGGAAGGCGACGGCCTCGGGATGGATGCGCGCGCTGCGCGCGGGCCAGGACCCGACACCGAGGTCGGTCATCGGACCTCCCCGGTCAGGCCGAGCAGGCGGGCGGCGTTGTCCTTCAGGACCAGTGGCCGTACCTCCGGCTTGATGTCCAGCTCGGCGAAGTCGGCCAGCCAGCGGTCCGGGGTGATGACCGGGTAGTCCGAGCCGAACATCACCTTTCGCTTCAGCGGGCCGTTCGCCGCGCGTACGAGCTGGGCCGGGAAGTACTTCGGTGACCAGCCGGACAGGTCGATGAACACGTTGGCCTTGTGCGTGGCGATCGAGATGGCCGCGTCCTGCCAGGGCACGGACGGATGTGCCAGCACGATCGAAAGGTCCGGCAGGTCGGCGGCCACGTCGTCGATCAGCATGGGGTCGGAGAAACGCAGCTTGATCCCCCGTCCGCCGGGCAGCCCGGCCCCGATGCCGGTCTGCCCGGTGTGGAACACGACCGGCACACCGGCCTCGGCGGCCGCCTCGTACAGGGGGTAGGCGGCCGGGTCGTTCGGCGCGAACGCCTGCAGTGACGGATGAAGCTTCAGACCGCGAGCGCCGGCGGCGACCAGGTCGGTGAAGCGCGCGATCGCTCCGGCGCCGTCGTGCGGGTCCACCGACGCGAACGGGATCAGCACGTCGGCGTGTTCGGCCGCCCCGGTGACGATCTCGTGGCCGTCCAGCGCCGGATGCCCGGTCGCGGTGTGCGCGTCGACGGTGAACACCACCGCCGCCAGGTTCCGTTCCCGGTAGTACCCGGCGATCCGTTCCAGGGTCGGCGTACGGTCCGTCCCGGCCTTGAAGTACGCGGCCGAGGCGTCCATCAGCTCCTGGTCGAGCGAGTGGTGGCCGTGGGCGTCGGCCTCGACGTGGACGTGCGTGTCGATGGCGGTGACCGCCACCGGATCGATGCTCATGCCGGCGGCTCCGGGATCTGCTGGCCGACCGGTTGCACGTGGCCGGAGAATCCCGCGGGCCACGCCTTGGCGATCTTGTCGGCCGTCCAGCCGCCGTCGGTGAGCTCCACCACCGCCTCACCCGGATGCGACCACAGGGTCAGGCGGTCGCCGCCGATGCCGACCGCCTGGCCGGTGACGTCGGCGGCCTCGCCGGAGGCGAGGAACACGACCAGTCCGGTGGCGTCGGCCGGGCTGCCGAAGCCGAGCTCCCGGCGGACCCATGGCGGCAGCGGCTCGCCTCTCGACAGCGCTTCGGCGTGGGGACGCAGGAAGGGGACGGTCTCGGTCATGCCGGTCGCCGCGACCGGGACGATGGCGTTGACCGTGATGTTCGCCCTGGCGAGTTCCATGGACCAGGTGCGGACCATGCCCACGATGCCGGCCTTGGCGGCCGCGTAGTTGGTCTGGCCGAAGTTGCCGACCTGGCCGGTGGGCGAGCCGACACAGATGATCCGGCCGCCGTCGCCCTGGGCGCGCATCCGTACGGCGGCGGCGCGTACGCAGGTGAACGTGCCGCGCAGGTGGACCTCGATCACGTCGTCGAAGTCGGCGTCGCTCATCTTCCACACCACCGTGTCCCGCAGGATCCCGGCGTTGGTCACCAGGACGTCCAGCCGTCCGTACGCGTCGACGGCGCGGTCGACGAGCGCCTGGGCGACCTCCGCGGAACCGACCGCTCCGGGCTGGGCCACCGCGCGGCCCCCCGACCGGGTGATCGACTCGACGACCGCCGCGGACGCTTCGGTGTTCACGTCGTTGACGACGACCGCGGCGCCGGCCGCGGCGAGGGCTTCGGCGTAGGCCGCTCCCAGCCCACGTCCGGCCCCGGTGACGATGGCGACCTTGTCCGGCAGATGCATGAAGTTCCTTTCTCAGGGCGCGAGCAGTTCCAGCAGCTCGGTACGGGCGGCGGGCGCGTGGCCGGCGGTGTCGGCGACGAACCGGCCGCGTTGCAGCACCGTCACCCGGTCGCAGACCGCGAGGCTGACGTCGATGTTCTGCTCGACCAGCAGCAGCGTCGTCGCGTGTTCGCGGCGTGCCCAGCGCAAGGCCTCGATGACGGTGCCGACGACCGACGGCTGGAGGCCCGCGGTGATCTCGTCGAGCATCATGAGGCGCGCGCCGGACAGCAGGGCGCGGGAGAGCACGAGCATCTTCTGCTCGCCGCCGGACAGCGTGCCGGCGCGCTGGCGCAGCCGCTCTCCGAGGACGGGGAAGAAGTCCAGCACCGTGGCTCGCAGGTGCGGGTCGACGCGGCGGCGGGTGGCGGTGAGGTTCTCCTCGACCGTCAGGTCGGCGAAGATCGGCTCGTCCTGGGGGCCGTACGCGATGCCCCGCCGGACGATCTGCTCGGGAAGCAGGCCGTTGACCGGCCGGTCGTCAATGGTGATCGTGCCCGCGCCGGCCGGGAGGTAGCCGAGGATGGTGCGCAGCAGGGTCGTCTTGCCCATGCCGTTGCGGCCGACGATGGCGACCGCCTCGCCGTCGCCGACGCTCAGGTCGAGACCGCGCAGCACGGTCGCCGAGCCGTAGCCCGACTCCAGTCCGCTGACCGTGAGGTTCACCGGGCCACCGTCCCCAGGTACGCCTCGCGTACCGTCGCGGACCTGCTGACCTCCGCGGGCGACCCGTCCTCGATGATGCGACCTTCGTGGAGCACGACCACGCGGTCGGCGATCTCGTTGACGAAGTCGAGGTCGTGTTCGATGAGCACGACGGTCATCCCGTTCGCGACCAGCCGGCGCAGCACCGTGCCGACGACCTGGCGTTCGTTGTGGGTCAGCCCGGCCGTCGGCTCGTCCAGCAGGAGCACCTGGGGCCGGGCGGCGACGGAGGCGGCGATCTCCACGCCCTGCTTGAGGCCGTGCGCGAGTGCGGCGGCCGGGGCGTTCTCGCGGTCTTCCAGCCCGGTCGCCTCGATCACGTCGAACACCGCCGGGCCGACCGGGACCTCGCTGGTGCGCCGCCAGAATGAGGGCATCGTGCCGCATCGGCGGGCCAGCAGCAGGGTCTCGGCCACGGTGAGCGTGGCGAAGAGCTGTGGTGCCTGAAACTTTCGGATGACGCCCTGGCGGGCCATCCGATGCGGCGGCCGCCGGCGCCGTGGGTTCTGCTCGCCCAGCTGATACCGCACGTCGCCGGAGATGCGCAGGTTGCCGTCGGCGAGCACCGACAACAGGGTGGACTTCCCGGCGCCGTTGGGCCCGACCACGCAGAGGAGTTCGGCGCGGCGTACGTCGAGGTCGACGCCGCGCAGTACCCGCAGGCTGCCGTAGGCGAAGGCCACACCGGCGCAGCTGATGACCGGGGTGGAGACGGGGCGGCCGGCGGGCGGCACGGTGTCCAGCACCAGCCGCCGTCCGCCACCGGCCGGGCGCCGCCGCCTGGCGAGCCGTTCGACCGTGGGCAGCAGGCCGTCGGGCAGGAACACCACGATCAGGACGAACAGCAGGCCGACGAACAGTGACCACTGGGTGGGGAAGTGCGCCGACAGGTGGGCACCGGCCAGTTGGAGGCCGATCGCGCCGACGACCGGTCCGACGATGGTCCCGCGCCCGCCCACCGCGACCCAGACGAGCATCTGCGTCGCGAACACGAATCCGAACAGATCGGCGGAGACCAGACCGTAGACGAAGCCGTACAGGCCACCGGCGAAGGCGGCGACGACCGCGCCGGCGACGAACGTCACGGACTTCACGCGCTCGACGTCGTAGCCCATGGAGCGGGCCCGGGTCTCGTTGTCGCGCACCGCTCGCAGCACCAGACCGGCATCGCTGCGCACGAACACCACCGCCGCGACGGTGACCACCACCAGCGTGCCGAGCGCCACGTAGTACCAGGCGATCGGCGATGGGCCCGGGAACGTGAAGCCGAACAGGCCGTTCTCGCCTCCGGTGATCCGGGGAAACTGGCCGTACAGGGCGGACACGGCGGTGCACAGCGCCAGCGTCACCACGGCGATGTAGAACGCCGAGCCCTTGGCGGAGAACGAGAAGCGGGCGACGATCGCCGCGACCAGCGCGGTGACCAGCATCCCCGTGACCAGTGCGACCAGGTAACGCAACGGCCCGCCGTGCACTCCGAGGACCATTCCGGTTGAGTCCACGTCCGTGGTCATCACGCCGACCGTGAGCGCGCCGGTACCGAACCACAGAGCGTGGCCCAGGTCGGGCGTGCCGGTGTAACCCCAGACCACGTCGAGGCTGACGGCGACGATGGCGTAGATGAACGCCGTCGTCAGCAGGCCGGCGTTGTACTCGCCGACGCCCGGGCCGAGCAGCGCGAGCACCGCCACCGCCGCGCCACCCGCCACGGCCGAGGCGCGTGGCCGGCGGATCCTCAGGCGCGTTGCCATGTCAGCCCCTCAGGCCGGACGCGGAGCACGACGACGGCGACGGCGATCATCGCGGTGGAGCTGTAGACCGGATTGAACAAGCGGCCGAACAGGATCTGCACGGTCGCCAGGACCACGCAGGCCAGCACCAGGCCGGACAGCCGTCGCCCGGCCATCAGCACCGCCAGGAACGCCGCGGCGACCAGCGACACCGCGTAGTTGGGATTGATCGCCTGGGTCGGCCCGAGCAGGGCGCCGGCCAGCCCCGCCAGCGCGCACCCGGTCACGAAGGTGGTCCCTCGGATGAAGGCCACCCGGATGCCCAGCCCGCGGGCGAGCGGGCCGTTGCTCTGCACCATCCGGATGGTCAGCCCGGCCCTGGTGTAGCGGAGCAGGACGGCCAGCGCGGTGATCAGCACGGCGGCGATCAGGACGAGCAGCAGCCGGTAGGACGGATAGTCGCCGATCGAGCCGGTGACGGGCTGCGGGAGCGCCTGGTTGTTGTGGCCGTACGCCAGCGTGAGCAACTGAATGATCACCAACGACAGACCCCAGGTGGCCAGGATGGTCTCGAGCGGCCGGTCGTAGAGTCGCCGGATCACCAGCAGCTCGACCACCAGCCCGGCCGCTGCCGAGACGACCATCGCGCCGAGCAGGCCGGCCCAGAAGGGCAGACCGTGGCGCGTCACGGTGACCGCGGCGTAGACGCCCACCGCCATGAAGCCGGTGTGCGCGAGGTTGATGACGTCCAGCACGCCGAGGACGATCGCCAGGCCGAGCACGACGATCACCAGGACTCCGATGGCCGTCAGCACGTCGAGTGCGAAGGTCATGCCGTCTCCTCAGGACCGGGCCGCGCAGGAGAGCCGGGGTGGGGTCGGCGCGGACCGCTGCCGGATCACGAACCCGCCGTCCTTGGTGGCCTGGGCGAGGTAGACGGGCTGGAAGCTGAAGGCGTCGCGTATCGCCAGGGTGCCCACCGGACCGGGCACACTGGCCGTGCGCAGGGCCTTGATCACCGACGGGCCGCTCGTGCCGCCCTGCTTCACGGCGCCGGCCAGCAGCTCGAGCTGCATGTGGGAGATGTAGGTGTTGATGTCCGGCAGGCCGGCGTAGCCCGCCGCCTTCACGGCGGTCTTGAAGGCGTCGTTGCCCGCACCGGTGATGGAGGAGAAATAGGCGTTGGCGGACCAGATTCCGTCCGCGGCGCTGCCCAGCGCCTTGGCGGGACCCTCGCCGAGGAGGATGTCCACCCGGGTGATGCCCTTCGTCCGCGGATCGGCCGCCCACTGCTTCTGCAGCGCCACGTCGTCGTTGCCGATCACGTTCAGGAAGGCCACGTCCGGGCGTGCGGCCACGATCTTGGCGATGTCCTGGGAGAAGTCCGAGGTGCCGAGCGGCTCGTAGGACTCGCCGGCCACCGTGCCGCCGTGCGCGGTGAGGTACGGCTTGGCCAGCGCGATCGTCGCCTTGGGCGTCGCGTAGTTCGCGCCGAAGAAATACCAGGACTTCTTACCCTGGCCGAGCAGGTGGGAGATGACCGGCAGTGACTGCTGGTTCGGCACGAGCCCCAGACTGACGAGGTTGGAGGCGCAGATGGTGCCGGCCCCGCTGGACAGGCTCAGGATCGGGACCCCACCGCGTTTGGCGACGGCGTCGCACGCGGTGAGCTGCGGACCTGGAACGAACACCACCAGCGCTTTGACGTGGTCCTGCTGGACCAGCCGGGAGCAGGTGACGGAGGTGGTCTGGGCGTCGCCTCCGGCGTCGGCCAGGTCGGTGACGAGGGTCCGGCCGGCGGCCTTCCGCCGGTTGACGTCGGTCGTGCCGGTCTTGATGCCGGCGCGGGCCGAGTCGGCGTACACCGAGCCGGTACCCGACAGTTGCATCACGACGCCGACCTTGTAGTCCCCGTCTCCGGTACCGGACGCGTCTCCGCAGCCGGCCAGGCCGGCCAGCAGTGTGGCGACGGCGGCCGCCGCTATGAACCGGCCCATGGTGTCCTCCTCGGACGTACGCGAATGGTCGCGCGGGGGGTGGTCGTCATCGGGGGGTCAGGTGGACAGGGAGCACGTGCGGTCCGTATTCGGGCCAGTGGGCCCAGCTCGGCTCCCCGCCGAGCCGGATGGTGGCGCCGGCGAGGAGTTCCCCGAGCGCGATGGACAGCTCCAGCCGGGCGAGCGCGACGCCCACGCACTTGTGCACGCCGTGGCCGAAGGCCAGGTGCCGGTTGGGTGTGCGGCCCAGGACGAACCGGTCAGGCTCGTCGAAGATCTCCGGGTCGCGGTTGGCCGCGGTGTAGACCATGGCCACCCGCTCGCCGGACGCGATGTCGCGGCCACCGACCCGTACGGTGCGGGCGGCGGTGCGAGAGAAGCCGGCGTTGGGCGTGTAGAGCCGGAGGAGCTCCTCGACCGCGTCGGCGATTCGTGAGGGATCGTCGCGGAGGGTGCGCTGCAGGTCCTCGTCGGTGGCCAGGTGCAGGATGGCGCTGGCCAGCGACAGCGTGACCGGCACGTGGCCGGCGATGAGCAGCTGGCGGATCGTACCGGTGACGAATTCCTCGTCCAGGCCCTCGGCGAGCAGCGCGCTGATCACGTCCTGGTCCTGCGGCAGGGGATCGGCGCGGCGGTGGGCCACCGCCTCCCGCGCCACGGCGTACAGGTCGGTGCTGGTCGACTCCGCCAGCGCGTGGTCCCCGGCCAGCTGTGCGGCTTCGAAGCGTTCGGACAGCGAGCGGATGCGCTCGGCGGCGTCGGCGTCGACGTTCAGGAAGCGGGTCAGCACCCTGGTGGCGAACGGTGAGGTGAGACCGGCGACGACATCCACCGTGCCGGCGTCCACGCAGGAGCGTACGAGCTCGCGTGCGATCGACCGGATGTCCGTGGCGAGGGCCGCGACGCGGTCGGCGTGGAACGGCGGGTTGAGTGCACGGCGGTAGCGGGTGTGCTCGGGCGGGTCGTAGTGCATCGGCGCTCGGCGGCCGGCGACCGGGTTGCGCGGGACGACGATGCCGTCGGTGCTGCTGAACGTCGCCGGCGCGGTCACGGCACGGGTGATGTCGTCGTAGCGGAGGAGCGCCCAGAAGCCGTTCCACCGCTCACTGCGGGCGACCGGGCAGGTGCCGCGTAGACGAGCGAACGCCCGGTGCGGATCGTCGGTCACATCGGGATCCAAGGGGTCGAAGTCGGCCTGTTTGGTCTCGGCACGAGTCATGGTTCCTCAACATCCAGCGGCAGCGATGTGACCTGGAACCTAGATCAAGCCCTCACGCATGTCAATGAAAGTGCAGAGCGTCTCTCACCCCTTCCGAGATGAAGCTCTGGCCGGTAAGGATGGGTAGTGCAGGCGATCGGCGAAAAACATGTGACAGTTGTCTTCACGCTCACGACTAAGTATGTTGCGCATTGGTCAAGGCCGACGGAGGGTTGATGGACATACCTGAGCTGGGCCGGCTCACCGAGCCGGGCAACGACCCGCTCACGGCGCCACAGGGCGAGCCGACGGTCGCCTACATCGGCCGGGACGTGCCACGCGAGGTCCTCGCCGCCGCGGGTTTCACTCCGGTACGCCTGGGTGGCCGCCCAGGGCAGAGCGCCCTCGCCGACCGCTACTGCGGCCCCGGCATCGACGCGGTGGCCAGGACCCAGCTGGACCAGATACTGACCGGGCGGCTCGCCCGGTGTGCCGGCCTGGTGATCTCCGGTGACTGCGAAGGGTCGGTCCGGCTGTTCCGCTACCTGCGGGAGATCCAGCGGTTGGAGCCGGTGCCCGGCGTCCCGCCCTTCACGTTCCTGGACCAGTCGCACCTGCCGTACCGGACGTCGACCGCCTACAACCTCACGCGCCTGGATCAGCTGATCGAGACGCTGGCGACCTGGGCCGGACGGCCGGTCACCGCTGAGCGGATCGGGGAGCAGATCCGGCTGGGCAACGAGATCCGCGCGCTCGGCGATCGTCTCCATCACCTGCGAACCGACCCGGGCGGCCCGCGGCTGACCGGGCTGCAGGCGCTGCGGATCCTGCGCACCGGTTTCCAGCTGCCCCCCGAGCGCTACCGGGACCTGCTGGCCGAGTCGCTGACGCGGGCCGGAGGCTCGGCTCGCCACGAGGGCGTACGGGTCTTCCTTACCGGAAGCTCCCATGACCACGACGAGGCATACCGGCTCATCGAGGACCACGGTGCCGTCATCATCGGCGAGGACCACGATTGGGGATCCCCCGCTCTGGAGACGCCGGTGGCCGAGTCGGGCGACGAACGTGCCGCACTGGTCGCCGCGTACGCCCGTGGCGCACCCACGTCCACCGGCTTCGGCATCGCCGAACGCGCCGCCTACACCGCCGCCCGCGCGGCAGAAGCGGACGCCCAGGTGGTCATCTGCTGGCTGCGCGAGGACGACCACGCCCCGGCCTGGGACATCCCCGCCCAGCGGACGGCGCTCGCCGCGACCGGCATCCCGCTGGTCACGCTCGCACCCCAGCCGTACGACCGGCCCGACGCCACGGTCGGAGCGTCGGCCGCGGCCGGCATCGCGGCGGCTCTGGGCACCGGAGCGCGGCCATGACCGGGCGAAGCGAGGGAGCCCAGCCCATGACGACCTTCCACGGCACGCGTAGCGTGACCACGCTGCCCTCGGCCTCGGCCGCGACCGCCTACCAGCGCCGCTGGTTCGCCGACCTGCGCCGACGAGCCGCCGGCGGCGAGCCCGTGGCGCTGGTGAACGCCGACACGCCGCAGGAGATCCTCCGGGCACTCGACATCCCGTACGTGGTCAACCAGTGGTGGGCCTCGGTCTGCGCGGCCAAACAGCGGTCCGGGCCGTACCTGCGACTTCTCTCCGACCGTGGCTACCCGGCCGACCAGGAGCAGTACAACACGCTGGCGCTGGCCTCCACCTTCGATCCCGACCCGCCGTGGGGCGGCCTCCCGAAGATCTCCTTCGTGCTGGCCGAGCTGACCGGCGACTCACTCCGCAAGGTGTTCGAGACATGGGAACGTGAGCACGGCGCGACGTTCCTGCCGTTCGAGCGGACCGTCAGCACACACCAGGACCCGCACTGGTGGGACCGGATCGAGGACGACTGGGAGGCACTGATCGGCCGCGAGCGCATCGACCTGATGACCGCCGAGCTGACCGGGGTCATCCGCCACCTGGAGACGGCGACCCGGCGGCATTTCGACGAGGTGCGCTTCCGGCAGGTGATGGCGCTGGTCAACGAGCAACAGCGGTACAACCGTGCCGCCCGCGACCTCATCGCCGCGACGGTACCGGCACCCATCGGCATCGCCGACGGCATCCCGAGCGTCATGATCCCGCAGTGGCACCGTGGCACCGAATGGGCCAGGGACGCCGCCCGCACGTTCTATGAAGAGGTACGCGAACGGGCCGAGGCAGGGGTCGCCGCCTGCCCGGGCGAACGCGTCCGGCTGATGTGGGTCGGCACCGGCCTGTGGTTCAACATGGGCTTCTACCAGTGGTTCCAGGACACCTACGGGGCCGTTTTCGTCTGGTCGATGTACCTGGGCATCGCCGCGGACGGCTACATCCGCAACGGACCCGACCCGCTGCGCACGCTCGCCGGACGGTTCGCCGCCTTCCCGGACATGATCAACGCGCCACCCTGGGCGAGCGAGTGGTACGCCAAGGAGGCGGTGCACAACCAGATCGACGGAGTCGTGCACCTGTCCTCCGTCGACCGCCGTGGCGACTACTTCGTCGACCGGGCGCTGGAGTCCGCGGGCGTCCCCGTGCTGCGGATCGCCGGCGACAGCGCCGACGCCCGCGGCTGGGACGAGGACGCCTGCCGTGCCGCGATCGGCGCGTTCATCGAGGAACGGGTGGAGCCCGTGGCCGCACGGCGCCGGAGTCACCGATGAACACGACCGGAGCGGCGCCCTTGGCCGGCGTCGTCGTGGTGGACCTCACGATCGCGCTGGCCGGCCCGTACGCCACCCTGCTCCTGGCCGGCCTCGGCGCCACCGTCATCAAGGTGGAGAACCCCGACGGCGGCGACCGGGTGCGGAACAACGCCCCGTACGCCGGGCGCGACGGCCTGGGCCTACGCCGCGCGTACGGCGACGACATGTCGCTGGGCACCCTGGAACGGTCACGAGGCAAGCGCAGCGTGACGCTCAACCTCAAGAGCCCGCAGGCCGGCCGGATCTTCACCGATCTGGTCCGCGAAGCCGATGTCGTGGTGCAGAACTTCAGCCCCGGCACCGCCGACCGGCTGGGGGTCGGGTACGACACGGCGCGCGCGGCCAACGAGCGAATCGTCTACTGCTCGATCAGCGGATTCGGCGCTGTCGGTGCTCCGGGCACCGGCAAGGCCATGGACGTGATCGTCCAGGCACTCTCCGGCGCGATGATGACCTCCGGCGAACCGGGCGATCCGCCGGTGCGCCTCGGCGTGCCGTTCGGTGACCTGGCCGCTCCGCTGTACGCGGTGATCGGCATCCTCGGCGCACTGCGGCAAGCCGAGGCCAGCGGCCACGGGCAGCACGTCGACGTGTCGATGCTCGGCGCCCTGACCGCCCTGGTGGCGAGCGAGCAGTCGCATCTGGCCGAGCCCCTCGGCCGGTCCGGCCGCAGCGGGCGGTTCATGCCGCGCCTCGCCCCGTTCGGCGTCTTCGCCACCGCCGACGGGTGGGTGGCCATCAGCGCGCCGGAGGACACGTTCGCCCGTGGCCTGTTCACCGCGATGGAGCGGGCCGAACTCGCCGCCGACCCGCGATTCGCGACGCGCGACGAGCGTGTCCGGCACGCCGACGAACTGCACGGAGTCATAGAAGAATGGACCGCGGAGCGACCCAAGGAGCGCATCCTCGGCGTGCTGACCGAACACGGAGTGCCGTGCGCGGCCGTCCGCACACCGGCCGAGGCGGTCGCCGATCCACTGCTTCTCGAACGGGGCGACACGGTGAGACTGCGGCATCCGGCCTACGGCGGCGCGCCCGGCCTGATCGGCAGCGGGCTGCCCGTTCACCTGTCCGGCGCGCGCACCGGATTCGCCGAGCACAGCCCTGACCTCGGCGAGGACAACGAGGCGATCTACCGCGACCTGCTCGGCTACCCCGAAGAGACGGTCGCGCGACTACGAACCGAAGGCGTGATCTGATGCCGACCTCCAACACCACCGAGCCGGATGAGACCCTGCCGGCGCGGGTGGGCCTGCCGCGATCCCAGGTCGGATCCTCACCCCAGCACCTGGCCACGACGCTACTCGGCGACTACTGGATGCACCGGCCTGAGCACCTGCCGTCGGCAGCCCTGGTCGCGCTGCTCGGCGAGTTCGACGTGTCGGCCACCGGCGCGCGCGCCGCGCTGTCACGGTTGGCCCGGCGCGGTGTCCTCGTCACCTCCCGGAAAGGCCGCAACTCCTTCTACGGCATCGCCCCCTCCACAGTCGACGTCCTCGCCGCCGGCGCCTATCGCATCGTCGGCTTCGGCCAGTCGATCGAACAGTGGGACGGACACTGGACGCTGGTCTCCTTCTCCCTGCCCGAGCGGCACAGCGCGCTGCGGTATCCCCTGCACTCGCATCTGCGCTGGCTGGGCTTCGCCCCGCTCTACGACGGGTTGTGGGTGTCGCCCCGGCCGGTCGCCGAACAGTGCCAGGCCGCTCTCGCCGAACTCGGGCTGACCGAGGTCACCGTCTTCCGCGCGATGGAGACCCCCGGCGCGGGACGGCACCCGATCAACGCCTGGGACCTGGACGCGATCGAGAAGATGTACTCCGAGTTCCTCGACACCTACACCGCCCTGTACGACCGGATCCAGCGCGGTGACATCAGCGCCGCCGACGCGTTGGAGGCCCGCACCAACATCATGGACACCTGGCGCGGCTTCCCCAGCCGTGACCCAGGCCTCCCGGGCGAACTGCTCCCGCACGAGTGGCCGCGCGCGCAGGCCCACGACCTGTTCGTCGCCATCTACGACGCACTCGGGCCCCTCGCGGCCTTCCGCGTCAGACAGATCATCGAACGCTTCTCACCCGATCTGGCCTGCCTCGTCGTCCACCGCGGAACCGCGGACCTACTCCGCGTCGGCGCGGAGGCGCTGCACCGCCAGGGCAAGGCGTAGGTCGCCCGCCGATATCGCCATGAACCACACGTTGGTTCACGGGCGGCCGGGCCCACAGTTTGCTCGCTTCGGCTGCCGGTGGTAAATTAGTCTTGTTGCAGTTGTGGTTCCCATAGACTTATGTGCGCCTGCTGGTTCTCACCTCAGGCGCATTTTTATTTCACCGGAGTCATCCGGGTGGGGTCATCTCAGCGACGCGAAGCTCGTAGAGTGCGGGCTCCGTCAATGCCCCGGAAGGAACAGATATGGCTACCGGCACCGTGAAGTGGTTCAACGCGGAAAAGGGCTTCGGCTTCATCGAGCAGGACGGCGGCGGCTCCGACGTCTTCGCCCACTACTCCAACATCGCGGCTCAGGGCTTCCGTGAGCTGCAAGAGGGCCAGAAGGTCCAGTTCGACATCACGCAGGGTCAAAAGGGCCTTCAGGCTGAGAACATCATTCCTGCCTAAGAATCGCGCGGTATGTCGCAGGGCCCGTACGCTAGGTTACGGGCCCTGATCGCGGTCTGAGATTCTGTCTTGAGCGCGCACCGGGTTCGTCATGATGGACGGGTGACCGATGACGCGACCTTCAACGTGATCCGTACGTTGATCAACGGATACGACCCAGAAGGTCTACTGGAATTCGCCCCGATCGACGAGTACGACCCCGAGGTCCGCGAACTCACGGCCCTCGTGCGCGGTCCCGAGAAGATCGACGCTGACACGATCACCCGGCTGTGGCTGTGGTACTTCGGTTCGTCGAACTGGCCGGCCGCGCGTCCCGGTGACGTCGCCGAGGTCGCCGCCAAGCTGGAAGCCGTCCGCCGTGGGATCCGCGGTCGGTAGGGGAACCTGGCAGGACGAGCGGCCGGTGACCACTGACAACGTTGTCCGGCCTCAAGGGCGTCCGTAGCCCGGGTGTCGTCGACACGGCGAAGTGCGGGTGACCATGGTGACGACACCGCCACAATCCTCGCGCAGGCGAGATCGTCATTCTTCGGGCGTAATCGTCGATCCTGACGGCAGTGCCGGAGCCGGGAGTGGGGCCGAACGCTTGCGCAGCGCGAGCCGGGCGGCGAACCCGAGCGCGACCAGGCCCGCGAATGCCAGCCCGCCGAACCCGCCGATCCAAAGGGGGGCGTACGGCGCCGCCCTGATGGTGCCCGGTGGTTTACCACCGAGCCGGGCCTTGTCCGGTACGGACGACCTCGCGGTCATGGCGGGAGCGGTCTGCGTGGAGAGCTTGTGCGCCTCGTTGAGTGCGCCGATGGGGTTGAGGTAGCCGAAGCCCAGCTCGGTGTCGTAGCGGACCTTCCCATTGGGATGCCGTGCCGAGGCGGACAGTGCCTGGCCGACCTGCGCCGGTGTGAGCCTTGGATACTCGGATCGAACCAGTGCCACTGCCGCGGTCGTGAAGGCCAGCGACACGGGTGAGCCCCAGAACGTCCACTGCCGGTTGTCCGGGCCGATGGAGCCCATCCTGGAGCCGGGGGCGGAGACGAGCGTGTCGCTGCTCCTCGACGTCGATTTCACGTCACGTCGGCCCTTGGGCGTGACGGCGCCGACTCCGATCACGCCGGGCGCCGAGACCGGATAGGCGGGAATATCGGGCTTCTGAATGCCGGTGGAAGCGACTACGACGACCTTCTTGGTCTGGGCGTAGGCGATCGCGGCGAGAAGATCGGCCCCATCGGTCGCCGCATAGGTGCCGACCGCGATGACATCGGCGCCGTGATCGACGGCGTAGCGGATCCCTTTGGCGATGATCTCGCCCCAGCGGGCGGAGTCCCGCCAGGCTCGGCCGCCCGGCTCATCGGTGTCGGCGTAGATCCGTACCGGCAGGATGGTCGTCGCGGGGGCGAGTCCGTAGTCGCTCACAGGGGAGTCAGGGGCGCCGCCTGCGATGAGGGAGGCCATCAGCGTGCCGGTCGCCCGTTTGGGGCGCGGCGTCCCCACGAAGTCCTTCTCCTTCTCTAGCTTGCCTCTCAGCACCTTCACGCCGGAGGCCGCTGGAACGGAAGAACAGGTAGGGAGTGTGGCCGTTCTGGTAGGCGAAGTCCTGTCTCAGCGAATCACCGAAGCCCGCGGCGACCGTGCCCGGGAATGACACCGCGCGTACTCCGTACCGTCCCCTCGCCTCGTGCACGTCCAGCGAGGCGGTGAAATCCGTCTCGGCGTCGTCGGCCCGCTGGGCGTCGGGCATCACCGCGACGCCGAGCGTGGTCACCTGCGTTCCGCTGGCGTCGACGTACGTGGCGCGCAGTACGGTTCGGCAGCCGTTTTTGACGAGGACATCGGCGAGTGGAGGGTCGAAGCCCTTGGCGCAGGACACACTCGGCGCGATCCCTACGCGAAGCGCACTCCAGGTGGGTGCCGTGAGTTCGCTGGATGAGCCGTACGAGAACGTCTCGTCCACTCGGGCGGGAAAGATCTCGCCTGCCGTGAGTGCGCGCCAGCGTGAGGCGATCTCCTTCTGCCCGGCCGCCGTGACCTCGGTCGCGGTGGGCTCGCGCGTCAGATCCGCGCCGATCGCCACGCTGCCGCCGACGATGCTCAGGGCGCCTGACACCGCCAGCAAGATGATCAGAACTAACGGACGACGCGGTTGATCACTCGCCCGACGACGCGGGGGCGAGATCGGATTTCCGGACACAGAGGCACATCCAACCGGGACCAAGTCTCGCCGACGTCACCATCGTGCGTCGCTTCGTCGCCGCAGTCCGGTCGGCTTCGATTATCGCTTAGGCGCAACTGTCCCGGTCGGCGGCTTGTGTTGTGCCTATGCTGCGGAACGCCGACGGCAGCCGTGGCGAACGGCGAGATGAGAGATCGGAGCAGCCGTGCACGACTTCTTCCACACGTTCTTCGACTGGTCGGAGATCGTTGGCGTCATGCCCTCGCTCCTGGGCGAAGGGCTGCGGAACACGCTCCTGATCGCGGTGCTGGCGATCGTCTTCGGCCTGGTCGGTGGCATGCTGCTGGCGGTGCTGCTGCTGTCGGGCAGGCGGCTGGTCCGGCTCCCGGCGCGGATCTACGTGGACGTGTTCCGGGGGCTGCCCGCCATCGTGACCGTCAGCCTGATCGGGCTGGGGCTGCCGGCGGCGGGGATCCGGCCCTTCGGGCGTAGCCCGCTCGGGTACGCGGTGGTCGCCGTCGGGCTGATCTCCGCGGCGTACTGCGCGGAGATCTTTCGTGCGGGCATCCAGGCGGTGCCCGCCGGGCAGACGCAGGCGGGCCGCAGCCTCGGGATGTCGTACCTGAAGACGATGCGGCTCGTCATCGTGCCGCAGGGCGTCCGCAACGTTCTGCCGGCGCTCACCGGGCAGTTCATCGTGGACGTCAAGGAGAGTTCGCTGGTCTATCTGCTGGGCCTCGGCGCCGGGCAGCGCGAACTGTATTTCATCGCGCAGGAACGCCAGGCCGCCAGCTACAACGCGTCCGCGCTGGTCGCGGCGGGTATCTGCTACCTCGCCATCACCATCCCGCTCACCTACCTCGTCAACTGGCTCGACCGGAGGATGCGTGAGGGCCGGCCCCCGCCGGCGGGCGCGGAGGATCTGAGGCCCGAGCCGACGCTCGCGGAGGGGGCGGCATGACGGCACCGGCGATCAGTGTTCGAGGCCTGCGCAAGTCGTACGGGCCCAGTGAGGTGCTGCGCGGCGTCACCTTCGACGTGGCGCCCAGCGAGGTGCTGTGCGTCCTCGGCCCCTCAGGGTCGGGCAAGTCGACCATGCTCAAGTGCCTCAACCTGCTGGAGACACCTACCGCGGGCGAGGTCGTCGTCGGCGGTGTGCCCCTCACCGACCCGGGCGTGGACATCGACGCCGCGCGGACCCGGATCGGCATGGTGTTCCAGCACTTCAACCTCTTCGGTCACCTCACCGCGCTGGGCAACGTCACCCTCGCCCTCCGGCACGTCAAAAAGATGTCCAAGGCGGAGGCCGAGGAGATCGGGCGTGCCCAGCTCAAGCGGCTCGGCCTCGGCCACCTGGCCGGCCACCGGCCCGCGAACCTGTCCGGCGGGCAGCAGCAGCGGGTGGCGATCGCGCGCAGCCTGGCGATGCGGCCCGAGGTCATGCTGTTCGACGAGGCGACCTCCGCGCTCGACCCCGAGCTGGTCAAGGAGGTGCTGGCGGTCATGCGCGAACTGGCCGGGTCCGGCATGACCATGGTCGTCGTCACCCACGAGGTCGGCTTCGCCCGTGAGGCCGCCGACCGCGTGCTCTTCATGGACGAGGGGCTGATCGCCGCGGACGGCGAGGCCCGCGAACTCCTGGACCACCCGCCGAGCGCACGCTTCCGCGAGTTCCTCGCGCAGGTCCTGTGAACCCCCACTCACGAAGGAAACAGCATGATCAACATTCGGGTTCTCGCGGCCGGCGCGACCCTCGCCCTGTCTCTCACCGCCTGCGGTAGCGGATCCTCCGGGCACGACCCGTACGGTCTGGAGACCGCGGGCACCATCGAGGCGGCCGTCTCCACCGACCAGCCCCCGTTCGCCAGCGCCTCCAAGACCGGTACCCCGCAGGGCTACATCGTCGACATCACGAACGAGGTCGCCAAGCGGCTCAAGCTCAAGGTGAGCTACAAGGCCAGCACCGTCCCCGCCGCGTTGCAGGGCCTGACCTCCGGGCAGTACGACCTCGCCGCCAGCGGGCTCGGCGTCACCGCGGAACGCCAGAAACAGGTCTCCTTCACCAAGGCGCTGTACTGGAGCACCACCGCCGTCGTCACGCGGGCGGACGAGAACCTCTCCCAGGTCACGGCGTTCGGCGGCAAGAAGGTCGGCGTCGTGACCGGCGCCGTACAGGAGGCGTTCGTCGACGCGAAGATGACCGGCGCCCGGAAGGTGAAGTTCGCCAACCAGACCGCCGCCGTCTCACAGCTTCTGTCGGGCAACCTCGACGCGTTCGTGGTCGGCGGACCGGACGCGGAGGCCTACCGCAAGCAGTACGCCACGCTGAAGATCGCGATCTCCGCACCGGTCGACCATCCGACCGCGATGGCGACGCGGAAGAAGAACACCAAGTTCGCCCAGGCGGTCGACGCGCAGCTCGCCGCCATGGTCGGCGACGGCACCTTCCTGCGGATCTACAAGAAGTGGTTCACCGAGGCACCGGCGGCCGGCCTCGTCTCCACGTGGCCCGCGCTGAAGAGCCAGCTGGGGAGCTGAGCCGGCGACATGACATCAGTGGACACGGAGCCGGCGGCGAATCGGATTCCGCTGCCGGACGGGGGCTCGGTGTGGCGGCGGACCGTACGTACCCCCATGCGCGACGGGGCCGAACTGGTCGCCGACCTCTACACCGCCGATCCACGTCCGGCGCGGCGCCCGGTACTCCTGGAACGCACACCGTACGGACGGCGGACCCGCCGCGAGTCCGACGGCTTGAGCCATGACGGCCGGCCGATCATGCCGGACGAGTCCGCCGCCTACTTCGTCCGGCAGGGGTTCAACGTCGTACGGCAGGACTGCCGGGGACGCGGGGACTCCGGCGGGACGTTCGTGAAGTACCTCGACGAGGCCGCGGACGGCTACGACACCGTGGAGTGGATCGCCTCGCGGGACTGGTGCGACGGCCGGGTCGCCACCACCGGTGTCTCCTACTCCGCCCACGCGCAGACCGCGCTCGCGGCACTGTCCCCGGCCCACCTCGCGGCGATGTTCGTCGACTCCGGCGGGTTCGCCAGCGCGTACGAGGCGGGGATCCGCATGGGCGGCGCCTTCGAGCTCAAGCAGGCCACCTGGGCGTACCGGCACGCGCTGAACAGCGCCGCCGCCCAGCGTGACCCGGTCGTGGCCGCGGCCCTGCGGTCACAGGACCTGGCCGCGCTGGTTCCGCGCCACCCCGTGGCGACGCGGCGCCTCGCCGCTCCGCGCGACGCCGGAGTACGAGGACTATCTGCTGCACCAGTGGGAGCGCGGCGCGTTCGACGAGTTCTGGCAACAGCTGGGACTCTTCGGCCGTGGTTCCTACGACCGGTTCCCCGACGTGCCGAGCCTGCACATGGTGAGCTGGTACGACCCGTACGTCCGTACGGCCATCGAGAACTTTCAGCGGCTCGGCGCGACCAAGTCCAGCCCGGTGTACCTCGTCATCGGGCCGTGGACCCACGGCGCGCGCAGCGTCCGTCACTCCGGGGACATCGACTTCGGCCCGGAGGCGACCCTCGACGGCAACCTCGCCGCCGACTACTGGGAGTTCCGCGCCCGATGGTTCGCCCGGCACCTCGGCGTAGGACCGGATCCCGCGCAGGCGCCGCCCGACCCGCCGGTCCGGTACTTCGTGATGGGCGGTGGCGGCGCGCGGCGGACCCCCGAAGGCCGCCTCGACCACGGAGGGCACTGGCGTACGGCCGGTGACTGGCCACCGCCGGAGGCGACGCCGCTCCGGCTGTACCTACGGCAGGGAAGGGAACTCAGCACCGAGCCGCCGGCCGAGGGCACCGACGACCGGCTGGAGTACGACTTCGACCCCTCGCATCCGGTACCGACCATCGGCGGGCAGATCACCTCTGGCGAGCCGGTCATGGTGGGCGGGGCGTTCGACCAGACGCCGACAGACGAGACCTTCGGCTGTGAGCCCCCCTACCTTCCCCTCGCGAGCAGGCCGGACGTGCTGGTCTTCGAGACCGAACCCCTCGACCGGGACCTCGTGGTGGCCGGCCCGGTGGAGGTACGGCTCTCGGTGTCGTCGAGCGCGCCGGACACCGACTTCACGATCCGGCTGATCGCCGTGCACCCGCCGAACGACGACTATCCCAACGGCTACGCGATGAACCTCACCGACGGGATCCTGCGCTGCCGCTACCGCGACTCCTACGCGGAACCGGCGCCGATGCGGCCGGGGGAGGTCTATTCGATCACCGTGACGGCGCCCGACACCGCCAACCTCTTCACAGCCGGGCACCGGATCCGGCTGGACGTGTCCTCCAGCAACTTCCCGAGATTCGACGTCAACCCGGGAACGGGCGGGCCGGAGGCCACGGAGCGGCGGCGTGTGGTGGCGGCCAACACCGTCCACCTCTCACCCGAGCACCCCTCGTGGCTGTCCGTGCACGTCCTGCCGGAGTGAGCCCGCCCTGAGGATGCAGGCGTGGTGGTCACGCTCGACGTCGATGAGGCCCTGCCCGTGCACGTCACGGCCGGGGCCTCGCCGCTGTCCGAGCTGCTGGCCTGCCTGCACACGCTCGCCGAGCCCGAGCACCACCCGGAGTCGAGGGCATGGCTGGCCTCGGCACGGGAGCGGCTCCCCGATGCCGTCATCCAGCGGCTGAACCACTACGCTCCGCTGTGGGCGCGGTACCGCTGCCGCCTGCTGTTCCCGCTGTCCGGGCCGCTGGACCGCGACCTGCCCGCCGAGCTGCACACCCTGTCCGGCTTCGACCAGAGGATGTTCGTCTCGCTCGCCGCCATCGGGATCCGCGGAACGGACTTCGACGGGTCGGACGATCTGCACGACGCCGCAGTACGCAAGGCGTTCATCAAGGCCAGCGAGCGCCACTCCTTCTCACGCGGCGAGCTCGCCCGTACGCTGACCGACGACCCCGAGGCGTTCCGCGCCGGGCTGGTCGAGACGCTCGAACGCTGCGCGGACGCCTTCTTCGACACCGAGTGGCGGCGCGTCGGCCCGCACCTGAGGGAAACCGCCGCGCGCGTACGCGGCCAGCTGCGCCGGGAGCAACCGGCCACCGTCCTGGCCTCGGTGACCCCGACGGCCAGCCTCACCGAACACCCGGCGCGCGTCCACTACGACAAGCTCCAGTCGGCGTTCGGCAAGGTCAGCGACCACGGGTGCTTCCTCGTCCCCACCCTGCACGGCTGGCCGCACCTCATCCTCAAACTGGACCCCGGGCTGCCGCTCGTCGTACATTTCGTGGGCGGTGACTGGGAGCAGCGCCCGCCGGTCTCGCAGTCCCTGATCCGCGACCGCCTCGCCGCCATCGCCGAACCCGGCCGCTTCGAGATGTGCCGCCACCTCCTCGGCGAGCCGATCACAACGTCCGAGCTGGCCGAACGGATGGGCATCTCCGCACCGCAGGTCTCCCGGCACCTCAAGCGCCTGCGCCAGGTCGGCCTGGTCACCTCCCGCCGGGAGGGCCGCATGATCTACCACCGCCTGCACGCCCGGCTGCTGCTGGGGCTGGGCTCCGACGTGCTGACGACGATCATGCGCTGACCTCGAGGATCCCGACGCCCGCGGAATCGAGATCGGACCCTTGCTCAAGGGAAAGGTAAAGGATATAGAACTGAACACTGCGACCCATTGCTGTGGGTAAAGAACGGCGATTAGGGGCCATGTGAAGGCGTCACGGGGATGGTGTGGCGTCGGTCAGGGCCGCGTAGTTCACCTTTCCGTGGGGTGTCACCGGCAGCGCGGACAGCAGGCGGAAGACGGTGGGGACGTGGGACGGCGGCAGAGCGGTGCGGGCGGCGCGTCGTAGGTCTTCGGTGGTCGTTTCCGGGGCCACGACGTGGGCGGCGAGGCCCACGGCGATGCCGGAGGAGTCGCGTAGCGGGATCACGGCGGCGCCGCGTACGCCGGTGATCCGACGGAGGGCGGCCTCCACACCGTCGAGTTCCACGCGTACGCCGCGGATCTTCGTCTGCCGGTCGATCCGGCCGAGGAAGTGCAGGGTCCCGTCGGGGTCCTGGGCGAAGCGGTCGCCGGTGCGGTAGACCCGCTGGACGGTGCCGCCGATCCGTACGGTCGGGAACCGTGACCGGGTCTCCTCGGGCTGCCCGACGTACCCGGACGTCAGCGCGACGCCGCCCAGGTACAGCTCACCCGGCGTACCGGGCGGGCACTCGTCTCCCGCCTCGTCGACGACCCACGCCGACACACCCGGCAGGGGAGTGCCGATCGGCAGGCCGGAGGACTCGTCCAGGTCGGCGGGGCTTATCGGGTGGTACGCCGACACGCAGCCGTTCTCGCTGGGGCCGTACGCGTGGATCAGCCGGACGTCCGGCGAGGCCTCCATGGCGCGGCGGAGGTGCGGTACGGAGACCCGCTCACCCCCGACCTGCACGTATCGGAGCCCGCGCAGGCACGTCACGTCCTCGTCGACCAGGAGGTTGAACAGGGAGGTCACCAGGCCCGCGCTTGTCGCACCCTCGGCCTGGATCAGGTGGGCCAGCCGGTCGGGCGTGAGGTACGGGTCGTCGAGGATCAGTGCCGTGCCGCACGTGAGCAGCGCGCCCCACAGCTCGAATGCGCCCATGTCCCAGTGCCCCGGCGCCACCTGGATCACGACCTGCCCGCCGCGGAAGCCGACGACCGCCGTCGGCACGAACGCGTGCGTCACCGCCCGGTGCGGGCACAGGATCGCCTTGGGCAGGCCGGTGGTTCCGGAGGTGAAGTACACGCAGGCCGCGCGGTCCCCGCCGCCGGGGACGTACGCCGCGCCGGCGGGCGGCGTACGAAGCAGCGCGCCGAGCTCCGGCGGGCTCCACGTCGAACCGGTGCCGGCCGTGTCGGTCACCGTCAGGCGGGCGTCCAGCCGTGACGTGATTTCGTGGCGCACCGCCGGCGGCCAGTCGGGGTCGGCGACGCTGTAGACCAGGCCCGCCTGGAGCGCGCCGAGCAGTACGACGGCGCGCCGCGCGGACGGGGGCAGATCCACGAGCACCAAGCCCTCGTCCGCCAGCGTACGGAGCCGGCGTGCGACAAAGCGGGCCGCGCGGTCCAGTTCGGCGTAGGTGAGCCGGCCGTCGGAGGCCACGATCGCGGTGCGGTCCGGTGACCGTACGGCGTGCGCGGCGATGACGTCGTGGATCCCCGGGTCAGGTGGCCGAAGTCCGCTCATCGGCGCTTCCCTCCTCATCGACCGTCGGCGGGACGTCGGTGAACCGCGGCAGCGGTGAGAGGGCGATGACGGCGAGGGCGGCCGCGCCGCCGGCGACGCAGACCCACATCGTGGCGCGCAGGCCGATCGCGCCGGACAGGACGCCGCCCAGTGTGGAGCCGATCGGGATGGTGCCCCACACGGCGAAGCGCATGGTCGCGTTGACCCTGCCGAGCAGCTCCGGCGGGGAGATGCGCTGCCTGAGGCTCACCTGGTGGATGTTGTACAGCACCGTCCCGAACCACGCGAGCATCCAGCCGGCGGTGAAGAACGGCGCCGGGTGCGAGCGTGGCGCCAGTGGCAGCAGGGCGACTCCGACGGTGCTCACGAGGACCGCCAGGACCAGGCTGCGCCCGATGCCGAGCCGCCGGCCGATCCGCGCCGCCGTCAGCGCGCCGGCCACGAAGCCGAGGTTGGTCAGGGCCAGCAGCAGCCCGATCGACCCGGCGGAGATGCCGAGCTCGCGTACGGCGAACGGGATGAGCAGCGCGAACATCGCGCCGCCGGGCAGCAGGTTGAGCAGGGCCGTGCACGCCATGATGGTCGCGAGGGTGCGGTTCCCCAGGACGAACCGCAGCCCTTCCCCGATCTCCCGCAGCAGCCGACGGTCGTGCGGTGCGGAGGCGGGCGGCTGCCGCCGTGCCCGCATCGACCACAGCGTCAGCGCGGAGAAGAGGAAGGAGACGCTGTCGGCCAGCACCACCAGCGGTGCGCGGATCAGCGAGACCAGCAGGCCGGCCAGACCGGGCCCGACGATCTGCGCCCCGGACCTGCTCACCTCCAGTTTGGTGTTGGCGTCGGTGAGCTGCTCCTGTTCGACCAGCTCGGGCAGGTAGGTCTGGTACGCGACGTCGAAGAACACCGTGCACAGGCCCATCAGGACGGCGACCGTGTACAGGTGCGCCATCGACAGGTGCCCCAGCGCGAAGCCGATCGGGACCGACAGCAGTACGACCGCGCGGGCGACGTCGCAGACGATCATGATCGGCCGCCGCGCGAGGCGGTCCACCCACGCTCCGGCCGGCAGGCCGATCAGCAGGAAGGGCAGGAACTGCGCGGTGACCAGCCCGGCGACGGCGGCGTTGCCGGCCTTCAGGGTGGTGATCGCGATCAGCGGCAGGACCACGGGCGTGATCTGGCTGCCGACCTGGCTGATCGTCTGGCCGATCCACAGCAGCCGGAAGTCCCGGTTGGCGAGGACGCTCATCAGGACCGTCCCTTCGCGGACAGCGCGGGCTCGCCCGCCCGTACGCTCAGGTGCTCGGCGAGACCGCGGGCGGTCGGGTGCCGCAGGACGTCCACCGCCGGAACCTTGAAGCCCAGGTGCCGCTCCAGCCTGGACGCCGTACGGATCGCGAGCAGTGAGTGGCCGCCCAGGTCGAAGAAGTCGTCCTCGGGTTCGACGTGGGGGCGCTTCAGCAGCTCGGCCCAGATGCCGGCGACGAGGTCCTCGATGGAGCCCGGCCCCTCCTCGCCGGGCAGCTCGCGCAGGAGCGTGTCCGGGATCGGGATGAGCCGCCGCAGCAGGGCCAGGTACTCCGCGGCGATGCCCTCGACCGTCGCCGCGTCGAACAGGTCCGTGGCGTACTCCCACAGGAGCGTGATCGACGAGCCGTGCTCGCCGGGCGCGGCGCCGAGTCCCTGCTCCAGCCGTGGGATCACGATGACGCCCAGGTCGAACTTGGCGCTCCCGTTCGAGATCCCCTCGGTCACCGACAGCTCGGCGCCGGGCAGCCGCAGCGAGGCGAGCGGCGCGTCGTGCGAGCTGAACGCGAGCTGGAAGAACGGGTTCCTGGAGACGTCCCGCTTCGCGCCGGTGGCGGCGACGATCTCGTGAACGGGCAGGTCCTGGTGGTCCTGGGCCTGCGCGAGTGCCTGACGCGTCGCGTCGAGCACGTCGGCGAAGCTGCGGGAGGGGTCGACCCGCACCCGGATCGGCAGGCTGTTGACCAGCATGCCGATGAGCCGCTGGGTCTCCGGGCGGGTCCGGTTCGCCAGCGCGCTGCCCACGCAGAGGTCCTCCTGCCCGGTGCGCCGGTGGATGTAGACGAAGAACCCCGACAGCAGGACGGTGAACAGCGAGACGCCGTGTCGCCGGGAGAACGCGCGCAGCCCCGCACTGAGGTCGTGGGGGAGCGGAATCCGCATCGAGGCGCCCGCGAAGCTGGGGACGGCGGGACGCTCCCGGTCGGCCGGCAGCTCCGAGGTGGGCGGGCAGCCGTCGAGGCGGGAGAGCCAGTGGTCGAGCTGCCGCCGCCGCTCACCGTTGTCGAGCCACTCCCGGTGCCATGCCGCGAAGTCGATGTAGTCCAGCTCGCCCTCGACGTCGTCGGGCGGGACGCGTCCGTCGACGGCCTGGCGGTAGTCCTCGGTCAGCTCGCCGAGGAACTGGTTGAACGACCAGCCGTCATGGATCAGGTGGTGCTCGACGTGGATCAGCATGTGCTCACTTCTGCCCAGCCGCGCCAGCCGCCAGCGCGCGAGCGGTGGCCGGTCCAGGTCGAACGGCGCGTCGAGGAGCCGCCGGGTGAGGTCGGCCAGGCCGGACTCGCGTTCGGCGTCGCCGAGCCCGGCCAGGTCGGTGACCGGCAGCCGGAACGGCTCATGCGGGTGCACCGACTGCACGGGCACGCCGTCGACGTCGCCGAAGCTCGTACGGAACACCTCGTGGCGTTCGATGACGCGGTCCAGCGCCGCCTCCAGCGCCGGCACCGACAGCGCCCCGGTGAACCGGAGCAGGGCCTGGAAGTGGTACGCCCGGCTCTCGGGATACAGGTGCTGCAGGATCCAGATCTGCTCCTGCGGCGCGGACAGCGGGGCCGGCGCGCGGCGATCCCAGCGGGGGATCGCGCCGCCAGGGGCGTCCAAGGTCGCGGGCCGGCCGCCGTGGATCCAGGCGGCGAGTTTCCGCGGGGTCGGATGTTCCATGAACACCGCGTAGGGAACGCCCGCGCCGATGAGCTCCCGCAGTTCGGTCGCCGACCGGATGGCGAGCAGCGAGTGCCCGCCCGAGGCGAAGAAGTCATCGTCCGGCCCGAGCCCCGGCACACCCAGCAGGCGGCTCCACACCTCGATGATCTTCTGTTCGGCGGCCGTCGCGGGGACCTCGGCCGGCGCCGGGACCGGCCGTACGGGGTCGGGCAGTGCCGCGCGGTCCACCTTGCCGAGCGGAGTCAGCGGGAGGTCGTCCAGGGCGACGATCCAGGCCGGCTCGGCGTAGGGCGGCAGGCGGTCGTGCAGGTGCCCGCGTATCGCCGACGTGTCCGCGTCGGCCACGACGTACAGCGCGAGCGTCAGCTCGCCGGTCGCGTCGCCGCGCGCGACGCAGCACGCCTGGCGTACGCCGTCGCAGCCCAGCGCCGTGCTCTCGACCTCCGACGGCTCGACCCGGTGTCCTCTGACCTTCACCTGGTCGTCCACCCGGCCGAGGAACGCCAGCGCGCCGTCCGTGCGCCGCCGGACACGGTCGCCGGTGCGGTACATCCTGGCCTCCGGCGAGGCCGCGAACGGATCGGGCATGAAGGAGCCGGACGACGCCGCGCCGAGGTAGCCGCGGGCGAGCGGCAGGCCGCCGACGTAGAGCTCACCCGTCTCGCTCTCGCGGCGGTCGGCGTCGAGGACGTACAGCCGCGCGCCGGGGACGGCGTGGCCGATGGGGATCACGTCCTCGACGTCCTGCGGCCGCGTCATCCGGCACGTGGTGACGAACGCCGTCGTCTCGGTCGGCCCGTACACGTTGACGAGCTCGGCGTGCGGGAGCCGTTCGAGGGCCAGCCGGGCGTGGGCGGGGGACATCACGTCACCCCCGGTGGTCAGGTGCCGCAGGCCGCCGAGCCCGCTCGTGTCGGCCTCGACGACCCGGTTGAACAGCCCGCGGGTGAGGAAGATCAGGGTGACGCCGAAGCCGCGTACGAGCCGGTTGATCTCCGAGGGGTCGACGACGCGCCCGTCCGGCACGACGAGCCGGCCTCCGGCGCAGAGCGCGCCCCAGATCTCGATGGTGGAGCCGTCGAAGCTCAACGGTGCCAGCATGCAGTGGACGCCGTCCGCCTCGAACAGCTCCCGGTCGCGCAGCACGAGGTTGACGATCGAACGATGGGTGACCTGGACGCCCTTCGGCCGTCCGGTGGAGCCCGAGGTGAACAGCACGTACGCGAGGTCGTCCGCCCCCACCGCGGCCGGCCCGGCCGGTTCGGCGGGTTCGTCCGGTGTGATCGGCCGGACCCCGGATGGGAGCCGTACGGCCAGGTCCCGCGTCGTGACCACCGCCTGGCACCCGGCGTCGCGCAGCAGCCGTTCACGCCGTGCCGGCGGGTCGTCCAGGCTCAGCGGCATGTACGCGCCGCCCGCCCGCATGATCCCGAGCATGGCGACGAGGACCTGAGGCCCGCCGTCGAGGAGGATCCCGACGGGTGTGCCCAGGGCGACGGCCCCCAGCCGGCCGGCGACCCCGGCGGCCTCCTCGACGAGCGCGCGGTAGGTGAGCGAGCCGCCGTCCCAGGTCAGCGCGACCCGGTCGGGGTCGCGCTCGGCGTGGAAGCCGACCAGCTCGTGGACGCACGGCAGGTCGGCGGCGGCCCAGGTCGCGTCGTCGTCCACCGGGCCCGTGAAGAGCCCGGCCATTCCGCCGTCGTTCTCGTTTCCTGGCACGGATCTCCCTCATCTCAGACCGTTTTATTTCAGCGCCCATATTGTCATCGCGGGCCGGAAATGAATTGTCGGATCGCCCCTATTAGGGGAAATCCTAGGCTGTGTGAGTCGTGATCTCGCTGGTCAGTAGCCATGCAGAAGGAATCAACAGTGAATAACGCAAGACTTGCCGCGATCTTGACTGGATGATTTACCGGTTGACCGATTTCCTGTCGACGGCGACATTTGTTCAGTCCTGAAATGGCGAACCAGAGGAGAGCGGGACCCCGCATGAAATCCGCCCGAGACCTGCTCAGCGTCCCAGGAGTCCCCAGCGTCATGGAGGAGCTGTACGCGGGGAGACTCCGCTGGGACCTCCTCCACCCGTTCCCGTCCCAGGACTCACGCGAAAGGGCCGCCGGCGACGCCGCCGTGGAAGAGGTCGTCCGCCTCCTCGACACGCACATCGACCCGGAGGAACTCGACGCCACGGGACGGCTGCCGGACGGGTTCGTCGCGGAGCTGGCAGCGGCCGGCCTGCTCAGGCTGGGGTCCGGCCCGGACGTCGGCGGCTGGGGCCTGTCACCGCTCAACATCTTCCGGGCGATCAGCGCGGCGGCCGGGCACTCGACCGCCGTGGCGCTGATCATGGCGATCGACAACGCCATCGGGATCAGCGCCTACCAGCGCGGAATGGCACCCGGGCCGCTCCGCGACCTCCTGCGCGACAGTGTGCGGCGCGGCGCGCCGTCGTGCACCGCCGACACCGAGCCGCACGGAGCGGCCAACCGGGCCCGCTTCACCACGGCGACGCCCGTCGACGGCGGCGCGGCGTACATCCTGCGCGGGGAGAAGGTCTTCGTCGGCAACGCGCCGATCGCCGACGTCATCGCCGTCGTGGCGACCGAGGGCGAGCAGCGGCGGATGTTCTTCGTCGACCGCGACACTCCCGGCCTGACCGTCCACGCGTCGCACGAGTTCATGGGCATCAAGGGCTTCCCGAACGGCGCGCTGAGCCTCGACGACGTCCGGGTCCCGCGCGAGCGGCTGCTCGTGGAGGACGCCTACGACGTGCGCATCACGGCCGGCTTCGCCCGCGTCGCGAACGTCGGCCGGGTCTACCTGATCGCGGCCCCGTCCCTGGCGTTCGCCCGGCTGAGCCTGCGCTGGTCGGCGGACTTCCTCGGGCGCCGGACGATCGACGGGCGCGGGCTCGGGGAGTACCCCCAGATCCAGCGGCTGCTGTCGCTCTCGGCCGCCGACACCTTCGCCATCGACGCCCTCTGCGAGTGGACCCTGGCGCTCGCGCCTCCCGGCAGCCGCGTCAACACCGCGTTCGAGCAGCTCGCGGCCAAGAACATCACCTCGGTCACGTGCTGGCGGATCCTCGACCGTACGATGTCGCTGCTGGCCGCCGAGGGATTCGAGACCGCCGCCAGCAAGGAGCGCCGTGGAGCGCCGCCGATCCCGCTGGAACGCGTCCTGCGCGACGCGCGCGGGCTGCGCATCTCCGGCGGCGTCGACTTCCACCTGGACTACTGGGCGGGCCGGCTGGTCTTCGACGGCTACTACCGCGACGTTGACGGCTCACCGCCACCGGACGAGGACGAGCCGGTCGGCCTCGACGAGACGCTGCTCACCCCACGGGTCGCCGCGCACGCCCGGTTCGCGACCCGCCAGGCGCGGGCCCTCGCCCGCCGTTGCGCCGACCTGCGGCGCGCCTACCCGGACATGACGGACCTCCTCGAACGCCAGCGCGTCGTCACCACCGTGAACCAGGTCGTCAACGAGATCCTCACGATGTCCGTGGTGATCGCCCGTACCGCCGGAGACCCCGGCGCCGCCGACCTCGCGGACGTCTACTGCACCGAGGCGGCCCACCGGCTCGGCGGGTTGTGGCAGGTTCTGGACGAGGACGGGCAGCAGCCACCGTACGCGGAGGTCAGCGCCCGCTGGCTGGCGGGCGAGCGGCCACCGGCGCTCACCCGTGACCTCCCCGTGGGAGGGAGCGCCGGTGCGCGGCACTGACGAGAACCCGCTGCCGGTGGCCGGCATCCAGGAACGCATGTGGCTCGCCGACCGCCTCGAACCCGAGAGCGGGCTCTACAACGTGCCGATGGCGTGGCGGGTCCGTCCGCGCCTGCGGCCGGAGGCCCTGGCGGACGCGCTGGCCGGCGTCGTCGAGCGGCACGAGATCCTCCGCTCGCGGTTCGTCCGGCGCGGCGGCGCGCTCGGCACCGTCGTGGACCCGCCGTGGCGGCCCGAGCCGCGGCACGAGGACCTCCGCGCGCTGCCGGAGACCGAACGCGACCGGCGGCTCGCCGAGGCGCTCGATCGCGACGCCCGCGACCGGTTCGACCCCGAACACGGCCGGCTGCTGCGGGCCTCGCTGCTGGACCTCACCGACGACGAGCAGGTCTTCTCACTGTGCGTCCACCACCTGATCTGGGACGACGCGTCGGCCGAGCCGTTCTTCGCCGACCTCGACCGGCTCTACCGCACGGCTGCCGAAAGCCCGGCGGAGTTCCCGGCGACGCCGCACCAGGAGCGCATCGCCTTCATCGACCGGTTCGAACGCGGACTCGTCTATCCCGGCCCACCGATCTACCACAACCTGGCCCGCGTCGTACGGCTACGCCGGGAGCCCGACCCCGGCCGCCTGACGGCCGCGGTCGACGCCGCGTTCGCCCGCCACGAGGCGCTGCGCACCGACCTCGTGGAGACGCCCGGCGGTGTCGTCCAGCGCGTCGCGGAGCACCGGCGGGGAGCGGTACGCCGGTTCGAGACGGCGTCCGGCGATCCGGGCCCGGTCCTGGAGTGGGCGCGCGAACCGTTCGACCTGGCCACCGGCCCGCTGCTGCGCGTCGGCGTCCAGCCCACCGGCGACGGAGGCGCGTTCCTCTGCGTGGCCGGCCACCAGGCCGTGCTCGACCGGCCCTCGCTGGACATCCTCCTGAACGAGCTGCTCAACGGCCCGGTCACGGCCGGGCGCTTCCGCGACGCGTGGCGAGGAGACGCGGCCGGCGTCGCCGCGCTCGCCGGGCCGCTGCGGTCCGGCGTGGAGCCGCTCCGGCTGCCGCAGGCGCGGCCTCGCGCGGCCGTCCACGCGTACGAGGAGCGGTCGGAGGCCGTGGAGCTGCCCGCCGCCGAACGCCTCGCGAGGCGGGCCGGTGTGGCGGTCGAGGCCGTCCTGCTCGCCGCGTTCGCCGCCACCCTGAGCCGGTACTCCGGCCAGGCCGAGATGGTGATCGGCCTGCCGCACGACCTCCGCGACGAGGCCACCCGCGGCGTGGTCGGCCCGCTCACCAACCTGCTGCCGCTGCGGCTGGACGTTCCCGTGGACACCACGTTCCTCGACTGGGTGCGCGACGTGGACGGGGCCCTGGCCACCGCCCGGCGCCACGGCTCGGGCCCGTTCGAGGACGTGGTCCGCGCCGTCGACCCGGACAAGGACATGAGCCGTACGGCGCTGTTCGACGTCCTGTTCCAGTACGCCCCCGAGGAGCCGTACGCCGAGCCCGTCGACGTCGTGACCGGCGAGGGAAAGTACGACCTCCACCTGTACCTGCGCCCGGACCGCACCGGGCGGCTCGTCTACAACGGCCTGTACTTCGACGCGGAACAGGTGGAGCGGATGGCCGCTCACCTGGCCCGCCTGCTGGCACAGGCGATCGCCGACCCGAGCCGTCCCGTCGGCGACCTGGACCCGCTGACCGACGCCGAACGCCGTACGCAGCTGCACGACTGGAACGACACCGCCGCCACCTACCCCGACACCACCGTCCACGGCCTCGTACGTGAGGCGGCGGCGGTACGGCCGTCGGCGATCGCCGTCACCGGCCCGGCGGGCGAGCTGACCTACCGGGAGCTGACCGAAGGCGCCGAGACGATCGCGCGCGCCCTCGCCGCCCACGGCGTACGGCCGGGCGAGCCGGTCGCGCTGATGCTGGAGCGCGGCCCCGGGCAGGTCCAGGCGATGCTCGGCGTGCTCATGGCAGGAGCCGCCTACGTGCCGCTGGCCGCCGACGCGCCGCCGGCCCGCGCCGCTCACGTCATCGCCGACTCGGGCGCGCGGTGGGTGATCGCGTCGAGCGGTGCCGTCGAGGCGCATGCCCGCTCCGTGGCGGGCGCCGCCCGCGTCCTGCCGCTACGCGACCTGCTCGCGCCGCGCGACCCGGCCCCTCTGCCTTCCGCCGACCCGTCCGCGACCGCGTACCTCCTCTACACCTCGGGCACCACCGGAAGCCCGAAGGGCGTGCGGATCAGCCATCGCAACGTCGTACGGCTGCTGCGCAACGACCGGTTCCCGTTCGCGTTCGGGCCGGACGACGTCTGGACGTTCTTCCACTCCTACACGTTCGACTTCTCGGTGTGGGAGGTCTTCGGCTGCCTGGCGTACGGCGGGCGCCTGGTCGTGGTGGGGGAGGACCAGGCCAGGGACGCCGGCGAGATGTGGGCCCTGCTGCGCCGCGAAGGCGTCACGGTGTTCGACCAGACCCCCGGGATGTTCGCCGAGATGCTGCTCCAACCGGCGCCCGCCCCCGACCTGCGCTACGTGATCTTCGGCGGGGACACGCTGCGGCCGGCGATCCTCGCGGACTGGGCGCGGCGCCACCCGGACGTCCGGCTCGTCAACATGTACGGCATCACCGAGACCACCGTCCACGTCACGGTGCACACGCTCACCGCCGCCGACATCGACGCCGACGCCGGCGTCATCGGCGTTCCGCTGCCGACGACCACGGTGCGGCTGCTCGACCGGCGTACGGGCCGGCACCTGCTGCCCGTGGGCGCCGTCGGGGAGCTGTACGTCGGCGGCGACGGCGTCACGCCCGGCTACGTCGGCCGGCCGGACCTCGACGCGGAACGCCTGGTGCCCGACCCCTTCGGCGCCGGCCGGCTGTTCCGCACGGGCGACCTGGCGCGCTACCGGCCGGACGGGACGCTGGAGTTCGCCGGCCGGGCGGACGCGCAGATCAAGCTGCGCGGCCACCGCGTCGAGCCGGGCGAGATCACGGCGGCGCTGCGCGCGCACCCGGCCGTCGCCGAGGCGGAGGTCCTGCTCGACGCGGACGCCGGCGGGCGGCTCGTCGCGTTCCTGCGCCTGACCGGGGACGTCACCACCGAAGAGCTGCGCGGCCACCTGGCCGGCCACGTCCCCGACTACATGATCCCGGCGCGGTACCTCACGGTGGACCGCGTACCGCTCACCCCGAACGGCAAGGCCGACCGCGAAGCCCTGTGGCGGATCGGCGAGCCCCTGGACACGGCCGCGGCGGACCCGGAGGTCCTCTCGCCGACCGCCCAGGACCTGGCGGAGATCTGGACGGACCTGCTCGATCCGGGCCCCCTCACCGCGCACAGCTCGTTCTTCGAGGTCGGCGGGCACTCCCTCCTGGCCACCCGGATGTTGAACGCCGTCGCCGTCCGGCTCGGCGCCGAACTGGTCCTGCGCGAGGTCTTCGACCATCCGCGGCTCGGTGAACTCGCCGCCGTCATCGACGCGGCCGCGCCACCGGAGGACCCGGTGGACGGGCTCGCCGTCCCGGTGTCGGACGTGCAGCGCGGCCTCTGGCTGGCCGAACGGTCCGGGACGGGTTTCTTCCAGATCCCGCTGGCCTGGAAGGTCCGGGGCGCCCTCGACCCGGACGTCCTGCGCCGGGCCCTGGCGTCGCTGGTCGAACGGCACGAGATCCTGCGGACCCGCTTCGTGGAGACGCGCGGCCGGCTGCACGCCCTGCCCGCCGAGCCGTGGGAGCCCGAGATCACGACCCGGGACCTTCGCGGTCTCACGCCCGCCGAACGGGACCGGTGGGTGCTCGAACAGATGCGGCGCGAGGTGCGGGACCCGCTCGACCTGACCGCCGGCCGCCCGCTGCGCGCCACTCTCGCCGACGCCGGTACGGGCGAGCAGGTGCTGGTGCTGTGCGTCCATCACCTCGTCTGTGACGGCGAGTCGGTTCCCGCGCTGTTGCGCGAACTCGACCGATGTTACGAAGCGGCGCGGGACGGCCACCGCGTGGACGGGGACGCGCCGCAGTACCGGGAGTTCGCCGCCGCCGAGGTGCGGGACGGCGACGGCGGCGTGGACTTCTGGGCGGAACTGCTGTCCGGGGCGCCCGCGCACCTGGCGATCGCCCCGCCGACGATGGCGGAGCCGCACGGTTCCGTGCCCGTACCGGTGCCGGAGGACCTCCTGGACCGGCTGCGCCCGGTCCAGCGGGAGTACGGCGCCAGTTGGTTCGCCGTCCTGACGGCGGCGCTCGCGGCGGTCCTGCACGGATTCACCGGGCAGGACGACCTGACGATCGGCTGCCCGGTCTCCAGCCGCACCGAGGACCTCGCCGACGTGATCGGGCCGTGCCTGAACACCGTGGCGCTGCGGTCACGCCTCACCGGCACAATGACGCTCGGCGAGCTCGTGGACGGCATGCGCGACACCGTGCTGGACGCGCTCGCCCACCACAGCGTGCCCCTCGAAGCCGTCGTGGAACGGCTCGCCCCGCCCCGCCGCCCCGGCCGGGCCCCGTACCTCGACGTCGTCGTGAACGCCTATCCACCGCCCGCCGCCGACGCGCGGCTGGGCGGGAAACCCCTCGACGACCTGCGGCCGGACGCGCTCTGGCACGACTCGGTCAAGTTCGGGCTGACCCTCACCGCCGTCAACGAGAGCGGCCGCCTGCGCCTGGTGATGTCCTACCGCGGCGACCGAATCGGCCGGGACGCCGTCACGACGATCGCGCGCGAACTGGGCGGCCTCCTCACCGACCTGCCGGCCCGCCTGCACCAGCGCGTCCACGCCGGGCGGACGGCGGCCCCCGCGGGCGGCGAGGCGGTCCAGTACCGGGAGTTCGTGGCGGCCGAGCGTACGGCGCGCGGGACGTCCGACGGCGGCGTGGGGTTCTGGGTGGAACGCCTCTCGGGGGCGCCGGCGTACCTGCCCGCCGTCCCGCCGAGGACGGCGGAGCCGCACGGCTCGGTGGCCGTGCCGCTCGCCGGCGACCTCCTGGACCGGCTGCGCCCGGTGCAGGGCGAGTACGGCGTGAGCTGGTTCGCCGTGCTCGCCACCGCGCTCGCCGTGGTGCTGCACCGGTTCACCGGGCAGGACGACCTGACGATCGGCTGCCCGGTCTCCAGCCGGCCGGGCGACCTGGCCGAAGTGATCGGACCGTGCCTGAACACGGTCGCGCTGCGGTCCCGGCTCACCGACGCGACGACGCTGGGCGGGGCCCTGTCGGTGATGCGGGAGACGGTGCTGGACGCGCTCGGCCACCAGAGCGTGCCGTTCGAGACCGTGGTGGAACGGCTCAACCCGCCCCGCCGCCCCGGCCGGACCCCGTACCTCGACGTCGCGCTCATCACCATGACCGGAGCGGGCGCGGACGCAGGCGTCGGCGGCAGCCGGTTCGCCCCGTTCACCGCCGGCGCGACACCGTCCGGTGAGATGGCGAAGTTCGCGCTCGCCGCCGGGTTCGAGGTCACCGCCGGACGGATCCAGGGCACGCTGTCCTACCGGGGCGACAGGTTCGCCGCCGCCGAGATCCGGCAGCTCGCACGGCTGCTCGGCCGCGTGCTCGACCGGTTCGCCGGCGACCTCGACCGGCCCGTACGTACCCTCGGCCTCCTCGACGCCGAGGAACGCGCCCGGCTCGCGGCGCTCGAAACGGGCCCGGCGCCGCTCCCGCCCGCGACCGTGCCCGCGCTGCTCGCCCGGCAGCGTCCGGACGCGCAGGCGGTGGTGACCGCGAACGGGGCGACCCTGACCTTCGCCGATCTGGAGGCGCGCGCGCTGGGACTGGCGGCCCTGCTGAGGCCGTACGCGACCGGCACCGACCCGGTGATCGGCGTCGTCCTCGGCCGCGGCGCGGACTACGTCGTCGCGATGCTGGCGGCCTGGTACGCCGGATGCGCCTTCTGCCCGGTCGACCCCGAGTACCCGCCGGACCGGATCGACGTCATGCTCCGCGACGTCGGAGCCCGCGCGGTCGTCTCCACCGCCGCTCTTGACGGCTTCCCGTACGTCGACGTGCGCCGCGCCGGACCGGCCGACGGCCCGCCTCCCATTGTCGACCCGGCCGCCACGGCGTACGTGATCTACACCTCCGGAACGACCGGACGGCCGAAGGGCGTGCCGATCTCACACCGGAGCCTGGCCGGGTTCGTCCAGTGGGGGATCGGCGCGTTCGGCCTGGGGCCCGGTGACCGGGTCGCGCAGGCCGTCAGCGTCGGGTTCGACGTGGCCCAGGCGGAGGTCTGGTGCGCCCTCGGCGCGGGCGCGGCTCTCGTGCCGTACGAGGCGCCGCTCGTCCCCGCCGACTTCGCCGCCTGGCTCGCGGAACAGAGGATCACCGTGGCGATGGTCGTCACTCCGGTGGCCGAGCTCATCTGGAGCCTCGGCACCGAACCGCCGGACCTGCGGCTGATGGTCGTGGCCGGCTCGAAACTGACCTCGCTTCCCGCCAAGCGCCCGGCGTACCGGATCTGCAACGGGTACGGCCCCACCGAGGCCACCGTCCTCGCCACCGCGCACATGGTCGACACGGAAGACCCCGAGCCGCTGTCGCGCATCGGGCGGCCGGTCGGCGGCGCCACGGTGTACGTCCTGGACCCGGACGGCGGGCGGTGCCCCGTCGGAGTCCCGGGCGAGATCTGCATCGGCGGTACGGGCGTCTCCCCGGGCTACCTGGGGCGCCCGGACCTGACCGCGCGGGCGTTCCGCGCCACGACGCCGGACGGCTCGCCGGGGCCGGTCTACCGCACCGGCGACCAGGGCCGCTGGCTGCACGACGGCACACTGGACTACCTCGGACGGCGGGACCGGCAGGTGAAGGTACGCGGGCACCGCATCGAACCGGCCGAGATCGAGGCCCACCTCCGCGAGGACCCGGCCGTCGCGCACTGCGCCGTCCGCGCGTTCCCCGGCGAGTCCGCCGAGCTCGTCGCGTACGCGGTCCCGCGTACGGGCGAGGCCGCCGACGCCCGCGCGGTGCTGGGCAGGCTGCGCGTCCGGCTGCCGCGCTTCATGGTCCCCGACACGGTGGTGTGGCTGGACGAGCTGCCGAGGTCGGCGAGCGACAAGGTCGACGCCTCCGCTCTGCCGCGCCCGTCGCGGTCCGACCTCGTCGGCGACGCCGTCGCGGCGGCACCGGAGACCGAGCGGGAACGCCGGATCGGCGCCGTCTGGTGCGCCGTCCTCGGCGTGGAGTCCGTCGGCGTCCACGACAACTTCTTCGACCTCGGCGGCAACTCCCTGCTCCTCGGGGCCCTGCACGCCCGGCTGAACGAGGACCTGGGCGTCCGGCTGCCCATCCAGCGGCTCTTCGAACACCCCACCGTGCGCGCCCTGGCCGCCGCGCTGGGCGACGATCCCGGGCCGTCTCAGGGCGCCGCGATCCGGGACCGGGCGGCGCGCGGCCGCGTCCAGCGGGCACGACAGACGCGCGGCCGACGGGAGACGTCATGACCGACGACGAGTACGCCATCGCCATCGTCGGCATGGCCTGCCGCTTCCCGGGCGCCGAGGACGTCGAGCGGTTCTGGGGCAACCTCGTCGCGGGGGCCGACACCATCACCCGGTTCACCGCCGACGATCTCGATCCGGACCTCGCCCGGCACCCGGACCACGTGCCCGCCCGCGGCGTCCTGCCCGGCGGGGACCTCTTCGACTGGACGGAGTTCAGGTTCGGCGCCGGGGAGGCGGCACGCCTGGACCCGCAGCACCGGGTGTTCCTGGAGACCGCGCTGACCGCGCTGGACGACGCGGGCGTCGACCCGCGGCGGTCGGAGGCGTGGGTCGGGGTGTTCGCCGGGTGCGACGTGCCACGGGCCGACTTCGACCGGCAGGGCGGCCCCGGCGGTGTCGTGATGGGACACGACAAGGACTATCTGGCGACGCGCGCCGCGTACAAGCTCGGCCTGCGCGGGCCGGCCATGACGGTCCAGACCGCCTGTTCGACGTCGCTGGTCGCCGTGCACCTCGCCGCGCAGAGCCTGCTCGGCCACGAATGCGACGCCGCGCTGGCCGGGGCCGTGACGCTGCGGCTCCCGCAGACCGGCGGCTACCGGTACGAGGAGGGCGGCATCCTGTCCCGCGACGGCCGGTGCCGTTCCTTCGACGCGGACGCCGACGGAACCGTGCCGAGCGCCGGCGCCGGCGTCGTCGTACTGAAGAGACTCACGGACGCCATCGAGGACGGCGACCGTGTCATCGCCGTGATCCGCGGCTCGGCCGTCAACAACGACGGCGCGGAGAAGGTCGGCTTCACCGCGCCCTCCGTCGCCGGCCAGCGCGACGTCATCTCCCTCGCGCTGAGCCAGGCCGGGCTGCGCGGGAGCGACATCGGCTACGTCGAGGCCCACGGTACGGCCACCCGGGTCGGCGACCCCGTCGAGCTGGCCGGCCTGACGGCGGCCTTCGCCGCCTCCGGCGGCGACCGTACCGGCCCCTGCTGGATCGGCTCGGTCAAGAGCAACATCGGCCACACCGGCCCGGCCGCCGGGGTGGCGGGCCTCATCAAGACGGCCCTCATGCTGCAGCGGCGGACACTGGTGCCGAACGCCAACTTCCGCACGCCCGCGCCCGCACTGGCCGAGACCCCCTTCCAGGTCTGCACCGAGCACCGGCCGTGGGAAGGGCCGCTCGCCGCCGGCGTCAGCTCCTTCGGCGTCGGCGGGACCAACGCGCACATCGTCCTCGAAGGCCCGCCGCCGCGCCCGCGGCGTACCCCCGAGGCGGAGACCGGACGGCTGCTGTGCCTGTCCGCGCCCACCGCCGACGGGCTCGCGCGGCTACGCGTGCGGGTCGCCGAGCGGCTGCGTGCCGCCCCGGAAACTCGTCTCGACGACGTCGCGTGGTCGCTCGCGACCGGGCGGCGGCGCTTCGCGCACCGTGTCACGCACGTCGTGACCGGCCGCGAGGAGGCGGTGGCGGCGCTCACCGGACCCGCACCGGCCACCGAGGCGCCCGCCGATCCACGGGTGATCGTCGCTCTCCCCGGGCAGCTGGTCCTTCGGGCCGGGGCCGGCCGGGCCGCGCACGCCCTGCTGCCGGAGTTCCGCCGGGTGTTCGACCGGATCCGCGAGGAGACGGCGGACCGCTTCGGCATCGACCTGTCCACCACCCTCGACCCCGGCGCGGACCCGGCCTGGGCGCTCGACACGCTCAACCAGCAGCTCACTCTCTTCGCCTGCGGGTACGCCCTCGGCGCGCAGCTCACAGCCTGGAACGTGCGCCCGGCGGCGATCATCGGGCACAGCGTCGGGGAGTACGCCGGCGCGGCGCTGGCGGGCGTGTGGGACGTGTCCGGCGCCCTCGGCATCGTCCACGCGCGAGGTACGGCCATGCGGGAGGCACCCCGGGGCAGGATGCTGTCGGTACGCATGACCGCGGCGGAGGCCGCCGACCTCACCGGAGAGGAGACCGGCATCAGCCTCGCGGTCGACGCGCCCCGCCACGTCGTCCTCGGCGGGGCCGTCGCCGACATTTCAGCCCTGGAGGACCTTCTGCGGCGGCGCGAGACGCCGTACCGCGAGCTGGACACCGGGATCGCCTTCCACACCCCGGCGATGCGGGACGCCGCCGCCGCCCTGCGCGCCGCCGTGGCGGGCGTACCGGCGCGACCGCCCGTCACGCCCCTCGTCTCGAACGTCACCGGTTCGTGGTCCGAGCCCGAACGCGTGGCCGATCCGGACTACTGGGCGGCTCACCTGTGCGGCACGGTCCGCCTCACCGACGGGATCGGCACGGTCCTGGCCGGCGGGCCCACGACGGTGTGCCTCGAACTCGGCCCGGGAGACACGCTCACCAGGTCCGTGCGTGCCCATCCCGCGTGGGACGCCGCGTGGCGGGCCGTTCCGGTGCTCGGGCGGTCGCCGGAGCGCGAGCACGAGAGCGTCCTGGCGGCGGTCGGCCGGCTGTGGGAGTCGGGGGCCGAACCCGGCCTCGCGGACCTGTTCGCGGGCGCGCCGCCGCGGCGTACCGCGCTGCCACCGGCCCCGCTCGACTCCCGCCCATGCGTACGGCCCGCGCTTCTCAGGCCCGCATCGGCCGGATCGCCTGGATCGGCCGTGTCGGCCGGGTCGGCCTCAGGGCCGCTGTTCACGTCGCCGCGATGGGGCGAGACCGCCGCCGACGGCCGGCGGGACGCCGCGTACCTCCTCATCGGGGACGGGAACGACGTGGCCCGCCGTCTCGTCACGAGTGCGTACGAGGGCGCCGAGGCCCGTCCTCCGGCCGCGTGGACTCCGCCGGGCATCACCGCCGCACTGGCCGGACTCGACGGCCGGGACGTGCACGCCGTGGGAATCCTGCCCGCCCCGGGCGATCCGGCCATGTGGGCGGCCCTGGACCGGCTGGCCGGCGCGCCGGCGCCGCTGGTACTGATCGGCACCGGTGTCGCCGACGTCATGGGCCACGAGGCCACGCGTACGGACGCCGCCGAACTGGCGGCCTGGGCCGCCCACCGGGCCCGCACCAGGTCACCGGGCACGCTGACGCTGCTCGACATCGGGACCGGTGAGCCGCCGGCACGGCTGCCGAGGCCACGGCCGGACGCGTCGCTCTTCGCCTGGCGAGGCGGCCGCTGGTGGAGCCTCGCGCACGAACCCGTGGCGTCACCGCACGCCGGGGACGCGGCGCCGGGCAGGCTGGCCGTGATCTGCGACGGCGTCCCGTACGCCGCGGAGCTCGCCGGCGACCTGGCCGCCGCCGGCGTGCGGGTCGGGGCGTTCGCCGAGACCCGGCCCGTACGGCGGCCGCCCCTGACCGTGACCGCCGCCTCCGACGACGGCGAGCGCCTGTCCCGCGATCCGCTGCTACAGGCACGTCTCACCCGGTTCTGCTCCGGGCTGGCCGGCCGGTTCGTCCTCGACGCCGCCCAGGTCGTCCCCGGGGACCGCCTGCCCGACGACGAGCTGCGCCGCCGGGTCGACCCGGGCGCGCGGCTGCCCCGCCTGGTCGACGTGATGCTTTCGGCCATGTCCGAGGAGGGCTGGCTGGGCCGTACCGGGGACTTGTGGCGGATCGGCGAGGACGCTCCCGTACGGGTCGCCGAGGCGCTGCGCGACGAACCGGCCGGCGTGCAGGGACTCAGGCGGCTACTGGGGCACTGCGCGGACGCGTATCCGGCGGTCTTCGCCGGAGAGCGCACGCCGGTGTCGGTGCTGTACCCGGACGGCGACGCGGCCTTCCTGCACGAATGCCTGCGGGACAACCGGCTCCCGATCGGCGACGCGGAACCATGCCTGGACATGCTCGCCGAGGCGATCCGTTCCCTCGACGTCGGACCGGACCGTCCGCTGCGCGTCCTCGAGGTCGGCGCCGGGCAGGCGGAGTTCGCCTGGCGGCTGCTGGCGGAATGGGAGGCGCGTTCGCGCGTCTCGTACCACGTCACCGACGTCAGCCCGCTGCTCGTACGCCGCGCGCGGGACCGCTACCGCGAACGCCGACTCGGCGGCATGCGGTTCTCCACGTTCGACATGACCCGCGACCCGGTGGAACAGGGACTGGCACGCGGCACCTTCGATCTCGTCATCGGGTACAACTCCGTCCACGTCGCCGCCGACGTCCGCCCCGTGCTCCGCGAACTGCGGGGCCTGCTGACCGCGACCGGTTCCCTCTGCCTGGTCGAGCTGACCAGGACGAACCTGTGGACCCAGCTGATCTGGGGGCTCGCGCCCGGCTGGTGGGACTTCGACGACGACCTGCGCACGGACTCCGTGCACCTCGAGGCGGAGACCTGGGAGAAGCTCCTGCGGGAGACGGGCCTGAGCCGGGTGACCACCGTACGGCCGCACGCCGGGTCCGACGAGGCGCTGCTGGTGGCGACCGCGGAACCGTCCGAAGCCGACCCCCGTGAGCCCGCGCGGCAGGCGGGCGACGGTTGCGACGGCGTCCTCCACATCGCCGGCCCGCACACGGAGACCGTCACGCCGATGCCGCTGGGGGACCTGCCGATCCTCGTCGTGACGCCCGACCCGCCGGAGGCGGCAGGCCACCACGCCGAACTCCGCAGGCGGCTCGCCGACCCCGGAGAGCGTGACCCCGACCCGGAATGGCACCACGTCGAGGTGGCCCGGCTGGGCACCGCCGAGCTGGTCGCCGCCTGCACGCTGCCGGTACGGCCCGGGCTCCCCGCCGTGACGCGCCTGGAGAGCGTCCCCGCCCTGCCTTCCACCGAGGTGGGGGAGCGGGCCGAGACGGTGGCGGCTCCCGAGACGGGGGAGCGGGCCGGAACGGCACCGCCGCCGTCCCACGCCGCCGGCTCATCCGGGCCGGCCGAGCTCTCCGCCGAGGCGGCGGGCGACATGGCATCGGCGCCCTCCCACGCCGCCGTTTCATCCGGGGCGGCCGATCCGCTCCTGGCAGGCCTCGCCGAGGTGTGGTGCGACCTGCTCGGAGTGCCTTCGGCGGCCGGAACGGACGGCTTCTTCGCCCTCGGCGGGGACTCGCTGACGGCCGTGCACTTCGTCAGCCGCGTACGCGACCGCACCGGCGTCTCGCTGCCGCTGACCGCCTTCGCGGAGTCCGCGACGTTCGGCGCCCTGGCCGCCCTGATGACGGCGTCCCACGGCTCCGCCGAGGTGACGGCGGGCCGTGGCTCCGCCGAGATGGCGGACCCGGCGGCCGTACCCGACCTCGATGGTCCTGCGTCACTCGACGGCGGGGATCCCGCTCATCCTCGCCGCCCCGGCCGTCGGCAGCTCGCTGTGCTACCGCGGACTGGCCTCGCGGCTCCCCGCGGACCAGCCGTGCTACGGGATCGAGTCGCCGCTCCTGCGCGACGGCTTCCGCCGCCCCGTACGGGTCGAGGAGGTCGCCGCCCACCACATCGAGGTCCTCCGCAAGGTGCGGCCGAACGGGCCGTACCGCCTCGGCGGGTGGTCGCACGGCGCGATCGTGGCGCACGAGATGGCACGCCGGCTGACCGAGGCCGGCGACGTCGTCGACCTGGTGCTCGGCATCGACGGTCACGTCCTGGACACCGGCGGACGGCCGCTCGGCGCCCTGCCCGGGCTGCTCGCCCAGGGGCTGCGCTACCACCTGCAGGCCACGCTCGGACGGCGACCCGACATCCAGGAGATGGGCGGCGACCCGGCCAGGTTCCGGCGCGCCTTCCAGCACAACGTGCGCTCGATGCTGCGGTACACGCCGCGCCCGGTGCCGTGCGACGCGCTGGTCCTGAGGGCGGGCGCCGACCGTGAGCTGACCGAGCGCCTGCACGGCCGGATAGCGCCCCTGTACGGCGGAGACGTACGCGTCGAGCCCGCGCCGGGCACGCACTTCTCCCTCCTGCGCGCCCCCGGCGTCGACGCCCTCGCCGCCCGGATCACCGCCGCCCTCGCCGAGCGGTAGGCCGGGCCGGTTACCCGGCCTTCGACCTGAGGGCGGAGAGGCTGACCATCGGCGGCCACACCCCGGCCCGCAGCACCCCCAGCGCGTACGCGTGGGCGACGAGCGAGGTACGGTTCGCCGCGTCCAGGCGTACGCGCAGGTTGCCGATGTGATACTCGATGTTCTTCACGCTGTAGTTCAGCCGCACGGCGATCTGCGCCGAGGTCAGTCCCTCCGCGGTGAGCCTGAGCACGTCCGCCTCGATCGAGGTCAGGGCATGGTCCTGCGGCTCCGTCCGCGAGGAGCCGGACTCCGCGTGGTCCACGTCGGGGACGACCTCCTCGAAATCCGGGGCGCGCTCCGGTTCCAAGGAGGAGCCTCTCCACGCCGCCGCGACCACGCCGATGGGCCGGCCGTCGGCGTCACGGTCCGGGCACAGGATCGCGTCCCACCGACACTCGTCGACCGACCCGGACCACCGGGCCGTCGCACCGCCGAGCGCCCGGAGATGGGCGTCCTGGAACGACTCGACCTGATCAGGACTCCCGACGATCCCCGCCGTGACGTGGCTGGGCTCGCCAAGCCCGAGCTTCCACGCGGATCCGCCCGTCACCGTCAGCTTCAATGCCTTGTTCGTCTTCCACAACGCCACGTCGATCTGTGCGTTGAGCCGCATCGTTCCCCTTAAGGAGGCCGTGTCCAATTTGTTCCGTACCTCCCCACGTGGCCTGGAGAGGTGAACAACAGAGGCACAGGCATCCCGCTGGGCGAGACCTGGGAGGGCGCCTGCCCAAGGCGCTCACAAGGGACCCGGCCGGTTCGGATCGTCGGAGAGCGCCCCGCCCTCGGCCGGTAGATGCAGTTGAGAAATTCGAAAAGGCCGGACCGGAAACAGTTGCCCTATGGGCAGATCGAAATCGGCCCATCTCAGAGCCAAGCCAAAGGCCAGTCCTTTATTGTCCGGGTCTGGTACTTCTCCAAGGCCTCTATGAATACCTGGAATTCTCTCCGGCTCGACATGGGTGTTTTGGTCCGGTAGTAACTCCCCGCAAAAGGCCTATCTCGGCCAATCCCGCATAGGTAGGGGTCAAGCCGCGAGTGCTGAAATAACAATGTACGTCAGGATGCCTCGCTACCCGAAGAGGAGCGAGTAACGGCTGGACTTTCCGGCCTTGCATTAATCGAAGGAAGGGACACCCCGCTCATGAAACGCCTCACAGGGCTTTGTGCTGCAGTAGGACTCGCCGCGGTCGGAGTAGTGGCATCTGTGCCCGCCGCCCAGGCGTCCACAACGACCGTCAAAACGAGCTTTTCGATCACCGCTTACCAGGACTGTCCGGTCGGCTGGTTCTGCGCGTGGGCGGACACCGGCGGCCTGGGCAAGATGGCGCGCTTCCAGACGGGCTCCGACGATCTCCGCGACTTCAACCTGAACGACCAGATCTCCTCGGTGTGGAACAGAACAGGGAACCTCTTCTGCACGTGGCTGAACATCAACCGCGACGGCGCCACGTGGCCGGTAGGGAACTGGCAGGGCAACACCTCCCAGTACAGCCGAGACAACAACATCAGCTCGCTGTGGGTAGGAGCTTGCTGATCTCCGTCACCGGACCGACCCCGCGGCCGGTTCAGACAGGGCGTAGTACGGCCACCCCTCGGGGATCCAGGCGTACGGACGTGTCCGCCGGTCCGGTGCCGGCGAGTTCGTCGCGCATGGGAGTGGGCAGCGGGACGACGACCGGGACCGCCTCGTGGTTGAGCATGATGTAACGGATGCCGTCGTCGGTCTGGCGGGCCCGTACCTGCACGCCGTCGGGCAGGCCGGGTAGGACCGGCCCGACGCCGGCCTCCTCGCGTATCCGGTCGACCAGGTGGCGCATGGTGGCGGCGTCCGGGCGGGTGGCGAGGTACCACGCGCTGCCCTGCCCGAAGTGGTGCCGGGTCACGGCCGGGAGGCCGGTCAGATCGCCGGACCGTGAAGACCTCGATGGCCTCGGCGCCCTCCAGGCGTACCTCCTCCGACCACACGCTTCCCGCGCCGTGGGACAGGCCCACCGTGGAGTCCGACTCCAGCGGGTGGAACTCCTCGACGCGCAGGCCGAGCGAACGCCGGAACGGTGCCGGGTATCCGCCCAGGTGGACGCGGTCGCACGTGTCGACGATGCCGGAGAAGAATGACACGAGCAGCGTGCCGCCGTCCTCGACGTACCGTTCGAAAGCGCGCCCGGCGTCCTCGGTGACCATGTACAGGTTCGGGACGACGACGAGCCGGTAGCCGGACAGGTCCGCGCCGGTGGGGACGACGTCGCAGGCGACGTTCGCTTCGTACAGCGGGCGGTGAAGGGACCACGCGGCGTCGAGGAAGCGGACGTCGGAGCTGGGGTGCGCGTCGAGTTCGAGGGCCCACCAGCTCGGCCAGTCCACGACCATCGCCACATCCGCCTTCGGCGCGCGCGCACCGGCCAGTACGGCGGTGGCGGACAGTTCCCGGCCCAGCTCGCGTACCTCTTCGAAGATACGGCTGGACGGGCCGGCGTGCGGGACCATCGCCGAGTGGAACTTCTCCGCGCCGCCTCGGGACTGCCGCCACTGGAAGAACATCACCGCGTCCGCGCCGTGCGCGACCGCCTGCCAGCTCCACAGCCGCGTCGCGCCGGGTGGTTTGGGGGCGTTGCGGGCACGCCAGTTGACCGCGCCCGGCGCCTGTTCCATCAGCAGCCACGGCCGGCCGCCGCGCAGTGACCGCATGACGTCGTAGGAGAACGCGACCTTGGCCGGGGCCGCCGGGTCGTACGGGTCCGGGTACGCGTCGTAGCCGATCACGTCCACGTGCGGGGCCCAGGTCCACAGGTCGGCCGGGCGGAGCGACGGCGGGAAGTTGGTGGTCACCGGGATGTCCGGGGTGATCCGGTCGAGGACCTCCTTCTCGGCCAGGTAGCAGGCCAGCAGCTCGTCGGAGGTGAACCTCGCGTAGTCGAGGGCCTGTGCCGGGTTGGCGAACGGTGCCGGTGAGCGCGGAGGCAGCACCTCGTCGAACGAGCCGTACCGCTGGGACCAGAAGGTCGTCGACCAGGCGTCGTTGAGCGCGTCGACGGAGCCGTACCGGTCCCGCAGCCACTGGCGGAACGCCGTCGCGGAGACGTCGCAGTGGCAGGGGATGACGTTGCCGTACTCGTTGCCGACGTGCCAGATCGCCGTCGCCGGGTGGCTCGCGTACCGGGAGGCGACCTTCTCGACGAGGCGTACGGCGTGCTCGCGGTAGATCGGGCTGGAGGGGCAGTAGTGCTGCCGCCCGCCGGGCCAGATCGTCGAGCCGTCCGCGCGTACGGTGAGCATCTCCGGGTGCCGGGCGGTCAGCCAGGGCGGCGGCGACGCCGTCATGGTCGCCAGGCACGACCGCGACGCCGCCGGCGGCCAGCCGGTCCATGATGTCGTCGAGCCAGCCGAAGTCGTACTCGCCCGGCCGTGGCTCGATCGTCGCCCAGGAGAAGATGCCGACGCTGACCAGGGAGACTCCCGCCTCCCGCATCAGCCGCAGGTCCTCGTCCCAGACGTGCTCGGGCCACTGCTCGGGGTTGTAGTCGCCGCCGTACGCGATGCGCCCGAGACGTTCTCGCAGCATTTTCACCTTTCGATGCGGGACAGGGGAAGCGAGAGCCGCAGGCCATACCGGGCGTTCGCGAGCTCATCGTCCGGCACCGCGCGGGAGTAGATCCGTACGTCGGAGATCGACCCGTGGAACGGGTCGACGCCGTCGAGACGCTCGCCCACGTCGACGCCGTCGATGGTGAACTGCTTGCCCTCCGTCACCGAGCCCGCCGGCGCCGGCACCGACGCCGCCTGCCCGTCGACCGTGAGGCTGAGCTGCCCGCCCGTACGGCGCAGGACGACGTCATGCCACTGGCCGTCGTTGTAGGCGTGTGCCGTGCCGACGACGGCGCTGCCCTGGTCGGTCTGGATGAGGGCGCGGATACGGTCGTTCTGCGGCTCTGCCCGCAGCCAGATCTCCGGGGCGCCGCTGCCGACCCGGTACGCCCACAGGATCGTACGGTTCGCGGTGGTGTCGGAGTAGCGGATCCGTGCCGTCCAGGTGAAGTCGCCGGCGCCCAGGTCCAGGGACTTCGCCCACGGCACCTGAATGTGGTCGTCGACGCCGTCGAAGTCGCCCGCCGTGCTCATCCCGCCCCGTACGTAGCCGTCGTTGCCGCGTCCGGACAGGTCAGGGGTGATCGGGCCGGGCTGCGGCGGCTTCGGCAGGCCGGGCGGGGTGCCGTTGGGGGTCTTGAGGTAGGCGTCGTTGAAGGCCGCGTAGCGGATCCCCTCGTACGGGCTCGCCTCGCCGGCCTCGTACACGACACCCGAGGTCGCCACCGCCCAGATCGACCAGGTCGGAGTACGCCGCCGGTCCCCAGTGGATGACCTTGCCGACCTTCTGGAAGCTGCGCCCGTCGTCCGACGACGAGCGGATCGCCATGACCTCGCGCGTCACCGGATGGGCCTCATCGGAGAGCAGGATCTTGCCGCCGACTCTCAGCACGGCCCCTTGCGACTTCGGGGCACTGAGTTCCGGGAGCGTACGGAACGGCGCGTCGAAGGTCTCCCCGCCGTCGCTGCTGGTGGCGTAATTACGGTTTCCGGGGTCGGTGCCGGTGTTGTCCCGCGCGTTGACGTAGATCCTGCCGTCGGCCAGCTCGGTGGCGCTCAGCTCCCCGGGGCTCACGTCGTTGGTCGTACGCGTGTCCTCCGCGCCGATGTGCCAGGTCGTGCCGCCGTCGTCGCTGTAGTTGAGGTGACCACCCTGCGGTCCGCCCTGCGCCGCGCCACCGTCACCCTCATGGTTGGCGCCGACGATGAGGCGCCCCTTGTGCGGACCATGCCGCAGTTGGAGAGCGTGCCCGGGACCGGTGGCGTACCAGGAGTTCCACGCCGGCCTGTCGATCTGCGCGGTCAGGTCACGCGCGGCGGACCAGGTGGTCCCGTCGTCGTCGCTGTACTGCACGAAGGGGCGCCGGATCGTGTCGTCGTCTCCGGGGTTGTACGTCGTCATCAACACGATCCGCCCGGTCCGCCGGTCGACGACCGGGGCCGGGTTGCCGCGCGTGTCCCCGTTCCCGGGCAGCACGACCCGCAACGGACCCCAGGTACGGCCGCCGTCGGTGGACCGCCGCAGCACCAGGTCGATGTCGCCGGAGTCCCCGCAGCTCGCGACGCGGCCTTCGGCGAAGGCGAGCAGCGTGCCGTCGAGCGCCTTGACGATGGCGGGGATGCGGAAACAGAAATAGCCGTCGGTGTGCTGGGCGAACAGCACCTGTTCGGAGAAGCTCGGCGCCGGACCGTCCGCAGCGGCCACGCCGGCCGTCGTGAACGGCATGAAGGCGACGAGCGCCGCCACGATCGCCGTGGTTCCGCGGTAGGGAAATGCAAGGTGAGCCACGCTTTTCCTCCGTGCGCATACCCATGTGTGGCAGGCAGGCCGCGTCATTCCCCGGGTCACCTATGGCATACATGGGACATGGGACGTCCTATGTCCTGCGTTAAGATAACGGCAACTCGGGGGAGCGGCAAGGGGCGTCCACGCCGGTGTCATCCGGGCGCGTCATACCGGACACGCCGCCCTGGCTCGCGCGGATGAGTCAGGCGTCGCCGAGCGTGGCGCCCCGGGACAGTGGCCGCACCGTGTTCTCGTACACCTTCAGCCAGCCGTTCTCACCGGAGGGGCCGGCAGGTTTCAGGGCAGCCTGCCGCCGGGTGAGCTCGTCGGCGGGTACGTCCAGGTTCGCGGTCTTCTCGTCGAGGTCGATCGTGATCATGTCGCCCGGCCGTACGAGCGCGAGCGGGCCGCCGGCGGCGGCCTCCGGTGACACCTCGCCGACGACCATGCCGCGGTTCACCAGGCCCGACAGCTGGCCGTCGGTGACCAGCGCGACGTCCGTGCCGAGCCCGGCGCCGTCCAGGGCGAACACGAACGCCGACGCCAGCCCCATGCCGGGGCCGCCGCGTACGCCGATGCCGCGCAGTACCACGACCTCGCCGCGCTGGATCTCCTCGCGCCGCAGCCCTTCCAGTGCCTCGTCGCGGGACCCGTAGATCCGCGCGGGTCCCTGGAAGCGGCGCGGGCGGTCGTCGGCCACGGCCAGTTTCACCACGGCGCCTTCCGGGGCGAGTGAGCCGCGCAGCACCACGATCGACGGCCGGTACGCCAGCGCGCGCTCGACGGGCCGGACCACCTCCTCGTCCCGGACGACCGCTGACGCCACGATCTCGCCGACGGTCAGGCCCGCGACGGTCCGCGCCTCCGGGCGGAGCAGGCTCGCCAGCTGCCTAAGTACGGCCGGCGTACCGCCGGCGGCCTCGAGGTCCTCGATACGGTGCTCGCCGTTGGGCCGGATCGCGGCGATCAGCGGGACGTCCGGGGCCAGGCGTTCGAACAGGCCCCACACGTCGACGTCGCATCCGGCCTCGACGGCCACCGCCTGCAGGTGCTTGATCGTGTTGACCGAGCCGCTCAGCGCGAGCATCACCGTCACGGCGTTCGCGAACGCGTCGGGCGTGAGCACGTCCCGTGGCCGGAGGCCTTCCGAGACCATTCGCACGATCCGCGCTCCCGACCGGCGTACCGCCTCCCACATCGAGGGGCCGTTCGCGAGCACGGGCGTGGTGCCGGGCAGTGACATCCCCAGTGCCTCGGAGGCGATGTGCATGGAGTTCGCGGTCCCCATCCCGGCGCAGACCCCCGGGCCCCGGATGGCGTCCTCGCTCATCTCGACGAGCTCGTCGAGCGTGATCTTCCCCGCGGCCAGGTGCCCGGCGGCGAGGAACACCTCCTCGATGTCGGTGTGCTCGCCCCGGTACAGGCCACAGGGCTGGAAGCCGCACGCCACGATGATCGTCGGGATGTCGAGCCTGGCCGCGGCCATGAGCTGCCCGGGGATGGTCTTGTCGCAGGAGGCGAGGCAGACCATGCCGTCGAGCTGCGCGCCCTCGACCGCCACCTCGATGTCGGCGGCGATCAGGTCGCGGCTCGGCAGGATGTAGCGCCCGTCGCGGCCGGCGCTGGTGATGAAGTCGGCCGGCGCCGCCGTACGCACCTCGAAGGGCAGCCCGCCCGCTTCGCGGATCGCCTCCTTGAGCGGCCCGACGATGCCGTCCAGGTGCCGGAAACAGATCGCGAGGTCCGACGAGCTGTTCACGATCGCGATCTTCGGCTTGGTCATGTCCTCGTCGGGGATGCCGAGGGCGCGCCACTGCGCGCGCCGGACGGCCCACCGCGAGCTGCCGACCGCCAGATTGCTGCGCAGTGTCACCAGGTGTCTCCGAGGTAGGCGCCGTCACCGAGGAGGCGGTCGCGCAGCAGGTGCGGGTCGACGTCGCGGCACGGCGTGCCGGCCTTGAGCGCCAGGTCCGCGGCCGTACCCACGGCCTGGCCCATGGCGAAGCACGGGCCCGACACCCGGGCGGACGACTGTCCCTCATGGGTCATCGAGGCGCAGCGGCCGGCCACGTAGAGGTTGTCCACGGCCTGAGGCACGAGCATCCGGAACGGAAGCTGGTTGAAGCCGCGGGCGCCCCGCTGCCACCGGATCTCGACGTCACCCGCGACATGGGCCTCCACCGGCCAGCCGTTGACGCCGATCGAGTCGGGGAAGTCCGCGCAGTCGAGGATGTCGCTCTCGGTGAGCCGGTACTCCCCGACGATCCTCCTCGTCTCCCGGATGCCGATCTGCGGTGCGATGTCGACGATGTAGGAGTCCTCGAAGCCCGGCGTGACCTCGCGGATGAAGTCGAACGCGTAGCGCACCTGCCGCCGGCCGACGATCTCGCCGTAGCTCAGCTCCTCGACGTCGGTCCCGTCCACCGGAGTGCCGTCGGGGTTGACGATCTGGCTCAGGTTCGCGCGCCATTCGAGGGGGTTCCGCTGCGGCCGCACGATCGGGCGCTTGCGGGGGAACCGATGCGTGCCGGCGCGTTCGGCCTCGTCCATGAGCCGTCCGACGGTCTCCCAGGCCCGCCCGGCCCGCGCGGCGTCCACCCCGTTGATCCGGAACATCAGCGACGGGTACAGCATCGGTTGGCCGTTCCCGCCCTTCTCGAAGGGCGCGCCCGTCCACGACGCCAGGTCGCCGTCGCCCGAGCAGTCGATGAAGATCTGTCCCCGGATCGCGTGCCGGCCCGACTTGGACTCGATGAGGACCGTGTCGATCCGGTCGTCCGGTGTCCTGGTCGCCCCGACGACCATCGCGTGGTAGAGCAGCCGGGCTCCCGCCCCGGTCAGCAGGTCATCGGCCGCGAGCTTGTAGGCGGCGATGTCGTACGCCTGCGCGGCGATCCGGCCCTCGAACGACAGGTGCGGATCGTTCAGGCCGTTGAGCGCGTCCATCCGTTCGAGGAGATCGTCCGCGAGCCCGTGGATCACCTGCAGGTGCTCGCCTTCGACGTTGGCGTGCAGTCCGCAGAACGTCGACAGCCCGCCGGCGGTGCCGGCACCGCCCAGGTAGCCGTAGCGTTCGAGCAGGATGGTCGAGCGTCCGGTACGCGCGGCGGCGGTCGCGGCCATGATCCCCGCCGGTCCGCCTCCGACGACGACCACCTCGTACTCTCCCAGCACAGGTGTCGTCCGGGCCGCCTCGGCGACTTCGTGTTCGCTCACTGTCTCCTGCCCCCTCGTGTCTTCGTGATCTCGACCATTCCGAGGTCACCGTCGACGCGCACCCGGTCGCCCGTCTCGATCACGTCGAGCGGGTCGCGGTCGAGGCCGGTGACGGATGGAACATGCGCGACGATGACGCCCAGCGCGATCTTCGTGTTCATGACGTTGAAGATCATCGCCATGGGGGCCGCGCCCTCCAGGCGGGCCAGGTGGAACACCCCGGACCAGCCCGAGGATCCCTTCGCGCCGGGAAAGACCAGGACCTTGCCGGCGAAGGACTCTCCGCACAGCTCGTGGTGGGACTCGACGATGGTGCCCGTACGCGCGTCGACCCCGCCCCAGCCCGAGATCGCCTCCCGGGTCACGAGGGCCTCGCCTTCGCAGGTGCCTCCGCCGAGGCCCCGGCCGCGCAGCACGATCGCCGTCACAGGCCACCGTCCCAGCGTCCGGTGAGGGCGGCCTCGACGCAGTCCTTCGTCGTGCCGAACCGGCCCTGGATGCCCATGATCGCCGGTAGGTAGTGCGCCTGCTTGGCCGAGTCGGTCACGACCATGCGGGTGCCGCGTGGCACGAACCGGCCGATCGCCGGGCAGGTGTCGCTCATCAGCAGTCCGCCCGCCCGCCGCAGCCGCTCGGAGTGGCCGTCGCGCTCGGCGAGGAGCCGGATCGCGCGAGGGGTGAAGACCCAGAGCGTGGTGCCGTCGGCGATCCTCTGGTCGCCGAGCAGGTCGCACACGTCACGGATCTGGTCGAGGGTCGCGTGCGGGCAGCCGATCATGACCAGGTCGACGTCGTCGCCGGACCCGGTGGAGTTCAGCCTCTCGTAGGTCCGGGCGCGTTCGGCCGGCCCGTACCGGATCGTCTCGGCCGGGCGCCTTCCGCCGAGCGCCTCGTCGAGGGTCCGCGCCTCCGCGGTGACGCCGGGCACGTGGTACATCTCGACGCCGCCCGAGGACGCCGCGGCGGCGCCGAAGTGCTTGAGCATGACGAGGTCGGGCGAGCCCGCGACCCCGTTGAAGACCGGGACGCGCTCGCCGACGACGTCCCCGGCGAAGTACCCCAGCAGGCCCCAGTCCATGACCGTGCCGACGTCGACTGTGACGTCGACCTGGACGGTGGCGAACCGGTTCTCGGGAAGGTGGTAGCCCCAGTACGGGATCTTCCCGGTCAGCATCGCGGCGGCCGAGCTCTCCCGGCCCTCGCAGTTGCTCATCGCCCCCAGCACCGAGTTGATGTAGACGACCGCCGAGGACTCCATCCACGCGCAGTGCTCGCCGCGTACGGGGACGTTCCCCACCTGGTACGGCGTGCAGGTGTTCATGAGGTGGATGCCGTGGCGGCCGCTGTAGGACTCGCTGTCCATGATCGCGTCGTGGGTCTCCTGGCTCACGCCCTGCGTCTGCCACTCTTCGGTGTCCATCGGCCCGATGAGCTGGCAACTGTGCGCCTTGACCTGGGGGATCTCGAAGCCGCCGGGGCGGTCCAGGCTGAACTCCGCGAACGCCGCGTCACCGGTGCCGCCCGCGAGCGCCGTCTGGTGGGGGCCGAAGATGTTCGCGCCGCAGACGTTGTCGGTGTCGACCATGCGCTCGGCTCCGAGGATCTCGCCGTAGCGGACGAGGAGGCTCATGGCCGCCTGGACGGCGGGGCCGTCGCCGCCGTCCAGCATGCGCCGCTCGTCGTCGGTCAGCCTCACGCCGTCTCCGCCGCGACGACGTCGGGTGCGGCCGTCTCGACGACCGGGGCTTCGCTGAGCTCGCTCGTCTTCCGGGTGTCCGGGCCGATGTAGGCGGCGGTGAAGAAGAGCACGCCACCGAGCACGATGAGCACCAGGGCGGTGTACTCGTACGGCATCGCGACCCGCAGCGCTCCGATCCAGACGGTGTACATCGCCGGGAGGATCAGGCTCACCGTGTACGCGGTGCCGTACGCGGACGATCGGACGCCGTAGGCGAAGCGCTCGTTGAGGTAGACGACCACGCAGCTCAGCGGCGAGTTGGCGAGGAAGAACATGACGACCGCCATGATCCCCACCGGGAGGAACCCGGCGTCGCCCTTCGCGAACAGGACCATGGCCAGGTACGCCAGCGACTCGAAGACCGTGATGAGCGCCGATGCCACCAGGAGCATCCGGCGGCGGCCGATCCGCTGCCCGATGATCCCGTAGGTGATCATCCCGGCCACGGTGGCGAGGTTGGCGACGATCTCCATCGTGCTCACGTCGGACGCGTTCTGGTGCAGCACCTCGATCAGCAGGCCGGGCAGGAACGACAGGGCCATCTGCGCCGCGAACCACATGCCGGTCATCAGCAGGAACACCTGCAGCAGGCTCCTGATGTGCGCTCGCGTGAAGAGCTCCAGGAGCGGTGCCCTCTTGAACTCCCGCGACGACGCGAGCGACTCGATGTCGACCTCGGGGACCCGCGAGTAGTAGTAGAGGTAGGCGACGCCGAGGACGACGCCGAACAGGAACGGCAGCCGCCACCCCCACGTCTCGAACGCTCCCGGGGACATGCGCTTCAGGACGGTGAGCTGCGTGATGCTGATGAAGGTGATCGCCACCGGCGCTCCGGCCGAGACCAGACCGCCGACGAGGCCGCGCAGGCGGGCGGGGGAGCGCTCGATGGCCAGCGGCACCGGTCCGGCGTAACCGCCGCCGAGGAAGATCCCGCCCAGCAGGCGCAGCGCGATGAGCGCGGCGAGCGCGCCGTACCCCCACTGGGAGTACCCGGGCAGGCAGGCCATGAGCAGCGTCGCGACCGTGAAGCCCGACCCGGCGATCATGGTGACCCTCTTCCGGCCGAACCGGTCGCAGAGGTTGCCGAAGAGAGGGCCTCCGATGGGCCGGCCCAGCAGCGTCACCGTGAAGATGACGGTGACGAGGGTGGCCTTCGATGACGGTGCCATCGAGCTCGGCTCGAAGTAGCCCATCGCGGCCGGGAGTACCAGCGCGGGCAGGTAGATGTCGTAGCTGTCGACCAGCAGGCTGATGACACCACCGACGACGGAGCGCCGTGCCTCAGGCGAGAGTCTGGCCTCGGTATCGGGCGTCGAAATCGCGGACATTCCCGTAACTCCCTTCCGGAGCCTGACGGCGGTCCGTGTGTTACGGGAACCTTAAGAGCACCTCACACGCAGCAGAAATCACTGGTTTAGCTGCTAGGTATAAACCGGATTGATGATCCGGCCCATCCGGTCAGAGGCCGGCGGCGATCTTCACGATGGTCTCCCGCAGCCAGGAGTGCGCCGGATCCTGGTCGCAGTCCTCATGCCACCACAGGGCTTCCACGATGGGTTCGGGCGTGCCGGGACAGGCCAGCACGCGCAGGTCGAACCGGTCCGCGAAGGGCGTCGCCAGCCGCTTCTGCATCAGGGCGACGCGATCCGTGCCGACGATGAACTGGGGCACCGCCTGGTAGCCCTCCACCCGCACCGCCACGTGCGGCTTGACGCCGAGCAGCGCGAGCTGGCGCGAGATCGGCGGCGCCGAGCGGGGGCTGTGGTCCCGGTGGTAGGGCACGACCCAGCTGAGCCGGGCGAGATCGGCGAGCGTCGGGTCGCCGTCGCCCAGCGCGCGGTTTCCGGTGGACACCACGCACACCCACTCGTCCCGGAAGAGCTCGGCCGACCGCAGGTGCTCCAGCGCCGAAGCGCTCTGCGGCGCGACGATGCCGTCGACGAGCCTGATGACGTGCGGCATGTCCAGCGCGAGCGACTCGCGTACGAACCGCACGTGCAGGCTCGCGTGCGGCGCCTCCGCCTCCATCACCGCCGAGAGCCGCTCGCCCACGACGGCGATCGAGTAGTCCGCCATGATCAGCGTGAACTCGCGGAGCGAGGTGGCGGGATCGAAGTCCGTACCGGTGGCGAAGAGCTGCTCGGCGGCCGCGCAGACCTCCTCCACCTGCCGCCTCAGCTGCGTCGCGAGCGGCGAGAGGACATAGCCGCGCTTCACGCGGACGAGCAGCTCGTCGTCGAAGTGGCGGCGCAGCCGGGACAGGGCGGCGCTGGCGGCCGGCTGCGTGACGCCGACTCGCTCGGCGGCCCTGGTGACGTTGCGCTCGCGCAGCAGCTCCCTGAGCACCACCAGAAGGTTCAGGTCCAGGCCGGCCAGCTGCGCCGTAGAGCGCCTCACGAGTTCGTCCTTACGTTTTCAGCCACTGAAAACCCCCATTTTCTGGAGGTGATGGCACAGGCCACTGTATGGGCACCTTTCCGGCATCTTCGAGGAGCGGAACGTGATTTCGAGTTTCGTGCGCGACCAGTGGTACGTCGCGGCCTACACCGACGAGATCGGCACCGACCTGTTCGCCCGTACGATCTGTGGCGAACCGCTGGTGCTCTTCCGCGCCGAGGACGGTACGGCGGTGGCGCTCGCGGACCGGTGCGTGCACCGGCGCTTCCCTCTGTCGCAGAGCCGCCGCGACGGCGACACGATCGTCTGCGGCTACCACGGCTTCACCTACGACACCTCCGGATCATGCGTGTCCGTGCCCGGCCAGAAACGCGTCCCGCGTACGGCGCGGGTGGCGTCGTACCCGGTGGTCGAGCAGGACTCGTTCGTCTGGGTGTGGATCGGCTCGCGTGACCTCGCCGATACCGGACTGATCCCGCGGGCGCCGTGGCTGGCCGACCCCGCGTACACCACCGTGCGGGGGATGGAACCGCTGGCCGCGCGGTACGGGCTGCTGGTCGACAACCTGCTCGACCTGTCACACGAGACGTACCTGCACGGCGGGTACATCGGCACGCCCGAGGTCGCCGAGACGCCCATCACCACCGAGGTCGACGACGAGAAGGGCGTCATCTACGTCAGCCGCCGCATGGCCGACGCCGCCTGCCCGCCCTTCTACGCCGAGTCGACCGGGATCAAGGGGCGGATCACGCGCTGGCAGGACATCGAGTACCACCCGCCCTGCCTGTACCTGCTGCACAGCCGTATCGCCCCGGCCGGTGTGCTGCCGAACGCCGACGGGACCGACACCGGCGCCTTCCACCTGGAGGTCGTGTACGCGATCACGCCGGAGACCGAGCACAGCACGCACGACTTCTGGGCCGTCGCCCGCGACTTCGCCCCGGAGGACACGAAGGTCTCGGACTTCCTGCACGACAACAACCGCACCGTCGTCCTCCAGGACGTCGCGGCGCTGAACACCCTGGAGAAGGCCATCGCGGCCGAGGCCGACGGGTACCAGGAGCTCAGCGTCAACATCGACACCGGCGGCCTGGCCGCCCGCCGCATCCTGGCCCGGATGGCCGCCTCCCCGGTGAGGGAGCCGGCATGAGCCGCGTCGCCGTGCTGAGCGGTGACCGGGTCTACCGCGTGCACTGGCGGCCGGGCACCGACCGGCTGGTCGGGGTCTGCCACTGCGGCGCCGAGCACGAGGCGGGTGACCCGGTCGAGCTGTGGGAATGGCTGCTCGCCCATCCCGACGGGCATGACCCGGTACGGGACCTGGCCGGGGCGCGATGAGCGCCGGCCCGCCGATGGTGCTGGCGCGCAAGGAGACCGTGGCCGACGGGGTCGTGACGCTGACCCTGCGCCGTACGGACGGCGGCCCCGTACCCGCGTGGGAGCCGGGCGCGCACGTCGACGTCGAGCCGAGGCCGGGCCTCACCCGGCAGTACTCCCTGTGCGGTGACCCGGCCGACCGATCGTCCCTGCGGGTCGCGGTGCTGCGTGAGCCCGGCGGACGGGGCGGGTCGCTCGCCGTCCACGACGACCTCGCCGAAGGCGACGTGGTCACGGTCGGCGAACCACGGAACAACTTCCCGCTCGTGCCCGCCGCTCGATACCTGTTCATCGCGGGCGGCATCGGAATCACCCCGCTCCTGCCGATGATCGCCGCCGTACGGTCACGCGGCGCCGTCTGGCGGCTGGTGTACGGCGGCCGTACGCGGGCCTCGATGGCCTTCCTCCCCGAGCTGGACGCCGCCTCCGGCCAGGTGGCGGTGTGCCCGCAGGACGAGACCGGTCTGCTGGACCTGGACTCCCTGCTCGGCGATCCGCGTCCCGGCACGGCCGTCTACTGCTGCGGCCCCGAGCCTCTGCTGGCCGCCGTCGAGGACCGGTGCGCGACCTGGCCTTCCGGATCCCTGCACGTCGAACGGTTCAAGCCGATCGAGGACACCGGCCCGCGCACCACCTTCGAGGTCCGGCTCGCACTGTCCGGCACGACGTACGTCGTCCCTCCCGGCCGGTCGATCCTGGAGACCCTGGAGCAGGCCGGTCTCCAGATCCTGTCGTCCTGCCGCGAGGGCACCTGCGGCACCTGCGAGACGACCGTGCTCGATGGTGAGCCCGACCACCACGACTCACTGCTGACGCCTGAGGAGCGCGCGGCGTGCGACACGATGATGATCTGCGTGTCGCGCGCCCGGTCCCCCCGCCTCGTACTGGAACTCTGAGGCGCACCATGGGAGGGGGCCGCCACGGGACAGGAGGGGTGGCATGGGGAACGAACCCGGCCGATCCGTCACCAGCAAGGTCCTGTGCCTGCTGGGGGCGTTCACCCCGTCCGCTCCCGCCCTCACCCTGACCGAGCTGGCCCAGCGGTCCGGCGTCTCGCTGGCCACCGCGCACCGGCGGGCGGCCGAGCTGCTCGACTGGGGCGCCCTGGAACGCCGGCCCGACGGGCGCTACCAGATCGGGCTGCGGCTGTGGGAGGTCGGATCCCTGGCACCGCGCGGGCTGGGCCTGCGCGAGCACGCGCTGCCGTTCCTCGAAGACCTCTACGAGGTCACCCACGAGAACGTGCAGCTCGCGGTGCGCGAAGGCACCGAGGTGCTGTACGTCGAGCGCATCGCGGGCCGCGCGGCCGTACGCGTGCTGACCCGCGTCGGCGGCCGCTTCGCCCTGCACGCCACGGGCGTGGGCCTGGTGCTGCTGGCCTACGCTCCGGCGGACGTACAGGAAGAGGTGCTGGGCGCGCCGCTGCGGCGCTTCACCGATGAAACGATCGTCGATCCGGTCCACCTGCGCCGGGTCCTCGCCGACGTGCGCAGGGACGGCTACGCGGTCAGCTCCCAGCAGGTCACCGAGGACGCGGTGTCGGTCGCCGCGCCGATCTTCGGCCCGGACGAGACCGCCGTCGCGTCCGTCTCTCTCGTCGTCCAGGCCGACAACGCCCGTCCGCACGCCCTGGCCCCCACGGTACGGGCGGCCGCTCGCGGAATCTCGCGCGCACTCGGCGCTCCTCACGCGACCGTCGGCGCCGGCCGGCCCGGCCCGGCCACCCGGTCATGACCTCCTTATTCGCCACCATCCTCGGATTGCTGTAAGCAGGTAATGACGCGCACCATGCGTGGAGGTGTCGGATGGGGCCAAGCGGGGGGCTGCCGGGGCGGGATCTACCTGTTCGGGCGGAAGTGCTGCATGAGAGTGACCACACGCGGGTCACGCGGCTGGTGTTCCCTGACGGTGCTGTCGTGCGCAAGGAGCCGCTGGGGCCGGATGCCCAGCGGAGGCTCCGGCACGAGGTGGGGGTCCTTGAGCGGCTGCGCGGAGTCGACGGGATCGCCCGGTTGGTGGAGGCGTCGCGGTATCAGGGGTCGATCGTCCTGGCGGATGCCGGTGAGGTGAGTCTGGCCGGGCTGGCGAAGCCGCTGGTGATCGACGAGCTGGTCGGGCTGGCGGTGGAGCTGGCGCGGGCGGTGGCGGGGATGCACCGGCGTGGGGTGATGCACCGGGACATCACGCCGGCGAACATCGTGATCTCACCCAGCGGTGCGCCGTGTCTGGTGGACTTCGCCCTGGCGTCGTCGTTCGCCGAGATCCGTCCCGCGTTCACGCACCATACGGAGATCGTGGGGACGCTGGAGTACCTGGCTCCGGAGCAGACCGGGCGTACGGGGCGGCCGGTTGATCAGCGTGCCGACCTGTACGCGCTGGGCGCGACCTTGTACGAGCTGGCGACGGGTGAACCGCCGTTCGGTACCGGAGACCCGTTGCGGCTCACACATGATCATCTGGCCATCGCGCCGGTGCCGCCGGCGGAGGCGAACCGGAACGTACCCGCGTCGTTGTCCGCGATCATCATGCATCTGCTGGAGAAGGAACCGGACAACCGGTACCAGACGGCGGAGGGCGTGGTCTACGACCTGGAGCAGTTGCGGGACGCCGGCCGGAACCCGGAGGCCGCACCGCGCGTCGGGAAGCGCGATTTCCCGCTGCGGTTGCTGCCGCCGTCGAGGCCGGTGGGCCGTGATGCGGAGGTCGGGGCGCTCGAGGCGGCGTTCGAGGAGGCCCTCGACGGCCGGTGCCGTGGGGTGCTGGTCGGCGGGTCGCCGGGGGTGGGCAAGACGGCGCTGGCCGATGAGCTGCGGCCGGTGGTGACGGGCCGGGACGGCTGGTTCGTGGCGGGCAAGTTCGACGAGTATCGCCGGGACCTGGAGTTCGACGCGGTCTTCCAGGCGTTCCGGGCGCTGGGCCGGCTGTTGCTGGCCGAGCCGGAGGACGAACTGGCCGACGTCCGGGGGCGGATCCTGCGGGTGCTCGGCCCGAACGCGGGTCTGTTGACCGCGGTGGTGCCCGAGTTCGCGGCGCTGCTGGCCGTGCCGCCCGATCCGGGGGACTCGCTGACCGCGCAGGCACGGGTGCAGCGCGTGGCCGTGGACATCCTGCGTACGGTCGCGTCGCGGAAACGGCCGATCGTGGTGTTCGTCGATGACCTGCAGTGGGCGGGGCGCCCGCCACTCGGCTTCGTCGAGCTCATGCTGAGCGAGGAGCCGGTCGACGGCCTGCTGCTGGTGGGTGCGTACCGCAAGAACGAGGTGGACGCGGATCATCCGCTGGCGGCGCCGCTGGCCCGATGGCGTGAACAGCCCGGCGTACGTCACCTGCAGCTGATCAACCTGCAGGCCCCCAGCATGATCACCTTGGTCGCGGAGATGCTGCACGTGGACCCGGCCACGGCGGCGGACCTGGCCGGTGTGATCAGTCCGTACACGTCCGGAAACCCGTACGAGACGGTGGAGCTGCTCAACGCGCTGCGACGCGACGGCGCGTTGACGGTGACGGCCACCGGGTGGCGGTGGGACGCGGCGACCGTGCGCGCTCACCTCGGCCGATCTGAGGTAGCCGGGTTGCTGGCCGCGCGGGTCGAGGCCATGCCGGAACGCTCGCGGCGGGCGGTGGAGGCGATGGCGTGCCTGGGCGGGCGAGCCGAGCTGAGCGTGCTGACGACCGCCATCGACGCGTCGGCGGGCGCGGTGGAGCAGGCGCTGGCGCCCGCCCTCGACGAGGGTCTTCTGGTGGCAGAGCCCGGAGCGCATCAGGCGATGCGGTTTCGCCACGACCGGATCCGCGAGGCGGTCCTGCGCGGGATGGAAGTACGGCAGCGGCACACCCTGCAGTTGGGCATGGCGCGGCGGCTCGCGGCGGTCACGGAGTGGTTCGCGGCCGCCGCGGAGCAGTACCTCCCGGTGGTCGAGGCGGTCGAGGACCCCGCGGAACGGCGCCAGGTGGTGCAATTGCTGCGCCGTGCCGCCGGCCAGGCGTCGTTGATCGGGAACTACGCGCTGGTGAACGCCCTGCTGACGGCCGCGCTGCGGCTGATCGACCCGAGCCGGATCACCACGCTGATCGAGGTGCGCACCGGCCGCCACGCCGCGCTGTACAGCCTGGGGCGCCTGGACGAGGCCGACGAGGAATATCGCACGATCGGGGAGCTCTGCACCACCGCCATGCAGCGGGTCGACGCGACGTGCGTGCAGGTCAGAAGCCTGACTCACCGGAGCTGCCTTACCGAGGCGATCGGTCTGGGTATGAGGTCGCTGCGTGAGCTCGGCGTCGCCGTCCCGGCTGCCGACCGGTTCCTCGCCGAATTCGACCGGCGGCTCGGCTACCTGTACCGATGGCTGGACTTCACCGAGGACGGCGCCGAGCCGGCCAGGCCGGACACCGCCGATCCCAGGCTGCTCGCCGTGACCCGCGTGATGAACGCGCTCGTGCCGGCGAGCTACTTCATCGCCGACCTGGCCATGCAGGGATGGCTGAGCCTGGAGACGCTCCGAATCTGGCTCGAGCACGGCACCGCACGTACCTTCCTCGGCCCGGCGATCCACATCGTCTTCCCCGTGGTGGGGCTGCACGGCGACTACGCCGCCGCGTACCGGGTGTCGCGGCGGATCGTGGCATTGGGCGAAACCCGCGGCTACGAGCCCGACACCTCCCAGGTTCGCTTCATCTACGCCATGCTGAGCTGCTGGTTCGAGCCGATCGAGAATGGTCTCCGAGCGGCCCGGCGGGCCCGGGAGGGGCTGATCGCGGGGGGCGACCTGGCCAACGCCGGATACACCTATGAGCCGGGCGTGCACTACCACCTGGACGGCGCGCCCTCGCTGGACGCCTGCGCCGCCGAGGTGGAGGCGGGCCTGACCTTCCTGCGGCGCAGCGGCAACGAGCAGACCGCCCAGTGGCTCGACAGCTACCAGTGGCTGACCGGTGTGCTGCGCGGCGAAGGCTCCGGCACGGCCACTGAGGCGGCGTCCGACAGGTACGCCGGCAACCCGCTGGCGCTCTTCAACGCGCACTACACCCATGCCGTCGCCGCCGCCATCTTCGGTGACACGGCCGACCTGGCGCGGCACACCGCGGCGGCGATGCCGCTGCTGCAGACCGTCCCGGGCCTCTATCCGACCGGCGTGGCCCACGTGCTGCGCGGGCTGGCCCTCGCCGGGCAGGCCCGCGACGGCCACGGCGGTGAGCGCGGCGATCCCCTGTCCGAGCTGGAGGAGGTGACGCAGTGGCTGGCCGAACGCGCCGCGGACGCGCCGGCGAACTTCCTGCACCTGCTGCGGTGGATCGAGGCCGAGCGAGCCTGGGCGGACGGAGACTTCTACGCCGCCACCACCGCCTTCGACGCCGCCCGGCGCGAGGTCGCCCAGCGGCAGCGCCCATGGCACCGACGCCCTGATCACCGAACGCGCGGCCCGCTTCGACCTCGCCCACGGCGTCGAGCACGCCGGCTACGACCTTCTGATCGAAGCACGCCGTCAGTACCTCGCGTGGGGCGCGACCGCGAAGGTCGCCCAGCTCGACTGGGCATACCCGAATCTGCGCCCGCAACCTGATGGGACCGCCGGGCAGAGCGGTGGCGGCCTCCACCGGCGGACCGCCGTCACGACCGGAACGCTCGACCTGCTCGGCATCCTGTCCACGTCGCAGGCGCTGAGCTCGGAGACCGGCATCGAACGGCTGCACACCCGCGTCGTCCAGGTGCTCGGCGCGATGACCGGCGCCACCGGCGTGTACCTGCCGCTGTGGCGAGAGGACCGGCAAGGCTGGCTCCTGCCGACCCCGGACGGCGACGCTCCCGTCCCGATCAGCGGCGACGACGCCGAAGTCCCGATGTCGGTGCTGAGATACTGCCAGCGGCTGCGGGAACCGCTCGTCGTGGTCGACGCCACGCGCGACGACCGCTTCGCTCGCGACCGGCACTTCACCGACCTCACCTGCTGTTCACTGCTGGCCGTCCCCATCCTCAGCCGCGGCACGCTGCGCGCGGTACTCCTGCTGGAGAACCGCTTCATCCGCGGCGCGTTCACCACCGAGCGGCTCGACGGCGTCAAGCTCATCGCCGGCCAGCTCGCCGTCTCCCTCGACAACACCCGGCTGTACGCCGAGCTCACCACCTCGCGCGCGCGGATCGTCGCCACCGCCGACCAGACACGCCGGCGTATCGAGCAGGACCTGCACGACGGCGCCCAGCAGCGCCTGGTCTCCCTCGGGCTACGGCTGCGCGCGGTGCGAACGGAGGTGCCACCCGAGCTCGCCGACGAGATCGACAAGCTCGCCGACGAGGCGAACGACGCGCTGAAGGAACTGCGTGTGCTCGCCCACGGCATCCACCCGGCGACCCTGGCCAAGGGCGGCCTCCCCGCGGCGCTGCGCACGCTCGCTCGCCGCTCACCGGTCCCGGCCGATCTCGACGTACGCGTGAAAGGGCGGCTGCCCGAGCATGTCGAGGTCAGCACGTACTACGTCGTCGCGGAAGCGCTGACCAACGCGGCCAAGCACGCGCACGCCTCGGCGATCACGATCACCGTCGATACCGACCCTGCGGGCACCGTCCTGTGCTTCGAGATCCGCGACAACGGCACCGGTGGCGCCGACTTCGCCCACGGCACCGGCCTGCTCGGCCTCAAAGATCGCGTGGAGGCACTCGGCGGCCGCATCTTCCTCAACAGCCCACGCGGAGCCGGGACCACGCTTCGCGTCGAGCTCCCGATCACCGACGCGACTCCGGGCTGACCGGCCCGTTCCCGCCACCGACCCTGTTGTCGGGACCGGTCCCGGAAACGGTGCTGTACGTTGCCTTCGCCAGCGTGTCAGCGGTTCGGTTCCGGAAGGATTCTGCGGCGTGGTCGTCCATTTCGATACAACGGGCCTGCGACCCATCAACGACGGGGCCTGGGTGCATCCCGGGACCGGGGACCACATCGGTCTGTCGGTCGAGAACACCCCGCTGGCCGAGCCGTTCTGGCTGGAGAACATCCCGGCCATGCGGCGCAACCTCGCCCACGAGTACGCGCGGATCGGATGCCTCATCGAGGCCGAACCCGTGGTGCTCGGCGGCGTACGCGGGGTGTGTCAGCTGATGAAGGCGCGGATACCGAACGCGCCCAGCGGCCAGGTGTTCATGGCGAGCATCTTCCTGGCGAAGGCCGACCGCCGGGCGATGTTCAGCTTCTCCGCCGAGGAGACCGGGATCACCGGCGCGCGGGAGGTGGCGGTCATGGTCAAGCTCGGTCTCGTCCACGGCGACGGCTGGGTGCTGCCGCATCCGTACGCCTCCGATCTGGAGGGTGAGCTGCCGTTCCATCGCGGCGACGACCCGGCCTGGGACGGCATGTTCCCCGAGCATCCGCTGTCGCGCGTACGCGGGTGGGTGCGATGGGCGCTGGCGACGGCGACGGTCGATCCCGCGTTCGCGGCCCTGCCCGACTTCGTGCCCAGCCGCTGACCGAGGACTGAGGCGCGTGTGGCGGGTCGGCGACGTCGTCGACAGGCGGTACAAGGTCCTGCGGGTGTACGAGAGCGGCGGCATGGGCGTCGTGTACCGGGTCCGGCACCTGGAGTGGGACACCGACCTCGCGGTGAAGTGCCCGCGTACGGAACTGTTCCGTAGTGCCTCGCAGCGGAACCGGTTCGTCGCCGAGGCGGAGATCTGGGTGTCGCTGGGCCTGCATCCGAACGTGTGCGCCTGCCACTACGTACGCGTCCTCGGCGGGATCCCGCGGGTGTTCGCCGAGCACGTCTCCGGCGGCAGCCTGCGCGACTGGATCGTCGACCGTCGCCTGTACGACGGAGGCCGGCGCGATGTGCTCGCCCGCGTCCTGGACATCGCGGTGCAGTTCGCCTGGGGGCTGGCGCACGCGCACGACCACGGGATCGTGCACCAGGACGTCAAGCCCGCCAACGTGCTGCTGGACGTCACCGCCGGCGGAGTCGTCGCGAAGGTCACCGACTTCGGCCTGGCGAAGGCGGCCCGTGCCGTGGTCACGGCGCCGCCGGCCGCTCCGGCGGTGACGAGCCTGGTGGCGTCCAACAGCGGCGGCCTGACCCCCGCGTACGCCTCGCCCGAACAGAGCGAGGGACGGCCGATGGGCCGGCGCACCGACGTCTACAGCTTCGCCGTGTCCGTGCTGGAGATGTTCACCGGCGACGTCGGCTGGAGGTCCGGCCCGGCGGCGGGCGCGGCGCTCGCCGCCCGGCGAGCCAAGCCGGGAACACCCGAGCTGCGTCCCGAGCTCGCCGATCTGCTGGCCCGCTGCCTGAGCCTGGACCCGGCCGCGCGGCCCGCGTCCATGACCGAGGTCGCCGGCGAGCTCATCGAGATCTACCGGCGGGAGATCGGCACCCCGTACCCGCGCTCGGCCCCGGCCGCCGCGGACCTGTGGGCCGACGAGCTCAACAACCGCGGCGTCTCACTGCTCGACCTCGGCCGTCCGGCCGAGGCGACCGAGGCGTTCGCCGCCGCGCTGGCCGCCGACCCGCAGCACCTGAACGCCACCTACAACGCCGGGCTGCTGCGCTGGCGGCGCGGCGAGTGCACCGACGAGGACCTCCTCGCCGCTCTCGACGCTCTCCCCGGCGGCGCCGGCTCCGGTGAGGCCCGCCGGCTGCTCGCCCACGTGCACCGGGAACGCGGCGACCACGACCAGGCCGCCGCACTGCTCGGCCGCGCGGCGACGCCCTCGGGCGGTACGCGCCGCGTTCCCTGGTACGTCCACCGTGAGCGCGTCGAGAAGTTCTTCGACATGGAGATCCCCTGGGCGGCGCCGACGATGGGCGTCCGCTTCACCAGGGACGGCAGGCGCGCGGTGACCGCCTGCGACGGTGTGCTGCGCGTGTGGGACGTCGACGGCGGACGCCGCCTGCGGGAGGTGGCGGCGCCGACCGTCGAGTTCAAGTTCGACATCGACGACGACGGCCGGTACGCCATCACCTCCGCGCCGGACGCCGTGCACTTCTGGGACCTGACCAAGGAGCGCCGCCTGCGCGTGATCGGCGCCCCCTCCACCTGGAGGCGCGCCCTGTGGTCGTCGTCGGTACGCCTGTCCGGCAACGGCCGGGTCGCCGTGTCGGCGAACTACGACGGGAACGTGCTCGTCTGGGACTTCCCCAGCGGAAGGCTCCTGCTGACCCTCGACGGGCACACCAACGCGGCGGCGGCCGTCGACGACGACGGGCGATTCGTGTTCACCGCGGGCCGCGAGGACGGTACGGCACGGTTGTGGGAGGTCGCCACGGGCCGCTGCGTCCAGGTCCTCGACGGCCGCGTACTCGACGGCCACAAGGGGGTCGACACGGTCTTCCTCGGCGCGGACCATGCGGCGCTGGCCGCCGGCGGGAGGATCCGGGTCTGGGACCTGCGACGGAACCGCACCCGTACGCTGAACGGCCACACACGCCTGGTCACCTCGGTGTCGGTGTCCGGCGGGCTCGTCGTGTCCACGAGCGCGGACGACACCGTACGGCTGTGGGCGCTCGACGACGAACGATGCCTGCGCACCTTCCGCGGCGACGGCGGCCCCCTGCGGGCGGCCCACCTCGACGCGGACGCGGACATGGGCGTGCTGCGGTCCGCGTGGCAGGCCGGTCTCGTCCGCTGGTGGGCGCTGCCGTCACGGAACACCGCGCCGCCCCGGTTGAGCAGGCCGCGCGAACACGCGGAGCTGAGCGGCCTCGACGCCACGGTCACGGACCTGATGAACCGTGCCCGGCAGGCCGCAGACCCGCAGACCGCGCTGGACCTGCTCGCCGAGGCACGGGCCGTACCCGGATGCGAGCGGGAGCCACGGCTGCTCACGGCGTGGCGCGAACTCGGCCGATCCGCGGTCCGCGTCGGCCTTCGCGAGGCGTGGGCGGCCGGGATCTTCGAAGGGGACCCCGCGCCGTACGCGCTGGAACTGAACGCTGACGGCCGGATCGCCGTCTCCGGCGGGAGCGACGGCACGGTCCGCGTGTGGGACGTCGACGGCGGGACCTGCGTACGGGTGCTCGCGAAACAACCGAGCCTCGTCAAGGCCGTCGGCACGAGCGCCGACGGATCACGAGCGATGGCCGCGAGCCGAGACGGGACCATCACCGTATGGTCGGCGGAGACGGGTGAGCGGATCGGCGGTCTCGGCCGTCCACTGGCACTGGGCGTGAACGCGGCCGCGTTCGACCGGGCGGGACACCTGGCCGTGGCGGCCGGCGCGGACGCGGTGATCCGGGTCTGGAACCTGGACACCGGCGAGTGCGAGCGAGAGCTGCCGGGCCATGCCGGGGAGGTCACCGCACTCTGGCTCGGCCCGGCCCTGACCGTATCCGTATCCGCGTCTGCGGACGGAGCGGTACGGCTGTGGGATCTGAAGACCGGTCAGTGCGTACGAACGCTGCACGGCCATACCGATCGGGTGATGTCGGTCTGCCTCAGCCCGGACGGCCGGTACGCCCTCTCAGCGGGCGCGTACACCGACTGGACGATCCGCCTGTGGGACACCGCGACGGGCGAGTGCCTGAGCGTGTTCGACGACGAACCCGACGACCCGGTACCCGGCGTGGGGTCACAGCAGGTGAGGTTCTGCCCGGACGGCCGGTTCGCGATCTCCGGCGGAACCGACGCCGCCGTACGAATCTGGGAGCCCGCCGCCGGACGCTGCCTTCGCGTCCTCGACGGTCACCAGGGTGCGGTGAACAGCGTCGTGATCAGCACTGACGCCCTGTTCGCGCTGTCGGCGAGCACGGACGGGACCATACGGCGCTGGGAACTCGACTGGGACCTGCGAATTCGCTGGTAGACGTAAAGGTCGAGAAAGGCGGATCCGAAGGGCGGGGATATCCCCGCATTCGTTGCCCACAAGCCCCTGGTCGGGCGACCGAAATTGACTCACCTGACCAGGAGCCTTCGTGAAGCTACCGAATCACTGGTTGTAGCAGCTCGACTGGATGACCCGCGAGCGCTCGAGCTGGCCCACGGTGGAGTCGTAGCGAGCGAGGTAGTGGTACTCATCCCGGTAGTCGAGGATGCGGACCAGCGAGCCCTGGGGGACCAGGATCCCCGAGGTCGGGCTCGTGTAGAGGATCGCGTCGCTGTTGGTGGTGCACAGCTGGCCCGGGGTGGCCGCCTCGGCGGCGACGGGCACCGACACGACGGCGGTCGCGGCCAGAGCCGCACCCGCCACACCAAGCAGGAGTTTACGCATGTAGTTCCTTGTCTCGTCTCAGTTCGGCTTCTGGTAGCAGAGTCAGCCGAACTGTCAAGCGGGGGAAAAGGGTGACAAGGGATATTAGCGCGAATCAACACGGACGTACGCGGGGGACCATTCGTGAATGCTGCCCATTGAAATCACGGGAACGTTGTGAGTGCGGTCCTGACATGCCACTCGCCGAGGCATACGGTGGCCGGGTTATCGGCCCCCGCACGCCGCCGCCGCAGGCCCCATCTCTAACCTGGACCCTCATCAGGAAACGGAGAACGTTCCATGAGCGCGACTCACCCGGGCCTGCCCGAGACCGGCCGACCGGCCGCCGACCTGCTGGCCGATCTCGCGGCGCTGACCGCGACCGACCTGCCCACGCGCGGCGAGCGTGTCTCGGCGTACATCTACGACACCGGCCGCCCGGCGGTTCGGCAGGCGGCCCACGAGGCGTATCTGGCCATGCTGGAGGTCAACGGGCTGGACCCGACGGCCTTTCCGAGCGTCGTGGCTTTGGAGCGGCAGGTGATCGGGGGAATGGCGACCCGGCTCGGTGGCTCCGACGCCACCCCGGGCATCTTCACCAGCGGCGGCACCGAGTCGATCCTCTTGGCGGTGAAGGCCGCGCGCGATGCCCGGCCCGACATCGCCGAACCTGAGATCGTCGTCCCGATCACCGGGCACGCCGCGTTCCACAAGGCCGGGAAGTACCTTCGCGTCCGTGTGGTCACCGTGCCGGTCGACCCGACCACCTTCAAGGCCGACCCGGAGGCCATGGCCGCCGCGTGCTCCGACGCCACGGTGCTCGTGGTGGCTTCGGCGCCGTCGTACGCCCATGGGGTGATCGATCCGGTCGAGCGGATCGCCGCCGACGCCGCCGCGCGCGGCATACCGTGCCACGTCGACGCCTGCGTGGGCGGCTGCCTGCTGCCCTGGCTGGCCGAGGCGGGCGCGGACGTGCCGCCGTTCGACCTGTCCGTCCCGGGCGTCACGTCCCTCACGGCCGACCTGCACAAGTACGGGTACGCGCCCAAGGGCGCGTCGGTGGTGTTGTTCCGCGACGAGGACATGCGCCGCAACGCCTACTACGTGTGCGCGTCCTGGCCCGGCTACCCGGTCGTCAACTCCACGGTCCAGAGCAGCAAGGGCGCCGGGCCTCTCGCGGGAGCCTGGGCCACGATGCAGGCCCTCGGCGCCGAGGGCTATCGCGAACTGGGACGAAGCACGCTGTCCGCGACCCGGCGCCTCATCGCCGGTATCGAGGAGATCGACGGCCTGATCGTCCTCGGCAAGCCGGAGGCGGCCCTCATCGCCATCGGCACCGACCCCGCCGCGCCGCTGGACCTGTGGGAGCTGGCCGACGAGTCCCGGTCCCGCGGCTTCTTCCTCCAGCCACAGCTCAGCGTGGCCGGCCTGCCCGCCAGCCTGCACGTGACCCTCACCGGCGCGAGTGAGCGGGGGATCGACGAGATCCTGTCGGTCCTGCGCGCGAGCGTCGACGCCGTACGCCCGCTCGGCCCCAGCACACCGCCGGCGGACCTGGTCGCGCTGGTCGACGAACTCGACTTCGACACACTCGACGACGCCGGCTTCGCGGCCCTGCTCCCCATGGCCGGAATCGAACTGAACGGAGAGTCCCAGGGCCGGATGGCCGCGGTGAATCGGCTCCTGGACGCGCTGCCGGTGAAAGAGCGAGAGCTCATCGTCAGCCGGTTCCTCTCCGCGCTCTACAGTCCGTACCTCGGGCACTGAGCCGCTCACGTCGGCCGGAGGCCGGAGAGCACACCGGTCAGGTCGTGCCGGCCGGTGAGCAGTTCGGGAGTGGGGGCGACATAGAGCAGCACCGAAGAGACGCCGTCCTGGGCGAACCGGCCGATTCGTTCGCGGCACTCGTCGAGAGAGCCGTGGATCCACAGCTCGTCCACGACGTCGTCGGGCAGGGTGCGGCCTGCCCCGGCCCGGTCGCCGGAGTCGTACAGCGCACGTGACCCGCCGAGCCGGTCGCCGCGCCCGAGCCAGTCGTGGAACGCCCGGTAGGGAGCCTGGTTGAGGATCCAGCCGAGGAAGGCGCGTCCCGCGCGGCGGGCGTGCGCGACGTCTTCGGTCGGGCAGACGAACAGTTTGACCACGATCTCCTTGCCGGGCGGGAGGGGCCCGGCCTCGGCGATGACGCGTCGCAGATCGCCGTGGCCGAGGACGTTGGTGATGATCCCGTCCGCCTCGGTCAGACCGATCCGGACCATGCGGGGCCGGAGTGCGCCCAGCACGACCTTGGGCCGTACGGGCACCGGCGGCATCTGGAAGCCGTGGATGGAGAACGTCTCGTACTCCTCGTCGACGAGGTCGCCGCGGAGCGCGCTTGTGAGGAACCGGACGGTGTCGCGCAGGCGCGTGACGGGCCGGGCGAAGGGGATGTCGTTCAGCGCGGTCACGTGGGCGGGTACCGAGGTGCCGAGGCCGAGCATGACCCGCTCTCTCGTGAGCTCGGCGAGGGCGGCGGCGGTCTGCGCGAGCACCGCGGGGCCGCGGGTGAACACCGGTACGACGCCGGTGCCGACGCCGAGCGCGGGCTGCCAGGCTGCCGCCGCGGCGAGCGGAGTGAAAGCGTCGATGCCGCCGCCCTCGCCCGTCCACACGTCGTGGTAGCCGAGGCCGGGCAGCGCCTCGATCGTCTCCCGGTGGTCGCGCAGCGCCTTCCCGGGGAGGGGGAGGTTCACCGCCCATCTGATGTCTGTCATCGCGCTACTTCCCTACACTGACGGTGGTCAGGTCCACGAACCAGGATTTCGGCTGGACGAGGCCGTGGACGTTCCCCGCGAGGGCACGCGGGTTCCGGTCGCTGACCACGAACAGGTAAGGCGCCTCGTCGCTGACGATCCGCTCGGCCTGACGGTAGAGCCGTACGCGTGCGGTGGGGTCGAGGGTCTGCTCGGCCTTCGCGGACAGCGAGTCGACGCGGCTCGAGTACCAGTGCCCGTCGTACACCGGGGAGCCCTTCGCCCAGTCGGCGCGGATGAGGGCCTCGGCCTGATAGGTGACGGTGGAGGCGCACTGGACGTCGGCGCCCAGGGCGGGCTTGCCCGCGTTCAGGTCCGCGAGCAGCGCCGACCATTCCGTTTTCTGGATCCGCACCTTGATGCCGACCGTGGCCAGTTGCGCCTGCAGCGCGGTGGCGATCGGCACGGGGATGAGGTTGCCGGAGCCGCCGGTCGGGACGGCGAGGGTCGTGGTGAAGCCGTCCGGAACGCCCGCCTGGGCGAGCAGCGCCTTGGCCTTGGCCGGGTCGTGGGTGTAGGCGTCGTTCGCGGGGTCGTGCTGGTCGGTCGAGGCGGGTGCGTGCTGGTAGACGGGGTCGGCGGTGCCCTTGAGCAGGTCGCGGGCGATGGCCTGCCGGTCGATGGCGTAGTTGGCCGCCTGCCGGACGCGCACGTCGTTCCAGGGCTTCTTGGACTGGTCGAACGTGCAGTACCAGAGGTGGTCGTAGTTGTTGCTCAGCAGCGTGAACCCGGATGACTTGAGAGGCGCGACGTCGTCGGGGCTCGGGTACTCGATCCAGTTGACCTGGCCCGACCGGAGCGCGGCGGTGCGTGCTCCGGCGTCCGGCATCGGGCGCAGCACCAGCCGGCCGACCTTCGGCGCGCCGCCCCAGTACTTCTTGTTGGGGACCATGGTGAGCTGCTGGCCGGGTTTGAGCGACTCGAAGCGGAACGGCCCCGTGCCCTCGGGGTGCTGGGCGAACTTCTGGTTGCCGAGCTTCTTCACAGCGGTAGGGCTCGGGACCGTGAGGAAGGTCAGGTCGGTGAGCAGGTGTCCGTCGGGCCGTTCGGTGGTGACCTTGACGGTCTTCGCGTCGACCTTGGCGTACGAGGCGATCTGCCCGGACCACAGGGACGCCGCGCCGGCCGCTGCGGGGTAGTAGTAGGGGCTCTTCTTGTTGAGCAGCCGGTCGTAGGCGAAGACGACCGCGTCGGCGTCGAAGGGGGTGCCGTCGGAGAAGGTCACCCCGTCGCGCAGGTGGAAGGTCCAGGTACGGCCGTCGTGGCTCGTCTCCCAGGACGTGGCGAGGCCGGGCGTGATCCCTGGCGTTTTGGCCGACTGCTTCAGGTCGTAGCGGGTGAGCCCGTCGTAGAGCTGGAAGTTGACGAAGCGCTCGCCCTCGAAGCCCTGGGTGAACGCCATGACGGTGTCGGTGCCGGGGATGTCGGCGGCCGTCATGCCGATGACGAGCGTGCCACCGGATCCGGATCCGGTCGACGAGCCGGCGGTGCCGCAGGCGGCGGTGAGAGCGGCGAGGGCGCCGCACAGCAGCAGGCGAGGTCGGATGTGTCGCATGGTCATCTCCTGGTTCAGGGAAGGGCAGGGATCGAGTCGAGGAGGGTGCGTGTGTAGGGATGGGCGGGTGCGGACCAGATCCGTTCCGCCGGTCCTTCCTCCACCACCCGGCCGCGGCGCATCACCATGACGCGGTCGGCGATGTGCTCGACGACCGACAGGTCGTGGGAGATGAACAGCAGGGCGACGCCGGTGTCACGCTGGAGTTCGGCGAGCAGGTTGAGCACCTGGGCCTGGATGCTCTTGTCGAGTGCGGACACCGCCTCGTCGCAGAGGATGACCTCGGGGTCGGTGGCCAGGGCCCGGGCGAGGGCGACCCGCTGGATCTGGCCGCCCGACATCTCGTGGGGGTAGCGGCCGGCGTCGGCGGGCGGGACGCCGACGCGGTCGAGCAGGTCGGCGACCCGCGCGGGGATCGTCGCCCTGGGTCGCCGGTGGGCGCGCAGGTTGAAGGCGACGGCCGCGCCGACGGTCATGCGCGGGTTCAGCGACGTCTGCGGGGACTGCGGGACGAGCTGGAGCCGGGCCCGCAGCCGCCGCAGCTCGGCCCCGCGCGTACGCGCCAGGTCGTGTCCGGCGAACACGACGCGTCCGGTGTCGGGCCGCAGCAGCCGCAGGATCAGCTTCGCGGTGGTGGACTTCCCGCTCCCCGACTCGCCCACGACGCCGAGCGTCTCTCCCGCGTCGAGGGTCAGGCTGACGTCGTCGACGGCCGGGGGCCCGTCGCCGAAGCTCTTGGACAGGCCCGTCGCGGTCAGCAGTGGCCCGGTCATGCCGTCCTCCGTTCGCGGGGCGTCGCCGCGTTTCGGCGGACGGGGCATGCCGCCGAGCCGCCGCCGGGCACCGGTTCCAGCACGGGCAGCCGGGTCACGCACCCGGGCTCGGCGTGCGGGCAGCGCGGCGCCAGCGCGCACTCGCTGTGGATCACGGCGGTGGCGGACGGCGGCAGTCCGCGAAGACCGGCCAGCTCGCCGCGAGGGACGCCCGGGCGAGGCTGTGCGCCGAGCAGGGCGGCGGTGTAGGGATGGGCGGGCTCGGTCAGTACGCGCTCGGCGGGCCCCTCCTCGACGACGCGGCCCGCGTACATGACGACGACCGTGGAGCCCATGAGCCGCGCGACGCCCACATCGTGGGTGACCAGCAACAGGGCCATGTCCAGCTCACGCTGGAGCCGCCGGAACAGCTCCAGGATCTGAGCCTGGACGGTCGTGTCCAGGGCGGTGGTCGGCTCGTCGGCGATGAGCAGCCGGGGCCCGCAGGCGACCGCGGCGGCGATGGCGACGCGTTGCCGCAGGCCGCCCGACAGCTCGTGCGGGTAGGCACGGGCCACCCGGTCGACGTCGGGGATCCCGGCCTGCGCGAGCAGCTCGGCGGTCCGCTCGCGCCGCGCGGCGCGGGTGGCCGCGCCGCCATGGGCGTGCAGCACCTCGCCCACCTGGGCGGCCACCCGCCGCAGCGGGTCGAGCGAGCCGGTGGGGTCCTGCGGGACGAACCCGATGTCACGGCCCCGGCAGGGACCGCATCTCCCGCTCGTCCAGGCCGAGCAGGGAGACGCCGCCGAGGCGGACGGCGCCGCCGACGCGAGCGCGCGGCCCGAGCAGGCGCAGAACCGCGCGTGCCGTGACCGACTTCCCGCTGCCCGACTCGCCCAGCACGACCGTGGTGCGGCCGGCTTCCACCGAGAACCCGACGCCCCGTACGGCGTGCGCGACGCGCTCGCCCGCGGTGAAGTCGACGGTGAGATCCTCGATCTCCAGCAGCGCGCTCATGCGGTGTACCTCGATCGCACGTCGAAGTGGTCGCGCAACCCTTCGCCCAGCACGTTGAACGCCACCGACGCGAGGAAGATCGCGGTCGCGGGGATGAGCGTGAGGAGCGGCACGGTGAACACGTGCTGGCGCAGGTCGTCCAGCATGGCGCCCCATTCGGCGCGGGGCGGTGCGACGCCGAGCCCGAGGAACGACAGCCCGGAGCCGAGGACGATCGACAGCCCCACCAGCGCCGAGCAGTAGACGCTCAGTACCGGCAGGACGTTGGGGAACACGTGCCGCAGCGCGATCGTCGTGGTGCGGGCGCCACCGGCACGCGCGGCCAGGACGAAGTCCAGCTCGCGCAGCCGGGCCACCTCGGTCACCACCACCCGCGCGACGGCCGGTACGAGGATCACCGACAGCGCCGTGACCAGGCTGGTCAGACCGGTGCCGAGTGACGCCGCGATCGAGATGGCGAGCAGTACGGCGGGGAAGGCGAACAGCACGTCGAGGGTGCGCATGACGGCGTTCTCCAGCCATCGCGCGCCGAGCCCGGCGACCATGCCGAGGAGCGTGCCGAGGGTCCCGGCGATCAGTACCGGCAGCAGGCCCGCGGCCAGCGAGGGACGGGTGCCCCAGATCAGGCGGCTCAGCAGGTCGCGCCCCTGGTCGTCGGTGCCGAGCAGATGGTGCGGGCTGCCGGGCGGCAGCAGCCGCGCCGAAAGGGACCCGATGTCCGGGTCGGGCAGCGGCAGCACCGGCGCCAGCAGTGCGGTCAGCGCGAGCAACGCGACCAGCGCGGTCCCGGCGGTGAGCACGGCGCCGGACCGGCGCCCGCGGCGCGCGGGCCTGTCGGCGGGGCGGCCGCGTCCGGCGTCCGTCCCGAGGGTGTCCGAGGTGGGGGCCGCAGAAGCCATGGCTATCTCCGTACGCGTGGATCGATGAGTGCGTGGGCGCCGTCGACCACGATGTTGATGAGCACGAACGCGACCGCGATCACCAGGACGCCGCCCTGGATGAGGGGCAGGTCGCGGGCGGCGATCGCGTTGTAGAGGGCCTGGCCGAGCCCGGGCCAGGAGAAGATCGTCTCGACGAACACGACGCCGCCGATGAGGTAGGCCAGCTGCAGGCCGGTGATCGTGAGCAGCGAGGGCAGTGCGTTGTGCAGCGCGTGCCGGGCGATCGTCGCCGGGCTGAGGCCGCGGGCGCGCATGGCCTCGACATGGTCGTCGGCGAGGACGTCCGTGAGGGTGGCGCGCAGCATGCGCCCGACGACGCCCATGGGGATGAGCGACACCGCGACGGCGGGCAGCACCAAATGCTTCAGCAGGTCACCGGGCCCGCCGCCGTCGATCGCGTCGTACATGCCGCCGGCGGGCAGTACCCGGAACCGGACCGCCAGCACCGCGACCAGGGCCAGCGCGATCGAGTACTGCGGCACCGACATGGCCAGGAAGGACGCGGCGGAGGCGAGCCCGCGGGGCAGCCGGCGCGAGGTGAGGGCGCCGGTCACGCCGATCAGCAGCCCGCCTGCGAAGGCGAGTACGGCCCCGGCGAGCGCGAGGATCGCGGTGTTGCCGAAGGCGGTCATGACGATGTCCAGGACGGGCCGCTGAAGCTGGATGGACGTGCCGAGCCGCCCTTGCGCGACGTTCCAGGTCCAGGTGCCGAACTGCACGGGCAGCCGCTGGTCGAGACCGAGCCGCGCGGTGAGCTCGCGCCGCGCGTCCGGCGGTGCCAGCGGTCCGAGGAGGCTCGCGACCGGGTCGCCCGGGACGAGCTTGGTCGTCACGAAGACGACCAGTGACACTCCGAACAGCGTCGGTACCGCGAGGAGCAGGCGGTGGAGCAGGAATCTCCTCATGCCGGTACCACCTCGGCCGGGCACAGGGCGCGGCGCAGGGCGTCCAGCTGGGCGGCGCGCGCCGCCGCGGACACGCGTGCGTCCATGACGTCGAAACCGTGCACCGTGCCGGGGTACTGATGCAGTTCGACGGGAACCCCGGCCTCGATCAGCCGCGCGGCGTAGTGCAGCCCTTCGTCCCGCAGCGGGTCGGCGTCGCACCCAAGAAGGAAGGCGGGCGGGAGACCGGTCAGGTCCGCGGCGCGGGCGGGGGCGGCGTACGGGGACGTCTCGCCTTCGCCGCGGCCGAGGTAGTACCGCCACGCGTGCACCGCGTGGCGGGCGTTGAAGATCGGCGTGTCCGTGAACGTCTTCATGGAGGGCGTGTCCAGCCGATCGTCCAGGACGGGGTAGTTGAGCATCTGCAGGGCGAGCGCCGGGCCGCCCCGGTCCCTTGCCATGAGCGCCACGGCGGCGGCGAGCCCGCCGCCCGCGCTGGAGCCGGCCACCGCGATCCGGGCAGGGTCGACGCCGAGCTCGCCGGCGTTGGCGGCGACCCATGACAGGGCGGCGTAGGTGTCCTCGGCCCCTGCGGGGAAGGGGGCCTCGGGCGCCAGTCGATAGCCGACGTTGACCACGACCGCGCCGGCGTCGCGTGCCCACGCGCCGCAGGTCAGGTGCCCCGTCTCCAGGTCGCCGATGACGAAGGAGCCGCCGTGGGCGTAGACGATGGCGGGTTTCGGGCCGTCCTCGGCGCGCGGCGTGTAGACGCGTACGGGCACTCGCGTCTCCGGGCCCGGCACCGACCGGTCGGCGGTGGCGACGTCGTCCGCCCAATCGGGGTGTACGTCGTCGGCTCGCGCGGCGAACGTCGCGCGGGCGGCGGCGAGATCGCCGAGGTCGATGAGGGGGAACAGGCGCGCGACCGCGGCGATCTCCGGGTCCAGGCGCGGGTCCATGGCGTTCTCCTGTCGCTGCGAGACTTGTGCGCTATACGCACAACTGTGCGCATCGTACTTACCTCGCAATTGGGACGCAAGGGTCGAAGAACGCTGGAATCGAAATCTGTGCGCATTGAAAACAAGTGTGCACGATAGTAACATTGCAGGTCATTGCGGTCCGATCGAGCAGGATGGACCGAAAGTGAGCGAGGTGAAGGCCGATGTCCGACAGTCAGCCCCCGACCCTGGTCCTGGTCCACGGGGCCTGGCACGGCCCCTGGTGCTGGGAGCCGGTCGTCCCGCTGCTGACGGCCGCCGGCCTGCGTACGCACGCGGTGCGGCTGCCCGGCGTGGACCGCGCGCCCGGCCGCCACGACCTCGCGGGGCACGCCGACTTCCTGCGCGCGGAACTGGCGGAGCTGTCCGGCCCGCTCGCCGTGTGCGCGCACTCGTACGGCGGCGCCGTGGTCACCGAGGCGGCCGGCGGAAACCCCGCGGTCGCGACGCTGATCTACCTGTCCGCGTTCCTGCTGGACACGGGCGAGTCGTGCGTGGACGGAAACGATCCGGCGCCCGTTCCCCCCGACCCCTCACTCGCCCCGGTCGCCGAGGGCGACTACCTGCGGGTGCCCGAGGCCGCGGCGCACCACATGTTCTACGGCGGCTGCCCGCCGGAAGAGGCGAAGCGGGCCGTCGGCCGGCTCACCCCCGAGCACGTCGGCACGGTCACCGCGCCCGTGACGCGCACGGCCTGGAAGGGGATCCCTTCGACGTACCTCGTGTGCGCCCGCGACCAGGCCCTCACCCCTGAGGCGCAGCGGCGGATGGCGCGCCGCGCGACCTGGCGGCAGGAGATCGACTCGGCCCACGCGCCCATGCTGTCCCACCCGCGCGAGCTCGCGGCGCTCCTCGCGGGCGCGGCCGTACGGACGGCGCGCGATGCCTGAACCGGCCGTGCGCCAGCCGTCCGTACGTGCGCCCACCGCCCGCCGGGGCCGCCGCCGCCCATATCCTTGGGTCCGCGTCACGGACCACATGTGCCCGGACGCGTCTATGGCGGCCCATCGGGCGGACGGCACGGCGGACAGGGAGCGTGGCAGCGGTGGCGCAGACCAGCGCAGACAAGACCGGACGGACTTCGCGAGGCGCGGATCGGCCGGCCCACTTCGTCCAGTCCCTGGAACGCGGGCTCGCCGTCATCAAGGCCTTCGACCACTCCCGGCCGCAGCTCACGCTGGCCGAGGTCGCCAAGGCCACCGGCCTGGACCGGGCGGCGGCGCGCCGCTTCCTGCTCACCCTGGTCGATCTCGGCTACATGAGCTGCGATGGGCGCCTGTACTCCCTGCGCCCGCGCATTCTGGAGCTCGGTTACGCCTACCTGTCGAGCCTCAGCCTGCCAGAGGTCGCCCTGAGGCACATGGAACAGCTCGTGGGCGAGGTCCACGAGACGTCCTCGCTCGGCGTGCTGGACGACCACGAGGTCGTGTTCGTCGCGCGTGTCCCGGTCAAGCGGCTGATGGCCATTCCGATCATGGTCGGCAGCCGGTTCCCCGCGTACCCGACCTCCATGGGGCGGGTGCTGCTGGCGGGACGCTCCGACGCGGAGCTGGGGGAGTACCTCGACTCCGCCGAGCTGGACCGGATCACCGACCGCACCGTCACCGACCCGGCCCGGCTGCGCGAGATCGTCGCGCGGACCCGCGCGGACGGTTACGCGCTCGTCGACCAGGAGATCGACGACGGCTCGCGCTCCATCGCGGTGCCCGTCCATGACGCGGCGGGCCAGGTCGTGGCCGCGCTGAACGTCTCGATGCTGTCCGGCCGGGGCACCGCCGAGGCCATGCTCGACTTCCTGCCCGCCATCCGGCGGGCGGCCGAACAGATCGAAGCGGACCTGCGTCCCGGCCCGGCCGGCCAGGGGATCGGCCTCATCGGGTAGGAGGACGGGGGTCCGGAAGGGACTCCCGCGTGACCGTCATCTCCACCCACCGCGCCGACCTCGGCGACGTCGCGATCCACTACCGGCGCTGCGGGTCCGCCGGCCGGCTGCTCGTGCTGCTGCACGGCTGGCCGCAGACCGGCCACTGCTGGCGGCACCTGATGGAGCCGCTCGCCGAGCGATACACCGTGGTCGCCCCCGACCTGCGCGGCTATGGGAAGTCCGGTACGCCGGGCGGCGGGTACGACAAGCGCACGACCGCCGCGGACATGTCCCGGCTCATCCGCACGCTCGGCTTCACCTCCGCGGACGTCGTCGGGCACGACCGGGGCGCCCGCGTCGCGCACCGCTGGGCGCTGGACCGGCCCGCCGAGATCGGCCGCCTGGCGTTGCTGGACGTCCTGCCGACCCGCGAGGTGTGGGCGTCCATCGACCGGCATTCGGCGGCGTCGCTGTGGCACTGGTTCTTCCACCTGCAGCCCGGCCTGCCCGAGACCCTCATCGCGGGCAACGTCGAGGCGTACCTGAGGCACTTCCTGGAACGGCAGTCCTTCCGGCCGGACGCGATCGGCGAGGAGGCCATCGCCGAGTACGTGGCGGCCTTCGGCGACCCGGACTCCCTGCACGCGTCACTGGAGGACTACCGCGCCGGGTTCGGTGAGGACCTCGACGCCGATGAGCGGGACCATCGGGACGGCAGGCTGGTCACGCGGCCCCTGCTCGTGCTGTGGGGCGCCGACGGCGGGCTCGGGCACAGCGACGTCACGGGCGTCTGGTCCCGGTACGCCACCCGTGTGACCGGCGCGGCGATCGAGGAATGCAAGCACTTCCTGCCGGAGGAACGGCCCGCCGACGTGCTGCGCCACCTGCGTGCGTTCCTGCCCGCCTGGTCCTGACCGCCTCACCCGGCATTGCTTCGCCACCGCATTGTCGGTTACTATACGCACACTTGTGCGCTATACGCACAACTTGATTGGAGCGACATGGAGCCCGCACCCGCGATCACGCTCTGCGCGATGACCCTTCGACGCGCCTCCCTCACCGACCGGCTGGCCGCCGCCGCCAAGGCGGGCTTCGAGGCGGTCGGGTTCTCCCTCGACCAGTACCGCGCCGCCCTCCGGGACGGCTGGAACGACCGCTCGCTGCGCACCCTGCTCGACGACCACGGGCTGCGTGTCGCCGAGATCGAGGCGCCGTGGGACTGGGCCGCGGGCGACGGCTTCGCGCGGGACGAGGGCGACCTGCTGTTCCACGCCCTTGAGGCACTGGAGTGCGGGCAGTTCAACGCGGTGCTGTTCACCGTCCACCCCTACGAGCGCGTCGTCGAGCGCTTCGCCGCGCTGTGCGCCCGCGCGGACGCGCTGGACGTACGCGTGGCCCTGGAGTTCATGCCGTTCAGCGAACTGCGCACGCTCCACGAGGCGTGGCGGGTGGTACGGGACGCGGGGGCGCCCAACGGCGGCCTGCTCCTGGACTCCTGGCACTTCGTCCGCTCGGGTGCCTCCGCCGCCGACCTCGCGGACGTGCCGGCCGGGAGGGTCTTCTCCGCTCAGCTCAACGACGCGTCCCCGGCCGCGAGCGACGACCTGCGGGAGGAGGCCCGCCACCGGCGGCTGCTCCCCGCCGCCGGCGCGGAGTCGTTCGTACGGATGCTCGACCGGCACGGCGTCACCGCGCGCATGTCGGTCGAGGTCTGGTCGGACCACCTGGAGCGGCTGGCCCCCGACGAGGCGGCCCGGCGCGCCTACGACGCGACCGCCCAAGTCCTCGCCGCCGCCCGTCACTGACCCCACCCCTCCGATCGGTAAGGAACCGTATGGACACCGACCAGGCCGAGATCCGGCGGCTCGTGGAGAACTGGGCCGTGTGGCGCGACGCCGGCGACTGGGACCGGTTCGCGACGCTCTGGCACCCCGACGGCGTCATGCAGGCCACCTGGTTCCAGGGCGGCTTCCGCGACTTCATCGAGGTCAGCCGACAGGGCTTCGAGCGCGGTGTGCGCATCTGGCACTTCCTCGGCGGCATGTCCGCGGACGTCTCCGGCGACCGGGCGATCGCCCAGACCAAGATGACCATCACCCAGCGTGCCCTGGTCGAGGGCGCCGAGTGCGACGTGGTCTGCACGGGCCGGTTCTATGACTTCCTCGAACGCCACGGCGGGCGCTGGGCCCTGGTGCTGCGTCAGCCCATCTACGAGCGTGACCGGATCGACCCCGTCGACCCCGCCGCCCGCCTCCGGCTGGACGCCGGACGGCTGCGCGGCCTGCCCGAGGGGTACCGGCACCTGGCCTATCTGCAGACCGCCCTCGGCTACGACGTGAAGCGGGACATGCCGCAGCTCACCGGCCCCGAGGTCGAGGCCCTCCACCGGCGCGGCGCCCGGTGGCTGAGCGGAGGGCAGGCCGTCGATGAGTGAGAGCTTCGTCCACGAGCAGGGCGCGTCGCGCGTCGTGTTCGGCGCGGGCTCGCTCGCACGGGCGGGGGAGGAGGCCGAGCGGCTCGGCGCGGAGCGTGTCCTGCTGATCTGCGACCGGCACAGCGCTCCGTACGCGGACGCCGTCGCCGAGCGGCTCGGCGGCCGGGTGGCGGCACGCGTCAGCGAGACCGCCGCCCACGTTCCCCTCGCCCTCGCCGAGGCGGCGACGGCTCGGGCCACCGGCCGCGGCGCGGACCTGCTGCTGAGCATCGGCGGCGGCTCCGCGACCGGGCTGGCGAAAGTGGTCGCGCTGCGCACCCGGCTCCGGATCGTCGCGGTGCCGACCACGTACGCGGGCAGCGAGATGACCCCGATCTGGGGTGTCACCCGCGACGGCCGTAAGGAGACCGGCCGCGACCGAGCCGTCCAGCCCGTCACGGTGATCTACGACCCCGAGCTGACCGCCGGGTTGCCCGCCGGGCTCGCGGCGGCGAGCGGCATGAACGCCCTCGCGCACCTGATCGCCGGCGTCACCGCCCCGCTCGGCTCCCCGCTGACGGCGGCGGTCGCGCTCGACGGAATCGAGATCCTCGCCGACGCGCTGCCACGAGTCGTCATCGGCCCGGCGGACGCGGCGGCGCACGAGGACGCGCTGCGCGGAGCGTGGCTGGCCGGGTGGGTGCTCGGCACCACGCGGACCGGCCCGCACCACACGATCTGCCACGTCCTCGGTGGCGCCTACGATCTGCCGCATGCCGCGACGCACTCGGCGGTCCTGCCGTACGCGGTCGGCCGCGACGCCGCGAGCCTCACCGAGGTCGCCCGCGTCCTCGGCGCCGCCGACGCCGCGTCCGGCCTATGGGAGCTACGGAACGCCCTGGGCGCGCCCGCCGCGCTGTCCGAACTCGGGTTCGGCGCGTCGGACGCCGACCACGCCGCCGCGCTCGTCTCCGCCCGGACGGACGGAACACCGCCGGTGGACGCCGTACGCCGGATCCTGCTGGCTGCCCTCGACGGCGAGCGCCCGCCGGCGATGGGAGGCACACCGTGACCGACCTGACCCGTACCGTGGTGGACCGTCTCGCGGCCACCCCCGACGACCGGCTGCGCGAGGTGATGACCTCCCTCGTCCGGCACCTGCACGCCTTCGCCACCGAGGTCGGCCTGCGGGAACGAGAGTGGGCGGAGGGCATCGCGTTCCTCACCGAGACCGGCCGCACCTGCACCGCCGACCGGCAGGAGTTCATCCTGCTGTCGGACACCCTCGGCCTGTCCAGCCTGGTGGACGACCTGAGCCGGCCGGAGGTGGACGGCGCGACCGAATCGACGATCCTCGGCCCGTTCTACGTACCGGACGCGCCGTTCCGTGAGCCCGGCGCGTCCATCGTCGACACCGACGTCGGCGGGGAGCCGCTGCTCGTCACCGGCGTGGTCACCGGCACCGGCGACCGGCCGCTCGCCGATGCCGTCGTGGACGTCTGGCAGACCGCGCCGAACGGACGCTACGACGTTCAGGACCCCGAGCAGCCCCGGTACAACCTGCGCGGACGCTTCCGCACCGGCGCGGACGGCCGGTTCTCATTCCGGAGCGTCCGGCCGGTGAGCTACCCGATCCCCGACGACGGCCCGGTGGGCCGCCTGCTGCGGGCCACCGGGCGGCATCCCTGGCGCGCCGCGCACATCCACGCGATCGTCTCGGCGCCCGGACACCACACCGTCACCACGACGATCTTCGACGTCGAGGACGCCTACGTCGACTCCGACACCGTCTTCGGCGTCAAGCCCGGCCGTACGCGCGCCTTCGAGCGGGACGCGGACGGCGGCCTCCGGCTCGACGAGCGCTTCCGGCTCGCGCCGCGGCATCCCGCACCCCGACGTGAAGGAGATCCCACGTGACCCGGTCCCGGCACTTCGACCTGGTGGTCGTCGGCGGCGGACTCGGCGGCGTCGCCGCGGTCCTCGCCGCCGCCCGCCTCGGCCTGCGCAGCGTGATGGTCAGCGAGAGCGACTGGATCGGCGGCCAGGTGTCCAGCCAGTGCATCCCGCCCGACGAGCACCCGTGGATCGAGTCGGTCGGCTGCACGCCCGCCTACCGGCGGTTCCGGAACGCGGTGCGCGCCTTCTACCGGCGCAACTACCCGCTGAACGCCGCCGCCCGGTACGCCCCGGCGCTGAACCCGGGGTCGGGGAACATCGGCCCGCTCAGCCACGAACCACAGGTGGCGCGCCTCGTCCTGGAGGAGATGCTCGCCCCGTGGACCAGCCGCGGGTCGATCACGGTGCTGCGCTCGCATCTGCTCGTCGCCGCGGAGGTCGGCGGCGACGAGATCACCTCGGTGCTGGTCCGCGGACCGGAGGGCGAGGACGTCGAGCTGACCGGCGACTACTTCCTCGACGCCACCGACCTCGGAGATCTGGTCGAGCTGGCGGGCGCCGAGCACGTGTACGGGGCCGAGAGCACCGCCGACACCGGCGAGCCGCACGCGCTGGACGGGCCGGCGGACCCGTCGGACCAGCAGGCGATCACCTGGGCGATGCTGCTGAGTCTGTATCCGGGCACCGACAACACCATCGACCGGCCCGCCGACTACACCGCCTGGCGCGAGCACCGCCCGCCGGAATGGCCCGGCCCGCTGCTGAGCTGGGAGGTCAGCGACCACATCACGCACCGGGCACGACGCCGTCCGCTGTTCACCGAGCAGCCCGCGGCGGGCGGCGTCCGCTACGACCTGTGGCACGCCCGCCGGGTGCTGGACGCGTCACACCTCGGCGATGGATGGGCGGACGTCACCGCGGCCGCCTGGCCGATGATGGACTACACGCGGCTGCCGCTCATCGGTGTCGACGCGCCGACCAGGGAGCGCGCGCTCCGAGAGGCGAGGCAGCTGTCGCTGTCCTTCCTCTACTGGATGCAGACGGAAGCACCACGCCACGACGGCGGCACCGGCTACCCCGAGCTGAGGCCGCGCGGCGACCTCGCCGGCACCCCCGACGGGCTGGCCAAGATGCCCTACATTCGGGAAAGCCGCCGGATCCGCGCCGAGTTCACCCTGGTGGAACAGCACATCGGGGTGGACTCGCGGCCCGGCCGGGAAGCAGCCGAGCCGTTCCCCGACAGCGTCGGCATCGCCGCGTACCGGATCGACGTCCACCCGTCCACGGTGGGACGGCCGACGATCGACATCGACACCTGGCCGTTCCAGATCCCGCTCGGCAGCCTGATACCGGTACGCGTCCGCAACCTGCTGCCGGCCGCCAAGAACATCGGTGCGACCCATCTGACCAGCGGCGCCTACCGGGTACACCCCGGTGAGTGGACGGTCGGCGAGGCGGCGGGCGCCCTCGCCGGGTTCTGCGTACGGCGCGGCGCCCGGCCGTCCCAGGTGAGAGCGGACGAGATGATGCTGCACGAGTTCCAGACCCTGCTGTCGGGCACTCTGGGGGTGGAGCTGGAGTGGCCGCGCTATCAGGCGCTCGCCCCGCGCCACCGCTTCGGATACGTCCATGAAAGGTCCGCGTGATGGCCGCGGCACCTCTGCGGACCCTGCTGTCGCGGCACGGCGGCGTCTCCGGTCTCGCCGCGGCCGTGCGCCGCGGCGAGGTCGCCGCCGGTGAGCCGGCGCAGGCGGCGCGGGAACGGATCGCGGAGCTCGATCCGGCGCTGCACGCCTTCACCCAGGTGTTCGGCGAGGACCAGGACCCGGCGTCGCGGACCGGCGCGCTCGCCGGCCTGCCGCTCGCCGTGAAGGACAACATCGACGTCGCGGGCGCGGTCACCGGCCTCGGACGGCCCCTCGACGAGGGGCGGCCCGCCGTACGTGACGCCGTGGCCGTCGCGCGGCTCCGCGTGGAGGGCGCGGTGCTCGTCGGGAAGACCAACCTTCCGGAGCTGGCCAGCTCCGCGATCACGGTGAACGCCCACTTCGGCGACGCGCGCAACCCGTGGGACCCGGACCGGACCGCGGGCGGCTCCAGCGGCGGTTCCGCCGTCGCGGTCGCGACCGGCATGGCCGCCGCCGCGCTCGCCACCGATACCGGCGGTTCGGCGCTGATCCCCGCCGCGCTCACCGGTGTGTGCGGGTTCCGGCCCACCCACGGCCGTCTCCCTCTGGACGGCGTCGTCCCGCTCGCCCCGTCGCTGGACACGGTCGGCGTCATCGCCGCCGGGCCCGCGGACGTCCGTGAGATGGTCCGGCTGCTTTCCGGCGGACCGCCCACCGAACCGGCACACGGCCTTGCCGGGCTGCGTGTCGGTGTCCTGACCGGCTGGTTCGAGGCCGCCGACGACGGTGTACTTGCCCGGGTGGCCGAGGCGGTGCGGGATCTCGCGGCGGCCGGCGCGTCACCGCGTACCGTCCCGACACCATCGGCACACCTCGTCCTGCGAAACGCGCGGATCCTCTACCGCGCCGAGACCGCCGTCTCCTTCGCCGGACTTGTGCACCCCGGCCGGACGTACGCACCCGCCGTCGAGGCCCGCCGTACGACACCGCACGACCCTGCGGACCTGGCGAGCGCGCGCGCCTTCCTGCACGCGTGGCGTGACGAGGTCCTCAGGGTGTTCACGGAGGTCGACGTCCTGGTCACGGCCACCACTCCCATCACCGCACCTCGGCTCGACACGTCCGACATGGAGGCCGCGACGACCGCGCTGGTCCACCACGCCTATCCGTTCTGCCTTGCCGGCGTCCCCGCGCTCTCGGTGCCGGCGGGCCTGCACGACGGGCTGCCCGTCGGCCTCACGCTCGCCGCCCCGCCAGGCGAGGACCACCGGCTCCTCGCGCTGGCGGCCGCCTGCCAGGACGCCGGCCTCTTCACCTCCCGCGAACCCTGAGGGGACACCATGCACGCCTGTCCGCACGAAACGATCGACCCCGTCCGCGAAGCGCGGCCACGGCACCTCGACACCCGCACGTGGGTCCGGTCCTGGAGCCCGCTGCGATGAGCGGAGCCCAGGTAGCAGTGATCACCGGCGGCGGAGGCGACCTCGGCGGGGTCACCGCCGCCCGGCTCGCAGAGGACGGCTGGACCGTGATCGTCGCGGACGTGGACCTGGCCGCCGCGACGGCCGCCGCGGAGCCGATCGCGGCGCATCCGCGCCGGCTCGACGTCGCCGACCCCGCGGCCATCGAAGCGTTCACGGCCGCGACCGCCGCCGAGTTCGGTCGCATCGACGCGGTCGTGTGCGCCGCCGGTGTCGAACCGGCGCAGGACCTGGCCGACATCGACGTCGCCGCCTGGGACCTCACCCAGGCCGTCAACCTGCGCGGCCCCGCCCTGCTCGCACGGGCGGTGCTGCCCTGGTGGACCCGACAGCGCTCGGGCTCGCTGATCAACATCGCCTCCCGCACGTGGCTCGGCGGTGGCCACCCCGGCTACGCCGCGTCGAAGGCGGGTCTGGTCGGGCTGACCCGGTCGCTGGCGCTGGAGCTGGCCCCGCTCGGCGTCCGCGTCAACGCGGTCGCGCCGAGCTTCGTCCGCACCAAGTTCAGCCGCCAGCGCGGCGACGAACGGATGCTGGACGAGTACGCCGAGCGTGTACGGGCCACCACCCCGATGCGGGAGCTGATCCGTCCGGAGGACGTCGCGAACGCCGTCGCGTTCCTGGCCTCGGACCAGTCCGCCCGCATCACGGGCGAAGTCCTGCACGTCTGTGGCGGCTCCCAGCTCCCCGTCTTCCTCACCTGACCCTCGGCTCAAGCGGGAAGGGGACGATCGGTCACGGTCTGTTTCATCACCAGTGTCGACCTGAGGCGCAGCACGCCCGGAAGGCTGGTGAGCGTGTCGTCGTACAGGCACTGGAACGCGGCCTGGTCGGTCGTCACGATGCGCAGCAGGTAGTCGGGCTCTCCGAACAGGCGCTGGGCCTGCAGGACGTTCGGGATGGCCTCGATCGCGCGCTCGAACTCGGTGAGGATGTCGCGGTCGCCCCGCTGCATCGTCGCGAACACCAGCGCGTCGAAGGACAGGCCGAGGGTCGCGGGCTCGACGATCGCCCGGTAGCCGCGGATGACGCCGGAGCGTTCGAGGTCGCGCAGCCGGCGATGGATCGGGGAGACGCTCAGCCCGACCCGGGCGGCGAGATCAGTGATGCTGAGACGGCCGTCATCCTGGAGCACCGCAAGAATCTCTCTGTCCAGGGCGTCCACGCGCAAGACTCTACCCATCGACTCCGAATCGGCGCAAAAACAGGGAACACCTTCCGGGTGAATCTTTCTAGATTGTTCCCACAGGTCAGCGCGATGAAGAGAGGTGTCGATGAGCACCGGCCAGCTCCTGGGCTTCTGGGGGACGATCTCCCTCCTGGCCATCGTCCCCGGCCCTGACTGGGCGTTCGTTCTGGCCGCCGGCGTGCGGTCCGGTGTCGTGTTCCGCGCGGTCGGCGGCCTGATGCTCGGCTACGTGTTCCTCACCGCGGTCGTCGCCGCCGGTGTCGCCGCGCTCGTGGCCGGCTCGCCGACCGCCCTCACCGTCCTCACCCTCGCGGTTGCGGCCTACCTCATGTACCTGGGAACGTCCATCCTCATCCGCCCCGCGACCCTTCGGTCGGCATCCCCAAAGGACCCCGTTATGACGTGGTGGTCCCTGACCGAGCGGCTGTGACCGCCGCGTCCGGAGATGTGCCCGGGCGAGGAAAACCACGCCGAGGTAGATGATCATGTAGAAGCCGGACCGCACGTCCGTGTGACGCCCGGCGCGCGCCGGGCGGTCAGATCCGGATGTACAGGACCGCCCGGCAGATGGCGGCCAGATCCGTGTCGAGACGGCCGGTGCCGTGCAGGTGCCGGATCGGTACGACGCCGTTGACGACGCCGAGCGCGATGCGGGTGAGCAGGGCGGCCGTGCCGGCGTCGAGTTCCGGCCGGGTGGACCGTAGCAGGTGCTCCCACTCGACGACGTAGTCGTGCTGGAGCCGCCGCAGCGTCGACCGCTGCTCGGACGGAAGATGGATGACCTCGTTGACCAGGGCGGTGACGAGATTCGTGTGGGTGAGGGCGAACTCCACGTACGAGGCCAGTAGCGCGTCGAGTGCCTCCGCCGGGCCCTCGGCGTCGCCCAGCGCGCTGGTCAGCATCAGTTGCAGCGACTGCGCGCCCCGGTCGAGCGCGGCGTAGAGCAGGTCGCTCTTGGCGGCGAAGTGCTTGTAGACGCTGGGGCCGGCGATCCCGGCGGCATGCCCGATCTCGTCGATGCTGATCTCGTGGAAGCCGCGCTGCCCGAACAGGCCGGTCGCGACGGTGACCAGTGACTCGCGGCGGGAGACGAGCAGGACACCGGGTGGAGCGCCCTCCGTCCGGCGGCCGGGCGCCTGCTCCGGGCCCGACCCGACGGGAGCCGCCGCGACCGCGCCCGCGATGCCGCGGACGAGAGGCTCGATGGGGGCCGGGTCGGCGCGCGTCGAGCGGTGCGACAGGCCGGACAGGACGGCGCACACGCTCCATGCGAGCAGGTCGGCGTCCGCCTCGCTCAGGTCCGGACGGTCGTCGCGTGTGAGCGAGGCCAGCCGGGCGACGGTACGGCGGAACCGCAGCAACGCCTCGTCGCGTACGGCGGCGGGAAGGTTGCGCGTCTCGCGCTGCCAGAGCACGCCGAGCTCGCGGCGGCGTACCGCCACGGAAGCCGTCGCCCGGAGTGCCGCGTCGAGGTCGGGCGCGCGCGAGACGGCGTCCTCGAACTCCTCGAAGCCGCCGAGCACCGCGTGCAGGAGGAGATCCTCCTTGTTGCGGAAGTGGCGGTAGAGGGCCGGCGCGGAGATGTCGACGTCCGCGGCGATGTCACCCAGGCCGACATTGTGGTAGCCGCGGTCGCAGAACAGCCGCGACGCCGCCTCGATGATCAGTTGCCGGCGGTTGCCCGGCCGCGTACGCGCCACCGGCACATCCTACCGTCGATGTGAACGTCTGGTCACTGATGGTCGCCTGATGAGGCCTTGACATCCGTGGGATATTCGACCATAAGTTAATCCCGACTAGCCATGCTGAAAGAGGGAGACGCCAATGGGCGGACGAGTCGTGGTCGCCGGCGTCGGGATGGTGGACTTCACCATGCCCAGAGCCGGGGAGCGGTACGAGGTGATGGCCGAACGCGCCGTCCGCGCCGCTCTCGCGGACGCGGGGCTGGAGTACCCGGCGGTTCGGCAGGCCTTCGCGGGCTACGTCTACGGCGACTCGACGTGCGGGCAGGCGGCGCTCTACCGGGTCGGCATGACCGGCATCCCGATCATCAACGTCACCAACAACTGCGCCACCGGCTCCACCGCGCTGTGGTCGGCGCGCCAGGCCGTCGAGAGCGGAGCCGCCGACGTCGCGCTCGCCGTGGGGTTCGAGCAGATGCGGCGGGGCGCGCTGGTCGAGCACTGGACGGACCGCACCAGCCCGTTCGAGCGGTTCGACGCCGTACGCGACGCGACGCAGGGGCTCGACGACACGGCGCCGTTCGCGGCGCGGTACTTCGGCGGCGCCGGCCGTGAGTACGCCGAGGAGTACGGCACCGCCGACGAGACGTTCGCGGCGATCGCGGTCAAGGCGCGACGCCACGCCGCGAACAACCCACGCGCCGTGCTGCGCGACCAGCTCACCGTCGAGGAGGTCCTCGCGTCGCCGCCGATCTACGGCCCGCTCACGAGGCTCCAGTGCTGCCCTCCGACCTGCGGCGCCGCCGCGGCGATCCTGGCGAGCGAGGACTTCTGCCGCCGCAACGGGATCGACACCACCGTCCGTATCGCGGCGCAGGCGTTCACGACCGACCGGCCCTCCACGTTCACCGGCATGCGGAAGCTGGTCGGCTACGACCTCGCCGCCGACGCGGCGCGGCAGGTCTACGAGCAGGCCGGCGCCGGCCCCGAGGACATCCCGGTGGTCGAGCTGCACGACTGCTTCACCACGAACGAGCTGCTCAGCTACGAGGCCCTCGGGCTGACGCCGGAGGGCACCGCCGCCAAGTTCGTCGCCGACGGCGACAACACCTACGGCGGCAAGGTCGTCACCAACCCCTCGGGCGGGCTGCTGGCCAAGGGGCATCCGCTCGGCGCGACCGGCCTGGCGCAGTGCGCCGAGCTCACCTGGCAGTTGCGCGGCCAGGCGGAAGGGCGCCAGGTCGAGGGCGCGCGGCTCGCCCTGCAGCACAACCTCGGCCTCGGCGGCGCGTGCGTCGTCACCCTCTATGAGAAGGCGGGCTGAGGTGCGCATCGACCCGGCCGTGATCGGCAGGTCCTTCCCCGACGTGACCGTCGACGTCGAGCGCGGGCGCCTGCGCCTGTTCGCCAAGGCGATCGGCGAGACCGATCCGGTCTACACCGACGTCGCCGCCGCGCGGGCCGCCGGCCACCGCGACCTGCCGGTGCCGCCGACCCTGCTGTTCGGCCTGGAGCTCGACCGCGAGGACCCGCACGGCTGGCTCGGCGACATCGGCATCGACCTGCGGCGCATCCTGCACGGCGAGCAGTCGTTCACCTACGCCGCGCCCGCGTACGCCGGCGACGCCCTCACCTTCTCCTCCCGCGTCTCCGACGCGTACGTGAAGAAGGCCGGCCGGCTCGGCTTCCTCGTACGCGACACCGACGTCCGCCGGAACGGCGACGACATCGCGGCGATGCGCCAGATCATCGTGGTCCGCGAGGAGGAGACCGCATGACGATCGCGACCGGAGTCACCGCCGGCACCGAACTTCCCCCGCTGACCCTCGACCCGATCAGCCGTACGACCCTCGCGTTGTTCGCCGGCGGATCCGGTGACCACAACCCGATCCACCTCGACATCGACGTCGCGCGCTCCGCCGGGCTCGACGACGTGTTCGCCCAGGGAATGCTGTCGATGGCCTACCTCGGCCGGCTGCTCACCAACTGGGTGCCGCAGGAACGCATCCGCGCGTACGCCGTGCGGTTCGCCCGGATCACACCGGTCGGCGCCGCGCCGACCTGCCGCGCCACGGTCACGTCCGTGGACGATGCCGGCGGCGAGCGCCTCGCGCGGCTCGACCTCACTGTCACTCTGCCCGACGGCACGGTGACGCTCACCGGCACCGCGACCGTCGCGCTGGACTGAAGGGAACCGATCACCATGGGAACACTCGACGGCAAGGTGGCCATCGTCTCCGGATCCGGACGCGGCATCGGACGCGAGGTCGCGCTGAAGCTCGCGTCCGACGGTGCCCGCGTCGTGGTCAACGACCTCGACGAAGGGCCCGCGAAGGAGACGGTCGACGCGATCACCTCCCGCGGAGGCGACGCCGTCGCGTGCGCCGGCAGCGTCACCGAGGCGGGCTTCGGCGAACGCTTCGTCGGGACGGCCGTCGAGGCGTACGGCGGCCTGGACATCATCGTCAACAACGCCGGATACACCTGGGACTCCCTGATCCAGAAGATGTCCGACGAGCAGTGGGAAGCGATCATCGACGTCCACCTCACCGCGCCGTTCCGCATCCTCCGCGCCGCGCAACCGGTGATCCGGGCGGCCGCCAAGCGGGAGGCCGCGCCCCCGTGCCGCAAGGTCGTCAACATCTCCTCGATCGCGGGGATCGGCGGCAACGCGGGCCAGGCCAACTACGCCGCCGCCAAGTCCGGGATCATCGGGCTGACCAGGACCCTGGCGAAGGAGTGGGGCCGCTACAACGTCACCGTCAACGCCGTCGCGTTCGGCCTCATCACGACGCGCCTCACCGAGGCGGCCGCGGACGGGTCCGCCTCGATCGACGTGCAGGGCCGCCAGATCAAGGTCGGCGTCAACCCCGAGCTGCTCACGACCATGGAGCGCATGGTGCCGCTGGGGCGCGCGGGCACCCCGGCGGAGGCGGCCGGCGCCGTCTACCTGTTCTGCCGGCCCGAGTCCGACTACATCAGCGGCGAGACCGTCGTCTGCGGCGGCGGGCTGATCTTGTGAGGCCACGCTGGTTCGACGAGGAGGCCGAGCTGCTGTACGACACGGCGGCGACGTTCTTCGCGGCGCAGGTCGTCCCGCGCTGGGAGGAGTTCGAGCGGAACCAGCGCGTCGGCCGCGACGTCTGGCGCGCCGCCGGCGACCTCGGGCTGCTGTGCTGCTCGGTCCCCGAACGCCACGGCGGAGGCGGCGGCACGCTCGCCCACGACCTCGCGGTCTTCACCGCCCAGGCGTACGCGGGTGACACCGGGTTCGGCATCACCGTGCACAGCGGGATCGTGGCGCACTACCTGTCCGCGTACGGCACCGACGAGCAGAAACGGCGGTGGCTGCCCGCGATGGCCGCCGGCCGGACGATCGGCGCCATCGCGATGACCGAGCCGGACGCCGGCTCGGACCTGAAGAACCTCACCACCCGCGCGGTCCGCGACGGTGACCGCTACATCGTCACCGGCGCGAAGACGTTCATCAGCAACGGCGCCAGCGCCGACCTGGTGATCGTCGCCGCGCGCACCGGCGGGCCGGGCGCGAAGGGGATCTCCCTGCTCGTCGTCGAGACCGGGCGCGCCGACGGCTACCGGTGCGGGCGCGTCCTGGACAAGATCGGGATGCACGCGCAGGACACCGCGGAGCTGTCCTTCGACGCCGTGTCCGTACCCGCGGCGAACCTCCTCGGCGAGGAGGGCACCGGGTTCGCGATGCTGATGACCCAGCTCGCCCAGGAGCGCCTGGTGATCGCGGCCTGCGCCGCCGCGGCCATGGAACGCGCGCTCGACGAGACCGTCGCGTACGTCAAGCAGCGCCAGGCCTTCGGCGCACCGCTGTTCGACAAGCAGCACGTCCGGTTCGAGCTCGCCGAGTGCGCCACGCTCGTACGGGCCGGCCGGGCGTTCGTCGACGACGCGATCGAGCGGCACCTCGACGCACGGCTCGACACCACGACCGCGTCGATGGCCAAATGGTGGCTCACCGACCTGCAGTTCCAGGTCGCCGACCGGTGCCTCCAGCTGTTCGGAGGCTACGGGTACACGCGCGAGTACCCGCTCGCGCGGCTCTGGACCGACGCCCGCGTACAGAAGATCTACGGCGGCGCCAACGAGGTGATGAAGGACCTGATCGCGCGTTCTCTGTGACGCGTATGGAGCGCCGCCGAGATCGCGATGTCACCGGAGAGTCCGGGACCCGTGTACTCCTCGCCGCCGCCGAGCCCGTCCCCGACGCGCGCCGCGGCGGCGACTCGCTCGCCGCGTCCACGCCGTCGTCGTCCCGGACCCCGGCACCAACCCGACCACACGACATGAGACGACCGGCCCCTCGCGGTGTCGTCAAAGGCCCTCAACGCGCCTTGAACCAAGTGACGGGCCGGCGCCGGGACTCGGCGGCCAGCTGTGGTCCGCGAGGAGCCGTAGTGTCAGTTCGGAGGGTGTGCCGGGGAGCGCGGTGTAGGTCAGGATTCGGTGTCCGGCGCCGTCGGGCAGGTGGAGGATCTCGAATTCCAGCTCGAAGTCGCCGAGCTCAGGGTGATGGAAGCCCTTGCGGCCGGACAGGCAGTTGTGGACCGGGTGTTTGGCCCACAGGGCCGCGAACGCGTCGCTTTTGAGGGTCAGTTCGCCGACCAGGTCGGCCAGTTCGCGGTCGTCGCGGTAGCGGCCGGCGACCAGGCGGAGGGACGCTACGGCGCGGGCGGTCTCCTCGTCCCAGCGGGCGTACAGCTCGCGCGTGTGGGGGTCGAGGAACAGCATCCGGGTCAGGTTGGGGCGGTCGGCCGGGCGGCTCGGGGCGGTGAAGTCGTAGTGGCCGGCCAGCAGCGCGTGTCCCAGACGGTTCCAGGCGAGGATCTCGGTGCGGCGGCCCATGATCACGGCGGGGACGTCCGCCATCGCGTTGATCAAACGTACGGTGCCGGGGCGGGCGGTGTCCGGCCGGGTCGGGCGCCGGCGCTTGCTGGGCGACGGTTTCGCCAGGTCGTGCAGGTGGGTGCGCTCGTCGTCGTCGAGGTCCAGTGCGCGGGCGATCGCGTCGATGACGGCTTCGGAGGCGTTGGTGCTCTGTCCCTGCTCAAGGCGGGTGTAGTACGTGGCGCTGATCCCGGCGAGCTGGGCGAGTTCTTCCCGGCGTAGCCCGGGGACGCGGCGGGCGCCGTAGGACACGACTCCGGCGTCCTCCGGGCTCAGCCGGGCTCGGCGGCTGCGGAGGAACTCGCTGAGGCCGCCTGCTGACGCGTCCGTCTTGTTCACATCCTCCATTGTGGTCGACGTGCCGGGATGTCTGCCTCACCCTGCCGGTGCTAGGCAGCGTGGTGCTCGACCGGACCGGGCGTGGCAGCGGATCCGGACTTCTTCCAGAGTCGGAACGCGGGACGGTGTGGCCGTCTCGTACCGATCTAGGAGGGATCACGCGGCATGACCAGTGTTGACCAGTCAGATGCCGGCGACATCGCCGTTCGAGGCGCCACGGGCGTATCGCACAGAATGCGCGCCGGCGGCCGGGATCGTCTGATCCTGGGCGTGTTGCTGACGGCGAGTTTCACCCTGGCCGTCGACTTCTCCATCCTGAACGTCGCGCTGCCGGCGATCGGCGCCGACGTCGGGTTCTCCCTGGCGGGCCTGCAGTGGATCGCGACGGCGTTCTCGCTGTGCGCCGCGGGGTTCACCCTCCTGTTCGGGCGGATCGCCGACCTGTTCGGCCGGCGACGGCTGTTCCTGGCCGGTATCGCCGTACTCGGCGTCTCCTCGCTCGCCGGAGGGCTGGCGGGTACGCCGTGGGTGCTGATCGTCGCCCGAGTGGCGCAGGGCCTGGCGACCGCCGCCGTGACACCCGCGGCACTGTCGCTGCTGACCACCTCGTTCCCGGAGGGGCCCGTACGGGACAGGGCGCTGGGCCTGAACGGCGCGCTGATGGCGGCCGGGTTCACGACGGGCGCGATCCTCGGTGGCGTGCTCACCGACCTGCTGAGCTGGCGATGGGCGTTCTTCATCAACGTCGCGGTCGCCGTCGTGGTCCTCGCGGTCGCCCCCATGGTGCTGTCCGAGAGCCGGCCGGAACACCGGCCCGCGCTCGACGTGCCCGGCGCGGTCACGGTCACCCTCGCGCTGCTGGCCACCGTGTACGGGCTGACGCAGGCCGGCCAGAAATCCTGGACCAGCCCGTACGCCTACGGCGCGCTCATCGTCGGCGTGGTGCTGCTGGTCGTCTTCTGGATCATCGAGCAGCGGGTGCCGCGGCCGCTGGTGCCGGTGAGGGTGCTGCGCCGGCGGGCCATCGGCTGGGGAAACGTGGCCGGACTCCTGGCCTTCGCGACCGAGACGTCAGTGGTGTTCCTGCTGACCCTCTACCTGCAAAAAGTCCTCGGGTACACGCCGCTGGCCGCAGGGTTGTCGTTCGCCGTACTGGGCGCCGGCACCGTCACCGGCGGCATCGTCGGCCCCAAGGTCATCGGTGCGTACGGCGGCAGGAACGCCCTCGTCGCCGGCTTCCTGGTCCAGGCGGCGGCGACCGTACCCCTGATCTTCCTCGGCGATCGGCCCTGGTGGATCGCCGTGCTGCTGGTGACCACGTACGTGGGCGGGATCGCGAACCTGGTGGCGATCGTCGCCTTCATGGTCACCGCGACGTCGGGGTTGCCCGACGAGGAGCAGGGCCTCGCGACGGGGCTGGCGACGATGAGCCAGCAGATCGGCATCACGCTGGGCATCCCCATCATGTCCGCGATCGCCACCGCGCGGATCCATTCCCTCGGTGGCCCGAGCCCGCACACCGTACTGCGCGGGGTCGGCCTGGCGCTGACCGTGAACGCGGCGGCGTGCGTCGCCGCCGCGGTCCTGCTCGCGGTGGTTCTGCGGACGCCCGGTCGTGAGCGGGTGACGGCATGAGCGCGCCCACGCGGTCTCTGCTCATCGGCCCGCACGGAGTCGTCGGATCGGCCATCGCCGACCGGCTGGGCGGCAGCGCCGGATGGCGGCTGACGACGGCGTCCCGGCGTCGTGCGGGGGAACGGCATGTAAGCGTCGACCTGCTCGACGCCGACCGCCACCCAGCAGGCGTTCGGTGACCTCGCGCAGATCACCCACGTGATCTTCGCCGCGTACCTCGAACGCCCGACCATGGCCGAGACGACCGGCCCGAACGTGGCCATGCTCGCCAACGCCCTGGACGCCCTCCGGGCGGCCGGCGCGCCACTGCGGCACGTCGTCCTGATCGGCGGCGGCAAGTCCTACGGCGAACACCTCGGTCCCTACAAGACACCGGCGAAGGAATCCGACCCGCGCTTCCTCGGGCCGATCTTCTACAACGACCAGGAGGACCTCCTCACCGCCCGCGCCCGTACGGACGGCTTCACCTGGACCGTGCTGCGCCCCGACGCCGTCATCGGATTCAACACCGGCTCACCGATGAACCTGCTGACCTGCGTCGCCGTGTTCGCGGCCCTCTCCAAGGACGCCGGAGCGCCACTGCGGTTCCCGGGCTCGCCGCAGGCGTGGACGGCACTGCACCAGGTCACCGACGCCGACCTGCTCGCGGCGGCCACCGAGTGGGCCCTGACCAGCGAGCAGGCCGCAGGCGAGATCTTCAACGTCACCAACGGCGACCTGTTCCGCTGGCAGCACCTGTGGCCGGACATCGCGACCGTCTTCGACATGCCCACCGCGCCGCCCCAGCCGATGAACCTGCGCGACCAGATGGCCGACAAGAAGGCCGCCTGGGACGGGCTCGTCGTACGGCACCGGCTCCGGCCCGTCCCGTACGAGCAGATCGCCTCCTGGGCGTTCGCGGACGGCGTGTGGAACACCGGCTACGACATGGTGCAGAGCACGATCAAGATCCGCCAGGCGGGGTTCGCGGACTGCGTCGACTCCCACGACAGCCTCATCAGGCACCTCACGCGCCTGCGCCGGCTCAGGTACGTCCCGTGATCTCGCGTTCTCGATTCGGAGGAACGATGGATTTCCTGACGCCCATTCTCGGTCTGCTGATGGCGCTCGGTGTCACGGGATGCGGAGCCGCGGACGCGCGCCCCAAGGCCAAGCCGGTCGAGACCAGGGCGGCCTGGGCCGGCGGCTGGTCGGCCTCGCCCCAGCGCCCGAGCACCGGCTTCGAGTCGAACTGGGCGCAGCAGGGCTTCACGGGCCAGAGCGTGCGCCAGGTGACCAGGGTCGGCGTCGGCGGCTCGGCCGTACGCGTCCACCTGTCCAACCTTTACGGCACCGGCCCGCTGAAGGTGACCGGCGCGAGCATCGGCGCCACCGCCCGTGGCGCGTCGACGCGACCAGGATCGGTGCGGTACCTGAGGTTCGGCCACGCGACGTCGGTGGTGATACCGGCCGGCCGCGAGGTGACCAGCGACCCGGTGCCGCTGCGGGTGACACCGCTGGAGTCGCTGAGCACGACACTGTACTTCGCCGGATCGACGGGTCCGGCGACGTTCCACGCCCAGGCGTACTCCACGAGTTACCGCACCGCCGGCGACCATCTGAACGACCCCGCCGCCACCGCCTTCACCCAGACCACCCACTCCTGGTACTACCTCTCGGATGTCGAGGTGCTCGGCCGGGCGCCGCGACGGGACGCGGTGGTGACCTTCGGCGACTCGATCACCGACGGTTTCGGCTCCGCCGATGACGCGAACGACCGGTACCCCGACGAGCTGGCCGAACGATTCGTGGCCATGGGGAGACCGCGCAGCGTGCTGAACGCGGGGATCGGCGGCAACCTGCTGCTGCACGACTCGGCCTGGTACGGCGACCGGGCAACGGCCCGATTCGGGCGGGACGTGCTCGACAAGCCGCAGGTGGGCTCGGTGATCGTCCTGGTGGGCGTCAACGACATCGGCTTCAGCGAGACCGACCAGCCGACCTACAGGCCGAACCCCGACATCCCGGTGCCGGAACTCATCGCCGGATACCGGAGCCTCATCGCCCAGGCGCACGCCCGGGGGATCAAGGTGATCGGCGCGACCCTGCTGCCGTTCAAGGGCTCGGACCACTACAGCGAGCGTTCTGAGGCCAAACGCGAAGAGATCAACCGTTGGATCCGCACCTCCGGTGAGTACGACGGCGTCGCCGACTTCGACCGGGCGATGAGGGCACCGTCCGACCCCGTACGTCTCGATCCGGCCTACGACAGCGGAGACCACCTGCACCCAGGCGACGCCGGCTACCGGCTCATGGCCCAGGCCGTCGACGTCGCCGATCTCTGAGCGGGTCACCTGAGCGAGCGGGCGAGAAGCGCGACCATGAGGGCCATGAAGGCCGTGTAGCCCATGCCGAACTGGAACGCGCGGCCGTAGCCGGCGCCCGTACCCAGCACGCCGTAGAAGACGACGCCGATCAGTGCGACGCCGAGGGAGTTTCCTATCTGCTGCATGGTGGACAGCACGCCGGAGGCGGAACCCGCGTGGTCCGGGTGCACGCCGGACAGCACCCGGGAGATCAGGGGCGTCATCACGATGCCCATCCCGCATCCGACCGCGACGAGCGGGACGGCCAGCGCGGCGCCCGCTCCGGTGGCCCCGGCGGTGAACGCCAGTGCCAGTTCCGACACCGCCAGCAGCACCGCGCCGACGCTGATGCCGTCGCGTCCGAGGTGTCGTGCGATGGGTGCTCCGAGCAGCGAGGTCAGGAGGAACGCGATGCCCACCGGGAGGAACGCCAGCCCGGAGGCCAACGGGGAGTAGTTCTCACCTTCCTGCAGGTAGACCGCCAGGACCAGGAAGAACGACGCCATCCCGGCGTACGTCGTCAGCACCGTGGCGATCCCGACGAGGAACGCCCTGGTACGCAGCAGAACCGGTTCGACCACGTTGTCCTGGTACCTGAGGAAGACCCAGAACATCGGGATCGAGGCGGCCATGGACAGGATCGACCACAGCGGCCAGCCGGCCTGCCGGCCTTCGATCAGCGGGTACACCAGCAGGACGAGTGCGAGCGTGACCAGCGTCGCGCCGCGGCCGTCGACGCGCCTCGTGGTGGCGGGCCGGGATTCGGTGACCCACAGCGGGGTCAGCGCCATGGTGATGAGTCCGATCGGGATGTTGATCAGGAAGCAGGTACGCCAGTCCAGGCCGAACAGGTCCACGCGGATGAGCGCGCCGCCCAGCACCTGGCCGAAGGCCGTCGCGAGGCCGAGCACGACCCCGTACACGCGGAACGCGCGGGCCCGGTCGTCGCCGGTGTAGGTGACGTTCAGCAACGACAGGACCTGCGGGAACAACAGGGCCGCGCACGCCCCCTGCGCCAGCCGCGCGATGACCAGCGCCGGCGCGGCCGGCGCCAGCCCGCACAGCGCGGAGGCCGCGGTGAACACGACGATTCCCGTGGCGAACATGCGGCGCCGGCCGTACCGGTCACCGAGCCGGCCGCCGATGATCAGGCCACAGCCGTACGTGAGGCTGTAGCCGCCGACCACGAACTGGATCTCGGCCGCGCTGGCGTGCAGGTCATGCTGGATGGACGGGATCGCGACGTTGACGATCGAGAAGTCGAGGATCGTCATGAAGACGCCCGCGAGGATCACCGGCAGCGCCAGCCAGCGAGCGCCCCCTGTCGTCTGTTGTTCTTGAAGCATGCGTCCAGCTTTGAGCAGTCCCAAGCTGGTATCCAGAATGCGTTTATCCTGGAATCAGCGCTACCGGGCTGAGGGGTGCGACCGGCCTGATCGGCACGTCTCACGTGTCCGCTGAGGCGGCTTGGGGGGTAGGGCCGCGGTCGCCTGGCGGCGTTCGGGCAGGTGGATGAGGCGCCAGGCGATCAGGGCACCGGCGACGTAGGCGATGCCGATCAGGAGGAACGACGTCGCCGCTCCGGCGGTCCAGCCAGGGGTGACGGCCAGGACGGCGCCGATGGAGGCGATGCCGACCAGGGAGCCGAACTGCCTGTTGGCGTTGAGGACCGAACCGGCGGTGTTGGCGTGCCGGGCGCCCGCCGCGTCCACCGTGGCCGCCGTCATGGCGGGGGAGATGAAGCCGCCCGCGATGCCGGTCAGGCCGAGGGCGATGGCCGGCATCCAGTACGGGGTGGTCGGTGACTGCGCGACCAGGGCCAGCGAGGCGGCGCCCGCGACCAGGAAGGAGACGGCCAGCAGCGGGCCGGCGGTGATGCGCCCGGAGACGCGGGCGAACACGATGTTGCTGACCGGGATGAAGATCGTCAGAGGGAGGATCTCCAGTCCGGCGCGGAGCGGGCTCGCGCCGCGGGCGTGCTGGAGGTACAGGCCGATCATGAACATCGAGCCGTAGAACGCGGCGTTGAACAGGAAGCCCACGGCGTTGGCGCCGGCGAAGCGTGCACCGTGGAACAGCGTCCAGGGCATCACCGGGTTGTCGGCGCGGCGTTCGCGGCCGATGAGCAGGACGGCGGCGAGTACCGCCGCCGCGAGCGCGCCGATCACCGGGGCCGAGCCCCAGCCGAGCTGCGGTCCCTCGATCAGCGCGAAGCTGATGCCGGCCAGCCCGACGATGAGCGCGGCGTGCCCGGTCACCGCCAGCGGCCGGCCGTCGCCTTCCGTCCCGGTGATGTACCGGCGGGTCAGGAGCATGCCCGCGACGCCGACCGGCAGGTTGATCAGGAAGATGCTCGGCCAGCCGAACGCGCCGACCATGATGCCGCCGACCGTCGGACCCAGCGCCACGGACGAGGAGACGATCGCCGACCAGACACCCAGCACCTTGGTGCGTTCGCGGGTATCCGGGAAGGCCCGCACCAGCAGCGAGAGCGAGCTGGGCATGAACAGCGCCGCGCCGATCCCCTGCAGGAACCGCGCCGCGATGAGGATCTCGATCCCCGGTGCGAGCGCGGACGCCAGCGACGCGACACCGAAGATCGCCATGCCCCACATGTAGAGCCGCCGGGCGCCCGCCCGGTTCGCCAGGCCGCCGGCCAGCATCAGCAGGGCGGCGAAGGTGAGGACGTAGCCGTCGACGGCCCAGGTGAGCTGGGAGAGGGAGGCGTGCAGGCGCTCTTGGATCGTGGCTCCGGCGACCTGCATCACGGTGGTGTCCAGGCTCGCCATGACGAAGCCCGCGGCCAGCGCCGTGATCTTCATCGGGCCTGGCGGAATCTTGGGCATGATCGACCTCTCGCTCTCGCACTAAACGGACCATTGGCGTCCGGATCAAAACGCTAACCTAAGCGGACCGCTGGCGTCCACTTGATTCGGACCGGTTCTGTCCGCTTATTGCTAGGCTGGGCGGCATGACAGCGGCAGTACCTGCGGTGGACCGGCTCCTGGACGACGGCTCGGGCCGGCGCCCGCGCGCCGACGCCCGGCGCAACGTCGAGCGCCTCGTCGCCGCCGCCCGCAAGGCCGCCGCCGAGGGCGGCGAGATCACCGCCCACGAGATCGCGCGCCGCGCCGGTGTGGGCGTCGGCACGTTCTACCGCCGGGTCGGCTCCCTGGAGGCCCTCCTCGAGGCGGTCCTCGGCGAGGTACTGGGCGAGATCATCGCCAAGGGCGACGACGGGATGGCCGACCCTGACCCCTGGGCGGGCTTCTCGAGGTTCGCCCTGTCCTACATCCACCTTCGCAACGAGCTGTGCGACGTCAACAAGCGCCTCGGCGACGTCCTGCACCACTCCCGAGCCGAGTTGCGCGAACGCATCCAGCTCCTGGTGGAACGAGCCCAGCGGGCCGGAACGATGCGCACGGACGTGACCTGGGAGGACGTCGCGTTCATCATGGTCGCCGCGTCCTCCACCGGACCCCACACGCTGGGCCTCCAGGCCGGCGCCCACCAGTGGGACCGCAACCTCCAGGTCGTCCTGGACGGCCTGCGCACCCCCGACCCCGGCCCCCTCGCCGGCGAACCACCCGCCCTGGCGCCCTAGGGATCATCTCCCGATCGCGTTCGCCGCGCGGCGCAGTGCGGCCGTCAGCGGGGAGGCGGACCCGTGGTGTGGGCACGGTGTCCCGTACGACGCCGAAGGCCGGTGGGAACTCGTCGCCCGCGCCACCTGCGATAGCCACCTTTTTGTGGGTACTTGTCGGCGCGTACGGGGCGGCCTGAAGCTTGGTCGTGGGCGGTCGCGGAGGGCCCTCAGACAGAGGAGGTTCGTGGTGTGTCAGACCGGCTGGGACTCGGCCAGCTTTTCCAGGCGGCGGTGGCCCCAGTCGGAGAGAGGCGCCAGCGCTTCTGAGAGTTCCTGGCCGAACGGGGTCAGGGAGTACACGGTCTTCAGCGGCCGTACGTCGTGCACCTCCCGGTGGACCAGCCCGTCGGCCTCCATCTCGCGCAGCGTCTGAGTCAGCACCTTCTCGGTGAGGCCCGGCAGCCGCCGGCGCAGCTCGCCGGGCCGATGCGGGCCGGATTCCAGCAGCCAGAGCAGGATCGTCTTCCACTTGCCGTCGATCACGGCGATCGCGGCGGTCACGCCGCAGACATTCGGGTCCTGGGCACGGCTGCGCGTCATCTTCATCCCATTCATCGCCGTATTGCAGAGGAGTCGAGGCATGACCTCGCACACCGGACAGCCTGCCGTCACCGTACTCGGTCTGGGGCCGATGGGCCGTGCCCTGACCGGCGCCTTTCTGGACGCCGGAGTGCGGACCACGGTCTGGAACCGTACGCCCGGCAAGGACCGCGAGCTGGTCGAGCGGGGCGCGGCCAGTGCCCGATCACCCGAAGAGGCGGTCGCCGCGAGCGAACTGACCGTGGTCTGCGTGGTCAACTACGACGCGGCGGACGCCATCGTGCGGCGCGGCGCGGTCACCGAAGCACTCAAGGGACGCACCGTCGCGAACCTGACCGCCGACACCCCCGCCCGCGCCCGGGACACCGAGACCTGGGCGGCCGAGCAGGGCATCGAATACCTGGACGGCGCGATCATGACACCGGCCACGACCATCGGAACACCGGCCGCGGCGTTCCTCCACAGCGGCCCCGAGACGCTCTACCGCCGGCACCGGCCGGTGCTGGACGCACTGGGCGGCACCCACACCCACCTCGGCGAGGAGATCGGCCGCGCGGCCGCCTACGACATCGCCCTGCTCGACATTTTCTGGACCACGATGACGGGCTACGCGCACGCACTGGCCGTCGCGAGAGCCGAGGGCGTCACCGCCCGCGAGCTCGCGCCGTACGCCAAAGGCATCGGCGCGATCCTCCCGGCGATCATCGAACGGTCCGCGGCGGAAGTGGACAGAGGCCGCTTCTCCGGCGAGACCAACCCGATCACCTCGGCGGTGTCGTCCATGGCCCACATCGTCCACACCTCCGAGGCCCACGGCATCGACGCGGACGTGATGCGCGCGGCCCAGGACCTGGCGCAGCACGCCGTCGAACGGGGTCACGGCAAAGACGGGTTCCTCCGCATCACCGAGATCCTGAACCCTCGGTGAGCAGGTCTTCAGGATCAGCGACGGATCATGTTAAGGCGCCGCATTGGTACGCATTGGTACGCGCTGGAAACAACGTCATATTCCGCGCCAGTGCTGTCTTCCGCGACGGGCCGCCGAGAAGCGCCGACGGGCATCCGACTGTCAGGCCAGTTCCCGGGTGAGGCGTTCGCGGGCTTGGCGGAGTCCTCCGGGGTCTCCGGCGGACAGGCTCCAGGAGAAGTGGCTGACCATGATCCGTAGCACGGTCAGGTGTCGAAGGGCGGCGAGTCGTGCGGGGTCGAAGGGCGCGTGTCGTTGGTGCCCCTCGACCAGCCGGTCGACCGGAGTCGAGGGTGTGTCGAAGAAACAGTCCCACCATCCGATGTCCATCTCCGGGGGCCCGCTTTTGACGGCTTCCCAGTCGATGACGGCGGTGACGTGACCGTGCTCGTCGACCAGGACGTTGTCCGGGCTGAAATCGCCGTGGACCAGGCCGGCCTCGCAGCCGTCGAGGAGGTCACGGTGTGCGCTGAGTAGTTCTGCCGCCTGGTCCAGGACCGGTCCGGCATCGGGTTCGATGCGGCGTGCGTCGGCTAGTTTTCCGGCGAGTCCGTCGATGAACCATTCGCTCAGTCTGGTGGTCGCACCCTGGAGTTCGCTGTCGAGGGGACCGAATCCGGTGGTACGCACGTCGTGAATGGCGGCCAGTGTCTCGCCTACGTTGGCGACGGCTTCGGCGCCCTGTTCCGGACCCATCCGTTGGGCGTGGCGGCTCAGTGGCTCGCCGGCGGCTTTCTCTTGGACCATGAGCGCGGCGGTGCCATCGGTCGTCTCCTCGACGCCGACGTGACGGAGAACGGGCACCGGAATGCCGGCGTCGGCGCAGTGCCGGATGAGTGCGGACTCCACGGCGAAACGTACGTTCCGCTCATCGCCCAGCCTGGCGATCAGGGCCGGCCCGCGGTCGGCCACGCACTCGTACACCCGATGGCTGCGTCCGGGCAGCCGCCGTATCTCCAGCGGATCGCCGCTGCCGAATCGCGCCCACGACCGCCGGATCACCGCCGTGTCGGAGGCGACGACGTCAGGCCGCGCGGTCAAGACGACACCTGCGCGGCACATGCCCACAACGGCGTTCCGTTCGACGCGCCAATGCCGCGCGAATACATCGCATCCACGTCGCCATTGTGCCGATCCGCAACGTTCCCCGGACAGGCGCTTCGCCGAGAAGGTCGCGTCCCGACGGCTACCCGTACGTCGTGATCAGGGCCTGAGCAGCAGTGGAGCAAGCCTCGTGGTTTCGTGGGGTGACGCGAACGTGGCCGTATCCCCTCGTCGGCCATGACAACGGAAAGTGATACTAAAACCTCGGAAGGTAACCGGGGGTGTGTCATGAAGGCGGAACGCGTCATGGACGTCGTCGCGGCCGGGTTCGTCGCTGACGCGTTGTGGCGGCGAAGACGGGTCGGGCGTCTGCCCACGTTGGCGCCCTCTCAGGAGCCGCTCGCCGGTACTCACCACGTCGTCGCGGTCGCCGGTGTCGAGCTTGACGAGGCTACGCGGCGGGCCGCCGTCGCGTACGCGCGGCGTGAAGGGCTGGAGGTGCTCGATCTGGTGCCGCGTGGTCTGGACTCGCTTCGTGCGATGGAGCTCGCGCGCCGCCTCGACCCGGCGTCGTACCGGAAAGCGCGGCTGGCTCTGGGGGAGGGCGGCGGGCACGCGCTCGTGGTCTCCGCCGGCGTGGCCGGGCGCGCCGGGCTGGCGTGGTTCAGTGGGCTGAGTGCCGCTGAGATGGACGCGCTCACCAGACGGCTCAAGCGGTACGCGCCGACGGCGACCGACGTCGTCGTCACGTCCGCGATCGAGCCGGTCGATCGTACGGTCCGGGATCGGCGGGTGAGTCTGCGGCGGCGCTGGCTGAGTGACCTGCCCACGTACCTGAGTGGCAACATCATCGGTCTTGGCGCGTTCGCGGCCGGTGTCGTTCTCGGGCGGCGGTGGGGTGTCGCGGCCGACGAGCCCGACCCTGACCTGCCCCGGCTGCGTGAGGAGTTCGCCGCCGACCTCGCCGACGGCGTGGACCGGTTCTACGAACCACGCCGCGCCGACTGCCCCTGGTGCGGCGACGTCGAGCTGCGACCGCTGATCACCAGCGAGGACATGCAGCACCACCGGCCCGGCGTCTTCAACCTCGACCGCTGCGGCTCCTGCGGGCACGTCTTCCAGAATCCCCGGCTGAGCGACGCGGGGCTGACCTTCCCCTACAAGGAGTTCTACGACGGCAACGGTGGCGGCGAGGTGGAGCGCGGCTTCCGGCTCGGCGCGCCGCACTACCGTGACCGGGCCCGGATGCTGGGCGGGCACGCGGTGCCGCGCGCCTGGCTCGACCGCGGCCACCTCGGCTTCTTCACCGAGATGGCCGACGGGCTCGCCGGCGCGTACGACGTCGTGAGCATGCACCACTACCTGGAGCACACCGTCGACCCGTACGCGGAGCTGGACGCCGCGGCCACGGTGCTGCCGCCCGGCGGGCACCTGCTCATCGAGGTCCCCGACCCCGAATGGCCGGTCGGCCGGATCGCGGGACGGTGGTGGCACTGCTGGTTCCAGCCGCAGCACCTGCAGCTCATCCCGGTCGGCAACCTCATCGAGGCGTTCGCGGAACGCGGCCTGGACACGGTCGAGGTCCACCGCGGCCGGGCGCACCAGCCGCTCGACCTCACCGTGATCGTCATGCTGCGGGTGCACCGCCTGGCCCGCAGGTGCATCCCGGCCACCGCCCGCGCCAGCCCCACGGCCAGCCTGATCAGCTCGTCGACCGCCAGCGGCTTCGCCGACTCCGCCAGGTTCACCTCACCGGCGTCCGCCATCATGATCGACCCGGGACACCGTGGCGTCTCCAGCGCGTGGGCGACTCCCTCGACGCCGCGCAGCCGCTCAAGGATCACCAGCTCATGCCGCAGCCGCGACAGCGCGTCCGCCCCCAGGGGCTCCTTGCGCGCGACGGGACGTCCGTCGAGGACGAGGCGCGTGACACGCGTCCGTTCGCTCTCGTGGACTGTTTCGGCGTGGACGGGCGGATCCCTGCCCGGCCGTACGTTCTCTGCCCTCATCCGGCACCCCCACCAGCCCCGCCCGTCACCTCCAGGCAGGTCGAACACCCCTCATCTCCTGTGTACACCCATCCGAACGCCACGCGGGTGCCGAGGGCGTGGCTACGTCACGCCGATCTTTTGGATGATCGTGCAGTTGAAGCGCCTTTTTCGGCAAATAGCGTTCTGCTTGTAGTTCTTGCCGCGAATGGTGCCGTCGCTGGAGTGCTGGATGCCGCGGCTGATGACCGGGCTGTTGATGGTGATCTGATTCATGTTGTGGGAGCCGTTCCCGAAGTCATCCCCGTGGCTTCCGAGTTTTCCGAACGGCGTCGTCGACGCGGTGGCCTCGGCGGGCGGCGCGACGCAGCAGCCGGCCAGTACGACCGCTGTCGCGGAGACGCTCAGGCGCCGCGCGTTCTTTGCCCCGTGGCATGACGGCTTCGTTGCAGGCTTACAGAACATTCACCATTCTCCGTTCGGCTCACCTAGATCAGCGCTCGGTTCCGTTCTGCAACTTGACGAAGACCTGGTATGCATACCCCTGGGGTGAATTCCGTGCACCCGGCAAACAGGGCAAGACCCAAACGATTGCCCGTTCTTTGCCGTATGTCCCGAGCTGGACGCTAGCCGGTCGTCGACCTCCTGCGACGCAGCACAAGCCACAGGAGACCGCCCAGAACCACGCCGCCGGCCCCGGAGGCTCCCCAGATCGGCAGCGTGGACGGCCGTCTCGAAGACTTGACGGGAGCGGCCGTCCGCAGGAGGTCCAGATGGCTGGCGCACACGATCGGCCGTTTGTCGGTCGTGGTGGAGGCGCACGCCACCGCGGCGAGGCGTTGCTGGTGTGCGGCCGGTCGCCCGACGTCCACGGTCACGCTGAAACGACCCTTTCCGCCCATGGGCAGCGCCTTGTTCCACATCACCCGCCCTCCGGAGAACCTCCCGCGAGGGCTCGACGACACGAGCTTGAGGCCAGGTGTCAGCGTCTGGGTGAGCAGCAGGTCCGGAGTCCTGGTGTTCCCCGTGTTGCTCACCTCGGTGACGTACGTCAGCCGGTCGCCCGCGCGTACGCCGGTGTGACCGTCGGAGATGCCGATGCGCAGCGCGACCGGCCGGCGAGGCTTGCCGGCAGCGTGTGCGGCACCACCCGGCGCGGTGACGAGCGCGACGGCCAGCATCGCGCACAGGTGGTGATTCCGCGTACGGCCGGCCCGTTGAATTCGAAGAATCATAGTGAGAATCAATTACAGCGTCGTGGCCACGTAATCAAGCGTGCCGGAATACGTGTCGGGCCGTACGAAGGGAATCGTGATCCGGTAATTGTTGGTGATCGAGTCGCCCGCCGGCGCGGACGCCGATGCCTTGGTGGCCACGATGAGCGGCGCTCCGAACGCCAGATGCGTGTAGGTCCCCGCCTGTGCCGGGCCGTCGACCTCCAGGTCGTTGGACGGGATGACGTCGGTGTTCCCGGCTACGGCGGGCGTGAGGTTCACGGCGTCCGGTACGACGGTGACGTTGTAGCCGGCGAAGTTGTTGGTCGTGACCGTCATGGTCACCGGGTTGGCGCCGGTGGTCGGCGTGGTCCCGGGCGCGCCGGTCAGCGTGAACGACGGCGTGAGGTCCGTCAGCGTGATCGACGACGTCACCTCGACGTTCGCCGTGGTGGTGCCCGCGGCGGTGTCCGCGAGCGCCGGTGTGCTGGCGCCGACGGCGTTCGCCGCCGCGGCGGCGACGAGGCACAGGTACACCCCGCGCATTCTCAGTGACGACATGAATTCTCCCTTTCCTATTGAGCGGTGGCGATGTAATCGAGGGTTGCGGAATATCGGCCGGAGGGGACAAAGGGGATTTGTGCTTGATAGTCGTTACTGAGTGGATCGCCGTTCTGCGCGGACGGCACGGTCTGGGTGTGGGTGATGACCGGAACACTGGACGACAGCGGCTGGTACGGCGTGGTACCCGTCTCGCGTACGCGAAGGTCGTTGATCGGAATGTCGGCGCCCGTCGCCGGCGAGGTCAGCTGGGGCGTGGTCGACTTCACCGTGACGTTGTAGCCGCCGGGGCTGTTCGTGACGACGGTCATCGTCACCGCGCCGTCCTGGGACGTCGTGGTGTTCGGGCTCCCGGCGAGCGTGAAGGCCGATGTGAGGTCCGTCAGCACGAGGCTCACGGCGGTGACCGCCACGGTCGTCCCGCAGCGCGCGTCGAGACCGCCGACGGGACAGTTGGCGCCCGCCGTCGGCGACACGACGGTGTTGAGAAGGCTGTGGTCACCGCCGCCGGACGGCAGGGTGGTCACCGAGTACGCGATGGTCGCGGCGTCTCCGATCGCCAGGTCGCCGGTCCAGGTCAGGTTCGGAGCGTTGTACGTCACGGTGCCGGAGGTAGCTGACGCGTCGTTTCCGTACGTCGCGTCGTCCAGGACCCCGGTCAGCGGGTCGGTGAGCGTGGCGCCGGTGTACGGCGTCTGGCCCGTGTTCGTGACGGTGATCGTGTAGTTCACGGTGCCGCCGGCGACGACCTCGGCGGCGTCGGCCGTCTTGGCGATCGTGAGCTGCGGCACCAGCACGGTGACATGCGCGGTGCACGCCGGGTCGGTCCCGCCGGCCGGGCAGTTGTTGCCGAGCGCCGTCGAGCTGACCGTGTTGGTCATCTGTTTGTCGCCCGGGTCGGGGTTCTTCACCGTCACCGAGTAGGTGACCGTCGCGGTGGCACCGATCGCCAGGTCACCGGTCCACGTCAGGGTCGGCGCGGCGTACGACACGGCGCCCGAGGACGCCGCGGCGTCGTTGTCGTAGTCGGCGTCGGGCAGCACTCCGGAGAGCGGGTCCGTGACCGTGGCCCCGGTGTACGCGGTCGGGCCGGTGTTGGCGATCACGAACGTGTACGTGACCGTCCCTCCGGGGGTGACCGTGGACGTGCCGGCGGTCTTGGTGATCGTCAGCTGCGGGATCTGGATCGCGACGCTCGTCGAACAGGCCGGGTCGGTCCCGCCGGCCGGGCAGTTGCCGCCGGGCGTGGCGGAGGTGACCGTACTGGTCAGCGTGGGCCCGCCCGCCGGCGGGTCGTTCGACCGTCACCGAGGCGGTCAGCGTCACGGTCGCCCCGACGGCGAGGTCACCTGTCCAGTTCACCGATCGGTCCGCGGTGACGTTGACGTTGCCGCTGGTCGCGGTGGCGTCGTTGTTGTACGTCGCGTTGTCCGGCACGCCTTCGAGGTCGAGGGTGAAGGTCGCCCCCGTGTACGGCGTCTGCCCCGAGTTGGTGATCGTGACGGTGTAGTGGACGACCCCGGTCGGGATCGTGGTGTTCACGTCCGTCGACGAGGCGATCGTGAGAGCCGAGACGCGGACCGTACTCCCGCAGCGGGGATCGCTGACCGCCCGCCGGGCAGTTGTTCCCCGCGCGCGGTCGAGGTGAGCGCGTTGACCAGTAGCTTGTCCCCGGTATCCGGCTTGTCGACGGTGACCGAGTACGTGATGGTCGCGGTCGCCCCCGGCGCGAGGGCGCCCGTCCAGGTCAGCGTCGGCGCGGAGTAGCTGACGCCTCCCGACGTCGCGGCCGCGTCGTTCGCCGTACGCGGCGTCGTCCAGCAGGCCGCGAGCGAGTCGCTGAAGGACGCCGCCGCGTACGGCGTCTGCCCGGTGTTCGTGACCGTCACCGTGTAGTGGACGACACCTCCGGGCGTCGTCGTGGCCGTGTCGGCCGTCTTGGTGAGCGTGAGCGCGGGCGTCAGGATCGCGACGTTCGCGGTGCAGGCGGCGGTGCTCCCCGACGGCGAACACGTACTTCCCGGCGCGCTGGACGAGACGGTGTTGGCCAGCAGCTTGCCGCCCATCGCCGGGGTAGTCGACGGTGACGGAGTAGGTGATGGTCACGGTCGCGCCGACGGCGACGTCGCCGGTCCAGGTCAGCGTCGGGGCGCTGTAGGACACGGCGCCGGAGGTGGCGGCGGCGTCGTTGTTGTAGGCCGCCTCGTCGATCACGCCGGTCGAGCGGGTCGGTGACCGAGACGCCGGTGTACGGCGTCTGGCCGGTGTTGTGGACGGTGATGGTGTATCCGACCGTGCCACCCGGCACGGTCGCGGGCGTACTCGGCGGTCTTGGTGATGGCCAGCGCGGGTGTCAGCACCGTCGACCGTCGGCGGTGCACCGCGGGTCGCTCGCCGCCGGTCGGGCAGGTGCTGCCGGCCGTGTCGGAGACGATGTGCGTGACGATGTGGTGGTTGCCGAGTGTCCGGGTTGTTGACGGTGAAGGAGGAGGTCACCGTGACGGTGCCGCCCGACGGGATGTTGCCGGTCCAGGTCAGCCCGCCCGGCACGGACGACAGGGTGCCCGAGCTGGCGGCGTCGTCGCCGTTGGGCGTCGCGTCGTCGAGCAGGTCGCCGCCGGTGAGCAGGCACGCTGATCACCGTTGTACGGAGTCTGGCCGGTGTTGGTGAACGTACCGGTCAGGTTCACGGTCGCCGCCCGGCGTCGTGGTGGTCACGTCCGCGCTGTTGGTGATGGTCAGTTCCGACACGGTGACCTGCGCCGAGCAGCGCGGGTCGGTGCCCGCGGCAGGCACAGTTCCCGCTGGCCGACGTCGAGGACAGCGTGTTGGCCAGGATGTCGTCGCCGGTCTTCGTCGCGTGCACGGCGACGGAGTAGGTGACGGTGACCGACCCGGTGGCCGGCACGTTCCCGAACCAGGTCAGATTCGGGCTGGTGTAGGAGACGACGCCGGAGGAGGCCGCCGCGTCGTTGCCGTACGTGGCGTCGTCCAGCACCGACGTCAGCGGGTCGTTGAAGGTGGCCCCCAGGTAGGGCGTGGCGGCCGAGTTGGCGATGGTGATCGTGTACGACACGACCGCGCCCCTGGTCGTCGAGGCCGCCCCGGCGGTCTTGGTGAACGTCAGCTGGCTGGTGCCGGTGACCGGGACGGTGGCGGTGCAGCGTGAGTCGCTGCCGGCCGGCGGGCAGTTACTGCCGGTGGTCGCCGACGTGACGGTGTTGACCAGGCTCTCGTCGCCCGGAGACGGGTTGTCGACGGTGACGGTGTAGGTGATGGTCGCGGTGTCGCCGACCGCCAGGTTCCCGGTCCAGGTCAGGTGCGGCGCGGCGTACGAGAGCGTGCCGGAGGTCGCGGCGGCGTCGTTGCCGTACGCCGCGTCGTCGAGTACCCCGGACAGGTCGTCGGTGAAGGTCGCGCCCGTGTACGGCGTCTGCCCGCTGTTGGTGACGGTGACCGTGTACGTGACGGTCGAGCCCTCGGTCGTGTTCGGGACGCTCGCGGTCTTGGCGATGGTCAGTGCCGGGGTCAGTACGGTGACGTTCGACGTACAGGCCGGGTTACCGCTGTTCGGCGGGCAGGTGCTGCCCACCTCGTTCGAGACGATCGTGTTGAGCAGCGTCTTGTTGCCCGTGTCGGGGTTGTTCACGGTGGCGGAGTAGGTGATGGTCGCGCTCGCCCCGACCGCCAGATCGCCGGTCCAGGTCAGGGTGGGGGCGGCGTAGGAGACCGTGCCGGAGGTCGCCGAGGCGTCACCGCCGTACACCGCGTCGGTCAGCACGCCCGACAGGTCGTCGGTCGCGGTGGCCCCGGTGTACGGCGTCTGCCCGGTGTTGTGGACCACGACCGTGTAGTGGATGGTTCCGCCGGGGACCTGCGTGGCCGTGTCGGCGGTCTTGGTGAACGACAGCGCGGGCAGCAGGACGTTCACCGTCGCCGTACACCGCGGGTCGGTCCCGCCGGACGGGCAGTTGTTCCCGGGCGCGGACGACACGAGGGTGCCGGTGATGACCTTGTTGCCCGGATCCGGGTTCCGCACGGTCAGCGAGCCGGTGATGGTCACGACGCCGCCGACGGGGATGTCACCGGTCCAGGTGATGCCGCTGGCGGTCAGCACCAGGGTGCCCGAGGAGGCGACCTGGTCGCCGTTGGGCGTCGCGTCGTCGACCACGTTCGCGGAGCTGGCGAACACACTGATCCCCGTGTAGGGGGTCTGGCCCGTGTTGGTGAACGTCGCGGTCAGGTGGATCACCGAGCCGGGCGTCGTCGACGGCTCGGAGTAGCTCTGCGCCAGCAGCAGGCCCGACACCCGGACGGTGACCGAGCAGCGCGAGTCGTTGCCCGCCGCCGGGCAGTCACTCCCCGGGGTGGTCGAGGTCGCCGCGTTGGTCAGGAGGCCGTCGCCGGTGTCGGGACTGCTCACGGTGACGGTGTACGTGATGGTCGCGGTGCCGCCGACCGCCAGGTTCCCGGTCCAGGTCAGGTGCGGCGCGGCGTACGAGAGCGTGCCGGAGGTCGCGGCGGCGTCGTTGCCGTACGCCGCGTCGTCCAGGACCCCGGACAGGTCGTCGGTGAACGTCGCACCCGTGTACGGCGTCTGCCCGCTGTTGGTGACGGCGACGGTGTAGTGCACGGTCGCGCCGGCCGTCGTCGTGGGAGCGGCGGCCGTCTTGGTGATGGTGAGCGCGGGCACCAGAACCGTCACCAGCGCCGTGCAGGCCGGGTCGGTGCCGCCCTGCGGGCAGTTGTTGCCCAGCGTCGAGGAGGTGACGGTGTCGGTCAGGTGCTTGTCACCGGGATCGGGGTTCTTCACGGTCACCGAGTAGGTGAGCGTCGCGGTGGCGCCGACGGCCAGGTTCCCGGTCCACGTCAGGACCGGCGCGGCGTACGACACCGTGCCCGAGTCGGCGGACGCGTTGTTGTCGTACACCGCGTCGGGCAGCACGCCGGCCAGTGAGTCGGTGAAGGACGCGCCCGTGTACGCGGTGGGCCCGGTGTTGGCGGCCGTCACCGTGTAGGTGATGGTCCCGCCGGGGGTGACGGTCGCGACGTCGGCGGTCTTGGTGATCGTCAGCTGCGGGATCTGGATCGCGACGCTCGTCGTACAGGCGGGATCCGATCCGCCGGCCGGGCAGTTGTTCCCGGGCGTCGTCGAGGTGATGGTGCTGACCATGGTGGGCCCACCGGTCGGTGGATTGTTCACCGTCACCGAGGCGGTCAGCGTCGCCGACGCGCCGATGGGCAGGTCGCCCGTCCACGTCACCGAACCATCGGGGTTGAAGTTCAGGTTGCCGCTGGTGGCGGTCGCGTCGTTGTTGTAGGTCGCGTTGTCCAGCGCACCCGCCAGAGAGAACGTGAAGTTCGCCCCGTTGTACGGGGTCTGACCGGAGTTGGTGACGACCACCGTGTACCGCACCACCCCGGTCGGGACGGTCGTGGAGACGTTCGTCGAGCTCGCGATGGTCAGCCGCGGGATCAGCGCGGTGACCGAGACGGTGCAGCGCGGGTCCGTGCCGCCGGCCGGGCAGTTGGTTCCCGCGCCGGACGAGGACACCGTGTTGGTCAGGTTCTTGTCGCCCGTGTCGGGGGACTTCACCGTCACCGAATAGGTGACCGTGACCGATCCGCCGACCGACAGGTTCCCGGTCCAGCTCAGCGTCGGGTCGCTGAAGGTGACCGTGCCGGACGTGGCGGTCGCGTCGTTGCCGTACGTGGCGTCGTCGAGTACCCCGGACAGCGGGTCGGTGAACGTCGCGCCCGTGTACGTCGCCTGGCCGGTGTTCGTGACGGTGACCGTGTAGTGGACGGTGCCGCCCGGAGTGGCGGTCGCGACGTCGCTGGTCTTGGTCATCGTCAGCGACAGCAGGTTCACCGTCGTGGTGCACCTGGCGTCGCCCCCGCCTGCCGCGCAGTTGGCGCCGAGCGTCGTCGAGGCGACGGTGTTGGTCATGACGCCGTTGCCCGATCCCAGCGGCTTGACCGTGACCGAGTATGTGATGGTCGCGACGGCGCCGGCGGCGAGGTCGCCGTTCCAGGTGATGGTCGGGCTGCTGTAGGAGACGGTGCCGGAGGTGGCCGCCGCGTCGTTGCCGTACGCGGCGTCGTCCAGCACGTCCGTCAGCGGGTCGGTGAAGCTCGCCCCGCTGAACGCGCTCGTCCCGGTGTTGCGGACCGTGACCGTGTAGTGGACCACCGATCCGGGCGCGGCGGCGGTCGTGTCGGCGGACTTGGTGATGACCACCGGCCCGGCGCCGACGCTCAGCGTCGTCGCCTTCGTGTCGCTCTGGTTGTTGGCGTCGGTGACCTTCACGGTGAACGGGTAGCTGCCCGCGGTGGTCGGTGTCCCGGACAGCAGGCCCGTCGACGGGTTGAGGCTCAGGCCCGGCGGCAGGCTGCCCGCGCTGATCGACCACGACGTACGGGGCCGTGCCTCCGGAGACGGTCAGAGGGTCGCTGTAGGCCACCCCGACCTGACCGGCCGGCGGTGGCCCGAACGTCAGTGTCGGCGCGCCCGCGATCGTGATCGTGGCGGACCTGGTGTCGCTCTGGTTGCTCGCGTCGGTGACCTTCACCGTGAACGGGTAGCTGCCCGCGGTGGTGGGCGTGCCGGACAGCAGGCCCGTCGACGGGTTGAGGCTCAGGCCCGGCGGCAGGCTTCCGGAGCTGATCGACCACACGTACGGGGCTGTGCCTCCGGAGACGGTCAGGGGGTCGCTGTAGGGCACCGCGACCTGACCGGCCGGCGGTGGCCCGAACGTCAGCGTCGGCGAGGCGTTCGGGGTGACGGCGGCCGAGCGCGCGGACGGCGGGCCGAGACCCGCGAGGTTCTGCGCGGTCACGGTGAACGTGTAGGCGATCCCGGGGGTCAGGCCGGTGGCCGTCCGGGTCGTGGCGGTGCCGGTGAAGGTCTGCGGCGTCTGCGCCACCGCGCCGATGTAGGGCGTGATGACGTACCCCGTGATCGGACTGCTTCCGTTGGACGGAGCCGTCCAGGTCAGCGTCGCGGAGGAGTCGCCCGCGGTCGCCGCGGTGATGACCGGCTGGCCCGGCACCGTGTACGGGACGACCGCGTTCGACTGCGGGCTCGCCGCGCTGGTGCCGAGCGCGTTCGTCGCGGTGACGGTGAAGGTGTACGACGCGCCGACCGTGAGCCCGGTCAGCGTACGCGTGGTGGTGGAGGCGTCGAAGCTCAGCGGGGTCTGGGCGACGCCGTTGCGGATGGGGGTCACGGTGTATCCGGTGATGGGGCTTCCGTTGCTCGCCGGGGCCGTCCAGGTCACCGTGGCGGCGGCGACGCCCGCCGTCGCCGTGGGAGCGGCCGGCGCCGCCGGCTTGTCGGTGTAGACGTAGGCCGCCGATCCGGCGACGCCTGAGGTCACGACGGTCACGGTCACCGCCGCCGCCGACGTGCGTGAGGGCATCGAGGAGATGCTCAGCGTCCCGTCCGGGTTGACGGTGAAGCAGCCGGCGGCCGGCCCCGACTGGCACGGCAGCAGGACCGCGGGCGTACCCGCCTGCTGCTCGGCGGGGGTGCCGATCTCGATCGCGGTCGCGCCGGTGAGGTTGCTCCCGCCGACCGTCACCGCGATCCCGCCGGCGATCGTGCTGCTCGCCGGGGTGACGGTGATGCCGGACGGCGCCGCCGGGATCACACCGGCCGTGGTCGTCGTCGCGATGCCGGGGTTGCCGTCGATCGAGGACGCCGTGACCGTGGATCCCGTCTGGATCAACGTCGGTGTGACGCTGCTACCGGTGACGATGCCGACCACGGTGATTTTGGGCAGACTCGTCCCCGCGACGAAGGGCGCGTTGCTGTTCGTGCAGGTGATCTTCTGTCCGACCGGGGCCGCGCAGACCCAGCCCGTCCCGAACGCCCCGACCGGCACCACACCGGCCGGCACCGTCTCGGTCACCGAGACCGGGGAGGTCTCGTCCGTACCCGCCGCGACGCTCGGGGTCACCGAGTACGTCACCGGGTCACCCGGCTGCGGCGACGAGCCGTTGAAGCTGGTCTGGACGATGTTCAGGTCCGGGACGGCGTTGAAGCTGACGACCTTGGTGTTGTCGACCTCGTGAAAGTCGGTGATCGACCCGGTGGATCCCACCCAGCCGAACGCGAGCTGGCGCGGGATGCCGTTGGCGTTCAGCCAGGTCGACGACGGATACAGCGTCGACGAGACCGTCGGCAGCGTGCCCGAGAGGACCCTGGGCGTCGACGACCCCACCGGCGTGAACACGATCTTGTACGTGCCGGCCGCCACGCTGATGCCCGACGCCGATACGAAGGTCGCCCCCGTCGGGTTCAGGATCGCCTCCACCGGGACCACGGAGGTCGCCCGCGTCGTACCGCGCAACGGCACCACCGGCGAGGTCGTCGTGGTGGCGGTGCTGTTGATCGCGCAGTATCCGGCGGTGCCCGCTCCGGGACCGCGTACGACGACCTGACCGGGGACCTTCCCCGTGGTGCTGATGTACGGCGGGTCCGTGCACCCGTTGCCCTCATAGGTGCTGCTGCTGAAGTTGCCGAACACGTCGAACCCGACGCCGAGGTAGGCGTTGGCCAGACCGGCGAGGGTATGGGTCGCGGAGTAACCGAGCGCCCCGCCGGGCTGTCCGATGTTCGCCGGTGGCAGCGGGTTCGCCGGGTCCACCGCGGCGGCCACGAAGGCCAGCCCGTCGGCGGCCGTGCCACCGTACTGGTAGGCGTTGAACGTCACGTCGAGGCCCTGCGACGTCGGCACACTGGTGGCGCCGAACAGACCGCCCTCCTGGAACAACGAGGTGTTGGACAGGCGCAGTGTCCCCAGGCCGGGCGCGTCGGTGTTGGTGGCGCAGCTGTGCAGTCCCGTGCCGGTGGGATTGCCGGACGCGGTCAGGCACGCGCTGTTGGTCCCCGCCGCGCCGGCCGGCAGCGCCGGCAGGCTCACGGGGTACGCCGGATCCACCGTGTTGTTCTTGAACGGCTGGTTGAACAGGACGGTGCCCGCGGCGAACGAGGGCAGCGGCGCCAGTCCGGTGGCGGGGAGGCCGCCGGCGACGCCGACGAGCGCGGCGAGGGCGACGCGCAGGACTCTAGACATCGTCGTCTTTCGCGTTGAGCGCGGTGGCCGCGGCGAGGACCCTCGCCCGATAACGGCGTCGCGTGAACTTCGCGCCCAGGAGCAGGACCAGGCCGGCCGCGAGGCCGGCCGCCAGCAGATGAACCGGGAGGACGATGATCCGTACGGTGGCGGCGCTCCGGGTGCCGTGCGCGCCCCGCACCGCGACGGTGGCGTGACAGACGCACATCAGCGGCGGGTTCCAGTGGGTCGTGACCTGGCGCGTGGAGCCGCGCAACACGGTGAAGTCGGGGAACGCGACACCACCCCCGCCGGCCTCGACTCGCAGCCGCCCCTTGCCACGGAAGTCACGGTGCACGGTGCCCCGGTCGCTGACCCGGGTGGTGATCGCGATCGGCCCGTGCAGCGCGAACCCGGGCGCTTCCACGCCGTCGACCCTCGTCTCGTCATCGATGCCACCCGGGACCGCGATGAACACGGGCGTGGCGATCCCACGGTTGATCCTGATGTTCGCCGCGTTGCCGCGCGCGGGGACCTTGAAAATGAGGGCGAGCTGATGATCGCCCGGTTCCGCCTTGTCGGGGAGGGTGATCCGGAAAGTAACGTTGCGGGTAGTGCCGGGCAGCATCGTAAATCGTCTCGGAGTGACACGGACCCACTCCGCAGCCGCATAAGGAGCATCAGGCCGGAAGGCGAGCGCACCATTCTCACTTGCGGTGAAATCGGCCTTGTCGACGGTGACCGTGAAAGGCTCCCGGCCTCCATTGGACACGACGAACCGCTGTACGGCCTCGCTGGCGCCCGCGGGCACGACAAGCCTGGTCGGAGTCACTGCAAGGGAGAAACCGGGCGATGGCCGCGCTATCGCGATGGGCACCTGGGCGCATAGCAGACAGGTAATGCCGAAAGGGCGGCAGCCCGCCCCACGATGATCACGGACGGTATTTATCCGAGCCTTATGGAAGTCAAACACTCGTCGTTGTTTCTGGTCGTGGTGCTGCCCGCGACGAAATGGGTAAAGCTGTATCAGCCCGCTGTGCTGCCGTCTGCCGGGCCATTTCTTTTGCCAATTTGGGGGGTACGCGATGCGTGGTCGTCGGCTGTCGGCTCTGCTAGCAGTGGAAGCCGCGGCTCTGGCCGCGCTCTGCGCGACCGCGCCGGTGGGCGGAGCGGACGGTCACCGAGACCCGTCCAGGGCGCCCGGCGACTCGTCGTCGGTCCAGGTGCGTGTGCTGCCCGTGCCGCGTCCAGGCCAGGAAGCGACCGCGCAGAACAGCTCGTCGTCCGATGTCTCAGGCGACATCGGCAGCGGAACCCACGGCTCGTCCCACACCCGAGCACACGGCCACGAGGGGAACCACCACGCCTACGATCTCCGCGACCACACCGGAGGTCATGCCCGCCACCTGGCGCCCCAGGGCGGCCTCGGCGACCACGTGTCACCGGGCCACGGCCGCGCGGGTCACGGCCGCGCGGGCCACGGCCGTACGCGCCACGGATTTCTGCCCTTCACCGGCAACAATGTGATCGCCGGGGCGGTGACGGGAACCGTGGCCGCGCTGTTGGGGGCCGGCCTGGTCTGGCTGACCCGCAGACGCCGCCCGGCCCGTAGGTAGGCCGACGCCGAGGTCTTCCCGGACCCGTTCAGTAGCCCGCCAGCGAAAGTGGTCGCTGAGATATACCGGTCGGGATTTCGGCGATCAGCGTGGTCCCGCCCCCGGTCGTGTCCACGACCTCCAGCCTCCCCCCGATGGCCTCGACGCGGTCGATGAGGCCGGTGAGCCCGGAACCGAGGGCGGGGTCCGCGCCGCCTATCCCGTCGTCGGCGACCGAGAGCCGGATGAGCGGCTCGCTGACCGTCAGGGTCACGCGCACCACGGAGGCCTGGGAGTGCCTCGCCGCGTTCGTCAGCGCCTCGGAGACGACGTAGTAGATGGTCACTTCGAGGCGTTCTCCCAGCCGGCGGCCGGTGGGCATCTCGAGTTCGACCGGGATGGGGGAGCGGCGGGCGAGGGTGGTGAGGGCGGGGCTGAGACCGCCCTTCGCGAGGATCGCCGGATGCAGGCCCCGTGAGATCTCCTGCAGGTCCGCGAGGGCCTCCTGCAGGGAGCGGACCGCGCGGGCCATCTGGTCCCTGAGCGGTTCCATCTCCGGCGGCAGGTCGGCCTCGATCGCGCGTATCTCCAGGCCGATCGTGATCAGGCGCTGCTGCGTGCCGTCGTGCAGGTCGCGCTCGATACGGCGGCGGCTCTGGTCGGCGGCGTCGATCACGCGAGCGCGGGAGGCGATCAGGTCGGCGTGGCTCTGGGCGTTCGCGATGGCGGTGGCGGCGAGTTCGGTGAAGTCGAGCATGCGTTCTTCGGTGTCCTCGGCGAGTCGTTCGGGCGTGCTCGACGACGCGATCGCCACACCCCAGAGGGAGTCGCCGATCGTGATCGGGCAGCCGACGGAGGAGACGATTCCATGATCGCGCAGCCTGGTGACCATCTCCCCGTTTCCCACATACGCCTCGACCCGCCCCGGGCGGCCCGTACGCCACACCAGTTCCGAGACGGTGCCCTTCTCGAGCTGCCAGTGCGAGCCCGCGGGCAGGGCGCCCTGGAAGTCCTCGGCCTTCCACGCGCCGACGGAGTTCGCCGCGCCGTCCGCCTCGTACCGGGCCACCACGGTGTGCCGCGCTCCGAGGACGGACCCCATCTCCCGCGCGAAGGCGTCGAGGACCTCGGTCGGCGGGACCGCGAGCGCCACCAGCGTCGCCAGACGACGCAGAGCGCTCTGCCCGTCCGCGATACGGCGAAGCTCGTCGCGGCTGCCGCGCAGGGCGAGCGCGACGTCCTCGCGTTCCCCGGCGGCCTGCAGCAGGACCTGGAGCGAGGGCACCACCCGCTCCCGCACCCGGCGCAGCGTCGGCCTCGTCAGGCCGGCCGGCACGAGGAGCGTGCCGTTGCCGTGCAGCGGGAACGCCTCGTGCCGCTCGTCGGACGGGACCGCCCCACGTTCGATCGACGCCGACCGCAGCCCCAGAGCCCGCGCCAGCCGTTGGGACGCGGCCGGAAGGGTCGTCGCAAGATCAGGCGCACGCAGCATCATCCGGGCCAGGTCGACGGACAGATCGGCCTGCTGGCGCGCGTCGGACTCGATGGTCAGCAGCCGGGCCAGCTTGGTGAGGGTGGACGACAGCAGGGCGATGGCGAGGAAGATCCCGAGTACGGCCAGGAACTCGCCCTTGTACGGCCGTACGGTCCACGCGGGCGGCAGAAGGAACAGGTCGAACGCGACGGTGCTGGCCACCGCCATCGTGAGCCCGGCCCCGAGCCCCCACACGGACGCGACGGCCACGACCCCGAGCAGGTACACCACGTCCGCCGACTCCACGGGAGTAAGCGGAGGAAGCACGCTGGCCACGGAGGTCTCCGCGGCGATGCACAGGATCGCGACCAGAAGTCCGAGCACGGGTGAGGGGCGTTTGCGCCGCTGCAACCTCGTTCCAAGGCCCGTAGCCATAACACATGTTAACGCCGGGCCGAAATGCCATTCTTACTCCGGGAGCGCCTCGACGCCGCCGACGACCTGGTACGGCCGTGATCCGCCCCGGGGTCACCCCTGCCGGGGCCGGGCCTGTGGCTCAGTGGGGCGCCGATCGCAGGAGGCCTGATGGCCGGCGGCCAGGAAGGCGTCGAACGTACGGGCTGGGCGGCCGGTGAGATCGTGTACGGCCGACGTCGTGGCGGCCAGGGAACCGTTGGCCACGTCCTTCGAGAGCGCGGCGACGTCGTCGGCGAAGGACGAGGGGAGGCCCTGGGATCTCAGGGTGGTGGCGAGCTCTTCCGGCGGCAGATCGACGTGGCGGATCTCGCGCTCCAACGCCGCTGAGAGTCTCTCGGCGATCTGTGCCTGGGTGAGGGCTTCCGGGCCGGTGAGAACGAATGTCTCGCCGTTCCCGTACGGGCCTGTCAGCAGGGTGGCCGCGCAGGCCGCGATGTCTTCGCAGTCGACATAAGAGACCGGGGCGGCTCCATGGGAGCCGATCAAATTCCCGTCGGCGGTGAATGAACCGGCCCCGGTGAGGAAGTTCTGCATGAAGCTGCTCGGCCGCAGGAGTGACCAGCGCAGACCTGATTCCTTCAGGTGCCGCTCGATCTCCCAGTGCGCGCCTTCGGCGAGCCGTCCGCCCTCGCGTGCGTGCCAGACCGAGACCTTCACGATCCTTTCCACGCCGGCCTTCCGCGCCGCGTCGATGACGGCCTTCTGCTGGCGGATCATCGGCTGTTCCCCGTCCACCGGCTGGGCGCCGGCGCCGTTGAGGAACAGGCGGTCGACGCCTTCGAGAGCCGTGACGATCGAACCGGGATCGTCGAAGTCGCCGAGGGCGACGTCGCAGCCGAGCGCGCGGCCCTTGGCCTCATCGCGAACCAGCGCCTTCACGGCGGCCCCTGCCTCTTGGAGGAGGCGTACGAGCGGTCTCCCGATGGAGCCGGTGGCGCCGGTCACCAAGATCATTTTCTCTCCTGAGCCGCGAAAGATAACTTGAGGGTGCCTCAGGAAAGCTATCATGAGGCACCCTCGACCTGACCGGAGGACGGATGACCGGATCGGTGCGACGGCCGCGGGCCGACGCGCGGCGAAACCGCGAACGGCTCCTGGCCGAGGCCGGCGCGGCGTTCCGCGAGCAGGGAACGAACGCCTCGCTGGAGGGGATCGCCCGCCGGGCCGGCGTCGCGACCGGCACCCTCTACGCGCACTTCCCGACACGGCGCGCGCTCGTCGGCGCACTGCTGGGACGGCGCAACGAGGAGCTGTTCGACCGCGGAGAAGAACTGCTCGACAGGCCCTTCCGCGGCGGAGGCGCTCACCGAATGGGTGCGCCTCGTCATCGAACACGCCGGCGCCTACCAGGGCCTGGCCGCCCTTCTGGCCGAGGGCGCCGACGATGAGTCCTCCGAGCTTCACCGATCATGCGTACGGATGACCGGCATCGGCGACCGGCTGGTCGCCAATGCCCGCGAGGCCGGCGTCCTCCGCCGGGACGCGACCGGCACGGACATCTTCGCGTTGATGAACGCCGCCGCCTGGATCCGTGAACAGATGTCCAAGGAGCAGGCCGACCGCCTCGTCGACCTCACGATGGCCGGACTCCTCGTCTCTGAGAAAGGCGCCGGCGCGGCAGGCCGCATTTAACGAGAGCGTTCGTATATCGACCTGGATCAGATGGCAGCGACGTCACCGTCTCGCGGACCATTACTGAGCCGGAACCGGCACTCACCCGAAATGTCGTAAAGTTCGGCGCATGCGATCGCTGATGCTGATGATCATCGCGCAATACGCATCGGCGATCGGCAACGCGGTGACCGTCGTGACCGTGCCGCTCTACGTACTGGAGCGCACCGGCAGTCCACTCGCCACCGGGGTCGCCGCGTTCGCCTCCACGGTGCCGCTGATCTTCGCCGGTGCGGTCGGCGGGGTCTGGGTCGACCGGCTCGGCGGGCGCACCATGAGCATCGCCTCCGACCTCGCCTCCGGTGTCGTGATCTCCGTGGTGCCCTTGCTGGCCGAGACCACCGGGCTTCCCCTCCCCGTCCTGTTCGTGCTGCTCTTCGCGCGTACGGTCGTGTCCACCCCGGCGGCTGCGGCGCGGATGACCTTGCTGAGGCCGCTCGCCGAGGGCGCCGGGCGCAGCCTCGCCACGGTCACGTCGTGGTACCAGGCGGCCCCTCGCCTCGGACTGATGATCGGCGCCCCGATGGCGGCCCTGCTGGTCGTGTGGTCGGGTGCGGCGACGGGGCTCTACATCGACGGCGCCAGCTTCCTGCTGGCCGCGCTGCTGGTCACGGCGGGCGTGCCCGCCGTCGCGCCCCGCCGTACGGGCGAGAAGCCGACGCTGCGCGGCGGCCTGGCGGCGCTGCGGGCCCTGCCGGTCATCTTGGCGATGACCGTGTTCGTGTTCGTCACCAACCTGCTCGACGACGCCTTCACGCCGGTGATCCTGCCCTACTTCGCCCACGAGCACCTCGGCGACGGCCGCTACCTCGGCTGGTTCATCGGCGCGTCCGGCCTGGGCGCCATCGCCGGCACGTTCGGCTATCCGCTGATCCGCCGGGCGAGCCGCCGCTGGACCCTCCTCGGCTGCTTCGTGCTGCTGGGCGCGCTGCGCATGACGATGGGCGTGCTCCCGGGCCCGGCGGTGATGACGGCCCTGTGCCTGCTGCTGGGCCTGGCGGCGGGCCCGCTCAACCCGGTCCTGACGACGGTGACGCTGGAACACGTACCGGAGTCGTCGCAGGGCCGTGTGATCAGCGTCGGTACGGCCATGGCGATGAGCGGCGCCCCGATCGGCGTCCTGCTGGCCGGGTGGACCCTCGACACCCTGGGTCTGCGCTGGACGCTGCTCCTCTTCGGCGGCGCCTACCTGCTGCTGGTCCTGGTCTCGCTGCGGATGCGCTCCCTACGGGCGATGGACCGTCCACCCGTCCTAGTGCCGGCGTAGCAACGCGTCGCGGAACGCGGCGGCCAGGGCGTCGACGCTGGGCGGGTAGACCAGGTCGTGGTGGGTGCCGGGCACGTCGTGCACGTGTACGGCGCCGCGCGTACGGGCCTGCCACGACGCCTGCCGGACGTCGGGGTTGGTGAGCGTCGGGTGCCGGTCGGTGGCCTTGAAGAGGTGGATCGGCGCCTCGATGACGTGCCGGGAGGCGTACGAGTCGGCCGCCCGCCCGTTCTGGGTGAAGACCGCCACCATCCGGCGCAGGGTCGCCGTGTCCGCCCGCGACGGCACCTTGTCCTTGCGGCGGGCGTCGCGCAGCAGGATCGCCAGGGCCTCCTGCTCCTCGGCGCCGTCGAGGTCGTCCAGATCGCCGGCGGGCACCTCGGCGATCATGCCGAAGCGGCGCATCTCGTCGTACTCCTGGAACCAGGCGTCGAGCCGCTCCTGGCCGAACGCCCGCGCGTCGATGACGCCCAGGAAGCCGACGCGCTCGCCGGCGGCTTCGAGCCGGGCGGCGATCTCGAACGCGACGTTGCCGCCGAACGACCAGCCCGCCAGCCGGTACGGGCCGCTGGGCGCCACCTTGGCCAGCTCGGCCAGGTAGCGCTCGGCCATCGCCTCGATCGTCTCCAGCGGACGGTCATCGGTGTTGTAGCCGACCGACTCGATGCCGTGCACCGCGACCTCGCCGGCCAGCCGCCGGGCCAGGTGGAGGTAGCAGCAGACGTCGCCGCCCTGCGGGTGCACCAGGAACAGCGGCGCCGGTCCGTCGGCGAGGGGCACGATCAGGTCGTCGGCGGGGGCGACGGCCGTACCGAGCACGGCGGACAGGCCCTCGACGGTCGGCCGGGTGAAGACCGCGTTGAGCGGCAGTTCGGCGCCCAGGTCGCGGCGGACCGCCTCGACGAGTTCGACGGCGCGCAGCGAGTTGCCGCCGCGCGCGAAGAAGTCGTCGCGGACACCGACGGGACCGCTGCCGAGGACCCGTTCGAAGACCCGGGTCAGCCGCAGTTCGAGCAGGTCACGGGCGGCGACCGGCGACCGCTCGGCCGTACCGGGCGCCGGGAGCGCGGCCCGGTCGAGCTTGCCGTGCGGGGTGGTGGGCAGCCGGTCCAGCTCCAGCACGACGGACGGGACCAGATGCGCGGGCAGCCGCTCGGCCAGTTCGGCGCGCGGGGCGACGGGCGATCCGACCACGTAGCCGACCAGCTCGCCGTGGTGCAGGGCGACCGCGGCCGACTCGACGCCGGCGCACGACGACAGGGCGGCCTCGATCTCGGCCGGTTCGACCCGTACGCCGCGCACCTTGAGCTGCCGGTCCCGCCGTCCGTGGAACTCCAGCGCGCCGTCGGGGCGGACCCGGGCGAGGTCGCCGGTGGCGTACATGCGATCGCCGGGATCGCCGGTCGGGTCGGGCAGCCAGGAGGCCGCCGTCAAGCCGGGCCGGCCGACGTAGCCGCGGGTCAGCCCGGCGCCGGCCGAGGTGGAGCTCGCCGAGCCCACCGGGCGGCAGCGCCTCGCCGCGCGGACCGATCACCAGCGCCCGCATGCCCGGGATCGGCCGCCCCACCGGCACGTCCTCGTCCACAGTGGACGACGCCGTGTGGAAGGTGGAGATCATCGTGGCCTCGGTCGGGCCGTACTGGTTGACGAGGCGTACGCCCGGGGCGAGCCCGCGCGCGGCGGCGACGTGCGCCGATGTGAGCGGCTCGCCGCTGACCAGTACGACGCGCAGGTCCGGCAGGGTCGTCGCGGTCCCGGCGGCGGTGGTCAGCATCCGCAGCGTCGTCGGCACCAGAGACAGCAGCGCCGTGGCGGAGTGTTCACGCGCGGCGGCGAGCATCGCGTACGGGTCACGGATCGCGCCGTCGGGCAGCAGTACCACCGTGGCGCCGGCGGTCAGCGGGCCGAGCAGGTCGCGCACCGAGGCGTCGAAGGTGACCGCCGCGACCTGGAGCACCGTGTCGCCGGCCGTCACATCGAGGTAGTCCATGAAGTTGGACACCCCGCCGTGCAGCGTCGCGACGCCCTTCGGGCGGCCGGTCGAGCCGGAGGTGAAGAAGACGGCGAAGAGCTGGTCGGGCCGCACCGCGACTCCGGGCGCGGACGGCGGCTGCTCAAGGATTTCGGCGGCGTGCGACCGCAGCGCACTCCTCGGTGAGCAGCAGCGTCGCGCCGCCGTCGCTCAGCACCCGCTCCCGCCACGCGGCCGGCGCCTCCAGGTCGATCGGCAGATACGCGGCACCGGCCCGCAGGACGCCCAGCAGTACGGCGACGAGCGCGGGCGAGCGCGGCACCGCGACGCCGACGACGCTCTCCGCGGTGACGCCCTGCCCGATCAGCCAGTGCGCGACCCGGTTGGCGCGCGCGTCGAGCTCGCCGTAACCGACCCGCTCGGCGCCGTGGACCAGCGCGACCGTGCCGGGCGCAGTCGGCGGCCCGGCGGGCGATCCGGTCGGCGAGCGCGACGAAGCCGCCGGCCGGTCCGCCGGTCAGCGGCACCGGCACGGGTGCCAGCGCGGACAGCCGGGCCCGCGGGTCGGCCGCGGCGGCGGTGAGCACGGCGGTGTACGCGTCGGCCAGCCGCTGCGCGGTCGCGGGCTCGAACAGCGAGGCGACGAACTCGACCGTCCCGCGCACCACGGGTCCCTCGACGTCGACGGAGACGTTGAGGTCGAACTTGGCGTCCTCGGGCTCGACGTCCCAGGGCTCGGCCCGTACGCCCGGGAAGGACACCGAGGTGGCGTCGGCGGTGCGGAACATGACCTGGAACAGCGGGTTGCGGGCCAGGTCGCGCTCCGGCCGGAGCGCGTCGACGACGGTCTCGAACGGGGTGTCCTGGTGGGCCAGGTCGGCCAGCAGTGCGGTCCGTACCCGGTCGACCAGCTCGGCGAACGGCGGGTCGCCGGACACGTCGCCGCGTACGACCACGGTGTCGACGAGGCAGCCGACGACGTCCTCCAGCTCGGGCCGCGACCGGCCGCTGACCGGGGTGCCGAGCACCACCTCGTCCTGCCCCGCGTACCAGGAAAGGACCAGCTCGAACGCGGCGAGCAGCACCATGAACACGGTGGCGCCGCGCCGCCGGGCCAGCTCACGCAGCCGGTCGGACACCTCGGCGGGCAGCGCGAAGCGTACGTGCCCGGCCCGCGACGACCAGGCGGCCGGCCGGCGATGGTCGGTCGGCAGCTCGCAGGCCGGCAGCCCGGCGAGGCGCTCCCGCCAGTGGTCGAGACCGTCCACCGGCGATTGGTCCCGCCAGGCCGCGACGTCCGCGTGCTCCAGGCCGGTCGGCGGCAGAGCCTGTCCGGCGTACGCCGCGGCGATGTCACGCCAGACCAGGCGCAGCGACCAGCCGTCGACGGCGGCGTGGTGCCCGACGAGCACGACCACGTGGTCGTCGGCGGCGATCCGTACGATCCGGGCACGGAACGGTGCCTCGTCGCCGAGCCGGATCGGGGTCGACGCGTCGGCCTCGGCGAGCGCACGCGCCGCGCCGGCGTCGTCGGCGGCACTGACCGAGACCGGGCCCGGTGCGCCGCTGACCTGGCCCTCTTCGGTGAACCGGGCGCGCAGCGCGTCGTGCCGGGCGGCGACCGTACGCACGGCGCCGGCCAGCCGGTCGGTGTCGAGCGGGCCGCGCAGCCGTACGACGCTCGGCACCAGATAGCCGGTGCCGCCGGGGCGCAGCCGCTCCAGGAACCACAGCCGCCGCTGCACGCCGGAAAGAGGCGCGGGGCCGGTCGACGAGCGACGCGGGATCGCGTCCGGCGTGCCGGTACGGCCGGCCGGCAGGCAGGTAGCCAGGGCGGCCGGCGTCGGGTTGGCGAACAGCGTGCTCAGCGACAGGTCCGCCCCGGTCTCGGCGTTGAGCCGGGCGATCACCCGCAGGGCCAGCAGCGAGTGCCCGCCGAGCGTGAAGAAGTCGTCGTCGACGGCGATGTCGTCGCGGTCGAGCACGGCCGACCAGGCCGTCGTGACCAGCCGCTCCGCCGCTGTGCGCGGGGCCATGCGGGGCCGGTCGGCCGGGAGGGCTTCCAGCGGCGGGAGTGAGCGGCGGTCGAGCTTGTGGTTGGGCGTCAGCGGCAGCTCGGGCAGGTCGACCACGGCCGCCGGCACCCAGGCGGCGGGCAGCCGCGCCGCCAGCCAGCGACGCAGGTCAACGGCGGACGAGCGGCGCACCACGTAGGCGACGAGCCGCTTGTCGACGCCGTCGCCCCAGGTGGTGGCGGCTGCGGCGGTCACCTCGGGGTGCCGGCCCAGCACCGCCTCCACCTCGCCCAGCTCGACCCGGTTACCCCGGATCTTCACCTGGGTGTCGGCCCGCCCGACGAACTCGATCATCCCGTCGGGGAGTATCCGTGCCAGGTCGCCGGTGCGGTAGAGCCGCCCGCCGGGCCGGAACGGGTCGGGCACGTACTTGGCCGCGGTGGTACGGGGATCGTTGTGGTACCCGCGTGAGACCCCGACCCCGCCGAGGCAGATCTCGCCGGTCACCCCGACCGGCACCGGGCGCAGCCGCTCGTCGCAGACGTGGACGGTGTTGCCCGCGAGGGGACGCCCTACCGGCATTGGGCGGCCGGGCTCGACGGCGGTCACGTGGTAGCCGGTGGACCAGACGGTCGTCTCGGTCGGGCCGTACAGCGCGAAGAAACGCTCGACCTTGCCCAGCATGGTCTCGGCGAGTTCAGGCGGCACGGTCTCGCCGGACGCGCCGGCCCGCAGCGGGCGGCCACGCCAGCCGGCGTCGAGCAGCATCCGCCAGGTCGTCGCCGTCGACTGCATGACGGTCACGCCTTCGTCGTCGAGGAACCGGGCGAGCGCGGCGCCGTCGGTGGCGACGTTCCGCGGCGCGAGCGCGATCCGCGCGCCGGTCATCAGCGTGCTCAGCAGCTCCGGCACCGACAGGTCGAAGGCGTGGTTGGCGACCGAGGCGACCACGTCGGCGCCGGTGACGCCGAAGACCCGGATGAACTCGCGGGACAGGTTGACCACGTTGCGGTGCGGCATCAGCACGCCCTTGGGCCGCCCGGTGGAGCCCGACGTGTAGATGATGTAGGCGAGGTTGTCCGGAGTGGCGGTGCGGGGCGGCGCGGTGCCGGGCAGGCCGTCGAGGTCGGGCAGCTCGTCGAGGACGAGCGAGGCGCCGCTGTCGCGCAGGATCCAGTCGATCCGCTCGGCCGGGTGGTCGGGGTCGATCGGCACGTAGGCGGCACCGGCGGTCAGTACGCCGAGGATCGCCACCACCAGGTCGGGGGTGCGCGGCAGCCGTACGCCGACCGTGCACTCGGGGCCGATGCCCCGCGCGACGAGCCAGTTGGCCAGCCGGCCGGCCCGGAGGCGCAGCTCGTCGTAGGTCAGGTCGCCCACGGCGAGTTCGGGTCCGGCGTGGACGAGGTCGGGGATCAGCGCGTCGGTGTCGTGGACGGCGGGCGGCCGGTTCAAGTAGTCGGTGACCCAGCGCGCCTCGCGCGGCGACAGCACCGACGCCAGCGAGACCGGCTCCCGCGGGCGGTCCACGAGCGACCTCAGCAACCGCACGTACGACGCGGCGAGCCGCTCGACCGTGCCGGGACGGTAGCGGTCGCAGGCGTACTCGATCGTGCCGATGAGCCCGTCCGGCGTACGGACCAGGTTGAGCTCCAGGTCGAACTTCGCCTCGCCGGGCGCGACCGGAACCGGCTCGACCGTGCAGCCGGGCAGCGCCAGCGGGGCGCCCTCGTCGTCGTGCACCGAGAACATGACCGAGAACAGCGGGGTCCGGCCCGGCTCGCGCTGCGGGCGCAGCCGCTCGACGAGCCGCTCGAACGGCAGGTCGCCGTGCTGCTGGGCGTCGACGGCGGTGTCACGTACGGTGCGGACCAGCTCGGCGAAGGGCGGGTCGGCCGACAGGTCGGTGCGGATGACGACCGTCGTGCCGAAGAACCCGACGAGCGAGTCGAGCTCGGCGTGCTCGCGCGCGGCCAGCATCGTGCCGACCGCCACGTCGGTGCGGCCCGACCAGCGCGCCAGCAGCACCTGGAAGGCGGCGAGGGTGAGGTGGTACAGGGTCACCCCGTGCGCGGAGGCCGCGTCGCGTACGTCGGGCACCGAGAAGTCGTGCCGCCCGGCCGTGCTCACGCCGAGCGGCGGGTCCGCCGGGATCTCGGCCGGGGTCAGCCCGTCGAGCCGCCGCACCCAGTAGTCCACGTCGGACGCAGGCCGGCCGGCCTGCCAGGCGGCGTAGTCGGCGTACCGGACGGGCAGCTCGGGCAGCGCCGGGACGGAGCCGTCGGCGAGCGCCCGGTAGGCCCGCGCGACCTCCGACCAGAGCACCCGCAGGCCCTGCCCGTCGACGGCGATGTGGTGCACGGCCAGGGCGAGGACGTGCTCGCCGGGCGCCTCCCGTACCAGGTGCACGCGCAGCGGCAGGTCGGCCGCCAGGTCGAACGGCCGCGCGAGCACCGCCGGGTCGAACGTCCCGTCGGACACGGTCATCGGCACCTCGTCGAGGTCGCGTACGACCGGCTGGACGTGGCCCTCCGACTCGCTGTAGGTGGTGCGCAGGATCTCCTGGCGCTCCATGACGACGCCGAACGCCTCCCGCAGCACGCCGGCGTCGAGCGGGCCGCGTACGCGGAACACCTGGGTGACCGTGTAGACCGCGCGCCCGGCCGCCAGCCGGTCGGCCAGCCAGATCGACTCCTGGTGCGCAGAGAGCACCGGGGCGGTCCCGGACGGGGCCCGGGTGATCGCCGGGGTGCGGGCGTTGCGGCGTGCCGCCCGCAGCCGCGCGGCGACCAGGTCCGACGTCACGCGTCTACACCTCCTGTGCGGTGACGTCCGCCGTCACCAGTTCCTCGAGCCGCGCCGCGAGGGCCGACACGGTCGGATGGTCGTACAGTTCCTTCAGGTTCACGTCGAGGGCGAAGGCGCTGCGCACCCGCCCGAGCACCCTGACGGCCAGCAGCGAGTGCCCGCCGGAAGCGAAGAAGTCCTGCGTCACGCCGACCCGCTCGACGCCGAGCACGTCGCACCAGATCTCGGCGACCGCCTCCTCGGCGTCGGTGCGCGGCGGCACCAGCTCGGCGGCCGGTTCGGCGCCGGCCTGCCGGTCGAGCGCGGCGAGGGCCCGCCGGTCGACCTTGCCGCTGGGCTGCAGGGGAAGCGCGTCGAGCACGGTCAGGTAGGTCGGCACGGCGTAGCTGGGCAGCACCTCGCGCAGGTGGGCGCGGACCTCGCCGGGGTCCGGACCGGCGCCGGGCCGGTCACCGGTGACGAACGCCGCGAGCTGCTTGTCCGCGTCGGTCTCCACGGCGATGACGGCGGCGGCGCGCACCCCGGTGGCGGCGCGCAGCGCCACCTCGACCTCACCGAGCTCGATCCGTACGCCGCGGATCTTCACCTGGTCGTCGACCCGGCCGAGGAACATGATCCCGCCGTCGGGGCGGCGCAGGCCCCGGTCGCCGGTTCGATACATCCGCGCGCCCGGACCGGCGGCCGGGTCCGGCACGAACGCGGCGGCCGTACGGCGCGGGTCGCCGAGGTAACCGCGGGCCGGGCCGATCCCGCCGATGCACAGTTCGCCCGCCTCGCCGTCGGGCACCGGCCGCAACGCCTCGTCGAGCACGTGCACGGTGTTGCCGGTCATCGGGACGCCGACGCAGACGGCCGGGCCCGGTTCGGCGGCGTCGGTCGCGTCGCAGACCCGGTACGTCGAGTCGATCGACACCTCGGTGGCGCCCCAGGTGTTGTCCAGCGAGACGCGATCACCGAAGCGCTCGCGGAACCGGGCGACGAGCGCCGGGCGCAGCGCCTCGCCGCTGCACAGCACGCTGCGCAGCCGGGGCATGGCGGCCACGTCGGCGTCGGTGAGCTCGGTGAGGAACTCGGCCAGCATGCTGGGCACGAACTGAAGGTGGACGGTGCCGCTGGACTTCGCGCCCTCGATGATCGCTCGCGGGTCGCGGTGCCCGCCGGGGGCGAGCATGGCCACCCGGCCGCCGACGGTCAGCGGCCAGAGCAGCTCGACCGCGGCGTCATCGAAGGTGAGCGTCGACTTGTGCAGCACCGTCTCGCCGGGCTGGAGGCCGTGCCGCCACTGCATCCAGCGGATCCGGTTGACCCAGCCGGTGTGCGTGCAGCCGACGGCCTTCGGTGTGCCGGTCGAGCCCGACGTGAAGTACACCGCGCAGAGCTGGTCAGGGTGTCGCGGGGGCGGCGGCGTCAGATCGGCGGCCGGGGGCCTGTCTGTGAGCCGGACGGTGACGCCGGCGGCGGCCAGGACGGCCTCGACGCGGGCGGGCGGCGTGCCGGTCTCCACCGGTACGAACGCGGCGCCGGCCCGCAGCACGCCGAGCACGATGACGGCCAGGTCGAGCGACCGGTCGACGATCACCGCCACCCGGTCGTCGGGCCGCACCCCCTGCCCGCGCAGCCACCCGGCCACGCCGTCGGCGGCGGCCAGCAGCTCGGCGTAGGTGAGCGCGCCGGAGTCGTCGCCGACCGCGACCGCGCCGGGTGTGCCGGCGGCCTGCGCGACGATCATCTCATCGAGCAGCATCATCTGAGTCCTCCCGTTCTCCACCGTTACCTGGGTCGCTATCACGCCGCTTTCCCTGTGGTTAACCGCCGCGTACGGCGACGGTGGTGAGGTGGCCCGGGGGAGTGGTCCCGATCCGACGGCCCTCGCGCGGCGCCCGCACGCGGATCCGCACCTGCCCGCGCGGCGCGAAGCGCGTCGGCCGGGCTGTTCGGCCGGCGCGACCGTACGCCCGCCGGGCACGGCGCGTCGGGGGAGCGGCGACCGCCGTCACGCGGGCCGGGAAGCCGGAACCGCATCGTCAGGACCGCGGTGAGGCGGCGATCTCCAGCCTTTCGCGCAGCGGTCCGCGCCGTGGTTCGGCCATCGGGTTCTTCGGCATGATGCGGACGAACTGCAGCCGGTCGGGCCACTGGTCCCGGGCCACGCCCTCCTGTCCGAGGTGTTCGTAGAGCGCCTCGATCGTCGGGGTGTCGCCGCCGGGCACGACGACGGCGCAGACCAGCTCGGCACCCGGCACGGCCGGGTCGGGGTAGCCGACCAGCGCGACCTCGACCACCTGGGGGTGGCGCAGCAGCACCGCCTCGATGTCCCGTGTGGACACGCGCCGGCTGTCCGCCCGGGTGATCAGGTCGGCCCGCCGGCCGACGACGCGGATGCCGCCCCGGCCGTCGTCGCGGGCCAGGTCGCCCGTGTCGAACCAGCCCTCGTCGTCGACCAGCGCCTCGTAGGTCTCGCGCCGGCCGAGGTAGCCGAGGCACTGCGACGCGCCGCGGGTCTGTAGCCGGCCGCCCTCGGCGCCGGGCTCCTCGACGACGCGGATCCGCGTCCAGTCTCCCGGGCCGCCGTCGCTGTCCAGGCCTTGGTCGTCGAGGCGGGTCACGGTCACGGCGCCGTTCTCGGTCATGCCCCACAGGACGCGCATCGGCACCCCGAACACTGTCCGTACGCCGGCGACGAGCTGTGGCGCGACCGGCGCGTAGCCAGAGGCGATCTGGCGCAGCGCCGGCGTCTCGGCGCCCAGGCTCCGCCGCGCGTCGAGCATGGCGCTGACGGCGCCGGGCGCGGCGTAGACGAACGTGACGCCGTGCCGCTCGGTCAGCCGCACCATGAGCTCGCCGTCGCCGTCGTGCACGATCGCGGTCGCGCCGGCCATGACCGGCAGGAAGATCGAATGCGTGGCGCCGGCCATATGGGTGAGCGCGCCGGACGTGAGGATGACGTCGTCGGCGCCCAGTCCGAGGAGCTCGGCGGAGGCGCGGGTCGCCGCGTACATGGTGTTGGACGTGTGCACGACACCCTTCATCGGGCCGCTCGTGCCCGGGGTGTGCAGGATCAGCGACGGGTCGTCGGGTGCGACGGCGTCCTCGCGCGGCGCCGGGTCGCGCTCCTCCCACGGGGTGTCGAGGAACACCTCCTGGAACGACACCGCGCCGGTGGCCGCCGTGTCACCGATCACGACGCGATGCCGCAGTGCCGGGACGCCGGGATCGGTGTCGCCGAGCGTGACCCAGACCTTCGCACGGGTCGATTCGAGCACCTGGCGCAGTTCGCCGTCGCTCAGCGTCGGGAAGCCCGGCGCGACGACCGCGCCCACCTGATTGCAGGCGAGGTAGAGCGGTGCCAGCACCCACCGGTCGGGCAGGTGGACCACGACCACGTCACCGCGCCCGACGCCCAGCGAGCGCAGCGCGCCGGCGAACCGCGCGGTGTACGTGGCCAGCTCGGCGTACGTCAGCGTGCGTACGTGCTCGCCGGCCTCGTAGGCGATGATCGCCGGATGGCCGGGCCGGTCACGTGCGGCCCGGTCGAGGTCGTCGAGGAACGTCTCCGGCCGCCACCGGCCCTCGGCCCGAAAGCCGTCGGCGGCGCCTGGGTCGGTCGGTGCCAGCGAGTCCCACATCTGCGTCATCCTCGCGTCAGTGCCGGTGTGATCTTGCGGTGATGCTACGCGTGCAAATCCGCGTCTGTCGCAATAAAAGTGAGGGTTTCGGGCTTGATCCGGAGGGGGATGATCATCGCCAATGTTCCATGGCCTGGGAGATGGCGATGAAGATCGGCGTGCTGTCATGGGACCACGGCGAAGAGGACGACGACTCTCCCGTCATCGCGGAGATCGGCCGCGAGCGCGGCCACGAGACGTCGCTGTTCACCGTGCAGGAGATCGACTCACGGCCGGCCGCGCGCGGCATGGAGATCCTCTTCAACGGCGAGCGGGCGCGCGACTTCGACGCCGTCATCTCCCGCGCTCAGCTCCACGGCGCGTGGCGTGACAACACCGAGCGGCTCACCCTGGCCAGCAAGGTGCCGGGAGTGGCGATGTACGACCCGGTGGACGTCTGGCTCGACTCGTACAGCAAGTTCCGTATGGCGCAGGTGCTGGCCGACAACGACCTTCCCGCACCACCCATCCGGGCCTGCCGCACCCCGGCCGACGTCGAGCTCGCCGCCAAGGAGTGGGGCACCGTCGTCGTCAAGCCCTCGTACGGCCGGGCCGGCATCGACGTCGAGCGGATCACCGACGTCGCCGACGCGCAGCCACTGATCCGTACGCTGCTGGAGCGCTATCACACGATCATCGCGCAGCCGTTCTACCCGACCAAGTGGGGCGAGTACCGCATCATCGTGGCCGGTGACACGCTGCCGATGAACATGGTGAAATACCCGGCGATCGGCGAGTGGAAGACCCGTACGATGCTCGGCGCCAGCTTCGAGCGCACCGAGATCCCCGACGACCTCGCCGAGCTGGCGGTCAAGGCGACCCGCGCGATGGGCATCACCGTCTCCGCGCTCGACATCGTGCCGACGGCGGACGGCTACGTGATCCTTGAGGTCAACGCGATCCCCGGCAACATGGACATCCTCGGCAAGGCCTCGCAGCGCCGCGCGCACGAGGCGACCTTCGAGTGGGTGGAGCGCCACGCGGAGTAGGTCACATCCGGGCGAGCGCCTGTTCGAGGCGGTCCAGCAGCGCGGTGGCATCGGTGTCGGAGACAGTGTGCAGCAGGCGGACCTGGAGGCCGCCCGCCGGTTCGACGGTCAGCGTCAACGGGTAGCCGGTGCTCTCGTCGACCCGCACCGTGGTCAGGTCAACCGGCAGCGGAGGGTGGTTCTGGAACACCAGGATCGAGTCGAACAGGTCACCGCCGGCGGCCTGCGCGATCTCGGTGAGCGAGTCGTGTTCGTGGGCCCGCGACTCCAGCTGCTGCTCGTGTACCGACCGCAGGACGTCCGGCGACGACGTGTCGACCCGCAGCGGGATGGTGTTGATGAGCAGGCCGACCATCGACTCGACGCCGGGCAACTGCGGAGGGCGCCCGGCCACCGTCACGCCGATCACCACATCTCCTGAGGCCATCGCCCAGGCCGCCGCGAACACGGTCTGGAGCGTCACCTCCGCCGTCGCGGCGCGGGCGCGGATCCGGTCGGCCAGCGACGCCGGGACATCCCGTACGAGCTGGGCCGGTGTCGTACGCGTGGTCGCCCGGCCGCGACGGGCCGGCACGCCTTCCAGGAGCGTCTTCCAGTACGTCGGCGCCGGCGCGACCGTCGACCGCCAGGCGACGTAGCGGCGGAACTCCGCCACCGGCGGCAGCGGCTCGCCCGCGTAGGCGCGGAACACCTCGTCGAGTACGACCGCCAGGCTCCAGCCGTCGAGCAGGATGTGGTGGTAGGTCACCGCGATCGTCACACCGCCGGCGGCCGGGACCAGCGTCACGCGTACCGGGGGCACCGCCGTGATGTCGAAGCCGCCCCGGCGGCCGTCCAGCGACGACGCCACGGCCACGTCATGGGTCACCGACCGCCAGACCACCTGGACCGGGTCGGGCACACCCTCGAAGACGATCGTCGTACGGAGCGCCGGGTGCCGCGCCAGGACCGTCCGCCAGGCCGTGGCCAGCCGCTCCACATCGTGTCCGCCCGCCAGAACATAGACGTGATGCTGCAGGTAGCCGGACGGGTCGAGCAGCCAGTGGAACAGCATGCCCTCCTGCAACGGGGTCAGCGGGTAGGCGTCGGCCACGCCCTCCCACGACGGCAGGTCCACCCGCAGCGCCGGCAACACCAGCTCGTCCGCCGGCGCCGCGACCCGGGCCAGCGCCTCCAGGGTCCGGTGCGTGAAGACGTCGCGGACCGTCAGCGCCAGCCCCTGCCGGTGCGCGCCCGCGACCAGGCGTACGGCCAGGATCGAGTCGCCGCCCGCGGCCAGGAAGTCCGCGTCGAGGTGGTCGTCGCCCAGCAGGTCCCGCCACACCGGCAGCAGAACCCGCTCGGTCTGGGTCGCCGGTACGGTCCGCGTACCGGCCGCGGACACCTCTGGTCTGGGCAGGGCCGAACGATCCGTCTTGCCGCTCGGAGTGGTCGGCAGCCGCGCCAGCCGCACGTACACCTGGGGGATCATCGCCGACGGCAGCCGCGACGACAGCGCGCCGACCGGGCCGGAGCCCACGACGTAGGCGACCAGCCGTTCATCACGGACGGCCACCGCTGCGGCGGAGATGCCGGGCAGGTCGAGCAGGGCATGCTCGATCTCGCCCAGCTCGATCCGCTGGCCGCGCAGCTTCACCTGGCCGTCGAGCCGCCGCAGGAACTCCAGCTCACCCGACGGCAGGCGGCGCACCAGGTCACCGGTGCGGTAGAGGCGCCCGCCCGTACCGAACGGGTCAGCGACGAACCGCCCGGCCGTCAGCCCCGGCCGCCCGTGGTAGCCGCGGGCCAGCGCGACCCCGCCGATGTGCAGCTCACCCTCGTCGACCGGGCGGAGCGCGTCATCGAGCACGTGCAGACGTCACACCGGCGATGGCCGCGCCGATCGGCACACCCGGGCCGGTGTCGGCCGGCGTCCACTCGTGGAACGAGACGTCGACGGACGCCTCGGTCGGCCCGTAGAGATTGTGGACTCCGCACCCGAAGACCTTTCGGGCCTCCGCGGCGAGCGAGGCCGCGAGCGACTCACCGCTGCACACCACCCGCCGTACGGAACCCAGGTGCCCCGAGTCCGCGTCACACCAGGCCAGGAACGACGCGAGCATCGTCGGCACGAAATGCAGCGTCGTGACCCCGTGCTCAGCGATCACGGCCGCCAGGTAGGCCGGCTCCCGATGCCCACCGGGCCGCGCCATGACCAGCCGCGCGCCGGTGATCAACGGCCAGAAGAACTCCCACACGGACACATCGAACCCGAACGGCGTCTTCTGCAACACGACGTCGGAGCCGTCCAGCCCGTACGTCCGCTGCATCCACAGCAGCCGGTTGACGATGCCCCGATGAGGCACGCACACACCTTTGGGCCGTCCGGTCGAGCCGGAGGTGAAGAGTACGTAGGCGAGACTGTCCGGCGTGGCCGCCGCCGGCAGCGGCCCGTCGTCGCCCCCGTCGAGCACGCTCGATCCCAGATCGACGATGGTCACATCGGCCAGTGCCGGTCCGCCGTCGTCCGGCCGTGCGTCGACCAGCGGTGTGCGGGGGCGTCCCGTCACCAGCACCGAGGCACCCACGTCGCCGAGCATGAACCGCAGCCGCTCGACCGGCAGCGAGGGATCGAGTGGCAGATAGGCCCCACCCGCGACCTGAACCCCCACCAGCGCGACGACCATGTCCAGGCCCCGCTCGAGATACACCCCGACCACGCTGTCGCCCGTGACCCCGAGCCGCCGCAGACACCGGGCCAGCCGGTTGGCCCGAGACATCAGCTCCGCATAGGTCAACCGCCCTTCGTCGGCGACCACCGCCACCACGTCAGGCGTCCGCACCGCCTGCGCGGCCACCAGCTCACCAAGGCATGTCACCCGGCCAATGGTGCCAGCCACCGCCCGCCGGGAACATCGGCGTCGATCTCCGCTGCGCTGCTTTTGACGCGGAGGGACGGCACGTGCGTCTCAGGGAACGGGGAGCATCCCACTGGTCTTGTCGCGTACGCCCGCGCGCAGCGGAGAGGCGATGAGGACGGCGAAGGGGAGTACGAACAGGCCGGCCGCGAGGGTGAGTGCCGTGCGGGTGCCGATCCAGATGGCGATCAGGCCGAAGATCAGGGTGAACAGCGGGCGGATGCCCCAGGAGAGCCAACGGGTGGTGGCGTTCATCCGGCCGAGCAGGTCCGGCGGGCAGATGAGCTGACGGTAGCTGAGGTTCGCGTTGACGTAGGCGAACTCTCCGGCGAGGGCCACGATGTATCCGCCGGTGACCACGATCTGGCCGGTCAGGCCGGGGCCGACGAGTACGGTCGGCAGCAGGTCCAGCACGTACATCGGCGTGGCGACCAGCATCAGCAGCGGAAGGCCGAGCCGCCTGGCGAGCGGTTCGGTGCACAGCCCGCCCAGCACACCGCCGATGGCGGCGACCCCCTGGCACAGGCCGGCGACGGCCATCGGCCAGTGCAGGTCGCGGACGACGTACAGCACCCACAGTGACCACGAGGCGCCGATCCCCGCCGAGACCATCGTGTTCGCCAGGACGACGGGTCGCATCAGCCGGTCGCGGAACACATAGCGGAGACCTTCGCTGATCTCCGCGCGCATCCGCGTACCGCGCCGTTGCGGAGCCGGTTCTTGTACGGCGATCAGCTCCAGGGAAGCCGCACTCATCAGCGAGGAGACCGCGTCGACCCCGACCGTCCAGGCGGCTCCGAGCACGGCGACCAGCCAGCCGGCCACACTCTGCCCGACCACCGTCGCGAACGCGTACGACGCGCCCAGCTTCCCGTTGCCGTCGACGAGCTGCGGTCCTCGCAGCAGCGAAGGCAGATAGCTCTGATAGGCCGGATCGAAGAGCGCGGCGAGCAAGGCCACGACGAACGCGACCACGCCCAACTGCCACAGGGTGAGGGCACCGCCCACGATGGCGACCGGCACCGACCCGAGAACCAGGCCCTGAGCCAGACCGCACCACACCATCAACGGCCGCCGCCGGAAACGGTCGGCCAGCGCCCCGGCGGGCAACCCGGCCAGCGCGTACGGCACGAACCCCATGGCCGACAGCAGACTCACCTGGAAGGCTGATGCGTGCAGCATGGACAACGCGACCAGCGGAACCGCCATCTGGCTGACCTGCGTGCCCGTCATATTGATCGTCTGGCCGCCCCACAGAAGCATGAAGTCCCGATGGCGCCATAACGAGCCGGCCCGCGTCACCTCGGCCCGCCCGGACTACGCGTACCGGGTCCTGGCCGCGCGGATAACCGAGCGATCCGGGGGAGATCCTCCATGACACGGCGGGCGTCAGGAACCCAGACTAAGGACGTACGCCGGACCGGTCGTTATTGGCGATGAACAATCACCGGCGAGGTGCTTCGCCTGACCGATCATGCAAAGGGCTCGGGCTTGGCCAGGACCGTTTTCGAGAAGTCGATACATGGAGAGAGCGTTCTCCAGGTTGACCAGCGCTTTCGGTACGGCGCCGATCATTGATCCATTTAGAGACGTATTTGAGCCGACTCGTCGTATGTACTTAGGTCAAGCCGAGCGATCGGCGCTGCTCGTTGCCTTGAAAGATGGAGCGGCGAGATTCGATCAGTTGCGGTATGTAGGTGAATCCTAGCCGCGAGTAAAGGGTTGTGGTAGGTGCCTCCTGAGGTTCAAATTCTTCTCACATCCGGGATTTCAGCACGTCGACCTCGCAGCCTGGTGCGGACGGGTCGAAGCCGTGCTCGGCCAGCCAGCGGACGACCGTCAGGCTTCGCCACGACCACCATGCGCGGATCACGTCAAGGTCGACGTCGGTGCCGTAGCCGGCGAGGACGTCGTCGAGGTGCTCCTCGTGTCCGAGGGTCAAGGTGGCGAGGTCGAACAGGGCATCGCCCTGGCTCGCCTCGGACCAGTCGATCACGCCGGTGATCTCGTCGCCGTCGACGAACACGTGGGCGACCTGCAGGTCGCCGTGGATGAACGCCGGTGTCCATGGCCGGAGTGCGGCCTCGGCGACCTGGCGGTTGCGCGTGACCAGGTCGGTAGGGAGGACGTCGTTCGTGATGAGCCACTCGCATTCGGTGTCGAGGTGGGAGGCGATCTCGTCGAGGCTCCGGCCGGGCCATCGCGGCAGTGGTGCTTCGTGCAGCCTTCGTACGGCGGCGCCCGCCGCGGTCCACGCCGACGGCGGCGTGGTCGACGGCTCGCCGAGGCGGCCGAGTGCCGTCCCGGGGAGGGCGGCGAGTGCGAGCACGGGTGGCTTCCGCCACAGGACCTCCGGAGTCGGGATCGGCGCCATGGCCATCGCCTCGACTTCGACGTCGATGCGCGTCTGATCAGCGTCGATCTTCAGGAACACGTCGCCGACGCGCAGGGTCGTACGCTCGCTGTGAGCGACGACCACCTCGACCTCATCCACGCCGACCATTATCGCGAGACGGTCCCCTACTGTCGCCGGGTTTATCACGTGCGATGGCACGGCCGACTCCGCCGGCCTTCGCGACGGCAATTGCTTCCGTGCGATGGACGTACAAAGGCGTGCCGATCGAAAACGGCTTGCCGACGTCATTGGCGATCCCGAGGACGTCGTCGGCAATCGTGGATGGCTGGCCAGGGTCCAGCGGGAGATCATGCTGGTCCACTACCAGGCCCGATCGCGAATCCGAGGTCAAGGAACTGCGCGACAAGATTCCCTAGATCCATCGTTGTTTCTGCAATCGGACCCAAATTGCATAGGTTCATATTGGGTTCAGTGGAATCGCCGTTAACCGTGCGGGGGCGAGGTCTGGCCTATAACCGGCCGACGCCCTGTTATCGGGAACTGTCTTCGCGCACAAGCGAGGCCACCTCCCGCAGGCCGTCGTGCAAGCCCTGCTTCTCGAATGCGCGGACCGGCAGGGCCGACATCGTACGGATGGGCGCCGAGGATCCGGAAGACGCGCTAACGCGAGGAATGTCGTGATCGCCGATTCCAGTGGCGGGAGGGCAGGCAGATGCGCTTCGCAGGTCAACCCGCATCTCGGCGGTGGTGTTCATTCGTGAGATGCCGCGGGCAGGGGCGGTGTGGGGCCGCACATGTGGATGTCGTCGTCCTGGGGCAGATCGCTCGTGATCTCGTGCTGGTGGTCGATGAGGTGCCGGACGCCGGGAACTCCGCGGCGGTGCGGCGACATCGGGAGATGCTCGGCGGGAAGGGGGCGAACCAGGCCGTCGGGCTCGCGCGGCTCGGCGTGCGCGTCGCCCTGGTCGGGGTCGTCGGCGCCGACAGGATCGGGGAAGACCTCCTACGGCAGGCACGGCGGGACGGGATCGACGTCTCGCGCGTCGTGCGGCGTGAGGAGAGCGGGCTGATCGTCGATGTCCTCGACGGTCACGGGCGGTGGCGCTATCTGGAGTATCTGCCCGAGGCGGTGCTGCTGACCGGTGGCGATGTCGCCGCCGCGAGTGACCTCATGAAAGCCGCCCGGTACGTCCTCGTACAGCTGCAACAGTCGAAGGCGGCCGTGGCGGAGGCGGTTCGGCTGGCACGGGAGGCTCACTGCCGTGTCGTGCTCGACGGTGTCCCGGATCGCGACCCGCTGCCGTCAGCCGACGTCCTGGACACCGAGGTCGTCGACACCACCGGGGCCGGTGACGCCTTCGTCGCGGCGCTGACCGCGACGTTGCTTCACGGTGGCGCGATCGAGGAGGCCGCACGTCAGGCAGTACGGGCGGCCGGTCTGACCGTACGACATCCGGGAGGCCGCCCTGAGCTGCACTCACTGTGAGAAGGGGAGGACATCGCATGCGGGCTGTAATCCTGAATTGCACTCTTCGGCGCTCACCCGAGCGATCGAACACCGAGGCGCTCGCGGAAGTGGTCGCCGTCGCGCTGCGCGAGCGTGACGTCTCGGTGGAGACGGTCCGAGTCGTCGACCTGAACGTTCTGCCGGGCGTCGAGACCGATCTCGGGCCGGGAGACGAATGGCCGCAGGTGCACGAGAAGCTGCTGGCATCGGAGATCTTGATCGTGGCGTCACCGACCTGGGTGGGGCACCCGTCATCAGTGGCGCAGCGGGTGATCGAGCGGATGGACGCGATGCTGTCGGAGACCGACGACGACGGGCGCCCCGTCGCGCACAACCGGGTGGCAGGCGTCGTGGTGACCGGCAACGAAGACGGTGCCCACCATGTGATCAGCGAGATCTCCGGCGCGCTCGGCGACATCGGCTACACGATCCCCGGTCAGGCGTGGACGTACTGGTACCTCGGCCCCGGTCCAGGACCGGACTACCTCGACTCCGAGCAGGGACACGACTGGGCCCATCGGACCGGCCGGGCGATGGCGTCGAACCTGGTCGGCGTCGCGTCCGCCCTGATGGAGCGACCACTGCCACCCCCGCCGTCGTGATCACGGGCCCTGTACGGCCACCGGAAGGTCGGGTGTGATGAGGCATTCCATTCGCCCTGATGGGGAAGGTGATGCGGTATGCAGCGCCCGGGTGAGGATGCTTCCGCGATCGATGGTGCGTGTGTGACCATCACGCCGTGCAAGGACGGTCCGCTGCTGGTCCGGGGGGACGTGCGGCTTCTCACTCAGCAGGGTGAGCGGATCGACGCGCCCGGTAAGACGATCGCGTTGTGCCGGTGCGGCCGATCTGCCATCAAGCCGTTCTGTGATGGGTCGCACAAGGCCGCTGGCTTTCGTGCCTCCAGCGAACCTGGGGTCACCTGAACCGATCGCCGCGCCGCTTGAGCGTCCGGACGGAGTGGGCGGAGACGACGATCCGGCGGCCTGCGTACGAGATGCCGCCCCTGGCCCGAGCGGCGAGCGCGATCCAGCTGCAGAGGCCGCGTTCCAGGAGCCACAGCGGGGCGAGGAACGAGCTCGAGAGCGGGAACACGTGAGCGCCGCCCGCCCTGCGCCGGCCGATCTCGGCGACCGTGACTGTGATGGCGGCGCCGACCACGATCGCCGGACGGTGCCGGATGGCCGCGTAGGTCAGGGCCGGGACGACGCTGAGGAAGACCGTCATGCGGGCCGGCCGTGCCAGTTCGTCGTAGGCCTGGCGTACACGCTGGTTCCAGAATCGGCGTGTGTCGGGAGGGGTTCTGCGGACATAGAGGTCGAGGGCCCGTCGCTCGGTGCCTCCGTGGGCGTGGACCGTACGCATCAGTTCGAGGTTCTCGAACAGTACGTCGCCGTCGTATCCGCCCATGTCCTTGAAGATGGTCCGGCGAATTCCGATCGTGCCGGGATGGTCGGCGCCGAAGCATCGGTTGACGAGCGTGCGTGCGGTATCCCACCGGGCGTGCCAGGGGAGCGGGGCGAAGTAGTTCTGCGGGCGCACCAGGTCGGCGTGGTCCAGCAGGCGCAGCATGGCCTCAAGGCCGTCCAGGTCGTAGCGGACGTCGTCGTCGGCGAGCACGATGTGGTCGGCGGACGTACGCCGCATGCCGGTGATCACGTTGGTGACCTTGCCGTTGGCGAAGTCGAGGTCGGGATCGGGCGGGAGGTGGTCTGCGATGTCACCCCACGCCCGCGCGTGCGCGGCGAACAGTGGCTGTGGCGAGTCGTCCACGATGATGACCCGTACGTGGGCGCTCAGCCGGCGCAGGTAGGCGGTCAGCTCTTCGAACGCCGAGTCGTCGCTCCAGCGCAACGGAAGAACGTAGTCGGCTGCCGGCCGCCGCGGCGAGGCCTTCATAGGCTCTCCTCATCGTGACGCAGTGAGGTCCCCGGCTCCTGCCAGCGTTCCAGCACATGTTCGGCGAACAGCCGGTCGAGCAGTACGCAGGACGCCGCGCCGAACAGCACGTCGTCCCGGAGGTCGGGCCGGTGGGCGACGAAGGATCCGCACAGGTCGTTGGCGGCGACCTGTTCGTGGACGGCGTCGGCCTGGACGTGTTCGTCGAAGAAGCGCCGGGTACGCCGGTCGGCGCCTATCCTGGCCAGGCCGGAGCTGTAGCGGCGGTTGGGGGCCGACGAGGTCATCTCCAAGGCGGCCAGATGCCCGAGAAGGGCGCCGAGACGGCGACGGTGCAGCCCGAAGAAGGACATCAGGTTGTTGAGGGCCAGAGTGATCGCTGGTACGACGTTGATGTACGCGCCGTAGGTGTCGTCGAGATCCAGTCCGCGCATCGTCGTCCGGTAGAGCTCGGAGTGCATGAGCTCGACACGGCCGTCGCCGTACTCACCCATCTGGATCTCCACCAGTGCGGCCTTGCACCGCCCCTTCGTGCGGGGAATGGCCCACGAGTGGGGATCGGCCTCCTTCAGGTGATAGATCGAGCGGTGAACGACGAACTCACGGAACTGTTCCAGGGTCGCCTGCCGCTGCAGGAACCTCGACAGCGACGGCCCTTCCTCCGCGCCGGTGAGCAGCGACAGCTCCTCGGCGACGGCATCACCGGTGCCGGTCGTCGGCGATGGGATCAGCTCTGCGAGTCGTTGTTCGAACCGTCGTTCGAGCTCCTGGCGCATCCGGAGCAAAGAGGGGTCCCACTCCCAGCCGTCGTCCACACCCTGGAAACCGATGTAGTGCAGTTCGTAACAGATGAACAGCGCGAGCTGCAGATCCTCGTCGTCAAGGACGTCGTGGCCGGCACTGGAAGGCAGCGAGGTCGCAGAAAGATCATGAGGGGGACGTGACAGCTCGTTGATCAGTAGTTCTGTGAGAGGCCCGCGAGATGCGGGCAGCCGCATCGCGGCCATCCACGACTCCCTCGACCAATGATCGCGTCCGCCTCCTGTCACGATGACGTCGCCTGCCGCGAACCGTCACCCGGACGGCCGGGAAGATGGGAGACGAGGGCGCGGAAATGCTGGTAGGGCCGGAGGCCCGGTTCACGGTGCGACAGCCGGCGATACAGGTCGTACTGGCGCAGGGCTTCGGCCAGGTGAACGCGGACGATCGCGCGGTGGGCGCTCTCACGGAGGGGGTCGCAGCCGATCGCGGCCATGCCGGCGGCCGCGACGCGTGTGATCGTTTTCGTTCGGGTGGCGACGTAGGCCAGGAGCCGCTGGGCGGCCGGAGCCACGGCCGCGGTCCGGTTCTCGCGGTGTGGTTCGAAGGAGCCGAGCAGGCTCACGGCGAAGGTTCCGGACTGTCGCGCCGTGGTCATCGCTTCCTCCGGACCTCTGGGCTAGGAGCTACACGCCTTCCCCTTGAGTTACCCGGAACGTCGTAAATGGGAGCTTATGTGCTGGTCACGGCCCTGTCTTCGCCGCTCTGTCCGGTGCTCCTGCTGCTCCTTCCGGGTCGGGCTTGACAACCCGCCTAGAGCAATCTTATAAATCTGCTTGTAGGTTTCCTCTTGTGAGGGGGACAGGTACGGGAGTCGGACGGCTCCCGGGTCTTCGGAGGTGATGGGTGATGTTGCTGACGTCGATCGACCCGTTCGTGCAGGAGTTCGAGCGACAGTTCGACCGGTTGACCCGGCAGGTCTCGCAGGCCGGGCCGGCGATGGCGATGGACGGGATCCGCCGCAAGGACGACGTCGTACTCAGGTTCGACCTGCCCGGTATCGACCCCGGTTCGATCGAGATCACCGTCGACCGCGGGGTGCTGTCGGTGAGCGCCCGGCGTGAGGAGGAGTACGGCGAGGAGGACCGGGTGTTCGTACGCGAGCGGACGATGGGCTCCTTCACTCGCCGTGTCTACCTGTCGGAGCATCTGGACTCCGACGCCATCGACGCCGCCTATGAGAACGGGGTCCTGGCGGTACGGATCCCGGTCCTGGAGCGCGCGAAGCCGCGCAAGATCGAGATCACTGGCACCCAGAGGGCGATCAGCTGATCGACGACATGGGCGTGGGGCTGTCGAGCCCCACGCCCGTCGTGAACGAATCGAGGGAACGACGTGCCGCTGTCGCCGCTGGACGATGAGGACGCGCCGATGTTCACCGTCGGCCAGGTCGCCTCGATGCTGAAGGTCCAGCAGGCGTTCCTGCGGCGGGTGGACGACCAGCGGGTCGTGTCGCCTCAGCGGTCGGCCGGCGGTCAGCGCCGCTACAGCCGCAGCGAGATCGGCCACATCCAGCAGGTAGTGATCATGATGGGTGAGGGCATGACGCTGCCGGCCATCCGCCGCATCATCGAACTCGAACACCGGCTGGCCCAGGTCACGCGCGAACGTGACGAGCTCGCTCGCCGCCTGCGCTGCCGGTCACCGGAACCGCCCACCGACTGAACAGACACACGGAGTGCCGCCATGACCGTGGAGATCCGGCAGACCGGCCCTCAGGACGTCGTCGCCGTACTGCCCGCCGAGGATCGACCGCACCGGCGCCGCCGAGGTGCGTGAAGTGCTCCTACGGACCTTGAACGGCACCGCGCGCACGCTGACCATCGACCTGTCGGCCACGACCTTCTGCGACGTCGCCGGCGTACGCGCGATCGAACGCGCCTACCAGCGCGCGACGGCCTGCGGAGCCCGCCTGCGGCTCCTGGCCCCCTCGCCCTCGGTACGGCGGATCCTCACGCTCACCGGGATCCACCGCATCATCCCCATTGACCCGCCCGCACCACCACGCCGACATTTCGGGCCCACCGGTCGTAGAGATCATCGTGACGTGAAGGTCTGTACGAGAAGGAAACCGTTGAGCGCGATCACGAGGGCGAACGGGATGCCGAAGGAGAGCGCGAGCTGACTCAAGATCAGGGCGCGGGTGGGGTCGACGCCCTCGGCGAGGATCGCCATGGCGGGCGGCACGGTGATCAGGCGCCGGGTGATGAGGGTATGCGCAGGAAGTCGTCCATGATGGCCTGCTCGGCGTAGATGCCGACGCCGGCGATGCCCAGGGCGATCCCGATGTCGATCCGGCTCGACCGCAGGGCGGCGCGCCGGCGAGGAACGCGAAGGAGACCGCGGCGGTGATCGCGGCGGCCGGGAGCAGAGCGACGCCGAACAGAAGATGCAGCGCGATGGCGCCGCCGATGAACTCGGCGAGGTCGGTCGCGACGGCGACCAGCTCACCTTGTGCCCACAGCAGCCGTACGAGCGGGCGTGGCAGCCGGTCACGGCACAGCTCGGGCAGGCTCTGACCGGTGGCGATGCCGAGCTTGGCGGACAGCGCCTGGACGAACATCGCCGGCAGGTTCGCGCCGGCGATCACCCACAGCAGCAAGTAGCCGTAGCGGACGCCGCCGGCCATGTTGGTGGCGAAGTTCGGCGAGCAGGTTGCCGCTGGCGATGATGTAGCGGCCGTTCCACGGGTAGCCGTCGCTGTCCGCGAGCAGGGCGCCGCCGCCCGCGACGATGGCCTGCTGGGGATCCATCCCACCGAGGACAGCGCCCACCACCGGATCGGCGGCGGCCATCTTGGTGGTCGCGGTGGCCGGAGCCCTCGATCAGGTCCTTGTACTTACCGGGCATCCGGCAGTTCCACCCGTCACCAGCACAAGACCCTCGGAGCGCACTTACTTGGGCGTGAAATGATAAACCTCTGTCCATTGAGAAAAATTTTGGACCGCTTGTTTAGCGTCGAGGTGGCCGGGTAGCCGATGAATATATCCCTGAACCGACGAATGGAGGCGCCATATGAGTACCGTGACAGAAAGTGTTGACGTCAACGTCCCGCTGCACACCGCTTATAACCAGTGGACCCAGTTCGGCGAGTTCCCTGAGTTCATGGAAGGCGTTGAGCAGGTCGATCAGATCAGCGACACGCTGACGCACTGGCGGGTGAAGGTAGCCGGTGTGACCAAGGAGTTCGACGCGCAGATCACCGAACAGGTCCCTGACCAGCGAGTCGCCTGGCACTCGACCGACGGGCCCGACCACGGTGGCGTCGTCACCTTCGAGCGTACCGGCGACGACACCACCCGGGTCACCACGAAGATGGAGATCGATCCAGAGGGATTCGTGGAGAACGTCGCCGACAAGCTCGGTGTTCTGAAACTTCGCGCCAAAGGCGACCTGAAGCGTTTCAAAGAATTCATCGAGAAGCGTGGCCGTGAAACCGGTGAGTGGCGCGGAAGGGTCGGCGGCGCGTAATGGGGAAGTAACGTCGATAAGGCCCGCCACGGAAGTGGCGGGCCTTATCCATATCGCCGCCGGAGAACGAGGGGAAGAAGATGCTCCAGGCGCTGGAGAAGGTGGGCACTTCGGCCCAGGGAATCGACGCGCTGTTCGCCGCGTTCCGGGATGCGGTCCTCCAGCACGCCGATCGCGAAGAGTTCGAGGAGTTCCCCGAGTTGAGAGCCCGCAGCGGTGAGGAACTACGTGTGATGGCGGCAGCGATCAAGGCGGCCGTCATCCGGAAGACGATAGGCGGCGGTAGCCACCGAAGCCGGAGCCGAAGAGGCCGCAGGAGAAAAATAGGGAGGCCCGACACCCCGCTCCTGTCGGGCCTCCTTCACATAGAAGACGCGGTACTCAGGAGCCTGGTTTACAGGAGCGCGCCACTATCGCAAGCACGCGTCGTCGCCTCGCGGATCTAGTGCTTGTGAAGGTCACCTGGGGTGCTGGTCGTGGAGAGATCCGGGGGCGTCGCGAGGTCGGTGAGCGGGGCGATCTCCAGCCGCCAGGACATCGGCATCGCCATCGGAGTCTTGATGGAGCGTCACGAATTGTCCGTTGACGAGGTCTGGCATGCTCCGCGTTCGCTGAGAAACGGGCAGGTCAGTGCCCGAACCTGGATTCTGAAGCCGGCGGGCGCTCCCCGGAGGAACCTTCCCCCGTGTCGATGACGTCTTACCTTGCATGTTCGCGATACTGACCGGGCTCGGCCTGTCCGCATCGGCTGGTCTGAACGCCTATATTCCGATCCTCGTGGTCGGGCTGCTCGCTCGCTTCACCGACGTGGTCGCGCTGCCGCACCAGTACGCGTGGATGACCAGCGGGTGGGCGCTCGCGGGTGTGGCGGCTCTGCTCGCGGTGGAGGTCGTTCTCGACAAGGTCGCGGTCGTCGATCATGTTAACGACGCGATTCAGACGTTTGTTCGGCCTGCGGCCGGTGGTGCCGTGTTCGCCGCGTCGAACGCGGCCGCGCGGATCGATCACTCCGGGTGGCTGGCCGATCATCACTGGGTGGGCTGGGTGCTGGGGGTCGTGGTCGCGCTGTGCGTGCACGTCACCAAGGCAGGTGTGCGGCCTGTCGTCAACGTCAGCACGGTCGGGGTCGGGACGCCGTTCGTGAGTGCGGCGGAGGACGCGATGTCGTTGACGATGAGTCTCGTCGCGCTTCTGGTTCCGGCGCTGGTCGTCGTGTTCCTGATCGTGCTCGTCCTGGTCGGATGGCGGTTGACCCGGATGGTCCGTCGGCGGCGGCGTAAGGCGGAGGCCGTCGCCTGATCCACGGATGGGCGGCACACAACGCCACCCCTCGCTGATTCGACCAAGCACTCCCGAAGGCCGACGGGCTCCCGGAACCGCTCCGGGAGCCCGTCGGCGTGTCTCCCCATGCCTTCGCCCACCGGCCTGAGCATGGTTTCTCACCTGCGCGGATGACGTTTTCGGCCACGCCCGAATCGCGCGCCACAGCGCCTTCACTCTCATCACAAAGTTGCCTTTGAGGCATGTTTTCGCAGGTCTTGTTTCTAAACCAGTTTAGTGGCAGCCTGTCCACTCACTCCCCGAGGGGCATCCCGATCAACGGCGCCACCACCGGGAGCAGACAGCTCTCAGCTGCCCAAAACTGGAGGTCAACGGTGCACTACATCCGGCCGGTGGGATCGCGTGGTGTGAGACGGGGCATCGCGGGGCTGGTGAGTCTGGTGGTGATGCTGGGTTCGGGGGCCGCGCCGGTGTCCGGGGCGGCGGTGGTCTCGGGGCACCACCTCACCAACCTGGCCCACCTCGACTCTCTGACCGACAAGGTCGCTCCGCCGGCGCAGGGCGGGCACACGACGTACCGGCTCGATCAGGAGCCGGACCTCGGCGTGCTGTGGGTGTACGCCGATCACCAGGCCGACGGTGGCTATCACCGCGTCGGTGCCGGTGACTTCGACGCGGCGAAGAACACGTACGGGCAGGGCGCGTTCGACGCCGATGACATCAGCCGGGCCGCCGTCGCGTACCTCGGTGCCTGGCGTCAGTTCGGTGACGAGCAGGCGCGGCAGCACGCGTACGAGCTGCTGCGCGGCCTGACCTACCTGCAGACCGCCTCCGGCCCGAAGGCCGGAAACGTCGTGCTGTGGATGCAGCCGGACGGCACGCTGAACCCGTCTCCGACGCCGCCGGACGACCCGGACCCGGCGGACTCCGGCTCGTCGTTCTGGCTCGGCCGCACCATCTGGGCGCTCGGCACCGGCTATGCCGCCTTCGCCCACAGCGACCCGGGTTTCGCCGCCTTCCTCCGTGACCGCCTCCGGCTGGCGCTGGGCGCCGTGGAGCGGCAGGACCTGAAGAACTACGGCAAGACGAAGGTCGTCGACGGGCTCCACTGGCCGTCCTGGCTCATCGCGGGCGGTGCCGACATCAGTTCGGAGGCCGTCTACGGTCTGCTCGCGTACGTCCGGGCGAGTGGGGACGCGCGTGCCCGCCGTGACCTCACGGAGCTCGCCGACGGTATCGCCGCGACGCGGACCACGGGCTCGCCTAACCCGTCGCTGATGCCGTTCTCCGAGTCCAGGTCGATGTGGCACTCGTGGGGTGACGAGATGGCCGGTTCCCTCGCGGCCGCCGGCAGCGCGTACGGCAGGGCCGACTGGGTACGCACCGCGGCCGGTGAGGCCGCGACGTTCATCCCGCACCTCATCGTGCAGGCGGGCCCGGACAACGAGTGGCTGCCGGCCCCGATCTACCGTGACCAGATCGCGTACGGCGCCGACGTGACCCTTCGCAACATCCTCGCGACCGCCGACGCGACGCACCGTGCCTCGTTCCGGCAGCTCGCGGGCCTCGCCGCGAGCTGGTACTTCGGCAACAACCCGGCCGGCACCGCCATGTACGACCCGGCCACGGGCGTGACCTTCGACGGGGTGAGCGCCACCGGGGACGTCAACCTCAACTCGGGTGCCGAGTCGACCATCCACGGCGTGCTGTCGATGCTCGCGCTCGACGCCGCTCCCGACGTCGCGGCCAAGGCCCGCCAGGCGACCGTCACCGGCCGCGTGACCTGGAGCTACGCCGAGGCTGAGTCGGGGACGCTGTCCGGCGCGGCGGACGTGGTCAAGCCCGAGTCGGCGTGGACCGGCGAGAGCGAGTGGAGCGGCGGCCAGTACGTCCGGCTCGGCACGGGCGGCAAGGTCACCATCCCCGTACGGGCGCCCGTCGGCGACCGTTACCTGGTGATGCCGGTGTTCGACCGGCAGATCGCCCCGCTCGCCTCGGTGGGCACCCGGCTCTCGGTCGGCGGCGTCTCCGCGGGCGTACAGGAGCAGGGCGGTGCCGGACCGCAGGGCGTCACCACCGTCCCCGGCTACCTCGACGTCGGCCGGCGGCCCACCTCCGGGCCGATCCCCGCCGGGAACACCACGATCACCGCCGCGTACGTGGGCGACGGCCGGACGGCCCGGCTCGACGGCGTGCTCCTGCAGCCGGAGCTCGAGTGGGTGACGCTCGGCGGGTCCGGCGGCGGCCAGGCCCTGCTGCGCAGTTACGCGAGCGGGCCGCGCCACCAGGTCGTGAACCTGGGCAGCGGCCCGGTCACCGCCCACTCGTACGACGCGCAGGGACGGCCGCTCGGCACGACGACGGGCGGACAGGGCCACGTCGACGCGCCGGTGGCCGCAGGCGGCTTCACCATCGTCACCACGAGCTGACCAGGACAAGGCCGCCCTTTTGGAACTCCCACGAGAGGAACTCATGTCAGCACTGAAGGTCGGGTTGGTCGGCACGGGATCGGTGTCCCGTTCGCACGCGCCGCACTGGGTGTCGCTCGGGGCGGAGGTGAGCGTGTTCTCCCTCAAGGGCGCCGAGGAACTCGCCGCCGCGCACGGGCTGACGGTCATGGACACCCTGGAGTCGCTGCTCGACGGGGTCGACGTCGTCGACATCTGCACGCCGACGACGACCCACGCCGAGGTCGCGCTGGCGGCCATCGCCGCCGGCAAGCACGTGCTCTGCGAGAAGCCGCTGGGCCGGACGCTGGCGGAGGCCAAGAAGGTCGCGGCGGCGGCTCGCGAGGCCGGTGTCCAGGTCTACCCGGCGCACGTGGTGCGGTTCTTCCCCGAGTACGCCGCGCTGCACCGGGCCGTCGAGGACGGGATGATCGGCCGCCCGGCGGTGCTCCGGTTCAGCCGCGGCGGGTCCGGTCCCACGACCGACTGGTTCTTCGACGACGCCGAGTCGGGCGGGATCATCATGGACCTGACGATCCACGACCTCGACCAGGCCCGCCGGCTCGCCGGCGAGGTCATCCGGGTCTTCGCGGTGCAGAACCCGCCGACCGTCGGCGGACGGGTCCCGCGCAACGTCGCCGTGCACGTCACCCTGGTCCACGAGAACGGCGCGATCGCCCACCTGCACGGCGCCTGGGGACCGCCCGGCATGGACTTCCCCACGGCGTTCGACGTGGCCGGTGAGACGGCGACGCTCCGGTTCGACCATCGCGGCGCGCGCACCGTACTGGAGAACCTGGGCGACACCGCACAGGAGCCGTCGTACCTGCCGCCCACCCTGGCGGAGGAGAGCCCGTACCTCACCGAGATCCGCGAGGTCAAAGCGGCGTTCGAGGGCGGCCCCGCGCCACGGGTCTCCCTGGACGACGGCGTGGTCGCCGTCGCCCTCGCCGAAGCCGCCCGCAGGTCGATCGAGACCGGCGAGCCGGTCGACTTCGACGTCACCGAGGTGCTCAACCTGCAGGGGGCGGCCGGGTGAGCACGCCGAAGACCAAGGTCGCGGTGCTGTCCTTCGCGCACGGCCACGCCGGCGGCTACATGCGGAACCTGGCCGGCCGCGAGGACGTCGAGCTGGTCGCGTCCGACCCCGAGGGATCGGGCGAGGCGTCCCGGGGGGCTGGCTACGCGGAGCAGTTCGGAGCGCGGTACCTGGACACCTACGAGGAGGTGTTCGGCTGGGGTCCGGACGCCGTGGTGGTGTGCTCGGAGAACACGCGGCACCGCGAGCTGGTCGAGCGGGCCGCCGCCGCCGGTGCGCACGTGCTGTGCGAGAAGCCCCTGGCCACGACCGTGCCGGACGCGGAGGCGATGCTCGCCGCCACGCGGGCCGCCGGCGTGGACCTGATGGTCGCGTTCCCGGTGCGGTTCTCCCCGGCGTTCGAGACGCTCCGCGCCAAGGTACGGTCCGGGGAGCTGGGCACCGTCCAGAGCATCATCGGGACCAACAACGGCATGCTCCCGCTCGACCGGGCCTGGTTCGTCGACCCGGAGCTCTCCGGCGGCGGCGCGCTCGTCGACCACGTCGTCCACTGCGCCGACATGATCGACTGCCTGCTCGACGAGCGGGCGGCGTCCGTGTACGCCGTCACCAACCGGATCCTGTACGCCGACGTCGGCACGCGGGTGGAGACCGGCGGCCTGGTGACGGTGACCTACGCGAGCGGCGTCGTCGCGACGATCGACTGCTCGTGGAGCCAGCCGAGGACGGCGGCGACCTGGGGTGGGCTGTCCCTTGAGGTCGTCGGCACGAACGGCAGCGTGAAGATCGTGCCCTTCGGCACGCACGTGGGCGGCTACGGGGCGGACGGCGCGATCTGGCTGTCGTACGGCCCCGACTTCGACGCGCTGATGATCGACGAGTTCATCACCGCGATCAGGGCGGACCGGTGCCCGCAGCCGGACGGCGGCGTCGGCGTACGGACGACCGCCATCATGGCCGCCGCTCAGCGGTCGGCACAGACCGGGGCCGTCGTGCCCTGCCAGTGGGATCACTCGATCGCCACGACTGACAAGAGGTAGTGCGAATGCCAAAACGATCGGTTCACCGCGGACTCGGACTCGGCTCCATCCTGGGCGCCGCCCTCCTCCTGGCCGCGTGCGCGTCCGGTACCGACTCCGGCGGGTCGACGGGCGGCAAGCCGTCCGGGACGCTCCAGTTCATCGTGTCGAGCGCGGACGCGTCCGACGCGGCCTTCCGGGCGGTCAACGCGGCCTTCCAGAAGAAGTATCCCGACGTCAAGCTGACGTTCACGGCCATACCGAACGACAACTGGGCGGCCACGAGCGCGTCACGGCTGGCCGCGGGGAACGTCGACCTCACGCTCGCCGGGCCGCAGGAGGTTCCCTCGTACGTGCCGAAGGACTCCGAGGGTGACGACGCACGCGCCGCTGAGGCGGGCGTCTACCTCGACCTGACCAAGCAGGCCTTCATGAAGAGGCTCACCCCGACGATCCTGCAGAAGCTGACGTTCAAGGGAAAGCAGTACACCGTGCCGACCGGCGTGAGCTACTACACCGGCGCGTACTACAACAAGTCGATCTTCGAGAAGAACCATCTCGCGGTCCCCACGACGTGGACCCAGTTCGTGGCGCTGTGCGACACGCTCAGAAGCAAGGGCGTCACGCCGCTGGGCATCAGCGGCAAGGACACCGCCGCGCTGACCATGCTCGCCTCGGTACAGGGGATGTACCCGACCGCGCAGGCCAAGGACGACCTCCACCGCACACTGTGGACGACGCACACCGGCCTCACGGATCCCAAGGCCATCTCGGTCCTCGACCGCGTGTCCACCATGTACGGCTACGCGGAGAAGAACTTCGCGGGCGTCCCGTACAGCGCGCTCCCGTCCGGATTCGCCCGCGGCGACTTCGCGATGGTGCCGGACGGTACCTGGAGCTCGCCCACCATCGCCGCCGCGGTCGGCAAGAAGTTCGGCTTCGGCTACATGCCCATCCCGACCAGTGACAACGCGGCCGACAACGCGACGCTCGGCGGCAAGGTCGAACTGACGCTCGCCGTGCCGGCACACGCCCGGAACAGGACCGCGGCGCTGGCGTACCTGGACTTCTTCACCGACCCCGCGAACTACAAGACGTTCGCCCAGCTGTCCGGATTCGCGTCGGCCGAGCCGAACATTCCGGCCAGTGCGTTCCTCGACTCGATCAAGGCCTACACGAAGACCTTCTCGCCGGCCTGGGACACGGTGTTCATCACCAACCCGAAGGCCGGGAGCAAGGCCGCCTTCCCGTTCGACTACGTGGACGTGGCGCCGTTGGGCAAGGCCGCGCCGGCCCAGGCCGCCGCGCAGGCCGAGAAGGACTGGTCCAACGCGTTCTGACGAACACACCGGGGCGGCCCGGCCCTCATGCGCGGGCCGGGCCACCCTGACCGATCACAGGAACGGAGCCCTACGTGTCGGAATTCATGCCCTTCCGCGACCGGGCCGGAATGCGGATCAGCTTCGGTCTCGGAATGGCCTTCATCATCGGCCTGGCCATTTTCCCGGCCGCCGCGGTGTTCGGCATATCGTTCACCGATATCCGGGGACTGCCCTACATTCCAGTGCGCTGGGTCGGCCTGGAGAACTACGCGACGTTCTTCTCCGCCGCGAAGATCGGCTACAACGCCCACGCCCTGCAGAACACGCTCGTCTTCGCGGGCGCCGTGACGATCCTGCAGAACCTCGCCGCGTTGCTGATCGCGGTGCTCTTCAGCGGGAAGCTGCGCGGGCGCACGTTCTACCGGGCCGTGGTGTTCATGCCGACCGTGCTGGGCGTCACCGTCACCGGTCTGATCTGGTCGCTGATCTTCAACCCGTCGGCGGGCCCGGCCTCGTCGATCTGGTCCTGGTTCGGCGCGAGCTCCGCGTTCCTGGGCGATCCCGGCATGGCGATGTCCCTGGTGATCCTGGTCCAGGTATGGGCCGGGCTCGGGCTGGCCGTCGTCATCTTCATCGCCGGGATCCAGGCCATCCCCGGCGAGTTGTACGAGGCGGCGAGCATCGACGGTGCGGGACCATGGCAGCGCCTCCGGCGGATCACCATCCCGCTGCTCGCCCCGTCGGTCACCGCGAACGTACTGCTCTGCCTGGTCGGCTCCCTGCAGAGCTACCAGCTCATCTACGTGCTCACCGGTCCGAACACGGCGTCGACGCAGGTCCTCTCGCTGGCGGTGTTCACCCAGTCGTTCGGGAACGCGGGGCTCGGCGGCAGTAGCCAGTCGCAGGGGTACGCCGCGGCCATCTCGATGGTCCAGTTCGTCATCGTCGGTCTCATCACGCTCGTGGTGCTGACGTACCTACGCAGGCGGGAGGCCAAGCTGTGACCAGCACCATTTCGACACGCGAGTCAGTGCCGCTGAAGACCCACGCGACGCGGCAGCGCCGACCCATCACGCCGGGCCAGGTGCTGAACTACTTCTTCGTCTTCCTCATCCTGGTGCTCTACCTGTTCCCGCTGGGCTTTCTGATCAACACCGCGCTCAAGAGCAACGCGGAGTTCTTCGCCGATCCGGCCGGGCTCGCCAGATCGTTCAAGTTCGGCAACTTCCTCACGGCGTGGCAGAAGGGCCAGTTCGGCGCGTACTTCATCAACAGTGTGGAGTACACGACGGCGGCCGCGACGTTGAGCACCGTGGTCTCCGTGGTGGTGGGCTATCCCGTCTCACGGGGCTACGTGAAGTATCCGCGCGTGTGGTACGGGATCTTCGTGTCGATGCTGTTCCTGCCGAACGCGCTCATGACCCAGTTCCAGCTCGTCCTGCGGCTGAACCTGTACGACACCGCGCTCGGCTACATCCTGATGGTGGCGTCCGGCCTCGGCGTCGGCCCGCTGATCATCAGCGGGTACGTGAAGTCGGTTCCCAAGGAGATGGACGAGGCCGCCGCGATCGACGGGGTCGGCTACTGGCGGTTCGTCCTCCGGATCCTCCCGCCGCTGATCAAGCCCGCGCTGGCGACGGTCTTCATCTACCAGGCGATCGGCGCCTGGAACGACATCATCCTGGCCACGATCCTGCTCCCCGACCAGTCGAAGTCGCCCCTGACGCTCGGCCTGTTCGCGTTCCAGGGCGCGCATTCGAGCCAGTGGAGCCTGCTCGCCGCCGCGACGATGATCGTCGCCGCGCCGCTGGTGGCCGCGTACGTCTTCCTGCAGAGATTCCTCGTCGGCAGCGTTGTCGGCGCGGTGAAGGGATAGCCCGAAGTGACATCGCCACTGTTCGCGGCGACAAGCCACAGCCGGTTCGTCCTCGATGAGTCCGGCTTCCACCTGGAGGTCCTCGACGCCGGCGCGTGGCGGCGGGTGACGGCCACCGGCAACCCGCTCGTACGCGGCGAGACCTTCGACCTCCGTCCGACGGAGGTCACGGCCTCGGGCGACGGGCTGGCCTTCTCCGGGGCCGGGTCCGCTCCCTGGCGCGGGACCGTACGGCCCGTGCCGGGCACGGACTGGTTCCACGTCGAGGTGGCCGTGTCGTCCGGTGGGTTCCGCATCGGGGACGGCGCCGCCGAACCGCAGATCACGATCGACCTGGGCGAGCTGCCGCCGTACGAACGAGGCGACCACGTCTGGTTCAAGACGCTGGTGGAGAACCCGAGCCAGTGGAACGGCGAGGGCCGCGGCAACGACTTTCCCGCGCTCTCCTACTACGACCCCTACCTGAAGACCGCCTTCCGCATGTTCTTCGACATGACGGCGATGTCGTGGATGGGGGAGGAGACCATCGCGCGGTTCTACAGCTACCGCTGCGGGTTCCGCCGCCACTACGACGGCAGGCCGACCGCGGAGATCGGCCTGCTCGCCGAGACGCAGAGCGGGCACCGCTTCCCGCCCGGGGAGCAGGTCTTCTCGTGGTACGTCTCCGCCGAGCACGTGTCGGACGAGCCGACGCCGCCGACCGAGCAGGACGCGCTGGGCGAGCTCGTACGCGCCTGCCTGCCGCTGCTGCGGTCCTCCGCCGGGCACTGGTCCGGCGGCTCCCTGGACTGGCGCGACATCGCGGACGGCTGCGCCGCCGACCTGATGGACTCCGAGCACTGCTGGGCCACCGACGAGGAGGGAGAGTTCCTGCTCGCGTACGTGGACGGCCGGTCCGACGCCTGGTCGGTCACCATGGAGGCCCGCGGGCGCGAGCACAGCGGGATCGGGCCGTGCCTGGAGGCGGCCCTGTGGGCGCTGCGCCCCCTGGACGTACTCGACGACGACCGCTTCGCGGACCTCCGGCAGCGGCTGGAACGCTTCGTACGCGCGGAGCTCCGGCGAAACCGCTCCCTGATCCTCAGCGGCGTCAGCGAGACGACCGCGCCCATCGGGACCTGGCAGTACCTGTACATGCTCGCGGAGGTGTGGTTCCTGTTCGCGCACCGCGACGACCAGGACATGATGGCGCGGGTACGCGCCGAGGTCGACTCCGTCGCCGTCCCGCTCGCGGCGAACACGCAGTACCTGTTCCCGCTCCAGTTCGACAAGCGGACGCTGCGGAAGATCGGGCCCGGCTCGAACTACGCGGCGGCCGGTACGTACGCCCTGCTGATGGCCGACCTGGCCGCCCGCACCGGTGAGGAGCGGTACCGCACCGAAGCGGGCAACGCGCTCCGCGCGCTCGGGAACGTACCGGTCGACGACGCCGTGCAGGAGGTCGTCCTGATGGCGCACGCCGTCGAGGCGGCCGACCGGCTCGGCCCCGACCCGCGGTGGGCGGAGCTGCGGCGCTACTTCCAGGCGCAGACGCTGCGGATGATGTACTGGTACGACGACCGCACGTCCGAGCGGACCCGCCTGTCGTCCCACCTCGGCATGTTCCTGGCCTGCGCGAACATCGGCTACCCGGCGTTCTTCGAGAACATCGAGGCCGACGCGCGGCTCGCGACCGTCGTGGGGTCGGAGGCCGACCCGGCACCGCTGCTGCGGGTGCTCGACTACGGGCGCCGCGCCAACTTCGCCTTCTTCCCGCGATGCTCACCCGGCATGTACGGCCCGATGCCGCTGGACTTCGTCCCCTTCGAGGAGGTGCCGATCCTCGAAGGCCCGAACGGCGCGGGGTTCCTCGGCCAGGAGATCTACGGGGCGGGTTTCGCGTTCCTCGCCCACGTACTGTGGGACGCGTACGCCACGGCGGACGACCGCGACGTCATGGTGGTGAACACGCGGCCCTACGGCACGGCACGGCCGGACGCGCGGGTGTGGGAGGGGTACTTCCTGGTCTTCAACAGCCGGGACGAGCCGGTGCGCACGTCGGTCGCCTTCCCGGTCGCGGACGCCGGGGACCGGGTCGAGGTCACCGTGACCACGCCGGACGGTGTGGCGGCCGGGCAGGACGTCGACGAGCGGGGCCTGCCGCTCCGCCTCGGTCCCGGTGGCTGGGCCGGGCTGCGGGTCACGGTGACGAGGCGGGCGGAATGAGCGCCGACGCCACCGGCGGGTACCGGTTCAGATCGTTCCGTCCCCGCCGCACCGAGGGTGCGGCCGACGAGGACGTGGCCGCCTGGCTGGAGGCGACCGCGCTCACCTACCTTCAGCCCGCCCCGACGGCCGACCACCTGGCGCGCGTCTCGGCGTCGTTCGCGGCGGAGGACCGGGTGCTCACCGGCGCGTACACCGTGGACGCCCCGCCGGGCGCGTGGGACGCCCGGCGGCCGGTCGCGACGTACGCGACCTTCGTGAAGTCGATGAACGTCGGCGCGGGGAGGTCCCTCGACGTCCAGCTGATCGCCGATGTGTCCGTACGCGCCACGCACCGCCGCCGTGGGCTGCTGCGGGCGATGATCTCGGCCGACCTGCGCCGGGCCGCGGCGAACGGCGTCGCGATGGCCGCGCTGCACGCCTCGGAGGCGACGATCTATGAGCGTTTCGGCTTCGGGCCCGCCGTCTTCGCCCGGCACGTGGAACTCGACACCGGTCGCGGGTTCGCCCTCCGGCACCCGCCCGCCGGACGCGTCGAGGTGGCCGATCCGGCCACGCTGCTGGAGGTGTCGCCGCGGGTGTTCCGCGCCTTCCACTCGCGGACCATCGGCTCGATCACGCGGCAGGCCTTCTACCCGTCGAAGATCGCCGGGATCTGGGCGGAGGACCGTCCGCTGCCCGACCCGTCCGTACGGGCCGCCCTGCACTACGACGAGGCGGACCGGATCGACGGCTACGTGACCTACCGGCCCGGGCAGCCGGGGGCGATCGAGGTGATCGATCTCGTCTCCGAGTCCCAGAACGCCTGCTTCGGCCTGTGGGAGTACCTCGCCTCGATCGATCTCATCGCGCGCGCCGGGTACCGGCAGGCGCCGGCCACGGACCCGCTGCCCTGGGCGATCAGGGACCGCCGTGGCTTCCGCGTGGTCGGCGAGGAGGACGGCATCTGGCTCCGCGTACTCGACCCGGTCGCCGCGCTGCGCGGCCGCGGTTACGACGCCGACGGTGAGGTCCGGATCGAGATCTCCGATCCGCTCGGGATCTGCGGCGGGATCTACCACCTGGCGGTGCGCGAGGGCGCCGCGACGGTGACCGTCACCGCCGCCGGTGAGGCGCCGGCCGACGTGTCCATGGACGTCTCGGTCTTCGGCTCGCTGTATCTCGGCGGCGTACGTGCTCGTGTCCTCGCCGAGGCGGGGCGGATCACGGCCGGTTCGCGGACCGCCCTGGATGAGTTCGACATGCTCATGTCCCACGAGGCGGTGCCACACTGTCTTACGCAGTTCTAGACCCGTACGCGGAGATCGGTTTCGAGATGAGCCGCACCACTCCCTGAAACATTCATCCGGAAGAATGCCGGGCAGCGGGCGGCGAGTTCTTCGAAAGGGAGTTGGCGGTGACGAAACGGGCTCGACCGACGATCTCCGAGGTCGCGCGGGCGGCCGGCGTCTCGAAGGGTGCCGTGTCCTTCGCTCTCAACGACCGGCCCGGAGTCGCCGACGACACTCGTGCCCGGATCCTGGACGTCGCGAAGACGCTGGGCTGGACGCCGAACCACCGAGCCCGTGCCCTGTCCACGTCCCGCGCGTACGCCGTCGGCCTGGTCATCGCGAGGCCGCCCGAGACCCTCGGAGCGGACCCGTTCTTCCCCATGTTCATCGGCGGCGTCGAGCGGGTGCTCACCGATGAGGGCCAGGCGCTCGTCCTGCAGGTCGTACCAGGCCAGCGGGCCGAGAGGAGCAGCTACCGCCGCCTCGCCGCCGACCTGCGGGTGGACGGGGTCTTCCTCCTCGACCTGCGCATCGGCGACCGCCGCATCTCCCAGCTCAAGGGCCTGCACCTACCGACGGTGACGCTGGGCCGCCCCGACGTGGCCAGCCCCTTCCCGGCCGTGATCCTCGACGATCAGCCCGCGATCACCGCGATCGTCGAGCACCTCGTCGAACTGGGACACGAACGCATCGCGCACGTGGCCGGCCCCAGCAACTTCCTGCACGGTGTCACCCGGCGTGCCGCCTGGGAGGCCGCGCTTGCCGCCGCGTCACTGCCCGCCGGGCCGTGCGTGGTGTCGGACTTCTCGGCCGCGAGCGGCGCGGACGCCACCCGGGCGCTCCTCGCCCGCGACGAGCCGCCGACGGCGATCGTGTACGCCAACGACGTGATGGCCATCGCCGGGCTGACGGTCGCCCGCGAGTACGGCATCGACGTACCACGGGAGCTGTCCATCACCGGCTTCGACGACACCGAACTGGCCTCGTACGTCAGCCCCGCCCTGACCACCGTGCGCAGCGACGCGTTCGGCTGGGGGAGTGCCGCAGCCCGTACGCTGCTCGACCTCATCGACGGGAAACCGGTCACGGACATGGAGATGCCGCCCGCGCAGCCGGTCATCCGCGCCTCCACCGCCCCGGCCTGCCACCGGCCGGGCGCTCGTTCATGAGGCCGTACGCGCCTTTCCGCCGCAGAGGCGCAGGGTGCTCTCCAGGCACAGCGCCTCCGCCTCGCCGGTGGTGAGGTGCCCGGACGCGATCCGCGCCGCGGCGGTGTGCTGGAGCCCGAGGACGGCGGCGGCGAGCCAGGCCGCGGGGAGCGACGGGTCGAAGTCGCCCGCGTGCTGACCTCGCGCGATGAGCCGTTCGAGCCGAGGGGACACGACGTCGTCGCTCTCGGGTCGCGGGTTCAGCGCCGCGGTGGCGTTCAGCAGCAGGGGATAGCGGGCGAGGAACCGCCAGCCCGCGTCGAGGAACCCCGCCAGCGCGTCGGCGGGCGGCGCGGTGTCGAGGCCCGCGTCGTCGAGCAGGCCGGCGTACTCGATGGCCGCGGCCTCCACCAGGGCGGCGACCAGGGCGTCGCGTGAAGGGAAGTGCGCGTACACGGTCTGGCGCGTGACGCCGGCCGCGACGGCGATGTCCTCCATGCTCGCGTCGGGCCGCTCACAGAGCAGGACCCGGGCCGCGGAGAAAATGGCGCCCACGCTGCGCCGGGCGTCGGACCGGGGGCGGCGTTGCGGCGGGGCGGAATCGTGCAGGTCGGCCATTCCAGAAATGGTATGCCCGTCAGCCCTGGTCTTTCACGGCTCTGCGCCGTATCGCGCCCGTCACGCGGACCACCGCGGATCGCGGCCGATGAGCCCGAGCAGCCGGTTCTGCGGCGAGGCGTCCGTCCCGACCCGTACCTCCGGGCCGAAGATCTCCACGCCCGGACCGAACGCGCCGGGCGTGCGGTACTGCTCCAGCAGGTCCGCCGGCAGCGCCGTGATGGCCGACCAGTGGTGTTCCACGTCGGCGGGGTCGATCGTGTCATCCTGGCCGGTGGCGCGGGCGAGGTCCCACCCGTGCAGCGGAAGGTCGGAGCCGGGGATCGCGTCGATGTCCTCCGCGGCCGTCATCGTGCCGGTGGGCGTGTCGCACACGCGGCTCGCCAGCGAAGGGTCGTCCAGGATCGCCTCGACGTCGGCCCGCGCGGAACGGAACGCGGCGAGCGGATCCACGGCCACCGGCGGCGCGGCGCTGAGCCTGCGGTCGAGATGGTGCAGGACCACGGCGTGCATGTCGATGATGTGCCCCACCACGTCCCGGGCGGTCCACTTCTCGCACGGGGACGGGGCGTTCCACTGATCGGAGCGTACGGCGGCGACCTTGCGCTCGAAGGCGTCCGCGCGCCGCCGGTAGCGGTCGGCGATCTCACTCATCATCGGCCTCGTCATCCCTGAGCTCGTCTAGCGCTCATCCATAGCCTCTAGGTTCAATAACCACTTGGTTTTATACTGTAGCGGCACGCCCGGCGACGGCGCCAGGGGAGTCTGATCGCGGACGCGATGTCATCGGAGGCGAGGACCCGGACGAGATCATCGCGGAGTTCGTACGGGTCTTCGGCCGGCCCGCCGCGCCGGCGATCGGCGGGTGGCCACGAGGCGATCGGGGGAGTCCTGCGGATCCACGTTCGATCATCCGTCAGGATCGTGGCATGAAGGTGAACGCCGGACTCCAGCCCGCCCTGGCGGCCGCGAAGTCGTCGACGCTGCTGCCGGTCACTCCGGCCCTCGGCGTGGTGATGGCGATTCTCATCGTCGCCGCCGCGGCCGTGGCGGCGGCCGGCCGGCTGGGGTACGGGCCGGCGGTGCTGCGCTCCGGGGTACGCGCCGCCCTCCAGCTCACGGCGGTGTCCCTGGTGATCGCCACGATCACCCGCTCGATCCCGCTCACCGGGGCCTTCGTCCTGCTCATGTACCTCGTGGCGGCCCGCACCGCCGGACGCCGCATCACGGCCGGCCGTACGGCGTGGTGGGCGGCGGTGCCGATCGGCGCCGCGACCGCCCCGGTCGTCGCCCTGCTGCTGGCCACCGGGCTGGTCCCGCTGCGTGGCATCGCGGTCATCCCGATCACCGGCATCCTCATCGGGGGCTCGCTGACGGCCACGTCCCTGGCGGGCCGCCGTGCCGTGGAGGAGCTGACCCATCGGCGCGGAGAAGTCGAGGCCGCCCTGTCCGTCGGCCTGCCGGATCGCGACGCCGCACTGGAGATCTGCCGGCCGCACGCGGCGACCGCGCTCATCCCGGCGCTGGACCAGACCCGTACGGTCGGCCTGGTCACGTTGCCGGGAGCGTTCGTCGGGATGCTGCTGGGCGGCGCCTCGCCGGTCGCGGCGGGTGCGGTCCAGCTGTTCGTCCTGATCGCCTTGCTGGCCGTGGAGGCCGTCGCCATCGTGATCAGCATCGAACTGGCCGCGCGCGGGCGATTCACCCACCCGGCGGTACGGCCGGATCGCAGCCGGGTGCCGCTCCGCCAGAGGACGCGGAAAGATCCGCGGAGCCCTTGAGCATCCGCGTTGTATGAAATGCATTCAATGGCCCCTCGGGCGAGTTTAAGGCACTCGGGCGACCATTTCCGAAACGCCGTGTCATGACCGTACGGCCGCGCTCGCGCCGACGTTTCAGGGCCTCGTGATCTGGCTATTTCTCCTGCGCGCGGTCAAGATCACGGCGCTGCTGGACGCATCCCCCCATGTCAAGGATCCGGTGACCTCTGCCGGAGGGCCTGCGAGGGGGATCGGTGTCGACGGTCGGTATTCACGCCCGGAAAAGTACCCGGAACGGCGTCTTGGCGGCCTTTACCGCAGGTGCGGTCGCGCTGAGTCCAATGACACCTGTCTCGTCGGCGTCCTCGCCGGGAGGTGCCACGAGGGCGTTCACCATCGACTGCGGGCCGGGAAGGTCCGGTCCGGCGCTCCGGGTCGCGCGTGAGGTGCGGTCCGACGGCGCGCACGCGACCGTCACGCTGTCGCTCGCCAACCGCGGGCCGGTCGCCGTGAAAGGGGCGCGGTTCGCCGAGGACCTGTCCGAAGCGTCCGACGGACTCATCGTGGGCCGGCCGCGGGCGACCGCGGGCCGGTTGAGTTACAGCAGTCCCCGGCTCAGCTGGACCGGTGACCTGGCCGCCGGTCACGACGCCACGATCCGTTACGCCGTCCCGGCACGTCCGGGGCGCGCGGTCATCCGTACGGTGGACACCGACGCGGGAACGACCTGCCGTCCCATCGCCGCCGGTCCCGCCTCGGCACAGCGGAAGGCGTCGCCCGCGCGGCCGAAGGCCGGACAACCCGTCGAACGGCTGCGGCCGGCGAGCGCCGCGCGCAAGGCGCCGCTGCCGTTCGCGCAGCGGTACCTGAACAACTTCCGCGGCGGGGTGACCCGCGCGGCCAACACCGTCCTGACCTGCTACCCGCCTGCGGTGCCGGACTGTTCGACCCGCCAGAACGGTTCGGGCAACAACAGTGTCGCCTCGACCTACGTCGACGTGGACAGCGACGCGACCACGTTCAACTCCAGCACCGCCAGCCTTCAGACGTCGGCCGGGGCGAAGGTGGCCTACGCCCGGCTCTACTGGGGCGGCCGGTCCCAGACCACTACGGACACGCCGGGCCTGCCGGCCGGTAACCGGCTCTCTCCCAACATCGCCCTGCGCGGCCAGGTGCTGATCAAGGCACCGGGTTCCTCCACCTACCAGACCGTCACCGCCGCCGCAGGCGACATCGGCGACACTCCCGACGGCACCACCACCGCGGGCATCGTCTACGGAGCGTCCGCGGACGTCACCTCCCTCGTCGCCAACGCGGGCGCCGGAACGTACGCGGTGGGCAACATCCAGTCGGGCCGTGGCTTCGACGGGCTCGGCGCGTTCGGAGGCTGGACGCTCGTCGTCGCCTACCGTGACCCGACCCTGCCGCTGCGGAACATCTCGGTGTTCGACGGCTTCCTCCAGCAGGCGGCCGGTACGCCGGACACCACCGTCACCCTGTCCGGATTCCAGACCCCGTCCACCGGCGCGGTCAACGTCCAGCTGGGTCAGGTCGCCCTCGACGGCGACAACGCCATCACCGGTGACTCGCAGCTCGTCAAGAGCACGAACGGTCCGCTGACCGTGCTCAGCGACGCGCTCCACCCGGCCGACAACTTCTTCAACTCCACGATCGCGAACCTCGGCAGCCAGGTGACGGCCCGCAACCCCACCTACACGAACACCCTCGGCTACGACTCCAACATCGTCGACGCGTCGTCGGCGTTCCGTAACAGCGACACCTCGGCCCAGTTCACCTTCCGTACGACAGGGGACTCGTACTGGCCGCAGGCGTTCTTCACGCAGACCGACCTTCATCAGGCCAACGTCCAGCTGACCAAGACCGCCCAGGTGGTGGGCGGCGGGACGCCGACGCCCGGCTCGGTCGTCCAGTACACCGTCACCGCGACCAACAACGGCGACGACAACGCGATCAACGTGGTGCTGTCCGACCCGATCCCGGCGAACACCACGTACGTGCCCGGCACGATCGTCGTCGCCTCGGGGCCGAACGCCGGGCCCAAGACCGACCCGCCAGGGGACGACCAGGGGGAGATCGTCGCCAACCAGATCGGCGCGCAACTCGGGACGGGCGCCACGGCCTTCGCCGGCGGCAGGCTGAGTCCCGGTCAGTCGACCTCGGTGACGTTCCGCGTCACTCTCGGCGAGGGCTCGGCGGGGACGTCCGTGACGAACACCGCGACGGTGAACTACGCGAGCGCGGACACGCCGACCGACACCGGGACGGCCACCGCGAGCGCGAGCGTGATCGTGCCCGCGTCCGTCACGTCGTTGTCCCTGCTGAAGACGGCCTCGCCGGGCTCGGTGGCACGGGCCGGACGGGTGATCACCTACTCGTTCCAGATCACCAACACGGGTAACCGGCCGCTGACGAACGTGAACGTGGCCGACACGGCGTTCTCCGGTACGGGGCCGCCGCCGGCGATCTCGTGCCCGGTGACGTCGCTGGCGGCGGGTGCGTCGACGACGTGTACGGGCACGTACACGGTGACGCAGGCCGACATCGACGCCGGCGCGATCACCAACACGGCGGTCGCCACGGGTACGGCGCCGAGCGGGGCCGGCGTGACCTCCATGCCTTCGTCGACCACGGTCACGACGACGGCGGTCTCGGGTCTGGCGCTGCTGAAGACCGCGACGCCGTCGACCGTGTCGGCTGCGGGCCAGACGGTGACGTACCGGTACCAGATCACCAACACCGGCAACACGACGCTCACCAGCGTGGGCGCCGCCGACACCGCGTTCTCGGGGACCGGGACACGAGGAGTGATCCTGTGCCCGGTGACGACGCTGGCGCCCCAGGCGACGACGACGTGTACGGCCACGTACACGGTGACGCAGGCCGACGTCGACGCGGGCACGATCACCAACACGGCGGTCGCCTCCGGCAGGTCGCCGAGTGGCCCGGTCGTCACGTCCGATCCGTCCACGGCGACCGTCACCGCGACGATGTCTCCCTCGCTGGCGCTGCTGAAGACGGCGAACCCGACGACCGTGGGAGGGGCCGGCCGGACGGTCCTCTACTCGTTCGTGGTCACCAACACCGGCAACACCACGCTCACGAACGTGAGCGTGACCGACACGGCGTTCTCCGGTACGGGGCCGCCGCCGGTGATCTCGTGCCCGGTGACGGCGCTGGCGCCGCAGCAGTCCACGACGTGTACGGCGGCGTACGTGGTCACCCAGGCGGACGTCGACGCGGGTTCGATCACGAACACCGGAGCCGCGACGGGTACACCGCCGACCGGCCCGGCGGTGACGTCGAACACCTCGACCGCGACGGTCACCGCCGCGTCGCAGCCGAGTCTGGCGCTGCTGAAGACCGCCTCGCCGAGCACCGTGACCGCGGCCGGGCAGACGGTCACGTACCAGTTCCAGGTCACCAACACGGGCAACCGGACGCTGACGGGCGTGAGCGTGGCGGACACGGCGTTCACCGGCAGGGGCGCGCCGCTGGTGATCATGTGCCCGGTCACGACGCTGGCGCCGCAGGCGTCGACGACGTGTACGGCCACGTACACGGTGACCCAGGCCGACGCCGACGCGGGCACGGTCATCAACACGGCGACCGCGTCGGGCACACCACCGACGGGCCCGGCGGTGACGTCGAATCCGTCGACCGTGACCGTCACGGTCTCGGCGCAGCCGAGTCTGGCGCTGCTGAAGACCGCCTCACCGAGCACCGTGACCACGGCCGGCCGCGTGATCACCTACTCCTTCCAGGTCATGAACACCGGCAACACCACGCTGACGGGCGTGAGCGCGACGGACACCTCGTTCTCCGGTACGGGTCCGCCGCCGGTGATCTCGTGCCCGCTCACGACGCTGGCGCCGCAGCAGTCGACGACCTGTACGGGCACGTACACGATGACGCAGGCCGACATCGACGCCGGCGGGGTCACCGACACCGCGACCGCGTCGGGCACGCCGCCGACCGGCCCGGCGGTGACGTCGGCTCCGTCGACGGCGACCGTCACGGCCCTCGCGGGTCCCGGGCTGGCGTTGCTGAAGACGGCGGCCCCGTCCGCCGTGACGGCGGCGGGCCAGACCGTCACGTACTCCTACCTGCTCACCAACACCGGCAACACGACCCTGACCGGGGTGACCGCGGCCGACACGGCGTTCTCCGGGACGGGGACGCCACCGGTGGTGACGTGCCCGCTCACGACGCTGGCGCCACATCAGTCGACGACCTGTACTGGGACGTACACGGTGACGCAGGCCGATATCGACGCCGGCGGGGTCACGAACACCGCGACCGCGTCGGGCACGCCGCCGACCGGCCCGGCGGTCATCTCGAACCCGTCGACGGCCACCGTCACCGCCGCGACCGCGCCGAGCGTGGCGTTGTCGAAGACGGCGTCGCCCTCATCGGTGACCGCGGCCGGCCAGCCCGTCACGTACCGCTACCTGGTCATCAACACCGGGAACACGACGCTGACGGGTGTGACCGCGACCGACACGGCGTTCTCCGGGACGGGGACGCCACCGGTGGTGACGTGCCCGCTCACGACGCTGGCGCCGCAACAGTCGACGACCTGTACGGGCACGTACACGGTGACGCAGGCCGACATCGACGCCGGCGGGGTCACCAACACCGCGACCGCGTCGGGCTCCCCGCCGACCGGCCCGGCGGTCACCTCCGACCCGTCGACCGCCACCGTGACGACCACTCCCGGACCGGCGATCGGACTGCTCAAGACGGCCGCACCCGCGACGGTGGCGTCCGCGGGGCAGACCATCACCTACAGCTACAGAGTGTCCAACATCGGGAACACGACGCTGACGGGTGTGACCGCGACCGACACGGCGTTCTCCGGGACGGGGACGCCACCGGTCGTGACGTGCCCGGTGACGACGCTGGCGCCGGAAATGTCGACGACGTGCACGGGGACGTACACGGTGACGCAGGCCGACGTGGACGCGGGCGGGCTCACCAACACGGCGACCGCGTCGGGTACCCCGCCGACCGGCCCGGCGGTCACGTCCGATCCGTCGACGGCCACCGTCACCGCCGCCTCGTCACCGGGCCTGGCGTTGCTGAAGACCGCCAACCCGAGCATCGTGGCGAGGAGCGGGCGGACGATCACGTACTCGTTCGTGGTCACCAACACCGGCAACACGACCCTGACCGGGGTGACCGTGGCCGACACGTCGTTCTCCGGTACGGGGACGCCGCCGGTCGTGACGTGCCCGGTGACGACGCTGGTGCCGCAGGCGTCCACGACCTGTACGGCGACGTACGTGGTGACCCAGGGCGACGTGGACGCCGGTTCGGTCGTCGACACCGCGATCGCGACGGGCACACCGCCGACCGGTCCGGACGTGACGTCCAACGCGTCGACGGCGACCGTCACCGCGACACCCGTGGTGAGCCTGGCGCTGCTGAAGACCGCGACCCCCTCGACCGTGACGGCCGCCGGCCAGACGGTCACCTACGCGTACCAGGTCACCAATACCGGCAACATCACGCTGAACGGCGTGAGCGCGGCCGACACGGCGTCCTCCGGGACGGGCACGCCGCCGGTGGTCACCTGCCCGGTGACGACGCTGGCGCCGCAGGCGACCACGACCTGTACGGGCACCTATACGGTCACGCAGGCCGACGTCGACGCCGGTTCCGTCGTGGACACCGCGACGGCGACCGGCACCCCGCCGACCGGACCGGCCGTCACCTCCGACCCGTCGACCGCGACGGTCACCGCCACGCCGCTTCCCTCACTGTCACTGCTGAAGACCGCCGACACGAGCACGGTGACGAGCGCGGGGCGGACGATCATCTACGCTTACCAGGTCACCAACACCGGCAACACCGGCCTGGCGGGCATCGGCGTCACGGACACCTCCTTCTCGGGTTCCGGAACGCCCTCCGCGATCAGCTGCCCGGTGACGGCGCTCGCACCTCAGCAGTCGACGACCTGCACCGGCTCGTACACGGTGACGCAAGCCGACGTGGACTCCGGCTCCGTCGTGGACACCGCGGTCGCCACGGGCACACCACCGGTCGGCCCGGCGGTGACCTCCGACCCGTCGACCGCGACCGTGACCGCCGCGCCGGCGCCGTCTCTGGCGCTGCTGAAGACGGCGAGCCCGTCGACGGTGACGGCGGCGGGCCAGACGATCACGTACTCGTTCCAGGTGACCAACACCGGGAACAGCACGCTGACCGGAGTGAGCGCGGCCGACACGGCGTTCTCCGGTACGGGTCCGCCGCCGGTGGTGACCTGCCCGGTGACGACGCTGGCGCCACAGGCGTCCACGACGTGTACGGGGACGTACACGGTGACGCAGGCGGACATCGACGCCGGCTCGATCACCGACACGGCCATCGCGTCCGGTACGCCGCCGACCGGCCCGGCCGTCAACTCCGACCCGTCGACCGCGACCGTCTCCGCCAGTACGCTCCCGTCGCTCGCGCTGCTGAAGACGGCCGGTCCGAGCATGGTGACGGCGGCCGGCCGCACCGTGACGTACTCGTTCCAGATCGCCAACACCGGCAACACGACCCTGACCGGGGTGGGCGTCACCGAGACCGCGTTCTCTGGGTCGGGCGCCCCGCCGGTGATCACGTGCCCGGTGACCACGCTCGCGCCGCAGGCGTCCACGACGTGCACCGGGACGTACACGGTGACCCAGGCCGACGTCGACGCCGGCTCCGTCACCAACACGGCGGTCGCGAACGGCACCCCGCCCACAGGGCCGGCCGTCACGTCCAGCCCGTCGACGGCCACCGTGACCGCGGTGGCGGCGCCGGGACTGGCGCTGCTGAAGACGGTCACCCCAGCGGTGTCGGAGGCGGGCCAGCCGGTGGCGTACACCTACCGGGCGACCAACACCGGTAACACGACGCTGACCGGGCTGAGCATCACGGACACGGCGTTCTCCGGTACGGGGACGCCGTCGCCCATCATGTGCCCGGTGACGACGCTGGCGCCGGGCGCCTCGACGACGTGCACGGCCACGTACACGGTGACGCAGGCCGACGTCGACGCCGGGTCCGTCGTGAACACCGCGACGGCCTCCGGAAACCCGCCGACCGGCCCGCCGGTCACCTCGAACGCCTCGACGGCGACGGTCCTGGCGGCGTCCGTGCTGTCCCTCAGCCTGGCGAAGACGGCCGCGCCGGCGACGGTGACGTCCGCGGGCCAGACGGTGACCTACTCGTTCCTGGTCGCCAACACCGGTAACACCACGCTGACCGGGGTCGGCGCGGCGGACACGGCGTTCTCCGGCACGGGCACGCCGCCGACCATCACATGCCCGGTGACGACTCTGGGGCCAGGGGGCTCCACGACCTGCACCGGTGTGTACACCGTCACCCAGACCGACGTGGACGCGGGCGCCATCACGAACACCGGGACCGCCTTCGGCACGCCGCCGACCGGCCCGGCGGTCACGGCGCCACCGTCGACCGCGACGGTGACCGCCGCGCCCGCGCCGGCCCTGTCCCTGCTGAAGACCACCTCGCCGACGGCGGTGACGGCGGCCGGCCAGACGGTCACGTACTCCTTCTCGGTCGCCAACACCGGCAACACGACGCTGACCGGCGTGAGCGTCGCCGAGACGTCGTTCTCCGGTACGGGCACGCCGCCGGTGGTCACCTGCCCGGCCACCGCGCTGGTGCCACAACAGTCCACGACCTGTACGGGCACCTACACGGTGACGCAGGCGGACGCCGACGCCGGGTCCATCACGAACACCGCGACCGCCTCCGGCACTCCGCCGACCGGCCCGCCGATCACCTCCAACGAATCGACGGCCACCGTCACCGTCACGCGGATCTCCTCGCTGGCGCTCAGCAAGACGGCGACGCCGGCCACCGTCACCGCGGCCGGCCAGATCGTCACCTACTCCTTCACCGTCACCAACACGGGGAACACGTCGCTCACGGGCCTGAGCGCCGCCGACACGGCGTTCTCCGGGACCGGTACGCCGCCGGTGATCTCGTGCCCGGTGACGACACTGGCACCCCAGGCGTCGACCGTCTGCACGGGCACCTACACCGTGACCCAGGCGGACATCGACGCCGGGTCCATCACGAACACCGGCAGCGTCTCGGGCACCGCGCCGACGGGGGAGACGGTCACGTCCGCCCCCTCCATGGCGACCGTCACCACCACGCTCGGACCGGCGGTGACGATGACCAAGAGCGCGAGCCCGACCACCGTGACGGCCGCCGGTCAGACGGTCACGTACTCCTTCCTGGTCGCCAACACCGGGAACACGACGCTGACCGGGGTGAGCATCACCGAGACGGCGTTCTCCGGGACCGGTACGCCGCCGGTGATCTCGTGCCCCGTGACGACGCTGGCACCCGGCGCGTCGACGACGTGCACGGGGACCTACACGGTCACCCAGGCCGACATCGACGCCGGGTCCGTCACCGACACGGCGACCGCTTCGGGCACCCCGCCGTCCGGCCCGCCCGTGACATCGGCCCCGTCGTCGGCCACCGTCACCGCCACCACGGTCCCGTCACTGGCACTGCTGAAGACGGCCTCACCGTCGTCGGTGTCGGCGGCGGGTCAGACGGTCACGTACTCCTTCCAGGTGACCAACACGGGCAACGCGACGCTGACCGACCTGGGCGTGACCGAGACGTCGTTCTCCGGTACGGGCGCGCGACCGGTGGTCACCTGTCCGGCGACGACACTGGCGCCGGGAGCGTCGACGACCTGTACGGGCACCTACACGGTGACGCAGGGCGACATCGACGCCGGTTCGATCGCGGACACCGCGATCGCGTCCGGAACTCCGCCGACTGGTCCGGTGGTCACGTCCGATCCGTCGTCGGCGACGGTGACGGCGGCGGCTGCTCCGTCGCTGATGCTGCTGAAGACGGCTTCGCCGTCGTCGGTGTCGGCGGCGGGTCAGACGGTGACGTACTCGTTCCAGGTGACCAACACCGGCAACAGCACGCTGACCGGCGTGAGTGTGACTGAGACGGCGTTCTCCGGCACGGGTACGCCGCCGGTGATCACGTGTCCGCTGACGAGACTGGCGCCTGGGGCGTCGACGACATGTACGGGTACCTACGTGGTGACGCAGGCCGACGTGGACGCGGGTTCGGTCACGGATACGGCGACGGCTTCCGGACTCCCGCCGACAGGCCCGGCGGTCACCTCCGACCCATCGTCGGCGACGGTGACGGCGGCGGCTGCTCCTTCGCTGATGCTGCTGAAGACGGCTTCGCCGTCGTCGGTGTCGGCGGCGGGTCAGACGGTGACGTACTCGTTCCAGGTGACCAACACCGGCAACAGCACGCTGACCGGCGTGAACGTGACCGAGACGGCGTTCTCCGGGACCGGTACGCCGCCGGTGATCACGTGCCCGGTGATGACGCTGGCGCCCGGGGCGTCGACGACGTGTACGGGCACCTATGTGGTGACGCAGGCGGATGTGGACGCGGGTTCGATCACGCGACACCGCGACGGCTTCGGGCACTCCGCCGACGGGTCCGGCGGTCACGTCCGACCCGTCGTCGGCGACGGTCACCGCGACCGCTGCTCCGTCGCTGGCGTTGCTGAAGACGGCTTCACCGTCGTCGGTGACGGCCGCGGGCCAGATGGTGACGTACTCCTTCCAGGTCACCAATACCGGGAACAGCACGCTGACCGGCGTGGGCGTGACCGAGACGGCGTTCTCCGGTACGGGTACGCCGCCGGTCATCGCCTGTCCGGTGACGACGCTCGCGCCGCAGGCGTCGACGACTTGCACGGGTACCTACGCGGTGACGCAGGCGGACGTGGACGCGGGTTCGATTACCGACACCGCGACGGCGTCGGGCACTCCGCCGACGGGTCCGGCGGTCACGTCCGGCCCGTCGTCGGCGACGGTGACCGCGACCGCTGCTCCGTCGCTGGCCGTGTTGAAGACGGCTTCGCCGTCGTCGGTGTCGGCGGCGGGCCAGACGGTGACGTACTCGTTCCAGGTGACCAACACGGGCAACGCGACGCTGACCGGCGTGAGCGTGACCGAGACGGCGTTCTCCGGTACGGGTACGCCGCCGGTGATCACGTGCCCGGTGACGACGCTGGCACCGCAGGCGTCCACGACCTGCACGGGCACCTACACCGTGACCCAGACCGACATCGACGCCGGTTCGGTCACGGACACGGCGACGGCGTCGGCCACTCCGCCGACAGGCCCGGCGATCACGTCCGGCCCGTCGTCCGCGACCGTCGACCGCGACCGCTGCTCCGTCGCTGGCGCGTGCTGAAGACGGCGAACCCGTCGGCCGTGTCGGCGGCGGGCCAGACGGTCACGTACTCCTTCCAGGTCACCAACACCGGGCAACGCCACGCTGACCGGCGTGGGCGTGACCGAGACGGCGTTCTCCGGTACGGGTACGCCGCCGGTGATCACGTGCCCGGTGACGACGCTGGCGCCGGGGGCGTCGACGACGTGTACGGGCACCTACGCGGTGACCCAGGCCGACATCGACTCCGGTTCGATCACCGACACCGCGACGGCGTCGGGCACGCCGCCGACCGGCCCGGCGGTGACCTCCGCCCCGTCGTCCGCGACCGGTGACCGCGACCGCCGGCTCCGTCGCTGACTCTGCTGAAGACCGCCTCGCCGTCGTCGGTGACGGCGGCGGGTCAGACGGTGACGTACTCGTTCCAGGTGACCAACACCGGCAACAGCACGCTGACGGGCGTGAGCGTGACCGAGACGGCGTTCTCCGGTACGGGTACGCCGCCGGTGATCACGCTGCCCGGTGACGACGCTCGCGCCGCAGGCGTCCACGACCTGCACCGGCACCTACACCGTGACGCAGGCCGACATCGACGCCGGGTTCGGTCACCGACACGGCGACGGCTTCGGGCACTCCGCCGACGGGTCCGGCCGGTCACGTCCGGCCCGTCGTCGGCGACGGTCACCGCGACCGCTGCTCCGTCGCTGGCCGTGTTGAAGACGGCGTCGCCGATCGTCGGTGACGGCGGCCGGTCAGACGGTCACGTACTCGCTTCCAGGTCACCAACACCGGCAACAGCACGCTGACCGGCGTGAGCGTGACGGAGACGGCGTTCTCCGGCACGGGTACGCCGCCGGTCGATCACCTGTCCGGTGACGACGCTCGCGCCGCAGGCGTCCACGACCTGCACCGGCACCTACACGGTGACCCAGGCCGACATCGACGCCGGTTCGATCACGAACACCGCGACCGCGTCGGGCACGCCGCCGACCGGCCCGCCGGTCACGTCCGCGCCCGTCGTCGGCGACGGTGACCGCGACCGCGGCTCCGTCGCTGGCGCTGCTGAAGACGGCTTCGCCGATCGTCGGTGACGGCAGCGGGTCAGACCGTGACGTACTCGTTCCAGGTCACCAACACCGGCAACGCGACGCTGACCGGCGTGAGCGTGACCGAGACGGCGTTCTCCGGCACCGGGCACGCCGCCGGCCATCACCTGCCCGGTGACGACGCTGGCGCCCGGGGCGTCCACGACCTGCACCGGGACGTACACGGTGACGCAGGCCGACGTCGACGCGGGTTCGATCACGAACACGGCGACGGCGTCGGGCACGCCGCCGACGGGCCCGGCCGTGACGTCCGACCCGTCGTCGGCGACCGTGACCGCCACCGCGGCTCCGTCGCTGGCGTTGCTGAAGACGGCCGGCCGACCGGCGGTCACGGCGGCGGGCCAGACGGTCACCTACTCCTTCCAGGTCACCAACACCGGCAACGCCACGCTGACCGGCGTGAACGTGACCGAGACGGCGTTCTCCGGTACGGGTACGCCGCCGGTGATCACGTGCCCGGTGACGACGCTCGCGCCGCAGGCGTCCACGACCTGCACCGGCACCTACACGGTGACGCAGGCCGACATCGACGCCGGGTCGATCACCGACACCGCGACCGCGTCGGGCACGCCGCCGACGGGCCCGGCGGTCACCTCCGACCCGTCGTCGGCGACGGTGACGGCCACCGCCGTCCCGGCGCTGGCGTTGCTGAAGACGCGCCGCCCCGCGTCGGTGACGGCCGCGGGTCAGACGGTCACGTACTCGTACCTGGTCACCAACACCGGGAACACGACCCTGACCGGCGTCACCGCCACGGACACGGCGTTCTCCGGGACCGGTACGCCGCCGGTGGTCACGTGCCCGGTGACGACGCTCGCGCCGCAGCGCGTCCACGACCTGCACCGGCACGTACACGGTGACGCAGGCCGACATCGACGCCGGTGGCATCACCAACACCGCGACCGCGTCCGGCACGCCGCCGACCGGCCCGGCCGTCACGTCGAACACCTCGACGGCGACCGTCACGACCACGGCGGGCCCGGCGCTGACGCTGCTGAAGACCGCCACACCGACCACGGTGACGGCGGCCGGTCAGACGGTCACGTACCAGTTCCAGCTCGTCAACACCGGGAACACGACCCTGACCGGCGTGACCACCACGGACACGGCGTTCTCCGGGACCGGGTACGCCGCCGGTGGTCACGTGTCCGGTGACGACGCTGGCGCCGGGCGCGTCGACGACGTGTACCGGGACGTACACGGTGACGCAGGCCGACGTCGACGCCGGTGTCGATCACGAACACGGCGACGGCGTCCGGCACGCCGCCGACCGGCCCGGACGGTCACGTCGAACCCTCGACGGCGACCGTGACCGCCACCGCCGGCCCGTCGCTGGCGCTGCTGAAGACGGCTTCGCCGCCGTCGGTGACGTGCCGCCGGCCAGACGGTCACGTACTCGTTCCTGGTCACCAACACCGGGAACACGACGCTGACCGGCGTCAGCGCGACCGACACGGCGTTCTCCGGGTACGGGTACGCCGCCGGTGATCACCTGTCCGGTGACGACGCTGGCGCCGGGAGCGTCCACGACGTGCACCGGCACGTACACGGTGACGCAGGCCGACATCGACGCCGGTTGCATCACCAACACCGCGACGGCGTCGGGCACGCCGCCGACCGGCCCGGCGGTCACGTCGAACACCGTCGACGGCGACCGTGACCGCCACCGCCGGCCCGTCGCTGGCCGTACTCAAGACCGCCACCCGATCGACGGTGACGGCCGCCGGCCAGACGGTCACGTACTCGTACCTGGTCACCAACACCGGCAACATGACGCTGACCGGCGTGACCGCCACGGACACGGCGTTCTCCGGGACCGGGTACGCCGCCGGTGGTGACCTGCCCGGTGACGACGCTCGCGCCGCAGACGTCCACGACCTGCACCGGCACGTACACGGTGACGCAGGCCGACATCGACGCCGGTTCGGTCACGAACACCGCGACGGCCACCGGAACGCCGCCGACCGGCCCGGCGGTCACGTCGGCTCCGTCGTCGGCCACGGTGACGGCGACCGCGGCACCTTCACTGGCGCTGCTGAAGACCGCGTCCCCGGCATCGGTGACGTCCGCCGGCCAGACGGTCACGTACTCCTACCTGGTGACCAACACCGGGAACACGACCCTGACCGCCGTGAGCGCCACCGACACGGCGTTCTCCGGCACGGGGCCGCCGCCGGTGATCGACGTGTCCGGTGACGACACTGGCGCCGGGCGCTTCAACGACCTGCACCGGCACGTACACGGTGACGCAGGCCGACATCGACGCCGGCGGCGATCACCAACACCGCGACCGCGTCCGGCACACCGCCGACCGGCCCGGCGGTCACCTCGAACACCTCGACGGCGACCGTGACCGCCACCACCGGCCCGTCGCTGGCCGTACTCAAGACCGCCACACCGACCGAGGCGACGGCCGCGGGCCAGACGATCACCTACTCGGTCGCGGTCACCAACACCGGCAACACCACGCTCACCGGCGTGAGCGCGGCCGACACGGCGTTCTCCGGCACGGGAACGCCCCCGTCAGCTCACCTGCGCGGTGACGACGCTCGCGCCGCAGGCGTCCACGACCTGCACGGGCACCTACACCGTCACCCAGGCCGACATCAACGCCGGCGGGATCACCAACACGGCGACCGCGTCCGGCACGCCGCCCACCGGCCCGCCCGTCACGTCGAACGCCTCGTCGGCGACCGTGACCGCGACCTCCGGCCCGCCGCTGGCGCTGCTGAAGACGGCTACGCCGGTCGTCGTGACGGCCGCGGGCCAGACGGTCACGTACCACTACCTGATCACCAACACCGGTAACACGACGCTCACCGATGTCACCGCCATGGACACGGCGTTCTCCGGTACGGGGACACCGCCGGTGATCACGTGCCCGCTGACCACGCTGGCGCCGCAGCAGTCGATGACCTGCACCGCGACCTACACGACGACCCAGGCGGACGTCGACGCCGGCGAGATCACCAGTACGGCGACCGCGTCGGGCACGCCGCCGACCGGACCGCCCGTCACGTCGAACCCGTCGTCGGCGGACGTGGTCACCGAGGCCGTCGCGTCTCTGGCACTGTTGAAGACCGCCGCGCCGTCCGCCGTGACGGCGGCGGGCCAGACCGTGAGCTACACGTACCAGGTCACCAACACCGGCAACACGGCCCTGACCGGCATCGCCGCCACGGACACGGCGTTCTCCGGGACCGGTACGCCGCCGGTGGTCACCTGCCCGGTGACGACGCTCGCTCCGCAGACGTCCACGACCTGCACCGGTACGTACACGGTCACGCAGGCCGACATCGACGCCGGTTCGGTGACGAACACGGCGACCGCGACCGGTACGCCACCGACAGGCCCGCCCGTCACGTCCAACGCGTCGACGGCCACGGTGACCGTCACGTCCGGTCCGGCGCTGGCCCTGCTGAAGACGGCCTCGCCGGCCGCGGTGACGGCGGCGGGCCAGACCGTGACGTACTCCTTCGTGGTCACCAACACGGGTAACACGACGCTGACGGGCGTGACCGCGGCCGACACGGCGTTCTCCGGCACGGGGACGCCGCCGGTGATCACCTGCCCGGTCACGACGCTGGCGCCGCAGACGTCGACGACGTGCACCGGCACGTACACAGTGACGCAGGCCGACATCAACACCGGTGCGATCACGAACACCGCGACCGCGACGGGCACGCCGCCGGCAGGTCCGCCCGTCACGTCCAACGCTTCGTCGGCGACGGTGACGGCCACGCAGGCTCCGAGCCTGGCGCTACTGAAGACGGCCGCACCGCCCACGGTGACGGCGGCGGGCCAGACCGTGACGCTACGCGTTCCAGGTCACCAACACCGGCAACACCGCCCTGACCACATTCAACGTGGCGGACACGGCGTTCTCCGGTACGGGCATCCCACCGGTGATCACCTGTCCGGTGGGAGCGCTCGCGCCGCAACAGTCCACGACCTGCACGGGCACGTACACGGTGACGCAGGCGGACGTGGACGCGGGTGCGGTGACCGACACCGCGACCGCGACGGGCACGACGCGGGGCGGTACCGCCGTCACCTCGAACGCCTCGACGGCGACCGTCACCGCGGCGCCCGGCCCGGCGCTGGCGCTGCTGAAGACGGTCGCACCGGGCTCCGTCACGGCGGCCGGCCAGACGGTGACCTACTCGTACGCGATCACCAACTTCGGCAACACGACGCTCACCGGCGTGAGCGTCGCCGACACGGCGTTCTCCGGCACGGGGACACCGCCGGTCATCACGTGCCCGGTGACGACGCTGGCGCCACAGGCGTCCACGACCTGCACCGGCTCGTACACGGTCACGCAGGCGGACGTCGACGCCGGTTCGGTGACGAACACGGCGACCGCGACGGGCACGCCACCGGCAGGTCCGCCCGTCACGTCCAACGCTTCGTCGGCGACGGTGACGGCCACGCCGGCTCCTAGCCTGTCGTTGCTGAAGACGGCCGCGCCGGGCACGGTGACGGCGGCGGGCCAGACCGTGACGTACTCCTTCGTGGTCACCAACACCGGCAACACCGGCGTGACGGGCGTCAGCGTGACCGACACGGCGTTCTCCGGTACGGGCACGCCGCCGGTCATCACGTGCCCGGTCACGACGCTGGCGCCGCAGACGTCGACGACGTGCACGGGGACGTACACCGTGACGCAGGCCGACGTCGACGCCGGTTCCGTGGTCGACACCGCGACGGCGACGGGCACCCCGCCGACCGGCCCGGCCGTCACCTCGAACGCCTCGACCGCGACCGTGGGCGCCACCGCGGGCCCGGCGCTGACGGTCACCAAGACGGCGACGCCCGCGTCGGTGACGGCGGCCGGCCAGACGGTCACCTACGCGGTCCTGGCCGTCAACACCGGGAACACCACGCTCACCGGCGTGAGCGCCGCCGACACGGCGTTCTCCGGCACGGGTACGCCGCCGGTGCTCACGTGCCCGGTCACGACGCTGGCACCCCAGCAGTCCACCACCTGCACCGGCTCGTACACGGTGACCCAGGCGGACGTGGACGCGGGAGCCGTCACGAACACCGCGAGCGGCGACCGGGACCACGCCGGGCGGCACGGTCGTCACCTCGAACGCCTCGACGGCCACCGTGGCCGCCACCCAGGCACCGGCGCTGGCGCTGCTGAAGACCGCCTCGCCGAGCGCGGTGACGGCGGCGGGCCAGACCGTGACGTACTCCTTCGTGGTCACCAACACCGGCAACACCGGCGTGACGGGCGTGAGCGCGGCCGACACGGCGTTCTCCGGTACGGGCACGCCGCCGGTCATCACGTGCCCGGTCACGACGCTGGCGCCGCAGGCGTCCACGACGTGCACGGGTACGTACACGGTGACGCAGGCCGACGTCGACGCGGGCACGATCACCAACACCGGAACCGCGTCCGGCACCACGCCGGCGGGTGTGCCGGTCACGTCGAACGCCTCGACCGCGACCGTCACCGCGACCTCACTGCCGAGCCTGGCGCTGCTGAAGACGGCCGCGCCGAGCGCGGTGACGGCGGCGGGCCAGACCGTGACCTACTCGTACGACGTCGTCAACACCGGCAACACCGGCGTGACGGGCGTGAGCGCGGCCGACACGTCGTTCTCCGGCACGGGGACACCGCCGGTCATCACGTGCCCGGTCACGACCCTGGCACCCCAGCAGTCCACCACCTGTACGGGGACGTACACGGTGACGCAGGCCGACATCGACGCGGGCACGATCACCAACACCGCGACGGCGTCCGGCACCACGCCGGCGGGCGTGGCCGTCACCTCGAACGCCTCGACCGCGACCGTCACCACCACACCCGGTCCGTCGATCGGGCTGCTCAAGACCGCCACACCGGTCGCGGTGACCGCGGCGGGCCAGACGGTCACCTACTCCTACCTGGTCAACAACACGGGCAACACGACGCTGACCGGTGTGAGCGCGACGGACACGGCGTTCTCCGGCACGGGCACACCGCCGGTGATCACGTGTCCGGTGACGACGCTGGCGCCGAGCGCGTCAACGACGTGCACCGGGACGTACACGGTCACGCAGGCGGACCTGACCGCAGGTCAGATCACCAACACGGCGACCGCGTCCGGCACGACACCGACCGGCACGGCCGTCACCTCGAACCCGTCCACGGCGACCGTGAACGCCTCGACCACACCGGGCCTCGCGCTGCTGAAGACGGCCAGCCCGGGCACGGTGGCGGCGGCGGGCCAGACGGTCACGTACTCGTACCTGATCGTGAACACGGGCAACGCGACGCTGACCGGTGTGAGCGCGACGGACACGGCGTTCTCCGGCACGGGCACACCGCCGGTGATCACGTGTCCGGTGACGACGCTGGCACCGCAGGCGTCCACGACCTGTACGGGGACGTACACGGTGACGCAGGCCGACGTCGACGCCGGCGCGATCACGAACACGGCGACCGCGTCGGGCACGACACCCACCGGCGCGACCATCACATCCGCCCCGTCGACGGCGACCGTCAGCACTACCGGCGGCGCCGCGCTGACCCTCGCCAAGACGGCGACGCCGGCGACCGTGACCGCCGCCGGCCAGACGATCACGTACTCGTACCTGATCACCAACACGGGCAACACGACGCTCACGAACGTGGCCGCCACGGACACCGCGTTCTCCGGCTCCGGCACGCTGCCGGTGGTCACGTGCCCGACGACGCCGATCGCGCCGTCGCAGTCCGCGACCTGCACGGCCACCTACACGGTGACCCAGGCCGACGTGGACGGCGGCCCGATCACGAACACGGCGACCGCGTCGGCCACCACGCCGGCCGGCGCGGCGGTCGCGTCGAACTCCTCGACGGCGTCCGTCACCATCGCGCCCACCGCGGCGCTGACCGTGCTGAAGACGGTCACGCCGACGGTCGTCACCGGGGCCGGTCAGACCGTCCACTACACGTATCTCGTCCGGAACACCGGCAGCACGACGCTCACGAACGTGCACGTCACCGAGACGGCGTTCTCCGGGACCGGAACGCCGCCGACGCCCACCTGCCCGGCCACCACCGTGGCACCACAGCAGACGCTCACGTGCACCGCGACGTACGTGACGACGCGAGCCGACGCCGCCGCAGGAGTGGTCACCAACAGCGCGACCGCGACGGGCACTCCGCCGAACGGCGCGCCGGTCGTCTCCGATCCGTCGTCGGCGTCCGTCACCGTACGGGCCGGCGCGCATTTGACGGTCGTGAAATCGACCACGAGGCCGGGCGCGTACACGGTGACCAACAACGGCACCGACATCGCCGCCGATATCGACATCCGGCACGGTATCCTCGCGAAATCGCACTCGCGTTCGGCGGTGTCCTGCCCGCTCAGGCGATTGGCTCCGGGACGGTCGACGACCTGCGACATCGGTGGTTCCCATTCGCGGCACAACACGGCGCGAGGCAATTCCCATCACCGCCGGATCCATCCGAGACACCGGCGGAGTCGCTGAGTCGATAAGGAACTCAAATGAAGGTCACTTAATGACAGCTCAAGTGACGGTTGACGCGACCACTCGTATGATCGCCAATGGTGTGTCCATGCGCCGTTCTGTAATCAATATTCGGGGGACATCCGGTGAATAAACGACATGCGTCATCCAGCACGGTCACGATCGCCGCGCTCGGAATCGTGACCGCGGCTCTGGCGGCGGGATGCGGCGGCTCCGGTCAGCGGCAGACCATTCAGAACGCCGCGGCGAACAGCGCGGCGACACCCGTCGCGAACCCCGTCCCGACGAAGGTCGCGAACGAGCCGAGCGTCCGTAAGAACGTCGTCCAGACCAAGTGCGCGGCCGTTCCCGGCGGCTGGGCCGCCGAAGGCACCGCGACCAACCCCGGGAAGAAGCCCGTCACCTACAAGATCGTGGTCCACTTCACCACGACCAAGGCGACCACGCTGGACTACGCCCAGGTGTCCGTGCCGGTCGCCCCCGGAAAGACGGTTCCCTGGACGGCCAAGAAGCAGTTCCAGGCCCAGAAGAAGATGCTCTGCCCGATGCCGGGCATCAGCGCGGTCTGACACCGCCGTGCGGCGCCACCGGGTCCGACCCGGTGTCGCCGCACGTGGCCTGCGTGAAAGTGACGTCCGGGAGGGGTCCCGGGCCACTGCGTTAGAAATTGCCCCGCGTGTCCAACAGGTGCGACCATTACCGGCAAATGGCGCTCAGGAGGAACAGCGGTGCAGCCGCTTCAGGCGGATGATCCGGATCGGGTGGGCTCCTACCGGCTGCTGGCCCGGCTGGGCGCGGGCGGAATGGGCGTCGTCTACCTGGGGCGCTCGCGGAGCGGCCGGATGGTCGCGGTCAAGGTCGCACGGAAGGCCTTCACCGCCGATCCCAGGTTCCGCGCGAGGTTCCGGCGTGAGGTCGAGGCCGCCCGCACGGTGACCGGTGTGTTCACCGCGCCGGTGCTCGAAGCCGACGCGGAGGCCACGCGGCCGTGGCTGGTCACCGCCTACCTGCCGGGGCTGTCTCTGGCGGAGGCGGTCGGTACGTTCGGCGGGCTGCCGCCGGAGGCGGTACGCGCCCTGGCCGCAGGCCTCGCCGAGGCGCTCGCGGCGATCCACGACGCCGGCGTCGTGCACCGGGACCTGAAGCCGGACAACATCATGCTCACCGCCGGTCGGCCCTCGGTGATCGACTTCGGGATCGCCCGGCCGGAGGACTCCACCGCCATCACGCGTGCCGGCGTGCCCATCGGCACGCCCGGGTTCATGTCGCCGGAGCAGGCGCGCGGCGAGGAGATCGGGCCGCCCGGCGACATCTTCGCCCTCGGCGCGACGCTGGCGTACGCCGCGTCCGGGATCGAGCCGTTCGGGACCGGCTCGATGCGGTCCAGGCTCTACCGGGTCGTGCGGGCCCAGGCCGAGTCGGCGCGATCACCGACCCCTGGCTGCACGAGCTCGTCACGGACTGCCTGCGCCTGGAACCCGCGCACCGGCCGTCCGCCGCGGACGTACTGGGCCGTGTCACGGGCGAGCCGTCGCTGCAGGGCACCCGGTGGCTGCCGCCCCGGATCGCCGAGGAGATCGACCGCCGTACCGCCGACACCGGCCTGCCCACGGGCCGGGTGCTCGCACCGGAGGAGCCGTCCGGGCGGATGGACGCTCCGACCGTTCCGCCGCCGGACACCGATCCGAGCCGCCGCACGCTCATCGCCGGGGCCTGCGCGGGCGCGGGCGCACTGATCCTCGGCGGGGCCGGCGTGCTCCTGTGGCAGGGGAATCCGAAGCCGAGGCCCGGCCCCCGAACGGCGCGGACCGCTCCGCCCGCCGCGCGCCGCCCTCCGGTGGAAACGGCGGATCGACGGCGACTACCTCGACCTGAGCGCCACCGGCGACCAGGTGATGGCGCTGACGCACGACGCCGTACGCGCGCTCGATCCGCACACCGGCGAGGTCGCGTGGAAACGCGGGAACGCCTTCTCCGCCACCCCGGCCGGCGACGTGACGTACCTGGCCCTCGACGGCGCCAAACAGGTCTCCGCGGTACGGGACGGAAAGACGCTCTGGACGTACGTCGCCTACTACTACGAGATGCCGGGGGAGGGGATGGCGATCGACGGGCCGGTGGTCTGCTTCGGCGCGAACCGGGTCAGCGCCCTGAACATCACCGACGGCCACCGGCGATGGACCAGGAAGGTCAGCGCGAGGTACGGGCTCTCCGCCGCCGGCGGCCTGCTCGTCGCCGTGTCCTCCACCGCCCTGACCGGCCTTGACTCCGAGACGGGACGGACCCGCTGGACGTACCCGATCGACTACGGGGACTACCAGGTCATCGGCGACGGCATGGTCTTCGCCTGCGACAGGTTCTCGACCCTGCACGCGGTGCGCGCGGACACCGGAACGGCGGTCTGGCGGAGGCCGAACGTCCGCGGCTGGGGCAGCCACGTCGGCGGCGGCCTCCTGTACGCCGAAGGACAGGACGGCGCGGTCCTCGCCCTGCGGACCACCACCGGTGAGGTGGCCTGGTCACGCCGGCTGGCCCGGTTCAAGGAGGACTCGCAGGGCCAGGCGACCGCGTCCGGCCTGTACGGCGGCACCCTTTACGTCGCCTGCACGAACGGCGCGCTGTACGCGCTGGACGCGGCCGGCGGCGGGATCCAGTGGACGTACGACGAGGTCGCCCCGATGCGCATCAGGCCGGTGAGCGTCGCCGGGCAGGTGGTCATCGGCACGACGGACGGATACGTGCGGGCCCTCACCCCACCGGTCCAGGGCGGAGGACGCAGTGGAGGCCCTTGACCCGGACGACCCGCGCTCGGTCGAGACCGGCGGCCGGACGTACCGCCTGCTCGCGCGTGTCGGCGCCGGTGGCATGGGGGTCGTCTACCTCGGCCGTACCGCGGGCGGGCGAACCGTGGCGGTCAAGATGGTGCACCAGGAGTACGCCGAGGACCGCGACTTCCGCGAGAGGTTCCGGCGCGAGGTCGACGTCGCGCGGTCGGTCGGCGGCGCCTTCACCGCCCCGGTGATCGACGCCGACCGAGCGCACCGGTTCCTTGGCTGGTGACCGAGTTCCTGCCGTCGGTGTCGGTGCGCGACGCCGGCCCCCTCCCGGTCGACGCGGTGTGGGAGCTCGCGGCCGGCGTCGCCGAGGCGCTCGTGTCGATCCACGACTCCGGCGTCGTCCATCGGGACCTCAAGCCCGCGAACGTCCTGCTGACCGCGAACGGCCCGCGCGTGATCGACTTCGGCATCGCCCGCGCGGTCGACGCCGCCACGGTCACCCACCCCGGGATCCAGGCGGGCTCGCCGGGGTTCATGTCGCCGGAACAGGTGACCGGCGCGCCGACCGGGCCGCCGAGCGACATCTTCTCGCTCGGGTCGACGCTCGCGTACGCCCGCACGGGCGCGGAGCCGTTCGGCGCCGGGAGGTGGGACGAGAAGATGCTCCGCATCCAGTCCGGGGCGCCACGGCTCGACGGGATCGGCGACGACGCCCTCCGTACGATGATCGCCTCGTGCATGGACCGCGAGCCGTCCCGCCGGCCGACCGCCGCCCAGCTGGCCGACCGGCTGGCCTCGGTACGCCGGGACAATCGCCTGCCGCCCCAGGTCGCGATGGAGATCGCCGGGCAGCGGAACGCCGCGGAGAACCCTCCGGTCCCGCCCGGGCACGCCCGGCGTACGCTCCGCCTGGCCGCCGCCGGCGGCGCGCTGGTCATCGCCGCGTGCCTCTCCGTCACGGTCTGGTACGGCGCGGGCGGCTCCCAGGCTCGGCCCACCCCGACACCGGCGTCCACCCCCACGCCCCCGCCGACCGCGCAGGGCCCGGCCCACCGGCTCGCGTTCTCCCTCACGGGCGACGTCAAGGTCACCACGCTGACGTACACGGTGAACGACCGGCCGACGACGCTGAAGAACGTGCGGCTGCCCTGGCGGAAGTCGCTCACCCTGCCCTCCTGGCCCCCGCGAAGCTCCTGGAAGTTCGCCTACCGCTGCACCGCGGGCAAGCTCACGTACACGGTGGAGATCGACGGAAGAGCCGTCGACAGCGGCGGCGGTGACACGTCCGGTGGCGGCGACCATCTCGACGGAGTGTCCTGAATCTTGAACATGAGGTGGCAATGACGATGCGGAAGCCTCCGCCCAAGGTCGGCATCCTGCCGAAGAACTTCGGAAGCCTCGCCGGGGGCATACCGCCCGCCGAGCCCGGCACCCTGTTCGTGATGGGATCCAACGGCGGGATGTGCGTCGCGCCGGACGCCGGGTTCAACGTGATGTTCGGACGCTGCGAGCCGGACGTCCACGTCTGCGTCGGCGGAGACGATCCGCACGTCAGCCGGCAGCACGGCTACATCACCCGCGAGCATTCGCGCTGGGTGCTCCACAACGTCGGCAAGCTGGCCATCCGCCTCCCCGGAGTGCCGCTGGTGCTCGGCGGGCACCAGGCGGAGCTGCCGATGGTGTACACGCCGCTGTTCATCGTCGCCCCCAAGCAGGAGCACCTCCTGGAGGTACGGATCGCCGCCGGGACACCGTCACCGAGCCTGGCGAACCGTCCCGAGGTCCGGACGTACGACCAGGCCGTACGGGACCTGAGCCCCAACGAGCGCCTGGTCCTGGTCTGCCTCGCGCAACGCTACCTACGGCGAGAACCCTGGCCGCAGCCGCTCACCTGGACCCAGGTCGCCGACGAGCTCACGCAGCTCCGCCCGGCGGAGCGGTGGAACGCGAAACGCGCCGCCCGCGTCGTCACCGAGGTACGCAGGCGGCTCAGCGCCGAAGTGCCCGGACTCCTCGAAGAGCAGCTTCAGCCGCCGCTGGGCAACGCGCTCAACCACAACCTGATCACCGACCTGCTCCTCACCGGCACGATCGTCACCTCGGACCTGTGGCTCATCGACCAGGTCTGACAACTCCACGGGCACGGCAGGCGTCTCCTAGAGGTGATCACTGAGGTACTGGCCGGTCTACGGCAACGTCGACTGCTCGCCGCGACACGGCACCTGGACGGATGGACGCTGGAGGAGATGTACGCCAGGTACGCCGTTCCTCTCATCACCGAGGCCGAACACAGCCCGGAGCTGGCGAGCCGTCTCGCCGCCCGAGCCGCCAGGATGGAGGCGCATCTGGTGAACTGCCGTTTCCGGCGCAGCACCACCCGGACGTACGCCCACCTGGCCCGCCACGCCAACAGCGGCCTTCGCGCGACGTTCGACCCCGCCCCCGGACCGCGAACCTGCGGGCACCCGGACGGCCTGCTCCGCCTGACGGCGGCATGCCAGGTCGCGATCAAATGGCGCGTCCTGCTGCTCCACCGGCCCGAGTGACCGTCACGCGTCAGACGCCCTGCCGCTCGGCCCGCCGCAGGACCAGCTCCTCGATGGCACTCGGCAGCGTCGTCTCGAAGTCGATCAGCTTCACCCAGGTCGGCGTCACGACGATCCTGACCATGCCGTCGTAGAGCGACCGCACCTCGGCCTCCCACACGACCCGCTGCTCGGGCGTCATCTCGTACGAGCCGTTCATCTGGAGATACTCGTCCGGGATGTCATCGACGACGTCCAGCTCGGCCCGGCCGCGGATGAGGAGAATCTTCGGCGGGTGCACCTCGGTGTCGATCGTCAGGGCGACAGCCGGGTTCTCCCGCAGAGACGGAATCTTCGGAGCGTTCTTCGTCGTGCACATCACGATCTCCGAACCGTTCCAGGTGAACGCGATCGGGACGTTGCGCGGCGTACCGTCCTTGGCGACGTAGGCCAGACGGGTCAGGTCACGAGCCAGCAGCTCCTGGCTGAGCGGCCGGTTCAGGATCTCGCTGATCTCATTCGTTTCCACGGTCATCTCTCCTATGTTCTCCGCGTCCCGGGTCGCTGCTGCCCCTGGGACGAAGCCACCACCCCTTTCTCGACATCCGGTCCGGTCATCTCACGTCGGTCCGACCCAGCGGGAGACGCGGGTCCGGTCGCCGGTGCGCTGGCAGATCGTGCCGTTCGTGAGGTCGGTGTACTCCGCTTCGGGCAGGTCGAGCATTGCCAGGCGTTCGCCGGTGTCGCGGTCGATGACGAGCAGGGCGGCGGCGGGCCGGTCGTTCGCCCACGGGTCTCGTTCGGCCGTCACGGCGAGCAGGCGGCCGCGTGTGCACATCGGGCCGATCAGCTGCGTCTCCTCGTCGTCCAGGAGGTCGCCGCCGTACGCGAGCCGCCGGACGGTCATCGGGCGGTCCCGCCAGCGGATCGATGACAGGATCTGGTCGCTGTCGAGCACGAGCAGCTCGTCGCCGTCGAGGGTGATCGCCATGCTGCGTTCGCCGGGGATCTCGGCCCACGACTCCTTCGAACGGCCCGAGTACAGGGACAGGCCGCCGGTGGCCTCGGCGACGGCCAGGGCGATGAGGTCGTCGCCGGAGTTCGTGGCGAACGCGATCGCCGTGGACGGAGAGGGCGCACAGCGGGCGTCGAGGTCCTCGCCCCAGTCCTCGATCGGCTCGTCCCACGTGTGGACGCCCACCGGCGACACCGTCTCCACGTACGCGAGCGTCGCGGCGTCCAGGAGGTTCAGGCGCGCCGGTTCACCCGCACGGGCCTCGCCGAGGTACAGGTACGCGCCGTCGGCGGAGTAGCGCACCCAGCCGTCGACACTCCACTCGGCGCCGCCTCCGGTGATCCCGGTCGCGGCACGGAGCGGCTCGTCCGCGCCCGTCCGCCACAGGCCCAGGCCGGGTCCGGTCAGCGTCACGACGGCCCGGCCACCCGGGTGCACCGCGACCTCACCGTCGACCGGCCCGGTCCGCCAGGACGCCACCCGGCCCAGCCCGTCATGCGCGTCGTGCACCGCCACCGTGTCCTCGCGCAGGACCGCGACGTACCGTCCGGCGGCATCGGCCCCCACGAACCTCCCCGGCAGCGACCCGACCTCAGCGATGTCCATCGCCCAATGATCGCCCTGCCGCCGAGCTCGTACACCGTGCCGCCGCCCTGGGCGAACGCCGGCACCGCGCACCGGCCGCCGCCGTAGATCGGGTCTCCGGCGTGCAGAACGGATGAAGCCCTTGGTCATGATCTTCCGACCGTCGCGAGAAGGAAGATGACCAAGGGCTTCATCCGTGATCAACCTGGGGCGTACCAACGAGCCCGCGGGTTGAAGATCGGCTTAGTGGAAGGTGAAGGTCGCCGAGTCCACCGTCTCGGTCGCCGGGCAGAGGATGCTGCCCGAGGACTTGTTGGCCGTGAAGGGACCGCCGGTGTAGGTGCGCGTCGACCCCGAGCGGGCGATCGAGACGTTCGACACCGTGTAGCCGCAGGAGATGCCCAGGATCGTGCCGCTGACGACGATCGAGGCGGACGAGGCGGTGCCCGCCGCGTCGTCGAAGGTGATCGTGGGGTCGTTGGACAGGTTCGCCGAGATGCTGCCGGAGCAGGTCGGGCTGACCGTGGTGTGGTCGACCGTCAGGGTGTTCGGCGGGGTGTCGCTGGTGGTCGCACCGGTCCAGGTGCAGGACGAGCTGCCGAGGGTGATCGAGCCGTCGACCGTGCCGCCGGCCGCGTAGGCGGGGGTTCCGGCGAATCCGAGGGCGACGATGGAGAGGCCGGCAAGCATGCTGGCGGTTTTCACGTGGGGTCTCCTAGTCGAAAGAAGCGGGGGTGGCGGAGTTTCCGTCGACGTACGACCGCGATGGCGCCGCTTCCTTCCCTGGGGCACTGTTCGAATCCGGCGCCAACCTGTCGAACGTGAAGCCCACTCAGAATCGGCGGATTTTTAATCGTATGACCTGTCCAATAGGGACGGGTTTATTGCCCGTCCACACTCGACGCACCGGCAGGTGTGATCCACCGGCGCCTGGGCCGGCCCGGCCGCGACGGAGATCCCCGGTTCGAGCACGTCGCGCAGCCGTCGCCGGCTGGTCACCTCGAGCTTCCGCATGGCGTTGCCGAGGTGGTACTTCACCGTGCGGTCCGACAGGTACAGCTTCGCGGCGATGTCCCGGTTCGTGTGGCCTGACGCCGCGAGGTCGGCGACCTCGCGTTCCCGTGGGGACAGCTGGTTGCCGTAGCCGGGCCGGCCGCGGCGGTGGGGTACCGGCATGCCCGCCGCCTGCATGAGCCGCTTCAGCCGGTCCGCGTCCCAGGCCGCGTCGAGACCCGTGAACGTGCTCCACGCATGGCGGAGCAGGTCGATGTCCGGCTCCTGCCCCGCGAGGATCTGGCAGCGTACTTCCGCGGCGCACGCGTGCGCCATCAGCCGTACGTCCGGCAGCGCCGCGTACGCGTTGCGGGCCCGCCGGTAGCCGGCCGACGCCCGCTCCGGGTCGCCGTCCTGCTCGCTCAGGCGTGCCTCGGCGAAACCGAGTGCGGCGCGGGCCAGCGGAGCGTCCAAGCCCTCCAGGGCGGCGCGATACCCGGGCAGGACCGTACGCACCAGGTCGAGCGGGACGAACGGAAGGAGCGGCGCCGCCCAGACGAGGTTCTGCTTGCGCTCCAGCGCGTCGAGTATCTGCCGGGCGTAGGTGTGCCCGACGCGCCGGTGCGCGGCGTTCAGCGCCACCCGGTTGATCTCCGCCACGGCCTGGGCCGCGACGGCGAGGTCCCCGGTCTCGCGCGCCTCCTCCGCCACCGCGCGCAGAGTGCGCCGAGCGGTGTCCGTACGGCCCTGCTCGGTCCGCATCTGAGCCCACAGCAACCGGGCCTGCACGCGTGGGTCGTCGCTCAGCACGCTGACGCGGTCCTCGGCTTCGAGGTCGCCCATCGTCCAGCGAACGCGCAGCGCGGTCGCCCGTAGCCGCGAGTCGTACGTGCGCGACCGCGCGCAGGCGGCCAGCCGCCGGCCTTGCTCGACCAGCTCCATGGCGCGCGAATGGTGACCCAGGTGCATGGTCGCTTCGGCCAGGTCGAGCAGCCCCCGGATGGTCTGCCGGTCGACGTCCGGCCGGTCGGGGTGGGCCGTCAGCGCCTCCGCGGCGGCCCAGCCCGCCGGGTTTCCCGTGGCGAGGAGCAGGTGCGCGGCGGCGATCTCGACGACCGCGTGCGCCATCGGATCGGCCGTACGGGCGAGTGCCGTACGTGCCTCGTCCACTAATGCGGCCTGCGCGCGTACGTCACGCTCCGGCAGCCTGCTCGGCGTGGCGAGGACCGCGAGGGCGATCGCCTGGAGGCGCGGCGCGAGATCACCGATCGCGGCGTGTACCTCCGCCGCCATGGCGTCCGTCTCGCGTCCCGCCCCCGCGTGCTCCAGTGAGGACCAGACGCGGAGCAGGCGCAGCTCGGACCGCTGCGCGGCGGGCACCGTGTCATCCGCCCGCACCTCGTCCAGCAGCGCGGCGACGGCCTTGGCCTTGTCGGCGTCGCCCAGCGCGACCCAGCCCAGCTTGATCGCGATCGCCGCACGTCGCTCGTTCGCGACCGCGCCCGCCAGGAGGATGTCCCGCAGGTAGTCATGGGCGGCGTCGAACGAACCACCGGCGGCGGCGTCCTCGGCCGCGGCCTCGGCGCTCGCCGCCCATCCCGGGATGTCGCCCGCGAGCCTGTGATGCCCGATGGCGCGTACGGTCATGGCGCCGTCGCCGGCCGCGCCCAGCTCCCGCGCTGCGGCGGCGTGCAGCCTGCGCCGAAGGTGCCCGGGCATCGCCTGGTAGATCGCGAGCCGGGCCAGCTCATGCTGGAACCGCACGGCGTCCGGGCCGTCGTCGCGGAGCAGCCCGCAGCGGATCGCGTCCCCGAGGGCGACGCTCGTACGCTCGGCGCTCAGGGCGGCGACCCGCGCCACCAGCTCCGGTTCGGCCGGCCCGGCGAGCAGGGCCGCGGCCTCGAGCACGGTGGCCCCGTCGGCGCCGAGCCCGCGAACCCGGGCGAGGATCTCGGCCCCGACCGCGGGCGGCACCGCCGCCGACAGGTCGGGCTCGGCGACCTCTCCGAGAGCCCACTTGCCGTTCACCTGGCGCAGCAGGCCGCGCTGCCGGAGCAACAGCGCGTCCTCGCGCACCACGAGCGGCACACCGCCACTGCGCTCATGGAGCCGATCCGCGAGCTCGCGCGGCATGACCGTCTCCGGCTCGCCCAGCACCACACCGGCCAGCCGTCCGGCGGCCTGCGGCGACAGCGGTGGCAGGTGGACGCGCGCGATCGTCGCCCCCGAGATCGGCAGCGCGGCGGGGGACCTGCACGTGATCGCGATCGACAGCTCCGCCGCCGGCGCGGCAACGATCATCCGGAGCAGTTCGACCGTGGTCTCGTCGGCCCACTGCAGGTCCTCGAGCACCAGGATCGTGGGGCCGAGCCCGGAGAGCAGCTCCGCGGTGGCGCGCACCAGGCGGTGGCGGACCAGTTGAGGGTTCTGCAGCGGCGGCGGCGCGGGAGGCAGGATGTCGGCCAGGTCGGGCAACACCGCCCGCAGCACCCCCACGAGCGGGCTGAGGCGCCGTACGGGCGGCCACTTCGCGGTGGCGAGAGCCTCGATCACCGGCCCCAGCGGGCAGGAGGCCAGTGTCGGCCGGGCGGACCCGAACAGCCACCGCCGGTCGGCGAGCGCCCGGTCGGCGAGGGCCTCCCGCACCAGATGGGACTTCCCGATGCCGGCCTCGCCGTCGACCACGGCGATGGCGGGAGGGTGGGCGAGCGCCGCCACCAGCGACGTCAGGTCGCGTTCGCGCTCCGCGAGCGCTGGAGACTCACGGGGCACGGTCAGACCTCCTGCCATTTACTAGGATCTTCACACGATTTGACTGCCGTGCCTACCTCCGAAGCTCGCTGAGTATTACGCATCCGACACGGGCGGTTAGCGATGTCGATCAGGCTGATCCGGGTGGCAGGCGAGAGTGCTCGCGGCGACACGCTGGTGACGGGGCACATGACAAAGCCCCCGCCCTCCCGAAGGAGGACGAGGGCTTGTCGTGAGTGGCGCGAGCCGGACTTGAACCGGCGACCTCTGGGTTATGAGCCCAGCGAGCTACCGAACTGCTCCACCGCGCACGCTTAGAGTACATGATCACGACACCCGTCCGTACCGGTTATGGGACGTTCACGGGCGCTCACGACTCGATCATTCGACCGTTACCCTCATCGGATGCGGATCCGCGCGGCGCTGTCGGCCGCCCTCCTGGCCTGCGCGATGAGCGCCTGTACGAATGACGCGAAGCCCGCCGGGCCCCGTGTCACCGGCGCGAAGTCCGTCACCCCGCGGGCCGAGGTCGTCGCCGGGGCCGAGAAGACGCCGCTCAGGTTCGACGCCGCACCCCTGTGGACCAGCCGGACCAAGGGCGCGCCCGGCAGCGTCGACACCGCCGCCCTGCACCAGGGCAGCGTGATCATGTTCGACCGCCCGCCGAAGTCCAACCTGTCCGGCCGGCTCTTCGTCCTGGACGCGGCCACCGGCCACCCCCGCTGGTCCGTCCACGCGTGGCGGCCGTTGCCCGGCGGGCACGGAGACATGTGGGCCGGGCGGTCGCCGCTCGACGCGTCCACGCCGCAGGTCGTGGGCCGGGGCGGAGACTGGGGCGTGCTCGTCCCCACGCGGAACGGCGAGGCCTACACGGCTCAGGCGGGCTACGGGGTCGCGCTGGTGTCCGGCAGGGACGGCCGTCCGCTGTGGCGCCGGTCGATCGTCTCGCGGCGTGAGTCGACCGCGTCCCACCTGTCCATCGACCCGGACCAGGTGCTCACGGACGGCGGTGTCGCGGTCGCGGGTGTGCAGCCCAGGGACGGCGCGAAGATCGCCGACCTCCGGCTGATCGGGCTCGACGCGCTCAGCGGGAAGCCACTGTGGACCCGTACGGGGATGCGCCCGGTGGCGGTCTCCCACGGGTACGTGATCGCCACCGACTGGCCCGTCCCCGCCTCGACCACCGTCGCCGCCGCCGGGCGCGGGTCGGTCACGGTCCTCGACGAGAGGACCGGGCGTACCCTCTGGAGCCTGCGCGACCGGATCGCCGCCGCCGACATGGCCGCCACCGCCGGTGGCCTGCTCCTGGTCCGCGACCAACGCGACGTACCCTCGACCCGGACACCGATCGTCCTGGACCTGGCCACGGGAACCGAGATCGGCCGGATGCCGAAGGACACGATCGGATGCGCCGCCGACGGCACCGGCCTGATCGCCTGCTCGGTCTCCTCCTCGGACTCCCGGCTGTACACGATCCTCTCCGCCGAACGGAGGATCCGGGTCGCCGGCCGCACCGAACCGAAGGACGGGCCGGTCAGGTTCGTACAAGACGGCAGGATCTACTACCCCGGTCAGGAGGTCGACCGCTCCGGCACCCCGCTGTCCGGCCACGTGCCGGACGGCATCCTCGAAGCCCTCGATGACCGGTACGCCGTCTTCAGGGACCCCACGACGGTGAGCTACCGGGTCTACCGCGTCGGCTGAGCCCGGCGTCAGCGCAGAACGAGCACCGCGTCGTCGCCGCGGGCGTAGACGGCGCCGTCGGCGATGGTGAACGGCGTCTCGGTCTCGTTGTACTCCCCGAGGAACTCCGCCGACCACTCGGTGGGCTCGTCGAGGGTGAGGTTCCATACGACGTCACCGGTGCCGGCGTAGAGGGCGTGCAGGCCGCCGCCCTCGGTCGCCAGGTGCAGGACACCGCCCGCGAGCAGCGGCGTGCCGACGATCGGCTTCGTGAGGTCGCGGGACCAGCGGAGCGTACCGGCGACCGGGTCCAGGGCATCGACCCGTCCGCCGGAGCGGCAGTAGGCCAGTTCGGGTCCGAAGACGGGGGCGTCGAACACGTCCGCGACGGGAAGCGCCCGGCGCCTCTCCCCGGTCCGCGGGTCGACGGCGGTCAGCTCGCAGCCGCCGGTGTCCTGGTGCATGCGGAGGTCGAGGGTCCACACGAGCCCGTGCGCCACGACGGCGTGGTACGGGCCGATCGTCCGCTCGTCCGGCTCCGGGCACGGCGACGACCGGGTGCACGCCTCCTGGCGCTCCCCGATGCCCCAGAGCAGAGTGCCGGTGCTCCGGTCGTACGCGTGCAGGCCGCCATGCGTGTGGTTGCCCTCGAACCCCTCGGTGACCAGCACCAGCTCGCCGGCGACCGTGGGGTGGGTTTCGAGCAGGCCGTACCCGGTGCCGTCGAACCGGCGGCCGGACCGCCAGCGCGTACCGCCGGACTCGATGTCGAGCGCCCGGAAACCGCTCAAGTTGTCCATGATCAGGAGCAGGTCGCCGGCCACGGTGGGGAAGCGGCCGTCGGCGTCCCAGCGCAGCCGCCCGTCGCGGCGGTCGTGGGCCCACACCCGGTCGCCGGAGTCGACGAAGACCAGGTCGGAGGTGACGGCGGGCATCACGTCGACCTCGTACTCCGAGCCGCCGCCGTGACGCCAGAGCCGGTCGCCGGTCGCGACGTCGAAGGCGTGGACGGTGCCCGTTCCGTCGCCGGCGTACAGGACGCCACCGGCCACGGCGGGGAGCGAGGGCCGCGGAACGGCGAACCGCCGCACGACCTTCGGCTCGGCCGTGAGACCGGAGCCCGGGCACACGCCGGTACGGGCGGAGTCGCCACTGGGAACCGTGACGGACGGCATCGCATGTCTCCTCTGGCCGGACTTGACCTTGACACCGTGACAAGGCCTTCACTGCGGCCAAGGAGGTGGTCCCGATGACCATGCCAGAACAGGACATGGACCCGGATATGGTTCGGGCTTTCCGGGGGCTGGAGAGCGGCCACTCGTCGGTACGGCTGCGGGCGGCGCTGGCGGTCGGCACGGCCCCCGACCCGCGGTTCGTCGACGGGCTCATCGGACGATGCGCGATCGAACCCGAGTTCCACGTACGCGACATGCTCACCTGGGCGATCACCCGCCACCCGTCGTCGATGACGGTCCCGAAGCTCATCGACGAGCTCCGCTCGGAGCGTACGCAGGCGAGAAGCCAGGCGCTGCACACCCTTTCCAAGATCGCGGATCGCCGGGCGTGGCCGGCGATCACACGGGCGCTGCTGACCGATGCCGACGACGAGGTGGCGCGGAGCGCGTGGCGCGCGGCGGTCGTGCTCGTACCCGACGGTGAAGAAGCCGGGCTGGCCGCCGTGCTGGCGACACAGCTCGGGCGCGGCGAACGCGAGACGCGGCTGAGCCTCAGCCGGGCGCTGGTCGCGCTCGGTGAGGTGATCATGCCGGCCCTGCGCGCCGCGATGACGGATCTCGACCCTCACGTGCGTAAGCATGCGATGGTCACGGAGCGGCTGTCGCGCGACCCGGACGCCGGGTTCGAGTTCGCGATCGAGGAGGCGAAGCGCATGATGGCCCTCGGCCAGGAGGCGGGATAGGCGTGTTGATCGGTGATGTGGCGCGACGGTCCGGAGTCAGCGCCCGCATGCTCAGGCACTACGAGTCGCTCGGTCTGGTGCGGCCGACGGGCCGTACCGGCGCCGGCTACCGCGAGTACTCCAGCGAGGACATCCGGCGGATCTTCCATATCGAGAGCCTGCGGTCATTGGGGCTGTCGCTGCGTGAGGTCGGGCGCGCGCTGGATGATCCCGGCTTCGCGCCGTCAGGGCTCGTCGACGACCTGATCCACCAGACGAGGGAGCGCATCGCGGCCGAGACGGAGCTGCTCACACGGCTCCGCCGGATCGGCGCCTCCGAACCCGCCGGCTGGGAGGACGTCCTCCAGACCGTCGGGCTCCTCCACGCGCTGGGGTCGAAGAGCGCCGGGAGGCGCCAGCGCGCGGCCCTGTCCTCGGAGGAGGTGCCGGTGGAAGCGCTGGTCGAGGCGGTGCTCGGCGAGACGGACCCGAACGTCGCCGGAGCCCTTCGCTGGGCCCTGGCACAGTCGGGCGACGGCGGCTCGGCGCTGCTGGCGGAGGGCCTCGCCTCACCGGAGGCCGAGGTACGGAAACGCGCCGTACGGTCCATCGCCGAGATCCCGGACGCCGAGGCGACCGCACTGCTGCGGGACGCCCTCGCGAACCCCGACGTCGTGGTCCGCCGGTACGCGGCTCTGGAACTCGGCGCACGTGGAGTCGCCGACGCGATCCCGACGCTCCTCGACATGGTCGTCGAAGGGGCGAACGACGTCGACGCGGCCGACGCGCTGAGCGCGCTGGCGAGCCGCCCCGCGCCGGCGGAGCGGATCGCCACCGGCCTCGTCGACCGCCTCGGCCACGGCACCGTAGAACCGTCCGCGCGCCGGCGGCTGACACAGGCGCTCGCGGACATCCCGGGAACCACGGCGTCACGCGCCCTCGCGGACCTGTCTCGCGACGATGACAGGGCCGTCGCGCTCACCGCGACGTACGTTCTCAAGCTGCGCGACGCGCGATGAGGCCGTCCGGGTCAGTGCCCGGTGGCGTCCAGCCCGGCCAGCGTGACGTCGTCGAGTTCGATCATTCCGGCGGCGATGTTCGCCTCCAGGTGGCGGGCGTTCGCGGTGCCCGGGATCAGCAGTACGTTCGGCGCGTGATGGAGCAGCCAGGCGAGGCCGACCTGCGAGGGCGTGCAGCCGAGGGAGCGCGCGGCGGCCGTGGCGGCCGGATCGTCGCCCACCTTCGGCCGGCCGGGAAAGGCGCCGCCGAGCGGCAGGAACGGGACCCAGGCGATCCCCTGGCCGGCGCAGAGCCGCAGCATCTCCTCGTCGCCGCGCGACACCAGGCTGTAGAGGTTCTGTACGCAGGCGATGCCGGCGGGAAGGGCTTGGCGCAGACCGTCGAGGGTGACGCCGCTCAGGCCGATCGCGCCGATCTTGCCTTCGTCGCGCAGCGCGGTCATCATCGCGAGCTGGTCGTCGAGATCGACCACCTGGTCGCCCTCGGCCCGCAGACGCACCTCGTCGTCCAGCCGGCGCAGGTTCACCACCGGGATCTGATCGAGGCCGAGGCTTTCGAGGTTGTCCTCGACGCTCGCTCGCAGCTCTTCGGGCCGCTGAGCGGACCGCAGCGGCAGGGGACCGCCCGGATCAGGAGCCGCGCCGACCTTGCTGACGACCACCACACCGTCCTCGGGGCGGAACGCGTCGCGGATGAGCTCGTTGACGAAACCGTCGCCGTAGAACTGGGCGGTGTCGACGTGGTCGACGCCGAGCTCGACCGCGCGGCGCAGGATCGCGATCGCGGCGTCACGGTCGGCGCGTAGACGCTCCAGCTGCATCGCGCCGTACCCGACGCGGGACACGGTGCGGTCCCCGAGGAGGCCGGCCCCTCCGGCGCGGTAGGAGGGAGTACTGGGTGCGGTCATGGGAATTCCGTCCTCATGAGACGAACGAAAGCGGAGGAGCCTCCGCTTTCGTTCGACTGTACCACTCGTAACGGAGGATCCTCCGTTTGAAGGCGTCCTGGAGTAGCCCAATGCGCGTGCGCGTGCTGACCATCAACGTGCAGAACGATCAGGGGGACCCGCGGCGTACCGGGCTGTTGAACCAGGAGCTGCGGCGGCTGGCGCCTGACCTGGTCTGCTTCCAGGAGGTCTGCTGCCCGGGCCGGTCGGATCAGCTCGCCGGCCTCGTCGAGGGCACCGGTCTCGCGCACACCACGCACCAGGCCGACCTGCTCGGCCCGCTGCCTCCGGGCGACGAGCGTTACGGCGGGACCGCGGTCGCCACGCGATGGCCGCACCGGGTCGCCGAGGTGCTCGAACGCCGGGTGGGCGGCCGGCACTGGTGGACCCTCGCCGTCGCGGTGACCCTGCCCGGCCTCGGGGAGCAGCTTCTCATCGCGCCGACCACGCCGTGGCCGCTGGACGCCGAGGCCGCGCGGGAGCGGCAGGCCGTCGAGGTCACCGAGATCGACGCCCGGCACCGTACGGCGCTGCCGACGATCATCGCGGGTGACCTGAACGCCGCGCCGGACGCGGCGAGCATCCGGTACCTCAGCGGGTCACAGAGCCTGGACGGGCGCAGCGTGCACTACCACGACGCCTGGGCCGTGGCCGGTGACGGGCCGGGACACACCTGGTCGGTGGACAACCCGCTCGCCGCCACCGAGATCGACCGGGAGGTCGGCCAGCCCGGGCACCGCAGGCGCATCGACTACGTGTTCGTCGGCTCCGCGCACGCGCATCCGCGAGGGCGGGCCCGGATCACCGCCGTACGCCTCGTCGGTGACCGGCCCGTCGACGGCGTCCAGCTCAGCGATCACGTGGGCGTGCTCGCCGAGCTCGACGTCACCGTGTCCCGCTGACGCCGCCCGTTACTACGCTGTCCGGCGTGGTGGGGTCGACGACCGAGGAGTGGCATGAAGAGCAGGTCGTGGTGGGGCTGGGGCTGGGTGGAGGACGCGCTGCCGGACTCGGAGTGTGCGGCGCTGGGGGCTCTGCTGCCCGGGCTGCCCGCCGAGCCGCTGCCCGTGCCGGCCGTCCCTTCCCTGCCGGAGGCGGGGGTGACGCCGCCGCCGTCGCTGGCCGCGCTGGTCTCCGCCGATCCGGCCGATCGGGCGGCGCACGCGCTGGGCAAGGCGTACCGGGACGTGGCGCGGGCCCTGCGCGGTGACCTGGGCCGGGTGCCCGACCTGGTCGCGCGTCCGGCCGGGGAGCAGGACGTCGTCGATCTGCTGGACTGGGCGGGCGCCACCGGTACGGCGGTCGTCCCGTACGGCGGCGGCAGCTCGGTGGTCGGGGGAGTGGAGTACCGCGGCGACGCGCATCCGGCGGTGATGTCGCTGGATCTCGGTCGGCTGGACCAGGTGCTGGAGGTCGACGAGGCCGGGCGGGCGGCTCGTATCCAGGCCGGTGTGCTGGGGCCGGACCTGGAGGACCGGCTCCGGCCGTACGGTCTGACGCTGCGGCACTTCCCGCAGAGTTTCGAGTTCTCCACCCTCGGCGGCTGGCTGGCCACGAGGGCGGGCGGGCACTACGCGACGCTGCACACGCACATCGACGACTTCACCGAGTCGCTGCGGGTGGTCACACCGGCCGGGATCAGCGAGTCGTGGCGGTTGCCGGGCTCGGGCGCGGGCCCCTCACCGGACCGGCTGTTCCTCGGTTCGGAGGGCATCCTCGGAGTCATCACCGAGGCGTGGATGCGGCTCCAGGCGCGGCCGGAGCATCGGGCGTCGAGGGCCGTGACGTTCGGCTCGTTCACGGCGGCGGCCGAGGCCGTACGCGCGATCGCCCAGTCGGGGCTCTATCCGGCGAACTGCCGGCTGCTCGACCCCGGCGAGGCGGCGCTGTCCGGGGCCGGGGAGGACGGGCAGAGCGTGCTCGTCCTCGGGTTCGAGTCGCCGCACTCGCCGGTGGACGGGCGGCTGGCCGAGGCCGTCGAGCTGGCCCAGGCCTATGGAGGGACACCGAAGGAGGGACGCTCGGCGGTGGAGTCCTGGCGGTCGGCGTTCCTGCGCATGCCGTACCAGCGCGACGCCCTCACCCGCATGAGCGCGATCGTCGAGACCTTCGAGACCGCCTGCACCTGGGACCGTCTGGCCGGACTCTACGAGGCCGTGCGCGCGGAGATCGGGGACGTGGTCACGTCCGTCACCGGGGCACCCGGCCTGATCAACTGCCGCCTCACTCACGTGTACGCCGACGGCGCCGCGCCGTACTTCACCGTCATCGCCGCGGGCCGCCGCGGGTCGGAGGTCGCGATGTGGGACGAGATCAAGGCGGCCGCGATGGAGCTGCTGGGCCGTCACCGGGCCACGATCACCCACCACCACGCCGTCGGCCGCGACCATCGGCCGGGCTATGACCGCCAGCGCCCGGAGCCCTTCGCGCTCGCCCTGCGCGCCGCCAAGGACGCCCTGGACCCGCACGGGGTGCTCAACCCGGGCGTGCTCATCGGCTGAGGGCCCGGACGCCGTGGCCGGTAGGTTCTCCGCGTGAGCTCCGGAGACCGGCCGCCCGTCGTGATCGTCCGTGCGTGCCTGCGCGACGGCGGAGGCGGCAGCCCGACGGCCGTGATGGACGAGGTGCCGTTGAGCGACGACGAGCGCCGTCGCGTGCCGGTCGTGGCGGGTACCTCGCACGCCGTCTTCGTCGCGGTGCGCGGGTCCGAGGTCTCCCTCCGCTTCTTCACCAGCGAGGGAGAGCTCCCCGCGTGCGGCCACGGGACGGTCGCCGCCCTCGCGTACCTCGCCGAGCGCGACGGCGGCGAGGAGTACCGGACCACCCTCAGTACGCCGGGGCGTACCTTCACCGGCTGGGCCGTACGTGAGGGGGCGCACTTCACGGCCGCCTTCGACCCGGGTCCCGTCGACCTGCGCGAGCCCACCGCGACCGAGCGCGATCTCGTCCTGCCCGCGCTCGGCGTCACCGCGGACACGCTCGCTCCCGGTATCCGCGTCGGTTCGGTGGGGCGACCGCGGCTGCTGGTGCCCGTCGCCACGCGGGCCGCTCTTCTCGCCCTGGCCCCGGACTCCGCCCGGCTGCGCGCGGCCTGTGACCGACTCGGGCTGCTGGGCTGCTACGTCTACTCCGCGCCGGCGCCCACCGGCCGTGTCGCGGCCCGCATGTTCGCCCCGTCGATCGGCGTCGCCGAGGACGTCGCCAATGCCAACGGCACCGCCTGCCTCGCCGCTCACCTGGCCGGTCAGGGCATCACGGGCATCGCCGTCGACATGGGCGACTCCCTCGGCAGCCCCTCCACGATCACCGCCACGGCGGGCCCGCCATGCCGGCTCGGTGGTACGGCGGAGGTGACGCGCGGCCTTGATCGTCTCCCCCCGGATCAATGATCATGTATCAGCCGAATTCGTCGGTGGTGTCCGCTACATTCTTGCTCGGCAAGGCTGTAGCGCAGAGGTCGTCGCGCCTTAGCAGCGCCGGACGATCCGCGGTGGGACGCCGTACGCCAGGCCGTCGACCTGGCCTACAAGGCCGGGAAGAAACAGCGGAAGGTCGAGCGCCGCACCGAGCGGTCGCGGCACGACCGGCTGGTGACCGCAGCGACGGCGCGCCACCAGGAGCAGTGCCCCGCGCCCGTACCGGTGACGGGGCAGGCCGGCACGCTGATCGGGAGCCGCCGGTGTTACGTCTGCAAGGCGGCCTACCGTGACGTGCATCCGGACTACCACCTGCTCTGCGGGACCTGCGCGGCGGACAACCTCGCCCACCGTGACGCCCGGTGCGAGCTGGAAGGCCGTACGGCGCTGGTCACCGGCGGCCACCTGTACGACCCCGCCCGAAAGGTCCCCACCTCATGAACCTGCCCCCCGCGATCGTCCGGTTCCTCGACGCGAACCCGGAGGTGCCGCTCGACCACCTCACCGTCGCGGAACGGCGGCGGTACATGCGCCTGGCCATCGACCTGAACTTCCTCCGCTTCGGCACACGCGGCCCCGAGGTGCACTCGGTCACCGACCACGCCGTGCCGGTCGACGGCGGCCAGGTCGTGGCCCGCGTGTACCGCCCCGGACCCGAGGCGGCGCTGCCCGCGCACCTGACCCTGCACGGCGGCGGATGGTGGCAGGGCTCCATCGACGACCACATCAGCGAGGCGATCTGCCGGCAGCGCTGCGCCGAGGCGCACGTCGTGGTGGTCTCGCTGGAGTACCGGCTCGCCCCTGAGCATCCGTTCCCGACGGGGCTGAACGACGCGTACGCCGCGTTGCGCTGGATGGCGGCCGAGGCGGGGACGCTCGGGATCGACCCCGAGCGCCTGTCCGTCGGCGGCTCGTCCGCGGGCGGCAACCTCGCCGCGGCCCTCGCCCTGCGGACCCGCGACGACGACGGGCCCGGCCTGGTGTTCCAGCTACTGGAGGTGCCCGTACTGGACCTGACCGGGAAGACCGCCCGAGACGCCGCCGGCGACCCCGTCGAGGAGGCCATGTACACCGGCCTGATGTCCGGCGTCGGCCACTACGTCGGCAGCGACCCCGCCCGCGCGCTCGACCCGCTGGTGTCGCCGCTGCACGCCGACGACCTGTCCGGCCTGCCGCCCGCCTACATTCTCACCGCCGAGTTCGACCCGCTGCGCGTCGAGGGCGAACGCTACGCGGAGATGCTGCGTGCCTCCGGTGTCGCGGCGAAGGCCGTACGCCACGCCGGCGCGCTCCACGGGTCGGCGATGCTCACGCGCGTCTGGGACAAGGCCGCGGACTGGCAGCGCGAGGCCGCCGCCGCGCTGCGCGCGGCACACTGGGACGGCGGGACGAGCGTCCGCGCGCACGGCGGATAATCGTTGCCGTCCGATATCAAGGGGGAGCCAGGCAGATGCCCGACGACGTCACCATCTACCACGTCGCCGCGGAGGCGGGCGTCAGCATCTCCACCGTCTCGCACGTGCTCAACCGGCCCGAACGCGTCAAGGCGAGCACCCGGGAGCACGTCCTGGGCGTCATCGACCGGCTCGGGTTCATCCCGCGGGCCCAGGCGGTCAGCCACGCCCGCACGAACATGCCGCGCATCGGCGTGCTCGCCCCCTTCACCGCCTACGACTCGTTCCGCCGCCGCCTGTCGGGCGTGCTCACCGAGTCGGCCGGGCGCTCCAGCGACATCGTGGTGTTCGACCAGGTCTCGGCCGCCGTCGCCGTGGGCCCGCTGCTGGACAGCCTGCCCGTCACCCGCCGCCTCGACGGTCTCCTGATCATGGGCCTGCCGCTGGAGGACCGCCTCATCAAGCGGCTTCAGCAACGCAACGTGCCGACGGTCCTGGTCGACAGCGACCACCACGAGTTCACGTCCGTCACGACCGACGACGAGCACGGCGGCTACCTGATCGCCAAGCACCTGATCGAGACGGGCCGCCGCGACTTCGCCGTGGTCACCGAACCGCAGCGCTCCCACGCGTACCTCTCCCAGGGCGAACACCGCCGGGTCGGGTTCCGCAAGGCCGTCGCCGAGGCGGGCCTGGACCCGTCGGCGGTCCCGCTGGTGGCCACGACCCGCGATGTGGCCGGCGGCCGCGCGGCGATCCGCGACCTCGTCCGCGAAGACCGCCTCCCCTCAGCGATCTTCGCCCACGAGGACATCCTGGCGGCCGGAATCCTGCTGGAATGCCGCGCCCAGGGCATCGACGTCCCGGGCGACCTGGCCGTGGTCGGCTTCGACGACGGCCCGCTCGCCGAGGGCCTGGACCTGACGACCGTCCGCCAGCCCCTGGAGGACTCCGGCCGCGTCGCCGCCCGCCTTCTCCACGAGGCCATCGCCGACCCCGGCCAGCCCGTCCAGCACATCCGCCTGCCACTGGAGCTCGTGGTCCGCGCCACCGGCTAGCGTCCCGTCACCAGCTTCCGCCGCCTCCGCCGCCGTCCCCACCTCCGACCGCACCGCCACCGGCGTCCGTTGAGGACCCCGCCGCGCTCGAATACCAGGACGGGTCCGAGGCGTACGCCGTGCCCGTGTTGTACGAGGGGGAGAAGAAGCCGAACAGGCTGCGCCGCCGGGGGGCGTTCTCCCACGGGAGGGGCTCGACGATGGCGCCCAGCAGTCTGATCCTCTTCGCCGTCTCGCGCGGAGTCGGCGTCTTCTGCGGCGACGTACCACGGCAGGTCGGCGTCGAGGAGCGCGTCCGTCCAGCCCGCCGTCTCGCCGAACGCGATCGCGTACGGGAAGGCGGCCGGGTCACCGGGCCGTAGCGCCTCGGCGTAGGCGTTCACCCCGGCCAGCGCACGCGCGCCGCCCGCCGTGAGCGCGGGCCGCCGGCCCACGGTCCGTACGGCGACCGCCGAGGCGAAGAACACGAGCGCCGGCCAGCCGAGGCCGGCCGGGACGCCGTCCACGCCCGTCGCGGCGATGAACAGGACCGCTCCGGCGGCGCCGAACAGCGCGGCGAGCCGGCCCGTACGGGTGCGCTGGGCACGGAGCGGCCGGCGGAACCACCCGCGCTGGATGGTCTCCTCCTCCATCAGGTCGTAGATCGCCGCCCGCGCGGTCCATGGGGAGCTCAGCGTGACCGAGCCCCCTCGGTAGCCGAGGCGTTCCCGGCCGATCAGGCATTCGACGGTCTTCGCCTCGTACGGCATCAGGTCGGCGGCGGACCGGTCGCCGCGTACGATCCGCTGCTTCGTCCGGCCTCGGTCCGGCGTCTCCTCGAACCGCAGGTAGCCGCGCGACGCCAGGTCGACGATGGTCGCCGCGACGTCGCGCGAGCCCGCGACACCGCCACGCCGGAGCGCGCCGGCCAGACCGGGTCTCACGCCGGGGGACGCCGCGCGGGCGGTCCGCCGGACCCGGCGCGGCAGGAACCGCCAGGCCGCCACTGCCGCCACCGCGAAGGCCACCAGCGTGAGGACGCCGGCCGGCAACGTCGGCGCGAACGGCGCCCGGCGCGCCTCGAACCGCGGCGGTATGGGGTTCATCCCGGCCTTCGGCACCTCGACCTTCACGGTGACGCCCTCGCCCGGCGACAGCTCGGGCTGCGTGAACGTCACGGCCGAACCCGACGGCGTACCGCCCGCGCAGACCTTGGTGGATCGCTCCGCACCGCGCAGGCACTTCGCGGCGGCGATGCGTACGGGAGCGGACACGGCCACGGTCACCGCGCGTACCGGCACCTTCCACTCGGTCCCGACGGCGTTCCAGAACAGCTCGTCGGAGGTACTGCGCGGGACGAGCGCCTGGGGGACGTCGTAGTCGATGACGTAGGTGCGGACCCCGGACACGGTCACGCCGGGGTTCCCGACCTTGAGCACGGTGTTCCCGTCCGAGGTCGCGACGTCGAGGTGGCCGGGGCCCTCGACCCGAGCGTTCCGGACCTCGATCACCCGGTCGCGCCCGGCGTCGACGCGCCCGCGCGACGGGATCGTCCGTACGATCCCGTGCCGCCCCTTGCTCGTCCCGAAGTCGTACGTGATCTTCTCGGTGACGTGCAGGCCACCGTCCCGCGCGACCCGCAGCGTCACACCGTACGCGTCGACGCGCTCCTGCCCGGCCGCCGCGCGGACCGGTGCGGCTAAGCCCACCAGCGCGAACCCGGCGGCGGCGACCAACCCTGCGAGACGAGACGCGTACACCGGCGACCCCCTACGGTCCGACGTACCTTTTCGACCCGTCGCACCGGCCCGAGGTTCCCTCGGGGAGCCCGGGCGGTGTCCGTTTGCGGACGCCCTGAGCGTGTTAGCTTCTCTCTCCGTGTCAGAGCATCAGGACGAGACCAGGGCCGCCTACGACGGGGTCGTCGAGCTGTACGCGTCGATGTTCGCCGACCGGCTGGAGACGCAGCCGTTCGCCCGGGCCATGATCGGCATCTTCGCCGAGCAGGTACGCGGTACCGGCAACCGGCGGGTGGCCGACGTCGGGTGCGGCCCCGGTCACCTGACGGCCCTGCTGCACGAACAGGGGCTGGACGCCTTCGGCCTCGACCTGTCCCCGGGCATGGTCGCCCACGCCCGGCGCGCCAATCCGACGCTGCGCTTCGACGAGGCACGGATGGAGGCCCTGCCGATCGAGGACGGCACGCTGGGCGGCGTGCTGGCCCACTACTCGATGATCCACACCCCGCCTGAAGAAATACCGGTGCTCCTCGCCGAGCAGGTACGCGTCCTCGCGCCCGAGGGCCTGCTCCTGGTCTCGTTCTTCGGAACCGACGGACCGGAGCCGGTCCGCTTCGACCACAAGGTGGCCCCGGCCTACAGCTGGCCCGCGGACCGCCTCGCCGAACTGCTGACCGAGGCGGGCCTCGTGCCGTTCGCCCGCCTCCTCCACGACCCGGCCTCCGAACGAGGCTTCCTCGACGCCCATCTCCTGGCCCGCCTCCCTTAGGGCCTGTTCGGCGGGAACCGTGCCGATATTAAAACCTGTTGAGTCCGGACAAGGGATACCTAGAATGGACCTCAGAAAGCGAACAGGAGAGATCCGAGGATATCCTCGGCGGCCTTTCTTGGATCGCATGCCGCAAATACCGAAGTGGTGAGGTGCCTGCCTTCCAAGCAGGAATACCGGGTTCGACTCCCGGTTGCGGCTCTGGGCGTCCGTACTCCAAACGGCAGAGAGGCACGGGTGCAAGCCGTCCTATCCCAATTGGCAGAGGTCCGCCTTCAAACGGCGGGTGTTCCGGGTTCGAGTCCCGGGGGCGGCACGTAGTATCACGCCTCGTTGGTCGAGTGGAAAGACGCCGGACTCTCAATCCGGAGACCACGGGTTCGAACCCCGTACGAGGTACTCTGGCGCAGTAGGCAAAATGGTACAGCCGCCGGACTTTCAATCCGGTGCGTGCGGGTTCGACTCCCGTCTGCGCTGCTCGATCGGCGGCATCGACCATTCCACGAAGTCTTTCAGCGGAGTGAGCGCGTGGCGGATACGACCTGGGAAGCCGATCGGCTGACGGGCCAGCACGTCGTCGCGGACCTTTCCGGGCTGCTGGCGTACGAGCTGAGCGACGGAGCGACCGCGGAGGCGGTCGAGCATCTTCGCGGCTGCCCGCACTGCCGTACCGAGCTGGTCGAGACGGTCGCCGCGAGCTATCCGGCCGATGTCTGCCTGCCGCGTTGGTTCACCTCACCGCCGAGCCCGTCCGCCGTACAAGGGCGCCGGTCACGCAGCCGCGACCGGCGAGGCGCCTGGCTTCGCCGGTCCAAATCGCTGATCGCCGTCATCTTCGCCGGCGCGGTTCTCCTCTCCGTCCTGGGGCACGGATCAGGTCACCAGCCTGGGGACGACCTCACGCCGGCCCAGCGTCATGCCGCGCTGGAACAGGCCGAGCAAGCCGACCGGACGGCGCGAAACGAACTCCTCGCCCGGGTGAAGGCCGGAGAGATCTCTCTCGCCGACGTACTCGCCCGAGACGATGACGTCACGGGCAACACCTCCATCGGCGCGGTCCTGGAGGCACTTCCCGGATACGACCCGACACGCGCCGATCGCCTGCTCCACGAGGCCGGCATCGGCCGCGGCCGTCATCTGGCGGACCTGAGCCCAGGACGACGACGTGACCTCCTTCTTCATGCGCCGGCCGGTCATTGATCGCGGCGGGCCCCTACGAGCAGGAACGGCGGTATTCCGGCGCGGTGTGGCTGCTCGGCGGCTATTCGGGCGTTCACCGGCGGCTCTGCCAGCGTCTCGATCGAGAAGCCCTGTTCGATGAGGGGCATGACGTAGCCGGACAACGTCCGGTGCCGGTTGCCGGCCCGGCGTACGGCGCCGGTGTTGTCCGAGCGCCAGAATCTCTCGGTCAGATAGTCGCCGATCAGTCGGCGGCTCGGTTCGCCATCCGTCCAGGCGGCGTCCGGGGTCTCGAAGCAGGGGTGCGGGATCGTGAACGCCAGCCGGCCGGCCGGTGCGAGAACGCGGTGGATCGCGCGTACCGCCGCCGTCAGGTCGGGGACGTGGTGCAGGGACAGGCCCGCGGTCACCCAGTCGACCGAGGCGTCCGGCACCGTGGCCAAACTGCATCCGTCGTCGACCGCGTACCGGGCCCCGGTCGGGGTGGACTCCTCGGCCGTACGGGCGTGCGCGATGAGGCGGGCCGTCGGGTCCACGCCGATCACGTCCGCTCCGCGGCTCGCCACCGCCCGCGTGACCATCCCTTCGCCGCACCCCACGTCGAGGACCCGGACGCCCTGAAGGTCCGAAGGGAGCACAGCGAGCAGGATGTCGCGGGCGAAGTCGTTCAACGCGGAACCGGAGCGCAGTAACTCCGCGTACCAGTCCGCGATGGTCTCCCATGTCTCCGCCATCAGGCCCTCCCGTACGCGGCCTTGACGGCGGCGAGGTTGTCGCGGATTCGGGCTCGCAGGGGCAGGTCGGTGGAGAAGTCCTCGATGGTGACCCACTCGTCGTAGCCGATGGTGTTGAGGGTCTCGAAGAACGCGGTCAGGTCGACGATTCCGTTTCGGAGCCCGGCCCACGTGGTCGACCAGATGGCGCTGCCGTCCGGGCGGGTTCCCTCGCGTACCCACTGGGCGTTCTTGAGGTGGACGTGCGCCAGGTACTCGCCGAGTATCTCGAAGCCCTCCCGGTAGCAGGACCAGCCTTCGTAGACCATGTTGCCGATGTCGTGGATGACGCCGACATGTGCCGGGTCGAGGCCGGCAAGGAACGAGGCCGCCGCGTGCGGGCTCGCCACCGGGGTCCCGTGGTGGATCTCCACGAGCGCTCGGACGCCGTGCGTGGCGGCGAGCGCGGCGACGTCGGTGAACTCGGCGCGGCGACGGTCCCAGACGGCTCGGTAACTTTCAGCCGGTGAGTAGTCGGGCAGCCGGACCCGTAGCCGGCCGACGCCGAGTGCGGCGGCGGCCCGCATGGCGGTGTCCACGTCGGCGGGTTCCGCGCAGGTCGCGTACGTGCCGAGCGAGGGCATCTCCAGCCCGGCCGTGGTCGCGGCGATCGTGTCGAGGTCGGCCAGGACCGTCGACAGCGGCCAGGTGCAGCGGTTTCCGGCCCAGAATCCGGGCTCTCCGGTGGCGGAGTCCGCCTGGTCGATCACGCGCCATTCGACGCCGTCGTAGCCGGCGGCGATGAGTTCGGACGCGGCCTCCTCGGGGGTCCATTCGGGAAGGCTCGCGGTGAAGACGGCGAATTTCATCGGTGCACTGTCCTATGGTCGGCCGGGAGGGGGTCAGGTGAGGCGGAAGACCTCACGCGGCAGTCGGTACGCGAGGTCGCGGGCGGTCTCCAGCGCCTCGTCCTCGTCGAGCTGGTGCTGGGCGACGAGTTCGGCGAGGTGCCCGCAGTCGAGGCGCCGCGCCATGTCGTGGCGGGCCGGGATCGAGCAGAACGCACGAGTGTCGTCGACGAACCCGGAGGTCTTGTAGAACCCGGCGGTCTCGGTCACGGCGTTACGGAAGCGGCGTATCCCGTTGGGCGAGTCGAGGAACCACCACGGCACGCCGACGAACACCGAGGGGTAGAAGCCGGCGAGCGGCGCGAGCTCACGCGACCAGGTCGTCTCGTCCACGGTGAACAGCACGAGCCGGAAGTTCGGGTGCGTGCCGTACTTCTCCAGCATCGGGCGCAGCGCCCGGGTGAACTCCACGGCGACCGGGATGTCGTGGCCGGTGTCCGGGCCGAACGCCGCGCCGGTGGGGGCGTGGTGGCCGCGGTAGACGGCCGGGTGCAGCTGCATGACCAGGCCGTCCTCGCAGGCCATCCGCGCCATCTCGCTGAGCATGTGGCGGCGGAACGCGGCCAGTTCGGAGGCCGTCGCCGATCGGGTGAGCGCCGCCGCGTAGATCCGCTCCGCCTCGGAGGGGTCGAGCGTCTCGGTGCCCGCGTCGGCCGGGCCGTGGTCGCTCGCGGTGGCTCCGTGCTCCTTGAAGTACCGGCGGCGCGCGGCGAGGGCGTCGATGTACCCGGCGTAGTCACCGGTGTCGACGCCGGCGGCGCGGCCGAGGTCCGCGACCTTGCCGGGCCAGTCCGTACGGCCTGGATCAAGGTAGGCGTCCGGCCGGAACGTCGGCACCACCCTGCCCGTCCAGGCGGAGTCGGCGGCGAGGGCGCGGTGCCCGGCGAGGTCGGCGCACGGATCGTCGGTGGTGGCCAGCGCCTCGACGCCGAACCGCCGGAACAGCGCTCTCGGCCGGAACTCCTCGGCCGCCAGTCTCTCGCTCAGCTCGTCGAAGAGCGCGTCGGCGGTGTGGGCGGCCGGCCGCGTGGTGACGCCGAACACGTCGACGAGCTCGGCCTCCAGCCAGTACCGCGACGGTGTTCCGCGGAACACCTGCCAGTGCTCGCACAGCAGCCGCCAGACCTCGCGCGGCGCAGCGGTCTCGTGCCGCCCGTCGCGGTCGGGGAGGCCGAGTCTGGGCAGGTCGACGCCGTGCGCGTGGAGCATCCGCGTCACGTAGTGGTCGGGTGTCACGAGCAGCGTGGCCGGGTCGGGGAAGGGCCGGTCCTCGGCGAGCATCGCCGCGTCGAGGTGGCCGTGCGCCGAGATGATCGGCAGCTTCCGGACCTCCTCGTACAGCCGGCGTGCGAGGCCGCGCACCGGTTCTCCGACGGGGAGAAGCCGGTCCGGGTGCAGCTCGATCTTGTCCATGCGTTCCTTCCCAGGAGACCGGGTCGCGGTCAGGTGGTCTTCGCGGGCCCGGTGGACCCGCGGATGCGCAGGTACGAGGGCAGCGCCACCGTACGGGCCGGGTCCTCGCGCTCACCGAGCCGGCTGAGGAGCAGGTCGACGGCGGCGCGGCCGATGTCCTGGATCGGCCCGGCGACGGTCGTGAGCGGTGGCGAGCAGAAGTCGGCGCCGAAGATGTCGTCGTAGCCGACGACGCTGATGTCGTCGGGCACCCGCATGCCGCGTTCGGCGAACCTGCGCAGCGCGCCGATCGCGAGGAGCGCGTTGAAGGCGACGACCGCGGTGACGCCGCGGCCGATGGCCGCGTCGGCCGCCGCCGCTCCGCCCTCCATGATCGGCGGGAACGGCCCGAGCTGCTGGATCTCGATGCCCAACGGCTCGGCCGCCGCGCACAGCGCCTCCCAGCGCTGGGTGCTGGACCACGACGGGCGCGGGCCGGCCAGGAAGGCGATCGACCGGTGGCCGAGGGAGTCCAGGTGGTCGACGACGTTGCGCGTGCTGACGGCGTTGTCCACCAGTGCGCTCGGTACTCCGGGCACCTGCCGGTTGACCAGGGTGAGGACGTGGTCGCGGGACAGCTCGCCGAGCTGCTCGTTGGAGAGCCGGGACGAGGCGAGCACGAAGCCGTCCACCGCGCGGCCCAGGCGCTCGATGTGCCGGATCTCGACCTCGTGCGACTCCTCGGTGTCGGCGAGGACCGTCGTGTAGCCGGCCGCTCTGGCCTGGCGTTCGGCGCCTCGGATGAGGTCGAAGAAGAACGGGTTCGTGATGTCCGGGACCAGCAGGCCCACGGTGGTCGTACGCCCGGACGGCAGCGCGCGGGCCAGCGGGTTGGGCCGGTAGCCGAGCCGGTCGGCGACGGCCCGCACATGCTCCCTGGTCCGCTCGTTGACCCGCTGCGGATTGTTCAGGGCGCGCGACACGGTCGACGCCGCGACTCCGGCCTCCTTGGCGACGTCGTGGATCGTCGGCACCGCGGCGGTGCGCTGTGGCCCCGGTTCGTCCGCCGGTTCGAGGTCCATCTGCCCCATTGATCCGGTCCCCCCTCATCTGTTGGACACCTTATTACCGACCATGGCAACTTTTGGCAACCGGTTGCATTCCGGGTTTCCGAAACCTAGAGTCCGTGGCCACGACCGACCTGCCACCAACCACCAGCCACTGACCAAAGGTCTGCAAAGGGAGTGGGCATGCAACAACGCGCACGATGCCTGATCGCCGCGACGGCGGTGGTCGCCTCCACGGTGTCTCTGGCCGGTTGCGGCTCCGGTTCGTCCAGCGGCGGCAAGGAACTGCACGTCCTGGTCGGCACGAACCCGCAGTTTCCCACGCAGCAGCGGGCCTGGCTGGACAAGCTGAAGCAGCGCTTCAAGACCAAGACGGGCGCGAACATCACGTTCGAGACCTTCGCGACCGCGGACGACGAGCAGACGAAGATCCAGACCTCGGTCATCAGCGGCGACGGCCCGGACATCTACCAGACCGGCACGACGTTCACCCCGGTCGCCTATGCCACCAAGGCGTTCCGCGCGCTGAGCGACGCCGACTGGCAGAAGATCGGCGGCCGGCAGCGCTTCATCCCGCAGTCACTCGGGATGTCCGGGCCCGACGCACAGCACCAGATCGGCGTGCCGATGTCGCTGCGGCCGTACAGCCTGGTCTACAACACCGACCTGTTCAAGGCCGCCGGCATCTCCGGGCCGCCGAAGACGTGGGACGAGTTCGTGGCCGACGGCCAGAAGCTCACCCATCCCGGACAGGGCGTGTACGGGGCCGCGATCGCGTACGCCGACAGCTTCGACCCGTGGAAGTTCATCTGGGCGAACACCCTGCAGTCCGGTGGCCGTCTGATCAGCGACGATCTCAAGACGGCCCAGCTGAACGGCGCGCAGAGCGTCGCCGCGACCACCCGCTACTTCGACCTGATCACGAAGAACCGCATGGTCGACCCGAAGGCCGTGAGCTGGAAGGCGGCCGACGCGCTCGGCGCGTTCGGTGCGGGGAAGGCCGCGATGCAGCCGATGGTCGCGCCGGGCAGCCGGCCCAGCCTGGACGGTTCGTCGGTCAAGGGCAAGTACGCCTACGCGCCGATGCCGCTGGTGCCGCCGGGTGCCACCGCGCGCCCGCCGAACGCCCTGGCCGCGGGCTCGATCGTCTCCGGCGACAACCTGGCCATCGCGAGCTACAGCAAGCACACCTCTCTGGCGCTGTCCTACATCGACATGGTGACCAGCCCGGATCTGCAGAAGGAGTACTCGCAGACCTTCGGTGACCTGCCCTCGAACGCCCAGGTCGCGCAGGACCTCGCGAACGGCGACCCGGACACCAAGGCGTTCCTGGAGGCGGAGAAGACCTCGGTGCCGACGTCGTTCACCGGAGCGTGGTCGGAGGTGCAGCTCGGGCTGTCCAACGTCGTCAAGCAGAGCCTTCCGGCGCTGTCGAAGGGCGCCTACGACCCGGCCGCCGTCACGAAGCTGCTGACGGACGCCAATCAAAAGGCGCAGGCATCCCTAGACCGCCATAAGAAGTGACATGACGGATATGGCTGCTACGTCGAACCTGCCGTCCCGTACCGACCCGGCCGGGAGGGAGCGGCGGCCGCTGTGGCTGCTGATACCGGGCGCCTCCCTGCTGCTCCTCGTCGTCGGAGTCCCCTTCGCCCTCGCCGTGTGGATGGGCTTCCTCGACCTCGACCAGTACACGCTGCGGGACTGGATCAGCGCGCCGTTCATCGGCGTCGCGAACTTCACCGAAGCGGTCGGCGACTCCTCGATGCCGCACTCGCTGCTGATCAGCGTCAAGTTCGCGCTGCTCACCACCCTGTTCGCCGCGCCGATCGGCTTCGTCGCCGCGCTCACCGTCAGCGGCCGGATGACGCGTGCGCGCGGGCTGGTGCGCTCGATCTACTTCGTGCCCTACGTGATCCCGCAGTTCGTGACCGGCTCGCTGTGGCGGGTGCTGCTGCTGCCCGGCGGACCGGTCAACAACCTGCTCCACACGGTGGGCATCGACGTCAGGACGCAGTGGCTGATCGGGCCGACCACCTTCTGGACGCTCGTCGCCGTCGACGTGTGGGCGTCGTGGGCGTTCATCTACCTGATGACCCTGGCCGGCCTGCAGACGATTCCCCGCGAGCTGTACGAGGCGGCGGAGGTCGACGGCGTGACCTGGTGGCAGAAGATCCGCCACGTCGTACTGCCCCAGCTCAAGGGGCCGCTGAGCCTGGCCCTGCTGCTGTCGACCCTCAACCACTTCAACAACTTCACCCTGCCGTTCGTGCTCTTCGGCACGCCGGCCCCGGACGCGGTGAACCTGTTGCCCATCAACATCTACCAGACGTCGTTCCAGGTGTTCCGTTTCGGACTCGGCGCCGCCATGTCGGTCGTCTCCCTGGTGATCCTCGCGATTCCGGCGGTGGTCTACCTGCGGAGCGTACGGCTCGACGCGGCGCCCGGGGAGGCTGACGCATGAGCAGGCGTGTACGCGACTCCGAGTCGGTGCTGCCGGTCGGGTTGAACCGGGTGGCGATCTGCTTGATCTCGGCGTTCGCGCTGGTCCCGATCGCGCTGATGGTGCTGATCTCGGTCACGCCCGACAACGAGGTCGCCGCAGGGAAGCTGGTGCCGAGCAGGTTCGCGTTCGGCAACTACCTGCATCTGTGGAACACGGTGCCGCTGTTCAGCGGCCTGACCAACAGCCTGCTCGCCGCCTTGGCCGCCGCGGCGATCGCGACGGCGTTCGCGGTCGGCGCCGCGTACTGCCTGACGCGTTTCACCTTCGTGGGACGGCGCACGTACCTGGCCGCTCTCGTACTGCTGCAGTCGGTGCCCGGCGTCATGCTGCTGCTGCCGCTGTTCATGGTGTTCTCGTCGGCGGGTACCTACCTCGGCGTCACGATGGTCGGGACGCGCGCCGCGCTGGTGATCACCTACCTCACCTTCGCGCTGCCGCTCGCGACGTGGGTGATGGTCACGTACCTGCGCAAGATCCCGAAGTCGCTCGACGAAGCCGGCCTCGTGGACGGCCTGACCCGCTTCGGCGCGCTGTGGCGGATCGTGATCCCGCTGTCGTGGCCGGGCATGGCGGTCGCGCTGGTGTTCTCGTTCCTGCTCGGCTGGAACGACGTGCTCTTCGCGAGCGTCCTCACCCATCCGGAGAGCCGGACCGCCGCGGTGATGCTGCAGGTCTTCGGCCAGGCCGCCGAAGGCGGGGCGCTGCCGCTGTACGGGCAGCTGATGGGGGCCTCGGTGATCTGCTCCCTCCCGGTCGTCGGGCTCTACCTGTTCTTCCAGCGTTATCTCGTCAGCGGACTCACCTCCGGTGGCGTCAAGGGCTGACCCTCGTACCGTCCGGATGGACAGACCATCCGGTGTCTCGTGAGGAGATTCATCTATGTGGACGTTGTCCGGGTTCGCCGACGAGATCTCGCCTGACTTCGCCGATCAATGCCGGGTGCTGGGCGAACTCGGCATCGGCCACATCGAGTTCCGCAGCGCGTGGGGGACCAACGTGCTCGACCTCGACGACGCGCGGCTCGAAACGGTGCGCGGCATGCTCGCCGAGCACGGCATCGCGATGTCATCGGTCGGCTCGCCGATCGGCAAGGTCGGCATCCACGACGACTTCGACGAGCACCTCCGGCGCTTCGACCGGGCGCTGCACGTGGCCGAGTTCTTCGGCGCGCCGTTCATCCGGCTCTTCTCCTTCTTCCTGCCGGAAGGCGACGCCCCGGAAAGCCACCGGGACGAGGTGATGCGCAGGATGACGGCGCTGGCCGAGCGGGCCGAGGGCCGCGACGTCGTGCTGCTGCACGAGAACGAGAAGGAGATCTACGGTGACACGCCGACGCGCTGCCTGGACATCGTGACCACCGTCGGCTCGCCGAAACTGCGGCTGGCCTGGGACGCGGCGAACTTCGTGCAGTGCGGCGTACGGCCGTTCACCGACGCCTACCCGATGCTGCGGCCGTACACGGACTACATCCAGATCAAGGACGCCGTCGCCGAGACCGGCGGCGTCGTGCCGGCCGGTGAGGGGACGGCCAGGTACGCGAGACGATCTCGGCGTTGCGCGCGGACGGATTCGACGGGTTCTTCTCCCTCGAACCGCATCTGGCGGCGGCGGGCTCCATGGGCGGGTTCAGCGGACCGGAACTCTTCGGCGCCGCGCACCGCGCGTTCACCGGCCTGCTGGCCGAGGAAGGAATCGAGTACCGATGAGCGCATCCACGCTCCGCTTCGCCGTGGTGGGCTGCGGTGTGATCGGGCACCAGCACGCGGACTCCATCGCGCAGATGGGAGACCGGGCGACCCTCGTCCTCGCCGTCGACGAGGCCGCCGAGGTGGGCCGGCCGTTCGCCGACGCGCGCGGCGTCGAGTTCACGGCCTCGCTCACCGAGGCACTGGCACGTGACGACATCGACGCCGTCGCCGTGTGCACGCCCAGCGGCACGCACGCGACGGTGGCCGTCGCCGCGCTCGACGCCGGCAAGCACGTGGTCGTCGAGAAGCCGCTCGACGTGACCATGGAGGCGGCCCAGGCCATCGCCGCCGCCGAGCGGCGCAGCGGCAGGACCGTGACCTGCGTGAGCCAGCACCGGTTCGACCCGGCCAGCCTGCTGGTGCACCAGGCGATCGCCGACGGCAGCCTCGGCAGGCTCACCTCCGGTGTCGCCAGCGTGGCCTGGTGGCGCAGCCAGGGCTACTACGACTCCGGCGACTGGCGCGGCACCTGGGAGCTCGACGGCGGCGGCGCGCTGATGAACCAGGGCATCCACACCGTCGACCTGCTCGTCTGGCTGCTCGGCGAACCGGCCGAGGTGTTCGCCTGGACCGACCGCCTGGCGCACACCGGGATCGAGGTCGAGGACACCGTGGCCGCCACCATCCGGTTCGCGAACGGTGCGCTCGGCACCATCCACGGCACCACGGCCGCCTATCCCGGCCTGACCGCGCGCATCCAGGTGCACGGAGACCGGGGTTCGGCGGTGATCGACGACGACGAGCTGGCCTACTTCCACGCGGCCGACGCGGGTGCCGACGCGCCGTCGTACGGCGCGGGCGCCGACGGCAACCAGGCCGCGCGGGTGCTGCCGCCCGACGGGGACTCCGCGCCGAGCGCCGGCGCCGACCCGGCCGCGCTGTCGAACCGGCACACCGACCAGTACCGCGACTTCCTCGACGCCATCGCGGAGGGCCGCCCGCCGCTGGTCACGGTCGACGCCGCCGCCCGTACGCTCGCGGTCGTGTGCGCGATCTATGAGTCCGCGCGTACCGGCCGGCCCGTCACGATTCCGGACATCTCGCAGGAGCCCGCGGAATCCATCGCGATGGGGATCTGAACGGCCCCACGGAAGGCAGAGGCATGACGAGGTTGTCCCGCGCGACGTGGGAGGGTGGCGAAACGGCCCCGGTGCGCATGGCCCATCTCGGACTGGGCGCCTTCCACCGTGCCCACCAGGCGTGGTGGACCGGCGCGGTGAGCAGGGACGACCCGTGGGGGATCGCCGCGTTCACCGGCCGCAGCGCCGCCGCCGCGACCGTGCTCGCCGAGCAGGACGGCCTGTTCACCCTGCTGGTACGCGGGGCCGGCGGGGACCAGGCCCAGGTCGTACCCGCGATCTCCCGCGCCGTCGACGGGGCCGACACCGGTGCCTTCACCGCGTGCCTGGCGGACCCGGCGGTCCGCGTGCTCACGCTCACCGTCACCGAGGCGGGATACCTCCGGCGCGAGGACGGCGGGCTCGACACCGGCCACCCCGCGGTCGCCGCCGACCTGCGGATCCTGCGCGGAAGGGCGGACGGGACGGAGCCGCTCCGCAGCGCGCCCGGCCGGGTGATCGCGGGCCTGGCCCGCCGGCGCCACGACGACGCCGGGCCGCTGGCCGTCGTGCCCTGTGACAACCTCATCGACAACGGAGGCGCGCTGCGGCGCGTACTCCTCGACCTCGCCGACGCCGTCGATCCCGCGCTCGCGGGCTGGATCCAGGAGTCCGTGTCGTTCGTCTCGACCGCCGTCGACCGGATCACCCCGCGTACGACCGGGGACGACGTCGGCGCCGCCGCCCGGCTCATCGGCCGTACGGACCGCGCGCCCGTGGTCACCGAGCCGTTCCGCGAATGGGTGCTCGCCGGGGACTTCCCCGGCGGCAGGCCGGCGTGGGAACAGGCGGGTGCCAGGTTCGTCGACGACGTGACACCGTACGAGCAGCGCAAACTGTGGCTGCTCAACGGGGCGCATTCGATCCTGGCCTACGGCGGGCTGCTACGCGGGCACACCACCGTGGCCGACGCCGTCGCCGATGAGGCCTGCCGCCGCTGGGTAGGGGAGTGGTGGGACGAGGCGTCGTCCCACCTGCCCCAGCCCGCCTCGACCCTGGCGGACTACCGGGAGGAACTGCTGGCCCGGTTCGCCAACGCCCGCATCCGGCACCAGCTGTCCCAGATCGCCATGGACGGCTCGCAGAAACTGCGCGTACGGGCGATTCCGGTGCTGCGCCGGGAGCGGGCGGCGGGTCGCCGTGGCACGGCGGCGCTGAGGATGGTGGCGTGCTGGATCGCATGCGAGCGTCCGGCGCCGGATGACACCCGGGACATGCTCGCCCGGCTCGACCCGGATCTGGCCGGGGAGGCGGAGCTCGTCGCCGACCTCGACACACTGGTGGCGGAACACCTCGAAGGGAAGTGAGCTCCATGGTCCAGGTCATCGGGTCGGCGAGTGAGGTCCTCGCGGCCGGCGACGTCGAGAAGTTCGTCCGGTCCGCGCTGGAGGGCGACGACTACACCGGCAAGCGGGTGTGCGTCCTGGTCCCCGACGCCACCCGGAGCTGCCCGCTGCCATCGCTGCTCGACGCGGTGTACGCGGCGCTGCGCGGGCGGGCCGCCGAGCTGACCTTCATGGTGGCGCTGGGCACGCATCCGGCGATGGACGAGGACGCGCTGGCGCGGTGGTTCGGCTACCCGCCGGGCGAGAGCGAGCGGCGCTACCCGGGCGTGACGATCCGCAACCACGAGTGGTGGCTCCCGGAGATGCTGGCGCCGATCGGCACCGTCACGGGGGACGTGCTCGCCGATCTGTCGGACGGCCGCCTCACCGAGCCCGTGGACGTACGGGTCAACCGCGCCGTCGTCGACAGCGACGTCACGCTCGTCGTCGGACCGGTGTTCCCGCACGAGGTGGTGGGCTTCTCCGGCGGCAACAAGTACCTCTTCCCCGGCGTCTCGGGCAAGGAACTGATCGACGTCTCGCACTGGCTCGGCGCGCTCATCACCAGCAAGGAGATCATCGGGACCCGGGGCGTCACTCCGGTGCGCGCGCTCATCGACCGGGCCGCCGCGATGGTACCGAGCGAACTGCGCTGCCTCGGCCTGGTCGTCGCGTCGGGCACCACCGACCTGCACGCGATCGCCTATGGCGGCACGGAGGAGGCCTGGGCCGCGGCCGCCGACGTCGCCGCCGAGGCACACGTGAAGTACCTGGACGCGCCGGTCACACGGGTACTGTCGATGGTGTCGCGGCGCTACGACGAGATCTGGACCGCGGCCAAGGGGATGTACAAGGTCGAGCCGGTCGTCGCCGACGGCGGGCAGGTCGTCCTGTACGCGCCGGAGGTCACCGAGGTCAGCCGTACGCACGGCGAGGCGATCCACGCGGTCGGCTACCACTGCCGCGACTACTTCACCGGGCAGTGGGACCGCTTCAAGGACGTCCCGTGGGGCGTGCTCGCGCACTCCACGCACCTGCGCGGCGGCGGCACGTACGACGCGGCGACGGGCGAGCGCTGCCGGATCGACGTCACCCTCGCCACGGGCATCGACGCCGCGACCACCCGCGCGCTGGGCCTGACCTACCTCGACCCCGCGTCGATCGACCCGGCCGAGTGGTCACGCGACCCCGGCACCCTCGTCGTCCCCGACGCCGGCGAGGTCCTGTACCGCCTGCGCGGCTGAGCCCCGAAACGCGGCTCCAGGAAGGTCCGGTACAACTCCAGCACCTCACCGGCCGTCGCACGGGTGGCCCGGCCGCCCTCAGCGTCCGCGAGTCCAGGAACGTCACGGCCTCGCCGGGAGGAGTACGGCGAGGTTCCGCAGGCGACCGGGGAAAACCGCCCGACATGATACGAATGCGCACGTGACCGACAGATCTGATGCCCCCGTGAACCCGCGACACGACCTGGTGGTGAACTCGGCGCCCTTCCTGCCTGCCGGCAGCAAGATCCGGCAGGCGTTCATCGGCCAGGCCGCGCCGAACTTCGGCTTCTTCATCGTCACCTACATGACCGGCCTGACGATGTTCTGGATCAAGTACCGCTGCGTGGTGGTCACCGAGGACGCCATCTACGTCCTGGAGAGCAGCAAGCTCTCCGGTGGAGCCAAGCCGATCTCCCTGCTGGCCACCTTGCCGCGCCGTACCAGGCTCGGCCCCGCCTCCGGCCGGTGGGCCGAGCTCGAACTCCTCGGCGAGCGCCACTGGGTCCACCAGCGCTTCCACGACGAGGTCAACGCCGCCGACCGCGAGGCCGGCTTCACCGACTGAGGCGTCCCGGCGGGGTGCCGTGCCGGGTGAACGCCCACAGCACCAGCCCCAGGCAGCTGAACGCGGCGCCCAGGGCGCACACGGCGCCCCAGCCGGCCGCCGCGTACAGAGAGGTGGCGGCGATGGCGCCGGTGGCGCTGCCGACCGAGTAGAAGACCATGTAGCCGCCGATCAGGCGGCTGCCCGCTTCCGGGTGCAGGGCGTAGATCAGGGTCTGGTTCGTGACGTGGACGGCCTGTACGGCGAGGTCCAGGAGGACCACTCCCACGACCAGGGCCCAGAGTGACTCGCGGGTGAAGGCCAAGGGGAGCCACGAGGCGGCGAGCAGCGCCAGGGCGATGCCGGTGGTCCGCCCGGAGAGGCCGCGGTCGTTCAGGCGGCCCGCCGCGGTCGCGGCCAGCGCTCCGGCGACGCCGATCAGGCCCAGCGCCCCGATCGCGCTGTGGGGCAGGTGGTACGGGGCCGCGCTGAGCGGCAGGGCGACGCTGCTCCACAGGGTGCTGAAGGCGGCGAAGATCAGCAGACCGTACACGGCACGGAGCCGCAGTAGGCGCTCCCGTGCGAACAGGGTGATCGTGGAGTGCAGGAGCCGCCCGTAGCGCAGGGGCGCCGGCGCCGCGTGGCGTGGCAGCACCCGGTGCAGGACCAGGGCGAGGACGGCGGTGAGTGACGCCGAGGTGAGGTAGACGGCGCGCCAGCCCGCGAGATCGGCGATGAGGCCGGACGCGGTGCGGGCGAGCAGAATTCCGATGACGACGCCGCTCGTGACCAGGCCGACGACCCGTCCGCGCGCGGCGGGTGGGGCCAGCGACGCCGCGAAGGCCACCATCGTCTGCGTGACGACGGCGAGCAGCCCCATCGCGGCGAGGCCCGCCAGCAGGATCGTCGCCGTACGGGCGGCGGCGACCACGACCAGTGCCACGGCCAGGAGCAGGAACTGGGCCACGATGAGCCGCCTGCGGTCGGCCACGTCGCCCAGCGGTACGAGGAAGAACAGTCCCAGGCCGTACCCGACCTGCGTGAGGGTGACGACGCCGCCGACGAGCGCCGGGCTCAGAGCGAGGTCGTGGCCCATGGTCACCAGGAGTGGCTGGGAGAGGTAGACGTTGGCCACCGCGGCCCCGCAGGCGACGGCGAACAGGATGACGACGCCACGGGACAGGACGGGACCTTCCCCGCTTCGGACCTCGGTCCGTACGGCCTCACCGGGCATCGGCACCCCTCCGCGGATCTGGTTTCATCTTGCTACCAGAGGCGACGGTAGCCGCCTTTGGTAGCATGTTGCAACCATCGTGAGAGTGAGGGACGTCATGGTGACCAGGACGCGCTTCGACGACAGCGAGTGTCCCGTCGCCCGGTCGGTGGACGCGATCGGCGACTGGTGGTCGCTGCTGATCGTGCGGGACGCCTTCGACGGAAGCCGCCGCTTCGGGGAGTTCCAGCGCGGCCTCGGCGTCGCGAAGAACATCCTCACCGCGCGCCTGCGCACCCTGGTCGCCGGCGGAGTCCTCGAATCGGTCCCCGCCTCGGACGGCAGCGCCTACCGCGAGTACGTACTGACCTCGAAGGGGAAGGAGCTCTTCCCCGTCATCGTGGCCCTGCGGCAGTGGGGCGAACAGAACTTCTTCGCGCCCGGTGAACCGCACTCACAACTGGTCGACCGCCGGGAGGGGCATCCGCTCCGCGCGCTGGAGGTCCGGTCCGCGGACGGGCGGCGGCTGGACCCCGACGACACCATCGTCCACAAGCTCTCCACCCCTGAGCCGAGCCCGCGTACATGAAGGCCGGAGCAGGTTGATCTGCGGATCAACCATTCGGTTGATCCGCGATGACTCTCCGGAGTTCCATACTCGTTGTCTCGCTGAATGTGAACCTGCCGCAGTAAGGGGGCCGGCAGGTTCACAGGCAGCGGATGGGCTGCGGGTCAGAGCTGAACATGACTCGCGCCGCACCGGAAAAATAAGAGGAGGCCCGACACCCCGCTCCTGTCGGGCCTCCTTCACCAAGTAAGACGCGGCACCGGAGAGCCCGGTTTACCGGATTCCTCCGCCAAAATGAAAATGTTCAGCTCGCGCGGGCGATGCCGGTGAGGGCGGCGATGCGGGCGCAGGTACGGCCGGGCGGGGCGGGGGTCGTGGGCTGGGCGAGGACCTCGCCGAGGAGGAACACGAAGATGGCCTGTGCCGTGTCGGACGGCTGGGCGTCGCCGAGGGCTTCGAGGCGTTCGATCAGTACGGCGGTCACCTCCTCGTTGAGCGCGTCGATCGCGGCGAGGCGGCCCTTGCGTACGGCGTCGACCCAGTACTCGAACCACAGATAGGTGACGTTCGGCTGGTCGCGGAAGGTCGCCAGGTAGGCGTCGATCACGTTCCAGAAGCGGTGGACGGGGTCGTCGGACAGGTCGGCGGCCTCGCGCAGGTTCGCGGCGAAGTTGGCGACGTGCCGGCTCATCGCGCGGTCGATGAGCACGTCCATGTCAGCGAAGTAGTAGTGGATGACGCTCTTGGTCAGGTGACCGGCCGCCGCGATCTGCCGGCCGGTGCAGGCGGCGAGGCCCTCGGTGGCCAGGAGGCGCATGGCGACCTCGATGATCTGCTGCTGTTTGGCCCGCTGGTTCGGTGACAGCTCGTCTCGGGCCGCCGGTGCACGCTCGCTCACCAGACGAAGTCTAGCCCGCCCTTTGACAAGTTAGGGCGCTCGGCCTAACTTTTAGGGCACATGCCCTAAAAGGAGTCTCACATGACCGCACCCTTCGTGTTCTTCGACCTCCGTACGCCCGACGTGGAGACGTCGCGCGCCTTCTACACGGAGCTGGCCGGGCTCGTCGTACGCGACGTGCCGGCCGGCGCCACCACGCTGCCGATGTTCGTCACCGGCGAGGAGACCTGGGGCGGGTTCACCGCGCTGGGGGAGGGCGACCCGCGCCCGCCGCAGTGGATCCCGTACCTGCCCGTGCCCGACGTCGACGACGCGGGAGCGCGGGCCGTCGAGCTCGGCGCCACCGTCGTACGGGAGCGCACCGACCTCCCGGCCGGCTCGGTGATCGTCATCGCCGACCCCGGGGGAGCGACGCTGGCGCTCTGGGAGCACCGCCGATGACCGCGACAGAGGTTCGCGCCTCCGGGCAGACCGCCGCGCTGCTGGTCATCGCCACCGCCACGCTGCTGGTGGTGCTCGACTCCACGATCGTCAACGTGGCGCTCCCGTCCGTCCAGGCGGCGCTGGGGTTCTCGACCGGCGGCCTGCAGTGGGTCATCACCGCGTACACGCTGGCGTTCGGGGGCCTGCTGCTCCTGGGCGGGCGCAGCGGCGACCTGTTCGGCCGCCGCCGCATGCTGGTGATCGGGCTGGTCGTCTTCGCCGTCGCCTCGGGCGTCGGCGGCTGCGCGCCGGACCCGGCCGTACTGGTGCTCGCCCGGTTCGTCCAGGGCGCGGGTGCCGCGATCGCCGCCCCGACGGCGCTGTCCCTCATCGCGGTCACGTTCCCCGCCGGACCGGCCCGCAACAACGCCATGAGCGTCTACGCCATGATGTCCAGCGGCGGCGGCGCGGCCGGCCTCATCGCCGGCGGCCTGATCACGCGGTACGCCGGGTGGCGGTGGGTGTTCTTCGTCGTGGTGCCGATCGGGCTGGCCGCGGCGCTCGGGGCGATGCGTGCCCTGCCCGAGTCGCCGCGCACCCGGACCAGGCTCGACGTTCCCGGCGCCGCCACCGCGACGGCGGGCGTCGCCGCCCTGGTGTTCGGGCTCAACCGCGCCGCCCACGGCTGGACCTCGGCCGCCACCGTCACGGGGCTGACGGCCGCCGTCGTCCTGCTCTGCGCCTTCGCGATCGTCGAACGCCGCCGTGACCACGCGCTCCTGCCCGGACGGATCCTCGCGGACCGTTCGCGGGCGGTCGTCTACGTCGTCGCGCTGATCGTCGGCCTGGCCCTGTACGCGCTGGCGTTCTTCCTGATGCTCTACTTCCAGAACATCCTGGGCTACGACAGCCTCCACGCCGGCCTGGCGTTCCTCGCGCTCGCACTGCCGATCGGCGTCGCGGCCGTCTGCATGGGCCGGGCGATCACCCGGATCGGCACCCGGCCCGGGCTCGTCGCGGGGCCGCTGACGGCCACGGCCGGCGCGCTGCTGCTGGCGATCCAGGCGACCCCGGACGCCACCTATCTCCGCCTGGCCGGGCCGCTCGTGCTCCTCGGCCTGGGGCTGGGCGCGACGTTCGTCCCCCTCACCCTCACCGCGCTCGCGACCGTACGGCCGGCCGACGCCGGCATCGCGTCGGCGCTGGTCTCGGCCGGCCAGCAGATCGGAGCGAGCGTCGGCCTGGCCGTCCTGGGCACCCTCGCCGAGACCGTCGCCCGGCACCGGCACTCCGTCACCGACGGATACCGGGCGGCGTTCCTCCTCACCGCGGCCGTGCTGGCGGTCGGCCTGCTGCTCACCGCCACCGTCCTGCCTCGCCCCGTCACGCGCCGTCGAGAACGCCCGGCAGCGTGAGAAGGCCTCTCTCCCCGCTGCCGCGCCACGCGCCGTCAGCCGGCTCGGCCTCGCGTCATCGGCGCGTCGAGGCAGGGAGGTCAATGGTGACGGTGAGTCCGCCTCCCGGGGCATCGGACAGGCTCACCGTTCCTCCGTCGGCGGTGACGAGGCGGTCGACGATCGCCAGGCCGAGTCCGGTGCCGGACGGGCTGCCGGTGCGGAACCGCCGGAACGCCTCCGCTTTCGCCGTGTCGCCCATTCCGGGTCCGTCGTCGGTCACCGTGACGACGCCGCGGTGGCCCGCTCGGCGTGCCGCCAGCCGTACGCGCCCGCCCCGAGGAGCCGCGTTCAGGGCGTTGTCCACGAGGTTGTCGATCACTTGCTCGAGGTGCCCGGGGACGGTGAGGGCCATCACCTGCTCGTTGGTCTCGAGTGCGAGGTCGACGTTCCGTTCGGCGGCGACCGGCTGCCATGCCTCGGCGCGTTCGGCCAGCAGGCGGGTGACGGCGACCTGCTCGGGCGGTTCGGTGACGTTCTCGGCGCGGGCGACGGCGAGGAGGCCGTCGACGAGGCGTGCCAGGCGGGCCAGCTCCTCCAGCGCGCCGTCGAACTCGGCGGTGTCGGCGGCGGGCTCGGCGGCGAGGAGTTCCATCCGCAGCCGGAGTGCGGCGAGCGGGGTGCGGAGCTGGTGGGAGACGTCGGCGAGCATGGTCCGGTGGTCGTGGATGAGGCTCTCCAGCCGGGCGGCCATGACGTTGAAGCGTTCGGCGAGCCGGCGTATCTCGGCGGGCTGCCTGGGCGGGTCGGCGCGTGCGCCGAGTTCGCCGGCCCCGAGGGCCTCGGCCGCGATCTCCAGGTCGCGCAGCGGACGGCCGGCCCATCGGGCGAGCGCGATGGCCAGGACGACCGCGGCGGCCACGGCGAGGATCGCGACCGTCGCGAGCACGATCCACAGCCGCATGACCCGGTCGTGCAGCGGCGCCAGCGGGCGGGACAGCAGGATCGCGCCGGCCACCTTCTCGGTGTGCCCGTTCACGGGTACGGCGGCCAGGAGCCGGTCGCCGTACCGGGTCACGCGGGAGTGACCGGCCAGCGCGGGTGCCACGCGCGCCGGTGTGTACAGGCCGGCCCGCTCGCCCTCGACGACGCGCCCTTCGTCGTCGATCACAGTGACCGTCATCTCCGGGCCGCCCTCGTCCTCGGTACGGAGCGCGGCCAGCGTATGGGGCAGCACGGTCGACTTCTCGTGATCGGCGATGCGTTCCTCGGCAGCGGCGGCGAGGGTGTGGGCGATGGTGAGCGTGCCGCTGCGGTAGTCCTGCTCGTGCTGGTTCGCCATCGCGACGCCGAGCGGGAGCAGCGCGCCGAGCAGTAGCCCCAGCGTCAGGGTCAGCAGCGCCGCCAGGATCCGGCTGGTCATCGGGAGTCTCCGAGACGGAAGCCGCGCGCGTACACGGTCAGGATCATGGCGGGATCGCCGAGCTTGCGCCTCAGCGACGCGATGTGGACGTCGAGCACCCGCGTCGGGCCGTACCAGTGGGTGTTCCAGACCCGTTCGATGATCTCCTGCCGGGCGACGACCCGTCCGGGGTCCGCCGCCAGGCATTCGAGGATGTCGAACTCGGTGGGGGTGAGTGAGATGGCCCGCGCGCCGGTGGTCACCTGGCGGGTGCGGGTGTCGACGGTCAGCGGGCCGTGGCGGAGCAGGTGTGTGTCGGTGACCTGGCTGCGGCGGAGGACGGCGCGGATGCGGGCGGTCAGCTCCGCGAACCCGAACGGTTTGACGATGTAGTCGTCGGCGCCGGCGTCCAGGGCCGCGACCCGGTCGGGCTCCTCGCCGCGTGCGGTGATCACCAGGATCGCGGCGCCGGACCGCTCGCGGAGCTCGACGCAGAGGTCGATGCCGTCGCCGTCCGGCAGGCCCAGGTCGAGCAGGATGACGTCGTACTCCTCCGCCGTACGGGCCTCCGCGGCCGTGCCCGCCGTCTTCGTGACATAGCCGGCCCGCGTGAGGCCGCGGTCGAGTGACCCGGCGATGCCGGGATCGTCCTCGACGATCAGTACGCGTACGGAAGGGCTGGTCACGGTCTCACGCTAGGGGCAGTTCGGGGATCTGAACGACTTCCGAACATTTCCCTTATCCGGTGTTCGCACCTTGCTGGACAGGGTGGAGGTATCCCCGCTCCCGTTCAGAAAGATGATCATGTTTTCCACGATCTTCGGGCTTCCCGCGCATCCGCTCGTCGTCCACGCGGTGGTCGTGCTGGTGCCGCTGGCGGCCCTGTCCGCACTCGTCGTCGCCGTCTGGCCGGCGGCCAGGGCCAGGTACGCGCCGCTGGCCCTCGGAGTCGCGACTCTCGCGCTGATCTCGGTTCCGCTCGCGACGCACACGGGTGAGCAACTGGAGAGCCACGTGCGGCCGTCGCCGTTCGTGGAGCACCACACCGCGATGGCGGACGGCCTGCTGCCCTTCATGGCCGTGCTCTGGCTGGGACTGGCCGCCCTGGTCACGGCCCGTGTGCTGAGCCACTCGCGCGGTGTGGGCTGGGCGCGGTACCTCGCGGGCGGGGCCGCGGTGGTGGCCGTGGCCGGGGCGATCGCCAGCGGCGTGCAGGTCGCGCGGATCGGCGACAGCGGCGCGCGCGCCGCCTGGCACGGCGTCGCCACCACGTCCGGGCACGCGTCCGGGCCACATCACTGAACCGTTCATTCTTTCGACAGGGGGCGCTGGGCATGGATTCCGAGACGTTCGAGGCGGAACGCCCGCGACGCGGGGCTGGCCACGGTGAACCGGTGGACGCGGGGGGCGATCGCCGGGGGCGCTGTTCTGTGCGGAGCACTGGGCATGGGCCTGGCCCATCTGCTGCCCGGACAGGCGGCCGTGGTCCGGCATGACTCACCACCGCCGGCCGGTGTGACCGGCCGGGCCACCCCGGCCGGGCACCCGAACCGCCGCCGAGCGCCGCCCCGACGGCGGATCGGCGGCACTCCCTCACCCCGCCCCGAACCGTGCCCCACCCGTCCCATGGCCACCACCATCACGCCACCTCCGGCGGCTCGTGATGGAGGCCGCCCGAAGCTTCCCCGTGTGGGGGATGACGGGACGCCTCCTCGTGACGGACGCGCGCCGGATGGAGGTCGCGTGGAGCGCCGTGGAAGCGGAGATCGCGGCGATGGGGGCCGCGTGCGACCGGTTCCGCGCCGGCTCCGAGCTGTCGCGGGTCAACGCCGCTCAGGGGAACGCCGTGCGGGTCTCGGCGATGTTCGCCGAGACCCTCGGGCACGCGCTGGACGTCGCCGAGGCGACCGGGGGAGCGGTCGACCCCACGGTCGGCGGCGCGCTGATCGCGGCCGGCTACGACCGTGACCTCGACGCGGTGCGGTCGCGCTCCGGTGGCCGGTACGCCACGCCACGTCCGGCCGCGGGCTGGCCGGTGGTGGAGCTGCGAGGCGAGGTCGTACGGGTGCCGCGGGGCGTCAGGCTCGACCTCGGCGCGACGGCGAAGGCGCTCGCGGCGGACCGGGCGGCCTCGCGGGCGGCGTCCGCCGCCGGATGCGGCGTACTCGTCGGCCTCGGCGGTGACATCGCGGTCAGCGGACCGGCGCCCTCGGACGGCTGGCGCGTCCGCGTGTGTGACGATCATCGCGCCGGGCCCGGCGAGCCGGGCCAGATCGTCACGATCACCGACGGCGGTCTGGCGACCTCGTCGCTGACCGTGCGCCGCTGGCGACGCGGCGACCGCGTGCTGCACCACATCATCGACCCGGCGACGGGCGCGCCGGCCGGGGCGCACTGGCGTACGGTCAGCGTCGCCGCGGCGAGCTGCCTCGACGCCAACGCCGCGTCGACGGCGGCGATGGTCAAGGGCCGCGCGGCCGCCGGCTGGCTCGCGGACCGCGCGCTGCCATCACGTCTCGTTCGCCTGGACGGCGCCGCGCTCACCGTGGCGGGCTGGCCGTCCGCCCACGCGGTGTCGCCGGGGTGAACGGCCTCCTCTGGTACTCGACTCGTGCCTGCGGCGAGGTCGCGCTGCTGTTCCTCACCACCGTGGTCGCCGTCGGGGCGATGTCGGCGGTGCGGGTCGGGGGCCGCCGGGTGCCCCGCTTCGTGCTCGCGGGCCTGCACCGCAACCTGACCCTCGTCGGCCTCGGCTTTCTCGGCGTGCACATCGCCACCGCCGTCCTCGACACCTACGTCCGCATCGGCCTCGCCGACGCCGTGGTGCCCTTCGTCTCGGCGTACCGGCCGGTCTGGCTCGGCCTCGGGGCGCTCGCGTTCGACACCTTGCTGGTCCTCACCGCCACGAGCCTGCTGCGCGCGCGCATCGGCCTGCGCTGGTGGAGGGCCCTGCACTGGACGGCGTACGCCTGCTGGGGCACCGCCCTGATCCACGCCCTCGGCACCGGAACCGACACCCGGACCTCGGTCTTCCTGTTCCTCGCCGGACTCTGCTGCGCGGTCGTGCTCGCCGCGGTGGCCTGGCGGTTCGCCGCCCGCAACGCACACTCCGTCCCGGCGCGTACGGCCGGCACCCCGGGGAGGGCCGGTGACCGGCGCCGTACCGCGCGTTCTGGCCGGGTACCAGGCGACGGGCCGGGCATCCGATCTGCGTGATCACCTGTCCCGGTACGGTCCGGCGCCGTTCCCCGGGCCCCGCGCGATCGGCCTCATCGAGGAAGCGGGCCTCACCGGACGTGGTGGAGGCGGGTTCCCGACGGCCCGCAAGATGCGCTCGGTGGCGGCCTCCGGGCGCCCCGCCGTCGTGGTGGTCAACGCCGCCGAGGGCGAACCCCTGAGCGGAAAGGATCGGCTGCTGCTCGCCGTGGCCCCCCACCTGGTGTTCGACGGCGCCGCCCTCGCCGCGCACGCGGTCGGCGCCCGCAGGATCATCGTCTGCGTGCACGGGAACGGGGACGCGGCCGCCCGCCTGGAGACCGCCGTGGCCGAGCGTGCTCATGCCGGGCTCACCACCGTCCCCGTCGAGGTGCGCCCGATCCCGGGGCGGTACGTGGCCAGTGAGGAGACCGCACTGGTGAACCAGATCAACGGCGGCGAGGCCAAGCCGACGTTCACGCCGCCCCGCCCGTACGAGCGGGGCGCCGGAGGCCGGCCGACCATGGTCTCCAACGCGGAGACCTACGCCCACATCGCGCTCATCGTCCGGAACGGACCCGGGTGGTTCCGGGCGTGCGGCACCACGGACGCACCCGGTACGGCGCTGTTCACCGTGTCCGGCGCGGTGGTCCGGCCCGGCGTCGTCGAAGCCCCGCTGGGCACGAGCGTCGCGGACCTCCTGCGGCTGGCCGGCGGACCCGCCGAACCGCTCCAGGCCGTGCTCACCGGCGGCTACGGCGGGACGTGGCTGACCATGCGGCAGACGCACACCCCCACGACGCCGGCGGCGTTCGCGGCGGCCGGAACCGCGCTCGGCCCCGGCATCGTCGTCGCCCTGGCCACGCGGGCCTGCGGGCTGGCCGAGTCGGCCCGGATCCTGAAGTGGCTCGCGAACGAGACGGCCGGCCAGTGCGGACCCTGCGTCTTCGGGCTGCCCGCGATCGCCGACGACTTCGCCGCCCTCGCCGCCGGCCAGAGCGATCAGGCCCTCCAGCACCGGCTCCGCGGCCGGCTGTCGCTCCTCCCAGGCCGCGGCGCCTGCCGCCACCCGGACGGAGCGGCACGGTTCGCCGCCAGCGCACTGCGCGTCTTCGGCCCCCACCTGCACGCCCACGAGCGTACGGACGGCTGCCCACCCGCCCACCGGCCGAGCCTGCTACCGCGACGATGGGGCGGGTGACGCATGACCTGGCGACTACGGGTCAACCCGATCGCCTGCACCGGCCACGCCCTGTGCGCCGAACTGCTCCCCGAGGCGATCGCCCTCGACGAGTGGGGATATCCGATCCTGTCCCCGGTCCCCGACGAGCTCCTGTCACTGGCAAGCCGGGCGGTCACGGACTGCCCCACGCTCGCCTTGACGATCGAACCCGAGCCGCTGCCGGAGTAGGCGCCCTCACAGGGCCAGCGCCACGCGTAGCGGTATCCGTTGTCAGAATGCCTCCCGTCTGCGGTCCACTGAGCGATCTTAGGAAGTCCTTTACATTTCACAGAGCCGCGACACGGTCATTCTTGAATTGTTCCTGGTCGGCCGCACGTCATGGAAATCGGATCGAGGAGTCTGTGCAGCTCACAGGCCGATTTTAAGAAGTTCTTTACATTCTTGGCGTTCTCGCGCCATTGGCGTCTTGTGGCATGTGTTGATCCTTGATTCAAGGCCTTCTGTGTTATCTGTCCTATTTTGGCCGAGGTATTTACTGTCTTTCTGGTGCATGTCAAATTTCGCCTGGGACGTCATAAAGGCGATGTTCGGCAATGTCACCGGATGACGTCCCTGCCAATGGTCAGGGCCCGCCGGTATTCGAACCGGCGGGCGATCACAGGAGGTACCCCCCGCCATGTTGTACGGACGAACGAAGACGCTGGGCTCGGGCGGTCGCGCACGCGACCGCGCCGCCGTGCGGAAGGCCGCCGGCGTCATCGCGCTTGTCGTGGCCGCCGCGATCTCTCTGGTCGGTGTGTCACCGGCGTCTGCGGACACACACTCCAGCCCGCACCTGCTCAAGGTCTACAAGCCCGGCGTCTCACCGAAGCTCGCCGGCAATCTGATCAATCACGGTGGCCCGGTCCAGAACGCCCCAGTGGTGTACATCGACTTCTGGGGCTGGGGGTCGGACCCGTCCGGCGAGCAGTCCTACCTGACGAACTTCCTCGGTTCCGTCAGCGGGAACCCCTGGCTCTCCTCCGTCAACCAGTACGGTGGCGGCTCCTCAGTGAACCTGGCCGGCGTGTGGTCGGACTCCGCGGGTGTGCCCTCCGCCCCGAGCGACGGCCAGATCCAGGCCGAGGCGGCCAACGCCGCAGCCCACTTCGGGACCGGTGGCTCGGTCAACGTTGAGATCGTGGTGGCCACGCCGACCGGACACTCGACCCCGGGCTTCGGTACGCAGTGGTGCGCCTACCACGGCGCTGTGTCGTCCAACCCGAACATCACCTACACGGACCTGCCCTACATGACCGACGCCGGCAGCAGTTGCGGTGCGGGAATGGTCACCGGCAACGCCCTGGACGGCGTGAGCATCGTCGAAGGCCACGAACTGGCCGAGACCATCACCGACCCGCTGCTCAACGCCTGGTACGACGCCAACGGCGAGGAGAACGGCGACCTGTGCGCCTGGTCCGGCCTGCACACCATCAACACCTCGGCCGGAACGTTCGCCGTTCAGCCGCTGTGGAGCAACTCCGCCGGCGGCTGCGCCGGCTGACGAACCGTGATCCGGGACGGGATCATCTGAGAAGGGCCTGACGGCCCGGATCCCGTCGCAGCACACCCTGCCGTGGGCCCGACCTCTCGTTGGGCCCACGGCTCTTTCTCGGTCGCCTCGCCATGGACATGCCGATATCGGCGGGTACGGCGGCCAGGCCGTCGTCCTCGGCTGTTCCTCGGAACCCCGCACGTCACAGGTGGCGGCGAAGGTCCGGCGCTCGCAGCGTCAGCGTGCCGTCAGGGCAGCATCAGGCCTTGTCGTCACGATCACTCTGCAGGTCAGCGCCATCGGATGAGGTGACGATGCCGGGTAAACAGGACGCCCGTTGTTAGCTCCGCGCCACGTCGCGCCGAATGGTACGCGCCGCGCGCGAGTTGCTGGTGAGGCATTGCACACGGGATGACATCAGCGGCCCGACGCAGACCGGACTGCCGCTGGTCGAGTTGAGCCAATCAGAGATCGAGCCACTCGCGGCCGCCTGGCGATGCCGTTGAGCGACGGAATCCAGGCAAAGGCGCCGAAAGGACGAGAGATGCTTGACGGATGTGTGCCGTGGCCGGCGCATCTGGCCGATGAGTACCGCCGATCCGGTTACTGGCGTGGTGACACGTTGGGTGGGTTGCTGCGTTCCTGGGCCGACCAGTACGGCGACAGGACGGCGCTCGTCGGCTCGGGTACCCGGGTCGGCTACGCCGAACTTGACGCGTGGGCCGACAGGGTCGCCGCGGGCTTTCATCGCCTCGGCGTCCGTGCCGGCGACCGGGTCGTGGTGCAACTGCCCAACGTCCCGGAATTCGTCGCGGTGTGCTTCGGCCTCTTCCGCCTGGGCGCGTTGCCGATCTTCGCGTTGCCCGCGCACCGCGGGAACGAGATCAAGCATCTCTGCGGGCTGTCGGGCGCCGTCGCCTATGTGATTCCCGACCGGCACCTCGGATTCGACTACCGCACGCTCGCCGAGGAGGTGGTGAAGCAGGAGCTCCCGGACCTCCGCCATGTCGTGGTCGCCGGTGACCCCGGAGCGTTCACCCCGCTGAGCGAGCTCGCGGCGGCGGAACCCATCGAGCTGCCCGAACCCGATCCGCAGGACGTCGCGTTCTTCCTGCTCTCGGGCGGAACCACGGCCTTGCCGAAGCTGATCCCCCGGACCCACGACGACTACGCCTATCAGGGCCGCCTCACCGCCGGGCTGTGCGGGCTGGACGACACGAGCGTGTACCTCACCGTGCTGCCCGTGCCCTTCAACTTCACCTGGGGATGCCCAGGGGTGGTGGGCGCCCTGCAGGCCGGCGGCACCGTCGTGTTCGCCAAGAGCCCCAGCCCGGACGAGTGCTTCCCTCTCATCGAGGCCGAGGGGGTGACGATCACCTCTCTCGTCCCGACCGTCCTGCACCTGTGGCTGGAGGCGGCCGAATGGACCGAGGCCGACCTGTCGAGCCTGCGGATGATCCAGGTGGGCAGCGCGAAGCTGCACCGGGAGGTCGCCGAACTGGTCCAGCCCACCTTCGACTGCGAGCTGCAGCAGGTGTTCGGCATGGCCGAGGGACTGTTGTGCTTCACCCGCGAGGACGACGACGCCGACACGGTCGTCTCCACCCAGGGCAGGCCGGTCTCCCCGAGCGACGAGATCCGCATCGTGGACGGCGATGACCGTGAGGTCGAGCCCGGGCAGCCCGGCGAACTGCTGACCCGCGGCCCGTACACGCTGTGCGGCTACTACCGGGCACCCGAGCACAACGCCAAGGCGTTCACCGAGGACGGCTTCTACCGGAGCGGCGACCTGGTGAGCATGAGCCCGTCCGGGAACCTGGTCGTGGAGGGCCGGGTCAAGGATGTGATCATTCGTGGCGGTGACAAGGTGTCCTCGGTCGAGATCGAGGCCCACCTCACCGCCCACCCGGACGTGCGGCAGGCGGCCGTCGTCCCCGTGCCGGACAAGCTGCTCGGCGAGCGCATCTGCGCCTACGTGATCGCCGGTGAGCAGAGCCCGAGGCTGGTGGACCTGAAGAACCTGCTGCGAAGCCGCGGGCTCGCGGACTACAAACTGCCGGACCGGCTGGAGCTGGTCGAGGAGTTCCCGCTGACCGGGCTCGGCAAGGTCGACAAGAAGGCCCTCGCGGCGAGGATCGCCGAAAAGGTCGGGAACCCCCGGTGAGCGGGAACGGACGCTCGTCGATACCTTCCTTCACCGTGCCGTTCGCCCGGCGCGGCAGCCTGCTCGACGCCAACGAGGTCGCGGCGCTCAGCGATCTGGTCAACTCCGGTGACTCGCTGTCCGCGGGAACCTGGCGCGACCGTTTCGAGGAGCGGTTCCGCAAGCACATCGGCACGCGGTACGCGATGTCGGTGACCAGCGGCACGGTGGCGCTGGAGCTCGCCATCCACCTGCTGGACCTCGCGCCCGGCGACGAGGTGATCGTCACCCCGCAGACCTACCACGCGACCATCCAGCCGCTGCTGGACCGCGACGTCCACGTGCGCTTCTGCGACATCGAGCCGGACTCGCTCAACATGGACCCCGCGGTCCTCCAGACGTTGATCAACGACCGTACGAGGGCCATCGTGCTGGTGCACTATGGCGGCTACCCGGCGCGGATGCGCGAGGTCATGGCGTTGGCCCGTAGCCGGGGCATCGTGGTCGTCGAGGACTGCGCGCACGCGCTCGGCTCCGAGTATCACGGCCGCAGGCCTGGAGCGCTGGGTGACATCGGCTGCTTCAGCTTCCACACGACGAAGAACATCACCACCCTCGGCGAGGGCGGGATGCTGACCTTCGACCGCGACGACTGGGCCGACCGCGTCCAGCGGCTCCGCTCCAACGAGGTCGACGGTACGTTCGTGCCGCAGCCCTCCGAAGGCGAGCCGGGCCTTCTGCCCTGGATGAAGTATTCGGCACACGTCTACCAGGAATCCTGCGTGGGCATCCGCCGGGCGGGGACCAACGCCACCTTGTCGGAGGCGGGCGCGGCGGTCGGCCTCGTCCAGCTCGACAAGCTCGGCTCGCTCGTCGACCGGCGCCGCGCGATCGCGGCGCAGCTCGACGAGGTGGTCGACCGCTTCGAGGGAGCCCGCGCACAGCGACCCGACCCGAGGCTGCGCCATGCCTACCACCTCTACACGTTCTTCATGGAGGGGCCACCGCAGGTGCGGGAGAACCTGGTCCGTGCGCTGGACCGTCGCGGGGTGGAGGTACAGCTTCGGTACTTCCCCCTGCACCTGCTACCGGAGTGGCGCTGGCGCGGGCATGGACCCGGAGAGTGCCCGGTCGCCGAGCGTCTCTGGTTCAGCGATCACGTGAACCTGCCCTGCCACCCGGGCATGTCCGACGCCCAGGTGCGCTACCTGGTGGAGACGCTGGAGACCTGCCTGGCCGAGGCCGGGCGTACGCGAGAAGAGCATCTGGCCGCCGGGTGACGTGCGGCCATCATCCGTCCGAGCGGGAAGAAGGGAACGAGCCATGCCCCTCATCGATGTCAAGCTCTACGAGGGACGCCTCAACGAGAAGGTCGAGCGCGAACTGATCGAGCGGATCACGGACGCCGTGGCCGGCGTCTTCGGAGAGCAGGCGCGGGAGCAGACCTGGGTCGTGCTCAACGAGGTGCCGCCCCAGCGATGGGGCATCGGCGGCAAGCAGGGAAAGCTCTGACGATGCCGACCGTCGAGATACCGGGGACCGAGGACGAGCTGCGGCAGACCATCGCGGACCAGCTCGGGCTGGACGTGTCCGAGGTGGGTGACCAGGACGACCTGGTCGAGCTGGGCATGGACTCGGTGACCATGATGATGCTCGTGGGGCGCTGGCAGCGCCGCGGGCTGGACTCCACGGTGCTGGAGTTCGCCGAACTGCCGACGATCAGTGCCTGGTGGGAGACCATCTCGCGAGGTCACTGAGGGACTCAGCCGACTGTGGCGCGCCGGATCCATCCGGCGCGCCACAGCGGTGTGCGGCCCCGGATTCGCGTGCGCGGTGATGAGGACCGGCCGCCGTGGGCCTTCGCGGTACGCACGGCGATCTCACGATGCCGGCGTGACGACGCGGGTACCCGGCCCGGCCCCGAAGTAGATGTGTTCTGCGTAGCCGAAAGTGGCCATTCTGGCCGGTTGGCATGGGTGCTCGTTGGTAACTCACCAGTGCCTTAAACTCCGGGACTCGCTATGGGTGTTGACGACGGGAGTCAGCGATCGTGGCGCGTCTGTCACCGATCACTGCTTCTATGCTCGAAGCGCCTTCTGTGTCCGACTTCACACGACGAGAAATCCATCCAGTAAGGCAGTTTTCATAAAGGTGATGCTCCCATCTCGGGTCGGTGAGAATTGATGGCCACCGTCTCGCCGGTGCGTCGCACCGGACTTGAGAGCGCTCTCTGGACCCCCTCGCTAGCTCCCGAAACGGAACGCATTTGGAGCGATCCTCCGTATTGCAAGTGCACCATGAAATTTTCTAGATCATTAGTCACTTTTAGTAGTGGCGTGGATCTGAAGGGTAACAGGTGCTTCGATCTATATTCCGAGGGAGTGCACGTATTCAGATAGAAACGTTGACAGTGGTGGTGCCTTCCGCTTACCTTGCGGAAGGCAACAGTTTAAACGCCGTGTTAATAGCTTATTTGTAAATATGTTAATGACTCAAAAGTGTGGAGGGTCGAATGGATTTCGGGGTTAACTTCTTCCCGGTCATTGATCCGGCAGTTAAAAGTGCCGTACAGTACTTTGACGAGAGCCTCCGCTTAACAGAGCTCGCGGAAAGCCTGGGTTACGGTCACGTCCAGACCGTCGAGCACTACGGCTCCCCGTACGGCGGCTACAGCCCCGACCCGGTCACGTTCCTCGCCGCCGCGGCCGCCCGCACCAGCCGGATACGCATCGTCACCGGCGCGGTCATCCCCGCGTTCACCCACCCGCTGAAGCTCGCGGGCAAGCTCGCGATGCTGGACAACCTGTCGCACGGGCGCCTTGACGTGGGTTTCGGACGGGCCTTCCTGCCGCAGGAGTTCGAGGCGTTCGGGGTGCCCATGGACACCAGCCGGGCGCGGTTCGCGGAGGGCATCGAGGCCTGCCGCCGGCTGTGGTCGGAAGAGGACCTCGTCTGGGAAGGCGAGTTCTCCCGCTTCGGCCCGATCACCCTGCTGCCCCGTACGCTGCAGCGTCCGCACCCGCCGATCTACGTGGCGTCCGCGACGAGTCCCGAGTCCTGCGCCGCCGCCGGTGAGGCGGGATATCACCTGCAGGTCGTGCCGTCGGTGACCAGCCGGGAACGGCTCCAGGAGATGCTCGACGCCTACCGTGTGGCCAGGACGGCCGCCGGCCACGAACCGGGCTCGGGCCAGATCCAGATCAAGTACACCTGCTACGTCGCCGAGGACCGGGCGAAGGCCATCACGCTGGCGAAGCGGTTCGAGCACAACTACATCGACAAGATGTCGACCGCGGTCGCCTCCTGGGCGAGCACCACGAGCAGCGCGTACCCCGGCTACGAGCAGTTCGTGGACAAGGTCCGCGACTACGACTTCGACCAGTCGCTGGCCGGCAACAAGGTCCTGGCCGGCACGCCCGATGACGTCGGAGCCCAGCTCGCGACGGTCCGCGAGTGGTTCGGCGCCGACCTGTCGATCAGCCTCCAGTTCAACGCGGGCTACATGGCGGAGTCGGACGCCGCGACCGCGATGGAACTCTTCGCCGGTCAGGTCATGCCCGCGTTCACCGGCGCGGCCGACGGCTCAGGCCGTACGGAGCTCGTCGAGGCACCACGCCCGGTCACCGCCGGATGATTCCCCTTCGTGCATGGCACCGCCGAGCGGAGCCATGCGATCGACGCTCGCGAGGTTGAACAAGATGCTCCGCGTGGACAAGGACGCCGAGGTCGCGGTCGTGGGCCTGGGCGCGTGGGGTTCGGCCACCCTGTGGCGGCTGGCCGAACTCGGTGTGAAGGTCATTGGGTTCGAGAGGTTCGGGCTCGGGCACGCCATGGGGTCCTCTCATGGCGGCAGCCGGATGTTCCGGGTCGCGTGCCTGGAACACCCCGGTCTGGTGCCGTTGGCGCAACGGTCGTTGGAGCTCTGGCGTGAGCTGGAGACCGTCACGGGCCGGAAGCTGTTCGACCCCACCGGCGGTCTCCTCATGGGGCCGAAGGACGGGCACATCGTGCCGGGCACCCTGGCCGCGGCGCGAAAGCACGACCTGCCCGTGGAGGTGCTGGCCGGCGACGAGCTCAGGGCACGGCTGCCGCAGCACGCGGGCATGCCGGACGATCACGTCGCCGTCGTCGAGCCGACGGCCGGTCTGCTCCGGCCCGAAGAGTCGATCCGTGCCGCGGCCGCGGCGGCGGAGGCCCGCGGCGCGCGGATCTTCGCCGACACGAAGGTCACGGACATCGAGCTGGTGGACGGAGGCGCGATCGTCCGGACGCCGACCCGTGACTTCGCCGTACGGCAGGTGGTCATCACCGCCGGAGGGTGGCTGTCCACGCTCGTGCCGGATCTCCCGCTGGAGACCGTGCGCATGCCGATGACGTGGTTCGAGCCGACCGGAGACCCCGATCCGTTCCAGCTCGCGCGCTTCCCCACCTTCATCAGGGAGCTCGGCGACTCGACGGCGATCTGGGGGCACGGCTGGTCCGGCGGTACGGAGGTCAAGCTCGGCCTGGAGGACGGCGGCGGTCTGTTCGACGTCACCACGGCCGACGAGATCGACCGGTCGACCGGCCCGCGGGACTACCAGGCGCTCGTCGACCGGCTCGGCACGGCCGTCCCCGGGCTGGGCCCCGTGCCGTCGAGGGTCGCCGTCTGCATGGTCACGCGCACGCCGGACCGGCAGTTCGTACTCGGCCGTCCGCACGGTGATCCGCGGTTGGTCATCGGTGGTGGCTGCAGCGGGCACGGCTTCAAGCACGCGACCGGCATCGGTGAGGTGCTGGCGGAGATGGTGGTGGGCAAGGAGACCGGCTCCGTGCCGTTCGCCGACCCGGACAGGTTCTGACGCGGGTAGCAATGTCGATCAAGAGTCACTCAACAGGAGAGACGCGTGGAGTTCCGGCTATTAGGCCCGGTCGAGCTGTATGACGATGTGCGGGGATGCCGCGTTGAGCTGAACGGTCCCAAGCAACGCACGCTCTTGGCCGCGCTGCTGGTGCGGAGCGGTGTGGTGGTCCCGGTTGAGCAGCTGATCGAGGAGCTCTGGGGCGGGTGCCCGCCCGCCAAGGCGGTCAACGCCGTACAGGCGCACGTGGCCCGGTTGAGGCGGCTGTTCCAGCAGCACGAACCGGACCGCACCGGAGTGGAGCGTCTCGTCACCCGGGCGTACGGCTACTCGCTGCTGGTGGACGAGCATGAGACGGACGTCGGCAGGTTCAAGTCGGCGTGCGTGCGAGCGAAGGCGATCACCGCTGACGATCCGGCCGGAGCGGTGGCGCTGTTGCGCAGGGCGCTGGGGCTGTGGCGCGGTGACGCGCTCGAAGGCGACGTCAGCGGGTCCATCTGCGCGACCGCGGCGAACCTGCTGGACGAGGAGCGGCTGAACGCGCTGGAAACGCTGTACGACGCGTCTCTGCGGGCCGACCAGCACGTCGAGGTCGTCAGCGAGTTGCAGGACCTGTCGGCGGCGTATCCGCTGCGTGAGCGTTTCTACGACCAGCTCATGGTGGCGCTGTACCGCTGCGGCAGGCAGACGGAGGCACTCGGCGTCTATGAGACGGCCCGTCGCCGGCTCGCCGTGGAACTCGGACTCGAACCGACTCCGGCACTGGCCCAGCGCATGCTGGAGATCCTGTCCCACTCCAGCCCGCCGAACGGCGCCGGGACGGCTCGCCTGCGGCTCGCGTCGGACTCCGGCGCGTTCGCGGTCCGCCCGCCGATGCTGGACTCCCGTTCGAAGACCATCGCCGCCTGCTCGTCCGAGCCCGCCGAGGTGAACAAGGAGATCGACCGGCTGCGGCACGTGGTGGACCGGCTCAGACACGAGCATTCGGTGCTGGCGAACATGGTTCACAAGCTCACCTCCGACAGGTGGCCGTCCAAGGGCAGGAGCCGCGCTGGGGACACCCCCCGTTTCGGGAACGTCCTGCAGATGGACGACGGAGCCGACGCCGTCACCACCGGATCCGCCGGATACGAAGGACGTTTCCCCGACGCCGTGGCGGGCGACGGGCCGTGGGAGAACGCGCGGACGCACAGCAACTGAGCGGGGCGGTTCCCGCCGGGCGATGAGGAGTGGCCTCCCGGGAGGCCACTCCTCCGTGTGCGTTACGCCGACTCGGCCGGACCTTCGAGCCGGCCGCCGCGCATCTCGTACTGCCGGCCGATGAAGCGGCTGCGCAGCCGCCGGTCGTGCGACACGACCACGACCGCTCCGTCGTACTTGGCCAGCGCCTCCTCCAGTTCCTCGACGAGGGTCAGCGACAAGTGGTTGGTCGGCTCGTCCAGCAGCAGCAGGTCGGTCTCGCGCGCCAGCAGCCGGGCCAGGACGAGACGTCGCTGCTGGCCGACCGAGAGCGCGCCGACCGGGAGCCGGAAATCCTCGGTGCGGAAGAGCCCGAACGAGACGAGACGCTCTGCGTGTTCGTCGGGTGTGCCGACCATGCCGTCACCGAACGCCGTGAGCAGCTCGCGGCGCGGATGCGAGACGGTCACCTCCTGCGGCAGGTAGCCGATCCGGCCGCGGCGCTCCACCGTGCCGGCATCCGGTTCGAGTACGCCGGCGACCACCTGCAGGAGAGTGGTCTTGCCCGCGCCGTTCGCCCCGCAGATCAAGATCCGCTGCCCCGCGGTCACGGTCAGGTCGCGTACCGACAGCCGATCGGCGACGACCACCTCGGACGCGGCGACCAGGGTGCCTTCGGCCCGGCCGCTGGACAGGCTCATCGTGAACCGGAGCGGGTCAGGCGGCCGGGGCACCGGATTGTCGCGCAACCGCTGGATGCGTTCCTCGGCGTTGCGCACACGGCTGGAGACCTGCCGCTCCGCGCGCAGCCCGTGGTTGTGGAACTGTAGTTTGTTCGAGTGGTACCGGCGCGCGTAGCCGACCCGGTGCGCGGTGGTGCCCTTACGCTCGGTCTGCTGGTCGATCTCGGCCAGCCAGTCCGCGTACTCCTGCTCCCAGCGCTGACGGGCGGCGGCCTTCGCCTTCAGGAAACCCTCGTAGCCGTTGCCGTAACGCTCGACCTTGTGGCGGTCCCCGTCGACCTCCAGGATGGCGGTGACGGTGCGTTCGAGGAACGTCCGATCGTGCGAGACGACGATGACGCTGCCCGGATGCGTCCGAATCCGGTTCTCCAGCCACTCCATCGTCGAGTCGTCGAGGTGGTTGGTCGGCTCGTCCAGCAGCAGCAGATCCGGTGCCGCGGCGAGGACACAGGCCAGCGCCAGGCGCGCCTGCTCACCACCGGCGAGGCTGTCCAGCGTGCGGTCCCGGGTGAGATGCGACAGGCCGAGTTCGTCCATCGCGGTTCGTACGCGCGCGTCGGCCTCGTAGCCGCCACGTGTCTCATAGAGGGTCTGGAGCCGGCCGTACGCCTCCAGCTCCGCGGGGCTCGCCGAACCGAGCGTCGCCTCGGCGTCGTGCATGCGGCGTTCGAGATCCCTCAGATCGGCCAGCGCCCAGTCCACCGTGTCCTGCACGGTGGAGTCGCCGGGAAGATCGAGGGTCTGGCCGAGATACCCGACATCACCGTCGGCCATCACGGTGATCTCGCCGTCGGTGGGGGACTCCATACCGGCGATCAGGCGGAGCAGGGTCGACTTGCCCGAGCCGTTCTCACCGACGAGGCCGACGTGCTCACCGGGTCGTACCGTTAACGACACCTGGTGGAGGACGACGCGCTCATCGTAGGACTTGGACACGCCTTTGAGGGCAAGCTGGGATGACATACCTGGGGAACACTCCTGACAGCTGGATACACGGGATGTGCGCACATGAACGTGCGTCGTTGCGGTGCGTATCTGGCGTGTGACTGTCAGAAGATCATGAACTCATGTTAACCGGACGTCCAGGCGGGCGCAACCGGCTTTGTCAGAGCCGAGCAGGGCTGCTGACCGGCGCAAATCCAGGATCAGTGCAGTGTCAGGTCGCCGTCAGTCGGGTTGCGCAGACTCCTGCATTGAGCCGCGCACGCTCCGTGCGCCTCAGGAGCCCGCCCCTGGAGGAGAACCCGTGCCGACGTTGACGGTTCCCTTGATCGGCGAGCACATCGTAGAGGTGCGGCTGGTCGCCTTCCTGAAGGAACCCGGGGACGCGGTCGTGGAGGGAGAACCGCTCTACGAGGTCGAGACCGAGAAGACCAGCGTGGAAGTGGGTTCGACCGCGAGCGGGACGGTAGGGCGCTGGCTGGTCGCGGTGGGCGATGAGATCGAGGTCGGCACACCGGTGTGCGAGATCACCGATGCCGAGGTCGACGCGCAGGTGATGGGCGACGCTGATGCGACGGTGGTGGGCGCCGGCGACGTTCGGCCCGGGTTCGCGGACGAATCGCTGAGTGCCCGCCAGATCGAGCTGAACGCCGCGCTGCGCCGAGGGGCCGAGACGGCCGTTGTGACGCTGTCGGTGGCCGTGCCGGAGGCGGTCGTCGCCAAGGTGGTCGCCGCCGTCTCCGCGGAGTGCCCCGGTTCCGGGCTGGTCACGCCGTTCCAGGCGCTGGCCCGGCTGGCCGCGCGTACCGCCGCGCGCCATCCGCGCCTGCGCGCCAAGCGGCTCGGCCACGACAGGCTGCGCGTGTACGACACCGTGAGCATCGGGATCGCGGTCGCGTCCGACGACGGTGACCTGCGGGTACTGGCCATGCACGACGCGGACCGGATGTCGGCGCGCGAGTTCGGCGACCGCTACGTCGCGGGCATCGAACACGTACGGACCGGGAAGTCCACCGTCGACGGGCGGGTCACCCTGCTGCTGTCGCACCTTGAGATCGACTGGTGCGCGCCGGTGGTCGTCCCGCCGTCGGTGGCGACGCTGTTCGTCGGCGCCCCGCACCCCGGCCCCAGCGGACCGCAGCGGCAGATCGTGCTCACCTTCGACCACTGCGTGCTGAACGGGCAGCAGGGCACGGCGTACCTGTCGGATCTGCGCTCCGACCTCAACGCGGTGGCAGGAACGGCGACCGCCTCCGATCGACCCGCATTGGTCCTCACGCCGGCTCCGGCCCCGGCGAGTGGTCCGCTTCAGGACCTCGCCGAGCGTGTGGTCGGCGTCCGGCTCGATCCGCGCAGGCCCATCGGCGAGCAGGGCGTGGGCTCCGCAGCCGCCGTCGCGCTGGTCATCGCGATCAACGAACGCTTCGGCAGCGACCTCCCGGCCACCGCGGTATGGCGCTACCCGACCCTCGACCGCCTCTCCCAGGCACTGACGGCGAACGGCGTCACCTGGGGCACCGAACCCGCCACCACGGTCCGGCATCGAGCGGGCCGCCACGTCCGGCACCGAACCGGCCGCCGCCTTGTGCGGGACCGGACCGGCCGCTACGTCCGGCATCGAGCGGGGCGTCGCGTCCGGCGCCGGACAGGGTGCGGCGATCGTGGGGATGGCCTGCCGGGTCGCGGGGGCGGGTGACGTCGACGAGTTCTGGCGGCTGTTGTGCCGTGGGGAGAGTGTGCTCGGGAACGCGCGGGCGGGCGGGCCGGACGGCGCGGTGCTGCGTGGTGGTGCGGCGGCGCTGATGGACCGTATCGACCTGTTCGATGCCGAGTTCTTCGGTGTCTCGCCGCGGCAGGCCGCCGCGATGGATCCCCAGCAGCGCCATCTGCTGGAACTGAGCTGGCACGCCCTCGAACACGCGGGGATCGCGCCCGGCTCCATCGCCGGCGGCGAGGTCGGCGTGTTCGTCGCGGCGAGCAGCTACGACTACCGCGAACGCGCCGTCGGCGCCGGTAAGGCAGACGGCTACGCCACGATCGGCACGCTTCCCACCTTCCTCGCGAACCGGATCTCCTACGCCTACGACCTGCACGGGCCGAGCATGGTGATCGACACCGCGTGCTCGGCAGGCCTCACCGTCGTCAACGCCGCCGTCTCCGCCCTGGAACGCGGCGAATGCTCCATCGCGCTCGTCGGCGCGGTGAACCTGCTGTGCAACGGGTTCAACGACGCGGCGTTCCGGCAGGCGGGGATGCTGTCGCCGACGGGTGAGCTGCGCGCGTTCGACGACCGCGCGGACGGCTACGTACGGGGTGAGGGCGCCGGATGGATCGTGCTGCGCCGGCTCGGCGACGCGGTCGAGGCCGGTGACCTCGTGCACGCGGTGGTGCGCGGTACGGCCGTGAACCACGGCGGCCGGGCCGCGAGCCTGACCTCGCCGAACATCTCGGCGCAGGCCGACGTCGTACGCGCCGCGCTGCGCCGCGCCGGAGTCGACGCTCAGCGGCTCGGCTACCTGGAGGCGCACGGTACCGGTACGCCGCTGGGCGACCCCATCGAGGTCGAGGCCCTGCGGAGCGTTCTGGAGGACGACCGTCGCTGTTCCGGGCCGGACGGGCGGCTGTGGCTCGGCACGGTCAAGGCCAACATCGGGCATCTGGAGGGTGCGGCGGGGCTGCTCGGCCTGATCAAGGCGGCGCTCGTCGTACGCCACGGGTCGATCCCCGAGCTTCCGGGTTTCCAGCGGCGCAACCCCGAGGTGAAGCTGTCCGGAAGCCCGCTCGCGGTACTGGATCGCACCGTCGCGTGGCCGTCGGATCAGCGCCTGGCGGCGGTGAGCTCGTTCGGCATCGGCGGCTCGAACGCCCACGTCATCGTCGAGCAGGCACCCGAACTGCCGGATCCGGTCGCCTCGGACCCGATGGGCCACGTCTTCCCGCTGTCCGCGCACAGCCCCGCCGCTTTGCGGGCCCTCGCGTCGGCGCTGGCCGCCCGGGCGCCGGGGCGGCCGGACGCCATGGCCTGGACTCTTCAGACCGGCCGCGACGCGCTCGAACGGCGCTGCCTGATCTTCGCGCAGGATCAGCCGTCGCTCCTGGCGGCCCTGCGCGCCGTGGCCGCCGGCGAGGAGCATCCGGACGTCGCGTACGCACCGCACGAGCTGGACGGGCCGCGCACGATGCTCGCGCCCTGGCTCAGCGGCGATGACCTGGACTGGCGCGCGCTGTGGACCTGCGAACCGCCACGGCGGACTCCGCTCGCGCCGTACCCGTTCTCCGGCGCCTCGTACTGGCTGGAGGACGGTCCGGCGCGGGAACGCGAGCCCGTACAGGAGCTGGTCACCACCTGGCGCCGGGAGCCGAGCCCCGCGCCGGAGGCATCCGACGGGCCGTCGCTGATCGTGCACGACGAGCGGACGGCGGCCATGGCCGAGCGGCTGCGCCGCGACGCCACCGGCGACGTACGGCTGTGCGCGGTCGACGACGTGGCGGCCCTGGACGGTGCCGACGTGCTGCTGCTCGTCGGCGGCGCCCGATGGACCGTGGACGACGGCGGGCGCCGGGTCCGGCGCTGGCTCCACGCCATCGCGGCACTCGGCTCCCCGGCCCGGCTCCGGCTCGTCACGACGGGCATGGTCGACCCCACCGGGAACGAGCGCGTTCCCGCCGGCGCGACGCTCCAGGGAGCGCTGGTCGGCGCGGTGCGCACGCTCCCGCACGAACGGCCAACGACCCGGATCGCCGTCGTCGACGCGCCCGCGGGCGACGTGATCGACCCGGCCGTGCTGACGGAGCCGACGAGCGGCACCGCGGCCGTCGCCGCGTTGCGGCCCGAGGGCCGGTACCGCCAGTCATGGCGGCCAAGGGACGGCGAGCCGGACGGCCCCGCGCCGGGTGGCGCGTACCTCATCCTGGGCGGCGCCGGCGGGGTCGGGGCGCACCTGGCGCACTCGCTGGTCACCCAGTACCAGGCGAGCGTGCTGCTGGTGGGGCGGTCCGAGGAGAACAGGGCGCTCACCGACCGGCTGCGCGCCGCGGGCACGGTGCACTACCGCCGCGGCGACCTGTCCCGGCCCGGTACGGCGGCGGAGCTCCTCGCCGAGTGCCGGCGGCTCTTCGGCCGCGTCGACGGCGTGATCCACGCCGCGGGCACCGTACGCGACGCGCTCGTACAGGACCTGACCGAAGACGACCTCGACGCCGTGCTGTCCATCAAGGTCGACGCGACGCTCGAACTGCACGAGGCGATGCGCGCCGAATGCCCGGACGCGAGCCTGTTCCTGTGCTCCTCGATCGTGGGCGCGCTGGGAAGCCGGGGAGGCTTCGCGTACGCCGCGGCCAACTCCTTCCTCGGCTGCTTCGCCGAGGCGGCGGGCGACGGCCCTGCCGTGCGTGCCGTCGACTGGGGGGTATGGCGCGACACCGGCCTGGGCAAGCGGTTCGGACGCTGGATCGGCGCCGCACACCCTGGGCTGATGCCGCTGGACCCGGCGGACGGCGTCGCCGCCGCGTGGCGCTGCCTGGGCGGCGGCGCGGCGCACAGCCTCGTGGTCGCGGGCGACCCGTCGACCGTGCTCGCGACGGTGACCGCGAGCGCCCACGCCTCGCCCGAGGCCCCACCGGTGCTCGCCGCCGAGCCGGAGGCGCGGGCCCCCGAAGCCGCCGCCACGTCCGACGTCGCCGGCGCGATCGTACGGATCGTCGCGACGATGACCGGCGGATCCCGCCCGGACACGGACGTGCCGTGGCAGGAGATCGGCGTGGACTCGCTGCTCACGATCGAACTCGCCGCGCGCCTGGCCGAGGAGTTCGGTCCCCTCAAGCCCACCGACCTGTTCGAGTACCCCACCATCGACGCCCTGGCGGCGCACCTGAGCGGGCGGATGCGGCCCGCGCCCGTACGCCCGGCCGTGGTGCCGGAACGGCCGGCCGACACCGCCATCGCCGTCATCGGCCTGGCCGCGGACCTTCCCGGAGCGCCGGACGTCGACGCTCTGTGGCGCCTGCTGAGCGAAGGGCGCTCACCGGTCCAGGAGGTCCCCGCCGACCGGTGGGACTGGCGGGTCGCGCGCACCGTGACCGGCAGCTACACGCGCTGGGGATGCTTCCTGGACGGCTGGGACCGCTTCGACCCGGAACTGTTCCGTATCCTGCCGCGCGACGCCGCCGCGATGGACCCGCAGGAACGCCTCTTCCTGCGTACGGCGGTCGAGGCGCTGGAGGTCGGCGGCTACGGCCGACCCGCGCTGCGCGGCCGCAGGGTCGGCGTCTTCGCGGGCGTGACCGCCAACAGCCACCTTCTGGACCAGCGCGACCGGCGCGGACGCGGCGCGGAGAACCCGGAGTACGCCGTCACCGCGCTGTCCTCGGTCGCCAACCGGGTCTCCTACGTCCTGGACCTGGCCGGACCCAGCATCGCGGTCGACACGATGTGCTCGTCCTCCCTGACGGCACTGCACCTGGCGTGCATGTCCCTCGCGTCCGGCGAGAGCGAGCTCGCCGTCGCGGGCGGGGTCAACCTCTACCTGCACCCGGACCGGTTCGCGGCCCTGTGCGCCCTCGGCATGCCCTCGCACGGCGACCGTACGCGGGCGTTCGGCGCCGGCGGGGACGGGTTCGTTCCGGGCGAGGGCGCCGTGGCGGTCGTGCTCAAACCGCTGGCCGCCGCCCTGGCCGACGGCGACACGGTGCACGGGGTCATCGCGGGCACCGGCGTCAACCACGGCGGGCGCGCCGGCGGCTACACCGTGCCCAACCCGGTCGCGCAGGCGGCGCTGGTCGAACGGACGCTCGACGAGGCGGGGGTGTCCCCGTCGACCATCGGGTACGTCGAGGCGCACGGCACCGGCACCGAGCTCGGCGACCCGATCGAGCTGCGCGCGCTGAGCAAGGTGTTCGACGGCGCCGTGAACGTCCCGATCGGATCGATCAAGTCGAACCTCGGGCACAGCGAGGCCGCCGCCGGGCTCGCCGGGCTGGTCAAGATCCTGCTTCAGCTACGGCACGGACGGCTGGTGCGCACGCTGTGGGCGGACCAGGAGAACCCGCTGCTCGAACTGGAGGCCACGCCCTTCCGCCTGCAACGCGCCGACGACGAATGGCCGCGGGGCCGTACGCCGCGCCGGGCGGCCATCAGCTCGTTCGGCGCGGGCGGCTCCAACGCCCACGCCGTCGTGGAGGCGCCGCCCGAGCCCGTCCGGTCCACGCCGTCGCGTGGTTCGGCGGTCGTGGTGCCGCTCTCGGGCCCGGACGCCGAGCACCTGCGTCGCACCGCCGAGACCCTCCACGCGGCGCTCACCACCGACGGCCCCACCGTGTACGCCGGGCGGGACACCGCGCTGGAGGACATCGCCCACACCCTCTCCGTGGGCCGCGAGGTATGGCCGCACCGCGCCGCCATCGTCTGCCGCGACCACGATGAGCTGATCGCCGGGCTCGCCGCGCTGGCCGAGGGACGACCCCACGAGTCCGTGGTCCGCGACGCCGGGCAGGCCGGGATCGCGGGTGAGTGGGTACGCGACGGCGGCCCGCCGCCGCTGTCCGGTGGCCGGCGCGTCCCGCTGCCGCCGACCCCCTCGATCGGGCGCGGCCTCACCGTGGAGGCCCCGGAGCCCGAGCGGTCCCTGCCCGCGCGCGCCCTGCCGTTCGTGTCCGCGATCCGTCCCGCGCCGGCCGAGGTCGGCTGCCGCGTCGCCGCGTCCGACCCGTGGTTCGGCGAGCACGTCCTCGACGGTGAGCCGGTGCTCGCCGGTGCGTTCGGCGCCGAGCTCGTGCTTGAGGCCCTTCTCGCGTCGGGAGTGTCGCCGTTCCACGTCGAGCTGCACGACCTGACCTGGCCCGTGCCCGTACGGCGTGCGCCGGCCGAGCTCCGCGCGTGCGTCACACCGACGGCCACCGGGTTCGACATCGCGGTCCACGAAGGCGAACGGATCGTGGTGAAGGCCGAGGCGAGGGCCCATGAGACGGCGCCGCCCGAGGCCTCGCCCATCGACCTGACCGGCGCGGTCGACGGCGCGGCCTGCTACGAGGCGTTCCGGCGGCACGGCTTCGACTACGGCGAACGGATGCGCCCGGTCCGCCGCTTCGTACGCGACGGCCGTGAGACCGTCGCCGAGCTGCGCATCCCCGAAGGCGTCGCGGCCGGCGACCGCGCACTGCTGCACCCCGTACTGCTCGACGGAGCCACCCAGGTCGCCGCGCTGCCGTGGATGCAGGAGGCGCCCCCGCGGTCGATGGTGCTGCGCCCGCTGTCCGTACGGCGGGTCCGGCTGTACCGGCCCGCCGAGGGCACGGTCTTCGTACGCGCGCGGTCCCTCGGCGACAGCACGGGCACGTCCCGCACCGCGGACATCGTGATCACCGACGAGCGCGGACGCCTGGTCGCCGAACTCGAACGGTTCCTCGTCATCGTGCACGGAACGGGCGAAGCGAAGACCTCCGTCGAGGAGGATCTCGCCGCCTACCGGATGGACTGGGCCGACGCGCCGCTGCCGGCATCACAGGAGGTACCGCAGGAGGTCCCCGCGCCGATGGTCATCGACGGGACGGCGCTGGAGGAGCCCGTCACGATCGACGGTCCAGCCGACGTACTCATCGACCTCACCGGTCTCGACCTGAGCCTCGGGACGGTCCGCGGCGACGCGTCCCGCTACCAGGACGTCGTGGACACCGTGCTGCTCCCGCTGTTCGGCGTGCTGCGCGCCCTGATGCGCGCCCGGATCTCCGGCCAGATCGTCATCCTCGCGAAGGACGACGACGAACCCCTGCTCCGCGGCCTGTACGGCCTGGTGACCACGGCGGCGAGCGAGACCGCGAAGGCGCATTTCCGGCTGGTCGGCGTGCCCTCCGGCATGGGGCGCGCCGACGTGCTCGACGAGTTCGGCGAGCGCGGCTCCGGCCGGGTGCGCCGGTACGAGGACGGGCGCCGCCGGCGAGCGACCCTGGTGGAGGAGCCCCTGTCCGCCGCCGTCGACGGGCCACGGCCGGACGGCCGGTACGTGATCACCGGTGGCCTCGGCGGCCTGAGCCGGGCCATCGCCGCCGATCTGCTGCGCCGCTGCCCGGAGGCGACGGTCACGCTGCTCGGGCGATCGGCCCCCGACCCGGCCGCGCTCGCCGGGCTGCCCGCCCACTACGTCCAGTGCGACGTGGCGGACCGGGACGCCGTCGAACAGGCCCTCGCGGGTCTGCGGCCGACCGGCGTGATCCACACGGCCGGTGTCCTGCACGACGGGTTCCTGCGCGGCAAACAGCCCGAGCACGTCGAGCAGGTCCTGCGCCCGAAGGTGCTCGGCGCCCTCGTCCTCGACGCCGCGCTCGCGGACGCCGACCTGGACTTCTTCGTCGTCATCTCGTCGGTGGCCGCGGTCATCGGCAACCAGGGCCAGTCGGACTACTCCCTGGCCAACGGGTTCCTCGACGGTTTCGCGGCCGGACGCGGCGGCCCCGGCAGGACCCTGTCCGTCGGGCTCCCGCTGCTGGACGGCGGCGGTATGCGGCCGACCCCCGAGGCGCTGTCCCACCTGGAGAGCGTCTTCGGCATGCGCGCGCTGCCGGTGGCCTCGGCCGCCGCGCGGCTGTGGGACCTGCTCGCGGCCGACAGGCCGCACCTGGTCCTCGTGCGAGGCGATCAGGACCGCTGGCGATCCGTGGTCGGCGTCACCGACCATCGAGCCGACCCGGAACCGGCCTCGGAACCGGCTCCGGAGCCGGCCTCGGACCCTGCCGTCACGCGATGGCTCACCGAGCGCCTGGCCGAGGTCACCGGCATCCTGCCGGACGGCATCGACCCGGCCAGGCCGTTCGAGGACTACGGCATCGACTCGCTGGCGATCATGCGGCTCAACCGCCTGCTGGAGAACACCGTCGGTGGCGTGGCGCACAGCCTGGCCTTCGACCACGCGACGATCGCCGAGCTCGCACACGCCATGCTCGACACGCACGGCGAAGCCGTACGTGAGGCGCTCGGCACGACGGCTCCCGCGCCCGCCAGGACACAGCCGGACGCCGGAGACGGAGACGTCCCGCTGGGCGCCCGGCAGACCGGGATCTGGCTCGTCGACCAGGCGGCCGGACGCCACACCCCGTACAACATCTCACTCGCCTGGCGGCTGCCCACCGGCGTGGACCTCGCGGCGCTCACCTCGGCGGTGGAGGACCTGCCACGCCGCCATCCGGTGCTCGCCGCACGCCTCACGAACACCGACGGCAGCCTCCAGGTGAGCAGGGGAACGGGCACCGCCGTGAGCAGGCAGCGGATCGGCGCCGATGAACTCCACGCGGCGATCCGCCGGGAGGCCGACCGGCGGTTCCGCCTGGCGGAGGAGCCGCCATGGCGCGGCCTGCTGTGGCTGCCCGACGGCGAGCGCCCGGTGCTGCAGATCGTCACCCATCACGCCGTCGTCGACGGCCGTTCCGCCGAGATCCTGCCCGCCGACCTCGCCGCCGGATACCGGGCGGCGCTGGACGGGAGGCGACTGGAACCGGTACGCCCGGACTTCCTGGACTACCTCGCGGCCGAACCCGACCCGCGTCCCGGACTGCCGGAGATCGAATCCGTGTGGTCGTCGCGTCTGAAGGACATCCCGGCGGCGCCGCGGTTCACCGACGGCGATCCGGACGCGCCGCGATACGCCGGCGGGCACCGGGAGCTCCGGCTCCGCGGCGACCTCCCAGCCGCCTCGGCCAGCGGGCTGTTCCCCACGCTGCTCGGCGCGTTCGCGCTGGCCGTCGCGCGCCGGACCGGCAGCACCCGCATGGTCGTCGCGGTGCCCACCTACGGGCGTCCCGACACCGGCTACGACGACACGATCGGATGCTTCACCAACTCCGTACCGATCATGGTCACCGTCGATCCCGAACGCCCGGTGGACGAATGGCTGCGTACGTTGCGCGACGACGTGCGCGCGGCCCTGGCGCTCCCGGAGTACCCGTATCCGCACATCGTGCAGCTCTGCCGGGAGCTCGGCGGCGACGACGCCGTGCCGACCCTGAGCTTCACCCTGCACAACTGGGCCTCGCGCGGCGCGGCCGACACCGGGCCGCTGTCCGAGCGGGTGTTCCGGCGCGGCCAGCAGGGCCACTACGACCTCGCCGTCGAGGTGGGGGTCATGGACGGCGAGCTCGATCTGCTGGTCAGCCACCGCCTGGGCGCGCTGAGGACCGGCGCGGTCGACGAGGTGATCGACGACCTCCGCCGGTTGTCCTGGCGGCTCGGACGGGACGGCGGTTCGGTGGGCGACCTGCTGTCCGGACGGCAGGACACCCTGCACGGGCGGTTCCTGCGCCGCGCGCTCGCCGACCCGGAGCACATCGTGGTCTCGGACGGCCGGGTCCGGCTGAGCAACGCGGAGGTGGCGCGGCGCTCGGCCGCGATCGCGTCCTGGCTGGACACCCGCGCCGCCGCCTCAGAGCCGGTGGGCGTGCTGCTCGAACGCGGCGCGCACCTTCCGGTGGCGCTCCTCGGCGTGCTCCGCTCCGGCCGGCCGTACGTTCCGCTGGACGCGGCGTACCCGGCTCCGCGCCAGGAGCTCATCCTCCGCGCCGCCGGGTGCCGGATCGTGCTCACCGAGCCGGACCTGGCCGGCTCGCTGCCGCCCGACGTCACCGCGGCCCTGGTCGACGACGTAATCGCGGCACCCGGCCACGTCCACGAGGACGCCGGCTCCGGCGAGGATCCCGCGTACCTGATGTTCACCTCGGGCAGCACCGGGACACCGAAGGGTGTGCAGGTCTCGCACCACAACGTCCTGCACCTGCTGGACTCGATCGGCGATCTGGTCGGCTGGCGGCCCGGCCACTGCCTGCTCGCGCTGACCACCGCATGCTTCGACATCTCCGTGCTCGAACTGTTCCTGCCGATCGTCGGCGGCGGGCGGGTGCACGTCGGTGACCGCGCCACCGCGCTCGACGCGCGGCGGTTCACCCGCGTGATGGACGAGGAGAACGTGGACCTGGTCCAGGCCACCCCGTCCGGCTGGCGGCTGCTGCTGGACGGCGGCTGGACCGGACGCCCCGGGCTCACCGCGCTGTGCGGCGGCGAGGCGCTGCCGCAGGTTCTGGCGGACGACCTGGCCCGGCGTGTCTCGGCGCTCTGGAACGTCTACGGGCCGACCGAGACCACGATCTGGTCGACCGCCGTCCGCCTGCGCCCCGGGCAGCCGGTCCACCTCGGCGACCCCATCGGGGTGACCGACCTGCTGATCGCCGGGGAGCCGGGCGGCGTCGGCGAACTGTGGATCGGCGGCCTCGGCACGGCGAGCGGCTACTGGCGGCAGCCCGAGCTGACGGCCGAGCGGTTCGGCGGCCACCCGACCGCACCCGAGTCGGGCGGCCGGTACTTCCGCACCGGCGACCTGGTCCGGCGCGAACCCGACGGGCGGCTGGTCTTCCTCGGCCGGGAGGACACGCAGGTGAAGGTGCGCGGGCACCGCGTCGAGCTCGCCGAGATCGAACGCGTGCTCGGCGGCTGCCCCGGCCTGGCCGGTGTCGTGGTGCGCTGCGACGGCTCGGACGCGGACGCGGAGCTCGTCGCGATCGCCGTACCCGCGCCGGGGCACGCGCCGCCGAACCTGCGCGCGGTACGTGACTTCGCCGCCGAACGGCTCCCGTCATGGATGCTCCCGGACGTACTGGAGCTGCGCGAGACCTTCCCGCTGACCCCGAACGGGAAGGTGGACCGGCTGGCCCTCGCGACCCGCGAGGAGCGTGACCACGAGAGTGTCCAGAAGGACGCCGGAGCGGACCTGAGCGAGCGTGTGCTCGCCTGCTGGCACGCGGTGCTCGGCGAACGGGACATCGCGCCCGGCCGTACGTTCTTCGCCGCCGGCGGCACCTCGATGCAGCTGACACGCCTGCAGACGGCGCTGGAGGCGGAGTTCCCCGGGCAGCGGATCGACGTCGCCGACCTGTTCGACAATCCCACGCCCGCCCAGCAGGCCGCCCTGCTGGGCGCGACCGTGGCACCCGGCCCGGCACCCGTCACGAACGGTGCCGTCCCGGCCGGACCGGCCGTACTCGACCGGAGGGCCCGGCGCGCGGCACTTCGACAGGAGGCAGGGGCGCGATGACGAGCAGAGCGGACGACGTACCGGTCGCCGAGGACCCGAACGCGATCGCGGTCGTGGGCCTGGCGTGCCGGTTCGGCCAGGCGTCCTCGGTGCGGGACTACTGGCGGCTGCTGCTCTCGGGCAGCACCGGTATCCGCCACTGGAGCCGTGGCGAGCTTCTGGAGTTCGGCCACTCGGCCGCGACGCTGGCCCGCCGGGGCTTCGTGCCCGCCGGTTCCGTACTCGCCGACGCGGACGCGTTCGACGAAGCGCTCTTCGGCTACAGCCCGCAGTACGCGGAGTGGCTCGACCCGCAGCAGCGGCAGCTCCTGGAGCTGAGCTGGTCCGCGCTGGAGGACGCCGGGTTCGCGCCGACGGCGACCGGGTTGCGCACCGGAGTGTTCGCGTCCGTGGGACAGCCGCTGCCGCCTCCGGTCGGCATCCTGGATCTGGACGCGGCCGGAATGCTGCGGTTCACCTCCATGGACAAGGACTTCGCCGCGACCCGGCTGTCGTACAAGCTCGACCTGACCGGCCCCAGCCTGACCGTCCAGACCGCGTGCTCCAGCTCGCTCGTCGCGGTGCACATGGCGGCGGAGAGCCTGCTCGACCTCGAATGCGACCTCGCGGTCGTCACCGCGGCCTCGATCCATCTTCCGCAGGCCGGCTACGTGGCCAGCCGCGACATGATCCTCTCGCCGTCCGGGCGCTGCCGGCCGTTCGACCGCGAGGCCGACGGCACCGTGTTCGGCAACGGAGCGGGCGCCGTCGTACTCCGCAGGCTCTCGGACGCGCTGGCCGACGGCGACCCGGTACGCGCCGTGCTGCGCGGCAGTGCCGTGAACAACGACGGCGCGGGCAAGCTGGACTACCACGCGCCGTCGCCGAAGGGCCAGGCCGCGGTGGTACGCGAGGCGTTCGCGCTGTCCGGCGTGGACCCGGCGAGCGTCGGCTACGTCGAGGCGCACGGCACGGGCACCCCGCTCGGCGACCCGGTGGAGTTCGGCGTGCTGGCCCGCGCCTTCGGCACCACGACACCCTGCGCGGTCGGCTCGGCCAAGAGCGTGGTGGGCCATCTCAACACGGCCGCCGGGCTCGCCGGGATGATCAAGGCGGTGCTGGCCCTGGAGGCCGGCGTGATCCCGCCGCAGACCGGCTTCGCGGACGCGAACGAGCGCATCGACTTCGGTGACGGCGCCCTGTTCCTTCCCACCGAACCAGGGGAGTGGCCGGTGGACGGGCCGCGGCGCGCGGCCGTCAGCTCCTTCGGCATCGGCGGCACCAACGCCCACGTCGTACTGGAGCAGGCGCCCGAGCCGGAGCCGGCGAGGCGACCGGCCACGGACGGCCCCGTGCTCGTCCCCATCTCGGCCAACGACCCGGACCGGCTGACCGAGCTCGCCGGACGGCTCGCCGACCATCTCGCCGAGTCCGACCTGCATGTACGGGACGTGGCTCACACCCTGCGGACCGGGCGCGCGGCGCTGCCGGTACGCGCGGCCGTACGCGCGCACGACATCGCCGGGCTGGTGACCTCGCTGCGCGCGATCGCGCGGGCGGAACCCCCGGAAGAGGCGGCGGCCTGGATCGCGGGAGCGGAGGAGCCGCCGCCCGGCGAGACCGGCCGGCGGGTGCGGCTGCCCGGATACCCGTTCGCCCGCAACCGCTGGCCGATGCCGGCGCCGCCGTCGGCCGCCGGACGGGCTCCCGCCGCGAGCGGGCTGCTCCGCGACAACGTCTCCACCCTCGGCTCGTTCCGGCTTGAGGGCACGCTCGATCCGGCCGACCCGCTCATCGCCGAGCACCGCGTCAACGGCCAGCCGGTACTGCCCGCCGCCGCACAGCTCGACGGGCTGTTCGACGCGGCCACCCGGGCGAGCGGCCACCCCGTGAGCGACCTGCGCTCGGTGGTGTTCCACCGGGCGGTACGGCCCGAGGAACCGGTCACGCTGCGCGGCGAGGTCGACCAGGACGGGCGCGTACGGCTGCGGTCCGGCACCACCGAGCACGCCGAGGCGCGCCTCACCGACCCGGGAACCGGCCTCGGCCAGGTCATCGACCTGGCGGAGGTCTCCGCCCGATGTCCACACGAGATCTCCCAGGACGAGCTCTACCGGACCTTCCACGACCGCGGCATCGACTACGGCCCCGGCTTTCAGGTCATCACCGGCATGCGCGTCGGCCCGGACGACGTGCTCGCCACGGTGCGCGCGGCTCCCGAACCCGGCTTCACCGTCCCGCCGCGCCTGCTCGACGGCGTGCTGCAGACCGTGCTCGGGTTCGCGCTCGCCGATGACGAGCGGGTCGTGCGCATCCCGTTCGCGATCGACCGGATCAGCGTGCCGCCGCGGTTCCCCGCCGAGGCCCGGGTGCACCTGCGACGTGCCGCCGGACGCGGCCGGATCGCCAAGTTCGACGCGGTCGTCACCGATGCCGCCGGCGCGGTCGTGGCGAGGCTCGACGGGCTCGCGCTGCGGCCGGTCGCCTCCGCCGCCTCGGCCGCCTCATGGCCGGCCGCGATCCACCTGGCGGGCTGGCAGGAAGTCGAACACGTCCCGTCAGGCGAACAGCCATGGCGGGGACCGCTGATCCTCATCGGCGACGCCCCGGCGGACCCGGCCGCGGCGTCCGGCCCGGTCCTCCGGCACCCGATGCCGGCGGACCCGGCCGCCGCCGAGCGGCTGGGCGAGGAGGCCGGCGCCGCCTGCCAGGGCGTACGTCCCCTGGTCGTCGTCCGGCCGGGCCCCGGCCCGGCCGACGGCCACGGAGCGATGCTGCTGTCCCTGCTGCGGGGGCTGGCACGATCCCTCGGACGCGCCGGCGCCCGCGTGGTGGTCGGCTGCGCCGATCCGGTCCTCGCGGCCGGCGTCGCGGCCCTCGGCCGCAGCCTCGTCCAGGAGGATCCGCGCCTGGAGGTGCTGGCCCTGGAAGCCGGGCCGGTCGCGGGCTCCGGCGCCACGACGGCCGCGCTGCCTCCGGCACACCACGTACGCCGAGACGACGCCGGGCGGTGGTGGACGTACCTGCTGCGCGACCGGACCCCGGGCCGGCCCGAACCATTGATCGTGGGCGGCGGCGGGTACTGGCTGCACGGATTCGGCGCGGTCGCCGGGCTGCTCGCCGAACACCTGCTCCGCGACCATCGCGCGCGCCTCGTGCTCACCGGGCGCCGCGAGCAGGTGCCCGAGCTGGAACATTTGCGGCGGATCGCCGACCAGAGCGGCGGTTCCGTCACGTACCACCGCCTGGACGCCGCCGACGAGGAGCAGGTCCACGCCTTCGCGCGGCGGATCACCGACAGCGGGCCGCCGATCCGCGGCGTGCTGCACTGCGCCGCGGTGACCCAGGACGCCCTCATGATCCGTTCTAGCCCGGAGGCGGACCGCGCGGTGCTCGCACCCAAGCTGTCCGGCGCGGCCGTGCTGGACGCCGCGACCGCCGGCTGGCCGCTGGACTTCTTCCTGACCATGTCCTCGGTGTCCGGAGTCGTGGGCAGCCAGGGACAGACGAGCTACGCCTTCGCCAACGGCGCGCTGGACCGCCTCGCGGCAGAACGCGACCGGCTGGTGGAGCGGGGGCAGCGGCACGGCCGCAGCCTTTCCGTGGCTTGGCCGTACTGGGCCGACGGTGGCATCCGCATCCCCGGCGACGCCGCCGAGGTACTCGCCGGTGTCGGCATGACCCCCATGCGGACGGCCGACGCGCTGGCCGCCTTCGGCACGCTGGCCTCGGCCGGCACCCCGGCGCCGGTGCTCCTGTCCGGCGACCTGCAACGTATGCACGCGGCGTTCCCGGTGTTCGGCGCGCGGACCGCGCCGCCGGTGCCCACCTCGACGGAAGGGTCCTCTCCTGTGGAGACGAAGGCGGCGGTGGCCGGCCGAATCACCGAGGTGCTCGCCGAGGTGCTGCGCACCCCCGCCGGGCGGATCGGGCCGGACTCCGGCTTCGACTCGCTCGGCGTCGACTCCTTGATGGCGGTCCGGGTGATCGACCTGCTGGAGCCCATCTTCGGTTCCCTGTCCAAGACCCTGCTGTTCGAGGCGAGGACCGTACAGGAGCTCGCGGACCAGCTGGTCGAGGACCATCCCGACCGCGCCGCGGCGCTCGTCGCGGCGGCGGCGCCGGTGACACCGGCGCCTTCCGTCGAGCCGGTCGCCGTGCCCGCCGTCGAGCCCGCCGCGCCCCGGATCCAGGCCGCCGCCGAGCCCCCCGACAGGGCCATCGCGATCATCGGTATCGCGGGCCGGTTCCCCGACGCGGAGAACCTCGACGAGTTCTGGTCGAACCTCCGCACCGGGCGGGACAGCATCATCGAGGTGCCCGGCGACCGCTGGGACGCCGAAGCGGTGTACCGCGCGGGGAAGCCGGTACCCGGTCGCACGATGGCCAAGTGGGGCGGTTTCCTGCCCGACGTCGACAAGTTCGACGCACGGCTGTTCCACATCTCTCCGCGCGAGGCCAGCGTCATCGACCCGCAGGCGCGGCTGTTCCTGGAGACCTGCTGGGCGGTGTTCGAGGACGCCGGGTACCGGCCGGACCGGATCGTCGAGGCGGACGAGCTGCGCCCCCGCGACATCGGCGTGTTCGTGGGCGCGATGTGGGGGGAGTACCAGCTGCACGAGGCCGAGGAACGGATGCGCGGCAACCCGATCCTCGCCGACAGCGGCTACTGGTCGATCGCGAACCGGGCGTCATTCTTCTTCGACCTGCAAGGGCCGAGCGTCGCCGTGGACACCGCCTGCTCCTCCGCGCTCAGCGCCATCCAGCTCGCCTGCGACTCGCTGCTCGCGGGCCGGTGCGCGGTCGCCATCGCCGGCGGGGTCAACGTCAGCGTGCATCCCAACAAGTACTTCATGCTCAGCGACGCCAGGTTCGGGTCCTCCGACGGGCGCTGCCGCAGCTTCGGTACCGGCGGCGACGGCTACGTGCCCGGCGAGGGCGTCGGCGCGGTGCTGCTGAAACCGCTGGACCAGGCCATCGCCGACGGAGACCACGTCCACGCGGTGATCAGAGGCAGCTCCGCGAACCACGGCGGGCGCACCAACGGCTACACCGTGCCCAACGCACGCGCCCAGGCCAACCTGGTGTCCGCGGCCCTGCGGGACGCGGGCCTTTCCGCCGCCGACATCGACTACGTCGAGGCCCACGGCACCGGAACCTCCCTCGGCGACCCGATCGAGATCCGCGGCCTCACCATCGCGTTCGGCCGTGACGGGGTCGGGCCGGAGGTGCGCGTGCCCATCGGCTCGGTCAAGTCCAACGTCGGGCATCTGGAGTCCGCCGCCGGCGTGGTGGCCCTCGCCAAGGTGCTGCTGCAGATGCGGCACCGCACGCTGGTCCCGTCCCTGCACTGCGACCCGATCAACCCGGAGATCGACTTCGACCGCGTGCCGTTCGAGGTCCAGCGCACGGTCGGCGAATGGAGCTCCCTGCGGGGCGGGCCGCTGCGCGCGGCGATCAGCTCGTTCGGCGCGGGTGGCGCGAACGCCCACCTCATCGTCGAGCAGGCCCCCCACCGCCCGGCGGCCGAACCGGACGCCGGCGACCCGGTGCTGGTGTTCCTGTCGGCGCGTACGGACGCCGCTCTGGGCCGCCTCGCCACCCGGCTGGCCGACCATCTGGCCGAACGGCGGGCCGAGGGGCGGGCCCCGGCACTGCGCGACGTCGCCTATGTCATGGCCACGGGCCGGGTGGAGCTGGCCCGGCGAGCCGCGACGCGTGCGACGACGCTCGACGGGCTGATCGGCGAGCTCCGCCGGGTCGGCGCGGCCTCGCAGCCCGGCGACCTGGGCGCGCCACCGAGCGCCCCGGCCGGGGTCACGGCGTGGCTCGACGGCGCGCAGGCGGACCTGCTGGCGCTGTCCGGCGCCGAGCGAGGCCGCCGGATCCCGCTGCCGCACTATCCGTTCGAGCGCGTCCGCTGCTGGTACGACCTGCAGATACGGCATGTCGCCGAGAACCCGGACGCCGTCACCGAGCCGCAGCACCGGCACCTGCGCGACTTCGGCCTCAAGCGGGCCACCGGCCCAGCGCCCGCCCCGGTTCCGGCCCTCGAACTGATCGCCGCCGGAGGCACGGCGCTGCCGGAGATCGCGGACACGGTCACGCTGCGCCCGCTGCCGAGAGACCCGGCACCCGCGTCCGTACGAACGAGGGCCGCCGCGACGCCCGCACCTGTCACGGCCGCACCCGCGCCCGTACGAGCGAGGGTCGCCGCGACGCCCGCACCTGTCACGGCCGCGCCCGCACCCCCACCTGTGCCGGCCGCCCAGCCCGCGCCTGCTCCGATGCCGGGCGGGGCCGAACTGCGCGAGCCGTTCCTCGGGGAGCTGGCGGGAGTGCTCTACCTCGACCCCGGAGAGATCGCCGAGGACGGGACCTTCGCCGAGCTCGGCGTGGACTCGGTGCTCGGCGTGGAGTTCGTCGGCCAGCTGAACAAGCGCTTCGCCCTGGACCTCAAGGCCACCGTGCTCTACGACCACCCGTCGCCGGGCTCCCTGCTCGGCCACGTGCGTACCCTCCTCGCGGCACCGGCGCCCGCCCCCACGGCGGTACCGGCTCCACCGCCCGCCGCCCGCCCGGCGGCGCCGCAGGACCACCGGGCGATGGACGTGGTGCGCGAGCAGCTCGCCGGCGTGCTCTACACCTCCCCGGAGGACATCGCCGAGGACGAGACCTTCCAGGCGCTGGGCGTGGACTCGGTGCTCGGCGTCGAGTTCGTGAACCTGATCAACAACAGCCTCGGCCGGCGCGAGCCCGCCTCGGTGCTCTACGACCACCCCACACCACGCCGCCTCGCCGACCACCTCGGCGGCGCGGCCCCCGGCGTACGGGCACCCGCACCGGAGACGGCACCACCTACCAGGACCCCCGAGCGGGTCGAGACGGACCTCGACGTCGACGCGCTCCTCGACGCGCTCACGTCGGGCGAATTCACGGTCGAGCAGGCGGCGAGCGCGCTCGCCGCCCAGGACAGGAGCTAACAGATGACCAAGGACGAAGTGTTCGCCGTCGTACTGCGTCAGGTGCACGACGTACTGCCCGACGTCGGAGAGGCGGAGATCAGGCCGGAGCGGAGCATGCGTGAGCTCGGCGCGAACTCCATCGACCGCATGGACGTGGTCGCCGCGAGCATGGACGAGCTCGGCATCCAGGTGCCCGTCAGCGAGTTCGCCGGGGTGGACAACCTGAGCGGCCTCGTCGACGCCCTTCACGCGCGCTGCTGAGCATCCGGTAACGCATCCAGTACAGGGAAGGACGGCGCCCATGCCGCCACGTGGACCGTACGACATCGCGATCACCGGCATGTCCGTCCTCAACGCTCTCGGTGAGACCGTCGAGGAGTTCGCGGGCGCGCTCTTCGCGGGCCGCAGCGCGGTACGGGACGCGCCGGAGCTCGAGAAGCAGTCCGGCGCCGACGTCGCCGCGCTGCTCGACTTCGACCTCGACCGGTGGATCGAACGGCACCTGCACGACGACCCGTGGACCGCGCGGCGGCTCCGCCGGGTCGGGCGGCGGGTCGCGCTGCCCGCCCGCACCGCCGCCTGCGCCGCCGCGGCGGCGTTACGCGACACCGGGCTCAACCAGGGCGAACGCAAGCGTTGCGGTCTCGTCGTCGCCGGCAGCAATCTCGCCCTCCGCTACCAGGCGCGGACCACACTGGAGTTCGCCCAGCGGCCGGAGTCGGTGCGGCCGTCCCACGCGCTGACCCATCTCGACGTGGACGTCGTCGGCGCCGTCAGCGAGGTGACCGGGCTGCACGCCGAGGGGTGGACCCTCGGGGCCGCGTCCGCGAGCTCCGCGATCGCCCTGATCCACGCCGCCCGGCTGGTGCACAGCGGCTGGCTGGAGCGCTGCCTGGTCGTCGGCGCGCTCGCCGAGCTGTCGGGCGCCGAGCTGCGCGCGCTGAGGGACAGCGGGGCCATGGCCGCGCGCGGCGACGCCGCCGACGCGACCGAGGTCTGCCGGCCCTTCGACGCCGCCCGCCGAGGTTTCGTGTACGGGCAGGGAACGGCGGCGGTGCTGCTGGAGCGGGGCACGATGGCCCTGGCCAGGAACGCCCGGATCCACGCCTACGTCGACGGCTGGGGACAGGTGCTCGACGGCATGCGCGGAACCGAGCCGGACCCGCGCGGGCAGGCGTACGCCATGGCCGAGGCACTGGAGTCCGCCGGCCTGGTCCCGGACGAGATCGACTACGTCAACGCGCACGCGACGGGTTCGGTCGCCGGCGACGAGTCGGAGGCGACCGCGCTGCTGGAGGTCTTCGGCGACGACCAGCCGCTCGTCAACAGCACGAAGTCGTTCACCGGCCACTGCCTGACCAGCGCCGCCCTCCAGGAGCTGGTGGCGACCACGGTGCAGCTGCGGACCGGCATCTGCCATCCGAACCTGAACCTCACCGATCCGCTGGTACCCGCGCCTGGCCTGGTCGGCACCAGCGTCCAGTCGTATCCGCTGCGGTACGCGCTCAGCAACAGCTTCGCGTTCAGCGGCGTGAACGCCTCGATCCTGCTCACCCATCCTGATCGGACAGTCAACTGATGACGAAGGTCGGCATCGAAGCCCTGAACGTCTACGCCGGCGAGGCCTTTATCGAGGTCGCCGACCTGTTCGAGGCCCGCGGCCTGGACACCAGCCGCATGGAGAACCTCATGATGCGCCGCAAGAGCGTGGCGCTGAACTGTGAGGACGCCGTGTCCTGCGCCGTCAACGCGGCGCGGCCGCTGGTGGACAGGATGACCGAGGAAGAGCGGGCGGGCATCGAGCTGGTCATCGTCGGCACCGAGTCCGGTGTGGACTTCGGCAAGTCGCTCGCCACCTATGTGCACCACCTGCTCGGCCTGCCGCGCTCATGCCGGCTACTGGAGGTCAAGCAGGCGTGCTACGCGGGAACGGCCTCGATGCAGCTCGCCGCGTCGGTGGTGGCCTCCAGCGCCTTCGCCGGCACCAAGGCGCTCGTCATCGCCACGGACGTGGCCCGGCCCGTACCGGACACCTACGTCGAGCCGAGCCAGGGCGCGGGCGCGGTCGCCGCGATCGTTGGGCGCGACCCGGTGATCGCCCGGCTCGACTGGGGCGCCAACGGCTTCCACGGCTACGAGGTGATGGACACCTGCCGGCCCGCGCCGGACGTGGAGGCCGGTGACGTCGACCTGTCCCTGCTGACCTACATCGACTGCCTCCAGGGTGCCTTCCTCGACTACGCGCGCAAGGTGCGCGGCGCGGACCTGCGGGACTCCTTCGACCTGCTCGCCATGCACACGCCGTTCCCCGGCATGGTGCGAGGAGCGCACCGGACCGTGCTGCGCCGGCTCAAGCGGCTGCCCGCCGACCAGATCGAGGCGGACTTCCACACCCGGCTGATGCCGTCGCTGCGCTATCCGCAGCTCGTCGGCAACCTCTACACGGCGACGTCGCTGCTGGCCCTGGCCAGCGCGATCGACAACGCCGAGATCACCGGCGAGCGCCGGGTCGGGGTGTTCGCCTACGGGTCGGGGTGCAGCTCGGAGTTCTACAGCTGCGTCGTCTCGCCGGCCTCCGTCGACGCGCTCGGTTCGATGGGCATCGCGCAGGCGCTGGAGTCGCGGTACCGCCTGACGGCGGGGGAGTACGACGAGATCCTGTCCGCGACCGCAGAGCTCGGCTTCGGCACACGCGACTTCAAGGTCGACGTCGACCGGTTCGCGCACATCACGGGCAAGCAACTGGTCGACCACCAGCGCCTGGTGCTCACCGAGGTGCGCGACTACCACCGCGAGTACGCGTGGATCGGGACGGCCTGATGGACCGCACCATCACCGACGCCGTCCGGCGGACGACCGGGCCCGGGTTCATGATCGCCCGGATGGACCGCCCGGAGCGCGGCAACACCATCGACGCCGCGCTGCTCACCGGCCTGCTCGCGGCACTGGACGACGCCGAGGGCGACGACGGCTGCCGGGTGTTCGTCCTCGCGGCGACCGGCACGGACTTCTGCGCGGGTATGGACCTCACCGATCCGGCGCCCGAGGTATCGGTGCGGGAGGCGTCGGCGACTGAGGAGGAGCTTCCGTACTGGACCCTGTTGCGCAGGCTCGCCACCGGTCCGCTGCTGACCGTGGCGCTCGTCGACGGAGCGGCGACCGCGGGCGGCGTCGGCCTGGCGGCGGCGTGTGACCTCGTACTGGCCGGCTCTCAGGCGAGGTTCCGCCTGACCGAGGTGCTGCTCGGCCTGCTGCCCGCGATGGCGCTGCCGTTCGTCGCGCGGCGTACGGGGGAGCAGCAGGCCTTCCGGCTCGCGCTGACCGCCGCGGAGCTCGACGCCGACGCCGCCGTACGGATCGGCCTCGCCGACCAGGTGGCCACGAGCGCCGAGGACCTCCTGCGGCCGACGCTCGTGTCCGCGCGGCGCGTCGACCGTGGCACGACCGCGGCGCTCAAGCGGTACCGGGACGACGTGTTCCCATCGACGCGGCAGGCCGCCGTGATCGCCCAGCGGGCGTTCGCGGAACGGCTGGCCGACCCGGCCGTGGCGCGCAGGATGGCCGAACTCCGGCTCGGAGGGCTGCTGCCGTGAACGACCCGGTGACCCTCAGCCTGGACACCTCGGGGATCGCGGAGGTGCGGCTGCTCGACGAGGCGGGGCGCAACAGCTTCACCAGCGCGTTCTGCCGCGGCCTCGAGTCGGCTCTGGACTCGGCCGTACGGAACCCGGCGACCAGGGTGATCCTGGTGAGCGGGTTGCCCACGCTGTTCTGCTCGGGCGGCTCGCGGGACGAGCTGCTGGCCTTCGCCAGGGGCGACGGGCGGTTCGACACCGACGACTTCTTCCGCGCGCTCGTACGCTGCCCGCTCCCGGTCGTGTCCGCGATGCAGGGTCATGCCCTCGGCGGAGGGCTCGTGCTCGGCCTCTACGCGGACCTCCCGGTCCTCAGCGAACGATCCGTCTACACCGCGAACTTCATGGACTACGGCTTCACCCCCGGCATGGGCGCCACCCACCTGCTGCCGCACCGGTTCGGGCCGGTGGTCGGCACCGAGATGCTCCTGACCTCCCGCCGGTATCGCGGACACGAGCTGCGCGAGCGGGGAACGCAGGTGCGGATCGTGCCGCACGCGGACGTGCACGCCGTGGCCCGCGCTCTCGCCGAGGACGTCGCGAAGGCGCCACGCCCGTCGCTGGAACTGCTCAAACGCCATCTGGCGGCCCCTCTGCTGGCGGCGACCGACAAGGCCATCGCCGAGGAGGCCGCCATGCACGAGGTGTCCTTCCGGCTCCCGGAGGTCACCGAGCGAATCGTCGCCCGCCACGGGGCCGCCCACCTGGAACCGAGATGAACGAGAGCGCCATGGACGTGACCGAGATCCTGACGCGTTTCCGCCGGGGCGAGATCGATCGCGCCCAGGTGAAACGGCTGCTCAGCGAGCGTGACACCCGCCGGCCTTCGACGCCGGAACCCATCGCCGTCATCGGCTACAGCGCGGTGTTCCCGCCGGACGTCGACGCGGCGCGGTTCTGGGACCTGCTGCTCGACGGCCGCGACGCCGTCACCGAGGTCTCCGCGGAACGCTGGTCGGCGGAGGAGTTCCACGACGCGGACGGGCCCGCGCCCGGCCGGTCGGTGTCCCGCTGGGGCGGCTTCCTCAGCCGGCCCGACGCGTTCGACGCGGAGTTCTTCCGCATCGCGCCCCGCGAGGCGGAGCTGATGGACCCGCAGGCCCGGCTGTTCCTGCAGGAGAGCCACCGGGCGCTGGAACACGCCGGCGTACGCCCCGGCGGCCTGGCGGGCAGCCGCTGCGGCGTCTACGCCGGAGTCATGCTGAACGACTATCTGTACCGGATCGAGCGGAACGCTCGGTTCTCCCGGCTGCCCCAGGTGATGCAGGGGAACTCCAACTCCCTGCTGCCCGCGCGGATCGCGCACCACCTCGACCTGCGCGGACCGGTGTCCACGGTCGACACCGCGTGTTCCAGCTCGCTCGTCGCCGTCCACCAGGCATGCCAGGCCCTGTGGTCCGGCGAGGCCGACCTCATGCTGGCCGGGGGAGTGACCCTCTACCTGACCGAGATCCCCTACGTCATGATGAGCGCGGCCGGCATGCTGTCGTCCTCCGGACGATGCCGGCCCTTCGACGCCGCCGCCGACGGCATCGTGCCCGGCGAGGGCTGCGGCGTGGTCGTGCTGAAGCCGCTCGCCGCCGCGCTCGCCGACGGCGACCCCGTACACGGCGTCATCACGGCGACCGGCATGAACCACGACGGCCGCACCAACGGCATCACGGCACCGAGCGCCCGGTCGCAGGCCGACCTGATCCGCGGCACGTACGACCGGTTCGGCATCGACCCGGCCACGATCGGCTACGTCGAGTGCCACGGCACCGGAACTCCGCTGGGCGACCCCATCGAGACGACCGCGCTGAACGAGGTGTTCGGCCCGGCGGGCCTGCCGCCGCGCTCGCTGCCGATCGGCTCGGTGAAGGGCAACATCGGGCACGTCTCCGCCGCCGCCGGAGTCGCCGGGCTGATCAAGGCGCTCGGCGTCGTACGCACCGGCGAGGTCCCCCCGAGCCTGCACTGCGACGAACTGAACCCACGGCTCGGCCTGGAGGACGGCCCCCTCACCGTCGCGACGCGGCACCTGCGGCTGCCGCACACCGGCCGCCCGCGCCGTGCCGCGATCAGCTCGTTCGGCTTCAGCGGCACCAACGCGCACGTCGTGGTGGACCAGGCGCCGGAACGGGCGGCCGGCACGCACACCGGCCCGTCCGTCGTCGTCCTGTCCGGACACCGGGCCGACCGGGTCCCCGCCCGCGCGCGCGACCTGCTGGACGCCCTGGAGGGCACCGACGCCGGGTTGCACGAGATCGCCGGCACGCTGGCGATCCACCGCGACCACTTCACGCACCGCGTCGCGTTGCTGGTCAACGACCTGGACCAGCTACGCGACGGGCTGCGGCGCTACCTGTCGGGCGAGGAGGACCCTCGCCGGATCGAACGCGCCGGCGAGCCGTCGTCCGCCGTCGACGCCGCCCAGCGCCGCCTGCTCGACCGGCTCTATGCGCGGATCGCCGAGGCGGGCCGCGTCCGCGAGGACGACCTGGTGGCCGCCGCGAAGCTGTACACCCACGGTCAGGCCGTGGACTGGTCACGCGTGCTGACGCCCGCCCGGCGCGTGTCCCTGCCCGGCTACCCGTTCGCCGCCGACCGGCACTGGGTCGACGAACCGGCCAACGCCTCCGCCTCGGCAGAGGCCCAGGAGACGCCGCCCGCGCCGGTCGCGGAGCGGGTTCGTGAGGTGCCCGCCGTGCGGGCGCTGCCCGACGCGCTCGTCTGCTACCGCGCGGTGTGGAACGAGCACGCCCTGCCGTTCGTCCCGGTCTCCGGGGCCCCGTTGCTCGTGCTCGGTGACGACCCCGAGCCGGCCCGGTACTGGCGGGGACCGACGGCCTCGGTGAGCGATCCGTCCGCGGTGGCGTCCGCGGTCGAGCGGCTCACCGAAGGCGACGTGGACCGGCTGTGCGTCGCCGGTGTCCTCGGCCCGGTGACGGACCACACCCCGTTCGTACGCCTCTTCGCGCTGCTGCGCGAGGTGCTGTCGGCGGCGAGCTGGCGGCGTGACCTGCATGTCGTCCTCGGCACCACCGACGACGCCGTCGCACCGGCACTGGCCGCGTTCGTGCAGTCGGTGGCGCAGGAGAATCCGCGCGTACGGGCCCGCGCCGTGCTCCTCACCGCCGAGGACGCCGCCGCCGTGATCGCCGCGGAGCTGTCCGCCCCCGACCCGGCGCACGGCGCGCTCGCCGACACGCGCGGGGGGATGCGGCGCCGCCGGGTGTACGGCCTCACCGCCCCCGCCGTGCCCGGCCCGCAGCCGTTCCGTCCGGGCACCGTCCACCTGATCACCGGAGGCGCGGGCGGCGTCGGCCTGGCGCTGGCCGAGTACCTGGTGCGCCGCCACGGCGCGCGCGTGGTGCTGTGCGGCCGGCGTCCGCTCGCCGACCTGCCCGGCGGCACGCGACGGCGGCTCGAGGCACTGGGCACGGCGGCCGAGTACGTGACCGCCGACGTCGCCGACGAGACCGCGACGCGTGACCTGGTCTCCGGCACCGTACGCCGCCACGGCGCGCTGCACGGAGTGCTGCACGCGGCCGGCGTCGTACGCGACGGGTTCCTCGTACGCAAGCGGCCCGAGCAGGTCGAGGAGGTGCTCCGGCCGAAGATCGACGGTGTACAGGCCCTCGACGCCGCCACCGCGGACCTCCCGCTGGAGCTGTTCGCGCTGTTCTCCTCGGTCGCCTCGGTGGTCGGCAACCTGGGCCAGTCCGACTACGCCCTCGCCAACGGCTACCTCGACGGTTTCGCCGCGCAGCGCCGCGAACGCGTCGCCGCCGGCAGCCGTAGCGGGCGCACGCTGTCGATCAACTGGCCGCTGTGGCGCGACGGCGGAATGGCCGTGTCCGAGGCCGAGACGGAGATGCTCCGCGAACAGCTCGGCGTCGTCGCGATGGAGGACGAGGACGGCCTCCGCGCCATGGAGCTCCTGCTGTCGGCGGAACAGCCGACGCCCGCGGTCGCGGTGTTCTGCGGCGACCACACCACCTGGGAACGCCGCGCCTCGGAGGCAGGCTGGCTCGCCACCCCCGCCGTCGCCGCCGCCAACACCGTCACCTCCGTGTCCAGTGTCGCCACCGCGCCGACCGCGTCCACCGCGCCCACCGCCCACGGCGTCTCCACCGCCCCAGCCGCTCACGCCGTTTCAGCTGCCCCGGCCGTTTCCGCCGCACCTCAGCTCCAGCCCCAGGCGCGGGGCGCGGGGCGGGAGCGAGTGCGGGAGCTCGTCGCCGAGGTCATCGGCCGTCCGGTCGCGGACCTGCCGATGGACCTCCCGCTCGCCGAGCTCGGGATCGACTCTCTGATGATCAAATCGCTGCTGGTCACGATGGTCGGCGAGTTCCCCGACATCGGCCCTGAGGTGTTCTACGCGGCGCCGAACCTGGAGGCCGTCGCCGCCGCCCTGTGTCCGGCGCGAAACGGGACCACGCCCATGCCGGTGGCGTCCGTTGAACGCTCGCCGTCGGCGTCGTCGGCGTCGTCGGCGAGCGCGACGGCAACGGCGCCCAGGTCCGCGCCGGTGCCCGCGCCGGCGCCCGTACCCGCCTCGGTCCCGACGCCCGCGCTCGGAGAGCTCGAGCCGATCGCGGTGGTCGGGATCAGCGGGCGGTATCCGGGCGCCGACACCCTGGAGGAGTTCTGGCAGCACCTTGAGGCCGGTACCGAGCTGGTCGGGCAGATGGCGCCCGAGCGGCAGGGCAGGTGCGGGGAACGCGGTTACTTCCTGACCCATCCCGCCCGGTTCGACCCGGAGTTCTTCGGGCTGCCCGAGCACGAGGCCCGGATGATGGACCCGCAGGAGCGGCTGTTCCTCATGACCGCGTGGCACGCACTGGAGGACGCGGGCTGCCTCGGTGAGCGGCTCGACGCGCTCGCCGCACCGGACGGGCGCGGGCGCAATGTCGGCGTCTTCGTCGGTATCACCTCCGCCGACTACCGCGTGCTCAATGCCTCCGACGGCGAGGTGGCCCCGGCGCACTACTGGTCGCTGCCGAACCGGATCTCCTACCTGCTGGACCTGATCGGTCCCAGCCAGCCCGTGGACACCGCGTGCTCGTCCTCCCTGGTGGCGCTGCACATGGCCGCGGAGAGCATCCGGCGCGGCGAGTGCGTCGCGGCGCTGGCGGGCGGGGTGAACCTCTACCTGCATCCGGCGCGGCTCTCGCTGCTGCGCCGCTCGGGCTTCCTGTCCGAGGATGGAAGGTGCCGCAGCTTCGGCGCCGGCGGCCAGGGCTTCGGTCCTGGCGAGGCCGTCGGAGCCGTGGTGCTCAAGTCCCTGTCGCGCGCGCTGGCCGATGGCGATCCGATCCGCGCCGTGCTGCTCGGCAGCGCCGTCGAGCACGCCGGGCGCGGGAGCGCGTTCACCGCCCCGGATCCGGTCGCGCAGGCCAGGGTGCTCAGCAGGGCGCTGGAGCGCTCCGGTGTCGACCCGGACACGGTGACGCTCATCGAGGCGCACGGAACCGGTACCGAGCTCGGTGACCCGGTCGAACTGTCCGGGCTGGTACGTGCCTACGGCGCCGGCGAACGGGCGTGCTCCCTCGGGTCGGTGAAGTCCGTGATCGGGCATGGTGAGTCCGCGGCCGGGATCGCCGCGCTGACCAAGGTGCTGCTCCAGCTCGAGAACCGGACCCTGGCGCCGACCCTGCACGCCGGCGTCCCGAATCCGGCCGTCGCCACGTCGGGCGGCAGGTTCCGCCTGCAGCGCGCGGCGGAGGCGTGGCAGGCCGCGCCGGGCGGCGCGGAGCCGAGGCGCGCGGGAATCAGCTCGTTCGGCGCGGGAGGCGTCAACGCCCACCTGGTCGTGGAGGAGGCGCAGCCGCCACGCGCGTGGCCGGCCGGTGCCGGCGGCGACGAGGTGGTGGTGCTGTCCGCGCCGAGCGAGGCGCATCTGCGCCGTACGGCGAGGTCGCTCGCCGCGTGGTGCCACACGAGCGGCGACACCCCTCTGCAGGCCGTCGCGTACGTCCTGCGCAGCGGGCGCGCCGAGCTGCCCTACCGGCTCGTGACGGTGGCACGCTCGACCGCCGAGCTCGCCGCGCGGCTCGGCGCGTACGGTGACGCGGAACCCGGCTCGCCTCCGCCCTCGGGCGTGGTGGTCAATGACGTACGGGCACGGCGCCTGAACCCGGACGTGTTCGGCGAGGGTGAGGAGGTACGCCGGTTCGTGCACGACCTCTGGCGGGCCGGGCACCTCGACCGGGTCGGCAGGCTCTGGACGGAGGGCCTGCGGGTGCGCTGGTCCGAGCTGACCGCGCCGCCGGCCGGAACCCTTCCCCACGTGCCCGGTTCGGAGCTCCTGGAGCGCACGCTGTGGCTCGGTGAACAGGACCTGACCGCCGAGAGCGCGTGGACGGCACCACCACCGGCACCCGTACCCGCACCGAAGGAACCCGAGCCGAGGGAAGCAGAGCCGAGGGAAGCAGAGCCGAGGGAAGCAGGGAGGCGACCGGCCCGGTCGACGCCGAGGTGCTCGGCGGCCTGCTGGAGCTGGTGGCGCAGTACGTCGCGGACTCCTCCATCCGGCTCGACTCCGGACGCAGGCTGATCGAGCTCGGCATCGAGTCGATCAACGTCATGAACCTCCGGGCGCGGATCGAGGACCGGTACGGCGTCACCGTGCCCCTGGACGTACTGGCCTCCGAGGCCGATCTGGCGGGCGTCGCCGCGTACGTCACCTCGCGGCGCGAGCCGATCGGCGCCGGATCGCCGGCCGAGAAGGGATGATCATGACCGACATCGTGATGTTCCCCGGACAGGGCGGCCAGAGGGTCGGAATGGGCCGTGACCTGTTCGACCGCTGGCCCGGCCTCGTCGACCGCGCGGACGCCGTCCTCGGGTACTCCGTCCGCAGGTTGTGCCTGGAGGACCCCGACGGCGTCCTCGACCAGACGCTGTACACCCAGCCCGCGGTCTACGTGGTCAACGCGCTGGCCTACCGGGCACGGCTGGAAGAGGTGGGGCCGCCGGACCGGGCCCTGGGCCACAGCCTCGGCGAGTACAACGCGCTGGAGGCCGCGGGCGCGTTCGACTTCGAGGACGGGCTGCGGCTCGTCGTGGCACGCGCCGAGGCGATGTCCGAGATCACCGGCGGCGGGCTGACGGCCGTGGTCGGCTTCGGCGAGATCAAACTCCGCTTCGTGGTGCAACGCGCCGGCTTCGACACGATCCACCTGGCCAACCTGAACACGCCGACGCAGAGCGTACTGGCGGGCCCCGTCGACGACCTCGCCGAGCTGGAACCCATTCTGGAGGACCTCGGCGCCCGGCTCGCGCGCCGGCTGCCCGTCAGCGGCCCGTTCCACTCGCACTACATGCGGCCGGCGGCGCGGCGGTTCGCCGCGTCGGTGTCACGCACGGCGTTCCGGCCCCTGAGGTTCCCGGTGATCGCCAACCGGACGGCGCGGCCGTACACCGAGCCGTCCATGGCGGAGACCCTCATCGAGCAGATCTACCACCCGGTGCGCTGGGCGGAGTCGATCGAGGCGCTCGACGGCCCCGGGGCGACGTTCACCGAGATCGGCAAGGGCACGACGCTCACCAGCATGGTCCGCCAGATCCGGTCCGGTGCGAGACGGGAGCAGGCCGCGTGATCGCCAGCGGTTGTGTGGTCAGCCGCCGCCCGGTGGCCGACCCGGCGATGCGGATCTTCCTGATGCACCACGCGGGCGGCTCGCACCTGCTGTTCCGGTCGTGGCAGGCGCTGTTCCGTCCGGACTGGGAGGTGTGCATGGTCGAGGCGCCCGGTCGCGGGCGCCTGGCCGATCGGCCGCTCTGCCACAGTGTGACGGCCATCGTCGACGTGCTGCTCGACGAGATGCCGCTGTGGCTGGACCGCCCGTACGCCTTCTTCGGGCACAGCATGGGCGCGCTGGTCGGCTACGAGCTCGCTCTCGCGCTGCACGAGCGGGGGATGCCGTTGCCCGCGTGGATCGGCCTGTCCGCACGCGGCGCCCCGCGCGCGGACGGTGGAGTGGTCGACCACGCTCCCCGGCACCGGATGCCCGCGCCGCAGCTGCGCGAGGCGCTGATCGCCATGGGCGGCACGCCACGCGCCGTACTCGAGGACCCTGACCTGTGGCCCATCGTGGAGGCCGTCCTGCGCGCCGACCTGGAGGTGGTGGACACCTGGCGGCCACGGCTGGACGCCCCGGTGCTGCCGGTCCCGATCTCGGTGTTCTGCGGCGACTCCGACGTGGTGCTTCCTCCCGCCGCGATGGCCGGGTGGGCGGAGCGTACCGACCGCTTCCTCGGGTCGCACGTGCTGCCGGGCGGCCACTTCTACTTCCAGCCCGACCCGGCGCCCGTCATCGAACGGATCACGGCCGACCTGCTCAAGGGGGTCGGGGCGATGGCGGTCGACCACGAATGAGTCATCGGATCGTGACCGTATGCCATGCTGCCTCAGCACAGATCCGTATGCACTGACCCGGCCGCCGCGCGTCCGGGCCGCTGAGGCATGCCCCGCTGAACCGAGAGGACCACTCACGCGCCATGACGCAACAGCAGACCGAAATCCGCCCCGTGACTTCGCGACGGTGGGCGGTGCTGGCCGTGCTCTGCGTGGTCCAGTTCATGCTCACGGTCGACGACAACGTCGTGAACGTCGCGTTGCCGAGCATCCAGCACGACCTCAGCAGTACCTCCACCGACCTGGCGTGGGTGGTGAACGCCTACGTCCTGGCGTACGGCGGCCTGCTCATCCTGGGCGGCAAGTTCGGTGACCGCTACGGGATGGTCCGCAACTTCACGATCGGCACCGCGCTGTTCGCGCTCGCCTCGCTGGCCTGCGGTCTGGCGCAGGCGCCGTGGCAGCTCATCCTCGCCCGCTTCGTGCAGGGATGCGGCGCCGCCCTGGTGACGCCGACGGTGCTCGGCTTCATCATGCTGACCTTCACCGAGGACCGCGAGCGGGCCAAGGCGCTCAGCGCGTGGGGCACGACCGCCATCGTCGGATCCCTGTCCGGCGTGATCATCTCCGGGTTGATCACCGACCTCGGTTCGTGGCGCGGTGTGTTCTTCATCAACCTGCCCGTCGCGGTGTTCGCCGTGATCATGCTCCCGTACCTCACCAAGGGCGTGCAGCCGGCGAAGCGCGACGTGTCCGTCGACCCGGCCGGCGCGCTGCTGCTCGTCGTCGGCCTGGGCGCGCTGGTGTACGGCCTCCTGTCGGTGCACGGCGGCGGAGGCGGGGTGCGGCTGGCGATCCTGGGCGCGCTCGCCGTCGTCCTGCTCGGCGGGCTCACCGTGCAGCAGAGGCGCAGCGACAGCCCCCTCGTGCCGCGTGGCGTGTTCGAGAGCCGTACGCGGATCGCCGCGCTGGTCTGCGGAATCCTGATCTTCGCCGCCACCTTCCCCGCGTTCTTCACGCTGACCCTGCTGATGCAGAACGGGCTCGGCTACGACGCGCTGCACGGCGGCCTGGCGTACGTGCCGGTCTGCGTGGTCTCGATCATGGGCGTACGCGCCGGCGGGTGGGTCATGGCGCGTGTCGGCGGCGGACCCGTGCTCATCGTGACCTGTGTCGGGTGCGCGGTGGGCGGAGGCCTCCTCTCTCTGATGGGCCACACCGGCACCGGCTACCTCGGGTTGCTGCCGGGGATGCTCGTGTTCTTCGCCAACCTCGGCGCGGCGATCCCCGCCGCCGCCGACGTGGCGCTCAAGGGCGTCGCGCCTGAGGCGTCCGGTATCGCCTCCGCGATGGTCAGCACGACGCATCAGCTCGGCGGCGCGCTCGGCCTGGCGATGTCCGCGGCACTGCTCGGAGCCTCCGGGACGGCGTACTCGTTCGCGCTGGCCGCGGTCGGAGTGCTCTCGCTGCTGGCCGCGATGGTGGCGGTCGTCATCATCCGGAACACCCGCGCGGAGCGTGCGGCCGGCTGATCTCGCGCACGGGATGTCAGCGCCGCGTCAGGCCGTCTTGCTTGCCTGTGCACTGCAGGCCTCTGTCCGTGCGGTCTGCGGAGCACCCCGGCCCAGACGTGAGGAAGAGCGTGTCAGTGAACGAGACGCGGCATGACTACCCCTTCGAGCGAACCATCGCCATCGAGCCGCCGCAGCTGTACGCCAAGCTGCAGGAACAAGAACGCGTAGCCAGGGTGACCATGCCCAGCGGCGATCCGGCCTTCCTCGTCACCCGCTACGAGGATGTCCGGTTCGTCCTGGCGGATCCTCGCTTCAGCGTGGACTCCAGGAAGCCCGGGTCGCCCCGGCTGACCGACATGATCATCGAGAGCGTGATGACCACGGACCCGCCGGAGCACACCAGGCTGCGCGGCATGGTGTCACGGCAGTTCACCGCGCGGCGGATCCAGCGGATGCGCCCGCGGATCCAGGCGATCACCGACCAGCTCCTCGACGAGATGCTGGAGAAGGGCGCGCCCGCGGACCTGCACGCCTCGTTCGCGGTGCCGCTGCCCGTCACGGTCATCGGTGAGCTCCTCGGCGTGCCCATCGACGACCTCGACCAGTTCCGCGCGTGGGCGGACGCCACGGTCTCGCTGAGCGGGTCCGTCGAGGAGCACACGAAGGCCCACGACTCGCTGCTGGCCTTCCTCGCCGACCTGGCACAGTCCAAGCGCGAGAAGCCCGGCGAGGATCTGCTCAGCGCGCTGGTCGCCGAATGCGCCAAGGAGCGGGTGACCGAGCACGAGCTGCTGTCGCTGGTTCTGATCATGCTGCTCGCCGGCTACGAGCCGACCTCCAACCAGCTCGGCGGAAGCGTCGTCGCGCTGCTGCGCCACCCCGAGGAGTTCCAGCGCCTGGTCGACGACCCGGCGCTGATCGAGAACGCCGTCGACGAGCTGCTGCGCTACACCCAGCCCGGTGACGGCGCGCTGTTCCGCATCGCCACCGAGGACGTGATGATCGGCGACACGCTCATCCCCGCGGGCTGCGCCATCCTCACCTCGACCCAGACCGCCAACCTGGACGAGCGCCGTTTCCCCGACGCCCGCCGGCTCGACGTCGGCCGCAAGGACACCGCGCACCTGGGACTCGGGCACGGCATCCACTACTGCCTCGGCGGGGCCCTGGCGAAGGTGGAGCTGCAGATCGCCATCGGCACTCTGGTCCGCCGATTCCCGACGTTGCGCCTGGCCATCCGGCCCGAGGAGCTCCGCTGGTCCATGCCGGGCTCGATGCTCAGCGGCTACACGGAGATCCCTGTCGTCTGGTGACGCCCTGGCGCCCGGCGCGGCCGCGTGGCACGGGCGGCGGCCGCGCCGGGCGCCGGACCGATGCGTCAATCGAGTATCAGCGGGGCGTCAGGGCTGCTCGCCAAGCTGAAGGTGGCCTGGCCGGAGCGCTTGGAGGAAACGCATGGTTGATCCGACAGTCGCCTCCCAGCGGCTCGTTCCCGACCCGGCCACCCGGCAGGAGCCGTTCGCGCTCACCGAGATGCAGCAGGCCTACTACGTCGGCCGGCTGACCGACGGCGGAGCGGGCGCGCACATCTACCTCGAGTTCGACGTGGACTCCATCGATCTCGACCTGATGGAACGCTCGTGGAACCGGGTCGTCGCCGAGACCGACATGCTCCGCGCCGTCGTACGGCCGGACGGCCGGATGCGCGTACGCGCCGAGGTCGAGCCGTACCGGCTGCGGGTCCTGGATCTCACCGCCGTGACCGAGGAGCGGCGCACGCTCGAACTGGCCGCGTCGCGCGAAGAGCTGAGCGAGTTCGCCTTCGACCCGCACGAGTGGCCGCCGTTCGCGATCCGGGTCGCCCTGCTGCCCGGGGGCGGCGCCCGTGTGTGCTTCGCCATCGACGAGATGGTGGCCGACGGGCCGAGCGTGTCCCTGCTCATCCAGCGGTGGCACCGGTTCTACCGTGACGCGCCCTGCCCGCCGCCTCCGGCCGTCGGATTCCGCGACTACGCGAACGCGCTGGCCGCACAGGACGAGGGCCCGGGCATGGCGAGGGCGCTCGCGTACTGGCAGAACAAGCTCGCCGGGGTCGACCTCACCGCACCGTCACCGCTGGCCCGCACCGCGCCCGAGCAGGGCGGCAGGCTCCGGCGCCTGACGCTGACGCTGCCCGAGGCCGGCTGGAGCCGGGTGAAGGCCCACGCGCAGGACTGGAAGGCCACGCCGTCGGCCCTGCTGCTCGGCATGTACGCCGTGGCCCTGCGCCGCGAGGCGGACGTCGACGGCCCCATGCCGCTGGTGCTCACCACCTACAACCGGCAACCGCTGCATCCGGACGTACGCCGGATGATCGGCCCCTTCATCTCCACCGTGATCTTCCTCGCGCCCGACGCGCGCGGCCGGATCGACGCCGCCGTCGCCGCGACCCAGCGGCAGCTCTGGGAGGACCTGGAGCACGGGTTCGTCTCCGGCGTCCGCGTGCTCCGCGAGCGCGCCCGCCTCGACCCGGGACAGCGGAACGCCGCCATACCGCTGGTGTTCACCAGCGTGCTCGGCAGCCTCGCCGGCGCCGACGACGAGGACCGCGACGGCTGGGCCGCCCGCGTCGACACCGAGGCCTCGCTGAACCGCACACCCGGGGTGTTCCTGGAGGCGAACGCCCAGGAACACGACGGCGACCTGCGCCTGTCCTTCGACCACGTGCCGTCCGCCGTCGACACCGACATGGTCCAGCGCGCGTTCCGTGCGCTGGAGCGCGCGCTGACCACGCTCGCGGAACTGCCCGCCGGGACCGAGGCCCCCGACATCGCCGCGCTGTACGGCGGCTCACCGCGATCAGGCCTGCCACTGACCGAGATCCAGTCGGCCTACCTGGTGGGCCGGATGAGCGGCGGCGACGAGACCAAGGTCTACCAGGAGTTCCTGCTGCTGCGGCACGACGCCGACCGGCTGGAGCACGCCTGGCGCAGGCTGGTCGAGCACCACCCGATGCTGCGGGCCGTCGTGCACGCCGACGGCACCCTGTCCATCGCCGAGTCGGTGGACCACTCCGTGCCCCGCCACGACCACACCGGCCGTGAGGACGCCGAGGCCGCGATCGGCGAGGTACGCGCCCGCATGACGGCCGCGTCCATGCCGCTGGACCAGGGGCCGATGTTCGCGTTCGAGATCAGCGTCCTGCCCGAGGGCCGGCTGGTGCTCCACACGGCACTGGACCTGCTCATCGCGGACCCGCGCAGCCTCGGACTGATCTTCGAGCAGCTCTTCCGTCTCCACGACGGCGAACCGGGCGTGCTGGACACGCCCGCCGACGGCTACCCCCGCTATCTGGTGGAACGCGCGGAGCGTGCGCGCGGTCCGCGCGCCGAGCCGGTACGCGCCGAGTGGCGGGCGAAGTTCGAGGCGCTGCCGCCCGGCCCGCCGATCGAGGGCCGGCCCGGCGCGGCCCGGGTGCACCGCCGCTTCGACCTGGACACCTGGGCCCGCCTGCGCGAGCGCGCCGGTGAGATCGGGGTCCCAGCGGACATCCTGCTGCTCACGGCCTACTGCGACGTGCTGCGCGAGGAGTTCTCCGCCGAGCCGTTCACCATCGTCGTCGTCTCGTGGGACCGCCCGCACGCGGCCGACCACCTCGTCGGCGACTTCACGAGGCTGTCCTGGCTCGTCGTGGACGACGAGCTGCCGACGGGGGCGGAGGACCGCGCACGCGCCGTATGGGCCAGGGTCCGCTCCGACCTCGACCGTACGGAGGTGCTGGACGGCGTCGGCCCCATGCGGCAGCGGGTCCTCCGCTCGCAGGGACGGCTGCGGCTGCCGGTGGTCTTCACCCGGCTGCCGGCCTCCGAGACGGCGGCGCCGCCCGCCGGAGTCGAGGTGCGCTACAGCCAGTCGCAGACCGCGCAGGTCTCGCTGGACCACGTCCCCCTGCTCGTGGGCGACTCCCTGGTCTGCCAGTGGGACGCCATGGCCGACGCGTTGCCGGACGGCCGGCTGGACCGGTTGTTCGAGCGCTACGCCGAACGCGTGCGCGCGCTGGCCGGCGAGTCCGGCACCGACGAATGGGCGCTGCCGCCACAGCTGGAGTCGGCGCTGGCCGAGCACGCCGGCCGCCCCGCCGTGCGGTTCGACGGCGAGACCCTCACCTACCGCGAGCTGGACCGGCGCACCGCCCGGATGGCCCGGCACCTGATCCGGCTGGGCTGCCGGCCCGGTGACCACATCGGCGTGCACATGGACCGGTCGGCGGACCTGGTGGTGGCGCTCCTCGCGATCGTGCGCGCCGGCGCCGCGTACGTGCCGATCGATCCGGCCAACCCGCCGGACCGGGTGCGGTTCCTCCTCGATGACAGCCAGGTGCGGCTCGTCATCGCCGACGCCGCGCGCTGCGCGCTCCCGGAGGAGGCCGGCCTGCCGGTGGTCTGCCCGGAGCGGGACCGCGCCGCGATCGGCGCGGAGCCGGACGGCCCGCTCGACGCGCGCGTCGGCCCGCTCGACCCGGTCTACATGATCTACACCTCGGGCACGACGGGGCAGCCCAAGGGCTGCCGCAACAGCCAGCGCGGCCTCACCAACCGGTTGCGGTGGATGCAGGACCGCTTCCCGCTGGGCCCCGGGGACCGGGTCGCGCAGAAGACGCCGTACGGGTTCGACGTCTCCGTGTGGGAGTTCTTCTGGCCGCTGCTCACCGGGGCCTGCGTGGTCGTCGCCCGCCCGGGCGGGCACCTCGACCCCGGCTACCTGGCGCGGCTCTTCCGTACGGAGGGCGTCACGGTCACGCACTTCGTGCCGTCGATGCTCGGCATGTTCCTCCCGCAGCCGGGCGCCGCGGAGTGCCGGAGCCTGCGGTACGTATTCGCCAGCGGTGAGGCGCTGCCGGCGCCGACGGCGGCCCGGTTCTTCGAGGTGCTGCCCGGAACCGAGCTCCACAACCTCTACGGCCCCACCGAGGCGGCGATCGACGTCACGCACTGGGAGTGCCGGCGTGACTGGACCGAGCCGACCATTCCCATCGGCCGGCCCATCGCCAACACGCGGGTCCACGTCCTGGACGAGGACCGCAGGCCTGTACCGGCGGGCGCCGAAGGCGAGATCTATCTCGACGGCTACGGGGTCGCCCTCGGCTACCACCGGCGGCCGGAGCTGGAGGAGGAGCGCTTCGTCCCCTCACCCTTCGCCGACAGCATCGCCCCGCGTCTCTACCGCACCGGGGACAGGGGACGGCTCGGCCCCGACGGCGTGCTGTACTACCTCGGGCGCACCGACAACCAATTCAAGATCCGCGGCCTGCGGGTCGAGGGCGAGGAGATCGAGGCCGCGCTGGTGGCCGTGCCCGGCGTCGTCGAGGCGCGGGTCCTCCCGGTCGACGACCCCGCGGGCGGGCAGGCACTGGCCGCGCTGTGCGTCGCGGACGGGCCCGAGCCGAAGACCGCCGTCATCCGTGAGCACCTCGCCCGTACGCTGCCCGCGTACCTGCTGCCCAGCCGGATCCGGTTCGTGCCGCGGCTGCCCCTGACGCCCAACGGCAAGCTCGACCGGGGCGCGGCGGCTGACCTCCTCGCGAACCCGGCCGCGGAGGCCACCGCACCAGCGGCTTCGGCGGTCACCGGCCCGAGCGCCACGGAGACGCCCGTACGCGGCGCCGCGACGGTCACGGCCGAGGACATCGCGGCTCACTCGGCGACGCTGCTCGGCGTCGACCGGGTCGGCGTGGACGACGACCTGTTCGAGCTCGGCGCCACGTCCTTCACGATGATCCGTCTCGCGCAGACCGTCCTGGAGCATCACCAGGTCGAGATACCGGTCGAGGTGCTGATCGAGCGCCCGACGCCCCGTGCCATCTCCGACGGCATGTCCGCCCCCGCGAAGGCCGCGCCGTCCGGGCTCGACCTGCGCGTCGCGCTGGACGCCGAGGCCAAGGCGGAGTTCAAGAAGAAGCGCGTGTCCCTGCGCGCGCTGGGCGACCGGCACGCGCGTGTCCCGCTGGGGAAGCCGGACCGCGCCGCGATCTTCGCCACCACCAGCGTCCGGGAGTTCACGGCCGAGCCGATCCCGTTCGCGACGATGAGCGAGCTCCTCACGGTCTTCATCGAGGGCGAGATCGACGGCCGGCCCAGCCGGCAGTACCCCTCGGCCGGCGGCTTCTACCCGGTGCAGACCTACGTGTACGTCAAGCCGGGCCGCGTCGCCGGGGTCGGTGGCGGCGTCTACTACCTCGACCCGGCCGGCGCGTCACTGGTCGCGCTGGAGCCCGACGCCGTGATCGGCACGGACACCCAGGTGCTGCACAACCGCGCCGTACTGGAGAACGCGGCGTTCGGCATCTTCCTGATCTCCACTCCCGGCGCCATCGTCCCCGCGTACGGCGAGCGGCTGTCCGAGCGGTACACGACGATCGAGGCGGGTCACCTCGCCCAGATCGCGATCGAGCGGTCGATGCCGCTCGGGCTCGGGCTGTGCGCGGTGGGGGACATGGCCTTCCCGAAGGTACGCCCGTACTTCGCGCTGGACCCCGGCCAGGAGCTGATCGTCTCGCTCTGGGGCGGCGGCCTGCCGGAGACGCGGCGCGACCGCTACCGCGAGCTGGCCGGAACCCCCAGGAACGGCGGTGCTCCGAAGGCCGCGAACGAGCCGATCGCGATCGTCGGCTTCGCGGCGAGGCTGCCCGGCACACCGGACCACGACGGCCTCGGCGGGATCGCCGCGCTGCTGGCCTGCCGGACCAGCGCGATCGGCCCGGTGCCGTCGGACCGGTGGCCACGAGGATCGGTGCGGACCGGCCGCGCCGGCGCCGCCGTCGGGGCGTACCTGGACGACGTCGCGCACTTCGAGGCCGGGGAGTTCGGCATCGGCGCGGACGAGGCCGCCGCGATGGACCCGCAGGAGCGGCTGCTGTTGCAGACCGTGCGCGCCTGCCTGGAGGACGCGGCGGTCACTCCCGACCGCCTCGCCGCCTCCGGGCCGGTCGGGGTGTTCACCGGGGCGATGTGGCAGGACTACACCATCTACGGCACGCAGTCCCACACCACGTTCGCCAACCGGGGCGGCCTGGCCCACCGCGTCTCGCACGCGTTCGACCTGACCGGCCCCAGCGTCGTCCTGGACGCGGCCTGCGTGTCCGGCCTCGCCGCGATCGACGCCGCGTGCAAGGCGATCCGCGGCGGCGAATGCACCGCGGCCGTCGCCGCCGCCGCCAACCTCGTCCTGCATCCGCACCACCTGGACTTCCTGGCCGAGGTCGGCCTGCTGGCCGAAGGCACCGACTCCTGCCCGTTCACCGAGAACGCCAGCGGCTGGATCGTCGGGGAGGGCGTGGCGTCGATCCTTCTGAAGCCGCTCAGCGCCGCGCTCGCCGACGGGGACCCGATCCACGCGGTGGTGAGCGGCAGCGCCGTACGGCACTCGGGCACCACACGCGAGTACGGGATGCCGAACGCCGCCCGGCTGCAGGACGCGATGCGTTCGGCGCTGGCCGACGCGGGAACGACGGCGTCCGGCATCGGCTACGTCGAAGCGGCCGCGAGCGGCGCGGCGCTGGCCGACGCGCTGGAGATGCGCGGCCTGGACAGCCTGTTCTCCGGCCGTACCGAGCCGGTGCCGGTGGGATCGGTCAAGGCGACGCTCGGCCACATGGAGGCCGCGTCGGTGTTCGGCCAGCTCGCCAAGGTGATCGTGCAGTTCCAGCAGGAACAGATCTTCCCGACCCTGGTCACGGGCGAGCGCAACCCCATGATCGACACCGACCGGGTGCGCCTCACCACCGAGCCCACGTCGTGGGACGGGCGAGAGCGCCGCGTACTGATGAACAACTTCGCCGGTTCGGGAGCCTGCGGCAGCCTCGTCGTCGAGGCGCCTCCGGCGGCCGAGCGGCAGGACACGGCGCAGCCGGAGATCCTTCCCCTTTCGGCCGACGACCCCGAACTGCTGGCCACGGCCGCCGCGCGGCTGGCCGACCGTCTCGAAGGCCGGGGCGATCTGCCGCTCGCCGCCGTCGCGGCCGGCCTGCGAGCGCGCCGGCACCGGCCGTGCCGCGCCGCCGTCATCGCCGGTCCCGGCGAGGCGATCGGCGCGCTGCGCGAGCTGGCCGGAAAGATCCGTGCCGGCGACACCGGGCACCTGGTGGCCAGGGCCGCGACGCCGGTCCCGCCGACCGGATGGCTGGACGGCGGCGAGCCGGACTGGCCCGAGCCGGCACCGAGGCGAGTACACCTGCCGCCGACGCCGGTACGGAACGAGCGGTACTGGCTGGACACGCCCGCCCCGGCCCTGGAGCCGGAGCCGGAGCCGGCGACCACGACGGCGCTGGACTGCCTGATCCGGCTCGTCGCGGAGGAAGGCGGCGTCGACGCCGCCGCTCTGACCGGCGACACGGACGTCATCGCGCTGGGCGTCGACAGCCGCCGCCTGCTGCGCGTGGCCCGGCGCATCGAGGTTGAGTACGAGCGGCGCGTCCCGCTGGAGTTCCTCTACGAGGCCGCGACGCTGGGCGAGCTGGCGACCCTGATCTTCGGCGACGCCCCCGTTCCGGAGCCCGCCGGACCCGCCGCGCTGAGCGACGCGGAGATCGACCTGCTCGACGAGGAGACGCTGGATCGTCTGTTGACCCAGGCCGGCGGCGCCGGAGCCGCGCCGCCCCGCCACTGAACTGCGAGGAACGCATGCAGCATTCCGCCACGCCTCCCGGTGAGCAGGCGTCCATCGACAGTAAGCGCCGCCGCCTGAAAGCGCTCCTCCGGCCGGACGCGCGGCCGCCGAGGCGGGACGACGGTCCCGTGCCGCTCACGCCCGAGCAGCGTGGCCTGCTGTTCCTGCACCGTCTCGATCCCGAGGCCTCGCTCTACAACGTCCCGGTCGCGCTCGACCTGCACGGTCCGCTCGACGAGGCCGCGATGGCGCGCGCGTTCGCCGACTTGGTCAGGCGCCATCCGCTGCTGGGGAGCCGGCTGTCACGGCACGACGGCGCGCCGGTGCTCGTCGCGCGCGCCGACGGCGGCCCCGAGCTGCGGACACGCGATGTCGCCGGCACCTCCGAAGACGAGTACGCCGAGGTGCGCAGCGAGGCCGAACGACCGCTGGAGCTGGAAGAGGAAGGCGTGGCCCGCGCCCTGCTGCTGCGGTGCGGGCCCGACCGCCATCGGCTTCTGATCGTGGTCCACCACATGGTGTTCGACGGGGACTCCGCCGTCATCGTGCTGGAGGACCTGCGCGCCCTGTACGGAGCGCGGTTCGGCCAGCCCGGGCCGGGCGAGCCGTCCGCGGACTTCACCGCCTACGCCGAGGCCCGCGCGGACGAGGTCACGCGCCGAGGCACCGAGCTGCGCGAGTTCTGGCGGGACCGCGTGGAGGGGATCAACGGCCAGATCGCCCTGCCCTTCGACCACGAGGCCGTGGTGCCCCGCACCCGTGCCGCCGAGAGCCTGCCGGTGGTGCTCGGCCCGGACCGGTCCGCGGCCGTGCACGGGTTCGCGGCGGCCCGGCGTACGAGCGTCTTCGCCGTGCTCCTGTCGGCCTACCTCCTCACCCTCGCGCGCTACGAGCCGGAGCGGCGCAGCGCGGTCGCGGTACCCGTCGGGACGCGCCAGGACTCACGCTTCGACCGTACGGTCGGCTACTTCATCAACATGCTGCCGATCCGCGAACCCGCCCGGCGTGACGTGCCGGCGGCCCGCTACGTGGCCTGGGTCCAGTCGGAGCTCTCCAGCGCCCTCGACCACGCCGCCCTGCCGTTCCCCCGGATCGTCGAGCTGATGCGGGACGTCGACCCGGAGAGCGGCAACCCGTTCACCTGCCCGTTCGCCTTCCAGTCCTGGTACGGCGAGCCACCGACCGACTGGGCCGGTGGACTGGCCGCGCGCATCGTGGAGTCGGTGCACCAGAAGGGGATGGGACACGGCAACCTCACGCTGTCCGAGCTGCACGGCGAGATCAGCGGCTTCCTGAAGTACGACGTCGAGCGGTTCACCCGCGCCACCGCCGAGTCCATCGCGGCGGACCTGATCGGCGTCATCGACCGGCTCGTCGCCGATCCCGACCGGCCCGCCGCCGAGGTGGTCGGCGCGCCGAAGCCGAGGACGCCGCGTGAGGCGGTCCGCCCCACGTCAACGCCCACCCCGGTGGAGCCCGCGTCGCCCGCGCCGGTGGATCCCTCCGAAGCACGTGACGCCGTTCGCGCGGCATGGACCGACCTGCTCGGGAACGAACCGGCGTCGGAGGACGCGCAGTTCTTCTCCTCCGGCGGCGACTCCATCCTCGCGGTGCAACTGGTGTCCCGGCTGCGCCGCGACGGCTACACCCTCGCCGTACGCCACGTCTACCGGCACCCGGTGCTGCGCGACCTGGCGGGTTTCCTCGCCGACAGCACGGACCGGCCCGCGGCGGTCCCGGTCCGGCCCGCGCCCGCCGTCCCCGTACCGGCCGCGGCTCCGGTGCCGCCCGCCGCGCTGGCGCCCGCGCAGGCGTGGTTCTTCGACCGGGTGAGCACCGACCGCCAGCACTGGAACCAGTCCGTCGCGCTCGACCTGAACGGACCCGTCAGCCCCGAACATCTCAGGTTCGCCGTCCAGGCCGTGATCACGGCCCACCCCACGCTCTCCGCCCGGTTCGCGCGGACCGGCGACGGCTGGCGCATGATCGAGCAGGAGCCCTTCACCGGCTGCCGTCCACGTGACGTGCTCGAGACCGCCGACGTGGCCGACCCCTGCGAACGCGACACTGCGATCGCCAAGATCCAGGGCTCGCTGGATCCGTTCACCGGGCGCAACCTGCGCGCGCTGCACGTCCACGCCCCGGACGGGGAACAGCTCGTCCTCATGGCGCATCACCTGGTCGTGGACGGCCTGTCCTGGCGCATCCTGCTCGACGACCTGGACCAGGCGCTGCGGTCGCTGGCCGACGGAGAGTTCCCGCGACTGGAACCGGAGAGCCAGCCGATCACCGGCTGGCTGACGCGTGTCGCGGAACAGGTCGCGGAACCGCGCGGCAGGGAACACTGGCGGGAGGTGGCGCGGGCCCGCGCGTCCTGCGGCACGCTGCTGCGCGCCACGCCGCCAGGGTGTGAGGGAGACGCCCAGCGGATCGACTTCACCCTGGACACGGCGAGCACCGACCTGATCCTCCGGCGCGTCCCCACCGAGCGGGCCATGCCGGTGCACGACGTCCTCACCGGAGCGGTGGCCCTCGCCCTGGCCCGCTGGCGTGGCTGCCGGCCGGTGACCCTGGACGTCGAGACGCACGGCCGGCCGGAGGACGACCAGGCGGTGGACCTGACGCGCACCGTCGGCTGGTGCACCGCCGTCGACCCCGTCGTCCTCGACGCGGACCGTACCCTGCCGCCCGCGCGCTACCTCGACGACGTACGGGGCGTGCTCGCCGCACGCCGGGACGTGCCCGGCGGCTTCCTTGCCCACCGCTACCTCGGCGACGACGAGGAGCTCGCGGCGATGCGCCCCGCGCTGGCCAGCTTCAACTATCTCGGCCAGGTGGACCGCCTCGGCACCGGCGGCCGGTTCACACTGGCGCCGGAACCCGTGCCCTTCGAGCGTTCCCACAGCGCCGAACGGCTGTACCCGGTCGAGGTGTACGCGCTGGTGCGCGGCGGTGAGCTCCAGGTCGGCGTGTCCTGGTCGCCGTCGCCGGAGGACGGCGTCGACGAGCACTCGGTCCGCGCGCTGGACGCCCAGCTCCGTACGGTGCTCACCGAACTCGTCCGCCACGAGGCGGCCGACGCGGACCGGTGGCCCCTGACGCCGCAGCAGCGCGGCCTCGTCGTGGACGCGATGCTGAACCCGGACCGCTACGTCGAGCAGTTCCACTGGGGCTGGCAGGGCGCTTTCGACTCCGGCCGGTTCACCCGCGCCTGGGAGAGCCTGTACCGGCGGCACGCCGTACTCCGCGGCCGGGCCGAAGCCACGGCGGACCCGTCCTTCGTCGTCGCCGCCGACGCCGCGCCCGCGATCTCCTGGCACTCCACGGACCAGGACTGGGAGGGCCTGATCCGCGCCGAACGCGAGCGAGGCGTCGACGTGACCCGGCCTCCGCTGCTGCGGATCGCCGTGCACGGCGACGGCGACGCCCACCGGATCCTGATGACCTTCCACCACGCCCTGCTGGACGGCTGGAGCGTGGCCCTCCTCCTCGGACGTTTCTACGAGGCGTACCTGGCCGGCACGGACCCGTCGACGGTGGCGGAGGAACGGCCCGACGCGCGCGACCACGCCCGCTGGATCGCGGACGTGGACGACGCCGCGGCCCGCGACTACTGGTCCGGACTGCTCCGCCACGGCACCCTCGTCACCCGGCCGGGCCTGCCCGCGCCGTCCCTGCCGCGCGACGGCGGGACGGGCCGGCGCGCCGGCGAGGTCGAGAACGCGTCCATCGACCGCGTACGCGCCTGGGCCGCCGAGCTCGCGGCCACCGAGAGCAGCGTGCTGCAGGCCCTGTGGGCGGCGCTGCTCTGGCGGTGCGCCGGTACGGAGGACCCGGCGACCGTGGCGTTCGGCGTCACCATGTCCGGCCGTGGCGTGCCCGTTCCCGGGGTCGAGGAGATGCCCGGCCTGTTCATGAACTCGCTACCGCTCGCGATCGAGGTACGCCCGGACGAACCGTTCGGCGCGCTCGTCGAACGCGTCAGGGACGCGGCACTGGAGCTGTCGGCGTTCGAGTGGGCCTCGACCGGCCGGATCCACGAATGGAGCGGCCTTCCCGGCGGCAGCCCGCTGTTCGAGAGCCTGCTCGTGGTGGAGAACTACCCCAGCTCGATGGGCGACATCGGGGAACGCCTCGCGGACGCGGGCGTCCACGTCGAGGTCCCGCGGTCCGTCGGCGGCGACACGCCCTATCCGCTGACCCTCCTCGCGCACCACGGCGAGGACGGGCTGTGCACCACCCTGGTGTACGACGAGTCCAGGGTGACCGGAGAGGACGCCGACGGCGCCCTCGGGTTCCTCAGGACCGGGCTACGCGGCCTCGCCGAACCGGACGCCGCGCGGCGCACCGTCGCCGAGCTCGTCGGCGGGTACCGCGACGACGACCTCCCGAGGATTCACGACCGCGCCGCGCGCGAGACGGCCGATCACCTCACCTGGCCCGACGGCCCCGAACGCGACATCGTCACGGCGGCCTTCCGCGCCGTCCTGGACCTGGACTCGGTGGCACCAGGCGACCACTTCTTCGATCTCGGCGGCCACTCACTGCAGGCGATGGGCCTGCTCCGCGAGCTCGCCGAGCGGGGTGCCGGCGACCTACGGCTCGACCACCTGGTCACGCATCCCACCGCGAGCGAACTCGCCTGGTTCCTCCACCGAGGGCCCATCGACCAGACCGGACCGCTGGTGCCGCTGCGCCCCGGTGACGGGCCCGCGGTCTACCTCGTCCACCCGCCGGGCGGCCAGGTGGCCTGCTACGCCGAGATGGCCGCGCACTATCCCGCGGCGGCCGACCTCGTCGGCGTGCGCGACCTGAGGGCGGACCGGCCCGGCTCACAGCCGTACCGGTCCGTCGAGGAGCTCGCGGACGGCTACCTGGCGGCGCTCCCGCCCGGGAGCGGGCCGCTCGTGCTCGGCGGCTTCTCCGGGGGCGGCGTGATCGCGTACGAGCTCGCGCGCCGGCTCGACGCCGAAGGCAGGCCTCCGGCGCTGGTCGTCATCATCGACTGCGCGGCACCGACCGGAGAGGCCGCCGCGACCGGCGCGGAGCGCGGCTTCCTGGCCCAGCTCGAGGAGTTCGACGGCGACCGGCCGGCCGCGGACGCGGGCGGGGAGTACCTTCACGAGCTCGCCGCGATCGCCGAATGGACGCGCGGCCACGGGACGGGCGACCCGTTCGCGCTCCTGCGCGACACTCTGACGGCGATCGAACGCTACCGGCCCGAGCCGTACGCCGGGCCCGTCGTGGTCCTGCGGGCCGGCGACACGGACCTCGGCAAGGGCGCCGACTTCGACGTCTCGGCCGACTACTACGCGCGCGAAGGCCTCGGCTGGGAGGACCACTGCGAGCGGCTGTCCGTGATCACCGTGCCCGGCAACCACGTGACCCTGCTCACCGGCCCCAACATCGGGCCGCTGGCCGCCACCATCGCCGACCTGGTCGCCGAGCACGTCACGACACCGTCATGACCAACGCGGCGAACGTGACGAACACCGTCATCCGGCCGCGGCCGGTCCGCGACGCCCGGATGCGTGTCTTCCTCCTGCACCACGCCGGAGGCTCCCACCTGGTGTACCGCGAATGGCACCGGCATTTCCCGCACGACTGGGAGGTGTGCCTCGTGGAGGCGCCGGGCCGCGGAGTCCTCTCCGGCGTCGCGCCGATCGGCGACGCCGACGAGCTCGTCACCGTCCTTCTCGACGACCTGTACCCGCTGCTGGACCGCCCGTTCGCCTTCTTCGGCCACAGCATGGGCGCGCTGCTGAGCTACGAGCTGACCCTGCGGCTGATGGCGAAGGACATGCCGCTGCCCGTGTGGCTCGGCCTGTCGGCGCGCAGCGGACCCCGCCCGGACGGCCGCCCCGATCCCGAACAGCGCCACCGGCTCCCCGACACCCTGCTGCGCCGGGAGGTCGCCGAGATCGGCGGCACGCCGGCGGACGTACTGGCCGACGACGAGATGTGGGCGATGGTCGCGTCGCTCCTGCGTACGGACCTGCGCGTCGTGGAGACCTGGCGGCCGAGGCCGGAAACGCCGGACCTGCCCATGCCGGTCTCGGTCTTCGGCGGCGAGCACGACACCGTGACCGGCCCCGAACGGCTCGGCTACTGGCGGGACGCCGCACCGGACCTCCTCGGCCGGCACATGTTCGACGGCGACCACTTCTACTTCACCGGGCGTGAGGCGGCGGTCGTGGCCACCGTCGTCGCCGACATCCGAAAAGCGCTCTCCCGAGCGAGGACAGGAGCCGAGATGACCTCGGTCATGGTGAACGGCGTCCGGCCGGACGTGCTGCGCTGCGTCGCCGACGCGCTGGGGCTCGACGACGGTGCGATCGACCACGACCGGCCGCTGACCGACCTGGGCCTCCAGCCCTACACGGCCGTCCAGTTGCGTCACCGGCTACGCGAGGACCTCGGCGTGGACCTCGCGCTCGCCGAGCTGCTGGGCAGCGGCAGCCTCCGGACGATCTCGACGGCCGCCGGCGGGCCCGAAGCGCCGGCCGCGCAGCGGCTGGACCGATCGGACTGGTCACGCCTTCAGGAGCGGGCGGCCACGCACCAGGTGAGCACGCTCGCGCTGCTCACCGCCGCGGCCACCTGGACCCTCTCCCGCTGGAACCTCCTCGACGGCGGCGGTCTGCCCGTCCGGTCCACGGACGCGACCGTACTGCTCACGCTGCCCGACCATGACCCGGCGCACTGGTCCGGCCTCGCCGCCCGCGCGCGGGCCGTCGACGCGCGCCTGGCGGACGCCGGCCCCGCGGATCCGGCGGCCCGCCACGCCGTCACCTTCGCGTACGGCGCCGAGGCGCTCCCGGCGGACCGCGTCCGGCTCATGGCCACCGAGGACGCCGGGACGCTGACGCTGCACTGGACGGCGGGCGCGGACGTGGACCCGGCCACGCTCGGCGGGGCGCGCACCGCGCTGGGACGGCTGCTCCACCTGCTGGCCACCGACCAGGACGCCTGGCAGCGCACGGACCTGGGCTGGAACCCCTCCTTCGAGCTTCCCGAACCCATGGCCGCGCGGCCCTTCGGTGACGCCGGCCCCCTCCTGGACGATCCGCTGCGCCGGGCCGCCGCGGCGTATCCCGACGCACCGGCCGTGATCAGCCCTGAGGAGACCCTGACGCACCGGGAGGTCGCCGAGCGCGCCGACCGGCTCGGCGCGCGCCTGGCCCAGTGCGGCGCCGGGCCCGGTGACATGGTGGCCGTGGTCCTCGACAAGGGGACGGACCAGATCGCCGCCGTGCTCGCCGTCGGCCGCTGCGGTGCGGGCTACGTCCCGATCGCCCCGTCCTGGCCCGCCGCACGCGTCGAGGCCGTCTGCGAACGGGCGGGCCTGCGATTCGCGATCGTGCCGCGAGGGTACGAAAGCCCGCTTCCCGAGGGCGTGCGGCCGATCCACCCGGACGAGACGGCGAGCGCCGGCACGGAACCCCGGCGCGCCACGCCCGGCGAGCTGGCCTACGCGATCTTCACGTCGGGTTCGACCGGCACGCCGAAGGGCGTCGCCATCGAACACCGGCAGGCGCGCACCACCGTCGACGACATCACCGAGCGCTTCGGCGTCGGGCCGGCCGACCGGGTGCTCGGCCTGTCCGCGCTCAGCTTCGACCTGTCCGTGTACGACATCTTCGGCGTGCTCGGCGCCGGAGGAGCGCTGGTGCTGCCCGACCCGTCGGGCACACGTGACCCCGAGTACTGGCTCGAACTGATCGCCGAGCACCGGGTCACCGTGTGGAACACCGCGCCGGCGCTCATGGAGATGCTCGTCGACCTCGCCGAGACCGACCCGGGCAGGGCCGCCGCGCAGCTGGCCTCCCTGCGGCTGGTCATGCTGTCCGGCGACTGGATCCCCGTGACGCTGCCGGACCGGCTCCGCGCGCTGGCGCCGGACGTTGAGATCATCAGCCTCGGCGGCGCCACGGAGGCCTCCATCTGGTCGATCTGGTTCCCCGTCGCCGCCGTCGACCCGGCCTGGGCCAGCATCCCGTACGGCAGGCCGCTGGCCGGTCAGTTCTTCCACATCCTGGACGAGCGCGGCGGGCCCTGCCCGGTGGGGGAGCCGGGAGAGCTCTACATCGCCGGTGACGGCGTCGCGCGCGGCTACCTCGGCGACGCCGAGCAGACCGCGCTGAGGTTCGCCGTCCACCCGTTCCTCGGCGAGCGGCTCTACCGTACGGGCGACCTCGGCCGCTGGCGTACCGACGGCACGATCGAGTTCCTGGGGCGCGCCGACCGGCAGGTCAAGGTCCAGGGCCACCGCATCGAACTCGGCGAGATCGAAGCGGCGCTCGACCGGCTCCCGGGCGTACGGCAGGCCGTCGCGTCGGTCGACACGGCCCCGGACGGCAGGCGCACTCTGGTCGGCCACGTGGCGCCGGCCGCACCGGGCGCCGTCCCTGACGAGGAGTTCGCCGCCGGGCTGGGCGCCGCGCTGGGCGAGCACCTGCCCGCGTACATGGTGCCCTCCCGGTTCGTCGTGATGGACGCCCTTCCGGTGACCGCCAACGGCAAGATCGATTATGCGGCGCTGGGCAGCCCGGCCGAAGACGCCCCGGCCGGCGTCGCGCCCGGCCGGGCCGAGACACCGGCCGATGGCGCGTGGCTCGCCGAGGCGGCCCGCGAGGCCGCCGCCCGCGGCCTGCGCCTGTCACTGTGCGTGTCGGTGGCCTCGGACGACGTGACGCGGGCGCTGACGGCGGCGGGTGAGTGGACCCGGGAGCTGCGCGAGCGGCTCGACGCGATGGGAGTCCCGATCTCGCAGATCACCGCGCCGGGCCGGCACTCCGGGCTCGTCGAGCTGGCCGTCGGGGACGGCTCGGGAGAGACACTGATCGCCGGCCCGGCCTCCGCCTGCCCGTCACAGGCTCCCGGACAGCGCGCTGAGGGGCCGGATGTTCCGCTCGGCCAGGAACTCCGGCCGGGGAGAGGGCACGTCGGCGAGCCCGTTGGTGACGCTGTTGTAGGTGAACAGCCCGACCGTCCGGTCGAAGGGCGACATGTTGGTCCCGGAGGCGTGCACGACGCGCGGATCGAAGAAGAGCAGGGTGCCCGCTGGCCCGGTGGCCGACGTGATTCTGCTCTCCTGCATCAACGGCCGGATCTGTTCGGCGTGAAGCCGGAAATCGAGGTCGGCCGATAGCTGGGACAGCCAGCTCGGATTCCCGGTCCCCGAGTTTTCCTCGGTTTCAGGGAAGTTCGTGGGAACCTCTTTCAGGTGTGAACCGGATAGGAGGAGAAGGGGACCGTTGAATTCGGTGACCTCGTCCAGGAAAATTGCCGCATTGACGGCCGCCGGCCGCTGCATTCCGTCCTTGTACTTCCAGAACACGTAGTCCTGGTGCCAGGGCCACACGTCGCCGCGCATGGCCCGCTTCGCGTTGACCTTGACCTGGTGGATGTACACGTCCTCGCCGAGGAGCTGCTGCGCCGGGACCAGCATCTCGGGCAGTCGCACGAGCCGGGCGAACAAGTCGCTCACCTGGTGACACCCGTGGAGACCGCGCACGGTGACGCCGTCCTTCTCAAGGACGCGCCCCGGGTGTTCCGTCACTTCCAGGCGCGCGACCTCATCGCGGATCCGTTTCAGGTCCGCGGGCCCGATCCCGCTGTCGGTGATCAGAAAACCGTTGGAGTGATACTCGGCGATCTGTGCAGGACTGAACATCGTCGTCACCCGTTCTTTTCTGGGGCCAATGCGTCGGGAGCCTAGCAGGCATAAGACCACTGATAAAGGAGGGAGAAGGCACATTCCGAAAGCCCGCGTATTGCCAGTGGCATCTTGTCAGGCATCCGTCAGTGAGAAATCAGCGGCATTCGTGACGATGGGAAAACCACTTTTGGGATCGGGTGCGGCCGCATCGAACGTGAGCTTGAGGAGACGCTGTGACGCGGACGGGACTGACGGACGTGTTGCCCCTGTCACCTCTCCAGGACGGGTTGCTCTTCCACGCCCTGTACGACGAGGGCGCCGCGGACGTCTACGTCGTCCAGCTCGTGCTGGCGTTGCGCGGGCCCCTGGACGCCGGGCGGCTGCGGGAGGCCGCGGGCGGCCTGCTGCGCCGCCACCCCAACCTGCGGGCCGGCTTCTGGCAGGACGGCATGAAGCGCGCGGTGCAGGTCATTCCTCGCGGCGTCGAGCTTCCCTGGACCGAACACGACCTGACGGCCACCGAGGAGCCGGAGCAGGCGCTGGAGCGCGTGCTCGCCGCCGACCGGGCGCGCCGCTTCGACCCGGCGAGGCCGCCGCTCATGCGCTGCGCGCTGGTCGCCTTCGGGCCCGAGGACCACCGGCTGGTGCTGAGCCACCACCACCTGCTCGTCGACGGCTGGTCGATGCCCCTCCTGCTGGCCGAGCTCTTCGCCCTCTACGAGAGCGGCGGTGACGACTCCGCCCTGCCCGTCCCGCCCTCCTTCCGCGACCACCTCGCCTGGCTCGCCGCGCGCGACACCGAGGCCGACGCGCGGGCCTGGAGCCGGGAACTGGCCGGGCTCGTCCAGCCGACCACGATCGCCCTCCCCGAGTCCGGCGACGCCGGAGGCCCGGCCCAGCAGGAGTACGTCGAGCTCGACGAGCGGACCACGGCCGCCCTCGCCGCACAGGGACGCCGTCACGGCCTCACCCTCAACACGCTCGTCCAGGGTGCGTGGGGGCTGCTCCTGGGCGGCCTCACGAACTCCGCCGACGTCACGTTCGGCGCGGTCGTCTCCGGCCGGCCGCCCGAGGTGGACCGCTCCGCGTCCATGATCGGACTGTTCATCAACACCGTGCCGGTCCGGGTGCGAACGCGTCCGGACCGCTCCCTCGCCGACATCCTGCGGGACCTCCAGGAGTCCCAGGGGAGGCTGACGGACCACCAGTACGCCGGCCTCGCCGCCATCCAGCGGGCGGCGGGCCTCCCCGAGCTCTTCGACACCCTGGTCGTCTTCGAGAACTACCCGCTCGATCCCGACGCCCTCGACCTGCACGCGGGCGGCGTGTCCCTGGCGGGGCTGGAGGTGCAGGACTCCACCCACTACCCGCTGAGCCTGGTCGTGATCCCCGGCGAGCGGCTGCGGCTGCGGGTCGAGCACCGCCCCGGCCGCTGCGCCCCGGAGGTGTCACGCGGGATCGGTCCACGCCTCCTGCGCCTGCTTCGCGTCATGGCGGACGACCTGGGGCGGCCTGCGGCGGCCATCGACCTCCTCGGTGACGACGAGCGAACGGCCGTGCTGCGGGCCCCGAACGACACCGACCGGCCCTTCCCGCTCGAACCCCTGCCCGTCCTGCTCGAACGCCAGGCCGCCATGACCCCGGACGCCACGGCCGTCGTCTGCGGGGACGTGCGCCTGACCTACCGGGACGTCTCCGCCCGCGCCAACCGGCTGGCCCGCCTGCTGGTCTCACGTGGAGCGGGGCCCGAGAGCCTGGTGGCGCTCGCCCTGCCCCGCTCGGCCGACCAGGTGGTCGCCTTCCTCGCCGTCCTCAAGGCCGGCGCCGCCTACGTCCCCATCGACACCACCTATCCGCCCGAACGCGTCGACTTCCTGCTCAAGGACGCGGCGCCGGTCGCCGTCGTCACCACGGCCGCCGAGGAGAAGCCGCTGCCGGACGGGACCGGGGCCGTCGTCGTCCTCGACGACCCCGCGTGCGTGGAGGAACTGGCCGGGCTCTCCAGCGCCGACCTCACCGACGCCGACCGGTCCGCCCCCCTGACGACGGATCACGTCGTCTACGCGCTCTACACCTCCGGGTCCACCGGCCGCCCCAAGGGCGTCCTGATGCACGCCACGCCGCTGCTGAACCTGATGGCCTGGTACGCCGAGGCGATTCCGGGATCCGAGGGAACGGTGGTCTCGCAGTTCTCCACGATGGCCTTCGACCCGGCACCGCTGGAGATGCTCGCGGCCCTCACCCAGGGGCAGACCCTGACCATCGCGACCGACCTGGCCCGGCACGACCCCCAGGAACTCCTGGAGTGGCTCGAACACGACGGCGCGAGGCAGCTCTACACCACCAACACCGTCATCGAAGCGCTGGCGGAGGCGGCGGCAGCCCAGGGCTGCGAACTGCCCGCGCTGCTGGAGGTCGTCCAGGCCGGCGAGGCGCTGGTGCCGGGGGAGAACGTCAAGCGGCTCTTCCGCGCACACCCCGACCGCCGGATGCACAATCTCTACGGCCCGACCGAGACCCACGTGGTGACCGCCGGCACCCTCGACCAGGACCCGGACGCCTGGCCGCGCTCGGCCCCGATCGGCACGCCCGTTCACAACACCCAGGTGTACGTGCTGGACGCGTGGCTGCGCCCGGTACCGCCCGGCGTCACCGGCGAGCTGTACGTCGGCGGGGTCATGCTCGCCCGCGGCTACCTGCGGCGGCCGGGCCTGACCGCGGTCCGGTTCGTCGCCGACCCGTTCGGCGCGCCGGGAAGCCGCCTGTACCGCACGGGCGACCTGGTCCGGATGCGCCCCGACGGCGCGCTGGACTTCCTGGGACGCGCCGACGACCAGATCAAGATCGGCGGCCAGCGGGTGGAGCCGGGCGAGACCCAGGCCGCCCTTGAGGAGCACCCCGACGTCGCCCAGGCGTACGTGATGGCCCGTGAGGACACCCCCGGTGCTCACCGGCTCGTGGCCTACGCCGTACCGGCCCCCGGCTCCGCACCGGACCCGTCCGCGCTGCGCGACCACCTGACACGGAAGCTGCCGAGCCCGCTGGTGCCCGCCGCGTGCGTGGTGCTCGACGCGCTGCCGCGCAACGCCAACGGCAAGATCGACCGCCAGGCGCTGCCCGCGCCGGTCGTCACGGGCGACGCGCGCGGCCGTGCGCCGCGCACCGACCGCGAGACGCTGCTGGTCCGGCTCTTCGAAGAGGTCACCGGCGCCTCCGAGGTCGGGGTGGACGACAGCTTCTTCGCGCTGGGCGGCGACAGCATCACGTCGATGCAGCTCGCCGGCCGTGCCCGCAAGGCCGGGCTGCTGGTGTCCCCGCGCGACGTGTTCGAACAGCGCACGGTGTCACGCCTGGCCACCGTCGCCTCCGACATCGGGGAGACGGTCACCAAGGCCTGTATGGACGGCACCGGGACCTTTCCGCCGACGCCGATCATGCACTGGTTCCGCGAGCTGGACGGTCCCTCGGACGGCTTCAGCCAGTCGGTGCTGCTCCAGACCCCGGCGGACCTGGACGAGCGGCGGCTCGCCGTGGTGCTCCAGCGCCTCGTCGACCACCACGACGCGCTCCGGCTGCGAGTGACGACAGACCCGGACGGTTCCTGGCGGCCCGAGATCCTGCCCGTCGGCTCGGTCCGCGCCCACGAGCGCATCCGCCGCGTGGACGTGCGCGGGCTGGACCCGGACGCGCTGCGCGCGCTGGTGTCGCGCGAGAGCGACGCCGCCGACCGGCTGCTGCGGCCCGCTGATGGCGACGTGCTGCGCGCCGTGTGGTGCGACGCCGGCGACCGCCCCGGCCGGCTCGTCCTGACCGCGCACCACTTCGCCGTCGACGGTGTGTCCTGGCGCGTACTGATGTCCGATCTGGCCGCCGCCTGGCGCGACGTGTCCGCCGGACGCGAGCACGAACCCGACCCCGTCCCCGTGTCGTTCCGCCACTGGGCGCACCGGCTCACCGAGCTGGCCCGGACGCCCGCCCAGCGGGAACAGCTCGCACTGTGGCGATCCGTCGTACGCCCCGAGGAGCCCCTGCCGACGGCCGTTCCGCCGGACCCGGCACGCGACACGGCCGGTACGGCTCGCCTGGTCACGCTGGAGCTGCCGGCGGAGGCCACGCGCGCCCTGCTCAGCGCGGTGCCGGCGGGTTTCCACGCGGACGTGAACGACGTCCTTCTCACGGCGCTGGCGGCCGCGGTCACCGAATGGCGCGGCGTCCGCGGGTCCCACGCCACCGAGCTCGTCGTGGACGTCGAGAGCCACGGCCGCGACGAGAGCGTGGACGGCCTGGACGCCTCACGTACGGTCGGCTGGTTCACCAGCCTGTACCCGGTGCGGCTGGACATCGGGCAGGTACGCCTCGGCGACCTGCGGTCCGGCGGTCCGGCGCTCGGCCGTGCGGTCAAGAGGATCAAGGAACAGCTGCGCGCCATCCCCCGGTACGGCACCGGCTACGGCCTGCTGCGCTACCTCAACGCGGACACCGCACCCCGGCTCGCGGCGGGCGCCAGAGGCCAGATCCTGTTCAACTACCTCGGGCGCTTCGCGGAGCCGGACGGGACCGACTGGTCACCCGCGCCCGGGTCGCAGCCCCTGGGCGGCTCGGTGGATCCGGCGCTGCCGTTCGGCCGGCTGCTGTCGCTCAACGCGTTCACCCTGGACGGAACCGGCGGGCCACGGCTGGTGGCCCTGTGGTCCTGGCCCGGTGCGCTGTGGAGCGAGGCGGACATCAAGGAACTGGCCGAGAACTGGTTCACCATGCTGCACGCCCTGGTCGCGCACACCGACACGCACGGTGCGGGCGGGCGTTCACCCTCGGACCTGCCGATGGTGAGCCTCAGCCAGGCGGACATCGACGGTTTCGAAAGCGAATTCGGCGAGGAAGACGAGGCAACAAAGTGACCGTGTCCCGTATCGAGGACGTGCTGCCGCTGTCGCCCCTTCAGGAGGGGTTGCTCTTCCTCTCCCGGTACGACGACCAGGGCAGCGACGACGTCTACGTGGTGCAGTTCCGGTTCGACGTCGCCGGCCCCCTGGACGCCGACCGGATGCGCGAGGCCGCCGAGGCGCTCCTGACCCGGCACCCCAACCTGCGCGCCGGCTTCCGCAACCAGCGCCGCGAGGGACGCCCCGTCCAGGTCGTCCCCCGGTCCGTACGGCTGCCGTGGGAAACGCTGGACCTGTCCCACCTGCCGGAGGACGAGCGCACCGCCGAGATCGAACGGGTCCTGGCCGAGGACCGGACCCGGCGGTTCGACCCGGCGCGCCCGCCGCTGATGCGCTTCACGCTGATCCGGCTCGGGCCTGCCAGCCACCGCCTGGTCTTCACCCATCACCACCTGCTCCTGGACGGCTGGTCGATGGGCCTGCTGATCAAGGAGCTCTTCACGCTGTACGAGGTGCGGGGTGACGTCGGCGCCCTGCCCGCCTCCACTCCCTACCGCGACTATCTGGCGTGGCTGGCGCGGCAGGACGACGACTCGGCCCGCCAGGCCTGGAGCCGTGCCCTGGAAGGCGTCGAGGAGGCGACGCTCGTCGCCGGCCCGGCGCAGGGCCGCTCGATCGGCGCGCCCGACGAGCTCGTCACGGACCTGTCCGAGGAACTCACCGCCGCGCTCGTCGCACGATCCCGCGCCGACGACCTGACCCTCAACACCCTGATCCAGGGCGCCTGGGGCCTGCTCGTCGGCCATCTGACCGGCCAGGACGACGTCGTCTTCGGTGAGATCGTCTCCGGGCGGCCCGTCGACATGCACGGCGCCGAGTCGATGGTCGGCATGTTCGCCAACGCCCTGCCGGTGCGGATGAGCACCAGGCCCGGCGACTCCGTGGCGCGTGCGCTGCGCCGGATGCAGGACCAGCACGGCGAGCTGATGCCGCACCAGCATCTGAGCCTGTCGACCATCCAGAGCCTGGTCGAGCCGGCCGAGCTGTTCGACACGATGGTGATCTTCGAGAACTACCCGCTGGACCCCGACACCCTTCAGGTCGCGGCCGGCGACATCAGGCTCGCCGAGGTCAGCGAGCACGCCGCCACGCACTACCCGCTGTGCCTGATGGTGCTGCCGGGCAAGCGGCTCCAGCTCCGCCTGAGCTACCGCACCGACCTGTACGACCGGGACACCATCGCCGACCTCAACGGACGCCTCGCGAGCCTTCTCGAACTGTTCGCGGACGGCCTCGACCGCACCGCCGCGTCGGTCGACCTGCTGGCCGCCTCGGACCGCTGGGACCTGCTGACGACCCGCAACGACACGGCGCGCCCGGTACCGGGGGCTTGCCTGCCCGAGCTGTTCGCCGCCCAGGCGGCCGCCTCGCCGGACGCCGTCGCCGTGATGGCCGGCGACGTCTCGCTCACCTACGCCGAGCTCGACCGCCGCTCCGAACGGCTCGCCCGGCGGCTGAGCGCGCTCGGCGCGGGACCCGAACGCCACGTCGCGCTCATGCTCCCGCGCACCTGCGACCTGCCGGTCGCGCTCCTTGCCGTCCTGCGGTGCGGCGCGAGCTATGTGCCCCTGGACCCCGAACACCCCGCCGAGCGCATCGCCCAGGTCCTCGACGACGTCCGCCCGGTCTGCCTGCTGACGTCCTCGGCCGTGACCGCTCACCCGCCCGAGGGCGTCCCGGTGCTGCGCACGGACGACGACGGGGCCGAGGCGCCCCGGGTGGACCTGGCCGCGCCCGACCTCGACAGCCCGGCCTACGTCATCCACACGTCCGGCTCCACCGGGCGGCCCAAGGGCGTCGTCGTACCCCACCGGGCACTGAACAACTTCCTCGCCGACATGCGCGGACGGGTGCCCCTCGGCGCCGGTGACCGCATGTTCGCCGTCACCACCGTCTCGTTCGACATCGCCGCCCTGGAACTCTTCCTGCCGTTGATCACCGGCGCCGCGGTGGTCATCGCGGAGCGGGACGTCGTCCTGGACTCGCGGGCGCTCGCCGCCGCCATCACCGCGTCGGGCACCACCGTCATGCAGGCCACCCCGACCCTGTGGCGGACCCTCGTCCCCGAGTTCGCCGGGGCGCTGACGGACGTACGGGTCCTGACCGGCGGCGAGCCGCTGCCCGAGGACCTCGCGACCGAGCTGACCTCCGCCGCGTCCGAAGTGATCAACCTGTACGGCCCCACCGAGACCACCATCTGGTCCACCGTCGCGCCGGTGCTTCCCGGCGTCCCGGTGACCATCGGCCGCCCGATGTCCAACACCCGCGTGTACGTGCTGGACGGCGCGCTGCGTCCGGTTCCGGTGGGTGTGCGTGGTGACCTGTACGTGGCGGGCCTGGGCCTGGCGCGTGGTTACGCGGGTCGTGCGGGCTTGTCGGCGGAGCGTTTCGTGGCCGATCCGTTCGCCGTTGGTGGTGAGCGGATGTACCGGACGGGCGACGTGGCGGCGTGGCGCGCGGATGGCGTGCTGGAGTTCGCGGGGCGTGTCGACGGCCAGGTGAAGATCCGCGGCTTCCGCGTCGAGACGGCCGAGATCGAGGCCGTACTGCGCGAGCACCCGGGCGTGTCGGAGGCCGCGGTCATCGCGCGCCAGGACGCGCACGGCGTCCAGCGCCTGGCCGGTTACGTGGTGCCCGCGGGCGCCGACGCCGACACCCGGCAGTCGCGCGAGCTGGAGCACGAGAGCGAATGGCGCGAGGTCTACGAGGCGCTGTACCGCGACAGCGGCGACGAGCTCTTCGCCGCGTGGAGCAGCAGTTATGACGACGCGCCGATCCCGCTGGTGGAGATGGCGGAGTGGCGTGAAGGGTCGGTCGCGCGGATCGGCGACCTGGGCCCGGGCCGGGTTCTCGAGGTCGGTGTCGGCAACGGGCTGATGCTGCGGGAGCTCGCGGGCCGGTCGGAGTGCTACTGGGGCATCGACGTGTCGGCCGCCGCCGTGGACGGACTGCGGGCCGCTGTGGCGGGGGAGGAGTGGGCCGGCCGGGTCGACCTGCGGGTGGGGTCGGCGTTGGAGACGCAGGGTCTTCCGCAGGGGTTCTTCGACACGATCGTGCTCAACTCCGTGGTGCAGTACTTCCCGGGCGCGCGGTACGCGGTCGAGGTGTTCCGCGGCCTGGTTCCGTTGCTGGCACCCGGAGGCCGCATCTTCGTCGGTGACGTACGCGACCTCCGGCTCCACCGGACCCTGCGCACCGCCGTGGAACTGGAGCGCGGCGCGCGCGCCGACGAGGCACCGGACAACGCGAGCGTGTCCGCCGCCGTCGAGCGGAGCCTCGCCCAGGAGAACGAGCTCCTCTTCGCCCCGGCGTTCTTCGCCGCCCTGTCCGAGGCCGTACCCGCGCTCGACGCCGTGGACGTGCGCGTCAAGAGCGCCGTCCACCACAACGAGCTGAGCCGGCACCGCTACGACGTCGTCCTGCACACCCGTACCGCCCAGACGCCCCGCGTGGCCGACCTCCCCGCGCTCGCGTGGGGCGGCGACGTCACCTCCATGGAGCAACTCGGCGCACGGCTCGCCGACAACGCGGGTGGGCTGCGCGTCACCGGCCTGCCCAACGCACGCCTGGACGGCGAACTCGCCGCCCAGGACATGCTCGCCGACGGCGCCGCCCCGGCGGACGCCCTCTCCCGCCTCCGCATGCCCGCCGAACCCGGCGTACCGGACCCGGTCGACGTGGAGGAACTCGCCGCACGCCACGGCCACCACGTGAGCCTGGCCTGGTCGGCCGCGGGCCCAGCCGGGACGCTCGACGCGGTCTTCGCCCCCGGGACCCCCGTGTTCGCCGACCTGTGCCCGCCCGTACCCCCGGGCAGGGGACCGCTGGCGGCCGGGCTCACCAACGACCCGCTGCGGGCCAACGACGCCCCGGCGCTCGCCGCCGCCCTGCGCCCGTACCTGCGCGGCCGGCTGCCGGAGCACATGGTGCCCGGCACCCTCACCACCCTGGACGCCCTGCCGCGTACCGCCAACGGCAAGCTCGACCGCCGCGCCCTGCCCGAGGCCGACTTCGGGCCGCGTACGGGACGCGCCGCGCGCACGCCGCAAGAAGAGATCATGTGCTCGCTCTTCGCGGACGTCCTGGGCGTGACCACGGTGCGGCCCGAGGACAGCTTCTTCGACCTCGGCGGCCACTCACTCCTCGCCACCCGGTTGATCAACCGCATCCGCGCCACCCTCGGCGCCGACCTCCCGATCCGGCGTCTGTTCCAGCACCCCACCCCGGCGGAGCTGGCGCCGTCGCTGCTCGAGGACGCCGACGGCGGACGCACGCCCCTGCGGCCGATGGCGCGTACCGGCGAGCTGCCGCTGTCGTTCGCGCAGAGCCGCCTCTGGTTCATCAACCAGATGGAAGGCCCCAGCTCCACGTACCACATCCCGCTCGGCATGCGGATCGCCGGAACGCTGGACGTCGAAGCCCTGCGCGGGGCCCTGGACGACGTGGTGGCGCGGCACGAGGTGCTCCGCACCGTCTTCCCGGCGCCCGGCGGCCGTCCGGTCCAGAAGATCCTTGACCCGGCACCTCCCTGCCACGTGCGGCAGGTCATCGTCGCTCCCGAGGGCCTGGACGAGGCGATCAGCGCCGCCATCGCCGACCCCTTCGACCTGGCGGCCGAGATTCCGATGCGGGCCGACCTGTTCGTCCTGGGCGGTGACCGGTATGTGTTCCTGCTGACGCTGCACCACATCGCCGGTGACGGGTGGTCGCTGGCGCCGTTGGGCCGTGACCTGGCGTCGGCGTACCGGGCGCGCTGTGAAGGGCGCGACCCCGGCTGGGTGCCCTGCCCGTGCAGTACGCGGACTTCGCGGTGTGGCAGCGGGAAATGCTGGGAGTCGAGTCGGATCGCGGCAGCGAGATGGCTCGCCAGCTCGCGTACTGGCGCGAGCGGCTGGCGGGTCTGCCGGACCAGCTGGAGATTCCCGCGGACCGCCCGCGCCCCGCCGTGTTCACCCATCGAGGCGGCTCCTGCGCGTTCCGCGTGGACGAGGAACTGCACCGAGGCCTGGTGGGGCTGGCGCGAGACGCGTCGGCGACGTTGTTCATGGTCGTGCAGGCCGGCCTGGTGGCATTGCTGTCCAGGCTGGGTGCGGGGACGGACATCGCGCTGGGTTCGCCGGTGGCGGGCCGTACGGATGAGGCGCTGGACGACCTCGTCGGGTTCTTCGTGAACACGCTTGTGCTGCGTACCGACGTCTCGGGTGACCCGTCGTTCCGTGAGCTGGTCGGCCGGGTCCGTGAGGGGGATCTGGCGGCGTACGCGCACCAGGACGTGCCCTTCGAGCGCCTGGTCGAGGTCCTGAACCCCACCCGTTCCCTGTCGCGCAACCCGCTCGTCCAGGTCGTCCTCGCCCTGCAGAACACCGCCGAGGCCAACTTCCAGCTGCCCGGCCTGACCATCGAGCCCGAGCGCCTGAGGCCCGAGATCTCCCGGTTCGACCTGGCCGTGTTCCTCACCGAGGCGCACACCGACGAGGGCGACCCCGGCGGGATCTGGGGTCTGGTCGAGTACAGCGGCGACCTCTTCGAACGGGAGACCGTCGAACGGATCGTCGAACGCCTGCTCACGCTGCTGAGAGTGTGCGTCGACGACGCCGACCAGCGCATCGGCTCGATCGACCTGCTGGAGCCCGGGAGCGGCACCGGATCCTCACCGAGTGGAACGACACCGCCCACGCGGTCGCGCCGCCGAAGCAGACCCTCACCGACCGGTTCGCCGAACTCGTGCGCACCCGGCCGGACGCCCCGGCGGTCTCCGCCGCCGGCGAGACGCTGACCTACGCCGAACTCGACCTCCGCTCCGACCGGCTCGCCCACCTCCTCAAGGGGCTCGGGGTCGTCGCGGAGACCCCCGTCGCGATGCTCACCGAACGCGGCCTGCCCCTCGCGGTCGGCGTGCTCGGCGTGCTGAAGGCGGGCGGCGTCTACGTACCGCTGAACGCCGACAACCCGCCGGCCCGGCGGGAGTTCGTCCTCACCGAGACCGGCGCGCCGGTCCTGCTGACCGACGGTGCCCTGCGTGACGAGGCGGCGGCGCACGACGTCCCGCTCGTGGTCCTGGACGACGACGCCCGCCTCCTCGAAGGCACCCCGGAGCCCCAGCCGCCGGTCAGCCTCCCCGACCGCCTCGCGGCCGTCATGTACACCTCCGGATCCACGGGCCGCCCCAAGGGCGTCGCCCTCACGCACACCGCCATCGAGTGCCTGCGGCACGACAGCGTCTGGACCCCGGGCAGCCTCGAACGGGTGCTGCTGCACTCGGCGCACGCCTGGGACGCCTTCAACATGGAGTTCTGGCTGCCGCTGATGGCCGGAGGGCACGTCGTCATGGCGCCGCCCGGACGCCTCGACCTGCGGGTCCTCGAACGCGTCGTCACCCAGTGGGACATCACCGGGCTCCTCCTGCCCACCGGTGTGTTCAACACCGCGGCCGAGGACGGCACCGACTGGCTCCGCGGCCTGACCGCCCTGTGGACCGGCGGAGACGTGCTCTCCCCGGCCGCCGCCGCGCACCTGGCCGCGACCTGCCCCGACACCACCCTCGTCAACGGGTACGGCCCCACCGAGATGACCGTCTACGCGACGTGTCACAGCTTCCGCGGCACCAGCGACCCCGAGGTGCCCGTCCCCATCGGCGTCACCCTCGACGACATGCGGCTGTACGTCCTCGACGACCATCTCGGCCCGGTACCTCCGGGCGTGCCCGGCGAGCTCTACATCGCCGGCGCGGGCATGGCGCGCGGCTACCACCAGGCGCCCGCCGAGACCGCCGCGCGGTTCGTCGCCGACCCCTTCGGCGCGCCCGGCAGCCGCCTGTACCGCACCGGCGACCTCGTACGCCGGGACGCCCAGGGCGTCGTTCACTTCGTCGGACGCGCCGACTCACAGGTCAAACTCCGCGGCCTCCGGGTGGAGCTCGGCGAGGTCGAGGCCGCCCTGCGCGGCCACACCCAGGTCTCCCAGGCGGTGGCCCTCGTCCGCGAGGACCGGCCCGGCGACCGGCAGCTCGTCGCGTACGTGGTGCCCGGGGAGGGCACCGAACGCGATCCGTCGGATGAGACCGAGCACGTGGGGGAGTGGCACGACGTCTACGAAGAGGTCTACCAGGACGCCGCGTCCGCGGAGTTCGGGGAGAACTTCGCCGGCTGGAGCAGCAGCTACGACTCACGCCTCATCCCGCTCGACCAGATGCGCGAGTGGCGGGCCGCCACCGTCGACCGGATCCGCGAACTGCGGCCCCGCCGGGTCCTGGAGATCGGCGTCGGCAGCGGCCTGATCCTGTCCCAGCTCGCCGACGACTGCGAGACGTACTGGGCCACCGACTTCTCCGCGACGGTCATCGAGGCCCTGCGCGTGCAGATCGATGCGCGCCCCGCCACCAGGGAGCGCGTCCACCTGCGCGCCCAGCCCGCCGACGTCACCGACGGGCTGCCGGCGGGCCACTTCGACACCATCGTGATCAACTCGGTCGTCCCCTACTTCCCGCACGCCGCCTACCTGATCGACGTCATCGAAGGGGCGATGGAACTGCTCGCCCCCGGCGGCTCCCTGTTCATCGGAGACGTGCGCAACCACCGGCTGCTGCGCTGCTTCGCCTCGGCCGTGCGGCTCCACCACGCCGACGACGGGCAGGACGCGGCCACCGTACGGCGTGCCATCGAGCAGGACGCGCTGCTGGAGACCGAGCTGATGGTCGACCCGGAGTTCTTCCCGGCTCTGCGCGGCCGTATCCCGGCCATCGGCGCCGTCGACGTACGGGTCAAGCGCGGCCGGCACCACAACGAGCTGAGCCGCCACCGCTACGACGTGGTGCTCCGCAAGCACGGCGGCGCCGGCGCCCCGGCGCCGCGTACGGACGGCACCGTCGAGTGGGGCCGCGACGTCGAGGACCTGGACGCGCTGGAACGGCTCCTGGGCGAGACGCCGGACACGCTGCGGGTCGAAGGCGTGCCGAACGGCCGCCTGGCGCCCGAGATCACGGCCCTGCGCCTGCTGGACGACTCCGGTGACCTGGCCGGCGCCCGCCAGGCCGTACGGGCTCCGGCCGGCACCACGGCGGTGGACCCCGAGGACCTCCACGCCCTCGCCGGGCGGCTCGGCTACCGCGCGGCCGTCACCTGGTCCGCCGGCTCACCGGACGGTGACCTCGACGTCCTGTTCGTCGCCGACGGCTCCGAGGCCGTGATCGACGATCTGTACGCCCCGGCCGCCATCAGCTCCACCGACCCGGCCCGGTTCGCCAACAGCCCTGGCCGCTCCCGGCTCACCGGCTCTCTCGTCACGTCCCTGCGCGAGCACCTGACCGCGCGCCTTCCCGCTCCGATCGTCCCGGCGGCGTTCGTGGTGCTGGAGCGGCTGCCGCTGACGGCGAACGGGAAGCTGGATCGTGCCGCGCTGCCGGTGCCGGAGTACACCGGCGGTGGCCGTGGCCGCGTGGCGCGGTCACCCCGTGAGGAGATCCTGTGCGGTCTCTTCGCCGAGGTGCTCGGCCTCGCGTCGGTGGCGGCCGACGACGACTTCTTCCTGGCCGGTGGGCACTCGCTGCTGGCGACGCGTCTGGTGAGCCGGGTGCGTTCGGTGTTCGGTGTCGAGTTGCCCGTACGGGCGTTGTTCGACAGCCCGACTCCGGCGGGTCTGGTGCGGCACCTCGACACCGCCACCACCGCACGCACGCAGCTGCAGGCCGGCGCACGCCCGGAGGAGATCCCGCTGTCCGCCGCCCAGTGGCGGCTGTGGTTCCTGGACCAGGTCGAGGGCGCGGGCCCGACGTACAACATCCCCTACGCCATGCGGCTGTCCGGACGCCTCGACCAGGACGCCCTGAGCCGCGCGCTCGACGACGTCGTGGCGCGGCACGAGGTGCTGCGCACCGTCTTCCCCGACCGGGACGGGGAACCCCGCCAGCACATCCTTCCGGCCGACGCGGTCAACGTGCCGTTCACGGTCGTGCCGACGACCGAGGACGACCTCCAGGCCGCTCTCACCGACGCGGGCCGGCGGGGCTTCGACCTCGCCGGCGAGCTGCCCGTACGCGCCCACCTGTTCCGCAGCGCGCCGACCGAGTGCGTCCTGCTGCTCACGGTGCACCACATCGCCGGCGACGGCTGGTCCATGGCACCGCTGGCACAGGACCTGATGACGGCGTACCAGGCGCGGCTCGCGTCCGCTCCTCCGGAGTGGTCGCCGCTGCCGGTGCAGTACGCCGACTACGCGCTGTGGCAGCGCCGGCTCCTGGGCCAGGAGGACGACCCCGACAGCGAACTCGCCCGCCAGCTCGGCTACTGGAAGCAGGCCCTCGGCGGGCTCCCGGACGAGCTGCCCCTGCCGGCGGACCGTCCTCGCCCGGCCGTCGCCGGCTACGACGGCGCCCTGATCCGCTTCCGGATGGACGAGGGGCTGCACCAGGCGCTCGTCGGGTTGGCACGGGACGCCTCAGCGACGCTGTTCATGGTCGTGCAGGCCGGTCTCGCCGCGTTGCTCTCACGGTTGGGTGCGGGGACGGACATCGCGTTGGGTTCGCCGGTGGCGGGCCGTACGGATGAGGCGCTGGACGAGCTGGTCGGGTTCTTCGTGAACACGCTGGTGCTGCGTACGGACGTCTCGGGTGACCCGTCGTTCCGTGAGCTGGTCGGCCGGGTCCGTGAGGGGGATCTGGCGGCGTACGCGCACCAGGACGTTCCCTTCGAGCGCCTGGTCGAGGTCCTGAACCCCACCCGTTCCCTGTCGCGCAACCCGCTCGTCCAGGTCCTTCTCGCCCTGCAGAACATGCCGCGCGCCGAGATCGGACTGCCCGGCCTGCGCGTGAGCCCGGAGCCGCTCGACATCGGCGTCTCGAAGTTCGACCTCTCCTTCCACCTGCGCGAGCGCCGAGGTGACGACGGCGCGGCACGTGGCGTGGACGGCGTGCTGGAGTACAGCACCGACCTCTTCGACCACGGCACCGCCCAGGCCATCGCGGACCGTCTGGTCTGCGCTCTGCGGGAGATGGCCGCCCACCCGGACCGGCCGGTCAGCGCCGCGGACCTGCTCAGCACCCGCGAGCGCCACGACCTCCAGCGGTGGAACGACACGGCCGCCGAGGCCGTTGAGTCCACCCTGGCCGACCTCTTCCAGGCCCAGGTCACCCGCACTCCGCAGGGCGTCGCCGTCCGGCACGGAGGCGCCGACACCACGTACGCCGACCTGAACGCCCGCGCCAACCGGCTCGCCCGGCATCTGGCCGCGGCGGGAGTCGGCACCGAGGACCTGGTGGGCATCGCCCTGCCCCGCACCACGGACATGGTCGTCGCCGTCCTCGCCGTGCTCAAGGCCGGCGCCGCCTACCTGCCGCTGGACCCGGACTACCCGGAGCAGCGGATCGCGCTGATGCTGGACGACGCAGCGCCGGCGCACGTCCTGACCACACGGGACTTCTCCTTCGCCCTGCCGGACGGTTTTCCGTGCACGGCCCTGGACGACCCGGCCGTCCGTGACGCCGTGGCCCGGCTGTCCGCCGAGGACCTCACCGACGCCGACCGGGTCCGGCCCTCGACCCCCGGCAACGCCGCGTACGCCATCTTCACCTCCGGCTCCACCGGGCGCCCCAAGGCTGTCGTGGTGCCCCAGCGCAACGTCGGCGACCTCGCGGCCTGGGCCGCGGCCGAGCTGGGCGCCGAGGAACTGGCGGCCGTCGCCGCCACCACCTCGCTCAGCTTCGACGTCTCGGTGTTCGAGCTGTTCGCCCCGCTGCTCTGCGGCGGGCGCGTCGACCTGGCCGACGACGTCCTGGCGTTCGCCCAGGACGGCGACCGGACCGGTGGGCTGCTGAGCACCGTGCCGTCGGCCATGGCCGCGCTGCTCGACGGCGAGGACGTCCCGCTGCGCCCCGACACCCTGCTGTACGCGGGAGAGGCGCTGACCGCCCGGCTGGTCCGCGCCACCCGCGCGGCCCTCCCCGGCTGCCGCGTCCTCAACGTCTACGGCCCGACCGAGGCCACCGTGTACGCGACCCGCGCCGTCGTGGAGCCGCAGGACGACGGGCAGCCGACGATCGGCTCGCCGCTGCGCAACGTCACCACCCACATCCTGGACGCCACGCTGCGCCCGCTGCCGCCGGGTTCGGTGGGGAGCTCTACCTCGCCGGCGAACTCCACCTCGCCCGCGGCTACCTGGGGCAGCCCGCGCTCACCGCGCAGCGGTTCGTCGCCAACCCCTTCGGCCCGCCGTCCACGCGCATGTACCGGACCGGTGACCTGGCCCGCTGGACGGCCGACGGCCAGGTCGAGTACCTGGGCCGGTCCGACGACCAGGTCAAGATCAGAGGCGTCCGCGTCGAACCGGGCGAGATCGAGACGGCCCTGGACACGCTTCCGGAGGTCGCCGAGACCGTCGTCACCACGCACCGCGACCCGGAGGGCGAGAAGCGCCTCGTCGCCTACGTCGTCGGGCGGGACGCCGACGATCTCACCTCCGACGAGCTGCGCGCCCGCGCCGTCGACATCCTTCCCGCCTCGATCGTCCCGGCGGCGTTCGTGGTGCTGGAGCGGTTGCCGTTGCTGGCGAACGGGAAGCTGGATCGTGCCGCGCTGCCGGTGCCGGAGTTCTCCGGCGGTGGCCGTGGCCGGGTGGCCCGGTCGCCGCGCGAGGAGATCCTGTGCGGTCTCTTCGCCGAGGTGCTCGGCCTCACCTCGGTGTCGGCCGATGACGACTTCTTCGTCGCCGGTGGGCACTCGCTGCTGGCGACCCGTCTGGTGTCCCGGGTGCGTTCGGTGTTCGGTGTCGAGCTGCCCGTACGGGCGTTGTTCGACAGCCCGACGCCCGCGGGTCTGGTGCGGCACCTCGACACCGCCACCACCGCCCGCCTGCGGCTACGGCCCGCCGACCGCGCCGACGGCGACGGCCCGCTGTCGTTCGCCCAGAGCCGCCTGTGGTTCCTGGACCAGATGGAGGGCGCGGCCCCCACCTACAACATCCCGCTGGCACTGAGGCTGGACGGCCCGGTGGACCCGGACGCGCTGCGCCAGGCCCTGCATGACGTGGTGGCGCGGCACGAGGTGCTCCGCACCGTCTACCCGGGCACCGACGGCGACCCGGCCGGACGGATCCTCACGCCGGAGACCGCCGTACCCGTGCTGGACGTACGGACGATCGACGAGGCGCTGCTCGACGAGCAACTGCGCGACGCCGCCCGCCATCCCTTCGACCTGGCGGCCGAGATCCCGCTGCGGGCCGACCTGTTCGTCCTCGGCGAGGACCGGTTCGTGCTCCTGCTGACGCTGCACCACATCGCCGGTGACGGGTGGTCGCTGGCGCCGTTGGGCCGTGACCTGGCGCTGGCGTACCGGGCGCGGTGCGAGGGGCGTGCTCCTGAGCAGGGCGCGCTGCCGGTTCAGTACGCGGACTTCGCCGTGTGGCAGCGGGACTACCTGGGGGAGGAGTCCGACGCGGGCAGTGAGATGGCCCGGCAGCTCGCGTACTGGCGCGAGCGGCTGGCGGACCTGCCCGACCAGCTGGAGATCCCCGCCGACCGTCCGCGCCCCGCGGTCTTCACCCATCGGGGCGGCTCCACCACGTTCCGGGTGAACGAGGAGCTGCACCGGGCGCTCGTGGGGCTGGCTCGGGACGCCTCCGCGACGCTGTTCATGGTCGTGCAGGCGGGCCTCGTGGCGTTGCTGTCCCGCCTGGGCGCCGGCACCGACATCGCGCTGGGCTCGCCGGTGGCGGGCCGTACGGACGAGGCACTGGACGACCTCGTCGGGTTCTTCGTGAACACCCTGGTGCTGCGCACCGACGTCTCGGGTGACCCGTCGTTCCGCGACCTGGTCGGCCGGGTCCGCGAAGGGGACCTGGCCGCGTACGCGCACCAGGACGTGCCCTTCGAGCGCCTGGTGGAGGTCATGAACCCCACCCGCTCCCTGTCCCGCAACCCGCTCGTCCAGGTCGTCCTGGCCCTGCAGAACATGGCCGACGCCGACTTCCGGCTCGCCGAGACCAGGGCCGAGTACGTCCCGCTGACCGCGGGCGCCTCCCGGTTCGACCTGTCGCTGTTCTGCTACGAACGCCACACCGACGGCGGCGAGCCGGACGGGCTGGACGTCATGGCCGAGTACAGCGCCGACCTCTTCGAAGGCGAGACCGTCGTCATCCTGCTGGAGCGCCTGGTCCGGCTGCTCCAGGCCGCGGTGGACGACCCCGACCGTACGGTCGGCGCCCTGGAGATCCTCGCCGAGGGCGAGCGCCGGCGGACGCTGTCCGAGTGGAACGAGACCCCGCCCTCGGCGGCCCCGGTTTCGAACGGCCTCCAGGAGGCCTTCCGCGCCCGGGTCGAGGCCGTGCCCGACGCCGTCGCGCTGCGCGCCGACGGGCTGAGCGTCACCTACCGGGAGCTCGACGAACGGGCCAACCGCCTGGCGCACCACCTCATCGCGCTGGGCGCCCGGCCGCAGACCGCGGTCGGCATCCTCCAGGAACGCTCCGCGGACCTGGTCGTGTCGATCCTGGCCATCATCAAGGCAGGCTGCGTCTACGTCCCGCTGCACACGGGCTACCCGGCGGCCTGGACCCACATGGCGCTCAACCGGACCGACGCCCGCGTCCTGCTCACCGACCGCGCCATGCGCGACCGCGAGACGCGGTACGACGGGCCCATCGTGGTCGTCGACGACGAGCCGGCCCTCGCCGCCCGCCCGGCCGCCGACCCCGGAGTCCCCGGCCACCCCGAACACCTCGCGTACGTCATGTTCACCTCCGGGTCGACGGGCGAGCCCAAGGGCGTGGAGATCACCCACCGGGACGTCCTCGCCCTCGGCCACGACCCGGTCTGGCACGGCACGTACGAGGAGGGCGCCTCCTCCTGCCGGAACCCGGAGTGCCCCGCCGAACGGGTGCTGATGCACTCCCCGTACGCCTTCGACCCCTCGACGTTCGAGCTGTGGGCGCCCCTGCTCAACGGCCACCGCGTGGTCGTCCCGCCGGCCGGCGAACTGGACCTCGGCACCCTGGAGCGGGTCATGGTCGAGGAGGAGGTCACCGGCGTCCTGTACACCGCCGGCCTGTTCCGCCTGATCGCCGAGGAACGCCCCGAGAGCTTCGCCGGCGTACGCGAGGTGTGGACCGGCGGCGACGTGGTCTCCCCGGCCGCCGTGCAGAGGGTCCTCGACACCTGCACCGGAACCACGGTCACCGCCATCTACGGCCCGACCGAGATCACCCTGTGCACCACTCAGTACCCGATGCGCCATCCGCACCAGGTGGAGAACACCGTCCCGCTGGGCCGCCCGATGGCCGGCACACGCCTGTACGTGCTGGACGCCGCGCTGCGTCCGGTCCCGGTGGGTGTGCGCGGTGACCTGTACGTGGCGGGCCTCGGCCTGGCACGTGGCTACGCGGGTCGCGCCGGGTTGTCGGCGGAGCGTTTCGTGGCCGATCCGTTCGCCGTTGGTGGTGAGCGGATGTACCGGACCGGTGACGTGGCCGCCTGGCGCGCCGACGGTGTGCTGGAGTTCGCGGGCCGCGTCGACGGCCAGGTGAAGATCCGCGGCTTCCGCGTCGAGACGACCGAGATCGAGGCCGTGCTCGTCCGCCACCCCGAACTCGCCCAGGCGACCGTGGTCGCTCGTGAGGACCGCCCCGGCGACCGAGAGCTCGTCGCCTACCTCGTCCCCGCCGACGGCAACGCGGCCGCGGCGACCGATCGTGACCTGCCGACCGAGGCCGAGCACGTCGAGGAGTGGCACGGCCTCTACGAGGCCCTGTACTCCGAGGCCGGCGACGACCTGTTCACGGGCTGGAACAGCAGCTATGAGGACGCGCCGATCCCACGGGCCGAGATGGCGGAGTGGCGCGAAGGATCGGTCGCCCGGATCCGCGACCTGGGCCCGGGCCGGGTTCTCGAGATCGGCGTCGGCAACGGGCTGATGCTGCGGAAACTGGCCGCCCGGTCGGAGTGCTACTGGGGCACCGACGTGTCGGCCGCCGCCGTGGACGGACTGCGCGCCGCCGTGGCGGGCGAGGAGTGGGCGGACCGGGTCGACCTGCGATCGGGATCGGCGCTGGAGACGCAGGGCCTTCCGCAGGGGTTCTTCGACACGATCGTGCTCAACTCCGTCGTGCAGTACTTCCCGGGCGCGCGGTACGCGGTCGAGGTGTTCCGCGGCCTGGTTCCGCTGCTGGCACCCGGAGGCCGCATCTTCGTCGGCGACGTACGCGACCTCCGCCGGCACCGGATCTTCGCCTCCTCCGTCGCCCTGCACGGCGCGGACACCTCGATGAGCCTGGCCGAGCTGCGAACCGCCGTCGAACGCGAGGTGATGCTGGAGAACGAGCTCCTGCTCTCGCCCGACTTCTTCGCCACGCTGCCCGGTGAGATCGACGCCGTCACCGCCATCGACGTGGGCCTCAAGCGCGCCGTCCACCACAACGAGCTGAGCGCCTTCCGCTTCGACGTCGTCATCCACACCGCACCGGAGGCGGCGGACGTCGAGCCGCCCGCCCGTACGCTGCGCTGGGGCCGGGACGTCCGTGACCTCACGCGGCTCGCGGAACATCTCGAAGAGGGGCCGGTGTCGGTGGTCCGCGTGCCGGACGCGCGTGTCGCCGGTCAGCTCGCCGCCGCCACCGCGCTGGACAACGGCAGCGATGTCGAAGTGGTGCTCGGACGCCTGCACGAGCCGGCCCCCGCGGACCTGCCCGACCCCGAGGACTTCCACCTCCTCGCCGGGCGCCTCGGCCTCGACGCCGCGCTGGTGCCCTCACCGGGCGACGCGGGCGAGTACGACGTCACGTTCACCCCCGCGTCCGGCGAGCGGGACACCCCGGCCGCCCCGCTGGGTCGCTACCGGCCCACGGCGGAGGCCGCGGCGCTGCCGGTCTGGGCCCACGCGGGGCATCCGCGCCGTGCGGACGACCACGCGGCGCTGATCGCCCGCGTCCGCGCCGACCTCACCGAGCGGCTGCCGGAGTACATGATCCCCCGCCTCTTCACGGTGCTGGACCGCCTGCCCCTGACCCCCAACGGCAAGGTCGATCACCGCTCCCTGCCCGATCCCGGGCTGCGGGAGGGGCAGAGCGGCAGGCCGCCCCGGTCTCCGCAGGAAGAGATGCTGTGCGTGCTCTTCGCCGAGGTACTGGGACGGGAGTCGGTCGGCGTCGACGACGACTTCTTCGCCCTCGGCGGGCACTCGCTGCTCGCCGCCCGGCTGATCAACCGCATCCGGGCCACCTTCGGCGCGGAGCTGGCCGTCCGCACCCTGTTCGAGGAGCCCACCGTGGCCGGGCTGGCGGAGCGGCTGGGAGTGTCCGACGGCTCCGACGCCTTCGACGTGATGCTCCCGCTGCGGCGCGGCGGCGACCTGGCACCGCTGTTCTGCCTGCACCCCGCGGGCGGCATCAGCTGGGTGTACTCGGGCCTGCTGCGTCACCTGGACAACCGCAGGCCGGTGTACGGCATCCAGGCGCGCGGCCTGAGCGAGCCGGACAGCACACCGCGGACCATCGCGGAGATGGCCGCCGACTACGCCGACCGGATCCAGGCCGTACAGCCCGCAGGGCCGTACCACCTGCTCGGCTGGTCCCTCGGCGGCCTCATCGCGCACGCGGTCGCCGTCCACCTGGAGACGCGTGGCGAGAAGGTCGCCACGCTCGCCCTGCTGGACGCCTACCCCGACATCGAACGGCCCGCCGGTGACGACCTCCAGCAGCGGGACGCCATGACGCGGGGCATCCACCAGGTGCTGCTCGCCGAGGCCGGCGTGGACCCGCGGCGCGCGGCCGACCGGGACCTGGACCGTACGGAGGTGCTCGTGCTGCTCAAGGAGGGCGGCACCGCGCTGGCCGGTCTCATGGACGAGGACCGGATCGAGGCCTTCACCGACGTCTTCGTCCACTGCAGCCGCATGATGTTCGACGCGCCGCTCGGCACCGTACAGAGCGATGTGCTGTTCTTCGCCGCCACCGACGGCGGCGTCGACGGCGCGCCCTCCGCCGAACGCTGGCGGCGCTACACCGCCGGGCGGGTCGAAGTGCACGACGTCCCCTGCGGGCACGCCGAGATGGTCGCGCCGGACCATATCCGGCAGATCGGCGCGGTTCTCGCGGATCGCCTCGCCGACCTTCCCTGACCGGGGCCGGGGTTCCCGGCCCATCACTGAACGCAACCAGGAGGTACAGACCATGACCAATCCGTTCGAGGATCCTGAGGGCCGCTTCCTCGTGCTGGTCAATGACGAGGGACAGCACTCCCTGTGGCCGGCTTTCGCCGACGTGCCCGCCGGCTGGACGACCGCCTTCGGGGAGGACGACCGCGCCGCCTGCCTGGAGTGGGTCGAGCGTTCCTGGACCGATCTGCGGCCCAAGAGCCTCGTCGCACGCATGGACGGCGAGCAGGCCTCGGCCACCCGAGCGGATTGAGCAGGAATGAGCAAGGACACCATGGTTTCAGTGGACGCCACGGCGCGAGCACCCCTGGAACAGGACATCAGTACCTTGATGGCGCAGCTGGACAGGGTGCGCGAACCCCTGGAGCGGTTGCCGGGGAGCCTCGCCCGCACGCCGGCCCAGCAGCGGACGGCGCGGCTCCTGCTCGCGGACGGGCGTGCGGCACGTGAGGAGTTCCTGGGGCACCACGTCCGGGAGATCTACGCGTCGCTCACGGACGACCTGCGGCAGGAGCTGAGGGTCTCCGAACTGCTGTCGGCCGCCGCCGACCGCTACCCGGGCCTGGTGCCCGGCGAGGACGACCTGGCCGCCGACCGGGCTCAGGAGCAGCGCGCCAAAGAGGGCTGGGAGATCGACCAGGGCATCTTCATCGCCCACGTGCTCGACGATCCCGTCAGCGGACGCCACCTGGTGCACTCGATGGCCCGTCCACGGACGCGCGCGCTGCGGTTACTGGAGGAGTTCCGCCAGCGCGGCGCGGTCGACCTCGGGCCCGTCGCGGTGCACCACAAGGACGGCGTCGGGTACGTCACCTTCCAGAACCACCGGTACCTCAACGCCGAGGACGACGCGTCGAACCAGGCCCTGGAGACGGCCGTCGACCTGGTGCTGCTGGACGACCGTATCGACGTGGGCGTCCTGCGCGGAGGTGTCGCCACCCACCCCAAGTGGGCCGGACGCCGGGTCTTCGGAGCCGGCATCAACCTCACCCACCTGAGGCAGGGGCGGATCTCCCTGGTCGACTTCTTCCTCGACCGGGAGCTCGGCGCGGTGAACAAGATGTACCGGGGCCACCCCGGTACGTTCACCGGCGAGGCGGAGCCGCGCGGTGCGCGCGAGAAGCCGTGGATCGCGGCGGTCGACTCCTTCGCCATCGGCGGGGGCTGCCAGTTCCTGCTGGTCATGGACCATGTGGTGGCGGAGCAGGACGCGTACACCAACCTGCCGGCCGGGCGTGAGGGCATCATCCCGGGCTGCGGGGTGATGCGCCTGCCGCGCTTCGTCGGCGAGGGGGTCGCACGGCAGACCGTCCTGTTCAACCGCGACATCCCCTTCGACAGCCCCGAAGGACGCATGATCGCCGCTGAGGCGGTTCCGTCCGAGGAGCTCGACGGCGCGGTGGACCGCGCGGTCGACGGGCTGCGGGCCATGGGCATCACCAGTGTGCTGGCCAACCGGCGGGCCATGCGGATCTCGGTGGAGCCGCTCGACACCTTCCGTACGTACATGGCGAACTACGCACGCGCGCAGTCCTACTGCGCCCACAGCACGGCCCTGCTCGACAATCTGGACCGCAACTGGGGACGCTGAGGTCTCCCGGCGAACGACGAGGGACGGCCGGGGCCGCTCAGGCCCGGCCGTCCCTCGCGTCACGTCTCGGGGCCGACGGGTACGCCGTCCAGCGCGGCGCGTACCTCCCGCGCGACCGTCACCGGCACCTGCCGCCCGAGAGAGGCGAAGTAGAAGTGCCCGCCCTCGAACAGGTGACGTCCGCCGAACCGCTCGCTGTAGTCGGCCCAGCCCGCCAGTTCGCCCGGTGTCGCCAGCGGGTCGCGGGTACCTCCGAACACGCTCAGCGGGACCGGCACCTCCAGCCGGCGATCCGCGGCTGGACGCCAGGTCTCCACGAGCTCGAAGTCGGCACGGATCATGGGTTCGAGCAGGTCCCACAGCTCGGCGTCGCGGACCACCTGCGCCGGCGTCCCGCCCATCCGGGTCACCTCGGCGCGCAGCTCGTCCGAGGGCAGGCGGTGCAGCTCGGTGGGACGCGCGAGCGCGGAGCGCGGACAGCCGCGCGCCGAGACGCCCAGCCACACCGGCAGCGGCAGCCGCGCCGCCTCCAGGGCGAGCGTCAGCTCGTGCGCCACCAGGGCGCCCATGCTGTGCCCGAAGAACGCGAACGGGCGGTCCAGCCACATCAGAAGCTCTTCCAGGAACCCCTGGACCAGCAGCTCCGAATCCGGCACCGCCGGCATCTCCGACAGGACCCCGTGCCCCGGCGCGTCGGTCAGGCAGATCTCCCAGTCGGCGGGAAGATGCCGGACCCAGTCCCGGAAGATCTGGTGCGACCCACCGGCATGGTGGAACAGGAACAGCCGCATCCGCGGGCGTGGCACGGAACGGGCCGGGAACACGGCCCCCTTAACGACCTCAGGCCGCGTCGTCACGGCTCGTTCGCCTCCTTCACCGGCACTGGGCGGACAGCGGGCTCATCCGGCCCGCACACGCCAGTGTGCGCACGCACCTCTGACCGCCCGCTGGCACTCGCCTGACACGGGGCAGCGTCAGACGGGCGTCAGCAGGCCGTCAGAGCGATCCGTGACGATGTCGGCGGGCGGCACGGCGAGGCCACCGCGGCCGGCACGGCGCCCGGTCCCGTTACCGGCCACCCAGGGGGATTTCCCGGTGCTCGAAGAGACAGCGCACACGACCGGTTGGGCCTCGCTCGGGGCGGCGCAGCGTGGTGTCTGGTACGCCCAGCGCCTGGACCCGGGCAACCCCCTCTACAACGGCGCCGCCTGTCTGGACATCCGCGGCCCCCTCGACGTCGGCGCGTTCGCCGAGGCGGTACGCCGTGTGGTCGCCGACACCGAGGCCCTGCACCTGGTGTTCGCCGAACACGGGGACGAGCCCGTCCAGCGCCTCGACCCGGCGGACCGCTTCCCGCTGCTGCTGCCGGACGGGCGGACCACCCCCGAGGACGCCCTGCGGTACATGCGCGAGGACATCGCGACGTCGGCCGATCCTCTCGGCGGCCCGCTGTTCGCCCACGCGCTCTTCCACGTGGGCGACGACCGCCACCTCTGGTACCACCGCGCGCACCACCTGCTCCTCGACGGCATGGGCATGTGGCTCTTCCAGCGCCGGCTCGACGCCGTCCACACCGCCCTGACCACAGGGGCCCCGGTCCCGGAAGGCCCGGCGGACTCCCTGCGCGGCCTGTGGGAGGAGGAGGCCGCGTACCGCGGCTCGCGGCGGTACGACGATGACCGCGCGCACTGGCTGCGGGTGATGCGCGACCGGCCCGTCGCGATGTCCCTCATGGGCCCGCCCTCGGCGGCCTCACGCGACTTCATCCGTTCCAGCGGTGTTCTCGGCTCGGGCCCGGCGGACGCCCTCCAGGCACTCGCCGACCGGTTCGACAGCGCACGGCCCGCGGCGGTGGTGGCCGCCGTCGCGGCGCTCACCCACCGCATGACCGGCGCCACGGACCTGGTGCTGGGCCTCGCCGTCAACGCGCGGCTCACCGCGGCGGCCCGCCGTACACCCGCCATGCTGGCGAACGTCGTCCCGGTGCGGCTCACCGTACGGCCCGACACCCGCGTGGGCGAGCTCGTCGGCGAGGCCGCGCGGGCCCTGCGCGAGGCGCTGCGCCACCAGCGCTACCCCCAGGAGGAGCTACGGCGGGACCTGCGCGTCGTGGGGTCGCGGGAGCCGCTGTACGGCCCGACGGTCAACATCATGCGCTCGGCCGCCGCGGACTTCGGCGGCCTGCCCGCGCAGCTGCGTTTCCTGTCGAACGGGCTCGTCGACGACCTCAAGTTCACCTGCTACGACTCCGGCTCCGGCCCCCTGGCGGTCGACCTGGACGCCAACCCGGAGCGGTACGAGTCCGCCGAACTCGATCGCCACCGCGAGCGGTTCACCCGCCTGCTGGAGGAGTTCGCCGAGGATCCCGACCGGCCGCTGGCCCGCGTCGACGTGCGTACGCCCGGCGAACGCGCGGCCGGGCGGACCCTCGCGCCGGCACGTACCCCGGCCACCGGCGGCCCGGAGACACTGCCGCGTCTCTTCGAGCTGCAGGCCGCCCGCCGGCCCGGGCACACCGCCGTCACCGCCGAGGACGAGAGCCTGACCTACCGGGAGCTCGACTCCCGCGCCGACCGGCTGGCCCGCCTGCTGCTGGAGCACGGCGCCGGCCCGGGACGGCTGGTGGCCCTCGCGCTGCCGCGCTCCGCCGTCCTGCCGGTGGCGCTGCTCGCCGTCCTCAAGACCGGTGCGGGCTATCTGCCGCTCGACCCGGGTTACCCCGCCGAACGGCTCGCCATGATGGTCGAGGACGCGCGGCCGGCGCTGCTGCTGACCGTCACCGGCGAGGCCGGGAGCCTTCCCGGTGGGCTCCAGCGGGTCACCCTGGACACCCCGGCCTGCGAGGAGGCCCTCGCGGCCCTCCCCGACACCCCGCTCACCGACGCCGACCGGGGTGGCCCCGCCCCGGGCCCCGGCGACACCGCCTATGTCATCTACACCTCCGGCTCCACCGGCCGGCCGAAGGGTGTGGTGGTCCCGCACGGCAACGTCGTACGGCTGTTCACCACCGCGCGACCGGCCGTGGGGTTCGGCGCGGACGACGTGTGGACGCTCCTGCACTCCTACGCGTTCGACTTCTCCGTCTGGGAGATCTGGGGACCCCTGCTGCACGGCGGCCGCCTGGTCGTCGTCCCCCACGACACCGTCCGCACGCCCGCGCGGCTGCTGCGCCTGCTCGCCGCCGAAGGCGTCTCCGTGCTCAGCCAGACGCCCACCGCCTTCCAGCAGCTCATCCTGACGGAGGGCGAGCGCCCCGACCTGGGGCAGGGCCTGGCCCTGCGCCGTGTCGTCCTGGGCGGAGAGGCGCTCGACCCGGGCATGCTGCGCGACTGGTACGCGCGCCACCCCGAGGACGCCCCGCGCGTCGTCAACATGTACGGCATCACCGAGACCACCGTGCACGTGACGCACCTGCCGATGGAGCGCCACCACGCCGAGACGGCCACCGCAGGCAGCCCGATCGGGGTTCCCCTCGCCGACCTGGGGATGTACCTCCTGGACGGCGCGCTGCGGCCCGCCGTACCCGGCAGCACCGGCGAACTGTACGTCTCCGGCGCGGGCCTGGCCCACGGCTACCTGAACCGTCACGCGCTGACCGCCGAACGCTTCGTCGCCGACCCGTTCGGCCCGCCGGGCACCCGGATGTACCGCACCGGCGACCTCGCCCGCTGTACCGAGGAACACGGCTTCGAACACCTCGGGCGGGCCGACCGGCAGATCCAGCTACGCGGTTTCCGCATCGAGACCGCCGAGATCGACGCCGAGCTCGCCCGGCTGCCGTACGTGGCCGCCTCCGTCACCGTGCCCAAGGGCGCGGACGCGGCCGGTCAGCGGCTGGTGAGCTACGTCGTGCCCGTCGCGGGGGCGTCCCCGGACACCTCGGAGATCCGTGACCTCCTGGCGCGCGCCCTGCCGCCCCAGTCGGTGCCCGCCGCAGTCGTCCTGCTGCCGTCCCTGCCCCTGACCCCCAACGGCAAGCTGGACGAGAAGGCCCTGCCCGAGCCCGTCGCGCGCACGGCGGGCCGCCGCCCCGCCGGACCGGTCGAGGACCGGCTCTGCGGCCTGTTCCAGGAGGTCCTGGAGGCCGGCCCGGTCGGTGCCGACGACGACTTCTTCGAACTCGGCGGGCACTCCCTGCTCGCGACCCGCCTGGTCGCCCGCATCCGTACGGCGTTCGGCACCGAACTGGGGGTGGGCGCGGTCTTCGACGCCCCGACGCCCGCCGCGCTCGCCCTCCTGGTGCACCCGGGTGACACCGTCCCGGCCCCGTCCGAACCGCTCGCGGACCTGCCCGACCAGGACGGCCTGCCGCTCTCCGCGGCCCAGCGCCGCATGTGGGCACTGCACAAGCTCCTTGGACCGAGCGCCACCTACAACCTGCCGTGCGCCTTCCGGCTCACCGGCGACCTCGACCTCGACGCGCTGCGTGAGGCCCTGCGGGACCTCGTGCGCCGGCGCGAGATCCTGCGCACCCGCTACCGCGAGACCGACGGCGGGCCGGTCCAGGAGGTCCTGGAGGAGGGTGCCGCCGAGCGTCTCGTGCTGCGCACCCGCGCCACGACCGAGCAGACGATGCCGGCCGACCTCACCGAGGCGGCCCGGGTCACCTTCGACCTCGCGTACGACCTGCCGGTGCGCGCCACGCTGTTCGATCTGCCGCCGGCCCGAGACGGCCACCCCCGGCACGTGCTCCTGCTGGTCATGCACCACATCGCCGGTGACGGCTGGTCCCTGCGGCCGCTGCTGCGCGACCTGGGCCGCGCCTACGAGGCCCGCCGCGCCGGCCAGGTCCCGTACTGGAAGCACCCGGCTCCGCACCCGGCCCTCATCGCGCGACGCGAAGAGGCGGCAGCGCCGGCGCCGGAGCGGCTGGAGTACTGGCGCGACACCCTGCGCGGTGCCCCCGAGCAGCTTCCCCTGCCCACCGACCGGCCACGCCCCGCCGTCGCCGGGTACCGGGGCGGCAGCGTGCCCGTCGACCTGGACCCCGAACTGCACGACCGGATGCGGGCCCTGGCGCGTGAGCACCGCGCCAGCGTGTTCATGGTCCTGCACGCGGCCCTCGCCGCCCTGCTCACCCGCTCCGGCGCGGGCACCGACATCGTCGTCGGCACCCCCACCACCGGACGGCGGGGAGAGGACGCGGACGACGCCGTCGGGTTCTTCGTCAACCCGGTGGCGCTGCGCGTGGACACGGAGGGCGGCCCGTCGTTCGCCGAGCTGCTCGCGCGGGTACGCCACACCGACCTGGCCGCCTACGACCATCAGGACGTCCCCTTCGACCGGGTGGTCGACGCGGTCGCCCCGCAGCGGTCCCTGAGCCGGCACCCCCTGTTCCAGGTGGTGCTGTCCTTCCAGGACTTCGAGCCCCGCCTCGACCTGGCGGACGCCGGTGCCGCACACGTGCCCGTCGACCTCGGCGCCGCCAAGTTCGACCTCACCTTCAACCTGGTGGAGCGGCGAGGCGCCGACGGTGCCGCGGCGGGGATAACCGGCGACGTCGAGTACGCCACCGACCTGCTGGACGAGGCCAGTGCCCGCGCCGTCGCCGCACGGCTGCTGACCCTCCTGAGGGCCTTCACCGCCGACCCGTCGCGGGCCATCACCGACGTCGACCTCACCTCGCCGCGCGAGAGACGGCTCGCGCTCGGCCCGTGGAACCCGCCGTCGCCCCCCGCTCACCCTCACGTGCTCGCGATGTTCGCCGGCGTGGCCGCCGCGCACGGTGACGCCCCGGCCCTGGAGGCCGACGGCGCGGTCCTCGGCTACGCCGAGCTGGACGCGAGGACGAACCGGCTGGCCCGGATGCTGCTCGGCCGTGGAGCAGGAGCCGGAACGACGGTCTCGCTCGCGCTGACCCGCTCCGCCGCGATGGTCACCGCCTGGCTGGCGGTCCTCAAGACGGGCGCCTGCTGCCTGTCCGTCGACCCCACCTACCCCGCCGACCGGGTCCGGTACCTCCTGGACGTGGCCCCGGACGGCCTCGTCCTCACCACCGCCGAGTACGCGGACGGCCTCCCCGTGTCCGCCGACCGGATCATCGTCCTCGACGACCCCGCCACCACGCGCGCCCTGGACGCCATCCCCGGCGCGGCTGTCACGGACACCGAGCGCGCCCGGCCCGTCGACCCGCACGACCCCGCCTACGTCATCCACACATCCGGTTCCACCGGCATGCCCAAGGGCGTCGTCGTGCCGCACGCCGGTATCCCGGCGCTCGCCGCAGCCCAGGTCGACCGCTTCGCCCTCGACGCGGACAGCCGTGTCCTGCAGCTCGCCTCGCCCAGCTTCGACGCCTCGGTGATGGAGATCCTGATGGCGTACGCGGCGGGCGCCGTCCTCGTGATCCCGCCGCCCGGCCCGCTGGCCGGGCCGGACCTCGCCGAGGTCCTCGCCTCGCGGCACATCACCCACGCCCTGATCCCGCCCACGGCCCTGACCGGGGTACCGCCGGAGGCGCTGCCCGGCCTGCGCACCCTCGTCGTCGGCGGCGAGGCATGCCCGCCCGCGCTCGCCGCACGCTGGTCCGCCGGCCGGCGCATGGTCAACGCGTACGGGCCGACCGAGACCACCGCCTGCGCCACCGTCAGCGCGCCGTTGGGGGAGGAGCCCGTCGTCCCGATCGGCGCGCCGATCGCCGGACTGCGCGTGCAGGTCCTCGACGAGGCCCTGCGGCTCGCCCCCACCGGCGTCCCCGGCGAGATCTACATCGGGGGCGCCGGCGTCGCACGCGGCTATCTGGGCCGCCCCGGCGCGACCGCGGAAAGGTTCGTCGCGGACCCGTACGGCCCGCCGGGCAGCCGCGCGTTCCGCACCGGTGACCTCGCACGCCGCCGCGCGGACGGCACTCTGGAGTACCTCGGCCGCGCCGACGACCAGGTGAAGATCCGCGGCTTCCGTGTCGAACCCGGGGAGATCACCGCGCTCCTGGGCCGCCACCCCGCCGTACGGCGCTGCGCGGTCATCGTCCGCGAGGACCGTCCCGGCGACCGCCGCCTCGTCGCCTACGTCGACCCCGCTCCCGGTCGCTCCGCCGACCCCGGAGAACTGCGCCGCCACCTCGTCGGCAGCCTTCCGGCGTACATGGTCCCGTCCGCCTTCGTGACAGTGGACGGCCTGCCCGTCACGCCCCAGGGCAAGCTGGACCGTTCGGCGCTGCCCGTGCCGGACGCCGCGCCGGTGGAGGTGTCCCGTGCTCCGCGATCCGGCGGGGAGGAGATCCTCTGTGCCGCCGTCGCGGAGGTGCTGGGCCTGACCGCCGTGGGCCCGGACGACGACTTCTTCGAACTGGGCGGCGACAGCATCATCGCCATCCAGCTCGTCAGCCGGCTGCGCGCCCGGGGGCTCGCCCTCGCCACACGGGACGTCTTCGAACAACGCACCGCCGCGGCTCTCGCCGCCCGGCTCGGCGACACCGGCACGGCCGTCACGCCCGACCGGTCGGGGCCGGTGACCGTCCCCTATCCCGGCCCGCCCATGGCGCACTGGCTCTATGCCACCGGGGGACCGGTGGACGCCTTCAGCCAGACCATGGTGGTGCGCGTTCCCCCGCTCCCCGGAGCCGAGCCGCTGGTCCACGCGCTGCGACATGTCATCGACACCCACGACGCGCTCCGCACCCGGCTGCTGCGCGGCTCCGCGTCCGCCCCGGCCGCCGAACGCGTGCGGTTCCTGCCGGCGCCCCCCGGCACCCCCGAGGCCGAAAGCTGCCTGCGGCGGGTCCCCGCAGACGGCGACACCGTACGCGCCGCCGAGCTGGACCGCGCGCGCGGCGAGCTCGCCCCCGAGGAAGGGCGGATGCTGCGCGCCGTGTGGTTCGACGCCGGTGACCGTGACGGGCACCTGGCGCTCGTGGTGCATCACCTCGCGGTCGATGCCGTCTCCTGGGGCGTCATCCTCCCCGCGCTGCGCGCGGCCTGCGAGGCCGCGGTCGCGGGCAGCCCCCTGCCGCCGGTCGCGCACCGCACGCCGTACGCCGCGTGGGCCACCCGGCTGGCCGAGGAGGCGACCTCCGCGGAACGGGTGCGCGAGCTGCCCGTGTGGACCACCGTCCTCGGCGGTCCCCACCTGAGGCTCGGCGACCGGCCGACGGACCCGCTGCGGGACACGTACGGATCGCTTCGCCACCTCACCGGTGAACTGCCCGTCACCGAGACCCGCGCGCTGCTCACCAGCGTCCCCGCCGCCTTCCACTGCCGCGTCCTCGAACCACTGATCGCGGCCCTCGGTGTCGCCCTCGCCCACGAGGCGGGCCGGTCCGGCGGGGAGACCGCCGACGTCCTGCTCGACCTGGAGGGCCACGGCCGGGACAGCGCCGACCCCTCGGCCCCGCTGGACTCGGTGGTCGGCTGGTTCACGTCCCTGTTCCCCCTGCGCCTGGACCTCGCGGACATCGACACCGAAGACGCCCTCGCCGGTGGGGACGCGCTCGGCGACGCCGTCAAACGCGTCAAAGAGGCGTTGCACACCATCCCCGGGGACGGCACCGGATTCGGCCTGCTGCGCAGGCTCAACGACCGTACGGCGCCGGTCCTGGCCGGCATGGACGCTCCGCCGCTGGGCTTCAACTACCTGGGCCGGTTCCGCCACGACGACGCCCTGTGGAGCGCCGCCCCCGACGAGGGCGCACTCGCCGGGGCGGGGGCCGACCCCGCCATGCCGGTGGGCCACGCCCTGGAGGTCAACGCGGTGACCCTGGACGGCGCGGAAGGGCCCCGGCTGCGCGCCGTGTGGAGCTGGCCGGACGGCCTGCTCACCCCCGACGCCGTGGCGGACCTCTCGGCCACCTGGCTCCGTGCACTGACCGCCCTGGTGAGCCACACGGAGCGAGCCGACGCGGGTGGCTGGACGCCGTCCGACCTCCCCCTGGTCGACCTGGACCAGAGCGAGATCGAGGCCCTGGAATCGGCCTGGCGCGACGGCTGACCCCGGCCGCTCCGCCATGACGGGCGCCGTCAGATCACTGTCAGCCGCACGTCATCGCCCGCACCTACAGTCCGACAGTAGTAAGCACCGCTATGGGCGGTGTCGCACCTCGATGAGCAATGGGAGACGCGCATGGCATCTCACGAAGTCGCGGAAGGTCACCTCAAGGCGGGCATCGCGGCCAGCGGCCCCGCCCCCGATCTGGCTGCGGCGGCGGCCCTGCTGGAGATGGGAGACCGGCTCGGCGTGGTGCCGCTCCTCAAGCGCGACCGTGTCCTCGACGTCAGTGAGACCGCCGCGGTCACCGACCTTCCCGAGCCCCCGCTGACGCGCTACTTCGACGCGCTGGAGTCGGCCGGCATCGTCACCAAGGAAGACGCCGGCCGCTACCGCGCCTGCGAGGAATTCGACACGGTGCTGCACCAGGCCGGGTACATCTCCTGGACGATGAACGCCAACCGGCCCTTCGTCGAGAACGCCAGGGACTTCTTCACCGACTGGGAGACCGCGCGGAAGACCCACCTGCGCGACTTCCGTGAGGTCGCCGTGGCCTCCGAGTGGATGGGCTCCCACGCCTTCTACCCCGCGGCCTTCGGCACCATCGTGGACGCCAAGCCCAAGAAGCTCGTCGACCTGGGGGCGGGCACCTGCCGCCTGCTGATCGACGTCCTCAACGCGGTGCCCGGTTCGACCGGTGTCGGCCTCGACTTCGCCGCGGACGCCTGCCGGGCGGCCGAGCGCGCGGTCGAGCAGGCCGGCATGACCGACCGCCTCACGGTCCTGGAGCGCGACATCCAGTCCGTGGCGACCGACCCCGAGTTCCTTGAGGGCGCCGACGTCATCCACGCGGGCTTCGTCTTCCACGACATGCTGCCCGAGGAGGAGGACGTCTGCGACGTCGTGCTCGCCAACTGCCGCGAGAAGCTCGCGCCCGGTGGGTTCCTCGCCATCACCGACGCCGTGCCGTACCTGCGCAACGACCGTGAGCGCCGGTTCAGCGCCATGGTGTCGTACTACCACGGCGAGTTCATGCGCCGCCGGCTGCTCAGCGAGGAGGAGTGGCTGGAGAAGCTGCGCGGAGCCGGGTTCTCCGAGGTCCGCGCGGTCACTCACGCCTTCCCGACCGGCCGCCTCTTCATCGCACACCGCTAAAAAGGGACGGCCGATGACCGTGCACACCACCGACGCCGGTCTCCCGGCCGTCACCCTGCGTCCCACCCCGGCGCCCGTCCCCGCGGACCGGCGCGGGGCCCTGCTCGCCGAGCCGGCCTTCGGTGAGGTGTTCACCGACCACATGGTGACCGCCAGGTGGACCACCACCGAAGGCTGGCACGACGTGGTGCTCGAACCCTGGGCGCCGCTGCAGATGAGCCCGGCCACGGTGTCTCTGCACTACGGGCAGAGCGTCTTCGAGGGGTTCAAGGCCTATCGCAGGACCCCGGACCAGGCTGCCGTCTTCCGCCCCTGGGACCACGGCCGCAGGCTGGCGGCCTCCGCCCGGCGGATGGCGATGCCCGAGATGCCGCCGGAGCTGTTCGTCGCCGCGACCGAGGCCCTGGTCCGCCAGGACATGGACTGGATCCCCGAGGGCGACGACCGGAGCCTGTATCTGCGGCCGGTACTGCTGGCCTCCGAGGCGCACCTGGCCCTGCGGCCCGCCCACGCCTGCCTGTTCGTCTTCATCGCCTTCCCCACCGTGAACTTCTTCGGCTCGAACCCCCGCGCGGTGACCGTGGCGGTGTCCGAGAACTACGTACGGGCCGTTCCCGGCGGCACCGGAGCCGCCAAGTGCGGCGGCAACTACGCGGGCGGCTACCTGGCCCAGGAGGAGGCCGCCCGCCGAGGCGCGGACCAGGTGGTCTGGCTCGACGCGGTGGAGCGCCGCTGGGTGGAGGAACTGGGCGGCATGAACCTGTTCTTCGTCCACGGGGAGGGCGACCAGGCCGAACTGGTCACCCCGCCGCTGACCGGCAGCATCCTGCCCGGCGTCACCCGCGACACCCTCATCACGCTCGCACGGGACATGGGCTGGAAGGTCACCGAGGGCCGTGTGTCGATCGACGGGTGGCGAGAGGACTGCGCCGCCGGCCGGATCACCGAGGTGTTCGCGTGCGGCACCGCGGCCCGCGTCACCCCGGTAGGACGGGTCCTCGACGAGACCGGTGAGTGGACGGTGGGGGACGCGACGCAGGGGCCGGTCACCTCCCGGCTCTCCTCGGCCTTGGCCGCACTGCACCGTGGCGAGGCCTCCGATCCCCATCAGTGGTGCCATCTCGTGGACCGGTGAGCCGAATTGACTGACCTCAAAGCCCTGTGGGAGGCTTCGCGCATGATCTACTGATCCTGCGGGCATCGCCCCTCGTCTTCACATGGCACACCTCATACAGGCCTCGGACCACGCTCCGACCGTCCTGTGATGCCATTCCTCATCACGTTTCGTACGTGCCTTCCGTTCTCGACCCATGCGCTGGGTCCGTGAGACGGGCACCTTCGGCGTGACGTCGCTCCATTCCCACGGAGCGGCGGGATGAAGACGAGCGGGCGTTCTTCGGTTCTTGCGCGTTCGCAACGTCCCGTCACCCGCTCAGGAGAGATCTCACATGTCCGAAACACAGCGCGATCCCCGCCGATGGTGGATTCTCGCGGTGCTCTGCACGTCCCTGTTCGTCATCGTTCTGGACAACACGATCCTGAACGTCGCGATCCCGTCCATCACCGACCAGCTCGGCGCGAGCACCGCGCAGATCCAGTGGACGCTCAACGCGTACACCCTGGTCCTGTCCGGTCTGCTCATCACCGCCGGTGGCCTGTCCGACCGGCTCGGGCGCAAACGCGCCCTGCTGCTCGGCCTGGCGGTCTTCGGTGCCGGGTCCGCGCTGGGCGCGTTCGCGCCCAACCCGCACATCCTCATCGCCGCCCGCGCCCTGATGGGCATCGGCGCCGCCTTCCTCATGCCGGGCACGCTCGCCGTCCTGGTGCGCACCTTCGATGACGAGGAGCGTCCTCGCGCCATCGGAGTCTGGGCCGCCGTCTCCTCCGCCGGAATGGCGCTGGGGCCCGTCTTCGGCGGGTTCCTCCTCGACCACTTCTGGTGGGGCGTGACCTTCCTGATCAACATCCCGGTCGCGGTCGTCGGACTGGTGGCCATGGGCCTGCTCCTGCCGGAGTCCAAGGACCCCGGGCACTCGCGCCCCGACCTGCTGGGCGCGCTGCTGTCCACCGTGTCGGTGGTGTCCCTGGTGTGGGCGGTCATCTCCATCCCGAACGACGGCTGGATGGCGCCGCAGACCGCCGGTGCCGGGCTGCTCGGCCTCGCAGGCCTGGCGGTTTTCGTCTGGTGGGAGCGGCGCGTCGCCGACCCGATGCTCGACATGGCGATGTTCGGCAACCCCAAGTTCCGTGGCGCGGTGTTCGGCGGAATCCTCACCGCGTTCGGTATGGCCGGTTCGCTGTTCCTGCTCACCCAGGACCTGCAGTTCCTGCGCGGGTACGACCCGCTGGAGGCCGGAGCCCAGCTCACCCCGATGGCCATCGGCGTCCTGGCCAGCAGCATGCTGCTCAGCCCGCGCGTGCTCAAGACGCTCGGCGTCGGCAAGGGCATCGCGCTCGGCGTCACCTGCTCGTCGGCCGGACTGTTCACCGTGGCGCTCGCCCCGGGGAACGGCTACGCGGTGCTGGTGGTCGGACTCCTGCTCCTCGGTGGCGGCGCCGGCATCTCGGGCCCGCTCGTGGCCAACGCCCTGATGAGCTCGATCCCGCGCGAGCGCGCCAGCACGGGTTCCGGTGTGAACAACACCCTTCAGGAGCTCGGCAGCGGACTCGGCGTCGCCGTCCTCGGTGCGCTCCTGGCCGCGGTCTTCTCCCAGACCGCGCCCGGCGCGCTGGGTTCGGCCGCGGGTAAGTCCTACCCCGTGGCCGTGACCGCGGCCGGCGGTTCGCAGGCGCTTCTGCACAAGGTCCACGACGCCTTCGCGCACGCCCTGCTGATCAGCCAGCTTCTCGGCGCGGCGGCCGTTCTGATCGGCGGCTGGATCGCCGGCTCCCTGCTGCTGCGCGCGGAGGCGGCGGCGAAGGCACAGGCCGAAGCCGTGGCGGAGCCCGCCGAGGCGGCCGTGGCCGACTGACCTGTCGTTCCTGGTGCCGGGGAGCCGTTCGTCGGCTCCCCGGCACTTTCAGTACGAGGGGAGCTCGGCCGCCTCGGGAAGGCTCCAGGTGGCCGGGAGGACGGCCAGGGCGACCACGGCGGTGGCCCCGAAGGTCAGGGCGTACGCCGGCGGGCCGGGGTGTTCGCCGAGGAGCAGGACGAGGAGAGCCAGGCCGACCGAGCCGCCCGTGTACTGCGCCGTCGTGATCAGAGCGCTGCCGGTGCCGTTGCTCTCCTCCGGCAGGTCGCGCGTGCCGGTGATGAACATCCCGGTGAACGCCATTCCCTGGCCCAGCCCGCTCACCAGCAGGCCGGGCAGGATCACCGTGGCGTACCCGCCGGAGGACGCTGCGGCGACGGCGAGGACCAGCAGGCCCGCCGCGCCGGTCGCGTACGCGGCGGCGAGCAGGCGGTGCAGCCGCCATCTACCGGCCAGCGCCCCGGCGACCGTGTTGCCGACGACGATCGTCCCGGCGAGCGGCAGGAAGGCCAGGCCGGCGGCGAGCGCGCCGTACCCCCGCTTGTCCTGAAGATAGAGCGTGACCAGGAAGAACTCGGCTCCGAAGCTCGCCATGTACAGGGCGGAGGCCAGGCACGCGGTGCGCAGCGACCGTACGCTCAGGAGCGCGCGCGGCACGAGCGGCCGGTCACTCCGCCGCTGCCCACGGGCGAACAGCCCCCCGGACACGAGGGCGGCGATCGCACCGGCGACGACGACCGGGACCGACGGCCGCGTACGCGCCAGCTCCGTGAAGACCAGAACGGTCGCGACGACGGCGGCCGAGGCCAGCAGCGCCCCGGCGACGGCGAGCGGGCGGCGGTCACGGCCCGAAGGCGCCCGCAGCGCGCCGCCCGCCGCCAGCAGGCAGACCGCGACGATCGGCAGGTTGATCCAGAAGATCCACGGCCACGACGCGACCGTCAGCAGCGCCCCGCCGGCCGTCACACCCAGCGCGAGCCCCACCGCACCGGTCGTACCCCACACGCTGAGCGCCCGGTTGCGCGCCGGCCCCGCCGGAAACGCCTGACCGAGCATGCCGAGCGTCGCCGGCACCAGCAGCGCCGCGCCGACCCCCTGACCGACACGCGCGCCGATCAACGGCGCGGCGGCCCCGGACAGCCCGGCGGCCAGCGAGGCGACCGCGAACAGCGACTGCGCCGCGAGGAACACCCGCCCACCGCCGTACGCGTCGACGAGCTGCCCGCCGAGCAGCAGGAACCCCGCGAAGAAGATGGCGTACGCGCTGACGATCCACTGCAACGTCGCGCCGGAGAACCGCAGGCTCTCCCCGATGTCGGGAAGCGCCACGTAGATGATCGAGAAGTCGAGCGCGACGAGCAGCTGCGAACCGGCCAGCGCCGTCAGCAGCCGGGCATTCGAGGGGTTGGACACGTCGGGCAACTCTAGGGCGTGTCCAAGGCCAGCCATCCGGTCCGAGCGAAGATCATCGCTTCGGACACGACGACGCGGTGGGCGCCGGACGCCTGGACTCCGGCCACGACCGCGGCGAGGTTCCGCGCCCTGAGACGGTGCCGCCCCACCCGACCGTCCCAAGCCCACGTTTCGGCCATGTCTATAATTTGCGCACTTAAATCGACTTATTGCGCAAATCTGTCGCCGAACTTATCGTAAGGGCCCGGTGCCGCCGCACCCCCAGACGGCGGCTCCTGCGCCGGTCGCGTCCCCGGCCCATGCGGAAAGGGTCCATCGATGAGGAGACCAGGCCAGGCGGGAGCGCTCGCCGCGGTCCTCGCGATCGTCGCGACGATCACGGTCATGTTCACCTTCACCAGCGCGCTGGCGGGGCCGCTGAAGGCGACGAAGGTCAAGGCGGCGAGTGGCGCGTTCGACGTTCCGGGCCGTGGCGCGACCGTTCCGTTCGCCGAGGTCGAGGCGGAGGGCGCCGCCACGAACGGCACGGTGATCGGCTCCGACCGGGTCTACACGCACCTGCCGTCGGAGGCGTCCGGCCGCAAGGCGGTCACGCTCAACAACGGCCAGTACGTGGAGTTCACGCTCCCGAAGGCCGCCAACGCGATGTCGGTGCGGTACAGCATCCCCGACACTTCCGCGGGCACCGGCCAGAGCACGCCCGTCGCCCTGGTGGTCAACGGGAACAAGCTCAAGGACCTGACCTTCACCTCCAAGTACGGCTGGTACTACGGCGGCTACCCGTTCAGCAACGACCCGGGCGCCGGCAACCCGCACCACTTCTACGACGAGACCCGCACCATGTTCGGCTCCACGCTGGCGCAGGGCACCAAGGTGCGGATCCAGGCCTCGGGTTCGGTGCCGGTGACCGTCGACCTGGCCGACTTCGAGACGGTCGGCTCCCCGATCGCGCAGCCCGGCGGTTCGCTGTCGGTGACGAGCTACGGCGCCGACGCCTCCGGCAACAACGACTCGACCGCGGCGATCCAGAACGCCGTGAACGACGGCAAGGCGCAGGGCAAGACCGTGTGGATCCCGCAGGGCACCTTCAAGGTCACCAACCACATCATCGTGGACGGCGTGACCGTGGCCGGGGCCGGTCCCTGGTACAGCGTGCTGACCGGCAACGGCGTCGGTGTGTACGGCAAGTACGTCGCGGACGGCGGCCCGAGCCGCAACGTCACCCTCAAGGACTTCGCGATCATGGGCGAGGTCATGGAGCGCAACGACAACGCCCAGGTCAACGGGCTCGGCGGCGCGATGAGCGACTCCACGGTCGACGACCTCTGGATCCAGCACACCAAGGTCGGTGCCTGGATGGACGGTCCGATGAACAACCTCACGATCAAGAACAGCCGCATCCTCGACCAGACCGCGGACGGCGTGAACTTCCACCGCGGCGTCACCAACTCCAAGGTCACCAACACGTTCCTGCGCAACACCGGTGACGACGGCCTGGCGATGTGGGCGGAGACCGACAACAACGTCGGGAACTCCTTCACCTTCGACACGGTGGTGGCCCCGGTACTGGCCAACAACATCGCGATCTACGGCGGCAAGGACATCACGGTCACCGACGACGTCGTGACCGACACCGTCACCAACGGCGGCGGCATCCACGTCGGCAACCGCTACCCGGGCGTCAACGCCGGCAGCGGTACGGCGGTCTCGGGCACGTTCACGCTGGCGCGCAACACCCTGATCCGGGCCGGCAACTCCGACTACAACTGGCAGTTCGGCGTCGGCGCGATCTGGTTCGACGCGCTGAACGGGCCGATCACCGGCGCGGCGATCAACGTCACCGACACCGACATCCTGGACAGCTCGTACGAGGCGATCCACTTCATCGAGGGCAACACGAGCGGCGTCAGCTTCAACAACGTCAACATCGACGGCACCGGGACGTTCGCCCTCCAGCTCCAGGCCCCGGGATCGGCGTCGTTCACGAACGTCAAGGCGACGCACGTCGGCTACGCCAACCCGATCTACAACTGCCAGGGCGGCGGGTTCGCGATCAACCAGGGCGCGGGCAACTCCGGCTGGTACACCGCCTCGCCGTACTGCGGCGAATGGCCGCCTCCGGTGTACGGCGGTGGCGGCGGGACGACCCCGCCCACGTGCACGCCGAGCAGCGGGAACCTGGCCCTGCACCAATCCGTCACCGCGGGCAGCCACACGCAGAACTACACCGAGGGCAACGTCGTCGACGGTGACGCGAACTCCTACTGGGAGAGCGCCAACAACGCCTTCCCGCAGTCGATCACGCTCGACCTGTGCGCGCCCGTGTCGGTCAAGCGCGTGGTGCTGAAGCTACCGCCGTCATCGGCGTGGGCCACGCGTACGGAGACGCTGTCGCTGCTGGGGTCGTCCGACGGGTCGAGCTTCTCCACGATCGCGGGATCGGCCGGATACACCTTCAACCCGGCGAGCGGCAACAGCGTGACGATCAACTTCACCGCCACCACCCGCCGCTACCTGCGGCTGACCTTCACCGGCAACACGGGCTGGCCGGCCGCGCAGCTGTCCGAATGGGAGGCCTACTCCTCCTGATCGGGGAAAACGTACGTCCGGAGGGGAAGTGGACGCCTTCCCCTCCGGACGTTCGCTACTACAGGCCTCAGCTCGCGAAGTCGAGCAGCGGCTGGGCGTTGCTGGGATGCCGCAGCTTGGACAGCGACTCCTTCTCGAGCTGGCGGATCCGCTCCCGGGTCAGGCCCAGGTGCTTGCCGATCTCGTCCAGGGTCCGCGGAGTGCCGTCGTACAGGCCGAACCGCATCGCCATGATCTTCTCTTCGCGCGCCGACAGCACGCCCAGCGCGCGGCGCAGCTGGTCGGCCATGAGCTGGCGGTCGACCAGCTCGGACGCCTCCGGGCTGTCGGTGTCCTCGATGAGGTCGCCGATGCGCGTCTCGCCGTCCTCGCCGATCGTGGAGTCGAGGCTGATCGGCTGGCGGCTGGTGCGCAGCAGTTCCTGGACCTGCGCCGGGCTCTTGTCCAGCTCGACGCCGAGCTCCTCCGGCGTGGGCTCGCGGCCGAGACGCTGGTGCATCTCGCGCTCCACCCGGCTCAGCTTGCTCAGCATCTCCAGGACGTGCACGGGCAGCCGGATCGTACGGGCCGAGTCGGCGAAGCCGCGCTGTATGGCCTGGCGGATCCACCACATGGCGTACGTGGAGAACTTGTAGCCCTTGGTGTAGTCGAACTTCTCCACCGCGCGGATCAGGCCGAGGTTGCCCTCCTGCACGACGTCGAGCAGGGACAGGCCGCGGTCGGCGTACTTCTTCGCGACGGAGACGACGAGCCGGAGGTTGGCCTCCAGCATGTGGGACTTGGCGCGGCGGCCGTCCTCGACGACCGCGCGGAGGTCCTCGCGGAGGCGTGCGGACATGCGGCCGCCGCTCTCCAGCTTGTGCTCGGCGTACAGGCCGGCCTCGATGCGCTTGGCGAGGTCGACCTCCTGGGCCGCGGTGAGCAGCTGGCGCCGGCCGATGGCCTTGAGGTAGGTGTGAACGGAGTCACCCATGACCGACGACTGGTCGTCGAGGTCGGTGGGGGCGTCCACTTCGAAGTCGTCCGACTCCGGTTGCACGGCGGTCTCGGCCGGCTGCGGGGCGGGCGCGGGCTCCTCGCGCGGCCGCTCGCCGATGACGCGCTTCTTTGCCGCCGCCTTGACAGGTGCGGCCTTCTTGACAGCAGCCGTACCCTTCTTCTTGGTGGGCGGGGTTTTGGCCTTGTCCCCGCTGGCCAGCAGTACTCCGGAGTCGGTCAGCTCACGGATGATGGAACGGCCCTGCGCGGGGGTGATACCGGTTTCCTGAAAGGCCTTACGCACCTCGTCAAGTGAGAGGTGCCCCAGGGAACGGCCACGGTCGAGAAGCTCCTCGAGGGGCGTCGTGACGGTCTCTGCGGGTGCGGCCGCAGCAGCGTTACGCGGCATGAGGACACCTCCCTCCCTTCGTCATATCGGCGACACGGGACGTGCGTGACTGGCATGTGCGCGCTCTATCGGAAACGCGCAGTTGTGTCTGGCTTGTTCCCGTACAGCGGAAACTTTCGTCCGCGCGCGATCCGAACGAGCGGATCGATCTCCGGCGACCTACGTCACGAACGGGTCTGGATCGTCGTCCCCTTCAGTGTGCACCGGGTAATGGTGGCGCGCGACTCGCAGGTCCAGTGACCGATCACGGCGAGGCCGGCCGTACCCTCCGCCGGGGTGGCGGGATCGTTGTACTTCTCGAACACGTGTATCGCCTCGGCGCAGGTGACACGCCCCTTCACGACACTCACACGGGCCTGCGCGCCCGTGACGGTCTTCACCTGCCCGCAGACGGTGCCGGGGCGGGCGGGGCGTGGGCGCCCGGTGGGGCTGGGGGTGGGCGTCGGGATGATCAGCGACTGGCTGGGCTTCGACGCGGCGGGCTTGCCGCCGCCCCCGCAGCCACCGAGGGCGACCAGCGTCAACAGGATGATTCCACGGCGTACGAGCACGGTCACGGATTCTCTCAGAGGGACCGGCGCAGGCGTACCCGGTCCGGCTTTCCCGAGGCCAGCATCGGGATCTCGGGCACGACTTCGACCGCGCGTGGCGCGGCGTGGGCCGGAAGCGTGGCGCGGGCGTGCTCGCGCAGCTCCTCCAGCGTCACGGCGCCGACGACCACCGCGGTGACCAGCTCACCCCATTCGGGGTCGGGCCGCCCGACGACGACGACGTCCTCGACGGCCGGGTGGGTCCGCAGGGCGTGCTCGACCTCACCGGCCACGACCTTCTCGCCGCCGGTGTTGATCACGTCGTCGGCGCGCCCGCGTACCCGCAGGACGCCGTTCTCCATGGCGCCGAGGTCGCTCGTGACGAACCAGTCGCCGTCCATCGCGGCCGAGGTGAGGTCGGGCCGCAGCCGGTAGCCGCCGAACAGGACCGGCCCGGCCAGCCGGATCCGGCCGTCGCCGCCCACCGCGGCGGACACGCCGTCGAGGGGCAGGCCGTCGTACACGCAGCCGCCGCAGGTCTCGCTCATGCCGTACGTGGTCATGATCCGCCCACCGGCCGCCCGAGCCGCCGCGACGAGGTCGGGGGAGGCGGCGGCGCCGCCGAGCAGGATCGAGGAGAACGCCTTCAGCGCCGACGGGTCGAGGTCCATCATGCGGCGCAGCTGGGTCGGGACCACCGAGATGTGCTCGACGCCCGAGGCCAGGGCCGCCGCCGCGTCGAAGTGCTCGTGGATCACCGGCGCGGTGCCCGCGAGCACCGAGCGTAGGAGAACCTGCACGCCCGCGATGTGGTGGGTCGGCAGGCAGCACAGCCAGCGGTCGCCCGGCGCCGCGCCGATCCGGCCGAGGGTCGCCCGCGCCGAGTGCGTCAGCGCGCCCGCCGTCTGCTCGACGATCTTCGGCTGTCCGGTGGAGCCGGATGTGGCGATCAGCACGGCGGCGTCCGTGGGGAGACCGCCCGTACGGGCGGTGAGCCCGTCCGACGTCTCGACGGCGTCCGGGGCGAGGGCGTCGAGGACGGGTTGGAGCGCGGCGGCCGGCAGGTCGGGGGAGAGCGGGCAGATCGCGGGCCCGGTGCCGTCGAGGGCGGCCTCGATGCGGCGGGAGAGCCGCGGGCCCGGTGGCAGGAGGACGGCGTGGAGGGATCGGCTCATGGCACCGGTCAGGCTAGTTCAACCTTACTACGTAAAGGCGCCGGGCCGATTCGCCGCTCAGCTCACGAAGACGCAGAACGGATGCCCCGCCGGGTCGGCGTACACGCGAAGCGGCTCCTCCGGATCACCGGACAGGTCCCTCAGCAGGCGTCCGCCGAGGCTCAGGACGCGCTCGTGCTGGTCGTCGAGCGCCGCGGCCGAGGCCACGGTCAGGTCCAGATGAAGCTGCTGGGGGAGCGGGCCATCCGGCCATGTGGCCTCCGGCAACTCTTCGACCTGCTGAAACGCCACCCCCATGCCTCCGGCCGGATCCCGCAGCACGAGCCAGTCGACCTCCGCCTCGCCGGCCGCGGAGGGCTCATCGCCCGGCCGGTACACGAACCCGAGCAGCCGCCGGTAGAACTCCGCCAGCGCCCGCGCGTCCGTACAGTCCAGGACCACCTGCCGTAGCTTCGGCACCCCCACGGGACCACCTCCTCGCCCGAGCATCCCAGGAAGCCGCTTGAATGGAGCGACGCGCCTCCGCAGGGACGCCGCTGACAGGAAAGGACAACGCATGGTCTCCGAGCTGTTCGACCAGGACGCGTGGAAGACGGTCGAGGGCTTCGACTTCGACGACATCACGTACCACCGCGCCGTCGAGCACGGCACCGTACGCATCGCCTTCGACCGGCCCGAGGTGCGCAACGCGTTCCGGCCGAAGACCGTCGACGAGCTGTACCGCGCGCTCGACCACGCCCGGATGTCCAGCGACGTCGGCTGCGTACTGATCACCGGGAACGGCCCGTCGCCCAAGGACGGCGGATGGGCGTTCTGCTCCGGGGGAGACCAGCGGATCCGCGGCCGTGACGGCTACCGGTACGCCGAGGGCGACACCGCCGAGTCCATCGACCCCGCGCGGTCCGGGCGCCTGCACATCCTTGAGGTGCAGCGGCTGATCCGGACCATGCCGAAGGTCGTCGTCTGCGTGGTCCCGGGCTGGGCGGCCGGCGGCGGTCACAGCCTGCACGTCGTGGCCGACCTGACGCTCGCGAGCCGCGAGCACGCGCGGTTCAAGCAGACCGACGCGGACGTCGCCAGCTTCGACGGCGGTTTCGGGTCCGCGTACCTCGCGCGGCAGGTCGGGCAGAAGTTCGCCCGGGAGATCTTCTTCCTCGGCGACACGTACGACGCGGAGGCCGCGCACCGGATGGGCATGGTCAACGCGGTCGTGCCCCACGCGGAGCTGGAGCGCACCGCGCTGGAGTGGGCGCGGAAGATCAACGCCAAGAGCCCGACGGCGCAGCGGATGCTGAAGTTCTCCTTCAACCTGATCGACGACGGGCTCGTCGGGCAGCAGGTCTTCGCGGGGGAGGCGACCCGGCTGGCGTACATGACCGACGAGGCCGCCGAGGGCCGCGACGCGTTCCTGGAGAAGCGCGACCCGGACTGGTCGCCCTACCCCTGGCACTACTGAGGAGTCGCCCGTGACCCGCTACCTCGCCAACTGCTCGATGCTGTTCACCGAGCTGCCGCTCGAACGCCGCCCGGCCGCCGCGAAGGCGGCCGGCTTCGACGCGATCGAGTTCTGGTGGCCGTTCGCGGAGGCGGTGCCGGGCGACGCCGAGGTCGAGCGGTTCGCGGGCGCGGTCACCGACGCGGGCGTACGCCTGGTCGGGCTGAACCTGTTCGCCGGTGACCTGGCCGGGCCCGACTGCGGCGTCCTGTCGATCCCGGCCAGGTCGCAGGAGTTCCGCGACAGCGTCGAGGTGGCCGCCGGCATCGGCGAGCGCCTCGGCGTACGCGGCCACAACGCCCTGTACGGCAACCGCGTCGAGGGCGTCGCGCCGGAGCTGCAGGACGCCACGGCCACGGAGAACCTCGCGCTTGCCGCCGCGCGCCGTGAGCCGGTACGGCGCCGTCATCTTGATCGAGGCGGTCAGCGGGCCCAAGCCGTACCCGCTGCGCACCGCGGACCAGGCAGTCGCCGTCATGGAGCGGGTCGGCGAACCCAACGTCGGCTGGCTGTGCGATCTGTACCACCTGGCCGTCAACGGCGACGACCTCGACGCCGCCATCGCCCGCCACGCGCCGTCGATCGCGCACGTCCAGATCGCCGACGTGCCCGGCCGTGGCGAGCCCGGCAGCGGCGACCTCGACCTCGCCGGTCACCTGGACACACTGCGGCGCCACGGCTACGACGGCTGGGTCTCCCTGGAGTACAAGCCGACCACCACGACCGAGGAGAGCCTCGCGTGGCTGCCGCGAGGAGGATCAGCGTGAACATCGCCTTCATCGGCCTGGGGATCATGGGCGCCCCGATGGCCCGCAACCTGCTCGCCGCCGGCTTCGACGTCACCGGCCACAACCGCAGCCCGGCCAAGACGGACAGGTTCGCCGAGAGCGGCGGCAGGGGAGCCGAGACCATCGCCGCCGCGGTGCGCGACGCCGACGTCATCGCCACGATGGTGCCCGACACACCGGACGTCCGCGCCGTCCTCGGCGAGGTGTTCGCGCACGCCCGCGAGGGTGCCCTCGTGATCGACTTCTCCACGATCCGCCCCGACGCGGCGGCCGAGCTGGCCGCCGAGGGCGCGCGGCGTGGCTTCCGCGTGCTCGACGCGCCGGTCTCCGGAGGCGAGAAGGGCGCGGTCGACGGAGCCTTGTCGATCATGGTCGGCGGCGCGGAGGAGCACTTCGAGGCCGCACGCCCCGTCTTCGACGCGGTCGGCACGACCGTGGTGCACGTGGGCCCCGCCGGGGCGGGCCAGACCGTGAAGGCCGCGAACCAGCTGGTCGTCGCGGGCGCCCTCGAACTCCTCGCCGAGGCGATCGTCTTCCTGGAGGCGCACGGCGTCGACGCCGAGGCGGCCCTGAAGGTGCTCGGCGGCGGCCTCGCCGGCAGCACCGTGCTGGAACGCAAGGGCGCCGGGATGCTCGCGCGGGACTTCACGCCGGGGTTCCGCGTCGAGCTGCACGACAAGGACATGGGCATCGTCACCGCCGCCGCGCGCGAGGCCGGGGTCGTCATCCCGCTCGGCGCGGCCGTCGCGCAGCTGATCGCCTCGGCGAAGGCGCAGGGTGACGGTGGCCTGGATCACTCCGCTCTGCTCAGGCTCGTCGCGCGGATGTCCGGCCGCGAGTAGGTCCCTCCCGATCCGGTGCACCATTGCGGGCCGCACGGCCATAGGGTTGGGCGGACGTGAGATCTCCGGACAAGGGGGCAGGCCGTTGCGGGTGTTCGCCATCCCCATGCGCACGCGGTTCCGCGGCGTGACGCGACGAGAAGGGGCGCTCGTCCGGGGTCCGGCAGGCTGGGGAGAGTTCTCCCCCTTTCCGGAGTACGGGCCGGCGGAGTGCGCGCGGTGGCTGGCCGCCGCGCGGGAGGCCGCCGACGACGGATGGCCTGATCCGCTGCGGACCTCGATCCCGGTGAACGTCACCGTCCCGGCGGTCGGCGCCGAGGCCGCGCACGGCATCGTGAGCCGCTCCGGATGCCGCACCGCGAAGGTGAAGGTCGCCGAGCCCGGCCAGGACGCATCCGATGACATCGCCCGTGTCGAGGCCGTGCGCGACGCGCTCGGGCCGGGCGGCCGGGTGCGCGTCGACGCCAACGGCGCCTGGGCGCCCGACACCGCCGTCCGCATGCTGAAGGCGTTCGGTGAGCTGGAGTACGCCGAGCAGCCGTGCGCGACGCTCGACGAGCTCGCCGAGGTACGCCGCCGCGTCGAGACGCCGATCGCGGCGGACGAGTCGATCCGCCGCGCGGAGGACCCGCTGAAGGTGCGCGCCGCCGAGGCCGCCGACATCGTCGTGCTGAAGGTCCAGCCGCTGGGCGGTGTGCGCGCCGCGCTCCGCGTCGCCGAGGCGTGCGGGCTGCCCGTCGTCGTCTCCAGCGCGGTCGAGACCTCCGTGGGGCTGGCCGCCGGCCTGGCGCTGGCCGCCGCGCTGCCCGAGCTGCCGTACGCCTGCGGGCTGGCGACGATGTCCCTGCTGGAAGGCGACGTCGTCCGCGATCCGCTGGTCGCCGAGGACGGCGTGATCGCCGTACGCCGGCCTGAGGTCGACGAGGCCGCGCTGGCCCGGTACGAGATCGACGGCGCCGCCTGGCGCGAGCGGGCCGCCGCCGCGCGAGCCGAGCTGGTGGCCCGGTGAACCCGGCCACCGCGCTAGCGACCGTGCTCGTCGACGAGCTGGTGCGCTGCGGCCTGACCGACGTCGTGCTCGCCCCGGGTTCGCGGTCGGCGCCGCTGGCCCTGGCGGTCTACGAGCACTCGAAGGTTCGCCTGCACGTGCGCATCGACGAGCGTTCCGCGGCGTTCCTGGCGCTGGGCCTGGCCAAGCGCAGCGGCCGTCCCGTGGCGGTCGTGTGCACCTCGGGCACGGCCGCGGCGAACTTCCACCCGGCGGTGGTCGAGGCGCACGAGTCCGGTGTGCCGCTGCTCGTCTTCACCGCCGACCGGCCGCCGGAGCTGCGCGGCACCGGCGCGAACCAGACGATCGACCAGGTCAAGCTGTACGGCTCCGCGGTGCGGTGGAACTGCGAGATCGGCACCCCGGAGGACCGTCCGGGCATGGTCGCGTACTGGCGTTCGCTGACGAGCCGCGCCTGGCACGCCGCGCAGCAGCCCGACCCGGGTCCGGTCCACCTGAACGTCGCGTTCCGCGAGCCGCTGATCCCCGACGGCGACGACACCTGGTGCGAGTCGCTCTACGACGGGTCGAGCGGTTCGTGGACGAAGGTACGCGCGGCCACGCCGGGGTCGGTGCTGCACGTCCCGCCGACCCGCAAGGGCGTGCTCGTCGTCGGTGACGGCGCGGTCAACGTGAAGCGTTACGTCGCGGCGGCGTCGATGGCCGGCTGGCCGGTGCTCGCCGAGCCGAACGGCAACGCGCGCTACGGCGACCACGCCCTGTCCTCGCACCACTTCCTGCTGGGGGTGCCGGAGTTCGCCGAGCAGCACCGGCCCGAGGTCGTGGTGACGCTGGGCAAGCCGGGCCTGTCGCGCCCGCTGCTGTCGTTCCTGCGCCGCGCCGAGGAGCACGTCGTGGTGTCGCCGTCGCTGGCGCGCTGGCCCGACCCGGTGCGGTCGGCCACGCAGGTGGCGCAGGAGGCCGACATCCCGGTGCTGTCCGGCGACGACACGTGGCTGAAGGAGTGGCGGACCGCCGACCTGGTGGCCCGCAGCGCCGTCGACGCCGTGCTGGACGAGTCCGACGAGCTGTCCGAGCCCCGGCTGGCCCGCGACCTGGTGTCGTCGATGCCCGGCGGTTCGATGCTGCTCGCGGCGGCGAGCATGCCGATCCGCGACCTCGACCAGACGATGCATCCGCGGCGCGGCATCCGCATCCTGGCGAACCGCGGGGCCAGCGGCATCGACGGCCTGGTGTCCACCGCGATCGGCGCGGCGCTGGCGCACGGCAACCGCTCGTACGCCCTGCTGGGCGACCTGGCCTTCCTGCACGACCAGAACGGCCTGATCATCGGCCCGCAGGACCGCCGTCCCGACCTCACCATCGTCGTGATCAACAACGCGGGCGGCGGGATCTTCTCGCTGCTGCCACAGGCGGCGTTCCCCGATCCGTTCGAGCGTGTCTTCGGCACCCCGCACGACGTCGACATCGCCTCCGTGGCCGCCGCGCACGGCCTGCCGTACACCAGGCTGGAGACGGTCGAGGAGGTCCCGAGGGCCATCTCGAAGGACGGCCTGCGCATCGTGGAGGCACGCACGGACCGCGTGGCCAACGCGGCCCTGCACGCCCGCATGCGCGACGCCGCCCACAAGGCCGTCCGTGCGGCCATGGGCGCCTAGGGCCTAGGGCGTGTCCGGTGGATCAAGGAGTGATCCATAGCAGTGTGGAGACCAAGGTGACGGCGGCCCGGTAGTGGTGGGCGAGTTTGTCGTAGCGGGTGGCGATGCCGCGCCATTGCTTGAGGCGGGCGAAGCAGCGTTCGACGACGTTTCGGCGCCGGTAGAGCTGTGGTCAAAGGCGGGTGGGCGGCCTCCAGCCCGGCCTCGGCGGAGCCGGTTGGCGATCTGGTCGGCCCGTTCGGGGATGGTGTGGGTGATGTGTCGGGCTCGTAGCCATGTGCGGATCGCCCGAGTGCTGTAGCCCTTGTCGGCGATGAGCCGCTCGGGCCGGGTGCGGGGCCGTCCCGGGCCAATGCGGGGGACACAGATCGTGGCCATCACATCGGTGAACTGGGTGCAGTCGTTGATGTTCCCGCCGGTCACCACGAACCCCAATGGCCGGCCTCGCCCGTCGCAGGCCAGGTGGATCTTCGTGCTCAGCCCGCCGCGGGACCGTCCGAGGGCTTGGGGATGATATGCCGGTTCCGTCCCCGAGGGTTCCCCTTTTTACGGGCACCGGCGGCGTGCTGATGGGCTCGCACGATCGTGGAATCGATGCTGATGGTCCAATCCAGACGCCCTACGGCGTCGTCATGGACCTGCAGATACTCCAAGATCGCATCGAACGTGCCATCAGCGGCCGTCCACCGGCGGTACCGCTCATAGACGGTCTTCCAATTCCCGTACCGCTCGGGCAGATCCCGCCACGGAGCACCCGTAGCCAGCTTCCACAACATTCCGTTCAACACCGTACGGTGATCCAGCCACCGGCCACCCCGCACAGACTGACCAGGCAATAAAGGCTCGATCCGTCGCCAAGCCGCATCAGTCAATTCATGACGCCTCACCATGACCCCATCAAAACCCGACCCCAAGATCGACCTCAGCCAAACACCAAGATCCACCGGACACGCCCTAGGGCCCTAGCCGCGCCAGGCCGACGGGCTGAGGCCGCGGGCGCGTTTGAACGCCACGCTGAAGGCGAACGCGTCCGCGTAGCCGACGTCGCGGGCGATGGCGGCGATGGTCGCCTCGGTGTCGCGGAGCAGGTCCGCCGCGAGGGTCATCCGCCAGCCGGTGAGGTAGGTGAGCGGGGGGACGCCGACCAGGCGGGTGAAGCGGGCCGCGAAGGTGGCGCGGGACACGCCGGCCTCGGCGGCCAGCGCGGCGACCGTCCACCGGCGGGCGGGGTCCTCGTGCAGGAGGCGCAGCGCGTCGCCGACGGCGGGGTCGGTGAGCGCCTGGTACCAGGCGGGCGCCCTTCCCGGTGCGGCGCACCACGCGCGCAGGGCGAGTACGAGCACGAGGTCCAGCAGGCGGTTGAGTACGGCGTCCTGGCCGGGTTCGTCGCAGGAGACCTCGGCGGCGAGGAGGTCCAGTGCCGCGCGGGTCCGCGGCCCGGCGGGCACGACCGCGAGCGGCGGGAGGAGGTCCAGCAGGCGTTCGCCCGCGTCGCCGCGCAGGTCGTAGGCGCCCCGGAGCATCCTGGTCCCGGGCAGGCCGTCGCCGTAGGTGCGCGGGGCGAGGTTCATCCGGGCTTCCACGGGCACCTCGTCGCCGCCGACGGCGTACTTCCTGCCTCCTCGGATCACGACCTGGGGAGGCGTGGAGGGGGCGTCGGCGATCGTGCACGGGCCGGTTCCCCTGATGAGGGCGATGTCGCCCGCTTCGAGGCGTACGGGCGCGCCGTCGAGCCGGACCGACGCGTGGCCGCCCAGCGTGGCCACGATCGTGAGCGGGGGAGCGTCGGCGAAGGTGATCGACCACGGTGGCCGCTGGATGAGCTGCCGGACCAGCGCGTCCTGGGCGCGGGCGCGCCGCAGCAGATCACTGAGGACGTCCATGCCGACGATGCTAGACGATCACAAATGCATCCAGGACGTTCTCCCATGGATCGTCCAAGCCACTCTGCGGTTGTCTGATCGGCATGAAGAACATCCTCATCCTCGGCGGCACCGGGAAGACCGGCCGCCGCGTCGCGAGCCGCCTGAAGGACACCGCCCGTACGGCGTCGCGCACCGGCGGCGACGTCCCCTTCGACCTGGACGACCCGGCGACCTGGGCGCCCGCGCTCGACGGCGTCACCGCCGCGTACGTCGTGGAGCCCGAAACGTGGAAGGGCGCGACGCGGGTGCCGAGATTCGTGGCCGAGGCGGTCACCGCCGGCGTGGAGCGCGTCGTGCTGCTGTCGGCCCCCGGCGCCGACGATGACGGTCATCCCCTCAAGGCCGTCGAGCAGGCCGTACGCGGGTCCGGCGCCGGCTGGACCATCCTGCGGCCGACCTGGTTCGCGCAGAACTTCAGCGAGAGTTTCTGGCTGCCGGGAGTTCTCGGCGGGACCCTGGCCATGCCCACCGGCGACGCGCGCACGCCGTTCGTCGACGCCGAGGACATCGCCGACGTCGCCGTGGCCGCGCTGACCGAGGACCGCCACGACGGCCAGGTCTACGAGCTGACCGGCCCGCGGGCGATCGGCTTCGGCGAGGCGGCGGACCTCATCGGCAGGGCCACCGGGCGCACGATCGGCTACGCCGACGTCGACCCTGAGGTCTTCGTCGAACGTCAGGTCGCGGACGGAATCCCGGCGCCGGTGGCGAGAATGCTCACCGGCCTCCTGGTCGCCATCCGCGACGGCGGCGGCGGCGTTCCCACCGACGGGGTGGAGCGGGCCCTCGGCCGGCCGGCCAGGCCGTTCGAGGACTACGTCACCGAGGCCGCCGCCGCGGGCCGCTGGGACGTCACGTAGCGACCGGGCGCGCCGTCTAGGTGACCACGCGGATGTCGCGGTCGCCCGCGTCGGCGGCGGCGAAGGCGAGCAGGCGTTCACCCTCGGCGGTGAGCGCCTCCTCGTCGGCCGCCGTCAGGGGCTCGAACGGCTCGATGGTCAGGTACGCGGAGCCGCGCTCACGGGTGATCGTGTACGTTCCGGCGGCGAAGCCGTCCACGAGGAAGACCGGGCGGGGCGCGTCGTTGGGCGTGGCGATGCGGGCGCGGTGCTCGTCCGCGATGACGCGGCTGCGGTCCGCGTGGGAGCGCAGCAGGTTGTCGTACTCGGGCAGGAAGCGCGGGGGCGCGGGAGTCTCCGCGACGGGGCGCGGCGCGCCGGGCAGGTCGAGCAGCTCGGCGCCGTTCTCGTCGCGGAACGCCCGCAACGACGGGCGCAGGCGCTCGACGACCTCGCGGAGCCGGGTCAGGCCCGACCAGGTCTGCAGGTCCTTGACGGTCGCCGGGCCGTACGCGGCGAGGTAGCGGCCGACCATCGTCTCGGCCGAGGCGCCGGTGTCGAGGGGGCGCCCGAGCCAGGCCTCGGCCGACGTGTGCGCGGCCTGGCCGCCGCGCCCCCAGATGCCGCGCGGAGGCACCTGGACGAGCGCCACGCGGGCGCGGATCACCTGCGCGAGCGCCGTCGTGTCGGCTCCGGGCCACCGCTCGCCGAGGGCCGCGCCCAGCTCCGCGAACGTACGCGGGCGTTCCTCGACCAGCGCGCGGCCCGCCTTGACGATCTCGTCGATGTCCAGTTCCTCGACGCGCCTGCCGTACCCGGTCCGCAGCGCCCGGTCGAGCAGCGGCTGGATCAGCGGCCGCAGGAACAGGCAGTCGCCGGCCGTCACGAGGTGCACGGTGCCGCGCATCAGCGCCACCCGTACGACGTCACGGCCCTCGATCAGGTCCGCCAGGTCGCCGGGGACGAACCCGTCGAGCCGCGTCCACAACCCGGCGTACGGGGCGAGCGGCGCCTGGGCCTGCATGCCGACCAGGTGGGCGATCGCGCCGGACGCGGGCAGCGCGGAGCGGCGCAGCAGAAGCTGACGGTCGAGGAGCGCGCGGTTCAGGGCGCGCCGGTCCAGCGTTGGGGGCATGCGAGGACCGTATGCCCGATTGAGGACAGTTAGTGGCCGGAAAGGAGCGCGGCGCGGAGCGCGGTCGTGTCGTCGTCGGTCCAGCCGTGCTGGCGCAGCCAGCCGAGCGGGCCGTCGTGGCGCTCGTCGAGGATCGCGAGGAACTTCTCCATCGTGGCGGGCCGCGGCATGTGCGTGTCGGCCGGCCGGGCGTCGAGGTCCTCGGCGTACGTCGGGTTGGCGCGCAGCCGGCCCAGGATGGCCTCCAGCCGCTCGCCCGTCGCGGCGTAGTCGGCCACGATCTCGGGACGAGGCACGCCCGCGAGGTGCAGCGCGATGGCGACGACCACGCCCGTACGGTCCTTGCCGGCCGCGCAGTGCACGAGCGACGGGCCGCCGGCGATCACCCGCAGCGCCGCCACGACCGAGTCGGGCCGGGTGTCGAGGTAGCCGAGGTAGTGGCCGACCGCGCGTTCGCTCTCGGGGCCGCTCTCCTCGCGGTCCGTCCAGGGGAGGACCTTGTCGGCGTCGATCGTGTCGGCCTCGACGTCGGTCCTGCGGCCGCCTTCGGCGAACAGGGAGTGGTGGTGGATCGTCACGCCGGGCTCGCCGAAGAGCGGACCGGGCCCTTCGAGGTCGACCTCGGCCTGGCTGCGCAGGTCCACGATGTGCCGGATACCGATCGTGGAGACGAGACGCCGGATGTCGCCGGGGGTGAGATCTTGCAGGTTGTCCGCGCGTACGAGGACACCGCCACGGATCGCGGCGCCGTCGGACGTGAGCAGGCCACCGGAGTCGCGTACGTTGACCGCGCCCTCCAGGTCGATCCATCTATTCATGATCCCGACCTTATCCGTGGCTTCGCGGCGATTCGCGGTGAGGCCCGCGGCCTCACGCCGAGGGGACGCGCGGGACGGCCTGGCCGGGGTCGAAGCCGGCGAACGCCAGCCCGATGACGAAACCCGCGACCTCCTCGAGCTGACGGACGCGGTCCAGCGACCCCAGTACGGCCGGTACCCCGCCGACGTCGCGCACGAGCCCGCCGACGACGCTCAGCGCCGCCGGATCATCGCCGCACATCGCCACCGTCACCGGTGCCGCGCCACTTCGGGGAGTCCACTGTCCGGCGGGGAACAGGTGGAAGGCCTTGACGACCTGAGCCCCCACGGCCAGCCGGGCGATCCGCCGCGCCATCGAGTCGCCGCCTTCGGGCAGCAGCACGCCGACGCCGTGCTCGACGGCGTTGGTGGGATCGATCAACGGCGTCCCCGCCAGCAGGCCCTCCGAGGCGCCCGCCGATCGCAGCATGTCCTCCACGCCGTCCCAGGACACCGCCAGCAGCACCGCGTCGCGCCCGGTGACCGCCTCGCGCGGGGTGACGGCGCGCACGCCTCCGCCCAGCCGGCCGGCGAGTTCGCGCGCCTTGACCGGCGACCGCCCGCCGACCACCAGTTCGTGTCCGGCGTGCGCCCAGCCCTCACCCAGCGCGGCCGCCAGCGTGCCCGTGCCCAGAATCCCGATGCGCATTGTCGCTCCTGTCCGAAGTAGTCGTTGGACCGCCAAGGTAAGGAAGACGACACGCACCGATCGGTGCGCGTCGAGCGGGAGATGATGGCCGATGTGACGAACGACCACTGCTACGAACTCGTCGCCGACTGCCGCCTGCGCGCGGCCACCGACCTGTTCGCCCACACGTGGGATCCCGTCGCCCTGGCGGCCCTTCGTACGGGACCGCACCGGCGCCGTGAGCTGCGCACCGCGATCGGCGGCATCAGCGACAAGGTCCTCACCGACACGTTGCACCGCCTGCTCGCCAACGGCCTGATCAGCCGGCACGCGTACGCCGAGGCCCCGCCCCGCGTCGAGTACGGCCTGACCACCCTGGGACAGAGCCTGCTCGACGGCCCGATGGCGGCGCTCGGCCGCTGGACGCTCGAACACGGTGACGAGCTTCTAGAAGCCCAGGAGCGCGCGCTGTGATCAGCTCGATGTGTACTCGGGCAGGTCCGCGACCGTCGCCAGCGACCGGGTGCCGCTCGTCAGCAGCCTCTGAACCGGGCGGGTGCCGAACTGACGACGCAACGGGTCGCCGAGCGGCTGGACGTCACGAAGATGGCGCTGTACCGCTACGTGCCGGGCAAGCTGGAACTGGTGGCGCTGATGATCGATCTCGCCATCGGCGCAAGGATCAGGCGTTCGACTTCGGCCTGCGGTGCCTTCTGGACGGCGTGGAGTTGCTCATCGGCCGCCTGGGGTGACGGCGGCGGGTCAGCCGTCGAAGGCGTACTGCATGGCGCGGAACTTGGTCTGGGCCTCGGCCAGTTCGGCGGCGGGGTCGGAGCCCGCGACGATGCCGCCGCCGGCGTACAGGCGTGCCCGCGCGCCATCGATCTCGGCGCAGCGCAGGGCGATGCCCCATTCGCCGTCGCCGCGTGAGTCGATCCAGCCGACCGGGCCGGCGTAGCGGCCGCGGTCCATCATCTCCAGCTCGCGGATGAGGTCCAGCGCGGTGTCGGTGGGGGTGCCGCCGACGGCGGGTGTCGGGTGCAGAGCGGCGAGGACGTCGAGGACGGAGCGCTCGCCGGCGAGGCGGCCGCTGACCGGGGTCGCGAGGTGGATGAGGTTCGACAGGCGCAGCAGCTCGGGCTCGTCCGGGACGGTCAGCTCGTCGCACAGGGGGGCGAGGGCGGCGCGGACCATGTCGGCGGCGTAGGAGTGCTCCTCGCGGTCCTTGGCGGAGGCGAACAGCGTGGCGGCCGGGGTCTCGTCGTCGGTGCCGCGGGCGATCGTGCCGGCGAGCACGAGCGACTCGACCTGGCCGCCCATCCGGCGTACGAGCAGCTCGGGGGTGGCCCCGACGAACCCGTCGCAGGCGAACGTGTAGCAGGACGGGAAGCGGTCGGCGAGGCGGCGCAGCAGGATCCGCGGGTCGATCGGGCCGTCGGCGATGGCGACCAGGTCGCGGGCCAGGACCACCTTGGACAGGTGGCCGGCGCGGATGCGCTCGACGGCGGTGGCGACGGCCCGCATGTGGCGGGTCGCGGTGACCTCGCCGTCGGCCCAGCGGACGCCGGCGGGCGCCGTGGGCGGGCGCATCAGGGTGAGCGGGTCCGCGCCGTCGCCGATCGTGGTGTACCAGGCCTGGCCGTCGCGGCGGCCGAGGACCACGCGTGGCACGATGAGGACCGATCCGCCGGACTTGGGGTCGCTGGACTTCGCGTCGAATGTGAACGTCCCGAACGCCACCGGGCCGGAGCCGGGGATCTGGAGCGGGTCGTCGACCTTGGCCGACTCGAAGAGCGCGGTGAGCCATTCGCGGGCCCACGTGAAGCGGTTCTCTCCGTCGGGGACGGTGACGCGTGCCGCCTCGCCCCATCCGACGAGGCCTTCGCCGTGGCGTACCCAGGCCAGGGGAGAGGCGTTGGGCAGGCGCGCCACGAGGTCGTCCGGCCTTGCGACCGTGACGGTCCGGACGGCGAGGGGTTCCGTGACTCCGAGCGCGACGTTCACAACGAACCACTGTACGGGAAAGTTGAACCTGTTCAAACCGCAGGGTACGTCGTGTCTGGCGGGCTTCGCGGGGCATGGCTGACCTGCGGTGACGCGATGTTTCCCGAGCTTTGCGACGTTATTTAACTTGTCGCCCGAACCGTCTAGATATATCGTTAACGTATCTAGATCGGTATTGGGGGCGAGATGGGCAACCGGTCCTCTGTGGGAGACCAGAACGACGACCTGCCGGTCGCCACGCCCAAGGTCCGAAGGGGCGACGTACGCGCCGCGGCGCTGGCGTTGCTCGCCGAGGAGCCGCGCAACGGCTACCAGATCATCCAGGAGATCGCCGAGCGCAGCCACGGCATCTGGCGCCCGAGCCCCGGCTCGGTCTACCCGGCGCTGCAGCAGCTCGAGGACGAGGGGCTCGTCCACGCGCTGGTGGAGGCCGGGCGCCGCACGTACGAGCTGACCGGCGAAGGACGCGCGCACATGGCCGAGCACCACGGCGACGTCATCCAGCCCTGGGCGGCCGTCGCGGAGTCGGTCAGCGAGGAGATGGTCGACCTGCGGGCCCTGTTCGGGCAGGTCGGCATGGCCATGCGGCAGGTGGCCGAGGCGGGTACGCCCGCGCAGCTCGGCGGCGCGCGAAAAATCCTGGCGGACACACGCCGGTCGCTCTATCGTCTGCTAGCCGAAGATCCACAGGAGGATGAGTGAGCCCGGACAGCGGGGCGGGATCGACCGTCGTGGTCGAGGGCCTGTCGAAGAGATATGGGGACGTCGAGGCCGTCAGAGGCATCGACTTCGAGGTGGCGCCGGGGGAGGTGTTCGGGTTCCTCGGGCCCAACGGCGCCGGCAAGACCACCACGATCAGCATGCTCTGCACGCTGATCCGGCCGACCTCGGGCACCGCGACGGTGGCCGGCCAGGACATCGTGCGCGACCGCGACGAGGTACGCCGCAACATCGGCCTGGTCTTCCAGGACCCGACGCTCGACGTCTACCTGACCGCGGAGCAGAACCTCCGCTTCCACGGCGAGCTGTACGGCCTGCCGAAGGCCGCCATGAACGAGCGCATCGGCCAGGTCCTGCAGATGGTCGACCTGACGGACCGCAAGGACAGCAAGGTCGACACGTTCTCCGGCGGCATGAGGCGCCGCCTGGAGATCGCCCGCGGCCTGCTGCACTCGCCGCGCGTGCTGTTCCTGGACGAGCCGACCGTCGGGCTGGACCCGCAGACGCGCGCCGCGATCTGGGGGTACATCAACCAGCTCCGCGAGTCCGAGGACATCACGATCTTCCTCACCACGCACTACATGGAGGAAGCCGAGTACTGCGACCGGATCGCGATCATCGACAACGGCAAGATCGCCGTCCTTGACACTCCCGAGCACCTCAAGGCGAGCGTCGGCAAGGACCGGGTGCGGATCGTCACCGGCGACGACGAGGCCGCGATCGCCGCGCTGAAGTCGAAGTTCGACATCGACGCCGGCATGCACGAGGGAGTCCTCACCTTCGCCGTGGACGCGGGGGAGTCGTTCGTCCCGCGCCTGTTCGGCGAGCTCGGCCTGCCGATCAGCTCGGTGAACGTCTCCCGCCCGTCCCTCGACGACGTGTTCCTGAACTACACCGGCACCACCATCCGGGACGCCGAGGCCGGGACGAGGGACAAGATGCCGCACCTGATGAGGAGATGAGTCATGGCCGTCGACACCCACCAGCAGGTCGCCGAGATCGCCCAGGTCCGCGTCGCGCGCCGCAGCACGCGCCACGACCTGCGGGCCGTGAAGATCGTCCTGCACCGAGAGCTGCTGCGCTTCTTCTACGACCGCGCCCGCATGATCTCCCAGCTGGTCCAGCCGGTGCTGTGGCTCCTCGTCATGGGCACCGGCCTGTCGTCGCTGATGTCGAGCACCGGCGGGGTCAACCTGAAGACCTTCATGTTCCCCGGCGTCGTCGCCATGTCGGTGATGTTCACCGCCATGTTCTCCGCGGCCTCGATCGTCTGGGACCGTGAGTTCGGCTTCCTGCGCGAGATGCTCGTCGCCCCGGTCAGCCGCGGCGCGATCGTCGTCGGCAAGGTCCTCGGCGGCGCCATCGTCGCGACCTTCCAGGGCATCATCATCATCGCCCTGGCCGGCCTCGCCGGCGTCCCGTACAACCCGGTGATGATCCTCCTCCTGATCGTGCTGATGTTCATCGGCGCGTTCACGATCACCGCCTTCGGCGTGATGCTCGCGGCGCGCGTCAAGAAGATGCAGTCGTTCTTCGGCATCATGCAGATGGCGATGATGCCGATGATGTTCCTGTCCGGCGCGCTGTTCCCGCTGTCGGGCCTCCCGGCCTGGCTGAGCGTCCTGACGCGGATCAACCCCCTGACGTACGCCGTCGACCCGCTGCGCCACGTCGTCTTCTCCCACCTCAACGCCAGCCCGGCCCTGCTCCACCGCTTCAACCCGGGCGTGACCTGGTTCGGCTGGCACGTCCCGACCCCGGTCGAGGTCCTGCTGGTCATGGTCATGGGCGCGACCCTGCTGGGCGTCGCCATCCTGCAGTTCCGCCACTCCGACTGACCCACCACCGTCCCGGCCACCTCACGAGGCGGCCGGGACGGTCAGGCCGCCGAGCGCGGTCCCGACCTGCGGACGTCGCGCGGGGACGTGTCCCACCAGCGGCGGGCGGCGCGGGAGAGCGCGGACTGTTCGGCGAAGCCCAGCATTCCGGCGACCTGGCCGATGGGCAGGTCGGTGGTGGTCAGGAGGCGGTGGGCGGTTTGGCGGCGTACGTCGTCGAGCACGCCGCCGAACGTCGTGCCCTCCGCTTCCAGGTGGCGTTGCAGCGTACGGGGGTGCATCGACAGGAGGGCCGCCACGGCGCGGGTCTCGACCGGGCGGGCGCCCAGTGACTCCTGTACGGCGGCCCGTACCCGGGGGGTGACCGTCGAGGCCACGCTCGGGGCCTGTGCGGCCAGGAACGCCAGGGCAAGCTCGCGGAGGTTCTCGTTCACCTCGCCCATCTCGTGGTCGAGCAGCCGGCGGGGGACGCGCAGGATCGCGGCCGGTACGTCGCGGCCGACGCGGACCGGTGCGCCGAAGAACCGCTCGTGCACCTCGGGTGGGGCGGCGGGCCGGTACGGAAGGTCGACGCCCAGCAGGCCGTACGGGCCGCCGACCAGGTAGGTGATGGTGCGGTGCAGGAAGCCCAGGCCGCAGTCGGTGCCCTGTACCGGTCCCGCGGCGGACGCCGGCCCGTACTGGAGCCCGGCCACGCCGCGTACGCCGTCCGGGTCGGGGCCGAGTGTCAAGGACAGGGACCGGCTGTGCACGAACAGGTAGCGGGCCGTGCACGAGAGCGCGTCGCCGAGCGTGGGGGAGTGCTGGATCGCGACGGCCAGTGAGCCGAGCAGGGTGATGCCCTGGCGGGAGGCGATCCGCAGCCCCAGGTCGGGGCAGCGCAGATCGCGCGCCGCGATCTCCAGCACGGTGGCCACGGAGCGTTCGGTGACCAGGACGTCGTCGCGGTCCAGCGCCTCGGCGGGCAGCTCCGCCGAGCGCGCCAGCCGCTCCGCGTCACCGCCCAGCTCCGCGACCGTCGTACGGAAGCCGCGCAGGGAGGCGGACCTGATGTAGCCCACCGCGCCTCCCCATGTCGCTCTGGGATAAGACTATGTCGCGTTCAGGCAAGAAATAGTCCGTGCGGGGCACCAGACTGATGGCATGGTCAACAGCACGACTTCCCCCGGGCACGTGGACGTGGTGATCGTGGGGGCGGGGCTCTCCGGCGTGGGCGCGGCGTACCGGTTGCAGACCGAGTGCCCCGGCAGCTCGTACGCGATCCTGGAGGCGCGCGACCGGCTGGGCGGCACCTGGGACCTGTTCCGCTACCCCGGCGTCCGTTCGGACTCCGACATGTACACGCTGGGCTACTCCTTCAAGCCGTGGACGGACGGGAAGTCCCTCGCCGACGGCGCCTCGATCCTGTCCTACGTACGCGAGACGGCCGCCGAGTACGGCATCGAGGAGCACATCCAGTACTCCAGCAAGGTCGTCGCGGCGGACTTCGACACGGCCGCGGGCCGCTGGACGCTGACCGTCCAGGACGGGAGCGAGCGCCGTACGCTGACGTGCGGCTTCCTGTACTCCTGCGCGGGCTACTACGACTACGAGCACCCGCACACGCCGGAGTTCGCCGGGTCCGAGACGTTCTCCGGGCAGGTCGTGCACCCGCAGTTCTGGCCCGAGGACCTCGACTACGCCGGCAAGCGCGTCGTCGTGATCGGCTCCGGCGCCACCGCGGTGACGCTGGTGCCGTCGCTGCTGGAGGGCGACGAGGCCGCGGAGCACGTGACGATGCTGCAGCGCAGCCCCACCTGGATCGGCGCCGTGCCGGTCAAGGACAAGCTGGCCGAGCGCATCAAGTCCGTCCTCCCCGCCGGCCTCGCCCACCAGGTCGTACGCGCGAAGAACATCGCGTTCACCACGGCCTTCTACCAGTACTGCCGCCGCCGCCCGGCCGGCGCGCGCAAGCTCCTGACCCGGCTGGCGGCCAAGCATCTCGGCGACCCCCAGATGGTGGCCGAGCACTTCACCCCGACGTACAACCCGTGGGACCAGCGGCTGTGCGCGGTCCCCGGCGCCGACCTCTTCAAGACGATCAAGTCCGGCAGGGCCGCCGTCGTCACCGACCACATCGACCGTTTCGTCCCCGAAGGGATCCGGCTGCGCTCGGGTCAGGTGGTCGAGGCGGACATCATCGTCACCGCGACCGGCTTGAGGCTGCTGGCGTTCGGCGGCATCGAGCCCAGCGTCGACGGGGAGAAGGTCGAGCTGTCCGAGCAGTACGTGTGGCAGGGCGCGATGCTGACCGGCGTCCCGAACTTCGCCGTCTGCATCGGCTACACCAACGCCTCCTGGACGCTGCGCGCCGACCTGACCCACCGTCTGGTCTGCACGGTTCTCACGTGGATGCGCGGCAAGGGGTACGCCGCGGTCGTGCCACGGCCCGAGGGGGAGCTGACGCCGCAGCCGCTGCTCGACCTGGCCTCCGGGTACGTCCAGCGCTCCATCGAGACGTTCCCGCGCCAGGGCGAGCGCCGCCCCTGGCGGGTCCGGCAGAACTACGTCCTCGACTCGTTCACCACCCTGCGCACCGACCTCGACCGGACCCTCGCGCCGGTGCTGCCCGCCGACCGGCCGGCCGAGGTGCGCACATGACCTGGCAGGCCGACATCCTCGGCCCCGGGTACGAACAGCGGACCTTCGAGCTGGGCCCCGACCCCGACGGCGAGGGCGAGATCGCGGCGGTCGTCGTACGGCGCGTCCCGAAGCCGTCCGAGGAGGTGACCGGTGCCGTCCTGTACGTGCACGGCTTCTCGGACTACTTCTTCCAGACCGAGCTGGCCGACTTCCTCGCGTCACGCGGACTGGCCTTCTACGCTTTGGACCTGCGTAAATGCGGCCGGGCCCGCCGGGAGGGCCAGACCGCCCACTACGCCTCGGACATCGCGCAGTACGACACCGAGCTGGATCACGCGCTGGACCTGATGGCGGCCGAACACCCCGACCGCCCGGTCACGCTGGTCGCGCACTCGACGGGCGGCCTCATCGCACCGCTCTACCTGGACCGGCGCCGCCGGGCCGGCCGGCCGACACCCGTCACCGGCCTGGTGCTCAACAGCCCGTGGTTCGACCTCCAGGGCAAGCCCGTGATGCGGGGCCCGGTCACATGGGCGCTGAGGGTCCTGGCCCGGGTACGCCCCTTCCGGGTGCTGGCGATCCCCGAGAGCGTCTACGGCGGAACCCTCCACACCAGCGGCACCGGCGAGTGGGACTTCGAACTCGCCCTCAAGCCTCTCAAGGGCTTCCCGATCACGGTCGGCTGGCTCAACGCCATCCGCCGAGGCCACGCCCGCCTGCATCGAGGATTGGACGTCGGCGTCCCGTCCCTGGTGCTGCGCTCGGACAAGACGCACTACTCGTCGCACTACACCGAGGCCAGCGACCGCGCCGACACCGTCCTCGACGTCCGCCACATCGAACGCTGGTCGGGCAGTCTCGGCGCCGAGACCACCGTCGTCCCCATCGCCGACGCCCGCCACGACGTCTTCCTCTCCCTCGCCGAACCCCGCCAGAACGCCTACGAGCACCTCGACACGTGGCTCCGGCGTCACCACGTGGCTGAACTTACTATGTAAAGGCGTGTGGCCGAGAAAGATCACACCAACCCGGGTCAAAGATCGGCAACAAACCTCAGCGGTTGCCGTGTCCCGGTCCCCGCGAATGTTCGGCTGGCCTCCGATCACGTGATTCGGGAGGCACCGTGCGTTCACTCGTGAGAACGGCCGGCGGCAGGGTGGGCATCATGCTCGCGGTCGCGACCGTGGCGGCGGCACCGGCGGCGGCGAGCGCGCGTACGGTGGCACGCGTCGTCATCGGGGTGCCCTGCGACGCGGCGAGGCTGGCCACGGCCGTCGCCCAGGCGAACGCCGCCGGCGCCGCCGTGATCCGGCTCGCCCGTAACTGCACCTACGTCATCCAGAACCCGCTCATCTTCACCGGGACCGGCCACACCGTGCTCCTGGGCGGACCGTCCACGGCGATCAAGGGAGATCCGGCCGCCCCGCCGTTCCAGATCCTGTTCGTCGACTCCGGCGTCACCCTCCGCGTCCAGGGGATCTTCATCCTCGGCGGCAACGGCGGCGGAGGCATCGCCAACGTGGGCGACCTGACGTTGAACCGCGTCACCCTCACCGGCAACAACGCGATCTCCACCGGAGGCGGTCTGAACAACTTCGGCCGCGCGCTGATCGCCTACAGCACCGTCACGGCCAACACCGCCCTCAACGGCGGCGGCCTCTGGAACGGCACGACCGACGCCGTGATGACGGTGTTCGCGTCCGTCATCTCCGGTAACAACGCCAACCACGGCGGCGGTGTGTTCACCGACGGCGAGGGCTCGACCAATATCGTCCAGAGCACCATCGCCGCGAACACCGCCCCTCAGGGCGGCGGCGTGTACAACAACACGAACGGCCGGACCCGGCTGATCCGCACCGTCGTACGGCAGAACAAGGCCGATCTGGTGGCCCCAGACAACGGCGGCGGTATCTTCGACGCCGCCACGCCGGGCGGCGTCACCATCGAGCGGTCGGCCGTGCACACGAACACCCCGAACAACTGCACCCCGGCCATCTCACACTGCCTGCGCTGAGACCGTCAGGAGCGTTGCAGGGAGGACAGGCCCCACAGTTCCGCGACGTGCCCGTTCAGCACCCGGAAGATCTCCAGCATGGTCGGTCGCTGCCCGGGAACGCCGCGCACGCTCGTACGGACCGCGACGGTGTCGCCTTCCACGACCATGTCCTCGACGACGACCTGGGCGTCGGGGAACGCCTCGTGGAACCGCCGCCACGACTGGGCGACGCTGTCCGGCCCGGTGGTGCCCAGCGGGTGGCTGTGGAAGTCGGCCGCGAAGATGTCGTGTGCGGCGGCATGGTCGTAGGCGTTGAACGCCGCGTACATGCGCCGGGCCACGGCACGCACGTCATCGCTCATGGTTCTCCTGTTCGGTGACGTTCTCGCGGACGTGCCGCAGGACGCGCAGCACGACCTCCTGCTCCTGCGCGGTGACGCCGTCCAGGAGCCGTTCCTGGTACGCCTGGTGCGACCGTTCCAGCTCGGCGGCCGCCCGCTCACCGGCAGGAGTCAGCGCGGCCAGGGTGTAGCGGTTGTCCGCCGGATCCAGGCGTCAAGAGTTGGTGACGTCAAGACAGACGCGGCTCGATCACCGTCACGCCCGTGGGCGGGGTCGTGTCCATCGCCGTCAGGGCGTCCGGTGTGCCGGCGAGGCCGATCGTGCGGGTGATCAGGCGGTCCGGGCGGAGGGTGCCCGCCGCGACCATGTCCATCATCGGCGGGTACGCGTGGGCGGGCATGCCGTGGCTGCCGAGGACGCTCGAGCTCGTACGCGATGACCCGGTCCATCGGCACCGCGTGCCGCGCCGGTGGCGCGGCGGCAGCAGGCCGACCTGGACGTGACGGCCCCGGCGGCGCAGGCTCAGGATCGAGTCCGCGCAGGTCTGCCGGCTGCCCAGCGCGTCGAGGGACACGTGCGCGCCGCCGCCGGTGATCTCGTGGATCGCCGCGGGGACGTCGCCGGCGCCGTCGACGGGCTGCTCGCGCCCAGTTCGCGGGCCAGATCGAGCGCGCCGGGTGACACGTCGACGGCGATCACCCGCGCCCCGGACGCCGCGGCGACCATCACGGCGGACAGGCCGACGCCGCCGCAGCCGTGGACCGCGACCCACTCGCCCGGCGTCACACGGCCGTGGACCGTCACCGCGCGGAACGACGTCGCGAAGCGGCAGCCGAGTGCGGCGGCGGCCGGGTAGGCGACCTGGTCCGGGAGGCCGACGAGGTTCACGTCGGCGTTGTCGATGGCGACGTACTCGGCGAACGAGCCCCAGTGGGTGAAGCCGGGCTGGGTCTGCTGCTGCGCAGACCTGCTGGTCGCCGGCGGCGCACGACGCGCACCGGCCGCACGCGCAGATGAACGGCACGGTGACGCGGTCGCCCGGCTCCCAGGCCGAGGTCGCGGGGCCGGCCGCCTCCACGACGCCGGCGAGTTCGTGCCCGGGTACGTGGGGGAGTGCGATGTCGGGGTCGTGGCCCGATCCAGCCGTGCCAGTCGCTGCGGCACAGCCCGGTGGCCTCCACCCGGATCACGACGCCGGCGCGCGGCGGTGACGGGTCGGGCAGGTCGCGGACCTCCGGCCGCCCGCCGAATTCCTCGTACGTCACCGCTCGCATGATTCGCCCCTTTCCAGTGCCACGGGTGATCGTACGGCCGCCGCGGGCGACCCTCCGATGAGCAGGCTAGATGCTTTGACAGGCATATAACCCTAGGGCTATGTTAGCGCCGTGACCACAACTTTCGACGTGCTGGCCGAGCCCGCCCGGCGGCGCATCCTCGATCTTCTGCTGGAGCGCCCGCGCCTGGTCGGCGAGCTGACCGGCCACCTCGGCCTCACCCAGCCCGGCACCTCCAAGCACCTGCGGGTGCTGCGCGAGGCCGGGCTCGTACGGGTCCGTCCGGAGGCGCAGCGCCGCTGGTACGAGCTGCGGCCCGAGCCGCTGAGTGAGATCGACGCGTGGCTCAGCCCCTACCGGCGGCTGTGGACGGACTCGCTCGACGCCCTCGAACGCCACCTGGACACCATGGAGGACGACACGTGAACGGAACCCTGCACACCATCGACGGCCGCCACCACCTGCGGTTCGAGCGCCGGCTGGCGCATCCGGTGGAGAAGGTCTGGACGGCGGTGACCGATCCCGCCCACCTGATCCACTGGTTCCCCGCGGCCATGGAGATGGACCTGGAGGAGGGCGCGAAGATCCGATTCGTGTTCCCCGGCGACGAGATGGAGCCGGGCGACGGGGTGATCACCGAGCTGGACCCGCCGCGTACGTTCGCCTTCACCTGGAACGGCGACCCGCTGCGCCTGGAGCTGCGGCCCGACGGCGACGGGTGCGTGCTGGTGTTCACGTGCGGCGTCGCGGACCGGCCGATGGCGGGAAGCTTCGCGACCGGCTGGGACTCCTGCCTGGGCGCCCTGGAGTCGACGCTGGCCGGCGACGCGCCGGAGCTCGCGCCGAAGCCGGCGGACTACGCCACCCGCCACGACGCGTACGTCGCGGAGTTCGGCCTAGACGGGGGAACGGCGACCGAGGACTCGGACGGCTGGGTCGTCCGGTTCGAGCGGATGCTCCCGCATCCGGTGGACGAGGTGTGGCCCGAGCTGGCGCAGGGCGACCCGGCCGCCGGGGAGGCGCCGCCGCTGCGGGCCACGAACCCGTACGTGGAAGCAGGCCCGCTGATCGCCGCGGAGGCGGGGCAGGTCCTGGAGTACACGTGGCTCGCGGACGGCGATCCCGCGGGTCAGGTGCGCTGGGAACTGACCGGCGGCCACCCGGCGGGCACCCGCGTCGTACTGACCCAGACGGGGCGGTCCGCCGGGATGCGCGCGACGGCCCTCGCCGCGTGGCACACCCACCTGGAGATCTTCGCCGCTCACCTGCGCGGCGTCGAGGTGTGCCCGTGGCCGGAGGAGCGTACGGAGGAGCTGCGGGCACGCTACGAGGGAGCCGCGTAGAACAGCGGCGGACGATCGCCTGGTCGTGGGCGCTGGGGGAAATCCCCCAGGTGGAAGACGGCTGTCAGCCGGTCCCGCGCGGGAGGCCGCGTGGTTAGCGTGATCTTCCGTTAGGCACCGACGACGGAAGGAGTTCGGGTGATCGAGGCCCGGGAACTCACCAGGCGATACGGACCGACGGTCGCGGTCGACGCGCTCAGCTTCGACGTGCGGCCGGGCACGGTCACCGGCTTCCTCGGCCCGAACGGGTCGGGCAAGTCCACCACGATGCGGCTGATCCTGGGGCTGGACCGGCCCGACGCCGGCCAGGTACGGGTCGGTGGCCGCCGCTACCGCGAGCTGCGCTGGCCGCTGCGGGAGGTCGGCGCGCTGCTGGAGGCCAAGGCGTTCCACCCGGGCCGCAGCGCCCGTAGTCACCTGGCCGCGCTGGCCGCCGGCAACGCGATTCCGCGCGGCAGGGTCGATGAGGTGCTCGACATGGTCGGCCTCTCCGGCGCGGCCGAGCGGCGGGCCGGCAAGTTCTCCCTCGGGATGGGGCAGCGCCTGGGGGTCGCCGCGGCGCTGCTGGGCGATCCGGCGGTGCTGCTGCTGGACGAGCCGGTGAACGGGCTGGATCCCGAGGGGGTCCGCTGGATCCGCGACCTGATGAGGTCGCTGGCCGCGCAGGGCCGCACGGTGTTCGTGTCCAGCCATCTGATCAGTGAGATGGGGCTGACCGCCGATCGGCTGGTGGTGATCGGCCGGGGGCGCCTGCTCGCGGACACGACCGTCGCCGAGCTGTCGGCCGGGTCGGCGTCGCTGGAGGACGCGTTCTTCCGGCTCACCAGCGCGGAGGTCGAGTACCGGGGGAACACGGCGAAGGAGGCGACGTCATGACCACGAACGCGTCGGCCGTTACGGGCTGGCGCAGGCGGTCCGGATGGAATGGATCAAGCTGCGCAGCCTGCGCTCGACGTGGTGGACCCTGGCGGTCACGGCCGCCGCGACCATCGGGATCGGGGTCGCCGTGGGCCTGAACACCCGCGGCGCCTCCGGGGACGTGACCAACAACGCGCTCGCCGGCGTTGTCCCCGGCCTGCTGCTGACGGGTGTGCTCGGCGTACTGGCCATGACCAGCGAGTACACGTCGGGGACGATCCAGGCCACGCTGGCCGCCATCCCGCGGCGCCGCCTGGTCCTGGTGGCGAAGGCGGCGGTGTTCGGGGCCGTGACCCTGATCGTCGGGGAGGTCGCGTCGTTCATCGCGTTCTTCGCAGTTGGGGCGACCCTGCGCCATGGCGTCGCGGCACCCACGCTGGGCCAGCCCGGCGTGCTGCGGGCGGTCGCGGTGACCGGAGCCGGTTTCTGCCTGATCGGGCTGCTCGGCCTGGGCCTGGGCGCGATCATCCGGCACAGCGCACCCGCGGTCGGGGTGCTGGTGGCGGGCGTGTACGTGGCCGCGCAGTTCATCGGCTTCATCGCGCACGGCGTGGCGTCGTACATGCCGATCCTGATCGTGGAGAACTCGCTGAGCACGACCAAGCGGGTGACCTGCGGCACGGACGGCGCGTCCTGCCCGCACTTCCTGTCCGCGTGGGCCGGGCTCGGCGTGCTGTGCCTGTACGCCGTGGTCGCACTGGCGGTCGGCGGATGGTCGCTGGCCCGGCGCGACGCGTGAGCTGAAGGCGGCGCGGCATGAAGGAGAATGACGGCATGGGCCTGACCACGCCGACCGCCGATGCGTCGCCGGGCGGCCAGGCGCGGGTCAGGAGCCCGTGGGCGGCCGTGGCGCCGTTCACCCGGCGTGAGGGCCGCGAGCTGTTGTTCTGCCTGGCCGGGCTGCCGTTCGCCGTGGTCAACCCGCTGGCGTTCTTCGTTCTCGCGGCGGACCTGATCTGGTTCGCGGCCGACGGTGCGCGGGGCAACCCGTCGGCCGCCGAGATGGCCGTCGCCTGTGCCTGCGCGGTTTCGCTGCTCTTGCTGCTGGTGTCGACGGGTGCGGCCCGCGGGCTCGGCTCGCTGCAGCGCGGGCTCGCGGCCGGGCTGCTCGGCGTACGCGTCGGGGCGCCGCCGGTGCGGCGGAGCCACGGCGGCCGGGCCTGGCCCGGCCCAGGTCCGCGTGACGGGACCGGCTGGCGGGTCATGGCCTACCTGCTGGCCAAGCTGCCGGTCGGCCTGATCGAGCTGTACGCCGCGTTCTTCTGGATCGGGGGACTGGTCAACCTGAGCTACCCGCTCCTGTGGGGAGCGTTCCGTAACGACCCGCGGCCGAGCCCGGTTCCGGTGTTCACGCCGTTCGGGATGTTCGGCGAGGGCACGTTCCGCGTCTCGACCCTCGCCGGTACGTTCGCCGCCGCCGCGGCGGGAGCGGCGATGCTGCTGGCCGCCCCGTGGGTGACCAGGGCCGTCACGTCCGCCGACGCGTGGCTGATCCGCGGCCTGCTCGGGCCGGGGCGGCTGGCGCAGCGGGTCCACGACCTGGAGCTGAGCCGTACGCTGGCCGTGGACGACTCCGCCGCGCTGCTGCGGCGCCTTGAGCGTGACCTGCACGACGGCGCGCAGATCCGGCTGGCCACGCTGGCCATGAACCTCGGTATGGCCCGCGAGAAGCTCGGCGATGGCGGCGAGGTCCGGGACGCCGCCGCTGTGCGCGAGCTGGTCGACGCCGCGCTGCGAGGTGCCAAGGACGCGCTGGGTGAGCTGCGCGGTCTGGTCCGCGGGATCCATCCGCCGGTTCTCGACAGCGGGCTGGCCGACGCGCTCGCCTCGCTGGCCGCCGACAGCGTGATCCCGGTCGAGCTGGAGGTCGGCATCCTCGTCCGGCCCACTCCGGCGATCGAGACGATCGTGTACTTCTGCGCCGCCGAACTGCTGGCGAACGCCGCCAAGCACAGCTTCGCGGACAAGGTCGCCATCCGGGTGGCCGGGCAGCGGGACGTACTGCTGCTGAGCGTCGCCGACGATGGCGCGGGCGGTGCCGACCCGGCACGGGGCACCGGCCTGTCCGGGCTCACGCAGCGGGTCGCCGTGGTGGACGGCGGGCTCACGATCGCGAGCCCGCCCGGCGGCCCGACGAAGGTCACCGTCGAGCTCCCGTTGCACGCATGAGTACCCGCGTCGTGATCGCCGAGGACGCGGCCCTGTTCCGTGCGGGGCTCGTCCGGCTGATCGAAGACCACGGCCACCAGGTGTGCGCCGCCGTGGGCGATGGCGGCGCGCTGCTGACGGCGGTGGCCGAGCATCGGCCTGACGTCGTGGTGGCCGACATCCGGATGCCGCCGACGCACACCGACGAGGGGCTGCGCGCCGCGCTCGAGATCCGTAGCCGGTATCCCGGTACGGGGGTGCTGGTGCTGTCGCAGTACATCGAGACCAGGTACACGTCCCGGCTGCTGGAGGGCAACCCGGCCGGTGCCGGGTACCTGCTGAAGGAGCGGGTGGCCGACGTGGCCGAGTTCACCGACGCGCTGGAGCGGGTCGCCGCGGGCGGTACGGCGCTCGACCCCGAGGTCGTCGGCCGGCTGCTGCGCGCCGGCCGCCGCGCCGACGGCCTGGTGGCGCTCACCGAACGCGAGCGCCACGTGCTCGCGCTGATGGCGGAGGGCCGTTCGAACGCCGGCATCGCCGGCGCGCTCGTGGTGACCGGCGGGACCGTGGAAAAGCACGTGGCGAGCATCTTGGACAAGCTCGGCCTGCCTCCGGACGGGGCCGACAACCGCCGCGTCCTCGCCGTCCTGCGCTACCTCGGGTCCTAGAGGGGGCGTTACGCCGAGGCGAGGTAGACGAGGTCGGGTTCGCCGCGCGGGACCTCGACGGGGCGCGCCTCGACGTCGGTGAAGCGTTCGCGGAGCAGGGTCTCGAAGGCCGGTGAGGCGTTCGCGCTCCAGACGGCGAGGACGCCGCCGGGCCGTAGCCGCGCGGTCAGCAGGTCGAGGCCGGCGGGCCCGTAGAGGGCGGAGTTGCCGTCGGTGACGGTCCAGTCGGGCCCGTTGTCGATGTCGAGGCAGAGGGCGTCGTAGGTGTCGCCGGTGGTGCGGAGCCAGTCGAGGAGGTCGGCGCGTTCGACGCGTACGCGGGGGTCGTCGAGCGCGCCGCCGGAGTACGGGCGCAGGTGGCCGGCGTGCCAGCGGATGACGGCGGGCTCGCGTTCGACGACGGTGACGTGGCGGGCGTACGGGGAGCGGAGCGCCTGGGCGAGGGAGAACCCGACGCCGAGGCCGCCGATGAGGATCGAGGCGGGCCGGGCGAGCCGTTGGAGGGGCGCGTCGACGAGGAGACGCTCGGATTCGCCGGCGCGGGTGTCCATGAGGAACACGCCGTTGCTGATGATCTCGAAGTGGTGGTCGTCGCCTCGGAGGACGAGCTCGCCGTGGTCGCCGGTCTCCCGTTCATACACCTTCACACGGGTTGAGCCTACCGGTCGCCGGTCCACACCGCGGTGTGCGGCGGCAGCCGGTGGCCGTCGAGGGGGCCGCTGGTGAGCAGCACGGTCTCGTCGGCGGGGAGCGGCACGGCGTCGTCGGTGAAGTTGACGCGGCAGGTGAGGGCGGTGCCGCGGGTGAAGGCGAGTACGTCGCGTGGTGCGTCGATCCAGCGCAGGGGCGTGCCGTCGAGGTCGCGGCGGAGGGCCAGCGCCTTCCGGTAGAGCGTCAGCGTCGAGGACGGGTCGCCGGTCTGGGCTTGGACACCGAGGTGCCGCCAGGCTGGTGGCTGGGGAGCCAGGGCGGCGCTGTGCCGAACCCGAGGGCGGGCGGTTCGTCGGACCAGGGGATCGGAACCCTGCATCCGTCGCGTCCGCGTACGCGGTGGCCTGAGCGTTGCCAGATGGGGTCGCGGAGCGTGTCATCCGGCAGGTCGGTGACGTCCGGCAGTCCGAGCTCCTCGCCCTGGCAGATGTACGCGCCGCCGGGCAGCGCGAGCATCAGCAGCGCCGCCGCGCGTGCCTGGCGGGCACCGAGGCGGGTGGCGGCGCGGGGGACGTCGTGGTTGGACAGGACCCAGGTCGCCGGCGCGTCCACGCCGGCGAGGGTGGTGAGGTGGTCGTCGACGCGGGCGCGCAGCGCGCGGGCGTCTACGCCAGGTGCCGAACCCCGCCGCGATGTCGCGGTGGTCGGCCACGTCGTAGCCGCCGTCGGCCGTCGGCGAGGAGTACCAGGGAGTGATCCAGAGCGCGTCGACGCCCAGGTCGGCGAGGTAGGGGAGCCGGGATCGGATCCCGGAGATGTCGCCGACGCCGTCCCCGTTCCCGTCGGCGAAGCTGCGGATGTAGATCTGGTAGATGGCCGCGTTCCGCCACCATGCGTTGTTCATGCGTGACCTTACTGTGTAAAGGCGGGCGGCTTGGACATTAAAACTCAGAGGAAAAACCACTCATCCAACATCATCGAAGGACAGGGCTCGCCTCGGGGTCGTGGGCGAGGACCGTTCGGCCGCCGTCGACGGGGACGGTCGCGCCGGTGACGAATCCGGCGTCCGGTGACAGCAGGAACGCGATGACGGCGGCGACCTCTCCGACGTCGGCGATCCGGCCGAGCGGGTGCACGGCGGCCATCCGCGCGTCGACACCGGCGGCTTCGGCGCCCTGGGTGGCCAGGTAGGCCGCGTGGCGTTCGGTGTGCACCGAGCCGGGCGCGACCGCGTTGACGCGGATTCCGCGCGGGCCGTACTCGACGGCCAGGGCCCGGGTCATCCCCTCGATGGCGGCCTTGGCGGTGACGTACGGCAGGGCGCCGGGGACCGCCTGGCGTGCCTGGTGGGAGGTGACGTTGACGATCGCCCCGTGGGTTCGGTCGGCGAGGAAGCGGCGGACGGCGGTGGCGCATCCGGTCACGGCCGCGTCGAGGTTGGCCGCGATGAGCCCCAGCACCTCCTGGACGGAGGCCGAGTGCAGCGACGCGTCGCGGAACGCGGCGGCGTTGTTGACCCAGCCGGCCAGGGGTGCCCGTTCGCGGGCGGTCTCGGCGGCCTGCTCGGTGACGCGCTCGTCGGAGGCGTCGCCCACGAGGCCGATGACTCCTCCGCCGGTCCAGGTCAGGGCGGCCGGGTCCCGTTCGATGGCGACGACCGTGTCGCCTGAGGCGGCGAGCCGTTCGGCCAGTGCGCGGCCGATTCCGCGGCCTCCTCCTGTCACCACGTACGAATGGCTCATGGTCCTCCTCGTTCCGGGCTCCGTTCCAGCACAGGGGATGAAGCGGCATCATGTCAAGTGCTTGTGTGGAAGCACTTCCACAGTAGGATCTCACTCATGGCCTCACAGAACACGCCGGCGACGATCTACGACGTGGCCGGCGAGGCGGGCGTGAGCATCTCGACGGTGTCGCGGGCCCTCAACTCGCCCGGCAAGGTGGGGGAGCAGACCCGGCGGCGGGTCCTCGCCGCCGTGGACGCGCTCGGTTTCACCCCGAAACCGGACGCCGTGGCCAAGGCGCGGCGCGGTGTCGGGCGTGTCGGCGTGATCGCGCCGTACACCTCCTATCCGTCGGTGGCCCGCCGGCTCAACGGCGTCCTGCGCGCGATCGGCTCCCGGCCGCTGGAGGTCGTGGTGTTCGATCAGGAGTCGGCGTCGGAGAGCACGTCGCCGCTGCTGGCGAGCCTGCCGGTGACCGGCAGGCTCGATGGGCTCATCGTCGTGAGCCTCCCTCTCGACGAGGCCGTGGCCGGGCGGCTCGCCGGCCTGCCCACGGTCCTGCTGGACGTCCGCCATCCGGGGTTCGACTCGGTGCACACCGATGACGCCGCCGGCGGCGGGCTGGTGGCCGGGCATCTGCTGGAGCGCGGGCACCGGCGGTTCGGTTTCCTCGGTGAGGCGCAGCGGTCCGATCGGTACGTTTCGCCGTCGCTGCGCAGGCTCGACGGATTCCGCGCCGCGCTCGCCGGCGCCGGCTTCGGCCTGGCGGACGCGGATGTGCGCCTGGTACGTCACCGGGCGCGGGACGCCTTCGCCGCCGCGCGTGAGCTGCTGTCGGGCGAGGAGCGTCCGACCGCGGTGTTCGCCGCCGACGACACTCTCGCGGCCGGGTTCCTGCGCGCGGCCCGCGACCTGGGCCTGAGTGTGCCTTCGGAGGTGGCCGTGGTCGGTTTCGACGATGGTGAGCTCGCGGAGGTCGTCGATCTCACGACGGTCCGCCAGCCGCTGGAGGACTCCGGTCACGCGGCCATGGAACGCCTCATCCAGCAGCTCGACCGCCGTACGGCCGCCCGTGACGTCGAGCTGGGGCTGGAGCTGGTCGTACGCGGCACGAGCTGAGGGGTCACATCAGCGGTAGCTGCTCGGCGGCGGGCGGTGCCGGTGGGGGAGGCGCGGGGAGGTCGCGGACGTTCCGGTCGCCTCCGATGCCGTGGCGGGCGGCCAGTTCGGTGACCTTGCGGCTGATCCGCCGCCGGTAGTCCTTGGGGGCGTACGCGCCGCGGCCGTACAGGCGTTCGTACGGGGCGACGAGCTCGGGGTGGTGGTCGCGGAGCCAGCCGAAGAACCATTCGCGGGCGCCGGGGCGCAGGTGCAGCACGATCGCCGACACGGAGGTGGCGCCGGCGGCGGCGATGTCGGCGACGGCGGCGTCGAGGGCGCGGGGTGTGTCGGTGAGGTAGGGGATGATCGGGCCCATCAGTACGCTGCAGCCGATGCCGTGGGCGTTGAGGGTGGCGCACACTTCGAGGCGTTTGTGCGGGCCGGGGGTGCCGGGTTCGATCAGGCGCCACAGCTCCTTGTCGACGAACCCGACGGAGACGGCCGCGCTGACGTGGGTGCGTTCGGCGGCCTCTTCGAGGAGGGGCAGGTCGCGCAGGATCAGCGAGCCTTTGGTGAGGATCGAGAAGGGGTTCGCGGCGTCGCGCAGCGCGGCGATGATGCCGGGCATCAGCTGGTAGCGGCCTTCCGCGCGCTGGTAGCAGTCGACGTTGGTGCCCATGGCGATGTGCTCGCCGGCCCATTTGGGTGCGGCGAGCTCGCGGCGTACGAGGTCGGGCGCGTTGACCTTGACGATGATCTGGGAGTCGAAGTCGTGGCCGGCGTCGAAGTCGAGGTACTGGTGGGTGCTGCGGGCGAAGCAGTAGACGCAGGCGTGGCTGCATCCGCGGTAGGGGTTGATGGTCCAGGTGAAGGGCACGCGTGAGGTGCCGGGCACCTTGTTGATGATCGATTTGGCTCGGATCTCATGGAAGGTGATCCCGCGGAACTCCGGTGTGTCGACGGTGACGGGCTGCCGGAACAGCCCCGGCTCCTGCCCGCTCAGCGACAACGCTTCCCAACGCATCCCCCCATGCTAGAACATGTGTTCGAGCATGTGGGTCACCGGTTGCGGTGTGGCGCGCGTTTGGGATCATTGGGGCGGCATCGCGTGCCGGTCACCGGCTGGGTGAGGCATGGAGGTGCCCGGAGATGCCTTCGGAGGCATTCCACAGTGTCAGTCGAGTTGAATCACACCATCGTCCATGCCCGGGACAACCGGGAGTCCGCCGAGTTCCTGGCGGGAATCCTCGGCCTGGAGGTCGGGGAGCAGTGGGGGCCGTTCATCCCGGTCGCGACCGGTAACGGCGTCACCCTGGACTTCGCCGCGATCCCCGCGGAGTCGATCACCATGCAGCACTACGCGTTCCTCGTCTCCGACGAGGTGTTCGACGCGGCGTTCGCGCGGATCGAAGGAGCCGGGATCACGTACTACGCGGATCCGCGGTGCGAGCTCCCAGGGGAGATCAACCACAACCACGGCGGCAGGGGCCTGTACTTCATGGACCCGGCCGGCCACGGCATGGAGATCATCACCCGCCCGTACGACAGTCACGTGTAGGCCGCAATTCGCTAAACCTGGCCTTATCAGGCTAGGTTTAGCGAATGCGTGAGGACCCGGACGTCGACGACGTCGCCGAGGCGCTGCTGGTGAGCATCAAGCTGCTGGTACGGCGGGTGCGCCGGCTCCAGGCCGAGGGTGACCTGACGTTGCCCGAGACCAGTGCGCTCGCGCGGCTCGACCGGGGTGGCCCGGCCACCTCCAGTGCGCTGGCCCGCCAGGAGCAGATCAGCGCGCAGTCGATGGGTTCGACGCTCGGCGGGCTGGAGGCGCGCGGGCTGGTCGAGCGGCGTGCGGACCCCGACGATGGCAGGCGGGTGGTGCTGTCGGTGACCGAGGCGGGCCGCGCGGTGCTGCGGAGCCGGCGTGACGCGCGTACCGAACGGCTCGCCGAGGCGCTGTCCAGCGGGTTCTCGCGTACGGAGCTGGCGTTGCTGAAGGAGGCCGCGCCGCTGATCGAGCGGCTGGCCCACGGCATCTGACCTACGGACGAAAGAGGACAACCGATGGCCTTGACCACGATCGACCCCGTACCCGCCCTCGTCGTGATCGACCTGCAGAAGGGCATCATGGGTCTTCCCGCGACGCACCCGATCGAGAGTGTCGTCGGGCGCGCGGCGAGCCTGGCCGCGGCGTTCCGCGAGCACGGCCTGCCGGTCGTGCTGGTGAACGTCACCGGTGTCGCGCCGGGCCGTACGGAGGCGGGCGGCATGTCGGGGCACACCCCGCCGCCGGACTTCGCGGACCTCGTCGAGGAGCTCGGCGTGGTGCCGAGCGATCACGTGGTGACCAAGCAGCGGTGGGGCGCGTTCCACGGTACGTCGCTGCATTCCCTCCTGGAGGGGCTCGGGGTGACGCAGGTCGTGCTGGCCGGGGTCGCGACGAGCATCGGTGTGGAGTCCACGGCGCGGTCGGCGTACGAGCACGGCTACAACGTCGTCCTGGCCACCGACGCGATGACGGACATGCACCCGGACGCGCACAACAACAGCGTCGATCGGATCTTCCCCCGGCTGGGTGAGACCGCCGCGACCCAGGAGATCATCGACCTGCTGTCCAAGAGCCGCTGAGGCTCAGGCTTCGATGATGGCGGTGACCGCCGGGTGCCAGGGGCGGCCCGGCGGCCCCGCGAGGACCAGGTCGCGGGTGACGCGCTGGTCGAGGGGCACCAGTACCAGGTGCGGGTCGAGCATCGCGGCGGCGAGGCCGGGTACGACCGAGACGCCGACGCCGGCGCGGACCATGGCCAGGAGTGTCCCCATGTCACGGATGCGGTGCGTGGGGGTGAGCGGCGTGTGCGCCAGCCGGTAGAGCTCGCGGATCGGTTCCTCGCAGCCGCCCGCGGACAGCAGGAACGGGTCGTCGGCCAGGTCGGTGACGCTCACCGTGTCCTGTCCGGCGAGGGGGTGGTCGCGGCGGAGCAGGGCGTGGAAGACGTCCTGGCCGATGGTGGCGCCGGAGCCGGGCGGTGGGTCGACGAGGACGGCCAGGTCGACGGTGCCGCCGGTGAGCCAGGCGGCGACCTCGTCGTCCTCGCCTTCGAACAGGGCGATGTCCACGCGCGGGAAGTCCTCTTTCCAGCGTTCCAGGAGCGCGGGCAGCAGCCCTTGGCAGACGGTCGTCGGCGCGCCGAGCCGTATGAGTCCTGAGGGCCGTCCGTCGCGCTGGGCGGCGAGGTCGCCGATGGCGACGGTGGCGGCGACGGCCGAGCGTGCGTGGGCGAGGATCCGCGTGCCGAACACGGTGGGGCCGGGGCGGCCGTGCCGGGTCAGGACGGGCCCGCCGAGGGTGCGTTCCAGCGTGGCGATCGCGTGGGAGACCGCCGATTGGCTCACGCCGAGGACGCCGGCGGCGGCGCCGAAGCCGCCGTGGTCCACGACGGCGACGAACGCTCTGAGCTGGGCGACGCTGACGTCCATGAGCGGCCTTCATGAGCGGGGCGGTTTGGCTTGTTTGACTCATGTTCGCAGGACGCTTCAGGATCACGTAGGTGAAATCGGAAACCGCCCGGTGGGCACCCGCGTTCGTGACGCTGTCGGTGATCTGGGGCTCCAGCTTCGCGTTGATCAAGGTCGCGGTCGACGCCGGGGTGACCCCGATGTGGGTGGCGTTGTGGCGGTGCGTGTTCGGCGCGCTCGCGTTGCTGGTCGTGTGCGGGGTGCGGCGGGCGGCGTTGCCGCGTGATCGGGCCGCGTGGGGGCACGCGTTCGTGGTGGCGGTGCTGGCGAACGCCGCGCCGTTCGCGTTGTTCGCGTTCGGGGAGACGCGGGTCAGTTCGGTGCTGGCCGGGGTGTGGAACGCGACGACGCCGCTGACGACGCTGGTGTTCGTGCTGGTGGTCGTTCCGCTGGAGCGGCCCACGCTGGGGCGGCTGCTGGGGTTGCTGGTCGGGTTCGCCGGGGTGCTCGTGGTCCTGGGTGTCTGGGACGGTCCGGCGGGGGCGACGGTGACGGGGAGCCTGGCGTGTCTGGGGGCCACGACCTGTTATGGCGCCGGGTTCGCGTACACGCGCCGGTTCTTCTCCGGGCGGCCGGAGTCGGCGGCGGCGTTGTCGGCGGTGCAGATCGTGTGCGCGGCGGTCGAGCTCGCGCTGGTGACGCCGGTGATCTCCGGGGCGCCGTCGTGGCCGGGTGCCGGAGCGTTCGCCGCGCTGGTGGTGCTGGGGGCGGGTGGTACGGGCATCGCGTTCGTCATGAACCTCGGTGTGATCCGCTCGGCCGGGCCGACGGTCGCCTCGACGGTCACGTACCTGACGCCGCTGTGGTCGACGCTGCTGGGCGCGTTGTTGCTGTCGGAGCCGCTCGGCTGGAACACGGTCGCGGGTGGCTTCGTGGTGATCGCCGGGGTGTTGCTGGCGCGGCGTTCACAGCCGCTCAAGGACGCGCGCGAGGTCGCGGGGGGTGACGATGCCGACGAGGCGGTCCCCGTCGAAGATCAGGACCCGTTGGGTGGCGAGGCCGGGCAGCAGGTCCGTCAGTGACGTCTCGGTGGTGGCGCGTTCGGCGGGTTCGGTGACGTCGGCGATGGGTGCGGACGGGTCCTGGGCGCGGATTCGTTCGGCGGTGACGATCCCTTTGACCAGGCCGTTCTCGACGAGCGGGTACGCGTGGTGGCGGTGCCGGGGGAGCATCTCGCGTAGGAACTCGGCGGCGGTCATGGTCGCCGGCACGGTGAACGGGTCGGGGGTCATGATGCGGCGGATCGGGATGTGGTCCAGGCGGGCGCGTGTACGTGCCTGGCTCTCCTCCATCCCCGCCGCGATGATCAGGAACCAGCCGATCATGACGAGCCAGATGCCGCTGAAGTCCCACAGTGACATGTAGAACCCGGCGACCATCGACACCCAGCCGACGGCGCGGCCGGCGCGTGCGGCGCGCAGTGTCGCCTTCGTTCGGTCGCCGGTGAGGCGCCACAGCAGGGCGTGCACGAGCCGCCCGCCGTCCAGGGGCGCGGCCGGGATGATGTTGAAGAACGCCAGCATGACGTTGATGAGTGCGAGCCAGGCGAGGCAGCCGGTGATCAGGCCGTCCATGCCGCCGAGGATCAGCAGCGCGGACGCCACGCCGAACACCAGGCCCAGGACCAGGCTGACCAGCGGCCCTGACCCGGCGATCCGCAGCTCGGCGCCGGGACTGGCCGGTTCGCCGTCGAAGCGCGCCACGCCGCCGAGCAGCCACAGTGTGATGCCTTCGACGGTGAGTCCGTTGCGGCGCGCGACGAACGCGTGGGCCAGCTCGTGTGCGAGCAGTGACCCGAGGAACGCGGCGGCGGTGAGCAGCCCGCCGGCGGCGTACGCGAACGGGTGCATACCCTTGTAGGACTGGGGCAGGCGCTCGGCCGCCAGCCCGTACGCGACCAGAGCGAAGATGACCATGACGGTCCAGTTGACTCCGACCCGCACCCCGCCGATCCGGCCCAGCCGGAAGGTGTCGTTCATGCGCCGCCGCCTTGTCAGAGTGCCGTCTCATGAAGCGATACCCGCGATGGAGGCTCGGACTCTCCGGCAGAATGCCATCTCATGGGCCTGACACCGATGAACCGCAGCGCCGTGTCCGCGGCGGCCGCTCTGGCATTGGCCCTGGCAGCGGGGTGTTCGGGCGGTAAGGGCGGCTCGTCGTCGGCGGCGGTGGCGGTGCCCGCGGCCGAATGCGGCCAAGGCGCCGTGCGCCCTGACCCGGCCCGGCAGATCCGCGCGATGTGGGTCGCGACGGTCGGCAACGGTGACTGGCCCGACCGGCCGGGGCTTTCGGCGGCCAAGCAGCAGGCGCAGTACCGGCATCTGCTGGACGTCGCGAAGAAGCTGAACCTCAACACCGTGTACGTGCAGATCCGTCCCACGGCCGACGCGTTCTACCGTTCGCCGTACGAGCCGTGGTCGCAGTACCTCACGGGTCATCAGGGCGGCGACCCTGGCTATGACCCGCTGCGGTTCCTCGTCGAGGAGGCGCACAAGCGCGGGCTGGAGTTCCACGCCTGGTTCAACCCGTACCGGGTCTCGACCCAGCCGGACCTGGGGAAACTCGCCGCGAACAACCCCGCGCGCAAGCATCCGGACTGGGTGCGGCGGTTCGGGAACGCGCTCTGGTACGACCCGGGCCTGCCGCAGGTGCGCGGCCTCATCGACCAGGTCGTCCTCGATGTCGTCCACAAGTACGACATCGACGGCGTGCACTTCGACGACTACTTCTATCCGTATCCGCTGCCGGGCAAGACGTTCCCGGACAAGCCGACGTTCAAGAAGTACGGTTCGGGGTTCAAGTCGGTCGCCGACTGGCGGCGCCACAACGTCGATGACCTCGTCGAAGGCCTGCACACGCGGATCCATCAGGCGAAACCGTGGGTGAGTTTCGGTATCAGCCCGTTCGGTGTGTGGCGCAACAAGTCGACCGATCCGGCCGGCTCGGCCACGTCGGCGTTGCAGAGCTACGACGACATCTACGCCGACAGCCGCGGGTGGGTGAGGAAGGGCTGGGTCGACTACGTCGCGCCGCAGCTGTACTGGCCGATCGGTTTCAAGGCCGCGGACTACCGGGTTCTGAGCGCCTGGTGGTCCAAGCAGGTCGCGGGCACGCCCGTGCGGCTCGTCATCGGCCAGGCCGCGTACCAGGTCGGGGTCGCGCCGGGCTGGAGCGACCCCGCCGAGCTGTCCCGTCACCTGACCCTGGACGCCACGCACCGTGAGATCAGCGGTGACGCGTTCTTCAGCGCCCGTGACCTGGCCCAGGACCGCAAGGGTTTCGCGTCCCGTCTGCGCCGCGACCACTACACCCGGCCCGCGATCCCCCCGGTGCTCGGCAAGCCTTCAGGGGCACCGCCGCCGGCGCCGGGGCATTTGACGGTCAAGGACGGGAAGCTGACCTGGAAGGGCGCCGGCGCGGCGGCGTACGCGATCTACCGTGCGCCCGCGAAGAGCCCCCCGTGCATCTCGCCGGACGGGCGCCTGCTCGTCAAGGTCGTCGGCGGTACGGTCCACGAGACCACCGACCCGGGCGCGAAGTCCGGCCACTACACGTACTACGTCACCGCCCTGGACCGTCTGCACCGCGAGAGCTCCACCTCTCGCGGTGCCCAGAGCGGCTGACCTATCCGGTGACGGTGGACGCCGGGACGGCGAGGACCCCGTCGAAGGCGTCCGTGACGGGTGTGTGCAGGTAGCCGCTCTGCATCCGCAGCCGGTCCGGCCCGGGCCGCGGCGCGGCCCGCAGGTCCACGAGCGCACGCCCGGTGTCCGCTTCGGCGAACGCGGCCTCGACGCTGCCCGGCTCCGGGCGCCCGAGGGGTGTGTCGTCGACGGCGAACCCGAACCTGGCGGTCTCGTCGAGGCGCATCTCCGCTGTGTGGCCGCCGACGCTGGTCAGGGCCAGGGCGAAATAGTCGTCGCCGAGGGCCGCGTGGAGATGCTGCCCCATCGGCAGCGTGGTCAGGCGCCCCTCGAAGGAGACGGGGGTCTTCTGGATGTGCGCGTTGTGCGCGGCGAGTACGACGCGGGCCCCTTCCGCTTCGTGGTCGAGCCACCAGCGGACGGACGCCGCCATGTAGATCTCGCGTGCGGAGGTGTCCGCGGTCAGTCCCGTCCCGTCGAACAGGCCCGCCATGGCACGGAAGGTGTAGTCGGCGTGGCAGGCGCCTTCCAGGCGCCACAGCGCGGTGTCGTAGCGGTCCCGGCCGCCGCGTGAGACGTAGAGGAGCTCCAGGGCGCGGAACCTCATGCGCAGCCGCGCCAGCAGCGCCGTGAGGGTGTCCTGTTCGCTGCCGCTGAGCTTCTTCCAGGCGGGCGCGGCGACCGCGCCGGACGTCCCGGCGAACGCGGCGGCGATCGCCATCGCCTGGTGTAGTTCGGGGAGTGTTTCCGGGTCGACCTCCTCGAGGTACGCGGCGACGGGCTCCAGCGCGGGAAGCAGGGATCCGCCGGCTTCGGGGAGGTCGATGCCGGCGAACCGGACGGTGCGTTTGGTGCGGAGCCACCTGAGCGGCCCGTCGAGGCCGACGGGGATCGCGTCTTCGATGTGCCGTTCCAGGTCGAGGTCCGTGCCGTCGCCGTGAACCCAGGCGTCCAGGGCGAACCCTTCACTGAAGCCGTACTCGAACGCGAGGACGGTGAAGCCGCAGCGTTCGACGAGGAACCTGAGGATGCGGCGGCGGGCCAGGGCGAACTCGTCGATGAAATGGGAGTTCTCCCCGACGGCGACGACCCGCGCCGATCCGACGATGTCCCGCAACGGCTCCAGGTCGTCCAGCGGCGCGTCCGGGTCGAGGGTGTCCAGGGGGATGGCGTTCTCGCGAAGCCAGGTGGTGAAAGGGGCGTGTGTGCCGGCCGCCATGGCCGTAACCCTATCCACGCGACCGGCCGGCCGGCGACGCGTTTTCAACGGGGTCAAAGGCCGTGGCCTCGGTCGCCGATCAGCCGCTCGCACACCTCCCTTTCCTCGAGCCGGGAGAAGGAGTCACGGCGGGCCTCGACCGCATGGCGGGTGTCCTCCGCGGTCAGGTCCGCGTTGATCGACGCCGCGGCCCGGTTGCCTCCGGCCGCCGCTCCGATGACCTGTTCGAGCATGTTCGTGGCGTTCCCGGCGACCCAGACGCCGGGCACCGACGTCGCCCCGTCCGCCGCCGCGGGGATCTGACGTCCCACGATGTGCCCGCCCATCTCCTGATCGGCCGCCTCCAGCCCCAGCTCGCCGAGGACTCCTGTCCGCGCGGAGAAGACCGGCGAGACCACCAGCGCCCGGCACGGCACCGACCGGCCCTCCTTCGTGCCCGCGCCTCCGGCCCGGGCAGGAGCGGGCTCCGGCGCGGCGCCGAGGCGTACGCCGGTGAGCCGGTCACCGGCGACGTCCAGGCCGGTCACCGGCCCGTCGACCACGGCGATGTCCCTCGCGGCGAGCTGTTCGAGTTCCTCCTCCGGCGGGCGCGGCCCGGTGTGGGTGAAGACGGTGACGTCGGCGCTCCACTGGCGCCACATCAGCGCCTGATGCGCGGCGAACGGTGTCGTCCCCAGGATCCCGATCGGCTGGTCACGGACCTCCCAGCCGTGGCAGTACGGGCAGTGCAGCACGTCCCGCCCCCACCGCTCCGAAAGCCCTGGAACGTCCGGCAGCTCATCGTGGAGGCCCGTGGTCACCAGCAGCCGCCGCGCCCGTACGGTCCTCCCGCCGTCGAGGGTGACGACGAAGCCGCCGCCGGCGCGGCGTACCGACACCACCTCGCCCTCCTGGACCTCACCGCCGTACCCGGTGACCTCGGCGCGGCCCGCGGCCAGCAGGTCCGACGGCGGCACGCCGTCCTGGGTCAGGTAGTTGTGAACGTGTGCCGCCGGCGCGTTGCGCGGCCTCCCGGCGTCGATGACCAGGACCGTTCGTCGTGCCCGCGCCAGCGACAGCGCCCCGCTCAGCCCCGCGGCACCACCCCCGACCACGACGACGTCGTACTGCGGCTCTCGGCTCGTGCTCGCTGTGTTCATGCAGAGATGGTTCGTTCGCCCGCCCGGAATCGACAAACTCTGTTGCCGAGGTGGCAAATTAGAGGGATGGCCGAAGATGAGCTCGCGAGTGTCCTGACGGCGGTGGGTCCCCGGTTGCGGGCGCTGCGCCGTGAACGCGGCATCACCCTGGCGGAGCTGAGCGAGACCACCGGGATCTCCTCCAGCACCCTGTCCCGCCTGGAGTCCGGCGGCCGGCGCCCCACGCTGGAGCTGCTGCTGCCCCTGGCGCGCGCCCACCGGGTGCCGCTGGACGAGCTCGTCGGCGCGCCGCCGACCGGTGACCCGCGCGTGCATCCGCGCCCGTTCCAACGGCACGGTGTGACGTTCGTGCCGCTGACCCGCGACCTGGGCGGGCTGCGGGCGTACAAGCAGATCCTGCCCGGTGGCGCCTCCGGGGTGCCCGAGCAGCGCGTCCACGAAGGGTATGAGTGGCTGTACGTGCTGTCCGGCCGGCTGCGGCTCCTCCTCGGCGAGCACGACCTCGTCCTGACCGCCGGAGAGGTCGCCGAGTTCGACACCCGCCTCCCGCACGCCTTCGTCAGCGCGGACCGGCACCCGGTGGAGTTCATCACCCTGTTCGGCGCCCAGGGCGAACGCATGCACGTACGCGCCCGCCCGACGCCGAAGGTCACCCCGCAAGCGCCATGATGTCGTCGCGGCCCAGCACGCCCATGCACCACGCGAAGTGGTCGTCGGTGCCGTCGGCGCTGTAGGCGGTCGCGCCGGCGATGGCGTACGCCGCGCGGTAGAGCAGCATCCGGTCCCGTGTCTCGCCGAGCCGTGTCTCCAGGCGCCGCAGCAGCAGGTCGTCGAGGGTGCGCGCGTCCGGCCCGTACATGTCGAAGAACCCCGCCGCCGTGGACACGTCGAACCCGTTGTCGCCGGCGGTGCTGAGGAACCCCCAGTCCAGCACGGACAGCGGCCGTCCCGCCTCGTCGGTCAGGATGTTCTCCAGGCAGATGTCGCCGTGCACCACCTGCCGTCCCGCGCCGGCGGGAAGGCCTTCCAGCAGGGACACCACACGCCGGGCCAGCGCGTCGAACCCCGCGACGGCGGGCGGCGGCCCGGCGGCGAGGATGTCGTGAACCAGACCGGCGCGGCGCCGCACCAGCGCGGCGAGCGCCCGGCCGAACGTCTCATGGCCCGCCCACAGCGCCGCCGCCTCACCCATGACCGGCAGCGCACGCGCCGCCGGCCCGGCCGCCGTGTCCCGCAGGGCGGAGACGACCAGGACCACCGCGTCCTGCGCGGCCTCGGCGGACACCTTCCCCGCGCCGACCAGGTCCTTCAACGGCACGCCCGGCAGCTCCCGTTCGACGGTGACCGCCTCGCGCCCCCGGCCGTGCACCGCGACGATCTCCGGGGTGGCGAACGGCAGCGCTTGGGCGGACAGCTCCGCGTAGAAGTCCCGCAGCGGCGCGACATCGGCCGCCGTACGGTGAAACCACGCCTTGCCGACCAGCCCGCCGCCCAGCCGGTGCACGACACCCTCCATCCCCTCACCGATCGGCTCGGCGAAGGAGTAGCCGAGGTCGTCGAAGAGGCGCTCCCAAGAGGTACTCATCGGATCTCCTGTCCGTCATAGCTGGTCGGAGCGTTTCCGGGCCGTACGCGGCCGCCGGCCGAGAACGGGCGTAGGGGACAAGTCCGCCTCCGTGACCCCGCGGTGTCGCTTTTTCCCTTTGTCCACAAGGCCTCCAGAGGTTTCCAGGGCCGTCGAACGGGGGCATGATTCCAAGCAATTGTGTGACCCCCTGGAGGTGCGGCATGGCGCTCTCGATGGAGGAGGAGAAAATCCTCACAGAGATCGCATCTCAACTCGGCCAGGAAGACCCCGCCCTGGCCGGCCGATTGGCCAACTTCGGGCGCCTGCGCAGGCGCCGGCGCATCAGGGCCATCGTGGCCGTGGTGGTCGCCGTGCTCGTGATCGCCTCACTGATCGGCGCGGCGTTCCTCACCGCCCCGACCTGATCGCCGCGAACGCCCCCACCGGCCCCGCCCGGAGGGGGCGCCGCGCCGGACGCGACCCCGGAGTCACCGCGAGCGGACGTCGCCTAACGCCCATAACACCCGCGACCGGACACAGCCCTGGCCGGTCCACGTACGAGCGGCACCATCCGGCCGCGCGGCATTGACCTGATGTTCAGGAAACTGGTGTTTACTCTCCCGGTCAGCCGCCGTCCACGCAGGATGCCTCCTTGACCCTCACCACCACCGCTGTTCCCGTGCGCGCCGAGCGTTCCACCGGCCGGGATCCCTACTTCGACAACGCCAAGTTCCTCGCCGTGGTCCTCGTCGTCATCGGGCACGCCTGGGAGCCGTTGCGCGGGGCCAGTGTCGGAGGGCGGGTGCTCGAAGCCGCGCAGACGTTCGTGTACGCCTTCCACCTGCCCGCGTTCATCGTCATGTGCGGCTACTTCTCGCGCGGCTTCACCACCGGGGACCGTACGCGCAAGCTCGTCGCCGGCATCGTCGTCCCGTACGTGATCTTCAGCGCGGCCTATCCGCTGGCGGCCGGGCTGATGTCGGGCAACCACGTCGGCTGGGATCCGCTGGAACCCTACTACCTGACCTGGTTCATGCCCGGCCTGCTGCTGTGGCGGCTGTCGACGCCGCTCTGGAAGCAGCTGCGCTACCCGATCACCACGGCGCTGGTCGTGTCGATGATCGCCGGGTTCATCACGTTGCCGAGCATGCTGAACGCCGCGCAGGTGCTGTCGTTCCTGCCGTTCTTCGTCATCGGGCTGACCCTCCGGCCGCACCACTTCGCGTTCCTGCGGCGCCGCGCCGTACGGATCGGCGGGGCGGTCGTGCTGGCCGCCGGCGGGGCCGCGGCGTACGCGCTCGGCGGCGTCGTGGACCCCGAGTGGGTGCACTGGCGGCGCAGCTTCGGGCAGCTCGGGGTCGGCGCGTCGACCGGCGTGGAGTTCCGGCTCGTGACGCTGGTCGCGGCGCTCGCGCTGACCGCGGGGTTCCTGGCGGTCGTGCCCGTACGGCGCACGTGGTTCAGCCGGCTCGGGTCGGCCACGATGTACGTGTACCTCCTGCACGGCTTCTTCACGCTGTTCCTGTCCTACCAGGGCTGGTACTACCGGATCTCCGGCGCCGAGGTCGCGCTCGTCACCGCCGGATGCGTCGTGCTCGCCGTGCTGTTGTCGACCAAGCCCGTGAAGCGGGTGTTCCGGTGGGCGGTCGAACCGCGCCTGGACTGGCTGTTCCAGCGTCCCGGTGCCGTCGTACGGCCGGCGGCGACGGCCGCGAGCCCGGCCCTGGCCGAGGCCGGGCCGGGCGAGAGCGGCGTCAGCTGACGACGAGTGCCTGACGGCTGATCGGAAGCTGGCGGGCCGCGTTGATGATCGCGGCCTGCTTCTCGGGGGACAGGCGGACCTGACGGCCCCGGATCCAGCCGGCCAGCTCGTGCGCGCGCAGCAGCGTCACACCCTGGGCGGACACGCCGCCGCGCCGCAGAGTGCCGCCGTAGACGACGCGCACCGGCTCGACCGTCACCTCACCGCCCAGACGCTCCTGGAGCATCGCCGCGGTCGCGTCCGCGGTGTCACACAACGCGGAGGCGAGTCTGGTGCCGGCGCCGCGGCGCTCGTCGATGTACAACTCACCACGGAATTCACCGATGTCGGTCTCCGGGGAAACCGCCTGATTGTCGATGACGAGTACGCCCGTGGGGCCGATGACCAAATGGTCGAGCTGCCCATGACCGGGAATCATCCGGCCGTGTACGACGGCGAATCCGCGCCTTTCAAGCAGAAGGCGCAGGAAACGCGCGGTGCGGCGTTCTCCTCGTTGTCCCTTGCGCCACACGCTCGAAGCGTAACGCTCACGCCAGCGTACGAGCGTGTCGGCGGCCGCGCCCACGGCCGCGAGGATCAAGCCGACCCACCAGGAGAACAACAGGGTCCCGAGCAGCATCCCGCCCGCCGCGATCGCGCCGCGGGTGATCAGCCGGCGACGGAGGTCCTTCGCCCAGAGCTGCTCGTGCACCGCCTGCGGTGACCCGCCGACGAGAGCCGGGTTGTCCGGCACGTAGATCGACTTACCGATCATTGCTCAACCTTTCCGTGGCTCCTTCCTTATTGTTACCGTGAAACGCGCCGACATGCACGAGCAGGTCACGGTGTTGGCACACAAAAGTAATGGTCGATAAATTGTTCCGACAGTGTTGGTAAAAGTTGCATCGCAAGCAACGAATTGCCGCGAGTGGCCCTTTCCTGGGGCGTTTTCGGAGTCAGCGGCGGGTCGAATCCATGATCCAGTTGGTGATCCAGGTCTTCTCGCCGTCGATCGAGAAGGCCTGCTCCCAGCGCGCCGACGCCGCGGTGATGCCCGACCACAGGTAGCGGACGCGGATGTCGTGGCCGGCGTGGGTGTCGTCGCCGAAGAACTCACCCCGGCCGCCGTCGAAACGGCCCACGACCGGAGTGGTCAGCCGGCCCGTACGGCTCGGCACCCAGTACAGCGACCACTCGTGGCTGCCCGTGTCGTACAGGCGCAGCGTCAGGCCGCGGATGCCCTTGGTGGGGAACTCGATCTCATCGAAGTTCGCCCCGCCCTCGAAGTGCGCGGAGGCGCGGCTGACCGCGGGGAACTCCTCCCACTCGCGCGCCTCCTCCAGCACGCACGTCTGGTCGAAGAAGTCCACGCGCCGCCGGTTGGTGACGTCCCAGGTGCCGGTGTAGAAGTCGAAGTCGTTCATGACACGGCACGCTAGAGCCGGTCCGCTGCCATCCTGTGTCAGTGGATCGGCGCCTATTCGGCGGAGCTGCCCTCCAGGAGCACCTTGGCGACCAGCTTCGGGTCGTCGGCCATCGGCACGTGCCCGCACCCCTCCAGCCAGATGAACTTCGCGTGCGGGAGGGTCCGCTGCGCGCGTACGGCCTGGCCCGTGCGCAGGAGCCGGTCGTTGACGCCCCAGGCGATCGTCGCCGGCACGTCCTGGACCTTGCCCTGGAACCTCGTACGGCGCCCCGCGCGCAACGTCGGCTCGAACCCGACCCCGCCGCGCAGCGCCGCCGCGTCGGCCAGCAGCGTCTCGTCGCTGATCAGGTCCGGGCGGCCGTAGATCATCCCGAACATCAGGTTGCGGCGGCGCGGCGACTTCGCCAGGCGCCGCATGGTCTTCTCCGGCAGCCCCGCGCCCAGGCGCGCGGCACGCAGCATGGCCGCGGCGTACCGCAGCTCCATCGGCGAGTAGAACCCGGCGGGCGACAGGACGGTCACCGACCGCGCGAGACCCCGGTCGGCGGCCTCCAGCGCGAACAGCCCGCCCAGGGAGTTGCCCGCGACATGCGGCCGCTCCACGCCGAGCTTGTCGACGAACTCGCCCAGGATCGTGACGACGGTGTCCAGGTCGTACGGCATGCCGGGCGGCAGGGGAGGTGAGGCGCCGAACCCGGGAAGGTCGACGGCGATCACGTCGCGCTCGGCGGCCAGCAGGTCGATGACCGGCTCCCACGCCTGCCAGCGATGGCCGATTCCGTGCATGAGCATGAGGGGCGGTCCTTCGCCCCGTCGCTCGAAGACGATGTCCACGCACCGAGGGTAAGCCTAAGTTACTCACCAGTCACCGTGATCGCCGTCACTGTCCAGGACGCTTGAACCTGACGTCGCGTCAGGTTCTATGTTCGTGACGTATCGCGAAGAAGGAGCCGATGAGCGAGCAGATCAGGACCTGGCGCATCGGTGAGCTGGCCGAACAGGCCGGGATCACCGTACGCGCGCTCCACCACTACGACCGGCTCGGGCTGCTGTCACCGTCCTCGCGCACCTCCGGAGGGCACCGCTCCTACACCGGCGACGACGTCGTGCGGCTGCAACGCGTCATCGCGCTGCGAAGCTGCGGACTCTCACTGGAGGAGATCGGCGCGGTCCTGTCCGCCGGCGCGGACGGCGGCCTCGCCGACGTGCTGCGCCGTCAGGCGGACGTCGTCGACGAGCGCATCCGGCAGGCGGTCGCGCTGCGGACCCGGCTCCTCGCGATACTCGACGCGCTCGGCCGGCAGGCCGAACCGTCGATCACGGACATCCTGCGGCTGATCGAGGAGACGACCACCATGAACCATCCGCTGACCGCCGAACAGTTCGCGCGGCTGAGGGAGGAGCGCGCCCGGCAGGTGCGCGAGATGAGCGCCGAGACGTTCACCGCCCTCCAGGAGAAGAGACGACAGGCCTGGGCCGCCCTGAGCCACGACGAGCAGACCCTGCTGGTCGAACAGCGCCGCGCGATGCTCCCCGCGAGCGACGGCACGGAGAGCTGACACCCATGGAACCCCACACCGAGGCCGGCCGATGGCTCGACGACGCACACGTCATCCGGGTGGTCAACAGGTACTTCCGTGCCCTGGACGAGAAGCACTTCGACTTTGGCCGGATACTCGCCCCGGACGCGCGGATGATCCGCCCCAACGGCGCGGCCACGGAGGGAACCGCGAACATCGCGGACAGCCACGCCCGCAGCTTCACCCGCTTCGAAGCCGCCCAGCACCTCCTCACCGGCCACGACGTGGACATCGACGGTGACACCGCCGCCGTCCGCGCCAACCTGGTCGCGATCCACATCTGGAAGGACCGCCCCGCCGGCGCGAGCATGCTCGACCGCTCATTCACCGCGGGCGGCGTCATCACCGCGGCCCTGAGACGCACCCCGGACGGCTGGCGCATCACCGAACTGAAGAACGACGTGATCTGGCGGACCGGCCACTTCGGGGACATGCTTCAGACCCGATGACGCGCGTCAGCGTTCGAGTTCCTCCGGGACGCCCGCGAAGTCGTCCGGGGCCAGCGTCATCGCGTTCTCGCCGCGGAACACCTGCGTCTCGCCCGCCTGGCTGAGGTGGCGGCTGCACGCACGGTCGAGGTAGGCCTCGACGAGGCGGGCGTTCGTCAGGCGGCCTCGGCCGCGGAGCGCGGCCAGGTCACGGCGGGCCACCTCCCACGCCTCCGCGGTCAGTTCCAGGTGACGTTCGGAGGCGAGCAGGACGGCCAGTTCCGCGCGTTCGCCCGGGTCGGACAGGTCCGGGAGCCGGATCGAACGAAAGTCGGTGACCAGCTCCGGGCTCGCCTCGGTGAGCGCGGACAGGCGGTCCGGCGGGCAGGTCGCCGTGATGGCGGTGTTGCTGACACCCTCGACGCGCAGCCGGTACAGCGCCGCCGCGTACGCGGTGCCGCGGTCATCGTCGAGGACCAGGGCGTCCAGGCCCTCGATCATCAGCGTGTGCCCGTCGAAGTCCTCCAGGCGCTCGCGCAGCCGCCTCGGGTCGACCTCGGCCAGGTCGTCCGCGTCGAGGGTGTGCACCTCGCCGCTGTTCACGCCCGCCTCGGCGAGCGTACGGGCGATCATGCGGGTCAGGCGGCGCTGCCCCGAGGACGCCTCGCCGACCAGCAGAACGGCCGGCGCGGACGCGCTGGAGACCTCCTGCCCGCGCAGGCTCCGCGCCCACTTCTCACGGCGGCGCAGCTCGGTCAGCAGCCGCGCGACGTCATCGGTACCCGGCAGGAACGCGATGCCGTGCGCGTGCACGATCCGCCCCGGCGGCTCCATGCCGGGAATCGAGGTCGGCGGCACGGTCGAAGGCCGCGCGTCACCGGGTACGGACGTCGGCCGCGAGCCGCCCGGGATGGAGGTCGGCGGGACCGTGGAAGCTCCGCCGGGAATCGAGGTGGGCGGCACGGTAGAGGGCCGCTGCGGCTCGGCGCCCGGCCACGCCGTCGTACCCGGCTGCGAGGCACCCGGGTCGGAGGACCACGGCGAAGCCGGCGGGGCGGCACCCGGGTTCGACGGCCAGGGCTGAGGCGCGCCCGGCTGCGAAGCCCCGGGGTGGGACGACCAAGGCTGTGGCGCACCCGGCTGGCCGAACCCCGGGTGGGACTGCCACGGCTGAGGAACCCCCGGCTGGACGGCACCCGGGTTCGACGACCACGGCTGTGGCGCGCCGGGCTGGCCCGCGCCCGGGCTGGACGACCACGGTTGCGGCGCGCTTGGCTGGCCGGCGCCGGGGTTGGACTGCCACGGCTGAGGTACGCCCGGCTGCGGCGCGTTCTGGTTCGGCGGGGTGCCGGTGCCCGGCCACGACGTCGCGCCCTGCTCCGAGTCATTGCCGGGCCACGCCGTCGTACCAGGCTCTGGGGCCTTCGCGCCGGGCTCGGAGTCCGTGCCGGGCCACGCGGTCGTGCCCGGCTCGGAGTCGGTTCCGGGCCAGGCGGTGGTGGCGGGCTGGGCGGCGGGTTGCGCGGCCTCGGGTTCGGCGTCGGCCTTGCGTTGTTCGGCCAGGTGGGCGCGGGCGGCTTCGATGATCTCCCACGGGGTCAGGCCGCCCTGGTCGGGTTCGGGGCCGGCGGCGATGGCGTTCATCAGCGCGGAAGGGACCGTGAAGCCGGGCCGGGGCGGTGCCATGCCCGCGAGGCGGCACCAGGCCAGGCCCGCGGTGTAGGACGCGGCCAGGAGGCTGCGCAGGATCTGCGGGTCGGCGCCGGCGACCTCGTCGGGCAGGGAACCCATGCCCGTCGGCCACAGGCGGCGTAGCGGGTGGCCGGGCTGGGAGAGGGTCTGGAGCGTACGGACGCCGTCGGGGTCCAGCCATGGCATGACGGCGCCGATCGCGCCCGGTGCGCTGTCGAGGTCGGCGGCGAGCAGCGCGAACGCCACGTGCCGTGCCTCGACGGGCCCGCCGGCGGACGCGGGGAGCGCGGCGGCGGCCGAGGCGAGGTCGTAGTAGACGAGGCGGAAGTGGTCGCCGGGCGCGGTCTCGCGCAGCAGGCAGATCCGCAGGTGGGTCGGGCAGCGGCGCAGCCATTCCTGTACGACCGCCATCGGGCCGAACCGCAGCCCGCCCTGGTCGCTCTGGATCATCTGCATGGTCAGTCCGGCCATCGCCGCGAGCGCGTCGGCGCGCGGCTGGAACGCCGGGTCGCCGCGCAGCGCTTCGGCGGTCTCCCAGATCGTGCGGACGACGTGGGCGGCGCCCATGACGTCGCCGGTGCGCAGCCGGTCGGTGTAGGCGCCGACGATGAGCGGCAGGTCCGGCTGGAGGAACCAGCGTGGGCCGCCGCTGCCGGTGAGGTACCGGGAGAACAGGCCGAGGATCGGGTGGTCGGCGTCGAAGACGGGCGCGCCGGCGCACCACAGGATCGTGAAGAGGCTGACGGCGATCGGGCTGGGCGTGCCGGGGACGAACTGCGGGTCGTGGATCGGGAACTGCGCGGGGTTGACGGCCGCGGCGGAGCCGAGGGCCTGCTGGAGCCGGGCGAGCAGCGCGCCGGGCGGCGGCGCTCCGAACAGGCCGTCGGAGGCCAGCGGGCCGGGGGTGAGGTCGGGGCCGGCCGGGAGGATCGAGGGGTGCACGGGCGGGCGGCCCGCTCCGGGCGGCGCGGGCATGACGGCCTGGCGTGCGGCGGGGTCGAACGGCGGCGGGCACAGGTGCCAGGTGCCGTCGAGGCCGCAGCGGTACCAGCGGCCCCAGACGCCGAAGATCCACCATTCGCCCGCTCCGACGAGCATCCGGGACGTGATCGCCTCGGCTCGCTGCGGTGGTACGGCACCCATCCACCAGGGCGAGGCGGTCATCGCGCGGACGTCCGCCTCGATCGCCGCGAACTGGTCGCTCGGTGCGCCGGGTGCCTGCCAAGTCATCTTCGGCATGGTAGTGCGTCCGTAGGCGTCCACTTGCCGGTGGTAATGACCGGCATGCCCCCTCCCGAGTATGTAATGATCGTAAGGTCGTTATGCTCATTAGCCGGGGAGGGGGCGCTCGTGAACGCCGCGCGTACGAAGGCCTGGGGGCTGGGGTTCGGAATCGTCTCGTCGCTCGCCTTCGGGACCTCGGGGCCGTTCGGGAAGGCGCTGATCAACGCGGGGTACTCCCCGCTGGAGGCGTCGTGGACGCGCGTGGCCGGAGCGGCGATCATCCTCGTGCCGGTGGTGCTGGCCGTGCGCGGACGCACGGCCGCTCGCAACGTCCGGCGTTTCTGGCCCTACCTTCTTCTTTTCGGCCTGATGGGCGTGGCGGGCTGCCAGACCCTGTACTTCGTCGCCGCCTCGAAGCTGCCCGTGGGCGTCGCGATCCTGCTGGAGTACACCGGCCCGGTCCTGGTCGTCGCCTGGATCCGGTTCGTACGGCGCGCGGCGGTGCCGCCCAGGGCCGCGCTCGGCGTCGGCATCGCCCTGGGCGGCCTCGCGTGCGTCGTCGAGGTATGGAACGGTCTGGCGCTCGGCGGGTTCGGCCTGCTCGCGGGGCTGGGCGCCGCGACCTGCCAGGCCGCGTTCTTCCTCGTCGTGGACCGTGTCGGCGACCAGGTCGACCCGCTCGTCATGGTCGCCGCCGGTACCGTGACGGCCACGGTGGCACTCGCGGTCATCGCGCCGCCGTGGCGCATCCCCTGGCACGTGCTGGCGGGTGGTGTGCCCATCGGCGACCACACCGTGCCCGGCTGGCTGATCGCGGTCTGGCTCGTGCTGGTCAGCACCGTCACCGCGTACGTCGCCGGCGTCGCGGCGGTGCATCGCCTGTCGGCGCCGGTCGCGAGCGCCGTCGCCTACATCGAGGCGGTCACGGCCGGGCTGTGCGCCTGGGTGCTCCTCGGCGAGCACCTGAGCCCGGTCCAGCTGGCCGGCGGCGCGATCGTGCTGACCGGCGCGTACGTCGCGCAGCGTTCGGTCGCGCCGGCCGGCCCGGTGCTGGTGGAGGCGAAGACGCCCGTGCTGGAAGGTGTCGCGGTCAGGCGTTCTGGCGGATGAACGTCCGCGTGCCGACGGCCACGGCCGCGACCGCGAACACCAGCGACACGGCCACGCCCGCGATCAGCGCGCCGGAGGTGTAGCGGCCGTCGAAGGCCGCGCGCATGGCCTCCACGACGTACCGGAACGGCGTCGCGCGCGAGACCACGTCGAGCCAGCGCGGCGCCGCCGCCATCGGCAGCAGCGCGCCCGACAGCAGCAGCATCGGCACGACGACGGTGCTGGACATCGGCGCGAACAGCTCCTGGCGTTTCAGTACGAGCGCGAACGCGTACGAGAGGGCGGCCAGGCCCGCCGCCAGGGGCACGAGCAGCGCGAAGCCGATGGCCAGCCCGGCGGGCGGCACGCGCAGCCCGAACGCGAACCCGGCCGCCACCAGCAGCGCCGACTGCCCCAGCATCGTGACGGTGTTGGTCAGGACCCGGCCCAGCAGCAGCGCGAGGCGGCTCGCCGGGGTGACCCGCAGCCGCTCCAGCACGCCGAACCGCGCGTCGAAGACGATGCCGAACCCGGCCAGGCCCGCGCTCATCAGCGCGAGCTGCATCAGCACGCCCGGCACGAACACCTGCCAGCTCCCGCGCCCGATGTAGCGGGTCAGCAGCGGGCCGAACAGTGTCAGGTACAGGACGGGCTGGAGCATGCTCAGGATCAGCCCGAACCGGTTGCCCAGGGTGAACCGCAACTGGTGGCGGAAGATCAGCCAGGTGTCACGCAGCACGGGCGGCCGCCTCTCGCGCGGTGAGGGACAGGAACACATCGTCCAGAGTCGGGCGGGTGAGCAGGACCGAGCGCGGTTCGACGCCGGCCGCGTCCAGGGCGCGGGTCAGCTCGACGACGATGCGGTCGCCGTGCTCGACCGTGAGGCGCAGGGTCCGGCCCTCGGCGCGTACCTCGCGTACGGCGCTCAGCCCCGCCAGGGCCTCCCGCGCCCGGCCGAGGTCACCGTCGATCTCGACCGTGACCAGGTCGCCGGACATACGCCGCTTCAGGTCCTCCGGCGTGCCCTCGCCGATGATCCGGCCCTGGTCGATGATGAGGATCCGGTCGCACAGCGCGTCGGCCTCGTCCAGGTAGTGGGTGCTGAGGAACACGGTCGTGCCGTGGTCGTCGCGCAGGCCGCGGATGTGCTCCCACAGGCGGCTGCGGCTCTGCGGGTCCAGGCCCGTCGTCGGCTCGTCCAGGAAGATCAGCGGCGGCTCGTGCACGAGGCCGAACGCGATGTCGAGGCGGCGTTTCTGCCCGCCGGACAGTGACCCGACGGCCCGGTCGGGGATGTCGAAGGCCGCCAGCAGCTCGCGTACACGGCCGCGCGGGTCCGGTACCCGGTACAGCTCGGCCTGGAGCGTCAGCTCGGTCGAGACGTCGCACGTGGGGTTCGTGCTGCCGCCCTGGGCGACGTAGCCGATCCGGCGGCGTACGCCCGCGGGGTCGGCGATCAGGTCGTGGCCCGCGACGGTCGCGGCGCCGGAGGTCGGCCGCAGAAGGGTGGTGAGCATGCGGAGCGTGGTGGTCTTGCCCGCGCCGTTCGGCCCGAGGAAGCCCACGATCTCCCCGGCGCCGACGGTCAGGTCGACGCCGCGCACCGCCTCGGTGCCGGCGAAGGACTTGGCGAGGCCGCGTGCCTCGATGACGTGATCCATACGGCACACTCTAGGCAGCTTTTTGGGGTCACTGCAAATTTTAAGTCACACCAAGCTGGGTAGCATGGCGGGCGTGGCAGAAGAGCTCAGCCTGCGCGAGCGCAAGAAGCGCGAGACCCGCCAGCGCATCGCCGACGTCGCCATGGGGCTGTTCATGCTGCGCGGCTTCGAGAAGGTCACCGTCGCCGACGTCGCCGAGGCCGCCGACGTGTCCGTCAACACCGTCTTCAACTACTTCAAGACCAAGGAAGACCTGTTCTTCGACCGGCAGGACGTCGCCGTGGAGAGCCTCGGCCGTACGATCGCCGCACGGCGTCCCGGTGAGTCGGCCGTCGCGGCGGTGCGCCGCGACTACCTCGACGCCCTGGAGGCGCGCGACTGGCGCTACGGCATCACCAACGGCGCCACCGACTTCTTCCGCATGGTCGCCGAGAGCGCGTCACTGACCGCGCGGATCCGGGAGATGCAGGAGCTGCGCGAGGAGTACACCGCCGGGGTCCTGGCCGACGAGACCGACGCCGACCCCGACGACGCCACCCCCCGCCTGGTCGCCGCGCAACTGGCCGCCCTGACCACGGCGATCTCGGCGGAGTTCCTGCGCCGCAGGCTGGCCGGCGAACCGGTCGAGGTCGTCATCCCGCACGTACGCGCCGCCGCCGACCGGGCCTTCGGCCTGGCCGAGTCCGGCATCGGCGACTACGCCACCAAACCGTCCTAGTCGCCCGCTGGGAAGAGGATCGGGCTGAGCAGGTGCCGTGTGCGGCCCGGCGCGGGCTCGTTGCGCAGCCGGGGCAGGATCGCGGCGCGCATGTCCTCGATCATCGCCGTGCGCTCGTCCTCGCTGAGCCACACCGCGTGCTGCCGGTACCCCACCGAATCGGCCGCCGGGTCGGCGCCGTCGCGGTCCAGGTAGGCGCCGAACTCGCCGATCAGGGCGGCCATCGCGGCCCCGAACGCCCGGCGGTGGTCCTCGGCCGACAGTGACGCGGCCGTACCGGGATCGATCACGGCGCGCTCGCGCCGCAGCCGGTACCGGCGCTCGACCGCGCCGCGTACGCGCTGCTCACCCTCCACCTCCAGTACGCCCGCGCCGGCGAGCACGCCGACATGCCGGTACACGGTGGCCTTGTGGACGTCGGGGACCCGTTCGCACAGTTGCGCGGTCGTCAGCACCTGCCCGCCGGACATGGCGTGCACGATGCGCAGCCGTACAGGGTGCGCGAACAGCTCCAGGGTGTCCATCGCCGAATGATCGCACGTGTGTTACCTTTCGCGAACTTGCGAACGGTAGGAGAGGTTCATGCGCGATGACGGCCCGCCCCTTGGGCGGTTGTACGAGGTCGGCGGGCGGCGGCTGATGCTGCACCGGTCAGGCGAAGGAGGCCCGAGCGTGGTCTTCCTGCCCGGCGCGGGGCTGGTCGGCCTGGACTTCCTGAGCGTCCACGACCAGGTGGCGGAGCGAACCACGAGCGTCGTCTACGACCGCGCCGGTACGGGCTGGAGCTCCGGCGCCGGCCTGCCGCGCGGCGCCGCCGAGGTCGCCGGCGAGCTGCGTGATCTGCTGCGCGCCGCGGGCGTTCCCGGGCCGTACGTGCTGGCCGGGCACTCCCTCGGGGCGTTCTACGCGCGGCGCTTCGCGCAGCTCTTCCCCGGCGAGGTGGCCGGGCTGCTCCTGCTGGACCCCGGCCACGAGGACATCCTGTCCTACCTGCCGGACCAGGCCGCCGCGCTCGCCGAGCGGATGACGCCGGACGCGTCCGCGCTGCCCGACCTGACACCGGAGCAGATCCAGGCGGCGCGCGGCCAGTACGCGAAGCTCTACCGGGGCTGGCCGGACGCGGTCCTCGAACCGCTGGTCGAGCACCACCTGACGTCGTGGCGGACGGGCCTGGCCGAGACGGCGAACTTCGAGACCGAGATCTACGCGGAGCTGCGGGCCGGGGGAGCGCTGCCCGACGTCCCGCTGATCGTGCTCACCGCCGGGGGTGAGAACCCGTACTGGGCGCGGTTCATACCGCCCGACCTGATGCGGGAGGCCCACGACGGCGTCCGCGCCCTGCACGCCGCCATCGCCGGGTCCGTGCCCCGTGGCTCGCAGCGCGTTCTCGAAGGCGCCTCCCACCAGTACGGCCACCTCGAACAGCCCGGCGCCGTCGCTCAGGCCGTCCGCGACGTGATCGCCGGCACGATGCGGTAGTCGCGCTGGAAGACCAGGTTGTGCAGGTCGGCGGCGATGATGGCGCGGATGACGGGCAGCTGGCCGGCGGCGTCACCGGCGGTGAAGACGTTCAGCGGCCATTCCCCGACCGTCGCGCCGCCCAGGTGCGGATGGTGGAAGTGCCGGCCGTAGTGCGCGCGCACGGTGACCGGGTCCAGGCCCGCCTGCTCGGGCCAGGACAGCGTCCACCGCGCCTCCAGGCCTCCTTCCTGGTCCCGTACGACCCCGGTGGCCTCGACGGTGCCGGTGCCCAGCAGCAGGCGCGCGTTCAGCTCGTCCAGGGCCTGGCGCGCCGGCGCGTCGAGCAGGTCGGCGGTACGGCGGAACAACCGCTCCTTGTCCTCGCGGGTCCGCAGACCTCCGTGGGTGCCGTCGCGCAGGTCCTCGAAGTGACGCAGCAGCCCGGTCACGTACGCGTCTTCGCTCATACCTTCACTGTGTCACCGCCGGGGCGAGGTCGTTCAGTGAGACGACCTCGATGAGCGGCGCGTACAAGCTCATGATCGTCAGTGCCTGGTGGTGTGCCTCGTCCGTGGAGCCCGCGCAGGCCTCGGCGACCACGCGTACCCGCACGCCCGCGTCGGCGGCGGCCAGCGCCGTCGACAGGACGCAGCAGTCGGTGCTCACACCCGCCAGGACCAGCGTCCCGCCCGCTCCGACCAGCGCGGCCAGCGGCGGTGTCCACTTGCCGAACGTCGGCGCGTCCAGCGTCGAGGGCGGGGTGAAGTCGTCGACCAGCCGGTACAGGTCCGCGTCCGGCGGGCGCAGGGCGAACGGCCAGCGTTCGTAGTAGTCCGCCCACGCGCCCTCCGGGCTCGGCGGGGCCACGAAGCGGGTGAACACCGTGCGCGGGCCGAACCCGGCGGCCAGCCGCGTGATCGGCGCGATGACCTCGGCGAAGCGCGGCGTGAACCAGGAGCTGTCCGGGTCGGCGAAGACCCGCTGCATGTCGATCACGGCCAGGCAGGTCACGCCCGCGCCTCCTGCGCGCGCACCGCCGTACGGGTCAGGGCCAGCGCCGCGGCGAACGCGACGACGAGCGCCACCAGCACCCCCAGGTTCGCGAACGCCCACGAGCCGGTCTTGCCGCCCAGGCCCAGCGGCCCCAGCAGGTAGCCCTGCCAGTTCAGCCAGCCCGCGGCCGTGTTGGTGACCAGGCCCCAGCCCGCCGCCGTGCTCACCACGACGATCGCCAGCGGCACCGGCCGTACGTCGCCGTAGCGGCCGGACGGGCGGAACAGGTCAGCCTCGGCGTAGTCGCGGCGGCGCAGCGCGATGTCGGCCAGGATCACCCCGCACCAGGCCGCCACCGGCACGCCGAGCGTGGTCAAGAAGCCCATGAACTGGGCGAGGAAGTCATCGGCCACGAACACCACGTAGATCGTCCCGATCACCATGATCACGCCGTCGATGAGCGCGGCGAGGTAACGCGGCACCGGCAGGCCCGCGGCCAGCAGCGCCAGCCCGGAGGAGTAGATGTCCAGCAGCGCGCCGCCGACCAGGCCAAGGACGGCCACGGCCGCGAACGGCACGAGGAACCACGTCGGCAGGGCCGTGGTCAGCGCCCCGATCGGGTCGGCCGCGATGGCCTTGTTCAGGCTCGTGGAGGACCCGGCGAGCAGCAGGCCGAACACCAGCAGCACGAGCGGCGCCAGCGACGCGCCGAACGTCGTCCAGCCCACGACGGCGCGGCCGGACGTACGGCGCGGCAGGTACCGGGAGTAGTCGGCGGCGGCGTTGACCCAGCCCAGCCCGAACCCGGTCATCATGAACACCAGCGCGCCGATGACCTCCTGCGCCGACCCGCCCGGGATCGCGCTCACCGCGTGCCAGTGGATCTTGCCGGCGACCAGGATGACGTACACGACGGTCAGCGCGCCGGTGACGACCGTGATCACGGTCTGCATCCGCATGATCAGGTCGAAGCCCATGACGCCGCCGGTGACGATCAGCACGGCGACGACGACCAGCGCGATCACCTTCGTCGGCGTGCCGCCGCCCCAGCCGAGCCGGTCGAACACGGTCGCCGTCGCCAGGGTCGCCAGCGCGGTCAGCACCGTCTCCCAGCCGACCGTGAGCACCCAGGAGATCGCCGAGGGCAGCAGGTTGCCGCGCACGCCGAACGCGGCGCGGCTGAGCACCATCGTCGGCGCCGACCCGCGCTTGCCGGCCACCGCGACGAACCCGCACAGCAGGAAGGAGAAGACGATCCCGGCCACGCCGGAGATGAGCGCCTGCCAGAAGGAGATCCCGAACCCGAGCGCGAACGAGCCGTAGCTCAGCCCCAGAATCGAGACGTTCGCCCCGAACCACGGCCAGAACAGCTGCGGCGGGCGCCCCTTGCGCTCGTCGTCGCCGATCACGTCGATGCCGTGCGTCTCGACCTTGAGCTGTCGCCCGCCGGCCTGTGGATCAGTCATGGAACCTACCCGTCCGATTCGTTCAGCGGAATGTAGGGCCGCCGCGCGAACAGCGTCAATACGCCCCGATCCGGGTAGGTCCGAAGTAGGACGGGATTGGGGGGTCTCGTGCGAGTCGTCGTTGATCTCACGCGGTGCCAGGGGTACGGGCAGTGCGCGTTCCTCGCGCCCGAGGTGTTCGCGATGAACGGCGCCGAGGCGCTCGTCTACGACCCCGATCCGGATGATGCGCAGCGCGAGCACGTCATGCGGGCCGCCGCGGCCTGCCCCGTGCAGGCCCTGCACGTCGACGGCATGGCCCGCGACCGCGTGAACGGCGGCACCGCGCATCCCGGCGCGCACGGCCTGAACCGCACGCACCGCGTCGTCATCGTCGGCGCCTCGCTGGCCGGCCTGCGGGCGGCGCAGGTGCTGCGCCGCGACGGCTTCCCCGGCACGCTGACCCTGATCGGCGACGAGGAAGGCGACCCCTACGACCGGCCGCCGCTGTCCAAGCAGGTCCTGACCGGCCAGGTCGCCGCCGGGCGCACCGAGCTCCCGCACCCGGCCGGGCTCGACGCCGAATGGCTGCGCGGCCGGCCCGCGACCGGCCTGGACCTGGAGACACGGCGCGTACGGCTCGCCGACGGCACCGAGGTCTCCTTCGACCGGCTGCTGATCGCCACCGGCACCCGCGCGCGGCCGTGGCCGAACGCGGCGGAGGCGGCCCTGGACGGGGTGTTCGTGCTCCGCACGAACACCGACGCCACCCGCCTGCGCGCCCGTATGACCGGCGGCGAGGGCCGGGTACTGATCATCGGGGCCGGGTTCACCGGATCGGAGATCGCCTCGGCCTGCCGGGCGCTGGGCCGCCCGGTCACCGTCGCCGAACGCGGGCCCGCGCCGCTCAACGGCGCTCTCGGCGGCGTGATCGGCGCCATCGCCGGCGACCTGCAGCGCGCGCACGGCGTCGACCTGCGCTGCGGCGTCACCGTCACCGCGCTCGAAGGCGACGCGGACGGGCGGCTGCGCCGCGCGCACCTGTCCGACGGCACCACCGTCGAGACCGACCTGGCCGTCGCCGCGCTCGGCGCGGTCCGCAACGTCGAATGGCTGGAGGGTTCGGGTCTGGCCGCGGGCCCGTGGGGCGTGACGTGCGACGCGGGCTGCCGCGTCTTCGACGCCAGCGGCTGCGTGACCGACGACGTGTTCACCGCCGGTGACGTCGCGCGCTTCCCGCACCCGGTGTTCGAGTACCAGTTCCTGGCGCTGGAGCACTGGGGCAACGCCGTCGCCCAGGCCGAGATCGCGGCGCACAACATGCTCAGCGGCCAGGGGAGCCGCTGGCCGCACCTGTCCCTGCCGGTGTTCTGGTCCAGCCAGTTCGGCACCGACATCAAGTCGGTGGGCGTCCCGACGTTCTCCGACGAGGTCATGATCGTCCAGGGGTCGGTGGAGGAGCGGCGGTTCGTCGCGGTCTACGGGCGGCGCGGGCGGATCACCGCCGCCGTGACCTTCGACCAGGCGATGTGGCTGGAGTTCTACGGGAGCCTGATCGAGCGGGCCGCGCCGTTCCCGCCGGAGTTCCGCACGGTCGACGGGCCCGGCCCCGGGCACGGCCCGGTCCCCTCGAAGGTCCCCGAACAGATCGTGGCGTCCCAGGGCGCCACCGTCGTCGTGACCGGCCACGACCCGGCCGAGCGGCGCGTAAGGCTGGTGCGCCGGTCGTGAAGCTCAAGGAGGCGTGATGGACGGCGAAGGTGTTCTCGGGCGGATTCTCGGCGAGGACAGCCGCCCCGACCCGTACCCGCTGTACGAGGAGCTGCGCAAGACGCCGGTCTCGCTGCAGCCGGACGGCAGCTACGTCGTCAGCACGTACCGGGAGATCGTCGCGCTGCTGCACGACCCGCGGATCAGCTCGGACCGCCGCAACCTGGCACCGGAGTTCGAGGACCGCGGCGACCCGCCCGAAGGGCAGCGGCGGCCGTTCATCACCACCGACCCGCCCGAGCACGACCGGCTCCGGGACCTGACGATGCGCCACTTCGGGCCGCCGCACACCCCGGACCTGGTCGCGGGCATGCGGACGGAGCTGAACGGCATCGTCACCGGCCTCATCGACGCCGTCGCCGACCGCAGGCGCATCGACCTCGTCGAGGACATCTCCTACCCGTTCCCGGTCACGGTGATCTGCCGGATCCTCGGCGTGCGGCGCGAGGACGAGCCGCTCTTCCACCGGTGGGCCGAGATCCTCGTCGCCTCCATCGGGCCCGGCGAGAACGCCTCGCCCGAACGCCGGCGGCGCCGCGACGACGCGGCCACCGAGCTGCGCACCTACCTCGGCGGCCTCGCGCGCGAGCGCCGCGAGCACCCACGCGACGACCTGATCTCCCGGCTGGTCACCGCCGACACGCCGATGGACGACGCCGACGTGGAGAGCACCGCGACGCTGCTGCTCGTCGCCGGCCACGAGACGACCGTGAACCTCATCACCAACGGGATGCTCACCCTGCTGCGCAACCCGGACGTGCTCCAGCGCGTACGCGGCGATCCCGGCCTGATCGCCGGCACGGTCGAGGAACTGCTCCGGTTCGAGCCGCCCGTGCACTTCCCGCCGACACGCGTCGCGCTCGACGACATCACGATCGCGGGCACGACCATCCCGCGCGGCTCACCGATCGTCCTGGCGCTCGCCGCCGGCAGCCGCGACCCGGCCCACGTACTCGACCCCGAGCGCTTCGACCCCGAACGGGCCTCCAACGAGCACCTGGGCTTCGGCGGCGGCCCGCACTACTGCTTCGGCGCGCCGCTGGCACGGATGGAGGCCCAGATCGCGCTCACCGAGCTCACCCGCCGCCTGCGGAACCCGCGCCTGGTCACCGACGCGCCGCCGTACCGGCCGAGCGCGGCGCTGCGCGGCCCGCGGCACCTGCTCATCGACATCGACGGTGTCAGCTGAACACGCCCGCCCTCGCCGCGGCGAGGGCGGCGTCGGCCGCGCGGTCGGCGTCGGCGGCGCCGACGGGCTCACGGCTGACGAACAGCCGGTAGAACACCGGCGCGACGGCCGCGCGCACGACCTCGACCGCGTCGACGCCCGAGGGCAGCTCGCCGCGTTCGACCGCGCGCGTGACGATCCGCGCGGACTGGTCGTGCCGGGCCAGGTAGAAGGTGTGCAGCGCGCGCGCCGCGGCCGGGTCCTGCGCGGCGGCGGAGACGAACGCGGCCGAGACCGGGCCCTCTTCGGGGTCGGCGAACGCCTCACGTACCAGACGGGCCAGGGCGCGCAGGTCGCCGCGCAGGGTGCCGGTGTCGGGGATCGGCCAGGGCTCGCCGCCCGCCATCTCCAGGGCGTTCGCGATCAGCCCCTCGACGCCGCCCCAGCGCCGGTAGACCGTCGTCTTGTGCACGCCCGAGCGCGCCGCCACACCCTCGACCGTGAGGCCGGCGTACCCGCGCTCGGTCAGCTCGGCGAGCGTCGCGGCGCGTACCGCCGCACGGACGCGCGCGGCGCGGCCACCCGGCCTGCTCTCGGTCACGGGTCAATCCCGTTGCCCCGGCGTCGATAGCATGTCATCATCCTAACGCAACAAAAGTTGCGATAAGCCGAGGAGATCCGCAGTCATGGTCCTGATCGAGAACACCGCGAAGCCGTCCTGTCCACGCCGTGTCTCGGAGGTCATGCTTGTCCGCTCAACTCGCCCTGCGGGGCGTCACGAAGTCCTACGCTCACCGGCTCGTCCTTGACCGGATCTCGCTGACCGTACGGCCCGGCGAGCACGCCGGGATCGTCGGCGAGAACGGATCCGGTAAATCAACCCTTCTGCGGCTGGCCGCAGGCGTCGAAGCACCCGATGATGGAGACGTGACCGTCACCTCCCCCGGAGGGGTCGGCCACCTCGGTCAGAGCCTCGACCTGCCCGGCGGACGTACCGTGCGGCAGGTCGTCGACGCCGCACTCGCCGAGCTGCGGCAGATGGAGCGCCGCATGCGCGAGCTCGAAGCCCATCTCACCGCGGACCGGATGAGCGAGTACGGCGACCTGCTCACCGCGTACGAGGCGCGCGGCGGCTACGAGGCCGACTCGAGCGTCGACAAGGCCATGCACGGCCTCGGCCTGGCCCACGTGTCACGTGACCGCGAGGTCGCCACCCTGTCCGGCGGCGAACGCGCGCGGCTGGCGCTGGCCTGCCTGCTGGCGGCCTCACCGGAGACGCTGCTGCTCGACGAGCCGACCGACCACCTCGACGCCTCCTCCACCACCTGGCTGGAGGAACGGCTGCGCGCGCACCACGGCACGGTCCTGGTCGTCTCGCACGACCGGATGTTCCTCGACCGCGTGGCGACCGCCATCTACGAGGTCGAGGACGGCGGGGTGACGCGCTTCGGCGGCGGCTACGCCGGGTTCCTCGCCGAGAAGGCCGCCGCGCGGGTCCGCTGGGAACAGGACCACGCCGCGTGGGCCGAGGAGGTACGCCGGGTCGAGGAGCACGCCGAGACCAAGGCCCGCGAGGTCGCGCCCGGACGGGAGATGCGCGACAACAACAAGCTCGCCTACGACCGCGACGCCGGGCGGGTGCAGAGCTCGGTCGCGAGCCGCCTGCGGCAGGCGCGCGAACGCCTGCGCTGGCTGCACGCGCACGCCGTGCCGCGCCCGCCGGACCCGCTGCGGTTCGAGGGCAGCTTCGACGGCGGGGGAGAGGGCACGGCCGTCGCCGAGCTGAAGGACGTGGTCGTCGGCGACCGGCTGCGCGTCGACTCCCTCACCGTCGCGGCCGGGGACCGCCTGCTCGTGCACGGCCCCAACGGCGCCGGCAAGTCCACGCTCCTGCGCGTGCTGGCCGGCCACGCCCCCGACTCCGGGGTCGTACGCCTCGGCGGGCGCGTCGGCTACCTCCCGCAGGACACCACGGTGGAGGACCCGGCGCGTACCGTCCTGGAGGCGTTCGGCGCGGGACGCCCCGGCCATCCCGACGAGCACCGGGACCGCCTGCTGTCCCTGGGGCTGTTCCGCGAGGAGTCCCTGCACACCCGCGTCGGCGCCCTGTCGACCGGGCAGCTGCGGCGGCTGGCGCTGGCGCGGCTGCTGTCGGCCCCGGCCGACCTGCTGCTGCTCGACGAGCCCGCCAACCATCTGTCCCTCGCCCTCGTCGAGGAGCTCGAACAGGCGCTGGAGACCTACCGCGGCGCGCTCGTCGTCGTGTCCCACGACCGGGCGCTGCGAAGCCGGTTCACCGGCGAGCGGATCGAGATGCGCGCCGGACGCCTCACGGAGGAGTGCGGATGAGCGCGCGCATCGAGGAGTTCACGCGGACACGGGACCTGGCGGCCCTGGAGGCCGACCTGCGCGCCGCGGGCGGCCCGCTGACCGAACCCGCCGGCGATGACGTGCTGGTGACGTTCGTGTGGATCGGGCCGCAGCGGCAGGTGTCGGTGCGCGGCGCCCAGCTGTTCGAGGACCGCAACGCGATGTCGCACCCGATGAGCCGCGTGGAGGGCACCGACGTGTGGCACCTCGGCGTCGTCGCGCCGCGCGGCGTCGCGACCGTCTACCAGTACCTGGTTGACGACCCCTTCCTGGACGCCGACCGCGGCGACCTCGGGCTCCTGGGCCGTCTCGCCGTCGAGGCGCGTGACCGCTCCTACGCCGACCCGTTCAACCCCGAGCGGCTCTACCCGCAGTCCGCGACGATCGCCGGCGTCGGCGACGCCCCCGCCGAGCAGTGGGACTCCGTCCTGGAGCTGCCCGGCATCGACCCCGCGCCGTGGTTCTCCGGCCCGGCGCCGCCGCTCACCGCGCACCGGCTGGCCTCACGGGCGCTCGGCAACGAGCGCACCGTCCGGGTGTACGCGCCCGGCGGAGGCGGGCCGTACCCGCTGGTCGTCCTGCTCGACGGGGAGTCGTGGGTGACGGTGGCGCGCCTGCACGCCGCGATCGACGCGCTCATCGGCGAGGGCGCGCTCGCCCCGGCCGTCGTGGCGTTCGTGGAGAACCCGCGCGGCAGCATGAACGCCCGGATGACCGAGATGGCGTGCAACAGCGGCCTGACGCGCATGCTCACCGACGAGCTGCTGCCCCTGTTGCGCGGCGCGTACGACGTGACCGGCGAGGTGATCGTCGGCGGGAACAGCCTCGGCGGCCTGGCCTCGGCGTTCGCCGCGCACGAACGCCCCGACGTGTTCTCGGCGGTGCTGTCGGTCTCGGGCAGCTTCTGGTGGGGGTACACCCCCGAGCCCGGCGGCTGGGGCAAGGACGCCGAGCCGGAGTGGCTGACCCGCGAGATCGCAGCGGCGCCCGCCACGCCGGTGCGGTTCTGGGTCGACGTCGGCAGCCTGGAGACCGGCCCGTCGCCGCTGTCGCCGGGCGTCGACCAGCGGACCGCGAGCCGCCACCTGCGCACCGTGCTGATCGCCAAGGGCAACGAGGTGAGCTACCACGAGGCGCCGGGCGGCCACGACTTCGCGACGTTCCGCCGCAGCGCCGTACGAGGCCTGCGGAGGCTCCTGCCACCCTGATATAAATGGGGATCTCCCCACTTATATCGAAGGAGCCCTCATGACGCTCGGCGCCGAGGACCGTACGGCCATCACCGACCTGATCAACACGCACGGCCACCTCGTCGACGCCGGCGAGCTGGAGCGGATCGGCGAGCTGTTCACCGACGACGCCGTCTACGACGTCACCGACCTCGGCGGCGGCGTCATCGAGGGGCTCGCGGCGTTCGTGGAGGCCTCACTGGCGATGGGCGACAGGAACCCCGTCGCCCACCACGTCACCAACATCGTCCTCACCGGCGCCGGCGAGGGCCGGGCCCGCGCACGGTCCAAGGGCATCGGGATCAACGCCGACGGCACGTGCGGCAGCGTGACCTACGAGGACACCGTCGAGCGCCGCGCCGAAGGCTGGCGCATCACCCACCGCAGGGTCCTCGCGCACCGGGTTCCGCTGGGCGGCAGGTGAGGTCTCTGTGGCATCCTCGGGCGTCATGGACCCCTCGATCCTCACCCCACGTACCGGCCGATCCGTGACCCCTCTCGCGTAGTGCAGCGGATCATCGCGGGCATCCTCGCCCCCGTCATCGCGGTCCTCGGCTTCTACCTGTGGGGACGCAGCCATCCCTACACCGTGAGCCGCTCGGTCGACATCGCCGCGCCCGCCACCCGCGTGTGGGAGGTGCTGTCCGCGCTGCGCTCGTACGGCAAGTGGAACCCCGAGATCACCGTCTCCTCCGGCCAGGCCGTCCAAGGCGCCGCGCTGACCATCCGCGTCCACTCCAAGAGCGGCGTCTCGACGCTCCACCCGAAGGTGGAGGTCGCCGAGCCGGGCAAGGAGATGACCTGGAAGGGCCACTACCAGGACGTTCCCGTCCTCGGCGACGACGAGCACCGCTTCACGATCCAGGAGACCTCGCCCGGCCAGGTGCGGTTCACCCAGGCCGAGACGTTCCGCGGCATCGCCGTGCCGTTCACCCACGGGGTGCTGGACAAGAGCTGCTCGGAGTTCGACAAGATGAACGCCGCGCTGAAGAAACGCGCCGAGTCAGGCAAGTGAGGCGAGCGCCCGCGCGGTGTCGGCGGGCCGGGAGAACATCGGGTAGTGCCCGGTCGGCAGCCCGATGATGGACGGCCCGTCGCCGAACCCGGCGAACATCGGATGCCCGTCCGCGAGCATCCGCCGCGCCTGCGGTTCGGGGATCGTGCAGGCGATCAGCGTCTCGGGCACCGGCACGCGCCGCGGGCGGCGTACCTGCCCCAGCGCGGTGGCGAACGGCTGCGGCACGCTCCGCTCGCGCAGCAGCGCCAGGTCGTCCTCGCTCAGCCCGTCGAGCTGGACCGGATCGCCCGCGAAGGGCGGCGGCGGGAGCCGCCAGCCGTCGCCCTCGGCGGCCACCAGCTTCTCGATCCGCGCCTGCTCCTGCGGAGCGTGCATGTCGAACTGCCGCGACCCGTCCGGCAGCGGCCCCGACTCCACGTAGACGGCGTGCGCGACGCGCTCCGGCACCCGGTCGGCGGCCACGGCCACCGGCATCCCGCCGTAGCTGTGCCCGACGAGGATCACCGTCGCGTCGCCGATCGCCTCGATCACGTCCGCGACGTGGGTCTCCAGGTCGACCTCCGGGGACGCCTCGCCCGCCCGGTCGCCCATCCCGGTCAGCGTCACCGGCCGCACCTCGTGGCCCGCCGCCCGCAGCTCACGCCCGACCGCGTCCCACGCCCATCCGCCGAGCCAGAACCCCGGGACCAGCACATATATGGCCATTTCTGTTTCCTTCCTGTTCGTGTGGTCCGAACGCTAGTGTCGAATCCGGACAGGATCCGCCCGGTATCGTGAGGTGAGCCGTGTCACACCCGACGACGCGCGTGCTGGCCATGCTGGAGGTGCTCCAGGCGCGCCGGGAGATGACCGGCCCGTCGCTCGCCGCCCACCTCGGCGTGGACGAGCGCACGGTGCGCCGCTACGCCCTGCGCCTGGCCGAGCTCGGCATCCCCGTCGAGGCGCGGCGCGGCCGGCACGGCGGCTACCGGCTGCTGCCCGGTTACAAGCTGCCGCCGCTGATGTTCACCGACGACGAGGCCGTCGCCGTCGTGCTCGGCCTGCTCGTCGGGCAGCGGCTCGGCATCGCCGGCGACAGCGCCCTGGACAAGGTGCGGCGCGTGCTGCCCGCCGGGCTGCGGGACCGCGTCGCCGCGCTGCGCGACACCCTCGGCTTCACGCTCGCGCCGCGCGAGGGCGCGATGCCGGACGTCTCCGTGCTGCTCGTCCTGGCCTCCGCCGCGCGCGACCGCCGGCGCGTACGCCTGACGTACCGCTCGTGGAAGGGCGAGGACAGCGAACGCGACCTGGACACCTACGGCCTGGTCTTCCACTCCGGGCGCTGGTACGCCTCCGGGTTCGACCACCGGCGCGGCGAGGTGCGCACGTTCCGCGTCGACCGGATCGCCGCCGCCGTGCCCGGCGAGGAGACCTACGACGAGCCGGGCGGCTTCGACGTCGTCGCGCACGTGAGCGGGTCGCTGGCAGCCGTGCCATGGGCGCACGAGGTCGAGGTCCTCCTCGACACGACACGGGAGGAGGCGCTGCGGCGGATCCCGGCGACCGTCGGCACGCTCACCGAGACCGGCGCGGGAGTGCTCCTGCGCGCACGCGCCGAGCGCCTCGACGGCATGGCACGGATGCTCGCCGGCCTCGGCTGGACCTTCACCGTCCGCGCGCCCGACGAGCTGCGCGGGGCCGTACGCGAGCTGGGCGAGAGCCTGATCCGCTCGGCTCAGTGAACGGCGAACCCACCGTCGACGAAGATCGACTCCCCGGTGACGTACGACGACGCGGGGCCCGCGAGGAACACCGCCGCGCCCGCGAAGTCCTCGGGCAGGCCGTTACGGCCGATCAGCGTGCGCGTGGCCATCCCGGCCTGGCGGTCGGGCGGGATGTGGGAGGCCAGCGGTGTCACGACGAAGCCGGGGACCAGGGCGTTGCAGCACACGCCGCGCGCCGACCACGCCTCGGCCTGTGACCGCGTCAGCGCGACCAGACCGGCCTTCGACGCGCCGTACGCGCCGCTGTTACTGAACGCGCGGAACGCCTGCTGGGAGGCGATGTTGATGATCCGCCCGTAGCCGCGCGCGGCCATGCCGGGGCCGAACCGCCGCCCCAGCAGGAACGGCGCGTCGAGGTTCACGGCCATGCTCTGGTCCCAGACGGCCTCGTCCAGGTCCTCCATCGGCGGCCGCAGGTTGACGCCCGCGCAGTTGATGAGGATGTCCGGCTCGCCGAACGGGCGCACCGCCTCCTCCGCCGCAGCGCGCACCGCCGTACGGTCGCCCAGGTCCGCGCTGACGTACGCGCCGCGGCCCTCCAGCTCCGAGACGGTCTCGCGCAATGGCGCCTCGCGGCGGGCGACCACGACGACGCTCGCGCCCGCACCGGCCAGCGCGCCGGCGATGGCGCGGCCGATCCCGGAACTGCCGCCGGTCACGACCGCGACCCGGCCCGTGAGACCGAACATCTTCTCGATGAAGCTCGTCACGCCCCGAAGCTACCGGAGCAGGTCCCGCAGGGCCTTGGCGATGTCGGCGGGGGCCTCCTCGGCCATGAAGTGGCCGCAGGTGACGGTGGCGTGCCGCAGGTCGGGCGCCCAGGCGCGCCACAGCGCCGCCGCGTCGAAGCCGAGCGCGGCGCCCCAGTCCTGCTGGAGCACGGTGACCGGCATCGCCAGCCGGCTGCCCGGCGTCCCGGTCGGCCTGGTCGTGCTCGACGTCGATGCCGGCCGAGGCGCGGTAGTCGGCGACGATCGAGGGCGACCGCGGCGCGGCAGGCGTCCAGGTAGGCGGCGCGGACGTCGGCGGGGATCGCCCGCGGGTCGCTCGTCCAGATGTCGAGGAAGTGGCCGAAGAAGGCGTCCGGCGCTGGCGGCGATCATCCGCTCGGGCAGGCCGGGCGGCTGGGCCATCAGGTAGAGGTGGAAGCCGACGGCGGCGGTGGTGCCGTGCATCACGTCCCACATGTCCAGGGTCGGCAGCACGTCGAGGCAGGCCAGGTGGGTGATCCGCGTCGGGGTGGTCGAGCCCGGCGCGGAAGGCGACCAGGGCGCCGCGGTCGTGCCCGGCCAGCGCGAAGCGCTCGTGCCCGAGCGCGCCGGCCAGCGCGACGATGTCGGCGGCCATGGTGCGCTTGGCGTACGTCGTCGCGTCGGCCTCGGCGGGCTTGTCGCTGGCGCCGTAGCCGCGCAGGTCGGGGCAGATCACGGTGTGGTCGGCCGCCAGGTCGGCGGCGACGTGCCGCCACATCAGGTGGGTCTGCGGGAAGCCGTGCAGCAGCACGATCGGGCTGCCCGTTCCGCGCGACGGCCGACGTTCAGGGCCACGCCGTCGGCGACGGGCACGCGCCGGTAGTCGAAGCCGGGGATGTCAGTCAGCCGATTCCTTTCCGGTGGGGTCGGCCCTCAGCCTGCCGGGCGCGGATGAGCATCCGATCAGCGCGCTACCGTGGCAGGCGATGCGAGGTCAGGTTCGGGGTGCTCGGGACCGGTGACGGCCTGGGACGACGCCGGAGACGCGATCGCCCTGAAGGGGCCGCGGCACCGCGCGGTGCTGGCCCGGCTGATCGTCGCCCGCCGCCGCGTCGTCCCGGTCACCCGCCTGGTCGAGGACCTGTGGGCCGATGAGCCGCCCGACGGCGCGGTGGGCGCGGTGCGCACCTTCGTCGCCGCGCTGCGCCGCGCCCTGGAACCCGAGCGCCCGCCCCGCGCGCCGGCCGCGGCTGCTGGTCACCGAGGGACCGGGGTACGCGCTGCGCGCCGAGCCGGACGCGGTCGACGCCTGGCGCTTCGAACGCGCGGTGACGCACGCCGCTGGCGCTGCCCGCGGACGGCTCCGCGCGGCTGGAGGAGGCGCTGGGCTGGTGGCGCGGGCCCGCGTACGCCGAGTTCGCCGACGCAGCCGTGGGCGCGCGCGGAGCGCTCGCGCCTGGCGGAGCTGCGGCTGCACGCCGTCGAGCGCCGGGCCGAGGCCCGGCTGGCCCTGGGGCTGGCCGCCGAGGCGGTCCCCGACCTGGACGCGCACGTGGCCGAGCACCCGTGGCGCGAGGACGCCTGGCGGCTGCTGGCGCTCGCGCTGTACCGCACCGGGCCGCCAGGGCGACGCCCTCGCCGTGCTGCGCCGGGCACGGACACTGCTGGTCGAGCAGCTCGGCGTGGATCCGGGCCCGGCCCTGCGCCGCCTGGAGGCCGACATCCTCCACCACGCCGGGCACCTCGACCCCGGCGACGGGCCGCCGGCGCAGGTGTGGGCGCGGACGGCCGCCGCCTACGACCGGACCGTGGCCTCCGGCGCGCGGGCACGGCTGGAGTCGACGGTCGGGCTGCTGCGCAACCTCGCGGTGACCGGGGGCGGCGGCCTGGAGGCGGCCCGCGAGCACCGCGTGGCGGCCATCGCGGCGGCCGAGGAGCTGGGCGACCCGGAGCTGACCGCCCGCGTGATCGGCGCCTACGACGTCCCGGCGATCTGGACCCGCGCCGACGACCCCGGGCAGGCGGCGCAGGTCGTCGCGGCGGCCGAGCGCACCCTGGCCGCCCTCCCGCCCGGCGCGCACGAGGCGGCGCGGGCCCGGCTGCTGGCCACGATCGCGCTGGAGTCGCGCGGCACCCGCGCGGCGCGCGGCCCCCAGGCCGCGCCGGCAGGCCGAGCGGATCGCCCGCGCGCCTGGACGACCCCGCGCTGCTGGCGTTCGCCCTCAACGGGGTGTTCATGCAGACGCTTCCGCCGCGCGGGCCTGGCCGCGCGCCGCGACGAGATCGGCGCGGAGCTGGTCGCCCTGTCCGCCCGGCACGGCCTGGTCACCTACGAGGTCCTCGGCCACCTCATCCGCCTCCAGGCCCGCGGCGCGCTCGCCGACTTCCCGCCGGCCGACCGGCACGCGGCCGCCGCCGACCGGCTGGCCGAACGCCACGAGCTGCCGCTGGTCGGCGTCTTCACCCGCTGGTACCGCGCGCTGCGCCTCGCCGCGGACGCCCGGTACGCCCGCCGGCGAGGTCGAGGCCGCCTACCGGGACGCCGCCGCGCTGCTGGACGGCGCCGGCATGCCCGGCCTGGAACGCGGCCTGCTGCCGCTCGCGCTGCTGTGCCTGCGTCCGGCACGCGTACGCCCGCCGACGCCGGACTGGGGCCCGTACGAGCCGTGGGCCCGGCCGCTGGTGCTGCTGGCCCAGGACCGCCGCGGCGAGGCCGCGGCGGCGCTGCGCGAGGTCCCCGACCCGCCGCGCGACCTGCTGTTCGAGGCGCTGTGGTGCCTGACCGCGCGGGCCGCGATCGCCGTCGGCGACCGGGAGACGATGGAGCGCGCGCACGCCGAGCTCGCCCCGGCGGCGGGCGAGCTGGCCGGAGCGGGCAGCGGCCTGCTCACCCTGGGCCCGGTCTCGCGGCACCTCGACGACCTCGCCGCCGCCCTCCGAAGCGATCAGAGGCCGTCCTGAGTACCGTCGTGTCCGTCGCGCTCCTCCTGTGCGTGCTCGCGTTCGCGGTGGCGCGCCCGCGCGGGCTGCCCGAGGCCGTCGCGGCGGTGCCCGCGGCCGTCCTGGTCGTGGCGATCGGCGCGGTGCCGCCGTCCGCCGCGTGGCACCAGGTCCGCGGCCTGCTGCCGGTCGTCGGCTTCCTCGCCGCCGTGCTCGTGCTCGCGCAACTGTGCGACGACGAAGGGCTGTTCACCGCCGCCGGTGACCTCGTCGCGCGCGCCTGCCGGGGCAGCACCGAACGGCTCCTGATCGGCGTGTTCGCCGTGGCGTCGCTGGTCACGGCGGTGCTGAGCCTGGACGCGACGGTCGTGCTGCTCACCCCGGTCGTGTTCGTCACCGTCGGCCGGGTCAGGGCACGGCCCCGCCCGCACGTGTACGCGTGCACGCACCTGGCCAACTCGGCGTCCCTGCTGCTGCCGGTGTCGAACCTGACGAACCTGCTGGCGTTCCCGGCCAGCGGGCTGTCCTTCGCACGGTTCGCCGCGCTCATGGCGGTGCCGTGGCTGGTCGCCATCGGCGTCGAGTACGTGGTCTTCCGCGCCTACTTCCGCGCGGACCTGGCCGCCGGCGCGAGCCCCGCGGAGGCGCGGCCCGCACTTCCCGGTGTTCGCGCTGGTGGTGCTCGCGCTCACGCTCGCCGGGTTCGCCGTGACGTCCTTCACCGGGCTTAACCCCGCCTGGGCCGCCCTGGGCGGCGCGCTGGTGCTCGCGGCCCGCGCGCTGCGGCGGCGCGAGACGACCGTACGCCGGGTGGTGACCGCGGCGAGCCCGCAGTTCTGCCTGTTCGTGCTCGCCCTCGGCGTCGTCGTCCTGGCCGTCACCCGCGGCGGCGCGCGCGCCGCTCTCGGGCGGCTCCTGCCGCACGGGCACGGCCTGCTCGAACTGCTGGCGATCGCCGCCGTCGCGGCGCTGCTCGCCAACCTGATCAACAACCTGCCCGCGGTCCTGACGCTGCTCCCGCTGGTCGTCGGGGCCCGGCCCGGTCCTCGCCGTCCTCATCGGCGTGAACCTCGGCCCGAACCTGACCTACGTCGGGTCGCTGGCGACACTGCTGTGGCGGCGTGTCCTGCGCGAACGCGACGAGGAACCCGCGCTGGCCGACTTCACCCGCCTCGGGCTCATCACCGTGCCCGCCACACTCGCGGCGGCCACGGTGGCACTCTGGGCGATGCTGTCAACGATCGGAGGCTGACCGCGATGACCGTCATCATCTGGATCACCGAAGGCACCTGGCAGGCCACGGTCGACCAGGGCGGTGCGCTGGCCCCCGACGGAGCCGACATCGTCCTGCTCCACGTGACCGGCGACGAGGTCGAGCAGGCCGCACACGGGGCGTTCGCCGGCCTGCTCGGCCGCGGCCACCCCGAACGCGACCCCGGCGACCGGCTGGCCGAACTCTCCGCCTCGGCGGCCGACGACCTGCTGCGAGCCGCCGCCGCACGGCTCACCCGCCCGTCACGCGCCGAACGCCGCCACGGCCGCGTCGAACGCGAGGTCGTCCAGGCCGCCGAGGACGCCGACCTGCTGATCTGCGCCCGCGACGGCGACCGCGACCACCTGGGCCCCAAGAGCCTGGGCCACACGACCCGCTTCGTCGTCGACCACGCGCCCTGCCCCGTCCTGCTGGTCTGGCCCGAACCCGCCCCGGACGTCGGCTCGATCCCGCCCCCGCCCGATCACTGATCGCGGTCGACGTCGCCCACGCCGCGGCGCCGGCGAAGGGCAGGACTCCGGCGGCGACGTCATCAGGGCCGGTCGGCGGAGGCCTCTCCTCCGGCGGCGGCGGGTGAGGCGGGCCGGCCGCCGCCGCGTACGCGCTGGGACACGATGACCACGACGACCAGGGCGATCGAGACGTACAGGCCGTAGTGGGAGATGGTCTTGGCGACGTCCACGGCGTCCTGCCCGAGGTACCAGCCGAGGCCGACGAGCAGGCCGATCCACAGCAGCGCGGCCGTGATGTCCAGCAGCACGAACGTGACCAGGCGCATGCCGGTCCAGCCCGCGATCACGAACACGATCGCGGCCGGGACCGGCAGGTAGTAGGCGAGGACCACGCCGAGCCAGCCGAGACGGTGGCCGATGCGCTCCGCGCGGGCGATCATGCGCTCGCCGCGGCGGCTGCGGCCGGCGAAGACGTTGAGCATGCCCCGGCCCCACCGGCGCCCCGCCCACCAGAAGAACGGGTCGAACATGATCATGCCGGGGACCGCGGACACGATCGCCAGCAGCAGCGGTACGTCGCCGACACGCGCGAACGCGCCGGCCGTCACGATCGAGGTCATGCTCCCCGTGAGCAGCTCCAGCAGCAGCGGGTGGTTCCCGATGAGCATCGGCCGCAGAGGGATCAGCGCGAGGGCGTAGAGGCCGCTCAGAGCGATACCGAACCAGCAGATGAGATCGGCGCGCTCAGGCCGGCCCGCCCAGGGCAGACCGGCCTGCGTGTTGTCCTGGGCCGTTGGCATGACCCCGATCGTAGGCGGCGCCGCGTCAGCTCAGGTTCATGACAGGCTCACCGTTACCGTTCGTCCCGGTTCCGGGCGTGCACGTGCCGCCGCGCGGCGACCCGCCGTTGTACGCCTGCCGCAGGCAGTCGCGCAGCGCGAGCTCACCCCAGTAGTTCGGGTGCAGCGACTCCTGGACGTAGAAGTCCGAGCCGATCGTCGTCACCGTACGGATCTGGTTGATCCACTCGCTCTCGCCGGCCGCGCCGGGGGAGGACCACGACGGCAGGCCCTCTTCCTCCAGCAGGCCCACGCCGCTCTCGCACAGCCGGTGGCCGTTCATCGCCGAGGAGACGTCCATCGTCACGACGTTGGACAGCCCGCTCGCGGCGGCCGCGGCCGAGACCGACTGGTCGATCTTGCCGAGCGCGGTGGAGTTCGCCCAGTCGGCGTCGGCGTCCCAGAAGCCGCAGCCGCCGGTCACCTGGCGGGTGAAACCGGACTGGGCGTAGCGGAAGCCCGAACCCGACGGGATCGGGGACGGGTAGTCCTGCACGACGATCTTGTACGAGGAGTCGGCGTACCCGGCGTTCGCCATCGCCTGCCGTACGTTGCGCAGCGAGTCGGCGATCGCGGCGGTCTGCGTCGCGATGTTGGCGTCGGTGAAGTTCGCGGTGACCGAGGAGTCGTCGTCGCACAGGTTCGGCGACGATGACGGCGAGGTCAGGAAGTCCAGCACGCAGCTCTGCACGATGTCGGCGAAGTTGTAGTTGTTGCCGCCGATCGCCACGGCCACCATCGAGACGTTGTGCGACGCGGCGAAGTTCTGCAGCATCAGCGCCTGGCCCTGCTGGGCGCCATTGGAGTAGAAGTCGACGCCGGGCTTGAAGTAGCCCTTCGAGCTCGTGTACGTGCCGGTCATCGCGCCCGAGCAGGCGAGGTTCAGGCCGTTCACGCCGCCGCCGATGTAGGCCTCCGCCGACTGCGAACGGTGGCACCGCTCGATCTGCTCGGCGGTGTGGCCGGCGTTGTCGAAGTAGGTGGCGGCGCCGCCCGCGTCGATGACCGGCTCGCCGTCGTTGGAGTTCCCGGCCCAGCGGCCGGCCTCTCCGGAGATGTAGGAGTCGCCGAGGGTGACCACCCACGGGGAGCCGGCGCCCGGCCCGTCCGCGTGGGCCGGCACGGCGATGAGCCCGGCCAGCAGCACTCCGGCGGCCAGGGCGAGCAGATGGAGATGTCGGAGCCGAACCACGACCGGGTCCTCCAGGATGTCGAGGGACCCCCGCTGACCGGCGACGTGCCGATCGTCCCGGCCGAACATGACACGGCCACCCGCCCTCGACAAGATCGCCGACTGATCCGTTGCCGATTCGTGTCACGGCGCGGGTCAGGGCCTCATCGTGATGTCGGATTTCCGCTAGCGCGCCACCGTGAACAAGGGCGATGCTGGGCGTATGCATGAGGACGTCGAACGCTGCGTACGCGCCGTCCAGTCGAAGGACGCCCGCTTCGACGGGTGGTTCTTCACGGGTGTGCTCACCACCGGGATCTACTGCCGGCCGAGCTGCCCGGTGGTGCCGCCCAAGGTGGAGAACATGCGCTTCTACCCCAGCGCCGCCGCCGCGCAGCAGGCCGGGTTCCGCGCGTGCAAGCGGTGCCGTCCCGACACCAGCCCCGGCTCCCCGGAGTGGAACGACCGCGCCGACCTGGTCGCCCGGGCCATGCGCCTGATCGCCGACGGCGTCGTCGACCGCGACGGCGTCCCCGGCCTCGCCGCCCGCCTCGGCTACAGCACCCGCCAGGTCGAACGCCAGCTCCACGCCGAGCTCGGCGCCGGCCCGCTCGCCCTGGCCCGCGCGCAGCGCGCCCAGACCGCGCGGCTGCTCATCGAGACGACCGACGCTGCCGATGAGCGACATCGCCTTCGCCGCCGGGTTCGCCAGCATCCGGACCTTCAACGACACCGTGCGCGAGGTGTTCGCGCTCTCCCCGACGCGAGCTGCGGCAGCGCGTACGCCGCGGGCACCCGCCGGCGGCGCTCGGGCGCGCTCGTCGCTGCGGCTGCCGTTCCGCGCTCCGCTGTGCCCCGACAACCTGTTCGGCCACCTGGCCGCCACCGCCGTGCCCGGCGTCGAGGAGTGGCGCGACGGCGCGTACCGCCGCACCCTGCGGCTCCCGCACGGCCACGGGATCGCGACGCTGAGCCCGGCACCTGACCACGTCGCCTGCCAGCTCACCCTCACCGACCTGCGCGACCTGTCCATCGCGATCAGCCGCTGCCGGTGGATGCTCGACCTGGACGCCGACCCGGTCGCCGTCGACGACCTGCTCGCCGCGGACCCGCACCTGCGCCCCGTACGTCGAGAAGGCACCCCGGCCGCCGCGTGCCCCGCACCGTCGACGGCGAGGAGTTCGCCGTACGCGCCGTGCTCGGCCAGCAGGTCTCCACCGCCGCGGCCCGCACCCACGCCGGCCGTCTGGTCACCGCGTACGGCGAGCCGATCACCGACCCGGCGGGCGGCGGCCTCACCCACCTGTTCCCCTCCGCCGCGACCCTCGCCGGACTCGACCCCGAGGCCCTGGCCATGCCCGAGCCCGGCGCCGTACGCTCACCACGCTGATCGCGTCACTGGCCGCCGGCGAGATCGACCTCGGCCCCGGCAGCGACTGGGAACGCGCCCGCACCCGCCTCGCCGCCCTGCCCGGCTTCGGCCCGTGGACGATCGAGACCATCGCGATGCGCGCCCTCGGCGACCCGGACGCCTTCACCCCCACCGACCTCGGCATCCGCCTCGCCGCCAAGACACTCGGCCTGCCCACCACGCCCGCGGCCCTGACCCGCCACGCCGAGGCCTGGCGCCCCTGGCGCGCGTACGCCGTCCAGTACCTGTGGGCCACCGGCGAGCACGCCGTCAACCGCCTGCCGAACTAGGAAGGACACCGATGCAGCACCGGGCCCACACCGTCGTGGACAGCCCCGTCGGCCCCCTCACCCTCGTCGCCCTCGACGGCGCACTGACCGGCCTGTACATGGACCGCCAGCTCCACCGCCCGGACGAAGCGACCTTCGGCGACCGCGACGAGACCTCCCTGGGCAAGGCGGCCGAACAGCTCGCCGACTACTTCGCCGGCCACCGCACCGTCTTCGACCTGCCGCTGAAGCTCGTCGGCACGCCGTTCCAGCGCCAGGTGTGGAACGCCCTGCTCGAAGTCCCGTACGGCGAGACCGTCACGTACGGCGAACTCGCCGGGCACATCGGCCGCCCGCCGTCGGCCGCCCGCGCCGTCGGCATGGCCAACGGCCACAACCCGATCTGGATCATCGTCCCCTGCCACCGCGTCGTCGGCTCCACCGGAAACCTCACCGGGTACGGCGGCGGCGTGGAACGCAAGCGGCAGCTGCTCGACTTCGAGTCAGGCGTCGGACGCCTCTGAGAGCACGGCGGCGTGAGCGGGCTACCGCTAGACGCCGTCCTTCCACTCCTCGGCGAGCATCGCGTAGACGACTTCGTCCGTCCATTCGCCCTTGACCATCTCGTTCTGGACGAAGTGGGCCTCGCGGCGCATGCCGAGGCGTTCCAGGACCCTCGCCGAGGCGGTGTTGCGGCCGTCGATCCGGCCGACGATGCGATGCAGGCCGAGCTCCTCGAAGCCGATCCGGAGTATCACCTCCGCGGCCTCCGTGGCGTAGCCGCGGCCGCCGTGGTCGGGGTTGAAGATGTAGCCGACCTCGCCCTGGCGGTGCTCACGGCTGGTCCAGATCAGCTGCACGTCGCCGATGACCCGGCCGGTGCTGGGCAGGACGACCGCGAGCGTCAGGTTGTCGCCCTCCTCGTTAAGGGCGGTGGCCGCGACCTTCTGGGCGAGTGACCCGCGGGCCTGGATCCGGTCACGCGGGCCCCAGTAGAGGTAACGCGTCACGTCGGTACGGGACTGCACCGCGTACACGTCATCCAGGTCGTCGTTGGTGTAGGGCCGCAAGATCAGCCGGTCGGTCTTGATCGGGTATTCGGGCGTCAGCACCGTCCGATGCTATGTACCTGGACCGAACCGGGTCGATCGGATTTACGGTCTTTTGTCAGTTCACGCGGAGAATCCGCTGATGCAAGCTGGAAGCATGCTGATCACTACCGGCGCGGATGTCGCTGATGCGACGAGGGCCTTCAACATCCAGTTGGGCGAGACACTCGCGGCCCTTCCCCAGACGCACGAGGTCGACGATCCGCCGACGACACGCGCCGCCCGCGCACGCGGCGAAGGGCCGTTCCCGGCGCCCGAGCGCCTCCCGGAGGGCCAGGACCGTGCGATCCAGGGCCGCGGCGGCGCGATCCCGCTCCGGGTCTTCCAGCCTCCGGTGATCCGAGGCGTCTACCTGCACATTCACGGCGGAGGCTGGGTCCTCGGCTCGGCCGGAGCCCAGGACATCGCGCTGTGGCGCCTCGCGCGAGCCGCCGAGGTCGCCGTGGTCAGCGTCGACTACCGCCTCGCCCCCGAGCACCCGTACCCCGCCGGACCCGACGACTGCGAGGACACCGCGCGCTGGCTGATCGCCAACTCCGAGCGCGAGTTCGGCACCGACCGGCTCGTGATCGGCGGGGAGTCCGCCGGCGGCCACCTGTCCGTCGTGACGCTGCTGCGCCTGAAGCGGCAGGCCGCCGCGTTCAGCGCAGCCCAACTGATCTTCGGCGCGTACGACCTGTCGGGGACGCCCAGCCAGCGGCGGTGGGGCGGGTACAACCTGGTCCTGTCGTCGCCGCTGCTGAACTGGTACTACGACAAGTTCCTGCCGGGAACCACCCCGGAGGAGCGCCGCGCCCCCGAGATCTCGCCGCTGTACGCGGACCTGCGCGGCCTGCCGCCCGCCCGCTTCGTCGTCGGCACGCAGGACCCGCTGCTGGACGACACCCTGTTCATGGCGCAGCGCTGGCACGCCGCCGGGAACGAGGCGTCCCTGGAGGTCGTCGCCGAGGCCGCGCACGGCTTCCCGCAGCACCCCACCGAGGTCGGCCGGCGGGAGATGCTGCATCAGGAGGAGTTCCTCTCCAAGTCAGTCGGTTAGCGCCGGCGGGTGAGGGCGGCGAGTACGGCGGGCTCGTCGCCCGGGTTGTGCAGCGCGCGCAACGGAAGGCCGCTCAGCCACAGGACGGCGTCCCGCTCGAGACGGCGCCGGCCGCCGCTGACGCCTACCAGCTCGATCGTTCCGCGCTCGACGACGACGAGCGCGTCGCGCCACTCGGCGGCGTCGTAGGCCCGCGAGCCGCCCGGCGGGATGGTGATCTCCCGCCGGCGGAACGCGGGCCCGACAGGCCCGAACACGGACCGGGCTCCGGTCACAGCGCCGGAGCGAGGCCGAACGCGGGGAACAGGTCCGGGTGGAACACCGAGACCTCCGCGACCAGCCCGTCCACGATCCGCAGCACCGTCAGCCCGAACGCCCGGTAGGCCGTCTCGCCGGGCATCCGCGCGTACATCGCCATCGCGGGCTGCCGGTTCGCGCGGGTCGCCACCAGGCGCGACTCCACGGCACCGTCGCCGTGCAGCGCGGGCGCCCAAGCCTCCAGGAGCGTGTCACGCCCGGTGTACCAGACCGGCTCGGCCGTCATGTTGCCGCCGGCGCCGGGCTGCTGACCGCACCGGACGTCCTCGCGGAGCAGCGCGCCGAGCGCCGCGTCGTCGGAGCGTTCGATCGCCGCCATGTAGCGCTCCAGCACCTCGCGTTCCCCGGCGCTGGGGTCCGCCGGGGGCGCCCACTCCGTACGGGGCTCGGGCAGGTGCCTCTTCAGCGCCGGGCGCGCGCGCTGCAGAGCACTGTTCACCGACGCCGAGGTCGTCTCCAGCATCTCCGCGATCTCCGCCGCGTGCCAGCCGAGCGCGTCCCGCATGATCACGACCGCGCGCTGGCGGGGCGGCAACTGCTGGATCGCGGCCAGGAACGCCAGCTCGATCGTCTCCTTCGCCACCACCACCGCGCCCGGCTCGGCGTCCTGGGACGCGACCGCGTCGAGCAGCGAGTCGGGGCAGGGGTCGAGGCCCTTCACGGCGGCGGGCGGCGGCGGCCCCGGCGGGCTCGCCAGCGGGTCGCGGGCCCGGCGGTCGAGCGCGTCCAGGCAGGCGTTGGTGGCGATCCGGTACAGCCAGGCGCGGAACGTCGAACGCCCCGCGCAGGTCTCCCTCTTCCGCCAGGCCCGCAGGAACGTCTCCTGCACGAGGTCCTCGGACTCCTCCAGCGAACCAACCATGCGGTAGCAGTGAACCCGCAGCTCAGGCCGGTAGCGCTCACTGAGCCCCGCGAACGCCGCCTCGTCTCCCACCGCCACCGTGTCCTCGATCATGACGTCCCTCTTCGTTTCGTCCATACCTATGTGACGGCGGCGGGAGGGAAACCTCATTGGTCCAGCGCGGGCGGGTCGGCTGAGGTCAGCCGGGCACGTCCATGCGCTGCGTGCCGACGACCGACAGCAGCCGCAGCGCCTCCTCCGACGGTGAGCCGGGTTCGGCGGTGTAGATCACGACCCGCTGGTCCCGGTCGGCGATGTCGAGGACGTCGCAGTCGACGGTGATCGGGCCGACCAGCGGGTGCTGGAAGGTCTTGCACAGGGTCGGCTCGGCGCACACGTCATGGGAGTTCCACAGCCGGGTGAACTCCTCGCTTCCGGCGAGGAGCTCGTCCACCAGCTCGGTCACCTCGGGATCGTCGGGGTAGCGGGCGGCGGTGGCGCGCAGGTGCCGGGCCGAGGAACGGGCGAACTCCTCCGCGTCCGACACCCCGTACATCCGGTTCCCCCGCAGGTGCGGGCCGAGGAAGGCCCGGCGTATGAGGTTGCGGTCGCGCCGCGACAGGGCCGAGAAGTCCTCCATGAGCGCGGCCGCCAGGTCGTTCCAGGCGATCACCTCGTGCGTCGCGGACAGCACGATCGCGGCGGCCTGCGGCAGCCGTCGCAGCAGGCCGAGGATGCTCGGCCGCACCTCGCGCGGCGGGCCGGCCGGCGGCCCGGGCGGTGCGCCGGCCAGGTGGTGGAGGTGGTCGCGTTCGGTGTCGGACAGGCGCAGGGCGCGGGTCAGCCCGGCCAGTACCTCGTGTGACGGGTGCGGGCCGCGTGCCTGCTCCAGCCGTGTGTAGTACTCGGTCGACATGAACGCCAGCTGCGCGACCTCTTCGCGGCGCAGCCCGGGGGTGCGGCGGCGAGGCCCGGCGGGCAGGCCCACGTCGGCGGGCGTGATCCGCTCGCGCCTGCTGCGCAGGAAGCCGGCCAGCTCTCGTCTGTCCATACCCCCAGTGTGCAGGCGTTTCGCCGGCCCTATCCAGGTACCGCCGATGCCTGGATAGGGCCCGCGCGTTCCCGCAGGCTCGCTGCCATGGACAACACAAGAGGCCTGCTCACAGGCAAGATCGCCTTCATCACCGGTGCCGGCCGGGGAATCGGGGCCGCCGCGGCGAGGCTGTTCGCACGCGAGGGTGCCAAGGTGCTGCTCGCGGCCCGTACGGAGTCCGAGCTGAAAGCCGTGACCGAGGAGATACGGGCGGCGGGCGGTGTCGCCGACCACGTGGAGTGCGACCTGGCCGACGGCGACAGCGTACGCGCCGCCGTCGACCGCGCCGTGGACCTGCACGGGCGGCTCGACGTCGCCTTCAACAACGGCGCGACGATCGTGCCGCCCGGCCCGATGGACCAGGTACGTGAGGCCGACTTCGACCACGTCTACGACGTGAACCTCAAGGGCACGTGGCTCGCCATGGTCGCCGAGGTCGCCGCCATCCGCGCCACCGCCGGCACGGGAGCCATCGTCAACAACTCCAGCGTCGGCAGCCTGCGGGGCAACCCGGAGCTGCCCGCGTACGGGGCGATGAAGCGCGCGGTCAACAGCCTCACCGAGTCCGCCGCCCTCACGTACGGCCCGGAGGGCATCCGCGTCAACGCCATCGCCCCCGGCGCCACGCTGACCGAGATGATCCGCGCCTGGGAGGCGGACTCACCCGGCATCATCGCGCGGCTGGAGGCGGGGAACCCGCTGCGCCGCGCGGCCGAGCCCGACGAGATCGCCCAAGCCGCCGCGTGGCTGCTCAGCGACCGCGCCTCGTACGTGACCGGCACGGTCCTGCCGGTCGACGGCGGCGCGCGGACCTGAAATCCGGTTGCGGCCCTCACCGGCCGGTCGGGAGACTGCGCGTCGTGATGCCTGTCGATACCGAAGCGTTCGTCGAGAACGGTTACGTACATCTCGCGGGCGCGGTGCCTCCTGAGATCGTCGGCCGGTGCCGGGCGGAGCTGTGGGAGGCGACCGGCCGCGACCCCGGCGACCCCGCGACGTGGACCGAGCCCGTCATCCGCCTGGGCGGGTTCGCCACGCCGCCGTTCCGCGAGGCCGCGAACCAGCCGGTGCTGCACGAGGCCTTCGACCGGCTCGTCGGCCCGGGCCGCTGGCATCCCCGCCAGAGCCTGGGCAGTTTCCCGGTGCGCTTCCCCAGCGACGAGGATCCCGGCGACGCGGGCTGGCACCTGGAGGGAAGCTTCACCGGCGACGAGGGGGAGTACCGCGTGAACCTCCGGTCGCGGGGGCGCGCGCTCCTGATGCTGTTCCTGTTCTCCGACGTCGGCCCCGATGACGCGCCGACCCGGATCCGCGCCGGCTCCCACCTCGACGTCCCGCCGCTGCTCTCCGAGGCAGGAGACGAGGGCCGCGAATGGATGCCGCTGTGCGTCGACGCCGTACGCGCCAGCGAGGGCCGCCCGGAGGTGACGGCCACGGGCGAGGCCGGCGACGTGTACCTGTGTCACCCGTTCCTGGTCCACGCCGCCCAGCCGCACCGGGGCAGCGAACCCCGCTTCATGGCCCAGCCCCCTCTGGACCCCACCGGCCTGCTCGACCTGTCCGGAACGGACCCGACCCCGGTGGAGCGCGCCGTGCTGAACGCCCTCGGCCGACCTAGGATGCGGTCCCGTGAGCGGTAGATTGCGGACGATCGCGGCGGCGAACGAGCAGATCGCGACTGACGGCGAGTACACGACCGACGACGGCGTGACGGTGGTCATCGGCCCGGCGCTGGAAGCGGCGATGGCCGGTACGGTCAGCCACCCGCCGGACGGGCCCCTCGACGTACCACCACCTGCCGGTACGGCCGGTCACATCGACACACCGCCCGGGACGGCCGGCCACCCGCCGGGCGTGCCGCGGGCCGGTCACGCCACCTCTGATGAGGTGCCGCCGCGTGCCGGTCATGCCACGTCCTTCGAGGTGACCGCCGAAGGCAGCCTTGAGGGCGCGCGGCGGCTGTACCTCGCCGGGAGCGGGCGGATCGCCGTGCTGAACTTCGCCTCGGCGCGCAACCCCGGAGGCGGCTACGTCGGTGGCGCCAAGGCGCAGGAGGAGGACCTGTGCCGCAACGCCCTCCTCTATCCCTGCCTCTTGCGCGCCCCCGACTACTACGCCGCACACCGCGCCTCCACCGACCTGCTCTACAGCCACCGCGTCATCTGGTCCCCGGACGTCCCCGCGCACCGCGACACCGGCGGCCGGCTGCTCGCCGAGCCGTACCAGGTGTCGTTCCTGACCTCGCCCGCTCCGAACGCGGGTGAGGCGCTGCGCCGCGACCCGGAGCTGAAGAGCGCGATCCCGCGGGTCCTGCACGAGCGCGCGGGACGCGTACTGGCCGTCGCCGCCCACCACGGCGCGCGGCGGCTGGTGCTCGGCGCGTGGGGGTGCGGGGTGTTCCGCAACGACCCGCGCGAGGTCGCGGAGGCGTTCCACGCGCGGCTCACCGGGGAGTTCGCGGGGGTGTTCGAGCACGTGCTGTTCGCCGTCTGGGACCGTACGCGCGAGTCCGCGAACCGCGCCGCGTTCGAAGAACGCTTCAGGTAGGGGAGCCGCGCACCCCAGAAAGGGGCGCGTTATCCCGTTGTGCGAATCGGCATTTTATGGCCTGTTCAAGAGGCCAATACGGTCGGATTCATGGAATGGAGTCTTAAGACGGCCGAAGAACTCACCGCTGCCTTGCGCGCCGGTGAGGTGACGTCAATTGAACTGACCGATGAGGCGATCGCCCGTATCGAGCGCGACGACAAGGCGATCAACGCGATCTGTGTTCCGGACTTCGACCGCGCGCGGGCCGCCGCACGCCGTGCCGACCAGGCGCGCGCCGCAGGCGAGGACCGGCCGCTGCTCGGTGTCCCGGTGACGGTCAAAGAGTCCTACAACGTCGCCGGGCTGCCCACGAACTGGGGGATGCCGTCGCACCGGGACCATATGCCGGACGAGGACGCGGTACAGGTGTCGCGGCTCAAGGCCGCCGGGGCGGTGGTGCTCGGTAAGACCAATGTGCCGTTGGGCCTGCAAGACATCCAGAGCTTCAACGAGATCTACGGCACCACCAACAACCCGTGGGATCACGGCCGCACGTCGGGCGGATCCTCCGGCGGATCAGCGGCGGCCCTGGCGTCCGGGTTCGGCGCACTGTCCATCGGCTCCGATCTCGGCGGTTCGCTGCGCACCCCCGCGCATTTCTGTGGTGTCTACGCGCACAAGCCGACACTCGGGCTGGTCGCGAACCGCGGAATGGTCGCGCCGTCCGAGCCGGCGTTGCCGGTCGACCTCGACCTCGCCGTCGTCGGCCCGATGGCGCGCGCCGCCCGCGACCTCACGCTCCTGCTCGACGTCATGGCCGGACCGGACCCGCTGACGTACGGCGTGGCGCACCACGTGACGCTGCCGCCCGCGCGCCATGAGCGGCTGCGTGACTTCCGGGTCCTGGTCCTCGACGAGCACCCGCTCATTCCGACCGGGTCCGCGGTGCGGGCGGGCGTGAACCGCGTCGCCGACGCGCTGGCCGACGGCGGCGCCCGCGTCGAACGGCACAGTCCGCTGCTGCCCGACCTGACCGAAGCCGCGACGCTCTACACGCACTTGCTGTTCTCAGGCTCCGTCGCGCGTTTCCCCGTCGAGGCGTACGAGCAGCTGCTGACCCGCGCCGCCGGGCTGAGCGCGGACGACCGGAGTCTCGACGCGGCGCGGCTGCGCGGCATGGTGTTCACCCACCGCGACTGGATCGAGGCGAACAACCGTCGCGAACTACACCGCCACGGCTGGCGGCTGCTCTTCGCCGAGTTCGACGCGGTGGTGTGCCCGATCACGCCGACTCCCGCGTTCCCGCACGACCACGACCCCGATCTGCTGGAACGCCGGCTCGACATCGACGGCGTCGAGTACCCGTACTTCGACCAGCTCGTCTGGGCGGGTCTGGCCACCATGCCCGGCCTGCCCGCCACCGCGATACCCGCGGGCCGGTCCCCCGAGGGACTGCCGGTAGGAGTGCAACTCATCGGCCCGATGTTCGAAGACCGCACCCCGCTGCGGCTGGCCGAACTACTCGAGCAGAAGATCGGCGGCTTCCAGCCCTGAGCCGCTGACCCGCGTGACGTACGAGGGCGGCGGTGGCGAGCAGTGCCACGAGCGCGCACACGCCCGGCCACCCCGCCAGGCCGTACGCACGCGCGCCGAGCCATGACCCGGCGCTGCCGCCGAGGTAAGCGCAGGTCATGTACGCGGTGTTGACCCTGCTCCGTGCCTCGGGGCGCAGGGCGTAGTTCCGTACCTGGTTGGCGACCATCCCCGACTGCATGGCGACATCGAGCAGCAGTGAACCCAGGACGAGCGCGGTGAGGCCCGGTGTCCCGCCGAGGCCGCCGGCCAGCAGGACGACGGCCGAGGCGAGGACCCCGAGCATGGAGACGAGGTTGACCGTGTCCGGGCCGCGCCGGTCCGCCTGGCGTCCCGCGACCGGGGTGCACAGCATCGTTCCCGCGTTGACCAGCGCGAGCAGGCCGACGTCGCGCGTGCTCAGCCCGTACGCCGGGCCCGTCATGAGCAGCGCGACGCCCGTCCATACCGCCGAGAACCCGGCGAACACCGTGGCCTGGTAGAAACAGGAACGCCGCAGCTCCGGTTCGGCGCGCAGCAGGCGCGGCGACCCGGCGAGCAGTGCCGCGTACCTCTGCCGCGTCGCCGGCGCGGTCGACGGCAGCGCGCGGGCCAGCAGCACCGCGAGGAACATGCTGAGCACGGCGGCCATCAGGTACGGCGCGCGCCACCCCAGCCAGTCGCCGACCGCCCCGCCGAGCGTGCGCGAGAGCAGCATCCCGCCGATGGACCCGCTCAGCAGCGTGCCGCTGACCACCCCGCGGCGGTCCTCGGACACCAGCCCGGCCGCCATCGGTCCGACGATCGGCGCGACCACGGTCGAGGCGCCGATGAGGGCGTTCGCCCCGACGAGCGGCACGAGCCCCGGCGCCGCGCCCGCCGCGAGCAGCCCGAGCCCGGTGAGGCCGAGCAGCGTGACGACCAGCCGGCGGTACGGCAGCCGGTCGCCCAGCGGCACGAGCAGGAAGATCCCGGCCGCGTACCCGAACTGCGTCGCGGTCACCACCAGAGCCGCCGAACCTTCGCCGACGTGCAGGCCGGAGGCGATCGACGGGCTGATGGCCTGCGGAAAGTAGACGTTGCCGACGGCCACCCCGCAGGCGATGGCCAGGAGTAGGGTCAGCCCGCGGCTCATGCCGACGCCCGCGTCGTGGCGCCGGGCGCGCTCCACGGGCGGTGCGGGCCGGTCCGTACGGCGGCGGCCCCGCGCCGTACGGTCATCTCCTCGAAGCCGACGCCGGCGTTCGTGACGGCCGCGCCGTACGGTCACCGCTGTGCGTGTCATGCGGTGCAGTCCACGGCACGGCCGCACCGCCGCCAACGGATGTAGCGTATGGCTTAATGGTCACCTTTGAGCTGGGCGTTGAGGACCTCGCGGACACGCGGTTCGCCACCTCGCCTCTACACGAGACGGTGCTCAGCCTGCGGGTCCTGCGCGACCCGGGCCTGTACGCCCTGCACCTGCCGTGGCGCCGGTCGGTCCTCGGCCGGATCGGCACGCTCGACACCGGCCTGCTGATGTCCCTGGTCGCCTCGCGCCTCACCCTCCCCGACTTCCTGACCCCGAGGCCCGCGAGCTTCGCCCCGACGTTCGACGAGGAACTCGCCGCCGTACGCCGTACCTCCCCCGACGTGGTGCGAAGGGACCTGGTCGCCGCGCACGCGCCGGACGCGCTGCCGGAGGCCCTGCGCGACGCCACGGGCGAGGACGCGCTGGTCATCCGGCTCAGGGACGCCGTCTGCGACCTCCTGCGCCGGTACTGGACCCTCGCCATCGAACCCGCGTGGCCGCGGATGCGCCTCGTACTCGAAGCCGACATGACCTACCGCGCGCGGCGGTTGTCCATGGGCGGCGCCCGCCTGCTGTTCGCCGACATGCACCCGAACCTGCGCTGGCACGACGGTGTGCTGCACATCGCCCAGATGATCAGCAGTCACGACGTCGCGGCGTCGGGCCGTGGGCTGCTGCTGGTGCCGTCGGTGTTCTCCCACAAGCCCGCGCCGCCGGTCAGCCCGGACGAACCCCCGCTGCTGGCGTACCCGAGCCGCGGTGTGGCGACCCTGTGGGCCGCGCCGCCGCCACCCGACGCGACGGCGCTGAATTCGCTCCTCGGCGTACCCCGGGCGAGACTCCTGGTCCTCCTGGAGGAGCCACTCTCAACGGCGGAACTCGCCCGCCGCCTCCGCGTGACCCCGAGCGCCGTGTCACAGCATCTGCGCGTCCTGCACGCCACGGGCCTGCTCACCCGGGCACGCGCCGGACGGCAGGTCCTGTACCGCCGCAGCGCCCTCGGTGACGAGTTGGCCGCGACGTAGAAAGTTCCCGCGGCGACGAAGGTCCCGGCACGTTTCGCCCAAAGTTCCCCTACGCGCCCATTCACGGCAAACCGCGATCTCTAGGTTTCCCTTGCCGCTGTTCGAGCCAAGGGAGACCGGCATGCAGAAAAGCCCCGCGGTACGGGGTCGCGGGATCGGGAAGTCCTTCGGTGATGTGATCGCCCTCGACGGCGTCGACCTCGACGTCGCCGCTGGTCAGGTCCACGGTCTGGTCGGGCCGAACGGTGCGGGCAAGACGACGCTCCTCGGTCTGCTGCTGGGTCTGGCGGTCGCGGACCGCGGCAGCCTGGAGATCCTGGGTACGCCGGTCGGGCGGACGCTCTCCGTCCCCGACGGCGTCGCGGGCTTCGTCGACGGGCCCGGGCTCTACCCGTCGCTCACCGCCCGGCAGAACCTCTCGGCCCTGGCCGCGCTGCGCGGGCATGACACCGGGCGTACGGCCGGCGTCGACGACGCGCTGGCGCAGGTCGGGCTCACCGACGTCGCCGACGACCGGATCCGCGGCTTCTCGCTGGGCATGCGCCAGCGGCTCGGCCTGGCCGCCGCGCTGCTCACGACACCGCGGCTGCTCGTCCTCGACGAGCCGGCCAACGGCCTGGACCCGGCCGGCAAGCGCCACGTGCACCGCGTCATCACCGGGCTCGCCGAGAACGGCACCGCGGTCGTCGTCTCCAGCCACCGGATGGACGACCTCGCCGCGCTGTGCTCCGAGGTCACCCTGCTCGCCACCGGACGTGTCGTCTTCTCCGGGCCGGTGGCCAAGCTCGCCGCCGAGAGCGGCGAGCTCGACTACCGGCTGCTGACCTCCGACCCGGCCGCCGGCCGCGCGGTGGCGCTGGACACCCCGGGGCTCCACGTCGTGTCCGGCGAGGACACCGACGTACTCGTGGTCCGCGGGCCCGTCCCGGTCCTCGACGACCTGTTGGTGCGGCTGGTGCACGCAAGCGTCGCCGTACGGGAGCTGGCGCCCGTGGTGCCGCCGCTCGAAGCCGCGTTCCTGGCCCTGACCGGCGCGACGGAGGAGACCTCATGACCGCGACCGTCGCACCGCCCGAGACCGGCGCCCGGCCGGCGCCGGTGCTGCGTGGCTACCGGTTCGAGCTGGTCAAGCTGCTGTCGCAGTGGCGGATCCGCGTGCTGCTGCTCGCCTGCTGGATCGCGCCCGCCGTCTTCGTGGCGGCGGTGAGCCAGCAGAGCGCGCTGCCCGCCGACACGGTCTTCGGCCGCTGGATGCACGCGACCGGCTGGGCCGGGGCACTGGTCGTCCTGGACTTCTCGCGTAGCTGGGCGCTCCCGCTGCTGACGGCGCTGGTCGCCGGCGACGTCTTCGCCACCGAGGACCGCCTGGGCACCTGGCGCCATCTCCTCGTGGCGGTCCGCTCGCCCAGAAGGATCTTCGTCGCGAAGGGTCTCGCCACCCTCACCGTGCTTCTGCTGCTGGTGGCGGGGCTGGCAGCGTCGGGCATCGCCGGCGGCCTGGCCGCGGTCGGGAACCGGCCGCTCGCCGGCCTGGACGGCCATCTCCTCAGCCCCGGCGACGCGGCCGGTACGGTCCTGCTCGCCTGGGTGTGCGTGCTGGCGCCGACGCTGGCGTTCGCCGCCGTCGGCCTCCTCGGTCGGTGGCGCTGGGCCGCTCCACGATGGGGCTGCTGATGCCCGCGCTCCTCGCCTTCGCGTTGCAGCTCACGCAGCTGCTCCCGCTGCCCGTGGCCGTACAGCTGGCCCTGCCGAGCCACGCGTTCCTCGCCTGGCGCGGGCTGTTCACCAGCCCGGCGCAGACCGGCCCGATCCTCGTCGGTCTCGTGGTGAGCCTGGCGTGGGCGGCCGTCGCCACCGGGTTCGCGTACTACCTGTTCCTGCGCCGCGACTTCACCGACCTGCGTACGACGGGTCGGGCCGGCGCGTCCTCGTGTCGGGGGTGCTGCCCCTGGCCGGTCTGGTCGCGCTCACCGTGGTCGTCCTCACCACCGCGACCCCGGCCAAGGGTTCGGGGATCGAGCAGGTCAAGCTGCAGACCTGTCTCGCCACGGCGTACGCGCACCTCTACCGGCTACAGACGCGGGAGCTCCACCGCCCCGACGTCACCGAAGGGCAGCTGCGCTCCACCGCGACGTGCGACAAGGGCGGCTACCGCGTCGCCGACCAGGGCCCGGGCAACGACTGGCGCTGTGTCGTGTACTGGCATCTGCCCGGAACGGCCTCCGTGGGCAACGCCATCTACCAGCTCGACGTCACCGCGGACGGGCGGTACGTCGCCGACGGAGACGGGCCTAAGGAGGTCAACGGCTACTTCCCGGTTCGCACCGAGACCGGGGACGCACCCAACCCCTTGTGGCAGTTCGACGGAAACGTCGACCTGCTCTCGAGCATTCCGAAGGAATGAATATGCAGGTCACTCGTCAGCGCGTGGTGAAGAGCCGTTCCGGGCTCTTCCGTAACGCGGCCGGCTGCACATCCTCGCGGCCGGCACCACCAGCATCGCGGTCCTCGCCGTCTGCTCCGGCATCGGCTACGCGTCGACACGGGAGTTCGGCCTCGGCCAGGTCGGCCAGGTCACCGCCAAGGGCCAGGTCGTGTCCGCCGACCAGTACATCAAGCCGATCGGCGACCGGCTGGTCATCAACAACGGCAAGATCATGTCGTCCTCGGCCAGCCCGGACGGCACCCACCTCGCCGCCTCGGTCACCGACGGCGGGATGGCGCTCGTCATCGTCGACCTGAAGAGCTGGAAGGTTCAGCAGACCATCGGCAACTCCGCGGCGGCGGACCTGCGCATCAAGGGCAACGACGTGGGCCAGGAAGGCCCGACGTACTCGCCCGACGGTTCGCAGCTGTGGCTGGGCCAGACCAACGGCTACTCGAAGTTCACCGTGAACCCGGACGGCACCCTCTCCACGCCGGTGTCCATCACGATCCCGGCGGACGGGCCCAAGCACGCGCTCGCCGCCGCACCGGTGTTCTCCGCCGACGGCAAGACCGTGTACGTCGCCGTCAACGGCCAGAACCGCGTGGTCGCCCTCGACGCGGCGACCGGGGCCGTCCAGCAGAGCTGGGCCGTGGGCAACGCCCCGCGCGACTTGGTCAAGGTCGGGAACAAGCTCTACGTCAGCAACGAGGGCGGCCGCCCGGCCAAGCCGGGCGACACCGCCGATCAACTCCTACAACACCCAGGTGCCCGCCGACCCGAAGACCGGTGCCACCACCACCGGCACGGTCAGCGTCATCGACCTGGCGAACCCGGCCGCCGTCGCCAGCATCGACGTGGGCCTGCACCCCACGGCCCTGTACGCCAAGAACGGCGCGCTGTTCGTCACCAACACCGCCACCAACAACGTGTCGGTCATCGACACCGCCCGCGACAAGGTCGTACAGACCATCGCCACGCAGCCGTGGCCGGAGGCGTCGGTGGGTTACGAGCCCAACGCGGTGACGCTCACCGACGACGGCCACCTGCTCGTGACCCTCGGCCGCGCCAACGCCATCGCCGTCTACCGGTACACCAAGCCGCTGGAGCCCGTCAGCTTCGTCGGCCTGCTCCCCACGGACTACTTCCCCGCCGAGATCACCACGGTCGGCAAGAACGTACTGGTCTCCAACACTCGCGGCGTCGACGCCCGCCGACCCCTCAACGCCGCCGGGCACGGCACCCACGACACGACGTCGAGCCTGCAGCGGTTCACGCTGCCGAGCGACCTCCTGACCAGGCTGTACACGGCCAGGGTCTTCCAGCAGAACGGCTGGACCCCGGGCTCGGTCCAGTGGTCCAACGGCCACGCGCGCAGCCGGTGCCGGTCCCGCGGCGCCTCGGCGACCCCTCGACGATCAAGCACGTCTCCCTGCTCGTCAAGGAGAACCGGACCTACGACCAGCTCTACGGCGACATCGCCAAGGGCAACGGCGACCCGGCGCTGACGCAGTTCGGCGAGAACGTCACGCCGAACCAGCACGCGCTGACCGACCAGTTCGGGCTGTACGACAACACGTACGACATCGGCACGAACTCCGCCGAGGGCCACAACTGGCTGATGCAGGCCGACGACCCGGAGTACACCGAGTCCTTGGCCGGTGAGTACCTGCGCAGCTACGACACCGAGGACGACGCCCTCGGCCACCAGCGGACCGGTTTCCTGTGGAGCGGCGCGCAGGCGGCCAGCACCAGCCGTACGCGACTTCGGCGAATTCCAGCAGTTCCTCACCAAGCCGGCCGCCGCGACCTGGCAGAACCTCTACTGCGACACCAAGAACATGGCAGTCGACCGGCCAGGACACCGCCTACCCGCTCGACTCGTCGTCGCCGATCCCGTCGCTCAACGACGTGTCGGTGCACGGCTTCCCGAAGTTCGACACCAGCGTCCCGGACATCTACCGGTACGAGATCTGGAAGCGTGACTTCGAGAAGAACGGCCCCGCCAACCTGAACATGTTCTGGCTGTCCAGCGACCACACCGGCAGCCCGCCGAACGCCGCCGCCCAGGTCGCCGACAACGACCTGGCGGTCGGCAAGATGGTCGACACCATCTCGCATAGCCAGTACTGGAAGGACTCGGCGATCTTCATTGTCGAGGACGACTCCCAGGCGGGCCTGGACCACATGGACGGCCACCGCGCCCCGGTGCAGATCATCAGCCCCTGGGCCCAGCACGGCGCGGTCGACAGCCACTACTACTCGCAGATCACCATGATCCGGACCATCGAGCAGATCCTCGGTGTCCACCCGATGAACCAGAAGGACACCGCGGCCACCCCGATGGCGCGGCCTTCACCCCCCGGCCCGACTTCACGCCGTTCACCGCCGTACCGAACCGCACGTCACTGACCCTGGGCGCCGCCCCGCCGGGCTGCGGCACCGACCCCGTCCCGCCTCAGTACAAGCCGCCCAGCCGTCGACCATGGTGCCGGCGGACAAGAAGGCGCTGGGTCCAAGTGGCAGCACTGGAAGAGCGCAAGCAGCGCCTGACCGGGCCCGACGCGTCACCGACTACGCCAACCCGCTCCAGATGAACCACTTGACCTGGTACCAGACGCACGGATGGACCACGCCCTACCCGGGCAAGACGAGGTCTACGCCCCGGACCAGGTGCCGGGCGGGTACATCCCGTCATCGGGCTCGGACGGCTGACGCCTGCCTGATCACAACCCCTGGCCGGGTCACCCGGCCAGGGGTTCTCACTTGATCGCCGTGCCCTGGGCGGAGACCAGACGCCACGTGCCGGAGGCGCCGGCGGCGAAGACGTGCGTGTAGCGGCTGCTCGCACTCAACGTCGTCCCATCCGGGTTCTCGAACGTCATGCTCGTACGGCCGACGACCAGACCGACGTCACCGACACGGCGGACGATGGCCTCCTCGGGGAAGGACCCGATCGCCGGGAAGCGGAGAGCGCCACTGGTGATCAGCTAGAGGAGAGCGGCCTTGCCCGCGACCGCGCCGTCCTCGACGCCCACCAGCACGAAGTCCTCGGCGAGGAGCGTTTCCAGCCGGGCGGTGTCCGCGTCCATCAGGGCTTGGAAGAAGTACTGGTCATGTTCGAGCAGGGTGTCCTCACACATGGGCGCCAACGTAAGGGCTGCCGCCGGTGTCAAGGTCAAGCCATCCGGTGTATCGCGGGCGTATCGAAAATCGCGTACGCCACCGCAACGGTCTTCCGTCTTGCGTGGAGGCACGGCGACAGTCGGTTCGCCGATCAGGGACTACGCGCCGCCCTCGGTCCATATCGTCGACGGCCAGTGGGTGGCGGCGGGCGCGGCGGCGCCAACCCCGGTGTCGGCGCCAACTGGACCGTCTACCCGTACACCGGCTGGGTCGGCGTCATCCTCGGCGACCACGACGACGTGCCGCTGCGGGAGATGGGCGAGCAGGAGTCGCAGGCCGTCACCGGCCGGGTCGCTGGTCCGCCCGCCGGCGGCTGAGCACCGCGGCGATCGGCAGGGCCGCGGCGAGGCCGCTGAGCAGGACCGTGGCCAGTGCCCCCAGTACGGCCGGTGTGTCACTGAAGGCGATTCCGACGGCGGCGAGGGCGGGGCCGGCGTTGCGTACGGCCGCGACGGCTCCCATGGTGGTGCGGCGCGCCGGTGAGCTGCAGGGTGGCCAGCAGGGTGCCGGCGGCGAAGGCGGCCGCGGCGAGGACAAATCCGGCGAGCGGGGTGCGGGAGTTTGACGAGCGCGACGACGTCGCGCCAGTTCCCCAGCAACATCCCGGCGAGCACGATCAGGAACGTCACGTTCGAGACCGTGACGGTGACGGGATGCCGGGACCCTGCCGTTTCCGGCGCGTAGCGGCGGACGATGAGGCCGACGGCGAACGGGATGAGCTGCAGGACGGCCACGGTCCGTACAGAGCGCCGCGACGGGCAGGGAGATCGCGTTGCCGACGTTGGCGGTGGTGAGGATGGCGTTGGCCGTCAGGCCGAAGGTGACGCTGCCGGCGGCGGCGAGCAACACCTGCATCGCCGCGCCCGCGACCACATCTCCTTTTTGGATCATTCCCAGTTTCGCCCCGAACGGCCCGCCTGGCGATGAGGCGGCCAGCACGATCGCGATGAACACAGCGGCGGGCAGGCCGAACAGCGTGGCGATGCCCCAGCCCAGCAGCGGGACGACCACCAGGTTGGCCAGAAGCGCCAGGACCAGCAGCAACGGGGTGGTGACGATCGCGCGCAACGCCGGCAGCGTGGTCCCCAGACCGGCGGCGAACATGGTGGCCGCGATGAAGATCACGGTGTCTAGTTGAACAGCAGACGCAGCGTTTCCATGACCTCCCCAGGTCTCAGTCGCGGAGGTCAGCGAGCCAGCGCAGGGCGCGCAGGCCGGGCATGAAGCAGTACTCGCCGCCGCGGGTGACGACGAAGCGCGGCAAGCCCGCAGGCGCCGTCGGAGCGGCCGCCGGGGGATGGTGAACTCGCGGCCCGTCGCCGACCGATACGGGTCACGTCGTCGCCCGCGCCGAAGAAGTCGCCGTCGTTCATCCACTCGGACTGGACGAACTCGAACTGCCGGCCCAGGTGCGCTCCGATGAAGGCGAACATCAGGCCGCGTCGGCGCCGTCGTCCTCCAGCACGCCGTCGGGCAGCGACGGGCCGTAGCCGTGCCGCGCCGGATCATCCGGTGCAGCCGGGCTCGCCGGCGACCGCCGAGTCGCGCGGGTTGACCGGCGAATGTGGAGCCGGCGGGCGTGATGAACCCCGCCGGTCTCGTGTTCGTACAGGAAGGCGTTGTTGCGCCGCGGGTCGGCGCCCAGACCGGGTCGTCGCATGGGGGCTAGCGCCAGCGGCGCGCCGCTGCGCCAGCGCCCCATGATCTTGGCGGCGAGCCGCTCCTCGTCCTCGGGGCCCGTGGCGTTGTCGTCGAGGTAGCGGCGGAACGTGGCCACCCGCTGGTGAAGCTTGCGGAACGCGACGTACGTGCCGTTGCGGCCCAGGACCTCGGGCTGCGGGGTCAGGGGAGCCGCCGGGCTCGTCCGCGTAACCGAGCACGAACTCGCCGGCCTTGAGCGGTGGCTCGTGCGGGTTGCTGCCGGGGATGCCGCTGCCTTCCATGGCCGGGTGGCCGATGCCGTCCCTGAAGCCGAAGGGCTCGGTCCCGGTGGGGAGCACGTGCAGTCCTGGCGCCAGATCGCGTCGACCCCGGGCAGGTCCTGATGGCCTGGCGGGCGCGGTCGAGGGCCGCCCGCAGCGGGTCCGTCGGGGCCACGGCCGTGAGCACCACGTGGACGTCGTTGTGCCCAGCGGCGCCTCCCAGTGCTCGGGGGCGCTTTCGCCGGCTCGCCCATGCCGCGGCGCGCGCGGCCATTCCCTGTGGAACTCCCAGGCGAAGCTCTCCAGAGCTTAGGGTGGGACTCCGAGGGCTTTCAGGCCGGTGAAGGTCAGCGCGACGCTGACCCCGGTGTCGCCCGCGGGCTCGTGGTGTCGGCGGCCGACGCCACCACGGCGCCCACGCGCCGCTGAGCTCTCGGCCCTGCCTCGGGTCATCGATGCGAAAAAGGATGTAGGTCGCCGCGTACGGGCGGTCGCGGGCTGAGGACCCCGCTCTGAATGTCATCGAGCTCGAGCGCGGCGGGTGTGTTCACCGATACCCCTTACGGCGCCGAGACGATGTTCTTCCACAAGGCGCGCAGGCTCTCGGTACCGCCGCCCCAAAAGCGAGCTGAAGATCGTGGAGTCGGCCAGCAGCACGTCGCCGGCCCGTTCCCCCTCGGGGGGCATCCACAAGAACATGTTGAACTCGGTGTTGCCGGCCTCCCGTGAAGGGGTGCGCCGGCCTGGAGAGGTCGATCGGCTGCCTGGGCCAGAACGCGGATGACGTCCGGTTCGTCGGTCGTCACCGCGTAGTGCGGCAGGTGCAGGTGGAAGTTGAAAGTGGTCACCCCGTCCAGCCATCCCTTGACGTCCAAGTCCCGATCGACCGACAACGGCGCGATCTTCTTG
>CAWGMO010000001.1:0-2144494 GCA_963823735.1 uncultured Actinomycetota bacterium | reverse complement strand
CGGCGTACGCGTGCCGGAGGCGGTGACGCGCCTGGCCGCCGGCCCCGTACGCCCTGTCTGGAAGAACCAGAAGGGCGGCCTGACGTTCGCGGCGGGCGACCTGCACGTGAAGTGGTCACCTCCTGGCTTCGACTTCTCCGCCGAGGCCACGCGCCTGACCTGGGCGAGCCGGTTCACCCCCGTCCCGTCACCGGTGGAGACGGGCCACGACGAGGCGGGGTCGTGGCTGGTCACCCGCACGCTGCCGGGCGAGAGCGCGGTCACCCGCCGCTGGCTCGCCGAACCCGCCACGGCCGTACGCGCCGTCGGCGAGGGCTTGCGAGCGTTACACGAGGCGCTGCCCGTGGACGGCTGCCCGTTCTCGTGGGAGCCGTCCACCCGCCTGGCCCGCATGCCGTCGTCCCCGGACCCGTCCCGCTGGCATCCGGCCCACCGCCGCCTGGGCGCCGACCGAGCACTGTCCCTGCTGGCCGACCCGCCGGAGACCGACGTCCGCGTCGTCTGCCACGGCGACCCGTGCGCACCGAACACCCTGCTGACCCGAGGCCGCTGGTCGGGCCACGTCGACCTGGGCGCCCTGGGCGTCGCGGACCGCTGGGCCGACCTCGCGGTCGCGACGTGGAACACCTGGTGGAACTACGGCCCAGGCTGGGAGGACCTCCTCCTCGCGGCCTACGGCGTACGCCCCGACCCGGAACGCACCCGCTACTACCGCCTCCTCTGGGACCTCACCCCCTGACACCAACCTCACCGCCGGGAGCGGACGAGGTCCTCCATGTCCATGTCCTGAAGTACGCGCAGGCGTGCGCGGCGGCTCTCCAGTTCGACGATGTCCCGGTCGTACTGGTCGCTGCGGTGGCGGCTCATGTTGAACCTTTCCACCCGCGACAGCGCCAGGAGGAACACCTGCGCCGCCGTACCCACGCCCAGAATCGGGGCGAGCGTCGCCACGTCGTTCTTGAGCAGCAGCACGCTGACCACGACGAAGACCGCCCCGAGGATCGACGCGACGGACACGACGGTGGCGCGGAGGCGTGTGATGGCACGGTCCGCCTGACTGCGCCTCTGGTAGAGGAGGCCGAGTTCCCGGTCGATCTCCTTCAGCTGCGCGGTGATGGGTTCGCGCAGGTCGCGGGTGCGCTGGTCGAGCCAGTCGTCCAACTCGCCGCGGGCGTCGTCGTAGAGGAGGGTGCGGAGGGTCTGCACGATGGCGATCGTGTAGTCGTTGCCCTCGTCCAGGTCGAGGGCCAGCTCGCGGCGTGCGTAGGAGCGTACGACGTCCGAGGTCCAGGGCACCGGGCTCAGGTAGCGGGCGATCTCCATGAAGTCACTGAAGGACTTCACGAACTCCGGGAGCATCTTGTTGAGCAGGATCCAGGTCCTGCGGTACTCCAGCTCCTCGGCGAACAACGCCTTCAGCCGTTCGACGCCCGCGGCCGATATCGGGTCGTACTCGCTGACGATGATGACGCGGTCGCTGACGTCCGTGTCGATGGCGACCTGCGCGAACTCGTCGGAACCCGCCTGCGCGTCGAGGAAGATGTAGTCGTAGCCGTCACGGAGGGTACCCACGCACGATCGCAGCGACGCGCGATAGTCGGCGAGCGGGATCGACTCGGTGTTCTGGAAGCGGTACGTCGCCGGGAGCAGGTCGAGGCCGGGAGCGATCTCGACGACGTCCAGCGAGTCGCCGGGAGACCACTCGAAGAGACCGGTCGGGAGTTCCGGGTTCGCCTCGATCCTCCGGACCACGTTCCGCAGGTAGAACAGCGACAGCCCGTTGGTCGCGGCGTCGGTGTCGACCAGCAGAACGCGCTTGTCCATGGACGCGAGGAACGTACCGAAGGTCGCCGCGAGGACGGTCTTGCCAGATCCGCCCTTGGCGCTGGCCATGCAGAAGACCCGTGCCATCATCGGGCGTTCCCTCCGGGCTCGTCGGCCTTCGTCCCGACCCAGCTCCCGGCGTCCGACCGTGCCTGCTGGATGGCGTCGCGCGCCACGGCACGGGTCAGCGCGGGGGCACCACCGCCGACCTCACCGACGATCTCGGCGTACATCCGCGCGAACATCTCGCTGTTCCTCGACTGCTTCGCCAGTGCGATGAGCCCCTGGATCTTCATGTCCAGGTCGATCAGCCGCTGGTGGGCACCCCGGATCTCATCGGTACGGGTCCGCAGGTAGTCGCCCTCTCCGCAGGGGTTGCTCTGGTAGACCGCGTAGACCATCCGGTAGTCCATCATCAGCGAGCTGTTCTTGGAGTCGATCGCGACGAGCGCACTGTGGATGATGTCCTTGTGCTCGGCACTGATGCTCGCAGTGGCACCGGCGATGCCTTCCGTACTGGCGGTGAGCGAGGTCTGGAGACCTTTGAGGGCCAGCGGGAAGGCGTCGTTCATGTCCCGGTAGACCGTCCGCACCGAACCGTCGCGGCACACCACCTTGTACGTCTTCGAACGGAACCTCATCGGCCGCTCGTCCCTTCCCGCCGTGTCGTCCCATGAAAGTGTGACGGGAAGGGCCGAAGGAGGGTTGACTGGCGACGGCGCGTTACCGAACCGATACCCGCGGAAAACCGGCGCCTCGCGGGGTGCCGGGCCGTCCGGTGACTAGAGCCGCCCGGCCGCCCAGACGGTGCGCGATCCGCGCACGGTGAGGTCGTCGCGGTGCGGGACGCCGGCGATCAACGTGTCGAGGGCGGTCAGCTCGTCGGCGGTCAGCCGGTTCTCCACGCCGGAGCGCAGGCGCTGGAGGGACAGCTGGGCGTAGCGGCCGGTGGCGGCGGGGAGCGGCGGTGTCAGCGCGAAGGTGAACTCCCGTTCGGTCTCGATCGTGAAACCGGCCTTGGTGAGGTGTACGCCCCAGTCGGCGCCCAGGTGGGGCAGCGCCTCGGCCTTCGCCTCGTCCACCAGGGCGTGGCAGCGGGCTTCGAGGCCCTCGTCCTCCGGCAGGAAACGCGGGAAGGTGCCCGTCTCGACCACGGCCACGAGGCCGCCGGGGCGTAGCGCGGCGTACACCTCGGCCAAGGCGTGGGCGGGGTCCGCCATGTGGTGAAGGGACATGGACGCCCAGGCCAGGTCGATCTCGCCGACGGACGGCCACTTCTCGTCCAGGTTCGCCGGGACGGTACGGACACGGTCCGCGACGCCCAGGTCGCGGGCCTTGGTCCCGAGGTGGTGGAGAAGGGCTCGGACAGGTCCAGGGCGGTCACGTCGGCGCGGTCGAAGCGGCGGGCCAGGGCGAGGGTGCCGGTGCCGGTCCCGGCGCCGACGTCGAGGATCCGCCTCGGGTCGCCGGCCAGGTCACGGAGCCAGGCGGTCACCTCGGACAGGTACGCGTGCAGCACCTCGCCGTCGAGGTCCAGCATTTCTTCCATGCCGCTTCAAGAGTGATGGTGTTCCATGCTCCGACCCTACGACCGCCTTGCGCGGATGACATAGCATCTTGCGTATGACGCAAGACGGTGACCTCGACGGCCTGGTCCGCAAGCGGATCAGGGGGCTGCGGGCGGCACGGGGCTGGTCGCTCGACGAGCTGGCCGCCCGCTGCTACCTGAGCCCCTCCACGCTGAGCCGGATCGAGACCGGCCACCGGCGCATCGCCCTCGACCAGCTCGCCCCGATCGCCCGCGCCCTCGGGACCACGCTCGACCAGCTCGTGGAGTCCGAGGAGGACGACGACGTGGTGATCCGGCCGCTGCGCGACGAGAGACGGGGCATGACCACCTGGATGCTGACCCGCGAGCCCGGGCCGCACGGCGTCTCCGTGGCCAAGATCCGGGTCACCAGGCCGGTGCCGCAGCGCGGCACCGACGAGCTGAAGGTCCACCCGGGAAAGGACTGGTTCACCGTCCTGTCGGGGACCATCGTGCTGCTGCTCGGCGAGCGCACCATCGTCGTCGAGGCCGGTCAGGCGGCGGAGTTCTCCACCATGACGCCGCACGCGTTCGGCGCGCGCGGCGGCCCGGCCGAGGTCCTCTGCGTGTTCGACCACGAAGGGCAGCGCAACCATCTCCACTCCGAGCCGTGAACGGCGCACACTGGGGGCATGAGCTCACAGGAGACCGGCGAGAAGTGGCGCGCCCTCCCGCCTCGCGTACGGCTCGCCGACACCGTCGCGGAGCAGGCCGAGGTGCACGCGGTCAATCCCCTTCCGGAGCAGAAGGCCGCCGAGATCGGGACTCTCCAGAATCCGGCCTGAACGGCCGGCGGATCGTCGCGCTGCCCGCGTCCAGGTCGACCTCGCCGCGCGGCGGCGCGCCGTCGTTCTCGTCGTCGCGGAGCACCAGCGACGTCTGCCGCTGGTCGATCTCGTGCCGCTTGGTGGCGTAGCCGTTCCCCTGCCGGGGTGGTTCCGCGGGAGGCAGGTGTCACCGGAAACGCAGCATTTGAGCGACGATCTTTCCCGTATAGTTGACCTGCGAATATGTGCCGGAGGGTAGTCCCTCATAACGGCAGCGGCCCACGATAGGGAAAGGCCCGGATGTCACTTTCGTCCCGTCCGAAGACCACCGCCGAACTCCTGATGGAGCTGGAGCCGGTCGTCGCGACCGAGCTCGACCGTCACCTGTCCACGGCCAAGGAGTGGTTCCCCCACGATTACGTCCCGTGGAGCGAGGGCCGCAACTTCGACGGTCTGTACGAGGGTGACCCCTGGACTCCGGATGACTCCAGGGTCTCCCCCGAGTCGCGTGACGCGCTCATCGTCAACCTCCTCACCGAGGACAACCTGCCCGGCTACCACCGCGAGATCGCCACGCTCTTCGGGCGCGACGGCGCGTGGGGCACCTGGGTGAACCGCTGGACCGCCGAGGAGAACCGCCACGGCATCGTCATCCGCGACTACCTCACGGTCACCCGTGCCGTCGACCCGGTCGCGCTCGAACGCGCGCGGATGACGCACATGCAGGGCGGCTACGAGGCCGACCACGGCGACAAGATGCTGCACGCCCTGGCGTACGTCTCGTTCCAGGAGCTGGCGACCCGCGTCTCCCACCGCAACACCGGAAGGGCGTCGGGCGACCCGGCGTGCGAGCGCCTGCTGACGCGCGTGGCGGCGGACGAGAACCTCCACATGCTCTTCTACCGCAACCTGCTCGCCGCGGCGTTCGAGCTCTCCCCCGACGACACGATGCGCGCCGTCACCGACGTCGTCATGGACTTCCAGATGCCCGGCCACACGATCGACGGCTTCCTGCGCAAGTCGGTCGCGATCGCCAACGCCGGCATCTACGACCTGCAGGTGCACAAGGACGACGTGGTCGCGCCCGTCCTGCGCCAGTGGAAGATCTTCGAGATGGACGGCCTCGGCCCCGACGGCGAAAAGGCGCGCGAGGAGCTGTCGGCGTTTCTCGGCGGCCTCGACGACGCGGCGAGCAAGTTCGTCGAGCGCCGCGCCGAGCGGCGGGCCCGCCAGGCGAAGAGGAAATAACCGACCGCCGGTATAGAGTTCGAATTACCCAGGGCATTCCGTACACCGGCGAAAAAGCCGATGTCGTCCTCGGCGCACGTAATCCGGTTCGCTCGCGAGCGGGCCGAGAACGGGCCGGCGACATGGCACCGCACGTGGTCATCGACACCCCGGACACCGCCCCCGAAACGCCGGAAGCACGGCTGCGCATGGACCCGGAGTTCAAGCGTCGCGGGGCGGTGGACGGCGGGTGGTGGCCGCACTCGCGCGACGCGACCGCCGAGCTGCCCGGCCTCCTGCGGGCGCTGAACTCCCACGTCGGGGCGGTCGTACGCCTCAGCGTCGACGCGCGCGACTGGGAGAACATCCCGCGCCGCCTGGTCGTCGACGGCCGGCGCGTGCGCATCGGGCACTTCGCCAGCATGAATCACAAGATCATCGCGACCCGCGGCGTACAGGACCACATCATGCTGCTGGTGGTGCCGCCGCGTACGCCCGCCGCCGTGGCGGAGTCCGCGCTGCGGATGGCCTCCGCGGGGCGCGGCGCCCTCGGGCCCGACGAGATCCTCGCCGCGGCCGGTCGCGAGGACCGCGGCGAGATCGGCGGGTGGGTCGACGACGGCGCACCGTCGCCGGACCACCTCACTCCCAGCCCGAACTGACGTCAGCCGCGCGCGGGCTCACCACTGATGGCTCCGACCGAGTGCAGGTGACGCAGCACGTCGGCGTAGGAGCGTACGAGCGAGGTCTCGGTGTAGGAGATGCCGTGCTGCTCGCAGTAGCCGCGTACGAGCGCCTGCGCCCGCCGCAGGCTCGGCCTCGGCATGCTCGGGAACAGGTGGTGCTCGATCTGGTAGTTGAGGCCGCCGAGGACGAAGTCGGTGAGCCGCCCGCCGCGTACGTTGCGCGAGGTCAGCACCTGGCGGCGCAGGAAGTCGATCTTGTCGTCGCGGCCGAAGACGGGCATGCCCTTGTGGTTCGGCGCGAACGAGCAGCCCATGTAGACGCCGAACAGCCCCTGCTGCACGAGCACGAAGCACACGGCCTGCAGCGGTGACAGCACGAGGAACACGGCCGTGAGGTAGACCGCCACGTGGACGACCAGCATGACCGCCTCGCCGACCCGCGCGAGCATCGACGAGCGGGTGCCGTCCACGATCGCGCGGACGCTCGCGACGTGCAGGTGGAAGCCCTCCAGCAGCAGCATCGGGAAGAACAGGTACGCCTGGGACCGGGCCAGGAGGGTGCCGAGGCCGCGCCGCGCGACGGCGTGGTTCGCGGTGAAGGCGATGGCACTGCCGGCGATGTCGGGGTCGCGGCCCTCGTGGTTCGGGTGGGAGTGGTGGCGGTTGTGCTTGTCGACCCACCATCCGTAGCTGAGCCCGACGAGCAGGCCGCCGTGCGTGCGTCCGAGCAGGTCGTTGGCCCGCTTGGAGCCGAAGATCTGCCGGTGGCCGGCGTCGTGCCCGACGAACGCGATCTGGGTGAACATCACCGAGAGGAACACCGCGACGAGCAACTGCCACCATGTACGGCCCAGGAGCGCGAACACGACCCAGCCGGCGACGTACAGCGTGAGGTTGGCGGCGATCTTCAGCGCGTAGTAGGCGGGCCGCCGGTCGAGCAGGCCCGCCTGCCTCACCTGCCGGGACAGCTCCGCGTAGTCGCTGCCGCGCCCGGTCTCAGGCGGGCCTCTGCGGGCCCCCACGGGCCGGGACATGTCGGTCTCGAAGACCATGTGCTTGCTCCTTCAGCGGTGATGAGCGGTCGCTCAGACGGCACGGCGGTGGACATAACACCATCTCCAGGTCGGTCCCGGTCGCAACGCTCGCACGACCGGGTGGTCGGTCTCCTCATAATGCGCGAGCGCGTGCCTTCCCGGCGAGTCATCAGTGCAGGCCACCCAGCCACATGTCAAGCACACGACGAGACCGTCCGGCCTGCGGCCGGCCGATTCACAGCCCGGGCAGACGTCCGAATGAGGAGTCACCGGCACGAGCCCGTCACCATGTTCGCAGCGGGACGCCGAACCGTTCGGACTGGCCCCTCGCGCATCCACGGACATACCGGACCCAAGCGGATTCACCTGCGACCTCCTGTCGTCGCGTGCCGGCCGGGGGCGCGGCCGCTTGATTCCCAGTGCATCTCCAATAGGTACGGCGGGAAACCGGCAACCCGACAAAGCCTCATCACCTGGGCTGATGGCCACGCCGGCGGGCGGAGACGGCCTCCGCCGGGTATGTCACCCTGATGAGACCGAAATCCGGCGTCGAGTGGAGGCGGAGGGCATGGAGCTTCGCCAGCTTCGCTATTTCGTGACGCTGGCCGAAGAACTCCACTTCGGCCGCGCCGCCGCGCGCGAGCACATCGTGCAGTCCGCGCTGAGCCAGCAGTTGCAGCGCCTCGAACGCGAGCTGGGCGTACGCCTCCTGGAGCGCAGCACCCACCACGTCGACCTGACCCCGGCGGGGTCGGCGTTCCTCGCGGAGGCCCGGCAGATCATCGCGCACGTGGACCGCGCGGCCCAGGTCGCCCGCAGCGCGGCCGGATCGTCGCCACGGCTGCGCGTCGGCATCATCGACGCCGGCTACGACTCGATGCCCCAGATCCTGCACGAGGTGCAGGGCAGGTACCCGGACCTGGTGATCCACCAGGTCGAGGTCAGCGTGCCGGAGCAGTACCAGCAGCTCCTGGACGGCCGCCTGGACGTCGGGATCGGCCGGGCGGCGCTGGCCCCCGCGGGCGTCGCGTCGCACCTGTTCCGGCAGGACCCCCTGGGGGTGCTCGTGCCCGACGGCCACCGCTTCACGGCCCTGGACGGCGTACCGGTCAGCACCCTCGCCGAGGAACCGCTCCTGCTGGCCGAGGACGCCAAGGCACCGGAGTTCAACCAGTTCGTGGTTGAGATGTGCCGCGAGGCCGGTTTCACGCCCGCGGTGTACGAGGGCACCGTGGAGAGCATCCGCGCCGCCGCCGCCCTGGTCGCGGCAGGCCGCTGCCTGTACTGCGTGCCGTCCTCCTGCATCCGCGCCCTCCCGGGCACGATCTGGCGCCCGCTGATCGACCCGGTCCCGCACTACCCCTGGTCGATCCTGTGGCGGGACGCCGCCCCCTCGGACCACGTACGCGCGATCATCGGCTGCGCCCGCGTCATGTCACGCCGCCTGAACTGGCTGGCCGCCCCGGACCGTACGCGAGGCTGACAGGGTCGATATATCCCCACGAAGTACCGTGAGGGGTCAAGGTCGAACCTGAAGGGATCTGAATCACTCGTGACAGCCGATACCAGCTTGGACGGGCTCACTCTCGGGATCATCTCCCGATCGCGTAAGGAGAACGAGCGCCGCCTGCCGATCCACCCGGCACACTTCGAGCGGATCGACGAGGACCTCCGGGGGCGGATCTTCCTGGAGCGCGGGTACGGCGAGCGGTTCGGGGTGTCCGACGAGAAGCTGGAGCCGTACGTCGGCGGGCTGGTCGACCGGGACGAACTGATCGCGCGCTGCGACGTCGTCCTGCTGGCCAAGCCGCTGGAGGAGGACGTCGCGGAGCTGCGGGAGAACCAGGTCCTGTGGGGCTGGCCGCACTGCGTGCAGAACACCGAGATCACCCAGCTGGCCATCGACCGGCGGCTGACGCTGATCGCGTTCGAGGCGATGAACCACTGGAAGGAGGACGGCGGGTTCAGCCTGCACGTCTTCCACAAGAACAACGAGCTGGCCGGCTACTGCTCGGTGCTGCACGCCATGCAGCTCATCGGGACGACCGGCGTGTACGGGCGGCGGCTGCGGGCGGCCGTCATCGGCTTCGGCGCCACCGGCCGCGGCGCGGTGACCGCCCTGACCGCGCACGGCGTGCACGACGTGCACATCCTCACCAACCGCGACGTCACCGCCGTCGCCTCGCCGATCCACACGGCGAGCATCAAGCGGTTCGAGCACACGCCCGGCGGCGACCCGTTCGACAGCTTCGTGGAGATCGAGGGCGAGCGCGTGCCGCTGGGCCCGTACCTCGCCGGGCACGACATCGTCGTCAACTGCGTGCTGCAGAACCCCGACGAGCCGCTGATCTTCGTCACCGAGGCCGGGCTGGACGCCTTCGCCTCGGGGAGCCTCATCGTCGACGTGTCCTGCGACGAGGGCATGGGCTTCGAGTGGGCACGGGCGACGACGTTCAAGGACCCGATGCTCACCGTCGGCGAGCACGTCCACTACTACGGGGTCGACCACAGCCCGTCGCTGCTGTGGGACTCCGCGAGCTGGGAGATCAGCGAGGCCCTGCTGCCGCACCTGCGTACGGTCCTGTCCGGCCCGAAGGCGTGGGGTGACGACCAGGTCGTCCGGCGCGCCATCGAGATCCAGGAGGGCGTGATCCAGAACCCCGGCATCCTGTCGTACCAGCACCGTTCGCCCTGCTACCCGCATCCGCGCAGGTAGGGCCGTACTCAAAGCGCGGGCAAAGGCTTGCCCGTCCGGCGTACGCGCGGGTCCGGCGCCGGGTACGCCACCTGGATGACACAACGCCCGGAGGCGATGCCGGACACCGACGCCGTCGCCCTCCTGCTCCTCCAGCACGACCAGATCCGCCGCCTGCTCGACGAGGTGGAGACCAGCGCGGGAAGCCGCCAGGCGGAGGCCTTCGAACGGCTGCGGCGCCTGCTCGCGGTGCACGAGACGGCCGAGGAGGAGATCGTCCACCCGCTTCTCCGGCACTCCTTCGAGCACGGTCACCAGGTGATCCAGGATCGTCTCGACGAGGAGCGCCGGAGCAAGCGGATGCTCCGTGACCTGGAGAAGATGGGCACGTCGGCGCCGAGCTTCGAGCCGATGTTCGCCCGCTTCCGCTCCGCGGTGATCGAACACGCCGACCGCGAGGAGCGCGAGGAGTTCCCCGCGCTGCGGGCACGCGGCCGGTCCGAGCTGCGCGGAATGGCCGCCGCGATCAAGGCGGCCGAGGCGATGGCGCCCACGCATCCGCACCCGGGTGTCGAGACGGCCGTCCGCAACATCGTCGTCGGCGTCGTCGCCGCGGTCACGGACCGCACGCGTGACCTCGTACGCGGCATGCGGCGCCGCGACGGGTCGCGTGGTCGCTGACGCGCGTTACAGCGACCGCTATCAGCGACGACGCGTCCCGCCACATGCGACCATTAGGTGTGACCATGGGGAGCGGGCCGGTCGGCCTGCGGGAGCAGAAGAAGCGCCGGACCCGCCAGGAGATCTCCGACGTCGCGACCCGGATGTTCATCGCACGCGGCTTCGACAAGGTGACGATCGCCGAGGTGGCCGCCGCCGCCGGCGTGGCCAAGATGACCGTCACGAACCATTTCCCGCGCAAGGAGAACCTGGTCCTCGACCTGCACGAGGAGCTCGTCGACGGCCTGGCGCGCGTGATCGCGCAGCGCCGTACGGGAGAGTCGGCCCTGGCGGCGCTCCGCCGCGACTACCTCGCCGCCCTCGACCGCCGCGACGCGGCCATCGGCTTCTCCGGCCAGGTCTTCGTCCAGATGATCACCGACAGCCCCGCCCTGCTCGCCCGCCTGCGCGAGATCCACGAGGACCGCGAGGCCGCGGTGGCCGCCGTCCTCGCCGAGGAGACGGGAGCCGGGCCGTACGACATCGCGCCCTACGCCGCCGCCGCGCACCTCGCCGCGACACACCGCGTGCTGTTCGCCGCCGTGTTCCGGCGCACGCTCGCGGGCGAGGAGAACGACGCGATCGCCGCCGCGATCGCCGATGTCGCCCGCGAGGCCTTCGACCTGCTGACCCCCTCACTCGGCGGCTACGCCGTCCGCTGAGGGCCCTCCAGCTCGGCGAGGCGTTCCGCGAGGAAGCCGCGTTCGACGGAGTTCTCGGTGAGGAGGATCGCCTCCTCGTACGCGGATCTCGCCTCCGCGACGCGGCCCAGGCGGCGGAGGAAGTCGGCGCGCGCCGACGCCAGGTACCCGTAGCCCGCGAGCTGCGGCTCGGCGGCCAGCGGCTCCAGCGCCGTCAGCCCCGCCTCCGGGCCGTCCGCGAAGCCGACGGCGACCGCGCGGTTCAGCGCCACCACCGGCGACGGCCACGTCTCGGCCAGGACGTCGTACAGGCCCACCACCTCGCGCCAGTCCGTGTCCGCCCAGGCCGGGGCCTCGGAGTGGACGGCGGCGATGGCGGCCATCAGCGTGAAACGGCTCGGCGGGCGGCCTCGCAGCGCCTCGCGCAGGACCGTGATGCCCTCGCCGATCGCGTGCCGGTCCCAGCGCGTACGGTCCTGGTCGGCGAGGAGCAGCATCCGGCCGTCGGCGCCGACCCGCGCGGCGCGGCGGGCGTCCGTCAGCAGGATCAGGGCCAGCAGGCCCGCCACGTCCGCGTCGCCGGGGAGCAGGACGCGCAGCATGCGGACCAGGTCGAGCGCGCGCGCCACCAGGTCGCCGCGGACCAGTTCGGCACCGGCCGGGGCCGTGTGGCCCGTACTGAAGAGCAGGTGGACGACCGTGAGGACGGCCTCCACGCGCGCCGGAAGGTCCTCGGCGGGCGGCACGCGGTACGGGATGCGGGCCGCGGCGATCTTCTTCTTGGCGCGGGTGATCCGCGCGGCCATGGTCGGCTCGGAGACCAGGAAGGCGCGGGCGACCTCCGCCGTCGTCAGGCCGCACAGCAGCCGCAGCGTCAACGCCACCTGCGCCTCCACCGCGATCGCCGGGTGGCAGCAGGTGAAGATCAGCCTCAGCCGGTCGTCGATGATCGCCGAGGGCGCCTCGGGCTCGGCGGGCTCCTCGGCGAGCATCGGCAGCGTCTTCCGCAGCGTCGCGTCGCGGCGCAGGAGGTCCAGGGCACGCCGGCGCGCGACGGTCGTCAGCCAGGCCCCCGCCTTGGCCGGGACTCCGCGGTCGGCCCACGCCACGAGGGCACGTGCGTACGCGTCCTGCACGCACTCCTCGGCGAGATCGATGTCCCCGGTGACGCGCACCGTCGCGGCGAGCACGAACGCCCACTCGCGACGATGCGCTTCGGCGACCGCCGCGGCGACGGCGGGTGCGGACGTCACGATCAGTCGAACACCATCACGGGACGGACCTCGACGCCGCCGTACGGCGCCGGGACCTGCTTGGCGACCGCGATCGCCTCGTCCAGGTCGGCGGCCTCGATCAGGTAGTAGCCGCCGAGGGCCTCTTTGGTCTCGGCGAAGGCGCCGTCGGTGACGGTGAAGCCGCCGGAGGAGTCCCTGCGGATGGACGTCGCGGTGCTGGTCGGGTGAAGCGCGTTGCCGCCGCGCATCGCCTGGCCGTTCTTCTCGGCGAACTCCCCGTGCTCCTTGGCGGACAGCTCGATCGCCTCCGGACCCGCCTTCGCCCAGGATGCCTCGTCCTCGTAGATCAGAACCAGATACTGCGCCATGGTGTGTCCCCTCCGGGTCCGGACCCGCTTTCCGGGTCTCCTGCCACTTCCGACGAATGACCTGAACCGGGATCGACAGCGGGCCGAAAAGAACCCGCCCTCGTTTCCGTCAGTGCGGGGGAGCAGCATGGTGCCATGTGCAGAAGCATCAAGACGCTGAGACCGCCGGCGACCGAAGAGGTCACCGACGACGACATCCAGGCCGCTGCCCTCCAGTATGTCCGGAAGGTCTCTGGCTTCCGGCGCCCGGCCGCCCACAACGCCGAGGTCTTCGACCGCGCCGTGGAGGCCGTGACCAGAGCGACGTCCGAACTCCTGGCCGACCTGAAGGTCCGAGGCGCCCGCACCTAGCGGCAGGAGCGCGGCAGGCCCACGTCCGTGTGGCCGTCCCGCGGGGCCTCAGCGCGTCCTGAGGCGGCGCGGAGCGGTTCGGCGGGCAACGCGTCCGGTTCGGTCTCATACGCGGCCAGGACGTCCCGGAGCAGGCCTCCGCCGCCGCCCGGTCCGGACGTGATCCGCGAGGTCTTCGAGGTCAACGTGCTCGGTGTGGTCACGGTGACCAACACGTGAACGCCGCCGGCCCGACCGGCGGTTTCTTCGATGACGGCGGGGTGGTGCCGTCGTGACGCTCGCGCGGCTCGGCGCGACAACGCGAGCGGATGCCTGCACAATGCATCCCGAAGCTCACCGAGAAGGCAGGGACCGTGTCGACGTCTGTTCACCAGAAGATCGCCGAAGAGCTCGGCGTGCGCGAAGGTCAGGTGAAGGTCGCCGTCGAGTTGCTCGACGGCGGAGCCACCGTGCCGTTCATCGCCCGGTACCGCAAGGAAGCGACCGGCACCCTCGACGACGCGCAGCTGCGCACGCTGGAGGAGCGGCTCCGCTACCTGCGGGAGCTGGAGGAGCGGCGCACCGCGATCCTGGAGTCGATCGAGTCGCAGGGCAAGCTCGACGACGCCCTGCGCGCCCAGGTCATGGCGGCCGACTCCAAGGCGCGCCTGGAGGACGTCTACCTGCCGTACAAGCCGAAGCGGCGCACGAAGGCGCAGATCGCCCGCGAGGCCGGTCTGGAGCCGCTCGCCGACAAGCTGCTCGGCGACCCGTCGCTCGACCCGCAGACGGCCGCGGCCGACTTCGTCACCGAGGAGATCGACGCCGCCGCCGCGCTCGACGGCGCGCGCTCGATCCTCGTGGAGAGGTTCGCCGAGGACGCCGACCTGATCGGCGAGCTGCGCGAGCGCCTGTGGACCAAGGGCAGCGTCGTGGCGAAGGTCCGCGACGGCAAGGAGGAGGCGGGCGCGAAGTTCTCGGACTACTTCGACTTCGCCGAGCCGCTGACCAAGCTGCCCTCACACCGCATCCTCGCGCTGTTCCGCGGTGAGAAGGAGGAGATCCTCGACCTCACGATCAACGCCGGCGAGGAGGGCGCGGAGCCGTCCGCGCCGAGCGGGTACGAGCTGAGCATCGCGCGGCGCTTCCAGATCCCCGGCGGCAGCAAGTGGCTCGTGGACGCCGTCCGCTGGGCCTGGCGCACCCGCATCTTCGTCCACCTCGACCTCGACCTGCGGCTTCGCCTGCGCCAGGAGGCCGAGGACGAAGCGGTCCGCGTGTTCGCGGCCAACCTGCGCGACCTCCTGCTCGCCGCGCCCGCCGGCAGCCGTACGACGATGGGCCTGGACCCCGGCTTCCGCACCGGCGTGAAGGTCGCGATCGTCGACGCGACCGGCAAGGCCGTGGCGACCGACACGATCTACCCGCACAAGCCGCAGGGACGCTGGGACGAAGCGCTCCACTCGCTCGAACGCCTCGCCAAGGCCCACAACGTCGACCTGATCGCGATCGGCAACGGCACGGCCTCCCGCGAGACCGACCAGCTCGCCGCCGACCTGATCAAGCGCCAGCCGGGCCTCACCAAGATCATGGTGTCGGAGGCGGGCGCGTCGGTGTACTCCGCGTCGGCGTACGCCTCGCGCGAGCTGCCCGGCATGGACGTCTCGCTGCGCGGCGCCGTGTCGATCGCCCGGCGGCTCCAGGACCCCCTCGCCGAGCTCGTCAAGATCGACCCCAAGTCCATCGGCGTCGGGCAGTACCAGCACGACCTGTCGGAGATGAAGCTGTCCCGCTCGCTCGACGCGGTCGTCGAGGACTGCGTGAACGCCGTCGGCGTCGACGTCAACACGGCCTCCCCGCCGCTGCTGACGCGCGTGTCGGGCATCAGCTCCGGCCTCGCGGAGAACATCGTCCAGCACCGCGACGCCAACGGCGCGTTCCGCTCACGCGAGGCGCTGAAGGGCGTCCCGCGCCTGGGCCCGAAGGCGTACGAGCAGTGCGCGGGGTTCCTGCGGATCCAGGGCGGCGACGACCCTCTGGACGCCTCCAGCGTGCACCCGGAGTCGTACCCGGTGGTCCGGCGGATCTTCACCGCGACCGGCCTGGAGAGCGGCGACGTACGCGCGCTGATGGGCAACGCCACCGCGCTGCGCACCGTACGCCCCGCCGACTTCGTCACCGACACCGTCGGCCTGCCGACGATCACCGACATCCTGAAGGAGCTGGAGAAGCCGGGCCGCGACCCGCGTCCGGCGTTCAAGACCGCGACCTTCAAGGAGGGCGTGGAGAAGCTCGCCGACCTCGAACCCGGCATGCTGCTGGAGGGCGTCGTCACCAACGTCGCCGCGTTCGGCGCGTTCGTCGACATCGGCGTGCACCAGGACGGCCTGGTCCACGTGTCGGCGATGTCGCGGACGTTCGTCAAGGACCCGCGCGACGTGGTGAAGCCCGGCGACATCGTGCGGGTGAAGGTCCTGGAGGTCGACATCCCGCGTGCGCGCATCTCGCTGACGCTGCGCATCGAGGACGAGGTCGACAAGCGCACGTCCGGCCGCCGCGAGGGCGGGGGCGGCGGAGGCGGCGGGGGTCGCCGTGACGGCGGCAAGCGCCAGGGAGGCGGCGGCCGTCCGCGCCAGCAGGACTCCGGTGGCGGAGGCGCCCTCGCCGACGCCCTGCGCCGCGCCGGCCTCGACAAGGGGCTGGGCGGCAAGTAGATGTCAGAGGAACACTCGCCGGAGCGCATCGTCTTCTTCAGCGACGCCGTGGTCGCCATCGCCCTGACCCTGCTCGTACTGCCCCTGGCCGAGGCGGTGCCCGAGGCCGTCTCCAAGCACGCCCACTCGCTGGACGTGATCACCGAGAACCAGTGGAAGATCTACAGCTTCCTGCTGAGCTTCGCGGTCATCGGACGATTCTGGATGGCACACCACCGGATCTTCCAGCAGGTCAAGGCGTACAACACGGCGCTGTTGGTGGTGAACCACGTCTGGCTGCTGGTCATCGTCATCCTTCCTTTCCCCACCGAGATGGTCGGCGGTTTCAGGACGGACCGCTTCACCGCGACCTTCTACATCGCGACGGTGCTGGCCAGCAGCCTGTGCCTCCTGGCGATGATGTTGATCATCAGTGCCGTACCCGGCCTCGCCAGGAATCCCGGCGGCTTCACGGAGCGCCAGCGGTTCTCCGCGATGGTCACCGCCGGCCTGCTGACCCTGGCCCTCGTGCTGGCGGTACTGGTCCCCGCGGTCGGCTTCTTCGGGTTGCTGCTGCTCCCCCTCGACGGCACGATCTGCCGGATCAGGTACCGGAACCGGAAGGCCGAGGCCGTGGCGGCGTAGCCGCCGCGTCCGGTGATGTCAGGGACGGGTGAGGCTGCCGTTCGGCACGTCGCGGCGCCCGGAGTACAGGCTGGTCAGGGTGACCGTCAGCAACGTCGCCACGATCACGCCCAGCGACAGCGGCGTCGGGATCTCCGGGAGGCCGTGCCAGACGCCGTGGGCCCAGTGCAGGATGAGCTTCACGCCGATGAAGGCGAGGATGACCGCCAGGCCGTAGCCGAGGTGGACGAGCTTGCTCAGCGTGCTCTGCAGGACGAAGTACAGGGCGCGCAGACCGAAGAGTGAGAACGCGTTGGCGGTGAAGACGAGGTACGGGTCCTGGGTGACGCCGTAGACCGCGGGGATCGAGTCGACGGCGAAGACCAGGTCCGTACCGAACACCGCGACGACGACCAGGGCGAACGGCGTCAGGGCCCGCCGGCCGCCGACCTTGGAGAAGACGCGCGGGCCCTCGTACCCGTCGGTGACGGGCATCAGGCGGCGCGCCAGGCGTACGGAGCGCAGCGAGGAGACGTCGACCTCGTGGTCGGCGCCCGAGATGGTGTCCCGCAAGATCTTGATCGCGGTGAACAGCAGGATCGCGCCGAAGATGATGAAGGTCCAGTCGACGGCCTGTACGGCGGCGGCGCCGACGGCGATGAAGACGCCGCGCAGGACGAGCGCGCCCGCGATGCCGTACAGCAGGACCCGTTGCGTGAGGACCGCGGGCACCGCGAAGGCCGCGATCAACAGCATGAACACGAAGAGGTTGTCGACCGACAGCGACTTCTCCAGCAGATAACCGGTGAAGAACTCGACCCCGATGCGATGCCCGAATCGCTGCCAGGCGAAGAGCCCGAACAGCACCGGCAGCCCCAGGTAGAAGACCGTCCAGCCGAGGGCCTCACGGAAGTGGACCGCGTGCGGGCGCCGGGTCAGGACGAAGTCGACCGCGAAGAAGAACAGGACTCCGGCGATCGTCAGGGCCCACAGGGTGGGCGATGCGACGGAATGGCCAGAAGGCATAAGGGCTCCTCGAACGTCTCAGTTCGAGGTCTCCTTCACCCATGAGGATCATGGGCCGCGATCCGAGGCCACCTCGTGGGCGGCCGTGCTGACCGGAGTCGGCGATTGGGAAGTACTCCCCTCCCCACGAACAATAGCGGCTGGTCACCGCGCTGTGTGCACCGCCCCGAAGATCACACCGCGTTGTCGAGCCGCCCGCGGAGCGGGTCGGGCAGGTGGAGGTCGGCCGCGGCCAGGCACTCATGGAGCCGCGCGACCGAGTCGACCTCCAGGATCGGCGTGACCGGCGGGTCGCCGTCGAGGAGCCAGGAGAGCACGACCTGTTCCGGAGTCGCGCCGAGCGAGGCGGCGACCTCACGGACCACGGTGAGCGCCTCCGGCGCCTCCGGCCGGTCGTAGTGCTCCGGCAGCGGGACCTCGGGCCGCGAGTAGACGCCCCCGGCGAGGGTGGCGTAGCCGACCAGGCTGAGGTCGGGCTGCTTGCCGACGTAGTCGAGCAGATGCCCGTCGACGTGCTCCTGCACCCCGAAGTCGGCCTCGGGGCGCGGGCGGAGGTAGGAGTGCCGCTGCCGCACCACCCGGTACGGCGCGAGGCCCTGCTCGGCGGCGATGCGCCGGGCCTCGCGTACGAGACGCGACGGGTGGTTTCCGCACCCGGCCATCCGCGTACGGCCGTCGTCGACCAGCCCGGAGAAGGCCGCGACGGTCTCCTCAAGAGGGGTCGCCGGGTCCATGACGTGGGCGAAGTAGAGGTCGACGTGGTCGGTGCCGAGGCGGCGCAGGCTGCCCTCGATCGCCGAGCGTACGACGGCGGGTGCCAGGCCTTCGGTGTTCGACGGCCACGACGGGCCTCGCGCGGGGTCGGGGCGTGCGCCCACCTTGGTGGCGACCGTCATACGGTCGCGCAGGCCCCGGCTCGCCAGCCAGCGGCCGAGGAGCAGCTCGCTCTCGTCGCCGGTGGCGCCCTCGACCCAGCAGGCGTAGTTGTTCGAGGTGTCGACGAAGGTGCCGCCGGCCTCGGCGTAGGCGTCGAGGATCGCGAACGCGGTGGTCTCGTCCACGGTCGTGCCGAAGGTCATGACCCCCAGGCACAGGGCGCTCACGGGGATGCCGCCCTCACCGCCCAGCAGAACCTGTCTCATCGGGCCCACCGTACGCGGTCCGCCGCCGCCGGGGTGGCGGCGACGGACCTGTGCGCTACTTGGAGCTGACGACCCAGCCGTTCGCCTGGAAGCGCGCGGCGTCGGACCGGCGTTCGCCGTCGAACACCACGTGGCCCTTGGCGTCGCGCGCCTTCACGTCGTCGACGTACACGCCGCGTCCCTCAAGGGAGGGGTCGGTCGTGTAGCGCCAGCGGACCGAGGTGGTGCCGGCCGGCAGCGTCGCGGTGGCTCGCGCCCACTGGCGTCCTTCGAAGCCGGAGAACGTCGGGTCCGCCGTCCAGGTGTTCTTTCCCGTGGTCAGGGAGATCGGGGCGGCGGTCCAGGTCGTGCCGTCCGTCGTGGTCTCCAGCGTGCCGAGGTCGGACTCCTCGGTGTCGTACCAGAGGTCGAAGGACAACTTCGAGGACCCGGCGGGCAGCGGCGCGGTCAGCGTCGCGTCGGTCTTGTTGTTCGTCTGGGAGAACCACGCGTCGCGGCCGGCGGCGGGACGCACCGGCATCGCGGCACCGAGGTCCGTCGCGACGGCGACGCGCGCCGGGTTGATGCTGCCCCAGTTGCGGCTCGGGTGCACCCGGTTGGTCAGCAGGATCGAGAACGACTTGGCGATCGGGTCGATCACGACGTCGGTGCCGGTGTAGCCGGTGTGGCCGGCGGTCACCGGGGAGGACAGGCTGCCCATGTACCAGCGCTGGTTCAGCTCGAAGCCGATGCCGTGGGAGTCGTCGGGGAACTTCTGGTTGAAGTTGGTGAAGATGAGCCGCACGGTGTCCTCGTCGAGGATCCGCGCGTGGCCGTACTTCCCGCCGTCGAGGAGCATCTGCGCGATGACGGCGATGTCACGCGCGGTGGAGAAGACGCCCGCGTGCCCGGCGACGCCGCCGAGCGCGTAGGAGTTCTCGTCGTGCACCTGGCCCCAGACGAGACCGCGGTTGAGCTGCGCCGGCGGCACGTGCTCGTACTCGGTCGCGGCGATCCGCTGCTTCTTGGACTCCGGCGGGTTGTAGCCGGTGTCGGTGAGGCCGAGCGGCGCGGTGATGCCGTCGCGGACCAGCACGTCCAGGGTCTTCCCGGTGACCTTCTCCAGGATGAACTGCATCGTGATGAGGTTCAGGTCGGAGTAGACGTACGCGGTGCCGGGCGGGTTCTGCAGCTTCTCCGCGTACAGCGCCCCCTCCTGCGCGGCACGGCCCTGGTAGTTGTAGAAGGGCAGGTCGGGCTCAAGGCCGCTCGTGTGCGTGAGCAGCTGGCGGACCGTGATCGAGCCCTTGCCGTTCTGGGCGAAGTCCGGCAGGTACGACGCGACGGTGGCGTCCAGGTCGATCTTGTTGCGCTCGACCTCCTGGAGGGTGACCATCGTCGTGAACAGCTTCGACATCGAAGCGAGGTCGAAGATCGTGTCCTTCCGCATCAGGATCTGCTGATCCTTGGGAAGCTCCGTCGGCTTGTCGTCCGAGTAACGCAGGGCGTACCCGGAGGCCTCGTGGGTGACGATCGTGCCGTTGTGCGCGGCCAGGACGACCGCGCCCGGGTACAGCGGGTGCGCGGCGCCCGGCAGCGCCGTCTCGTACGCGGCGGCGTCCTTGGCGATCGCGGCGACCTTGTCGGGCAGCAGGCCGGCCTGCTGCGCGGAGCCGTAGTGCAGCGTTCGGCCGGGGGTGAACCGCAGGTCACCGGCTGTGACGGTCGGCGGGCCGCTCGCCGCCGGGGTCGCCTGGGCGACGGCGGGTACGAGCAGGCACGCGACTGCCAGGGGGATCAGCAGGGGGCGGGAGCGCATTCGTTCGTTCCTCCTCAGCGGTACAGCAGATAACGGGCCCGCTGGGCGCGGAACCGGGCCAGCTCACTCTGCCAGGAGGCGACGATCTGGTCCGCTGTGGCGCCCCCGTCGACCCCCTTGCGCACGAGGTCGGAGCCGGTGAGCTTGTCGATCCAGTACGGCGCGGCGCTCTCGCGCCAGGCGAAGTCCTTGGGGTACAGCTGCTTCGCCGCGACGATCATCGCGACGGCGGTGCGCACGGTGTCGTACTTCCGGCGGTCGGTGACCGTCACCTGGACACCGGCGCAGTTCTTGTCCTGCCACTTGGAGAACGTCGGGGCGAAGTACGCCTCGCGGAACCGTACGCCGGGCAGTTTGAGGGCGTTCAGGGCGTCCACCCAGTGCCAGTCGACGAACGGGGCGCCGACGATCTCGAACGGCCGGGTCGTGCCGCGTCCCTCGGACAGGTTGACGGCCTCGAAGATCCCCTGGCCGGGGTAGACGATCGCCGAGTCGAGGGTCGGCATGTTCGGCGACGGCATCACCCAGGGCAGGCCGGTCTCGTCGTAGAACGTGCCGCGGCGCCAGCCGCTCATCTTGATCACCTGCGGCTTGACCGTGCCGCCGAGGAACTCCCCGTCGTACAGCAGGGCCAGCTCGCCGACGGTCATGCCGTGCTGCTGGGAGATCGCGTCCTTGCCGACACCGGAGGTGTACTCCTTGTGCATGACCGGCCCGGTCGCCTGCGTGCCGCCCAGGGGGTTCGGCCGGTCGAGGACGACGAAGCGCTTGCCCGCCTGCGCGGCGGCCTTCATGCAGTCGTACAGGGTCCAGATGTAGGTGTAGAAGCGCGCGCCGGCGTCCTGGATGTCGAAGATGACCGTGTCGATGCCGGACTTGGTGAAGTCGGCGGCGATCTCGTCGACGGTCTTGGCGTACGCGTCGTAGACCGGGATGCCGGTACGCGGGTCCTTGTAGGAGCCCTCGGACCCGCCGGCCTGCGCGGAGCCGCGGAAGCCGTGCTCGGGCCCGAACGCCGCGGTGAGCTCGACGGCGCCCGAGGCGTGCATGACGTCGACCTCGTGGGTGAGGTCGCGGACGATGGCGCTCGGGTTGGCGACGATGCCGACCTTCTGCCCCTTCAGCTCCCGGTAGCCGCCGGCCTGGAGGTTCTCGAAGCCGGTGCGCAGACCGGACTTGTACGCCTCCGCCGCGGTGGCCGTGCCGCCCAGCGAGGCGAGCGGCGCCGCCGCGCCCGCGACGGCGATGCCCCGGAGTACTCCTCGTCGTGTCGTCATTGAATCCCCCTTCAGAACCCGCTCAGGTCCGCCACGACGGGCCGGTGGTCCGACGCGAGCGTGTCCGGGACGTGCGCGCTCGTCGTGCGCACGCCCTTCGAGTAGGTCACGTAGTCGATGCGCTTGGTCGGCACGTCGGCCGGCCAGGTGAGCGTGTAGCGCTGCCCGGTCGTGGTCAGCGCGTCGGTGAGGCCCGTCCAGAGCGGCGCCAGCTCGGCGTCGTCCGGCTGGGCGTTGAAGTCGCCGAGGAGCAGCTTGGGGCCGTGACGCTTCGCCATGAGCTGCTTCATCTCGCCGACCTGGGTCGTGCGTACGTCCGGCTCGGCGCGGTAGTCGAGGTGCGTGACGTACACCCAGACCCGGGTGCCGTGGACGTCGATCCGCACCTCGGGAAAGCCCGGCGCCGGAGCGGGCACCGGGTTCGGGTCCTGCGTGGACAGCCGCGTGATCTGGAGGTTCTCGGCGCTGACGATCCGGTACCGGGACAGGACCGCGACACCGAACCTGCGGTCGGGCGCTCCCGTACGGTCCGGCGGCAGCGTGTAGATCGGCGCGAAGTACACGTGCATGTGGAGGCGGCGCGCGAGCCAGGACGCCTCGTCCGTGTAGTCGCTGCGGGCGGCCCAGTCGACGTCGACCTCTTCGAGACCGACGACGTCGGGGTGCTCGGCCTCGATGGCTTTCGCCTGACGCTCCAGGTCGAAGACGTGATCGGAGCCCGCGCCGGCCTGGATGTTGTAGGCCATGACCCGCAACCGTACGCTGCCCGGGAAGGCGTGAGCCGGCGGCGCGAGAGCGAACGTCCCGGCGAGTGCCGCCAGCGCGGCGGCGGCCCGGCGACCGTTCCGATGGGGTCTCGACATCGCGTACTCCCGGGCGGTGGAAAAAACCAACGTCATCACGCGGACGTATGAAAGTTAGGTACGAACGATCTCCACGTCAATAGCCACGGCGGGAAAGGTTGAGGGTCAGAGCGGGCCGGAACCCTGCGTGGTGGCCCTTCGACCAAGGGTGGTCACGCGTCCCGCGGCGGTACGGGGATAATTTCCGTCATGGAGGTACGTCCCGTGTTCCGCCCGGCCCGCGCGGTGGTCTTCGCCACCGTGTGCACAGGCCTGGCCACCGCGGGCCACACCATGGCCTCCCACGCCCCGGTACCCCCGTTGGCGCTGGTCGCGGGCCTTCTCGTACTGATCGTCGTCGGGTTGGCGCTGAGCAGTGTCGAACGCTCACTGCTCACGATCCTGTCCAGCCTGCTGGGCGGCCAGTTCCTCCTCCACGTTCTCTTCGCCGCCGCCCAGCGCGGCGGGACGGGCGCTCACGCCGTCGGCGGCGGGGAACCCGGCCCGTACGCGGGTCACGGCCTGGGCGACCTTCACGTCGGGCATGGCGGGCCGGTGCACGGGGTGCCGTCCGGGTTCGCGATGACGCTCGCGCATGTGGTGGCGGCGGTCGTGTCGGCCTGGTGGTTGCGGCGGGGCGAACGCGCCGTCTGGGGGCTGGCGCGCAAGGTCGCCACCGCGCTGGCGCGGCCGGGGTTCGCCGTACTGGCCGAGCCCGTTCCGCTTCCGCGCCGCGCCCGCCTGGCGCCACGGGCCGCTCGTACGGCCCGGCCGCGTGTCACGGCCCTCCGCCACGTCCTCGTACGCCGCGGGCCGCCTTCTCCGTCGCTCATCTGAGCACCCCCGCCTGACCGGATCCACCGATCCGGTCCTTCGAGCACGCCTCAAACGGAGAAGTACATGCGCATGATCCAGCGCGCCGCGGCCATCACGGGCCTGACGACGCTCGCCCTCACCGCTGCCACCACCGCCGCCTCGGCCCACGTGACGGCCAACCCGAACACCGCCGTACCCGGCTCGTACACGAAGGTCTCGTTCCGCGTCCCCAACGAGGAACCGTCCGCCGACACGACCCGGCTCCAGATCGACCTGCCGATGGACCACCCGATCGCGTCGGTGTCCGTACGCCCGGTGCCCGGCTGGAAGATCAAGGTCGAGACGAAGAAACTGGCCACGCCGATCAAGTCGGACGACGCGGAGACCACCAAGGCCGTGTCCCGGATCACCTGGAGCGGCGGCCGGATCGCGCCGGGAGAGTTCGAGGAGTTCGACGTCTCCCTGGGCCCGATCCCGAAGGGCACCGACCGCCTGCTCTTCAACACCGCCCAGACGTACTCGGACGGCACCGTGGTCAACTGGAACCAGGACCCGGGCACGGGAGCCCAGGAACCCGAGCACCCCGCCCCGACCCTCCACCTGACCGCCGACAAGCCGTCGCCGGCCCCGGCCGCTGAGAAGGCCCCCACGGACGGCACGACCCGCCTCCTGGCCGCCCTGGGCCTGGCCGCCGGAATCCTCGGCGCCCTCCTGGGCGCCGTAGCCCTGATGAGGAGCCGCTCATGACCCGGAACCAGGCCCCGGCGACCAACCGTGTCACGGGGCCGGCCGTCCGTGTCGTGGCGGTAATGGTGGCCGTGCTGACCGGCGCCCTGTTCGCGGCGCCACCGGCACAGGCGCACACGTCCCTGACCGGCGCGACGCCCGGGAAGGGCGAGACGGTCGCGTCACCGTCGCAGGTGAAGCTGACGTTCGCGGACCCGGTACGGTTCCCGGGCCTGGTAGTCCTGGACACCGCGAAACACCACCACGAGGCCGGTGCCCCCCACGCCGTGGACAACACGGTCACCGCCCAGATCGCGGGCATACTGCCGGCGGGCGTCTACACGGTCGGCTGGCGCGCGGTGGCCCCGGACGGCCACCCGGTGACCGGCGACTACAGGTTCACCGTCAAGGCCCCACCCGCCGGGAGCAGCACCCCGCCCCAGGACTCCCCCACACCACCCCAGGCAACCGCCCCGACCGCCGGCCCGGCCAAGCCGGCGTCCGGAGCGAGCTGGTGGTGGGTCGGCCTGGCCGTAGCCGTAGCGGCGGCGGCAGCCGCCACGTTCGCCTTGGTACGCCGCCGCTGACCACCTGCGCCGTTCCGCTCTGCTCGGGGAGCGGAACGGCCACCGGCCCTCTCGGCCGCTTCAAGGCTGGGGTGTGGGGGCCCGGAGGCTTGTGGGGGTGGTTCCAGCGGGCTGGGACGGGGTCGGGGCTGGGGTTCGGATGGAGGGGTCTGGGGTGTGAGTGTTCGGTTGAGGTTGGGGTTTCTTCTGCGGGGTTGGTTTTGACGTCGGCGCCGCGGGCGCGTGTGTGTGGTGCAGGATTTTCCATGCCGAATAGCCGGCCGCGCACAGGCATACCACTATGCCGGCCAGTGCCGCCGCCACGGCGACGCGGAGTGAGCGGCGGTGCTCTGACGAGACACGACGTCCCATATCTCGAACTCTAACCAGCGCCTTTGCGTCATCCACGCATTTCCCGCCCCAGAATCCATGATCAACCAGATCAATGCCACCCCTGAGACCCGTGTGACTACAGTGACAAAAGGCCAAATTGCCCGAAAATGCAATTTCCCAAAAATACCGAAAAATTACTGCTTAACCGGCTAATCTCCGGGCAAGTGACGGGAGGCCGTCCACGAAGCGGAACGGGAAACGCTCCGAATGCCATATTGTCGCGCCTCCACCAGGCCGATGGTGCTGGTGATGTTGCTGGGGACAACCGTCGCGTGCGCGGCCGGGACTCATGCCGACGGCTGCCGGGCTCAGGCGATCACGGTCGCCGTCGCGCCGGCCATCGCTCCGGCCGTCGAGCAGACCGCTCGGCGGTACAACGACCGTACGACGTGTGCGCGGGTGACCGTCGTCAGGCAGAACCCCGCCGATGTCGCGGGCTTACTCTCCGGGCAGGGGTCCGTGCCCGGTGCGGCCAGGCCTGACGCCTGGGTTCCCGACTCGTCGCTCTGGCTTCCCATCGCGCGGCGTACCAAGGCGGGCACCGCCGCCGTACGGGCCGCGGGGACCTCGATCGCGACCTCGCCTCTCGTGCTGGCGGCGCCTCGCGGGCGGGCTCCCGGTGGGGTCAGCTGGCGGCTGCTCCTCTCCCAGCGGCTCCCCGGCACGGGGAAGACGAAGCGCCCGCTGCGCGTACGGTTCCTCGACCCCGCGTCCGAGGCCGCGGGCCTCGGGACCTTACTGCTCGCCCATCGCGCCGCCGGGCGCGGGCAGGCCGGCCTCGCCAGTTTCGCGGTCACCCTCTACTCCGATCTCGGTACGGCGCTGCCCGACACCCGCGCGGCGTACACCCAGATGTTCAAGGGCGGCGACCCGCCGACGGCCGTCGTGATGTCCGAGCAGGAGGTCTGGGAGCACGATCGAACCACCCCGAAACGCCCGGTCATGGCGATCTACCCGCATGATGGCGGGCTCGCCCTGGACTTCCCGTACGTCGCGGTGACCGGCAAGGGCGCGCGCGGCCGTACGGTCGAGGACTTCCGTGCCGCGCTCACCCAGCCTCCGGCGCGCGAGGCGCTCCAGGACGTCGGGCTGCGGACCCCGGACGGCGTGGCCGGCTTCGACGCGCGGTACGGCGTCACGTCCGAGGCGCAGGCGCCGCCGCCCATGGAGGATCCGACGACCGTCGGGCGCATCCTGCAGATGTGGCAGCGTACGGTGCTCGGCGCGCGCATGCTGATCCTGCTCGACGTCTCGCCGTCGATGGGCTATCCGGTGCCGAACGGCCACGGGTCGCGTATCCAGGCGACCGCGCAGGCGGCCGTGCGCGGCACGAGAATCCTCAGCGACAACTCCCAGGTCGCTCTCTGGCAGTTCGCGACGGGCCTCGCCGGGCCGCGGAACTACCGGGAGATCGTCCCGTACCGCGCCCTGAACGCCAGGGTCGGCACGCTGACCCAGCGCGACGTCCTCGCGAACGCGTACCGGTCGTCACGCCCGGTCCCCGGCTCGCGTACGGCCCTGTACGACTCGATCGTCGCGGGGTACCAGCAGGCCGTACGGACCTACCAGCCCGACCGCAACAACGTGATGGTCGTGCTCACCGACGGGCTGAACTACGACCCCGGCCGCGCGCTCACTCTCAGGAACCTCCAGATCCGGCTGAAACGGATCGCCGACCCGCAGCGCCCGGTCGCGATCGTGCCCATCGCCATCGGCCCCGACGTCGAACCCGGGCCGCTGAGGAAGATCGCCGCCTCGACCGGCGGGCAGGCGTTCGTCACCGATCCCGGACACATCCAGGAGGTGTTCCTCCAGATGCTGATCCGTCTGACATGCGGACAGATCTGCCCTGTGTCGTGATCGCCGGGTAGGGTCCGGGGGCTGTGAGCTCCCTCGAGTGGCTGGGCATGGCCCGGCACGGTGAAAGCAGCGGCAACGTCGCCTGGCAGACGGCGGAGACGAAGGGCCTCGACCGGGCCGACATCTCGCTCCGCGACCCTGACGTGCCGCTCTCGGCGCTGGGCCGCCGTCAGGCCACCGCCCTGGGCCGCCGGCTCGCCGCGCTGCCACGGGACGACCGGCCGACGGCCGTGCTGTCCTCGCCGTACGTCCGCGCCGCCGAGACCGCGCGCATCGCCTGCGCGGAGATCGGCGCGCCGGACATCCGGTACGACGAGCGGCTGCGCGACCGTGAGACCGGCGCGCTGTTCCCGCTGACCGCGCGCGGCATCGAGAAGCACTTCCCCGAGGAGTACGAGCGCAAGCGGCACCTCGGCAAGTTCTACTACCGGCCGCCGGGCGGGGAGTCCTGGGCGGACGTCGCCCTGCGGCTGCGCAGCGTGCTGGCCGACATCGAACGCGACCACCCCGGCGGCCGGGTGCTGGTGATCGCGCACGACGCGCTCGTGGTGCTGACGCGCTACATCGTCGAGGAGCTGTCCGAGCAGGAGGTACTGGAGATCGAGCGCACTCTCGTGGAGAACGCCTCGATCACCCAGTGGGCCCGCGACGGCGACCGGCTGCGCCTCATCGGCTTCAACTCAACCGACCACCTGGCGGGTTAGTAGCGCTCGCGCTCGCGGGTCTGCTTCTTCTTGTCGTCACCGTCCGGGAGGACGATGCCGAGAAGCCAGCTGACCAGGCCGATGACGATCGCGCCCCAGAACGCCGGCCAGAAGCCGGAGACGTGGAACGGCAGGTTCATCTGGTCCGCGACCCAGCTGGTCAGCCACAGCAGGAGCGCGTTCACGACGAACGAGATCAGCCCCAGGGTCAGGACGTAGAACGCGCAGCCCAGCTTCTTGATGATCGGCTGAGAACCGTTGATCATGCCGAACACCGCGGCCACGACGACCAGCGTGCCGATCTTTCGCGGGGTCGACGCGGCGGTCACGTCGATGCCGCTGACGACCAGTGTCGAGATCCACAGTGCTACGGCGGTGATAACCACTCGAATCAGGAACTTCACAATCAGATCGTCGCACGAAACACTCAGTCGCATGAACGGCGTTCGCGATGTCACGGTCAGCGACATCGATCGGCTGGCCGGGGTGCTCGGCCGCGCATTCGCCGACGACCCCGTGTGGCTGTGGATGTTCGGCGCCCACCCCGAACGCATGGCCGGCCTGTTCGCGCTGCTCTTACGGCACGCGCACGTGCCGGGAGGCGTGAGCGAGCTGGCCGAGGACACCGGCGGCATCCAGGCCGGCGCCCTGTGGGACCCTCCGGGCCGCTGGAAGGTCTCCCTCTCCGCCCAGATCCGCCAGGCTCCCCGCCTCATACGCGTGCTCGGCCCGCGTACGTTCACGGTGCTGCGCGGCCTCACCGAGCTGGAGGAGGCGCATCCGGTGAGCCCGCACTGGTACCTGGCGATCCTCGGCACGGACCCGCCCGCGCAGGGCCGCGGGATCGGCTCTGACCTGCTGTCATCGCGGCTGGCGCGCTGCGACGACCGCGGGCTCCCGGTGTACCTGGAGTCCTCGAAGGAAACCAACATCGCCTTCTACGAGCGGTTCGGCTTCCGCGTGACCGGCGAGATGCGGATGCCGCGCGGCGGCCCGCTCGTGTGGCCTATGTGGCGGGACCCCCACTAGCCAGCGCCTCCCGGTCGGCCGTGGGCAGCCTGATGCTGGTGTTCGGCTCGCTGGCGGACCTGTTCGGGCGCCGCCGGATCCTCACGTTCGGCGTGGCGCTGTTCTGCGGCGCGTCGGTCCCCGGCGCGGTGTCGGGGAACATCGTGCTGCTCGACCTGGCCCGCGCGCTGGCCGGCGCCGGCGCCGCCGCGACGATCACGAGCGGCAGCGCGCTGATGGCCGAGGCGTACGAGGGGCCGGCGCGTGCGCGGGCCTTCGGGGTCTTCGGCACCGTCGTCGGGCTGGGCCTGGCGTTCGGGGCGACGCTCGCGGGCGTGCTGGTCGACGCGTTCGGCCGGCGTTCGGTGTTCGCGGCGCAGGCGGTCGTCGCCGCGTGCCTGCTGCCGCTGACGCGGCTCCTGCCGGAGTCGCGGAACATGGCCGCGCGCCGCGTCGACCGCGCCGGCATGGCCGCCGGGATGTTCAACACGACGCGGATCGGCGGCGAGACGATCGCCGTCGTCGGGTCGCTGCCGGTGAGCCTCACGGCCGGGCGGCTCGGCGGTGCCGGGGGCGTCGCCCTGCTCGACCAGGGCTGGCTGGCGCGCGCAGGCGCGCGCGCGCCGCGCGTAACGCGCGTGACCTGGCGGACCTCCGGGCCGGTACCGCGCGGCGGCGCTCCGCGATGCCGGCCGTGCAACCGTACGCGCGGCGGCCTGATCCGCGTACGGGATCGTCAATTCGTGATCAAGGCCCGCGCCGCCGCCGGGGTCGCGGCGCGCGCGGCGGTCACGCTGAGCGGATGGACACCGCGCGGGCGTACCGGACGGCATACGAAGAGCAGCTCAGGGCGCGGATCGCCCCCGGCGAGCAGCCGGACCGGTCGGGCCCCGCGGTGCGCAGGACGCGGTACGGGCGCGGCTTCGTGCTCTACCGCGACCTGGGCGGCCTGGAGGGCGAGCGGCTCGACGCGTTCATCGCGGGCCAGCGGGACCACTTCGCCGGCCGGGTGGCCGAGGTCGAGTGGAAGCACCACGACGGCGACCGGCCCGCCGACCTCCCCGTGCGCCTGGCCGCCGCCGGGTTCCTCCCGCAGGAGCCGGAGACGGTCATGGTCGGTGAGACCGCGCGGCTCGCCGCGGCGGAGCCTCCGCCCGGCGTACGGCTGCGGGAGGTCACGTGCCGCGCGGACCTGGACCGGGTCGGCCGGTTGGAGGAGGCGGTCTGGGGATACGACCACGGCTGGCTCCCGCACATGCTCCAGCGGAGCCTCAGCGGGCCGGGAGATCCGCTCACGGTGATCGTCGCCGAGGCCGGGGACGAGGTCGTGTGCGCGGCCTGGGTGCGGTTCCACGAGGGCACGGACTTCGCGTCGCTGTGGGGTGGTTCGACCCTGCCGGGCTGGCGCGGGCGCGGCGTCTACCGCGCGGTCGTCGCGCACCGCTCCGCGCTCGCCGCCGCGCGCGGCTTCCGGTACACGCAGGTGGACGCCACGCGGGCCAGCCGTCCGATCCTCGCGCGGCTCGGGCTGGCGCCGGTCGCGGTCTCGACTCCGTACGTGTGGCGGGCCGCTCAGCCGTCCGGCGCGACGTCCGCCACGCGTTCGACGGTGAGCTCCTCCAGGTCGCCCGCCACGTAGGCGGCGAGCGCCAGCGCGTCCGGCGCCGGTGGGTACCTCGGGTGCGGCACGGCGATCACGCGCATCCCGGCGGCGTCGGCCGACCGCAGGCCGTTGCTGGAGTCCTCGACCGCGACGCACGTGTGCGGGTCGACGCCGAGCCGCCGCGCGGCCAGCAGGTAGCCGTCGGGCGAGGGCTTGCCGCGCTCGACCTCCTCGGTCGACACCGTGGCTCCGAAGGACGCGCCGAGGCCCGTACGGGCGAGCACGACGTCGATCAGGGCGCGCGGCGAGGAGCTGGCCAGGCCGAGGGGCCAGCGGGCGGCGAGCCGTCGTACGGCGTCCGCCGCGCCGGGCATCAGGGGGACCTGGTCCTCGTAGCGGCGTTCCATCTGCTCGACGACGCCGCGGGCGACCTCGTCCGGTGACAGCCGTACGCCCAGCTCACCGCTCAGGTACGCGGCCCACTCGCCGGTGCTCATGCCCATCAGCCGGTGCTGGGTGTCGGGCTGCCACTGCCCGCCGTGGCCGGCGACGAAGGCGCGCCGTACCTCTTCCCACACCGGCTCGGAGTCGACGAGCACCCCATCGAGGTCGAAGACGACAGCGTTCATGCCTCCGACTCTTGCAGCAATGGCAGGGTCAGGACGAACCGGGCACCGCAGTCGCCGTCGGCGACGGCGAGCGTGCCGCCGTACGTGCCGGCGATCTCGCGGGAGATCGCCAGGCCGAGCCCGGTGCCGCCGGAGTCGCGCTCGGTGGAGGCGGGCAGCCGGGTGAACCGGTCGAAGATCCGCTCGCGGTCGGCGGGCGCGATCTCGTCGCCGTCGTTGAACACGTCGATGATCGCGTCGCCGCCCTGCCTCCGTACGGTCACGACGACCTCGGAGTCGGCGTGCCGCGCGGCGTTGTCGAGCAGGTTCGTGAGGATGCGGCCGACGTCGAGGTTGTTGACCCGCGCGACGACGTTCTCCTCGGAGACCACCTTGGCGGTGACGCGGCGTGGACGGCGCGCGACCTCGCGTTCGGCCAGCTCGGCGAGGTCGACGCGTTCGGACCGGCCGGGCAGGCCCGCCTCGCGCCGTGCCAGGACGAGCAGCTCGGTCACGATGTTCTGCAGCCGCTCGGTGTTCTTCAGGGTCTTGGCGAGCGCGGAGCGCAGGTTGGTCCCCTCCGGGTCGAGGAGGGCGGCCTCCAGCTCCGCGCGCAGGCCGGTGATCGGGCTGCGGAGGTCGTGGGAGACGTCCGAGACGAGACGCCGCTGCTGCTCGACGGTCGCCTCCAGCCGGTCGAGCGTGGCGTTGATGGAGGTCACGAGCCAGTGGTACTCGTCGCGCCGGTCCGGTTCGGACAGTCTCCGCTGGAGGTCGGCGGAGTTGATCTCGTTCAGCTCGGCCAGGATCCGCTCCACCGGCCGTAGCTGCCGTCCGGCGAACCACCACCGCACGGCGCCGGCCGCCCCGATGCCGGCCGGGATGCCCAGTGCCAGCACGACCGCGAGGACCGGGCGCGGGAAGATGCCGGGCTCCGGCGCGAGGACGTACACGGTCAGCGGCTCGACCGGGCCGTTCACGCGCAGCGCGACGGCGGTGAAGCAGCGCCTGCGCTCGCCGGGGCAGACGCGCTGGCGGAGGCTCTCGTCGGCGGCCGGCTTCTTCGCGTGCAGCGCGGACAGCCCGACGAGGGACCTGCTGGCCGACACGACCTTCCCCTGGTCGTTCTGCACCTGGATCAGACCGGGGTTGCCGCTGACCAGCGGTGTCGTGAGGCGTCCCGCGCGCGCCAGCGTGGCGACCTGGCGGGCGGTGAAGGCCAGCTCCCCGTTGATCCGGTCGGCGACCTGGTAGCGGACGAGGGCGAGCAGCGCGGCGTACGCGAGCACGGCGAGGAACGCGGTCACCATCATCACGACGACGGTGGCGCGTATCCGGATCGTCTGATCACTGAGCAGGCGCACTTGGTTCCCACCGCGCGGCACGTCCCCCCGACGCACGGACGCGGTAATGATCGACTACCCACGAGCCGCCCTACCTATGCGTTGTCGCAGGTCACCGCATTCCTGGTCGGCCGTGAGAGGGACCCCGGGGCCCGTACTCCCCCGCGCGGGTGAGGGCGAAGACAGGCCCGTACGGCGATCCGCCCGGCCGCCCGATCACCGAGGATGGGACGGGCATCCCCCTGCCGCCGAGGAGCCCCCATGCCAGTGCCGACGCGCCTGCGGGCGAACCGCCCGTACGTCCAGGACACCGGGATCGCGCTGGTCGTCGCGGCGCTCGTCATGCTGCCGTGGCTGCGCCGCCCGGCGGACGCCCCGGAGATCGGCCTGCTGGGCGTCGCCCTGAACGCCGGCACGGTGCTGCCGCTGATCTGGCGGCGGAGGGCGCCGTACGCCGTCGCGTGGATCGTGCTGCTCTTCGGCTCGGCCGTCGGCGGCTACCACCGTCCCGGCCAGAACATGCAGTACGGCGTCATCGTCGCCGCGTACACGGTCGCCGCCCTCGGGCGGCCCTGGCAGCGCCGCGCGTTCGGCGGGTTCCTGGCCGTCTGGCTCGTCGTCGGCGCGGTCGTCAAGCACAACTCGCTGCCCGAGGTCCTGCTGCTCATGTCGGTCCTGGTGAGCACGTACGTGCTGGGCACGCTGACGCGCACGCGCGGGGCGTACACGGCGGCCCTGGAGGAGCGCGCCCGCACGCTGGAGCACGAGCGGCGGCTGGAGACGGCGCGCGCGGTGACCGCCGAGCGCGCCAAGATCGCCCGGGACATGCACGACATCCTGTCCCACGCGGTGAGCCTGATGATCGTGCAGGCGGAGGCCGGGCCGGTGGTCGTCCGCTCCGACCCCGAGCGCGCCGAGAAGGTGTTCGACACGATCGCCGGGTCGGGCCGCGACGCGATGGAGCAGCTCCGCCGGATGCTCGGCGTGCTGAAGGAGGAGGACACCGCGGGCCCGCGCGCCCCGCAGCCGACCGTCGCGGCGCTGCCCGGCCTGATCGAGCACGTGGAGCGGACCGGCCTGCCGGTCGAGCTGCGCGTCGAGGGCGGGCCGCGCCCGCTGCCGCCGGACGCCGAGGTCGCCGCGTACCGCATCGTCCAGGAGGCGCTGACGAACACCCTGAAGCACGCCGCCGCGACCTCCGCGGTCGTACGCCTCCACTGGGATCCGGAGGCGCTGACGATCACCGTCGGCGACGACGGGCGCGCGGCACCGGCGCACGGCGGCGGCAACGGGCTGATCGGCATCCGCGAGCGCGCCGCGGCGTTCGGCGGCACCGCCTCGGCCGGCCCGCGGGCCCGCGGCGGCGGCTTCGAGGTCACGGCGCGCCTGCCCGTACGCGAGGGGGCCCGGTGAGTATCCGCGTGGTGGTCGCCGACGACCAGGAGCTCGTACGCAGCGGGTTCACGATGATCCTCGACGCGCAGCCCGACATCGACGTGGTGGCCGAGGCCGGCGACGGCGCGGAGGCGATCGCGGCCGTACGCCGCCACGCGCCCGACGTCGCGCTGCTGGACGTCCGCATGCCCGGCACCGACGGCATCGACGCCGCCCGCGCGATCTGCGCCGCCGGCCCGTGCCGCGTGGTGATGCTCACGACGTTCGACCTGGACGAGTACGTCTACGAGGCGCTGTACGCGGGCGCCGGCGGCTTCCTGCTCAAGGACGTGCGCCGCGACGACCTCGTGCACGCCGTGCGCATGGTGCACGCCGGCGAATCACTGCTCGCGCCGACGGTGACGCGCCGGCTCATCACCGAGTTCACCCGGCGCCGCCCGCGCGAGTCACCGGCCGACGGGCGGCTGGACGCGCTGACCGCGCGCGAGAGGGAGACGTTGCGGCTGCTCGCACGGGGTTTGTCCAACGCCGAGATCGCGACCTCGCTCACGGTCAGCGAGCACACGGTCAAGACACATGTGAGCAACGTTCTGGGCAAGCTCGGGTTGCGTGACCGAATTCAGGCCGTGATCTGTGCCTACGAGACGGGATTGGTCAGTCCCGGTGCGTGACGAGAGATCGCCGTCGAACCGTCGCCGTACCCCTGCGGGGCCTGTCGTCTCAATCGCTCTATCCCGGCCGCCGCGATGAAACAAGTGCCGTTCGCGGACAGTTCCCTGACCGTGCCATGCGTTTTCGCTTACGAAACCCTGCAGAAGGTGCCGGTTCTTGCTCGTCTCCTCGCACGTTTATGTGTCAAAGTTGACACGCGACAAGACCAAGCAGAGCGGTGATACTCGACGAGGAAGAGACCAAGGGACGATCACGGCCGCCCCACGGCGGCCGGCACTTGACAAGCGAACCGGAAAGATGCCGCCCACCTTCATGATCGGCGGGATCAACGGCGTTTCGATGGGAGGCGGGAGCGCCAATGAAGAAGTACCTCACATGGGCCCTTACGGCTTTTGTGGTTTTCTACCTGCTGAAATCTCCGCACAGCGCGGCCCACGTCGTACACAACGCACTTGGGAGCCTGACCTGGGCGGGCGACTCCTTGTCGAGGTTCGTGGACTCACTGTAGATCTCCGGCGCCGCTCGGCCGCGCCCCCTCGATCCCCCTGGCCGGCACCTCACCGGCGTACCCATACTCTGAGGCGGAACGCGGGCCCCTAGTCGTACTCAGGGGACACCGCATCTCCCGACCAACGAGGTGATCATGGGACCGTTGCAGGGCGTACGCGTCGTCGAGATCGCGAGTCTCGCGCCCGCTCCGTTCGGCTGCATGGTGCTGTCGGACCTGGGTGCCGACGTGCTCCGCGTCGACCGTTCGACCAGTGTCGGCGGCGCGGTGTCGACCGATCCCCTGGGGCGCGGCAGACGCTCGATCGGCCTCAACCTGAAAGACCCCGCGGGCGTCGACGTCCTCCTGCGCCTCCTGGAGACCGCCGACGTCCTCGTCGAAGGCTTCCGCCCGGGCGTCGCCGAACGCCTCGGCTTCGGGCCGGACGTCTGCCTCTCGCGCAACCCCCGGCTCGTGTACGGCCGCATGACCGGATGGGGCCAGGACGGCCCGATGTCCCGCATGGCCGGCCACGACATCAACTACATCGCGATCGCGGGCGCCCTGCACCCCATCGGCCGCGCGGGCGAACGCCCGGTGCCTCCGCTGAACCTCGTCGGCGACTTCGGCGGCGGCGGCATGCTCCTGGCCCTCGGCATCCTCGCCGCCCTGCACGAGGCGTCACGCTCGGGCCACGGCCAGGTCGTCGACGCCGCGATGGTCGACGGAGCGTCCCTGCTGACGTCCTTCATCCACGGCATGCGCGACCAGGGCATGTGGCGCGACGAACGCGGCACGAACCTCCTCGACGGCGGCGCGCCGTTCTACGACACGTACGAGACGTCGGACGGCGGCCACATGAGCGTCGGCGCCCTTGAGCCGCAGTTCTACGCGGCCCTGCTGGAGGGTCTGGGCCTCACCGGCGAGGACCTGCCGGGCCAGATGGACACCGCCCGCTGGCCGGAGCTGCGCGCCCGCTTCACCGAGATCTTCCTGGGGCGCACCCGCGCGGAGTGGACCGAGACCTTCGACGGCACCGACGCGTGCGTGGCCCCGATCCTGGGCCTGGGCGAGGCGGCGGCCCACCCGCACAACGCCGCGCGCGAGGGTTTCATCGAGGTGGAGGGCGTCACCCAGCCGGCGCCGGCCCCGCGCTTCAGCCGCACGGCGGCCGGAAAACCGGGCCCTCCGGCACGAGCCGGCGAGCACACCGACGCGGTCCTGTCCGAGCTTGGCCTGTCCGACGACGACATCACCGGCCTCCGCAAGTCCGGCGCGGTGGCCTGAGGAATCAGCACGATCCGGCCGAACACCTCGCCGGCGTCCATCTTCCGGTGTGCCAGGACGGCCTGGTCCAACGGCAGTGGCTCGTGCACGACCGTACGCAGTTCGCCGCGGCTCGCGGCCGCGAACTGCGCGGTCCGCACGGCGCGCCGCTCTGCTCCGGGCACGGTGTCGGTGCTGAGGGTGGCGAACGACATCGACTTCTGGAACGCCGCCATCAGCCTCATGCCGAAGTCCGCCGGCGGATGCCCGCCGACCACGCCGACGGCCACCAGGCGGCCGTTCGGGTTGAGCCGGTCGAAGAAGGCGGGCATGTCCGCGCCGGCGACGACGTCGATGATGACGTCGTAGCCCGCGGGGCCGTCGCCCTCGCCGGAGCGGTCGAGGACGTGGGTCGCGCCGAGCCCGCGGAGCCGGTCACCGCGCTCGGCCGACGACGTCGTGACCGCCACCGCGCCGGCGCCGCCGCGTGCCGCGAGCTGGACCGTCATGATCCCGATGCTGCCGCCCGCGCCGCGCACCAGCACCGACTCGCCGGGGGCGAAGCGGGCGTGGGAGAGGCCGAAGTGGGCGACCACCCCGGAACTCCCGAGGGTCACCGCGCGGGCGGCGGACAGGCCCGCGGGGAGGGCGAGGATCTCCTCGACCGGGGCGACCGTCTGTTCGGCGTAGCCGCCGCCCAGGCCGGTGGACGCCCACACGCGGCGGCCGACCCAGGACGGGTCGACGCCGTCGCCGACGGCGGTCACGGTGCCCGCGACCTCGCCGCCGGGGACGTGGCCCTCGGTGAAGCCGTACGCGGCGAGGACACCGCTTCGGATCACGACGTCGACGCCGCCGACGCCGATCGCCTCGGTGCCGATCAGCACCTCTCCTCCGGCGGGAACCGGGGCGGGGAGGTCGATGACCGCCATGCCCTCGGGGCCTCCGAACGTCTGGATCGCGACTGCCTTCAACGCCGTCTCCTCAGGTCGGTGAGGAAGGGGACGCTAACGGACGCCGCCGTCCGTTTGATTGAATTGAGAGCCGTGACCGACCCTTTGCCTCACTCCCTGCGCTCCGACGCGCGTGACAACCGCGAACGCGTCCTCGCCGCGGCGCGCGCGGTGTTCGCCGCCGAAGGTCTGGACGTGCCGATGCGGGAGATCGCCCGGCGCGCCGGGGTCGGCCCCGCCACGTTGTACCGCCGCTTCCCCACCAAGGAGCTGCTGGTCACCGAGGCGCTCGCGGACCAGATGCGCGCGTGCCACACCATCATCGACGAGGGCCTCGCCGATCCGGACCCCTGGCACGGCCTCTGCCTCGCGCTCGAACGGCTCTGCGAGATGCACGCACGCGACCGCGGCTTCACCACCGCCTTCATGTCGGCCTACCCCGACGCGATGGACTTCGCCGCGGACCGCGAGACCGCGCTGAGGTCGCTGGCCGAGCTGGCACGCCGTGCCAAGGAGACGGGGCACCTGCGCTCCGACGTCGTCCTGGACGACCTGGTCCTCGTGCTCATGGCCAACCGGGGCATCAGCGCCGCGTCGACGGCCGCCCGGGTCGCGGCGTCCCGGCGTTTCGCCGCGCTCGCGATCCGGGCGTTCCAGGCCTCCCCTACGGAGCCGCCACGTCCGTACGGCGGAGCACACGGAAGCCGACGCGCATCCACCTGACCTCGCCGCCGTCGCGCAGGAAGCGCACCGGTGTGCCGTTCTCGTCGACGCCCTCGTCGGGGCCGGTGAAGCGGACCCGCGCCGAGCGCCCGCCGCTCAGCATCACGCCGTCGCCGACGCCGTCCACCCGCGTCTCGCCGTCGCCGTCGGAGTAGACGCCGAGCTGGTCGCGGACGTCCGGCGCCGCCACGTACGCGTGGGCGGCGCCGCGCGGCAGGTCGAGGGCGTCGGCCGCCGCGCGGTCCAGGGCGCCTCCCGTCTGGTCGGAGTTCGCGACGATGACGAAGGCGCGGCGTGACTCCGGCACCAGGGTGAGCAGGGAGCTGTAGCCGCGGGTCAGGCCGCCGTGGCCCACGGTGCGCGTGCCGTCGGGCAGGTCGTGGACGTTCCACGCCACGGCCACGCGGTGGCCGGGGACCTCGGCGTCGGCGAGGGGCTGCCACATCGGCTGCGGTGCGGCCAGCAGGTGGCGGGCGAAGGCGATCAGGTCGCGGGCCGTGGTCATCAGGCCGCCCGCGCCGTTGCGCGCACGCGAACGGCCCCACGGGCGGATCACCTCCGGCGGCGAACCCGTGTGGCCCAGGGCGATCGGATAGGTGACCGCCTCATCCGTGAAGAACGTCGAGCGGGTCATGCCCGCGGGTTCGAAGACCAGGCGGCGTACGGCGTGCTCGTACGGCTCGCCCGCCGCGACCTCGACCACGCGCGCCAGCACCGTGAAACCCGCGTCGCTGTAGCCGTAGAACCGGCCCAGCGGGAAGATCTGGCGCGCGCTCGCCATGTCCGCGACCGCGCGGGTGAGCGCCTCCGCGTCGAGCTCGTCGGCCGGGCGGTACGCCGCGTGGTCGGGTTCCCAGCCGCCGCGGTGGGTGACCAGGTCGCGTACGGTGACGCGCTCGCCGACGCCGTCCTCGGCGACGCGGAAGCCCGGCAGGTGGTCACGTACCGGCGACGACAGGTCGACACCCAGGCGCGTGAGGGCCGTCGCGGTGACGACCTTGCTGATCGACGCCACGCGGAAGAGGGTGTCCGGGGTGACCGCCCCCGGGTCTTCGACGCTGCGGACCCCGTACGAGCCGTACGTCTCCTTGCCGTCGTCGAGCAGCCCGGTGCAGGCACCGGGTGCCGCCTCGTCGGGAAAGGTCATGCGATCTCCTCTCGGTTCCCTCCAAGTCCTAACCGATCGAGCACGCGTTCCACCGGATGGACTCCCTCAAATGCATGATTCGCCGGGGCGGCGACTCCGGCATCCTGCTCCTCATGCGGCCCGTACGCGTCCTCATCGTCGATGACCACGCGCTGTTCGCCGAGGCCCTGGCGGCCCGGCTCGGCGCCGAACCCGACCTTGAGGTCCTCCCCGTCGCCCACGACGTCCGCCGCGCCACGGCGCTGATCGCGACCGAGGCGCCGCAGGTCGTCGTCCTCGACCTCGTCCTCGGTGAGGAGAGCGGCCTCGACGCGCTCGACCTCATCCGGCACCGCGACCCCGACGTCCGCGTGGTGGTCCTCAGCGGTGTCACCGACCTCGACCCGATGGTCACGGCGCTGCGGCGCGGCGCGGTGGCGTGGCTGCCGAAGACCGAGGGCGCCGACCTCGTCGCCCAGGTGGTACGCCGGGCGGCGGGGCGCGGCGGCTGGATCCCGCCCGAGGTCGTGGGCGAGGTGCTGCGCCGGCTGCTGGAGGGCGAGGACGCCGGCACCGACGACCTCGCCTGCCTCACGCCGCGCGAACGCGAGGTGTTGCAGTGCATGGTCGACGGCCTGAACCGGCCGGACATCGCGGACCATCTCGGCCTGTCGGCCAACACGGTACGTACCCATACCCAGAACCTCCTCGGCAAGGTCGGCGCGCACTCCGCCCTGGAGGCGATCACGATGGCGATGCGCTGCGGCATGCGCCCGTCCAGCGCCGACGGCGGGTGACTGGGCCTGACACGTATCCCCCATATGGCGTAGGTCGCCATCGTCTCGATGCTCGTTTCAGACCGCGTGACCAGGCCCGTACGCTCGGCGAAGGCGAGAGGGGCTGCCGTGGAAATCGGACGGTGCTGACCGTGCGGCGGCGGAGACGCCGTGACGGGGAGAGCCACTCCGGCGCCCGCACCCTGATCATCGGAGCGGGTGACGCCGGGCGGGCATTGGCGAGGTCGCTGCGGGACGAACGCGCCGGCCTGACGCCGGTCGGGTTCCTCGACGACGGCGCGTACGGGGGCGAGGTCGGCGGCCTGCCGGTTCTCGGCGGCACCGGCGACATCGCGGGCGCGGCGTGGCCGGCCGGCGCGCAGGTGGCCGTCGTGGCGATCCCGTCCCTGCCGGCCGCCGGCATCGCGCGGCTCGCCGGGCGCGCGTCGGCGGCGGGCCTGGACGTCCGCTACGTCTCACCGGGCGGGTCACCGCCGAGGCGGCTGCTCGACCGCGACGGCCTGAACGTCGCGAGCGCGCGCGCCCGTCACTTCGCCGCGGGCCGCCGGGTCCTCATCACCGGCGCGTGCGGCACGGTCGGCACGCAGCTCACGCGCCTCGTACGCACGCTCGGCCCGGCCTCGCTCCTGCTCGCCGACCGGAACGCCGACGCGCTGCGCCGCCTCGCCGGTGAGGGTACGGCCGGGCGCGCCGCCACCGCCGACATCCGCGACCCGCGCGACGTGGACGCGCTCTTCGGCGACCTGCGTCCCGACCTGGTGTTCCACACCGCCGGGCACAACAACGACCCGCGCCCACTCGAAACGCACCCCTGCGACGCCGTACGCGCGAACGTGCTCGGCACCCGCAACCTGGTGCGCGCGGCCGTACGCTCCGGCGCCGAGCGCTTCGTGCTGCTCTCGACCGACCAGGCGGCCGACCCGCGCTCGGTGCTCGGCGCGACCCGGCGGCTGTCCGAGCTGGTCATGCAGGCCGAGGCGGGCGGGCCGACGTGCTTCGCCGCCGTACGCTCCGGGAGCGTGCTGGGCTCGGGCGCGTGCCCGTTCGCCACGATCGCCGGGCAGGTCGCCACCGGCCACCCGATCACGGTCGCGCACCCCGACCTCACGCGGCACTTCATGAGCGCGCGCGAGGCCGCCGAACTGGTCCTGGAGGCGTCGGCGATGGCCGAGGAGGCGGAGACGTTCGCGCTCGACACCGGCCCCGCGTCGTCGGTGCTGGACCTGGCCGGGAGGTTCGTCGACGGGCTGCGGCTGCCGGACGTCACGATCCGGTTCACCGGCCTGGCGCCCGGCGAGCGCCTGCGCGCACGGTCGTTCTCCGAATCCGAGACGGGGGTGCCGACGGCGCACCCGCGGATCCTGGCGACGCGCGGCACGCCGCTGCCGTCCGGGCGCGACGAACTGCTCGCCGCGCTGCTGGCCGCGGCGGCGCGCGGCGCCGACGACGAGGTACGGGTGCTGATGCGGCGCATCCTTCCCGAGTACCGGCCCCGTGAGGGCCCCCGATGAGGCGGCTGAGGGTCGCGCTCGTGTTCGGCAGGTTCGAGGGGGGTCCGGCACGCGTCGCGCTGAACGGCGCGCTCGCGCTGGACCCGGCCGAGTACGAGCACACCATCGTCGCCGCCGAGACGGGCGAGCCCGCCACCTGGGCGGAGGCGGCCGGCATCCGCGTCGTACGCACGCGTGACCTCGTCGGCGTGCTCGCCGGCGGAGGTTACGACGTCGTCCACACGCACGGCGGCACGGCCGGCCGCCTCGCCGCCGCGAGCGCGGGGATCACCCGTATCGCGCACACCTGGTACCGGCCGCCACGGCCCACCGTCGGCGAGCGCCGCGCGGCGCGGCGTACCCGGGCGTTCCTGGCCGTGGGCAGCGAGATCGCGTCGCGCGCGCTGCGCCTCGGCCTGGCCACGCCGGAACGCCTGCGCACGATCTGGCCGGCCGTCGACCTGCCGAGCCATCACGGCTCGCGGGCCCGCGCACGGCGGCTCCTGGGCCTGCCCGTGGGCGCGCGCGTCGTCGGCTCGGTCGGCCCGCTGCGCCCGGCGACCCGGCCGGACGTGTTCGCGCGCGCCATCGCCCGGCTGCCGTCCAACGTGTACGGCGTGTGGGCCGACGAGCCGTACGACGCCTCGCTCATGTGCCGCGTCACCCGGCAGGCCGCCGAACACCTCGGCGGCGACCGGACGCGCTGGCTCGGGCACCGCGACGACATCGCCGACCTCCTGCCGGGCTTCGACGTGCTCGCGATGACCGGCCGCCGCGAGGGCGTCCCGTACGTCGCGGTGGAGGCGACCTCGGCGGGCGTGCCGCTCGTCGGCGCGGCGACCGCGTGCATGCCCGACGTGATCCGCGCGGGCGAGACGGGACTGCTCACCGCGCCGGGCGATCCGGGGCAGCTCGCGCGGGCGATCGCGTACGTGCTGGACCATCCGGCGGACGCGCGGAGGATGAGCGACGCGGCGCTCGAACGCCTCGCGGACCGCTGCGACCCACGGTCTCTGGCGGCCACGCTCCGCGAGGTCTACGGCGAGGATCCGGGTTCGGTTTACCCACAGTGACTACATGACCACCTTCGGCCAGCAAGGAACTCGTCACGGCCACCACCGTGGACAGTGGGGTCCCACCGGGTAACGGTCAGTATCGTCACAGTTTTTTCTAAAGACGGGGGACTACCATGATCGAGGAGCAGTCACGGTCCTCACCAGCACTCTTGGGCGGCGGCGTGGCGATCACCAGCGCCTCCTTATCCCCAGCGCCCCCTGCCGAGGATCACGAGCTCTGGCGGCGCCGGATCCGTCACGACATCCGGCACGAGCTCGGCACCATCATCATGCTCGCCTCCGCCGTCTCGGTCTCCGACGATGTCGGCCCGGCCAGCATGAAGCGTGTCGACGCCCTGATCGCCGAGACCCGCTGGCTCGACCACCTCATCCGCAGGCTCGACGAGGACCACGAGGACGAGCGCGACCTGCCCGGCCCCGAGCGCGTCCGGGTGGACGAAATCGTCGGTGAGATCGTCGCCGGGGTGCGCCTGGCGTCGATCCGTAGCATCGCCTTCGAGGGATGCCCGGCCTGGACGCACATCGACCCGCTCGCGCTGTGGCGCGCGGTCCGCAACATCCTCGACAACGCCTGCCGGATCGCGGGCAGCCGCGTCGCCGTGAGCGTGCTCGCCGAGAAGGGCTGGACGATCGTCCAGGTCGACGACGACGGGCCCGGCTTCGGGTCCGGCACCGGAGGTCTGGCGTCGCTGGGCCTCGGCATCGTGCACGACCTGGTCTCCGGCTACGGCGGGAACCTCGAAGTGCGCCGCTGCGAGCTCGGCGGCGCGCGTGTCCGTATCCTCCTGCCCTCGGCGGCCCTTGCATGAGGGTTGTGATCTGCGACGACCACGCCGTGTTCGCCGACTCGCTGGCCCTCGTTCTGGGCGAGTCCGGGCACGACGTGGTCGGCGTCGTCTACGACCCCGGCTCCGCGCTGCGGCTGCTGCGCGGCACGCACGCCGACGTCTGCCTCATCGACCTGCACTTCCCCGGCGGCTCGGCGCTCGACAGCCTCCCGGAGCTGACCCACGCCGCTCCCGCGACCCGGTTCGTGATGCTGTCGGGGTCCAGCGACCCGGACCTGCTCGACGCGGCGCGCGCCGCGGGCGTACGCGGCTTCGCGCACAAGGGCCAGCAGGCCTGCGAGATCGTGTCGCTGCTGGCCCGCGTGCACGCCGGCGACCTCGTCGACCCGGTGGCGGGCGCACGGTCGCCCGCGCGCCCGCGCACCGAGGCGCAGCGGCTCGCGCACTACCTCACGCCGCGCGAACGCGAGGTGCTCACCCGGCTGGTCCGCGGCGAGAACACCGCCATGCTCGCCCGCACGATGAAGATCACGCGGAGCACCGCGCGCAGCCACGTACAGAGCGTGCTGACCAAGCTGGGCGTGCACTCACAGCGCGAGGCGGTGATCGCCGCCGCCCGATACGGCCTGGTCAGCGTCAACACGGGCGAATGGCTACTTCCTTAGGACCCCTTCGTGCACATTCGTGCGCGGTGTGTGCGATGTACGATCAGCAAAGTTCACGCGGGAGCAGTGGTCTACGCACTGACCTGGCCCCCTCCCGCGGGACCGAGCACGCGGGGTACGGGGAAGGCGGCGAATGAGCAGGTATGAGCGCTGGAACGGCCTCCTGTCGCTGCTGGCGAGCAGGGGCCGGCTCAACGTCGAGGAGGCCGCCACGGAACTGGACGTCTCCGCCGCGACGATCCGCCGCGACTTCGACCAGCTCGCGCAGCAGCAGATGCTGACACGTACGCGCGGTGGCGCCGTCGCCCACACCGTGACCTACGACCTGCCGCTCCGCTACAAGAGCGCCCGCAGCGCCTCCGCCAAGCAGCGCATCGCGGCCGCCGCCGCCGAACTCGTACGCCCCGGCGCGGTCGTCGGCCTCAACGGCGGCACGACCACAACGGAGGTAGCCCGCGCCCTGGCGACCCGCGCCGACCTGCACGCGGACACGGGCTCCCCCGCCATCACCATCGTGACGAACGCGCTGAACATCGCCGGCGAGCTCGTCGTACGCCCGCACGTCAAAATCGTCCTGACCGGCGGCGTGGCGCTGCCACAGTCATACGAACTGGTCGGCCCGCTCGCGAACGGCGTCTTCGACCAGGTGACCCTCGACGTGGCCTTCCTCGGCGTCAGCGGCCTCGACCTCGAACGCGGCGCCACCTGCGCGAACGAGGACGAGGCGAACATCAACCGCCAGATGGCCGTACGCGCCGAACACGTCGTCGTCGTGGCCGACGGCACGAAACTCGGCGAACGCGCCTTCGCCCGCATCTGCGACGTCGGCGAGATCGACACCCTCGTCACCGACACGAACGCCGAGATCTTCGAGGAGACCGGCGTCAAGGTCGTCCGCGCCTGAGGGACCGTCAGGACCAGGGCGACTCCGGGCGGACCTGCGGTTTTCCGTCGATCTCCAGGTCGACCTGCTCGTTGTAGAAGCAGATCAGGTCGCGTACGGCCTCGACCTCGTGGAGCGGCTCCTCGTAGAACCACGCGATGTCCTCGCCTTCGCGGGCGAGGTAGCCGGCCGTGCCCTTGTACGGGCAGTAGCTGGTGGTCTCGGACGGCTTGAGCAGGTCGACGCGCACGTCCTCGCGCGGCAGGTAGTAGCGCGGCGGCAGGCCCGTCTCGAAGAGGATCACCGGCCGGGACGACGAGGCGAGCTCCGTGCCGTCCACGCTCACCCGTACGTTCCGCGAGCTGCGCAGCACGTCGATGCGGCTGTACGGGTCGTGCGGGTGGCCGAAGACCTGTTCGTCCTCTTCGTACCAGGCGTCCATCGCGCCCCAGTAGAAGGCGACGTAGCCCTTGAGCCAGGGGGCGATCGGGTCCGGGTAGCCCCAGACGGCGTTCTCGGCCGTACGGCCGCCGGCTCGCACCGTCCAGTACGCCGCGTCGCCCTTCACGGGGCAGTGCGTCGAGTGGTCGGTGCGCTCCAGGAGGTCCATTCGTACGTCGGCCTCGGGGATGTAGTAGAGCGGCAGGATCCCGCTCTCGAACAGCAAATGGGCGCCGGTCGTGTCGGCGATCGTCTCGCCGCCGAACTCCACGCGTACGCGCTTGGGCGTCGGTTCGAAGTAGAGGAGGTGACTCGGGGCTCGCACGTCTCCGTTGAAGACGCCGGCCGGGCGGCCGGACAGGGGTGCTCCAGGCAGTGTCAGGCTCATACCTGGGCAACCCCGGCCATCGAGGCGGCATTCCGGTCCGCTCGCGGCGCCTCCCGGCGGAGGAGGCGCCGCGAGCGCCCCCTCAGGAACCGGTCTGAGCGACGATCTTGGTGAAGTCCCAGGGCTGCTGGTCGATGCCGCCGCACGAGTCGGCGCCGCCTCCGTCACACGGACGGTCGCGGTTGACCGACCAGAACGTGAACCGGCCGAGGCCGTGGTCCTGGGCGTACGAGGCCATGGTCTGGAAGTTCGCCTGCGTCACGGTCTCGCTGGAGTCCGTGATGCCGTTCATCGACGAGATGCCCTGCATGGCGTACAGCTCGGCGTCGGACTTGCCGGGGTAGGCCGAGGCGAGCGCGGCGTGCAGGCCGTCCGAGGCCTGGATCGTGAGCTGGCCCATGTCCGCGGAGCCCGCGCCGAAGTCGAACGGCATGATCGTGAAGGTGTCGATCGGGGTGCCGGTCGCCGCGGCCTGCTGGATGAGGCGGGTGCCCCAGCTCGTCGGGCCGCTCTGGTCGGAGCCGAAGGTCAGGATCACCTTGATGCCGGGGTTGTTCTGCTTGATGATCTTGAGCGCGCCGAGGACCCGGTCCTGGTTGGCGTCGCTCTCGAACTCCGTGCTCTCGATGTCGACGTCCATCGCCTTGAGGCCGTAGGCGTCGATGACCTTCTGGTACGCGCCGGCGAGGTCATCCGGCGAGGAGCAGGCCTCGCCGAGCTTGTTGCCGCTCCAGCCGCCGAACGAGGGGATGACGTCCCCACCGGCCGCGCGGATCGCCTGGATCTTGGAGGCGTCGTCGCCGTTCAGCGGGCGGGTGCCGTCCCACGCGGGGTTGCAGCCGCCGTCGGACAGGACGAACGCGAGCGTGAACCACTTGACCCCGGTGGCCGACATGACCGCCGTGGGGTCGGGCGGGCTGCCCCAGCCGAAGTACAGGTACGGTGCCGCGCCCATCGAGCCGGACGCGAGCGCCGTGCTCTCGTGGTGCGCGGACGGGCTGGCGGCGTGTGCGGCGGTCTGCGTGAAGCAGGCCAGCAGTGCGGACAGGACGATCAGGGTTGTTCGTTTCACCGTCGCTCCTGGTGGGGTGAGGGAACCTCATGCGGGACAGAGCGAGCCGGGTACGGCCCCGGCGGACCCCCGAATGCGAACATTTTTACAGGAAAGTTTCCTTTAAGTAAACCTTCCGGTTCGCGCCGTAGCTCAGCCGATGGCTCGCGGCGGCCCGCCCGAATCCCCCTAGGACCCCGCACCCGCCCTTGGAACCGCCGTGTCGTACGGGTTACGGTCCAATGACGCGGGAGGGGAACCCTCATGACTCAACGGCGAGTCGCCACGCCTGTGTCCGACTCCGAAGTGATCTACAGTCCGGACACCTATGTGCGAGCTGTGCCCTACGACGCCCTGGCGCGGCTGCGTTCGTCGACGCCGGTCGCCTGGATCGAGGAGAGGCCGGTCGACGACTTTCCGGCCGGTCCCGGCTTCTGGGCGGTGCTGCGCCACGCCGACGTACGCCACGTGCTGCGCGAGCCCAAGCTGTTCTCCTCACACCTGGGCGCCACCCAGATCCGCGACGCCGAGGACCTGGGCTACGTACGCCGCATGATGCTCAACATGGACCCTCCGCGGCACTCACGGCTCCGGCGGCTGCTCACCAAGGCGTTCACGCCGCGCGCGGTCGCGCGCCTGGCCGACCGCATCGAGCTGCGGGCGCGCTCCCTCGTCGACGCGGTCGCCGAGAAGGGCGAGGCGGACTTCGCCAAGGACATCGCCGCCGACCTGCCGCTCCAGACCCTCGCCGACATGTTCGGCGTCCCGGCCTCGGACCGCTGGCTGCTGTTCGACTGGGCCAACCGCGTCATCGGCTACCAGGACTCCGAGTACGCCGCGAGCGCGGCCTTCGACCCCGCCGAGGCGACCGCCATGGCGCGCCGGGCGATGGCGCTGCGCCCGTCCCACCCGGTGAACCCGAGGTCCCGCGCCGGCATGCCCGACCTGTACGCGTACGCGCACGAGCTCGGCGAGTACAAGCGGCACAACCCCGGCGACGACATCATGACCGCGCTCATGCATCAGGTCGACGAGAACGACGGCACGGTCGCGATCGAGGAGTTCGAGAACCTCTTCTGGCTCTTCGCGGTGGCCGGCAACGAGACCGTGCGCAACGCCCTGCCCGGCGGGATGTTCGCGCTGCTCAGGAACCCCGACCAGATGGCGCGGCTGCGCGCCGAGCCCGAGCTCCTCGACAGCGCCGTCGAGGAGATGCTCCGCTGGCACACCCCCGTCATGAACTTCCGGCGTACGGCGACGGCCGACACGACCGTCGGCAACGTGCCGGTGCGCAAGGGCGAGAAGGTCGTCGTCTGGTTCTCCTCGGCCAACCGCGACGAGACGGTGTTCGAGGACCCCAACCGGTTCGACATCGCGCGGAGCCCGAACGACCACCTGACGTTCGGGCACGGCCCGCACTTCTGCCTGGGCGCGCACCTGGCGCGGCTCCAGATGCGCGCGCTGTTCGGCGCGGTCCTCGACCGGTTCGAGGACATCGAACCGGCCGGCGAGCCCAGACGCCTGCGCTCGAACTTCCAGAACGGCATCAAACGCCTGCCGATCCGCTGGATCCCCGTTTAGGGCCCTTCGTGCTGAAGGTGGTTGCTCATCCACAGGAGGGCGCTGGGGAGGACACGCCGCCACGTACGCGGGTTGTGGCCGCCGCCGGGCACGAGGATCCGGTCGGAGGACAGCGGCGGGCGTACGGACTGGAGGAACTTCCGTGCCTCGCCGAAGTCCTTCTCGCCGTCCGGGCTGGTCGTGACCAGCACCGAGATCGGCGGCGGCGGCAGGTGCTGCAACCGCCAGATCAGGCTGTTGTCGGACTTCACCTGCTTGCTGCCGCCGTACAGATCGCCGGTCTGCCAGTCCTGCCGGGGGTAGAAGTAGCCGGCCATCGACACCGCCGCCGTGAACCGGTCCGACGCCTTCATGGCGAGCTTGACCGCGCAGTAGCCGCCGGTGGAGTCGCCCATCGCGCCCCAGCCGCGGAAGCCGCTCGCCACCCGGTAGGTGGACATGAGCGACTCGGCGACGTCCTGCGTGTAGAAGGACAGCACCTGCGGGCCGCCGGGCACGTCGGTGCACTCGGTGTCCTTGGGCATCACCGACGTCGGCGACGGCCGCATCATCACGATGACCATCGGCTGGATGGTGCCGGCGTTCATCGCCCTGACCGCGGTCGCGGGCACCTTCAGGCGGGTCACCAGTTGCTTGGGCAGGCCGGGAAAGCCGGTGAAGTCGTACATCACCGGGAAGCGGCGCTTGGCGTACTGCTTCTGGAAGTACTGCGGCGGCAGGAAGACGTAGGCCTGCGTGGTCAGCCCGGTGCGCGTGCCCTGGATCTGGACCTGCTCGATCTGGCCGTCGTGCGCCGGGTCGGGCTTCTTCTTCTGCCCGAAGGTCGTGGTCTGGCGCGCCAGCGGCTGCCCGTGGCCCTTCGGGCCCGTCGTCGTGACGCTCTTGTTCATCTGGATCTCGACCGGCTGATGGTTGGTGCCCAGGAGGTCCGACCACGACGCGTAGAACAGGAAGTAGTTGTTCACGGTCAGGAGCAGCACCATCACGAGTCCGAGCTGCGCGCCGGTGAACAGCCCGATCCTGCTGAGCACCGCGCGGACGCCGGTGCCCGCGAACTTCGGCCATCCCGCGATGGTGACCGCGATCAGTGCCACGGTCAGCACGATCAGAAAACCGAGGAGTCCCCCGCTCGTCAGGCCCACTGATGTCCTCTCAAGTACCGGCACGCGCAAACCACAACCCGGTTCACAGTGTCGTGGACGGACGGCAAACGACCGGTAAATGTACGGCCAGCCCTCGCTACTCCCGGGGACGTAGTCCCTATGGGTCCTCTCGCGGGATGCCCGCGACCTCCGCCGGCTTCTAACCTGCAGAGGTGCACCCGATGAGCCGACGGCGTCTCGACGCCCTGCCTGCCTTCATCGTGGCGCTCGTCGTCGGCGTCATTCAGATCATGGGATCCCGTGGCGCCGATCTCAGGATGCACTACCAACCCGTACACCTTGACATTCTGGCGTACGCGCTACTGCTCTCGGGACCACTGGCCCTCCTCCTGCGCCGGCGTTTCCCGGTCCCGGTGCTGGTCACGGTCATGACTGTCACCGTGTGTTATCTCCTACGCGGATATGTTCTCGGTCCCGTGTTCCTGAGCCTCGTCGTGGCGATCTCCACGGCGGTGATCCGCGGCCACCGCGCCGCCGGCTGGCTGGTCACCCTCGGCGGGATGGCGCTCGTCGACCTCGGGTCGCTCGTCACGCCGCTCGGGCCGTTCCGGCTGGAACGCTGGACCTCCGGCCACTCCCTCGCGATGCTCGCGTGGATGCTGTTCATCCTGACCGGGTCCGAGCTGCTGCGGATCCGTACGGAGCGCGCCGGCGAGCTGCGGCGTACGCGGGCCGAGGAGGCGCGCCGCCAGGCCAGCGAGGAGCGCCTGCGCATCGCGCGCGAGCTGCACGACGTGCTGGCGCACAACATCTCGATGATCAACGTCCAGGCTGGGGTCGCGCTGCACCTCATGGACGAACGCCCCGAACAGGCGCGTACGGCCCTGACCGCCATCAAGGAGGCGAGCAAGGAGGCGCTGAGCGAGGTGCGGTCCGTGCTCGGCGTCCTCCGGCAGGTCGACGAGGACGCCCCGCGCTCCCCCGCGCCGGGCCTGGCGCGCCTGGACGACGTCGTGGCCCGTACGCGCGCCGCGGGCATCACCGTGCGCACCCGTACGGCCGGGGAGCCCGTTCCGCTGCCCGCGGGCGTCGACCTGGCCGCCTTCCGGATCATCCAGGAGGCGCTCACGAACGTCACGCGGCACGCCGGGCCCGGAGTGACCGCCGAGGTCCGCGTCGCGTATGAGGACGGCGAGCTGGTCCTGGAGATAAGCGACGACGGGCGCGGCGCGCCCGGCGAACTACCGTCCGGTGGCAACGGCATCCCGGGGATGCGCGAGCGCGTGACCGCCCTCGGCGGCTCGCTCACCGCGGCCCCGCGCGAGGACGCCCACGGTTTCCGCGTGCACGCGCGGCTGCCGGTGACCGGCACGACCACGAGGGAGCACGATTGATCCGCGTACTGCTCGCCGACGACCAGGCGCTCGTACGCGCCGGGTTCCGCGCGCTGCTCGACGCCCAGTCCGACATCGAGGTCGTCGGCGAGGCGGGCGACGGCGAGGAGGCCGTACGCCTCGCCTCCCGGGAACGCCCGGACGTCGTCCTGATGGACATCCGAATGCCGGTGCTCGACGGCCTGGCCGCGACCCGGCAGATCATCGAGGACCCGCGGCTGGCCGATATCCGGATCGTCATCCTGACGACGTTCGAGCTGGACGAGTACGTCTTCGACGCCATCCGGAACGGCGCGAGCGGCTTCCTGGTCAAGGACACCGAACCCGCCGACCTCCTGCGCGGCGTACGCGAGGTCGCGGCGGGCGACGCCCTGCTCTCGCCGGGCGTCACGAGACGGCTCATCGCGGAGTTCGCCGCCAAGGCGAAGAAGCCACGCGCCACCGCGCGCCTCGACGCCCTGACCGACCGCGAACGCGAGGTCATGGCCCTGGCCGCCGAAGGCCTGTCGAACGACGAGATCGCCGCCCGCCTGGTCGTCAGCCCGGCCACCGCCAAGACCCACGTGAGCCGGGCGATGGTCAAACTCCACGCACGCGACCGCGCCCAGCTCGTCGTGATCGCCTACGAGACCGGCCTCGTGAAGCCCGGCTGGCTCGACTAGCCGCCGTCGGCCGTGCTTCGATCCTCCGGTGGAGAACGCCCAGATCGCGCCGTGCGTCATCCGGCGGCGCGCCGCGAGCGACCTCGACGCGTGCGTACGGGTGCTCGCGGACGTGCACGGCTCGGACGGCTACCCGAAGAACTGGCCGCGCCGTCCCGGCGAGTGGCTGACGAGGTCCGCTCAGCTCGCGGCCTGGGTGGCCGAGGTGAACGGCCAGGTGGTCGGGCACGTCGGCCTGTCGCGCGGCGGCGGCGAGGACCTCGCGGCCGTCCTGTGGAGCCGGCGCGAGAACGTCCCGCTGGAGGACACCGCCGTCATCAGCCGCCTGTTCGTCTCACCCACGGCACGCGGACGCGGGGCCGGGGCCTCGATGATGGCCACGGCCGTACGGGCCGCCCGTGAACGCGCCGCCCATCCCGTCCTTGAGGTCGTCGCCTCCGACCTGGCGGCGGTCGCCCTGTACGAACGCCTCGGCTGGCACCTGCTCGGCACCGTCGAGGAGGCGTGGGGACCGCGGGCCCAGCCCGTCTCCGTCCGCTGCTACGCGGCTCCCTAAACGGCGCGCAGGACCAGGATGGCCAGGTCGTCGGAGATGGGGTCCGGGGCGAAGGACTCCACGGTCTGGCGGAGGCGTTCGGCGACGGCGCCGGCGCTGAGGTCGGTCCAGCCGGCCAGCAGGCGGGCGAGGCCGTCGTCGTCGTCGAGCAGGCGGCCCTCGCCGCGGCGTTCGGTGACGCCGTCGGTGACGCACAGCAGGACGTCGCCGGGGCCCAGGTCGACGACCTCCTCCTCGAACGCGGCGTCGTCGATCGCGCCGAGCAGCAGCTGGGCGCCGGTCGCCGCGGTGACGGCGCCGGACGGTGACAGCCGCAGCGGAGGAGGGTGCCCGGCCGACACGAGCGTCAGGCGTACGCCCTCGCCCGGGCACGGGACCAGCTCGCCGTGGAGGAGCGTCAGCAGCCGCGCGCGTACGCCCTCCTCGATGATCGCGTGGTTGAGGCGCGCGACGACGTCGGCCACGCCGTAGCCCTCGCCGGCGAGGAGGCGCAGCGCGTGCCGGGCCAGGCCCGTGACGGCCGCCGCCTCCGGGCCGGTGCCGCAGACGTCGCCGATCGCGAACCTCCAGCGCCCCGGCCCCGCCTCGAACACGTCGTAGAAGTCGCCGCCGACCTCGTTCCCCTCACCGGCCGCGCGGAAGACGACGCCGTGCTCGACACCGGGGATCTCCGGCACGGCGTACGGGAGGAGGCTGCGCTGGAGGGCCTCGCTGACGGCCTGCTGGCGGCAGTACATGCGTGCGTTGTCGAGCCCGAGCGCGATGCGGTGGCCCAGGTCCTCGATCATCCACATGATCTCCTGGGAGAACAGGCCGGTCTCGGGGCCGCCGAGCACCATCATCCCGAGCGAGCGCCAGCGGGCGCGCAGCGGCACGGCCACCACGCCGTTGCCGCCGGCCTCGCGGAGCCTGCCGGGCGCCGGGCTCAGCCCCGCCCACGGGCGTACGCCGCCCTCCGACGGCGGGGGCGGCGCCTTGAGGAGCGTGTCGCGCAGGGCGCCGATGCGGCGCTCGTCGGCGTGCCAGACGTGGGTGAGCTCGGTCCCGCCGACTTCGTCGGCGCGGTAGAAGGCGCACCAGGGCGCCAGCCGGGGGACGACGATCTGGGCGGCCAGCGCGACGAGCATGGTCTCGTCGAGGGTGCCCGCGAGCAGGTCGCTGGCCTCGGTGAGGAAGGTCAGCCGGCCCTGGTGCGGGCGGTCGCCCCACACCGGTGGCGCGAGGCACGGCGACGGCCCGGGCCTGCCCTGCCCGCCGGGCCTGCTCCGGGTGCTGAGCCGGAACCAGACGGTCTTGGAGCCCTCGGCGTACGACACGCCCCAGGCGGCGGCCAGCATGACCGGCATGATCAGGCCGCGTCCGCTGATGCGGTGCGGGCCGCTGCCACGGCCGGGAGCGGGCAGCGTACGCGTCGGGTCGCCGTCGACCACCTCGATCTGCACCGACGACTCGGCCGCCCGGCAGATCACCTCGAACGGCGTGCCCGCGTGCACGATGGCGTTGGTCGCCAGCTCGCTCGTGAGCAGGACCGCGTCGTCGACCACGTCGTCGGCGCCCCAGCCGACGAGCGTCTCGCGGACGAACCGGCGCGCCTGCGCCACCACGGACCGGTCCGCCGGATAGGCCGCCCGTACGATCGGATGCACGGAAGCTCCCTTCACGTGCCGCGACTCACGGAGTGCTGTTGCGGCCCATCGTGACAGAGAGTCGCCCCTCGATTATTCGTTGTGACGAAAAACTCGGCAGCATACCCGAGCGTTTGTGACTCTCCGTAGTCGGCCGAGGGTCAGGGTGCGGGCTGGAACGAGTCGAACAGCGAGGTCAGGAGGCCGGAGTAGGTCGTCCACCGGCCGGACGGGGCCGTCACGGCGAGCGCGTACTGGTGGCCGTTGGCGGTGAATCCACGGTCGTAGGCGCGCATCGCCCCCGAAGACGGCGACTGCCAGGAGTACTCCCAGTCGGCGGCCTGCCAGCCGCGCGCGGAGAACGTGTCGCCGAGGCTGATCGACCGGTATCCGGGCAGGCGGTGCTTGGCGACGACCTCACCCTGGAGACGCCGCCAGTGCTCGGCGGGGTCGGACATGCCCCACGGGATCGAGTCGACCTGGATCTGCGCGCCGGTCGCCTTCTCGGTCCAGCGCACCGACGAGCGCCCCAGGGACTGGCGCGCCCAGCCCGACGGGATCGCCAGCGAGGTCCCCTCCGGCCCGGTGTCACGGTGGGTGCCGGGCGGGTTCGTCGGGCTCGCCGAGGCGGTCGGGGACGGGGGCGGTGTCGGGGACGGCGAGGCCGAGACGGACGGCGACGGCGAGGTGCTCCCCGACGCGTCGCTGTGATTCGCCTTGTAGACGAGGTACGCCCCCGCCGCGACGGCGAGCAGGACGACGAGCGCGACCGGCAGGACGATCTGCCATTTGCGCCCCGGCCGCCGGTCGTGGGCGCCCGAGGCCAGGTGGCCGGTCGGCCCCGGCCCGAACCGCTCGTTCACCGTCATGGAGCGGATGGACTCCGGCTCGGAGACGCCGTGCGGCCGGCTCTGCTGCCACGGCTCGGCGACGCGGGTCGCCTGGTCGAGCACGGTCCGGTCGTCCGGCACGTCGGCCATGGTCGCGTCGGAGGTGTCCGGCGTGCGCGCGCTGAGGCCGCGCGAGATGCGCGTGAGGTCGCCGGAGGCCTGGTCGGACGTGACGCGGTACGCGGGGTCCTTGACGAGCAGGCCCATGAGCAGCGGCGCGAGCGGCCCGGCATGGCGCGGCTGCGGCGGCTCCTCGGTGAGGACGGCGTTCAGCGCGGCCATCGCCTCGGCGCGGTCGTGCGGGGAGCGCCCCTCGACGGCGGCGTAAAGCGTCGCGCCGAGCGCCCACAGGTCGGAGGAGGCCGTGGCGAGCTCGCCGCGGGCCCGCTCGGGCGCGATGTAGGCGGGCGAGCCCAGGACCAGGCCGGTCTGGGTCAGCGTCGAGTCGCCCTCGACCCGCGCGATGCCGAAGTCGGTGATCACCGCGCGGGGGCCGCCGGCGTCCTGGGTGTCGAGCAGGACGTTGGCGGGCTTCACGTCGCGGTGCAGCACCCCGGCCGCGTGCGCGCTGCGCAGCGCCGCGAGCACCTGCACGCCGATGTCGGCCACCAGCGCCGCCGGCAGCCGCCCGCTCTCGTCGATCACCTGCTGGAGCGACCGGGCGCGTACGTACTCCATGACGATCCAGGGCCGCCCGTCCTCCTCGACCACGTCGTGGACGGTGACGATCCCCCGGTGTGACAGGCGTGCGGCCGACCTCGCCTCGCGCAGCGTGCGCTCGTACAGGACCTCGCGGTCCGACGCCGACAGGCCCGGCGGGAACAGGACCTCCTTGACCGCGACGTCACGGTGCAGGAGGTCGTCGTGGGCCTGCCAGACCTTGCCCATGCCTCCCCGCCCGATCTGCGAGAGCAGGCGGTAGCGGCGTCCGATCTGTGAGCCTTCCCCCAACGACATAGTTGAGGACACTATCGAGCTAAAACGACGAAACGGGCTTGTTCAGCGGAGCGTCGTGAACATGATGATGCCGACGATGGCGATGAGCAGTGCCGCGCCGATCGCCAGCGGGCCCACCCGGTATCCCGAGTCGGTGTTCTCGCCGACATCGTCCGGCATCGTGACCATGGCCGCCGCCGGGCTCGGCTGTTCCTCTTCGTCGGGCTCGGACGGGCCGGTGTTCTGGATCTCCGACGGCGACAGGGGCCGGGTCGGGCCGTCCGGCGTGACGGCGCCGTCGAAGCCGGCCAGCAGGATCTGGTCGATCATGGCGGCGGCCTCGCCGACGGTCAGCCGCTTGTCGGGGTCCTTGCGCAGCAGGCCGAGGATCACCGGGAGCAGCGGCCCGGCGTTCGACGCGCGGGCCGGCTCGTCGGTGAGCACGGCCACCAGGCTCGCCATGGCGTCCGGCCGCTCGAACGGCGACTTGCCCTCCACCGCGGCGTACAGCGTCACGCCGAGCGACCACAGGTCGGAGGCGGGCACGGCGACGCGGCCCCGCGCGCGTTCGGGGGCGATGTAGGCGGGCGAGCCGATGAGCATGCCCGTCTGGGTGAGCGTCGCGTCGCTCTGCGCCCGCGCGATGCCGAAGTCGGTGAGCACGGCGCGCTTGGAGCGCGCTTCGGTCACCAGCACGTTGCTGGGCTTGACGTCACGGTGCAGGATGCCGGCCTCGTGGGCGGCGCTGAGCGCGCCCAGCATCTGCCGCCCGATCTCGGCGACGAGCCTGGGGGCCAGCACGCCTTCCTTCTTGATGTGGTCCTGGAGCGAACGGCCGCGGATCAGCTCCATCACGATCCAGGGCCGACCGTCCTCTTCGACCACGTCATAGACGGTGACGACGCCTGGATGGCCGAGCCGCGCGGCCGTACGTGCCTCGCGGAAGGTGCGCTTGTGCTGGATCTCGCGTTCCTCGTCCGAGAAGCCGTGCGGAAGGATCACTTCCTTGACCGCGACGTCGCGGCCGAGCACCTCATCGCGGGCATGCCAGACGGTCCCCATACCGCCGCGGCCTACCTCAGCGAGCAGACGATAACGGTGTGCGAGAAGGGGGTTTTCCGGCATAGTTCGCCCACGATACCCATCGTCGGCGCGTCCGTTGGCATGACGCACACCTAATCACCGGTACAAAGAAAGAATATGCGGCACGAAATCGGGAGTGAGATGGTGACGAAGGCGGCCGACGGGGCTCGGCGGGTGGTCGAGGCCGTACCCACCGTCCTCTTCTGGTACCTCCGCGTGTCCGGAGTCCTCTCCGTCCTCGCATGGCTGTCGTCCGGCCTGATCGAGTGGATGTTCGACATCTGGGTGCTGCGCTCGATCAACTATTTCGGCTGGTATCCAAGCCTTCCGTACGGCCTGCTCCTGATCCTTCTCTCGGTGGGCGTACGCCGCCGTAAGAAAGCCGCATGGCGGATCAGTGTCGTGCTCTTCGTTTTGTTCTTCGGCGTTTGGGCGCTGGCGGGCATCTCCGACTGGGGCGGTTTCGGCGAACTGATCACGGCGGGGGCCTTCGGCTTCGTCGTGGTGCTGCTCATCGCGGCGCGCCGGGAGTTCTCCGCGCTGCCGGACCGCGCCAACCGGCGGCTCGCGCTGCTGGTCTTCTCCGGCCTGCTGGTCGTCGGCGGCGTGATCGGTACGAGCCTCGTCTTCCTCACCGACCGTGACGCGCGCGGCGCGGCCTGGACCCACCTGGTGTACGCCGGGCTGCAGACCCTCCTGGGGGCCGGGGTCACCGGCCGTACGCTCAACGTGGACGTCCCCGGCTGGGTGGACGGCATCCTCGGTGTCCTGGGCAGCGGCCTGCTCGTCGTGACCGTGTGGGCGCTGTTCCGGCCCGGCCAGCGGCTCGCCGTGCTCACGCCGGAGGAGGAGCTGCCCGCCCGCGGCCTGCTGGCCGAGTGGGGCGACGGCGACTCCCTGGGCTACTTCGCGCTGCGCCGCGACAAGGACGTCATCCTCTCCCCGAACGGCCGCGCCGGCATCGCCTACCGCGTCGAAGGCTCGGTCAGCCTGGCCAGCGGAGACCCGCTCGGCGACCCGGAGTCGTGGGACGCCGCGATCAACTCCTGGCTCGCGGAGTGCCGCGCGCACGCGTGGATCCCCGGGGTCCTGGGCGCCAGCGAGCGCGCCGCCGCGGCGTTCGGCCGCTGCGGCCTCGACGCCCTCGAACTCGGCGACGAGGCGATCATCGACCTGCGGGAGTTCAACCTCGACGGCCGCGACATGCGCCAGGTCCGGCAGGCCGTACGCCGCATCGAGCGCGCCGGCTACACCGTGCGCATCCGCCGCCACGGCTCGATCGGCCGCGAGGAGATGGGCGAGCTCGTCGCCGACGCCGACCGATGGCGCGACGGCCACACCGAGCGCGGCTTCTCCATGGCCCTCGGCCGCCTCGGCGACCCCACCGACGAGCGCTGCGTGATGGTCGAGGCGTTCGACGGCTCCGGGCGGCGGCGCGGGCTGCTGAGCTTCGTGCCGTGGGGGCGCCCCGGCCTCTCCCTCGACCTCATGCGCCGCGACCGCGACGCCGAGAACGGCCTCAACGAGTTCATGGTGGCCAAACTGGCCGAGAACGCCGCCACCGTCGGCGTCACCCGCGTCTCGCTGAACTTCGCCATGCTGCGGTCCGTGTTCGAGCGCGGCTCGGCGATCGGCGCCGGGCCGTTCATGCGGCTGGCGTACCGCCTGCTCTCGCTCGCGTCGAAGTTCTGGCAGCTCGAGTCCCTGTTCCTGGCCAACGCCAAGTACGGGCCGGTGTGGACGCCCCGGTTCATGTGCTTCCCGCAGAGCCGCGACCTCGTTCGCATCGGGCTGGCCGCCGCCCGCGCCGAAGGCTTCCTGCCGACCCTGTTCAAGCCGCGGCTCGACACGCCGTCGCCCTCACCGGCCCTCGTGACCAAGATCAAGGAGATCGAGGAGCAGGTCGAGGCCAAGCGGCTTCCGTCCCGGCGCCTGTCGGAGCAGGAGCGCGTACGCCACGACAAGCTCGAACGCCTGCGCTCCGCCGGCGTCGAGCCGTACCCGCTGGGCTTCGGCCGCACGGCCACGGCCGCCGACGTACGCGCACGGTTCCCCTCCCTCGCGCCCGACACGCACACGGGCGAGACCGTCGCCGTCGCGGGCCGCGTCATGCTCGCCCGCGAACACGGCAAGCTGATCTTCGTACGCCTCCGCGACGAGACCGGCGACCTCCAGATCATGCTCGCGGCCGACTCGCTCGACGTCGAGGCGCTGCGGTACTGGAAGCAGCTCATCGACCTCGGCGACCAGGTCGGCGTCGAGGGCGAGGTGATCACGTCGCGTACGGGCGAGCTGTCGGTCCTGGCCTCCCGCTGGACCCTCACCGCCAAGTGCCTGCACCCGCTGCCCACGACGTCCTCGGGCGGCCGCGGCGCGCTGTCGGAGGAGACCCGCGTACGGCAGCGGTACGTCGACCTCATCGTCAACGACGAGGCCCGGCGGATGATCCGCATGCGCGGCGACGTGATGACGACCCTGCGCGACGGCCTGCGCACGCGCGGCTACCTCGAAGTCGAGACCCCGATGCTCCAGCCGGTGCACGGCGGCGCGGCGGCGCGTCCCTTCACGACCAAGATGAACGCCTACAACATGGGCCTCTACCTGCGAATCGCCCCCGAGCTGTACCTCAAGCGGCTCCTCGTCGGCGGCGTCGGCAAGGTCTTCGAGCTGAACCGCAGCTTCCGCAACGAGGGCGTCTCACCGCGCCACAACCCCGAGTTCACGATGCTGGAGGCGTACGAACCGTACGGCGACTACGACACGATGGCCGTCCTCACCCGCGAACTCGTCCTCTCCGCCGCCCGCGCCGCGCTCGGCACGACGGAGGTCATCCGCGACGGCGAGGCGTACGACCTGTCCGCGCCGTGGGAGACGATCACGGTGTACGACTCGGTGTCGAAAGCCCTGGGCGAGCAGGTCACCCCGTCCACGTCCCTGCGCACCGTGCAGAAACACGCCGACCGTGTCGGGCTCAGCCACGACCCCGAGTGGGACCAGGGCAAACTCGTCCAGGAGCTGTTCGAGGCGCTCGTGGAGTCCACACTGCGCTCCCCGACCTTCGTCCGCGACTACCCGGCGGGCACGTCACCGCTCACCCGCCCGCACCGCGACGACCCGCGGCTGGCCGAGAAGTGGGACCTGATCGTCTTCGGCCTGGAGCTCGGCACGGCGTACTCCGAGCTGATCGACCCGATCATCCAGCGCCGCAACCTCACCGAACAGTCCCTCCTCGCCGCCGGCGGCGACCCGGAGGCGATGGACCTAGACGAGGACTTCCTGCGCGCCCTTGAGTACGGAATGCCCCCTGCCGGGGGTATGGGTCTTGGTATCGACCGACTTCTCATCACACTGACCGGTCGCACGATCCGCGACACGATCCCGTTCCCCCTTACGCGCCCTGGGTCGTAAGCCCGGCTTCGGATCGCCGCACGGGATCTTTACCACGGCAAGCGGTTCGTACGGGGTCCGGACGCCAGTACGCTCGTTTGTCGTGAGTGACAAGAACGAGAACGTCACGCGGCTGCCGACCGGCGACGTGGAGGGCTACGACGACCCAGTCGACTTTGACGCGGGCGGCTTCCTGGAAGAATGGCAGGAAGCCGACCGCGCCGCCGTGGAGCTACTCCGCGACGCGCTACCGGACGTGGTGTCCACGCCAACACCGGCCGAGCCACTCCGCGCCGCCGCCACGCAGATCCGCGACCGGCTGACCGACCGTCCCTACCGCCACTTGGCCGCCGCCGCCGGCTGGGCCAAGCAGCCACCCTCCGACGACCAGGAACTCTGGATCCAGGCCGCCGGCGGGCTGGTATCGATGAACGGCGAGTCAGGCCTGGGAAGTCACGAGGAAAGCTCGCTGATGACCCTCCAGCACGCCGACTGGGCAGGCGCCGTGATCGGCCTGGCACGCGCCGGCGTGGGCACCCGCGCATGGGCGGAGGACCTGTTCGCACTGTCGGACAAATGCCCGGAGATCGAGGGAAGCTACGACGCGGACGACCGTGAGCCGATCGAGTTCGCGTTCGGGCTGATCGTCCCGATCTGGGAGGCCGTGGGCGCGCTGGACGAGCACCGCCGCCTGACGCCTTTGGGGCATTGGGGCCTGCCACGCGCCCTGGCGTGGGCGTGGGACGGTTCCCTGGACGAGAAGTAGAGGTTCCTGCCTCAGGGGCCGCGCCAACCGGCGCGGCCCTTTTCGTCATCCCAGCGGGCGGGTTTCCCGCGTAGGTCGGACAGCAGGGCGTGGAGAGAACGCTCCTCGCGCACGGCCTTCGGACCCTGTCGCCTCGTCACGGCAAGCCGACCGTCCCAGCGAGCCGTCCTCCCGCCCCATCCCATCCCCACGGCAAGCCGACCGTCTCAGCGAGTCGCTTCCGGGCGTAGGTCGGACAGCAGGCCGGGGAGAAGACGCTCCTCGCGCACAGCCTTCCGTTCCCGCACCATCTCCGCGGCGAGCCGGTCGTCCCAGGGGGTCGGGGTTCGGGTTCCCGCGAGGGGGGCGGCGGGGCCTGCTTCGAGGGCGTCCAGGTAGTCGGTGGCGCTCATTCGCCACGGCGTCGCGGCGTAGCGTTCCGTGGCGGCGGCGGTGTGGCGTACGCCGGGCCAGTCGAAGTCGTTGTGCCAGTGGACTCGCTTGGCGGCCTTGAGCAGCCGGTCGCAGGCGGCCGATGGGGCACCTTCGACGCACACCAGCGGTGCGCAGTCCTTCCCGAATTCCGCCGCCGCGGCGCGGAGGACGATCGCGTTCTCGCAGACGAAGATCCGCTCACCGGCCGGGGTGACCGGAGCGATCATGAGCTGGTGCAGCGTGAGCCGGAACGGGATTCCGGCCGTCGCCGCGTCGGCGAGCCATCCGGCGACGGTGTGGTCCTCGCGGGCCCGTACGTTCAGGACGAGGACCTGGCTGGCGAGGTCGTCGGCGAGGACACCGGCGTCGTTCCAGACACGCCGCTCGGCATCGCGGCCGCTGGGCGGCGTGGCTCCCTGCCAGAACACGAGCGCGCGCAGGACCAGGTCGGCGAGGGGGGTGCCGGACAACGCGGTCGCGTCACCGGTCGCCCACTCGGCGAGCACCGGCAACGGAACGTCCCGTACGGGCAACCGGTCCAGCACGGCCGCGGCCCGGCCGAGAAGATCCCCGTCGCCGTCCCGTACGAGCCGGGCGGCCGTACCGTCACGCGACAAACCCCCCAGCCAGCCCGTGAACCACCCTTCACGGGCGTGACGGCACCGCATCGCCGCCTCCAGAGCCCCTTTGAGGTCCGATGGCTCCTCAGGCCGGTCGAGCCAGGCGAGCGCCTTGAGCAGCCCGACACCGTACGTCCGGCGCATCGCCTCGTCGATCTCGGAAACTTGAAGCCCAAGCCGTTTGACGGCAGGAGCCCGCCCGAAAAGCTCCTCGACGACCCGCCGCTCGGCCGCCACCGGCTCCACGATCACGATCGAACCGGCCACCTCTCCCCCGGTCTTGTCCAACCTGCGCCGAACAGCGGCCAGCAGCCGACGCCACCCGTCCCCCCGCAGTTCGTCGAACTCCCGCATACACCTCAGTCTGCCGCCTACCCCACCCGATCGTCGCCCTCCACGCCGTCCTCCACCGCCGCAACCGAGGACGCGGCCTCCGAGTCCCCGCCCGAGACCCGCCCTTTCGACAGATCGGGCCGCCTCACGTCCCTCGTTGAACCTTTCGCCGGACGGAGCGCGTGTCTCCGACGAGGGCTCCACCCTCTTCGATGCCCTCCCGGACGCATAGGAAGATCAGCCGATGAATGCTCTGCCCGAGACCAACGACACGCTGGTGATTCGAACCGACTTCTCCGACACGGAACGGTGGAAGGCCGTCCGTAAGAGGATCGAGACACCGGACGAGGACGGGTTCCTGGCGAACGTGGATTACCTCGACGACATCGCCTATCAAGGGGCCACGGTGGAGCAGGTCCTCGCTTGCGTGCCCGAGGACTACCCGCACGCGCTCGTCATCATCGCCGACACGGTCGCGCTCGCGTCCCAGGAGATGCCGCTGCTCGTACTCGGGCTCGGGCTCGGGCTCGATGAGGAGGTCGCGGCCGAGGTTCGCGTTGTGGCGGACAGCCTGTGGTCGATCGAGAACAACATCTCGCTGGCGAACATGGACTTCGAGGAGTTCACCGGGGCCGTTGATGACGACGGTGTCTTCCGGGGCTTTTGAACGACGGCGCTCGCATCGGAAGAGATGCCCTTGGCCGTGCCCGATTCCCGATGATGTTCTCGATCGCCCGGAATCTCATGGATCCGGGCCGGTGGACGGGTGTTCGGCGGCGCGGCGGGAGGCTGTGGATCAGGTCGGCTGGGCGGTGTACGCGGGGCGAGTGGCCAGGGCTCGGCTCTGGTGTGGTCGGCGGGGCGGCGTACGCGGGGCGTGCGGCCAGGGCTCTGGTCAGGTCGGCTCGGCGGTGTAGGCGGGGCGAGCGGCCAGGGCTCTGGTCAACTCGGCTCGGCGGTGTACGCGGGCGAGCGGCCAGGGCTCTCGTCAAGTCGGCTCGGCGGCGTACGCGGGGGCGGTGGCCAGGGCTCTGGTCAAGTCGGCTCGGCGGTGTACGCGGGGCGAGCGGCCAGGGTTCTCGTCAAGTCGGCTCGGTGGCGTACGCGGGGGCGGGTGGCCAGGGCTCTGGTCAGGTCGGTGGGGGTGGTCAGGTTCTGGGCGCAGGCCTCGTCCAGCCACGTGATCGCCGTCTCCAGGTCGGCCGACGTCTGGGTGAGGTCGATGACGGTGTCGTCGACGCGCGTGCGTGGGGGCCATAACGCGGGGTGCCGGGACTGGTCCAGCCTGCCGGAGAAGTGGATCGTCATGCCGGGGAGGCGTTTCGGGCATCGGCGGCCGCTGGGGATGGTGACGTGGATCGGGTGGTGTGGCGGGGAGCCGAAGCCGTACAGCTCGGCGGCGGTCTCGTGGCTGAGGACGGCGTCCGGCAGGTGTGTCACGCCCGGCGAGGAGCGTGGGCGGTGGCTGCAGTACAGCAGGGCGGCCCAGAGCTCGGCGAGCCTGCCCAGCGGGCCGGCGAACGTCGCGTACACGCCCGGCGTGTGCCTGAACCAGCATCTTCGGCCCAGCAGGTCGCGTAAGGCGTGGTCAGGTACGCCGTGCTCGCGTGCCTGCCATCGGGCGAGCATCCCCGCCTGCGAACCGATGAGTGCCATGAGATCCCCCTCAACCCACCCCATCCCCCAACCCTGGCCCCCACCCCACCCACCCCAACAGACCAAACCCCACCTGTGGATAACCACCCCAGGGGCGTACCGCCAGAGCCCGCGCACGACCAACACGGCACAGACACCGACCGGCCGCCACACGACCGGACCGCAGATCTGCTGACTGGGCGCTCACACCCTGCCGGTGTCCGGGGCACCATCCGACCGGACGGCGGATCTGGTGGGCATGATCTAGCCGACGATCGGCTCCACGCGGGGTGACGTCAGGCGTACGTAGTCCTTTGTGTCCAGGGCGATCGAGCGGTCCAGGCGTGCCGCGTTGAAGAAGAGTTCTTCGAAGGCGAGCAGTGACGGGTCGACGATCAGTTCCAGCCTTGGGTGGTACGGGATGGGCAGGACGGTGCCGCTCACGCTTCCGGCCAGTTCCTCGGCCTTGTCCTTGGCGGCGAACGCCACGTACGTGCCGCCCAGCAGCGTCTTCACCGCATTCAAATCTAGGCGCGCGTCGCCCGGGACGACCGCCAGAACGTACCGTGTCTGCTTCTTGCCGATCTTGACCATGACGATCAGGCACTTCGCGGCCTGCGCCAGGGCGTGGCCCCGCAGGGCGCTGACCAGGTCGGTACGGCCCTCCGGCTCGTGGTCGATGAAACGGTAGTGCGCGCCCGCGTCGTCCAGGTCCGCGACCAGCCGGTCGTACGCCTCACCAGTCACCGCTCAGCAACTCCTTCGCCGCCGTTATGCGTTGTTCGTCGCGCTGGTAGAAGACCCACTGCTTGATTCTCTTGCTGCGGACCAGGCCGGCCTGGGCGAGGATCTTCAGGTGTTCGCCGCAGGTCGGCTGGCTCACGCCGAGTTTCTCCGCGATGAACAGCGAGCAGACGCCGTCGCGTACGAGGTCGCCGTCCCGCTGGGGTGCGAAGTGCGCCTCCGGGTCGCGGAGCCAGTCGAGGATCATCAGCCGTTTGTCGCTGGCCAGCGCCTTGACCAGGCCGACATCGATCATTTAGGCAGTATGGCAATTAGCTAAGTGCCTGTCTACAGTAGGGGCGTGAGCACCGAACTGGACGGGCTGGCGGCCCGGTTGAGGCAGGGCGCGGCGGTCCGCGACTGGGAGCAGTTTCATACGCCGAAGAACCTGGCGATGGCCCTGGCCGGGGAGGTGGGCGAGCTGCTCGCCGAGTTCCAGTGGCTCACGCCCGAGGAGTCGGCGGCGGTGATGGACGATCCGGAGGCCGGAGCCCGCGTACGCGCCGAGATCGGCGACGTCACGATCTTCCTCGTCAACCTCGCCGACCACCTGGGCATCGACCTCGTCGAAGCCGCCCACACCAAGCTCGACGAGAGCGAACGCCGCTACGACCCGGAGACCTACCGCGGCTCCGCCCGCAAGGCCCCGCCGTTGTCCGGGGACGACGTCACACGATGAGGACTTCCAGGGTTCGGGGGCCGTGGACGCCTTCGACGCGGCTCAGTTCGATGTCGCTGGTGGCCGACGGGCCGCTGATCCACGTCAGCGGGCGCGTGGGGTCGAGGCGTTCCACCGCCTCCGGCACCGTTCGTACGATCTGATCCCGGCGTACCACGCACAGGTGGTAGTCCGGGACGAGCGTCAAGGCTCGGCGGCCCTGGTCAGGGCCTGCGTCCAGGACGATTGTGCCGGTTTCGGCGATGGCGACCGCGCAGCCCGTCACCACCCCGTCCAAGGCGTCCAGGTCCGCGGGGGACAGGTTCTCGTCTCGGACCGCCGACGTCTCGCCCAGCCATGACGACGGGACACCGGCCGGGGCGGCCACCCGGCGGGCCTCGCGGCGGGTCAGGCATTCCGTCACCGCCGCGGCCACGTCCGTCACCTCGTGTACCGACGCCTTGTAGTCGACCAGGCGGTCGATCAGGAGCTCTACCACCGGTACGCCCGACCGCGAGCGCTCGTACGAGCGTGGCACCTCGACCTCGCCAGGCGGCACGTCCGACAAGGCGGCACGGATGCGGCCCAGGATCGCTTCTCGGGAGCTCATCGCGCAGACCACCACTCACGGAAAGACTCGCGAGGAATGTCAGGAATGTCCCGCGTGTCCGTCCAGGCCGACAACGGCCCAGGCAACCGGCGCGGTACCCAGCGGCGGAAGCGGCCCGCCGAGCGCTGGGCCACCGACAGCCAGCGCGGCGAGTCCAGGACGCGCCGCGCCGCCCCCATCGCCAAACCCTCCGCGCGATGCCCCGACTGCACCGCCTTCGAGCGCAGGTCCAGCAGCACCTCGGGGATGTTGATCGCCACCGGGCACACCTCGTAGCACGCGCCGCACAGTGTCGACGCGTACGGCAGGGACTGTTCCAACGGGCCCGCCATTCCGCGCAGCTGCGGGGTCAGGATGGCGCCGATCGGGCCCGGGTACACCGAGCCGTACGCGTGGCCGCCCGCGCGTTCGTACACCGGGCAGACGTTCAGGCAGGCCGAGCAGCGGATGCAGCGCAGCGCCTGCCGCCCCACCCGGTCGGCCAGCACCGACGTACGGCCGTTGTCGAGCAGCACCAGGTGGAACGCCTGGCCCTCCACGGCGCCGGTCCACGTCGACGTGTACGGGTTCATCCTCTCGCCCGTCGACGAGCGCGGCAGCAGCTGGAGGAAGACCTCCAGGTCCTGCCATGTCGGTACCAGCTTCTCGATGCCGACGACCGAGATCAGCGTCTCGGGCAGCGTCAGGCACATGCGGCCGTTGCCCTCTGACTCCAGGACGACGAGCGTGCCCGTTTCGGCGACGGCGAAGTTCGCGCCGGAGATGCCGACGCGCGCCGACAGGAAGCGTTCGCGCAGGTGCAGCCGGGCGGCCTCCGCGAGCGCGCGCGGGTCGTCCTTCAGCGACGCGGGCGCGGGACGGCCCCACTCCGCCATGTGGGACAGGAAGATGTCCCGGATCTCCGAGCGGTTCCGGTGGATCGCGGGTACCAGGATGTGCGACGGCAGGTCGTCGCCGAGCTGCACGATCAGTTCGGCGAGGTCCGTCTCGTACGCGCGGATCCCGGCCGCCGACAGCGCGGAGTTCAGGTCGATCTCCTGCGTGGCCATCGACTTGACCTTGACGACCTCGGTCTCGCCGGTGGCGCGTACGAGGTCCACGACGATGCGGTTCGCCTCCGCGGCGTCCGACGCCCAGTGCACGACGCCGCCGGCGGCCACCACGGCGGCTTCCAGCTGCTCCAGGTAGGAGTCCAGGCGCAGGAGCGTACGGTCCTTGATCGCCGCGCCGGCCTCGCGCAGGGCCGCCCAGTCCGGCTGCTCGCCGACGACAGCCGCGCGTTTCGCGCGGATCGTGTGGGTGGCGTTGCGCAGGTTGTGGCGGAGCTGGGCGTTGGAGACCGCCGAGGACGACGCCTCAGGGAACGCCGGCATCCCGACGAAGGTGTTCATGACCGGTCCTCCTCGGTGGAGGCGAGGATCTCCGCCAGGTGCATGACCCGGACGCCCGTACGCTGCCGCGACAGCGCGCCGCCGATGTGCATCAGGCACGAGTTGTCGGCCGCGCACAGGACCTCGGCGCCGGTGTCCAGGACGCCCCGTACCTTGTCGGCGCACATCGCCGCCGACACGTCGGGGTTCTTCAGCGAGAAGGTCCCGCCGAAGCCGCAGCACTCGTCCGCGCCTTCGAGCGGCTTCAGCGTGAGCCCGCGCACCGCGGACAGCAGGTCCAGCGGCCGCGACCCCACCCGCAGGGATCGCAGGGAGTGGCACGTCGGGTGGTATGTCACCGTGTGCGGGAAGTACGCGCCGACGTCCACGACGCCCAGAACGTCGACCAGGAACTCCGACAGCTCACGCACCCCGCCCGGCGGAGTGATCCCCAGCGACGGGTACCACTCGCGGACCATCGCCGCGCAGGACCCCGACGGCACGACGACCGCGTCGTAACCGGAGAAGACCGACGCGAACCGCTTCGCCAGCGGCAGCGCGTCCGCGCGGTACCCCGTGTTGAAGTGCATCTGGCCGCAGCAGCTCTGCTCGGCGGGGAACTCGACCGTGCAGCCGAGCCGCTCCAGCAGGCGTACGACCGCCTTCCCCGTGCCGGGAAAGAGCGTGTCGTTCACACACGTGATGAAAAGCGCAACGCGCATGATCCCAACCTAGGGTGTGGCCGGCCGGACGCGAAGGCCGGCCATACCGCCGTCGACCTCCAGCGAGGTCCCCGTGGTGGCGGAGGCCAGCGGGCTGGCCAGGTACGCGATGGCCGCGGCGACCTCCTCCGCGCTCACGAGGCGGCCGGTCGGCTGGCGGGCCTCCAGGGCCGCGCGCTCGGCGGCCGGGTCGGGGGCCGCCGCGAGCAGGCGGCCGATCCAGGGCGTGTCGGCGGTGCCGGGGTTCACGCAGGTCACGCGGATTCCCTCGCGTACGTGGTCGGCCGCCATCGCCAGTGTCAGCGACAGCACCGCGCCCTTCGTCGCCGAGTACAGGGCGCGGCTGGGCAGCCCGGCCGTGGCGGCGATCGAGCACGTGTTGACGATCGCGGCGTGCGAGGACCGGCGCAGGTGCGGCAGCGCCGCGCGCGCCACCCGGACCATGCCGAACACGTTGACCTCGAAGACGTCGCGCCACTCGTCGTCGTCGTTGTCCTCGACGGTGCCCTGCGCGCCGATGCCCGCGTTGTTGACCACGACGTCGAGGCCGCCGAGCCGGTCGGCGGCGTCGGCGACGGCCGTACGCACCGAGGCGTCGTCGCGCACGTCGGCGCGGACCCCCGTGAACGGCGACGGAGGGTCGTCGAGGTCCAGGCAGACGACGGCCGCGCCGCGCTCGGTGAGCAGCCGCGCGGTGGCGAGCCCGATGCCGGACGCGCCTCCGGTCACTATCGCCCTGATGCCGGTGAACTCCACGTCATGACCTCCATGCCGGACCGTCGGGAAAGGCGTACTCGGTGAGACTCCCGGCCTTGATCTCCGCCGACATGCCGGGGGCGTCCGGCGCGAGGTAGTGGCCGTCGCGGATTCGCACCGGGTCGGTGAAGTGCTCGTGGAGGTGGTCGACGTACTCGATCGAGTGCCGGGCGCCGCTGACCGAGACGTAGTCGAACATCGACAGGTGCTGGACGACCTCGCACAGGCCGACGCCGCCGGCGTGCGGGTGGACGGGAATCCCGTACTTGGCCGCGAGCAGCAGGATCGCGATGTTCTCGGTGACGCCGCCGACGCGGCAGGCGTCGATCTGCAGGACGTCGATCGCCCCGGCCTGGAGCAGTTGCTTGAAGACCACGCGGTTCGCGACGTGCTCGCCGGTGGCGACGCGTACTGGCCGGACGCCCTCGCGGATCGTCGCGTGGCCGAGGATGTCGTCGGGGCTGGTCGGCTCCTCGATCCACCACGGGTCGTACGGCCCGAGCGCCCGCACCCACGCGATCGCCTCAGGGACGTCCCAGCGCTGGTTGGCGTCGATCGCGATCCGGATGCCGGGGCCGACCGCCTCACGGGCGAGCCGCATGCGGCGTACGTCGTCGGACAGGTCGGCGCCGACCTTCAGTTTGATCAGCGTGAAGCCGTCCGCGACGGCCTCGCGGGCCAGGCGCGTGAGCTTGTCGTCGGAGTAGCCGAGCCAGCCGGGCGAGGTCGCGTACGCCGGGTAGCCCGTGGCGAGCAGGGCCTCCTCACGCTCACCTCGCCCGCTCGCCGCCGCGTCGAGTAGCTCGACGGCCTCGGACGGCTCCAGGGCGTCGGTGAGGTAGCGCCAGTCGACGAGGTCGGTGACCTGCGCGGACGGCAGCTCCGCCAGGAACCTCCAGAGCGGGACCCGCGCGACGCGCGCGGCCAGGTCGAACGCCGCGTTGATGAGGGCCGCGGCGGCCATGTGCACCGCGCCCTTCTCCGGCCCGAGCCAGCGCAGCTGGCTGTCGTGGACGAGCCGCCGGGCGAACTCGCCGAGGTCGCCCGGGTCCAGCTCGCGGCCGACGACGAGCGGCGCGTACGCCTCGATGGCGGCGACGCACACCTCGGTGCCGCGCCCGATCGTGAAGCAGAACCCGTGGCCCTCGGCGCCCGTGTCGGTGCGCAGCACGGCGTACGCGACGGAGTAGTCGGGGTCGGGGTTCATCGCGTCGGAGCCGTCCAGGTGGAGCGACGTGGGGAACCGTACGTCGCGGGTCTCCAGCGAGACGACCTTCACGCGAGCCGCTGACGCTGGCGGCCGAGCCCGTCGATCTCCATCTCGACGATGTCACCGACGCGGAGGTACGGGGTGCCGGGGCGGCCCATGGCGACCCCGGCCGGGGTGCCGGTGTTGATGACGTCGCCGGGGTCCAGGACCATGAACCGGCTCAGGTACCAGATCAGATGGTCGACACCGAAGATCATGTCCGCGGTGGTGCCGTCCTGGCGCAGCTCGCCGTTGACCCAGAGACGGAGCCCGAGGTCCTGCGGATCGGGGATCTCGTCGGCGGTGACGAGGTAGGGGCCCATCGGGTTGAACGTCTCGCACGACTTGCCCTTGTCCCAGGTGCCGCCGCGTTCGAGCTGGAACTCACGCTCGGAGACGTCGTTGCTGATGGAGTACCCGGCGATGAGGGCGCGCGCGTCGTCCGGGGAGTCGAGGTAGCGGGCCTGGGCGCCCATGACGACCGCGAGCTCGACCTCGTAGTCGGTCTTCACGCTGTCCTTCGGGATCAGGACGTCGTCGGCGGGGCCCACGACCGTGTTCACGGCCTTCATGAAGATGATCGGCTCGTCCGGGATCTCGGCGCCGGTCTCCGCGGCGTGGTCGCGGTAGTTCAGGCCGATGCAGACGACCTTGCCGGGCCTCGCCACCGGGGCACCGACCCGCTTGGTGTTCTGGATCGGCGGCAGCTCACCCGCGGCGTACGCGGCGGTGGCACGGCCGAGCCCGGTGGCGAGGAAGGCCCCGTCGATGTCGTTGGTGAACCCGGACAGGTCGAGGAGCGTGCCGTCCTCGGCCAGGACAGCGGGACGCTCGGCGCCCTCCGGTCCGACGCGCAGCAGTTTCACCGGACGGGTCCCCCCTGGTCTTCGCCCCGGCGCGGGTCACCGGGACATCTTGACCATTTCAGGGGCCGCCGAGGAGGGCAAGGCCTGTTCAGAGGTCGATGGTCTCGCCCGGCTGGAGGCGGCGGAAGTCGGCGTCCTGCTTCTTCGCCTCGCCGCTGAGCTGGCCTTCGAGCAATCCGAGACCGAAATCGTTCAGCAGGCCGTCGTGGACGGCGTACGCCCGCCGCGGCCGTACGGCCCGGAGGTACTGGATCATCTCCGGGGCCTTCATCCACGGCGCCTGGCCCGGGACGAGCAGCGTCGGGGCGTCCAGAACCGTGAAGGCGTCACCGGGGTGGAAGACCTCCTCGTCGATGTAGAAACCGACGTTCTCCACCGGGGGTACGTCCGGGTGGACCACTTCGTGCTTCTCCCCGACGACGGCGACGTCGAACCCGGCGATCGTCAGCGAGTCGCCGTCACCGACGACGCGGACGCGGTCACCGGCGTCACCGAGGATCTCGGCGGTGGCACGGCAGGTGTAGATCGTGAGCCGGGGGTCCTCCGACATGGCCTTGCGGAGACGCTCGGCCTCCAGGTGGTCGAAGTGCTCGTGCGTGATGAGCACCGCCTCGGCCCCCGTCATCGCGTCGCTCTCAGGCGTCAGGCCGCCCGGGTCGATGACGAGAGTGCGGTCGTCCTTGCGTATCCGCACACATGCGTGACCGAACTTGGTCAGCTGCATTTCCTCTCACCTCTCTCCCCGTCGATGGTGTCACAACGTGATCCAGAAGCGGTCTTCACCCTTGGCGCGGCCGTCCGGGACGCCGCCGTTCGCGAGGATCACCCGCCGGGAAGGCTCGTTGCTCTCCTCGCAGGTCAGGAGCACCTTGTCGAGGCCGAGGCGACGGCACTCGACGAGCCCGGCGGCCAGCATCCGGGTGGCGTGCCCCTGACGCTGCCAGGGCTTGACGACGTGGTAGCCGATGTGGCCGCCGACCTCTTCGAGCTCGGGCGTCAGGCTGTGGCGTACGACGAGCGTGCCGAGGTAGTGCTCCCCGGAGACGTACCAGAAGACGGTGGACGGAACACCCCACCGGGTCCGTACGCCACGCCGCTCCTCGACGTAGGCGTCGAAGTCGTCGGCGCCCTTGTCGATGTTCTTCAGCGCCGACTCGGCCTCCGCCGTGCCCCGCGCGGTGAGGTCGACCCGCTCGCCGTGCAGGTAGGAGTCGCGCACCGCCGTCGTCGGCGCGACCAGATGAGGCGTCTCCACGAGTTCTGTCATCGGCCCAGTGTCCCCACGGGCCGGATTCCGCGCCTCTGGTTTTCCGTCGGCCACGGAACCTTCACGCCCAGGAGACGATCCCTGACGCCCCCCTGATGGTTGACTGGGATTACGTCATTTGTTACATAGACGTTCTAACAGGCGGCATGCGATCCGCAGGAAGGCGGCGGCCATGCCAGTGTCCGGCCGGCGGGATCCGCAACTCATCCAGACGACTCTCACGCGGTGGCTCACCAGGCGGCTTCCGGACGCGCGGGAGGTGTCCGTTCGCATGGTCGAGAGCCGCCGGGCCAACGGGTTCTCCGCCGACATCCTGCTCTTCGACGCCGACTGGGACGGTCGTACCGAGCGGCTCGTGGCCAAGGTCGCGCCGACCCAGTACAAGATTTTTCCCGATCCGCTGCCGTACGCCGACCAGTACCGGCTGCTCACGATTCTGGACCGTGCCACGTCGATTCCCGTGCCGGCGATGCGGTGGTTCGAGCCGGACCCCAGCGTGCTGGGGGCGCCGTTCTTCGTCCTCGCGCGGGTGGACGGGGTCGTTCCGGACGACTTTCCGCCCTACCACCAGGGCGGCTGGGTCACGAAGGCCACACCCGCCACGCGTGGGCGGATCTGGTGGTCGGGGATCGAGATCCTCTCCGACGTGCACCGGCTGCCGGCCTCCCAGTTCTCCTTCATCGACCGGCCCGCGTACGGGCGTACGGGGCTCGAACAGCGGCTCGGCTACTACGCGCACTTCATGAACTGGGCGTACGGCGGGTCGCAGCCGACGGCGGCGGCGGCTCTGGCGTGGCTGCGGGCGCACCGGCCCGTCGAGCCGGACCCTCCGGTGCTGCTGTGGGGCGACGCGCGCATCGGCAACATCGTCTACCGGGACGGCACGCCGCAGGCGGTGCTCGACTGGGAGGCGGCCACGCTCGGGGCGCCCGAGGAGGATCTCGCCTGGTACCTGTTCCTCGACCGGCACCACTCCGAGGGCATCGGCGCCGCCCGCCTGGCCGGTTTCCCCCGGTACGAGCACACGGTGGCCTTCTACGAGGAGCTGATGGGCCGCAAGATGCGGAACCTCGCCTACTACGAGGTTCTCTCGGCCTTCAAGTTCAGCGTGAAGATGGCGCGTATCGGGCAGGCGTTCATCGACGGGGACCTGCTGGACCCCCGGAGCGACTTCCCGTACAACAACACCGCGTCGCAGCTTCTGGCGCGGCTTCTGGGCCTGCCCGCGCCCGGGCCGGCGCCGGGGGCGCCGTTCGCGGCCCTCTGAAACGGCTACGGCCCCAGGCGTTGACCTGGGGCCGCGCGCGTACGTTCGGTGCTACCCCGCGGTTTCAGCGAGGCGGAAGGTCACGTCCCCCTGCTCGTCGACGCTGGCGTCCAGCGTCATCTCGTCGAGGATCGACGCGGCGTCGGGCTCGAGATACACCCGTGCGCCCTGCTCCTCGACCACCGCGTCTCCGGCCTCAGGGCCTTCGGCGACGGCGAGGGCGAGCGTGCCCGCGTCATCGGGCTGCGGCTGAGTGGCGATCCTCAGGCCGGTCTGCGGAGAAAGCTCGGGCTGGGTTGTGACGGTACGAATCACCTGGACCGCCGAGTCGGTCAGCGTGAGCACTGTCAACAGCTCCTTTTGGTCGATTCCAGAATCGGCGCGGGCCTGGGCCCGGCTTGCGCCCTGCCATGCCCGGCCGGGGGACCTGCAAACATGCCCGCTTCCCACGAATCGCTTAAGCCGATCACACATTCGGCGAGAGCGCGCGTACCGCCTCTTCAACCGATATGTCGTTGACCGGCACCACCGCGAGAACCGGGGTGTCCAGGCCGTTTTCGACGTACTCCTGGACACGTTCCCGGCATTTCTCCGGCGAACCATGAACGATCAGGTCATCGACGACTTCGTCCGGAATGAGGTCGAGCGCGCCCTTGCGATCGCCCGCCGCCCACGCCTCGTTCATCGCGGCGAGCCGCTCCCCGCGGCCCAGCCACTCGTGGAACGCCTTGTAGACGGGCACGGTCATGTACGCGGCGATCATCCAGCGGCCGATGGCGCGCGCCTCGTCGGCGTTCGACGTCGGGCACACGAAGATCCGCGCGATGAGCTCCTTCTCGGTGCCGAGCTCGCCGCGCACGGTGCGTACGTCCTGCGGGGCCAGCCAGTTGGTGATCGCGCCGTCGGCCTCGCGCGCGGCCAGCCGCAGCATGCCGGGGCGCAGCGCGGCGAGCACGATCGGCGGCGGCGTGTCGGGGGCGTTGTCGAGCCGGAAGCCCTTCACGCCGAGGGCCTCGTCGCTGACCTTCTCACCGGCCAGCGCGCCGCGCAGGAACCGCAGGGTGTCGCGGATGCGCTGGTACGGCTCGGTGAACGGGATGCCGTTCCAGCGCTCGACGATCGCGGGCGAGGACGTGCCGATGCCGAGCACGAACCGGCCGGGCGCGAGGCCGGCGATGGTCGCGGCCTGCTGGGCGAGCAGCCCCGGGCCGCGCGTGTAGACGGGCACGATCGCGGGGCCCAGCCTGAGGCCGGGAGCCCACTGGGAGGCCAGCGCGAGCGGGGTGAACGCGTCGGTGCCGTTGGTCTCGGCCGACCAGGCGTCGGTGTAGCCGAGATCCTCGAGACTCTCGACGATCTTCTGGTGCCGGGCGAGCGGGATCCCCTGCAGCGGGATCGTGAGTCCCCATCGGGTCATCGGGAGCCTCCTCAGGCGATCGACGGGCGGATGGTGGCGCCACCGTCGACGACGATGGTCTGGCCGGTCAGCCAGCCGGACGCGTCGCCCGCCAGGAAGACCACCGTCCTCGCGATGTCCTCGGGCTCACCGAGCCGGCCGAGCGGCATGTACTTGGAGATCTGCTCCTCGTTGTTCTCCCACAGCGCCTTGGCCAGGTGGGTCTTGACCAGGCCCGGTGCCACGCCGTTGACGCGTACGGACGGCGCCAGTTCCATGGCGAACTGCCGGGTGAGGTGGATGACGGCGGCCTTGGTGGCGTTGTAGTACCCGATGCCGTGCTCGGTGACCGTGCCGCCGACCGAGGAGATGTTCACGATCGAGCCGCCGCGGGCCTCCATGGACAGCTTCCAGGCGAATCGCGTCCACAGCACGATCGCGAACTGGTTCACGTCGACCGTCTTGCTCGCCCGCGAGGCGTCGAGGTCGACGAGCGGGCCGAAGTACGGGCTCGTACCGGCGTTGTTGACCAGGACGTCGACGCCGCCGAACTCCGAGACGGCGGCCTCGACACAGGCCTGCGCGGCGTCCTCGTCGGCGACGTGGGCGGCCTTGGGGAGCACGCCGGCGTCCGGGTACGCGGCCCGGATCTCCGCGGCGACCTCGTCGAGCGCCTCCTGCTTGCGCGAGGTCAGGACCACGTTGCACCCCTCGGCCGCGAACGCCAGCGCGGAGGCCTTTCCGATGCCGCGTGACGCTCCGGTGATGAGGGCGGTCTTGCCCGCCAGGCCGGTCTCGAGTCCCATTGGTCCGCCTTCCAGACTGATATCCGAATCGGGTTCAGCTTAGTGACAGATGTTACGTTCCTGCCATGCACGTATCTGGGAAGAACATCGTGATCACCGGAGCGGGCAGCGGTATCGGCGCCGCCCTGGCCCGCCGGTTCGCCGCCGAGGGTGCCGCCGGCCTGTGCCTGTCCGACATCAACGGCGACGCCGCGGCGCGTGTCGCGGCGGACCTCGACTGCCCGACGGTCGTCGACGCGCACGGACGTCGGCGACGAGACGCAGGTGCTGGAGATGGTCGAGGCGGCCATCTCCGAGCTGGGCCCGATCGGCCTGATGTGCTCCAACGCCGGCATCGGCACCGGAGCGGGCCTGGAGGCCACCCCCGAGCAGTGGGCCGCCGCGTGGGCGGTCAACGTCCAGGCGCACGTGTACGCGGCGCGCGCCGTGATCCCCGGCATGGTCGAGCGCGGCGAGGGCTACCTGCTGAACACCTGCTCGGCCGCCGGGCTGCTCTCCCAGCCGGGCGACGCCCCGTACGCGGTGACCAAGCACGCCGCGGTGGCGTTCGCGGAGTGGCTGTCGCTGACCTACGGCGACCATGGGATCAAGGTCAGCGCGCTGTGCCCGCAGGGCGTCCGCACGCCGATGGTCACCGACGGCGAGGGCAGCCTGGCGATCAGCACCGTGAAGGCGGCGGGCGACCTCCTGGAACCCGAGGACGTCGCCGAGTCGGTCATCGCCGGGCTCGACGCCGAGAAGTTCCTGATCCTCCCGCACCCGGAGGTCGCGGAGTTCGTACGGCGCAAGGGCGCCGACCGCGACCGGTGGCTCTCCGGTCTTCGCAGGCTGGTCTCCGGGCTCCAGAAGTAGGACCATGATCCCGTTCTGAGGAGGCGCCCCATGCCCACCGTCGAGACCGTACGCGGAGCCGTCGACGTCGGCGAGCTCGGCGAGACCCTGATGCACGAGCACGTGTTCTTCGTGAACACCGAGTACCTGCAGAACTCCGGTATCGGCCGATGGTGGGACGAGGAGGAGCGGGTCGCCGACGCCATCGAGAAGCTACGGGCGATGGCCGCCAAGGGTGTCCGGACCTTCGTCGACCCGACGGTGTGGGGCGGCGGGCGCTACATCCCGCGGATCCAGCGGATCAACGAGCAGGTGCCGGAGCTCAACATCATCGCGGCCACCGGCTACTACAACTACACCGACGCTCCCCTGCCGTTCGTGAACCGCGGGCCGGGCCTGACGTTCGACGAGAGCCCGGACCCGCTCGCCGGGGAGTTCGTCCGCGACCTGACCGAGGGCATCGCGGACACCGGGGTGAAGGCCGCGTTCCTGAAGTGCGCGGTCGAGCACGCCGACCCGGCGCCCGGCGTCGAGCGGGTGTGCCGCGCGATCGCGCTCGCCCACCGCGAGACGGGCGCGCCGATCACCGTGCACACCAACCCCGGTCTGCGGACCGGCGCGTGGGTGCTCGACCTGTTCCGCGCGGAGAACGTCGACCTGACCAAGGTCGTCGTGGGCCACAGCGGCGACAGCGGTGACCTGGACCATCTGATGGAGCTGGCCGACTCGGGCGCCATCCTCGGCATGGACCGGTTCGGGATCGACCTGTACCGCTCGACGCCGGACCGGATCGCGACCATCGTCGCCCTGTGCGAACGCGGCTACGCCGACCGGATGGTGCTCAGCCACGACGCGATGTGCTGGATCGACTGGTTCGGCGACAACTTCGACGAGCTGCGGCCCCAGGCCCTGCCGAACTGGCACTACGAGCACATCCACGACGACGTCCTGCCCGCCCTGCGCGAGGCCGGCGTGAGCGACCAGGACATCGAGGCGATGATGATCGGCAACCCGCGGCGCTACTTCACGGCCTGATCCGCGCTGCCGGCGACGAACCGGCGGAAGTTCTCGACCGCCGGCGGCCGTGCGCGGCCGTCGACCCAGGCGAGGCCGATCGTACGGTGGGCCCCCTCGATCATCACCTCCGCGACTCCCGTGGTGCGTTCGCCGGGCGGCACGACGGCGACGCCGAGGCCTGCGGCGACCAGGCCGCGGAGGGTGGGGGTGTCCTCGCCCTCGAAGGCGATCTCGGGGGCGAGGTCCTCGGCGCGGAGCAGTTCCTCGGCGATCGAGCGGAGCCCGTACCCGTGGCGCATGAGGATGAACGGCTCGCCGGACGCGTCGGCCAGGCGTACCTGTGAGCGGCCGGCGAGACGGTGGCCGGCGGGCACGGCCAGGCGCAGGCGTTCGGTGGTCAGCGGATGCCACGCGAGGCTCGCCGGGCGCGGGCTGGTGATCGCCATGTCCGCGCGGCCGTCCGCGACCTCGCTCTCCAGGTGTTCCGCGCTGCCCTGGCTCAGCCGGAACGTCACGCGCGGATGCTCGCGCCGGTAGGCGCCGAGGAGCTCGGGCACGAAGGCGGTGCCCTGGGTGTGCAGGAAGGCCAGGCCGACCTCGCCGCGCTCGGGGTCGGCGGCCTGGGCGAGCGCGCGCCGCGCCACGTCCTCGGCGGCGACGAGGCGTTCGGCGTGCTCGCGGAAGATCGCGCCGTAGTGGTTGAGCCGGAGCGTGCGCCCCTCGCGGTCGAACAGGGGCGTGCCCAGCTCGCGCTCCAGCCGTGCGATCGCGCGGGACAGGCCCGGCTGGGAGATCCGCAGCTCGGCCGCCGCGCGGGTGACGTTGCCCTGGGCGGCGACGGCGAGGAACGACCGCACCGTGACGAGGTCCATGCGCACTGAGCATAGTTCTCAGTGAAAACTTTCATTGGACGCATCATCGGCCCGGGGCGCAGGGTTGAGAACATGGTCGCCACCCCCGTCCGTACGCCACCGCACGCCGAACGTCACCGGCGCGGCTCGCATGGCCTGCGGCGCGTCAACCTGGCGCTGTTCGCCGCCGGGCTGACGACCTTCATGTCGCTCTACTGCACCCAGGCCCTGCTGCCGGAGCTCTCCGGCGTCTTCGGCGTCTCCCCGACCACCTCCAGCCTGCTCGTCTCGCTGACCACGGGCACCCTCGCGCTGGCGGTGATCCCGGTGAGCTCGCTGTCGGAGCGCTACGGCCGTACCCGGGTCATGCTGGTCTCGTCCGTGACGGCGGCGGTGCTCGGCCTGCTCATGCCGCTGAGCCCGTCGTTCGCGGTGCTGGCGGCGGTACGCGCGGTACAGGGGATCGCGCTCGCCGGGGTGCCCGCCGTCGCGATGGCCTACCTCGCCGACGAGGTCCATCCGGAGGCCCTGGGCGGCGCGATGGGGCGCTACATCGCCGGCAACACCGTGGGCGGGCTGCTCGGGCGGCTGCTGCCCGGCCTCGTGACCGACCTGGCGGGCTGGCGCTGGGCGCTCGGCGCGACGGCGGGCGTCGCGCTGCTGTTCACGCTGGCGTTCTGGGCGCTGCTGCCGCGCTCGAGGTTCTTCCGCCGGTCGAGGCCCGGCGCCCTGTTCACGCACCTGGCCGACCCTGGCATGCGGCGGCTCTACCTGGTCGGCCTGGTGCTGATGGCGGCGTTCGTGACCGTCTACAACTATCTCGGCTACCGGCTGATCGCCGCGCCGTTCGGCCTGCCGCAGGCGGTCGCCGCGCTGGTCTTCCTGATGTACCTCGCGGGGACGTTCAGCTCGCCGGCGGCCGGGTCGCTCGCCGACCGGATCGGCCGCCGCCCGGTGCTGCTGGTCGGCTGCCTGGTGATGGCCGCGGGCCTGCTGCTGACCCTGCCGGACTCGCTGCCGGTCGTGGGCGCCGGCCTGCTCGTGATGACGGCCGGCTTCTTCGCGGCGCACTCGGTCGCGAGCGGCTGGGTCGGGCGGCGCGCGGCGACGGGCAAGGCGCAGGCGTCCGCGCTGTACCTGTTCTGCTACTACCTCGGCAGCAGCGTCGGGGGCTCGGCGGGCGGCCTCGCGTACGAGCACGGGCGCTGGCCGGCGACCGTCACGTACACCCTCGTAGTGGTCGCGGTCGCCCTGACGGCGGCCCTGGGCCTGCGCGAACGCCGCTCAGTGACCTCCTGAACACCGGACGGCGGCGTCCGAAAGGTGATGTACGTCACGCCGTAACGCCAGTAACCCCTTGCTGACCTGCACCGATGTGTCGTTTTTCCACCTAGATGCCCAGACCTATTCGCCCGACGTCCTTGTCGTGCGAAAATACGCGTCAGTAGGGTGCACTGACGCGATTGCGGTTCAATGGTGCGCCAGCGGCGTGAACCCACACGGCGCCGGTCCGGAACCACCGTCGTAACGCACGCGCCTTCATGATCCCCCTGAACCCCTGTCGCGAGGTATAGCCGCATATGCGTCCCTTCCGCGAGCGCAACCCGCTACCGATCGGCATCGCCGGGCTGACGGTCGTCGGCGTGGCCATCGCGCTCGCGTTCAACCTGCAGCGCTTCGAGGGCGGTACCACCTACTCCGCCGCCTTCAGCGAGGCCGCCGGCCTGAAGTCCGGCGAAGAGGTGCGCATCGCCGGGGTGAAGGTCGGCAAGGTGTCGAAGGTCGACCTCGAAGGCGACCACGTCAAGGTGTCGTTCACCAGCAGCAGGGCCTTCGGCACCGACTCACGCGCCGAGATCAAGATCAAGACGCTGCTCGGCTCGCACTTCCTCGCGCTGGAGCCCAAGGGGCCGGGGCAGCAGTCCGCGCACCGGGAGATCCCGGTCTCGCGCACCACCGCGCCGTACGACGTCGTGCCCGCCCTCCAGGACGCCTCCGCGCAGCTCGGCAAGATCGACACCAAGCAGCTCGCGACCTCCTTCAACACGCTGTCGCAGACGATGCAGGGGTCCTCGGCGAACGTCCGCAGCACCCTGGCGGGCCTGCAGAAGATCTCGCGGGCCGTCGCGTCGCGCGACGACGAGCTGAGCGCCCTGCTCCAGCACTCCCGCAACGTCACGAAGCTGCTCGCGGACCGCAGCGGCGACCTCGCCGTCCTGGTCAACGACGGCGGCCTGCTCCTCCAGGAGATCAACTCCCGCCGGGCGACGATCAACCAGCTCCTGACCGGCACGATCTCGCTCTCCCAGCAGATCACCGGGACGATCCAGGAGAACAAGGCCTCGCTCGGGCCCACGCTGAAGAGCCTCCACCAGACCGAGGCGATCCTGCTGCGCAACCAGGGCAACCTGGAGAAGTCGTTCAAGCTGATGGGGCCGTTCGTCAACGAGGTCTCCGACTTCACCGGAAACGGCCGCTGGTTCGACGTCTACCTGCAGAACCTCATCCCGGTCCCCCTCGGCATCGCCCCGCCGAGCACGGGCGGCCAGACGGGCACGCAGAAGCCCCAGAAGACGACGCCGAAGACCCCGTCGGTCCCCAACCCGCTGCCCAAGCTGAACTGACGCGGCACCCGCCGCCGCGCCCGGAACCGGGTGACGGCACCATCGGGGTATGGACGTACGTGAGCTGACAACGACGGAAGAGCTGCTCGCCGCGTCGGCGCTGCTCGCCGGGATCTGGCGGCCGACCGACCCCATGCCGTACGAGATGCTGCGCGTGATCGGGCACATCGGCGGCTACGTCTCCGGCGCGTACGACGCGGGCGAGCTGATCGGCGTCTGCGCGGCCTTCCCCACCGCCGGCGGCGGCCTGCACTCCCACATCACCGGCGTCACGGCGCCGGGCCGGGGCACCGGGATGGCGATCAAGCTGCACCAGCGTGAGTGGGCACGCGAGCGCGGCATGACGTCGATCACCTGGACGTTCGACCCGCTCGTACGCCGCAACGCGTACTTCAACCTCAGCAAGCTCGGCGCGCGCGCCGAGGAGTACGTTGAGGACTTCTACGGTGAGATGCCCGACGAGCTGAACGCCGGCGACCCCAGCGACCGCCTCGTCCTGGTCTGGGCCCTCGACGCCCGTCCGGTCCCGAGCCTGGCCACGCCGGACCCGGAGACCGCGACGGCGCTCACGGACGACCCGTCCGGGCGGCCCGTCGAGTGCGACGTGGCCGGGGCGAAACGGCTCGCGGTCGGCACACCGTCCGACATCGCCGCGCTGCGCGCCGGGCACCCGCCGCTGGCCCTGGAGTGGCGCCGCGCCCAGCGGGCGGCGCTCGGCGGTGCGCTCGCCGCCGGGTACGAGGTCAGCGGGTTCACCCGGTCCGGTCACTACCTACTGGAGGTCGTCCGATGAAGCTGTCCGGAGTCGAGCTGCGCAGGATCCGCATCCCGCTCGTGTCGCCGTTCCGTACCTCATTCGCGACCGAGACCGAGCGCGAGGTGCTGCTCGTCCGGGTGTTCGGCGACGACTCCGAGGGCTGGGGCGAGTGCGTGGCGATCAGCGAGCCGCTGTACTCCGAGGAGTACGTCGACGGGGCCGAGCAGGTCATCCGCGACTTCCTGCTCCCGCGGCTGCCCTCCGACGTGACCGCACGCGCGCTCGGCCCGGCGTTCGCGCCGATCAAGGGCCACCCGATGGCGAAGGCCGCGCTGGAGATGGCGGTCCTGGACGCCGAGCTGCGCCTCTCGGGCCTGTCCTACGCGGCGTTCCTGGGCGCGACGCGCGACCGGGTCCCGGCCGGCGTCTCCGTCGGGATCATGGACTCGATCCCCGAGCTGCTGGACGAGGTCAGCGGCTACCTCGCGGAGGGGTACGCCCGGATCAAGCTCAAGATCCAGCCGGGGTGGGACTTCGAGCCCGTACGCGCGGTGCGCGAGCGGTTCGGCGACGTACCGCTCCAGGTCGACGCCAACACCGCGTACACGCGCGGCGCCGCGCGGCACCTGTCGTGCCTCGACCCGTTCGACCTGCTGCTGATCGAACAACCCCTGCCCGAAGACGACCTGCTCGGCCACGCGCAGCTCGCCGAGGCCCTGAGCACCCCGATCTGCCTGGACGAGTCGATCGTGTCGGCGCGCGCGGCGGCGGACGCCCTCGCGCTCGGCGCCTGCTCGATCGTCAACGTGAAGGCCGGCCGCGTCGGCGGCTACCTGGAGGCCCGCCGGATCCACGACGTGTGCGCGGCGCACGACGTGCCGGTGTGGTGCGGCGGGATGCTGGAGACCGGCCTCGGCCGCGCCGCCAACCTGGCCTTCGCGGCACTGCCGGGCTGCACGCTGCCGGGCGACGTGTCCGCCTCCGACCGCTACTACACCCAGGACCTCACGCCGCCGTTCCGCCTGGAGGACGGCCTGATGACCGTCCCGCAGGGCGCGGGGCTGGGCGTGGAGCCGCTGACGGACGTCCTGGACGCGATGACGGAGTCGACGACGGTGCTACCCGTGGATCGGTAGGTCGTACGTGCGGCGGACGCTGGAGTCGATACGGGAGATGTCCGTGCCGTAGATGTGCAGGGAGATCGCGGTGTGCTCGCCGCTGTTGTGCACCCGGTGGATGTCACCGGGCGGGGCGAAGCCGCTGACGTCGCCGGTCAGGTTGTCGTTCTGGCCCACGCGCACGAGGTGGTCGCCCTCCTGCGTGAACAGCTCCTCGTGCTCCACCCCCTGGAGCACGCCGAAGACGCACCAGGTCACGTGGTCGTGGATCGATGTGACCTGCCCGGGGCGCCACACGAGGCCGACGATGGAGAACGCCCCGCCCGGCTCGACGTACAGCGTGTGGCTGACGTACCGGTCGGGATCACCCTGCCGCTGCTCGGCGGTGAGGACGTCCGGCGAGGGCAGGTTCAGCCGGAGCTGCCCGGCGACCAGCTCCGCCGTCTCACGCCAGCCGGCGCGGGCGTCGACCACGTCGCGCACCCCGCTCACCAGGCCGGCCAATCCGGGTCGTACCGCTCCGAGCACCGTCGACATCGTTTACCTCCTGCCTCCACAGTGACGCCGGAGGCACTCATCGGTCTAATGCCAAATCTTCTCGTTTTCCATTGATTCGGTCGATACATTGGCTCTGTGCTGGACGTTTCTCGTCTCAGGGTCCTCGTCGCGATCGCCCGTACAGGCTCGGTGACCGCGGCGGCGAAGGAGCTGCACTACTCCCAGCCGTCCGTCAGCCACCACCTCGCCCGGCTGGAGGCCGAGACCGGCGCCAAGCTCGTACGCCGTGCCGGGCGCGGCATCCGGCTCACCGAGGCGGGCCGTACGCTCGCCGAGCGCGGCGCGGAGATCCTCGGGCGGCTCGACGCGGCCGAGGCCGAGCTGTCGGCCCACGTCGGGCTCAGCCAGGGCCGCGTACGCCTCGCCGCGTTCCCTTCCGCCCTCGGCACGTTCGTGCCGCGCGCCGCGTCGCTCCTGTCGGCACGCCACCCGGGCCTGCGCGTCAGCCTCACCGAGGCCGAGCCGCCGGAGGCCGTCCGCATGCTGCGCGCGGGCTACATCGACGTCGCCGTGATCTTCCGGTACGACGCGGGGGTCGAGGACGACGGCGTCACCACGCGCCGGCTGATGGACGAGCCGACGTACCTGGTCACGGCCACCGAGGCCGCGCCGGACCTGGCCGCCTGCGCCGACGCCGACTGGATCGCCGGCTGCGACCGCTGCCGCATCCACCTCCTGGAGATGTGCGCCGAGGCCGGCTTCGACCCGCGCATCTCCTTCACGACGGACGACTTCGTCGCCGTCCAGGCCCTGGTCGCCGCGGGCCTGGGCGTGACCACGCTGCCCGCCCTGACGCTGGAGGCGGCCCGGAACCCGGCCGTCCACGCCGTTGCCCTGCCGTCCGCGCCCCGTTACGTCCTGGCCGCGACGTACGGCGAGCCGCCGGAGCCGCCGGCGACCGCCGCCCTGCTCGAAGCCCTCCGCGAGGCGACCGCCGGGCCGGCAGGCGCGCTCGGCGCACCCGTCTGACGGCTCAAGCGGCGCGTCGTTCGTCGGCGGGGCGGCGGCGGAGGACCGGACGCTGGAGGGCCGGAGGCCGGTACGCCATGTCGAGCGCGCCGACGTCGGTTCCGGGCGGGACGATCTCGTCGATCCGGTCGAGGATCTCGTCGGTGAGCGTGACGTCGACGCCGGCGAGCAGGTCGTCGAGGTGCTCCATCGTGCGCGGCCCGATGATCGCGCTGGTCACGCCGGGATGGGCGATCGCGAACGCCATCGCGAGGTGCGTCATCGGCAGGCCCGCCTCTTCGGCGAGCGGGATGATCCGCTCGACGGCGTCGAGGCGGCGCTCGTCAGTGAGGTGCTTGAACATCGTCGCGCGGCGCAGGTCCGTACGCTGCCCCTTCCGGACGCGCCCCGTGAGGAGTCCCTGCGCGAGCGGGCTCCACACCAGGGTGCCCATCCCGTAGCGCTGGGCGACGGGCAGCACCTCGGTCTCGATGCCGCGGTTGAGGATCGAGTAGGTCGGCTGTTCGGCGCGGAACCTCTCCAGGCCCCGCCGCTCGGCCACCCACTGGGCCTCGACGATGTCGGAGGCGGGCATCGCGGACGACCCGATCGCGCGGACCTTGCCGCTGCGGATCAGGTCCGACAGCGCGGAGAGCGTCTCCTCGATGTCGGTGTCGGGGTCCGGCCGGTGGATCTGGTAGAGGTCGATGTGGTCGGTCCCCAGGCGGCGGAGCGAGTCCTCGACCGCGGTCATGATCCAGCGCCGCGAGTTGCCTCGCTGGTTGGGGTCATCGCCCATCGGCAGGTGCAGCTTGGTCGCGAGGACGACGTCGTCGCGGCGGCCCTTGAGCGCCTTGCCGACGATCTCCTCCGACTCGCCGCGCGCGTACGCGTCGGCGGTGTCGACGAAGTTGATCCCGGCGTCCAGCGCCTTGTGGATGATGCGGATCGAGTCGTCGTGGTCGGGGTTGCCGATGGCCCCGAACATCATCGCGCCGAGCGCGTAGGGACTCGACCTTGATGCCGGTCCGGCCGAGGGTGCGGTAGCGCATACGGTTTCTCCTCGTTGTCGTCATGCCGTATCGTGGACGAAACGGAACGCTATTCCGGAACTATACGGAACAGCTTTCCGGAAAAGCAAGCGGAGGACCCTGTGACGGAGAACTCGGAGGGCGCGCCCGAGCCGCGCCGGCTGCGCGCCGACGCGCAGCGCAACATCGACTCCCTGCTGGAGGCGGCGAAGACCGCCTTCGGCACGTCAGGCGTCGACGCGCCCGCGAAGGAGATCGCCGACCTCGCCGGCGTGGGAGTCGGAACCCTTTACCGGCACTTCCCGCAACGCTCGGACCTGGTGAAGGCCGTGTTCCAGCGCGAGGTCGACGCCTGCGCCGACGCCGCCCCGGCCCTACGCGCCGCGCACGAGCCGGGCGAGGCGCTCGCGAGATGGCTCCTCCGCTACACGGAGTTCGTCGCGACCAAACGCGGCCTCGCGGGCGCCCTCCACTCGGGCGACCCGGCCTTCGACGCCCTGCCGGGCTACTTCATGGGCCGCCTCGGCCCGGCCCTCGGGTCCCTGCTGGAGGCCGCGGCGGCGAGCGGCGAGATCCACACCGACGTCGGCCCCGAACACCTCCTGCACGCCGTCGCCAACCTGTGCCTGCCCATGCCCGGCGAGGGCGTCGAGTACAGCCGCCGCATGGTCACCCTCCTCATCGACGGCCTGCGCCACGGAGCCGCGACCGGCTAGACGGGCGACCAGATGATGGACACGACGGTGAGCGCGGTCTCGGCCAGGTCGCCGTCGATCAGCGCGGTGCGCGCCGCGTCTTCGGGCGTGACGCCCCGGGTGCACAGGCGCCACGCGGTGTCGGAGTCCAGTTCCAGGCGCGCGTCCTGCCGCGAGGCCGTGCCACGGTCCAGTGACCAGCCTCCGGCGCCGCGCGTGCAGGTCCACTCGCCGCCGCCCTGACCGGTCGCGACGATCTGGAGCACGGTGCCCTCGGCCGGGTGCTCGTTTCGCAGCGTGTACGGCATGGCGCGCACGAAGGTGTCCAGGACGACCTCCGGCAGGTCCGGGCCCTCGCGGCCGGCGGCCTCGGCGATCTGCCGGTGGTGGGTCCAGTACTCGGTGTACTCCCGCGCGGCGTCCAGCCACGCCGGGTGCGGGCCCTCGCCGGCCCAGCTGACCCGGGTGTTCACGGCGGACAGGTCGGCGGTCCGCCAGAAGTCCACGACCTCGTCGCCGACGTCGGACAGGAGCCGGACGAGGACCCGGGTGCTGAGGCGCCGGTTCGCCTCCACCCACTCCTCGTTGACGCGGTCGAGGTAGGACGTGAACGCCTCGCCCTCGCGTGCCGAGATGCCGACGAAGCCGTCGCGGTCGCTGGACAGGCGCCACACGTGGTCGCCCAGGACGTGCGCGGCGACGTCCTTGACGCTCCAGCCCGGGCAGACCGTCGGGCGTTCCCACTCCTCGGCGCTCAGGCCGCGGAGCAGGTCGACGAAGGCCAAATGCTCGCCGGCGAACAGCGGGCGTACGTCGATGGGCGGTCCCAGCCAGTCCGTCATGCGGGGTGCCTGCGGAACGCCGTCAGGCGGGCCACGTCCACGCGGGAGCGTACGCCCAGTTTGCGGTACGTCCTGGTCAGCGCGGCCTCCACGGTCTTGACCGAGATGAACAGGCGTGCGGCGATCTCGCGGTTCGTCGCGCCCTCCGCGACCAGGACGGCCACGCGGCGCTCCACGCCGGCGAGCTCGCGCAGCGGGTCGGCCTCACCGGTGAGCGACGTGACGCCGACGTCCGCGCGGTCGAGTTCCACGGCGACCGCCGCCGTCCACGGCGCGGCCTTCGCGCGGGAGAAGAGACGGTGCGCGGCGCGCAGCGACTCGCGTGCCGCCGCCGTGTCGCCGCGGCGCAGGAGCAGGCGGCCGAGCTCCAGCCGCGCCCGGCCCTCCTCGACCGGGTACGGGAGCGCGGCCATCGCGGCGACCGCGCCCCGCAGGCCGTCGGCCGCGCCGTCGAGGTCGCCGCGCGCGGCGGCGACGAGGGCGGCGGCGCGGTCCAGTGCGGCCAGGACGCTGCGGCGGCCCAGCCGTACGGCGTCGCGCCGCGTCTCCTCGATCAGGTCGGCCGCCTCGCCGATCGCGCCCGTTGCGGCGAGCGCCTCGGCGAGGTCGGCGTGCCAGCGGCGCATCGCGGGTTCGGCCAGGCCCTGGCGCGTCTCCAGGTGGCGTACGCGGCGCAGCGTCTCGGCCGCCTCGGCGGGCTCGCCGCGCAGCAGCCGGATCATGCCGGCCGCGTGCAGCGTGGCCGGGAGGAAGAGCAGGTCGCCGTCGTCCTCGCTGTGCGCGATGCCGCGTTCGGCGGCGGCGAGGGCGTCGTCGAGCGAGCCGCCCGCCGCCTCGGCGAACGCCATCGCGCACCACGCCGGGCCCTGGCTCAGCTCGCTGTCCTGTGCGAGCCGCAGGCACTGGCCGGCGAGGTCGAGCGCCCGGTCGCAACGGCCGCGCAGGGTCTCGACCTGCGCCGACCCGTACAGGCACATGAACAGGCTCTCGACGGCGCCACGCTGACGTACGGCGTAGGTCAGCGAGCGCAGCTCCGCGCGCGCCTCCTCCAGCCGGTCGTTCAGCAGGTGGTGCCGGTAGCGGAGGTACACCGGGCCGTTGTGGTCGAACCTGATCGCCGGGTCCTGCGTGCCCGCGAGGGCACGCGAGAGGGTGTGGTCGGCTTCGAGGCGCCCCATGCCGAACTCGGCGAGCGCCTGCTTCGTCAGGGCCAGGACCTCCGTACGGCGGTCGCCGGCCTCGGCCGCGAGCCGCGCCGCGGTGGCCGCCTCCGTACGCGCCCTCGCCGCCGAACCCTTGACCAGCCAGGCGCGCCACGCGAGCCGCAGGTGCAGCGGGGCGAGCAGCGCCGGGTCGTCGCGCGCGTCGGCGAGCGCGCGCGGGAACACGTCGTCGAGCTCGGCGAGCGCCTGGCCGCTGGAGTCGAGCAGCACGATCCAGGCTCGTACCCGCTCGGCGGGCAGAGAAGCGCGGGTCAGGACGTCTTCGGCGATGCCGCGCGCCATCCCGAACTCGCCCGCCGACAGGGCGTCCTCGGCCGCCGCGAGCCGCAGGCCGTGCTCGGCGCCCTCCTGGGTCGTACGGTCGGCCGCGAGCAGCCCGAGGCGTGCCGCCGCCGCGCGCGCACCCCGCCGCCGCGCCGCCGCGGCGGCCTCGCTGAGGGTTCCGGCGACATCGGCGCTGCGGCCCGGCGCGACCAGGGCCAGGTGGCGTGCGCGTTCGACGGGGTCGGTGACGGCGTCGGCGAGCGCCTCGTGCGCGTCGAGCCGGTCGCGCTCGGGCGCCTCGGCGTACAGGACCGCGGACAGCAACGGGTGCGTGAACCGTACGACCTCGCCCGGCGAGACGATTCCCGCGTCGCGCGCCTCGGCGATGTCGGCGGCGGGGTCGGGACGGCCCGCGGCGCGCAGGAGCCCGAGCGTCGGGCGGGCCGCCGCCGAGGCGGTGAGCAGCGTACGGCGCGCCTCCGGCGACAGCGCCATCAGCCGCCCGAGCATGAGGGACCGCAGGCTGTCGGGTACGGGCAGCGGCGCGGAGGGGTCGAGCGGCCCGTCGTGCCCGGCGAGCGCGCGGCCGAGTTCGAGCGCGAAGAACGGGTTGCCGCCGCTGGCCCGGTGCACCTTGGCGAGGACCCCGCGCGGCAGCCCGAGGTCGCCCAGCAGCCGCGTGACCTCCGGGACCGTCATCGGCGGTACCGCGATCGTCCGCACCGGCGGCGGGCACAGTCGCTGCTCCGTCACCGCGCCGTCGCGCACCCCGACGAGGGCCCGCAGCGCGAGGCCGGACGCACGCCGGGCGATGAACGCGAGCAGCTCGGCGCTCGGCGGGTCGAGCCACTGCGCGTCGTCGATCACGAGCAGCACGGGGCGTACGGCGCACATCGCGCGGAACGTCGCGAGCACGGCCATCCGCAGGCCGAGGACGTCACGGTCGCCGACCGGGTCCGTACGCCGCAGCAGCGCCGACTCGAGGACGGCGCGCTGGTGCTTCGGGAGCGTGTGCAGGACCTCGTCGCCGGTCTCGGCGAGCAGGTCGATCAGCCCGAGGAACGGCAGGTGCCGTTCCGCCTCCGAGAGCGAGCAGCGCAGCACCTGGCTGCCGGCGGCGTCCTCGGCGAGCGCGGACACGAGCGTGGACTTCCCGATGCCCGCCGGCCCGGTCAGCAGGACGCTGCCGCCGCCGGCGAGATGCGCGCGGGCGCTCGTGAACAGCGGCCCGCGATCGACCAGGGCATGGTGGTACGGTCCCCGGGCCGCCGATCCCACCATCGTCGGCAGGTCGGCGGGCCCCCGGACTGATCCGAACGTATCGGTCATCCGCGTTGGCCCTCCGGACGCCGCTCCCAGCGTGAGAGCCCCCGGCGCGCAAGTTAACAACGGGTCATACCGGCGTCAACACCCTTGTCGGGACTGACTTTGAGCCGTGTTCTACCTCTTTGCCGCGTTCTGCCGCTGACGATGGGTTTGTTGTTCTAGAACGTGTTCTCGTGCTGGACCTCGATCGCGTCGATCTCGGCGAGGATCGCGCGCTTCGCGTCGTCGCCCATGAACGACGCGCGCACCGTGTTGCGCGCCAGGTCCGCGACACCGGCCGCGCCCAGCTTCAGCTCGTCGGCGGCGACGCGGTACTCGTCGGTCAGCGTCGTGCCGAACATCGGCGGGTCATCGCTGTTCAGCGTCACGTACAGGCCCTCGTCCAGCAGGCGCGGCAGCGGGTGCTCGGAGATGTGCGCGACCTGCCGCGTACAGACGTTCGACGTCGGGCAGATCTCCAGCGGCAGCTGCGTTTCCTTCAGGTACGCGACCAGCTCGGGATCGTCGAGACAGCGGATGCCGTGCCCGATCCGCTCGGCACCGAGGTTCCTGATCGCCTCCCAGATCGTCTCGGGTCCGGTCATCTCCCCGGCGTGCGGCACGCTGTGCAGACCCGCGTTGACGGCCGCGCGGAAGGCGTCCCGGATGGCCTCCTCATGCCCGATCCGCGCCTCCTCGATCCCGCCGATCCCGAACCCGACGAGCTTCTCCGGCGGATGCCCGAGCGCGTGCTCGATCGTGTTCCTGGCGGCGACGCTCCCGAACTCGGCCGGGATGTCGAAGACGTACGCGACGTCGATCACGTCCTGAACCTGCCGCGCCGCGATGTCGAGCGCCTCGGTGACGGCCGGCATCGTCATCCCCGCCATGACGTGGGAGTAGGGCGTGACGGTCAACTCGACGTACCGGACATTCTGCGCCGCGAGATCCCGCGCGGCACCGGTGACGAGAGCGGCGACGTCCTCCGGGTCCCGCACGAGCCCGTTGACCGCGAAGTAGACCTCCGCGAAGTGCGGGAAGTCACGAAACTCATAGAAGGCCCGGAGAGCCTCCTCGCTGGTCGGCACACCATGGTCCGCGTGCCGCCGCGCCAGCTCCAGCACGGTCGGCAACGAGGCGGAACCGACCAGGTGAACGTGAAGTTCCACCTTGGGCAGTGCGTTGATGAAGTCATCCGTCGCGCTCATGGCGCCGAAGCTAACAGCGCCCCCGGCCGCCAGACCAGCAATACCCCCCGAAGCTGACACAGATTAGGCAGAAAGCGCCGCTACGCGCCTATCGGTCACTTTCTGGAATCAACTCGGGTCCCGAAGAGCGCGAGCCCGGGACCCCGTCGTCCGGCGGGATCTTCCCGGGCCCACTTCCGGCCCGCTCCGCGAAGCGGCGTCGTCACTCATGGTGACCTCGCCGCACCCTGCCGTCAACGGATTCGGCGTGGACGCTGGGCGATCATCCCGAAACGCCACCCCGGGGCGTGGTGTCAAGGTCGCTAGGGATTTCCCTACCGCTCACTCCGGTGTCTTCTCTGGTCCGTTCCACATCCGGAGACTCCTGTTCCAAGAGCGGCGAAATGAACCGATTCGCGCCGAAAGGAGTGATCGTTGCCGGGCATGCCCGGTCGTCGCGCTTCCACTCCGGGAGGACCTCCCCCGCCAGGGCCCACCGCAGTCGGTGATCGGAAACCTCGGTCTCCATCCAGGAGGCCACCGACTCCCCTGTCCCTTCCGCCTGCCCGCCGGACAGCGGGCCCACTTTCAGTGGCGAAAGGATCCTCCGTTCATGTCAAGACCACGCACCACGGCTGTGTCGGCCACGGCCGCACTCGCCGTCGCTGCCGCGCTGCTTTCGGCACCCGCCGCCGTAGCCGCTCCCGTCTCGCACAAGGCGCCCGCCAAGCCCGCGCAGCCCGCGGGCCCGTCGGCGTTCACCAAGGACGACTTCACCACCAACCCGTCGAAGAGCGTGCGCAGCAAGGCGATCGCCAATGCTCGCAAGGCTCTGTCCGCGCACAAGAGCACCGGTCACGTGAACTCGGGCGACGCCTTCACGGCGCGTACGGTCACGGTCAGCGACAGCGGTGCCGCCGACGTGCGGTTCGACCGGACCTACCGTGGGCTGCCGGTCTACGGCGGTGACCTGGTCGTCCACCTGAAGCCGGGTGGGTCGTACCGGGCGCTGAACCTGGCCACGCCGGCGCGTACCGTCTCCACGTCTCCCAAGGTCGCCGCGGCCTCCGCCGCCTCGACCTCGCGCGGGGCGCTCAAGGGTACGGTCGCGTCCGTCGGCAAGCCGCACCTCGCGGTGTGGGCGACCGGGCGTTCCTCCCAGCTCGTGTGGGAGACCGTCGTACACGGTGTGCGCGCGGACAAGACGCCCAGCGTTCTGCACGTCCTCGTCGACGCGCAGAAGGGCAAGGTCGTCACCCAGCGGGACGAGATCGACACCCTGCTCTCGCCGGCGCAGCAGGCGAAGGCCGCCCAGGCCGGAGCCGTGAACCCGAACGTCGCCGGGACCGGCAACTCGCTGTACAGCGGTTCGGTGCCGCTCGACCTGACCCAGTCGGGCAGCACGTACACGATGAAGGACCCGTCGCACGGCAACGGGACCACCACGAACCTGAACCACGGTACGAGCGGCGCCGGCACGCTGTTCAGCAACACCACCGGGACGTTCGGCAACGGCACGAACAGCGACCCGGCCTCCGAGGGCGCCGACGCCCACTACGGCGCGGCCAAGACGTTCGACTACTACAAGAACGTCCACGGCCGTAACGGCATCTTCGGCAACGGTGCGGGCGTCCGTCGCGTACGCACTACGGCAACGCGTACATCAACGCGTTCTGGGACGGCTCGGAGATGACGTACGGCGACGGGGCGGGCAACAACAAGCCCCTCGTCGAGATCGACGTCGCGGGCCACGAGATGAGCCACGGTGTGAGCGGCGCGCTGACCGGTTGGGGGGAGAACGGCGAAACCGGCGGCATGAACGAGGGCACCAGCGACATCTTCGGGACGATGGTGGAGTTCTACTCCAACAACACCCACGATGTGCCCGACTACACCATGGGCGAGCTCATCAACATCAACGGCGACAACTCGCCGCTGCGCTGGATGTACAACCCGTCGCTCGACGGCTCCTCGCCCAACTGCTACACCAGCAGCAACGGCTCGCTCGACCCGCACTACTCGCTCGGCCCGCTGACGCACTGGTTCTTCCTGCTGGCCGTCGGCTCCGGTGACCACGGGTACGGCAACAGCCCGACCTGCAACAGCTCGACCCTCACCGGCATCGGCAACGACAAGTCGGCGAAGATCTGGTACCGGGCGCTCGCGTCGTACGCCAACAGCAACGAGAACTACGCCAACGCGCGTACGGACTCGCTGAAGGCCGCGGCCGACCTGTACGGCACCCACTGCACCGAGTACAACACGGTCAACGCCGCCTGGGCCGCCGTCAGCGTCACCGGCGCGGACCCGGTTCCCGGCACCTGCCCCGGCCAGCCCGGCGCTCCCGTGGTGACCAACCCCGGTAACCAGACCAGCACGGTCGGCACCGCGGTCAGCAAGCAGATCACGGCGACCGACCCGAACGGCCAGACCCTGACCTACAGCGCGACGGGCCTGCCCGCCGGGCTGTCGATCAACGCCTCGTCCGGCCTGATCTCCGGCACGCCCAGCGCCGCCGGCAGCTCCTCGGTCACGGTCTCGGCGAAGAACACCTCCAACCTGACCGGTACGGCCTCGTTCACGTGGACGGTCAACCCGGTCGGCGGCGGCTGCTCCTCGCCCGGCAACAAGGTGACGAACGGCGGCTTCGAGAGCGGTACCACTCCGTGGACCACCTCCTCGGGCGTCGTGTCCGCGAACGGCAGCGGCGAGACCTCTCACAGCGGCACCTCGTTCGCCTGGTTCGACGGGTACGGCACCACCCACACGGACACCGCCACCCAGTCGGTGACCATTCCGGGCGGCTGCCACGCCTCGCTCAACCTGTACCTGCACATCGACACGGCGGAGACCGGCAGCACGGTCTACGACAGGTTCACCGTGAAGATCGGCAGCACGACCCTCGGCACCTACAGCAACGCTGAACGCCGCCGCGGGCTACGCGCTGAAGACCTTCGACGTGTCTTCGTTCGCCGGCCAGACGGTGACGCTATCGTTCACCGGCACCGAGGACGCCGGTCTGCAGACGAGCTTCGTGCTCGACGATGTGGCGCTCAACGCCTCCTGACCATGAATTCCGAGGGCTCCGGGGCGTTCTCGCCCCGGAGCCCTCGCCTCTTCACAGGGAGCTTCAATGAGAAGAACGCTGGCGGTCCTCGCCCTCGCGGTCGCGGCGGTGACACCCCTGGGAGCCGCGCAGGCGGCACCACGCCCCGTCAAGGCGGCCGACACGACCCGTACGCCGGGCACGCCCTCGTACACGGTCAACCTGAGCAGCAACACGAGCGGTACGACGTGGACCGGTCACGAGTCGGTGAGCTTCAGCAACGCCTCGCCGACGGCGCTGACCGAGGTCTACCTGCGGCTGTGGGACAACTACCACGGCAGCTGCCCGTCCACGCCGATCACGGTGTCGAACGTCACCGGCGGCACCGCGAGCGCGCTGACCGTGAACTGCACCGCCATGAAGATCACGCTGCCCACTCCGCTGGCCCAGGGCCAGACCGGCTCCGTCGGGTTCGACCTGAGCATCGTCGTGCCGAACGGCGCCGACCGCTTCGGCCACGACGGCGCCTACAACTTCATCGGGAACGCCCTGCCGGTGCTCGCCGTACGCGACGGCTCCGGCTGGCACCTGGACCCGTACACGAACAACGGTGAGGCGTTCTACACGCTGTCGTCGGACTTCAAGGTCACGCTGGACCACCCGACGTCGCTGAAGGTCCCGGCCACCGGCACCTCGGTGGACACGCCCGGACCTCCGGCCGTACGGTGACGACGGCGAGCGCCTCGAAGGTCCGCGACTTCGCGTGGGCGGCCGGGCCGTTCACCGAGACCTCCGGCACCTCGTCCGGCGGCGTGAAGGTCAACGTCTACCGGGTGAGCGGCATCTCCGCGAGCTCGGCGACGTCGATGCTGAACACCTCGACGGCGGCCATCACGGCGCACTCGAACCGCTTCGGCGCCTACCCGTACGGCGAGGCCGACGTCGTCCTGGACAACAACTTCTGGTTCGGCGGCATGGAGTACCCCGGGTTCGTCCTCGACCTGGTCAGCTCCACGGCGCTCGCGCACGAGCTCGCGCACCAGTGGTGGTACGGCATCGTCGGCGACGACGAGTACAACAACCCGTGGCTGGACGAGGCCTTCGCCGACTACTCGACCGACCTCTACCAGGGCATCTCCGGCACCGGCTGCTGGAACAACGTGTCGTGGTCGTCGCGCCGAGAAGATCACCAACTCGATGGCCTACTGGGACGCGCACTCGGGCCGCTACGGCACCGTCGTCTACGACTACGGCAAGTGCGCGCTCCACGACCTCAGCCACCTGATCGGGGACGCCGCCTTCGCGACCGTCCTGAAGAACTACGCGTCGGCCCACTGGTACGGCGTCTCGACGACGGCGGAGTTCAAGGCCGCGGCGCAGGCCGCGACCTCGACCGACCTCACGTCGTTCTGGACGCAGCACCGCATAGACGGCTGATAGCGGCTTCGTGGCCGGTGACGGTGTGTCCCGGCTACGTTGACCGAGGGCCCCGGGGCATCCGCCGCGGGGCCCTTCCCCAATTAAGGGAGTCCCCTATGAAGAGATCGATCGCGATCCTCGCCCTCGCGGTCACGGCGATGACACCCCTGGGTGCCGCGCAGGCGGCGCCCCGCCACCACGCGACGGCCTCCGCCAAGGCCGATGACGGAACCCGCACCCCCGACTCGCCCGCGTACACGGTCAGCCTGAGCAGCGACGCCTCGGGCGCCACCTGGACCGGGCCACGAGTCGGTGACCTTCACCAACGCCTCGTCGACTCCGCTGCCCGAGGTCTACCTGCGGCTGTGGGACAACTACCACGGCAGCTGCCCGTCGACGCCGATCACGGTCACGAACGTCACCGGCGGCACCGCGGGCGCGCTGAGGTCGGACTGCACCGCCATGAAGATCACCCTGCCGACCCCGCTGGCGCAGGGCCAGTCCGGCACGGTCGGGTTCGACCTGAGCATCGTCGTGCCGAACGGCGCCGACCGGTTCGGCCACGACGGCGCGTACAACATGATCGGCAACGCGCTGCCGGTGCTCGCCGTGCGCGACGGCGCGGGCTGGCACCTCGACCCGTACACCAACAACGGCGAGTCGTTCTACACGCTGATCAGCGACTTCGACGTCACGCTCGTGCACCCGACGTCGCTGCTGACCCCGGCCACCGGCACGTCGACCGAGACGCGCCAGCGGCAGCACGACCGTACCACGCACGCCGACCGCGTCGAAGGTCCGCGACTTCGCGTGGGCCGCCGGGCCGTTCGCGAAGATCACCGGCACCTCGTCCGGCAAGGGCGTGAAGGTCAACGTCTACTCGGTCAGCGGGATCTCGCACGAGTTCAGCGACACTCGATGCTGACCCTGGCCGCCGACGCCATCGACGTCCACTCGGGCCGCTTCGGCGACTACCCGTACGGCGAGGTGGACGTCGTGCTGGACAACAACTTCTGGTTCGGCGGCATGGAGTACCCGGGCTTCGTGATGGACCTGTGTCAGCACCACGGCGCTGGCGCACGAGCTGGCGCACCAGTGGTTCTACGGCATCGTCGGCGACGACGAGTACAACGCGCCGTGGCTGGACGAGGCCTTCGCCGACTACGCGACCGACCTCTACCAGGGCATCACGGCAGCGGCTGCGGACACTCTCGTGGCAGTCGAGCGCGAGAAGCTGACCAACTCGATGGCCTACTGGGACGCGCACTCGTCGCCGGTACTCGCACGGTGGTCTACGGCTACGGCAAGTGCACGCTGCACGACCTGCAGCGGCTGATCGGCGACACGGCCATGGCGAACCTGCTGAAGTCCTACGCCCAGTCGCACTGGTACGGCGTGTCCACGACGGCGGAGTTCAAGGCCGCGGCGCAGGCGGCGGCCGGTCGACCGACCTGACGTCGTTCTGGGCCGACCACCGCGTCGAGGGCTGACAGAGAAGAAGGGCGGCTCCCGGCATCGCCGGGAGCCGCCCTTTCTCATGTGCTCACGCGGCGGCGGGCGTCGTCTCCTCGGTGCTCCGGTGCGCCGCCTGACGGCGGGGAACGAAGAGCACCAGCCCGATGACCAGCAGGACCGCACCGGCGATGAGGCCGAAGAGCGGCACCCACACGTGGACCAGGGAGATCTTGTACGCCTGGTCGTCCGACGTCTTCACCAGCGCCTTCTGGCTGGCGTCGGACATCTTCAGGTCGAGGTCGGCCACGGTGAGCCGGTCGGTGCCGTCCTGGGTGCGCAGCACCGTCTGGACCTTCTGCTCCTGGTTGACCGGGGCACCCGTGCGCGGGTCGATCCACACCCGTACGGTCGCCTGGTAGACGCGGTCGACCGCGACGCTCCCGGTCTTCTTGTCGTAGCCGGGGAAGTTCGCGGCCGGCTTCGCGAGCCCGACCAGCGAGGCGGGCACGCCGCCCTTCACGGACTCGGTGTCCGTCTGCGGGATCTGCTGGACGAACCGGTACGTGCTGACGCCGTGGATCTTCTCTTGGCCCTCGTACGTCATCGGCCACGCGCGCTTCGTCGTGTTGTCGAAGTACTGGTACGTCTTCTTCTTCGTGCCGATGGGGAAGACGAGGCCGAGGCCCGACTGCTTCACGCTGGTGTCGCCGCCGACGGACGCGCCGTGGGTGTTCTTGAGCTGCGCGTTCCGGCGGTCGAAGGACGCGCGCTGGGTCTGCGTCTCGATGCTCGTCTTGGCCTTGGCGTCCTCGATCGAGGTGAAGGAGTCCCAGACCGCGGTCTTGCCGTCACTCGCGCGGACGTCGCCGCGGTGGTGTTGGTGGCGGTGACCGTCGCGCCGCGCACGATCGTCAGCTTGCCGGTGTCCAGGTAGGTCGCGTTGTCCGCCTGGAGCGTCGACTTCTGGTACACGTTCAGCGGGACCGCCACCAATTGTGACGCTACGTAGAACTTCACCAGTGGCGCGAGCGCGATCGCGAACACCCCGAGACCGATGAGCACCAAGCCGATGTTGCGACGCACCGTGACCTCCCAGCGATGAACCAGACCCGGATTCTACGTGGATGTGAGGTTTATGCACGGTTGAGATGATCTCTGTGATGAGCATGTTACCTGCGCGTATTATTCGGGTCTGTCCAGGAGGTGACCCGTTACTACCCGTATGCGCCATGCGACCACGGCACGCTCCGTACGCCTGCTGAGCGCCTTCCGCCGCGAGCGGTCCGACCCCGAGGGGTTCTACCGGCTCGTCGCCCGCGACACCGTCGCCCACTTGGGCGTACACGCCGATCTCGCGGACGCGGCCGTCGCCGACGTCGGCTGCGGCCCCGGCTTCTTCACGGACGCGCTCCGCGCCGCCGGCGCCCGCTGCGTGGGCATCGAGCACGACGCGGACGAGATGACCGCGCACGGCCCGCCGCCGCACGGAGGCGTCCTCGGCAGCGCCCTCGCCCTGCCGCTCGCGACCGGCTCGGTCGACGTCTGCCTCTCCTCCAACGTCCTGGAGCACGTTGACGATCCGTGGCGGATGGCGGGCGAGATGGTGCGCGTGACGAGGCCCGGCGGGGTCGTCTACCTCTCCTTCACGAACTGGCTCTCACCTTGGGGTGGTCACGAGACGTCACCGTGGCACTACCTCGGCGGCGACCGCGCCGCGCGCCGCTACGAGCGCCGCCACGGCCGCCCGCCCAAGAACCGCTACGGCAGGAGCCTGTACGCCGTCTCGGTCGGCGAGGCGCTGGCGTGGGCGCGCGAGCGCGACGACGTGACGGTCGTGGACACGGCGCCCCGGTACCACCCGTGGTGGGCACGGCCGGTCGTACGCGTGCCGGGCGCGCGCGAGATCCTGACGTGGAACCTGGTCCTGGTGCTGCGGAAAGTAGCCTGACCTGATCGACGACGAAGCCACCGCGCGCCGGACGCCGGCCGGCGCGCCCGCGATCTCCGGCCACCAGGACGCCCTGGACGGCATCCGCGCGCTCGCGGCCCTCGCCGTCCTGGTGTTCCACGTGGCCGCCGACACCGGGCACACGTTCAAGTCCGGCCCGGTCGCCTGGCTGGTCTCCGGCGGCGCGATCGGCGTCCCGATCTTCTTCACGCTGTCCGGCCTGCTGCTGTACCGCCCGTGGGTGGTGGACCTGCTCTCCGGCGGCGTACGGCGGCGGCGCGCGCGGACGTACTTCTGGCGGCGCGCGCTGCGGATCCTGCCCGCGTACTGGGCGGTCACGGTCTACGTGATGGTCGTGATCCAGCACTCCCACCTGGGGTCCTGGACGACCTGGGCCCAGTTGCTGACGCTGACGTACACCTACGACGCGCATCCGTGGTGGGGCACCTTCCTCGGGCCCGGCGGCCTCGGCCAGATCTGGAGCCTGACCGTCGAGGCCGCCTGGTACCTGGTCCTCCCGGTGACCGCCTGGGTCCTCGGCCTCTACGCGCGGCTCGGCGAGAAGGGCGTATCGGACACGGACCGCCGCGCGCGGCGACTGCTGCGCGCCCTCGCCGTGTACGCCGGGATGTCCTTCGTCTTCACGATCTTCTTGTTCGAGCCGCACTACGCGCCGCAGCTCGGCGTGTGGCTGCCGCGTTACTTCTGCTGGTTCGCGATCGGCATGGCGCTGTCGGTCGTGTCCGTCTGGGCGCGCACGGACCCGTCGGCGCTGAGGTTCTGCCGCACGATCGCCCGGTCGTCGGGCACGTGCTGGACGATCGCCGGGGTGCTGTACTGCATGGCGTCCTCGCCGCTCACCGGCCCGTCCGACCTCGCGACGCCGGACACCCCGTGGACCTCACAGTTCAGGATCCTGCTGTACGGCCTGGTCGCCGCCTTCTTCGTCGCCCCGGCGGCCCTGGCGTCGGCGCGCGACACGGCCACGACGTCGATCCTCGGCAACCGCGTCATGCGGTTCCTCGGGCGAATCTCGTACGGCTTCTTCCTCTGGCAGGTCGCCGTCTCGATCGGCTGGTACGACCTGACCGGCCACGTGGCGTTCAGCGGCGGCTTCCTCACCGCCTTCCCGCCGATCACCCTGCTCACCGTCGCGGTCGCCACGATCTCCTACCACCTCATCGAGCAGCCCTTCCTCCGCCTGTCCCACCGGAAGCGGAACGCCGCGCAGGGCGACGAGCAGGCGGGCGACGACGAGCAGGCAGAGGGCCTGCGGGAGCGCCTCGGCGAGGAGCGGGCGGGCGTGGGCGGTGGCGAGCTCCGGGCGCGCGGCGACGGCGGCCGAGGCGGTGGCGGCGAGCATGGCGGCGATCGGGACCCACGCTGACAGCAGGCGGCGCGGGCCGAGGACGAACACCAGCGTGGCCAGGCCCGCCACGGCGACGCCCGTGAGGCCGCTCACCCAGAAGCCCAGGGCGGCGGCCGCCACGACCGCGGCGGCGTCGCGCACCTTCCCCTTCCGGCCGTCCGAAGGAGGCCTCGGCGGGGCCGCGCGCCAGGCCGACGGCCACAGGGCGGCGATGAGGAGCACGATCAAGAGGTTCAGGCCGATCAGCAGCGCGGCCTTGTAGGGGCGGTCCGGCGCGTACGTCAGGCGTACCGTCCCCGCTGTTCCGGCGGGCACGGCCCAGGCCTGCCGCCAGCCGTCGACACGGACCGGGCGCAGCGTGCGGCCGTCGATCCGTGCCTTCCAGCCCGCGTTGAGGTTCTCGTTGACGATCAGGTACGAGTCGCGGCGCGCGTCGACCTGGACCGAGCGGTTCTCCGGCGACCACCGCGTGACGGTCACCGGTGACGGCTGCTCGCGCGGTACGGAGGCCACGGCGCCCGCCGGGTCGAGCACGGCGGAGTCGACGCGGAAGGCGTCGAACGGCACCGGGTCCAGTTCGTTGGCACCAGCGGTGATCTTGACGTTCCGGCAGGCGGTGAACCGGAAGGAGTGCCCGCCGAGCAGGTCGGCGTACGTGCCGGTGGCCCTCGTCGGCACGTCCGTGCCGTTCAGCCGCATCTTCGGGCCGAAGCCGCACGGCAGCCGGATCGGCGCCGTGGGAGGACTCGCGAACGGCGGGACGCCCGGCACGGCGACCCCGCTGATCTGCGGCGACCCGATCAGGAACCGCAGCGTCAGCGTGCGCGTCCGCATCGGCTTGAACGCCAGCACGCCGTCGTCGCCGATCGCGGCCTCGCGCCACTGGCCGCCGTCGCCCTCCACCCGGACGTCCGGGAGGCCACTGGACCCGGACGGCCGCCGTACGGTCACGTGGGAGACGTTCACGGCACGGCCCCACGACAGCGACAGCCAGGGCGCGCGGTCGCCGAAGGCCGGGACCCAGGTCGTCGCCGGGTCGGTGTCGAAGGCCGAGCGCGGCATGCCGGCGGGCTCCGACGTCGCGACCGAGCTGGCGGTGGCCTTCACCCGGGGGTCGGTGGCGGTGTAGCGGGCGATCAGCGACGTGTCGGTCAGCGCCGCGGTGCCGGACAGGGCGGCGGTCGCGCCGGCGGGTGCGGTGAAGACGCGGTCGAAGCCGTACGGCTCCTCGTCCTCGCGTCGCAGCGCCGGCGAGCACACCCAGCGCACCGAGCCCCGCATGCACCCCGGCATCCGGCCGGCCGCGCGCGACATGACGATCGCGCCGCCCGCCGTGGACGGCGGCAGCACGTAGTGGCGTGCCGCGCTCACTCCGGCGACGCGCAGCTCGGGGATCGCGACGCGCGCGTAGGAGTGCGCGGCCGGTTTCGCGGTGAGGCCGAGGATCCGGATCCGCAGCCAGCTCGTCGTGCCCGGCGGTGCGCGCAGGTGTTGCGCGGCGGCCGTGCGCGCGACGTTCTGCACCACGCGGCCACGCTCGGTCTCGACCGCGACGCGGCTGGGCGGCGGCCCCAGCGCCGGGTCCTGCGCGAACGACGCCGTGATGGTCCCGGGCGCGAGCGGGCGGCGGAGGTCGACACGGAGCCACTGCCCGAGCGGGCCGTTCCAGCCGCCGCTCTCCCACCGGGTCCAGGGGTTGCCGTCCACCGCCGCGAACGGCAGGCTCGACGGGTCGTCGAGCTGGGCGATCGAGTCGACGTCCGACGTGGACGTGGAGGCGGTGACGTTCGCGATCCCGGTGTAGCGGGCGACGGTCGAGTAGCGGTCCCAGCCCGGTTCGATGATGTCGCGACGCTGGCCCGGCACCTTCTGTTCCTCCGGGGCGGTCATCGTCGGCGAGGTCTGGCCGCGCAGCTCCCCGAAGTTGCGCTCGACCTTGCGCAGGGAGTCGGTGTCGACGGACTGCGCGGGCGCCGCGGGCTCGTCGCCGTCCAGGAAGGAGGGACGGCCGCGCAGCAGCCCGTTGTCGGCCATGGTGAGCAGCGCGTCCGGCGCGCCGTACACGCGCAGCGCCTGGTCCGCGCCGGTCATGCTGACGACGTCGTCTGCGCCCTGGACCTCATAGATCTCCACCGGCGCGTACGGCTGGTCGACGCTGCCGACGGCGTCGTCGGGGAAGTCCGTGCCGACCGGCACGTCGCCGAACCACGCGACGCGCCGGATGCCGGGCGAGTCGTCCAGTGCCTGGTGCACGCGGGCCGGCCAGGCACCGCGAAGGTCGTCGCGGCGCAGGTCGTTGCGCACGAGGACGTACCGGACGCCCATCCGGCCGAGCACCTCGCTCAGCCCGGCGGAACCCTCGCCGCTCGTGATGCGCTGGTCGACGGCGTCCATCATGCGGCTGAAGCCCGCCGACCCGGCCGGGACGAGCTGGTGCTCGCCCCAGCGCGCCTTCAGCAGCGGCTGGGTGATCTCGTCCATCGGCCGGCCCCAGACGTACTCGCCGAAGCGCGCGCCCGGGACCGCGATGACGCCCTGCTCGCCGGCGCGCGCGTTGAGCCAGGTCGTCGCGTCGCGCCAGTACTGCGGCACGCCGCCGAAGTCGCCGGTGCCGGACAGGCCGGTGGTGAGCGCGGGCACCGCGAGCCCGGCGAGGGCGGCCGAGACCGCGACGGCGCGCCAGGACCGCCACCGGCGGGCGGGCGCGAGCAGATGGGCGATGCCCAGGGCCAGCGGCAGGCGTACGAGGCCGTCGAACTTGTACAGGTTCCGGAACGGCGCGAGCGGCCCGTCGATCAGGTCGCGGGTCAGCGGCCCGAGCGGCCCGGCGTGCCCCGCGACCATGATCGTGATCCCGGCGAGCAGCGTGAGCAGCAGGAACACCCGCTCGGGCAGGCGAGACCGCATCAGCCCGGCGAGGCCGGCCGCGGCGACCGCGCCGGTGAACAGGACCGGCACCGTACTCGTCGCCAGGATGTGGCCGAGCGGCCACCACGCGCCGCCGTCCACGACCAGGTAGTCGACCCAGCGCTCGGCCCCGCGCAGGACATCGACCAGGCCGGTCGTCGACGTGGTCGTGCCCGCCTTCTCGGTGTAGAGCAGCCAGGAGAAGGCGTACCTGCCGAGCAGGAGCAGCGGGACCGACCACCACGCGGTGGCGAGCGCCACGGCGCCGCCCCACCAGGCCAGCAGCCGCACCTTGGCGGCGCCGCCGCGGCGCGGGCGCGTGAGGACGAACAGGAACGGCACGACGAGCACGGCGAGGGTGGCGGTGCCATTGATGCCGCCGCAGCAGGCCACGGCCAGCCCAGAGCGTGCGGCGGCGCGTACGCGGCCGCTCCCCCGCGGCGACCCGTCGGCGACCTTCGAGGTGGCGGTGACCAGCGGCAGCACCATCCACGGCAGCAGCGCCGACGGCAGGTACTCCGAGGAGTTGGTGCCGAGCGAGGCCAGCGCGTGCGGGCCCAGGGCGTACGCCATGGCGCCGAGCAGGCGGCCGGCCGGGGTGCCGATGCCGAAGCTCGTCGCGAGCCGCCGCGTGCCGAGGAACGCCACGCACAGCAGCGCCCCGAGCCAGAACCGCTGGGTGATCCAGACGGGCAGGCCGAGGTAGTGGCCGAGCGCGTAGAACGGGCCCATCGGGAACAGGTATCCGGAGGCCTGGTTCTGCAACTGGCCGAACTGCTCGATGTCCCACAGGTGCAGCGAGCGGCCGAGGAAGCCGAGCGGGTTCACCGCCATGTCGATCTTGGTGTCCGCGACGATGCGGCCGGGCCGGGTCGCGGTGGCGAGCAGGACGAGCGCCAGGCAGCCCAGCAGGGCGTGCAGGCGCTCGCGGAGCCTCGGGTCGAACGGGTCGGATCCGGCGGACGGGGCGTCGCCGGTCGTACGCGGACCCGGGTGGGTCACCGCCGCCATGGACCCGCAGCGGTGTTGGTCGATCCTGTGTCGATCAGCTCGGACATCATCGCGGCGCTGCGGTCCCAGTCGAACCCGGCCGCGCGCTCCCGGCACGCGACGGCCGTACGGCGCCGGTGCTCAGGGTCGGCGAGCTCCTTCAGGGCGCGCTCGACGACGTCCGCCAGCTCCTCGCCGTCGCGCACGAGCCAGCCGGTCTCGCCGTCGCGCACCGCGTCGCGCAGCCCGTCGACGTCGTACGCGACGGTCGGGACGCCGAGGGCCGCCGCCTCCATCACGCTGAGGCCCCAGCCCTCGCCGCTGGAGGCGCTGAGGTGCAGGCGCGCACGCGCGACCAGGGCCGCCTTCTCCTCGTCCGGCAGGTACCCGTGCAGGACGACCAGGTCGTCGAGCCCGCGCGCGGCGACCTCGGCGCGCAGGGAGTCCTCCTCGGGCCCGCGCCCGACGAGGTGGACGCGCACGCGGAGACGCTCGGCGAGGTCGATCAGCCGCCCGGCGCGCTTGTGCGGCACGAGCCTGCTGACGCACACGAGCTCGGGCTCGCCGCCGCCGGCCGCCGGAGTGTCCGGTGTGGGAAGCACACCGTTCGGGACGATCTCGATGGGGCCGGTCCAGCCGAGGCGGTCGCGCATGGCCGTCACCGTCGAGGCGGACACGGCCACGCTGCGGTGGCGGCGGTACGCGCGGCGGGCCACCGGCCCTTCGAGGACGCGGCCGAACGCCGCGAGCCAGGGCGGGAAGTGCGCGCCGAACTGCCGGTCGTGCACGTGGTGGACGACGAGCAGCACCGGCACGCGGCGCGGCAGCACCCACGGGGTGAAGAACGGGATGCCGTTCTGGCAGTCCAGCACGGCGCCGAACGACCGGCGGCGCAGGAGCGTCCAGGCCAGCACCAGCGGGTAGACGGTGAACCGGCCGCCGAGGCGCATGAACTCCACGCCCTCGACGGTGGAGCGACGGGCCTGGCCGGGGCGCGCGCGGTGACGAACCGGACCCGGCGGCCCTCGGCGGCGAACCGCCGGGCCAGCTCCCAGGCGTACCGCTCGGCGCCGCCCGCCTCCGGATGCCATGGATCGCGCCAGTTCACGACCGCCACGGTACTCACGCGGCGCGGTGCTCCCGCCGTCATCCCGCGCGCAGTTCGTCGGCGACGGGCAGCACCTGCGGCGCGGCCCCGTAGTCCCGCCTTGCGATCAGGGCGATGCGCACGAGGTCACGGACGCAGCCGTACGCGTGCCGGCTGATCGAGAACGTCGATCCCGGCATGTCGTGCCACACGACGGGGATCTCCTCCACGTCGGCGCCGAGGCGGCGGCAGAGCAGGAGCAGCTCGACGTCGAAGGCGAACCCGCAGGTCCGCAGGTCGGCGGCTGCCGCACGCACCATCGGGCCGTGGAAGAACTTGAAGCCGCACTGGGTGTCGGAGACGTTCCCGGCGAGGCCGCGGCAGAGCCGGTTGAACGCCAGCGCGCCGACGCGGCGGAGCGGCCGGCCGTACACGTCGACGGTCGAGTCGGGGTGACGGCGGGAGCCGACCACGACCTGACGGCCGCGGCGGAGGAGGGTGAGCACGTCGTCCAGGGCGGCCAGCCCGGTGGCCATGTCGGCGTCGCAGAAGCCGACGTACGGTGCGGTCGTGGCGAGCAGACCCGCCCGCACCGCGGCGCCTTTGCCCGGCTGCTCGCACTGGAGCAGCCGCACCGGCACCGGCCCGGACCACGCGCGGACGATGTCGGCGGTGGCGTCGGTGCTTCCGTTGTCGACGACGAGGATCGCGGCGCGTACCGGGAGGACGGAAAGCCTGCCGGACAGCGTCTCCAGTCCGCGTTCGAGGCGCGCGGCCTCGTTGCGGGCGGGAACGACGATGTCCAGCAACGCCTCAGGCGGCGAGCCCACCGGGCTCACCTGTCACCGCGAGCCGTAGTTGTACAGAGGCTTGGCGACCGGGTCCTGCTCGGAGGTGGTGACCACCCGCACGACCCCGAATGAGGTCAGGAAGGCCAGTACCAGTCCGGCCAGCGCTGCGACGGCGATCCGCATCATGTCTCCTTCGGCAGTGATCGTTCGCTGAATCTACTCACCAGTACAAGCGAACACCAGATGAATGTCACAAATGTAATAAAAGCCGCAATCCAGGCAGGCCAGGCGGATGGTGGTCGCTCGCCGCTCGGCATCGCGCCCGGAATCCGGTAGAGCGCGAGGTCAGGACCGGTGACGACGCGGTCGGCCCCGGCGAGGCTTCCGGCGGGCATCCGCGCGTCCACCGCGACGTACCGGACGCCCCGCGCGGCCAGGGCTCCGGTCAGCGGTGCGCCCGAGCGCACCAGCGGGTCCAGCTCTCGGGCGCGCGGGTCCTCGGCGGCCAGCGTGATCGCCCCGCCGCCGCTCGTGCCCACCCGCACCCCGTCGTTGACGATCACCCGGGCGCGCAGGTAGCGCGGCAGCGGGTCCAGCACGCGGCGCCCGCCGTTCCAGGGGTAGCTCCGGTACGACTCCCACGGCAGGACGGCCACGTCGCCGGGGTCGGCGTCCACGACCGCGCGTGCCCGCGCCCAGTCCGCCGGGTAGTGCACGGCGTGCAGGCGTCCCACGGCGCCGGGCAGCAGGACGAGCGGCATCAGCAGGGCCGGCGCCGCCAGCTCCGGGCGTGTCAGCCGGTCGGCGGCGATGCCGGCGCCCGCCGCCACGACGAGCGCGAGCGGCGCGACGTACTGCTGGCCGTCCCGCAGCACCGCGAAGGCGGGCCACGCGTCGATCAGGGCGCGCAGCAGGCTGGGCGCGAGCACGCCGAGCGCGGCGACGGCGAAGCCCGCGGCGGCGGCGATCCCGAGCCCGCGCACGCCCATGCCACGGCCCTTGCCGCCGAACAGGTACGCCGCGATCGCGACGGCCACGACGGCCAGCCAGACGGCCGCGGTGAGCGGGCTGCCGTAGCCGGGCGGCACGGTCTCGGAGTTCCAGCCGCCGCCGAGGAGCAGGAGGCTGCCGAGCGTGCCGAAGGGCGTGTCGGCGCGTGCCGCGAACGCCGTGACCCCGGCCGGGTCGGCCGGCACCACGGACGCTCGCAGCAGGCTGGGCACCAGCCACGGCAGCGCGGCCACGACGAGCGCGCCGGCGGCGGCGAGCGCCGGCCGCCAGGTGCCGGTACGCCCGCGGAAGGCCACGACGGTCACGGCGACGAGCGCGGAGATCGACCAGGCCGCGAAGCCACCGACCGCGGCGGGCGCCAGGGCGAGCACGAGCCGCCGGGGGTCACCGCGCGCGGCGGCCGTCGCCACCCAGGGCAGCGCCGCGTACCCGAGGAGCAGCGCCCACTGGCCGAGCAGCAGGCGCTCGGCGACGAACGGGTTCCAGGCGTAGACGACCCCGGCGACGAGCCGGGGCAGGAGCCGTTCCCCGGGTACGAGGACGGCCGCCGAGACGCACGCCATCACGAAGATCGCCAGCAGGATCGCCTTCTGGACGACGTCGGACGGCGCGAGCGTGGACAGCGCCGTCACCACGGCGTCGCTCGGCACGTGACGCGGCAGCATGCCCGTCAGCCCGAACGTCGCGTCGGTGAAGACGGGATGCGGCACGAACACCATGTCGTAGGCGAGCACGAACCCCGGGGCCAGCGCGGGACCGAGCGCCAGGAGGCCGAGCAGCAGCCCGGTAGCGGCCGCGATTCCCGTGTCCCGTCGTCGCATAAGGGGACGAACGCTACCGGACAGGCCTATCTCGGCTTCAGGGATCGCGCGGCAACCCCAGCAGGCGTTCCGCGATGACGTTCAGGTTGACCTCGGTGGTGCCACCGCCGATCGTCATCGCCCGCGACGCCAGCAGCAGCCTGGTCCAGTGCCGCCGCAGCCCGTCGTCGCGGCCTCCGGTGAGCGCGCCGTCGGCGCCGAGCAGCCCGAAGCCGAACTCCGTGAGCCGCTGGCCGTGCTCCATCCCGACGAGCTTGCCGACGTTCGCGGTCGCGCCCACGTCGACGCCGGACAGTTGCTTGAGCGTCGCGCGCGTCCCGAGCAGCGCGAACACGTGGGCGTCCGCGACGATCCCGCCGAGGCCGTCGCGCGTGACCGGGTCCTCGTCGAGGCCGAGGTCGCGCACGAGCTCCAGGAGCCGTGGCAGGTCGCCGCCGAGCTGCCAGCCGGTCGAGAGGTTGACGCGCTCGGCCGTGAGCGTGCTGCGGGCCACCTTCCAGCCCTGGTTCACCTCGCCGACGACCATCTCGTCCGGCACGAACACCTCGTCGAGGAAGACCTCGTTGAAGATCTCGTCGCCGGTCAGGTCCTTGAGCGGGCGTACGTCGATGCCCTCGGCCGCCATGTCGACGAGGAAGTAGGTGATACCGGCGTGCTTGGGGGCGTCCGGGTCGGTGCGCGCGACGCAGATGCCCCACTGGGCGTGCTGCGCGAGGGAGTTCCAGATCTTCTGCCCGGACAGCCTCCAGCCGCCCTCGGCGCGTACGGCGCGGGTCCGCAGCCCGGCGAGGTCCGAGCCCGCCTCCGGCTCGCTGAACAACTGGCACCACAGGATCTCGCCGCGCAGCGTCGCGGGCAGGAAGCGTTCCCGCTGCCCGGGAGTGCCGTACGCGACCAGGGACGGCACCACCCACGCGCCGATCATCAACGCCGGGGGCCGTACGCCGGCCGCCCGCAGCTCCTGGTGGACGACCACCTGCTCCAGCGGCGTCGCGGCCATCCCCCACGGCTCGGGCAGGTGCGGCTGCACCCAGCCGCCGGCGGCCAGCGCGGCGACGCGCTCGGCGCCGTCCAGCGCCGCCAGCTCCGCGACCCGCGCCCGGATGTCGCGGCGCAGCGGCTCGGACTCGGCGGGCAGGTCGAGCTCGCGCTCACGCGTCGCGCCGGCCAGCGCGAGCGCGGCGACCTCCGCGCGCCAGGCCGAGGCGCTGCCGGTGAGGGCGCGCAGCGTCAGCGCGCGCCGGTAGTACAGGTGGGCGTCGTGCTCGTGGGTGTAGCCGATGCCGCCGTGCACCTGAATGCAGTCCTGCGCCGTCGTGACCGCGATGTCGGGCGCGAGCGCGGCGGCGACCCCGGTGGCGTACGCCGCCTGGTCGCCGGCCGTGACGGCGTACGCGGCGTCCCAGACGGCGGCGCGTGCGCGCTCCAGCTCGACGAGCATCCGCGCGCACCTGTGCTTGACGCCCTGGAACTGCCCGATCGGGCGGCCGAACTGCTCGCGGGTCCGCGCGTACGCGGCGGCCGTGTCGACCGCCCACCCGGCGATGCCGCAGGCCTCGGCGCCGAGGATCACGGCGGCGAGCCGCCGCACGCCGTCGCCCTCCACACCGGGCAGCGGCACAGCCGTGACACCGCTCACGGACACCGACGCCACGCCCCGGATGAGATCGAGGCCGGTCAGCGGCTCGACGGTCACCTGGGTCCGGTCCAGCACCACCCATTCCTCGCCGTCGCCGGTCTGGACGGGCAGCACGAGGACGTCGGCGTACGCGCCGCCGAGCACCGGCCCGGACATGCCGCCCACGATCAGCGAACCACCGTCACGGCGCCCGGTCAGGCCACGGATGAGGCCGACCGCGCCCGTACGCACGCCGGTGGCGAGGTCGGCGATCACCGAGGAGTCCGCGTCGAGCAGCACCGCGCTCGCCAGCACGGTGGGCACGTACGGCCCCGGCGCGGGCACGCGCCCCATCTCTTCGACGGCGACGGCCAGCTCGACGAGGGAGTACCCCTGCCCGCCGAGCTTCTCGGGCAGGTGCAGGCCGAGTAGCCCTTGGGCGGCGAGCGCCTGCCAGAAGGGCGGCCGGTCCTCGTCGGCGCCCCGTACGACGGCGGGGGTGACATGGCGTTCGGTGAAGGCGCGTACGGACGCCGCCAGCGCCTGGTGTTCCTCGGTCAGCCCAATGCCCACGTCAGCCTCCGCAGATTCGCCGCCGGCTCCGAGCCTAGATCAAATCGAACGGGATTCGGTATGTCACTGCCAGGTGCGGTCGGCGAGCGCGTCGCCCACCGCCGCGTCGTTGCGCGCGGCGGTGCGCAGGGACGCGTCGAACAGGTCCGCCAGAATGCGGTCGAGCCCGGGACGCGACGGCTGGCCGGTCTGCAGGAACTGACGGCTGATCACCTCGACGAGGCCGATCCAGCCCTTGATGACGGACCGCAGCATCGGCGGCTCGCTCGGAGGCTTCAGCCCCTCCATCAGCAGGGCGAGGAGGTCGGCGCGCAGCCGCTCGGAGATCGTCTCGCCCTCGTCGCTCGCCGGGCCGCCCCCGTGACCGATCAGGGCGGTGAAGCCGGCCGGGCTGGCCTCGACCTGGTCGAGGTAGGCGGCGAGCCCGGAGGACAGCCAGGTCTCGGGCGAGCGCTCGGCGGCGGCGCGTACGACCGCGAGCAGTTCGGCGGCGGCCTGGCGGAGGGCGGCGTGGAAGACGCCGAGCTTGCCGCCGTAGTAGTGGTAGAGCAGCGGGCGCGACATGTCGGCCGCGGCGGCGATGTCGTCGACCGAGACCTGGTCGTACGGCTTGGCGTTGAACAGGTCGAGCGCCGCCAGCATCAGCGCGCGCCGCCGGTCGTCCGGCGCCATGCGGCGGCGGGGACCACGGGCCGGGCGGCCCCGCGGCGTCGGCGGCTGGTCGCGAGCCACGCTCAGCAGAGCCTCCTGTGCGGCGGTCTCGTCGGTCATCATCGGCTCACCGTGTGCGGTGAGTAATCGACATCGCTCATGACGACCCGTTTCCGGGCACCACGAACAGGCTGCCCCGCGAATGGGCACAGCTTCGCCGTCCCGCTCCCATGGCGACTACCCTAAGTGGCTATTTGACAATTCGTCAATGATTGCGCGGACAGGTGGTGAACCAACCCGGCCCGGTGGTCGGGCCGCGCGCCGGAGGCGCGACGTACCCCTTGCGGAACGCCCCGACGGGCACCGAGACGAACCTCGGCCGGTACACGCTCGCCTGCCGGATGTTCTGGGGCACGCACGAGGCGTCCACCAGGTCGGAGTTGACGTTGTAGGACACGATCACCCGGCCGTGACCGTCCAGTTGCGGGTGCACCCGCGCCTCGTAGACGTACGCGCCGGCGCGAGGCTCGGGCGCCTGATAGATCACCGCACTGTCACCGGCCCGAAATGGCCCGTACGGCGAGTCCGAAAGGTAGGCCACGAGCGCGCCGTCGCCGAGGCCCTCGGATGCACGGTGAGTGATCAGCGCGTATCCGCCGCCGACGCGTGCCACGCCGAACCCGGCGTCCACGCGCGTCGGCAGTTCCACCGTGCGTGACGGATCCGCCGACCAGCCGGAGCCGGTGTCGTACCGCCAGGACGGCAGGTCGGCGAGATGGCCGCGCGGCGCGCGTGCGATCGTCAGCCACTTGGGATGGCTGCGCGAGTCCAGGTGCGCGCGGTAGCCGTAGATGTAGGTCCAGTCGCCGTCGTCGAACAGCGCGGACCCCCACATGACCGGCGTACGCCCTGGCGCCACCGGCGGCGACGGCAGCTCGCGTACGCCCGACGGCGTCAGCGAGGGCAGCGTGAACGTCGCCTCCGCGACGCTCTGCTCGCTGAAGTCCCAGCCCAGGGAGCCGGTGAAGCGGTGGTAGAACTCCACCAGCCGGCCGTTCTCCAGGTGCCCGGCGCCGGCCCAGTACCAGCCGGGCACGCCCCACGGCGGGCGCACCGGCGTGGCGCCGCGTACGGTCGTCAGCCGGTCGCCGTCCTGCACGACCAGCGAGTTGCGCACGAAGCCGTCGCCCTGACGCGACCCGTCCGGCTTCACGGGCCCGAGGTAGGTGTCGGAGAAGAACCAGGCGACACGGCCGTCCGGCAGCACCGTCGAGCTGGTGCCGTCGGCGCCGTTCCACTGGCCCGGCCCCGCGGTGTCGCCGGCGTGCTGCCAGCGCGCGTTCATCGCGGCGTACGGCGCGGGGGGCTCCGGCCTGTCGTCGGCGCAGGCGGCAGGGGACAGCAGGGCCGCGATCACCAGGGCGCGCGAGGCGAGCCGGCGAGCGAGGATGCGACCCCTGAGCATGTGTCTTTACACCTCAGTCATCTAGATCAATACGCAGTTAAACGTCGTGTCGCGCTATTGACCGTATGTCAAGACTCTTTCTAGGGTGACGCGGGTGACCGACTCCCCGCCGGACACGAATCTCCGGCCCGTGGTCGCCACGGCCATGGACATGTTCACCGCACGCTCCTACGAAGAGGTCTCGCTCGAGGACATCGCGCTGGCCTCCGGGGTGCCAGGTGGCGAGTGCTACCGCCGCTACGGAAGCAAACTCGGCATCTACCTGGCGGCCCTCCACCAGACCGTGGACGACGCCGTCGACACGGTCGTGCGCGACGGCCCCGAGGACACCCCCGGCCGCCTGCGCTACGTGCTGCGCGCCTACCTGGAGGGCCTCACCGCGAACCCCAGCGGCCACCTCTACCTGTCCGCCGAGGCCTTCTCCGACGTCGAACAGCGGTTCCGCGAGGATCTGAGACGCACCGTGACCCGGATGCTGCTCGCCTGCGTGAACGGCGCGCCCCGCGACCCGCTGCGCACCCTCATGCCGGGTTGGGTGGCGTTGGCCGAGAGCATGCTCTGCGACTGGGTACGCCACGGCGTCCCGCACCGCGAGGCCCTGGAGACCGTCCTGTGCGACCTTTTCTTCGCGTTCGTGGAAACGGCGGAAGGCGCCCACACCTGACCCCTGTTCAGACCGGCGTGTCGCCGACGACGTCCGGCGCGCTCCGGCCCAGAGTCGCCTCGGCCTCGCCGAGCGCGGCACGTTCGACGAGCTCGCGGTGCCGGTCGCCGTCGGCCGCCTCGGCCTGGTCGGCCAGCAGCACCGGAACCCCGGTCTCCACCCGGTAGCTGCGCCGCAGCCGCGGGTTGTAGAGCACGTCGTCGTCGGGGAAGTGCAGCAGCGCCTCCTTGTCGATCGGGCAGGCCAGGATGCGGAGCAGGCGTTCTTCGAGCATCGCGGATCCTCTCTCAGTGCTGGTTTTTCCTACGCGTGTGGACGAGCGGCGTGAGCGCGGCGGCGAGCGCGACGAGCGCCGCCGCCTGCGCGGGCGCCCCGAACACCCCGGTCCCGTGTACGACACCCGGACGCGCACCGGCCGCCGCGAACACCCCGGCCACCGTCATGGCCCCGAACGCCAGCCACGGCACCCACCGAGGCCGCCACCACCCGAGCAGCGCGACCACCGGAACGGCCAGGGCCATGCCCCCGCCGACGACGACGAGCAGCCCGGCGACCCCGGCCAGCCCGATCCACCCGGCGACGCGCCCGGTGGACGTGGCCGCGTGAACGCCCCGCCTGTCACCTGGCCCGCTTTGAACGGCGACGCCGTGGTCGGCCGAGGCGGCGTGGACGCTCGCGTCCCGGTCGCTCCCCTCGCCGGGCCCGGCGTGAGCGGCACCGTCGTGGTCGGCGGACGTGCCGTCGCGGGGGCGGCGGCGTGCGGCGAGCAGGGCGAGGGCGAGCAGGACGGCGACGGCCGTGGCGGCCACGATGAGTGCCAGGTGGTAGCCCGCCGCCGGGGTGAACGTCAGCCGCACGGCACCACCGGCGCCGGCGGGCAGGACGAAGCCCTGCTGCCAGCCGTCCAGCGTCACCGGGCGCAGGCGGTGGCCGCCGAGCGTGGCGGTCCAGCCCAGGTTGGCGGCCTCGTGGACCTCAAGGTAGGACTCGGAGCCCGCGCCGACCGTGATGCTGCGCTTCTCCGCCCCCCAGGACCCGACCCGCAGCGAACGCGCCGCCGCCACCGGCCGCGCGTCGGCCGAGGTGGCCGGGCGAGCCCCGGACGAGGTGCCCGGCCTGGTGCCGGACGAGGCGGCCGGCTTCGTGCCAGGCCTGGCACCGGACTTCGTGGCCGGGCTCGCGCCGGGGTTCGGGGTCGGCTGGGGGGTGGTGTCCAGGCTCAGGTCGGTGATGGCCAAGGGGCCGGTGGCCGGGGAGGTGAGGCGGTGGGGGCCGGCGGACAGGTTCACCTTCTCGCCCTTGGTGCAGGTCTGTACCGGCAGGGGGCGGTACGACGTCAGGTCGCCGAAGGTGCCCGCTGTCCTCGTCGGGTACCGGTGGCCGTCCAGCACGAGGTCCGGGCCCTTGCCGCACGGCAGGGTGAACTTCGTGGACGGGGTCGGGGCTCCGGTGGTCAGGCCCGCCAGGCCCGGGACGCGGATCTCGGCCAGGCCGACCGGGAGCTGGTCGGCGGTTCCCGTCATCGCGTTGTAGGCGTTCAGCGGGCGTGCCTTCGTGAAGGCCAGGTCGATGTGGTCCGTGACGATCGACGGGAAGCGTACGTCTCCGTCGGCCGGGACGTTCAGCTCCCGGCCGTTCACGCGGATGCGGCTCGGCGCGGCTGCCATGCCGGCGGCGGGGGCGAGCTGGAGCTCGTCGAGACGGCGACTGCCCTTCCAGGCCAGGTGCAGCGTCGCCGAGGGGCGGTCGGCGATCCAGCCGGTGGCGTCGCTGCCGTCCAGAAGGTTCTGCGGGCGCAGCGCCGGTGACGACGCGAAGGTCGAGTCCGCCGAGACGTGAAGCGTCGCGCGCGCCTTCCCCGCGTGCCGGCTCACCAGGGCGTCGAGGGCGGAGCCCGGTACGGCGACCGCGGACGCGCGTACGCCCGCCGTGCGCTCCTGGTCCGCGGTGAACTCGCGCATGAGGCTTCGTTCCGGCGCCGGAGGCATGCCCAGGGGCGAGCCCGCGTCCCGGTGGAAGGAGTACGCCGCCGAGCCCGCGCCGTGGGACGCCGGGTCGTCGTCGGAGCGCAGGTACCGGTGTACCTGGACGCCCGGGATCGTGACCTCGGAGATTCCCGCGCCGGACCCGCCTCGTACGCCGCCGTGGACCCCGCCCAGCGTGACCCGCAGCGTACGGGTGGTGCCGGCGGGGACGTTCAGCGGCTGAGGAGCATCGGTCGGGCGGACGGAGGTGACCGCGCGGCCGGCGTCGGTCGTGACCGTCAGGTTCCCGGCGATCTGGCGGGTGCTGCCGTCGGCGAGCAGCCGCACCTGGAGCGGGCCGGACAGGTTCATCGGCCGGTCGAAGGCGATCTCGGTCCACTGCCCGTTCGGGGCGTCCGGGCGGCCTTCGGCCCACGCGGTCGACGGGTCGCCGTCAAAGGCGTTGACCGGGTCGTACTCCGGCATCTGCCACAGCCACGAGCCGTACGACGAGCTGGTCACCTTCGCGGCGCCGCTCAGCTCCGCGACGGTCTGCCGGCCGCCGGGCGGCAGGAGCTGCCGTGGAGCGAGGCCCGCGCCGCGGTGCGGGTCGTCGGGCGGGTTCTTCTCGGTCGGCGTGTACGTGTAGGAGGTGTTGCGGCCGATCAGGCCGAAGACGGTGTCGCCGCGGCGCAGGTCGTCGGTGACGTACGCGCGCGCGGCCGGCGCGGAGCCGGTGCGCTGGTCGCCGGACACGACGGGTTCGGAGCCGAGCAGCCCCTGGTTCGCGAGCTGGAGCAGCGAGGCGGGGCCGCTGCTGTCGACGGCGGTGGCCGCCGTGGGCGCGACGGAGGCCGGGCCGGCGGGGCGCAGGCGCGGGTCGGCGGCCTGGAAGACCTCGACGGCCGGGTACGCCGGCATGATCGACTCAAGCGACGACGAGGTACCGCGCCCGAAGTCGGCGTTGAGCGTGGACGGCCCGAACGACGCCGCGCGTACGAAGCCCGACGCGTCGAGCGTCCGGTGCACGACCTGCGTGGGCACGTGGTCGAAGAGCGTGGAGTCCAGGTCGTTGCGCACGACGACGTACCGGATGCCGGCCCGCGCGAGGAAGGCCGGCAGGCCCGGCGACGGCGCGCCCGACCCGATGGCGTGCTCGACCGCGTCGGTCAGGTCGCGTACGCCGCCGCCCGTGAACGGCACCAGGTCGCGCTGGGCCCACGGCGAGCGCGCGAGCGGTTCGAGCGGGTCGTCGATGGGCTTGCCCCAGGCGTACAGGCCGTGGGAGTCGGCCGGGACGACGAGCGCGGTGTTCCGCGGGCTGCTCTTCTTGAGGAACGACGCGGTCTGCTGCCAGTACCCCGGGACCTTCTTGAACGCCCCGGGCTGAAGGATCGAGCCGGACACGTACGGCAGGCCGAGCCCGGCGAGCACACCGAGCGCGAGGACCGTCGCGGCGACGGGCTGGAGGCGCGGCCACGGCAGGCGTACGCGGGTCAGCACGTGCGCCATGGCCAGCGCCAGCGTGGCGGCGAGCGCGGGCTCGAACTTGAAGACGTTGCGCAGCGGCGCGAGCGGGCCGTCCAGCAGGTGGTGCACGGTGACCTGGAACGGGCCGCCGAGCGGCCCCCAGTACCCGGCCATCATGATCAGCGTCGTCAGGCCCGCCGTCAGCCGGAGCCAGGGCCCCTCGGGCAGGTCGCGGCGCGCCAGCCCGGCGAGGCCGGTCGCGGCGGCCACCGCCGAGGCGACGATCGGCCACGGCGAGTTGACGAGCTGCCATCCCGCCGACAGCCACGGGCCGCCGAGGCCCAGGTAGGCGACCCAGTTGCCGCTGCCGCGCAGCGTGGCGGCGCCGGCGGTGGTCTGCGTGGTGTTGACCGCCTGCTCGATGTAGGGCAGGAAGTCCGCGCCGTACTTGCCCTGGTAGAGCAGCGGTACGAGCCACCACAGGCTGGCGAGCAGCACGGCGAGGCTCCACCACAGCGTGAGCCGCCAGCGGCGCGGGCCGGGCCGGGTCAGGATGTACATGCCGGGGAGCGCGATCGCGGCGAGCGTGCACACGGCGTTGACGCCGCCCATGCAGAGCACGACGACGCCGGACCGCATCGCGGCGACCCGCGCCGTACGCGCCGGGTCGAGCAGCGGCAGCACCGCCCACGTCGCGAGCACGCCGGGCACGATCGCCGCCGACGTGGACCCGACGAGGATCGTGAACGTCGGCCACAGCGCGAAGATCACCCCGGCGAGCAGCCGGGTGCGCCGCGAGCCGATCCCGAGCGCCTCGGCGAGGCGTACGAGGCCGAGGAAGGCGGCCGTGACCAGCAGCGACATCCACAGCCGCTCGGTGATCCAGATCGGCGCGTGCAGGAGGTGGCCGAGCAGGTAGAAGGCACCCATCGGGAAGACGTAGCCGATGTACTGGTCCTGCAGGCCGCCGAACCACTGGAGCGGGTTCCACAGGTGCCACAGGCGCGCGTAGAAGCCCACCGGGTCGATGTTGACGCCGAGCTTGGTGTCGAACGTCATCCGCCCGGCGTCGTGGCAGGCCAGCAGCGCGAACGCGCACACCCAGACGAGCGCCGGCCAGCGGCGGCCGACCCGGCCGCCCGGCGTGTCACCGGCGCGGTCGCCGTGCGACGGCGGACGTCCGCCGTCGCCGGTCTCCGTGTCCCGTCCGAGCGTGACGGTCACGAGTCTCGCCGCAGGACGAGCAGGAGGTTCCAGCCCAGCAGGTCGCGCAGCACCGGAATCCGCATCAGCACGCCGCACCAGCGCGGGTAGTAGCGCGGCCGTGCCTCCAGGATCGTGACGTCCTCGCGGGCCCGCGCCAGCCGCAGGACCGGGGTCGCGCCGAGCGCGAACATCGACTCGCCGAACCGGTTCTTGGGCGGCCTGCCGTGCTCGCGCTCGTACCGGCGCGCGGCGTACTCGCCGCCGAACAGGTGCCAGGGCGAGGTCTCGTGCCCGCCCCACGGCGAGTACCAGAGCGTGTAGGAGACGTAGACGATCCCGCCGGGCCGGGTGACGCGGACCATCTCGTCGATGAACCCGCCTGGGTCCTTCACGTGCTCCAGCACGTTGGAGGAGAAGCTGACGTCGACGCTCGCGTCCTGGAGCGGCAGCCAGTAGCCGTCGCCGACGACCGAGCCGGGCCGCGGGCGGCCACGGCTGCGCAGTTCGTCCACGTCGGGCTCGACGAGCAGGGTGTGCGCGCCGCGACGGCCGAAGGCCGCGGAGAACCAGCCGCCGCCTCCTCCGACGTCGACGACGGTGCGGTCGGCCAGGTCGATGTGGCGCTCGACCTGCTGGACGGCGTCGGCGGCCAGCAGCGAGTAGAAGCCCTCCGGGTCGGACTGCTCCTTGCGGAAGGCGCGGAACAGCTGGAGCGAGCGCAGGCGGCCGGGCGGCGCCGCCGCAGGCTCGTCTACCTGGGTGGACGTCTCGGTCGATACGGCACTGGGGGCCATTCGGTCTCTCCTGGTGGGAGCGGGCCGGGCGGGGGCACTGGTTGTCAGGCCTGTGGTGACTTGGAAAGCTAGAACACTCTTGACTGATCGTCAATAACAGAGTGGACGGTATTGACAGTTCATCAATAACGCTCGGAGAATGACGCCGCGAAGATCCCCGTACGCCGAACAGATCCCGACAGGCTCGTCGTGAGCCCGCGGAGGTTGGCTCCATGGAACCCGATCCGGATTTTCCGCTGTCCCGGTACACGACGGCCGTCGAGGACGTCGAAGAGGCCGTTGAAGTCGTCGAAGCCGTCGAGGACCTGGTGGCGGACGGCCCACCCGGTTCGTCACGCCACGTCGTGATCGTCGCGGGCCGCGACATGGCCAACCCGGCCGCCGGCGGCTCGGAGCTGCTGGTCGACCAGCTCGCCTCCGGCCTGGTCGCCCGCGGCGATCGGGTGACGCTGCTGTGCGGAGGCCCGTCGGCCCCGCGCGGTTACGAGGTGGTGCGCAGCGGCGGCAACTACACCCAGTTCCTGCGCGCGCCGTGGACGTTCGCCCGGCGGATCGCCGACTGCGACCTCGTCGTCGAGGTGTGCAACGGCCTGCCGTTCCTGACCCCGCTGTGGGCGCGCAAACCGACCATCTGCCTGATCAACCACGTGCACACCGAGCTGTGGTCGATCCGCTTCCCGCCGCCGGTCTCCACGGTCGGCCGGTTCCTCGAACGCCGCGTCATGCCGTGGGCGCACCGCCGCAACCTGGTGATCGCCGTGTCGGGCTCGACCGCCGACGGGCTGACCCAGATCGGCGTGGACCGCGACCGCATCCGGATGCTCTACAACGGCGTCGAGCCGCCCGGCGCGCCGGAACCGCGCTCGGCCGAGCCGCAGTTCCTGGCGTTCGGACGGCTCGCCGACTACAAGCGCATCGACATGCTCCTGCGGCTGTGGGAGCGCGTACGCCCGGTCACCGGCGGCCGGCTCATCATCGCGGGCGACGGCCCGGAGCGCGCGCGCCTCGAAGCGATGGCCGGTGACGGCGTGACCTTCACCGGGCGGGTCACCGAGGAGGAGAAGAACCGGCTGATGTTCTCCTCGTGGCTGCTGCTGCACCCGGCGCTGATCGAGGGCTGGGGCATCGTCGTCGCCGAGGCGGCGATCCGCGGCACCCCGACCATCGGGTTCGACGTCCCCGGCCTGCGCGACTCCGTCGTGAACCGCGAGACCGGGCTGCTGACCGGCACCGAGAGCGGGTTCGCCTCCGCGTGGGCGTCACTGGCCCTCGACGAGAGCCGGCGCACCGCGATGGGCGAGGCAGCGCGGCAGCGCGCCACGCGGCTCCGCTGGGAGGGATCGGTCCGGTCCTTCCTGACCACGATCGACGAGGCCCTCGCACGTACCGCCGAAGGGAGCACGCGGTGACCACCACCGAGACCGCGCCCGAGCCCCTGCGCGACTTCTACGAGAACCCCGCGGTGCCGGTCGCCTCCGGCCCGGGCCGCGCGCAGCGCCAGCTGCGCATGGTCGAGGACGTGCTCGCCCGCTCCCAGGGCTCGCAGGTGATCCTCGACATCGGCTGCGGCGACGGCGAGGCCACCGCGCTGCTGCCGCGCGGCGAGCACACGGTCGTCGGCGTCGACTGGTCGATGATGGCGCTGCGCCACGCGAAGGGCCTCGGCCTGACCGTCGTACGCGGCGGCCTCGACGCGCCCGGCCTGCCGATCGCGGACGGCGGCGCCGACCTGGTGATCCTCAGCGAGGTCATCGAGCACATCGTGGACACCGACTCGGCGATCGATGAGATCCACCGGGTGCTGCGTCCCGGTGGCACGCTGCTGCTGTCCACGCCGAACCTCGCCGCCTGGTTCAACCGCGGCCTGCTCGCCCTCGGCGTACAGCCGATCTTCTCCGAGGTCAGCCTGCGGGGCATCTACGGGCGGCCGGGCACGCAGGTCGTCGGGCACCTGCACATGTTCACCAAGCGCGCGCTCACGGAGTTCCTGACCGATCGCGGGTTCAGCTGCGAGCGCGTCGCGGGCGCGCCGTACCACGACGTGCCACGCCCGATGCGCCCGCTGGACCGGCTGATGTGCCACTGGCCCGCCGCCGCCAGCATCCTGCTCGTGGAGGCGCGGCGGACGTGATCGAACTCAGCGCGGTCGACGAGATCGGCTGCTATTTCGACCGTCCCGGCGAGCCGAACGGCATCCACCTCGAAGCGCACCTCCCGGGGCGGCTCGACCACGCCCTGCTGCGCTCGGCGATCGGCGCCGCGCTGGCCGCGCACCCCCGCGCCCGCGTACGCCGGGCGCCGTCGCGGGCCGGCGACCGGCGGTACCGGTGGGAGGTCCCGGACGTCCCGGACACCGACCCGCTCAGCGCGTCGCGCTGGTCGACCGAGGCCGAGCTGGCGCGCGACCGCGAGAGCTTCCTGGCCGAGGCGCCGCCGCTGGAGACGTCGCCGCCGCTGCGGTTCCGCGTCGCGTCGGGTCCGGACGGCGACGTGCTGCTGCTGTCGGCGAACCACGCCGCGCTCGACGGCGTCTCGTGCATCCGCCTGATCGAGGCGGTCGCACGCGGCTGCTCCGGCGAGCCCGAGGCGACCGGCCCCGTACCGCCCGCTCCGGCGGCCGAGCCGCCACCGGCACCGCCGCCGAAGAAGAGCCATCTCCCCGTACGGCCCGCGCGGATCGCGCCGCGGACCGCGACGCCGGGGCCCGGGTACGGGCTGCGGCTGGTCAGGGTCGAGCGGCCGAGCCGCGAACAGCGCGCCGCCCTGGACCCGAACGCCACCGTGAACGACCTGCTCATCGCGGCGTTCGGGCTGACGGTCGCGCGCTGGAACGCCTCCTGCGGCCGCCCGGCCGACACCGTGCGGGTCACCATGCCGATCAACGCGCGCGCCGGCGACGCGGACGGCCTGGGCAACCTGTCGCGGCTCGCCACCGTCGCGATGGACGCGGACGACCGCGCCGACCCCGCGCGGCTGGTCGCGCTGGTGGCCGAGCGCACGCATGCCGCCAAGAGCAATCCGGGCTCCGCGATCGGCCTGATGGGGCCGGTGATGGCGCCCGGGTGGCTGCCCGTCGGCGTCAAACGGCGGATGGCCGGGCCGATGTGCCGGGTCCTCACGCCGTTCACCGACACCGCGAAGCTGTCCAACTGGGGTCACTTCCGCGACCCGCTGAACTTCGGCGACGCCGGGGAGGCGCACGGGATCTGGGTTTCGGGCCCGGCGCCGATGCCGCGCGGCCTGTCGCTCACGATCGTGACGGTCGGCGGGCGCCTGCACCTGACGTTCCGCTACCGGCGCGCGCTGTTCGACGACGACGCCGCCGAGGCGTTCACCGACACCTTCCTCGCGGCGTACGGCTCGATCGTCCCGGCCGGCGACCTCCGGATCGCCCGGTGATCCTCGGCGTCGTCCTCGCCCTGGTGACGACCCTTCTCTACAACTCGGCGTTCGTCGTGGAGAAGCGCGCGCTGGCGACGATGCCCCCGCTGAACATCCGCGCGCCGGTGAGCCTGGCACGCGTCCTGCTGACCAACCCGGGCTGGATGGCGGGGTTCGCGATGATGCTGATCGGGCTGTCCAGCCAGCTCGTCGCGCTGACGCGCATCCCGCTGACCGTCGCGCAGCCGGTGTTCTCCTCCGGCATCGCGTTCCTGCTGCTGCTGACCATGACCGTGCTCGGCGAACGGCTCACCTCGCACGAGTGGATCGGCCTGGCCGGCATCACGGCGGGCGTGGTCTTCGTGGTGGCGTCGCTGGACGCGCGCACCGACGCCGCGGGCGACGGCGGGCACGTGCTGCGCGTGCTGACCGTGGCCCTGCCCTCGACGCTGTTCGGCCTGGCCGTCTTCGCGGCGGCGGCACGGTCGGGCCACGGGCGGCGCGGCCGTCACCGGCGCCCGGCCGGCGACGTCCCGTACGGCCTGGCGGCGGGCATCGTCTACGGCGTCACCGGCATGATCACCAAGGGCCTGTCGGCGTCGATCGACTTCCACGGCCCGTCGGCGATCGCGCGCTCGGCGCTCGTGTCGCCGTACCTGTACCTGCTGGCCCCGGTCACGGTGTCGGGCTTCGTGGTCTTCCAGACGGCCCTCCAGCGCGGGCGCGCCTCGATCGTCGCGCCGGTGTCGAGCGTCATCTCGACCCTGTACACGGTGGTGGCGGGCACGGTGGTCTTCGGCGAGCGCCTCCCCGCCGACGCCGGGCGCCTGGGGCTGCGGCTCGCGGGGCTCGCCGCGATCACCGCCGCCCTGTTCTGGCTGCCCCGCAAGCGGCGTGCGCCCGCGCGGCCCGCGACCGTGCCCCGCCCGGCGGTCGACGTACGGGCGGGGCGCTGAGCGCTACTTGCCGGGCTCCGGGTCGCGCGGCAGGCCGAGCATCCGCTCGGCGATGACGTTGAGCTGCACCTCCGTGGTGCCGCCGTAGATCGTCATCGACCGGCTGAACAGCATGTAGCGCGCCCAGATGCCGGTGGGTCCGCTCAGGTCCTCGATGGCACCGGCGGCCTCCTGCGACTCCCACAGGAAGTCGGCGACCTGCTGGTTGTACTGCACGCCGAGCAGCTTGCGCACGCTCGCCTCGGCGCCGGGCTCGTGCCCGGAGATCTGCTTCAGCGTGAGCCGCAGGCCGAGCAGGTCGATGGCCTGGCCCTCGCACAGGTACGCGCCGAGCTCGCCGCGGCGCACCGGGTCGAGGGTCTTGCCCTTGAAGAAGTTCAGCAGCTCCCTGGTGCCCGCGCCGAGCCCGGAACCGCTGGACAGCTGCACGCGCTCGTTGCTGAGGGTGTTCCGTGCGACCTTCCAGCCCTGGCCGACCTCGCCCACGACACGGTCGTCCGGTACGAACACCGAGTCGAGGAACACCTCGTTGAACATGGCCTCGCCGGTCAGCTCGCGCAGCGGGCGTACGTCGACGCCCTGCGCCTTCATGTCGACGAGGAAGTACGTGATGCCGTCGTGCTTCTTGGCCTCGGTGGAGGTACGCGCGATGCAGATGCCCCACTCGGCGTGCTGCGCGATCGAGGTCCAGATCTTCTGGCCGGTGAGGCTCCAGCCGCCTTCGACGCGCTCGGCCTTCATCTGCAGCGACGCCAGGTCCGAGCCGGCGCCCGGCTCGCTGAAAAGCTGGCACCAGACCATCTCGCCGCGCAGGGTCGGCGCGAGGAAGCGTTCCTGCTGCTCCGGGGTGCCGTAGCTGACCAGGGACGGGACCACCCACGCGCCGATGCCGAGCGAGGGGCCCTTCACCTTCGCCGCGCGCAGCTCCTGGTGGATGAGCACCTGCTCCATCGGCGAGGCGGCCTTGCCCCACGGCGTGGGCAGGTGCGGGAAGACCCAGCCGCCGTCGCCCATGGTGGCGTTGCGCGCCTTGTCCTCCTTGATCGCGGCGAGCTGTTCGACCTCGGCGCGGATCCGGTTCCGCAGGGGCTCGGTGTCGTCGTCCAGCTCCACCTCGACCGCGCGGCGTACGCCGTCGAGCGCGAGCAGCGCGACCGTAGCGGCCCAGTCCTTGGCCGGGCCGAGGAGCACCCGCAGGGTCGAGGCGCGGCGCAGGTAGATCCCGGACTCGTGCTCCCAGGTGAAGCCGATGCCGCCGAGCACCTGGATGCAGTCGCGCGCGCACCGCAGCGCGGCGTCCGGGGCGACCACGGCCGCGACGCCGGCGGCGAAGCCGGACTCCTCGGCCGGGTCGTCGGAGGCGCGCGCGGCGTCCCACACGGTGGCGCGGGCCTTCTCCAGGTCGATGAGCATCCGGGCGCACTTGTGCTTGACGCCCTGGAACTGGCCGATCGGGCGGCCGAACTGCTCGCGGACCTTCGCGTAGCCCGACGCCGTGTCGACGCACCAGGCCGCGATGCCGGCCGCCTCGGCGCCGAACAGCAGGGCAGCGAGGTCGAGGACCTCCTGACCCTGCAGGCCGGGCAGGATCCGGTCGGCGGGGACGACCGCGTCGTCCGCCTCCACGCGTGCCACCCGGCGGGTGCGGTCGAGGCTCTTCAGCGTGGTGATCGTCAGCAGGTCCGCGTCGACGGCCACCCAGGTCTCGCCGTTCTCGCTGGTCACCGGCATGACGATCACGTCGGCGAGCCCGGCGCCCAGCACCGGCTCGGCCGTGCCGCTGATCGTCAGGCCCTCGCCGGTGTGCCGTCCGGTCAGGCCGGACGCGAGGGACAGCGCGCCGATCCTGGTGCCGTCGGCGAGGCCGGGCAGCAGCTCGGCGCGCGCCTTGGCGGACTCGTCGGCGCGCAGCAGCGCGGCGCTCGCGAGCACGCTCGGCAGGAACGGGCCCGGCACGGCGGCGCGCCCGAGGGTCTCCAGGGCGACCGCGAGCTCAAGAAGGCCCGCGCCCTGCCCGCCGAACTCCTCCGGCACGTGCAGGCCGAGCAGGCCCTGCTCGGCGAGGCCGGCCCAGAAGTCGGGGCGTCTCTCCTCGTCGGCGTCGAGCGTCGCGCGTACGACACCGACGGGCGCGTTCCGCTCCGCCCACCCACGGACCGCGTCGGCCAGTGCGTCGTGCTCCTCGGTCAGCCCAATGCCCATCTCAGCACCCCATTCGCGACATCCCTCTTGCGGCCTACCTTAGAGGCCGTCCGGCGCGAATTGGAATGCGATTCGGTTCACATGACCCTGAGTTGACGCACCACGTAGTTCACGTCCGGCCAGAGCTTCCGGTCGGTGTTGGGAACCGACATGAACAGCACGCCGGGCTCCGCCTTGCCGGTGTTCACCACCGCCACCGCCACGACGTCGCCGGTGGCCTTGGTGCCGGGCCGCTGGTAGGTCAGGTAGTACGCGGCCAGCCAGCCCTTGTGACCGGCGATGTCCAGCGGCTGCGAGGCGAGCAGCTTCTTCCGGTGCCGGAACCCGTACATCCGCGCTTCGTACGACGACGCGGCCAGGGTCGCGGCCTGCCGCTCGCTGCCCGGACCGCTCCACGCGCTCTTCTCCGCGCCGCCGAGCGGCGCGCTCATGAGCCGCGCCCAGCGCTTCGGGTGTCCCGCGGCCTTCTCGGTGACGGCGAACTGGCTGAGGTTGAACCCCAGCTCCGACATCGGGCTGGTCTTCGGCGCGAGGGCCCACGGCCGCCCGAACCTCGGGTACGACAGGCCCGCCTTCGTGTCGGTGATCCGGCTCACCGTGGTCGTGTGGACGCCCTTGAACCGCCCGAGCGGCTTCTGCTGCCCCAGGTCCACCGGCGGCTGCGAGGCGGGCGTCTTCGGTGCCTTCGTGGACGACCTGCCGGGCGAGGCGGTGTGAGAGGCGTCCTTGGAGTCGCCGCCGCCGCGCATGACGTAGACGGCGCCGACCGCCAGCAGGCCCGCGACCAGCAGGGAGAGGCCGGCGTACAGGCCCTTCCTGGACCCGCCGTCCTCGTCGTAGCCGTCGGACGGGCCGGGCGGCGGGCCGCCCGTACCCTGCGCGTTGTTCTCGTCGCGCATCCAGTCGGGGAGCCTGATGTTGCCGCTGCTCGGCTTGCCCGGCTTCGGCGGCGGGCCCGTCGGCGCGACGACCTTGTCCCACATCGGCGGGTGGCCGTCCTGGGCGAAGAACTCCTCGTCGTTGTCCTCGGGCGCCTCCGGGCCGCGCGGGGCCGGCGGCGCCTCGGCGGACATGGCGTCCGGGCCGCGCGGCGCGCCGTACGCGTCGTCGGCGTACCCGAAGGTCGCCTCGCCCGAGGAACGGCGGCGCTCCTGCGGAGGCAGCGCGTAGAAGGACGACTCCTCCGGCCGCGGCTCCTCCGGGAACTCATACGACGGCGTGTCGTCCGCCGGAGCCTCGTACACGAAGGAGGACTTCTCCTCGGCGGGCTCCTGCTCGAACGGGCGGGTGTCGTAGGCGTCCATGCCGTACGTCGGAGCGGGCTCGGCCGGCTCGTCGTCGGCGGGCTTGTCCTTCGGCTTCCACACGTCGTCGTCCTGCGCCTCGGGCTCCGGGCTCGCCGGGGACGGGTCGGCCGGTTCGAACGGCGCCCGCGAGGAGTAGCCGTTGGAAGGCTCGGCGGGCACGCTCGGGAACCCGCCCGCCGGCTCCTCGTCGGCCGAGGACCACGGGTCGGACAGACCGCTCGGCGGCGGAAAGCCCTGCTCAGCCTCGTCTTGCGGCACGACGGGAATGGGGCCCGTCACGTCGTCATCGGGCGCTGAGTGCTCGTTCTGCCTGTTGGCCGGGCGCCACTGCCCGGCGTCCCCCTGATCCGACATGCCGCACAGGTTACGTGAAGATCAACATTTCCCGCTTACGGCCTCAATTACGCTCCGACAACGTGTTGTTGACCGGGATGTGGCCTGACCGTTAACTCTTCACCGCCGCACCTCACCCGCCACAGCGCCCTGACCTGCGAGAACGTCCCTCCCGGCCAGCCTCTCCCGCATTAGCAGAGTCCCGCCCGCGACGGCTCCCGGCATGGCCAGAACCGCGCCGAACGGAATGAGGAAGACCACAAAGACGGTGACCCCGAACCCGACAGAGAGCGCGCGACTGCGCTTCATCAGGGCGAACCGCTCTTTCCGCCGCACACCGCGCCGCTCGAACGCCATCGAGGTCATCTCGAACGTCAGGAAGTACCCCGAGACGCACGCGCCCAGGACCGGGACGACCGTCTGCCCCACCGCGGGGACGAACCCGAGCGCGAAGAACAGCAGCGCGAACAGCGTGGTCATCAGCCCGACGATCACGGCGTCGCCGATGCCGTGCACGAGCTGCTTGATCAGCGGCACGGCGGCCTCCGGCGGCAGGCCACCCTCGCTCTCCTCCACCCGCCCGGCGATGCTCTCGTAGAAGGGCGCTCCGACGACGAGCGTGACGCCCACGAAGGTCACGATGGCGATCATGGCGGCGGCGCCGAGCACCAGGATCCCGACCAGGACCCGCGTGACGTCGCGCAGGCCGCTGGACCAGTGGTCGGCGAACGGCGTGAGCGTGCGCGCGAGGTCCGCGTCGTACACGCCGAGGAAGGTCAGGCCCGCGATGTAGACCACCAGGACGATCACCGCCGGGATCAGCCCGAACAGCCACTGGCGCGGCCGGCGCGCCGCCCACGCGATCCCACGGGTGAAATAGCCGACACCGGCGAAGAAATCCGTCACGCGCCAAGAGTAGAAGCACGCGGCCGGGCGAAACAGGCCTTAACGCTTGCCGGACAGGGCGGGGCGGGTGGCCGGCCCCTCCGTCTCGGCCGCGCGGCGTACGTTGCGCTGCATCCGGCCGAAGACGATCCCGTGGAACGGCCACACCGACCACCAGTAGAGCTGGCCGAGCAGTCCGCGCGGGTGGAACAGCGCCCGCTGCCGGAACCACGTGCGGTCCTCCCGGATGTCCACCGACAGGTCGAGCCAGGCGAGGCCGGGCAGCAGCATCTCCGCGCGCAGCCGCAGCAGGCGGCCGTGCTGAAGCTCCTCGACGCGCCAGAAGTCCAGCGAGTCGCCGACGCGCAGGTGGTTCGGGTCGCGACGGCCGCGCCGCAGCCCGACGCCGCCGGCCAGCCGGTCGACGAGACCCCGTACGGCCCAGGCGAGACGCCAGGAGTACCAGCCGTGCTCGCCGCCGATGCCCTCGATCACCGCCCACAGCGCCTCCGGCGACGCCTCCACCGGCGACTCGCGGATGTCGGTGTAGACGCTGCCGCCGGCCCAGTCCGGGTCGGTCGGCAGCGGGTCGCTCGGTGCCCCCCGCACCGACGCCGACGACCATCGGGTCGCGACGTCGGCGTTGCCGATGCGCTTCAGCGCCAGGCGTACGGCCTCTTCGAAGCCGATCAGCCCCTCCGGCGGGTCAGGGACGAACTGGGCGATGTCGTGCTCCGCGCAGACGACCTCGTTGCGCAGCGACTCCACCAGCGGGCGCGCCAGGCCACCCGGAACCGGCGTGACGAGGCCGACCCACAGGCTGGACAGGCGCGGCGAGAGCACCGGGACGGGGAGGATCAGGCGCCGGGGAAGCCGGGCGATGACGGCGTACCTGCGCATCATCTCCTCGTACGTCAGCACGTCCGGGCCGCCGATGTCGAAGGCCCGGTCGACCTCGGGCGGCAGCGACGCGCAGCCGACCAGGTAGCGCAGCGCGTCGCGTACGGCGATCGGCTGGATCCGGCTGCCCACCCAACTCGGCGTGACCATCACCGGCAGGCGTTCGGTGAGGTACCGCATCATCTCGAACGACACCGAGCCGGAGCCGATCACGACCGCGGCCCGCAGCACCGCCGCCGGCACGGCGGAGGCCAGCAGGATGTCGCCGACCTCGCGGCGTGAGCGCAGGTGCTCCGACACCCCTTCGCCCTCGGTCGGCCCCAGGCCGCCGAGGTAGACGATCCGGCGTACGCCCGCGTCCTCGGCCGCCGAGGCGAACAGCTCGGCGGTACGGCGGTCGCGTTCGCCGAAGTCCCGCCCGCTGCCCAGGGCGTGGATCAGGTAGTAGGCGACCTTGACCCCGTCGAGGGCGCGGCGCGCCGCGTCGGGGTCGGTCAGGTCCGCGCGTACGACCTCGACCTGGTCGTGCCAGGGCTGGTCGCGCAGCCTCTCCGGGGACCTGGCCGCGCAGCGGACCCGGTATCCGGCGTCGAGCAACTGGGGCACGAGCCGCCCGCCGATGTACCCGGTCGCGCCGGTGACCAGGCAGAGCGGCGCGGGACGCTTGGACGGCGTGCTCACCGCGCACCCCTTGCCCGGCGGAAGCGTTCGAGCCCCTCGCCCAGGTCGACGATCGGGTCGGGGTAGTCCGGGCGCTCGGCCTCGGGCAGGAGCCACGGCCGGTGCGCGGCGGGCCCGTCGATCCCGGCCAGCTCGGGCACCCAGCGGCGTACGTAGTCGCCGCGCGGGTCGAACCGCCGCGCCTGCACGAGCGGGCTGAGCACCTGGTTTGGGCGCGTGGAGGCGCCGGTGCCGGCCACCCACTGCCAGTTCAACTGGTTGTTGGCCACGTCGCCGTCCACGAGGAGGTCCAGGAAGTGTCGCGCCCCCACGCGCCAGTCGGCGTACAGGGTCTTGGTGAGGAAGCTCGCGGTGATCAGACGGCCGCGGTTGTGCATCCAGCCCTCGTGGGCGAGCTGGCGCATCGCGGCGTCCACCAGCGGATATCCGGTGCGGCCCTCGCGCCAGGCCGCGATGGCGTCCTCGTCCGCGCGCCAGGTGTCGCCGCGCGGCCGGTAGTCCTCCCGCGCGGCGGCGGGCCGGTCGGCCAGCATCTGCCGGTGGAAGTCGCGCCAGGCCACCTGGCGGACGAACGCGTCCGCGCCCGCGCCGCCGTGGCTCCGCGCCCGGTTCACCAGCTCACTCGCGGACAGGCAGCCGAAGTGCAGGTACGGCGACAGCCGCGATGTGCCGTCCGCGTACAGGTCGTCGTGCAGGTCGGCGTACCGGTCGAGCGGCTCGCCGAGCCACGCCTCCATGCGCCGCCGCGCCGGGCCCTCCCCGCCGTCCGGCAGGCCGGGAGAGGTGGCGCCGCGCGCCAGGTCCGGCCCCGAGGGCAGCGGGTCGGAGCGTACGCCGGGCACCGCGATCCTGGCCGGGGCGTCCAGCGGCTTGCGGAGGCCGACCCCGCTCCACTTACGGAAATAAGGCGTGAAAACGGCGAAATGGTCCTTGCCCGCAGGGGTCACCGCGCCCGGCGGCACGGCGCAGACCCCGTCGTCGTGCACGTGGAGCTCGCGTCTCGGCAGCGCCTCCCGCAGGCGGTGTTCGCGCCGCTGCGCGTAGGCGCTGGCGTCGGCCGCGACGTGCACCTCGCCCGCGCCGGTCTCCTCCGCGACCCGGCAGACCTCGTCCACGACGTCACCCGAGCGCAGCACGAGCCGCCCGCCGCGCTCCCGCAGCGACGCGTCGAGATCGGCCAGGGACGCGGCGAGGAAGGCCGCGCGGTTCGGCGACGGGAAACCCGTCGCGCCGATCCCGTCGTCGATCACGAACAGCGGCACCACCTGGTCGGCCGCGCCCAGCGCGCCGCACAGCACGGGATTGTCGTGCAGGCGCAGATCCCCGGTGAACAGGGCGATGGCGACGGGCATGCCCTAGGGCCTTCCCCGCTTTCGGCCAGCGCAACGCCGGGATATCGTTCGGTCAGGCGTGCGGGACGCCACCGGTCCGCGGGAAGGGCTCAGCCCACCTGAGATGAAGATCGGTGGCATTCCGTCCTCCTTTCGGCCTGAAGAAGCGGACATCAGGCGGACGAAAGGAGGTCGCCGTGGCGGCCATCTCGCTTCCCGACAACCCCAGCCTCGACTACCTGCGCCGGCGGGCGCGCGACCTGCAACGCGCCGTGCGCGGCGGGGATCCGCGCGCTCTCGCCCTCGTCGCGAAACACCGTACGGGCGCCGTCACCCCCGAGTTCCCGCTCAGCGCGGCGCAGTTCGTCGTCGCCCGCGAGTGCGGGTTCACGAGCTGGCCCCGGCTCAAGCACCACCTCGACGTGGTGACCGAGTACCGCTGGGACGGCGCCGCCGACGCCGCCTTCGAGAGCCCGGCGGACCGGTTCTGCCGGCTGGCCTGCCTCACGTACGCCGATGACGACCCGGGCCGGTGGGCGGAGGCTCGCCAGGTGCTCGCCGAGAACCCGGGGCTGACGGGTTCCGGCGTCTGGGCGGCCGCCGCCGCGTCCGACGACCGCGCCGTGGCCGCCCTGCTGGCGCGCGACCGGTCCCTCGCGACGCGGCGCGGCGGCCCGAACCACTGGTCGCCGCTGTTCTACCTGGCCTACTCACGCCTGGAGCTCCCGCGCGCGGCGACGCTCCGGGCGGCGCGGCTGCTGCTCGACGCGGGCGCCGACCCCGACGAGGGGTACCTGTGGCGCGGCCTGCCGACGCCGTTCACCCTGCTCACGGGGGTGTTCGGCGAGGGCGAGCAGGGCTCGGAGCGTACGCCGCCGCACCCGCACGCGACCGCGCTGGCCCGGCTGCTGCTCGACGCCGGGGCGAACCCCAACGACGGCCAGACCCTGTACAACCGGATGTTCCGCCCCGACGACGAGCACCTGCGGCTGCTGTTCGGCTACGGCCTGGGCTCCGGCGACGGCGGCCCGTGGAAGGCGCGCCTCGGCGAGGCCCTGGACACCCCCGCCGAGATGCTGCGGTCACAGCTCGGCTGGGCGATCGACCACGGCTTCGCCGCACGTGCCGCGCTGCTGGCCGAACACGGCGTCGACGTGCGCTCGCCGTTCGCCGACGGCCGTACGCCCGCCGAGCGCGCGGCCCTGCACGCCCAGACCGAGGTCGTCGAGCGGCTCGTCGCCCACGGCGCGGACGAGCCGCGGCTCACGCCCGCCGACGCGTTCGTGGCCGCGGCGCTCCGTGGCGACGGCGCCACCCTGGAGCGCCTGTCCGGCCTGGCCGCGGAGGTGCGCCGCGCGCGGCCCGGCCTGATCGTGTGGGCCGCGGCGAACGGCCGGCACGACGCGATCACCCTGCTCGCCGGGCTCGGCTTCGACGTGAGCGCGCGCGGCCGTACGGACACGCCCATCGAGCAGCCCTGGGAGACCGCGCTGCACCACGCCGCCCTCACCGGCGACGTGGAGCTGGCACGCCTGCTGCTCTCACTGGGCGCGGACCCCGGCGTCCTGGACGCCCGCTTCGAGGCCACACCGCTGGGGTGGGCCCGCCACTTCGGCCAGGACGCCATGATCGCGCTCCTCGAACCCCTCAGCCCGTAGCGATCGAGAAGATGTGCATCGCGATCTGGCCGTTGTTCACCCCCTGGCTGATGTTCGGGAGGATCAGGTACCGCACGGTCTTGCCCGCCGCCAGCGGCACCGAGGCGTAGTAGACGCTGACGTCCTGCGTCTGCTTGCCCGTGGGCGTGTTCATGTAGTGGGCGGTGGCGAGGACCTCGGTGCCGGGCGCGGCGTTGCTCCCCCACCAGTCGTTGTACGCCAGGGCGTACTGCTGCGTGGTGCCGTCGGTGTACACGATCGTCCCGGTGCCGGCGGCCGCGCCGAAGTCGGCGGAGCCGAGGAAGCCCAGCTTGGAGCCCGAACCGGACATCGCGATCGCCTGGCCGCCCGCGACGATGTTGTCGTGGGTGCCGGGCGTGGCCGGCCAGGCGAAGGTGAGGCCGCCGTGCTGGACGGTGCCCGAGACGCCGGCCGCGGCGAGGGCCTGGGCGGAGTAGCCGAGCCCTCCCCCGTCGAAGTTCGCCTTCGACGGGTCGGCGTCGTCGCTGATGCCGGTGTTGTTCAGCGCGGCGGACCGCGAGGCGTACGGCACCGAGACGGGCGTGTCCGCGTGCCGGTCCGCTCCGCCGTCGGACGTGGCACCGGCCTCCAGCGTCAGGCCGCCGGGTGTCGCGCCCGCCGGTGCGGTCACGGACCAGGTCGTGTGCACGGTCTGGCCCGCGCCGACACTGTCGAACGTCGCCGGTGAGGTCGCCTGCACCGTCCAGCCGTCCGGCGCCGGCAGCGTCATCGCGACGTTCTGGAGCGGCGGTGTCGCCGCCGTTCGTCAGCGTGGTCGTCGCGGTCGCGGCCTCGCCCGGCGTGACGACCGGCGGCGCGGTCAGCGTCAGGGAGTGGCCGACGACGATCGGCGTCGTGCCGCTCACGCCGTCCACCGTCACCTTGATCGTGGCGACGCCGTCCCCGACCGCCTTGACCAGGCCCGCCGCGCTGACCGTGGCGACGTTCGTGTCGCTGCTGCTGTACCCCACGGTCTTGCCCGACAGGTCCGCGAAGGACTGGTCGCTGTTCGCGGCCTCGACCACGTTGTCGGCCGCTACATGCTGCTGGCCGGTGTCGTCCTGGATCCAGCGGTTCTTGCCGGTCAGGTCCACGGTGTCGCCGGCCTTGTAGATGACACCTTCCGGCTGGACGGTGACGTACCGGACCTTCGGCGTCAGCGCGCCGGTCACGGTCACCGTCTTGGTGGCGGCGATGTCGCTCGCGCTGCTCCCGACCTGGAACGCGTAGTCGCCGTCGTAGACGACCTCCTTGTTCCGCTGCTGGTCCCAGAACGCCAGGTCCTGGACCTTGACGTTCAGCGAGACGTGCTGGGAGGCGCCGGGCTGGAGCACGCCGGTCTTGGCGAAGCCCGCGAGCCGCTTCTTCGGCAGCTCCACGCCGTCGACGGTGAACGGCGTGGCCGCGTAGAGCTGCGCCACGGTCGCGCCCGGGACGGACCCTGTGTTGGTGACGTCGAGACCGACGGCCACGGTGCCGTCGGCGGTGACCGTCGACCGGTCGGTGGTGACGTTCGTGTACGCGAACGTGCTGTAGCTCCTGCCGTAGCCGAACGGGTACGTCGGGGTGCCGGTGAAGTACTGGTACGTACGGCCGAGGCCGCCCGTACCCGCCGCCGTCAGGTCGTAGTCGGACATCGCGGGAAGCTGGGAGTCGTCCTTGTACCAGGTGAAGTTCAGGTGGCCGCTGGGGTTCTGGTCACCGAGCAGGACGCTCGCGAGCGCGGCGCCCTGGCTCTCGCCGTTGTACCCGCTGAACAGCACCGCCGGGAACCTGCCCTGCACGTCGTCGATCTTCACCGGCCCGTTCGCCTGCACGACCAGGGCCATCTTGGAGTTGCCGAGCGCGGTCGTCTGGTCGATCAGGGACCGGTAGTTGCCGGGCAGATTCAGGCTCGTACGGTCCTGGCCCTCGTGGGCGACGGCGTCGTCGGTGCCGACGAAGACCACGACGAGGTCGGCGGTCCTGATGTCGTCCTGCGTCTGCGCGCTGAGCGTCGCCGCGCCGCCGGCCGTACTGGAGGTGCCGGCCGCGTCGAAGACCACGTCGGCGCCGGGGTTCTTCCGCTTTACCGCCGCGGTGATGCCCTGGACGGCGTTGACCTGCTTCGACGGCTCGCCGGAGTAACCGCCGAGGGTGACCTTGTTCGCCAGGTCGCCGAGGATCACGACCTTGTTCAGCTTGGCGGCGTCGGCGGGGAGCAGGGCGTTGTCGTCCTTCAGCAGCACCAGGTCGTTCGCGGCGACCTTCTCCGCCAGGTCCTGGTGCGCGGGGCTCTGCAGCTCGGCCTTGGTGATCTTCGTGTACGCCACGTCGCCCGCCGGGTCGAACTCACCCGTGCGCATCCGGATCGTGAAAATCTTGACGAGCGCGGTGTCGACGACGCCCTCGCTCAGGATCCCGGCCTGGATCGCCTCCTGGATGTACTGCGGGCCGTTCTCACCGCCGGTGCAGTTGAGCGCGGTGCCGGCGCGCAGCGCGTACGCCTGCCCACCGGCGCGCCCGCCGACCGTCCCGCCGGTGCCGGAGTTCGTCCAGGTGGCGTTGTCGCCCTTGTGGTCGGTCGTCCATCCCGGCGGCGCCCAGTCGTGCCCGTCCGGCGGCGTCCTGTACGTGGTGCCGATCGCGCCACAGTCCGAGGTGATGTACCCGCCGAACCCGTCGGTGCGCCGCGCGAGCTCGTTGACGGTGTAGGTGTCCGCGACGGCGGGCGTCCCGTTGATGGCGTTGTACGACGTCATCAGCCCGGACACGTGCGCGTCCTCGATCAGGCTGCGAAACTGGGCCGTGTAGTACTCCCGCAGCGTCTTGTCGTCGACGTCGGAGCTGATCCCCGTACGCTGGTTCTCGACGTCGTTCAGCGCGTAGTGCTTGGCCGTCGCGGCGACCTTGAGGTACGGCGTCTGCGGCGTCCCGTCCGCACTCTGCCCCTGGTACCCGTTGACGAACGCGCCCGCCATCTGGCCCACGAGGTAGGGGTCCTCACCGAACGCCTCGTCGTTGCGCCCCCAGCGGGGGTCACGGTCGAGGTTCACGGTCGGCGCCCAGAACGTCAGCGAGCCGTAGTCGTCCTTGGAGGGCCCGAGGTTGTTGTGGGCGTTCCCCCACAGCGACTTGTCGAGGAACCCGCGCGCCTCGTCGGAGATCGCGCCGGTCTCCTGGTACATGAGATCTTTGTCCCAGGACATGGACGTCGCGAAGTTCGTGGGGAAGCTCGTCGCGGGCACACCACCCTGCGCGTCCCCGTGGTCGTTGTCGGCGCCGAGGGTGTTGACGCCGTGCTGGCCTTCGCTCCAGTACGTGTACTGCTGCACGCCCAGGCGAGGGATCGCGGGCGCGCTGTTGGTACTGAGCTGCTGGGCCTTCTCGGTGAGCGTCATACGCGACACGAGGTCGGCGGCGCGCTCTTCGAACGTGTAGTGGGTGTCCAGGTAGATGGGCGTGGCGGCCTTCGGCTGCGGCCTGGCCTGCACGGCGGGGGCGGCCGTGAGGGCCACGGCCAGGCACGCACCAACCGCGAGCGCCCGGTGGCGGAATCGCACTTACTGCCTCCAACATTCACGGGCACACCGGACGCGGTTGTGGCCCTTCTTCGGCGGATCCGTTCAGAGATACGCCAAAGTGACTGTTGGATCAAGACATAGTTCGCTATCTGCACATTTACTGCACAGGAACGCGCTGGTTTCGGACAGCCTCACACGCCCTCGCTGGGTGAACCTTCAGAGTAGGCCGTTACTTCGTGCCCACCCAGCGTATTCGCCGCCGCTGCACGGTAAACGCATACCGGTATGTCTCAGCGCGTCGACCAAGTTGGCGACATTGACCTCGGTAAGCTTTCCGTTCCTGCACGCGTTACTGAGCAGCCACAGCGTGCCATGAACATTCAGGCCATACTTTCGCCCTACTCGTACGGCATCCTGGTCATCCGTGATCGCGATCGCTCCGAGCAGTTCGGCCGCCGAAAAGACGCTCGCCTCTCCCAGGTTCCGCTCCCCCGAGCCGAGCCGCTGTCCCCACCTGACGAAGCATTCCAGTTCCTCAAGCGTGTTCAGTCTCTCGATGACGAGCCAGTCCAGATTCAAAGCGTGCATCAGCGCTGGATACTTGTCCGCCCCCTTGCGCAATTCTGCGCGAACCACATGAGTGGTGTGACAGGGGCGTCCCATGTAGAGATCCCGGAGTACATCAAGGCGATCAGCGAGCGCGAAATGACTAAGGCACGTGCAATCGAACACCAGGGCCGAGAGCTGCTCTGCGTTGGTCATGGCTCGACGTCGGATTCCTCACGAACGGGGAGGTCCGAGATCGACAACTCGCCGCGCATCATCTCGATGGCCCTCTCCGATGTGATCATCGAGCGCCGCCACGCCTCGAGAACCGCCTGGGCGAACGCCGGAGGGACCCGCACCGACTCCAGATCGGGCTGCGGAGCCCAGCCTACGGCCTCCAACAGCTCCGCCCGCGTTGGCCGGTTTCGGCTGAGCGACCACTCTCCGACACCCGCGCGTACGGCCTGGTTGACGGCAAGCGTCCATGACGTTCGGTAGATGGCCGCCAGTCTGATCAGCTCTTCTCGCGAGCAGGAATTCCCGACCGCATGCTGTTTCACCACAGCCGCGGGCAACAAAAGCTCGGCCGCGAAACTGTTGATCACCTTCTCGCGGTCGTCTCGCGAAGCATGAATTCCCAGGTCATTGGAGTACTCATCCTGGAGAACGAAATGCCCCAGCTCGTGCGCCGCCGTCGTTCGACGCCGACCAGGATCACCGGTCACGCTCACCACGGCCGCGGCGATCTCGCCATCGATCAAGGAAGCGCCGTCGCCTGGCATGTCCACCACCGCGACGAACTGCCCCATGTCTTCGCAGACCCTCAGGAGAGAATCGATAGGACCTAGGTCCAGCTTGAGTTCACCGCGCACCCACCGCGCGGCCTCAAGAGCCGACTCATGGCCCTCGACGGGCGCCGCACCGCTTCGAAGATCAGGCACTGCGAGCGTGCCGATGGCGACCAACTGGCGGATGTCCGCCAACCACGCCTGCAACGAAGCGTCGAGGCGATACGACCGCCCTGCCACGTCACTTGCGGTGTCTTCTGAAAGCTCGGAACGATGCGAGAGCACCGAAGGAGGTCTTGCCAGAAAGTGAGCCAGCGGAAGACCCAGCGTTTGACCGAGCCGTCCGAGTTCGAGGGCGTCCACCTCCCTCTTCCCGGATTCGATCTTCGCGATCATCGTACGACCGAGTCCGACCTTTTGCCCCAAGTCCTCCTGGGACAAACCGGCGGCGATGCGGGACTCGCGTACACGCCGCCCCACCTCAAGCCATGACCGCGTCTCCTCCATAGTGCGATATTCGCACACCGGCCACTGGCCGTACTAGGGAACCCGGGTAAAAAGACCTCCACCTATATTCGATCACACAGGTCAGCCGCCTACTTGATCACCACGATTTGATCTGGACGCGTGCCCTGAAATGAATTGCCGTGCAGTCCGCCCGGACCCGCTGACTTAGTCGAAGTCCTACGGCCGCCGTACGGCGCCGACAGACAGCCCGGCGACCATGACCCGGACCAGCGTTTCGAGGTTGCGCTGGTAGGTCGCGCCGGACCGCAACCCACGGGCGGATGCGACCAGCAGCTCAGCGGCAGTGTCGGCCGTGACGCGCTCCAGGTCCAGCTCCCGTGCGGCGGCGGCTTCGGTGAGGACGTCGCGGACCAGCCCCTGGTAACGGCTTGCGGCGTCCGTTACCAGGTCCGCCGACAGCCGGTGCTTGGCGTCCAGGAGTTCGGCCGCGTGCGGGGAGCGGCGGATCAGCTCGGCGTACGTGCCGAACCAGGCGGTGTGCATGGCGACGAGTCTGTCCGTGGTCGTTCCGAGGCCTTGCCTGGCGGTCTCGGCGCCAGTGAGCAGTTGCTCGGCCAGGCGCCGGCCCAGTGCCCGGAAGACCTCCTCCTTGCCGGTGAAACTCAGGTAGATCGTTCCCTTGGCGATCCCGGCCTCGCGGGCGATGTCGTCCATCGAGGTGCGGCGGTAGCCGTACTGGCCGAACACCGACTGGGCCGCGTCCAGGATCTCGGCGCGCCGCGCCTCGGCTTTTCCGGGCGGGTTCATGCCGGTACGGCCGGTCGCCTGGCCGGCTGGACGGCGATCTCGGAGATGCTCAGCTCGATCGGCTGGGTGATCGCGAACAACACCGCGCGCGCCACATCGTCGGCGCGCCCGGGATCACCGAGACCACGCGGATCGTGTCGTTCTCCAGTTCCCGGCGTAGCGAGACGGTGATCGCGTCGAGCGCCGTCTTGGTCGCTCCGTAGAATCCCGGCGCCTCCAGACGGGTGGCGCTGGAGGAGATGTTCACGATGTGCCCCTCGGCGCCACACGCCCGCATGGCACGCACGGCCGCCCGCGACCCCACCGCCGGCGCGAGCACGTTCAGCTCGAGCATTTCCCGCCAGGCTTCAGGGTCGCCGCCGGCGAGCGTGCCGCGGAACGACACCCCGGCATTGTTGACCATCATGTCCAGCCGCCCCGTGTCGGTCATCGCCCGGTCGACCAGGCCTTGGACCGCACCGGGATCCCGCAGGTCGGCCGCCACCGCGGTGGCCGTGCCGCAAATAGTCAGATGGTCAGCCAATGCGCAAGCGCCCACTCCCGGATGACCTGGACGCTCTCCGGCGTCAGGTCGGAGTCGTCCACGGCGTCCGGGTGGAGCCACCGGAAGGCGGTGTGCTCGTCGGAGAGCACGATGGCCTGCCCGGCCCAGGGCACCGAGAACGTGTACTGGCGCGCTTTGCGCCCGGAACCGCTGACGTAGTCGAACCGCGCCACGAAGCCGTCCTCGGCCGGGGCCTGCCATCCGATCTCCTCGTCGAGCTCGCGCGCCAGCGCCTCCTCCAGGCTCTCGCCGTCCTCGGCACCGCCGGAGGGAAGCTCCTCGATCCCGGGCAGGAAATCGTCCTCCGCCGACCGCCGCAGCACGAGAACCCTCCCCTCGTGGTGCACGACCGCCCCCGCCACCAGCTTGGCGATCCCGTCCCGCCTCGCCTCGTCCGCAAGCCCGCGCATCAGCCGCGCCACGGCATGTGCTGGAGGGTCCACGTGTTGCCGTCCGGGTCGGCGAACTGGGCGTAGAAGACGCCGCCCATGTCCTCGACCGGGCCGATCTCCACGCCGCGTCCGGCGAGTTCCGTGCGCGACGCCTCGATGTCGCTCACGACCAGGTGCAGGCCGCGGAGCGTACCGGCGGGCATGCCCAGGAACGGGACGCCTTCGGTCAGGGAGATCGAGCAGGCCGACCCTTCGGGTGTGAGCTGCACGATGCGTACGCCGTCGGCCGGGCGTACGTCGACGTCCAGGTGGAAGCCCAGAACGTCGGCGTAGAACTCCTTGGCCCGGTCGATGTCCGACACCGGGACGGGCACGAGTTCGAGCAGGTACGCGCCGGGGCGTACGGGTGGGTTCTCGGTCATCGGTCGCCTTTCGTGATCTCTCCGAGGAGGTCGGCGAGGCGGTCGTACGACTCGCCGGCGCCGCGTTTCATCGGAGTGCGGAGCACGCTGTCGCGGGCCTCCCGCGTCGGGTACCGCACGGTGGCGGTCATGGACGTACGCCCGTCGTGCTCGTCGAAGATGGTCGTGACCAGCGACTCCACGTCGGGCCAGCCGTCGTACGCCTCGGTCTGGACGAGCCGCGCGGGCGCGTCGACGTCGACGTACACCCCGCCCATGCCCATCTCGGCACCGTCCGGCCCGTGCGACACGAACCGCCAGGCGCCGCCGGGACGCAGGTCGACCTCGCACACGGCGAGCCACCAGCCGCGCGCGCCGTGCCAGCGCCGGAGCAGCTCGGGCCGCGTGAACGCGTCGAAGACGAGCCGTCGCGGCGCGGCGAACGCCCTGGCCAGCACCAGCTCGGTGTCGGACACCGCCGTGACGGTCAGCCCGTCATCGCGCGTCATGTTCCTCACCTCCGCCGAGCTCGCCGAGCAGCGCGTCGAGCCGCTGGTAGCTCTCCTCCCAGTACGCCCGGTAGTCCGCGAGCCAGTCCATCGCGTCCTTGAGCGGAGCGGCCTCCAGCCGGCAGGGCCTCCGCTGCGCGTCACGCCGCCGCGAGATCAGCCCGGCGTCCTCCAGCACGCGCAGATGCTTGGAGACCCCGGGCTGGCTCATCGTGAACGGCGTGGCCAGCTCCCCCACGGTCGCCTCACCCTTCGCGAGCCGGGCGAGGATCGCCCGTCGCGTGGGGTCGGCCAGGGCGGCGAACGTCGCGTCGAGTACGTCGGCAGGCATGTCCAACCTTCCAGTTCTATAACTAGATGGTTTTATATGGCGCCGACCTGCACTGTGTCAAGTACCCCGGACACGACGAAGGGCCACCGGACAGTGCCCGGTGGCCCTTCGTCGAACGCCGCTACTTGATGGAGATGTAGCAGGGGTTGAAGGTCGCGACGGTCCGGACGCAGGTGGTCACGCAGGCCTGCGGGCCGTGGAGCGGGGAGTCCATGGACTCGCCGTCGAACTCGACCTGGAGGCCGTCGACTTCCAGCACTCCCGCGTCGCGCGGCTCAAGGGTAAGCGTCGGCATCGCAAAGCTCCTTTCCTAGCACTGCCTTGACGGCAGGCAACAACGGATTGCAAATGCGCGCGCACACATTGTTGTCAATGACAAAGAGTAAGCGCGTTCGTCGCCATTGACCTCATGCAGTATGAAATGCGACCACCAGAATGTCCAGGCCCAAGCCTGTTTTACGGAAACCCCAATTGACCGGGGGTTGCGATCACTTCGGCGGTCGGCGGCGCCGTACCAGAGTTTCCTGGTCGGCTTAATTCGGTGCCTGCCCGGCGGAGGCAGGGCCGTACTGGCGCTCGCGGGCGGTCGCCCACGGCCGTACCGCGAGCCCCCTCCGCGGGCGCGGCCGACTCTGACACCGTTAACCGCGAGGTCCAGGCGGCGATGTACGCCGAAACAGGTGGGCGAACGCGGAAATCTGACAGATGACCTATGACCTATCTGTGCATGACACCCCTTGTCACGAAGAATCGCCGGAAATAGGCTCATCCCGACCTTGACCCGGGACATGCGGCAACGCTTGTTCCCGACAGAGGAAGGCCCCCGCCATGCAGCACCGCACAGCCGCACGCACCCTGATGGGCGCGAGCGCGATCGCCCTCTCGGTAGCACTCATCCCGGCGGCGAACGCCGCGCCCGCCACCCCGAGCGTCCACCGCTCGGCCGTCGTCACCCTGTACTACGACGACAGCCAGGCCGCGGAGTTCAAGAGCGCCGTGGTCGCCGGCGCCGAGTCGTGGAACTCCAGCGTCCACAACGTCCACCTCGTCGAGGCCGCGCCCGGCCAGAACGCCGAGATCCAGGTCCTGGCGGACGACGGCTGGCCGCAGTCGATCCTCGGCCCGGTCCACCCCGGCGGCCAGGTCACCGTCTGGTACGGCCGTGAGGCGGTGAACGAGGGCTACGACCTCACCCGGATCGCCGCCCACGAGCTCGGCCACAGCCTGGGCCTGGACGACGCCAAGCCCGGCCCCTGCTCGTCGCTGATGTCCGGCTCGACGGGCGGCGTGGACTGCAAGAACGCCACGCCGAACGCGTCCGAGATCGCCGGCGTCGAGGCCAACTACGCCAACGGCGTGGCCCGTACGCCCTTCAGCGGGAAGATCCTGCTCGACGCCCCCTGATCCGGCTGAGATCGGAAGCCCTGTCCCGCGAAGGGACAGGGCTTCCGGCGTTCCCCAGTCGTCGCCGAGGCCTAGTCCTCGCCGATGGCGAACAGCTCCGTGATCATGCGCGTGGCGGTGTCGTCGTCGGCGGTGATGTCATTGATGTACTTGGCCAGCAGGAAGGCACCCGCCTCCAGCGCGGGCATCTCCTCCCGCGTCCACGGCCCGTACTGCTTCCGCCACAACGTGGGACTCTGCCCGGTGGCCGACGCAATGATCATCCCCGCCACGGTGGGGATACCCTCGGGCCGTACGCCGGCGGGCATGGCGTTCAGGGTGGCCACGACGTACGGGACGACGTTCTCCAGGACGTCCTGCCCCTTCGCCTCGTGCACCTTCCGGAGCCACTCCATGTAGAGATAGATGAGCGTGCAGGTGCCATCGAGCACGTCACCTGCGCCTTCGGAGTCAAGGGACCGAAGTAACTGGTCGGTGAGCCGCCGCCCTTCGAGATCCGGCTCCCCGGAACCCGCCCGGAATGCCTTGAGCCGCGAGTCGATGATGAGCACGGCCGCCCCGATGTCGCCCGCGGGCGCCTTCCCGGGATCGCACAGTGAGGGCATCGCAACCTCCGTAAGCCGAGTGCGGATTGTAATTGTCCGCATCCGCACCGTAATACGGCGGAGGCCAGACGGTCACCCGTTTCGCCGAGAGTCCCCGGCCACGACGCCGGCGAGGAGGCAGGCGAGCCAGCCGGCGTTGGCGATGAAGCCCGCCCGGTACCCCAGGGCGTCCACGATCGCCCCACCCACACCGCTGCCCACCGACCCACCGAGGAGTCCGAGCCCGACCATCAACGAGTACGGCCCCTGCCGGGGCGCCACCAGCCGCGAGGTCGCGATGGCGAACGGCCCGGCGCATATCCCGGTGAGGAACATCGCCGTGAACAGCCAGGTGAGACGCCCCGCGAGCACGGCGGTGAGCCCGGCCGCCGCCGCCGACCCGGCGAGGATCAGCGGAAGCTGCCGCTCCGCGGAGCCCCGCCGCGCGCCGTACACGAGCCCGCCGACGATCTCACCGGCGGAGGACACCGCGATGAGCGGCCCGCTCCCGGCCGCGCCGCCACGCGCGAGAGCGGCGGCCGGAACGGCGACGGAGACGAGCCCGGCCGAGATCCCGGCACCCGCCGCGATCAGGAGCAGAGCACCGGACGCGCCGGAGCGCGATCTGCCTCGGACACCCCGTCGTACGCGACGCTGGGCACGCGACGCACCGGTCGCGGCGAACAACACTCCGGCGGCACAGGCCAGCCCACCGGCCACGAGCACGGCCCCGCCGGGCCCGGCGGGCGCCAGCAGCAGCGACGTGACGAGCGGCCCGGCCAGCAGCGCCAGCTGGAACAGCACGGCCAGCAGCGCGTAGCCCGCCGCACGGTCGCCCTCCTCTACCAGCTCACCGACGAGGACCCGCATGCTCCCGGTCGTCGCCGGCACGGCGATCCCCGCGCCGGCCGCCGCCACGAGGACACCCGCCGGCGGCACGACGACGACCAGCAGCACGGTCCAGACGGCACAGGCCACCCCGGCTGACACCAGCACGACGGCCGGCCCGAACCGGTCGGCCAGCCACCCCTGAACGGTCAGCCCCACGGCGTTCCCCACCCCGAAGGCACCGGCCCCCAGCCCGGCCTCGCCGAGCGAACCGGTCCGCGCGTGGACGAACAGCACCAGGCCGAGGCCGAACATCCCGAGGGGAAGGGCGCCGAGAACGGTCGCGATCAGGGGTACCCGCAGGCCGGGCGTACGGAGGACGCGAAGATAGGGGCGCATTGGAGCATGCCTCCTCAGGCATGCCCACCCACCCGGGAGCCGAACTCCCAACGGTCCGCCACCGGCGGTTGCTCAAACGAACGCGAAGCCGATCGAACTTCCCGACTCGATCGTGAGGCTACCCATCGCGAAGGTCAGCACAACCTCCGCCGTTTCGTGCATTTCGGTGTACGTGTCGCGTACGCCGGCGATCCGCTCCCGCCGGGCGTCGCCAGCGGGCTCACTGTCCTGCGGCGCACCGGTGCGGGACCGGTGCGCCGCACCACAGGTCAGAAGACGGGTGAGCCGTCGCGGACCAGTTTCCAGTTCTCCACGTGGAACGTGGCGGGGTCGATGGTCTTGGCGTCCGAGGCGTACGCGACGATCGCCTCGCGGATCGCGACCTGGGCGTTGTAGACGACCGGGGCGGTGGAGATGCCCGGGAAGCCGCCGCCGCCCGACTGGCGGTAGTTGTTGACCGCGACGACGAACTTCTGGTCGTCGGTGACCGGCTTGCCGTCGTAGGCGAGGTTCGCGATGCGCGAGCCCTCGGCCTTGGCGATGTCGACGTCGTACGTCACGCCGGAGAACTGGTCGTAGTTGTAGTCCGGCAGGTTGTTGGCGTTGGTCCAGGACTCCGGGTCGACGGGGGCGCTGGCGGCGACCTGCTTGTAGTACTTCGCGGAGTATTCCAGGTACGCCTTGACCTGGGCGCCGGTCAGGATGCTGCCCAGCAGCGTGTTGTCGTAGATGTACAGCCCGGCGATGTCCTTGATCGTGACCTTGCCGGCCGGGAAGGTCGCGGCGCGGTTGAACGGCGCGGCGATGGAGATCACCGGCAGGGAGGCGTTCTCGGTGCCGGCGATGGCCTTCGTGACCGTGTCGGTCTGCACGAGGTTGATGTAGTCGAGGATCGCGGTGTCCTTCCAGCAGGACTCCGCGGCGGACATCTCCTCGGTGGAGGTGGCCACGTCCTTGTTGACGTACGCGACGACGGCGTCGTGCTGCTTCTTGACCAGCGCGACCATCTTCGGGTCGTCCTGCACGGTGTTGGTGTTCACCGTCGTGGCGGAGCTGGAGGCGACCTTCCAGCCGCCGCGGTGCCGCGTCAGCGTGAGGTCGAAGACCGACAGGCGCTCGCCCCAGCACAGCGGCTCGCTCATGACGACGGTCTTGCCGGTGACCTTGTTGGTGACGAACCGCTGGGGGATGTCGAGGTGCGCGTGCCCGAAGAGGATCGCGTCGATTCCCGGCACCTGCTCGGCGACCATCGCGGCGGCGTTCTCGACGGGGATGTCGCCGCCGTAGGAGGACAGCCCGCTGTCACCGGCGTGCGCGCTGATGACCATGACGTCGACGCCGCGGGCGCGGATCTTCGGCACCCACCGCTTGGCCGTCTCGATCAGGTCGAGGAAGTCGAGTTTGCCGGAGACGTTGGCCTTGTCCCAGATGGCGACGCCGGGGTTGGTCAGGCCGAGCAGGCCGACCCGGATCGGCGGGTGACCGGGAACGTGCATCTTCTTGATGATGTACGGCTCGAACGCCGGCTTCGTCGTGCCCGCGTGAACGGCGTTGGCGCCCAGCACGGGCGCGTCCATCTGGCTGATCCACTTCTGCAGGAAGGGGATGCCGTAGTTGAACTCGTGGTTTCCGAGCGCTACCGCGTCGTACCCGAGCGCGTTCATCTGCCGCGCCATCGGGTGGATCTGCCCGGTGGTGGTGATGGGCTCGACGGTGGCGTAGTAAAAGCCGAGGGGCGTTCCCTGAATGGTGTCGCCCGCGTCGAAGAGCAGCGTACGGTCGCGTCCGCGCTCCTTGCGGATCTGCTTCACGACACTCGACACCCGCGACAGCCCGACGACGTTCCCGGCCTTGTCGGTGTACGCGGCGTCCTGGTAGTAGTCCCAGTTGAGCGCGTGGCTGTGGAGGTCGGACGTCCCCATGATCGTGATCGTCACCGACCGGTCGTGCCCGTGGCCCTTGGTCGCGGCCTCTGCCGCGCCGGGCCAGCCCGCGAGCGTGAGGGCACTGGCCGCGGTCAGGCCGCCGAGCACTTTCCGCCGGCTGACGCCGTGTGAATGCTCTACATCATCCGGAACACGGCATGAACACCATCGAGGCGACGGGCCAGGACGGCTACCTGAATTCTGCATTGACGACCGCGTTTCTCACGGAGGGCTGGTGACGATTTGCCAAGATAGGGCCTTACGCCGGATTCGTACCAGTTAGATCCTCCGATCCCGGCACCGAATCATTGGCACTCCCCGGTCTTGCCCAGGTCGGTGAGGCGGCGTTCCAGAAAACGGCGTTCGGGATCGGTGGTGGCGAGGTCAAGCGCCTTCCCGTACGCCGCCCGCGCGGCCGGGACGTCACCGATCCGGCGGAGGAGTTCCGCGCGGGTGGAGTGGAAGTAGCGGTAGCCGTCGAGATCCAGCGCGTCGACGAGCGCGAGCGCCGTGCCCGGCCCCTCGATCTCGGCGACCGCCACGGCGCGGCTGAGCTCCACGACCGCGGAACCGGTCAGGTCCCGCAGGCGGCCGTACAGCGCGTTGACGGCCGGCCAGTCGATGCGTTCCTCGGTCTGCAGGGCGGCGATCGCGGCCTGCACCGCGTAGACCCCGTCGGGGCGGCCCAGGAGGGCCCGTCCTTCCTCGATCTGGGCCGTCTTCCACAGACGGCGGTCCTGCTCGTGCAGCAGGACGATCTCGCCGTCACGGATCCGCGCGTCACGACGTGAGTCGTGGAGCAGCATCAGGGCGAGCAGCCCGGTCACCTCCGGCTCGCCGGGCATGAGGCCGGCCAGCATCCGGCCCAGCCGTATCGCCTCGGCCGCCAGGTCGGCACGGCCGTCGCCGTACCCCTGGTTGAAGATCAGGTAGAGGACGGCCAGGACGGTCCTCAGACGCACGGGCAGGGCGTGGCCGGGCGGTACCGCGAAGGGGATCACGGTCGCGCGGATCTTGGTACGGGCGCGGGAGAGCCGCCGTTTCATCGTCTCGTCCGGCACGAGGAACGCCCTGGCGATCTCCGACGTCGACAGGCCGCCCAGCGCCCGCAGCGTCAGCGCGACCTGCGCCTCGGCCGCCAGCGCCGGGTGGCAGCACATGAAGATCAGCTGGAGCCGCTCGTCGGGGAACGCCGTGTCGTCCATCGCCGCCTCCGTACGGTCCAGGAGCCGGAGCTTGTCCCGATGGACGCGCTCGCGGCGCAGCCGGTCGATCGCCCGGCGGCGCCCGGTCACCACCAGCCACGCGACCGGATTGTCCGGAATTCCGTCGCGCTCCCAGCGTTCCGCGGCGATCGTGAACGCCTCCTGCGCGGCCTCCTCGGCGAGGTCGAAGTCGCCGAGGAGGCCGACGAGGGACGCCAGCACGCGCGCCCAGTGCTCACGGAATACCTCGTCGATCACGTTGCCAGCGGCCGTACCTCGACCGAGCCGCCGAGCCGGGCGGCCGGGATCCGCTCCGCGAGCTCCAGCGCGCCGTCGAGATCGTCGGCCTCGACGATGTAGAACCCGCCGAAGATCTCCTTGGTGTCGGCGAACGGCCCGTCGGTCAGCAGGGTCTCCCCGTCCCGCACCCGTACGGTCGTCGCGGTCTCGCCCGGCTGAAGCCGTTCGCCGCCGCGCATGCGCTCGTCCTTCATCAGCGCGGTGTAGGCCGCCGTGATGGACTCGCGTTCCTGCTCGCTGAGACCGTCGTACGCGCCGGGGCGCTCGTTGATCAGCAGTGCGTACCTCATCGGTGGTCCCCTTCACGGTCGTAGACGAGACGTACGGCCTGGCCGGCCCGCTCGACGGCGGCGAGCTCCAGGCCCGCGGGCCCGTCGAACAGGCGCCGCCCCTGGCCGAGCACGACCGGAAAGACCAGCAGCCGGTACTGGTCGATCAGGTCGTGCTCCCTCAAGGCGCCGACGACGCTCCCGCTGCCGGCGACCACGATGTCCTGATTCTTCCCACGCCGGGCCACCTCATCGACGAGGTCGCCGCGCAGAAGCGCCGAGTTGTCCCACGCGCCGACGTCGCCCAGCGATCGCGAGGCGACGAGTTTGGGCATGGCGTTCATCTTCCGCGAGAACGCGTCATCCCGGGCGGGCCAGATGCGGGAGAACAGCTGCCAGGTGACACGCCCCAGCAGCATGACCCCGGTGTCCAGCACCGTCCCGAGCTCGAACTTGTCGCCGTCCACGGACCCGTACCGGAAGGCCCACCCTCCCCATGCGGTCCCGCCGGAGCCGTCCGGGTCCTCGACGACCCCGTCCAGCGAGACGAACTCGATGACGATCACGCTCATGACCGGCCTCCTTCGTTGGTGTGGCGAGGAGACGAGCGAGGTCAGCGGATAGGGACAGCGCGCTGGTGTGACGCCGGTCACAGGCGTACGGTTTCGGAAATGGCGACCCTTGAGGACGTGGCACGGATCGCGTCGGAGCTCCCCGAAGTCACCGAGGCCGACCGCCACGGCAACCGCGCCTGGAACGTCGCCGGCAAGGTCTTCGCGTGGGAGCGTTCGTTCAGCAAGGCGGACGTGAAGCGGTTCGGCGACCGCACGCCGCCGGACGGCCCCATCCTCGCCGTGAGCGTCGAGGACCTCAGCGAGAAGGAAGCCGTCCTCGCCGCCGGAAAGGCGGGCTTCTTCACGATCCCGCACTTCGACGGCTACGCCGCGATTCTCATCCAGGTACCCGAAGCCGCCGAGCCGGACCTGCGCGAGGCGATCGTCGACGGCTGGCTCGTCGCCGCGCCGGCGAAACTCGCGCGGAGCTACCTCGACTCCTGAGGCGCGCGGAGGCGTTCGGCGTCGCGGCTCGGCGGCACGCCGAACTGCCGCTGGTACTCCCGGCTGAACTGCGACGTGCTGTCGTACCCCACCAGGTACCCGACGGTCGACACGTCGCGCCACCGTCGACGGCGAGAAGTCCTCCGTGTACCCGGCAGCCCGCCGCCGGTGCGGGCTTGAAATCCCGTCGCGCGGGCGGGGAGGTCGCGGTTATGGTCGCCGGGTGCCAGACGCGCTGTTCGCCCACCCTCGCCTCGCCCCCCTCTACGACGCCTTCGACGGCGACCGCGACGACCTGCCGCTCTACCTCGCCATCGCCGATGAACTGCGCGCGGACCACGTCCTGGACGTCGGGTGCGGCACCGGCTGCCTGGCGGTCCTGCTCGCCGGCACCGGCCGTACGGTCGTGGGCGTCGACCCGGCCGAGGCGTCGCTGGAGATCGCGCGGGCGAAGAGCCCGCAGGTCACCTGGCTGCACGGCGACGCGTCCGCGCTCCCCGCCCTCGGCGCCGACCTGGCGGTGATGACGGGAAACGTCGCACAGGTCTTCCTCACCGACGAGGACTGGACGGGTACGCTCCAGGCCGTCCACGCCGCACTCCGTACGGGCGGCCACCTGGTCTTCGAGACCAGGCGGCCCGAGCGCCGCGCCTGGGAGGAGTGGGACACCGAGACCGTCCTCGACATTCCCGGCGTGGGCTCCGTGGAGCACCGTCGCGAGGTCACCGACGTGAGCCTCCCGTTCGTCTCCTTCCGCTCCACCTACCGGTTCACGGACGGCGAGGTCATCACGTCGTCCTCGACACTCCGCTTCCGCGACCGCGACGAGGTGGAGGCCGGCCTGGCCGCCTGCGGCTACCACGTACGCGACGTACGCGAGGCCCCGGACCGCCCAGGCCGGGAGTTCGTCTTCGTCGCCGCGTCCTCTACATGATCTCCGACGACAACCTCCAGACGCCGCAGACCACCCGCCTGTACGAACTCAGCGTCCGCGCCGGGAACTGACGGTCAGCGGCGGGCGTCGGTCTCCGAGGTCCAGCTCGCGAGGAAGTTCAGCGCCTCGGCTGACGAAGAGCCCGGTTCGGCCGTGTACGTGATGATCGTCAGGCCCGTGTCGGCGGGGAGTTCCAGTGCCTCGAAGGTGAGTTCGAGGTCGCCGACGTCCGGGTGGTGGTAGCGCTTGACGCCGGTGCGGTGCAGGCGGACGTTGTGGGCCGCCCACCGTACGCGGAACGCCTCGCTGCGCGTGGACAGCTCGCCGACGAGGTCGGACAGGTTGCGGTCGTACGGGTCGCGGCCGGCCTCGGCGCGCAGGATGGCGACGGCGTTGTTCGCGGCCTGTTCCCAGTCGGCGTAGAAGTCGGCGGCGCTCTCGTCGAGGAACATGTACCGCGTGAGGTTCGTCGGCGGGGTACGGCCCGCGAGCACCGGTGAGTACAGGGCGCGGGCGAGCCGGTTGGCGGCGAGGAGGTCCAGGCGGCCGTTGCGGACGTACGCCGGCGCGCCGGTCATGGCGTCCAGGACCCGCTGCACGCTCGGCCGGATCCGCTGCCGTCCCGTACGCCGCCGTGGCCGCGCCGGGGCGTTGGCGGAGCGCGCGAGGTCGAACAGGTGACGGCGTTCCGCCTCGTCGAGCTGGAGGGCGCCGGCGAGCGCGCCGAGGACGCTTTCGGAGGCGCCGTTGAGGTTTCCGCGTTCGAGGCGCGTGTAGTAGTCGACGCTCACCCCGGCGAGCAGCGCGACCTCCTCGCGGCGCAGACCGGGCACGCGGCGCTTTCCGCCGAACGCCTGCAGGCCCGCCTGCTCCGGTGTGATCCGGGCGCGACGGGACGACAGGAAGTCGCGTACCTCGCTCCGGTTGTCCACGTTTCCGATCGTATGTGCCGGTGCGAACGGGCTGGGAGGGTCTGCCAGTACCCCGATAGGCAGGGACTCCCAGGTCCGTACGAGGGTCTGTTTGTCTGGAGGCTGCCAGACGAAAGGACTCCCAATGCGAGCGACATTGATGTACGGCGCCGGCGACGTGCGGGTGGAGACCGTGCCCGACCCGGTGATCAAGGAACCGACCGACGCCGTCGTACGGGTGCTGCAGGCGTGTGTCTGCGGCAGCGACCTGTGGCCGTACGCGTCGCTGCCCGCCTCCGAGACGGGCCGGCGCATGGGCCATGAGTTCCTCGGCGTCGTCGAGGACACCGGCCCGGAGGCATCCGGGTTCCGGCGCGGCGACGTCGTGGTCGCGCCCTTCCTGTGGGCGGACAACACGTGCGACTTCTGCGCCGAGGGACTCCAGCCGTCCTGCCGCGACGGCGGTAGCTGGGGGCAGTCCCTCGACGGCGGCCAGGGCGAGGCCGTACGGGTGCCGCAGGCGGCGGGAACGCTGGTGAAGCTGCCCGTCGGTGAGGACTCACCGCTGTTGCCGTCCCTGCTCACCCTGTCCGACGTGTTCTGCACCGGCCACCACGCCGCCGTGACGGCCGGCGTCGGGCCGCGTACGACCGTGACCGTGATCGGTGACGGCGCCGTCGGCCTGTCGGCGGTACTGGCGGCGAAGCGCCTCGGCGCCGAGCGGATCCTGCTGATGGGCCGGCACAAGGACCGTACGGACCTCGGGCGCGAATTCGGCGCCACCGACGTCGTCGCCGAACGCGGCGAGGAGGGCATCGAGAAGGTCCGCGAGCTGACCGGCGGCGACGGCGCCCACGCCGTACTGGAGTGCGTGGGCACGAAACCGGCCCTGGAGATGGGCTTCGGCGTCGCCCGCGACGGCGGCGCGGTCAGCCGGGTGGGCGTGCCGCAGTACGAGGAGGGCCCGATCGGCCGCGGCGTGTTCATGCGGAACGTGACCCTGACGGGTGGCGTCGCTCCCGCCAGGGCGTACATCGAGGAGCTGATGCCGGACATCCTCGACGGCAAGGTCGACCCGGGCCGCGTCTTCGACCGCACCGTGGGCCTGGACGGGGTACCCGACGGCTACCGCGCCATGGCCGGCCGCGAGTCCCTGAAGGTCCTCGTACGTCCGTGACGCCGCGCGCGCGGCCCGTTGAACGGGCCGCGCCGGCGCCCCGCCTACGCGGGCTGCCCGTCGACCTCAAGGGTGATGCCCGGCTTCTCGGCCCAGAAGGCGAACATCCCCGCGACCTGCCCGACCCTGTCGAACGGCTCCGGGTACGACCAGACGGCGTCCGTGACCGTACCGTCCGGGGCGTCCACCGACCAGTAGACCGCGTCGCCCTTGAACGGGCAGTGCGACGTCGTCTCCGACGGCCGGAACAGATCCATCTTCACGTCCTGCCGCGGCACGTAGTACCGCGCCGGGCAGCCGGTCTCGGTGAGCACGAACGCACGGGAGGACGTGGCCACCACCGTGTCCATGACGCGCACCACGACCTCGTCGGTTCCAGGCGTGACCTCGATGTCGTGTCCTCGTTTCTCCATGTCTCCATCACAGTCGCCCGCGGGCGCCGAGTCAAAGACCTTCGACCAGGCCTCGATAGCCGGTGTAGTCGTCGCCGGACAGCCGCCGCGCGGCGACGGCGAAGTAGCCGTCGGCGGCCTTGACGCCGAGCCCCTCGACGAGGCGGTTCATGAAGTTGAACAGCGCGCACACCGACACGGCGTCGAAGAGGGCCTTCTCCTCCCAGCCGGCCGCAGAACGGCGTCCGCGTCGGCGGGAAGCATCCGGTCCGGCGTCAGGGTGAGCTTGCGTACGTAGGCGAACAACGGCCTCAGCTCGTCACGGACCGGCGCGCTCTCGATGTCGTCCAGCAGCGCCGCGAGCACCCCTTCCCCGATCCCGAAGGTCTCGGCGACGGCCCCGTGAACCCCGTGGCAGTAGTGACAGGCGTTCAGCCCGGACACGTACGCCGCGATCAGCTCCCGCTCACCGACCGTCAGAGCGGACGGCCCGCGAAGCACCACCTCGTGATAGTCGATCAGGGGCGCCGCCGCCTCGGGAAAGGCCTTCAGAACGTCCAGAACGCCCGCGCCGTCGGGGAGTGAGGGAAGAAAGGGCACCGAGGTCCACCTCCACGTGAGACCTCCGCACGCTAACCGCGAGATCTCAGAGAATTCTCAGTTCTCCCCGCCGCGGGACTTAGACGGACTCGTCGATGAGGTGTTCGTTCCAGACGGCCGCGGCCTTCTCGTGGGAGTCGACCCCGCCGAAGAAGGACGCGGCCAGCGCGGCGTAGTCCGGGTCGTCGACGCCGACGGCCTCGAAGAACTTCGGCCGGTACACGCCGAAGCCCTGCGGGTCCGAGCCCGGGCGGTACGGGATGGCCATCTGCAGTGACCGCCGGGCCGGGAGATAGCCGACCGCCTCGACGATCAGCGCGTCCTTACGGCCCGTCTCGAAGGAGAGGTACGCGTCGAGGACCAGCACCGCGCTGCTCCAGCCGTCGCGGCCGGTTTCCAGGGTTTCCCGGCCCGCCTTGGCGGGGTCGTCCACCATGAGGCGGTCCATGCCCTGGCTGCCGTCCTCGTGCGCGTAGCCCAGCAGCGGGATCAGGGTCGCTCCGTCGGAGACGCTCCAGATTCCGTGGGCGGCGTAGAACCCTGCCATCCGCGCGATTTCGTCCATGGCCGGTCAGCGTAGGCGACCGCTGGTCTTGGGCGGTAAGTCGCGGCACTCTCAGTACAGTCTCGGGGGACGACCGGATCAACGTTCCCGTCCCCGAGGTCAAGGAGCATCATGGTCAGCGAAAACGCCTCCCGGCTCGCGGTGCTCATCGACGCGGACAACGCGCAGGCGACGATCACCGAGGGGCTGCTGGCCGAGGTCGCCAAGTACGGCACCGCGCACGTCAAGCGCGCGTACGGCGACTGGACCGGGACGAACCTCAGGAGCTGGAAGGACCAGCTGCTCGCCCAGTCGATCCAGCCGATCCAGCAGTTCGCGTACACCACCGGCAAGAACGCCACCGACGCGGCGATGGTGATCGACGCGATGGACCTGCTGTACTCGGCGCGCTTCGACGGTTTCTGCATCGTCTCCAGCGACAGCGACTTCACCCGTCTGGCCGCGCGGATCCGCGAGTCCGGCCTGACCGTGTACGGGTTCGGCGAGCGCAAGACGCCCAAGCCGTTCGTCGCCGCGTGCGACAAGTTCATCTACATCGAGAATCTCACCTACGCCGAGAGCACCGCCGAGTCCGCCGACGCGGTGCCCAGGGCGACCCCGCGCGCCTCGGCCGCGATCCTCAAGGCGGACACCTCGCTGGTCAAGCAGCTGCGCAACGCCGTGGAGGCGGCCTCCGACGACGACGGCTGGGCGGCGCTCGCGTCCGTCGGGCACATCATCACCAAGCAGCAACCGGACTTCGACTCCCGCAGCTACGGCTACGCCAAGCTCAGCGACCTGATGGCCGCGACGACGCTGTTCGACCTCGACCGCCGCAGCCCCGGCGACGGAAAGCCGGGAATCATCTACGCCCGCGACAAACGCCAGGGCAAGAAGCTCAAGGCCAACGCGGCGAAGGCCTGAGACGGCCCGTCACGGGAAGCGCTGGAAGTACGTTTGCCACTTCGTCCGGGTGATGCCACGCTGCGCCGATGAGTCCGCTGAAGCTGGTCGAGACCACGCCGGGGAAATTCTCGTTGCTGCTGAACGCCGGGACGACGGACGTGGACGCGCTCATCGAGGATTTCGGCCACGAGCCGAACGGCTACTTCTGGGAAGGCGTCGCGCAGTTCCTCGTGAACACCGAGGCCCCGGCCCTCGCCGGGCGATTCTCCTACGACCCGGAGGGCGGCATGTTCTGCGCGTACGGCGATGACCGCACCGCACTCCAGGAACTCTCCGCGCTGATGGGCGCCGTCGCCACGGACGGCGACCGCATGCGGAGACTCATCGCCGCGGCCGAGGCCGGCGGCTTCGAGTTCGACGACTGAGGTGTACTGACCACGGACGTTGGTAACGGCGACACGCTGGATGATCTTGAAATAGGAAGGACCTCCTGGCGAGGTGTGTGTCACCACAACATGCACATCTCGCCTGGAGGTCCTCGATGGTCCACGCTAACGCCAAACTCACTCCCCGGGGCCGGTTGGAGTTGGCGCGTTGCGTCGTAGAAGGCGGGTGGCCGTTGCGGCGGGCGGCCGAGCGGTTCCAGGTGTCGGTCACCACCGCCAAACGGTGGGCGGACCGGTACCGGCTCCACGGCTGCGCCGGGATGATGTACCGTCCAGCCGCCCGCACCACAGTCCGTCCCGGACGCCACGCAAAACCGAGCAGCGAATCATCAAAGTCCGCCTCACCCACCGGCTGGGACCGGCCAGAATCGCCGGCCGACTGGGCCTGAACCCGGCCACGGTGCATCGGGTCCTCATCCGATACCACTGCCCGCGGCTGCCCATCTGGACCGCGGCACCGGCCGGGTGATCCGCCGCTACGAACACGACCGGCCCGGTGACCTGATCCACGTCGATGTCAAGAAACTCGGCAACATCCCCGACGGCGGGGGATGGCGCATCACCGGCCGAAGCGTCGGCAAACGCACCGGCCGCCACCTCCGGCGCCACTCGCGACCGGCACGGCGGAGCACACCTGGGCTATGGCTACCTGCATACCGCCCTCGATGACCACTCCCGTCTGGCCTACACCGAGATCTTGACCGACGAGCGCAAGGAAACCGCTGTGGCGTTCTGGCAACGCGCACACGCCTACTTCTCCGGCCGTGGGATCACCGTGCGACGGGTCCTGACCGACAACGGCGCCTGCTACAAATCCTTCGCCTGGCGCGACGCTCTCACCGCCGTCGGTATCACCCACAAACGCACCCGCCCCTACCGGCCACAAACCAACGGCAAAGTCGAACGCTTCCACCGCACCCTCGCCGACGAATGGGCCTACACCCGCCCTTACCACTCAGAAACCGAACGCCGCGCCGCGCTTGCACCCTGGCTGCACATGTACAACCATCACCGCAACCACACCGCACTCGGCGGCCTTCCACCCACCACCGCTCACCAACCTCACGGGTCAGTACACCTAGGGCCTGTCCTCAAAGCTCGTTGTGCTCGTCTCTTTCTATCTTCGTTTGTTTGCGTACGCATAAGCTGAGTGATAAGCAGTGCGCGTATCGAGGCGTTGTTACCTGCTTCACGCTGCTCGTCATCCGCTCGTGCATACCGCCGTATCAATCTATGTTATTCAAACCAACCCGTACCTCGCACATCTACCTAGCATACCGCCGTTAAACTATCTATAACCGTTTTTCGCGCTAATCCCTCACACACTCTCGCATACTCATCTCTAAACGCCGTATAACCAGCATCTATAAGCTACACCAAATATCATACACTCCTCCATCATCCACCCCACCAGCATACCACCTAGCCCACCTCTCTCATAACCACACAGCACAACCCCTCACCTCACAAAACCCAATATCATACCATCTGCTGGTCCCTCGAACCACAACAAAATCCATCTCACCTGCATATCACACCATCCGCTATCTATCTCTCTACCACACAACTCAACACTACACCATATTCTAGCAATCATAACCTCATCTACATCCCACTCCCCACCCACACCCTCACACATCCACTCCTATCACCAACAAACTACAACTCCCACGCATCCACCTACCTACACCACCACCATATACCACACCATCCCAAAACACACCAACAACCCACCACCTACACCACACTCACACACACCGGCGATCCACCTTCACCCATCATCTACCACCCACACTCTCAACACTACTTCACCACCTCAACATACCACCCATCCCACCCCTACACAAACCCACATCCTACCCCGCCTCCACTCCAACACATCTAGCATTAGTACTAGGCCCTAGCTGCCCGGAACCCGGCCGACCGCCGCGTAGAGCCAGTCCGTACGCGGGCTGTCGGTGCCGTCGGGCCGCCACTGCCAGGGCCGTACGAGGCCTGGATCGATGAGTTCCGTGCCGTCGAAGAAGGTCTCGATGACCTCGCGCGGGCGGAAGACGATCGGGCTCGTGGCGTTCTTGTACACCTCCACGACCTGGTCGACCTCGCCGGCGGGCGGGCCGGAGGTCGTCAGGTGCGAGAGCACGAGGCAGGAGCCGGGCGCCATCGTGGCGCGGAAACGCCGGACGATGCCGAACGGGTCATCGGAGTCCGGGATGAAATGGAACACCGCGACGGACAGAACGGCGACCGGCCGGCTGAAGTCGATAAAGGACTTCGTGTCGGGATGGTTCAGGACGCCGTCCGGATCGCGCATGTCGGCCGTGATCACGGTCGTGGTGTCGTTGTCGGCGAGCAGCGCGCGCCCATGCGCCAAAACGATCGGGTCGTAGTCGACATAGACCACCCGGGCCTCGGGATTGACCTTCTGGGCGATCTCATGGACGTTGCCCTGAGTGGGCAGCCCGGTCCCCAGATCGACGAACTGGTCAATACCACTCTCGGCCATGAACCGGACGGAACGCTGGAGGAACCGCCGGTTCTCCCACACGATGTCGTGCGTCATCACGTCACCGAGAGCGTCGTTGACCGTCCTACCCGCTTTTCGGTCAACCTCGAAGTTGTCCTTACCGCCCAGAAAAAAATCATACATTCGGGCCGGTGAGGGACGGGAGATGTCGAAGGCCGGGGGCTGGTCGGTGGTCATCGCCAGAGCCTAACGCGGCACGCCGTCATCGCAATAACGGCAACAGTCGCCGAAAAAATGGAGCGCCGTTCCTCTTACCTGTTCGATCGGGCGCCGTACCAGGTGGAAAGCGACGAGAGAATGGCTTGCGGGGCGCGTTCCTTTACGGCATGGGCGATGATCTCGTCACCGAATCGCTCGCCTCGGACGGTCGCGGCGCGCTCCGCCTTCTGCCCATACGGCCGATGATGCCCCGGCCGGAGGCTCCGGCACCGGAGAAGTACGCTTGCGTGGTGTTCTCGCCTCAAGGCCCGTCCCTGCGTGAACTGACGGTGCAGGCCCTGTCCTCGGTCGAACGCGGCTACGACCTGCTGTCCCCGAAGTTCGACCACACGCCTTTCCGTACGCCCGACGGCATCCTCGACGCGACCGCCGAAGCGCTCCGCCCGCTGGGCCCGTTCGGCCATGGGCTGGACGTATGCTGCGGCACCGGCGCCGGCATGCGCGTCCTCGAACCCCTGTGCCGGGAACAGGTCACCGGCGTGGACTTCAGCACCGGCATGCTCCAGCAGGCCCGCGACGCCCACCCGGACGCCGAGTGGATCAGGGCCGACGTCCGAGCCCTGCCCTTCGCCAAGGCGTACGACCTGGCGGTCAGCTTCGGAGCACTGGGCCACTTCCTCCCCGCCGAACGCCCCGCCGTGTTCACCGGCGTACGCCGCGCACTCCGCCCCGGCGGCCTTTTCAGCTTCCCGATCGCCGCGCCACAGCCCATGACGTCGGGCGGCTACTGGGCACTGCTGGGGTTCGACCTGGCCATGCGGGCCCGCAACGCCGTGTGGCGCCCGCCGTTCGTCATGTACTACCGCACCTGCGGCCTACGCGCGGTCACCAAGGATCTGACGGCGGCCGGCTTCACCGTGACGACGGTCCCGCTGAAGGCTCTGGGCGAACGCGAGAACGGCGGCCCGCGATACCGCCTCGTCCTCGCCCGCGCGTAGACGGCCGCTCATCTCCCATGCGCCGCCTGACAAGGAACGCGTTGTGACCATCGAAACGATCCCGGCCGCCGACCGCGGCTTCGAAGAGGCGCTGCCGCGGAGAAGTCTGCGGTTGGGGAGCCGGACTTCGCACCTCGCCATGGCGTACGCGGGCCGGGTCGTCGACGCGCTGCGGCAGGTCGCCCCGTCCGTCGCCGTCGAGATCGTCGGCATCGAGACGTCCGGTGACGCGTGGAAGGGCGACCTCGCCCGGCTCGGCGGCAAGGGCGCCTTCCTGAAGGAGATCGACAAGGCCATGGTCACCGGCCGCATCGACATGGCCATGCACGCCATGAAGGACGTGCCCGGCGACGTGCCCCTGCCGCACGGTCTCATGTTCGGGGCCTACCTCCGGCGCGACGACGTCCGCGACTGCGTCGTCTGGCGGTCCGGCTCGAAGCATGAGTCCCTCGACGACCTGCCGTCCGGAACGCTGATCGGCACGTCCGCCGTACGCCGCAAGGCGCAGATCCTGCGGTCCCGCCCCGACCTGCGGGTGGTGCCGTTCCGCGGGAACGTCATCCCCCGCATCGCCGAACTCGACGAGAACCAGGACGGCATCGAGGCGATCGTTCTGGCCCGGGGCGGCCTGCTCCAGGCCGGCGCCGGTGACCGCGTCGGGCAGGTGCTCCCGCTGGAGATGATGTGCCCGGCGGTCGGCGCCGGCGTCATCGGCGTGCAGTGCCGGGAGGCCGACGAGGGGATCCGTGAGCTTCTCCGCCTAGCCGACCACCCCGAGACTCGAACGCATGTCACGGCCGAACGGACGATGCTGCACGGCCTTCAGGGCCGTTGCAACAGCCCGATCGCCGGCCACTGCTCGACGACCCCCGACGGCCGGCTGTCCCTGACGGGCATGGTGTTCAGCCACGACGGCGACACGTTCGCGTACGCCCGCGAACGGGACCGTCTCGACCAACCGGTCGAACTCGGCGAACACGTCGCCGCGGCACTGGCCCGGAAGGGCGCGTACGACATCATCCAGAGCCTCCCGCACTGAGACGCGGCCGGCACGACGTCTTCAGGGCCGGCTTCCGGAGAGTCCGTCCGTTCACTCTCGTCAGAATCCAGGACTGCAGGCCGTCTTCCCCTTGTCCACGTTGTAGAGGCAGACGCGAGCATGAGTGGAGGAAGCGAGGTTGTCATTGCCGCCGAGCGCGCAGATCATTGCCGCTCCGCGCACTTCTAATAGGCCGGGACACCGTCTACGTACACATCGCCAACGGCGACCTCGGTGTCACCGACACCGGCACCCGCTCCAAGACCTCTTCTGACGATGCTTCTTCGTCTGACATGCGCGGAGCGAACAGTGCGCATCGCGTGCGGCGCGTACTTCCCCCCGAAGGTTCTTCGTCATGAGTCTCAACCGAGTCGGCGCAGCCATGCTGTCCACCACGGCACTGTCCGGCGCGGCACCGGCTGGAAGCCAGCGTCCAACCGGGCCGTCACCTGCGGCCGGACCGTCCGTCGCTGGGCACTCCGGCGGGCGGGCAGCAAAAAAGCCGCCGACCAGATGTGCTCTGGTCGGCGGCTCTTTGTCAGTGGAGGTGGCGGGAATCGAACCCGCGTCCTTCAGTACCAAGACAGGGCTTCTCCGGGCGCAGCCTGCTTAACGTTTTCTCAGCCCCGGCGCTCGCGCAGGCGCGTCGCCGACAGGCTCAGCCACTGTTTGTTTTCCCCATAATCCCCGCGGCCGGGTTTACAGGTTGAGTCTCCTTACGATGCCAGACCCTGAGCCGGAGACACTCTCAGGCTGACAAGTTCGCTACCTAACCTCAGGCGGCAAGGGCGAACTGAGTGCGCTTAGAATTGGCACTTATTAATTTGCGATCACAGGATTAACGAGGTCACGATCGCAACCCTCGGCCCGCTTCCCCATATCTCGACATACCGAAGTCGAAGCCGGTCACCCCCTATAGAGTTTTCAACCGGGCACCGAGGCGCCCGTCCACATCGACTCTACAAGTACAACACCCTCCCCGCCAACGTGATTCCCGATCAGGCGGACCCACCGGTCGTGGCGAGGAGTGCGGGGGAACCGAGAACCCCCGTGGGCGTGGACTAAGCACACCCACGGGGGTGACCGGCAGGGTCGGGCCGGTCCGGACGACAGAGCCTCCCCCGAGACGAGGCTCTGGTCTCATCACGGCGACTGAGTCCGCAACCCCCCAAGCGGAGTCTCAGTCACTCGTTAAGACGCCGGCTCGCGCCGCGATGGTTGAGTGACCGGAGTCAAGAGATCATAAAGTCCCTGACCTGCGGAAACTTACGTGCCTCGCAGGAACTTCGCGGCGACCTTCGCGGCGTTGACCTTGCCTTCGACGGCCAGGGCGAAGGCGATGTGGCCGCGGAAGCCCACGAACCACGAGACCGTCTTGCCCGAGCCGTACGGCACGACGGCGGTGACGCCGCTCACCGGGACGCCGCTCAGGTTGGCGTCTCTGGCCGCGCCGCTCTTGACCGAGGACAGCATCAGGCTCTGGAGGGCGTTGATCGAGTCGGAGTCCAGGGACTGGGGCTGGATGGGCTGGGCGCTACTGGGGTCCTTCAGGAGCTTGGGGGGCTTCCAGGTGCCGCTCTCCACCGTGCCGGCGGCCAGGGCCATGGTCAGCGGGCTGACCTCGATCTTGCCCTGGCCGACCATCGAGGCGGCCCGCTCGGCGTCGTTGGCCGGGGCCGGGACGGAGCCGGAGAAGGACGGCATCGGGAGGGCCCAGGGCACGCCGATGCCGAAGCGCGCCGCGCTCGTACGGAGGTCCTGGTAGGCCAGGGACCGGTAGAGCGAGGCGAACGCGGTCGGGCAGCTTCGGGCGAAGTTGCTCTGGAAGGTCTTGCCGCGTGAGGCGGAGTCGTGGAAGACCTGGTTGCCGACCGTGTACGTGGACGGGCAGGCGACCGGGCCGCTCAGCTTCAGGTCGTAGCCCAGGAGCGCCTGGGTGGTGATGATGCTGAAGGTCATCCCGGGCGGGTAGTGGCCTTCGAGCGCTTGGTTCTTGCCCTGGGTGAGGTGGTCGGCGAGGCCGCGGATCTCTCCTGTGGCCTGGTCGACGGCGGCCAGCGAGGCGGGGACCCGCAGGCCGTTCAGCGCGGACTCGGCGGCAAGCTGGACGTTGCGGTCGACGGTCGTACGGACCGGCTCGCTGAGGGTGCCGCGCAGCTCGTACAGCTCCTGCGTGTGGCCGCCGTCCGGGTCCTGGGCGACGATCTTCACGGTGGGGGTGCCGGCCAGGCGGCGCTGCTGGAGCACCTGGAGGCCGGAGACGCCGATCGTGTCGCCGGGCTGGTACGGAGCGCCGACCTGCTGGAGCCGCTCGGCGGTGGCCGGGCCGAGCTCGCCGACGACGTCGCTCGCGGCGGCCGGGGCGATCGGGAGGTACTTGGTGCGCGCCTGCACGCCGGGGACCTGCAGGAGCTGTGCGGCGTCGCCGGTCTGGGCCGGAAGCTGGAGGGTGACCAGCGGCAGGAACTCCTGCGGCGGCGCGGAGCGTACGCGGCCGAGCACCCGGTCGAGGTCAAGGTGCGTGATCTTGGCGAGCTTGCCGAGGGTCTGCGTCGGCTGCGCGAGCTGGCCGGGCAGGACGCCGAAGATGAGGACCTTCGTCTTCTTCGTCAGCGTGTGGGCCTTGGCGTCCTCGATGTAGGCGCGCTGCGGCGTCTCCGTCACGACCGCGAGGCGCTGGCCGGTCTGCAGACGCGGGTGGATGATCGAGGAGTTCCAGACGACCTTCCAGTTGCCTCCGGAGCGGTGCAGGTGCATCTCGCTGCCGTAGTCCCAGGGCGGGCCGTTGTCACCGAGGTCCATCTTGACCTCGAACTGCGCGGTCGCGTCGTTGTTGTTCTTGCGGACGTGACCGATCGCCAGGTGGAGCGAGGCGAGGTCGAGCTGGCCCGGCAGGGCCTGCAGCGCCGCCGAGACCGCCTTGCGGTTGCCGTTGGTCTCCCCGGCCGCCGCGTTGTAGTTGCCGTTCTGCCAGGCGACGAGGAAGTCGCGGACGGTCGGCAGCGGTGAGGGCTCTGCGAAGCAGGCCGAACTCACCGACGCGACCAGCGCTGCGGCTGCCAGGGCTGCGGTCGTCCTGCGGACCCGTACCTTGACCACGCTCAGCGCCTCCGCAGCCGTGCCGCGCGGGCGCGCTCCATCTCCCGGGCGGCATCCCGCTTCGCGATGGCCTGTCGTTTGTCGTAACTGCGCTTGCCCCGTGCCACGGCTATCTCGACCTTGGCCTTCCCGTCCTTGAAGTACAGGGACATGGGGATCAGCGTCAGACCGGGCTCGTTGGTCGCGCCGATCAGTTTGCCGATCTCACGGCGATGGAGCAGCAGCTTACGGGGACGGCGGGCCGCGTGGTTGGTCCACGTCCCCTGTGTGTACTCGGGAATGTGAACCCCTTCGAGCCAGACCTCACCGTCGCGGATGAGAGCGTATCCGTCCGTGAGGTTCGCCCGGCCGGCGCGCAACGACTTGACCTCGGTGCCCATGAGCACCAGGCCGGCCTCGTACGAGTCGTCGACGTGGTAGTCGTGACGCGCGCGTTTGTTCTGGGCGACGAGCTTGCGCCCCTCTTCGCGTGGCACTGCCTCAGCCTCGGTCTTTCGTCTGCAGGGTGGCGAACGGTTCGAACGTACGCGATACGGCGATCACCGCGCGATTCGATTCGCGCGGTGATCCCGTCAAGACCCGGGGCATGCGAGGGATTCTACGATCATGCTCGCGTACGGCGGTGCGAACTCCGCTGGACGTCGATCAGATCTTCAGGTAGCGGCGGAGGGTGAGGAAGGACGCCAGCGCGCAGAGGACGACGCCGAAGCACATCGAGAAGACGATGACCTGGGTGACGTCGAGCCACCCCAGCTCGGTGGCGAACTGGAGGTTCTTCTGCAGGCGTCCGAGGAGGAAGACCTTGGAGAAACTCAGCAGGACCGCGGCGAAGATGCCGCCGATCAGGCCGGCGATGGCGCCTTCGAGGACGAACGGCAACTGGATGTAGAGGTTGGAGGCCCCGACCAGCCGCATGATTCCGGTCTCCCGGCGCCGGTTGAACGCCGACAGCCGGATGGTGTTCGCCACCAGGAGGACCGCCGCGACCACCTGGATCGCCGCGATGATCAACGCCGCCCACTGGAGGCCGCCGAGGATCTTGAAGAACTTCTCCAGGATCGCCCGTTCGTTGATGACTTGGTCGACGCCCTGCCGGCCCTGCATCTGCGCGACGACCGCGGCGTACTGCTTTGGATCCTTGAGCTTCACGCGGAAGGAGTCCGGGATGTCGCCGAGCTGGATGGTGTCGGAGAAGCCCGGGGTGTCCTTGAAGCGCTCGCGCGCCCGCTGGTAGGCCTGCTCCTGCGTCTCCGGCATGACCTTCGAGACCTGCGGCATCGCCTGGAGCTGCTGCTGGATCGCGCTCTTGTCCTGCTCGGTCGGCTCCGCCTTGTGGCACGAGGGGTTCGCGCTCATCTTGTTACAGAGGTAGACCGAGACCTCGACCTTGTCGGACCAGTAGTTGTTCGACTTGTCGACCTGCATCTTGAGCAGAACACCGGTGCCGAACAGGGCCATCGCGATCGCGACGGTGACCACGAGCGCGATCGTCATGGTGAGGTTCCGGCGGAGACCGATCCAGATCTCCTGAAGAACGAACTGTGCCCGCATGCCTCACTGTCCTTGGTCGTCCGGGTGTTGGGAAGGTGGTCTCGCGAAACGGGGTCGTCAGACCCCGCCGTACGCCTGGCCGTAGACGCCGCGCGACTGGTCGCGCACCACCCGGCCGTCCTCGAGCTCCACCACCCGTTTGCGGAACGCGTCGACGATCGCCGCGTCGTGGGTCGCCATCACCACGGTCGTGCCGGTCCGGTTGATCCGGTCGAGCACCTTCATGATGCCGATGCTCGTCGCCGGGTCGATGTTCCCCGTCGGCTCGTCGGCGAGGAGGATCATCGGGCGGTTGACGAACGCGCGGGCGATGGCCACCCGCTGCTGCTCACCGCCGGACAGCTCGTCCGGCATGCGGTGGGCCTTGCCTTCGAGCCCGACGAGGTCGATGACCTCGGGAACCACCTTGCGGATGAACCGCCGGGGCTTCCCGATCACCTCGAGGGCGAAGGCGACGTTCTCATAGACGTTCTTGTTGGGGAGCAGGCGGAAGTCCTGGAACACGCAGCCGATACGACGGCGCAGGTGCGGGACCTTCCAGTTGGTGAGCTTGCTGAGATCCTTGCCGGCGACGTGGATACCGCCCTGGGAGGGGCGCTCCTCTTTGAGGATCAGTCGCAGGAAGGTCGACTTCCCGGACCCCGAGGGGCCGACGAGGAAGACGAACTCACCCTTCTCGACCGCCACATTGACGGCCTGCAGGGCCGGGCGGCCTTGGTTCGAGTAGACCTTGGTGACGTTATCGAAGTGGATCACGGCTGCATCACGACGTGCCAGTCTAGGGGGTGCGGGACGGAGACGGCTGCCTTTTCATCGAGCAGGCGCCCTACCGGGCGTCTCGGCTTGGCGAGCCGATTGGCCAAGCAGCAGTCTAAGGGGGAGACTGGCATGGATCGTCCAACTTGGGTACACCCATAAGAACCAATGGGCATCACACGCATCGGTGATCCGCGGAGGGTCACCGAAGCACTACCAAGGGGTGGACGTGGCCGCACCGGCCGCGCCGACCTCCGATTCAAGACATCGGAGAGGAGCCAGATGAGCTGCGAACACCTGATCTGCGCTCGGTGTGCGGGGCCCGTGGTAGAAGGACGCTGTACCGCCTGCAGGGCGGCACGGGCCGAGATCCACCACCCGGGACCCCTAGGGCTGTCACCGATCCTGATCGGCGCCCTGATCCTCACACTGACACTGCTGCTGGCGGTGAAGTTCGGCCTGCACTAGGCCGCCCCTACTCGGCGTCGCCGGACTCCTGCTGCCGGATCCAGCGGATCTCGGCCTCGACGAAGGCGTCGATGTCGCCGTCGAGGACCGCCCCCGGATTGCCGTTCTCCTCGCCCGTACGCAGGTCCTTGACGATCTGGTACGGGTGCAGCACGTAGTTGCGGATCTGCGTGCCCCACGAGCTGGTCGACTCCCCGCGCAGCTCGTTCATCCGCGCCTTCTCCTCCTGACGCGTGCGCTCCAGGAGCTTCGCCTGCAGGACGATCATGGCGGTCGCGCGGTTCTGAAGCTGGCTGCGTTCGTTCTGGCAGGAGACGACGACACCGGTCGGCAGGTGCGTGATGCGCACCGCGGAGTCGGTCGTGTTGACGCCCTGGCCGCCGGGGCCGCTGGAGCGGTAGACGTCGATCCGCAGCTCGTCCTCGGGGATGTCGACGTGGTCGGTCTGCTCGACGACCGGCACGACGTCGACGCCCGCGAACGAGGTCTGGCGGCGGCCCTGGTTGTCGTACGGCGAGATGCGCACGAGGCGGTGGGTGCCGTGCTCGCCGCGGAGCGTGCCGTAGGCGTACGGGGCCTTCACCGAGAAGGTGGTCGACTTGATGCCGGCCTCTTCGGCGTAGGAGGTCTCATAGACCTCGGTCGGGTAGCCGTGGCGCTCGGCCCAGCGGAGGTACATCCGCTGCACCATCTGCGCGAAGTCGGCGGCGTCGACGCCACCGGCCTGAGAGTTGATCGTGACGAGCGCCTCGCTGGCGTCGTACTCCCCCGACATGAGGGTGCGGACCTCGAGCTGCTCGATGTCCTTCCGGAGCGAGCCGAGCTCGCGCTCCGCCTCGCCGCGCGTCTCGTCGTCGCCCTCTTCGGAGGCCAGCTCCAGGAGGATGGCGGCGTCGTCGAGACGGCTGCGCAGGGTCTCGATCTTGTTCAGCTCGCCGTCGATGTAGGACAGGCGGCGTGTCACCTGCTGCGCGCGATCCTGGTCGTTCCACAACTCCGGATCGGCAGCCTGCTCGCGAAGCTCCGCTACGTCACGGCGCATTCCGTCGAGATCGAGTACGACCTCGATGCCGCCGAGCATCGAGCCCAGCTCCTTGATTTCTTCGGACGGATCCATGGCTGCCACGTCCAAGAGCCTACCTGTGGCGTACCACCCGGTGTGCGCGAGCGTCCACCTGATCAACCTCCTGTCCAGGCACACGGACATGCCTGGCATACTCTGCCCGGTAGTGGTAGCGAAGATCGGCCGGGGAACATGAAGAAAGCGGTAGCGCCAGTTCTGGTGTCGGTATTCGCCGTCACCGTCGCGGCGGCCTGCTCGGGTTCGCCCGAGCGTCCCAAGACCACGCCCGCCGCCGCCGTGTCCAGTCCCGCTCCGGAACCCCTCACGCTCGCCGTGGCCGCGAAGGCCTTCCGCGACTTCACGATCAACGATGACGTCGCGCGGGCGAGCGGTGACGAGCGGCTGGGCCTGTGGTGGACGAGCGAAGGGCAGTCGCAGCTCGCGGCCGCGGCGTTCCGCAAGGCGGTGACGGCGGGCGACCCGGTTCCGCGGTACCGCTACGACTCCCAGGTCCTCTACGTTCCGCGGCTCCTTCCGATGGGCCAGCAGTGGTTCGTCGCGCGTGCGCGGCGTACGACCATCGACGGCAAGGACCCCCAGACGGTCCTGATGGGCTTCACCCGCAGCAAGCCGACGCAGCGCTGGCGGCTGAGCCTCAGCGCGGCGCTGGACAAGAAGCAGAAGCCGCCGCCGATCTACGTCGACCAGCAGGGGTACGCCAAGCCGCTCGCGACGTTCGACGCGGCGCTGCTGATCCCGCCGCGCGTGGTGCCCTCGATCCAGGCGACGCTCGCCGAGGAGGGCCCGCTCAACGTCGCGGCCGACGTCATGGCCACCGGCAAGCACACGACGGACTACTACTCCTCGGACCAGAAGGCCACCAAGCCCAAGAAGGGCGGCGTGCGCGTCAACACCGTGTACGCGACGACGGCGTTCCCCATCTTCCCGCTGGCCACCTCGGACGGCGGAGGCATCGTGCTGTACGCCCTGAGCCGTGACGCGGTGAGCACCAAGAGCAAGAAGAAGCCCGGTCACGTGCCGGTGCCGAAGGAGGCCGTGCCCTTCCTGGGGCCGGTGAAGGTGCACAGCGTGATCGACGTGGCGCAGACCCTGCAGTTCGGCGCGCTGGTGCCGCCGAAGGCCAAGAAGGGCCAGACCCAGCAGCGCGCAGTGATCATCGCCTCCGACGGCGGCGTCATCAGGGCGAGCGCGCCCATTCCTCAGTAGGCCCGCGCCGCGACCAGGTCGACGTTCCGCGTGACCAGGCCGGCCCGCCCGCGCGCCGGGACGTACGTGACCGTGCGCCACAGCCAGGTCGCGTCGACCGTGCGCCCCGCCCGCGCCCCGAGGGCGCTTCGTACGTCGGTGGGAAGGTCGGCGGGGCCACCGGCCGTGTAGGTCACCGTCCTGCGAAGGGCCGACCACACGAACGCGCCACCGCCCTGCGCGCGCAGGGCGTACACGGGGTGCCCGGTGGGCGCGAAACGGCCGGTCACGGAGACGCCACGCGCGCGCAGCGCCTGCTCTCGCCGCAGCTCACCGGCCCGCCAGCGGCTCACGGCACCGCCCGGGGCGATGGCCCGCTGGTCGCCGTGGTCGAGGTAGCGGGCCTGGACCGCGGGGACGTCGGCCGGGCGCAGGGCCGGCCCCGAGGCGCGTGGGGCGACCATCACGGCGTACCCCTGGGCGTCGGTGGCGATCTTCGGCGGGGCGCCGGTGAGGTACAGGCGGTCGGCTGGGAGCCACTCCGCCCGCGCGCCGGCCTGGGTGAACAGCAGGAGGACCGGGCGCTCGGCGCCGTCACGGCGTTCGAGGGCGGAGGCGGCGAACCACTTCGGGTACGCGACGGAGCGCGGCACGTACAGCACGGCGTTGGCCAGCGTGACGGGCGACGACGGCGGGCGGGCGCTACGGACGACCTCGGCGAGCACCCCGGCGGCCGGCTCGCGGGCACGCGTGGCCGCCTGGGAGTACCCGTCCAGGACACGCGCCGCCTGCTCCCGTGTGACGACGGGGCGTACGACCGGTGTGACGGCGGCACGGGGAGGAAGGGCGTGCGCGCCGTTCTGGCAGCCGGTGAGCGAACAGGCCACCAGAACGGGCATCAAACGACGAAGAGGGCGCACTGCGGAATTCTGGCATGAGGCTACGAGGTGGTGGCCTGTACGGCCTTCCGGTAGCTGCCGATCACCTGCGGGGTGCCGTGGGCCGGCACGGTGGCGAGGTACTGGATGAGCGCGGTCGTGTCGAGGCGCTGGCCGATCTTCCCCGTGATCAGGCCCGCGAGGTCGCCGCCGCCGCCGACCTCGCCCGGCGAGGACATGTCGTACCTCTCGGTCTGGCGCAGGACGTACCAGACCAGGACGCCGCCGTCGATGGTGCGCAGCGCGAAGACGCGCTGCCGGTCGGGCTGGAAGTCGGCGGTCAGCGTCACGCCGCGGCGCGAGAGCCCGGACTGGACCTTCACCAGCGCGTTGCGCGAGTCGCTCGTGAACGGCCCCGGCGCCATGCCCGTCGCCCCGGTCGTGAGCGAGGCGGCGTGCTCGCCGGCGATCCGCTCGGGCGTCAGGTCGGTGTTGGAGTCGCGCGGCGAGACGGCCTTGGCGTAGCCGTCCTTGTCGAGCGCGATGCCGGACAGGGGCTGCGCCGGGAACGGGTCGGCGGCGAGCAGCCAGGGCCCTCCCGACTTCTCCTGCGTGAACAGCAGGGCGTGGCCGGTCTTGCCCGAGACGGCGTTCACCGCGAACCAGCGCGGGTAGCCGCGCTGGCGCGGGATGTAGAAGGTCGACGCGGTGTAGGTGAAGGGGCTGTAGTGGTCGTGGTTCGCCTTCTTCAGGGCGTAGCCCGCGCGGTCCATGTCGAGCTGGGCGCCGGTCTCCACGGTGGCCAGGAGGGTCCCGTCGAGGTTGTTGTTCGCCTGGTTGTTGACCGACTGGTAGCGCGCCAGGACCTGTTCTGCCTGGTCTCGGGTGAGTGCGGGTGATCCGGACCCACATGCGGAGAGTGGGAGGGCTACGGCCGCGAGGGCGGCGAGATGTCGACGACGCATGCACACAGATTCGCACAGTGACCGCGCGATTACAGTGCGAAATCTTTATCCTTCCGGGAAGCTGACCGGGACTCCGCGGTCCGCCTAGAGTGACGCGCGGCGGCCGGCATACCGGCCGGTCACCGACCGAAGGGAACGGCATGAAGGTCCTGATCGCCGGAGGCGCCGGCTACATCGGCGCCACGATCGCCTCCGCCTGCTCCGACGCCGGGATCACTCCGGTGATCCTCGACAGCCTCGTGACCGGCCGGCGGGAGTTCACCGAGGGCCGTGCCTTCTACGAGGGCGACATCGCCGACGGGTCGCTGGTCGACCGCGTCTTCGCCGAGCACCCCGACATCGCCGCGGTGGTCCACTGCGCCGCGCTGATCGTCGTCCCCGACTCCGTGGCCGACCCGGTCGGCTACTACCAGGCGAACGTCGTGAAGAGCCTGGAGTTCGTCTCCCACCTGCTGCGCAACGGCTGCGAGCGGATGATCTTCAGCTCGTCCGCGTCCATCTACCGCCCCGGCGACGACCTGACCGTGGACGAGGACTCCCCCCTCGACCCGCAGAGCCCGTACGCCCGCACGAAGGCGGTGTGCGAGGCGATGTTCGCCGACATCGCCGCCACGCAGCCGATCCGGGTGCTGTCCCTGCGGTACTTCAACCCGATCGGCGCCGACCCGGAGATGCGCACGGGCCTTCAGCTGCGGCGGCCGAGCCACGCCCTGGGCAAGATGATCCAGGCGCACGAGGAGGGCGAGCCGTTCCCCCTCACCGGCACCCGCTACGCCACGCGCGACGGCTCGGGCCTGCGCGACTACATCCACGTCTGGGACCTCGCGACCGCCCACGTGGCCGCGCTCCGCGCGTTCGACGACCTGCTGGCGGGCGCGGTCACCTCGACGGTGATCAACCTCGGCACCGGCACGGGCACCACCGTGCGCGAGCTGCTCGACGCCTTCAACGAGGTGGTCGAGGTGCCGGTCGCGACACTCGAACTCGACCCGCGGCCGGGCGACGTCGTCGGCGCCTGCACCCGCAGCGAGCGCGCGAGCCGGCTCCTGGGCTGGAAGCCGGCGTTCTCCGTCACCGACGGCATCCGGCACTCCCTGCGGTGGGCCGAGATCCGCGACGACGTCCTGAAGTAGCGGGGGCGGGCGCGGGCGCCCGCCCCCCCTGCGGATCAGTCGGGCAGCGTGCAGGCCGTCACGAGGGTGCGGATCGCGCGGAGCGCGACGGACAGGGTCGCGATGCCGAAGCTGTCGGTCTCCCATATCTCGCCGAGGGTCTGCGCGGCGCGGCCCACCGCGGCGCTGTTCTTGTCCGCCCAGATCTCGAGGCGCTCCGCCGGCGAGGTGCCCGGCTCGGTGGTGACCACGACGTCCTTGGCGAGCGCGGCGTGCGCGGCGTACAGGTCGTCGCGGAGCGCCGAGCGCGCCATCGACTTCCAGCGGTCGTCGCGGGCCAGCAGGATGACGCGGTCGCGCAGCCGCGAGAGCTGGAGCGAGTCGGCCAGGTCGAAGTAGACCTCGGCGACCTCCTCGATCGAGCGCTCCGTGCTGTGCGCGATCTCCACCAGGTCGAGCGTGGAGTAGGCCGGCACCATCATCGCGACCTGCTCGGCCATGGCGTCGGGCACGCCCTGCTCGGCGAACCGGTCGCGGCGCTCCTCGAAGCCCTCCAGGTCACGGCCGACGAGCAGCTTCGGCAGCAGCGAGGCGAGCGTCGCCGCGCCCTCGGCGAAGAAGTCGACCGTGTCGCGGATGTCGAACGGCATCCGGCGGTTGTGCAGGAGCCAGCGAGCGCCGCGCTCGGTGAGCTTGCGCGCCTCCAGCCGCATCGAGATCTGCGTCGCGGTGTCGATCTGGTAGTCCAGCTCGTCGACCGACTTCCAGAAGCCCGGCATGTGGAAGACCTCGCGGGCCACGAGGTACGCGCGTGCGATGTCGGAGGCCGAGGCCCCCGTCTCCTCGTTCAGGCGGAACGCGAACGTCGTGCCGCTGTCGTTCACCATGCTGTTGACCACCGACGTCGCGATGATCTCCCGGCGCAGCGGGTGGCGGTCCATCCGGTCGCGGAACCGCTCGCGCAGCGGCGTCGGGAAGTACTCCACGAGCCGGGAGGCGAGGTCGGGGTCGTCCGGCAGGTCGGAGCCGCGGATCTCCTCGTCGAGCGTCAGCTTGGTGTACGCGAGGAGGGTGGCGAACTCCGGCCCGGCCAGGCCGAGCCCGGCCTGGCGGCGCTCGGCGAGCGCCTTGTCGTCCGGCAGGAACTCCAGGCGCCGTTTGAGCCTGCCTTCGCGCTCCATCTTGCGCATGTAGCGGGCGTGGACGTGCAGCATCGCGGGCGCCTGCGCGCGGGAGGCCGCGAGCACGATGTTCTGCGCGTAGTTGTCGTGCAGGACGAGCTCGCCGACCTCGTCGGTCATGTCGAGGAACAGCCTGTCGCGCTGCTCGTCGGTCATCTCACCGTCGCGTACGGTCTCGTCGAGCAGGATCTTGATGTTCACCTCGTGGTCGGAGGTGTCCACGCCGGCGGAGTTGTCGATGAAGTCGGTGTTGACCAGGCCGCCGCCGAGCGCGAACTCGATGCGCGCCCGCTGGGTGAGGCCCAGGTTGCCGCCCTCGCCGACGACACGGCAGCGCAGCTCGGTGGCGTCGGCGCGCAGGCCGTCGTTGGCCTTGTCGCCGACGTCGCCGTGGGTCTCGGCGGAGGCCTTGACGTAGGTGCCGATGCCGCCGTTCCACAGCAGGTCGACGGGCGAGCACAGGATCGCGTGGATCAGTTCGTCCGGCGTCATCGCGCTGACGCCGCCGCCGATGCCGAGCGCCTCGCGCACCTGCGGCGTCAGCGAGATCTTCTTGGCCGTACGCGCGTGGACGCCGCCGCCGCGTGAGATCAGGCTCGCGTCGTAGTCGGCCCACGAGCTGCGCGGCAGCCCGAACATCCGCTTGCGCTCGCGGTACGACACCTCGGGGTCCGGGGCCGGGTCGAGGAAGATGTGCCGGTGGTCGAAGGCGGCGACCAGCTTGATGTGCTCGGACAGCAGCATGCCGTTGCCGAACACGTCGCCGGACATGTCGCCGACGCCGACGACGCGGAAGTCCTCGCTCTGCACGTCGACGCCGAGCGAGCGGAAGAGGTACTTCACCGACTCCCAGGCGCCGCGGGCGGTGATGCCCATGCCCTTGTGGTCGTAGCCGACGGAGCCGCCGGAGGCGAACGCGTCGCCGAGCCAGAAGCCGTACGAGGCCGCGACCTCGTTGGCGATGTCGGAGAAGGTCGCGGTGCCCTTGTCGGCGGCGACCACCAGGTAGGTGTCGTCGCCGTCGTGGCGTACGACCTGCTGCGCGGGCTTGACCTCGCCGCCGACCAGGTTGTCGGTGATGTCGAGCAGGCCGCTGATGAACTGCTTGTACGAGGCGACGCCCTCGGCGAGGAAGGCCTCGCGGTCGCCCGGGTCGGGCAGCTTCTTGCAGACGAACCCGCCCTTGGCGCCGGCCGGCACGATGACGGTGTTCTTCACCGCCTGCGCCTTGACCAGGCCGAGGATCTCGGTGCGGAAGTCCTCACGGCGGTCGGACCAGCGCAGGCCGCCGCGCGCCACCGAGCCGAAGCGCAGATGCACTCCCTCCAGGCGCGGGGAGTACACGAAGATCTCGTACTTGGGCTTGGGCAGCGGGAGGTCCGGGATGCCCTCGGGGTCGAACTTCAGCGACAGGTACGGCTTGGGCTCGCCGTTCGGGGTGGTCTGGTAGTAGTTCGTGCGCAGCGTCGCGCTGATCATGGCGAGGTAGCTGCGGAGGATGCGGTCCTCGTCGAGGCTGTTGACCGCGTCGAGCGCGCCCTCGATCTCCTCGGTGATCGCCGAGCCGAGCTCCTCGTGGGCGCCGTCCTGGCTCTCGCTGAGGCGCGGGTCGAACCGCGACTCGAAGAGGCGTACGAGCAGCCGCGCGACGCGCGGGTTGGCGACCAGCACCTGCTCGATGTAGCGCTCGCTGAACGCGGTGCCGGTCTGGCGCAGGTAGTGGGCGTACGCGCGCAGCACCATCACCGGGCGCCAGGCCAGGCCGGCGCCCAGCACCAGCGTGTTGAACTGGTCGCTCTCCACGTCGCCCAGCCACAGGGCGGTGAAGGCGTCCTGGAACAGCTCCCGGATCTGGCTCTCGTCGACGCTCGACGTGGGTTCGTACCGGAGGCCGAGGTCGTAGATCCAGGACCGCGAGCCTTCGGCGTCGACCGGGTACGGCCGCTCGTCGACGACCTCGACGCCCATGTCCTGCAGCAGCGGCAGCACGTGGGACAGCGAGATCGGCGGGCCGTTCCGGTAGATCTTGAGGCGGCGCTCGCCGGGCTCGGCGTCGTACGGCTCGTACAGGTTGATCGAGATCTGGCCCGGCTGGTTCAGCGCTTCGAGGCGCTTGAGGTCGGCGCAGGCCGTACGGGCCGGGAAGTCGGACTTGTAGCCCTCGGGGAAGGCGCCGGCGTAGCGGTTCGTCAGCGCGGCGGCGTTCTCCTCGCCGCACTGGTCGACGATGGCGTCGCCGAGGTCGTCGGTCCAGGAACGAGTGGCGGCGACGAGGCGCGTCTCCAGGTCGGAGAGGTCGACCTCGGGCAGCGGGCGGCCGCGCTCGCCGCGGACGACCACGTGCAGGCGCGCCAGCGCGGAGTCGCTGACCATGGCGCTGTAGTCGACGGCCGTGCCATCGAACGCGCTGCGCAGGATCTCCTGGACGCGCAGCCGTATCTGCGTGGTGTAGCGGTCGCGCGGCAGGAAGACCAGGCACGACATGTAGCGGCCGTACGGGTCGGTGCGCACGAACAGCCGCAGCTGCTTGCGCTCGCGGAGCCGCAGCACGCCCATGGCGATGGGGTACAGCTCCTCGAAGGAGATCTGGAAGAGCTCGTCGCGCGGGTAGGTCTCAAGGATCTCGACGAGGTCCTTGCCGTCGTAGCTGTCGGCGGCCACACCGGCCTTCGCGAGCACGGCGTCGAGCTTGTGCGCGAGGACCGGGATCTCCTCGATGCTCTCGCTGTAGGCCGTGTGCGTGAACAGGCCGAGGAAGCGGCGCTCGCCGACGACCTCGCCGCTGTCGCCGAAGCGCTTGACCCCGACGTAGTCGAGGTAGGCCGGACGGTGCACCGTCGAGCGGGAGTTGGCCTTGGTGAGGACGAGAAGCCGCAGCTCACGTGCCTTGGCGCGCACCTCGGGCGGCAGCGAGGCGAAGCTCGTCGACTCGGTCTGGTCCGAGCGCAGGAGGCCGAGGCCGGTGCCGGGCACCGCGCGAAGCTGGTCGCCGCCGTCGCCGTGCTCCAGGGTGTACTCGCGGTAGCCCAGGAACGTGAAGTGCTCGTCGGCGAGCCATTCGAGCAGCTGGACGCCGTCGGTCGTCTCGTGGTCCGGCAGCGGCGGGCGCTTCTCGTCGAGGTCCGTGGCGATCATCTGGCAGATGGACCGCATCTTGTCCTCGTCCTCGACCGCGGCCCGGACGTCGTTGAGGACACGGCGCAGGTCGTCCTCGATCCCCTTGAGGACCTCGGGGTCGCTCTGGCGGTCGATCTCGACGTGGATCCAGGACTCTTCGAGCACGAACCCGTCGCCGTCGCCCAGGCCCTCAAGGCGGCCCGCGACGTCGCGGCGCACCTTGAGCTGCGGGTGCACGATCGCGTGCGTCGACAGGTTGCGCCGGTTGAGCTCCATGGTCACCGAGTCGACCAGGAACGGCATGTCGTCGGTGACGACCTGGACGACGCTGTGGCCGGGGTCGAAGCCGTGCTCGTCGACCGTCGGCGAGTAGGCGTGCACGTTGGCACGGCCCTGCGGGCGGTCCTCGCCGAGGCGGCGGTGGTACATCGCCGGCCCGCAGACATCGGCCGTGTCACGGGCGACGAGGTCCTCGGAGGCGACGTGGCGGTAGTAGAGCCGCAGGTAGCCCAGGATGTCACCGGTCTCGTGCGGCTCGCCGTGCACGTGCTGCGTGCAGGCCTCCGCCGCCCGGAGCAGCAACTCGTCCTTTGCCTCGTCGAGGCCTCCGGTCCTGCCCATTGTGATGCTCACCCTTTCAGGTCGTTGGTAGAGAACGGGCTGCTATAGGTGAGCACGGAGGTCCCACAACAGCGGGTAGTACCGCAGGCCGAGCCTGCCGCGGAGGTATGGCGCGCCGGTGGATCCACCGGTGCCGGACTTGGGTCCGATCTGCCGTTCGACCATCTGAACGTGCCGGATCCGCCATGTCGCGGCCATCTCGTCGTGCGCTATGAGGGCCTCGGCGAGCTGCCAAAGATCGTCATAGCGATCCCGATCCCGTGCGACCACGACGAGTGACGCACTTATCTCATCATCGTCTCCGGCCGCAAGCCCTCGCTTTCCGAGAAGCATTACGAACGCGTCCCACAGGCTCGGCTCGTCGAGGCGCCGGTCCAGGCGTGCCCGCTCGTCCTCGGTGAGGCCGCGGAAGCGCTTGAGGAACGCCGGGTCCTTGGCGCCCGAGAGGAACTCCATCTCGCGGAACTGCACCGACTGGAAGCCGGACGCGGGCGCGAGCTGCTCGCGGAACTCCAGGAAGTCCTGGGGCGTCATGGTCTCCAGAACCTGGATCTGGTCGACCATGACCCGCTCCACGGCGTGCACCCGGCGGAAGAGGTGGCGTGCGAGCCACACCTCACCGTCGAGCATCGCCTCGCGGATCCCCTCCATCTCGTGCAGGAGGAGCTTGAACCAGAGTTCGTAGACCTGATGGATCGTGATGAACAGAAGCTCGTCGCGCGCCGGCGGGTCGGACTCCAGAACCTGCTGGTCCAGCAGGGTAGGCAGCCTCAGGTAGGCGCCGTAGGTGAGACGCCCCCCCTCTTCGCCGAAGCTACGTCCGGGTGGGCCGGACCCGTCTCCGGGCATACCGGAGACCGAGTCGGCCTCACCACGACGTTGTGGTGTTGCGCTCACGGCCGCCACAGTAACGCGGAACCAGTTTTTTTCCGACACGTTGAGGACAAATTTGAGGTTTCGGCTTAGCCGTGTTGACGTGGCGTCTACCCCGGATCAGCAGGGGTGAAGTAGTCCAGAACCTCGGGATTGGCCATGGCGTCGGGGTTCGCGGCCTTCTCGACGGGGGTGCCGAGGAGGATCTTCCGAACCGGAACCTCCAGCTTCTTTCCGGACAGGGTCCGCGGGATCCCGGGGACCTGGAGGATCTCGTCGGGCACGTGCCGGGGCGACAGCGTCGACCGCAGCGCCGTACGGATCCGGGCGATCACGCCGTCGTCCAGAGCGGCGCCGTCGGCGGCCTGGACGTACAGCAACAGGCGCCCCTCCTCGCCCAGTTGCCCCGTGTCGACGACGAGCGAGTCGGCGACCTCGTCGAACGCCTCGACCACGCGGTAGAAGTCCGAGGTGCCCATGCGCACGCCGCCGCGGTTGAGCGTGGAGTCGGACCGCCCGTAGATCACCGAGCCGCCGTCCGGGAGGACCTTGATCCAGTCGCCGTGGCGCCAGACGCCCGGGTACATCGCGAAGTAGGACTCGCGGTAGCGGTCGCCGCCCTCGTCGTTCCAGAAGTAGATCGGCATCGAGGGCATCGGCTCGGTGAGGACCAGCTCGCCCACCTCACCGGTCACCGGCTCGCCCGCGTCGCCGTACGCCTCCACCTTGGCGCCCAGGCCACGGCACTGGATCACGCCGGCGCGGAGCGGCAGCAGCGGGCAGGGACCGACGAAGCCGGTCGCGACGTCCGTGCCGCCGGAGAATGACCCGATGAGGATGTCGCTCCCCACCTGCTCGTGCACCCATCCGAAGCCCTCGGGCGGCAGCGGCGAGCCGGTCGAGCCGATCCCGCGGATCTTCGACAGGTCACCGCTGCGGCCGGGCTCCAGACCCGCCTTCATCGAGGCGAGGATGTACGGCGCGCCGACGCCGAAGTAGGTCACGCCCGTACGCTCGGCCAGCCGCCAGAGCGCGTCACCGTTCGGCGCGCCGTCGTACATCACGATCGTCGCGCCGACGAGCAGGCCGCCGACGAGGTAGTTCCACATCATCCAGCCGGTCGTGGTGAACCAGAAGAAGACGTCGCCCTCGCCGATGTCCTGGTGGAAGCTGAGCGACTTCAGGTGCTCCAGGACGATGCCGCCGTGGCCGTGCACGATGGGCTTGGGCAGGCCGGTGGTGCCGGAGGAGTACAGGATCCACAGGGGGTGCCCGAACGGCACGTCCTCGAACTCCAGGGGCTCGCCGGCGCGCTTGAGGTCGTCGTAGGCGGTGCCGGGCGCGCCGAGGCCGAGGTACGGGATGACGACGGTCGCCTTGAGGCTCGGCAGCGACGCCTCGATGTCGCGGACGACGTCGCGCCGGTCGTACCGCTTGCCGTTGTAGACGTAGCCGTCCACCGCGACCAGGACCTTCGGCTCGATCTGGGTGAACCGGTCGATCACGCTGGGCGCGCCGAAGTCCGGCGAACACGACGACCAGACGGCGCCCAGCGAGGCCGCCGCGAGGAAGACGACCAGGGCCTCGGGGATGTTCGGCACGTACGCGGCGATCCGGTCGCCCTTGGTGACGCCCAGCGCGCGCAGCCCGGCGCGTACCTGGGCGACCTGCTCGGCCAGCTCACCGTAGGTGAGGGTGGCGGCCTGGTCCTCGCCCTGGAAGACCACGGCGGTGGCGCCGGGGTCGCGGTCGGGGCGCAGGACGTTGGCCGCGTAGTTCAGCGTGGCACCGGGGAACCACTCGACACCCGGCATCGTGCCGCCGTCGCGTACGGGGCCGTCTCCGCGCTCGCCCTGGACGTCGAAGTGGGCCCAGACGGCGTCCCAGAAGGCGTCCACCTCGGTGACCGACCACTGCCACAGCTCGTCATAGGAGCCGAAATCGTGCTTCGCCATGAAACGGGCGACACGGGCGTCTCGCCGTACCTCCTCGGACGGCTCCCACAACAGGTCACCCTCGGCAACGGACACGTCACGGCCTCCTTCGCGCGTTCGGCATGGCTCTCAGCATCGACATGACGCCCGGGGTCCGCAATGTGGGACGGCACCATATCGAAGCTACCGACTCGTGAAGTATGCCCTGGGTGATTCCCCCGTGACCTTGCGGAACACCGCGACGAACGCGCTGGGCGTCGCGTACCCGGCCTTCCGCGCCGCGACGGCCACCGGCGCTCCCTCCGCGAGCAGCGGCAACACCGCCCGCAGGCGTACCTGGGTGCGCCACCGTACGAAGGTCATCCCGGTCTCGGCGGGGAAGAGCCGGGTGAGCGTACGCGCGCTGGTGCCCGTACGCCGGGCCCACTGCGCGAGGGTGGCGTCGTCGGCGGGGTCGTCGATCACCGCGCGAGCGACGTCGAGGGCACGCGGGTCCTTCGGCATCGGCACGCCGACCGTGGTGACGGGGACGGGCGCGAGCTGGTCGAGCAGGACGGTCTCGACCCTGCGGCGGGCCGGCACGGCGATCTCCGCACCGGCGAGATGGAGGAGCAGCTCGCGGGAGAGCGCGCTGATCGCCACCACGGTCGGCGTCGTACGGCGGAGGCCGCGCGCCGCGTCGAAGTAAGGGCAGCACACGGTCGTGCTCCGCCCCATCTCCATCACGTGGTCGATGCCGGCCGGGATCCACAGCGCCCGCGACGGCGGAAGCACCCAGGTGCCGTCGTCCGCGCTGACCGTGAGGGTGCCGGTCGAGGCCCAGGCGAGCTGGTTCACCTCGTGCCGGTGCAGGTCATAGCGCCCGCTCCGCTGGAACGCGGCGACGCGGATCGCCCCGTCGCCGTACGATCTGAGCTGGCTGTTTCGCGACATCATCTGGCCGTCCGGCTCGTTCACGCCTGTCGTCGGTCGTCCTAGCGTGCAGGGTATGAACCTGCTGCACAACCGGATCTGCAAGTCCGCGAAGTGGGCCGAATACGTGCGGACCGGTCTGTTCCCGGCCGTGCTGGACGGCGTCGACCTGGGCGAGAAGGTCCTCGAACTGGGCCCGGGCCTGGGCGTGACGACCCGGCGGCTGGCCGAGATGGTCCCCCGGCTGACGGCACTGGAGGTCGACGAGAAGTACGTCACCCGGCTGCGGCGCGAGCTCGACGTCGAGATCGTGCACGGCGACGCCGCCGACATGCCCTTCGAGGACGCCTCGTTCACAGGCGTGGCGTGCTTCACGATGCTCCACCACGTGCCGTCCCCGTCCTCGCAGGACCGCCTGTTCGCCGAGACCTGCCGCGTCCTACGGCCTGGTGGCGTGTTCGCGGGCAGCGACGGCCAGCCGAGCCTGCGCTTCCGCCTCATCCACCTCGGCGACACCCTGGTCCCGGTCTCCCCCGAGACACTGCCCGCCCGCCTGACCGCGGCCGGCTTCACCGACGTACGGGTCGAACGCGTTCCCGGCCGCGTGCACTTCACGGCCCGCAGACCGTCTTGAACCCACACTGGCCCGGCGCGACATCTCACCGGGACACGCGGCACGTACGTGCGCTGATCAGGCTTCTTCGTGGGTGAGGGACTCCACGGCGCGGACGACGCGTTCGGTCTCGGTGAGGGTCGGGAGGACCACGTCGGCGCCGGCGTTCCGGAGTTCGGCCTGGGTGGCGTTGCCGGTGGCGACCGCGATGGTCTTGGCGCGGCTGATCTGGGCGGCCCGGACGTCGTTCGGGGAGTCGGCGATCAGGACCGTCGCGGACTCCTTGATCGTGGAGCCGTACTTCTCGGCCGTACGGGTGCGGGCCAGCTCGACCAGCGCCGCCTTCGGGTACGTCTCCGAGCCGTAGCCGCCGACCTTGAAGTCGACGTATTTGTCCAGGCCCAGGGCGGTCAGCTTGACGATCGCGTTGGGCTCGATGCAGCCGGTCAGGACGGACTGGATCACGTCGGGGAGGCGGCCGACGGCGGCCAGGGCCTCGCGGGCTCCCGGGAGGACGCGGCCGTCCTTGCGGACCGACTTGCGGCGGGCCGCGAAGGCCTCGCCCAGGGCCGTCATGAACTCGCCGAGGTGCTGCTCGGTGGTCACGACGTCGTTGAAGGCCAGCGTCTCGAAGATGATCTCGGACTCGGTGCGGCCGGCGGTCGGGGCGAGGCGTACGAGGGGGCGGCCGGTCACTCGCTGGAAGGCGTCCGCGTAGGCCTCACGGGTGATCCTGCCCACGTCGACCAACGTGTGATCGACGTTCCACAGCACCAGTCGGGGCATGACGAACTCCTGAGAAGCGCTCGGGTCAGGCCCTAATGGTCGGGGTTGGGGGCCTGCCTGCGCAAACCGGCTGATCAACGGTTAAAGCGGGCCCCAGGCAGACGATGCCTGGGGCCCGGAGGAACTAGCCCATGTGCGGGTAGCGGTGGTCGGTCGGCGGCGCCAGGGTCTCCTTGATCGAGCGGGCGCTGACCCAGCGGACCAGGTTGAAGATCGACCCGGCCTTGTCGTTGGTGCCGCTCGCGCGTGCGCCACCGAAGGGCTGCTGGCCGACGACCGCGCCGGTCGGCTTGTCGTTGACGTAGAAGTTGCCGGCGGCGTACCGCAGCCGCTCGGAGGCGGCGGCGACGGCCTTGCGGTCGCGGGCGACGATCGAGCCGGTCAGGGCGTACGGCGCGGCGCTCTCCATCTGGGTGAGCATGGAGTCGTAGTCCGCGTCGTCGTAGACGTGCACGCCGAGGATCGGGCCGAAGTACTCCTTGGTGAAGATCTCGTCGGTCGGGTCCGCGCTCTCCAGCACGGTCGGCTGCACGAAGTAGCCCTCGGAGCCGTCGACCTCGCCGCCGGCGTGGACCTTGATCCCGTCGAGCGACTTGGCGCGCGCCAGCGCGTCGCGGTGCTTGCCGAACGCACGCTCGTCGATGACCGCGCCCATGAACGCCGACAGGTCTTCGGCGACGTTGCCCATGGTCAGGGACTCGACGGTGCCGATGAGGTCGTCGCGCATGACGTTCCACAGCGAGCGCGGGACGTACGCGCGTGAGGCCGCGGAGCACTTCTGCCCCTGGTACTCGAACGCGCCGCGGACCAGGATGGTGTTCAGCGCCGCCGGGTCGGCCGACGGGTGGGCGACCACGAAGTCCTTGCCGCCCGTCTCGCCGACGAGACGCGGGTAGCCGTTGTAGTTGGCGATGTTCTCGCCGACCGTGCGCCACAGGTGCTGGAAGGTCGGGGTGGAGCCGGTGAAGTGGATGCCGGCGAGGTCGGGCTGGCGCAGGGCGACGTTGGAGACCGACTCGCCGTAACCGGTGACGAGGTTGATCACGCCCGGCGGGAGGCCGGCCTCTTCGAGCAGCCGCATCGTGAAGTGCGCGGACAGCGACTGCGTCGGCGACGGCTTCCACACGACCACGTTGCCCATCAGCGCCGCCGACGCCGGCAGGTTGGCCGCGATCGCGGTGAAGTTGAACGGCGTGATCGCGACGACGAAGCCTTCGAGCGGCCGGTACTCCATCCGGTTCCACACACCCGGCGAGGAGATCGGCTGCTGGGTCATCAGCTCGCGGGCGAAGGAGACGTTGAAGCGCAGGAAGTCGATCAGCTCGCAGGCGGCGTCGATCTCGGCCTGCTGCACCGACTTGGACTGGCCGAGGATCGTCGCGGCGTTCATCGTGCTGCGCCAAGGGCCGGCCAGCAGGTCGGCGGCGCGCAGGAAGATCGCGGCGCGGTCGTCGAAGGACAGCTCGCGCCATCCGGGCGCGGCGGCGCGCGCGGCGTCGACGGCGGCGCGTACCTCGTCGTCGCCGGCCTCGGTGATCCGGCCGAGGACGTGGGCGTGGTTGTGCGGCTCGACCACGTCGATCGGGCGGCCGGTGCCGGAGCGCTCCTCGCCGCCGATGGTCATCGTCAGGTCGACCTGCGACCCGCCGAGCTCCTTGATCTTCGCCTCTAGGGCCGTACGGTCCTGACTGCCGGGGGCGTACGCCCTGACCGGCTCGTTCACGGGCACCGGTACGTTCGTGACAGCGTCCATGCGCAAGCTCCCCGCAGGTTTTTCGACATCGTTGTCGTCAGCATCGTCGCACGCGATGCCTTAGCCGACAAAACTCGCGTCGGCACAGGTCAGATGTGCACCGTGACCTCGGACAACCGGTCGATCACCGGTACTCCGAAGCGGTCGAGGTCGACTCTTGCCTGCATACCGCCGGTGTAGAGGATCGCCCGCGCGCCCGCGTGGCGGGCCGCGACCGCGTCATCGATGCTGTCTCCGACCATGACAACATCCGTGGCGTCGACGCCGAGCGCGGCGATGTGGCGGACCATGAACTCCGTCTTCGAGCCGCCGGCCTGCTCGGGCAGCAGCCCGTCGACCCGGCGGAAGTGCGTGTCGATGCCGTGGAGGCGTACGGCGAGGTTCAGCCGGTCGTGCCGCCACATCGACAGCAGCGACTGCGTGTGCCCGGCGTCGGCGAGCGCCCTCATGGTCGGGGTCGCGTCGGCGGCGAGCCGGCAGCGCTCCATGAGCCGGTGGTAGGAGTCGTGGAAGGCGAGGTCGAGCCGCTCCCACTCCCCGTCTTCCAGCGGGCGGCCGAGCATGCGCTCGTAGGACACCCAGACCGGCCGGGTGTAGGCGAGCTGGAAGGCCTCCAGGCTCACCGGCGGCAGTTCGTACGAGGCGAAGACCTCGTTGGTGGCTTCGACGACGGCATCGATGTCATTGAAGAGCGTGCCGTTCCAGTCCCAGACGATGTGCGTCATAGCGAGGCAGAGCTTAGCCCGGCCCCCCGACGGAACCGGCCCGGCGCGACGCCGTGCTCCCGCTTGAACGCGTTGGCGAACGCGAACTCCGAGGAGTAGCCGACCCGCTCGGCCACCGCGCGCAGCGGCACGTCGGACTCGCGGAGGAGCCGCGCCGCGACGATCATCCGCCACCAGGTGAGGTACGCGAGCGGCGGCCGGCCGGTGAGCGCCCCGAACCGCCGGGCGAACGCCGCGCGCGACAGGCCGGCCCGCGAGCCCAGGTCGTCGACGGTCCACCGGCGTGCGGGCTCGCCGTGGATGGCGCGCAGCGCGGCGGAGATCGCCGGGTCGTTCAGCGCGGTGGCCCAGCCGCCGACGTCGTGGTCGGCCTGCTCCTCGAACCAGGCGCGGAGGATGTAGAGGAGCAGTGTGTCCAGCAGCGCGGGCACGACCACGCCCGCCCCCGGGCGTACGCGCGCCAGCTCGGCGCCGAGCAGGTCGATCGTGGTGCGCAGCGGCCCGTGGTCGCCGATCCTGGCCGGCAGGTGCATGACCGGCGGCAGTTCGTCCATCAGCGGATGGAGCCGCGCCCGGTCCGTGAGGTAGGCGCCGCAGAGCAGCTCCGTCACCTCGCCGGAGGCGCCGCCGGGCGCGGGCTCACCGGGGGCGAGCGCGGGCAGCGGCTCGGGAGCGGAGTCCACGGACGTGGCGCGGGCGTCGGACAGCCCGTGCCCGCTGCCGTGCGGCAGCAGCACGACGTCTCCCGCGCCCAGCGTGATCGGCGCCTCCCCTTCCGGGACGAGGAGGCACGTGCCGCGCAGCACGACGTGGAACCCGGCGCCGCCGAACGGCTCGAAGCTCGCCCCCCACGGCGCGGCACGGTTCGTACGCGTCGAGTGGGCGCGCCCGACGCGCATGGCGGTGACCGCGTCGCTCAACACGTCCATACGCGCACCCTACCTCCGAAGAGACGATCACGTATGAACGGGAGACTTTTACGCATTGGCCGTCTCGGAAGACCGTCCTAGCGTCGAGAGCAGCACACGACGAGGAGATCGACATGAAGATCGCTGTCAACGGCGCGACGGGCTTCACCGGGAGGCTCGCCGTCGCCGAGCTTGCACGGCGCGGGATCGAGACGGTCCTGTGCGGGCGCGACCTCGGACGCTTGCGCGCGGCCGCGAACGGCGCCGAGGTACGGGTCGCGGACATCGCCGACCCGGCGGCGCTCGCCGCGGCCTTCGAGGGCTGCGACGCCGTCGTCAACTGCGCCGGCCCCTTCGCGCTGCTCGGGGAGCCGGTGGTGCGCGCCGCCATCGCGGCCGGCTGCCACTACGTCGACACGACCGGCGAGCAGCACTTCGTACGGCGCGTCTTCGAAAGGTTCGCCAAGGACGCCGAGAACGCGGGGGTGACCGTGGTGCCCGCGATGGCCGACGACGGCGGCCCGAGCGACCTCATCGCCCATCTCACCGCCGCGCGGGTCGCGCCCGTCGAGGACCTGACGATCGCCGTGCGCTACCTCGGCGGCGGCCCACCGAGCCGGGGCACCGTACGGTCGATGCTGGAGATCATCGAGGAGGAGCCGCTCGACTACGAGGACGGCGGCTGGCACGCGGCGGGGCCCGCGCGGCGTACGTCCGTGCTCTTCCCCGGCGGGGAGGTCCCCGTGGCCAAGCTCGCGCTGCCGGGGGTCGTCACCGTGCCGCACCACGTACGCGCGCGGCGCGTCGAGGGTCTCGCCGACGCGGACCTCGTCGCGGGCCTGGGCGGGCTGACCCCCGAGCTGGCGGAGACGCTCCCCGAGGGGCCGGACGAGGAACTACGCCGTGCGCAGCGGTGGACGATCGTCGTGGAGGCCGTCGGGAGCGGTGTCGCCCGTGGCGTCGTCGAGGGCGGCGACAACTACGGCACGACGGCGGTGATCGCGGTCGAGGCCGCGTGCCGGCTCGCGGCCGGAGGCGTCCCGGCGGGCGTGCTGGCGCCGTCCCAGGCGTTCGACCCGGCCGGTTTCCTCGACGCCCTCGCCGGCGTCACCTGGAGTGTCGGCTGAGGGACGCACCGAATATGGGGAATCGGTCCGTCTGCCCCGACATGGTGGCGAACGAAACGCTCCTCCCGCGCCATCACACCGGATGAACAGGGCGCTGGGGCGCCCGCCGAACTCCAGGGGGAGCACAGATGCGCAAGAGGATCCTGATGGCCGCGGCCGTCGCGGGGGGCCTGCTGACGGCCGTGCCGGCCGGGGCGGCGTACGCGGGAACGGCCGCGACAGGGGTCTGCGTGACCAGCCACGGCAAGTACGGCGGCCAGATCATCCGTACGTTCCGGATCGAGGGCCGCGACGAGCAGACGACGGGAGTGCACGGCGGGACGGTGCAGGCGTGGTTCTCGCCGCGCTGCGGCACCGCCTGGACGCGGACCTGGAAGATCGAGAAGTACTCCGTGAACCCGCTGTACACCGTCGCCGTGGTCCAGACGTACGACAAGAAGCAGCACACCTGGAACACCCGGGTGCGCCGGGAGGCGACGACACGGAACGCCGTCGAGACGCCCGCGGTCGCCGCGCCGCGGCACGGACGCCTGCACGTCGAAGGAGGCTTCCTCGGCGACTACCAGTTCGACTCGGCCCACTCGTTCCGGTACTGACCGCCCTTACGGGAACAGGTGCGGGAGCTCCTGCGTGGCGTACCACATGAGCTCGTGACCGGCCGCGCCGTCAACGGTGAAGAGCGCGTCGTCGTCACCCGCCTCGGCGGCGGAGACGGCGGCGCGCGCCGCGCGTACGTCGGACTCGGCCTCGGCGTCGTCGACGTGGCCCGCGGCGATCCACTCGAAGGCGATCGGCTGGACCACCTGCACGACGGAACGGTCGTCGGAGTCCAGGGCGTCTCCGGGGCCGTACTCGACGGCGTCCTCGGGCACCTCGGCGGCGATCACGACGCGGCGCGAAGGCGCCTCGGGGTCGTCGGCGAGCAGCCCGAGCGACTCCCTGGCCGCCTCGGACATCGCGGCGTACTCCAGCTCCTCCAGGTCCGCCGAGGCGTACCACTCGCGCAGCGCCGGTGTGACGGCGTGCGCGGTCAGAGGAACAGGGCCGAGCTTGCGGTCCGCCAGGATCGCGGCCAGCTCGTTGAGTGTGGACGGAAGGTAGACGCGCATGACCCCGCCGAGTCTGCCAGGAGCGGACGGTGGATGTGGCGGACTAACCCAGCGACACCCCGGTGATCTCTTCCAGCCGGGCGACGGTGCTGTCCGCGTCGACGTAGTGTACGCCGGTGATACCGAGGCCCTCGGCCGCGCGGACGTTGTGCTCGATGTCGTCGACGAACGCGCACTCCTCCGCCGGCAGACCGATGATCTCAAGCGCGTGGTGGAAGATCGCCGGGTCCGGTTTGCGGAGCCCGACCTCCGAGGAGATCACCACACCGTCGAAGAGCTCGGCGAACAGCTCACGCGGGTAGGTGTTGCCCCAGGAGTTGGACAGCAGGCAGGTGCGTACGCCGCCGGCGCGGGCGCGGCGCAGCGCCTCGTACATCGGCTCGACCGGCTCGAAGGCCAGGAACATGCGCGTCAGCAGGCCCTCGGCGGGCACCGGCTCCCCCGTGACCGTACGGAGCCGCGCGGCGAGCAGCCGCTCGAACTCGGCCGGGTCGAGTGAGCCGTCCTCCAGGCCGTGGACCGGATTGGCCGCGCCGTCGTCGGCGTACGCGGCCTGGAACCACTCTCGCATCACGTCCCGATAGCCGGTGTCGTCGATGCGGTCGGCGGTGATCCAGACCTTGATGGCGTCCTTCAGCGGCGTGGTCAGGACGCCGCCCCAGTCGATGATGAGTCCGCGCACTGTCACGCGCCTGATCGTAGGCGCACCTGCCAATGACGACCGAACCGGGTTCTGCCAGACTGGCCGCCATGGACTTCGACCTCAGTCCCAAGGCGCAGGAGTACCTCGCGAACCTCCAGGAGTTCATGGAGTCGCACGTCTACCCGGCCGAGCCGGTGTACGCGGCGTGGCGCGAGGAGAACGACCCGCACGAGCTGCCTCCGGTCGTCGAGGAGCTCAAGGCCGAGGCGCGCCGCCGTGGGCTGTGGAACCTGTTCCTGCCTGAGGTGTCCGGGCTGCCGGTGCTCGACTACGCGTCGCTGGCCGAGCTCACCGGCCGCTCCCCCGAACTGGCCCCCGAGGCGCTCAACTGCGCCGCGCCGGACACCGGGAACATGGAAGTACTGCACATGTTCGGCACCCCGTCACAGCAGGCTCAGTGGCTGGAGCCGCTGCTGGCCGGCGAGATCCGCTCCGGCTTCGCCATGACCGAACCCGCCGTCGCCTCCTCCGACGCCACGAACATCGCCACCTCGATCACCCGCGACGGCGACTCGTACGTCATCAACGGCCGCAAGTGGTGGACCAGCGGCGCCGCCGACCCGCGCTGCAAAATCTTCATCGTGATGGGCAAGACGGACCCGTCCGCGCCGACACACCGCCAGCAGTCACAGATCCTCGTACCCCGCGACACCCCAGGTGTCTCGGTCGTACGGCACCTCCCGGTGTTCGGCTACCAGGAACAGCACGGCCACTCCGAGGTCGTCTTCACCGACGTACGGGTGCCGGCGACCAACCTGATCGCGGGCGAGGGCGACGGCTTCATGATCGCCCAAGCCCGCCTGGGCCCGGGACGCGTCCACCACTGCATGCGCGCCCTGGGAATGGCCGAACGGGCACTGGAACTCATGTGCCGCCGTGCGACGTCCCGCGTGGCCTTCGGCCTGCCACTCGCCGAGCAGGGCGTGGTCCAGCAGCAGATCGCTGAGTCACGGATGTCGATCGAACAGGCCCGGCTGATGGTGCTGAAGACCGCCTGGCTGATCGACGCGAAGGGCGTGAAGGAGGCCCGCACGGAGATCGCCGCCATCAAGGTGATCGCCCCGCGCGTGGCCTTCGAAGTGATCGACCGCGCCATCCAGGTACACGGCGGAATGGGAGTGTCGGACGACACCCCACTTGCCGCGATGTGGACCCAGGCCCGCGCCATGCGCATCTTCGACGGCCCGGACGAGGTCCACGTACGCTCGGTCGCCCGCCGCGAACTGAAGCCGTACCTGACCTGATCCGTTCGGACGGCTGTGAGTGGGGCCGCGACCTCTCATGCCCTGCACTCACATCCGCCTGGAGGCGGCCCCTGCCCCGGTGCCAGCCGGCGCGGCCCCGCCCTCCACGTCCCGCCACCGCCGGATCCCAGCCGAGCACGTGCCGAAGAACGTCTGCTTCATTAGAGAATCCGGCCCGGATTTACAGCCATTGTTTTCCGGCCGGAGCCATCTTTTTACGGCTCTATACGGCTGTTTACGGACTAAGACGCCAGTCAACTCCTGACGTCGTAAACCTCCGTAAAGATCCTTCAGGTGATGATCTCGTGACGCTATGGTGTGACTCTCCCCATAGCGTGCACCGGCGTGCCAGCGCCGTTCTTCACGCATGCCAATGCGGGAGTACACCGCCGGATCCCAGCTGAAAGAGACTGCAAATGATCAAGTTTAGTCTGTCGGTGAGTCTTAGTCCACGACTCCTCATCCTGGTCGCCCAGGCGGCGCTCGCCGCCGCACTCCTGGCCGGAGGCGACGAGATCGCGCCGCTGGCCCAGGGAGCGGGCGCCGGGACGCTCGCGCTCGGGCTGTTCTGCGGTTACCTCGCCGCGAGTGACAAGCGGACGCCGCGAGCCTGAGCGAAGCCCTGTCATGAACACCGATTCGTTCGAGTGGAGTCCCGCACTCATCTCGGCCGACAGTCCGAGCTCCTCCGAGCTGCGTTTCGCCGACCTCCTCAGCCGGTGGATGGTGCGCTCGTTCGGCGGCACGCTCAGGATGGCCGAGGCTGCCGGCATGTCGCTCCAGGACGTCGCCGACCTCACCGCGGCGGACGTCTTCCCCAGCCAGGGGACGCTCTCCGCGATCCTGGCGTCCACCCCCACTCCCACCCCCGCCGACGAACGCGAGCTGCTTCTCAGCGCCTGGAAGGCCGCGAACGAGGTCCGGACCCTCGACGGCAAGCTGAGCCATACGCTCCCCATCAAAGAGACCACCCGGAACGACGACTTCGCGGAGAGGCCGCCCGAGCCGCAGCCGCAGTCACAGTCACGACCGCTGCCGCCGGCTTACTCAAAGCCTCAGGCGAGAAAGCCCGCCGAACCCTCGAAACACATTTCGGCCCTGCCAAAAGGCCCTCCACCGCTCGTACCGGACCCGGAAGGAATCAAGAGAAAGCCCGATCCGTCGCAAGCCGTCTCGCTGGAAGAGTTAGGAGACGCCCTCAGGGAGTTCTGGATGTGGGTGGGATGCCCATCGTCGCGGAAAATGGCCGACTGGTCGGATAACGCGTTCTCTCACGCCACCGCGAACAAGCTTCTCTCCCTGGACTACCGGAAGCGCCCGAAGCTCACGCTGCCGTACCTCAGGGGAATGCTGAGGGCGTTCAGGGCCGACGACTACGAGGAGCAGCTCTGGGTCGACGCCTGGAGAGTCGTCACGATCGGCATCGGCTCGGACTTCCCGCACGGCATCACCCAGGTCGTGGCGCCCGAGGACGACCGGCGCTGAACGAGGATCGTCCTCCCTTCGCGACGAGCGCGGGGAGGACGACCTGCTTGGTCGTACCGGCTACTTCGTCATCCCCGCCGTGAGACCGGCCACGATCTGCTTGGTGGCCAGCAGGAAGAGCAGGACCAGCGGGATCGTGGTGATGACGAGGCCCGCGTACAGCTGTGAGTGGGACGACTCGAACTCGGCCACGAAGCGGGTCAACCCCACCGGCAGGGTGTACTTGTCGTCCTCCACCAGCACCAACGGGAAGAAGAAGTCGTTCCACAGCGGGATGAACTGGAACAACGCCACCGTCGTCAGCGCCGGTCGCACCATCGGCACCATGATCCGGGCGAAGATCCGGATCTCGCCGGCGCCGTCGATACGGGCCGCCTCCTCCAGGTCCACCGGGATCTGCCGGAAGAACGCCGACAGGACGAAGATCGAGAAAGGTACGCCGCTCGCCGCGTACACGCAGATCAGGCCGAAGCGGGAGTCGATCAGGCCGATGGAGTTGAGCAGGTAGAACACCGGCACGATGCCCAGGCGGATCGGCAGCATCAGGCCGGCCAGGAAGAACGCCGTCAGGAAGCCGCGGCCGAAGAAGCGGTACCGCGCCAGCGGGTAGGCCGCCAGGACCGAGACGCCCGCGCCGAGCACGACGGCTCCGACGGTCACTGTGATCGAGTTGATGAAGTACGAGCTGAACCCGCCCTGCGACCAGGCCTTCGCGTAGTTCTCGAAGGCGGGGTGCAGCGGCAGGCCCAGCGGGCTGTCCGCGAGGTCCTGTTCGGTGCGCAGTGACCCGAAGGCCATCAGCAGCAGCGGGGCGAGCGCCACCGCGGCGTACCCCCACAGGAGGATCACCGAGAGGATCGCTCCGGCGCGGTTCCGGCGTACGGGCGGGCTGGTCGTCTTCATGACGGCCGGCGTCTTCTCCACCGTGAGAGTGCTCATTTCAGGCGATCCTCCATCCGGCGGAAGAAGCGGTTGGCCACCACGGAGACCCCGAAGATCAGCACGAACATGCACACGGCGAGCGCCGAGGACTGTCCGATCGCGTTCGCGTCGGGGTTCTGGAAGGCCGTCCGGTAGAACATCAGCCCGAGGACGTCGGTCGAGAAGTTCGGGTTGCCCTGAGAGCCCTGGAGGGCGTAGATCAGGTCGAGCACGTTGAAGTTGCCGATGAAGGTCAGCACGGTGACGATGCCGAGCACGGGCGTCAGCAGCGGGAACGTGATCCGGCGGAACACATGCCACGACGACGCGCCGTCGACGCGTGCGGCCTGCTCGTACTCGTCCGGGATTCCGGCGAGCGCGGCGGCGAACAGCAGCATCGGGAAGCCGACCCACTGCCAGGCGTTGACGACGATCGCGACCGGCAGCGCCAGGTGCGGGTCGCCGCGCCAGGGCTGGGCGAGAGAGCCGAGCCCGACGTCCTTCAGCGCGGCGTTGACCGCGCCGAACTGCGGGTTGAGCATCAGCGACCACAGGTAGCCGACGACGATGGGGCTGACCAGGTGCGGCAGCGTGAACGCCGTCTGCAGGAACCTCTTGCCGCGCCGCGACCGGTGCAGCAGCACCGCGAACGTCAGGCCCAGCGTGGTCTGGATCAGCATCGTGCCGACGAAGAACAGGCAGTTGTGGCCCAGCGCGCGCCACACCTGCTCGTCGAGCGGGTACTTCGTCAGCAGGTCACTGAAGTTGCCCAGGCCCGCGAAGGCGCCGGCCGTGGTGCCCGACCAGCGGTAGAGGCTGTACTGCAGCGAGGACCCCAGCGGGTACACGATGAACATCGTGTAGAGCACCAGGGCCGGAAGCAGGAACGTCAGCAGCAGGCCGAGCCGCCGGGGTGAGGGCAGCCGGCGCCGGCGGCGGGCATGCCCGCCGCCGGTGCCATCCGCGTGGACGTCAGCCGCCGCTGGGCTTGAACCACGCCGAGACGCCCTTCTGTACGAATTTGCCCGCGTCCGCGGCCGATCCACCGCCCAGCATCTTCTGCAGGGCCATGCCCTCCTGGTCGCGGCCGAGCGGGTTCCCGTAACCGAAGTCGACCACCATCATGTAGGTGGCGCCGTGGTCCTGGTAGTTCTTGTACGCCTGGGCCAGCAGCGGGTCGCTCGGGGTGGTTCCGGGCACCAGCGAGATCTGCTTGAGCGTGTCGGCGTACAGCTGGCCGAACGCCGGCGTCGCCATCCACTTGAGCAGCTCGGTCGCCTCGGCCTTGTGGGTCGTCTTGGCGTTGATGCCGTACGACCCGTCGACGTAGCCGGAGGTCAGCGGGTGGGTGATCGTGGAGCCGGGCGCCGGGGGCACGTCGAAGAAGCCGACCTGCAGGTCCGGGTTGGTCTTGGTGAACGGCCCGACCTCATACGATCCGCCCGGGTACATCGCGGCCTTGCCGCTGGTGAACAGCGTCTGCGCGTCCGGGTAGTCGACCGCGGCGACCTTGTCCGGGTAGTACTGCTTCAGCTTGGCCGTCGTGTCGAGCGAGGCCGTGTACGCCGGGTCGGTGAAGTTCTTCTGGCCCGACAGGACGGCCTTCTCGAAGTCGTCGCCGCCGTACTGGGTCGCGCCGAAGATCTGGTGGTCGATGGCGAGCACCCACGGCTGGAGGCCGCTGGTCGCCATCGGCGTGACGCCGGCCTTCTTCAGCTTGTCGTTGGCGGCCATGAACTCGGCCCACGTCGTCGGCGGCTGGATGCCCTGGTCGGCGAAGATCTTCTTGTTGTAGAGCATCTGCAGGGTCTGCAGCGCGTACGGGACGCCGTACAGCTTGCCGTCCTGCTTGCCCTTCGCCGCCTGAAGGATCTTGGGGTCCCACTTGCTCGTGTCGACCTGGCCGTCGATCGGCATGAGGTTGCCGGCGGTGATCAGCGACTGGAGCGGGCCGTACGGCTTGAGCTGCACGACGTCCGGGCCGCCCGAAGCCTTCTTCAGCTCGGTCGGCAGCACCGTCAGGTACTCGGTGCTCTTGATCGGCTTGAAGTCGATCGTGACCTTCGGGTGGCTCTTCTCGTACGTGGCGAAGATCTTCTTGTACCCGGCGGTGTCCTCCGGACGCCACGACAGGACGGTCAGATGGACCTTGCCACCGCTGCTGCTCTTGGTGCTCGGCGCGCACGCCGGGATGGCGAGGGCGACGGTGAGCACCGCGGCGAGCGTGGAGAGCTTGCGCATTGGGAGGTGGACCCTTTCTCTGTACCCCGGACTAGTGATCTGCGTGGATCGTGCGCATCGCCTCGCGTACCGAGCCGCAGGAGGCCTTCAGGGCCTCGGCGGCGAGGTCCGGAGACACGTCGCACAACAGTGAGATCAGGGCGGCGCGGGTGTCGCCACCGGAATCGGCGAGCGCTGCCGCGCACGTCTCGGCGTCCATGCCGGTCGCCTCGACCAGAATCTTGACCACGCGCCCCCGGAGCTTGGAGTTGCGCGCGTTCATGCTCACCATGAGGTTCGAGTAGGTACGGCCGAGCCGGACCATGACCGCGGTCGACATGGCGTTGAGGACGAGCTTGGCGGCCGTGCCCGCCTTCATGCGCGTCGAGCCCGTCACCGCCTCGGGACCGGTCTCCACGGCGATGTGGACGTCGACGTCCGAAGCCGCCTTCGCGGCCGGGTTCGAGCTGACCAGTACGGTGTGGGCGCCCATCTGGGCGGCGGCCCGCAGCGCGCCGATGACGTACGGGGTGCGCCCGCTCGCCGTCACGCCGACGGCCACGTCGCCGGGGCGCAGGGCGGCCTCGGCCTCGCGGGCGCCGAGCATGTCGTCGTCCTCGACGTCCTCGATCGCGCGGGAGACGGCGTTGCTGCCGCCCGCGTGGTGGGCGACGACGAGGCCGGGGTCGACGCCGTAGGTCGGCGGCAGCTCGGCGGCGTCCAGGACGGCGAGCCGCCCGGACGTACCGGCGCCGAAGTAGTGCACGCGCCCGCCGTGGCGCAGCGCCTCGACGGCGAGGTCGGCGGCCATGGCGATCTGCGGAAGCGTCTCGGCCACCGCGCCGGCGACCTGTTCGTCCTCGGCGTTGATCAGGCGGAGGACGTCGATGGTCGGCAGCACGTCGATGTCGACCGTACGGGGGTTGCGCGCCTCGGTGGGCACGCCCCGCAGGACCGACAGAGGAATGCTGTCGTTCACCGGCGTCTCCTTTCCGGGCGTACGCGGCGGACCCGCACCGCGTCGCGGGTGGACTCCAGGTGCTCCCGCGTCGGCTCGTAGGTCCGCTGGGCGATGCCGACGAACACGCAGTCGATCACGGTCAGCTGGGCCAGGCGGCTCGCCGTGGCACCCGAGCGGAACGTCGTCTCGCGCGCCGCCGTGGTCAGCACCAGGTCGGCGGCGTCGGCGATCGGAGATCGCGGGAAGTTGGTGAGCGCGACGGTGGTCGCGCCCCGGCGCCGTGCGACGCTGAGCGCGTCTATGGTCTCCACGGTAGCGCCGGTGTGGGAGATGCCGACCGCCACGTCCGCTGATTCGAGGACGGCGGCGCTGGTCAGCATGATGTGGGCGTCGGACCACGCGTAGGACGTGCGGCCGATGCGGTGCAGCTTCTGCTGGAAGTCACTGGCCACGAACGCGCTCGCGCCGACGCCGTAGACGTCGATCCGGCGTGCGTCCACGATCGCCGTGACGACCTGGTCGAGGGTCTCGATGTCGAGCTGGTTGGCCGTCTCCTCGACCGCGCGCGCGTCGGCGAACGCGATCTTCTCGACGACCTGCTCCAGCGTGTCGTCCACGCTGATGTCGCTGCCGACGTCGCGGCCGCGCGTGACGCCCTGGGCGCGCCCGGCCTCGGTGGCGAGCGTCAGCCGAAGCTCGGGGTAGCCGGAGAAGCCGATCGCCCGGCAGAACCGGATGACCGTGGTCTCCGACGTGCCGCACGCCTGCGCCAGCTCGGTGATCGTCGAATTGGCGACGGCTTCGGGGTCATCGATGACCCGCTGCGCCACACGTGCCTCGGCGGGGGGGAGTGACGGCAGCAGCGAGCGAACACGAACAACGGTGCTCAGCGGAGATGCGCCTGCGGCGTCGGCCCCTGGCCCTGAGTCGGGCCCGACCTTCCTCATGGCGGAAAGTTTCTTACGAAACGAATGCGATGTCAACGCCGGATGTTCTACCGTCGCCCTGTGTGCTCTCAACCGGCCGGTCCCTATGTGGTCGGCATCGACGCGGGCGGCACCCACACGCGTGCCGCGATCATGACGCTTGACGGTGTCGTCGCAGGTTACGGCGCAGGTCCAGGCGCCAACTTCAACTCCGGAGGCGATACCGCCAAGGCCCTCACGGACGCCCTGACGACGGCTCTCACCGACCTCGATCCGGGCGGTGTCGCGGGCGGTGTCTTCGGCATCGCGGGCGCGGGCGCCGCCGGGCGTCCCCGCGCCGTCGCCGCGGCCAACTCCGCCTGGCAGGCGCTCGGCATCGGCGGCGAGCCCGAGGTCGTCACCGACATCGCCGTCGCCTTCGCCGCCGGCAGCGCCGCCACCGCCGGCATCGTGATCTTCGCCGGTACCGGGGCGGGCGCCGCGGTGATCGACGACGGCGAGATCGTGCGCCGGGCCGACGCGTACGGCTGGCTGGTGGGCGACGAGGGGTCGGCGGTGTGGGTCGGCCGCGAGGCCGTACGCGCCGCGCTGCGGGCCTTCGACGGCCGCGGAGCCCCGACCGTACTGGCCGAGACGGTGCCGCGCGCCATGCTCGGCGAGGCTGCCGAGCCCCTCCTCGCCACCCTCGATCCCCGGATCACCGCCTCCGGCGGTGAGATCGGCCCCGTGTCGTCCGGGCCGGACCTGCCGCAGGCGATCGTCAAAGAGGTCTACGGCAAGCCGCCCGCCGTACTCGGGCAGGTCGCGCCGCTCGTCAGCGCCGCCGCCGAGGCCGGAGACCCGGTCGCGTGCCGCATCATCGAGGAGGCCGCGGCCGCTCTGCTCACCGACGTCGACGCCGTACGCCCCGCGCTGGAGGGCCGCGACGGGCCGACGGGGCTGGTGGTGGCCGGGTCCCTGCTCGAACAGGGCCCCCTGGCCGACGCGGTACGCCGCGGCCTCAAGGACCGCTTCGGCACCGAGCCGATGCCCGCCGGAGACGGCGCCATCGGCGCGGCCCGCCTGGCCGTACGCCGGCTGGAGCAGTAGAGACGAGCGCGGGACGGCGGTGGTGCCGCCGTCCCGCGCCCGGTCGTTCACTTCGTGTAGCTCAGCCCGAAGCCGTACGGGTAGAGCGTCTGATCCGGGTGTCCCGCGGGCGGGATCGTCACCGGCAGCTTGCCGCTGGGGTTGATCTCACCGAACAGCGTCTTGGTGAGCGACTCCAGTGACACGGCGGCGTACCCGTAGGTCACGAGGTAGTTCGTGGCCTCCGGGAAGTACCCGATGTCGTACGCGTCCCGCACCGAGGCGACCACGACGGGCTTGCCCGACGCGAGCAGCGACTTGACGAGCGTCTGCTGCGACGTGCTGTTCCACGCGGCGTTGGTCAGCACGACCGTCAGGTCGTTGTCCTTGGCCTTGGCCACCGCCTGGTCGATGGTGGCCTGCGTCGGCGCCGACCCCGTGGTGAAGGCCGTGGTGACCGGGCCGCGCTTGTGGATGTCGTCCGCCAGCGTCTGCGTCGTCGTGACGCCGTAGCCGGTGACCAGCACCTTGCGGCCGTCCTTCGGCAGCGGCAGCAGGCCGTCGTTCTTGACCAGCGTGGTCGTCTTGTCGGTGATCTGCTGCTCCGCCTTGACGTGGGACGGAGCGCCCACGACCTTGGAGACCTTGCTCTCGTCGACGTACGGGTGCGTGAAGAGGTCGTGCTTCTTCTTCAGCGACAGGATCCGGTAGACGGACTGGTCGATCCGCGACTCCGTCAGCTCGCCGCTCTTGACCGCGTTGAGAACGGCGTTGAACTGGACGTCGAACAGGCCTTGACCCGTTGTGTTGTCCGTCGGCGGCTTGAGCAGCTCGTCCACACCGGCGTTGAGCGCCAGCACCGGCACGCGCTCGTCGCCGTACTTGTCACGAACGCCCTGCATGCCGAGCGCGTCCGTGACCACGACACCGTTGTAGTGGAGCTGGTCGCGCAGGATGCCGGTCAGGATCGGCTTGGACAGCGTCGCAGGGTCGCCCGAGGGGTCCAGGGCGGGCACGATGATGTGCGCCGTCATGATCGAGTCGACGCCGTGGGCGATGTCGGCCAGGAACGGCGGCTCGTCGAGCTTCTTCCACTGGTCCAGCGTGTGGGTGATGATCGGCACGCCGGTGTGGCTGTCGGTGGCGGTGTCACCGTGGCCGGGGAAGTGCTTGGCCGTGGGGATGACGCCGGCGGCCTGGTAGCCGTCGACCTCCTCGGAGGCGAACTTCGACACCAGGTCCGGGTCGGAGCCGAACGACCGTACGCCGATCACCGGGTTCGCCGGGTTGACGTTGACGTCGGAGTCCGGCGCGTAGTCGGTGTTGATCCCGATCGCCTTGAGCTCCTGGCCGGTGATCTTCGACGAGGTGTAGGCGTCCTTGGGGGTACGCCCGGCGCCGAGGGCCTGGCTGCCCGGGAACTGCGTGAAGGGAGCCGGGATGCGGCTCACCACGCTGCCCTGCTCCTGGTCGGTGGCGATGGTGGCGGGGATGGGTACCCGCGTGTGCATCGACGCCTTCTGGATGCCGTTGGAGAAGTGCGCGACCTGCTGCGGGCTCGCCACGTTGGTCGGGTCCACCGAGTAGTAGATGATCCCGCCGGGGTGGTACTTGGCGATCAGCTGGTCGGCGTTGTCCAGGCCGTACAGCTTCTGGTTGGCCGCGACGTCGGCCGGATCCGTGGTGTCGGAACTCTTTCCGTACACCTGAAGAACGAACAGCTGAGCGACCTTCTCCTGCAGCGTCATCTTGTGCATGAGCCGCAGGATGTTGCCGTCCTTGCCGGGCTGGTGCCCGGATTGCGCGGCCTGTGCGTTACCCGCGCCCAGGCCCGCCATGGCCACGAACGACGCCGCACTGATCGCGACGAGCCGTCTGCGACGGGACATCGAGAACTCCCTCCGCCCCCGAATTATGTGCGAAAGAAAATGACTGGCTCTCGCCAGCCTCTGAAACTTAGTCACGTAAACAAGGGCGCGTCAACGCTTTGGCTCAGGTCAGCCTGCGGAATCGACGTCCGCGGCGACCTTGCGCGCCGCGGCCTTGTGTTCCTTCGATCCGACGACGGAATCCGCCTTGCCCGCGTTGACGTACGGCGAGCGGAAAAGGCCACGCTCGGTCTTCATCCGTACGATTCGGGTGACCGCCTCGTCGATGCGGCTCTGCGGGATCCGGCCCGCCTTCACCGCGTTGATCACGGCGTTGATGGAGCCGCCGATGCTCTGCGGCATGAGCAGCATGTCGGCGCCGGCGCGGACCGCGCGCACGGCGGCCTCGTTGGCGCCGTACTTGATCGTCGCACCGGTCATCTCGAGGGAGTCGGTGATGACGACGCCGTCGTAGCCCAGCTTGTCGCGCAGCAGGCCACTGAGGACGGCCTTGGACATCGTGGCCGGGTCGCCGGACTTGTCCAGCCCCGGGACGACGATGTGCGCCGTCATGATCACGTCGGTGTGGTGCGCGATGGCGGTCTGGAACGGCGGCGCGTCCAGGCGCTCCCACGTCTTCATGGAGTGCGTGATCACCGGCAGGCCCGTGTGGCTGTCGGTGGCGGTGTCGCCGTGGCCGGGGAAGTGCTTGGCCACCGTGGCCACGCCGGCGGCGCGGTACGCGTCGATCGCCACGCCGACGAGGTGGGCGACCTTCTTCGGGTCGGCGCCGAACGAGCGAACGCCGATCACCGGGTTGCGCGGGTTGACGTTGACGTCGGCGTCCGGCGCGTTGTCCTGGTTGATCCCGACCGCGCGCAGCTCCTCGCCGGTGACGCGGGCCGCGGTGCGGACGTCATCGTCGGGGTGCTTGGTGGCGGCGAGGTACTTGTTGGCCTGGAAACGCGTGACGTACGGGAGGCGGGAGACCGGCCCCTGCTCCTCGTCGGTGCTGATCAGCAGCGGGATGCCGCCGTTCTTCACCGCGGCCTTCTGGAGGCCGTTCGACAGCTCCGCGGTCTGCCGCGGGGTGTGGAGGTTCTCCGGGAAGTAGATCACTCCGCCGAGGTGGTAGCGCTTGACCAGCGCCGCCCCCTGCTCCGGCGTGAGGCCGGGGATGGTCGGCATGAACAGCTGCCCGACCTCCTCGCGCAGGCTCATGGCGTGCACCCGCGCGGCGATCGGGTCGAGCGACCCGCTGGGCGTGGCCTTCTTCGACGTCTTCGGTGACTTCGCCGTGTTCGACGGACGGGAGTCGGAGTGGGCTCCTGGCGCCGCGCACGCCGAAACCGCCACCGCGGTCACCGCGGTGGCGCACATGATCTTGCCCGGAATGAGTCGGCGCACGCGACCGAAGCTAGTTACCGAAGGGGGATCAGGCAAACGGGCCCGGGTTTTCCGGTCAGCCCGCGCTCTCCACGACTCCGACGAGCTCGTCGAGAGCCTTCTCCGCACCCTCGCCCTCGGCGGCGATCACGATCTCGTCGCCCTTGCGGACGTCCAGCCCGATGACGGACAGGATGCTCTTGGCGTTCACGGGCTCGTCGTCGCCCTTCGCCACGGTGACCTCCATGGGCGCCTTGGTGGCGGCCTGGACGAACAGCGCGGCGGGCCGGGCGTGCAGGCCCACCTGGATCTCGACCGTGACACGACGCTCGGCCATCTGGGACTCCCCCGTCATTAGTCTGTCTGAGTGACCTTGCCGAGGCCCCGCGGAACATCGGGATCGATCCCGAGCCGGCGGGCCAGCGCCTCGGTCAGCAGCTGGCCGGGCACGATCAGGGCCAGCGGCGCGACCCACTCTGGCAGATCGGTGCCGGGGAGCGCACATGAGGACGCCTCGGCGAGCGCCTTCCCGCCACCGACGCCGTACGCCTTGGCGCCGGCCTGGGTGACCCGCCGCGCCAGCGCGACGGTGCCCGCCAGGGTGGGACCCTCATCGGCGGCGACCAGGATCGCGGGGGTGTCGTCGTCGACGACCGCGATCGGGCCGTGCAGCAGGTCGGCGTAGGACAGGCCCATGGCGTGCAGGTAACACGCCTCCTTGAGCTTGATCGCCAGCTCCAGCGCGGTGCCGTACGCGATGCCGCGCCCGGACACCACCGCGCCGGGAACCCCGGCGAGCCCCTCGACCATCTCCGGCAGGGCGTCCGACTCCTCGGTGGCCGCGATCAGCCGGTCGATCTCGGCGGGCGCGCGGCGCAGGTCGGCGATGTCGACCTCGGCGCCCAGCCCGATGGCCAGCACGGCGAGCGCCGCGAGCTGCGTGGTGTAGGTCTTGGTCGCCGGCACCGCCAGCTCCTCGCCGGCCTTGGTGACCAGCGCCACCTGCGCGGCCTCGGCGAGCGGCGAACCCTCGCCGTTGGTGACCGCGACCGTACGCGCGCCGCAGCTCGACGCCCAGTCGAGCGTCTCGACGATCTCCGCCGTACGGCCCGACTGGCTGATCGCGACGGCGAGCACGCCCGACAGGTCGAGGTTCTTCTTGTACGTGGTCGCGACCGAGGGCGACGCGAGCGTCGCGAGCCGGCCGGTGTGAGTCTGGACCAGGTAGCTGCCATAGACCGCGGCGTTGTCAGAGGAGCCGCGGGCGATGAACAGCACCTGCTTGGTCTCGCGGCCCAGCAACCCCACCTCGGCGACGCGAGGCAGAAGGTCATCGAAAGTGGCGCGCAGGGCCGTGGCCTGCTGGCCGATCTCGGTCCGCATGCGGGATGTGGTCACGGGGTTTCCCCACTTCTGCGCCTGTGATCGCGTTGTTACGTCTTCGTAGTCCTGACCTGCATTGACATGCTGTTTGGACGTGTGGTCTAGTCCGGACTAGACCAGTATGAACCATACTTCACTCCCCGACTCTGCTGCCAGAGGTACCCAATGGGCAAGATCGATCCGACCAGCCCCGTACCCAAGTACTTCCAGCTCCGGGAGATCCTCCTCGACCTGATCGAGGACGCGGAGCTACCGGTCGACGCACCGATTCCGTCGGAGCGGGAGCTGTGCCAGCGGTACGGTCTGTCCCGGATGACGGTGCGCCAAGCCGTAGATCACCTGGTCACGGAAGGCCGCCTGTACCGAGTCCCGGGCAAGGGAACCTTCGTCGCCCGCCCGAAGATCGAAATGCCCCTGCGCCTGGTGTCGTTCACCGAGGACATGCGCGCCCGCGGCCTGGAACCGGGAGCCCGCGACCTGGACCGCCGCACGACCCCGGCCAACGCCCACCTGGCGAGGGTGTTCGACGTACCACCGGGCAGCGGCGTCCACGTCATCGAACGCCTGCGCACAGCCGACAGCGAGCCGATGGCAGTGGAACGCTCACACATCCCGGCGTCGGTCGCCCCTGGTCTACTGGACACGTCGTTGGGCGACGCGTCGCTGTACGACGTACTTGAGCGACGCTTCGGCGTGGTCTTCGACGCCGGCGAACAGACCATCGAAGCCGGAATCGCCGACACCGCCGACGCACGCCTGCTGGACCTGACGAAGGGAAGCGCGGTCCTGCTGCTGCAACGCCGCTCCTTCATGAACGGCACGTGCGTGGAACTGGCAGTGTCGACATACCGGGCGGATCGCTACCAGCTGCACAGCGCCCTGGAGATCCCCCGAAGAAACCGAGCGAACGCAAGAGACTGACCGCATCCGGCCAGAATGTATCAGGAGCCGTTCTCGCGCCTCTTTGTGTCTGCCGCCCCATTCGGGGCGGGCGCACACAAGGAGCCCCGGAATGCCGAAACGCCCTGTTCCAAAACGCCGCGCGACCCCGATCCGCCTGATCCCGTACGCCACATCCCAGTCGTTGATCGCCGTACACGGATCCCTGGCAGTAGCCCTGGACTCCGACCCACCACCAACACCCCGCCGCAGACTGGACGTGGTCCGCGACCAGCCCGCTATGAGCCCGGGCCCGGGCACGGCGCCTGACGCCCCCGAACCGGGCGCAGGCAACCCGCCTACACGGCGGACGGCCGACCACACGATGGCCAGCACGCACGCGACGAACAGCCGCGTCCGAGCGACTGGCGACCGATCGCCGTACGCGAACACGCCCCGGGCAGCCGAGACACGTGCGAGGCACGGCCGGGCTCGGCGCGACGAGGAGCCCTCCGCAAGTCCACCTACGAAGCACCGGCATATCGGCTTGCCCGATGCACAGCGACCCAGGTACGCGCGGCCACCCGGCATCCGCATGGCGCCACCTGGCGACGGGCGGCCGGGCGTGCGGGCCGAGGCGCGGCTCATCGCCCAGTTGGTCCTGGAGGTGCTGACCGGCCGGCGTCCGTACCACCAGCTCGCGGGCCGTACGACGTCAGAGGTCTTCGAGATGCTGGACTCCCTGGCCGCCCGGATGCCAGGCGTGGCCGCACCGAGGCTGCGCAGACTGAGAATCTGCGAGCCGAAGCCAGGAGTCGCCGAGGTCGCAGTGGTGGCCGCCATCGGCCCGAGAGCCCAGGCCTTGGCCCTACGCCTCGTACACGACCGAGGCAGATGGCGGTGCGCCGCCATCGAGACCACCGTCCCGTCGTGAGCCGCGGCGCGTCTGAGAGCTTCACGCCCTCAGACGCGCCGCCCTTCCTTGAACGTCACGCCACCGACGCCGCCTGAGACCGGCACGGCTCTCAACGCGGACACCGACCAACCACAGCACCGTGACCGACGGCACGCCCGAAGTGGTGCGGTGGTCGGGCTGATCCCGCCGCCACAGCGGCAAGGCAAAGCCACGACCGCCGCACCACACCAACCGCGACCACCACACCAACCGCCAACACAGCAACCGCACACCGACCGCCAACACACCGAGCGCCACCACCGTGACCACCCCGCCCCACGCACCCGACACGACCGCACCACCCCCCGGGCGTCTCCGTCCCTCGGCGCCACGCACCACCGGCACCACCCCGGGGGCGATCATCGGGACCGTCTCTGCCCCGATGGCACCACCCCGTGGTGCGAGCGTCGGTGTTCGTCCTGAGACGCGGAACGGCCCGGACATCATGTCCGGGCCGTTCCGTTCGGTCAGCGGGGCGCTAGTTGCCGCCGCGCGCGCCGCCGTGGCAGCGCTTGTACTTCTTGCCCGAGCCGCACGGGCACGGGTCGTTGCGGGACGCGCTGGCGTACTTGTCGTCCGTGTTCTCGGTGTGGGTCTCCACGCCGCCCTCGCCGTCGACGGTGGGGGCGGTGTAGTTCAGTTTCTGCGGGCGGCCGGAGTCTTCCAGGCCCTTGGTGACGATCTCCGGGGTCTCGTCGGCGCTGGACGCCACCGCGACCGGAGCTTCGCCCACACCCGCCACGGCGGGCTGCTGCTCGTCCTCGGCGACCTCGACCTCGAGGTTGAACAGGTAGCCGACGGACTCTTCCTTGATGCCCTCGAGCATCGCGCTGAACATGTCGAAGCCTTCGCGCTGGTACTCGACCAGCGGGTCGCGCTGCGCCATGGCCCGCAGGCCGATGCCTTCCTGCAGATAATCCATCTCGTACAGGTGCTCGCGCCACTTGCGGTCGAGGACCGACAGGACGACGCGGCGCTCCAGTTCGCGGATCACCTCGGAGCCCAGTTCTTCCTCGCGCTTGGCGTACGCGGCCTGGGCGTCGGCGGCGATCTGCTCGGTGAGCATCTCGGCGGTCAGGCCGGACTGGCCGCCTGCCTCCTCGACGACGTCGTCGGAGCTGAGCGAGATCGGGTAGAGCTGCTTGAAGGCCTTCCACAGCTTGTCGAGGTCCCACTCTTCGGGGAAACCGTCGGCGGTGGCGGCGGTGACGTACCCGGCGCACACCTCGTCGATCATGCGCTCGATCTGCTCGTGCAGGTCGGCGCCCTCCAGCACCTGCCGGCGCTCGGCGTAGATCACCTTGCGCTGGCGGTTGAGGACCTCGTCGTACTTGAGGACGTTCTTGCGGATCTCGAAGTTCTGCTGCTCCACCTGGTGCTGAGCGGAGCGGATCGCGTTGGAGACGATCTTCGACTCGATCGGCACGTCGTCCGGGATGTTGAGGCGGGTCATGATCGCCTCGACGCGGGCGGAGTTGAAGAGGCGCATCAGGTCGTCTTCGAGCGAGAGGTAGAACCGCGACTCGCCCGGGTCGCCCTGACGGCCGGAGCGGCCGCGCAGCTGGTTGTCGATGCGCCGCGACTCGTGCCGCTCGGTCGCGAGGACGTACAGGCCGCCGAGTTCGGTGACCTCCTCGTGCTCTTCCTTGACCGCCTGCTTGGCCTTCTCGATCGCGTCGGGCCAGGCCTGCTCGTACTCCTCCGGAGTCTCGAGCGGCGACAGGCCCTTGGCGTGCAGTTCCTTGTCGGCGATGTGGTCGGGGTTGCCACCGAGCGTGATGTCGGTGCCTCGACCGGCCATGTTCGTCGCGACCGTGACGGCGCCCTTGCGGCCCGCCTCGGCGATGATCATCGCCTCACGCTCGTGCTGCTTGGCGTTGAGCACCTCGTGCGGCACACCGCGCCGCTTGAGCATCCGCGACAGCTTCTCGGACTTCTCGACCGAGGTGGTGCCGACCAGGACCGGCTGGCCCTTTTCGTTCTTCTCCTTGATGTCCTCGACCACGGCCTCGAACTTGGCCTGCTCCGTCTTGTAGACGACGTCGGAGACGTCCTCGCGGATCATCGGCTTGTTCGTCGGGATCGGGATGACACCGAGCTTGTAGATCTTGTTGAACTCGGCCGCCTCGGTCTGGGCGGTACCGGTCATGCCGCCCAGCTTGTCGTACAGGCGGAAGAAGTTCTGCAGGGTGATCGTGGCGAGGGTCTGGTTCTCGTCCTTGATCGTCACGCCCTCTTTGGCCTCGATGGCCTGGTGCATGCCCTCGTTGTAGCGACGGCCGTGCAGGACGCGGCCGGTGAACTCGTCGACGATCAGGACCTCGCCCGCGTTGACGATGTAGTCCTTGTCCTTGCGGTAGAGCTCCTTGGCCTTCAGCGCGTTGTTGAGGAAGCTCACCAGCGGCGTGTTGACCGAGTCGTACAGGTTGTCGATGCCGAGCCAGTCCTCGACCTTCTCGACACCGGACTCCAGGATGCCGACCGTGCGCTTCTTCTCGTCGACCTGGTAGTCGCCGTCCTCGCCCTCGGGGCCGTCGGACGCGCGGCGCAGCCGAGGCACGATCTTGGCGAACTCGACGTACCACTTGGAGTTCTGCTCGGCGGGGCCGGAGATGATCAGCGGCGTACGCGCCTCGTCGATGAGGATCGAGTCGACCTCGTCGACGATCGCGAAGTGGTGACCGCGCTGCACGCACTCTTCGAGACTCCACGCCATGTTGTCGCGCAGGTAGTCGAAGCCGAACTCGTTGTTCGTTCCGTACGTGATGTCGCACTCGTACGCCTTGCGGCGCTCCTCGGGCGTCATGTCCGCCAGGATCACGCCGACCTCTAGGCCGAGGAACTGGTGCACGCGGCCCATCCACTCGGCGTCGCGCTTGGCGAGGTAGTCGTTCACGGTGACGACGTGAACGCCCTTGCCGGCCAGCGCGTTGAGGTAGGCCGGGAGCACACACGTAAGGGTCTTGCCCTCACCGGTGCGCATCTCGGAGATGTTGCCCATGTGCAGAGAGGCGCCGCCCATGACCTGCACGTCGAAGTGACGCTGGCCCAGCGTTCGTTTCGCCGCCTCGCGGGCGGTGGCGAACGCCTCCGGGAGCAGATCGTCGAGGGTCTCGCCCTCGGCGAGACGCTCCTTGTATGAGGCGGTGAGCGCGCGGAGCTCCGCGTCGCTCATGTCGACGAAGTCTTCCTCGATGGAATTGACCTGGTCGGCGATCCGCTTGAGCTTACGCAGCACTTTGCCTTCGCCAGCGCGAAGGATCTTATCGATGACTACTGGCACTCTCGGGAGCTCCTCGAACCGTTCGTGGAATCGCCGGGGGTCGTGTGTGGCGGCGCATACACGACCCGTACGGTGTCATCGTAGGCGAGTCCGGCCGTGTAGCGGGACAGGGTCACTATCACGTGCGTCGCGATGCCGGTGACACCAACGGCGTTTTCCGTGATCACGGCGGAGATTCACCTACGAAGTGGCACAATGAACGCGTAATCGCGCGTTCGTACAACATACGCGTAACTCGCGGGAGGAACCCAATGGCCCAGAACTCGCACGCCGGCCGACCTGGTTCGTGGCTGGCTGTCGTGGTGATCTGGATCGGGTTCGGCGTCGGCGGAGCAGCACTCGTCCCCTCGCCGAAGTGGTGGATGTTCTGGACCGGCGTCGCCATCTGCGCGGTCGGCGGCATCATCGCCATGGCCGTCCACATCTTCGACGACGTCATCATCGACGGCCCCCGCGTGGTGCCCGAGGAGCGGCACCACTCCGAGCTCGTCGGAGGCGGCGCGATCGCCACGGACCCGGCCACGACCAAGTTGCACGGCTGACCGGTTCCTGTCGGCGGTGGCCCCTACGATCGGGCCATGCCGACGCACGAATTGTCCGCCGACGAGGCGCGGCGACTCCAACTTCGGGCCCAGGGGCTTCTCGGGCGTGTCGCGACCGGCCAGGCCGAGGGCCTGGGCCGCGACCCTGACGCTCGCCGCGCCCTGGGCACGCTGCGCCACGTCGGCGCCGTGCAGCTCGACACGATCTCGGTGCTCGCCCGCTCCCACGAGCTGGTCGCGTACGCCCGGTTCGGCGCGCTCGGCCGTACGAGCGTGGAGCGCGCCTACTGGGGCGGCGTCGCGGCGTTCGAGTACTGGTCGCACGCCGCCTGCGTGCTCCCCATCGAAGACTGGCCGTACTACGCCTTCCGCCGCCGCGACTACCTGGAGCGCGGCTACCACTGGCACCGCGCCCCCGAGCAGGCCGCCAAAGAGGTCCTCGCACGGCTGCGCGCCGACGGGCCGCTGACGGCCACCGGCCTGGGCGGCGCGAAGAAGGGCGGCGAGTGGTTCGACCGTACGGACCACAAGATCGCCGCGGAGTACCTCCTCGCCACCGGCGAGGTCGTCTGCACCCGCCGTACGGGCTGGCGCCGGATCTACGACCTCGCCGAGCGCGCCATCCCCGCCGCCCTGCGCGAGCAGGACCTCTCCGACGACGAGTGCGTGACGAGCCTCGTACGCCGGGCGGGGCGGGCGCTGGGCGTCGCGAGCCGCGCCGACCTCATGGACTACGTACGCGTGAAGGGCGAGCAGGTCGACGCCGTGATCGACGCGACCGGCCTGGTGCCCGTCACCGTCGCCGGCTGGCACAACGGCACGGCCTGGGCCGACCCGTCCGCGCTGGAGACGCCACCGCGCGGCCGGCACCGTACGACGCTGCTCTCACCGTTCGACTCGCTCGTGTGGGACCGCAAGCGCACCCAGCGCGTGTTCGGCTTCGACCACCGGCTGGAGGCGTACGTCCCGCGCGACAAGCGCGTCCACGGCTACTTCACGATGCCGCTGCTCGCCGGCGGCCGTCTCATCGGCCGCGTCGACCCCGCGCGCGAAGGCACCACGCTCATCGCGCGCAAGGCGTCGCTGGAGCCGTCGGCGGTCAGCACCCCGGCGAAGGCCGAACGCGCCGCAGCCCACCTCTCCGACGCGCTGCACGAAGCCGCGTCGTGGGTGGGCTGCGACAAGGTACGGGTCGAGCGGCTCGACCCGCCGGAGCTCGGCGCGCTGCTCTAGCTGATCTCGAGAAGCTTCTCGCGTACGGCGTAGACGACGGCTTCCATCCGCGAGTGCAGCTGGAGCTTCTCCAGGATGTTGCGGATGTGGTTCTTGACGGTGTTCTCCGAGATGAACAGCTCTTTGGCGATCTCGCGGTTGCCGAGGCCCTTCGCGACGAGGCGAAGAACCTCCATCTCCCGGTCGGTGAGCTTCGGCGCGGGCACCTGCTGCTGGCGCTCCTCGCCGCGCTTGGCCATCACGGCGAACTCCGTGATCAGCTTGGAGGCCATCGACGGACTGATGAACGACTGGCCGTCGTGCACCGCCCGTACGACGTCGGCGACCTCATCGATCGAGACGTCCTTCAGCAGGTAGCCGGTGGCACCCGCCTTTATCGCCTCGAAGAGGTCCTCCTCCTCGTCGCTGATCGTCAACATCACGATCTTGACGCTGGGCACCTGGTCCTTGATGGCGGTGCACGCCTCGATGCCACCGCGGCGCGGCATCCTGATGTCCATCAGCACGACGTCCGGGACGAGGTCGCCGACCTGCTCGACCGCCTCCTGACCATCGCCGCACTGACCGACGACCTCGACGTCGTCCTCGTCGTTGAGCACCATCTCAAGACCGCGGCGGAACAGGGCGTGGTCATCGACGATGAGGACGCGGATGGGGTCGCCTGCCGACGCTGCGCGCGTCTCGGGGGTCTCGCTCAACTCCTCCTCCAAACGGTGCGCCTGCCCATGGGGGCGTGTCGCGGGGGATTCCAGGGGCGCCCCGACGGGCGCCCCTGGGAACAGAGTGGTCGAGCCGGTGGCGCCGCGCAAGCGCGGCATCACTCCTCGACTAGACGGATCACCCCATAGTCCCAGCCGCGGCGGCGGTATACGACACTCGCGCGCCCGCTCTCCTTGTCACGGAAGAGGAAGAAGTCGTGGCCGACCAGCTCCATCTCGAAGAGAGCCTGGTCAAGCGTCATCGGATCCGCCTTGTGCGCCTTCTCGCGCAAAACGATGGGCCCGTCGCCCTCCATCTCGATCGGCAGGATGTCCGCACTGCGATCCGGCGGGGCGTAGATGTCCTCTTCGCGTATCTGCGGCGGCAGCGGCATCTCCGGGGTCTCCGCGACCTCGGTGAGCGTGGAGGCGTCGGCTTCGCTCGCGGCCAGCGCCATCCCGAGCCGCTCATGACCGTGGTTGCCGTGGTGGATCTTCCGGCGGTCGCTCATACGACGCAGCCGGGACTCCAGCTTGCCGAGCGCCACATCGAGCGCTGCGTACCGATCGTCCGCGGCGGCCTCGGCCCTGATCACGGGACCACGGGAGACGATGGTGAGCTCGATGCGTTCACGTGTGTCGGCCTGACGGGGGTTGTGCTCCTCTGATACCTCCACGTCTACGCGGATGACCTTCGGATCCAACTTCTCGATCTTCGAGACCTTCGTGCCAACGTGACGCCGGAACCGATCGTTGACGTCCGTGTGGCGGCCCTTCACGATGATGTCCACGGGGACCCCCTCCTACCGGTTATCTAAGAGCATCCGGCAGGGGGCTGCCGGGCTCGACACTCCCTTGACCAGCATTCGGTCACCAGGAAGCCTGGGGAACACCCGCCCGGCCGACCTGGTCTTCGTCCCCACATCCGCCTGCTGAGAGTCTCGCGGCGCTTTCGCCACTACTGCCCTTCTCCCGGTCCGGAGGACATCTGATCCTCCGGCGAGGCAGGACTTACCTCTAAGCCGCACCGTGATCGGTCGACGAGAAGTCGCCTTACGTGGGCCGTTTCGCCTGCGGCTGGCATCGGCTTGCCGGGCCGGTTGAGGCTCGGCGCAACCACGGACCCGGGCGGGTGTCATGTCAGGAACGCTAACCCCTTACGCGTCGAATGTCAGGTGGAGACTCCGAGAAATAACCACGGATAGTCATTGGCGGGCCGAGTTTCGGGCCGACGCTTGGGTCTGATGATCCTTACGGTGTGGGGCTGTGTGGCTGATCACGCTAGGGGCGTTGTACCTGGATCGTGCGGCGGCGGGGTGGGGTGGTTTTCGCTTTCCGCGTAAGGGGCGCCACGAGGAGTGATCGTTGTGGTGGCGGGAATCATGGGAGGTCGGGCGCTAATCCATTACGGTGCGTAGTCGAAATCTGGGGCTGTGGTCGGGGTCTGGCGCGCGTGTCGCACGTCCGGAACTGTTCGGTGTGGGTGACCGGATCTGTGATTGTCACTGGTGTTGCCTGTGGGGTCAGGGGATCGCGGGGGTGCGGCTCGTGGACCGCGCGCCCAAGGAAATCCCGCCTTCGGCGTGTCGGCCCCGGGAGGCCGCCGATCACACAGCCCGAGATCAGCCGACTCGACCGCCTGGCCCGGCATCACCACTCCGCACGGCGCAGACCCACCCGACCGCCCGGCCGGGCACCACCACTCCACGCAGCACAGACCCACCCGACCGCCCGGCCGGGCACCACCACTCCACGCAGCACAGACCCACCCGACCGCCCGGCCGGGCACCACCACTCCACGCAGCACAGACCCACCCGACCGACTCCGGACCCGCCGCCCCTAGGTCGCCGCCTCCCCAACCGTCGGCCCGTCCAGCCCAGCACAGCGGCCTCCCCGATCTCCGCCCGCCGACCGGTCCAACACTGTCGCCTACCCGGCCCCCGCACTGTCCGTCCCAGTACAGCCGCCTCTCCGACCCCCATCCCTGTCTGGTCCGGCGAAGCCGCCGTCTCAACCTCCACCGCCTGGCCCCGCGACAGACGCCCCCGACCTCCCGTACCTGGCCCGCCCCCGACCTCCCGTACCTGGCCCGCGCCCGACCTCCCCTTATCTGGTCCAGTGCAGCCGCCGTCTCAACCTTCCCTTGTCCGGTCCGGCGGTTGCCTTCTCGGCATTCCGATACGTCCGGCAAGGTGCGCCCGGACCGATCCGGGGTGCGGGGGGCATCGTCATGGTCCGCGGCGAGCCGGGTGGCGACGGGGGGTGGCGGCGATGACGGCGGTGGCGGTCACTTCGGCGCCGGCTGTTTGTAAGGCGCGGGTGGCTTCGGTGAGGGTGGCTCCGGTGGTGAGGACGTCGTCGACCACGATGACGGTGGCTCCCTTCAGGTCGTACCTGGAGCTCAGGGCGCGTTCCAGGTTCGTCGCGCGGGCGGTGGCGGTCAGGCCTGCCTGGTCGGCGACGCGGCGGGTGTGGCGGAGGGCTCTCAGGAGGCGTACCCGCTCGCCTCGGTGGTTGAGCTCCTCTGCTGCGGCCCGGGTGATTCGCAGGGTCGGGTCCTCGCCGCGACGGCGTACGGAGGCGCGAGAGGACGGTACGGGGACCAGGAAGGGCGGAGGGCTGTGAGCGGTGGCTGCGAGTACGGCGCGGGCCAGAGCGGCTCCCAGAGGCCGTGAGAGGCCGGAGAGGCCGCGTTCCTTGTGCGCGACGATCAGCTGGCGCACCGGGCCGTCGTACGACGCCACGGCCCACGGTGGCGGCAGGCCCGGTGGCGGTGGAGACGGCGGCCGGAGGCGCGCCGGGCCGGACAGCAGGCGAGTACACGCGACGCAGACCAGCCCGCTCGCGCCGCCGCACCCCGCGCACAGCTGAGGAAGAACCAGATCGAGTACCGCTCCAAACCCCATCACCCGCCCACTATCGCTCCCCCGAAAACACCCCCACCAGCCCCCTCACCCCCCTGTGGATAACCCCCGCCGTACGCCACCGAGAGGTCCGGACGCGTTGACGCCTGGCGGTCCCGTGGACCGCTTCGTCCGGCCCGTGCACGCCGCACCGAGCCGGCCACGAAAATATGCCGAGCCGAAGTCAGGACCTCCATACGCTCGGAACGCACCCGGCGCGGCGGCGGCGGAGGCCGCGGCCTGGACGGCGTGCTGGCGTCCTACGTCGCGGTGGGCGATCGGGTGCTGCCCGCGATCGAGGCGCTGTCCACGGCGCTGGTCAGACCCGGGTCAGCGCGGGCTGGCTACGGCATCGGCGGGCCGACGTCACGATCACGCGGCGGCCATCGCGACGTGGCTGCGGTACACATCCCGGCGTCGATGCCGGCGATGTCCTGGTGGCCGGTCCGTCCGCCGTACCTCCACTACCGCCGGCGACCTTGATCGGCGAGGGCAGCCCGGATAGGCGGGGGCAGAGGGATCTCGGCATCGGCCGGTCGACGCCACGATCGCGCGGTGGTCATCGTGAGGTGGCTGCGAGACGTACCTCGATGTCGGCGCAGGGCTCGACCCGCTCCGGCGGGAGACCCCTCAGGTAGTCGGGGAGATGACGGTTCGCGAACCGGGTCAGCTCGTACCTGCTGAACGTCGCCTTGTCGCGTTTGTCCTGCCCACCCGACTGCGGCGGCCTCGGCGGGCCCGGGCAGGCCGGATCGGCGCCCGTCCGCAGCCTGGCGGATCTTACAAAACGGCGAAAACGGCGAAAGGCGCGGCGGCGGTGCCGGTCACAGGCCACTGCCCGCCTGCCGGGACCTCACCGAACCAGCGAACCGGGCAGGCTCAGGTCAGCCTGGATAGGCCGGGTCGGAGGTTCTCTGGTAGCACTTCCAGTCGCCGTACTTGTCGCTCAGGCGGCAGACGTTGTCCTGGTGCTGGTTCGTCACATGGCGGGTCACCAGCAACGGGGCGCCGGGATAGGCGGCTACCGACTTCATGTCGCCGCCCGGGCCGACCAGTGCCTGGATGGCGGCGCCGCTCACCGGTACGTCGTACAGGCCTGGGCTCGGGTTGTCCGATGTGCCGCCCACCACGGCCAGGTGGTCGGCGTCTCTCCACGCCAGGTCCACCGCTCCCTGGAGTTCGGAGCTTATGGCGATGAATCCCTCCGCCTGCAGGCCTCCTGACGGTGCCCGGTCCACGCGGCCCAGTTGGACCTGGCTTGTGTGGCCTACCTGGACGATGGCGGCGGCTCGGGTGCCGTCTCTGGAGATGCGGAGGGCTTTCACCGGGTATGAGGACAGGGTCCAGCCGTCGGCGATGGTCTTCTTCGTGCCTCCGGCGATCTCCCACAGGCGGGAGCCGTTCGCGGTGGACTCCACGGCCCACACGTTGCCTCGTGTGTCCCAGGACGGGCGGCTGAACACGCCGTCCTTCAGGCTCGCGTGCAGGGTCATGCGTACGGCGCTGGACGACGTGTCGCTGACCGTGACCGTGTGGCCCGATTCGTCCAGTGCGGCGACCTGGCGGCCGTCGTAGGAGACCGCCGGGTGGGAGACCTTGAGTTTCGGCCATGGCACCGGGTTGGCGTCGTCCAGTCTCGCGAAGCGGCCGTCGGCGACGCGGGCGTACCCGGGGGGCGGGTCGCCGGTGCCGTCAGGGGCGTACGACGCCCAGTCGGACGGGGACTGCAGCGTGCCGTGGACGCCGTGGACCTGTACGGCCTTGCCCTCGATCTCCAGTTTGACCTGGTCGACCTCGCGTAGCTGGCGCAGGGTCCACATGAGCTGGATCGACATGTTCGTCAGGTCGCCGGCCGTGGCCTGGCGGCTGAGGTCGACCGTCGCCACGCCGCCCGAGATGTCGAGTCTGCGCAGTTGGGTGCCCGGGGGGAAGCCGCTGCGGACCAGGGCTCCCTTGAGCCAGGTCGTCGGGCCGTTGACGAGCTGGCGTACGAGCTGGCGGGACAGCCATGGGCGGCTGACCAGCGGGATGAAGACCGGGTTGGGGACCAGCGTCTGCGCGTCGGGGGCGAAGAAGTACAGGTCGAGGGTGCGGAACGCGCGGTCGACGTCGTCGCGGCTGAGCAGGAGGACCTGCGGCTGGTCGGTGATCCGCCACTGTTTCTGCGCGTCGCGGCGCAGGTGGAAGATCTGCTTGAACTTGCGCGGGTCGGCGACGTACTGGCCGTCGGACCCGATCCGGCCGAGCTGGTTGCCGGCCACGGTCACGGTCGTCTGGTTCTGGCCGTCGAACTGCACGGTCGACGGCGGCAGGTGGTCGTAGACGATCGAGGCGACGCCGGGGCGCCAGCAGCTTCCGCAGGCGAGGTACTCGCGCGCGACCTGGTGCTCGCCGCTCGGGCCGTCGAAGCTCGCCGAGGCCGTACGGAAGCCGTCGACGATCGATCCGGCGTCCTCGTCGGGTGAGGGACCGACAGGGATGATCCGGACGTACGGGTCGTCGATGGCCTGTTCGTGGCCGCTGACCCGGCCGCCGACGACCTGGCTGCCCGACGGCACGCTCGCGCAGCCGGCCAGCAGTACGGGGAGGATCGCCGCCAGCAGAACGCGTCTCATTCGTGGGACTCCAGGTCGAGTTCCAGTTCCGCGTACGGTGCCCTGCGCAGCTCGACCTCCGGCGGCACCAGGGGCAGGGGCGAGCCGCGCAGCTCGGCCCCCGCGACGCGGGGCAACGACAGCCGGAACAGGGACCCCTGGCCCGGCTCGCCCCACGCCTGGAGCCAGCCGCCGTGCAGCCCGGCGTCCTCGCGGGAGATCGACAGGCCCAGGCCGGTGCCGCCGGTCGTACGCGCACGCGCGGGGTCGGCGCGCCAGAAGCGGTCGAAGACCATGTGCGCCTCGCCGGGACGCAGGCCGCAGCCGTGGTCGCGTACGGCGATGGCGAGCGCGTCGCGGTCGACGGCGACGCTCACGATGATGTCCTTGCCCTCGCCGTGCTCGACGGCGTTGACCAGGAGGTTGCGGAGGATGCGCTCCACGCGGCGGCGGTCGACCTCGGCCATGGCGGCCTCGCCGGGAAGCTGCTGAATGATCTTGCTGCCCTTGCGCTCGGCGAGGTTCTCGGTGTCGCCGACGGCGCGGAGCACCAGCTCGCGTACGTCGATCGACTCGGCGTCCAGGGTGGCCGCGCCCGCGTCGTACCGGCTGACCTCCAGGAGGTCGACGAGCAGGCCCTCGAAGCGTTCGATCTGGCTCTGGAGGAGCTCGGCGGAGCGCGAGGTGAGGGCGTCGAAGTCGGCGCGGGCCTCGTACAGGACGTCCGCGGCTATACGGATCGTCGTCAGCGGCGTGCGCAGCTCATGGGAGACGTCCGAGACGAACTGGCGCTGGACCTTCGACAGCTCCTCCAGCTGGACGATCTTCTCCTGGAGGTTGGCGGCCATGTCGTTGAACGACGTGGCGAGCCGGGCGAGGTCGTCCTCGCCGCGTACCTTCATGCGCTCTTCGAGCCGCCCGGCGGCCAGGCGTTCGGCCGACTGGGCCGCGAGGCGTACGGGGATCACGACCTGGCGCGTGACCAGGGAGGCGATGGCGGCCAGCAGCAGGACGAGTACCGCGCCGACCCCGAACAGGGTGCGCTGGACGAACGTCAGGCTCTGGTGCTCCTGCGTGAGCGGGAACAGGTAGTACAGCTCGTAGCTGTTCAGCTTGGTGCCGACGATCAGGCCGGACACCGAGGAGCCGTCGTCGTAGGACAGCCGGCCGTACGTGCGGTACGGGGTGCTGGCGGGCGAGCGCTCGATCTGCTGGACCAGGCGGGCCGGCACGCTCTCCTGCTTGATCGAGTTGGAGCTGAAGCCGGCGAGACCGGGGTCCTCCCCCGTCTTGGTGTCCCGCATGATGATCTCGTACAGGCCCGAGGGCCCGCTCCGGTGCGCGAGCGTCGTGACGATGTCGTTGAGCTCGCTGCTGGTCGTCTCGGAGTCGGCCTGGGTCGGCGCGGCTGCCAGCCGGCCCTGCGCGACGCCGATGCCCTCGTCCACCTGGAGCAGCGCGGCGCGTTCCTTGGCCTCCAGCAGCGCGTTGGTGATCTGCTGCATGAGGAACACGCCGAGCACCGCGACGACGACGGCCGAGATGACCAGGGTCGTCGTCACGACGCGGACGCGGATGGAGCGCCGCCAGCTCGCGTTGGCGGTGCGCAGGACCGCCACCAGGGAACGCCGGACCACGCGCAGGCCGCGTTCGGCCGACGCCCTCAGGGGGATCCGCGCGTTCATGGCCTGATCCGGGGGCTCAGGCCGGCACTATGCCGGACCTGCCTTGTAGCCGACACCACGCACGGTGACGACGATCTCGGGGTGCTCGGGATCCTTCTCGATCTTGGCTCGCAGCCGCTGGACGTGCACGTTGACCAGCCGCGTGTCGGCGGCGTGGCGGTAGCCCCAGACCTGCTCCAGGAGCACCTCGCGCGTGAAGACCTGACGCGGCTTGCGCGCGAGCGCCACCAGCAGGTCGAACTCCAGCGGAGTGAGCGGTATGTGCCGGTCGCCCCGCTTGACCGAGTGGCCCGCGACGTCGATCGCGATGTCACCGATCTGCAGGAGCTCCGGCGTCGGGTCGTCGGTGCGGCGCAGACGTGCACGTACGCGCGCGACGAGTTCCTTAGGTTTGAACGGCTTGACGATGTAGTCGTCGGCTCCGGACTCGAGGCCGAGGACCACGTCGACGGTGTCGCTCTTGGCCGTCAGCATCACGATCGGCACGCCGGTCTCGGCCCTGATCTGGCGGCATACGTCGATGCCGTCGATACCGGGCAGCATGAGGTCGAGGAGCACGAGGTCCGGACGGGTCTCCCGGAACGCCTCGAGCGCCTTGTCACCGTCATGAACGAACGACGGCTCGAACCCTTCGCCGCGCAGCACGATGCCGAGCATCTCGGCCAATGCGAGGTCGTCGTCGACGACCAGCACGCGTCCCTTCATGTACCCTCATCGTCACACATAGTCAGAGGCGGTCCGCCCAGGCGACCCAAGGCTACCTTCGTTCTCCCGCGCAATGACCCCTCGCTCGGTGACGATCGCCGTCACGAGCTCTCCGGGAGTCACGTCGAAGGCCGGATTGTAGACCGGTGTTCCCAGCGGCGCCACGGGTCGCCCGGCGAACGAGCTCACTTCCGCCCCGTCGCGCTGCTCGATCGGGATGTCGGCCCCGGTCCTCGCGTCGGGGTCGATGGTGCTGGTGGGGGCCACGACGACGAACGGCACCCCGTGGTGGTGGGCCAGGACGGCCAGGGAGTACGTCCCGACCTTGTTGGCGACGCTGTTGTCCAGCGCGATGCGGTCGGCGCCGACGACCACGAGGTCGACCTCACCCGCCCCGAACAGGCTCGCCGCGGCGCCGTCGGGCAGCAGCGTGTGCGGGATCCCGTGCCGCTTGGCCTCGTACGTTGTGAGCCGCGCGCCCTGGAGCAGCGGCCTGGTCTCGTCCACCCAGAGGCGTACGAGCCGCCCGGCCCGGTGCGCGGCCACGACGACGGCCAGCGCGGAGCCGTCCCCGCCCGCGGCGAGCGCTCCGGCGTTGCAGTGGGTCAGGATCCGCGCGCCCTCCGGGACGAGCGCGAGGCCGTGCTCGCCCATGCGGGCGCTCGCCTCGTTCTCCTCCCGCGCGATGGCGTGCGCCTCGGCGAGCGCGCCGCGCCCGTCCGCGTGCGCGGCCAGCACTCTCAGCGCGGCGCGGCTGAGATTGACCGCTGTCGGCCGCGCGTTCGCGATGTCGTGGGCGGCCGACGGCACGTCGTCGCCGAGGGCGGCGGCGAGGGCGACGCCGTACCCGCCCGCGACGCCGAGGAGCGGGGCGCCGCGTACGGCGAGGCGTTGGATGGCCTCGATGAGCGTCGGCACGTCACGGCACATGAGCTCGGCCTCTTCGTGCGGAAGCCGTGTCTGGTCTAGCAGCGCGATCGCGGGCCCGCCCGGCGGATCGACCCAGCGCAGTACGTCCATGGCAGGCAGTTTGCCGTATTCGCGCCCCGCGTCCCGTGATCACGCGACACATCTCACGTGATCACTCGTGGCAGGATGAGCCGAGGACTCGGCTGCGCGGGGAGCAGGTATGACGGACCCACCGACTTGGGCGTCGCCCGGCTCGGCCGCGCCCGATTCCGGTGACGTACCGGCCGTTCCCCCTGCTCCGGAGCCGTCCAAGGTCCCGGACGAGATCGACCGTGAGATCCCGCTGCGCCCGCTCGGCGTCTCGGAGATCCTCGACGCGGCCGTCTCCTACGTACGCCGCAACCCGCGCGCCACCCTGGGGATGTCGGCCGTGCTGACCACCATCAGCCAGGTGATCATCACGCTCGGGCAGTACTTCGTCCTCGGGACCCGGCCGCGCGACGACCTCACACCCGCGGTCGTCGAACGCACCCTCGGCACGGGCGCGATCGTGCTGGGCGGCGGGCTGCTGCTCACCGCCCTCGTCGTCCTGCTGCTGAGCGGCCTGCTCGCACCCGCCATGGCACGTACGCTGCTGGGCCACTCGACGTCGCTCGACCGGGCCTGGCGCGACGTGAGACCGCTGCTGTCGCGCATCGTCGCCACCGCCGGCGCCGTCGTCGGAATCGTGCTGATCGCCGGGATCGTGCCGTACCTGCCGCTCATCCTGTCGGTCCTCGCCGGCGCGCCGGACATCGTCTCCGCCCTGGCGACGATCTTCGCGGTGCCGGTCTCGGCGGCGGCCATGGTCGCGGGCTACGTCTGGCTCGCGTTCGCCCCGCCGATCCTCGTACTGGAGCGCCGGAGCGTACGCGGGGCGCTGCGCCGGTCCGCCGACGTCGTACGCGGGCACTGGTGGCGGATGTTCGGCGCGCTGCTCCTCACCCTCGTGATCACGACGCTGGCCCAGCTCCTCGTACTGCCGCTGCCGTTCACGATCGCCCAACGGCTGCTCCTCGGCGCCCATCCGGACCCATCGGGGTGGCCGCTCCTCGCGTACGTGGCCATCGGAGCGGCCGGCCGCATCATCGCCGGCACCCTCCTCACCCCCTTCAACGCGGGCGTGATCGCCCTGCTCTACGCCGACCAGCGCATGCGGCGGGAGGCCTTCGACCTGGAACTCCAGATGGACCCGCCGGACGACCCGATCGCCGCCTGGCTGCCCGGCCCCCTCACCGCCGCCGGCTCCGGCCGCCAGCCGAGAACCCAGCGCCCGACCTTCGTGCCCCCGACGTACGGGACGGGCCGATGACGTACGTCCCGGGGCCGATCGGCCGTGACCAGGCACGCGACCTGGCCCGGCGAGAACTGGAGAAACAGGCCTACCACCGCGACGAGCCGTCCTTCGTCGACCGCATGCTCCGCAAGATCACCGACTGGCTGAACGCCCTGTACGACAAGCTGCCGGGCAAGCACACGGGCGGCAGCGGGAGCTGGGCGATGCTGGTGATCCTCGTGGTATTGCTGGTGCTGGTCGCGGCGGCGGTGTGGTGGCGCGTCGGCAACGTACGCCGCAACGCCCCCGGCCGCACGGCCCTCCTGGACGACGCCCCGACCAGAGCCGAAGACCACCGCACCGAAGCCGCCCGCCACGCCGCGTCCAGCGACTGGCCGCAAGCGATCCGCGAACGCCTACGCGCCATCGCCCGCGACCTGGAGGAACGCGCCATCGTCCAGCCCCGCCCCGGCCGCACCGCCGACGAGCTCGCCACCGAGGCGGGCGAGGCGCTCCCGGACCACGCCGGCGACCTCGCGCGCGGAGTACGCGTCTTCGACGACGTCTGGTACGGCGGCGAGGACGGCGACGAAGCCGGCTACCACCAGCTGACCGAACTGGACGAACGCCTCCACACGGCCAAACCCGTACCCCTCGCGACGGCCGGGGAGCGGGGAGCATGACCGCCTTCCTGGACGCGCCGCCGTCACCTGGCGAACCCACCACGACCGGGACGCGGTCCCCCACCGCCCGCCGCGGCCGGGGAGCGGGGAGTATGACGGCGCTTCAGGCCGCGCTGCCTTCACACGGCGACCCCAGCACGACCGAGGCGCCGCACCCCGCCGCCCGCCGCGACCGGGGAGAGCCGACCATGACGGCTCCTCACGCCACGGCACCTTCACACGGCGAACCCGCCACGACCGTGAATGCCCTGCCGCTCGCCGTGACCGGGGAGCGGAGCGTATGACGGCTCTTCTGGACGCGCCGTCCTCGGACGGCGGGACGACGGCGACCGCGGGGCAGGTCGCGGGGCGGCGGTGGCGGCGGTCGCGGGGGGTGTTGTTCGCCGTGCTCGCGCTCGCGATCGTCGCGGTGGTGCTCGCGGCGTTGCGCCCGCGCGTACGGCCCGAATATCTCGAACCCGAGTCGTCGGGGCAGCAGGGCGCACGTGCGCTCGTCGAGATCGTCCGGCAGCGCGGCACTCCTGTGACGGTCGTGCGCAGCGCCACCGCGGCGGCGGATCGGATGCGCGCGAACCCCGATGCCGTACTGGTCGTCGCGCGGTCCGAGCGCCTGGTCCCGGCCGACCTCGGTGTGCTCCGTGACCTGCCCGGTGACCGGCTCCTGCTCGAACCCGACGACCAGACGCTGCAGGCCCTCGCGCCCGGCGTCGAGACGGTCGGCAACGACACGGGTGTCGTCGACCCCGGCTGCTCGCTGAGCGCCGCCGCGTACGCCGGCAGTGCCGACTTCCTCGACTCGACGGTTTACAGTGCGCCCGCGAACGCCACCCGCTGCTACCTGCACGACGGCCGGCCCAACCTCGTACAGCTTCCCGTCGCGGGTTCCACCGTGACGGTCCTCGGGTCGGGGCACCCGCTCACCAATGAGCGCCTGTCCTCGGCGGGCGACGCCGCGCTCGGCATGAACCTCGTCGCGGCGCGGTCGAGCGCGGTCTGGCTGCTGCCGGACCCGCCGCCCGCGGGCAGCGGCGGGCGCAAGAGCTTCGGCGACCTGGTGCCGTTCGGCGTGAGACTCGCGGTGCTGCAGGCGTTCATCGCGGTGGGCCTGGTCGCGCTCTGGCGGTCCCGGCGCCTCGGCCCGGTCGTGGTCGAGCCGCTGCCCGTCGTCGTACGCTCCGCCGAGGCCGTGGAGGGACGCGCGCGGCTGTACCGGTCGCGCCGGGCGGGCGACCGTGCGGCGTACGCGCTGCGCAACGGCTCCCTCGAACGCCTGACACGCCTGCTCGGCATGCCCAGAAGCGCGGCCTCCGACCCGTACATGGCATCGGAGATCGTCGCGACGCTCGCCGCGCACAGCGGATGGGACCAGGCGTCGATCGGCGCCGCGCTGTACGGTCCTCCACCAACGGACGACACCGAGCTGGTCCGGCTCGCCGGCTTCCTCGACGACCTGGAAAGGCAGGTTCGCAACTCGTGACCGACGCGAACGCAGCCCCGAACGACCTGGGGGCGCAGGACACCCGCGCGGCGCTGACGGCGCTGCGCGGCGAGGTCGCCAAGGCGGTGGTCGGGCAGGACGCCGTGGTGACCGGACTCGTCATCGCGCTGCTCTGCCGCGGGCACGTGCTGCTCGAAGGCGTCCCCGGCGTCGCCAAGACCCTGCTGATCCGTACGCTGGCGCAGGCGCTGAAACTCGACTTCAAGCGTGTCCAGTTCACGCCGGACCTGATGCCGGGCGACGTGACAGGGTCGCTGGTGTACGACAACAGGTCGTCGGAGTTCGAGTTCCGCGAGGGCCCGGTCTTCACGAACCTCCTCCTCGCCGACGAGATCAACCGCACCCCGCCGAAGACCCAGGCCTCACTGCTGGAGTCGATGGAGGAACGCCAGGTCTCGGTCGAGGGAATGCCACGCGCCCTGCCCGACCCGTTCGTGGTGTGCGCGACACAGAACCCGATCGAGTACGAGGGCACGTACCCGCTGCCGGAGGCGCAGCTCGACCGCTTTCTGGTGAAACTGACGGTGCCGGTGCCGTCGCGCGACGACGAGATCGCGATGCTGCAACGGCACGCGGCGGGATTCGACCCGCGCGACCTGGAGGCCGCGGGCGTCACTCCGGTGGCCGGCCCGCAGGACCTCGCCGCCGGCCGCGAAGCCGTACGCCAAGTGATGGTGGACCCCAAGGTCAGCGGCTATGTTGTCGACCTGTGCCGCGCGACACGCCAGTCACCGTCGTTGCAGCTGGGCGTCTCACCGCGCGGCGCGACGGCACTGCTGGCGACGTCCCGGGCGTGGGCGTGGCTGTCGGGACGCGACTATGTACGGCCAGACGATGTGAAGGCCCTGGCCCGGCCGACGTTCCGCCACCGGATCCAGCTACGGCCAGAGGCCGAACTGGAAGGCGCGACGGCCGACGGGGTGCTGGACGGCGTCCTCACGACCGTTCCGGTCCCGCGCTGAGGAGCGTGCCAATGGTGCCGCGGGGCGGTACGCGTGACTTGGCGTTGAGCATCAGGGCGCGCCGCCCGACGGCGTACGAGGCGGCGTGCTCGCCCGTCATCGTGCTGCGCGCCGGCACGCCTGGCCGGACGCCTCGCATTGGGACACGCCGCCCGACGCCGTACCGCCCGACCACGCCCCCGCCCATCACGATGCTGCGCGCGGCGGCACATGCGGCGCGGCACGGAACATTCGGGCGGGCCGGCCGGCCGCGTACCGGACCGCACCCTCACCTGCCACGGTGCTGCGCGGCGGTACGTCCGACTTGGTGGAGAGGGGGGCCGGATGGCGTTGACCGGGCGCGTGGGGCTTTTGGCCGTTCTCGGGGCGGTCGTGCTGGTGGTGATGCCGAGTTGGTGGACGTTGGTGGCCGTCGACGCGGTAGTTGTGGCGCTCGTCGTGGCGGACCTCGTGTTGGCGGGGAACATCCGGCGGTTGGGGTTGCATCGGTCCGGGGACACGAATGTTCGGCTTGGGGAGGACGCCTCCGTCGCGCTCATCGTTGAGAACCTCGGGTCCCGGCGGTTGAAGGCGCGGGTACGGGACGCGTGGCCGCCCAGTGCCGGGTCGTCGCCTCGGGTCGTGTCCGTTGACATACCCGCCGGTGAGCGGCGGCGGATCGACACGCGGCTCACGCCCACGCGGCGGGGTGATCGGCGGGCGGTGTCCGTGACGGTCCGGTCGTACGGGCCGTTGGGGCTCGCGGCGCGGCAGCTGTCGCGGCCGGCACCCTGGTCGGTGCGGGTACTCCCGGCGTTCCCCTCACGGCGGCATCTGCCGGCGAAGCTGGCGCGGCTGCGGGAACTCACGGGCCAGCACGTCGCGTTGATCCGCGGCCAGGGCACCGAGTTCGACTCGCTGCGGGAGTACGTCGACGGCGACGACGTACGCTCCATCGACTGGCGCGCGACCGCCCGCCGCCAGGACGTCGTCGTACGGACCTGGCGCCCCGAACGCGACCGGCGGATCTACCTCATTCTCGACACGGGCCGTACGGCCGCCGGGCGCGTAGGGGACATTCCGCGCCTGGACTGCTCCATGGACGCCGCCCTGCTGCTCGCCGCACTGGCGTCGAAGGCCGGCGACCGCGTGGACCTGCTCGCGTACGACCGGCAGGTACGCGCCCGCGTCGAAGGCAGCGCGCGTACCGAGATCCTGACGTCGATGGTCCGCGCCATGGCCCCCCTCGAACCGGAACTCATCGAAGCCGACGCGGCCGGCATGGTGTCGACGCTGATGGCTCGCGTGCGGCAACGCTGCCTGGTCGTGCTGCTCACCGACCTGAACACCACATCCTTGGAGGAGGGCCTGCTGCCCCTGCTCCCCCAGCTGACGGCGAAGCACCTGGTGATGATCGCCGCCGTCAGCGACCCCCGGGTGACCGAGATGGCCGCGTCCCGAGGCGACGCGGCAGCGGTGTACGACGCGGCCGCCGCCGAACGCCACCGCGCCGATCGCCGGCGCCTGACCGTCGAACTCCGCAAGTACGGCGTCGAGGTCGTCGACGAACCCCCGGAGGAACTCGCCCCCAAGCTCGCCGACGCGTACCTCTCCCTGAAAGCCGCCGGCCGCCTCTAGAACGTCTCGCAGCAAGAGACGTTTCCGCAGTTCCGCCGGCGGTCGCCGTCGAGCATCTCCGCCACGGTCGCAGTCGGGACGGCGCGGCCGGCGCGGACCGCTCCGGCCACCTCCGCCGCCGCGCCGATGGCCACCCGGTACGGCAGGAAGCCCGTGCTCACCCGGCGGACCTCGCTCGCCGACGCGCACGTTCCTCGAAGGCCGCAGGCCGCCTCTAGAGCCTCTCGCAGCGGACCAGACGCTCCCGCGGCTCCGGATACGCCGTCCCTTCGGGACGGCGCCGACGCGCCAACCACCTCCGCCGCGGCGCCGACGGCCGCCCGGTACGGCGGGGAGCCAGTGCTCACCCAGCGGCTTCCAGCCCCCGACACTTACCACTCGCCTCAAGGCCGCAGGCCGCCCCCGAGCTTCTCGAAGCGGACCAGGCGTTCCTGCATCTCCGGGTATGCCGTCGCCTTCGGGACGGCGCCGCCGTCGCGGACCGCTCCAGCCACCTCTACCGCCGCGTCGATGGCGGTCCGGTACGGGAGGGAGCCGGTGCTCACGCGGCGGACTCCCAGTTCGCCCAGATCGGTCAGGGACAGGGTGGGGACGACCAGGACGTTCACCGGGACCGGGAGGGCGGAGGTCAGGGCGCGGAGGTCGGAGGGGGCGGTTGCGCCGGGGACGAAGATGCCGTCGGCGCCGGCGTCGACGTACATTCTGGCTCGGTCGAGGGTGGCTTCGATCGTTGCGTTCTGGCGTAGCCAGTATGTGTCGATTCGGGCGTTGACGAACAGGTCGGGGGTGTGGCGTTTGATCGCGGCGATTTTGGCGGCGTGGGCCGCCGGGGGGATCAGGTGTTCGGCGGAGCTGTCTTCGATGTTGATGCCCGCTACGCCGAGACCGGCGGTGTACTCGGCGACGCGTTCGGGGTCGTCGTCGTAGCCGTCTTCGATGTCGGCGGAGATGTGGCAGGGCAGCACCGAGAGCGACCGGGCGAGGGTCTGGGTGGTGTCCTTGGTGGAGCGGCCGCCGTCGGGGTGGCCCGCGCTCGCGGCGACGCCGAAGCTCGTCGTGCCGATCGCGGGGTATCCGGCGTCGAGGAACGCCAGCGCCGACGCGACGTCCCACGCGTTCGGTAGCAGCAGCGGAAGCGGTCCGTCGTGGAGCGCGTGGAATGTCATCTGAGCCCTCGATGTCGTTTCGGTGGTGGCGTACCTGTTTTACCCGGCGACGTTCGGTGGTGGCGTGCCTGTTTACCCGGCGGACGTCGTGCTGCTCGACGACATGGCTGTCGAGCAACGGCACGATCCGCTCCAGGACAGATCTCATTGAGGTGCGGCGTCTCGCGGTGCGCGACGAAGGTGATGTTGCCCGGCTCCGCACGCGACGACCGGGCGATCGGCAGGAGGTCGTCCTCCCTGCCTGCGGACATCGCGTACCGCCTCCTCTGGTGGTCGTTACGGTGAGGATCGGTAGGGGAGGTCCTGCCGCGGTGGCGGCGTGAGCGTTGAGCAGGGGCCGGGGTGGTCGTGGGGGCGAACGGTCCCGACGCTACTGCCGGGATGCTTTGACGACGGGCGAAGCACAAGCTCAGGTGGCGTCGTGGAACACCAGCCCGAGTGTGTGCCTTGTGCCGGAGCGGATCGCCGACACCCCGTGGCGTACGGGCGAGGTGGACCAGCCGCGTTTGGACGGGATGGGACGGTCGCGCGTGGTGAAGATCAGGCCGTGCCCCTGCGGGATGAGGGTCGCCGTGCCACGGGACTGGGCCCGGGGGCGCTGCTCCACGAGCAGGAACTCACCGCCGGTGTGGTCCTCACCCGGGACGCTGAGGTTGACGACGACCTGGAGCGGAAAGACCTTGTCGCCGAAGACGTCCCTGTGGAGGGCGTTCCAGCCGCCCGCCTCGTAGCGGAGCAGGATCGGTGAGGGGCGCTCCTGGCCGGCGGCGTGGCAGATCGTGAGCCACTCGTCGAGGGTGTCGGGCCATTCGGCCTCGCGGCCGAGTTTGCCGTACCAGTCGCGGGCGATGGGCAGCAGCCGCGGATACAGCTCGTGCCGCAGCCTCTGGACTGGCTCGGGGAACGGATGGTCGAAGTAGCGGTACTCGCCGCTGCCGAAGCGGTAGCGCCCCATGTCGATCGTCGACCGGAACCGCTCGCTCTCCCCGTACAGGCCCGCCAGCTCACGGCACTCCTCCGGCGACAGCAGGCCGGGCACCAACGCGCAGCCGTACTCATTGACCTCCTCGGTCACCGACTCCCAGTCCGCTGCGGCGACCCGGCGCGCGAACACGTCCGTCATATTCATCGTCACATCCTGTAGACGTCCCAGGCCCACCAAACGTGAGACCGTCAGAAGAGCCTTGCGGCCCGGCGCTCGGACGGCTCCTCGTGGTTCAGCAGGAACCGCTTGCGATCGAGCCCGCCCGCGTACCCCGTCAGGCCGCCGTCCGCGCCCACCACCCGATGGCAGGGCACGATGACCGCCAGCGGATTGCGGCCGTTCGCGGCGCCGACCGCCTGTGACAGGGAGACGTTCCCCAGGTGCCGGGCCAGCTCACCGTACGAGCGTGTCTCCCCGAAGGGGATGCCGGCCAGCAGCCGCCACACCTGCCGCTGGAACTCGTCGCCCTCAGGCGCCAGTGGCAGGTCGAAACGGGTCCGCTCGCCGGCGAAGTACTCGTCCAGCTGCCGCCGTGTCTCTTCGAACCCCGAGGCGCTGCGGACGCCCAACGCGTCCGGCCTGGGTCTTCGCCGATGGCTCTCGAAGTACAGCCCGCGCAGCGCGCCGCCCTCCGCGACCACGGTCAGGTCGCCCAGCGGTGACGCGATGAGGGTATGAGTCCTGTCCATTTCGCCGCCCTCTCTCGATCTCAGCCCTACACCTTGTAGACGTCCCGCCCCGCCCGAACGTGAGATCGATGCCGACCTGGACATATCGCGTAAGGGTCGGTCAAATGTGCATGTGACGATTCGTTCCAGGTTGCTCGCGGCCGTGCTCGTGCCGCTGGCCGTACTCACGACCGTTCCGGCCGTCGCGGCGACGGTGCCCACGGCGTACGTCGACGTGGCGGTGGCGACGGTGTGGGTGGCGCCGGGGACGAATCGGCCGGTGGACGCGCCTGCGGTCGGTGATCCGGTCGACCTACGGAAGTGGACCGCCGGTATGACCCTCGCGCAGCGTTCCGACCTGGTCGGGAAGCTGGAGACGCAGGCGCTCTACGGCACGCCCGTACGGGTGCTGGAGCGGCGTGACGGCTGGGCGCGCGTCGCCGTCACCGGGCAGCCGACGCCGCGCGAGACGCTCGGCTACCCCGGCTGGGTGCCCGCCCGGCAGATCGCGGCGAACCCGTCGTACGGGACGCTTCGGGCGACACGGCCGTTCGCGATGGTGACGGCTGGTACCGCCTGGCTCTCCGCCGATCCGGGCGGATGGCGGCGCGAGATGGAGGTTTCCGCCGATACGCGGCTGCCGGTGCTGGCGCGTACGGGCTCGGCCGTACTGGTGCAGACGCCCGATCGCGGCGGGCGGTGGCTGCGGGCCCGGGACGTACGGGTCTATGGCAAGACGTCCGACATTCCGCGGCCGAGCGGCGAGGACCTCGTCCGTACGGCGAAGGGGTTCGCCGGGTTGCACTACCTGTGGGCCGGCACGTCCGGGTTCGGGTTTGACTGCTCCGGGTTCACCCACACCGTGTACGACCTGAACGGGATCACCATCCCGCGCGACGCCGGCGCGCAGAAGGCCGGAGGTACGCCGGTCGCCAAGGACGCGCTGCGGCCCGGCGACCTGATCTTCTACGCGTACGACCACGGCGCCGGGTCGGTCCACCACGTCGGGATGTACATCGGCGGCGGGTACGAGATCGACGCGCCGGCCAACTCGGCGACGGTGGAGAGCCCGCTGGAGATCGTTCGCGTCGATCAGCACCGGTACGCGGACCAGTACGCCGGAGCGGTCCGCTACCTGTAGAGGGCTCGCCGGAGACCTTCGGCAGCGGCGAAGAGGGCGACGGCGAAGACGAAGGGGCCGATGGCCTCCACAGGCCGGTGACGTGCGACGCCGACGACGCCGTCGAGGACCTGCACGGCGCCGTTGAGGGCGAGCAACAGACCGAGCCGGGTCCAGGACCTGATGGCGAGGAACCAGACGGCGCCGCCGAGGAGCACGGCGCTGCGGGCGGCCATGTACGCGCCGAGGGTACGCGCGGCGGCCGTGTCGGCGCCGGGCAGCAGCGCGCTCGGGTCGGCCAGTCCGGCGACCATGAAATACCCCGAGCCGATCACCGTGGCGATGGTCACGACCGTGGCGAAGACGTGCCGCCTGTCGGCCACCGAATCGTTTGGTATCCGAATCATTTGGTCACGGTAACATGAGGCCGGTGACAGCGGAAGAATCCGTGACGGGAAGCGTCGCCTTCCTCCTGGGCAAACTGGGCCGGCTGGCGACACAGGGCTTCGCCGACCGCCTGGCACCCCTGGGCCTGCGCCCGCGCCACTGCGGCGTACTGGAGTCCCTCCGCGGCGGCCCGCTGGCACAACTGACCCTGGCCCGGGCACTGGGCGTGGCCCCCAGCGTCGTGGTGGACATGGTCGACGAACTGGAGGCGCTGGACGCGGTACGCCGCGTACGCGACACCACCGACCGCAGACGCCAACTCGTCGAACTCACCCCTGAGGGCCGCGCTCTGTCACAACGCGCCGCCCACCTGTCCCACGAGACCGACGCCGCCCTGCTCGCGGCACTGGACGCACCCCGCCTGGAAGCCTTCCGCGACGCCCTCGCGACCATCGCCGCCGACTCCCTGCCGCCGACCTGACCTGCGGTGCCGCTGGCGACGGCGGCGGCGCGTACGGCGGGAGGGCCTTCAGCGGCCGGAGATCGGCGGCCTGGCCGTGGGTGAGGCCGCATCGAGGGACCGGCGTGTACGGGCCGCCTGGCCCCGTGTCGGGGTGGGGACGCTTCGCGTCGTTGCGAGAGTGGGGAGCGGTAGGTGAGCAGTTCAGGAGGTGGCGGGTGGTTCGCGTCGCGACGATCGCGGACCTGCCGCCGTACGGCCTGAGGCGGCAGCCGACCGCGCGGAGCGATCTGTACAGCCTCGGTGCACGTTAGGCGGCCAGCGACGTCCGTACGGCCTGCCGTCGACCCCGTGGGGACCGGAACGGTGACGACCGGGCGGCGGGGACGTAGGTCGCGGTGACGAGTCAGAAGCGCCGCGTGCCGTCCTGAGGGCAGCTCAAGGCCGGCTCCGGCGGCCGGTGACGGTCCTCGTCGACGAGCCGGAGGCGCCGTCCCGAGGGCAGCTCAAAGGTCGAGTCAGGCGGCCGGTGACGGCCCTACCCTTCCGTACGGCATTCCGCCCGCCCCGTACGACCGGGCGGCACGTAGGTCGTGGCGGGTCGGAGGCGCTGTGGGCGCGGGGTGGCCGAAGGCCCGGTCAGGCGGCGACGGGGGCGGTGTCCGGGATCAGTTCGGCGTCGCCGGTGTCGCCCTCCGCCACCGCTCGGCGGCCGAAGACGATCACGTACGTCAGGAAGGCCGTCTCGGCCAGGACGCCGATGGCGATGCGGAGCCACGTCACCGGGACGTGGCCCGTGACGAAGCCCTCGATCACGCCTGAGATCGCGAGGACGCCGATCAGGCCCAGGGTGATGCTCATCGCGGCGCGGCCTTCCTCGGCCAGGGCCTGGCCTCGGGGGCGTGGGCCCGGGTCGATGACCGTCCAGCCGAGGCGTAGGCCCGCCGCCGAGGCCAGGTACACCGCCGTCAGTTCCAGCAGGCCGTGTGGCAGTAGCAGGCCGAAGAAGATCGCGCCCTTGCCGTGGGCGAACATCAGGCCGGCGGATACGCCCAGGTTCAGCTGGTTGCCCCACAGGACCAGCAGGGTCGGGATGCCCAGCAGGATGCCGAAGATCAAGGCCTGGGCCGACACCCACGCGTTGTTCACCCACACCTGGAAGGCGAAGGCTCCGGCGGCGTGCTCGGTGTAGTAGTTCGCGAAGTCGTGGTCGACCAACTGGCGGATCTCCGTCGGGGACAGCAGGGACGCCTGCACCGTCGGGTTCCGGGCCACCCAGATCGCGAGTACCAGCGAGATCAGGTTGCAGATCACCGCCGACGTCAGCCACCACCAGCGCATCCGGTACGCGGTGGCCGGGAAGGACACCGTCAGGAAGCGTGCGGCGTCGCGCCACATCGGGGCGTGGGCGCCGGTGACGGCCGCGCGGCCCCGGGCGACCAGGGAGGACAGGCGGCCGACCAGGGCGGGGTCCGGTGAGCTTGATCTCACGGCCGACAGGTGGGTCGCGGCGCGCTGGTACAGCTCGACCAGCTCGTCGATCTCTCCACCGTTCAGTTTGCGGGTGCCTCGGTTGACGAGCTGCTCCAGGCGGCGCCATTCGGCGTTGTGCGCGGCTACGAAGGCGTCGACGTCCACAGACCGGCACACTACCCTCAAGCGAAGATCTGGACGGGAGGGCCGCGTGCCCATCGAACTGGTGACCGGTGAGGCCGTCGCGCTCGACATCCGGGTGGCGCGGCTGGCCAGCCGCGCCCTCGCGCTGTTCGTCGACATGTGCGTTCAGCTGTTCGTGCTCTACATCTGTTTCATCTTCGTCGGCCTGTCGGCGCAGGTCTCGGACTCCGCCGTCACGGTCGGCCTGACGATCGTGGTGACCGTCCTGGTCATCGTCGGGTACCCGACGATCATGGAGTCGCTGACCCGCGGCCGTACGCTCGGCAAGATCGCGGTCGGCCTGCGTGTCGTGGGCGAGGACGGCGGGCCTGAACGGTTCCGGCAGGCGCTCGTACGCGCGCTGGCGGGCTTCGTGGAGATCTGGACGCTCCTCGGCTCCCCCGCGCTCATCACGTCGCTGCTCAACCAGCGAGGGAAGCGGCTCGGCGACGTGTTCGCGGGCACCATCGTGATCCAGGACCGCGTACCCGTGAACGTCTTCCTCGGCCCGGTCGCGATCATGCCGCCGCAGCTGGCGCCGTGGGCGGCGTCACTGGAACTGTCGCTCCTGCCGGACAACATCGCGCTGGCCGGACGCCAGTACCTCACGCGCTTCTGGGAGATGGCACCGCGCGTACGCGACGAGATGGGGCAACGCCTCATCGGCGAGATCATGCGCCACGTCAGCCCACCGCCACCGCCAGGCCTCCGCCCGGAGATCATCCTGTCCGCCGTCCTCGCCGAACGCCGCCACCGCGAGGAACGCCGCCTGGCCGAACGCGCGGCCCGCCGCGCCGCGATCAACCGCCGCGGCATCCCGGCCACGGTCACCGTCCCAACGGCGCCGTACGGCCCGGGCACGATCCCGGTGACCGGCCCCCCACCACCGCCCCCGTGGTACGGCCCGGGCCCCGCCCCCGGCCCGGAGTGGCTCGGCGGCCCACCCGAGGCCCAGAACCGCCCGTCCTTCCTCCCCCCAGGCCGCTAGGACGACGTCCCGCCGTACGCCCCAGGCCCCGCACCCAGGAACGGCCGTTCTCGCGGTACGCCCCGGGGGACGGGAGGTTCCACGCGCCGGGCGAGGTTCGTCCGCTAGGGGTTCAGGTTCGGGGGGTCGTGCAGGGCTGTCAGTTCGACGCCTGGGGCGGCGATCACGACATCTCCGGCCAGGTGGAACTCTGAGATCTCGCCGGTCTCCAGGTCGGTGACCTCGTACCGTTCGACGGGCAGGCGGCCGTCGTCGGCTTCGTGCCAGGCGGTCTCGGTGAGGGTCCAGCGTTGGGGCACTGTGCGGACCGCCAGTGACGGTGAGGTCAACACGAGCAGGCGGATGTCGGCGCGTTCCTTCTCCTTCAGGCCCAGTGAGCGCGCGACGGCGACGAGCAGGCCCGGTGAGTCGCCGAGGAAACCCGTGGCGCGGGCCGAGTGTTCCTGGCCGCCTGTCACCCACAGCAGGTCTGCCCCCGCGGAGCCGCCTTTCAGCCAGTTCTCACCAAGCGTGATCTGGAGGCGGGCCGGGCGCCAGCGGGCGTCGGCGGCGAGTTCGATTGTGCCGCCGTCTGTGCGTGTCGCGGTGTAGCGCCAGCCGCCGCCGTCGAACGCGCAAGTGAAGTGTTCCTCGACGTCGGAGTCATGCAGGTATGTTCCGCGCGGCATGGCTCAGGAGCCCCGGCGCCACGACGAGAGGTACTCCTCCTGGCCGGCGGACAGCGTGTCGATGTCGACGTCCATCGAGGCCAGTTTCAGTCTCGCGACCTCGGTGTCGATGGGCTCCGGCACGTCGTACACGCCCGGCGAGAGGTCCTGGCCGACGAGCCACTCGCACGTCAGGGCCTGGTCGGCGAAGGACATGTCCATCACGGCGGCCGGGTGGCCCTCGGCGGCGGCCAGGTTGACCAGGCGGCCTTCCGCGAGCAGGACCAGGCGGCGCCCGTCGGCCAGTACGTACTCGTCGGCCGTCGGGCGTACCTCGCGGCGGACCTCGACGGCGAGGTCGGCCAGGCCGCGTACGTCGATCTCGACGTCGAAGTGGCCGGAGTTGGCGAGGATCGCGCCGTCCTTCATCCGCGCGAAGTGCTCGGGGCCGATGACGTCGCAGTTGCCGGTGACGGTGATGAAGACGTCGCCGTCCTCGGCGGCGCGTTCCATCGGCTGGACGCGGAAGCCCTGGAGTACGGCGTCGAGCGCCTTGACCGGGTCGATCTCGGTGATGACGACGCGGCCGCCCATGCCGCGCGCCCGCTCGGCGAGGCCACGGCCGCAGTAGCCGAAGCCGGCGATGACGATCGTCTTGCCCGCGAGCAGGGTGTTCGTCGCGCGCACGATTCCGTCGAGGGTCGACTGCCCGGTGCCGTACCGGTTGTCGAACATGTGCTTGGTGTCGGTGTCGTTGACGGCCACCATCGGGAAGCGCAGCGCGCCCTCGCGCGCCATCTGGTGCAGCCGGATGACGCCGGTCGTGGTCGCCTCGCACCCGCCGCGTACGCCGGCGGCGAGGTCGAGCCGTTCGGTGTGCAGGGTGTTGACCAGGTCGCAGCCGTCGTCGAGCACCACGTCGGGGCCGATCTCCAGCGCCTGGTGGATGTGACGGTAGTAGCCGTCGCGGTCGACTCCCTGACGGGCGAAGACCGCCGCGCCGTACTCACGTACGAGCGCGGCGGCCGTGTCGTCCTGCGTGGAGAGCGGGTTCGACGCGGCGAGCGCGACCTCGGCGCCGCCCGCTTGCAGCGCGCGGATGAGGTTCGCGGTCTCCGTCGTGACGTGCATGCACGCCGCGATGCGCAGGCCCGCGAGCGGCCGGTCGGCCGCGAAACGCTCACGTATGAGCCGCAGCACCGGCATCGCGCGGTCCGCCCAGTCGATACGCCGGACCCCGGACTCAGCGAGCCCGGGGTCGGCGATGTCCGCTTCAAGCACTGATCAGTACCGGTAGAGGTCCGACTTGTACGGGCCCTCGACGTCGACGCCGATGTAGGCGGCCTGCTCCTTGGTGAGCTCGGTGAGCTTCACGCCGAGCGCGTCCAGGTGCAGACGGGCGACCTTCTCGTCGAGGTGCTTCGGCAGGACGTACACGCCGACCGGGTACTCCTCGGTCTTCGTGAACAGCTCGATCTGCGCGATCACCTGGTTGGTGAAGGAGTTCGACATGACGAAGCTCGGGTGGCCGGTGGCGCAGCCGAGGTTCATCAGGCGGCCCTCGGCCAGCATGATGATGGACTTGCCGTCCGGCCAGGTCCAGGTGTGAACCTGCGGCTTGACCTCTTCCTTCACGATGCCCGGGATCTTCGCCAGCCCGGCGATGTCGATCTCGTTGTCGAAGTGGCCGATGTTGCTGACGATGGCCTGGTGCTTCATCCGCGACATCTGCTCGGCGCTGATGATGTTGAAGTTGCCGGTCGTCGTCACGAAGATGTCGGCGATGTCGACGACGTCCTCGAGCGTGGTGACCTGGAACCCGTCCATCGCGGCCTGGAGGGCGCAGATCGGGTCGATCTCGGTGACGATGACGCGGGCGCCCTGGCCGCGGAGCGCGTCGGCGCAGCCCTTGCCCACGTCGCCGTAGCCGCACACGACGGCGACCTTGCCGCCGATGAGCACGTCGGTGGCGCGGTTGAGGCCGTCGATGACGCTGTGGCGGCAGCCGTACTTGTTGTCGAACTTCGACTTGGTGACCGAGTCGTTGACGTTGATCGCCGGGAAGGCGAGCGTGCCGGCCTTGTGCATCTCGTAGAGACGGTGCACGCCGGTGGTGGTCTCCTCGGTGACGCCGAGGATGCGCTCGGCGGCGGCGGTCCACCGGCCGGAGCCGTCGACGGTGCGGCGGAGCACCTCCAGGACGACCTTCCACTCCTCCGGGTCGTCCTCGGCGGCGGACGGAACGGCGCCGGCCTTCTCGTACTCGGCGCCCTTGTGCACCAGCATGGTGGCGTCGCCGCCATCGTCGAGGATCATGTTCGGGCCGTCACCGCCGGGCCACGTCAGCGCCTGCTCGGTGCACCACCAGTACTCCTCGAGCGTCTCGCCCTTCCAGGCGAAGACCGGGACGCCGCGCAGGTCGTCCTCGGTGCCGTCGGGGCCGACGACGACCGCGGCGGCCGCGTGGTCCTGGGTGGAGAAGATGTTGCAGCTCACCCAGCGGACCTCGGCGCCCAGCTCCACGAGGGTCTCGATCAGAACCGCGGTCTGGATCGTCATGTGCAGCGAGCCCATGATCTTCGCGCCACGGAGCGGCTTGGCCTCGGCGTACTCCTTGCGTACGGCCATGAGACCCGGCATCTCGTGCTCGGCGAGTTTGATCTCCCGGCGGCCGTATGCCGCCAGTGACAGATCGGCGACCTTGTGGTCCATGCTTGGTCAGCTCCCTGAAGTCGTTGTCCCGGGGAGTGTAGGTCGGGGGAATCGGTGAACGCACGGCGAGACGGCCGTTTCTTACATAGATTTGTCAGAATGGGTCCCATGCGCATCACGGAGGCCGCCCAGCGGCTCGGAACCTCACCCCGCATGCTCCGCTACCGCGAGGCGCTGGGCCTGCTCCCTCCGACCCGCGAACGCCAAGGTCACCGCCGCTTCGGCGAGGACGAGCTCCGCGCCGTCGCGCTCGCCCTCACGCTGGAGAAGCGCTACGACATCAGCCCCGGCGAGCTGGCCTTCGGGGTCCGCGTGCTGGCCGAGCCCGGCGTACGGGCCGCCGTACGCGAACTCGGCGAGCGGATCGGGCGCCTGTCCGCGCCGCCCGGACGCGCACTGGACTTCGAGAAGGAGAAGGCCCTGCGGCTCCTGCGCGGGCGCCGCTGAGACGCCCGCCGAGATACCAAGGTAGCCCGCCCGTAGACCATCGGCCGAAGGTCGCGACTCCTGGCTTTCACAGACTGAGGAAGCAGTGAGAGACCGAGGAGGCACGGTGGAGATCAGCAGGGCGGGGTTCCTGGCGGGGACCGCGGGCGTCGCGGGCACGCTCCTGATGGGAGGCGCGACCGACGCGGCCGTACGCCGGGGCGGCCTGACGTACCGCGGCGTGACGTACGAGGTCACGGGCGGAGACACGCCGGGCACGGGGTGGAACGCCGCGCGGATGCGCGGCGACATGCGGGTGATCAAGGACTGGCTGCACGCCGACTCGGTCTCGGTCTTCGGCGACGGCGTCGCCCGGCTGGAGGCCACCGCGACGGAGGCGGCGGAGCGCGGCCTGAACGTCTGGCTCCAGCCGCGCCTGGCGGACCGCCCGCCACGCGAGATCCTCGACCACCTGGCCGAGACCGGGAGGCACGCCGAACGCCTCCGGCGGCAGGGCGCGAACGTGCACCTCAGCGTCGGCTGCGAGTTCGTGCTGTTCGTGCCCGGCATCGTGCCGGGCGCCAACGCCGTCGAGCGGGTGAAGAACCTGACCACCGGCAACTTCGACCCGGTGAAGATGATGCGGCGGCTGACGTCCTTCATCGCGCGGGCGGCGAAGGTCGGCCGGTCCGTCTTCGGCGGCCGTCTGACGTACGGCGCGGCGCAGGACGACGAGGTCGAGTGGAAGCTGTTCGACCTGGTCAGCGTCAACTACTACTCATCGTTCCCGACCCGTGCCCGCCACGTGAAGGAGCTGAAGAAGTACACCCGCTGGCACAAGCCCGTCGTGGTGTCGGAGTTCGGCTCGTGCACGTACGAGGGCGCGCCCGACAGCGGCGGCATGGGCTGGGACGTCATCGACTACGGCAAGCCGAGGCCCGAGATCAAGGGCCACCTGGTCCGCAGCGAGCGCACCCAGGCGGAGTACATCGCCGGGCTGCTCGACGTGTTCGAGTCGATGAACCTGTACGCGGCGCTGTCGTACACCTTCGTGGCGCCCGAGCTCCCGCACTGGGCGAACCCGCGCTACGACCTCGACATGGCGAGCTACGGCCTCGTGAAGCCGATCTGGAAGAGGACCGACGAACCGACGGCGAACTGGCACTGGGAGCCGAAGGAGGCGTTCCACGCGATGGCCCGCCACTACGCCGCGCGCGGGTGACGAGGCGTCCCTCGTCGAGATGGTCGGATCGGGAAGAACTCCAGCCCATGGTGTGGCCCGATCACGGCGTCCGTGGTGCGGGCCTCACGGGAGACCTGGACGACCACGGCCACCTCGACGAGGGACGGACCGACCCGTCATCCGAACCCCCGAGGCCGGATGACGGACCGGACGCCGGCATCTCCGGACCCCCTAAGTACGGAGACGCCGACGTCGCTCGTCACCCTTTGAAACTACGCCGTGCCGCGTCCCCGGGCGTCCGCCTCTAGGAGGGACCTCAGATCGTCCTGGAGGTGGACATCCCGGGCAGGTAAGGAGGAGGAAATCGCTCCGTACGGTGAGGCGAGCATCCCCTCCGGCAGGCGAAGATAAAGGATGACCTCTGACAAGCCTGACTTCCTCCAGGAGGCCGGACCGGCGGCATGGCGCATGGCCTCGCAGGTCGTCGCCGCCGTAGGTCAGGTGCTCCTGTGGGTCCTCACCGCGATCGGGCGGGTGCTGCGGCCCGTCGCGAACCGCCTGGTCGCCGCGCTCTACGGCAAGAACCCCCCGCCGCAGGGCAGCACGGCGCCGCCGCCGTACGGTGTGCCGCCCGGCGCGACCCCGCAGTTCCGCGCGCCCGCCGGGACCATGTACACCCGGCAGCCGGGCCAGGCACCACCGCCACCGCCGGGCGCGAAGCCGGCGAAGCCACCGCGTCCGCCGCGTACGCCGCCTCTGCTCCGCTGGGCGCACGCCTGGCGTGACTTCGGCGGCTCCTGGACGTACGGCCCGGTCACCGGGGCGATGCTCGCCGTCGCGGCGCTCCTCGAACTCCCGCTGCACGACCTGGCGGTGGTCAGCCTGCCGGGCGGGTTCGCGCTCGGCACCACGATCCCGCTGATGTTCAGGCGCGAGTCGCTGCGGCCCGCCGCGGCCATCGCGCTCGGGTCCCTCGCCGCGAGCCTGCTGTCGGGCCAGCCGCTGCTGGTCACGACGGCCTTCGCCGGGATGTACACGCTCTTCCTGCTCGCCCAGCAGCTCCCCCGCCAGTCCACCGGGGTGCTCGGCGTGGGCGGTGTCGTGGCCGTCGCCGTCGTCTACCTCGCCTCGAGCAGTCTGGACGGCATCCCGTGGCCGGCCGCCCTCGTGGCGGTCGTGGCCTCTCTCGGGCTCGGCGACGCACGCCGTACGGTCGAGACCGCCGCCGCCAGCATGGACGAGGAGCGCGAGCGCAGCAGCGAGACCCTGACGCGCCTGAACGCCGTCCAGCGCGAGCAGGCCGTGCTGCGCGAACGGGCCCGCATCGCGCGGGAGCTGCACGACGTGGTCGCGCACAGCGTCTCGATGATCGCCGTGCAGGCGGAGACCGCGCCGTACACGATGCGCTCGCTGTCCCCCGAGGCGAAGAACGGCTTCGGGGAGATCGCCGGAACGGCGCGCGAGGCGCTGGAGGAGATGCGGCGGCTGCTCACCGTGCTGCGCGCCGAGCCCGGCGTACAGGCCGACGTGACGCCGCAGCCGCGCCTCGACCGGCTGGCCGAACTGATCGACAGCCACCGCGGCGCGGGCGGCGAGGCGCACCTGAACGTCCACGGCGCCGCGCGTCCCCTGTCGACGACCATCGAGCTGTCGGCGTACCGCATCGTCCAGGAGGCCCTCACGAACGCGCGGAGGCACGCTCCCGGGGCGCGGGTGAACATCGACCTGGACTACAGCGGCGACCGTCTCGCGGTGCGCGTCACCGACGACGGCTCGACCGCCCCGCCGACCGCCCCGGACGACCACACCAAGGTCATGGGGCACGGGCTCGTCGGGATGCGCGAGCGCGCGACGATGCTCGGCGGCCGGTTCGCGGCGGGCCCACGCGCGGAAGGCGGATTCGCGGTGCAGGCGGAGCTTCCGGTAGGCAAGAATCGGCGTTCATGATCCGAGTGCTGATCGCCGACGACCAGACGATCGTGCGCGCAGGTTTCGCCGCCCTCCTCGCCGCCCAGCCCGACATCGAGGTGGTCGCCGAGGCCGGTGACGGGCGTGAGGCCGTACGCCTCGCCCAGACGCACCGCCCCGACGTGGTCCTCATGGACATCCGAATGCCGCACCTGGACGGCATCGACGCGACCAAGCGCGTCCTGGCCGACCCCGCGAACGCCTCCACGCGCGTCCTGGTGCTCACGACGTTCGACGTGGACGAGTACGTCTACGAGGCGCTGTCCGCGGGCGCGAGCGGCTTCCTGCTCAAGGACTCCACCGCGGCGGACCTGGTGTCGGCCGTACGCGTCGTGGCGCGCGGCGACGCCCTCCTCGCGCCGCAGGTGACCGGCCGGCTGATCAGGGAGTTCGCGCGGCAGCGGCGTACGCGGCCGCGGGCGGCGCCGGCGGTGGAGACGCTGACCGCGCGCGAGACCGAGGTGCTGGGCCTGATCGCCACGGGCCTGTCCAACTCCGAGATCGCCGGGCGTCTCGTGGTGAGCGAGCACACGGTGAAGACGCACGTCGCGCGGGTGTTCACGAAGCTGGGCCTGCGCGACCGCGCGCAGGCCGTGGTGCTCGCCTACGAGTCGGGGCTGGTCATACCGGGAGGCGGCGAGGACTGACCGCGGTCGAGGTCGGGTTCGAGGTAGATGTCGCGCGCCATCGGCACGACCTCGCGGATGCGCTTCTCGGCGGCGTTGATCGCGCGGGCCACCTCGGCGGCCGTGTCGTCGTGGGTGACCGCGATCTTGGCCGCGACGAGGAGCTCCTCGGGGCCGACGTGCAGGGTGCGCAGGTGGATGACGCGGTCGACCTGGTCGACCGACTCCAGCGCCGCCATGATCTGGTCCTCGGTCTCGCGGACCGCCGACTCGCCGATCAGCATGCTCTTGGTCTCGACGGCCAGCACGATCGCGATGAACGCGAGCAGCACGCCGATGGCGATCGAGCCCACGCCGTCCCAGACGCCGTTGCCGGTGATCACGGCGAGGCCGACGCAGACCAGCGCCACGGCGAGGCCGATCAGGGCCGCGAAGTCCTCCAGGATGACGACCGGCAGCTCCGGGGCGCGGGCGTTCTGGATGTAGGACACCCAGTTCTGCCGGCCGCGGGTCTGGTTCGACTCCTTGACCGCGGTGCGGAAGGAGTAGCCCTCCAGCAGGATGCCGAGGCCCAGCACGGCGAAGGCCCAGACCGGTGAGTCGACCGGATGCGGGTCGCTCACCTTGTGCCAGCCCTCGTACAGCGAGAACAGCGCGCCGACGGTGAACAGGATCACGGCCACGACGAACGCGTAGAAGAAGCGCTCGCGGCCGTAGCCGAACGGGTGCTCGCGCGTGGGCTCGCGCTTGGCGCGCCGCCGGCCCAGGATCAGCAGCCCCTGGTTGCCGGAGTCGGCGATGGAGTGCACGCCCTCGGCCATCATCGAGGCCGACCCCGTGAACGCGAACGCCACGAACTTGGCGACGGCGATGCCGAGGTTGGCGGTGAGCGCGGCGGCGATCGCCTTGGAACCGCCGTCAGCGCTCACTCGTGGCTCCAGGTCATGTCATCCTCGCTCGGATTCGCGTCTCCGCTGTGCCCGGCGCCGGGTCGACGCCGATCGCCAGCGCCAGGTAGACGGCGGCGTAGTCGGTGTGGGCGATGAGCCCGGCCAGCCGCTCCAGGGGGTGACCCTCCTGGGCGGCGAGTTCGGTGACGGCCACGCCGCGCTCGCCCGCCAGCTCGGCGGACGCCTCGCGGCGCAGGGCGGCACGCGGGTGCTCCTCGGTGTCGCGTACGAGGACCAGCCGCGTCCGTGTCGTCTCGGGCTCGTCGACGCGGTCGCGGAAGAGGTCCTCTTCGGTACGCGCGCCGGCGAAGGGCCCGTCGAAGGTCATCACCTGGTTGTGATGCGCCTCCGGAAGCTCTCCCGAAATAGCGGGATATTTTGCGTGCACAGCGAGCTGCGCGGCGAACCGCCGGGCGACCACGGCGGTCACCGGCGAGGTGCCCCAGATGATCGGGATCGACCCGGCGAGGTCCGCCGCGACCTGCTTGCCCGGGTTGACGAACACGTCACTGGCCGGGCGGCACTGGTGGCTGACCTCCTCCAGGCGGTTCGCGGTGCGCTCCAGCAGCTCCGGCGGCACGTCGGCGAGGCCGAGGGCGCGCGCGGCGAGCACCGCCGGGACGCCCAGCCCCCACAGCGACGACCAGGGACGCCCCTGCGACGCCACGGGCACGAACGTCGAGCCGCTCTGCAGAGCGATCTCCGACAGCGGCGAGCCCGCCGCGCCGACGCACAGCAGCCGGCACCCGCGGCGTACGGCCTCGGCGGCGACCGCGAGGGTCTCCTCGTCGGCCCCGGAGCCGGACAGCGCCACGACCAGGTCGGCCGCGCCCGCCCAGCCGGGCAGGCGGTAGCCGCGCAGCGTCGAGATCGGCACCGGGCACCCCGGGCCGCAGACGGCCGCGAGCAGGTCACCGGCGAAGCCTCCGTCGCCCGTACCGGCCACGACGATCGCACGCGGGCGCCCGCCGTCGGCGACGCGCTCGACGCCCGCCTCAGAGGCCAGTAGCCAGCCCTCACGCACCTGCGCGGCGGCCGTGGCGACCTGGCGCAGCACCTCGGCCGGGTCCGCGGCCTCCAGGGCCTCAGCGTCGTCGAGACGACTCAGGTCGGCCTCGATCATCGCCGGGCCCCCTTCAGGTCCACGGCGAAGGTCACGCAGGCGTCCGTGCCTCGTCGACGAGGAGGACGGGGATGTCGTCGCGGACCGGGTAGGCGTACTTGCACGTGCCGGTGCAGACGAGCTCGTCGGACGCCTCCTCCGCGCTCAGCGCGCCCCGGCAGTTCGGGCAGGCGAGGATCTCCAGCAGCCAAGAGTCGATCTTCATTGTCATCCCTTTCGCACGATCTCGAGCACCTCGTCGCGCACGGCGGACATGGTGTCCTGATCGATGGCTTCGGCGTTGAGCCGCAGCAGCGGCTCGGTGTTGGACGGACGCAGGTTGAACCACCAGTCGGCGTGGCCGACGGTGAGGCCGTCGAGCTCGTCGATGGTCACGCCGGAGCGGCCCTCGAACAGCTCGCGCACCCGAGCGGTCGTCGCCTCCTGGTCGTCCACCGTGGTGTTGATCTCACCGGACGCGACGTAGCGGGTGAACTCCTGGAGGAGCTCCGACAGCGGGCGGTCCTGGCCACCGAGGGCGGCGAGGACGTGCATCGCGGCCAGCATGCCGGAGTCGGCGAACCAGAAGTCGCGGAAGTAGTAATGGCCGGAGTGCTCGCCGCCGAACATGGCGCCGGTCTCGGCCATCGTCTGCTTGATGAACGAGTGGCCGACGCGCGTACGCACCGGCTCGCCGCCGTGCTCGCGGACGATCTCCGGCACGGCGCGCGAGGTGATCAGGTTGTGGACGATGCGGCCCTCGCCGTACTTGCCCAGCTCCCTGACCGCGACCAGCGCCGTGACGGTCGAGGGCGCCACCGGCTCGCCGCGCTCGTCGACGACGAAGCAGCGGTCGGCGTCGCCGTCGAAGGCGAGCCCGATGTCGGCGCCGTGCTCGCGCACCGCGGCCCGCAGGTCGGCGATGTTGGCCGGCTCGATCGGGTTGGCCTCGTGGTTGGGGAAGCTGCCGTCGAGCTCGAAGTAGAGCGGCACGACGTCGAGCGGCAGGCCCTCGAACACCACGGGGACGGTGTGGCCGCCCATGCCGTTGCCCGCGTCGACGACGACCTTGAGCGGCCGGATGCCGGACAGGTCGACGAGGGACTTCAGGTGGTCGGCGTAGCCGGACAGCAGGTCACGGCCGCTCACGGTGCCCGAGGGGCCGTCGTGGGCGGGGACGCCGTCCTCCAGCATCTGGCGGATCTCGGTGAGCCCGGTGTCGCGGCCGACCGGCTTGGCGCCCGTACGGCACAGCTTGATGCCGTTGTACTCCGCCGGGTTGTGGCTGGCCGTGAACATCGCGCCGGGCAGGCCGAGGCGGCCGCTGGCGTAGTAGAGCATGTCGGTCGAGCCGAGCCCGGCCTCGATCACGTCGGCGCCCTGGCTCGTCGCGCCGCGGGCGAACGCGGCGGACAGCGGTATGGAGGAGTCGCGCATGTCGTGGCCCGTGACGATCGCCGTGGCGCCCGTCACACGGACGAAAGCGGCGCCGACGGCCTCAGCGACCTCCTCGTCGAGCTCGTCAGGAACGATCCCTCGGATGTCGTAGGCCTTGAAGATCCTGGCGAGGTCGCGCATGTGTGTTGGCCCCTTGCTCACGGCACGGTCGGTCGCAATGACGTAAGGAGCCTACCGGGAGGCGGTCAAGGCTTGCGGGGCGTGTCCGAGCGCAGAACTCTCAGGTGTCCGCGCCGCCCGACCTCCACGCCCTGGCCGACCGGCTCGGTGCGCGTGACGGGTTTGGCGGCCTCACGCACGGCGTTGGCCAGCGCTTCGAGGTCGTCGCTGCTCGGCTCGGACTCCTCCGCCGGAAGACGGACGAGCTCCCAGCCGACAGGCGCGGTGAGACGCTCGGCGTGTTCGGCGCAGAGGTCATAGCAATGCGGCTCGACGTACGCTGCCAGCGGGCCGAGTACAGCGGTCGAGTCGGCATAGACGTACGTGAGCGTATAGACAGCAGACTGCTTGCACGCGGTGCGGGAGCAGATGCGGACGGGGCTCACGACGGGAACGTATCCCCTCCCCCCACGCCAGCGCTACTATCCTCACTTCGTGTCGCCGTATTTCAGGCGCGCGACCGCATAACGGATCTTTGCCGGACGAGCCACTGGGCGAGCGGACCGAACGCCTTGAAGGAAGAGATCAGTCGCGTGGCCTGGGGAAAGCCGGGGACGACCGGCGAAATGCCACACACCCGTACGCAACAGGCCTGTCACCCGCGAAATGATCTTACTAGCGCGGCGCGACGACACGGTAACCGTACGGAGACGGGCAGCACTCGTCGTGTCGCTCGTACGCGGACCAAGGCCGAATCGGGGGTCGGCGGTCTATGCTCGAAGATGTGCGATCCCGCGTGACAGGCTCCAGCACACGCCGCCGTGACCGTCGCGGCCGCGGAATGCGCGGGCCTCTCGCGCCCTCGGGAGTCCCGATCTCCCGGTCACGGGCCGAGCGGTTCGACGATCTGGTGCGCGACGAGGCCCACCGCCTCGAACAACGGCTGAGCCGTCAGCTCGCGGGAGTCGAGTTCGCCGTCGAGGAGGTCCCGGTCGTCGAGGCCTGGGCCGACGCCGCCGACCCCGTCCCCCTGAGCCGCCTCATCCCGGCCTCCGACGGCCACCCGCCCCGCATCGTGGTCTACCGCCGCCCGGTCGAGGCCCGCGGCGGCGACGACGAACGCGACCGCGCCCGGCTGATCCGCGACGTGGTGGTCGAGGAGGTCGCCGACCTCCTCGGCCTCTCCCCGGAGTCCATCGACCCCACGTACGACTCGCCGGACGACTAGGGCGCCTACAGCCGTTCGGCCAGGTGGGCGGCGAGGGCCGCTGGGGTCGGGTTCTCCCAGACCGTCTTGGACTCCACACGGATGCCCAGGTCGCGTTCGATGCCCGTTCTCAGGCGCATGGACATCAGCGAGTCGAGGCCGGAGTCCGCCAGTGGGCTGTCGGGGTCCAGGTTGGCGCGGTCGCAGCGCAGGATGGCGCTGGTGCGGTCGACGATGTACTCGGTGATGCGGAGATGGCGTGTCGTCGGGTCCGTGGCCCGCAGGTCGATCCGGAGGGCGTCGTCGCCGCCCTGGGCGTCCGGGAGGCGGCTCTGGCGGGTCAGGGCCGCGAAGAACGGCGTCGTACGGGCCCGGTCGCCGATCAGTACGCGCGACTCGTCCACCGGGAGGTACGCCGTCTGGGCGCGGTCGTGGCGCAGGACCAGGTCGATGGTGGCCAGGCCCTCCGAGGACGTGATCATGCCGTGGTCGCCGGGTGCGGGCTCGCTCGTCCAGGCGCCCCAGTTGACGCTCTGGGCCGGGACTCCGCGGGCTCGGCAGTGGTCGGTGAACGCGTCGAGCCAGCCGTTGGCGGCGGCGTACGCGCCCTGGCCGGGGCTGCCGATCAGGGACGCGGCCGACGAGAACGACAGCCACCAGTCGAGCCGGTGGTCGTCCAGGGCGGCCAGCAGGTGCCAGGCGCCCAGGGCCTTGGGCGCCCACACGCGTTCCAGCAGGTCGTCGTCGATGCGTGCGATGTCGGCGCGTTCGATCACGGCGGCGGCGTGCGCCACGCCGCGCAGCGGCAGGCCGGTGGCGGTGGCGGCCTCGATCAGGCGCGGCGGCGTGTCACGGTCGGCCAGGTCGCCGGGGACGACCTCGATCTCGGTGCCGGCGGCGCGCAGCCCGGCGATGGTCTCGGCCGCCTCGTCGCCGGGGACGTCGCGGTCGTTCAGGACGATCCGGCCGGCGCCGTACCCGGCGAGGTGGCTCGCGAGCCGCAGCCCGAGGTCGCCGAGCCCGCCGGTGATCAGGTACGCGCCGTCTCCCCGTACGACCGGCACCTGGGCGGGCGGCACGACCGCCTGGACCACGCCGTCCTGCGGGAAGACGATCACCAGTTTGCCGATGTGATGGCTCGCGGACATCGCCTCGAAGGCCGGGGCCGCCGCGCCGACCGGGTACGCGGTGTGCGGCAGCGGGTGGATCCGCCCCGCCGCGACGTCCTCGCCGATCTCCCGCAGCAGCCGCGTCGCCGGAGGCAGGCCCTCGGCGCTGGTGGCCAGGTCGATCCCGGCGAACGTGACGTTGCGCCGGAACGGCGCGAGCCCGAGCATGCCGCCCGACGGGCCGCCGATGTGGACGAACCGCCCGCCGGGGCGCAGGAGTTCGAGGCCGGCGCGCAGGGCGGGCCCCTCGATCGGGTTCACGACGACGTCGACGCCCTCGCCACCCGTGTCGGAGCGCACCTGCTCGGCGAACTCCAGGGTCCGCGAGTCGTAGACGTGCTCGACGCCCATGCCGCGCAGCAGGTCACGGCGCGCCTCGGTGCCCGCCGTGGCGTGGATCCGCGCGCCGGCGGCGCGGGCGAGGGCGATCACCGCCATGCCGACACCGCCGGTCGCGGAGTGAACGAGGAGGCGCTCGCCGGGCTGGAGCCGCGCGTGGTGGCGTACGGCGTGCGCGGCGAGGAGGAAGGACGCCGGGATGGTGGCGGCCTCCTCGTACGCGAGCGCGGGCGGGATCGCGAAGGCGGCGGTGGCGGACACCGTCACGAAGGAGGCCATCGCGCCCGGCGTGAACGCGGCCACGCGGTCGCCCGGCGCCAGGCCCTCGACGCCGTCGCCCGCCGCGACGACCTCGCCGGCGCAGTCGAACCCGAGCAGCGGCCCCTCGGCCGCGCCGGTGTCCAGCGCGCCCAGGACGTCGCGGAAGGTCAGGCCGGCCGCATGCACCCGGATCTCGACCTCGCCGGGCCCGGGGGCACGGCGCGGCGCGGTGCGCAGCTCCAGCGAGCCGAGGTCACCGGGCCGGCGTACGGCGAGCGCGAAGCCGTCCTCGCCGCACCTTAGAGCGGTCGTGCGGCGCTCGTCCTCGCGCAGCGGCACGCGGCGCAGCCGCGCGGCGTACCTCCGGCCCGCGCGCCACGCGACCTCGTCCTCCGGGGAGTCGGCCAGCAGCTCGACGGCGAGGTCTCCGGGCTCGCCGCCGTCCGCGTCGACGTCGACGTGGGTGATCCGCAGGCCGGGGTGCTCGGCGCCCGCCACCCGGCAGACCGCGCGCAGCGGCGCCTGCTCGACGTTGGGGTCCGGGGTGCCGGGCGCGGTGGACGCCTCCCGCGTGATGACGTACAGGCGCGGACGGCCCTCGATCTCCGACAGCGTGCGTACGAGGTCGGTCAGGCGGCGTACGCGGTCGCGGGCGCGCTCGACGCTGTCGGCGCCCGCGCCGGGTACCGGGGCCGGGCAGAGCATGACGACGCGGCTGTGGGCGTCGGTCAGGTGCCGTTCGACGGCGCGCGCGCCCGTCTCGGGGTAGGACAGCGGCGCTGCCAGCAGCGCGGACCCGAGGGCGCCCGCCAGCGCGTCGGCGACCTGGTCGTCCTGCTCGGCCAGGACCAGCCAGGACCCTCCGGCGGTCGCGGGCAGGCCGGGGTGCGGCGCCTCGTCCCACTCGATGGCGAGCATCCGGTGGCCGGCGCGCGCGGCGTACGAGTCGCGGCCCGACGTGCCGAGCCGGACGTCCCGCAGCTCCGCGACGACGATGCCGTCACACGTGAGCAGCCGCGCGTCGGCGCGCGCGGCGCTCTCACCGGCCTCGTGGACGCGCACCTCGCACCAGGTCGCGTGGTTCGGGTCGCCGAGCCTGCGCAGCGACCCGATGTACACCGGCAGCAGCGTGGTGTCCTGCCCGCCGATGCCGGGGTGCGCGGACATGGCCTGCACGCACGCGTCGAGGAGAACGGGATGGGCACGGAAGGCGCCCGCGCCGGCCCGCAGCCCGGCGGGCAACGCGACACGTGCGACGACCACGCCGTTCCCACCGGCGCTCACGTCGTTCAGGGCGGAGAAGCACGGGCCGTACTGGACGTTGCGGCGCCAGAGACTCTCGTACACCGCGGCGGCGCCCGAACCCCACTCACCGGGCACACGGACGCGTACGACGGGCTGCGCCGGCACACGGCTGACGACGGCACGCGCGACCCGCGACGCCTGCCCGTCGGCCCCGGCGAGGAACTCCACGCTCACGGTGTCCGGCGACACGCGTACGCCGCGCGTCGTCAGAACGGTCCGCTCCTCCAGGAACAGCGGCGCGTGCACGGTGAGGTCACCGACCTCACACGACGCGACCTCCCCGAACAGGTCGGCGCCCACGGCGAGCGCCATCTCGGCGTACCCGGCGGCAGGCATCGCGACATGCCCGTGAACCCGGTGGTCACGCAGCCACGGCCAGGCCCCGGTACCGACGTCGGCCTGCCAGACGTCCTCATCGGGCGCGTCGGGCAGGCGCACGTGCACCCCGAGCAGCGGACGCCCCCCGTCGCGGCCACGCTTCTTACGGAGATACTCCGGCAGCCAAAGCGGACGATGCGCCCAAGGCGGACGCGGGACGTCCACGAGGACACCTCCGTCATGCTCACGCCAAGAGAGCGGCACACCGGCGCAGTAAGCCGCCGCGACCCGCGCGGCGAGACCGGATTCGTCGTCCCGCCCGAGCGTGGACAACACGACCGCCTCACGCCCGGCATGCGCGGCGTTCTCCTCGATCGCGAGCGAAAGCGGCGAACCAGGCGACACCTCAACGAACGTCCGATGCCCATCGGCCAACGCCGCCGCACACGCCGCACCGAACCGCACCGGCCTGCGCAGGCCGTCGTCCCAGTAGGTGTCGTCGAAGGCGGGCGTGGCGCGCGGGTCATCGAGCACCGTGCCGTAGAAGGTGACGTCTGGCATCGGCGTGGCTCCGCCCGCCGAGGCGGCGGGGGGCGACGCGGCCTGCGAGCCGCGCGGCGCCACGTCCGACGTACGTGCGGGGCCGTCCGCCGGAGCGGCGGAGGGCGACGCGGCCTGCGAGCCGTGCGGCGCCACGTCCGACGTACGCGCGTGGTCGCTCGCCGACGCGGTGGGGAGCGACGCACTCTGCGGGCCGTCCGGCGTACGCGCTCGGTCGGCCGCTGGGGCGGTGGGGAGCGATGCGGTCTGTGGGCTGTTCAGGGCCACGTCGACCGTTCGCGCGCTCGCCGGGACGTCGTTGGCCTGCCAGGCCGAGACCAGGGCGTGCACGCGGCCCGCCTCGCCGGCGATGATCGTTGAGGAAGGTGACAGTAAGGCCGCGACGGCGGCGTCGTCGACGCTTCCGGCGGCCAGCTGTGCCGCGACCTGGGCGGCGCCGAGGCGTACGGTCGCCGTGGCGCCCGTGCCGTCCGCCTGGCCGAGGACCGCCGACCAGCGGCAGACGACCTCGGCCCCGGCGGCGAGCGGGAGCGCTCCCGCGACGACGGCGGCGGCCACCTCGCCGGTCGAGGACCCGATCACCGCGGCGGGTTCGGCGCCGCGAGCGCGCCACGCCGCTGCGAGCGCCACCTGCACGGCGAACAGCACCGGAACGACACGCGCCGTACCGGTCACTGCCTCGTCGGACTCCAGCTCGGCGCGGAGCGAGAGGCCGCACCCGTCGGCGATCATCGGCTCCAGTTCGTCGACGACCGCGGCGAAGGCAGGCTCGGTGCGCAGGAGGGCGCGGCCCATGCCCGCCCATTCCGAGCCCTCGCCGGAGAACACCCAGACGGGACCGCTGTCGTGGCGGGCGCCGGTTCCGGTCCAGGTCAGCGCGTCCGGGTCGCGTTCGGAGAGCCTGCGGAGCCGGTCGGCCAGCTCGTCTCGTGAACCGGCGGACACCACCGCACGATGCGAGCGCCGTTCTCTACGGTGCGCGAGCGTGAACCCGACGTCTCTCAGCGAGACCGCGGCACCCTCGCCACCGAGCCAGTCCGCGACCCGCCCGGCGGCGTCGGCGAGCGCCTCCTCCGACCCCGCCGAAAGCGGGTACAACCGCACCGCGCCGTACCTGTCCACGGAGGCATCCGCGAGCGCCTCCTCGGACCCGGCCGAAAGCGGGGACGGCCCCGACGCGCCGCCGCCCGACGCCCGGGCGGCGGGCGGTGGGGCCTGTTCGACGATGACGTGTGCGTTGGTGCCCGTCATGCTGTGGGCGGACACGGCGGCGAGTCTCGGGCCGGACGTGACGGGCCACGCGGTCAGGGTGGACGGTACGAACAGCCTCGCGCCGTCAGGGTCGATCTCGGGGTTCCACGTCTCGAAGTGGAGGTTCGCCGGGATCCGGCCGTGGCGTACGGCCATCACCGCCTTGATCAGGCCGGCGATGCCGGCGGCGGTCTCGCAGTGTCCCAGGTTCGTTTTGATCGCGCCTAGCGCGCAGCCCTCGTCGCCCGCGCCGTACGAGGCTCGCAGGGCGGCGTATTCGATCGGGTCGCCGACCGGGGTGCCCGCTCCGTGGGCCTCGACCAGGCCGACGCGTGCCGGGTCGACGCCTGACTTGGTGATGACCTCCTGTTGCAGGAGGTACTGCCCCTCTTCGGACGAGGCGGTCATCGTGTACGGGGATCCGCCGTTGTTGCCGACGCCGGTGCCGCGCAGGACCGCGAGTATCCGGTCGCCGGCCTCGATCGCGTCGGGCAGGCGTTTCAGCGCGACGACGCCGCAGCCCTCGCCGCGTACGGTGCCGTCCGCGCCGGCGTCGAACGCGCGGCAGTGGCGGCCGGGCGACAGCATGCCCATCGTCGACGAGCCGAAGGTGTTCTCCGGGGTCAGGGCCAGGGTGACTCCTCCGGCGAGGGCCAGGTCGACCTCGCCCGTACGCAGCGACTGGCAGCCGAGGTGGACCGCGACCAGGGACGAGGAGACGCCGGTGTCGAGGGTCACGGCGGGGCCGCGCAGGCCGAGGAGGTACGAGATGCGGCCGGTGGCCGAGGAGTGCGCGGTGCCCAGTACGCCGTGGGCGTCCCACAGGGCGGGCTCGTCGAGGTTCATCAGGTGGAGGTAGTCGTTCTGCACGTGGCCGGCGAAGACGCCGACGGCCGCGCCGCTCATTCCGCGCGGCGGCAGGCCGGCGTCCTCCAGGGCCTCGCAGGCGGTCTCCAGGAGCAGCCGGGACTGCGGGTCCATCCGCTCGGCCTCGTGGTCGGTCAGCCCGAAGAACTCCGGCTCGAACCCGGCGACGTCGGCGATGAAGGCGCCCCAGCGGGAGGCGACCTTGCCGGGTACGCCGGGCTGGGGGTCGTAGATGGCGTTCGCGTCCCACCGGTCCGGTGGAACTTCGGTCACGAGATCGCGTTCCTCGACGAGTACTTTCCACAACGCGTCCGCGGAGTCGACTCCACCGGGAAAACGGCACCCGATACCGACGATGGCGATGGGGAGTTCCACCGAAGAGCCGGAATCAAACCGGGATGAAGCGTCGAACATCTGCGAAATTTCCTCTATCGCGAACGGGTTAGGAACGATTTGACGAGGTCGGCCTACGCCCACGAGGCCACCCGTAACCGGAACGTCGCTGATAGATAATCGCGTGCCCACATCTCCGAGATTACGGAGAATGACGCCCGATCGACGCATTGATAGCGGAGTCAATAATCTTGTCAACATCTGGCGGCCAGAGTACTTCGACGGCATGACGACCGTCCAGCGCGATTCGCCGCGCGGGATTCTCATACCGACATTTCATGAAAATCGGCCCGCCCGATGGGCGGTGAGAGGCTACGGAAGAGGTACGTCCGCGACGGGTGGCAGGACCACCGTCGTACGCGCCGGCGCGATCGGGAGAACGGTGATCCCCTGGCCCTTGATTTTCAGCGAACGCGCCGCGTAGACGGGGCCCGAGCCCGGTTTCGGCACCACGCTCAGGGCGTAGCCGGGCGCGCCCGCCGGAGGCGGCATCGAGACCTCGACGGTCCGCCCGGCCGGTACGCGGACGTCCTGACCGGTGCTCGCGGGACCGTGCGCCATGATCTGCGTCACACGTACGACGGCGGCGTCGCCGGGCGCCGTCAGCAACAGCGTGGAATGGTCCTTGTTCTCGGCGACCAGGCCGCCCGCGCCGAGCGGCGGGACCGCCGCCGTGGCCGCGAAGTCGGTGTCCTGCTCCGCGACGAGCGCCGCGACGATCGGGTGGTCGGAGACCAGCCGGATACCGGCGGGCTTGCCGCCCAGCCCCAGGTCGAGCGGGGTCACGGCGAGCGCGGCGGCCTGGAGGACGCGCTGCCCGGCGGGCACGGACGTGCCGTCCGGGGACATGACCTCCACCTCGACGCTCGCCTCGTCACGGCCGGGAACGGCGACGAGCAGCCGCCGGGCGCCCTTGCCGGACGCCACACCCGGCACGACCAGGCTCGTGCCCGGCCGGGTCGCGGGCAGCCAGTCGGCGCCCTTCTTCCGTTCGACGCGTACGGCCGCCGCGATCCGCCCGTTGATGGCGTGGACGTGCAGCGCGATGAGCTTCACACCCGCCGCGACCGTACCGAGGCCGTCGGGCTCCTGTCCGACGTGGATCAGGCGGGTGGTGTGGCCGCCGATGGCGATGTCGTGGCCGTCGACGGTCTCGATGGAGCCGTCGTCGCTCAGGCCCTCGACGCCGACCGAGACGGGACGGTCGTCGGCGTTCGTCAGCGTGAGCGCGACGTCCCGTACCTGCGCGGGCCCGGGGCCCATGAACCACTGGTCGGCGGCGGGCTCGTCACACCGTACGCCCGCCAGGTCGCCGTGGCCCGAAGTCTGCTCGACCGTCAGCCCGGACGCCAGCGAACCCGCCGCGCCGAACGTCCACGCGCCGGACCCCTTCTTCGCCATGGCCGACCAGGCGGTGCCCGGTGACGTCAGCGTGGCCGGCGGACCCCCCGCGACCTCGATCCGGCCCGCGCCGCGCGCGCCGGGCGACGTCACCGCGCTCACCCGCGCCTCGGAGGGATCCGGGCACACCGCCGCCGCCGACGGCGGAGGTACGCGCGTCGCCCCCGCGGTCTCGGACGCGGCGGGACGCGCGAACGACGCGACGCCGTACAGCGCCGCGACCGCCAGGGCGATGAGCGCGGCGAGCGCGAACCGGTTACCCGGCAGCCGCGTCATCCACCGCGGCCGCGTCTCGTCCGAGGACACCTGCCGCAGGAACCGCAGCACCGGCCGCCCGACGAACGCGAACACCATCCACAGCGTGCCCAGCACCGCCGCCAGCACGGCGAAGACCGTCGCGGCCCCGGACCGCTTCTTCGCCCGACGACGCGAAGGCCGCGCGGCGGGCAGAGCGTTGGTGGCACCGCCCTCGTCCCGTACGGCCCCGGCCCGCCGCCCATGACGCGGCCCGGACCGCGGTTCAGCCGACGCCCCAGGCTCCGCCAGCGACCCGTAGACGGGCCGATCGGGCGCCTCGGGCGGCGCCGCGGTGCCGAACTCGTCCTCGGATCGGCCAGCCGCCGGTGACCCATAGGCGGGCCGATCGGGCGCGTCGGGAGGCGGGTACGCCGACGAGCCGAACTCGTCCTCGGTCGTCCGACCTCCGCCGGTGACCCGTAGGCGGACCGGTCGGGCGCCTCGGAAGGCGGGTACGCCGACGAGCCGGGCTCCGCGAGCGAGCCGTAGACCGGCCGGTCGGGCGCCTCGGATGCCGGGTAAGCCGTCGTGCCGGACTCGTCCTCGGGCCGGCCGGGCTCCGCCGGTGAGCCGTAGGCGGGCCGGTCGTGCGTGGCCGGGTCCTCCGGTGGCATGTACGCGGCCGTGCCGAACTCTTCCGGCAGGTCAGGGGCCGGTCCGGTCCACGGCTCCTCCTGCCAGCCCTCGCGCGGCCGCGAGGCGGACCGCAGCGGCCAGTCCGAGCCGATCGCGGGCTTCGCCGGCGGCTCCTCGGCCTCCGGCGCCTCCGCCTCACGCTCCTCGTCCGCCCCGTCGCCCGCCGCCCAGCCGGCCTCCCCGGCCGCCGGCTGCTCGAACGGGTCGCGTTCCTCGGCGGGGACACCGTCGTCCGGGACCTGGTCGAGCGGCCCGGTCTCGGGGCCGGTGTACCAGCCGCCCGACGGCGCCCACTCCGGCTCCTCCTCGACCGGCTCGGGCTCGGGCTCAGGCTCAGCCTCGCCGGCCACCAGGTAGTCAGACTCCGAGGGCTCGTCGGTCCGGCTCTCGGGCTCGGCCTGGGCGATCGGCGCCGTTTCGGGCTCGGCCCGAGTGATCGGCGCCGTTTCAGGCTCGGCCCGAGTGATCGGCGGCGTCTCAGGCTCGGCCTGGGCGATCGGCTCTGGCTCGGGTTCGGCTTGGGTGATCGGCGCTGTCTCGGGTTCCTCGGCCGGGCGTTCCGGGAGGACGCCCGGGTGTTCGAACCAGCCTGTGATCGTGGGCTCGGACCCGAAGTGCTTCGGCGGCTCATAGATCGGCTCGGCGGAGAATCCGCCGAGCCATTCCTGGCCGCCGGACGGTTCCTCGTCCGGCGTGGCAGCCGGCTCGGGCTCTTCCTCGGTGCTCAATTCACTCCACCCCGCTCAGCACAGGGGTCGCCTCCGTGCGTACGTGTCCGCCTCGGCGTGCTCGGCGCCGTCGGGGACCTTCGACCCATTGCTCGGACGGCAGTGCGAGCAGGAAGACGAAGAAGAGGGCCACGGCCTGGACGGTGACCCAGAGATGACGCATCCGCATGCCTCGCTGTAGGTGCAGGAACCCGCCGTTCTGCGGCACGTCGTACGACTGGGCCCAGCCGTCGAGGGTGCGCGAGCGCGGGGTGTGGCCGTCGATCGTGGCGTGCCATCCGTTGCCGGCGGGTTCGGCGAGCAGGAGCAGGCGTCCGGGGCGGCCTGGCGGGATGCGTACGCCCGCGTCGATGGTCCCGGTCGCGAGTGGCGTCACGGTTCCGCCGTCGAGCAGCATGAGGCGGCCGGACGGTGCGGACAGTTGCCACAGCGCGAAGTCGCGGGTGTGGCTCAGCCGGTTGAGGTCCGGTGCGGCGTCGAGCGCGGCGGGCAGGGCGTCGGCGTCGGGGTGCGGCACCAGGACGTACTGCACGCCGAACCTCGACAGTGACGTGGCTCCGCCGGTGCCGGAGGCCAGGGCGGCGACGGTCGAGCGGAGGAGGTTCCGCGCGGCGGCCGGGGCCTCGGCGGCCTCCTCGCCGGGGAGCGGCTCGCGCCCGCGCAGGACCGTGGCGTTCACCGGGCCGTCGGTACGGCGCTGGGAGAGGACGAGCATGCGGGGCAGCGTCGTGTGGGCCTCGACGACCAGCGGGAACGCGTCGGCGCGTACGCGCCCGAGTGGCCCGTCGGTGCCGTGGAGCATCCAGGTGCCCGCGCCGATCAGGGGTGTGGACGCCGCGACGATCATGATCGTGACCGCGGCGACGCGTGGCAGGAGCTTCCCGCTCGCCAGCAGGCCGTACGCCCAGTGGAGCATGCCGGACGCGGCGAGGACGACGCCTGTGGCGGCGAACATCAGCGCGACGCCGGGCCACGCCGGGTCGGCGGTGACCAGGATCGCGACGAGCAGCCCGGCGAGGGTGATCAGCCACCCCGCGAGGACGGCGATGCGGCGCCTGGGCAGCAGCAGCGCGGCCAGCCCGGTGAGCGCGAGCCCGGCCGTGGCCCATACGGCGGGGGCGCCGGGACCGCCCGTGCCGAGCATCAGGAGGGTCACCGGGGTCGGGTGTTCGAAGGCCTGCGTCAGCCCGGCCTCGCGCAGGAACCCGGACGGGTGCGCCGCGAGGTGGAGCACCCACGGCAGCAGCAGGAGCAGCGGCACGAACAGGGCGACCAGCAGCCCGCGACCGGCGCGGCGGCCAGAGCCGCCGAGGGCGAAACGGGCGGGTACGAGGACGAGCGCGGTGAGCGCCCAGGTCAGCGGGGCGAAGGCCGTCGCGATCGCGAGCAGCAGCGCGAGCGCCCAGGACGCGTGCCGGTTGCGGTCGGCGACCAGGTCGCATGCGAACGCCCCGATCAGCGGAAGCAGGACGATCGCGACGGAGGTGCCGATACGGCCGGTCGTGACCGCGCCGGTCACGACGGGCAGCAGCGCGTACGTGAGGCCCGCCCAGACCGCGACCGGTGTGCGGGTACGGAGGATGCGGCGCGCGGCGGTGTACGCGGACAGGCCGGCCAGCGGCACGCTGCCCAGCAGCAGGAACAGCACCGCGAGCCACGGCTTGCCGAGCAGCAGCGTCGACAGGACGGCGAGCACCCCGGCGTACGGCGGGGACCCGGCCCCGGAGCCGAGGCCGACGGGGTGCCAGCCGGTGAGGTACTCGGCCCACAGGTCGCTGGCGCCGCCCCAGGCGGGCACGAGCGCGCCGCCGCCGAGACGGCCGCGGGTGGCGATGAGGCCGCGTCCGGCCACCAGGGCGACCAGGACGAGCGCGAGCGCCATCAGCACGGCGGGCTTGCGGATCCAGCGGCCGAGCACGCCGCTCTCGGGGAAGGACAGCGGTAGGCGCCGCCCGCCGAGGAGCTCCGGCAGCCGCCGGAGCGTGGGCCAGCGCGGCTGGAACCGGCGGACGCCGCTGTGCGTGAGGCCCTGGCTCCGTCTCCTGCGCATCCGCCACATGCGGAACATCGCGCCGCGCAGCGCGCGCACCTCGGCGCGCGCGGCGTCCGGCCGCTTGGCGGAGGAGAAGAAGAGCGCCCTGAGCAGCGAGACGATGATGTTGACGGGCACGGAGAGGGCCAGCCCGGACAGCGGGAGGTTCGCGAACAGCACGAGCAGGGCGCTGCGCCGGTCGTCGGCCTTCACCGAGATTTCGCGGTCGCCGCGCGCGGACGCCTCGGCGTGGTACATCACGGCGTCGGGCGCCAGCAGCACCCGGTGGCCCGCGGCGTGCGCGCGCCAGCCGAAGTCGACGTCGTCGCGGAAGAGACCGAACTCCCGGTCGAGACCGCCGAGCTCCTCCCAGACGTCGCGGCGTACCAGCATGCCCGCCGTGCTGACGGCCATGACCTCGCGGATCGTGTCGTGCTGGCCCTGGTCGAACTCCAGCTCGTCCAGGCCGGTGTCGCGGCGGCCACCGCGGTCGATCGCCACGCCGGTCTCGACCAGGACGCGCCGGTCGTACCAGTCGCGGAGCTTGGGGCCGAGGATGGCGGCGGGCGGATGGGAGTCGGCCGTCTTGAGCAGCCGCTCAAGCGCGTCGGGCGCGGGCACGGAGTCGTCGTGGACCAGCCACAGCCACTCGACCCGGTCGGTGCCCGAAACCTCCTCGGGCACGGGGACGGCGAGCTGCGCGGCGGGATGCGCGGCCAGCGCTGCGACCGCCTCCGCGTACGAGGTGCGCGGAGGCAGGGAGATCAGCTTGCCCTCGCCCACGACCTCGGTCAGGAGGGCGGGACAGGCGTCGCCACTGCCGGTGTCGGCCGCGACGAGGCGATCGACGGGCTTACTCTGCGTGAGCAGTGCTTTCAGCGTCTCAGGCAGCCAGCGCGCGCCGTCGTGCGCGACGAGTAGTGCCGTAACGACGTGACGTTCGAGATGGGGGGCCAATATTCCACCCGGAATTCACCCGGAAGATGGTCAGCCGCGCCGGCTCATCCGCCGGGCGCGGCTGACCACAATACGCGAAGCCGCCCGCCCCGTCCGCGATGTCCGGCAGGCGGACGGCGAGACGGGGACCTCGGGCGGCCTGATCGGCGGGATTTCAGCCCGCAGCGCGCTTGAGCTTCCTGCGCTCGCGTTCGGACAGACCACCCCATATGCCGAAACGTTCATCGTGACCGAGCGCATATTCCAGACATTCCGCACGTACATCGCAAGCGCGGCACACTTTCTTGGCCTCGCGAGTGGAGCCGCCCTTTTCCGGAAAAAAAGCTTCCGGGTCTGTCTGCGCACACAAGGCGCGCTCCTGCCAGCCCAACTCTTCACCGTCTGTGCCGTGCGCCAGCGGGATGAGCACCTCGCTCACAGCGCACCTCCTAGCCCCGTGGAGCCCCCCTGGTGACGCCTTCCCTGACTCCATCCCCCGGGAAGGCACCGAACTACACCAATGAAATTACACGCGTGCACGACCACAGACGTCAAGCGGAATCGTGAGCGTAAGGTGTACGGGAGCTAAAAAAACGGCGCTGACCTGCACAGACTCAATCTTCGACCTATGGCCTCGGAGTTATGAGTTTCTGCACCGGCCGTCTAGTGCGCGAGTCGGTAAGGGCGATCACGGGGCGTTTCTCCGCTGAGGTCTACTCCGGCGGACGGTAGGAGTCGCTCTTCCCCTCGTCGTCGGAGGACTCCTGCGCCACGGGCTTGTCACTCGAACCGTAGGCGCGGGTCCACTCGCCCTCGCTCTGCTGGGCCGGAGGCGGGGTGGGCTGCTGGGGCTGCTGCGGAGGCTGCTGGCCGCCGGCCTGGCCGGGCTGCTGCTGGTAGGGCTGCTGCTGCTGGCCGTAACCGGGCTGGCCGCCGTAGGGAGGGCGCCCGTAGCCCTGCTGCTGGCCGTACGGCTGCTGCGGGGGGTGCGGCTGACCGTACTGCTGCTGTTGCTGCTGGTAGGGCTGCTGCTGGCCGTAGCCGGGCTGGCCGTACGGCTGCTGGGGCTGCTGGCCGTACATCTGCTGCGGGTACTGCTGCGCGGCCGGCGAGGCCGGCCCGAAGCCCTGGAAGACCGTGAAGATGTAGTAACCGCCGACACCGGTGATCGCCAGCTTGGAGATGCCGTACAGGAACATCACGACCTTGGCGGTGAGGCCGCCGTCGAGGTTGATGCCGTACTTGTCACTGCCCACGGCGAGACCCGCGAGCATGCAGATCACCTCGACGAGGACGGCGATGGCGAGCAGGGCCAGGGCGCCCATCGCGATCGTGCGCGCCTGCGGCGTGGGGCCTCCCCCCAGCCGGGTGACCAGCAACACCGCGACGAGCAGCACGCCGACCAGGGCGACACCGGCGAAGAACGCGTCACCGCTGACGAACTGGAAGGCTCGGAACGTGAACGGCACACCGCCGCCGCCGAACAGGAGGCTGATGAGCCCCGTCAGGATCTGAAGGGCGACCGCCCCGAGGAGGACCCATGCTCCGGGCTCCCGCAGCCGCTGCACGTCGTTGTTCACGAGCAACTCCATTGAGTAATCGGTTTCACCCCAGCTTGGCACAAGTGGGGACGGCCCGTCGCATCTGTCAGCCCCCCTGGTGCCAGACTTGTCCACATGCGCATCGTGGCACTCGCGGGCGGAATCGGGGGAGCCCGTTTCCTGCGCGGCCTCAAGCAGGCCGCGCCCGAAGCGGACATCACCGTTATCGGCAATACCGGCGACGACATTTCACTGTTCGGGCTGCGAATCTGCCCGGACCTCGACACCGTGATGTACACCCTCGGCGGTGGCATCAACGAAGAGCAGGGCTGGGGGCGCGCCGACGAGACCTTCACCATCCGCGAAGAGCTCGCGGCGCATGAGATCGGGCCCTCCTGGTTCACCCTCGGCGACCGTGACTTCGCGACACACATCGTGCGGACGCAGATGCTGGACGCCGGGTATCCGCTGTCGGCGGTGACGGAGGCCCTCTGCGACCGCTGGCGCCCGGGGGTGCGCCTGCTGCCGATGACCGACGACCGCGTCGAGACCCACGTCGTCATCGAGGACGCCGACGGGAAACGGGCGATCCACTTCCAGGAGTGGTGGGTTCGCCTGCACGCCGGGGTGCCGGCCCAGAGCATCGCGCCGGTCGGCGCCGCGGACGCCAAGCCCGCGCCGGGCGTGATCGACGCGCTCGACGCCGCCGACCTCGTGATCCTCCCGCCGTCCAACCCGGTGGTGAGCGTCGGGACGATCCTCTCCATTCCCGGCGTACGCGCCGCCGTCGCGGCCAACACGGTCGTCGGGGTCTCCCCGATCATCGGCGGCGCGCCCGTACGCGGCATGGCCGACGCCTGCCTGACCGCGATCGGCGTGGAGACCTCTGCGGGCGCGGTCGCCGCGCACTACGGCCCCGACCTGCTCGACGGCTGGCTCGTCGACACCGCCGACGCGGCCCTGACCGGCGACGCGGACGGGATCACCGTACGGTCCCGCCCGCTGCTGATGACCGACGTCGACGCCTCCGCGGCCATCGCGCGCGCGGCGATCGACCTGGGCGAAGAGCTGCGCTCATGAGCTATGAGGTCTTCGGGGTCCCCGGCATTCCGGAGGTGCGCGAGGGCGACGACATCGCCGCGCTGATCGCGCCGGCCGGCCTGCGCGACGGCGACATCGTCGTCGTCACGTCCAAGATCGTGAGTAAGGCCGAGGGGCGCGTCCTGGTCGCCACCGACCGCGAGAAGGCGATCGATGCCGAGACCGTACGCGTCGTGGCGCGGCGCGGCCCGACCCGTATCGTGCAGACGCGGCAGGGCCTGGTCCTCGCCGCGGCGGGCGTGGACGCCTCCAACACCGAGCCCGGCACCGTGCTCCTCCTCCCGGAGGACTGCGACGCCTCGGCCCGGCGGATCCGCGCGCGGCTCCAGGAGCTGACCGGCGTACGCGTGGGGGTCATCCTCTCCGACACGCTGGGGCGCCCGTGGCGGCTGGGCCTGGCCGACGCCGCGATCGGCGCCGCAGGCGTCCGGGTCATGGACGACCTGCGCGGCAGCACCGACGCGTACGGCAACCGGCTGGAGGCCACGATGACCTCCCTCGCCGACGAGATCGCCTCGGCGGCCGAGCTGGTCAAGGGCAAGCTGGCCGGGGTGCCCGTCGCCGTCGTACGCGGCCTGGGCGACCTGGTGACCGACGACGACGGCGCGGGCGCGCGGCAACTGGTCCGCTCCGCCGACGACGACATGTTCCGTTACGGCTCCGCCGACGTCCTCGGCGCCCGGCGGACGATCCGCGAGTTCACCTCCGACCCGGTCGACCCGGCCCTCGTACGCCGCGCGGTCGCCGCCGCGATCACGGCGCCGGCGCCGCACCACACGACGCCGTGGCGGTTCGTCCTGGTCGAGGAGGCGAAGGACCGCCTGCTCGACGCCATGCGCGACGCGTGGGAGGCCGACCTGCGCGCCGACGGCTTCTCCGACGAGTCGATCGAACGCCGCCTGCGCCGCGGTGAGGTCCTGCGCCGCGCGCCGTACCTGGTCGTGCCGTGCCTGGTCATGGACGGCTCCCACGACTACCCGGACCCGCGCCGCTCCCGCGCCGAACGCGAGATGTTCCTGGTCGCGATGGGTGCGGGCGTGGAGAACCTCCTGGTAGCGCTCGCCGTGGAGGGGCTCGGTTCGTGCTGGGTGTCGAGCACGATGTTCTGCGCCGACGTCGTGCGCGAGACCCTGAACCTCCCCCCGAACTGGGACCCCATGGGTGCCGTCGGCATCGGCCACGCCGCCACTCCCCCGCGCGACCGCCCGCCCCGCGACCCGGAGGCGTTCATCGAGACGCGGTGAGCACGACCGCGCCGACGTTGCGGCGTGCTTCGAGGTCGGCGTGGGCGCGGGCCGCGTCGGCGAGTGGGTACGCCGCGTGGATCCGTGGCTGGAGGTGGCCCGCGTGTGCCGCCTCCAGGGCGTGTTCGGCGTCGGCGCGCTGCTCCGCCGCCGGTTTGGCGAACGTGACGCCCAGTACGCCGATGACGGTGAGGCCCCGCCGCCCGATCTGCCGGGTGTCGAGTGCCGTCCAGGTGCCCGAGCTGAATCCGTAGACGCCGATCCGGCCGATGCCGTCGGCGGCCGACTCGATCGCCTGCCCGCCGGCCGCTCCGCCGACCGCGTCGAGCACGACCGACGCGCCGAGCCCGTCCGTCTCCGCGCGGACCCGGGCGGACCAGTCGTTCTCTCCGTAGCCGATGGCGACGTCCGCGCCGAACTCCGCGACCGTACCGAGCTTGGCCTCGCCGGCGACGCCGATCACCCGCGCCCCGGCCGCCTTGGCGAGCTGGACGAGAAGCGATCCGATGCGCCCGGCGGCGGCCGTGACCAGCACGGTGTCGTCCGGTCCCACGCTCGCCGCCGTGAGGATGCCCGCGGCGATCGCGCCCGCCTGGAAGACCGCGACGGCATGGTCGAGCGGCAGGCCGTCCGGAACCTCGAACACGTCGTCCACCCGGGCGAGGGCCGACTCCGCGTACCCGCCGGCCATCCCGAGGGTGGTGGCCACGACGCGGCGGCCGGTCAGCGACGGGTCGGCTCCCGGCCCGACCTCGGCGATCCGGCCGCCGACCTCCAGGCCCGGCACCCACGGGAGCGCGACGGGGTACCGGCCCGCCCGCACGATCGTGTCCCCGAAGACGACGCCGGCCACCTCGACCGCCACCACGACCTCACCGGCCGCCGGGCGCGGCGCTTCGGCCTCTTCGAGCCGCAGCACCTCCGGCGGCCCGGTCTCACGTACGCGAACGACTCTCATCTACGGCTCCTTGTGTGAGACAGAGTGTCCAGGTTCAGGCATACTGTCCGCCCACCGGAAGGGACAGTTCGGGCACGGTGTCCCGCCCTGGACAAGGAGCGTGATGTGTCTCGTTCAGGCGACGACGTACGGGTGAGGCGCACGCGCAAGCTGCTCCGCGAGGCCCTGATCGGCCTCATCGAGGAACGCGGTCTCGACCGCGTCACGGTCGGCGAGATCACCGAACGCGCCATGGTCAGCCGGGCCGCCTTCTACCGGAACTACCGCGACAAGTACCACCTGGTCGAGCAGATCTTCGACGAGGCGATGGAGGCGCTCCTCGGCACCGTCAGCGACGCCGACGAGCGGTCGACGCGCGAACGCTGGGTGGGCTTCTTCGAGCACATCGCCGAGTACGACCGGCTCTACGGCGCGCTCCTCGGCAAACGCGGCAGCCCGTGGTTCGCCACGAGGATGCGCGCCACCCTGTCCGGGATGGTCGGCGAGCACCTGCCCTCGGCGGGCACGGCGGACGGCGACCTGGCCCCGACCGTCCTGGGAGCGATGTTCGTCCAGTCGATCACCTGGTGGCTGGAGAACGACCGCCCGATGCCACCACGCCGGATCGCCGAACGGACCGCACGCCTCGCCTCAGCCGTCATCACCGAGGCCGGCACATGGTGAGCGCTCACCCGGCGGCGGCCCGCCGCTCCCGCTCACGTGTCCGGCGATCTCCACGCGTTCCTCGCCGGTCAGGATCGCATCGCGGCGGTGACCTCGGCCTCTGAAGGCCGCGGGAGGATCTTGGGCAGGGACGGGCGGAGGCCCAGCCAGGTGGCGTACGCCGGGGTGAAACGGCCGTCCGGGCGGCGGAAGCCGTACCGCTGGAAGGTGTCCGTGGCCTGCTGGGCGTGGAGGACCCAGCGGAAGGCGTCCACGGCCTCCGCTCGGCGCGGGTCGGTGGTGGTCGTGGCGAGCGGGTGGTCCAGCAGGATGGTGCCCTCTCGCGGGGTCAGGACTTCCGCCGGGTTCGGGTGGTGGGTCTCGTTGTACGCCACCACCGACTGCTCGGTCGTGGCGATGAGGGGCCTTCGCAGGCCCGTCACGCCGCTGAACAGGGCGAACAGGTGGGCCGGGTCAGGTTCCCGGCGTACGGCGGTGGAGCCGATGACCGGATGCGCCGCGATCGTCGTGGCGGCGCCGGCGGCGTAGTGCTCCGGGTCCAGGGCTCGGACGAGGGCGTGCAACGGCGGGCGGCGTAGTGTCCGCCAGCTCTCAGCGGTGACCTTGCGGCGGCGCAGTTCGTCGGCGACCACGCGTGGCGCGGCGAGGACGACCGGGGTCGTGGCCAGCGAGCCGCCGGTGAAGGCGCCGGTCAGCCACATGGACGAGTCCGGTACCCACGCGTCGGTGAAGGTACGGGCCCGGGCGACCGACGCCGGGTCACGTGCGGCGATCGTCACCAGGGCGCAGTGGCCGCCGACGACGTGCGTCTGCGTGTTGAACCGCTCCGCTACCTCGCGCAACGCGGGCGCGATGTCCGGCGCGGCCTGCACGGTGATCGTCATGGCGTGCCCGCAGTCGCGCGGATGGTCCCGCAGCAGGTACGCCCCGGCCGAGACCCCCAGGACGAGCAGCACGGCTCCCGTCACCAGCAGGCGAACGCGCGGATGCCCCACGAACCGGAGGATAGCGCCACGAAAGTACTCAGCTCACCACCGGGAGGAAGCGGCCGACGCCGTCCGTGGCGCGTGCGGCCCTGATGCGTTCGGCGGGGACCTCGCCATACGTCGTCGTACGCTGGCGGGCGGGGCGGCCGGCGTCGGTGGCGAGCTTCTCCAGGCCGCTCATGGTCTTGTACGAGCCGTTGTCCGAGCCCGCCATCCTGCTGATGGTCTCCTCCATCAGCGTGCCGCCCAGGTCGTTGACGCCGCCGCGCAGCACCTGCGTGCACAGCTCGTCGTCGAGTTTCACCCACGAGCACTGGATGTTCGGGATCGCGCCGTGCAGCAGGATCCGGGCGAGGGCGTGGACGGCGCGGTTCTCCCGTTTCGTGGGTCCGGTACGCGCGAGGCCCGCGAGGTAGATCGGCGCGTTGTGGTGCACGAACGGCAGCAGGACGAACTCCGTGAACCCGCCCGTACGCTCCTGGATCGACCGCAGCAGCTTCAGGTGCGCGACCCAGTGCGCGGGGGTGTCCACGTGGCCGTACATCATCGTCGACGTCGTCGGGATGCCCAGCTCGTGGGCGGTCGTGACGACCTCGACCCACGACGCGGTCGGCAGCTTGCCCTTGGTGAGGACCCAGCGCACGTCGTCGTCGAGGATCTCGGCGGCCGTGCCCGGCAGCGAGTCGACGCCCGCCGCCTTCGCCTCCGACAGCCAGTCGCGGATCGACGAGTCCGTACGTGAGGCGCCGTTGACGACCTCCATCGGGCTGTACGCGTGCATGTGGATGCCGGGCGCGCGGCGCTTGACCTCGCGGGCGAGGTCGAAGTACGCGGTGCCGGGGAGGTCCGGGTGGATGCCGCCCTGCATGCAGACCTCGGTCGCGCCGGCCTCCCAGGCCTGGTCGACGCGGTCGCCGACCTGCGAGAGCGACAGCGTGTACGCGTCGGCGTCCGTACGGCGCTGGGCGAACGCGCAGAACCGGCAGCCGGTGTAACAGACGTTGGTGAAGTTGATGTTCCGTGTCACGACGTACGTCACGTCGTCGCCGGCGGCGTCGCGCCGCAGGTCGTCGGCGAGGGACGCCAGGGCCTCCAGTTCCGGCCCGTCGGCGTCCAGCAGCGCGAGCGCCTCGGCGTCGGACAGGCCGCCGGGGTCGCGCTCCGCGCTCCGGAGCGCGGCGGCGACGTCGGAGTCCAGCCGGGCGGGCGCGGCGGGCAGGCGGTCGCGCAAGGCGTCCCAGTCGCCGTACACCTCGTCGAAGTCGTCACGGCGGTCGCCGGTGCGGCCTTCGGTGTCGATGGCGACGTGCAGGTCCGTACGGCCCTGGTCGGCCCAGCCGCCGTCGGGTTCCTGCCAGGGCAGGCCGCTCGGGCGTACGTCCTCCAGGGCGAGGCCGTCGGGGCCGGACAGCGCCGCGACGTGGGCGCCCAGGCGCGGGTCGAGCCAGGGCTCGCCGCGCTGGATGTACTCGGGGTAGATCGTCAGGCGTTCGCGCAGCGTGAAGCCGTGGTCGGCGGTACGCGCGGCGAGTTCGTCGATCTGCGGCCAGGGGCGCTCGGGGTTGACGTGGTCGGGTGTGAGCGGCGAGACGCCGCCCCAGTCGTCGATGCCGGCGCGCAGCATCAGGGCGTACTCGGAGTCGACGAGGTTCGGCGGCGCCTGCACGCGCGCCTTCGGACCGAGCACGAGCCGCGTCACCGCGATCGTGGCGGCGAGCTCCTCCAGGTCGGCGTCCGGCGTCGACCGCATCTTGGTGTCGGGCTTGGCGCGGAAGTTCTGGACGATGACCTCCTGGATCCCGCCGTACTCCCGCGCGACCTTCCGGATCGCGAAGATCGACTCGGCGCGGTCGCGCACCGTCTCGCCGATGCCGATCAGGACGCCCGTCGTGAAGGGGATGTTCGTACGGCCGGCGTCCTCCAGCACCCGCAGGCGCACGGCCGGGTCCTTGTCCGGCGAGCCGAAGTGCGCCTCGCCCTTCTCCTCGAACAGCCGCCGCGAGGTGGTCTCCAGCATCATCCCCATCGACGGCGCGACGGGCTTGAGCCGCTGGAGGTCCTGCCAGGTCATGACGCCGGGGTTGAGGTGGGGCAGCAGCCCGGTCTCCTCCAGCACCCGGATCGCCATGGCGCGTACGTAGGAGAGCGTGTCGTCGTAGCCGTGCGCGTGCAGCCACTCGCCGGCCTGGGTCCAGCGGTCTTCGGGCCGGTCGCCGAGTGTGAACAGCGCCTCCTTGCAGCCCATCTCCGCGCCCTGCCGGGCGATCTCCAGGACCTCGTCCGGGCTGAGGTACGGGGCGTCGAGACGGCCCGGGACGGTGGCGAACGTGCAGTAGCCGCAGCGGTCGCGGCACAGGCGGGTCAGCGGGATGAAGACCTTGCGGCTGTAGGTGATCACGCCGGGGCGTCCCACCGCCTCCAGGCCCGCGTCGCGTACGCGGCCGGCGTGGTCGAGAAGCGTGGCGAGGTGCTCGCCGCGTGCCCCGAGGAGCACCTCCGCCTCGGTGAGGTCGAGGGTCTTGCCGTCCCGCGCGCGGGCGAGCGCCCGTCGGAGGCCGGCCGGGGAGGGCGATGCGTCGGCGTCACTCATGTCGGCAACATACGCCGGGGACCTGCCGGTTATTCCCGGCGGGGTCCAGACCCTTCAGCGACGCTTAAGGGATCGGTGCAGCAGGACTCGCTGGACCTGAACGATATGAGGGCGGACACTCAAGGAGTCAAAACACGAACGCTCCTTACCGGAGGACCCCATGCCATGGCTGATGTTCTTCCTCGTGGTCGCGCTGGCGGTGCTCGGCCCGCTCTTCGGCACCGACTCCCGCCACACTCCCTAAAAGCCCCGGTAGTCGCGCACCGACATCCGCGGGCCGCGCCGAGGCGGGCGGGCGCCGGCGAGCTCCAGCATCCGCGTGACGCGGTAGCGGTGCCCGGCGTACGGCTCCAGCAGCCGCAGCATCCCGGCGTCGTCGACCTTCTGCCCGGTCAGAGCCCATCCGACGATGCCGGGGATGTGGTAGTCGCCGACCGACACGGCGTCGGGGTCGCCGTGGGCGCGCTGGCGGATCTCGGCCGAGGTCCACACCCCGATACCGCTCAGTGAGCGCAGCCGCCGGTCGGCCTCCTGGGTGTCCTCGACCTCCAGCCGGCTCGCCACCCGCGCGGCGCCGATGATCGTACGGGCCCGCACGGCCTCGATGCCCGACTTGTGCCACTCCCAGGACGGGATGCCCACCCAGACCCGAGGCGGCGGGGGGACGTGCAGCGGCTGCGGCCCCGGCGCGGCCTCGCCGAACCTGCGGACGAGGTAACGCCACGCGCGGAAGGCCTCCTTGCCCACGACCTTCTGCTCCAGCACGGCCGGCACGAGCGCCTCGAAGACGTTGCGGGTGCGCCCCACACGGAAGTCGCGGAAGCGTACGGCCGCGTCGCGCAGGATGTCGTGGGCCGGAGTGAACGTCGCCGGGTCGTCGGCGGCGCCGAGCAGCTCGGGCAGGCCGTCGAGCAGCCACGACGCTCCCGGCCCCCACGCCTCGGCCTCGATCGCGTCGCCCCGGCGCAGGACCCGCAGGGTGCCGGGGCCGTCCGGGGTCGTGGAGGCGCGCCAGACCGCGCCGTCCGGTGTGATCGCGAAGGCGGGATCACCCGCGCCGCGGCGGTGCGGCGCCAGCGTGAGCCGTACGTCGACCTGCCAGGCCGGCCGCCACGTGCGGGTGAGCACGACGCCTCAGACGTCGGAGGAGAAGCGCACCGCCGTCGGCGGCAACTGGGTGCCCGGCCACAGGCGCAGGCCGCCGCGCAGTTCGTTGCCCGCGCCGACCATCGCGCCGTCGCCGATCACGGTCTCCTCCAGGACGGCGCCCGCGCAGATCCGCGCGCCCCGCCCGATGACCGACCGCGAGACCCGAGCGCCCTGCTCGACGACGGCGCCGTCGAACAGCACGCTCGACTCCACCGTCGCGCCCGACTCGACGACCGCTCCGGCGCCGACCGCGGTGCCGCCGGAGACCGCGGCCTCCGGGGCGACGACCGAGCCGTTCATGAACAGCACGCCGCCGCCAGGCGTCACCGCCGGCGACACCATGCGGCCGAGGACCAGGTCACAGGAGCCCTGCACGAAGGTGCCGGGCGTGCCGACGTCGAGCCAGTACGCGCCCTCGACGTAGCCCATGATCGTGGCGCCGGAGGCCAGCAGGCCGGGGAAGGTCTCGTACTCCACCGAGACCGGGCGGCCGACCGGGATCGCGTCGATCGTGGACCGGCGGAAGACGTAGCAGCCCGCGTTGACCTGGTTGGTCGGGGGGTTCGGGGACTTCTCGACGAACTCGATGACCTTGCCGGAGGAGGTCGTCGGCACGGCGCCGTAGCGGCGCGCGTCGTTGACCAGCGTCAGGTGCATCGTGACGGCCGCGTCGGACTTCTCGTGCATCGCGACCTGGGCGGCGAGGTCGTGGCCGGACAGGATGTCGCCGTTGAGCACGACGACCGGGCTGTCGGCGTCGCAGGTGAGCTCCTCGGCGGCGTTGCGGATCGCCCCGGCGGTGCCGAGCGGCTCTTCCTCGGTGACGTAGGCCAGCTCAAGGCCGAGCCGCGAGCCGTCACCGAACGCCTCGGTGAACATCGAGGCTCTGTAGGAGGTGGCGAAGACGATGCGGCGGATTCCGGCCGCGCTCGCCTTCTTGAGCTGGTGCTCCAGCAGGGGAACACCGGCTGTGGGCAGCAACGGCTTCGGGGTGGAGATCGTCAGCGGCCTCAGCCGCGTTCCCTTACCCCCGACCAGCAGAATCGCTTCCAGCGTGATCCTCCCTCATCGGCGTTGGCAAGCAACCCTACTGTTCGGTGGCACGCTGATAGGCCGCGAGATGCGCCTCGGCCGACGCGGCCCAGGTGAACTCCTTGGCGCGGGAGGCGGCGGCGTCCGCGAGGATCCGCCGGCGGCCCGCGTCGTCGATCAGCGCGCGCAGCGCGGTGCCGACGCTCTCGGCGTCGGGCTCGGTGTAGGCGACCGCGTCGCCGCCGACCTCGGGCAGCGACGAGCGGGGCGTGGTGAGCACCGCCGACCCGCACGACATGGCCTCCAGCACCGGCAGGCCGAAGCCCTCGCCCTTGCTGGGCAGCGCCACGACGAGCGCGCCGCCGAAGAAGCCGGGCAGTGAGGACCAGCGCAGATAGCCGGGCCGCAGGACCCGTAGCTGGTGGGGTACGTCGGCCAGCGCGCCGTCGACCTCGTCGTCCCAGCCGCCCGTGCCGGCCAGGACCAGAGCGGGCTGCTCTTCGAGGTCGGACACCGCCTTGACCCAGCCGCGGATCAGGTTGGGGACGTTCTTACGAGGCTCCAGGGCACCGAGGAAGGCGATGTAGGGGTGCCCGTGCAGGCCGAGCCGGTCGGAGACGCGGCGTCGCTCCTCATCACCCGGCGCGTGGAAGATCGTCTGGTCGACGCCGTGGTAGGCGACGTCGATGCGGGTGGGATCCGCCCTCAGCAGGCGCTCGATCTCGTCGCGGGTCGCCTTGGAGGGCACGATCAGCCGGGTCGCGCGCCGCACCGCGGTGCGGGTCGCCGACTTGATGTAGGTCGCGCGAACCGGGTTGTGCACCTCGGGCTCGGCGAAGAACGTGACGTCGTGGATCGTGACCACGACCGGTTTTCCCGGCCGCAGCGGAATCGAGTAGTACGGCGCGTGGATGACGTCGGCGCCGACCTGCTGGGCGACGAAGGGCAGACCCGTCTGCTCCCAGGCGAGCCGCGCCGGACGATGCATGATCGCGGTCGGCCCGGCGACGATGCGCGCCCCCGGGGCGAGAGCGTTGTACCGCTCCTCGTCGGAACGCTGGCAGGCGACGGCGAGGTCCGCGTCCACGCGGTGCAGCGCGGCGATCAGACCGTCGACGTATCTCCCCAGCGCACCACGATCGGCCGGCACGGCGGTCGCGTCGACCAAGACCCGTGGCACCACGTTGTCAATCGCCCCCTTGTCTGGTGCCGGTGTGTCGGGGATCACTCCCCGATCGGAAGCCTACGCCGATCGGTACCGAACGTGGGGACGTCATCCCTTCTTGCGTGCCCTGATCAGCACGATGCTGCCGCGGTCGTTCGGGCTGCGCCGGTCGGCGAGCGCGACGAGCGGAGTCAGCGGAGCGGCGGCGTTGAAGCCCGCCCGGCCGCCGTACGCCGACAGCGACAGGTAGAGGCGCTCGGTGCTGCGGCTGCGGAACTGGTACGAGTAGTCGGCCAGCTCCATGTCGCGGCCCGCGAGCAGCTCGGCGAGGCTCTCGTGCGTGTAGGTGTGCTGCACGTGGTACTTCGCGCAGTGCGCCTCGCGCAGCTTCGGCCAGTCGCGCGACCGGCTCAGCACGTCGGCGGACATGAACAGCTCGCCGCCCGGCTTGAGCACGCGCGCCATCTCCTCCAGCGCGGTGCCGCCGTCGTCGAAGTGCTCGATGGCGCACACGGACAGCAGGGCGTCGAAGGTGCCGTCGGCGAACGGGAGCTTCAGGGCGTCGCACTCGATGAGGGCGGGCGTGTGCTTGAGCGTGCGGCCGTAGAGCATCTTGCCGCGCGCGAGGTCGATGGAGACGGCGTGCGCTCCGCGCTTGCGGGCCTGCCCGGCCCAGTAGCCGTCACCGCCCGCCACGTCGAGGACCGTCTTGCCGGTCAGGTCGTCGCCCATCCATTTGAGGAGGGTCCCGGCCTCGCGGAATCGGCATACGTGCACTTGGTGGCCGACGAAGGCCTTTGCGTCGTTGAGTTTCATGGCGACCCCACTCTACGGCCGGTACCCAGGTGCGCACCCGCTGATCACCGACTGTTCACGCGCGCGTACCCACTACCCTGACCGGGTGATCTCCCGGCTTCGAGCGAGCCGCCTGGTACGCGTAGCCCTGGTGGTCGTCGCGCTCGCGTTCTGCGGTTACGGACTTTTCTCCCGGTGGGACGAGACCCGGCGGGCGGTGACCGAGCTGTCGTGGCCCTACATCGGGGCGGCGCTGGTCGTCGGCGTCCTCGGGCTCGGCGCCTGGATGCTGGCCTGGCGTTCCCTGCTGTCCGGGCTGGGCTCGCCGCTGCCCATGCGCGCCTCGGTACGCGTCTACTTCGTCTCCCAGCTCGGCAAGTACATCCCCGGCTCGGTGTGGGCGTTCGTCGCGCAGATGGAGCTGGCCAAGGAGCACCGGGTGCCGCGTGAGCGCGGCGGCAGCGCCGCCCTGCTCGCGATGGCCACCACGATCGCCTCCGGGTGCGCCGTGGCGGCCGTGACGCTGCCGCTGACGTCGGCGGACGCCACCCACCGGTACTGGTGGCTGCTGATCCTGGCGCCCATCTTCGTGGGCCTCCTGCACCCGCGTGTGGTGGCGTTCGCGCTGAACAAGGCACTGCGGCTGGCGCGGCGGGCACCCCTGACGCGTACGGCCGGCCTGGGCACGATGGCCATCACGCTGGCCTGGACCACGGCCGGCTGGCTCCTGTTCGGCGTGCACGCCTGGCTGCTCGTACGCGCGGCGGGCGGGTCCGGCCTGTTCCTGTCCACGGGCGCGTACGCCCTGGCGTTCACGGCGGGCTTCCTCGTCGTGATCGCCCCGGGCGGCGTCGGCGTACGCGAGGCGGCGCTGACGGTGGCCCTGGGGCCGGTGCTGCCCGCCGGGGCTCCGCTGGTCGTGGCGCTGGCCTCACGTGTCGTGATGACGATCGCCGACCTCGTGTGGGCCGGAGCCGCCGTGCTCCTCGGCACCCGCCACCCGGTCATCGACGAGGAGGCCGGGGAGGCCGTGCCGCGTCCCGTCGAATGACGGGAACAAGCGCGGCCCCTCCCGGCTTGTCATCGACGTGCCGGCACGCCGCGGGCGTGCCACGGGAGGAGAAACCATGGCCGAGCCCTTCACCGTGACCGACGCGACGTTCGACGAGGCCGTGGTGGCCTCCGAGACGCCGGTCCTGGTCGACTTCTGGGCGAACTGGTGCGGCCCGTGCCGCATGATCGCGCCCGTCCTCGACCAGGTCGCCGCCGAGTACGACGGCAAGCTCAAGATCGCCAAGCTCGACTACGACGCGAACCCGACGATCCCCGCGCGCTACGGGGTCCTCGGCCTGCCGACGCTCCTGCTGTTCAAGAACGGCGAGGTCGTCCAGCAGATCACCGGGGCCAAGCCGAAGCGCGCGCTGCTCAAGGACATCACGCCGCACCTGTGATCGCTCAGTCGTTCAGGAGCTGCTCCAGGTAGGCGGCCCAGTGCGGCTCGGCGTCGACGGGCTTGACGCCGTCGCGGAGCCGCGCGGGCTCGCCGGGAGCGTAGAACTCCCGGAGCGCCCCGGTGAGCGAGTCGACGTCGTCGGGCTCGCACAGGACGCCGTCGATGCCGTCGCGCACGTGGTCGGCGAGGGTGCCGGCGCGGGTGGCGATCACCGGGATGCCGTGCTCGTAGGCCATGAAGACGTTCTGCGACGCGGTCGCGCTGCGGTAGGGCAGCACGAGCGCGTCGGCGTCGGCGAACAGGCCCGGCACGTCACTCGCCGGGACGTAGCCCGGCCGCAGCTCGACCCGGGAGTCCAGGCCGAGCGACGTGATCAGCGCCCGCGTCTCGTCGGCGCCGCCCCAGAACTCGCCCGCGACCGTCAGCGACACGTCGTCGATCTTCGCGAGCGCCTTGAGCAGCAGGTCGAGGCCCTTGTAGGGCCGGATCATGCCGAAGAACAGCAGGTGGTTCCGCGGGGCCGCCGGCACGCCCGAGGTCTCGGCCTCCGCCGGCGCGCCGCCGGAGGTCGGCAGGTGCGCGGGAAGACCCGCGATCCGCACCGGGGTGCCCGGCGCGAGGTCACGCGCGAGCTGCGCCTGCTGGGCCGAGTGCACCAGGGCCGCGTCGACGCGCCGGAGCAGCCTGCGCGTCAGCGGCACGTCGTACGGCTTGCGCTCGTGCGGCAGGACGTTGTGGCACAGCGCGACCACGCGCGGCCCCTTGCCGGTGCCCAGGCCGTACGCCATCCCGAGGTAGGCCGGGATCTGCACCGGCGACAGCAGCACCAGCACGACGAGGTCGGCCGAGCGCAGCCGGCGTCCGGTGCGGAACCAGCCGTCCGGGCGGTACCAGGCCAGCGCGCGGCGCGTGCCCGGGAACGGCGTGCCCTCCGGGGTCGAGATCGTCTGCTCGCCGGGGTACAGGAAGGTCGGGTACTGGGCCTTCCAGGACTCCAGCGTGACGTCGTGCCCGGCCGCGGACAGCCGGTGCGCGAGCTCCGTCGTGTGGTGGGCCCCGCCGCCCTTGTACGGGAACGCGGGCCCGACGATCGTGATCCTCACGTGTCTCCCCGCGAGCGCACGATCAGGTCGGCGAGCAGCGCCATCGATCCGATGATCAACCCCGTCACGAAGATCATGACGGTGTTGTTCGCGAACCGCACCGGGTGCACGACCATGTCGAACACGCCCTTGGCGATGCCCAGGCCGATCAGCCACAGCGCCGGCGGCATCAGGACCTTGAGCGGGTTGAAGTACATCACCATCCGCAGCACCTGCAGGATGTAGCGGTAGGCGTCGTGCACGAAGTGGAACTTCGAGCTGCCGGCCCGCTTGGCGTAGTCGATCGGCACGTAACGGATGTCGTGCTGGTTCGACAGGAACGCCAGGGTGATGGTCGTGACGCAGGAGAACCCCGGAGGCAGGAGCTTGAGGTACGGCTCGGCGACGTCCTTGCGGAACGCCCGCAGCCCGGAGTTCAGGTCGGGGATCTTCTGCCCGGCGAGGCGCTCCGCGGTCTTGCGGATGAACCACTTGGCCGGCACGCGCAGGAGCTTGTGCGTGCCCTCCTCCGTGGTGCGCGCGCCCACGACCTGGTCGACCGTCGGGTCGGTGTCCAGGATCTCGACGAGCTCGGGGATCCGGTCGTTGGGATAGGTCAGGTCGGCGTCGGTCCACACGACGATGTCGCCGTTGGCCTGCTGGGAGCCGATGCGCCGTACGGTGCCCGAGCCTCCGTTGCGGTGGAACGGCACGACCTGCATGTTCGGGAAGTGCGGTGCCGCCGCCTCGAGTCGGGCGAGAGTCTCATCGGTCGAGCAGTCATCGACGGCGAGCAGTTCGTACGTCTGCCCGCTGGCGTCCATCGCCTTGCAAATGCGCTCGACCTCGTCGACGACGTGGTCCTGCTCGTTGTAGCAGGGCAACACGATCGTCACATGGGGCGTGTTAGTCACGCCCGGGGAGGATAGTCGGCCGGGGACGCGCACGGAGACAAGCGTACGCAGAGTTCACCCTGTGTACATGGGTTCCGCCATCCAGACGTTGATCGTCAGTGACCAGGTGCCCTGTGGCGCGGACGTCAGGTTGCCTGAGTCGCGCCGGGTGAACACGTGGAAAACACGCCGTGGCGTGCCGTACGGCGCCACATCGGAGGCGTCCGCGCCGAGGAGGACCGGGCGGCGGCCCGCGGCGACGATCTTCTTGGTGATCCGCCTGACGTCGGCCTCACGCGCGACGCTGGTGCCCGCGTGGACGGTGGCGCGCCCGGTGGGCACGCCGCACGTACCCCGGATGAGCTGGGCGAACCGGTCGGCGGTCACGCGCTCGACGAGCAGGACCGAGGCCTTCGGCCCGACCTGGCGGCACAGCGCCTTCGCCTGGGCGACCTCGCCCTGCTCGGTGGGCGTGAACGCCATCCCGGCCGAGGTGGCGCCGGCGGGCACGGTGATCAGGAGCGCGCCGGTCACCGCGACGCAGGCCGCGACCTGGGGCCCGTACCCGAGCCGGCGTACGCGCCGAATCGCCCAGGCGATCGTCCACAGCGCGAACAGCAGCATGCCGGGGATCACCACGACGATCAGCCGGCGGCTCGCCCACGGGTGGTCGGGCGTGATCCCCGGCCGCCAGAGCGTCGTCACGGTGGTCCACGCGATGATCGCGTACGGCAGCAGCCAGTCGGTACGGCGGCGCATCAGCAGCTTCCTGACCAGCAGCCCGGCGCCGATCGTGCCGAGGAGGGCGGCCGGGACGCCGATGTACCAGGTGACCCAGTGGAAGCTCAGCTCGGAGTACTGGCGGTTCGGGTCGTAGTGCAGCCGCAGGGAGTGCTGCAGGGCGCCGATGTAGGCGGCGTTCGCGCCGTCGTCGGGGTTGTGCGGCACCCGCCGGACGATCTGGAAGGCCGGCCGCGCCGCGAAGAACGTCATCACCGCGAACGTCGCCGGGACCGCGAGGTCGGGCAGCCGGAACCGGGTGAGGTCGGGCACCCCCCAGCGGCGTACGAGGATGGCGGCCACCCCGGAGACCGTCACCACGACGACGGCGATGTAGAGCAGCGGGATCAGTGATCCGCGCACGTAGTGGAGGTACGGGCGGGACATCACGTACCCCTCCAGGACCCCCGCGCCGACGCCGGCGGCCAGGCCCGCGAACAGCGCCGGGCCGGTGCGGCGCCGCACCGCCACCAGCAGCCCGGCGAACGCCACGACCGGCAGGACGTCCCGCAGGCCGTCGATGCGCACGAGGATCGTCAGGCCGAGCGCCAGGCCGCCGAGCGCCGCAGGCAGCCGCCGGTCGGCGCGCACCGCGTCGAGCGTCAGCGCGATCCCGCCGCACATCAGGACCAGCGCCGCCGCCTCGCTGTAGATCGACCGCGAGATCATCATCATCGGCCAGGTCAGCGCCAGCGCCAGCGCGCCGGCGGGCGCCCAGCGGGGCCCGACGAGACGCGCGGTCAGGCCGCCGAACGACACGATGCCGAGCGCGCCGAGCACCGGCATCACGCCGAGCATGGCGTACGGGCCCGCGATCCGGCCGACGGGCGCGAGGATCAGCGGCGTGCCCGCCATGAACTGCGGCACCATCACGCCGCCGCGCTGGTAGAAGGCCGGGCTGCCGAAGGACAGGGCGGGGTCGGAGCCGCCGAAGGCCGCCTTCATCGACGGGATCGGCAGCGAGCCGTGGCCCGCGAGCCACGTCGCGAAGTTGAAGTACGACGCGGGGTCGCGGCGTACGACGATCTGTTCTGAGCACATCACCAGCTGGAACACGCAGAACGCCACCGCGACGGCCAGCAGCCACGCGACCGTCCACCAGGAGCCCCAGCGGCCCTCGCGGTCACCGATGTCCGGTGTGCCCACGGCGCGCAGGCCGTACCTCAGCGCGAGGGCCGCGACCGGCACGAACAGGCAGATCGCGAGCACCGGCGTGAACACGCCCGCCATCAGCAGCGGCAGCCCCACGACCAGCCAGGACACCAGCAGGAGCGCCGGGGTGACCGTCAGCCGCGCCAGCACCACACCCGCGCGCGCCGCCCGTCTTTCTTCGCTCGTCATGTCGTCCATCGGTTTCGGAGAGTAGCGGGCTCGCGCAAGCCAGGGCCTCGGGGCTCTAGTCTTCACTTCCATGTCACATCCCGTTGATCTGCTGCGCCAGGCGCTGGCCACGGAACCGGCCCGCCCACTCGTGACGTTCTATGACGACGCGACCGGTGAGCGTGTGGAGTTCTCGGCGAAAACCTTCGACAACTGGGTGTCCAAGACCGCGAACTTCCTCGTCGACGGCCTCGGAACGGTACCCGGAGGCCGGGTGGCGCTGGCCCTCCCCGGGCACTGGCAGACCGCGGTCTGGCTCTTCGCGTGCTGGTCCGCGGACCTGACCGCGATCCCCGTCGGCGGCGGCCCGCTCCCGGAGGACGCCGACATCGTCGCGGCCGGCCCCGAGCACCTGCAGCGCGCCATCAGCACGACGGCCGAGCTGGTGGGGCTGTCCCTGCACGCGCTCGGCGCGCCGCTCACCGAGTGCCCTCCCGGCGTCACGGACTACGCGGTCGAGGTGCGGGCGTACGGCGACCACTTCACCGGCCGAGGCACGTCCGGCGCGCCGGCGCTGGAGGTCGGCGGGCGCGCCCTGACCGGCGATGAGCTCGTCGCGGAGGCCGAGGCTCACGTGACCTCGCCCGCTGCCCGCGTGCTCACGACTGTGGCCTTCGACACATTGGATGGCATCATCGCGGGTCTGCTTTCACCATTGGCGTCCGGGGGATCAGTAATAATCTGTCAAAACCTCGAACAAAGCGGGCTAGAGCGGCGAATATCGCTAGAGCACGTGACCGCCATGGTGCCTCCGCGCCCAACCCACTCCGCCTCTTGACCTAGCCTTTAGGGCCAATGATCAGCGACTACGAGTACTCCGACTACGGCGACCCCGACGGCGACAGGCCGAGACGGGGAGTCGCCTGGCGCGTGCTCGGCTGGGTCTCCATCGGGATGGCGGTGGTCCTGGTCGGCACGAGCCTGGTGGCCTATGGGGCGTATCGGAAGCTTCAGGGGAACATCAACCACGAGGACGTCAGCGACCAGCTCGGCGCGCACCGGCCGCCGAAGCTGAACCAGGCGCTCAACATCCTCCTCATCGGCTCCGACCAGCGCAACGGCGCCAACGCCAAGTACGGCCGGGACGTCGGCGAACGCTCCGACACCATCATCTTGTTGCACTTCTCCCCTGGCGGTAAGAAGGCCATGGGCATCAGCTTCCCGCGCGACTCGATGGTGCAGATCCCGACGTGCAAGTCCCGGACCGGCTCGACGATCCCGGCCCGTGTGGACATGATCAACTCCTCGTTCAACAGCGGCGGAGCGGGCTGCACGTGGAACACCATCGAGTCGCTGACCGGCATACGGATCGACCATTTCGTCAAGGTCGACTTCTCCGGTTTCAAGCGCGTCGTGGACGCCCTCGGAGGCGTGGAGATCTGCCTCCCCCAGAGGGTCGATGACAAGGACAGCAAACTGCACCTGGCGGCCGGGCGGCACATCGTCAAGGGCGACCAGGCGCTCGCCTATGTCCGCAACCGCCACGGCCTCGGCGACGGCTCCGACCTCGGCCGGATCAAGCGGCAGCAGAAGTTCCTCGGCGCAGTGGTCAAGAAGGCGACCAGCGGCGGCACGCTGACCAACCCGTCGCGGCTCTACGGCTTCCTCGGCGCCGCCACCAAGTCGGTCACCACCGACAAGGACTTCACCGTCGACGAGATGAAGAAGGTCGCCGGCAGCGTCCAGGGCATGTCCGCGGGCAAGGTGCAGTTCATCACCGTGCCGTGGGAGGCGTACACGCCCGACCCCAACCGCATCCAGTGGCGCCAGCCGGACGCGCACAACCTGTTCACCGCGGTCGCCGCCGACAACAAGATCCAGGCCCCGGCCGCGAGCTCCGCGCAGGCGAAGATCCCGCCGGCGCAGATCAAGGTGCGCGTGCTGAACGGCACGACCATCCCCGGCCTGGCACAGCGCGCCTCCGACCAGCTCACCGCGCGCGGCTACACCGTGACCGGTGTCGCCACCTCGCCCACGAAGCCCGCCAAGACCGAGCTGAAGTACGGCACCGGCGCCGACCAGCAGGCCGCGTCCCTGGCCCAGGTGGTGCCCGGCAGCAAGCCGGCCGCCGACCCCTCGGCCGCCGCGGGCTCCGTCGACCTGGTGCTCGGACCCGACTGGCAGGGCCTCAAGGGCGCGGCTCCGGCGGCGCTCCCGAAGAACACCGACGCGGTCAACGCCTCCGACGACGTGTGCAAGGCACAGTGAGGCGGACGGGAAAACGCTCCCCGACTCGCTGTCACGCCGTTCTGTAAGCTTGCTGACAATCCGGGGGCGCGCACTGTAACGGCGCGCCCGTCCGGATATCGTCGGTCCAGGGCCCCTCCTGCCGGGCCTCGCCGCCGTCTCCCCTTACGGAACAGATGACAACGTCTTCCACAACACCGACCGGTGTATCGACCGCCGCCGTACCCGCGCCCCGCCGGGCCCGTGACAAGCGCCGGGACCCTTTCTTCGACAACGCCAAATTCCTGGCGATCGTGCTCGTCGTGGCCGGGCACTCGATCGTCGACCTGCGCGACATCCCGCTCGCCCACGGGATGTACCTGTTCGTCTACTCGTTCCACATGCCGGTGTTCATCGTGATCACCGGCTACTTCTCGCGGAACTTCACGTTCTCCGGCGGGAAGGCGCGCAAGCTGATCACGAACCTCGGCGTGCCGTACGTGATCTTCGAGACGGCGTACTCCACCTACCACTGGGCGGTCGGGCACTCGCGGCTCACGATCAGCCTGCTGGATCCGTACTACCTGACCTGGTTCCTGATGGCGCTCTTCCTGTGGCGCCTCTCCACGCCCGTCTGGCAGCAGATCCGCTGGCCGGTGGCGATGTCCGTGGTGATCTCGATGCTGGCGGGCATGACCGCGCTGCCGTCCGACCTGGAGATGAACCGCGTCTTCGGCCTCGTGCCGTTCTACGTCCTCGGCCTGGTGCTCAAGCCCCAGCACTTCGAGCTGCTGAAGATGCCGGCGGCGCGGATCCTCGGCGCGCTGACGCTCGTCGCGGGGTTCGCGTTCACGCTGTTCATCGCCGACAAGCACATGTCCACCGAGTGGGTCTACTGGCGCAGCGGCAACGCCGACATGCACGTGAACAACCTGACCGGCACGGTGGTACGCCTCGGCCTGATGACCGGCGCGGCCATCCTGGTCGCGGCGTTCCTCGCGATGGTGCCGGCCCACGAGACGTGGTTCACGGGCCTCGGCGGCGCGACGCTCTACGCGTACCTCCTGCACGGCTTCTTCACCAAGCTCATGGAGTACATGGGCTGGTACGACACGGCCTTCCTGCACACGCTCGGCGGGATGCTGTCCACGATGGCGTGCGGCGCGTTGCTCGCGACACTGCTGTGCACCCCGCCGGTGCGCAAGGTCCTGCACTGGGCGCTGGAGCCCGACATGTCCTGGGCGTTCACCCCGCTGCGGCGCCCCGGGCGGACGTGAGCAGCTCCACCCAGCGGTCGCAGACCAGGTCGAGGGCGTAGGACCGGCGTACCTCCTCGCGTCCGAGCATCCGCTCCTCCTCCCAGCGGCCCTCGTCGACGATCTGGGCGATCTTCGCCGCCATCGCCGACGGCGACGCGTGGATCCAGCGCCGGTCGTAGATGGTGTCGGCGCCGGGCCAGCCGAGCAGCGCCGGAACCGCGCCGGAGGCCATGCCCTCCGCCGGTGCGAGGTGGAAGCTCTCGTCGTCGCTGGTGGACAGCACGAAGCCCACGCGCCGCAGCCACGACGCGACGTCGGGCCCGGCCGGGTCGAACACCACGGCCGACGCCAGCGCCGGTGAACGCCTGATCCGCCGGAACAGGCCCTCGAAGCTCTCCCGCTCCTCCGTACGGTTCCAGATCCACGGCAGGTCCCACGGCAGCTTGGACTTCACGAACAGCGTGAACCTCGGGTCGTGGGCCCGCAGCTCCTCCAGGACGTCCACGGCCAGGTCGAGCCGCTTGCGCCACGGGGCGAGGCCGATGACGCCCAGGTGGTGGGCGGCGCCGGGCAGCTTGACCCGGTCGAACTGCGCGTCGTCCACCCAGTTCGGGATCACGACGACCTTGTCGTCGGGCCAGCCGGTCATCTTGCGGGTCAGGTCCGCGTAGTGCGGGCTCACGCAGATGACCTTGTCGATCATGTCGATGTCGAGGCGGCCGGGCCACGCGCCGTACAGCTCGAAACGGTGCAGGCGTACGACGAGGCGCTGGTCCGGGCGGCCGTTCGCCTTCAGCCACTCGCTGTACCAGACGGCGTTCGGGCCGCACCACTCGCAGACGATCACATCGGCCCACTCGGCCAGCTCACGGCTGGCGTCCGGGTCGTGCTTGCCGAGCGCGGGCCAGCGGTCGACGCGCAGCTCGATGTTCGGCATGGACTCCAGGTGGTCCAGCATCCGGCCGAAGAACTTCAGGTCGTGCCCGGCGACGACGACCCGCGTCGTCTTCGCGCCGTCCGGCACCGGCGGGAACGCCTGGCGCAGGTAGCGGCGCAGCCGCCCGGCGGCGGCCTCAAGGGTGAAGTCGCTCGCCGCGTCGAGGCACATGCGGCGCGCGCGCTCGTACGTCTCCGGCCGCGCGGCGGCCTCCAGGACGTCGACCACCTCGCCCTCGGTGCTCGCGAACAGCGGGTAGTCCGAGCCCAGGAGGCTCTCGTGCATCGGCGTGCGGTTGAGCACGACCGGCAGCCCGAGGGCGCCCATCTCCAGGACCTTCGTCGACAGCTCCAGGCTGGCGTCGAGCTCGGGGTGGCGCCAGGACAGCCCGATGTCGCAGCCGGCGGCGATCCGCATGGCCTCGGCGCGCGGGTGGCCGCCGTGCCAGACCAGCGACGGCGTGGAGTCCAGCGCCACGCGCATCCGCTTGGAGAACCCGGGGTCGTTCCGGTCCGTGTGGATCTTGTCGCCGATCATGTGCAGCTCGGCGTCGACCATGCGCGCGGCGAGACGGCGGGGCAGGCCCGTCATCTCGTAGGTGTTCCAGCGCGGCGCGAACTTGCCGGTGTAGACGAGCTTGAGCGGGCGGCCCGGCTCCCGGTGCGGCGACGGCTCCAGGCCCTCGGGCAGCGCCACGACCGGCGGGAACAGCACGCACTTGCCCGCGGCCCTGTGCAGCACGCCTTCGAGGAAGCAGCGCAGCTCCTCGGTCTGGCAGAGCAGGAAACGCGACGCGCCGGCGACGGCCGCCAGCTCGCCGCGGATCTTCCCGGTCAGCTCGGCGGCGTTCTGCGGCACGTCCGTGAGGTAGGTCCACAGCCGCCCGGCCAGCGGCGTCCCCGTCATCCGGATCGCCAGGCGCCGGCCGCGTACGACGGCGAGGTCGAACGGCTCGGCCTCGTCCAGCTCGGTCATCAGCCGCGCGGCGTCCTCGACCGACAGCGGCGTGGTGGCGTCCTCGGGCCGGCGGTGGACGGTCACGCCCGGCAGGCTCTCCAGCGGGTCGACGAGCCGTCCCGTACGGACCGGGGCCTTCAGGACGAGCGTCACCTCGACGCCGGCCTCCCGCAGGGCCTGCACCATCGCCTGGGCCCAGATCGCCGACCCGTCGATGAGGTTGAGATCGACGTCGCCGTACACCAGAGCACGCACGCGTTGTCCTTTCGAAGTCATGTGATGGGGTCGATGCCGAACCGCGCGCACAGCCCGGCCAGCCCGTCGTCCATCGGCGTCCCGGCCGCGAGCGTGGCGTCCCAGCGGAGGCCCGCCAGGCCGGGCGCGGAGCCGAGGAGGACGACCGGCCGCCCGCGGCCACGCGCGACCTCCATGAGGGCGAGCAGCGCGCGCTCGCGGTCCGGAACCCCGGGAACTCCGAGGTAGGCCCACGGGCCGCCGGGCTCGCCGGCGGCGGCGTCGACGACCACGAGGTCGACGTCGGTCGTGTCGAGGACCAGCGCGCCGTCGTGCGGCATCAGCGGCACGACGTGGGCGTGCCCCGCCAGCGCCTTGGCCGTCTCCGGGCCGAGCACCCCCGCCACGATGAGGCTCCTCGCCGGGGCGCCGGCGATCAGCCGGTCCTCGTCGCGGGCGCTGAACATGGGCTTCTCGCGCGCGTCGACGGAGGTGATGACGTTCGGCGCCCCGCGATGACGCCACATGCGGTACAGCTCGCGCGGCAGCTTCACGACGCCCTTGCCGGGCTTGCGCGCCGCGTCCGTGACGGCGCGGCCCACCCGGAGCGACGTCGACGTCTCCAGGGCCGCGACCCGCGCCTCCAGGATCCGTACGCGCGTCTCCCGGTCGGCGAGGGCCGCCTTGAGCCTCGCGACCTGCCGGTCAGCCACCGAACCTCACCTCCTCACGCGCCGCGGCGTACCAGGTCTGGACGACGCGGGCGATGCGGCGGCCGGCGTGGCCGTCCCACAGCGGCGGCTTCTCGTCGTCGCCGCGCTCGGTGGCGAGCGCCTCGCCGACCGCGGCCACCATCTCGTCGGGCGTGACGAGCCGGTTGGTGCCATGTGTGATGGTGATCGGCCGCTCGGTGTTCGGGCGGACCGTCAGGCAGGGAACACCCAAGATCGTTGTCTCCTCCTGTACGCCACCGGAGTCGGTGACGACGGCGGCGGCACCGCGTACGGTCGCGACGAAGTCGACGTAACCGAGCGGTTCGAGCAGGTGGACGCGGGCGTGGGAGTCCAGCCCGGCGTCGGTCAGGGCCTTACGCCCGCGCGGGTGCACCGGCATCACGACGTCGGCCAGGTCCGCGATCTCGTGCAGGCGCTTGACCAGGCCCGCGACGACGTCGGGGTCGTCGACGTTGGCCGGGCGGTGAAGCGTCGCGACGACGTAGCGGTCCGGCAGGTTGTGCGCCTCGCGCACCGCGTCGGTGTCGAAGGCGTCCAGGTGCGCCAGCAGCGTGTCGATCATCGGGTTGCCGACGAGCTGCACGCGGTCGACGTTCGTCCCCGGCGCACGCCCGGCCACACCCTCGGCCGCGAGGTGGCCGATCGCCTCGGGGCTCGTCACGAAGCACAGCGAGGAGAGCTGGTCGACGAGGCGGCGGTTGACCTCCTCGGGCATGCTGATGTCGAAGCTCCGCAGGCCCGCCTCGACGTGCGCGACCGGGATGTGCAACTTGGCCGCGACGAGCGCGGCGGCGATGGTGGAGTTCACGTCGCCGTACACCATGACGAGGTCAGGTGAACGCTCGATGAACTCGCGCTCCATCGCGATCATGATCGCGGCCGTCTGCGCGGCGTGACTGCCGGAGCCGACGCCGAGGTTCACGTCCGGCTCGGGCAGGCCGAGCTCGCGGAAGAAGATCTCGGACATGCGCTCGTCGTAGTGCTGACCCGTGTGGATCACATGCTGCGCCTGGCCGGTGGCCGCGAGCGCGCTGATGACGGGTGCCGCCTTGACGAAGTTCGGCCGGGCGCCGAGGACGTGCGCGATCATTGGACCCTTCCTTGGATGGTTGATCCGGCCTTCGGGCCGGGAGAGGCATCTGCGTAGCGGGCCGACGTCATTTCACGGCCGCACATCGTGGTTCAGGTCCCGGAGGAGATCCCAGGCCTCGGCGGAGTACACCCGCCCGGCGTTTCGCCGGCGAAACGGGCGGCTGACGTTGGCGAAGATGGTAGGCCACGTGGCAAGCCGCGGACTCCCGGCCTGCGAACGCGCCCGGGTCAGGCCAAGTTTGCCTCTCGTTCATCGGGGCTGCTTAACCTCGCTCGCCATGCAGGTGGCCAAGATGATCCTTTTCTGTGCGGCGCTCGCCGGGCGGCATGCCCTGGACGATCCGCGCCGCGCTTTCCGGCTCGCCGCACGGCTGGTGCTCCGACGGGCGCCCGGTGCCGTACGCAGCCGTTTCGGGTCGCTGACGCGGCCCACGCCCAGGGACGAGACCGGGAATCTGCGCGCGCTGCTCGCCGAGCCGCCGCGCACCGGCAAGGCACCCGCCGCCGGCGGTAAGCCCGGCACGGTGCTGCACTTCGTCACCAACGCGCTGCCGGCCACCCAGGCCGGCTACACCGTGCGGACGCACCGGATCGTCCTGGCCCAGCGGGAGCTGGGGCTCGACCCGCACGTCGTGACACGGCTCGGGCACCCGCTCGCCCAGGGAGTCGCGGACGCGCGCACCGAGGTCGCCGTCGACGGCATCCCGTACCACCGGCTGCTGCCGTGGCTGCCGCCGGGCGGCCCGGTCGCCGAGATCCGCAAGGCCGCCGACCTGGCCGAACCCCTCATCGAGGAGCTGCGGCCGTCCGTGCTGCACGCGGCCAGCAACCACCTGAACGCCGCCGTCGCACTCGAACTGCGCGAGCGTCACGGGCTGCCGGTCGCGTACGAGGTCCGCGGGTTCCTGGAGGACTCCTGGCTGTCCCGCGACCCGGCGCGTACGCCCGCCGACGAGTTCTACCGGCTGACCCGCGAGCTGGAGACCGAGCGGATGCGCTCCGCCGACCTGGTCGTCACGCTCGGCGAGGCGATGCGGGAGGAGATCGAGGGCCGCGGCGTCAAGAACGTACTGGTCGTGCCCAACGCCGTCGACGACTCGTTCCTTCAGCCCCTGCCGGACGGCTCCGCGCTCCGCTCCGAGCTGGGCATCGCGCCGGACGCCGTCGTGGTGGGTCTCACGTCCACGTTCTACGGCTTCGAGGGCATCGGAACGCTGATCGAGGCCGCGGCCCTGCGGCGCGACATCACCCTGCTGCTCGTCGGCGACGGGCCCGAGAAACCGGCGCTGGAGCGTCGCGCGGCCGAACTCGGGGTGAACGCGGTGTTCACCGGGCGGGTGCCGGTCGATCAGGTACGTCGCTATCACGCGGTCCTCGATATCTTCGCGGTCCCGCGTACGGCTGACCGCGTCTGCCAATTGGTCACCCCGCTCAAACCGCTGGAGGCGATGGCCGGGGGAATCCCGGTGATAGCCAGTGAAGTCAGAGCGCTTCGCGAAATCATCGAACCGGGCGTGACCGGGACGTTAACACTTCCGGAAGACCCGGAATCCTGGGCCAATTGCCTCGACCAGCTCATTTACAGTCCTGAGCGACGCGGCGAAATCGGGCGGGCCGCCCGAGAGTGGGTCGCGGAACACCGCACCTGGCGGACCGTCACAGCCCGCTACCTCGGCTCGTACCGGGACATCGCCCCCGCAGCTTCGTGAAGGGAGACCACCCCTTGGACCTGGTGATCATCGGACTCGGCTACGTCGGCCTCCCCCTGGCCCGGGAGGCCGCCCGTTCCGGGCTGCGCGTCGCCGGCCTGGACCGCGACCCGAAGGTCGTGGCGGGGCTGAAAGCCGGCCTCTCGCACGTCGACGACGTCAGCCCGGCGGAGATCGAGGAGATGCTCGCGGCGGGCTTCACGCCCACGCGTGAGGAGAGCATCCTCGACGGCGCGCGCACGGTCGTGATCTGCGTGCCCACGCCCCTTTCGAACGACGGTGGCCCCGACCTGACGGCCGTGCAGAAGGCCACGCAGACGGTCTCGCGGCACCTGGAGCCCGGCACGCTGGTCGTCCTGGAGTCGACGACGTACCCCGGCACCACCGAAGAGGTCGTCGGCCCGATCCTGGAGACCTCCGGCCTGAAGGCCGGCGAGGAGTTCCACCTGGCGTTCTCGCCGGAGCGGATCGACCCCGGCAACCCCGTGTACGGCGTCCGCAACACGCCCAAGATCGTCGGCGGTCTGACGCCGGCCTGCGCCAACGCCGCCGCGTCGTTCTACGGCAAGTTCGTGGACAACGTCGTGCAGGCGAAGGGCACCCGCGAGGCCGAGATGGCCAAGCTCCTGGAGAACACCTACCGGCACGTCAACATCGCGCTGGTGAACGAGATGGCGGTGTTCTGCCACGAGCTCGGCATCGACCTGTGGGACGCCATCGGGTGCGCCGCGACCAAGCCGTTCGGCTTCCAGGCGTTCTACCCCGGCCCCGGCGTCGGCGGCCACTGCATCCCGATCGACCCGAACTACCTGTCGTACAAGGTGCGTTCACTCGGGTACCCGTTCCGGTTCGTCGAGTTGGCGCAGGAGATCAACGACCGGATGCCGCGCTACGTCGTCGAGCGCGCACAGGCCCTGCTCAACCGCGAGGGCCTGGCCATGAGGAACGCCAAGGTGCTGCTGCTCGGCGTGACGTACAAGGCCGACATCGCCGACCAGCGCGAGTCGCCGGCACGCCCCGTCGCCTCCCGGCTCCGCAAGATGGGCGCCGACCTCAGCTTCCACGACCCGCACGTCGAGGAGTGGGACGCCGACGGGACACCGGTGCCGCGCGCACGCGTCCTGCACACAGCGCTCGCCGAGGCCGACCTGGTGATCGTGCTGACCGACCACGTCGAGTACGACGCCGAGACGCTCACACGTCACTCCCGGCTGCTCTTCGACACGCGAGGCAGCACACGCTTCGCCGAGGACCAGTCCGCCGAACGTGTCGAATTGCTTTGAGCGGATGGACGTGAGGAATTCACCGGAAATTTTCCCGGGCACCCCATAATTCCGGTGACGTGATCAAGATGCGTGTTTTCGTATGCACGGTCGTGCACCATCCCGAGGACGCGCGGATTCTGCATCGGCAGATTCGCGCGCTCCTCGACGCTGGGCACGCCGTCACCTATGTGGCGCCATTCACCGCGTGCAATGTGTCGCCGTGGCCGGACGTCGTACCCATCGACGTTCCGCGCGCCGCCGGACGGCGCCGGCTCCACGCGATACGCGCCGCGCGCCGCGTACTGGCCTCGCGGGCGAAGGAGGCCGACGTCATCCTCGTGCACGACCCTGAGCTGCTGCCGGCGATCCCACGCCGCCTGCGCTCGCGCACGGTCTGGGACGTCCACGAAGACACGGCGGCGGCGCTGGGCGCCAAAGGCTGGCTCCCGGCGCCGCTGAAGGCACCGCTGCGCCTGGCCGTACGCCTCGTCGAACGGCGCGCGGAACGACGCCTCAAGCTGCTGCTCGCCGAAGAGGGCTACCGGAAACGGTTCCGGCACGACCACCCGGTCGTACCGAACACCACCCACGTCCCGGACGCCCCGGCGGCACCCCCGGGCGACGACCGGGTCATCTACGTCGGCCAGCTGTCACTGGCACGAGGCGCCGAGGACCTGATCTCCCTGGGCCGGATGCTGGTAGCCGACGGCATCACCCTCGACCTGATCGGCGCCGCCGACGCGGACGTACGCCCCCTCCTGCGCGACGCGCAACGCGAAGGCATACTCCGCTGGTACGGCTTCGTCCCGAACGACCGAGCCCTGCGCATGGCCGAGGGCGCCCTGGCCGGCCTGGCCCTCCTGCACGACTCCCCGAACTACCGCCACTCGATGCCGACGAAGGTCGTCGAGTACATGGCAAGAGGCCTGCCGGTGGTGACGACCCCGAACCCGATCGCCGCCGAGATCATCACCGAGGCGGCCTGCGGCCTGGTGGTCCCGTTCCAGGACCCGCAAGCCACCGCCGCCGCCGTACGCCGCCTGAGAGACGACACCCCACTACGCCTGGAAATGGGCAAACGCGGCCACGAAGCGGCCCGAGCCCGCTACCACTGGCCCGAACAGGCCCGCCTGTTCGTCGCCCACCTGGAGGAGTGGTCCGCCGCACGCGTCTGAGGTCAGAGCGTCATTCTGTGGCCGGGTGCTCACGCGCGCTCCTCGCGTCGAGGGGCGCTCGGTCATGAGTCACGGATCTCGTCCCGGGTGAGGACGACACCGGGCCTGGGCTCGTCCTGTACGCCGAGCCAGATCCCGGGCGCGACATGCCTGGGCGGCGGCTCGAATCCGGGGTCTTCATGGGCCGACCCGTGCCGCCGGCGGCGTGAGCACCTGCTGGATGATTATTGAGATCGGCATGATCCCAGGTCTGCTTCAGACCGAGGCGTACGCCCGCGCGATGTGTCAGGCCGGGCCGGCGGAACTCTCAGGGGACGAGGTCGAGGTCGTCACCCTGACGAAATAGCCCATTGAGTGAGCGTCGGCCCCGGTCGGCGTACGGCGCGCATGTCACCGCAGGACGGCGCATGCCTCCGGAGTCAGGCTCGTGCGGTCGGCGCGCATCGTGATCGTCCCGGACGGGGTACAAGATCGCGGACGTCGCGTCACTTCGTATCCGCCGTAGCCGTTATCCAGGTAGTTATCCACACCCTGTGGAAGATGTGGATAGAGCGTACTTTCCCAGGTAGAGGCCATAATCCCCTGTGGGTCAGCCGATCAAAAGGTCGCTCCACTCGGCATTTGTGGACAGTACGGTGAGGCGTTGCGTCGCGCGGGAGACCGCCACGTACAACGTGCGCAGGCCCGTCGGCGAGTAGCTCGCGATGTCGCCCGGTTCGACGATCAGGGCGGCGTCGAACTCCAGGCCCTTCGCCTCCAGAGCGTCGAGTACCTGGGCGCGTTCCGGTAGGCCGGGCAGGACCGGTGCCGGGGCTCCCACCGGGTGGATGATCCCCACCGTGCCCTCCACCGCGCGGGTAAGGGCTTCCGCCTCGGCGCGTACGGCGTCTCCGAGGGTCGGTACGTGGCGGATCACCGGCAAATGGCCCGAGGTGCGTACGGCGCGGGCCGGTACCGCTTCCGGTACCGCGCGGCGCAGTACGCGGGTCGCGACGTCCGCGATTTCCACAGAGTTGCGGTAGTTCGTGGTCAGTTCGAAGTCGTGGCGGCCTCGGCGGCCCAGGGCGGCGTCCATCGCCTTTCGGGATGCCGCGAGATCCTCCCAGGCGCTCTGGGCGGCGTCCGCGACGATGGTCCATGTCGCGTGGCGGCCTCGGCGGCCGAGCATTCGCCACTGCATCGGGGACAGGTCCTGTGCCTCGTCGATGACGATGTGGCCGTACTCCGCCGGGCGGTCGTCGTCGTGGTCGTCGGCGACGCGCATGGCGGCTTCACGGCGTTCGATGTAGGTGGTGACCTCGCGGAGCTCGGGTTCGTCTTCCAGCTCGACCTGTTCGCCGGTGAAGACGTTGACGCCGTCGATGACGAAAGGGTCTTCGGACTTGCGCTTACGGCCCGGTCTCGGCAGCGGGCCCAGGATGGCGGCGATCTCGTCCAGGAGCGCGATGTCCAGGTATGACCACGGGCCGCGCCAGGACGCCGCGAGTGCCTCGCTCTGCCGGTCGGTGAGTGAGCGGCGGGCGGCGCTGCGCAGGCGTGCGGTGTCGCCGAGGGACCGCAGTACGTCGGCGGGCCGGCGTACGGGCCACCAGAGGCGCAGGAACTCCACGAACTCCCGCTCGTCGCGTACGTGGCCGGTGAAGTCGGCGCGCGACGTGCCCGGGGCGTCGTCGAGGCCGCCGATCGTGGTGAAGCGGTTCCACAGGGCGCCGAGGAGCGCGTCGGCGGCGCGCGGGTACGCCTGGTTGACCTGGCCGCCCGCGCTGCGGTGCACGTCCTCGCGTACGGAGTCGAGGACCTCGCGGCCGAGCTTCACGACCACGCCGCGGTAGACGGCGCGCAGTTCGTCCGGCGCGCCGGGCGGGGAGTCCTGTACGGCGCGGCGCAGCAGGCGGGTCATGGCGGACGCGCCCTTGATACGGGCGAGCTCGGGCCGGTCGTGGACGGTCGCGTCGGCGCCCGTGACCAGGTCGCCGAGCGAGCGCAGGGTCGCGCCGCCCTCGCCGAGGGAGGGCAGGACGCGCTCGATGTAGGAGGTGAAGCGGTGGTTGGGGCCGACGATCAGAACGCCGCGCGAGCCGAACCTCCGGCGGTGGCGGAACAGGAGGTACGCCACCCGGTGCAGCGCCACCGCGGTCTTGCCGGTGCCCGGGCCGCCGGTCACGAGCACGGTGCCGTCGGCGGGCGCGCGGATCACGAGGTCCTGCTCGCGCTGGATCGTGGCGACGATGTCGCGCATGGTGCCCTCGCGGGTCCGCGCCAGCGACGCCAGGAACGCGCCGTCGCCCACGATCGTGAGGTCGTCGCCGGCCGACGGCATGAGCAGGTCGTCCTCGATGTCGACGACCTTCCGGCCACGGCAGTGCAGGACCCGGCGGCGTACGACGCCGTGCGGCTGCTCCGGGGTCGCGCGGTAGAACACCTCGGCGGCCGGGGCGCGCCAGTCGATGATCAGGGAGTCGTGCTCGGTGGTACGGACGCCGACGCGGCCGACGTACAGCGTCTCGCCGCCGGCCAGGTCGAGGCGCCCGAAGACGAGCCCCTCCTCGGCGACGTCGAGGGCGTGCGCGCGTACCGAGGCCTGGTGGACCATCGCGTCGCGATCGACGAGGGAGCCCTTCGTACCGGCCTGCGACTGGCGGTATCCCTCCTGGATCATCCGCCGGGCAGCGGCGCGCATCTCCTCCAGGCGTGCGTACGCCTGGTCGACGCGGAGCTGCTCCACGGCGATCTCATCGTCTTTGACCGTCGGCACCATAGGGCAATTATCGATGGTGGCGAGCAGGACCCCGTACGCTCGTCAGTCGACGAAGAAAGGGTGTGAGCGCGATCGAGTCGCGGCGGAGCCGGTGGCGTGCCGTCCCCGGTGTCTTGGCCACGGCGGTCACCGTCGTCGCCTGTGCCGTTCTGACCGACCACTTCATGTTCCAGGCGGAATGGTGGCAGGTCAATCGCACGGTGACGCACGCACCCCGGCCACCTCTGGCCGACATCGGCCCGCCTGCCGGGCCGGTCACGACGAGCTGGCAGCTGAGCACCCCGGTCGGCGACAGCGAGCTCCCGGCGTACGACCGGGTCGCGTACACGATCGTGGACGGCCAGCTCGTCATCGTCTCCGGCCACGGCCTCGACGTCCGCGACGCGCGCACCGGCCAGGAGCGCTGGCACTACTACCGGGGCCAGTGGTCCCTGCTCGGCTGGGCGCGCACCGGCCAGGTCCTCGTCGCCTACCTCGAACGCACCGGCCACCGTGCGAACCGCCTGATGGTCGGGCTCGACGCCGTCAGCGGCACCCTGCTGTGGCGGCAGCGCGGCGACGTACCCGCCGCCACCGACCGCACCACACTGCGCTGGCCCGCCGGGCAACGGCGTCGTGATCGTCACCGAGGACGGCCGTCACACGCTGTACGGCCGCTCGACCACGACCGGCCGCCACCTGTGGAGCAGACGCCTCGCGCACGGCTGCCTGCTGCCCGAGACCCTGCCGTACGCCTCCGGGAGCAGCGACAGAGTCGCCGCGTTCGACCTGGACTGCGGCGCACGCGAACGCGTCCTCGCCCTCGACCCGCGCACCGGCCACACGCTGTTCACCGTGAACTCCGCGCACAAGGCCGCGCACGCGGCGGTATGGGTCGGCGACGATGTGACGGCGATCTTCGACGGCAGCGGCCTGTCCGCCTTCGACCGCACCGGCCGCCGCTTCCTCCTGCGCGCCGGCGCGGATGTCTGCCGCGACATGTGCCCGACGGCCGTGACCGGCGGCCACCTGCTCGTCGCGTACGGCCCGGCGAGCCGCGACGAGGACGCCACGTCGACCCGCAGCCTGGAGTCGATCGAGATCACGAGCGGCGCGGTGACCTGGCAACGGGACATGCCGGGCTACACGGCGCTGTCGGTGGCGGGCGGCCTCCTGTACGGCCTGCGCTCCCACCTGGCCGACCCGCTGCTCCCCGCCGGAATCGACGTCATCGACCCCGCGACGGGCGGAGGCACGACGGTCCCCGCCCCCATGGTCGTACGCCCGGGGCTCGACGGCGTACACCCATGGCTGAGCGCCGGCGGAGGCCTCCTGTACGTCGCCCTGCCGGCGGCCCGCCCCCGCCCGTTCGGCGGCGCGAAGCTGATGGCGTTGCGAGGAGGCATCCGAGGCCTCGGCCCCCCGGAACTGGCCGGAGTCCCGACCGGCGACTGGCCGGACGCCTGCTCGCTGCTGACCAAACACGACCTGCCGCGCGGCTACTTCGGCAGCCCCAGCCCGGCCAACATCGACGGCCTACGCCTACCGGTCGCCTGCACGTACCGCCCGAGACGCCACGGACCGGACGGCCCCCAACGGGAGACCGGCGCGCTGTCCGTAACGGTCCAGTGGGTGGCAACGGACACGAACGCGGCGTCGGCGCTGTTCACGGCGGCCCGCGACACGCAGAGCAGCACGCACGACCCGGTGAAGGTCGGCGACGCGGCGTACGCGGTGGGCGTCCCGTCGGGCACGGTGACGATGCGCGTCGGCCGCACGATCGTGACGGTGACGTCCGGGGTACCGGGCACCGCGACCCGCATGGCGGCGGCGGTCGCCGACCACCTGCGCAAGGCGTAGCCGTCCAGGCATGAGAAGAGCCCACAGCGGATCGCTGCGGGCTCTCGCTCGCTCTGCGGTCAGCGCTCGTCGTCGAGCACGCGGTGGGAGCGCCGTCCGTCATGGTCACGATGCGCGTCGACACCCTGACACCGAACGCCTGACTTGTGACCTACCGACTAACGAATGAGTTTGGCATCAATCAAAGTAGGTACCGCTTTTCCATCACCGCCGAGGCCAAGCGAGCGAGGTGCCGACATTCAAGGAAGAAGAGCGACGATGGATGGTCACATGGCCGGTGACAGCGGTCCCGAGGCAGTGCCGGGATCGCCGTGTGCCGACCCGGCAGCGGGCGAGCTCCTCACCGAGACGCTCGACTACGACGGCGGCCGTCAGGTCACGGTGTACGTCCCGCCGGGCGCGCCTGAGGCGGTCGTGTTCGCCGGTGACGGACAGGGGGTCGCACGGTGGGGCGGGTTCCTTGCGGCGGCCGGCGCGCGGCCCACGATGATCGTCGGCGTGCACGGGCCGGCGGATGAGACGCTGCGGCTCCAGGAGTACTCGCCGGTCTTCGACGCGGAACGGTTCGAGGCCCATGAGAGGTTCTTCGTCGAGGACGTCGGCCGCTGGGCGCGATCGCGGTTCGGAGTCGCGCTGCCCGCCGAACGTACCGCGGTGTTCGGTGCCTCGGCGGGTGGAGAGCTCGCGCTGGCCCTCGGGCTTCGGCATCCGGATGTCTATGGCGTGATTCTCTCCGGCTCACCGGGCGGCGGCTACAAGCCGGGAGACACGGTGCCGGGCCCGGTGCCGCGTACGTACCTCGTCGCCGGCACGCTGGAGCCGTTCTTCCTCGGCAACGCGACCCGATGGGCGGCCGCACTGCGTGACGCGGGCGCGGACGTCGTGATGAGCGAGCGGGCCGCGCCGCACGGAGACGCGCTGTGGCGTGCGGAGTTCCCGCTGATGGTGAAGTGGGCGTTCGGCGATGACCGATCGGAGGCCTGACGACCGCCGCCGGCGGACCACCCACCAGGTGGTCCGCCGGGGCGTACGGCGAGTCAGATGATGGGTGGGCGGCCGAGGCGGGTCATGCGCCATACCGTGCGCCATTTGATCGGGCGGCGGGGGCCGGCCGATTTGCGCCAGCCCTCGCGGAAGCCGCCGAACCAGGGGCGGAGGGCGCCGGGTTTGCGGTCGCGGAGCAGCGTCATGCCGACCCACACGCACAGGTAGACGAACGCTATCGGCCAGGGCAGGTTGCGGCGGGCCAGCCACACGCGGTTGCGGGCGTTGAGGCGGTAGAACATCGCGTGCCGCGTCGGTGGTAGTGCCGGGTGGAACATCACCGAGTCGGCGTCGTAGATGATCCGGTAGCCGGCGTTCAGGATCTGCCAGGCCAGGTCGGTCTCTTCGTGCGCGTAGAAGAAGTCCTCCGGCAGGCCGCCGCCGGCGTCGAACGCCGTGCGGCGGATCGCGCAGGCGCCGCCCAGGAAGGTCGTGACGTCCGAGGAGCGGAGCGGGTCGCCGGCGCGCAGCCTGGGGACGTGGCGGCGTTCGCCGGGGCCGCCCTCGGGGTCGCGGACGCGGAAGGACACGACGCCCAGTGACGGGTCCGCCGTGAACAGGTCGCTCAGGTGGAGGCCCAGGTCGGTGGAGTCATAGAAGCCGTCGTCGTCGAGGAAGACGACGAGTTCTCCGGAGGACGCCGAGACGCCGCGGTTGCGGCCGGCCGGGATGCCGATGTTCTCCGGCAGGCGTACGACCTTGACGGACTCCGGCCAGGTGCCCGGGACGTCCGCGCCGTTGCCGACGAGGATGATCTCGATGTCGAGGCCGTCGGTGCGGAGGGCGAGGGCGCTCTTGACGGCGCGTTCGAGCTCGACCGGGCGGTTTCCCATCGTGAGGACGACCACGGAGAGCTTCACTTGAGCCTCCGGGAGGCGACGATGCTGACGAAGTGCAGGCCGGTCTGGAGTACGGCGACGGCGGCGACCGCCGCGGCGAGGACCCGGGTGGCCGTCAGGGTGTGCGTCTGGAAGTCGATCACGGCCGCGACGACGATGAGCAGTGAGAGCTCGACGGCGCCGATGATGCGGTGGATCTTCAGCAGCGACATGGCCTCGCGTGCCAGCGCCAGGCCGGTCGACTCGGGGCGTAGCGCGCGGTCACCGGTCGACGGGTCGGCGGTGAGGCCCGACTTGGCGCGGGCCACGACGACGTTGTCGGTCTCGGCCTTGATGAGGGCGGCGCCGAGCGCGGCGAGCAGGCCCAGCTCGATGTAGCCGCCGTTCTGGTACGCCCCCTGGGCGCGGACGCCGAGGCCGACGAGGAGCGCGACCTCGGACATGTAGTGCCCGATGCGGTCGAGGTAGACGCCGGTGACGGAGGTGCGCTTGCGGAACCGCGCGACCTCGCCGTCGGAGCAGTCCAGGAGGAGGTACGCCTGGATCAGCACGGCGCCGCCGATCGCCCAGAGCAGGCCGGCCATCCCGTGGCCGGTCACCGCGACGGCGGCGCCGCCGAGGATGCCGCAGGCGATCATCATGTAGGTGAGCTGGTTCGGGGAGAACCCGATCTTGAGGAAGAGCAGCGTGAAGAGCGGCGAGACGCGGCGCATGTAGAGACGCCCCGCCCAGTGCTCCTCGTTGCGCCGGTCCTTCAGGCCTGGAGGCTGACCTCCGGCCCGGACCTCAGCGAGCGAAGGTCCCGACATATTCACGTATCGCTTTCAGCACGGCAGCCTCGTCGAGTGCGAGGTGCTCCAGAATGGTGTACCGCCCAGGCCTGGTCTGCGGAGCGTAGACCACCGCCCGGGCGAACTGCTCCTCGGTCAGCCCGATGTCAGACGGAAGCTTGGGCAGACCGTGGTGTCCGAGGCAGGTGACGATCTCCTTGAGGCGTTCCTCGCCCTCGCCGAGATGCGTCGCCCGCAAGTGGTAGCAGAACGCCGCTCCCAGGCCCGCGAGCTCGCCGTGGTTGGCGGTCCCCGGGTACAGGTGGTCGATCGCGTGCATGATCTCGTGGTCGCCGCCGCTCGCCGGGCGGGATGATCCGGCGAACGACATCGCCATCCCGGACAGCACGAGCCCTTCGGCGAGCACGGTCAGGAACTCATCGGACTCGATCGAGCGCGGCTGGTAGATCAGCGCCTCGCCGGCCGTACGCGCGAGGGTGAGCGCGAGCCGGTCGATCGGGTCGCCCTGCTCTCGGTTGGACAGGATCCAGTCCTCGACGGCCGAGAAGTTGCTCAGCACGTCGCCGACGCCGGCGCGTACGAGGCGCTCGGGGGCCGCGCGGACGTAGTCAAGGTCGACGATCATCGCGAGCGGCATCGTGACGCCGAAGGACGCCTTGCCCTGCTCGTGCTCCAGCGACGCGGTCGGCGAGCAGATCCCGTCGTGGGAGAGGTTCGTCGCGACCGAGACCATGGGCACGCCGGCGAGGGTCGCGGCGTACTTCGTCGCGTCGATCGTGCGCCCGCCGCCGATGCCGACGACCGCCTCGTACGAGCCGGCGCGCAGCTTGGAGCCGAGCTCCACGGCCGCGTCGACCGAGCCTCCCGAGACGTGGAAGACCTCGCAGGCCTCCAGGCTCGGGCGTACGTGCTCGGCGATCTGGTCGCCCTGGCCGGGACCGACCACGATGGCCACCCGGCCCTCGGTCGCGATGCGCCGGTCGGCGAGCAGCTCACCGAGGTGGGCGATAGCGCCGCGGCGTACGTCGATCGACAGCGGCGCGGGCAGCATCCGCGTGAGCAGCGGCATCAGTATCCCTTGGCGATCCGGCGGGCCTTCTCCAGGTCGTCATGGTTGTCGACCTCGACCCAGTCGACGGCGCCGATCGGGGCGACCGCGATCCTGCCGCCGCGGTTCACCAGCTCCTGGTAGCCGTCTTCGTAGTACAGGTCGGGGTCGCGCTCCCAGGTCGCCTTCAGCGCGTCGGCGAGAGGCCCGGCCGCGGCCGGCTCCAGGAGGGTGGCGCCGATGTACTCGCCGCCGGCCTCGGAGGGGTCCATCAGCTTGGTGATGCGCTTGAGGTTGCCGTCACCGTCGAGGATGACCTTCATCTCCTCGTCGGCGAGCTTCTTGACGTCGTCGACGGCCAGCAGCATGTCCGGGCCGCGGTTGTCGAGGAGCGTGCGCTCGACGCCGACCGGGTGGACGGTGTCGCCGTTGACCATGAGGATGCCTTCGGCGAAGTACTCGCGCGCCATCCACATGGAGTAGGCGTTGTTCCACTCCTCGGCCTTGTCGTTGTGCACGAGGGTGATGTCGACGCCGTACTTGGACTCCAGCGCCGCCTTGCGCACCTCGACCGCGCCGGCGCAGTAGCCGACGACGATGACGACGTCGGTCAGCTCGACCTCGGCGAGGTTGCCGAGCGCGATGTCCAGGATCGTCGTGTCACCGTCGACCGGAACCAGGGCCTTGGGCAGTGTGTCGGTGTACGGGCGGAGCCTGCGCCCCGCTCCGGCCGCGAGAACCATGCCGATCATGATCCGGCCTCCTCTTCTTCCTCAAGGTTGATCATGACCCCGCTGCCCGTGCCCGTACGGACCCAGGTGTAGACGCTCTCGATGCCGAACAGCAGGCCGAGATAGACGGTCATGGCCGCGATGGCGATCGGCAGTACGCCGGCCAGGGTCGCGACGGCCGCGATGATCATGCGGCCTTCCCAGCCGATGCCCGCGACGAACACCCACTTCGCCGGCCACAGCCGCTGCCGGGTGCGGTAGACGGTGTCGTAGTGGTGGTAGGCGAGGACGCCGATGAAGGCGTACACGAGCGGCTTGGAGACGCCGTGGGCGAAGCCCAGCGTCGCCAGGTAGCCGTACTCGATCGCGCGCATGATCGGCGGGACGAGCCAGTCGAGGCGCCCCGTGTGCCGGTGCGTCGAGCCGGGACCGGCCAGCAGCAGGACCAGCACCGGGGAGAAGATCGCCGGACTGGTCTGGCCGCTCACGCCGGTGGCCAGCAGGATGCTCGTGACCACGGCGGCCACGATCAGCGGCAGCAGCGGCGGGAGCTGTCCCTTGGTGAGCCGGCCGAGGATCCGCGCGATCGGACCGTCGTCGCGGTACGCGACGAGACGGCTGGTCTGGTAGATCAGGCGGTCCTCGTCGTCTTCCGACCTCTGCACGGGGGCGCCCGGCGCCATGCCGCCCGGAAGCACTGTACTCATCGGTCGCTCAAACCCTTCTCACTCGCTACGCGGACGGCTTCGTTCCTCAGCCGTCCACTCCGCTCGCTGCGGCGGGTTGGCTCCGTGCTCATCGCTCGCTCAACCCTTCGTCAATCGTCAAAGTCCGGTTCACAGCGCGGTCGACCTCGGCTGGGTCAGCGAGCGGAGGAAACGTCCGATGACCGTGTAGGCGGCGGCGATGCCACCCCACGTGAGCAGGCTGATGAACGTCACCTCGGCGTTGAAGATCGCGGCCGTGAGCGCGATCAGCGCGAACCGCTCGCCGATCGGCAGCACGATGATCTTCTTGAACCAGTGGAAGATCCGGACCTTCTCCGAGCGCGCCGACAGCCAGACGGCGAAGTGGCTCAGGCCGTGGCCCTTCGGGCGGCTCCTGGACGGCTCGGGCAGGTCGAGCACCCGGTCGTCCGGCATCGCCAGCGGGAGCACGGGGATCGGCTCCGGAGGCAGACGGCGCTTGGACGCGCCGAACGCGAAGTCCACCATGTGCCGGCAGGTCTGCACGGTCAGGGCGGTGATGGCGAGCCACCACACGTCGCCGCCGTGCACCGAGCTCGTCGCCACGGCGGCGGTGGAGCCCGCCGCGAGACCGGCGAACACCGTGTACTCCTTGGCGCGGTCGAACGTCGCGTCGAGCCAGGCACCGAGGGTGCTGAACTGCCGCGTGTAGCGGGCGAGCTGCCCGTCCACGCAGTCGAAGACGAACGCGAAGTAGAGGCACACCGCGCCGACGACCATGCTCCAGCGCTGGCCGTACGAGAAGAACCCGGCCGCGACGACCGAGATCCCCATGGAGATCGCGGTGACGCCGTTGGGGGTCCAGCCGCGCTTGGAGCACCAGCGGGCGATGTAGCGGGAGTAGGTGCTCACCGCGTACGTGGTGAAGAAGCCGTCGTTGTTCTTGACCGCCGCGCTGAGCCGTACGTCGTCCTCGTTGACGGCGTCGAGGCCCTCCTGGGCGGCGTCGGCCTGGGCCTGGTCGAGCACGCGCACGGACTGAAGGGACGGCATCGCACGGCCGGTGACCTTGACGCCCGAGCGCACCATGCCGACGAGCAGCAGGGCGAGGGCATCGTCGCCGGTCGTCGGCGTGCTGGTCAGGATCGCGTCGCGAGCCGGGCCGGCAGGACCGATGCGGTCCTCAAGAGTGTCCTCCGGCGTCTTCCACAGCAGACGGACCGGGCTGATCTCGGTGAGGGCGCCGGGGGCGTCCACCAGAGCGGCCAGCTCGTCGGCGGCGTTCGCCAGCGTGACGGTCTCCTCGGCGGCGACGCGCAGCGCGCCTTCGAAGATGGCGTTGGGGTCCGTGACCTGGTGGTACGGGCTGCCCGCGGAGGTGATGCGGCCCTTGCGGGTCTTCAGCACCGAGCGGTTGGGCGTGTCGATGCCCGGCTGCTGGCGCGTGATGACCGCGTTGACCGGGGCTTTCGCGTTGAGGACGAGCTGCGCGAGCAGCTCGCGATGGGCAACGAAATCGCCGTGCACGAGGAGCATGGGCTCATTCGCGGCACGCGCGATGCGTGCGAGCTCACGAAGGTCGTCGGCGAGTCCCTTGGACTCGACGACGTCACAACCGTGATCCCGCAATTCGGCGGCGAGCTCTGGACGGGCGATGACCCGGCGGTCTCCGAGATCCAGGGATTCGAGCTGGCCGAGCAACTGTCCGATTACGGAGCCACTCCGCAGCGTCAGTCCGGCCGTCGGTGTGGACCCGGACGCGACCGTTTCGGTCGCGACTACCACTGCCAAGGTCATCGGCGCCCTCCGAACGTCATCTCACAGTCCTTCAGGTCTGGGGTGGGGAGTCGCCTCCGGCGGAAAGCCGCGAGACGCGAGCGCCGACCATATCGTGACCGTCGCCTAGTCGCCGCCTCGTGTTGAACATCTGTTCAGCTCGTGGCTGGACGAAAGTCCCCATAGGCTACAGCCGACGCCGACCCGGATAGCTCGCGTGGTGACAGTAGAGTGCGGGCCCATGAAGAGGGTTGCGGTCGTCCTGGCCGGTGGAACCGGTCAGCGGCTCGGTCTAGAGGCGCCCAAACAGCTCGCGAGAGTGGCCGGCGTGCCGATCCTCGCCCGCGCGATCGGGGCGTTCGACGCCGCCGCGGAGATCGACGAGATCATCGTCGTGATGGCCTCGGGTTACGTCGGCGAGGCCGAGCTGATCGCGAAACCGTACGCGAAGGTCGCGCGCGTCATCGAGGGCGGCACCAGCCGTACCGAGTCGACGCTGCGTGCGCTGGCGGTCCTCGCGGAGCTGCCCGGCGAGTGCAAGGTTCTCTTCCACGACGCCGCCCGGCCGTTCGTCGACGGCCGCATCATCGCCGACTGCGTCGCGGCGCTGGACTCCGCCGAGTCGGTCGCGGTCGCCGTGCCCTCCTCGGACACGGTCGTGATGGTGGAGGACGACCGCGTCGTGGAGATGCCGCGCCGCGCGAGCCTGCGGAGGTTCCAGACGCCGCAGGGGTTCAGGCTGGCGACGATCCGCGCGGCGTACGAGCTGGCGCTGGCCGACCCGGGGTTCGCCGAGAGCGCGCCGACCGACGACTGCGGCGTGGTGCACCGCTATCTGCCCGGGGTTCCCATCGTGGTCGTCCCGGGCAGTGAACAGAACATCAAGGTGACGCATCCGGTCGATCTGCTGATCGCCGAGCAGATCACGTGTCGTGAGAGCGACCGAGGTTCGGCGGGCTGAGCAGGAATCCGGTCCCCCAGGACAGGTGCATCGTCGCGTACACGAGCGGCAGGCGGAGCCAGGCGCCGAGCGGCAGGCCGCGGCCGGTCGGCACGGACCCTGCGATGATCGCCAGGGCGTACCCGCCGGGCAGGATCCAGGCCGGCCAGAACCCCAGCGCGCCCGCGATGACACCGCCGACGATGGCGACGACGGCGATCGGCGGCGCGAGGTAGCGGAGGTTCAGGGTGCCCTGGTGCTCGCGGCCCACGACCCGCCGCCAGCGGCCGGTGTGGAAGAACTGCTTGGCGAGCGCGCGTACGTCCGGGCGCGGCCGGTACGTGACGTGCATGCGCGGCGTGAACCACACCTTGCCGCCGGTCTGGCGGATGCGGTGGTTCATCTCCCAGTCCTGGGCGCGCACGAACGTCTCGTCGTAGCCGCCGACGCGGTCGAGCGCGGTACGCCGGAACGAGCCGAGGTAGACCGTCTCGGCCTCGCCCTCGCCGCCTCCGGTGTGGAACGGCGCGTTACCGATGCCGATCTTGGAGGTCATGGCGCGCGCCACCGACTTCTCGAACGACGTGACGCCCTCGGCGGCCATGAGCCCGCCGACGTTGTCGGCTCCGGTGGCCTCCAGCGTCTCCACCGCGGCGAGTACGTAGTCCGACGGCAGCAGCGAGTGGCCGTCGACGCGTACGACGATGGAGTACTGGGAGGCCTTGATGCAGGCGTTGAGCCCGTGGGGGGTACGTCCCGTGGGGTTCGGCACCACGATGATCCGTGAGTCGTCCGCGGCGAGCTTCTCGGCGATCTCCTGCGTACGGTCGCGGGAGGGGCCGATCGCGAGGACGAGCTCCAGCTCACCCGGATACTCCTGGGTGAGAACGGCGTGGACCGCCTCCGCGAGATGACGCTCCTCGTTGAGGACGGGCATGATCACAGACACCGCCGGCCAGGCACGGTTTCCGGCGAGGGGTGTGTTAGACGAGGGATTCATGACGGCGCCACGGTACTGTACGAACGCGCTGAACGCCGCAATAGAGGCCACACTTCGCACTCTGGGGAGCCGAAGCCGTCATGGCAGACGACGCCGATTCCGACCCGCAGGAGCGGTACTTCCGGCCCCGTCCGGGTGCTCCCGGCGACGAAGACGCCGGTCAGGAAGGCGAGGGTGTCGCGCTCGGCGCCCCCGAGTCCACCCGCGTCGAGCTCGATCGGCAGACACACAAGGTCTCCGGTGACGGCGCGCGCCGCCAGCGGCGCGGCCTGTTGACGACCGCGGCGATGTCCGCCGCCGTGCTGTTGTTCTCCGGCGGCGGCTGGGTCTTCCAGGACTACGTCCTCGGCAGCGTCCGCCGCGTCGACGCCTTCGACGGGCTGAAGAACCGCCCCGACTCCGGGCCCGAGGGCTCGATGAACATCCTCCTCGCCGGCGTCGACCGGCGCGAGGGGCTGACCTCCAAGCAGATCTCCGACCTGCACCTCGGCAAGGTCGGCGGCCAGCGCTCCGACACGATGATGCTGCTCCACATCTCGTCCAAGCACGACAAGGTGACCGTCGTCAGCCTGCCGCGCGACTCCCTGGTGACGATCCCGTCCCACCACTCCAACGGCTCCGAGGGCGCCAAGGGCACCCAGGTCGGCGAGCGCCAGGGCAAGCTCAACTGGTCCTACATGTACGGCGGCCCGACGCTGACGGTGTCCACCGTCGAGCGCGCGACCGGTGTGCACATCGACCACTACATCGAGGTGAACTTCCTCGGCTTCCTCAAGGTCGTGAACGCCCTCGGCGGCGTCACCGTCTGCACCCCGCAGGCGATCAACGACCCGAAGAGCGGCCTGCGCCTGCCCGCCGGCACCAGCAACGTCGACGGGCCGACCGCGCTCGCGTACTCCCGCGCCCGCTACACGCTGACCGGCGGCAGCGACCTCGGCCGCATCGACCGGCAGCAGCAGTTCATGTCGGCGGTCATCCACAAGGCGCTGAGCGAGCCGACGAAGTTCCCGGCGTTCCTCAGCGCCTCGCTCGACGCCGTACGCGCCGACAAGGGCCTGTCGAAGGGCACGCTGACCTCGCTCGCGATGCAGATGCGCGGCATGAGCACCGACAGCATCGCCTTCACGACGGTGCCGCTGTCCAACTCCAACTACATGACGCCGCTGGGCGGCGCGCAGCAGTCGACGGTGCTGTGGGACCAAAAGTCCGGCGACGCGCTGTTCCAGGAGATCGAGGACGACAAGCCGATCATCCAGCCGCCGAAGCCGGCTCCGTCGGCGTCGGCGTCCGCGTCGAAGAACCCGCTGACCGTCGCGCCGTCGGCGATCGACGTGCGCGTGGTGAACGGCGTCGGCACCCCGGGTCTCGCCGCGAAGGCGGCCCACCAGTTGCACAAGGTCGGGTTCGGCACGACGGTCGTCCCGGGCGCGCGGCCCGGCACGCACACGACGGTGATCCAGTACGGCACCGGCCGTGAGGACTCCGCGAAGACGCTGAAGGCGGCCATCCCGGGCGCGACGATCAAGCACGTCGCCTCGCTGGGCAACCGTCTGCAGGTCGTCGTCGGAACCTCCTGGTCAACACCGAAGGAAGTCAAGGTGGCCACGCCTTCGACGTCGCCCGGTGGCTCCGACCAGCAGATCAACGCGAAGACCGCCACGCAGAATCTCTGTAAGTAACCCCATTTCACCACTAACCTGGCGTACGCGCGCGGCTCGCTCGGGTCGCGGCGACTCGGTTACGGGAGTAGCGATGTCCAACGGCGCTCGCCACACCTGGGGGTTCTTCATCGGGGTGGTCCTCACGGCCGCCCTCGCCGGCCTGCTGATCTTCGGCAGCTACCGGCTCCAGCACGGCTACGCGATCCAGTTCCACAAACAGGACAAATGGATCGGCGGAGGGCTGATCGCCGCGGCGGGCCTGGTGTTCGCGCTGCTGGCGTCCTCCCGCATCTCGCCCTTGGGCTCGCTGATCGGCGGCCTCATCCTCACCGCGGCCGGCGTGGTCTTCTTCATCTCCCAGAAGACGGCCGCCGACCTGATCAACCGCTTCCCGTTCAAACAGCAGCGGGTCACGCTGGCGGGGATCGAGGAAGAGGGCTTCCTGCTGTACACGGGCGTGGCGTTGCTGTTCGCGTCGTTCTTCCCGTCCCGCTGGCGCGCCCGCGAGGCGTCGGACGACGGCTATGAGTACGGCGTCCCGCAGTCGTCCGGTGCCGACTACCTGCGCCCGGAGGCCGACCGCCGCACGACCCGCGACGAACCGGCCGGGTACACCGGCACCCCGTACATCCAGGACTCCGGCGAAACCGCTCACGGCCGCCAGGAACCGGTGTACGGCGGCCAGGAGTACGCGAGCCAGGAAACGAACTACGAGTCCCAGCGCACGAACTACGACGCGCCGCTGTACGAACAGCCGAGGCCCCAGCAGCCGTACTCCAGCCGCCCGCCGTTCACTCCCCCGGACGAGGACGGCGGCACCCGGGAGATGCGCCGCGACTAGAACCGCCGTATAAGAACGTCGAGGTTGTCGTTGAACCGTGCGTCTCAGCGACTCTCCGCTGAGACGCACGGCCGGTGACCGAGTACGGGCTACTTCAGGAGCTGGCGCGCCATCACGACGCGCTGGATCTGGTTCGTGCCCTCGTAGATCTGGGTGATCTTCGCGTCGCGCATCATGCGTTCGACCGGGTAGTCGCGTACGTAGCCGTAGCCGCCCAGGAGCTGCACGGCGTCCGTGGTGATCTCCATGGCGGCGTCGGAGGCGAAGCACTTGGCCGCCGCCGACACGAACGTCAGGTCCGAGTCGCGGGAGCCCTCCATCGCGCGTTCGGACTTGGCCGCCGCGGTGTACGTCAGCTGGCGTGCGGCCTCCAGCTTCATCGCCATGTCGGCGATCATGAACTGCACGCCCTGGAAGTCGGCGATGGGCTTGCCGAACTGCTTGCGCTCCTTGACGTACCCGATGGCGTAGTCGAGGGCGCCGGACGCGATGCCGACGGCCTGGGCGGCGATGGTGACGCGGGTGTGGTCGAGGGTGGCCAGGGCGGTCTTGAAGCCCGTGCCCTCCTCGCCGACGAGACGGTCGTACGGGATGCGTACGTCGTCCATGATGACCTCGCGCGTCGGCGAGCCCTTGATGCCCAGCTTCTTCTCCGGTGCGCCGAAGCTCACGCCGGGGTCGTTCTTCTCGACGACGAAGGCGGAGATACCGCGGGCGCCCTTGGTGGCGTCCGTCACGGCCATCACGGTGTAGTAGTCGGAGACGCCCGCGTTGGTGATCCAGCGCTTGGTGCCGTTGAGAACCCAGTGGTCTCCGTCACGTACGGCCTTGGTCTTCATGGCCGCCGCGTCGCTGCCGGCCTCGGGCTCGGACAGGGCGTACGAGAACAGCGCCTCGCCGCGGGCCACCGGGCTGAGGTAGCGTTTTTTCAGATCTTCCGATCCGGAGAGCAGCAGCGGAACGGTACCGAGCTTGTTGACCGCGGGGATCAGGGAGGACGCCGCGCACGCGCGCGCGACCTCCTCGATCACGATCACCGTGGCCAGGGCGTCGGCCCCGACTCCTTCGTAGGCCTCCGGGATGTGTACGGCGTGCAGATCCGCCTGGATCAGCGCCTCGTAGACAGCCTGGGGAAACTCCGAGCTCTCGTCGGTCTCCGCCGCCCTCGGAGCGATCTTGTCATCCGCAACTGCCCGTACGGTTTCCCGGAGCATCGTGTGCTCGTCAGAGAGTTCGTACAGGGGAAAGTCTGGGGTCATGTGCCGATCGTACGCTGTCCACCTACTCGCTAGTAGGGCCGGTAGCATGCCCAGCGGCCCGCGGGGACGCCAGTGGGGTCGGGCAACAAGTTCTTAAGAAAGGAGGCAGGGCCTTGGCACAACGCTTGACCGTGATCGGCACTGGATATCTGGGCACCACCCACGCGGCATGCATGGCCGACCTGGGCTTCGAGGTGCTCGGCATCGATGTCGACGCCGAAAAGATCGCCCGGCTGTCGGCCGGGGAGCTTCCGTTCTACGAACCGGGGCTGGAGCCGATTCTCCGCCGCAACCTGGACAACGGACGGCTTCGCTTCACGACCTCCTACGATGAGGTGGCCGAGTTCGGCGATGTGCACTTCGTCTGCGTCGGCACACCGCAGAAACCCGGCGAGTACGCCGCCGACATGAGCTACGTCGACGACACGATCACGGCGCTGGCGCCGCGTCTCACGCGCGCCTGCCTGGTGGTCGGCAAGTCGACGGTGCCCGTCGGCACGGCGGAGCGGCTCGCGAAGCGGCTGGCCAGGCTCTCGCCGGCCGGCGAGTACGCCGAGCTCGCGTGGAACCCCGAGTTCCTGCGCGAGGGCTACGCCGTCGAGGACACCCTGCACCCGGACCGCATCGTCATCGGCGTGCAGTCCGAGCGCTCGGAGAAGGTCCTCCGCGAGGTCTACAGCTCGATGCTGACCGACGGCGTGCCCATGATCGTGACGGACTACCCGACGTCCGAGCTGGTCAAAGTCTCCGCGAACGCCTTCCTCGCCACCAAGATCTCCTTCATCAACGCGATGGCCGAGGTCTGTGAGGCCGCGCACGCCGACGTGACGAAGCTCTCAGAGGCGCTCTCGCACGACGACCGGATCGGCGGCAAGTTCCTCGGCGCCGGCCTCGGCTTCGGCGGCGGCTGCCTCCCGAAGGACATCCGCGCCTTCATGGCCCGAGCCGGCGAGCTCGGCGTCGACCAGGCGCTGTCGTTCCTGCGCGAGGTCGACGCGATCAACATCCGCCGCCGCATCCGCATGGTCGACCTGGCGCGCGAGCTGCTCGGCGGGTCCTTCATCGGCCGTACGGTCGGCGTGCTCGGCGCCGCCTTCAAGCCCAACTCCGACGACATCCGCGACTCGCCCGCCCTCGACGTGGCGACGTCCATCCGCGCGCAGGGCGGCCAGGTCACCGTCTATGACCCCCAGGCCCTGGACAACGCGCGCAAGGCCCACCCCGAGCTGACGTACGGCGACTCCGCCCAGGACGCCGCGGACGGCGCCCACGTCGTCCTGCTGCTCACCGAGTGGGCCCAGTTCCGCGAGATGGACCCCGACGCCCTCGGCGACGTGGTCGCCGAGCGCAACATCGTCGACGGCCGCAACGCGCTCGACCCCGAGCGATGGCGCGCCGCCGGCTGGCACTACAGGGCGCTGGGAAGGCCCTGAGTCCGGCCGGGGTTGAGGGAGTCATGAACGACTCCCGCTCGGACGAGGCCGTCATCCGCAGTGTCCTGTCGGATTCGAGGACATGGGCGTTCGTCGGTCTCCGCGACAACCCCGGCCGGACCGCGTACGGCATAGCCCGCCTGGTCCAGTCGCACGGCAAGACGATCGTGCCGGTCCACCCGAGCGCCGAAACGGTCCTCGGCGAGCCGGGCGTCGCGGACCTGCCGGCCGCCCCAGGGAGGGTGAACGTCGTCGCGGTCTACCGCCGCGCGGCCCACGCCGGCGAGGTCGCCGACGAGGCGATCAAGCTGTTCACGTCGTACGGCGCGCGCGAGGACGGCGAGGTACGCGCGGTGTGGTTCCCGCTGAACGTGATCGACGAGCCCGCCGCCCAGCGCGTACGGGCCGCGGGCATCGACGTCGTCATGGACCACTGCCCCGCCATCGAATGGCGACGGCTCTAGTCGCAAGGCCTGGGGCCTGCCGTGAAAGTGCCGACGGGCCGGACCAGGTCCGGCCCGTCGTCTATTTGTCGCTACAGGTCGAGCTGGTACTGGACTGTCGTGTGTATGGGTACATAGCCGAGGCTGTCGCTGATGTGTCTCATGTGCGTGTTGCTGTCGGCGGAGTCGGTCAGGAGGCCGCCGAGGTCTGGATAGCGCCCGTGGGCTTGTCGGATCGACTCGGCCTTCATCCATCGGCCGAGGCCGTGTCCGCGGTGCTCGGGCAGCACGCCGGTGCCGTAGTGCTGGCCATCACCTGTGCCGTTGCCGGGGACGACGAGTTCTGTGAACCCGGCGATCGAGCCGTCGGTCGTGTCGATGGCAACGACCGTGTGCAGCTGGTCTCCGCGGTCTCGCACGGCCTTCGCCGCGGCCCGGACCCGGTCCACGTCCCAGGTCACGGTGCCGTAGTCGGTGTCTTCCATGGGCATGTCGTCCATGGCGCGGCGTGAGGCGGCAAACGTCTGGGCGAGGTCGTCCGGGACGGTTCCCTGCCATGACGCCAGCCGGTAGCCGGGGTGCGGACGCTCGATGATCTCGGCCAGGGCGGTGGGGGCCACGTCGGCCAGTGGCAGGCGGGCGAATCTCAAGGTGAGCACCTTGCGGAAGCCGTGGGCCGGAAGGAAGTGACTGCCGGGCGATCCGGCCTTGGCCTGCGCGCTGACGCGGCGTCGGGCGTTGTCCCGGGCGGCGGCCGCGGCGGCGTCGAGGAGTCTGGAGCCGACGCCCTTGCGGCGCTCCGCGGGGTGGACGTGGAGGGTCAGTTCGGCCAAGTGCTCTTGTCCGCCATCGAACAGGCGCAGAAAGGCCGTCCCAACGGGGATGGAATCGGCGTCGGACGCCAGCCACGCGAGGCGTCGGCTGTGCGCCCCGTGAGCGGAGTCGGTCAGCGGGGTGATGCGAAGCGACAAGGTGTCTCCGTCGTGAGGAGGTGGCAAAGGTCAGTACGCGGCCTCACCTGCTGGACACTCGTGCGCATGTGCTCCACACCTCCTCGTCGACAGTGCCGGTCCGGACCACCATGGACGGCTTGGGCGAACCTAGCCGGACCATCGGTTCCTCGGCAAAGGGTTAACGGAAGACCGGTGCGACCGTGGGGTCATAGCCCCGACCCCACGGCCCGTATCGCTCGGGAACATCGTGACCTGGCAAGGACCGGGTTAGAGGCTCTCGCGCAGGCGGGCGCCCTTGGCCTCCGCGGTCGCCTTCAGGTCGGCCTGGAAGCGTTCCATGCGTTCGCGCAGCGCCTTGTCCGCGACGCTGAGGATGCGTACGGCGAGGAGGCCCGCGTTGCGGGCGTTGCCGATGGCCACCGTCGCGACCGGTACGCCGGCCGGCATCTGGGCGATCGACAGCAGGGAGTCCATGCCGTCCAGGTACTTCAGCGGCACCGGCACCCCGATCACCGGCAGCGGGGTCACGGCGGCGAGCATGCCCGGTAGGTGGGCCGCGCCGCCCGCGCCAGCGATGATGACCTCGATGCCACGTGACGCGGCCGACTCGCCGTACGCGATCATCTCGTGGGGCATGCGGTGGGCCGAGACGACGTCCGCCTCGTACGCGACGTCGAACTCCTCCAGGGCCTCGGCGGCGGCCTTCATCACCGGCCAGTCCGAGTCACTGCCCATCACGACGGCGACGCTCAACGGGGCCCCCAGCGCAGGTAGTCGGCCGCGTGGCGGGCGCGTTCGCGTACGGCCGGCAGGTCGTCGCCCATCGCCGTCACGTGGCCGATCTTGCGGCCTGGACGGATCTCCTTGCCGTAGAAGTGCACCTTCACGGCCGGGTCGTGGGCCATCACGTGGATGTAGCGCGGGTAGATACGGGGATCGTCGCCGCCGAGGACGTTGGCCATGACCGTGTACGGCGCGGTCGGCGTCGTGGCGCCCAGCGGCAGGTCGAGGACGGCCCGCAGGTGCTGTTCGAACTGTGAGGTGCGCGAGCCCTCGATGGTCCAGTGGCCGGAGTTGTGCGGGCGCATGGCCAGCTCGTTGACCAGCAGACCCCGGTCGGTCTCGAACAGCTCGACCGCCAGCACGCCGGTCACGCCGAGCGCGTCGGCGATCCGCAGGGCGAGGGCCTGGGCCTCCTCGGCGAGCTCGTCGCGCAGGCCCGGCGCGGGCGCGATGACCTCGACGCAGATGCCGTCCTCCTGGACGGTCTCCACGACGGGGTACGCCGCGCCCTGGCCGTACGGCGAGCGCGCGACCACCGCGGACAGCTCGCGGCGGAACGGCACGCGCTCCTCGGCGAGCAGGGCGATGCCCTCGGCGGACGCCCGCGCGACCACGTCACGCGCCTCCGCCGGCGACGAGCAGAACCAGACGCCCTTGCCGTCGTAGCCGCCACGTGCGGCCTTGAGCACGACCGGCCAGGCGCCGAACTCTTCGAGGTCCTCGATCGTCGAAACAGGTGTGAACCTCGGCACCGGCACGCCCAGCTCGGCGAGCCGCTCGCGCATGACCCGTTTGTCCTGGGCGTGCAGCAGGGCGGCGGCGCCGGGCCGGCACGGCGTGCCCGCCTCCTCCAGCGCGTGGATGTACTCGCCGGGGACGTGCTCGTGGTCGAAGGTCACCACGTCGCTCGCCTTGGCGAACGCCCGCAGGTCGTCGAGCGAGCGGTCGTCGCCGACGCTGACGTCGGAGATCACGCGCGCGGCGGACGCGTGGGCGCTGTCGCTCAGCACCCGTAGCGTCACGCCGAGCGCGATCGCCGCCTGCTGGGTCATACGGGCGAGCTGGCCGCCGCCGACCATGCCGACGGCGGGTATGTCTCGACTGTCCGTCACTCCCGCAGCCTATCGTCGTAGGTCAGAAGCCCAGTTCACGGGCGATCAGCATGCGCTGCACCTCAGAGGTGCCCTCGCCGATCTCAAGGATCTTCGAGTCGCGCCAGTGCCGTGCGACCGGGTACTCGTTCATGAAGCCGTACCCGCCGTGGATCTGGGTGGCCTCGCGCGCGTTGGTCACCGCGACCTCCGAGGAGTACAGCTTCGCGATCGCCGCCTCCTTCTTGAACGGCTCGCCGCGCAGCATCAGCTCGGCGGCGCGGTACCAGGCGAGGCGCGCGGTGTGCGTGCGCACCTCCATGTCGGCCAGTTTGAAGGCGATGGCCTGGTTCTTGCCGATCGGCGCGCCGAAGGCGGTGCGTTCCTTCGCGTACTTGACCGACTCGTCGAGGCAGGCCTGGGCGAGGCCGGTGGCGAGCGCGGAGATCGCGATGCGGCCCTCGTCGAGGATCGACAGGAAGTTGGCGTAGCCGCGGCCTCGGGTGCCGAGGAGGTTCTCCTCAGGTACCCGGCAGTCGCTGAACGACAGCTCGCGCGTGTCGGAGGCGTGCCAGCCGACCTTGGAGTACTTCGGCGCGACGGTGAGGCCCTCGCGGGGCGTCGGCACGATGATCGAGGAGATCTCGCGCTCGCCCGTCACGGCGGTCACCGTGACGAGACGCGTGATGTCGGTGCCGGAGTTGGTGATGAAGCACTTGGTGCCGTTGATCACCCACTCGCCGTCGACCAGCTTGCCGGTCGTACGCGTGGCGCCGGCGTCGGTGCCGCCGCCGGGCTCGGTCAGCCCGAAGGCTCCGAGCGCGCGGCCCGCCACCAGGTCGGGCAGCCAGGTCTGCTTCTGCTCCTCGGTGCCGAACCTGTAGATCGGCATCGCGCCGAGCGACACGGCCGCCTCAAGCGTGATCGCGACCGACGAGTCGACCCTGGCGAGCTCCTCAAGGGCCAGGCACAGGGCGAAGTAGTCTCCCCCCATCCCGCCGTACTCCTCGGGGAACGGCAGCCCGAACAGCCCCATGTCGCCCATCTGGCGCACGATGCCGTACGGAAACTCCTGATCCTCGTCGAGCTGCGCGGCCTGCGGGGCCACGACGTCGCGGGCGAAGCCCTCGACGGTCTTGCGGAGAGTCTCGTGCTCGTCGTCGAGCCGGTAGTCCATGATCACCTCGGTCGGAGAGACATGCGCCGGATCCTCATAGACTCCGGCGGCCGCGGTCGGCGGCTGCCAGAATCGGGGACCACAGGCACATGCTGCCACGAATGCCGTCTATCCTCGTCGTGCCGGGGGTATGCAGAGTTGCGGGCCTGCTGAGGATGCGTGAACGAGCCGCAACCCCAAACGAAAGGTCTCCTTCGTGAGAATCGCCGTAAATCTTTATCGCCGTTTTTCCCATCTTGTTCACGAGCTGGCGAAGTTCGGTGTGATCGGCGTCCTCAACTTCATCATCACCATCGGCATCTCCGACACCCTTCACCTGGTCGTCGGCATGGGGCCGCTGAGCTCGTTCGGCATCGGCACGGCCGTCGCCACGACATTCTCCTACTTCGCGAACCGCTACTGGACCTTCCGCCACCGCGACACGGCGGGCCTGGGCCGCGAGTACATCCTGTTCTTCGTCTTCAACGGCATCGGCCTGGTGATCACCTGGGTGTTCATCGGCGTCACGCACTACGTCATGGGCATCCAGAGCGGCCTCGCGTACAACATCTCGCAGGTCATCGGCACCGGCGTCGCCACGCTGTTCCGCTACTGGGCGTACAAGAAGTGGGTGTTCCTGCCGGTGACCGCTCCGCCGGTCGACCCGCACACCGGCCTTCCGGAGGCCGAGGACGCGGACCCTTCCGAGCCCGGCGCCCACGAAGAGATCCGGATACCGGCCGGTCAGGCCAGGCGTAGCCGCTGACTCAGGCGGGGCCGATCACGACCCGCTCCTTGGCGAGCAGCGCCTCCTCGCGCTTGCGCAGGAAGATCGCGAAGACGGCCGGCCGTGAGCGTACGAGCTCCAGCCGTCCGCCGTCGGCCGTGGCCAGCGACCGTGCCAGGTAGAGCCCCAGGCCGGTGCCCTGACGGCCGCTGACGTTGCGGTCGAACACCCGGCGTTCCAGCTCCGCCGGCACGCCCGTGCCCTCGTCTCCGACCTCCACCACGATCGACGTCGCCGTCTCCTTGGTGTGGATCGTGACCTGGCCGTCGCCGTGGACCAGGGAGTTGTCCAGGAGCGTCGCAACGATCTGCGACAGCCCGCCGGGGCTCACCACGGCCGTCAGGCCGCGCGCTCCGGACATGCCCAGGTGGCGGCCCTCGCGGCGGAAGACCGGAGCCCATTCCTCGACCTGCTGGGCGACGATGTCGTCCACGCCGATCGGGGCGGCGTCGCCGGTCGGGTCGTGCTTGGCACGGGCCAGGAGCTGCTCGACGACCGCCGCGAGGCGCTCGACCTGCGCGGCGGCGGCCACGCCCTCCTCGCGGACGACGTCGGGGTACTCCGCGGCCTCGACCATCTCCTCCAGCCGCATCGACAGCGCGGTCAGCGGCGTACGGAGCTGGTGGCTGGCGTCGGAGGCGAACTCACGGCTGGCGGCGAGCAGGTCGGCGATGCGCACGGCGCTGCGGTCGAGCACCTCGGCGACCCGGTCGACCTCGGCCACGCCGTAGCGCCGCCGTCGCGGGCGCGCGTTGCCCGAGCCGAGCCGCTCGGCGGTCTCGGCGAGGTCCTCCAGCGGCAGCGTGAGCTTGCGCGCCTGCACCATCGCCAGGCCGACCGCGACGCCGACGCCGAGGACGACGAGGCTGCCGATGAGCAGGAACGTACGAACGGCGTCGGCCTCGACGTCGTTCGCGTCCCGAGAGACCTGGACCCGGATGCCGTGGTCGCTGGTCGCCACCTTGGTGATCACGTGCGCGCGCTTCGCCGGCGGAGCACCGGCCGCGATCACCGTGCCATCGGCCATGGACACGACGATGTAGCGGCCGGGGAACTCCTTGGCGATCTGGTCACCCGTGATCGACTGGCGCATCTCCTGACGGAGGTCGACGCCGGCGACGACGGTCGCCGCCTCCCGCTCGACCTGCTGCTGCGCCTCGTCGTAGATCAAGCGTTCGGTCGAGTACGCCAGCGGTATGCCGAGCAGGAGCACGGAGACCACCGCGACGGCCAGCGTCGAGAGCAGCAGCCGTCGCCTCATGGGGGGTCCCTCTCATAGCCGGGTCAGTCGCCGCGTTCGAAGCGGAATCCCACCCCGCGCACGGTCGTGATGTAGCGGGGGCTCCCCGCGTCGTCCCCGAGCTTTCTGCGCAACCAGGAGATGTGCATGTCGAGGGTCTTGGTGGAACCCCACCAGTTGGTATCCCACACCTCGCGCATGATCTGCTCACGGGTGACGACCTTGCCGGCGTCGCGTACGAGCACGCGCAGCAGGTCGAACTCCTTGGTCGTGAGCTGAAGCTCCTGGTCGCCCATCCAGGCCCGGCGGGACTCGGCATCGATCCGAACCCCCTGCACGATGGGCGTCTCGGTGCTGCCACGGCGGAGCAGCGCCCGGACTCGGGCGAGCAACTCCGCCAGCCTGAACGGCTTGGTGACGTAGTCGTCGGCTCCGGCGTCGAGGCCCACGACGGTGTCCACCTCATCCGCACGTGCCGTGAGGATGAGGATCGGCACCCCGTGACCCTCGGCCCGGACCCGGCGGGCCACCTCCAGGCCGTCGAGTTCGGGCAACCCGAGGTCAAGCACGATCAGATCCACCCCGCCTCCGAGCGCCCGTTCGAGGGCCTGCGGACCGTCGGGGCTCACTTCGACGTTGTATCCCTCCCGCCGCAACGCTCTGGCGAGAGGCTCGGAGATGGACGTGTCGTCCTCGGCGAGCAGTACTGAGGTCATGAACCGATCGTAGAGCCATTCAAGAACGTTTCCCCCGCAGTAGAGGGGGCTTGACCTGCGATTTGCCAGTCATAGAACTCCAACGAATACGCCAAACCCGCGCTAATGAGAGTTAAATGCCGCGACTTTCACACGGGGGTGACCCCGTGCCGCCGGTGTGAGAACGATCGATCCTTGTCGCGCGCCGCCGCGAACCGGCGCGTGAGTTCGGCCCGTAGATCTTCGGGTTCGATGATCGCGTCGATGACGAGTTCGCCTGCCAGGCGCACGATATCGATGTCCTCCTCGTACTCGGCGCGCAGTTTCTCGATGTACGCCTCGCGCTCCTGAGGATCTTCGATCGCCATGATCTTGTTGTAATAGACGGCGTTCACTGCCGCTTCCGCACCCATTACGGCGATCTTCGCGGTGGGCAACGCAAGAGTGGCGTCGGGGTCAAAGCCCGGACCCGCCATCGCGTAGAGACCAGCGCCGTACGCTTTCCGGACAACTACGCATATCTTGGGCACCGTGGCGCGCGACACGGCGCTGATCATTTTGGCTCCGTGCCGGATGATGCCCTGCCGCTCGACCGAGGTGCCGACCATGAACCCGGGCACATCGGACAGGAAGATCAGCGGAACGTTGAAGGCGTCGCACAGCTCGATGAACCGGGTCGCCTTGTCCGCCGAGTCGACGAACAGCACGCCGCCCTTGAACATCGGGTTGTTCGCGACGACGCCGACGACCTCGCCGTCGAGCCGCCCGAAGCCCACGACCAGCTCCTTCGCCCACAGGCTGTGGATCTCGAAGAAGGAGTCCTCGTCGAGCAGGCCCTTGACGTAGCGGCGCATGTCGAAGGCGACGCGCTCGCTGGCCGGGACCAGCTTGCGCAGGTCGATCGGCTTGGGGTCGCGCGCCTCCGCCGCCGGGGGCCGCTGCTCCCAGTGGGTCGGCAGGTAGGACAGGAAGTCGCGTACGGCGCCGAGCGCCATGGGCTCGTCCTTGGCCAGGAAGTGCCCGCAGCCGGAGACCGAGCAGTGCATCTTGGCGCCGCCCATCTCCTCCAGCGTGGTCTTCTCCTTGACCACCATCTCCACCATGCGCGGGCTGCCGAGGTACATCGAGGCGTTGCCGTCCACCATCGCCACGAAGTCACAGAAGGCGGGGATGTAGGCGCCCCCCGCCGCACTCGGCCCGAACAGGGCGCAGACCTGCGGAATCGCGCCGCTCGCCCGCACCTGGGTATGGAAGATCTTGCCCGCGCCCCGGCGGCCGGGGAACATGTCGACCTGGTCGGTGATCCGCGCGCCGGCCGAGTCGACCAGGTAGACCATGGGAACCCGGGTGGCGTACGCGCGCTCGATGATCCTGATGATCTTCTCGACCGTGCGCGCGCCCCAGGACCCGGCCTTGACCGTCGAGTCGTTGGCCATCAGCGCGACCGGACGCCCGTCGATCGTCGCGGTGCCCGTGACGACGCCGTCGGCGGGCAGGTCGCGGGCGAGGGCGTTGGCGTAGACGCCGTCCTCGACGAACGACCCGGCGTCGACGAGCAGGCCGATGCGCTCACGCGCGAACAGCTTGCCCTTGCCGGCGTTGGCCTCGTGGTACTTCGGCGCGCCGCCGCGCTCGATGGATTCGCGTAGTTCCGCCAGGTGAGGGTGGCCCGGCTCGTCCTGTGCTGGCTGCATTGTGTGCTCCTTCACGACGGGGACTGTACCTGGTCAGGTCCGCGCGTCCACGTGCCGCATCAGGGGGCGCAGGAGGTCGGCCAGGCGGTCCTGCTGGTCGGTGGTGAGGGCGGTCATGAGTTCCTTCTCGACCCGGTCCTGGCTGCTCATCATCTGCTCCCAGGCGGTGTGCCCGGCGGGGGCCAGTTCCACGAGGAGGCGGCGGCGGTCGGCGGGGTCGTTCACGCGGATGACGAAGTCGCGTTCCTCCAGGCGGTTCAGGCGGCTCGTCATCGTGGTGGCGGGCACGCCGGTCTCCTCGGCCAGGGCGGTGGGGGCGGCGCGGTACGGCTCGCCTCCGCGGCGCAGGGCGCGCAGCAGCTCCCACTCCCAGATCTGGAGCCCGTGCTCCTTGAAGACCCTCTCCTTGTGGACGCGCAGGTAACGGACGATCAGCTGCATGCGCGTCACGATCGCCTCGGTCCGCGGGTCGAGGTCCGGCAGTTCGGGAAGCCACTGCTCGACGTGCCGGTCGACCGAGTCCGTTTCCATGCGGCCAGTATTACCCGATTCGGATAATACGTTTTCGGATAGTACGACTTCGTAGTACCGTCACCGCCATGCTCTCTCCCCTCACGGACCGCAGGTTCCGGCTGCTGTGGTCCGGCCAGACCCTGTCGAGTCTCGGCGACGCCATCACGCCGATCGCGCTGGCACTCGCGGTCGTCAAGGCCACCGGCTCGGCCACCGACCTCGGCCTCGTGCTCGCGGCGGCGGCGATCCCGCGCCTGCTCCTGGTGCTGGCCGGGGGCGTGTGGGCGGACCGGCTGCCGCGCCAGCGCGTGATGCTCGCCGCCGACGCCGTGAACCTGTTCGCCCAGACGGCGATCGGCGTCGAGCTCCTCAGCGGGTCCATCCGCATCGGCCACCTGGCGGCGCTGTCGGCGCTCTCCGGCGCCGCGTCGGCGTTCTTCATGCCGGCCGCGGACGGGCTGATCCCCGCCACCGTGGACGCCGCACACCTTCAGCAGGCCAACGCCTTGACACAGGCGTCGCGGCAGGCGAGCCGCGTGCTCGGCCCCCTGCTCGCGACGACGCTGGTCGTCACGGCCGGCGCCGGATGGGCGTTCCTGTTCGACGCGGCGACGTTCGCGGTCAGCGTCGGCACGCTGGCGCTGCTGCGCGTCGAGTACGAGCCCGCGCCGCGCGAGGGGTTCTGGGCCGAGCTGGCCGGCGGCTGGGCCGAGCTGAGGCGCCACCGCTGGTACTGGACCAACCTGATCGCCCACGCGGTCTGGAACCTGATCAGCGCCTGCTTCAACACCCTCGGCCCGCTCGTCGCGGTGACCGCGCTCGGCGGCCAGTTCGCCTGGGGCGTCATCACGCAGGGCGCGGCGATCGGCGCGGTGGCGGGGTCCGTGCTGGCGATGCGCGTACGCCCGCGGCGGCCGCTCGTCGCCTGCAACCTGGCACTCACCATCGTCGGGGCGCCGCTCGTCCTGCTGGCCGCGCACGCGCCCGCGGCGCTGATCTCGGTGACGGCCGGGCTGGCCTTCGGCGGGCTCGCCTTCATGAACATCACCTGGCTGACCGTCGTCCAGCGGCACATCCCCGCGCGGGCGCTGTCGCGGGTGATGGCCTACGACTGGCTCACCTCGCTCGGGCTGACCCCGGTCGGCCTCGCCCTGGCGGGGCCGCTCGGCGCCGCGGCCGGGGTGCCGGGGACGCTCGTCGGCGCGGCCGTCCTGGTCGTTGCCGCCTGCCTGCTCGTCCTCGCCGTCCCGGAGGTACGCCGGCTCGGCGCCGCTCCCGCCGCTCTGGAGACCGTCTGACGGACGGGCTCACCCTGGTCTGGGAGGCCTCTCCCCGCTCCGCGTCCGCGCACGCTGGGGAGAGGCCCTCAGAGGCGGCGACGCCGCCGGGCTCGCCGAGTGGGTCGGAGCGGCCGCGCGCGGCCGCTCCGACCGGGCACACGGCGCGTGGGGGGCGTTCTGGGGCGGTCTGGTCCACGACCTGGACCGGGCGCGCGGCGACCTCGTCTCGGCACGCGCCCGCCTCCACGTCGCCCGCCGTGCCGCGCCGGCGCGGCGCCTCGGCATCGTCGTACGCGCCGCCACCGCCGCGCCGGCCGAGCTCAGTCCACCGTGAGGACGATCTTGCCCGTCGTACGCCCGGTCTCGCCGAGCGCGTGGGCCTTGGCGGCCTCCTCCAGCGGGAAGACGGTGTCGATCTCCGCGTGCAGGTGCCCGGACTCGACCAGGGCGGCGATCTCCTTCATGCCGGAGTAGTCGGGCTCGACGAGGGTCCAGCCGGACGATATGCCGCGTGCCGCGGCGGCGGCGCGCAGCTCGTCGCCGACCGGCAGGATCGAAACGAGCGTGCCGCCGTCCCGCAGAGTCGGCAGCGAGCGCTCCGAGTAGTCGCCGCCGACGGCGTCCAGCACGACGTCCAGGTCGCTCACGGCCGAGGCGAAGTCGACCGACCGGTAGTCGATCACCTCGTCGGCGCCCAGGCTCCGTACGAGGTCGTGCTTTGACGCGCTCGCGGTGCCGATGACGTACGCGCCCCTGGCCTTGGCGATCTGCACCGCGACGTGCCCGACCCCGCCCGCGGCGGCGTGTACGAGCACGCGCTGCCCGGCCTGGAGGCCCGCGGTGTCGACGAGGCTCTGCCAGGCGGTGAGGGAGACCAGCGGCAGCGCGGCGGCGTGCACGTGGTCCAGCGAGGCGGGCTTGCGGGCGAAGTGGCGCGGCGGCGCGACCACGTACTCGGCGTAGGCGCCGGGCAGGCGCGGGAACAGCGGCATGCCGAAGACCTCGTCGCCGGGCTCGTAGAGGGTCACGCCGGGGCCGACCGCCTCGACGACGCCGGACACGTCGTACCCGAGGATCTTCGGCACCCCGCCCGCGAGTCCCCCGGTCGCCCGCCCCTTCCAGTCGGTCGGGTTCACGCCGGCGGCGCGCACCCGTACGAGGACCTCCAGCAGTCCCGGCTCGGGCCGGTCCACCTCGATCAGTTTCAGTACCTCAGGGCCGCCAAGGGTGTCCTGGCCGATCGCCCGCATCGTGCTCATGTCTCGTCCTCCAGTGATCCGCTGTGGCTCCAGCCTGCGGCAGGGCGTCACCTCTCCGTAAGTGGCCAAAATGTCATCGTGTGAAAGGATCTGGCCATGAGCATTCACCGCGTGGTCGTGCTGGCGCTGGACGGCGCGATCCCGTTCGAGCTGGGCATCCCGGGCCGCATCTTCGCCGCCGCCCTCGGGCCGGGCGACGAGCCGCTGTACGAGGTGGTCACCTGCACGCTGGACGGCGGCCCGGTGCGGACCGCCGCCGACTTCGCCATCTCCGTCGGCCGCGACGCGACGACGCTGGCCACCGCCGACACGGTCGTGATCCCGCCGTTCGTGTCGGACGGCCCGTACGACGTGCTGCCGGCCGCGCTGGCCGAGGCGCTGGGGCACATCCGGCCGGGCACCCGCGTCATGTCCATCTGCACCGGTTCGTTCGTGCTGGCGGCGGCCGGCCTCCTCGACGGGCGGCCCGCGACCACCCACTGGGGCGAGGCGGACGCCTTCCAGGAGATGTTCCCGCGGGTCGAACTGGATCCGTCGGTGCTGTTCGTGGACGACGGCGACCTGCTCACCTCCGCCGGGGCGGCGGCGGGCGTCGACCTGTGCCTGCACGTCGTACGCCGCGACCACGGCAGCGAGGTCGCCAACCAGGCCGCGCGGCGCTGCGTGGTGCCGCCGTGGCGCGACGGCGGTCAGGCGCAGTACATCGACCGTCCCGTGCCCGAGCCGCACGACACCGGCACCGCCCCCGTACGCGCGTGGGCGCTGGAGCGCCTCGACCGGCCGCTGTCCCTCACCGACCTGGCCGCGCGTGCCGGGATGAGCGTGCGGACGCTGAGCCGGAGGTTCCGCGAGGAGGTCGGGATGAGCCCCGGCCGCTGGCTCACCGTGCAGCGCGTCGACCTGGCCCGGCGGCTGCTGGAGGCCAGCGACCTGCCGGTCGACCAGATCGCCCAGCGGGCCGGGTTCGGTACGACCGTCTCGCTCCGCCAGCACCTGCACGCCGCGATCGGCGTCTCACCCATCACCTACCGGCGCACGTTCCAGCCGCAGGACGGCGAGCGACGGGCCGGGAAGGTCGCCGCCGGCGCGGGCACCCTCGGCTGAGGCCAGCAGCAGCTCGCCCTCCGGCAGCCGTACGGGCTCGGTCCCCAGGTTGGCGACGACCCGCACCCGGCCACGGCGCACCACCACGGAGGTGCCGTCCTGCTCCACCGACACCTCGGTGAGGCGCGGGTCGGTCAGCTCGGGGCAGGAGCGCCGCAGCGCGATCAGCGCGCGGTACCAGGCGAGCAGCTCGCGGTGGCCCGGCTTGCCGCGTTCGTCCCAGTCGAGCACGGACGCGCGGTGCGTCCCGGGGTCCTGCGGGTCGGGGACGTCCGCGAAGTCCCACCCGTGGCCGGCGAACTCGCGGCGGCGCCCCTCGCTGACGGCGCGGGCCAGCTCGGGCTCCTCGTGGTCGGTGAAGTAGCGCCACGGCGTACTCGCGCCCCACTCCTCGCCCATGAACAGCATCGGCGTGAACGGCGCGGTCAGCAGCAGCCCCGCCCCGACCTTCAGCAGCTCCGGCGAGAGGCTCGCCGAGATCCGGTCGCCGGTGGCGCGGTTGCCGATCTGGTCGTGGTTCTGCAGGAAGCCGACGAACCGGTCGCCGGGGGTGCGGAGGCGGTCCACCGGGCGGCCGTGCGTGCGCCCGCGGAACGACGACCAGGTGCCGTCGTGGAAGAACACCCTGGTCAGGGTCTTGGCCAGCGCTCCGGGCGCCCCGAAGTCGTCGTAGTAGCCCTGGCGCTCGCCGGTGAGGGCGACGTGGAGGGCGTGGTGGAAGTCGTCGTTCCACTGCGCGTCCAGGCCGTACCCGCCGGCCTCGCGGGAGGTCACCAGCCGGGGGTCGCAGAGGTCGGACTCGGCGATGAGGAACATCTCGCGGCCCGTCGCGGCCTGGAGGCGTGCCACGGAGGCCGCCATCTCCTCCAGGACGTGCAGCGCCCGGTGGTCCTCGATGGCGTGCACGGCGTCCAGCCGCAGGCCGTCCAGGTGGTAGTCGCGCAGCCACATCAGGGCGTTCTCCACGATGAACGCCCGCACCTCGTCCGAACCGGCCCGGTCGACGTTCACGGCCGCGCCCCAGGGCGTCTTGTACGCGTCGGTGAAGTACGGCCCGTACCTGCCCAGGTAGTTGCCGCTCGGCCCCAGGTGGTTGTAGACGACGTCGAGGACGACGGCGATGTCGCGCGCGTGGCAGGCGTCCACGAACCGCTTGAGGCCGTCCGGCCCGCCGTACGGCTCGTGCACGGCCCACAGGGCGACGCCGTCGTACCCCCAGCCGTTACGGCCGGGGAAGGCCGCCACGGGCATCAGCTCGACGGTGTCCACGCCGAGGTCGGCGAGGTCGTCCAGACGCGAGATCGCCGCGTCGAACGTCCCCTCCGATGTGAAGGTCCCGATGTGCGTCTCGTACAGCACGCTCCCGGCGAGGCGTCGCCCGCGCCACGCCCCGTCCGTCCACGCGAACCGGCCGTGGTCGTACGCGCGGCTCGGCCCGTGCACGCCGTACGGCTGCCAGGGCGAGCGCGGGTCGGGGAAGGGGCCCTCGCCGTCGACCACGTAGCCGTAGTCGGTCGCGTCCACGTCGGCCGCCCACCAGCCGGGCCGTACACCGCGCGCCATCGGGTGCCGCGTGTCGCCGCTCTGGAGCTCCATGGTCCGGGCGTCCGGCGCCCACACCTCGAACCTCACGGCGACTCCACGAGCAGGGCGACGGGCAGGAGGGTGAGCAGCCCGCTCAGCGCGATGTCCGGGCCGTACGCCTGGGCGGTGAGGACGTCCTGCCAGGGCCCTTCGGGCAGCGTGAGGCGGGTGTCGCCCCATCCGCCCCTGCGTTCGAGGCCGGCCGGCAGCCGTGTCGCGACGACGATCGCCTCGCCGCGCCGGTAGACGAGCGCGTGCTCGGCCGCCGGCCCTTCGGCGGGCAGCGGCTCGTACGCGCCGGCGAACCAGTCCGGGTGCTCACGGCGCAGCCGCAGGACGCGGGAGGTGACGAGGAGCTTCTCACCGTCGAGGTCGGGCGGGACGGTGCCGGCGTCGAGGGCCGCGAGCGTCTCGCGGCGCGCCGCGAAGTCGACCTCCCGCCGGTTGTCGGGGTCGACGAGCGACAGGCCGGCGAACTCGCACCCCTGGTAGACGTCGGGGACGCCCGGCATCGTGAGCTGTGTGAGCTTCTGGCCGAGGGAGTTGATCCGCGCGTACGGCGCGAGGCGCCCGGCGAACTCGGTGACGTCCGCGGTCAGCGTCAGGTCCGACAGCACCGCGTCCGCGTGCGCGAGCACCGCCGCCTCGTACCCGGCGTCCTGCTCGACCCACGACGTACGCGTCTTCGCCTCGCGCATCGCCTTGGTGAGGTACTCCTTCAGCCGTTCGCGCGACAGCGGCCACGCCCCCACGATCGTCTGCCACATCAGGTAGTCCAGGTCGGGTTCGAGCGGGCTCTCGGGCGCGCGCGCCCGCCAGCGCTCGACCGCCTCGACCCACGCGCCCGGCAGCTCGGTGAGGACGGCGAGCCGCGCGCGTACGTCCTCCTGGCGCTTGGTGTCGTGCGTCGACAGCGTGGTCATCGTCGCGGGCCGGTCCCGTGCCGTACGCGCGCAGTACGCGTGGAACTCCTCCGGCGGCACCGAGAACATCAGCGGGTCGCCGCCGACCTCGTTCAGCGAGACCAGCCGTGACCAGCGGTAGAACGCGGTGTCCTCGACGCCCTTGGCCATCATCGGCGCCGAGGTCTGCTGGAACCGTACGGCGAACTCGTCACGCAGCGGGTCGCGCCCGGCGAGGCCCAGGAGCAGCGGCACCACGGCGTCGAGCGGCGCGTCCTCGGGCAGCGCGGCGCGCGCCTCGGCGGCCGTACGGGCGACGATCTCCAGGTCGCGCGCGCTCGGCTCCTCGCCCGGCACGATGTACGTGCGGTAGACGGGCATCGCGATCAGCAGCTCGACGAGGACCTGCCGGAGGCGCGACGGGTCCTCGTCCGGCAGGATCCGGGCCAGCAGCCTGGTCAGGCGCCCCATCTCGGGCACCAGGAGGCGTTCGGCGGCGTACCTCTTCGCGTCCCGCTCGACCTCGGTGAAGTCGGCGGGCATGCCGGTGATGTTCGTGTACGCCTCGGTCAGCGGCTTCTCCCCCGACGGGTCGGCGAAGACCCCGCCGACCATGCCGACGGCGTCGTAGCCGGTGGTCCCGGCGCACGGCCAGTCCACCGGAAGCTCCTCGTCGTCGGTGAGGATCTTCTCGACGACCACCCACGTCCCCTGCTCGGCGAGGCGCCGCAGGTAGCCGCGCGGGTCGGCGAGGCCGTCCGGGTGGTCGATCCGCAGCCCGTCGACCAGGCCCTTGCGGACGAACCTGAGCGGCAGCGCGTGCGTACGGTCGAAGACCTCGCGGTCCTCCGGGCGCAGCGCGATCAGCGTGGAGATGTCGAAGAACCTGCGGTAGTTCGGCTCGGTCTCGCGCCAGTAGCCGAGGCGGTAGTGGCCCCCGGCCGGGTAGACGTGGTCGTGGTAGCGCATCACGTCGCCGTCGGGCCGCGCCTCGTCGCCGGGCGAGCCGAGCACGGGCAGCGCGATGCCGTCGTCGTCCCACTCCACGTCGAACCACCGCGCGAACGACGAGCCCGGACCGTCGCGCAGGACGTTCCAGAAGGCGTCGTTCAGCGACTCGGGCACCGGGATCGCCATGTGGTTGGGCACGATGTCGATCACGATCGACAGGCCGTGCTCACGGAAGCGCGCCGCCATCGCGCGGAACGCCTCCTCGCCGCCGAGCTCCTCCGACACGTGCCGGTGGTCGACGACGTCGTAGCCGTGCGCCGAGCCCGGGGCGGCGCGCAGGATCGGTGACAGGTACACGTGGGAGACCCCGAGGGCGGCCAGGTAGCCGGCCAGCTCACCGGCCGCGGCGAACCCGAACTCCGGGCGAAGCTGAAGCCGGTACGTCCCGGTCGGCGGCCTAGACACGCCGCAGCACCAGGATCGAGCGTGCCTCGACGTGGGGTTTCTCCCCCGCCGCGATGATGTTCTCCTCGTCGAGGACGTAACTGGTCGTGGTGTCGAGCACGCAGGTCCACATCCCTCGGTGGGCGTCGGGCAGTGTGTAGGTGAGGTCCTCGTGCGAGGCGTTGATCAGCACGAAGAACGAGTCGTCGGTGACGCGCTCGCCGCGCCGGTCCGGCTCGCTGATCGCTTCACCGTTGAGGTGGATCGAGATGGCCTTGGCGTACCCGGTCTGCCAGTCGCCGTCGGTCATCACGTTGCCCTCGCAGGTGAACCAGGTGACGTCGCCGTGCCCGGTCAGGAACCTCCGGCGGCGGAACACCGGGTGCTCGCGGCGCAGCTCGGTCAGCCGCCGGACGAAGTCCCGTAGCGCGCCCGACTCCGGCGTGTCGCTCCAGTCGATCCAGGACAGCTCGTTGTCCTGGCAGTAGGCGTTGTTGTTGCCGTGCTGGGTGCGGCCCATCTCGTCGCCGTGCGACAGCATCGGGACGCCCTGGGACAGCAGCAGCGTGGTGAGGAAGTTGCGTTTCTGCCGTTCGCGTACGGCCAGGATGTCCGCGTCGCCGGTCTCGCCCTCGGCGCCGTGGTTCCAGGACCGGTTGTCGTCGGCGCCGTCGCGGTTGTCCTCGCCGTTGGCCTCGTTGTGCTTGTGGTCATACGACACGAGGTCGTGCAGGCTGAACCCGTCGTGGCAGGTCACGAAGTTGATCGAGGCGAGCGGGCGGCGGCCGTCGTCGGCGTACAGGTCGCTGGAGCCGGTGAAGCGGCTGCCGAACTCGGCCAGCATCCCCTCACGCCCGTGCCAGAAGTCGCGCATCGAGTCGCGGTACTTCCCGTTCCACTCCGTCCACAGCGGCGGGAAGTTGCCGACCTGGTAGCCGCCCTCGCCGACGTCCCACGGCTCGGCGATCAGCTTCACCTGGGAGACGATCGGGTCCTGCTGCACGAGGTCGAAGAAGGCCGACAGCCGGTCCACCGCGTGCAGTTCGCGCGCGAGCGTCGACGCGAGGTCGAACCGGAACCCGTCCACGTGCATCTCGGTGATCCAGTACCGCAGCGAGTCCATGATCAACTGGAGCGCGTGCGGCTGCTGGACGTTGATGCTGTTGCCGGTGCCCGTCGTGTCCATGTAGTACTGCGGGTCGCCGTCGACGAGCCGGTAGTAGCTCGCGTTGTCGATGCCGCGGAACCCCAGCGTCGGCCCGAGGTGGTTGCCCTCGGCCGTGTGGTTGTAGACGACGTCGAGGATGACCTCGATGCCGGCCTGGTGCAGGGTCCGCACCATCAGCTTGAACTCCTGCACCTGCTCGCCGCGCTGGCCGCTGGCCGCGTACGCGTTGTGCGGGGCGAAGAAGCCGATCGAGTTGTAGCCCCAGTAGTTCGACAGGCCGCGCTGGAGCAGCACGTCGTCGTGCACGAACTGGTGCACCGGCATCAGCTCGATCGCGGTCACGCCGAGGTCCCGCAGGTAGTCGATCATCACGGGGTCGGCGAGACCCGCGTACGTCCCGCGCTGCCGCTCGGGCACGCCGGGATGCAGTTTCGTCATGCCCTTGACGTGCGCCTCGTAGATCACCGTCTCGTGGTACGGCGTACGCGGCGCCCGGTCGTCGCCCCAGTCGAAGAACGGGTTGATCACCACGCTGCGCGGCATGTACGGGGCGCTGTCGTCGTCGTTGCGCGAGTCCGGATCGCCGAACCGGTAGCCGAACAGCGCCTCGTTCCAGCGCACCTCGCCCTCGATCGCCTTGGCGTACGGGTCGAGGAGCAGCTTGCTCGGATTGCACCGGACGCCCCGCGCGGGCTCGTACGGCCCGTGGACCCGGTAGCCGTACCGCTGGCCCGGACCCACCCAGGGGACGTATCCGTGCCGTACGGATCCGTCCGTCTCGGTGAGGGTCACCCGGTCCTCGCGGTCCGCGTCATCGAACAGGCAGAGCTCGACCTTCGTGGCGGCTTCGGAGAAAATGGAAAAGTTGGTGCCGGCACCGTCGTACTGCGCCCCAAGGGGATACGCATCGCCTGGCCATATACGCGTCACACCGGGTGAATTTCCCCCAGATGATCGACTCACACCATCTCACGGAGCCCATGGTGTGACGTATCCGACATAGCTGACAGGGGGCCCGACTAGGCAAAACACCGATCCAGGAGTTAACTTAGGAGAGCCTTACCTTATTGATCTTCGCCATTGATCTCGACCGAGAGGGCTCCCCGCATGTACGTCTGCGTCTGCCACGGCGTCTCTGAGGACGACGTCCGTGACCACGTGGCCGCCGGAGCCTGCTCCGCCAAGGAGGTCCGCCGCGCGTGCGGGATGCGGCCCGGCTGCGGAGCCTGCGTCAACCGCATCCGCGCCCTGCTCGAAGAGCCCCGGCCCGAGATCGTCTCGGCGGCCTGACCCGCGCGTCGATGACCCCGCCTTTGCCCACCCCGTGCCACGATTGGGTGACATGGAAGGCGACACCGACGTCATCAACCTGCTCAACGAGCAGCTGACCGCCGAGCTCACCGCGATCAACCAGTACTTCCTGCACGCCAAGATGCAGGAACACTGGGGCTTCACCGGGCTCGCCAAGCACACCAGAGCCGAGTCGTTCGACGAGATGCGTCACGCCGAGCTCCTCACCGACCGCATCCTGTTCCTTGAGGCGCTGCCCAACTACCAGCGCCTGGACCCCCTCCGCATCGGCCAGTCCGTGCCCGAACAGCTCCGCGCCGACCTCGTGGTCGAGATGGAGGCCATCGAGCGGCTGCGACCGGGTGCGGAGCTGATGCGCTCACGCGGCGACATCACGTCGGCCCGCATCTTCGAGCAGATCCTCGAAGACGAGGAAGAGCACGTCGACTACCTCGAGACCGAACTCGACCTGATCGAGAAGCTCGGCGAGCCGCTGTACCTCCAGCGCTACGCCGAACCCCCTTCCGACGACTAGGCCCTAGCCGGCGCCCACCGCCGGTGATGACTCACCGGCGGTGACGGCTCTCAGCTCGGTCAGTGACTCGACGACGAGGGCCGACAGGTCCTGCGGGCCGTCGGCGTTGATCCAGCATTCGAACGCGACCTTGAAGGCGGCGACTCCCGCCTCGGCCGCGAGGCTCGCGGGCTTGGCCTCGACGCCGCGCCCGCGCAGCGCGCCGGCGATGGCGGCGGCGAGCGTCGCGAGCTTGACGATCTCGCGCTCCTGGAGCTCGGGGTTGGCATTGATGATCGCCTGCCGGTACCTGGCGCCGTCCTGGCGCTCCTGGAGCAGTCCGGCGGCGGCCCGCAGACCCTCGGCGACGGCGGCGATGGGCGTGCGGGAGTCCGGCGCGGCGGCGACCGCGCCCACCACGCGTTCCTGCAGCGAGGCCGCGCCCGCGAACAGGACGTCGCGCTTGTCGGCGTAGTGGCGGAAGAAGGTCCGCTTCGTGAGGCCCGCACGCTCGGCGATCTCCGCCACCGTGGTCTGTTCGAACCCGCGCTCCGTGTAGAGCTCCATGGCGGCCTGTTCGAGGCGGCCGAGCGCGTTCGGCTCCCATCTACCCATCGCCCCATCCTAGTGATGACACTCGGTGTCATGCGGTGCTATGTTCATGACACCAGGTGTCATCACTTCGGAGGTCTCTCATGCGTGTACTCGTCACCGGCGCGTCCGGCCATATCGGTAGCGCCGTCGTTCCCGAGCTGATCGGCGCCGGGCATCAGGTCATCGGGCTGGCACGCTCCGACGCTTCGGCCGCCGCGGTCGCCGCGCAGGGGGCCGAGGTCCAGCGGGGCGACCTGGACGACCTCGACGGCCTGCGGAAGGCCGCCTCGTCCGCCGAGGGCGTCATCCACCTCGCCTACAAGCACGAGGCGATGTTCTCCGGCGACTTCGTCGGCGCGGTCGCCGCCGACCTGAGCGCCGTCGAGGCGATCGGCGAGGCCCTCGCCGGCTCCGGGAAGCCGTTCGTGAGCGTCGGGGGAACGCTGATGCTCGCGGGCGTCACGGACCGCCCGGGCACCGAGCAGGACACGCTGGAGTCGGGTCCGCGCGTCGACGCGGAGAACGCCGTGGTGGCGCTGGGAGAGCGCGGAGTGCGCTCCTCGACGATCCGGCTCTCACCGCTGGTGCACGGCCCGACCGATTTTCACGGCTTCGCCAACGTCCTGATCGCCATCGCCCGCGAGAAGGGCTTCGCGGGGTACCCGGGCGACGGCGCCAACCGCTGGCCCGCCGTCCACACACTGGACGCGGCGCGCCTGTGCCGCCTGGCCCTGGAGAAGGCCCCGGCCGGCACGCGGCTGCACGGGGTCGCCGACGAGGGCGTGGCGTTCCGCGAGATCGCCGAGACCATCGGCCGGCACCTGAACCTTCCGGCCAGGTCCGTGCCCGCCGGGGAGGCCGCCGACCACTTCGGCTTCCTCGGCGGCTTCGTGACCCGGGACAACCCCACGTCGAGCGCGCGTACGCGGGCCCTCCTGGACTGGCGGCCCACCCACCCCGGTCTCATCGACGACCTGGACCAGGGCCACTACTTCGCGCGCTAGGGGGTGTGCGGTGGGTCTTGGCCGTCGCGAGCCGTTCCCTGGGCACCGCGTAGCAGGCTGAAGACCCACCACACCCCCTAGTGCCCTCGGGAGATCCATTCCTCCAGGTGGGGAGCCTCGTCACCGATGGTCGTGCCCTCGCCGTGGCCGGTCCACACGACGGTCTCCGGCGGGAGCGTGAGCAGCTGGTCCTTGATCGACTCGATGATCACGCCGAAGTCGGAGTAGGACCGGCCGGTCGCGCCGGGGCCGCCGTTGAACAGCGTGTCGCCGGTGAACACCGCGCCCAGCTCGGGCGCGTGGAGGCAGACCGCGCCGGGCGCGTGGCCCGGCGTGTGCAGCACCCTCAGGGGGGTACCGGCCACGGTCAGCTCGTCGCCGGCCGCGAGCGCGCGGTCGGGCTCCCGGTCGGGGTAGACCATGCGCCACAGGACCCCGTCGTCGGGGTGCAGCAGGATCGGCGCGCCGCTGTGCTCGGCGAGCCGCTCGGCGGCGTTGATGTGGTCGTTGTGGCCGTGGGTGCAGACGATGGCGGTCAGCCGCCGGTCGCCCACGGCCGCGGCGATCGCCTCGGCGTCGTGCGCGGCGTCGATGACGATCACCTCCCGGTCGTCGCCGACCAGCCAGACGTTGTTGTCGACCTCCCAGGTACCGCCGTCGAGGCTGAACGTCCCGGAGGTGGTCAGGTGCTCGATCACAGGTTGACCACCGACCGCAGGACCTCGCCGCGCTGCATCTTGGCGAAGGCCTCCTCGACGTCGTCCAGGCCGATCGTCTCGGAGACGAAGCCGTCGAGGTCGAGGCGGCCCTGGAGGTACAGGTCGATGAGCATCGGGAAGTCGCGGGACGGCAGGCAGTCGCCGTACCAGGAGGACTTCAGCGACCCGCCGCGGCCGAACACGTCGATCAGCGGCAGCTCGATCTTCATGTCCGGCGTGGGCACGCCGACCAGCACGACCGTGCCGGCCAGGTCGCGGGCGTAGAAGGCCTGTTCGTACGTCTCGGGGCGGCCGACCGCCTCGATCACGACGTCGGCGCCGTTGCCGTCGGTGAGCGCGCGTACGGCCTCGACCGGGTCGGTCTCGCGGGAGTTGACGACGTCGGTGGCGCCGAAGCCCTGCGCCCAGCCGAGCTTGCGGTCGTCGAGGTCGATGGCGATGATCTTCGCCGCGCCGGCCAGGCGCGCGCCAGCGATCGCGGCGTTGCCGACGCCGCCGCAGCCGATCACCGCGACGGAGTCGCCGCGCGTCACCGCGCCGGTGTTGATCGCCGCGCCGAGGCCCGCCATGACGCCGCAGCCGAGCAGGCCGGCGGCGGCCGGCGAGGCGGCCGGGTCGACCTTGGTGCACTGGCCGGCGTGGACCAGCGTCTTGTCGGCGAACGCCCCGATGCCCAGCGCCGGCGACAGCTCGGTGCCGTCCGCCAGGGTCATCTTCTGGGTCGCGTTGTGCGTGGCGAAGCAGTACCAGGGACGGCCACGGCGGCAGGCGCGGCACTGGCCGCAGACGGCGCGCCAGTTGAGGATCACGAAGTCACCCGGCTCGACGTCGGTGACGCCCTCGCCGACGCTCTCCACGACACCCGCGGCCTCGTGGCCGAGCAGGAACGGGAAGTCGTCGTTGATGCCGCCCTCGCGGTAGTGCAGGTCGGTGTGGCACACCCCGCAGGACTGGACCTTGACGACCGCCTCCCCGGGGCCGGGATCGGGCACCACGATCGTCTCGACGGAGACCTCCGCACCCCGGGATCGCGCGACGACCCCTCGGACCTCCTGCGGCATCCGATCACTCACCTTTCGTCAGGCAAAGCGGCACACGAGAACTATCACATCACCGGTCCGGCCAAGCGCCATCGGCCTCAGACGGCCGCACCCGGACCGGGCAGCAGGTCGACGTCGCCCGCGTGCATCGGCTCGCCGCAGTGGGTGCAGCGAAGGTCGACGGTGCCGATCTCTCCGCACGCGTGATGGCGGTAGAGCACGGGCGGGCCGGCCTCGCCCGCGAGCCATCGGTCCCCCCAGCCGGCCATGGCCATGAGCAGGTCGACGAGCTCGGCGCCCTTCTCCGTGAGGACGTACTCGTGCCGTGGCCGCCGGTCGTAGGGCCGGCGTTCGAGCACCCCGTGGTCGACGAGGTGGTTCAACCGCTCGGTCAGGACCTTGCGCGAGATGCCGAGGTCGGCCTGGAGCTGCTCGAACCGGGTGAACCCGGCCCACACGTCACGCAGGACCAGCGGCGACCAGGGCTCCCCGATGACGTCGAGCGTGCGGGCGATCGAGCAGGCCATCTCGCCGAAATTCGTGCGCTGCATGGCATCAGTCTAACCATCGAGGTTCCCTTAGGGAACTCTGGATGCTACGGTCACGGAGTCTCTTCAAGGAACTCCGAAAGGATCACGACGATGAGCAAGGTCTTCAGCGCCCACGCGGTGTCGGTCGACGGGTACATCACCGGGCGCGACCCCGGCGCCGGGCGCGGGCTCGGCGACGGGGCGACGCTCTTCGACTGGTACGGCGGCGGCGACACGCCCAGCCAGGTCTTCGACGGGTTCAGGCTGAGCGAGCCCAGCGCCCGGATCTTCGACGCCCTCGCCGGACGCGTGGGCGCGGTCGTGGCCGGCCGCAACACGTATGAGGACTCGGATGGCTTCGGAGGCCACAGCCCCCACCCGACGGCCCGGCTGGTCGTCCTCAGCCACCGGCCGGCACCGGAGCTGACCGAGCGGCAGACCCTCGTCACCACCGGCATCGAGGACGCCGTCGCGGCGGCACGCGAGGCGGCCGGCGACGGCGACGTCGGGCTCATGGGCGGCGGTGTCGTGACCGAGGCCCTGAAGGCGGGCCTCGTCGACGAGGTGATCCTCCATCAGGTGCCGGTCCTGCTCGGCGCCGGCCGCCCGTTCTTCCAGGAGCTCCCCGGGCACGTACGCCTGCGCCTCGTCGAGGCCGTCCCCGCGCCGGGCGTCACCCACCTGCACTACGCGGTCGAACGCTGATCCCCCGCCACGACGAACCCAGGAGATGACCACGATGCTCGACCCCGACGTACGCCGCGTACTCGACGGCACCTCACTCGCCCACCTGGCCAGCGTCCTGCCCGACGGCGCTCCCCACTCCGTCCCCGTATGGATCGGCACGGTCGGCGACCACGTCGCGATCCTCACCGGCCCAGGCTCCCGCAAGGCCCGCAACCTGCGGCGGGACCCTCGGGTCGCGCTCTCCCTGACGTCGGCCGACAACCCGTACCAGCCGGTCATCATCCGCGGCAGGGTCGTCGAGTGGCTTGAGGGCGACGCCGCCTGGGAGATCGTCGACCGGATCTCGACGAAGTACATCGGCCGCCCCTACGGCCGCGACGAGGCGCGCGTCGTCGCGCTCATCGAGCCCGACCGGCAGAGCGCGGGCTAGAGGCGGTGGCGTTCGGCGGAGACGAGCGTGCCGGCGTCGGTGTGCAGGACCCAGAAGCCGCCCTTCTGCAGGCGCGGGTCCTCGGGTTCGGGGGCGCCCAGTTCCTCGCACGCCCGGCGGATCAGCTCCGGCACCAGTTCCCCGTGCGTGCAGATTACGGCCGGGGCGTCCTCGGTGAGGAGTTCGGCGAAGCGGTCGCCCGCGCGTTTGGACGTGCCGACCGTGAACGCCCAGTCCGTGTGGATCTCGGCGCCCGTGCGGGCCGCGTACGGGAGCATCGTCTCCAGGCAGCGGGCCGTCGCCGAGGAGAAGACCCGGGCGATGCCGAAGGCGCCGAGCACGTCCGCGAGCTTGCCGGCCTCGCCGCGCCCGACGGGGTCCAGCGGGCGGAGGAGGTCGTCCTCCTCCCAGTCGCGCTTGTCGCCCGCGGAGGTGTGCCGCACGATGATGTACGGCGTCGTGCGCGGCGGCCCGGAGGTGAACTCCGAGAGCAGGTCCGCGTCGCGCGCGTAGCTCAGCCGCGTCTCGGCCTCCGACGGCGGCAGCCACTCGACGCGGTCGACCTCGTCGTCGGGCCGGAAGTCGCCGTCGTTCCCGGTGGCCACCCAGTAGTCGACGCGCTTGGGGCGGCCGTCGATCTCGTACTCGCGCGTGCCGAGCCTGCGGCCGAGGACCGGCCAGACACCGGTCTCCTCCCAGACCTCTCGCACGGCTGCGTGCACCGGGTGTTCGCCTTTCTTGAACTTGCCCTTCGGAAACGACCAGTCGTCGTACCGGGGACGATGGACGAGGGCCACTTCGGGCCCCTTCGCGCCGTGCCGCCACAGCACCGCTCCGGCGGCAAGGATTCGCTCGGGGGTCTCAGGCATCGACCGTCCTCCATCGGCGGGTGCGCATCAGGTGGGTCTGGACGTGGAGGCTGCCCTCGTTGCGGGTCCAGCCGCCGTCGGCGTCGAGCAGCCAGCACTCGGTGTCCTCGCCCATCGCCAGGTCGAACCGGCCGATGAGGTCCGCGACGTTGCCGGGGTCGGCCACGCGTACGAGCGCCTCGACGCGGCGGTCCAGGTTGCGGTGCATGAGGTCGGCGCTGCCGATCCACACCTCCGGCTCGCCGTCGTTCTCGAACGCGTACATGCGGGAGTGCTCCAGGAACCGGCCGAGCACGCTCCGTACCTGGATCGTCTCGGACAGGCCCAGGACACCCGGCCTCAGGGCGCAGATGCCACGGACCCACACGTCGATCGGCACGCCCTCCTGCGAGGCGCGGTACAGCGCGTCGATGATCACCTCGTCGACGAGCGCGTTGCACTTGAGGCGCAGCCGCGCCTTCTTGCCCTGCCGGTGGTTCTCCACCTCCAGCTCGATGCGCTCGACGAGGCCGGTGCGCAGGGAGTCCGGGGCGACGAGCAGCCGCCGGTACGAGGTGTCGCGCGTGTAGCCGGTGAGGTGGTTGAACAGGTCCGTGACGTCCTCGCCGACCTCGGGGTCGGAGGTCAGCAGCCCGTAGTCCTCATAGATCCGCGCGGTCTTGGGGTTGTAGTTGCCGGTGCCGATGTGGCAGTAGCGGCGCAGCGACCCGTCGTTCTCCTCGCGGACGACAAGCGCCAGCTTGCAGTGCGTCTTGAGCCCGACGAACCCGTACACGACGTGGCAGCCGGCCTGCTCCAGCTTGCGCGCCCAGGTGATGTTGGCGCGCTCGTCGAAGCGCGCCTTGATCTCCACCACGACCACGACCTGCTTGCCGGCCTCGGCGGCGTCGATCAGGGCGTCGATGATCGGCGAGTCGCCGCTCGTGCGGTAGAGCGTCTGCTTGATCGCCAGGACCTGCGGGTCGTCGGCGGCGTCCTCGATGAGGCGCTCGACGCTCGTGGTGAACGAGTCGTACGGGTGGTGGACCAGCACGTCATGGTCGCGGAGCGTCGCGAAGATGTCGGCGTCGTGCGGCAGCGCGGCCTCGGACGGCACGAACGGCGGGTACTTCAGCTCGCTGCGGTCGATGTCGGCGATGGCGGCCAGGCCGCCGAGGTCGAGCGGACCCGGCACGCGGTAGACGGCGCGCTCGTCCAGGCCCAGCTCGGAGACCAGCAGGTCGAGGACCTCGGGCGTGATCGAATCCTCCACCTCCAGGCGTACGACCGGCCCGAACCTTCGGCGCAGCAGCTCGCGTTCGAGGGCCTGGAGGAGGTTCTCGGCGATGTCCTCGTCGACTTCGAGGTCCTGGTTGCGGGTGACGCGGAAGGCGTGGTGCTCGATGATCTCGGTGCCGGTGAAGAGCTGCGGGAGGTTCTCGGCGATCACATCCTCCAGCGGGACGAACCTCGCCGGCGAGGCTTCCAGGAAGCGCGGCAGCAGCGGGGGCACCTTCACCCGCGCGAACAGCGTCTCCTCGGTCTCGGGGTCGCGGACCAGCACCGCGAGGTTCAGCGAGAGGCCGGAGATGTACGGGAACGGGTGCGCCGGGTCGACCACCAGCGGGGTCAGGACCGGGTAGACGCGCCGGCGGAACAGGCGATTGAGCTCTTCCTTCTCCGTGTCGGCGAGCTCGTCCCAGCGGAGGATCTCCACGCCCTCTTTGGTGAGCGCGGGCAGGACCTCATCGTGGAAGTACGCGGCGTGCTCCCGCATCAGGGCGTGCGCCAGCTCGGACGTCCGCGCGAGCACCTCGCGGGGCTGCCGGCCGCTGGCGCTCTGCAGCGCGATCCCGGTGGCCATCCGCCGTGTCAGCCCGGCGACGCGGACCATGAAGAACTCGTCCAGGTTGCTGGCGAAGATCGACAGGAATCTCAGGCGTTCGAGGAGGGGAAGTTCCGGATCGCGCGCCATGTCCAGCACGCGTTCGTTGAAGCGAAGCCAGCTCTCCTCACGATCAAGGAATCGGTCGTCCGGAAGGTCGTCCTGATCACTGGAGAAATGCCCGACTTCGACGCTCATGAGGTATATGGTCCCCATTTTGCGTGAACGTCAAGCGAACTTGGCGTGACGGTCGCACGCAGTCTGTGAACCGTAACCCTGTGCCCTCCGGACCCCGGACGGCCGGTTTCCGGAGGGCCGAAAAAGCGTCAGGCCGGGATCGTACGGCCCCGTGGCCCCGCGCGGAGGACCTGCGAGGGCAGCGTGTGCCCCACCATCCGCTCGGCCGCCGCGGCGACGTCGACCAGGGCGTCGAGATCGACTCCGGTGGCGACGCCCATGTCCTCGACCATGTGGACGAGTTCCTCCGAGGCGATGTTGCCCGTGGCGCCCGGGGCGTACGGGCAGCCGCCCAGGCCGCCGACGCTGGCGTCGAAGTCGGAGACGCCGAGCTGGAGCGCCGCCAGGACGTTCGCGAGGCCCGTGCCACGGGTGTTGTGGAAGTGCAGGTTGAGCGATGTCTCCGGGTTCGCCATCCGGAAATCGCCGACGAGGCGCGTCACCCGCGTCGGGGTGGCCATTCCGGTCGTGTCGCCGAACGACGCACTGTCGGCCCCGTCGCGCACCGCGCGCGAGGCCACCGAGACGACACGCTCCACGGGCACGTCACCCTCGTACGGGCAGCCCCACGCGGTGGAAACGATCACCTGGCAGGTGGCGCCGTTCCCGTGCGCCAGATCGATGATCTTGGCGATGTCGTCGAGCGACTCGTCGGTGGAGCGGTTGATGTTCTTGCGGTTGTGCGTGTCGGAGGCCGAGACGACGACCTCCAGCTCGGCGAAGCCCGCGGCGAGGGCGCGCTCGGCGCCCCGCAGGTTGGGCACGAGCGCGGAGTACCGCACGTCTCCGGCGCGCTGGACCTTCTCCCACACCTCGGCCGCGTCGGCCATCTGCGGAATCGCCTTCGGATGAACGAACGACACCGCCTCGATGCGGCCCACGCCCGTACGCGAGAGCGCGTCGATCAGCTCGACCTTGGCCGCGGTCGGCACCGGATCCTCGTTCTGCAGGCCGTCACGCGGCCCCACCTCGCGCAGCGAGATCCGATCGGGCAGATCACCCATGTCCCACCTCCTGCGCCAAATCTAACCGGCGTCCGGCGGAGACGCGCGCCGCAGGACGTACGGCTGGATGACGCCCAGGCCACGGACGCGGCGCCGCGGAATCCGCGACCGTTCGTACGGGCCGTCCTCCCGCAGCTCGGCGGCCAGCTCGGCGTCGATCAGGGTGGTGCCGGGGCGCGCCATCGCGGTGAGGCGGCTCGCGCGGTTGACCGTGGTGCCGAAGATGTCGCCCATGAGCGGCAGAATCGGCCCGTACGCGAGACCGACGCGTACCTCCGGCACCTCGGGCTCGTCGCGTACGGCGTCGGCGATGCCCAACCCGATCTCGGCGCCGAGCTCGGGCGTCTCGGCGCTGAACAGCACCTCGTCGCCGAGGGTCTTCACCAGCCGCCCGCCGTGCTCGGCGATGAGGTCGGAGGCGATCTCCTCGAAGCGCTCGACCATGGCGGCCAGCCCGCGTTCGTCCAGGTCACGGCTGGTCTGGGTGAACGCCACAAGATCGGCGAAACCCACGGCCGCCTGCACGCGGCCGGGCGCGGCGTCGTCGGAGGGCGAGGCGAGCGCGCGGGTGCCCGCCGCGGCGAGCTGCCGGCGCCACGCGTGGACGAGCAGGGGTTCGATGTCGGAGATGTGGCGGTCGGCGTGTTCCAGGATCACCTGGACCGCCTCCGGTGACGGCGGCTCCAGGGGGTCCGTGAGCGTCCCGACGAGGATGTCGACCTGCCACTTGGCGAGCCGCGCCGTGGTCTGTCCGAAGGCACGGACCATGCGCAGGACGAGCTCCTCGTCGAGGATGCCCGTACGGCTCAGCTCCTCGACCTTGGCCAGCGCGGCCACGTCGCCCTCGGTGAAGGCGATGGCCTCGTCGGCCGGGTGCGGGAAGCCGAGAGTGCGCCAGAGCCGGTCGGCGAACTCATCCGATACTCCGGCGCGCTCGATCGCCTCGGCGCGGTTGTAGCGCAGCTCACCGCCGAGCAGCAGCTCCTCGATGCGCTGTGGGTCTGCCGCGTCGCTCATGTTCTCCTGGTCAGGGCTTGATTCCGTCGCCGTCCGTCAGCTCCTCCACGATGCGGTAGAGCTGGTTCTGAACGTACTCGACGCGCGGGATGCTCTTCAGCACGAGCTGGCCGTGCTCGCCGCCGGACTCGACGATGAGGGTGCCGGTACGGAACATCCGCTGGATGAGACCGTGCTCGAACGACACGTCGTTCACGCGGGTCAGCGGGATGTCACGGCCGGACCGCGACAGGATGCCGTGGCGCATCACGAACCGGCGGTTCGTCAGCGTGTACGACGTCGTGGCCCAGCGCAGGAACGGCAGGAAGCCGACCACGATGATCGCGAGGACACCGACCGCCGCGACGATCAGACGGATGATCGTCTGCGTTCCGCCGTCGGGGATGAAGAAGATGACGACACCGGCGACGACCACGGCGACGATCGTCCAGAAGATCGTGGTGATCAGCGTTGACCAGTGCGGGTGAAACTCGATGATGATTTTCTCGTCGTCGGTCAACGAGCTCTTCGGAAGACCCATGGCGCATATCCTGGCAGAAATCACCCCAGTGGACGCCTGTCCGTGACAATCACGTGACCAGTCGGACGACCACGAATATCAGCGCGATGGCCCACACGCCCGCGCCGCCGAAGGCTCCGCCGTTCGCGGTGTCCACGGCGTACTCGCGTTCCTCGTGCGATGTGCGCGTACGGATCCAGGTCGTCGCGGCCAGGCGCCCGACCCAGGGACCCGCCGCGACCGGCCCGTACGCGGCGAGGAGCCGCGAGCGCCCGATGCCCTCCAGCAGCCGCGCGACCTCGAAGCCGACCGCGGTCAGGACGACCGCGGCGGCGAACCCGAGCAGCGCCATCTGGACGTACCGCCCGGTGAGCGGATGGTCGATGGGCTCGCGTACGTGCAGGTGCGCGTCGCGCAGGAGCGACTCGACGTCGTCGTTCGGGTCGATGCGCTCGGCGGGCTCGGGCAGCGGACCGGCGGTGTCCGGCCCGAACCTGGTCGTGAGCTCCTTCCAGATCCCGGCGGCGCGCTGCTCGAACGCGTCGAGCCGCGCCCACTCGGACTCCACCGAGGCGTACGCGGTGTTCCGCTCCTCCTCGGCCTCGGCGAGCCTGCGCCGGGCGTCCTCGACGGCGAGCAGCAGCCGGCCGGTCTCGGCCGCGTGCTCCTTGTAGGCGCGCCGTGCCGACTCCGGATCACTCATGACCCACCTCGAAGGGGATGATCGGCTGCGGGAGGCTTCCGTTCCGCTGGTCGTAGAAGAGCGCGCGGCGCCGCCGTGGGGTCCAGCTCTGCAACTGGCCGCCGGGAAGCTGGGACAGCTCGCTGTCGCGTACGTCCAGGGCCACCCACGCGTCGACGGCGCGCACCGGCCCGGCCCGCTCGACGACGTCGGCCTTCAGCCGGTCGACCGTGCGCCACCAGCCGAGGACGTGGATCCGGTTGTCGGGGCCGTGCTCGGCCAGCCGGCGCACCGAGGTCCGCAACTGGGCGTCGCGCGTCGTGGCCGCGTCGACCGCGAACAGCGCGACGTACGTCGGCACGTGCTGCTCCACGGGGTCGGCCAGCCCGTCGACGACGGTCACCGCGTGACCCTCGTCGGCGAGGCGCCGGGCCAGCATGCCGACGCGCGGGTTCTTCTCGCCGTCGAACAGGACGAACGCCGCCGACCCCGGCGCGTGCCCGCGCGCGAGCGACAGCACCGCGGACACGAGCACGTCGCACGCCTCTTCGGCGCGGGTGCCCACGACCGCCAGGTTGCGGCCCGGGTTGGAGTCGAAGGGTACGGCGGCGGCGCTGCCGGCCAGGTCGATGAGCTGCCCGACCGCCGCGACACCCGCCGGCAGCTCGGGCGCGCTCATCAGCTCGGGCACGTGGGCGCCGTCGAAGATGCGCGGCGGCGCCAGGTGCTCCGGCCTGCGCTTCCACAGCTCCTGCTGGAGTACGTCGAAGGTGCCGGCGGCGCCGGCGTCCGGCAGCCGGGCGATCCGGTTGGCCTGCCGCGCGCCGGACTCGGCGTTCACGACCGCGCAGAAGCGCGCGACCTGCTGGGCGGCGGTGTTGTCGTCGGCGAGGATGCGGCGCGCCTTCGGCAGCGCGACCCGCAGCGTGAACTGGTCGAGGATCGCGCCGCGCCCCCACAGCGCCTGCACGCCGCCGACGTTCTGGCTGGCCAGGACCAGGTGGATGCCCTGTGACCGGCCGCGCCTCGCCAGGTCGTTGAGCAGCGCGACGGCCTCGTCGGTGATCTTGTCGCGCTGCTGGATCAGCACCTGGAACTCGTCGATCACCGCGACGATGCGCGGCCACCGCCCGTCGGGGTCGGCGTACCGCAGCTCCTCCAGCTTGGTGACCTCGAACTCGCGCGCCGCGGCGCCGCGCCGCTCCAGCTCGCGGCTGAGGAACCGGAGCAGCGCGAGGCCGAACTCCCGGTCGTTGTTGATGTTCACTCCGACGAGCCGCGCGTGCGGCAGCCACGTCTTGTCCGTACGGCCGCTCGCCAGGCGCGCGAACGACACGCCCTCCTTGAAGTCGAGGAGGTAGAACTCGAGTTCGTCCGGGCTGTAGCGGGCGGCGAGGGAGCCGATCAGGGCGTACAGGAAGTTGGTCTTGCCCGAGCCGGGCGGGCCGCCGACGAGCGCGTGGACCGGGTCGTCGCCGAGGAGGATCTCGACGGGTTCGTACCGGTCGACGTCCTCGCCGATGGGCGCGCTGACGCCGGGCGCCGAGGTCTCGCTCCACATCCGGTGCGGCACGAGCTCGGAGAAGCGCGGCGGGTCGCGCTCGATGCCGACCCAGCGCGCGGCGCGCTCGCACACGGCGCGTACGAGGGCGGGCGGCGGCGGCTCGACCGTGACCTCGAGGTCGCCGGTCATCGAGGTGAACACGCGGCCGTCCTCGCCGACGAGGACCGTCTCCAGGCCGGGGGCGTTCTGGACCGGGGCGTCGCGGCAGATGACGTGGATGCCGCAGGCCGCGCCGGCGTGCAGGACGCTCTCCAGGTGGGCGATCTCGTCGTCGCGCAGGCCGCGCAGCGGGCTCTGCACGATCACGACCTGCCACGGCTCGGGCCGCCGCCCGGTCGCGGCGGCCAGCTCGGCGAGCGAGGAGTGCCCGCCGCCCAGAACGTCACGCTGGATGCGGCGGATGTCGCGGTCGAGCGAGCCCAGGAGGTCCTTCAGCTCGTCGACGCCGTAGACGGTGAGCAGGCCCGGCCGGGACAGGGCGTGGAACCCGCCGAGCCCGGCGCCGAGCCGGCGCGGGTCGTACAGGCTGATCCGCAGGGCGCCGGGACGCGCCGTCGCCACCATCCGGACCAGCAGGGAGTCCACTAAGGCGTCGGCGACGGCCGTGTTGCGGTCGGTGATGCCGAGGTGGCCGGCGTCCAGCAGCGGGACCAGCGCCGGCACGTCGCGCGCCACCGATCCGATCCGGTACAGCGAGGGCCGCGCCTCTCCGGGCTCCAGCTCGGCGGGCCACTCGGCCCAGGGCGTGGACGCCTCGGCGGGCGCGGCCTCGGCGGTCAGCGCGCGCCAGCGTTCGAGGGCGGTGTCGGTCTCGGGCCCGGCGGTCGCGGCGAGCTCCGCGCGCCTGCGCTCGACGGCGGCCTCGGACCGGGCGATGGCCTCGTCGACGCCGCTCCTGCGGGCGATGATGGCGGCGCGCGCCTGACGGATGTCGTGGCGGACGGCGGCGACCAGGTCACCGGGGTTCAACGTCATTGGTGGGCTCCTGCAGCCTGCTGGATGCGCTAAAGCCCTTCGGAGTATTTGGTGGCCTCTTCGATGGAGACGGTGATCTGGTTCTGGCTCTCTTCGATGCCTTCGACCACCTGCCCCATCGCGGCGAGGGACTCCTCCAGCCCGTCGTGCTCGCTGCCCTCGGCGACCGTCACGAGGAACTGCAGCGCGGCTTCGACCCTGCCCGTTGCCTGGACGAGCAACTGCACCGCCTGCTCGGCCTCTTCTTGGGCTTGGGCGATGGCGCCCTTGAGCTCTGCCGCACTGGCCATGCAACAACCTCCGGGGGGTACGGGATAGGCCCAATTAAACCGGCGTGCCGCGGACCAGTCCAGTTGCGGTCATCTAACGGACATGGACGACATCGCCCGCGCTGAGCAGATGCTCCTTGTCGGTGCTCGCGACCAGCAGCCGCCCGTTCTCATCGACGTCGCGGGCCTCTCCGGTGAGGGTCACACCACCGGGCAGCTCCACGCGTACCTGCCGGCCGAGCGTGGAACACAGCGCCTTGTACGGCTCCCGCAGCGCCTCCACGCCCTCGCCGCCGAGCTCCGCGTGCCAGTGGGCCAGCTCCCGCAGAACGGCACGCAACACCGGGTCACGGTCGGCCGGTGCGCCTTCCAGCGCGAGCGAGGTGGCGGTCTCGACGGGAAGCTCGTCCTGGCGCAGGCTGACGTTCAGCCCGATACCGATGACGACGCCGTTCTCGGTCCGCTCGGCGAGGATGCCGGCGAGCTTACGATCACCGATCAGCACGTCGTTGGGCCACTTGAGCACGGCCTCCCGCATCCGCCCGGGCTCGGTCCCCTCGACCTCGGCGAACCCGCGCAACGCGGTGACGACGGCGACCCCGGCGAGCAACGGCATCCACCCGAGCCGCGCCAGATCGTTCTCGACCGGGAACAACACCGAGAACGCCAGCCCGGACCGCGGCGGCGCCGTCCAGGACCGCCCCAGCCGCCCGCGCCCGGCCACCTGTGACTCGGCGACGAGAACGAGCCCGGGCTCCTCCCCTTGCCGGGCCAGCTCGGCGAGGTCGGCGTTGGTCGACCCGGCCTCCCGGACGACCCGGATCTCCCGCCACAGCCCTCCGGGCCGCACGATCGCACGGTTGAGCGCCCGCTCGTTGAGAGGCGGCCGGTCGAGATCGGTGTACGGCGAGTCACTCACCCTCCCAGCCTAGGGCGCGCCCGGTGGATCCGCGTTCCCTGAGAAGGGTGCACGGGCGTGCGGGCGAGTAGAGGGTGTGACGACCATTCATGAACGGAGCCACCGGTGCCCGACCGTGCCATCCACGCCGACGCCGACGCGGAGGTGATCGCCGCGTCCCGGCGGGAGCCGGAGCGGTTCACCGAGATCTTCGATCGGTACTACCCCGAGATCCACCGCTACGTCGACCGGCGGCTCGGCGCGGACGCCGCCGACGACATCACCTCCGAGACCTTCCTCGTCGCCTTCCGCAAGCGTGCGCGCTTCGACACCGGTCAGGGCCGCGCACGGCCGTGGCTGTACGGCATCGCCACCCGCCTGGTGAGCCGCCACCGCCGCGACGAGGTGCGCCGCTACCGGGCCATGGCCCGCGCCGGCGGCATCCACGAGTCCGAGGACCACGAGGACCTGGTGGCCGCCCGGATCACGGCCGCCGCCGTAGGCGACCGCCTCGCCGCCGCCCTGGCCGGCCTGTCCGAGGGCGACCGCGACGTACTGCTGCTGGTCGCGCTGGCCGATCTCACCTATCCCGAGGTGGCCCAGGCCCTCGGGGTCAAGTACGGCACCGTCTGCTCCCGGCTGAGCCGGGCCCGCAAGAAGATCAGCGCCGCACTGGGCGGCTCCGACCCCACCACGGAAGAGGTGTGACCATGGACGAGCTGAAAGCGGTGCGGGAGTTCCTGCACGAGGAGCGCCCGGCGTCCGCCCGCACGATGGCCGAGGCCCGCCAGAGGCTGACCGACGAGGCCCGCCCAAGGCCCACCCACGACACCCGGCGCGCCCCGACCGGCGGGACCGCCTCAAAACCACCCCGCCCCCTCGCACGCACCGACCGGGGAACCCGGCCCGAAAACCACCCACGACGCCCATCGCGCGCCGACCGGTGAGACGGGCCCGAGAACCTCCGACGACCCCTCGCACGCACCGACCGGCGAAACCAGCCCGAAAACCACCCCCGCCCCCACCGCACCACCGCACCGCCCGAAACCACCCACGACGCTCGGCGTGGGCCGGGCGGTGAGGCGCGTCGTTTCGCCGGGCGACGTCCTGCCCTCAGGCGTGGTCTGCCGCGGCCGAGGGCCCTCGTGGCCGCGGTGGCCGCCGCGGTCATGGTGGCGGTCGCGGTGGGCGGGTACCACCTGTGGACGACGCGGCCGCTCTACCATCCCGAGCCGCTGGCCGGGCAGAGCGGGCCGGCCGGTGACTTCCTGCTCGCGGCGGCCGGGGCCAAGGCTCAGCACATCACTGCCGGGCTGCTCTGGTACGCCCGCACCGTCAACGGACGCGCCGCGATCGTCGGCTCCTCACGCGAGCCCGGCGTCCGCTACGCCGTCGAGGTCAGGCGCGGCAGCACCCTGATCTCTTCCCGGTCCGCGAACGGCCTCGGCAAGGGGACCTCGGCGACGGGCTGGAGCGATCCCGACGAGCAGGTGCGGGTCCGGCCGCTGAGCGCCGCCGACCGTGCGGCGTGGGACCGCGACGGGCGTCCCGGTGCCGGCGCGCTCGGCCTGCTCGGCGGGCCGGACGGGGCGAGGCGCGGGCCGATCAAGCGGGAGGGCGCCGAGCTCGACTTCGGCGTCGAGGAGACGCGGCGGCTCCCCGCCGACCCGGCGAAGCTGCGCGCGTGGCTGCTGAACTACGCGACGAGTTTCGACCACGAACGCCTGCGGGATCCGGATCTGTACCTGTTCACCAACGCGCCGTCGCTCCTCGTCGACCGGCCGGTCGACGACCGGGTGCGGATCGCGACCTACCGGATCCTCGCCGCCCTGAACGGCGTGCGCGTCGTCACCGCCACCGACGCCGACGGCCGTACGGGCAAGGCGGTCGCGATGCGGGAGACCACCGAGAAGGACGGCACGATCGAGTGGCAGCTGTTCGTCGACCCGGAGACCGGCCGGCTCACCGCCAGCCAGGGCGTCGTCGTCCGGGCGGGCGCCGCTGGGCTGCCACCCGGCACCCGGGTGTTCTCCGAGATCGTGGAGCACGCCGAGTGGACCAGTGTCCCGGTGGAACGGCTCGAACCCGCGTGGGTCCGCAGGATCGACCGGAGGCTTCCGCCCAGGTAGAGGGTCAGCGTGGGTTCTTGCCGGACACGCCGACGCCGAACTCGAACTCGCGGTACACGCGGGCCCAGAAGCCCTCGCGCAGCCAGTCGCGGGCCTCCTTGTACGGGCGCAGCGAGTGGCCCAGCTCCTTCTCGCCCTCGATCAACAGCTCCTTGTCGATGACCGTGGGCAGTATCGGGCCGGGCAGCAGGTCGCGGATGTTGTCGCGGCCTCGCGTGAGGATCCACTTGTGCGCGACGTGCTCGCCGATCTCGTCCATGCGGGTGCGGGCCGGGCCGAGTTTGGCCACGGAGCCGCTCACCGGCCGCGTGGGGGGCGGCGCGGGGCGGGGTGGGCGGGCGCCGAAGACCGCGGTCGGGGAGGGGACCGGGGGCGGGCCCTCCTCGGACGGGGTCTCACGTGAGGTGTCGAGGGTGAAGTGGGGCTTGATGAAGTCGGCGTTGACGACGTCGACCGTGTCGGACTCCCAGATCAGGCGCTCGGCCTGGTTGGTGCCGTACGGCGGCTCGACGCCCCACAGGTGTATGCGGACGCCGTACGTCTGGGCCGCCTCGACGGCGGGGACCATGTCCTCGTCGCCGGCGATGAGGATGGCGTCGGAGATCGCGCCGTGCCGGGCGAGCGTCTCCAGGTCCTCGCGGATCTGGGCGTCGACGCCCTTCTGCTGGTTGTGCTTGTTCAGGTTGCCGAGCCGGAGCTTGACGCGGGGCAGCGACGCCACGACGCGCTGGTCGATCGTCGGCACGCGGTCACGCGCGGCGTCGAACCAGTAGACGCGGAGGAGCTCCCCCCGCATGCATGCCGCGGCCCGCCCCTCAAGTGCCTTGATCAGGCCTTCTGCGTCGACCCGGTAGGAACGGCGCGAGGAGACGCCGAACAGCAGGTCGCCCGCTGCCGCATACAGATATCCGACATCGACGAGGATGCAGAACCGCGGGAGCGGCGAGAGGTGCGACACAGGCTCGCGAACAGTCATCACCTATGACTTTAGGTGAAGATCGGCCCGCCGTCCCGTGTTGCCTTCTTTTCCCGGCCAGCTCAGAGGTCTTTGCGCATGTGCACGGCGTTCCTGCCCTTAATGCCCTCTCGGCCGGTCTCGCGGTATCCGAGCGATTTATACAGGCCGATATTCGAGATCATTTTCTCGTTCGTGTAGAGCCGCACCGACGCGAGCCGCAGCGACCGCGCGCGGAACTCAGCGAACGCCAGCAGCCGGCGCCCGAGCCCCCGGCCCTGCCGGTCGGGCCGTACGGCGACGTTCTCGACGAGCAGCGTGCCCTCCTCGGCGTCCAGCACGATGAGCGCGTCGAGCTCGCCGTTCTCCAGCACGTACACCTGTTCGCCCGTGATGAGCGCGCCGTAGTCCGCGACCAGCGGCAGCGGTTTCACGCCGATCTCCGCGATCCACGGCTCGTACGCCGCGCGGACGATCGCCTCCACTGCCGCCTGGTCGGCGGATTCGGCCAGCCTGATCCCCATACGATCAGTGAACAGCCTGCCGGGCGTGGTTCATCCGGTGTTCTGCAGGCCCGCGGCGACGCCACCGGCGGCGAGCAGCAGCAGATCCTCCACGTGCTCACGCTGAGTGTCGTCCTGGATACCCGCCCGAAGTTCCTGCAGAGCGCGAAGTTGCAGGTGGGACAGCGCGTCCACGTACGGGTTGCGCAGCTCGACCGCGCGCGACAGCACGTTGCGGTTCTCCAGGAGCCGGGTGTGGCCGGTCAGGTCCAGTACGAGGGAGCGGGTGCGGTCGTACTCCTCCAGGACGGCGTTCTTCAGGTCGTCGCGGTCGCCGAGGGCGAGGTAGCGCTCGGCGATCGCCCGGTCGGTCTTGGCGAGGCTCATCTCGGCGTTGTCCAGCAGCGCGGCGAACAGCGGCCAGGACTTGTACGCCTCGCGCAGCTCCTCGGGGTCGTCGACGGCGGCCAGGCCGCTGCCGAGGCCGTACCAGCCGGGCAGGTTGACGCGGGTCTGCGTCCACGCGAACACCCACGGGATGGCGCGGAGGTCCTCCAGCGAGGCGGTCGACTTGCGGCGCGAGGGCCGCGAGCCGAGCCGCAGGTTGGAGATCTCGTTCAGCGGGCTGACGCACGCGAACCACTCGGCGAAGCCCGTCGCCTTGACGAGCGAGCGGTACGTCGACTCGGCCGCGACGCTGATCTGGTCGGCCAGCGGGCGGAACCGCTCGGCCGCCGCCAGGGCGCGCTCCTCCACGGCGGGCGTGGAGGCGAGCAGCACGGCGTTGGTCACCTGCTCGATGTGGCGCTGGGCGATCTCCGCGTGGCCGTACCGGGCGAAGATGACCTCGCCCTGCTCGGTGACCTTGAACCGGCCCGCGACCGAGCCGGGCGCCTGCGCGAGGACCGCGCGGTTCGCCGGGCCGCCGCCGCGGCCGAGCGCGCCGCCGCGGCCGTGGAAGAGCGTCAGGCGGATGTCGTGCCGCGCCGCCCAGGACGCGATCGCGGCCTGCGTGTCGTACAGCTTCAGCGTCGCCGTCGCCGGCCCGAGCTGCTTGGCGGAGTCGGAGTAGCCGAGCATCGCCTCCAGGCGCCGCCCGGTCTCCAGCAGCCGCCGGCGTACGGGCGCGAGCTTCAGCATGCCGTCCAGCACGGCCGGGGAACGTTCGAGGTCCTCGCCGGTCTCGAACAGCGGCACGACGTCGAGGACGGGCGGACGGCCGCCGAGCGCGGCGTGCTCGGCCAGCTCGTAGACGTTCGCGATGTCCTCGGCGGTGCGCGTGAAGGAGATGACGTAGCGGCGGCAGGCGTCCGGGCCGAACCGCTCCTGCACCCACGCGACGACACGGAGCGTGTCGAGCACCTCTTCGGTCTGCTCGCTCAGCGCGCCGCCCGCGCGTACCTCGGCCAGCGCCTTCTCGTGCACGGCGGAGTGCTGGCGGATCTCCAGCTCGGCCAGGTGGAAGCCGAAGGTCTCGACCTGCCAGATGAGGTTCTGCAGCTCCCCGTACGCCTGGCGGGCGGCGCCCGCCGTCGCCAGGGAGTCCTGGACGAGCCGCAGGTCGTCGAGCAGCTCGGAGGGCCCGCCGTACGCCATGTCGGCGTCGCGCTGGCGCGTGGCACGGATCCGGTCGGCGGCGTACAGCAGGAACTGGCGGTGCGGCTCGCCCGGCGACCGCTTGGCGATGTCGGCGGTCAGCTCGGGCTGCGCGGCGCGCGCGGACGCCAGGGCGCCGCGCAGGCTCTCGGAGGCCGGCGTGGTGGTCTCGTGCGCCGTGAGGGTGCGGCCGACCCGGCTGCAGGCGTTCTCCAGCGCGCGCAGGATGTGGTCGGCCTGCACGCCGATCGCCTCACGGGTGATCTGCGCGGTGACGAACGGGTTGCCGTCGCGGTCACCGCCGATCCAGCTCCCGAAGCGGAGGTAGGAGCGGGCCAGCGGCGGCCGGTCGCCCGCGTCCGGGGCGAGCGCCGCGTCGAGGGCACGGTAGATCGACGGCACGACCCGGAAGATCGTCTCGTCGAACATCGCCATCGCCGTGCGCACCTCGTCCACGGGGTCCGGCTTGGTGCGGCGCAACTGTGATGTGCGCCACAGCAGGTCGATCTCCTCCATGAGCCGGCGCGTGGTCACGTCGCGCGCCGCGCTGCCCGTACGAGGGTCGTCGAGGTCGCGGAGCAGCCCGCTGATCCGCAGGATCGCGGTGACGACGGCGCGGCGGCGCGCCTCCGTCGGGTGCGCGGTGAAGACCGGGTGCATCTCCAGATCGTCCAGGAGGCGCCCGATGCGCTCCTCGCCGATCTCGGCGACCGCCGCGGCGACGGACTCGCGTGGAGCGCCCTCGCCGGTGTCCCGCTCGTGGAGCGTGCGGATCCGCTGGTGCTCCTCGGCGAGGTTCGCGAGGTGGAAGTAGACGGTGAAGGCACGGGCGACGAGTTCGGCGCGGTCCAGCGGCCAGGCGCTGACGATCGCGGCCGCCTGGTCGACGCCGGCGTCGTCCTTCCTCGCCTCGATGACGGCGTGCCTCAGGGACTCGACGTCATCGAGGAGGCCCTGGCCGCCGAACTCGACCAGTACCTGGCCGAGCAGGGAACCCAGAAGCCGGACGTCACGGCGCAGCGGCTCGGGCATGTCCTGCCGAGCGGAGTTTCGAGTCGACACGTTTGCCAGCGTAGCCAGGCACCATTCCCCGGACTAAGGGTGTCTCGCCTACTGAGATCACCCCATATACGAATTCTCTAGGGGCTCTGGCTAGTCTGACGGCATGGCCATGCAAGCGCCCGAGCCGCTGCCCACCGACGAGATCGACATCCACACGACGGCAGGCAAGATCGCCGATCTGGAGCGACGCCGCTATGAGGCGGTGCACGCGGGTTCCGCGCGTGCGGTCGAGAAGCAGCACGCCAAGGGGAAGATGACCGCGCGCGAGCGCATCGACGCGTTCCTCGACGAGGGCTCGTTCGTGGAGTTCGACGAGCTGGCGCAACACCGCGCGTACGGCTTCGGCGTCGAGAAGAACCGCCCGTACGGAGACGGCGTCGTGACCGGTCACGGCACCGTCGACGGCCGCCCGGTGGCGGTGTTCTCCCAGGACTTCACCGTCGCGGGAGGCTCGCTGGGCGAGGTCTTCGGCGAGAAGATCGTCAAGGTGATGGACCACGCGCTGCGTACGGGCTGCCCGATGGTCGGCATCAACGACTCCGGCGGCGCGCGGATCCAGGAGGGCGTCGTCGCGCTCGGCCTGTACGCCGAGATCTTCAAGCGCAACACCCACGCCTCCGGCGTGATCCCGCAGATCTCCCTGGTCATGGGCCCGTGCGCGGGCGGCGCGGTGTACTCCCCCGCGCTCACCGACTTCATCGTCATGGTCGACCAGACCTCGCACATGTTCATCACCGGCCCCGACGTGATCAAGACCGTGACCGGCGAGGAGGTCACGTTCGAGGACCTCGGCGGCGCGCACGCGCACAACACGCGCTCCGGCGTCGCGCACTACCAGGCGGCCGACGAGCAGGACGCCATCGACTACGTCAAGGAACTCCTGTCGTACCTGCCGTCGAACAACATGGCGGAGCTGCCGTCGTACGACGTCGTCTCGTCGCTGGAGACCAACGACGAGGACCTCGAACTCGACACGCTGATCCCGGACTCCCCGAACCAGCCGTACGACATGCACACCGTCATCGAGCACATCCTCGACGACGGGGAGTTCCTCGAAGTTCACGCCCTGTTCGCGCCGAACATCGTCTGCGGCTACGGCCGCGTCGAGGGGCGTTCGGTCGGCATCGTGGCCAACCAGCCGATGCACTTCGCCGGCACCCTCGACATCGACGCCTCCGAGAAGGCCGCCCGGTTCGTACGGACCTGCGACGCCTTCAACGTCCCCGTACTGACCTTCGTGGACGTCCCCGGCTTCCTGCCCGGCACCGACCAGGAGTGGAACGGCATCATCCGCCGCGGCGCCAAGATCCTCTACGCCTACGCCGAGGCCACCGTCCCGCTCGTCACGGTGATCACCCGCAAGGCGTACGGCGGCGCGTACGACGTCATGGGCTCCAAGCACCTGGGCGCGGACGTCAACCTGGCGTGGCCGACCGCCCAGATCGCCGTCATGGGCGCCCAGGGCGCGGTCAACATCCTCCACCGCCGCGAACTCGCCGCCGCCGACGACCCGGACGCCCGCCGCGCCGAGCTGGTCACCGACTACGAGGACCAGCTCGCGAACCCGTACATCGCGGCCTCCCGCGGCTACGTCGACGCGGTCATCAAGCCGTCGGAGACCCGCAGCCAGGTCGTCAAGGCCCTGCGCGCCCTCCGCGAGAAGCGCGAGACCCTGCCGCCGAAGAAGCACGGGAACATCCCGCTGTGAGCGAGGAGAGCGCTGTGAGCGAGAAGAGCGCCGTGAAACCGTACCTGCGGGTGGTCCGCGGCGACCCGACGGCAGAGGAGATCGCCGCCCTGGTCGCGGTCCTGACGGCACGGGGCCGCACGAGCGGCCCCCCGCCGCAGCGCCCTCGCCGCTCGACGTGGTCCGACCCGTCACGCCGCGTACGGCGCCCGCTGTCCCACGGCCCGGGCGCCTGGCGCGCCAGCGCCCTCCCGGGTGGCTGACGGATCACCGTCCGCTGTCGGGGTATCACTTGCCGTCACCCTTCTCTCTGTCCAGACTGTCCTGGACGGAGAGAAGGAGAGAGTCATGGCCGCATCACAGGAGCACCCTGCGGAGTCGCACCCGCAGATCCAGGAAGACGATTTCATCGACTTCCTTCGTTCTGCTCCGCTCCCGGACGACTTCGACGAGCTCATGACGCGCGAGAAGGACTACGGACGCGGCCTGTCGTTCCTGTTCGAAGAGTGAACTGCGGGCCGAACGACAATCTCTTCGTGATTGTCCGCTCACAATCCGTACTCAGAAGGATAGAGTGCGGCCCTTGTGGGAGGTTGCCGACGAACGACCGGCGGCAGGGTCACGATGGCCGTGCCGCTCGCGGTCATGTGCGCGCTCGTAAGCGGTTGCCGTTCGCCGGTGCCGTTCCATGGCAAGCCCGGTCCGGGCTCGCCTGTGCTGTCCATCGGCGGGCCGGTGCCGTACGTCCGGCCGCCGTCCCTGTCACCGGCGCCGCACCGGCCGCCGTCCGTGCTCGACCAGCGAGGTGGGCTGCCCGACGGGCCGCGTGACGTGTACGCCGCGACGCGGGCCGGGATGTTCACCGCCGTGACGCGGCGGCTTCCGCAGCGGGTGTACGTCCCCGACACCAGCGCCGGGCGTGTCGAGGTGATCGACGCGGCGACGCGGCAGGTGCTCCGGCGGATCCCCGCCGGGCGGATGCCGCAGCAGGTCGTGCCCTCCTGGGACCTCAAGACGCTGTGGGTCACCGAGGCCGGCGGGCTCATGGCGATCGACGCGCGCAGCGGCGCGACGGGCCGTACGGTGAGCGTCGACGACCCCTCCGACCTGTACTTCTCCGCCGACGGCCGGCAGGCGCTGGTCCCGCTCGCGCACCGGGGGCGTATCGAAGTCCGCGCCCCGCACACCCTGAGGTCCCGCTCGACGATCAGCGTCCCGTGCAAGGGCCTGACCCGCGGCGACTTCTCCGCGAGCGGCGCGACGCTGGTCATCGGCTGCCGTACGTCCGCGCGGCTCGAACGCGTCGACGTCGAACGCCACCGCGTCACCGCGACACTCCACCTGCCCGCGGGCGCCCGCCCGAAGGACGTACGCCTGTCACCGGACGGCTCGACCTTCTACGTCGCCGACGCGCACCACGGCGGGGTCTGGCTGGTCGACGCGCTGCGCTTCCGTACGTCCGGCTTCATCCACACGGGCAAGGGCACCCACGGCCTGTACCCCAGCCGCGACTCCAGCCTGCTGTACGTCGCCAACAGCGGCGAGCGAACGGTCTCCTTGATCTCCTTCGCCACCCGCCGCCTGGTCGGCAGCTGGCCGGTACCGGCCGCCCCGGACATGGGCGGCGTCTCCGCCGACGGCCAACTCCTGTGGCTCTCGGCCCACGACGCCAACACGGTCTTCGCCGTCTCCACGACCACCGGCCGCCTGACAAGCCGCCTACAGACCGGCAGCGGCCCCCACGGCGTCACCGTCTACCCCCAACCGGGCCGCTTCTCCCTAGGCCACACCGGCCTCTACCGCTAACCCCGCACGCCCCGACGACCACCCCTCCGGCAGGCCGTCACCACCGCGCCGACGCGCCCCTCACCGTCGCCACGACCACCGGCCGCCTCGCGCCCCGGCCACCGACCGAAACCGATCCCTACCGCGCCGACGCGATCCTCACCGTCTCTACGACCACCGGCCGCACACCGGAATCCGGCGCGCCCGCCGTCACCATCCCTCGGCTTGGCCGCTTCCCCTAGGCCCCCGGCCCTACGAGGGAACCCTCACCCGGCCTCGACGCCCCGCCACTGCGGCAGGAGTTCCTCCACCAGGGCTTCGGTCTCGGGCTGCATCTGGTCGGTGTACGGGTCGGTGTCGACGCGGTCGCGGAGTTCGGCGATCGCTTCGCGCAGTAGGGGGGCGTCGCCGGTGGCGTGGGTGGCTCGGAGGAGGTCGCGCCACAGGCCCTCGTCCGATGTCGCCAGGCGCAGGCCGGCTCGGGCGGCGGCGATTCCGCCTCTTGCGTCGCCCTCGTCCAGGCGCATCAGTACCAGGCGGTGGGCGACGTCGGCCACCCGGGCGGTCGCGTCGTATTCGAAGTCCTCCGCTGCCAGCCAGCCGTATCGGCCTCTCGGGCGGTCCTCCAGCAGTCTGCCTCGGACCAGCTCCACCGCGTACGTCATGTAGGCCGTCTCCGAGGCGGGTTCGGCGGCGGAGCGCCACACGAGCCAGCGGAAGACCTCCCAGTCGACGCGTACCTCCGAGCCCAGGCGGATACGGCCGCGCTCGTCGTAGTAGAGGTTCGGGCGGCCTCGGGAGTCTCGGCCCAGCCAGTCGGCGACTCGGGCGACCGTCGCGTCGCGTACGCCGGCCGAGACGCCGCGCGGCCAGATCGCGCCGCCCATGACCGTCGGGTGTACGCCCTCCGGGTGCGTCGCCAGGTAGACGAGTACCTCGGTGCAGAGCGCGCGGCGGCTCTCGTCGATGGGTTCCGGCGCGTCGATCTCGATCGGGCCGAGCAGCCGGATGTCGACCGCCGGGCGTACCTCGCCGGACGCGGTCGGGACGAGGGGTTCCTCCTCGGGCGTGACGTACGGGACGCCGTCGACGCGGCCCGCCGTGCGGAAGAGTTCCACGACCGCGCGGTAGTGACGGTCGGGGACGAGCTGCGCGTCGACGTCGAAGCCGAGTACGCCGGCGCGCAGCCGGCCGTCGGCGGCGACGTCCCAGGTCCAGGTCGCGCCGGGGGTTTCGCCGGCGACGATGTACCCCGCAGCCATCCGCTGGCCCGTACGCGCGAGCGCGATGAGCCGGTCGGCGTCCTCCGGCCCCGGCGGCTCGGCCATGATCAGGTAGTGCGGCATCCACGCCTCGCCGAACACGCCGCGGCAGCGGCCGGTCAGCACGGAGTCGGCGCCGGAGGCGGCGAGCGCCTGGCGTACCTCCTCGCTGCGGCCCTCCAGCTCCGGCAGCGCCTCGGCGAGGGATCCGACCACGCGGATGCGGTCCGGGGCGATCAGGGCCAGCTCCTCGTCGAAGCCGACGAGCGTGATCCGCATGTGGTCGGACCAGCGGTTCGTGGCCAGCTCGACGGCGACGGCGGCGAGTACGGCCCGGCGCGCCTCATCGGGGCCGTGCAGCGCGATCAGGCCGTGCGCGGCCTCCAGGTCCACCAGGATCCGGCCGGTGTCGTTGGTGCCGATCGACACGAGGCCCGGGTACGGCGCGAGCACGTCGGCGAGGTCCGCCGTGTCGACGGTGCCGAGCGCGTCGGCGTCCAGGCGCCACACCTGCCCGTTGTCGTACTCCTGCCACGGCACGGGCGGTGTCCGGTCGGCCGGGGCGATCCACAGGTCGAGGCTGTCGGTGCCGAGGTGGACGCCGTAGACGGTCGGCAGCGTACGGCCGTCGGCCGCGAGGGCCCGCGACATCTGCCGCAGCCCGAGGTCGAGCAGCCGGGTCGCCTCGGTGTCGGCGCCGATGCGGAGCGCCTGCTCGACGAGCGCCGCGTCCCCGTCCGGACGCGCGATCATGTTCCCGAACGCCCGGTGCCAGAGCTGCTCACGCCGCCGCCGCCCCAGCCCGGCGAGCAGCCCGGCCGAGAGCAGTGAAGCCAGCGCCAGCTCCTGCGGCCAGCCGAACGCGAACCCGCTGCCCGGCTGCTGCTGCGCGGGACTCTCCGAAGGCACCTGCCGCTGCTCCGGCGGCTGCTCGGCGTGCTTCGAAGGATGCTGCCCGTGCGCGGGCGCGTGCGTCGGAGGCGCCTGCTGCGCCGGCGCACCGGGATCCTGAGCGCCCGGGTCATGGGCACCTGGGGCCTGAGCGCCCGGATCTTGAGCACCTGGATCTTGAGCACCTGGATCCTGCGCACCCGGGTCATGCGCACTCGGGTTCTCACCCGGGGCCTGCGCACCCGGATCCTGGGCACCCGGGGCTGGGCACCCGGGTCATGAGCGCCTGGAGCCTGGGCTCCTTGATCCTGTTGCGCGGGTGCGCCGGGATCCTGCTGGGCAGGGGCGCCTGGGTCCTGCGAACCCTGGTCCTGCTGCCCGGGCGCGCCCGGTTCCTGGGCGCCCGACGCCGACGGGACCTCCGGGCCTTCCTCGATCGGAGGGCGGCCGGCCTGGCGGTCGGCGCGGTCGTCGGCCGTGTCCTGGCGTTCGGCGCGCCGGGCGGCGTCGACGGCCTGTTTCTCGGTGCTGCCGGAGCCCTGGCGGGCTCGGGGTACGCCGTACTCGCGCTGCGCGTCGTGCGGACCCTTCTCGACGATCTCGATGTGGGTCGCGTCGGCGGGCATGTCGAGTACCCAGCCGGGGCGGATCAGGCTGGCCATCGTCAGGCGGGTGCCGTCGGGTTGCAGTTTGCCCTTGTTCAGCTGGTAGATCTCCCGGTAGCGGCGGCCGTCGCCCAGGCACTTCTCGGCGATCTCCCAGAGGCTCTCGTGGTGGCGGCCGGGTGTCGGGCGTACGCGGTAGATCTTGCGGACTTCGTTCTTCTGCGTGAGGTCAGGGGTGTCCTGCCGGGGCGCGGCGGTCTGGGTGTGCAGGGACGCCGGTGCGGCGGAGTGCGCCGCCTGTACGGGCTCGGGGCGTTCGGGCGGTCCCAGTCGCTGGACGTGCGTGGCGCGTGCGCCGGTGAGGGCGGGCATGACCGCCGTGGTGGCGGTGAACAGCAGCAGCGCGGCGACGACGAGCCGGTGCGCGAGTGCCTGCGGTCCGCCCGCGAGGGGTACGCGGGCGGGCAGCCCCACGCCGCGGATCCCGGCGTACGCCTCGACGAGCACGCACGCGGCGAGTTGCAGCCACGCCAGCCACACGATGAGGACCAGCACGTGCATGAGCGCGGTCGTGTCGAGGCGCTGCGTGAGCGTCTCCGTCGACGGCATCGAGTGCGGGATCGGCGAGCCGAAGAACGTGAGCAGCGCGAAGGGCACCCCCAGGACCAGCGCGGCGATGGCGGCGAGCGCGAGTACGCCGATGACGACGTCGCCCGCGCTGCGTCCGCGATCGAGACGCGCCGGCGGTCGCCGGATCGTGCTCATCGATCTCCCTCTCTTCGCGTGGCAGCGGCCGGCTCGCGTCGCCTCATATCCCCTCCTGCGGATGTGCCGACGCCGACGACGTCATCGTGAAGTCGCCGAAGCCCGGCATGATGCTGAGCAGCTGTAGCCGTACTTTGATCTGGACGGCGACGTGCGCCGTCTGAAGCCCTTCGATCTGGCATCGGGGACGCCCGGTCACCTCGGGGTACGCGCGGATGAGCGCCTGGGCGCGCGCGCACGCGGCCCGCGGGTCGGCGATCCGCGCCCGGCCGGTCTGCCGGAGGTAGTTCACGTCGACGTCGTCGGCGGCGGCGCGTGCGCCCTGCTCGGCGATGTCGGCGGCGCGCTGCCGCGCGTGGATGGCGAGCCCGCCGTCGACGAGCAGCCCCGCCAGGACGACCACGAACAGCGCGAAGATCGTGGTGAACATCGCCACCGTGCCGCGATCGCGCTCGCCCCGCCTCGTCACTGCACCCTCCGCAGGGTGTCGATGGGGGCGGTCGCCGATCCCGTCATCGTCTTGGACGGGGTGAGCTTGATGAGCGACAGGCCGCTGAGGTCGATCACGCACTGGACCGAGGTGGTGACCTGCCCGCCGCGACGCCACTGCGTGCGCCCCCACTGGATCGAGGTGCGCGGCCCGCCCTGGCACCACTGTTTCTTGCCGCTCATCGTCGCCTGAGCGGCGGCGACGGCGGCGTTCTGGGCGCCGAGGCGCGTACGCGCGATGGACGCGGCGCGAGCGGCGTCGCGCGCGGCCCCGTCGACCTGGCTCTGCGCCTCCACGACGCGTCCGAGCCCGACCATGAGCATCATGAACGCGACCAGCACGGGCGCCAGCAGCGCCAGCTCCAGCGACATCGTCCCGGCGTCCCGCCGGCGGGCGGCGTACGTCATGGGCCGGGCCGGCAGGTGGTGGCGGCGCCGACGTCCGGGCGGTAGCACTCGATCGGCCCTTCTGACCGCTGGCTCACGCGGAACGTGAAGAACGGCACGACGCGTACGGCGGTGCCGGTGACCGTCACCCATCGCTGGTAGCGGTCGCCGCCGGCCTGCGCGCCGGGGCTGGTCAGCAGCTCCGGGCCGATCTGCTGGATGTATTCGCGTGCCTTCGCCTCCGAGGTGCCCTTCCAGTCGCCGGAGGCCTGCTCGCGTGCCACGCGGGCGCCGGACTGGGCGGCGGCGAGCGCGACGTGCCGTGCGTGGAAGACCATCGCGAACTGGATGACCAGCAGGATGACGAGCAGCAGGATCGGTGTCAGCAGGGCGAGTTCCAGCGTGCTCGCACCCCGATCCTTCTGCTCGTCCATCGGGTCACTTGGTCTTGATGTTGTTCGCCGCGGACCTGACCTTACGGTAGATGACCACTCCGACACCGAGAGCGATCATCGCCAGCAACCCGGTGATGATCGCCCACTCGATCGCCGACGCGCCGCGTGACCTCTCGTCGTCGTCGCGGAGCCGCTCGACGCGCGCCTCCACGAATGACCAGACGTACGCGACGAACGGGTCGTTCATCGGATTCAGCGATTGCATGGGACTCCTCGGGCTGGGCGGGACGTTTCCAAAGGTCAGGCGGCCATCACCCGCATCACCGCCGGGTAGGCGAGGAAGATCAGGAAGCCGGCGCAGAGCAGGAGCTGCGCGACGAGCATCGACTGGGAGCGCTCGCCGGCCTTCCCCTCGACGTCGGAGAGCTCGCGGCTGCGCATGCTGGCCGCGCGCGCGGCGAGCGACTGGCGTACCTTCGCGCCGTCGTCGGCCACGAGGGCCAGGGCGGCGGACAGGTCGCGCAGCTCGTCGACGTTGACCTCCTCGCCGAGGCCGCCGAGCGCCTGCCAGGGCGTCATGCCGGTGATGCGGGCGTTGGACAGGGCGTCGCGGATGCGGCGTACGGCCCAGCCGTCGCCGACGTTGGCGGCGGTCATCAGGGCCTCGGGGACGCCGCGCCCGCCGGCGAGGTTCATCGCGACCAGGTCGAGGAACGCGCTGACGGCGTGGCGGAAGTCGCGGCGGCGCGTCGCGGCCTCCTGGCGCAGCTGCATGTCCGGGATGAGGAAGAAGATCAGTGCGAAGAAGATCCCGAGCCACACCGGGATGGCGATCGCCACGCCGAGGCCCAGGATCGCGAAGTAGCCGACGAGGATCGGGATGAAGACGATCGCCGCCGCCGACAGCAGGAACTTCGTGGCGAGGAACACCTCGAAGGACCGGTCGAGCAGGGCGAGGTCGGCGCGCGCGGAGCGCTGCTGCCAGCCGCGCGCCTCGTAGAAGGCCGCGAGCGAGCGGCCGGCCTGGGCGCGCAGGCCCGTGACGCGCTCGGCCGTGATCGTCGCGCGGCCCGCGGACGGCGTCGCCTCGCCGCGGCGGCGTACGGCGTCGAAGGCGGCCAGCCGCGCGGACAGGCCCGGGCGCGGCGGGAACAGGGCGCGGAACAGGAGGTAGGCCCCCAGCCCGAAGAACGCTCCGGCGAGCAGTGCGAGGGTCATCGGCGGCCTCCGCGCGCGGTGGCGGTGCCCTGCCGCTGCCAGCCGGCGACGGTCTCGGGCACCTCATCGGGGACGCCTGGCTTGTCCGCCTCACCGGAGGACAGGAAGCGTTCCGGCATGTCGTACTTGGCGAGCCGCCGCAGCCAGATGAAGCCGAGCGCGAAGAGCCCGACGACGACCGCGAGGACGAGCTGCCCGACGAACGTGTTGTACATCTGCACGTACGAGCGGTTGAAGACGGCCAGGAACAGCGCGGTGCCGACCGAGACGCCGACGACGATCTGGACGCTGCGCCGGGTCGTACGCCGGTTGGCCTCGACGCGGCGGCGCATGTCGAGCTCGGCGCGCGCCGAGGTGGACAGGGCGCCGAGCATGTCGCGCAGGCCGGGGCCGCGCAGGCGGGCGTTCAGGATGAGCGCGGCGACGACGAGGTCGGCGGAGGCGTCGTTCAGCTCGTCGCCGAAGCCGCGCAGGGCGTCGGCGAGGGGCACGCGCGTGTGCAGCCGGTCGACGAGCGCGCGTACGTGCGGGTGCAGGACCGGCGCGACGGCGCGCAGCGACGCCGGGATCGCCTGTTCGAGGCCGACGGCGCCGGCGATCGTGTCGCGGAGCGACTCGGTCCAGGCGGCGAGGGCCTCCAGGCGCGCCATCGACCGGCGTTCCTCGCCCGCGCCGCCGCCGATGCTGTTCCAGCCGAGGACGAGCAGGGCGGTGCCCACGCCGGCGACCGGCCAGCGCGTGACGACCATGACGATCACGCCCGCGACGGCGGCCAGCGCCGTACGCGTGGTGAGGGTGCGGATCAGCTCCTCGCGGCTGCGCCCGGTGGGCTTGCCCGGCCGCGGCGTCACGCCGCGTACCGCGACGATGAGCAGGATCAGGCCACCGCCGGACACCGCCCCGGCGATGATCGCGAGCAGCGTGGTGAGGTCTCCGGTGAGCAGCGCGGTCACCAGACGACTCCGTGCGAGGGGTCGTAGCCGTACGGGATGAGGTCCTGCACGCACGCGATGGGCGCGGCCGGCACCGCCGAGCCGTCGGCGCCGGGCTCGAAGACCTCGCTCGACAGGACGCGCCCGTCGACGCCGGTGACCTCGCGGATGCTGGAGACGTAACGCCGCAGCCTGCCGCCCTGCGCGTAGTCGTTGCGCTTCTCGATGAAGACCACGAAGTCGATCGCACCTGCGATGAGCATGTGCGTGGCCTCGATCGGCAGGCGCTCGTCGGACTGGAGCGCGTAGGTGGCGATGCGGTTGAAGACCTCCCAGGAGGAGTTCGCGTGGATCGTGGACAGCGAGCCGTCGTTGCCCTGTGTCATCGCGTTCAGCATTGTCACGATCTCGTCGCCGAGAACCTCGCCGACGATCACGCGGGAGGGGTTCATGCGGAGTGACCTGCGTACGAGCTCGGCCATCGTGATCGTGCCCTGGCCCTCGGAGTTGGGCAGGCGCTCCTCCAGAGCGACGACGTTGGGGTGCAGCTCGGGGAACTGGTCGATCCCGAGCTCCAGCGCGCGCTCGACGGTGATGAGCCGTTCGGAGGACGGGATCTCGTTGGCGATCGCCCGCAGCAGCGTCGTCTTCCCGGCGTTGGTCGCCCCGGCGATCATGATGTTCTTTCGCGCGGTCACCGCCGCCCGCAGGAACAGGCCGACCTCGGTGCTGAGCGTGCCGTTGCCCGCGAGGTCGGACAGGAACACCTTGCCCAGGCGCGCCCGGCGGATCGACAGCGCGGGCCGGATCGTGACGTCCATGACCGCCGACAGCCGTGAGCCGTCGGGCAGGCGGAGGTCGAGCTGGGGGTTGGCGGAGTCGAACGGCCGGCTGGACAGGCCGCTGTACGCCGCGAGGATCTGGATGAGCTCGACGAGCTCCTCGTCGGACTCGGCGACCGGCTCGGCCATCACCTCACGGCCGTCGGCGTACCCGATGAACACCCGGTCGCAGCCGTTGACGTCGATGTTCTCGATCTCGGTGTCCTCGAGCAGCGGCTGGAGCCGCCCGACGCCGAACAGCGCCGCGTGCACTCCGGCGGCGAGCTGCTCCTCCTCTTCGGCGTTCGGCGGGCGGCGCGCGGCGTTGATCTCGCTGCGGGCGTACTCCTCCAGGACCTGCCCGATGAGCGCGCGTGCGTACTGGCGCTCGTCCTCGGGGCCCATCGGGGCGACGCCGCCGGCGGCGTCGCGCCGGCGCTGGTCGGCGAGGCGTCCGCCGACCTCCTGTCTGAGGCGCTTAACGAGGCTGTGGTCCACTTACCACTCCCTGCGTCTCGCGGTCCGCCCCCTGGCCTGCCTCGGCTTGCGCCGCGAGCCCGCCGGCGATCTCCCGTGCCGAACGAATCAGCAGTGATCTGTCGAGGCGCCCGCCCCACTGGCCTCTCAGCATTTCAGCACCCTTGGGATCCATCGCGAAACCCCCGAGAACGGTCGCCGGCAGTTTCGCGTTGGAAATGATCCGGCCGACCTCGGCGATCGCGGATCTGTACTCGCTCGGATCGGCGACGACGACCACGCCGATGGGCGGCGCGGCGTGCCCGCCCAGCTCCGTCGCGAGGGTGTTGATGCGTTCGCGCAGGTGGGCGACGTGTTCGAGCGTGGGCCGGGTGAACAGCACGATCGCCGTCGCCTCGCGCAGCAGGTCGGTCACGGCCGACCCGGCGCCGAGGCGTCCACAATCGGCCACCACGTCGGCGTCGGGCAGGTTGGCGAACGCGCGGCCGAGCGGGCTCCACAGCCAGCTCAGCCCCTGGGCCTGCTCGGCGTTGGTGAGGCCCACGAGGACGTCGAGCCCGCCGGAGAGCCGCTGGGTGTGCTCCCAGATCTGGTCGGCGCGCAGGCCGCGCCGCGCGGTGGCGGCGAGGCTGAGCATGCCGCGCGCCGGGTTGAGCATGCCGCCCTCTTCGGCGGGCAGCCGGTAGACGAGGTCGCCGCCGGCCTGGTCGCACTCGGCGAGCAGAACGTGGCGCGGCCACACGGCGGCGATCGCGACCGCCGCCGTCGTGACACCGGGTGCTCCCTTGTCGGCAGCGAGAACGATCAGTCCCATCAGGGCTTTCCCGGCTGTCTCGTACGCGGGGTCTTCTGCGGCTGGGGCGGCTGCTGGGAGTTCTGCGGAGGGTTGTTCGGCTGCTGGGTGCCGGCCGGCTGGCTCGGGCTCGGCCTGGACGGTGCCTGCTTGGGCGGGGTGCCCGGCGCCTTCTCGCCCGCGGGCAGGAGGGCCACCGCGATCGCGCCCGCCGACGCCGACTGGGTCACGAGCGGCGCCTGGCCGACCGGAACGGTCACCGACACCTGGACCGTGTCGCTCTGTACGTCGTTCTGCCCGGCCTCGGCGACGTCGTACACGGTCGCCACCGGCGCGAGGACGGTGCCGTTCTGCGCGCCGCCGCCGCCCTGGTCGGTCACGGCGTACAGCGCGACGCGGTCACCGGGCTGGAGGCCGCCCGCCGGCAGCTGGCCCGGCTTGAGCGCGAGGCCGACGACGACGCTGCCCTTGGCCACGGAGCCGTCCGAGCTGATCATGCCGTTGGTGAGGAGCGCGCCCTTCACCAGCGTCACGGTCGCGAACGTCTGGGTGACCTTGCCGCGGTCGCTCCACGGGATGTAGTCGAGGCCGCCGGTCGAGGACACCTGGATCTCCTCCAGGGCGCCCGCCGGGATCTGCTGGCCCGGCGCGACCTGGCTGGCGACCCGGATCACCGGGACGCGCCGGCTGCTGACCATCACGAGGTAGGCGCTGACGAGCGCGCCACCGACGATGAGCAGGACGGCCAACGCGGCCATGGCCGGCTTGCGCTCCCGTCGAGGTACGGGAATACGCTGACCGGCGGACACCCCGAGCGAAGGGCGCCCTGAGGTGTCGGCGACGTTCTTACGATCACTGCTCGTCGTCACAGGCTGCTCCGCCAATTCGGGGGATTGCGAACTCAATGCGTTGACGGGTCGCGGCGAACCATCGTTCCGCCCTTACCGCTTCCCGTCAATGAGACCACGACAGATTGTTTCCGTACCGAATCCTGTGTCTTGTCAAGTGATCAAGAGATGACTACGGCGAAGACGCTGGAGACGGTGCCACACCGTCTCTATCCTGGTCCGGCATCCTGTGCATCCGGAGGGGCGAATGCGAATCTCGCTCACGGCGCTGACCGATCAAGGTCCCCGTGACGTTGTGGTCAACGGCGATTCCGATATGACGGTCGGAAGCGTTGCGAGATCACTTATTGCCACATTGAACGCGGAATCGGTCAAAGAACCCCTCGCGGAAGTAGTGCGCCTGCCGAGCGCGCGTTGGGTGGACGACCCGCCGCCCCCGTTGTGGGCCGGCGGGCGCATGCTCGACCCGTCGGCGCGCGCCGTACGCCTGCTCCGCGACGGCGCGGTCGTGGCCGTCGACCAGGGCGGCGCTCCGGCGACCGTGCTGGCCGAGCCGAGCGGCATCGCCGAGGTCAGGGTCATCGGAGGTCCCGCCGCCGGGGCCGTGCACCGGCTCGGCATCGGCCAGACGACCATCGGCACCGGGTCCGGCGTCGACGTGCGCCTCGCCGACCCCGCCGTGCCCGAGCACGCCCTGACGGTCAGCGTCGAGTCGCGCCGCGTCACGGTCACCGGGGCGGGCGCGCTCGACGAGCGCACGCTCGACGGCGTCGTGGAGTGGCCGCCCGGCGGGGTTCTGCGCACCGGGTCGAGCGTGCTCACGCTCGCGCCGTCGGCGGCGCCGGACGCCCACCTGTCCTCGCTGGAGGACGGCGGCCTCGCCTACAACCGGCCGCCGCGCATCCGCGCGCAGTCCGGGCCGCGCCGCATCGAGGTTCCGCAGGAGCCGGAGAAGGGCCAGCGCGAGCGCCTGCGGCTCATCGGCGCGCTGGGGTTCGCCGCCGTCGGCGTCCTCATGGTCGTCCTCACCGGGCAGTGGTACTGGGCGCTGATGGCCCTCGCGTACCCGTTCATCCAGGTCGGCGAGTGGATCGGCGACCGGGTGTACGGCCGCAGGTCCTACAAGCGCGCGCTGAAGGACTACCGCGCGAAGAAGGCCGACTTCGAGGGCTCGCTGGAGGCGCTGCGCCGCGCCGACGAGGCCGAGTGGCGCGCCCTCGCCCCCGACCCGGCCGAGGTGCTGCTCACCGCCACCGGCCCGCGCCGACGCCTGTGGGAGCGCCGGGTCACCGACCCCGACACGCTGCACCTCAGGGTCGGGCTGGCCGACCTGCCCGCCCGCATCGAGCTGCGGCCCGGCCGCGGCGGCGTGGGCGAGCCGGTCATGCCGGAGGCGCCGATCGCGCGCGCCGTGCCGGTGCCGCTGCCACTGGCCGAGCTGGGCATCGTCGGCCTGTCCGGGCCGCGCGACCGCTCGCGGGCGCTGGCCCGCTGGCTGGTCGCGCAGGCCGCCGCGCTGCACAGCCCGCGCGACCTGGCGATCATCGTCCTGTCCGGCGACCAGGGCGGCGGCGAGCACTGGAACTGGGTGCGCTGGCTGCCGCACTGCGCTCCCCGCGAGGGCGAGGACTGCGTCGCCCTGATCGGCGCCGACCCCGACACCGTGGCGCGCCGGGTGACCGAGCTGGCCATGCGCATCACCGAGCGCCGCCGCGCCGCCGAGCCCTCGGGCGCCTTCGCCGGCGCCGGCTCGGGGCCGCCCGCCGCGTCGTACAACATCCTGCTGGTCCTGGACGGCGCCCGTCAGCTTCGCCGGGTCCCGGGCATGCCGCAGGTGCTGTCGAAGGGACCGGGCGTCGGGGTGCACGCGATCTGCGTCGACGACGACGAGCGCCTGCTGCCCGAGGAGTGCACCGCCGTCGCGGTGTGGGACTGGGACCGCCCGACGCACGTACGCCTGCGCGGCAACGGGCTCGACTCCGTCGGCGCGGTCCTGGCCGACCAGGTGTCCGCGGCCTGGTGCGACCGGCTCGCCCGCGCGCTCGCCCCCGTACGCGAGGTGTCACGCGACGACGCCGAGTCCATGATCCCCAGGGATCCTCGGCTGCTGGAGATCCTGAAGATGCCGTCGCCGACCGCCGCGCAGGTCCAGGCGGTGTGGCAGGCCGGCGGGCGTACGACGTCGGTGCCGATCGGGCTGTCGGCCGACGGCGTGTTCTCGGTCGACCTGCGGCTCGACGGGCCGCACGGGCTCATCGCGGGCACGACCGGCGCCGGGAAGTCCGAGCTGCTCCAGACCATGATCGCGTCGCTGGCGGTGGCGAACCGGCCCGACGAGATGACGTTCGTGCTGATCGACTACAAGGGCGGCGCGGCGTTCAAGGACTGCGCGGCGCTGCCGCACGTCGTCGGCGTGGTGACCGACCTGGACGGCCACCTGACCGAGCGCGCGCTGGAGTCGCTCGGCGCCGAGCTGCGGCGCCGCGAGGAGCTCCTGCTGTACGCCGGCGCCAAGGACGTCGAGGACTACTGCGCCATGTACGACGCCGGTGACCGCCGCGCGTCCTCGCGCGTGCCGCGGCTGGTGATCGTGATCGACGAGTTCGCCACGCTCGCCGGCGAGCTGCCCTCCTTCGTGGAGGGCCTGGTCGACATCGGCCGCCGCGGCCGGTCGCTCGGCGTGCACCTGCTGCTGGCGACCCAGCGGCCCGCGGGCGTCGTCACCGGCGACATCCGCGCCAACACCAACCTGCGGATCGCGCTGCGCGTCACCGACACCGAGGAGTCCTCCGACGTGATCGCCGACCCGTCGGCCGCGCGGATCTCCAAGTCGTCGCCGGGCCGCTGCTACGTACGCTCCGGCGCGGGCGAGCCCCGCGCGGTGCAGGCCGCGCGGATCGGCGGGCGGCGGCCCGGCCAGGTCGCCGCGCTGCCCGCCCAGGTGCTGCGGCTGCCGTGGCCGGGCCTCGGCCGTCCGCTGGCCGTCGCCGAGGCGGCCGAGGACGAATCCACGATGGTCACCGACCTGCGGGTCCTCGTCGCCGCCGTACGCGAGGCCGCCGAGCGCGCCGGCGTACACGAGCAGCACGCGCCGTGGCTGCGCCCGCTGCCCGAGTCCGTCACGCTGCACGACCTGCCCGCGGTCTTCTCCGACGACGATGACGTGCCGCCGCTGGCGTTCGGCCTGACCGACCTGCCGTCGGCGCAGGCACGATCGGCGCTCACGCTCGACCTTCTCCGCGGCGGTCACCTGTACGTCGCGGGTTCGGCGCGCTCGGGCCGGTCGACGGTGCTGCGTACGCTGGCCGGCTCGCTGGCGTCGGCGTGCACGCCGGCCGACGTCCACCTGTACGCGATCGACTGCGGCGGCAACGCGCTGCTGCCGCTCGTCGCGCTGCCGCACTGCGGTGCCGTCGTCGGCCGCGACCAGATCGAGCGCATGGAACGCCTGCTGTCCCGCCTGCACGCGGAGGTGGCCCGCCGCCAGCAGGTGCTCGCGGCGACCGGCTTCTCGTCCCTGGCCGAGCAGCGCGCGGCCGTGGGCCCGTCGCTGCGGCTGCCGTGGATGGTCCTGATGCTGGACCGCTGGGAGGGCTTCGTCGCCGCCTTCGAGCACTACGACTACGGGCGGCTCGTGGACGACGTGCTGCGGCTGCTGCGCGAGGGCGCGGCGGTGGGCCTGCGCGCGGTCTTCACCGGCGACCGGTCGGGCCTGGGCGGCCAGGTGTCGACGGTCTTCGACGACCGCCTGATCCTGCGCATGTCCGACCCCAACGACTACACGTTCGCCGGGATCAGCGAACGCCAGGTGCCGTCCTACATGCCGCCGGGCCGCGCGCTGGAGGCCGCGGGCCCGGGAGCCGACCGGCTGCGCGAGTCCCAGATCGCCCTGCTGGACCCCGACGCGTCGGGCACGGCACAGGTGGCGGCCCTTCAGGCCGTGGCACGCGAGGCGAGCCGCACCTTCGACCGCCCGCCCGCGCCGCTACGCCCGCTCCACGTCGACGAGCTTCCCGTGCGGGTGACGTACGCCGAGGCGCTGGCCCTGGATCCGTCCTTCGCGGCGCCGTCCGCGCTGTGGGCGCTGGTGGGCGCGGGCGGCGACGAACTGGGCCCGGTGGGCGTCGACCTCCAGGCGGAGGGGCCGGGCTTCACGATCGCGGGCCCGGCGCGTTCGGGCCGCTCGACGGCACTCCTGACGATGGTGCGGTCGCTGCTGGACCCCGAGATCGGCGGCGTGGTCCCGGTCGTCCTCATCTGCCCGCGCCTCTCGCCGCTGCGCATGCTGGCGAACCAGCCGGGCGTCCTCGCCCTCCTGGACTCCTCCTCGGACGAGGCGTCCCTGGAGGCGGCGATCGGCGACCACGGGCGCTACGTGATCGCGGTGGACGACGCCGAGCTGGTCGACCGTACGGACCTCGCCGAGGTGCTCACCGACCAGATCCGGACGGCACGCGACGGGGAGCACGCGGTGATCATCGCGGGGACGGGTGAGGACCTGGGCCGCGCGTACAACGGCTTCATCGCCGACTGCCGCCGCTCGCGCTCGGGAGTGCTGCTGCGCGTCGAGTCCCCGGACGACGGCGAGCTCCTCGGCCTGCGGCTCCCCCGCAACAACCCGTCCCACGGCCCGACCGGCCGGGCCCTCGCGGTGGTCCTGGGCACGAGCACCCCGGTGCAGGTGGCCCTGCCGTAGTGCGCCGGGCGGCCCGGCCGGGCCGCCCGGCGGAGTGACTCAGCTCGTCGCGCGCTCGATGTTCTGGGCGGACTTCTTCACGTCCTGGCCGCCTTCTTCGAGGGCGAGGGCCATCTTGTCGAAGGAGCTCTTCGCCTCCTGCCACGCCTGGCGGAAGCGGTCCGCGCCAGGGCCCCACCATTCGTTCTGGCTGTTGACGGTCTTGCCGTTCAGGTCACGGATGATCTGGTCGAGGTTCTTCGAGTGCTTGGTGAACATCGTGGACAGGTCGTGCAACGCGCCGAGGTTCCCACCGCGCTTGTCTCCGGCCATCGGGTTCTCCCTGTCTCAAAACGTGGAGCGCAAGCGTAACGACCCTTGAGGGGGAGGCCAAGGACAGGAATAAGGGTCCACTTTCCTGGGCAAATGCGGTAATCCGTAGTCCATTGCCGAGTGATCGCAACGGCTTGCCTAGACTCTGTGGCGATCAGTATGAGCAGCGAGGAGTCGTACGTGCGTAAGGTCTTGATCGCCAACCGAGGTGAGATCGCCGTCCGCATCGCGCGCGCATGCAGGGACGCGGGTATCGGAAGTGTCGCCGTCTACTCCGAACCCGACCTGGACGGTATGCACGTCAGAGTCGCGGATGAGGCATTCGCCCTGGGCGGGCAGACGGCGCCGGAGAGCTACCTGGACATCGGGAAGCTTCTCAAGATCGCCGAGCAGAGCGGCGCCGACGCCGTGCATCCCGGGTACGGGTTCCTCGCGGAGAACGCCGACTTCGCCGAGGCGGTGATCAACGCCGGTCTCACGTGGATCGGGCCGCCGCCGAGCGCCATCATGTCGCTGGGCGACAAGGTGCAGGCGCGGCACATCGCGCAGAAGGTCGGCGCGCCGCTCGTCGCGGGCACCAAGGACCCGGTGAAGGACGCCGGCGAGGTCGTGCGGTTCGCCGAGGAGAACGGCCTGCCGATCGCGATCAAGGCCGCGTTCGGCGGTGGCGGGCGCGGGCTGAAGGTCGCGCGGACCCTCGAAGAGGTCCCCGACCTGTACGAATCGGCCGTGCGCGAGGCGATCGGGGCGTTCGGGCGCGGCGAGTGCTTCGTCGAGCGATACCTCGACCGGCCGCGGCACGTCGAGACCCAGTGCCTGGCCGACGGCCAGGGCAACGTCGTCGTGGTCTCCACGCGTGACTGCTCGCTCCAGCGGCGCCACCAGAAGCTCGTCGAGGAGGCGCCCGCGCCGTACCTGTCGGACGAGCAGCTCCGCACCCTCTACGACAGCTCCAAGGCCATCCTCCGCGAGGCCGGCTACGTCGGCGCGGGCACGTGCGAGTTCCTCGTCGGCCAGGACGGCACGATCTCCTTCCTGGAGGTCAACACCCGGCTTCAGGTCGAGCACCCGGTGACCGAGGAGGTCGCGGGCGTCGACCTCGTACGCGAGCAGTTCCGCATCGCCGAGGGCGAGGCCCTGGGGTATGACGACCCCGAGCTGCGCGGCCACTCGTTCGAGTTCCGGATCAACGCCGAGGACGGCGGGCGCAACTTCCTGCCCGCTCCCGGCACGATCACCCGCTGGAGCCCGCCGTCGGGTCCGGGCGTACGCCTCGACACCGGGTTCGAGCAGGGCATGACGGTCCCGCAGATGTACGACTCCATGATCGCGAAGCTGGTCGTGACCGGCGCGAACCGCGCGGAGGCGTTGCAGCGGGCGCGGCGGGCGCTGGCGGAGTTCGAGATCGAGGGCATGCCCACGGTCCTGCCGTTCCACCGCGCCGTCGTCGAGGACGCCGCGTTCACCGACGCGCCGTTCCGCGTGCACACCCGGTGGATCGAGACCGAGTTCGACAACCAGATCCCGCCCTACGACGCCGCCGCCGACGCCGAGACCGGCGAGGCCGGCGAGCGCGAGACCGTGACCGTCGAGGTCGGCGGCCGTCGCATCGAGGTCGTGCTGCCCGCGGGCCTGGGCGCCTCCGCGGCGGGCCCGGCCCAGGCGGCGCCCGCCAAGCGGCGCTCGGGCAAGAAGGGCGCGGCGGCCCAGGTCGGTGGCGACGCGCTGGTCAGCCCGATGCAGGGCACCATCGTGAAGGTCGTCATCGAGGACGGCGCGACCGTCGAGGCCGGCGACGCGATCGTCGTCCTGGAGGCCATGAAGATGGAGCAGCCGCTCCTCGCGCACAAGGCCGGAACCGTCAGCGGCCTGTCGGCCGAGGTCGGCAAGACCGTCTCCAGCGGCGCGGTCATCTGCGAGATCAAAGACGCTTGAACGCGGTCGGAGTGACTCTTCGGGCCGTGGCGGTGACGGCCGCCGCGCTCGCGTGCGTCGCCGCCCCGGCCGGAGCGCTGCCCCGGCCGACGGCGACGCCGGTCGTCACCAGGGTGGACTACATCGCGGAGCATCTCGCCCGCGATCCGGTCTACATCAGCGACGACGTGCCGCGTGACGTCACGCCCGCCGACGCCGCGAAGATCCGCGCCTCGGTGAAGCTGATGACGGTGCCGACGTACGTCGCGGTCGTGGCCGAGTCCGATCCGGAGAAGGACCCTCAGGGCGACCCCAAGCGCCTGATCGCGCTGCTGCACGACAAGCTCGGCCGCAAGGGCGTGTACGTCGTCGTGCCCTCCAACGGCATCGGGGTGACCGCCGACCAGTACGGCGAGAACCTCCCGCTGCGGCCGGCGTCCTACGAGGTCTCCTACGCCCTGCCGTACGACGCGGGCGCGGCGCGCACGATCGCGCGGTTCGTCGACGACCTGCGTTCCGGGCAGGCGCAGCAGCGCTACGACCGGATCTACGCCAAGAGCAAGACGGGCTGGGAGGCCAAGCCGTACGGCGACGGGACCGACGCGGCCGACGTCGCCGAGCAGGCCGGGGTCTACTCCGGGCTGGCCGTCGCCGTGATCGCCGCGGGCGCGCTGCTCCTGCGGCGCGCACGCCGCCGGAGGCGGGCCCGATGACGCGCCGCCTGCTGCCGGGCCTGCTCGCGGCCTGCCTGCTCGCACTCGTGACGGCCGTGCCCGCGCACGCGTACGACCGGGTGGACCGGGTCACGGCGGCGCTGCGGCAGTCGCCGCTGTTCGTCGACCCGGACGTCTCCTACCTGCTGAACGCCCAGGACCGCGCCTCTCTCAGCCGCGAGATCGCGACCGCCGGCGTGCCGATCTACATCGCCGTCGTGCCGCTCGTGTCCGCGGACGAGTCGGGCGGCGAGGGCGACTACCTCGCGTACCTGCTGCACCAGCGCCTCGGGCGGCCCGGCGTCTACATCGTCGCCGGCCAGCGGAACATGGTCGACTGGCGGTCCTACCAGGTCCCGCGCGACGACACCCTGTCGTACGAGATGGCCTTGGGCGACGGCCCGCTGCCGGGGAGGCTGCACGACATCGTCGGCGCCCTCGCCAAGGCGCCCTCCGCGTCTCCGTCCGACCCGAGGACGCCGAACACGCCGGACGCCGGTGAGAGCGACGAGAAGCCCTCCACCGGAGGACTGATCGGCAAGTTCTTCGCGGCGTTCGCCTTGGCCGTGTTCCTCGGCGGGCTGGCGCTCGGGGTGCTGTGGCTCCTCGGCGCCCTGGTCTACGCGATCTACCGAGGCGTCCACGCCTCGTCGCCGTCGCACCTCAAGGGCCGCAAGCTCCGGCGTACGGCGACGGCGCAGCTCGTACGCCTCGCCGGGGCCCTCGGTGAGACCTCCGGCAACGCCGGGCACACCCGCGCGATGGCCGACTACGACGCCGCGAAGCTCCTGTACGACGAGCAGGACGACGCGGGCAGCCTGGTCGGCGTCATCGCGCTGTCCCTCGACGGCCAGGACGCCCTGCGCGAGGAGACCGCGCACCCGGCGGCGCGCTGCCTCCTCAACCCCTTCCACGGCCCGGCCGCCGGGAAGTCGCGCACCGACCTGCCCGGCCTGCCGCGCGCCGACTGGCCGCTGTGCGCCGTCTGCCGGAAGGCCGGCCGGAAGGGCCGCCGCCCGCTGCTGGTGGCGACCGGCGGGACCATGCGGCCGTACTACCAGGCGCCCGGCCTGTGGGAGAAGATCCGCGGCAAGTCCGGTGACCTGCCCGAACGCGTACTGGAGTACCTCGGTGTCGAGTGACGGCGAGCGCATCGCCGCGGCCCTGCGCCGCTCACCGGTCTACGTCGACCCGGCGTACGGGCGCGCGCTGCCCACGGCGGACCGCGACCGTCTCGTCCGGCGGATCCACAAGTCGCCGACGCCGATCTACGTCGTGCTCGTGCCGATCGTCGCGGGCAGCACCTGGCAGAGCTCCGACCAGGTCACCACGGTCGTGCAGTCCCACCTGGGCCGCGACGGCACGTACGTCACGCTCAGCGGCGACTTCGGCGACGTGTTCGACGTCGAGATGTTCGGCGGCACCGATGAGCAGCGGCGTTCCGCCAATCTCGCCGGGTACGCCGTGTCGTACGAGAAGGCCTACGAGAAGGCGCCGCTCGGCGCCCGGCTCGAACGCTGCGTCGAGCTGATCGCGACCGGCAAGGGCCGTGAGGCGTACGAGAAGGCCCAGAACGACGTCGGCACCGGCCGTCCGTCACCGCGTCCCACGCCTAAGGCGCACGCGAAGGGCGGCGACGGCCTCCTGATCGGCGTGCCCGTCGCGGTGGCGGCGGTCCTGGCGGCCGGCGGCGCCCTCGTGTGGCTGCGGCGCCGCCGCGAGCGCGCGACGATCGAGCGCCTGCGCCTGCCCCGTACGGTGTTCAGCACCGCGCTGAAGGCCGGCGAGGACGAACTGCGCACCCGCGCCGAACAGGAGCTGATCGCGTTCGGCGAGTCGCTGGACGGCGACCAGCGGGCCCTGGACGCGTACGCCGCCGCCGGGCACACGCTCGACCACGCGAGGTCCGCCGCCGACCTCGCCGGTGTGATCGTCCTCGTCCACCAGGGCCGCGCCGGGAAGGACGCCACGCCGCTCTGCTACTTCGACCCGAGGCACGGCGAGGGCGCGATCGCCGTGAAATGGCGCGCCCCGGGCACACGGGACAGCAGGACGGTGCGGGTCTGCGCGGCCTGCGCCAAGGCCGTACGCGACCGGAGCGCCCCGGACGTCCTCCTCGACGACGGACGCCCGTACTACGAGGGCGCGACGCTCTGGGCGGAGACCGGCTACGGCCAGTTCGGCGACCTGGTCGGGAGGATCCGTGACGAGTGAGGCCACCACGATCGCGCGGGCGCTGCGCCGCTCGCCGATCTACGTCGCGCCGTCGCTGGTCTCGGCCGTGCCCGGCCCCGAACGCCTGCTCGCCGCGATCCACGCCTGCCCGGTGCCGGTTTACGCGATCGTCGTGCCGCTGATCACGGGCGGGGAGTGGCCCGACGCGCAGCACCTCGCCGACGCCGTGCACAAGCGGCTGGGCCGCCCAGGCGTCTACCTGACGCTCGACGACTCCTCCGCCGACCGGATCACCGCGCACGAGTACGGCGTCGACCGCGACGCGATCCAGGCCACCGGCGCTGTGGACCTCGACCCGGCCATGGACTCCGCGTCGCTGACGGACCGGATGATCCGCGGCGTCCAGTTGATGACGAGCGGCCAGGCGAAGGCCGAGTACGACCGGCAGTCCAAGGCCCTCGACGGGCGGATCTCCAGCGACCGGGCCACCTCTCACTCCCAGGGTGGCAGTCCCCTGCCGTACGCGGCCGGAGGCGGCGCGATCGTGGTCGCCGGCCTCGGCGCGCTGCTGGTCTGGCGGCGGCGACGGATGGCCGGCGTACGGCACGCGGCGCGGCCACGGCCGGTCGTGACGAGCGCGCGCACCCTCGCCGAGCTGCGCGACCGCGCGTCGTCCGAGCTCGTGGCCCTCGGCGAGTCGCTCGACGACGCCACCGGCGACAGCGGGCTGGTCCAGCGCGCCCTCGACGCGTACTCCGCCGCCGGCAAGGCCCTCGACGCCGCGCGTACGGTGCCCGACCTGGCCGGGGTGCTGGTGCTGGCCGACATGGGCCGCGACGCGTCCTCGGCGGCGCGCTCCGGCCGCGCGTACGAGCACAGCCCGCTCTGCTTCTTCAACCCGCTGCACGGCGACGCCACGGTCGCGGTGAGCTGGCGGGCGGTCGGCGGCCGCGACACGCTGAAGGTACGCGCCTGCGCCGCGTGTGCGAAGGCCGTACGCGCCCGCGAGACCCCTGACGTGCTGCTCGACGGCACGATTCCGTACTACGAAGTGGATCCCGCGCGTAGCGTGTGGGCGACGACGGGCTACGGTCAGTTCAGGGACGATCTGGTCCAGCGGGTGCTTCGCGGAGATCTGCGCCGCGCCTGATCGGAACCAATCAGGCCACGCTCTTCGTCTCACTCATTGCAAAGACTCGGCAAACTGATCAGATGAAGGCCGCCATGAAGATAAGCCGTCTGACGCTCCCCGCCGTACTGGCGGCCGTCGTCGCGCTGCTGCTCGGGTTCGCGCCGGCCGCGAACGCCGACTCGTTCCAGGACGTCGTGCGGGGACTGAAGTCCCAGTCCCTCTACGTCTCGGCCGACTCGGGCGCCACGCTGTCGCCGTCGGACAAGCAGGAAGTCGTGAGCGCGCTCAAGAACGACGACTCCACGATCCGGATGGCGGTGGTCACCGAGAACCGCGTGACCAGTGCCAACCTGCGCCAGCTCGACCAGGCCCTGGGCCGCAAGGGCACGCTCATCCTGCTCGCCGGCCAGGGCGGCCGTGTCGTCGCCGGCTCACACGACGGCCTCGGCGCCAAGAAGGTCACCGACCTCGTCTCGCAGGCGCGCGGAGAGTCCTCCAACACCAAGCAGCTGCTGCTCAACCTCGACACGCGCTTCGACAAGGCGATCAAGGACAAGAAGTCCAGCTCGGCTCTGGGGGGGTTCATCATCGTCGCCATCCTGATCCTGCTCGTCGCCGGTGTCCTCGCCCTCGTGTTCGTCTCGCGCAAGCGCCGCAGGGAGCGCGAGGCGAAGCAGATGGAGGAGCTGAAGGAGAGCGTGTACGAGGACGTCACCCGCCTCGGCGAGGACATCTCGGCGCTCAACCTCGACGTACGTGACCCCGGCCTCGACCCGGCGGCGCGCGAGGAGTACCAGAAGGCCATGGACTCCTACGACGCGTCCAAGACCGCCGTCGACGCCGCGCGCAGGCCCGAGGACATGCGCAAGGTCACCACGGCCCTGGAAGACGGCCGCTACTACATGACCGCGGTACGCGCCCGCCTCGCCGGCCGTCCCGTCCCCGAGCGGCGCGCCCCCTGCTTCTTCAACCCGCAGCACGGCCCGTCCGTCCAGGACGTCTCGTGGGCACCGCCCGGCGGCGCCCCGCGCTCCGTCCCGGCGTGCGCGGCCGACGCACAGCGCGTCCTGGCCGGCCAGGACCCGGACGCGAGGCTCGTCTCGGTCGGCGGCTACCAGCGCCCGTACTGGGACGCCGGCCCGGCGTACGCCCCTTACGCGGGCGGCTACTACTCCGGCTTCGGCGGCGGCGACATGCTCGGCGGCATCCTCATCGGAACGGCGCTGGGCTCGATGTTCGGCGGCGGCTTCGGAGGCGGTTTCGGCGGAGGCTACGGTGGCGGCTATGGCTTCGACGGCGGCGGTTACGGCGACGGAGGTTACGGCGACGGTGGCTTCGACGGCGGTGGCGGAGACAGCGGCTTCGACATCGGCGGCGGCGACTTCGGTGACTTCGGCGGTGGCGGCGACTTCGGTGGCGGCGGCGACTGGTGACCGGAGCCCCCGCTGACCAGGATTCCCGGTGACCCGGGGCCGATCCGGCGGCTGAGGTACGCCGCCGGGTTCCGGCTACCGGCCGAGAACCTCAGCTGGGTGGAGCACGACCTGACCGACGCGGGGTGGCGGGGCCGTCAACTGGCCCGCCACCTCGTTCTCATGGTCCCGCTGTGCGTGGTACTGGCCCTGCTGCCCGCCGCCTGGGAGATCCGTATCGCGGTGGCGTCGCTGGCGTTGGTGAGCAGCACCTTCGTGGTGGCCATCAACGCCAACGACATCCGCCTGCGACGCCTGCGCCAGCACGGCCTGCCCGTACCCAAGGGCGAGGACCGCTAGGCGGTGCCCTGCCGTAGGGCCTAGGCCACCGTGATCCGCCAGCAGGAGATCGACTTCGACTGGATGTCGTTCGTGACGCCGGCGTAGATGTACTTCGGCCGGCCCGCGTCGACCGCGAGGCCGCCGACGATCGAGTATCTCGGCTCGGGGAAGCCCTTCACCCGACGCTTGCCGTCGCCGTTGAAGAACGTCACCCGCTTCAGGCCGGAGCCGTCCGGCGCCACGCGCCACAGGTCCATGCCGCGTGTCTCGTGGACCATGCTCGTCAGGATCCACGGGCCATGGTCGAACATCCCGGCCGGGGCCACGGTCATGAACTCGTGGTAGTCGTTGGACGTGCCGCCGTTCGCCTTCGGCATCGGCCGTGAGACGCGGGTCGCGCTCGCTCCTCGGGGCAGCGTGTCGGGGATCAGCCAGTCCTGGGCCGACATCCAGCTTCCCAGAGCGCTCTTCGGGCGCACACCCGCGTCCGAGGCGAACATGATCTTGTCGCCGAGCCAGCCGTACGTCTCGTAGAAGCCTCTGCCCCGGTCCCAGGAACGCTCGTTCGCCAGGGTGCCCCGCGGGGTGATGTCGGCGGCGTGGATCTGCCACACGCCCAGCAGATCGTCCTTCGGGTGGCCCGAGCCCAGCGGGGTCTTGGTCATCTGCGACCAGGTGACCTTGCTGCCGTCCGATTTGAGCCGCCCCCAGATCGTTCCCTTGCGGCCGGAGGTCAGGCGGGTCACGCGGCCGTTCGAGCGGTCGAGCAGGACGAGGTCGTTGTCGACGCCCTTGCCGGGCTCGGCCCACGACCGGCCGGGGTGGCTCCCGAAGTCGGTCTCGAACAGGACGTACCGGCCGTCCGGGGTCACGTCCGAGGCGCCGCGATGGCCCGGTGTCGGCGGCAGCAGCGGCTTCCCGCCGCCGCATCGCGCGTTGCCGAGATACGCCTCCCAGTGCCCGTCGGCCTTCCGGCTATTGAAGATCATCTGCGACTTGCCGACCCATACGGGCTGGCAGTTCGAAGCGAGGCGCGTGGCGGAGGCGCGTACGGCCGGGTACGACGTCTCGCGTGCCGCGGCGCGACAGCCGGTCACGAGTACGAGCGTGGTCAGTGCGAGGTACTTGGCTCTGCTCACCGAACCAAGGTTACCGGGAGGTAACTAGATGCGTCCCTAGTAAGCGGACTCCTGCATCAGGCGGCGGCCGGCCTCGGTGATGCTGCCCGAGACCGAGGGGTAGACGGCGAACGTGTGGGCGACCTGGTCGACCGTGAGGTGCTGCTGCACGGCCATGGACAGGCCGAGGATCAGCTCGCTGGCCCGGGGGGCGACGATGACGCCGCCGAGGACGATGCCGGTCGCCGGGCGGCAGAACAGTTTCACGAAACCGTCGAGGAAGCCCTGCATCTTGGCGCGCGGGTTGGTCGCGAGCGGCAGCTTGACGATGCGGGCCGGCACCTCGCCGGAGTCGATCCGGGCCTGCGACACGCCGACGGTGGCGACCTCGGGGTCGGTGAAGATGTTGGCGGCGACCCAGCCCATCTTCAGGGGCTGTACGGCCTCGCCGAGGGCGTGCCACATGGCGATGCGGCCCTGCATGGCGGCGACCGAGGCGAGCATCATGACGCCGGTGCAGTCGCCCGCGGCGTACACGTGGGGCGCCGAGGTGCGCGACACCTTGTCGACCTGCACGAAGCCGCGGTCGTCGAGGCGTACGCCGGCCTCTTCCAGGCCGAGCCCGTGCGTGTTGGGCACCATGCCGACGGTCATCAGGCAGTGCGAGCCCTCGACCGTACGGCCGTCGGTGAGCGTGACCTCGACGCCGTCGGCGGTGCGCTTCACGCCGGCCGCGCGGGAGCGGGCCAGGAGGTTCATGCCGCGGCGCTGGAACACGTCTTCGAGGACGCGCGCGGCGTCCTCGTCCTCGTTCGGCAGCACGTGGTCGCGTGAGGACACGAGCGTGACGCGGGACCCGAGGGACAGGTAGGCGGCGGCGAACTCGGCACCGGTGACGCCGGAGCCCACCACGATGAGGTCCTCGGGCAGCTCGGGCAGCTCATAGAGCTGGCGCCAGGTGAGGATGCGCTCGCCGTCCGGCTCGGAGCCGGGCAGCACCCGCGGGGTCGCGCCGGTGGCGATGAGGATGAGGTCGGCCTCGATCCGCTGGTCGCCGACGGCGACGATCTGCGGGTCGACGAGCCGGGCGTCGCCGCGGATGATGCGGACGCCCTCGGAGGCGACGCGCTCCTCGATGTCGCCGGACTGGGCCCAGGCGAGTTCCTTCACCCGTTTGTTGACCAGAGGGAGGTCGACCTCAAGGCCGCCAACGACGCCGTCGGCGCCTCCGGAGAACCGCACGCCGAGCGAGGCGGACTCGGACAAGGTGGCCATACGGGTGGATGTCGCGATGAGTGTCTTGGAGGGCACACAGTCGGTCAGTACGCAGGCCCCACCGGGACCGTCGCGTTCGATGACCGTTACGTCGGCGCCGAGCTGCGCGGCGACGAGAGCGGCTTCGTAGCCGCCTGGGCCTCCTCCGATAATCGCTATACGAGTCACATGCTTCATTCTCCCGCACTCCTGGGGTTAACGTGCCGCCGCGTCCGGATAGGACGTACGCTGGGCGACCGTGGCCTTGTATGCGGCGTACGCCTCCAACATGGATCCCGCCCAGATGCTGCGGCGGGCTCCGCACTCGCCTTTGCGCACCACCGGCTGGCTCCAGGGGTGGCGGCTGACCTTCGGCGGCGAGGACGTCGGCTTCGCGGGGGCTCTCGCGACCGTCGTGGAGGATGCCGACGATCACGTCTTCCTGGCGCTGTACGACGTTCCGCCCGGTGACGAGCAGGCGCTCGACGAGTGGGAAGGCGCTGGTCTCGGCGTCTACCGCAAGATCCGTGTACGCGTCGCGACGCTCGACGGCGACGTCCTGGCGTGGCTGTACGTCCTCGACGACTACGAGGGCGGCCTGCCGTCCGCGCGGTACCTCGGCATCATCTCCGACGCCGCCGAGAAGGCCGGCGCACCGGACGATTACGTGAAGGATCTGCGTACTCGCCCCTGTAAGTCCCTCGGTGACTGATCTGGCCGGTTTTGGACCAATGTAATCTGGCCGGTTGTGAGCAAAGACGCCTACGACCTTGCCCGCAGCGCGGCCGACCGGCTGCGTGAGCGCGCCTCCACCGATTCCTTCGATGTCGCCCTGGTGATGGGCTCGGGCTGGGTGCCCGCGGCCGACATGCTGGGCGCCGCCTCGGCGGAGATGATCGTGACCGACCTCCCCGGCTTCGCGGCGCCCGTGGTGCCCGGCCACGAGGGACGCCTCCGCGTCCTGGAGATCGGCTCCAAGCGGTGCCTGGTCTTCCTCGGCCGCACCCACCTGTACGAGGGCCGGGGCGTCACGCCCGTCGTCCACGGCATCCGTACGGCGCTGGCCGCGGGCGTCTCGACGGTCGTACTGACCAACGCCGCCGGAGGCACCCGCCCGGAGTGGCAGCAGGTCGGCGACCCGGTGCTCATCTCCGACCACCTGAACCTCACGGGCCACAACCCGATCAGCGGCGCGAACTTCGTCGACCTGACCGAGGCGTACTCCCCCTCGCTGCGCGCGATGGCCAAGGAGATCGACCCGTCGCTCGCCGAGGGCGTGTACGCCGCGCTGCCCGGCCCGTCGTACGAGACCCCGGCCGAGATCCGGATGCTGCGCACCATGGGCGCCGACATGGTCGGTATGTCCACGGTCCCGGAGACGATCGCGGCACGTGAGGGCGGCGCCTCCGTCCTGGGTATCTCCCTGGTGACCAACATCGCCGCCGGGCTCTCCGGCCAGCCCCTGGACCACCAGGAGGTGCTCGCGGCCGGCCGCGCCGCCGCCGAGCGCATGGGCACCCTGCTGGAGAAGGTCGTGAGAACCCTGTGAGCCTGCGAGAGCGCGCCGCCGAGTGGCTGGACCAGGACCCTGACCCGTCGACTCGGGCGGAGCTCCAGGCGATCCTCGACGACCCGTCGGAACTTTCCGCGCGGTTCGGGGCGAAGCTGGAGTTCGGTACGGCCGGGCTCCGCGGCGAACTGGGTGCCGGCCCGAACCGCATGAACCGCGTGACCGTGATGCGCGCCGCCGCCGGCCTCGCCGCCGTACTGTCACGCGGCTCCTCCGTGGTGATCGGGTACGACGCGCGCCACAAGTCGGACGTGTTCGCCGAGGACTCCGCGGCCGTGCTCGCCGGCGCGGGCCTGCACGTACGCCTGCTGCCGCGCCCGCTGCCGACACCGGTGCTCGCGTACGCGGTACGCCACTTCGGCGCCTCCGCCGGCGTGATGGTCACGGCGTCGCACAACCCGCCGCGCGACAACGGCTACAAGGTCTACTGGGCCGACGGCGCCCAGATCATCCCGCCGCTCGACACCGAGATCTCCGTGGCGATCGACGCGGTGGGCCGTGTCGACGCGCTGCCACGCGGCACGTGGGAGATCTTGGACGACGGCATCGTGGAGGCGTACCTGCGTTCGCTGGCCCGCCTGCCCCTGGGCACGGCCCGTGACGTGTCGGCCGCGTACACGCCGTTGCACGGCGTGGGCGGCGAAGTGATGTCCCGCGCCTTGGCCGAGGCCGGGTTCCCCGCCTTCTCGGTGGTCCCCGAACAGGCCGCGCCGGACCCCGACTTCCCGACGGTGGCGTTCCCCAACCCGGAGGAACCGGGCGCGATGGACCTGGCCCTCGCCCTGGGCGCCGGCCACGACCTGGTGATCGCCAACGACCCGGACGCCGACCGGTGCGCGGTGGCCGCCGGAGGCCGCCTGTTGACCGGCGACGAGGTCGGCGGCCTGCTGGCGTCGTACGTCCTGGACCAGACCAGCGGCACCGACCGTCTGGTCGCCACGACGATCGTGTCCTCGTCCCTGCTGAGCCGCATCGCCGCCGACCACGGCGTCCGCTACGCCGAGTCGTTGACGGGCTTCAAATGGATCATGAAAGCCGGCAGTGACCGGGACCGTCTCGTGTTCGGCTACGAGGAGGCCTTGGGATACTGCGTGGGCGGCGACGAGGGCGTGCCCGTACGCGACAAGGACGGCATCGGGGCGGCACTGACGGTCTGCGCCCTGGCGGCATCTTCGAAGGCCTCGGGCCGTACCCTCCTGGACCTCCTGGACGACCAGGCCCGCCGCTACGGCCTGCACGCGACCGCCCAGCTGTCAGCCCGCGTGGACGACCTGTCGATCATCGCGGGCGCGATGTCCCGGCTACGCAAGTCACCGCCGTCTGAGTTGGCGGGCCGCGAGGTGATCCGGGTCGACGACCTGGCGGACGGCACGGGAGGCCTACCTCCGGCCGACGTCCTGAGACTGAGCCTGTCGGGAGACGGCCGGGTCATCGTGCGCCCGTCGGGCACGGAGCCGAAGCTGAAATGCTATTTGGAGGTGGTCGTGCCGGTGACGGGCACGGTCGAGGAGGCCCGGGAGAAGGCCACCACCGACCTGACAGCCCTGCGCACGGCCGTATCCGAAGCCCTGGACCTCTAGGCGAGGGGCGCCCGCCAGCCCGGTCCTTCAGGCACGGGCGCCCTCTCACAGCCGTCTGGACGCACGCCCCTTCACGACCTCCGGGCGGCCCGTCAGTTCTGGACCTCTAGGCGAGTGCTCCCCGCACGGGCTTCTGGGCGCGGCACCCCTCAGCCCCGAACCTCCAGGCGCGGACGCTCCGTCACAGATCTCTGGGTGCGCGCCCGTCAAACCTTGGCCCCCTCGGCGCGGACGCCCGCACTGACCTCTGAGCGCGGGCACCCCTCAGCCCCGAACCTCTCGGCACAGAGCACTCCCTCCCGGATCTCTGAGCGCGCGCGCCCGTCAAGACTCCACCTCTGGGCGCGGACGCCTCCTCGCGCCTCTGGGCGAGCGCCCCTCAGCCCCAGACCTCTAGGCGCGGACGCCCCTCAACCCCTGGACCTCTAGGCGCGGACGCCCCTCAACCCCTGGACCTCTAGGCGCGGACGCCCCTCAACCCCTGGACCTCTAGGCGAGAGCGCCCGTCAAACCCTGGGTCTCTGGGCCTGGGCGGCGCCCCTCAACCCGGGCCTCAAGGCGAAGGCGTCCCCTCAAGCCCGCCGTTTCTCTCCTCCGGCTCAGCCTGCCCCGGCCACCGTGCCACCCTCGCCCCGCCCGAACTGTCCGATCGATCCTCAACCGGCGGCACCGCGTCGGCCGTCCTCCCACCTCATGCGGCCTTCCTCCACGCCTCGGCTGGCCTCCGCCTCAGCGCCTTGTGGACAGCCTGCACCCGCCCTATCAACGTAGGTTTATCCACAGCCGACTTTGGTCGCTATCGGCGGCCGTCGGTCGCGCCTACCGTAGGTGAGCATGAGCGGTATCGCGGCCTCGCAGCCGGACCATCCCTCGCTGCTGCCCGCGCTCCTCGTCGGCGAGGCGGCCGAGGATCGTGTTCGGCGTTCGGGGCGCGACTGGGCGGTCGACGTCAGCTGTTTCGTGCTCGCGATCTCCGCCGGGGCGGTGATGATCTGGCTGACGAGCCGCACGCATGCGACGGCGCGTCATCCTCCGCGGGTTACCGACGTGATCCTCAGCGCGGTGGGCTGCCTGGCGCTTTGGGTACGGCGCCGGTGGCCGGTCCAGATCGCCCTGTACGCGGCGCTCGCCGGCGTGTTCTCCGTGTCGCTGCTCGGCGTCGCGTACATCTCGGTCTTCACCGTCGCCGTCCACCGCCGGTTCCGGCTGGTCGCGCTGGTCGCGGGCGTGCACATCGCCGCCGGCACGGTCTACACGGCGCTCTACCCCGACCACAAAGAGTCCTACTGGGCCTCGAACCTGTGGTCCACGATCATCATCGCGGCGGTCGTCGCGTGGGGGATGTTCGTACGCGCGCGGCGGCAGCTCGTCCTGTCGCTGCGTGAGCGTGCGCTGCGCGCCGAGGCTGAGCAGCAGCTCCGCGTCGAGCAGGCCCGCCACCAGGAGCGTGCCCGCATCGCACGGGAGATGCACGACGTCCTCGCGCACCGGATCTCCCTGCTGAGCGTGCACGCGGGCGCGCTGGAGTTCCGGCCCGACGCTCCCCCCGCCGAGGTCGAACGCGCCGCCGGCGTGATCCGCGCCAGCGCCCACCAGGCACTCCAGGACCTCCGCGAGGTCATCGGCGTCCTCCGCGAGGCCTCCGGCGACGGCGCTCCGGAGCGCCCACAGCCGAGCCTCGCCGACCTGCCGGGCCTGATCGACGAGTCCCGCCGCGCGGGCATGACCGTACGCTGGGAAAACCGCCTCGCCGACGCGGCGATGGTGCCCGCGAGCATCGGCCGCAGCGCGTACCGCACCGTGCAGGAGGGTCTGACGAACGCCCGCAAACACGCCCCTGGCGCCGCCGTACGGGTGACCGTCGACGGCTCCGCCGGCTCAGGCCTGACCGTCGAGGTACGCAACCCCCTCGTCCGAAACGCCCAGGAGATCCCCGGCGCAGGCGTCGGCCTGATCGGCCTCACCGAACGCGCCATGCTCGCCGGCGGCCGCCTAGAACACGGCGACACCGACCAGGGCGACTTCCGCGTCCACGCCTGGCTCCCCTGGCCCGACTAGGGCCGAGCCTGGAAGACCAAGCCGAGGCCCCGTCTACTCACTGTTCCACCACCGCCTCACTCACACCCGCGCCCTCCGCACGCCACGCCCTGCCGGATGCCCCGCACTGTCGTGGCCCGCACTGTCGTGGCCCGCACTGTCGTTCGTCGCTGCCTGCTACATCACGCCCGTCTGCCTCGCCCCCTGCGCCACGCGCCGTCGGGTGCCACGCCCCGCTCGCTGCGCCACGCACCGTCGAGTGCCACGCGCCGTCGGGTGCCACGCCCGCTCGTGCGCCACGCACCGTCGGGTGCCACGCGCCATCGTGCGACGTGCCGTCAGGTGCCGCGCCGTCTGTACGACCCGTTGCCTGCTGCGGCGCATGGCTCCTACGCCCGCCGCTTGCCACGTCGCGCGGGCTCTCACGTCGTGCCGGTTCCTGCACGCGCCGGTTCCCACACCGCGTCGCCTGGCGCCGAACCCGCGCAGGCGTCTTCGGTGGTGGCTTGTGGCTTACGTGGGCACCCGCGCAGGGCTCCGATCCGGCTTGGGCCGGGGCTCGCCCGACCGTACCCAGTGGCCGGTGCGGCTAGACGCCGGTCTTTCCGTCGATGAGTTCGCGTATGACGTCGAGGTGGCCGTTGTGGCGGGACGTCTCCTCGATCAGGTGGAGGATGATCCAGCGTAGGTCGACGTGGCGGCCGTCGCGGATGGGGCGTTTCGCGGTGGCGTTCAGGTCGTGGTCGGCCAGCAGGTGGCGGTACTGGGTGCTTTGTTCCTCGTACTCGGCCAGTAGCCGAGGCAGGGGGATGTCGACGGCCGTACGCATCTCAGGGTCCGGGTCGTCGTCGGTGCGCCGACCAGGGGGCCCTCAGGCTCGTTTCCCAGGAAGATCACCTGGATCCAGTCGTGCTCCACCCACCTCAGATGGCTGATCAGCCCGCACATCGTCATCAGCGGTGAGGTCGGGATCGGCGCCCGGCGGGCGTCTTCCGCCGACACGCCCTCGCACTTGGCTCGTGCCGTGTCGCGGGCGTAGTCCAGGTAGGTGGTCAGCTGCGTTCGCTCGTCCCAGGCGGGAGGCGTATCGGTTCGTTGTGTCATCGACACGCAGCTTGTCTCTCCCCGCCGCCGGTGTCGATCGAATTTCCGGCCTGGGCTGCGGACGTGTCGGACAGATCGCGTACGTGCGCGTGCTCTCGCCGTAAAGGTTCGCGGCGTGGCTAGTCTGTTCGGCGTGACCATCCGAGTGCTGATCGTGGACGACGACGCTCTGGTGCGTACGGGGTTGTCGATGATGCTGGCCGGGGCCGACGATCTGCAGATCGTGGGCGAGGCCGGCGACGGGTCCGCCGTGGCCGGGCTCGTGGACGAGCACACGCCCGACGTCGTACTGATGGACATCCGGATGCCGCGGATGGACGGCCTGGAGGCCACCGAGCTGCTGCGCGCACGCGGCGGCGCGCCGGAGATCATCATCCTTACGACGTTCGACGCCGACGAGCACGTCGTACGCGCACTGCGAGCCGGAGCCGGCGGGTTCCTGCTGAAGGACACGCCGCCCGCGGACATCATCAACGCCATCCGGCGCGTGGTGGCCGGTGAGCCGATTCTGTCGCCGAGCGTGACGCGGCGGCTGATCGCGCAGGTCACCGAGGCGCGGCGGAGTCCGGCGCAGGACATCCTGGGGCAGCTCAGCGAGCGTGAGCGGGAGGTCGTCATCGCGATCGGCCAGGGCAAGTCGAACGCCCAGATCAGCGCCGACCTCTACATGAGCGTGGCAACGGTCAAAGCCCACGTCTCCCGCCTACTGACCAAACTCAACCTCAACAACCGAGTCCAGGTAGCCCTCCTGGCCCACGACGCCGGCCTCGTCTGAAACAGGCCGCAGTACCCGTTCGGCCCGAAATGCCCGGAGCGTGCGGCTCGGCCGTTGCGAGGAGACCTGCCGACGCCGTAGGCGGATCGTGGACTCGCCGTCATCGCCGGAGTGCGACCGACCGAAGACAGCGCACTGCGTACGACCCAAGGCACGCGGGTGAGAACGAGGCTGATCATCAGGACGGGAATGCGCGACCGGCGACCGTACGAGGCCGACTTCGGCCAGCAGGGAGACGGGCGCACCGGCCTGGAACGGCGCGGCGTCTGGCAGGCCAGGGTGGACAGGCGTACATCGCCTACGGCCAGAACGGCCCGAGGGCCTGTGGCGTCTGGCTGCTGGGAAAGTCCGGTATTCTTTCCTCAGTCACGCGGACGTGGCTCAGTGGTAGAGCATCACCTTGCCAAGGTGAGGGTCGCGGGTTCGAATCCCGTCGTCCGCTCCAGATCAGATCAAGGCCACGATGATCGTGGCCAAGGCCAGTACCCCGGGCAGTGCCAGCGCGATGATCGCAGGCCATGCCCATGTCACCGTCGCGGACGAAGAAGTCTCGGTCGCGTCTTTCGCCTGGTCTCTCAGCTGGTCCACGGCGAAGTCCGTCGGCGTACGGCCTCGTACGTAATCCGCTACGGCGTCCGGCAGTGGGTCTTTGTCGCGTTCGGCGCGCATTTCCGCCTTCGCGCGGGCCCTCGGTGAGGTCTGCAGGACGAAGGAGCGGTACCGCCGGCCATCGCTGTGGACGTATACCGCGTCGCCGCCCTCTACCCGCTCCACCGCGCCCCACGGCACCCGTACGTCGCGGAACAGGTTGTGGAACGTCACGGCCGTGTCGTCGGCCAGGATGCGGGGGCGGAGGGCCACGGTGTACGCGATGCCGCTGCCCAGGAGCAGGACGGCAGCGGCGATCAACGAGGCCAGGTCCCGGCCGCGCCAGGCCAGGTCGATGAGGTTCAGGAGGGCGAACACCATCCAGACCCAGCCGCTGAACCTTACGCCGCCCGAACGGTACACACGCGCGCCGGGCGGCGTCTTCGGGAAGACCATTGCCGTCACGTGCGTGAACGCCACTTCAGCTGGGCGAAGCCTGGTTTGATCACGCCGTTGATGAGTTCCATGCGCTCATCGAAGCTGATGAACGCCGACTTCATGGCATTGACCGTGAACCACTGCAGATCGTCCCAGCCGTAGTCGAACGCCTCGACCAGGTGGGCGAACTCCTCCGACAGCGTCGTGCCGCTCATCAGGCGATTGTCGGTGTTGACCGTCACGCGGAAGTACAGGCGGCGCAGGAGCCCGATGGGGTGTTCGGCGATGGACTTGGCCGCGCCGGTCTGGACGTTCGAGCTGGGGCACATCTCCAGCGGGATGCGCTTGTCGCGTACGTACGCGGCGAGGCGGCCGAGCTGGGGTTCGTCGCTCGAACGGGAGGCGATGTCGTCGATGATGCGTACGCCGTGGCCGAGGCGGTCGGCGCCGCACCACTGGATGGCCTGCCAGATCGACGGCAGGCCGAACGCCTCACCGGCGTGGATGGTGAAGTGGGCGTTCTCGCGCTGGAGGTACTCGAAGGCGTCGAGGTGGCGGGTGGGCGGGTAGCCCGCCTCCGCGCCGGCGATGTCGAAGCCGACGACGCCGGAGTCGCGGTAGCGGACCGCGAGTTCGGCGATCTCCATGCTGCGGGCCTGGTGGCGCATCGCGGTCAGGAGCGTGCCGACGCGGATGCCGTGGTCGCGGCGCGCGTCCGAGAAGCCCTTGAGTACGGCCTCGACGACCTGTTCGAGGGACAGGCCGCGGGTGCCGTCGCCGAGCACGCCCCGCGTGTGCTGCTCCGGGGCGTAGCGGACCTCGGCGTACACGACGCCGTCGGCGGCGAGGTCCTCGGCGCACTCGTACGCGACGCGGGTGAGCGCCTCCGAGGTCTGGAGTACGCCGACCGTATGGTCGAAGGTCTCGAGGTAGCGCTCCAGCGAGCCTGAGTCGGACGCCTCCGCGAACCAGGTGCGCAGGTTGTCCGGATCACTCGCGGGCAGCCGGTCGTATCCGATGTCGCGGGCGATGTCGACTATGGTCTCCGTGCGCAGCCCGCCGTCAAGGTGGTCGTGAAGCAGCACCTTGGGGGCCCGCCGGATCTCATCGAGCGTAGGCCGGTTCGTCACGCCTCGCAGATTACCTGCCGAAAGCCCCTCACCCCTACGAGATCGGCAGCCGAAGATCACTTTGGCCGGTCCGCACCCGCACCCGCGTACCCGCGGGGTAACGCAATGTGAAGTCATGGTCGGTCGCGAGGACGACCAGCCCGATGCGGTGGCCGGGCTTGAACACGTAGTCCGACGGCACGAGACTCCAGTCGAAGGCGTACGCCTGGCCGGGTGTCAGGGGTGACGTACGGGACGGCGAGCGGCGGTTGCGGACGTCCAGCCAGCCCCGCGTAACGATCTGGAACGGCGTCTCCTTCAGCACGTACTTCCGCACGGGCCGGCAGCCGGAGTCACCCGGGACGCTGTCGCCGAAGCACCACTTCGCGGAGGTGGCGACGAACCCGGAGAACCTTGTGTCGGTGCCGTAGTCGACGAGCAGAGCCGACAGGTACGGCGAGGGCCCGTCCACCGAGGCGTCCAGGCGGATCGAGGGCGTCCCGCTGAGGCGTACGGCCCGGCTGAGCGGCGGCGTGAGGTAGATCAACCGGTTCGGGTCGGCGGCGTCCGGCGCGGCGGCGAGCTGCTCGGCCGTACGCGACGGGGCGTCGACGAACGCATGCCCGGCCGTACGGGAGGGGGCCTCCACCAAGACACCCGCACCGGAGGAGGCGGCGGCGAGTGTGCCCGGCTGGGCGCCGCCCAGGTGGAACGTACGCGTGCGCGCGGCCGGGTCCGGCCAGTCGGCCGCGGTGGTCCACTGGCCGGGGGTTCGCTCCAGGTCGACCATGGGTTCGGACATCACGCCGTTGTCCGCGCCGTACAGCCAGTGCGCGAACCACCGGTTCAGCGTGTCGAGCCACACCTGCCGGCGTACGTCGAGCGGGTCGTCGTGCCGGGCCTGATGGATCCACAGTTTGCGGGGTACGCCGGCGCGCGTGAGGGCCTGCCAGAGTTCGGCGAACTCGGTGGGTTTGACGTTCCAGTCGTTCAGGCCGCCGGTGACGAACACGCTCGCCTTGAAGCGGCCGGCGTCCTTGGCGAAGTTCCGGGCGTCCCAGAAGGCGTTGTAGTCGCCGCTGACGCGGTCCATCCGGCGTTCGATCGCGTGGATCTCGGGTGCGCAGACCGCGGGGTTCTTGCGGGTGAGGACGACCTTGGCGTGCAGGTCGGCGTCCTCGCCCTCGTAGCCGCCGGGCGCGATGACGCCGCCGTTGCCGCGGTAGTAGTCGTACCAGCTGGAGACGCCGGAGATCGACACGATCGTCTTCAGGCCTTCCACGCCGGTGGCGGCGGTGGCGAGCGGGAGCGTGCCGTCGTAGGACTTTCCGGCCATCGCGACGTTGTGGGTCGACCAGGAGGCCGCGATGGGCTGCCCGCCGGCGTCGTACGCGCGGGCGCGGCCGGTGAGCCACTCGACGACGGTCTTCATGGCGGCCGTCTCGGCCGGGCTGACCGCGCCGGGGCAGCCGTCGGACTCGCCGGTCCCGAGCGTGCTCGCGGCCAGGACCGCGTAGCCGCGTGAGACGAAATAGTTGTCGTAGTAGATGTGGGTGTAGTCCGGCGGCGTCCACCGGCCGGACGGCGGCGTCCAGGGCGCCAGGCGCGGCCGGTCGACGACGTCGGCCGGGTGGTACGGCGTGTCGAGCGTGCCGCCGTAGTACGGGCTCGCCTCCACGATCGAGGCGACCTTCAGCCCGGCGCTCGTCTCCTTGGGCCGTGTCACCGAGACCGCGACCCGGTCGAGGCGCCCGTCGCCGTCGCTGTCCACGGGCGTCTGGACGTACACCGTCTGCCGGATCGCGTCCCGGTAGGAGTACGCGGACGGTGTCATGCCGTCGCGTACGACGACACGGAGCCGCGGCGGCGCTGCGTACGCCGGCATGAGGGCGGCGGTCACCGCTCCCAGCGCCACGACGACGGGTACCAGACGTGCCGTGCGCATCGCCGCTCCTCACCGGGGACAGTCGCTCGACGGCAACCATCTCCGCAGGTGAGGGCACGAGTCAAGGACGCGCCCGAACCTGGACGTGTCGCAGCGAGGGCCCCGCTCCCGTCCCCGCCGACCCGCTCACCGGACAACCACGTCCCCAAGTAACGCAGAGGCGCCCGCGCCAGGCCGGAGCCCGGTGCGGGCGCCTCGCAGCGCCAGAGGGTCAGGCGATGCGGTCGATGATCAGTGGCATCGCCGAGAAGTCGCCGCCGATCTCGTACGCGTCCTTCAGGGAGTCCAGGGCGCGGTCGAAGCGGGCGGGGTCCTCCGCGTGCAGGGTCAGCAGCGGCTGGCCCTCGCGTACGGTGTCGCCCGGCTTGGCGTGCAGGGTGACGCCGGCCGAGTGGGACACCGGGTCCTCCTTGCGGGCGCGGCCGGCGCCCAGGCGCCACGCGGCGATTCCGACCCCGAGGGCGTCGAGCCTGGTCAGCACACCCGACGCGGGGGCCGTGACCACGTGGGACTCCGGGGCGACCGGCAAGGCCGCGTCCGGGTCGCCGCCCTGAGCGATGATCATGGTGCGCCAGGCGTCCATCGCGGTGCCGTCGCGTAGCGCGTCGGCGGGGTCCTTGCCGCCGGACAGGCCGGCGCCTTCGAGCATCTCGCGTGCCAGGGCGACGGTGAGGTCCACGATGTCGGACGGGCCGCCGCCGGCGAGGACCTCCACGGACTCGGTGACCTCGTTCGCGTGGCCGACCTCGTAGCCCAGTGGGGTGTCCATGGCGGTCAGCAGCGCGACGGTGCGTACGCCGTGGTCGCTGCCGATGCCGACCATCGTGCGGGCCAGTTCGCGCGCGTCGTCGACGTTCTTCATGAACGCGCCGGAGCCCGCCTTGACGTCCAGGACGAGCGCCCCGGTGCCTTCGGCGATCTTCTTGGACATGATCGAGCTGGCGATCAGCGGGATCGACTCGACGGTGCCGGTGACGTCGCGCAGGGCGTACAGCTTGCGGTCGGCCGGTGCCAGGCCTGAGCCGGCGGCGCACACGACGGCGCCCGCTTTGTCCAGGACGCTCAGCATCTCCGCGTTCGACAGCGACGCGCGCCAGCCGGGGATCGACTCCAGCTTGTCGAGCGTGCCGCCGGTGTGGCCGAGGCCGCGCCCGGAAAGCTGCGGGACGGCCGCGCCGCAGGCGGCGACGGTCGGGGCCAGCGGCAGGGTGATCTTGTCGCCGACGCCGCCCGTGGAGTGCTTGTCCGTGGTCGGACGGGAGAGCGACGACCAGTCCATCCGCTCGCCGGAGCGGATCATCGCGTCGGTCCAGCGGGAGACCTCGCCGCGCGTCATCCCGCGCAGCAGGATGGCCATGGCCAGCGAGGCCATCTGCTCCTCGGCGATGGTGCCGTGGGTGTAGGCGTCCACCGCCCAGTCGATCTGCTCGTCGGTGAGCTGTCCGCCATCGCGCTTGGCGCGGATGACGTCGACGGCGTCGAAGGTCATGGTCACCTTTCCAGGTCCTGCGGGCCGAAGGCGTCCGGCAGGACCTCGTTCATCGAGACGATGCCCTTGGCGGTCTCCAGCAGCATCTCCGCGCCGCCGTGCTCCCACAGGAGCTGGCGGCAGCGCCCGCACGGCATCACGGGGTCGCCGTGGCTCTCGACGACCGAGACGGCGACGAGGCGTCCGCCGCCGCTGCCGTGCAGGTCCGAGACGAGGCCGCACTCCGCGCACAGCCCGACGCCGTACGAGGCGTTCTCCACGTTGCAGCCGGTGACGACCCGGCCTTCGTCGGTGAGGCCGGCCGCGCCGACCGGGTAGTTGGAGTACGGGGCGTACGCACGTGACATCGCGGTACGCGCCGCCTGCCGCAGCGCGTCCCAGTCGATGTCGGTCATCAGTGTCCCCCGCCCTTGCGATATGGCAGCCCGTCGGCGGCCGGCATGCGGAGCCGCTGCGCCGCGAACGCCAGTACGAGCAGCGTCGTGATGTGCGGGCTGTAGGTGATGATCTCCTGCGGGAGCTCCTTGGTCAGGAAGAACCACAGGAGCAGCCCGACCGCGATCACCGCGGAGATCACGGCTGTGCCGAGACGCCCGCGGTAGCCGTGCCAGCCCGCCAGCACGAGCAGCCCGATGCCGATCAGCAACAGCATCGCATGGACGGCGCCCGCGCCACCGCGCAGTTGCAGCGCGTCGGTGTATCCGAACAGCCCGGCGCCGCCGGCGACCATGCCCGGCCGCCAGTTGCCGAAGATCATCGCGGCGAGGCCGATGTAGCCACGGCCGTTGACCTGGCCCTCCTGGTAGTTGGAGGAGGCCACCATCGCCAGGAACGTGCCGCCGATGCCGGCGAGCGCGCCGGAGATCACGATGGCGGCGTACTTCAGCGGGTAGACCTTCACGCCCAGGGACTCGGCGGCGTACGGGTTCTCGCCGCACGAGCGCAGGCGCAGGCCGAAGGACGTGTGCCAGAGCACGTAGTAGGAGACCACGACGAGCAGCGCCGCGAGAAGCGTGACCGGCGACAGGTTCGTCAGTACGCCGCGGAGCAGGCCGGCGAGGTCGGAGACCAGGATCCAGTGGTGTTTCTCCAGCGAGCCCAGCGGATGGCCGACGCCCGGCACGCTCCACGTCGGGAAGTCCGGCAGCGGCGGCGACTGGGTCGCGCCGCCTCCGGTCTCGTCGGTGAACAGCAGGTCCGACAGGTACCGCGTCACGCCGGGCGCGAGGATCGTGATCGCCACACCGGAGACGATGTGGTCGACGCCGAACGTCACGGTGGTCACCGCGTGCAGCAGGCCGCCGAGCGCGCCCGCGGCGATGCCGCCGAGCAGGCCGAGCCAGGGGTTGCCGCTGAAGTAGGACCCGAAGGCCGCGCCCCAGGTGCCGAACACCATCATGCCTTCGAGGCCGATGTTGACGACGCCGGAGCGCTCGGACCACAGGCCGCCCAGCGCGGCCATGCCGATCGGCACGGCCAGGGCCAGCGCCGCGCTCATCGTGCCGCTGGAGGTGATGTCGCTCTCGCCGGTGATCAGCCGAAGCAGGATCAGCGCGACGAAGATGCCCAGCCCGACGGCCACCATGCGCGTGGTGCCCCGCCGGCTCCCCCGCGCGTCGCCGGTGTCCGGCGGCGGGGTACGCGTCTCCTGCTCGATCACGCTGCCACCTCTCCGAGCTGCGCGGCCACGTACCGCTGGTCGACGCGTTGGCCGACCCGGTTGACGATCTCGTAGACGACGACCACCGAGAGGAGCACGGCGGCCTGCGTGATCGCCACGATCTCCTTGGGGATGTCGTTGAAGTCCAGGATCTGCGCCGACTGGTCGAGGAACGCCCAGAGCAGCGCGGCGAAGGCGATGCCGACCGGGTTGTTGCGGCCGAGCAGCGCGATGCCGATGCCGGTGAACCCGATGCCGGTCGGGAAGTCCAGCGAGTACGAGTAGGAGCCGCCGAGAAGCTGCGGCATGCCGACCAGGCCGGCCATCCCGCCGGAGATCAGCATCGCGACGATCACCATGCGCTTGGCGTTGACGCCGCTGGCGACGGCGGCGGTCTGCGACATGCCGGTCGCCCGCAGGTCGAAGCCGAACCTCGTGCGGTTCACGACGAACCAGAAGACCCCGCCCGCCGCCACCGCGAGCAGCACCAGGCCGTAGATCTTCAGGTCGCTGCCGGGGTAGGAGATGCCGGGCACGTGCCCGGACGAGGAGATCGGCTTGGTGCCGATGTTGTTGCTGCCGGTCACCTTCACCGCGAGCCACTGCGGCTTCAGCAGGAAGGCGATGACCCCGGTGCCGATGAAGTTCAGCATGATCGTCGAGATGACCTCGCTGACACCGCGCGTCACCTTGAGGATCGCCGCGAGGCCCGCCCACAGCGCACCGACGATCATCGCGACCACGATGATCATGAGCTGGCGCAGGCCGGGCGGCAGGACCCACGCGCCGCCCGCCGCCGCCGCGAGCATCGCCGCGAGGCGGTACTGGCCGTCGACGCCGATGTTGAACAGGTTCATGCGGAACCCGACCGCCACCGCGAGCGCGGACAGGTAGTACGTCGCCGCCCGGTTCACGGTGTTGACGACGCTGTCCGGCTCCGTGCCGAAGTTGAACATCGCCTGGAACGTCGAGGGCGGGTTGAACCCGCTCACCGACAGCACGATCGAGGTGATGACGATCGAGAAGACGAGGGCGACGAGCGCCGCGATGATGGTTCGCACGTACGATCGCGCGAACAGTTTGTAGATCACGCGGCGCTCCCCTCTCCGGCCCCGGTCATCATTGAGCCGAGCCGGTCCGGTGTGATGTCGGCGGGATCCGCCTCGCCGACCAGGCGTCCGCGCAGGATGACCCGGAGCGTGTCCGACATCCCGATGAGTTCGTCCAGGTCCGCGGAGATGAGCAGCACCGCGAGCCCTTCGGCGCGCGCGTGCCGCAGGTGGTCCCAGATCGCGGACTGCGCGCCGACGTCGACGCCGCGCGTCGGGTGGGCCGCGATGAGCAGCTTGGGGTTGCCCGACATCTCGCGGCCGACGATGAGTTTCTGCTGGTTGCCGCCGGACAGCGAGGCGACGCTGACGTCGATGCCCGGCGTGCGGACGTCGTAGTCGGCGACGATGCGCTCGGTGTCCTTGCGGGCGCCGGCCCGGTCGATCAGGCCGCCCTTGACGTTCGGCGGCCGTGTCTGGTGGCCGAGGATGCGGTTCTCCCACAGCGGGGAGTCCAGGAGCAGCCCGTGGCGGTGCCGGTCCTCGGGGATGAAGCCGATGCCGGCCTCGCGCCGGTTGCGGGTCGCCATCCCGGTGAGGTCCATCTCGCCGAGGTGGATGACGCCGGTGTCGACCGGCAGCATGCCCATGATCGCCTCGACCAGCTCGGCCTGGCCGTTGCCCTCGACGCCCGCGATGCCGAGGATCTCGCCCTCGTGGATCGTCAGGGACACGTCGTCGACGACGGCGCGCCCGGCGGAGTCGCGCACGGTGACGGCGTCCATGGTGAGGACCGGGACGTCCGTGACGGTCGACTCGCGCAGTTCGGGGACGGGCAGTTCGCTGCCGACCATCAGCTCGGCCAGCTGTCTCGCCGTGACGCCGCCGGGATCGACCGTGTCGACGGTCGTGCCGCGTCTGATGACGGTGATCGTGTCGGCGACCGACAGGACCTCGTCGAGCTTGTGCGAGATGAAGATGACCGTGAGGCCCTCGCGCTTGAGCTCGCGCAGGTTGTCGAAGAGCTCCTCGACCTCCTGGGGCACCAGGACCGCCGTCGGCTCGTCGAGGATGAGGATCTGCGCGCCCCGGTAGAGCACCTTGAGGATCTCGACGCGCTGCCGGGCGCCGACCCCGAGCTGTTCGACGAGCTTGCCGGGTTCGACCCCGAGACCGTACTGCTCCGAGATCTCCTCGATCCGGCGTCGCGCCTTCGCGCCGATGCCGTACCGCTTCTCCGCGCCGAGAACGACGTTCTCCAGGACGCTGAGGTTGTCGGCGAGCATGAAGTGCTGGTGCACCATGCCGATGCCGCGCGCGATGGCGTCGGACGGGCTGTGGAGGTTCGCCTCCTCGCCGTTCACCTTGATCGTTCCCTCGTCCGGCCGCTGCATGCCGTAGAGGATCTTCATCAGGGTGGACTTGCCCGCGCCGTTCTCTCCGACGATCGCGTGCACGGTGCCCGGCGCGACCTCGATGTCGATGTCGTGGTTGGCCACCACGCCGGGGAAACGCTTGGTGATGCCGTGCAGGGCGACGGCCGGCGCTGTCGGGGACATTTCTCGCTGCTCCTCTTGAACGCACCAGTGGCCCGGGAGGGGGACCTGTCGGTCTCCCTCCCGGGCCCGAGCACTGGCCGGCCTTACTTCTCGGGCGGCGTGATCTTGCCGTCGACGATCTGCTGCTTCAGATCGTTCAGCGTGGTCGGCAGGTCGGCGAGAGCCGCCGAGTTCGCCTTCGAGTAGTCGATGCCGTCGTTCTTGAGGCTGAACCGGACGTCGCCACTCTGCACGCTGCCGTCGCCGACGCTCTTCACGAAGTTGAACACCGCGGTGTCCACGCGCTTGAGCATCGAGGTCAGGACGTACGGCTTCTCAGCCGCCGAGGCCGTCTGGTACTGGTCGGAGTCGACGCCGATGAACCACTTCTTCGTGGACGTCGCCGCCTGCAGCGAACCCGTGCCGGACAGGCCGGCCGCGGCGTAGACCACGTCCGCGCCGCCGTCGTACATGCCCTGGGCGATGGTCTTGCCCTTGGCCGGGTCCTTGAAGCCGCCGAAGTCCGGCGGCTGGGAGATGTACTTGATCTGGATCTGGACCTTGGGGTTGACCTTCTTGGCACCCGCGACGTAGCCCAGCTCGAACTTCTTGATGAGCGGGGTGTTCACGCCGCCGATGAAGCCGATCTTGCCGGTCTTCGACTTCTTCGCCGCCGCGGCACCGACGAGGTAGGAGCCTTCCTGCTCGGCGAAGAGCAGGTCGGTCACGTTGGGCTTCTGGATGGTGTCGTCGTCGACGATCGCGAACTTGGTGTTCGGGTACTTCGCCGCGACCTTGCCCAGCGCCGTGGCGTACACGAAGCCCACCGCGACGACGGGGTTGTACCCCGACTTGGCCAGCAGGTCGAGCCGCTGGACCTTGTCGTTGTCGCTCTCGCCCTCTTTGGCCTCGAGGTCCTTGACGTCGAGCTTCAGCTCGCTCTGGACCTTCTGCAGGCCGGCGTAGGCGGCGTCGTTGAACGACTTGTCTCCACGGCCGCCGACGTCGTAGGCGAGACCGACCTTGAGGGTCTTCTTGCCATCGGTGGTGCTGCCACCGCCGCTGCTTGCCTTCTTCCCGCCACAACCGGCGGCACTCAGCACCATCACGGCACTGGTCGCCACGGCGGTCATCTTCACTGCACGGCGCAAGGTAGCTCCTCCATTTTCCCGCCTCGCCCGAAATGTGCTTTATCGGCACGAATCTTTTGGACCTTAGTGGGAGCAAGGAGGAGACCGGAAGAAAGCTACCGTGTCGCAATGCGTCCGTTACCAATGCGAGAGCGCATCGTCACAGGTCAGGCCGCTGGCCGGCGGCCCGACCTGCGTCAAGCCGGCTTGGCCACCGGCTCCGTGGCACCGGCACGCCGGCTTTCCCACAAAGCGGTCAGCGCGGTGGCCACCATCACGCGTACGCCGATCCCGATGCACCGTTCATCGACGTCAAAGGTGCCGCGGTGAAGGTCGTACGCGCCGACCATGCCGGGCGCCGCGACGCCGAGCCTTGCCAGGGCGCCGGGAATCGACTCGAGATACCAGCCGAAATCCTCACCGCCGAGGCTCTGCGGGGTTCCGGTCGCGCTGTCCTCACCGAGAACACTGCCGACCGCCGCGCGGAACATCTCGACGCTCGTCTTCTCGTTGACCGTGGGAGGAACGCCGCGGACGTAGTCCAGTTCGGCCTTCACGTCGTACGCCCCGGCGACGGAGTCGAGCAGGGCCTTCATGAGGTCGGGCGCGGAGTGCCACGCCTCGTCGTCCAGGCAGCGCACCGTGCCCTGCGCGATGCCCTCGTCGGGGATCGCGTTGGCCACCGAGCCCGCCGACACGCGGCCCCAGACCAGGCTGAGGCTCGAACGGGGGTCGACGCGCCGCGACAGCGCCGAGGGCAGCTCGGTGATGATCTTGGCGAGGGCGTATACCAGGTCGGCGGTCAGGTGCGGGCGCGCGGTGTGCCCGCCGGGGCCGGAGACCCGGACGCTGACCTTGTCGCACGCCGCTGTGATCGGACCGGCGCGCAGGCCCAGCTTGCCGACCTCGACCCGGGGATCGCAGTGCAGCGCGAAGATCCGGTCGACGCCGGCGATGCCGCCGGCCGCCATGACGTCGAGCGCTCCGCCGGGGTTCTCCTCGGCGGGCTGGAACACCAGGCGTACGCGCCCCGGGACCAGGCCCGCCTCCGCCTGCTGGGCGAAGAAGCGCGCCGCGCCGATGAGGATCGCGGTGTGCACGTCGTGCCCGCACGCGTGGCAGACGCCCGGGATCGTCGAGCGGTAGGCCACGTCCTTCTCGTCGACGAGCGGCAGCGCGTCGATGTCGGCTCGCAGCGCGACGATGGGACCGTCGCCGTTGCCGACCTCGCACGTGAGCCCGGTGCCCTTGGGGAGGACCACCGGCCTCAGGCCGACCTCGGTGAGCTCCTCCGCGATGCGCGTCGTCGTGCGGTGCTCGGTGAAGCCGAGCTCGGGATGCATGTGCATATCGCGGCGGAAGGCGATCAGCCGGTCTTCCTGACCGGCGAGAAAGGAGTCGAGCTGCGCCTGCAGCCCTCCTCCCACTGGCTCATTGCCGCGGAGTTCAGGCCCCCGCATGTGTCACCTCCCGTGGATTGACGAATCTGTCCTCACGGAACTCCGTGATGCTCGCGGCCACGACGTCCTCGATCGAACCGCCGGCGGCCATGATGGCGCGCTGGCGTTCGTACGGGGCGCCGTGGTCGAGCACCTCGGAGACCACCTTGAGATCCTCGGCGCAGCCGAGCCGGTCCGCGATGGGCTCCAGCTCGTGCACCAGCTCGTACAGCTCATCGCGCAGCGGCGCGGTCGTGCCCTGGTCGTCGGTGATGACGATGGCGTCCAGGCCGTAGCGCGTGGCACGCCACTTGTTGTCGCGTACGACCCACGCGGCCGGGCTGGGCAGGGTGTAGCCCGCGGTCGAGCTGGTGGTCGAACAGCTCCACCAGCGACTGGCAGAGCGCGGCCACCATGCCGACCTCGCGGAGGGTCGGGATGCCGTCGAACATCCGGATCTCGACGGTGCCGAAGTCGGGGTGGGGACGGATGTCCCACCAGACCTCCTTGATGCTGCGGATCGTGCCGGCCCGCAGCAGGGTGTCCATGTACTCCTCGAACTCGGCCCAGTCGGCGAGCAGGTGCGGCGGCCCGGCGGTGGGCAGCGACCCGAAGACGATCGCCCGGCTCGACGCGAGGCCGGTGTCGCTGCCGCTCCAGTACGGGCTCGACGCGGTCAGCGCGAGGAAGTGCGGCAGGTACGCGGCGAGCGCGTTCACCACCGGGATGGCCTTCTCGGGCGCGCGGACGCCGACGTGCACGTGGACGCCGAAGGTCTGGATGCGGCGCGCCAGCCACTGCATCTGCTCGACCAGCTCGGCGTAGCGCTGCATCGGGGCCATCACCGCGTCGCGCCAGTCGCTGATCGGGTGGGTGCCGGTGCAGGCGAGCGCCGTGTCGCGCGGGTCGGTCACGGCGCGCAGCTCGGTGATCGTCTGGGCGAGGTCGGCGCGTGCCTCGGAGACGGTGTGGCAGATGCCCGTGACGATCTCAACGGTGGATTCCATGAGCTCGTGACGGATTTTCGGATCGCCCTGCGTCTCGCTGATCTTGGGCAGCGCGGCAAGCACCTCGCGCGCATCCTGACGGAGGCGATGTGTCCCGGCGTCGATGAGCTGAAGCTCCCACTCGACGCCCAGGGTCGCCCCACGTGATGCGTTGAACTCGATGGCCACGCGAACCTCCGTGTCTCAATCCTTGCAGGTTAATGCCGCGCTCGTGGCGCATTTCGGCCAGCACGTCGGCCCCGCGACGGCTGTCCGCCCTGCCCGGACATGACAACCATGATGCCGCTAGAGGACATGCCGCCTCGCGAGGTCTTTGCCCCGCGATGCGCGGTTGACTCATACGAGGCACCCGCGCACACGCCTGCGCCACCCGTTTCGGCTACCCGCAATCCCTACTAATGACCAAATTGATCATCAGTGCCTCCTCACCCGCCCCGCCGATCAGGGCGTGACGGCCATCCCGCCGGCGACACGACGCGCGAGATCGGCGTCTCCGGCGACCTCAATGACGGCCTCGGCGGCTCCGATACGGCCTCCGCCGAGGCGCACGAAAGTCTCCCAATCCATGGCCATGCGGACCGTCGGCGCGTCCGCCGGGTCCGCGCCGCCGGGCCGCGCGCGCCCGTCGTCGCCGACCTCCACGCGCCAGGTACGGCCGGGCGTCTCGACGACGACCGAGCGGCCCGGGCCGGCCGCCGCGCGCTTGCCGACCACGAACGGCAGCGCGCCGCCGATGATCCGCGCCGCGGTGTCGGCCGCCGGGCCGTCGAGGTTGCCGGGACGGCCCGTCGCCCGGCGTACGTCCTGCTCGTGCATCCACACGTCGAACGCGCGGTGGCCCAGGAAGTCGCCGTAGGGCATGTTCTTGCCGAACGGGGTGTCGATGGGCTCCGCCATGTCGTGCGCGCCGGAGGCCAGCACGGCCAGCCGCCGCTCGATCACCCCGCGCAGCTCGGCGAGCGTCTCGGCGGGGCGGCGGTCACGCAGCGCCTCGACGTCGAGGGCCGTGTTGGCCATGGTGCGCGGCACGTCGTCGGGAGCCTCACCGAGCAGCCACCGCTCAAGTCCCAGGATATGGGAGTACTGGTCCTGGACCGACCAGCCCGGGCACTCCGTGGGCAGGCCCCAGTCCGCCTCGCCGAGCGTCCCGCCGAGGGCGATCATCGATCGCGCCGTCTGCTCGAACGCCTCAATGTTGGCGACCCATGCCGTCTCGCCCATGTCGTTCCCTTCCTCAGTACGCGTCCGGCGGGACGTAGACGCCCCAGACCTCGCGCAGCGCGTCGCAGACCTCGCCGACGGTGGCACGCGCGCGCAGGGCCTCCCGCAGGGGGTACAGCAGGTTCGGGCTCTCCGCCGAGACCTCGTCGTCCTTCTCGGCGAGCGAACGCAGCTCGCCGAGGCGCCTGCTCACCTCGGCGCCGTCGCGTTCGTCGCGCAGCCGGGCGAGCTTGGCGGCCTGCGCCTCGACGAGCGCCGGGTCGCCGCGCAGCGGTTCGTACGGCTCCTCGTCGTCGATGCGGTACTTGTTGACGCCCACGACGACGCGCTCGTTGTTGTCGATCTCCAGGGCGGTCCGGTACGCCGAGCGTTCGATCTCGGTCTTCTGGAAGCCGCGCTCGATGGCGCTCACGGCGCCGCCGAGCTCGTCGACCTGCTCGATGAGGGCGCGGGCGGCCTCCTCGACGTCGTCGGTCATCGACTCGACGGCGTACGAGCCGGCGAACGGGTCGACGGTCCTCGTCAGGTCCGACTCGTTCGCGATCACCTGCTGGGTGCGCAGGGCGAGCCGCGCGGCCTTCTCGGTGGGCAGCGCGATGGCCTCGTCGTAGGAGTTGGTGTGCAGCGACTGGGTGCCGCCCATGACCGCGCCGAGCGCCTGGATGGCGACGCGTACGAGGTTGACCTCGGGCTGCTGGGCGGTGAGCTGCACGCCCGCGGTCTGGGTGTGGAAGCGCAGCATCTGCGACTTGGGGTTCTTCGCGCCGAACTCGTCGCGCATGATGTGCGCCCAGATCCGGCGCGCCGCGCGGAACTTGGCGATCTCCTCCAGCAGCGTCGTGCGCGCCACGAAGAAGAAGGACAGGCGGGGCGCGAAGTCGTCGACGTCCAGGCCCGACGCGACGGCAGCGCGTACGTACTCCTTGGCGTTGGCCAGGGTGAAGGCGATCTCCTGCACGGGCGTGGCCCCGGCCTCGGCCATGTGGTAGCCGGAGATCGAGATGGTGTTCCAGCGCGGGATCTCGTCGCGGCAGTAGCGGAAGGTGTCGGCGACCATCCGCAGGCTGGGCTTGGGCGGGAAGATGTAGGTGCCGCGTGCGATGTACTCCTTGAGGATGTCGTTCTGCACGGTGCCGGTGAGCCGGTCGCCGGGCACCCCCTGCTCCTCGGCCACCAGTTGGTAGAGCAGCAGGAGCACGGCGGCGGGCGCGTTGATCGTCATCGACGTCGACACCTCGCCGAGCGGGATGCCGTCGAACAGGACGCGCATGTCCTCGATGGAGTCGATGGCGACCCCGACCTTGCCGACCTCGCCGGCGGCCATCGTCGCGTCGGAGTCGTAACCCATCTGTGTGGGCAGGTCGAACGCCACCGACAGGCCGGCGGTGCCCGCCTCGATGAGCTGGTGGTAGCGGCGGTTCGACTCGGCGGCGGTGCCGAAACCGGCGTACTGCCGCATGGTCCAGGGCCTGCTCGTGTACATCGTGGGGTAGACGCCGCGCGTGTACGGAAAGGCCCCGGGATCCCCCAGGGCGGTCTCGGGGTCGAACCCGGCCGGCGACCCCGGCCCGTAAACGGCGTCGATCGGGAGTCCCGACTCGGATTCCATGGTGATCTCACCTTCCCCGGACGGCCCCGGGTATTCAGTCCCGGCGCTCGGCGCTCCAGGCCCGCCAGCCGATCACGCCGAGAATGACGGCCAGGGCGACGTTCACGACCACCAGAATCCCGTGCACGACGTAGAAAGCGGTCGGCCGCGACGGCCCGCTACCCAGATTCTTCGCGAGCATGAGCCATTCAAAGATCATAAATGTGGCAAGACCAAGTACAAATCCCGCCGAGATACGTGACATCTTCATCAGTGACCATTATCCGGGGTAGACCCACCTGGTCATGCAAGGACTCGTCGTCTAGCGTGGGGCCGCCATGCGTAAAGTAGTCATTCCGCTCGCCCTGCCTGTGCTGATGGCGAGCGTGTTCATCTCTCCGGCTCACGCCGGGACCACGGTCGGGGGCGACCGCCTCGCCGGCCACGGGTATGTCTGGGACCACTCAGCCGCCGAGCCTCCCCATATCGCCGCGTCGTCGTATGTGATCGCCGACGCCGACACGGGCGAGGTACTGGCGGCCAAGAACCCTCACGGGCACTACCGGCCTGCCAGCACGCTCAAGACTCTCACTTCGATCACGCTGATCCCGCGCCTCGACCCGCACAAGAAGGTCAAGCCTTCGTTGAACGCGGTCAACGCCACGGGGTCCGCGGTCGGCCTGAGCACCAAGTGGGACTACACGGTCGACGACCTGTTCCACGGCCTGCTCATGCAGTCGGGCAACGACGCGGCGATCGCGCTGGCCGAGGCGTACGGCGGTCTGCCGCGCACCCTGGCCGCGATGAACGCCGAGGCGCACCGCATCCGGGCGAACGACACGGTCGCGCGCACGCCCAACGGGCTCGACGACGACCCTCCGCTCACGTTGAAGCAGCAGCACAGCTCGGCGTACGACCTGGCGCTGATCATGAAGCAGGGCCTGAAGCTGCCCGACTTCCGCAAGTACGTCGGCGCGGAGCTGTACCACTGGCCCGCCCCGCCGACCAAGGAGGAGCGCAAGAAGGGCAAGAAGACCGGCGGCTACGAGATCGGCACCCACGACCACCTGCTGATCGGCCAGCACTACTCCGGGATGATCGGCGGCAAGAACGGCTGGACCAGCCACGCGCTCGGCAGCTTCGTCGGGGCCGCGACCCGGAACGGCCACACGATCGTGATCTCGCTGATGCACGCCCAGTCCGACTTCTGGCCCGACGCCAGGGAGCTGCTGGACTGGGGGTTCGCGCACCGGGGCAAGATCGGCTCGGTGGGCACGCTCGCCGACCCGATCCCGCCGCCCGCGCCGCCGAAGCCCAGGACCATCGCCAAGCCGGTGAACGCCGGCGGTGAGAGCCGGGCTGGAAACGGCCTCGCCTGGTGGAAGATCGGCCTGCCCGGCGCGGTCCTGCTCGCCGTCGTCGCCGGCCTCGCCATCGGCCTGCGCCGCCGCCGTACGGAGGAGTCCGTGGCCGCCGCCGCGGCGCCGCCGAGCGGTCCGTTGGCCCTGCCCGCGGGCAACGCGATGCACTTCGTCCCGCCGGAGGAGACCGGCGAACCGCCGCGTACACCGCCGGGCGACGTCAAGGTCGCGGGAACACCGGACACCCCGTCCTCTCGGGTGACGGCCCCGAACCCTGTGACGCCCGCCGACGGCACGTGGACGGTGAGCGTCCCGGAGCGATCCGAGAGCGACACACCGGGGCCGTGGACGCTGCCGATCCCGAAGGTGAAGGGCGAGGGGCGCGGCCCGTTCGAGGCCCGCGACGAGGAGGACGACGACACGGCGTGAGTCAGGAGTCGACGGCGGTCGGCTCGTCGGCGCTGAGGATGACCCGCCGTGTCGCGGTCCACGCCGCGGTGAACAGGATGAACCGCGACGAGATGTTGATCCACACCATCAGGCCGGCGATCACCGCGAAGGAGGCGTAGACGGGGTTCCGCATCGTGTGCGCGATGAGGAAGGTCGCGATCAGCTTCAGGACCTCGAAGCCGGCCGCGCCGAACAGGCAGCCGCGCACGAGGTGGCGCCACGACGCCTTGGTGCCGGCGAGCTGGGTGAACAGCACGAGGAAGATCAGGGTGTTCGCGCCGATCGCGAAGATGACGGCGATGAGCCGCAGGAAGGTCCCGGCGCCGGGCACCCCGGCCAGGCCGATCCAGCCGAGCACCGCGTGCGTCGCCGACGTCGTGAGGCTCGACAGCACGACCGAGGCGATCAGCGCGAGGCCGAGCATGAGCAGCACGAGCAGGTCCCACAGCTTGTTGACGACCGGGTTGCCGTCGCTGATGTCGCGCCGCCAGATGAGCCGGAGCGACTCGCGCCAGACCCCGATCCAGCCGAGGCCGCTCCAGGCCAGGCCGACGAGGGCGATGACGCTCGCGCCGGTCTTGGCCGAGGCGATCTCGTGGACGGGCAGCCGGTCCGCGAGGCCGGGAAGGATCTGCTGGAGCGCCTTGGAGACGGCGTCGCTGACCTTGGGGCTGACGGCCACGGCGTAGCCGGTGACCGCGAACGCCAGGGCGACCAGCGGGAAGAACGACATGACGCCGTAGAAGCTCAGCGCGGCGGCCATCCGGTCGCCGCGCTTCTCCTTGTACCGGCCGTACGCGCGGCCCAGGTGGTCCAGTGGACGGTTGCGGGCGCGTGCGGCCCGCAGCACGGCGTGCGCTCGGTCCTGGACGGATGTGACACGTCGCTGCAACCCACCGATCACCGGGGCCATGTGGATCGCTTTACCCTCGATAAAACAGGAATATCAGTTCCGGTCGGCATCGCGCGTGGTCAGGCCCGCCCCGAACGCGAAGTCGCGCTGCGGGCGCCACACGCCGTCGACGCCGTGCTCGTACAGCGAGAAACCCCAGACGGGGAACTCCGCTTCGTACCCGGACAGCTCCTTGAAGGCCTGGTCGAGCAGGTCGTCGGCGAGGTGGTGGGCCACCGTCACGTGCGGGTGGTACGGGAAGCTGAGCGTACGGTCGAGCGGCCCGCGGCGTATGCGGCGTTCGAGGTGCTCGCACTCGCTGATCCCGATGGCCAGGGACACGAACACCACCGGCGAGACGGGCCGGAAGGTGCCGGTACCGCGCAGGAGGATCGGGAACGGGCGCTCCTCCTCCGCCACCTCGCGCAGGTGCCGCTCGATCCCCGCGACGGCCTCCCCCGGCACGCGCATGGGCGGCACGAGGGTGATGTGCGTGGGGATCGAGGGGGCGAGGGGGTCGCCGAACGCCTCGCGGGAACGCTGGAGGCCGGGGCCGTACGGATCGGGGATGGGGATGGCCACCCCGATCGTGTGCTCCCCGGTGTCAGGCACGGCCCAGGAACCCCACCCGGTCGCGTACGAGGTCCATGGTGTCGCGGGCGACGGCTCCGGCGCGCTCGGCGCCGCGCGCGAGCAGCCGGTCGAGCTGCGCCTCGTCGGCGAGGAGCTTCTCGGTGCGCTCGCGGATCGGCGTGAAGGTGTCGAGCACCGCCTGGGCGAGCTCCTTCTTCAGCGTGCCGTAGCCCTGGCCCGCCAGGCGCTGCTCCAGGTCGGGGATGGGGGTCCCGGACAGGGCGGAGTAGATCCGCAGGAGGTTCGTGACGCCGGGCTTGTTCTCCTCGTCGGCGAGGATCTCGGTGCCGGTGTCGGTGACCGCGCGCATGATCTTCTTGCGCAGCGGGCCCGGGTCGTCGAGCAGGTCGAGGATGCCCTGCGGCGACGAGGAGGACTTGCTCATCTTGGACGTCGGGTCCTGAAGATCGGTGATCTTCGCGGTGGCCTTCGGGATGTGCGCCTCGGGCGTGACGAACGTCGGCCCGAACCGGTGGTTGAACCGCTGCGCGAGGGTGCGGGTCAGCTCCAGGTGCTGGCGCTGGTCCTCACCGACCGGGACCTGGTCGGCCTGGTAGAGCAGGATGTCGGCGGCCTGGAGGATCGGGTAGGTGAACAGGCCCACGGACGCCGCCGAGGTGCCTTCCTTGGCCGATTTGTCCTTGAACTGCGTCATCCGGCTGGCCTCGCCGAACCCGGTGAGGCAGCCCAGCACCCACGACAGCTCCGCGTGCTCGGGCACCTGGCTCTGCACGAAGAGCGTGCTCTTGTCCGGGTCGATCCCGAGCGCGAAGAGCTGCGCCGCGGCCACGCGGGTACGGCGCCGCAGCACCGCCGGGTCGTGCTCCACCGTGATCGCGTGCAGGTCCACGACGCAGTAGAACGCGTCGTGGGTGTCCTGCATGGCCACCCACTGGCGCAGCGCGCCGAGGTAGTTGCCGAGGTGGAAGGAGTCGGCGGTCGGCTGGATCCCGGAAAGGACCCTCGGGCGCTCGGCCCGGCCGGTCGGATCGATGTCGGCAGGCATACCTGGATTCTCTCAGGACTCGTCGTGATCCGGCTCAGGGACCGGTGGAGCGGGCGGCGTGACGCGCACGCGGGCGACCCGCCTGCCGTCCACCTCGGTGACAGAGAGACGATGCCCGCTCACCTCGACGTTCTCCCCAACTTGCGGGAGATGGCCGAGAACGGCCATGAGGTAGCCGGCGACCGTCTCGTACGGCCCCTCGGGCAGCTCGACACCGGTCTCGTCGGCGAAGTCGTCGAGGTCGACCCGGCCGTCGATCTCCAGCGCGCCGCCGTGCAGGCGGCGTGACTGGACGTCCTCCACGTCGTACTCGTCGCGGATGTCGCCGATCAGCTCCTCGACGAGATCCTCAAGGGTGACGATGCCGGCGGTGCCGCCGTACTCGTCGACGACGATCGCCAGGTGGTGGCCCTCGCGCCGCATCTCCGACAGGACGGCCAGCACGCGCTTGCTCGCCGGGAGGTACAGCACGGGCCGTACGACGTCGCCCACGGGCGTGGAGCGGCTGGAGAACTCCGGGTCGAGCAGGTCACGTACGTGCACGAACCCGACGACCTCGTCGTGGGACTCGCGGTAGACGGGGTACCGCGAGTGCGGGCTGCCCGCCGCGATACGTGCCGCGTCGCACAGCGGTGTGCCCGCGTCGAGGAACTCCACCTCGGTACGCGGCACGAGCACCTCGCGCAACTGGCGTTCCCCGGCCGCGAAGACCTCTTCGATCAGGTCGCGCTCGTCCGGGGCGATCTCGGTGTTGCCCGCCACCAGCGCGCGCACCTCTTCGGCGGTGATCGCCTCGCGCGAGGTGTTCGGGTCGCCGCCGAGCATGCGCACGACGATGTTGGTCGACCGGGACAGCAGCCAGATCACGGGCCGCGACACGACCGCCATCCGGTCGAGGAACGGGGCGACGAGCAGCGTGGCGCCCTCGGCGCGCTGGAGCGCGAGCCGCTTGGGCGCCAGCTCGCCGATCACGAGGGTGACGTAGGAGATGATCAAGGTGACGCCGACGACGCCGATGAACCCGGCGAGCCCGTCGGACAGGCCGGTGTGGGCGATCAGCGCCTTCTTGGCCGTCTCCGACAGGGTGATCGCGCCGTACGCGGAGGACAGCAGCGCGGTGAGCGTGACACCGATCTGCACGACCGCGAGGAAGCGGTTGGGGTCGCTGACCAGACGTGCGACCGCCGCTCCCCGTTTGCCCTGTTCGGCGATACGGCGGACCTGGCTGTCGCGTAGGGAGACGAGGGCGATCTCGGAGGCGACGAACAGCCCCTCGACGAGGATGAGCGCCAATACGATTGCGGCGCTCACGAGCGTTGCCGTCATGAGAGACGCCGCTGACTATGTGGGTCGTCCATGTCCTGGTTTGTTGTTCGAAAGACTGGGGCTGTCAGAGTACTCGTACATGATTGCAGGAGGTCTGATGCAGCTTCTCGTCACGGGGGGCGCCGGATACATCGGAAGTGTCGTTTCGGCGCGACTGCTGGAGGCCGGCCACGACGTGGTCGTGCTCGACGATCTCTCCACGGGGCACGCGGACGCCGTGCCCGACGGGGCGCGCCTGGTCAGGGCCACCCTGCGGGAGGCCGCCCACGAGATCCTCGCTTCCGGCTTCGACGGGGTCCTGCACTTCGCCGCCAAGTCGCTCGTCGGCGAGTCGGTGCAGAAACCAGGACTTTACTGGGACAAGAATCTCGGCGAGACCCTCGCCCTGCTGGACGCCATGCGGGTCAACGGCACCCCGCGCATCGTGTTCTCCTCGACCGCCGCGACGTACGGCGAGCCGGAGAGCACCCCGATCGTCGAGACCGCGCCGACCCGGCCGACCAACCCGTACGGCGCCTCGAAGCTGGCCATCGACACGACCCTCGCCGAGTACGCCCGCATGTACGGGATCGGCGCGACGAGCCTGCGGTACTTCAACGTCGCGGGCTCGTACGGTGCGTACGGCGAGCGCCACACGGTCGAGACCCACCTGATCCCGAACGTCCTGAAGGTGCCCCTGGGGGCGGGCTCGGTGAACGTCTTCGGCACCGACTACCCCACGACCGACGGCACCTGCGTCCGCGACTACATCCACGTCGTGGACCTGGCCGCGGCGCACCTGCTGGCCCTGGAGGCGTGTTCGCCGGGCACCCACGAGATCTACAACCTCGGCAGCGGCTCGGGTTACTCGGTACGCGAGGTCATCGGTGTCTGCCGCGAGGTCACGGGCCACGCGATCCCGGTCACCGAGAGCCCGCGCCGCGCCGGGGACCCGGCCGTCCTGATCGCGTCCTCAACGAAGATCACCGAGCGCCTCGGCTGGAAGCCCGAACGCGACCTGCGGGTCATGGTCACGGATGCCTGGGACTTCGCCCGGTCACCGCACGGAGCGTCGTGACCGACGAGAAACCCACGCCCGCGGGGCTCGCCTCGCTTCTCGGCGGCGAGGTCGAGGACCTGCCGTGGCAGATGTCCGGCCGCGGGGCCGGCATGTTCCAGGTGGCCATCGTGCGGCCCGATGACGGCCCGCTGTGGGTCCTCGTACGGCTCCAGGGGTCACCCGACATTCAGGTCTACAGCCGACATGAGTGGGAGTGCTTCCTCGACGGCGTCAAGGCCGGGGAGTTCGACGACCTGCAATGACACCGAATGCTCGATAAATATGCGAATCACAAACTAGTCGAGCAGTATGCTGGTGGTTGCCCTGAGTCAAGAGGAGGTCCGAATGAGTGACGACGGCGACGCTTACGGAGCGACGATCGCCAAGCGCCGGCTGTCGCGGCTCTTGATGGAGCTCCGACTGAAGACCGGCATGACCGCCAACCACATCTGCGACCGCCTGACGTGGGGTCGCGGCAAGGTCGGCCGCTTCGAGGCGAACGTCTGGCGACGCCCCGAGATGAGCGACATCCGCGACCTACTCCGCATCTACAACGCCAGCGAAGAGGCCGAGCGCGAGATCCTGGAGCTCGCCACACTCGCCAGATCCCGTACGTGGTGGCGTGACTCGCACTGGAAGAGCCTTTTCAAGGACAACGAGTTCCCCGGCTACGAGAGCGACGCCAAGGTGATCCACACCTACATGCCGCTGATCCTGCCCGGCCTCCTCCAGACCCAGGCCTACATCCGGGCGCAGATGAAGGTCGGCACCAAGGACGACGCGTGGCGTGAGCTCGCACTAGAGGGACGCCTCCGCCGCCAGGAGATCCTCGATCGCGATGAGACCGCGCCGACGCTGCTCGCGGTCATCACCGAGGCATCCTTGAGCTACAGGTGGGGCACCGCCGCCGAGCGCCGGGAACAGTTGAAGCACCTAATCGAGGCGAGCCACAGACCGAATGTGGAGATCCGCGTCCTGCCGTTCAGCAACGGGCCCCACCCCGGGATGAACAGCCTGATCAACGCCTTCACGTGGCCGGCCGATGATGAGCCCCCCATGGTCTATCTGGAAACCGACACCTCCGTGAAGGAACTGGACACGGAGGAGGCGAAGTCCTACCTGGACGTCTTCGAACGCATTCGTACGACTGCCGCCCCGGTCAAAGAGAGCAGGGCGGTCCTCACCCGCCTCGCAGAGAAGGAACTGGAGTAAGCCCGTGACACGCATCGACCTGTCCCAGGCAACCTGGCGCAAGGCCAAGGCCAGCACCGGCAGCAACGCCGCCTGCGTGGATCTCGCCACCAACCTCCCCACCGACTACGCCGCGATGCGCGACAGCACGCGGCCCGACGCGGGCGCCCACGTGACCACCCGTGACGCACTACGCGCCCTCCTCCAGGACACCAAGTCCGGCCGTTACGACCTCTAGTCAGAGCTCCCCTGAGTCGGAAAATCGGAGCATGACACCCATCGACCTGTCCCAGGCCACCTGGCGTAAGGCCGTAGCCAGCACCGGAGCAACGCCGGCTGCGTCGACCTGGCCACCAACCTCCCCGCCGAATACGCCGCGATGCGCGACAGCACGCGGCCCGACGCGGGCGCCCACGTGACGACCCGTGACGCACTGCGCGCCCTCCTCCAGGACGCCAAGTCCGGCCGTTACGACCTGTAGTCGCAGCTCAACCGCATCGCCAATAGGCCCGTGAAACGCCCGGCCGGGGACCTCCCCGGCCGGGCGTTTCGCATGAGCGGACCCCCGATGTCGTCACTGTGAGCATCAGACGCCTCACGATATGCAACTTTTTTTTCGCATCTCCTTGTCAACCACAGGCACGCTTTCTAACCTGTGATTCACACACCGCCGGATAGCGGTGAAAGAATCATGAAGGACGTAGGTGCATGATGCGAAGTTTGTCCGTGTTGCGATGACATCGACCTCGGCAGCGGGCACGTCCATGACGAGCTCCGTGGAGATCATCACCGGGGGACGCCCGGTGTGGGCTCTGCCTCACAACGACGGCTGCGCCCGGGCCGCGCGGGTCATCCTCGGCGAGGCGCTGACGACGCTGCTCCCCGACCGTCTCGACGACGGCCTGGTCATGGTCAGTGAGATCGCGACGAACGCCTGGCAGCACGGCTTAGGCGGGGTTCAGCGGCCCGGTGAGGGGAGGTTCGAGCTCGCCGTGCACCGGCGCGGCGCCGGAGCGTACGCGCAGCTCGTGGTGGCGGTGTTCGACCCGTGCCCCGAGCGTACGGCGATGTCCATGCCGGTGCCGGCGGCGCTCGCCCGGCTGCCTGAGCCGCGCCTCGACGAGAGCCCGTCGGCGGAGGTCATCGACCGGCTGCTCCTGGAACTCCAGACCAGGCAGCGCGGCTCGACATCGTGCACGACCTCTCACGCGGCCGGTGGGGTGTCCACCGCACGCGGTCGGAGCGGGGCGTACCCGGGAAGGCCGTCTGGTTCGCGCTGCCGCTGCACACCGCGTCCCTCGCGTACAGGCCGCCGTCGGTCGATCGCACGCCCGCCGAGACCGTACGCGAGCTGCGGGACCGCCTCGCCCGCCGCGGCCCCCGGCACATGATCGGCAACGACCTGGACGGCGGATCGGTGCTGTCGGTCAGCCGTCACCTCACCGTCTGGTGCCGCGACCACGTCATCACGTGGACCGCCGGCGGCCGTACGACGGAGTACCCGGACTCCGACCTCGCCGAGGCCGTCGAGCGCATGGTCGAGCTTCTCGACAGGAAGGAGGACCCGTGAAGCCGTCACACGGCGTGTCCTGGGCCGCCTGAGCATCCACCGGCAGACGAAGGAAGCACATGAGCGAAGATCCGCCGAACACCGATCTGGGCATCGCGTGCCTCGGCCTCCCCGACGAGATCTCCCTCTCCCTCGCCCTCTCCCCCGATCCACCGGCCACCGTGGGCGCCCTGCTCGCCCTCGCCCGCGGCCGACGCCTCACCGAGATCAAGGGCATCGGCCCCGCCCGCAGGCGCACGATCGAAGCGAGCCTCATCCGCGCCGGCCACGACCTGGGCGACCGTCTCGGCCGCCGGTCCTTCCTCCCCGGCCGACCTCAATGATCTTCTGGCGCAGGAAGGCGGACGAGCCCGACGCTCAGGACGCCGCCCGCCTGCTCGACCAGATGTGGAGCCCCGAGCGCGTCGCCCGCCTGATGAGATCCGACGACGAAGACGACGAATCCGGCTGAGCTGCGATCAGACCCGCCGGGCACGGGCCGCCAGGTAGAGCGCGGTCACCAGCGGGCCGGCGATCGCGAGGATCAGCAGCGGAACCCCCAGCCAGGCCGGGATGGTCGTGCCGGTGCACTCCCCGCCGTGCCGGTTGCCGTTCGAGTCGTCCACGTACACGCAGCTCTGCGTGGGCGCGAAGACGATCAACGCGACGGACACCGCGAGCCCGCCGGGCCACACGAGCAGCCCGATCAGTTTGTCCCGCACGCTCCAACGCCGGGACCCGACCAGCATGACCGCACCGAGCAGCCAGCCCACCACCGGGAGGATCACGCCCCCGGCAAGGAGCAGAAAGATCGTCACCGCCTCATAACGCCGCATGGCGTACAGCATGGCGGCACGGGCACCGGCGACGCGACCTTTCGCCGATCTTGAGGGGAGCGTCAGGAGACGCGACGGGCTCCGGCCGACGGCGCGGCCTCCAGGAAGTGCGGGGCCTCCCAGCCGCGCGCGGCGTACGCGGCCGTGACGGCGTCCGAGACGGCCGGTACGCGCCCCTCCGGGACCAGGGCGATCACCGAGCCGCCGAAGCCGCCTCCCACCATCCGTGCGCCGCGCGCGCCCGCGCGTACGGCCTCCTGGACCGCGACGTCCGCCTCCGGCCACGACACCTCGAACTGGTCCCGCAGGGACAGGTGGCAGGCCGTGAGCAGCGCGCCGACCTCGGCGACCACGCCCGCGCGCAGCAGGCCGACGGTGGCCTCCACGCGATGGTTCTCGGTGACGACGTGCTGGGTGCGGCGGCGCAGGACCGGGTCGTCCAGGCTCGCCAGCGCCCCGGCGAGGTCCGTCACGTCGCGCAGCGCGGGCACGCCCAGTCGCTCGGCGGCCTTCTCGCAGGCGGCGCGGCGCGCGGCGTACTCGCCGTCCAGCAGCTCGTGGGCGGCCCGGGTGTCGATCACCAGGACGGTCAGGCCGGTGAGGTCCAGGGGCACCTGCGAGGACAGGCCGCTGCGGCAGTCGAGCAGCAGCGCGTGGCCCTCCTCGCACAGCAGCGACGCCGACTGGTCGAGGATGCCGCAGGGCATCCCGGCGAAGTCGTTCTCGGCGCGCTGGGCGATCCGCGCGAGGTCGAGCCTGGGCAGGTCGAGGTCGTACAGGCCGCACAGCGCGACCGCGACCGCGCACTCCAGCGCCGCCGACGAGGACAGGCCCGCGCCCTGCGGCAGGTCCGAGTCGACCAGCAGCGAGGCGCCGCCGACGTCGTGCCCGGCCTCGCGGAGCGCCCACGCGACCCCGGCGGCGTACGCGGCCCAGCCGCCGACCGACCCCGGCACCGGGTCCGTGACCCGCGCCGCCTCGGCCGACTGGACGGAACGCAGTTCGAGGACGCCGTCGTCGCGCCGGGACGCCGCGACCGTGACCCCCTGCGCGAGCGCGAACGGCAACACCAGACCGTCGTTGTAGTCGGTGTGCTCGCCGATCAGGTTGACCCGGCCCGGCGCGTGCCAGACACCGTCCGGCTCATGCCCGTACGTCTCTCGAAAGCTCATCTCACCGCACCTCGGATGGGGCCAGCGATCTTAGCGGGAGGCCGGCCGGGAAGAGCCCGGCGGTCGTGTGCTCCAGCGCCAGGCGTACGGCTCCGGTGGCGACCGCCTCGTCGCCCAGCGTGGACGCGGTCACCTCGGGGGCGTAACGGCAGAGCGCCGTCAGACGCGTGCGCAGGCCGTCCAGGATGAGGTCGCCCGCGCGGGACGCGCCGCCGCCGACGACCAGCAGTTCGGGGTCGGCCGCCAGCAGCAGCGCGGCGGCTCCCGTCGCCAGGTCGTCGGTGAAGGCCTCCACGGCCGCGCGCGCTCGCGGCTCCCCCGACCGCGCGGCGGCGAAGACACCGGCCAGGTCCGCGGCCTCCGGGCAGGCGGCAAGGAGGCGTCCGGGGGCGCCGTCCCAGCGGAGCGCCTCCAGCAGGCCGAGCTCGCCGGCCCCGCCCCGGTGCCCGCGGTGGAGGCGGCCACCGATGAGGACACCGGCGGCGACGCGGTTGCCCGTCAGCACGCAGACGGCGTCCTGGACGTGGCGTGCGGCGCCTCGCCAGTGCTCGGCGATGGTGGCCGCGTTGGCGTCGTTCTCGACGACGACCGGTGCCGCGAACGCCCCCGGCAGGTCCACGCCCGTCCACTCGGGGAGGACGGTGCACAGGGTCACCGCCCCGTCCCGTACGACGCCGGGCGTGCCGACGCCGACGGCGCGCACCTCGGGGACGCCGCCCTCCTTCAGGCAGCGCTCCAGGGCCCGTACGGCCGACGCCAGCCGCGCGGCGGCGTCCATGTCCGGGGAGACGCGGGCGCGTACGGCATGGCGCACCTCTCCCTCCAGGTTCGCCAGCACGACGAGGATCTTGTGGACGCCGATGTCGACACCCGCCACGAACCCCTCGTCGGCGTTGAAGCGGAAACGCCGGGCCGGGCGCCCCGGGCCACCGGACGCGGGAGCGAGCTCACGCACCACCCCCGAGCGGACGAAGTCGTCGACGACGTCCTCGACCGTCGGCCGCGACAGGCCGGTCACCCCGCTGACCTCGCTGAGCGTGCGCGGCCCGTCGGCGTACAAGGCCGTCAGCACGTCGGCGGCGTTCAGCCGCCGCAGCCGTGAAGGATCTCCGCCCTGGTTCACCATCGCCCCCTTGACACGCCCTGACATTATTAAACGAACTTCCTTATGTAAGTAGGTGCCATGACGGTAACTCTCGCACTCGCAGGAGCGGGCATCCGGGGCGCGGACTACGCGCGAAGGGCCGTACGCGCCGGGGCCCGCGTGGTGGCCGTCGCCGAGCCGCGTACGGAACGCCGGGAGCGGTTCGCGGCCGAGCACGGCCTCACCCCGGACCAGTGCTTCACCGACTGGCGGGACCTCGGCGCCCTGCCGAGACGAGCCGACGCCGTCATCGTCGCCACCCAGGACCACCACCACGCCGAACCCGCCATCGCCTTCGCCGGCCTCGGCTACCACCTGCTGCTCGAAAAGCCGATGGCGCCCACCGAGGCGGACTCGGCGGCGATCGCGGAGGCCGCCGAGCGTCACGGGGTCATGCTCGCCGTCTGCCACGTCATGCGGTACTCCACGTACACCAAGACCCTCAAGGCCCTGATCGACGACGGCCGCGTCGGCGACGTGATCAGCGTGCAGCACCTCGAACCCATCGGCTGGTGGCACTTCGCCCACTCGTACGTGCGCGGCAACTGGCGGCGCGCGGACGAGTCGTCGCCGATGCTGCTCGCCAAGTGCTGCCACGACATCGACTGGCTCGCCCACGTCATCGGGCGGCCCGCGCGCCGCGTCTCCTCCTTCGGCGGGCTGGTCCACTTCCGCCCGTCGAACCGGCCCCGAGGGGCGGCGGACCGCTGCCTCGACTGCGCGGTCGAGCCGGACTGCCCGTACTCCGCGCCCCGCACGTACCTCCCCCTCGTCGCCGACCCGGCCGGGCGCCACTGGCCACTCGGAGCCCTCACCGACGACCCCTCCGAGGAGGGCGTACGCCGGGCGCTGCGCGACGGGCCGTACGGCCGCTGCGTGTACGCCTGCGACAACGACGTCGCCGACCAGCAGGTCGTGTCCATCGAGTACGAGGGCGGCGTGACCGCGTCGTTCACCGCGACGGCGTTCACGCCCAAGGAGTCGCGCAAGACCCGCGTCTTCGGGTCACGCGGCGCGATCGACGGCGACGGCCTGCGGCTCACGGTCGACGACTTCGTCACCGGCGCACGCGAGGTCATCGAGGCGGGCGACGAAGGCGCGGCCGACGGCGACCACGGCGGCGCGGACCAGGCCCTGGTGGAGGCCTTCATCGGTGCCGTGGCGGACGGCGACCCTTCGCTGCTGCTCTCCGACGCCCGAACGTCCCTGGCGAGCCACCGGCTGGTCTGGGCCGCCGAACGCGCCCGCCACAACAGAACGGTGGAATCCCTATGAAGCGTCTCGCGGCGGCCCTGACGATCATTGTTGTGTGCGCGGGCTGCTCATCGGCCAAGCCCGCGCAGGACCGGGGCCCGATCACCTGGGCGAGCTTCAAGGAGCCCACCGGCACCCTCAAGAAGGTCATCGACACCTGGAACGCCGCGCACCCGACCGAGAAGGTCCGGCTCGTCGAGCTTCCGGAGGCGGCCGACGCCCAGCGCCAGCAGCTCGTCCAGAACGCCCAGATCAAGTCGACCGCGTACGACGTGGTCACGCTCGACGCCGTCTGGACCGCCGAGTTCGCCGCCCACCGGTGGGTCGAGCCGATCAAAGGCCTCGACACCACGCCGTTCCTGACGCCGTCGCTGCGCACCGGGCAGTACCGAGGCGCCCTGTACGCCGCGCCGTGGCTCACCGGCGCCGGGCTCCTCTACTACCGCACCGACCTGCTCCGGAAGGCCGGCATCGCACGCCCGCCGCGTACGTGGGCGGAGCTCACGGCCGACTGCCGCAAGGTCGGCACCTCCATCGGCTGCTACGCCGGGCAGTTCGACAAGTACGAGGGCCTGACGGTGAACGTCACCGAGGCGGTGGACAGCGCCGGCGGCCACATCCTGAACGACGCCGGACGGCCGGACGTCGACACACCCCAGGCGCTCGCCGGCCTGCGCTTCCTCACCGACGGCTTCAAGAACAAGATCATCCCCAGGCAGGCGATCACCTACCAGGAGGAGAACGGCCGGCGCGACTTCGAGGCCGGCCGCCTCCTCTTCCACCGCAACTGGGGGTACGTCTACTCCCTCGCCGGCAAGACCGACGGATCCAGCAAGATCGCGGGCAGGTTCGGCGTCGCGCCGCTGCCCGGCGCGACCGGCCCGGGCGTCTCGACCCTGGGCGGCAACAACGTCGCGGTCTCGGCGTACTCCCGGCACAAGCAGACGGCACGCGACTTCGTCGCGTACGTCACGGGTGCCCAGGCGGAGCGGTCCTTCGGGCTCGGCAGCGCGTACCCGATGTCGCGTACGGCGCTCTACTCCGACCCCGCCCTCATCAAGGCCCAGCCGTACCTGCCGACGATGCTGACCTCGATCAGGAGCGCGCGCCCACGCCCCGAGGCCGTGCGGTACGGCGACGTCACCGCCGCCATCCAGGAGGCCGCCTACGCCGCCCTGCAAGGCGACCGGACCCGGAGCAGGCCCTGAAGGATCTCCAGGCGAAGCTCGGCGCGTACTGACGCATGAGAAAGGCCCGGGCGATGACGCCCGGGCCTTCTCTTACGTCTTTTACGTCTAGATCAGGCCGAGGCCGCGAACGGCGTCGCGCTCCTCTTCCAGCTCCTTCACGGACGCGTCGATGCGCTCGCGGGAGAACTGGTTGATGTCCAGACCCTGGACGATCTTCCACTCGCCGCCCTCACAGACGACCGGGAAGGAGGACACGAGGCCCTCGGGCACGCCGTACGAACCGTCGGACACGACGCCCATCGAGGTCCAGTCACCGTCGGCGGTGCCGTTGACCCACGTGTGCACGTGGTCGATGGCAGCGCCGGCCGCCGACGCCGCCGAGGACGCGCCACGCGCCTCGATGATCGCGGCGCCGCGCTTCGCGACGGTCGGAATGAACGTGTCACGCAGCCACTCGGCGTCGTTCACGGCCTGGGCGGCGTTCCGGCCGGCCACCTCGGCGTGGAAGATGTCGGGATACTGCGTGGCGGAGTGGTTGCCCCAGATCGTGAGCTTCTTGATGTCGGCGACGGGTGCGCTCAGCCGCTTGGACAGCTGCGCGATCGCGCGGTTGTGGTCGAGCCGCGTCATCGCCGTGAAACGCGACGCCGGGACGTCCGGAGCGTGCGAACGCGCGATCAGGGCGTTGGTGTTCGCCGGGTTACCGACCACCAGGACGCGGATGTCGGAGGCGGCACCGGCGTTGATCGCCTCGCCCTGCGGCTTGAAGATGCCGCCGTTGGCCTCCAGAAGGTCACCGCGCTCCATACCCTTCGTACGCGGCCGCGCGCCGACGAGCAGAGCGACGTTGGCACCGTCGAACGCCTTCTTCGCGTCGTCGGTCACCTCGATGCCGTCCAGCAGCGGGAAGGCGCAGTCGTCGAGCTCCATCGCGGTGCCCTCAGCGGCCTTGAGCGCCGGCGTGATCTCCAGCAGGCGCAGCCGCACCGGAACGTCGGGGCCGAGCAACTGGCCGGAGGCGATGCGGAACAGCAGCGCGTAGCCGATCTGGCCTGCGGCGCCGGTCACGGTCACATTGACGGGAGTGCGGGTCATCGTTTGAGTCTCCTGCTGATACGAGGTCCTCGCCGAGCGGAGGGTCTCTCGCCGTCGAGATATTCCACCCGCCAGGCTACCGCGCACCGGGGGCCCGGCTTCGCCCGGGTACGGAAACGGGGAAACCCTGGTCGGCAAGGGGTTCCCAATCACCCCCGTAACACCGATCCGGCTGCGAAACGCCGGTAGCGTCACGAATCATTCGAGACCAAGCGCCGCTCCTCGTTCCGGCTGCCGAGTCTCCACGTCGATACCCGGAGGTGCGCGGTGAACAGCAGGCGGCAGGAACAGCTGATGGAGGTCGTGTCCCCACTTTTGGCGCCCGGCGAACAGGTCCAGGTCACCGCCGCCGCCGGCGTGGGCACCGTCACGGTGAAGCGCCAGCTCGCCACCGCGGTAGCCGTCGGCGTGGCGACCGGCGGCCTGCTGACGGCCATCCCGGCCCCCCGCCAGATGTACATCGCCGTGACCGACCGCCGCATCCTGTTCTTCGACGGCATCGGCAAGCCGGACAAGCAACTGATGGACCTGCCACGCCAGTACGTACGCGTCTCCCCGCCCCAGAAGGCCAGCCTCGGCCTGGCGATGCGCGTCGAGCTGGAACTGGAGGGCTCGGACCAGGCCGTACGCGTCACGTTCCCGCACGTGGCAAAGGCCGACGGCCGCGCCTTCGCCGCCGCCCTGGCGGACTAGAACGTGAAACGGCCTCCTCACCCGCGGGTGAGGAGGCCTTTTCGCTGAGGTTGACGTTGGTCGTTACCGGTCACTCTCGGCCGTCCTTCCACGGCCCGCCGACGGCCCGATGCCGGGCGTCAGCGACCGCAGGCACGGCAGGGGGCGCGGGTGCCGCGGGCGTACGCGAGAGCGGCGGCGGCCATGCCGGCGCCCCAGGCGAAGTAGCCGGGGACGGCGACCCAGAAGAACGCCTCGGGCAGGTCCATACGGCCGTCGGGCGGGAACGGGTCGCGGCCGTTCATCCGCTCCCAGATCATCTGCAGAAGCATCGTCCCGAAGTAGACGACCAGCCCGGCGGAGATCGCGGTGCCGGGCCACAGCACCAGGCGGCGCGGAACGGTACGTCCGGCCAGGCCGGGCACACGGGGCCACCTGCGCCCGAAGCGGTGCACCAGCGCCAGGGGTAGCAGGATCCCGCCGAGCACGAACCCGATCATGAACAGCACCCCCGAGGCCCCCCGCCCCCCGCCGAATCCCCCGTCGAACCCGACCGCGGCCTGTGCGGCGATCCGAACCGCGCATCCGATGATCGCCAGGTAGGCGGCCCCGTAGGCCCAGCGGGGCGTGCGCGCGGGCGGCGCGACGGGGGCGCCGGCGGGCCGCCCGCAGCCCGTGCAGCCGGCGCGGGTACGGCGGGCGTAGGCGCGGGCCGACAGGCCGGTCATGACGCCCGCGGCGACGCACGCGGCCCGGCTGAGCGCGCCGAGCGGATGCAGGCCGAGGCCGAAGCCGGGCAGGATCCCGCCGACCACGTCCAGCAGCAGCATCGCGCCGGCGGCGGTGAGCGCGGCCCCGACGGCCCACCCGGCGGCGATCAGCGCCAGGCGCGGCACCCGGCCCAGGGTGCGAGCGGCCGGCAGCGCGAGCGCCGCCAGGACCAGCGCCGCGGCCCCGCACAGCGCGGCCGACGCCCAGCCGGTGAAGACGACCAGATCAGGGCCGATCGGCGACAGGCCGACCGGTTGGTGGCCCGCCGCCCAGTAGATCCGCAGGGCGCCGTAGGCGGTGACCCAGGCGAGTGCGACAAGCGGCAGCCGCCCCTGCCATGTCCCCCGCCGGGCCCGCTGCGCGGCCGGATGCGCGGCCGACTCCGGGGCCGACTCCGGGGCCGGATGCGGGGCCGGATGCGCGGCCGACTCCGGGGCTGACTCCGGGGCCGGATGCGCGGCCGGATGCAGGGCCGACTGCGCGGCCGGATGCGCGGCCGGATGCGGGGCCGACTCCGGGGCCGGATGCGGGGCCGGATGCGCGGCCGACTCCGCGGCCGGATGCAGGGCCGACTGCGCGGCCGACTCCGGGGCCGGATGCGCGGCCGGATGCGGGGTGGTGGTGCGGGGCTGCCCGTGAGATGTGGCCATGGTGCCGATCCTGTGGCGTGGGGCGGGGCGGGGCCTCCCTCCCGCGGCCGATCCCCCTCACCCTGGCGAGGGAGGCGTGCGGGCCGTGCTCCTCTGCTCGCACATCTCCAGCACCGCCTCGGCTCTCCAGCACCGCCTCGGCCGACGCCGCGCCTGTCGCCTGGACGGCGCTGTAGCCGTCGCCGGCGACGCGGCCGGAGATCGCGGCGGCGTCCCGCCCAGCCCGCCCAGCCCGCTCGGCCGCGCTCTTGGCGCGCGATGCCGCCCGGTGGCACGCCTTGAACACCAGGCCGCACGGCGCCCGGGCGGGCCGGTCCGAGCGGGCGCCGCCCCCCACCACCGGGCACGCCCAGGCCATACGAAAAATCTCCCGACATCGTGGACTTGCCCCGGGTCCAGGTGGCGGTAGACCTCGGAACGCTCGCGGCCGTGTTCGAAGCGGGCCAGCTCAACACACGATCGCCCAGAACGACGAAAGGCCCCCTTCCCTGCAACGAAAGTGCAGGTGAGGGGGGCCTTCGAACGGTCAGGCGTACTTCTTCTGGAGGTTCTCGTCGAGGGCGGCGAGGAACTCCTGGGTGGTGAGGTAGCCCTGGTCGCCGCCGACGAGCAGCGACAGGTCCTTCGTCATCTGACCGGCTTCGACGGTCTCGACGCAGACCTTCTCCAGCGTGTTCGCGAAGTCGGTCACCTCGGGGGTGTTGTCGAGCTTGCCGCGGTGGGCGAGGCCGCGGCTCCAGGCGAAGATCGACGCGATCGGGTTGGTCGACGTCGGCTTGCCCTGCTGGTGCTGGCGGAAGTGGCGGGTCACGGTGCCGTGGGCGGCCTCGGCCTCCACGGTCTTGCCGTCCGGGGTCATCAGGACCGAGGTCATCAGGCCCAGCGAGCCGAAGCCCTGCGCGACGACGTCGGACTGCACGTCGCCGTCGTAGTTCTTCGTCGCCCACACGAAGCCGCCGTCCCACTTGAGGGCCTGGGCGACCATGTCGTCGATGAGGCGGTGCTCGTACGTGATGTCGGCGGCCTCGAACTCGGCCTTGAACTCCGCCTCGAAGACCTCGGCGAACAGGTCCTTGAAGCGGCCGTCGTAGGCCTTCAGGATCGTGTTCTTGGTGGAGAGGTAGAGGGGGAACTTCCGGTCGAGCGCGTAGCGCATCGTGGCGCGCGCGAAGTCGCGGATCGACTCGTCGTAGTTGTACATCCCCATCGCGACGCCGCCGCCGGGGAAGTCCGCGACGTGGAACTCCATCGGCTCGGAGCCGTCGGACGGCTCGAAGGAGACGGTGAGCTTGCCGGGGCCGGGGACGACGAAGTCGGTGGCGCGGTACTGGTCGCCGTGGGCGTGGCGGCCGATGATGATCGGCCGGGTCCAGCCGGGCACCAGGCGGGGGATGTTCGAGACGACGATCGGCTCGCGGAAGACGACGCCGCCGAGGATGTTGCGGATCGTTCCGTTGGGTGAGCGGTACATCCGCTTGAGGCCGAACTCCTCGACCCGCGCCTCGTCGGGGGTGATGGTGGCGCACTTGACGCCGACGCCGTACTGCTTGATGGCGTTGGCCGCGTCGACGGTGACCTGGTCGTCGGTCGAGTCCCGGTATTCCATACCGAGGTCGTAGTACTTCAGGTCGACGTCCAGATAAGGCAGGATCAGCTGGTCTTTGATGAATTGCCAGATGATCCGCGTCATCTCGTCGCCGTCGAGTTCGACGACCGGGTTCGCTACCTTGATCTTGGGCATGCCGTAGCTGTCCCTTCATGCTCCCGTGGCAGCGACGGCCCGGTAGGCTCGCTTTTCCACACTGGTCAGCAGTCCTTCGTAAGGCTCGCTGACGAGGCTATCGGAGGGTGAGGAGCGCTCAGCCCGTGGTCCCCTTCGCGACAAACGCGACAAGGGTGATACCAACGGCCGCTACCGCCATAAGCAGGACGTCCAGCCAGCGGCGACGTACTGCGAGCATGCCCACTTGGCTCTCCGGAAGCAGCAGCCGCGCGAGCGCCCCGATGAACACCGACGCGGCGATGAGCATGCTCCCTCGCCGGAAGTGGTTCGTGGCCACCACGGCAAGCCCGGCTCCCACCCCGCAGAGCACGAAGGCGTACGGGAGCTGGCCGAGCCAGCGCGGCACGACGGGGCGCGCGCTCGTACGCTCGGCGCCCGGGGGCGACAACGGAGGGGTACGCGGCCCTGGCACCGGATGCGCCTGCTGGGGGCGTTCCGAGCCGACCGCCGCGTCCGATTCGGGGGAGTCGTACTCGTGAGACATGCCACCTATCTTGTCAGCGCTCGCGACCGCGAGCGCGCCGTCGGCCGCGCAGGCCGTCACAGGCGTGCGATCGGGCCTCACGCGCGACTCCCCTCACTTGTGTTCACACGCGCACCGTCCGTCACCTAAAAGGTCAGCCGGAAGTGCGTGCAATGCCCCGGAATCTGCGGCGCACTCGGGCCTACTGACCAGTAGGAGGGTGTGACCATGGCCGCTCCGGGTAACCCGCTGGACAGGGGTCGCTAACTAGCTTGGAGGACCGCCGTGGAGGGCCCGTTCATTCGGATCGAGGAAAGCGGCAGCGTTCTACCGTTGCGACCCGAGGTCACCACGATCGGGCGTGGCCGAGGTGTCGACATCCGGCTCGACGAGCCGAGCGTGTCCCGGCTTCACGCCGAGCTGGTGCGCCGAGGTCCGTACGTGTACGTCGTGGACCTCGGACTGTCGCGCAACGGAACACGCGTCAACGGAAGACCGATCGCACGCCGCGTCCTGGAGGACGGCGACGTGGTGAGCTTCGGGGCGGCACGTTGCCGCATGGGGGGTATCCCGCGCGAGGACGTCGATCCCGACGTCGAGCTGCGCCGCGCGGTGGCACCGGAACTCACACGCCGCGAGGTGGACGTCCTCACCTCGCTGTGCCGTCCCGCGCTGTCGGACGAGGCGTTCGTCGCCCCGGCCACCGCGCGTGAGATCGCGACGGACCTTGTCGTGACCGAGGCGGCCGTCAAGCAGCATCTGCTCAGGCTCTACCAGAAGTTCCGCATCCCGGAAGGCGCCAACCGGCGCACCCGGCTCGCCAACGAGGTGATCGCACTGGGTCTGGTACGCCCGCTGCCGCCCGTACACGTCCCGCCGCAGGGCGGGCGTACCCCGGAGGCCGCCCGCCGGCCGGACGCGCGTCCCGGGGCCCCTGGAGCCGCCGGAGCACCAGGCCGCCAGCCACCGACCCGGCAGGCCTCGGCTCCGGGCCGCAGAGCCAGCTAAGCCGTACGCACCGTCCCGCGCCGCGTCGCGGCGCGGGACCGTCGCGTCAGGACATCTTCTCGGCGGACTCCACGACGTTCGCCAGGAGCATGGCGCGGGTCATGGGGCCCACGCCGCCGGGCATCGGGGCGATCCAGGAGGCGACCTCGCGTACGCCGGGGTCGACGTCTCCGGTGAGGCCGTTCTCCGTACGGGTGATGCCGACGTCGAGCACGGCCGCGCCGGGCTTGACCATGTCGGCCTTCAGCAACCCCGGGACGCCGGCGGCCACGACGACGATGTCGGCGTCGCGCGTGTGCGCCGCGAGGTCCTTCGTGCCGGTGTGGCAGGTGGTCACGGTGGCGTTCTCGGAGCGGCGGGTCAGCAGCAGGCCGAGCGAGCGGCCGACCGTGATGCCGCGGCCGATGACCGTGACGTCGGCGCCGCGGATCGGCACGCCGAAGTGGTTCAGCAGCTCGACGATGCCGTGCGGCGTGCACGGCAGCGCGCCCGGCTGCATGAGCACGAGGCGGCCGAGGCTGACCGGGTGCAGGCCGTCGGCGTCCTTGTCGGGGTCGATGCGCTCCAGCACCCGCTGCTCGTCGAGGCCCTTCGGCAGCGGAAGCTGGACGATGTAGCCGGTGCAGGCGGGGTCGGCGTTCAGCTCGTCGACGACCGCCTCGACCTCGGCCTGCGTCGCCGTCGCGGGCAGGTCGCGGCGGATGCTCGCGATGCCCACCTCGGCGCAGTCGCGGTGCTTGCCGTTGACGTACGCGTGGCTGCCCGGGTCGTCGCCGACGAGGACGGTGCCCAGCCCGGGAGTCACGCCGCGCTCGCGCAGCGCGTCGACGCGCGCCTTCAGCTCGGTGCGGATCGACGCGGCGGTGGCCTTGCCGTCGAGAATCTGTGCGGTCACTGTTCGTTCCTCTCGGTGTGAGGACGTCCGCCGGAGGCACGCGCCCCCGGCGGACGTCAGGTCAGTGGAAGAAGTGACGGACGCCGGTGAAGTACACCGTGACGCCGGCCTTCTCCGCCGCCTCGACGACCTCGTCGTCGCGGACCGAGCCGCCCGGCTCGACGACGGCGCGTACGCCCGCGTCGGCGAGGACCTGAAGGCCGTCGGGGAACGGGAAGAACGCGTCGGACGCGCCCACCGCGCCCGAGGCGCGCTCGCCCGCCCGCGAGACCGCCAGCCGCGCGGAGTCGACCCGGTTGACCTGGCCCATGCCGACCCCGACGGTGGCGCCGTCGGCGGCGAGCAGGATGGCGTTGGACTTCACCGACCGGCAGGCGCGCCACGCGAACGCGAGGTCCGCGAGGGTCCGCTCGTCGGCCGGAGCGCCGGTCTTGAGCTCCCAGTTCGCCGGGTCGTCGCCGTCGGCGTCGATCCGGTCGGTGGTCTGCGTCAGCAGCCCGCCGTCGACCCGGCGGAACTCCGTCGTGCCCGACGGCCCCTCGGCGCAGACCAGCAGGCGGATGTTCTTCTTGGCCGTGAGCAGCGGCAGCGCGTCGTCGTCGAACCCGGGCGCCACCACCACCTCGGTGAAGATCTCGGCGACCTGGCGTGCCATCTCCGCCGTGACGGGCCGGTTGGTGGCGATGACGCCGCCGAACGCCGACAGCGGGTCGCAGGCGTGCGCCTTGCGGTGCGCCTCGGCGAGGTCGGCGCCGACCGCGATGCCGCACGGGTTGGCGTGCTTGATGATCGCCACGCACGGCTCGGCGAAGTCATGCGCGGCGCGGCGCGCGGCGTCGGCGTCGACGTAGTTGTTGTAGGACATCTCCTTGCCGTGCAGCTGCTCGGCCTCGGCGAGCCCGCCGTCGCCGCTGGTGTAGAGCGCGGCGCGCTGGTGGGGGTTCTCGCCGTAACGCAGCACGGCCTTGCGGTCCCACACGTCGCCGCGCACCGCCGGCCAGCCGCTCTCCGCGCCGACCTCGTCGGGCGCGTAGACGCTCGCGAACCACGACGCCACCGCGGCGTCGTAGGCGGCCGTGTGGGCGTACGCGGCGGCGGCGAGCCGCTTGCGCTCCTCCAGCTCGAACCCGCCGCGGCGTACGGCGTCGAGGACCGCGTCGTACGCCGTCGGGTCGACGACGACCGCGACGGTCTGGTGGTTCTTGGCCGCCGCGCGCACCATCGCCGGGCCGCCGATGTCGATCTGCTCGACGATCTCGTCCGGAGCGGCGCCCGAGGCGACCGTCTCGCGGAAGGGGTACAGGTTGGAGATCAGCAGGTCGAACGGCTCGACGTGCAGGTCTTCGAGCTGCTGTACGTGGTCGGGGTTCCGCCGGTCGGCGAGCAGGCCCGCGTGCACCTTCGGATGCAGGGTCTTCACCCGGCCGTCGAGGCACTCGGGGAAGCCGGTGAGCTTCTCCACCTTCATGACCGGGACGCCGGCGTCGGCGATGCGGGCCGCCGTCGAGCCGGTGGAAACGATCTCCACCCCGGCCGCGTGCAGCCCCTTGGCCAGCCCTTCCAGGCCGGCCTTGTCATAGACGCTGATCAGCACACGCTTGATCGCGATGCGGGTCAACCGATCCTCACTCTCCTGCTGTCGATGGTCCATCCCTCGCGGACCAGGCGGCCCACGGTACGTACGAGCAAAGGCCGCTCGGCGGCCTTGATCCTTTCGTGCAGCGCGCCCTCGTCGTCGCCGTCGAGGACCGGCACGGTCTCCTGGGCGATGATCGGCCCGGTGTCCACGCCCGCGTCGACGAAGTGCGCCGTGCACCCCGACACCTTGACGCCGTACTCCAGGGCGTCGCGCGCGCCGTGCGTGCCGGGGAACGCGGGCAGCAGCGCCGGATGGGTGTTGACCACCTGCCCGGCGAAGCGTTCGAGGAAGCGCTTACCGAGGATCTTCATGAACCCGGCCGAGACGATCAGGTCCGGCGCGTACGAGGCGACCGCCTCGGTGATGGCGGTGTCCCAGGCGTCGCGGGACTCGTGGTCCCTGACGCGCGCCACGAAGACGGGCACCCCGGCCCGCTCGGCTCTCGCGAGCCCTTCGATGCCGTCGCGGTCGGCGCCCACGGCGATGACGTGGGCGCCGTAGTCTGGGTCGGCACATGCGTCGAGCAGCGCCTGTAGGTTGGTCCCCGCACCGGATACGAGGACGACGAGCCGGGCGGACACCGTGACTCCCAGGAGATTTCGACTGGTTGGCGGGCCGTTCCAGCCTATCGGCAGCCACTCGCACCCGAAGTGCCAACACAGGAGGACCATGAGCGCACGGCGGAACGAACCGGCGCGCATCGGTGTTCGTACGGCTGTCAGCCAGGAGGATTCGTGAGCGACGCCCCAGGTCCGGGCGGAAGCGGGCCGCAGACGCAGGTCCCACCACCCCCACCACCCCCGTTGCCCCCCACCGCCGCCGAGCGCGGCGGCACCCGCGCCCTGATCATGGGCATGGCCGGGATGGTGCTGACGTTCCTGTTCCTGCCGGTCGGCCTGTTCCTGTGCGTCAGCGCCATCGTCACGGGCCTGCGCTCGCGCAAGCGCGCCAAGCAGGTCCTGTCCCCGTCCCCCGGCGCCGTCCCGGGCGTCGTCCTGGGCGCGATCGGAGTGGCGATGTCCGTCGTCTCCATCGCCCTCGCGGCCGTCGTGTGGACCGACCTGACCCACTACACCGAGTGCCGCCAGTCGGCCATCACCCTGGACGACCGGCAGTCCTGCCAGGACGAGTACTTCCCGAAGATGGAGCACCGCCTCCACATCCCGGCGGGCTCCCTGGAACGCCACCGCTCCTGGTTCTGAGAGTCATCGCGGCGGGGGCGTCCAGGGCCGCCCCGCCGGCGCCTCCGGCATTCCCCGCCTCGCCGCCCGCCCGAGGATGTCCGCCGCCTCCTTCCGTGCCTGTGCGAGGATCTCGTCCGCCGTCCTCCGGCCGTCGCTGACGGCCTGGTCGGCGGTCTGCTGGGCCAGCACCAGCACACGATCGCCGATGGCCGCATGGTCCTGATCGATCGCGGCGAGCTCCAGGACGACCTGATCGTCGAGGCGGTACAGGATCTCTTCGAGCTCCCGGCAGCGGTGCTCGGCCCGGAGGCCGCGCTCCGACGCCAGGCGCAGCTGTTCGGTGAGCTCGGCGATCTCCTGGTCGAGCCGGCGGCGCTCGGCTCGCAGGCGTTCGTTGTCGGCGGTGAGCTCCCGCACCTGCCGGATCCGGTCCGCGAGCCGTTCCTCGATGACGCCCGCCCGACGCTCAGCCTCCCATCGGGCCGCGACGGCGACCTCCAGCTCGTCGGAGGCCTTCCGCACCCGGTACTCATGGGGATGGGCCGTCGCCAGGGCGCGCAGCTGAAGCTCCCCGAGGTGGTCGCGCGCGGCAGGGGTCAGCGCCCTGCCCGCGTGCTCCTGTACGGCCATGAGCGTGTCCAGGAACCACCGGTCGCGCGGCACGCGCTTGCCGTTGAGGTACCGGGAGACCGTGCCCTTGTCGATGAGCGGGTGCAGATGGGTGAACCGGTTGATCGACAACCCCGTCGCGGCGAACAGCGCCCGCAGCTCCGTCGCCCAGGTGAGCACCTCTGGGCTGAGTTCCGGGCTCAACGGCTTCAGACTGACGGTAGGGATTCGGGCGAGCTGGGTCATATGCCCATCATCGGCACCTTCAGCGCCTCGTCGCTTGAAACACACCGGGACTCGCGTTGCCGTCCTGTGCAACACCGCGGTTGCGGTCTGGCGCAACCCCCCGCGGCACGGGCTTCCTTGTGTCAGTTCACCTCGACCCGACAAGGACATCGATGCGCGACACGCCCACACTGCTCACCGTCAGGTCCGCCCTGATCCTCGGGATCTCGGGTGTCATCGGCGCCTTCACGGCGGCCCTCATGCTCCACGGCTCGGAGAACCTCGCCACGTCCGTGATCGCGGCGGGAGCAGCGACGGCGGGCGCCGTCGGGCTCCTCGACCAGATCATCGGCTCCGGGGAGGGCGAGTGAGCGGGCTCAGTTCGGGCGGTCGCCGGGTGGGCGTTTGCGGATCGGGGAGACCGAGCCCGGCTCCGGGCGTGGCTTCGGGACTCCCGGGAGGCCGGAGTCGTGTCGCTCGCCGATGGGGATCACGCCGTCCGGGAGCGGGGGCTGGATGTCGACCGAGGACAGCAACGGCTCGGGTTCCTCGAACTCCAGCGGGTCCGTGGCACGGGGCTCCGGCTTCTCCTCCACCACCGGCGCGGCCTCCGGGGCCGTCGGTGCGGGGCGGCGGCCGATCTGCCAGTTGGTGACCCAGGCGGCGATGGCGGCGGAGATACCGACCTCCAACGCGGCCAGGAGGCCGGTCTGCCACGCGGACGGGCCCATCACGGCCATCCGCTGGCCGCCCAGCGGGCCGCCGGACAGGGCGGCCAGGACGGTGACCACGCCGCCGGTGGCGACGCCGCACGCGAAGCCCCACAGCGGTGCGATCTCGTTGACGGCGCTCGGCAGGGCGCGTGTCGTCAGGTAGCCGCCGACGCCGCCCGCCGCGAACGGGGCGGCGAGGGCGAGCAGCGAGATGAGCGGTGCCGGGCCCGGTGACGGGATGGCGGCGAACGACGGGAACGCCGGGATCATGCCGATGAAGATCCCCGAAGGGGACACGCTCGTGCCCGCGCCGACCGCGAAGCCGGGGCCGACGGCGTACGAGATCGCCCAGATCGCGGCGTTGGGCAGGTACGCCACGGCGACCACCGACAGCAGGATGCCGCCGACGACGCCGGGCTTCAGCACCCCGTAGATGTTCGTGACCTCGCTCAGGTGGAAGAGCAGCGAGAGAAGGAAGATCAGCAGGCCGGACGCGAGCAGGACGAGGGTCGCGCCGGTGACGCCCGCGCCGAGCGAGCGCGTACGGCGCGGCAGCAGGTCCAGCATCGTGGCCCACGGCGAGCGCTTCGACGTGGAGGCGACCAGCGCGCGCGCCGCGCCGAGCCCGCCGGCGAACAGCGCGAGCAGGAAGCACACCAGCACCGTCTGACCCGGGGACGGCGTGACGATCTTCGCGCGTACGACCAGGGCGAGCAGGACGGAAAGGATCGTGTACGGGACGGCGAGCGCCAGCGCGGCGTGCACGACCCCGACCCGGTAGCGGCCCCGTACCCGGCCCGTACGCGCCACCCAGCCGCCGCCGCGGAACAGCAGCGCGCCCGGCAGCACCGTCAGGCCGAGGGGCAGCAGCCCGACCCGGCCGTGCGGGACGGAGAACCCGGCGTGGTGGGCGACGAGCCAGAAGTTGACCGCCGTACGGAACACCCCGGGCAGCCCGGTGCCGATGGCCGTACGCGGCGCGGCGATCCAGCCGATGAGCGTCACCGTGGTGAGCGTCGTGAGGCCGATCCCGGCGCACCACACGGCCGCCACGATCCCCGTGACGGTCAGCGGACGCGCCGCCTCCCCCGCCGGCGACGTCACCGGCGGCCGCCCGTCGGCGGTCACCTCGGCCGCCGTGGGAGGAGCCACGTGCGTACGCTCGCCCGTGACCTCCGAGGTACGCCGGCGCCGCTCGGCCTCACCCGTCTCGGACGAACCCGCGTGCCCGCGCTCGCCCGAGGCCCGCGCGCGCCGCGCGGCGTCGTCCGTCGCGGACGTGTCCGTCTCCGACGACCGCGGGCGCCGCGTACGGCGCGCGGCGGGAGGGCGCGGCCGTGGGCCGCCACCGGGCCGCTCGTCCTCCTGGCTCATCGGCACTCCTCGGTCGCTCGCGGGCAAAGGGCATCGCCATGGTGGCAGCCGGACAGGGTACGGGCGCGGCGGCCGTACGGCGTGTCGTGGGTTCGAACGAGCGACGCCCCGGCGCCGATGGGCACCGGGGCGTCGAACGGGTAATGCGTCAGCGCGACATGATCTCGCGCATCAGGCGTGCGGTCTCGCTCGGCGTCTTGCCGACGCGCACTCCGACCTTCTCCAGCGCCTCTTTCTTGGCCTGGGCGGTGCCGGAGGACCCGGAGACGATCGCGCCGGCGTGGCCCATGGTCTTGCCCTCGGGCGCGGTGAAGCCGGCGACGTAGCCGACGACCGGCTTCGTGACGTGCTGCTCGATGTACGCGGCGGCACGCTCCTCGGCGTCGCCGCCGATCTCGCCGATCATCACGATCGCGTCGGTGCCGGGGTCGGCCTGGAACGCCTCGAGCGCGTCGATGTGCGTGGTGCCGATGACCGGGTCACCGCCGATGCCGACGCAGGTCGAGAAGCCGATGTCGCGCAGCTCGTACATCATCTGGTAGGTCAGCGTGCCCGACTTCGACACGAGGCCGATGCGGCCCGGCGTCGTGATGTCGGCCGGGATGATGCCGGCGTTGGACGCGCCCGGAGAGGCGACGCCGGGGCAGTTCGGCCCGATGATCCGGGTCTTGCCGCCCTTGGCGACCGCGTGGCCCCAGGCGTACGTGCTGTCGTGCACCGGGATGCCCTCGGTGATGACGATGCACAGCGGGATCTCGGCGTCGATCGCCTCGATCATCGCGTCCTTGGAGAACTTCGGCGGCACGAAGACGACGGAGACGTCGGCGCCGGTCGTGGCCATCGCCTCGGCGACGGTGCCGAAGACCGGCAGCTCCTTGCCCTCGAACGTGGCGGTCTGCCCGGCCTTGCGGGCGTTGACACCGCCGACCACGTTCGTACCGGCGCGCAGCATGCGGGCGGTGTGCTTGGAACCCTCGGAACCGGTCATCCCCTGGACGATGACCTTGCTGTTCTCGGTCAGCCAGATCGCCATCTCAAACTCCCTGCGAGGCAAGCTCGGCGGCGCGGCGCGCCGCTTCGTCCATCGTCTCAACCTGTTCGAGCACCGAGATCCCGGCTTCGTTCAGGATGCGCCGGCCCTCCTCGGCGTTGTTGCCATCGAGGCGGACCACGATGGGGCGGTCCACGGTCTCGCCACGGTCGCCCAGCAGCTTGACGGCCTGGACGATGCCGTTCGCGACCGCGTCACCGGAGGTGATGCCGCCGAAGACGTTGATGAAGACGCTCTTGACGGAGGGGTCGCCGAGGACGACCTCCATGCCGTTGGCCATCACCTCGGCCGAGGCGCCGCCGCCGATGTCGAGGAAGTTGGCCGGCTTCTGCCCGCCGAACTGCTCGCCCGCGTACGCGACGACGTCCAGCGTGGACATGACCAGGCCGGCGCCGTTGCCGATGATGCCGACGCTGCCGTCGAGCTTGACGTAGTTGAGGCCCTTCTCCTTGGCCTTGGCCTCCAGCGGGTCGGCCGCGGCCTTGTCCTCGAAGGCCTCGTGCTCGGCCTGGCGGAAGTCGGCGTTCTCGTCGAGGGAGACCTTGCCGTCGAGCGCCATGACCCGGCCGTCCTGCGTGAGGATCAGCGGGTTGACCTCGACCAGCGTGGCGTCCTCGTCGACGAACACGGCCCACAGGCGCTCGATGAGCTCGGCGGCGCCGTCGAGGGCCTCCTCCGGGAGGCGCCCGGCGGCGGCGATCTCACGCGCCTGGGCGCGGTCGATGCCGGTCAGCGCGGCGACCGGGATCTGCGCGACGGCGTCCGGCTTGGTGGCCGCGACCTCCTCGATCTCCATGCCGCCCTCGACGGAGCAGATGGAGAGGAAGGTGCGGTTCGCACGGTCGAGAAGGAATGAGAAGTAGTACTCCTGGGCGATGGCGCTCGCCTCTTCGACCAGGACCTTGTGGACCGTGTGGCCCTTGATGTCCATGCCGAGGATCTGACGCGCCTTCTCTTCGGCGTCGGCGGGGGAGTCCGCCACCTTGACGCCACCGGCCTTGCCTCGGCCTCCGGCCTTCACCTGCGCCTTGACGACGACGCGCGCGGTTCCGGCCGCTGCGAACTCGTCCGCGATCGCCCGTGCCTCCTCGGGCGTCGTGGCGATCTTGCCGGTGGGAACCGGGACGCCGTACTCCGCGAAGAGCTCCTTCGCCTGATGTTCGAACAGGTCCACGGGGGTCCGTCCTTAACGGGATCGACAGCTAACGACCGCGTCCAGCGGTCCGCTCCGACCAGGCAGCCTAGCCGCAGTGGGGATGGTGCCCGACCAGCGGGTGGGCGGTGGAACGCTTCGTCCTGCTGACATTCGCTCAAACACCCTGCCGACTCCGGGAGTTTGCCGCCATTTGATGTACTGGTCGTTGTGTATTTCAGGAGTTGCCGGTGAGACATAACGGGGCGCGCACGGTCAGACGCGTCGCGTCACTGCTACTCGTCGCGGCTCTCAGCGCGACGTGTGCCGCCAGCCTGCCTGATTTCGACGCGCCGGCCTGGCGAAGCCCCGGAATGATCGGCAACGGCGGCTGGCCCTTCGCGCGCGACTCCGTGGAGCCCGACGAGGCCAGGGGCGCCTCCTACTTCCCCGGCAGCTCGGTCCTGTCGCTGCCCGGAGGCCGGGCCCGGCTGATCCCGTTCGGCCTCACCGAGCCGCGTACGCTCCGCGCCGGCGACCCGCGCGTGAGCGAGGCGGTCCGCGCCGACCAGGCGTGGCTGGCGTCCGGCATGGTGCCCGGCGTCGAGCCCGCCGAGCGCGACGCCGTGACCCGCGCGCTGCTCGACCTGCGCATGCTGACCCAGCCGAACGGCGCCTCGACCGCGTCCTGGTACGGCGGGTGGAACTACATGTGGCCGCGCGACGGCGCGTTCGCCGCGGCCGCGTTCGCCGCGACCGGGCACGGCGAGGAGGCCCGCCGCATCCTGTACTTCCTGGCACGCGCGCAGACCGGCAGCGGGCTGTGGGCCGCGAGGTACCGCCCGGACGGCACCGCCGTCACCGACGGCCGCCAGGTGCAGCTCGACAGCCTCGGCTGGGTGCTGTGGTCGACCTGGTTCCTGCACCAGGAGGACCCGCGCGCCGCCAGCCTCGACACACTTTGGCCGATGGTGCGCCGCGCCGCCGACCACAGCGCGAGGTCGCTGCGGTCCGACGGCCTGCCGCCGCCGTCGCCGGACTACTGGGAGCGCTCGTCGTCGAGCGAGCAGGCACCCCACGCGCCGACGCTCGGCGTGTGCGCGCCGCTGCTCGCCGGGCTGCGCGCGGCGGCGGCACTCGCGGCCGACCGCGGCGACACCGCCAAGGCGCAGAGCTGGAAGCACAGCGCCGACCGGCTCGCGCAGGGCATCCAGCGGCGCTTCGCGCCGTACGGCTACCCGCGCTCGCCGATGCCCGCCGGCCTGATGGACTCCTCGGTGACGTTCATGGCCCCGCCGTTCGGGCCGCCGTCGCCGGACGTCGTGGCGGCGGTGAGCCGGATCGGCTCACGGCTGCGGCTGCCCACGGGCGGTGTCGTGCCCGGCGAGGGGTACGGCGCGAACGTCGCGTGGACCCCGGAGACCGGCCTGTTCGCGCTCGCGTCGGTGTCGTCGGGCGACACGCCCGCCGCGCGCGACTGGCTCGACTGGCTGATCGGCCACCGTACGACGCTGGGGTCGTTCCCGGAGAAGGTCGACACGAACGGCGCGCAGGCGGGAGTCGCCCCCCTGGGCTGGACCTCGGCCCTGGTGGTGCTCAGCGTCGCCGCCGAGGCGACGCTCCTCCCGATACCGCCCGCCTAGTTCGACCCGACGTTGGCGCGTACCCAGTCGACGATCTCGTGGGTGGTCGCGCCGGGGGTGAAGATCCGGCCGACGCCGAGCTTCTCCAGCTCGGGGATGTCGGCCTCCGGGATGATGCCGCCCACGAAGACCGCGATGTCGAGCGCGTCGCGCTCCTTCAGCAGCTCGATGACCTTGGCGCACAGCGTCATGTGCGCGCCCGACAGGATCGACAGGCCGACGCCGTCGGCGTCCTCCTGGAGCGCCGCCTCGACGATCTGCTCGGGTGTCTGGTGCAGGCCGGTGTAGATGACCTCCATGCCGGCGTCGCGCAACGCGCGCGCGACGACCTTCGCACCACGGTCGTGGCCGTCCAAACCGGGCTTGGCGACGACAACACGGATCGGACCCGCCATTTACTGCCTCCTACCGGGGTGCCTCGGACTCTCCGCAGAGTAGCCGCCTCCGTTCCGGAAGGGTCACGAGGCACCCGGGTTTCGTCAGAAGCGTGGTCTGGTCGGGGTACGAAGCCAGTCGCAGCCGTGCGGGACGGGCATGCCGGGGAGGTACTCCGCGCAGGCGGTCACGACCGAGGTCTTGACCGGGTTTCCCTCCTGGGCGAACGGGCCGCCCGCGGACGGACGCTCGCAGGTCGGCAGGAGGACCGGCTCGCTGCGGAGCGCGCCGGGTGAGGCGTTGCTCTGCCAGCAGTTGCGGTCGCCCTGTTCGTCCCACCAGAAGTCGACGCCGTTGGGCTCGGTCGCCCCGGACGGCGTGACGCCCATCAGGTTCCCGACGTAGCGGTTGCCGTGGGAGGTGTCGCGCTGCTTGGCGGGATCACGCTCGCCGCGGCGGCTCGCCGGGATCCAGTACTGGGCGACGCCGTACCGCCAGTTGTCGTAGACGAGGTTGCTCGCGAAGGTGTTCTCGTCGCCGCCGGCGATCAGCATGCCGGTGCCGACCGGAACCGCCCGGCGCGGGCAGTGGGCGCGGCAGCCGTGGTAGTGGTCGGCGTTGTTGTCATAGACGCGGTTGGCCACGAACATCGCGTGGTTCTGCGGCATCCCGATCGCCTGCACACTGCTGTCGATCATGGCGCCGGTGGAGTTGCCGTTGAACTCGTTGTCGTGGACGTACACCGAGTCGCCCGCGGTGCCGGAGTAGCCGACCAGGTTGCCGTAGGACTTACAGCGCCGGATCTCCACCGACAGGCGGACGCCGTGCTGGTCGGAGGCCGACGCCGTCGCGATGCCGGCGTCGCCGTTGCCCGACGACGCGCAGTCGGTGATGATCCCGTGGTCGGCCGCGTGCGCGGCGAGGCCGTCGGCGCCGTTGGCGAGGCCGGTGACCCGGTCGAGGACGAACCCGTCGGTCTCCGCGACGTCGACGCCGTCCTCGGCGAAGCCGCGCACGGTGACGTCACGCAGGTAGAACCCGTCGGCGCGGTCGGCGAAGATCCCGACGCTCTTGGCGCCCTCGACGATGACCGGGCCGCCGACACCCTCGATCTGGAGGTCGTCGACACCGACGACGCTGACCAGGCTCCGCAGGTGCGGGCACTGGCGCTGCTGGTCGTACGTGAGGTCGCGCTCGCCGGCGAGCTTGGCGCACTCGCCCTTGGGCGCGGTGAGGCTCGGTTCCTCGTGGTAGAGGCCCGGCAGGACGTAGATGGTCGTGCCGCGCGCGGCCACGGCGTCGACCGCCTGCTGGATGTTGTGGAAGGCGCACTCGGCGGAGAGGCGCCGTGCGACACCGGTGAGGCGGGCGCCATCGGCGCCCTGAGGGCAGACGACCAGGCGGGGCGTCGAAGGCTCCGCCCGGTAGACGGGGACGTGGTATTTCCCGGCGGGGAGCAAGGCCGGCCCCGTACTTGAGGCTGAAGCCGGCGATGCGAACCCGACCGTGGTGACCATGAAGACGACTGCGACGAGGAGACGCCGCGCGAACCGCCTCATTTTCCTCCCAACGGGCCGCAACTGCTCCCCCGTGCATCATGAAGGACCACAAGCATCATGTCGACGCCCGGTTTCGGCCATTCTGGCCGTGCAACCGAATCAGAGCTTCTGTATCGGTGCGTAGCGGAGGACGAATCGTTTGACGCCGTAGTCGCCGCCGAAGTCGACGGTCGCCGCGGCCTTCTCGCCGGCGCCGTCGACGGTGACCACGGTGCCGAGCCCGAAGGCGTCATGGCAGACCCGGTCGCCCGTCGACAGGGCGGGCACCTCGCGGTTGCCCGGCGAGCGCACGCCCGGCCGCTGGGACAGCGACGCCATGGCCGGGGAGTTCTTACGGCCCGGGCCCGCGTCGGTGCGCTTCCACTCGATGAGCTTCTCGGGGATCTCCGCGAGGAACCGTGAGGCCGGGTTGTACGACGGCGCGCCCCAGGAGCTGCGCATCGTCGCGCGGGAGACGTACAGCCGCTGCCGCGCCCGCGTGATGCCGACGTAGGCGAGCCGGCGCTCCTCCTCCAGCTGCTTGGGGTCGCCGAGCGACCGCAGGTGCGGGAAGACGCCGTCTTCCATGCCGGTGAGGAACACGACCGGGAACTCCAGGCCCTTCGCGGTGTGCAGCGTCATCAGCGTGACGACGCCCTCGCCGCCCTCGGGGATCTGGTCGGCGTCGGCGACGAGCGCGACCTGCTCCAGGAAGTCGACGAGACGCCCCTCGCCCGGACGGTCGGAGACCTGCTCCACCGGCTCGGCGCCCTCCGGCGGCACGACCGTGCCCTCGGCGATGCCCTGCGCCAGCGCTCCTCGAACTCGGCGGCGACCGACTCCAGCTCGCGGAGGTTCTCCACGCGGGTCTCGTCCTGCGGGTCACGCGACGCCGCGAGCTCGGCGAGGTAGCCGCTCTTGGTGAGGATGGCCTCGACCAGCTCGCGCCGGCGTCGAAGTCGGGACCAGGTCGCGCAGCTCGGCGAGCAGGGCGACGAAGTCCTTGATCTGGTTGAGCGAGCGGGTGGCGATCGCGGGAGCCTCCTCGGCCCGCTGAAGCCCCTGCCAGAAGGTCATGCGCTCCCGGTTGGCGTACGCCTCGACGGACGCCTCGGCCCGGTCGCCGATGCCACGCTTGGGGACGTTGAGGATGCGCCGCAGGCTCACCGTGTCTTCGGGGTTGGCGAGGACGCGGAGATAGGCGAGCAGGTCGCGGATCTCCTTGCGCTCATAGAAGCGGACCCCGCCGACGACCTTGTACGGCAGGCCGACGCGGATGAACACTTCCTCGTACACACGGGACTGGGCGTTGGTGCGGTAGAAGATCGCGACGTCACCCGGCGAGACCCCGTCGTCGTCGCTCAGCCGGTCGATCTCCTGCGCGACGTAACGCGGCCTCGTCGTGCTCGTTGTCGGCGACATAGCCGCAGACCATCGGGCCGTCACCCTGGTCGGACCACAGCCGCTTCGGCTTACGGTCGGCGTTGCGCTCGATGACCGCGTTGGCCGCCGACAGGATCGTCTGCGTGGAACGGTAGTTCTGCTCCAGCAGGATGGTGCTCGCGTCGGGATAGTCGCGCTCGAACTCCAGGATGTTGCGGATCGTCGCGCCGCGGAAGGCGTAGATCGACTGGTCGGCGTCGCCGACCACGCACAGCTCGGCCGGCTGGAGGTCTTCCTCATCGCCGGCCTGCCCGACCAGCTCGCGTACCAGGACGTACTGCGCGTGGTTGGTGTCCTGGTACTCGTCGACGAGCACGTGGCGGAACCTTCGCCGGTAGTACTCGGCGACGTCGGGGAAGGCCTGGAGCAGGTTGACCGTCGTCATGATCAGGTCGTCGAAGTCGAGCGCGCCGGCCTGCTGAAGCCGCGCCTGGTAGATCTCGTACGCCTCGGCGAGCGTCTTCTCCATGTGCGTCGACGCCTGCGACTTGAAGCTCTCGTAGTCGATGAGCTCGTTCTTGAGGTTCGACACCTGGGCGGAGAAGCCGCGCGGTGGGTAGCGTTTGGGGTCGAGGTCGAGCTCACGGCAGACCAGCGCCATCAGCCGCTGCGCGTCGGCCTGGTCATAGATCGAGAACCCGGACGGGTAGCCGAGCTTCTTCGCCTCGCGGCGCAGAATGCGCACGCAAGCGGAGTGGAACGTCATCACCCACATGGCCCGCGACCGCGGCCCGACCAGCGCCGCGACGCGCTCACGCATCTCCCCGGCGGCCTTGTTGGTGAAGGTGATCGCCATGATCTCGCCCGGGTGCGCACCACGCTCGGCCAGCAGGTAGGCGATCCGGTGGGTGAGCACCCGGGTCTTTCCCGACCCGGCTCCGGCCACGATGAGAAGCGGGCCGCCCCGATGCACCACCGCCGCGCGCTGGCTGTCGTTGAGGCCGTCGAGAAGGGGATGGCTTACGAGCGTCGACACCTGAAGAAGGGTACGGCCTGGCACCGACACCATGCGGCGCCCCCGCACATCCCACCCCGCGAAACCGGCGCCGCCCCCGCTCTCTCAGGCCATACGAAGTCGTACGCCCCGGCGCTGTGCTCAGGTCTTGCGGAAGTCGTACGCCTCGGTCGCCGCCTGGACCACGGCGGCGGTGTCCACGCCCGCGGCGGCGGCCGACGCGGCGGCGACCGCGCCCTCGACGAACGGGGCGTCGGCCAGTACGACCTCGCCCTCCTCCAGGTCCTCCAGGTACGTCTTCGCGGTCAGGACCGAGCTGCCGAGATCGGCGATCAACACGACCCCAGCCCCGCCGTCGGCCGCGCGTACGGCCGACTCCAGCAGGTCGATGCTGGTCCCGAGGCCGCCGTCGGCGTCACCGCCCGCGGGCTCGACGGTGACCTCACCGACGCCCATCTGCCGTGCCAGCTCGGCGGCGCCCTCCGCGAGCGCCCTGCTGTGCGAGATCAGCACGATCCCGACGTTCGCCATGGCGGTCTCCCCTCACCTCTGGGTCCACTCAATCGGACCGGCGGTGATCGGCACAACGCAACGGGACAGATCGTCACTCCGCTGCGGGCGGGCGGCCGGTGCCGTAATACTCGGAGGCCGCGTGGACGAACGCGCGGATGTGTCGATGGAGGTCGGATGCGCATCGGGGAGCTGTCCCACCGCACCGGGGTGAGCCGACGTCTGCTCCGCTACTACGAGGAGCAGGGGCTGCTCGCGCCCGAACGCCGCCCGAGCGGCTACCGGGAGTACACCCACAAGGACGTCCAGGCCGTACGCCGCGTACGCACCCTGCTCTCGGCGGGCCTCGGTACGGCGACCATCGCCGCGATCATGCCGTGCCTGCGCGACGACGGCGAACGCCTGGTCCCGACCTGCCCGGAGCTACGCGACGACCTCCAGCGCGAACGCGAACGCATCGACGAGGCCATCGCCGGCCTCCGCGCCTCCCGCCGCATCCTGGACACCGTCATCGGCGCCTGACCCGGACAGCCACCCCTTGCCACCCGGCACAGGCCCGATGACCACCGGACAACCCAGGCGCCAGGCCTCAGGCGTCCTTCGTCACGTCCGCCAGGGCCTTGAACAGCAGCACCGTCGAGGCGGCGCCGGGGTCCAGGTGGCCGACGCTGCGGGGGCCCAGGTAGCTCGCTCGGCCCTTGCGGGCCTGGAGGGGGACCGTCGCGTCCGCGCCCTTCTCCGCGGCGCTCAGGGCCGCCTGTACGGCGGCGGCCGTTCCCTCGCCCACTGCGGCGTCGTACGCGGCGACGGCGGGCGCCAGGGCGTCGATCATGGTTTTGTCGCCCTCCTCGGCCTTGCCCAGCTCGACGATGGCGTCCAGCGCGGCGCGCAGGGCGGTGCCGAGGGCCTCGGTGTCCACCTCCGTGGCGTCGCCGAGGGCCTTGCCCGCTCGGCGGAGCGCCGTCCCGTACAGCGGGCCGGACGCGCCGCCCGTCTTGGACACGAGGGCGCGGCCGGCGCCGATCAGTACCTTCCCGGGCGGCGCGTCGTCGTCGAAGGCGGCCACGGCGGCGCGTAGTCCGCGGTTCAGGTTCGAGCCGTGGTCGCCGTCGCCGATCTCGGAGTCCAGGCGGGTCAGCCGGTCGGCGTCGGCTTCGACGAGTTCGGCGAAGCGTCCGATCCAGGCGCGGGGGTCCATCAGCGCCCCCACCGGAGGCCGGGGGTCTCCACCGGTGCGTCCCACAGGTCGGTGAGCTGCGGCGTCAGGCGGCAGACCGAGATCATGCAGCCGGCCATGTCGAGGCTCGTGACGTAGTTGCCGACGAGGCGCCGCGTCACGGTCGCCCCGTGCCCGGACAGCCACTTCTCCGCCGCCGCGTACGCGGCGTACAGCTCCATCAGCGGCGTGCCGCCCATGCCGTTGACCATCACGAGGACCTCCGCGCCCGACAGCGACATGTCGTCGTCGATCGCGGACAGGGCAACGTCGACGATCTCCGTCGCGGTGCGCAGTTTCGTACGCTCGCGGCCGGGCTCGCCGTGAATGCCGATGCCGAGTTCGATCTCGTCGTCGCCGAGGTCGAAGGTGGGCCGTCCGGCGGCCGGGACCGTACAGGCGGTGAGGGCGACGCCGAACGACCGGCTGCGCTCGTTGACCTCCTTGGCCACGGCGGCGACCTCGGCCAGGCCGCCACCCGCCTCGGCCAGCGCGCCGGCGGTCTTCTCGGCGAACAGTGTCGCGCCGGTGCCGCGCCGCCCGGCCGTGAACGTGCTGTCCTGTACGGCCACGTCGTCGTCGATCACGACGGGGACGACCTCGACGTCGTCGTCCTCGGCCAGTTCGGCCGCCATGCGGAAGTTCAGGACGTCGCCGGTGTAGTTCTTCACGATGTGGACGACGCCCGCACCGCCGGAGGCCGCTGTGGTGGCGGCCAGGATCTGGTCGGGCACCGGTGAGGTGAACACCTCCCCGGGGCAGGCGGCGTCGAGCATCCCGTACCCGACGAACCCCCCGTGCAGCGGCTCGTGGCCCGATCCGCCTCCTGAGACGAGTCCGACCTTGCCCTGGCGGGGCGCGTCGCCCCGCACGATGATCCGCTGGTCGAGGTCGACCCGGAGAGACGGGTGCGCGGCGGCCATTCCGCGCAGCGAGTCCAGGACGGCATCGTCCACGGCATCGATCAGTTTCTTCATTTGTCCGGAATACCCCCCTCGGCGGTAAAACACCAGCACTTGCGCCCGTTCCTAGGATGTGAGCGTGATCGATGACGTGACGCGCGCGCTCGCCGTGATGGCCCACCCCGACGATGTCGACTTCTCCGCAGCCGGAACCATCGCGACCTGGACGGACGCCGGGATCGAGGTCTCGTACCTGATGGTGACGGACGGTGACGCGGGCGGGTTCGACGATGACGTCCCGCGCTCGGAGATCGGCCCGATCCGCCGCGCCGAGCAGCTCGCCGCGGCCAAGTGCGTGGGCGTCGGCGACGTGCGGTTCCTCGGCTACCCGGACGGCCGCGTCGAGGCGACACTCGACCTGCGGCGCGACATCGCACGGGTGATCCGCCAGGTGCGCCCCGACCGGGTGATCATCCCGAGCCCGGAGCGCAACTACCAGCGGCTGGCCCCGAGCCACCCGGACCACCGCGCGGTCGGCTCCGCCGCCCTCGACGCCGTCTACCCGGACGCGCGCAACCCGTACGCCTTCCCCGAGCTGAGAGCCGAGGGCCTGGAGGCCTGGACCGTACGCGAGGTGTGGATCTCCGGCGGCGCCACGGCGCCCGACCACTTCGTCGACGTCACCGGCGCCTTCGACCGGAAGCTGGCCGCCCTGCGCTCGCACACGAGCCAGACCGCCCACCACGACGACTTCGAGGGCATGCTGCGCGGCTGGCTCACGGCCAACGCGCAGCGCGGCGGCCTCGCCGACGGGCGCCTGGCCGAAGCGTTCCAGGTCGTGTCGTCCGCATGACGCGCCTGCTGCGGCACGAGGACCCGCCCGTCAAGCCCGCGATCCTGATCGACTGCGACCCGGGCGTGGACGACGCGCTGACCCTGCTGTACCTCGCCTCGCTGGTGAAGGCCGGCTCGGTCGAGCTGGTCGCGGCCGGCACCGTACACGGCAACGTCGCCCCCGACGTCGGCGCGCTGAACACCCTGCGGGTCCTCGAACGCGCGGGCCTGACCGGCATACCCGTCGCCGTGGGCGCCGCGCGGCCGATGGCGCAGCCGGTGCTGTTCGCGCCCGACTGGCACGGCGCCGACGGCCTCGGCGACACCGGCATGCCCGAGCCCGAAGGCCGCCCGATCGAGACGTCCGCGCCGGAGCAGATCATCCGGCTGGCCAAGGAGCGTCCCGGCGAGCTGACCCTCCTGGCCGTCGGCCCGCTGACCAACCTCGGCATCGCGCTGCTGCTGGAGCCCTCGCTGCCGACGATGTTCCGCGAGGTCGTGGTCATGGGCGGGGCGTTCGACCACCACGGCAACATCACGAGCCACGCCGAGGCGAACATCTGGCACGACCCCGAGGCCGCCGAGCTGGTCTTCGCCGCGGGCTGGCCACTGACGCTGGTCCCCCTGGACGCGACCCACCCGACCGCCGTCGACGGCGCGTGGCTGGACCGCCTGGCCGCCGGCGACAGCGAGATCGCCCGGTTCGCCGCCTCGATCCTGGAGTACTACGTCGTCGCGTACGGCCGGTCCCTCGACGTACGCGGCGCGGTGATCCACGACGCCCTGGCCGCCATGCTCGCCGTCGACCCGTCGCTGGGCGAGTACGTCGAGCGCCCGGTACGCGTGGAGCTGCGCGGCGAGCGTACGCGCGGCACCACCCTGTGGGACCGCCGCCGCTACGCCGACGAGGGCGGCCGCCCGGCGGTACGCGTGGCGGTCGGCTCCGACGCCACGGCGTTCCGCGAGCGCCTCCTCACCGGCCTCCTCTGACTTCGGCGCCGCCCGCCGTCACACGAGGCGGCGGGCGGCGGCCCAGCGGGAGAGTTCGTGGCGGTTCGAGAGCTGGAGTTTGCGCAGGACGCTGCTCACGTGGGTCTCGACGGTCTTGACCGAGATGAACAGCTCCTTGGCGATCTCCTTGTACGCGTAGCCTCGGGCGATCAGCCGCAGGACCTCGCGTTCGCGCTGGGTGAGCTGGTCGAGCTCGGGGTCGATCGCCGGGGCGTCGGCGGCGGCGAAGGCGTCCAGTACGAAGCCGGCGAGCCGAGGTGAGAAGACCGCGTCGCCTTCCGCGACCCGGCCGATCGCGCTGGTCAGCTCGGGGCCGGAGATCGTCTTGGTGACGTAACCGCGTGCGCCGCCGCGTACGACGCCGATGACGTCCTCGGCGGCGTCGGACACCGACAGGGCCAGGAACCTCGTCTCCAGCGCCTGTGCCCCGGGCCCGCGCGCACCGGTGATCTGGCGCAGCACCTCGACGCCGCCGCCGCCGGGCAAGTGCACGTCGAGGAGCACGACGTCCGGCTCGGTCGCCCTGATCACCGCGATCGCCTCGTCGACGTCGCCCGCCTCACCGACGATCTCCACGGAGTCGCCCAGCTCGGCCTTGACGCCGCTGCGGAACATCTGGTGGTCGTCGACCAGCACCACACGCGTCATGACATCTTCCGATCACGCGTCATCTCGAGCCTCACTTCGGTGCCCTCCCCCGGAGCCGTACGGATCGCCACCTTGCCACCATTGCGCTCCATCCGCCCGATGATCGATTCCCGCACTCCCATGCGGTCCTCTGAGACCGTGTCGAGGTCGAAGCCGCGGCCACGGTCGCGTACGAAGATCGCGACGTCGTCGCCCACCACCTCGGCGTACACCGACACCGACGTCTCTCCGGCGTACTTGGCGGCGTTGACCATGGCCTCGCGCGCCGCCTGGAGCATCGCGGCGAGGCGGTCGTCGAGCGGGCAGTCGCCCACGCACACGACCTCGATCGGCACGCCGTGGTGGTCCTCGACCTCGGCGGCGTCCTTGCGCACGGCGGCGGCGAGGTCCACCTCGGCGTCGGCCTTCGGCTGGTAGAGCCAGGCGCGCAGGTCGCGCTCCTGGGCGCGGGCCAGCCGCTGGACCTCCTTCGGGTCCTGCGCGTTGCGCTGGATCAGCGTCAGCGTGTGCAGCACCGAGTCGTGTACGTGCGCGGCGACCTCGGCGCGCTCCTGGGAGCGGATGCGCTCGCGGCGCTCTGTGTCGAGGTCGCGCCACATGCGCAGGAGCCACGGCGCGACGACCACGGCCACGCCCGCCAGCACGACGGTCGAGCCGAGCAGCACCGAGCCCGCCTGCCCCGGATGGATCTTCTGGGCGAGGAAGGCCACGAGACCGCCGGCGACCAGCAGCGCGCCGATGATGCTTCTCAGCCACATCGCCTGGGTGTTGCGCATCCAGCGCCGCCGCCGCTCCGGGTCGGCCTGCTGCCAGATGATCCCGACGCCGATGCCGCCCGCGACGAACGGCCAGACGGCCCAGTTCAGCGCGCCGGCGCCCCACGTGAACAGCGACAGCAGGACGACCAGCGCCCCGTACGCGAAGAACTGGCCCCAGGCGCGCCGCGCCTCGGGCTCGTCGCGCCGGGGCACCATGAGCCAGAGCGCGACGTACGCGACGACGCCGACGCCCGCCGAGACCAGGGCCGCGAACGCCAGGCGTACGACGATGGTCTCCACGCCGAGATGACCGGCGAGGCCCCGGCACACGCCGGCGGCGAGCCGCCCTTCGGAACGGCGTTCGAAGCGCGGGTAGGCGGCCTCCGGTGAGCCCACGCTCTCCTCGACCGGCGTTTCTGACATTCACCGATCGTCTCGCGTTCGCGGCGTACGCGCATCGGGGGCCACCCTGGCATACCCCGGAGATCCTCAGGGGTGAGTCAGGGCTGTCCCGGATGGCCGCGCCGGCGGGCTACCGGGACGATGGACCCATGACCGAGGAGATCACCACCGGCCCACGACGGCTCGGCCGCTGCGATGAGGGGCGCCTGATCACCGGAGTGTGCTCCGGGCTGGCGCGCTACACCCGCATCGACGCCGTGGTGTACCGCGTCGGGTTCGCGCTGCTGGCACTCGCCACCGGCATCGGCGTCGTGCTGTACATCGCGGCCTTCCTGTTCATGGCGGCGCCCGACGGCAGCCCTTCGAAGATCGAGCGGATGGGGAAGCGTCTCTTCGACGGCGACACCGTCCTGGCCGTGCTCGGCGCCGGCCTGGCCGCCGCGATGGTCAGCCGGATCATCAGCGACCCCACCTCGGCCAACAGCGTGTCCCTGGTCGTGGTGTTCGGCCTGGCGATGTTCGTGGCGCACTCGCGCGGCGTCGACCTCGTTCAACTGGCCCGCAGCATGCCGGAGCGCGTGAAGGGCCGCCCGCTCTCGTCGTGGGTTCCGCCCGCGCCGGTCTCACCCGCGTGGCACCGCGAGGGCATGGTCGACCTCGCCCGTCTCGGCGCCGACGCCGACGCGGACATCGACATCGAGATCGACACTGCCCGGCCGTACGCGCCCGAGCCGGCCCCGTACCAGCGGCCGCCCCGGTCCTACCTGGGCTCTCTCACCGTGCTCGCCGCCGCCGTGACCGCCGCGATCCTCTTCGCCGCCACGGACGGCCGCGCGGAGTTCCCCCGAATCCAGATCGTCATCGCCGGTGCGCTCGCGGCCGTCGCCGCCGGCCACCTCTGCGGAGCCTGGTTCGGCCGGGACCGCAAGCTCACCACCCTTGGAGCGATCATGTCCCTCGCCCTCGCCATGACCACGGTCGGTGGCGACCCCGGCGTCGCCGGAAGGATCAACCGGGCCGTCTGGCGCCCGGCCGCCGTCACCTCCCCCGCCGACCAGAACCACAAAGTGATCATCGGCCAGAGCGTGGTCGACCTGACGGACACGCCGCTCACCGCGGGCGGGCGGTTCCAGGTGAACGCCGAGGTCATGGTGGGCGTCCTCGACGTACTGGTGCCGAGCACCGCGCGCGTCGAGGTGGACGGCCAGGCGCTGATCGGCGACATCACCGTCGACGGTCAGGTCACCGGCGGCCCCGGCGCCCGCGTACGGCAGGTCCTGGAGCCGGAGGGCCCCACGAAGGGCGGCAGCCCGACCATCGTCCTGCGCATCCGCAGCAAGATCGGTGACATGGAGGTCACGCGTGTTCCGGCATAGGTTCGACCCGTCGTCGCTGGTCGCGGCCGTCCTGTTCTTCGCCGTCGCCGCCCGCTACCTGGTCAAGGGGTTCGGCGGGCCGGACGTCCCCTTCCTGTGGGCGGTTCCGGCGCTCGTCATATCGCTGGTTCTCCTGAGCGTGACTCGACTGGCGTTCCGGGCACGTCGGCGGGAGCCGTAGGCCGCGACCCGCGCCACACCACGTAGAGGAAGACGGCCAGCCAGATCAGGTTGGCCCAGCGCACCCACAGGTGCTGGTAGCCGTTCACGCGTACGCCCGGGAGCGTCATCACCGCCAGGAGCATCCCGCGCGCGACGAGCAGCCGGTCCAGGCCCGCGTACGGCACCAGGGGCGCCGCGGCGAGCAGGGGCAGCAGCATCGCGTCGTACCAGGGGTACTGAAGCGGCGAGACCAGCGTGGTGCCGAACGCCAGCACCAGCACGGGCAGCAGGGCGGGCACCGAGCTCCCGCGCCAGAACGCCACCGGCAGGCCCGACCGCCACCACAGGAACGCCACCAGCGCGGCGGCGAGCACCATCATCCACAGCGAGTACAGGGCGTGGTGCGCGACGACGTAAGGGGGCACCGGCAGGTAGCGGTCCTTCGTACGGCCCAGGCGCGCGTTGAGCGAGTGGATCGCGGCCGGGCCGGCCAGCAGGTACCCGCCGCCGGCCGTGACCAGGGTCCCCGCCGACGCCGCGAGCAGCCGGCGTACGCGGCCCGGCGACGACGCCAGCCAGGCGGCGGCCACCAGGCCCGCCGCCGGGAACAGGAACGACGCCTTGACCGCGACGGCCGCCCCGCCCAGCAGGCCCGCCGCGAACCACGACCATCGTGTCGCGTACAGGGCCGCCACCAGCAGGAACACGGCGAACACGTCGGCGTGCCCGCTGCCGACCATCCAGAAGATCATGAGCGGGTTGGCGGTCCAGAGCAGGCAGGCGCGCAGCCGGCGTACCCGGTCGGGCCCGGCCAGCCGGTCCAGCAGCACCCCGGTGCCGATGAAGGCGACGGCGTCGGCCCACTTGAGCAGGAAGATGATCCGCGCCATCGAGTTGCCGCCGACGTGCGCGGCGAGCCACTGGATCGCGGTCACGACCGGCCCGTACACGGTCGGCACCCGCTGCCAGCCGCTGGGCAGCAGCACGCCGACGCGGTCGCCGGTATGGGCCAGCAGCAGGGGCGTCGTGACGTACGGGTCGCGGCCGAGATCCGCGATCCGGCCGTAGATCGCGTAGTTGAGCATGTCGACCGAGCCGGTCGGCGGCAGGAGCGCGAAGACGCACGCGACGACCGCGCCGACGGCGAGCAGGCGTCCCGGCGCGGCGAAGGCGCCGTCGCGCAGCGCGTACAGGCCGGTCAGCGTGCCGGCGCCGGCGCTCACCGCGGCGAACCACGTCAGGGCCGTCACCACGGTCGTGGACGGCGCGCCGCCGAAGGTCAGGAAGGGGCCGGTCGGCCCGAAGTAGGGGACGGCGTCGGAGGTGCCGAGGGACATGGCCACGGCCATCGCCACGACACTCGCCCCGAGCAGCGGGAGAGACAGGACACGGGACATAGAGTTCGGACATTAGCCGCCAGAACGGACCACCGACCGGAGTCTTACGCGGTGTTCATCGAACGTTGGGCGGCGTTCACCGGCTGCTCACCACGTGCAGGCTGATCGCGTAGCCCGGACCGGGATTGACCAGCTCACGAGGGTTGCCGCCGCCGTACACCTGGACCCGGTTGGCCCGCAGCGTGCGTTCGGCCCCGCCCAGCCCGTTGATCCGCCGCTCGGTCAGCTCGCCCGCGAGCACCGCGAGGACCCCGGCGCGCGGGTCGGCGTGGTGGCCGGGCGCCCACGCGGTCAGCCACAGCTCGCACTCGCCGAACCTGACCGGCACCGGCTCGCCGTCGAAGCGGACCAGGTGCCACCACTCGTCGGGGTTCGCGGCGAGCTCGCGGACGAGCCCGGCCAGGCGTCCTACGGTCAGCGCGCGCTCGGCGGACTCGGGGCGCGTCTGGCCCTGCATGGTCAGGTCGGGAATGACGGAGAGATCCACAGGAGGGTCCTTCGTGGTGGCGGCGGAGCGCCGCGGGCTGACTTCGGCGGAAGGGTCAGCGACAACAACACGAAGGACACAGCGCGTCGACCGCGAGGGGAACTCCCCCGAGGGCGGTCGGAACGGTACGCGCTGACATGCTGGAAAGCATGCAGGCCGTCGCCCACTGTCGTCAAGCCGAGGCGGAGGTTCGCGCGGTGACTTGTTCACCCCATGGCCATTTCTGTGCCTGGACCCGGTCGTCGCCGCGCGTCACGATCGGTCCGTACCTCCGCGACGGGAGTGAGAAATGGGACTCGATCGGCGTACGTTCCTGCGCGACGGCGCGCTCGCGGGCGGCGGTGCCGTCCTGCTCGGTACCGGCACCCAGGCCGCGGCCCTGATTCGCCCCGACCGCCCGAAGCTCACCCACGGCGTGCAGAGCGGTGACGTCTCCGCGCGGGGCGGCATCGTGTGGACCCGCGCCGACCGGCCGTCCCGGATGCTCGTCGACGTCAGCACCCGGCCGGACTTCCGCCGCTTCTCGACCGTGCGCGGCCCGCTGCTCACGCCGGACACCGACCTCACCGGCAAGGTGCGCCTGAACGGCCTGCCCGCCGGCGAGCACATCCACTACCGCGTCCGCGCCGCCGACCTGCACGACGGTTCGCTCGTCTCGGAGCCGGTGACCGGCGGGTTCCGTACGGCCCCGCGCGGCCGGCGCGATGTCAGCTTCGTGTGGTCCGGCGACCTGGCCGGGCAGGGCTTCGGCATCAACCCCGACATCGGCGGCTACCGGATCTTCGCCGCGATGCGGGCGATCGACCCGGACTTCTTCCTGTGCAACGGCGACCACTGGTACGCCGACGACCCGATCGAGGCGTCGGTGAAGCTGCCCGACGGGCGCGTCTACCGCAACCTGACGTCGCCGGCGAAGTCGAAGGTCGCCGAGACGCTCGCGGAGTTCCGTGGCCAGCACCAGTACAACCTGATGGACGAGAACCTCCTCGCCCTCGCCGCCGCGATGCCGCAGATCAACCAGTGGGACGACCACGAGACCCACAACAACTGGTACCCCGGCGAGATCCTCGACGACCCGCTGTACACCGAGAAGCGCACCGACGTGCTGTCCGCGCGCGCCCGCCGGGCGTTCTTCGAGTACCTCCCGATCTCCGAGGAGAAGCGGCACGCCGGCCGCGTCTACCGCAAGGTGTCCTACGGCCCGCTGCTCGACGTGTTCGTGCTCGACATGCGGACCTACCGTGACGCCAACGGCTCCGACGACTACACGAGCGGCGGCAAGGGCATCCTCGGCGCCGCGCAGACGGCGTGGCTGAAGCGCGAGCTGGCCGCCTCGAACGCGTCCTGGAAGGTCGTCGCCGCGGACATGCCGCTGTCGCTGGTCGTCCCGGACGCCACCCGCATCGAGGCGGTCGCGCAGGGGAACGACGGCGCGCCGCTCGGCCGCGAGCTGGAGATCGCCGACGTGCTGTCGTCGCTGAAGCGGCACAAGGTGAAGAACGTCATCTGGATCACCACGGACGTGCACTACACCGCCGCGCACTACTACGACCCCGCCAAGGCGGTGTTCCAGGACTTCGACCCGTTCTGGGAGTTCGTCTCCGGGCCGCTCAACGCCGGCGCCTTCGGGCCGAACGACCTCGACCTGACCTTCGGCCCCGAGGTCAGATTCCAGCAGGTCGCGCCGCACGCCAACACGTCGCCGCTGGAGGGCTCGCAGTTCTTCGGCGAGGTCGCCATCGACGGCGGCTCGCGCGCGCTGACCGTACGCCTGCGCGACTTCTCCGGGAAGGTCCTGCACACCGTCGCGCTCGATCACCGGCACTGAGATCGAAATCACAGTCGCATAAGCGATGAAAAACCCGGTATTCGCCTCGCTTATGCGGGCGGTACACCGCGCACACCGTGTGCAGATGCGGCCACCTGGCGTGCGAACGCGCCGGTCAGCGGGCTGGTCTGCCCGGGGTTCGCAGGCTTACGTTGGCATCACCAGCCTCTCCTCACATCAGGAGATCGCGATGCCACAGAGTCGTACCAAACGCATCCGTCGCGCGGCGGCACGCATTCGCCGGAAACATCGCAACGGCTCGCGCCGCACGCACAAGGTGAACACCCACCACCGCTTCAACAAGAGCTGACGGGCACCCCGTTCCACGCCATCCGTCATTCCCGGAGAAGGCACGCCCAATGTGGCCGGTCAAGCGCTTGCTTGGGAGGCCTCCCCGGGGCATCCACCACGTCCGAACCAGATCTCCCGGGAGTACGAATGCCGCGTGTGTCCGTAGAGGTCGACGGCGTCAGGTACGACGACGACGTCGAACCCCGTCTTCTGCTCGCCCACTACCTGCGTGAACGCGTCGGCAAGGTGGGAACGCCCATCGGCTGCGACACGTCGAACTGCGGCGCCTGCACCGTGCTGATGGGCGGTGGCGGGCCGGATGGCCTGAGCGTCAAGAGCTGTTCCGTCCTCGCCCTCCAGGCGGACGGCAAAGAGGTCACCACGATCGAGGGGCTGGCCGGCGACGACGGGCCCCACCCGGTCCAGCGCGCGTTCCACGAGGAACACGCCCTCCAGTGCGGCTACTGCACCCCGGGCATGATCATCGCCGCGGTCGACCTGCTGCGGGAGAACCCCGACCCCTCCGACGACGAGATCCGCGAGGGCCTCGAAGGCAACCTGTGCCGCTGCACCGGCTACCAGAACATCGTCCGCGCCGTACGCCGCGCCGCCGCCGACATGCGCGAAGCCGCACGTGAGCAGGTGACGACGTGACCGCCGCACCGGAGATCGGTTCCGCGCGCAAGCGGAGCGAGGACGCCCGGCTGATCACCGGGCGGACGAACTGGACCGACAACATCCAGCTCCCCGGCCTGCTACAGGCGGCGTTCCTGCGCAGCCCGATCGCGCACGGGCGCATCACCAACGTGGACGTCTCCGCGGCGCGCGGGCGCCCCGGCGTGATCGCGGTGTTCACCGGGGCCGACTTCGCCGGCGAGCAGGGCAGCCTGCCGTGCGCGTGGCCGGTCACCGAGGACATGGTGCTGCCCGACCATCCGCCGCTCGCGGTCGACGAGGTCCGCTACGTCGGCGAGCCGGTCGCGGTGGTCGTGGCACGCGACCGGTACGCCGCCGCGGACGCCCTGGAGGCCATCGACGTCGACTACGAGGCCCTGCCCGCCGTCACGGACATGGACGAGGCGATCAAGGAGGGCGCCGACCTCGTCCACGCCGACAAGGGCACGAACACCTCCTACACGTGGGTGTTCGAGAACGGCGACCTGGACGCGGCGTTCCGCGACGCGCCGGTCGTCATCGAGCGCAGGTACATCCAGCAGCGGCTGATCCCGACCGCGATGGAGCCGCGCGCGGTGGTCTGCTCGGCGGTCGGCGACGAGTACACGATGTGGTCGGCCACCCAGATCCCGCACATCCTGCGGCTCATGCTGGCCATGGTGACGGGCATCCCCGAGCACAAGCTGCGTGTCATCGCGCCCGACGTGGGCGGCGGTTTCGGCTCGAAGCTCCAGGTGTACGGCGAGGAGGTCATCTGCCTCCTGCTGGCCAAACGGCTCGGCCGCCCGGTCAAGTGGACCGAGTCGCGCAGCGAGGGCAACATGGCCGTCCACCACGGCCGCGACCAGATCCAGCGCCTGGCGCTGGCGGCCGACGCCGACGGGCGGATCCGCGGCCTGAAGGTCGACCTGCTCGCGGACATGGGCGCGTACCTCATGCTGGTCACGCCCGGGGTCCCGATCCTCGGCGCCTTCATGTTCAACGGCATCTACAAGATGGACGCCTACTCCTTCACCTGCAAGGGCGTCTTCACGACGAAGACGCCGACCGACGCGTACCGGGGCGCGGGGCGGCCCGAGGCGACGTTCGGCATCGAGCGGCTCATGGACGAACTCGCGGCCGAACTCTCCATGGACCCGATGGAGCTGCGGAAGCGCAACTGGATCAAGCACGAGGAGTTCCCCTACGACACGATCGCCGGGCTGACGTACGACTCCGGCAACTACGAGGCCGCCACCGAGAAGGCCATGCGGCTGTTCGAGTACGACAAGCTGCGGGCCGAACAGGCCGACCGGCGGGACCGCGGCGACCCGGTCCAGCTCGGCATCGGCGTCTCGACGTTCACCGAGATGTGCGGGCTGGCGCCGTCGCGCGTGCTGGGCTCGCTGGCGTACGGCGCGGGCGGCTGGGAGTCCGCCTCGGTCCGCATGCTGCCCTCCGGCAAGGTCGAAGTGATCACCGGATCGTCCGCGCACGGGCAGGGCCACGAGACGGCGTGGGCGCAGATCGCGGCCGACCGGCTCGGGGTGCCGTGGGAGGACATCCGCGTCCTGCACGGCGACACGAGCATCTCGCCCAAGGGCATGGACACCTACGGTTCGCGGTCCCTGGCCGTCGGCGGCGTGGCGCTCTACAACGCCTGCGACAAGGTGATCGACAAGGCCCGCCGGGTCGCGGCCCACATGCTGGAGGCCGACGAGGGCGACATCGACTTCAGCGGCGGCTCGTTCTCGGTGCGCGGTGTGCCGGAGCAGACCCGGAGCATCCAGGAGGTCTCACTGGCCGTGTTCGCCGCGCACGACCTGCCGGACGGCTTCGAGCCGACGCTCGACTCCGAGGCCACCCACGACCCGGACAACTTCTCGTTCCCGCACGGCACGCACCTGTGCGCCGCCGAGGTGGACACCGAGACCGGGTTCGTACGGCTCCGCTCGTACGTCGCCGTCGACGACATCGGCAACGTCGTGAACCCGCTGATCGTCGAAGGCCAGGTGCACGGCGGGCTCGCCCAGGGCATCGCGCAGGCCCTGTACGAGGAGGCCGTCTACGACGAGGACGGCAACCTGACGACCACCACGATGGCCGACTATCTGGTGCCCTCGGCGTCCGACCTGCCGACGTTCACCACCGACCGTACGGAGACCCCGGCGACCACCAACCCGCTGGGCGTCAAGGGCGTCGGCGAGGCGGGCACGATCGCCTCGACGCCGGCGGTGGTCAACGCCATCGTCGACGCGCTGCGCCCGTACGGCGTCTCCGACGTGCGGATGCCCTGCACGCCGGAACGCGTGTGGAAGGCGATCAGCGGCGGTGGCGCCGAACACTCATCGCGGCCCGGCGCGGGCGGCGGGCTCGGATCCGCAGGAAGTGAAGCATGATCCCGTCATCGTTCGAATACGTCAGGCCGTCGTCGGTGTCCGACGCCGTCACGGCGCTCCGCGACGCCGGAGACGAGGGCAAGGTCCTGTCCGGCGGGCAGAGCCTGCTGCCGCTGCTGCGGCTGCGCCTCTCCTATCCCGAGGTCCTCGTGGACATCGGGGAGATCCCGGAGCTGCACGGCGTACGCGACGACGGGTCGTCGCTGCTCGTCGGCGCGAGCACCACGCACTACGAGGTCATGCGCGACCCTCTGATCCGCGCGCACTGCCCGCTGCTCGCCGCCGCGACCTCGACCGTCGCCGATCCGGCCGTACGCCACCGTGGCACGTTCGGCGGGTCCCTCGCGCACGCCGACCCGGCGGGTGACCTGCCCGCCGTGGCGGTCGCGATGGAGGCGGTCCTGGTGACGTCGTCGCGTGAGATCCCGGCGCGTGACTTCTTCTCCGACTACCTGACCTCGGCGCTCGAACCCGACGAGATCCTCGTCGGCGTACGGCTGCCGAAGACCTTCACGGGCTGGGGCTTCCACTACGAGAAGTTCCATCGGACCGCGCAGGCCTGGGCCATCGTCGGGGTCGCCTGCCTCGTACGCCGGTCCAACGGCGAGGTGGCCGAGGCGCGGGTGGGCCTCACGAACATGGGGTCCACTCCCGTACGCGCGTCGGCGGTCGAGGACGCGGTCGCGGGCGGCGCGGCATCCCGTGAGGCGTTCCGTGCCGCCGCCGAGCACGCGCCCTCGGGCACCAATCCGCCGAGTGACCTGCACGGATCCGCTGAATATCGCAGGCATCTCGCCAAGGTGCTGACGGCACGGGCCCTGTCCACGGCGGCTAGCGTGTAATGCGAAGTTTGTCCCGCTGACGCCGGGTATGCACGAATTTGACGTGTGACTGCCTGGTGTCAGCGGGGCGGCGCGCGCCGCCAAGGGGGGTAGTGGCAATGGAGCTCGACCACGAGTTCAGCGTTCCGGTACCGGTGGACGAGGCATGGGGCGTCCTGACCGACGCCGACCGCGTCCTGCCGTGCGTCCCGGGTGCGACGCTGCAACGCCGCGAGGACGGCACCGCCGGCGGCCGCCTGAAGCTCAGGCTGCGGTCCGCCAAGATCACTTATCGGGTCACGGTACGCGTGACCGAGGTGGACGACGACGCCCTGACCGTGACGATCAAGGTCAGCGGCGAGGAGTCACGTGGTGAAGGGCGGCTCAGGGCGACCATCAGGGCCCACCTGCACGACGCGTACGGCCGTGCCCGCGTCACGATGCACACGAGGCTGACCCTGACCGGCCGGGCCGCCGAGTTCGAACGGTCCGTGGTCGCCGGCGCGATCGAGCGCAAGGTCACCCGCTTCGCCACCGACCTCACCGCCGCCGTCGTCGGCGTCAACGCCCACAGCGTCTCCGCCGAGGACGCGGATCCCGAGAACGACGTGGCCGAGGAGGAGCCTGAGGACCAGGTGACGGAAGACGAGGCCGTCGAGGACGAGGGACCTGAGGCTCAGGAGCCCGAGGGGGCTGAGGACGAGGAGCCCGAGTACGACGAGCCTGAGGAGCCCGAGGCCCGGGAGGACGAGGCCCAGGACGAGGCCCGGGAGCCTGAGGACCGGGAGCCCGAGGCTGAGGACGGGAGCCCGAGGCTGAGGACCGGGAGCCCGAGGCTGAGGATCGGGAGCCCGAGGCTGAGGACCGGGAGCCCGAGGGCGACGAGCCGGAGGACGAGGGGCGGCCGGAGTTCGACGCCGCCGCGGTCGCCAGGAAGGCCGTTCCGGTGGTCGCCGGCGCGGCGGCGCTGTGGACGCTCGGACGGGTCGCCCGCCGCGTACGCCGCCGTCGTGCACGCGAGGAGTCCCCGGAGCCCGCTGAGGAGCCTCAGGACGACGCGGAGGACACCCAGGAGGAGCCCGCCGAGGAGGACACCCGGTGACGCTCACTTAAAGTCGGGGCATGACCGACCTGTCCCGTGAGCGCGCGGTCGCGCTCGACGCCGCCGATCCCCTCGCGCGGCTGCGTGACGCATTCGTCTGCGACGACCCCGACCTGATCTACCTGGACGGCAACTCCCTGGGGCGCCTGCCGAAGACGACCCCGGAGCGCGTGGCGCGGATCGTCCGCGACGAGTGGGGCCGGGACCTCATCCGGTCCTGGTCGCACTGGGTGGACCTGCCGGCGCGCGCCGGCGACCTCATCGGGGAGTCCCTCCTCGGCGCGGCGAGCGGCCAGGTCGCGGTCTCCGACTCCACCACGGTCAACCTCTACAAGCTGGCCGTCGCGGCGCTGGACGCCCGCCCGGACCGCAGGACGATCGTCTCCGACGGCGACAACTTCCCCACCGACCGGTACGTCCTCGAAGGCCTGGCCGCCCAGCGGGGCCTGGAGCTCCGCGTCGTGCACGGCGACATCGACGAGGGCCTCGACCTGGAGACGCTGCGCGACGCCGTCGACGACACGACCGCGCTGGTGTGCCTCTCCCATGTGGCGTACCGCTCGGGCGCCCTGCTGGACATGGCCGCGGTGAACGACCTCGCCCACGACGCGGGCGCGCTGGTGCTGTGGGACCTGTGCCACTCCGCCGGAAGCGTCCCGATCGAACTGGACGCCACCGGCACCGACCTGGCCGTCGGCTGCACGTACAAGTATCTGAACGGCGGCCCGGGCGCCCCGGCGTTCCTGTACGTACGGAACGACCTCCAGCAGGGCCTGCGCCAGCCGATCTGGGGCTGGTTCGGCCAGCGCGACCAGTTCGTCATGGGCCCGGCGTACGACCCGGTGCCGGGCGTCGAACGCTTCCTGACCGGAACCCCGTCGGTTGTCGCCATCGCGGCCGTCGAGGAGGGCGTACGCCCGCTGGCCGAAGCCGGCATCGGCACGCTGCGGGCCAAGGGCGTGGCGCTGACGGAGTACCTGATCGAGCTGGCGGAGGCCTGGCTACCGGACCTGACCCTGGCGACACCACGTGACCCGGCCCGCCGAGGCTCCCACGTCTCGCTGCGCCACCCCGAGGCCTGGCGGATGACCCGCGCCCTGATCGACGCCAAGGTGATCCCGGACTACCGCACCCCCGACCGGCTGCGCCTGGGCCCGGCCCCGATCACGGCCCGCTTCACCGACGTCTGGGACGGCCTGGACCGCCTGCGCCTGATCGTCGAACGGAAGACCTACGAGACCTACGGGGCGGAGCCCTCCCGCGTCACCTGACGCGTCACTCCCACTCGATCGTGCCGGGCGGCTTGCTGGTGATGTCGACCACCACGCGGTTGACCTCGGCGACTTCGTTGGTGATGCGGGTCGAGATCCGCTGCATGACGTCGTACGGGAGGCGTGCCCAGTCGGCCGTCATGGCGTCCTCGCTGGTCACCGGGCGCAGCACGACCGGGTGGCCGTACGTGCGGCCGTCGCCCTGCACGCCGACCGAGCGGACGTCGGCGAGCAGCACCACCGGGAACTGCCAGATGTCGCGGTCGAGGCCGGCGCGGGTGAGCTCCTCGCGGGCGATCGCGTCGGCCTCGCGGAGGATCTCCAGGCGCTCGCCGGACACCGCGCCGATGATCCGGATGCCGAGCCCGGGGCCCGGGAACGGCTGGCGCCAGACGATCTCCGAGGGCAGGCCGAGCTCCTCGCCGAGGCGGCGCACTTCGTCCTTGAACAGTGTGCGCAGCGGCTCGACCAGCCCGAACTGGAGGTCGTCGGGCAGGCCGCCGACGTTGTGGTGCGACTTGATGTTGGCCGCGCCGGTGCCGCCGCCGGACTCGACGACGTCGGGGTAGAGCGTGCCCTGGACGAGGTACTCGACCGCCTCGCCGTGCGCGTCGACGATCTCGCGGGCGGCCTCTTCGAAGACCCGGATGAACTCGCGGCCGATGATCTTCCGCTTGGTCTCGGGGTCGGTGACGCCGTCGAGCGCGTCGAGGAACCGGCGTGAGGCGTCGACGACCTTCAGGTCGACGCCGGTGGCGGCGACGAAGTCCTTCTCGACCTGTTCGGCCTCGCCCTTGCGCAGCAGCCCGTGGTCGACGAACACGCAGGTCAGCCGGGACCCGATGGCCCGCTGAACCAGGGCGGCCGCGACGGCGGAGTCGACGCCGCCGGACAGCCCGCAGATCGCCCGCTTGTCGCCGACCTGGCCGCGTACGGCCTCGATCGACTCCTCGACGATGTTGACCATGGTCCAGGAGGGGCGGCAGCCGGCCGCGGCGAGGAAGTGGCGGAGCACTTCGAGGCCGTGCTCGGTGTGCATGACCTCCGGGTGGAACTGCACGCCGTACAGGCCGCGGGAGGGATCCTCCATGGCGGCGACGGGCGCGCTCTCGGTGCGCGCGGTGATCGCGAACCCGGGCGGCGGCACGCTGCACGTGACGCGGTGGGACATCCACACCGCGAGCTCGGCGGGCAGCCCGGCCAGCAGCTCACCCTGATCGACCACCGTGAGCGGCGTGCGGCCGTACTCGGCGATGTCGGAGTTGGCGACCGTGCCCCCCAGGGCCTGCGCCATCGCCTGGAAGCCGTAACAGATCCCGAGCGTGGGCACCCCGGCGTCGAAGAGGCCTTCCGGCACCGCGGGCGCGCCCGGCTCGTACACCGAGGCGGGGCCGCCGGACAGGATGATCGCCTTCGGCCGCTTGGCGAGCATCTCCGCGACCGGCATGGTCGAGGGGACGATCTCGCTGAACACGGAGCATTCACGCACACGGCGGGCGATGAGCTGCGCGTACTGCGCACCGAAATCGACAACGAGGACTGTGTCGAAGGACTGCTCGACTGACTCGACGGACACCAAGAACGCCTTTCGGAGTCGCGGGATGGCCCCAAGTCTAGGGCCCTCCTGCCTGGAGAAACGCCAGACCGCCGGGCCCGGCCGCAGGACATACTGATCACGTGGATCACGAGAGCGCGATCGACGCCGCCCTGCGCGGGCTGGCCGACCCGGTACGCGCCGAGGGCGAGCGCGCGTACCTCAAGAGCGAGCTGGTCCACCTCGGCGTCAGCCTGCCGAAGATCCGCGGGGTCGCGGTCGCCTCCGCGCGCGGGCTGAGCCGTGAGGAGACGCTCGCGCTGGTCGCGTCCCTGTGGGGCGGCGTGCACGACCGCCGTATGGCCGCGATCGAGGTACTGGTCCACAACGTCGCGCTGCTGGAAGCGCGTGACCTCGGCGTCGCCGAACGCCTGATCCGCGACTCCGACACCTGGGCGTACGTCGACGCGCTGGCCGTCAAGATCGTCGGCGCCCTGGTCGTACGCCACCCGGCGCTGGGCGGCACGCTCGACCGCTGGGTGTCCGACGGCGACTTCTGGATCCGGCGTACGTCACTGCTCGCGCTGCTCCCGGGCATCCGCGCGGGCGAGGGCGACCTCACGCGGCTCTCCGCGTACGGCGACGCGCTGATCGCCGAGCGGGAGTTCTTCATCCGCAAGGCGCTCGGCTGGGTGCTGCGCGAGCTGGGCAGGCGCGACCCCGCGTGGGTGACCGCCTGGGTACGCCCGCGCACCGGGACGATCTCGGGCGTGACGATCCGCGAGGCCGTCCGATGGCTGCCCGAGCCCGACCGCGACGCCCTGATGGGCGCCTACCGGAGCCGTTAGACGGGCGAGATCGGCAGCCGCAGCGCCGCCGGGGCGCCCGCCGGGACGGCCGGGTTCTTGGGCGCGACCGGGTTCAGCCGCGCGTACGCCGCGCCCAGTTCGGGCCTCGTGTCGGCCTCGCCGTGGTTCGGCCAGAACGCCATCGCGCGCTCGGCCTGCGCGGTGATCGTCAGCGAGGGGTTGACGCCGAGGTTCGCCGAGACGGTCGAGCCGTCCGCGATGTGCAGGCCGGGGTGGCCGTACACGCGGTGGTAGGGGTCGATCACGCCGTCGTCGCGGGTGGCGCCGATCGTGCAGCCGCCGATGAAGTGCGCGGTCGTCGGGATGTTGAACAGGTCGAGCCAGGTGCCGCCCGGCATGCCGCCCATCTCCTCGGCCAGCATCCGCACGGCCTGGTGCGCCTCGGGGATCCACGTCGGGCTCGGCTCGCCGTGGCCACGGCGTGCCCGCATGCCGCGCCCCGACGCCGACGGCTCGACGGTGATGGAGTTGTCGCGGGTCTGCATGACCAGGGCGACGATCGTCCGCTGCGACCACTTGCGGAGGTTCGGCAGGCGTACGAGGTCCAGCGGACGCCGCGCGGCCTCGCCGAGGAACTTCGCCCACCGGGGCGCACGGCCTCCGCCGTCGATGAGCAGCGAGCGCAGCCCGCCCATCGCGTTGGATCCGGGGCCGTACCGCGTGGGCTCGATGTGGGTGTGGTCGTCGGGGTGGAACGAGGAGGTGATCGCCACTCCGCGCGAGTGGTCGTCGCCCTTGGCGCCGAACCGCTCGATGCCGAGGATCGCCTCGGAGTTGGTGCGGGTGCGCACGCCGAGGCGGTCCGACAGGTTCGGCAGGACGCCCTTGCGCTTCATGCGGTGCAGCAGCTTCTGCGTGCCGTACGTCCCGGCCGCGAAGACGACGTGCTCGGCGGTGAGGGTGCGCCGCCGCCCCGGGCGGCCCGTACGGCGGGTCTCGACCGCGTAGCCGCCCTCGGGCAGCGGGCGTACGGCGTTCACCGTGGTCATCGGCAGCACCTCGGCGCCGGCGTGCTCGGCGAGGTACAGGTAGTTCTCGGTGAGCATGTTCTTGGCGCCGACGCGGCAGCCGGTCATGCAGGAGCCGCACTCGGTGCACGTCGTACGCCGCGGGCCGGCGCCGCCGAAGTACGGGTCGTCGGCCGCCTTGCCGGGCTCGTCGCCGAACAGCACGCCGACCGGGGTGACGTGGAAGGTCTCGCCGCGCCCCATCTTCTCCGCGACGTTCTTGAACGCGTGGTCCGCCGGGGTCATCGTGGGGTTCGGGCGTACGCCGAGCATCCGCTTGGCCTGGGCGTAGAACGGCGCCAGCTCGGCCTTCCAGTCGGTGACGTGGCGCCACTGCGGGTCGTCGTAGAACGGCTGCGGGGGCTCGTACAGCGTGTTGGCGTACACCAGCGACCCGCCGCCGACCCCGGCGCCCGCGAGCACGAGGACACGTGAGCCCTTCTCGCCGCGCAGCAGGTGGATGCGCTGGATGCCGGTCATGCCCAGGCCCGGCGCCCAGATGTACTTCCGGGTGCGCCAGGAGGTCTTCGGCAGGTCGCGGTGGCGCTCGCCGGGCTCGCCGTCCGGGTCGTCGAACCGGCGGCCCGCCTCGATCACGCCGACGCGGTACCCCTTCTCGGTGAGGCGCAGCGCCGTGACGCTGCCGCCGAACCCCGAGCCGATCACGAGAACGTCGTAGTCCATGCTGGCGCTCCTACTTCAGGCGAAGGCGTCTCATCGTCTTCAGCGCGCCGGAGATGGTCGCGGCGTACTTCTCGTACGACATCCCCATGACCGGCTCGAATCCGACCCAGCGCTGGCTGGCGATCGTCTGGACCTCGGTGTACTTCAGCAGCCCCTCGGAACCGTGGCGGCGTCCGACACCGGAGTTCTTCATACCGCCCATCGGCGCGTCGTAGGAGGCGTACGCGGAGGCGTAGCCCTCGTTGACGTTGACCGTGCCGGCCTTGATCCGCGCCGCGAGGCGGCGTCCGCGCGCGGGGTTCGCCGTCCAGACGCTGGCGTTGAGGCCGTAGTCGGAGCCGTTGGCCAGCTCGACGGCCTCGTCGTCGGTGGCGAACCGGTACAGCGAGACGACGGGCCCGAACGTCTCGCCGTGGCACAGGTCCATCTCACCGGTGACGGAGGTGAGCACGGTCGGCTCGTAGAACAGCGGCCCGGCCTCGGGGCACGGCTTGCCGCCCGCGAGGACCTCGGCGCCCTTGGCCACGGCGTCCTCGACGTGCCGGGTGACGGCGTCGAGCTGGCGCCGTGACGTCAGCGACCCCATGTCGGCGTCGTAGTCCGAACCGAGGCGCATGTTCCGCACCTCGTCCGCGAAGCGCTCGGCGAACCGGTCGTAGATCTTCTCGTGGACGTAGAGCCGCTCGATCGAGATGCAGAGCTGGCCGGCGTTGGTGAAGCAGGCGCGGATCGCGCCGCGCGCCGTCCGCTCGATGTCGGCGTCGTCGAGGACGACCATCGGGTTCTTGCCGCCGAGCTCCAGCGAGCAGCCGATCAGCCGGGAGGCGGCCTTCTCGGCGATCGCGCGGCCGCCGGCGGTCGACCCGGTGAAGGCGACGTAGTCGGCTCCGGAGATCAGCGGGTCGCCGATCTCGGCCGGGTCGCCGACGACGACCTGCCAGATGTCGGCCGGCATCCCGCACTCGACGAGCAGGTCGTGCACCCAGAGCGTGGTCAGCGCCGTCTGGGTGTCGGGCTTGTGGACGATCGCGTTGCCGGCGAGCAGCGCCGGGGCGGCGTCGGTGACGGCCAGGGCGAGCGGGTAGTTCCACGGCGAGATCAGGCCGACGACGCCCTTGGGCTGGCGCAGCTCCACGGCGTGCGTGGCGAGCGGCACGATGCCCTTGCGGCGGTGCGGCGCGAGCAGGCGCGGCGCGCGGCGCGCGTGGTAGAGCGTGCAGCCCGCGGCGTCCATGACCTCCTCGAACGCGTGGCGGCGCGCCTTGCCCGTCTCCAGCTGGACGATGTCCAGGATCTCCGCGCGCCGGTCGAGGACCGCGTCGTGGAACCGGATGAAGGGCCGCGCGCGCTCGGCGGGCGACAGCTTCGCCCACGACCGCTGCGCCTCACGGGCGCGCTCGTACGCGGTGGCGACGTCCGCGGCGCTGGACACGGGCAGGTCGGTCAGCCGCTCGCCGGTGAGCGGCTGGGTGATCTCGGTCGTCGTCCCGCTGGAGACGACGCGCCCGGTCAGCCGGTCGATGCCCGGGGGCACGGACGGTCCCGATGTGGCGGCGGGAGATCCTGCGATCGCGCTCATGACCAAAGCCTAGAAGGTGATTCGGTCTCTGGCTACTGCTCGGTAACCCAATGAGTGCCTGATGTCAGACTTCGACCTTCCCCAAATGCCATTTCGGTACGTTCCATAGACACCATGTTGTGCATTCGCTGGTACGCGCTGAGAATTCAGGTGTATTCCGGTGGTGGAGGGGTGAACGGTCGATGACGGAAGAGGAAGAATTGATCTCAGACCCGGATGATCCCGTTAACACGGACACCCGAGAACGCAACCCCCGTCAGGAGCGCCGGGCCCAAACGCGGGCGGCGCTTCTCGACGCGGCGGAGCGCCTGTGGGCCCAGCGCGGCATCCGGGGAGCGTCACTTGACGAGATCGCGGCTCAGGCCGGGATGACGAAAGGGGCGGTCTACTCCAATTTCGCGGGCAAGACGGATCTCATTCTCGCGCTGCTCGACCGCTACACGCAGGCCGAGACGGGTGAGGAGGTGTCCGCGGGCCTGCACGACCGCGAGCGGCCACGCGCCGACCGGTGCGCCGACGCGGGCCGCAGCTACGCACGGCGGCTGACCGCCGAAGAGACGCGCATGAAGGCGATGCTCCAGGTGGAGCTGTGGCTCTTCGGCATGCGTGACTTCTCGGCCGGCTGGCGGATCGCCGACTGGTACCACAACCACCGGGAGGACCTCGCTTCCGGCCTCGCGGTCGGCACGGACGAACTGTCCGCGCAGGACCGCGCGTCCCTGGCCATGGCGGTCGAGTTCGGGCTGGCGATCCAGCACCTGCTCGACCCCGACCGCGTGCCGGCCGAGCTGTACGGCTCGGGGATGAGCCTCATTCTCGGTCCCGCGCTGCCCTGAGCCGACGGCCCTGACTCGGTGTAAGAAAACGCCTCAAAAATACCGAATCAGGGCCATTTGGCTATTCAGTTCAGTTGTCGGATTCGTTAGTGTCGTCCGCCCAGTCCGGCTCGACGACGTTCGACGGCACGAGCATGGCGTCGCCCGGCTTGAGCGCGGCACCGCGTTTGAACATCGACGTGAAGTTCGTGACGTACTGTCCTTCGAGCGTCGCGTCGACCAGCGAGAGCATCGCCTCGTCGTGACCGTGGAAGCCGATGCCGGTGTAGTTCGCGCTGCCGACGAAGACGACCTTCTGCCGCGTGCCCTGGTAGCCGCCGTCGATCAGCAGGTACTTCGAGTGCGCGTACGCCTCGCCGTCCTCGGGCAGGTAGCGCGCCTCGGGGCCGCCGTTGCGCCCGCCGGTCTTCAGAAGGTCCTTCACGACGGTCTTGCCGACGTGGCTGAAGAACACCTGGACCTGACAACCCTCGTCGTCCAGCTTCCACAGCCGCTGGGCCACCGGGGCGTACGTGAAGTGCCCGAGCATGACCCGGATCCGCGTGCCGCCGTCACACGACACGTCGTCGAGCGCCGGGGTGATCGGGTCCCCCGAGGCCCACGGGAAGAAGTCGAGCTTGTACCGGCCCGCCTCGACCTCACCGTGGTAGTCGGTGGTGGTTCGCTGCCCGGCCAGGTCGTAGAAGTACTTGCGGTACGCCGCGTAGACCTTCGTGTCCTTGAGGGTCAGCGCGTCGTTCCACTGCAGGTCGCGCGCACCGTACGTCGCGTTGGCCGACGTCTGCACGACGACGTCCTTGGTGTGCAGCGTGGTCGAGAACAGGAAGAACTTGTTGTGGTTGAACATCGGCCCGATGCAGCCGCGGTTCGCGGCACAGGTGACGACGTACGACGATTTCTTCGTGCTGGTCCCGAGACCCTTGGTCAGGGTCTTGTACGCCGCGTACTGCGTCGAGTCATGGTCCAGCACGACACGTACGCCGACCCCGCGTTTCTTGGCCGCGATCAGCAGCCGGGCGGTGTCCTGCGTCGAGAAGTGGTACATCCCGACATAGATGACCGCACCCTTGGGCGCGCCCGCGATGAGCCGCTCGACCTGCTTGGAGATCGCCTGCTGGGACGCCGTGCTCCCGAGCGGGTTGTTGAAGATCGGCCCCGTCCGTAGCGCGCCGACCGTGCGCGTGCCCGACCTGAGCACCTTGGCCTTGTCGAGCGACTTGGCCACCAGGGCCACCGGATGCGCGGCCGGGCGCGCGACCGCGGGCGGCAGCGTCTTGCGGGTCGGCTCCAGGACCTGCTGGGCCGCGCCGGCGTCGGAGGTGACGATCACCGGGGGGCTCTCGCTCGGGGCATCGGGAGCGGCGTGCGTGCCGCTAGTCTCCGTGCCGGTTCCGGCGGCGAGAACGAAGGCGACGAACAACGCCGCCGCCGAGGTCAGCGACTTGGACACACATTGCTCCTGCACAGGGGATGTACGCCTCAAAAAGCGTACAAACGCCGATAACTCACGAAGAGTACAGGAGTCACTGTTTACGTTGAAGGTACGAATCAGACAAATAGGCGAATCGTAATCTATGCCCTGCCTATGTATGCAGCGGTGTCCGGATCAGGGCGTCGAGGTCGGGACGATGTCCGGCGCGCCACGGCGCGTGGCGTCCGCTTCCTGGTCACCGACCTGCGTCTGTGAGACGCGCTCGGCCTCGACGCGCTTCTCGTAGTAGCCGATCTCCCGCTCGGTCTGCTCCTCCGACCAGCCCAGCTCGGGCGCGAGCAGCTCGGCGACCTCACGCGCGACGCCGAGACCGCGGTCCCAGGTCTCGATCGAGATCCGCGTACGCCGGGCCAGCACGTCGTTCACGTGCCGGGCGCCCTCGTGGGTGGCGGCGTAGACGATCTCGGCGCGCAGGTAGTCGTCGGCGCCGCCGATGGGCGCGCCGAGGTCGGGGCGCTCCTTGATGAGCTCAAGGAGGTCCTCGGTCAGGGTGCCGTAGCGGTTCAGCAGGTGCTCGATGCGCGCGACGTGCAGCCCCGAGGCCTCCGAGAGCCGCTGGCGGGAGTTCCACAGCGCCTGGAAGCCGTCGCCGCCGACGATCGCGATCTGGTCGGTGCACGAGCTCGGCACCTTGCCGTCGAGGCCGTGCGCGACCGCGTCGACGGCGTCCTTGGCCATCACGCGGTACGTGGTGTACTTCCCGCCCGCGACGACCACCAGGCCGGGTACGGGGTGGGCCACGACGTGCTCACGGGACAGCTTGGAGGTCTCGTCGGACTCACCCGACAGGAGCGGGCGCAGCCCGGCGTACACGCCTTCGACGTCGTCGTGGGTCAGCGGGACGTTGAGCACGGCGTTCACGTGCTCAAGGACGTAGTCGATGTCGGCCTTGGACGCCGCCGGATGCACCTTGTCGAGGTCCCACGGGGTGTCGGTCGTGCCGATGATCCAGTGACGGCCCCACGGGATGACGAACAGCACCGACTTCTCCGTGCGCAGGATGATGCCGCTCGCGGAGTGGATGCGGTCCTTGGGGCACCACCAGGTGCACGCCCTTGGACGCGCGTACGTGGATCTGCCCGCGCCCGCCGACCAGCTCCTGGATGTCGTCGGTCCACACGCCGGTGGCGTTGACGACCTGCTTGGCGCGCACCTCGACCTCGCGCTCGCCCTCCAGGTCGCGGATGCGGACGCCGGTCACCCGCTCGCCCTCGCGCAGGAAGCCGACGGCCTGGGTACGCGTGGTGATCTGCGCGCCGTACGACGCGGCCGTGCGCAGCAGCATCGTGACATAGCGGGCGTCGTCCACCTGGGCGTCCCAGTACTGGATGGCGCCGACGAAGGAGTCGCGCCGCAGCGACGGCGCCACCCGCAGCGCCTTCGAACGCGTCAGGTGCCGGTGGCGCGGGACACCGCGCGAGGTGCCCATCGACACGGACAGGCCGTCGTACAGCGCGATGCCGGCGCCGATGTAGGCGCGCTCCCAGACCGCGGTGGGTCATCGGGAACAGGAACGGCACCGGGCGTACGAGGTGGGGCGCGATACGGCTGAGCAGCAGGCCGCGCTCGGTGAGCGCCTCCCTGACCAGCTCGAAGTCGCGCTGCTCCAGGTAGCGCAGGCCACCGTGGATCAGCTTGGACGAACGCGAGGAGGTGCCCGAGGCGAAGTCGCGCGCCTCGACCAGAGCGACGGTCAGCCCGCGCGTCGCCGCGTCGAGCGCCACGCCCGCCCCGACGATGCCGCCACCGACCACGACGACGTCGAACTCGTCGTCCGCCATCTTCGCCAGCGCGGCCTCACGCTCGGCGGGACCGAGCCGTGAGTTGCCGAGACCGTTCGTGGAATGATCATCTGCCATTGCGCACTCCCTCGCGTGTCTGCAGGAACCACGCTATGACGTCATCACTTCGGTCACAAAGCTCTTACCCCGGGCTAGCGCCGAAATAGGACGACAGCACGCTCAATGTGGGGCGACGACTACTTGAACCCGCTGAAATTCCTTCAAATCTGAATATCCGGACGTCGCCATGGCGCGGCGGAGGGCGCCGATGAGATTCATCGAGCCGTCCGCGACGTTCGAGGGGCCGTGCAGAATCTGCTCCAGGGTGCCGATGGAGCCGAGCTCCAGCCGGTTGCCGCGCGGCAGCTCCTCGTGGTGGGCCTCGCTCCCCCAGTGGTAGCCGCTGCCGGGCGCCTCCGCGGCGCGCGCGAACGGCGAGCCGACCATCACCGCGTCGGAGCCGACCGCGAACGCCTTCGCGATGTCACCGGACTGCCGCATGCCGCCATCGGCGATCACGTGGACGTAGCGCCCGCCGGACTCGTCCAGGTAGTCACGCCGCGCCGCCGCGACGTCGGAGATCGCCGTGGCCATCGGCACCGCGACGCCCAGGACCGTACGGGTCGTGTGGCCCGAACCGCCGCCGAAGCCGACCAGCACGCCCGCCGCGCCCGTACGCATCAGGTGCAGGGCGGCGGTGTACGTCGCGCAGCCGCCGACGATCACCGGGACGTCGAGGTCGTAGATGAACTGCTTGAGGTTGAGCGGCTCGGCGCGGCCCGAGACGTGCTCGGCGCTCACCGTGGTGCCCCGGATCACGAACAGGTCGACACCGGCGTCGATCACGGCCTTGTGGTACTGCGCCGTACGCTGCGGCGACAGGCGCGCCGCCACGGTCACGCCCGCCTCGCGGATCTGTTTGATCCGCTGCCCGATCAGCTCTTCCTTGATGGGCTCGGCGTACAGCTCCTGGAGCCTGCGCGTCGCGGTGGCGTCGTCGAGCCCGGTGATCTCACCGAGCAGCGACTCCGGGTGCTCATAACGGGTCCACAGGCCTTCGAGGTCGAGCACGGCCAGGCCGCCGAGGTTGCCGACCGCGATCGCCATGGCCGGGCTGACCACGCTGTCCATCGGCGCGGCGACCAGCGGCATCTCGAACCGGTACGCGTCGATCTGCCACGCGACACTGACCTCTTCGGGGTCACGCGTACGACGGGACGGGACGATGCCGATCTCGTCGAGCTCGTACGCCCTCCGGCCGCTCTTCCCGCGCCCGATCTCAACCTCGGCCATACAACGTCCTCCATGGTTCGGCCGTGACCACGGTCTTCGTGGCCACGGCCGTCAGTCTCTTTGTCGTCAGCGGACCTGGTAGTTCGGCGCCTGGACCGTCATCTGGATGTCGTGGGGGTGGCTCTCCCGCAGGCCCGCACCGGTGATCGGCATCAGGACACCGCCGGTCTGAAGGTCTGCGATCGTACGCGAGCCGGTGTACCACATCGCCTGGCGGAGCCCCCCGACGAGCTGGTGGGCCACGGCCGAGATCGGTCCGCGATACGGCACCTGACCCTCGATGCCCTCGGGGATCAGCTGGTCATCGCTGGAGACGGTGTCCTGGGAGTAGCGGTCCTTGCTGTAGGAGCCGCCGCGCTCGCGGTTCTTCATCGCGCCGAGCGAACCCATGCCGCGGTAGGTCTTGTACTGCTTACCGTTGATGAAGATCAGCTCGCCCGGGCTCTCCTCGCAGCCGGCCAGCAGCGACCCGAGCATCACGGTGTCGGCCCCCGCCGCGATCGCCTTGGCGATGTCACCGGAGTACTGCAGGCCACCGTCGCCGATCACCGGCACCCCGGCCGGACGGCAGGCGAGAGCGGCCTCGTAGATCGCGGTCACCTGCGGAGCACCGACACCCGCCACGACCCGCGTCGTACAGATCGAACCCGGCCCGACACCGACCTTCACGGCGTCGGCGCCCGCGTCGACGAGCGCCTGCGCGCCCGCCCGCGTCGCGATGTTGCCGGCGATGACGTCGGCGCGGGTGTTGGCCTTCAGCTTGGCGACCATGTCGAGCATGCCGCGCGAATGACCGTGCGCGGTGTCGACGACGATCACGTCGACCCCGGCGTCCACCAGCGCCTTCGCGCGCAGCTCGGCCTCCTCACCGACACCGACCCCGGCGCCGACGACGAGCCGGCCCTCCTGGTCCTTGGTGGAGTGGGGGTACTTCTCGCTCTTGGTGAAGTCCTTCACCGTGATCAGCCCGCGCAGCTTGCCCCGCGCGTCGACCAGCGGGAGCTTCTCCACCTTGTTGGCCCGCAGCCGGCTGAACGCGTCGTCGCGCGAGACACCGACCGGCGCGGTGACCAGCGGCATCTGCGTCATGACCTCGCGTACGAGCCGGTTGGTGTCGGTCTCGAACCGCATGTCGCGGTTGGTGACGATGCCGACCAGGACACCCTCGGCGTCGGTCACCGGCACACCGGAGATCCGGTAGTGCGCGCACAGCCGCTCGACATCGGCCAGCGTGTCATCCGGCGAACACGTCACCGGGTCACTGACCATGCCCGCCTCGGACCGCTTCACGAGGTCGGCCTGCGCGGCCTGCTCATCGATCGGCAGGTTGCGGTGCAGAACCCCCACCCCGCCCTGCCGCGCCATCGCCACCGCCATCCGCGCCTCGGTGACGGTGTCCATCGCCGCCGACACCAGCGGAATCCGCAACGTGAGCGAACGGGACAGCCGCGTGGTCGTCTCCGCGTCACCCGGCCCGAGGTCGGAGTACGCGGGCACGAGCAGCACGTCGTCGTACGTGAAGCCCTGCTGGGCGAACTTGGCGGGCTCGGGCGCGAAAGTCATAGGGCATCATCCGATGGGTCGCGATGTCAGGCCAGGTCAGCGATATTGTGATGTCCATCCTAGGGCGCGAGCATGTCGCGGGTGACCCTTTGACCCTGCCCGGCGTCGTTCTAGGTGGAACACATGGCCCGCCCGCGATATGCCCGGCCGTCTAGTCGGCCTGGCCTTCCTCGCTGTCGATCACTCCGTCGACGTAGCCGCGGGCATACTCCCAGCTGACATAGTCGCTGGGCTCGGCGGAGATGGCAGGCTCGTGAACCCGGGCCAGGCCCAGGTCGAGAAGATGGCGGAGGTTCCCGTAGAGGAGGTCCCAGTCGATGTGGTGAGGCTTGCCACAGTCACCGCAGTCGACCGTCAGGCCCTTGATGCCGAGAGGCTCCAGAAGGGCACGGAAGACTTCGAGATCCGAAAGATCGGCAAGCACATCCTCACGCTCGGTGACGCTCAATGGTTCGACCTCGTCGGTCAGGTCGCCCAGCGCGGCCGCCGGGTCTTCGGGATCGTCCGCGAAGGGATCGAGTGGGGCGTCATCGTGCACGAACCCACGCTACTGCGCACCGCAAGTCGGGTCAGCCGCCTGGTCCACTGACCTTCACCCACCTGCCCATATCCTCCCTCGGGCAAGAGACCCCCACCTGCCCAAACCCCGGCCCACCGCACACTCCACTTCAGCGCCTCCGCACGCATTCCCACCGCACGGCCGACCTCCGCCACACGGGCGACCTCCGCCATACGGACGGTCTCCGCCATACGGGGGCACTTCCACCACACGACCGGCCCCGCCGCAGTGGCGGCTCTTCCGCGTGGGTGTCTACCTCGTGGGTGCCGGGCGGTTCGGTTGGTCGCCGCAGGGGGTGCTGGGGAGGTTCAGGGGATTGTGGTCGCCGGTCTTCGGCTTCGGCAGGTGTTCGCCGCCGCCAGGGCCGCAGTTCTCGCCGCCGCCCGGGTGGTCGTGGCCGTCGTCGCCGTGGCCGCCGCCGTGGTCGCCGCCGCAGGCCGGCAGGGGGCTCGGCGCGGGGGCGGTGTAGCCGTGGCTCGGGTGCGGTGGGGTGCCGCCAGGGGGTGTTCCGCACGGGGGTTCAGCCGGTGGGGCGGGCGGGCGGCCCGCGGGTGGGCCGCCGGGCAGGTCGGGGAGGCCAGGAGGGCCGGGGGGAAGGCGGTCGGAGTCCTCGCCGGTCGTCGTCTTCGGGTGGTCGACGGGCAGGATCACGTCGCGGGAGTCACGGGCGGTGGACGGGTCTCCGGGGGCCGCGCTCTGGCCCTCTCCGCCTGCGGCTTCCCTGTGCACGTTGGAATTGGAACGTTCCGATACCGCGGGGCGTCCCCGGCCGGCCGAATGGCCGCCAGAGTCGCCGCCGACCGCTACCGCGGCTCCAGCGGAGGTCAGAATGGTGACGGCCACGCCGAACGTCAGGACGGCGGCGACCGATCTGCGGCGGCCTCCCGACGTGCATGTCACACGTGGGGGCAGCGGTGGGGCACCCGCGTCGACGTCGGCGGCCAGCGCCGCCAGCAGGTGGACGGCGGGGTCGTCGTCGCAGGGTCTGCGGGACGAGAGTGCCTCGAACAGCTCGTCACTACGATTGACCGCGCCCAGGTCGAACGGGTCGGTGGTGGCGGCACGACCACGAGTCAAGCGATCGACTCCTCACTTGCCATCGCTCGGAGCCGGGCGAGAGCCCGATGCTGCGCGACGCGAACGGCCCCCGCGGACATGCCAAGTACATTACCGGTCTCCTCCGCCGAAAGACCCGCGACCACCCGGAGGAGTACGAGCTCCCGCTGGTGGTCCGGCAACCGGTCGAGGAGGTCACGCGCGCGGCCGGCCTCCATGTAGCGGACGACCGTTTCCTCAGGCCCAGGCCTTTCGTCGGGCCCGTCGGGCAGGTCCTCGGTCGGTACGGCGGCGCGGATCGCGCTGCGCAGCGCGTCAGCGATCTTGTGCGACGCGATACCAAATACAAATGAGGCGAACGGCCGGCCCATGTCGCGATAGCGGGGCAACGCGCCCAGCACGGCAATACACACCTCCTGCGCGACATCGTCGGCGATGTGATACTGCCCTGAAACCCGGCCCAGTCTGGCGCGGCAATACCGAACGATCATTGGGCGCACGCGTCCGATCAGGGTTTCGACCGCAGCCGGATCACCCTGGACGGCGAGATTCGTCAATTCACGGAGATCGTTTTCGTCTCCTCTCGCCTGACGCCCAACCCTTACTTCGTCGGCAGCACCCCGAAACGTGGCCCCGGCGATTGCTCCCTCGGTCACCTCAGCATGATGCCCATCGAGATCGCACCTGTCTGCCTCGTTGATGACAACGGAATGGTCACAGTGCATAATTCCGTAGGCAGATATCACTCTACGTAATCAGACCATAACGCTGGGTGGCCAAAACGGCGGAAGGCCCCCACCGCGTGATGCGGCGAGGGCCTTCCGGCGGTGCGTCGATCAGTGACCGTGGCCGTGACCGTGACCGCCGCCGGCGGCCTCGGGCTCCTCCTCGGGCTTGTCCGCGACAAGCGCCTCGGTGGTGAGCAGCATGCCGGCGATGGACGCGGCGTTGGTGACCGCGGAGCGCGTCACCTTCACCGGGTCGATGACACCCTGGGCGATCAGGTCGCCGTACTCCTCGGTGGCGGCGTTGAAGCCGGACCCCGGAGCGAGCGCCTCGACCTTGGAGACGACGACGTAACCCTCGTTGCCGCCGTTCTCGGCGATCCAGCGCAGCGGCTCGACGAGCGAGCGGCGTACGGCCTCGGCGCCGGTGGCCTCGTCGCCGGACAGACCCAGCGCGTCGAAGCCCTCCTTGGCGACGTGCACGAGCGCGCTGCCGCCTCCGGAGACGATGCCCTCCTCGATGGCGGCGCGGGTCGCGGAGATCGCGTCCTCGAGGCGGTGCTTCTTCTCCTTGAGCTCCACCTCGGTGGCGGCGCCCACGCGGAGCACGCTGACACCTCCGGCGAGCTTGGCGAGGCGCTCCTGGAGCTTCTCGCGGTCCCAGTCGGAGTCGCTGTTCTCGATCTCCAGGCGGATCTGGCGGACGCGGTCCTGGATCGCGGCCGCGTCACCCTCACCGTCGACGATCGTGGTGGCGTCCTTCTTGACCGAGACGCGGCGGGCCTGGCCGAGCACGTCGAGCTCGATGTTGTCGAGCTTGAGGCCGACGGCCTCGGTGACGACCTGGCCGCCGGTCAGGACGGCGATGTCCTCGAGCATGGCCTTGCGGCGGTCGCCGAAGCCCGGCGCCTTGACCGCGACGCTCACGAACGTGCCGCGGATCTTGTTCTGGACGAGCAGCGCGAGGGCCTCGCCCTCGACGTCCTCGGCCACGATCAGCAGCGGCTTGCGGGTCTGGGCGACCTTCTCCGCGAGCGGCAGGAACTCGGTGACGTTCGAGATCTTGCCGTCGTGGATGAGGATGTAGGCGTCCTCGAGGACGGCCTCCATGCGCTCGGGGTCGGTGACCATGTACGGCGAGAGGTAACCCTTGTCGAACTGGAGACCCTCGGTGAACTCCAGCTCGAGGCCCATGGTGTGGGCCTCCTCGACCGTGATGACGCCGTCCTTGCCCACCTTGTCGAACGCCTCGGCGATGAGCTCGCCGATCTTGGGGTCCTGGGCGGAGATGGTGGCGACGTGCGCGATCGAGGCCTTGTCGTCGACCTCGCGGGCCGACTTGAGGAGCTGCTCGGAGACGTACGCCGCGGCGGCGTCGATGCCGCGCTTCAGGCTGATCGGCGAAGCGCCGGCGGCGACGTTGCGCAGGCCCTCGCGGACCATCGCCTGGGCGAGGACCGTCGCGGTCGTGGTGCCGTCACCGGCGACGTCGTTCGTCTTGGTGGCGACCTCCTTCGCGAGCTGGGCGCCGAGGTTCTCGAAAGGCTCCTCGAGCTCGATCTCGCGAGCGATGGTCACACCGTCGTTGGTGATCGTGGGTGCGCCCCACTTCTTGTCGATGACGACGTTGCGGCCACGCGGGCCGATCGTCACCTTCACTGCGTCAGCGAGGGCGTTGACGCCGCGCTCTAGCGCCCGGCGCGCGTCCTCGTCGAAATCCAGGATCTTCGGCATTGGGAGAAGCTCCAAGTATCGATGTGTACGCAGACGCACACAGCCCCGGCCGCCCGCAGGGGGCTACCGGGGCGGTGCATCTCGGTTCTGTTTGTTACTTCTCGACGACGGCGAGAACGTCGCGAGCGGACAACACGAGGTAGTCCTCGTTGTTGTACTTGACCTCGGTGCCGCCGTACTTGCTGTACAGAACGACATCGCCGACGCTGACGTCGAGCGGCACGCGCTTCTCGCCCTTGTCGTCGAAGCGTCCCGGCCCGACGGCGAGGACGGTGCCCTCCTGGGGCTTCTCCTTGGCGGTGTCCGGAATTACCAGACCCGACGCGGTTGTCTGCTCGGCCTCGAGGGGCTGGACGACGATGCGGTCCTCGAGCGGCTTGAGAACAACCTTGGTGGCGGTCGACACGATCTGACCTTCCCCTTCGATTGCGTATCCTCGGCCGACCGAATCGGCCAGCCGCATATTGGAGACGCGAACTCGGCGGCCTGCCGTCGCGGGTGTCAGACCAGCCTGTCGCTTGATTGGCACTCGCAGGTTGAGAGTGCCAAGTACGGAGGTTATGCCGTGGCCGGGAACCCGTCAACACGGACCCCCGCGCGCCACCCCCCAGAGCGATGACGTGCCCCGATATGCGCCTTTTGAGGATCACGCCGGACCGTACGTGCGAGGTCCCCTCCGCAGGGTCGCTACCGTCTTCGCGTGGAGATCGCCGCGTTCGCTCAGTTGCTGACCCCGGAGGGCCAGGCGCTGCTCGGAGAGGTCGGGACATCGGACGTCGGTGAGTCGGCGCTGCTGGCCACCGCCTCACGGCTGCGCGCGCGGTACCCGGCCGAGCTGGTCGGCGCCGCCCTCACCCAGGTGCGCCTGCGGGTGCGGGCGCGCGCGAAGTTCGGCGCGGACGCAGACCGCATGTACTTCACGCCCGCGGGGCTGGAGCAGTCCACCCGCGGAAGCGTCGCGCGGCACCGGGCACGGCGCTTCGCCGACCGCCTGGGCGCCGGGGCGGACGTGCTCGACCTCGGCTGCGGCATCGGCGGCGACCTGCTCGCCCGCGCCCGCGCCGGCTGCGGAGGCACGGGCGTCGAGCTCGACCCGCTGACCGCCGCCGTCGCCCGCGCGAACCTGGCCGCGTTCGGCGCCGGAGACGTCGCCGTCGTACGCGAGGGCGACGCCGCCGCCCAGACCCCCGCGGGCCACGCCGCGGTCTTCGCCGACCCCGGACGCCGCACCGCGCGCGGCCGCGTCTTCGACCCGGACGCCTACCAGCCGCCGCTGCGGACCGTGCTCGGCATCGCGCACGCCGCACCGGCCGCGTGCGTGAAGGTCGCGCCGGGCATCCCGCACGACGCGATCCCCGACGGGGCCGGCGCGGAGTGGATCTCCGACGGCGGCGACGTGAAGGAGGCCGCGCTCTGGCTCGGCGGCCTGGCGGACGGTACCCGGCGCCGCGCGACGCTCCTTCGCGACGGCGCCGAGCCGGCGACGCTGGCCGAGGATCCGGCGATCGGGGATCCGCCGGTGTCGGAATGGCGGCGCTACCTGTACGAGCCGGACGGCGCGGTCATCCGCGCCCATCTCGTCGCCGAGGTCGCCGCCGGGCTCGACGGGGCGCTCGCCGACCCGCGCATCGCCTACATCACGACGGACACGCGGCTGGACACCCCGTTCGCGCGGCCGTACGAGATCGAGGAGGTGCTGCCGTTCTCGGTCAAGCGGCTGCGGGCCGCGCTGCGCGCGCGTGACGTCGGCATCCTCACGATCAAGAAGCGCGGGTTCGCCGCCGACATCGACCGGCTGCGGCGTGATCTTCGCCCGGAGGGCACCCGTGAGTGCGTTCTCGTTCTGATGCGCAAGGGCGACGCGCCGGTGGCACTCATCTGTCGCGCTCTCTAACACCAGCTCAAGGCAGAAGACACGCCAGTGTCAGGTAAACACTGCGACTATTGCGGTATTCCTCTGACTACTCTTGGGGCCGAGGTAAATCCGCGCCACGGGGGCGCCGCTCGACGCTCGCCCGGCAGGGCGCACGGGGAAATGAGGAACGACGATGACCAGCGCCGTACTGCAATGTCCTAGGTGCGGCACCAGAATGGTCACTTTTCAGCGCGGCGGCATAGTGTTCGAAGAGTGCGGCAGATGCCGCAGTGTCCTGCTGGACCGCGGAGACGTGGAGCGACTCCTCACGCGCGGGGCCGGCGGAGCCGCTTTGAACAGCGCCTTGTACGAAGGCCGCCACCGCCGCGACTAAAACGGCATTCCGCTTCTCCGGGATAAGGATCTCTTTTCCCTGAATTTCTTTGGTTACGCTCGACGACCATGATCAGATCAATAGAGTGACCCTTCGCGATCCACGCCGCTGCCATTCCGCGCGCAGGGCGGCGACCCGGCAAACGAAGGAGCTCCCCGGGTGGACACCAATCACACCTTCCTGCAGACAGGAGGTCAGCCGGTCTCGGACCGAATGCGGGAATTGTTGGCCCGTGCTGCGCAAGATCATGTTTACGAACAGCGCTCTACAGGCCAACTCCTCGACGAGATCCATCAACGCCTTGAAGGCATTGAGTGGCTCCTCCGTGAACTCCGCGAGCGTGAGCTCAGCGGACTGACGACGCAGCTCGACACCGTTCGTGGCCAGGTCGACGAGCTGTACGGCAAGCCTCCCGAGTGGGCAGAGGGGCTAGCCGAGCACATTGAATCGGTCGGCGAGAAGGTCAAGCCGGTCGCCGAGTTGCCCTCGCTCTGGGCCGACGTGGGGGTGATCGCGGAAAACGTCGACGAAGGTCTCTCCCGCATCCAGACCGTCCTCGACTCGAACCGGAGCATCACCGACGCGACGCTGCAGGCCGCCCAGCAGATGGACGAGCTGACCAAGCGTCTCGACCGACTCGCGGGCACCATGGAGGCCGCGTCCGTCCGTTTCAACCGGCTGGACAAGACCCTCGCCGACCTTGGACACCGATCGGAGAAGCTCGAACACCAGATCAACGGCGTCGCCGCCAAGGTCGACCAGTCGCTCAGCGACATGGCCGAGCGCGTCGAGCAGAGTCTCGACGCGGTCAACGGCCGGGTCGAAGGAGTCGGCGGACGACTGGACGGCATCGACGGAAGGCTTGAGGGCCTCTCCGGAAAGATCAGGGGCGTGGAGGGGCACTTCCAGGGCGTCGAGGCCAAGATCGAGGGCGTCGACGAGCACGTCAAGACGGTCGACCAGCGCATCGGGCAGCTTCCGACGACGCTGGAGATCACCGAGTTGCACCGCAAGCTCGCGGCGATCGGTGAGCGGCCCTTCATCGACCCGACGGACCGCTTCGACGCGCTCGAGAAGCGGTTCGCCGAGGCGGTGGACCCGCTCATCGACGAGTTGCGGGCCCGCCCCGATCGCGACGAGGCCGAGGAGACCTTGTCCAAGATCATTGAGTCTTCTCGCGTCGACCTGACGAAGCACATGGAGATCCTCAGAGAGGATCTGCTCCGGCGGGTGGGCGGCGTGAACGACGACGTGACCAAGAAGGTCGACGGCGTACAGCACGACATGAACAAACAGGTCACAATCGTGCACGAGGACCTGATGAAACGTCTCACCACTCTGGAGGAGACGATGCTGGCCCTGGCCGAAGCACTGCTCCGGCCGAGGCGCGAAAGCAAGGACTGACCGCGTGCCGCGCGATGGCCGTTCCGGATTGTCCCGGGACGGCCATTACGCTCTAATTTCCCGCTTAGCGGCAATTCGCGGCGAAATGCCATTCATACACGACCCAAGGTGATCGTCACGCCGCAATGACATGCCGTTTACTCTGCCTTGGATTGACAAAATCACTCCCGATACGGTTCGGGATCCGTTTGGATGGAGCGGTGACGTTCCCTGAATTCTCCGACCCGCCGAGTGCGCTCACGCTGCGGTGGGTCGAAGAGTGCCTGGGTTCGGGCAGCGAGGTGAAGATGGTCCGGCCGCTCGTCGGCGGTACCGCTCACGTCAACCACGCGATCCTCGCGGAGAGCCGTTCGGGCCGGGTCCACCGGCTCGTTCTGCGCCGCTGGGCGTCCGCTGGATGGCCGGTCATCGACATCGACTTCTCCCCCGAGCGTGAGATCGCCGCGCTGACCCTGCTGACAGGCCTTGAGATCCCCACACCGTCGCTCGTCGCGGCGGATCCCTCCGGCGCGCACTGCGACGTACCCGCCCTCCTGATCACCCGCCTCCTCGGCCATCCGCCCAGACCCGGCCGCCAGGAGCTCCCCGAATACCTCATCCAGCTCGCGTACGGCCTGCTCCCCGTGCACGCCGTGGGCGGCGCCTCGACGATGCCGCCCTACCAGCCGTACAACCACCTCGACGTACGCCTCGCGCCGCGCAACGCGCTGCGGCCGGCGCTGTGGGAGCAGGCCCTCGACATCGCGTCCGGCCCCGCTCCGGGCGCCTCACCGCACTTCATCCACCGCGACTACACCCCCGACAACACGCTCTGGGCGTACGGCAGGCTGACCGGCATCGTCGACTGGTCCGGCGCGTCGCATGGCCCGGTGGCGGTCGACGTCGCGCAGATGCGGTGGAATCTCGCCCTGCGCTACGGCGTCCCCGTCGCCGACGACTTCCTCAGCGCGTACGACCAGGTCTCCGGCGGCTACCAGCACGATCCGTACTGGGACCTCCGTACGGTGCTCGACCTGCTCCCCGAGCGGCTCGACCGGCCGATCGCCGAAGGCGACATCCCCGTCCTGGAGGACTTCCTGGAGAGCGCGCTGGTCGAGCTCGGCGCCCCCGCACGCTTCTAGGGCCTGTCTGACAAATCCGCTGTCCGGCTACGCGGCGCCGCTCGCTACGAACGTGATTTGTCAGACAGGCCCTAGGGCGTGCCCTAGACCAGCACCTCGGTGATCGGAAGCGAGGAGTCGGCGGGGAGGTCGAGAGCCGAGGGGGCCAGGCCCGCGGCGACGAGCTCGGCGCCGAGGGCGGCGACCATCGCGCCGTTGTCGGTGCAGAGCTTCGGCCTGGGCACGCGCAGGTGGATCCCGGCGGCGTCGCAACGCGCCTGCGCCATGGCCCGCAGCCGTGAGTTCGCCGCCACGCCGCCGCCGACCAGGAGGTAGGAGACGTCGTTGTCCTTGCAGGCGGAGATGGCCTTCTTGGTGAGGACGTCGACCACGGCCTCCTGGAACGCCGCGGCCACGTCGGCGACCGGCACCGGCTCGCCGGACCTCTCGCGCGTCTCGACCCAGCGGGCCACCGCGGTCTTCAGGCCGGAGAAGGAGAAGTCGTAGGTGCCGTCGTCGTACTTGCCGCGCGGGAACGGGATCGAGCCGGGGTCGCCCTCGCGCGCGGCGCGGTCGATGTACGGGCCGCCGGGGAAGCCCAGGTCGAGCACACGCGCGACCTTGTCGAACGCCTCGCCGGCCGCGTCGTCGACGGTCGCGCCCAGCGGGCGTACGTCGGAGGCGACGTCGGGCACCAGCAGCAGCGACGAGTGGCCGCCGGAGACGAGGAGAGCCACGCAGGGCTTCGGTAGCGGGCCGTGTTCGAGCTGGTCGACGGCGACGTGCGCGGCGAGGTGGTTGACGCCGTAGAGGGGCTTACCGAGCCCCACGGAGTACGCCTTGGCGGCGGCGACGCCGACGAGCAGCGCGCCGGCCAGGCCCGGCCCGGCGGTCACCGCGATCGCGTCGATGTCGGCCAGCGTCACGCCGGCGTCGGCGAGCGCGCGGTCGACGGTCGGCGTCATGGCCTCCAGGTGGGCGCGCGAGGCCACCTCGGGGACGACCCCGCCGAACCTCGCGTGCTCCTCGACGCTGGAGGCGATCGCGTCGGCGAGGAGCGTGTGCCCGCGCACCACGCCCACACCGGTCTCGTCGCAGGACGTCTCGATGCCCAGCACCAGCGGCTGATCCGTCATGCTCCGGCTCCCCTCACCATCACGATCGCGTCCACTCCGGACGGCTGGTAGTAACGCTTGCGGACCCCCACGGCCAGGAATCCGAATCTCTCGTACAGCGCCCGCGCCCGTGGGTTGTCGGCCCGCACCTCCAGGAAGACCTCCAGGCAGCCGCGTGCGGCCGCCTCGTCGAGGAGCGCGCCGAGCAGCGTCGCGCCGACGCCCCGGCCCTGGAGCTCGGGGCGTACGCCGATGGTCAGCACGTCGCCCTGCGGGCCCGCCGAGGCCAGCCCGGCCCAGCCCATGACCTGCTCGTCGCCTTCGGCGACGATGTAGTGCCGTGTGCCGCCGGGGTCGTCCAGCTCGTCGCGGTAGGTCGCCTCGGACCAGGCGTCGTCGGTGAACAGCCGGCGTTCGAGTTCGAGGACGGCCGGGAGGTCGTCCAGGGTCATCGCGCGCACCTTCACCGCGGCGTCACCCGTTTGCGGGGGCCGGGCTCGCGCGCGTCGGGCTTGCGGAGGTAGAGCGGCTCGACCGGGAGCAGCTCGGGGCCGTCGCCGCCGGACAGCCGCGTGACCACGACCTCGGCGAGCGCCGAGGCGCTCGGGAGGATGGGCGGCTCGCCGCCGAGGATCTCCGGGTACAGCCGCGCGCCCTCGCCGAGCGCGGGCAGCCCCGCCAGCGCGGCGTCGTCGGGACGGCCGACGTCGGGGCCGGAGACCCGCGTGGTCGCGGAGTCGTAGCGCGCCCAGTAGACCTCTTTGCGGCGGGCGTCGGTCGCGACCACGAACGGGCCGGTGCGCCGCGACTCCCAGGCGAGGATGTCGAGCGAGCAGACGCCGTGCACCGGGATCTGCAGGACGGCGCCGAGGGCGCGGGCGGTGACCAGGCCGACGCGCAGGCCGGTGTACGGCCCGGGGCCGACGCCCACTCCGATCGCGGACAGCTCCGAGCGCTCCACTTTGGCGTCGGCGAGCACGGAGAAGATCGCGGGAGCGAGCACCTCGGCATGCCGTCGCCGGTCGACGAGCGTGGACTCGGCGCGCAGACGGGCACCGCCGCCGGGAGTCCACTCCGTCAGAGCGACGGTGACGGCGGCGGTCGCGGTGTCGAAAGCCAGGACCAGCACGACCCCAGAGCGTAGCCGCCAGGACGAGTGTTACGTGCGCCTCTTCCCGGCGCGCCCGCCGCTAAGTGGTCGATTGGAGCTTGGAGATCACGTCGCGGGCGGCGGAGAGGGCTCCATCGGTGGCGGTACGCGCGGGCAGCGGGACGCCGGAGAAGCCGCCGCCGTCACGGCCGGAGTAGTGCACGGTGACGAGCACGTTGGCGAGGCGCGCGTTGGCGACGGCCTCGCCGATCTCGTTGGTGCCGTCGGAGGTGTAGACGACGTACGCCTGCTCGCCGACGCCGGTCACGCCGCGTTTGTCGCCGACCTTGACCTCGGCGGCGAGGTTCTTGCCGTCACGGTCGGACTGCCATTCGTCCTGGAAGGTACGGATCGTGGCGTCGGTGGCGGAGCCTCCGGAGGCGGAGACGGCGCGCAGCTCGACGGTGAGCTGACGGGTGCGGACCCCGCGGTAGAGCCCCCACGCGCACTCGCTGTGCCGGTCGGCGTCGATCGAGTGCGAGATCGCGCTGCGGTCGGCGCCCGGCGCGAGACGGTCGGCGATGTCGGCGCCGAGGGTGTCGCAGGCGGCGGGTACGGCGTCGCGCTCGGACCCGTGCTGGGAGTTCATGGGCGAGTCGGCGGCGACGGCGGCTTTGTGCGTCGTGTCCGGGGTGTCCCGCCGGGCTCGAAAGGCGAACGCGGCCACGGCGACCGACACCGTGACCACCAGTAGTGCCACACATCCGGCGGCGACCGCGCGCCCGCGGTGCCTCACCGGGCGGGCGGCATGACGACGATCGCTCACCGCACCCCCTACCTCAATCTTCGTTACTTAACGGGAAGATGAGATTTAAGGGATGACAGTACGACAAGATCCACGATTAGTCTCTGGCTGTGATCGCAGATCACGTGATGGACGGACAATCGTTACACGCCGTTACATCAGGTCGACGGCCGCCCATCGCGGGCCGACGCCGGTCACCGTGACGGTGCGCTCCTCGGTGTCGGCGCGGTCGATGACGATCTCCAGCCGGTCGTCGGACAGGCTCTCGACGAGCCCCTCGCCCCACTCGACCACGGTCACGGCCCCTTCGACGTCCAGATCGAGGTCGTCCACCTCGGCCAGGCCGCCCAGGCGGTACGCGTCCGCGTGCACGAGCGGCGGCCCGCCGGCCAGCGAGGGATGCACCCGCGCGATCACGAACGTCGGGGACGTGATCGGGCCGCGGACCTTCAGGCCGTCGCCGAGCCCCTGGGTGAAGGTGGTCTTGCCGGCCCCGAGCGGCCCGGAGAGGACCACGAGGTCGCCGGCGCGCAGCAGGCCGGCCAGCCGGCGGCCCAGCTCGCGCATCGCGTCGCCGTCCGGAACCCTGATCACGCGGAACGCTCCTCGGCCATCGGCAGGACACGGTCGGCCAGCCCGGCGATCGCGGCGGTGACGATGTCGGGGTGCTCCATCATCACGACGTGACCGCCTTCGGGTACCTCGATCAGCTCGGAGTCCGGCAGGGCCGCCGCGATCGCCCGGCCGTGGGCGGCGGGCGTCAGGCGGTCCTCTTCGCCGACCACGACGACCGAGGGCAGGTCACGCAGCACGCCGAGGGCCTCCAGCTTGTCGTGGGCCGCGAGCGTCGGGTAGAACTCCGCGACCACGTCGGTGGGGGTGGCGCCGATCATCTGCTCCAGGAACTCCACGACCGAGGGGCTCACGTGCTTGTCGCCGAAGGCGATGCGGCGGGTCACCATGAAGGCGACGTCGGCGCCGATCCGGCGGCCCTGGTCGATGAACCTGGCGCTCCTGCCGATCCCCTTGACCACGCGGGGCGCGGCGGCCCGCCAGACCTTGCCGAGGGCCGGCGGCAGGCCGTGCTCGGCCAGTCCGCCGGAGGAGGTGTTGACGAAGGCGACGCCGATGATCCGGTCGCCGAACAGCTCGGGGTGGCGGTCGGCCAGCGCCATGATCGTCATGCCGCCCATGGAGTGGCCGACCAGGAGTACGGGCCGGCCCGGCTCGGTGGTCGCGTCGAGGACGGCGAGGAGGTCCTCACCGCACTGCTCGATGGTGGCGTTGGACAGCTCGCTGCGGCCGGAGCGGCCGTGGCTGCGCTGGTCCCAGAAGACCATGCGGAGGTCGCCACGCCGCCCGAGGTCGCGACGCTGGTAGTGCCAGGAGTCCTGGGTGAGGCAGTAGCCGTGGCTGAAGATCACGGTGAGCGGGGCGTCGGCGGGCCCGTCGACCTCGACGTGCAGGGGAACCCCGTCGGTGGCCACGACGGTCTTCGGACGGCCGCGCAGCGAGCCGAACGCCTCGTCGCGGTCGGGGTCGGGGCTCAGGCGCTCGCGCCCGACGGCGTAGCGTCTGGCCGCGACCGCCGCGCCGATGCCGATCGCGCCGGCCGTGCCGATCGCGGCGCCGACCAGGCCGGCCCGTTTCCTGTTCATCCGACCTCCCCGTCGTAGATCCGCGGGATGCGGGGGCCGATCCTCGTGACGATCTCGTAAGAGATCGTGCCGAGCTTGTCCGCCCAGTCCTGGGCGGTCGGCTCTCCCCGATCGCCCGGGCCGAAGAGGATCACCTCGTCACCCGCCCGGATCTCGTCGTCTCCAACGTCCACGACGAACTGGTCCATGCACACGGTGCCCGCGACCGTCCGCCGTCGTCCCGCCAGCCACACTTCGAGGAGGTTGGTCCCCTGCCGTGGGATCCCGTCGGCGTACCCGAGCGGAACCAGGCCGAGTGTCGTCTCCCGCGACGTCGTGTAGCGGTGGCCGTACGAGACGCCGGTGCCGGCCCCCACCCGCTTGGTGGTGGCCAGCCGCCCGGTGAGCGTCATCGCGGGACGCAGCCCGAGCTCTCGCGCGGGCCCGAGGGACGGCATGGGATCGAGGCCGTAGACCGCGATCCCGGTGCGTACCAGGTCGTACCGGGCTTCCGGGAGCGTGAGTGTAGCGGCCGAGTTGGCCAGGTGCCGAACTTCTGGGCGTACGCCGGACTTCTCCGCGAGCTCCAGCGCGTCGTGAAAAGCGCGCAGCTGGGCGGCGATGGACGGGTGGCCGGGCTCGTCCGCGCACGCCATGTGGGACCAGAGGCCGACGACCGAGATCAGCCCGCTCGCCTCGGCCCTCAGCGCGGCGTCGACCAGCACGGGCCAGTCGGCCAGGGTGGCGCCACCGCGCGAGAGCCCGGTGTCGGCCTTCAGGTGGACACGGGCCGGGAGCCCCACGCGCGACGCGGCCTCGGAGATCTCCGCGACCTGGCCGGGCGAGCTCGCCGACAGGTCGACACCGGCGGCGACGAGCCCGTCGAAGCTCTCACCCGGGGAGTAGAGCCAGCACATCAGGCGGCCCTGGATGCCGGCGTTCCGCACGGTCATCGCCTCGGCGGCCGTGGCGACGCCCAGCCAGGACGCGCCGCCGGCCACGGCGGCGCGCGCGGCCGGGAGGATCCCGTGCCCGTAACCGTCGGCCTTCACGACCGCCATCAGCTCCGCGCCCGGCGCGCGCCCGCGCAGAAGTGCCACATTGTCGCGGATCGCGGCCAGGTCGACGCGGGCCGCTGCGGTAACGCTCATGGGCGAATTCTGTCAGCGATGAGGACGTCACCGCAGCATTCGCCCTGTTCCGGTGATCAGTCCGTCACGGTGCGGAACGCCTTCGGGATCGCCTCCAGGACGTCGTACGCGCTGATCGGCGCGTCGCCACCGCCGCCCGGGTCCGCGGCGAGGCGTCCGGCGAGTCCGTGCAGGTAGGCGCCTGCCACGGCCGCGTCGATCGCGGACAGGCCGCCGGCCAGCAGCGCGCCGGTGAGCCCGGACAGCACGTCGCCGCTGCCCGCGGTCGCCAGCCGGGGCGTGCCGGTCGGGTTAACGCGTACCGGTCCGGTGGCCTCGGCGATGACCGTGGTCGAGCCCTTCAGCAGCACCGTCGCGCCGAGTTCCGCCGCGGCACGGCGTACGTGCTCCAGCCTCCGGGCCTCGATCTCGTCGGGGTCGGCGCCGAGCAGGCGTCCCAGCTCGCCGGCGTGCGGCGTGAGCACCGTCGGGGCGTCCCTGCGCAGGAGGTCGGGGCGGCGCGCGAGCACGGTCAGCCCGTCGGCGTCGACCAGGACCGGGAGGTCGCCGCCGAGCACCTCGGCGATCAGCGACTCGGCGCGGTCGCCGGTGCCGAGCCCCGGCCCGGCGACCCAGGCCTGTACGCGGCCGACCTTGTCCACCGAGCCGTCGATGACCGTCGTGACGGCCTCCGGCCAGCGCTGGCGTACGACCTCGACGGCGTGCGCGGCCGACGCGAACCTGACCATGCCCGCCCCGCCGCGTACGGCGCCGCCGACGGACAGCACGGCCGCGCCGGTGAAGCTCTCGCTGCCGGCCAGCACGCCGGTCACGCCACGGCGGTACTTGTTCGACTCCCTCGTCGGGACCGGCAGCCGGGAGTGGACGTCCTCGCCCTGCGGCACGAGGGCGTCCGGGGAGTCCAGGTACGGGGCCGAGGCCGATGTCGACGAGCTCGACGACGCCCGCGTGAGCGGCGCCCGGGTCCACGAACAGGCCCGGCTTGTACGTGCCGAACGTGACCGTCACGTCGGCGCGGACCGCGGCGCCCTCGACCTGGCCCGTGTCGGCGTCGACGCCGCTCGGCAGGTCGCAGGCCACGATCAGGCCGAACCCGTGGGCGGCGCGGTACGCCAGGGTGGCGTGGGGCTCGCGCAGGCCGCCGTGGCCGCCGATGCCGAGCATGCCGTCGATGACCAGGTCGGCGCGGTCGATCTCGTCGATGGCGCGGCGTTCGTCCTCGCGCGCGTCGACCACGCGGCCGCCCGCCGAGCGCAGCGCGGCCAGGCCCTCGTCGTGGACCTTCGACCCCACCAGGAGCGCGGTCACCCGCGCGCCGCGCCGGGCCAGCCCGGCCCCGGCGTACAGGGCGTCGCCGCCGTTGTCTCCGCTGCCGACCAGCAGCACGACCCGCGCGCCGTACACGGACGGGAGCAGCCCCGCGCAGACGGACGCGAGCCCGGCCGCCGCGCGCGCCATGAGCGCGCCCTCGGGCAGCCGCGCCATCAGCGTCCGCTCGGCCGCGCGTACCTTGCCGACCTCGTGGGCGTACCTCATGGTCATGCTCCCTTCGGATCGAGGCGCTCGGCCGTCACGACCGCGACGGCGACGCCGCCGTCGTGGCTGAGCGAGACGTGCCACGCGGTGACGCCGAGCCGCGCCGCGGCCTCGGCCACCGTGCCGTCGACGTGCAGGCTGGGCCGCCCGTCGGGCGCGCTGCGGATCTCGGCGTCGGTCCACCGGAGCCCCGGCGGCGCGCCGAGCGCCTTGGCGAGGGCCTCCTTGGCGGCGAACCGCGCCGCGAGCGAACGCGGACGCAGCCCGCGCTCGCCCTCGGTGAACAGACGGGCCGCCAGGCCCGGCGTACGCTCCAGCGAGCTGGTGAACCGGGCGACGTCGACGACGTCGATCCCCACTCCGACGATCACATGATCAGGCTATCGGCGCGCCCTACCACGCGCCCGTCATGTGGGCGCCGAACGGATCCCGCTCGACGTCGATCGCGACCCGCTTACGGTTGTGAGGTGCGACGGCGACGTCGACCCGCGACATCTCGCCGAATCCCGTGGCGCAGATGGCACAGTCGGTCTCGTACGGCTCCCAGCCGGGCACGCGTACCTCCAGCCGGTACTTGTAGACGCGTGCGGGCACGGAGGTCGAGACGGAGCCCGTCCGGATGTAGGTGTTGGTCCGCGTCACCGCCAGCACCACCGCGGTGCCGCGCACGCCGCGCCTGAGCAGCCGCCGGTCGCCGTTCTTGATCACCGTCAGGGTCAGGTACAGGTAGTACGCGAACGGACCCCACCAGAGCAGGACCACCACCGCGATCGCGCCGGTGACGCGTACCGGCCCCGGCAGCGCGTGGACGGCGAAGATCCCGAGCGCGATCGGCAGGAACGCCACGCACATCACCACGAAGACGACCATGCAGAGCGTGGACATCCTGGTAACGGTCATCCGTGGCCGCCTTTCGGGCCGAATCGGCACAAACTCCACAAAGGTGGACGGCCGAACCACCCGATCGGTTCAGTGCACGTGGTCGACGGCCGGAGCCGACGGGTCGGCGATGACCCGGTCGATCCGCTCACGCGCCTCGTCGTCCACCGGCGTGTAGACGCTCATGCGCGTCTCCGTGGACACGCCGAAGCTGCTCACCGACATGCTCACCTCGCCGACCGCGGCGTGCCGGAAGACCTTCACGCGGGTCGCGGGCACCGCGACGTCCTGCGCGGCCCACATCCGGGCGAACTCCGGGCTGGCCGCCGACAGCCGGTCGATGAGGCTCGTCCACGACGGCTCGCCGAGGTGGCGCCCGAACGCCGCGCGGAACGTCGCGACCATCTGCGGCAGCTCGGCGTCGCGGTTGACGAACGTGCTGCAGCACTCCGGCGTACGGAAGGACCACCACAGCAGGTTGGGGTACCGGTCCCCGTCCATCACGGCGGGCCACATCGCGGCGTACGCGGCGTTCCACGCGAGGACGTCGTAGCGGCTGTTGAGCACGGCGGCGGGCAGCGCGACCAGGCCGTCGAGGACGGTCTGCACTTGGGGTTCGAGCCGGTCGTGCGGGCGGGCGGCGGGGATCACGGCGACCCCGGAGAGCCGGTAGAGGTGCTCGCGTTCGGCCCGGTCGAGGCGGAGGGTGCGCGCGATCGCCTCCAGCACCTGGGCGCTCACGTTGATCGGGCGGCCCTGTTCGAGCCAGGTGTACCAGGTGATCCCGACCCCGGCGAGCTGGGCGACCTCCTCGCGGCGCAGGCCCGGGGTGCGGCGCCGCGGCCCGGCCGGCATCCCCACCTCGGCGGGGGTGATGCGCTCCCGGCGGCTGCGCAGGAACGCGGCCAGCTCGGTGCGCCGGGAGAAGGTGCTGACTGTCACCTCACCATGGTCGTCCATCCCGGAGTGCCGTGCCAGGTGGTGGCAACACCAGTATCAGGGGGCTCTCACCTTCCGCGCGGGAACGGCCGCAGGCTCCTCACATGGCCCAGATCACCCTTGACGCTCCGGCGCCGCCGGTGCAGGTACGCACCGGCCTCCTTCTCGCCGTCATCCTCGGCGGCCAGTTCATGGCGATCCTCGACACCTCCATCGTCAACGTCGCCGCCCCGACCATCCGCACCGGACTGCACGCCTCCGGCGCGGGCCTTCAGCTCGTCATCGCGGGCTACACGATCGCGTACGCGATGCTGCTGATCACCGGCGCGCGCGTCGGCGACATCGTCGGGCACCGCAACGCCTTCCAGGCCGGTCTCGTGCTGTTCACCGGCGCGTCGCTGGCGTGCGGCCTGGCCGGGGTCACCGGCCTGCTCGTCGCGTTCCGTTTCGTCCAGGGCGCGGGGGCGGCGCTCATGGTTCCGCAGGTCATGAGCCTCATCCAGCGCAACTTCCAGGGCGCGGCACGCGCGCGTGCGCTGAGCGCCTACACGGCCGTGCTGGCCGGCGGCACGATGGTCGGGCAGATCGCCGGCGGTGCGCTCGTCGGCGCCGACATCCTCGGTACGGGGTGGCGGCCGGTGTTCCTGGTGAACGTCCCGATCGGGCTGGTCCTGCTGGCCTCCGGCGCGAAGATCCTTCCCGGTGACCGTGGCGAGCGCGGCCGTGGGCTGGACCTGCCGGGTCTGGTCAGCCTGTCCGCCGCCGTGCTGATGCTCGTCGTGCCGCTCGTGCTCGGGCACGAGGAGGACTGGCCCCTGTGGGGCTGGATCATGCTCGGCGCGAGTATGGCGGCGTTCGGCGTCTTCGCGGTCGTCCAGCGGCGCACGGCGTACCCGCTGATCCCCGGCCGCCTGGTACGCGCGCCGGGCATGCTGCCGGCGCTCGCCGTGATCTTCCTCTGCATGGCGACGTTCGGCGGGTTCCTGTTCAGCCTGGCGCTCCACCTTCAGGGCGGTCTCGGCGACGGACCGCTGCGGGCCGGCCTTTCCTTCATCCCGGGCGCGGGGGCGTTCGCGGTGGCCGGGATGAACTGGCGGCGGGTCCCCGAACGCTGGCACCGGCCGCTGATCCCCGCCGCGCTGGTCGTGGCCGGCCTCGGCTACCTCGGCCTCGCGGCGTACGGGTCCGGGGGCGCGGCCATGGAGGTGGCGATGGGCGTCACCGGCCTCGGCCTCGGCGGGGCGTTCAGCCCGCTGCTGTCGGTCGCGCTCACCCACGTCGCCGTCGCGGACGCCGCGGACGCGAGCGGCGTGCTGGTGACGATGAACCAGCTCGGGCAGGTGGTGGGCATCGCCGCGTTCGGCACGCTGTTCCTCAGCCTGGTGCCGCCCTCGGGTCACGCCCTGGCGGTCACGAGCTCGGTGCTGGCCGGTACGTCGCTGGTCGCGGCGGTCATCGCCCTTCCGCTGGTCACGCGGGCGCCTGGGCGGGCAGCGACCGCTCCAGGCGCTCGGCCTCGGTGACCAGGTCACCGCTGAGAAGGCGCGCGTGACCGGCGCGCGCGATCTCCCGGGTGGCGCCGCGTCCGCCGATGGCGAGCGGCGCCACCCGCGCGAGCCTGCGCATCTCCGCGGCCAGCCCGTCGAAGCGCTTGGGCGTGACGGCCGACAGGACGGTGACGCGGGGCGGCGAGTCGGTCGCCGTACGGATCACGTCGGACAGCGGCAGCCCCGAGCCGAGGAAGCCGACCCGCCAGCCGTTCCGGTACAACACGACGCCGAACGCCAGCAGCGGGATGTCGTGCAGCTCGCCGGGCGCGCAGGCGAGGAGCGCGCGTGGACCGGTGCCCCGCCCCCATCCGCGGCACAGGCCGGCGAGGCGCCCGCGCACGACGTTGGCCGCGAAGTGCTCCTGGGCGACGCTGATCTCACCGCTGCTCCAGCGCTCGCCCAGCTCGTACAGGAGGGGCAGGACGACCTTCCGCAGGACGGTCTCCACCGTGAAGCCGGACAGCAGGTGGTCCAGCAGGGTCTCGGCCGCGGGTTCGTCGAACCGGTCGAGCGAGCGGGCGAGCTTGTCCAGGCTCCTGGGGAGGTCTTCGTGGTCGCCATGCTCTTCGGGCGCGTGGCGGGGCGGCTCGGGGAGCGGGGACGGCTCGGTGGTGGGCGCGGGAATCTCGGCCAGCGCCGCCAGCGCGGCCTCGGAGGTGGACAGGCCGCGCGCGAGGTAGGTCTGCATGGCGCGAATGCGCCTCTCGTCGAGCTCCGAGTAGAGCCGGTAGCCGTTCTCGGAGCGTACGGGGTGCAGGACGCCGTATCGCCGCTCCCATGCTCGCAACACGTGAGCGCTGACGCCGAGCCGCCGGCTGACCTCGCCGATGCGGAGCATCACGGCCTCGCCCTCCATGTCCTCTATCCTACAAACCTTAGACAGACCCTTGACACGGACCGGACAAAACTCCTAATTTAGGACATGCCCGAAACCGAACGGACGCAACGTAGCGCCTCGTGGGTCGGAGACAACCCCGAAAGCGGTATTCCTTCGCTCGGGCGAGGTATCGCGGGTATCCCATCCAACGCAGACGCCGGGGTCCGTGAGGTGGCGGGCAGGGGGAAACAAGGGGGCGAAAGGCGGGCGGAGGCACAGCCGCCCGCCTTTCGAACGCCCTGACGGCGGCGGCTACCACCCCGCCGAGGCGAGCGCCTCCGACAGCCTCGGCGCGACCACGCCGGTCGTGGACAGCCCCGCGATGTGGTCGAGGCCGTCGAGCTCGATCACCTCGAAACCCGCCGCGCGCAGGTCGCCGGTCGTCTCGCGGACCCGCCGGGCGATGACCGCGCCGCCGAGCACGTCGCGCATCCGGCACTCCTCCTCGCCGTCGCGGGCGCCGTACCAGAGGATCTTCGGCCCGGTCAGCGCCTTCAGGGCGTCCGTGTCGTCGCGCCCGGCCCACTCGCGGTACATCAGGACGCCCATGTGGTGTTCGTCCGCCTTGGCCGCCAGACCGGCTTGGAGCAGGCCCGCGCGTGCGCCCTCGACGTACCCGAGCCAGTAGTCACAGCCCGACAGCAGGGGGAACCCGCCGACCATGAGCCCGGCGGCGCGATCGCTGACGGCCGCGAGGAAACCGGCCAGCGCCCCCATGCCGGAGTACCCGGCCAGCACGAACTCCCCGCCGACACCGGCGGCGTCCGCCACGGTGTGCAGGTCGGCCAGCTCCATCTCGACCGGGAACCGTGACCACGTGGCCGGCTCCCAGGGACCGCCGGACTCCTCCTCGGGCTCCAGCAGCCCCACGACCTGCCGCGGCTTGTAGCGGACGACCCGGTGGCCGCCGGCCAGCGCCGCGCCCAGGGCGGCCTGCTCGGCGCGGAACCTGGCCGGGAAGATGATCGCCGGCCCGCTCCCCGTCGCTTCGTACCAGAGCCTGTATCCGTCATCCGCGACGGCGGTGGCCATCGGACCTCCTCAGATTCGGCGCAGCCGCACCCGGCCGACCCGGTGGTCGTGGTCCTTGAACAGCACCAGCGTCGCGCGGGCCCGTGTCGGCAGGATGTTCGCGACGAGGTTGACCTCGTTGATGTCGCGCCACAGCCGCTCGGCGTGGTCGGCCGCCTCCTCCGCGTCGACCTCGGCGTACGGGTGGAAGTAGGAACGCTCGTCGGTGAAGATCGTGCGGCGGAGCGCGAAGAAGCGGTCGACGTACCACTCGCGGATGTCGTTCACGCGCGCGTCGACGTAGATCGAGAAGTCGAACAGGTCCGAGACCGCGAGCCCGCCCGGCTTGGCGCTCTGCAGGACGTTGAGGCCCTCGACGATCAGGATGTCGGGCCGCCGCACCGTCTTGCGCGCGCCGGGCGCGATGTCGTAGATCAACGGCTCGTACACCGGCATGGACGCCTCGGCGGCGCCCGCCTTGATTTCCGAGACGAACCTCAGCAGGGACCGGCGGTCGTAGGACTCCGGGAACCCCTTGCGCTGCATCAGCCCGCGCTCGGCCAGCACCGCGTTGGGGTAGAGGAAGCCGTCGGTGGTGACCAGCTCGACGTTCGGGCGTCCCGGGCCGGCGGCGAGCAGGTTGCGCAGCAGCCGGGAGACCGTGGACTTGCCCACGGCGACGCTGCCCGCGACGCCGATGATGAACGGCGTGGGCGCCACCGGCTCGCCGAGGAACGTGCCGACGGTGTCGCGCAGCCGCGCGTCGGCGGCCACGAACAGGTCGATCAGCCGCGACAGCGGGAGGTAGACGTCCGTCACCTCGTCGAGGTCGATCGGGTCGCTCAGCCCGCGGAGGGCCTCCAGTTCGTCGGTGGTGAGTGGAAGCGGCCTTCCCTCGCGCAGCGAACGCCAGGCCTCCCGGCCGAGTTCGACGTACGGGCTGGGGGTGCCCTCACCGGCTGTGGTCATGACCGATGACCCTAGCCTCACCAGTGGTATCGAGGGATTTGTTCTGTTCCGCCCATTCGCTTGCGCGGCGGTGGTCTACCCGTTCACCTGGACCCATTAATGTGGCGCCCATGTGCGGAATCGTGGGGTACGTCGGCTCGCAGTCCGCCCTCGACGTGGTGGTCGGCGGGCTGGCAAGGCTCGAATACCGCGGGTACGACTCCGCGGGCGCCGCGGTGCTCACCGACGGCAAACTGTCCGTCACCAAGCGCGCCGGCAAGCTCGTGAACCTCCGCGACGCCCTCGCCGAGGCCGCGCCGGACACCCGTACGGGCGCACCCGACGCCGGGATCGGCCACACCCGCTGGGCGACCCACGGTCCGCCGACCGACCGCAACGCCCACCCGCACACCGACTGCACCGGCGCGGTCGCGGTCGTGCACAACGGCATCATCGAGAACTTCGCCGCCCTGCGCGACGAGCTGGAGCGCCGCGGCCACGAGCTGTCCTCCGACACCGACACCGAGGCCGTCGCCCACCTCCTTGAGGAGGAGGTCGCCAAGGGCACGGGCCTGGCCGACGCGATGCGGCACGTCTGCGGGCGCCTCCAGGGCGCGTTCACGCTGGTCGCGGTCTACGCGGGCGAGCCCGACCTCGTCGTCGGCGCCCGGCGCAACTCCCCCCTCGTCGTCGGCGTGGGCGACGGCGAGAACTTCCTCGCCAGCGACGTCGCCGCCTTCATCGCGCACACCCGCGACGCTATCGAGCTGGGCCAGGACCAGGTCGTGGAGCTGCGGCCGTCCGGCGTGACCGTCACCGACTTCGCGGGCGCCCCGGCCGAGGTGAAGGAGTACCACGTCGACTGGGACGTCTCCGCCGCGGAAAAGGGCGGTCACGACTACTTCATGCTGAAGGAGATCGCCGAGCAGCCGCAGGCGGTGGCCGACACGCTGCTGGGCCGGGTCGGCGCCGACGGTCGGCTCAGCCTCGATGAGATGCGGCTCTCCGACGACGAGCTGCGCGACGTCGACAAGATCATCATCGTGGCCTGCGGAACCGCGCACCACGCGGGGATGATCGCCAAGTACGCCATCGAGCACTGGGCGCAGATCCCGTGCGAGGTCGAGCTGGCCAGCGAGTTCCGCTACCGCGACCCGATCCTCACCCGCTCCACGCTGGTGATCGCGATCTCCCAGTCCGGCGAGACCATGGACACCCTCATGGCCGTACGCCACGCGCGCGAGCAGCGGGCCAGCGTCCTCGGCATCTGCAACGTCAACGGCTCGACGATCCCGCGCGAGTGCGACGGCGTGCTCTACACGCACGCCGGCCCGGAGATCGCGGTCGCCTCGACCAAGGCGTTCCTCACCCAGCTCGTGGCCGTCTACCTGATCGCGCTCTACCTCGCGCAGGTACGCGGCACGGCGTGGGGCGACGAGGTCTTCGCCATGATCCAGCTCCTCGGCACGATGCCGGAGAAGGTCCAGCAGGTGCTGAGCACCGTAGAGCCCGTACGCGAGCTCGCCCGGTCGCTGGCCGGCGAGCGCTGCGTGCTGTTCCTCGGCCGCCACGTCGGCTTCCCGGTGGCGATGGAGGGCGCGCTGAAGCTCAAGGAGCTCGCGTACATGCACGCCGAGGGCTTCGCCGCCGGCGAGCTGAAGCACGGCCCGATCGCCCTGATCGAACAGGGCCTGCCGGTCGTCGTGGTCGTGCCGCCGCGCGCGCGTCCGCTGCTGCACGACAAGATCGTCTCCAACATCCAGGAGATCCGCGCCCGCGGCGCCCGCACGATCGTGATCGCCGAGGAGGGCGACGCGACCGTCGCGCCGTACGCCGACACGCTGATCCGGGTCCCCGCCGTGCCGACGCTCCTGCAGCCGCTGGTCGCGACGATCCCGCTTCAGGTGTTCGCCTGCGAGCTGGCCACGGCCAAGGGCCACGACGTCGACCAGCCCCGCAACCTCGCCAAGTCCGTCACCGTCGAATGACCCGGTACATCGCACTGCTCCGCGCGGTGAACCTCGGCAGCCACAAGAAGATCGCCATGCCGGCGCTGCGCGAGGCGCTGACCGGCCTCGGGTACACGGGTGTCGAGACCTACCTGCAGAGCGGCAATGCCGTCCTCACCGCACCCGGGCGCGACGCGGACGAGGTCACCGCCGAGATCGGGGAGCGCCTCGCCGCCGAGCTGGGCCTGACCACCGAGGTCATCCTCCGCACGGCCGCCGAGCTGCGCGCCCTCGTCGACGCCAACCCGCTGGAGGTGGGCGACCCGACGAAGACCTCCGTGCTCTTCCTGTACGAGCCGCCGCCCCCGGACCGCCTGAAGGACCTCGACCCCGCCGCGTACGCCCCGGAGGAGATGGTCGTCGCCGGCCGCGACGTCTACCTCCACCTCCCGAACGGCACCGGCCGCGCGAAGCTCCCGCCGCTCCTGACCCGCCGCCTCAAGGTGCCCGGCACGATGCGCAACTGGCGGTCCGTCACCGCCCTGCTGGACCTCGCCGAACGCTAGGCCTTGTACATCGCGGCCAGGGCGTGGAAGACCTCCTTGGGCTCCCAGGCCAGGTCGGGGTACGCGACGCCGGTCCCCTCGGCGAGCATCCTGACGACGCCGTACGAGGCCATGTCCAGGTCGTACGCCGGGTCGGCCCGGTGCGGCAGGGAGTACCCGGCGAACGTGAACCAGAACGCCCCCTCCAGCCCCTCCTGCTCGAAGACCTCCATCAGCTCGCGCAGGTAGACGACCTGCTCGGCCTCGTCGCGCGTGTACTCCCCGTCGAGGCGGCCGTCCTCGGAGTCGCGGTCGACGATCATCCAGCCCATCCCACCGCGCGCCCCCGCGCCGCGGTAGGTACAGCAGCCGAACTCGGTCGCCACGACCGGCTTGCCGTGCCGGGCGTGCTCGCGTATCTCCTCGCGGAACCGCGGCGCGTTGCGCTCGTCGCGGTAGGCGTCCACGCCGACGTAGTCGAAGCCGCTCCAGTCGATGCGCTCCCACGGCCCGGCGGCGTACGTCACCGGGCCGCCGAACCGCTCGCGGACGACGGCGTTCGCCCCGGCGAGGAAGGCGTCGAGACCGGCCATCACGTCGCCGAGCGACGCCCACAGGCCGTCCTTGCCGGTGGAGAGGTTCTCGATCCGCTCGTCGAGGCTCTCACCGGGGATGAACCCGGAGGCGAACAGGCTCAGCTCGCAGCCGGTGACCAGTACGGTCCGCGTGCCCCCGCGCCGCAGATCCTCGGCCCGGTCGGCGCAGTCGGCGAAGAACGGCAGGAGCCGCTCCGGCGACATCTCGCACGGGAACGGCGCGAACCACACGTCGAGGCCGGCCTCCGCCGCCTTCTCGCCCGCGACGCTCAGCCGGGCCGGATCTCCCCCGGAGATCCGGACGGCCGTGCAGTGCAGGTCGTCGGCGATGATCCGCATCTCACGCTCGACGACGCCCGCGTCGAAGGACTCACGCGAGTGGTAGCCGCCGGGAAAGAACCCGGTGTCGTAGTTGATGCCTCTGACGCGCATGCGATTCCCTCCGGGTGACGACCGGCCCTCAGTCTGTTCGACGCGCGTACGCGCGCGGCAGAGCCGTCCATCCCGTGGGTCTCAGTACAAATATCCCGTCAGCAGGTGTCGAGCATCGTGGTCAGTTCCGAGTGGTCGGCCTTGGTCACGGTCAGGCTGTACTCGTCCGCCACGGCGACGAACTTCTCCGCGTACGTGCACTCGAAGCTCTTCGGCGGCTGCCACTCCGACGGCCCCTTGTCGCCCTTCTGCTCGTTCGGGCGCCCGGAGACGGCGAGCAGGTTGTCGCGGTCGTTGGCGAGCTGGGTGCGCTTGTCCTTGGTCCAGTGCGAGGCGCCCATCTGCCAGGCGAGACCCAGCGGGAAGACGTGGTCGATCTGCACTTCCATCGCGTGGGTCTTGCTGAAGGTGATGTTCTTGCCGGTGTACGGGTCGTCCAGGTCACCGGAGATGACCACGCACTTGTCGCGCTTCTTCACCTTGTCCAGGTCGCGGGCCAGGATGTCGTCGCGGGTGCTGCACCCGTTGTGGTCGACGTCCTTCCACGCGACGCCGAACTGGTCACGTGAGTAGCCGCTCATGGAGTCCGGCGAGGCGTCCTTCAGCTTCGCCAGCTCTTTACGCGCCGTCTTCTCGTCGCCCTTCCCGCCCGACGAGCCGCTGTGCGACGACCCCTTGTGCGAGGAGGACGCCGAGGGATCGGAACCGTTCAACGAGATGTTCCCCGAGCATCCGGCGACCATCACCGCCGCCGGTACGACCATCGCCACCTTCGTCATCCGCGACCGCAACGCCATTTCGTCCACCGTCCAAGATCTTTTTGGCGGATCATATGCCCGCTTTATGCGGATGCATGCGGACAAAGTGGCGACAGGCCCGTACGACCCTGGGCTACCTCTACGGAGGAGGCTCCGTCATCCTGAAGACGGGGAACGCATAGTGCGTAAGAGTGACGACGGGCTGGAAATCGATCCATTAGGTTCGGCTCATGTCCATCATCGCCACCCGGGGCCTTGGCAAGCGCTTCCCCGGCGTGCTCGCCCTGGACGACCTGACCGTCGACATCGAACCCGGCGTCGTCGGGCTCGTCGGTGCCAACGGCGCGGGCAAGTCGACCCTCATCAAGATCCTGCTGGGGCTCCTGGAGCCGTCCGGCGGGCAGGCGACCGTTCTCGGCTTCGACACGGTCCGTGAGTCGATGAAGATCCGCGAGCTGGTCGGCTACATGCCCGAACACGACTGCCTGCCGCCCGACGTCTCCGCCACCGAGTTCATCGTCCACGCGGCGCGTGTGTCCGGCCTGCCGGCCACGGCCGCACGCGAGCGCGCCGCCGACACCCTGCGCCACGTCGGCCTGTACGAGGAGCGCTACCGGCCGATCGGCGGCTACTCCACCGGCATGCGCCAGCGCGTCAAGCTCGCCCAGGCCCTCGTGCACGACCCGAAACTCATCTTCCTCGACGAGCCCACCAACGGCCTCGACCCGGCCGGCCGCGACGAGATGCTCGCGCTGATCCGGCGCATCGGCGGCCAGTTCGGCATCAGCGTGCTCGTCACCTCCCACCTCCTCGGCGAGCTCGAACGCGTCGCCGGCCACCTCGTGATCATCGACGGCGGACGCCTGCTGCGGTCCCAGGCCGTCGCCGCCTTCACCGAGGTCAGCGGCGTGCTGGCCGTCGAGGTCGAAGAGGACATGGACAAGCTCGGCCACCGCCTCGCCGAAACCGGCCTGAAGGTCATCCCCGACGGCCGCATCCTGCTCATCGACATCGCCGGTGAGAGCACCTACGACGTCGTGCGCGACTCCGTCGCCGACCTGGGTCTCGCCCTCGTCCGCATGGAGAACCGCCGCCACCGGATCGAAGAGGTCTTCTCCGCATGACGAGCGTCATCCACGACATCGGCTACCGGCACTACGACGGCCCACGCCTGGGCCGCGCATACGCCGTCCGCTCCCTGTTCGTGCACAACCTGCGCGCGGCGTACGGGCTCGGGCGCCCCGGCAAGACCAAGATCATGCCGTTCACGCTGTTCGCGATGATGCTGCTGCCGTCGGCGATCAGCATCGCGATCACGGCGTTCGCCAACTCGGTACGCCCCGACACGCCCGTCCCCCTGATCCGCTACTCCGCGTACGCCATCTACCTGCAACCCCTGATCGCGATCTTCCTGGCCGCGCAGGCGCCGGTGCTGGCCTCGCGCGACCTGCGCTTCCACGTCACGCCGCTGTACTTCTCCCGTCCGCTGTCCCGGATGGACTACGTGCTGGCCAAGTACGGCGCGCTCGTGGCGGCGCTGCTGATCATGATGGCGACGCCGCTGATCATCCTGTTCGCCGGCGCGCTCGCGACCAAGCAGAAGCACCTCGGCTCCCACACGCTGCACTTCTTCTCCGGGCTCGCGGGCAGCCTGATCTTCGCGCTGGTGCTCGCCGCGCTCGGCCTGGTCGTCGCGGCCTTCACGCCGCGCCGCGGGTTCGGCATCACCGCCGTCATGGCCGTCTACCTGATCAGCACCGCGGCGGTCTCGACCGTCCAGGGCATCGCCGAGAGCCAGACGCAGTTCGGCGTGGCGCGATGGGCCAGCCTGTTCACGCCGTTCGACCTGGTCGACGGCGTGCAGGTCTGGGCGCTCGGAGCCAAACGGTCCGCGCCCGAACCACCGCCGGGCGGCCTCGGCGGCCCGGTGTTCCTCCTCATGTGCGTCGCCGTCGTGGCCGGCGCCCTCGTGATCCTGCACCTTCGATTCCGCAAGGCGGGTGCCCAGTGAGCGTCCTCGAACTTCGGGACGTGTCCCGGTGGTACGGCAACGTCGTGGCCGTCAACGGCATCACGATGACCGTCGGCCCCGGCGTCACGGGGCTGCTCGGCCCGAACGGCGCCGGCAAGTCCACGCTCATCCACATGATGGGCGGCTTCCTGCCTCCGTCCAGCGGCCAGGTCGGCATCGACGGCCGCCGGATCTGGAAGAACCCCTCGGTCTACCGCGACATCGGGCTGGTGCCCGAGCGCGAGGCCGCGTACGACTTCCTGACCGGGCGCCAGTTCGTCCGCTCGATGGCCAAGCTGCACAAGCTCGACGAGCCGGGCAAGGCCGCCGAGCGCGCGCTGGCCATGGTCGAGATGACCGACCCCGCCGACCGGACCATCGGCACCTACTCCAAGGGCATGAAGCAGCGCATCAAGATGGCCTCCGCGCTGGTCCACGACCCCCCGGTGCTGCTGCTCGACGAGCCGTTCAACGGCATGGACCCCCGCCAGCGGATCCAGCTCATGGAGCTGATCCGCGGCATGGCGGCCGAGGGCCGTACGGTCCTGTTCAGCTCGCACATCCTCGAAGAGGTCGAGCGCCTCGCGCACCACATCGAAGTGATCGTCGCGGGCCGCCACGCGGCCTCCGGCGACTTCCGCGCCATCCGCCGGCTGATGACCGACCGGCCGCACATGTTCTCGGTCCGCTCCAGCGACGACCGGCGGCTGGCGGCGGCGCTGATCGCCGACGCCTCCACGCGAGGCGTCGAGCTGACCAAGGACGGCCTGGAGATCGAAGCCATCGACTTCCACAGGTTCGCCCAGCTTCTGCCGCAGGTGGCCCGCCACACGGGCATCCACCTGTGGGAGGTCTCCCCGGCCGACGAGTCCCTCGAAAGCGTCTTCTCCTACCTGGTGGCCTCGTGAATACCATCGCCTACATCACGTTCCGCGGCATGCTCGGCCGCCGCCGCGCGATCCTGCTCTTCCTGCTGCCCGCGGTGATCCTGCTGCTCAGCGTCGGCCTGCGGGTCACCCACAACAACGACCTCGACACGGCCAACGCGCTGCTCACCCAGTTCGGGCTCGGCGCGCTGCTGCCGCTGCTCGCGCTGCTGCTGGGCACCGGCGTACTGGCGCCGGAGATCGACGACGGCCAGATCATGTACCTCCTGACCAAGCCGATCTCACGACCGATGATCACGACCACGAAGTACGCCGTCGCGGTGGTGCTCACCACGCTGTTCTGCGTCATCCCGATCTTCATCTCGGGCCTGATCCTGACCGGCCTCACGGCCGGGCTGGCCAGTGGCTTCGCGATCGGCGCGCTGGTCGGCGGCATCGCCTACTGCGCGCTGTTCCTGGCCGTCGCCGTGATGACGAGGTTCGCCGTGACGATCGGCCTGATCTACGCCCTGGTCTGGGAGAACCTCATCGCGAGGTACGCCCCGGGCGCCAAGACCCTGTCGATCAGGCAGTGGGCCATCACGGTCACCGACAAGCTCACCGACGCCACCGCGGTCAAGTCCGACGTGTCGGCGACGACCGCGGTGCCGCTACTGATCGCCCTCACGGTCGTGGGCGTGGTGTACGCGGGCTGGAAGCTGCGCACCCTGTCCGTGACCGGCTCCGACTAGAGGACGCTGCGGACGACGTCGGCGAGGCGGCCGGCGATCGCACGGGCCTGGTCCTCCTCGGCGGCCTCGACCATGACGCGGACCATCGGCTCGGTGCCACTGGGGCGGATCAGGACCCGCCCGGTGTCACCGAGCTCGGCCTCGGCGGTGCGTACGGCCTCGGTGAGCTCCGGAGAGGTCTTCGCCCGCGTCTTGTCGACGTTCTTGACGTTGATCAGCACCTGCGGCAGGCGCGTCATGACCTTGGCCAGCTCGTCGAGCGGGCGCCCGCGGCGCGCGACCGTGGCCATCAGGTGCAGGCCGGTCAGCACGCCGTCGCCGGTGGTGGCGTGGTCGAGCATGATCACGTGCCCGGACTGCTCGCCGCCGAAGGTGAAGCCGCCGGCCCTCATGGCCTCAAGGACGTAGCGGTCGCCGACCGTGGTCTCGACGACGTTCAGGCCCTCTTCGCGCATGGCGAGCCGGAACCCGAGGTTGGACATCACGGTCGCCACGACGGTGTCGCCGGGCAGCTTGCCCGCGTCGCGCAGCTCGGTCGCGAGGATCGCCATGATCTGGTCGCCGTCGATGGCCTCGCCGGAGGCGGTGACCGCGAGGCAGCGGTCGGCGTCGCCGTCGTGGGCGATGCCGGCGTCGGCGCCGTGCTCGCGCACGGCGCGCTGCAGGGCCTCAAGGTGCGTGGAGCCGCAGCCTTCGTTGATGTTCAGGCCGTCCGGCGAGGCGCCGATCGCGACGACGGACGCCCCGGCGCGGCGCATCGCCTCCGGGGAGACCCCGGACGCGGCGCCGTGCGCGCAGTCGACGACGACGCGCAGGCCCTCCAGCGAGGTGGGCAGCGTGGACAGCAGGTGCGCGATGTAGCTCTCGACCTCGCCCTGCGCCTCGCGTACGCGCCCGACGCCGGAGCCGACCGGGCCGGCCCAGTCCTGACCGAGGTGGTCCTCGATCTGGTCCTCGATGTCGTCGGGAAGCTTGTTGCCGCCGCGGCCGAACAGCTTGATTCCGTTGTCCGGCGCGGGGTTGTGCGAGGCGGAGAGCATCACGCCGAGGTCGGCGCCGAGCGACCGCGTGAGGTGGGCGACGGCGGGCGTCGGCAGGACGCCGAGCCGCAGCACGTCGACACCCGCGGACGCGAGGCCCGCGACGACGGCGGCCTCCAGGAACTCACCGGAGGCGCGCGGGTCTCGGCCCACGACCGCGACCGGGCGGTGCCCCTCGAACGCGCCGACCTCGCCGAGGACGCGTGCGGCCGCGACCCCCACGTCTAGCGCGAGCTTGGACGTGAGATCGCGGTTGGCGACCCCTCGGACTCCGTCGGTTCCGAACAGACGCGCCACTACAAACACCCCACGGTCACACGCATGGATTGATCATGTCCCGGGGCAGGCCCCGGGCGCCGGCCGTAAAACAGGTCGAACAAAGCGATGCGGCGGCCCTGCCGAGTGGGCAGAACCGCCGGAAGCCCATCAGGCGATCTTCCCAGCGCCGGAGCGCAGGAAAGATCGCCGGACAGGGTCGATCAACGCTTGCTGTACTGCGGGGCCTTACGCGCCTTCTTCAGGCCGTACTTCTTGCGCTCCTTCGCCCGCGCGTCACGGGTGAGGAAGCCGGCCTTCTTGAGCGGCGGGCGGTTGTCGGGGTCGACGAGCTGCAGGGCGCGGGCGATGCCGAGGCGCAGCGCGCCCGCCTGGCCCGTAACGCCGCCGCCGTTGATCCGCGCGATCACGTCGAACTGGTCTTCCAGGCCGAGCGTCACGAAAGGCTCGTTGACGATCTGCTGGTGGACCTTGTTCGGGAAGTAGGCGTCCAGGGGACGACCGTTGATCGTCCACTTGCCGGTGCCCGGGACGATGCGGACGCGCGCGATCGCCTCCTTGCGGCGGCCAGTGCCGGCGGCCGGACCGGTCAGCACCGGACGAGGGGTCTCCTCGACCACGACCTCCGCGGACTCGGAGGTGTAGTCCCCCACGTACTCTTCGAACTCGGCGCCCTCGACGGGCGTCTCGACGCCGGTGGACTCAGCCACGGTACTCCTCTGGATCTGTCTCGACGACGCGCGTTACTGCGCGATCTGCTTGATGTCGTAGGGCACCGGCTGCTGAGCCTGGTGCGGGTGCTCGGAACCGGTGTAGACCTTCAGCTTGCCGAACATCTTCCGGCCAAGGCTGTTCTTGGGAAGCATGCCCTTGATCGCCTTCTCGACGGCGCGCTCGGGGTGCTTCTCCATCAGGTCGGCGTAGCTCATGGCCCGCAGACCACCGGGGTAGCCGGAGTGACGGTATGCCTTCTTCTGCTCGAGCTTCTTCCCCGAGAGCGCCACCTTGTCGGCGTTGACGATGATGACGAAGTCGCCCGTGTCGAGGTGCGGCGCATAGATCGGCTTGTGCTTACCCCGCAGCAGTGTCGCGACCTGACTGGCGAGCCGGCCCAGCACGACATCGGTCGCGTCGATGACGTGCCACTGACGCTCGACGTCAGCAGGCTTAGGGGTGTAGGTGCGCACGGTCGTAAGCCTTCGTTTCGGTCTGACTACAGAGACAGGACCCTCCTGGACGGCAGATACCGTCACGGGCCCGATGGGTCGAGCGGTCCGGAATACGGGCACGCTGACACACACAACGAACTGGCAGGATACCGGCCCACTCACCGGTGGGTCAAAGTGGACGGCCTCAGCCGCCTCCTGCCGTCGTGCGGGACGATCACATGGACGTCTCTTTCACAGCATATACCAGCGATTACTTCCGAACAGACTCCCGAAACCCGGTTTAGACCCATATAGTGCTGGTCCTCCCCAGCCCCCCTGGAGGACCCCCTGTCCGCCAAGCGTGTGATCCCGACAAAACGCCGGGTCCAGGCGTTCGTACTCGTGGCCATCGCGATTTTCGTCGCCGGTGGAATCGCGGCGAATCGTTATGTGACCAGCGCGCACACCTCTCCCGTGTCGCCGCCTCCGGTGACCGACGCCGTCGTGGCCCCGCGCCCCGAGGGCTCGGCGAAACCGGCCGCCACCCCGACGCCTTCGGCTCCCGAGATGTCCAAGGCGATGGCGCAGCGGCCCAAGGCGCACCACGCGACCCCGTCGAAGACCTCCGCGGTTCCCCCGTCCGCGACGTCGACGAAGGGCCTGTCCATCGAGGACCTGGCCGTAAAGCTGACGAACGCCCAGCGCGCCCTGCACGGATGCTCCGCGCTGCGGGTGGACTCGCGCCTGCGCTCCGCCGCACGCGCGCACTCCGTCGACATGCACCTGAAGCACTACTTCGACCACAACTCGCCCGATGGCAGGACGCCGTGGGACCGGATCAAGGCGGCCGGCTACACCAGCCCCGGCGCGGAGAACATCGCCCAGGGATACGCCACCGCCAAGGCGGTCATGGACGGCTGGATGAACAGCTCCGGCCACCGCGCCAACATCTTGAACTGCAGCCTCAAGGCGGTCGGGATCGGCGTCGAAACCGGCCAGGGCGGCCCGTGGTGGACACAGGACTTCGGCTTCAAGTAACCCGCCTGATCACCTGATACGAGCCGGTAGGGTCGCTTTCATGGGATTTCCGGGTGATCAGCAGCAACCCGGCGGCTGGGGCTCTCCCCGGCCGCCGCAGTCGCCGTACGGCCCGGCCGGAGACGAGGCCGCCGACGGCGGTTCCGCCTCCAATCGCGGCTCTCGCGGCAACTCCCCCTATGACGACTCGCCGTACGGCGGCCCTCCCCAGGAAGGCTTCCCGTACGGCGGTGGCGGCCAGGAGCAGCCGCCGCCCTACGGCTCCGGCGAGGGCTCTCCGTACGGCGGTGAGCCCTCCGAGCAGCCCACGTACGGCGGCCCCTCCTACGGCGGTCCGCAGGACGAGCCCCCGTACGAGGCTCCCTACGAGCCGTACGGCGACCAGCAGGGCTTCGGCGGCGGCGGGTACGGCGACGAGCCGTACCCCGACGACGACTTCAGCGCCGGCCCCGACCGCAAGAAGCTCATCATCGGCGCGGCGATCGTCGCCGGCGTCGTGGTGGTCGGCGGAGGCGCGGCGCTGGCGCTGACCTCCGGCGGCGGCGACTCCAAGCCGAAGACGACCGCGGGCTCGCAGGCCGCCACGGCGCCGCCGAAGTCCGCCGCCCCGACTCCCACGCCGTCACCGACCGGCAAGGGCGACCGCCTGGGCAGCCGTACGACCGACCCGAAGATGCTGACGCTCAACGAGGTCTTCAAGGCGCACACCTTCAAGGGCAGCGGCCACAAGTTCGTCATGACGAAGCGGCGCCACGAGCTCAAGTGCTCCGACGGCGTCCACGGCACGTCGTTCCGCAAGGCGCTGACGAGGGCCGGGTGCAACCAGGTGCTGCGCGCCACCTTCAGCGACGGCGCGCTCATCGGCACCATCGGCGTGCTCAACCTGAAGTCACAGGCGGACGCCGTCGCGGCGCAGAAGGCCTCACACCCCAAGGACGCCTTCATCGTCCCGCTGCCCGGCTCGGGCGACACGGCGAAGATCGGCCATGGCCTCTCCCTCACCACCGCGGAGGCGGACGGCCACTACCTGATCATGAGCTGGGTGCAGTACCCCAGCGGCAAGAAGATCTCGTCGAAGTACTACGGGGCCGTGACGTCGTTCGTGCGCAACACGACACTCGGCAGCAATCTGCGACCGGCCCTGAACTATCGGTCAATGGAGGGCAAACCGTCATGAACGCGGCCTTCTGCTAATACTCTGGTGACTTATGTCTGGCCGTGACGAGACTTTCGTTCCTTCAGACGCGAAGGAAACGAACCCCCCGCCGTTCCCGCCGGCGTCCGCCCCACCCAGCTTCGGGCAGGGCGTACCCGCCGGGGACCCCCTCGTCGTGTTCAAGGCCGCCGACGCCGCACCGGGCACCCGGACCTTTCCCGGATCACCCGTGGCGCCCGACGCCGAGGAGACCATGACCCCGCCGCACCCGCGTTTCAGCACCCACGTGCCGGACGCAGAGAAGACGATGACGGCACCGCCCCCGTTCGACCCGGTGGGCAACGGCTCGCCGCAGGGCGTGCCGTTCGGCGCCATGCCGCCGCACGCCGCGGCCGCCGCGCCGCCGCGCGACCTGCCGTTCGCGGCCGCTCCCACCTCCACGGCGCAGGCCGCGCCGGTGGACGAAGCGGAGCGTACGGTCATCGACGCGCCGGCTCCCGACGCCGAGCGGACCATGGCCGTCGTACGCGTCGGTCCCGGCTCCGAGCCGCCGTCGGCCCCCGAGCTGACCCCTGACGCGATCCTCCCGCCCGGCACGTCACCGGAGGCTCCGCCCGAGCCGCCGCACGACCTCGGCGGCACCTCGACCGGCCCGATCCCCCGGCTCGGCTCCGGCGCGACCTTCAACGTGGGTCACATGGGCCATCCGGGCCCGGGCGGCCCCGGCATGCCTCCCGGCGGCGGTCCTGGCGGCGGTGGCCCCTTCGGCGGCCCCTCAGGGGCGCGCAGAGCGCTGCTGGCGGGCGGCGCGGTCCTCGGTGTGCTGCTCGTCGGCGGCGCGGCCGTCCTGGGCGTCACGGAGTTCTCCGGCGGATCCAAGCCGAAGCCGGTCGCGCACTCCCAGGCTCCGGCTCCCGTACCCACGCCGACGCCGAGCCCGACCCACGCCAAGTCCAAGCCGAAGCACAAGCCGAAGCCGCCGCCGATCGACATCCGCGACGAGAAGACCGACCCGCGGCCGCTCACCGTCGGCGAGGTGTTCCCGCGGAACACCCTCAAGATCGCCGGGCACACGTTCACGATCTCCAAGACGGTCATCAACGACCAGTGCGCCCTGGCGGCGAACGGCTCGTTCGCCACCGAGCTCACCCGGCAGCACTGCCGCCGCGTCGTCCGCGCGACCTTCGTCTCCAGCGACAAGAAGCTCGCGGTGACGACCGGCATCGCCGTGATGCCCACGGACGCCGGCGCCTCCGCCGCACTCAAGGCGCAGGACCCCTCGCACTACAACTGGTTCCGCGGCATGAAGGCCACCGGCGCGCCCAAGATCGACCAGGCCGGCGGCTACGCGGCCAGCACGATGCGCGGCCGCTACATCTCCTACGCCTACGTGACGTACGCAGACGGCAAGAAGCCCGCCAAGAACGACAAGACGCTGAAGAGCGCCGGCATCGGCTTCCGCGACTCCACCATCCGCGCCATCGTCCGGCGCGCCCACCACTAGCTCGCGTGGCGCTCCTCGGGGGAGGCGCCGCCGAGCACGCGTACGCGGCGGGTCTCCTGGGCTCGCTCGGCCAGGAGCGCCGAGACGGGGTAGGTCACCTCTTCCAGTGACAGGCCGTGCGGCGGCAGCACCTGCACCGAGGAGTCGCGTTCGGTCGCGGCGAGCACCTCGGCCGGCCACTCGATCGGGCGGCGGCTGTCGCCGACCGCGAGCAGGGCGCCGACGAGCGAGCGCACCATCGAGTGGCAGAACGCGTCGGCCTCGATCGTGCCGAGCGCGACGCCCGTGGAGTCGCGGTCCCAGTCGCAGCGCAGCAGGCGGCGTATCGTCGTCGCGCCCTCACGGCGGCGGCAGTACGCGGCGAAGTCGTTCTCGCCGAGCAGCAGCGCCGAGGAGGCGTTCATCCGGTCGAGGTCGAGCGGCCGCGGGTGCCACAGCACCTCGTGGCGGCGCATCGGGTCGACCCCGACGGCGTTGTCGCACACCGAGTAGACGTAGCGGCGTGACAGCGCGGAGAACCGCGCGTCGAAGCCCTCGGGCGCCTGCGCGATGTGCCAGATGCGTACGTCGGGCGGCAGTACGCCCGCCATGCGGCGCGGGAGGGTCCCCGCGATCGGGGAGTACGCGGCGACGGGCAGCACGACGTGCGCCACCTGACCGCTCGCGTGCACGCCCGCGTCGGTACGCCCGGCGACGGTGAGGACCGGTGGCGGGTCGAGCCTCAGCACGCGTCCCAGGGCCTGTTCGATCACGCCCTGGACGGTGCGCCGGTTGGGCTGGCGCGCCCAGCCCGCGAAATCCGCCCCGTTGTAGCCGATGTCGAGCCGGAGTCGTACTAGTGCGGTCATGGGAGTAGAGGGCGTCCCGGCCGTGTGATCATCCGCGTCCGCCTGTCCGGCTGCCGGCCGCCCCGTGTCCATGCTCTCCATGTCCTGACCATTGGCTTAGTGTCCCAAAGAACAAGCCCGCCGTCCCGTAGGGCACGGCGGGCTCGTGGCAAGCGTGACCTACTTCTTGCCCTCGTCCTCATCCGCCTTGGCGGCCGTTGACTCGTCGGTGTCGCTCTCTTCGGCCACCGGAGCGTCGTCCTGCGGCTCCTCGGCCTTCGGCTCGTCGGCCTTGGGGGCCGGAGCCTCGGCGCGTTGGGTCGTCGCGGTCGGCGCCGACTCCTCCACCAGCTCGATCAGCGCCATGGGGGCGTTGTCGCCCTTGCGCGGGCCGAGCTTGGTGATCCGGGTGTAGCCGCCGGGACGGGTCTCGAAGCGAGGACCGATCTCGGTGAAGAGCGTGTGCACGACGCCCTTGTCCTGGACGATGCTGAGCACCTGGCGCCGGGCGGCGAGGTCGCCGCGCTTCGCCTTGGTGATCAGCTTCTCCGCCAGCGGGCGCAGCCGCCGGGCCTTGGTCTCGGTCGTCTTGATGCTGCCGTGCTCGAACAGCGCCGTGGCGAGGTTCGCCAGGATCAGGCGCTGGTGCGAGGGGCTGCCGCCGAGGCGAGGGCCCTTGGTGGGCTGAGGCATTGGTGATTCTCCTTATTCAACCCGCACCGGCCGTGTCAGGTACCGGTGTCGGTCCGGCGGGCCGCATGGCGCCGCCGAGTGTCGGTGGGCTGTGGCCGGCCCGGGGGCCGGCCACGTCCCGTACTAGTACTGCTCGGTCTCGGCGTAGCTCTGGTCCTCGTCGCCGTAGTTGTCCGCCGCCGCGGTCGGGTCGAACCCGGGCGGGGAGTCCTTCAGCGTGAGGCCCATGTCGTTGAGCTTCTGCTTGACCTCTTCGATCGACTTGGCGCCGAAATTCCTTATATCCAGGAGGTCCTGCTCGCTGCGGGCCACGAGCTCACCCACGGTGTGGATGCCCTCGCGCTTGAGGCAGTTGTAGGACCGGACCGTGAGGTTCAGCTCCTCGATGGGCAGCGCCAGGTCCGCCGCGAGCGCGGCGTCCGTCGGCGACGGGCCCATGTCGATGCCCTCGGCCTCGACGTTCAGCTCGCGCGCGAGACCGAACAGCTCGACGAGGGTCTTGCCCGCGCTCGCCACCGCGTCACGCGGCAGCATCGAGGGCTTGGTCTCGACGTCGACGATCAGACGGTCGAAGTCGGTGCGCTGCTCGACACGCGTCGCCTCGACCTTGTAGGTGACCTTCATGACCGGGGAGTAGATCGAGTCGATCGGAACGCGCCCGATCTCCTGGCCCGGCTGCTTGTTCTGCGCGGCGGAGACGTAGCCACGGCCACGCTCGACCGTCAGCTCCATCTCGAGCTTCGCCTTGTTGTTCAGCGTCGCGATGTGCAGCTCGGGGTTGTGCACCTCGACACCGGCCGGCGGCGCGATGTCGGCGGCGGTGACCTCGCCGGGGCCCTGCTTGCGGAGGTACATCACGACCGGCTCGTCGTGCTCGGAGGAGACGACGAGCTCCTTGAGGTTCAGGATGATGTCGGTGACATCCTCCTTGACCCCCGGGATCGTGGAGAACTCGTGCAGCACGCCCTCGATGCGGATGCTCGTGACCGCGGCACCCGGGATCGAGGACAGGAGCGTACGGCGGAGCGAGTTGCCGATGGTGTAACCGAAGCCCGGCTCCAGCGGCTCGATGGTGAACCGTGAGCGGAACTCGTCGACCTGTTCCTCGGTGAGGGTCGGTCGCTGTGCGATGAGCATGCGAAAACTCCTTCTTCTACGCGGCGCCCGCTATTTGACTGCCGCGGTCCTGCGGTTCCGGGCGCACGCCAGGTGGCGTGCGCCCGGAGGAGTGGCTAGCGCTTGGCGTACCACTCGACGATCAGCTGCTCCTGGACCGGCGCGTCGATGTGCTGACGGACCGGGAGCGAGTGAACGAGGATGCGCATCTTGTCGGGCACGACCTCGATCCACGCCGGAACCGGACGCTCGCCGGCCTCGGCGCGGGCCACCACGAACGGGGTGTCCTCGAGCGACTTCGGGCGCACCTCGATGATGTCCCGCTCGCTGACGCGGTACGACGGGATGTCGACCTTCTTGCCGTTGACCAGGAAGTGGCCGTGGCGGACGAGCTGGCGGGCCATGTCGCGGCTCTTGGCGTAGCCCGCGCGGTAGACCACGTTGTCGAGGCGGCGCTCGAGCAGGCTGAGCAGGTTCTCACCCGTCTTGCCCGTACGGCGGTTGGCCTCTTTGTAGTAGTTCACGAACTGAGCCTCAAGGACCCCGTAGATGCGACGCGCCTTCTGCTTCTCACGAAGCTGAAGCATGTGCTCGCTCTCCTTGGGACGACCACGGCCGTGCTCACCCGGAGGGTAGGGCCGGATCTCGATCGGGCACTTCGGCCCGTCGCACTTGCTGCCCTTGAGGAACAGCTTCATCTTCTCGCGGCGACAAAGCTTGCAGTCCGCGCCGGTGTATCGAGCCATCTCTCTCTTCCCTAACTCAGACGCGCCGGCGCTTCGGCGGGCGGCAGCCGTTGTGCGGCACGGGGGTGACGTCCTGGATGGAACCGACCTCGAGGCCGGTCGCCTGCAGCGACCGGATCGCGGTCTCGCGGCCCGAACCCGGGCCCTTCACGAAGACGTCGACCTTGCGCATGCCGTGCTCCATGGCGCGGCGCGCGGCGGCCTCGGCGGCCATCTGAGCGGCGAACGGCGTCGACTTACGCGAGCCCTTGAAGCCCACGTGGCCGGCGCTGGCCCATGCGATCACGGCGCCCACCGGGTCCGTGATCGTGACGATCGTGTTGTTGAACGTGCTCTTGATGTGGGCGTGCCCGTGAGCGACGTTCTTCTTTTCCTTGCGGCGCACCTTCTTGGCGCCTGCACGGCTCTTTGGCGGCATCTGCTCTCAAGTCTCCTGGAGGTCGTCGGTCCGCGGGCCCGATCGGGTCGGGCCGGGACTACTACTTCTTGCCGGTCTTCTTCTTGCCGGCCACGGTCTTCTTCTTGCCCTTGCGGGTACGCGCGTTGGTCTGCGTGCGCTGACCGTGCACCGGAAGTCCACGGCGGTGACGGATGCCCTGGTAGCAACCGATCTCGATCTTGCGTCGGATATCCGCCTGGATCTCGCGACGAAGATCACCTTCGATCTTGTAGTTCGCGTCGATCCAGTCACGGAGCTGCACCAGCTCGTCGTCACCCAGCTCGTGGACCCGCCGGTCGCCGGAGATGCCGGTTTCCTTCAGGGTCTCGAGCGCACGAGTGCGGCCGATGCCGAAAATGTAGGTGAGAGCGACCTCAAGACGCTTTTCGCGCGGGAGGTCGACGCCAACGAGGCGTGCCATCGTGGGCAGTTCCCTTCTGTTTCACGGAGGTCTGCGCCCCGCACCCCTCGCCCCTGCCCGGGTGAGGCCCCGGCCTCCGACCGGGGGTGCGCTCCTGATCAAGGGAGCCGCGGGACGTACCTGTTGTTTCGGCCGCGCCTACCGGCACGGCCTGCGGGCGTCAGCCCTGACGCTGCTTGTGGCGCGGGTCGTCACAGATGACCATGACCCGGCCGTGCCGGCGGATGACGCGGCACTTACTGCAGATCTTCTTGACGCTCGGCTTGACCTTCACTGGGTCTCCTCTATAACAGGGTCACCCCCGTGCAGCCAGACACGGGGTAGGCAACCCCAGTGGGTGTTGCTTACTTGTAGCGGTAGACGATCCGGCCGCGAGTGAGGTCGTACGGGCTGAGCTCGACCACCACGCGGTCATCGGGCAGGATCCGGATGTAGTGCATCCGCATCTTCCCGCTGATGTGGGCGAGGACCTTGTGCCCGTTGTCTAGCTCCACCCGGAACATGGCGTTCGGGAGAGATTCGACGACGGTGCCTTCGATCTCGATGGCCCCTTCTTTTTTGGGCATGTCCTCCGCGCTTCACTGATCGGTTCGTCAGGAGAACGGCCCGCGCGGGCGTCCGAAGCACGCGTTTCGCATGCGGACATGAGCCGACACAGGACCGACAAAGAAGTGTACGTCACCGGCCGTGGGAATGTGAAATCCCTGGCGTATCGCCGACGACCCGGCCACTTACGACACCTTCTGAACACCGCAGTGGCCATGGGCATTCCCCGGCCCTCATGGTGGGCTGGGGCACCATGACGATCATCGCACAGCTCAGCGACCTCCACCTGTCCGATGAGGACGAGCGTCCGGTCCTGGCGCTGCGCCGCGCCGTGGACGCCGTGCTCGCCCTGGCCGCGCGGCCCGACGCCGTCGTGCTCACCGGAGACCTCGCCGACCACGGGCGCCCCGCCGAGTACGCGCGGCTCCGCGAGGAACTGGCGCGCCTGCCGATGCCCGCCCATCCCCTGCCCGGCAACCACGACGACGTGGCCGCGCTGCTCGCGGCGTTCCCGGAGATCCCGGCGACGAACTACGCGGTCGACGCGGCGGGCGTACGCCTCGTCTGCTGCGACTCGACGATCCCCGGCGAGAACGGCGGCGATCTGTCGGACCCGGAGTGGCTCGACGCGACGCTCGCCGCCGCGCCCGATGCGCCGACGCTCGTGGCGATGCACCACCCGCCGTACGCCTTCGGTGTGGACTGGGTCGACGGCATGGGCCACGCCCACCCCGAGCGGGTGGCCGACGTGATCGCGCGCCACTCGCAGGTCGTACGCGTCCTGGCCGGGCACGTGCACGGGGGTTCGGTGACGGGCTTCGCCGGAACGGTGGCCGCGACCTGCCCGAGTACGTACCGCCAGGGACACCTCGACCCCGACGGCCCTCCGGCCTACTCCGACGCACCGCCCGGAATGGCGCTGCACCTCGTCCGCGAGGGGTCGGCGGTGACGCACTTCCGTACGGTCGGCGAGACCGCCGTCCCGATCGGCTGACTCAGCGGCCGCCGCCCCGGGGGCCGAAGATCTTGCCGGCGAGGACCATCGCGCCCCACGGCCCGGCGACCCAGAGGAACCAGGGGTACCAGACGCCCGAGGACACGGCCCCGATGAGCCAGCTCACGATGCAGATCAAGGTGACGGTGCCGTACATCGACCACCCCGCGGCGTTGCCCGGCCGGGCCACCGCGCCCGTGCCGCGGCGCGCCGGCGTCGACCGCCGCGACGCCGGGACCGGCAGCTCGTACATGTCCTCTTCGGGGAGGTCGCCCGTCACCCGCTCCAGCTCGCCGATCGTCACCGCGGTGTAGGTGGCGTCGAGGCGGTCGTTCAGCTCGTCGACCGTGATGCGCCCCTGAGCACAGTGCTCCCTCAGCGCCGCTGCGGTCCGGTCGCGGTCGCCGTCGGAGGCCCGCATCTCAGGATTGAGCGCCATCCTTCATCCTCTCGACACCGCCGTCGAGTGCGGTGAGCACCCAAGGGCCGTCTTCGGTGACCGCGAACGTGTGCTCGAAGTGCGCCGAGTGGCGGCCGTCCCCGGTGATGACGGTCCACTCGTCGTCCAGGACCTGTGTCTCGGCCGTACCGAGATTGATCATCGGCTCGACGGCGAAGCACATGCCGGCGACCAGCTCGGGCCCGTGGCCGGGCTCGCCGTAGTTGGGCACCGCTGGGTCCATGTGCATCTCGGTACCGATCCCGTGGCCGACGTACTCCTCGACGATGCCATAGGGACCCTGGCCGCGAACATACGTCTCCACGGCGTGACCGATGTCGCTGAGGCGCCCGCCGACGAGCCCGGCGCGCAGACCGCGCCACATGGACTCCTCGCACACCTCGATCAGCCGGCGCTGCTCGTCGGTGATCTCCCCGACGGGAACCGTCACCGCCGAGTCACCGTGCCAGCCGTCGAAGATGGCGCCGCAGTCGATGGAGATGAGGTCGCCGTCCCTGAGCACCTTGGCCGTGCTCGGGATGCCGTGGACGATCTCCTCGTTGACCGACGTGCAGATGCTGGCCGGGAAGCCGTGATAGCCCTTGAACGACGGTGTCGCGCCCGCTGAGCGGATGGACTCCTCGGCTATGACGTCGAGGTCGGCCGTCGTCATCCCGGGCTTCACGGCCTCTGTGAGGAGCTGGAGGGTACGCCCGACGACGAGGCCCGCCTCACGCATCACATCGAGCTGGTCCCGCGACTTGATCTGGATCGCGGGCCTACGCTTCTTGAACACTCTTCCGCTCCGCACCTAGGCCGGGGGGGTACCCGGTTCGAACCGACCGGGCGTCCGCGGAGCGCGACGGTCGCGTACCGGCGCCGGGTTCTACTCGGCGAACCGGCGAAGCGCCGTCAGCGCCCGCTTGGTGACCTCTTCGACCGGTCCGGTGGCGTCCAGGCCCACGAGGATGCCCTCATCAGCGTAGAACGACGCCAGGGGTGCGGTCTGTTCCTGGTAGACCTCCAGGCGGTGCCTGATGGTCTCCTCGCGATCGTCGTCGCGCTGGAACAGCTCGCCGCCGCAGTCATCGCAGACACCCTCCTTGGCGGGAGGATCGAAGACCAGGTGCCAGATCCGCCCGCACTTGCGGCAGGTACGGCGGCCGGACAGCCGGCGCACGACCTCGTCGTCATCGACGACGAGTTCGAGCACGAGGTCCAGCCGCCGGTCCATCTCGGCGAGGATCTTCTTCAGGGTCTCGGCCTGAGGAACGTTGCGCGGGAAGCCGTCGAGAAGGAAGCCCTCCTGCGCGTCCTCCTCGGCCAGCCGATCGCGCACCATGGCGATGGTGACCTCGTCCGGGACGAGATCACCACGATCCATGTACTCCTTGGCCTTCTGCCCGAGAGGCGTGTTTCCGCTCACGTTCGCGCGGAAGATGTCACCTGTCGAAATCTTCGGGATTGACAGGTGGGATGCGATGAATTGGGCCTGTGTCCCCTTGCCCGCTCCGGGGGGGCCCACGAGCACGATTCGCACTACCGCAGGAAGCCCTCGTAATTGCGCTGCTGGAGTTGGCTCTCGATCTGCTTCACCGTGTCCAACCCGACACCGACCATGATCAGGATGCTGGTCCCACCGAAGGGGAAGTTCTGGCTCGCGCCCAGCAGCCCGAACGCGACCATCGGCACCAGCGAGATGACTCCGAGGTACAGCGCACCAGGCGCCGTGATCCGCGTGAGTACGTAGTCGAGGTATTCGGCCGTCGGCCGTCCTGGCCTGATGCCCGGGATGAACCCGCCGTACTTCTTCATGTTGTCGGCGACCTCGGTCGGGTTGAACGTGATCGCGACGTAGAAGTACGTGAAGAAGATGATCAGCACGAAGTAGAGCCCCATGTAGATGGGGTGGTCACCCTTGACCAGGTACTTCGAGATGAACGTGCTCACGGGGTTCGTGCTGTGCCACATCTGCACCACGAGCTGCGGGAGATACAGCAGCGACGAGGCGAAGATGACCGGGATGACGCCGGCCTGGTTGACCTTCAACGGGATGTAGGTCGACGTGCCGCCGTACATACGGCGGCCCACCATGCGCTTGGCGTACTGGACCGGGATGCGGCGCTGAGCCTGCTCCACGAAGACCACACCGGCGACGATCGCCATGCCCACGAGGAGCACGATGGCGAAGACGAAGCCGTGCTTGGTCTTGTAGATGTTCCAGAACTCGCTCGGGAACACCGCCACGACCTGGGTGAAGATCAGGATCGACATACCGTTGCCGATGCCGCGGTCCGTGACCAGCTCGCCCAGCCACATGATCACCGAGGTACCCGCGGTGATGACGATGACCAGCGTGACGATGGTGAACCAGTTCTTGTTCCAGAGCAGGTCCTCGGTGCAGCCCTGCAGCAGGTTGCCGGTGCTCGCCATGGCGACGATGCCGGTGCCCTGGAGGATCGCGAGACCGATCGTCAGGTATCGCGTGTACTGGGTGATCGCGGTCGTACCCGCCTGGCCCTCCTTGCGGAGCGTCTCCAGACGAGGGATCACGACGGTGAGGAGCTGCAGGATGATGCTCGCGGTGATGTAGGGCATGATGCCCAGCGCGAAGATCGACAGCTTGAGCAGCGCGCCGCCGCTGAACAGGTTCACCAAGCCGTAGATATTGCCGTTGGCGCCCTTGGTCGCCACGTCGACACAGCGGTGAATAGCTCCGGTGTTCACGCCCGGTGCCGGCAGCTGGGATCCCAGCCTGAACACCGCAATGATGAAGAGCGTGAAGAGAAGCTTCTTGCGCAGGTCGGGTGTTCGGAACGCCCGAGTGAACGCGGTCAGCACCATTCCTCCTGCGCGAATTTCGGCCTTCGGCCGCTCACGGGCCCGGGTCGATGGTAAGCGACGGCGATAGCCGCCGGTCGAACTCTAACAGCCCTCGCGGGGAGTGACGCCCCCGCCATCGTATGGCGGGGGCGAATCCCGCAAGGGCTCGTACTCACAGTTCTTCGATGCTTCCACCGGCGCCGGCGATCTTCTCCTTGGCCGATCCGGAGAAGGCATGTGCCTTGACCTGGACCGTTGCGGAGATGTCACCCTCACCGAGGATCTTGACCGGACGGCCCGAGCGCACCGCGCCCTTCGCCGCCAGGTCCTCTGGCGTCACCTCGCCACCATCGGGGTAAAGCTCGGCGAGTTTTGCCAGGTTGACCACCTGATATTCAACCCGGAACGGATTCTTGAAGCCCTTGAGCTTCGGAACCCGTCGGATCAGCGGCATCTGCCCGCCTTCGAAACCCACGGGAACCGTGTTGCGCGCCTTCGTGCCCTTGGTACCGCGTCCTGCGGTCTTGCCCTTGGACGCCTCACCACGGCCCTTACGGACCTTGGACTTGTGCGCGCCCGGAGCCGGCCGCAGGTGGTGCGGTCGCAGCGGAGTCTCTGCGCCCATATCAGTCGACCTCCTCGACGTTGACGAGGTGGCGAACCGTCTGGATCATCCCGAGCACCTGAGCGTTGTCCTCGCGGACGACGCTCTGGCCGATCTTGTTGAGACCGAGACTGCGCAGGGTTTCACGCTGGTACTGCTTGCCACCGATTCGCGACTTGACCTGAGTGATCTTCAGGTTGCTCACGATGCGACCTCCTGCCGAGGCTCGCTGCCTGCCGCACGCGCCTTCAGCATGGCCGCAGGAGCGACGTCCTCGATCGGCAGGCCGCGCTTGGCCGCGATCTCCTCGGGCCGGTTGAGCTGCTTCAGCGCCGCCACCGTCGCGTGGACGATGTTGATGGCGTTGGAGGAGCCCAGCGACTTCGAGAGGACGTCGTGGATGCCCGCGCACTCCAGAACGGCGCGCACGGGGCCACCCGCGATCACACCGGTACCGGGGCTGGCCGGCTTCAGGAGAACGACTCCCGCGGCCTCCTCGCCCTGGCTGGTGTGCGGGATGGTGCCCTGGATACGGGGCACCTTGAAGAAGTGCTTCTTGGCCTCTTCGACGCCCTTGGCGATCGCCGCGGGCACCTCCTTGGCCTTGCCGTAGCCGACACCGACCGTGCCGTTGCCGTCGCCGACGACGACCAGCGCGGTGAAGCTGAAGCGCCGGCCTCCCTTGACGACCTTGGCGACGCGGTTGATCGCTACGACGCGCTCGATGAACGACTGGCCCTTGTCGGCGCCACCCCGGCGATCATCACGCCGGTCGCGCCGCTCGCCGCCGCCACGACGTGGTGCTGCCATTAGTGGTTCCTCTTCTCGTGCGTCAGTTGCTGCGGGACCATCAGAACTCCAGCCCGCCCTCACGCGCACCGTCGGCCAGGGCCGCGATGCGGCCCGTGTACCGGTGCCCGGCGCGGTCGAAGACGACGGCGCCGACACCGGCCTCCTTGGCCCGGGTGGCCAGCAGCTCGCCGACCTTCCGCGCCTTGGCCGACTTGTCGCCCTCGCCCGTGCGGAGCGAGGCGTCGAGCGTCGAGGCGGACACGAGAGTGTGACCGGCCTTGTCGTCGATGATCTGCGCCGAGATGTGCTTCGTGGAACGCGTGACGACCAGCCTCGGCCGCTCCGCGCTGCCCTGGATCTTCTTCCGGACGCGCAGGTGCCGGCGTGTCCGCGACGCGGCGCGTGACGAGGTCCGCTTCCGGACCTGTGTCTTGCTCGCAGGCATGACTACTTACCAGCCTTTCCGACCTTGCGGCGGATCTGCTCGCCTTGGTACCGCACGCCCTTACCCTTGTACGGGTCGGGCTTGCGAAGCTTGCGGATGTTCGCGGCGACTTCGCCGACCTTCTGCTTGTCGATGCCCTCGACCACGAACTGGGTCGGCCGCTCGACGCGGAAGGTGATACCGGCCGGCGGTTCCACCGTGATCGGGTGGCTGTAGCCGAGGGAGAACTCGAGGTTGCTTCCCTTGGCCTGGACGCGGTAGCCGACGCCGACGATCTCCAGCGTCTTGCTGTATCCCTGCGTCACTCCGACGACCATGTTGTTGATCAGTGACCGGGTCAGGCCGTGCAGAGCACGGATCGGTCCCTCGTCACTGGACCTTCCCACCTTGATCGTGCCGTCCTCCTGGACGATCTCGATCGGGCGGGCCACTGTGTGCTTCAGCTCGCCCTTGGGGCCCTTGACCGTGACGTCCTGGCCGTCGACCTTGATGTCGACGCCGCCGGGGACGGGGATGGGCAGACGTCCGATTCGCGACATGCTGTTTTCCCTCCCCTTACCAGACGTAGGCGAGGACTTCCCCGCCCACTCCGTGCTTGCCGGCCTGCCGGTCGGTCATGAGGCCCGAGGACGTCGAGATGATCGCGACGCCGAGACCGCCGAGAACCTTCGGCAGGTTGTCCTTCTTCGCGTAGACCCGCAGGCCCGGCTTTGACACCCGCTTGAGTCCGGCGATCGAACGCTCACGGGTCGGGCCGAACTTGAGGTCGACCACAAGCTTCTTGCCGACCTCGGCGTCCTCGACGCTCCAGCCCGAGATGTAGCCCTCCTGCTGGAGGATCTCGGCGATGTGCGCCTTGATCTTCGAGTACGGCATGCCCACGGTGTCGTGGTACGCCGAATTCGCGTTCCGCAGACGCGTCAGCATGTCTGCGATCGGGTCGGTCATCGTCATGGCCTACTGGGCCCTCCTCGCCGCGGTTTCCGCCTGGCCGGCGGACCTTCGACGTGGTCGTGGATGCCTTGCTCAGGCACCCGGTTGGTCATTATTGATTGCTGGGTTACCAGCTGGACTTGGTGATGCCGGGCAGCTCGCCTCGGTGAGCCATCTCCCGGAAGCAGATCCGGCACAGGCCGAACTTGCGGAAGACGGCGCGCGGACGCCCGCACCGCGAGCACCGAGTGTAGGTGCGCACGGCGTGCTTGGGCTTCCGGTTCGCCTTGGCGATCAGAGCCTTCTTCGCCATCTGTCAGTTCTCCTTGAACGGGAAGCCCAGGTGCCGAAGAAGCGCCCGGCCCTCGTCGTCGGTCGTCGCGGTCGTGACCACGGTGATGTCCATGCCGCGCTGGCGGTCGACCTTGTCCGGGTCGATCTCATGGAACATCACCTGCTCGGTGAGCCCGAACGTGTAGTTGCCGTTGCCGTCGAAGTGCTTCGGCGACAGGCCACGGAAGTCACGGATACGCGGCAGTGCGAGCGAGAGCAGCCGGTCGAGGAACTCCCACATCCGGTCACCGCGCAGCGTCACGTGGGCGCCGATCGGCATGCCCTCGCGCAGCTTGAACTGCGCGATCGACTTGCGCGCGTGGGCGACCGCGGGCTTCTGGCCGGTGATCGTCGTAAGGTCGCGGACCGCACCCTCGATGAGCTTGGAGTCGCGGGCCGCGTCGCCGACACCCATGTTGACCTTGATCTTGGTCAGACCGGGGATCTGCATCACGTTGGCGTAGCCGAACTCCTCCTGCATCGCCTTCGCGACCTCGTCGCGGTAGCGCTGCTTGAGCCTCGGCTTCGGGACTTCCTGCGTAGTCGTCTCGGCGGTCATCAGATGTCCTTACCGGAACGGCGCGAAATGCGAACCTTCGTGCCGTCGTCGTCGAAGCGGTAGCCGACGCGTACGGGCTTTCCGCCCTCGGCGAGCATCACGTTGCTGACGTGGATCGGCCCCTCTTTGGTGACGATCCCACCGTCCTTGGCGCCGCGCGGCCCCTGGTTGGTCTCCTTGCTGTGACGCTTCACCAGGTTGACACCCTCGACGACCACTCGCTCACGCTTGGGGTCCACCGAGATGACCTTGCCGGTCGCGCCCTTGTTCTTGCCGGCGACGACGACGACGTCGTCGCCCTTCTTGATCTTCATCAGAGCACCTCCGGCGCCAGCGAGATGATGCGCATGAAGCGCTTGTCACGCAGCTCCCGGCCGACCGGGCCGAAGATACGCGTTCCGCGCGGGTCTCCGCCGTCCTTGATGAGCACAGCCGCGTTCTCGTCGAAGCGGATGTAGGAGCCGTCGGGACGGCGGCGCTCCTTGCGGGTGCGCACGACGACGGCCTTAACGACATCACCCTTCTTCACGCCGGCGCCGGGAAGGGCGTCCTTCACGGTCGCGACGATGATGTCGCCGATGCCCGCATAGCGCCGACCCGAGCCGCCGAGAACGCGGATGCAAAGAATCTCCTTCGCACCCGTGTTGTCGGCGACCTTGAGTCGCGACTCCTGCTGGATCACGTCAACTCCTGTTTGTCTCGCCGGTTCTCACTTTGAGCCTGGCGGATTCGATCCTCAGTCGCTTGGCGGCGACTGCCAGTTACTTGGCCTTCTCAAGGATCTCCACGACGCGCCAGCGCTTCGTGGCGGACAGCGGGCGGGTCTCCATCAGACGGACCCGGTCGCCGACGCCACAGGCGTTGGACTCATCGTGCGCCTTGTACTTCGTGGTACGGCGAATGATCTTGCCGTACATGGCGTGCTTGACGCGGTCCTCGACGGCGACCACGACGGTCTTGTCCATCTTGTCGCTGACCACGAGACCCTCACGGATCTTGCGGTAGTTCCGCGTCTGCGTCTCGGTGTTCTGGTCACTCATCGGTGGACTCCTCCACGGGCTCCTCGGTGAGCACGACGATTCCGAGCTCACGCTCCCGCATCACGGTGTAGATGCGGGCGATCTCCCGCTTCACTTCGCGCAGCCGTCCGTGAGTCTCGAGCTGACCCGTAGCCGCCTGGAACCGGAGGTTGAAAAGCTCCTCCTTGGATTCCTTCAGCTTGGTGACGAGCTCCTCGTCCGGCTGAGACCGCAGATCGTCGGCGGTAAGGCCGTTGGTGGCCATCACGCCTCACCCACTTCACGCTTAACGAACTTGCACTTCATCGGCAGCTTGTGCATCGCACGGCGGAGCGCCTCGCGCGCCAGGTCCTCAGGGACACCGGCGAGCTCGAACATCACGCGTCCGGGCTTGACGTTGGCGATCCACCATTCCGGCGAACCCTTACCGGAACCCATGCGGGTCTCGGCGGGCTTCTTGGTCAGCGGACGGTCGGGGTAGATGTTGATCCACACCTTTCCGCCACGCTTGATGTGCCGGGTCATGGCGATACGTGCGGCCTCGATCTGCCGGTTGGTCACGTACGCGCCCTCGACGGCCTGAATGCCGTACTCACCGAAGACGACCCGCGTGCCGCCCTTGGCCATACCGCGTCGCCGCGGGTGGTGCTGCTTGCGGTGCTTGACCCTGCGAGGGATCAGCATTGGTTACTCAGCTCCCCTCGCCCGCGCTGGACGGCGCGGCCGTCTCGGTCGACTGCTGCTCGGCCGGGGCTGACGCGGTCGCGGGGGCCTGCTGCTGCCGGCCGCCACGCTCTCCACGCTCGCCGCCGCGACGGCCACCGCCGCCACCGCCGCCGCCACCGCCACCGCCGCCACCGCGACGCTGCGGGCGCTCACGGCGCGCGCCGCCACCGGCGGCACGCTCCTTCGCCTGCGCGGCCTCGCGCTCGGCGCGGCTCGTCGGCGCCTCGCCCTTGTAGATCCAGACCTTCACGCCGATCCGGCCGAAGGTCGTACGGGCCTCGTAGAAGCCGTAGTCGATGTCGGCGCGGAGCGTGTGCAGGGGCACCTGGCCCTCGCGGTAGAACTCCGAGCGCGACATCTCGGCGCCGCCGAGGCGACCGCCGCACTGAACCTTGATGCCCTTGGCGCCACTCTTCATGGCGCTCTGGATCGCCTTACGCATGGCACGGCGGAACGCGACTCGGCTGGACAGCTGCTCGGCAACGCCCTGCGCGACGAGCTGCGCGTCGATCTCCGGGTTCTTCACCTCGAGGATGTTCAGCTGGACCTGCTTGCCGGTCAGCTTCTCGAGGTCGCCGCGGATGCGGTCGGCCTCCGCGCCCCGGCGGCCGATCACGATGCCGGGACGGGCGGTGTGGATGTCGACGCGGACGCGGTCACGGGTGCGCTCGATCTCGACCTTGGAGATGCCGGCGCGGTCCATGCCGCGGGTCAGCATCCGGCGGATCGACACGTCTTCCTTGACGTAGTCCTTGTACAGCTTGTCGGCGTACCACCGGCTCTTGAAGTCGGTGGTGATGCCCAGTCGGAACCCGTGCGGGTTTACCTTCTGCCCCACTAGCGGGTCCTCCTCGTCTTGTTGGCGCCGTTGGCCTTCTTGCCATCGGGCCGCGACTCGACAATGACCGTGATGTGGCTCGTGCGCTTGTTGATGCGGTACGCGCGTCCCATCGACCGCGGGCGGTACCGCTTCAGGGTCGGACCTTCATCGACCCATGCGCGGCTCACCCAGAGCGTGTCGGCGTCGAGCTTGTTGTTGTGCTCGGCGTTGGCGATGGCGCTCGAGAGCACCTTGTACACCGGCTCGCTCGCAGCTTGAGGGGCGAACCGCAGCACCGCCTGAGCCTCCGCGGCCTGCATGCCGCGGATGAGGTCCACCACGCGGCGGGCCTTTCTGGGCGTGACGCGGGCGTACCGCGCCTGGGCCCTGGCTTCCATCGCTGTTTCCTCGCTCTCGTACTTCTACGGTTCTAGCGCCGACTGCGGCGGTCGTCCTTGATGTGGCCCTTGAACGTACGAGTCGGGGCGAACTCCCCGAGCTTGTGACCGATCATGGCCTCGGTGATGAACACCGGGACGTGCTTGCGGCCGTCGTGCACGGCGATCGTGTGACCGAGCATGTCGGGCACGATCATGGAGCGCCGCGACCACGTCTTGATGACGTTCTTGGTGCCCTTTTCGTTCTGGGTGTCCACCTTTTTGATCAGGTGGTCATCCACGAACGGGCCCTTCTTGAGGCTACGTGGCATGGTCGACTCCTACCGCTTCTTCTTGCTACGACGTCGGACGATGAGCCGGTCGGAAGACTTGTTCGCCTTCCGGGTACGCCCCTCGGGCTGACCCCACGGGCTCGACGGGTGGCGGCCACCGGAGGTCTTGCCCTCACCACCGCCGTGCGGGTGGTCGATCGGGTTCATCGCGACACCGCGTACGGTCGGGCGCTTGCCCTTCCAGCGCATGCGGCCGGCCTTGCCCCAGTTGATGTTGGACTGCTCGGAGTTACCGACCTCGCCCACCGTCGCGCGGCAGCGCAGGTCGACCATCCGCATCTCGCCGGAGGGCATACGCAGCGTGGCGTACTTGCCCTCCTTGGCCAGCAGCTGGGCGCCGGAGCCGGCCGAACGGGCCAGCTTCGCGCCGCCGCCGGGCCGCAGCTCGATGGCGTGCACGACCGTACCGGTCGGGACGTTGCGCAGCGGGAGGCAGTTACCCGGCTTGATGTCGGCCGACGGGCCGTTCTCGATGCGGTCGCCCTGCTTCACACCGGTCGGGCAGAGGATGTAGCGCTTCTCCCCGTCGGCGTAGTGCAGCAGTGCGATGCGCGCCGTGCGGTTCGGGTCGTACTCGATGTGCGCGACCTTGGCCGGCACCCCGTCCTTGTCGGCACGGCGGAAGTCGATGACCCGGTAGGCACGCTTGTGCCCACCGCCCTGGTGGCGCGTGGTGATGTGGCCGTGTGCGTTACGGCCGCCCTTCTTGGGGAGCGGACGCACCAGCGACTTCTCCGGCTCGGTACGAGTGACCTCGACGAAGTCGGCGACACTCGAACCGCGGCGACCGGGAGTCGTCGGCTTGTATTTACGGATGCCCATCTTTTTCGTTCATCCCTTGTCTGTCTTCGGACGGATTACCGATCCGGACCGGCCCTCCGCGGTGCCCGTCGTCCGGTGGTGGCGCGTCAGCGCCTCCCGCCGGGAGTCGCGGACCGCGGAGGGAGAGGTCACGAGACCGGCCCTCCGAAGATGTCGATCCGCTCACCCTCAGCGAGGCTGACGATCGCTCGCTTGGTGTCCTTGCGCTTGCCGTAGCCGAACCGGGTGCGCTTGCGCTTGCCCTGCCGGTTGATGGTGTTCACACCGGTCACCTTGACCCCGAAGACAGACTCGACGGCCTGCCTGATCTGGGTCTTGTTGGCGTCGGTCCGCACCTCGAAGGTGTACTTGTTCTCGTCGAGGAGCCCGTAGCTCTTCTCGGAGATCACGGGCGCCATGAGAATGTCGCGCGGGTCGGCGATCTTGCTCACTTGCCGTCCTCCTTCCCGCTCGTACGCTTCTGGGTACGGGCCACGAGGGCCTCGTAGGCCGCCTCGGTGAACACGATCTCGTCGCTGCACAGCACGTCGTACGTGTTGAGCTGGTCGACCACGATCACGTGGACCTCGGCGACGTTACGCAGGCTCACCCAGGTCAGCTCGTCCTCACGGTGGAGGACCAGCATGACCTTCTCGGCCTCGGTGATGCCGCGGAGTGCGCTGAGCGCCGTCTTGGTCTTGGGCGTGTCGCCCTCGATCAGGTTCGACACCACGTGCACGCGGCCGTAACGGGCCCGGTCCGAGAGGGCGCCGCGAAGAGCGGCGGCCTTCATCTTCTTCGGGGTCTTCTGCTCGTACGAGCGCGGCTGCGGGCCGTGGACGGTGCCACCGCCGGCGAACTGCGGGGCGCGGGTCGAACCCTGACGGGCCCGGCCGGTGCCCTTCTGCCGGTACGGCTTCCTGCCGCCACCGGAGACCTCACCGCGGGTCTTGGCCTTGTGCGTGCCCTGGCGCGCCGCGGCCAGCTGTGCCACGACCACCTGGTGGATCAGTGGCACGTTGACCTTCGCGTCGAAGATCTCCGGGGCAAGCTCGATGTCCAGCTTGGTGGTCACTTACTACGCCCCCTTCGCGGTGCTGCGCACGAGGATCAGGCCGCCGTTCGGACCGGGAACCGCGCCCTTGATGAGCAGCAGTCCCTTCTCCGAGTCGATGGCGTGAACGGTGAGGTTCTGCACGGTGGTGCGGGTGTTCCCGTACCGGCCGGCCATGCGCAGGCCCTTGAAGACGCGGCCCGGCGTGGCGCAGCCACCGATCGAGCCCGGCGAGCGGTGCTTGCGCTGGGTGCCGTGCGAAGCGCTCAGGCCCTTGAACCCGTGGCGCTTCATGACACCAGCGGTGCCCTTGCCCTTGCTACGGCCGGTGACGTCGACGCGCTGACCTGCCTCGAACACCTCTACGGTGATCTCCTGGCCGAGTTCGTACTCGGAGGCGTCGTCGGTGCGCAGCTCAACGATGTGCCGACGAGGCGTGACGCCGGCCTTCTCGAAGTGCCCGGTGATGGGTTTGTTCACCTTGCGCGGGTCGATCTGGCCGTAGCCGAGCTGAACGGCGGAATAACCGTCTGCGTCAGGCGTACGAACCCGGGTGACGACGCACGGCCCAGCCTGGACGACGGTTACCGGAACCATCCGGCCCTCATCGTCGAAGACCTGGGTCATGCCGAGCTTCTCGCCCAGGACGCCCTTTCTCTGCTTACTCATCTCAGGTGCCCTTAGAGCTTGATCTCGATGTCGACGCCGGCCGGAAGGTCGAGGCGCATGAGCGAGTCGACCGTCTTGGGCGTCGGATCAATGATGTCGATCAGGCGCTTGTGCGTGCGCATCTCAAAGTGCTCGCGGCTGTCCTTGTACTTGTGCGGCGAGCGGATGACGCAGTACACGTTCTTCTCGGTCGGCAGCGGCACCGGGCCCGCGACCTTCGCGCCGGTGCGCGTCACCGTCTCGACGATCTTTCGCGCCGAAGTGTCGATGACCTCGTGGTCGTAGGCCTTGAGCCGGATGCGGATCTTCTGTCCCGCCATTATGGCCTCGGTGTCCTTTGCTTCCTAGGTGCCGCTGGGTCTCGTCGTGGTGCGGCGGCCGGGCCCTTTTCGAGGGCTCCGACCGCCGCTCCGCGGTGCTTACTACTTGAGGATCTTGGTCACTCGACCAGCGCCGACGGTCCGGCCGCCTTCGCGGATCGCGAAGCGCAGGCCTTCCTCCATGGCGATGGGCTGAATGAGCTCGACCCGCATCTCGGTGTTGTCGCCCGGCATGACCATCTCGGTGCCCTCGGGGAGGTGCACGACGCCGGTCACGTCCGTGGTACGGAAGTAGAACTGCGGGCGGTAGTTGTTGAAGAACGGCGTGTGCCGGCCGCCCTCGTCCTTGGACAGGATGTAGACCTGCGCCTCGAACTCGGTGTGCGGGGTGTTGGTGCCCGGCTTGATGACACACTGACCGCGCTCGACGTCCTCACGCTTGATGCCGCGCAGGAGCAGGCCGACGTTGTCGCCCGCCTGGCCCTGGTCGAGCAGCTTGCGGAACATCTCGACGCCGGTGACGGTCGTCGTGACGGCCTTCTCCTGGATGCCGATGAGGTCGACCGTCTCGTTGACGTTGACCACACCGCGCTCGATCCGGCCGGTGACGACCGTGCCGCGACCCGTGATCGAGAAGACGTCCTCGATCGGCATCAGGAACGGCTTCTCGGTCTCGCGGACCGGCTCCGGGACGTTCTCGTCGCAGGCGTCCATGAGCTCGGCGATCTTCTCGCCCCACTCGGAGTCGCCCTCGAGGGCCTTGAGCGCCGAGACGCGGACCACGGGGACGTCGTCGCCCGGGAACTCGTACTCGGACAGCAGCTCACGGACCTCGAGCTCGACGAGCTCGAGGATCTCCTCGTCGTCGACCATGTCGGCCTTGTTCAGCGCCACGACGATGTACGGCACGCCGACCTGGCGGGCCAGGAGCACGTGCTCCTTCGTCTGCGGCATCGGGCCGTCGGTCGCGGCCACGACCAGGATCGCACCGTCCATCTGGGCAGCGCCGGTGATCATGTTCTTGATGTAGTCGGCGTGACCCGGGCAGTCGACGTGAGCGTAGTGACGCTTCTCCGTCTGGTACTCGACGTGAGCGATCGAGATCGTGATGCCCCGCTCGCGCTCCTCCGGTGCCTTGTCGATCTCGTCGAAAGGCGTGAAGGGGTTTAGGTCGGGGTGCTTGTCATGCAGCACCTTGGTGATCGCCGCGGTAAGGGTCGTCTTACCGTGGTCGATGTGCCCAATGGTGCCGATGTTCACGTGCGGCTTCGTCCGCTCAAACTTGGCCTTGGCCACCGGTATCTCCTTGTTGCGATCCTCGGCCGCCGGAACGGCCGTCATTTGCGTTCAGTGTTTGGTCCTGCGCCGAACCGCGGGCTTTATTCGCCGCGCGCCTTGGCGATGATCTCCAGCGCGACGTTCCCGGGAACCTCGGCGTAGGAGTCGAACTGCATGGTGAAAACGGCTCGGCCCTGGGTCTTACTGCGCAGGTCACCCACATAACCGAACATCTCGGAGAGCGGAACGGCGGCCTTGATGACCTTGATGCCGTGACGCTCGCCCATCTCCTGAATCTGGCCACGTCGGCCGTTCAGGTCGCCGATGACGTCACCCATGTAGTCCTCAGGAGTGGTGACCTCGACGGCCATCATCGGCTCCAGCAGCGTGGGATTGGCCTTGCGGGCCGCCTCCTTGAACGCCATGGATCCTGCGATCTTGAACGCCAGCTCCGAAGAGTCGACGTCGTGGTAGGCACCGTCCTGGAGCGTGACCTTGACGCCCACGAGCGGGTATCCGGCGAGGACGCCGAACTCGGCGGCCTCCTGGCAGCCGGCGTCCACCGACGGGATGTACTCCCGCGGGATGCGGCCACCGGTGACCTTGTTCTCGAACTCGTAACCGTCGCTGCCGCCGCCGAGAGGCTCCAGGTCGATGATCACTCGGCCGAACTGGCCCGAGCCACCCGTCTGCTTCTTGTGGGTGTACTCGACCTTCTCCACCTTGCGGCGGATGGTCTCACGGTAGGCGACCTGCGGGCGGCCGACGTTGGCCTCGACCTTGAACTCGCGCTTCATGCGGTCGACCAGCACCTCAAGGTGCAGCTCGCCCATGCCCGAGATGATGGTCTGGCCGGTCTCCTCGTCGGTCCGCACCTGGAAGGACGGGTCCTCCTCGGCGAGCCGCTGGATCGCGGTGCCCAGCTTCTGCTGGTCGACCTTGGTCTTCGGCTCGATCGCCACGTTGATGACGGGTGCCGGGAAGGTCATCGACTCCAGGATCACCGGGTGCTTGTCGTCGCACAGCGTCTCGCCGGTGGTGGTCTGCTTGAGCCCCATCACCGCGACGATGTCGCCGGCGCCGACGCGAGCGATCTCCTCGCGCTTGTTCGCGTGCATCCGGTAGATCTTGCCGATGCGCTCCTTGCGGTCCTTCACGCTGTTCATCACCGAGCTGCCGGACTCCAGCACACCCGAGTAAACGCGGATGAAGGTGAGCTTGCCGAGGTGCGGGTCGCTCATGATCTTGAACGCCAGCGCCGCGAACGGCTCGTCCTCGCTCGGCTTGCGCTCGATCACCTTCTCCTCGTCGCGGTAGTCGTGTCCCTGAATGGACTCGACGTCGAGCGGCGAGGGGAGGTAGTTGACGATCGTGTCGAGCAAGGGCTGGACGCCCTTGTTCTTGAAGGCCGTGCCGCAGGTGACCGGAGTGAGGGCGCCGGCGATCGTGGCCCGGCGGATCGCCGGGATCAGCTGCTCCACCGAAGGCTCGTTGCCCTCGAGGTACAGCTCCATGATCTCGTCGTCCGCCTCGGCGAGCGTCTCGACCAGCTTGTCGTGCCACTCACGCGCGGCGTCGGTGTGCGTGTCCGGGATGTCGACGACGTCGTACATCTCGCCCTTGGCCGCCTCGGCGCTCCAGACCAGGGCCTTCATGCGGACCAGGTCCACGACGCCCTTGAAGTCGGCCTCGGCGCCGATCGGGATCTGCAGCACCAGCGGAACGGCCTTCAGCCGGTCCACGATCATGTCGACACAGCGGTGGAACTCAGCACCGACGCGGTCGAGCTTGTTGACGAAGCAGATCCGCGGCACGTTGTACCGGTCGGCCTGGCGCCAGACCGTCTCCGACTGCGGCTCTACACCCGCCACACCGTCGAACACGGCGACGGCACCGTCGAGGACGCGCAGGTTACGCTCCACCTCGACGGTGAAGTCCACGTGGCCGGGCGTATCGATGATGTTGATGGTGTGGTCGACGTCGTTGACGTCCCAGTGAACAGTCGTCGCGGCCGACGTGATCGTGATGCCGCGCTCCTGCTCCTGCTCCATCCAGTCCATGGTGGCAGCGCCCTCATGAACCTCACCGATCTTGTAGTTGACTCCGGTGTAGTACAGAATCCGCTCGGTGGTGGTGGTCTTGCCCGCGTCGATATGGGCCATGATCCCGATGTTCCGGACCCTGGCCAGGTCTACGCCGGTCTGAGTAGCCACTTCTCGCGTCCTCGTTGTCTCGTACGTGTGTGCCGTTCGCCGTCTCCGGCTCCCAGCCTCAACCGCAGGTCGTTACCAGCGGTAGTGAGCGAAGGCCTTGTTGGACTCCGCCATCTTGTGCGTGTCCTCGCGCTTCTTGACGCTCGCGCCGAGGCCGTTGCTCGCATCGAGCAGCTCGTTCATCAGCCGCTCGGTCATCGTCTTCTCGCGCCGCTGCCGCGCGTACAGCACGAGCCAGCGGAGCGCCAGCGTGGTGCTGCGCGCCGGGCGGACCTCGACGGGCACCTGGTAGGTGGCACCGCCGACCCGCCGGCTACGGACCTCAAGGGTCGGCTTGACGTTGTCGAGCGCGCGCTTGAGCGTCACCACCGGGTCGTTGCCGCTCTTCTCGCGGCAGCCCTCGAGGGCGTCGTACACGATGCTCTGGGCGATCGACCGCTTGCCGTCGAGCAGGACCTTGTTGACCAGCGAGGTGACCAGCGGTGAGTTGTACACCGGGTCAGCGATCAGCTGGCGCTTGCCTGCGGGACCCTTGCGAGGCATGTCAGCTCTTCTCCTTCTTCGCGCCGTAGCGGCTGCGGGCCTGCTTCCGGTTCCGGACACCCTGGGTGTCCAGGGAACCGCGGATGATCTTGTACCGAACACCCGGAAGGTCCTTCACACGGCCGCCGCGCACGAGCACGATCGAGTGCTCCTGCAGGTTGTGTCCGACGCCCGGAATGTAGGCCGTGACCTCGATGCCGCTCGTCAGCCGAACACGGGCGACCTTCCGAAGCGCGGAGTTCGGCTTCTTCGGCGTCGTCGTGTAGACGCGCGTGCAGACGCCGCGGCGCTGCGGGCTTCCCTTGAGCGCCGGCGTCTTGTTCTTGGTCACCTTGTCCTGCCGGCCCTTGCGGACCAGCTGCTGGATCGTGGGCACCGCGTCTCCGTCTTCCTCGTACCAAGCCGGTAAGTCGTTCCTGGTCTCCGCGTTCTCACGCGACTGCGGATCACAGCCTCATCCGAGACCGTGACCTGCGGTTTTACTTCTCTCTCCGACCCCCGGGGTCGGGCGTGTCGCGCCCGCCACCCTGCACCCGACCCGTGAAGGCCAAGTGAACTCAAGGGAGTCAGATCCGTGCTGCACGCCGACTTCGGGCCGCTAGGGCGCCAACATCAAGGTGCACGCACGTTGAACCCGCGAACCCGCGGGCACGAAGGGAGAGACTACCTAACACCCGCGACTGGGTCAAAACAAGGAGCTCGCAAGCCCAGCGTGGCGTAGCGAGTCACCCGTACAACGGCAGGATGCCGGCGATTGTTCCCCGCCGGCATCCCGTCCGCAATCAGATCCCTTAGAGGGATCTGTCCGTCACATCACCATGTAGAGCAGACCGAGAAGAATGATGAGCACCACGGCACCGATGCCGAAGCCCATCCACAGCTTCTTCTTGGAGTCGGCCTCCTCGGACGGCTGCGAGCTGTATCCGGGGTAGCCGCTCTGGCCGCGGTCCTGGCCGTACTGCTCCTGGCCGAAGCCCTGCTGCCCGTACGGGCTCGCCTGCTGGCCGCCGAAGCCCTGCTGGCCCTGCTGCTGCCCGTAGGCCTGCTGCCCCTGCTGGCCCTGCTGGCCCTGCTCGCCTAGGCCTGCTGGCCGTACTGCTGCTGACCCTGCTGGGACTGCTGGCCCTGCTGACCGTACGGCTGCTGGCCGTAGCCCTGCTGGCCCTGCTGCTGGCCGTACTGACCCTGCTGGCCGTACGCCTGCTGCTGGCCCTGCTGGCCCTGCTGGCCCTGGGACTGCTGACCCTGCTCGCCGTACGCCTGGCCGGGCTGCTGCTGCCCCTGCTGGCCCTGCTCGCCGTAGGGCTGCTGGCCGAAGCCCTGCTGCCCGTACTGCTGCTGGCCGTACTGACCCTGCTGGCCGTAGCCCTGGCCCTGCTGCTCGCCGTAGGCGTGCCGCCCGGGCTCCTGGCCGGCGCCGAACTGCTGCCCGTACCCGCCGCCCTGCTCACCACCGGGCGCGGCCCACGCACCCTGGCCCGTCTGCGCGCCGGGTGTCTGACCACCGGGCGGCTGGCCGTACGGGGCCTGGTCGCCCGTGTCCGACGGCGAGGACGGCTGCGACTGCGCGAACGCGGTCGTCGCCATGTCGTCGGCCGCCTTCTCCGGCGCGCCTGGGCCCTGCTGCTGGCCGAACGACGCGGCGGCGATGCCACCGGTGTCCGGACCCGCGCCGGGGGCCTGTGCGGCTCCGTACGAGGGCGGCTCCTCGTCGAGGTGGCTCTTGTCGGCGAACCCGGCCTCCGGCGGCGGTACGAGCATCGTGCGCTCGCTGAGGCCGCGGTCGTCGTCGGCGTCGTCCTCCTTCGGGCTGAAGCCCGGGACGACGTCCTCGACGGGCGCCGGGTCGTACGCGAGCTTGTCGGCCGGAGGCGGACGCTCGCCGGGCTGCTCGATAGAGGTGTCCATCATCGTCGCGGGCGGCCGCGGGTACGGAGCCGGCTCACCGCCGAACGGCGCCGGGGGCTTCTGCTCCCCCTCGGCGACCGGAATGTCGTGCCCTGGCGCCGAGAACGCCGTCGTGGCCTCCGCGCCGCCGGGCGCGGGCGTACCGGACGCCGGCTCCACGGTGGTGCGCTCGGCCGCGTCGTCGTCGCCCTTCGGGGCGTCCTGACCGTACGGCTGCTGCCCGAACGGCGGCTGAGCGCCGTACGAGGGCTGGGTGTACCCGGGCTGCCCGTAGGGCCCCGGCTCGCCGTAGGACTGCGAGGGATAGGGCGGCTGCTGCCCCGGCTGCCCGTACGGAGCCTGCTCGGAAGACGGCTGCTGCCCGTACGGCGACGCCTGGTCGGAGGACTGCTGGCCGTACGGGGACGGCTGGTCCGGCGAAGGCTGCCCGTAGGGCGCCTGCTGGCCGTACGGAGGCTGCTCGGAGGGCTGCTGTCCGTAGGGAGGCTGATCCGACGGCGGCTGGCCGTACGGCTGTCCGGGCGGCGTGCCGTAGGGCTGCTGCCCGTACGGCGGAGGCGTCGCCTGCTGGCCGTAGGGCGCCTGCTGGCCGTACGGGGACTGCTCGGAGGGCGGCGTGCCGTAAGGCTGCTGCCCGTACGGCTGGTTCTGCTGGCCATAGGGCTGGCCGCCGTAGGGCTGACCCTGCTGCGGCTGGCCGTACGGCTGCCCGCCGTAGGGCTGCTGCCCGTACGGCTGCCCCTGCTGGCCCTGCTGGCCGTAAGGCTGCTGACCGTAACCCGGGGCCTGCTCACCCGGCTGGCCGTACGCGGGCGACTGCTGCTCACCCGGCGGCGTCCCGTACGCGGGCGGCTGCTCCCCCGGCGGCGTGCCGTAGGCAGGGGGCTGCTCACCAGGCGTGCCGTACGCCGGAGACTGCTCACCCGGCTGGCCGTACGCCGAAGGCTGCTCGCCCAGGTTGGGGTAGGCCGGGGGCTGCTCGCCCGGTGCGCCGTACGGGGCGGGCGGGTCGACGAGCTCGCCGTACGCGGGCTTGTCGCTCGGCGAGCCGTACGCCGGCGGGGTCGTGCCGCCCGGCTGGCCGTACACGGGGGTGCCCTCGGCGGGCGGTACGGCGCCTGCGTCCTTGGGCGGGTCGGTGGGGGTGGGCCGGCGGTGGGCGCCGAAGATCACCGTACGGCCGGACTGGAGGGCGTCCGAGGACACGTCGGGCGCGGGCGCCGCCTCAGGCTGCTGCGCCGCGCTCTGACCGGCGTCCTGGCCCGGCTTCTTGTCACTGTCGGATGGCCCAGCCGAACCCTGGTCGTCGGGCGATGGCCAGTGTGGTCCCTGGGTGCCGTCATGCTCGGTCATCGTCGGGCTCCTTCAGCGCCGGTACCCCAGGCGAGCGTTCGCCTGCGGGCGAGGTACTCCACGTCACTCGGAGGCGCTTGGCGCATTGGGGGTCCTCCGAGTCCTGTCACTTGCCACCAGCCGACGGTATCCGCTGGTTCACCCTTCGCCCCAGCCTGCCGTGATGACCGGTCTATCTGCAAATCATCATCGTTGCCATGATCGCCGGAACAGGCCAGAGGCCGCTTCCGAATTTCCGGAAGCGGCCTCTGCCGAAAAGCGACTCAGCGGTTGTACTGACCGAAGTCGTACTCCTCCAGCGGAACGGCCTCGCCGGAGCCCTGGCCGAAGGCGTACTCGGCGCCCTCGTCGTAGGACCCGACGGAGTAGACCGCCGCCTTGGCCTCCTCGGTCGGCTCGACCCGGATGTTGCGGTACTGGGGCATGCCCGTACCGGCCGGGATGAGCTTTCCGATGATGACGTTCTCCTTGAGGCCGACCAGCGGGTCGGACTTGGCGTGGATCGCCGCGTCCGTGAGCACCCGGGTCGTCTCCTGGAAGGACGCCGCTGACAGCCACGACTCGGTGGCCAGCGACGCCTTGGTGATGCCCATGAGCTGCGGGCGTCCGACCGCGGGCTGACCGCCCTCGGCGACGACCGTACGGTTGAGCTCCTCGAACTTCGGGCGCTCGACCAGCTCGACGCCGGGCAGCATGTCGGTGTCGCCGGACTCCAGCACCTGGACCCTCTTCAGCATCTGCCGAACGATGATCTCGATGTGCTTGTCGTGGATCGACACACCCTGGGACCGGTAGACCTCCTGCACCTGGTCGACCAGGTGCAGCTGGACCGCGCGGGGGCCGAGGATGCGGAGCACCTCGTGAGGGTTGATCGCACCCTCGATGAGCTGCTCGCCGACGGTGACGTGGTCGCCGTCCTTGATCTTCAGCCGCGAACGCATCGGCACCGGGTAGGCGATCTCCTCGCCGCCGTCGTCCGGGATGACCACGATCTTCCGGGTCTTCTCGGTCTCGTCGATGCGGATCCGGCCGGCCACCTCGCTGATCGGCGCGACGCCCTTGGGGATACGCGCCTCGAACAGCTCGGTGACACGCGGCAGACCGTGCGTGATGTCGACACCCGCCACACCACCGGTGTGGAAGGTACGCATCGTCAGCTGCGTGCCGGGCTCGCCGATCGACTGGGCGGCGATGATGCCGACCGCCTCGCCGACGTCCACGAGCTTGCCGGTGGCCAGCGAACGGCCGTAGCACATCGCGCAGACACCGATCTTGGACTCGCAGACCAGCGCGCTGCGGGTGCGGACGATGTCCACGCCCGCCTCGATGAGCCGGTCGAGCACGACGTCGTTGAGGTCGGTGCCGGCCGGGAAGATGACCGTGCCGTCGACCTCGATGTCGTCGGCGATGTTCCGGCCGACCACGCTGTTCTCGGAGTTCGCCACCTTGGTCAGGGAGCCGTCGGCGCCCTTGGTCGCGATCGGGAACTTGATGGTCCGCTCGGTCTCGCAGTCGTCCTCGCGAACGATGACGTCCTGCGCGACGTCGACCAGACGACGGGTGAGGTAGCCCGAGTCGGCGGTACGCAGAGCGGTGTCGGCCAGACCCTTTCGGGCGCCGTGCGTGGCGATGAAGTACTCGACCACGGACAGGCCCTCGCGGAAGGACGACTTGATCGGCCGCGGGATGGTCTCACCCTTGGGGTTGGAGACCAGACCACGCATACCGGCGATCTGCCGGAGCTGGAGCGGGTTACCGCGGGCTCCGGAGTTGATCATCATCCAGATCGGGTTGGTCGCGGGGAACGCCTTCTCCATGTCCTTCGCGACGTCGGCCGTGGCGTGGGTCCAGATCTCGATGAGCTCCTGACGGCGCTCGTCGTCGGTGATCAGACCGCGGTCGTACTCACGCTGGACCTTGTCGGCCCGGCGCTCGTACGTCGCCATGATGTCCGCCTTGTTCGGCGGGGCGATGACGTCGTCGATGGCGATGGTGACGCCCGAGCGGGTCGCCCAGCGGAAGCCGGTGTCCTTCAGCGCGTCGAGCGCGTTGGCCACGTCGACCTTCGGGTACGTCTCGGCGAGCTCGTTGACGATCACGGAGAGCTGCTTCTTGCCGACCTCGTAGTTGACGAACGGGTAGTCGGCGGGAAGTGCCTCGTTGAACAGCGCGCGTCCGAGGGTCGTCGCCAGGCGGTACGGCTGCCCGGCCTCGTAGCCCTCCGGGGCGGTCCACCCGCGCGGCGGCGGGATGTCCTTGACCCGGACCTCGATCTTGGCCTGCAGATCCAGGTCGCCCCGGTCGTACGCCATGATCGCCTCGGAGAGGGTCGCGAACACACGGCCTTCGCCGCTCGCCTGCTCCTTCTCCGTGGTGAGCCAGAACAGGCCGATGACCATGTCCTGGGTCGGCATCGTGACCGGCTTGCCGTCGGACGGCTTGAGGATGTTGTTGGTCGAGAGCATCAGGATGCGCGCCTCGGCCTGGGCCTCGGCCGACAGCGGAAGGTGCACGGCCATCTGGTCACCGTCGAAGTCCGCGTTGAACGCGGTGCAGACGAGCGGGTGAATCTGGATGGCCTTGCCCTCGACCAGCTGCGGCTCGAACGCCTGGATGCCGAGACGGTGCAGCGTCGGTGCGCGGTTGAGCAGCACCGGGTGCTCCGTGATGACCTCTTCGAGCACGTCCCACACGGCCGGGCGCGCACGCTCGACCATGCGCTTGGCGCTCTTGATGTTCTGCGCGTGGTTGAGGTCGACCAGCCGCTTCATGACGAACGGCTTGAACAGCTCCAGGGCCATCTGCTTGGGCAGGCCGCACTGGTGGAGACGGAGCTGCGGGCCGACGACGATGACGCTTCGGCCGGAGTAGTCGACGCGCTTGCCGAGCAGGTTCTGACGGAACCGGCCCTGCTTGCCCTTGAGCATGTCGGACAGCGACTTGAGCGGACGGTTGCCAGGCCCGGTGACGGGCCGGCCGCGGCGGCCGTTGTCGAACAGCGCGTCGACGGCCTCCTGCAGCATCCGCTTCTCGTTGTTGACGATGATCTCGGGCGCGCCGAGGTCGAGCAGCCTCTTCAACCGGTTGTTCCGGTTGATGACGCGGCGGTACAGGTCGTTCAGGTCGCTCGTGGCGAACCGGCCACCGTCGAGCTGCACCATCGGGCGCAGGTCCGGCGGGATCACCGGGATGCAGTCGAGCACCATGCCGCGCGGGCTGTTACGGGTGTTCAGGAACGCCGAGACGACCTTGAGGCGCTTGAGCGCGCGGGCCTTCTTCTGACCCTTGCCGCTGCGGATGATCTCCCGCAGCCGCTCCGACTCCGCGTCGAGGTCGAAGTTCTCCAGGCGCTTCTGAATCGCCGCCGCGCCCATTCCGCCCTCGAAGTAGCGGCCGAAGCGGTCGCGCATCTCGCGGTAGAGCAGCTCGTCGCCCTCGAGGTCTTGGACCTTGAGGTTACGGAAGCGGTTCCACACCTCGTCGAGACGGTCCAGCTCGCGCTGGGCGCGGTCGCGGATCTGCTTGATCTCGCGCTCGGCGCCTTCACGCACCTTGCGGCGCTGGTCGCCCTTCGCCCCGGCGGCCTCGAGCTCGGCGAGGTCCTGCTCGAGCTTCTTCTGGCGCGCCTCGATGTCGGCGTCGCGGCGCTGCTCGATCTGCTGGCGCTCGACGGAGATCTTGGCCTCGAGCGAGGGCAGGTCGCGCTCGCGGGTGTCGGTGTCGACCCACGTGATCATGTAGGCCGCGAAGTAGATGATTTTCTCGAGGTCCTTGGGCGCCAGGTCCAGGAGGTAGCCCAGACGGCTCGGGACGCCCTTGAAGTACCAGATGTGCGTGACGGGCGCGGCCAGCTCGATGTGGCCCATCCGCTCACGGCGCACCTTGGCGCGGGTCACCTCGACGCCGCAGCGCTCACAGATGATGCCCTTGAAGCGGACGCGCTTGTACTTCCCGCAGTAACACTCCCAGTCGCGGGTAGGACCAAAGATCTTCTCGCAGAAGAGCCCGTCCTTTTCCGGCTTGAGAGTCCGGTAGTTAATGGTCTCTGGCTTCTTTACCTCACCATGCGACCACTGCCGGATGTCGTCTGCCGTGGCCAGGCCGATCCGCAGCTCGTCGAAGAAGTTGACGTCGAGCACTTTGTTAACCAGTCCCCTGCTGTCGTATGCCGTTCCCAGGTCGCGGCCGCCGGGCCAGGCGCTCTCGCGCCGGCCCGGCAATCCGCTCGCTAGACCTCTTCGACACTGCTCGGCTCGCGCCGGGACAGGTCGATGCCGAGCTCCTCCGCCGCGCGGAAGACGTCCTCGTCGGTGTCACGCATCTCGATGGACATACCGTCGCTGGACAGCACCTCGACGTTGAGGCACAGCGACTGCATCTCCTTGATCAGCACCTTGAAGGACTCAGGGATGCCCGGCTCAGGGATGTTCTCGCCCTTGACGATGGCCTCGTAGACCTTCACGCGGCCGAGGACGTCGTCGGACTTGATGGTGAGCAGCTCCTGGAGGGCATAGGCGGCGCCGTACGCCTCCAGTGCCCACACCTCCATCTCACCGAAGCGCTGGCCACCGAACTGGGCCTTACCGCCGAGCGGCTGCTGGGTGATCATGGAGTACGGACCGGTCGAACGGGCATGGATCTTGTCGTCGACCAGGTGGAGCAGCTTCAGGATGTAGATGTAGCCGACCGCGATCGGGTCCTTGAAAGGCTCACCGGTGCGGCCGTCGAACATCCGCGCCTTGCCGGTCTTCTGCACCATGCGCTGACCGTCACGGTTCGGCAGGGTGCTGTCGAGCAGCTCGGTGATCTCTTCCTCGCGGGCGCCGTCGAACACCGGAGTGGCGACGTTGGTGCCCGGGTCGGCGGCGTCGACCCCGATGGCGCGCAGGTTGCGCTTCCAGTCGGCGTCGTCTCCATCGACCTTCCAGCCTCGGCTGGCTACCCATCCGAGGTGGGTCTCGAGCACCTGGCCGACGTTCATACGGCCGGGCACACCGAGCGGGTTCAGGACGATGTCGACCGGCGTGCCGTCCTCAAGGAACGGCATGTCCTCGACGGGCAGCACCTTGGAGATGACGCCCTTGTTGCCGTGACGGCCGGCCAGCTTGTCGCCGTCGGTGATCTTGCGCTTCTGGGCCACGTAGACGCGGACCAGCTCGTTCACGCCCGGAGGGAGCTCGTCGCCCTCTTCGCGGCTGAACACGCGGACACCGATGACCTTGCCGGACTCGCCGTGCGGCACCTTCAGCGAGGTGTCGCGGACCTCACGGGCCTTCTCACCGAAGATCGCCCGCAGGAGGCGCTCCTCGGGGGTCAGCTCGGTCTCACCCTTGGGAGTGACCTTGCCGACCAGGATGTCGCCCGTGGTGACCTCGGCGCCGATGCGGATGATCCCGCGCTCGTCCAGGTCGGACAGGACCTCTTCGGAGACGTTCGGGATGTCCCGGGTGATCTCCTCCGGGCCCAGCTTGGTGTCACGGGCGTCGACCTCGTGCTCCTCGATGTGAATCGAGGAGAGGACGTCGTCCTGGACCAGACGCTGGGACAGGATGATCGCGTCTTCGTAGTTGTGGCCCTCCCACGGCATGAACGCCACGAGGAGGTTCTTACCGAGTGCCATCTCACCGTTGTCGGTGCACGGCCCGTCGGCGACGACGGTGCCGGCCTCGACACGCTGCCCCTCATGGACGATCGGCTTCTGGTTGAAGCACGTGCCCTGGTTGGAGCGCTTGAACTTGGCGACACGGTAGGTGGTGCGCGTGCCGTCGTCGTTCATGACGGTGATGTAGTCGGCCGAGACCTCTTCGACGACACCCGCCTTCTCGGCGGTGATGACGTCGCCGGCGTCGGTCGCGGCGCGGTACTCCATGCCGGTGCCGACCAGAGGTGCCTCGCTGCGCAGCAACGGGACCGACTGGCGCTGCATGTTGGATCCCATGAGCGCGCGGTTGGCGTCGTCGTGCTCGAGGAACGGGATCATGGCCGTGGCGACCGACACCATCTGGCGCGGCGAGACGTCCATGTAGTCCACGTCGGACGGCGGGATGTACTCGATCTCGCCGCCCTTCCGGCGGACCAGAACGCGGCCCTCTCGGAAGTTGCCGTCGTCGTCGATCGGCGTGTTCGCCTGGGCGACGACGTGACGGTCCTCTTCGTCGGCCGTGAGGTAGTCGATCTGCTCGCTGACGCGGCCGTCGACGACCTTGCGGTACGGCGTCTCGATGAAGCCGAAGGAGTTGACCCGGCCATAGGAGCTCAGCGAGCCGATCAGGCCGATGTTCGGGCCTTCAGGGGTCTCGATGGGACACATGCGGCCGTAGTGCGACGGGTGAACGTCGCGGACCTCCATGCCGGCGCGCTCACGTGACAGACCGCCCGGGCCGAGGGCCGACAGACGCCGCTTGTGCGTCAGGCCCGCGAGCGGGTTGGTCTGGTCCATGAACTGCGAGAGCTGGCTGGTGCCGAAGAACTCCTTGATGGAGGCGACGACCGGCCGGATGTTGATCAGCGTCTGCGGCGTGATCGCCTCGACGTCCTGCGTGGTCATCCGCTCGCGGACGACACGCTCCATCCGGGCCAGGCCCAGGCGTACCTGGTTCTGGATCAGCTCTCCGACGGTGCGGAGACGGCGGTTGCCGAAGTGGTCGATGTCGTCGGTCTCGACGGGAACGACACGCCCCGCGGGAGCGGTCACCTCGGTCTCGCCGGCGTGGAGCCGGACGAGGTAGTCGATGGTGGTGACGATGTCGTCCTCGGTCAGCGTGCCCTGGGCGAAGTCCAGGTCGAGGCCGAGCTTCTTGTTGACCTTGTAGCGGCCGACCTTGGCGAGGTCGTAGCGCTTCGGGTTGAAATAGAGGTTCTCAAGCAGCGTCTGCGCGGACTCCTTGGTCGGAGGCTCACCCGGACGCAGCTTGCGGTAGATGTCGAGGAGGGCATCATCCTGGCCCGTCGTGTGGTCCTTCTCCAGGGTGATGCGCATCGACTCGTAGTCGCCCCAGCGCTCAAGGATGCGGGCGTCGTCCCAGCCGAGCGCCTTGAGCAGAACGGTGACGCTCTGCTTGCGCTTGCGGTCGATACGGACGCCGACGTTGTCGCGCTTGTCGACCTCGAACTCGAGCCATGCACCCCGGGACGGGATCACCTTGCAGCCGAAGATGTCCTTGTCGGACGTCTTGTCCAGGGCCCGGTCGAAGTAGACGCCGGGCGAGCGGACGAGCTGCGAGACGACGACACGCTCGGTGCCGTTGATGATGAAGGTGCCCTTCGGCGTCATGAGCGGGAAGTCACCCATGAACACCGTCTGGCTCTTGATCTCCCCCGTGGAGTTGTTGATGAACTCCGCCGTGACGAACATCGGGGCGGAGAAGGTCATGTCCTTGTCTTTGCACTCCTCGACGGAGTACTTCGGCGGCTCGAACCGGTGATCCCGGAACGAGAGGGACATGGTGCCGGAGAAGTCTTCGATCGGACTGATCTCTTCGAAGATCTCCTCGAGTCCCGACTGGGTCGGGACATCCTTACGACCGGCCTGCTGGGCCGTTTCGACCCGGGCCTTCCACCTCTCGTTACCGAGCAACCAGTCAAAGGACTCGGTCTGCAGCGCGAGGAGGTCCGGAACTTCCAGAGGCTCCTTGATACGCGCAAAGGAAACGCGGTTCGGACCGGTTGCGGTAGTCGAGGCGTTGCGCGAGGCTGCCAAGAGTGGTCCTTCCGAGGGCTCGCGGCGGACTGACGACGCGCGCGCCAGACCATCCACGTGAAAACCCGCACAAGACGGGCTCTCAGGGAGTGGATAGTTAGAGGGCAGCGCAAAGGGGCAGTGTAGCCGAAGACTACACCGCTGTCGAGCGCAGCACCGCAGTATGCATCACAGTTGCTCCGCAGCATCGCTCGTCAGCGGCCCCACGTCAAGACTAGACATGGACATTCCACCCGCTCATCGGGCGTGAGGAAGACCATAGTTTAGGTGCCCGTTCCCCTACGTCCAAATCCGAGCGCCCGGACATCGGGGTAGATGTCCGGGCGCTCACGTGCGGCTACGGGGTTAGTGCTTCTTCGCGGGGGCCTTCGACGGGGCCTTGGAGGCGCTCGGCGCGGGGCTCGGCGGGGTCGCCGAAGCGGGCGGCGGGGTGGTCATTCTGGGCCCATCGATGAGCCACTTCTTGCCGACCTTTTTGAGCTGGAGCCGGGGCCAGGACGTGTCGACCTGAGGCTCCTTGTGCGCCGCGTTGACCGAGATCATCTTCACGAAGAGCACGACCTCGACCCGGTCCGGCGTGGCGTCCGTGACGCCGGCGGTCTGGATCTGCGTCAGCGCCTGCGTCTGGCTCTTCACGACCGACGGCTTGAAGATCTGCCAGTAGTCGCCGAACGACTTGGCCATGCCCGGGGTCATCTCCGACTTGGCCTTCTGCAGGTCGTAGTCGAGGGTCCGGTAGTTGTACGACAGCAGGTCCTTCGCCTCGGACTGCGCCGCGGCCAGGCCCCGCTCGCGGGCGTTCCTCACCGCGACGTCTTGCGAGTGCTGGTGCAGAAGGAACACGACGGCCACCGCGACCACGAGCACCGCGCAGCTCATCAGCGCCAGCAGCACCGTCGCGGGCGAGACCCCGCCGGCCTTCGATGCCTTGGTCTCCTCGGCCACGCCGTCGTCCGTACGGCTCTCGTCTCCTGTCACCGCTGTCACTGCAGACCCCCCATGTCCGACACCTGCCACTTGCCGTGCGTCTTGGCGAGCTGCACCTGCGCGCTCGCCCAGGACGAGACCGGCGTCTTGACCTGTGTGGACGACGAGGTCCGCTTGACGGTGACCATGACCTCCGCGGTCTTCGGGCCGAGGTTGACCACCCCGGAGGCGGACACGACGGCGTGCGAGACGAGCTGGTTGCTGACGACGGTCTGCTTCCAGGACGAGCCGAGCTGCTGGACGGCCTGGGACTTGAACTTGTCCGAGAGGTCGGCGTAGACGCGCTGGGTGTCCTGGTCGAAGCTCTGGTAGCTGATCGAGTAGAAGTTGGTGACGACCCGGCGGGCGACGCTCTGGGACGCGTTGATGTCGCTCTTGCGTTGGTCGGCGCCGTAGGTCCAGTCGGCGAGGAAGCTCGCGTAGACCGACAGGCCCACGAGCAGGGCCCCGAGGACCGCGAACGCCACGACCAGACGGCCGCCGTTCAGCCGACGATCGGGCTCAGCAGCAATGTCTGCCATGAAGCGTCTCCCGTCAGTTGACTGACCTTGCCCAGGCGGTAGCGCTTACCGTCGGGCCCCACGTAGACGCGGGTCCGGGGATCGTAGCCGGTCACGAAGAGGGTCTGCAGCCCGGAGGCGGGACTCTGCCCGGTGGCCGGGGCCTGCCCGGTGGAGGTCTGAGAGGCGGCGTCGCCGCCGTTCTTGCCGCTCTTGCCGCCGGTGTCCCCGGTGCTGCCGCCGGCCTGGTCCTGCGGGCTCGAGTAGCTGCGCTCGTACGGGAAGCCGGCGCCGGAAGTGGCTCCCGCGGGCAGCTGCGGGTACGGCAGGGCCGGGGGCGCGTTGCGCGAGCCGCGTACGTCGCTCGTGGAGTTCTTGGCGATCTTGCAGGAGGCCTTGGGGTTCACCGAGGCGGGCCGGGTGTCCTGCGGGTAGCGCACGCGGGTGCTCTCGTACCCCTTGGTGCACACGGGCGGGTCGTTGAAGTTGAGCTCCAGGCCGAAGTGCACCGTGCCGTCGCCCGGCGCGGCCGTGAAGGCGCCGCCCACGAGGATCGGGTACGAGATCAGCATCTGGCGAAGCTGGGGTACGCGCGACGAGAGCACCTGGCCGGTCACCGCGCCGTTGGCGAGCAGCGTGGGCAGCGTGGGCTCCAGGCGGTCGAACAGGTCGTTGCCCTGGTCCAGAGCGCCGGGAGTGGTGTTCAGCAGCGAGCGGACGTCGCCGTCGCCCTTCTTCAGCTCGTCGGTCAGCGACGCCAGATTGTGAGAGAACTCACGGAAGGTGGGCGCCTCGTCGACCTGCGTGTCGAGCACCGTACGGCTGTTGTTGAGCAGCTGGATCGTCTCGGGGTAGGTCTGGTCGAGGGAGTCCAGGATGCGCTTGTTGGAGTCGAGCAGCGACTGGAGGTCCGGGCCGGTGCCCGACAGGCCCTTGTCCAGCTCGTCGATCACCACGCCGAGGTCCTTGGGGTCGACCGTGCGCACGAGCGCGTCGACGTTGTGCAGCAGTTCGTACGTCTGCACCGGCAGGTGGGTGTGGTCGCGCTGGATGACCGAGTTGTCCTTCAGCGACGGGCCCATGCCGGCCGGTCGCAGGTCGACGTACTGCTCGCCGACGCCGGACCGGTTGAGGATGTAGGCCTGCACGCCGTTGGCGGGCACCTTGCGGCCGCGGTCGATGCGCAGCTCGACGCGTACGCCGTTGTTGGTGAGCTGGAGCGGGCCGACGCGGCCGACCGTGACACCGCGGTAGGTGACCTCGGCGTTGGTGAAGATCCCGCCGGAGTCGGCGAGCTCCAGGTAGACCTTGTAGCGAAGGTCGAGCACGCCCTGGCCGATGCCGATGATGTTGACCAGCGTGTACGCCATGGTCACCGCCGTGATGATGGCGAAGATCGTCAGCTGGATCTTGACGCCCTTCTTGATGATCATGCGGTGCCTCCCCTCAGCAGCGCGCCCAGGTCGTCGGGTGAGGTGCCCTGCATACCGAGCGGCGGCAGGATGCCACCGCCCTTGTCGTTGCCGGTGCTCGTACTGGGCTGCGGGGTCGCGCCGGTGCTCGGCTGCAACCCGCCCGTCAGCTGCGGCAGCACGCCGAGCGGGGTGTCCGGGACGCTCGTACGCGGCGGCGGCAGCAGCCCTTCGAGCTTGTCCGCGGCCTTGGCGACACCGTCGAGCGGGGTGCCGGTCAGCAGGTTGTGCGCGATGTCACCGGCGTTGAGGTCCAGCGAGACGAACAGGTTGCCGTAGTCACCCCTGATCGCCTGGGACACCGTCTGCGGGAACGGGAAGGTGAACAGCCCGCCGAGCACCTTGGGGATCACCGCGCTGGCCTTGTTGGTGTTCTCCAGGACGGTCTGCAGCGACCTGAGGTTCGCGACCGTGTCGCCCTGCGAGCGCTTGATGATCCGCGTCGACACCGTGCCGAGCTTGTCCATGTTCACCAGGAGCTTGGTGAGGTCCTTGCGCTGGCCCGCGAGCACCTTCACGGCGGGACCGGTGCTGTCGATGGTGTCCGCGATCGTCTTGTTGTTGCGGGCCAGCGTCGCGGACAGCTTGTCGACCTTGTCGATCGTCGTGACGATCTGGTTCTTCTGCCGGTCGAGGGTGCCGACGAAGGTGTTCAGCTCGTTCAGGAGGTCGCGCGCCTGGAGCGTGTGGCCCTTCAGGGCGGCGTTCAGCTCGTGGTTGATCGTCGAGATCTGCTCCAGGCCGCCGCCGGTGACGAGCATGGACATCGCCGACAGCACCTCCTCGACCTCGGTGTTGCGCGAGGTGCGGTCGAGCGGGATCTCGGCGCCCTGGATGAGCTTGCCCTGCGGCGTCTGCCCCTGCGGCGCGGACAGCGCCACGAACTTCTCGCCCAGCAGGCTGGTCTGTGAGACGGCCGCTACGGCGTTGCCCGGTAGGTCGACGTCGCCGCGCAGGCGGCAGGTGACCACGGCCTTCCAGTTGACCAGGTCGATCTTGGTGACCTTGCCGACCGGGACGTCGTTGACGCGGCACTGCGACTGCGGCACCAGGTCGAGGACGTTCTCGAAGACCATCTTCACGTCGTAGGGGTTCGAGCCGGTGTCCACGCCGCCGGGAAGCGGCAATGACGACACGCCCTTGAACTGGCAGCCCGACACCGCGGCCGTCGCCGCCAGCACGGCCGCCAGGGCGCGTACGCCCATGGGCCGTGCGCCCGTTCTGGTTCGCCGCGTGCTCATGGTCGCGCCTCCCTCCTAGTCACTTGGCCGCGCCGGTGGCCGGCGGCTTGATCGTCAGGGGTATCGGGACGAGGTTCTGCAGGTAGCCGTCGAACCACCGGCCCGACGAGGTCGCGTCGGCCGAGGTGGCGACGAACGGCCCGAGGACCCGTACGGCCTTGTCCAGGTTGCCCTGGTTGCGTTCGAGGATGCCCACGACCTGGTGGAGCCGGGTCAGCGCCGGGTGGAGCGTGGCCTGGTTCTCCTGGACCGTCCCGGAGATCTGCTGGGACAGGCTGATCGTGCCGGTGAGCAGCGAGCGGATCGCCGCCCGCCGGGTGTCGATCTCGTGCAGCAGCAGCCCGCCGTCGGACACCAGCGCGGCGAGGTCGCCGCTGCGGTCACCCAGCAGCCGGGTGACGTTGTTCGTGTGGCGGAGCAGGTCGCTGAGGGAGTCATCGCGCGAGGCGATCGACCGCGAGACCTTGCGCAGGCCCGCGAGCGCGGCACGGACGTTCTCCGGGGAGCCGCGCAGCGTCGTGGACAGCGCGTCGAACGCCGTGGCGAGCCGCTTGGAGTCGATCTTTTGGAGCTGGCCGCTGAGGTCCTGCAGCGCGGGGACGACCTCGTACGACGGCATGGTGCGCGAGGTGGGGATCTCCCGGTGCGGAGACTGGCGGCCCGTGCCGACGGGCTGGACGTCGAGGTAGTGCGAGCCCAGGATCGTCGAGAGCTTGATGCGCACCTGCGACAGGGTGCCGAAGTGCACACCGCCGCTCAGCTTGAAGTCGACCTTCACGTGGTCGCCTTCGAGGCCGACGCTGTGGACCTTGCCGACCTTGACCCCGGCGATGCGGACGTCCTCGTTCGCCTTGAGGCCGCTGGCCTCGGTGAACGCGGCGGTGTAGTCGGTGCCGTGCTGGAAGACCGTCAGGTTGAACGCGAGGTACACGAGCAGGACCGTGGACGCCATGCCGAGCGCGCCCACGCGCACGGGGTCACGGTCGCGAAAGGCCGTCTTCACGTCCGCCCTCCCCTCGTGGTCCAGCCGATCATCGGATCACCCCTTGCACCGGGCGTTCTCGTTGACGATCTGCGGTGTGTTGATGGAGATCTTGCCGGGCAGGCCGACCTGCGCGTCCATGCTGCACAGGTAGAAGTTGAACCAGGAGCCGTACGAGGCCACGCGGTCGAGCAGCGTGAAGTTGGTCGGGAGTTCCTGGAACGCCTTGTCGAGCTGGCCGCCGTTCGCCGCCAGGACCTTCGAGAGCTGACCGAGCTGGGTGATGTCGGCCTTCAGCGGCGGGCGTACGTCGGTCAGGAGGTTGTCGGTCGTGTTGACCAGCTCGTTGACACTGACCAGGGAGTCGCCGATCGCCTTGCGGTCGCCGGACAGGCCGGACACGAGGCTCCGCAGGTTGACGATCAGTGAGGAGACCTCCTGATCGCGCGCGTCAATGGTCGAGATCACCTTGTCGAGGTTGTCGATGACACGGCCGATGACCTCGTCGCGGTCACCGAGGGTCTGGGTCAGCGACCCGACGTGGGCGAGCAGCCCGTTGATCGTGCCGCCCTCGCCCTGGAGCACCTGGATGATCTCGTACGTGAGCTGGTTGACCTCCTGCGGCTTGATCGCCCGCAGCAGCGGCCGGAAGCCGTTGAACAGCGCGGTGAGGTCGAGCGCCGGCTGGGTCTGCTCCTTGGGGATGACGCCGTTCGGCGGGAGGACGCCGCCCTGGCCCGAGCCCTCGGTGAGCGCGACGTACCGCTGTCCCATGAGGTTGCGGTAGCGCAGCTGCGCCTCGGTGCTGCGGGGCAGCGCCTGGGACTTGTAGACCGAGACGGTCACCTGCGCCAGGTCGCCCTGGTGGAGCTTGATCGAGTCGACCTGCCCGACGCGTACGCCCGCGATGCGGACCTCGTCGCCGGGCACGACCCCGGCCGCGTCGGTGAAGATCAGGCGGTACTTCCGTGTGTCGACGAACTGGGTGTTGGAGATCGTGACCGCCAGCACGGCCGTGCTGAGCGTGGCGATCACGGCGAAGATGATCAGCTTGATCGTCGCGGAGGTCGTCTTCACTTGACCGTCACCATCATTCCGTCGGCGGCCGGCGCGTACAGCAGCGAGGCGATGTCGGAGACGTTGCTCGACTGGGTGCCCATGGCCGGGCCGATGAGGCTCTTGATCAGGGCGTCGTTGTCGGTCGAGCTACCCGGCTTGATCAGAACGTCGGAGAGCGAGCGGCCGGCACCGCCGGCCCACCACTGGTCGTCCTGGGTGCCGTCGAGCTCCTGGTAGGCCGGGAACGGGACCTGGGGGTGCGGCAGGCCGTAGCACCGCGCGTTGCGCTGGTCCTTCAGCTCGGGGGCGTCCAGCCCCGGCTTGTAGCCCGGCCGCGGCTTGGTCAGCTCGATCGTGACGTGCACGCCCGGCTGGCCGCCGCCCATCGCCTGCACGAGGCGCGGCTGGATCTTCGCCATGCCCTCGAAGACGCACGGGATGCTCGGGGAGTACTTGGCGAGCAGCGCCAGCGCCTGCCGGTTGGCGATCTGCGCGCCGACGAGGCGTGGCTCGTTGTCCTCGGCGAAGGGGGTCAGCTTCCCGGTGAGGTTGATGCCCTTGTCCAGGATCGAGACGAGCTGCGGTTCCTTGTCGACGATCGTGTGGTTGGTCGTCTGGAGGTTCTGCATGATCGCCAGCAGGTCGGGCGCCGCGCCGTTGATGTTGTCGCTGACGACGGCGACCTGGTGGAGGTCGTGCACGATCGTCGGCAGGTGCGGGTTGATCTTCTTGAGGTAGCCGTCGGCCTCGTCGACCATCTGGCCGATCTGCTCGCCGCGGCCCTGCAACGCGGTGGCCAGGGCGTTCAGCGTGGCGTTGAGCTTCTCCGGCTGCACCTCGTTCAGCAGCGGCATGATGTCGTCCAGCAGCTGGGTGACCTCGATCGCCGTCGTCGACCTGTCCTGGGCGATGACGCTGCCGTTCCGCAGGTGCGCGCCGATCTGCCCGGACGCCGGCGGCACCAGGTCGACGTACTTCTCACCGAAGACCGTCTTGGGCAGCATCCGCGCCGACGAGTCGGCCGAGATGAGATGCGCCTTGTCCGGGTCGACGGCGAGCTCGATCGCGGCGCCGCTCGGCGTCACGCGGATCTTCCGTACCTCACCGACGATCAGGCCGCGCACCTTCACGTCGGAGTGGGGTACGAGCTGCAATCCGGCCCGGTCGCTGTTGACGGTGACGTGGTACACCGGCGTGAACGCCTGGTTGTACTGCGCCAGCATCAGCATGACGAGCATGACGACGACCAGCACGAACGCCAGCCCATAGAGCCGGTAGCGGAAACGCTCGCCAATCGACATCGCGGCACTCACCTCTTGTCTCAGCCGGCGATCCGGACCGTGGTCGTCGCGCCCCAGATCGCCATGCCCAGGAGCAGGTCGACGATGTTGACCACGACGAGGCTCGTACGCACCGCGCGGCCGACGGCCACGCCGACGCCGGCCGGACCACCGCTCGCGTTGTAGCCGTAGTAGCAGTGGATCAGCATCACGAGCATCGCGAAGATGAGGACCTTGCCGAACGACCACAACACGTCGTGCGGCGGGAGGAACAGGTAGAAGTAGTGGTCGTAGGTGCCGCTGGACTGCCCGAACGCCATCGTGACGATGATCCGCGTCGCGAAGAACGAGGCCAGCAGGCCGATCACGTACAGGGGGATGACCGCGAGCATGCCGGCCACCAGTCGCGTGGTCACCAGGAACGGCAGCGACGGCACGCCCATGACCTCCAGGGCGTCGATCTCGTCGCTGATCCGCATCGCGCCGAGCTGCGCGGTGAAGCCGCAGCCGACGGTCGCGGACAGGGCCAGCGCGGAGACCGTCGGCGCCAGCTCACGCGTGTTGAAGTACGCCGAGACGAACCCGCTGAAGGCCGCGCTGCCGATCTGGTTCAGCGCGTTGTAGCCCTGCAGGCCGACCTCGGTGCCCGTGAAGAACGTCATGAACGCGACGATCGCCACGCTGCCGCCCATGACGGCCAGCCCGCCGGTGCCGAGGCTCACCTCGGCGAGCAGCCGGATGACCTCTTTCTTGTAGCGGACGATGACGCGCCACACCCACGCGAAGACGCGGACGTAGAAGGCCATCTGCCGGCCGAAGTCCTCGAGCATCCGCAGGGGTGCGTCGACGACCCGCTTGGCCGTACGGAATCCGCGCGAACTCGCGCCCAGCGACCCCATCACATGCCCTTCTGCGGGATGAGCTGGAAGTACAGCGCGCTGAGCACGAAATTCTCCACGAAGAGTGCCATTGCGGCGATGACGACGGTCTGGTTGACCGCGTCACCCACGCCCTTGGGCCCGCCGGAGGCGGTCAGGCCCTTGTAGGAGGCGACGAGCGCGGCGGTCACGCCGAACACCACCGCCTTGACCTCGGCCTGGTAGAGGTCGGGGAGCTGCGCGAGGCCGCTGAACGACGCGATGTACGCGCCGGGTGTGCCGTCCTGCAGCATGACGTTGAAGATGTAGCCGCCGGCGATGCCGACCACCGAGACGATGCCGTTGAGGAAGAGTCCGACGAAGGCGCAGGCGAGCACGCGCGGCACCACGAGGCGGTGCAGCGGGTTGATGCCCAGCACCTCCATCGCGTCGATCTCCTCGCGGATCTTGCGCGCGCCGAGGTCGGCGCAGATGGCCGAGCCGGCGGCTGCCGCGATGAGCAGCGCCGTGACGATCGGGCTGGCCTCGCGGACGATGGCGAGCACGGCGGTGGAGCCGGTCTGTGACTGCGCGCCGAGCTGGCGGATCAGGTTGCCGACCTGGAGGGAGAGGATCGCGCCGAACGGGATCGCGACCAGGATCGTGGGCGCCACCGTGACGCCGACGATGAACCAGGCCTGCTGGAGGAACTCCCGCCACTGGAACGGCATCTTGAACATCGCGCGCATGGTGTCGAGCGACATCGCGAAGAACCGGCCGGGCTCACGGAAGATCACATTGACCGCTCCGTCGGCGACCGTCTCCAGCCGACCGGGCGACGCGGGCTGTGCGTGCCGTGGGGCGTCCTCGCGCTCGGGTGCCTGGGTCATCAGCGCCCTCTCCCGGCGACCGGCGTGCGCTCGGCGACGTAGCGCGGCCACTCCTCCAGCCAGTCACGGCCGGACTCGTCGATGAAGGATCCCGGCGGCGGCGTGACGCCGTGCTCGCGCAGCCACTCGCCGGGCGCGCGCTGGGCGGCGCGCAGCCGGCCGTCGGCCGTCATGAGCTGCGGCGGGATGGGCGGCAGGACACCGGGGTCGTGGCCCATGCGGGCCTCGGCCTCCAGCTCGGAGACGTCCTTCTCCTCCGACATGCCGATCGGGCCGACCTTGCGGGCGTTCAGGAACTGCCGGACCACCGGCTCCTCGCTCGACAGCAGCATCTCGCGCGGCCCGAACATCACCAGCTCGCGGCGGAACAGCAGCCCGATGTTGTCGGGGACCGTACGCGCGGTGTTGATGTCGTGCGTCACGATCAGGAACGTCGCGGCGGTCTCGGCGTTGAGGTCCACGATCAGCTGGTTGAGGTACGCCGTGCGGACCGGGTCGAGGCCGGAGTCGGGCTCGTCGCAGAGGATGATCTCGGGTTCGAGCACGAGCGCGCGGGCGAGGCCGGCGCGCTTCTTCATGCCGCCGGAGATCTCGCCGGGGAGCTTGTTCTCGGCCCCTACGAGGCCGACCAGCTCGATCTTCTCCATGACGATCCGCTTGACCTCGGACTCGGACTTTTTCGTGTGCTCGCGCAACGGGAACGCGATGTTGTCGAACAGGTTCATCGAGCCGAACAGCGCGCCGTCCTGGAACAGGACGCCGAACAGTTTGCGGGTGTCGTAGAGGTCACGCTCCCGCAGGTGAGGCATGTCGCGGTCGCCGATCCAGCAGTGACCGCGATCGGGTTTGAGAAGACCTACGAGGGTCTTGAGAAAGACGGACTTGCCCGTGCCGGAGGGCCCGAGGAGGACCGATATCTCTCCGGCGGGCAGCGTCAGCGTCACGTCTTCCCAGATGACCTGACGTCCGAAGGACTTGGTCAGCCCATCGACCCTGATTTCGACGCCCACTCGTCACCTTTCGTCCGGCCGGGGGTATCCGGTTCAACGAGCGAGGTTCCCATCGGAAACGGTCACCACGACACGGAGAGCCACGGGCCACGCACCGCGTGGCAATACCGTAGTCATCCTTCGCTCGATTGGAAGGGGTAAGGCCAACGTCACGGCTTCGAAAACAGCCTTGTAAGGAGATCGTTACTCAACCCGGCCTATGAGACTAGCGGTCCAACAAGTCTGTGTGAAGGGGTCGGCCGCTGGTCAAAGCGAAGGGCGGCCACCCCGATCGGATGGCCGCCCCTGCCTGAAGCGTGAAAACGGTGGAGAAGGAGACTACTTGACCGTCACCTTGGCGCCGGCCTTCTCCAGGGCCTCCTTGGCCTTCTCGGCCGTCTCCTTGTTGACCTTCTCGAGCAGCGGCTTCGGCGCGCCGTCGACGAGGTCCTTGGCCTCCTTGAGGCCGAGGCTCGTGAGCGCGCGGACCTCCTTGATGACCTGGATCTTCTTGTCGCCGGCACCCTCAAGGATGACGTCGAACTCGTCCTGCTCGGCCTCGGCCTCGGCCGGGGCGGCAGCGGCGCCGGGGCCGGCGATCGCGACGGGCGCGGCGGCCTTGACGTCGAAGGTGTCCTCGAACTCCTTCACGAACTCGGAGAGCTCGAGAAGGGTCATCTCCTTGAAGGCGTCCATAAGGTCGCCGGTGCTGAGCTTCGCCATGATGCTTCTTCCTCCGGTAGAGCTGTGCCCGCTCGCGCGGGCCACGTACTTAAAGGTCTGTTACGACCGCGGGATCAACCCTCGTCGGACGCTTCGGCCGGCGCCTCGGGCGCCGTGTCGGCGGGCTCCTCGGCGGGAGCCGCGCCTTCCTCGCTCTCGCGCTTGACCCGCAGGGCCTCGGCCAGCTGAGCGGCCTTGACCGGCAGGGCGTTGAAGACGGCGGCGGCATTGCCCATCGACGCCTTCATAGCGCCCGCGAGCTTCGCGAGCAGAACCTCGCGGGACTCGAGGGAAGCGAGCTTCGTGATCTCGTCCGGCGTCATCGTCTTGCCGTCGACGACACCACCCTTGATCACCAGGTCCGGGTTGGCCTTGGCGAAGTCACGCAGGCCCTTGGCGGCCTCGACCACGTCGCCGCTGACGAACGCGATGGCCGACGGACCCTGGAGCAGCTGCTCCAGTTCGTCGGCGACCCCCGCCTCGCGCGCTGCGATCTTGGTCAGCGTGTTCTTCACCACGGCGAACCGTGCATTCTCACCGAGGGAGCGGCGCAGTTCACTGATCTGCGCCACGGTGAGCCCGCGGTACTCGGTCAGCATGGCACCGCTCGAGCTCTCGAACTCGTTCTTGAGCTCGGCGATCGCTGCCGCCTTGTCCGCCCTCGCCATGGGCCTCCTTCCAGATGTACTGCCGGTGAAGAAGGCCCGTCAAAAACGGAAAAAGCCCCGGCGCAGGTGCGCACGGGGCGAACACACGAAACGACGTTCGTATGAATCGACTCGCTCTCACCTGCGCTGGCCACCCGCGGATGCGGGACCTTCGGCCACCCATGCGGGTGGCGACCGGCGGTCTTCGGCAGATAAGAGGTTACGCGCTCACGCGCGCTTGTCCAAATCGATTCACCGTGGGGGCGGCCACGAGGCCGCCCCCACGTCGAACGTCGAGCGTCAGGCTTAGGCCGGGGCGTTCGGGTCGCTGCCCATCTTGGCGCCGTCGGTGACCTCGCTCGCCGGCGGAGCGGTGATCGACACCGGCTGGTTGAAGTTGGAGTAGGTCATCGTCGTGTCCATCGTCAGCTTGGACCCGGGCGGCGTGGTCAGCTTGATCTTGCGCGGCAGCTGGTCGCCGTCGACCCACACGTCGAAGGCCATCTTGTCCAGGCCCGACTGGGTGAGGGACTTCTGCGCCTGGTCACGCTGCGAGGCGTCGAGCTTGGCCAGGGCCTGCTGGATGGAGTAGGTGCCGGCGTAGTGGGTCGTGCTGACCCCGCCCACCTGCGCGGTGCCGACCCTGTTCACGTCGTTGGACGCGGTGAGCATCTTGACGCTCATCGCCGGGTCGGCCTGCTGGGCCTGGTTCAGCAGCCCCTTGACGTCGATGCCGGACTTGGCGCTGAGCCCGCTGAGGGAGAACTTCAGCCAGGGCTTGCTGCTGGTCTGCTTCGACAGGGCCGGGACCTTCATGTAGATGGAGTCGCCCTTGAGGATCTCCTGGAAGCCCTCCATGGACTTGCCGGCGACCGTCATGTTCGAGAAGTCCATCTTCATGCCGAGCTCGGGCTTGAGCTGGTAGTCGACGCTGCCGCTCATCGAGGTGTCCTGGCCGGACACCGAGGTCTTCGCGGTCATCGTCGCGTGGAACGACTTGATCGTTCCGCTCTTCTCGGACGCCTTGCCGAGCGCGTCCACGGCGGTGAGCTTCGTGCCACTGCTCGCCGAGGTGCCGTCACTGGCCTTGTCCGTACCTCCGTCGCCGAGACATCCGGTGAGAGAGACGGCCAGAGCCGCTCCTGCGGCGGCGCCTGCGGTGTATCGACGGATCATCGATGAGTTTCCTCTCAAAAGAATGGTCACACTCAGTCACCCAGGTCGGGTGAATATTGTCTTATTCGACGCTGCACCGGCCAAGTTGGTTCAACACCGCCCTAAATACCAATGCTGCGCCGATTCAAACGAAACGTCCCGCGGCGGGCGCCGCGGGACGTGTTCGGGGAGATGACGAGCCTTGCGGCTCCGGGCCGTCAGTGGCCGAACATGCTCGCCAGGCCGGCGCCGTCCGCGGTCTCACCCGCGGGCGGAGCGCTGACGTTGAAGGACTTGTTGTAGCCGCTGTAGATCATGGTCGCGCCGATGGTGCCCTTGGTGGCGGTCGCCTTGGTCACGAGCTTGCGCGGCAGGTTGTCGCTGCCGACCCAGAGGTCGAAGGTGACGCTCTTCGCGCCGGCCTTCTTGTAGAACTCCTGGAACGACTGGCGGGCCTTGCCGGTCATCCCGGCGGCGGCGTCCTCGGGGGTGGCGGAGCCACGGTAGTGCGTGGTCTTGTCGCCGTTGATGCTCTGCGTGCCGACGCGCTTCACGTCCTTGGAGCTCGTGAAGAACTTCGTCTGGGCCGCGGGGTCGGCCTGCTTCAGCATCTCGTCGACGTTCAGGCCAGTACCGCGCTCGGCGTCACTGAGAGCGAACTTCACCCACTGCTTGCCGCCGGTCAGCGAGGAGAGCTGGTCGGGGACCTTGGCGTAGAGGTTGTCTTTGAGCAGGATCGCGCGCTCGCTCCCCGACATCGACGCGCCGTGGAAGCTCGCCGCGTCGAGCGTGGCCGTGGCGGCGACGTCCGGGGTCGTACGAACCTGGAGGACCCCGTGCAGCTTAGAGGCCACGGACCCCGTACCGGAGGCGGTCAGATCCACCTTGTACGAGCTGACATCGCTCGTCTTCTGCGAGGCCATGTCGATGGCCTGCGCCGCGGAGACGTTCTGGGCGGTCTTACCGTCGCCGTCGCCCTGGCATGCGGCGAGGGAGACGACGAGCGCGGCTCCCGCCGCGGCGCCTGCGGCGTATCGACGAACCATTGTTATTACCTCCTGCGTCTTCGCGAATGACATCCGGCTCCTCGCGGAACACCGGCTGCCATGTCCGGCCAATTACGAGTCTTCTCCCCCGAGATCGGCCAAACATCCCCCGTTGGGACCAATTACCGTCAACTCGCATGCCCCTCGAGTCGTACGAGGCACCAGCCCCAGGACGCACGAAAGGGACGTCTCCGCTGGGAGACGCCCCTTTACGCGAGGTGGGTCAGCTCGCCGAGGAGCCCTCGAGCTCCGCGGTGAGGTTCCGCGTGACGTTGGGGTCCAGCGGGATGCCCGGGCCCATGGTGGTGCTCATGGTGCCCTTCTTGATGTAGCGCCCCTTGGCCGCGGACGGCTTGAGACGCAGGATCTCGTCGAGCGCCGCGGCGTAGTTCTCCACCAGCTGCTGGTCGCCGAACGACGTCTTGCCGATGATGAAGTTGAGGTTGCCGTGCCGGTCGACGCGGAACTCGATCTTTCCGCCCTTGATCTCGCTGACGGCCTTGGCCACGTCGGTGGTGACGGTGCCGGTCTTCGGGTTCGGCATGAGGCCACGGGGGCCCAGAACCCGGCCCAGACGGCCGACCTTGCCCATCATGTCCGGCGTCGCCACGACGGCGTCGAAGTCCAGGAAGCCGCCCTGGATCTGCTCGATCATGTCGTCGGTGCCGACGAAGTCGGCACCGGCCTCGCGGGCCTCGTCGGCCTTCGCGCCACCGGCGATGACCAGCACGCGGGCGGTCTTACCGGTGCCGTGCGGCAGGTTGACCGTGCCGCGGACCATCTGGTCCGCCTTGCGCGGGTCCACGCCGAGCCGGAAGCCGACCTCGACCGTGGCGTCGAACTTCGTCGGCGAGGTCTCCTTCGCCAGCTTGACGGCCTCGGCCGGGTGGTAGAACGCGGCCTTGTCGATCTTGGCGTCGGCGTTCCGGTAGCCCTTGCTGCGCTTCATTTCTGTCTCCCTTGTGGAGTCTGTGGTGCGGGCCGGCGCTCGGCCCTCCCACGTTGTGAGAAATCAGTCGGCGACGTTGATGCCCATGGAGCGGGCGGTGCCCGCGACGATCTTCTCCGCCTGCTCGAGCGAGTTGGCGTTGAGGTCGGGCATCTTGGTGGTCGCGATCTCCCGGAGCTGCGCGCGGGAGATCTTGCCGACCTTGGTCTTGTGCGGCTCGCCGCTGCCCTTGTCGACGCCCGCGGCCTTCTTGATCAGCTGCGCGGCCGGCGGGGTCTTGGTGATGAAGGTGAACGAGCGGTCCTCGTAGATGCTGATCTCTACGGGGATCACGTTGCCGCGCTGGGACTCCGTGGCAGCGTTGTACTGCTTGCAGAAGTCCATGATGTTGACGCCGTGCGGGCCGAGAGCGGTACCCACGGGCGGCGCCGGCGTCGCGGCACCGGCGTTCAGCTGGACCTTGACGATCGCAGCGAGTTTCTTCCTGGGAGGCATGCCTCACCCCTTTGTTCCTTGGTGTTTCGGCCCCGACTCCCGATACAGGGCAACGCGCCGGCTGGAACACTGGCCGGCGCGTTGGGGCCGCTTATCCCCCGCTCGCGCGGGGACGATCATGCGGTCGTACGCTCTGTCAGATCTTGGAGACCTGGTTGAACGAAAGCTCGACCGGGGTCTCGCGGCCGAAGATCGAGACGAGGACCTTGAGCTTCTGAGCCTCGGCGTTGATCTCGTTGACGGTCGCGGGAAGTGTGGCGAACGGGCCGTCCATGACGGTGACGGACTCGCCCACCTCGAAGTCTACGGTGGCCGCGGCCTTGGCGGTCTCCTTGGCCTTGGCCTGCTCCTCCGGCTCCGGCGCCAGCAGCGAGGCGACCTCGCTGAGGTGCAGCGGCGACGGGGTGTTGGACAGGCCGACGAAGCCGGTCACACCGGGCGTGTTACGCACGGCGGCCCAGGACTCGTCGGTGAGGTCCATGCGCACCAGGATGTAGCCCGGCAGGACCTTCTCGCTGACCTTCTGGCGCTTGCCGCCCTTGACCTCGGTGACCTCGTGCTGCGGCACCTCGACCTGGAAGATGAAGTCCTCCATGTTGAGCGACTGCGTGCGCTGCTCGATGTTGGTCTTCACGCGGTTCTCGTAACCCGCGTAGGAGTGCACGACGTACCACTCGCCCGGCAGAAGCCGCAGCTGGGTCTTGAACTCCTCGACCGGGTCGACCGTCTCCTCGGGCTCCTCAGGCTCGTCGCCTTCGGAGTCGTCGCCGTCGCCGTCGGCGTCGTCGTCGGAGGCGGCGTCGTCGGACGTCGCCTCCTCCGTCGCTTCGCCGGACTCCGTGGCGACCTCCTCAGTCTCGGCAGCCTCGTCGGCGGCCGCCGTCTCCAGCGTCTCGGCCTCCTTGACGGCCTCGTCGTGGAGCTCTGGGGACTCGGACACGGTCACTCTTTCCCTCGTTCGCAGGTTGCTGGCGGATTGTGGAGCGCGATCAGCCGAACAGCTTCAGAACCAGCCACGAGAAGAGGTTGTCGAGACCGAACACGATGCCGACGACGATGACCACGAAGATCAGCGACACGGTCGTGTAGGTGACAAGCTCGTTGCGGGTAGGCCAGATGACCTTGCGAAGCTCGGCGACCACCTGGCGGTAGAACAGAATCGGAGAGGTCCGCTTACGTGCGGGCGTCCCCTTGTCCTTGGTCGCGGCGTCGTCGCCGCGCGTTTCAGTCGCCATCGATGTCGACGCATCCCCTCGTCGGTTGAGTCGCAAACTCGCTGTGGGCGTGCGCATCACCACGTCCGCGCAACTTGGTGTGCGCGGATCGTATTCCGCAGGGCAGGAGGGACTCGAACCCCCAACCACCGGTTTTGGAGACCGGGACTCTGGCCAATTGAGCTACTGCCCTTCAGTGTCGACCACCATATGGCGTGCGAAAACCACAGCGGACGTCACTAGGTCCCGCAGTCTACGTCTCAAACCACCCCCGCGTCGAACCAACGGCCGTACGCGTGCCGCGGCGGCGCCCCGGACCTGGTCTCACGTGGGGGTTCATCGGCGGATATCCGGCTGAGAACCTCGGGCGGCGTCTGCGACGATGGTTCCATGAGCACTCGAATCTCCGATCGGATCGCCGCGATCACCGAGTCCGCGACGCTCGCCGTCGACGCCAAGGCGAAGGCGCTGAAGGCCGCGGGACGCCCGGTCATCGGATTCGGCGCCGGCGAGCCGGACTTCCCGACGCCCGACTACATCGTCGAGGCCGCCGTCGAGGCGTGCCGCACCCCCCGCTTCCACAAGTACACGCCCGCGGGCGGGCTGCCCGAGCTGCGGTCCGCGGTGGCCGACAAGACCCGCCGCGACTCCGGCTTCGACGTCGACGCCGCTCAGGTGCTCATCACCAACGGCGGCAAGCAGGCCGTGTACGAGACGTTCGCCGCGCTGCTCGACCCGGGTGACGAGGTGATCGTCCCCACGCCGTACTGGACGACCTACCCCGAGTCGATCAAGCTGGCCGGCGGTGTACCGGTCGACGTCGTCGCCGACGAGACCACCGGCTACCTCGTGACCGTGGACCAGCTCGAGGCGGCGCGCACCGACCGCACGAAGATCCTGCTGTTCGTCTCGCCCTCCAACCCCACCGGGGCCGTCTACGACCGCGAGCAGGTCGAGGAGATCGGCCGCTGGGCGCTGGAGCACGACCTGTGGGTGGTCACGGACGAGATCTATGAGCACCTCGTGTACGGCGACGCCGAGTTCTCCTCGATGCCGGTCGTCGTGCCGGAGCTGGCCGACCGTGCCGTCGTCCTCAACGGCGTCGCCAAGACGTACGCCATGACCGGCTGGCGCGTCGGCTGGATGATCGGCCCCAAGGACGTCGTGAAGGCCGCTGCGAACCTCCAGTCCCACGCGACGTCCAACGTCGCCAACGTCTCCCAGGCGGCGGCCCTCGCGGCCGTGAGCGGCGACCTGACGGCCGTCGCGGAGATGCGCACCGCCTTCGACCGCCGCCGCCGCACCATGGTGCGCATGCTGAACGACATCCAGGGCGTCTACTGCCCCGAGCCCGAGGGCGCGTTCTACGCCTACCCCTCGGTCAAGGAGCTCATCGGCAAGGAGATCCGCGGCAAGCGCCCGCAGAGCTCCGTGGAGCTGGCGGCGCTGATCCTGGAGGAGGCCGAGGTGGCGCTGGTGCCGGGTGAGGCGTTCGGCACGCCAGGCTACTTCCGGCTCTCCTACGCGCTCGGCGACGAGGACCTCGCCGAGGGCGTGGGCCGCGTGGCCAAGCTCCTCTCCGAGGCCCGCTAAGGCTCACTGAGGCTCACTGAGGCTCGTACAGGGGCCCGGGCCCCGGGGGCGACCTCCCGGGGCCCGGACGCGAAGAGGCCGTCCCGTGACCGCCGTTCACGGGACGGCCTCGTTCATACCGGGGTGCGAGCAGGGCGCCCCGGTACGCCTCAGGTGACGTGCACGCCGTCGGCGATGCGCGTCAGTTTGCCGTTCAGCTGAGGGCTCACACCGATCCAGAGGCCGAGGCCGCCGTGTTCGATCCACATGAGCTGGCTGGGGATGGCGGGCCCCTCGCCGAGCAGCGCGGGGTGGCCGTGGACGATGGAGTGCTTTGTGATCGCCGGAGCCAGACCCAGGTCACCGGGGACGCTGAGGCCGTGGTCGTGCACGATGCGCAGCTCGATCCACCCCGCACTCCCGGTCCAGCGGCAGGTCGTGGTCTCGCGCGCGCCGGTCTTCTGGCTCTCGCAGGTCTTCGCCGGGTCGATGCCGGCGGGGAGGTATCCGAGGAGGGCCTTGACGGCCTTCGTCCCGGGAAGCTTCGAATCCGTCGGATGGTGCGACGGCTTGTCCGGCGCGTGCGACCCGGGCTTGCCGGTCGCCGACCTGGAGGGGCTCGCACCGGGCGGCGAGAGCGACGGCACGGGTGCGAGGGCGGTCGGGTGGTTCTTCTTCCGGCCCTCCGCACCGTTGGATCCGACGGTCTGCGGCCGGAACGAGTGGTACGTGGGTATCGCGGCGACCGCGACGACCAGGCCCGCCGCCGTCATGACGACCGCCGTGCGGCGACGCACAGTGCGCTGGTGACGGTGCCGCGCGTCGCGCGCCAGCGTCTCCGGCGCGGAGACCGCGGTGACGTGCTCCGCCATGGCCTGCCGAAGCTCATTCTCCAGATCCATGCTTCACCCCCTTGCCGACGCCGTGTGTCCGGACGTCCCCATTCGCTCGCGCAGCCGTGCCAGCCCGCGAGCAGCCTGACTCTTTACCGTGCCCACCGAACAACCGAGCATCTTGGCCGTCTCGGCCTCCGACATGTCCTCCCAGTACCGAAGCACCAGGACGGCTCTCTGCCGGGGCCCCAGGCGGCGCAGCTCGTCCAGCAGCACGCCCCGCAGCTCGACCGTTCCCGTCTCGGAGGGCGAGGTGACCTCCGGCGGGCTCGGCATGGCCACCTCACGAAGCACGCGCCAGCGTCTGGCCCGGCTGATCGTGAGGTTGACCAGGATCCTGCGGACGTACGGCTCCGGGTCCGACTCGACGCTCAGCTTTCCCCAGTGCCGGTACGCCTTCTCCAGCGCGGTCTGGAGGATGTCCTCCGCGTCCGACCGCGCACCGCACAGCAAACTCGCCGTTCGAAGCAGCGCGGTACCGCGATCCGCCACGAACTTGACGAATGACTCGTCATCTCGACGCGCCAAGGTGCTCCGTTCGTCTTCGGCCCGATCGAGACCGAGGGAAACGGCCGCGGGTGGCCCACCGCGCAGGGGCCACCCGCGCCGGGCTTACTGAACCTGCAGCTGGGACATGATCCCCGGAAGCATCGGCGTGTAGAGCGGGCTGCCCGCGATGTACACGGCCGCGCCCTTGTTGGAGTAGGTCAGCATGCCGTCTCCGGCCGGGCTGCGCCACGTCTCTCCGCCATTCGCCGAAGCGACGTTGCCCGCGGGCAGCTTCAGCGCCTGGACGAGCTCACCCATGGTGACCTGGGGCGGGGTCTGCAGGCGCTCGATCGTCAGGAACCCGCCGGCCACGCCCGCGAACTTCTGGACGTTGGCGCACGCCTGGCGGCCGTTGATCATGACGCTGTGCGTGTGGGTCACGGACAGGTGCATGCCGTTCGGCAGCTTGAAGTCCTTGCCCTTGGCGGCGCTCAGGTTGATCGCCGGCGGCAGCTTGGAGCAGTCGGCCTTCGGCAGCCCCTTACCGGGCAGCTTCGGCAGGCCGGGAACGGAGGGCAGGCCGGGCTTGCCGGGCAGCACGTCGCCGACGCAGGTCGGGAGCTTGCCGGTGGGCAGCTTGCCCGTCGGCAGGTTGCCGAGCTTGTCCGTGGGGAGCTTGTCGGTGAGCTTGCCGGTGGGCAGCTTGCCGGTGGGGAGCTTGTCCGTGAGCTTGCCGGTGGGCAGCTTGCCCGTGGGGAGCTTGTCCGTGAGCTTCCCGGTCGGCAGCTTGCCGGTCGGGAGCTTGCCGCCCTTGGGCAGCTTGGGGAGGCAGGTCGGCACGGGAACCGAGGGCACGCCCGGCGCGGGCGCGACGTGACCGGCGTTCTGGGTCACGGCGCTGTCCTTGGCGGACTTCGCGGCGCTGGGGGCAGGGCTGCTGTGGCCGACCGTGGCGTACGTAACGCCACCGGCGGCGGCGACCGCGCATGTGGAGGTGGCGGCGATCACAGCGAGCTTGAGGCTGATCATCTCGAGTAGTGCCTTTCCCGGTGGGAGGTCTCCGGTTGTCGTCTTGCGCCCCTCATATACGCGTGACCCCCACGGCGGGTTGCACGGTGGTTCCAACTTTTTTCGGAGAATCTTCGACCAGTCCGTGACCTGCGGACTTGGGGGACCCTGCACGGCGAGTCACTCGCGTACGGCAATATCTGTGCATGGAGGCCCGTCCGATTCCCGCGCTGCCCAAGGCCCATCTGCATGTGCACTTCACCGGTTCGATGCGCCACCCCACGCTCGTGGAGCTGGCCCGCAAGCACCAGGTGCACCTGCCCGACGCGCTCGTGGACGAATGGCCACCCCAGCTGCACGCGAGAGACGAACGCGGGTGGTTCCGCTTCCAGCGGCTCTACGACATCGCCCGTTCGGTGCTGCGCGACCCCGAGGACGTACGCCGGCTCGTGCGGGAGACCGCCGAGGACGAGGCCTCCGAGGGGTCGGGCTGGCTGGAGATCCAGGTCGACCCGAGCGGCTACGGCGCGCGGTTCGGCGGCCTGACCGCCTTCACGGAGCTGGTCGTGGACGCCGCGCGCGAGGCCTCGCTCGCCACCGGCGTGGGCATCGGCGTGATCATCGCGGCGAACCGCACGCGCCATCCCCTCGACGCCAAGACCCTGGCCCGGCTGGCCGCGCAGTACGGCGACCGCGGCGTCGTGGGGTTCGGGCTGTCCAACGACGAGCGGCGTGGCCGCGCGTGGGACTTCGACGGGGCGTTCCGCATCGCCAAGCGCGCCGGTCTGCTGTCGACGCCGCACGGCGGCGAGCTGCTCGGCCCGGCCAGCGTGCGCGCCTGCCTGGAGGGCCTGGGCGCCGACCGGATCGGGCACGGCGTACGCGCCGCCGACGACCCGGCACTGATGGAGTCGCTCGCCGAGCGCGGCGTGACCCTGGAGGTGTGCCCCGCCTCGAACGTCGGCCTCGGCGTCTACGAGGAGCCCGCGGACGTCCCCGTACGCAGGTTGTACGAGGCCGGGGTGCCGATCGCGCTGGGCGCGGACGACCCGCTGCTGTTCGGCTCGCGGCTCGGACGCCAGTACGAGCTGGCGCGGCACTCACACGGCTTCGGCGACGCCGAGCTGGCCGACCTGGCGCGCTCCTCGATCCGCGGCTCGGCGGCGCCGCCCGACGTACGCGCCAGGCTGCTGGACGGCGTCGACGGCTGGCTGCGGACCCCGCCGCCGTCCGCCGAGGAGGAGACGGTCAGACGGGAGCTCCTCCGGGAACGCGGCTGAGCGCCCCGACGGTGTCCGCGCCGTAGCGCTCGATCTCGGCGTCGAGGTCGAGCGGGAGCGTGCCCGCCTCGGCCACGTCGCCGAGCAGCTCGTGCGGCACCAGCCACGACACCTCGAACTCCAGGCCGTCCGGGTCCTTCGCGTACAGCGCCTTCGTCGTGCCGTGGTCGCTGGCGCCGACCAGCGCGCCGGCCTCGGCCAGGCGTACGCGGTGGTCGCGCAGGTCGGCGAGGGTCGGCACCTCCCACGCCAGGTGGTAGAGCCCGACCGCGGCCTGCCCGGCCGGAGACGCCCCCGCGTTGTCTCCGATGCCGAACAGGCCGAGGTCGTGATCGTTTCCGGATTCCGGCGCTTGGAGGAACACGGCCTGCGGGTGGCTCATGACCTCGCGGAAGCCCAGCACCTCCCGGTAGAAGCGCGCGCTGCGCTGGGCGTCGCGTACGTACAGGACCGCGTGGTTCAGACCCCGGATCGGCATGTCCAGGAGAACAAGAGGTGAGAAAACCTCATTCCCTGGGTCAGAGTGTTACTCCGACGAAAACGGGTTCGTTGACGAGCGTGACGCCGAACGCCTCGCGTACGCCGTCGCGGACCTCGCGGGCCAGGGCCAGGAGATCGTCGGTGCGGGCGCCGCCGGGGTTGGTGAGGGCGAGCGTGTGCTTGCCGGAGATGCGGACCGGGCCGCGGGCGTACCCCTTGGTGAAGCCGGCCTTGTCGATCAGCCAGGCGGCGGAGGTCTTGATGCCGCCCTCGTCGGCGGGGTAGCGCGGGAACGTCGCGCCGGCGCCGAGACGCGCGGCGACGCGCCGCTCCATCTCCGCCAGCTCGGCGGCGCCGAGGATCGGGTTGGTGAAGAAGGATCCGGCGCTGCGGGTGTCCGGGTCGGCGGGGTCCAGGACCATGCCCTTGCCGCGGCGCAGCTCGATCACGGCCTCACGCGCGTCCTTCAGCGGGACGCGCTCGCCGGTCTCGACGCCCAGCCTGCGGGCGAGCTCGGCGTACCGGACCGGCGCGGACAGGTCGGCGGGTTCGAGGGCGAACGTCACTTCGAGGACCACGTGGCGGCCCGACTTCTTGAAGACGCTGTTGCGGTAGCTGAACCCGCAGGCGTCACGGTCGAGCGTGACGATCTCGCCGCGGTCGCGGTCGTACGCGCGCACCCGGGCGATCGTCTCACTGACGTCCTGGCCGTACGCCCCGACGTTCTGTATCGGGGTGGCGCCGAGGCGGCCGGGGATGCCCGACAGGCACTCGACTCCGGCGAGCCCCTCGTCGACACAGCGGGCGACGAACGGCTCCCATTCCTCCCCCGCCCGCGCGCTGACCAGCACGCGGCCGTCATCGGAGCGCCGTGGGGCGATGGTGACGCCGCGGGTCGCGACGTGCACGACCGTGCCGGGGAAGCCGTCGTCGGCGACGACGAGGTTGCTGCCTCCGCCGAGGACGAGGACCTCCTCGCCGGAGCCGTCGGCCGTACGGATCGCGCCGATCAGCTCGTCGTCGGTGGTGGCCTCGACGAAGCGCCGCGCGGGACCGCCCAGCCGCAGGGTGGTGTAGCCGGCGAGGTTCACGTGCTCACAGAGGACGGCCATCAGGCGAGGCGAACGGTCGCCTTGGCGCGGGTGAGGACCTTCTCGCCGAGGGAACGTACGGTCAGCGCGACGACGACGGCGTTGTCGTCGAGCTTCTTCTCGACGACACCCGTGATCACGATCTCGGCGGGGGCGTCGTCCGGGACGACGACCATGCTGGAGAACCGCACCGCGTAGTCGGAGACCGCGCCCGGGTCGCCCGCCCAGTCGGCGACGAACCGGCCGCCCTGGGCCATCGTGAACATGCCGTGCGCGATCACATTGGGCAGGCCCACGGACTTGGCGAACGACTCGTTCCAGTGGATCGGATTGAAGTCGCCGGACGCGCCGGCGTACTTCACCAGGTCGACGCGCTGCACCGGGTAGGTCTGCTCGGGGATCTCCTGGCCGACCTCGACCTCGTCGTACTTCACCGTGGCGGTCATGCCGCGCCCCCTCGCTCGATCAGGACGTTGACGACCGTGCAGACCGGCTCGCCCTCGGTGGTGCGCACCTCGGTCTTGATCTCCAGGCGCTCGTTGCGGCCGATCGCGCGGATGCCCGTGACCGTGGACTCGCAGATGACGACGTCGCCGGCGCGCATCGGGCGGTGGTGCTCGAAGCGCTCCTCGGTGTGGAGGACCAGCGACATGTCGAGGCCGAGCTCGGGGTCGGTGTGGACCCCGGTGTCGAGCGTGATGATGACCGGGAACGTCGGCGGCGCGATGACGTCGGAGTAGCCGGCGGCCTTGGCGGCCTCAGGGTCGCGGTGGATCGGGTTCTGGTCGCCGATGGCGTCCACGAACTCCTTGATCTTGTGCCTGCTGACCTCGTACGGCTCCGATGGCGGGAACACCCGCCCGATGAAATCCCGGTTGAGCGCCATGCATTCCGTCCCTTCGGGCAGGTCCCGAGGCCCGCCGCTGCCTGGAGTGACCGTAACAGGACGTAGTTCAGCCCGCCCCGGCGGGAACCGTCGGGACGGGCAGGGAACGTCAGTAGTGCCGGAAGCGAGTGCCGGCCGAGCCTCGAAGGCTCAGCGGGTCTCGCGGTGCGCCTGGTGCTTGCGGCAGTTCGGGCAGTACTTCTTCAGCTCCATGCGGTCCGGGTCGTTGCGCCGGTTCTTCCGCGTGATGTAGTTGCGGTGCTTGCACTCCTGGCAGGCCAGCGTGATCTTTGGCCGTACATCGGTGGCAGCCACGAGGGAGTGCCCTTTCTGGTGAGGGACAACTGGACAAACACCCCGACCGGACCGTCTGATCTCTCAGACGATCGGCTGGGTAGTAGCGGAGGCCGGACTTGAACCGGCGACACAGCGATTATGAGCCGCTTGCTCTGCCTGACTGAGCTACTCCGCCCCGGACAGTCGGGACAACCGAGGAAAGAATACCGGACTCCCCGGCCGCTCCCGAAACAGCCGAAATCCCGACCTACCTATGAGGTGCGGGATATCTGCTGGTGGAGCCCCCTTACGGAATCGAACCGTAGACCTTCTCCTTACCATGGAGACGCTCTGCCGACTGAGCTAAGGGGGCGCTGCGGCGTCCGCGCTCCGTAACCATACACGTTCCGCGCAGGGGACACGAAATCGATTCTCCCCCGTGCTTCCGCCGCAGGTCAGCGCACCAGAGCGCGGGCGATGACGAGCTGCTGGATCTGGCTGGTGCCCTCGTAGATGCGGAACAACCTGACATCGCGGTAAAGGCGTTCGACGACCACGCCGCGCATGTAGCCCATGCCGCCGAAGATCTGCACGGCGCGGTCCGCGACGCGCCCGGCCATCTCCGAGCAGAAGTACTTCGCGCACGACGGCCCGAGCCTGCGGTCCTCGCCGGAGTCGTACCCCTCCGCTGCCTGCAGGACCATCGCGCGGCCCGCGTACAGCTCGGTCTGGGAGTCGGCGATCAGGCCCTGGATCAGCTGGTGGTCGGCGATGCGCGCGCCGCCCTGCTTACGCTCCTTCGCGTACGCCACGGTCTCGTCCAGGATGCGCTGCGCCACGCCCACACAGACCGCCGCGATGTGCACCCGGCCGTGCGAGAGCGACGCCATCGCGGTGCGGAAACCGGTGCCCTCCTCGCCGACCATCGCGCTCGACGGGACGCGTACGCCGTCGAAGAAGACCTCGGCGGTGTGCGCGCCGCTCTGGCCCATCTTCTGGTCCGAGGGGCCCACGGAGAGGCCAGGTGTGGCCGCGGGAACGATGAACGTCGAGATGCCGCGCGAGCCCGCGCCGCCGGTGCGCGCGAAGACCATGAAGACGTCCGCTTCCGGGGCGTTCGTGATGAACCGCTTGGTGCCGTCGATGACGTACTCGTCGCCGTCCTTGACGGCGGACGTCGTGAGCGTGCTCGGGTCCGAGCCGGCCTCGGCCTCGGTCAGCGCGAACGCCCCGATGTCGGTGCCGCTCGCGAGCCTGGGCAGCCAGTGGTCCCTCTGCTCGTCGGTGCCCGCCTTGACGATCACCTGGCCGGCGATGCCGTTGCTGGTGCCGAACATCGACCGGAAGGCCGGGCTGGCGTACCCGAGCTCGAACGCCAGCCGCACCTCCTCGCTCATCGTCAGGCCCAGGCCGCCGTACGCCTCGGGCAGCGCGTAGCCGAACAGGCCCATGTCGGCCGCGGACTGCCGCAACTCGTCGGGAATCTGGTCGTTCTCCTCGATTTCGTCCTCGCGGGGGATCACCTGCTCGCGGACGAAGGACCGTACGGCGTCGAGCACGTCGGCGAAGTCCTGGGCGTCCATACGGCCTCCAATATCCGAATGAGATTCCAGAAAGTACGTTACCCAGTTCTCGTCCGGAAACCGGAAGAATGCGGCGCCATGGAACTCACTCAGGTGCGCCTGATCGTGTCGGACTTCCCGGCAAGTTTCCGCTTCTACCGCGACGTCCTCGGACTGAAGCCGCAGGTCGACGACGACAGCGGGCCGTACGCGAAGCTGAGCCCGTCCGAGGGGACCGCCGCCATCGCCCTGCACGACCGCGCGAACCTCGCCGAGACGCTGCCGGGCCTGGCCGCGCTCGGCGGCGACCGCGCGCTGATCGTGTTCCGCGTCGAGGACGTCGACGCGTACGCGGCCGAGATCACCGGGCGCGGCGCCGTCCTGGTCGACGCGCCGGTGGACCTGTGGGGGCGCATGCGGGCCTGCCACCTGCGCGACCCGGAGGGAAACCTCATCGAGCTTCAGCAGTGGCTCTGAGGTCCCCTTTGCGATGATGCGGGGCATGTCTTCTTCGCCGAGGGATGACGTGGACGTTCCACCGTTCTGGCGTGCGCTGGGCCTTCCGGGGCTCATCGACACGCATGTGCACTTCATGCCGCAGAACGTGCTGTCGAAGGTCCAGGCGTACTTCGACGACTTCAGCGAGGCCGGCCTGTCGTGGAGCGCGCGGTACCGGGGGGACGAGGCCTCGCGCCTCGCGGTGCTGCGGTCGATGGGCGTACGGCACTTCACCGCCCTGCTGTACCCGCACCGCCCGGACATGGCCGAGTGGCTGAACGGCTGGGCGGCGTCCTTCGCGGCGCGCACGCCGGACGCCCTGCACACCGCGACGTTCTTCGCGGAGCCGTCGGCCGCCGCGTACGTGGCTTCTGCCGTGTCGGCGGGGGCGCGCGTGTTCAAGGCGCACATCCAGGTCGGCGGTTACGACCCGCGCGACCCGCTGCTGGACCCGGTGTGGGGCCTGCTCGCGGAGTCGGGCACGCCGGTGGTGGTGCACTGCGGGTCCGGCCCCGAGCCGGGAGCGTTCACGGGGCCGGGGGCGTTCGCCGAGGTCCTGGCCCGGCATCCGCGGCTGATCGCCGTGGTGGCGCACATGGGGATGCCGGAGTACGCGGAGTTCGTGGCGCTGGCGGACCGTTTTCCCGGCGTGTACCTGGACACGACGATGGCGTTCACGGACTTCACGTCCGCCCTGCGGCCGTGGCCGGCGTCGCTGACGCCGCGCCTGCTGGACCTGTCCGACCGGATCCTGCTCGGGACGGACTTTCCGAACATTCCCTACGCGTACGCGCAGCAGTTGTCCGCCCTGGCCCGCCTGGACCTGGGCGACGACTGGCTGCGCGCGGTGTGCCACGACAACGCGGCGCGCCTTTTCGGGCTTTGATTCCGTTTCCGTGTCGAGGAGAACCTTGTGAGCATGATCGGCGAGTACGCCCGTGTGACGCCGTCACAGTTGGACCGTGCGCTGCGCGACCCGCAGTGGGCGTACGAGCACGTGCAGGCCTTGATCGAAGAGGACGTCCCGCTCGGCGACGTCGGCCCCTGCACGGACCTGGACAAGGCCTGGGGCGGCATCGGCTTCCTGCTGGCCGCTCACGGCCCGTCGAAGGTCGACGTGATCGCCGGCGGCACGTACCTGGACGAGGACTGGGGCTACGGGCCGGCGCGCTACCTGACCGCCGCGGAGGTGTCGGAGGCGTCGCGTTACTTGCTGGAGACGCCGTTCGACCGGCTCGCGGGCCACTACGACGCGGCCCGCATGAAGGCCGAGGACGTCTACCCTGCCGCGATCTGGGACGACGACGCGGGCACGGTCGCGTATTTGAAGGAGTACTACGAGGTGCTGGTGGAGTTCTTCGAGACTGCTGCGTCCTCGGGCGAGGCCGTCCTTCTATGGCTCGACTAGCTGCCGTCGGGGAAGCCGCCGCGGTGCAGGACCATGGGGAAACGCGGCAGGGTCTTCGGCGCTGATGTGCGCCATCCGCCTGCCTGAAGGCCTTCGAAGAGCCGCGCGCCTTTGATCATCGCTGCCCTGAGGTCGGTCTGGCGCTCCTCTTCGGCGCCTCGCCGCTCGCAGGCGTCCCGCACCGTACGGCCCTCGTCGGTCGGCCGCGCGACCCTCCATCTGCCGTCGCGCTCCACGGACACGAGGCCGCCCCTTTCCATGACCTTCATCGCCATCGCGACGGCCTCCTTGGACACGCCCGTACGGCCCGGGAGCTCCCCGACGCGTACGTCGTGGTCGAGGGCGTGCAGCACGTTGGCGCTGATCGCCAGCGAGACCTTCGTCTTCTTCTCGAACTCCATCGTGAAGGCCAGGAGGACGCGGGAGAGCAGCGCCGGCAGTTCGTCCGGGACGGCTGTTCCGTCGCCGGGTGAGGGCCGTGAGAACAGGCCGTACCCGTACGACGGAGTCTTGACGGGGTTGCTTCGGAACGCCCCCGCTGGGGCCGGGCTCGATGTCGATGTACCCCCACCGCAGCATCCCGGGGGGGTTCGTCTTCGCCCTGGCTTTTCGCTCCAGCTCCCCGGCGGTCAGAACGTCCTCGTCGACGTACCGCATGCAGGTGGACCACATGGCCATGGACACGAGCCAGGGAGTGTCCCGCGACCCGCCGTGAGCGGTGGTCCGATGCGGCATCCGCCGCTCGACCAGCCGCCCGACTCCACCGTCCCGAGGACGTTCCCGGTCGGCACACTGATCATCTGTGGACACGCCATGGCCCCAGCATCCGTGGACGTCGTGCCACGATAAGCGGCCCGAAACCGTAGTCTCGGACTCTATGCCCGACCTGACCGAGTTCCGCGCCTCGCTCGACGGCTCGTTGTTCAGCCCTGAGTCGTCCGGCTACGAGGCGGTTCGCCGTCCGGTCAACGTCGCCTACCGGGACGTACGGCCCCGGCTCGTCGTTCGGTGCGGTTCGGTCTCGGACGTCATCGGTGCCGTGCGGTACGCGGCGGCCGCGGGCGACCATGTCGCCATTCGTGGTGGAGGGCACTGCTTCGCGGGGCGATCGTCGACGGACGGGATCGTGCTCGACCTGTCCGGGCTCGACGGCATCTCCGTGGCCGGACAGGTCGCGACGGTCGGAGCCGGCGCCCGGCTGGAGCAGGTGTACGCGGCGCTGCACGCGTACGGCAGGACGCTGCCCGCCGGGTGCGGTCCCACCGTCGGCATCACCGGCCTCACTCTCGGCGGCGGGATCGGCCTGCTGGGGCGCCGGTACGGCCTGACGTGCGATCGCCTCATCGGCGCCCAGGTCGTACTCGCCGACGGGAGCGTCGTGGACTGCGACGACGACCATGAACCGGACCTGTTCTGGGCTCTGCGCGGCGCGGGAGGCGGCCAGTTCGGTGTGGTCACGTCCCTGCGTTTCGACACCGTCCCTGAGCCGATGACCACGCGTATCGAGGCGCGCTGGCCGGACATCGCCGTCGAGGAACTGGTCGCCGCCTGGCAGGTTCGGGCACCGGAGTTTCCGGACGAGGTCACGGTCAACCTCACCCTTGAGTCCGGCGCGGCTGTTCTCTTCGGCGCCTCGACTCTTCCTGAGGGGGCGACGCGGGAGCTGCTGTTCGAGTTCGCCGATCGGGCGGGCGTGGCACCCGCCTTCGAGTTGCGCGCCGGTGTGCCGTACCACCAGCTCAAACGCACCTTCGCCGACGTGGACCCGCAACCTGAACGTGCCGTGCGAATCCGGTCGGAGTTCTTCTCCCACGCGATGTCCGGCCGCACCCTCGCATCGCTCCTCGCCGGGTTGGACGGTTCGAGCCGGCGGCAGCTCACGTTCACCGCGATAGGCGGCGCCTACAACAGGGTCGCCGAGGACGCCACCGCGTTCGCCCACCGCGGCGAACGCTTCCTGCTCGAACACATCGCCGACACGGCCGACCCGTGGGTCGATCACTCCTGGGCGATCGCGCACGCTGACGGGTCGGGACGCGTCTACCCCAATTTCCCCGATCCGGCGCTCGACGACTGGGCCACGGCGTACCACGCGGGCAACCACCCACGGCTGGTAGCGGTCAAGAACGCCTACGACCCGCACCGGTTCTTCGACTTCCCCCAGGCCGTCTAGTTCGTCGTCGCGTCCTCGGACGAGGCCGCGTCGATCACATCGTCGAGCACCTCGCGGGCGTTGGCCAGCTCGATCATCATCCGATCGATACGGTCACGTTCGGCGACGAGGTCGGCGACGAGCCGGGGCGTGGCAGTCTCAGACGGGCCACCGTCCGCGTCCCGCATGCACGGAAGCAGCCCCGCGATCTTGTTGCTGTGCAGCCCGGCCGCGAAGAGCTCCTGAATGCGAATGACCCGGTCGACGGCCTGCTCGGGAAAGTCCCGGTGGCCCCCGGGCGTACGGTCGGCCGCCAGCAGCCCCTGCTGCTCGTAGTAGCGAAGCGACCGTTCACTCACTCCGGTACGCCGCGCGAGCTCACCGATTCGCATCTCGACTCCTCGGGGTTGAAGTTCGCATCAATGTCAGCTTTTACCGTGTCGGCATGACAGTAGAACTCTTCGACTACAGCCCGATCACGGAACGCTCACCGATCACCTGGCCGGGCGGCGCGAGGGTCGCCATGTACGTGGGTCTGAACGTCGAACACTTCCTACCCGACCGCCCGTCGACGAGCATCTGGCCCGGCACGGCTGACCTGGTCCCAGACGCCCTGAACTACGGCTGGCGCGACTACGGAGCCCGAGTAGGCATCTGGCGCACAATGGAGAGCCTGGACCGCCACGGCATCCGCCCCAGCGTCCTCCTGAACTCCGCCGTCGCCGACCACCACCCCCAGATCATCAAAGCGGGCCTGGACCGCGACTGGGCGTGGCTCGCCCACGGCCGTACGAACTCGATCCTCCAGACCGACATGACCATGGATGAGGAGCGCCGCTTCCTCACCGATGTCGTGAACACCATCACCGAAGCCACCGGCCACCGCCCGAACGGCTGGATGGGCCCAGGCCTGACCGAGACGCCCAACACCCCGAAGCTGCTCGCCGAACTCGGCCTGAGCTACGTACTGGACTGGACGAACGACGACCAGCCATACCGGCTGAACGTGCCCGGAATGCTGAGCGTCCCGTACTCGGTCGAACTCAACGACCTACTCTTGTTCGGCAAGGGCACGACCGGCCCGGAGTTCGTGCGGATCGTGAAGGATCAGTACGAGCAACTATCTGCCGACTCCGCCGAGAGCGGCCGCGTGATGACCTTGGCCCTGCACCCGTTCGTGATCGGCCAGCCGTTCCGGCACAAGTACCTGGACGAGGCGTTGGAATACCTCGCAGGCCGGCCCGACATCTGGCTGACCACCAGCGACGACATCGCCGAGCACTATCGGCGAACGCACGGGAAATGAGAAACGGCCTCTGACCGCTTTGAAGCTGGTCAGAGGCCGTTTTCACAGCGTGTGGCGGGTGAAGGATTCGAACCTTCGTAGGCTAAGCCGACGGATTTACAGTCCGCTCCCATTGGCCACTCGGGCAACCCGCCGTGACGTCGCCGCGGCGACGCTCAGAAGGATAGCGGACTCTGGGCATCAGGGTCACATCGGTTTCCCGTACCCGGACACCGCGTGCTGGTGGTCCGCCACGGGCGTCGGTCTCACTAGTCTCAGAGGTCAGAGACATCGACTTCGTGAGGACATGCACCGTGGCTTCGGAGAGTTCATTCGACATCGTTTCAAAGCTCGATCGGCAGGAGGTGGACAACGCGCTCAACCAGGCTTCGAAGGAGATCTCTACTCGCTTCGACTTCCGGAACATCGACGCCGGGATCAAGTGGTCTGGCGAGGGGATCGAGGTTCAGGCCAACAGCGAGGAGCGGGCGAACGCCGCGCTCGACGTGTTGAAGGACAAGCTGGTCAAGCGTGGTGTCTCCCTCAAGGCGCTCGACGCCGGTGAGCCCAAGCCGTCCGGGAAGATCTACAAGCTGGACGTCGCGCTCAAGGAGGGGATTTCCCAGGAGGACGCGAAGAAGATCGGTAAGATCATCCGGGATGAGGGCCCCAAGGGTGTGCGGGCGCAGATTCAGGGGGACGAGTTGCGGGTCTCCTCCAAGAAGAAGGACGAGCTTCAGGCTGTCATGACCCTGCTCAAGGGCAAGGACCTGGACGTCGCGCTCCAGTTCACGAACTACCGGTAGGCGATCGCCGGCGCGTCCACCGCATGCCGTCTCCACCTCGGGCGGGGCGTGTCACACGAGTGTGCAGGTGGCGAGGTAGTACCGCGGGTGCGGCCGGTGTCCTCGAAGATGCCCGCCGTCTCGCCGGTCGGTCGCCCTTGCCGTAGGACGCGGGCCGTCGTCGGCGAGGTCGCGCGCCGGCCGGACGTCGGCTTGTGCTTCTCGACGTGCGGCCAGGCGCGCGCCGGCGCGGGACCGCGCGTTCGGACGGCGGCCGGGGAGCGGATCCGCGGGGCCGGGATGCGTGGTCCACGCGTTCGGTGTGGGTCCGCGTGTCACCACCACGCCGACCGGTAGCGCACCGGCCGCGAATTCGACGACAATGCGCCCTTAGCGGCTAGTCATGGTTTTCGCGGCGACCAGGGTGCGCTGCCCTGCCTCTCGGGGCTTTCGGCTGAAATTCCATTCGCGCCAGGCGCATCCGCTCCGCATTCCGTCCCTGTCTTTACGTGCGCAAGGGATAATGACGGTCCCCGAACGGAGAATACTTCCTGCGATCGCAAAAATGACGATCATCGGCAGAACCTCCTGGCGAGGACGTCAGGGATCCGCCCTGCCTCCACATCTGTTCGTTCAAAGGAGCCTGATGGGTTCGTTCGCCAGAACAGCAGGCGGTGTCGGGGTGAGCGTGCTCGCCGTGACGGCATTGGCAGCATCGCCGTCGGCAGCCGACTCGCGCAGGAACGTCATCGTGGTGCCATGTGACTCGACGCAGCTGGGCTCGGCGGTCACCCAGGCGATGGCGGCGGGCACCGCCACGATCCAGCTCGCCCCGAACTGTACCTACTTCACGACCACGCCACTGTCGTTCATCGGTGGAGATATCACGCTCCTGGGCGGGCCGGACACGACGATCAAGGCCAATCCGGTCATACCGCCAGGTCCCCTCCTGAACATCGGCGCTAATGCCACATTCCACGTGCAGGGGATCATTCTGCTGGGTGGCAACAATGTCACCAATGGTGGCGCTATCAGCAATGCCGGTCGTCTGACGTTGCGGTTCGTCACCATCACCGGCAACGCGACGGCGGGCAGCGGCGGCGGTGTCTACAACACCGGTGGAGCACTGATCGCCAACAGCGTCGTGAAAGCGAACACGGCAACCTCCTTCGGCGGCGGCGTCGCCAATGAGTTCGGAGGGGTAATGACGATCATCAGGAGTGTTATTGCGGGAAACAACGCCGGCTCCCAGAGCGGCGGTGTGGACACCGACACCGGCGCCTCGACAAGGATCATTCAAAGCACCATCGAGAAGAACACCGCCACCGACGGCGGGGGCGGCCTCACCAACGCCGGCCGGACGTTCTTCGACCGTAGCCTGGTGCAGTACAACAAGGGTAACCTCGCGAATCCGGCCAGCGGCGGCGGGATCTTCAATTTCAACAGCAGCACCAGTGTGACCCTCAGACACACGATCGTCCGCTTCAATTCTCCGAATAATTGCACGCCGACCATTCCAGGCTGCCTCGGCTGACCGGACGGTATCCCACCACGCATCCCGGGAACGGCCCGACGCCACGGCGGCGCGTTCGTCTGCGGTGGCCTGGTCACCAGGGGAACCGCTGAGGCCACCACCCGCACCGTCCTGGAACTCAAGCTAGGCGAGAGCATCCAGAACGATTGGCCACGCCGGCGACAACGGGTCGATCAGTGCGAAGTGGCCGATACCGGGCAGTGTTCGCAGGTAGGCCCCCGTACGCGAGGCGTATGAGCGGCTCACCTCCACCGGGACACGGTCGTCGGCGGTGCCGTGCAAGACGGTCACGGGGGCCGGCGGGGCCGGGAGCAGTGCGGGGTCAGCGGCAGCGTACCGGCCGGGGACCTCGTCGGGTGAGCCGCCGAGCAACAGCTTCGCCGCGCCGTCGTCCAGGTCCAGGCGGGCGCACAGGGTGAGATCGGCGCATCCGGCCAGCGAGACGACGCCGCGCAGCGCGATTCCGCGGGTGGCCGCCCACAGCGCCAGGTGGCCTCCTGCCGAATGTCCCATCAGCACGGGCGGCCCCGAGGCGTACGACCCGGGCAGTGCCGTGAGGGACGCGAGGACGTCGTCGAACGTCTCCGGCCAGCCGCCTCCGCCGCCGGTCCGGCGGTATTCCGGTGTGACGGCGACATAGCCGGCTGAGGCCAGGGTGCTTGCCAGTGGCCCCAGGTGCGTGCGGTCGTACGCCGCGCGCCAGAAGCCGCCGTGGAGTATCACCACGACCGGCGCGGGCACCCGCGATGGCAGCCGTACGTCGATGACGTGGTCCGGTAGCGGGCCGTACGTCAGGGTCAGGTCAGGGGGCGGGGACGGGCGAGTGAGGACCTCTCTCGAGTCGGGCATCAGCCGGCCAGGCTCGGCCGCTCGTCCGGGCCCAGGCGCCGGGCCAGGTCGGTCAGGTCGAGGCCAAGGGCTCCGGCCAGGGCCGCGACCGTGAAGAACGCGGGCGCGGAGATCGCGCCGCGTTCGATTTTGCGCAGGGTGTCCAGGGAGATGCCGGCCTCGGCGGCTACGGAGGCGGCGCTGCGCGGGCCTCGGGCGGCGCGCAGGACCTGGCCTAGCGCTCGGCCGCGGTCGCGCTGGTCTTCGGTGAGCGGGGTTCGCACCATGGCGAAGATTATATGACTGGTATTATTATCTACCCCATGGTGACCCTGAAGAATCAGTCGGAGCTGGACCGGATGCGCGAGGCCGGCCAGGTCGTGGGCGCGACACTGCGCCGCGTCGCGGACGCCGTGGCGCCCGGCGTGAGCCTCGCCGAGCTGGAGGCCATCGGCGCCGGCTGCATCAAGGAGCACGGCGCGCGGTCGTCGTTCCTGAACTACCTGCCGGCATCCGCGCCCACGCCGTACCCGGCGACGCTGTGCCTGTCCGTCAACGACGTGGTCGTGCACGGCATCCCCGACGGGCGCGTGCTCGCGGAGGGCGACATCCTGTCGATCGACTGCGGCGCGGAGGTCGGCGGGTACCACGGCGACGCGGCGGTGACGGTCCCGGTCGGCGCGGTCGACGACGGCGCCGTACGCCTGATGGACACCACGCGTGAGGCGCTGACAGCCGCGATCAAGGTCGCGGTGGCCGGCGGGCGGCTCGGGGACGTCTCCAACGCCGTGGAGACCGTAGCGCGGCCGTACGGGCTCATGGAGGGCTGGGGAGGGCACGGTGTGGGGACGGCGATGCACGAGGACCCGCACGTGCCCAACACCGGGCGTGCCGGGCGCGGGATGCGCCTGCGCGAGGGCCTCGTCATCGCGATCGAGCCGATGCTGATCGAGGGCGGCGGCGACCAGAGCCGTACGCTCGCGGACGGCTGGTCGATCGCGACGGCCGACGGCAGCCGCGCGGCGCACTTCGAGCACACGATCGCGGTCACGGCCGACGGCCCGCTGATCCTGACGGCATAGAAACGGCATAGAAAAAGACCCGCCCCGGTACGCCGGGGCGGGCCTCATCGAAACAAGATCAGCAGGAGTGCGTCCAGGAGCACTCGAGCTGGCTGCCGTGCTGGGCGAGGTGGCGTCCGAACGTCGAGGTCGACGTCGCCGTCGTCATCTTCCCGGAGGCCAGGCGTACGGCGATGCTGTCCTCGATGTCCTTCGGCGACGAGCTCGTGTAGCCGTTGAAGACGCTGGAGAAGATCAGCTTCTGCCCGGACGGGTCCGTGACGTACCCGCCGAGGGCGGTGACGCCGGTGAGCGAACCGGTCTTGGCGTGGACGTTCCCGGCGGCGGCGGTGCCCTTCATCCGGTTCTCCAGCGTGCCGCCGACGAACTCACCGGGCTCGCCGGCGATGGGCAGCGCGTTGTACCAGGTGGAGAACCAGTCCCGGCTCTGCGCGGCCTTCAGGACGTTCGTGAGCTGGCGGGGCGTGGTGTGGTTCGCGTGCGACAGGCCGGACCCGTCGGCCTGGTGCACCTGCGACGTGTCGACGCCGAGGGTCTTCAGGTACGACGAGATGGCGGCGAGGCCCGCGGGCCAGGTGCCCTTGCCCTTCACCTTGTGCCCGATGGCCTTGACGAGGGTCTCGGCGATCGGGTTGTTGGACAGCTTCAGGAACGGTGTCGCGAGCTGCGACAGCGGCATCGACTGCCGGGTGGCGGCCGTCTTGGCGCCCTTCGGCGTGGTGCCGCGCTTCGTGGTGCCGGTGACGCTGACGCCGTGGGCCTTGAGGGCGCGGCGGAACACGTCGGCGGCGTACAGCGTGGGATTGTGCACCGTGGCGAGGTCCTCGAACGTCGTGGCGTCCGACGGGATCGAGCCGCTGATCACGATGGTGTTCGTGCCGACCGTACGGTCGATGGAGACCGTCGAGGCCGAGCCGGCCGCGCCCGTCTTCGCCTTGTTGTCGATCGTCACGACGCCGGTCTTGGGGCTGAGGGAGACCTTCGGCGCAGCGCCGCCGGTGCCCGGCTTGACCGTGACGCTGACGGTGCCCTCGTCGAACTCCGGGTCCGGCGAGACGGTCAGCGCGGAGTTCTCCGCGGCGTAGTAGTACGGCAGGTCCGTCGGGTCCCAGTCGGACGGCACGCGCTTGGAGTCGAACCAGCTGTCGTCGGCGATCAGCGAGCCCTTGACCTTCTTGATCCCCTTGGCGGCGACCGCGGCGGCGAGCTTGTCGTAGTCGGCCCCGCGCATCGTGGGGTCGCCGGTGCCCTTGAGGTACAGGTTCGAGCCACGCGTGTAGACCGACGTACGGAACCGGTAGCCGGTCCCGAGCAGCCCGAACGCCGCGGTCGACGTCTCCAGCTTGTTGTTCGAGGCGGGCGTGACCTGGGTGTTCGCGTTGTGGTCGTACAGCACCTCGCCGGTGGTGGCGTTGCGCACGGTCAGCCCGACCGTGGCCCCCGTCAGCCGGCTGTCGCTGATGATCTTGTCCAGGTCCGTCTTGAGATCCCCCGCCGCCTGCCGGGTGACCGGGGCGGAAACGGTGGCGGCGTGGGCCGGAGCGACCACGCCCAAAGCGGCGACCACCCCTCCGGCAAGCAGAACGGCAAATCCGGTTGATCGTCGCATAGCGGAAGATCGTAGGGGATCTTCACGAGGCGGGCCCAGGGGTGGCCGAAAACGGCTAGCCGGGAGGTCTCCGCCGTTCGGCGGCCTCTCGCGTACCGGCCTCGTCGTTCTCCCTCGGCGGCCTGCGGTACCTCCAGGCCGAGAACAGCGCGACCAGAGCGGCGACGGCCGTGGTCAGCGCACTGGCGGTGAGGTGGCCGATCGTCAGCAGAACGACCCCCGTCGCCAGAACGGCAATGAAGGCGACCAGATCAGCGAGCTGATTTCGGTCGCCATTTTTTGAATTTTGTGGCATCAATCCCCTTTCGAGCCAGCAAGGAACGTAGATGCCATGATAAGGATTTCTTACGTAAAGTGATCGTTTGCGCTGTAGTTTTTTCGGAGCACAGCGCGGATTCAGGAGTTCTTCCTGTTCACCGTCAGCGGCGGTAACCGGCCATCTTTTCCAGCCGGGCGACGCGCTCGGCCGTCGGCGGGTGCGTGGAGAACAACCTCACGACGCCCTCACCGCGGAACGGGTTCGCGATCATCAGGTGGCCGACCGACGCCAGCCGTCCGTCCTCCGGCAGGGGAAGCTGCCGGGTACCGCTCTCGATCTTGCGCAGGGCGCCCGCCAGGGCCAGGGGGTCGCCGCTCATCTGGGCGCCCGAGGCGTCGGCCTGGAACTCGCGCGTACGGCTGATGGCGAGCTGGATGATCACGGCCGCCACCGGGCCGAGCACCAGCAGCAGGAGCGCGCCGAGGATGCCTCCGCCGTCATCGTCGTCGGAGCCGCCGAACGGCAGGAACCAGGCCAGGTTGGCGATCCACGTCACGACGGCGGCCAGCGCGCCCGCGGTCGAGGAGATCAGGATGTCGCGGTTGTAGACGTGCGACAGCTCGTGCGCCAGGACGGCGCGCAGCTCGCGTTCGTCCAGGATCTGCAGGATGCCCATCGTGCAGCAGACCGCGGCCTTGCGCGGGCTGCGGCCGGTGGCGAAGGCGTTGGGGGCGACCGTCGGGGAGACGTACAGGCGTGGCATCGGCTGCCGGGCGCCGGTGGAGAGCTCGCGGACGATCCGGTAGACGGCCGGCTGCTCGACCTCGCTGACGGGCCGCGCGCGCATCGCCGACAGGGCGATGCGGTCACTCGCGAAGTAGGCGACGCCGTTGGTGGTGAGGGCGATCACCAAGGCGATCACGAGCCCGGTCCGGCCGCCGATCGCGCCGCCGACCACGACGATCAGCGCCGAGAGACCTACGAACAGGACCGCCGTCCTAGCACCGTTGAAGCGCACCTTTGCTGCCTCCCCTGGCTCCCCCTCCTCTTAACGTCCTGACCTGGAGAAACGTTCCCGGTTAAGGAACTGCGAGGGCGGCGGCGTGGAGGACCAGCTCAGGGGCCACGGACACGACGACGGCTCCGGCGAGCGCCACTGCGACGGCGATGCCGGCCGAACGGCCCGCCGGGATCCGCTTCGTACGCGCCGGCGCGAACAGCCGCGCGGCCCAGCCGAGGTAGTAGTACAGCCCGATCACGGTGTTGACCGCCATGATCACGGCGAGCCAGGTGGCGGCGCCGCCGATGGCGGCCTTGAAGACCACGACCTTGGCGACCAGGCCCATGACGCCGGGCGGCAGGCCCGCGAGGCAGATCAGGAAGAACGCGAGCGCCGCGGCGAGAGCGGGGTTGGCGCGGGCGAGCCCGCGGTAGTCGTCGATGGTCCGGCCGCCGCGGCGCGCGACGACGGCGACGACCCCGAAAGCGCCGATGTTCATGATCGCGTACATCGCGACGTATGCGGCGGTGGCCGTCATCGACTCGTGCGGGCGTACGTGCGCGCCGCCCGCGAGCGGCGCGAGCATGTACCCGGACTGGGCGACGGACGACCAGGCCAGCAGGCGTACGGCGTCGCGCTGGCGCAGGGCGACCAGGTTTCCCAGGGTCATCGTGAGCGCCGCGAGCACGCCCATCAGCGGGCCCCACGTGCTGCCGAAGGGCCAGAAGCCGACCGTGAGCACCAGCGTCAGGCCGGCGAAGCCGCCCGCCTTGGACACCACGGACAGGAAGGCCGCGACCGGCAGCGGCGCGCCCTGGTAGACGTCGGGCGCCCAGAAGTGGAACGGCACCGCCGCGATCTTGAAACCGAACCCGGCGATCACCAGCACGATGCCCGCCGCCGCGACCGGCTTCAGGTCGCCCGGCACGCTCCGCAGGCCCGCGGCGACCCGGTCGAGGTACATCGCGCCGGTCACGCCGTACACGAGGCTGATGCCGAACAGCGTCACCGCCGACGACACGACCGACACGAGGAACAGCTTCAGCGCCGCCTCGCCGGCCACGCCGTCGAAGCGCTTGAGCGCCACCAGCGCGAACACCGGCAGCGACAGCGTCTCCAGCGCCACGACCAGCGTGATCAGGTCGCGGCCCGCCGCCAGCAGCAGCGCTCCGGTGATCGCCGCGAGCATGAGGAAGTGGTACTCCCCCGCGGGCAGCCCGGACCTGCGCATCTCACCGTGCGACAGCAGCACGACGACGACCGCCGCGAGCAGCACGACCGCCTGGAACAGCACGGTGAAGTCGTCGACGACGTACGAGCAGGAGCGTCCCGAGCAGAACGTCGAGCGGCCACGCCCGGCCACGAGCAACGCGCCCGCGGCCACCAGGGACGCCAGCGTCAGCAGCCCGACGACCTGACGGCTCGCGCCGAACGCGTCGGCCATCAGCACCGCCACCGAGGCGACGGCGACGATCAGCGTCGGCAGGATCGCCAGGTAGTCGATCGACTGGATCATCGGCCCCCCAGGAGCACGCGTACGGCGCCGTCGGTGAGGGCGAGGAGTGTCTTGGGCCAGATCCCGATGAACAGCGTCGCCGTGATCAGCGGGGTCCAGGCGAGGAGCTCGTGGGTGCGGACGTCGGGGAAGCGCGCCGTACGCCACCGTTCGGCCACCGGGCCGTGCGTGACCTTCGACAGCATCCGCAGGAAGTACGCGGCGGTGAGCAGCGCGCCGACACCGCCCAGGGCCATGAACGTCACGAACACCGGGCGTGAGAGCCCGGCGTGCGGGTGGTACGCGCCGAGCAGCGCGAGCATCTCGCCCCAGAAGCCCGCCAGGCCGGGCAGCCCGAGCGAGGCGATCGCGGCGAACGTCAGGATCGAGGCGAGGTAGGGCGCCTTGGCGAGCATGCCGCCGCCGAGGGCGTCGAGGTCGCCCGTGCCGTACCGCTCCTTGATCGCGCCGGCGACGAAGAACAGCAGGCCGGTGATGAGGCCGTGCGCGACGTTGGCGAACAGCGCGGCGTTCAGGCCGACCGGCGTCAGCGTCGCGATGCCGAGCAGCACGAAGCCCATGTGCCCGATCGAGGAGTAGGCGATCATGCGCTTCAGGTCGCGCTGGGCGAGGCAGGCGAGCGCGCCGTACACGATGCCCATGACGGCCAGCAGGCCGAGCCACGGCGCCCACGCGTGCGCGCCCTCGGGGACGACCGGCACCGCGACGCGCACGAAGCCGTACGTGCCCATCTTCAGCAGCACCCCGGCGAGCAGCACCGAGCCGACCGTCGGCGCCTCGGTGTGGGCGTCGGGCAGCCAGGTGTGCAGCGGCCACATCGGCGTCTTCACCGCGAAGCCGAGCGCGATCAGCAGGAACGCCGCGAGCTGCACGTTGTGCGACAGGCCCGCGCCGTGCCGGCTGACCAGCGCCGTGATGTCGAAGGTGCCGGCCTTCACGCCGACGAGCAGGATGCCGACCAGCAGGAAGCCGGAGCCGAGCAGCGTGTAGAGGATGAACTTGTTCGCCGCCGCCCGCGCGGTGTCCTTCGAGGCCCCCCACAGGGCGATGATGAAGTACATCGGGATGAGCACGACCTCGAAGAACACGAAGAACAGGACGAGGTCGAGCGCGACGAACGTCCCGATCATGCCGACTTCGAGCAGCAGGATCAGCCCGACCAGCGCGCGCGGCGACGGGGTACCCGCGCCGTGCCCGGCCGGCAGCACCCGCGCCGTGTAGACCATGCACAGGAACGTCAGCGCGGCCGTCAGCACGATCAGCGGCAGCGAGATGCCGTCGACGCCGAGGTGGAAGCGGAGCCCGATGGAGGCCGCCCAGACGTGGTCGACGCCGAGCTGCGGCCCGCGCTTCCCGTAGTCGAAGGCGACCGCCGCCACCAGGGCGAGAATGAGCGTGAGGCCGGAGGTGCCGAGGCCGAGCAGCCGGGCGAGCCGTGCCAGCCGCCGGGGGCTGCCCGGCGGTGACAGGAGGGCCAGCAGCGCCCCCACCAGGGGCACGGCCACCAGCGCGGTGAGGATCATGTGAACACCACGACCGCGAGCACGATGATCACTACTCCCGCCAGGACCCCGGAGACGTACGTCTGCGGGTTGCCGTTCTCGGTTCTGCGCAGCAGGCCGCCGAGCCGCCGCGCCCCGCCGCCGGTCCCCACGACCGCGGCGTCCACGATGCCCCGGTCGGCGCGCACGACCTGCCGGGCGAGCGCCACGACCGGGCGGACGAACACGGCGGCGTACAGGTCGTCGAGGCGGAACCCGGCCGCGAGGAACGGCCGAGCCCGGCCGAGCAGGCGTACGGGGTCGCGCGCCGGGTCGCTGTTCCACACGACGTAGACGCCGCCCGCGCCTGCGGCCGTGAACAGCAGCGACACGATGACCATGCCGGGTTCGAGGCCGAGGCCGTGGCGTCCGACGCCGAGGAACCCGAGCAGCAGGGCGGGGATCGCGAGCACGGCCACCGGCCAGCGCATCAGCGGCGGCGCCTCGCGCGGCGTGACCTTCGACCGGCCCTCGCCGAGGAAGGCGACCAGCCAGGTGCGCGTGGCGTACGCGGCCGTGACCGCCGCCGTGAGCAGGCCCGCGACCAGGACCAGCCAGCCGGTCCACACCGGGATGGTGCCCGGGTGGCTCGCGGTGTGCCAGGCCTGCGCCAGGATCGTGTCCTTGCTGAAGAATCCGCTCGCCGGCGGGATCCCGGCGAGCGCCGCGAAGCCGACCGTCATCGACCAGAACGTCACCGGCATGGAGTGGCGCAGGCCGCCCATGTCGCTCAGCATGTTCGAGCCGACCGCGACGATCACGCAGCCGGCGCCGAGGAACAGCAGCGCCTTGAACGCCCCGTGCGCGAGCAGGTGGAAGACGGCGCCGTCGCGGGTGCCGACGGCGAGACCGCCGGCCATGTACGCGAGCTGGCTGACCGTGGAGTACGCCAGGACCCGTTTGATGTCGTCCTGGGCGAGCGCGGCCAGCGCCGAGCCGAGCATGGAGATCGACGCGATCACGCCGAGCACCGCGAGCGAGGCCGGGGCGTGCAGGAACGCCGGGTAGAGGCGCGCGACGACGTAGATGCCGGCGGCGACCATCGTCGCGGCGTGGATCAGCGCGCTGACGGGGGTCGGGCCGGCCATCGCGTCGGGCAGCCAGGTGTGCAGCGGGAACTGCGCGCTCTTGCCCGCGACACCGCAGAGCAGCAGCAGCGTGCCGGCGGTGAGCGTGGAGTGCGGCATCGACGTGGCGTGCGCGAGGACCGTACGGATCTGGAACGAGTGCGCGCCCATTCCCAGCACGAAGATGCCGAACAGGAAGCCGACGTCGCCGAGCCTGGTCACCAGGAACGCCTTGACCGCCGCGCGCGAGGTGGCGCGGTCGTGCCAGTAGTGCCCGATCAGGAAGTAGGAGCAGACGCCCATGACCTCCCAGCCGACGTACAGCACGAGGAGGTCGCCGGAGAGCACGACGAGCAGCATCGCCGCGGTGAACAGCGAGACGAACGCGGCGTACGAGGAGTAGCGGGGGTCTTCGCGCATGTACGCGACGGAGTAGATCTGCACGCCCAGCGCGACGCAGCAGACCATGAACGCGACGACCGCCGAGAGCCCGCCGACGTCGAGCGTGACGCCGAACGGCAGGCCGCCCGTGCGCACGACCGTGAGCGTGCCGGCATGGGTACGCGGCCGGTGCCACTCACCGACCGCGATCACGGCGGTGAGCACGGCGGACACCGCGATGGGCAGCACCGCGATGAGGGCGGGGCCGTTCGCGGGCAGGCGCCGGGCGAACACCCGTGCCTTCCCGGAGGAGGAGTCCGCGGGTGCGTGCCGCAGGCGGCGGGCGAGCGGCGAGAGCAGGAGCGAGAGGGTGGGCCCGAAGATCATGCCGGCGAACGCGGCCACGAACGGGAGCAGCACCGCGACGGCCGCCAGGACGATCACCGGCGTACCCCTTCGTCTTCGGGTTCTGGATCGCGGTCCGAAAGTGTGCGCAGCCGATCGACGTCGATGGTGCGGCGGGTGCGGAAGACCAGCAGGACCAGGGCGAGGCCCAGCCCCACCTCGGCCGCCGCCAGCACGATGACGAACAGCGTCAGCACCTGCCCGCCGTGCAGCCGGTCGCCCCAGCTCATGTCGAACAGGACGAGGTTGAGGTTGACGGCGTTCAGCATGAGCTCGACGGACATCAGCACGAGGATCGCGTTGCGCCGCGCGAGCACGCCGTAGACGCCGACGCTGAACAGCAGTGCGGCGATCACGACCGGGTAGACGAGGTGCATCAGATCTCCTCGTCGATGCGGGACAGCACGATCGTGTCGTCTTCGTCCGGGTTGCCGCGGCGCTTCAGCGCGAGGGCGAGCGAAGGCGGGACGCGGCGGCGCCGCCTCACCTCGTCGGCGTCGTCGCCGGGCGCGGCGCCGCCGATGTCGGTGCGGGACAGCACGATCGCGCCGATCAGCGCGGCCAGCAGCATGACCGACAGCGCCTCGAAGGGCAGCACCCAGGTGCGGAACAGGCTGGCGCCCAGCGCACTGCTGGAACCGCCGCCGACGCGGGCCTTCAGCGGGAAGTAGGCGGTGCGGAAGCCGCGTACGAGCGTGGTGACCAGCACCGCGGCCGTGGCCAGCGCGGTGGCCAGCGCGGCGAGCCGGTTGCCGGAGTCGAGGTCGTCGGACCGCCCGATGGGCGCCCGCGTCAGCATGATCCCGAACAGCAGGAGCACGACGACCGCCCCGACGTAGATCAGCACCTGCACCCAGGCGACGAACTCCGCGGCCAGCACGACGTACGACGCGGCGAGCGCGCCGAAGGAGACCACCAGCCAGAGCGCGGCGTGGACCAGCTGTTTCGTGGTCACGACCAGGACGCCCGACCCGACGGCGATCACTCCGAGAAGCACGATGACGACGTCTGCGGCGGTCACCGCGCCTTCAGCTCCTTGGGCGGCTCGGCTCCGGGGTCGGTCGCGGGCGGCGGAGGCACCGTCCACATCCACTCGCGCAGCCGGTCGCGCTCGTGGGTCAGGTCGGCGATGTCGTACTCGGCGTACTCGAACTCCGGCGACCAGAACAGGGCGTCGAACGGGCACGCCTCGATGCAGATGCCGCAGTACATGCAGAGGGCGAAGTCGATGCCGAATCGGTCGAGGACGTTGCGCGCCCTCGGCCTGCCCCCTTCGGGGGCCGGCAGCGTCTCCTTGTGAGAGTCGATGTAGATGCACCAGTCGGGACACTCGCGTGCGCAGAGCATGCAGACAGTGCAGTTCTCCTCGAGCAAGGCGATCACGCCGCGGCTGCGTGGCGGCAGGTCTGGCTGCACCTCGGGGTACTGCCGCGTGATGGACCTGCGCGTCATCGTCCGCAGCGTGACCGCGAGGCCCTTTGCCAGGCCGGTTCCGGGAAGGCGTGCCACGGCACCATGATTGCTTATCGCGCCCCCATCTCAAACCTGAGCCCACCCTCTGCGGGAAACCAGCGGCGTGTCCGAGTCGTCAGACATGTTGTGAATCACTTCGGCCGGCAACCCGTCTACCATCCCCGTATGGCCTGGCCGGCTCCTCCGCCGCCCCCGCCGCGACCGCAACGGCGGCCCGTGGGGCCGCTTCCGCACGTGCCGTTGCCTCCTCCGCGCTCCTCCGACGGGGTGGGCTGGGCGCTGGTGCCGCTGCTCACGGCCGGAATGGGGGCGCCGGTCTCGTTCGCGTACGCGGCGGCGCGCCGCAGGTCGGCCTCGCTGGGCGCGGCGGCGGTCGGGTACGGGGCCGGGGTCGTCGGGTCCTACACGCTGATGGGCATCAACGGCCTGGAGTACGTCGGCGTCCTGCTCTTCTTCATCACGTGGATCGTCAGCACCACCCATGCCATGACCGCGCGGCCCAAGCTGTACCCGCCGGTCAACCCGCGTGAGCACCTCAACCAGCAGATCGTCGAGGTCGCCAAGCACCGGCGGCAGCTACGCGAGGCCGCGCGGAAGATGGTCGCGGACGACCCCGGGCTCGCGCACGAGCTGCGCATCGGGCGGCCGGACCTCATGCCGCGCGCGTTCGACGACGGCGGGCTGATCGACGTGAACCACGCGCCGCCGCAGGTGCTGAGCCTGCTGCCCGGCCTCACGTACGAGATGGTCGACCGGATCATGCGGGTACGCGACCACGCGGGCGGTTTCATCTCGGTGGAGGAGCTCGCGCTCCACGCCGACCTGCCGCCGGACATCGTCGCGGGCCTCGGCGAGTACACCATCTTCATTTCCTGACCTTCGTGCTGGCACGATCGTGCCCGACCTGCGCGGTCGCCGATACTGAGCCTCGATGAGGACCCTGCTGCGCACGCCCTTCACCCGGCGCGCCTTCTCCGAGCTGCTGTACGTCCTGGCGGGTACGCCACTGGCCGTGCTGGGAGCCGCGTATGCCCTGGTCTGCGTCGTCGCGGGCGCCGGGCTGGCGGTCACCGCGGCCGGGATCCCGATCCTGGCGCTGGGCCTGCGGGGCGCGCGCGGGCTCACCGGGGTGAACCGCCGGCTGGCGCGGCGTCTCCTCGGCGAGCGCGCCGACGCGCCCGCGCCGCCGCGGCGGGCCTCCGGGCCGCTCGGACGCCTCCAGGCCGCGCTGTCCGACGGCGCCGGCTGGCGGGCCATGGCCTACCTGGCGGCCAAGCTGCCGCTCGCCCTCGTCCAGGCGTACGTCGTGCTGCTGACCTGGGCGTCCGGGGTGATCGCGCTGACGTACCCGATCCAGTACGCCTTCCGCCTCAACGACGTTCAGACCCGCGACGCCCACGGCGTGCTCCGGCACGGCATCGTCGTGGACGGGTTCTACTTCGACACGCTGCCGCGCGAGCTGATCATCTCGGCGGCCGGGGCGGTGCTCCTGCTGCTGGCGCCGTGGGCGGTGCGGGCGGTCGTGCTGGCGGACCGGCTGCTCGTACGGCGGCTGCTGGGCGCGGGCGAGCTGACCGAGCGGGTCCGTGACCTGGAGGAGTCGCGTGCGCGTGCGGTCGACGACGCCGCCGCGACGCTGCGCCGCATCGAGCGTGACCTGCACGACGGCGCCCAGGTACGCCTGATCGCGCTGACGATGCAGCTGACCATGGTCTGCGAGGCGGTCCCCGAGGGCCCGGCGCGGGCGCTGGCCGCCGACGCGCGCGCCACCGCGCGCGAGGCCGTCGCCGAGCTGCGCGAGCTCGTACGCGGCATCCACCCGCCCGTCCTGGACCACGGCCTGGACACCGCGCTGGCCTCCCTGGCCTCGCGCAGCGCCGTGCCGGCCGAGCTGCGCACCGACATCCCCGTACGCCCCACGGCCGCGATCGAGTCCATCGCCTACTTCTGCGCCGCCGAACTGCTGGCCAACGTCGCCAAGCACAGCGGCGCCGGCCGCGCCTGGGTCGACGTCACCGGCGCCGGCGACCGGCTGGTCCTGCGCGTACGCGACGACGGCTCCGGCGGCGCGGTCGTCGGGGGCGGCTCGGGCCTGACCGGCCTGCGGGACCGCGTCCGTACGGTCGACGGGCGGCTCGACCTCACCAGCCCGCCCGGTGGCCCTACCGTGGTCACCGTCGAACTGCCCGCCCACGCCTGAAGGCCCCTGCCATGCGCATCGTGATCGCCGACGACGCCGTCATCCTGCGCGACGGCCTGAGCCATCTGCTGGCCGCGCGCGGCCACGAGGTGGTCGCGGGCGTCGGCGCGCCCGACGAGCTGCGTACGGCCGTCGCCGAGCACCGCCCGGACGTCGCGGTCGTCGACATCCGGATGCCGCCGACGTTCACCGACGAAGGCCTGCGCGCCGCCATCCGGCTGCGCCGCGACCACCCTGACCTGGGGATTCTGCTGTTCTCGCAGTACGTCGAGACGCGGTTCGCGACCGACCTGCTGGCCGGTTCGCCGGCCGGGGTGGGCTACCTGCTGAAGGAGCGCGTCGCCGACATCGACGACTTCGTGGACGCGCTCCACCGGGTGGCCTCCGGCGGCACCGCCCTCGACCCCGAGGTCGTCGGGAACCTCCTGAACGCCGGCCGCCAGGGTGTCGGCGCGCTGACGCCGCGCGAGCGCGAGGTGCTCGGCCTGATGGCCGAGGGGCGGACGAACGCCGCGATCGCCACGGCGCTCGTCGTCTCCGACCGCGCGGTCGAGAAGCACATCGCGAACATCTTCATGAAGCTCGGCCTGGCGCCGTCCGGGGACGACCACCGCCGCGTGCTCGCGGTCCTGCGCTTCCTGCGGGCCTAGGCGGTCGCGATCCGGATCACACCGGTGAGCGCGAGCTGGACCAGGGCCAGGGGTACGAGACCGGCCCAGGCGAGCCGCTGCAACTGGTCCTCGCGCATGCGCGGGTAGGCCACCCGCAGCCAGATCACCACGAACGCCAGCCCCAGAACCTTGATCAGGGTCCACAGCCAGCCGAGCTGGGTGTCGAGGCCCGGCCCCTTCCAGCCGCCGAGGAACAGCACGGTCGTCAGCGCGGACAGCACGACGATCCCGGCGTACTCGGCGAGGAGGAAGAACGCGAAGCGCAGGCCCGTGTACTCGGTGTACGGGCCGAAGATGATCTCCGAGTCGGCGACCGGCATGTCGAACGGCGGGCGGCGCAGCTCGGCCAGGCCCGCGATGAAGAACACCACCGCGCCGATGGCCTGCCAGGGCAGCCACCACCACTGCCAGTGGTCGACGATCTTCGTGAGGTTCAGGGTGCCGGCGGCCATCGCGACCGACGAGGCGGCGAGCACCATCGGCAGCTCGTACGACAGGAGCTGCGCGGCGACCCGCATGCCGCCGAGCAGGCTGTACTTGTTCGCGCTCGACCAGCCGGCCATCAGCGCGCCGAGCACGGCCACCCCGATCATGGCCAGCGCGAAGAACAGGCCGGGGTCCAGCGCCACGCCGACCTGGTCGCCGGGCCCGACCGGGATGACGACCAGCACCACGAGGTACGGGATCAGCGCCACGGCCGGCGCCAGCGTGAAGATCCGCCGGTCGGCCGCCGCCGGGACGACGTCCTCCTTCTGGGCGAACTTCACGCCGTCGGCGACGAGCTGCGCCCAGCCGTGGAAGCCGCCCGCGTACATCGGGCCCAGGCGCCCCTGCATGTGCGCCATCACCTTGTGCTCGGCCTGCCCGACGAGCAGCGGCAGCACCAGGAAGCCCACGGTGACCAGCAGCAGCTTGATCACGATGACGAGGAGGTCAGACATCCTCGCCGCCCTCGGGGTCGATGCCGCGCGCGGGCTTTCGCGCCTGCTTCTCCTCGGCGGCGCGGCGCGCGGCGGGGCCCCAGTCCTGCGGGACGCCCGGCGGGAGCATCCGGCGGCGGCTCGGCGCGCCGCGCCCGGACTCGCCCGGCTCCTTCGCGCCCGGCCACGGCTTGGCGACGCGCGAGGCCAGCACGAACTCCTTGCGCAGCGGATGCCCCTCGAAACCGTCCGGGAGCAGCAGCGGGATGAGGTTCGGATGGCCGTCGAAGATCATCCCGAACATCTCGTGCGTCTCGCGCTCGTGCCAGTTCGCGCCTCGGTACACCCCGGTCGCGGTGGCGAGCCGGGGGTCCTCACGCGGCACGCGGGTACGCAGGAGCAGGTGATGCCGCTGCTCCAGGGAGTAGACGTGCGCCACGATCGCGAAACCGTCCTCAAGCTCGTCGACGGCGGTGAGCCAGTCGAAGAATCCACACGCCAGGTCGTCGCGCGCGAACGTCAGCGCCTCGATCCAGGTCTCCGGCGGAACGTCGACGGTGAGCATGCCGAAGGAGTCCTCGCTGCTCACCTCGTCGCCGAACCGCCGCGCCCACGCGACGGACAGCTCAATCGTCATCGCTCAGTCCCGGAATGATGTCGGGGTCGTCGACCGCGTCGACCGGTGGTGGCTCGGCGAACTTCCGCAGGCGCCCGCCCCGGCGCTTCCTCGGGCCGCTCGCGGCCTTGCGCACCTCTTCGGCCGGCGGCAGGTCGACCTGCGGCACCTCGCGCGTGACCTCGTCGGCGGGCGGAATCTCCTGCGTACGCGAGGAGGTGTCCTCCACGTGCGGGATCCGCTGCGTCTCCTCGGACGGCGAGGTGTCCTCGACGTGCGGGATGCGCTGCGTCTCCGCCGACGGCGAGGTGTCCTCCACCTGCGGGATGCGCTGCGTCTCCGCCGAGGGCGAGGTGTCCTCCACCTGCGGGAAGCTCTGGGTCTCCGCCGAGGGCGAGGTGTCCTCCTCCGGCGGGGCGGCGCGCCGGCCTCCGCCGGTGGCTCCTCCACCTGCGGGATCCGTTGCGTCTCCTCGGAGGACTCCTCCGGCGGGTCCTGTACGTGCGGGATCTGCTGCGTCTCGGCCGACGGTGAGGTGTCCTCCTCCGGCGGTGCGGAACGCTGGATCTTGTTCCACGGCGCGGCCTGTTCGAGCGGCTGCTCGCGGGTGCGCTCGATGTCCTCCTCCGTCACCGGGAGCAGGCTCTGCGTCGGCTCCTCGGCGGCGGCGATCTCCTCCGGCTCCGGCATCGGCGGCAGGACCAGCGGCCTGCGGTAGATGGCCGGTGTCGGCGGCTTGGGGGCGACCTCGGGCGGCGGGGCGACCGGCTCGCCGCCCCCGGTGTAGCGCTCGCCCAGCGACTCGGCGGCGATCTTCTCCTGGAGCTTGATGATGCCGTGCAGGAGCGCCTCGGGCCGCGGCGGGCAGCCGGGAACGTACACGTCCACCGGGATGATCTGGTCGACGCCCTTGGTCACGCAGTAGGAGTCCCAGTACGGGCCGCCGCAGTTGGAGCAGGCGCCGAACGAGATGACGTACTTCGGCTCGGGCATCTGCTCGTACAGGCGCTTGATGGCCGGCGCCATCTTGTCCGAGACGGTGCCGGAGACGACCATCAGGTCGGCCTGGCGAGGCCCGGGCGCGAACGGGATGACGCCCAGGCGTATGAAGTCATGGCGGGACATCGAGGTCGCGATGAACTCGATGGCGCAGCAGGCCAGGCCGAAGTTGAAGACCCAGAGCGAGTAGCGCCGGCCCCAGTTGAGCACGAACTTGATCGGCTTCGGCGCGAGCTTGCTCGCCGGCCCGATGCGCGGCTCCGGCAGATCGACGACACCCATATCGGTCATTCTTTCAGACCCAGCTCAGCACACCCTTCTTCCAGGCATATGCGAGGCCCGCGGCGATGAACGCGAGAAAGACGAACATCTCACCGAGCGTGACATACCCGTAGCCGCGCACGGCGTACACGGTGGCCCAGGGGAAGAGGAACACCGCGTCGACGGCGAAGATCACGTACAGGTAGCCGAAGACGTAGTAGCGGACGTACGACTGGGCCCACCCCTCGCCGACCGGATCGACCCCGCACTCGTACGTCGTGAGCTTCTCCCGGGTGGGACGGTCGGGGCGCAGCGCCCGGTTGGCCATCATGCCGCCGCCGACGATCAAGCCGCCGATCAGGAACAACACGACGACGCTGAGGTATTGGCCGAAGTAGCCGTGCATGGCACAAGCGTAATGGTCGCGGTCGCGGGATCAACCGGGTCTTCCCCTTCCGGCCACGGTCTGATATCGCCCGCGTGTCTCCGCCCGGTAACAGAACCTGGTACATCACTTGTCGGACAAACCCGCCGACCGTAAGGTCGCGGCGACAAGTGTGGACTTAATAGGGGGAGCCATGAGCGTGGGACCACAAGGCGAAAGTGGCCAGGGACCACAACCGGGGTCGTGGCCGCCTCCCCAGGGCAACGCGCCGCAGTGGCAGCAGCCGGCACCGCCGCCCGGCGGAGGCTGGCCGCAGCAGCCCGGCCCGGGAGGGCCCGGCGGGCCCGGTGGATACGGACCTCAGGGACCAGGCGGACCGGGCGGACCCGGCGGACCAGGCGGACCGGGTGGGCCCGGTGGGCCGGGAGGGCCTCCTCCGTGGGGCGCCCCGCCGCCGCCGTACGGCTATGGCCCGCCGCCGAAGAAGAGCGGCGGCGCGGGCATCATCATCGGTGCGATCGCCGCCGTCGTCGTGCTCGCGGTCATCGTCGTCGCGGTGGTCGCGTCGTCCGGGTCCGGTGACGACCCGAAGAAGACGTCCGGCAAGGCGGCGCTGAAGGCCGGCCAGAACCTCGGCCAGTCGTCCGGCCTCTCCTATACGGGGACGTACGGCGGCGGCCCGGCGACGTTCAGCGTCACGAAGGCGGGCAGCGCGCGCGGCTCGTACACCTCGCACGGCTCGCAGGTGAGCCGGGTGGACATCGACGGCGCGACGTACCTGAAGGCGGACTCCGCCTACTGGACCGCGCAGGGCCAGAGTTCGTCGGACGCCGACAAGGCCGACGGCAAGTGGGCCAAGGCCCCGTCCTCGTCCACGGGCCTGAAGCTGTCGGAGCTGTCTCCGACGAAGCTGTCCCAGGCCCTGGAGGGCGCCGGCAACGACCCGCTGGCGGAGAAGACCCCGGTCGGCAGCACGTCGACGATCAAGATGACGATCAGCGACATGACGTACTACATCTCCACGAGCGAGCCGCGGCGGCTCGTGCGCATCGAGGGCACCACGGGCGGCGACGCGTACTCCCTCGACGTGACGCCGGTGCAGGCACCGGGGATGGCGCCGGTCTACACCCAGCTGAAGGGCGACGTGCAGAGCCTCAAGGAGGCGTACGACCCGGGCATCACGATGATGCCGATGGGCAAGATCAAGTTCGGTAGCTGCACCGAGTCGAGCTGCACGGTCCACGGCACGACGATGCCCTCGGGCATCGGCACGTCGTCCACCGCGTCGGTCCACGTCACGATGAACGCCAGGTTCTGGGGCGACGGGCCGACCGTGACCACGTGCTCGGGCACCGGAACGACCACGCTGAGCCACGAGACGACCATCACGTGCCGGACCAGCGGCGGCAAATGGTCGTCGTGGTATCGGTCACACAGCGGACGGTTCACCATTCACGCGAGCTCGACGTTCGAGGCCACGGTGAACTCCTCCAGCGACGTGAACGACCTGTTGGCGAAGCTCACCCAGGAGCAGCAGGGCGGCTGACCTAAGTAGTCCCTTAGCTCTGCCGACATATAGTCAAGACGTGTACCGGTCGCTCTTCCACTCCCGCTTGCACGTCGACCTCTGCCGGTCGGCGAGCGCGCTGTGTATCCCCCCGGCGGCCTGAGGCCGGGCCGGCACCCGCCGGCCCGGATCTGACGGCCGCCGGTCGTCACGTCGGCATGCTTGCGCGCATCGCGAAGAGGGAACCGACCCCTGGGGCGGAGACGTCACCGTGGGGGAACGATCATCGGTTCACCGCCGGGTGGCTCAGCCCTGCCGGCACACCCTGAACCCTGGATCCTCCACGTCACACGGGACGTAGCATGAAGGTAAGCCTAAGTAGCGCGTCGGACGACGCCTCCATTACTCCGGGCGCTGCTCGAGGAGGCTTTGCTCGATGACGAAACATGTCCAGCAACTCGACCGTGTCATCATCCGTTTCGCCGGCGACTCCGGTGACGGAATGCAGCTGACCGGCGACCGATTCACACAAGAAACGGCCGCCTTCGGCAATGACCTGTCGACTCTCCCGAACTTCCCCGCCGAAATCCGCGCCCCTGCCGGCACTCTCCCCGGAGTGTCGAGCTTCCAGCTGCATTTCGCCGACCACGACATCCTGACGCCCGGCGACGCGCCCAACGTGCTCGTCGCGATGAACCCCGCGGCGTTGAAGGCCAACGTCGGCGACCTCCCCCGGGGCGCCGACGTCATCCTCAACACCGACGAGTTCACCAAGCGGGCGCTCGCGAAGGTCGGGTACGCCTCGAACCCGCTGGAAGACGGCTCCCTCGACGAGTACCGCGTGCATTCGCTGCCGCTGACGTCGATGACCGTCAAGGCGCTCGAAGACTTCGAGATCTCCAAGAAGGACGCCGAGCGCGCGAAGAACATGTTCGCCCTCGGCCTGCTCTCGTGGCTGTACCACCGGCCCACCGAGGCGACCGTCCGCTTCCTGGAGGTGAAGTTCGCCAAGAAACCCGAGATCATGAAGGCGAACATCGCCGCCTTCCAGGCGGGCTGGAGCTACGGCGAGACCACCGAGGCGTTCTCGGTCTCGTACGAGATCAAGCCGGCCACCCTGCCGCCGGGCCTCTACCGGAACATCTCCGGCAACATGGCTCTGGCGTACGGCCTGGTCGCGGCGGGCAGCCTGTCAGGCCTGCCGGTGTTCCTCGGCTCGTACCCCATCACGCCGGCCTCCGACATCCTGCACGAGCTGTCCAAGCACAAGCGGTTCGGCGTACGGACCTTCCAGGCCGAGGACGAGATCGCCGCGGTCGGCGCGGCGCTCGGCGCCTCCTTCGGCGGTTCGCTGGGCATCACGACCACCTCGGGTCCCGGCGTCGCGCTGAAGGGCGAGACGATCGGCCTCGCGGTCGCCACCGAGCTGCCGCTGATCGTGATCGACGTGCAGCGCGCCGGCCCGTCCACCGGGATGCCGACCAAGACCGAGCAGGCCGACCTGTTGCAGGCGCTGTACGGCCGCAACGGCGAGTCCCCGGTTCCGGTCGTCGCGCCGTGCACGCCGTCGGACTGCTTCGCGGCGGCCATCGAGGCGGCGCGGATCGCGGTGAAGTACCGCACACCGGTCATCGTGCTGTCGGACGGCTACCTCGCCAACGGCTCCGAGCCGTGGCAGATCCCCGACGTCGCGTCGCTGCCGGAGATCACCCCCGGCTTCGCCTCGGCGAATCCGGAGGAGGAGTTCCAGCCGTTCAAACGCGACCCGGAGACCCTCGCCCGTCCGTGGGCGATCCCGGGCACGGCCGGCCTGGAGCACCGCATCGGCGGCATCGAGAAGGCCGACGGCAGCGGCAACATCTCCTACGACCCGGCCAACCACGACCTGATGACCCGGCTGCGCCAGGCGAAGATCGACGGCATCGCGCGCGACATCCCGCCGCTGGCGGTCGACGACCCGTCCGGGTCGGCGCGGGTCCTCGTGCTCGGCTGGGGCGGCACGTACGGCGCCATCGCCGCGGCGGCGCGCCGGATCCGCGCGGCGGGCGGCCAGGTCGCCCAGGCGCACCTGCGCCACCTCAACCCCTTCCCCGCGAACATCGAGGAGGTGCTCCGCTCGTACGACAAGGTCGTCGTGCCGGAGATCAACCTCGGGCAGCTCGCCATGCTGCTGCGCGGCCGCTACCTCGTCGACGTGATCGGTTACAACCGGGTCCGCGGCCTTCCGTTCAAGTCGGAGGAGCTCGCGGACGCCATCCAGGATGTGATCAACTCATGACTGACCCTCTCGCGCTCGTCCCGAAGGACAGCGAGAAGCAGACCGCCAAGGACTTCAAGACGGACCAGGAGGTCCGCTGGTGCCCCGGCTGCGGTGACTACGCCATCCTGGCCGCCGTGCAGAGCTTCATGCCCGAGCTGGGGCTGAAGCGGGAGAACGTCGTCTTCGTCTCCGGCATCGGCTGCTCGTCGCGGTTCCCGTACTACATGAACACCTACGGGTTCCATTCGATCCACGGCCGCGCGCCGGCGATCGCGACGGGCCTGGCGTCCTCGCGCCCCGACCTCTCGGTCTGGGTCGTCACCGGCGACGGCGACTCGCTGTCGATCGGCGGCAACCACCTCATCCACGCGCTGCGCCGCAACGTCAACCTGAAGATCCTGCTGTTCAACAACCGGATCTACGGCCTGACCAAGGGCCAGTACTCGCCCACCTCCGAGGTCGGCAAGATCACCAAGTCGACGCCGATGGGGTCGCTGGACTCCCCGTTCAACCCGATCTCGCTGGCGATCGGCGCCGAGGCCACGTTCGTGGCCCGCACGATCGACTCCGACCGCAAGCACCTGCAGTCCGTGCTGCGCGAGGCGGCCCAGCACAACGGCACGTCACTCGTCGAGATCTACCAGAACTGCAACATCTTCAACGACGACGCGTTCGCGCCGCTGAAGGACCCGCAGGTACGCGACGACGTGACGATCCGCCTGGAGCACGGCGAGCCGGTGGTGTTCGGCGCCGACCGCGACAAGGCACTGCGGCGTACGCCCACGGGCGCGCTGGAGGTCGTACCGGCCGGGTCCCCCGACGTGCTGGTCCACGACGCCAAGTCCGACGACCCGACGCTGGCGTTCTCGCTGTCGCGGCTCGACTCACCTGCGTTCGAGCACACCCCGATCGGCATCTTCCGGCAGGTCGAGCGCCCGTCGTACGACGAGCTGATGCGCGACCAACTGGACGAGGCCGTCGCCCAGAAGGGCCCCGGCGACCTCGCCTCGCTCCTGAGCAGCGGGGACACCTGGCGCATCGACTGAGTGTTCACACCCGCGCCCGGGCATGGAATCGTGTTCGGTCATGAGCGTGCGGGTTGAGAAACAAGGTCCTGTGACGACGGTGGTGCTGAGCCGCCCCGAGGTGCGCAACGCGGTCGACGGCCCCACGGCCAGAAGCCTGGCGGCGGCGTTCCGCGAGTTCGACGCCGACTCGTCGGCGTCGGTCGCGGTGCTGTGGGGCGAAGGAGGCACGTTCTGCTCCGGTGCCGACCTGAAGGCGGTCGGCACCGAGAGCGGCAACCGCGTCGACGCCCCGAGCGTCGGCGCGTCCAGCCACGACCTGTCCCACTCCGCGGAAGGCCCGATGGGCCCGACCCGCATGCGGCTGTCCAAGCCCGTCATCGCCGCCATCAGCGGCCACGCGGTGGCCGGCGGCCTGGAGCTCGCCATCTGGTGCGACCTGCGGGTGGCGGACGACGACGCGGTCCTGGGCGTCTTCTGCCGCCGCTGGGGCGTGCCGTTGATCGACGGCGGCACCGTACGCCTGCCGCGCCTGATCGGTGAGTCCGCCGCGATGGACATGATCCTCACCGGGCGCGGGGTGCCGGCCCAGGAGGCGTACGACATCGGCCTGGTGAACCGTCTGGTCCCTCACGGCGAGTCACGCGTCGCCGCCGAACGCCTGGCCGCCGAGATCGCCGGCCACCCCCAGACGTGCATGCGCAACGACCGCCTGTCGGTGCTCGAACAGCAGGGGCTGAACGAGGACGACGCGATCGCGGGCGAGTACCGCCGAGGCTTCGCGACCATCGAGGAGACCGGCCTGTCCGGCGTGGAACGCTTCCGCGAGGGCGCCGGCCGCCACGGCTCCTTCAACGGCTGACGGCCGTCACGTCGACTGCGCCGCGGCGCCCTTCAACCGCTCGACGATGCCTTTCGCGTCGCCCTGCGTGAGGTTCCCGGTGATCAGCACCCGCCCCTTGGTGATCGGCCCGTCCACCCGGGGCGCCGCGACGACCTGGTCGCGTACGGTCAAAGCGAACGAACGCCCCGCCGCGCCCGTGGTGAGCCTGGTCAGAGCCTTGCCGTCAGCCGGAATCAAGCTGATCGACACGGCGTACCCACCGCCGGACGCGCGCTCCACGTGGATGTCATTGACCCGCTTGATGGTGATACCGACGGTGAGCCGGTAACAGATCGGCCCGGCCGTCCCCTGCCCGATCAGGCCCTGGACGCCAGGCGGGCACTGCTGGCCCGGAATCTCCTGCGCGACCGGGTAGATCCGCAGCGGCGAGTCGAAGTTCGCGGGATGCTCGTGCGCGAACGCCGCGATCAGCGTGCCCGTGAGGGCGATCGCCGCGATCACCACCCACAACGTGATCACCACCGCGATCAAACCGGGGCGGGCATGGGCGTGCCGCGGGCTCCGCATCGTCGTCTCCGTTCTGGCCGTCTCCTGAATGGAGGACGATCACGCCCCGGCCGTGGTTCACCGATCACCGAAAACGGCGTTTCTGAGCCTGGGGCCGACTCAGATTATCCCGGGCGGAGAGCGGTGAGGAGAGCCCGTCACGGGGTGGCGCGAACCGGTGGAATTTCGGTCGACGAATCGGTGAATAGTCGTCAGACCGGTCGCTGGAATGGGTGGTGTCCGTTCTAGATCGGGTGACGAATAGGGTCGTCGCATGAGACGGGGACGCGTGGCCGCCGCGGTGGCCGGAGTCGCGGCCGTGCTGGCCGGGGGGATCACCTGGGCGAACCTCGGCGGCGAGCCGCGGATCCATGCCTCCGACCAGCGGATATCCGTCGTCGACGGGCCCAAGTCGGATCAGCACGTCACGCTCGACGCGACCTTCTACACGCCCGCGCGTCGCGGGCCCTCCCCGGCGGTCCTGCTCGCGCACGGCTTCGCCGGCAGCAAGGACGATGAGCGGGCGGACGCCGAGCGTTTGGCCCGTCATGGGTATGCCGTGCTCGCGTGGTCGGCGCGTGGTTTCGGGGCTTCCGGTGGTGACATCACGCTCGACTCGCCCGACTACGACGTCAAGGACGTACGGCAGCTTCTCGACTGGCTGGCGCGTCGTCCCGAGGTGCGTCTCGATCGGCCCGGTGACCCTCGGGTCGGTATCGCCGGGTCCTCCTACGGTGGTGGCATCGCGTTGATGGCCGCCGCGTACGACCACCGCGTCGACGCGATCGCGCCGCAGATCACCTGGTACGACCTCGCCGACTCGTTCTTTCCCGACGCCAGTGGGAAGGGCGCGCGGAACGGGGTTTTCAAAAAGACGTGGGCGGGGCTTTTCTTCGGCAGTGGGAGTTCGCCGTCCACAGCCTGTGGAAAGTTCCTGCCGTCGCTCTGCGCGGAATACCAGAAGGTGGCCGCGACCGGACATCCCACGGCCGACGTCATTAAAACGCTGCGTGAGGACAGCCCGTCCTCCGTGGCCGGCCGGATCCACGTGCCGACGCTGCTCGTCCAAGGCCAGGCCGACTCGCTCTTCCCGCTCGACCAGGCCGACGCGAACGCCCGCGCGGTCACCGGCGCGCCGGTCAAGGTCGTGTGGTTCCAGGGCGGTCACGACGGCGGCGACCCGGAGACATCGCGGGTGAACGGCCTGGTCGACGGCTGGTTCGACCGCTACCTCAAGGGCGGGCCGCCGGTGGACGGCGGCTTCACCGTCACGCGTTCCGGCGGCATCGACTCCTCCACTCAGCGGATCACCGTCACCGCGGCGAACACCGGCCGCTACCCCGGCCTGAACGGCACCACGCGCCGTACGATCCCGCTGAGCGGCGACGAGCAGACCGTGCACAACCCCGCGGGCGGCTCCCCGGCCGCGATCACGGCCATGCCCGGTCTGGGCGCTCTCGGCAGCCTGGGCGGCCTCGCCGGCGGCGCGGTCGGCCTCGACATGCCCGGGCAGGCGGCGACGTTCGACTCCGAGCCGCTGGCCGCGCCGGTGCAGCTCACTGGCACGGCGCGCGTACGGATCCGTGTGCGCGGCGCGACCGCCAAGGCGCCGGCGACGCTGTTCGCCAAGCTGTACGACATCGGGCCGGACGGGCAGCCCGCCGCGACCCGCCGCCTCGCCGCTCCCCTGCACGTGAACGGTACGGCCGACGTGTCGCTGCCGGTCGAGGACTACCGCTTCGCGCAGGGACACCGGATCCGGGTCGCGTTCAGCACCACCGACATGGGCTTCGCGTCCCCGGCCGAGCCCGCGTCGTACCAGGTGTCGGTCGTCTCCGGCCTGGGCGTGCCGGTCGTCCCCGCGCTTCGTACGCCGGCCGCCCCGCTGCCGTGGTGGGTCTGGGGCCTGCCCGCGATCGCGCTGCTGGCCGCGGTCGTCATCGTGGCGAGCTCGCGGCGGCGCCGCGCGGGCGAGCCCGGTGACCCCGCGGTCCCGCTGGAGATCAGCGGGCTGACGAAGCGCTACAAGAGCGGGCATCTCGCCGTCGACGACCTGTCGTTCCGCGTCGAGGCCGGCCAGGTCTGCGGCCTGCTCGGCCCGAACGGCGCGGGCAAGACGACGACCCTGCGCATGCTCATGGGCCTGATCCACCCCGACGACGGCGAGATCCGCATCTTCGGCACGCCCGTACGCCCGGGGGCGGCCGTCCTCGCGCGGCTCGGGTCGTTCGTCGAGGGGCCGGGCTTCCTGCCGCACCTGTCCGGGCGCGACAACCTGGACCTGTACTGGAAGGCGGCCGGGCGCGGCGAGGCGTACATGGAGGAGGCCCTGAAGATCGCGGGCCTCGGCGACGCCGTACGCCGGCCGGTGCGCACCTACTCCCAGGGCATGCGCCAGCGGCTCGCGATCGCCCAGGCCATGCTCGGCCTGCCCGACCTGCTCGTCCTCGACGAGCCGACCAACGGCCTGGACCCGCCGCAGATCGCCGAGATGCGCGAGGTGCTGGTCCGGTACGCCGCCGAGGGCAAGACCGTGATCATCTCCAGCCACCTGCTGGCCGAGGTCGAGCAGACCTGCACGGACGTCGTCGTGATGCACCGGGGGAAGCTCGTGGCCGCCGGGCCCGTGTCGGAGATCTCCGGGCACGACGGCACGATCGTGATCGGCACGAGCGAGGTGGAGCGCGCGCTGAGCGTCCTGTCCTCGATGGAGGGCATCGAGGGCGCGGAGGCGTACGACCCGGGGGTGCTGGTCCGCATCAACGGGTCCGCGCCGTCCGTCGTGGTCGCCGCGCTGGTGACGGCGGGCGTACCGGTCGACCGGGTGATGCCGCACCGGCGTCTCGAGGACGCGTTCCTCGCGCTGATCGGAGAGAACGCATGAGCACCTACAACGCGCGCAAGACGCTGCCGCTGCGGGTCGAGGCGGCCCGGCAGCTACGCCGGCGCCGTACGTGGATCGCGTTCGCCGTGCTGCTCCTGCTGCCGTGGGTCCTGGCCGCCGCGTTCAAGATCGGCGGCTCTCCTTCCGGCGACGACGCCAACACCCCCGGCCTGGTCACGGTCGCCACGGCGGGCGCGCTGAACTTCACGGCCTTCACGCTGTTCGCCTCGGCGGGGTTCCTGCTCGTCGTGGCCGTCGCGCTGTTCTGCGGCGACACGGTGGCGAGCGAAGCGGGCTGGGCGTCCCTGCGGTACCTCCTCGCGGCGCCGGTCCCCCGCTTCCGCCTGCTCCGCCAGAAACTGATCGTCGCGATGTCGTTCGCCGCGATGGCCGTCGTCAGCCTGCCGGTCATGGCCATGATCACCGGCATCTACGTCTTCGGCTGGGCGCGCCTGCGCCTGCCCGGAACCGACACGGCGCTGCCCAACGGCACGGCCCTGAACCGCATGCTGATCGTCGTCGCGTACGCCCTGGTCTCACAACTGGTCGTCGCGGCACTGGCGTTCCTGCTGTCGGTCACGACGGACTCACCCCTCGGCGCGGTGGGCGGCGCGGTCGGCCTCGTGATCGTGAGCAACATCATCGACGCGGTGACGGCACTGGGCCACTGGCGGGAGTTCCTGCCGACCCACTGGCTGTTCGCCTGGACGGACGCGCTTCAGCCGCAGCTCGTGTGGACCGGCATGATCAAGGGCTCCGCGCTGTCGGCCTCGTACGCGATCGTGTTCCTCGCGCTGGCCGTGCGCCGTTTCCGTACGAAGGACGTCGTCAGCTGACCGCCCGGCTGTCCTCGCCGCCACCGGAGCTGCAATCATCGGCACCGTGGCCGACGGTGCGGGAGTGAGCATGGAAGAGATTCTGGTGTTCGGCGGGTCGGGCAGCCCGCGGCTCACCTCGGCGATCTGCCGTCACCTCGGAGTGGAGGCGGGCAAGGGCGAGGTCATCCGCTTCTCGGACGGCAACCTGTTCGTCAAGGCCAACCAGAACGTACGAGGCCGCCATGTCTACCTCGTCCAGTCGACCGTCTTCCCGGCGAACGACAACTTCATGGAGCTGCTGTTCTGGATCGACGCGTTCAAGCGCGCGAGCGCGGCGTCGGTGAGCGTCCTGATGCCGTACTTCAGCTACGCCAAGGCCGACAAGAAAGACGAGCCACGCGTATCGATCCGAGCACGCGTGTGCACGCAGGCGATCGAGGCCGCGGGCGCTGACAGGGTCATCACCATGGACCTGCACGCCCCCCAGATCCAGGGCTTCTTCACGCTGCCCGTCGACGACCTGTACGCGCTACCGGTCCTCACCGAGGCGATCGGCCCGTCCGGCGACCTGGTCGTGGTGTCTCCTGACGCGGGCTTCGCCAAACAGGCCCGCAAGTACGCCCGCCGCCTGGGCGCCCCCCTCGCCATCGCCGACAAGGAACGCATCGACCACTCGGAAACGGCCCGCATCATCGACCTGATCGGCGACGTCGAGAACCGCGACGCCTTGATCGTCGACGACTTCACCATCACGGCCGGCACCCTCGTCGAAGTCGCGGAATGCCTGATCCAGAAGGGCGCCCGCAGCGTACGCGCGGCCGTGACCCACGGAGTTTTCACGGGAAAATCGATGGAACGCCTGGACGCCAGCCCGATCTCACGCCTGTACGTGACGGACACGGTCGAGAACCAGCCCGTGACACTGTCACCGAAGGTGGAGACGGTTTCGGTGGCGCCGCTTTTCGCCGAGGCGATCGGGCGCATTCACCGCCGGGAAAGCGTCAGCGTTCTCTTCGAGTCCTGAGCCGGAGCTAGGCCTCCAGGAACTCACTGATGCGGTCCGCGTCCACCAGAAACGCATCAGTGAACGGACCGGAGCGCTCCGGTCGCGCGTAGTCCCAGCCGTGGACGGTGACCCGCTCGACGACCCATCGCAGGACACTTGCGGCCGCCTGCAATTCGTCCACTCCGACCTTAAGAGTGTCCATCGAGCCGGCATCGGCGACTCGCATCCCGAACACAGACGCCAATTCAAAGCATGAACTTTGAATCACCGTGTCGTTGTTGGCCAGGGCGATCGCTCCGGCCTGGCTCACAGCCGTCACCAGTCGACCCGCGAACTGGACTGGAAGTCTCCTGGTCGCGTCGTCGTCGACAGACTCCAGAAAGTCGTAGCTCCTTCCAAGTTCAGGCTTCCGCCAGGCGAGCTGCGCCTCCTGAACACCACCGAACCATTTGCCGGCGACGTAGTCCACGCGAGGAAGTAGGACTAGGTCTTCCACGAACTGGTCTTCGAGTTGCTCGGACTGCTTGATCCAGGTCCTGACGGCATGAGCGATGTCGTTGACGTCGAGCCGTGCGGTCAGGACGACAAGCGTCGCGATACTGCTCGCCAACTTCGATGGGTCCAGCCGGAAGAAGGGAGGGCAGGCGCACCTATCACCCTTAGCGGTCCCGCAGCGAAAACACGGTGCGGAGCAGAGCCCGGATATACCGGAACGGAAATCCTCTAGATTCGAGGAACGTCTTCCCAGCTTGGGATCCAAATAGCGAGTCTCAAGTCCAAGAATCAGCGCCGGGGTGCGGCTCCGATAGCGACCCCACCTGCCGCCCCACTCCTCACGGGTGTTGCATGGACGGCAGAGCCAGCCCCGGACCAGCCCCGTCTCGTGGTCAGTGGTCGAGGAACAGCTCCTTTTCCTCACCACAGATCGCACATCGCCCCTCGTGCCACTCCAGCAGGGCACGTTCAGGTATGAAGGAACCGCCTGATGGAGACCGTTTCAGAACTCCAGGTACGGGCCAGGACCAGCACGCGGGTTCTGCGGCGTTCCAGCGGGCCAGGGCCTCGCTTTCGTCTCTGCTCTTCCAGAGCTGTGCGGTCGCCCTGTCCGCGGCGCTCAAATGAACACCACAGCGGGTGGAATCCTCCTGCTCGGGCCAATGATCCTGCCATCCGCGCCACGGCGGGTTCTGGCAGAACGTGCCGCTCCGAGTCTTCCGGCCACATCTCACTGTCCACCGCCCTGACGAGACTCGCCAGAGACAGGCCGTAAAGGCGTCAGCGTGCCGTTCGAGTCCTAGATTGTCCGGCACGCCGTACTGTAACGCCTTATGGGCTACCCACCTCCGCCATCGGGCGGGATGATGATGCCGGGACCAGGTATGGATCCCGCGCTGTTGTCGATCGGCGACATCACCGTGACCCAGACTCACGTCGTCGTGCCGCACGGGCGTTATCCCCTGAACGGGACGATGTGGACCGTGCAGGACTCCACGCAGGTTACCGAGGGCATTCCGCCGGTGGCGATCATTTTGACGATTGTCTTCGTATGGTTCTGCCTGGTCGGGCTCCTGTTCCTGCTCATGAAAGAGAAGCGCTACAGCGGGTTCGTCTCAATTACGGTCACCGGAATCGGCCTTTATCATTCCGTCCAGTTTCCGGCCACTCCTACGACGGGGGCCTGGGCGGCCGACATGGTGGGCCGGGCTCGGGCGATCACTGCCTCGGCGCCTCCCATGCCCGCCTGATCGAAGCCGCTTGCCTCAGTGTGCTGGTTTAAGTACAGTCGCCGTACTTAAACCAGCACACCTGGAGTGCCATGAGCGAGGACGACCACGCGCAGAACATGCGGACCGCCGTCGACGTCGCGCGGCGGATCGCCGGGGCGGCCGTCTACGGTGGGCGCCCGAACGAGGTCGACGTCGAGCAGGCCGTCGGGGACGACCCCCTCACGGAGCTTCAGCGGCTCACCGAGCTCGCGCGGTGGCTCTCCGGCGTACGCGACGAGCTGCTGTTCGTCACACGTGAGGCGTACGAGCTCAACGATCGCGAAGGCCCTGGGTCCTGGCAGGAGCTCGCGGACGCTCTGAAGCTGACCCGGACACCCGTACGCCAACAGTATGAATTCCTCAAGGAGCACAACCGCCGCGGCGGAGGGCTGCTCACCGACCTGCTCGCCTGGGACGCCAAGCATCGCAAGCCTCCCACGGCCGACGACATCCGCAGGCGGGGCCGATGACGGGCGTCCTCATCGTCGGCGGTGGCACGGTCGGGCTGTCGGCGGCGCTCTTCCTGGCCCGGTACGGCGTCGACACGACCGTCGTCGAGCGGCACGACGCGCCGTCCGTGCACCCCAGGGCGGCGGGGATCAACCCTCGGACGGCCGAGATCTTCCGCGCGGCGGGCATCGAGGATCGCATCCGCGACGCCGCGCGGCCCGAGCACAACGGTGTGATCAGCGTCCGCACCCTCGCCACCGCGGACTTCGGCACCATCACGAGGAAGGCCGTCGCGCCCGATCTCACCGGCTCCCCGGCCAAGATCGTCGGCGGGTGCGCGCAGGACCGCCTCGACCGGATTCTCGTCGAGGCCGCCCGTGAGAAGGGCGCGAAGATCCGCTTCGGCTCCGCCCTCGAAAGCCTTGAACAGGACGAGACTCACGTCACGGCCATTCTCGACCACGGCACCGTCACCGCCGACTATGTGATCGCGGCCGACGGGGCCGGCGGCGGCGTACGTGAGAGTCTCGGCATCGGCGTCACCGGGCCCGGTGAGCTCGGCGGGCGCATGCTCAACGTGCTCTTCCGTGCCGACCTGGAGGCGCTGGTCGGCGGGCACGAGTTCGCCCTCTGCACGATCACCGACCCGCGCTCGCCCGGCGTCCTCGTCCCCGTGGACGGCGACCGGTGGATGTTCCACATTCCCGGCGATCCGGACGAGGACGAGATCCCGCACCTGATCCGCACCGCCATCGGCCTTCCCGGCCTGGAACCACGGATCCTCAGCGCGCTCCCCTGGCAGTCCACCGCCCGTACGGCCGACCGGTTCCGCCAGGGACGCGTCTTCCTCGCCGGTGACGCCGCGCACGTCGTACCGCCCACCGGCGGGTTCGGGCTCAACACCGGCATCGCCGACGCGCACAACCTGGCCTGGAAACTCGCCCTGGTCCTGCGCGGGGAGGCCGGTCCCGCGCTGCTCGACACGTACGAGGAGGAGCGGCGCCCCGTCGCGCTGCTCACCATGGAGCAGTCGCTGATCCGCGGCCGCCACCGCGAGCTGCACTGGGACCTGTCGCCCGAGCGGGCCGCCGAAAGGGCCGCGGTCGGCATGATCGAGCTGTCCGAACTGATCTTCGGCTACGCGTACGGCGCCTCCACCCGCCTGCCCCACGCCTGGCTGGACGACGACGAGACGATCTCAACGCACGACCTGGTGAAGGAGCGCTTCACGCTGTTCGAGGGCCCGGACGCCCGGCTCGGTCTCGGCCCCGGCGAGGCCCTCCTCGTACGCCCCGACTGCTTCATCGCCTGGCGCGGGCCACGGGAGGAAGCACAGGCCGCCCTCGACCGGACCGGCGTGACTCTGGCACGGTGAGCACGTGACGGGACCTGACGAGCAGCGCGTACGCCTTGGCACGTGGCCGACGCCGCTGGAGCCCGCGCCGCGCCTGGCCGTACGCCTGGGGCTGCGGGCCGACGATCTGTGGATCAAGCGCGACGACCTCACCGGTCTCGGTGGCGGCGGCAACAAGGTGCGCAAGCTGGAGTACACCTGCGGCGCCGCCGTCGCGGAGGGCGCGACGACCCTCGTCACGTCCGGCGCCGCGCAGAGCAACCACGCGCGCCTGACCGCCGCCGCCGCGTGCCGGCTGGGCCTGGACGCCGTACTCGTCCTCGCCGGCGAGCCGCCCGCCGTCGCGAAGGGCAACCTCACGCTGAACGCCCTGCTCGGCGCGCGCGTCGAGTGGGCCGGCGACGCGGACCTCACCGAAAGGGTCGCCGAGGTCGCCGACGACCTGCGCGTACGCGGCGAGCGCCCCGCCGTGATCCCGTTCGGCGGGTCGAACGCCGTCGCCGCGCAGGGGTACGCCGAGTGCGGCCGTGAGCTCCTGGCACAGACCGAGCCGATGCACGTCGTGGTGGCCGTGGGCTCCGGCGGCACGATGGCCGGCCTCGTACGCACACTGGGCCCGCAGACCGTCCTCGGCGTCGACACGGGCGCCACACCGGACACCCGCGCCCGCGTCGCCGGCCTCCTCGACGACCAGGCCCCCGAGGAGCTACGCCTCCGCGACGACCAGATCGGCCCGGGCTACGGAGTCCTCACCCCGGAGGCGCACACGGCGATGCGCGACGCCGCCCGCTGCGAGGGCCTGATCCTCGACCCCGTCTACACCGCGAAGGCCCTCGCCGGCCTCACCGCCGCCGTAGAAGAGGGCGAGGTACGGCCGGGCGAGCGCACCGTCTTCCTGCATTCCGGCGGCCTGCCCGGCCTCTTCGGCCACCCTGATTTCTAGGGCATCGCCTCGTCGCCATTGAAGAAGCGGTCGAGCCAGTCGAGGGAGCGGGTCTGGAGGGCTTCGGCGGCCAGGCGTTTGCCGGACGTCGTCTGGAGGGCGGCGAGGGAGCTGTCGATCCAGGGCTGGACGTTCTGGTTGCCCTGCTCGCGGTACTCCACGGCCTGGAGCAGGCAGTCGAGCTTGTCGGCGTCGCGCGCGCAGCGGGACTCCAGGCTGACCTTCTGCTCGTACTCCTCGACGCTGCGGTTCAGCATGTCGGCGACCGGGGCGGGCAGCCCGCGGGTCTGGTCGGCGGTGACCTTCTCGTTCGGCGCCCGGGTGACGTACCCCTTGGAAAGGTACGGAATGTCGGTCAGCCGGGTCTCCTGGCTGTCATGGAACAGGCTCAGGAACGCCGAGCGCTCAGGGTCGGCGCCCTCCATCGCGGCGATGACGCCGGCGAGCGCGGCGGCGCGGAACGAGTGGTCGGCGATGCTCTCGGGATCGCTGACGCCCGCGATGAGCCAGCCGGTGCGCTTGTAGCGCTTCAGCAGGCCCATCTCGTAGACGAAGCCCGTCAACCGTTCCAGCTCATCCGGCATGTCTGCCCCCTCGGCCAAGCCCTCGTCGATCCTGGACCGTAGGACATTCCCAGAATGTGAGGTCGTTAGCTTGACCGTGGGCGATGACTCCGTTCAGCCCGCCGAAAGGTGTTCGGTCACGAACCCGACCGCCTCGGGCGACGCCTTCTCCAGCGACCCGCTGTCGAACGGCGGCTCCGGGTCGTACTCGATCACCAGTTGGACGGCCTCCGCGGCGGGCTCACCGGCGATGCGCGCGACCAGCCGCAACGCCATGTCGATGCCGGCCGACACGCCCGCCGCCATCGCGATGCCATCCTGGAAGACGACGCGCTCGGGGACGAACCTCGCGCCGGTCGCCTCCAGTTCCCTGCGTACGCTCCAGTGCGTCGTCGCGTCGAGGTCCTTCAGCAGCCCGGCCGCGCCGAGGATCAGAGAGCCCGAAGAGACCGACGTGATCCACTGCGTGGTGCGGCGTACGAGGCGGAGCCAGGTGACGAGCCCCTGCCCGTCGAGGACCGCGGCCCGCGTACCCGGCCCTCCCGGCACGACGATCACGTCGCACTTCTTGATGTCGCGCAGGGCCTCGTCCGCGATGACGGTAAGGCCGCCCTCCGTACGGATCGGGCCGGGCTCGACGGCGGCGAAGACCACCTCGGCGTCCGGCATCCGGGAGAGCACCTCGTACGGCCCGACGGCGTCGAGTGCGGTGAACCCGTCGTACAGCGGAAAAACGATCTTCATTCGGCGCTCCCGTTCCCTTTTCGCAGCAGGGATTTACCCACGGGGCCCGATTTATGCCGCTCGCCGGATCGTACGGTGGCGGCATGGAGGTTCTCGCCGGCCGCGTTCTCCTGCGGCCCACCGACCTGGACCGCAGCCGCGCCTTCTACCGCGACACGCTGAAGCTGCCGATCTTCCGCGAGTTCGCCACGCCGGGCGGCATGGGCACGGTGTTCTTCCTGGGCGGCGGCTACCTGGAGGTCTCCGGCCACTCGCCCGCACCACCGGGCGACGGGATCGAGCTGTGGATGCAGGTCCGCGACATCGAGGCGACCCGGCGCGAACTCGACGGCGTACGGGTGCTGCGCGAGCCTCGGCGCGAGCCGTGGGGCCTGATCGAGATGTGGATCGCGGACCCTGACGGAGTGCGCATCTGCGTCGCGGAGATCCCTGCGGACCACCCGATGCGCCGTAGAGACTGAGGGGCCGCGGGCGGTCTCCGGCCGGGGCCTCCGGCTTAGAGCACGCCGTGCCCCCTCATCGCGGATTGGTCGTTCCAGGGAAAGTTTCGGCTCGGCGGCGACGCGAGTTTCGAAACGGGTGCAATAGGTGACCGAGTACCGGTTATGTGAGACCTCGCGGCCACCATCATCATGACATTCGGCGGCGGCCTGCTGACCGCCATTCTCGACCCTTATGTGAACGCGGTCGGGGCGGCATCCGTCATACGGTTGCCGCCCCGACATGTTCGCGCATTCAGGAGTTGGACTTGTGGGTCCTGTGGCTCTTGTCCCGTTTCCAGGACAACGGCCCGGGGAGATCCACCCGCTGCGAGCGAGACCGCGAATTCCACGACCAGCGCCCGATCTTGATCGACCACGACGAGAAGCCGTTCTCAGTGAAATTGAAGATAAGAGGCCCGTACTTCTGGCGCTTACGGAACATCAGACCCATGTCCGCGCTCCCTCCATAGGATTGGACGTCCGGCGCCGCAGAAGTTGCCCCCGAGAAAGACCCCCAAACCTGAGCCCGCCGGCCACCGGCCGTTACCAAGAAGCTCCGCACCTGCTCAAGCGGCCTTTCCAGCCCTGAAGACTCGAATGGAAGCCGTCGGCGATGCTCCTCGAAATTCAGGCCGCCGGCGTGCGAAGCTGGACGACCAGTTCGACACTGAGGGCGTGCGCCAGACGCTCAAGGACAGGCAAGGTCGGCATGGTACCTCCGCTCTCGAATCGGGCGACTGCGGACTGCGTCATGCCTGCCTGCCGAGCAAGCTCGGTCTGGCTCCAACCCTTGCCCTCTCGCAACGAACGGACGCTCCGCCCGAGCTCGAACGCCAGCCGGGCAGCCTCGTACGCTTCGGCAGCCCCGGGCTCGGCCATCCGGCGTTCCCGGAGCCCTTCCCAATCAGCCCGCTCGCCCATCTCGCTTACCTCTCAGCATCTTCTTCGGCCGTGTGAGCTTCTCCGAGGCACCGACGGAACGCCTGACGGGCGCGTTCGATCTCCCGGTCTCCCGCATACGCGTCTTGCGAAACACGGTGAGCAGGACGATCCGCCGAGAAGACGCGATCCAATAGGTCACCCGGACGGCATCCTGACCGAGGTGAAACCTCAGCTCGCGAAGCTTGCCGTCGAGCTGCCTCGTGTACGGCTCTCCGAGCAGGACACCTTGCCGCGCTAGCAGATCGACATAGAACGCGGCGGTCGCGAACGACGAGGTCGACAGCCCTACCAACCATGCGCGCACCTCCGGCTCAAGCTCAACACTACCCAGGCCATAGCGTTGATGCTATATACCGACGCCAGACACGCGGTTACGAATACGGAAATCGCGTCACACGCCGTGACAGCGGATCAGGACTCCCGCGATCACCCGCGACCCTACTCGGCGCGTGCCACGCCGATCGGGCAGGAGACGCCGGTGCCGCCGACGCCGCAGTAGCCGTTCGGGTTCTTCGCGTCCGACAGGTACTGCTGGTGGTAGTCCTCGGCGAAGTAGAACTCGCCGGCCTCGACGATCTCCGTGGTGATCTCGCCGTACCCCGCGGACGCCAGGACCTTCTGGTACGCCTCCTGCGACGCGACCGCGGCCGACTTCTGCGCCGGTGAGCGGTAGAAGATCATGGAGCGGTACTGGGTGCCCGCGTCGTTGCCCTGGCGCATGCCCTGGGTGGGGTCGTGGCCCTCCCAGAACGCCCGGAGCAGGTCTGCATAGGACACGACGGCAGGGTCGAAGACCACGCGTACGGCCTCGGTGTGTCCGGTCAGGCCGGAGCACACCTCCTCGTACGTGGGGTTCGGCGTGTAGCCGCCTGCGTAGCCCACGGACGTGGACACGACGCCGGGGATCTGCCAGAACTTGCGTTCCACGCCCCAGAAGCACCCGGAGCCGAACTCGGCGATCTCGGTGCCCGGCGGGTACGGCGGGGCGAGGGGGGTGCCGAGGACGGTGTGTCGCTCGGGGACGGGCATCGGTGCGTCACGCCCCGGGAGGGCGTCTTCAGGGCGGACCATCTTGGTCTTCGCGAATCCGAACACGTTTTCCACACTATCCTCTCACCGCAACCAAAAGACACCACCCACTCAGACGGTCACTCATTACAACTTGCTACAGTAACCGCCGTGTATGACCCTCGACGTGGCATTTTGTACGGTATAGCCGCCTACGCGATCTGGGGACTCTTCCCCCTCTACTGGCCGCTGCTCAAGCCGGCCGGATCGCTGGAGATTCTCGCGCACCGGATCATCTGGTCGCTGGTCGCCGTCATCGCGATCCTCGCCGTCACCCGTAACTGGAAGTGGATCAAGGCCCTCACCCTCAGGCGTACGGCCCTCCTCGCGGCCGCGGCGGCGCTCATCACCGTCAACTGGGGCATCTACATCTACGCCGTCAACAGCGGGCACACGATCGAGGCCGCGCTCGGATACTTCATCAACCCGCTGGTCAGCGTCCTGTTCGGCGTCGTCGTCTTCCGGGAGCGGCTACGTCTCTGGCAGTGGGCGGCCATCGGGATCAGTGCCGTCGCCGTCGTCATCCTCGCCGCCGACTACGGGCGGCTGCCCTGGATCGCGCTGGTGCTCGCGGGGAGTTTCGGCACGTACGGGCTGCTCAAGAAGTTCGCGAACACCGGCTCCGCGGAGAGCCTCACCGTCGAGACGACCGTGCTGTTCGTGCCCGCCCTGGCGTACACGGTGTTCCAGCCGCACCAGACCTTCTCGAACCACGGGCCCGGCCACGCCGCCCTGCTCATCGGCGCCGGGCTCGTCACCGCCGGGCCGCTCATGCTCTTCAACTCCGCCGCGACGCGCGTGCCGCTCACGGTCATCGGGATGTTGCAGTACCTCGCGCCGGTCCTTCAGTTCCTGATCGGCCTGCTCGTCCAGCACGAGGCGATGCCCGCCAGCCGCTGGGTCGGGTTCCTGATGGTGTGGGCCGCGCTCGTGATCCTCACCACCGACGGCATCCGGGCGACCCGGCCGCGAAAGAGCCTCACGCCTTGTCATTCGCAGTGACGATCAGCTCGGCCGCGCCGCCGCCCAGGACCGAGCCGTACGACCGCCAGTCGTACGCGCCGCCCTGCTCGTGCCCGCCGATCACGCCCATCACGTAGCCGCTCTGCGTACGGCGGTCGTACCCCTTGATCCAGGGGCTGCCGCTCGTGCCGCCGGAGAAGCCGCGGCAGTCGAAGCGCATCTGGTTGCGTCCCAGCTGGCGCACACGCGCGCTGCACCAGACCGGGTGGTCCGCCGGGTTGTTCTCCTTCGACGGGTACCCCATCACGAGGACGTTGCCGCTGACGCCCTGGTCGACGAGCAACTGGTTCGACCCGACGACGTCGGCGATGCGGCGGCCGCCCATGACCTGCACGGCCGCGAAGCCGATGTCCATGTCCTCGTCGCCGTACGAGAGCCAGCGGCGGTCGACGACCATGAGCCAGACCGGCCAGGTGCCGTACGGGCGTGAGCCCTGGTCGTAGCGCGGGACGAACGCGATGTGGGTGTGCCACTGGCGCGTGTTCGGGTTGTAGAGGCAGTGCGCCGCCGTGACCAGGAGGTTCCGCTTGGACGAGCGGATCACGCTGGCCGTGCAGTAGTGGCTGCCCTCGCCGTCGTCGAAGAACAGCGCGCCGATCGTTCTGCTGCCGGACGTGACCCTGGCCGAGGGCATCCCGGCCGTACGCGCGACGCCGCGCGCGCCGTACGGCGTCGCGTGGCTCATCCGGTACGGGGTCCAGTACGACGCCACGCCGCCGGTGTTCACGACGCGGATCCGGTCGCGGCTCGCGGCCGAGGCCGGCGTCGCCGAGGCGAGCGAGATAAGAAGCGGCACCAACACGATGCGGATGGTCTTCAACGCGGGTCAGCCCTCCCTGGTGCACGCCACCCGTGCACTATTACATGGCCGTCCGGAGCCGGACGATCACGAAGGGGTACCGCGCGTGTCGCGTCAGCCGTGGGCCTTGGCGACCGTGTAGAGGTGGCGGATGTCCTGGTCGAAGACGGGGCTGTACGACCGCCAGTCGTACCTGCCGCCCTCCTCGTAACCGCCGATCACCCCGAGGACGTCGCCGCGCCGCGTCTTGGTGTTGTAATTCTTCAGCCATGGACTTCCACTGGTGCCGCCGTAGAAGCCGCCGCAGTCGAACCTCATCTGATATTTGAAGGCCTTGTGCGTCGTGGCGTTGCAGTAAATGGGCTTGTCGGCACCGGCGTACTTCTTCATCGGGTATCCGATGACCCGCACCTTGTCGGTATATCCCTGGCCGGTGACGAGGCGGTCCGCGCCGACCACGTTGGCGATACGTTTGCCTTTTCTCGTGCCGACCACGGCGAAACCGAAGTCGAGGTCGGGGTCACGCTTGGACTTCCAGCGCGAGTCGACGTACATCGACCTGACCGCCCAGGTGCCGTACGGGCGCGAGCCGCGGCTGTAACGGGGTACGAAGGCGACGTTCTTCGCCCACCCCCGGCTGCCGTACAGGCAGTGCGCGGCCGTCAGGAGCAGGCTCTTCTTGGGTGTGTCGACGACGCTCGCGGTGCAGTAGTGGCTGCCGCGCCCGTCGCTGAGGAACAGGGCGCCCACGACCGGGCTGCCGGTCCACGTGTGCGCGGGAGGGACGCTCGCGGCGGCCTTGGAGCGTACGGTGTGGCGGGCGTCGAGCGGCGTCGCGGCGGCCATGCGCTCCGGCGACCAGTAGACCTCCGCGCTCGCCGGCCGGGGAACGGACGCCACCAGCGCCACCGGAATCCAGACGGCGAGAAGGACGCTCTTCGACCGCAACAGCCACTCCGCACGTAGACATTGGTAAACAGCCGTTAAACCAAAGCCTCAGCGTAGCCCGTGCCGCACGGTCTGTTAACGACCGATCCGCTAGCTTGCGAATCCACTGCGAATACCTGAGGGGGAAGTGCGTTGCGCCTGACCCACACCATGAGCATGGCCGTATTCCTGATGGCTTTCGGCACGCCCGCATTGGCACAGACCATTCCGGTGACGCCGAGCACGCCGCGTCCGGGCCAGCGCGTGCACATCAGCGTGCCGGACTGCAGTGTCGGCACCAGGCCGCACACCGCGAAGTCGGCCGCCTTCGCCCGCGACGTCACGCTCTACGGCAAGTCCGACACCGGCGACGCCGACCCGACGATCAAACAGGGGCTCGCGCCGGGAACGTACCCGATCACGGCCTACTGCGAGGGCACCCGCACCGTACGCGGCGAGGTCACCGTCGCCGGCGGGCCGTCCGAGAGCCCCGCAGGCGGCACGACACCGACCCCGGCCGCCTCCGAGCACGGCACCGGCTCCGCGGTGGCGTACTGGATGCTCGGCGCCGCCGCGGCCATCGTGATCGCCGGCGCCGGCGCCGTCCTGTGGTTCAGCCGCAGGACTAGGACGTCCGGGTCAGGACGTAGTCGCACAGGGCGATGAACGCCGCGCGTGCGGGGACGTCCGGCAGGGTCTCCAGCTCCTCGCGCGCCTCGTCGACCCAGCGCCGCATGCCGGCGCGCGCGTGGTCCATGGCCGGGTGGGCGCGCAGCAGGGCCAGCGCCTCCGCGTGGAGCGCGTCGTCGGTGATGGCCGAACCGAGCAGCTCGCGCAGGCGCGCGTCACCGGAGTCCGTGGAGCGCAGGACGTACAGCATCGGCAGCGTGTGGACGCCCTCGCGCAGGTCCGTGCCGGGCGTCTTGCCCGACTCCTCCGACTCGGAGGTGACGTCGAGGATGTCGTCGGACAGCTGGAAGGCGATGCCGATCTTCTCGCACGCCGACGTGAGGGTCTTCACGACCAGCGGGTCGGCGCCCGCCAGCAACGCCCCCAGGTGGCCGGAGGCGGCGATCAGCGAGCCCGTCTTGCCCGCCACGACGTCGAGGTAGTGCCCGAGAGCGTCGGCGCCCTCGCCGGGCCCCGCGGTCTCCTGGATCTGGCCCTCGACGAGGCGGGCGAAGGTGCGTGCCTGGATGCGCACGGCCTCGGGACCGAGGTCGGCGAGCAGGTCGGACGCGCGGGCGAACAGGAAGTCGCCGGTGAGGATCGCGACGGTGTTGTCCCACCGCGAGTTGGCGGACACCTCGCCGCGCCGCATGACGGCCTCGTCCATGACGTCGTCGTGGTAGAGCGTCGCCAGATGAGTCAGCTCGACGACCGCCGCGGCCGGGATGACACCCGGTGCGGCGGTGTTCCCGAACTGCGATGCGAGGAGCACCAGCATCGGGCGGAACCTCTTGCCGCCGGCTTCGGCGAGGTGCCGTGAAGCGTCGGCGAGAAGCGGGTGGTCGCTTCTCACCGAGCTCCGCAGCAGGTCCTCTACCGCCGTCAGCCTCTTCTGGACATCCGCTGCGAGTGTGTCGTCAACGGCCGGGAGGCCAAGAAGGGCACTACTCACAGACTCTCCCCAAGGGTCAGCGAACGAACAGCTGGTTGGCGGCTGACTGGGCCAGGTGAAGTGCAGGGCCAGGAACGACGCCGAGTACCACAGTAGCCAACGCACCGAGTGCGACCGCAGCCGTGCTGGTCGGGCTGAAGACGACCGCGGGGCCGTCCGGCGCCGGGTCGCTGAAGAACATCAGCACGATCACGCGGACGTAGAAGAACGCCGCGATGGCCGAGGACAGTACACCAACGATCACCAGCGGGGTGGCCCCACCGGCGACCGCGGCCTGGAACACCGCGAACTTCCCGGTGAAGCCGCTGGTCAGCGGGATACCGGCGAAGGCGAGCAGGAACAGAGCGAAGGTTCCGGCGAGCACCGGCTCGCGCTTGCCGAGCCCGGCCCAGCGCGAGAGGTGCCACGCCTCGCCGCCCGCGTCGCGGACCATCGTGATGACCGCGAACGCGCCGATCGTGGTGAAACCGTACGCGGCGAGATAGAACAGTGTGCTCGAAAGGCCCGCCTTGCTGGTGGCGATGACGCCCGTCAGCAGGAAGCCGCCGTGCGCGATCGAGGAGTAGGCGAGCATCCGCTTGACGTCCGTCTGCGTGATCGCGACGATCGCGCCGACGAGCATCGTGATGATCGCCACGCCCCACATCATCGGCCGCCAGTCCCAGCGCAGCGTCTCGAAGCCGACGTAGAAGACGCGGAGGATGCCGCCGACCGCCGACACGAGCGTGCACGAGGCCATCAGCGCCGTGATGGCCGTGGGGGCGCCCTGGTACACGTCGGGCTTCCACGCCTGGAACGGCACGGCGCCCATCTTGAACAGCAGGCCGACCGACAGCAGCGCGACACCCGCGAGCAGCAGCGGCTCGGCGCCGGACTGCTTGGTGATGGCCGCGGAGATGTCCGACAGCCGCACCGAGCCCGCGTAGCCGTACAGCAGCGCCGTGCCGTACAGGAAGAACGCCGAGGAGAACGCGCCGAGCAGGAAGTACTTGACCGCCGCCTCCTGGGAGAGCAGGCGGCGACGGCGCGCGAGGCCGCACAGGAGGTACAGCGGCAGCGACAGGACCTCAAGGGCCACGAACATCGTCAGCAGGTCGTTGGCGGCCGGGAAGATCAGCATGCCGCCGACGGCGAAGAGCATCAGCGGGAAGACCTCGGTCTGCGTGATGCCCGCGACCAGGCTCTCGCGCTCCTCCGGGCTGCCCGGCACCGACGACGCCTGCGCCGTGAACGGGCTGGGCTCGTGCTTGCGCTCGGCGATGAGCAGCAGCGACATGAGCGCGAGGACGAGGATCGTGCCCTGGATGAAGAGCGTCGGGCCGTCGACGCCGAGGGCGCCCATGGCCGAGACGTGGTGCGGCGTGGTCGAGACGCCGAGGGCGACGGTCCACGCGAAGGCGGCGACGAGGCCCAGCAGCGACACCTGCACCTGCGCCCAGTAGCGGTGCTCCCGCGACATGAACGCCTCGATCAGCACGCCGATCGCCGCCGCGGCCAGCACGATGAGGATCGGTGCGATCCTCCCGTACTCGATGTGCGGGGCCGGGATGTCTCCCGCCGCGAGGTTCAAGGAAGTCACGGGCGGATCCCCTTCTCCGCGACGGCCGGTTTCGGGTCCTGCTTGTCGACCCGGACCATCGTCGCCTTCACCGACGGATTGATGACGTCAAGCGCGGGCTTGGGGTAGAAGCCGAGCGCGACGAGAATCGCGATCACCGGCGCTATCACCAGCAGCTCACGCTTGGACAGGTCCCGCATGCCCTTCACGGCCTCGGTGGTCGGCCCGGTCATCGTCCGCTGGTACATCCACAGGATGTAGACGGCGGCGAGGACGATGCCGCTGGTCGCGATGATCGCGGGCACCTTGTAGCGGGTGAACGTCCCCACCAGCACCAGGAACTCGGACACGAACGTGGACAGACCCGGCAGCGACAGGCCCGACAGGCCGGCGACGAGGAACGTGCCGGCCAGCAGCGGCGCGACGTTCTTCACGCCGCCGAAGGCGTCGATGCGGGCCGAGCCGCGGCGAGCGATCAGGAAGCCGGCGACCAGGAACAGCGCGCCGGTCGAGAAGCCGTGGTTGACCATGTAGAGCGTCGCGCCGGTCTGGCCCTGCGTGGTCATCGCGAAGATGCCCAGCGTGATGAAGCCGAAGTGGGAGATCGACGTGTAGGCGATCAGGCGCTTGATGTCGACCTGGCCGATCGCGAGGATCGCGCCGTACACGATGCCGACCACGGACAGCACGAGCACGACCGGCGTGAACCACTTGGCCGCACCGGGGAACAGCTCGATGCAGAAGCGCAGCATGCCGTACGTGCCGACCTTGTCCAGCACACCGACCAGCAGCACCGCGGCACCGGCGGGCGCCTGGCCCGCGGCGTCGGGCAGCCAGGTGTGGAACGGCACCAGCGGCGCCTTGATCGCGAAGGCGATGAAGAAGCCCAGGAACAGCCACTTGGCGGTGGTCGGCTGGATGTGCAGCTGCCGCAGCTCGTCGAACAGGAACGTGCCGTGGCCGGCGTTCGCCGAGGTGACGTACAGCGCGATCACCGCGGCGAGCATCAGCAGCCCGCCGAACAGGGAGTAGAGCAGGAACTTCACCGCGGCGTACGAGCGCTGCGGGCCGCCGTAGGACCCGATGATGAAGTACATCGGGATCAGCATGGCCTCGAAGAACACGTAGAACAGGAAGATGTCGGTCGCCGCGAAGACGCCGATCATCATGGCCTCAAGGGTGAGCAGCAGCGCGAAGTAGGTCTTCACCGACCGCTTGGCCGTGACCTCGGGGGCGCCGTCGGCGTCGGCGGCGATCACTCCGCCGGAGCGCTCCGCGTCGTTCCACGAGGCCAGCACCACGATCGGCACCAGGATCGCCGACAGCAGGACCAGCACCAGGGCGACGCCGTCGACGCCCACCGCGTAGTGGACCCCGAACTGCTTGATCCACCAGTGCTGCTCGGTGAACTGGAAGCGCGCGCCGCCGCTCTTGAACTGGACCGCCATCACGATGCTCAGGACGGCGACGACCAGGGTGACGAGCAGCGCGGCGCGTTTGGCCAGCTCGTCCTTGCCCTTGGGCAAAAGCGCGACCAGCAGCGCTCCGACTGCGGGGATGGCGATGAGGGCTGTCAGCATGTGATTAGAGCCTCACCAGGAGCAGGGCACCGACGACCAGCGCGGCACCGAAGAACATGGACAGTGCGTAGGAGCGGACGAAACCGGTCTGCACCCGCCTCACCCGCCCCGAGGTACCGCCGACGAACGCCGCGATCCCGTTGACGAGACCGTCGACGGTACGGCTGTCGAAGAACACCGTCAGGCGGGTCAGCCACTGGCCGGGCCGCATGAAGAGCGACTCGTTGAGCGCGTCGCCGTACAGGTCCTTGCGGGCGGCGACGACGGGGAACCGCGCCGCCGGGGCCGTACGCGGAACCGGGCGCCGGAGGTACTGGAGGTACGCGCCGACGACACCGATGACCATCAGCGCGAAGACCACGCCGGTGTACGGGGTGATCAGCTTGTGCGACGCCTCGGGAGCGCCGACGACCGGGGCGAGGAAGTTCGCGAACCGGTCGCCCGCGATCAGGAAGGCGCCGCCGGCGATCGAGCCGATGGCCAGCAGGATCAGCGGGATCGTCATGACCTGGGGCGACTCGTGCGGGTCGACGCCGTCGTCCCAGCGCTTCTCGCCGAAGAACGTCATGAACATCACGCGGGACATGTAGTACGCGGTGATGCCCGCGCCGATCAGCGCGGTCCAGCCGAGGATCTGGCCGGACGTGCCGCCCTTCTCGAAGGCGGAGTCGATGATCCCGTCCTTCGTCCACCAGCCCGACAGGCCGGGGAAGCCGATGATCGCCAGGTAGCCCAGGCCGAACGTCGCGAAGGTGATCGGCATGGCCTTGCGGAGCGCGCCGTACTTGCGCATGTCCACGTCGTCGTTCATGCCGTGCATGACCGAACCGGCGCCCAGGAAGAGCCCGGCCTTGAAGAAGCCGTGCACGATGAGGTGGGCGATGGCGAAGACGTAGCCGGCCTTGCCGATGCCGGCCGCGAGCATCATGTACCCGATCTGCGACATCGTGGACCCGGCGAGGGCCTTCTTGATGTCGTCCTTCGCGCAACCGATGATCGCACCGAAGATCAGCGTGGCCGCTCCGACGATCATCACCATCAGGCGCGCGGTCTGCGACAGCTCGAAGATCGCGTGCGAGCGGACGACCAGGTAGACGCCGGCGGTGACCATCGTCGCCGCGTGGATGAGCGCCGACACCGGGGTCGGGCCCTCCATGGCGTCCAGGAGCCAGGACTGCAGCGGGAGCTGGGCGGACTTGCCGCACGCGCCGAGCAGGAGCAGCAGCCCGATCGCGGTGATCGTGCCGTGCGATGCCTGTCCGGCGTGGCCGAAGACGTCCTTGAAGCTCACCGAGCCGAACGTGGCGAACATCAGCATGATCGCGACGGACAGCCCGAAGTCACCGACCCGGTTGACGATGAACGCCTTCTTGGCCGCCGTGGCCGCGCTCGGCTTGTGCTGCCAGAAGCCGATGAGGAGGTAGGAGGCGAGACCGACGCCCTCCCAGCCGACGTACAGGCTCAGGAAGTTGTCGGCCAGCACCAGCAGCAGCATCGCCGCGACGAAGAGGTTCAGGTACGCGAAGAAGCGGCGCCGCTCCGGGTCATGCGACATGTACCCGACGGAGTAGATGTGGATCAGCGAGCCGACGCCGGTGATCAGCAGCACGAAGCTGATGGACAGCGGGTCGATCAGCAGGTCCATGTCGGCGTGGAATGTCGGTCCTGGAGGCGAACCGACCACGATCCACTGGAACAGCGGCACGATCCGGGTGCGCTGATCACCTGACTGACCCAGCATCGCCACGAACGTGACGACGCCGACCACGAACGAGGCCAGGGACATCGCCACGCCCAGCAGGTGGCCCCACTTGTCGGTACGGCGCCCGCCGAGCAGCAGGATCGCGGCGCCCGCGAGCGGGAAGGCGATCAGCAGCCAGGCGGCGGACTGTGCGCCCTGGGCCACCTGCGTGTGCAGCTGCGAGTCGGCTGCGAGAAGAGTGGTGGTCATCGAGATGTCCTCAGTACTTCAGCAGGTTCGCGTCGTCTACGGACGAGGACTTGCGGCTTCGGAAGATCGCCATGATGATCGCCAAGCCCACGACGACCTCCGCGGCGGCCACGACCATCACGAAGAACGCGATGATCTGCCCATCGAGGGCACCGTGCATACGGGAGAAGGCGACGAACGCGAGGTTGGTGGCATTGAGCATCAGCTCGATGCACATGAAGACCACGATCGCGTTGCGGCGGATGAGCACGCCCACCGCGCCGATCGTGAACAGGATGGCCGACAGAACCAGGTAGTGATCGGTCACTTTTCCTCCTCCTGGATCTGGGACTCGACCTCGACCCGGCCTTCGAGCACGGCCTTGAGCGCCGCGCTCTCACGCTTGACGGCCGCCTCGGGGCCCTCACCGCGCAGGTCGTCGTGGGTTCCGCCACGGCGGCGCGCGATGACCGGGCTGACCGACAGCTCCGAGACGGTGCCGTCGGGCAGCAGGGCCGGCATGTCGACCGAGTTGTGGCGGGCGTAGGTTCCGGGCGGCGGCAGCGGCGACATGCGGTCGCTGTGGACGCGGGCCTCGGACAGCTGCCGCTGCGTCGGCTTCGGGGTGAGGCGCTCGCGGTGGGCCAGGACCATGGCGCCCAGCGCGGCGGTGATCAGCAGGGCGCTGGTCACCTCGAAGGCGAAGATGTACTTGGTGAAGATCAGCTTCGCCAGGCCCATGACGTTGCCGCCCTGGCCGTTGGCGTCCGAGAGGCCCTTCGACGGCGCGAGCGTGGCGTGCCCGAACCCGAGGAGCAGCAGGACGACGAAGGCGATGCCCGCCACCGCGGCGGCGACGCGCTGCCCGCGGATCGTCTCGACCATCGACTCGGTCGAGCTGACACCGACGATCATCACGACGAACAGGAAGAGCATCAGCACCGCGCCGGTGTAGACGATCACCTGGACGAAGGCCAGGAACGGCGCTTCGTTCACCGCGTAGAACACCGCGAGGGAGAACATCACGACCGCGAGCAGCAGGGCGGAGTAGACCGCCTTGCGCACGAGGATCACGCCGAGCGCGGCGGCGACCGACACGATCGCCAGGAACCAGAAGACCACCGACTCACCGGTGTGGTGCGCTCCGGCGGCTACGACTGCGTTCACTTCGCACGCTCCTCGGACTCACTGAGGCCGAGACGGTAGTAGTCCTCTTCGGTCTCGCCGAGCCGCATCTCGTGCGGCGGAACCTCCATGCCCTCCGTCAGCGGCGCGAGCAGCATCTCCTTGGTGTAGATGAGGCTCTCGCGGCTGTCGTCGGCCAGTTCGTACTCGTTGGTCATCGTCAGCGCCCGCGTCGGGCAGGCCTCGATGCACAGGCCACAGAGGATGCACCGCAGATAGTTGATCTGGTAGGTGCGGCCGAAGCGCTCACCCGGGGAGAACCGCGCCTCCTCGGTGTTGTCGGCGCCCTCCACGTAGATCGCGTCCGCGGGGCACGCCCACGCGCACAGCTCACAGCCGACGCACTTCTCCAGGCCGTCGGGCCAGCGGTTGAGCTGGTGACGGCCGTGGAAGCGCGGCGCTGTGGGCTTTTTGACCTCGGGGTATTCGACCGTCTCCACCTTCATGAACATCTGGTGGAAAGTGACACCGAACCCCTTGATGGGATTCAGGAAATCAAGCACGGGTGGCCTCCGCGGAGTTGTTCGCGTTCGCGGTTCCGGCACCGTGATAGTGCGGCGCGTCGAGCGGGGGCACCGGGAACCCGCCCGCCATCGGATCCGGCTCGGACTCTGGCTGCTCGGCGGCGTCCGTCTCCTCCGCCTTGCCCGACATCCGCTCCCAGACCATCGATGCGATGAGGAGCACCACGATCAGCGCGGCCACGCCCAGCATCACCGGGCGCATGTCGTGCTTCTCGTTGCGCAGCGCGCGCACCGTCGAGACGAAGAGGATCCAGCCCAGCGACACCGGGATCAGGACCTTCCAGCCCAGCTTCATCAGCTGGTCGTACCGGACGCGCGGCAGCGAGGCGCGCACCCAGACGAAGAAGAAGATGAACATCCACAGCTTGATCAGGAACCACAGGATCGGCCACCAGCCGGAGTTGGCCCCGGACCAGATTCCGGTGATCGGCCAGGGCGCGCGGTAGCCGCCGAGGAAGAGCGTGGTGCACAGCGCGGACAGCGTCGCCATGTTGATGTACTCGGCGAGGTAGAACATCAGGAACTTCAGCGAGGAGTACTCGGTGTGGTAGCCGGCGACCAGCTCGCCCTCGCCCTCGGGCAGGTCGAACGGGATACGGCCGGACTCCCCCATCATCGTGAACAGGTAGATGATGAACGACGGCAGCAGCAGCACGACGTACCAGGACGGCGTGTGCAGCGTCATCCCGAGGAAGTGGAACGCGCTGCCGTGCGCCTGGGCGGCCACGATCTCCGAGGTCGACAGCGACCCGGCGAACAGGAACACCGCGACGAACGACAGGCCCATCGCGATCTCGTACGAGATCACCTGGGCGCTGGAGCGCATGCCGCCGAGCAGGGAGTACGGCGACATCGACGACCAGCCGGCGAGCACGAAGCCGTACACGCCGAGGGACGACATCGCCAGCACCAGCAGCACCGCGACCGGCAGGTCGGTGAGCTGCAGCGGCGTACGGTGGCCGCCGATCGAGACGACCCCGCCGAACGGGATGATCGCGAACGACACCAGCGCGGGCGCGGCGGCCAGCACCGGGGCGAGGAAGAAGACGACCTTGTCGACGCCGCGGGGGACGATGTCCTCCTTGAGCGCTCCCTTGACGCCGTCGAGCAGCGACTGGAGCAGGCCGAACGGCCCGGCGCGGTTGGGGCCGGGACGCAGTTGCATCCGGGCGATGATCCGGCGTTCCGCCCAGACGGCCATCAGGACCGTCAGCAGCAGGAACACGAAGATGACCAACGCCTTGCCGAGCACCAGCCACCATGGGTCGCAGCCGAACGCGCCGAGGCCGTACGGCTTCCCGGAGCAGGTGTCGGCGTGCGGCGCGGCGAGCAGCCCGTCCGCGATGACGTGGGTGGCGCTCATGCGAGGCTCCCGTTCTGGATCTTCACGACGTCTCCGGCCTGTACGCCGAGGTCGCGGTAGATCGCGGACCCCGGTGAGTTGGCGGGCAGCCAGACCACCCGGGGTGGCATGACGGCGATCTCCAGCGGCAGGGTGATCTCGCCGTGCGCCGAGGCGACGGTGACCTTCCCCTCCGCTCCGATCTCCGCGGCGGTCGCCGCGCTCATGCGCGCGACCGCGGCCCTGGCGGTGCCGGCGAGGTACGGCTCGCCGTCCTGCAGCCGGCCCGCGTCGAGGAGGGTCCGCCAGGTGGCGAGCGATGCCTCACCGGCCTTCGGCTCGACCGGCACGGCGGCGGTGACGTTCGGCGCGGTCGGCCGGGTGCCGCGGAAGGCGCCCAGGGAGGCCAGCTCGCGGCGTGCCGACGCGGCGTCGGGCAGGCCGAGGTGGACGTCCATGAGGTCGGCGATCGCGGACAGGACCGTGAGGTCCGACATCGTGCGGCGGTCCTTGAGGACGGCCTCGAACGGACGCCCGCGGCCTTCCCAGTTGACGAACGTGCCGGACTTCTCGGTCACCACCGCGACCGGCAGCACCACGTCGGCGCGGTCGGTGACCGCGCTCGCGCGCTGCTCCAGGCTGACGATGAACGGCGTGGCCTCCAGGGTGGCGAGCACCGAGGCCGGGTCGGGCAGGTCGTACGGGTCGACGCCGCCGATCAGCAGCGCGTCGATCTTCTCGTCGAAGGCGGCGGCGAGGATGCCGGCCGTGTCGCGGCCGGGGGTGTCCGGCAGCGCGCTCACGCCCCAGGCCCTCGCCACGTCGGCGCGGGAACCGGAGTCGGCGACCGGGCGGCCGATCGGCAGCAGGCCGGGCAGCGCGCCGGCCTCAAGGGCGCCGCGCTCACCCGCTCGACGCGGGACCCAGGCGACGCGCGCGCCGGTGGCCGCCGCGAGGCGGCCGGCAGCGGACAGCGCGCCCGGGACGTCGGCGAGACGCTCACCGAGCAGGATGACCGAGCCTTCGGCCTTCAGCAGTTCGGTGGCGGCCTTGGCCGGGTCGTCCAGGCCGGTGCCGGTGACAAGGTTGCCGAGCACCTCGGCCTCGCCGCCGGGCCGTGAGGCCAGCAGCACGCCGTCGCACTTGGCCAGGCCGCGCGTGGCGTACGGCGCGACGGAGTAGACCTTCAGGCCGCGCTTGCGCGCCGCCTTGCGGAGCCGCAGGAAGACGATCGGCGACTCCTCCTCCGGCTCGAAGCCGGCCAGGAGCACCGCCGGGGCCTTCTCCAGCTCGTCGTAGGAGACGCTGATCGGGCTGCCCGCGACGGACGCCGCGAGGAACTCGGCCTCCTCACGGGAGTGCGCGCGTGCGCGGAAGTCGATGTCGTTGGTGCCGAGGGCGAGCCGCGCGAACTTGGAGTACGCGTAGGCGTCCTCCAGCGTGACCCGGCCGCCGGTCAGCACGCCCGCCTTGCCACGAGCCCGCGCGAGGCCCTCGGCCGCGACGCTGAGCGCCTCCGGCCAGGACGCGGTCTCCAGCACGCCGTCCTCGTTGCGGACGAGCGGGTGGGTGAGGCGGTCCGGCGCGGTGGTGTAGGTGAACGCCCACCGGCCCTTGTCGCAGTTCCACTCTTCGTTGACCTGCGGGTCGTCGCCCGCGAGCCGGCGGGTGACCTTGCCGCGCCGGTGGTCCGTACGCTGCGCGCAGCCCGACGAGCAGTGCTCGCAGACGCTCGGCGTGGACACCAGGTCGAACGGGCGGGACCGGAAGCGGTACGCCGAACCCGTCAGCGCGCCGACCGGGCAGATCTGCACCGTGTTGCCGGAGAAGTAGGACTGGAACGGCTGCCCCTCGGCGATGCCCACCTGCTCCTTGGCGCCGCGCTCCAGCAGGTCGATGAAGGCGTCACCGGCGATCTCGTCGGAGAACCGCGTGCAGCGCGCGCACTGGATGCAGCGCTCGCGGTCCAGCAGCACCTGGCTGGACAGCGCGATCGGCTTGGGGAAGGTCCGCTTCTTGTCCACGAACCGGGACTCGCCGCGGCCGTTGGACATCGCCTGGTTCTGCAGGGGGCACTCGCCGCCCTTGTCGCAGACCGGGCAGTCGAGCGGGTGGTTGATGAGCAGCAGCTCCATCACGCCGTGCTGCGCCTTGTCGGCGACCTTCGACGTGAGCTGGGTCTGGATCACCATCCCCGGCATCACGGTGACGGCGCAGGCCGGCTGCGGCTTGGGCATCCCGCGGCCGTTGCCGGCGTCGGGGACCTCCACCAGGCACTGACGGCACGCGGCCACCGGGTCGAGCAGCGGGTGGTCGCAGAAACGCGGGATCTGGATGCCGAGCAGCTCGGCGGCCCTGATGATCAGCGTGCCCTTGGGAACGCTGATCTCGAAGCCGTCGATCGTGACGGAGATCAGATCAGGGCGTTTCTCAACGTCGGTGCTGTCGGTGACGGTCACTTTTCACCTGCCCAAGCGGTGGAGGCGGCCTGGTCGAACGGACAGCCACCGGTCTCGAAGTGCTTGATGTACTCGTCGCGGAAGTACTGGATGCTGGAGGTGACGGGGCTCGTGGCTCCGTCGCCCAGCGCGCAGAACGAACGGCCGAGGATGTTCTCCGACAGGTCGAGCAGCGTATCGAGGTCGGCCTCGTTGCCCTGCCCCTGCTCCAGCCGCTTCAGCGTCTGCTTGTACCAGTAGGTGCCCTCGCGGCACGGCGTGCACTTTCCGCACGACTCGTGCGCGTAGAACTCGCTCCAGCGCAGCACGGCCCGCAGCACGCAGGTCGTCTCGTCGAAGATCTGCAGGGCACGGGTGCCGAGCATCGACCCCGCCGCGCCGACGGACTCGAAGTCGAGCGGCACGTCGAGGTGCTCGTCGGTGAAGATCGGCGTGGACGAGCCGCCCGGGGTCCAGAACTTCAGCCGGTGGCCGGCGCGTACGCCGCCCGCCATGTCGAGCAGCTCGCGCAGCGTGATGCCGAGCGGCGCTTCGTACTGGCCGGGGCGCGTGACGTGCCCGGACAGGCTGAAGATGCCGAAGCCCTTGGACTTCTCGGTGCCCATTCCGGCGAACCAGTCGGCGCCGTTGGCGACGATCGACGGGACGCTCGCGATGGACTCGACGTTGTTGATGACGGTCGGCCCGCCGTACAGGCCGGCGACCGCCGGGAACGGCGGCTTGAGCCTCGGCTGGCCGCGGAACCCCTCCAGGGAGTCCAGCAGCGCCGTCTCCTCGCCGCAGATGTACGCGCCGGCGCCGGAGTGGACGACGAGCTCCAGGTCGAAACCGGAGCCGAGGATGTCCACACCGAGGTAACCGGCGTCGTACGCCTCCGCGACCGCCTGCTGAAGGCGCCGGATGACGTGCAGGACCTCGCCGCGCACGTAGATGAAGGCCTGGTTCGCGCGGATGGCGTAGGCGCTGATGATCACGCCTTCGACCAGCACGTGCGGGTCCGCCATCATCAGCGGGATGTCCTTGCAGGTGCCCGGCTCGGACTCGTCCGCGTTGACGACCAGGTAGTGCGGCTTGCCGTCACCCTGCGGGATGAAGCCCCACTTCATGCCGGTGGGGAAGCCCGCACCGCCACGGCCGCGCAGACCGGAGTCCTTGACGGCCTGGATGATGTCGTCCTGCGGCATTCCCAGCGCCGTACGCAGCGACTTGTACCCGTCGCGGTCCTCATACCCCGCGAGGGTGAAGCCGTCCTCCCGGTCCCACCCTTTGGTGAGGATCGGAGTCAACGTGGTCATTTGCTCTCCCGCTCGGGCTTGGGGGCTTCCCAGCCGGACTCCTTGGCGAGTTCGAGCCCGCGCAGCGAGGCCGGGCCCGCCTGGGTGCCCTCGCCGGCGCGGCCGTCGTTGAATCCGGCGAGCACCCGCGAGGCCTGCTTCCAGTCGCACACGGAGGTCGCGCCGCGCGTCGGCGCGACGTCCTTGCCGGCCCGCAGGTCGTCGACGAGCTGCTTGGCCTTCGCGGGAGTCATGTCGTCGAAGAACTCCCAGTTGACCATCATCACCGGGGCGTAGTCGCAGGCCGCGTTGCACTCGATGCGTTCGAGGCTGACCTTGCCGTCCTCGGTGGCCTCGTCGTGGCCGACGCCGACGTACTCGCTCAGCTCGCGCCAGATCTGGTCGCCGCCCATGACCGCGCACAGCGTGTTGATGCAGACGCCGACGTGGTATTCGCCGACCGGGTGCTGCTTGTACTGCGTGTAGAAGGTCACGACGCCGGTGACCTGCGCCGGAGTGATCCCCAGGATGTCGGCGCAGAACGCGATGCCGTGCTCGGAGATGTACCCCTCCTCCGACTGCATCAGGTGCAGCAGCGGCAGCAGCGCCGAGCGCGGCCTCGGGTACTTCGCGATGATCGCCTTGGCGTCCATTTCCAGACGCGCGAGGACCTCGGGTTCGAAGCCGGTGCTCATCGACGCGCTCCCCTCTTCACTCGCTCCGCGGACCGCTCGTCCCTCACGGTCCACTCCACTCGCTCCTCGGCTCGCCGCGTCATCGGTCGACTCCTCCCATCACCGGGTCGATGCTGGCGACCGCGGCGATGACATCGGCGACCATCGACCCTTCGGACGCCGCCGGGATGGCCTGCAGGTTGGTGAAGGACGGGTCGCGGAAGTGCACGCGGAACGGGCGGGTGCCGCCGTCGCTCACCGCGTGGCAGCCCAGCTCGCCGCGCGGCGACTCGACCGCGGTGTACACCTGCCCGGCGGGCACCCGGAACCCCTCGGTCACCAGCTTGAAGTGGTGGATGAGGGCTTCCATGGACTGGCCCATGATGTGCGCGATGTGGTTCGGCGAGTTGCCCATGCCGTCGGGGCCGAGCGCGAGCTGCGCCGGCCAGCCGATCTTCTTGTCCTGGATCATCACCGGGCCGGACTTGGCCGGGCCGGCGCTCAGCCGGTCGAGGCACTGCTCGATGATCTTCAGGGACTCGTCCATCTCCTGCATGCGCACGAGGTAGCGGCCGTAGACGTCGCAGGTGTCCTGCGTGGCGACGTCGAAGTCGTACGTCTCGTAGCCGCAGTAGGGCTGCGACTTGCGGAGGTCCCACGGCAGGCCGGTGCTGCGCAGCACCGGGCCGGTCACGCCGAGCGACATGCAGGCGCTCAGGTCGAGGTAGGCGATGTCCTTGGTGCGCGCGACGTACACCGGGTTGGCGTCGAGCAGCTTGCGGAGCTGGCCGAGGCGGTACCGCTCGCGCTTGACGAAGTCGCCGATCTTCTCGATCGCGCCCGGGGGGAGGTCCTGCGCGACGCCGCCCGGCCGGATGTAGGCCATGTTCATGCGCAGCCCGGCGACCATCTCGAAGATGTCCAGGGCGTACTCACGCTCGAGGAAGCCGTTGAGCATGACCGTGGTCGCGCCCAGCTCCAGGCCGAACGTCGCGATCGCGACCAGGTGCGAGGAGATCCGGTTGACCTCCATCATCAGGACGCGGATGACGTTGGCCCGCTCGGGGATCTCGTCGGTGATGCCGAGGAGCTTCTCGACGGCCAGGCAGTACGACGTCTCGTTGAAGATCGGCGCGAGGTAGTCCATGCGGGTGCAGAACGTGGTCCCCTGGGTCCACGTCCGGTACTCCATGTTCTTCTCGATGCCGGTGTGGAGGTAGCCGATGCCCACGCGGGCCTCGTCCACCGTCTCGCCGTCGAGCGTCAGGATGAGCCGGAGCACGCCGTGCGTCGACGGGTGCTGCGGGCCCATGTTGACGACCATGCGGTCGTCCTCACTCTCGGCCGCACCCTGGACGACGTCGTCCCAGTCCTGCCCGGTGACGTTGAAGACCGTGCCTTCGGCCGCCTCGTCCGTGCCATACGCGTCGTACTCCGTGGTCGCGCTCACCTCGTCGCTCCTTCCGCGGACGGCTCGTTCCTCGCCGGCCACTCCACTCGCTCCTCGGCTCGCCGCTCCGGTGTGGTGGTCATACGTACGACCTCCGCTCGTCCGGCGGGGGCACCGTCGCCCCGCGATACTCGACGGGGATGCCGCCGAGGGGGTAGTCCTTGCGCTGCGGGTGGCCCTTCCAGTCGTCGGGCATCATGATCCGGGTCAGCGCCGGATGCCCGTCGAAGATCAGGCCGAAGAAGTCGTACGTCTCCCGCTCGTGCCAGTCGTTCGTTGGGTAGACGCTGACGATCGACGGAATGTGAGGGTCGGCGTCGGGGCACGTCACCTCGACGCGTACGCGCCGGTTGTGCGTGATCGACAGCAGCGGGTAGACCGCGTGCAGCTCCGCGCCGGTGTCGGCCGGGTAGTGCACGCCCGACACGCCGGTGCACAGCTCGAAGCGCAGCTTCGGGTCGTCGCGCAGGGTGCGCATGACCTCCAGCAGGTGCTCGCGGCGCACGTGGAGGGTCAGCTCGCCGCGGTCGACGACCACGCGGTCGATCGCCTCGCCGAACTCGGGGTAGGCCCGCTCCAGCTGGTCGGCGACGAAGTCGAACTCGCCCTCGGCGTCGGTGCCGCGCGGACCGCCGTACGGGCGCGGGGCCGAGACCTTCGGCGACTGGCGGACGACGAGGCGTCCGAAGCCGGAGGTGTCACCGGTCGTACGGGCGCCGAACATGCCCTGGCGCGCGATGGGCTGTTCGGCCCGGTCCTCCTCGCGCTCGGCGGGGAGCTGGTCGGCGGCCTGCTCGGCCTTCTGCTCGGGGTGCTGTGAGCTCATGAGGTCACCTGCTGCGGCTGGTCCAGGAGCGGGAGCTGACGGAGCCTGGCACGCTCCAGCTCCTCGATCTCCTTCTTCCGGTGCACGCCCATCTTGGTGTTCTGGATCTTGTCGTGCAGCTTGAGGATCGCGTCCAGGAGCATCTCGGGCCGCGGCGGGCAGCCGGGGAGGTAGACGTCGACCGGCACGATGTGGTCGACGCCCTGGACGATCGCGTAGTTGTTGAACATGCCGCCCGAGGAGGCGCACACGCCCATCGCGATGACCCACTTCGGCGAGGCCATCTGGTCGTAGATCTGCCGGAGCACCGGGGCCATCTTCTGGCTCACGCGACCGGCCACGATCATCAGGTCGGCCTGCCGCGGAGACCCGGAGGCACGTTCCATTCCCCACCGGGAGAAATCGTGGCGGGGGTCGCCGGTGGCCATCATCTCGATGGCGCAGCAGGCCAGGCCGAATGTCGCCGGCCACACCGAGCTCTTACGCGCCAGCCCGATGACCTGCTCGACCGTGGTCAGCAGGACACCGCTGGGGAGTTTCTCTTCTAGACCCATGTCTGTCAGTCCCACTCCAGTCCGCCGCGCCGCCAGACGTAGGCGTACGCGATAAGGACGGTGACGATGAACAGCACCATTTCGACGAGACCGAACATCCCGAGGTGGTCGAACGCGACCGCCCAGGGGTAGAGGAAGATGATCTCGATGTCGAAGACGATGAACAGCATCGCCGTCAGGTAGTACTTCACCGGGAAGCGACCGCCGCCGACCGGCTGGGGAGTCGGCTCGATGCCGCACTCGTACGCTTCCAGCCGCGCGCGGTTCCACCGCTTTGGGCCGGTCAGCGAACCCATGATCACCGAGAAACCGGCGAATCCGAGCGCGAGAGCGCCCAGCACGACAATCGGAACGTAGAGATTCAACTCTCTACACCCCCTCTCGGTGAATGCCTTCGCTCGCGCCGTACGCCTCGGAGGCGTCGGGCGCGGCCGGGATTTCAATCCTAGGCACGGCGATCATCACTTCTTCCCTCGGGGTGTCACGCCGCGGGCGCGAGCTTGGACATGGCGTTGATGACGCGGTCCATCGCGTCGCCGCCCCGCGGATCCGTGAGATTGGCGAGGAGCTTCAGCGTGAATCTCATCAGTGTGGGGTGCGGCAGTCCGTGACGCGTCGCGAACTTCATGATCCGCGGATCGCCGATCGCCTTCACGAAGACGCGGCCGACGGTGTAGTAGCCGCCGTACGCCTCCTTGAGAACCCGCGGGTAGTCGTGCAGGGCGCGCTCGCGCTGCCCGGCGGTCGGACGCCCGAGGGCCTGCACGATGATCTCGGCGGCCATCTCGCCGGACTCCATCGCGTACGCGATGCCCTCGCCGTTGAACGGGTTGATCATGCCGCCGGCGTCGCCGACGAGCAGGAGACCCCGCGTGTAGTGCGGCGTGCGGTTGAAGCCCATCGGGAGCGCGGCGCCGCGTACGGGGCCGGTGGCGTTCTCCTCGACGTAGCCCCATTCCTCGGGCATGCCGGCGAGCCAGCTCTTCAGCAGGCCGCGGTAGTCGACGTTCTTGAACGCCTCGCTGGTGTTCAGCAGGCCGAGACCGACGTTGGAGGTGCCGTCGCCGACGCCGAAGACCCAGCCGTAGCCGGGCAGCAGGCGCTCGCCGTCCCACAGCTCCAGCCAGGACTCCAGGTAGTCGTCGTCGTGGCGCGGGCTCGTGTAGTAGCGGCGTACGGCCACGCCCATCGGGCGGTCGTCGCGCTTGCGCAGGCCCATCGCGAGCGAGAGGCGGGTGGAGTTGCCGTCGGCGGCGACCACGAGCGGCGCCGTGAACACGGCCTCGCCGTCGGAGGTCTTGGCCTTCACGCCGACGATGCGCTGCGTACGCTCGTCGATGATCGGCTCGGTCACCGAGGTGTTCATCCGGAGTTTGACGCCCGCCGCCACGGCGCGCTCGGCCAGGATCTCGTCGAAGTCCATCCGGGTACGGACGAGGCCGTAGTCCGGGTAGCTCGCGAGGTCGGGCCAGGGGAGTTCGAGGCGTACGCCGCCGCCGATGATGCGCAGGCCCTTGTTGCGGATCCAGCCGGGGGCGTCGATGTCGACGCCCATCTTCAGCAGCTGCTTGGTCGCGCGCGGGGTCAGGCCGTCACCACAGACCTTCTCGCGCGGGAACGTCGTCTTCTCCAGGAGCAGGACGTCGAGGCCCGCCTGCGCGAGATGGTAGGCGGTGGTCGAGCCCGCCGGACCGGCGCCGACGACGATGACGTCGGCCTCCGTCGCGGAGGAGTCCTGCTGAACTACGGCGGGTTGCTCGGTCACGAGAGTCCTCATGTAGACACGGGGTCATGTTGTGCCGCCCCGCCCGGGGAACGGGGAGCGATGCCGCGCCGGATCGCAGGCCCTTGTGCGAGGCCAGGTGCGACCCGGGGGGCGATCTACGGGTCTTGTTCATTTGTGAAGCGCTTCACAAGCGTGCTACACGGGAAGTCTAAACCTTTTCCGGGTCTGGTCGGGAACTCGGGCTTCGCGCCGATCGTCCGGGCAGGGGTGTCGTACTAGGCCGCGCCGGATCCGAATAGGCTCGTCCACCATGACGCGCGCTTCCCTGGACAAGAAACCGGCCGAGGTCGCGGCCATGTTCGACCGCACGGCCGCGCGCTATGACCTCCTGAACGACCTGATGACCGGCGGCATGGACCGCCGCTGGCGCCGCGAGGCCGTACGCGCCCTCGACGCGCAGCCCGGTGAGCTGGTCCTCGACCTCGCCGCCGGCACGGGCACGTCATCGGTACCGTTCGCCGAGGCCGGCGCGCAGACCGTCGCGTGCGACTTCTCCCTGGGGATGCTCCGCGAGGGCGTACGCCGCCAGGCCGGGGTGGAGCGCCTGGGCTTCACCGCCGGCGACGCCCTGCGCCTGCCCTTCCGCGACGAGGCCTTCCACGCGGTGACGATCTCCTTCGGCATCCGCAACGTCAGCGACACCGTCGCGGCCCTGACCGAGATGCGCCGCGTGACCAAGCCAGGCGGACGCCTCCTGATCTGCGAGGTCAGCCGCCCGCCGAACCTCGTCCTGCGAAGCCTGCACCGAGCCCACCTGAAGATCGGCCTGCCGCTGATGGCGAAGGTCAGCTCGAACCCGGACTCCTACCACTACCTGGCGGAATCCACCGCCGCGTGGCACGACCAGGCGGCCCTGGCGGGGCTGATGCGCGAGGCCGGCTGGGCCTCGGTCCGCTGGCGCGACCTGACCTTCGGCGTCGTCGCCCTGCACCACGCCATCCGCTAGCCACGCGGGCCCACGCTGTCACGAAGACGAGGGAAATCACCACAACCCACAGCGAGCCCACGCGGAGATACGGAGACGGCCGAGTGAGGCCCCTTCCTCCGGCCATAGCAAGGTGAGGGACACCCCCGCAGTCCACGCAAAGGCGGTGCGACGGCGGCGGGAAGACACCGGTGAAGCCAGGATGAGGCGGGGTGCGCGCGCACGACCGCCACCCGCACCTGCGGGGACCGGGGCGGCGGCGGGCGAAGGTCGCTCACCTGGGCACAGTACGGCGCGACATACCCCCACGACCTGCGGACGTGAGGGGCAGAGAACGCTAGTCGTCGTCCTCGCGGGCCGAGCCTTCGGCGAGGGCGCGTGACATGCGGGCCGCGCGTTCGGTGACCGAGGTGGAGACCGCGTCGCGTTGGCGTGACAGCAGCACGAAGCTGATGACGCCGCTGATCAGGATGGCCAGGCCGAGCAGAAGGAATCCGCGCGCGCCGACCAGGAACAGCACTCCGGCGGTGGCCGCCAGGAGCACCGCCCGTGCGAGTGTGTAAACGAGTACTGAGCGCATGACGAATCCGAGGCTACCGCCCCTGCTCACCAGGCCCGGCCAGGACCTCCCCCAACAGGGCCGGGTCGACGTTGCCGCCGGAGACGACCGCGACGCTGACGCCGGGTGAGCCGTCCGGGTACATCGCCAGGTGGCCGGCGGTGGCGACCGCGCCGCCGGGCTCGGCCACGAGGCGTCCGCGCCGGGCGAGGATCCGCATGGCCTCGCGGATCTCCTCCTCGGTGACGGTCATGATCTCGTCGACGTACGCGCGCATGTGGGCGAATGGTAGGTCGCCGACGCATTCGACGCGCAGGGCGTCCGCGATCGTACGGGCGGTGTCGCGGCCGGACCAGGCGACCCGGTGGCCGGCGCGGAAGGACGCGTGGGCGTCGGCGGCCAGTTCGGGCTCGACGCCGACGATCTTGGCTTCGGGGCGCAGGGCCTTGATGGCCGTGGCGATGCCGGAGATCAGGCCGCCGCCGCTGATCGGCACGAACACGGCCATGAGGTCGTCGGGCGCTTCGGCGGCGATCTCCAGGCCGGCTGTGCCCTGGCCCGCGATGACGCGGCGGTCGTCGAACGGCGGGATCAGCGGGTAGCCGTGGGCGGCGGCCAGCCGGCCCGCGGTCTCGACGCGGGCCTCGATGGTCGGCTCCACGAAGACGATCTCGGCGCCGAGCGCGCGGCAGGCGTCGACCTTGACCGCGGGCGTGGTGCGCGGCACGACGAGGATCGCCGGGATGCCGTGGGCGTTCGCGGCGTACGCGACGGCCTGGGCGTGGTTTCCGCTGGAGTGCGCGATGACGCCGCTCTTGCGGTCGGCCTCGGGCAGGCTGTTGATCGCGGTGTACGCGCCGCGCAGCTTGAACGAACCGACGGGCTGCAGCGATTCGGGCTTCAGCAGCAGAGACGGGGTTCCCGGGAGGGGCAGCAACGGGGTGCGTGTGATGACTCCGTCCAGCCTCCGCGCGGCGTCCTCGATCTCCTCCAGGCTCACCAGATCGGACATACCCCGCACCTTATGGGTCAGGCGTACTGGGCGCGACGCGCGCACTCGCCGGACCTGGGAGGTTTCCGGAGCGCATGGATTGCAACCGGCCCGTCACATGTGGTCATTACTGCATGTCACAAAACTACGTAGCGTGATGTTTTGCTAAAACAAGGGAGAAATCGGTCTTCAAGCGGCAGACTGAGAAACAGTCCACCCGCACTGAGAGCGGGACAAAGGGGGAGAGAAAACGTGGAGAGCACGAGCGAGCGCCTGCTGACCCCTGGTGAGGTCGCCGCCTTGTTCCGAGTCGATCCTAAGACCGTCACACGCTGGGCCGCCGCCGGTCGGATCAGCAGCATTAGGACGCCTGGGGGCCACCGGCGATTTCGCGAGTCCGAGGTGCACGCATTGCTGCGCGGTGAGGAGCCTGTCGAGGCCGCCGCACGGAGCGATCTCGGCGGTTAGAAGCGGCACGGACCGACTCCGCCTTTCGCCCGGCACCCCTCACTCATCCGCCTGCCGGGCCTTGTACTCCTCGAACTCCTGGCGCAGCGCCTCATCGTCAGCGCGCCAGCGGCGGCGCTTGTCCGCCATCTCCTCCTGTGTGATCGACTGCTCGAGAAGCCGCTGGTAGTCGGGGTCATCGGGGCCGATCTCGACGTACGCCTGCCCGATCACACTCCCGGTGTGCCGCGTGGCCGCGTCGCGTCCTGGACCCATGACCCCGACGGGCACCCTCAGGTTCCCGTTGGGAAGCCGGATCACGTACATCGGCTATCACCTATATCCCGTATTTCCGGTTGAAGAAAAGCATCACATTGAGTGCGGTACGGGTGTCACCACCGAGCATGTCGACAAGAGCGGGTCGCTGCCTCGACGCGATCGCGGCGAAGGCGTCGGCGAAGAACTCATGACACCCCAGATCCTCGCCCTGCCGATGGAAGTCGCTCAGCAAATGTGGAAGACATTCACGATAGAGCGCACGGAACTCCGGACTGTCGGACTGCCATTGGCGAGGGCCGTCGTCGGACATGATGCCGTCGATGTCGTCGAGAGCGTGGCCGATCTCGTGCAACATCACGTCCGGAGTCGGCGAAGGCTGATCTCCGACCACCACCTTGCGGTCGCCGTACGCCCCGGCGCAGATGTCCCAGGTGGCCTTCCCCGACGGTAGTGGCGCACCCCGCAGGTACTGCATGTCGTCCAGGTCCGGTACGCCCCCGGAACCCACATAGATGCCGTCGAGGCCCTCGGCGAGCAGTTCCTTCAGGGCCTCCGGCAGCTCCGCGAGGCTGTCCACGGCGCGTACGGCGTCAGCGGGGGCCGAACGCCCGTCGGCCGCCCACTGGCGGTACAGGACGCTCTCCAGGGCCCCACAGTGGCGTCGTCCGTCCCGTAGGTCCGGCGCGTCGGACGGATGCGGCCCGGCGCGCGGCAGGTCCTCGTCGAGCTCGAAGTCGCGCCAGGTGTAGCGCGGCTTGGCCGGCGCGTCGCGCGGGCCGTCGCCACCGCCGCCGTCGCCGCGCGTCTCGTCCGGGTTGAGCTTGCGGAAGCGGCCCAGCGCGTCTCTGGGCTGGAGGCGGCGCGGGCGGTCGGCCGTACGGTCGGCCCCGTCGGCGCGGCCGGTGCCGGCCGGGGAGTCCTTGGGCCTTCTGTGGCGCCCGGACCGTACGTCGGTGACCGGCGCCTCCAGATGGTGGCGGCGGTTCCCCCGGTAACGCATCAAACGACCCCTCAGCGCCCTTCGTGCCCGCGGAGGCCCGCCGGGCTAGGGCCGTAGCGTAAGCCGGACCCCGCGATCGCGTCATCCTCGTTGAGATCCGTTGAGATCCACTGAGACCCGCTGAGACCCGGCGAGATCGCCGCAGGGCGGGTCGGTATGGCAAATCCCGGCGCGCGTTAAGGTCCACATTTGCGGGACCGGGTTACGCTTCGAGCATGCTCGTCCTTGCCGCCGTGCTCATCCTGGTCGCACTCGGCATCTGGCTCTTCTGCCTCTTCGAGGTGCTGTCGACCAGTGAGGGCGATATCCGACGCCTGCCGAAGTTCGTCTGGTTCCTGGTTGTCCTGCTCGGCTTCGACCTGGGGGCCATCGCGTGGCTCCTGTTCGGACGCCGGCGGGGCTTCGTGACGGCCGACGTGACGGCGTGGCCACCGGACTTCCTCATGTCCGCCGACGACGACACGCAGGCCGCGGGCACGGACCCGGGCCGTCCGGCCCCGATGGGACCGGACGATGACCCGGAGTTCATGCGCAACCTGGACCGCCGCCTGAGAGGCGAAGATCCCTAGGGCCTAGTTGGACGACTGCCGCAGCAGGCGTGCCCACCAGCCGCGCCGGGGAGGGCTCTCCGGCGCCGGTGCGGGGGCGGGGACGTCCTTGAGCGTGCTGCTGAGGTACATCAGGCGGAACTTACCGATCTGAACCTCGTCGCCGCTCGACAGGACGGCCTCGTCGATCCGCTGGTGGTTGACGTAGGTGCCGTTGAGGCTGCCCGCGTCGCGAACCGAGAAGTGCGCGCCGCGCCGGTGGAACTCACCGTGCCGGCGTGACACGGTCACATCGTCGAGGAAGATGTCGCTGTCCGCGTTGCGGCCGGCGGTGGTGGTGTCACGATCCAGCAGAAACCTGCTTCCGGCGTTCGGTCCTCGTTTGACGAGGAGGAGGGCGGTGTTCGACGGGAGCGATTCGATGGCCATCTGCTCGGCCGCCGGATCCTCGCGCCGCTCCTCGGCTTCGACGGCCGCGTGGATCGCGCTCAGCGACATCGTCGACGTCGAATCGCCGGTCTCGCCCATCACCGGCTGGGCACTCTCCGTGAGCGCGGTGCCGCAGTTCGTGCAGAAGCGGGCACCATCCGGATTGGCGTGACCGCACTGCGTGCAGTAGACGCTCGGCATACGTTTCCGGGCCTCCTTCCTGTGGCCTCGGGGACACCTGGCACCGTACGGTACGGGCGCCGTGCAGTGGCAGTCCGATGGTGGTCAGCTCGCCGAGGCCCGCCCCGATGCGGCTGAGGCGAGCCCGGCCCACCGTGGGTGCCGGACTCGCCTCCGCGTGCTGCCTTTGGGTCTTACGTGTGCTGCAGGGCGCTCCCCTTGAGCCACTGGCTCCAGGACAGGGTCCAGTAGGTCCAGCCGTTGCCCTGCTCGTTCACGAGCTTGCGGTCGGTGCCCTCGACGTCCACGACGTCGCCACGCTGGGCGATCGAGTAGAAGTAGTGGGCGCCCTCCGGGGAGGTGCGTACGCAGCCGTGGCTGATGTTGCTGTGGCCGAGGGCGTAGTACTCGCCCGGGCTCTGGTGGACGTACTCGCCGCGGTCGCTGATCCGCACCGCGAGGGGGATGTCCTCTTTGTAGTAACCGGGATCGCCCGGCTTACGCCCGGGTGACGTCATCGTCACCATCGGGGCCTTCTCCTTCGTCAGGTGAATGCCGCTCGTGGTGGTGTACTCCGACGTGCCGCCCATGCCCATGCTGATGGGGAACTTCTTGACGACGCCCTCGTGGGTGACCTTCATGTAGTGCGTCTTGCCGTTGGCCACCGCGATCGTCGAGTCGCCGATCTTGAACGACTTCGTGACGTCGGCGTTGCCGTACACGCCCCTCAGCGCCCGTACGCCGGCGAGGTGCGCGGTGAAGGTGACGTTCTGGTGCGGCTGCCAGTACTTCTGGGTGCGGTAGACGACCTGCTGGTCCGAGGTCCAGTGCCAGGCGCCGATGTCGCCCTTGTCGGACTTCACCTCAAGCGACTTCTCCACGAAGTCGCGGTTGGCCACCGCGCGGCTGAAGGTCACGATGATCGGCATTCCGACACCGACCTTCTCGCCCGGCATCGGCGTGACGTCGCTGATCGCGAAGGCGCCCGCGGACTTCTCCGTGGTGAACTTGCTCGTGGCCGTCGCGGACTTGCCCTTGGAGTTCTTGGCCGAGGCGGTGACCGTGTAGGCGGCGCCCGGCCTGAGGGTCCACTTCGTCTTCCACTGCGCGTGGTCCGGGGTGAAGTCACCGGGCACCGGCTGGCCGTTGAAGGCGACGTTGACCTGGTCGAGCTTGCCGCCCGACGCGGCGACGGTGACGCCCTGGTCGGGGCGTGCGGTCCCGGTGCCGTTCACCGGGGTGATGCGGATCTGGGTGTCAGGAGCGTCCGTGCCGTCCTTGCCGTTGGTACCGGCGGAGATACTGGTACACGCGCATGCGGCCGAAAGCAGCGCCGCCATCATTACCGAACCAGCGGCGAACCGCCTGTTACTCACCCGAGTCCTCCAAATTTTAACCACGACGGATGAGATGCACGCCGTGGGCAAAATGTTTGCCGGTTTCGGCTGATCGAACAGCCGATCTTCAGCCACCAGCGTATGAGTGCAACCCCGACACGAGGTAGTTGATGCCGAAGAAGTTGAACAGCAGGCAGCAGAACGCCAAGAGCGAGATCGCCGCCGCCTTGCGGCCCCGCCAGCCGGCGGTGGCGCGTGCGTGCAGGTAGCACGCGTAGACGACCCAGGTGATGAACGACCAGGTCTCCTTGGGGTCCCAGCCCCAGTAGCGGCCCCACGCGGAGTCGGCCCAGATGGCGCCCGCGATGATGGCGAAGGTCCAGATCGGGAAGCCGAACATCATCGTGCGGTGCGCGAGCCGGTCGAGGGTCTCGGCGTCCGGCACCCGCTGCATGATCCCGCCGGGCTTCGCCTCGGTCGTACGGGCCTTCAGGAGGTACAGGATCGTCGCGACGCCGGCCACCGTGAAGATGCCGGTGGCGGTCACCGCGGCCGTGACGTGGATCGCGATCCAGTACGAGTGCAGGGCCGGGCGGAGCGGGCCGGGGTCGTCGTAGAGCCATATCGTGGCGATGCCGAGGGCGATCACGACCGCGACCATCAGGAACGGGCCGAGCCAGCGCACCTGGTAACGCCACAGCATGATCAGGTAGACGGTCACCGCGGCGAACGTGATCGCCGAGACGAACTCGTACATGTTGCCCCACGGCACGCGGTGCGCGGCCATGCCGCGGGTGACGATCTCCCCGCAGTGCAGGCCCCACGCGACGACGTTCAGGAGCACCGCGAAGCGCCCCCAGTCGATCGTGCGGCGCTCGGTGCCGGTGTCGTCGGCCTGGGCCGTCTCCGCGACGTCCGGGCCGCCCGCGCCGACGAGGACCTTCTCCGGGACGGCGGCCTCGGCGTGGCGGCGTCCGAACGCGATCTCCCCGGCGTACCCGACCATGGTCACGACGTAGAGCAGCACGGCGCCGAGCATCAGCTGGTTGCTGAGGTTGGCCAAATGGGTGTTGACCACGGCCGTCACTCCTCGGGTTCTTCGGGGTTGGGGGTGGCTCCTGAGAGCCGCTCGACGATCGCGTCGAACTCCGGCGTGGCACCGCCGAGCGTCAGCCCTCCGACGTCGACCACCGTACGCCCGCCGTCGGCCGCGCTCGCACGGACCCACACCCTGCGGCGCCGTACGAGGAAGGACGTGACGATGCCGAGGATCGCGATGAGGCCGGCGACGAGCGCGGGCACGCGGCCGGGATCGTGGTTGACCTGCAGGCTCACCCACTGCTTGTAGCCGTTGAAGGTCACCGACCCGGCGCCGCCGGGCAGCGTCTCGGTCTGGCCGACGGCCAGGGGCTTGGTCTTGTTACCCATCACGATCGGCTTCAGCTTGCCGGTCTCCAGCTTGTACACCGACTGCGGCGCGCCGTTGGAGAGCCCGAGGTCGCCCTTGAACGCGAACAGCGCCACCTGGGGGTTCCAGGCGGCCGGGAAGGCCGAGACGACCTTGCCCTGGGCGTTCGGGACGGCCGTGGGCCAGAACAGGCCGATGAAGCCGAGCTGGTCGGGCTGGGCGTCCGGCACCTTGATGACGCCCTCGGAGGTGTAGGTCGCGTCGTTCGTCGACAGGAACGGCACCGCGCCCTGGTAGGCGATCTGGCCGCGCCCGTCGCGCACCGTGAAGACCGGGGAGTAGCCGTGGCCGAGCAGGTAGAGACGCGCGCCGTCGATCTTGAGCGGGTGGTTGACCTGCAGGTCGTACGGGTGGATCTTCCCCTTCAGGCCGTCCTGGTAGCGGATGCGGGCGGCGAAGGAGATCGGCTGGCCGCGGTTGGGGCCGTCGGGGATGTAGCCGGCCTTGAAGGAGTCGAGCCACATCGTGAACGGCGGCAGCTTCGACGGCGAGACCGCGCGCCCGCTCTTGAAGGCGTCGTAGGAGGTCAGCGTGTTGGAGAAGCCCTCGCCCTCGGTGACCAGGACGTTGCCCTTGTAGCCGAGGGCCGAGCCGGAGCCCACCGCGAACAGCAGCACGAGCAGCGCGAGGTGGAAGACGAGGTTGCCGGTCTCGCGCAGGTAGCCCTTCTCGGCCGCGATCGAGCCGCCGTGGTCGTCGACCCGGTAGTGGCGGCCCTTCAGGACCGTACGGGCCTCCGCGAGCACCTCGTCGGGCGCCGTGTCGGTCTCGTACGACGCGGACTCGGGCAGGCGGTCCAGGTTGCGCGGCGCCCTGGGCGGGCGGGACCGGATGTGCTGGAGGTGCTGGCGCGAGCGCGGCAGCACGCAGCCCGCGAGCGAGATGAACAGCAGGATGTAGATCGCCGCGAACCAGGGCGCGGAGAAGACGTCGAACATCGACATCCGGTCCAGCCACGGCGCGATGATCTTGTGGTCGGCGAAGAACTTGGAGACGTTCTCCGGCGCGAGCGCCCGCTGCGGCAGGAACGAGCCGGGCACGGTGCCCAGGCCCATGAGGAACAGCAGCACCAGCGCCGTACGCATCGAGGTCAGCTGCCGCCAGCCCCAGCGCAGCCAGCCGACGACGCCCATCCCCGCGGGCCGCTCCTCGGGGGCCTGGGGGGCGGCCTCCGCCTCGGGCGCGTCAACGCTCAACGTCGCGCTCCTCCATCAGATCACCGTCTTGAAGCCGGACACCCAGGCCTGCATCTTGATCGTGAGGTCCATCCAGGCGCCGCTCATCAGGAGCAGGCCGATGGCGACCAGCATGCCTCCGCCGATACGCGTCACGGCCTGGTAGTGACGCTTGACGAAGCCGAACGCGCCCAGCGCCTTACGGTACGCCAGCGCGGTCAGCAGAAAGGGCACTCCGAGGCCGAGGCAGTACGCGAACGACAGCAGCGCGCCCCGTGTGGCGCTCGCCTCGGTGTAGGCCATCGCCTGCACGGCCGCGAGCGTCGGGCCGATGCAGGGGGTCCAGCCGAGGCCGAACAGCATGCCGAGGAACGGCGCGCCCGCGACCCCGGCGACGGGCAGGCGGCTGGACTTGACCGTGCGCTGCAGGCCGGGGACGAACCCCATGAAGGCCAGGCCGAGCACGATCGTGACGCCGCCGAGGATCTTGGTGAGCACGCTCGCGTGGTCCTGGAGCAGCGCGCCGAAGCCGCCGAAGGCCAGGCCGGCGCTGACGAACACGACCGTGAAGCCCAGCACGAACAGCGCGACGCCGAGGATGAGGCGCCCGCGCCGCTGCTCGGCCAGGTCGGCGCCGCTCATGCCGGTGACGTACGAGAGGTAGCCCGGCACCAGCGGCAGCACGCACGGCGACAGGAACGACACCAGCCCGGCCGCCGCCGCGATCGGGAAGGCGAAGACCAGAGAGCCGCTGGTGACCGTGCTCATCGGCTCATTTCTCCGCCGAGAGCCGCGTGACCATGTCCTTCAGCGCGGCGTACGGCACGCTGCCGATGGCGCGGGCGGCGATACGGCCCTGGCGGTCGACCACGAGCGTCGAGGGCACGGCGTTCGGCGGGATGTCGCGGAAGGAGAGCGCGATCTGCCCGGCCTGGTCGTACAGGCTCGGGTAGGTGATCTTGAAGGTGCGGGCGAACGCCTGGGCGTTGTCCTTGCCGTCCTTGATGTCGACGCCGACGAACTCCACGCCCTGCGCCTTGCTCTCCTCGAAGACCTTCTCCATCGTCGGCGCCTCGGCGCGGCAGGGCGCGCACCAGGCGGCCCAGAAGTTGATCACCACGACCTTGCCCTTGAGGCCGGCGAGGGCGAACGGCTTGCCGTCGAGCGTGGTGCCCTGGACGGCGGGCGCCGGCTTGCGGGTCTTGAGCATCTGCGTGCCCGTGTCGCCCGCGACGTACCGTGAGTCGCCGCCGCCGGGACCGCTCTGCACGGCTCCGGCGCCGGCGCAGCCGGCGAGAAGGAACACTGCGGGCACGGCGGTCAGGACATGGCGGATCACGGCGACACTCCCACTACTACAGCGCGTAGTACTTAAGTTTCCATTGTGCCCGAGGCGCTAAGCGCCCGGCACACTGGGGCGGCGCGACAACTCGCCCGCGGGCTCGGCGTAGTCGACCTTGACGACGCGGTCGTCGTCGTAGGTGACGCTGGTGACACTGGCCAGCGCGCACTCGCGCCTGGCGGGGTTGTGCCACAGGTGACGGCCTTCGATCTTGCGCCGGGTCACCCAGACCGGCAGCTGGTGGCTGACGCACACCACCTCGTGCCCGCGCGCGGCCTCCCGCGCGTCGGCCATGACGTCGAGCATGCGGCGGGCGATGACCTCGTACGGCTCGCCCCAGGACGGGCGGAAGGGGTTCCAGAGGTAGGGCCAGTGCCGTGCGCGGCGCAGCGAACCGTCGCCGACGCCGAACGTGTGGCCCTCGAAGTGGTTGGCGGCCTCGATGAGCCGGTCGTCGGTCACGACCTCCAGGCTCAGGGTCGACGAGATCGGCGCCGCCGTCTCCTGCGCCCGCTCCATCGGCGAGCAGTACAGGGCCGTGACGTCACGGCCGTCGAGCCACTTGGCCGCCGCCTCGGCCATCAGCCGGCCGTCGTCGCTGAGGTGGTACCCGGGCAGGCGTCCGTAGAGAATGCCTTCGGGGTTGTGCACCTCGCCATGGCGCAGCAGATGAACGATCGTCTTCATGGCCCCCCAAAATACCGGCCCCGAGCCGATGAGCCGTCATCCGGGTTCACGGCGCGGCGGCACGGAGGGCGGCGACGGCGGCGCGGATGGCCGGACGCCGCGCCGCCTCGGCCCGCCAGATGGCGTAGACGTGGCGGGTGAGAGTGGGGCGTACCGGTACGACGCGGACCCCCGCGGGGATGTCACAGCGGCCCAGACGGGGCACGATGGCGGCGCCCAGGCCGACGGCGACCAGGGCGAGCTGGGTGGCGTACTCGTCGGCGGTGTGGGCGATGCGCGGCTCCAGGGCGTTCGAGCGCAGCGTGTGGACGAGCCAGTCGCGGCAGATCGCGCCGGGCGACTGGGCGATCCAGGACTCCCCGTGCAGCTCACCGAGGTCGATCGTGTCGCGGCCGGCCAGCGGGTGGGCCTCGGGCAGCACGACGTCGGCGACGTCGTCGAGGAGCGGCGCCTTGACCAGGCCGTCGGGGATGGCGAGCGGGACGTTGAACCAGTCCTGCACGATGCCCAGGTCGATCTCGCCGCGTACGGCCAGCGGCACGGCGGAGTGCGGCTCCTGCTCGCGCAGGCGGACGGTCAGGCGCGGATGGTCGCGGGCCAGGACCCCCAGCGCGGGCGGCAGGAGGCCGCGCGCCGCCGTCGGGAACGCCGCGACGGCCAGCTCGCCGACCACCTCGCCGCGCTGCGCCTCCAGGTCGGACTCGGCCTCCTCGACCATCGCCAGGATGCGCTCGGCGTGCGTGGCCAGCAGCGACGCCGCGTCGGTGAGGCGGACGCCGCGGCCGTTGCGCTCCAGGAGCTTCTGCCCGGTCTCGCGCTCCAGCTTGGCCATCTGCTGGGAGACCGCGGACGTGGTGACGTGCAGCATGTCGGCCGCGGCGCTCACGGAGCCGTACGTCGCCACCGCGCTGAGCGCACGGAGCCGATCAAGATCAAGCATGTAGTGATTCTACGCTTATGCCTTAAGAATGTTTCGCTTGTCCTAAACCTTCGCGCGGACGAGCATCGGAACAGTGAGACCACGCCATGTCGCCCTCGCCGTCCTGATCGCCGCGATCTGGGGGATCAACTTCGTCGTCATCGACGTCGGGCTCGACGACCTGCCGCCCCTGCTGTTCGCGAGCCTGCGGTTCGCCGCCGCCGCCTTCCCCGCCGTGCTGTTCGTACGCCGGCCGGCGATCTCGTGGGGCCGGCTGGCGCTCATCGGGCTGCCCCTGGGCGCCGGGCAGTTCGGGCTGTTGTTCATCGCGATGCGCATGGGCATGCCGGCGGGCCTGGCCTCGCTGGTCGTCCAGGCGCAGGCGTTGTTCACCGCCCTGTTCGCGGGCCTGATGCTGCGGGAGCGGCCCGGGGTGCGCCGGATGACCGGGATGGCGGTGGCGTTCGCCGGGATCGTGCTGATCGCCGCCACTCTCGGCCAGGGCAGCCCCGTCCTGGCGTTCGCGCTGTGCGTCGCGGGCGCGGCGATGTGGGGGCTCGGCAACGTCGGGCTGCGGACCGCGCGGGTCCCGGACGCCTTCTCGTTCATGGTCTGGGTCAGCCTCGTTCCGCCCCTTCCACTGCTCGCCCTGTCGCTGGGCTTCGAGGGCCCGCGCGCCGACCTGCGCGCGCTCGCGCACATCTCGGCGTCCGGCGTCGGCGCGCTGCTGTACATCGCGTACCTCGCGACGCTGGTCGGGTACGGGGGCTGGGGCGCGCTGATGCACCGCTACGACGCGGGCCAGGTCGCGATGTACTCCCTGCTCGTGCCGCCGTTCGGGATGTCGGCGGCGGCGGTGTTCCTCGGCGAGCGGATCACCACGGCCGACCTGGTGGCGGGCGTGCTCATCGTGGGCGGCGTGGCCTACGGCAGCATCCCGCGCCGTACGCCCGCGCTCGTCACCGTTCCGAGAAAGGAACCGGAATGCACGGAATCCACGTCCCCGTCGTGACGCCGTTCACCGCGGACGGCGCCCTTGACGTCGCGTCGCTGGAACGGCTCGCGCACCAGGTCCTCGACGAGGGCGCCGCGGGCCTGGTCGCCCTCGGCACGACCGGGGAGGCGCAACTGCTCACGGCCGCCGAGCGGCGTACGGTCACCGGTGTCTGCCGCCGGGTCAGCGACGCGCACCGTACGCCGCTGACCGTCGGCGCGGGCACCATCGGCACCACCGAGTCCGCGGAGCAGGCCGCCGCGTGCGCCGAGGACGCCGACCACCTGCTCGTGCCCGTCCCCTACTACCTGCGCCCGTCCGACGAGGGCGTGCTCGACCACTTCGCGGCGGTCGGGGCGGCGGCCGGTGTGCCGCTGGTCGTCTACAACGTGCCGTACCGCACCGGGAAGACCCTGCGCGTCGAGACGCTCCTGACGCTGCTGGGCCGCGACGAGGTGGCCGGCGTGAAGCACTGCGCGGGCGCCGTCGACGCGGACACGCTCACCCTCCTGGCGCGCGGCCACGGCGTCCTCGGCGGTGACGACGCGTTCCTGTACCCGGTCCTGCAGCTCGGCGCGGCGGGCGGCGTGGCCGCGACCGCGAACGTCGCGCCCGGCGCGGTGACGGCCATGGAGGGCGCCGTACGCGCGGGAGACGCCGCGCGCGCCAGGGGCCTGCACGAGGCGCTGCTGCCGCTGACGGAGGCGCTGTTCGCCGAGCCGTCGCCGGCCGTGATCAAGGCCGTCCTGGCCGAACGCGGGTCGATCGCGTGCCCCGGGGTACGCGCTCCTCTGCGGGCACCCGCCGCCGCCTCGGTGAACGCGGCACTGGACGCTTTGAAAGGATTGCCGGCATGAAGATCGGATTCGGCGCCCCCGTGGCGGGCGCCTGGGCGACCCCCGAAAGCCTCGGCTACTTCGCGACGCGCGCGGACGAACTCGGCTACGACTCGCTGTGGGCGTTCCACCGCCTGCTGGTGCCGGCCGACCCGGAGGCGATGGCGCCCGTCTACCGGAGCGTGCTCGACCCGCTGAGCGCCCTGACCTTCGCCGCCGCGCGTACGTCCCGCATCCGGCTCGGCGTCGCGATCGTCAACCTGCCGTTCGTCACGCCGGTGTACCTGGCCAAGCAGGCGGCGACGCTCGACATCCTGTCCGAGGGCCGCTTCGACCTCGGCCTCGGCGTCGGCTGGCAGCACGAGGAGTTCGTCGCCAGCGGCGTGACCGAGGAGCGCCGCGGCCCGCGCGCCGAGGAGTACCTCAAGGTCCTGCACACCCTGTGGACGGACGAGGTCAGCTCCTTCGAGGGCGAGTTCTACCGCGTCGAACCGAGCCGCTTCGCGCCCAAGCCGGTACAGAAGCCCGGCCCGCCCGTGCTGCTCGGCGGCGTCGCGGAGTCCGCGCTGAAGCGCGCCGGCCGCGCCGCCGACGGCTGGATCAGCCGCAGCGCCACCGACCTTTCCAAGATCGGCGAGCAGATCGCGACCGTACGCCGCGCGGCGGCCGACGCCGGCAAGGACCCCGACGCGGTCCGCGTGGTCGTCCGCGGCGTGGTCCGCGCCGGGCAGGAGGCCAAGGACGACTCCGGCGAGCGCAAACGGCTCTCCGGCTCCTACGACCAGATCCGCGAGGACGTCGCCTGGCTGGGCGACCTGGGCGTCACCGAGGTCTTCTACGACCTCAACTGGGACCCCGAGGTCGGCAACCCCGACGTCGACCCGGCCTCGGCCACCGCACGCGCCAAGGAGATCCTCGAAGCCCTGGCTCCCTAGGAGACCTCGGCGGCGGCGCGGGCGGCGGGCGGGAGGGCGTCCGCGATGCGCTGGAGGGCCTCGTCGTCGTGTGCGGCCGACAGGAACCAGGCCTCGTACGACGACGGTGGCAGGTAGACGCCGTGGTCGAGGGCGGCGTGGAAGAAGGCGGCGTAGCGCTCGGTGTTCTGACGGCGCGCGCCCTCGAAGTCGCGGACCTCGCCGTCGGCGAAGAAGATCGAGAACAGGTTGCCGGCGGTCTGCAACCGGTGCTCGACGCCCTCCTTGGCCAGCGCGCCGGTGGCGAGTTCGGCCACGGTCGCGGCGGCGCGGTCGATGCGGGCGTACACGTCGGCGGTGGCGCCGCGCAGGGTGGCCAGGCCGGCGGCGGTGGCGAGGGGGTTACCCGACAGGGTGCCCGCCTGGTAGACGGGGCCGGCGGGCGCGAGCTTGGCCATGATGTCGGCGCGCCCGCCGAAGGCAGCGGCGGGCAGGCCGCCGCCCATGACCTTGCCGAACGTCGTCAGGTCGCCGGCGACGTCGTCGACGCCGTACCAGCCCGAGCGCGACACGCGGAAGCCGGTCAGCACCTCGTCCATGATCAGCAGCGCGCCGTGCCGCTCGCAGATCGCCTTCAGCGCGGCGTTGAAGCCGGGGGCCGGCGGGACGATGCCCATGTTGGCCGGGCACGCCTCGGTGATCACGCACGCGATCGCGCCGGTGTTCGCGGCGAACGCCTCCTCGACGGCGGCGACGTCGTTGTAGGGCAGCACGATCGTGTCGGCGGTCGCGGCGCCCGTCACGCCGGGTGAGTCGGGCAGCCCGAAGGTCGCCAGCCCGGATCCGGCGGCGGCCAGCAGCGCGTCGGAGTGCCCGTGGTAGCAGCCGGAGAACTTCACGATCTTGGAACGGCCGGTGAAGCCGCGGGCCAGCCGGATCGCGGACATGGTGGCCTCGGTGCCGGAGCTGACCAGGCGTACCTGCTCGACCGGGGACCGAGCGATGATCTCCTCGGCGAGCGCGACCTCGCCCTCGGTCGGGGCGCCGTAGGAGGTGCCGAGCGAGGCGGCCCGCTGGACGGCCTCGACGACCTCCGGGTGCGCGTGACCGAGGATCATCGGCCCCCAGGAGCAGATCAGGTCGACGTACTCGTTGCCGTCGGCGTCGACGAGGTACGGACCACGGCCCTGGGCGATGAACCGGGGGGTGCCGCCCACGGCCCCGAAGGCACGTACGGGGGAGTTCACCCCGCCGGGAACGGCGGCCCCGGCCCTGTCGAACAACGCCTGCGAACGCTCGATGTTCATCACACTTCGAGTGTCCCAGACGGGCTACACGCAGGTGTCGGCGAGGATTTCCAGGAGGCGTACGGGGTCGGGCAGGGCGGCGTTCTCCGGATGGCTGACCCAGGTGACCTCGCGGCCCGAGGGCAGCACCGACGGGGGCGCGACGACGTAGCTGTCGCGGCAGTGCCAGCGCATTCCCGGCGTGTCGGAAACGCTTTCCGGGACGGTGTCGAGGTGGCAGGACCACCATTCGTCCTCGTCCATCGGGGCGCCGCGGGTCGCGACGAAGAACAGATAGCGCTCGTCGCCGAGCGCGGCGACCGGGCCGAGCGGCACCTGCTCGCTCTCCATGCGGGCCAGCGTGGCGCGGCCCGCCGAGGCGGGGACGTCGAAGACGTCGAAGACCCGGCCGGTCGGCAGGATGATGTTGGCCTGCGGGGTGCCGGACCACCAGTGGGCGAGGCGGTCCGCGTCGATCGTGGCCTGGAGCTTCCACACCTGGGAGGCCGGGTGCGCGCCCGGCGACGGACATCCGATGCGGTCACAGGAGCACGCGCGCATGCCGTCGGTCGCCGAATGCGCGCCCTGCACACACGGCCAGCCGAGCGCGGCGTAACGCTGCGCGGCGTCTCCCATGGACGCGCGCGGCTTTTGCCGCTTAGAAGACGAAACTTCCAACATGTCCGCTCCCCCTCAGGCGCCTCTTTCTACCGATGATGACGCCCAGGCTTCCGGGTGATTACGCCAACCCCCGAAAAGCGGCTAAGGCGTGACCTGGCGGAAATCACATAGCCGGATGAGAGCGGCCCGATAGAGCGCCGGGAAAGGGTGGAAGGACGCGTTGGGATCGGGTCGTACGGCGGCCGGCCCGGCCTCACTGCGGCCGGCCGGAGGATCAGCCCGCGAGCGAGCGAGCGACCTCGGTGGCCCAGTAGGTGAAGATCATGTCCGCGCCCGCCCGGCGGATCGACACGAGGGTCTCGTGGATGATCCGGTCGCGGTCGATCCAGCCCTGCGCCGCCGCCGCCTCGACCATGGCGTACTCGCCGCTGACCTGGTAGGCGGCCACCGGAACCCGCACGGCGTCGCGGACCTGGCGTACGACGTCCAGGTAGGTCATCGCCGGCTTCACGAGGACCATGTCGGCGCCCTCGTCGACGTCGAGGAGCGACTCGCGCAGCGACTCGGCGGCGTTGGCGGGGTCCTGCTGGTAGGCGGAACGGTCGCCGAACCGCGGCGCGCACTCGGCGGCGTCGCGGAACGGCCCGTAGAACGCCGAGGCGTACTTCACGGCGTACGCCATGATCGAGACGCCGGAGTAGCCGCCGTTGTCGAGCGCGGAGCGGATCGCGGCCACCTGGCCGTCCATCATGCCGCTCGGGGCGACGACGTCGGCGCCCGCCGCGGCCTGCGCCTCCGCGATCGAGGCGTACCGGGCCAGCGTGGCGTCGTTGTCCACCTCGTCGGAGGAGGTGAGGATGCCGCAGTGCCCGTGGTCGGTGTACTCGTCGAGGCACAGGTCGGCCATGAGGACCGTCGCGTCGCCGAGGTCGGACGACAGGTCACGCAGGGCCTTCTGCACGATCCCCGCCGGGTCGTCGGCGCCCGAACCCCGGGAGTCCTTCATCGCCGGGATGCCGAACAGGATCAGCCCGCCGACACCGGCCTCGGCCGCTTCGTACGCCGCCTTCCGCAGGGAGTCCCGCGTGTGCTGCACCACGCCCGGCATGGAAGCGATCGGCTGCGGCTCGGTGATGCCCTCCTTCACGAAGAGCGGCAGGACGAGGTCGTTCGGGTGCAGCCGTGTCTCGGCGACGAGCCTGCGCATCGCGGGCGTACGGCGGAGCCGCCGGGGACGTACGACAGGGAACTGCGCGCTCACGTGCGTACTCTTCTTTCCTTTATTTGCGCCTGCGTGCGCCGCGGCGCATCTCGCTGGGCTTGCGGAGCGGGTCGCCGGCCTCGGCCTGCGCGGCGCGCCGGTCGGCGCCGTACTGGCTCAGCGCCTCGGCCAGCGCGCTCGCGGACGGCTTGTCGGCCAGGACGTCGACCCGAAGGCCGTACTCCTGCGCCGTCTTCGCGGTCTGCGGGCCGATCACCGCGATCACGGTGACGTTGTGCGGCTTTCCGGCGATTCCGATCAGGTTGCGCACCGTCGAGGACGACGTGAACAGGACCGCGTCGAACCCGCCGCCCTTGATCGCCTCGCGGATCGGCTGCGGCGGCGGCGCGGCGCGTACGGTCCGGTAGGCCGTGACGTCGTCGCACTCCCAGCCCAGCTCGGTCAGCCCGGCGACGAGCGTCTCGGTGGCGATGTCGGCGCGCGGCAGCAGGACCCGGTTGATCGGGTCGAGCTCCTTGTCGTACGGCGGCCAGACCTCCAGGAGGCCCTCGGAGGACTGCTGGCCGCTCGGCATGAGGTCCGGCTTCACGCCGAACTCCACGAGCGAGGCCGCGGTCTGCTCGCCGACGGCGGCGACCTTCAGCCCGGCGAACGCCCGCGCGTCGAGGCCGTACTGCTCGAACCGCTCGCGTACGGCGCGCACGGCGTTGGCCGAGGTGAACACGACCCATTCGTAGCGCCCGGTGACCAGGCCCTTGACGGCGCGCTCCATCTGCTGCGGGGTGCGCGGAGGCTCGACGGAGATCGTCGGCACCTCCTCGGGCACGGCGCCGTACGAGCGGAGCTGGTCCGACAGCGACGCGGCCTGCTCCTTGGTGCGCGGCACCAGCACCCGCCAGCCGAACAGCGGCTTGGTCTCGAACCAGGACAGCTTGTCGCGCCAGCCGACGATCTCGCCGACGACGATCAGCGAGGGCGCGTCGAGGTGCTTGGTGTCGGCGGCCACCCTGGCGAGCGTGGAGGCCACGGTGTACTGCTCGGTCGTGGTGCCCATGGACGTCACGGCGACCGGCGTGGTGTCCGGCCGTCCGGCGGCCACGAGGCCCTTGGCGACCTCGCCGGTGGTGTGCTCGGCTCCGATGATCACGAGGGTCGCGGCGCCGGCGTGGGCGCTCCAGTCGACGCCGCCCTCCTGCGCGTCGACCACGGTGATCTCGCGGTGCTTGCCGTCGGTCAGCGGGATGCCGGCGTAGGCGGGCACGCCGGTGATCGCGGAGACGCCCGGCACGATCTCGAACGGCACCTTCGCCTTGGCGCAGGCCTTCGCCTCGTCGGTCATCACGGACCCGACGCCGGGATCGCCGATGAAGACCCGTGCGACGAGCTTTCCGGCCTTGGCCGGGGTCGCCGGGTTCACCGCGCCGGCGGCGAGGATCTCGGCCTCCGGGTTGAAGTGCGCGCCGAACAGCTCGGCCGTGGCCTCGTTGACGACGATGACGTCGGCCGCGCCGAGCAGCCGCACGGCACGGAGGGTCAGCAGCTCCGGGTCACCCGGGCCCACTCCGACGAACGCCACTCGGCCGGGCCGCTTTCCACCTCCGGTGGTCGCGCCGCCCGTCTCGCTCGCGGCGGCGGGCTTCTTGGGGCTCAAGGTGTTCGCTCCCCCATCAACTGGTCGGCCCCCTCGGCGAGAATCCGGGCCGCGAGATCGCGTCCCATCGTCTCGGCCTGGTCAGGGTGGCCGCTTTCGGACATCCGAATCTGTCGTTCACCGTCGTACCCGGCAACGAGCCCGATCAGATGCAATGTTCTGTCTTCCAACGCAGCGTATGCGCCGACCGGCGCCGAGCACCCGGCCTCAAGCCCTGCCAGGAGCGCGCGTTCGGCGGTCACGGCCGCCCTGGACGCCTCGTCGTCGAGGGTCGAAAGGATCTTGATCAGATCGGTGCGGTCGGCGCGGCATTCCAGGGCGAGCGCGCCCTGGCCCGGCGCCGGCAGCATCTGACCCGGGTCGAAGATCTCCGAAACCTCTTCGAGCCGCGAGATTCGCCGCAGACCGGCGTACGCGAGCACGACCGCGTCGAGATCGCCCTCGGTGACCTTCCGCAGCCGCGTGTCGGCGTTGCCGCGTATCGGCACGACGTCCACGTCGTGCCGGAGCCCGCGCAGCTGTGCCATCCGCCGGGCCGAGCCCGTACCGATCTTGGCGCCGGACGGCAGGTCGGCGAGCTTGAGCTCACCGCACAGGGCGTCGCGCGGGTCGTCCCGCAGCGGGACCGCGGCCAGCGCGATCCCCTCGACGGGAAGCGTCGGAAGGTCCTTCAGCGAGTGGACCGCGAAGTCCACCTCGCCGGAAAGGATCTTGTCGCGGAGGGCGCTGACGAAGACCCCGGTGCCGCCGATCTGCGCGAGCTGCGCCTTGGAGACGTCACCCTGGGTCGTGACGCCCACGAGCTCGACCTCGTGGCCGGTACGCGCCGTCAGCTCGTCGGCGACGAGCTTCGACTGCGTCATCGCCATCAGGCTGCGCCGGGTGCCGAGTTTCAGGGGGCGATCGAGAGTCACAGCAGGTCCTCCGCCCGGATGACGGCTTCCGGTGCCTTGGGGTCGAGATCGAAGAGCTCGCGCAGCGCCTCGGCGTACGCGTCGCCGTCCGGGGAGGCGGCCAGCTCCTTCACTCGTACGGTCGGGGAGTGCAGGAGTTTGTCCACGACGCGGCGCACCGTCTGGGCGATCTCGCCGCGCGCACGGTCGTCGAGCTCGGGCAGGCGCCCGCTGAGGCGGCCGAGCTCGGAGTCGACGACCTCGGCCGCCTTGCTCCGCAGCGCCACCACGGTCGGGGCGACCGTCGCCGCGATGAGCCCGAGCTGGAAGGCCTGGACCTCCTCGCAGACGATCCGGCGTACGGCGTCGGTGTCGGCGACCGCAGGGGCCTCGTCGGCGTCGCGCAGGTCGTTCAGGCCCACGAGGGTGACGCCGGGAATGTCGCGTACGGCCGGGTCGACGTCGTGGGGAAGGGCCAGGTCGAGCAGGAAGACCGGAGCCTCGATCATCTCGGGGGTGATCACCAGGCCGGTGGCGCCGGTGCACGAGACGACGATGTCCGCCTCGGCCAGCGCCGTGCTCAGGTCGGCGAGCTCGATCGCGCGCGCCGGCCCCTCGGTGGCCCTGGCCAGGTGCGCGCCGCGCTCGAAGGTGCGGTTGGCGATCACGACCTCGCCGATGCCGGCGCGTACGAGGGTGGCGACGGCCAGCGCGCTCATCGAGCCCGCACCGACGACCAGGGCCCGGCGGCCCTCGATCTCCCCGGCGCGGCTCAGCCCGACGCTGACGAGCGACGCGCCCGCCCGGTCGATGCCGGTCTCGTTCCGCGCGCGCTTGCCGACGCGCAGCGCCTGCTGGATCGCCTCGTTCAGCGAACGGTCGACGGTGGCGTTCTCCTGGGCGATCTTGAGCGCCGTACGGATCTGGCCGGTGATCTGCCCCTCGCCGACGACCATCGAGTCGAGGCCGCACGCGACCGAGAAGATGTGCTGGACCGCGCGGTCCTCGTAGTGGACGTAGAGGTGGCGCGACAGCTCGTCCAGCGGCACGTCGGAGTGCCGGGACAGGAGTTCGGAGATCGCGGACACACCGGCGTGGAACTTCTCCACGTCGGCGTAGACCTCGATGCGGTTACAGGTGGAGATCACGACGACGCCGTTGACGCTGGAGGCCTGGTGGACGTCGTGGAGGAGCTTGACGAGCTGGTCCGACGTGACGGTCGTACGCTCGAGGAGGGAGACCGGGGCGCTGCGATGGCTCAGCCCGACGACGAGGATGCTCATGCCGTCACCTCGCCGGGCCGCCCATGGCGTCCTGGTGCTGTCGTGGTCGTTCCGCTCATGAGCCTTCTACCGCCTCGAGGTATCCCTGCTCCGCGACGCTCGGACCGCCCGCCTTGCGCTGTTCGTGGAACGCGAGAATCTGCAGCTCGATCGAGAGATCGACCTTACGGACATCCACCCCGTCCGGCACCGACAGGACGACGGGCGCGAAGTTCAAGATGCTGGTCACTCCGCACTTCACCACCCTGTCGCACACAGCCTGAGCAGCCGCCGCGGGCACGGCCAGGACCGCAATGGAGATCCCATTATCTTTGATGACCGTCTCGAGCTTGTCGATATGTTGCACGATGAGCCCGGCGATCGGTTCGCCTACAATGCCCGCTTCCGCGTCGAGAAGTGCCGCCATTCGGAAGCCGCGCGAGGCGAACCCGCCGTATCCGGCGAGGGCGTGCCCGAGGTTTCCGAGTCCGATGATCGCGACCGCCCAGTCCTGGGTCAGGCCCAGCTCACGGGAGATCTGGTAGACGAGGTACTCCACCTCGTAGCCGACGCCTCGCGTGCCGTAGGAGCCCAGGTGCGACAGGTCTTTACGGAGCTTGGCCGAGTTGACTCCCGCCGCCGCCGCGAGCTCCTCCGACGAGACGGTCGCGATGCCGCGCTCGGCCAGGCCGTGCAGCGCACGGAGATAGACCGGCAGGCGGGCGACGGTCGCCTCTGGGATGCCTCGGGTGCGTTCACCGAGGGTGCTTCGACGGGTCACAGGCCTGCTTTTCGGGGACTCGACACGCGGCCGGTCCTTGATCGTCCGTGGGCCGGTCGCCTGGACTTTTTCCAGATTAAGCCTTTGTGAACGCGCGCACAAAGTCGATGTCTCCGCGCTCGCGGCCGGATCGGGGCCGCGCGAGGGCGGATCTCCCTGCTCAAGAGGGCCGCCGGACTCGGGCGAACGCCTCGGAGCCGGGATGTCCAGCGGATACCGATGTGACCGAGTAGACATTCGGAACGATCACCTCCTCACCGAGGACGGCCTGATCCGGACGTCCGCAATCGCACACCTGGCGCTCTGGCCAGGACTCCGGTCAGCGGGGGGCGAGGGCCTCTCGAAGCCGTATCTCGTCGACGCGCCAGAAGTCGTGCTGCACCCCGTCGACGAACGTCACGGGGATCTGATCGCCGTACAGGCGCATGTCGTCGTCTGACGCCGTGATGTCGCGTTCCTCCCACCCGACGCCCAGCTCACCGGTGACCCGCACGACGACCTCACGGGCGTCGTCGCACAGGTGGCAGCCGGGCTTGCCGAGCAGCAGGACGCGCGGCGCGTCAGCCATGAGGCCAGCGTACGGCCTGCGGGTCGGTGCGGCCGTCGGGTCGCGGAGCGGGCGGACGCTGCCCGCCGGGGTACTGCCCCGGAGGCTGCTGCCCCTGCGGCTGACCTCTGCTGCTGGCCCTGCGGCCGACCCTGGGGATACTGCCCGGTGTTGTAGCCCGTGCTGTGCTGACCCGGTGTTGTGCTGACCCGTGTTGTGCTGGCCCGTGTTGTGCTGGCCGGTCGGGTGCTGGCCGGTGTTGTACTGGCCCGTGTTGCGCTGGGGGGCGCTGTGCTGGCCGGTCGGGTGCTGGCCCGTGTTGTGCTGGCCGGTCGGGTGCTGACCGGTGTTGTGCTGGCCGTCGGGGCGCGGGGCGTCCGGGCGCGGGGGCTCCGGGGCCGGCGCGACCTTGGCCGAGGCGATCGTCAGCTCTATGACGTTGGTGCCCTCGACGTGCGCGCGTGCCTCGCGGGCGAAGTGCTGCACGTGGGGCTGGCGCGTGTGCGCCTCGACGGCGTTCGCGTCGCGGAACAGCTGGTAGAAGAGCCGCTGGTCAGGGGAGTTGTCGACCATGTGGCAGGCGTAGACGACCGTGCCGGGCTCGGAGCGTACGGCGCGGGTCACCTCGGCGGCGAGCCGGTCGAACGCGTCCGCGTGCCCCTCGATCAGGGTGTAGATCATGATCCGGCCGTACTGCCCGGGGCTCTGCGGGCCGCCTTGCATCGGCGGTGCGGGCATCGGGGGCGGTGCGGGCGCGAACGACGGCTGCGCGCGGCGCCCGTCGTCGGGACCGTCGGGGTAGCGCCTGTCGTCGTGCGGAGGTTGCCGGGAAAATCCACGCATGTCGTCGTAATACTCCGGTTCTTCTTCGTCGTCCTCGTACGCCCCGTCGGGCAGCACACGGTTGGCGCCGAACCAGACGAGTACGGCGGCACCGGCCAGGACGATGGGGACGAGTACGCCGGGCAGGAGGCCGCGCATCGCGGCCACTATGAGCACCCCGGCACAAGCGATCATCGCGAGCGGCACCATGAGCTCGGCCGCCTCGCGGTCGCGCCGGTTGTTGCGCACCGCGGTGACCGCGACGCACGAGACCAGCGACACCACGGCGAACACGTGCGCGCCGGACAGCACCATGCCGGGCAGGGACGAATAGTGCCCGCCCACGTTCGGCAGGCTCTTGCCGAACGTCCCGATGATCGGGTCGAGCAGGAGGATCACAACCGCGACGATCACGTACGACGCGGAGATGAGCCGGGCGGCGAAGCGTGCCTGCACGGTGCGGCCGACCAGCTCCACCACGCCCACGGCCAGCGTCATCGGCGCGAGCAGGGAGCCGAACAGTTCCATGGTGCGCAGCAGCGCGGGGCTGAAGCCCGCGGCGAACCCGATCATCATCGCGCCGAGCGCGAAGCCGAGGACGAAGAGGGTCGCACACCAGGCGAGCAGGTAGGTGTGCCGATCGGGCAGGGTGCGCGAAACGAGCAACCCGCCGCCCCCGAGGGTGGCGAGGGTCGCCAGAAGCGCCAAAGCGACGTTGACCATCGCGCACCATGGTGCCCGATCCCGTACGTACTCCGGTAACGCGAGCCATAGCAAGTACCGCAATGAGCGGATATGCAGGGCGATTACTCAATTGACGCCATTGCCATGCTACTCGTCAGTATCTAACATGATCCGACACGCCCGGTGATCGTGTCACGCGAGGAGGGACCGCATGAGCACCCTTACTCTCGATCGCCCCGCCGCCGCGGAGCGCGAGCCTCTCCCTGTCGAGCAGGACCTGCGTGACCTGGTACTCCGCGCCACCGCCGGCGAGGCCGACGCCTTCGGCGCCCTCTACGACCACTACGTCGACCTGGTCTACCGGTACGTCTACTACCGCGTCGGCGCGCACGCCCTGGCCGAGGACCTCACCAGCGAGACGTTCCTGCGCGCCCTGCGCCGCGTCGGCCTGTTCACCTGGCAGGGCAAGGACTTCGGCGCCTGGCTCGTCACGATCGCGCGGAACCTGGTCCTCGACCACTTCAAGTCCAGCCGCTACCGCCTGGAGGTCTGCACACCGGACCTCCTGGACTCCGATCGGCTGGGAAGAGGGCCCCGAACGCGCCGTCCTGGACTCCCTCACCAACCGCGCGCTCTTCAGCGCCGTCCGCGAACTGGGAGCCGAACAGCAGGAATGCGTCGTCCTGCGCTTCCTCCACGGCCTGTCGGTCGCCGAGACCGCCCAGGTGATGGGCAAGAACACCGGCGCCATCAAGGCCCTCCAGTACCGCGCCGTACGCTCCCTGGCCCGAATCTGCCCCGCCGACCTCCGCTAGTGCGGCGTCGAGGGAAGGCGGGCGTCACGCGTTAGTCTCGTTCCATGCGTCGACTGTGGCCTTGGACCGAAGACGACGAGGACGACGAGCGCGCCGGCGAGGCGGCCGCGGAAGCCGCGGCCGTGGACATTCCGCCCATCATTCCCGACCCGAGCGCCGCCGCCTTCTTCGACGTCGACAACACGCTGATCAGAGGCGCCTCGATCTATCACTTCGCGCGCGGTCTGGCGGCGAAGAAGCTCTTCACGTTCCACGACCTGGCGCTGTTCGCGCTCGGCCAGGTGGCGTTCCGCATGCGCGGCTCGGAGAACCCCGAGCACATCAGCACGGCGCGTGAGGCGGCGCTGGCGTTCGTCGCGGGCCGCCGGGTCGACGAGCTGGTGAACCTCTGCGAAGAGATCTATGACGAGAAGATGGCCGACCGCATCTGGCACGGCACCCGCGCGCTCGCCCTCAAGCACCTCGACGCCGGCCAGCAGGTGTGGCTCGTCACCGCCACCCCGGTCGAGCTGGCGCGGATCATCTCCCACCGTCTCGGCCTGACGGGCGCCCTCGGCACGGTCGCCGAGACCGAGAACGGCGTCTACACCGGCCGCCTGGTCGGGCACCTGCTGCACGGCCCCGCGAAGGCGGGCGCCGTACGCGCGCTGGCCAAGCGCGAGGGCCTCGACCTGTCGCGCTGCGCCGCGTACAGCGACTCCAACAACGACCTGCCGATGCTCACCACGGTCGGCCACCCGCACGCCGTCAACCCCGACGGCGACCTCCGCGACCACGCCAAGGAGCACGGCTGGCCCGTGCACGACTTCCGTACGGGCCGCAAGGTGACCATGGTCGCCCTCCCGGCCGCGGCGGGCACCGGGGCCCTCGTCGGCGGCGTGGCCGCCGGCATGGCCCTGCGCCGCCACCACCGCGGCCGCTGAGGGAGGCCCGGCCCGCGGCGGGCCTCCCCCGGGCTCAGCGGTTGATCAGCTTCATCATCGGCTCCGGGTAGCGGTCGCCCGAGACCGGCAGCTCCAGCTCCGACAGTTCCTCCGCGGACAGCTCCACTTCGGCGGCGGCGAGGTTCTCCTCCAGCGTCGTACGGCGCTTGGTGCCGGGGATCGGCACCAGGTCCGGCCCCTGGTGGAGCAGCCACGCCAGCGCGAGCTGCGCCGCCGTGACGCCCTTGCGCTCGGCCATCGCGCGTACGGTGTCGGCCGCCTTCGCGTTGACGTCGAAGTTGGCGCCCTGGAAGCGCGGGTCGTTCCGGCGGTAGTCGTTCTCGGGGTAGTCCTCGGCCCGCTGCGCGGTGCCGGTCAGGAACCCGCGCCCGAGCGGGGAGTACGGCACGAGGCCGATGCCCAGCTCACGCGCCACCGGGATGACCTCCGACTCCAAGTTGCGCTCCCACAGGGAGTACTCCGACTGGAGCGCGGTCACCGGGAACGTCGCGTGCGCGCGGCGTATGACGTCGGCGCCCGCTTCGGACAGGCCGAAGTACTTCACCTTCCCGGCCTGGACGAACTCCCCGACCGTGCCGGCGACGTCCTCGATCGGGACGTTCGGGTCGACGCGGTGCTGGTAGAGCAGGTCGATGTGGTCGGTGCCGAGGCGGCGAAGCTGCTGTTCGAGGACCTCGCGGATGTGCTCGGGCCGGCTGTCCGGACCCGTCCGCTGCCCCTCGGGGGTGATGTGCCAGCCGAACTTGGTGGCGATGATCGCCTCGTCGCGGCGGTCGCGCAGGGCGCGGCCCAGCAGCTCCTCGTTGACGAACGGGCCGTAGATCTCGGCGGTGTCGAAGAAGTCGCAGCCGAGTTCGAGTGCCCGATGGACGGTCGCGACGGACTCGGTGTCGTCCGGCACCCCGTACGACTGGCTCATGCCCATGCAGCCGAGTCCGAGAGCCGAGGTCCGGAGTCCCTGACGTCCTAGTGTTCTCTTCTCCATGCCGTCAAGGCTGCACCTTCGACCGCGCTCTAAGTCAAGCCCGGAAGAACGCGGGACCCCTGCGTCGCAGCAGGTCATAGAGCATGTTCTGGATCGTCTCGCGCACCTGGTCGGTGAGGTCGAAGACCGTCATGTGGTCGTCGGCCTGCGCGGGGTCGTACACGTCGGTGCGAATCGGCTCGCCGAAGGCAATGATCCACTTCGACGGGAGCGGCACGAGTCCGAGCGCGCCGAACATCGGCCAGGTCGGGGTCACCGGAAAGTAGGGAAAGCCCAGGAGGCGCGCCAGCGGCTTCAGGTCGGCGATCTTGGGATAGATCTCCTCCGCGCCGACGATCGCGCACGGGATGATCGGCACCTGCGCGCGCAGCGCGGTCGCGACGAAGCCGCCCCGGCCGAACCGCTGGAGCTTGTAGCGCTGGCTGTACGGCTTGCCGACGCCCTTGAAGCCCTCGGGGAAGACCCCGACGACCTCGCCCTTGTCGAGGAGGCGCTGCGCGTCGGCCTGGCAGGCCAGCGTGTGGCCGCTCTTGCGGGCCAGGTGGGCCAGGACCGGGATCTGGTAGACGAGGTCGGCGCCGAGCAGCCGGAGGTTGCGCTGGGCCGGGTGGTGGTCGTGCAGGCCGACCTGGAGCATCACGCCGTCGATCGGCAGGGTGCCCGAGTGGTTGCCGACGATGAGCGCCGGGCCCTTGTCGGGGACGTTCTCACAGCCGAGCAGCTCGACACGGAACCACCGCTCGTAGAGCGGGCGGATGATCGGCAGGAGCAGCCGGTCGTTGAGCTCGGGGTCGAAGCCGAACTCGTCGATGTCGTAGTCGCCGCTCAGCCGGCGGCGTACGAACCGGAGCGCGGAGGCGACCTTGTGCTCCAGGCTTCCGGCGTCCTGTGCGAGGCGGTCCGCGGCTTCGGAATTGAGCGGTATCACCTGCGCTTCTGGCCGCATGCCCGTACTCGTCTCCTCCGTCAAGGGGTCGTGACTCACCTTCTGCCCCCTACGGCGCTGGTCAACCGGTCGAACAGGCCCATCCGCAGACCCTGACCAAGTCCTTGCGTATCGGCGAAATCGGCGAAGGCCTCTTCGGAGGTGTACTTCGGCCGCCAGGCGAGCTCGATCGCGAGCCGCTCGGTGTCGATCACCCGGCCGTACGTGAGCCACCGCAGCAGCTCCGGCGAGAACCCCTTCAGGCCGCCGGTGCGCCGGCCGAGGTCGCCGAGTGTCTGTACGGCGGGCGCGGGCATGCGCAGGATCGGCCGGCCCGCGCGGCGCAGGGCCTGCGAGAGCAGGACGACGCCGTCGCCCGCGACGTTGAAGGTGCCGGGGTGGTCCTCGACCGCCATCCGGCGCAGCACCTCGACCCCGTCGTCCTCGTGCACGAACTGGAGGCGCGGGTCGAAGCCGAGCACGGTCGCGACGACCGGCATGTGGAAGTAGCGGCTCAGCGGCGAGTCGACGCTCGGGCCGAGGAAGTTGGCGAACCGCAGCAGCGAGACGTCGAGGTCGGAGCGACGGCGGGCGAGGCCGCGGACGTAGCCCTCGACCTCGACCGCGTCTTTGGCGTAGCCGTACGCGGGCGGGCTCACCGGCTCGTCATCCTCGGTGAAGACCGCCGGATCGTGGCCCGAGGAGCCGTAGACGGCCGCGGACGAGCGGACCACGATCTTTCGCATCGCCGATGAGCGCTGGCAGGCCGCCAGCAGCTGCATCGTGCCGATGACGTTGGCTTCCTTGGCCTTCATCCGCGGTGCGGCCGTCATGGTGACGAGATTGAGGTGCACGACGGTGTCGACCTCGGCCGCGTTAATGATCTTCGCGATGCTCGGGGTCCGGATGTCGATCCGTACGAACTCGGTCCGCCCGAGAGATCTCTCGGGTGGCACCGTGTCGACGCCGATCACCCGCTCGATGCTGGGATCGGCCTGGAGGGCATCCGCCACGCGGGCCCCCAGAAACCGGGACACACCGGTGACCAGCACCACCCGGGCCGCACCCCGCGGACGACTTCCGTTCTCGGAGGGACCCATGGATGACACCGTGTCCCCCACCTCTTACGGCTAGACCAATAGGAAGTTACTTCTTGTTACGACGCTGGACACGCGTCTTCTTGAGCAGCTTGCGGTGCTTCTTCTTGGCCATCCGCTTACGACGCTTCTTGATGACAGAGCCCACGAGACCCTCACTAGGTATGCAGCAGGAGACAGACGATCAGCACCCTTGGCGGGCACAGCCCGGAGTCCAAGGGTACCGCCGCCCACACGTCCGTCGGTCGCAGGCACCATAACCCCCCGTGAGAACGGAGGGTCAGCCCGCTTCGATGAACGCGTCCCTGAGATAGTCGTGGACTGCCTGCTCCGGAACGCGGAACGAACGTCCCACGCGGATTGCCGGAAGCTCTCCCGAATGTACGAGGCGGTATACGGTCATCTTGGACACCCGCATCACCGCAGCCACCTCGGCCACAGTCAGGAACCTGACCTCACTGAGAGGCCGCTCGCCTGAGCTCATCGGACGCCCTCTTCCACACGCCGCGCGTCAGACCTTTGCGGTGACTTTGATCACGGCCGTGTACTTTCCTCCAGCGTAAATCGTGAATCTGGAGTCGCAAGAGGGGAGTTCAATCAATCAGGCCCGAATGTGCCAAAAGATACGCTGTGAGCGGGGCGTAATGATGGGGAGGCACGTTGTCGTCCAGTGGCACAACGGTGTGCATTTTGCCTTCCGCCTCCCCTGCGAACAGCGCGGGGTCGTTGCAGTCCGCGAACCCGACGGTGTCGATACCGGCCTGCCCGGCCGCGCCGGCCCAGCCGTGATCCGCGATGGCCAGGTCCGGCCAAAAGTTCGCCTCAGTGGAAAGGTTTTGCAACATCGCCATCATGGGATGCGGGTCATGTGTATGGTGCAGCCCGCCTTCGGCGCTGAGGACGGCCACGTCGTCGATGTACCGGATGTGCCGCGTCTGTGGCCCCTGGGACGTCACGGCCTCGTACGACCATCCGGCCTCCGGGGTGACCACCCGGCAGCCACGGGCCCGCAGAGCGCGCGACACGGCGAGGTAGACCGGCAGCAGCCCTGAGGGGTGCCCGGTCGCGAGCACCACCGTCTCCTTCGCCGAGGCGGCCTGGCCGATCCGCGCCCCCATCGCCTCCAGCGCGTCGAGGGTGAGATCCGGGTCGATCGTGTCGTCGCCGTACAGGTGAGAGCGGTCCGGGTCGATGCCGCACCGCTTCACCATCAGGTCGAAGATGGCGTCGAAGGTCCACTCGCGGTCGAACTCCAGGCCGAACCAGTAGTAGCGCTTGCCCGCCCCCATCCGGCGGAAGTTCAGCAGGTTGTCCTGACGCGGCGTCGCGACCTCACCGGCGATCAGCGTGCGGACCAGGTGCTCGCGCAGCTCATCGCGCGAGGGAACCTTGATCTCGTCCTCGGGTCCGTCTCCACTCATGCCATCGGATCCAGGCCGTGCTCGGGGAAGACCGCCTGCCTCGTCGCCAGTACCGCCCGGTCCACCGGGTTCGCCGGGTCGTACCCACTCGCCCACGTCCGTACCTCCGTGTCCGCTCCGTCGGTCATGAGTTCCGGCGCGCGCACTCCGGTGCGCTCGCGTACGTGGTCACGCCAGGCCTGGGGGGTCGGCGTGGCCGGGTCGATGGGGTTCTCGGCCGCGATCGCCAGCAGGTGGGTCCAGGCGCGCGGCACGACGTGGACGAGCTCGTACCCGCCGCCGCCGGTCAGAACCCAGCGCCCGCCGGCCGTCTCGTGGGCGAGCCGGTGCAGTGCCTCGTACGCGGCGCGCTGCCCGTCGACGCTCAGCGTCAGGTGCGCCAGGGGGTCCAGCTCGTGGCTGTCGCAGCCCTGCTGGGTCACGAGGATCTCCGGCGCGAAGCTCCCGCAGCAGCGGCGGCACGACCGCGTCGAAGGCCCGCAGCCAGTGCCGGTCGCCGGTGCCGGGCGGGAGCGCCACGTTGACCGAGGTGCCGTCCGCGCCGGTCTCGTCCGCCAGGCCGGTGCCGGGGAACAGGGTGCGCGGATGCTCGTGCAGGCTGATCGTCAGCACCCGCGGGTCGTTGTAGAAGGCGGCCTGGACGCCGTCGCCGTGGTGCACGTCAACGTCGACGTACGCGACTCGCCGCGCGCCCTGCTCCAGGAGCCAGGCGATCGCGATGGCGGGGTCGTTGTAGACGCAGAAGCCGGACGCCGCGCCGCGCATCGCGTGGTGCAGGCCGCCGGCGACGTTGGCGGCGTGCTCGGCCTCACCGGTCCACACGGCCCTGGCCGCCGCGACGGTCGCGCCGACCACCATCGCGGACGCGTCGTGCATGCCGGGGAAGACCGGATTGTCGGCCAGGCCGAGGCCGCGCGCGACGTCGAGCCGCTCGCCGCGTACGGCGTCGAGGTAGGCCGGATCGTGGACGAGCGTGAGCAGCTCGTCGCCGGCGGTCTCGAAGCCCTCGACGGAGACGCCGGGAGTGTCGAACACGCCCAGCTCGCGCGCGAGCCGCATGGTCAGATCGACGCGAATCGGGTTGAGCGGGTGTTCGGGCCCGAAGTCGTAGGAGGTGAGCCGGTCGTCCCAGAAAACGCGGAGGGAAGCTGTCCCGTCGTTCTGGGCGATATGCCCGATCCGCTCATTCATGGGCGTCACGCTACCGGGTAGGCTCCGCGCCCATGGGTCTGGAGATGCGCGCCGTCTGCGAACGCTGCGAAGAACCCCTTTACGCCAACGGCCTCGCCTACATCTGCAGCTACGAGTGCACCTACTGCGCGTCCTGCACCCGGCAGGTCTCCCACAAGTGCCCCAACTGCTCGGGCGACCTCGCCCGGCGCCCCACGCGCGTCTGACGACGCGGCTCCGAAGGTCAGGAAGCGCTGACGGCGACGGGCCTCGGCTCGGCGCCGATCGTACGGTCGCGGCCGGCGCCGAGACCGGGCACCATCATCGCCGCCGAGACCACCAGCAGGAGCACCGTCGGCACACTCCACCCGCCGGTCGCGTCGTGCAGTGCGCCGACGGCGAGCGGGCCGAGGGCGGCGATGATGTAGCCGACGCCCTGTGACATCCCGGACAGCCGTGCCACGACGTGGGAGTCGGAGGCGCGCAGGCCGATGAAGGACAGCGCGGTGGCGAAGCCGACGCCCTGTCCGAAGCCGAGGAAGACGACCCACGCCCAGATCGTGCTGAACGGCGCCCAGACGAGCCCGGCGAAGCCGACCACGCAGATCGCCCCGACGAGCAGTACGAGCGGCCGCTGGTCGCGCAGGCGCCGTTCGATGACGGGCACGGCGAACGCGCCGACGGCCTGCAGGAGGCTCGTCAGCCCGAGCGCGTAGCCGCCGGCCGACTCGCTCATGCCGCGCGCCTGGCAGATCGTGGGCATCCAGGCGTTGACGACGTAGGCCAGCATCGACTGCAACCCCATGAACGCGGTGACCTGCCAGGCCAGCGAGGACCGCCAGACCTGCGGCGAACCCTCCGGGGGCGCCGCGACGGCGGGCGACCGGCGTACGCGCGGCAGCCAGGCGAGCCCGGCGACGGTCGCCGGAATCACCAGCAGCGCGAGGGGCAGCCGCCAGCCCGAGCCGGTGGCGTGCTCGATGGGCACGACGACGCTCGCGGAGACCGCGGCGCCCATGGTGACGGCCACCGTGTAGATCGCGGTCACCGTCGTGATGGAGTCCGGGTGGTCGCGCTTGATGATCGACGGCACCGCGATGTTGCCGATGCTGATCGCGACGCCCGCGAGCAGTGACCCGGCGAACAGCATCGCCTCCAGCGGCACGACGCGCACGAGCAGCCCGGCGACGAGCAGGCCCATGCTCGCGACCAGGAGGACCTCGCCGCGCGGCAGACGGCGGATGAACGGCGCCGCGAGCCCGAACGCGCCGAAGAACACGACGGGCAGCGTGGTCAGCGCGCCCGCCGCCGTACCGGAGAGGTTCAGGTCGCCGCGGATCTGGGACAGCAGCGGGCCGACGGCGACGACCGCCGGCCGCAGGTTGAGCGCGACGACGACGATCAGGACGATCCCGAGGTGACGCCTCACAGAAGGCCCTCCAGCACGTCGAGCGTGGGCTCGACGACGTGCGCGGCCGCGCGTCCGGCGGCGTCGGCGTCACGCGCCTCGATCGCCGCGAACACGGCGTGGTGGGCGTCCGCCCCGGCGTCGGACAGGTCGCCGTCGAGCCGCAGCGCGGCCAGCGACTCGGCCAGGCGGTTCTGGAAGAACTTGAACGCCTCGACGAGCAGGGCGTTCTTGGAGGTCTCGACCACTCCGAGGTGGAAGCGGACGTCCGCCGCGCCGAACGCCGAGGCCTCGTCGGCGGCGTCGCGCACGTGCAGGAGGCCTTCGAGGCGCCTCAGGTCCTCGTCCGTACGGCGCCGGGCGGCGAGCCGTGCCGCCTGGACGTCATAGGAGAGCTGAACCTCGAAGACGTCACGCAGTGTGGCGAGCTCGACCTTGCGCAGCAGCGGGCGAGGATCGACGGTGCTGCGGACGTAGGTGCCGTCACCGCGCCGGACGTCGAGGACGCCGACGTGGCTGAGCGCGCGCACGGCCTCGCGTACGGCCGGGCGGCTGACCTGCATGCGGGCCGCGAGATCGTACTCGCCGGGGATGCGGTCTCCGAGCTTCCAGGCTCCGGTCGCGAGCTGCCGCTGCAACTGGTCGACCACGGCGTCGACGGCTGAACCCCTCGGAACCGGCTGAAGTGCTGTCACGGGTTGTGATCATGCCAGATGTCAGGCATGTTGATCGCTCAGGTATCGCGAAGTGCTACATACTTGTTACGTGAATTCAGGACCTTTTGGGGCATCTAACTAGACAGGTGACTCCTGGCCCAGGAGGCGGTTGAGGTGGATCAAGTGGAAGACGTGAACGTCTCGCCCTACGGACTTCCCCCGAGTTCGCAGAGCCGAGCGCTCGTGACGGCGGTACGGCTCGGGGTGCGGCCGTTCGCGGGGCGTATCAAGGGCAGATCGGTGTCGATCCGTCTGTGGCGTTCGGTGCTCGGCGCCGGGTCACGGTGTCTGCGCCCTGATCCACGGGTCCGGGCGGAGCCCATGATCGACCCCTGTGTGGAGGATCCGGCTGTCAGGAGACCTGTCACGGGAGAGTGGTTGCGAGCCCCCGGAAGCAGTGTCAGAGACGGCGCGATCCTGTACCTCCACGGCGGCGCGTACGCGATCTGCTCCCCTCGGACGCACCGCTCGATCACGACCCGGCTCGCGATGGACACCGGCCTCCCGGTCTTCGCCCCCGACTACCGGCTCGCGCCCGAGCACCCGTTCCCCGCCGCGTTCGAGGACACCCTCGACGCGTACCGGATGCTGCTGGCGCGCGGCGTACCCCCCGAGAAGATCACGATCGCGGGCGACTCGGCGGGCGGGCACCTCGCCGCGGTCCTGACCGGCGAGATCTGCCGTACGAACCTGCCGATGCCCGGCGGCGTCATCCTCTTCTCCCCCTGGGTGGACCTCACCGGCGAGCTGGCCAAGGCCGCCGCGCTACAGGCGCGCGACCCGTACATCGACCCGGCCGTCGCCGACCGCTTCGCCCGCCTCTACGTCGGCACGGGCGACTGGGCGGACCCCCGCCTCTCGCTGCTGACCTGCACCGACGGCGAGCTTCCCCCGTTCCTCATCCAAGTCGGCGGCATCGAGGTGCTGCGGGCCGAGGCCGAGCGGTTCGCCGAGGTCCTCGCCGAGGCCGGCACGCGGTACGACCTTCAGGTGTGGCCCGGCCAGATGCACGTCTTCCAGCTCTTCAACCGCCTGCTCCCCGAGGCGGACAAGGCGATGCGCGAGGCCGCGCGTTTCGTACGCGAGGTCGTCGGCGCCGGCCGCACGATCGAGGTGGCCGAGAGCGTGCCAGAGGCCGCCCAAAGCCGTAGACTCCAGAGCATGCGAGGACTTCTACAGAGCTGGCGTGCCGCCTGACGGCGGTCGCCCAGTCCTCGTTCCACCACGGCCGCCGCTTCGGCGGCCGTTTTCATGCGCGCCGGCGAGGCGGCCCTGTCCACAGGGAGTCGTCATGACCCGCGTTCTCAGTCTCTTCACCCCATCCGGGCGGCCCACCTTGGGCAACCTGCTCGGCGCGCTGCGCCCGTCCGCCGAGCTGCTCGAACGCGCCGACTGCGTGTTCGGCATCGCCGACCTGCACGCCCTGGCCAGCGACCACGACCCGGCACGGCTGCGGGAGCGATCTCTGGAGCTCGCCGGGCTGGCCATCGCCGCCGGAGTCGACCCGGGCCGGTGCGTGCTCTTCGCCCAGAGCAGCGTGCCCGCCCACTCGGAGCTGTCGTACCTGCTGGAGAGCACCGCGCACTACGGCGAGATGCACCGCATGATCCAGTTCAAGGAGAAGTCGGCGCGGCAGGAGGTCGTACGCCTGTCGCTGCTGACCTACCCGGCGCTGATGGCCGCCGACATCCTGCTCTACAACGCGCACGAGATCCCGGTCGGCGCCGACCAGGCACAGCACGTGGAACTCACGCGTGACCTGGCCGAACGCTTCAACCGCCTGTACGGCCCGGTGTTCACGATGCCGCGCGCCGTGCACCCGGAGGCGACCGCGCGCGTGATGGACCTGCAGAACCCGACCGCGAAGATGAGCAAGTCGGTCGAGTCGCCGGGCACGATCTACCTGCTCGACGCTCCGGACGCCGTCCGGAAGAAGATCATGCGTGCGGTGACCGACTCGGGGACGACGGTGACGTACGACCCCGAGGCGAGGCCGGGCGTCTCGAACCTGCTCGCGATCCTGTCGGGCTGCACCGGGACACCGGTCGAGAAGCTGTCCTACGGCTCCTACGGCGCGTTGAAGAAGGACACGGCCGACGCGGTCCTGGCCGTGCTCGAACCGCTGCAGAAGGAGTACGCCTCGGTGGCCACCGACCCGGGCGCATTGGAGGGCGTGCTGCGTGCGGGCGGCGAACGCGCACGCGCCCTGGCCGAGCCCACGCTCACCGCCGCCAAGCGCGCGATGGGCCTCCTGGCCCTCTGAAGAGCCCGGCGGGCGCCTCCAGGGGGCGCCCGCCCACGCTCCTCAACGGCCGTGCAGGGCCGAGGCCAGGAAGCCGTTCGCCTGGGCGATCGCCGCCGACGCCGCGTGCGTCTCCCGCAGCGGGTCGAGCATCACGAAGTCGTGGATGATCCCGCCGTACCGGACCGCCGTGACCGGCACTCCGGCGTCCCGCAGCAGGTCGGCGTAGGCCTCGCCCTCGTCGCGGAGTACGTCGGCCTCGCCGGTGATGACCAGGGCGCGCGGCAGGCCGGTCAGGTCCTCGACGCGGGCGCGCAGGGGCGACGCGGTGATCATCGCGCGGTCGGCCTCGTCCGGGGCGTACTGGTCCCAGAACCATCGCATTCCCTGGCGGGTCAGGAAGTAGCCGGCGGCGAACCGCTCGTACGAGGGTGTGTCGAAGTTCGCGTCCGTGACCGGGTAGAAGAGCACCTGGGCGGCGAACCGTACGCCGCCGCGCTGCTTGGCGAGCAGCGTCAGCGCGATGGCCATGTTGCCGCCCGCCGAGTCGCCCGCCACCGCCACGGCGCGCGGGTCGAGGTCGTGGTCGGCGCCGGACTCGGCGATCCACTCGGCGACGGCCCAGCACTGTTCCAGCGCGACCGGGTACCGCACCTCCGGTGAGCGGTCGTAGTCGGGGAAGACCACCGCGGCGTTCGCGCCGACGGCCAGTTCGCGTACGAGGCGGTCATAGACCTTCGGGCCGCCGTACACCCAGCCCGCGCCGTGGACGTACAGGATCGTCGGCAGGATGCCCCGTGCCCCGACCGGGCGGACGATGCGCACCGGCACGCGGCCGGTCGGGCCGTCCTGGACGACGAGGTCGGTGATCTCGGCGGCGGGCTTGGCGACGTCTCCGGACTGGACCTCCTCGACCGCGCGGCGCCCCTCCTCGGGCGGCAGCTCGTACAGGAACGGCGGTCTCGCCGTCGCGTCCGCGAACTTGCGCGCGGCAGGTTCGAGGACCGGATCGTCTTTCCCGATCTTGCCATTGCCCTTGCCCACGACAACCCCCCCGATTGCGCCTGGACCATCGCTCAGATACCTGCCCATGCAGGTCACAGCCAGAACCCAGCCCGAAATGTCCGACCCGGCTGTGACACTTCTTGGTATGACAGAGACTGTCGCGATCGAAGTACGCGGAAGGTTCGACCTCTCGGCGAGCGCGCGTTTCGTCGAAGGATTCGCCCCTGCCGGGCCCCGCCCGCCACGCCGCGCGCCGGGCACACTCACCCTCGCCTTCCCGGCCGCGCCGTCATGGCGTACGGCGGCCGTGCGGCTCCGGCAGGACGGCCGTACCGTCCTCGCCGAGATCGACGCCCATCCGGATGACGCGGAGTCCGTCGCGGACCACGCGCGCCGGATCCTCTCACTCGACGTGGACGCCACCGCGTTCGACGCGATGGACGACCCTTACGTCGCCACGCTGCGCGAACGCCGCCCCGGCCTGCGCCCGGTGCTGTTCCACTCGCCGTACGAGGCCGCGTGCTGGGCCGTGATCGGGCATCGCATCCGCATCGCGCAGGCGGCGGCGATCAAGCAGCGGATGGCGGAGCGGCTCGGCGAGGAGGCCGGCGGGCTGATGGGCTTCCCGTCGCCGGAGCGGCTGCTGGCGACCGACGACGTCCCCGGCCTGGCGCCGGTCAAGGTCGAGCGGCTGCACGCCATCGCGCACGCCGCGCTGGAGGGCCGGCTCGACGCCGGACGGCTGCGCGCGGCCGAGACCGCGGCGGCCCTCATCGAGCTACAGCGCATCCCGGGTATCGGGCTGTTCTCGGCCGAGCTGATCCTCATCCGCGGCGCCGGTCACCCGGACGTCTTCCCGGCGTCGGAGCGACGGCTGCACGACGAGATGGGGCACATGTACAGCCTGGAGGACCCGAGCGTGACGCGGCTGGCCGCGATCGCGCAGGACTGGCGGCCCTACCGCTCGTGGGTGTCGTTCCTCGTCCGCGCGCGGCGCGAGGACGAGACCCACGAGATCGCGGGCGGGCGCCGGGTCACACGCTGACGGAGTGCCGGCCTCCGGCCGTACCGGCGCGCGAGGCCCTGGAGGTGTAGAGGAAGCCCAGCAGCGCGCCCACCGTGGCGACGCCCTCGGCGATCGTCGTGACGACCTTCTCGGTGTACCAGACCGGCTCGTACATGTCGGGCACCGGGCCGATCGCCCCGACGTCGACGTACCGGTAGAGGACCACCGCGCCGAACGCGCTGGCCGCGACCAGGAACGCGATCGCGTACGGGAGCGGGCGAGGGAGTACCAGGACGAGCACGGCCACGACGGCGGCCACCACTCCCTGGATCAGGAAGAGCTTGCCCTCGCTCAGCGTGCCGGAGCCACCGACGTCACCGGCGAGGTGGAAGTGCACGTACGCGTCGACCGCGAGTCCGATCACGACGACCAGTCGGAGTATGAGACCCATACAGGCGTCACGTACCCGGCCCAAATCCGGTTCAAATCACGGCCAAATTAAACTTCCGTGCCGGTCAGCCGCTTCCGAGCTCGCGTCCGCGGTCGCGTGCCGCCTCGATGGCCTCGATGACGGCCGCGCGCACGCCGTGGCGTTCGAGCTCGCGGATGGCCGAGATGGTCGTGCCGGCGGGTGAGGTGACGGCCTCGCGCAGCATGACCGGGTGGTCGCCGGAGTCGCGCAGCATGATGGCGGCGCCGACCGCCGACTGGATGACCATCTCCAGCGCGGCGGCGCGCGGCATCCCGAGCAGGATGCCGGCGTCGACCATGGCCTCGACCAGGTAGTAGAAGTAGGCCGGGCCGCTGCCGGACAGCGCCGTGGCGGCGTCCTGGAGCGACTCCGGGATGCGCGTGACCTTGCCGACGGGCGACAGCAGCTCCTCGGCGAGCTTGAGGTGCTCCTCGCCGGCGTGGGTGCCGGCCGAGATCACGCTCATGGCCTCGTCGACGTGCACCGGCGTGTTGGACATGACGCGTACGACGGGGACGCCGTCCGGCAGCCGCCCCTCGATGAACCCGGTCGTGATGCCGGCCGCCATCGAGATGATCAGCTTGCCGGGGCGTGACGTGGTCGCGCAGCTCACCGAGCAGCGACGCCATGTCCTGCGGCTTCACCGCGAGCACCAGCGTGTCGGCGGTGGCCGCGGCCTCGGCGTTGGTGACGTCGCCCACGCCGTAGCGCTCGCGCAGCATCGCGCCGCGCTCCTCGCGGCGGGTGGTGACGAGCAGCTCGGACGGCCGCCGCCCGGCTCTCAGCACGCCCGACAGCAGTGCCTCGCCCATCTTGCCGGCGCCGATGATCGCGATCATTTCCGTCCTCCCCTGTCACCTCGAAGCGTAGCGAGTAACGCCCTGGTCACGAACTCGGCCGTGACCAGGGCGATACCAGCGACGTCCGCGAGATCAGGACTTGGAGGCGAGCGACCTCAGGAAGAAGCCCAGGTTGGCCGGGCGCTCGGCGAGGCGGCGCATGAGGTAGCCGTACCACTGCTCGCCGTACGGGACGTAGACGCGCATCTGCGCGCCCTCGGCGGCGAGGCGGCGCTGCTCGTTCGGGCGGATGCCGTACAGCATCTGGTACTCGAAGCTGTCGTTCTCCCGGCCGTGCAGGATGGCCAGCGACCCGGCGATCTCGATGATCCGCGGGTCGTGGGTGGCCAGCATCGGGTACCCGCTCCCGGCCATCAGGACCTTCATGCAGCGGACGTAGGACTTGTCGATCTCGTCCTTGGCCGTGAAGGCCACCGACTCGGGCGCGCTGTAGGCGCCCTTGCACAGGCGTACGCGCGAGCCCTCGTCGGCGAGGGACGCGCAGAACTCCTCGGCGCGGCGGTGGTACGCCTGGATGACGGCGCCCGTGGAGGGGAAATCCTGCCGCAGCTCGCGCAGGATCCGAAGCGTCGAGTCGACCGTGGTGTGGTCCTCCATGTCGAGGGTCACCGTGGTGTTCGCGTCGCGTGCGGCCGAGCAGATGCGCCGGGCGTTCTCCAGCGCGATCTTCTCGCCGCCGACCAGGAGCTGCCCGAGCGCGGTCAGCTTCACCGACACCTCGGCGCGGCTGCCGGTGCCGCTCTCGGCGAGGCGGGCGAGCAGTTCTTCGTACTTGGCGGTGATGTCATCGGCCTGCGCCATCTCGACGGTGTCCTCACCGAGATGGTCGAAGGTGATGAGAAGGCCGTCGGTGAGGAGATTCTCGGTGACCGCGAGGGCGCTGGTCGCGGTCTCTCCCGCGACGAACCTGCGGACGACGCTTCTGGTGTACGGCGCGGTCTCGACGAGCTTGCGGACGGCACCGCTGCGCGAGGCGGCCAAGAGGACGTGGCGGAGCAACCTTCCCCCTCTCACGTGGGACCACACTGTCCCGATCCACCTCAGGCTAAGTGGTCCGCGCCGCGCGTGATCCATGGGCCTGTGATCGTGATCTCTCCTTGCCCTTACGAACCAAGGCCTACATAGGTAGACTTTGGGCATGGTGTTTCGACGAGATTCATCGCCGCAGACCCGGGCCGTACTCTCCGCCCTGCACGGTCATCCCGCGACGTGGCGGTACGGATACGACATCGCGCGAGAGACGGGGCTGAGGTCCGGGACTCTCTATCCGATGCTGGGCCGGCTGGCCGACCGCGGCCTGCTGGAGACCCGCTGGGAGGACGATCCGCCGGAGGGGCGGCCACGCCGGCACCTGTACCGCCTCACCGCGGAGGGAGAGGCGGTCGCCGTGGAACAGCTCGGCACGATGTCCGCCCCCTCCCGTGCGAGCCGGACACGACCCGCGACGGAGACGACCTGATGGCCGGCCGTGGAGAACGCATGCTGGCGGCGGCCGTCAGGATGCTGCCGTCCGGCCGCCGTGAGCTGGGCGAGGCGATCCTCGCCGAGGCCCGTCAGGTGCCGTCCGGCCGTCGCCGACGCCGGTGGCTGGCCGGAGGAGTGTGGTTCGTCACCAAGGAGCTGGTCATGCGCGAACGAAGGTACGACCTCGGAGTTCTGGCGGCGGTCGCGGCCCTGGTGGCGGTCGACCGGATCGGCACCTCGGACGACTCCAGCCAGGTCTCGCTGCTGGTACTCCTGGTCGGCGCGGCGGCGCTGGGCTTCGCGCTCCCGAGGCGGGCATGGCTGACCGGCCTCATCATCGGCTCCGCGCTCGCGGTCGCCGGCATGGCCGAGGCCGCGCTCGGTCTCGCGGCTCCGCATGTCCCCCGCCCCGGCGGGGTCGCCGGGGCGGCGACCCTGTTCGTCCTGATCGTCCCGTCGATGGCAGGCGCCTACCTGGGCGCCGGAGCCCAGTGGCTACGGCGCCGGACTGACTGAACCGAGGTCACGCGGTTCTGCGGTGCAGTGTCGCGGCGCCCAGCACCAGTGCCAGCAGAGCACACCCGGCGACGATCCCGATGTCACGAACCAGGATTCCGGACACGGCGCCGTCGCCGGTCAGCTCCTGCATGGCCGCGACGGCGTACGTGAGCGGCATCACGTCCGACACCCACTGGAGCACCGTCGACATCTGCCCGCGCGGGACGAACAGGCCCGCCAGGAGGATCTGCGGCAGCGCGAACGCCGGCATGAACTGAACCGCCTGGAACTCCGTACGCGCGAACGCGCTCGCGAACAGGCCCAGCGCCATGCCAAGCAGGCCGTCCAGCAGCGTGACGAGGAACAGCGCCCAGGTAGGCCCCTGGAGGTCCAGGCCCAGCCAGGTCAGGGCGATCGTGCCGACGATCGCGGCCTGGACCAGCGCGGTCAGCCCGAACGCCAGGCCGTACCCGAGCAGCAGGTCGAGCTTGCCGAGCGGTGTCGTCATGAGGCGTTCGAGGGTGCCGCTCGTACGCTCGCGCAGCGTGCCGACGCTCGTGACGATGAACATCACGATGAACGGGAAGACGCCGAGCAGCATCGGCCCGTACCGGTCGAAGGCCTGCGGGCGGTCCATGACGTACCGCAGCAGGATCATCAACAGGGTGGGGACGCCGATGAGCAGCCCGAGCGTACGCCGGTCGTGGCGGAGCTGGGCGAGGATGCGCCGCGTCGTCGCCAGCGTGATGGAGAGGTTCATGCCGGTACTTCCTGACCTTGGATCAGACGGAGGAAGGCGTCTTCGAGGTCCCGTACGCCGGTGCGCTCGCGCAGCGCGTCGGGGGTGTCGTCGGCGAGCAGCTCGCCGTCGCGCATCAGCAGGAGCCGCTTGCAGCGTGCCGCCTCGTCCATGACGTGGCTGGACACGAGCAGGGTCGTGCCTCCGGCCGCGAGCTCGTTGAACAGCTCCCACAGCTCGCCGCGCAGCACCGGGTCCAGCCCGACGGTCGGCTCGTCGAGGACGAGCAGCTCGGGCTTGCCGAGCAGCGCGACGGCCAGGCTCGCGCGGTGCAGCTGCCCGCCGGACAGGCCGCTCGCGAGCTGGTCGCGCGCGTTGCCGAGCCCGACCTCGTCGATGACGCGGTCGGCGTCGCCGCGCGGCGCGCCCAGAACCGACGCGAAGTAGCGGAGGTTCTCCCGGACGCTGAGGTCCGCGTACACGGAGGCGTTCTGCGTGGCGTACCCGACGCGACGGCGCAGCCCCCGGCTGCCGGCCGGCTCTCCGAGCACGGTGACCGTGCCGCTCTTGACGATCTGCACGCCGACGATGGCGCGCATGAGCGTCGTCTTGCCGCAGCCGCTCGGCCCGAGCAGCCCGACGACCGAGCCGCGTGGCACCGAGAACGTCAGGTCGCGCACGACCTCGCGGCCTCCGCGCACGACGGTGAGGCCGGCCACTTCGATCGAATAACTCATCATGTGTTGAATTTATGCCCGTGCGGAAGCGACGTCAATACACGGGAAGGCTCAGGCCACCAGGTAGCGCTGGAGCGTGGGGCCGAGGAGGGCCACGAGCTCCTCCTCACCGGCCGAGGCGATCGGCTCGATCTCCAGGACGTAGCGCAGCATCACGACGCCGACCATCTGCGCCGCCGCGGCCGTGAGGTTCAGCGTCGGCGTGCCCAGGCCGTCGCCGACCCGGGCCAGGATCCGCTCGGAGACGAACTCCCGCAGCAGAGCCGCGCCCTGCTCACTCGTCGTCGCGGACCGTACGATCCCCAGGAACTGCGGCCGCAGCCGCTCGTCGGCCCAGATGCCGAGGAAGGTACGCGCCAGCCGCTCGCCGATGCTCGACCTCGGGCCGGCGAAGATCCCGCCCAGCAGCACCGCCGGGTCGACCGGGAACTGCATCGCCGCGGCGAACAGCTCCTCTTTCGTGCCGAAGAAATGGTGGACCAGCGCGGGGTCGACGCCGGCCTCACGGGCGATGGCACGGATCGAGGCCTTGTCGTAGCCCCGGTCGCCGAAGAGCACGCGCGCCGCCGCGAGGATGTCATCGCGAGAGGACGACGGCCCAGGCCGGCGCCCAGGACGGCGCTCCGCCTCAGGCCCGCTCAAGAAGGGGATACCTCACCCTCGGAGTTCACCCGCCACGGGCCGTTCTCGCTGGCGGCGGCCAGGTGGAGCCGGGTGAAGGCGAGGGACTCGGCGAGGTCGTCGACCCGCTGGTCGCGGTCGACCGCGCGGCGCGTGTTGATCTCGACCACGACCTGGCCGCGGTACTGCTGCGCGGCGAGGCGCTCCAGCATCTCGGCGGCCGGCTGGTTGCCGCGGCCGGGCACGAGGTGCTCGTCGCGGTTGACGACGCCGATGCCGTCGGCGAGGTGAACGTGGGCGAGCCGGTCACCGAGGGCCTCGGCCATCGCGAGCGGGTCCGAGCCGGACACGGCCGTGTGCGACAGGTCGATCGTGACGTTGGGGTACGGCTGGTCGACGGGGTTCCAGTGCGGGGCGTACATCCCGACCTCGGTGGCGCGGGCGCGTACGGGGAACATGTTCTCCACGGAGAAGACGACGTCGGTCTCCTCCTGCATGCGCGCCAGGCCCTCCTCGAACTCCCGGGCGTACTCACGCTGCCAGCGGAACGGCGGGTGCACCACGACCACCTTCGCGCCGAGCTTCTCGGCGGCGTCCTTGGAGCGCACCAGCTTGCCCCACGGCTCGCGGCCCCACACCCGCTGCGTGAGCAGCAGGCACGGCGCGTGGATCGAGAGGATCGGGACCTCGTGGTAGTCCGACAGCCGGCGGAGCACGTCGATGTCCTGGCTCGCCGGATCGGTCGTCACCATGATCTCGACACCGTCGTACCCGAGCTGAGCGGCGAGCTCGAAGGCCGCCGGAGCCTTCTCCGGATAGATCGACGCCGACGACAGCACGATGGGCGCGTCGGGGACCTGGAGGACTTCTTCCACAATCCGCAAGCCTATGCGTTCGCCAGGGTGAACCAATGTGGTATCCCCCACGCCTTTACGGTGGAACGGTGATCGCCGCCGGAGCAGTGCCGAGCCCCAACATCTGGAACACCCCGCGCGTGTACGAGCTGGAGAACCGCGCGGCGGACCCGCACGGGCGCATCGAAGAGGCCATGCGCGCGGTCCGCACCTGGGATGACGCGGTCGTGCTGGACGTCGGCTGCGGCACCGGCTACCACCTTCCACGCTTCGCCCGCACGGCCGCCAAGGTCATGGGCGTCGAGCCGCACGAGTCGCTGGCCGCGGCGGCCGGACGCCGGGTCGCCGATCTTCCGCACGTGACCGTACGCGCGGGCGCCGCCCAGTCGCTGCCGCTGCCCGACGCCTCGGTGGACGTCGCGCACGCGCGATGGGCGTACTTCTTCGGCCCCGGCTGCGAGCCGGGCCTGGCCGAGCTGCGGCGCGTCGTACGCCGTGGCGGCGCGGCCTTCGTCGTGGACAACGACGCGACGCGCTCCACGTTCGGGCGCTGGTTCCGGCGCTGGCTGCCGTCGCACGACCCGGACGCCGTCGAGCGGTTCTGGACCCGGCAGGGCTTCTCACGTACGCCCGTGGACATGAACTGGCGGTTCGAGTCGCGTGCCGACCTGGCCGCCGTGCTCGCGATCGAGTTCCCCGCCGAGCTGGCGGAGGAGTTCCTCGGGCAGGTCGACGGCTGCGAGGTCGACTACGCGGTCAACCTCTGGTGGCGCGTCTACTGATCATCCGGCCGCCGCCGTACGCGTCACGCCGATCGCGGCGAGGACGCGGCCCGCGACGAAGCGCATGCCCGCGGCGTTCGGGTGCACCGGAGCCGCCGCGTGCGTGATCAGGATGTTCTCCACCCACCGGCGCGCCGAGCACATGTCGTGCCCCGCCGCGCCGTGGTAGGTGTCGACGAACCCCGCGCCCGCGCGACGCGCCTGCTCGGCCAGCATGGTGTTCACCGACCGCTCGATGCCGTCCAGGTAGGGGATGTCGCCCGCCGCCGTGGGCACCTGCGGCCAGCAGCCCGTACGCGCCGGCAGCAGGCGAAGGTAGCCGACGACGAGGATGCGGGCGCGCGGCGCGCGGGCCCGGATGCTCTGGAGCACCGCCGCCACGCGCGGCGCGGTGTCGGTGACCCGGCGGTCGAGCGTGGCGCCGAAGTGCCGCAGGCAGGGAGCGCCCGCCGGGGCCGTCACGCTCAGGCCCGCGCAGGCGTAGAGCGTCTTGCTGAAGCCGACGTCGTTGCCGCCGATGCCGACCGTCACCAGGGCCGTGTCGGGGGTCACGGCGTCGAGCTGGGCGATGTTGTGCCCGAACAGGACCTGCTGCGGGCGTGCCATGTCCGCGGTGGTGGCCGCGCTACAGCTGACGTCGGTGAACTTCGTGAGCCGCAGCGACCTGGCGACCAGCGCCGGATAGTTGTGGTCCGAGCGCAGGCACGCGAACGGCTTGCCGTGCTGCTTGGGGATCAGCGGACCCGCCGTGAAAGAGTCGCCCAACGCGACGTACCGCCCGGTGGCGGCCTGGATCGGCCCCCCGAGGACGATCGTCGGAAGAACCGCCGTCAACGCGATCCATCTGCGCATTCGCATCTCCTCGTGAGCGGTCCGCCGTCATGTGTTTACCCAGAGCGACGGGCGCCACGCTGTGGTTGTCGGTGTGGTTGCGTAGGGTCGCGGCCATGGCGAAGAGCGTGAAACAGGCGTACCGCTGCGCCGAGTGCGGCTGGCAGACCTCCAAGTGGGTCGGGCGCTGCGGCGAGTGCCAGGCGTGGGGCACGGTCGAGGTGGCCGGCGCCGCCAAGCCCGCCCGCGTCGTCTCGGCCGGCCCGGTGAGCGCGCCGGCCCGCCCGATCGGCGACGTCGACGTACAGGCCTCCAAGACCGTCGCCACCGGCCTCGACGAGTTCGACCGCGTCCTCGGCGGCGGCCTCGTGCCCGGCGCCGTGCTGCTGCTGGCCGGCGAGCCCGGCATCGGCAAGTCGACCCTCCTGCTGGAGGTCGCGGCCCTGCACGCCGCGCGCGGGCCGGTGCTCTACATCACCGGCGAGGAGTCCGCCGAGCAGGTGCGCCTGCGCGCCGACCGGGTCGGCGCCGTCGCCCCCAAGCTCTACCTCGCCGCCGAGACCGACCTCGCCGCCGTCCTCGGCCAGATCGACTCCGTCGCGCCCGAGCTGATCGTCGTCGACTCGATCCAGACGATCGGCTCCGCCGAGATCGAGGGCGCCCCCGGCGGCGTGAGCCAGGTGCGCGAGGTCGCCGCCAACCTCATCCGGGTCGCCAAGGAGCGCGGCATCACCACGGTCGTCGTCGGCCACGTCACCAAGGACGGCTCCATCGCCGGCCCTCGCGTGCTGGAGCACCTCGTCGACGTCGTCCTCTACTTCGACGGCGACCGGCACAGCCGCCTGCGCATGATCCGCGCGGTGAAGAACCGCTACGGCCCGACCGACGAGCTGGGCTGCTTCGACCTGTCCGAGACCGGCATCATCGGCCTGCCCGACCCCAGCGGCCTGTTCCTGACCCGCCAGGACAAACCCGCCCCCGGCACCTGCGTGACGGTCACCCTGGAGGGCCGCCGCCCGCTCGTCGCCGAGGTCCAGTCCCTCGTGGCCCCCTCACCCCTGGCGAACCCGCGCCGCATGACCTCCGGCCTCGACTCCTCGCGCGTCGCGATGATGCTCGCCGTGCTGCAACGCCGCGCCGGCATCAAACTCCACGACCGCGACGTCTACACCGCGACCGTCGGCGGCGTACGCCTCAGCGAGCCCTCCGTCGACCTGGCGGTCGCCCTCGCCGTAACCGGCGCCGCGAGCGACGCCTCGCTGCCCTCCGACATGGTCGCGTTCGGCGAGGTCGGCCTGGCCGGAGAGGTCCGCGGCGTACAGGCCGCCAAGCGCCGCCTCTCCGAGGCCGCGCGCCTCGGATACCGCCGTGCCGTCGTCCCGGCGGGGTCGATGGATCCGGCTCGTCACCAGGCAGGCACGATTGTCACAGATGAGGGTATGCATGTTGTGGAAGTAGATGCCGTGTGGTCGGCTCTCGACATCGCCTTCGCAAAGCATGGCTCTGGAGGATGACCGCGCGCTGTCCGCTATGAGACGAAGGGAGGAGGCCGGCCATCGCGTTCCCCGATAAACTGACCGCCGTCCAGCGACCTCCGGGGGTCACGTGCCAGCACATGACAAGGGTAAAGACGAGCGTCGGCGCGCAACCCTTGCCGCCATCGCTCCTGGGACGCAGCTCCGAGACGGGCTGGAACGCATCCTGCGCGGCCACACCGGCGCCCTGATCGTTCTTGGGTACGACAAGGTCGTCGCCGGCCTGTGCACGGGCGGCTTCCAACTCGACGTCGAATTCTCCTCCACCCGCCTCCGCGAACTCGCCAAGATGGACGGCGCGATCGTCATCGACGGCATGTGCACCCGCATCGTCCGCGCGGGCGTCCACCTGATGCCCGACCCGACCATCCCGACGGAAGAATCCGGCACCCGCCACCGTACGGCCGAGCGAGTGGCCCGCCAGACCGGCTATCCGGTGCTGTCCGTGAGCCAGTCGATGCGCATCATCGCCCTGTACCTGGAGGGCCAGCGCTACGTCCTGGAAGACTCGGCCGCGATCCTGTCCCGCGCCAACCAGGCCCTGGCGACGCTGGAGCGCTACAAGCTGCGCCTGGACGAGGTCTCGGGCACTCTCTCCGCCCTGGAGATCGAGGATCTCGTCACCGTCCGTGACGTGAGCGCCGTGGTCCAGCGTCTGGAGATGGTCCGCCGGATCGCCGACGAGATCAACGGCTACGTGGTGGAGCTGGGCACGGACGGCCGTCTGCTCTCGCTTCAGCTTGATGAGCTGGTGTCGGGCGTCGACATCGACCGTGAGCTGATCGTTCTGGACTACCAGCCTGATGAGCGTGGGCGGCGCCAGGTCTCCAGCGTTCTGTCTTCTTTGAACCGTCTGTCGGCCACGGAGCTGCTGGATCTGCCGACCGTGGCGGAGGTTCTGGACTTCTCCGGTAACGACCCGCTGGACATCCCGGTCAGCCCGAAGGGGTACCGGCTGCTGGCCAAGGTCCCCCGGATGCCGAGCCTCGTGGTGGAACGGCTGGTGGAGCACTTCGGAGGGCTGCAGAAGCTGCTCGCGGCCAGCATCGACGACCTGCAGACGGTGGGCGGCGTGGACGAATCACGCGCCCGCAGCGTCCGCGAAGGCCTTTCCCGCCTCGCCGAGTCCTCGATCCTGGAGCGGTACGTGTGATTTCGCCGCGCTCCGCGCGGCGGCTCGGGGCGCGCTCCACGCGTGATTTGGCGGCTTCCCCGACCCCCCCCGCGCCGGCCGCTACCGCATGAGCGAGCCAGGCCTCTCTCCGGCCATCCGGCAGGAATGACGGCGCCCGCTCTGACGGCTTCGGGCCCGCGCCGTTCAGCCACCCCCGCCGTGTCCTACCGCAACCGACTGCGAGCCCCGTCGTAGCCACAGGGCCCGCACCAGTCAGCCGACCCGCACCCGCGCCCACGCGAAAACCTCGATCCGCGCGCCCCGCCCCGTACAGGCACGCGACAGAACAACACCGCGGAAATGCTCAGCGAAGGCGGAAGATCTGGCGTTGGGGCTTGGTGCCGTTGGCCGTGGCGGTGATCACGTACGTGCCGGGGTTGGCCTTTGACGTGCCGTCGCAGCGTTTGCGGTCCCAGTCGACCGTGGCCAGGTACGGGACGCCTCGGCGGAGTAGTTGCAGGGTCGAGCCGGTGCCGTTCGTGCACTGGGCGGATGACCATACGCGGTCCGTGCCGGAGGCGATGCGGACCTGGAGGGCCTTCGGGCCCACGTCGAACGTGCAGCCTCGGCGGCCGGTGTTCACCACGCTCAGGCCGAACCTCGGGTGCTGTTTGCCCTTGAACACCGTGCCCGTCGGCATCAGGCCCAGGACCACGCTGCCGTCGTCGCAGCGGTCGCCGCTGCGGCGCGGTACCGGCGGCGCCAGGTACGGGGACGCCGTGACGGTCACTGTCGCGGTCGGGAGAGGGCCCGCCGAGCCGGTCGGTGTCGCCGTGGGGCTCACCGCGACGGCGGCGTTGCGGACCTGGGCGGTGGGCTTCTTGTCGCTGGAGCCGGAGCAGGACCACGCGACCAGGCCGACGGCGGCGATGCCGGCGGCGAGGACGTACACGCGGCGACGCCAGTACGCGTCCGCCTCCCCCTGATCCTCGGGCTCAGGGTCCAGACGGTCAATACGCTCGGTGTCTGCGTCCATACGTTCAGTATGCTTTTTCGATCATGGCGAGATGCCGCGACCCGCCGTGCCAGGATCGATTCCGTCATGCACCAGCCGACTTATGCCGAACCCATTCTGACCTGGTATGCCACGCATGCCCGAGACCTCCCCTGGCGCCGCCCCGACGCCTCGCCCTGGGCCGTACTGGTCAGCGAGATCATGCTCCAGCAGACCCCTGTGGCCCGGGTCATGCCCGTGTACGAGGAGTGGCTGAAGCGCTGGCCCACGCCTCGCGCGCTCGCCGAGGAGCCCCCTGGAGAGGCCGTACGGGCCTGGGGCCGCCTCGGGTACCCACGGCGCGCCCTGAACCTCCACGCGAGCTCACGGGCCATCGTGGAGCGCCACGAGGGCGAGGTCCCCGCCGACTACGATCGGCTGCGGGCGCTGCCGGGCGTGGGCGCGTACACCGCCGCCGCGGTCGCGAGCTTCGCGTACGGCCGCCGCCACGCCGTACTGGACACCAACGTCCGCCGTGTCCTGGCCCGCCTGGTGACCGGCGTGGAGTACCCGCCGAAGGCCCAGACGGCCGCCGAGGTACGCCTGGCGGAGTCCCTGCTCCCGGCCGAGCCCGCGGTCGCCGCCCGCTGGGCGGTGGCCGTGATGGAGCTGGGCGCCCTGGTCTGCACGGCCCGCAGCCCTCGCTGCGCCGACTGCCCCGTCGCCGCCGAATGCACCTGGCGCCTGTCGGGCAAACCACCCCACGACGGCCCACCGAGAAAGGGCCAGACGTACGCCGGCACCGACCGCCAGTGCCGAGGCCGCCTCCTGGCCGTCCTACGCGCCTCCGACCACCCGGTGGAGAAACCGGCCCTGGACGACGCCTGGGACAACGTCCCCCAACGCGAACGCGCCCTGTCCAGCCTGATCGAGGACGGCCTCATCGACCCCCTCGACGACGGCCGCTACGCCCTGCCCACCTGAGTGACATGCATGATGCATGTCGATCATGCATCATGCATGTACGCTCGACGTATGACGCACCTGCAGATCCGCAACGTGCCCGAGGACGTCCATTCGACGGTGCGCGCACGCGCGGCGGCGGAGGGGCTGTCCGTTTCCGAATACCTCCTGCGGCAGATCACCGAGCTTGCGCGCACTCCGACACAGGCCGACGTGTTCGCGCGCGCCGCACGGCGCGCGCGCCAGGACGGGCCGACCGTCGACGACATCCTCACCGCCATCGAGGAAGGACGCCGGGAATGATCATGGTGGTCCCCGACTCGTCGGCGCTCCTCCATGCCTTCGAGGCGCGCACTCCGGATCCGGCCCTCCTGAGACGTCTCGGCGCCGCCCACCTCCACGCGCCACACCTGCTCGACGTGGAATTCCTCAGCGGACTGCGCGGACTCGTACGCGGGAAGAAGCTCAGCACCGACCGCGCCGACGACGCACGTGACGCGTACGGCGACCTCGTCATCACCCGGTATTCGATGGCCGGTCTCGCCGATCGCATCTGGACGCTCCGCGAGAATCTCACCGCCTACGACGCCTCCTACGTCGCACTCGCCGAAGCGCTGGACTGCCCGCTGGTGACCAGCGACGCCAAGCTCGCCAAAGCACCGGGGCACTTCGCGGACATCGAGGTCTTTCTCGCGGCCTGACGCCTGACGCCTGGCGAAACGAAACGGACCCCGCGCGGTCGCGCGGGGTCCGTTGTCGTCTGCGTCACGGGTGGTTGACGACCTCGTCCGTGGGGGGCGGGGAGTCAGGGACCGAGTCGGGCTTCGGTTCGCCGTTGAAGGTGAACTTCGCCGTCTCTCCGGTGCCTTCCACGCCGACCATGACGATCTCGCCGGCGTGCAGCTCGCCGTACAGGATCTTCTCGGACAGGTTGTCCTCGATCTCCCGCTGGATCGTACGGCGCAGGGGCCGTGCGCCCAGGACGGGGTCGTAGCCCCGCTCGGCGAGGAGGTCCTTGGCGTCCTGGCGCAGCTCGATGCCCATGTCGCGATCCTTGAGGCGATCGTCGACCTTGGCGATCATCAGATCGACGATCTGGATGATCTCCTTCGGGGTGAGCTGGTGGAAGACCACCGTGTCGTCGACACGGTTGAGGAACTCGGGCCGGAAGTGCTGCTTGAGCTCTTCGTTGACCTTCGCCTTCATCCGGTCGTACGAGCCCTGCTCGTCGTTCTCGCGTGCGAAGCCGACCGACAGGCCCTTGGAGATGTCGCGCGTACCGAGGTTCGTGGTCATGATGACGACGGTGTTCTTGAAGTCGACCACCCGGCCCTGGGCGTCGGTCAGGCGACCGTCTTCCAGGATCTGCAACAGGGAGTTGAAGATGTCGGGGTGGGCCTTCTCGATCTCGTCGAACAGGACCACGGAGAACGGCTTGCGCCGCACCTTCTCGGTGAGCTGGCCGCCCTCTTCGTAGCCGACGTATCCGGGCGGGGACCCGAACAGCCGCGAGACGGTGTGCTTCTCCATGAACTCGGACATGTCGAGCTGGATGAGCGCGTCCTCGTCGCCGAAGAGGAACTCGGCGAGCGTCTTGGACAGCTCCGTCTTGCCGACGCCTGAGGGGCCGGCGAAGATGAACGATCCACCCGGGCGCTTGGGGTCCTTCAGGCCGGCGCGGGTACGCCGGATCGACTGGGACAGCGCCTTGATGGCGTCGTTCTGGCCGATGACCCGCCGGTGCAGCTCGTCCTCCATGCGGAGCAGACGGGCGCTCTCCTCCTCGGTGAGCTTGAAGACCGGGATGCCGGTGGCCGTCGCGAGAACCTCCGCGATCAGCTCCTCGGTCACCTCGGCGACGACGTCCATGTCGCCGGCCTTCCACTCCTTCTCCCGCTGGGCCTTGGCCTGCAGGAGCTGCTTCTCGCTGTCGCGGAGGGCGGCGGCCTTCTCGAAGTCCTGCGCGTCGATCGCGGACTCCTTCTCACGCCGTACGTTCGCGATCTTCTCGTCGTACTCGCGGAGGTCCGGCGGCGCGGTCATCCGGCGGATGCGCATGCGCGACCCGGCCTCGTCGATCAGGTCGATCGCCTTGTCCGGGAGGAACCGGTCGCTGATGTAGCGGTCCGCGAGCTGGGCGGCGGCGACCAGGGCGCCATCGGTGATCGACACCCGGTGGTGCGCCTCGTAGCGGTCACGCAGACCCTTGAGGATCTCGATGGTGTGGCTGAGGGAAGGCTCGGCCACCTGGATCGGCTGGAAACGCCGCTCCAGAGCCGCGTCCTTCTCGAGGTACTTGCGGTACTCGTCGAGCGTGGTGGCGCCGATGGTCTGGAGCTCACCGCGCGCGAGCATCGGCTTGAGGATGCTCGCGGCGTCGATAGCGCCCTCGGCCGCGCCCGCTCCGACGAGCGTGTGCAGCTCGTCGATGAACAGGATGATGTCGCCCCGGGTGCGGATCTCCTTGAGCACCTTCTTCAGGCGCTCCTCGAAGTCACCGCGGTAGCGGGATCCGGCGACCAGCGCGCCGAGGTCGAGCGTGTAGAGCTGTTTGTCCTTGAGCGTCTCGGGCACCTCGCCCTTGACGATCTTCTGGGACAGCCCCTCGACGACCGCGGTCTTACCCACGCCGGGCTCACCGATCAGCACCGGGTTGTTCTTGGTACGGCGGGACAGCACCTGCATGACCCGCTCGATCTCTTTCTCACGGCCGATGACAGGGTCCAGCTTGCCCTCGCGGGCCGCCTGGGTCAGGTTCCGCCCGAACTGGTCGAGGACCAGTGACGTCGACGGAGCGGCCTCAGACGGACCGCCGGACGCCGCGGGCTCTTTGCCCTGGTACCCGTGCAGCAACTGGATGACCTGCTGGCGGACGCGATTCAAATCGGCGCCCAGCTTCACCAGCACCTGAGCCGCTACACCCTCACCCTCACGGATCAGGCCGAGCAGGATGTGCTCGGTCCCGATGTAGTTGTGGCCGAGCTGCAGAGCCTCCCGAAGCGAAAGCTCCAAAACCTTCTTAGCCCGCGGAGTGAACGGGATATGTCCCGAAGGCGCCTGCTGTCCCTGGCCGATGATCTCTTCGACCTGCTGGCGCACGGCCTCGAGGCTGATGCCCAGACTCTCCAGAGCCTTGGCGGCGACCCCTTCGCCCTCGTGGATGAGGCCCAAGAGGATGTGCTCGGTGCCGATGTAGTTGTGATTGAGCATCCTGGCCTCTTCTTGAGCCAGGACGACAACCCGCCGCGCGCGGTCCGTAAACCTCTCGAACATCTCGTCGCTCCTCACAGAGCGGTTGGGCAGTAGCCGGTATGTCCGACTCTGTCCTTCCGCATGCTAGCCCGCCCGGTGGACGCCGCCTCGGTTACTCCCATCAGAAGACCTTCCCCCGGCTAAGGCTGTTCATCCTCATCCAACTACCGTGCGGGCCCGCGATGTTCCCCCTACGCCGCAAGCGAACGGCCCGTCGTCCACTATCTAGGACGACGGGCCCGCACATCGTTCACTGTCGCTAGCGGATCAGTGCGCGCGCTCGTACTCCTCGACGACAGTCGCCGGGATACGCCCGCGCTCGTTCACCTTGATGCCACGGGCCTTGGCCCAGGCGCGGATGTCCGCGCTGCGCTCACGACTCGAAGCAGCACGGCTACGACGCCGACGGCCACCAGCACCCCCACTGCCGGCCCTGCGCGCGTGCTCCACGTACGGCGCCAGAGAATCGCGCACCTTCTTAGCGTTGGCGCTGCTCAGATCGATCTCATAGGGGACACCGTCGAGAGAGAACTGAACGGTCTCCTCTGCCTCGCCACCATCGATGTCGTCGATGAGGCGCTTAATGATCTGCTCTGCCATGGAGACTGACCTTTCACCGGAGCAAACTGCATTCGGTTGCCAAAGATATACCTGCGCGGCTCCCGATGACAATTCAACACACTGCAGAAGTTTAGCACGCGTGTTACGGAGCGTAATCCCCCGCAATCGATCCCGTTGCCCAGAGGTTACTGTCCAGCTCGACGCTTCTCACGTGTGTCTTCACGCCGCCGCTTACCGCCCATCTCTCGCCGCACCACCCAGAACACGCCCGCACAGAACACGGCTGCCACCGTGAGAGGGGGTGCGAGCGCCGCAAGGTCGTTCCACATCGCCGCCACGCCTTCCGTATCTCGCGTTATCGGAGGCCATCGCCCAAGACGACTGGGCATCCACGGACCTCTACCTGGAAATTGTCTCGCAGCGCCTCAGCGGCCGCACACCGACCCTCTTTACCGCCGTACGGGCCGACAGGGGCCCCAGAGTGCACAGACGCTCTGCAATGCCGCACCCAACGCGCTACCCTGGGCCTGAGTTCCCGTCCGCCGGATGCACGAACCACCGGACGAGCGTCGCCCGGTACGCGTACCGTGGTCCGAAAAACGGGGCACACCCCCACATTCCCAACCTCGCGTATCCCCCCAATACAGCCACTTAACCAGTCAGCGACCGTCGCGGAATGCAGGTACCGCACGGGATCGCCCCTGCCCGCGATCACGAGCAGGCAACACTCGTCGCGGAAACCGTCGGCCGTACCCAACCGGCGATCATAAGTAGCCCGTGCGTGACAGGATCCAATGCGGCAGCGCAGGACGATCCGAGAGACGACGGGCTACGACGTGACCTTCTACGCGGACCTTCATATCCATTCGAAGTACTCCCGCGCCTGCAGCAAGGACTGCGACCTTGAGCACCTCGCCTGGTGGGCCGCCCGCAAAGGCGTATCGGTGGTGGGCACCGGCGATTTCACCCACCCCGCTTGGATGGAGGAGCTCCGGGAGAACCTGGTGCCCGCAGAACCCGGTCTCTTCCGCCTCCGGCCCGACCTCGAGCGGCGAGTGAGCCGTACTCTCCCGCCCGCCTGCCGCACCCCGGTTCGATTTCTGCTCTCGGTCGAGATCTCGACCATCTACAAAAAGGGCGAACGAACGCGGAAGGTGCACCACCTTCTTTATGCGCCCTCGTTCGAGGCGGCCGAGCGGATCACGGCGGCGCTGGCGAAGATCGGCAACCTCGCCTCGGACGGACGCCCGATCCTCGGGCTCGACTCCCGCCATCTCCTTGAGATCACTCTGCAGAGCGACCCAGGGTCGTATCTGATCCCGGCGCACGTATGGACGCCGTGGTTCTCGGTGCTGGGTTCGAAGTCGGGATTCGACGCGGTCGCCGACTGCTATGCAGATCTGGCGGACCATATCTTCGCGGTCGAGACCGGCCTGTCCTCAGACCCGCTGATGAACTGGCGTGTCCCGTCTCTCGACAACTACCGCCTCGTGAGCAACTCGGACGCGCACTCGCCGCCGGCACTTGCGCGCGAGGCGTCGATGTTCACGGCCGACATGGACTATTACGCCCTGCGCGCCGCACTGGAGACCGGCGACGGCTACGCCGGCAGCGTGGAGTTCTTTCCGGAGGAGGGCAAATACCATCTCGACGGCCACCGGAAATGCGGGGTCCGTCTCGAACCGGGCGAAACCAAGGCAGTCGACGGCCGTTGCCCGACCTGCGGAAGGCCCTTGACCGTCGGCGTACTGAGCCGCGTCGAGGATCTGGCGCTCCACCCGGAAGGCCGTCGGCCCGAGGGCGCGGCCGATTTCCGCAACCTCATTCCCCTGCCCGAGATCGTGAGCGAGATCCGCGGCGTCGGGCCGAGGTCGAAATCGGTCCTCGGGCACATCGCCGAACTCGTCTCCGCACTCGGCCCGGAACTCTCGATCCTGGACGACGTGCCACTCGACGACATTCGCGCCGCCGGCGGAGAACTCCTCTCCGAGGCGATCGGCCGGCTACGACGCGGCACGGTGATCCGCGACGCCGGGTACGACGGCGAGTACGGCGAGATCCACCTCTTCGAACCCGGCGAGCTCCGCCGCGAGGGCAAGCGCGCGGTCGGCCTCACCGGCGACCCGGACGACACCGGCCTGTTCGACCTCCCCGCGCCCATGCCCGCCGCCCAGCCCTCACCGGCCCCACCTTCCGCGGAGGTACCAGCGGAACCCGAGGCCGACTCCGAGATGGACCCGCCGATCGAGGGCCAGCAGGACATCCTCGAAGCCGTCGAGGACGCCGAGGCGGAAGAAGGCACCCACGGCACGGACGCGCCGGACACCGCCACGACGGCGCCCGCCCCCGGGAACGGTCCCACGAGGGCCCGCAAAGGCCCTGAGACCGCCTCTGAGGCCGCCTCCGCACCCGGCCAGGGCGGCTCCGACGCCGCACCGCCTCCGTCCCGGAACGGCTCCCACGCCGTACGGGGCCGGGTCCCCGCCCCCCGGAACGGCGCCCCCGTCGGAAACGGCGACGGAAACGGCCCGGCACGACACGGCTCCCACGCCGCAACGGACGCTGCCCCCGCCACCACCGGCCCCGCGACCACCGGCCCCGCGGGCGGGGGTTCGGTGCTCGATGGGCTCGATCCGGAGCAGCGGGTGGCCGCCGCGCATCCCGGTGGGCCGTTGCTGATCATCGCGGGGCCCGGCACCGGGAAGACGCGTACGCTCACGCACCGGATCGCCCACCTCGTCGGTGAGCGTGGTGTCGCGCCCGAAGAGTGTCTGGCGATCACGTTCACGCGCCGGGCGGCGGACGAGATGCGGGAGCGGCTGGACTCCCTGCTGCCCGGTGTGGCCCGGCGGCTCACCGTCGCGACCTTTCACGGCCTGGGCGTGCGGATCCTGCGGGAGCAGTACGAGCGTGCGGGGCTGTCCGCGGAGTTCCGGGTCGCCGACGAGTCCGAGCGGTTCGACATCGCGCGGGAGATGGCCGGTTCCGACAAGGAGGCTCGGCGGCTGCTCGCCGAGATCGAGGAGGCCGGGTCCGAGGTCCGTACGTCGTTCGAGAAGCGGTTGCGTGAGCGTGACCTCGCCGACTTCACCGACCTGTTGCGGCTGCCGGTCGCGCTGCTGGGCGCCGACCCCGACCTCGCGGCGGCCTACCGTGCGCGCTGGCCCTGGATCAGCGTCGACGAGTACCAGGACGTCGACGAGACGCAGTACGCCCTCCTGGGCCTGCTCACGGGCGAGGACGGGCAGATCACCGCGATCGGCGACCCCGACCAGGCGATCTACGCGTTCCGCGGCGCCGACGTCGGGTTCTTCCTGCGGTTCGCCGAGGACTTCCCGTCGGCGACGACCGTTCAGCTCACCCGCAACTACCGTTCCGCGCCGGCGATCGTGCACGGCGCGGCGGGCGCGATCGCGGCGACCAGCCTCGTACCGGACCGTGAGCTGTCGCCGCAGCGGTCCGGCGACGAGCTGATCCGCGTGCACGAGAGCGCCGACGCCCAGGCCGAGGCGGAGTTCGTGGCGTCGACGATCGACCGGATGCTCGGCGGCTCGTCGTTCCACTCCCTGGACTCCGGGCGGGCCGACGGCCACCACACCGACCATTTCGACTTCTCCGACATCGCGGTCCTCTATCGCACGGACGCGCAGTCCGAGGCCGTCATGGAGGCGCTGACGCGCGCCGGCCTGCCGTACCAGAAGCGCTCGCACGACCGGCTGATCAAACGGCCGGGCGTACGCGCGGTGGCGCACGAGCTGCGGCACCACGGCGGCCCGCTCGCCGGGCGGGTACGCGCGGCCGTCGGCGTGCTCTCCGAAGCCCATGACAAGGCCCATGACGAGGTCGACCTGCGTACGGCGGCGGAGCTGCTCGGCCCGCTCGCGGCGCGGTGCGGCGACGACCTGGAGGCGTTCCTCGGCGAGCTGGCCCTCGGCGCCGAGGTCGACACCCTCGACCCGCGCGCCGACCGGATCGCGCTCCTCACGCTGCACGCCTCGAAGGGCCTGGAGTTCCCCGTGGTGTTCATCGTCGGCTGCGAGGACGGCCTGCTGCCCATGCGGCTGCCGGGCGGCGACGAGGCGGAGGAACGGCGGTTGTTCTTCGTCGGGATGACGCGGGCCCAGGCGTACCTCCACCTGTCGTCCACGCGGCGCCGCGAGCCGTCGCCGTTCCTCGGCGCGATCCCGGGCCGGTACGTCACGCGCCCCGAGACGGCCAAGCGCCGCCCGCGCGACCGGCAGCTACGCCTGATCTGAGACGGGGACCCTCGTGTCGACGACCAGCGTGCCCGCGACGCGGTCGTGCAGGGCCTGGCGGCTCGTCCCCTCGAAGACGAGCCCCACCTCGGCCAGCCAGAAGATCGTGGCGAAGACGTTGAGCACGGGGACGGGACGCGCGGCGGGCGGCAACGCGTAGATCGCCGCCCGCACCAGCGCCTGGCGTACGCTCAGCGGCTCCCCGTCGGCCGAGACCACGGCGATGCCAGTGAGGCGCTTGCCGACGGTGCGCCCCCACAGGATGAGCTGCACGATCTCGTACACGAGGAAGACGGCGGCGAAGCCGACGGGCGCGACGACGGTCTGCGCGGTCTGGCGCGGGAACAGCTCGGTCGCGGCGGTGGCGATCGGGACGCCGACGATGAGCGTGTCGACGAGCCGGGCGACGAGCCGCTGCGACGGCTCCGCGATCACGGCCGTGGTCTCCTCGGTCATTCCTCCGCGTACTCCCTGTCGTCGACCACGACGGTGCCGGCGAGGCGGTCGTGGAGGGACTGGTGCAGCGGCTCGTCCCAGATCGCCCACAGGTAGGCCATCACGGTGCCGATACCGCAGCCGAACAGGTACACGACGTTGTTGACGGCCGCGCGCGCGATCGCCTGGGCCGGCGTCATCGCCTCGCCCGTCTCGGTCAGCACGCGCAGGCCGAGGGCCCGCTTGCCGAGCGTCTGGCCCCACATGGCGAGCTGGAACGCCTCGTACATGAAGGGCAGGATCGCCACGACGAGGATCCAGCCGCCGATGGCCGGGCCCGTCCAGACGCTGGGGTTGTCCTTCGCGTGGCTGCCCGGCTCCTTCAGGCCGACGGCGGCGACCATGAACGGCAGGATCAGCGCGAAGCCGACGATGCCCAGCAGGCCGGCGTCGATCACCCGCGCGCCGGCCCGGCGGCGTATGGGAGCCAGGGACAGCTCCTCGACCGGCTCTTCGTACCCCGCGGCCCGCCCGTACGGGGGATGGGCCTCACTCATCGGTCACCTTCCAGACGCAGCAGCATGCGGGTGTTCCCCAGGGTGTTCGGCTTGACCCGATCGAGGTCGAGGAACTCCGCGACACCGTCATCGTAGGAGCGCAGGAGTTCCTCGTAGACCTCATGCGACACAGGGGCACCCTGCTGCGGCCGGAAGCCGTGCCGCGAGAAGAACGTCACTTCGAACGTCAGGCAGAACACACGTCGTACGCCCAGCTCCCGCGCGGTCTCCAGGAGACGCGCCACTATGCGGTGCCCTACCCCGTGCCCGCGGTACGCCGGATCGACGGCGACCGTACGGACTTCCGCGAGGTCCTCCCACATGACGTGGAGGGCACCGCACCCCATCACCTCACCGGTCTCACGATCCTCCGCGACCCAGAACTCCTGGACGTCCTCGAACAGCGTGACCGTCGGCTTGGCCAGCAGCCGGCCGGCGTGCACGTCCACCAGCCGCCGGATCGCCCTGACGTCGGTCGCGCGAGCGCGGCGGATCGCTGTCTCCACAAACAGGTGACCCTAGCCCGCGGCCGGAGGCCGGGGCATCAGCGGGCAGCCTGCGGAGCCCTCAGATCAACTGTCGCCGGGCCGCCCAGACCACGGCCTCGATGGGGGTGTTGACGTCGAGCCGGTCACAGATCGATCGCAGTCGCCTCCGCAACGTACGCGCGCTCAACTCGAGTTTTCGCGCTGCCACATCAGCGGTGACACCGGTGGCGATCTGAGCGAGCAACCGGAGCTCATCCTCGCTCAGACGCGGATCATCGGTGCCACGGCGTGTGAGTGTGGCCTGTTCCACTCCGTCCTCCCTCGTCCCTGGTGATGACCGCGGGGATGCGGCGGGTGGCCGCATGGGTACGGGTAGGCCTGAAGGTGCTTGACCGGAGGTGGCCGTTCTGCCCATTGGGCTGCGCGGCACGGGAACTCCACGTAACGATTCATTCGTTGGTGTTGCTAGAAGGGACGTCACCTCGGGTGCGCGAGGGAACGTCCCGGCAGAGTCGCCGGGACCTGAATCCAGCACGTATCCGGGAGGGGTCATCGGTGTGACTTTCGCCCCCATCCCGTCGAGTAGCGATCCCGGCAAAGATCGTGAATCGTTTCAAGCTACGCTTCGATCCGGAACGCTAGGCGGCCGGATCCGGACCGTCAAGCGTTTGAATGTTACGCCGGGTACACGCATGGATTCGCGCTGCTACATAACACATAGGACACAGTTGTTCGCACCTATTAACCTGCGAAAACCGTGTCTCAGGAGGAGGAGACGGCGTTGCCGCGCATCAGCATCAAAGAGGTGGCGATGCGCGCAGGTGTCTCCGTTGGGACAGTTTCGAATGTCCTAAACCGGCCAAACTTGGTGGCCGAAGCGACCCGCGTACGCGTGCAGGCGGCCATCGGGGAACTCGGCTTCGTACGGAATGAGAGCGCGCGTCAGCTCCGCCAGGGCCGCAGCCGGACCCTCGGCGTGGTGTTGGAGAGTGTTGACAATCCGTATTTCACCGATATCGCGCGCGGCGCCGAAGCCGCGATGAACACGGACGGTTTCGACGCCCTGTGGTGTACGAGCGACGGCTCCACCGACAAGGAACAGCGCTGCCTCGATTTCCTTGAGGAGCAACTCGTCAGCGGGGTCATCATCGCGCCCGTCGGCCTCGATCCCCGGCGCATCGCGGACCTCCGCGACCGCGGCTTCGCCGTCGTACTCCTCGACCGCCGCTCCGAGGGCGTCTGCTCGGTCCGCGTCGACCACGTCGCCGGCGGCGAGATCGCCCTGGGACACCTGCTGACGCGCGAACACAGCCGGATGGTCTTCGTGACCGGGCCACTGTGGGCGGGGCCGATCCAGGACCGCTACGCGGGCGCCATGGACGCCGCACGCCGCGCCGGCCTCGGCGAGGAGTCGCTGACCACTCTCGTGCACCACGAGATGACGCTGACGGCGGGCAAAGAGGCCGCGCAGCGCCTGCTGGACATGGATCCGCTGCCGACCGGGGTGTTCTGCGCCAACGACCTGATGGCGGTCGGGCTGGTGAACGAGCTCCTGCGGCGCGGTGTGAAGGTCCCGAAGGAGATCTGCGTGGTCGGCTACGACGACATCGAGATCGCCTCGACGGCCGTCGTACCCCTCACGACCGTCCGCCAGCCACGGCGCGAACTGGGCTGGACCGCCGCCGAGCTCGCCCTGTCAGAGGCGAGCGAGGGCGGCGATCACACGCACCGGCAACTCGTACTGGCTCCCACGCTGGTGGTGCGGGAGTCCGCCTGAGGGGCCGGCCCTGTCGGGCCGCCCCCTGTCGGCGTTCGTCAGACGGCGGCGGCTTCGGCGCGCGCGGTCTGCGGGTGGCCGATGGCCAGGCCGCTCTCCAGGTCGAAGAAGTGCAGGCGGCTCGTGTCGACGGCCAGCTCGATGTCCTGACCCGGACGCACGTGGGAGCGCGCGTTGACGCGGGCGGTCCACAGCGCCTTGTTGTCGGCGAGCGGGATCGCTGCGTCGTCCTCGTCGGCGTCGCTGGCGAGGTCGGCGGTGTCCTTGTGCTCCACCGGCGGGGCGTCGATCGTGAAGATCACGTTGATCTCGCTGCCGAGCTCCTCGGTGACGTCCGCGTGCACCGGGACGGTCGGCCAGTCCTGACCGCTGTGGCCGGAGTCCTCGAAGTCGGAGGGACGGATGCCGAGGATGACCTGCTTGCCCTTGTAGTCCTCCAGACCCGGCTTGTTCTGGAACGTGTCGGCCGGCACCTGCAGGTCGAAACCGGCGAAGGTGACGCGGTTGTCCGAGGTGAGCTCGGCGGTGACGAAGTTCATCGACGGCGAGCCGATGAAGCCCGCGACGAACAGGTTCACCGGGCTGTCGAAGAGGTTCTGCGGGGTGTCGACCTGCTGGAGGTTGCCCTCGCGGAGCACGCAGACGCGGTCGCCGAGGGTCATGGCCTCGACCTGGTCGTGCGTGACGTAGACGGTGGTGACACCGAGGCGCTCGTGGAGCTGGTTCAGCGAGGCGCGCATTGAGACACGGAGCTTGGCGTCGAGGTTCGACAGCGGCTCGTCCATCAGGAACGCCTGGGGCTCACGGACGATCGCGCGGCCCATCGCGACGCGCTGGCGCTGACCACCGGACAGGGCGGCCGGCTTGCGCTTGAGGTACGTGTCGAGGCCGAGCATCTTGGCCGCCTCGCCGACGCGCTTCTTGATCTCCGGCTTGGAGGTGCCGCGAAGCTGCAGGCCGAACGCGAGGTTCTGCTCGACCGTCATGTGGGGGTAGAGCGCGTAGTTCTGGAACACCATCGCGATGTCGCGGTCCTTGGGGGCCAGGTTGTTGACCACCCGGTCACCGATGGAGATCTCGCCGCCGGTGATGTCCTCCAGGCCCGCGATCATCCGGAGTGCGGTCGACTTTCCGCAGCCTGACGGCCCGACGAGAACCATGAACTCCCCATCCTCGATCTCGAGGCTGAGCTGGTTCACCGCCTTGAGCTCGCTGGTGTAGGCCTTGTCGACCTGGTCAAGAACGATCTTGGCCATGGGGAGGTCCTCCGTTGGTGGGGCGAAAAGTGTGCACAACCATAGCCACTGTTCGCATATATGAACAAGACCTAATTCGACTAGGCTATGCGACGGCTCCGGCGCGATCGCCGGATCACGCGTGGGGCGCTGTGGGGGCGCCCCGGAGGGGCTGGGATGGACGCATCCGAGACGACCGCGCCGGGCGTGAAATCCGCGATGCGGACGGTCGCCCTGCTCGACTTCTTCGCCCGCCAGGGCGGCATGTACAGCCTCACCCAGATCCAGCAGGAACTGGGATATCCGAAGAGCAGCCTGTACGCCCTGCTGCGCACCCTGGTTGGGCTCGGCTGGGTCGAGACCGACCCGACCGGCACCCTCTACCGGATCGGCATGCGCGCCCTGCTCGTCGGCGCCTCCTACATCGACGGCGACCCCGTCGTCGGAATGGCGCACGAGACGCTGGAATGGCTCGCCGAGGTCACCGGGGAGACCGTCCACTTCGGCCGGCTCGACGACTACGACGTCGTGGACCTGTCCTCGCGCCCGTCGCGCCACAGCCTGCGCCCGGTCGTACGCGTGGGGCGCCGGATGCCGGCGCACAGCACGGCACTGGGAAAGGCCCTGCTCGCCGACCGCCCCGACCCGATCCTCGCCGACGACCTTGAGGCCCAGACCGAGAACACCCTGACCGACCATTCGGACCTGCGGGCGGATCTCCAGGTCGTACGCCGGCGCGGCTACTCCGTCGACCGCGAGGAGAACAGCTCCGGAGTCTGCTGCTTCGGCGTCGCGCTGCGCCTTCAGCGGCCCGCGCGCGACGCGATCAGCGTCTCCATCCCGGTCACGCGCCTGAACGACGCGCGCGAACGCGAGATCCCGGCCCTGCTGATGCAGGCGCGCGAACGGATCGAGTACTCCGCGCACCACCTCCTCCACCCGTAGAGCCTCTTGACGGGGTCCGTCTCGCGGGATAGCCCGAGTTGTGGCTTTTTCCGCGTCTGAGGTACTGGGCTTCGACCCGTACGCGCCCTCGTTCAACGCCGACCCGTACGCGCAGTACCGGTCGCTACGGGCGGGCGGCCCGCTGCGGCGTACGGAGCGGGGCCTGTGGCTCACCACGTCGTACGAGGTGTGCGCGACGGTCCTGCGCGACCAGCGGTTCGGGCACGGGACGTCCGGACCGCGCCGATCCTTTCTCGTCCTCGACCCGCCGGAGCACACGCGCCTGCGCCGGCTGGTGAGCCGGGCGTTCACGGCACGGCTGGTGGAACGGCTGCGCCCGCGGGTGGCCGCACTCGTGGACGAGTTACTGTCCCCCTTGGCCGGCCCGGTCGACCTGATCGCGGCTCTGGCGCACCCGCTGCCGGTCATCGTGATCAGCGAGATGCTGGGCGTGCCACCGGAGGACCGCGACCGGTTCACCGCCTGGTCGAACGCGCTGGCCCGCGGCCTGGACCCGGAGTTCCTGATGCCCCCGTCGGAGGTGGCCGCCCGCGACCGAGCCCGCGCGGAGTTCGCCACGTACTTCACCGAACTCGCCACCCGCCGCCGCGCCGCCCCTTCGGACGACCTCTTCAGCGCCTTGGCGGCCGTCGAGGAACTCTCCACCTCTGACCTGATCGCGACCTGCGTGCTCCTCCTCGTCGCCGGCCACGAGACCACGGTCAACCTGATCGGCAACGGAACGCTGGCACTGCTGCGCGACCCGGAGCAGCTGGCCTGGTTCCGGGAGAACCCGTCCGAGGTCGCGGGCGTGGTGGAGGAGCTGCTCCGCTACGACCCACCGGTGCAGTTCAGCGGCAGGGTGGCACTGGAGGACGCCGAAGTGGCCGGTCAACGGATCCGAGCAGGCGAGTTCATTCTTTTGCTGCTGGCCGCGGCCCACCGCGACCCGGAGGTCTTCCCCGACCCGGACCGCCTGGACCTGACCCGCTGGACGACGGCGAACGCCTCCCGCCACCTGGCCTTCGGCCAGGGCATCCACTTCTGCCTGGGCGCACCACTGGCCCGCCTGGAGGGCCAGATCGCCCTGTCGAAGCTGGTCGAACGCGACATCTCCCTGATCCCCGGACCACTGCCGTACCGCGACAACCTCATCCTGCGCGGCCTGGAACGCCTCCCGGTCCACCTGTCGTAGCATCGCTGAGCGCCTCGACCAGCCGCGGCAGCACCCTCACGTCCAACTCCAGCACGAGCCGCTCGTCACCGAATCGAAGCGAGATGACGTCGTCGCCCTCTTCGCGGTACCTGCGGGCATGAATCTCCGCGTCGTGCGCCACCTGCACGTAGGTACGGCTCTCCACCTCTTCGGGTCTCGCGAACATCGGGGCCTCCTCAGGTTGTGACCGGTTCCGCCTGACGAGGCTGTCACCGAACGGTTACCGTGCGGAAGATATGCAGTCTGTACGGCCGCGCCCTCCCCTCGCGTGTACAAGGAGCCGGTACCAGTGACGACCTCCGGCGGCTTCGCCCACTACTTCGGCACCGAACTCCGCCGCCATCGCGAACGCATGGGCTGGAAACGCGAAGAACTCGCCGACCGCCTGCCCTGGTCGGTCTGGACGATCACCTCGATCGAACAGGGCCGCCGCAAGCCCCCACCCGGCCTGGGTGAACATGCCGACGTCCTCTTCGGCCTCCCCGGCGTCATGACCGGCCTGGGGAAACAGGCACAAGAGGACAGCACGCCCTTCGGAGATCTTGTAGATCTACAAGGACGCGCGACATCGATCGAGCTCTTCGATATGCGGGTCGTTCCTGGTCTGCTGCAAACGGAGGCGTACATACGTGCGATCAACCGGGTGCCAGGGCGCGATCTCCCATCGGAGGAACTTGATCGGCTGGTCGAGATTCGGACACGCCGCCAGGAAATCCTGGATCGCACTCCGCCCACAGCTCTGCACGCAGTGATCGACGAAGCGGTCCTGTGCCGTCGAATCGGTGACGCGAATGTCATGCGCGATCAGCTCATCGGCCTGATCGCGCCTCGCCCATGCTTGATCCTTCAGGTACTCCCGTTGTTGGCGGGCACACACGACTCGCTGGTCGGGCCGTTCACGATCATGCACCTTCCCGGCGAACCGGATGTCGCGTATGCGGATGGCTGGGCACCCAGCCAAGTCATTGACACCCCGGCCGAGGTATTCCGCACACAGCAGGCTTTCGCACAACTCGCCGCGTTAGCGTTGCCACCGGACATGTCGGCGGAGATGATCAGCGCGTACGCGGAGGAGCTATGACCACGACGTCACAGTGGCGCAAGAGCACGTACAGCACGCAGGGTGAATCCGACTGTGTCGAAGTGATCTTCTGGTCGTCCGAGACCTGACACCGCAGGAACGACCGGCGGCATCACGTGAGGCCCAGGAGTTCGGGCTTGTCCGCTCGGCTGCGCCATTCGCGTACGGGGTCGGCGATCAGCCGGCGCGTCTTGAGGTCGAGCAGTCCGCTCACATGGCTCACCTCGGCGGCCATGGTGCCGTCGGCGCGGCTCAGTACGTGGTGCACGCGGTACGTCTTGCCCGTACCCCATTCCCAGGCGCAGGAGACGTCGACCTGGTCGCCGCCGCGTAGTTCGGCGTGGTACTTGATGACGGTCTCCAGGTTCACCGGGCCGATTCCGCCGGCGAGCAGTTCCTCGACGGAGACTCCGGCGGCCTGGACGCAGGTGAAGCGTGAGTGGTCGGCGTACTGGATGTAGAAGCCGCCGTTCAGATGGAGCTGGGGGTCGACCTCGTAGACGCGGACCTCCAGCCGGACGCTGAAAACGTCACTGGTCATCGGGCGCTCCGTTTTCGGCGAGCCACTGGAGTGAACGGTCCGTGAGGTAGCGGCGTTCGTCGGCGCGTACCTCCAGCCAGTCGCGGCGGGCCCAGCCGCCGGCGGCCTGAGGTGAGAAGCCGTGTGCTCGGAACAGGGCGCTCGCCTCGGCGCGGGTCAGGCCCCGTTCGCCCCATTCGGTGAGGAGCGCACGGTAGCGGCTCTCCTCCGACGGGGCGGACGGGTCGGACGCGATGGCGTCCGCCAAGGCCGCGAAGCCGTCGCTGATCTGGCGTAGCGCGGCGGCCACTTGGTCCGGATCCATGGTCATAGGTTAGCAATCGGTATCGATCGCTAACCTATGACCCCAACGATCACTCCGGCTTGACCAGCGGGAACAAGATCGTGTCGCGGATGTTCTTGCCGGTGAAGGCCATGATCATTCGGTCGATGCCGATGCCCACGCCGCCCGTCGGGGGCATGGCGTACTCCAGGGCGCGCAGGAAGTCCTCGTCGAGCTGCATCGCCTCGGGGTCGCCGCCGGCCGCGAGCATCGACTGCTCCGTCAGCCTCCGGCGCTGCTCCACCGGGTCGATCAGCTCGGAGTAGGCGGTGCCCAGCTCCGTACCGAAGCCGATGAGGTCCCACTTCTCGGTCAGCAGCGGGTTGTCGCGGTGCTGACGGGTCAGCGGTGACGTCTCCAGCGGGTAGTCGCGGACGAACGTCGGCTGGATCAGCGTGTGCTCGACCAGCTCCTCGAACAGCTCCTGGACCAGGCGGCCCTGGCCCCATGCCGGGTCGTACGTGAGCTCGCGCGGCTCGAACAGCTTGCGTACCTGGTCGATGGGCGTCTCGGTGGTGAGCTCCTCGCCAACGGCCTCCGACACCGCGCCGTACAGCGTGACCGACGGCCACTCGTCGCCGCCGAGGTCGACCTCCTGCCCGTCGTGCTCGATGACGGTCGTGCCGAGGGCGGCGACCGCGGCGGCCTGGTACAGCTCGCGGGTCAGCGTCGCCATCGTGTTGTAGTCGCCGTAGGCCTCGTACGCCTCCAGCATCGTGAACTCCGGGTTGTGCGTGGAGTCCGCGCCCTCGTTGCGGAACGTACGGCTGATCTCGAAGACCTTCTCGATGCCGCCGACGACGAGCCGCTTGAGGTACAGCTCGATGGCGATGCGCAGGTAGAGGTCCATGTCGTACGCGTTGATGTGCGTGACGAACGGCCGCGCCGCCGCTCCGCCGTGGATCGGCTGGAGCATCGGGGTCTCGACCTCGAGGTACGCCCGCCCGTTGAGATACTCGCGGATGCCGCGGATCGTGTCGCTGCGCAGCCGCGCCATCCGCCGGGCCTCGTCGTTGACGATCAGGTCGACGTAGCGCTGGCGTACGCGGGCCTCGGGGTCGGTCAGGCCGGCGTGCTTCTCCGGGAGCGGGCGCAGGCACTTCGAGGTGAGGGCGTACCGGTCGGCCATGACGGACAGCTCACCGCGCTTGGACGTGATGACCTCGCCCTCGACGCCGACCTGGTCACCGAGGTCGATGTCGCGCTTCCAGGCGTCCAGGGCGTCCTGGCCGACGTTGGCGAGGGACAGCATGACCTGGATGTCGCCGCTGCCGTCGCGGATCGTCGCGAAGCACAGCTTGCCGGTGTTGCGCGCGAGCATGACACGGCCGGTGACCCCGACCCTCTCCCCGGTCGAGGTACCCGGCTCCAGGTCAGGATGCCTCTCGCGGACCTCGGCGATCGTCGCCGTACGCGGGAACCCGAGCGCGTACGGGTCCACCCCGCTCTCACGCAACCGCTCCGCCTTCTCCAGACGGATCCGCATCTGCTCCGGAAGATCATCATGGGACTCGTTCACGAAACCGAAGGCTACCGACCGGCACGCGTGCCTCGCGAACGCATTCACCAGGCCACCGCCTGTCACATACCGTGCGGAACCCGTAAGATCGCCGCCGATGAGTCCCCCACAGCCGCCTCCGTACGGCCCACGCGGGCCGGGCTTTCCCGGGCCTCCCGGCCCACGCGGGCCGGGCTTTCCCCGGCCGAACGCGGGTCCCCCGCCGAAACCGTGGCTTCCACCGGCGCGCAGGCGCAGCAAGGCCCCGCTGTTCGTCATCCTGGCATTCGGCGCGGCCGCGACTCTGGCCATCGGCGTCGCCTACTACGCGTCGGACTACCGCCCTCGGAAGATCCTCCAGGACTGGGCGATCGAAGCCGGCACACCGGCGGGCCATTTCCTCGGCGGAGACCAGTACGGCGACAACCACCAGCGTTACCTGCGCTTCTCCGAGCAGTGCGGCTCATTCTCGCCGTGCGCTCCCGCACCGGCCGACGCGATCACCGCCTGGATCGACGCCCAGGGCCCCGGGGTGACGAAGGAGAACGTCGAGAACTGCTTCAGCGATATCGGCTACCTCGTGTACTACCACGAGGGGCACCACGCCCAGGTCACGTGCCAGCGACCGGCGGACGGGACGGTCGACTTCTCGGTGACGCTGTACTACTGACCGAGTCAGTACGCTCACGCACCATGACCGCTCCATCCCCGTACGGCCCTCCGCCGCAAGGCCCTCAGCAAGGCATCCGCCACCCCCTCCCCGCGCCCAGGTCGCAGGGAAAGGGGTGCCTCAAAGCCTTCGTCATCTGCGCCGCACTCGGGCTAGTGGTGGCCGTCGTCGGCCCGGCGCTCTTCTACTTCGAGTGGTTCAAGCCACGGGAGTACCTCAGGAGCTGGTCCGCCGTGTCGTACGGGGTCCCGCCCGGCACGATGTCCCTCGTCATCGACCATGGCAACAGCCGCACGTACGAGCTCGGGTATGTAGGCACGTGCCGCAAGGGCTGTCACGAGGACCTAGAGGGCGAGACGTACACGTGGATGAACAAGAACGGCCTGCCGATCTCCAGACTGGAGGTCACGCAGTGCTACCACGGTGGATGCGTCAGGTACGCGAGCCACGAAGGGCACCGGATCAAGATCTGGTTCGATCCGGTCGGCAACGACACCTACCAGTTCACGCTGACGCTCTACTACTGATCAGCTTGAGACGCTGATGTTGCGTTCGTAGACGAGGCGCAGGCCGATGAGGGTGAGCCAGGGCTCGTACACGTCGATCGTGCGGGCCTCTTCGAGCACCAGGGGGGCCAGGCCGCCGGTGGCGACGACCGTGACCTCCTCCGGGTTGTCGGCCAGTTCTTCCGACATGCGGTCGACGACGCCGTCGACCTGGCCGGCGAAGCCGAAGATGATGCCCGACTGCAGGGCCTCGACCGTGCTCTTGCCGATCACGTTGCGCGGGCGTACGAGTTCGACCTTGTGGAGCTGGGCGCCGCGGGCGGACAGGGCGTCTACGGCGATCTCGATGCCCGGGGCGATCGCGCCGCCGACGTACTCGCCCTTGGCCGAGACGGCGTCGAAGGTCGTGGCCGTGCCGAAGTCGACGACGATGGCCGGGCCGCCGTACATGTGGGTCGTGGCCAGGGCGTTGATGATGCGGTCGGAGCCGACCTCTTTGGGGTTGTCCATGCGCACCGGCACGCCGGTCTTGATGCCCGGCTCGACGATCACCGCGGGGACGTCGCCGTAGTAGCGGCGGCACATCTCGCGCATCTCATGCAGTACGGACGGGACCGTCGAGCAGAGGGCGATGCCGCTGATGTCGGTCTCGGCGAGCAGGGGGCTCTGCTGCACGAGTCCCTGGAGGACCACAGCGATCTCGTCGGCGGTGCGTCGAGCGTCGGTGTTGATCCGCCAGTGCTCGATGACCTCCTCGGCCTCGAACAGGCCAAGGACGGTGTGGGTGTTGCCGACGTCGATCGTTAGCAGCATCAGGTCCCCGCTGTGTCAGATGGTCGCGTTCGCCTCCTCGCTCGCTTCGCGGGCGGTGCCGCCGCCTGCTTCGCTCGCTCGTCCGCTCACCGCTCCCGAGAGGTCAAGGCCGATGTCCAGTGCGGGCACCGAATGCGTCAGCGCCCCCACCGCAAGGTAGTCGACACCGGTCTCGGCCACATCTCGGGCCCCGTCCAGAGTGAGGCCGCCGCTGGCCTCCAGCTCGGCGCGGCCCGCGGTGAGGCGTACGGCCTCGGTGAGGCGGTCGGGGCCCATGTTGTCCAGCAGGATGGACGTCGCGCCCGCGTCGAGGGCCTCGCGGACCTGGTCGAGCGTGTCGCATTCGACCTGGACCCACCGGCCGGGGGCGCGTACGGCGGTGAACGCCGCCGTCACCGAGCCGGCCGCCGCGACGTGGTTGTCCTTGATCAGCGCGGCGTCGCTCAGCGACATCCGGTGGTTGACGCCGCCGCCGCAGCGCACGGCGTACTTCTGCAGGGCCCGCAGGCCGGGCAGCGTCTTTCGCGTGTCGCGCACCTGGGCCTTGGTGCCGGCCACGGCGTCGACCCACGCGCGGGTGACGGTGGCGATGCCGGAAAGGTGCGTGAGGAGGTTCAGGGCCGTACGCTCCGCGCGGAGCACCGCGAGCAGCGGTCCCTCGACGGACAGCAGGACGTCGCCCGCCGCCACGCGGGAGCCGTCCGTGACGTGGGCGACGACGTCCACGTCGCCGACCGTGTGGAAGACGAGCGAGGCGACCGGTACGCCGGCGACGACCCCGGGCCGCCGCGCCACGATGTCGGCGCTCGCGCGAGAGCCGGGGCTGAAGATCGGCTCGCTGGTGACGTCCGCGTCGCCGTCCTCGGCGAGCGCGACCCGGACGATGTTCTCCACAGCCTGTGGATCGAGGCCGGCCGCGCGCAGCGTCGGTTCGTCGTTCATGCCGTCTCCGCTTCGTAGGTCGTCGTGACGTCGTCACCCGCGAGGACGGAGACCAGGTGTCCCCGCCAGGCCTCGCTCGCGTCCGGGAAGTCCTCGCGCCAGTGGCTGCCGCGCGTCTCCTGCCGCCGCCGCGCCGCCGCGACGATCAGCGAGGCGACGCTGTGCAGGTTGGTGGCCTCCCACGCCTCGGTGCGGGGCCGGTCGGTCGTACGGTCCGTCAGCGCCGCCAGTTCGGCCGCCGCGCGGTCGAGGCCGGTGCCGCTGCGCAGCACGCCGGCGTACGCGGCCATGATCCGCTGCACCTCGGCGCGTACGGCGGGGTCGAGCACCGCGGACCGCCGTGGCACGGCGACGGGAGCGGAGGGCGCGGCCGGCGGCAGGTCGGCGGGCAGGACGTCTCCGATCCGGTGGGCGAACACGAGCCCTTCGAGGAGTGAGTTGGAGGCGAGGCGGTTCGCGCCGTGCACGCCCGTGCAGGCGACCTCGCCGCAGGCGTACAGGCCCGGCACGGAGGTACGGCCGTACAGGTCGGTGCGTACGCCGCCGCTCGCGTAGTGGGCGGCGGGCACGACCGGGATGAGGTCGGTGACCGGGTCGACGCCGTGGTGCTCGCAGGCGGCGAGGATCGTCGGGAAGCGGCGCGACCAGATGCGCGGCCCGAGGTTGCGGCCGTCGAGGTACGCGCACGGCGCGCCGGTCGCGCGCATCCGCTTCATGATCTCCTTGGCGACGACGTCGCGCGGTGCGAGGTCGGCCATCGGGTGCGCCCCGATCATGAAGCGCTCGCCGGAGGCGTCGACCAGGAACGCGCCCTCACCGCGCACGGCCTCGGAGATCAGCGGCTGGCGGCCGCGCGCGTCGTCGCCCAGCCACATCACGGTCGGGTGGAACTGCACGAACTCCACGTCGGCGATCTCCGCCCCGGCGCGCAGCGCGAGCGCCAGCCCGTCGCCGGTGGAGACCTCCGGGTTGGTGGTGGCCTCGAAGACCTGGCCGAGGCCGCCCGTCGCGAGGATCACGGCGCGGGCGTTGACGGCGCCGACGCCGTCGCGGCGGCCCTCGCCCATGACGTGCAGCGTGACCCCGGCCGCGCGGCCGTCCCTCATCAGCAGGTCGAGGACCAGGGCGTGCTCGATGACCTCGATGCCGGCGTCCTTCGTGGCGGCGAGCAGCGCGCGGCTGACCTCCGCGCCGGTGGCGTCGCCGCCGGCGTGCGCGATGCGGCACCGGTGGTGGCCGCCCTCGCGGGTCAGCGCGATGTCGCCGCCGTCGCCGCGGTCGAAGTTCGCGCCGAGCTCGATCAGCCCGCGTACGGCGGCCGGGCCGTCGGTGGTGAGGACGCGTACGGCCTCGGTGTCGCAGATCCCGACTCCGGCGGTGAGCGTGTCGCTCAGGTGCTCTTCCGGGGAGTCGTCGACGCCGAGCGCCGCGGCGATGCCGCCCTGCGCCCAGCGCGTGGACCCGTCGTCCATCAGCGCTTTGGTGACGAGCAGGACCCGGCCCGCCTCGCGGGCGCGCAGGGCCGCCACGAGGCCCGCGATGCCGGAGCCGACGACGACGGTGTCGGTCTCCAGGGTCCAGCCGGGCTCGGCGGCGGTGAGTCGCTGAGGGATCACAGTGCCCTCCTCGGGGGAAGACGGGTTTTCGTCAATCTGACTATAACTCGTCCGAGAGATCCCTGATACGGGTGGGGTGTCCGAAAAGCTAGCTGACGAGGTCGCCGCGTACCGTGGCCGAGCCCGGCACGGGCTCGGCCGGGTCCGAGCCGAGCGCGATGATCGCGTTGCCCGCGTCGACGTGCACGACGCTCGGCACGAACGACCGCGCCTCCTCGTCGCTCATCGCGGCGTAGCTCATGATGATCACGAGGTCACCGGGCTGCACGAGCCGGGCGGCGGCGCCGTTGATGCCGATCACGCCCGAGCCGCGCGGGCCCGCGATGAGGTACGTCTCCAGGCGCGCGCCGTTGTCGATGTCGACGACCTGGACCTGCTCGCCGACGAGGAGGTCCGCGGCGTCCATCAGATCCTCGTCCACGGTGATCGAGCCGACGTAGTGCAGGTCGGCCTGGGTGACCGTGGCACGGTGGATCTTGGACTTGAACATGGTTCGCAGCATCAGGAGTACTCCACGGGGCCGAAGTAGAGCGTCATGTTGTCGATCAGGTGCGTGGTGCCGACGCGGCCCGCGACGGCGAGCACCGCTGGGCCGATGTGACCCTCGCCGACCAGGCGAAACGTCTCCGGGTCGACCAGCACAAGGTAGTCGAGCTCCAGAGCGGGTTCGTTGTCGCCCGCCTCCTCCAGCACGGCGCGCGCGGTCTGCAGCACTCTGGAGGGGCCCGACGTCACGGCGCTCGCGCCCATCCGCAGCGCGTGCGACAGCGACAGCGCCGTCGCCCGCTCCGACGCGGACAGGTAGCGGTTGCGGCTCGACAGGGCGAGACCGTCGTTCTCGCGGATCGTCGGGCCGCCGATGATCCGCACCGGGACGTTCAGGTCCGCGACCATCCGGCGGATCATCGCGAGCTGCTGGGCGTCCTTCTCCCCGAAGATCGCGACGTCGGGGAGGACCAGGTTGAACAGCTTCATCACGACCGTCAGCACGCCGTCGAAATGGCCCGGGCGGAAGGCGCCCTCGACGATCGTGCCCATGTCACCCGACTGGACGGTGACGCGCGGGCCGTCGTCGCCCGGGTACATGACGTCGACCGTCGGCGCGAACACCAGCCCCACGCCCTCTTCGGCGCAGATCGCCAGGTCGTCGGGGAACGTACGCGGGTAGCGGTCGAGGTCCTCGCCGGGGCCGAACTGGAGCGGGTTGACGAAGATGCTCACCGCGACGGTGTCGGCGGTGCCCTTCGCCAGCCGGAGCAGGGAACGGTGCCCCTCGTGGAGCGCGCCCATCGTGGGCACGAGCGCGATCGTGCCCAGTGACGGGCGTACGCCCGCGAGCTCCTCGCCGGTACGGGCGATGACAGGCGTCATTGGTCGCTCCCTTCCGTCCCACCCGCACGGTCGTCGCTCTCGGCGAGCACGTCGAGCAGACGCCCGGCGGCGTCGTCCTTGATGAGGCCCGCGGCCAGGGCGCGGCCCGTGGTGAGCCGCGCGAGCGCGACGTACGCGTCGCGCGCCCCGGGCGAGACGCGCTCCAGCTCGGTCACGTGCCCCTCGACGGTGCCGGCGTCGCCGCGCGCCACCGGCCCGGTGAGGCCCTTCGTGCCGAGCCGCAGGGCGTTGTCGAGCGCGGCGCCGAGCAGCGGCCCGAGCATCCGGCCGGGGTCGTCGACGCCGATTCGGCCGAGGAGGTCCATCGACTCGACGACGAGGGTGACGAGGTGGTTGGCGCCTCCGGCGAGGGCCGCGTGGTAGAGCGCGCGGTGCTCCTCGGGGATCCAGACGGGCTCGCCGCCCATCTCGACCACGAGGGCCTCCGCGACCGGCCGCAGGGAGTCCGGGGAGGTCACGCCGAAGGTGATCCCGGCGAGCCGGTCGACGTCGTCGGGGCGGCCCGTGAAGGTCATGACGGGGTGCAGGGCCAGCGGAAGGGCGCCGGCGGCCGTGGCGGGGTCGAGTACGGCGGCGCCGTACCGGCCGCTGGTGTGCGCCATGAGCTTGCCCGTGACGGCGACGCCCGTGGTCACCAGGCCGGAGACCAGCGAGGGCAGCGCGTCGTCGGGCACCGAGAGCAGCACGAGGTCGGACGCCGCGACGACGTCCTGTACGGGAACGAGCGGTACGCCGGGCAGGCGCTGCCGCGCGCGTTCCTGCGAGGCGTCGGAGACGCCCGCCGCCGCGACGACCGTGTGCCCGGCGAGGCCGAGCGCGCGGCCGAGGGCCGTGCCGACGCGGCCCGCGCCGACCACGCCCACGGCGAGACGCCCAGGGCGCTGGTGTGATGCAGTCATTCGTTCCAGTCCTGATCGGGTACCGGACGGTGCGGCCACAGCCTACCTCCGGGCCCCGAAGGCCCCGGACCACGAGGGTCCGGGGCACCGGGGTCTCACTCCGCGGCGAGCGACTCCACGATCGACGTCTTCGCCGCCCGGCGGCCGGGCAGGAAGGCCGCGAGGATCCCGGCGAGGGCCGCGACGACGACGAAGGCCCCGACGCGTACGGCCGGGAAGCCGAGGACGGCCCCGGGGATCGCGGAGCTCACCGCCAGCCAGCCGAAGGCCGCCCCCAGGACGACGCCGATCAGCGCGCCGATCAGGGCCATGATCACGGCTTCGATCGACAGCATCCGGCGGAGGCCGCGCCGCGTCAGCCCGAGGGCCCTCAGCAGCGCCGACTCGCGGGTGCGCTCCACGACCGACAGGGTCAGGGTGTTGGCGATCCCGATCAGGGAGATCACGATCGCGAGCCCGAGCAGCACGCCGACCAGCAGGAACTGCTGGTCGAAGGCCTTGGTGAACTGCGCCTTGATGTCGGCGGCGCTGCCCACGCGCACCGTCGGGTACGGCTTGATCACCTCGGCGACGGCCGCGCTCGCGGCGTCCGTGGAGACGCCCTTCTTGATCATCAGGTAGACGGCGTCGTCGTCCCTGACGCCGAAGGCCCGCTGGAAGTCGGCGCCCGTCACGGCGATGCCGGGCATCGGGGTGTCGCCGCCGAAGACCGCGACCACCTTCAGATCGATGGTGCCGGTGCCGGTGGTGAGCGTGAGGTCACGGCCCACGCCGACGCCCAGGTCCTTCGCCCGGGTCTCCTCCAGGGCGACGGTGCCCGGCCGCAGCGCGCCGAGCGACCCGGCGACCGGGTCGGGGCGGATCGCGCCGCCGAGCCCGGAGACCGTGCCGATCCGCTCCTGGTGCCCCGACAGGCGCCCGTCCGCCTCACGGACCTCGGTGACCTCGGAGAACTCGGGTTTGGCGCGCAGCCCGCCGGCCACCTGCCGTGGGACGAGCCGGTCGCCGCCGTCCTGGGTGGTCAGCCGGTAGTCGACGGGGAAGTGATCGGTGAGCTTGGCGGTCTCGGTCGACTCGGCCGAGGCCAGGGCCACCGAGAACATCGTCATGAGCGTGACGCCGACGGTGAGCGCGATCGTCGTGACCGCGGCGCGCTTGGGGTTGCGCCGTGCGTTCTCCCGCGCCAGCGCGCCCGGGACGCCCAGGAACCGCGCCGGGGGCCAGCCGACCAGCCCGCTGAGCCGCCGGACGATCAGCGGGCTGAGCGCGACGACGCCCAGGAAGATCAGGATCCCGCCGCCCATGACCATGAGGAACGGCGTCGGCCCGGCGGCCGACAGCTGCGCGAACGCGCAGATCCCGAGCCCGCCCAGGCCGAGCGCCGCCCCGGCGAGCGTGCGCAGGAGACCCGCGCGCCCCGTGACCGGCCCCTCGGTGCGCTGCCGCAGCGCGGCGACCGGTGGAACCCGGGTGGCCGCGCGGGCCGGCAGCAGCGCCGCGACGAGCGTGACGGCCATTCCGGCGAGCAGGCCCGCGACGACCGGCGTCGCCGACACGGCCACGGAGCCGGACGAGGTGCCCATGGCGGAGGTGAAGATCGCCGATCCGCCGACGCCCAGGCCGATCCCGGCGAGCACGCCGAGCAGAGACGCCGCGAACCCCACGACCACCGCCTCGACGAGGATTCCCCGGAACACCTGGGCCCGCGTGGCGCCCACGCACCGCAGCAGCGCCATCTCGCGGATCCGCTGCGCGATCAGGATGTTGAAGGTGTTGTAGATGACGAGCGCGGCGACGAAGAGCGCCACCAGCGCGAACGCCAGGAAGAACAGGCCGATCTGCGCCGGGTCCAGGCCGGAGCTCTTGGCCATCCGCTGGGCGAGCTGCTTGCTGGTGACCACGTCGTACGACCCGCCGGCGGCCGTCGCGACGGCGGCGCGCAGGCGTTCGTCACCGGTGCCGCCCGCCGCCTTGAGGTCGATCTCCTCGAAACCCTTGGCGCCGGTCATCCCGGCGGCGACCTGCGGCGTGAAGCCGACCGCGCCACGGAAGCCGATCTCCTCGTCGACGCCGAAGTCCATCAGGCCGGCCACAGTGAACCGGCGCGGAGCACCCGAGTGGTCGAGCACCGTGACGGTGTCGCCGGGGCCGTACCCGGTGCGCTTGGCGAGGGCCGTGCCGAGCACGACCTCGCCGGGCGCCGCGGGCACGCGTCCGCTCTTCACCGTGTACCGCTGGAGCGGCCCGCCGACGACCGACAGGCCGAGGGTGGACATCTCGCCGTACGCGCGGCCGTCCTTGCCGAGCAGCGGCGCGTCGCCGCGCACCTGGCCCTGGGCGTCCTGGACGCCCGGCACGCCCTTCAGCGTGGCGAGCAGGCCGGCCGGGATCGTGGCGTCGCCCCGTGCGAGCACGGCCACCGAGACCTTGTCGGCGGAGGCGGTGAACTGCCGGTCGAAGCCGCTGCGCATCGTGTCGGTGAGCACGAACGTGCCGGAGACGAACCCGACGCCGAGCGTGATGGCGAGCCCGGTGAGGAGGAGCCGCAGGAGGTGCGCGCGCAGACCGGCGAGCGTGGTCTTCAACACGGTCAGGACTCCAGCTTCTTCAGGGCGTCCAGCACGGTCTCCGGGGTCGGCCGCTCCATCTCGGCGGTGATGCGCCCGTCGCGCAGGAACACCACGCGGTCGGCGTACGACGCGGCCACCGGGTCGTGCGTGACCATGATGATCGTCTGCCCCATCTCGCGTACCGAGGTGCGCAGGAAGGCCAGCACCTCGCCGCCGGAGCGCGAGTCGAGGTTGCCCGTCGGCTCGTCCGCGAAGATCACCTCGGGCCGGTGGACGAGCGCGCGTGCGCAGGCCACCCGCTGCTGTTGCCCGCCGGACAGCTCGCTCGGCCGGTGCGACAGGCGGTCCCTGAGCCCGACGGCCTGGATCACGTGGTCCATCCAGGCCCGGTCGGGCTTGCGGCCCGCGAGGTCCAGCGGCAGCCGGATGTTCTGCTCGGCGGTGAGCGTGGGAAGGAGGTTGAACGACTGGAAGACGAACCCGACCCGGTCGCGGCGCAGGTGCGTGAGCTGCCGGTCGGACAGACGGGTGATCTCGACGTCCCCGATGCCCACCGTGCCGCGGTCGACCGAGTCGAGCCCGGCCAGGCAGTGCATGAGCGTGGACTTGCCGGAGCCCGACGGGCCCATGATGGCGGTGAAGGCCCCCTTGGCGAAGGCCACGCTCACACCCCTCAGGGCATGGACGGCGGCGTCCCCCGAGCCGTACACCTTGGTCACCTCGGTGGCGACGACGGCGGGTGGGGCGTTGACGACGGTGCTGGTCACGGATCGACTCCCTGCTTCTGGCGGAACATGATCAACGCTAGATTCGGCAGGGAGCCGTGCCATCAGCCGTGCGGCGAGCGTTCGGTCGCTCTTCGCGCTGACCCGTGTACGACCTCAGAGGTACGAAAAACCCCCGCACGGTAGGCCGTACGGGGGTCTCGCTCAGGCTCGCGGCAGGTCAGTAGCCGTAGCCGTGGTGGTGGTGATGGTGACGCCAGAACGTCGGACCGCAGCCGGAGCCGCCGAAGCCCAGGATCGCGACGGAGTTGCCGCAGACGCCGATCGGAACCGTGATCGGGGCGTTGATCTGGTTGCCGCCGAGAATGCTGCCGTGGCCACTCGTGTCCGCGTTGGCGGGCGAGCCGAGCAGCATGACGCCAGAGGCGGCTGCCGCCATGATCCCGACCGCGGTGAGCTTCTTGAGCACGTGAGTCCTCCCGTACATCGCGAATTCGCGGCCACTCCGGAGAGCGGCCGACACGTACGGTAGTTACTCAGACACGGTCAGCCAATGGCAATGAGGCCGGGCCTCCTGTAATGAAACCGTTACTCTCCGTGGCCGTTCTGCCCGCTTCTGATCAGGCCCGTCTCGTATGCGAACACGACCGCCTGGACGCGATCCCGCAGGCCCAGCTTGTTCAGGATCCTCCCGACATGCGTCTTCACGGTGGCCTCGGAGACGTAGAGCTGCCCCGCGATCTCGGCGTTCGACAGGCCGCGGGCGACCAGCCGCAGCACCTGGTCCTCACGCGCGGTGAGCAGGTCGAGGGCGCCGGCGGCGGCGTTCGCCTCGTCGGGGATGTGCTGGACGAACCGGTCGATCAGCCGCCGCGTCGTGCTCGGCGCGACGACGGCGTCGCCCGAGCTGACCGCGCGGATCGCCTCGATGAGCTGCTCGGGCCCGGCGTCCTTCAGCAGGAACCCGGCGGCGCCCGCCTTCAGTGCGGAGAAGGCGTACTCGTCGAGGTCGAACGTGGTCAGGATGATCACTTTCGGGCCGTCCGGGCGCGCGCACACGTGCCGGGTCGCCTCGATGCCGTCCATGCGCGGCATGCGGACGTCCATCAGCACGACGTCGGCGGAGGTCGAGCGCAGCACCTCCAGCGCCCCGAGGCCGTCCTTGGCCTCGCCCGCCACCTCGATGTCGGGCTGCGCGTCGAGCACCATCTTGAACCCCGCGCGTACGAGCTCCTGGTCGTCGACGAGCAGGACCCTGATGCTCATGTCCTCACCTGTTCTTTCACGGGAAGGCGGGCGACGACTTCGAAGCCGCCGCCGGGTGCGGGCTCGGCGCGTACGGACCCGCCGTAGACCGCCACGCGCTCGCGCATGCCCACCAGGCCGTGCCCGCGGCCGTCGCCGGGCGCGAAGCCACGGCCGTCGTCGCGGATCCGGATCTCGATCGTGTGGTCACCGTAGTAGAGCCCGACCTTGGCGGTGGCGCCCGGCCCGGCGTGCTTGCGGGCGTTCGTGAGGGCCTCCTGCACGATCCGGTAGACCGTGAGCTGCATGCCAGTGCTGAGCTCGGCGGGGACCCCCTGGACGGTCAGGTCGACCGCCAGACCGGCCGAGCGGATCTGCTCGACCAGCTCGGAGAGCTGCTCGACGCCCGGCTGCGGCGCGAGGGTCGTCTCGCCGTCCTCGCGCAGCACCCCGAGCATGCGGCGCATCTCGGTGAGCGCCTGGCGCCCGGTCGTGCCGATCGCCTCCATCGCGCGCTTGGCGCGCTCGGTGTCGGTGTCGACCGTGTAGCGGGCGCCGTCGGCCTGGACGACCATGACGCTCATGCTGTGCGCGATGACGTCGTGCATCTCGCGCGCGATCCGCGCCCGCTCGGCGGCGGCGGCGACCTGCACCTGGGCGTCGCGCTCGCGTTCGAGGCGCTCGGCGCGCTCCTCCAGGCTGCGGGTGTACTTGCGCCGGGTGTTGACGTAGAGCCCGACCAGCCAGATCGCCCCGATGAAGATCGAGAACGGGATCAGTGACTTCCAGTTCGCGGCGGCGTGGTCCTCGTTCCACATGCTGTAGACGGCCATCGTCGCGCCGCCCTCGACGACCAGCAGGGCGGCGAGCGCCCACCGGATCGCGGACTCGACCGCGACCGTGTAGAGCGCGATGAGGATCGCCAGGTTGGCCGCGGCGATCTCGACGCTGCACAGCCACTGCGCGAACGCCGTCACCGTGACGATCGCGAACACCGCGCGCGGCCACCGCCGCCGCCACGCCAGCGGGACGCACGACGCGAGGGCCAGCGCGACGTGGCCGGGCCACGCGAGGTCCGGGTGCGCGCCGCCGTCGACGCGGGCGACCATCATGGCCGGTGAGATCAGGGCCACGGCGAGGATCGGCAGCATCAACATGAGGTCGACGAGCCTCTGATGCCGCCTCGGCCAGTCCAGGAGTCGGGCGAACATTTCCACAGCGTACGTTCGGCGAGGGCGCCGCCGCGTCGCCCGCAGGTCGGAAGGCACGTACGACCGAAGGCCCACACGATACGGTCGAATGGTGAGTCAGGTCGGATGGCGGACGGCGATGGAGCGGGCGCTGTACGGGCCCGCCGGCTTCTACTCCCGCGGCGAGCGTCCCGCCGCCCACTTCCGCACCTCGGTCCACGCGTCCCACCGGTTCGCCCAGGCGCTCGCGCGCCTCGTCGCCGAGGTGGACACCGCCCTCGGGCACCCGCCGCGCTTCGACCTCGTCGACATCGGCGCCGGCTCCGGTGAGCTGCTCACCGAGATCCAGTCGGTCTGCGACCTCGGCGGGCGGCTGCGGCCCGTCGCGGTGGAGGTCGCCCCGCCCCCGGCGGGCCTGCCGGCCTCGATCGAGTGGTCCGGCTCCATGCCCGGCTCGGTCACCGGGCTCGTCATCGCGAACGAATGGCTCGACAACGTCCCGATCGACGTCGTCGAGCTGACCGCGGACGGCCCACGGCTCATCGTCGTGGACCCCGCCACCGGCGCGGAGCTGCCCGGCCCGGCGCCGAGCCCGGAGGACACCGCGTGGCTGGCGCGCTGGTGGCCGCTGCGCGAACCCGGCGACCGCGCCGAGATCGGCCGGCACCGCTGCGACGAGTGGGCGGCGGTCATCGAACGCCTGAACGCCGGGCTCGCCCTGGCCGTCGACTACGCCCACGAGCTCACCGGGCGCCCGTCGTACGGCACGCTGACCGGCTACCGCGACGGGCGCTGCGTCTCCCCGGTCCCCGACGGCTCGTGCGACATCACCGCCCACGTGGCGCTCGACGCCTGCGCGGAGGCCGGTACGACCGCGGGCGCCGCCGAGACACGGCTCACCACCCAGCGCGACGCCCTGCGCGCCCTCGGCCTGCGCGGCGCGCGCCCGCCGCTGGAGCTGGCGCGTACGGACCCGCGCGCCTACATCCACGCGCTGCGTGCGGCGGGCGAGGACGCCGAGCTGATCGACGGCGACGGCCTCGGTGGGTTCGGCTGGCTGGCGCAGACGGTCGGCATCGGCATGCCGGCCGTGCTGTCCGGCGGCGGCGCCCAGGGCCCGTCTCGAAGTCCCCGTCCGTAGGACGGCGGTGCTTCGAGACAGGCCCTAAAGCTCGATCTGAAGCGACGTCAGCCCGCGCAGTACGTACCCGGGCTTCCAGCGCGGCTCGGCGGCGAGCCGCATGCCGGGCGCGCCGCGCAGCAGCGCGCCGAGCGACTCCGCCAGCTCGATCCGCGCCAGCGGCGCTCCGAGGCAGAAGTGGATGCCCGCGCCGAAGCCGACGTGGGGGTTCGGGTCGCGCGTCAGGTCGATGGTGTCCGGGTCGGCGAAGACGTCGGGGTCACGGTTGGCCGAGGCGAACTGCAGGGCGACCTCCTGCCCGCGCGGGATGGCCACGCCGGCGACCTCGATGTCCTCCAGCACCCAGCGCTCGAACAGCGGCAGCGGGGTGTCGTAGCGCAGCAGCTCCTCGACCGCGGTGGGCACCAGGCCGTGGTCGGCGCGCAGGCGTTCGAGGGTCTCCGGGGTGCGGAACAGCGCCCACCAGGCGTTGCCGGTGGCGTTCACGGTGGCCTCGTGGCCGGCGTTGAGGAGCAGGACGCAGGTGCCGATCAGGTCGTCCTCGCTCAGGCCCTCGACCTGGCCGAGCGCGCTGATCAGGTCGTCGCCCGGGCGCGTACGCCTGGCGCGCGCCAGCCCGCGCAGGTAGCCGGAGAACTCGACGGAGGCGCGTACGGCGGTGCGCTGGATCTCGTCGGAGGGGTTCAGCTGGTACATGCCGCAGATGTCGGCGGACCAGGGGCGCAGGAGCGGCCGGTCGGCCTCGGGGACGCCGAGCATCTCGGCGATGACCGTCACCGGCAGCGGCTCGGCGACCTCGGCGATGAGGTCGCCGCCGCCGTTCGCGGCCAGCCGGGCCACGAGGCCTTCGGCGAGCTCGCGTACGCGGGGACGCAGCGCCTCGGCCATGCGCGGCGTGAACGCCTTGGAGACCAGCCGGCGCAGGCGCGTGTGGTCGGGCGGCTCGACGTCGAGCATGCCCGCGCGCTGGAGGTCCCAGAACGGCGCGAGGAACTCCGGCTCCGGTGGGCGCCCGAACTCCTCGTGCGAGGCGACCTGGAGGTAGGACCGGCCGAGCCTGCGGTCGCGCAGCAGCCCGTTGACGTCGGCGTGCCGCGTGATCACCCACTGGCCGGTCGGCTCGTCGAAGAACGCGGGCGCCTCGCGGCGCAGCTCGGCGAAGGCCGGGTAGGGGTCGGCGACGAAGGACGGGGACGAGGGGTCGTACATGGTCACGTGGCCCATCGGTCGGTTCGGACGTCGCTCGCCCGCGCACGGTACGCGCGGCCCGCGGCGGACTCCACGATCGCCCGCGCCTCGCCGAGGTCACGGTTGTCCGCGGCGACCTGTACGGGGCCGGGCGGCGCGTCGACGTGCACGGTGCCGAGGCCCAGGAGCCGCTGGAGCGGGCCCGCGGTGAGGCGGACGCTCTGGGACCGCGCGTGCGCGATGACGTCGAGCCGGTGGCACATCCGGCCGCGCCGGGACACGAACAGGGAGTCGTCGGTGCCGGCCTCGCCGCTGCCGAGCAGCGACCCGAGCCACGACCGCGACGCGGGCACCAGGCGTACGGCCTCGGCGTTGGTGCCGGGGAAGACCAGCCCGACCATCTGGAAGGCGACCTGCCTGGGCACGACCGGCAGCAGCACCGACGACAGGGCCTGCCGCTCGCCGACGTACCCGGCGACCGTGACGTCGACCCGCGCCCAGCCGTTCCCGCGCCAGAACAGCGGCTCGACCACGCGTACGGCCTGCACGCGGCCCGGCGGCACCGTCTGCATCCGGGTCTCCATCAGGCCGTACCGCAGCCGCAGGCCGTCCGGGGAGCGCGCCACGGAGAAGTGGGTGTGCATGACCAGCGGGGCGATCACGCCGCGCGCCAGGCCGAGCAGGATCGGCACCGCGCCCGCCAGCACGCCCGGCTCGCGGGCGAGCAGGCCGAAGCCCAGCAGGCCCACGAGGAGCAGCAGCGCGCCGATGACCGGGAGCTTGAGGAGCTGGGAGCTGAACAGGGTGCCGAACCGCACGCGCCAGAACGGCTGCTCGGGCGCCTCGGGCGTGTGCCCCGGCAGCCCGGCGGCGCGCGCCAGCAGCTCGGCGCGCAGCCGCTCGGCCATCGCCCGGCCGAGGTAGCGGAACTTCGTCGCCGCCTGGTCGCCGCCGGCCAGCTCGACGCGCACCTCGGCCAGGCCGAGCATCCGGCCGAACAGCGGGCGTACGACGTCGACGGCCTGCATGCGGGCGAGCGGCACGCGGCGGCCACGGCGCCGCAGGATGCCCGTCTCGACCACGAGGTCGTCACCGGAGATCCGGAACTTCACCGACCACCAGGTCCAGAACCCCGCGAGCAGCGCGACGGCGGTGACCGGCAGCATGACGAGCACGAACCGGGCGATCGCGCGCGGCGCCAGCAGCAGCGCGAAGCCGGTGCTGGTCTGCTTGAAGAGCAGGGAGTAGCCGCCGAGCACGAACACGATCACCACGACGCCGAGCGCGTTGACGACGATGGTCGAGGGGTGCAGCCGGTGCACGCCCTGGGAGAAGTGCACGGGCGGCCGGACCGGCGGGCCGTACGGCATGGGCCCGTAGCCGGGCGGCGGCGGCCGGTAGCCGGGCGGTGGTCCGTTCACAGCCCGATCGACCTCGATTCGCCCTTCTGGGCGAGGCGGTCGCGCAGGACGGCGGCGTCGCGCGCGGGCAGGCCGGGGATGCGGGCGTCGGTCGCCGCGGCGGCGGTGTGCAGGCGTACGGTCGCGATGCCCAGCCACTGTTCGAGCAGGCCGGCGGTCACGTCGACGTACTGCATCCGGCCGTACGGCACGACGACGAGGTGCCGTACGAAGAAGCCGTGCGTGACGAGGAGGTCGTCGGCGCGCTCGGCGAAGCCCAGCGACCGGTACCCCAGCTCGGCCATGATCCAGCCCATCGCGCACGAGACGAAGATCACTGCCAGCCAGATCAGGCCGCCCGCGAGCCCCAGCATGCGCGAGAGCACGAAGGCACCGATGATCGTCACGGGCAGGGCCCGCAGCAGGACGACGATGCGCCGGTGGACCGTGAACCGAGGCGAGACGCGCGCCCACACCATGCCCGCCGGAGGGTCGAACGCCTGCTCGGCGCGGCCTCCGATGGGCACCGGGGACGGGCCCGCAGGGCCGCCCGGCGCGGGCGGCATGGGAGGCACGCCGTGCGGAATGATGCGCGGGCCGCCCTGCGGGTGGTGCGGGCCGCCGGGCTGCGGATAGGGGTCGCCGGAGTTCATCGCAGGCAAGTCAACCCCAACAGGGCCGCCTTCCGCGAGACCCCCATGGCACGATGGGCGGGTGAGTACGACGCGGATCGTTGGTGTGGGGGCAGGGGTCAAGGACCTCGCCACCGAGGACATGACGCTCAATATCGGGCCGCAGCACCCCTCGACCCACGGCGTGTTGCGCCTGCGGCTCACCCTCGACGGCGAGCGCATCGCCACCGCCGAGCCGATCATCGGGTACATGCACCGGGGCGCCGAGAAGCTCTTCGAGGTGCGCGACTACCGGCAGATCATCGTGCTGGCCAACCGGCACGACTGGTTGTCGGCGTTCTCCAGCGAGCTGGGCGTGGTCCTGGCCGTCGAGCGGATGCTCGGCATGGAGGTGCCGGTGCGCGCGGTGTGGGCCCGCACGCTCCTGGCCGAGCTGAACCGCGTGCTCAACCACCTGATGTTCCTCGGCTCGTACCCGCTGGAGGTCGGCGCGATCACGCCGATCTTCTACTCCTTCCGCGAGCGCGAGCAGGTGCAGCGCGTGATGGAGGAGATCTCCGGCGGCCGGATGCACTACATGTTCAACCGGGTGGGCGGCCTGAAGGAGGACCTCCCCGCCGGCTGGCTGAGCCGCGTGACCGAGGCGGTCGCCGGCGTACGCCACGGCATCCGCGACCTCGACCGGCTGATCAGCGGCAACGAGATCTTCCGCGCCCGCACCCGCGGCGTCGGCGTGCTGACCCGCGACCAGATCGAGCAGTACGGCGTGTCCGGCCCGATCGCGCGCGCCGCCGGGGTCGACTTCGACCTGCGCCGCGACGAGCCGTACCTCGCCTACGGGGAGCTCGCCGACACCCTGCGCGTGGTCACCCGCACCGAGGGCGACTGCCTGGCGCGGTTCGAGTGCCTGCTGGAGCAGGTGCACGTGTCCCTCGACCTCGCCGACGCGTGCGTCGAGCGCCTGGCCGCGCTCCCGCAGGGGCCGATCAACACGCGGCTGCCGAAGGTCCTGAAGGTCCCCGAGGGCCACACGTACGCCTGGACCGAGAACCCTCTCGGCATCAACGGCTACTACCTCGTCTCCCACGGCGAGAAGACGCCCTGGCGGATGAAGCTCCGCTCGGCGTCGTACAACAACATCCAGGTGCTCCAGGAGATGCTGCCCGGTCACCTGGTCGCCGACATGATCGCCATTCTCGGCTCGATGTTCTTCGTCGTCGGCGACATCGACAAGTAGTTCGGCTACAGCGCCGAGGGCATCAGGCCTGCGTCGAGGACGGCGCGGCGCATCGGGCGTACGAGCTCGCGCAGCCGCTCGCACCCCTCCTCGCCCAGGGCCGCGTACGGCGCGACGCACGCCTCGTCGGTGTGGTCCTCCAGGCCCTGCTTCAGCCGCTTGCCGGCCTCCGACAGGGTGAGGTCCTCCCCGGTCAGGACGAGCCCGTCGGCGCGGAACCGCTCGATCGTGTCGTTCCACTGCTCGTGGGACCAGGCACGGCTGCCGCGCAGGAACTTCTCCGACCCGTGGCCCGCCGCCGAGTGCAGCACGTTGGCCTCCAGCCCGGTGAGGCCGGACAGGACGAGCGCCGCGATGTGCCCGTCGCCGCGGAACTCCCGCAGCAGCGTCTGGGCGTGCCAGAGCACCAGGTGCGGGGCCTCCGGCCAGGGCAGGGCCGCGTGCGCGGCGAAGAGCGGGCGGCCGTACGGGAGGTCGCACGCCGCCGTCGCGGCCCGCCGGGCCAGGTCGGCGGCCTCGTCCATGGCCTCGCCCTCGACGAGGTCGCCCAGCCCGCGCCGCAGCGCCTCGTCGGCGCCTTCCAGGCGCGCGGCCAGCATGGTCTCCGGCGGCGCGATGTCCCACACGGCCGGGATGGCGTGCCGCACCAGGTCAGGGTTGAAGTTGAAGAAGCACGCCGTCACGACCTCGGCCGGAACCCGCCCGAACGCCGCCGCGCGCGACCCGAAGTAGGCCATCGACGGGTCCGTGACCCCGGCCTTGGCGTACGCCGCCGTGGCCTCCGGCACGAAGTAGATCATCGCGTGCAGCGGCTCGACCTCCCGCCAGACACGACGAGCGAGGGCCGTTGACACCATGATGATCTCCCTTGTCCGACTACCCCGACCCTACTGGCGAGTAGCCGTTGCCGGAAACCCTCAGGGGCGGGAGCCGGAGCGCTGGCGGTCGTCCTCCTCGGGGTCCTTGGGTACCCGGCAGGAGTACTCCAGGAACAGGGCCGCGCCGATCAGGGCGAGGCAGGCGAGCACGGTCGCGCCGCTGACGTAGAAGTCACGCCTCGGCGTGGGCTTGTCCAGCGAGGACAGCAGGTAGATCACCATGCCGCCGAAGATGCCCGCCAGGACCGCCGCCGCGTGGGAGCTGGCCTTGGCCAGGGCGGCCAGGCGCGCGGCGACCAAGGGCTCGATCGGCTTGGTGTCCGGCTTGCGCTGGATGCGGGCGCGGGTGAAGAACGCCGTGTACAGCTCGCCCAGGGCCAGCAGCAACAGCGACGGCACCATGGTCCACGGCAGGATCGGCAGCGACGTGTAGAGGAAACGGACCACGACCCACGTGACCGCGGCCGCCCCGATCACGGTGGCGGCGATGACGGTGAGGCGTGTGGGCTTCACGCGGGCGCGTGGAGGGTCAGGTCGTCGCGGCGGCGCTGCTGCTGGCCGGCGACGGACGGCAGGAGGTCGGCCACCGCTCCGTGGCCGGGCAGGCCCGCGTCGGAGTCGACCTCGTGCCAGGGCACCAGGACGAACCCCCGCTCGTGCGCGCGCGGGTGCGGAAGGGTGAGAGCCGGATCGTCGGAGGTCACGTCACCCATCATGACGATGTCGATGTCGAGCGTGCGCGGACCCCAGCGAATCTCGCGCTTGCGCGCCATCGCCTCCTCGATGTTCAGCACGCGCTCCAGCAGCGACTCGGGCGACAGCCGGCTGTTCGCGATGATGATCACGTTGAGGAAGTCGCCCTGCGGCGGCCCGCCGATCGGCTCGGTCTCGTAGATGGGCGAGATCGCGACGAATTCGAGGCCGGGCGCGTCGAAGAGGGTGTCGATGCCGCTTTGGAGGTTGTCGACGCGGTCGCCGAGGTTGCTGCCGAGAGACAGCACGGTCCGGCGTTTCGCCGATTGAGTGGTCATGGGCGGCTCCGGTGAATCGTCACGGCCACGTCGTGGAAGGGATGCGGCACGGGGGCGCTCGGCTTGTGGACGGTGACGTCGACCTCGTCGACCTGAGGGGGTTCGAGGCAGACGGCGGCGAGACGCTCGGCGAGCGTCTCGATGAGGTTGAGGGGCTCTCCCTCGACGACGGCCACCAGCCGGTCGGCCAGCGCGCCGTAGTCCACCGTACGCAACAGATCATCTCCGGCGGCGGCCGGGCGCAGATCGAGCCACAGCTCCACGTCGACGATGAACTCCTGCCCCAGCTCACGCTCGGCGGGCAGGCAACCGTGGCGCCCACGCGCCCGCAGGCCGCGCAGGGCTATCCGGTCATTGGCCACGCCGATCACTCGCCTTCGTCATCGTCCTGGGTGTTGAGAACGGGCGAGCCGTGGTGCAGCCACATGCGCCAGCCCTCACTCGTACGGATGAACACGTTGGTCGTCACGACGCTTCCCCCGGAGGTGAACGCACTGGCGGTTTCCTCTGTCGCGGTGATGATGTTCTCGGAACAAACGATCACCGCCTGATCGCCCGAGACGCGTACCTGGGTGTCCGTGAGCACGAACTGGATGTACGGCGTGTTGGCCATGATCAACGCCCACGAGCGCAGCACCGGGCCGCGCCCGCGCACCGGAGGCCAGCCCGGATGCACGCACACGACGTCCTCGGCGTGCGCGCCGTCGGCCCAGACCAGGCCCATCCGGTCGAGGTCGGCCGACTCGAAGGCGGCGTAGAACTCGGCGTTGATCGATTCCAGGGCTTCGATGTCGGTCACCGGGCCTCCTCGTTCGGCCCCGTGTCCGTGGGTGTCACCGCGCCGCTCCCCAAGCGGCGGCGGCTCGTACGGCGTCGGCGTTGGGCCGCACCGCGTGCACGCGCACGCACCAGGCCCCGGCCGCGGCGGCCAGCGTCGTGATCGCGACGGTGGCGTCGTCGGACTCGGCGAAGGGCCGCGGCGTGCCGTCCGGCGCGGCGAGCAGCCGCCCCAGGAAGCGTTTGCGCGAGGCGGCCACGAGCACCGGGTGGCCGAGGTCCATCAGCGTGTCCAGGTGGGCCAGGAGGGTCCAGTTGTGGTTGTCCTGCGGCCGCTTGGCGAAGCCGAGACCGGGATCGACGATCAGCAGCGACGGGTCGACGCCGTCGTCGACGATCGCGTCGATACGGGCCCTCAGCTCGTCGCGCACCTCGCGGACGACGTCGGCGTAGACGGCGCGGGTGTCCATGTCGTGGCTGTGCCCGCGCCAGTGCATGACGACGTACGGCACGGAGGCCTTGGCGACGATACGGGCCATCGCGGGGTCGGCCAGGCCGCCGCTGACGTCGTTGACGAGCCGGGCACCGGCCGCGACCGCGTGCCCGGCGACCTCGGCCCGCATCGTGTCGACGCTGACGGCGACGCCCGCGGCCGACAGCGCCTCGATCACCGGGACGACCCGGCGCAGCTCCTCGGCGAGGGAGACGCGCTGCGCGCCCGGCCGGGTCGACTCACCGCCGACGTCGACGATGTCGGCGCCCTCCTCGACGAGCCGCAGCCCGTGCCGGACCGCGGCGTCCGTGTCGAAGTAGGTGCCGCCGTCGGAGAAGGAGTCGGGCGTGACGTTGACGACGCCCATGACGAGACAGCGCCCGGGATCGGGGAGACCGGCGATGCTCGTGCTCATACCGGTCAGCCTAGGGGGTGGCCGGTGGATCTTGGCCGTCGCGAGCGGGCCGAAGACCCACCGGCGCCCCCCTGGGGGCCATCGGCTTCGGTCTAGCCGGGCGGGGCGATCATGGCTTGGGCAGGACGCGCTTCGGCGGGCGTTTGAGGCCCGGGATCCGCAGCCGTGGCCAGACGATGAACGCCTCGGCCTCCAGGGCCGCCAGGGCGATGCGGGGCGCGTCGTTCAGGCTCGGGTAGACGAAGAAACGCGGCTGCCAGACCGGCTGGAACTTGGCGTTGAACTTGTACAACGACTCGATCTGGAACCAGCGGGACAGGAACACGAGCAGGCCGCGCCAGGCCTTCAGCACCGGGCCCGCGCCGATCCGCTCACCGCGGGCCAGCGCGGCGCGGAAGACCGCGAAGTTGAGCGACATGTGCTTGACGCCGAGCTCCGGCGCCGCCTTGATCGCCTCGACGATGAGGAAGTCGTTGAGCCCCGGCTGTGCCGACCGGTCGCGGCGCATCAGGCCGAGCGAGAGGCCGTCCGGTCCCCACGGGACGAAGTGCAGGATGGCGTGCAGTTCGCCGTCCTTGGTGGCGGTGGCGAGCACGCACTCCTCGTCGCCGGGCTCGCCGACGCGGCCCAGGGCCATCGAGAAACCGCGCTCGTTGTCGGTGCCGCGCCAGGCGCCGGCCTTGCGCCACAGGGTCCGCAGCTCCTCGGCCGGGTAGTCCTTCTCGCGGCGGACGTCGGCGACGTAGCCCTGGCGGCCGACCCGGTTGACCATCTGGCGGACGTTGCGCATCGTACGGCCGTCGAGGGAGAACTCCGAGGCGTCGACGATCGCCTCGTCGCCCAGCTCCAGGGCGGACAGGCCGGAGTCACGGCACCAGACCTCGGCGCCCTGCTCGCTGCACCCCATGACGGCGGGCGCCCACGCGTGACGCGCCGCCTCCTCCAGGAACGCCTCGATCGCGCCGGGCCAGGCCTCGGGGTCGCCGATCGGGTCGCCGCCGGCGAGCATCACGCCGGAGACCACGCGGTAGGTGATGCAGGCCTTGCCGGTGGGCGACCAGATGACGCTCTTGTCGCGGCGCAGCGAGAAGTAGCCGAGGGAGTCGCGGGAGCCCTGCTTGGCGAGGAGGTCCCGGATGCGCTCCTCGTCGTCGGAGGACAGCGACGGGGCGGGCTCGGCGGGCCGCAGGAACAGGAAGGCCGTGACCAGGCCGGTGAGCAGGCCCAGCGACCCGAGGAACAGCGAGAACAGGTCGTTGCGCCGGTCGGAGGCGAAACGCACCGGCCCGGTGGCGCCGAACATCCCGAGCACCACGTGCTTGAGCCGGTCATAGAAGGAGTAGTCGTGGGCGAGCGCGCCGGAGTTGACCGCGATGAACAGCAGGCCGAGCAGCACGCTCGTCCCGGCGAGGAAGAGCCCCGCCCACAGCGCGCGCCAGCGCGTACGCGGGTCGCCCGTGGCGTAGAACTCCTTACGGAACCAGACGAGCACGCCGAGCATGACCAGCGCGACGAGCGCCGAGATCTCGAAGTCCTTGACCACGTGCGAGATGGTCGTGATCGCCAGCAGCCCGACGACCGCGCGCCACGCGCGGCGTTTGCGGCGGCGCAGCCCGTGCGACAGCAGCAGGAGCAGCAGGCCGGCGACGAGCGTCGCGATCCTGGCCGCGTCGTTCACCGCGCCGGGGACGATCTCGTCGACCCGCACCATGCGGCGGTGCCACTCCGGCAGCAGCGCGCCCGCGACGTCCTGCAGGCCGAGGAGGAACGACAGCCAGCCCGCGAGGGCCGGAACCCATTTGCGCTGTAGGCGGCGCTCCACGACCGGGCGGCGCTCTTCGTCTCCGGGACGGCCGGAGGTCTCCTGCTTGGTCTGTGCCATCACGATCCAGCAGCGTCGTCGGCCGGTTTTCGGCCGCACGCCTTCATCGCGGACATCTCGCTCCAGTCCGTATCCAGACAGGCGGTCGGGGAGGGCCTGCTGCCCTGCCCACCGTAGTACCGCGCACCTTTCGTAGACGTGGTCTCAGCGGGCTGGGTTCATGATCGGGGTGCGAGGGAGCGCTCGCAAGCCGGTCAGCGGCCGAGAATGAGGCTCATCGCCTCGGCGCGGGTGCTCGGGCACTCGCGGAAGTCGCCGCGTACGGCGGAGGTCAGCGTCTTGGCGCCCGGTTTGCGCACACCGCGCATGGTCATGCACAGGTGTTCGGCCTCCACGACGACGATCACGCCGCGGGGCTCCAGGATGCGCATCAGGGCGTCGGCGACCTGGGAGGTCATGCGTTCTTGTACCTGGGGGCGGCGCGCGTAGACGTCGACGAGCCGGGCCAGCTTGGACAGCCCGGTGATCTGCCCCTTGAGGTTGGGGGTGTAACCGACGTGGGCTACGCCGTGGAACGGCACCAGGTGGTGCTCGCACAGGCTGTAGACCTCGATGTCCTTGACGATCACCATCTCGTCGTGATCGGCGTCGAACACCGTGTTGAGGACGTCCTCGGGCCGCTGTCGCAGGCCTTCGAGCTGCTCCGCGTACGCCCGCGCGACGCGGGCGGGGGTGTCGACGAGACCATCGCGGTCGGGGTCCTCCCCGACCGCGATGAGGATCTCACGGACCGCCTTCTCGATCCTCGCGTGATCGATCGGCGGTCCGTGAAGCTCCGTTGCGTCGCTCACGCCTGGCCTTCGCGGTCGTCCTGTTCCTCTTCTTCGGCCGGGTTGCCGGCCGAACGGGAGGTACCGCTGCCGTTGCCCTGCGTCAGCCCTTCGACGTCCTTCGGCCCCATGAGCGCGAGCTCCTTGGGCGTCAGCACCGGCGGGCGGTCGGAGGGCAGGCGCTTGCCGTAGCCGCTGTAGGACGGCGCGGCGGGGCGCTTCTCGATCGGCTCGAAGATGCTGAGCACCTGGGTCTTGGACAAGGTCTCCTTGTCCATGAGGTGCAGCACCAGGTCGTCGAGAACGTCGCGGTACTCCACGAGGATCTCCCACGCGATGTCGTGGGCGGCCTCGATGAGACGCCGGACCTCGTCATCGATCGCGGACGCGATCTCCTCGGAGTAGTCGCGGTTGTGCGACATGTCACGGCCCAGGAACGGCTCGCCGTTGCCCTCGCCGAACTTGCGGGCGCCGAGGCGCTCGCTCATGCCGTACTCCGTGATCATCTTTCGGGCGATCGAGGTCGCCTTCTCGATGTCGTTGGCCGCGCCGGTCGTCGGCTCGTGGAAGACGAGCTCCTCGGCGGTACGCCCGCCGAGCAGCATCGCGAGCTGGTCGAGCATCTCCGACCGGCTCGCGAGGAACTTGTCCTCCATCGGGAGCGTCATCGTGTAGCCCAGCGCCTGTCCACGGGACAAGATCGTGATCTTGTGCACCGGGTCGGCGTTCGGCAACGCGTGCGCCACGAGCGCGTGACCGCCCTCGTGGTAGGCGATCGTCTTCTTCTCCCGGTCGGACATGACCCGGCTCTTGCGCTCCGGGCCCGCCATGACGCGGTCGATCGACTCCTCAAGGGTGTCCATGTCGATCTGCTTGCGGTCCATACGGGCCGTCAGCAGAGCCGCCTCGTTGATCACGTTCGCGAGGTCGGCGCCGGTGAAGCCCGGCGTACGGCGCGCGATGGTGTCCAGCTCGACGTCCGGCGCGAACGGCTTGCCGCGCCCGTGGACCCGCAGGATGCCCTTACGGCCCTCCAGGTCGGGCCGGTCGATGACGATCTGCCGGTCGAAACGGCCCGGGCGCAGCAGCGCCGGGTCGAGGATGTCGGGCCGGTTGGTCGCCGCGATCAGGATCACGCCGCCCTTGACGTCGAAGCCGTCCATCTCGACGAGCAGCTGGTTCAGCGTCTGCTCGCGCTCGTCGTGGCCGCCGCCGAGACCCGCACCACGGTGCCGGCCGACGGCGTCGATCTCGTCGACGAAGATGATCGAGGGAGCGTTGGCCTTCGCCTGCTCGAACAGGTCGCGCACCCGGGAGGCGCCGACACCGACGAACATCTCGACGAAGTCCGAACCGGAGATCGAGTAGAACGGCACGCCGGCCTCGCCCGCGACGGCGCGCGCCAGCAGCGTCTTACCGGTACCCGGCGAGCCGTACAGCAGCACGCCCTTGGGGATCTTGGCCCCGATCGCCTGGAACTTGGCGGGATTCTGCAGGAACTCCTTGATCTCCTGCAGCTCCTCGATGGCCTCGTCAGCGCCCGCGACGTCGGCGAAGGTCGTCTTCGGAGTGTCCTTCGTGACCAGCTTGGCGCGGGACTTCCCGAAGTTCATGACCCGGGAGCCGCCGCCCTGCATCTGGTTCATGATGAACAAGAAGATCAACACGACCACGACGATCGGCAGGAAGCTGAACAGCAGGCTCAAGAAGACGTTCTGTTTGGGGACCGTGACCGTGTAGCTCTTCAGCTGACCGGACGCGGCCTTGGCCTGCAGTTGCTTGACGAGGTCGAGGCCTTGGCCGTCGACCCACGACGCCTGCAGTTGCTTGCCGTTCTTGAGCTTGACCTCGATCCGCTGATCTTTGTCAATGATCTGGGCGGAGGTCACCTCGTTGTTCTGGATGGCCTGTACGACCCTCGAGGTGTCGGCCTTCTCGTACGAGCCGCCGGGATTGATCCCGTACATGACGAGGAGTACCAGCGCCCCGAAGGCCACGATCCAGAGCAATGGCCCGCGAAAATAGCGCTTCAGATCCATTTATGCGGCACCCCACTATGGGGGCCGTCCCTCCCGACCAGCGTCATCAGACCTCGCCGCGCGAACGCCCGCCGAGGCGGCCTTCCTGAGTGTGGCAACCCGCAAAGAGCACGGGAGACCGAAGGTACACCGGTGTCACGGAAGGCCGCAGCACGACGACCGGCGCCCTACTTCGTTACCAGCAACGTACGAGGCTAACGCTCTTGTTCCCCACTCCCACCGTAGACGTGCGGAGCAAGTGTCCCCACGAACGGCAGGTTGCGATAGCGCTCGGCGTAGTCGAGGCCGTAACCGATCACGAACTCGTTCGGGATGTCGAACCCGACGTACTTCACGTCGACGTCGATCTTGGCGGCGTCGGGCTTGCGCAGCAGCGTGCAGACCTCGAGCGAGGCGGGCCCGCGCGACTCGAGGTTGCTCATCAGCCACGACAGCGTGAGGCCGGAGTCGACGATGTCCTCCACGATCAGCACGTGGCGGTCCGTGATGTCGGAGTCGAGGTCCTTGAGGATGCGCACGACGCCTGAGGACTTGGTGCCGGAGCCGTAGGAGGAGACGGCCATCCAGTCCATCGAGACCGGCGAGTGCAGGGCCCTGGCGAGGTCGGCCATGACCATCACCGCGCCCTTCAGGACCCCGACGAGCAGGAGCTCCTTGCCCTCGTAGTCCCGGTCGACCTGGGCGGCGAGATCCCGGATCTTGACCTGTAGCTCCTCCTCCGGAATGAGCACCTTCTCGAGGTCCGCTCGCATGTCCGTTTCGTCCACCGAAGAGCCTTTCACCGAATCGTGCGACCCGACGGCCGCGACCCTCACGTGCCCACCCGAAGGCCGCCCGAGTCCCAAAGGACAAAAATCACCGAGATTCGGACGGCCCGAAGAGCAGCTTTTCATACCTGCGCCAGGCCCGTACGCGCCCGGGCAGGTCGATGTGCGATTGCCCACGCCAGGCGGTGACCAGTGCTTCCACGGCCTCGATGTGCACCGCCGCGAGCGCGCCGGGCGGGCTGCCGGCGTCGATGGCCGCGCGGCGCAGCACCCGCGTGCGCACCGCCCTGGGCAGCGCGGCGAGCGCCCGCACGTCCAGCGTGCGTTCGCCCTCAGCACATTCGGCGGCGTCGTCCAGGGCGCGTGCCGCCCAGGCGTCCAGGGCGTCCGCGTCGTCGCGCAGCAGCCGCGCCGTACGCGCCAGGGCGGCCGTGACGCCTGGCCCGAGGCCCTTCTCCAGCGCCGGCAGGACGTCCGCGCGCACCCGTGCCCGCGCGAACGCGGAGTCGCGGTTGTGCGGGTCGTCCCAGGGGCGCAGGCCCATCGCGAGGCAGGCGCGGCGGGTGAGGTCACGGTCGAGGTCCAGGAGCGGGCGGCGGTAGAACCCGGTCTCGGCCGGCATCCCCGCCAGTGAGCGCGCGCCGGAACCGCGCGCCAGGCCCAGCAGCACGGTCTCGGCCTGGTCGTCGAGGGTGTGGCCGAGCAGGACGGCGACGGCGCCGTGCCGCGCGGCGGCCTCGGACAGGGCGGCGTAGCGGGCGTCGCGTGCCGCCGCCTCGGGCCCGCCCGCGGCGCCCACGGTGACCGCCAGAGCCTCGGCGGGCGCGAGGCCGAGGTCCGCCAGGCGCGCACGACGCCGGCGGCGCGGCCCGCCGAACCCTCCTGCAGGCCGTGGTCGACGGTGATCCCGCCCGCGCGGTGACCGGATCTGGCCGCCTCGAAGGCGAGCGCGCCCGCGAGCGCGAGCGAGTCGGCGCCGCCACTGCACGCGACGAGCACCAAGCCGCCAGGGGCCAGGGTCGCGAGGGTACGGCGGACCGCGAGACGTACGCTCGCGACCGCCGGATCAGGTCCCACGCCCCCCATTGTCCAGGTCGAACGCCTGTCAGTCGGAGGTTTCGGCCGGCGGCAGCTCCGGAGTGCCGATCACCCGGTTGATCCACAGCGCCGGATCCTTGATCTCGGCGTGGGTCGGGAGGGTGTTCGGGGAGGTCCAGACGCGGTTGAAGCTCTCCATACCGACCTGGGTGATCACCTTGTTGACGAAGCGCGAGCCCTCCGCGTACTGCTTCATCTTCAGGTCGAGCCCGAGCAGGCGCCGGATCGTACGGTCGAGCTGGCCCGAGCCCTCGCGGCGGTGCTGGAACTTGGCGCGGATGTCGGCGACGCTCGGCACGACCTCAGGGCCGACGGCGTCCATGACGTAGTCGCCGTGCCCCTCGGCCAGGGTCATCACGGCGGTGAGGCGTTCGAGGATCTCGCGCTGCTCCGGCGTCTGGATCGCGTCGATGAGGTTGCCCTCGCCGCCGCGTACGACGTCGGCGACGGCCTCGCCCATGCCCCGCAGCCGCTCCAGCAGAGCGCCCGGGTCGAGGTCGGAGGCCAGCAGGAACGCCGTCATCTGGTCCTGGACGTAGGCCCGCAGCCACGACACCGACGCGAACTGGGCGCGGTGGGTCTCCTCGTGCAGGCACACCCACAGCCGGAAGTCGCGGCTGTCGACGTGGAGCTCCTGCTCGGCGCTCGACGATGTTGGGCGCGACGAGGGTCAGCCGGCCCGTGGGCGCGCGGCCCGTGGGGTCCGGCGGCAGGAAGAGCTCGTACTGCCCGAGCACCCGGCTGGCCATGTACGCGAGGATCGCGCCGACCTGCATCCCGGTCACCCGCGAGCCCACGGCCTGTACGACCGCGCCTCCGGTGCCACCGCCGAGCAGCCCGCCACCGCGGCGCTGCTGTAGCTGCTCCATCAAGGGTTCGAGGACGACACGGAAACCGTCGACGTTCGCCTGGATCCACCCGGGACGGTCGACGACCTTCGCGGGAGACGCGTCGGCTCCGCCGTCCATGCCGGTGAAGTCACGAACGTGCCCCTGCGCGGTCCGGGACAGGTCGCGCAGCTCGGCGACGACCTGCCTGGCCTCCGTGGGGCTCACCTGCGGCCCAGAGCGAACAAGCCGGGTCCCCGTCTGAACGGCGACATTCCAGTCGATCATGGAAGCTGGCATCACAAACCTCTCCGGCCGGGCCCACCCATACCGTACGTCCCCGGTCCTCCCGGGGAGCAAGCCTCATCCGGTCCAACGCCCGGATGCCCGTGATGAACTCCCGATCAGCGACAACCGCACCCGGCGAGCGTGCCGGCGAGGCTGTCCAGGGAGGCGAGCGCGGCGGCCGGAGACTGGACGTTGTTGGCCATGAACGCGAACGCCAGCAGCCTCCCGTCGGTGTCGTACACGACTCCGGCCAGGGTGTTCACGCCGTTCAGGGTGCCGGTCTTGGCGCGTACGACCCCGCGCCCGGCGGCGGCCGTACCCGCGCCGTAGCGGGCGGCGAGGGTGCCGGAGAAGCCCGCGATCGGCATTCCGGACAGCACCGTGTGCAGCTCCGGATGGGCCGGGGAGGCCGCGATCGCCAGCAGGCGCGCCAGCGCGGCCGGCGTGATCTGGTTGCGCGGCGACAGCCCGCTGCCGTCGACCGTGTCCACCCCCGAGGCGCCGCCGAGCCGCGCGAGCACCTCGCGTACGGCCTGGGCGCCGCCCTCGAAGCTCGCCGGCCGGTGCAGGCTGATCGCGACCTGCCGTGCCATGGCCTCGGCGACGTCGTTGTCGCTGTTGGTGAGAAGCTGCTCGACCAGCGCGGAGATCGGCGGGGACTGCACGGCGCCGACCTGGCGCGCGCCCGCGGGCGCCGTCGTGCGCGCCCCCGTACGCGCGGTCACACCGTGCTGGGTGAGCAGCGCCGCGAACATCCCGGCGGCGCTGCGCGGCGCGTCGGAGAAACGCTGCGACGTGCCGTTCACGCGGCCCTCGTCCACCTCCAGCGCCGACACCCCGGAGACGTCACCGTCGGTGACGTAGTCCGGCTTCCAGCCGGGGCCCATCCGGCTGCCCTGGAAGGCGGAGACGTCGTAGTCGACCCGCGTGTGCCTGATCCCGGCGGCCTTCAGGGCCGCGGCGGTCTGCTTCGCGAGGTCGGTGAGCGACGCCGGACGTGGGTATTGGTTCGATGACGGGGAGACCGCGAGCGTCGAGTCGCCACCACCGACGAGCACGACACCGTCGGGGGTTCTGACCACGCGCGTGGTCAGGCGGTGCGCCGGGCCGACCGAGGCGAGCACCGCCACCGACGTGGTCAGCTTCGTCGTCGAGGCCGGCACCGCCGGCATGTCCGCGCGGCTGCTGTACAGCGGGCGCCGGGTCGACGCGTCGATGACCATGCCGGTGAGGTTCGCCCCGAGCCCGGACGCCTGCATCGGCCCGGCCAGCCGCGCCGCCAGCGCCGAGGCCGACGGCAACGGGGCGGCCGACGACGTGACCGCGAGCGCGGGCGGCTCGTCGGTCACGACCGTACGAGCCGCCACGGTGGGCGGTCCGAGAGCCAGGGAGCGGTCAGGTGTGAGCTTCACCACTGCGAGAGAGGCAGCCACCAGGAAAACGTTCAGAAGCGCGAGTGTGATCATCGCCACTGCGCGCTCTGGCCTCGGCACCAAACGCCCCTCTCATCGCCGCAGCACTTGTGACGTGCGACATTCTTGTACAGGCCAACATCCAACCAGAACCGCCTCGGCCCGCCCCGGGGAGCGGAGGACATCGTGCAGTTCGACGTCACCATCGAGATCCCAAAGGGACAACGCAACAAGTACGAGATGGACCACGAGACCGGCCGCATCCGGCTGGACCGGATGCTCTTCACCTCGACGCAGTATCCAGCCGATTACGGCTTCATCGACAACACGCTGGGCGAGGACGGCGACCCCCTGGACGCACTGGTACTGCTCCAGGAACCGACGTTCCCAGGGTGCCTGATCAAGTGCCGCACCGTCGGCATGTTCCGGATGACGGATGAGGCCGGCGGCGACGACAAGGTCCTCTGCGTCCCGGCGACCGACCCGCGGATGGAACACCTGCGCGACATCCACCACGTCCCCGAGTTCGACCGCCTGGAGATCCAGCACTTCTTCGAGGTGTACAAGGACCTGGAGCCCGGCAAGTCGGTCGAGGGCGCGAGCTGGGCCAACCGCACCGAGGCCGAGGCGGAGATCGAGCGTTCCATCAAACGAGCCGCACAGGACCACCACTAGGAACACCATCCCGGCGGGCCGCGTTTCGCGCCCGCCAGGTTCTTACGACGCGGCCGGGGTACGGCGCGGACGACCCGCTGCCGCCCCGGCCTCGACTGTTGGACGTGGTCGGGTGCCGTGGGACGTCCGGCACACCAGGACCCGTACGCCTTGGGCGTGGACCGGCACGGCTCCTCTCGGGCGACGGGACGTGCGGCCGGTCGGGTCAGCCGGCGGGGCGGGTGGCGCCGGCGTAGTCGGGGCGGAAGGCGTACGAGACGCGGACTCTCGCGCCCGTGAACGGGGCCTCCACCATCTGGTCGTGACCGATGTAGATGCCGACATGGTGGATCGTGCCCGGGTTGGCCGGGTTGTGGGCGAAGAAGAGCAGGTCGCCTGGGCGGAGCTGGTCACGGGTCGGATGCGGGCCCGAGTTGTACTGCGTGGTCGCGTAGTGGACCAGCCGCACGCCGGCCCGCGCCCAGGCGTACGTCACGAGGCCCGAGCAGTCGAAGCCGACCGTGTGCGCGCCCTGTTCGATGCCGAGCGTCGGGCCGCCGGGGTTGCCGCCGCCCCATGAGTACGGGGTGCCGATCCAGCGCAGCGCGGCCTGCGCGGCGAGGCCGCCGAGGCCGGAGCCGCGGGCGAGGCTTCGTGAGAGCTGACGGATGTTCGCGCGCGGTGGCGCGGCGTGGGGCAGCGGCGCCATCGGCGGGCGTACGGCGGCGGCGTGCTTGCGCTGGAGGGTCGCGTAGTGCGCCTTCGCCCTGGCGAGCGCGACGACGAGGCCCGCCTTCTGCCGCTGGATCTGCTTCACGCCGGCCCGCTGGCGCGCGACCGCGGCGGTCGCGGTCTGGCGCGCCGCCGCGGCGGCGCGCGTGGCGTCCCGCTGGCCCTTCATGGTCTGCCCGGCCTGCCGCTCGAAGAGGTTCGCGACGGTGCTCGCGGCCTTCTCCTGCCGCACCATCGCGTCGTGCCGGTTGGCGAGGACCTGCATGAACGTGGCGCGTTCGAGGAACCCAACCGGCCCGCCGCGGCCTCCGAAAACCGCCGCCATGGACGGAACGCTGTCATCGCTCCGGTACGCCCGCGCGGCGAACACCCCGAGCGAACGCCGCGTGTCATCGAACCTGCCGTGCGCCGTTTCGGCCTTGCGGAGGGCGGCGAGATGGTCCTGCTCGGCCTGTTCGAGCTTGACCCGCGCGCCGTTGAACCGCTCGATCGCGAACTCCGCGCCGCTACTGAGATCGTCCAGCCTGCCGTCGGCCTGCGCGAGAGCCGCGTTGATCTTCCCGACCTCCGCAGCCTCGTCGCGTACCTGCCGCCTGCCATCGGCGAGATCACGAGCACTGGGCCCTTGATCGGCAAGCCCCGGCGCGACGAGTATGACCCGGACGCCACGAGCACACAGAACGAGATCGCGCCGACCCGCCGGCGCTCGATGAAACCAGACACCGGTCTCCCCCCGGAGGTCACCCGCCACGAACGGGCTATCACGAAGAGTAACCACTGCCGCCACTGCGAAAACAAAGGCAACAGGAGTGTCGCTCCGCCACGACCTGCGACGATGCCCCTACGTATCGCCTCGTAGGAGCCGTCTGATCCAGGGGCGCAGGGCGGACGCCGGCGGAATCGGCCCCGGCGGATACGTGAAGATCGGAACCTCGCCGCCGTAGCTGGCCCGCAGCTCGGCCGCCTTGCACCAGTCGGCCGGCGTACGGGTCGCGGCCCAGGCGGCGGCCAATGACTGCCGTACCTCGGGAACGCTCTGCCAGAGCTTCAGCAGTGTCACGGTGGCGTGCGCGGCGGCGTACCCGTCGTCGGGGTAGGCCCGGCTGGCGAAGAACGGCGCGGTCACCCGCCCGCCGTGCGGCGTGGACAGCACCCAGGTCCAGTTGGCGACGACGAGGTCCCGAACGGGCCTGGCGAGCCCGTCAGCGGCGGTGTACATCCATTCCTGCCGGGGCCCGGTCAGCCGATGCGTGTCGAGCAACCACTCGATGTCACCAGGAATCTCACCTTCGGCGAGCCAGGAGAGCACGGTGAGCCCCCGAGCCGCCTGCAACCGGCAGAGCTCCGCGACTTCCCGCCGCATCCGCGCCCCAGGTTCGGGCCACTGAGGCCAGGGCACCCGCTGGATCTGCCCGACAAGCTCCGCGAGAGCAGGCGAGACTTCGAGTGGCGCCACCAACGTGCCCCGCAGTTCCCCGGGCCCGATCGTGTACGCCACCATCAGCGACCCGCGACCACGGATCCAGCCGCCGAGGCGAGCGCGGTCACCCGTTTTCCGCGGTTGGTGTCGTCGCGGGGGCTCGTTGAGGGGCCGGTCGCGATGAAGGGGCAGGCGGGGGCGGCGCTGATGACGTGGGGGCCGGTTCGGGCGCAGGTGCGCTCGTAGGGGCGGGTTCGGGCGGGGGTGCGCTCGCGGGGGGCGGCGGTGGGTTGGACGCCGGCGGGGGTGTGGGGCTCGTCGGCGGGGGTGTCGGGGTCGGGGTGGTCGGGGGCGGGGTTTGGGGTGGGGAGGACGGCGGGGTGCCCCACGAGACCTGGACCTGGTGGGCGCCCGGCTGGAAGGTGATCACCGCCGTTCCTGGGCGGTGGGACATGGCCTGGACGCCGACCGTCTCGGTGGCGCCCGAGGACAGCGTTCCCGTTGACGCGGCCAGGCGTACGGGGCCGGTGGTCATGGCGTGCCAGGTGGTGCGGGTGCCGGTGGCGTGGATGACCACGGTTCCCGTGCCACGGTGGCCCAGGGTGAGGTGTTCGGGGGTCACGGACAGGCTGGAAAGGGTGGGTTTCAGGCGGGGCGGGCCGGGTTCGCCCATGACCGAGAGAGGTTCCCTCAGCCCCAGCGGGAAGGTGGCGGAGATCGGGCGGGCGGCCGCGTGGTTCGGCGGCGGGGTCGGGCTGGGGAGTGGGGCACGGGCACCTGGCGGGCCGACGAAGATCCCCCCGTTGCCCTGCGACGCCTCATGCCCGAACCACCCGCACATCACGGTCGCGGTCACCGCCGTGAACAGCGCACCGGCCAGAGCCGCGATGGCCCGCGGCCAACGGCGAGGGTCACGATGCCGCCCGGACGTACGCCCGGCCCCCGGCTGCTCGGGAAACCCTTGCGACACCGAACGACGAGACCCGCGCCGCCGCGAACAACCGGTACCCGGCCATCTCCGGATCGGTGAAACAACTGATGACCAGCGCCCGCAGCTCGACGGGCGGCGCGGCGTGCGGAAGCAGCGTGTACACCTTGGCCGGCGAGATGGCATCGGGCAGATGCCGCGAACACAGCCGGCATTCGAGCGAGTGACGCACGAGCAGCTCCCGCTGATCGTCGTCAACCCCACCCCCACGCCGCGAGTGCCGCCCCGCCGAAACCCACCGCTCACCCCCCGTCCGCCGAGCCTGACGCACGGACGAACCCCACCGCCCGTCACTCTCACCCACGCGACGAGCCTGAGGTACGGCCGGAGCCGACCGCCCGTCATCACTCTCGTCCGCGTGACGGGACCGAGGTACGGACGGGGCCGGCCGCTCGCTGTCACTCTCACCCGCGGAGCCGGACTGACCGACCGCCGAGGCCGCCCGCCCGTCATCGCTCTCGCCCGCGGGACGGGAGTGGCGGCCGGACGGGGCCCACTGCTCATCGTCGTTTCCACTCGCGAGGTGGAAGTGGTTACCGGACGGATCACGCTGGCCGTCGGCGTCGGCGCTGTGGAAGGTGCGCACGCGCGGGTCTCGCTCGACATCCCTCACACCGTGGAGTGAGGGATGTACGGACGATTCGTGCTCGTCATCGACATGGCCCGCGCGGTCGGGCGCTTCCTGCTCGGCGTCGCCGAGGATCCCTGTCCGGCGAGACGGAGGTACGGACGACGCGCGCTCGTCGTCGGCTCCGCTGGTACCGACCTCACGTTCACTGATGCCCGCACGGTCGTGCTCATCGTCGAGCCCGACAGCATGACCAGGGGCAGCCGCATGCGCGTCGCGCTCCCCGCCGACCGCGAGGCCGAGGGCGTTACGGCGCGGGTCAGGTACCTCACCCCCACCATCGCTCTCGGCCCGGCGTGAAGGGGTGTCGGTGAGGGCGGTCGAGCGACGGGTGCGGCGGGGGCGTTGGTGGTCGGTGGACGTGGTTTCGCGGCGGCGGAGGATTTCCACGCGTTCCGGGCAGGCGAAGGGGCCTTCGTGGGCCAGGACTTCGGCGATCAGCGCGGCTTCCAGCAGGACCCGGGCCTGGCCCAGTAGCTCGTCGACTTCGCGTAGCGGCAGACCCGTCACCAGCGCGATGTCGGACGGGGGGAGTTCCTGGCGGTAGCGCAGGTCGAGGAGTTCGCGGCTCAGTGGGGGCAGGGCGGTGACGGCCTGCCAGGCCATGAGGCGTAGGTCGGCGTCGTCCTGGTCGTGGTGGGCTACCGGGATGTCCGGCGCCACCGGGCCCGCGGGGCTTCGGCGGCGGCATTCCAGGCGGGCCAGGGCGTACAGCCAGGGGCCGAGTTTGGCGGGGGCGCGGAGTTCGCGGATGTGGGATTCCGCGCTCATCATCGTGTCGCGGAAGGCGAGTTGGGCCGCGTCGCCGTTGCGTAGCTGGAACCAGCAGTAGCCGTAGAGACGGTCGGCGTAGTCGTCGTAGACCGCGCCGACGGCGGCGGGGTCGCGCGACCTTAATGCCTCCACCAGAAGCCGGTCTTCCATGGCGCCGAAGGTAAAGCCTTTTCCGGCCCCTCTTCAACACTTTCCCTAGAACCACACCAAGTTTATTCCAACGACCAAAAACAATATCCAACTAAGTCAACGAATTTACCCCTAAAGCGACTCACCCCGTCACACGCGCGATCCCAGCCGTCGCACACCCCGCCTCAAGTTCAGAAAGCCCGAACGCACAAACCGGCCCAAGCGCCCCCGAATTACTCATCCCAGACGCAGCCTGAAGCGCCCCCCACGACAACGCCCCCGCCGTGAACTCGTACGGATCCCCGCCGGACAGGTGCACCTCGGTGAGCATCGCTCCCCCCGCGTCGTACGCCACCGCGACGATCCGCGACGTGAGCGTGCTCTTGCTCCCCCGCCGCCGCGCCAGCCGCGCCATCGCGGAGGCCCCCAACCGCACCCCCGAGGAAACCATCCGCCCCCGCGGCATCACCGCCGCCACCCGCGTAGCCCGCCCGAACCACCCCAAATACACATTCACCTCATAAAGCGCGGGATACGCCGCAGGCAATGCGAAATGCTCCGACGCGCCGATCGACAACCCCGCCCGCGACCGCCCCGCCACCAGAAAGTCCCGCACCCGAAAACGCCGCTCGTCCATGATCCGTCCACGGAACGTGTACTGCGGCGCCGACACCATTCCAGCGGCGCTCTCGTACGTCCCGGCGGAAAGGCCTCGCGCCACATCACCTCCGCCGACAAAATAGCCAATATCAACGCGAAAGCCCTCTTCACCCACCCGGTCCAAGGCCAGCGCGCCCGCCAGGTTGCCCGGCACGTAGTCGTACCCGAACGCCGGGATCAGGGCGGACCGCGTCCGCTGCTCCCCGTACGACTCGAAGACCTCGCGGATGAACGGCTGCTCGCCGCTGCAGTCCAGGTAGTGCGCCCCGGCGTCGACCGCCGCCTCCAGCGCCGCGCGCCCGTACGCCATGTAGGGCCCGACCGTGGTCACGAGCACGTCGTCGCACTCCACCAGGGCCCGTACGCCGCGCGGGTCCGTGACGTCGGCGTGCGCCGTCTCCAGACCGCCCAGCTCGTCGGCCAGCGCTTCGAGGGCCGGGACGTCGCGGCCCGCGAGGACCGGGCTCGCTCCCTGCGCGACGAGGGCGCGCGCGGTCAGCCCGCCGGTGTAGCCGGTGGCGCCGAAGATGACGATGCGGCCCGCCATGGCGATCTCCCCCACCTGCTGATCGGGTTCGGCTGTCGCCGTGAGCGTACTAATGCGTCACGAAGCGTGCCGGTTTTTCGCGACAGGTCCGATCATCGGCGGGAGGATGCGCTCGGCCGCGGCGGCGATGGCGGCCACCTGCGCGGTGGTGAACACGGCCGGCTGGCGCTGGATGAGGCGGTTCACGCGCTTGGCCCGGTGCAGCGTCACGCCGCCGAACAGGATCCCGGCGTGCGGCATGCGGGAGCCGTGCACCGCGATGATCGGCGTGACCTCCGTGGCCTGGCCGAGCTCGTCCCCGAGCCGGTCCGCGACCGTACGCGCCGCGCCGCGCGTCATCACGAGCAGGCGCGTCATCGGGCGCTGACCCGCGAAGAGACGGTCGCCGGCGCGCATGCGGGTGAGCGGCGGCCAGCGGCGGGACGCGATCGCGTACACGCCGGTGATGCCGACGACGAGATGGTCGAGGTTCGTACGCGAGGCGCCGGGCATCGCGCGGTCGTGCAGCACGTGGAAGTACGCCGGGTCGAGCCGCGACAGGCGCCGTCCCGTACGCCGCTCGGCCGCCGCGCCGCGCCGCCAGCGGGTCAGCGGATCGGGCCGTACGCGCAGGTAGAGGGTGTGGGCGAGGAGTACCCCGGTGGCGACCGCCAGCGCCGACGGCCAGTCGAACAGCCCGGCCGCCATGGAGCCCGCCGCGCCCGCCAACACGAGCCGCGCGGCGACACGCTCCTGCCGGTGTTCGGCCCTCATGGTCCGGTACCTGGCCTGAGCCGACGCACCGGCCACGGACGCAACTCGTCCAGGCACGACTCCTCCTCACGGAGAAGCGTGCAGCCGCCGTGCCCGGTGTTCAAGGCACTTGACGAGCTGTCGACCGACTCATGGTCGAGGAAGTGCCCTGAACCGGGCGGAAAGACCACGGTTGATCACGCGCGGCCAGAGCGGCCCGCCGTAGATCAGGCCGGTGTACCCCTGGACCAGCGTCGCGCCGGCCTGGAGGCGCTCCCACGCGTCATCGGGGGTCTCGATGCCGCCGACGGCGACCAGTACGAGCCGGTCGCCGGTGCGCTCGCGCAGCCGCCGGAGCACCTCCAGTGACCGCTCCTTCAGCGGCGCCCCCGACAGGCCTCCGGCGCCCGCCGCTGAGACGGACGCGGGGTCGGTCGCCAGCCCGTCGCGGCCGATCGTGGTGTTGGTCGCGATGATGCCGTCCAGGCCGAGGTCGAGCGCGAGATCGGCGACGGCGTCGACGTCGGCGTCGGCCAGGTCCGGGGCGATCTTGACGAGCAGGGGTACGCGGCGCGGCGACGTACGGTCCGCGGCCTCGCGTACGGCCGTCAGGAGCGGGCGAAGGTGCTCGACGGCCTGGAGGTTCCGCAGGCCGGGGGTGTTCGGGGAGCTGACGTTCACGACGAGGTAGTCGGCGAGACGGGCGAGGCGCTCGGTGCTGGCGACGTAGTCCGCGACGGCCTCGTTCTCCGGGACGACCTTCGTCTTGCCGATGTTGACGCCGACCACGGACGTACGCCGCCGCGCCAGCCGCACCGCCGCCGCGTCGGCTCCGTGGTTGTTGAAGCCCATCCGGTTGACGATCGCGCGGTCCGCGACCAGGCGGAACAGGCGCGGTTTCGGGTTCCCCGGCTGCGCGCGCGCCGTGACCGTACCGACCTCGACGAAGCCGAACCCGAACGCGCCCAGCGCCTCGTACGCCTCGGCGTCCTTGTCGAACCCGGCGGCGAGGCCGAGCGGCGAGGGGAAGTCCAGCCCGAGCGCCCGTACGCGCAGCGCCGGGTCGCGCGGCCGCAGCAGGCGGCGCGTCAGGGCCAGGCCGCCGGGGACGGCGGCGAGGAGCCGCAGCAGCCGGAAGCTCGATCGGTGGACGGCCTCCGCGGGCATGCGGCGGAGCACGGTGGAGAAAAGGAGTCGGTACATCGGCTCCGATTCTCGCAGCTGATCATCCGCGTGGAGCGCCTGGCCCGTGCGGGTCTACGGTGGAACCGTGACGAACCCTCCCCGCTTCGAGGTCGACGGCCGTACCGCCACCGCGGAGGAGCTTCTGTCCCCCATCCTCCTCAACTACGGCCACTTCACCGCGATGCAGGTACGCGACGGGCGCACGCGCGGCCTCGCCCGGCACCTGGCGCGGCTCGACTCCGCCACCCGCGAGCTGTTCGGCACCGGCCTGGACGGCGAGCGGGTACGCCATCTCATCCGGCACGCGCTGTCCGACGACGTGCGCGACGCGTCGGTGCGGGTCAACGTCTTCGGGCCGCCGGACGACACCGCGCCGTCCGTCCTGGTCTCCGTACGCCCGCCGGGCGCGATGCCGGAGACCGCGCAGAGCCTGAAGTCCGTCGAGTACCAGCGCCCGGTCGCGCACATCAAGCATGTGGGCGGCTTCGGGCAGACCCACTACCGGCGCGTGGCCGCGCGCGAGGGCTTCGACGAGGCGCTGCTGACCGGGCCGGGCGGCGTGATCTCCGAAGGCGCGATCACCAACATCGGCTTCTACGACGGAGCCGGGATCGTCTGGCCGGACGCCCCCTGCCTGCGCGGCATCACCATGCAGCTCCTTGAGGCGCGGCTGGACATCCCGTCCCGGCGCGCCCCGGTCCACCTCGCCGACGTGGGCCCCTTCGACACCGTCTTCGTCACGAACTCCCAGGGCCTCGCGCCCGTCGACCGGATCGACGACCTGTCGCTCGCCGTCGACCCGGTCTTCATGCGGACCCTCTTCGAGGCGTACTCCTCCGTGCCCTGGGACCGGATCTGACCGTCAGCGGAACAGCCGGCTGAAGTCGAGCCCGCCGCGGGAGTTCGTCGGGCAGCGGCTGCCCGACCGGGTGGGCGGCGTGAGACCGGACTCGTCACCGGCGTCGTCGCCGAGGTCCTCGGTCTGGTCCGTGTCGTCGGACTGGCAGCGGACGACGGACGCCGGACGCCGGTGCACACGCCTGGACGGCCGGTGACCTGGTTCGTTCCGGTGGGCCGCGGTGTCGACCTTGTGGGCCGCCGCCTCCGTACGGTGCGGCGCGACGCTCGGCAGGTGGACGACCCTCGTCACCACGTACGCCGGCTGGGACACGCCGTGGATGTCCACACGGACCGGGCGGCGCTTCGCCGCGTGGGCCTGCGAACCCTCGGCCGCGGGCCTGGCCTTGTGCGCCTGGGCCTGCGGGGCCGGGGCGGGATCGGCCGCCGCGACGCCGCCGGCGCTCAGGGCTCCGGCGAACGCGACGGCCGCGACCGCCCGTCCGATCGAGTGGGTACGCCGGTCCTGCCTGTCCAGCGGGGACATTCGCCGCTCCGATCCTCAGCCGTGCCCGATGAGTCATTGGGACTTCTAGCCCCGGGCACATAGCGACGACCTTGTACCTTGCAAGATCTTCCTTGCCTTACAGCGCGGCGCGCAGGGCCCGCGCGAACTCCTCCGACCTGCTGTTGAACCCGCCGTGGTCGCCGGGGAACTCCACGACCTTCGTGCCGAGGCGCTCGGCCAGGGCGACGGCGGCGCGCTGCGGCGGCTGGCCCGCCGAGGCGTCCCCGGCGGCCACGACGACGCGGGAGCCGCGCAGGGCCTCGACGTCCGGCGTGTACCGGCCGAACGAGAGCGTCTCGTACCCGACGAAGGCGTCCAGGTTCCCCATGATGCGTTGCGTCTCGGGCGTCGGATCGCCTTGCGGGCCGTCGTCGCCCATGCCGAGCGCCGCACCGAGCCGGCCCATCGCCGCGCCCGCGCCGTACCTCCCGTACGTCTCGTGCACCTCGCCGAGGACGGTGCGCCAGTGCTCACGGTCGGGCAGCAGCTCGAACACGACCGGCTCGTGCGCGACCAGCGTGTGCACGTGCCCGGGGTACCGGGCGGCGAGGTCGAGGCCGATCACCGCGCCGGAGCTGTTCCCGAACACGCGGGCCGGGCCACCACCGATGGCCTCGACCAGCCGGTACGCGTCGTCGGCGTGGACCTCGACCCGCTGCTCCTCCCGCGGCCCGTCGAGGGGGCTGCGGGAGTTGCCGCGCCGGTCGTAGGTGATGACCGTGTACGCGTCGGCGAGCGGCGCGGCGATCCCCTCGTACACCGCGGCGTCCATCAGCCCGCCGCAGATCATCAGCAACACGGGCCCCTGTCCGCGGACCTCGTAGTGAAGGGTCGCGCCCGGCACCTTGAGCGTGTCGGTCTTCGTCGGGCTCATGGACGTGCCCTCAGCCTTCGGGAGTGATCAGCGGGCGTACTTCCATCCGGAACCACTTGGCGTCCGGCCAGCTCGCCGCGATCTCCACGGCACGCTCCTCGCTCGCGCAGTCGACCATGATGTAGCCGGCGAACTGCTCCTTGGCCTCGATGAACGGCCCGTCCGTGACGGCGGGTACCCCGTCGCGTACGCGCACGGTCTTGGTCTTCTCCGGCCCGCCGAGCGCCTCGCCTCCGAGCATCTCGCCCGTCGCGGTGAGGTCCTTCATGATCCGGTCGACGTCGCCGAACAGCTCGTCGCGCTCGGCCTGGGACAGCTCGTCGATGTAGCCGGGGCGGTTGTAGATCATCAGCATGTACTTCACGGTCACTCCTCGGTGTTCTGTTCGCTTACATGAGGTACGTCGGAGCGGCGTGCGGGTTCTCTACATCCGCCCGTGAAATTCTTTTCTCCCACGTATCCGCAGGTTACGGGGCTGTTCTGGCGATGATCTTCCGGGCGCCCTGCCGTATGAGCTCCGCGGCGACGCGCGCGCCGAGCTCCTCGGGGTCGTCACCCATCTCGCGGGCCTCGGCGAAGCCGGTGCCGTCGGGGGTGAAGACCATGCCGGTGAGGGTGAGCCGCCCGTTCTCGGTGCGGCAGTGGCCGGCGATCGGCGAGTTGCAGTGGCCTTGGAGGTCCCGCAGCATCGCCCTTTCCGCGGTGACGTGCGTACGGGTCGGGGCGTCGTCGAGGTGCCGGAGGGTCTTTGCGGTGTCCTCGTCGTCCTGCCGGCACTGGAGCGCGATGACGCCCGCGCCGACGGCCGGGCACATGAGGTCGAGCGGGAGGATGCGGCCGGGGCGGGTCTCGCCGATCCTTTGGAGGCCCGCGTTGGCCACGACCATGGCGTCGAACTCCCGGCCTTCGTCGAGGCGGGCGAGGCGTGAGTTGACGTTGCCTCTCAGCTTCTTGATCGTGAGGTCGGGGCGGGCCTTCAGGAGCTGGGCGGTGCGGCGTACGGAGGAGGTCGCGACGGTGGCGCCTTGGGGGAGCTTTTTTGTTTTGTCGCGAAAAAGGATGATGTCGTGGACGTCGTCGCGTTCGAGGTAGGCGGCGAACATGGTCCCCTCGGGCAGGGGCACGTCGCCGGGCACGTCCTTGAGACAGTGCACCGCGACATCGATCTCCCCGGCGAGCAGCTTGCCGTCGATCTCCTTGAGGAACGCCCCTTTGCCGCCGAGCTCGCTGAGATCTCCCTGCCAACGATCACCCGCGGTCCGCACCCCGACGACCTCGACGCCTCCGACGAGCCCGGCCAGCAGGCCACGCACCCGTTCCACCTGCGCCAACGCCATCGGCGAGGTCCGCGAGCCGAGCCGAAGGTCCGAGATCACTCCTCCACCGTAATCCGGCGTGTTCTGGTGACCGATATCGGGCAACCCGGCGAGGACATCTCTGCATAGAGTGATCGAAATTGATCCGGTTCGGGCGTTGTGGAGATGCGAGTGGCGCGCAGGCGGAGCTCCGGGATTCTGGCCGCGTTCGAGGAGAACCGGCGGAAGCAGAGGCGCCAGCGGGAGAACGAGCAGCGAGCCTTGCTCTCCCACGAGAAGGAGATGGCGCGCGTGGAGCGGGCGGCCGCTCGCGCCCAGGCGCGTTCCGACCGCGAGAGGCGCCGTCTCTACCAGGAAGACCGCGAGGCCGACGTGGCGCAGCGGACCGCCGCGATAGCCGAGCAGGTCAGCGCTCTCGACACGGTCCTCTCAACGGCGCTGGGCTCCCCGGTACCTCGGTTCTCGTCGTTGAAGCTTCCGGTCGCGGTGCGCGCTTTCGACCCCGGACCGCTGGGCGTTCCGGTGCCGTCACCGGATCCGGGCTCGTACGAACCTGCCACACCCCGGGGACTCTCCGCGCTGGCTCCGGGGGCGCGCCGGCAGCACGCACAGGACCGCGAGGCCGCCCGCGCCCGCTTCTCCCACGACCAGTGGGCCGCGCAACAGGCCGAGAGCGAGCGCCTACGGCGCCTCTCCGCCGAACACCGCCGGTACGAGCAGTGGGCGTCGGCGGAGCGGGAACGCCTCGCCGCGCACAACCAGGAAGTCGACGCCTTGGCGTGGCGCAGCGCGCAGGGCGTCCCCGAGGCGATCCCGGACTTCTTCACCGCTTTGCTGGGGATCGCCGCACCCTGGCCTTCTGACTTCCCGTCCGAGGCGGAAGTGAGCTGGGACGCCGCGGAGCAGTTGCTGGTGGTGAACTGGGAACTGCCCGGAGTGGAGCTCGTCCCCACGCTGAGCCGGATCCGGTACGTGAAGTCGGACGACCGCGAATTAGAGATCAAACGCCCGGCCGGAGAACGCCGCGAGATCTACCGGCGAGTGCTGGCACAGTGCGCGCTGCGCGTGCTGTGGGAACTCTTCCGCGCACCGCTGCCCTCGCCGGACGGGCTGCCGCTGGTGCGCTGCGTAGCGTTCAACGGCCACGTGGTGCGCCCCGACCCCGCCACGGGCAGGGACGGAGACGGCTACCTGATCTCGCTCCTCTGCGACCGCACGGCCTTCGAACAGATCGACCTGAACCAGGTGGAGCCGGTCAAATGCGTGGAGGGCCTGGGCGGCCGCCTGTCCCCCCGCCCGGACAAGCTGGTGGAAGTACGCCCGATCCGCCTACCGTCCGCGGGGATGGGCGAAGAGGTGAATCTGCTCCGGATCACCCCAGGCGAATTCGAGGACCTCGTCGCCGACCTGTTCCGCGCGATGGGCCTCCAAACCGAGACGACGGCCCGCTCCCGAGACGGCGGCGTGGACGTGATCGCCACCGACCCGGACCCGATCCGCGGCGGCCGAATGGTGATCCAGGTCAAACGCTACGACTCGACGATCCCACCCGCGGTGATCCGCGACCTGTACGGCACGGTGGTGCACGAGGGAGCCATCAAGGGCATCTTGGTGACAACCTCAGGCTTCGGCCCCAGCTCGTACAGCTTCGCCGAAGGCAAGCCTTTGACCCTCATCAACGGCACCGAACTGGTCTCCCTCCTGGCCCGCCACGGCCTGAGCGGCCGAATCCACCGCCCGTGAACAGGCCGATCCCCCGCCGGGCGGAGAAACCGCTCTTGTACGTCGACGTCGACGGCGTGCTGAACCCCACCTCGCCCTCGGACCGTTTCCTTGAGCACGAGGTGGAAGGCCTGACCGTCCGGCTCTCCCCCGAGCACGGCGAATGGCTGAAAGAGCTGGCCGAACGCTACGACCTGGTGTGGGCGACGACCTGGGAGCATCTGGCCAACGAACATCTCGGCCCGCTGCTGGGCCTGCCAAAACTCCCGGTCGTAGAATTCTCCACTTATCGCCGCCGAGACGACGACCCGAAATTCCGCGTAATCCACCTGTTCGAAACGAACAAGTGGGCCCCAATCCTCCGCCACGCCAACGGCCGCCGCTTCGCCTGGATCGACGACGTCATCCCGTTGACCATCCGCCGCCGCGCCTGGCTCCACCGAGGACTCCTGCTCATCCGCACCGACCCCGCCGAAGGCCTGACCCGCCACCACGTCGAAAGACTCCTCGCCTGGCGTTGACACCCGCCCATCTCGACAGATCCGTGTCGGTCATGAATGGGTCCACCAGCGGTGTCGCACCACCGGCCGGGCGCGGGCTCTGGTGTTCAGCGGACGGTCAGGAGATCATCAACTGCCCCTTGGCCCCGTGGAACAGGACTTGGCATGGGTGATCCAGCTCGATCCGCCGGTGTGCGGGTGCGGCGTTCTCGCAGGGTGTCCGGTAGATGGGTGGGGGTGTGTGCGGCGTTTTCGGCGGTGGTGATGGTGGTGTCCGCCGCTACCGCCACTGCTGCTCCGGGCGCGCGGCCGAAGCCGACCGCCAACCCCTGGCAGATGCGTCACTGGCCGCGTACGCAGCCGTGGCAGCAGCAACAGCCGCTTCGCGCATTCTCCCAGAATGCTCCCAAACCCATCGATCCGCAGAACTATGAACTGCCGGACACGATGACCTGGGACGACTATAAAGCCATCCCGAACACCCACTGGAACGACCCCACCAAATCAGGGTCCATCAAGAATTTTAAGGGCGCCCTGGTCCTCACGGACTACCCTAACCAATCCTTCATCATCTCCCAGCCCAAGAATTCCACCATCTACGGTAATCCTAACCAGGTCAGCGACGTCCCTCGCGACCAGGTTCCGCAGTTCTACCAGAACTTCCTCAACAAGCCCGAAGACCTCAACCGCGGCCACACCATTCACGAATACTGGATGGAGCAGTCCGGCGGCCGGTACGGCATTGACCTTAAAGGCTATGGCCCGTACAGAATGCCGGCCAAGAGCCACGAGTACGGTATCGAGTCCGACTTCCAGGGCAGCACAGGATGCCCGCAGGGTGACACCTGTGACCGGGACTTCCGGAAGGACGCCCGCGCCGCCTGGGTCGCCGATGTCGGTGAGGCGGTCGCGGACCAGTACGACTTCGTGTTCTTCCTCAGCGCCGGCCAGGACGAGTCTTCGACCTGGCAGGAGTTCGGGCAGATGAAGTTCAACTCGATGAACGACGTTACCGACGACTGGGGTCCGCCGGACCCCGCGCTGCCGAACTGGAACAAGACGCGGTACGTCGACTGGACCTCCTGGCAGGCCTCGTCCAATATCTGGCCGAACGCCTCCAGCGGCACGTCCATTCAGGCGGAGAGCTCCGGTATGAGCACGTTCGCCCACGAGTTCAGCCACATCCTGGGCATCGGTGACAATTACAACAACCCGTACTCGATCCCGCCGCGCCGCGACTATTCCGGTCCCTGGGACATGCTGAGCCGGGGCACGTTCAATGGTCCGGGTGGTCCGCACAGCCGGTGGGTGGTTCCGGCGACCGGTGGCAGCTCGATGGGGTCCGGGCAGATGCTGCGCGACAAGATGAAGCTGAAGATCATCGATCCGGCGAGCGTGCTGAACCTGACGCGGGACGGCGTCAAGGCGTCCGGGGTCGTGGTGGCGGACGTGAGGGCCCGTGCCGTACAGGCCGGGAAGGGGCAGCTGTCCGGGGTCAACCTGGCGATGGGCGGTGGCGATCATGATCCGGCCTGTGACCCCGCGAAGGAGCCGTACTGCGACGGCGGCGGCTACGACAATTACACCCTTGAGGTCGTCGACCGGATGGGGACGGACTCCTTCACGCCGGACAGCGGCGTGCTGTTGTCCAAGACCAAGGACAAGGACGCCGCGCCGTTCGTCTGGGTCGTCGACGCGCACCCGGAGGACATCGACAAGGTGGACTTCGTCCTGCCGAACGGCACCCCGCAGAAGATGACGATCGGCGACTACCGGCAGCTTTCCGACGCGCTGTTCCATGCCGGTACGAACTCGGGCAGCCAGTACGAGTACATCGACCAGGCCAACCGCCTGCACTTCTACGTACTCAACATCAAGCGCGACAAGACCGGCGTCCTGTCGTACACGATCGCGGTCCGTTCGCTGGACGGGTCGGGCACGCAGCAGCGCGGCGTACGGCTGTCGCCGGGCGCGGCGGTCGTGCGGAACGGCTGGGCGACCTGTTCGCTGCCGCTGCGCAACACCGGCACCGCCGGGACCGCGCCGTACGGCGACTCGGACGTCTACCGGCTGTCCGCGACCTCCTCGGGCCGCGGCTGGTCGGCGGCGCTGCCGAACGCCCTCGCCACGGCGAAGGCCGGGCAGCATGCGATGGTGCGCGTGGACGCGAGGCGCGCGGCGGGCGGTGCGCACCTCGGCCAGGTCAAGCTGACCGCGACCTCCGAGAGCGACCCGTCGAAGAAGGCGACCACCACCTGCGCCGTGGTCGGCTGAAAGACCGGGCCGCCGGGCGGAAACCCGGCGGCCCGTACGCTCAGCGCGGGGTCTTCACGACCATGCAGTGACCCGGCAGCGGCGGCAGGGTCGTCACCGGGCCGCCCTTCCCGATCACGTGGATGACACCCTTCTTCCCCGGCGGCGGGGCCGGCAGCGTCACACCGCCGCCTCCCTTACCGATGATGCGGACGCCGTCCTTACCGCCGTTCTTCTTCCCGATCACGCGGACGACGCCCTTGCCGACCGGCAGCGCCTTGCCGCCCTTCATCCTGAAGATCGGCTTGCCGGGCGGCAGCGACGGCAGCTTGCCCTTGATACCCGCGAGGTCCTTCACGCTCGCGAGGTCCTTGAGCAGCTTCTGCTTGGTCGCCGCGTCACCCTTCGCGACGCAGACCATGCCGCCCGGCTTGCCCGGAACCGGCTTGCCCGGGGCCGGCTTGCCCGGGCCGGCTTGCGGCCGGCTCGCCGGTGCGGACGCCCCGCCGTCGGCGTACGCGGAGCCGGCCAGCCCGGTGAGCGCGATGCCGCCGGCGAGAGCCCCGACGACAACGATCTTCTTCTTCATGCTTCCTCCGAAGCTCACGAGAGTGGGACGTTCCGGAGTCTCGCGCCGGAGACCTGAAGTCACGCTGAGGCCCGCGTTCATGGTGGCTTTAGGTACGGCCCGTCACCCTGAACGCGTGCGGATACTGGTGGTGGAGGACGAGCAGCGTCTCGCCGAGCTCCTCAAAGACGGTCTGACCAGGGAAGGCTTCGCGGTCGACCTGGCCCACGACGGTCGCGAGGGGCTCTGGATGGCGACCGAGAACCCCTACGACGTGATCGTCCTGGACGTACTGCTGCCGCACCTGACCGGCGACCGGATCTGCGCGCGGCTGCGTACGGCCGGGGTCTGGACGCCGATCCTCATGCTGACGGCCCAGGACGCCGAGCAGGACGAGGCGCGGGCGCTCGACACCGGCGCGGACGACTTCCTGTCCAAGCCGTTCTCGTACGTGGTGCTGCTCGCCCGGCTGCGCGCGCTGTTGCGGCGCGGCATCCGCGAGCGCCCGGCCGTCATCACCGTCGGAGATCTCGCGGTGGACCCGGCGGGGCTCCGCTGCCGCCGTGGCGACACCCCGATCGCGCTGACCCCGAAGGAGTTCGCGATCCTGCACGGCCTGGCGCGCCGAGCCGGCGAGGTGATCACCAAGAGCGAGCTGCTGTCGCAGGCCTGGGACTTCGCCTACGACGGCGACTCCAACATCGTCGAGGTCTACATCAGCGCGCTGCGACGAAAGATCGACAAACCGTTCGGGCGTACGACGCTGGTCACCGTACGCGGCGCCGGCTACCGGCTGGAGGCGCGATGAGGAGGCCCGGGGGCGTACGGCTGCGCGCGACGCTGGCGGCGGTGCTGACCGTGTCGGTGGCGCTGGGGCTGGCGTCGGCCGGCCTGCTCCTGGCGTTGCAGAGCAGCCTGAAGAGCAGCGCGCGCGACGAGGCGGCGGCGAAGGCCAAGGCCGCGGCGACCGCGATCGGGGTCGCGGCGCCACCGCCGGGGATCCCCGACGACGTGCAGGTACTGCGGACGACGACGGACGGCCCGATCTGGAAGTCCGGCCCGTCCTACATCGTCGCGAAGCAGAAGGTCGCCGCCGAGGGCAAGGTCATGCTGGTCCAGGGCCGGTCGTCGCTCACGCCGACGCGGAACGCGATCGCCTCGCTGCGGAACATGCTCGTTCCGGGCGTCCCGGCGCTGCTGCTGCTCGTCGCGCTGCTCACCTGGATCGTGGTGGGCCGCGCGCTCAAGCCGGTGTCGGCGATCCGCGGCAAGATGGCCGACATCACGGCGCACGACCTGCACCAGCGGGTTCCCGTGCCGGACTCCCGTGACGAGATCGCCGCGCTCGCCCGTACGGTGAACGCCACGCTCGACCGGCTGCAGACCGCCGTCGAGCAGCACAAACGCTTCGTCGCCGATGCCGCGCACGAGTTGCGGAGCCCGCTGGCCATCCTGCGTACGCGCCTGGAGCTGACCGGTTCGGACGCCGAGGCGCTGACGGATGTGGAGCGGATCCAGACGCTCACCGCCGACCTTCTCCTGCTGTCCCGGCTCGACGCGGGCGAGCCGCTGCGCGACGAGGAGGTCGACCTGGGCCAGGTGGTCGCCGAGGAGGGCGGCCGTCCGCGCCCGCGTCCCGACGTCGGCGTCGACCTGCGCCTCGTCCCCGACGTTCTCGTACGCGGGTCCGGTGACCAGCTGAGACGCCTGGTCGCCAACCTCGTCGACAACGCCGTACGGCACGCGGCTTCCACCGTGACGGTGCGCCTGTCGGCCTGCGGCGGGCAGGCGGTGATCGAGGTCGCCGACGACGGCCCGGGCATTCCCCCGGAGCACCACGAGACCGTCTTCGACCGGTTCACCCGGCTCGACCAGGCGCGCGCCAGGGACCACGGTGGCTCCGGTCTGGGTCTCCCCATCGCCCGCGACATCGCCATCGCGCACCACGGATCTCTCGTCATCGCCGCAGGTCAGAGCGCTGTCCTGCGCGTCACCCTCCCCATGGCGCCAGCCTGAGCCAAGTTTGGCGTTGCAATGGCGCCATAGTGGTGCCATGATGGCGTCATGGATCTCACGTCGTATGTCGAGGCTCTCCGGCAGGAGCTCGCCGTCGCCGCCGAAGCCGGTGGAGAGGACGCCCGCGCGCTGGCCGAGCGCCTCACCGCACCGCTGGAGTCGGCCGTCCGGCTCACCCTGCTGGAGGCCCTGTCCGCGGCGGCGGACGAGATCACGCGCGACCTGGCGCCCGGCTCCGTGGAAGTACGCCTCCGCGGCCGGGATCCCGGTTTCGTCGTGACGCCGCCGTCCATCGAGCAGCCGTTCCAGGAGACGAACACCGCGGTCCCGCCCCCGGTCGCACCGGCCGACGAAGAAGGCGGCGCGACGTCTCGGATCAACTTCCGCCTCGCCGACAACCTCAAGGGCCGCATCGAGGAGGCCGCCGGCCAGGCCGGGCTCTCGGTCAACGCCTGGCTGGTACGCGCCGCCGCGGCGGCGCTGGAGTCCGACGCCCGCGGGCCCCGCGCCGACAGCGGCGTCCCGCGAGGGTCGCAGCGCTACACCGGCTGGGTCCGCTGAACATCCACCACCACCGTACGGAGCAGATCATCATGCCTAGATTCGACACACCCGAACCGATTTCCGTCACCCTCGACCTGGTCGTCGGCGAAGCACGCGTCATCACCGGCGACCGCGCCGACACGGTCGTCGAAGTCCACCCCACCGACCCCGCCCTCGACGCGGACGTACGAGTCGCGGAGCAGACCCGCGTCGAGTACGCGTCCGGGCGGCTGCTCATCAAGTCACCCAAGCAGCGCGGACTCGGCCTGTTCGGCCGGCCCGGATCGGTCGACGTGACGATCGAGCTGCCGGCCGGCTCGCACCTGCGGTGCGACGCCGCGGTCGCGGCGTTCCGCTGCGAGGGCCGCCTCGGCGACTGCCGGGTCAAGACCTCGACCGGCGACGTACAGCTCGACGGCGCCGACACCATCGACGTCCACACCGGCGCGGGCGCCGTCCTCGTCGAGTACGTCACTGGGAACGCCGAGGTCAGCACAGGCACCGGCCGCGTACGGGTTCGCGAGGTCGGCGGCGCCGCGGTCATCAAGAACTCCAACGGCGACAGCTGGGTCGGCGAGGCCGGCGGCGACCTGCGGATGAGCAACGCCAACGGTGGCATCACCGTCGACAACGCGAACGCCGGCATCACCGCCAAGACCGCCAACGGCGACATCCGCGTCGGCGGCGTCACCCGCGGGTCGACCTCGCTCGACACCGGCTACGGGGCGATCGAGATCGGCATCCGCGCCGGCACGGCCGCCCGGATCGACGCGTACACGTCGTTCGGCCGGGTGCGCAACCAGATGGACTCCACCGAGGGCCCCGGGACGTCCGACGAGACGGCCGACGTACGGGCCCGCACCCACTACGGCGACATCGTGATCCTTCGGAGGGACGAGAAATGATCTCGGTAAGCGGACTGCGCAAGTCCTACGGCGACAAGGTCGTGCTCGACGGCATCGACCTCACGGTCCCGGAAGGGACGATCTTCGCTCTGCTCGGCCCCAACGGCGCCGGCAAGACGACCATGGTGCAGATCCTCTCCACGCTGATCGCCGCCGACACCGGCCGGATCCGCGTCGCCGGTCACGACGTGGCGGAGGAGCCCGACGCCGTACGCGCCGCGATCGGCGTCACCGGCCAGTTCTCGGCGGTGGACGACCTCCTCACCGGCGAGGAGAACCTCATCCTGATGGCGGACCTGCACCACCTCGGGCGCCGCGAGGGCCGGCGGCTCGCCGCCGACCTGCTCGAACGCTTCGACCTGACCGGCGCCGCGAAGAAGATGGCGGTCACGTACTCGGGCGGCATGCGGCGCCGCCTCGACCTCGCGATGACGCTGGTCGGCGACCCGCGCCTGATCTTCCTGGACGAGCCGACCACCGGCCTCGACCCGCGCAGCCGCCACACCATGTGGCAGATCATCCGCGACCTCGTCACCGGCGGGGTCACCGTGCTCCTCACCACGCAGTACCTCGACGAGGCGGACGAGCTCGCCGACCGCATCGCCGTCCTCGACGACGGCCGCATCGTCGCCGAGGGCACCGCCGATGAGCTCAAGCGCCTCATCCCCGGCGGCCACGTACGCCTCCGGTTCGCCGACGCGCGGTTCCTCGCCTCCGCCTCGGACCTGCTCGGCGCCTCGTCGCGCGACGAGGAGACGCTCACGCTGCAGGTGCCGGGCGACGGCGACGTACGGTCGCTGCGGTCCCTGCTCAACCGGCTCGACGCCGCGTCCATCGAGGTCGAGAGCCTGTCGATCCACACACCTGACCTCGACGACGTCTTCTTCGCCTTCACCCAGGGAGCGACCCGATGAGCACCATGTCCCTCGCGGTAACGGACTCGGCGACGATGCTCCGCCGCAACCTCCGGCACATGCTGCGGTACCCGTCGATGACGGTGATGCTCGCCGGCATCCCGGTGATCTTCCTGCTGCTGTTCGTCTACGTCTTCGGCGGCACTCTGGGCGCGGGCCTCGGCGGCGCGTCGGGCGGACGCGGGGCGTACCTGAACTACATCACTCCGGGCATCGTCCTGCTGACGATCGCGTCCGCCGCCCAGTCGACGGCGGTGTCCGTGGCGATGGACATGACCAAGGGGATCATCGCGCGGTTCCGTACGATGGCCATCTCCCGCTCCTCGGTCCTGACCGGGCACGTCCTCGGCAGCGTGATCCAGGGCCTGCTGAGCAGCGCCGCCGTCACCGGCGTCGCCCTCCTGCTCGGCTTCCGCCCGAACGCGAGCCCGCTGGAGTGGCTCGGCGTGGCCGGCGTCCTCGCGATGATCTCCTTCGCGCTGACCTGGCTGACGGTCGCGTTCGGCCTCGTCACCAAGAGCGTGGAGTCGGCCAGCAACCTGCCGATGTTCCTGATGCTGCTGCCGTTCCTGGGCAGCGGCTTCGTCCCGACCGGCTCGATGCCCACGGCCCTGCGCTGGTTCGCCGAGTACCAGCCCTTCACCCCGGTCACCGAGACCCTGCGCGGCCTGCTCATGGGCACCTCGATCGGGAACAGCGCCGTCATCGCCGCCGGCTGGTGCGCTGGGATCTCCCTGCTCGGCTACCTGTGGTCGAAGCGCCTGTACGCCCGGCGGGTCGCCTCCTGAGCACCACCCGGACCAAGAGCCTTCCCAACGCCTCGACGGCGGTGCGGAGGGCTCTTCGGCTGTCCTTTCAGGTTCCTTCGGCCATGTCCAGGTTGATCGACGCCTGGTCTGAATGGACGGCGTCGGCCGCCTGACGCACTGGTCCGGAAGTGCCGCCGATACGCCCGATGGCCACCTCTACAGGGGTGTCCCCGACAGGGATCGTGGCGACCACCGAGTTGGTCGCGGCGCTGATCACCGACACGGTGTTCGAGCCCTGGTTCGCGACGTAGACGCGGGTGCCGCCGGGGCCGACCGCCACACCGTCCGGAGCATTGCCGACGGGGATCGTGGCGACCACGGTGTTGGTCGCGGTACTGATCACCGACACGGTGCCGTCGTTGAAGTCGCTGACGTAGACGCGGGTGCCACCTGGCCCGGCCTTCACCCCGACCGGACGGCTGCCGACGGGGATGGTGGCGACCACCGAGTTGGTCGCCGTACTGATCACCGACACGTTGTCCGAGAGCTGGTTGGTGACGTACACGCGGGTGCCGCCAGGGCTGACCGCCACACCGATCGGGAAGCTGCCGACGGGGATCGTGGCGATCACCGCATTCGCCAAGGTGCTGATGACGGACACATCGTCCGAGAAGACGTTGGTGACATAGAGGCGGGCGCCGAGCGGGGTGACCGCGATATTGACCGGCCCATTGCCGACGGGGATCGTGGCGACCAGCGCGTGGGTCGCGGTGCTGATCACCGAAACCGTGTCCGAGAACTGGTTGGTGACGTAGAGCCGGCCACCGCCCGGGCCCACCACCACGGCGTCCGGGCCGCTGCCGACAGGGATCGTGGCGACCACCGTGTTGGTCGCGGTGTCGATCTCAGAGATGGTGTCCGACCCGAGGTTGGCGACGTACACGCGGGTGCCGCTCGGGCTGACCGCGACACCGACCGGGCCGTCGCCGACGGGGATCGTGGCGGTCACGGTGTCCGTCGCGGTGTCGATCACCGACAGAGTGCCCGCGCCGAAGTCGGTGACGTACGCGGCCACGGACTTGTTCTTCGCGGCGACCTGGCCGGGCGCGGGCCGTACGGTGCCGGCGTGGGCCGACGGGACCATCGTCGCCAGAACTGCCATCAGGGCTACGGCTGTAATTCGCCGAAAGGAGCGGCAATTCTCTCTTTTTATATTCAAACGGGTCACCAGAAGGCCCCTATCGGAGGTCGAAGGTTTCCCTTCTAGTACCCGACAGGACCTCGCCGATCACGCGATGATTCACCTGGTCACCGGGGTTGTCCGCCAGAGTGATGAGAGCCTTCCACAACGCCCAGCCACGGGCCCGCGCCCACATCGCGGAGTCCTGTCCGACAGCGGCCCGAAAGGCGGCTCGGCTTTCCTTTTCGAACATCGTGTACGCGATGACCAGATCGCAGGCAGGGTCCCCGATACCGGACGTGCCGAAGTCGATGACGGCATTCAGCTTGCCGTTTTTGACCAGCAGGTTCCCGTGCGCGATGTCACCGTGAAACCATTTCGGCTCGCCGTCGTAGGTCGCGTCGAGCGCGTCCTGCCAGACGGCCGCCGCCTTGCGGTTGTCGATGTGGCCTTTCAGCTTTTCGAGGGCCCGCCGCGTCTCGTCGTCGTAGTGGCCGGGCGCGGCACCTCGATGAAAACTGTGCGCCCCCGCCGCGGGCCCGCCCGCCGGATCGACGCGCTGAAGGGCCGTGATGAATTCGGCGACCTGAACGGCGAACCCGGCCAGGTCGTCGACCCGGTCGGCCCGCGCGGTGTCACCGTCGAGCCAGGGCCGGATCGACCAGTTGAACGGATACCCCTCGGCGGGAAGCCCCTTCCCCAGCGGCACGGGAACGGGGACCGGCAGTTGAGGCGCGAGCACCTTCAACCACCGATGCTCCTTGTCGATCGCCGGGGCGTACCCGGCGGCGGTGGGCAGCCGCACGGACATGGTGTCCCCGAGCCGGTAGGTCCGGTTGTCCCATCCGTCGACCTCGACCGGCGTGACCGGAAGGTCCTTCCAGTGCGGAAACTGCCCGGCCACCAGCCGCTTCACCAGCGCCGCGTCGATACCGGCCCGTCCGTCGCTACCCATCCTCGAAAGGATGGCCGCCGTCCCATCCGCCGCGCAAAGAGTTTTCCCTAGAACGCGCCGCGGTCGTCGCTCCTCGGGTCGTCGCGTACGACGTGCGGCTCGTACACGCCGCCCCGCGCCGTACGCCTCCAGGGGCGCGCCTTGAAGACGGCGACCTCAAGGCTCTCGTCGCTGTCGTCGAGGTCAGCGACGGCGAGCGAAGGCGCCCGGTCCTCGGGACACCTCGCGAGCCACGCCCCGTCCGGACCGATCACCCCGGACGGGGCGTGGTGGCGGGCCGGGACGGCGAAGCCGACCCAGTAGCCGTTTGCCGCCGCGTGACCGCGCGCCTCGGTGGCGAAGTCGTCGTTCCGATCGCCGCCCGTCGTGGAGAACAGGACGCAGTCGACGTCGAGCCGTTCGTACTCGGTGAAGAGCTCCGGGAAGTGGACCTCCATGCCGAGCAGGCACCCGAACCGTACGCCGTCGACCTCGAACGTCACCGGCGCCGCCCCGGGCGCGTACATGTGCGAGATCTTGGTCTTGGACAGGAGGCGTTCGTCGTAGCGGGTGGCCACTTCGCCCTGGTCGGAGATGACGTACAGGCTGTTGTGGGGCCGGTGCGGCGGGGTGAGGCGGTGTACGGAGCCAAGGACGGTCCAGAGTCTCAGCTCGCGTGCCAGCCGTGCCGTGGCGGTGAGCTCGGCCCGCAGGACGTCCCATTCGAACCGGTTCCAGTCCGCCGCGCCGACCGTTTCCGGGCCTTCGGCGGACATGATCCGCTTGTGGGGTGAGCAGGTCGCGCCTTCGGGGAAGTGCACGACCCGTCGCGCCCGCCTCGTGCGCCTCGCGCATGAGTCGGCGTACGTCGCGCGCGCTGTCGCGCAGGCCGGCGACGCTGCGTGGGTCCTCGCGGACGACGGACTGCGCCACCGCCAGCCGCAGCCGTTTCGCCCTGCGGCCGGAAATGCCGGAGAGCGGTGGAATAGGACTCGCCGGTCTTCGCGGCGCGAGCCCGTACGAGTCGCTTGAGGTTGGTGTTCGCTGTCATCGGGTCTCCTACGTCCCGGCCGAAGCCCCCCGGCGACCACGCCCGAAACGCGTCGGACCACGACAGCGACCTGAGACAAAAGCCCCTTTGCCTCCGTGGAAGGCCGCGCCGGGGGCGACCGGAGGAGGTTGGGCGTAGGCCACGCCGATTCGATATTGCCCCGCGCGGCCCGCGACCGTCAACACACGTCGCCGGCGATGCGGTCGAGCCACTCGCGCAGCAGGATCTGCTCGCCTTCGGTCAAAGCGGTCGTTTCCGGGAGGGCGGCGCGGAGGGCGGTGGCGGCGCCGACCGGGCCGGTCGAGGTCGTCGCGGGTGCGTCGGTGGTGATCGCGGCGATGACCGCCTCACGGGCCAGGTCGGAAAGGCCCAGGTCGCGGGCCTCCTCCGGCATCGCGATCAGGGACAGCGTCGTGCCGCTTCCGGCGGCGTGGACGAGCTGTGCGGCGCGTTCCTCGCTGACCCTCAGGCGACCCGTACGAGCGATCCGGCCGATATGTGCCGCGAGGATCTCGGCCGCGGCCACCGCCGCCGGTGACGGGGCGCCGGGCTCGCCGTACATCAGTGCGTAGAGCGCCGGATTGGCCAGGCCGAACTCCAGGTGCAGGTCCCATCCGGCGCGGAGGTCCTCCACCGGGTCGTCGCTCGGCTCCTGGTCGATCTTGCGGTTCAGGTACGCGGTGAGGCCGTACGTCGCCAGCGCGTCGAGCAGGCCGCGTTTGTCGCCGAAGAGCCGATAAATGGTCGGCGCCTGGACTCCGGCGGCGGCGCCGACGGCCCTGGTCGAGACGGCCTCCCGGCCGCCCTCGGCGAGCAGCTCGGCCGCGGCGGCGAGGATCCGCGTACGCGTGTCGTCCATGAGATCAATGCTAACGCTTTGACGTTAACACTCGATTGTAACGATGCTAACGTCGAGACGTTAACAACGATTGGAGTCCGACATGATCATCGTTACCGGCGCCAGTGGTCTGCTGGGCGGCGCGACCGTACGGCGGCTGCTGGAACGCGTCCCCGCCGAACAGGTCGGCGTGAGTGTGCGCGACCCGGAGAAGTTCCAGGTCGACGGCGTGCGCGTACGCCAGGGTGACTTCGACGACGCCGCGAGCCTCGCGTACGCGTTCGAAGGAGCGTCGCAGGTCCTGATCGTGTCCACGGCCACCAGCGGCGAGGCCGCGGTGCGCCATCACCGTACGGCGATCGAGGCGGCCGTGGAGGCCGGCGCGAAACGCGTCCTCTACACCTCCCACATGGGCGCGAACCCGTCCTCACGCTTCGAGCCGATGCGCGACCACGCCGCCACCGAGGCCATCCTGCGGGAGACGGGCGTGCCCTTCACGTCCCTGCGCAACGGCTTCTACGCGGCCTCCGGCGCCATGCTGCTCGGCGACGCCCTCAAGTCCGGCGAGCTGGCCGTACCCGAGGACGGCCCGGTGTCCTGGACCGCGCACGCCGACCTGGCCGAGGCCGCCGCGATCGCCCTGACCGAAGGCCTGGACGGCACGACCCCCGCCCTGACCGGCTCGGAGTCGATCGACATGGCTCGGGTGGCGGAGCTCGCCTCGGAGCTGACGGGCCGTACGATCCGCCGGGTCGTCATCTCCGACGAGGAGTACCGGGCCCGGCTCCTCGGCCGAGGCCTTCCCGAGCCGGCGGCGGACCTGCTGCTGAGCATCTTCCTGGCGAGCCGCCAGGGCGAGTTCGCCGATGTCGACCCCACTCTGGGCCGGCTCATCGGACGGCCGCCGGTCCCGTTCAGGGATGCCCTCGCCTCGGCGTGACAAGCGCCACTTTCCTGTCCGATCGGTCAGATCTGACCGATCGGACAGTTAGGGTCGGGGCATGGTTCGTTCATCGGCGCTACGGGGTCAGCTGCTGGAGGCGGCGCTGCGGTTGTTCGTGGTGCACGGGTTCCGCGGCACGTCGTTGCAGGACATCGCCTCCGAGGTGGGGTGCTCGAAGGCCTCGCTGCTCTACCACTTCGCCGGCAAAGAGGCGATCCTCGGCGAGCTGATGACCCCGGCGATCGAGGCCATGGACAAGCTGAACACGCGCCTCGCCGCCGTCCCCGCCGACCAGGCGGTCACGGCCGCCGTCGAAGGGTTCGTCGACGTGGCCCTGGACTTCCGCAACGAGGTCAGGCTCATGCTGGCGGAATCCCAGGACGTCGCCGGCAGCCTCGGGGAGTCCAGCCCCCCGAACCACGCCGCGCGCCTGCTGGACGTTCTGGCCGGACACTCCCCCCGGCCACAGGACCGCCTGCGCGCCTGGATGGCGCTCGGCGGCGTCGTGATCGCCACCGCTGCCGGGCCGGAGCTGCCGCGCGAGGAGACCCGCGAGCTCCTGATCGCCGGCGCCCTGCACGTGCTCACCCCCCTCCCGCGCGGCTGAAGCGCGCTCATCTTCTGAAAGGCGCGATTCATCGTGGCCACACTGCTGTACCGGCTCGGCCGGTTCTCCTTCCACAGACGGGGCCGCGTACTGGCCGTCTGGCTGCTCCTGCTGGTAGTGATCGGCGGCGCGGCGGCGGCGTTCATGGGGAAGACCAGCAGCGAGTTCTCCATCCCGGGGACCGAGTCACAGCGGGCCCTGACGGCGCTGAAACAGGAGTTCCCCCAGGCCAGCGGCGCCACCGGCACGATCGTGATCGCCTCGCCGGGCGGGCGGCTGACCGCCGCCTCGGTGCGGCCCGTCGTCGCCGAGGCCGCGTCCGTACCCAAGGTGATCGCCGCGCCTGACCCGTTCCGTACGGGCGCGGTCTCCGCCGACGGCCGTACGGCCCTCATCCAGGTGCAGTTCTCCACACCCAAGGAAGACCTCACCGAGGCCCAGCGCTCCGCGTTCAACCACGTCGGCGACCACGTGGCGGGGCTGCGCGTGGAGCACGGCGGTGACGCCGCCGCCGCTCCCGGAGTCACCCAGTCCACCGAGCTGCTCGGCGTCCTGGTCGCCGCCGTGGTGCTGGTGATCACCTTCGGCTCGCTGGTCGCCGCGGGCATGACGCTCGTGAACGCCCTGGTCGGCGTCGGCGCGGGCATGGCCGGCCTGTACGCCCTGACCAGTGTGTTCCAGCTCAACGACACCGCCCCGACGCTGGCGCTGATGATCGGCCTGGCCGTGGGCATCGACTACTCGCTGTTCATCACGTCCCGGTACCGGCAGTTGCTCGTCGACGGGTTGGACGGCCGCGAGGCCGCGGGCCGCGCGGTGGGTACGGCCGGGTCCGCCGTCGTCTTCGCCGGCGCCACAGTGGTCATCGCACTGGCCGGCCTGTCGGTGGTGGGCATCCCGTTCCTGACCGCCATGGGCCTGGCCGCCGCCGGCACGGTCGCGATCGCCGTACTGGTCGCATTGACCCTGCTCCCGGTGTTCCTGGGCTTCATCGGCCGCCGCGCCCTGCCCCGCCGCCTCCGCGCCGGCCACGCCGCCCCGGCACCGGAGGGCCTCGGCTTCCGGTGGGGCCGGATCGTGACCCGCCTGCGCGTCCCGATCCTGCTCGTGGGCGTCCTCGCCTTGGGCGCGCTGGCCCTCCCGGTCACCCACATGCGCCTGGCCCTGCCGGACGCGGGCAGCCAGTCGACGGGCTCGTCGGAGCGCCGCGCGTACGACCTGATCAGTGAGGGTTTCGGCCCCGGCTTCAACGGCCGCCTGATCGCGGTCGTCCACACCTCCTCCCGGTCGGCTTCGACCGCCGCGGCGGGCCAGGTGACGGCGATCATCAAGAGCACCCCGGGCGTTCTGCCGGTCACGACCCCGCAGTACAACGCCACGGGCACGACGGCCCTACTCCCGATCTTCCCTCGGACCGGCCCGTCCAGCGCCGCGACGGAGACCACCGTCCACACCCTCCGGCACAAGATCGCAGCGGTCTCCGGAGCCGACATCGCCCTGACGGGCGCCACCGCGATCGGCATCGACGTGTCCCAGAAACTCGCCGCCGCCTTGCCGATCTACTTGATGCTGGTCGTCGGCCTGTCGATCCTGCTGCTGATGCTGGTGTTCCGCTCGATCCTGGTGCCGTTGAAGGCGGCGGCCGGCTTCTTGCTGACGGTCGGCGCCACCTTCGGCATCACCGTCGCGGTCTTCCAGCAGGGCCACCTGGCCGGCTTGATCGGCGTGGACACCCCGGGGCCGCTGGTCAGCTTCCTGCCGATCCTGCTCATCGGCATCCTGTTCGGCCTGGCCATGGACTATGAGGTCTTCCTGGTCTCCCGGATGCGCGAGGACCACGTCCACGGCGCCGTCCCCCGCCAGGCCACCATCAACGGCCTGGGCCACAACGCCCGCGTGGTGACGGCCGCCGCCCTGATCATGATCTCGGTCTTCGGCGGCTTCGTCCTGGCCCCGGACCCGATCATCAAGTCGATCGGTTTCGCCTTGGCGATCGGGGTGTTCATCGACGCTTTTGTCGTCCGGATGACGCTGGTACCGGCCGTGATGTCACTGCTCGGCAGAGGCGCCTGGTGGCTGCCCGGCTTCCTGGACAAGGCACTGCCGAACTTGGACATCGAGGGCGAAAGCCTCACTCCAGCGGCTCCGGCCGACCGCGACCTACAGCACTCCGGCGTCTGAGGCTCGCCGTTTCCTTTACGGAGGCGCAGGCCCGCGATGACGAGTCCGACCATGCCGCGCGCGTCGTAGCCCGAGTCGTTGTCCGCGCCGACGCAAAGGTTTCCGACGGCGCGCATGAGCTCGATGGCTTCCACGTCCGAGCGGATCTCACCGGCGGCGACCGCGGCTTCGAGTAGCTCGCCGCACACAGGGACGAGGCGGTCGAGGAAATACGCGTGGAGGGTCTGGAAGGCGGCGTCTTCCGACTGGAGCGCCTTGGCCAGGCCGTGCTTGGTGACCAGGAAGTCCACGAACAGGTCGATCCAGCCGGCCAGGGCGGCGTGCGGCGTACGGCTGTTCGCCAGCAGCTCCGGGCCGGCCTCGGCGCACGCTTCGACCTGGTGCCGGTACACGGCGACGATGAGGTCGGCTCGGGTCGGGAAGTGGCGGTAGATCGTGCCCACTCCCACGCCGGCTTTGCGTGCGATGTCGCGTACGGGCACGTCGACGCCCGAGGTGACGAAGGCCTCGGCGGCCGCGTCCAGCAGCGTCTTCTCGTTGCGCCGGGCGTCGGCACGCTTCCGTGGGGATCCGATCGGCTACCTCCTTGGCAAACGGAACGATGTTCCGTATGTTGGTAGCGGAACAAGGTTCCGCTTGTTCAAGGATGCCAGAACAGAGCGGGCCCCACCAAGCCACGGAGGACATTCATGCGGTACCGCACCCTTGGCCGCACCGGCGTACAGGTCAGCACCCTCGTACTCGGCGCGATGAACTTCGGTCGAAACGGGCGTACGACCCAGGACGACGCCACCGCCATCGTCGACGCGGCCCTCGACGCCGGGATCAACCTCATCGACACGGCCGACATGTACGGCCAGGGCGAGTCCGAGGAGATGGTCGGCAAGGCCATCGCCGGCCGCCGCGACGACATCGTGCTGGCCACGAAGGCGGGCCTGCCGATAGGCGAAGAACGTAACCATCGTGGCGGTTCGCGCCGTTGGCTGTTCACCGAGCTGGACAACAGCCTGCGCCGCCTCGGCGTCGACCACGTCGATCTCTACCAGGTCCACCGCTGGGACCCGAGCACCAGCGACGAGGAGACGCTGTCGGCCCTGACCGACCTCCAGCGCGCCGGCAAGATCCGCTACTTCGGCTCGTCGACGTTCCCCGCGTACCGCATCGTGCAGGCCGAGTGGGCCGCCCGCGAGAACCATTTGAGCCGGTACGTCACCGAGCAACCCAGCTACTCGATCCTGCAGCGCGGCATCGAGAGCCACGTCCTGCCGGTGACCGAGCAGTACGGGCTCGGCGTGCTGGCGTGGAGTCCGCTGGCCTCGGGCTGGCTTTCGGGCGCGGTCCGCGCGGGCCAGGAGATCACCACCAACCGCGCGAAGCTCGTGCCGGAACGCTTCGACATCGCCATCCCCGCCAACCGCGCGAGGCTCGACGCGGTCGAGCGGCTGGCCAAGGTCGCCGACGAGGCCGGCCTGACGCTGATCCAGCTCGCCCTCGGATTCGTCACCGCGCACCCGGCCGTGACCAGCGCGATCATCGGCCCCCGCACGCTGGACCACCTGCACTCGCAGCTCGCCGCCGCGGACACCGTGCTCCCCGCCGACGTACTGGACGCGATCGACGAGATCGTCGCGCCGGGCGTCGACCTCGCCGCACACGAGAAGTTCGACACGCCTCCCGCCCTGCTCGACCCGTCCCTACGCCGCCGCTGAGGACCCCATGACACCTGCATTCGGAATCGCGACCGCCCCATCACAGGTCGACTATCAGGAGATTTTGCGCGTCTGGCGCGAGGCCGACACGATCCCGGAGATCGAGCACGCCTGGCTGTTCGACCACCTCATGCCCATCTTCGGCGACCCGAACGGCCCGACGTACGAGGGCTGGACCCTGCTCTCGGCCCTGGCCGCCCAGACCCGGCGCGTACGCCTCGGCCTGCTGGTGACGAGCAACCGCTTCCGCCCACCCGCGATGCTGGCCAAAATCGCCACAACCGTGGACATCGTCTCCGAGGGCCGCCTCAATTTCGGCATCGGCGCCGGCTCCCGCCCCAGCCATCCGCTGGCCCGCCGCGAGTACGAGGCCCACGGCCTGCCGTTCCACGACGCCGCCCACGCCGTCGGGGCGCTCGCCGAGGCGTGTACGGTCATCCGGCGCCTGTGGACGGAGCCGGAACCGTTCGATTTCGAGGGCTCGTACGTGCGGCTGACCGGCGCGTACGGCAGCCCCAAACCCGTCCAGAACCCCCCGCCGATCCTCATCGGCGGCCGCTCATCCGGCGTACTCCGCGTGGTCGCCGAACACGCGGACGTGTGGAACATCCCGGGCGGCGATATCGAAGACGTCGTGAGCCGCAGCGCCCTACTGGACCGCTACTGCACGGAAATAGGCCGCGACCCCGCCGAAATCACCCGCTCGATCCACCTACCGGTCTCGTACGACGAACCCGGCGTCACCCGGGACGCGATCCGCGAAGCGACCGACGCCGGCTTCCAGCACATCGTCCTCGGCCTGCCCGCGCCGTACCCCGCCAACGTCGCCCAGTGGGTGACCGACAAGCTGATCACCGGGTCTTGTTGAGCAGGTCGACGATCTCGGCGGTGGTGCCGGTCTCGCCGAGCCGGGAAAAATCCGCTCGACGCTGTTGCGATGCACGTCGGCGTCGACATCGGTCATCGCGTCGGCGCGATCCCTTTCTGCAGGTCGATCACCACAAGTGCGGCGTTGGCGTCGATCGTGGTCAGAGTCATCGTGTCTCCATGTCCGGACCTGTGCATGAAACGGTGGGTTCGAGAGCCCTATGATCGCACCTGCGCATATCCGTTTGACGGTACGGACCACAGCGAGAAAAGGTGCGAATATGAGCTTCATTGCCAAGGCATTCGAGATCAGCGAAAAGGGCATTGATGCCGGCGTCGAGGCCATCGAGGAGTGGAACGAGCACCGGCACGCGCAGAAGCTGCTGCTCAAGCTGGGCGTGGCCGCCTACGCCGAGCAGCGCCTGGGCGCCGGCCACGAGCCGGTGGACCGCATCCTGAAGGCCCTGGACGGCCACGTCGCCGAGAACGGCGAGGTCGAGCTGGACCACCTGCGGGTGGCCAAAGAGGTCCTGGGCGCGGAGTTCGTCGAAGCCCACAGCGACGACGACGAGCCCTCCGACACCATCCCCGCCTCCGCCGTCTGAGCTCGAAGCAGCGGAAAGCCCTGGGCGTCTCTCCGGAGGAGAGACGCCCAGGTCAAGAGTGAGCCGCCTATCGACCTACGACGCCGGCTCCACGCCTCGGCATCCCGACCGCCGATTTGGGGAACAGTCCCTATCCATAAACGGCAATCTGTGTCGTGGTGGCTAATTATCATTGCCGAGTCGGCTTAAAGGGACGACGGCCGCGACTGGATCCAGGTCCACGGCGCCGAACACCCCGAGGTCGAGGGGTTGAGCCCTGGCGACCCGCACAAGCTGCTGAGACAACCCGCCCCGGCGGCCATTCCATATTGACCATGCGGCTGCTTCACCATGCCCGCGTTCACAAAGGACAAGCCCATGAGAAACAAGCTCGCCGCTTTCGCCGCAGCGCTCACCGTCACCGCCGCCGGCACCACCGCCGCCGCCCTCCCGGCATCCGCCGACGGCATCGTGTGCACGACGCACGAGGACGCTCCGTTCTACGCCGGCATCGCCGAGACCGGCGGCACGAGCTACCTGTTCACGCTCAGCCCCGGACGCGGCTTCAACTACAACGGCTCCCGCTCGTACGACGACCTCGGCCGCTTCTGGATCTCCGGCCACGGCGCCGAGCACCCGGACGTCGAGGGCTGGATCCTGGCGTCCCACACCAACTGCCCATGACGCCGGAGGGGCCCCTTCCAACCGATCGGAAGGGGCCCTTCGGTGCCACCCATCGCCGTACGGCGCCATCTACGCTGAGATCATGCCGGACGACCAGAATCGACCCGCCAACGTCGAGGACGTGCACGAACTCGCCCTGGCCATGCCACATGTCACGGTCTACCCCGGCACCGGCGACAACCCGATCTACCAGGTCGGCGGGAAGTCGTTCATCTTCTTCCGCAATCCCCGTCCGGACGCGGTCGATCCGGAGACCGGTGAGCGCTATCGGGACGTAATCGTCTTCTGGGTCACGTCCGAAGACGACAAGCAGGCATTGGTGCAGGACGAGACGTCGCCGTTCTTCACCACAGCCCATTTCAACGGCCACCTGTCCGTACTGCTGCGGGCGAGCCGCATCGGCGAACTCACCCGGAACGAACTCGCCGAGATGGTCCAGGACGCCTGGCTGTCACGCGCCTCGGCCCGTCGAGCCACAGCCTGGCTCAACGCTCATTCACAAACGACGAATGAGACCGCCGCTGACAACTGAGGAGAGCCGCCTACGTCGAGCGGACCCAGTCTGTTCGCAGAATTACATACACCGCATACGGCGCGTCGTCCTGCTCTTCTTGAATCCCTTCGACCAGGCCACGGCTCCGGATCTCACCCGCATACCGCATGCCGATACGCTCCATCACGGCACACGACCGCACGTTGTGACGGACCGTACACGACACCACGGCCTCCACTCCGAGAACGTCGAACGCGAACGCCAGCCCGGCACGACCGATCTCAGACGCGTAGCCGCACCCCCAGAACTCGCTCCGCAATGCCCACCCGATCTCAAGCCAGTTCGCGTGCGCGGCGAATGGACGGCGAATCGCATGCGCGACACGCACCCACGACTCCGCCGGGAGAAACGCGTAAATCTGCCCCCAGTCGTCGTCCACCGGCGTACGAGACAATCCCCCGCGACCGACGACCTCGCCGCTGACGCGGTCGTATGCGATCCACTTGTGAACCCCGTGGAGACGCCACGAGTCACCCATGAACGTCGCCTGCTGCTCCGCCTGCTCCAAGGTCGGCCTCTCATCGCCGTACCAGGGCCACACCTCGGCGTCGTCATGCACAAGCCGCAGGTCAGCAGCGTTGGCGGGACCGACCGGTTCAAGCCGCAAGCGCATCGTGAACCGCGAGTCATCGACGCCGACTGGGTCTTTCAAAGCTGAGTTCGGCCTCCGTCCACGGGGAGCTCTGCGCCGGTGGTGTAGGTGGCGTCGAACGCGAGGAACACGACCGCCTTGGCGATCTCGCTTGGGTCGCCGAAACGGCGCATGGGATTGTTCGCGGTCATTTGCGCCCTCGCCTGCTCCGCAGCATCCTTCGGCATCGACCTCTCCAAAATACCCGTGTCGATAGGACCGGGACTGACCGCGTTGACGCGAATCTTCCGCGGGAGCAGTTCGCGGGCGAGACTGCGGGTCATGGAGCGCAGGGCCGCTTTGCCGGCCGCGTACGCGCTGACCATCGGATTGCCCAAGACGTTCGAGATCGAGGTGGTGAGAACGACGCCACTGCCCTCGTTCATCAGCGGGACGAGCTTCTGCACGGTGAAGTAGGCGCCTTTGGTGTTGATCGTGAACAGCTCGTCGTACACCTCCTCGGTCATCGCCTCGAAGGGCACGGATCGGGTGACGCCGGCATTCACGAACAGGGCGTCGAGCGTGCCGAATTCGGCTTTCACGGCGTCGGCGAGAGCGTCCAGATCGGGAAGCGAAGCCACATCGCTCCTGACGGCCACGGCGTTCTCCCCGAGCTGCTCGCGAGCCGAGTCGAGCGTGGCCTGGGTGCGTCCGGTGATCAGAACGCGCGCGCCGTTGTCCACCAGCAGCTTCGCCGTCGTGAATCCGAAGCCGCTGCTACCACCCGTGATCACGACACTCTTGCCGTCGTATTTGCCCATGGCGGATGTCCTTTGTTCTTTGTCGATATCGCGTGCGTCAGCGAAGGTCGGTCAACGCCGGGGCGACCTGGGCGAGGGCGTCGATGCCGGGCGTGAACTCGGTGCCGATCGGCAGCAACAGCGTCACGTGATCCGCGCCGGCGGCCAGGTGCGCGCGTACGTTGGCGGCGATCGCGTCCGGCCCACCATGGGCGACGAGCGCGTCCACCACTCCGTCGCTCAGCTCGGCGATCTCCTCGACCGGGTAGCCGAGCTCGGCCAGGGTCGTACCAAAGGAGGCCCGGCCGGCCCAGGTCGACACCACCTGCCGCGCCGCCGCCCGCGCCCGGTCACGGTCGTCATCCACCACCACGGACTGGCCCACGACGAGCAGCTTGTCCGGACCGAGCAACTGCCGGGCCCGCGCGGTGTGCTCCGGCGGCAGCCCGGCGGGCAACGCGCCGTCGCTGATCTCGCCGGCCAGCGCGAGCATCTTCGGCCCGTTCGCGCCGAGGATCCGCGGATAGACGGTGTCCGGCGCGGGCGGCGACGTCTGGGCGTCCATGCCGGTGACGTAGTCACGCATGGTCGACAGCGGGCTACCGAACTCCCGGCCGACGCTGACGGCCTGCTGCGGGTAGCCGACACCGAGACCGAGCGTGAACCGTCCGGGATAGGCCTGCGCGAGGTACGCCGCGGCGCTGTGCACGGTCTGCGGCGCCCGCGCCCAGATGTTGGCCACGCAGGTACCGAACGCCATCCGCTCCGTAGCGGCCAGCAGCACGGCCAGTTGCACGAGCGCGTCCTTACCGACGACCTCGTTCGTCCACGCGGCGCGGTAGCCGGCGCGCTCCAGCCGACGAACCGCCGCCCGCTGCTCCTCGACCGGCGCTGTACTGGTGAACGTGACCGGCATGCTCACACCGACCGGCCCCAGAGCCCTGCGCGCCGCATCCACCACGGTGCTGGTTCCCATCGCGATCCTCCTTTTGGTACGCCCGCTGGTCGGTGTGATCAAGCGACGAAGCCGGCACCGAGCAGTTCCCGTACGACCGCCGTCCCGATGAAGCCGCTCGCTCGGGTGACGAACACGGCGTACTCCTTCTAAGGCGAAAGCGAACCCGGCTCCGATGGGTGCCGGTACTCACACCCTGCGCGCGGACGACCTCACCGGTCCAATGAAACTTCCGTATCGCGAAATACGCTCTACGCATCACTGCAGCTCGTGGCCGTTGACCGTACGCGAGCGCGGGTTAGTCTGAAGCCATGCCGGACTCGCCGCCACCCCCGGTCGACCTCGACCTGCGACTGGTGCACCACTTCACCGTCATCGCCGAACACCGACATCTCGGCCGCGCCGCCGAAGCCCTGCACCTCACCCAGCCGTCACTGAGCCGACAGCTCAACCGCCTGGAACAGCAACTCGGCGCCCGGCTGCTGGACCGCACCCCGCAGGGCAGCCGCCTGACTGAGGCCGGCGAGGTGTTCCTCCCCCAGGCCAAGGCCCTGCTCCGCACCGCCGCCGAGGCCATCGCACGAACCAAGGCCGCCGCCCAGCCCAGCCGCATCACCGTCGGCTACGCCACCGGCATGATCATCACGCCCGTCGTACGCGAGATGCGCCGCCGGCATCCCGACGCCGACGTGCACGCCCAGCACGTCGCCTGGCACGACGTCCGCGCCGCACTACTGGAGCATCGGGTCGACGCCGTGGTAGCCCGACTACCGTTCCCCACCGACCGACTGCACGTAACGGTCCTCTACGACGAACCGCGCGTAGTGATCGTGCCCCTGGACCACCGACTGGCCGGCAAGGAATCCATCACCCTCGACGACATCGCCGACGAACCCCTGCCCCGCCTCCGCGAGTCCGACCCGGCGTGGAGCGCCTACTGGCGCATCGACCCCCGCCCCGACGGCCGTCCCGCACCCGACGGACCGATCATCGACGCCCTCGAGGACAAATTCGAACTAGTCGCCTCCGGCCAGGCCGTGACCATCTCCGCCGGCTTCAACATCAGTAGCCTGCGCCCCGACCTCACCTCGATCCCGCTGAACGGCGTCGACCCGGCCCACGTCGTACTCGCCACCCGCGCAGACGACCACAACCGCCTGGTCACCGCATTCCGCAAATACGCCCAAGCCCACCTAACCGGCCCCGAACCGGTCCTGCCGAGCCCGCCAAATCCTTGATCACGTAACCGGCCGCGAGTCACCGCCGGATGGCGGTCAGCGCACACCGGCGTCATTTGCTCCTGGCGGCGTCCCTGCTATCTGGACAGGGGGTCACAACTGACGTCTTCAAAACGTCATCTTTGATCGGCGACCTGTTCCGCCGCCACGCGCTCACACGAACAGGCTCACTGGCACATCGCGATCCAGAATCGCATCCATGAGCGCCACGATCTCTCCGGCGTCCGGCCGAGCTCTGCTCTCCTGAACACTGTCCGCATGAGCTGCCTCGGTCCTCCGCGCGAACCGGATCACCGTGCGGACCGCTCCGACTTCATTGCCCCGCTGACCCTCGGACCGCGGTGTGACAGGCTGCCTCGATCTTCGACAACGGGACGGACCAGTCTTGATCCGCTTAGTCTTCCGCCCCTATACAGCCTCAACTGTGGAACGCGAGCCATCGGCCACTTCGCTCCTGGTGCTGCGACGGACCGAGCAGCTGTCTGCCTCTAACAGCTCTCGAACGCGCATGATCAAATCACGTCCTGGGAACCTCGGCGGTCTCTGAAAAGCGTCCGCAATTCCGCGACTCGAAGACAGACCGCTCGTCATTCGGCCAGGGCTACGGCAAGTCACCGAATGAGCACTCAGATTCTTCTGTCACCCGCGAGCCTGCACGCTGCCACTGGCGGTTCACGGACTCGCGCCGGGTCGCGTCCACGTAGTGCACTCACCTGTAACAACAGCAAAAGGCCCCTTCCGAGAATCGGAAGGGGCCTTTGAGCTGGAGCCGCCTATCGGAATCGAACCGATGACCTATTCATTACGAGTGAATCGCTCTGCCGACTGAGCTAAGGCGGCCAGCCGCACCCAAGGGTGCGACGCGCGTTGAGTCTACCGGGTCCCGGGCACTCCTCGCGCACCCATATCAGTGGCACATCGTGTTCTTCCGAGGCGGCGTGCCGTTGATCAGGTACCGGTCCACGGCGCTGGTGATGCACGGGTTGCCCTGCAGGTAGGCCGTGTGGCCGTCCCCATCCAGGCTCAGCAGCACGCCGGAGCGCAGCTGGGACGCCAGCCCCTGAGCCCACTTGTACGGCGTGGCCGGGTCGCGCGTAGTCCCCACGACCACGATCGGCTTCGCTCCGGCGGCGTGCAACGCCTTCGGTGGGTCGTTGGAGACCGCCGGCCAGTAAGCGCAAGGCAGCGTCCCCCACACCACGAACTGGCCGAACAGCGGCGCCGCCTTCTTCGCGCGAGCCGCCTCGGCCTGCCATGGAGCCAAGGTCCGCGCGTACGGCTTGTCCACGCAGTTGATGGCCATGTTCGCTTCGCTCTGGTTCGAGTATGAGCCATCCTTGTTGCGTTCGACCAGCAGGTCTCCCAGGCGCAGCAACGTGGTGCCGTCGCCCTGTTCGATGGCGCTCTTCAGGCCCAGGCGCAGGATCGGCCACGTCTGCTTGTTGTACAGAGCGGCCGCGACGCCCAGTTCGACCAGGGACTCGTCGACCACCCGGCCGTCGCCGAGGTTGTTCTTCAGCGGCTTCTTGTCCGTCTGCTGGAACAGCCGGGCCAGCTTCGCCAGTGCCGCTCGGACCGAGCCGGTCCCAAGCGGGCAGTCAGCGGTCTTCACGCAGTCCGCGGCGAATGCCTCGACTGCCTGGTCGAAGCCCTTCGCCTGTTCGATGTTGATGGCGTCGGCCGACAGTTTCGGGTCGACGGCGCCGTCCAGGACCATTGTGCGAATGTGGCGCGGGAACAGGTCGGCGTAGAACGCGCCCAGGTACGTGCCGTACGACGCTCCGTAATACGTCAGGCCCTTGTCGCCTACGGCGGACCGGATGAGGTCCATGTCGCGGGCGGCGCTGATCGTGCCGACGTACGGGAGCACGGACGGGATCTTCGACTTGCAGGAGTCCGCCCAGTTGCGGCTGACCTTCACCAGGTCCTGGACCTCGGCCTGGGAGTCCGGTGACGTGTCGGTGGCGAAGAAGTGGTCGAGTTCCTTGTTGGTCAGGCAGCGTACGGCCGGGCGGCTGTCGTTGACGCCTCTCGGGTCGAAGCCGACCAGGTCGTAGTTCTTGCGCAGGTCGGCGCCGAACTGGCGGGCCGCGTCGCGGACGAAGTCGACGCCTGAGCCGCCCGGGCCGCCTGGGTTGATCAGGAGGGAGCCCTTGCGGGGGCCGTCGGCGGGGAGGCGGAGGACGGAGAGCGTGATGCGCTGGCCGTCCGGGTGTGCGTAGTCCAAGGGGGCGCGTACGGTGCCGCACTGGAAGCCGCCGCCGCAGTCGTGCCAGGAGACGCGCTGGGCGTAGAAGGGGGCGATTCCCTTCGACGCCTTCGGCGAAGGGGCCGCTTTGGAATTCGGGGTCCCCGTGCAGGCGGCCGCCACGAAGGCGGCCACCGCCATCGCGGTCACCGTCCGGAACTTTTTCACGCCGTTACCGTTCTGGTCGCCGATGTGGTCACAGGCAGCCTAACGTCGCAGCCTGTGACGGCACAGCTACCCAGTGTGTGGCGAGTCATCCTGATTGTCGCCATATTGCTCGTCGTGCTGGCGTCGCGGAGAGCACACGGACGCGACCGGGCAGGCGCACTTCTGGCCGCCGTCCAGGCGCACGCTGACCGAGTCGGACGGCACGTTGTGGCCGACGACCTGGCCCGTGCCCGACGGCGTGCTGACGCGCTCGCCGAGTTGCGGCATTCGCTCCTTCGCCTCGATGTACAGCGGGTGCTCGTACTTCAGGCAGCACATGAGCCGGCCGCAGGCGCCGGCGATGCGCAGCGGGTTGACGGGGAGGTCCTGGTCCTTGGCCATGCGTACGGACACGGGCTCGAAGTCCTTGAGGAACGTCGCGCAGCACAGGTCGCGGCCGCACGGGCCGATGCCGCCCTGCAGGCGGGCCTCGTCGCGCGGGCCGACCTGGCGGAGCTCGACGCGTGCCTTCATGGAGCGCGCGAGGTCACGGACCAGGGCGCGGAAGTCCACCCGGTGCGGCGCGGAGAAGTAGATCTTGAAGACGTTGTCGTGGTCGAGGTAGTCGACCCCGATCACCTTCATCGGGAGCTCGTGCTTGCGGATCAGACGCTTGGCGATGGAGCGCGACTCGGCGCGGCGGCGGCGGTTGGTCTCGTCGCGGGCCAGGTCGTCGTCGGCGGCCATTCCGGCGCATTCCGGCAGTGAGACGTCCTCGGAGACGTACTGCGGCGCCCAGATGCACTCGGCCACCTCGGTGCCGCCGTCGGTGGGGACGAGGACCTTGTCGCCGACCTTGGGGGCGTACGGCCCGGGGTCGAGGTAGTAGAGCCGTCCGTACCTCGTGAAGCTGACGGCCATCATCATGCCCAAGACTCGCTCCGTCCGCCGTCGGTGACCTTGCGGTCAGCCTACGCTTACGCGCCAAAGCGGCCCGGCCGCCCGTGGCCAGGTGATGACACAGCCCTTGACCGGACGCGCGCGCCATCGTACGAGTGACTTTGACAACGTTGTCATCCGCCTGGATCCCCTCCGCGAAAGGGCACTCGCATGCCCCTGCCCAGACCCCTGGGCGCGATCGTGGCCGCCACCACGGTCGTCGCCTCCCTGTTCCTGCCGTCGCAGGCGCAGGCCGCCTCCCACCACCTCGTCGCCGACCCCGCCTCACTCGTCAACCCGCTGCTCGGCACCACCAACGGGGCGAACGACTTCCCCGGCGCCGACGTGCCGTTCGGCATGACCCAGTGGAGCCCCGACACCGCCGACCGCGCCCAGGGCGGTGGGTACTCCTACAACAGCCCCACGATCACCGGCTTCAGCCTGACCCACATCGCGGGCCCCGGCTGCGGCGCGTACGGCGACGTGCCGATCATGCCGACGACCGGCGCGGTCAGTAACCCGGGCTCGGCGAGCTCCTCCTACACCCACGCGGGCGAGTCGGTCTCCCCCGGCTACTACGGCGTGACGCTCGGGAACGGCGTCAAGACCGAGCTGACCACGACGGCGCGGGGCGGCATCGGCCGCTTCACGTTCCCGTCCACGACGCAGGCGAACCTGCTGTTCAAGCTGACCGGCAGCCAGAACGGCGACTACGCCACCAACTGGCAGGTCGTCAGCAACACCGAGGTGCAGGGGTCGGTGACCAGCGGCCACTTCTGCGGCGCCGGCAACACCTACACGGTCCACTTCTCGGTGAAGTTCGACCAGGCGTTCACCACGGGTACGTGGCTCGCCGGCGGCGTCAAGGCCGGGGAGAAGAGGCTCGCGGCGAAGTCGACGGCCACGACGACGCCGAAGGGCCTGTCCCAGCACGCCGCGGAGCGGGCCGGGAAGCCGGCGCTGCACGGCGCGTCCAAGGCCCAGGTCGCGCCGCTCGCCACGAACGGCGGCTACCTGACCTTCAACACGACGACCAACCACGTCGTGAACGCCCGCGTCGGCATCTCCTACACCTCGGACGCCAACGCCAAGACGAACCGCGACGCCGAGGTGCCGAACTTCGACTTCGACGGCACGCGTACGGCGGCGCACAACGCGTGGAACGACGTGCTGGGGAAGGTGCAGACCTCCGGCGGCACGACCGCCCAGCAGCACGTCTTCTACACCGCGCTCTACCACGCGCTGCTGCACCCGAACGTGTTCAGCGACACGAACGGCCAGTACATGGGCTTCGACAACGCCGTGCACACGGTCGCGTCGGGCCACGCGCAGTACGCGAACTACTCCGGCTGGGACATCTACCGGAGCCAGGCCCAGCTCATGGGCATGCTCGCGCCCGCGCAGGCCAGTGACGTCGCGCAGTCCGCGGTCAACGACTACGCGCAGGGCGGCCAGCTGCCCAAGTGGGCCGAGGCCAACGGCGAGTCGTACGTGATGGTGGGCGACCCGGCGGCGTCGATCATCGCCGACATCTACGCGTTCGGCGGCAAGAGCTTCGACACGGCCGCCGCCAAGACCGCGATGGTCCACCAGGCCACCGTCACGGGCAACGACCGTCCCGGGCTGAACTTCATGACCAGCCTCGGCTACCTGCCGAACGACGGGTCGTACGGCTGCTGCAACTTCTACGGCTCGGTGTCCTCGACGCTGGAGTACGACACGGCCGACTTCGCGCTCGGCGCGTTCGCCGGGGCGCTCGGCGACACCGCGAACCAGAAGAAGTTCGTCGACCGCGCCCAGGACTGGAAGAACCTCCTCAACCCGAGCGGCTTCATGCAGCCCAAGATCGCCAGCGGTACGTGGGCCGGCGGGTTCAACCCGACGAGCGGCACGGACATGGTCGAGGGCACGTCCTGGCAGTACACCGGCATGGTGCCGTTCAACGTGCGCGGTCTCGCGGACGCCAAGGGCGGCAACGCGGCGATGGTCTCCTACCTCGACCACGTGCTCGGCGCGTTCAACGGCAGCGGCGGCGACCACGCCGACCTCGGCAACGAGCCCAGCGTCGAGCTGCCCTGGGAGTACGACTACGTCGGCCAGCCCTGGAAGACGCAGTCGGTGATCCGGAACGTGCAGAACCAGCTGTGGCCGGACTCCCCGACCGGCTGGGGCGTCGGCAACGACGACCTGGGCACGATGAGCGCCTGGTACGTCTGGTCCGCGATCGGCGCCTTCCCCGAGACGCCGGGCACGGCCGACCTCGCGCTGGGCAGCCCCCAGTTCACCCAGGTGGTCATCACGCTCGCCACCGGCAACAAGCTGACGATCAACGCTCCGCAGGCGGCGGCCAACGCGCCGTACGTGCAGAGCGCCACCTGGAACGGAGGCACCTGGAACAACGCCTACCTGCCGGCCTCGGCGGTCAGCGCGGGCGGCACGCTCGCCCTGACCCTGGGCACGTCCGCGAACACCTCCTGGGCGACCGGCGCCTCCTCGGCTCCGCCGTCCTACCCGGGCAGCGGCGCCGGCACCGGCCCGGTCGGCGGCCCGCTGACGTCCGGGATCTCCGGTAAGTGCGCGGACGTGAACAACAGCGGCACGTCGAACGGCACGAAGGTCCAGACCTACGACTGCAACTCCACCAACGCCCAGAAGTGGGTGGCGCAGAGCGACGGGACGCTGACGGCGTTCGGCAAGTGCCTGGACGTCAGCAACAGCGGCACGGCGGACGGCACGAAGGTCCAGCTCTGGGACTGCAACACCTCCGGCGCGCAGAAGTGGACCTACAGCGCCTCCGCGAAGACGCTGACCAACCCCGAGTCGGGCAAGTGCCTGGACGTCCCGAACAGCAGCACCACGAACGGGACGCAGCTGCAGATCTACACCTGCAACACGAGCACCGCCCAGCAGTGGACGCTGCCGAACTGACGCTCAGAAGCCCGTGATCATCCAGGAACCCCGCCCCTGGGTGGTCACGGGATCGCGCGCGCGGCCCGCAGGGTCTGGTCGAGGTAGCCGATCCCGTACAGGTTGACGTGCACGAGCAGCGGGTGCAGCTGGTGGAGCGGCACCCGTGAGCGCCAGCCGCCGGCGAGCGGCGACACCTCTTCGTACGCGCCGATGATGCGGTCCAGCCCCGGCGCTCCGAACAGCGCGAGCATGGCCAGGTCGGTCTCGCGGTGCCCGCCGTGGGCGGCCGGATCGACGATCAGCGCGCGGCCCTCGACCCACACGACGTTGCCGGACCAGAGATCGCCGTGGATCCGCGCGGGCGGCTCGGCCGGCCCGGCGGCGCCGGGGATGCGCTCGACGGCCCGCTCGATCTCCTTGACGTCCGGCCCCGTGATCACGCCGCGGTCCGCCGCCATCCGGAGGTACGGCAGGACGCGCCGCGTGGCGTACCACTCGGGCCAGGAGTCGCCCGGGGTGTTGTCGAGCGGCAGGGCGGCGATGTTCCCCTGCCAGGGGGCGCCGAAGGAGTCCGCGCCCGCGCCGTGCACGATGGCCAGCTCGCGGCCGAACCTCTCGGTCGCCGCGGGCGTGGCCTGCTGGAACTCCAGCCAGGGCAGCACCAGCGTCGTACGGTCGGCGGCGACCACCTCCGGCACCGGCGACGGGGCGTCCGGGCCGGCGGCGTCGCGCCAGCCCTCCTGGAGCCAGCGCAGGCCCGCCACCTCGGCGTCGAAGACCCCTTCGACGCCCGGGCGGGACTCCTTCACGAACACCCGGCGGCCGTCGGTGAGGTGGACCCGGCGGAGGGTCCAGTCGTGGTTGGTGCCGAGGTCGACCTCCTCGGCGACCGGCGTGTCCAGCAAGTACTTCACGGGTCCATGAAATCAGAGCACCGCGCGGGAGGCCGCGAGGACGTACTCGTCGACCTCCGGTGGCGGCACCGTGCCCTCCGCGAGGTGACGCCGGACGACCGCGTACGGCAGGTCGATGACGGCGAACACGATCCGGCCCGTGGAGCGCGCGTCCGCCACGCCGTACCGGCGCCGCGCGGCACCGGCGACGGCCGCCTTGACGGGGTCCTCCAGCGTGGCCAGCGCCTTCCCGAGGTCGTCGGGCCAGCTCACCGCCAGGTCCTCGCGGCGGAACAGGACGAGCACCCGCGCCTCGGGAAGGTGCTCGCGGCACCAGCGCGTGACGAAGAGCGGCACCTCCTCGACGGGGCCGGTCTCGCAAGACCCGTACGAACCCCTCCTGGAACCGGCGGACCGTACGGATCCACAGGTGGGCCAGCACCTGGTCACGCGAGCGGAAGTGGTGGTAGATCGACCCGATGGGCGCGCCGAGCTCGTCGGCGATCGCGGCGATCGTCGCCGCGGGCGGGCCGCCGTCCGCGACGACGCGCAGCGCGGCGTCGAGGATCAGGTCCTCAGCGAACCTCGCCGGTTCTCCCATCCGCGCGGCGCTCAGCGGGCCTTGAGCGCGTCGCGTACGTGGTCGAGGAGGCCGGGGACGGCCGCCTCGATCTGTTCGCGTACCTCTTCGAAGTCCGCGCCGCTCCCGTAGTACGGGTCGGCGACGTCGTGGTCGCCCGCCGACGGGTCGAACTCCCGCAGGAGCCGGATCTTGCCGCGGGCGGTGTCGTCGGGGGCCAGCCGCCGCAGGTCGCGCCGGTGCCCCTGGTCAAGGGCGACGATCAGGTCGTAGCGGTCGAACCAGGCCGCCTCGAACATCCGTGCCTCGTGCGCCGAGGTGTACCCGGCGCCTCGCAGCGCCGCGACCGTACGCTCGTCGGCCGCGTCGCCGGCGTGCCACTCGCTGGTGCCGGAGCTGTCCACCTCGACGTCGAGCCCGTCGTCCTCCGCGTGGCGGCGGAAGATGTGCTCGGCCATCGGGGAGCGGCAGATGTTGCCCGTGCAGACGAACGTGACGCGGTACGGCATGTGATCAGCCTAGTGAGGAAGCCGGACCGGCCCGCGTAACGGGCCGGTCCGGCTCTCCTCGATCAGTGCCCGACAGCGTGCAGGGCGTCGATGATGCCGTGGCCGTAGAAGCCGTTGTGGCCCGTCGAGCCCTCACAGGTGTGCGTGGTGACGACGGTGGAGTACGTGCCGTCGGCCTGCTTCACCTGCCGGGTGTAGGTGAACGCGCGCGGCATCGGGCACGGGTGTGCCGTCGCCGTGCCCTGAAGGACCGCCTGGGCGATGCCCGGGTCGAGCGTCAGACCGCCGTGCACCGGGTCACGGTGCCCGTACCGGGAAACGATCAGCGCGACGACGCCGGTGGCGTGCGGCGACGCCATCGACGTGCCCTGCAGGTACTGGTAGTAGGCGCAGGTCGAGCCCTTGCAGTCGCGGACGACGTACGGGACGTTGGGCGTCCCGTCGGCGTTCAGCTCACCGCGGGCCTCGGCCAGCGACTTCGGGTAGGCCGCGAGGACGGCCTTGGTGCTGTCGGCCTTGCCGTCGGCGGTGTCGTAGCTGTCGCCGCCGGGCGCGGCCACGGCGACGTACCCGTTGCCGTAGTCGGAGTAGTAGGACTTGCGGGTGCTGATGCCGGTCGCCGAGACGGCGATGACGTTCTTGCCCTCGCTGGGCTCGGAGATGCAGCTCGGCGGGATGGTCCGGTCGTACGGCGCCTCACCGGGCGTCGCCGGGTAGTCCGGGCTGGAGGCGTCGTCGATGGTCTTGGTGTAGTCCGTCGCGCCGTTGCCCGCCGCCGAGACGAGGGACACGCCGTGCCGGTGCGCGTACGCGAGCGCCCGCTCCGACGCCTTGATGACCGTACGCTGCTCGGCCTGGTACTCGGCCGAGTCGGCCGGGTTGTCCGGGCAGTTGAACAGCCACGGGTCGGTGTAGAAGCTCATGTTCACGACGTCGATGCCGGTGTCGCCCGCGTACGTGAGGGCGTCGACGACGGGCTGCAGGAAGAAGAACCCGGAGTCCTGGCCGGCGCGGATGTTCACGAGCCGTACGCCCGGGGCCACGCCCGCGATGCCGAGCTTGTTGATCGGCGAGGCGATCGTCGAGGCGACGTGCGTGCCGTGCTCGTTGTCGTCCTCGTCGACGGGGTCGACGCACGACGGGTGCTCGCACGGGCCGTCGACCTCGGTGCCGTTGGCGTCCACCGGGATGTCGGTGGTGAAGTTCCGGCTGAGCGCGCGGTCGAAGTTCGGCGCGATGTCGGGGTGGGTGCCGTCGATGCCGGTGTCGATGACGCCGACGAGCACGCGGTGGTCGCCGGGCTCGACGCGGTACGAGCCGTCGGCGGTCGCGTGGATCTGCTGCATGTCCCACTGGCGGGCGGCCAGCGGCTCGCCCTTGACCTTCTTCGCGGAGCCCTTGCCGTGGCCGTTGCGGCCTTCCTTCTCGACGGCGGTGCTCTTGCGGGCCGCCGCACGCGCGGCGAGAGGTGCCTCGCCGACCGCGCGGTTCGGCGCGACGCCGTCGACCGCCGACTGGCGGCGGGCGTCGGCGATGAAGCCGGTGCTGGTGGACCGTACGGTGGCGACTCCGACGGCCTTGTTCTCGGTGACGATCGTGCCACCGGCCGCCTTCACCGCCGCGTGCGCCCGCTCCAAGGACACGCCGTCCTTGTAGAGAACGACGTATTCCTTGTTCTGACCTTGGGTCCTGGTTGTACTCGGTCCCGCTTGAGCGGGTGCCGCGAGCGCCGCCGTGACGACGGCGCAGGCGACGAGAGCGATGGCGCGCCGCACTGCACACCTCCTGTGACTTCCATTAGGTGCCAGTAAAAGTCTGGCAATGGAGACATAAGAGATGTTTAACGTGGTCTGTGTCTAGTGCTGCGACGTGCGAGGATGCTGGCCGACTACGGCCAGGGCCCGCTGTCAACCGTTCCGCAGGGAGACCGCCAGGGCCTCGACGGCGAGCTGCGGGTTGACGTTCGCCTCCAGGCGCTCGCGGCAATGCATGATCGCCTCAAGCCTCCGCAGGGTCGTCTCGGCGCTGCCGCCGGCCGACCGCAGCTCACGCGCCCGGTCGGTGTTGACCAGCTCGACACCCGTGCCGAGCTGCACGACGAGCGCGTCGCGGTAGTACGACGCCAGGTCGAGCAGCGCCCGGTCGAGGGCGTCGCGCTTCATCCGCGTGGCGCGCGACTTCTGCCGGTCTTCCAGCTCTTTCATCGCCCCGGCCGTACCGCGCGGCATCCGGCCCTTGGCGCTCTCGCCCAGCGCCTGGCGCAGCGCGACGGTCTCCTCGGTGTCTCGCTCGGAGCTGGCGGCCTTCGCCTCGGCCTCCGCGGCGCGTACGAGCGACTCCGCGGCCATCACGGCGGCCCCGACCCCGGTGAGGCGGCCCGGCACGTCCAGGACGTCGGCACGGCGCCGCCGCGCCTCCGCGTCGGTGGCCAGCCGCCGCGCCCGCCCGATGTGGCCCTGCGCGGCGCGTGCGGCCTCCTCCGCGACCCCGGGCTCGATGCCGTCGCGGCGTATGAGCACGTCGGCCACCGCGGCGGCCGGCGGCGTACGAAGCGTCACGAGGCGGCACCGGGAGCGGATCGTGATCACCAGGTCGTCCGGCGAGGGCGAGCACAGGAGCCACACCGTACGCGCGGGCGGCTCCTCGATCGCTTTCAGCAGCGCGTTGGCGGCCTGCTCGGTGGAACGGTCGGCGTCCTCGAACAACACGATGCGCCACCGGCCGGCGGTCGGCGAGGACGCCGCGCGCAGGACCAGCGCGCGGGTCTCGCGCACGCCGTAGGACAGCCCCGCGGGGCGTACGACCTCGACGTCCGCGTGGGTGCCGGACAGCACCTGGTGGCAGGAGGCGCAGTGGCCGCACCCCTGGTCGGGGCAGAGCAGGGCCGCGGCGAACGCGCGCGCCGCCACCGACCGCCCGGATCCGGGCGGGCCGGTGAACAGCCACGCGTGCGTCATTCCGCCGCCACCCACACCGGTCAGCGCCTCCGCGCCGGCACGGGCCGCGGACTGGAGCTGCTCGATGACGGGCCCCTGCCCGACCAGGTCGTCGTATACGGTCACGCGGCTGAGCCTAACGGCGAATCAGTCGGTGATGGCGGGCATCGTGCTGGTGACGGCCTCGGCACCGGCCGGAATCGGATCCGGCAGGATGCTGCGGACCCGATCCTGGATCTTCCGGGAGATCTCCGGCTGCGACAGCGTCGCGTCGACGATCAGGTAGCGGTGCGGTTCGGCGTCGGCGAGCCGGCGGAACCCCTGGCGTACGCGCTCGTGGAACTCCCGCGGCTCGGACTCGATGCGGTCGGCCGGCGAGGCGAAGCGCCCCAGGCCGACGTCGGCGGGCACGTCCATGATGATCGTCAGGTCCGGGATGAGGCTCTTGGTCGCCCACCGGTTGACGTCGGCGATCTCGTCGACCTTCAGCTCACGGCCCCCGCCCTGGTAGGCGAGGGAGGAGTCGATGTAGCGGTCGGTGACGACGATCGCGCCGCGCTCCAGCGCCGGCTCGATCACCTCGGAGACGTGCTGGGCACGGTCCGCGGCGTACAGGAGCGTCTCGGCCCGCGAGGACAACCCGGTGCTCTCACGGTCGAGTAGCAGCGCGCGGAGCCGCATACCGATCTTCGTGGAGCCCGGCTCACGCGTCATGACGACGTCGAAGCCCTGGTCGCGGAGCCAGATCGACAGCAGGCGCGCCTGCGTGGTCTTGCCGGCACCCTCGCCGCCCTCCAGGGCGACGAACACGCCGTGCTCCTTGCCGGTCTCCTCGACGGCGTACCGCTCGCCGCGCAGCGCGGCGGACAGGTCACGGATCAGCGGGACGCCCTTGCGGTCGTCCATCTGCCGGTACGCGAGCAGGCCCACGATGATCGCGAGCACCGCGCCGATCAGCAGCACGGCGTTGGGACCGTCGAACCGGTAGATGTGGCCGCCGGGCAGCTTGACCCGATGGTTGCCGACGACGCCCGCCACGAACGGCACCGCGGCGACGACGAGCAGCAGCACCACGCGGACGAGCGACTGCAGGAACGCCCAGGTGCGGCCGCGCAGGCTGTCTTCGACCTCCAGGCCGACCAGCGTGTAGCCGATCACCCAGGCGATGCCGGCTCCGGTGCCGCACAGCGCGGTGAGCAGGGAGACGATCACGAGGTTCGGGATGAGCCCGATCAGCGAGGAGCGCGAGGCCGGCGCCGATGATGCCGAGGCCGAACAGCCGCCTGCGGCTGAACTCCTGCAGGATGCGCGGCGCGAGGAACATGCCGAAGGCCATGCCGACGAACACCATGCCGAAGACCACGCCGTACGCGGGGTCGCCGCCGCCGAGCTGCTTGACGTAGACCTTGGCGATGCCGATCACGGCGCCGCCCGCGGCGAACGCGCCGAGGATGCCGATGATCAGCCCGCGGACCAGCCGTGTCGAGCCGACGAACTTCCAGCCCTGCCCGATCTGCTTGAGGATCGAGGGGACCGAGACCTTGCCGCGCTGCTTGGGGATCTCGCGAAGCGAGAAGATCGTCGCGGCCGAGACCAGGAAGGTCACGGCGTTGATGTAGAGGGCGAGATTGGCCTGCTGCTTGGGGTTGTCGAAGATCGCGCCGGAGATCAGCGCCAGCACCGAGAACATCGCCGCCGCGACCGGAGCCGACCCGTACGTCGAGATCAGGCTGATCTGGTTGGCGCGTTCGAGCTGGTCCTTCTGCACGAGGTTCGGGATCGTGGCCTCCTTGGCCGGGATCCAGAACAACGTGACGACCTCGATGAGGAACGTCGCGATGTAGAGCCAGTCGAGGCGCCCGACGAGCGGGATCGACAGGAAGAGCGCGAAGCGGAAGATATCGGCGACGACCATCGTGATGCGACGATCGAAGCGGTCGGCGACGGCGCCCGCGAGCGGGCCGAAGATCAAGGCCGGCAGCAGCTTGACGACGAGGACGCCACCGATGGCGTAGTTCTCCGCCGTTCCCTTGGTCAACGAGCCCGCCAGCGCGGTCAGCGCGAGGATGCTCAGCCAGTCGCCGAAACTGGACAATGACAAGGCGATCCACAGCCGTCGGAACGGCTTGATCGAAAGCACGCCGGGAGGGCTGCCCGTTCTGGTCATTGTGTCAGAGTATCGACCCGGGAGCGTCAGGTGCGTGACTTCGCGGTTCGCCGCTTGACCGGCTTCTTGCCGCCTCCGGCCGCGACCTTCTCCCGACGCTCAACGAGCAGCTCAGCGGCCCTTTCAATAGTGATCGACTCGACCTCGTCACCCTTGCGAAGACTGGCATTCGTCTCCCCGTCGGTGACGTAAGGGCCGAATCGCCCCTCCTTGACGACGACCTTCTGACCGCTGACAGGGTCATCGCCCAGCTCGCGGAGCGGAGGCGCCGCCGCGGCGCGACCACGGCCCCGTTGCTTCGGCTGCGCGAAGATCGCCTTGGCCTCGTCGAGGGTGACCGTGAACAGCTGCTCCTCGGTCTCCAGCGAACGGCTGTCGGTGCCCTTCTTCAGGTACGGCCCGAACCGGCCGTTCTGCGCCGTCACCTGCTCGCCGTCGATCTCGCCGAGCACGCGCGGCAGCGACAGGAGCTTGAGGGCGTCCTCCAGCGTCACCGTGTCGAGCGTCATCGACTTCAGCAGCGAGCCGGTACGCGGCTTGGCCGACTTCGGAGCGTCATCGGGAAGGATCTCGGTGACGTACGGGCCGAACCGGCCGGTCTTCGCCACGATCGCGTTCCCCGTCGCCGGGTCGGCGCCGAGGTCGCGGTCGCCGCTGGGCTGCGCGAACAGCTCCTCGGCCTTCTCCTTCGTCAGCTCGTCCGGCGCGATGTCCTCGGGGATGTTGACCCGCTGGCCCTCACGGTCGAGGTACGGGCCGTAGCGCCCGACGCGGATCACTATGTCGCTGTCGGCGATCGGGAAGGAGCTGACCTCCTTGGCGTCGATGTCGCCGAGGTCGCTGACCAGCTCCTTCAGGCCCTCGTCGCCGTTCTCGCCGAAGTAGAAACGGCGCAGCCACGGGACGCGCTCGGCACCGCCGCGCGCGATGTCGTCGAGGCCGTCCTCCATGTGCGCGGTGAAGTCGTAGTCGACCAGGTTGCCGAAGTGCTTCTCCAGCAGGTTGACCACGGCGAACGCCAGGAACGACGGCACCAGCGCCGTGCCCTTCTTGAACACGTAGCCGCGGTCGAGGATGGTGCCGAGGATCGTGGCGTACGTGGACGGCCGCCCGATCTCGCGGTCTTCCATCTCCTTGACCAGGCTGGCCTCGGTGTAGCGGGCCGGCGCGCGCGTGGAGTGACCCTCGGCGTCCAGCTCGGTCGCCGTGAGCGGGTCGTCCTCCTCCAGCGTGGGCAGGCGCCGCTCCTGGTCGTCGCGGTCCGACGACGGGTCGTCGGCGCCCTCGACGTAGGCCTTCAGGAAGCCGTGGAAGGTGATGACCTTGCCGGACGCGCCGAACTCGACGCGCTCACCCGTGCTCGACTCGCCGGAGACGCGCACGGACGACGGAGTTGCCGGTGGCGTCCTTCATCTGGCTGGCGACGGTGCGCTTCCAGATCAGCTCGTAAAGCCGGAACTGGTCGGCCTTCAGGCCGGTCTCGCCCGGGGTGCGGAAGGTGTCGCCGGACGGGCGGATCGCCTCGTGCGCCTCCTGGGCGTTCTTGACCTTGCTCTGGTAGACGCGCGGCTTGTCCGGCACGTAGTCGGCGCCGTACAGGGTCTGCGCCTGGCTGCGGGCCGCGCGGATCGCGGTCTCCGACAGCTGGATGCTGTCGGTACGCATATAGGTGATGAAGCCGTTCTCGTACAGCTTCTGCGCGACCTGCATCGTGTACTTGGCGGAGTAGCCGAGCTTGCGGCTGGCCTCCTGCTGCAGCGTCGTCGTACGGAACGGCGCGTACGGGCTGCGGCGGTACGGCTTGCGCTCGATCGACTTGACGGCGTACGAGCGGCCTTCGAGGCGCTGCGCCAGGCCGCGCGCGGCGTCCTCGTCCAAGTGAAGGATGTCGGCGGACTTGATCTGGCCGCGGGCGGTGAAGTCACGCCCCTGGGCCACGCGCTTGCCGTCGACGGCGACGAGAGTGGCCTCGAAGCTGGACGGTTGTTCGGGCTTGCCCGTGTCGAAGGTGGCGGCGAGGTCCCAGTAGCCGGCGGGGACGAACGCGATGCGCTCGCGCTCACGCTCGACGACCAGGCGGGTGGCGACGCTCTGGACGCGGCCCGCCGACAGCTTCGGCATGACCTTCTTCCACAGCACCGGGCTGACCTCGTAGCCGTACAGGCGGTCGAGGATGCGGCGGGTCTCCTGCGCGTCGACCAGCTTGATGTTCAGCTCGCGCGGGCTGCCCGCGGCGGCGCGGATGGCGTCGGCGGTGATCTCGTGGAACACCATGCGGTGCACGGGGACCTTGGGCTTGAGGACCTCGCGGAGGTGCCAGGCGATGGCCTCGCCCTCGCGGTCCTCATCCGTCGCGAGGAAGAGCTCGTCGGCGTCCTGCAGGAGCTTCTTCAACTTCGCGACCTGCTGCTTCTTGTCCGCGTTCACGACGTACAGCGGCTCGAAGTCATGGTCGACGTTCACGCCCAGACGGGCCCAGGCCTCACCCTTGTACTTCGCGGGGATGTCGGCGGCCCGCTCCGGCAGGTCACGGATGTGGCCGATGCTGGACTCGACGGTGTACCCGCGGCCGAGGTAGCCGGCGATGGTCTTCGCCTTCGCGGGCGACTCGACGATCACCAGGCGGTTACCGCCGGTCTTCGATGTGCCGTTGTTGTCGGGCACGGTGCCTGAACCTCACAAGTCTCGACTTCAGCGGGAGTCATTTTGGTGCCGTCCCGCTCCCGGTCAACGTTGAAAGACAGTAGACCGATTCCGGCGGAAGAGGATCACACGCTCCCCGTGAGGACCCTAGACGTTGCAGAATAAGGCCAATGCTCGAGTACTCCTACCTAGTACTGACTCTGCCGCGCGGCACGACGCGTGATGCCGCCAGGCAGATCATGGTCGAGCATGCCGAGCGTGATGGGTGGGAGCTCTTCCGCGTCCGGGTCTACCCGGACGGTAGGCGGCGAATCCAGCTACGACGCAAGGTGATTCGAGTGAGACGCACCTTCTGACGTGCGCCACTCCTTGCCGTCTTCGACGCTACATCAATGTCCCGTACCCGTGACCGGCGGGGGAAGTCCGGGGGGAGTAACCCCTTTAATAGGGTTTTGCCTGCCCCGGACCGTTACTCCGGGGCAGGCAAAGCGTTCCTACTTCACATCGCGCGGGAAAGTGCGGTCAGTGACGACGCCCTGTCCAGCGCGTTGTTTCAGCGACGGCGCAGGTGACGCGCCTGGGCCACCACGGCCGAGGACGCGGCCAGCAGGCCACCGATCGCGAGTGCGGTCAGCGCGCCGTTCTGCACGCCGATCGGCGACTCGGCCGCGACCGTACGGACCGGCGGGAGCTGCTTCGGCGGGCCGCCCACGGCGTGAACCGGGGAGTCCTGACCGATCGGCAGACGGGGCAGGCCCGGCAGGGTCGGCTGGCCGCCGACCGGAGCCGACATCTGCTGCTGCCCGACGGGCAGCTGTCCGACCGGCAGCTGTCCGACCGGCAGCTTCGGCAGGCCGAGGTCGGCCGGAGCGCGGTAGAACGCCATCTTCGGGAGCGCGGGCACCGCGCCCATGGAGACCGCCTTGGCGCCGTACCGCATCGCGGAGGCGTTCACCGGCAGCTGCGGGAGACCCGACAGCCGCTGACGGTAGCCACTCGGCGGGCAGCTGTCGTCCGAGCCGCAGCTGCCGTACGCGCGGCCGATGACACCGGCGGCGTTGCCGCAGACGTCGACCGGCGCGTTGACCGGGCTGTTGACCTGGTTGCCGCCGCCGATGCTGTGACGGCCGTTGGTGTGGCCGCTCGGCGTGTAGTAGCCGGCGCCGTTCGCGAGTACACCGGTGCAGCCCGCGAGGGCGTCGCCGAGGACGGCCGCGGTGTTGCCGCAGACGTTGATCGGCGCGGTGACCGGGGCGTTGATCTGGTTGCCGCCACCGATGCTGTGACGCCCGTTGGTGTTGCCACCGCCGAGGTAACCGGCCGTGCCCGGCGCCACCTGCGTGCCGCCCTCACAGCCGGCGACCGCGTTGCCGACGGCGTTGCCGCAGACGTTGACCGGCGCGTTGACGGGGGCGTGGATCTGGTTGCCGCCGAGGATGCTGCCGTGCCCGGAGGTGTGCCGGCCGCCGTAGCCGCCGTCGTCGTACCCTCCGTCGCCGTAACCGGTGTAGCCGCCGCCGGTGCTCACCTTCGAGCCGCCCTGGCAGCCGGACAGCGCCCGGCCGAGGACCGCCGCGGTGTTGCCGCAGACGTTGATCGGCGCGTTGATCGGCGCGTCGATCTGGTTGCCGCCACCGATGCTGTGACGGCCGTTGGTGTGACCGGTGCCGGCCGTGTAGCCGCCGCTCATGACCCGGGTGCCGCCTTCGCAACCGGCGAGAGCGCCACCGAGGACGGCGGCGGTGTTGCCGCAGGCGTTGATCGGTGCGTTGATCGGCGCGTGGACCTGATTGCCGCCGAGGATGCTGTGGCGCCCGTTGGTGTGGCCGCCCGCGGTGTAGCCGCCGGCGGTCCGCACCTTGGAGCCGCCCTGGCAGCCCGCGAGGGAGCCGCCGATGAGACCGATGGCGTTGCCGCAGACGTTGATCGGTGCGGTGACCGGCGCGTTGATCTGGTTGCCGCCGCCGATGCTTCGGTGCCCGTCGGTGTCGGCCAGTGCCGGAGCGGCGCCGAGCGCGACGAAGCTCGCGGTGAGCAGGGTGGCACGCGCGGTGCCTTTCGCCCACTTACGCATGGGTGTACTCCTCAATAGGACAGGGTTGACTGATCTAGCTGTTCTCACTGCTGGTGACGCTGCCGCTGGAACGCGGCGCGCCTCGGATCGGCCCGTACGGGCCGGTGTTTAGTCAGGTGAGAAGGACGGCTCGTCCGCGGCTGTGCGGACTGCCGGGGGGACCGCCCAGGTGAGCGGGGCCGGAACGGCGGCGCGGCGGGGGGCCGCGCCAATCCTGGTGATGCGCGAGGTGCCCACCTGCAGGCCACCGTCGTCGACGGTCGGCGGCAGCGCCTGCGCCCGGTGCGGCGAAGGGCGCGGCATCCGGGGCATGAAGGGCACGTGCGTCTGCGCCTTGGAAGCGCTGGGGGCCTTCTCGGACGCCCCCGTCACGGCGTGCTGCCCGCTGTGGGTCAGCGGTCCGCCGGCGAGACCGGCGTGGACGCCGGCATCGCCGTGCCGTCGTGTCCGAGAAGGACCAGCCGCGTCCGCCGGCGTGCTTGACCGCGGGGCGCCGGACTTCACCGACACCGTCACGGGTGGCAGGGCGAGGATCGCCGATGGACGAGAGGGCCGAAGGTCCGCCTCGGTGGTGCGCACGGCCGGAACGACGCGGCGTACCAGCGGGGCCGTGACATCGGTCACGGACTGCCCGACATGTGTCGTGGACTGCCCGACATCTGTCACGGACCGCTCGGCATTCGCGGCGACGCTGGGAAGGCGTGCTCCGGGAACGGTGTCGGCGTGCGCCTGCCCGGCGGCGCCGAGCAGCCAGCCGGCGATCGCGATGCTCGCTGTGATCAGCAGGCGTCTGATCACCGGCCGGGTGAGGGCCCCTGGGCAGCGCGCGACGACGGAGGCGAGCCTCCGCAACCACGACCGTCCTGGAACCACGCGCCCTCCTTGGCGTTGACCCACCGCACGGAACGCGAAAGTTCCGTACGGCGAGTCACCGTAGCATCACGGAGAGCGATCGTCGCGATAATCGCCTGATGTGTTTAAGCGTGATCTAGAAAATGGTCCAGAACTCGTACGCCGAAGCGGAGTCCGTCGAGGGGGACGCGTTCGTCGATGCCGTGAAACATTCCCGAGAAGTCCAGATTTTTCGGCAATTTTAGGGGTGCGAAACCAAAGCACCTTATGCCGATCGTGCTGAACGACTTGGCGTCCGTTCCGCCCGAGAGGCAGTACGGCACGGGGCGCGCGCCGGGGTCGTGCGCGCGGAGCGCGGCGTCCATCGCGGCGACCAGCGGCCCGTCGAAGTCGGTCTCCACGGCGATGTCGTGGTGGACGAACTCCCTGCTCACATGCTCACCGAGCAACTCGTCGACGGCCGCGAAGAACTCCTCCTCGTGCCCGGGCAGGAACCGCCCGTCGACCTGCGCGGTCGCGGTCTGCGGGATGACGTTCGCCTTGTAACCGGCGTCCAGGACGGTCGGATTGAGGGTGTTCCTGATCGTCGCGCCGATCATGCGCTTGAGCGGCCCGAGGTTCTCGATGGTCTTCTCGATGTCGTCCGGGTCGAATTCGACGCCCGTGGCCTCACAGACCTCTTCGAGAAAGGCACGCACGGTCTTGGTGAGGCGGATGGGAAACTCGTGCCGCCCCATCCGCGCGACGGCCTCCGCGAGAGCCGTCACGGCGTTGTCCCGATGCACCATCGACCCGTGCCCGGCCGTCCCTTGGGCCGTGAGCCGCATCCAGGCGAGCCCCTTCTCGGCCGTCTCGATCAGGTAGAGCCGCTTGTCATCGTTGACGGTGAGACTGAACCCGCCGACCTCCCCGATCGCCTCCGTACACCCGTCGAACAGGTCCCGGTGGTTGTCGACGAGCCAGTGCGCCCCGTACGTCCCGCCGGCCTCCTCATCGGCGAGGAAGGCGAGCACGACGTCCCGCTCGGGCCGCCTGCCCTGCCGCATCCGCTCCCTGATGACGGCGAGGACCATGGCGTCCATGTCCTTCATGTCAACGGCGCCCCGCCCCCAGACACAGCCGTCCGCGATCTCCCCACCGAAGGGATCACGCGTCCAGTCGTCCTTCTGAGCGGGCACGACGTCAAGATGCCCATGGATCAAGAGCGCGTCCCTGCCGGGATCCGTACCTTCGATCCGCGCGACGACGCTGGCCCGCTTGTGATCGGATTCGTAGATCTCGGCGTCGATCCCGACGTCAGCGAGCTTCGCCGCGACGTACTCGGCCGCCCTTCGCTCTCCGGGCCCACTGTTGTCCCCGGGGTTAGAGGTATCGATACGGATGAGCTCCTGACACAGCTCAACGACCTCGTCCTCGGCCGACTGATCACTCACGATGCCTCCTGACGTGTCCTTGTTGTCCTCGTTCCCATACTCCCGCAGCCCTTCCCCGAGGAGCCGCGATCACCCACGCCCGATTTCGACTTCGCGGGTAGAGCGGGGGTTTGCTATCGTGTGGACGCCGACGCGGGCGACCGCGGAGCACACCACGTCCGGGTGGCGGAATAGGCAGACGCGCTAGCTTGAGGTGCTAGTGCCCTTTACGGGGCATGGGGGTTCAAGTCCCCCCTCGGACACCAACGAATTGCCCACGCGATGCGGGATCGAGGTCAGCCTCGACCCGCATTGTTTGGTTTTTGGACCTCGTACGTGAACCTCAGCCTCAACCGTCGGTAGACGTCCGCCTTGTCGGCGGGATCCGCGGTTCGGAGTGCTTCGGCGTGATCTCCGAGTTCGTCGATGAGATGCGAGATCCGCTCTTGTCGCGGATGGTCTTGGCGGTCGTCGGTCAGATCAGCTACGGCTGAGTGTCTTGGCCAGGAACTGAGCGTTCGCGTCCACATCACGGCCGAGCACCACTGAGTGGTGGGGTAGTTGCCCGATGCGCTTGGCTACGTCGGTACGAGCCTCCGCTCGACTGCCGCCGTCGATGCCGCCGGCGAGGTTGAACAGGTCGGGGTAGCGGTCTTCGGTCGCCCCGCTCATGAAGTCTTTGTCGCCCAGCGAGCGTTCGTGCTCGGCGACTGCCGGGGTGGCGTCCGCGATGACTTGGGGGAACAGGAGGGTTGAGGCGTAGCCGCTGGTCGCGAGTGAGAGCGTGAACCAGCCGTAGAACTGGTCGGGGAAGACTTGGGCTTTGAGTTCCCGGCCCTGATCCCAGAGGGGTTCGCGGCGTCCGGCCAGGAGTGCGTCGGTGACTCGGGTGTCTTGGGTGGGGTGGAGGGAGTCTCCGGCGTTCAGTCGTTCGCGGGCGATGTCGAACCAGCCGAGTGCGTCCAGGAGGCCCAGGCCGATGGCGGTGGCCGAGGGCCAGGGCAGTACGCGGAGGCCTTCGGTCTCGTGGCGGATGAAGACGTGGTCGTTGGCCAGGAGCTCCCACTCGGGCCGGCGTGCCAGGGTGAGGGCGGTGGTGGTCTTGCCGGCGCCCTTGGGACCAAGGGCGGTGGTGGTCTTGCCGGCGCCCTTGGGACCGAAGGTCAGGACGGCCTGGTCGTCGCGTACGGCGGCGGAGGCGTGCAGTACCGTCCAGCCGTCTTGGAGCAGCCGGCCGCGTACGGCTTCACGGGCGAGCCGCGCGGTGGCGAGGGCGACGGGTTCGGTCTGGGTTCCGAAGATGGACAGATGTCCGGTGTCGGGGTCGGACCGGTAGGCGATGCCCTCCTCGGGCGAGACGGCGGTGATGACTCCCCGGTCGTCGCGGGAGACGATCGTGACGGCTTTGGCGAACGACGTCGTCTCGTTGGGAGCCTCCAGCACCTCTTGGGCGAGTTCGGTGAACCGGCCAGGAGCGATCTCGGCGGAGATCACGGGGGTGCCGTGGTTCACCGACGCGGGCACGTCGGTCGCGTTCCACCAGGGGCCGAAGTAGCGGCGCGACCAGTCGGTGACGGCCATGGTGGTCGAGGCCACCGTGACGCTGGCGTCGGCGACCTGCAGGCGGGTGGCGTGAAGGGTCATGGAGTCCTCGTCTTCGATGGTTCGTCGCGCAGCCCCTCATAGGCCGCGCGGAGTTCGTTGTGGGCGGTCTGGAGGCCGCGGGCTTCGGTATCGGACAGGTCAGGGAGGCACGGTGTGGGCTCGCCGGCGGCGAACCGCAATGGGATCCCGAGCCGTCCGTCCAGATGGGGAGCGGACAATGTCTCGGCGCCGTACGGCTGTGTTGGTGGCGGTTCGCATGTCGTCGAAGTCGGCGGCCAGTGCGGTGGCCTGCTCGTGGGTGCGGGAGGTGATGAGCAGCCGGGCGGACAGCGCGGAGGAGATCCGCGCTGAGGAGATCAGCGCGGTGGTGACGGCTTGGCCGACCGCGCCGGCGCCGACGACGCCCACCGCTTCGACTGACAGAGCAGCCGCAGTCATGCCGCCACCGCTCGGACGTGGTCGAGCACTCGCTCCCACACCTCGGTGCCCTCCTCCTGGCTGCGAGATCCTTACTGACCACGTCCAGGAGATGACAGACCTCCCGAGCCCGGTCGACCAAAGCGAGGCCGTGAGCCGGGAGCGGCAGCGCCGAGAAGCTTCACGTACTGGACACCGCTGATGCCGTTGAACTTCCGCGCGAACGTCCCCGAGATGGCCCGCTCGGCGTCGACCCGCATCCTGGCCTGTCGGGAAGCTTCGTGATCCTGGACTTCGAGGATGATCCCAGCCTGGTCTATCTCGAAATGCGACCCGAATCCTTCTACGTCGAAGGTCCCGCCAAATTTGAACACCGGCGACGCGTCTTCCAGTACCTGAGCGCGACGGCGCTCGGACCGAAGGAGTCGATCGCCTGGCTCAGGCGGTTGGCCGCCGACAAGTAGCGAAGAGGTAGAAACGTGTCCGAGAACAGCTCCACCTGGCGTAAGCAGCAAGAGCCAGGGCCAAGGCGGCGGCGACTGCGTGGAGGTCGCCACCGTCGAAACCCGTAGCGCGTAGCCCCGCAAGATCGAAGGCCCCAGGATGACTTGCCTGGGGCCTTCGCCGCACATGAACTTCCGGGTTCAGCGGGTCCGGGTCAGTTGACGCATCCTGGGATCGTGTTCGTGGGTGCGCAGTTGTCCGGGGTGTTGTTGCGGATGATCGATTTGAGCAGGGTTGTTCTGGGGTTCCCGGCGATGCCGCCGCCGACGGCGGCTTGGTTGCGTTCGACGAGGGTGCGGGTGAGCGTGATACGGCCGAGGCCGGCGATGCCGCCGCCGGCGCCTCCGGTCTGGTTGGCGCGGAATGTGCTCTGGGCGATGGTCGCCGTCGCGCCCGGCTGGACGTTGAGGCCGCCTCCGTCGACGGACGCGGAGTTCGCGTTGACGAGACTCGATGCCAGATTCAGGACGCTGGGGCCGATGAGGAAGATGGCGCCCCCGCCGAAATTGAGGGCCGTGTTCGCGGTGAAGACCGATCGTGTGATGGCCGCCCGGCCGGCGACGACGGCGACCGCGCCGCCGGCGCTTGCGGCGTTGCCCGACATGGTGACGCGGTCCAGCACGAGGATGCTGTTGGTGTTGGTCAGGATTCCGCCGCCGCTGTCAGCCACGCCGGCGTCTCCGTTCAGGATGGAGATTCCCGCCAGGCTGAGCCGTGCGGCCGTGGAGACCTCGAAGATGCGGAAGAGTGTCGCGACTGTGGGGTCACGCCTGATCGTCGTGTTCGGCCCGCCGACGATCGTGAGGTTTCCGTTGATCAGCGGGAGCCCGTCATCGCTGACCGCGCGTGTGGTGATGTTGTAGACGCAGTTCGCGGAGAGTCGCAGGGTCGCGGTACGGAGACCGTTGGCCGTGTTGATGGCGTTGATGAGCGCGGGCGTGTTGCACGGCACGGTGATGGTCTTCGCCTCGGCCACCGAGCTCGTGGCCATGACCGTGGCCCCGGCGAGCGCGACGGCGACCAGGCCACCCGAAAATGTCGGACATCGCCTCATGAAGGTTCCCCCAAGCAGAAAGAGCACTTATCGGCTTAGACTTCGATGACTTCGCAGCCACTCCGCCGCCAACAAGGAGATCATGCCGCTAAGGCATTCCGTTCATGAGTGCACCGATTATTTGGTGCTGTTGACCAGCGATTACGAATTCTTTCTGCCGTCGATCCGCAATACGGAACATTCCGGATCTCTCTTCTAGAACGGGAGAATGGCGTCGATCCGCGTTCGGGAAGAACACGCCGCGCATTGTTCGGCGGAAGTGTGATGATTCCGCTAACCGCCCCGACGGCTGCGACACTGTTGTTGATTGCAATGGTAGTTATGTGGATGATCGCACTGACTCGCCGGAGACTGGGACGCCGCCCGCACGGTCGAACTCGAACTGCCCGGTGCGCGGGTGGACTTCGATGCCCGGGACGCGCTCGATCTGATCGATCAAGTAGCGGGACATGTTCTCGCTCAGGTCACAGCCTCGGCGGGCGGTTCCACGCCGTCGGCGATCACGTCCTCGCCGAGAGCCGAACGCAGCGACTCCACGAGCGGCGTCCAGCCGAGCTCGAGGGTGCCGGCCGTTACCGACGAAAAGGTGCGCGCACGGGCCGTTCGCGCGTCACCTCGCGGAGGAGAAGGCTCTTGCCCATGCCGGGTTCGCCCTCGACGAGCAGGATTCCGGACCTCCCCTCACGTGCCTCGGCAGGTCGAGAGCGGCTCGGCCGTACGACCGCGCAGTACGGCGACGGCTGGATGCCGACGTACGGGCTGGGGACCGAGGAGATCGCCCGTAGGATCGGCGAGTTGGAACGACGCGCCGTGGAGGCCGGCCGGGGCCCGATCCCCGTGTCCGTCTACGCCGTGCCGGGCGAGCGTGAGGCCGTCACCCGGCTCGCCGACGCCGGCGTCGACCGAGTGCTCTTCGATCTGCCCACGCTGCCGCCCGAGGAGACGTACCGGAAGCTGGACGATCTCGCGGCGGTCGCCCGCTCGTTCACCGCCTGACGGTCCTGGCCGGCGGCCGATCAGTACGCCCTGCTTCGCCGGTGGCCGCGGTCGCGCCTTCGTGCGTCCGTACGGGGTCAGTGGCCGGGCGGAGGGTGCTGGGCGAAGACGGGGCGGATGGTGTCGAGTACGGTGCCGCGTTCCGCGGCGGTTACCAGGTCCCCGTCGCGGTTGTAGTAGTGGTCGAGGTAGGACTCCGGGGTGAAGTCCCGGTCGAGGACGTACGGGCTCAGGTCGAGGCCTGCCTCGAAGGCTAGGTCGATGTCCTCGGACGCGCAGTACTCCAGGAGTCCCTCGGCGACGTGCCAGTGGGTGCCGTCGTACCAGCACACGCCGGTCGCCGTCAGGAGTGTCGCGCCGGTCTCGGGGTCGGTCAGGGTGAGGTTCTCGTACGCCTTGGTGCGGTCGCCGGCGTACCGCAGCAGGTCGTCGGGGACGCCCCGATAGTAGGTCTGCTGGAGCGCGAAGTCGCCGGTCGGGCCGGGGACGTTCAGCTCGCCCTCGTGCTCGAACGCGATCAGCAGGGCCCGGCCGTCGTCGGTGAAGTACCACGCGATGGACTGACCGCCGCTGTCGTTCCACGCGAACCGCGTCGCGCCGTCCACCCGGTAGGAAACCGACTTCGTCGAGAAGGACGCGGGACCGCCCGACAGTGCCGAGACGATCGCGGCGCGGCGCCGCAGCTCGGCCAACGGCAACGCGTCCAGCTCCCCGAGGAGGTGCGCCCCCTGCTGCTTCACCATGGCGGTAGTCAACTGCGCGCTTCGATCATCACGCAAGCGCGCGGGCGGCGCGGACACCCCTCGATTGGCTGAGGTCTTCTCGGTACCTATGAGCTTCTTTCTGCCTGGAACACCGCAGGAAAACAATGGCCTGCATCCGTCCAGGTCGGCGCCCTATCCGGTCCACCGGCAAGACGGATAACCACGATTCCTCCTCAAATAAAGCCGATATCGGCTCATAGCCGGAACGTTCGGCCGCGGGTTAGCATCACGCTGCCCCACTCAACCGAGAGGACCCCCCGCCATGCAAAGACGCCTCCTCGGCCTACTCGCCGCAGCGTTCCTCGGCACCGCGACGCTGACCACCGCCGGCGCGGCCACCGCCACGGCCGCCCCTGCCCCCCACAAGCTGGCCGTCGACTACACCGGGATCGTCGCCCTCAGCAACTGCTCCGGCTCCCTCGTACGCACCCCGGACGCCGCCGACACCGACCCGGCGCTCGTGCTCACCAACGGCCACTGCTACGAGGGCGGCATGCCCAGCCCCGGCGAAGTGATCACCAACCAGCCGTCCAGCCGGTCGTTCTCCCTGCTCGACCCCAGCGGCCAGGGAACGCTCGGCACCCTGCACGCGACGACGGTGCTGTACTCCACGATGACCGACACCGACGTCACCCTCTACAAGCTCGACACGACGTACGCGGCCATCCAGCAGACCTACAACACGCCCGCCCTGCAACTGTCGACGGACCACCCGACGGCCGGCACGGACCTGCGCGTCGTCTCCGGCTACTGGCGGACGACCTACTCGTGCAGCCTGGACGGGTTCGCCTACCAGCTCCGTGAAGACCAGTGGACGTTCAAGGACTCGGTCCGCTACACGTCCTCGTGCGACACCATCGGCGGCACGTCGGGCTCCCCGGTCATCGACGCCGCCTCCGGCAAGGTCATCGCCGTGAACAACACGATGAACGAGGACGGCGAGAGCTGCACGCTGAACAACCCGTGCGAGGTCGACGAATCGGGCAACGTCACCGTGCACCAGAACATCGGCTACGGCCAGGAGACCTACATCCTCAGCCCGTGCATCGCGCCGGGAGCGTCATCGACTTCACCCGGCCCGGCTGCACCGTCCCGCAGGCCTGACCCGTGACCGTCTGAACCACGTCCCGGACGGGGCGGCGCACACCAGCGCCGCCCCGTCCGGCATTTTCCTAGGGGCCGGCCGTCTGCGAAGCCGGTGAGCACTCGGCGGACCCTAAGGCTCCTGGGGTTCGGAGGCGAGGTGGTTCATGAGGTGGCCGCGCAGGTCGACGACGTGTTCGCGGGCGGCGGCCTCCGCGGCGACGGCGTCGCCGGACACGATCGCGTCGAACAGGCGGCGGTGGGTCTCGTACACGTAGGGGCCGACCTCGTCAGAACTGCCGGTGCATCCGGGAGGTCTTGCAGCAGCGGCACTCGCAGCGTGTCCCACAATCGCAGGAGCATGGGGCTGCCGGCGAGCTGGTAGACGGCCTCGTGGAACTCCATGTCGATCGCGACGAGGTTCGCCCAGTCGTCCTCCTGGCCGGCCTTCCGCAGCCGGTCGAGGATCTCCTCCAGGGGCTTGAGCCGGTCCGGGTCGTTCTGTTCCAGCAGGAAGCGGATGGCCACCGGTTCCAGCGCCTGCCGGATCTCGATCACCTGGGCGGCCTCGGTGCTCGACAGGCTGGCGACGCGGGCTCCGCGGCGGGGCAGCAACTGGACGAGGCCTTCGTTGTCGAGTTGGCGGAGCGCGTCGCGGATGGGGCCGCGGCTGAGGCCGAACTCCTCGGCGAGTTCGCGTTCGGTGAGGTGGTCGCCGGTCTGGTAGCGACCGGCGAGGATGTCGTCGCGGAGCCGGTCGGTGACCTCGCCGCCGAGGCCGGCGAAGCGGGATCCGCCGCGGGTCGGTGCTCACGCCGACTCCTTCGGGTCGCAGGCGACGCTCGACCAGACAGCCGTCGGGGTCGCGGAAGTAGACGCTCTCGGCCCACCCTCGTGCGCACTCCTGGGGCACCGAGCCAGCTCGACGGCGACGTCGTGGGTCTCCAGGAGGGTCAGCGCCGAGGTCACCGGACCGGAGTCGCTCCAGGCAGAAGTCCGCCGACCCGGCGAACGGCCGGACGGCGCGCGGCGCGGCCGGGGTATCGGCCGGATGCACGTTGATCTTCCAGCCGTCGAAGAGCACCGAGGGGTACAGGGCGTCGCCGGCCTGCCATTCGGCGAGGCGGTGCGGGGCGCCGCCGAGCACGTCCGCGTAGAAGCGCACGGTGCGTTCGACGTTCTCCGCGACCAGCACGAGGTGGTCGAGCTGCCAGTCGGCTCACAGGGTTCCTTCGCTCACGAGGTGTCGAGAGAGAGGCTACCAGCATTGGTCGATGGTTAACCATTGACAGATGACCAGAGCGACCGGCACGGTTGACCCCACGCCGAGAGGGGTGAACGGATGACGAACAACGAGGTGAGGGCACTGGTGTGCCCCGACTCCTTCAAGGGCACCTACAGCGCGGCCGAGGTCGCCGGCGCCGTGTCGGCCGGCCTGCGCGAGGAAGGCGTCGTCCCCGATCCGTGCCCGGCGGCCGACGGCGGCGAGGGCACCCTCGACGTCCTGCTCGCCGCCCGCGGCGGCCGGAGTGTCGGCGTCGTGGTGCGCGATCCGCTCGGCCGCGACGTCCGCGCGGCATTGGACTGCTGCCCGACGGCGTCGCCGTCGTCGAGGTGGCGCAGGCGTCCGGGCTCGGCCTGCTCGAAGAGAACGAGCGCGCCCCGCTGACCGCGAGCAGCTACGGCACCGGGCAGCTCATCGCCGAGGCCGTACGCCGGGGCGCGCGCGAGGTGCTCATAGCCGCCGGCGGGTCCGCGACCTGCGACGGAGGGGCAGGTATGCTGACCGCGCTCCAGCAGAGCGGCGGCACGGGCGCGACGAAACTGACGGTTCTGTGTGACGTCATCACCTCGTACGAGGATTCCGCGCGGATCTTCGCACCGCAGAAGGGCGCGACCGCCGGAGAGGTCGCGACGCTGTCCGGGCGCCTGCACGCTACGGCGTCCCGGCTCCCCCGCGACCCGCGGAACACCCCGCGTACGGGCGCGGCGGGAGGCATGGCCGGGGCCCTGTGGAGCGTCTACGGCGCCGCGCTGGTCCCCGGCGCGGACCGCGTGCTCCGCGCCCTCGGCCTCGACCGCCGCCTCGACGCGGCCCGGCTCGTCGTCACCGGTGAGGGCCGGGCCGACCATCAGACCTTCGAGGGCAAGCTCGTCGCCCACGTCGCGCGGTACGCCCGCAACCACGGTGTGCCGGTGGCCCTCGTGGTCGGCCGGAACGACCTCACCGACGGCCAGCGGCGGCGGCTGGGCGTCACCGCCGTGTACGAGGCGTCCGACCTCGACCTCATGATCTCGGCCGGCCGCCGTCTCGCCCGCGCTCTGCGGGCCGGCCGACCCGTACCACCGAATGGAGTGCCCGATGAAATCGAAGATCGCACTGGTGCTGGCCGCGCTGGCCGGCCTGACCGCCTGCGGCAGCGGCGGCGGATCGCCGGCCGCCGGAGCGAGCGACGGGTCGCTGGCCCGCGTGAAGAAGGCCGGCCACCTGACCGTCTGTTCCTCCAACGACGTGCCCTACTTCTACCGCGATCCCAAGACCAAGCAGCTGGCCGGCACCGACTACGACATGGTCAAGACGATCGGCGACCGCCTGGGCATCCACAAGATCCAGATGTACGAGGTGCCGATCTCGGGCATCATCCCGGCGCTCACCGCCAAGCGCTGCGACCTGATCAGCGACAACATCGCCATCACGATCAAGCGGTCGAAACAGGTGGACTTCTCCGCCCCGATGTACCGCGCGGGCCAGGCCCTCGTCGTACCCAAGGGCAACCCCGCCGGCATCCACACGCAGGCCGACTTCCACGGCCACACCGTCGGGTCCTACCTCGGCACGATCCAGCTCGACTACCTCAAGGGCCTGGCGAAGAAGGACAAGACCATCAAGGTCAAGGAGTACAAGAACATCCCGGAGATCATCGCCGACCTGCGGGCCGGGCGGCTCGACGCCGGTGCCTTCGACGACATGGTCGCCGTCGTACACGCTGAAGACGAACCCTTCGCTCCCGATCGAGCTGGTCAACTACAAGCTGCCGATCGGCGACTACGCGGTCGGGGCGGCGTTCCGCAAGAGCGACGGCACGTTCCGCCACGCGTTCGACGACGCGGACCGCCAGATCATGCAGACGGGCGGCCTGACCACCACGCTCACCAAGTGGGGCTGACCCCCGCCGACCGGTTCGAGCCGTTCCCCAACTGCTGCGACGCGGCGGGCTCGACGCGGAGGCCCGGCCAATGTTCTCCGTCATCCACGACTACGGCCCGGAACTCCTGCGCGGCGCCGGACTGACCGTCATCCTCACGCTGGTGTCCATGGCCATCGCCATGGTGCTCGGCCTCGGCATCGCCGTGCTGAACAGCGCGCCGTTCGCCGTGGTGCGGTTCCTGGCCCGCGCGTACATCGACTTCTTCCGTGGCACGCCGCTGCTGCTGCAGCTGTTCTTCATCTACTTCGTCCTGCCGCAGCTCGGGCTGAGCCTGTCGCCGGTGGTGGCCGGCGTGATCGGTCTCTCGCTCAACTACGCGGCCTACCTGTCGGAGGTGTACCGGGCCACGATCGGCGCGGTCGACTCCGGCCAGCGCGAGGCGGCGGCAGCGCTCGGCATGAGCACGCCGCTGACGTTCCGCCGGGTCGTGCTGCCGCAGGCGCTCCGCATCGCGGTGCCGCCGCTGGGCAACTACCTCATCTCGATGTTCAAGGACACCGCGCTGGTGGCGACGATCACGGTGCAGGAGCTGCTGTTCAAAGCTGAGTCGCTCGCCACCACGACGTACCAGTACCTGCCGCTCTACACGATGGCGTTCGCGCTGTACTTCGCGGTCAGCTACCCGGCGTCGCTCGGCGTCCGCTGGCTCGAACGCCGCCTCGCCCGCCGGGTGTCGCGCCCGGGCGGCGCCGATCCCCGACGAGGCGGTCATCACACCGGTGAGGGCACAATGATCGAGGTCAGCGGCCTGCACAAGCACTTCGGCAAGCACGAGGTGCTGCACGACGTGTCGCTGACGGTCGACCGCGGCGAGGTCGTCGCGGTGATCGGCCCGAGCGGGTCGGGCAAGTCCACCCTGTTGCGCTGCCTCCACGCCCTGGAGGGGATCAGCCGTGGCGAGATCCTCGTCGACGGCCGTACGCTGGTGCGCCGCGGCGTCCCGTCCCGGCCCGACCGTACGGGCGCGGGCGGCCGAGCTGCGTACGCTGCGCGCCGAGCTCGGCATGGTCTTCCAGCGCTACAACCTCTTCCCGCACCGCACCGCGCTCGGCAACATCGCCGAGGCGCCCGTGCACGTACGCGGCGATCCCCGGACGCCGCACGTGCCGAGGCGCGCCTGCTCCTCGAACGCGTCGGCCTGGCCCACCGGGCCGACCACTATCCCGAGCACATGTCCGGCGGCGAGCAGCAGCGGGTCGCCATCGCGCGTGCCCTCGCGATGCGCCCCAAGGCGATGCTGTTCGACGAGGCCACCAGCGCGCTGGACCCCGAGACCGTGGGCGAGGTGCTCGGCGTCATGCGCGATCTCGCCGGCGACGGCATGACCATGATCGTCGTCACGCACGAGATGGGGTTCGCGCGCCAGGTCGCCGACCGGGTCGTCGTGATGGACCACGGGCGGATCGTCGAAGAGGGGCCCGACGTCCTCGACCATCCCGTCAACCCGCGTACGCAGGACTTCCTGCGGCGCGTCCTCGACCACTGAAGGAGCCTTCGATGGCCACCGAACGCATCATCCACGTCAACGGCGAGTACGTTCCCGAGTCGCAGGCCCGCATCAGCGTCCTGGACCACGCGGTCCTGTACGGCGACGGGGTGTTCGAGACCGCGATCGCCTGGGACGGCGTCGTCTTCGAGCTGGACGCCCACCTGGACCGGCTGGCCCGCAGCCTGGCCGCGATCCGCCTCGACCTGCCGCTCGACCGCGCCGAGCTCACCGAGATCGTCGTGGAGACGATCCGCCGCAACGACCTGCGTAACGCGTACGTGAAGCTGATCATCACACGCGGGCCGAACGACGAGCCGCTCCTGGACCCCACGGGCTGCGTGGCCGGCGTCATCTGCTTCGCGCGCCCCTACCTCTACATGGCCAAGCCGGAGCGGGTGCGCGACGGGCTGCGGGTGAAGACCGCGGCCGTACGGCGGCCGCCGGCGCAGGTGCTCGACCCGCACATCAAGAGCCTCAACTACCTCAACCTCGTGCTGGCCAAGCTGGAGGCCGAGGCCGCCGGGGCGGACGAGGCGCTGCTGCTCGACATCGACGGGCACGTCTGCGAGGCGCCGGGCTACAACGTCTTCGCGGTGTCCGGCGGTGTGCTGCGCACGCCGTGGCAGGACATCCTCGAAGGCGTCACTCGCGAGACGGTCATGACGCTCGCCGAGGCCGACGGGCTGACGGTGCGCGCCGAGACGATCGAGCTGTACGACCTGTACACCGCCGACGAGGTCTTCTTCTGCAGCACGGCCGGTGGGCTGCTTCCCGTGGTGCTGCTGGACGGCCGCCGCATCGGCTCCGGGCGTCCCGGGCCCGTCTTCGACCGGCTGCGCGACGCCTACCAGCGGCGCATCGCCTCCGGGAAGCACGGGACGCCGGTCTGAGGCGTTCTTCTTTTTTCCTCTGGATGGTTAACAGTTAACGAAAGGAGCTGCCATGGAGATCACGATCGGTGCCGACGCGCTCGGCGAGGAAGGCGAGGCCGAGCTGACCGAGTGGCTCGCCGAGGACGGCGCGACGGTCGCCGAAGGCGACGTCATCGCCGAGATCGAGACCGCCAAGGCCCTGGTGGAGGTCAACGCCCCGGCCGCCGGAACGCTACGACGGGTCGCGGCCGCCGGCGACATGGTCGCCGCCGACACCGTCATCGGGAGGATCACCGATGCCTAGCACCGGACGGGTACGGATCGACCCCGGCCTCGTGCGCCGCCGTACGGCCGAGGAAATGACACGGTCGGCGCGCGAGATCCCCGCCTTCCTACCTGAGCCGCGACGTCGTGGCCGACGGCCTCGCCGCGTACGCCGCCGGGCTCGGGGTCACCTTCACCGCGGCCCTGCTCGAACGCGTCGCGAAGTGGCTGACCGACGTGCCGGAGCTGAACTCGGTGCTGAAGGACGGCGACTGGCGCCCGCTGCCTCGCGTCGACCTCGGCGTCGCGCTCTCGCATTCGCCGAACGTGCTGCTCGTGCCGACACTGCGCGACTGCGGCACGTGGACCTGCGGAGACTTCGCCGCCGCGCTGGCCGGGCTGCGGAGCAAGGCCGAGCGCGACGAGTTCGTCATCTCCGACTTCGCGCCGGCCGGGTTCACCGTCTCCAACCTCGGGCCGTGGCGCGTCGACGCGTTCACCTCGATCGTCCGCGCGCCCCAGACCGCGATCCTGTCGGTCGCCGCCGCCCGTACCCGCCCGGTCGTCGCCTCCGACGGCCTGATCACCTCGGCCAAGGTCTGCTCGCTCACGCTCGGCGTCGACCACCGCGTCATGGACGGCGCGTTCGCCGCCGCCGCGCTCGGCGTCCTCGCCGACTCACTGGAGGCTCCATCATGCTGACGTTCCCGTACGAACGGCTCGGGCGTGAGGCGCTCGACCTCATGCTCCTCATCCGGGAGTTCGAGTCGCGCCTCGACGTCTACGCGCGGGAGAAGCTGATTCGCGGGTCGACCCATCCCGCCGTCGGCATGGAGGCCGTGGCGACCGGCGTCGCGCTGGCGCTCCGGCCGTACGACACGATCGCCAGCACCCACCGCGGGCACGCGCACTGCCTCGCGAAAGGCGCCGACCCGGCGCGCCTGCTCGCCGAGATCTTCGGACGTCGCGACGGGTACTGCGGCGGCAAAGGCGGATCGATGCACGCCGGAGCCGCCGACCTGGGCATCCTCGGCACGAACGGGATCGTCGGCGCCAGCGTCGGCATCGCGACCGGCGCCGCCCTCGCCGCCCAGCAACAAGGCACCGACTCGGTCAGCGTCGCGTTCTTCGGCGACGGCGCGATCAACCAGGGCCTGTTCCACGAGGCGCTCAACCTCGCCGCGATCTGGTCGCTGCCCGTCGTCTACGTGTGCGAGAACAACCAGTACGCCCAGTCGGCGCCGCTGCGCGAGATGGTCGCCGACCCCGACCTGGCCGTACGCGGCGCGGGCTACGGCATCCCGTCCGCACGTGTCTCGGGCATGGACCTGGCGGACGTCCACGCGGCGGCGCGTACGGCCGTCGACCTCGCCCGCTCCGGCGGCGGACCGACGCTGATCGTCGCCGAGACGTACCGGTTCCACGGGCACATGGTCGGCGACACCGAGATCTACCGCGACGCGGAGGAGGTCGCGCTCTGGCGGTCCCGCGACCCCATCTCGTCCTTCGCCGCGCACCTCGGCTCTCTCGGACTGCTCGACGCGGAGCGGCTCGAAGAGGCACGGCGCTCCGCGTCGCACCGCGTCGACGAGGCCGAACGGTTCGCGCGGTCGTCACCGCCGCCTCCGGCCGGCAACGCCCACCACGACGTCTACGGGGAGCGGTCATGACTCAGACCACCATCTGGCGCGGCACTCAACTCCGCCCTGCACGACGCCATGGCCGCCGACGACCGGGTCTTCGTCATGGGCGAGGACCTGACCCGCTGGGGCACCGGCGGTGGCATCTACGGCGTCACCCGGCGTCTCGCGGACTCCTTCGGCACCAGGCGCGTACGCGACACCCCGATCAGCGAGGAGGCGATCGTCTCGGCGGCCGTCGGCGCCGCCGTCCAGGGCGCGCGGCCGGTCGTCGAGATCATGTACTCCGACTTCAGCCTGCTCGCGATGGACCCTCTCGTGAACCAGGCGGCCAAGATCCGCTACATGTTCGGCGGCCAGTTCGAGGTGCCGCTGGTCGTCCGGAGCAACGGCGGGTCGGGCATCGGCAAGGGGGCTCAGCACTCGCAGTCGCTGGAGACGCTGTTCGCCCACATCCCCGGGCTGGAGGTGGCCCTGCCGTCCACACCCGCCGACGCGTACGGGCTGCTGCGCACCGCGATCGCCAGCCCGAACCCGACGATCTTCCTGGAGCACAAGGCGCTGTACACGGTGAAGGGACCACAAGGCGATGCGCCGGTGCCGTTCGGCCAGGCCCGGATCTGCCGGCCGGGCACGCACCTGACCGTCGTCGCGACCCAGCTCATGCTCCACCGCGCCCTGGCCGTCGCCGAACGCCTGGCCGAAGACGGCATCGAACTCGAAGTGATCGACCCCCGCACCCTCTACCCACTCGACCTGGACACGATCAACGCCTCGGTGACGCGCACCCACCGCCTGCTTGTGGTCCACGAGGCGGTACGCGACTTCGGCTTCGGCGCCGAAATCGCCGCCGCCGTGACGGAAGCCTGCTGGGACGGCCTGGAACAGGCACCGCTGCGCGTAGGCGGCGCCCGAACCCCGGTGCCGTACGCCGAGAGACCTGGAACGCGCCGTGATCCCCGCCGAAGCCGACATCGAAGCCGCCGTGGCCACCCTCCTGCCGACCCGCTCCGCCGCTCCCGGTACCTCGTGATGCCGCCGGTTCTCACCCCTGAGGAAGCCGCGTGAAGCCCGTACTCGCCACCCGGCGGCTGCCGGGGCCTGCACTCGACCGGCTGCCGGCCGACGTGTGGGACGGGGACGGGCCGATGCCGCGGGACGAGCTGCTCCGTCGCGCGGCGGGGCGTACCGGCCTCATCACCATGCTCACGGACCGGGTCGACGGCGAACTGCTCGACGCCGCCGGGCCGGGACTGCGGATCGTGGCCAACTACGCCGCCGGCCACGACAACGTCGACCTCGCGGCCTGCCGGTCCCGCGGCGTCACGGTCACCAACACGCCGGACGTCCTCACCGACGCCACCGCGGACGCCACATGGACGCTCCTCCTCGCCGCCGCCCGCCGCGTCGTCGAGGGCGACGCCGTACAGCGTGCCGGACTACCGTGGGCGTGCACCGGCTACCTGCTGGGACGCCAGGTCTCCGGCGCGACCCTGGGCGTCGTCGGCTACGGGAAGATCGGCCGCGCGGTCGCCCGGCGGGCGGCCCGATTCGACATGCGCGTCCTCCACCACGGCCGCTCCGGCACACGCGAACTCCCCCGCCCCTCCGCCGCGGACCACGAAGGGCGCTCCCTCACGGGCCTCGGCGAGTTGCTCGGACGGTCCGACTTCGTGACCGTGCACCTGCCCGCGACGCCGGAGACACGGCGTCTCTTCTCGGCGGAACGATTCGCGGCGATGCGGCCGGGCGCGGTCTTCGTCAACACCTCACGCGGCAGCGTGGTCGACGCCGCCCTCGCGGACGCGCTCACCTCGGGTCACCTGTACGCGGCGGGCCTAGACGTATTCGAGGACGAGCCGTACGCCCACCCGCGCCTGCGTTCCCTCGCCAACACGGTGCTCACCCCGCACACGGGCAGCGCGACACACGAGGCCAGGGCCGCGATGGCCGACGGAGCACCTGGTGCTCGTGCGGTGGGACGGGCCGCGCGACACACGAGGCCAGGGCTGGCCGACCTCGCGTGCCGCATCGCTGCCCGTCTCCGCCCTGCGTGTGCGGGGTGGGGTGGATCAGGCGTCGGTCGGTGCCACGAGTACGTGGCCGGGGATGTCGGTGCGTTCGGATCTGTACCAGTCGACGATCGCCGCCGCCCAGTGGTCGGCCGGGACACGGCCGTCGCCTGATTCGTCCAGCTCGTCGAATACGGTCGCGCTGTTCGGCTCCGGGAATCCGCTCGCGGTCATGCAGGTGAGGAAGTCGCCTCGTTCGACGTAGCCGTCGTCGTCCCGGTCGACCAGGGCGGCCAAGGACGCCGCGTAGTCGGTCACGGCCCGTTCGGCGTCGCCGGGGTCGCCTAAGCCGGCGAGGTACTCGGCCCTGCTGATCCGGCCGTCTTCATCGGTGTCGAGAGACGTGCGTAGTCCTGTCCAGAAGCGGTGGTGGCCCTCGCGAACCGCCTGGGCCTTCTTCGATTCGTGCGGCTCGTTGAACGCGGTCAGTACGTTGGCGGCGAGGCGGTTGAAGTCGGTTTCGTCCAGGTAGCCGTTGCCGTCGGAGTCAAGAATGCGGAAGCGCAGCAGCAGTCGTTCTTGGGCGCCGGAATCGACGTGCGCGGACTCTTGGTTCACAGAAACCCCCTGATCACTATTTGTGATCAATAACATACAATAAGTAAGTTTCCGCGAGAAGGCCCAGTCATCGGCCCCTGATCGGAGTCGGCGACGCTCGGGCTGATGGACCGGGTCGCCGCCCACTTCGCCGTCGGCGTCGAACCTCCCGGCATCGACGAGATCACGCATGGTCTGTGGTCGTCCTGCCACGGCGGCCATCGCCTGACAGCGGCCAGGTGGCCACTCAGCCGGTCAGCCGTTCAGGCGGATGGCGAGGAGGCCGGTGTCGAGGCCGATGATTAGAGTGCCGTCCGCTTCGGCGCAGGACGTGGCCGGGGCGTGTACCGGGATGACGGTTCTCTCGTGGCCGATGACCAGGTCCCACAGGCGTACCGTGCCGTCGGAGCCGGCTGAGGCGAGCAGGGTTTCGCCGTTGACGTTCACCGGACAGACCCCGCCTACCGCTCCGTCATGGCCGGTCAGGACGCCTTCCGGCTTGCCCGTACGGACATCCCACAGCCTCACCGTGCCGTCTGAGCCTGCTGAGGCCAGCCGGCCGGAGATCAGGCACAGGTCGTTGACCCAGCCGGTGTGGCCGTCCGCTTGCCAGTGGCGGACGCCGGTGTCCGGGTTCCACTGGACCAGGGTGCCTTCGGCGCCGGCCGATATCAGGGTCGTACGGCCGTCCGCTTCCGCTGTCGTCAGCGCGTAGACGCTGCCCACGTGTTCCAGTTCCCGTACCGTGCGGCCCGTCCTCAGGTCCCACAGGCGGATCGAGCGGTCGTACGCGCCGGACGCGAGCAGGTGGTCGCCCACCGGGCATGCCGTGACGACGGCCGCCGGGTGGCCTCGCAACACCTTGGCCTCCTCGCCGGTGTCCGTGTGCCAGAGGCGTACGGTGACGTCGCCCGCGGTGGCGAGGAGGGCGCCCGGTACCGCGCACATTCCTCTCACCTCCGTCACGTGCGCACGTGTGTTCCACATCGGCCGGCCTGTCGTCGGCTCCCACAGCCGTGCGGTGTGGTCTGAGGCCGCCGAGGCGAGCATCGTCGTTCCGTCGGTGAGCCGTACGGCGGCCAGTGCGGTGATCGGGTCGGTGTGGCTTACCGGCTTCGGCGCGTCTCCGCCGGTCAGGTACACGGTGCCGTCGCCGGGGACGAACTGGGCGGCGTCGCCGGTGGCGAACGTGAGGGCGAGGCGGGTCCGGCCCCGGAAGCTCACCTCGCGCATCGTCGCGACCTGTTCGCCGCCGTCCACCTTCTGGGGCGGGCGCCGGGCGGTGGGGTCCCACAATCGAACCTGGTTCCGGTACGGGGCGACGTTCTCGGCGATGGCGAGCGAACGTCCCGCCGGGCACATCGCGTCGACGACGACGTCCTTGGCGAGGACCTTGGTGTCGGCCGAAGGGTCCGTGAGCCGTACGGTCCGGTCGTTGCCGGCGGTGGCCAGGAGCGTGCGGTCGCCTACCTCGACGGGGCACATGCCGTACTCGCCGTGGACGGCGAGCACGCGTTCACAACGCCCGGTCGCGGGGTTCCAGAGCCGTACGGTGCCGTCCCAGCTCGCCGAGGCGAGCAGCGGGCGGCTCTCCAGGGGGATCACGCACAGTGCGGTGATCCGGCTGTCGTGCCCGGTCAGGGTGCGTACGGTCAGGCCCGTGGCGGGGTTCCACAGCCGCACCGTGGTGTCCGTGCTGCCGGACGCCAGCAGGTCGCCGATCGCGGCACAGCGCGGTGACGTCGTCGGTGTGCCCGGACAGGATCCGCGCTTTCCCGCTCAGGGGGTCCCACAGGCGTACGGTGCGGTCGGCGCCGCCGGACGCCAGGAGTTCGCGTCCGTCGCAGGGCACCGCGCACAGGGCCAGTACGCGGTCCGAATGGCCGGTCAGGACACGGTCGAGGCGCGCGGTGACCGGGTCCCACAGGCGTACGGTGCGGTCCCTGCCGGCCGTGGCCAGCGCCGGCTCGCCGCCGACCAGTAGCTGGCAGATGGCGTTGACGTCGTCGGTGTGGCCGGTCAGTTCGTCGCTTTCGGCGCGGCCTCCCGTACGGGCCCACACGGCCGGGTACGGCGCGGCGCCCGTTCCCAGGCCTTCCAGCGCGTCGGTGACGCTGAACATCGCGGTCCTGGCCGCTCCGGTGACGCCGGCCGCGCCCGGGGTCAGGTCCAGCAGGCAGGCGCGCAGCCGCCCGGCCTGGGTCCCCGCCTGGCGCGCGACCGGCATCAGGCGTTCCAGGTCGGCGTGGGCGAGATAGCCGTCGTCGTCCAGCAGCGCGTCGGCCAGGCCGGCGGCCAAAGCGTGCCGCGGGAGGTGCCGCAGCAGGTACGAGGGGGCGTTCTGCCAGCCGAGGTCGCGGCCGTGGGCGAGCCACGCGAGAGTCAGGCGCCGTTGGATCTCGCGGGCGGCGGGCGCCGTGGGCAGGATCTCGTCGATCGCGGGGCGGGTCAGCCGGTGCGTTCCCGCGCCGGACTCGATCACGGTTCCCTCGATCGAAGGGATGCGGGCGAACTCCAGCAGCTGCTCGTCCGTGACGGCGCCCGGTGGACCGGCGAGGGCGTCGATGCCCGATCGCCACAGCGCCGTCGGCAAGCCCGGCTCCTCGGCGAAGGCGAGCACGACCAGCGCGAGCCGCGCCGGCACCCTGCCGATCAGCGACCGGTCGAGGTGATCGGGCAGGATGCCGGCCGGCGGATCACTCATGACCTCATCATGCCGACGAACGATCGTCACAGATAGCGCAGGCGCGCCTGGCGGGGGACGTCGCCGAACTCTCCGCCGTGGAAATCGCGGAAGGCCTGGACGATCTCGGCTTCGGTGTTCATCACGAAGGGGCCGCCCATGGCGATGGGCTCCCTGATCGGCTCGCCGCTGTAGACCATGACCACGCCGCCCGTCTCTCCGGTCTCCAGCGCGATGGACGACGTGCCCGCGCCGCCCACCGGGTCCGACCACGCGACCTGGCCCGCGCCGACGACGCTTCCGGCGATCGTGAACGCACCGGACAGCACGTACAGGAACGCACGGTCGCGGGCAGGTAGCGAGTGGTCCAGGCGCGTACCGGGGTCCAGCGTGATGATCGCGCCCGAGATCGGCCACTCGTTGACCGCCAGGCCGGTCACGTCGTCCACCTGGCCCGCGATGACATCGATCTGTACGCCGTCGCGGGAGATCACCGGGCGGCGGGACGCCAGCAGGTCCTGATAGCGGGTGCCGGTCAGTTTGCGGGAGCGAGGCAGGTTGACCCAGAGCTGGAGGGTGTGGGCGCGTTCGTCGCGGAAGGCGAGTTCGCGGTGGATGATGCCCTTTCCGGCGGTCATCCACTGCACGTCGCCGGTGGTGAGCGCGCCGGTGTTGCCGACGCTGTCGCCGTGTTCCAGGACACCGTCGAGGACCAGGGTCACGGTTTCCAGGCCTCGGTGCGGGTGCCATTCGAAGCCCGGTGAGGAGAAGTAGTCCTCGCTCAGCATCAGGAACGGGTCGGTCAGCTGAGGCCGCGGGGCGATGATCAGGTACTTGTCGTCCACCTGTGCGTCCGGCCCGAGGCGTGTCTTCGTCTCGACCCGTACGGTGCTGCGAGTTTCCATCATGCCCCCGGTCATGTTGACGGGACCATCATCTCGACGCCGATCATCGAGGCGAGGACCAGTGTGTGGGCGGGCTCTGCCGGGTGGCCCTGCAGGCGGACCGTACGGCGTCGTCTTCCCTGGTGGTGGGGCGAGTGGGCGACCGTGTGGCGGGCGATCTCGCTGCCGTCGCGGGCGGTGACGGTGCCCTCGTCCGACGGGTTGGCCGGTGGCGGGAAAGCCAGGAACGCCACGGGCTCGTTGTTCGCGGCTCGCAGGGCGTAGCGGGCTCCGCGGCGGCCGGACACGAGGCCGAAGACGCCCTTCACGCCGCCCGTGTCGACGGCGACGGAGCCGATGAGCCCACCGTTGGGGGCGACGACGAACGCCGGCTGCGGGTGCGTGGGGTTGTGGGTGCGGTCGACGTAGAAGTACGGGGCGCCGTCCGGGGCCGCGACGCACAGCACGATGCGGGAATCGTCGTGGTGGGTGTGCGGGTTGGCGTACGGCATGGCCGCGTCTTCGGGGCGCTGGACGGCCACGCGGCTCACGTTGGCGAGCACTTGGCCGTCGTCGTGGATGACGTACTCGCGCGGACGCGAAGGCTCGTCGATCGTCCAGGTCAGGGCTTGGTACAGGTGCGGCACGTCAGCTCCGGCTCAGGTCGAAGGCTAGGGGTGAGGCGATGACCAGGGTTCGCAGCGGCTCGGGCAACTGGTACATGAGCCGCAGAACGTAGGAGTTCTTGAAGGTCCCCTGGCGGACGTCGAGATGGGCGATCCGGCGGCCGTCGAGGTCGGTGTGGTCGCACGCGGCCGGGATCCACCGGCGGTCGTCTTGGGTCCCGGCCGGCTTGAGTTCCCAGGTGATGTCGCACAGCGTACGGTCGCCGGCGTCCATCAGGCGGTGCTTCATGGCCGGTGCGGCGTCGCCGAACGTCTGGCGGGCCATGCCGGCCATGCCGCCGGCGGAGATCTCCCGCGCCACGGCCGTCCGGTCGTAGGCGAACCTGCCGATCACGGTGCCGTCGGGGGCCACGACCGCGACGGGCGCGCCGTCCTGGTGGTCCACGTAGAACAGCGGCGCTCCGTCGGTGCCGCTGACCTGGACCACCCTCCGAGGGTCCTTGGGGCTGAAGACCCCCCGTAGGCCCTTGCGCGGTTTCTGGCCGCCCGCCTGCGTGGCGCGTCCGATGACCTGCTCGTTTCCGTCGCTGATCTGGTAATCCAACGGCGATCGCTGATCGATTCTCAGTACCGGCGAACTGAACAGATCGGTCATGGCAGGTCAGTCTAGAAGCGCTTCATCCGGTACGGAGCGGGGTGAGCGGGACCTGGCGATCGAGACGGTGGTGCGAACGCCGCCCAGCGTCGTCGAGGCCGACCTGGCCGACAACGTCGCGGCCGGTCAGCCGCTGCCCGCGTGGACCGCGGAGCCGGCGCGGACACGGCGGGCTCGCGTTGCGGCACCGGCTGGCGGCCGCCCTGGACCACGTGTGCGCGACAACGGTGGATCCCGTTCTCGATCGGCTCGGGCCTCATCCTGTTGCCGATGCTGAGCCGCATGCCGTCGGTGACGGTGAGTTCCACCGGGACCTCGCCGACCGTTCTGGCCTATCCGATCGCCCGTACGTCCGCGCCGGCGGATCCGGAGGCGCGGGTACGGCTGCTGGCCTGCCCGGGGCGGGCGGCGCGCCGGCCGTCGCGGTAGGTGGGGGCCTCCGCGAGCATCCGGTCGACCAAGCCGGCGCGCTCGCCTTCGACGAGCTTCTCCCAGGCGTCCAGCGTGGCTGCGGCAGGAGCGAGGTCCTGCGGCGCGCGGGCACAGCCGCGCGATCATGGGCGGCCTGCTCGCCTGGTTCGCCGAACGCGACGCCGCCCGTGTCGACCTGTAGGCCTCCCGAAGGCGAACCGCTCTACCGCGGGCCGGGCTTCACCGACCATCCGGCCCACCGTCAGATGACGCCACGGGCGGACAGCGCGGCGAGGTCGGCGTCCGTGATTCCGAGCAGGCCGCCGTACACCTCGGGGTTGTGCTCGCCGAGCGACGGGCCGGTGTGGCGTACGGTCCCGGGCGTCTCGCTCAGGCGGGGGAACGCGGCCTGCATCGGCAGTTCGCCGAACTCCGGATGCGCGAGGCGGACGATCGCCTCGCGGGCGGCGAAGTGCGGGTCCTCGAACATGTCGCGTGCGGTGTAGATGCGTCCCGCCGGCACGCCGTGGTCGTGGAGCCGGCCCAGGAGTTCGCCGGTGCCGAACCCCGCCGTCCACTCGGCGATCAGGTCGTCCAGGGACTCCATGTTGCTGCCCCGGGCGGCGTGTGTCGCGTAGCGGGTGTCCTCGGCGAGGTCGGGCCGGTCCATCGCGGCGGCCAGGCGGGTGAAGACCATGTCCTGGTTGGCGGCCACGAGCACCATCTCGCCGGTCTTCGTCGGGTAGACGTTGCTCGGCGCGATGTTCGGCAGTACCGATCCGGTGCGTTCGCGCTGGTAGCCGGCGATCGCCCACTCGGGCAGCAGCGACTCCATCATCGCCAGTACCGCCTCGTAGATGGCCGCGTCGACGACCTGTCCCCGGCCCGTACGCCGCTGGTTGTGCACGGCCGCGAGCGCGCCGATCGTGGCGAACACCGCGGCCAGCGAGTCGCCGAGGGAGATCCCGGCGCGTGAGGGCGCGTTGCCGGGGTCGCCGATGACGTGGCGTACGCCGCCCATGGCCTCGCCGATCGAGCCGAAGCCGGCGCGCGGCGCGTACGGGCCGGTCTGGCCGAAGCCGGTGACGCGCACCAGCACGAGGCCGGGGTTGGACTCGCGCAGCCGGTCGAAGCCGAGACCCCAGCGTTCCAGCGTGCCGGGGCGGAAGTTCTCCACGACGATGTCGGCGCGGTCGATGATCCGGCGTGCCAGGTCCTGCCCTTCGGCGGAGCGCAGGTCGCAGGTCACGGACTTCTTGTTGCGCGCGATGACCGGCCACCACAGCGACCGCCCGTGCGGTTTCTCGCGCCCCCACTGGCGCATCGGGTCGCCGGTGCCGGGCGGCTCCAGTTTGATCACGTCGGCGCCGAAGTCACCGAGGAGCTGCCCGCAGAACGGGCCGGCGATGAGCTGTCCCATCTCGACCACGCGCAGGTCCGCCAGCGGACCGGGGCCGGTCAACGGTACTCGCGGAGGATGCGGCGGGCCACGCTCTGGACGTGCACCTCGTCGGGGCCGTCGTAGAGGCGTGCCTCCCGCGCGTGCCGGTACATGCGCGACAGGGGCGTGTCGTCGGTCAGCCCGGCCGCGCCGTACGCCTGGATCGCCCGGTCGACGACGTTGTGCAGCATGCGCGCGCCGACGACCTTGATGACGCCGATCTCGACGCGCGCCTCGTCGCCGGCGTCGATGCGCTCCGCGGCCTGCAGCGTGAGCAGGCGCGACGCCTGGATCTCGGCGTGCGACTCGAAGACGTGCTGCTGCATCAGCTGCTTGTCCGCGAGCGGGCCGCCGAAGGCGCTGCGGGCGTTCAGGCGCGCGCAGAGCAGGTCGAAGGCGCGTTGCGCCTGGCCGAGCCAGCGCATGCAGTGGAAGATCCGGCCGGGGCCGAGGCGCTGCTGCGCGATGCGGAACCCCTGCCCGCGCGGGCCGAGCAGGTTGCCCTCCGGCACCCGTACGTCGTTGTAGCGCACCTCGCAGTGGCCGCCGCGCAGGCCGAGCACGGGCGTCTCACGGACGATCTCGTACCCAGGCGTGTCGGTCGGCACGATGATCATGCTGAACGCCTGGTGGGGCGGGGTGCCGTCGGGTTCGGTCCGGCACATCACGGTCGTGTACGCGGCCCGCGCCGCGCCGGTGGTGAACCACTTGTGGCCGCGGATCACCCAGTCGCCGCCGTCGAGGACGGCGGTCGTACGGATGCCGGTGGGGTCGGAGCCGGAGACCTCGGGCTCGGTCATCGCGAAGCTGGGCGAGATCTCGCCGCGCGACCATCGGGTCCAGGTAACGCTCACGCCACTCCTGGGCGGCGTACTCGTGCAGCATGAGGGAGTCCTGGAGGGTGAACGTGCCGAGGGCGAGCTGGCCCCACTCGCTCCGGCCCTGCACCTCGTTCACGTACACGTAGTCCAGGAACGGCATCCCGCCGCCGCCGAGTTCCACCGGGTGGCCGAGCGCCCAGAGCCCGGCGAGCTTGGCCTCCCGCTGGAGGTCTCGCAGCGTGTCCGTCGTCGCCGGCGGCGAGCTCCGGCTCGGCGGGCTCGACGCGTTCGGTCATGAAGGCGTGCACGGCGTCGCGGAGCGGCCGTACGTGCGCGGGAACGTTCATCGGGCGCCCAGGTCGTCGGCGATGTCGCGGGCACCGTGGCCCTCGGGCGCGGCGACCTCCACGACGGGTTCCTCCCGGTCGTCGAACTCCAGCCGCAGCACCTTGCTCATCGTGGCGTGCATCTCGTACAGGCAGGTGATGTAGGTCAGCAGCAGGATCTCCTCGTCGGAGAGGTGCCGCTTCAGCGTGCGGAAGATCTCGTCGTGCACCCGCCCGCCGTCCAGGACGATCCCGTCGGTGTACGCGAGGACCGCGCGCTCCAGCTCGGAGAAGCAGTCCGCGGTCTGCCAGTACGCCACGGCCTGGATCTTGTCCTCCGGCACGCCCATGGCCCGCATTTGCTTGCAGTGCTGGGAGAACACGAACTGGCTGCCGCGCGCCCAGCCGGCACGGCACTGGCCGAGCTCGCGCAGCAGCGGGTCGATCCCGGCGTCGCGGTAGAGGGCGAAGCCGCGTACTGCGTGGCGGAACACCTCGGGCGACTGGGCGAAGACCGTCCACCAGTCACCGGGGGTCCCGGTGGCGGTGCCGTGGTCCACGGCCGGGTCGCGGTCCGGCCCGAACAGCCGGTCGTAGAAGAACAGGACGCGCTCGTCGGTGACCTCGGCGCGCGGGACCTCTCGCAGGCGCGGCATCAGGCGTTCGCGATCTGCCGGCGGTCGGCGGCCGTCTTCGGCGTGTGGACGACGTCGGCTTCGGTGAACGTACGCGTCCAGCAGGCGAACTCCAGCAGGATCCCGTCGGGGTCCTGGAAGTAGAACGACCGTACGAAGACGCCGTCGTGCATCTCGCTCGCGACGCCGAACGTGCTGTCGTCGTGGTCGAGGATCGGGCTGACCTCAACGCCCTTGTCTCTCAGGCGCCGCCGGTACTCCTCGAAGTGCTCCTCGGGGACGTGGAAGGCGACGTGGTTCATCGAGCCGGTCGCGCTCACCAGGTCGCCCTGCTCCGGGCGCCCGGCCGGCGCGGAGACGCCCGGTACGCCGTCCGGGGCGCCGGGGAACCAGAAGAACGCCACGCAGTCGCCGCCGCCGCAGTCGAAGAAGAAGTGCTGCCCCATGCCGTTCGGCAGGTCGATCGTCTTGATCAGCGGCATGCCGAGGACGCCGGAGTAGAAGTCGACCGTGCGCCGCATGTCCGCGCACACGAGGGCGAGGTGGTTGATCCCGCCGAGCTGGAATTCGGTGTTCTTCCTGGTCATAGCGGATCCTCCATAGTTGACTTGACAGTCATGTCAACTTGCGTGGACGATCGCGATGATGTGTCCTGCGTTGTCTCCTGTCAAGAGGGCGGAAGTGTCCACGCTCACGTCACGCGGCGCGCGTACGCGGGAACGCCTGGTCGAGGCCACCCGTGAGGTCTTCGAGGAGCTGGGCTTCCTGGAGGCGCGGGTCGGCCACATCGTCGCCCGCGCCCAGGTCGCGTACGGCACCTTCTACACGTACTTCGACTCCAAGGAGGCCGTGCTCCGCGAGATCGCCGACCGGCTCTTCACGGACATGACCGACCTGCCCGCGCCGTCCGGCGCCTCCCCGGCCGAGCGCGTACGGCACGCCAACCGCGCCTACTACGAGGCGTACCTCCGCAACGCGCCGATGATGGCGATCATCGAGCAGGTCGCGACCTTCAACGAGGAGTTCCGCGAGCTGCGCCGGCGGCACCGCGCCGAGTGGGTCGGCCGCTCCGCCCACGCGATCCGCCACTGGCAGGACGACGGCCTCGTCGACCGCGGCCTCGACGCCGAGATGGCCGCACGCGCGCTCGCCGCCATGGTCGACCACTCCCTCTACCTGCGGCTGGTCCAGGGCGAGGACGACGACATCGGGAGTTTCCTCGACACGCTCGACGCGCTCACCGTACGCGCGCTCGGGCTCTGAGCATGGACGAGGAGCTCGCCGCCGGGCTGGAGGCGGTGTGCGGCGGGCCGGTGACCGGGCTCCGGCGGCTGTCCGGCGGCGCGAGCCGGGAGACCTGGTCGTTCGACGCGGACGGGCGCCCGCTCATCCTGCGCCGCGACCCTCCCGCGACGCCGCGCCCCGAGGAGATGGCGCGCGAGGCCGCGGCGCTGACGGTCGCCGCGCGCGGCGGGGTGCCGGTGCCCCGGCTGATCGGCCAGGGCGTGCTCGGCGCCCCGTACATGATCATGGAGCGGCTGGACGGGGAGACCATCCCGCGCCGGCTGCTGCGCGACGAACGCTTCGCCGGGGTACGCCCGCTGCTGGCCCGCGAGCTCGGCATGATCCTGGCCCGCATCCACGCGCTGCCTCCCGGCGACGTACCCGGTCTGCCCGCCGGAGACCCGCTGGAGGACCTCGCCGCCACGTACGAGGGCTTCGCCGAGCCGCGCCCGGCCATCGAGCTCGCCCTGCGCCGGCTGCGCCGCGACCGCCCGCCGCCCGGCGGCGACGCGATCGTGCACGGCGACTTCCGCAACGGCAACCTCATGATCGGCGAGGACGGCGTACGCGGAATCCTGGACTGGGAGCTGGTCCACCGCGGCGACCCCGCCGAGGATCTCGGCTGGCTGTGCGTCAAGGCCTGGCGGTTCGGCGCGCCCGCCCCCGTCGGCGGCTTCGGCACCCGCGCCGACCTCCTGTCGGGGTACGCCGAGGGCGGCGGGCGGGTACCGTCCCATGCGGAACTGCGCTGGTGGGAGGCGTACGGCACGCTGCGCTGGGCGATCCTCTGCCGCTACCAGGCCGAGCGGTACCTCTCCGGCGCCGACCCGTCGATCGAGCTCGCCGCCCTCGGCCGCAGGGTGTGCGAGCAGGAACACGACCTGCTGCTCATCCTCGGCCTGACCGAGCCCCGCACCGTACGCGACCCGCTCAAGGACATGCCCCGCGAGCCCGCGTCACCCCATGACCGCCCCGGCGCGCCCGCTCTGATCGACGCGGTCGGGGACTTCCTCACGTCCTCGGTGGCGGCCACCGAGGACGAACGGCTGAGGTTCCACGCCCTGGTGGCCGCCTCGGTCCTGCGGATCGCCCAGCGCGAACTCCTGCTCAGAGACGACCACCGGGCCGCGCACCGCCGCCGCCTGGAGAACCTCGGCTGCCGCGACGACGCCGACCTCGCCGAGGCGATCCGCGACGGCCGCCTCGACCACCGCTACGACGAGGTCACCGCCGCCGTCCGCGACACCGTGACCGACAAGCTCATCGTCGCCAACCCCCGCCACCTGGCCGTCCCGGGAGCCTGACGGCCGCCGGCCCGCGCCTGGGGGCTATCGTGCCCGGCATGCCGGAACAGGTCGATGAGTTGATCAATGGGCGGTATCGCCTGACCGCCGTGATCGGCCAAGGGACGATGGGCACCGTCTGGCGCGGCCACGACGAGGTGCTCGGCCGCGAAGTCGCGATCAAGAAGATCATCCTGCCTGCGGACCTGTCCGTTCTGGAGCAGACCGAGCTCAAGGCCCTGGCGATGAGCGAGGCACGGGCGACCGCCGCGCTCAGCCACCCGGGCGTCATCACCGTGTTCGACGTCATCGAGCACGACCACGCACCGGTGATCGTGATGGAGCTGGTCAAGGGCCGGTCGCTCGCCGAGATCCTGCGGGAGCAGGTACGCCTGCCGTGGCGGCGCGCCGCCGAGATCGGCGCGGCCATGGTCGACGCCCTGAGCGAGGCCCACGCCGCCGGAATCGTCCACCGCGACCTCAAACCCGCCAACGTCCTCATCGCCGGCCGCCGCATCGTCATCACCGACTTCGGCATAGCCCAGCAGGCGGGCGAACACACCGCCGCCGACCCCGGCGAGGTCACCGGCACCCCTGCCTTCATGTCCCCCGAACAGGCGGAGAACGCCGCCGCGAGCCCCGCCGCCGACCTGTGGTCACTGGGCGCGACACTCTTCAACACGGTGGAGGGCACACCGCCGTACCAGGGCCGCGACTACGCGAGCGTCCTCCTGCTCCTGCTGAGCCAGGACCCACCCAAGCCCCGCAACGCCGGCCCCCTCACACCGCTCATCACGGCGCTGCTCAGCAAGGACCCCCGCCGCCGCCCGCCCGCCGAACAGGTCGCCGCCGAACTCGAGACGATCCTGCGAACCGAGACGACACCTCCCCAGCCCCCGACCTCGACCTCAACTCCGACCCCGACCTCGGCCCAAGCCACGTCCGTGGCTCCGCCCCCGACCTCGGTCCCGTCCCCGGCCTCAGCTTCGGCTCCGCCCCCGGCCCCGCCCCTGCCCTTGGCCCAGACCTCGGCTCCGCCCCCGGCCCAGACCTCGGCCCAGGCTCCGGCCCAAGCCCAAGCCCAAGCCCCTGCCCAGCTCCAGGGCCTGGCCTCGGCTTCGGCTTCTGGCCGGACCTCGGCTACGGCCCCGGCCGAGAGTGGGCCCGTTCCGCAGGTGCCGTTGAAACGCCCGGGCCGCTCCACCGGACGCCGGGCGATTCTCGCGGGCCTCGGTGCGGTCGGCCTCGTCGCGATCTTCGGGGTCGCCATCGCCAACTACGGCACCCTCGGCGGGCACGCGCCGAAGCGGACAACACCAACCGGCGGCGTCGTCGTGCGGAAGAGCGCCGTGGTCCTCACCGGCCCGCTGGCGTTCAGCCCCACCGGGCGCATGCTCGCCGCCGGCGAGTCGGTCCCGGCGGGCCCGGGTGCCGTCGTGGAGCTGTTCGGCACCTCCGACCACCGGCGCCTGGGCACGATCACCGTCGGCGCCTCCGGGCTGAGAACCCTGGCCTTCAGCCCGGACGGCACCGAGCTCGCCACCGGAGACGACGGCGGCCACGTCGACGTGTGGAACACCGCCACCCGTACGAAGATCGCCTCGGTGAACCACCGCGCGGACGACCTGAGGTTCGACGGCAACGGCAAAAGCGTCCTCACCTGCGACGACAACGGCCGGTACGGAAACTGGACGATCGGCCACGGCAAACCGGCCATGAGATCCATCCCCGGCACCGGCGTCCAGTGCCTCGCCCTGAACCCCGGCGGTACGGCGCTCACCGCGTACACCGCGTCCTCCCACACCCTCACCCTGTGGACGAACCTCGACGGCCACCCCACGCCGACCCCCCTCCCCGCCCCGTGGCAGAGCGCCACGACCGCCGTCAGCCGTACGCTCTTCAGCCCGGACGGCAGGACCCTGGCCATCACCCGGTACGACACCGGATCACCCGCCAAGGCGTCCGGCCAGGGCGCGGTCGAACTCTGGGACGTCGCCTCCCGCACCCGCCTCGCCACCCACGACATCACCCTCTACAAGGGCGGCGGCCTGGCCTTCAGCCCGGACGGTAAGACGATCGCGGCCACGACGGCGGACGGCGACATCAGCCTGTGGAAACTCGGCGTGTACGGCCCGGGCGGCACGCTCCCCGGCCCGTTCGAGGGCGGCGCCGACAGCCTCGCCTTCGGCGCCGACGGCCGGTCCCTCGCCACGGGCGGCAACGACGGCACGATCCGGATCTGGGACCTGAAGACGGCCCGCCTGACCGCGACCTTCCCCGCAGGCTAGGTCCGGAGGGTTCCGAAGGCCTCCGGGGTCGTCCAGCCGCGGAGTGCGGCGAGGATCGTCGGCCGGAACGTGGCCTCGGCCGTGGCGGTGTCGAGCGCCCCGGCAAGTTCGAGGGTGACGTGCCCGTGCAGGGTCACCCAGACCGCGAGGGCGATGGACGTCGCGTCGCCGTCGAGCACCGACGCCGACGTGGCGCGGTCGATCGCGGCGACGAGCGGCGCGACGGGGTCGGCGGTGCCGACCTCGCCTGACGGGTCGAAGGATTGCGCGCCGCCGAACAGCACCGTGTAGAGGTGCCGGTGCTCGCGTCCCCACTCCCGGTACGCGACGGCGAGCGCGTACAGGTCGGCGAGGGGGTCGCCGGACTCCGGTACGGCGGACAGGTCGCGGAACAGCCCGGCGACCGCGCGGTCGCGTACCTCGCCGACCAGCGCGTCCTTGCCGTCGAACAGCGAGTACACCGCCGCCGTCGAGGTCCCGGCCGAGACGGCCAGCGCGCGTACGGTCACCGACTACGAGACGGTCAGGGCTTGGCCACGTGGAGGCGGACCGCGTAGTCGTTGGTGTCCACGGCCACGCGCGGTCCGCGTACGCAGGACGTCGGTGGTCAGTCCGGGGCCCGGGCCGACTTCGAGGACGTCGTCGCCCAGGTCGGCCACCTCCAGCACCCACGGGATGATCCGCCGCTGTACGGCTTCGGCCCATTCGGCGCTGGAGCACAGGGTCAGGTGTTCCTTGTTCACGGTGCCGACGGGTCGTACTGCATCGCGCCGATCGGGTTGCCGGCCGGGTCCTTGAAGAAGATCAGGTGGCCGACGCCGCTGATCGTGAACCGGTCCATCACGACGGTGCCGCCGCGCGCGGCGTACGGCCTCGGCGGTGGCGTCCACGTCGTCCACGGCGAACGTGGCCTCCAGTCCCGTCGTGGGTACGCCGTCGACGAGGTCGCGGCGCTGTTGCATCGCGCCCTGGACGCCGGGTTCGTCGTCGGTGCCGGTCTGGATGCGGAAGAAGCCGGGTGGTCCCCAGGGGGTGAACCGCCAGCCGAACACGCTCTCGTAGAAGGAGCGGCTGGCCGGTACGTCGTCGGCGTTGATCGAGAAGTGGGACAGGTTCGCAGGCATGTTCCTCATGCTCACACCGCCGTGGCATGGCGGGCCACCTAGACTTCGACAAGAAATGTCGAGATCACGCCAGGCGAGCGAGCCCGCCGTGCGCGGGTACGCCGTCACGCATCCGGCCGGGCAGGCCGTGTTGCCCGTCGAGCCGGGCTGGGACCAGTTGCTGTACGCCGAGTCCGGTGCCATGACGGTGTCGGTGAAGGCGGGCTCGTGGGTGGTGCCGGTCCACCGGGCGCTGTGGATACCCGACGGGGCTCCGGCGTCCGTCGCGAACCGCTCGCGGGTGGCGGTCCGCACGCTCTACTTCGACGCGGGCCTGCGGGTGCTGCCGTTCGGCGTACGAGCGGTGACGGTGCCCGCGCTGGCCAGGGCGCTGCTGCTGCACACCGTACGGTCGTGCCCGCTGCTGCTGGACGACAAGGTGCACGCCGCGCTGCTGACCGTGCTCACGGACCAGCTCCGTACGCTGCCGGAGGCGTCACTGCGGCTGCCGTGGCCCTTGGACCCTCGTGCGGCCGAGGCGGCGACGGCGATCGCCGCCGACCCGTACCTGACCCTCGACGAGGCCGCCCACCGGGTGGGCGCGGGCCGCCGTACGCTGGAGCGCGCGTTCGCCGCCGAGACCGGCCTCAGCCTGGGCGCCTGGCGTCGCCGCGCCTGCGTCCTGAACTCCCTCGACGCGCTGGCTGCCGGGGCGTCCGTCACCGAGACGGCGAGCGCCGCTGGCTACAGCACCCCGTCCGCGTACGTCGCGGCCTTCAAGCAGGAACTAGGGGAGACCCCGCGCCGCTACCTGCGGCCGTGACGTCACCTGCGCCCGCCCTTGCCGCCGCCGTTCTTGCCGCCCCCGTTCTTGCCGCCGTTCTTACCGGAGTTGCCACGGCGGGCCTTGTTGCCGCTGCCGGTGGACCGCGTCGAGCCGCCTCTGGCCGTCTGTCCGACACGGGTGCCGCGCCCGCCGACGTACCAGAGGAACCCGAGCGGGGGCGGGTTGTCGGAGTTCGGGTCGCCGCAGCTCTTCGAGGAGACGACCTTGTGCGTCTTCTCGTCCACGCAGCGTTTGTTCTCGTCCTTGCAGGCCGTCAGAGATGTCGCCAGCGCTATTACGGCCAGGCCGGCGGCCAATCTATGGTTCGTCATTTCAAATCCCCAATGCGACGACAACGCCTGACTTGACAATGCCTTACCCGCCTGTCAATCCGTAAACGCGGCCTACCGGATGTTCGGCGATGGGCGGCCGCCGGGCGCTGTGAGAGCATCGCGTTTTTCGGGAGGTTCTGAGCATGTACGCGATACCCCTGGACGACACCGCTGAGCTGCGTCCCCTGGAGCCGTGGTCGGCCGGGGAGTTCCTGGCCCACATCGACCGAGGCCGCGAGTTCATCGGCGGGTACATCGCGATGCCGGACGCCGTCACGGACCTGGAGTCGAGCCGCGCGCTCCTGCGCGGCTACGCCGAGAAGGCGGCGGCCGACACCGGGCGCATCTACGGCATCTGGACGGACGGCGAGCTCGTCGGCGGCGTGCTGTTCCGCACGATGGACGTCAAGCAGGGCACCGCCGAGGCGGGCTGCTGGCTGGAGCCCTCGGCCGCGGGCCGCGGCCTGGTGACGAAGGCCGTCCGCGTGATCATCGACTGGGCCGTCGAGGAACGCGACATCCACCGCGTGGAGTGGCTGGTCTCGGCGGCGAACACCGCCAGCATCGCCGTGGCCCGCCGGCTCGGGATGACCAAGGACGGCGTACTGCGCGAGAGCTACCTGTACCGGGGCGAACGGCACGACATGGAGGTGTGGTCGGTACTCGCACCGGAGTGGCGAGCCGCCCGCCGGCCGTGACGCGGGTGACGCGACGCATCACCCGCGTCACGCGCGCTCAGCGCCGTGACTCGCCGACGGCGAGACCGGTGATGGCCGCGAGGAGCAGCGCCGTGCCGCCGGCGGTCGCCGCGGTGAGCCGTTCACCAGGCGCGAGAACTGCCGTCATGGCCGTCACGTTAGACGACGAAGGGCCCTCCGGATGGATTCCGGAAGGCCCTCGGTGTCAGGCGGTCGTTACTTCTTGGCGCTGACCTTGATCTTCATCGAGGTGCCGGACTGCGAGAGCACCTGGATCGTCGTGCCGGTGGCGGGCAGGACCACTCCGGAGGAGGGCATCTGGGCGTACCAGTACGTGCCGGTGTCATCGAACAGCGGCTGTGCCGGCAGGCCCTTGATGGGGCTCGCCACGCCCTTGACGTGCAGCGTGATCGAGTCCGCCCTCTTGAGCGAGAACGGGGCGTCGTACGCCGCGATGCGCGGGCGGAACAGGCTGCCGTCCACGGCGGTGATCGGCGCCGGGTGGGCGTCGATCGGCAGGATCAGGCCCTCGCCCGGGTGCTCGCTGGTGTTGTTGTCCGGGTTCGAGGCGTCCCAGTACGAGATCAGCAGGCCGGTCTGGTACGGGAAGTGCTCCACGAAGTCCGGCTTGTCCGGGAACCCGAAGTTGTACGGGCCGTCCTTCATGTACTTGTCGTTCGGCTGGTAGGTCCGGTTCGAGGCGATGTAGTAGTTCGGGTACGACTGCGTCTCGGTGCCGGTGGTGGCCTTGAAGCCGTCCAGGGTCCAGCCGTTGGCACCGTTCTCGGCGCCGTCGGTGAGGACGGTCTGGCCGTCCGCCGTGACGGTGATGTCGTCGGCGAAGAAGCCGTTCAGGGCGACGCCGCCGTCGCTGACGTACCGGAAGCGGAACAGGACGTTCTTGCCGGCGACGGAGTCGAGCGGCACGTTCATGTCGGCCCACGCGCCGTCGGTGCTGCCGGTCAGCGCGGGCGCGTTGCCGGAGTCACGCTGGAACGGCTTGCCGTTGACCGTTCCGTCCAGAGACGTCCAGGTCGCGCCGTTGTCCGAGGACACCTGCGCGTACAGGTAGTCGAAGTCCTGCTCGATGTCGTAGCGGGCCTTCAGGGTGACCGCCGCGGACGTCTTGCCGGTCAGGTCGATCGACCTGGTCATCGACGTGTCCAGGTTGTCGCCCTTGCTGCTCCACCACTGGTTCGCGCCGGCGTACGGCTTCCCGTACTCGAAGGTCTTCGTACGGTTCGGGAGCTGTACGACCGCGGCCTGGTTCTTGGCCGAGTTGTACTCGTGCGGGCCCAGCTTCATCGTCGCCGTGCCGCCGGACTTGATCTGCGTGTAGTTCAGCCAGCCGAGCTGCAGCTTGGACCAGGCGTCCAGGTCGTTGGCGCGCAGGCCGACCGGCTCGCCCTTCCCGGAGACGCGGTCCTGCGCCATCAGCGACCACCAGTTGATGCCGTTGTCGCCGCTGGAGGTGTCGTACAGGTCCGGCAGGCCGAGGTCGTGGCCGTACTCGTGGGTGAACACCGAGACGCCGCCGTTCTCGGGCTGCATCGTGTAGTCGCCGATCCAGATGCCGGTGTCACCGATCTGGGTGCCGCCGGCCAGGTCGCCGGCCGGGCCGGACGTGGTGTTCTGGTAGGCGTAGGAGCGGTGGCTCCAGATGGCGTCCTCGCCGTAGACCGGGTCGCCGTCGGCCTGGTCGGCGCCGGCGTGCACGATCTGGAAGTGGTCGATGTAGCCGTCCGGCTCGTTGAAGTTGCCGTCGCCGTCGTAGTCGTAGCGGTCCCACTGGTCGAACTGCGCCAGGTCCGCCTTGATCTGCGCGGTCGTACGGCCCTGCGCGCGCTGGGAGTCGTACCAGGCGTTGACGCCGTCACGAACCAGGTCGTAGGAGTTGCTGCAGACCTGGCTGGCGCACGGGTACCCGTTGGACCGGCCGTAGCGGGCCTCGTTGTACTTGACCTTCACCCAGTCGGTGACGGTTCCGTCGACGCTGTAACGGCCCGAGGACGCCTTGCTGTAGAAGTTCGCCAGCGAGTCCTTCTTCGGGTCTGTGGAGAAGTACAGATCCTGGAAGTGCTGCCGGTCGAAGTTCGGCTGCCAGATCGTGGAGTTGTCCTTGGTGGCGTCCGGCTTGGGGATCTGGTTGTGCAGCGGGCCGTCGAACTTCACCGGGCCGGGCGTCGTCGCGTCGGTGTCCTGGTCCGGGTACTTCGGGTCGCGGTCGTTGCCGAACTCCGCGAGCACCGTGAAGATCTTGTCGGTCTTCTCACGAGCCAGTTCGACGTACTGGTCGACCTTGTGGCCCTTGCCGTTCTTGGCGTTCGCCGAGTGCTTGGTGCCCATCTTCACGACGGTGCTGGCACCGCGCTTCTGGACGTGCTTCTTGCCCTCGAGAACGTCGTTCAGCGCCGTCTGGCGCAGTGCCCGGCGCTTCTTCTCAGCGGCCCCGACCAGATCGTCGGATGCCTGCGTGGTACCGGCTTTGGCCTGCTGGCCTGCCGCCGGGGGTGCCGCGGCCACAGTGGGGGTCACTGTGGCGAACCCGGCCACCACAAGGGCGGCCGTGGCCATGCCGGCAAGAACTTTGCGTCGCAACGCTTCCTCCAGGATCACAAAAAGAGGCCGGCCTCCACCGCTCCTGCGAGGCCGGAGCTGCGCACGCTAATCGAATAGTCAAGTTTTCGGTATATATCTAAATGAAAGGTAAAGAAGGCCTGTTTGTGGACTTTTACGAAGTCGAGCCCAGGGCAGCCGTACGGACGCGGAGCGTGATCGTTCTGGCGTGAACCGGACAACAGCCGGGGGTCCGTAGTACCGCCACGAATCGGCGCGTAGAGTGCATTCTCGGAGCGCCGGGAAGCCTGGTCGGCAAGTACTACAGGCTTGCCCAGGGGAGGCGCGAGATGACCGAGTTCGTACGGGCCGCAGCCGATTTTCCGGCCGTGATTCCCGGACTCCTACTGGTCGTCGTTCTCGTCTACTGGCTGCTGGTCGCGACCGGCGCCCTGGACGTGGTGGCCGGCGTCGTCACCAGCGCCGCGGTCTCGCTCTTCATCCTTCTCACCTGGTTCGGCGGCCTGGTCGGCACGGTGCTGGCGCACCGCCACCACGTGGCCGGACCGGTGCCCGCCGCCGGGGTGCTCGCCGGCTCGCTGGTCCTGTCCGCCCTGGTCACCCGGCTTGCGCTGCGACCGCTGCGCTACCTCGTTCCGGATGAGCGGGTGCCGTCGCGGCACGACTTCGTCGGCCGGATGTGCGTCATTCGCACGCGGCGCGTGGACCTGACCTTCGGGCAGGCGGACGTACGCGCCGCCGACGGCGCCGCCGCCGTCATTCAGGTCCGGCAGCAACGGAACCAACCCGGCGAGGCGCCCCTCGAAAGAGGCAGTACAGCTTTGATCTTCGACTACGACGCCGTCGGCCAGTTCTTCTGGGTGATGCCGTACGACGCGGACCTCGATCCCAACCGTCCACTCCGTTGAACTCCGCAAGAAGGAATTGATGGACTCCATCGCCATCGCGGTCGCCGTGCTCGTCGGCGTCGTGCTGCTCGTCGTCGTTGGCATCGCCTACCTGCTCAGCCGGCTGTTCCGCAAGGTCGAGCAGGGCCGCGTGCTCATCGTCTCCAAGATCAAGAAGGTCGACGTCACGTTCACCGGGGCGATCGTGCTGCCCGTGCTGCACAAGGCCGAGGTGATGGACATCTCGGTTAAGACCATCGAGATCGCGCGGATCGGCCGCGAGGGTCTGATCTGCCGGGACAACATCCGGGCGGACATCCGCATCACGTTCTTCGTACGCGTCAACAAGACCGTCGAGGACGTCATCCAGGTGGCCCAGGCGATCGGCACCGAGCGGGCCAGCCACGAGGACACCCTGCAGACGCTGTTCAACGCGAAGTTCGCCGAGGCTCTGAAGACCGTCGGCAAGCAGCTCGACTTCGTCGACCTTTACACGCACCGGCATGAGTTCCGCGACCAGATCGTGCAGCTCATCGGCACCGACCTCAACGGCTATCACCTTGAGGACGCCGCCATCGACCACCTTGAGCAGACGCCCCTGGAGAGCCTGAAGCCGACCAACATCCTGGACGCGCAGGGCATCCGGAAGATCACCGAGCTGACCGCGATCGAGCACGTGCGCACCAACGAGTTCCAGCGCAACGAGGAGAAGGAGATCACGCGCCAGAACGTCGACGCGCGTGAGGCCATCCTCGAACTCGAACGCCGGCAGGCCGAGGCCGAGGTCAAGAAGAAGCGCGAGATCGAGACCATCCGGGCGCGCGAGGAGGCCGAGATCGCCAAGGTGCAGGCCGAAGAGCGGCTGACCTCCGAGACCGCGCACATCCGTACGGACGAGCAGCTCGGCGTCCAGCAGAAGAACCGCGACCGGGAGATCGCCGTCGCCGAGAAGAACCGCGAACGCGTCATCGCCGTCGAGACCGAGCGGATCGAGAAGGACCGCATGCTGGAGGTCATCGCGCGCGAGCGGGAGACCGAGCTGTCCCGTATCTCCAAGGACAAAGAGGTCGAGGGCGAGAAGCGGGAGATCGCCGAGGTCGTGCGCGAGCGGATCGCGGTCGAGCGGACGGTCGCCGAGCAGGAAGAGACGATCAAGAAGCTGCGCATGGTCGAGGAGGCCGAGCGTATGCGCCAGGCGCTGGTGATCCAGGCCGAGGCCGAGGCGCAGGAGAACCTCGTCAAGGGCATCAAGGCGGCGGAGGCCGCCGAGGAGGCCGCCAAGTTCAGGGCGCGTGAAGAGGTGCTGCTCGCCGAGGCGCGCCAGCAGACCTCCGAGCTGGACGCCCGCGCCAAGATCAGGATGGCCGAGGGCATCCAGGCCGAAAGCGCCGCGGAGGGGCTCGCCGAGGTCCAGGTGCGCGAGCGGGACGCCGAGGCGATCGAGAAGGTCGGCCGCGCGCAGGCGGTCGTGGACCGGGAGAAGGCCCTCGCCGCAGCGGACGCGATCAGGGAGAAGCTCAAGGCCGAGGCCGAGGGGCTGACCGAGAAGGCCGCGGGCATGGCCGCGATGGACGACGCGACCCGCGGGCACGAGGAGTACCGGCTGCGGCTGGAGGCCGAGAAGGAGATCCGGCTCGCCGGCCTCGACGTCCAGCGCGAGGTGGCCGGGGCGCAGGCGTCGGTGCTCGCCGCCGGGCTGGAGAAGGCCGACATCGACATCGTCGGCGGCGACAGCATGTTCTTCGACAAGGTCGTCGGCGCGATCAGCGTCGGCAAGGGCGTGGACGGGTTCGTCGAGCACTCCGACGTCGCCCAGGCCCTCGCCGGGTCCTGGCTGAACGGCTCGCGCGACTTCCCCGCCGACCTCACCCGGCTGGTCGGTTCGATCGGCACCGAGGACGTGAAGAACCTGACGCTGTCCGCGCTGCTCATGCAGCGGATCAGGGCCGGCGGCACCGACGGCACGAAGGCGCGTGAGCTGCTCGACCACGCCGAGCGCCTCGGCGTCGCGGACGCGGCGCTGTCCAACGCCGCGATGATCGAAGAGTGACGGCGGCGACACCGGCCGGGCCGGGGCTGGACGCGGGCACCTACGAGGTGCTCCGCGCCCGCCTCGGCGAGCGGGCCAAGGAGCTGGCCCGGCGGGCCGAGGAGCTGAACGCACGGCGCCTTGAGGAGTTCGGCGGCACGGAGCTGCGGCTCATCGGGACCGAGCGGATCCGTACCGAGCACAACTGTGTGCCGCGCGACATCGTGTCGGTCGGCGGCGTCATGGTGTTCGGCTTCAACGTCTTCATCGGGCTGAAGCCGGAGACCGCCGTCGGCGACGTGTTCGCGCTGTACCGGTTCTCGCGTGACGGTGACGCGTTCCGTTTCGAGGCGGCGGACGACGTGCCGGGGCTGCGCGACCCGCAGTTCGAGCGCGACTTCGCCGAGCTGTACCGCTACTACCGCGACACCCGGTTGTTGCAGCTCCGGCGGCCCGAGGGGAAGCTGCTGGCGGTCTTCCAGACCGGCCTGGAGGCCGAACGGGACACCCGGGTGCTGCGGTGGAGGGTCGGCACCGACGGCACGGCGGAGTACCAGGACAACCTCGGCGAGCCGGACAACGTCTTCCCGCCGTCGCACGACTTCGAGTGGACCGAGACCACCCGCGACGACCATGTCCTCGGCCGTCACCCGCACATCTCCATCGGCGGCGAGGTCTTCGTGGAGACGGTCGGCGGCGACCTGACCGTGAAGGTGGAGAACAACACCGAGACCGGCGAGGGCATCTACCGCGAGCCGGTCGACGAGCCGCTGCAGAGCCTCGCCGACGCGGAGGTGCACCACGCGCGCGTCGGCTCGCTCATCCTGCTGCGCGTCCGGCCGTACAAGGAGGAGGCCTGGCGTCACCTGGTCTTCAACACCCGTACGAAGACGGTCGCGCGCCTGGACGGCATCGGCCAGGCGTGCCGGCGGCTGCCGGAGGACCACGGGATCATCTTCCCGGGCGGCTACTACCTCGCCACCGGCGCGGCGAAGACCTTCGACACGGACGTGGACCGGCTGGAGTACGAGCGGCTCATCCGCTCCACCAACGGCGAGGACGTCCTGTACGTCTTCCACGCGCGTGAACCCGGCCGCTACCTGCTGCTGCCCTACAACGTGATCCGCAAGGAGGTCTCCACGCCGATCGTCTGCCACGGCTACTCGCTGTTCGACGACGGCACTCTGGTGGTGTTCCGCGCGGAGTCCGCCGAGCCCACGCGGGTGCACGCGATGCAGGTGTGGCAGACCCCGTACCTGTCCGACACGTACGCGGCGGCGCAGGTGACCGGCACCGGTCCCCTGGAGCGGATCGGCAACGCCGACCTCGTGCGCGGCATCTCCGACTGCCTGTCGGTGGCGCGTACGGCCGACGAGACGACCCCGTCGGTCCCCGTCTTCGAAGCGCTGATCGCCGGGTGCGAGCGGGCCTTCGACCACTACCACTGGCTCGGCGAGCCCGACCTGGGCGACCTGGGCGAACCGCTGGCCGGGGTGCGCTCGGCGGCGGAGCAGGTGCTGGAGGAGTTCGAGGCCGTCCAGCGGCTGACCGCCCAGGCGGCCGGCGCCGTCACCGAGACGGCCGAGCAGGTCACGACGCTGATCCGGCTCACGCGCGGCGACGCGCCGCGTACGGCGGGCGCGTGGGTGACGCGGCTGGCCGAGCTGCGCCGCGCTCAGGGCCGCCTCGTGACGCTGCGCGAGATGCGGTACGCCGACGCGGAGCGGATCGGCGAGCTGGAGGGACGGCTCACCGGCGAGGTGGCCGCCACCGGGCAGCGCGCGATCGAGTTCCTGCGGGGCGCGGACGCCTTCGCGGGCTACCACGAGCAGATCGGCCGCCTGCTGGCGGACGCCGAGGCGATCGGCACCGTCGCCGAGGCCGGCCCCGTACGCGAGCGGCTCGCCGAGCAGTCCGAGGGCCTGCAGATCGTGATCGAGGTCGTCGGCGCGCTGGACATCGCCGACGCGACCGTGCGCACGTCGATCCTGGAACGCGTCGGCGAGGTCCTCGCGGGGATCAACCGCGCCCAGGCGACCCTGGCCGCACGGCGGCGCGAGCTGCTGGACGCCGAGGGGCGTGCCGCGTTCGCGGCGGAGTTCGCGCTGCTCGGCCAGGCCGTCACGGCGGCGCTCGCGATGGCCGACACCCCGGAGACCTGCGACGACCAGCTCGGCCGCGTGATGCTCCAGCTGGAGAACCTGGAGTCGCGGTTCGCCGAGTTCGACGACTTCGTCGCCGAGCTGGCGGGCAGGCGCGACGAGGTCTACGAGGCGTTCTCCGGGCGCAAGCAGGCGCTGCTGGACGAGCGGGCACGCCGCGCGGAGCGGCTCGCGGAGTCCGCCGAGCGGATCCTCACCGGCGTACGGCGCCGGGTGGACGGCCTGGCCACGCTGGACGAGATCAACGCCTACTTCGCGGCCGACCCGATGGTGGCGAAGGTACGCGCCGTCGCGGACCGGTTGCGCGAGCTCGGCGACACCGTACGCGCCGAGGAGCTCGACGGCCGGATCAAGGCCGCCCGCCAGGAGGCGGGCCGGGTGCTGCGCGACCGGCTCGACCTGTACGAGGACGGCGGCGAGAGCATCCGCCTCGGCCGGCACCGCTTCGCCGTGAACCGCCGGCCGGTCGACCTCACGCTCGTCCCGCACGATGACGGCATGGCCTTCGCCGTGACCGGCACCGACTACCGGTCGCCCGTGCGCGACCCGCTCTTCGCGGCGACGCGGCCGTACTGGGAGCAGTCGCTCGCCTCGGAGTCACCCGAGGTGTACCGGGCCGAGCACCTGGCGGCGGAGATCCTCGCGACCACGCCCCTGGCCGCGTTGCGCGAGGCCGCCGGCGACGACACCGGGCTGCTGACGCTCGTACGCGGTGTCGCGGAGACGCGCTACGACGAGGGGTACGAGCGGGGCGTGCACGACCAGGACGCCGCGCTCATCCTCGGCGCGCTGCTGCGCCTCCACGACGGCGCCGGCCTGCTGCGCTACCCGCCCGAGGCGCGCGCCGCCGCGCAGCTCTTCTGGGCGTACGGCGCCGACGACGAGGCCCGCCGGTCCTGGACCGCGCGTGCCACGTCGCTCACCCGGGCCCGCGCCGCGTTCGGCGACTCCGCCGCGGTCGGGGAGCTGCGCACCGAGCTGGCCGCCGCGGTCACCGCGTTCCTGGCCGAGAACAGGCTGCGCGGCGGCGGTGACCTGGCGGGCGAGTACCTGTTCGAGGAGCTGTCCGGCACACCGGAGGGCTTCGTCACCGGGGCGGGCGCGCGTGCGCTGCTCGACGGGTTCCGGCGCGCGCTCGGCGGCTCACCGGGGTTCGCGAGCGACCTCGAAGGCCTCGGGCTGGCCGCACGGCACCAGCTCGTCGAGGCCTGGCTGGGCTCGTACCTGGCCTCCGCCGGCGAGACCACCGACGACCTCGCGGAGGCCGTCGCGATCGAGCTGTGCGGGCCGCTGCCCCGGTACGACTCCCCGGCGGCGCTGTCCGCGACCGTCGACGGGCTGCTCGGCGCGCACCCGCGGATCGCCGGGCGGCGGCTGGAGCTGCGTCTCGACGAGGTGCTGCCGCGTACCCGGAGGTTCCGCGCCGAACGCCTTCCCGCGTACCGGGCGTACCAGCGGCTGCGCGGCGAACTGATCGCCGCGGAGCGTGAGCGCCTGCGCCTCGGGGAGTACCGGCCGCGGGTCATGAACGCCTTCGTGCGCAACCGGCTGCTGGACGAGGTGTACCTGCCGCTGATCGGTGACAACCTCGCCAAGCAGCTCGGCGCGGCCGGCGACGCCAAACGCACCGACCAGATGGGCCTGCTGCTGCTCATCTCGCCGCCCGGCTACGGCAAGACCACGCTCATGGAGTACGTCGCCAGCCGCCTCGGCCTGATGTTCGTCAAGGTCAGCGGCCCGGCGCTGGGCCGGTCCGTGACGTCGCTGGACCCGGCCGAGGCGCCCAACGCGACCGCGCGCCAGGAGGTCGAGAAGATCTCCTTCGCGCTGGAGATGGGCAACAACGTCCTGCTCTACCTCGACGACATCCAGCACACCTCGCCGGAGCTGCTGCAGAAGTTCATCTCGCTGTGCGACGCGCAGCGCAGCGTCGAGGGTGTCTGGGAGGACCGCACCCGCACGTACGACCTGCGCGGCAAGCGGTTCGCGGTGTGCATGGCCGGCAACCCGTACACCGAGTCGGGGCAGCGGTTCGCCATCCCGGACATGCTGGCCAACCGCGCCGACGTGTGGAACCTCGGCGACGTGCTCTCCGGCCGCGAGGAGCTGTTCGCGCTCAGCTACCTGGAGAACGCCCTGACGTCCAACCCCGTGCTCGCGCCGCTGTCGGCGCGTGAACAGGGCGACGTCGAGCTGCTCGTCCGGATGGCGCGCGGCGACTCGGACGCACGCGCCGACCGGCTCGCGCACCCGTACTCGGCGGCCGACCTGGAGCGGATCCTCGCCGTCATGCGCCACCTGCTGCGCGTACGTCAGGTGGTGCTCGCCGTCAACCAGGCGTACATCGCCTCGGCCGCGCAGTCCGACGCGGCGCGCACCGAACCGCCGTTCCAGCTCCAGGGGTCGTACCGGAACATGAACAAGCTCGCCGAGCGGATCGTGCCGGTGATGAACGAGGCCGAGCTCGACGCCGTCATCGACGACCACTACCTGGGCGAGGCCCAGACCCTCGGCTCGGAGGCCGAGGCGAACCTGCTCAAGCTCGCGGAGCTGCGCGGCACCCTGACCCCCGGCGGCGCGGAGCGGTGGGCGGCGGTGAAGACGGCGTTCCAGCGGTCGAAGGCCCTCGGCGGAGACGGGGACGACCCGATGAGCCGTGCGGTCGGCGCCCTCGGCCTGCTTTCGGACCGGGTGGCCGCGGTGGAGACCGCGATCACCCGCGCCACGGAGGGGTAGGCGGTCAGGCCGCCGGGAACCGTGCAGCCCACTCCTCACGCCGCACGCCGGCACCGTTACAGACGAAGCCGATCACGTGGTACCAGCCGGCCGTGATCATCAGTTCGAGGATCTGTGCCACGTCGAAGTGCTCTTTGAGGGCGTGCCACAGGTCGTCGGAGGCGGTGCCGGTCTCGTGCAGCTCGTCGGCGAGACGGAAGGCGGCGCCCTGGTCGGCGTCCCAGCAGGGGTCCTGCCAGGTCCCGTGGACGGTCGAGCGCAGCTGCTCGCCGGTGAAGCCGAGCGGCTCGCCGAACACGACGGCGTGGACGCCCCACTCGTACTCGGCTCCGGTCAGGGCGCACGTCCGGTGGATGACCACCTCGCGCACGCGGGGCGGGATCTTGGACTTGGGGCCGAGGATGCCGGCGCCGAGGGCGCGCATGCGGCCGAACAGCTCCTCGTTCAGGGCGAGCGTGCGGAACAGCCGCAGCGGCTCCATGGGGCTGCCCGGCGGCATCCACTTGGTGAGCGCGGCGTCGACGGCCGACGTGTAGGGCGGCTCCAGCGGTGCGAGCCGTGGCTCGGTGTCGGTCATGGCCGGTACGCTCCTCGCATGCTTCGATTTCGACAGCACGAACGTAGCGCTTCTATTTTCGGAGCGCAATGAGTACGGCCGAGCCGGCACCGGGACGGCCGGTACGCGGCTCGTCCGGCGGCCGGCCGATCATGGCGCTGCTCGACCTGCTCGGCAGGCGCTGGGCGTTGCGGGTGATCTGGGAGCTCCGCGACGAGCCGCTGGTGTTCCGCGCGCTTCAGGGCCGGTGCGAGGGCATGTCGTCGAGCGTCCTCAACCAGCGGCTGCGTGAGCTGCGGACCGCCGGCGTCGTCGAGCTGACCGACGACGGCTACCGGCTCACCACCGAGGGGCGGCGGCTGCTCGACGTGTACCCGCCGCTCGACGCCTGGGCCGAACGCTGGGCCGAACGCGTCCGGCGGGACGGCACCTGACGCCGCCGCGGGCAGGCCTCCACCGGCCTGATCGGCGCCGCCGAACGCGAGGGCGCGCCGGCCACCCCCCGACCGAGCCGGCACGACGCCCGCCACCGGCCTGATCGGCGCGGCCGGCCCCTGTCTCCTAGGGTCTAGGCTTCCGGGACAAGCCGCCGGCGAGCCTTTGGAGATCTTGAATGAGCGATCGAGCGAACGAGACGATCAGGGCTCTGCGCTCCGGGCACGACGACCTCGCCGCGGTGGTGCGCGGCCTGTCGGCCGACGACCTCGCCCGTACGTCCGGGGCCTCCGAGTGGGACATCTCGCAGGTGCTGAGCCACCTGGGCAGCGGCGCGGAGATCAGCCTCGCCGCGCTCGAAGGCGCGTTGGACGGCTCGGGCAACCCCGGCGGTGACTTCAACCAGGGCGTGTGGGCCCGGTGGGACGCCATGTCACGCGAGGAGCGCGCCGCGGGCTTCCTGACCTCGAACGACGCGCTGGTGCGCCGCTACGAAGGGCTCGACGAGAAGACGCGCGAGAGCCTGCGCGTCGACCTGGGCTTCCTGCCCGCGCCCGTGGACCTCGCCGCCGCCGGCGGGCTGCGGCTGAGCGAGTTCGCGCACCACACCTGGGACGTCAAGGTCGTCTTCGACCCTGCGGCGACGCTGGCCCCGGAGGCGACCGTTCTGCTGTTCGAGCAGGTCGGGATGCTGATCGGCTTCCTCGGCAAGGGCGACGCGCTGGGCGGGCGCGCGGTGACCGTCGCGGTGCGCACCACGGCGCCGGAGCGGTCCTTCGGGGTCGCGATCGGCGACTCGGTGAACCTCACGGACGCCCCCGCCGACGCGGAGGTGGTCCTCACCGCCCCGGCCGAGTGGTGGCTGCGCCTGGTCACCGGCCGTCACGCCCCCGAGCACACGCCCGGCGACGTGAAACTCTCCGGCGACGACCTCACCCTGGACGACCTGCGCCGCGTCTTCCCCGGTTTCTAGCCCGCGCGCAGCCGAAGGATCCCGGGACCCGCGCTCCACGTCGATCAGCCCGTCACGCCGAGCCGATACAGAACCGCTCACCCGGCGCAGCCTAACGTCGGCCGCACGACCCGCCCGGGCTCGAACGGATCATCTCCGCGGATCCCTACTACCGGACTCCAGGGGTGACGGTCGTCTCCGTACGGGAGTGGGCGCCCGTCGTCGTACGCTCCGGATGACGTTCACGCAGGCCCGTATTCCCTGGTGAGGGGCCGAGTAGTGTCGGTTTATGGAAAGCCGCGTCTCAGAGGCCGTCCATGAGATCGGAAACGCGCGTACGCAGGGGCAGCTCGCCGACGGGCTCCTGCGGCACACGCAGCGCCTCTTCGGCGTCCAGGCCGTGGGTTTCTACCTGTTCGACAACGACTACCGCCCCGTGGACGTACGCCTCCGTGGCCTGCCCGACCGGTTCCTGAACGACTACGAGTCGCTCGGGCGCGACGTCGACCCGGTCCTGCGGTACATCATGGACACCCACAGCGCCGCCCACGACGGTCTCGTCCTCACCGAGCGCGCCTGGCACGACGAGCCCCTCTACCAGCACGTGTCCCACCGGTACCGGCTGGAGCACATCATGACCGGCCCGATCGTCGGCGAGGGACGCCTGGTGGGCACGCTGAACATCGCCCGTGAGGACGAGACCGCCCCGTTCAGGCCGCGTGAGCTCATGACCCTCAGCGCGCTGTGCGCGCACACGTCGGCCCGGCTCGGGTTCCTGTCCGCCGACGAGGCCGAGCGGCTTCCTCTGACGGTCCGCCAGCGCCAGGTCGCCGAGCTGGTGGCACGCGGCCACACCAACGCGACGATCGCCCGCGAACTGTGGATCACCGAGAACGGCGTCAAGATGTGCCTGCGCCGCATCTACCGCGCACTGTCGATCAGCGGCCGCGCCGAGCTGGCGGCGATCTTCCGCTCGAAGCCCTAGGGGTAGTACTCGTTCGGGTACTCGCCTGGCGGGTGTTCAGTGCCGACCATGGGAGAAACGCACTTCGTCCCCCACGGAGGGAATGAGTCCCGTGTATCGGCATGGGTCGCCGGTGGAGCCTCCGAGGTTCTCGCTGCCGGTGACCGGCACCCTCGCGGTCCTGCTCACCGCGGTCGTCGCCGTAGGTGACGCGCGCGGCCTGGTGAAGTGGGTCGTCTGCGGCCTCACCGGGTCGGTGATGCTGATCTTCCTGTACTCCTTCATGACCATGGCCGCCTCCCTGCGGAGGAGCCGGTCCGAGCTCGCCGCCTCGCGCGCCCGTGTCGTCGCGGCCGGTGACGCGGCCCGCCGCCGTATCGAGCGTGACCTGCACGACGGCACGCAGCAGCGCCTCCTCGCGCTCAGGCTCGAACTCTGCCGCGCCGAGTCCGAGGTGTCCCCCGGCGACGAACACCTGCGGGCGCGGCTGTCGCGGGCGGTGCAGGACGTCACCGACGTGATCGACGATCTGCGGGAGATCTCGAAGGGCATCCACCCGGCGGTGCTCTCCAAGGGCGGCATCGGACCGGCTCTGCGGTCCCTCGCCCGCCGCTCCGCCGTCCCGGTCGAGCTCACCACCCGGATCGACGGGAACGTGCCGGAACAGGCCGAGGTGACGGCGTACTACGTCGTGTCGGAGGCGCTGGCGAACGCGGCCAAGCACTCCCAGGCGTCCGCGGTCTGGGTCGACGTCGGCACGGAGGAGAACGCCATCCGCCTGTCCGTACGCGACGACGGCGTGGGAGGAGCCGACCCGGCCCGCGGGTCCGGCCTCCTCGGGCTGCGCGACCGCGTCGAGGCCGCCGGCGGCCGGATCACCGTCACGAGCCAGGCCGGGAACGGAACGATGCTGGTGGCGAGGATCCCCTAAGTCGTCGCCGCGTCCTGGAGGGCTTCGAGGAAGGTGTGCGACGCGGGATTGTCTAGGGCGATCTCCCGTACGGCCGCGTGGACGGCGCGGACCGGCTCGGGGTTGCGGACCCTTCGTACGGCGACGCCGGGGCGGCGGGTGGTCAGGCCGAGGCCGGGGATCAGCGCGACGCCCAGGCCGGCTGAGACGAAGCCCTGGGCGGTGGCGTAGTCCTCGCTGCTCGCGACGTGGTTCGGGCTGAAGCCGGCCGCCGCGCAGGCGTCGAGCACGACGTCGAGGCACGGGCCCGGGGGTTCGCTGCCGATCCACGGCTCGGCCGCGAGATCGGCCAGGTCGATCACCCGGCGCGTGGCGAGCGGGTGGTCTGACGGCAGGACCGCGCGGTACGCGTCGTCGAGCAGGTGGATCAGGCGGATGCCCTGGCCGGCCGGCTCTCCCGGGCGGACGACCAGCGCCACGTCCGCGCCGTCGCCCCTCAGGTCCGCGAGCGGGTCTTCGGTGTCGATCAGCTTGAGGTCGACGCGTACGCCCGGGTGCCTTTCGCGGAGCCGCGCCAGCGCGGGCGCGACCAGCGTAGGGCCGACGGAGGTGAAGTAGCGGATCGCCAGGCTGCCCGTACGGCCGGCGCGCAGGTCCGCCAGCGCGGTCTCCGCCTCGGCGACGCTCTGGCCGATCGCGGCGGCGTGCTCGCCGAGGAGACGGCCCGCCGCGGTGGGGCGTACGCCGCGTCCGGAGCGTTCGAGCAGCGCCATGCCGGCCTCCCTCTCCAGCACCGCCACCTGCTGGCTGACGGCGGACGGGGTGTAGCCGAGGTGTGCCGCCGCGGCGGTCACCGACCCACTGGTGATCACGGCGCGGAGGACCTGCATGCGCCTCACATCGAGCATGCAGCTCACCTTAATCCAGTCGCCGATCCTTTCGCTCCTCCTTCATCGTCCGGCCATTTGGCATTTCGATGCCAAACTTCGCGCCGCGTCTCTGGGTCACGTGCGTAGTAACTCCGCCGTTTCAGGGCTTTACTTCATTCCGCTCGGCGTCACGCCAAGGAGGAATGGAAATGGTCTGGCACCCCCGGAAGCCCCTCGCGAAGACACTTCTCGGAATCGGCACCGCCCTTCTGAGCGGGGTCTTCCTGACCGGAACCACGCCCGCGCAGGCTCGGGCGCCGCTGCCGGTCGACTACAGCTTCGTGAGCGGCTTCGCCAAGGGTTTGGCATTCCCGACGACGTCGCCGCCCGGCGCGAACGACTTCGGGTGCCGGCCGAGCGCGGCGCACCCGACACCCGTGGTGCTCGTCCACGGGACATTCGAGAACATGAATGACAACTGGCAGGGCGCGTCGCCGCTGCTGGCGAATCACGGGTACTGCGTCTTCGCCTTCAACTATGGCGGCAGCGGCCCTATCAGGGGACTCGGCGACATTCCCGCCGCGGCCGGTGAACTGTCCGCCTTCGTCGACAGGGTCCTGTCGGCGACCGGGGCGTCAAAGGTCGACCTGGTCGGGCACTCCCAGGGCGGCATGATGCCGAGGTACTACCTGAAGTCCCTCGGCGGCGCCGGAAAGGTCGGCAAGCTGATCGGCCTCGCGCCGTCGAACCACGGCACCACCATCGACGGGCTGGTCACCTTCGCGCGGCTGCTCGGCGTCGGCGGGCTCGTCGACGTCGTCCTGGGCAGCGGCTGCCCCGCCTGTGTCCAGCAGGAGAAGGGCTCGGACTTCATCACGAGCCTGGGCGCCGGCGGCGACACCGTCCCCGGGGTGACCTACACCGTCATCGAGAGCCGTGAGGACGAGGTCGTCACGCCGTACACGTCGGCCTACCTGACCGGGTCCCACGTCACGAACCTCACGATCGACGACCAGTGCGCGATCGACAAGACGGACCACCTGGAGATCGCCTACGACCCCACCGCGCTGGCCGACACGCTGAACGCCCTCGACCCCGCGCACCCGGTCCAGGTGCCGTGCGTGCCGGTCACTCCTGTGATCGGGCCGGTCGGACCGGTGCCCGCGTTCTGAGGTACGGGTACGAGGGCCGGGCCACACCGGCCCTCGTACCCGTCCGCTCGCCCGAGGATGATCGTCAACCACTCGCTGACATGTACGCTATTGGGCTGATTTCGCCTGAAATGCCGTGAATGGGGAGTGGGGCGCTGGTGAGTGGTCCGGTGGAATGGCAACGTCTGGTCGTGGCCGCGGGTGTGCTGGTCGGGGCGATGGTGGTCGGGATCGCCCTGCGCGTGCTGCTCGGATGGCTGACGCGCCGAGCCGGCCGTACACGCTGGGCCTGGGACGACCTGGTGCTCATGCTGCTGCGGGACCTCGCCGTCGTGACGAGCTTCACGCTGGGAGCGTGGGGGGCGAGCCTGATCGTCCACCTGAGGCCCGGTGTACGTGTCGCCACCGACCGGGTCCTGGTCGCGTTCCTCATCCTCACCATCTCGATCGCGGTCGCGCGCTTCGCCGCGGGCAGCGTCAACTCGATCGTGCTCGCCCGGTCGGGCGTCGCGCAGTCGGCCACGATCTTCGTGAACATCGTCCGGGTCGTGGTCGTCGGCATCGGCCTGCTCGTACTGCTGCAGAGCCTGGGCGTGTCCGTCACACCGTTGCTGACCGCGCTGGGAGTCGGCGGCCTGGCCGTCGCCCTGGCGTTGCAGGACACCCTCGCGAACCTGTTCGCCGGCGTGCACATCCTCGCGTCGCGGAAGGTGCAGCCCGGCGACTACGTACGCCTGGACAGCGACGACCAGGAGGGCTACATCGTCGACATCAACTGGCGGAACACCACGATCCGCCAGCTCGCCGGCAACCTGGTGATCGTCCCGAACTCACGCTTCGCCGACGCGATCCTGACGAACTACCACCGCCCGGCCCAGGACCAGTCGGTGATGGTCCAGGTGGGCGTCGGGTACGACAGCGACCTGGACGAGGTGGAGAACGTCACCGTCGACGTCGCCCGCGAGGTGCTGTACGACGTGGACGGCGCGGTCACCGAGCACAAGCCGTCGGTGCGCTTCCACACGTTCGGCGACTCCAGCATCGACTTCTCGGTGACGCTGCGGACCCGCGAGTTCACCGACCAGTACGTCCTCGTGCACGAGTTCATCAAACGCCTGCACCGCCGCTACCGCGCCGAGGGCATCGAGATCCCGATGCCGACCCGCACGCTCGTCATGGCGAACGAGCGAACTCCGGTCGGGTGAATTCCGGCGATATCGTACGGCGGTGACCCTGCCCCTGCGCACCCTCGCGGACCGTTATCACTTGGCCGAACGCGTCGGCCGCGGCGGCATGGGGGCGGTCTGGCGGGCGCGCGACGAGTTGCTGGGCCGCGACGTGGCGGTCAAGGAGATCCTGCTGCCGCACGGGCTCGACGACGAGGAGCTCGCGGTCGTACGCGGGCGGGCGCTGCGGGAGGCGCGGGCGGCGGCTCACGTACGGCACCCCGCCGTGGTGACGATCCACGACGTGGTCATCGAGGACGGCCACCCCTGGATCGTCATGGACTTCGTACGCGCGAGGTCGCTCGCCGGCTTACTGGATGACGACGGCGCCCTCCCGGTCGCCTCGGTGGCGCGCATCGGCCTCGCGCTGGCCGGGGCGCTGCGGGCCATCCACGCCGAGGGCATCGTGCACCGCGACGTGAAACCGGCGAACGTCCTCATCGACGACTCCGGCGACGTCGTACTCACCGACTTCGGGATCGCCACGATCGACGGCGACGTCCGCTTCACCGCGTCCGGGATGCTGATCGGCACGCCCGGGTACATGGCGCCGGAGCGGCTGTCCGGCGAGGCGTCCGGCCCGCCGTCGGACCTGTGGGCGCTCGGCGCGGTGCTGTACGCCGCGGTCGAGGGGAACGGCCCGTACGCGGGAAGCACGCCGATGGTGATCGCCTCCGCCGTGCTGACGGGCGATCCGGCACCGACGAAGCAGGCCGGGCCGCTGGCCCCCCTGATCACCGACCTCCTGGCCCGCGACCCGGCGGCCCGCCCGGACGCCCGGCGCACGGCGGAGCGCCTCGCCGCACTGGCACAGACCGCCGACCACGCCACCAGAGCCGACAGCGCCACTCGAACCGACGGCGCCGGTCGAACCGACAGTGCCGGTCGAACCGACAGTGCCGTTCGAACCGACAGTGCCACCCGAGCCGACCCGAGGCCCGTCGGCCGTACGGAGCCGGGGCCCGGGCGCACGCGTGCGGAGGCGAGCGGCGCGGGCGGGCAGGCGCGCCGCGAGCCCGCGCCGGCCGTGCGGCGACCGCCGGTCCCCGTCGAGGAGCCGCGTCGCCGGATCCTGTCTCCGGGACGCGTCGCGGGGGCGATCGTCGTCTTCATCCTCGGCGTCTGCGTGTACTGGCTGTTCAGCATGCCGTTCGGCGGGGGTGACGACCCCGCGTCGACCATCGACCCGTGCACGCTGCTGTCCGCCGCCCAGTTGAACCAGCTCGCGCCGGGCGCGCAGAAGATGTCCCTGTCCCCCGAGTGCAAATGGGACGGTGGCCTCGCCGTCGGCCTGACCGTGAGCCTGACGGACTACTCGAACACCCAGGAGGTGAAGGCCGCGCTCCACAACGGCCAGGCCGAGCAGGTGTCCAACCCGTCCGTGGACGTCTCGGGGATCGGCGACGAGGTCTACGCGTACACCAACGCCGTGAACGGCGAGAACATCGTCCTGTTCCGCCGCCACCTGCACTTCGTGGAGATCGACTACACCGGCGCCGCGGCCACCCAGAAGCAGTACGCCATCCAGGCCGCCCGCTGGGTCGATCAGAACCTCCGCGTCGCCGACGGGTGACCGGTCAGAGCCGCAGTTTGAACCCGTCGTGGCTCGGGACGAACCCCAGCGAGCCGTAGAACCGGTGCGCCTCCGTACGCCGCTTGTTGCTCGTGAGCTGCACCAGCGTGCACCCGCGGGCCCGCGCCCGCTCGATCGACCAGGCGAGCAGCTCGCGCCCGAGCCCCGCTCCTCGCCGGTCGGCGCGCACCCGTACCGCTTCGATCAGCGCACGCTCCTGGCCGTGCCGTCCGAGCCCGGGGATGTAGGTGATCTGGAGGTACCCGAGGATCGTCCCGTCCGCGTCGAGGACCACCATCTCGTTGCGCCCGTCGGCGTCGATGGCCTCGAACGCCCGCGCGTACGCCTCGTCGACCTCGACGTCCGAGGGGTCCACCACGGCGTCCTCGTCCGCGAGCAGCGCGATGATCGCGGGCAGGTCCGCCCGCGTCGCCGTACGGAAGATCACGTCCTCAAGGTAGCGGCTCACGGCGTACGGAACGTGTCGCGGTAGGTCTGCGGGCTGACGCCGACGACGCGGTTGAAGTGCGGCCGCAGGGAGACGCCGGTGGCGAGGCCGACGCGGCGGGCGACGGTGTCGATCGGCAGGTCGGTGTCCTCCAGGAGGCGCTGGGCGTGCAGGATCCGCTGGTGGAGCAGCCATTGCAGGGGTGACACGCCGGTCAGGGCGCGGAAGCGGCGGTCGAAGGTGCGGCGGCTCAGATGCGCGCGTTCGGCGAGGGCGCCGACGTCGATCCGGGTGTCGAGGTGCTCCAGGGCGTACGTCATGACCTCGGACAGGTCGTCGCCGTCGTGCCGGTCGGGCAGCGGGTGATCGACGTACTGGGCCTGGCCGCCGCTGCGCTGCGGGGCGACGACCATGCGCCGGGCGATGGCCGTGGCGGCGCGCGCGCCCCAGGTCCGGCGTACGACGTGCAGGCAGGCGTCGATGCCGGCTGCGGTGCCGGCGCTGGTGACCACGTCGCCGTCGTCGACGAACAGCACCGCCGGGTCGACGCGTACCTCCGGGTGGCGGGCGGCCAGCGTCGGGGCGTGGAACCAGTGGGTCGCCGCGCGGCGGCCGTCGAGCAGGCCGGTGGCGGCGAGGACGAACGCGCCCAGGCAGAGGCCGACGACGAGCGCCCCGTCGGCGTGCGCCGCGCGTACCGCCTCCAGCACCTGCTCCGGCGGCGTCTCCAGCGGGTCTCTCCAGGTGGGGACGATAACGATGCCCGCGCGGTCGAGGGCGTCCAGGCCGTACGGCGCGTGGAAGCGTACGCCGCCGGTGCTCGTGAGCGGGCCGTCGTCGGCGGCGACCGGGAGCAGCTCGAACCTCGGCGCTCCGCTGACCACGCGTTCGGTGCCGAAGACGCTGATCGGCACGGACGTCTCGAACATCGGCGCCCGGTCGAACATCAGCACCGCCACGGTCGCCTGGTCGCGCACGGCGGTCTCCCCTGGCCGGAACAGATCGGTAGTGGGCTGATCAGCCACTTATCACCCTAGCGGCGGCGCGCCACGATCGAGATCATGACCTCTCTGAAGGTGACCGTGATCGGCGGTCCCACCGCACTGATCGAGATCGGCGGCCTGCGGCTGCTGACCGACCCGACGTTCGACGCTCCGGGCGAGTACCCGATCGGCGAGCGCGCCCTGGTGAAGACGCGCGGCCCCGCGCTGGCGGCCGGCCAGGTCGGGCCGCTCGACGCCGTCCTCCTGTCGCACGACCAGCACCCCGACAACCTCGACGCCTCGGGCCGCGAGCTGCTGCCGTCGGTGCCGCTGGTGCTGACGACGGTGTCGGGCGCGTCGCGGCTGGACGCGACCGCGCTGGCGCCGTGGCGGGCCGTCACGATCCCCCGCCCCGACGGCCGTACGCTGCGGGTCACCGGCGTGCCCGCGCTGCACGGCCCCGCCGGAACCGAGGACGTCACGGGCGAGGTGACCGGGTTCGTGCTGTCCGGCGAGGGCGTGCCGACCGTGTACGTCAGCGGGGACAACGCCTCCCTGGACGTCGTACGGGACGTCGCCGCCCACTGCCCGCCGATCGACGTCGCGCTGCTGTTCGCGGGCGCCGCGCGTACGCCGCTGCTCGACGCGTACCTGACGCTGGGCAGCGACCAGGCCGCCGAGGCCGCCGCCATCCTCGGCGCGCCCGCCGTCGTACCCCTGCACGTCGAGGGCTGGCAGCACTTCACCGAGGGCCCGGACTCGATGCGGGCCGCGTTCGCCCGGCACGACCAGGAGAAACGGCTCGTCCTGCTCGCCCCCGGCGAGAGCGCCACGCTGCCGTAACCACGAAGGGCCCCCACCCGAAGGTGGGGGCCCCGCGTGGGCGGGATCAGCAGCCTCCGGCCGAGCCGTTGGTCGCGTTGACCGTGTCGTTGAACAGGGTCGCGCCCGGGTCGAGGTCGTACAGCGAGAACATCATCGTTCCGGCGAGGCCGTGGCAGTGCAGGTAGTCGGCCTTCGCCTGGATGGACCGCGCGTTCTCACCGGTCCAGAAGTTGGTGCCGTCGTAGAAGTAGGCGGCCTTGGCGGTGTCGTCCCAGAAGGTGTCGGCGGGGTTGTCGACGACGCCGCCCAGCTCCTTGTACATGCGGACGCCGGGGACGTTGCCCGAGTCGGCCGCGCCGGGCGCCGGGGCGCTGGCCGGCTGGTAGAGGCCGTTGTTCGCACCCGCGGACACTCCGGTCCAGCCGCGGTAGTAGAACGGCACGCCGATCGTCAGCTTGCTCGCCGGGAAGCCGCCGGGGATGCCGTACGCCGAGTCACCGGCGGTGTAGGCCTTGACCGTCTCGTCGACGTTGTACTTCGCGTTGCCGGGCGTGACCGGGGGCATCGGGTCGTTCGGGTTGTCGAAGATCGGCGCCTGGTGGTTCGTCGGACCGGTGGGCTCGAAGCCGCCGTGCATGTCGTACGACATGGCGTCGGCGAACGTCAGGTACTGGCCGATCTTGTCGGTCTCGATGCCCGAAGCGATCTTGTCCTGGCCGGACGGGAGCGCCGCCGACAGGGCGTACGAGTGGCCGTCGGCCTGGCCCTGCGCGTTCAGCTCGGAACGGAACTCCGCGAGCAGCGCCGTGAAGTTCTGCTTGTCCGCGGCGGTCTGGTGGTTGCCGAGGTGGCCGCCCGCGTTCGCCGGGTACTCCCAGTCGATGTCGAAGCCGTCGAAGATCCCGGCCGCGGTGCCCGGGCCGCCGTACCCGCCCTGAGCGGGCAGGTTGCCCTTGATGAACATGTCGACGCAGCTTGAGACGAACTTCTTGCGCGAGCTGTCGCTGGCCGCCGCGTCGGAGAAGTACTTGGAGTACGTCCAGCCGCCGATGGACAGCAGGATCTTCAGGTTCGGGTGCTTGGCCTTCAGCTCCTGGAGCTGGTGGAAGTTGCCGACGATCGGCTGGTTCCACGCGTCGGCGGTGCCGTCGACGCTGATGTCGGAGCCGTAGCTCTTCTGGTAGTCGGCGAACGCGTCGCCGCCGCCGTCACCGGCGTTCGGGTCGCTCTCCCCACCCGGGTCCGGGTCGGTGGCCTTGGTCGCCTCGAAGCAGGTGAGGTTGGTCGGGTCGATGTTCTCGAAGTCGTAGATCAGGTAGTCGAGCTTGCCGGCGATGCCTTCGGTGTCGACGTTCTTGGGGTAGAAGGCGTTCTGGTAGACCGACCACTGGTCGTAGTACGCGACCTTGATGCCACCGCTGGTGGCCTGGGCGCCGGCCGTCTTGTGCGCGGCGTCGGCCGTGGCGGGCAGGGCCAGGGCGGTCAGGACGAGTCCTGCGACCGCGACCGCGATGCTCCGGAGTCTGGGCGGGGTCTTCGGCATGGGGGGCTGCCTTCCGACGTGACGGAGGTTTTCTCTTAAGAAACTTTCCTGTCAGTTGCGGTGATGGTAAACCGCGCTACGGGTCACGGCAAGAGTGTGTTCAGCTCATGATCTTCAGATCAGGGATCGCGTCGCGGAGGAGCCCGACGTTCCGTACGCCCCTCGTGGTCGCGAGGTAGAGGTGCCGCAGCGAGGTCAGCGCGCACAGCGGCCCCAGGTCGGCGATGCCGGTACGCGTCAGGTCGAGATGCCTGAGCCCGCTCAGCCGGTCGAGACACGACAGGTACTCCAGCCCCGGCAGGACGACGACGATGTCGTTCAGCGAGCACCCCGACAGCACCTCGGCGACATACCGCTCCGGCACACGCGACCCGAACCAGGCGTCGACGAGCGCCTTGCGCACCTCCTTGGCGGGGTGCCGCGCGAACCCGCGCAGCAGCGGGATCGCGTCGTCCCCGCCGGTGAGGATCGCGACCTGGATGGTGGCCGCCGCCTCCTCCGCCGTCAGGTGCCGCCCGGCGGCGACGTCGGCCACGAGATCGAAGACGAACCCGCCGGCCTTCGCGAGGCCGTGCGCCTCTTCGAGGGTCCTCGGCGGAAGGAGCCGGCGGGTGCGTTCCCGGATGAGGGCGGCGTGCTCGTCGGCGTCCGCGACGCACGCCGCGGCGAGCAGCCAGAGCATCCGGTCGTCCTCGGCGAGCGCCTGCTTGGTCAGGCCGTCGAGGAGGCGTTCCCGGCACTCGCGGCTCTGGCCGGCGACCATGACGATGACGTCGCGGTAGAACGGGTCCTGGGCGTTGTGGATCAGGTGGTCGAGGGTCTGGTCCCGGCAGAACTCCGCCGCCGCGAGATGGTCCTGGAAACTCGGGTGCGAGAACTCCAGCAGGCCCTCCGCGGTCTCGCGGAGCAGCGTGGATCCGGTCACGTGCGGCGCCGTGTCGCGGCCGGCCGTACGTCGGCCGTTCAGCGTCATCCACAGGGCGACGCGCCCGAGGGCCTCGCGCTCGCCGAACGGCAGCGCCGCCTCGTACAGCGCGTGCCGCCCGGGCGGAACGGCGCCGTCCACCGTGCAGAGCATCGCGCACAGCAGCGGGTTGGTCGCGAGCCGGGCGAGGTCGCGCCGCGCGGCGAGGACGCCGATCAGGCGCCCGGCGCGTTCGCCGAGCCGCCGGCGGATGAACTCATCGACCTGGATCGTGCTCATCGGCTCCAGGTGGCACGTGACGAACCCGGCTCTCTGGCCGGCGTCGAGGGCGTCCGGCCTGGTCGTCAGCAGGAAGCGGACGCCGGGATAGAGCCGGGTGAGATCCTCCACCCAGGCCATCAGCTCCGGCCGGTACGCCGCGGGGATCTCGTCGACGCCGTCGACCATGACGATCGCGCGCCGCTGCCGGAGCAGCTCGGTCACCCAGGTCTCGGGCTTGCCCGCGCCGTCGCCGGCGCCGTCGAACTCCTCGGGCGAGGGGAGGCGCAGCCCGTCACGCTCCATGAAACGGCGAGGCCGCAGCACGAACGGCACCACGCGCTCGTCGCGCCACTCGGCGAGCGGCTCCGGCAGGTCCCTTTCCCGGATCCGGCGGGCCAGGTGCTGAAGAAGTGTCGTCTTTCCCGCGCCGGCGGGCCCTTCCAGCAGCAGCCTCGGATGGACGGCGAGCAGATCCTCCAGCCGGCTTCCGTGCTCCCCGTTTCGCACCGTGAGGTCGAGAAAGGCGGGCTCGTCCGCCTGCTCGGGTGGGGCCTCGCGATAGACCTGCTCGTAATCCGCGGACGCCTTGCCCGCCGCGGCGACCTGGTGCTGGAGAACGGCGAGTCGGCGCCGGATCTCGACGAGCGTACGGCTCTGGAATTCCGGAAGGTGCGCGAAGTGCTCGACCAGATGCGTACAGGCGCCGAGCGACAGGACGTCGTACAGGGCCAGCGCGCGTTCGTCGGTCAGGCCTTCGGTGGCCTCGGGCGCGGCCCGGCGCATCCGCTCGACGAGCAGATCCGGGTCCAGATCGGAATCCATGCCGGCAGCGTCCAAAGCCGTCAGGGTAATGGTGAGCGCGGCGCTGATCCGTTCACTTTCGCAATCGAGAGCCCGTAGGCCGGGTTCGCTTTCCAGCGCCTGCAGAGTGAGCTGGTGTACCAGGCGCCGCACGTCCTTCTCGGCACCGACGGGAAGCAGGCGGGCGACCAATTCCGACCAGACCGGTGAGATGAGCCAGGTCGACAAGAAGGGGTCCATTGGAATTACGACCTATCGCATTCGGGGCTATGCGACGTTACCGGTTCGTGACACGGCGCGAACTGGCTCGATTCCTAGAAAAACCGTGCGGGGGGCCTGCCTGGTACCCGTGGTCCCAGGAAGACGGGACGGCTGGCTGACCGTACGGCGCGCGCCGCATGCTGGGGCACATGACGACCACACTGATCACCGGGGCGAACAAAGGCCTCGGTTTCGCGACCGCCCGCCTTCTCATCGAGGCGGGGCACACCGTGTACATCGGCAGCCGGGACGAGCAGCGCGGGCGCGTCGCCGCCGAAGAGCTGGGGGCGCGGCTCGTGCGGCTCGACGTCACCGACGACGACTCCGTGGAGGCCGCCGCTGAGACGATCGGCGAGCTGGACGTGCTGGTCAACAACGCGGGCGCCCAGGACGAGATGACCGGCGGCACCGTCGTGGTCGGCGCGGCCGAGGTGACGGCCGACGTGATGCGCAGCACCTTCGACACGAACGTCTTCGGGCTCGTGCGCGTCACCCACGCGTTCCTGCCACTGCTGGAGCGGTCGGCCGCCCCGGTCGTGGTGAACGTCAGCAGCGGCCTGGCCTCGCTGACGGGGATGACCACCGAGGGCACGCCCGGGTACGCGTACCCGGGTGTCGCCTACCCGGCGTCGAAGGCCGCGGTCAACATGATCACGGTGCAGTTCGCGAAGGCGTTCCCGAAGATGAGGATCAACGCCGTCGAGCCCGGCTTCACCCGGACCGACCTGAACGACAACACCGGTGTCCAGACCGTCGAGGAGGGCGCCGAGGTCATCGTCCGGATGGCGCAGGTGGGCCCCGGCGGACCGACCGGCGGCTACTTCCACGCCGGAGGCACCCTCCCCTGGTGATCTCACTCGCGGAGGCCGATGGCCCCGGAAAGCCGCGCGGGCCGATGCCGCGGCGCGTCATCCCGGAGCTACCCCCACCCGGTCAGCGCCCCCACGCCATCAGGTTCTGGAACAGCTCCGCCTGCTCGATCGCGTCGTCGAGGGCGTTGTGCGTGTGCGGGCGGCCGGAGAGGAGTTCGGCGGGCATCTGGCGTTTCGTGGACCCGGTGATGAGTGCGCCCGCCCTGGCCGCGTACAGGGTCTTGATGTCGAGATGCCGCGAGTGCCCGAAGGGTGAGCTTTTGGCGTACCGGAGGAAGTACCAGTACAGCCACATCCAGTCGAAGCCGAGCGGGTACGCGACGACGACGGGCGTCGCGCCGGCCGCGGTCTCCTTCACCCAGGCGGCCGCGGCGGTCATCGCCTCGGCCGGGTCGCGGCCGTCGCGGGCGAGCGCGTCGCGGTCGAGGCCGCTGACGGCCAGGGCCGACGGGTCGAAGTCGTCGCTGATCGGCTTCAGCTCGGCGTAGAACGTGGACGCGGCCGGGTCCGCCGGGGTGAAGGTGCCCGCCGTGGCGGTGCCGCACGCGGCCAGGCCGAAGCTCAGCATGGAGAACGGACCCGGGATCGGGCCGTCGGCCTCCACGTCGATCGACACGTACATCTCGCGCTTCGCCATGGACGCGGATCGTACGCGCCCGGCCTACTCGATGGCAGCGATTTTCCGGCCGGTGCTGTCGGGGGCGGCCAGGGCGAAGACGACGCCGGCGATGGGGCCGAGCGGCCGACCCGGTCGGCGAGAAACCCGAACGACACGTACCCGGCGATCGTGGCCCTGGACATCACCCGGCTGTACCACCGCGACGACCCGATCATGCTGGGCGCGCCACCGGGAAAGCCGCCGCACGACTACTCGTACATGCGCACCGTCATGTAGTCCGCGATGATCCACGACGAGCTGGCCGCCACGGGCGTGCCCGGCGTGGAGGCCGTCTGGACGCACGAGGCAGGCGGCGGACGGCTGTTCATCACGGTGTCGCTGAAGCAACGCTACGCGGGCCAGGCCCGTCAGGTGCCCACCTGACGTCCCAGCTTCCCGCGGCGGCGTACATGAACAGGTACGTGGTGGTCGTCGACGACGACATCGCCCCCCGGAGCCTGGACGAGGTCATCTGGGCCATCTCCACCCGCAGCGACCCCGCCGAGGACATCGAGATCATGCGCCGCACGTGGGGCAGCCGCCTCGACCCCATGCTCGTACCGGGCACACCGCCGCACAACAGCCGGGCCATCGTCGACGCCTGCCGCCCGTACGAACGCGGCGACGACTTCGCCCGGGTCGTACGGAGCGACCCGGCGTACCTCGCGGACGTGCGCCGCAAGTGGGAGACCGCGCTCAGCGGGGATGCCTGAGCTCCTGCCAGGGCCAGCGGCCTTGGAGTTCCACTTCCAGGGAGAGGCTCAGGAACGTCCGTACCAGGACGATCACGGCCAGGACGCCCACGCCCGCGAAGGTCGGCGACACCGCGACCGTGCGGATGATGTCGCCCGCGACGAGGAACTCCAGGCCCAGCAGGATCGCCCGGCCCAGGCTCTGGCGGTAGAGCCGGTACGCGTCGGCGGTGCGGTGCAGCGCTCGGTGGGCGAACACTCCCGTGGCGATCAGGGCTCCGGCCACGATGACGGCCACTCCGGCGGCGTCGACGCCGGAGCCGACGTCCGTCACGAAGCTCGCGGCATCCACACTCTGGAGTCTGTCCGTCCGTGCGTGCGCGGTAACGCTCACATCCCGACGGCTTGGCCTCCCGCGGACGGGGTGGAGCGGGGGCCGCCGATCGGGCCTACGCAGTGGGCGGGCCACGGGGTGCCCGACGACGCCAGGTGCTCCGTTTCGAGGGTCTCGCGCAGGCGGGTCAGGGCCAGGCGGCCGGCCGGGGCCTCGTCCTCGCCGGCCGTGGCCGGGAGTTCGCGGAGCAGGGTCAGGTCCGGTGTGTCCGCGTCGCCTCGGCGTACGTCCAGGACCAGGAAGCGGCTGCCGGGGCCGAACACCACCTCGTTGCGGGGCGTCGACACCGCCGTGTCCGTGTCGAACAGCGCCGCCACCCGGCGGGCCGTGTCGGACCAGATCACGTACGCGCCCGACGTCTGCGGCCAGCCGTACGAGGTCTCGCCGGGGAAGGACAGACCGCCCACCGGGCCGGGCTCGGCGAGGATGGTCGTGTCCGGGCGCAGCCGGGCGCGTTCCTGGGCGGAGGCGTCGACCCCGCGCAGCACGGCGCCGCGGTACGTCGGGAGCCGTCGCAGGCCCGAGGCCAGGCAGGCCAGGTACGGGCGCAGCCGTTCGTCGCCCGAGTGCAGCGCGGCCGGGCCGAACTCGCCGTCCGGTTCGGTCCGCTGGGCGGTCAGGTACAGGCGTACGGCGACCAGGTCGACCGTGGCGGCGGCGCGCTCGCCGGCGGCGATGGCGGGCAGCCGGGAGAACGCGCGCCGCAGCGGCGCGGCGTGGGAGTCCCACTGCAAGCCGATCATGGCGCGGAACGCGGCGCGTTCCTCTTCGGTGCTGCGGTGGGTCGTGAGGACGCGCGAGCCGGAGGGCGGCGGGGTGACGCGTGGTGCGGGCTCGCGTTCCGGGGCCGGCACGGTCTCGGGGGTGGCGTCGGTCTCCAGGCGTACGCCGTGGCGGTCGGCGAGCTTGCGTGCCGACTCGTCGCCCTCCACGCTCAGCTCGCCGTGCACGGCGAGCAGGAGCCGGGCGCGCAGGCCGGGTGACAGGGCGCGGAGCAGGCCGTCGAGCACCGTCCACGGGTCGCCGGAGAGAGGGCGGCCGGGTGTCCCGGCGTCGAGGCGCACGGTGTCCTCGGTGACCGGGCGCCGGATCATGAGCTGTTCCGGCAGGTCGTCGTCCGCGGCCTCGTACATCCAGACGCCCGCGCGCGTCACCGACAGCCGCCACGTGTCGTCGAGCCGGAGCACGCCGCGCGCCGCGTCGATGACCTCCATGCCCTCCGCGGGCGGGTGCCAGCTCTGCAACCGGGGCGCGGGCACGCCGCCGTCGCGCGCCGGCGGCCGGCACAGGACCGAGGCGACAAACGGTGACCAGGTCGGATGGCCGTCGGCGTCGACGAGCACGACCCACTGCCCGTCGGTCTCCTCGCCGGGGTCGTACGCGAGGTCGACCGGCAGGCCGGTGAGCACCTCGACGTCGAGGCGCAGCTCGCGTGCCACGGTCTGGCCGAGCGGCAGCAGGTCACCGCCGCCGGACGGGACGAGCCGGAGCGGGTGCCTGCGGAGTTCCGTCCCCGACGCCGCGCCGGACAGCGCGGCGACCAGGTCGGCCGCCGCGACGCGCGGGGTGTCCGGCAGGCCGACGAGGACCGACGGCCGCTCGGGGTGGGCCGGGATCGCGTACGGCAGGTCGCCGGGGCCGGGCTCGGGCGACCCGGCCGGGCGTACGAGCACGCCGGCGGGCACGTGGGTCAGTTCGCAGGGGCCGTCGGGGATGCCGAGGTCGCCGAGCGCGCTCTGCCACGCCGGCGCGGGCCAGCGGGAACCGAGGGGCTTCGGCCGGGTGCCGCGCGCGAACGACAGCCACTGCGGCTCCAGGTCGCCGTCGCTGCGGTCGCCGGGGCGCGCGAACAGGGTGCCGCCGGGTGCCAGGACGACGTCGCCGGACGGGGCGACCACGACGGTCTCCCAGGCGTCCGCGATCCTCTGCGCGAGGGCGGGCCGGTCCGTACGGTCGACGCCGGCGCCGGACATCGCGAGCACGAACGTACGGCGCTGCCCCTTCAGCCTGGTCAGCAGCTCGGAGAGGTGCGGCCACAGAGCGTCGGCCATCTCGTCGGGCACGGCCACGACGATGAGCGTCGCGTCGTCGTCCGGGACGATGTCGGAGATCAGCGAGAGCTGCTCGTCGACGGCGGTGTCCGCCGTGCGGAGGACGAAGGCCGAACCGGCTTCCTCGACCGTGACCGTGGCAGGTCCGGCCTGCGGGACGGCGGGTGTGTCGTCGCCGCTTCGTGATCGGCGCGCGGAAGGCCTGATCATCGATCTCCCTTCACGCCGGCGCGAGGGCGCCCGGCGCTTCGGCCCGGGTCATTCGGCGTTCGTGAACCGACGCCTAGGTTAGGGCCGCCCGCAGCCTGTTTGTTGCGGTTTCTGCCCGTTCTTGTGGGCTCTGGCGCGTCGTCGGCCGTCTCGGTGACGACACCGGCGCGCTCGTTCTCGTCTTCGGCCATGGGACCGTCTCTCCGCTCGTGCGTCCGTGGTGCCGGAGGGTCAGACGGCGCTCCATTTCTGGTTCGACGTTCCGCCGCAGTCCCACAGTTGGAGCCGGGTCCCGTTGCCGGTCCGCTGGTCCGTCACGTCCACGCATTTGTCCGCGCCGGTGTTCACCAGGTCGCCGGCGCCGTTGAGGTCGAAATGCTGGGCCGGGCCGCCGTGGCATCGCGCGAGCTGAATTTGGGTGCCGTTGTCGGAGGATCCCCAGGCCACGTCCATGCACATGCCCATGGCGTGGACCGAACCGTCCGACTCGAACGTCCACCTCTGGCGTGAGCCGCCGACACAGTCCCAGATGTCGAGGGGGGTTCCGTCTTTTCCGGTGCCGCCCTTCACGTCGATGCACCGATTGGACGCGGCGCTCATCAACAGCCGCGACGAATCCGACTTGACCGGCGGATTCGCATTGTTCGCCGTGCCGTTGTGCGGCGGATTCGCGACACTGCCGCCGTGGCTGCCGCCGGCCTTCTTCCCGTGGGTGCCTCCCGCCGAGGAGTGGGCGGGCGACTTCCCCGGCGCGGGGGTGCCGCTGTTCACCGGGCGGCCCGACGGGTCACCGGAGGGCCAGCTCGGAGCCGGCGCACCCGGTTTGGCGGGGTCCACTCCGGGGCCTCCCGCCACGGACGTCACCGGGTGACGGTCGTGCCCGCCGCCGCCCGCGAACAGCGCGACGAGGGGCACCGCGACGAGTACGGCCGCGGCGATCCCGCCGAGAACGGCGAGCCGCATACGGGATCCGCGATCGGTCTCCGTCGTCGCGACCGCGGCGTGCCGGGCGGCCGGGAGCGGGCGTTCGGCGGGGACGACGGCGGCCGTCACCGGGGTGTCCTCGGCGCCACCGGCCAGGATCTCCAGGCCGACGGGCGAGAGCTGCCCGGCGGCGGGGACCGCGGTGACCCGCGGCAGCACCATGCCGCGCCGGATCTCGACTGTGAGGACGCGGCCGTTCTCCGGCGGCGCCACGTGCTCATCCGTCACGTCGGCCTCCGGTCCGGCACGAGGTCGGGCACTGCGCCGACCTGGGCGACGCGACCAGGCGCCGTCGGCCCGTTGCCTCTGCCATCACTGTTCTCCTCATGTCACTAATGGCCCGCTGTCGGCCGCGTTCAGCCCATTCACCAGGCGTGACGTCGTCCGCCCCGAATCGGCTGTGCCCGCGCCCACGACCGACCTTGGAGCCACGGAGGCGCTTTATGTCCATATTCTGGCAAGCTGCGCTTGATTTGTGTAGAGAATCCATTTTTGATCTGACATTCGGTCAGACACCGACCGCTGGCGCATAAGCCGGGTTGACGATATATGGCCCCCACGGTGAACCGTTCACAAGCGGCTGGACCCCGCGGATGAACCGCACGTCGATGCCGCCGGGGAAGACGACTTCCTCCTGGTCGGGGAAGGGCGAGGCGAGGTCGAGCGTGGCGTTCACGTCGATGCCGCCGGGCACCTGGACGTCGTACCGCCACCGGTACCGGTTGTGCAGCGGAGCGGCCGAGCCGGGGTCGTTGAGCACCGAGTCGCGCAGGTAGTGGTAGTTCCTGGACGTGCTCAGCCAGCCCGTGTTCGCGGGGTTGCGGTAGACGTGCTCGACCAGGTGGCCCAGGTGGTCGCCCTTCGGCCGCAGCCCCTGCGCGAAGACCTCCTCCGGCGGCCTCTCGCTGAACTTGTACAGCGGCGCGGTGTCCGCCTCCGAACGCCACCGGACCGTGTGCGGCAGGCCGCCGTCGAGCATCCGGGGCAGCGCGGCGACGCTCGACGGCTCGACCGGCGGCGTGTCGCGTACGCGGTGCCGGCGCGCCAGGCCGGCCGGAGCGCCCTCCACGCCCCGCCGCGCGTCGGTGATCGGCCGCGAGGAGGCCACGACGCCGTTCCGGCCGGGCAGGTACCAGTTCCAGGCCGGACCCTCGGAGTAGAGACGCCCGCTGGAGTCGGCGACCCGGCCCGCCTTCGGCGCGGCGGTGTCGTACTGGCCGCGCAGCCCGCCCAGGGCGGTGTTCTCCGCGACGAACACGCGCCCCTCCGGCACGTCCGATCCCTGCCCCCGCATGCTCCACCCCTCGGGCGCGCCGACCTCGGGGAACTCCTCGACGGTGGCCTCGTACTCGGCGTCGAAGGTGTCCTCGGCCGAGTACTTCACCGGCGCCGGGCCGGAGAGCGCCTGGTAGACCATGTCGCTGAGCGTCCGCGACGTGCCGGCCGCCACCGGGGTGAACTCGGTGCCGAAGTGGCCGGCCAGATCCTCGGTCACGGAGGTGACCCAGTGTTCGGCCACCGGCCGCTCCACGCCCGGCCGTACGGCCTCGCCCATGAAGCGGCGTGACGACCCGTCGACCTCCCAGCGGCCGCGCTCCGCGCTCCACCGCACCTGCCCGGCGACACGTGCGGGCGCCGTGAGCGAACGCTCGTCCTCGGTGAGCCGGATCTCGCCCTGCTCGTCGACCGCGTAGTGCAGGACGGTGCCGCGCCGTCCGGTGAGGAAGTCCGGCGGCAGGTCCGAGAGCCGGTACGGCGACGCGCCCTCATAGGGCTCGTCCCGGTGGGGCGGGAGCGCCGGGCCGTACCGCTCGTCCAGCCCGGCGCTCTCGCGCAGCGCGTCACCGGCCGCCGTGCCCGGTCCGGTGGACGAGCCCGCCGCGGCCTGCTGGGGTACGACACGGCCCGCGCCGGGCATCCGGCTCGGCTCGTGGCCCGGGTCCAGGATCATCTCGGCGATCCGGCGGCCGAGGCCCGGCAGCGGGTCGCGGCGCATCGTGGGCGGCAGCGACTCGTACGCCGCGAGCACCTCGTGCGCGTGCGGCCGGTACAGGCCCGGGACGACGATGCGGTCGATCGCGGACACCACGTGGGGCATCAGGTCCGCGGCGGTCCGCTGCCGCGAGACCCGCGGCTCCCCGGCCGGCGCGCTGGGCGCGGTCCGCTCGGTACGCCTGCGGCGCGCAGGAGGAGCGGCGACCCACATCAGCACCCGGCGCTGCTGCTCGTCCTGCTCGCCGGGGGCCTGCGCGAACGGGTAGCCGCGCTGCCCGCCGTCGCCGCGCGACGTGGACTCCCACCGGACCATCGACAGCGGTACGCGGTTGCGCCTGAGGAAGGCCTCGACCAGCGGCCTGACCTCGGCCTCCACGGCCTCCGCGCGCTCGGTCCCGACGTCCCCGGCGTCGCTGAAGACGCCGCCGTTGCCGCCGCCGTCGACGCGCACGACCAGCGCCGGGCCCCGGTCGCGGTCGCGGCGCACCGCCGTCAGGCCGACGTACGCGGCGAAGGCGGCGACGGTGTTGCGCTGGCCCGCGTCGACCGTCTTGTTCCTCTTCCCGAACCGCACCTCGACGCCCGGGCCGTCCTCCGGCGACATGAGCCGCCGCGCCTCCCGGTCCAGGTCGCGTACGGACTCGCTGAGCCGGTCGTAGTCGGCGCGCACCCGGTCGACGCTCCGGTAGACGACGTCGCCGTAGACCCTGGCCTCCAGGACGACCAGCGGCAGCTCGGGCCGGTTGCCGAAGTTGTCGTCCAGCGCCGGCACCTGCGTGGCCACGCTCAGCGCGTCGTACTGGTCGATCAGCTTGTGGTCCGGCAGGTGGACCAGCGCGTTGTCGAGGTACTGGCCCACCGAGCGCCGCCGGACCTCACGTCCGACGGTGTCCTCCCACTCCACCTGGAGCAGGTTCTCGTCGTCGGCGTACCCGGCCTCGCGCAGCACCTCCCGGTTGTCCGCGCGGAACCGTGCCTGGAAGTCCGCGCCGATCCCATCGGCGCTCCGCTCCAGGAAACGCCGGACCATCGGCGGCAGGGACTCGCGCAGCGCCGCCAGCGGGTTGCGCGACGCCACGACGGTGTGGTTCTTGGCGTAGGTGCCGTTGCCGGTGATCGAGGGCTGGAGCGCGGCGGCGACCTGCGTGTAGACGAGCGTGGCGTAGCTCTGGACGATCGCGATCTCCGCGTCGCGCGCGGTGAGCCAGCGGAGCTGTTCCCGTACGCCCGGGTCGTTCGGGTCGAGCCCGGCGAACCGCGCCGCGACCGTGTCACCGAAGGTCAGCGCGCTGGTGAGGTGCCGGGAGGCCGGTGACGCGTCGTTCCGGCCCGAGAGCTGGAGGAAGTCGCGTACGCCCGCCATCGGCACCCCGGCGGTGTACTGGACGTACAGCATCCCGGGGTTCACCTCGCCGCGCAGCCGCGCGCTGTGCGCCTTCGGGTAGACGGTCGCGCCGGACAGCCCGCGGAAGACCTCCGCGATCGTCGCGCCGCGCCGGGCCTTCCGCAGCCGCTCCACGACGTAGGAGACGATCTCGAACGCCTGCTCCTGGCTCATCCGTCCCCGCTCGCCGTCCAGGGCGGCGGCCGGCCTGAGCACGAGCTCGACGATCGGCACGCTCTTGCCCGCGTCAGGGCCGACGGTGGCCGTGCCGTAGTCGGTGACCAGGGAGAACTGCGGCGTGGAGATCAGGGTCGCGGTCGTCACGCCGGTCATGTCGAGGCCGTACACCCCGAACCGCGTCTCGACCTCCAGGCCGATGCCGCCGCCGCGCCGCCGCATCGGCTTGCCGAAGGCGATCTGGTGCGCGATCTCGTCCGCCCGCCCGCGCGCGTCCGTGTGCGCGGCGCTCAGCTCGTCGATCGCGTCCTGGATACGGTCGGCGTCGACCCGGCCGTGCGTGTAGCGGTCCCCGAGGCTCCTCAGCTCGGTGTTGACCTGGGAGACCAGGTAGTCGGACGGGCCCTCTCGGCTCTCCAGCTCGATCGGCGGCGGCTGCGCCGGGGCCAGCGCCTCCCTCGCCTCGCGGATCATGGCCCGGAAATCCTGGTGCGCGCCGGCGATGGTCTCGGTGGCGGCGGTGAGCCGTGCCTGTTCGACCACCTTCCGCGTGGTCTCGAACCGCTCCGCGAACGGAGGGCGCTGCCCCTCCGGCAGCCGGTCGACGACGTCCCAGAACTCGCCCGTGTCCAGAACGAACCCCTCGGCCGCCGCGTCGCGACGCTCCGTGTCACCCTCCGCGAGGCGGATCAGGTCGCCGACGGCGGAGACCGCGCCGCGGATCGCCGCGTTCCGCAGTGGCTCGCGCAGCCCTTCCGGGACGCCCAGGTACGTCTCGGCCTCCATCTCGTTCTGGACCCGCACCTGCTCCGTCTCGGCCAGCGTGGCGAAGTGCTCCCGGCGTGTCTTCGGTAGCCCGTCCAGCACCCGCTGGAGCCGCGCCCTCGCGTCGCCGAAACGGTCGATCAGCGCGGAGACGTCCTCCTGGCCGGTCTCGCCCGGGTTCGGCGTGAGGCGTTCCCAGGCCTGCGGCCCGGCGTTCCCGTCCGTACGCCGGGCGCCGAGGAAGTGGCCGGGCCTGCGGATGAAGTGGATGCGGTGGGCGCCGTCCGGGCCCAGGTCGAGGTCGGCACCGCTCTGGATCACCGTCAGGGGCAGGCCCAGCTCCATCGCCGCTATCTCCACCACGATGTCGCCCGTCTGGCTGTCCCAGAGGCCGAACTCGCGGATCTGGTTCACGACCTCGCTGTGCCGGTCCTCGACGAACTGGCCGTCGGGGGTGTGGATGAAGGGCGCGTACCTCGATGTCGCCGACGCGAGGTCGGCCTCGACGCGGTCCGCCAGCCAGTTGCGGAAGACGCGTACGGCGGCGTTCCGGCCGTTCCGCAGCGCTCCGGAAAGGAGCGGGACGCGCCGCATCAGCTCGGGGGCCGCGATCACCATCAGGCTGCTGTAGAAGCAGTTGCCGTCCGGCGGGACGTCGACCGCCTTCAGCTTGAGGCGCTTCACCTTCGCGGCCACTTCCGCCTCGTTGTACCGGCGCCGCTCGGCCGCCATGGCCCGCCGGTCGTCGGTCACCGCGTAGTCCTCCCGCGACGCCGCCTTCCGCCTGCCCGCGGACTTGGACGAGCCGGCCGAGCCGGACTTCGACGTGGACCTGGACGCCGGGGTCGACGTACCGCTGCGGTACCAGGCGAAGCCCCGCAGCGATCCGAACCTGCCGGACGACGACGGGGTCTTGGTGCCCTGGGACGACGGCGTCGACACCACCGGCGAGCGGCCGATGACGAGCGTGTAGTCCGCCTGCCCGAGCATGTGGCGAACGTCGGCGTCCGTACGGTTCGCGGTGTCGCGTACGTCCGGGGAGAACAGCTCGTACCGCCCGCCCGGGCGCACGACCGCCGCTCCGGTGAACCCGGTCCTGCTGGTGAACCAGATCCAGGTACCCGACGGCAGGTCCACCGGCAGGGTCCTGGTCGTCTCGACGTCGCGTCCGCTGTCGGTCATGAACCGGCGGACCCGCTCGCGGTCGGTGCCTTCGGACTTCAGGTAGCGGGTGAGAGCATCCAGGTTCCCGCGCATCAGCTCCTCGACGGTGACGCCGCCGGAGGGCCGTCCGGTGACGAGCCAGTGGATCGGCGCGTACTCGCGCAGCGGCCCCACGTCCGTCCTTCCGCCGCCGGCGCCGGGCGGGCCGATCCACGGCGTGCCGTCGCCGTCCTCGTACAGGTGCGGGCCGCTCCGCGCCAGGGCGGCGAGCGCCGCGTCGCCCGGGAGGCCTTGTCCCGGTGTGAAGCCGGACGACCGTGACCCCGACAGCAGCGACGGCGAGATCACCGTCTCGTCGGACGGCCGCGTCGCCGCCGGCCGCGCGATGACGAACGTCGCGCCGCCCATCATGGCCGAGCCCGCCCGCCCGGACGTGAGCGTGCCGCCGTGGCCGGGCATCCAGATGCGGAGCGTGCCGTCGCCCAGGACGATCGCGGCGCCGCTGCGGGTCGAGGAGCGGAACCAGATCCAGGTGTCCGGCGGGAGGTTCTCCGGCAGCGCCTCGACGTGCTCGACGGTGCGCTCGGGCAGGTCCTCCATGAACGTCTGGACCGCGTCGGCGACCGAGATCGAACCCTGTTCCAGCGGGGTCCGCAGATGCGTGAGGAACCGGACCGCGCCGTTCCCGTCGGACTCCGCGACGTTCGTGAGGCCGAAGCCCCTGGCCGGTGCGCCCTGCACCAGCCAGGACAGCGGCGCGTACGTCGACAGCGCGCCCAGCTCCCGCCACGTGTCCCGGTTGAGGCCGGAAGGCCCGATCCGGTGGCCTCCCTGGTCGTTCACGTACAGCCGCGCGTCGTGGGGCAGCGGCCGGTCGACGACCACCTCGCCGACGCCCGGCTGCGGCTCGGTGTGGCCGGAGGGCCGCTCGGGCCTCTCCTCCGCTGTCTCGCTCGCGCGCCGGTGCTCCACCACGCCCAGGGCACGCGAACGCAGCCGGCGGAACGCGGACGGGTTCGCGGACGGCTGCGGCGTGAGCGGCTCCCCCGTGGGCCCCAGCTCCAGAGAGGCACCCTCGACGCCGAGGTCCGCCGGGCGATCCACCTCGCTGCCGGACATGGAGTCGAACCACGTGACCTCGCCGCCCAGGTTGGCCACCGTGTACGTGTCGTCCTCGCCGACGACCACGATCGACACGGCTCCGGAGCCCTGCTGCCGTACCGTGCGCTCCAGCCGCCCGACCGCCTCGGCGCCCTCAGCGGCGGTCCAGTGCCGGAAGGCGCCGGCGGTGTGCTCGCCCGTCGCCTCTCCCGCGGCGGACTCCAGGTCCCCCAGCCGGTCGCCGAGCGACGTCACGGCCTCGTCGTCCCAGACGGTGGCGTCCGTCGCGGGCGCGGTGTCGGCCGTCTTCGCCGCGTCCGCGGCGGGCTGTTCCTCGGCGGGCTCGCGCGCCGCGGCCCGCAGGTCGTCCAGCGCCTGGGTGACGTCACGGTGGTTGTCGCGCGCGCTCGCCAGCCTCCGCTCGACCGCCTGGCGCTCCTCGCTCCCGTCGGGCAGGCGCTTGGCCGCGGCGTCGAGGGTGCGTACCTCGTCGTGCCAGAACGCCTCGCTCTCGCGCGCCTGGTCGAACAGGTCCGGCAGGCCGGGGTGCAGGGACGCCAGCCGCGCGCGGCGCTCGCCGATCAGCCGGAGGAGCTCCTGCTCGAACGTCCGCTGGTGCGCCCACGAGTCCCGGTACACGCGGCCCAGGTCGGCGTCGTCGATGCCCAGGCCATCGACGTCGTCGCGGAGCCGCTCGGGGAGCAGCCCGGCCCGCTGGGCGCGCGCCGCTGACAGCTTCGTGTCGTCGAAGGTGTGCGGGTCGAAGGCGTACACGCGGCCTTCGGGGTCGGTCCAGTGGTGCTCGACCGTGAGGTCGCGCTTGGTGATGTCCAGCCGGATATGGGCGCCCAGCTCGTGGGAGACGTCGCGTGCCAGGTACACCAGGTCCATGCCGTACACCGCGATCTCGGGGGGCAGCTCGGCCGGCGGCCCCTTCGGCTCGTCCGGGTGGCCCGGCGGCAGGTCGTCCGGCGGCATGGACTTCGGCGGCCCCAGCGGGTTGTCCGGGCGCATCGAGTGGTAGCGGTTGACCTGGCGGATGATGCCGGTGATGACGGTGTCCGTGTCGGCCGTCGGGTCGGGGCTCTCGCCCTTGTCGAGGAGCTCCTGGTACCTGCGGAGGCTCGCGGGCGGCTCGGCGGTCGCGTCGGCCTCGCGGACCGCGCGGTAGTCGGCCCGCAGGGTGCGCGTGGCCCAGCGCAGCATCAGCCGGAGCCGCTCGTTGTCCACCTCGGTCTCGTCGAAGGTGAGCACGAACGGCCTGTCGCCGCCGATCTGCTCGCGGACGTGCCGCGCCACGCCCTGGTACGCGCGGAAGGCGCCGAGCTTGTTCTCCGCCGCCTCCGCCAGCCGCGGGCGCAGCGGGAAGGTGCTCACGCCGTACATCGCGGGCCAGTTGGCCGCCTTCGCCCTGGCCTTCTCGGTCTCGGCGCGCAGTTGCTCGCGCAGCTCGTCGACCTGCGACTGGTACAGCACCGCGTACACGTCACCGGTGACCGGATCGCCCTCGAAGTGGGCGCCCTGCTTGGGCTTGCCGAACAGCCGGTGCGACCACTTGTCGGCCTCGATCCGGAACCTGCCGCGCATCCGGACCATGTACACCGGGCCCTGTTCCTTGACGTGGCCCTCACGCCGGTAGTTCTCGGTTCCCGCGCTGCCCTGGCCCGCGCCCGTCGTGTGGCTCACCGAGGTGCTGCCGTCCGCGCTGTGCGGCGGGTTGTGCGGCTTGATCGTCCCGCCGGCGTCTCCCCCGACCTCGGTGGTGGCGCGCCAGTGGTCGCTGCTGGAGCCACCGGTCGTACCGCTCTGGTGCTTGATGTAGCGGCCGGGCCCGGTGCCCTCCTTGACCGGCGCGATCACCTGAAGGTCGTACAGGTCGCCGGACATCCACAGGGTGGCGCGGTCGGAGCTGTGACCGGGGATGAAGAGCCCTTCGGCCAGCTTGAACCTCCCGCCGCCGGCCATGTCCCTGACGTTGTTGCGCATGTGCGTCGGCGCGAAGCGCACCGGCAGCGAAAGGGTCGAGCGCGCGGTCCTGACGTTGTCGGCGTCGCGGCCGAACACCCTGTTCAGCAGGGCGCGCGCGGACTTCAGCGCGTCGCCGAGCAGCGTGCCGGCGATCCAGGAGTTCCCCGGCAGCTTCGGCAGCGGGACGAAGTGGCGCGGCCCTTCGGGGCCTCTGGACACCCCGGCCTCGGCGATGGCCTTCGGCACCTCCAGCTCCAGGTCACCGCGGACGATCGTGCTCGACGTGGCGCTGTGGTGCGTCCAGTAGTCGAACAGCCGCATGAACCAGTTGTTGACGGGACGGCCGGTCATGTCGAGGCGCTCGACGCTGACGCTCAGCTCGTGCCGGAACCCCACACGGTAGTGCCCGCCCCAGTCGTACACGGTCTGCTCGACGACGGCGTTCTCCGAGCGGGTCGTGCTCCGGTGGGTGCCCTCGGAGGTCTTGAGCGCGGGCTGCGCCGACCCGGACGGCGGCGGGTTGTCGGTGCTGTCGCCGGGGACGGCGCCACGGCCGATGGAGAGCTTGGCGAGCATGAACGCCTGGGAGACGTCGCGCGACTTGGTCTCGCTCGTGGTGAGGTACTGGTGGTCGTAGTTCTCCATGCCCGTCGACGGCTTGAACTCGTGGATCTCCGGTGCGGAGATCAGCACGTCGTTCAGCTTGATCTTCACCGAGTCCGCGCCGAACCAGCCGGACGTGTTGATGAAGTTGAGCTCCAGGTCCCGCAGGTCCTCGATCATGGCCTGGTCGCGTCCGCGCGCGAGGATCGACTGGAGCGAGTCGATGCCGCCCTGGAGCCGACCGAGCTTGCGGCCCTTGCCGTCCCAGACCTCCGGGTTCATCGCGAGCAGGCCGGGCGCGACCTTGTCGACCTGCTCCTTCACGATCTGGTACATCGACTTGCCGTTGTCGAACCTCAGGTCGTAGACGCCGTGGTGACCGAGCATCTTCCCGCCCGGGTCCTCGCGGGTGAGGTACTCCGGCAGCTCCATGTTCCGGTACGGGTTGCCGCGCTCGGGCAGGTCGACCTTGAACTGCCGGCCGAAGGCCTCCCGCACCTTGCGGTCGACGATCGGCATCCGGTCCTCGGTGTGGAGCTGGATCAGCAGGTCGACGAGGCGTTCACGGTTGAAGGCCAGACCCGTGATGTCGTCGACCTCCTTCGGCATCGCGGGCAACGTCGGCGACTCCTGGGCCCACCGGGTGAGGATCCGGGCCACCGTGTCGCCGCTCAGCACGAGCGGCTCCGGCTCCGAGCCGGGCGGCCGTTCCTGCTCGCCGAGCTGCCAGCGGGCCATCGCGTCGGCGAGCTGGACGTCGGAGACGGGCAGGACGCCTTCGGCGTAGCGGGCGAGGGCCTCGGGCTCGGGGAGCATGTAGATCATCGAGCGCTTGCGGACCCTGCCGCCGCCGACCTTCCACGCCGTACGGAAGAACTTGCCCCACTTCTCCCGCCGGCCCTTCACCTCGAAGTCGACGAGGGTCTTGTAGGCGTACGCGCGGTTGAAGTCGAGCTGGATCAGCTCCGTGCCGCCGGTGTGGGTCTTGGTCTTGGACTTGTTCCACTGCCAGTGCTTGTTGGCGTCGACCTCGCCGGTGAGGCCCGAGTGGCCGGCCTCGCCGCCGACCGCCAGGTCGAGCTGGTCCCAGGTGACGCCCTTGGAGGCGCTGTCGGTGCTGCTGGCCTGCGCCAGCCACAGCTTGATGACGCCGAGGACGAACTTGTCCTTGGTGGCGCCGGCGAAGTCGGACTCGCGCATCTGGCCGGAGATGTTCAGCCCGACCAGGGTGTCGCGGAAGAACCCCGGATCGAAGGGCTGGTCGGTCGTGTACTCCCCGTTGATGATCTCCTTCAGGTGCGCACGAAGCTGGATGGTGCTCGCGACCGAGCTCAGCTCCTGGTCCGCCTTGCCCGCGGCACCCGTGAGCCTGCGGAACGTGTTGGTCGCCTTCTTCAGCAGGCCGGTCGTGTCCAGGTGGTAGATGACGGCCTGGTCGAGGACCCTGCCGGGCGTCCGGTTGATCCGAGCGCCCTTGGGGCGGGGAGGCTTGGCGTCGGGGACGTTGACCAGCGGCACCAGGTGCGCGACGGCCTTCTGCTCGGGAATCTTGATCTTGGGCGGGTTCCGTACGTCCGGCCGCAGGTCGCCCTGCACGCCGGAGTGCTCGAACTGCACCTTGATCTCGTAGTCGCTGGTGAGCTCGAACTCGTCGACGACGCCCGGGTACTCCAGCAGCTCCGGCCGGTTGTTGAGGAAGTTGACGGCGTCGGTGGCCCCGACGGTCTTCTGCAGCTCCACGCCCGTCAGGCCGGCCTTGAGCCACTTGAAGAAGATCTTGAACTTGAGGCCGACCGCGATCTTCTTGCTGCCGCTCGTCGACTGCCCGGCGGTGTCCATGCCCATGGCCAGGTTCACCGTGTGGTACTCGCCGGTGCTCCGCAGGAAGCTGGGCGGCTTGCCCTTGGTCTCCTTCGCCTTGATGACGATCTTGGCGGAGTCGACGTCGAGGGTCATGCCCGCGAAACCGCGGCGGCGGCGGAACGTGATGGGCAGGCCGTCCTGGCGGATCGTGTCGTAGTGCGAGTCCAGGCCTCGCACGGAGATCATCTTGTCCAGCGTCTGCTGGTTGTCGATCTGGCTGTCCAGGTCGTCGCCGTGCTGCCACCAGTGCCGCCCGCCGAACGTGTCGCCCTCGGGCGGCAGGAAGCCACGCGCACGCAGGATCGGCTCCAGCTCGGCCTTCATCCGGTCGACCGTCTCCTGGGAGACCCGCACCAGCCCCATGCCGATGCCCTTGCCCTCCTTGAGGTGCTCCGGCGGCTCCTTCGTGCCCGGTGCCGGGTCACCCTCGCGCGGGCCGGTGTTGCGCACCGCGTCGGGGGTGAACCGCACCTGGCGGCGGTCGCCCGGGTGCTCCTTCAGCGCGGCCTTGTCGACCGGGAAGCCGTGCTCGAACGCGTCCGGCTCGGACAGGCGCAGCAGCGCCGTTCCCACCACCGGCTCCGTCGTACCCTTCGCGCCGCCCTCGTGGCCGCGCACCCGTACGTCGGCGGTGTAGGAGAACTGGGCGCGGTAGCCGGCGGTGTGTCCGGCGTACCGGGGGACCACCACCCACAGGCCGTTGCGGCCCGCGGAGATCGCGTCGGAGTTCGACCAGGTCGCCGAGACGTACGGGCTGACGCCCAGGCCCAGGTCCGCGATGAGCGGGTTGGGCATCACGTCGAACTCGATGGACCCGGTCACGGTCGTGGACTGGCCCACGGTGTGGCTGCCGCTGAGGCCGTCGATGGCGGTGCGGACGTTCTCCACGTGCGACTTGTCGCTGGTCTCACCGACGCGCGGCGCGCCGAACGGCACCCGCTCCGCGTGCAGGTCCACCGTGGCGATCTTCTTGCCGCGCTTGTTCTCCAGGACGAACGAGTAGCCGCGCTTCTTGTCGTTGACCGCCTCGTCCAGGTGCATGTTGAGGTTCCAGAGCTTCTGCAGCAGCGCGGCGCGGGTGTAGCCGCCGATCGGCAGCTTCACGCCCTGGGCCTGTAGCTGCCCGGCGATCTGGTCGAAGAGCTGGGGCAGGCCGGTCAGTCCCGACGCGAAGAAACTGTCGGGCAGCCGCTCGCTCTGGACTCCCTCGCCGCCGGCGACGACCTGCTCCGGCGCCTTCTTCTCGTAGTGCTTGGGCACCCAGAGGAGCAGTTTCTCCTTGCCGCGGTCCTTCGGCCGACGCGCCTTGATGTTCTCCCACTTGGCGCGCGGGTCCGTACGGAGCTTGACCGACCAGTTCGGCGTGTAGGACAGCAGCGTCGAGTCGATCCGGTTGTCCTCGACGTGGCCGCCCTCGGCGTCCGCGATGTGGGTGGTGCCGCGGCTGTGCGCGTTGGCGACGAAGTTGAAGCTCAGGGCGGTGCGTACGAACTGGAAGGCGGCCGGGGTGATGCCGGCGCCGAAGGACAGCGACACCGGCAGGTGGGTCTGGCCCGTCTTCCCCGAGTGCGAGTCGGCCTTGGCGCCCGTCGCGTACACGGCGTTGAGCCCGCCGGTGGCGCGGTGCTCGCCCTCGGACTTCACCGTGGACGGCGCGGTCGTGGAGCCGGCCGTGTTCTTCACGGTGTGGGGATCGTCGGGGTCGAGCGAGATCAGCAGCTCGACCGGGCCGAGCGGCACCATGAGGCCGCTGACGCCGTCCTTCTCGGCGCTCTCCAGCAGGTACGGGTAGTTGCTGAGCAGCCGCTGCGGCAGCGCGTCGTACACGTCCTTGGGGATCTGCACGCCCGGCGGGATCATGCGCTTGATCAGGCGGATCAGCTGCGGGACGCTCGGCAGGCCGGCTCTCGGCACGCCGATCGAGCGGACCATCGGGTCCGTCGGCGTGGGGGTCGCCGGCGAGTCGTCGTCCTCCGGAGGGTCCTCGGCCGGCGTGGCGTCGTCCTTACGGCGCCCAACGGGCAGCTCCGGGGAGAAGGGACGGCCGTCCCCGTCGCCCGGCACGTACACGCGGAACCACTCGTCGTGCGGCTTGTCCTCCGAACGCCCGTCGGTGGGCCCGTCGGAGATCAGGGTGCCGTTGTCCCGGTCGACCCGCAGGTCGTGCGGTGCGGCCAGGACGGGCTCGCCGAGCCGCTCCGCCAGGCCGCGGGCGATCTGGGTGGAGTTCGCCATCCACAGGATCGGTGCCAGACCCGGCGCGCGGCCGGCGATGGCACTGGCGAGTGCCGTCTCGGAGACCTCACGGCCGCCGACGACGACCCGACCGTTCCGCACCTCGCCGAACACGAAGACCGCGCCGGCCGGCGGGTCCAGCCAGCGGAACGTCTCCTCGTCGAAGTCCTCGGCGTCCTTCGCGCCCGGGAGCCAGATGCCCACGACGCGGCCGTCGACCACGCTCACCTGGACGCCGTCGAGGAACTCCTCGACCGGCATCGACGGGAGCGCCTCGCGTGCCGGTGCGCCGTCGCCCTGCTGCTTCGCCGTCCACAGGCGGGACCCCGGCAGCTTCGACGAGGACCAGCGTGAGCGCGCTCCCCCGTCCTGCGCGGAGCGGCCGGGCATCCGCACGCCCGTGCTCCGTGCCGTGTCGCGGAAGGGGAAGCGGAAGCCGCGCGGCGGCGGCGCGGCGGCCGGCTTCGGCTCCAGGAGGGTCGGGTCGTCGCTCAGCGGCAGCCGGACCTGCTGTCCTTCGTCGGACGGCGTGAAGTACAGGCCCGTCTCGTCGGCCCGCGCGTGGTACGGGAGGAGGGTGCCGTCCTGGACGTCCGCCTCGATCGCGTTCCAGTCCTCGCCCGGCGCCAGGTGGACGACGCCGGTGGTGCCGTCGAGCACCGCGAACCTGTCCGGGTGCACGAAGTCGGCGCCGCGGCGTACCCAGCCGTCCGGCGACAGCATCACGTGGTGCCCGTCGCCGGTCCGCAGGTGGAGCCAGCCGGTCTCGCTGACGTCGTAGTTCACGCCGCCTCGTGAGGCCGTGTGCCAGGTCCACGTCTTCAGCGCCTCGCCCGCCTGTTCCGGGGTCGTCCGGTCGCCCTTGCCCCCGAGGAACCGCGTGTGCGGGCCGGGCGTCGTGGCGTGCGTGATGGCGTGCCGGGGGAAGTTCGCGCTGGTGGGCAGGAACTCCAGGCTCTCGAAGTGCTCCGGGAGGACGGCCTGCTCGCCCTTCTGGCCGTCGATGAAGACCACGCCGTCCTCGTCGTGCACGACGTTGACGATGTGGCCGGTCTCCTCGCCGTGCCTGCCGATGATCACCATGCCGCGCGAGCCCGGCCCCGCGGCCTTCATGGCGTCCACGATCGTCTGGTAGCCGGGCACGTCGACCGGTGTTCCGCCGACCAGCTCCCGCAGGTACGTGCGCTCCACCCGCTCCATCGGAGGCACCTGGTAGTAGACCCGCCTGCCGGGCTCCACGTGCTGTTCCCGCCAGTCCTCCATGAGGGTGCTGTCGGTGTACTTCGCGGCGAGGACGCAGTTGGTGGCGAAGTCGTCGCCGAGCTCGTAGTTCTGGTTGACACGGGAGACCAGCGGATAGCGGCGCGCGAACACGTCGTCGGGGCGCCGGGTGTGCCCCTGCCACTCGCTCTCGGTACCGGTGTCCGGCGTCCCCGCGATGAACCTCGGTCCCTCGCCCGGCCTGCGCGGCCCGGTGAGGCCGGCGGGGCGCGGCCCGGCGAGGCCCGCCGGGCGCCCCTGCCTGGACGGCGGGGTGGGCAGGGCACGGCGTGTACGTGCGGTGGCCAGCAGGCGGTCGATCTCGTCCTTGGGCAGGCCCGCGCGCCGGCGCTGTGCCTGGTCGTAGGCGGGGCCGAGCATGCGGTCGATCGTGTCGAGGATGCCGTCCGCCTCGTCGACGCCTACCGGAAAGGGACCACGGGCCCGCACCTCGACGACGACGAGCGGCACTGTCAACGTGCCGTCGTTCGTGTCGGCGGTCTCGAAGTCGGTGAAGATCCCCATGGCCTGGTTCTGGCTGATACGCGTGCCGGGCGTCTCGAACAGGGCGTTGTCCAGGTAGTCGCCGACGGTCAGTCCTTCGTTGTCCACCAGCGGCAGCCCGAGAAGATCGATCAGGCCGCCGCCCTTCCGTTTGGCGACGCGGTAGTAATCCCGGTTGTTCTTCGCCACCTGGTAGTAGTCGGTCTCGTAATTCGGCTGTCCGGAGCGGAACTTCGCCTCCAGCGCGATGCGGATGTCCGGAGCGCTCCGCTCCAGGAATCTCCTCGCCTCGTCCGGAAGCTCCTGCCGGACTCCGCCGAGGGCCACACGTGAGGCGACGCGCAGGCGGTTCTTGACCAACTGGAACGGATCGATGTAGGCCTGTATGGAGGTGGCGATGTGCGGATACATCAGGGCGACGAAGCCGCGGATCGCCGACACCGACTCGATGTCGGCGAGGATGTCGATCGCCGAGGACGGGACGTTCACGCCGTAGTGCCACGCGACGAAGCGCGCGGCGATCTCGTCGCCGAGTTCGATCCCTTCCTCGAGCACCCGCTCCGGAACATTCTGCGGCGCCCTTCCCCGGTTCGGCCCGTTCACGAGGGCGTCACGGAGGAACGCGTGCATCTCGGTCAGCGGCACGCCGGCCGTGTACTGGGCGTAGAGCGCGGTGTCGTCCGTGCCGGGGACCATGACCGGCAGGAGCTCGATGGTCGTGCCCGCCGTCGCGTCGTCGAGCACCCAGTCGTCGCCGGTGGGGAAGAGGTCCCGTAGCGCGATCCGCGGGCGGTTGTCGGGATGCCCGGCGGCGGCTTCCCGAAGTGTGTCCAGCTTGCCGCGGATCGAGTCGATCGCCGTGGCGCGGTCGTTCAGCCGCGCGTCCAACGGCTGCCCGGTCGCCCCGAACGGCAGCGAGACGAACTCCACGATCCCCTCGTAGACCTCCTCGTCCAGCGTCTTGCCGGAGTTCTCGAAGTGCCATTTGGTTGGGTGGTAGACGCCGTCCGTGTCGCGGTAGAAGGTGCGGCTGTCGAGCTTGACCTTGTAGCCCAGGCGCTCGTTGGTGGCCAGGGTGAACCCGCTGCTCCCCTTGAGATCCTCGGGCAGCTCGCGGATGACGAGGGGGGTCTCGAACTCCAGGCCGTACGCGCCGAGGAACGACTGGTGCGCACCCGGCACCGTCGCGGCGGTGATCGCCTCGCGCGGGAAGTTCGCGCTGGTCGGCAGGAACTCCAGGCTCTGGAACCTCGCCGGCAGGAACGCCTGGCGCCCCTTCTGCCCGTCGAGGAAGACGACGCCGTTCTCGTCGTGGACGACGTTGACGATGTGGCCGTTCTCCTCGCCCTCGACCCCGACGATGACGATGCCGCGCGCGCCGCGTCCCGCCACCGTCATGGCGTCGACGATCGCCGCGTAGCCGGACACGTCGATGGGCTCGCCCGTGCCCATGTTCGCGAGCTGCGCCCGCTCCGCGCGCTCGCTGGAGGGCACCGCGTAGTACGCGCGCAGCGCGGGGTCCTCGCCCGGGTCCTTCGCGGCCTCTTCGAGGGTGAGGTCCGTACCGATCGCGGCGAGCAGGCAGTTGGTGGCGGGGTCCTCGCCCAGCGCGTGCAGCGGATTGATCTTGGTGAGCCAGGGATAGCTCGCGCGTACGGTCGCGGCGTCGAGCCGGCGGTGCCCGGCCCATCCGCGGCCCGGCCTGCCGGACACCCCACCGAGGTGGGCCGGTGCCTGGCCCTGCGCGTCGACGGCGGTGACGTCGAAGCGGACCTTCGTGACGCCTGGGAAGAGGGTGTCGATGAGGTCGTTGACGCCGGTCGTCACGTCGACGTTGTGACCGGAGATCCAGTCGACGGGCGTGCCCGCGGGCAGCGTGTCGCGGAAGGTCTGGAGCGTGACCTCCCACACCTCCTCGCGCTGCGACTCGGGGAGGCGGCCGATGGTGCGCGCGGCGGCGGGCAGGTACAGGCCGCCCGGGCGGGACCGCAGCTCCCGGTGGAGCGCGGTGACCGCGCCGACCACCGCGCGGGTCAGCGTCGCCGTGTCGGCGGGGGTCTGGTCGCCGTGCCCCGGCGCCAGCCAGCTGTGCGCGGACTCGATCGTGACGATGCCCGGCGGCACCACGGTGAGCGTATGGCGGTCCTCGTGCCCCAGACGGCGCGCGACCTCGTCGAAGGTCCTCCCGTTGGGGCCGGTGCGCGCCAGCGTCTCCCGTGCCGCGGTGGAGCCGGTGGCGCCGTTCTGTACCGCGTTGAGCTGGTCCATGTCCGCCAAGGTCGCCGGCGGGAACACCGAGGGGTCGCGGACGTCCAGGTCCGGCGTCAGCATCTGGTACATCGCGTGCGAGAGGCGCGTCGCGTAGTTCTCCTGGAGCACCTCGTGGTACCTGCGGATGCCGACGGACCCGGCCGCCGCGGCGAGCAGCGCGTTGGTGGTCTTGCCCAGGCGCTCCCGGCCCACCGCGAGCCCCTCCTCGGACGCCGCGGCGGAGGCCGCCGCCCGCCAGAGGTCGGCGCCGATCACGTTGTCGCCGTCGGAGTAGACACCGCCGAACCTGCGGAGGATCTCGACCCGCGCCAGGTCGCTGCCCGCGGCGAGCCCGGTGGGGTTCCCGCGTCCCCGCTCGACCCGTACGGGCCCGTCCATGGTCATCGGGTGTCCGGCGTCGAAGACCTCGTCGACGTTGACCAGCCGGACGCCGTTCCGCTCGGCCCAGCGGAGCATCTCCCGTACCTGCCGGCCGCGCCCGTCCACCGGCTCGTCCGTGCGCACGGCGTCGAACTCCGCCCGGGTCACGTCGGTCCAGACGGCGAACGTGAAGGCCGGGTTCGCCTGGGCGGCGGCGGTGATGTTGGCCATGAACGCCGCCCGGTCGCCGCCGTCGTCGTGCAGCGGACCGCCGAACCAGATCGAGTGCGAGATGTGCGGGACCTTCTGCGCCTTGCCGCCGAGCAGGCCGTGGTTGCGTGAGACCTGGCGTCCCTCGCTGACCGGCCCGGTGGCGAGGCGGTCCGGCCGCAGCGCCGCCGGGGCGGGCGTGCCGGCGCGGGTCAGGTCGATCGACTCCAGGAACGCGGCCCGCCGGTCCGCGTGCAGGTCGGAGTACCGGTAGCCGGTGAGGAACGCGGGCGCGGGCGGCGCGGCGCGTACGCCGAACGCGTCGATCCCGAGCACGTCCTCCTTGCCGTCCCGCCGGACGTTCAGGCGCTCGCGTACGGAGTTCTCCAGCGCGTTCGGCGCCGGTTCGGCCTGCGACCCGAAGTGCCGCGGCCGTACGTCGCGCCTGTGCGCGGCGGCCGGCGCGCCGGGGCGCCTGGCCGGCGGGGTGGGGTCGGCGGCCGCCGGCGGGTGGGTGGTCATCGGGGCGGGCTCCGGCGAGGGCGTACGGCTCACGTGCGGCGGAACCGCCGGTCGCGTCGGCTGTCCCTGCGGATCGAGGACGGCGACGAGGTCGTCGTCGGCCGGCACCGACCAGAGCTTCTCCTGCTCCGCCTTCCAGCGCTCCGCCTCCTCGTCGAACACGGCCCCGGCCGGGGTGCCGGTGTCCTCCTCGCCGATGAAGACGGGCGGGATGAACTCGTCCCGCAGGTCGTGGCCCTGGCCCCAGCTCAGCGCCGCCGCCATCTGGTCGAGCGAGTAGCCGCCGCTGAACAGGTGGGCCATCGACGGCAGGACGGCCGGCTTGAACCCGTGTTCGAGGAGGAGCCGCGGCAGCAGGAGGTAGATGTTGAGCCTGCCGTTGCCGTCACTGAACGGGTGGACGATGTGCAGGTTGCGGACCACCCGGCTGATGGCGCGCAGCCGGGAGAAGTCGGATCTGGCGTGCTCGATGTCCTGGTAGAAGGCCTTGAAGACGTTCTCCACGACCACCGGGACGTCCTGGCTGGAACCGATGGCCTTGATGGACAGGTGGCCGTTCTCCTCTTTCACGAGCCGGGTGATGGAGTCGACCGTCGAGGGACCAGAGGTCGTGTCGGCCATCAGCCACCGTCCCCCGATCGTCTCGAAGAGGACATCGGAGCTCGCCTCGGAGGCGCCGAGGTAGAAGAAGGTGTCCGGTTCACCGGGGCCGCCGGAGAGGGTGAAGTCGCCCTGCGCGTGCCCGGTGATCATCCGGTGCATCTCGTGGTAGATATCCCAGGTCATCCGGGGGTGGTCGGTGGTGTCCAGGTACTTCCGGTAGCCCTCGACCATGCCCGCCCGGTAGCCCGGGGAGATCTCGTTGTCATAGAGCGAGCCCGGGTCGTCCGGCGAGGCGTCCTGCGCGCGTGCGTGGTCGTTGGGATCGAGGAAGACCCGCCACCAGTGCTTCTCCTCGGCCAGGTCCGAGAGGCGCAGCGGATCGCGTCGCGGGGCGGGCACGTTGACCTTCGGGGACTCCTGCGCCCGTACCAGGTCATGGAGCCAGCTCTTGAAGTTGGCCTCCTGGTTGTTCTCGTCACCCCCGGCGAGGAACCTCGGGCGCCGTGCGGGCGCGGGAGCCGTGGCGATGGCGTGGTGGGGGAAGCTCGCGCTGGTCGGCAGGAACTCCAGGCTCTCGAAGTTCTCCGGGAGGACGGCCTGCTCGCCCTTCTGGCCGTCCAGGAAGACGACACCGTTCTCGTCGTGGACGACGTTGAAGATGTGGCCGTTCTCCGCGCCCGGCACACCGACGACGACCAGGCCGCGCGAGCCCGGCCCGGCCGTCCTCATGGCGTCGACGATCGCCTGATAGCCCGGCACCTCGACCGGGGTCCCCTCGACCAGGTCGTGGAGGTACCGGCGCCCCGCGCGCCTCATCGGAGGGACCTGGTAGAACGGCCGCAGACCGGGGTCCTCGTCCCGCTCGTTCCAGCCCTCCTCAAGGGTGCTGTCGGTGAACTTCGCGGCGAGGACGCAGTTGGTGGCGAAGTCACCGCCCCGCCGGTAGAACGGGTTGACCCGCGAGAGCAGCGGATAGCGCGACGCGAAGACCTCATCGGACAGCTTCGGCTGCGCCGCCCACCCCTTGCCCGCGACGGGCGGGGTGGTGGTGGCCGGGGTGACGATGGCGGCGGGCACGACGGCCGCGGGGCGCGGGCGGCCTCCGTTCGCCGGGAAGGTCATCCACTGGTGCCCCTTGCGGCGGCCGTTCCCGAGCCCGGCGCGGTCGACCCGCGCGACGACGTCGACGCCCAGCCTCTCCGCGGCGGTGCGGGCCGCCTCCGGCGGCGACTCACCGTCGGTGACGACGAGCCGTTCGGCGTTCACGACGTCGTCGCGGGTGACGGCGGCCAGCTCCGTACCGCTCACCACGACCGCGCCGACGACCAGCTCCGGCGGAACGGTGACGTTCACCGTGCGGTGCCGGTACGGAACGGGTTCCGGTCCGTGGACGGGGCGGCCTCGGGCGTGGAGGTCTGGGCGCCGGTACGGAACGGGTTCCGGTCGGGGACCGCTTCGGGCGTGGAGGTCCGTGAGCCGGTGCGGAACGGGTTCCGGTCAGGGGCGGCTTCGGGCGTGTCCGCCGGCGGGCGCTGGGCCGTACGGAACGGGTTGTTCGACGACGCGGGGTCCGTGCGCCCGGTCTCCGGCGTGGACGCCGACGGCCGCGTGCCCGTACGGAACGGGTTGCGGTCGGTGGACGGCGAGGCCTCGGGCGTGCGTTCCGCGCCCGCCTGCGCGGTCTGCTTCGCCGGGACGGTGGACTCGGACGTGGTGGTCGGGCGCGTGGTGGTGCCCTCGGCGCCGGGCTGCGCGCCCCTGCCCGTCCCGGGCGTCGGGGTCTGGGCGGACGTGCGCGTCGCGGTGCTCTCGGACGGCCGCTCGGCCGCCGTCGTCGGGCTCGTCGTGGGCTCGGTGATTCCGCGGGAGGTCGTGCCGGGCGTGCTCGCCGGGGACCCGGTGCCGTTCTGGCCCGGGGTGCCGCGGAAGCCGGAGGTGGTCGGCGGGAGGGTGCTTCCCGTTCCCCGTCCTGTGCCTTCGGACGATGTCCCGTCACCGGCGGAGCCGTTGTTCGCGGAGCCCCTGGCGAGCGAGCCGTTGGCCGGCGCCGTGGTGGACCGGCCGTTCGACGTGGCCGGCTCGTTCGCCGTACGCCCGGGCGCCTGTGCCGTGGAACCGTTCGAGCCGGCCGTCGCCGGTGTGCCGTTCTCGGCGGGCGCCGGGGAGCCGGTACGCGACGGGGGCGGTGAGAACGCGCGGCTGTCGTTCCCGGGCGGCGTGGCGGACACGCTCGGGTGTGTGCCGGCGACGACCGGCGGCCCGAGGGCGTCCGTCCCGGACCCGTCGTCGGTCTCGGTGTCGGAGACGTCGGACTCGGTGTTCTCGGAGTCCGCGGACTTGTCGAGCAGCGGCGTCTTCTCGTCGAACCTGGGGTCGCTCGTGACCGCGTGCTTCTCCGGCACGATCACGTGGGCGAGGCCGTGGCCGATCTCCTCGGAGATGTGCGAGGCGACGCCGGAGGTGAAGGCGAACGGGTTGAACGAGAAGCCCTGCCCGTTGGCGGCCTTGACGGTGCCTTCGGTGATGGCCTCGTGCAGGCCTTCCTCGACCATCTCGGTGAAGGCGTGGATCCCGACCGCGGCGATCTTCACGCGCAGCGGCATCTCGGCCGACCTGAGCAGGTCCATGGTGATCTCGCGGCCGAGCGTGGGGATCGAGAGCCTCTCCCACCCCTTGGCGTTGTTGGACATCACCTTCTCGACCTCGGCGATCATCCTGCCCGCGTCGACGTCCATCCGGGTGACGACCACCTTGGTGATCTTCGCCGCGAACAGGTGGCCGATCGCCGAGAACGGCACCGAGAGCGCCCCGCCGATCGCGCCGACCTCGACCGCGCCGATCGTGGCGTTGACGTCCCACTTGCTGCGGGTGTGCTTGGCGAACTGGATCGCCTGGGTCAGCACGTCCAGGGCCAGCTGGAAGGCGATCCCGAAGATCTCGGCCATGGCGAACTGCAGGACCAGCCGTCCCCACCAGCGTTCGAGCAGGAAACGGACGATGGCGATCCGCTCGGAGAGCCACACCATGCTCTCGCCGCCGGTCCAGAACGCCATCGCGATGGCCCAGGCGATCTGGGCGATGAGCAGGATCACCTCCCCGATGGAGATGATCTTCACGTACTCGACCTGCGTGGACGCCTCCAGCAGGAACTCCTTGAGCGTCTGCGCCTGCGCGGCCACCTGCGGGATGTAGCGCGGCTCCTCGACCGCGTACGGCGCCATCATGTCGGCGAACTTGATCGCCGCCTTGCCGGTGAAGTTCGCCCGGATGGTCTCGACCGCCTGCACCATGAGCGGAAGCAGGTCGGCGTTCATGGCGTCGCCGGTCTGCCCCCAGACGTTCGCCTTCTCGCGCAGATCGTCTTCGTTCACGCGAGGCCACTTCTCGCCCGTGAGGACGAGAAAGAGGTTCTGAACGGCTGGGGGGACCTCGATCGCCATGTGGATTCAGCCTCTTCTGCCGTGCCCGCCGGCTTCGGTCGACGCCGCGCCGTCGACGTCGACGACGAGCCCGGTGAGGTTCAGCACGTTGTCGCCGTGGGTGTCGACGAGGTCGTGCAGGTTCTCGAAGAACTCTCGGGTCGCCGCCGCGGCCGGCAGGTAGTTGGCGCGCAGCGCGTTCTCGATGTCGCTGTCGCCCTCGATGCCGTCCTCCGGATGGACCGCCGCGAGGTTGGTGTGCAGCTCACGGATGATCCCGGCCATCCGCTTGATGCGTATGCCGCCGGCCTCCAGGTTCCCGCTGTCAGCGGCGAACGCGCCGTCACCCATCGCCGTCCTCCTCGCTTCCGGCCGTCTTCCGGTCGAAGATCGGCAGCTCCGCGGCGCTGACGGCCGCCTCGAACATCTCGTCCAGGTCGAAGTCGCCGCCGACCGGCATGCCGAGCCCCGGAGGCAGCAGGCCCGAGAGCATCTCGGCGGAGTCACGCGCCGCCTGCTCCTGTGCCTCCCGTACGGTCTCGACGATGCGGGCGGTCAGCTCCGCGGGCGCCATCTGCCGGTAGCGGGTGCCCTTCAGCGTGAGGTCGACGAGCTTTCCCTGGCTGTCGACGGTCGCGCTGACCATCCGGTCCTTGGTCGTCGCCGTACCGGTCACCGCGTGCATCCGGTCGCTGGCCTCGCGGATGCGGGCGGTCCCGGCCCGGAGTTCGGCGAGCGCCGCCTCCAGGTCGCCCTGCATGGGTGTGGGCATGTGCCTTCCTTCCTCTCCTCGGTTCCGCGTCAGTTCGACGTGCCGGCCGTCTCTTCGCCGGTCGCCTCGGTCGTCTCGGTCGTGGGCTGCTCCGGCTGCGGCCTGCGCCGTGGCGTGTCCGCGCGCCGCTGTCCGCGTACGGGCCCGACCAGGGGCGGCTCGTCGGTCTCGAACTCGTCCTCGTCGAGCCGGCCGATCACGCCGGACCCGACGTCGACGCGCGTTCCCCAGATCTCCTCGTCCTCAGAGAGCCAGGTCTGGCGCTCGCGCTCCTGCGGCTTGTCGCCGCCGGCGCCCATCCCGCCGCCGCCCATCATCGGCGGGTAGAAGGGAACGCCTCCGCCGCCCTCACCGGCCGACCCGGCTCCGCCCGAGCTGCCGGCGGCGCCGTCCATCCCGGGCGAGCCGCCCGTGGCGCGCATCGGCGAGCCCGTGAGGCCGGCGCCGTCGCCACCACCGCCGACGCCGCCCGCTCCGGCGCCCGCACCGGCACCGGCACCGCCCGCGCCACCACCGCCGGGCATCTTGCCGAAGCCGCCAGCGCCCGCTCCGGCACCGGCGCCGGCGCCACCGCCGCCGGCACCCGAGCCTCCGCCGCCGTCGTTGGCCGAGGGCATGCCGCCCGGGGGCAGCTTCGTGTTGGACTTCCCGGCGCCCGGGGGCAGGTTCGAGTTGCCGCCTCCGCCGGCACCGGGCGGTTTCACGATGCCGTCGCCGCCACCGGGCTCGTTGAACGAGCCGTCACCACCGGGGGCGCCACCGCCCGCACCGCCGCCGGCGCCCGTACCTCCGCCGCCGTCACTGCCGGGCGGCATGAACCCCGGAAGGACGCCGCCGCCACCGCCGAGCGCGGGGTCCCCGCCGCCGGGCGGGTTGACGCCGCCGTCACCGCCGGAGCCACCGCCGCCGGTGAGCGCGCTGTTGACGCCGCCGTCCCCGCCGGGCGGGATACCGCCGTCACCGCCGCCACCCGGGGGCAGACCGCCGTCACCACCGCCGCCGGGCGGCAGGCCGCCGTCACCGCCACCACCGGGCGGGAGGCCACCGTCGCCACCGCCGCCGGGGGGCATGTCACCACCGCCGCCACCGCCGGGCGGGGGCATGTCACCGCCGCCACCGCCGCCGGGCGGCGGGAAGCTGCCGTTCGGGTCGGGAGGCGGGTTCCCGCCCGGGTTCGGGTTCGGGGTCTCGATGTGCGGAGGCGTCTCCGCCGGCGGTTTGGCGATGTCGACGAGCGCGCTCGTGGCCGTCAGGTACAGGGGCGCCAGTGTCGTCAGCGCGTTGCCGGCCGGGGTGTCGATGTTCGTCTTGAGGTAGTCCTTGACCTTCTGGGCCACCTCACGGCCGATGGCGTCCCAGCCGGCCTGGGTGTTGAGCGGTCCCGTCTCGTAGGCGGCCATCACCGACCGGATGTAGTCCTTGCCGGCGTTGACGTTGAAGAAGTAGTCGTTGAGCTTGTAGTTGCTCGTGCCGAGGAAGAGGCCCTTCTCCTGGAGGTACTGGAAGACCTTCGTCGTCTCGGCGTTGAGCGTGTCGGCGACGATGTTCGAGGATGTTCGCCGCGGTCCAGGTGTTCGACATGGTCGTGTTGAAGGTCTCGATGCCGGTCGCCAGCGCGTTGACCGTGGCGTAGTCCGAGACGTTGTGCCTGGTGTTCAACTGCTCGAAGATGTCCTGCAGGCCGTCACCGCCCGCCTTCATCCGGAACTGGATCAGCGCGGCGGCCTTGCCCTTGAAGTCGGAGTCATCGCGGTCCAGGGCGTTGGACCAGTAGTGGAAGCCCATCCCCGTCCAGTTGGACCAGAGGGACATGGCGCTGATGGCGTACGAGAGGTCCTTCACGGTCTGGACGTCCAGGCTGCCGCGCCGGCCGCGCGAGAGGTCGGCGACGATCTCGTCCAGCGCCTGCCGCGCCGCGTCCCAGGCGGCGCCCGAGTCCTTGTTGAAGTTGACCGACATGAAGGACTCGCCCCAGGCGTGGTAGTTGAGGTCACCGCCCTTCGACAGGTCCTCCGGGACGGTGTACCAGGGCCCGTCGGCGAGTGCGTGCAGGTCCGAGCCCTCATCGGTGAGCGCCATGAGGACCTGTTCGAACGTCCACTCCCCGTAGTTCTCGTTGCCGGGGACGGCCAGCGAGTCGGCCATGGTTCTCCTCCAGGATCAGCGGCGCCCACCGGTGAGGGCTCCGGGCCCGGGCACGTGCGTGTGGTGCCGTTCGGTCGGTCAGGGGGTGCTGGTTCCGGGGTCCGGCGTGCCGCCGACGTCCGGGTAGTCGTTCACGAACTTCGAGGCGTCATAGGTGGCCAGGTCGTCCGTTTCGTCGAAGACGTCCTTCGCGTTGTTGAGCGCCGTGGCGAAGGTCCGTACGGACGACTCCGTCTCGGTGTAGCGCGCGTTCGCGGAGGTACCGAAGCTCTTCGCACGGTCGGTGAACCCCTGCACGACGGACCATTTCTGCGAGCCCGCGTGAAGCCGGCTGCCGAGGGTGCTGTCGAGCTTGAGGTTCGCTCCGACGCCCAGCGCCTGAGGGTCATGGTTCAGGTTGTCGTCGACGTCCGTGAGAAAGCGGATCAGTTGTTCGTAGTGCGCCTTGTCGAACTGCGTGATGTGGGTTTCGACCATGGGATCTCTTCCTTGGGGAGAGCGGTGGAGGCCCGGCCTCCGCGGTCGAAGGACCCGCGGAGGCCGGCGCGGTGACCGAGGTCACCGCGAGGGTTCAGGACATGACACGCGCGCCCTGGTTGTCGCCGTCCACGAAGGTCTCGGCGACCCGGGTCGACGAGGTGGTGTGGCCGTGGAGCTGCATGTGCATCTCGTTGTAGGCCGTGTTCCACTGCGCGCCGTGCTCCTCCCAGAGGGGCGTGGCCTTGCCCTGCGTCGCGATGCTGATGTGCCGCAGGGTCCCGTTGACGTCGTCGAGGATCGTGCGCATCTGAGCGACGTTCTGCGTGAGGCCGTCGTTGACCTCGGTGAAGTTCCCGTGGTGAACGGAGAAATCTGCCATCGTTCTTCCTTTCGCCGGGCCTGCTCGCCTACCTGGCCGCTTCGCCGGCCTGCTGGTTCGTGCTGTTGTTGAGGTTCCGCAGCGCGGTGGCCTTCTGGTTGAGCTGGTTCAGGTGGTTCACGACGGTGTTGTGCGTCTGCGACCAGCTGTCGAAGTGGCCGCCGAGCAGGTTTCCCGAGACGGACCGGTTGACCGTGGGCAGCATCTGCGCGTGCATCTGAACGTTGTTGTTCAGCCGGTGCATGTGCTCGATGGCCTCGGCGGTCTTCGAGATGATCATCGTGAGGTGTTCGTCCTGGTGGCCATAGGTCGAGACGTCGGCCATTGCGTCCTCCGGATGGGTGATCGGATCGGCGCCGGGCGGCGCCGGGGAACAGGTCGGTCGGGCTGCGCTGTCACCCCCCTCCGCCGAGCTTCTCGAGCACCGGTCCGGTGGGGAGCAGTGCGAGCAGGTCGCCCGGAACCTGGATGGCGGACGGCACCGAGTAGCCGAGGGCGGTGGCCGCCGCGTCACTGGCCACCGGGAACCTCGTGCCGTCCTCGGTGACGAGGTACAGGCCCGCGCCCGGGATCCCCGGCGCGGGAAGGGTCCGCGCGAGGGTGCCCGCGCCGGGGGCGATCTCGACACGGTCCGCGACGCGCTTTGCGTCGGTGCCGGTGGAGGAGGCCGGGCTCACCGCCGTCGCGGCGGTCACCGGCGACGCCGGTACGGTCACGACCGAGGCGGCGCCGCCGCCGGGCACGACGCGGACGCAGGGCGTACGGCCCGCGGCGGCGCCCGAGGTGGGGGGCGCGGCCGGGAGCTGCGCCTGCCAGGCCGGGGCCGGGAGCATCTTGGCCGAGGCCAGCGCGGAGGCGCTGAGCTCGCGTACGCCGACGGCGCCGTGGCCGTACGCGCTCGCGGTGCCGGGGTCGCTGAGGGCGAGCGCCGCGCCGGTCTGGGTCAGGGGCTGGAGCCCGTCGCCGGTCAGCACGTACGTGCGCGCGGCCATGCCGTCGGCGTGCACCACGAAGACCTCACCGATCTTCGTCGGGTGTCCGTCGAGCGCGGGTCCGGCCTTCCCCCGGCCGGAGATGGCGGGCTGCGGGAGGTCGGGGCCGGCGGGGAGCGTGTTCACCCACGCGTCGCGTACGCCGGTCGCGGCGTCGTCGGCGAACCCGAGCGCCCGCGTCACCCAGGGCGCGGTGACCCGCATCCTCCGGCCGCGGTTCACCAGGTACGTCGTGCCGTCGGAGGTGCGGACGACGATCGCCTGCCCGTCCGTCATGGGCCGGACGTCCGCACCGTCGCCGACGAGCAGCGTCAGCGCCGGCCCGGTGCCGGTCGCGGCCGGCGCGGCGCAGACCAGCCACGGCGCGGCCGTGCCGTCCATCTTCGGCAGCGAGTCCGGCGCTCCGGCGATGCCGACCGGCGTGCCCTGCGGCACGTCGTTGAGCGAGGACGTCGTCACCGAGTCGACGGTGAGCTTGTCGCCGAGCAGCAGCCGCGCGGACGCGTAGTTCAGTACCGGCCGCAGCCGCCCGTCGGCCAGCACGTAACGGGTGCCGGTCTTCTTGTCGAGGATCAGGGTGCCGGGCTTGCGCCAGGCGGTCGCGCCGCCCGGCGAGACGACGGACATCACCCCGAAACCGGCGACCAGCAGCCCGGCCAGGATCCCTCCGATGAGCAGCCCGACCCACGAGCGGCGCAGCGGCGGCCTGGCGAGGTCCGGTTCGGCGCGCAGCAGCGCGGAGACCAGCCGGCCGACCATGAACCCGTGAGCCTGGACCTGGTCACGCCTGTTGTGCACGGCACACCTCCCGTACTGCGGGCTCGGCGGGGTCGAACGCGGTCAGGACCATCCGGCACGCATCCGGGCGTAAAGGCCGATGACGGCCAGCACCAGCGGGATGATCGCCACCGCGGCGGCGGAGTGGGTCAGGTCGGCGACGCGTCCCCAGTGCGGCAGCATCCGGCGGCCCGGCAGCACCCGTGCGATCGCGAGCAGCGCACCGGCCGTGATGACCATGGCGACCACGACGGCGGGCGCCGACGCGGGCGGCGCGTTCAGGGACTGGTCGAGCACGAGCACGGCGAGGCCGGCCACGCCCGGCACGAACACGGCCAGCCGGGCGCGTACGCCGAACAGCTCGCGCGCGTGCAGCATCAGGAGCAGCGAGGCGACCACGGTGAGCAGCCGCGCCCAGAGCCCCGTGGTCACGCCGAGCACCGCCAGGCAGGCGGTGGCGACGACGCCGAGACCGAGGTAGAGCGCGGTGATGTGGCTGTGGGCGCGCGCGGTGCGGGCGAGCACGAGCCGGCTGGGTTCCGGGTCGATGTCCTGCTGGAACTCGTCCGGGCTGCTCGGCAGCGGCGGGATGCGCAGCCCCGCGAAGCGTGAGGCGATCACGGGCACGGCGGCGCCGAGCGCCAGCGTGACCGCGAGGACGATCGCGGCCGATCCGGCCCGGTCGACCTTCGCGACGGGCACCAGCAGCCCGGACAGGCCGATGAGCACGGCCGCGAAGGCCGTGGCCGTGAAGCCGGGCTGTGCGCTGCCGACCGCGGCGCGCGCGAGCAGGGCCATCGTCGCCGCCCAGGCGCCCGCGGCGAGCAGCCCGGTGGCCGTCACCATCCCGGGCCCGGCGAACCCGCGGTACCCGCCGGCCGTGAGGGTCAGCCCTCCGACGCCGGTGAACGCGATCGAGCCGACGGCCAGCAGGACACCGGCCGTCGCGTCCCCGAGCGAGCGCGACGCCGCCGCCGCGCCGAGGAGCAGGACGACCGCGGCCACGCCGGCCACCATCGCGGTCATCCCACCGCCGCCGCCCAGCGGTGTCGCCACGACGCCCAGTGCGAGGACGACGCCGACCAGCCCGAGGAGGAGGCGGCGGGTCATCTCCGGCCGCCAGCGGTCGGGCCGGTCCGCGGTCCCGGTCGCGACGCCGTCGACGAGGTCGTCGAAGTCCACCGGGGGAAGCTGGTCGCCGCGCGGACGCAGGTGCAGCACATCGCCGTCGTACAGCCCGAGGGCCGCGGTGCCCAGGTCCTCGTCCAGCGCCGGCTCGCCGAGCCGCTGGAGAACCCAGCCGTCATGTTCCAGCCCGGCCCCGGCGAGTTCAGGACCGAGGTGGTCCAGGAACGTCGGGATGAGATCGGCCACCGATACGTGCACGGGTACGGCCAGCTCGATGTGGGAGGTCGGGCCACAGATCGTCAGCCGGCACATCTCGCCGGATCCCATTGTCTGCGGAGTCGCCATGTTCTGAACACGGTTCTGGATTCATGGAGAGTTCATTCGACCGAAACGAAGTTCGGTTCGCCGATCGGGGCAACCCTGCGGACCTCCGGAGCCGTGCGTAAGGCAGAGAGAGAAATGACGATGACGCCTCCGGAAGGGACCTGTGGTCGTGAGTACGACGCTTTTTCGGCGGCCGCCACGGCAGTCGCCACCTGAGATGCCCAGCGGCGAGCTGTCCCTTCAGGAGCCGCCGGTACTCCCCGAGGCACCCACCGGCAACCTCGGCATCCTGCTGATGTACCTGCCGATGGCGGTCGGCTCCAGCGTGACGATCCTGATCTTCGTCTCGCCGTCGAAGCCGGGCCTCGGCCTGCTGGCGGCCGGGCTGATGGCGCTGACGTCGATGACGATGGTGTTCGGCCAGGTCGGGCGTACGACCAGCGAGCGCAAGCGCCGGATGCGCGGCGAGCGGCGCGACTACCTGCGCTACCTGGCGCAGACCCGCAAGAAGGTACGCGCCGTCGCCTCCGAGCAGCGCGCGTCGCTCGCCTGGCGGCACCCGGACCCGGCCGGGCTGTGGTCCGTGGCGATGAGCAGCCGGCTGTGGGAGCGCCGCCCCACGCACCCGGACTTCGCCGAGATCCGCATCGGCACCGGCCCGCAGCGGCTCGCGATGACGATGACGCCGATGCAGACCAAGCCGGTCGAGGACCTCGAACCGCTGTGCGCGCGTGCGCTGCGCCGGTTCATCCGCGCGTACACGACCGTGACCGACCTGCCGGCCGCGGTGTTCCTGCGCGGCTTCGCCCAGGTGCAGATCCGCGGCGACGAGGAAGCGGGCCGCGAGCTTATCCGGGCGATGCTGGCGCAGCTCGTCACGCTGCACTCCCCGGACGAGCTGCGGGTGGCGGTGTGCGCGGCGGGCGAGCACGCCTCCGAGTGGGACTGGGTGAAGTGGCTGCCCCACTCCCAGCACAGCGTCGAACAGGACGGCGCGGGCCCGGCGCGCCTGCACGCGGACGGCATCGACTCCCTCGACGGCCTGCTCAGCGCCGAGATGGAGGGGCGCGGCCGGTTCGAGGCCGGAGCGACGCCGACGCGGGACGAGCCGTACGTCGTCGTGATCGTGGACGGCGTCACCGTGCCGCCGGAGTCACGGCTCGCGGGCACCGGCTACCGCAACTCGATCGTGCTGAACGCCTCGTCGGGCCTGCCGATGGCGCCGGGCCGCGCGACGCTCCGGCTCGACGTCGCCGACGAGACGATGGAGATGATCCGCTTCGACCGGACCGGCGGCGAGATCCGTACGCCGCTCGGACGGCCGGACCGCCTGAGCGTGCCCAAGGCGACCGCGCTGGCCCGCATCCTGTCCCCGTTCCGGCTCGGCGCCACCGCGGACGTCGCCGAGCCCATGGTCACCGACTTCGACCTCGGCACGCTCCTCGGCGTCGGCGACATCGACGCCCTCGACCCGTCGCGCGTGTGGCCCAGGGCCGACGGGCCGGACCGGCTGCGCGTCCCGATCGGCATCGCCGAGGACGGCAGCCGCGTCGAACTGGACATCAAGGAGTCCGCGCAGGGCGGCATGGGTCCGCACGGCCTGCTCATCGGCGCGACCGGCTCGGGCAAGAGCGAGCTGCTCCGTACGCTCGTCCTCGCGATGGCGATCACCCACTCGTCGGAGGTCCTCAACTTCGTCCTCGTGGACTTCAAGGGCGGCGCGACGTTCCTCGGCCTCGACGGCCTGCCGCACACCTCCGCGGTGATCACCAACCTCGCCGACGAGGCGCCCCTCGTCACACGTATGCAGGACGCCCTCCAGGGCGAGATGATGCGCCGCCAGGAGCTGCTGCGGCGCGCGGGCAACTACAGCTCCCTGCGCGAGTACGAGGCCGCGCGGGTCGCCGGCACGCTCCTGGACCCGCTGCCGACGCTGTTCGTCGTCGTCGACGAGTTCAGCGAGCTGCTGGCCTCACACCCCGACTTCGCCGAACTGTTCGTGATGATCGGCCGGCTCGGGCGGTCGCTCGGCGTCCACCTGCTGCTGGCCAGCCAGCGCATCGACGACGGCCGCATGCACAAGCTGGAGAGCCACCTGTCGTACCGGATCGGCCTGCGGACGTTCTCCGCCATGGAGAGCCGCTCCGTCATCGGCGTCCCCGACGCGTACCAGCTGCCCAACGCGCCCGGCAACGGCTACATCCGCACCGACGTCGCGACGCTCGTACGGTTCAAGGCCGCGTACGTCTCGGGCCGGTACCGGCGGCGTACCGCCGAGCAGCGGCAGGAGGAGGTACGCCGCCAGGTCGTGCCGTTCAGCGCCTCACGCGTGGCGGCGCCGTCCGTCGCCTCCGTCACCGAGCCGACCCCGGAGACGAACGGCGCCGGGCGTACCGAAGAGCAGGTCGACACGCTCCTCCAGGTCGCCGTCGCCCAGTTGCGCGACGCCGGGCCGCCCGCCCACCAGGTGTGGCTGCCGCCGCTGTCGGAGCCGCCGACCCTCGACCAGGTGCTGCCGCCGCTCGTCCCCGACCCCGAGTTCGGCCTGTCGCCCGCGACGTGGCCCGGACGCGGCGGCCTCGTCGTACCGGTGGCCGTCGTGGACAAGCCGTTCGAGCAGGTACGCGACCTGTTCATGGCGGACCTGTCCGGAGTCGGCGGGCACGTCGGCATCGCCGGCGGCACCCAGTCCGGCAAGAGCACACTGCTGCGCACCCTGATCGCCGCGCTGGCGGTCACCCACACGCCCGCCGAGGCGCAGTTCTACTGCATCGACCTCGGCGGCGGCACACTGTCGACGCTCGCGGGCCTGCCGCACGTCGGCGGCGTCTCAGGCCGGATGGACTCCGAGCGCATCAGCCGTACGGTCGCCGAGGTGCAGGCCGTACTGACCCGCCGCGAACGCCTCTTCGCCGAGAACGAGATCGAGAACATGGCGGCCTACCGCGCGCTCCGCCGCGAGGGCCGCTTCTCCGAGGACCCGCACGGCGACGTCTTCCTGGTCGTCGACGGCTGGGCGACCCTGCGCGCCGACTTCGAACAGCACGACCCGCCGATCCGCCAGCTCGCCGCGCGCGGCCTCACGTACGGCGTCCACCTCATGCTCGCCTCCGGCCGCTGGTCCGACATCCCCAGCGCGCTGCGCGACCAGCTCGGCACCCGGCTGGAGCTGCGGCTGGGCGACTCCATCGACTCGGTGATCGACATGCGGGCGGCCGCGCAGGTCCCGCGCGCGCCGGGCAGCGGGCTCACAATGGACAAGACACACTTCCTGGCCGCCATCCCGCGCGTAGACGGCCGCTCCCGCACCGACGACCTCGCGACCGCGACCCGCGCCCTGGCCGAGACCGTGGCCGACTGCTGGGAGGGACCACCGGCACCCCCCGTCCGCATGCTTCCCGCGCTGCTACCGGCGGACCGGCTCCCCGGCCCCGAAGGCCGGCTACGCGTCGCCCTCGGCTGGGGCGAGACGGACCTGGCCCCCGTCTGGCACGATTTCGACCACCAGCCGCACCTGACCGTCCTAGGCGACAACGCCAGCGGCAAGACGGGCGTGCTACGCCTCATCGCCCAGGCCATTCCACGCGCGTACGAGCCCGGCGAGGCCGAGGTCGTCGTGGTGGACACACGCCGCGCCCTGCTCGACGCCGTACCCGAGGCGTACCGGCACGGCTTCGCCTTCTCCTCCTCGGCCGCTGCCGAGCTGGTCGGCGGCATGGCGACAAGGCTGCGCGAACGAGTTCCCGGCGCCGACATCACACCCGCGCAACTGGCACGCCGCGACTGGTGGACCGGCCCCGACGTGTACGTACTGGTCGACGACTACGACCTGCTGACCGGCCCGATGGGCGGCCCTTTGGACGCGCTCATCGACCTGCTACCGCAGGCCGCCGACATCGGCCTGCACGTGATACTGGCCCGCAGCGCCGCCGGATCGGGACGCGTGTCGATGGACGCGGTCGTACGACGCCTCCAGGAATCCAACACACCGGACCTGGCACTGTCCTGCCCCCCGAACGAGATGCCATTGCTGAACGGCCAGCGCCCCCGCCAGTTCCCCCCGGGACGCGGCCTGCTGGTCACCCGGCGCAGCGCGACACAACTCCAGGTCGGCTGGCTGGAACCGGCAGAACCCGGCGACGACAACGGCACGTCCCGGTGAAGGCGCGCCTTGGCCGCGACGTCGCCGCGATGCGCACGGACGCTCGGCCGACGACCGCTCCGGCGGCAGGCGGCGGGGTGAAGGAGCGCCTCACACGCGGAATCGCCGCGATGCGCACTGGAGCCCGGACCGACGACCACTCCGAATCCGGGCAGGCCGGTGAGGGCGCGCCTTGTTCGTGGTGTCGCAGGGGTGCTGGTCGGGGCCGGGTTGACGGCCGTTCCGGTGGTGGGGGCCGGGCCGGCTTTGGCGGTGGGCGGCTGTGCGGGGACGGCGAAGACCGTCGTGCGCGGGGTGCCGTGGGCGCAGCAGACTTTGGCGGCCGAGCGGGCCTGGGTTCTCACTCGTGGTGCGCGTGTCGTCGTCGGTGTGGTCGACACCGGGGTGAGTGCGGCCGCTCCCGCGCTGGCGGGTGCGGTGCTGCCCGGTCGGGACGTCAGTAAGGGCGGCGGGCGGGCGGACGATGACTGTAGTGGGCATGGCACGTTCGTCGCCGGGTTGCTCGCGGCGCGGCCGGTCGACGGGCGGGGCTTCGCCGGTGTCGCGCCCGCGGTCCGTATCCTCCCCGTCCGGGTCACCGCCGATGAGAACGATGTGACGGTCGGGCCGATCGCCGCCGGGATCCGTACCGCGGTGGACTCCGGGGCCTCGGTGGTGACCGTGGCGTTCGGGATGAGCAGCGCGCCGCGGGCCCTGCGTTCCGCCGTCGCGTACGCGAGGGCGCGTGACGTCCTCGTCGTCGCGACCACGGACTCCTCGGACCTGGTGTCCGGTGGCCAGGTGTACCCCGCCGCGCTTCCCGGCGTCCTGGCGGTCGGTTCGATCGGTTCGGACGGCAAGCCGAACTCGACGCAGACGAACACGCGTCCCGCGCTGGTCGCGCCGGGCGAGGACCTGGTGAGCGTCGCCCCGCACGGGGGCGGGAACGTCACGGCGTCGGGCAGTGGCGTGGACGTCGCGTTCGTGGCCGGCGCGGCGGCGCTCGTACGCGACTACCGGCCGCGTCTCACGGCCGACCAGGTGCGGCACCGGCTGGTGACCACGGCCGACCATCCGTCGGGCCGCCTGCCCGACCCGGCGTTCGGCTACGGGACGGTCGACCCGGTCGCCGCGGTCACGACCGTGCTGCCGGAGGAGTCAGGAGAGACGCCGCTGCCCGCGGGCGTCCAGCGGCTCCACGTCGTACTGCCGAGGCCGGTCGACCGGCGTCCTGAGCATGTCGCGTTCGCCACGTCGGCCGCGGTGATGGGCTGCGCGGCCCTCGGAGGACTGACGATCTTCCTGGTCAGGCTGGGGCGGCGGCGTGACTGGCGGCCTGGGGCACCACACGAGACCGGCGGCGAGACCGGCGACTGACGGCGGCTCGCTCCGCCAACCACGAAAGCCACATTTCACTACGCAACATCCCCACATCGCTTGACTCATGCGCTGTCATAGGCGTAATCCTTGTTGGAGTTCGGTATGAGACTTCGGTAAATCAACATTTGCAGCGGACCTCCGGCGAGGAGCCAGGCGTGAACGTCGACGTTCCAGCCAGCGTGCTGATCGGGCGTGACGACGAGCGCGCGCGGCTCGGCCGGCTGCTCGACGGCGTTCTGGCTGGTAGCGGCGGTTCGGCGTGGATCGAGGGCGAGCCGGGGATCGGCAAGTCCGCCCTGCTCGCCACCGCCCTGGACGACGCGGAACGACGCGGCTGCCGGGTCTTCCGCGCGACCGCCGACGAGCTCGGACGCGAGTCCGTGTTGGGTTTGATGTTGGATTGCCTCAATGTCGACTTCCGTTCCGTCGACCCGGTGCGGCGTGAGATCGCCGACCTGCTCTTCACCCGCGACGGCACCGACGCGTTCGACCCGGTGGCCGTGGCCGCCGACCGGCTCGTCGGGCTGGTCCACCGGACGTCCGCCGACGCTCCGCTCGTACTGGCCGTCGACGACCTCCAGTGGGCCGACGAGGCCAGCGTCCTGGTGCTGCACCGGCTGGGACGCCTCGTACGCCGGGCGCCGATCCTCCTCATCGGCGCGTGCCGCCCCGTACGCGACCGGTCCGACCTCGTGACGCTGAAGCGCGGCCTGGCCGCCTCCGGCGCGGAGACCATGACGCTCGCGCCGCTCCCGTCCGGCGCGGTCGCGGCCCTGGTCGGCGCGCTGACCGGCGCGGCCGTCGTCGGCCCCCGGCTCGGCCGCGCCGCCGAGCAGGCCGGCGGCAACCCCTTCTACCTGCGCGAGATGGTGACCGCGCTCACCGGCGACGACCGCCTGCGGCTCGACCACGGCACGGCCGAGCTGGCCGAGGACGCCGCGGAGTCCGAGATCCCACGGGCCCTGGCCGCGGCGATCTCGGACCGGCTCAGCTTCCTGTCCGACGAGACGACCGAGACGCTGCGGGCCGCCGCGCTGCTGGGCCCGGCGTTCTCCGTGACCGACCTGGGCGCGATCGTCGGACGGTCCGCGCTGGACCTGACCGCGGCGTTGGACGAGGCGAACGCCGCCGGCCTGCTGGTCGAGTCCGACGTACGCCTCGCGTTCCGGCACCCGCTGATCCGGCAGACCCTCCACGAACGCACGCCCGCCGGGCTGCGCCTGGCCCTGCACCTCCAAGCCGCGCGCACGCTCGCCGACGCGGGACGCTCCGCGGAGCAGGTCGCCGAGCAGCTGCGGGCCGCCCTGCACGAGGCCGACGACACGCCCGTCATGGACGGCTGGATCGTGACCTGGCTGCTCGGCGCCGGCCGCATCCTCGCGTACCGCATGCCCGAGGTCGCGGCCGAGCTACTGCGCCTCGCCATCGACCACCTGCCCGCCGGCGACGCCCGGCACGAGACGCTGGAAGCCGCCCTGGCCCCCGCGCTGGTCCTGCTCGGCCGCCCCGACGAAGCCGTACGCCACGCCGAGCACGTACGAGCCGCGACGACCGACCCGGAACGCGCCGCCGAGATGGGCTGGACCGCCGGCTGGGCCATGATGGAGGCACACCGGTACGTACCGGCACGAACGCTCCTCGGCCGTACGCTCCGCGCCCCGGGGACCGGCGACGTCTGGTCCGCGCGGCTGCACGCGATGCTGGCCAAGGTGGCAGCCGCCGAAGGCGACCTGCGCCAAGCCGAGTCCGAAGCGGAAAAGGCCCTGTCCGGAGCCGAACAGACCGGCGACGAGCCCGCGGCCGTAGCCGCCTTGAACGTCCAGGGCGACATACGAGCCCGCCGAGGCGACCTGGACGGCGCCGCCGGACGCTTCACCGCCGGGCTCGCCGCCGCAAGACTCTGCGACGACCCGGCGACACGCGACCTGAGCCTGCTGGTAGCCCGAAACCTGACCTACGTCCACCTGGCACGCGGCCACCAGGCCGAAGCCGAACGAGCCGTAAGCGACCTGCTCGCCACCGCCGAACGCTCAGCCGCCCCGACCCGCCTAGCGGCCATCAGAGTCCTGTCCGCCGAAGTCGACTACCAGGCCGGCCGCTGGGACACCGCACTGACCTCACTGGCCGCCGCAGCCGAGTCACAAGCACCGATGACCACCACCGACGTACGGTGGGCCCACGGCCTGACCGCGATGATCGCCCTACACCGCGACGACCAGCCCGCGGCCGAGAAGGCCCTGGCCGCGATCCCGGACGCCGCAGGGGGTACGGGGCCGTCCGGCACGGGACGGTCTGGCACGGGAACGTCCGGCACGGGGCGTTCCGGCACGGGGCCGACTGGCATCGCGCTGTCCGGTGCGGGGCATGTGTCGTTGGCACGTGCGCTGCTGGCCGAGCGGGACGGACGGCCGGAGGAGGCCGTGCGGCTCCTGTTGGCCGAGGGCGGGGCGCCGCACCACCGGAACTCCTGGTTGCCCACGCTCATGCGCCTGGCCCTCGACACGGGCGACTCAGCCGCCGCCGAGGCGGCCGCGGCGGCCTGTACGGACGGCGCGCGGCGGCCGTACGCCGGGTTCCAGGTCGCGGTCGCACAGCGCTGTCTGGGGCTTCTGGAGTCCGAGGCCCCGGCGCTCGCGTCCGCGGTCGAGGGGCACCGTGCCGCGAACCGGCCCCTGCAGCTGGCTCAGACGCTGGAAGACTCGGCCGTGGTCCTCGCGCTCGGCGGCGACCATCGGGGCGCGCGTGCCGCGCACGCTGAGGCGTCCGTCCTGTACACGGACCTGAACGCCACGTGGGAACTGCTCCGTGCCGACACACGTCTGCGCCGCCACGGCGTGCACCGCAGACGCGGCCCGCGCCGCCGGGTCGCGACCGGCTGGGAGGCCCTCACGCCCGCGGAGCTGACGGTCGCACGGCTCGTCGCGGACGGCCGCGCCAACCCCGACATCGCCGCGAACCTGTTCCTGTCGCGGCGTACGGTCGAGGTGCACGTGTCGCACATCCTGACCAAGCTCGGCCTGCGGTCACGCGTCGAGATCGCCCGCGAGGCGGCACGCCGGGAACCGGCCCCTTCGTCCGCCTAGTTCGCCGGCCGAGGGCGTACCTGCCGAATCCGCTGTCCGGCCACGCGACGCCCAGACAGGCCCGAGGGCCTCAGGCGCGGATCACCTTCGGGCCGGCCAGGCCGATCGCCGCTGCGGCGCCGTCGTCCAGTTCTGAGTCGGTGACAAGGACGTTGATGTCGGCGAGTGCTCCGAACCTCGCCAGTGAGTCGTTGCCGAACTTCGTGTGGTCGGCGAGCAGCACCGTACGGCGGGCAGCGGCGATCATCGCGGCCTTCACCGACGCCTCGCCGGGGTCGGGTGTGGTCAGTCCGCGTTGGAGGGACATGCCGCTCGCGCCGAGGAACGCCACATCGACGTACATCTGGGACAGCGGCTGGAGCAGCCAGTCGTCGACGGTCGCGAGGCTGCTGCGGCGTACCCGGCCGCCGAGGATTACCACGGTCAGGTTGGCTCGCGGTGTCAGGAGCAGGGCCAGCTGGGGGGAGTTGACGATGACCGTCAGCTCCCGGTCCATGGGGAGTACCTCGGCCAGGCGTCCGGTGGTCGAACCCGCGTCGATGATGATGGCGCCCTCGTCGGGGACCTCGGCGAGCGCGGTCTTGGCGATGCGTTCCTTCTCCGTCGGCATGACGGCGTCGCGTGCCGACAGCGCGGCGTCGACGGGTGGCCGTCCGATGGGGACCGCGCCGCCGTACACCCTGCGCAGGGCTCCGCTGCGTTCCAGGACCGTGAGGTCGCGCCGGATCGTCTCGCTCGTTACCGAGAACTCCTCGGCGAGCGCCATGACGTCGACGCGGCCCTCCGTTTGGGCCCGGCGGCGGATCTCTTGTTGTCGCTCCTCCGCGTGCACAGTGTGGTTTCACCACCGTTCGTTGTTGAATTCATCATCCTGCCGTGTGGTGTGGTGGTCAACTCCCCGACGCCGAGGGTCCGTGAGTTGCCTGGCCGGACGCCTCGGATCGGGTCGGCCCGCACGCGGGAGGCACCGTACGCGGCCGCGCGAGGCCGCTGGGGAGCAGCGGTACGGCGGCGCGCCGGAGGTCCACGGCGCGCGTGAGGTGGCGTACGCGGGAGACCCGGCCGTCACACGTCAGCGCGAACTCCACCTCGGCCGACTCGTACGGCCCGGCAGACACGGACAGGAGCGGGAAACGCACCGTGGCCTCGTCGCCGACCTCCAGTGGGCGTAGGAGGACAGCGCGGCCGTACGCCTCCTGGCCGGTCTCCCGTAGCGCCGAAGGCTCCCAGTGCTCCGCGAGCACGACGCCCCACCGCGCGAGCACGGAGCGCCCGGCGTCGGTGACGTCCAGGACGCTGTCGTAGCCGAACGTACGGAATCCGGTGTTCCGTACCGTCACCGCCAGGAACCTGCCCACGACCTGGGGCGCGCAGGCGACCGCCAGGTGAGCGCCGGCGTGTTCCAGGCGCAGGACCAGGTCGTTCGGGTCGCTGTCGCCGCGCCAGTAGTGGTCCTTGGACATCACGGTGCGGGTGGCGTGGCCCGCGTGTTCGCGTACGGGGTCCGCCGCGACGTACGCGCTCGGACGCCAGCCGCCTCCCGGGTCGTGTTCCACGGTCAGGTCCCACCGGTCGCCGCTGATCGTCGCCGCCGCTCCGACCACGCCGGGGATGACGGCGTCCGCGCCGCCGGTGACGACGACGCGCTGTGCCCAGTCGGAGTCCTTGCGCGTGACCGTGACGCGCCAGCTCCCGCACAGAACGATGCCGGTCATGGCCGCGTACGCCGTCGAATAAGTGAACTCACCGATGTAACGCGACCCCGTTCGGACGAGCGTTGAGCACACCGCCGGGAGGCGGATCGACACAGATGAGGGGTCGCGAAGACATGAGCTCGATCGCACTCGAACGCGAACTCACCCCGCGTGCCGCACGGCACGCTCGCCCGGCGCTCCGGCTCATCCACAGCCCTGTGGACGAACCCGCGCCGCCCGTCGACGCGCACGCGCTCGTCACATCCCTGTACGCGGAGTACGGCGCGACGCTGCTGACGTACGTCACAAGGCTGCTGTCCGACCCGCACCAGGCCGAGGACGTCGTCCAGGAGACCATGCTGCGCGCCTGGCGCAACGCCGACCGGCTCACGCCCGAGCGCGGCTCGGTGTCGGGCTGGCTCACGCGGGTCGCCCACAACATCGCGGTCGACAAGATCCGCGCGCGTAAGGCGCGGCCGGCTGAGGTCGAGGAGACAGCGGCCGAGCCCCGCGCGATGGACGACCACGCGTCCTCGGTCGTGGAGGCGCTGTTCGTCTCGGGGGTCCTGGACCGGCTGTCGCCGGCGCATCGCGAGACCATCCGCGAGGTCTACTTCGCCGACCACACGGCCGCGCAGGCGGCCGAGGTCCTCGGCCTGCCGGTCGGCACCGTGAAGTCCCGGATCTACCACGCGCTGCCGCGGCTGCGTGCCTGCCTGGAGCAGATGGCCGCCTCCTGACGCGGCGCGCTCAGCCGCCACCCCTCGCCTCCACCGGCCGGTCCACGACGTCCTCCGGGAGCAGCAGGCACAGGTCCTGGAGCGTCGGGTGGTCCGTCTGGCGCAGCCGCCTCGCGTGGCGGGTGACCGCCTCGTCCAGCACCTGCCGCGCGTACCGGCCGTTGCCGAACGACGGCCCGCGCGACACCGCGACGAAGTGCGACCGCAGCGCCGTCACGGTCGCGCTGCTCAGCTCGTAGCCCGAGCCGGCGGCGTGCTGGCTGACGATGGTGACCAGCTCGTCGGTCGTGTAGTCGGCGAACCTGACCCGGTGCGAGAACCGCGACGACAGGCCCGGGTTGGCGCCCAGGAACGACTCCATCTCGCCCTCGTAGCCCGCGGCGATCACGACGACCTCGTCGCGGTGGTCCTCCATGAGCTTGACGAGCGTGTCGATCGCCTCACGGCCGAAGTCCGCGCCGGGGCCGCCGTGCGCGTTCAGCGTGTACGCCTCGTCGATGAACAGCACGCCGCCGCGCGCACGGTCGAACGCCGCCGTCGTACGCTGCGCGGTGTGGCCGATGTACTCGCCCACCAGGTCCGCGCGCCCGACCTCGATGACCTGGCCGCGCGCCAGCACGCCGAGCGCGGCCAGGATCGACCCGTACAGCCGCGCCACGGTCGTCTTACCCGTGCCGGGCGGGCCCGCGAAGATGAGGTGACGGGACAACGGCGGCGCCGGCAGCCCGGCCGCGAGCTCGCTGCCGCGTGGACGCGAGCAGGTCGACCATGTTTCCGACCTCGCGCTTGACGTCGTCCAGCCCGACCATCTGCCCGAGCTCGGTCAGCAGCGCGTCGACGCGGTCGACGTCGTCGGCCCCGGCGCCCGCGCCGATGCCGGAGCTGGGCGGCGGGCCGAGGTCCGACGGGAGCAGCCGGGTCATCTCCACCGGCGTCACGTCGGGGTCCTCGGCGAGGCGGTACGCCTGGCGGCCGACCATCTCCTCGAACACCTTCCGCGCGCTGCGGCCGTTGCCGAACGCCTCGTCGCGCGGCATGTTCTCGAAGTACGTGGCGAGCGCCCCGCGGGTCTCGTACTCCAGCCGGTAGTCGTGCGCACGGCACTGCCCCTCGACGATCGTCACGAGGTCGCCGGAGGAGTAGTCGGCGAACTCGATCGTGCGCGAGAACCGGGAGGCGAGCCCGGGGTTGGTGGCCAGGAACTTGCGCATCTCGTGCGTGTAGCCCGCCACGATCACGACGACGTCGTCGCGGTGGTCCTCCATGAGCTTGACCAGCGTGTCCACGGCCTCCCGTCCGAAGTCGGGGCCGCCGGTCGCCGTCGCGGACAGCGTGTACGCCTCGTCGATGAACAGCACACCGCCGAGCGCCTCCTCGAACCGCTCCGCGGTCTTCAGCGCGGTGCCGCCGACGACGCTCGCGACCAGGTCGTGCCGGCCGACCTCGACGAGCTGCCCGGTGGAGATCACGCCCAGCTCGGCGAGGATACGGCCGTACAGCCGCGCGACGGTCGTCTTGCCCGTGCCCGGCGAGCCGGTGAAGACCAGGTGCCGTGACAGCGGCGGCGCGGGCAGGCCGACCGAGGCGCGCCGCTTGGCCATCTGGTGCAGCCGTACGAGGGTCTCCACCTCGCGCTTGACCTCGGCCAGGCCGACCAGGCCGTCCAGCTCGGTGAGCAGGTCGGCGAGCGGGCCGGTGCCGCGGCCCGCCGGTTTGCGCTCGCGGTCGGGGCGCGGAGGTTCGTCCGGGGTCTTCTCCGGCTCTGAGGCGCCGGCGTCGCCGGACCAGCCGTCGCCGTCCTCGCTCAGGCCGCCGACCGTGTCCGGGGCGCCGTTTCCGCGGCTGACGACCTCGACGATCTCCAGGCGCTCCGGTGGCGTCGTCAGGCGGACGCCCGCGCCCGTGTTGTCGCGGACGAGGCAGTCCTTGATGATCACGCTGCCGTTGGAGTGCACGGCGATGCCGTCGCCGCCGCACCCGCTGACCTCGCACTCCTTCACGCTGCCCGTCGAACCGGCGCCCCACTCGACGCCGGAACGACGGCAGCCGCGGATCCGGCTGCGGATCATGCTGACCGTGCCGCGCTTGCCGACCAGCACGCCCTCGGCCTGCGCCTCGACGATCTCGGTGCCCTCCAGCTCGGCGTCACCGCCGGCGACGCCGACGGCGGGCCCGCCGCTGTGGCTCAGCGTGCAACTGTGCAGCTCCGGCCGCCCGCCGTCGCCGACGTGCAGCCCCATGCCGCCGGGGGAATCAACGGTGATCTCCTCGAACAGGCCACGGCCGTGCTCGACCACGGAGATACCGTGCCCGGACACCGACGAGACCGTCGCGCGGCGGAACCTCGGGTTGGCGTCGGACCGTACCTCCAAGCCGTCGCCGCCGGTGCCCTCGACCCGCAGTTCGTCGAAGGTCGGGGTGGCCGAGTCGCCGACCGACACCCCGGTGCCCGAGCCGCCCGTCACGCGCAGCGTCTCGAACGCGGTCGTCGAACGGTCGTCCACCAGGACCCCGATCTCGCCCGCGCCCGTCACACCGCAGTCCGTGAACGTCCCCGCCGAAGAGCCGAGCACGTGCAGGCCGTACCGCGCCGAGTCGCGGACCTCGACGCGGCGCAGGTCCGGCGCGGCGCCCTCGACCAGCGCGATGCCCTGCGCGCGTGCGCCGATGATCGTGCAGTCCTCCAGGAGCGGCGTGGACCCGGACGCGACGAGCACGCCGACGCCCGCCGCGCCCTCGATCGTCGTCCCCTGGATGTACGGCGAACTGTCGCCCTCGATCGCGACCGCCGGGTTGCCCGTACGCGCGATCCGGCAGTTCCGTACGGTGCCGCGCGCCCGCTCCGCGCCGAGCAGCGCGCTGCCCTCGACGTCCTCGATCAGGCAGTTCTCCAGCGTCGGGTTGGCGCCGGTCCGTATCACGACGGCCGACGCCTGCACGTGCCGTACGGTGCACTCCGTCAGGCTGCCCTCGGCGCCGTCCACGAAGATCACGCCGGCGCCGCCGGGGTTGGTGAAGGAACAGTTCTGCGCCGACACGTCGGCCGCGCCGTGCGCGTACAGCGCCGCGGCGGAGTCGGCCTCCACCGTGCACTCGTCCATCCGGAGCCGCCCGGTCGGCACGTCGATCGCCGACGTCTGCTCGCCGCTGTGCCGGATCGCGATACCCGACAGCGCGGCGGACTCCCCGGCGACCCGGATCGCCGGAGCGTCACGCGCCTCGATCCGTACGCCGCCCGGCGCTCCCACCGCCGACAGCGTCAGCTCACGTTCGAGCACCACCGACTCGTGGTACGTCCCGGGCTGGATCGAGATCACGTCACCGTGCCCCGCCGCCGCGACCGCGTCACCGATCGTGCGATAACAGTCGGCGGCCGTCGCCGAGACACTGAGGATCGACCGCGCCTGGGTCAGCCTGCCTGCCACATCGGCTCCGTCTCGGTCGGGTCTGTATCAGTCGGGTCCGTCTCGGTCGGGTCCGTCTCGGTCGGGTCCGCGAACAACGTCTCCAGCGCGCGATGCCGGTCCAGCCGGCTCAGCGGACGCGGCGAGGGCGCGCCGAGCACATGCGCCGTCAGCTCAGGGTCAGGGGCGAGACGATGGCGTTTCAGGTAGTACGCGACGGTGTCCGGCCACACCCAGCGTCCATCGGACCGAAACCCCGCCGGAACCACCGCCTCATGCCCCTCGGCCAGCACGTCTTTCAAGCTCCCCGGTGTGTCCAACACCAGCTCTCCCCCTCGCAGGTACGCCAGCACACGCTCCCCGTCCGGCCCGTCCAGCAGAGGATGGTCAGGGTGGAAGAACGGCCCACCCTCCGGATCCGCCCCGTCGAACGCCCGCGCCAGCCGTACGGGCGCCTCCGTACGAGCCCCAGACGAGCGTCGCGGACGCCAGCGCGGCATCGTGGTACGGAGCCGTCTCGGTGCCCTGAGTGAAGATCTCCACCCGCGGCGGCCGCTCACCGGCCTCCGCGAGGGCATGCTGCGTCTCAGCGGTCAACTCGGCGACGTCCGCGTAGGGATCCGCCTCCCCGAGATAGACACGCTGCCCGCCCCCACCCCCGACGTGCCGGAACACCCGCCAGAACGCCTTGAGTCCACCACCCGGTCACCGGCCTCCACCGCCGCGGCATCGTGAGTGTCCTTGTCACCCCCGCCGGTGAAGCGGTACGGAACCGGCGGCAGATGATCGATACGCTCGATCTCTCCGACGGAGATCCGATACCGGTCGAAGAGCGCCCGCACGATGTCGATCTCGTCGCCGAGCAGGGGAACCTTCACGACGACGCCCGCCAGCATCCGCGCGACCTCGCCCCCCTCACCGTCCGCGAGGCAGGTCCGCATCGTCGCCAACTCGTCATCGGGCATCCGGCCCGCGAGCCTCAACAAAAAGTCATGCACCGCCCGCGGTCCCAGCGCCGTACGCTCCCAGACCAGCCCGCCGATCATCTGCCCCGTCACTGCCCGCTCCCCGTAACGCTCACGGAGTCACCCAACAGGGCAAGCCCACCCATCTGCCCCGTCACCGCCCACTCCTCGCGACGCTCGCGGGATCGCCTGGCAGGGCGAGCCCGCTGGTCTCCGTTGGGGCCGCGGGCACGTCGGCGCGGGCCTCGGCCGCCTCGCGTAGGCGGCCCAGCATGCGTTCGGTCCATTCCTCCGTCACCGGCTTCGAGCGGCCGGGCGGGATCTCCGCCAGCAGCACCCGCCGTACCGCTCCGGGCCGCGGCGGGTCGACGGCGAGCACGCGGAACACGGTGCCCGGCAGGAACGCCACCTCCGCGTGCGGTCCCTCGGTCAGCCCCGTGAGCCGCCGGGCCGCCGCCGACCAGATGAGAACCTCCACCGCCCCCGGAACCTCGGCCGCCAGATCGTCGATCGCGATCAGCGGAGCCTCTTCGGCGAGCTCCTGACCGGGCTCGTACGCGTCCGCGAACGCCTGGTCGGCGGGCCCGCCACGGACGACGACACCCTGAAGAGACGGCAGCCGCCGCAGCCCGCCCGCGACACAGATCGCGAACGGCCGGTCGGCGTCGGTCCCGCCCTCACGTACCGAAGCGACGAACTCCTCCTGATCACGCCGTACGAAGAGACGAACAGCGGCCAACTCCGCGACCAGCGCCTCGTCGGCAGGCCCGTCACCACGCAGCCCGGGATGCTCGGCCAGCAACCGCGCCACCAGCCGCGCCGCCGTGTCGTACCGCATCCCGAGCCGAGCACGGAACGCCTGCCGATCCTCGGGAGTACTGGACCGTCCGGCCAGCCAGAGCCGCTCCACCGCCCGTACGCCCGGGCGGGCGAGCGAGCGGCGGCCGAGCGGGCGATATCTGATGGGGACGGCGACTCGGTCCCGAACGCCACCGCCGACGGGCCGTCCCCACCCAGGGGACTTCCGAGCACCGGACTCTCACCCGCTCGGCTTTCGACCGCCGCGCTTTCGGCCGCGAGGCTTCCGACGACGGGGAGCGCGCCATCGAGGTGCGCGGCCACGCGGGGCGCGGCGATGGAGGGCTCGCCGGTGGAGGGCTCGCCGGTGAGGGCTGCGCCGGTGGAGGGCTCGCCGGTGAGAGGCGCGGCGGCGGGAGGCGATGAGGTGCCTCCCGCCGCCGGCAGAGGGTCCCCGGGCCGGGAACGGGGCACGGGTCTTCCCGGCCCGGGGAGTTCGGCGGTACGGGACAGAGCCGGCGGCAACACGTTCCCGGAGGTCCGCGGCACCGCGTCATCGGACGCGAGCGGCTCCGCCGTGGCGGCCCCGGCCAGGACGGGCGGCTCGAACGACGGCGCGATGCCCATCGCGGACAGCGGAGTCAGCTCCACGCTGGGAGCGGGTAGACCACGCCAGGAATCGACCGTCTCCGGCGGCTCCCACGACGGCTCCGGCCCCCCGGTCACGACCGGTCGGTCACCATCGTCGCTGCCGACCGTCCCAGACGGCTCCTGTTCCCCGGTCACAGGCCGACCACCGTCGATCCCGTCCGGGCGCGACGACGCGGCGACCGGGGACCCGGCTTCAAGCGGCACGGCGGGCTCGGGGGTGGGTGCGGCCGGTGCGGGTGCGGACGGCGCGGGGGTCGCCGGTGCGGGGGTGGCCGGGCGCCGGGCTGCGGTACGGGACTCGGGCACGGCCGCGGACACCATGGTCGGGAAGGCCGTGCTCGCCCGCGCCGGGACGTCGGCGAGCCCCGTCACCGCGCTCCGCGCGGACGGCGCAGGCGACTCAGGCGGCGCGGCGATAGGGATGACGCGGACGACTCAGGCGGCGGATGACGATCGGGACGACGTGGACGCCCTCGGCGACGCGGGCGGCGCAGATGGCGCGAGCGGCGCGGACGACGTGGACGACCCACGCGACGTGGACGGGCGCGGACGATCCGGACGGCGTGAACGCGTGGGCGATCCGGACGGTGCGGGCGACGTAGTTGTGGCGGACGCCGCCGACGCCGCCCACGGCGTAGGTCGACTTCGGTGGCGCCGGCGGCGTGAGTGAGCCGGGGCTGCCGGGAGGGCGTTTCGGCTGGCCGGAGCGGGTGGAGTGGACGTTCGGGGGACCGGCGGATGCCGTCTCCGGGTGGAGGAGCGTTTCGCTCGACGTCACCGCGTACAGCGGCGGGCGGGTGCCGGGCTTTGTTTCGCATGGTTCGGGGTGCGCGGTGGTCGGGTGCCGCCAGGGTGGTGGTCCTGCTGGGCGCAGGTGGCCGAGGGTGTCCACGATGACGGGGGCGATGACGGTCTCAGCGGCCTCTGGCTCCTCCGTAAGGTCGGGAAGAGACAGGTCCTCTACAGGACGGAAGGAATCGTCGGCGGCCGGATAGTACGCCGTCTCGGGGTTTTCGGACAGGCGTATCGGATGGCCGGTTTCGTCGAACACGGCGAACTGGCGGCTGCCGTCCGCCGCGTAGTACGGCAGGGCGTCGTAGGCGTGGACGATCGTGCCGGTGAGGTCGGCGAGGAGTTGGGCGAAGGCCGCGCAGGATTCCGGGTCCTGGCCGTATGGAATGAGGACGAACTTCTCGCGGGACTCCCACGGTAGTGACCCGACGATGTCCGCGACGTCGTCCGCGTCCGGTAGTGGCTCGCCGGGTGCTCCGGCCAGCAAGACCGGGCGGGACGGGTCGACGGGGACGCCGAAGCCCAGGTCCACCAGGGGCATCGGGCCGCTGCCGGGCAACCTTATCCACAGGCCCGCCGGGATCGCGGTGACGGCCGGGCCGAACGATGACGGTAGTTCCGCCTGCCACGCGGGCGCCGGGTACCTGGGGCCGCTCCATTCCGGGCCGCGTCCGGCGCGGAAACCGAGCCAGCCCGCGCCCGGCCCGGCGGAGAACAGCTCGCCGCCCCGTAGTGCGATCATCTCGCCGTCGGGTGCGACGACGCTCACGCCGAGGTGGGAGGCGAGGCGTGCCGCGACCGGCGGGGTGCCGGCGGGGCCGGGGCGGCCCGTGCGTGCGGCGACCAGGCGCATGTCCCAGCCCGGTGAGGAGCCGGCGCGTACGTGGTCCTGGAGTTCGCCGAGCAGGTGGCCGTCCAGAGCGTCGAGGGCGCTCGCGGCGGAGGCGTCCACGACGACCGTCGCGCCGTCCGGTTCGGAGGGCAGGCTCGCCGCGAATCCGACGCCCGCGCCGTCGGACTCGGCCGACCGGACCACGAGCGCGGAGCCGGCCCGTTCGACCACGATCGCACTTCCATTGGCCGGCATCCGTGACCTCCTTCCGCGACGTCCTCACTCATTCCACGCGCGGCGTGGCGCCGAAAGTTCACCCCGGGTTCTCGCCGCGACGCTCGCCGGGGCAGGCGCTACTCTCCGAAGAGCCGGGCACCGGGCGAGGCTCGGACGGCTCGCTGGAAGGAGAGTCGGTGAGAGGTCAGCGACGCCACCTGTTCGGGAGGCACCCGCGTACGCCCGAGGTCGAGGAGCACCTGGTCACGGGGGCTCCGGTCGCGGTACGCGAGGAGGAGCCGCCGGAGCCGCTGCCCGATCCGGGCCGGTGGTCACGTGTGCTGTTCCGCGGCGACGACGACGCCCGGCGCGCGGTCGCGGCCGAGGTGCTCGCGGGGCTGGCGATCGCGCACTCTCCGGACGAGATGTCGGTCGTCCTCTACGTCTCGCCGGAGCGACGCGCCGGCTGGGCGTGGACCCGCTGGCTCCCGCACACGCGCGGCGGCGCCGTCACCGAAGCCGGGGAACTGGCCGAGCTGGTCGGCGCCGACCTGACGGCCAGGCCGCCCTTCGACGCCGACGCCCGTCCGAGCGCGGACGAGCCGCTGGTCGTCGTCGTGGTCGACGGCGGCCGTCTCCCGGCGGGCGACCGCCTCGACGGTACGGGCGTCCGCAACGCGGTCGTCCTCGACCTGTCCGGCACCCGCCGCCGCCCCGGGCGTACGGCCCCGCGCCTGGACGCCCGTACGAACGGCGCCGACCTGGTGTGGATCGACCCCGTACGCACGGAGCTGTTCGCGCACGTCGGCACGCACGCCGCGGCCGTTCTGCTCGCCCCGTACGCGACGGGCCGCGCGGACGGGCCGCCCGGCCTGGTGAACGCCACGTCCGCCGACCACGAAGCGGGCTGGCCGCCGCCGCTGGACCAGGCCCCGCCGATCGACCACCTGCTGCCGCCGCTCGTCCCGGCCGCCGGCCGTGGCCTGACCACGGCCGACCCTCCGGACGCCTGCCTGACCGTCCCGATCGGCATCGTCGACGAGCCGTTCGAGCGGCTGCGCGGCCTGCTCGACGTCGACCTGTCCGGCCGCCACGCGGTCGTTCTCGGAGAGCCCGGCAGCGGCCGTAGCACCCTCCTCACCACGCTCGTCGTCGCGCTCGCCCTCACCCACACGCCGGGCGAGGTGCAGTTCTACTGCCTCGACTACGACGGCTCGCTGGCCGGACTGGCCGGACTGCCGCACGTCGGCGCCGTCGCGGGAAAGAACGACCCTGAGCGTACGGAACCGACGATCGCGCAGGTCACGGCGCTGCTCGCGCACCGCGAGCGCCTCTTCGCCGACAACGGCGTCGACGGCATCGCCGACTACCGCCGCCGCCGCGCGGCCGGTGAGTTCGCCGGCGAGCCGTACGGCGACGTCTTCGTCGTGATCGACGGCGACGGGCGCCCGGACGGGCTCGACGACGTGGCCGCCCGAGGCCCGGGGTTCGGCGTCCACCTGATCACCACCGGCCAGGACGTGCCCGTCGCCGACCCCGTACGGCTGGAGTTCACCGGCGAGGCGCCGGGGCGCGGGCTCACCGCCGGCGGGCTGCCGTACCTCACCGCGCTGCCGCGCATCGACGGCATCGCCGGGACGGCGGGCCTCGCCAAGGGCGTGGCCGGGCTGGTGGAGACCGTCGCGGAGTACTGGGCGGGGCCCGGCGCGCCGCCCGTACGTGTCCTGCCGGCGCGGGTCGAGGCCGGTGAGCTGCCCGACGCCGGTGGCGGTCTGAAGGTCGTGCTCGGCCTGGCGGAGGACGGTTTCGGCCCGCTGGTCCACGACTTCGCCGCGAGCCCGCACCTGATGGTCGTCGGTGAGGCCGGCAGCGGACGTACGAACCTCCTGCGCCTGATCGTGGACTCCATCACCGCGCACCACACGCCCAGTGAGGCGCGGATCCTCGTCGCCGACCACAACGGTGGCCTGTCACGTGCCGTGCCGGAGGATTTCATGCTCGGGCACGCCTTCTCCGCGAGTGTCCTGGGCGAGCTGATCGACGGCACCGCCCGCGCGATCGGTGAGCGGGTGCCCGGCCCGGACCTCGACCCCGTACGCCTGCGGTCGTGCGACTGGTGGCACGGGCCTCGGCTGTTCATCCTGGTCGACGACTACGAGCAGGTGTGCACGCCGGCCCAGAATCCCTTCGAGCCGATCCTGGAGTACCTCGGCATGGGGTACGAGGTCGGCGCGCACGTGATCGTCGCGCGTTCGGCGGCCGGGGTCGCGACGGCGGAGCCGCTGATGCGCGGCCTGCACGACGCCGGCAGCGCGACGCTGTTGCTGTCCTGCCCGCCGGAGGACGGCGAGGTGCTCGACGGCGCCGAGCCGCGGGCCCTTCCGACGGGCCGTGGCCGTTATGTCCGCGCCGGTGAGGAGCATCTCGTCCAGACGGCGGTGGCCGAACAAAGAGCCTGAATTCGCATATGGCATCCTCGGCCCATCGGGGACGATCTCCATCGGGGCCTGGAGGTAACGCTGTGAAGAGCAACGGATGGTCGATGACCTCCGGCGGTGAGTGGGCGCCGAAGGGAATCGACATCTCCCAGCCCAGCATCGCCCGGGTCTATGACTACCTCCTGGGCGGCAAGGACAACTTCGCCTCCGACCGGATCGTCGGCGACAAGATCAAGACCGCGCTTCCCGAGATCCACCTGGGCGTACGGGCGCAGCGCGCCGTCCTGGGGCGGGTGATCCGCTTCCTGGTCGGCGAGATGGGGATCCGCCAGCTGATCGACATCGGGTCCGGGCTGCCCACGGCGGGCAACGTGCACGAGATCGCACGGGAGATCGCTCCCGAGACGCGTGTGGTCTATGTGGACAACGACCCGATCGTGCTGGCCCACGCCCGCGCGATCCTCGCCGGCAGCGGGCCGATCGTGATCGACCGTGACCTGCTGGACCCCGAGGGCCTCATGGACGACCCGACGCTGCGCGAGGTGATCGACTTCGACGAGCCCGTCGGGCTGCTGCTCTGCGGCATCGTGCACTACGTCAGCGACGAGGAGGACCCGGCCGGCGCCATCGCCCGGGTCACGGCGCCGCTGGCCTCGGGCAGCCACGTGTTCCTGCACCACCTGGTCGAGGCGGGCACCCCGGGCGAGAAGGCCGCCGAGACCGCGATGCGCCAGGGCATGGGCCGCGGCTTCTTCCGCACGCCCGAGCAGGTCCGCGGCTACCTCGACGGTCTGGAGCTGGTCGAGCCCGGCCTCGTACGCGTGCCCGACTGGCGCCCGGACGGCACCGAGCCGTCCGCCGAGGAACACCCGGTCCTGCGCCTCGCGGTCGCGGCAGTGGGCCGCAAGCCCTAAGGGCCCCCGCCGTACAGTGGTTTTACCGGCCAAGTCGACCGACTCGGCCTGTTACCGCTGGTCGGGGGGATGAGCGGTGAGATCAAGGGCGGCTCGTCGCCCGGGATCGACGATCGGTCCGCGTAGTGGCCTGACCCGCCGCATCGTGTTGGCGAGCGGCCTCGTCGCCGTGCTCGCGATCAGCGCGTACGCCCTGCTCTTCTCGGTGATCTTCGATCTGCGCGGTTCCACGCGGACCATGGGGCACTCCGAGGCGGTCGTGGCCTCGGCGAACCGCCTGGAGCGGCTCGTGACCGACCTGGAGGCCGGGGTTCGCGGGTTGATCATCACCAACGACGACGGCAGCCTCCGGCAGTGGGAGGAGGCACGGGGTGAGGTGCCGTCCGAAGGGGCCTCTCTGGAGCGTCTCGCGGCGGAGAGCGGCCCTGACCAGCGAAAACGGGCTCACCAGATCGTCCAGGACTCCGAGGCCTACATCAGGGAGTACTCGGCTCCGCTGGTGGCGAACATCCGTACGACGCCGAGATCGACGAGCACCGCGACGTCGATCGTGGAGGGTGAGCGCCGTCTCACGCTGCTCCGTACGCAGTTCGACCGTTTCCAGCGGATCCAGCGCGCGATCGCCTCCTCGTTCGAGGAACGCGCCGACCGTGACGCGCGGCTGGCCACGCTCATCGCCACGTCCGGGGCCGCCGGCGCGCTGTTCCTGATCTTCTTCTTCTCCGGCTACCTGACCCGCGCGGTCCTGCGCCCGGTCCAGCGCTCCTCCCAGATGGCGAACGCGATCACCGCGGGCGACCTGACCGTACGGGTCCCCGAGACCTCCTCCGACGAGATGGGCGCGCTGGAGCACGTGTTCAACGCGATGGCGAGCGCGCTGAAGATCAGCCAGGACGAGCTGCACCGCGCGGTCGAGGAGCAGGGCTCGCTCCGCCGCGTCGCGACGCTCATCGCGCGCAGCGTGTCGCCGATCGAGATCTTCAGTTCGGTCGCCGCCGAGCTGGGCCGGTTCCGCGGCGCCCACTACACGCTGGTCTGCCGCTTCGACCCGGGCGACATGGCGCTGTCGGTCGGCCACTGGTCGGCGCCGGGGGTGCCCGACCTCATGCCGCCGCTGGAGGGCCACTGGCCGATCGAGCCGGGCACCGCCGCGGCGGCGGTGCGCGGCACCGGGGCACCCGCACGCGTCTCCCACGACGCCTCCACCAGCAAGATCGGCATCTGGACCCGCCGGCACGGCATGCACCAGGTCATCGGCGCGCCGCTGGTCGTCGACGGTCACCTGTGGGGCATCGCGACGATCCTGTCCTACGACACGGTGCCGCTCCCCTGCGACACCGAGGCGCGCATGCTGGACTTCATGGAGCTGCTCGCCACCGCGATCGCCAACGCGGAGAACCGCAGCAAGCTCCTCGACTCCCACACCCGTATCGTCGCGGCCTCCGACGAGGTGCGCCGCCGCATCGAACGTGACCTGCACGACGTCGCCCAGCAACGGCTCGTCTCGCTCCAGTACCGCCTGCGCGCCGCCCTCGCCGACGTACCGCCGGGCCAGACGCAGCTCAGGGGGCAGCTCGCCAGGACTGCGCAAGGCCTGTCGAACGTGCTCGCGGACCTTCAGGAGATCACGCGCGGCCTGCATCCCGTGGCGTTGTCGCGCAGCGGCCTGCGGTCGGCGCTGAGGGCGCTCGCGCAGCGCTCGCGGGTACCCGTCGAGCTCGACCTGGGGATCGACCGGCGCCTGACCGGCCCCATCGAGGTCGCGATCTACTACACGGTCTCCGAGGCCCTCACCAACGTCGCCAAGTACGCCCACGCCACGAAGGTGCGCGTCGACCTCGGCGTCGCGGACCGCACCCTCCGGCTCTCCATCCACGACAACGGGCTGGGCGGCGCGGACCCGGCGCGCGGATCCGGGCTGGCCGGCCTGAAGGATCGCGTGGAGGCGCTCGGCGGGACCCTGGACCTGATCAGCCCGGTCGGGCACGGCACGTCACTGGTCGTCACGATCCCGATCGAGACCGGACGGCCGCCCGGCGAGGGCTCGCCGATGCGGAGGTCACGCGCCTGACAGCGAAGGGGGGAACTCATGCCGGAGCCGGTTCGAGAACCCGACGTGCTGCGCCCGTCTCCGGCGACCAGATGGCTCTCCTGGACCTCCGTCGTGGCCGGTTCCGTCGCGGCGGCCCTGTACGCGACGATGGCGCTGCTCGGCGACTTCCCGGCGCTGGTCGTTCCGACGCTCGCCGTCCTGGCGATCCTGGTGGGCCGCCCGCTCATGTCCCTCGGCGGCCGTACGGTCCTGGACGACTACGGCGTCACCGTCCACCGGCCGCCGTGGCTCCCGCTGCTCATCCCGTACGGACAGGTCACCTGGATCGAGGTACGCCGGGGGCCGCTGCGGGAGACGGTGGTGCTCCACCGGCCGCGCGGCCTGCCCGTCAGGCTCCGCGCCCCGGCACGGCTGTGGTTCCGCGCCGACCCGGTGTTCGACCGTGAGCTCGGTGAGATCCGCGCGCGTACGGCCCTGCCGGCCCACGCGGAGCGTTTCCACGTGGGGTTCTTCCGGCAGCTCGCGGCGTTCGGGCTGACCGCCGGGGCGATCCTGCTCATCGTGATCGACCCGCCGTGGAAGAGCGACGCGTGGCCGTTCAGACCGCACGCGCTGGGCCTGCCCGACACGTGCCAGGCCTTCGACGCGAAGGCACGGCACCTGATGCCGGGCGCCGTGATCGACCGGCGGTTCAGCCGCGGCGACGACTCCAACCGCGACGTCCGGCGGCACACCTGCCGCTGGATCTCGACGTACGCGGCGAACGGGATCGAGTCGCTGAGCATCGAGTACGAGCTCGACCGCGGCGCCGGGCTGGAGAGCGACGCCGACGAGGCGCACGACGCGTTCGTCGACGACACGAGCACCGACCGGACCGAGACGTCGACCCCGGTCACGAGGACCGGGGATGAGGCACGCCTGATCGAGCCCCGGCACGCCGGGAAGGACACGGCCGTCGTCGTCGCCGCCCGCAAGGCGAACGTCGAGGAGAGGATCGAGTTCATCCTGCACGGCGCCGGCGCCGAGACGCGGGCGGCGGCGATGGCGGAGGAGTTCGCGCGGACCGGGCTGGGCCAGGTCAGGTTCAGCTGACCGCCGTCATCCGCTCACGGCGCGGATCAGTTCGTGGGCGGTGGCGCCGTCCAGCGACTCGCGCAGGATGTCGGCGTGGCCGGCGTGCCGTCCCGCCTCCGCGATCAGATGCAGCAGGATCCACCGCGCCGACCGGGTCGCGCCCGGCGGGGCCCACGGCGCCTCGGGCAGCGGGACCCGCGCCTCCAGGTCCGGCAGACCGCGTACGATCCGCTCGGTCTCCTCGGCGACCTCCTCGTAGGTCTTCAGCAGGCCGTCGAGGGTCTCGCCCTCCCGCATCGTGAACTCGTCGTCCCGGTCGCGCCCGCCCAGGTCGGTGCCGAGAATCAGCGCGATCCAGCCGCGTTCGCACAGCGCGGCGTGCTTGATCAGCCCGCCGACGGACAGCCCGCTCACGGTGGGACGCGCGGCGGCCCGCTCGTCGGTCAGCCCGTGCGCGGCACGGCGCAGGCCGCCGCGCTGCGCGCCCAGGAACCCCAGCAGCGCCTCGCGCTCGCTCGTCTCCGCGTCCACGAGAATCGTCATGAAGATCACCTTTCGGTCGGTCCCGGCATGACAGTACTCGGGCGGATCGTGCCTGGTTTTTCGCCGCGATTCAGGGCTTGTACGTCCAGTGCCAGCTCTCGCTCGGGACGTCGTTCACGAACCCGTACGTGTGGGCGTGCTCGCGCAGCCAGGCGAGCACGTGCGGGTCGGTCACGTTGATGTCGGCGCTCAGCCCCAGGCCGTGGTCGCTCGTGCCCGGAGGGGCCGCGAGGTTGCCGGTGCCGTTCAGGTACTGCTGGTAGAGCGCGGCCTGCTCGGAGTACGTGCGGTAGCCGGAGTTCACGTGCAGGTCGAGGCCTGCCGAGTGCGCCGCGGCGTCCATCTTCCGGAACTCCGAGGCCGCGGCCTTGGTCATCTTCTCGCCGTCACCCACGGAGCTGAGTTTGCTCGGCGGCACCTTGCCGTTCGTCAGCCCGGCGACTCCCTGCGGCGGGAGCTTCCCGCCGGAGGTCGACGGGGCCTTGCGGCCGGTGAGCTTCCCGCCGCGCACGATGACGCCGCCGAGGAGTGCCTCCTTGACCGCGCGCTCGTACGGGTCGGTCGTCGGCCCGATCGACTTCACGAACTTGCGGGCGTCGGCGCGGCTCCACTTCCCGTCGCCGCCGTCGGCCTGCTCGGCGAGACGGCGTACCTTCTCCGCGTACACGCCCTGCTGCTGGAGCCGTGACGCCGCCCGCGCGAGCTGGGTCGGCGCGTCGGCGGCGGTGAGCACGTTGGAGATCAGCGTGGCGAGGGCCTGGTCGCGCAGCTTCAGCCGCGCGGGCTCCACGTCGGTGGCGAGGCGGCGCAGCGCGAGGCGCGTGTGCTCGACGCGGTTCGCGGAGTCCTCGAACAGGTGCGAGAGCCGTGCCAGCTCGGCCAGGTCGAGCACGACACGGCCGCTCGAACTCTTCTTGCCGTGCCCGTGCCCGTGCCCGTGATCATGGCCGCCGTCGGCGGTCACCGCCTGCGCCGCCTTGCGCGCCGCGCCCAGGTGGTCCCGGTACGCGCCGCTCGTGTAGGTCGTCCAGGGCCCGAACGACGTGCCGTGCGAGGAGATCGAGTACGCCGCGCGGGCGTTCACCGCCGGGTCGAACAGCTCGGCGTCGGACTTCAGGTGGAAGTCCGCGCGCCGGTCGGGGCCGAGCGCGCCGAGCATGTTGATCTGCCAGAGGCCGTACGAGTCGTCCGGCGGCACCGCGTTGTGCGAGTGCGGGTTGCCACTGGACTCGGCGAGCGCGACGGCCACGGCCGTGGTCAGCGCCTGGCCGCGGAACCCGGCGTCGTACGCGTACTGGGCGATCTGCTTCGGGGTCAGGACATGAGACACGGCTGTTCCTCCAGGGCCCCGGTGAGCAGGTCGGTGAGGGCGGCGTGAACGGTCTCGTGGTCGGCGGCGGTGATCGTGTACGTCGCGTCGTCGTCGCCGGGCGCGACTGTCCAGAGCCCGGCGGGCCCGGCGTCCAGCCAGGTGAGCGCGTCGGCCGTACGGTTCGTGTCGCCGGTACGCCGCACCGCGCGCACCGTCACGAGGGACGTCATCGCGGCCAGGACCCCGGCGAGCGCGGCGGCGTCGGCGGCGCCGAGACCGCCGCCCCGCAGCGCCTCGGGGACATGCGCCGCGCCGCCCTGGGCGAGCAGCGTCTCCGTACGGTCGAGGGCATCGCCGCCGACCGTGTACGGGCCCCCGGCGGCCGGCGCGTACGCCGGGACCAGCGGACCGGCGATCGCCAGCAGTGCGGGCACCGCCTTCTCGACGGCGCGCAGGTCCCAGATCGACGGCGAGCGCTCGGCGGCGAGGAGCAGGCCGTTCGCGGACTCTCCGAGCAGGTGGCCGCGGCGTCCGGCCGCGGTCTCGTCCTGGTGGATCTCGACCAGGGCCTCGGGCGCGAGCAGCGGGTCCAGGGCGGACCGCGCGGACGCGGTCAGGGCGACGTCGTTGTCGCGTATCTCGGCGAGCCCGCGCGCCATCAGGCCGCGTACGGCGACGGCGTCGGCGACGCCCAGCTCCTCAGGCGCCCAGCCGGGGTCGAAGGCGGGCGGCGGCGCGAGGCCGGCCAGCCGTGCGGCGGCGCGCAGCTCGTCCGAGGACAGCGCGCACGGAAGCGTGTTCATAGCTCGCCGTTCCCCGACACGCCGGTCCTCGGCCGCGGGTGGTGCGGGTGTCTCGCCGGCGTGGGGTCAGGTCTCGCCGGAGCGGCGTCCGGTTTCAGCGGCGCGGCGTCGGCCGCGCGGCGTACGAGCGACAGCAGCATGACGAGCATCGCCCGCTGGTCGTTCAGCTCGCGCACGCGGCGGTCGGTGCGCCAGCGGAAGCGTCCCGCGCCCGGCCCCTGCCAGTGCAGGTTCTTCGTACCGCCGCTGATGTCGTCGACGACGTCGTCGATGCGGCGGATCTCGGCTCGTACCTGGTCCTCCGCGTCGTGCCAGACGGCAACCTGGTTCGCGTCGAGCTGCTGGCCTGTACCCATCGCCACCTCCCGGTACGCCGAGTCTGCCGCCGGCGCCCGCACGGGGGTATGGAAAGGGTTTCCCATACCGGCGGGCATGGGAGCGCCGTTAGCGTCTGACGCACGGGCAGATGTGCCCAGCGGATTCCTACGGAGGTGAGCGGTGCGGAACACCGGCACCGGCTCGACGTGACGGCCGGCACGCTGCCCGGGCTGGGACCGTACCCGGACGGGGACCCGGAGGCGATCCGCGCGGTCGCGTCCGACCTGCGGCGTATCGCCGGCACGCTCGCGGGCGCGTCGTACCCCGCCGTCGACAGCTGGACCGGCCCCGCCGCCACGCGTGCGCGCGCGCTGCTCGGCTCGGCCGTGGACCAGGCCGGGCGCAGCGCGAACGACCTGCGCTCGTGCGCCTCGTCGCTCGACCACGCGGCGCACACGCTGGAGACCGAGCAGCGGAACTGGCGGCAGGCGAAGCAGCGCGCGGACGCGGATGCCGCAGCCGCCGCGGACAAGGACAAGCCGTGAGCACGATCTCGGTCGACGCGAGTGACCTTCAGAGCGCGATCCCGCAGGTCGAACACCTGATCGCGCTCCTGGAGGGCGCGGCGCGCAGCCTGTCCGGCGTCACGGTGCCCGACGGCGTTCCCGGCGGGGTGGCCGCGCAGGTCACGCACACGGTCAGCACCGCGGCCAGTGGCCTGCGGTCGAGCGCGAACACCCTGCACCCCATCCCCGGCGACCTGACCAAGCGCGCCGCCGCGGCCGCGTACGCCGAGATGTCGAACTACTTCTCCGCGAGCGGCTGGGGCCTGAAGGCGCTGAGCATGTTCACGGGGTCGTTCTCGATCAACTCCTTCTCGCGCGCGATGGCGATGGGCGTGGGCATCAACCAGCTGCGCGAGGGGCTCGCGGCCGGCGAGACGTACCAGGCCGGCAACCTGACGGCCCTGCGAGCCACCTCGGCCGCCGCGCGCGAGGCCGCGTCCACCGACGGCGTGCCGTCGGCGCTGGCCAAGTTCTCCAAGTACGGCGGGCGTGGCATCACGGGCGCCTCCTGGGCCCTCACCGCGTACTCCAACTTCACCAACCCGAACCTGAGCACCACGCAGAAGATCGGCCGTACCGGCGCGCAGGTCGCGACCGGCATGGGCGTCGCCGCCGCCTCGGGCGCGGCGGCCGGGGCGGCCTTCGGCACGGCGGCGGGCCCGCCGGGCATGCTGATCGGCCTCGGCGCGGGGACGGCGTGGTCGCTGCTCGACTACAAGTTCCACATCTCGAACAAGATCGGCGACGCGGCGGCCGACGGCATGGACGCGATCGGCGACGGCGCCGACACCGTCGCGAACGGCGCGAAGGACCTCGGCGACAAGGCACTCGGTGTCGTCGGCCTTTGACCCGCGCCAGGCCCGCTGGGAGCGGGTCGAGACGCCGGCGTGCCAGGGCGGGGTCCCGGCGGTGGTCCGCACCGCCGCCCCCGCCGACCTCGCGGACATCGCGCCGTCCGCGCTCCTCGACGACGCCACGGCCGGGCTGACCGGCTGGTTCCCCTCGGTGCTCCCGATCGACGCGACGGTCGACCCGCCGGAGACGCTCCGGGGCGCGACGCGCCTGCTGCACGCGGCCATCGACCGCAACGGCGGCGGCATGGCGATCGAGACGCTGATGAGCCGCGACGGCGAGGTGACCTGCTGGGTCTCCCCGGCCACGCGGTACGCCGCGGAGCTTCCGGCGGCGCGCCGCGCGATGGCGGGCCGCCCGCCGCTGAAGGCACCGGAGGACCCGGAGCAACCCGGTGTCCCGGTCGCCGAGGCGAGGCTGACCGTCGCCGGCGACGAGATCTGGACCGTCCAGCGCCGCGGCCCCCTCGCCCAGGCCGTACGCGAGGCCGCCGAGCCGGAGCGGCTGCTCGCGTCGGCGCTGCCGGTGTGGCTGTCGTCGGTCACGGGCATGGGTCCGAGGCCCGCGCCGGACGGCCACGGCCTGCTGATCACGTCGCGGTCCGCGCTGGAGCGCCTGCTGGACCTCACCGCGCCCGGCGACGCCGCCGTACGCGCCGCCCTGGACGCACCCGGCCTGTCCGACGAGGAGACCGCACGCCTCCGCACCCTCGTCCACCACCTGACCTGCCGCTGGACCCTGGAGTGGACCTCCGGGCAGGACGACGCGCAGGAGCCCGCCGACGACGGCTGGAGCACGGCGCGCGTGACGCGCGAGGGGCGGCTGGAGGTGCTCGACGCCGGTGAGCACGGCCTCTGGCGGGTGCTGTCCGACCTGCCCGAGGCGATCGCCGACGACCTTCCGGGCGACGAGGAGCCGGTCGCGCTCGTACGCGCCGCGGCCTCCGACATCTGGCAGGAGCTGACCGTGATGGTGGCGGACCGCACCCCCTGCTAGCGCCTGTCCGGTGCTAGCGTCCCGCCATGCCCCTCGGCTATCTGGTGTCGGTGCTCTTCCTCGGCTGGTGCACGCTGTGCGCGCTCGCGCCGTGGCGCCTGCCGGGGAGCTTCCGGTTCGGCTTCATCATCAACGAGGTGCCGTCGATCGCGGTGTACTGGCTCGTCGCGTGCTCGGTGCTGGCCTTCGCCGAAGGCGACACGGAGCCGGCCCTAGGCGGTGTCGCGCTCGGCCTCTGCGTGGTCATCGTGGCGGCGCTGTTCGCCGTCGCCGGGCGCGCCACCTCGGCGGGCCGGGTGGTCGAGCGCGCGCTGGACGAAGGCCTCGGCGCGGACTGGCACGCCGGCGGCCCCAGGCCTCGCTTCCGTACCGGCGCCGCCCTGGTACGCCCGGCGTTCGCACGCCGCCGTGACGTCGAGCACCTGGCCGACATCCGGTACGGCGACGCGTTCCCGGGCAACCTCCTGGACGTCTACCGCCACCGCTCCCGCCCCGACCGCAGCCCGGTGCTGGTGCACCTGCACGGCGGCCGGATGGCCCGCGGCCGGAAGGACCGCGAGGGCCTTCCCCTGATCTACCGGCTGGCGAGCCACGGCTGGCTCTGCGTCAGCGCGAACTACCGCCTCATCCCGCACGGCACGTTCCCCGACCAGCTCGTCGACGTGAAGAGGGCGCTCGCCTGGGTCCGCGACGAGGGCGTACGCCTCGGCGCCGACCCGCGCGTCGTGTTCGTCGCCGGCGGGTCCTCCGGAGGCCAGCTGGCCTCCCTGGCGGCGCTCACCGCGAACGACGCGCGCTACCAGCCCGGCTTCGAGACCGCCGACACCTCCGTCACCGGCGCCATCTCCATGTACGGCTACTACGGCGCCCACATGGGCGAGGAGGCGTCCGCGCTGGGGCGGATCCACGCGGACGCGCCGCCGTTCTTCGTCGCCCACGGCGACCACGACACGATCCTGCCGGCGCCTCCGGCCCGCCGCTTCGCCGAAGCCCTGCGTGACGTGTCACGCGCTCCGGTCGTCTACGCCGAGTTCCCGGGCGCGCAGCACACCTTCGACATGTTCCACTCCGTACGCTGCGACAACGTCATCAAGGCCATCGAGGCGTTCACCATGTGGGTGCGCACGGCGAGGTAGCGCTCAGGGCCACAGGCAGCCGAGCAGCTCGCTGCCCTCCGCGCCCCAGCCCGCGGGGTCGCCCGTGAGGCTGTAGTGGCGCTCCGCCCCGACGTCCTTCCACACCCGGTAGAGCGGTGTGGTGCCCGCGCCGCCGCAGGGCATGAACGTCGCCATCGACGTCGGGCCCTGGAAGTTCGCGTCCGCGTAGGAGCCGACCTGTGAGTAGAAGTGGTTGTCGGCCATTCCCTCGCACTTGGTGCCGCCGGCCGTGCAGAAGAAGCCGTTGACGTTCTGCGCGCCCGGGATGGCCTCACCCGGCTTGTACGCGAAGCCGACGTGGATCGGCGACCGCCCGAACCCCGCGGGGATGTTGCCCTGGGGACGCAGCGCCCACACGGGCAGGGTGTTGTGCTCGTAGATGTAGTAGTCGACGAGCGCCCACGGCGAGTAGTGGATGCCGATCTCGGTGCCGATCGGGTAGTTGCCCGCCGGCTGGTCCTGCGCCTGGACCACGTTGGTGGTCGGGGCGGGCTCCTCGATCCGCTTGCAGGTGAAGCCGCGCGCGGTGATGTCGGCGCACGCGGTGTCCGGGGAGCCGCCGGTGTAGCTCGGCAGCGTGTTGGTCGGGCTGTAGAACGTGAGCGTGACGGGCTGCTTGATGTCACGCGTGGTGTTCGGCGGAGGGTTCTGCTGGTAGACGGTGTTCGGCTGCTGGCCGGTGCCCGCCGCCGTGACGCCCTCGCGCCTCGTGCACGCGAACCCGTCGGCCTGCACCTGGGCGCAGGCCGCGTCGATGTTCTGTCCCGTGTAGTCGTGGGTCGTGCCGGTGCCGCTGTAGTAGACGAGCGCGGCCTTCGTCCCGGCCGTCGCGACGCTGCCCGCGGGCGGGGTCTGCTGGTAGACCATGCCGGGCTGGTTCGTGCCGGTCGCGGGCGCGCCGATTGTCGCCGAGCACGTCATCGCGAACGCCTTGAGCCGCGAGCAGGCCTCGCCCTGGGTCTGCGCCACCACCGACGGCACCGTGAAGTGGTCCGGGTAGGTGATGGTGACCTTCTTGTCGGCGGGGGTCCCGCCCGGCGACGGGTCCTGCGCGGACACGACGGCGAGCTGCTCCGGGTCGACGACCGGGGTGGCGTCGGCTTTCGGCGCGCAGCTGAGCTGTGCGCTGCGGATCAGGCGGCACGCGGCCTTGGAGGACAGGCCGACCACGGACGGGACCTTCAGCGGCTCGACCGGCCGCTTACGCGTCGGGCGTACGTCCGGACCCGGCCCGGTGTCCTGCCGCAGCGCCGGCGGACCCGCCGGGACCTGGATGTGGTGCGGGGTCTTGAGCGGCGACGGCTCGCGCGACGACTGCGAGTCGCGGACGTCCGGCCCGGCGCCCTTGTCGGCGGTGTGGTCGCGGCCATCGCCGTCGACGATGAGCGCGCGGCGGTCGTACTGGCTGTTGGCCCACACGTGGCCGCCGCTGACCGTCAGGTCGAAGTCGTCGCCGGACTGCCCGGGGACCCGCAGCGCGTCGTGGCGGACCGTGCCGGTCGTGGCGTCGACCTTCCACAGCTGCGGACGTGAGTAGTCGGGCACGTAGACGTCACTGCCGAGGACGACGGGGGCGTCGAGCTTCGCGCGGGAGGTGACCGGCAGCGCGGCGCGCGCCGTACGCCCGGTGCGCGGGTCCAGGACGGCGACCTTGCCGCCCGTACGGTCGACGGCGAGGACGTAGCGGCCCGCGCCGCGCCAGGAGCCGAGCACGACGCCGGTGCCGGACAGGCCCAGCTCGCCGATCGAGTGCGGCTCGTCGGAGTCGACGACGTACGCGCGGCCCGTGGTGGTCACGGCGACGGGGTGGTCGTCGGCGACGGTGATCCCGGTGACGGGAGCGGGCAGGCGGATCGTACGGACCGCGCGGCCGTTCGCGACCTCGACGACCTGCCGCCCCTTGGTGAGCACCCATACCGAGTCGCCGCTCGGGACGGCCTCCAGGATGCCCTGCTGGATCGCGACGGCGGGCGCGGCCGGCTTGCCGGGCGGCGCGAGCTGGCTGATCGTGCCGCCCTTCTTGTCGACGAGGTAGCCGCCGGAGTCGGTGGCGACGGCGTCGATCTGGGTGCCACCGCCGGGGTTCGGGATCGGCGGGCCGGTCGGCGCCATCGTGGCGCCGTCGAGCATCGTGACGGTGCCGGTCTTCTTGTTGACGATCGCGACGCGGCCGTCCGGCAGGCGCACGGTCTGGATCGGCTCGGACCCGGTGGCCAGCTCGGTGGCGGCCTGGGCGTCGGACTTGCCGGTCTCGCCGTTGACGTGGGCGACCGTGTGCCCGCGCGACAGGTACGCCGACCCGTCACCGAGAAGGGGACGCGAGACCGAGTAGCCGATGCCGGTGCCGACGGCGAGCACGGTGACGAGGAGCATCACGGTGACCACGGCGGCGCCCGCGCGGCCGGCCGGGCCCTTGGGAAGGCGCAGCCAATCGGGGCGACGGTTCACGACATCTCATCCTTCGAGCCGGTGACTTCCAGCGCGGCAAGACTACAAACGGACGCCCCATCGCGACATGGCACACCGTCCCCAAGCGTCAGGGCCAGACGCAGCCGAGAGGCTCGTTGTTCGGCCACCCGTTGGCGGCGGGGTTGTCGGTGATGCCGTACTTGCGGATGTTGCCCTCGTCCCGCCACACCCGGTAGATCATCTTCGAGCCCGGGGCGGCGGCGCAGTCCATGAACGTCGCGGCCGGTGTCGGGTCGTTCCACGGGGCGCCGAGGGGCGTGGTCGACTTGGAGTAGAAGTGGTTCTGGTCCATCCCACGGCACTTGCCGTTGCCCGCCACGCAGGCGAAGCCGTTGATCGCGCTCGGCGCGGGGATGGCCTCGCCGACCCGGTACCCCCAGCCGACGTGCCACGACGGTTCGCCGTAGTTGTTCGGGATGGCACCGCGGGGGCGCAGGGCCCACACGGCCGCGTTGTTGTCGCGCCGGTAGATCATGTACTCGATGAGCTGCCACGGTGAGTAGCGGAGCGTGACCTGCGTCCCGATCGGCTGACGGCCGGCGGGCTGGTCCTGCTGCTCCACCTTGTTCGTGCTCGGGAACAGCTGCGGGACCAGGTTGCAGACGAACCCACGGGCGTTGACGTCCGCGCAGGCGCCGTTCGGGTCGGTGCTCCCGACGTAGCTCGGCAGGTCGTTGTTCGGGCTGTAGTACGTCAGCGTGACCGGCTGCTTGATGGGGTGCCGGGTGTTCTTCGGCGGGGTCTGGGCGTAGACCGTGCCCGGCTGCTGCCCGGTGCCGGCGGCGGTGTTGCCCTCCTGGCGTACGCAGGTGAACCCGTCGGCCTCGGCCTGGCCGCACGCGGCGTCGATGCTCTGGCCGACGTAGTCGTGCGCCGTGCCGACACCGCTGTAGTACACGATCTGGGCGGTGGAGTTCTCGGTCACGACCGTCCCGGCCGGCGGGGTCTGCTGGGCGACCGTGCCCGGCTTGGCGGCGCCGGTCGCGGCGGCTCCCACGGTGCGCCTGCACGTCATCGTGAACGCCCGGAGCCGCGAGCACGCCTCACCCTGCGTCTGCCCGAGGACGGACGGCATCGTGAAGTGGTCCGGGTAGGTGATGGTGACCTTCCGGCCCGACGGCTTGGTGCCGGCCTTCGGGGTCTGCGCGGAGACGACCCCGAACTGGTCGGGATCGGTCGCCGGGGCCGGGTCCTTGTTCGTCGCGCACGTGAGGCCCGCGCCCCGGATGACCTTGCAGGCCTCGCCGTGGGACATCCCGAGCACCGAGGGCACCTTGTCGCGGCGTACCGGCTGCGTACGGGGCTCGGCCTTCAGCGGCGGCGGCTCGGAGGGCACCGGCGTCGTGTGGTGCGCGGGCGCCGGGTCCGGAGGCGTCGGGGGTCCCGCCTGGGAGTCGTCGACGTCCGGGCCCGCGCCCTTGTCGGCGGTGTGGTCGCGGCCGTCGCCGTCCACGATGAGGGCGCGGCGGTCGTACTGGCTGTTGGCCCAGACGTGGCCGCCGCTGACCGTCAGGTCGAAGGTGCCGCCGGCCTTGCCGGGCACCGGCAGCGCGCCGTCGCGCATCGACCCGGACGACGCGTTGAACATCCAGAGCTGCGGCTTGCTGTAGTCCGGCACGTAGACGTCGGCGCCGAGCACGACGGGCGCGTCGAGCTTCGCGCCGTCCGCGACCGGCAGCGTGACGTGCGCGGCGTGCCCCGTACGCGGGTCGAGCGCGGTGGCCCTGCCGCTCGTACGGTCGACGGCCAGGACGTAGCGGCCCGCGCCGCGCCAGGAGCCGAGGACGACGCCGCCTCCGGTGACGCCGAGGTCGCCGATGGAGTGCGGCTCGTCGGAGTCGATGACGTACGCGCGGCCGGTGTTCGCCACGGCGACCGTGTGGCCGTCGGCGACGGTGATCCCGATGGCCGGGGCGCCGAGGCGTACGGTGCGGACCGCGTGGCCGTTCGCGACCTCGACGACCTGCTGGGACTTGGTGAGGACCCACACCGAGTCGCCGCCGGGCACGGCCATGACGATGCCCTGCCGGATGGCGACCGCGGGCGCGGCGGGCCCGCCGGGCGACGTCAGCGGGCTGACCGTGCCGGTCTTCTTGTCGACCAGGTAGCCGCCGGTGCGGGTGGCGAGGGCGTCCATCTGGTCACCGGCGCCGGGGTTCTGGATCGGCGGGCCGGTGGGCGCCATGGTGGCGCCGTCGAGCATCGTGACGGCGCCGGTGCCCTTGTTGACGATGGCGACCCGGCCGTCGGGCAGGCGTACGGTCTGCACGGGTTCGGAGCCGGTCGCGAGCTGCACGGCGGTCTGCGCGTCGGACTTGCCGGTCTCGCCGTTGACGTGGGCGACCGTGTGCCCGCGCGACAGGTACGCCGACCCGTCACCGAGAAGGGGACGCGAGACCGAGTAGCCGATGCCGGTGCCGACGGCGAGTGCCGTGACGAGCAGCATCACGGTGACCATGGCGGCGCCCGCGCGGCCGGCCTGCCCCTTGGGAAAGCGCAACCAGGCGGGGCGACGGGATCCGCTCACAAAATTCACCCTTCGAAGCCGGTTGCTGCCAGCGCGGCAAGACTATAAACGGAGAAACACGCGGCGCTATGGCACACCTTTCCCAAAAGCCGCTTCAGCAGGAGGACACAGATGGATCCCGGACCGGACGACCCCGGCCTGACGATTCTGGCTGGCGGGGACGAATACCGCCTTTCACCCGGCGAGACCTTCACCTTCGGCCGGGCCGAGAGCTGCACCCTCTGCCTCGACCCCGATGACGCGGCGATCTCGCGTCTGGCGGGCGAGGTCGAACGGTTCGGCGAGGTCTGGTTCGTGACGAACCGCAGCGCGAGCCGTCCCTTCGCCGTCGTCGACGGGCCAGGCCTGCGGCGAGTGCTCGCGCCGGGCCAGCGCGACGCCATCGAGGGCCGCGTACGTGTGATCGTGGACGGCACCGGCGCCAAGCACGAGCTGATCTTCGAGGGGCCGCCCCCCGCCCTGGACGGACCCTCCACCGTGGTGCCCGGCCAGCCGACCGCCGCCGGCCAGGACGTGATGATCAACGACGCGGACCGCCTCGCGCTGGTCGCGCTGTTCGCCGGCTACCTGCACGAGGGGCGGCGCTACGACCCGAGCCCGCGCTCGTACGACGCGGCGGCCAAGCGCCTCGGCTGGCCGCGTACGACGCTCGTGAAGCGCGTGGAGTACATCCGCACCCGGCTCACCAACGCCGGCGTGCCGAACCTCCAGGGCTGGAACGCCCTCAGCTCACTCGCCGAGTACGCCCTCACCACGAAGCTCATCACACCGGACGACCTCCGCCTCATCGGGCAGCGGCCATGACCGATACCTGAGATACCCATGGCTTTCGGACTCCGTGACCGGACAGATCATGGCCGAGACGGACACGCCGGAGGAGCTGGCGGCGGAGGTTCGCCTTGTAGTCGACGCCTGGGTCGATAGGCACGGCCGGGAATAGCAGTGCCGAGCGGTCAGCGTACGGTCCAGGCGTCGACCCGAGATGATCGACTTCGGCAGGTGGGAAAGTGACCACCTCTACCGGGCTGCCAACATCCACGTGCGCGAGTGCCGCATCAAAGTCTCGGTAGTAGCCCCGGCCGAAGAGCACGCCGGCCAGCTGACGCGGATCCACCGGTGAGGACCGCGCCCGTCATGGCGGCCGAGTTGGACGACTCGACCCACAGCATGTCGTGAGGTTATGTGACCTGCGCAAACGTGAAGCCGCCCCACCCTCCGACGAGGACGGGGCGGTCTTCGTCATAGCGCAGAGAGTCAGGGACTTACCTCAGGGGCAAGGAGTTCGATCTCTATTGCCAGGACGCCAAGGGCTTCCTTCTCGGGGCCGTAGATGCGCCGGATGTTGGCGAGCTGCTGCTCGCGGGGACTGTCGGGGTTGACGTTCGCGGGACCTTCACCGTCGATCATCGCTTCGAAGCTGGGGTACTTCGTGACGCGCTTGACGCGGGTGAGCGCGTCGTCGCGACCGCACACGAACCGGATGTGGTCGCCGGCCTTGAGGTTGCGCAGGTTCGGGTACTGGACGCGGACCTCGATCGTCTTGCGACCTGCGGCGACCAGGTCGAAGTAGCGGCGGTACAGGTTCATCTCACGCGCGCGTATGCCCGGGGCCGTGTCGGGGCGCCTGGTCATGAGCTGATCCAGTTCTTGTGTGGTGTAGCTGCGGTAGAAGTGCTTCGGGTCGGCGATCATCTGACCGACGAGCCAGACGAGAACATCGACGTAGGAGTCAGTGTCGCCTTCCCATGCGGTGACGTCCAGCATCCACGGCCGGGCACCGGGCGGCGGCGGGACCTTGCCCTCACGGATGAGGGACTTGGATAGTTTCGCGCCGGTGTCGGTGAGCACCATGGGGGTGAAGATCCGTGGCGGAGGCGGCGGGCCGGGCAGTTGGGCGAATGCCTCGTCGACGAGTTGGCAGCCGAACGCCCAGTCGCCGCCCTTGACCATCACTGAGAGCGTGACCTCGTCGCGTGCGGCCATCCGCTCCTTGACGAGGTTGCGGTACAGCGTGGCGAGGTCGAGGTAGCTGCCGCTGTCGGCCGTCACCGCCACCTCGTAGTCGCCGTGATCGGTGCACACGGCGGCGAAGTCGGCGCCGCCCGATCCGGTGCGGAGCAGTCGCGTACGCTCGGCGCGTTTCTCGGCCCATCCGCACTCCGGTGCAGGGAAGACGCAGGTGGACCTGGCCGTGGGAAGGGGCCAGCGGCCAGCGGATCGCCTCCAATTGCCGAGGGTGGCCAGGAACTCGTGGCGGAACACCGGGTCGGCCTGCTGCGCTGAGTACGTCTCGATCTCGTAGTCGACGCCGGTGGCATCGGCGAGGGAGTCGAACAGGCCCCGGTAGTACTTCTCGATCAGATCGTTGACGGCAGGCGCGCCTAGGGCGTGGTGGTAGGTCTGCTGGTAGGCGTGGTGGGTTTCGGGGTCCAAGCGCACGTCGTGAGGGGCGTTGTCGAGGGCGCCGAACCGTACGACGGCGTCGACGTTGAAGGTGCGCTTGGTGGCCTGGGCGAGCAGGAACGCAGCGGTCTGCACCAGGGAGGTACCCAGGTGAGGCGTCCCGTTGATCTGGGTGCCGACGCAGAACGCGACCCGATCGGGGTTGGTCGCCTGTAGCCGCGGGCGGACCATGTCGACGCTGCGCAGCATCGCGTTCGCGAGAACGTTGTTAGGGCTGATGATCTCCACTAAACCGTTGCTCATGAGGGCCTTCCCGGTCAGTCGATGGGGGCGGAGATGTTGGCGAGGATGAAGTCGACGCGGCGGCCGGCCTCGTCGGCGGGTACGAACACCGGCCGGTAGCCGGCGTCGTAGTAGCCCTGGATGATCAGCTCGTGGACGCGGCGGATCTCGCGTTCCTTGGCCCAGACCAGGTCGTCTTCGGAGTCGAAGTCGTCCAGAGAATCCAGTACGAACACCGCGTCGTACCGGTAGACGCGGGACGCCTCTTCAAGCTCGGGATAGGGCCCGAGGCCGAAGAAGGCATCCCAGCCATACCCGTCCGGGATGCCGCGGTTGTAGAACCGCAGACCGGCCGTGTGCTCGGAGTACTCGGCGATGAAGGCGTCCATCACGTCGCGGGAGTACGCGCGCCGGTCGCCGACTTGCAGGTGCCGGCCGAGGCGGTCGCGGTGCTCGCGGTAGATCTCCCGTGCAGGCTCCCCGTACGTGCACGGGATGCCACGCTCCTGGATTTCCGCGATCACGGCTTCCTTCCCCGCCGATGGACCGCCGGTCACGACGTACCGGCGAGGCGTCGTCGTGGGGTCCAAGAGCTGTTCAAGACTCATGTGTGCTGTCCTTTTCTGTCGGGTCGGCGGCTGTGGCCAGTGAATGCCCGCTGCCAGGTCTCGGCGACCTCGGCGCCGCCCTCGGCTTCAGCCAGAGCAGCGAAGAAGTCGGCCAGACCCTGCTCCGGGTCGGCGCACTCGATGAGGATGCGGTCCTGATCGGCAGTGTGTTCGGGCGTCCAACCGGCAGATGAGGCGATCTCGTGTGCGCCGAGTGTGGTTGCGGCGTGCAGCAGCACCGCGCCGTAGGCGGCCCGGTAGCGCTCGCTGGCGGCCAGGACGAGCGCGTGCCGCCACAGTGCGACGTTCACGGACTCCGTCAATTCCTCGGCTGCGGCGTTCATGCTCTGCAAGCGGGCGACCGTCAGCAGCTCGGCACGCAGCAGGTACACCGCGCCCCACAGGCGTGTGATCGCGTGCTGGTGCTCGGCTGCCTCCCAGGCAAACACGTCGGCCGGGAGCGCCAGCGGACCGGAAGTCACGTGCAGCTCGGGCGGCTCGGCGTGCCGCGTGGAGAACTCTTCGCTGTCGCGTTGCAGCTGCCAGGTGACCAGATCCAGCAACTTCGGCTCGATTCGCTTCCGGAAGTGGTGGGTTTCATAGCCGGCCGCCCGTGCTGCCACCATGCGCCGAAGAGTCAGTGTCGTCCCTGATGTCGACGGCTCGGCGCCGAACAGCAGCCGAGCCGGTTCGGCCAGCTCGACGTTCTCCAAGCGATCGAGTTGTTCGCGGAGGAGGCCGTCCAGGGCCCGCGTACGGCTGGCTGGCTCGTCAGGGTTGAGAGCTCTGGCACGGACGCCACGTAGTGCGAGAAGGCCGGGCCCGCATCGGTCCGTCTGAACAGGCAGCCCCGCGCGCAAGAGCGCCCGGACTTCCTCCACAAGAGCGACGGTCGCTGCTGCTCCTGGTGTGGTCATGGTCCCAGTGTCTCAAAGGTGCCCAGTAAATGCCCACATCTTGTGCCCAGTATTTGCCCAGTCAGCTCGGTCACCGAGTATCGCCATAGTTGTTGCCGTTCCGGCAATCATCGAACATGCGTTTCAGTCTGCCGATATGGCACCCGCGGCCGCCGAGCAACTCGGCTGAGGCGGTCGTCAGCAGCTCTACACCATCGCAACCCACGCCTGGAACCACCGGCCACTGACCATATGGACTCGCCCATCGAGGCCGCCGGAGCGCTCCTGGGCTATGAGCCGCCGGACGCTGGTGGGCCGTGGCCGAGGACGATCCTGGGGTGGTGCAGCGATGTTCAGCGTGCGGTTCAAGCGTCGACGCACTGACCGATGTTCTCCCGGTCGACGTCCCTACGATGGCGGAGGTCTAGGCGTGGCCCAAGCTCCCGAGCGCCACGGAGTACGAGACGGCCAGGCTCCGCTCGTTGGGGAGTCGCTCCCCAGGCTTCAGTGTTGCGTCTGGCAGCCGCTAGATCTGCGAGGTCCGCGCCGCTGCTGGTGACGATGCCACCAATCGCGGTTTCGACCTGGCCGACCTCGGCGCCGACGACCGTCGCGATCGTGAACCCTCCCCGAGGCCGGGGTTGTCCTCCGACCGGATGACCTGAATGCATCGTTTGCAGCAGATCAGGAATCAGCACGACCTGGAACACGCGCAGAACCGTGGCTTCGCGTTCTTCGTCCGCCCTCGGCGTCCGCTAGCTGGGGAGGTCTTCCGATTTCGCCCGGCGTCGCGCGCGTCTAGCTTCGGTGTCACCGCGGGACCGAGGGCCCGCACCGACCTGAGGAGAGACCCGATGATCCAGGCGGATCTGCCCGAGCTGGAAGCCCTGTCCCGCAAGCTCGGCACGTGCAGCAACGAGGTCCACGACCTCAAGCAGAACCTGAGCGCGCTCATCGGCTCCACGACCTGGACCGGCGGCGCCGCCGACCGGTTCCGCCAGGTCTGGGAGTCGCAGTTCCGCCCGGCGCTGGACGCCATGGCGAACGAGCTGACCGACGCGTCCCAGGAGGTCGACCGCCGCAAGATGGCGATCGACCACGCCGCCAACTAAGCCGCGGCATGGACCTCGACCTGGTGGCGCAGGCGGACGGTCACGCCGTCGCCCTGACCGTCGAGGCCGACGAGCGGGCGACGGTCGGCGACCTCCGCCGTGCGCTCGCCGACGTGGTGGGGCCGGCCGACGCGCCGATCGCCGTGCGCACCGGCCCGGCCGGCTCACCGCCCGTTCCGCTGAGGGACGACCTGCCGCTCCACGCGGCGGGCCTGACCGCCGGGGCGACGATCGACATCGGTGCCGCGAACGGCACGGTGCGCCTCGACGGCGGCTCGGGTGGGGTCCTCGAAGCCGCCGTCGTGGGTGGACTGCACGCCGGCATCGTGCGCCCGCTCACGCCCGGCGGCGCCCTGTCCGTCGGGCGGGCCGCCCGCGACGGCCTGCTGCTCCCCGACCCCGAGGTGAGCCGGTCGCACGCGCACCTGCTGGCCTCCACCGACGGTTCCGGTGTCACGGTGACGGACGCCGGGTCCGCGAACGGCATCCGGTTCGGCGCGTGGCGGCTCGACGGCGAGCTGACGCTGGCCGGCGACCAGGTGGTCGGCCTCGGCGAGTCGATGCTGGCCGTACGGCGGCCCGCGGCCGGGGACGCCGAGCTGACCGTCGACGGCGGCACCAGGCTGTTCAACCGCCCGCCGCGCATCGCCGTGCCGCGCACGCTGCCCGAGCTGATCGTGCCGGTGGCGCCCGACCGGCCGCGCGGCTTCCGCCTGCCGTGGGCGACGACCCTGCTGCCGCTCGTGATGTGCGGCGCCCTCTACTTCTTCCTGCCGAGCGGTTACGGCAGCTACCTCCTGCTGATGATGGGCCTGTCGCCGCTGATGGCCGTCGCGAACGTCATCGGCGACCGGCGCTCGGGCCGCCGCGAGTACACCGCCGCGCGCGCCGACTACGAGCGGGAGCGCGGCGCGTTCGAGGCCGCCCTCGACCGCGCGGTCGCCGCCGAGGAGGTCGCCGAACGCGCGGCGTATCCGGACCCGGCGGCGCTGGTACGGCGTACCGGCGCGAACGGCGCGGACCCGGCCTCGACGCTGTGGCAGCGCCGCCCCGGCGACGCGGACTTCCTCCAGCTACGCGTCGGCCTCGCCGACCGGCCCGCGAACCTCGCGCTGCGCCCCGATCCGAACGCCGCGTCCCGGAGTGCCGAGCGGCCGGCCCTGCCGACCGTGCGTGACGTGCCGATCACCGTGGACCTGCCGGGCGCCGGGGTCCTCGGCGTCGCGGGCCCGCGACCGATGACCCTCGCCGTCGCCCGCGCGCTGATCGTCCAGGCGACGGCCCTGCACTCGCCGGCCGAGCTGGGCCTGGTGGTCATCACCGGCCGCGACACCGCCGGCGACTGGGACTGGGCGACCTGGCTGCCGCACACCCTGCCGGCCTCGTCGGCGTTCGCCTGCGCGCGCATGGTCGCCACCGACGCGACGCAGGCCGAGGCGCGGCTGACCGAACTCCGCCGTCTCGTGGACGAGCGGACCGCCGAACAGCGCAGCGCGCTGGTCCAGGGCCCCCCGCCGGGCCGCGCGATGATCGTCATCCTCGACGGTGCCCGCCGGTTGCGCGACCTGGCGGGGCTCGGCGAGCTGCTGAGCACCGGCCCCGCCGTCGGCGTCCACGTGCTGTGCCTGGACACCGAGGAGAACGCCCTCTCCGACGAGTGCGGCGCGACCCTCGTCGCCGAGACGTCCTCCGGGTCACGCGTCACGCTGCGCCGTACCGGCTTCGCCCCGATGGAGGACGTCCTCGCCGACGGGCTGGTCGCCGAGGCCGCCTGCGCGGCGGCGCGCGCGCTCGCGCCGCTGCGGCTGCTCGGCGAGCGCGGCGGCGACTCGGCGCTGCCCGACCGCGCGGAATTCCTCGGCGTCGCCGGGATCGACCCGGTCACGCCGGAGACGGTCGCCCGGCGCTGGAAGGCCAGCACGAACGGCCGGTGCACCAAGGCCCTGCTCGGCGTCGGCCCCACCGGCCCGGTCAGCGTCGACCTGAAGCAGGACGGCCCGCACGGCCTGATCGCCGGGACGTCCGGCTCCGGCAAGTCCGAGCTGCTCCAGACCCTCGTCGCCTCGCTCGCGGCCTCGAACACCCCGGACGCCCTCACGTTCGTCCTCGTCGACTACAAGGGCGGCAGCGCCTTCGCGGCCTGTGCCGACCTGCCGCACTGCGTCGGCCTGGTCACCGACCTCGACGGGCACCTCGTACGCCGCGCGCTCGACTCCCTGTCGGCGGAGCTGCGCCGCCGCGAGCGGCTGTTCGCCACGGCCGGCGCGAAGGACATCGAGGACTACTGGGCGCGTACGGGCGCGCGGCTGCCGCGGCTCGTCATCGTCGTCGACGAGTTCGCCTCGCTCGCCGAGGAACTGCCCGACTTCGTCTCTGGCGTCGTCGGCATCGGCATGCGGGGCCGCAGCCTCGGCGTGCACGTCATCCTCGCGACGCAGCGGCCCGGCGGCGTGGTCACCGCGGACCTGCGCGCCAACCTCAACCTGCGGATCTGCCTGCGGGTGACGTCGACGGCGGAGTCCCTCGACGTCATCGACACCCCCGACGCCTCCCGCATCCCGGTACGCCGCCCCGGCCGCGCGTACGTGCGGACCGGCCACGGCGAGCTGACCGCGTTTCAGGCCGCGCGCGTCGGCGTGCCGCGCCCGACCGATACCGGTGAGGGGCACGACGGCCCGCCCGTACGGGTGTCGGTCCGCCGCATCGAGGCCCTCGGCCGCATCACGAACGAGGCTCACGCGAACGAGGAGGACGCCGCGCACGGGCGTACCGACCTCAGCGAGCTGGTCACCGCGATCCGCGGCGCCGCCGAGAACGCCGGCCTCGCCGGGCCGCCGCGCCCCTGGCTGCCGCCGCTGCCCGACCAGGTCGCCCTCGGGGACGTGCCGGACGCCGAGAAGCCCGCCCACCCGGCGGTCGCCGTGCTCGGCCTCGCCGACCGGCCCTCGGAGCAGTCACAGGAGGCGTTCACGCTCGACCTGGAACGCACCGGGCCGGTCGCCGTCGCGGGCATGGCGCGCGCGGGCCGCTCCACCGTCCTGCGCACGCTCGCCGCCTCCCTCGCGAGCGGCACCTCACCGGCCGACCTGCACCTGTACGCGGTGGACTGCGGCAACCAGGCCCTCGCGTCGCTCGCCACGCTCCCGCACTGCGGCGCCGTCGTCGACGGCGCCGACACGCCACGGCTCGAACGCCTCCTGAACGCCCTGCACGCCGAGGTCGTCCGCCGCCAGCGCCTGCTGTCGGCCGCCGGTCACGGTTCACTGGCCGAGCAGCGGGAGGCGGGCGGCGAGACGCTCCCGCACATCGTCGTGCTGCTCGACCGGCTGGAGGCGTTCTTCTCCCGGTACGCCGAGCTGGACGGCGGCCGGATGGTCGACCGCGTCGAGGAGCTGCTGCGGACCGGGCCGGGCGCGGGCGTCACGATGGTGCTCAGCACGGACCGGTCCGGGTTCCACCACCGGGTCTCCTCGGCGGTCGCGGCCCGGCTGGTGCTGCGGCAGGCGACGCCCGACGACGCCGCCGCGTTCGGGCTCGACCCCGCTCCATGCCGCGCCACATGCCGGCCGGACGCGGCGTCTGGACCGTGACGGGCGAGGAGGTCCAGGTCGCGCTCGTGCAGCCGGACTCCACGGGCACCACGCGCACCGGCGCGATCGAGCGGCTGAGCGGCACCCTCTCGGACTGGTGGAAGGACGTCGACCCGTCGCGGCTGCCCCAGCGCGTCGACCCGCTGCCGGAGGAGATCTCCCTCACCGAAGCCGAGGCGCTGCGCGTCACCGAGCGCCCGAGCGGTGCCGCGGTGTGCACGCCCGCCGTCGGCGGCGACCACCTGGGCCCGATCGACGTCGACCTCACCTCGGCCGGGAGCGCGTTCCTCGTGTCCGGGCCGCAGCGCTCCGGGCGGTCCACCGCGCTGGCGGCGATCGTGACCAGCCTCGCGGGGCGGGCCGACGGCGCGCTTCCCGTGCTGGCGATCGCGCCGCGCCCGTCGCCGCTGCGGGACCTCGCCGGGCTGCCGGGCGTCCTCGACGTCCTCACCGGCGACCCCGCCGACATCGCGATCCAGGTCGCCGACGCGGCCGTGACCGGGCCGGTCGCGCTCGTCGTCGACGACGGCGAGCTGCTGACCGCGCACGCGCTGAGCGAGGCGCTGGAGTCCTTCGCGCGCGGCGCCAGGGACACCGGATCGGTGCTGATCGCCGCCGCGACGACCGAGGACGTCCTGGCGAGCCCCTACCGGGGCTGGCTCGCCGCCGTACGGCGCCCGAGGTCCGGCCTGCTCCTCAACCCGTCCGGACACGTGGACGGTGAGGTCTTCGGGTTGCGTCTGCCGAGGTCGCTCTCTGGCGGCTGGCCGCACGGGCGCGCCCTCCTGGTGCGGCGCGGAGAGACCACTCCCGCGCAGGTCCTGATGCAGGTAAGTTCACATGGCGGGCCGACCGGATGAAACCTCGCATAGGTGCATCTACCAGCCTAAACGTGACGGACGTCTAGTGATTGAGGTGGCGACCCCGGTGACGACCATGCCTTCCGTGGCGGGCGTGCGACTGCTCGGTGCCGTTCCCTCCGGCGGTCCGGTCGCGCGCGTACCCGCGGTCCGCGAGGCCGATGGCCTCCCGGTCTGGTTCGTCCTCGTCACCGCCGACCTCGACGCCCCGCTGCGCCGCCGGATCCGCACCGAGTCCGCGGACCTCGAAGCCCTGCTCATGCGTCTCCAGCCCTCGGTCGTGCTGCCGCTCGCCGACCACGGACAGGACGACGACGGCCGCCCGTTCCTCCTCGCCGCGCGCCCAGGGCCCACGCTGCACGAGGCCGAAGGTCCGCCGCCGGTCGAGGAGGTCCTCGCCGCCGCGCGTACCCTCGCCGAGGGCCTGTCCGTCCTCGCCGAGCAGGGCCTGATCGGCCCGCCGCCGGACGTCTGCCGCGCGAACGACGGCACGCTGATGCTCGCCTCACCGCTGCCGCCCGCGCTCGCGGAGCTGGAGTCGGCCCTCGGCGAGGGCACCGGCCACGAGCCGCCGGAGGTCCTCGGCGGCGACGAGTGGACGCCCGCCGCCCAGACCTACGCGTGCGCGTCCATCCTGTGGACCCTGCTCGCCGGGAAGTCCCCGTACGCCGGGCAGGACCGGAAGCTGGCGCGTCTCACCGGCGCCCCGCCGCGCCCGTTCGAACGCACCGGCGTGCCGGACGCCGTCGTCGGCGTCCTGCGCTCCTCGCTCGCCTTCGGCCCCGCGGACCGGCCCGCCGACCCGCGCGCCCTCGCCGAAGCCCTTGAGGACGCGGTCCCCGCGCCCGTGCACCACCCCACGATCCCGCCGCGGAACCCGGCCGCGTGGCCGCTCGGCAGCCGGTACGAGCTGGTCAGCCGCATCGGCGGCGGCGCGTCGGGCCAGGTGTGGGCCGGGCGCCGCCGCGAGGACGACCTCCCGGTCGCGGTGAAGATCCTGCGCCGCGAGCTGTCGGAGGACCCCCAGACCGTCGACCGGTTCCTCCGTGAGAGCCGCATGCTGCAGAGCATCCGGCACCCCAACGTCGTCCAGATCTACGACTTCGTGAAAGAGGCCGAGGTCTTCGGCATCGTCATGGAGCTGATCGAGGGCGAGGACCTCCGGCAGGTCGCCGCGCGTGGCCGTCTGCACGTCGCCGAGGCCGCGGGGCTGCTCGCCCAGACCGCGAGCGCGCTGGCCGCCGTGCACGCCGCCGGGATCGTGCACCGCGACATCAAGCCGGAGAACGTCCTCGTCACCGACCGCGACGGGCGCCGCACCGCGTACCTGTCCGACTTCGGCATCGCCCGCGCGATCGCCGGCTCCGCGCACACACAGCTGCTCGGCACGCCCGCCTACCTCGGCCCGGAGCTGTGGGCCGGCCGGTCGCCGACGACGGCCACCGACATCTACGCGCTGGGCGTCACCGCGTACGAGCTGCTCGCCGGCCGCCAGCCGTTCGAGGCGCCGAGCCAGGAGGGGATGATGCGGGCGCACCTCGAACAGACGGTGCGCCGCCCCGACGGCATGGACGACGCCGCGTGGGCGCTGATCACGGCCTGCCTGGAGCGCGAACCGTCGCGGCGCCCCGACGCCGCCCAGGTCGCCGGCGGCTGGGCCGCGCTGGCCGGGTCCGGCGTGCTCGGCGGCCTCACGATCCCGCCTCCGGCCGTGCGCCACCCCTCGGCCGTCGCCGCCGACCGTGACCCGGCCCACGGCACCGTCGTCTCGGCGCGCGCCCTGCCCAAGCGCCCGGAACCTCCCGCGCCCAAGCGCAAGCGCCGCCGTGCCCCGCTCCTGATCCTGCTCGCGGCGGCGGTCGCGGGCGTGGGCGGCGGCGTGGTCCTGGCGACGCAGCACCACGGCGCGAAGTCCGCCACGAAGCCGGGCGTCACCCCGTCCGCCAAGCTCGGCTACTACCCGGTGCCCGCCTCCGCCGTCCTGTCCGGCTCGACCGCCACGCTGACCTGGGGCGCGCAGGCCGCCACGATGCCGGGCTTCGCCGGCTACCTCGTGTCGGACGTCAGCGGCGGCAAGAACCGCCCGGTCTCCCGCGTGCTGGACAAGAAGGTCAGCACGTACGCCGTGCACAACCTCAAGGCGGGCCGCCAGTCGTGTTTCCTCGTGATCGCGGTGGTGACCTCGCCACCGCCCGGCCCGCTCGCCCAGCCCACCTGTGTCACGCCACGTGCCGCACGCCCCCGTACCGGCACGACCCCACCACGGAACTCGTAAAAGGACCGTCTGATGTCGCAATATCCCACCGAGCCCCGTCCGATCACGGCTCCCGGCGGAACCGCCGAGCTGGCCAGGGCCGTCGTCGCCAACGTCGAGCAGGTCCTGCGCGGTAAGACGGAGGCGATCGGGCTGGCGCTGACCTGCCTCATCGCCGGGGGACATCTGCTGATCGAGGACGTCCCGGGCACCGGGAAGACGTCCCTCGCCAAGGCCCTCGCGGCGAGCTTCGGCGGCAGCGCGCACCGCATCCAGTTCACCCCGGACCTGCTGCCGACCGACATCACCGGCGTCTCGGTCTGGGACCAGAACCGCTCGGTGTTCGAGTTCCGGCCCGGCCCGGTCTTCTCCAACGTGGTCGTCGCCGACGAGATCAACCGCGCCTCGCCGAAGACGCAGTCGGCGCTGCTGGAGGTCATGGAGGAGGCGCAGGTGACGGTCGACGGCGTCCCGCACGCCGTGCCGACGCCGTTCCTGGTCGTGGCCACGCAGAACCCCATCGACATGGAAGGCACCTACCGGCTGCCCGAGGCACAGCTCGACCGGTTCCTGATGCGCATCTCGGTCGGCCACCCGAGCCTCGCGGTCGAGGAGGAGATCCTGTCGGGCCGCGCGCGCTCGGCGCCGCCGAAGCTGGCGCCTGTGACGTCGGCCGAGCACTTCCTGCACGCCCAGCAGGCGATGTCCTCCATCCACGTCGCACCGGAGATCGCGCGGTACGTCGCCTCGATCGCGCACGCCACCCGCGAGCACGAGGCGCTGCGGCTCGCCGTCAGCACCCGCGGCAGCCTCGCGCTGCTCCGCGCCGCGCAGGCGAACGCCGCCTGCTCCGGGCGCCACTACGTCGTGCCCGATGACGTGAAGGCGACCGCGTCGGCGGTCCTCACGCACCGGCTCGTGCTCTCCGCCCAGGCCGAGGTGCGCGGCACCACCACGGCCGGCGTCCTCGCCGAGGTCCTCGACGAGGTGCGCGTACCGGCCCTGTCCACCACGCCGCGATGAACCGGACGCCCGTCACGGGTACCGGCGCCGGGCTGGCCGTCCTCGCGGTCCTCGCGTACGCCGCCGGCGCCGCGCTCGGCTACCCGGTGCTGATCGCCGTGGCCGCGGGCTCCGTCGCGATCCTGCTGGCCGGCGCCTGCGCGGTGCTGATCCGGCCGTCGGTGCAGCTCACCCGCGACGTCACACCGGACCGTACGACGGTCGGCGAGCCCGCGCTCGGGCGCATCCAGGTCCGCAACACCTCGCGCTGGCCGAGTGTCGCCTTCACCGCCGTCGACCGCGTCGGGCCCGAGAGCGTGTCCCTCGACGTGCGGGCCGTCGCGGGCGGCGGAATGCGCGCGGTCAACTACCCGGTGCCGGCGCCACGTCGCGGCCGGATCCTGCTGGGGCCGCTGACCGTGGAGCGGCGCGACCCGTTCGGGCTCTTCCGCTGGGCGCGCCGCCAGACCGGCGACGACGTGCTGTGGGTGCACCCGCGCGTCCACCTGATGCGCGCGCTGCCCGTCGGCATCGTCCTCGACTACGAGGGCCGCACCCACGAGAACGCCCGGCTCGGCACGGTGACCTTCTCCGCGCTGCGCGAGTACGTCCCGGGCGACGACCCGCGCCAGATCCACTGGCGCTCGACCGCGCGCCTCGGCACCCTCGTCGTCCGCGAGCACGTCGACACGACCGAGCCCACGACGACGGTGGTCCTCGACACGAGGTCGGCGGCGTACGACGCGGACTCCTTCGAGCACGCGGTCGAGGTGGCCGCCTCCGCCGTACGCGCCGTGGAGAACATCGGGCGCCCGGTCGCCCTGAGCGTGCTCGGCGAGACGCTCCCCACCGGCGCGATGCTGGACCGGCTCGCCCTCGCCGAACGCGACGACGGCGCCGACGTGATCGCGCTGCTGGGCGCCGTCGACCGTACGCCCGGGGGCGGCGCGCTCATCGTCATCACCGGTGACGTCGAGGCGGGCCTGCTCACCCGGCTCGCCGAGCAGCGCCGCAGGTTCCGCCCGGTCGTGGTGATCTCGCTGCTCACCGGAGAATCGTCGACCGGCGGCGGCCTTCGGCGCCGTCCCGGCATGGTCGTGCTGACCGCGCGGTCCGCCGCCGAGGCCGCCGTCGGCTGGAATCGCATGATCAGTGGGGACGTGGATGAAAGCGGTACGTCTCGCCCGAGCCCTGCTCGCGGGCCTCCTCGGCGCGCTGGCCGGCCTCGCCTTCGGACCGGTGTTCGGCGGTGTGCCCGGACCGGGCGCGTTCGTCGCGGCGGTCGGCGCCGCGACCGGGGCGGCGACCGTCGTCGTGCTCGCCGCCGTGCTGGTGCCACGGCTCTCGCCGACCCTCGTCGCGGTCACCGGCGCGCTCGCGGTCTTCGCGGTCGCCATCGCGATGACGGGGTCCGGCCTGAAGATCATGGACGGCCCGTGGCGGCTGCTGACCGGCGCGCTGCCCGCCGACCCGACGGGCCCGCCGCTCGGGATCGTCGCGCTCGCGGCGGGCTGGTGCGCGCTGCTCGCCGGGCTGCTCGCGGCGTACGCGGCCGGCGCGCTCGCGCCCATCGTCCCGCCGCTCGTCTGCCTGCTCGCCGCCCTGGCCCTCGGCGCGTCCGGCCCGGCGCTGCCCGCCTGGTACGCCCCGGCCTGCGTCGCGCTCGTCCTCGCGCTGCTGTTCACCGGGCGCGACACGGCACCTCGCCCCGGCGTGCTCATCACCGCCGCGGTGACGGCCGTGATCGCGGTCGCCGTGACGGTCGTCCTCGGCCCGGCCGCGCCCGGCGCGGACGCGAAGGCGCCCGCCGACGCGCGCACGCTCGTCTCCGCGCCGGTCCTGCCGCGCAGCGGGGTGAGCCCGCTCCAGCAGTACCTCGCGCTGCGCGACGAGACGCTGCCCGTGAAGATCACCGGGACCTCCTCGCGCCCTGGCAGCCCGCTGCGCATGGCCACCCTGACCCGCTTCGACGGGACGTACTGGACCGTCTCGGGCGACTTCCGGCTGGCCGGCATGCGGCTGCCGAACCCGCCGCCCGGAGGCCGCCCCGTCACGGTCACCGAACAGGTACGCGTCGAGTCCGGCGACCCCGACTGGGTGCTCGGCCCCGGCCGTACGACGCGGGTCACCGTCGCCGGGATGGGCGTCGACGAGGACACCGGCGACGTCGCCGTGCCCGCCGGGAAGAACTCGCCGCACGCGTACGACGCGACCTCGGTCGTGAACCAGGTCGGCGCCGACGCGCTCCTGTCCGGCGACCCGGCGCCGTCGAGCGCCCGGCTGACGCCGCCGCTGCCCGCGGCGATCCGCGGCTTCGTCGAACGCTCGGTCGCCGGGAAGACGTCGGCGTCCGAGCAGCTCGTCGCGCTGTACAAGAGCCTCAAGACGAGCCGTGACTTCCACTACGACCAGGCGAAAGAGGTCGCCGGCGGCCACGGCTACTACCAGATCGAGCGCCTGCTGACGGCCAAGCGCGGCACCAGCGAGCAGTACGCCAGCGCGTACGCGGTGATGGCGCGCTCGCTCGGCCTGGACGCCCGTGTCGTGATGGGCTTCCGGCCGGAGTACAAGGGCAACGCCTTCACCGTGTCCGGCCGCGACGTCGACGCGTGGGCCGAGGTGCGGTTCCAGGGCCTCGGCTGGGTCACCGTCGACCCGAGCCCGCGCGACAACCCGATCGGCACCCGCGCCGACCAGCCGTCGACCACGACGCGTACCGGCCAGGTCGACGACCCGCTGAAGGACACCACCAAGCCGACGCAGGGCTCGCACGCCGGGTCGAAGGGCGACCGCCCCATCTCGGTGGCGCCGTCGTCGAGCCACGACTGGCCCGTCCTGGTCGGCGCGCCGATCGCCGCGATCATCTTCCTGCTGCTCCTGGGCATCCCGGGCGCCAAGACCGTCCGCAGGGCACGCCGCCGCCGCGACCGCTCCCCGCGCCGCGCCGTCCTCGGCGCCTGGTGGGAGACGATCGACCGTCTCCGCGAGGCGGGCGTGCCCGCGGGCCCGAGCCTGACCACGGGCGAGGTCGCCCGCCTCACCAAGGACCTGCCCGGAGTGTGGAAGCTGGCCTCGATGGTCGACCACGCCGCGTACGCCCCCGACGCCACCCCGCCGGAACTGCCCGCGCAGGCGTGGACGACCGCGACGGAGATCCGCAAGAAGCTGCACGCCGGGATGCGCGTACGCGGCCGCGTCGGCGCCTTCTGGAACCCGCGCTCCCTGTTCGTACGGAACCGCTGAGGCGTGCCGTCGTCCCTGCCGGAGCGGCTGTTCCGAACGCGCCGCTTCGGCCTGGGCGTTCCCGGCGCGTTCACGGTCACGCCGGACGGGGCGACCGTGCTGTTCCTGCGCGCACGGGCGGGCGACGACCCGCTGTCCCTCCTTTGGGCGCTGGACGTCGCGTCGGGAACCGAGCGGGTGCTCGCCGACCCCGGCGGCGCGTACGCCACCGACGCGGCCGTGGAACTGGCCGCCTTCGCCGTGGCGGACAGGTTGTGGACGGTCCGCGTGGACGGTCGCGGCCGTACGCGGCGGCTGCCCGCCGTCGGCCCGGTGGCCGATCCGCGCCCTGACCCGGCGGGCCGCCGGATCGCCTATGTGTCCGGCGGCACCCTGCGCGTGATCGAGGCGGACGGCACCAGGGACCGCGCGATCGCCGCGCCCGACGGCCCGGACGTCACGTTCGGGATCGCCGAGGAAGCGGGGGCGGTGGCGTTGCGCACCGGGCGCGGGCACTGGTGGGCCCCGGACGGCGCCAGGCTCCTCGTCGCCCGGGTGGACTCCGCCGCGACCGGGCTCTGGCACCTGGCCGACCCGTCCGAGCCGGCGGCGCCGCCGCGGGCCGTGCGCTACGCGGCGGCCGGCACGCCCAACGCCGAGGTCACGCTGTGGATCGCGGGCCTGGACGGCTCCCGGGTCGAGGCGCGCTGGGACCGCGTCGCCTTCGAGTACGTCGTGGGCGCCGGCTGGGACGCCCACGGCCCGTACGCCGCCGTGCAGTCCCGCGACCAGCGCACCGTCCGCTTCCTCGCCATCGACCCGGCGGACGGCACGACCAGGGTGCTGAGCGAACAGCGTGACGAGTGCTGGGTGCAACCGGTCCCTGGCGTGCCGGCGCGCACCGCCTCCGGCGCCCTCATCGCCCACGCCGACCTGCGCGACACCCGGCACCTGACGGTGGACGGGGTCGAAGTCACCCCACCGGGCCTCCAGTTGGGCGAGGTGCTCGGCGTGGACGGCGACGAGGTGCTGTTCACCGCGTCCGAGGACCCTACAGAGACGCACCTGTGGAGCCACCGGCCCGGCGCCGGCGTGCGGCGGCTGAGCGCGGAGCCCGGCGTGCACTCGGGCGTACGGCGCGGCGGGACCCTGGTGCACGTCGCCCGCTGCGCCGACCGCCCCGGCGGCCGGACCACGGTGTCACGCGACGGCGAAGCCGCCGTCCCCATCGCGTCGCTCGCCGAACGGCCGGACCTCGATGTGCGCGCGACACCGCTCGTCCTCGGGCCGCGCCGCCTGCGCGCCGCGCTGTACCTGCCCTCCTGGCACCGTCCGGGCGGGCGGCTGCCGGTCCTGCTCGACGCGTACGGCGGGGCGAACCGTCAGCGGGTCACCGCCGAGCTGGACTGGCGCTGCCTGGTGTCGCAGTGGTTCGCCGAGCAGGGCTTCGCGGTCCTGGTGGCCGACGGGCGCGGCACGCCCGGACGCGGTCCCGCCTGGGAACGCGCGTCCAGCGGCGACCTCTTCGGACCGGCGCTGGACGACCAGGTGACCGCGCTGCACGAGGCCGCGCGCCTGCACCCGGAGCTCGACCTCGGCCGGGTCGGCATCCGCGGCTGGTCGTTCGGCGGCTCGCTCGCGGCGCTGGCCGTACTGCGCCGCCCGGACGTCTTCCACGCCGCAGTGGCCGGGGCGGCCGTCACCGACCAGCGGCTGTACAACACGCACTGGCGCGAGCGCTTCCTCGGCCATCCCGACCGGTTTCCGGAGCGGTACGACGCGTGCTCGCTCGTACGCGCGGCGCCGGACCTGACCCGGCCGCTGCTGCTGGTCCACGGCCTCGCGGACGCCAACGTCCACCCGGTGAACACGCTGCGCCTCTCCGAAGCGCTGCTGGCCACGGGCCGCCCGCACGAGGTGCTGCTCCTGCCCGGCGCCGGTCATGGGGCGATCGGCGGACATTCGGCCACCGAGGGCCTGCTGCGGCACCAGGCGCACTTCCTGCGACGGCACCTCGGCGGTCAGCTCCCGGCCTGGCGGGTGCGGAAAGTGCGGCGGTAGGTGTCCGGGGAGACGCCGACGGTGCGGTGGAAGTGGCGGCGGAGCGTGGTGGCGGTGCCCATTCCGGTGGCCTTCGTGATGGCTTCCACGCTGTCGTCGGTGGTCTCCAGAAGCTCCTGGGCGCGGCGGATCCGCTGGGTCAGCAGCCACTGCAACGGCGTGGTGCCGGTCATCGAACGGAACTGGCGGCCCAGGTTGCGCGCGCTCATGTTCGCCTGGCGGGCCAGGTCGTCCACGGTCAGCGGCCGGTGCAGGCGTTCGAGCGCCCACGGGAACAGGTCGCCGAGGGGGTGGTCGGGCCGGTCCGGCATGGGCGTGGTGACGAACTGCGCCTGGCCGCCGGCCCGGTGCGGGGGCACGACCAGCCGCCGGGCGACCGCGTTGGCGACGGCCGAGCCGTGGTCGCGGCGTACGAGGTGCAGGCACAGGTCCATCGCGGCGGCCTTGCCGGCGGAGGTGAGCACGCGGCCGTTGTCGACGTAGAGCACGTCCGGGTCGACCTCGACGCGGGGGTGGCGGGCGGCCAGCGCCTCGGTGTGCGCCCAGTGCGTGGTGGCGCGCCGCCCGTCCAGCAGCCCCGCGGCGGCCAGCACGAACGCGCCCGTGCACAGGGAGGCCACGCGCGCCCCGGCCTCGTACGCCGCACGCACCGCGTCGACCAGCTCGGCGGGCGGGTCCTCGTCGACGTCGGCCCGCGCGGGAACGATCACGGTGTCGGCCTGCGCGAGGCGGTCGAGCCCGTCGCCGGGTTCGAGGAGGTACCCGCCGCTGGTCCGTACGGCGCCGGGCCCGCAGGTGACCATCTCGTACCAGGGTTCGGCGAGGCCGGAGGGGGCGAAGACCTCCTGCGCCACGGCCAGCTCGAAGAGCAGCAGCCCATCGGTGACGGCCAGCGCGACGGTGCTCATGGCCGGAATTGTACGCTTCACGGCGTTCCGGACACTCACACTCCGGACCCCGCCGCCGAAACGATGGCCACGTGAATCATTCTGAGAACGCGGTGACGGTGTTCGGCGCCTACGGGCACACCGGGCGGTTCGTGGTGGCGGAGCTGCGGGATCGCGGGTTCGTCCCGATCCTGGCGGGCCGGGACGAAGGCAGGCTCAGGGCGCTGTCCGGCACAGGAGACGACGTGCGCACGGCGGACGTCGGTGACCCCGCCTCACTCGACCGCGCGCTGGCCGGCGCGGCGGCCGTGATCAACTGCGCCGGGCCGTTCGGCGCGACGGTCGCCCCGGTGGTCGAGGCGTCCCTGCGCGCCGGGATCCCCTACGTGGACGTCGCGGCCGAGATCGAGGTGATCCGGGACACGTTCACCGGCTTCGCGGCCCGTGTCCGCGAGGCGGGAGCCGTGGCCGTCCCCGCGATGGCCTTCTACGGGGGCCTCGGTGACCTGCTGGCCACCGCCGCGATGGGCGGCTGGACGGCGGCCGACGAGGCGCACGTCGCGTACGGGCTGAGCGGCTGGCACCCGACGGAGGGGACCCGCGCCGCGAGCCGGGCCTCCGGGCGGCGGCGGGACGGCCGGCGCGTCCGCTACACCGGCGGCCGGCTGGAGTACCACGACGACGTCCCGAAGGCCCTCGACTGGGCCTTCCCCGCGCCGCTGGGCACCCGCCCGGTCATCGGGGAGTTCACGATGGCCGACGCCGTCACCATCCCCGCCCACCTGCGCATCCCCGAGGTGCGCACGTACATGAGCGCCGAGGCGGCGCGTGACGTGTCCTCCCCGGACACCCCCGCGCCGGCCCCGGTCGACGAACGCGGCCGGTCCGCGCAGACGTTCACGGTCGACGTCGTCGTGTGCTCCGGCGGTGAGCGGCGGCGCGCCGTGGCGCGCGGCCAGGACATCTACGCGGTCACCGCCCCGCTCGCCGTGGAGGCCGTCCACCGGATCCTCACCGGGCAGACCAGGACGACCGGGGTGGCCTCGGCCGGTGAGATCTTCGACGCGCCCGGCTTCCTCCGCGCGCTGTCGCCGCACGTCTCAGTCGAGTTCGACGACTGAGCCCGGCGCGGCCACCGGCGGGAAGCGGACCACCCGCACGGCGCACGGGCAGCGGCGTTCCAGCAGCACGGCCGGGCACCGGTGCAGGCGCGCCGCCCAGCGGGTGCGGATGCGCGCCCCGACGTACACCGCGCCGGCGGACCGTGCGGCGGCGCACGTGCCGATGGCCTCGGCCGGGTCGCCGTCGGCGACGACGTACTCCCAGTCGACGCCCATGTCGGCGAGCAGCACCGTGCAGTGCAGCCAGGCCTCGAGTTCGAGCTCGTCGCGCCACTGCACGGAGTACGCCTGCGACTCCCAGGCGAGGTACTCCATCGGCAGCGGGCCGCGGCGTACGTGTAAGGCCACCAGGAGGGCGTCGTTCCCGGCCGCCTCGTGCGCGGCGGCCCGGAGCGCCTCCCGGCCGGACTCGGTGCCGTCGACGCCGGCCACCACCACCCCGCCGATCCCTGTCATCTCTCTCCACCTGACTTTCCGGCGGACCCGTAGCCGAGGGAGGCACGAAGCCGTAATTGACATCCGACTACTATCAGTAGTCGAAACGCCGGGTATTCGGCTAGTCCATTCGACAGAGAGTGGCGAAAGCGGTCGATGGGCCTGTCCTCGCCGGTCACCCCATGAGTGCCGCACAGTGCCGCACAGTGCCGCACAGTGCCGTGTCCGGCCCCATTCGACGGGGCCGGACACGGCCCCTGTTCAAGGCCGGTGAGCGGGGTCCTCCGCGCCGCCGCCGAGCGACTGCCAGACGTGCTGGACGTTGTCGTACTTGGAGTCGGATGGCAGCGACCTCAGGAGGGTCAGCACGTCGTCGGGGGCTCCCATCTCGGTCGCGCCGGCGAAGACGTCCCTGGCGGAGGCGGGGAAGATGGACGGCCGCAGCCACCGGGCGAGCTCGCTGCGCCCGCTCACGTCGCCGCGTTCCAGGCCCTCCGGGGTCCCGCCCATGAACTCGCTCTCCGGCGTCACGCCCTCGCGGTCGGCGAGTTCGAGATCGTCCTTGAGCTCGTCGTCTTCACGCGGCCCGTGCTTGTCGCTTCGCCGCTGGATGGGCATCGACTCACTCACTTCCGTTCATCGCGTGCAGAGACACAGAGGTCCCCTGCCCACTCGGCGCGTTCGGACACACGTCACGATCAGGACCATCCCGGAACGACATTCCGGACATTCCTTACGGCTTAGTGACGATCTGCGTCAGCATCCTTCGCAAATCAGGATTTCCGTATAGCATGCGTCCGTATAAGCGCTAAATAGGGATATGCGCGACCGGATCGTTGGCATGTCCTCTCGACAGTCGGAGGGACAGGCGTGGCATCGCACAGGTTCCCGCAGGCAGGCGACCGTGTACGGCCCGAACGACTCTCCGATGTCTCCCTGGATGTTCCGACCGTCGCGCGGATGTACGACGCGGCACTCGGCGGTAAGGACAACTTCGAGGTCGACCGGGCGGCCAACAAGATCCTTTACGAGCGGATCGGCGAGCACCGGATCCGTTCGACGGTCATGGAGAACCGCCGTTTCCTCGTCCGCGCGGTACGCCACCTGGCACGCGACCGCGGGATCACCCAGTTCCTCGACATGGGCTCCGGCCTGCCGACGGCGCACAACACCCACCAGGTCGCGCAGGAGTCCGCCCCGGACGCCAAGGTCGTCTACGTCGACGTCGACCCGATCGTCGCCGTGCACGGCCGCGCCATCCTGGCCGGGCGCGACACGCGGATCGTGACCGCCGACATGCGCGACCCGGCGTCGGTCCTCGACCACCCGGACACCCGGGAGCTGATCGACTTCAGCAGGCCGGTGGCCGTGCTGTTCGTCGCGGTGTTCCACTTCATGGCGCCCGAGGACGACCCGGCGGGCATCATCGCGGCCGTACGCGAACGGCAGGCGCCCGGGTCGTACATCGCGATCTCACACCTCAGCCGTGAAGGCATGCCGGAGGAGGACCAGCGCGGCTGGGAGGCCGGTTTCGCCGGCACCACCACGCGGCTGGTCCTGCGCTCCGAACGCGAGATCGGTGACCTGTTCCACGGCTACGACCTGGTCGAACCCGGCCTCGTCCGCCCGTACGCCTGGCACCCGGACGAAGACGGATCACCCGAGACGACGTCGCTGTTCGGCGGCGTCGGACGGCTCCCCGCTACCCCGTGATCACGGCGGGGTTCCCCTCGCTCCAGACGCTGATGATCGCGCGGTGCGTGAACCGCCAGCCCTCGTGCGTGCGGCGCAGCCGGTCGTCGTAGCGCCCCCCGGCGAGGAACCGCTCACCCCCGGCGACACCGAGGCGGACGTGCTGGGCCTGGTAGTAGCACGTGTGCCCGGCCTCGTCCCCGATCACCGTGAGGTGGCGTCGTCGGTGAACAGCCTGCCCAGCGCCTCCCAGTCCCTGGTGTCCACGGCCGTCGCGTACGCGATGACGGTGTCCGTGATCGCGGCGCGGTCTTGCGGATCCTGCGGCATGACGCCACCTCATCGCTCGGTGCACGATTTGATACTGGGTACATGCTCGTGCGCACCGTCCACCCGGTCGTGCCGCCCAGGGTCGAGTACACGCTGACCGAGATGGCGCAGGAGCTCTACGAATCACTGCTGGGACTGACCGACTGGGCCAAGCGCCACCGCGGCGCGGTCGCCGCCGCCCAGGCCGTCTACGACCGCGAGCACGGCGGCTGACGGAGCCTCCCGCGAAGATCGCCGCCCCGCCTGTGCACGGCCGGACCCCAGGCCGTACGGTGATCACGGATTTCGAGGAGGCGGGATGCTCACCGTCGATTTGGTCAGGTCCGGCGCGCGCCGGCACCGGGACCGTACGGCCCTGCGGTACGGCGACGCCGCGCTGACGTTCACGCAGGCCGACGAGGCCGCGAACCGCATGGCGAACGTCCTGCTGGGCGCGGGCGCCGAGGCGGGCGAGCGCGTGGGCCTCCTGGTCGGCAACGGCCTGTGGACGGTGCCGCTGGACTTCGCGTGCCTGAAGGCGCGCGTCTGCCGGGTGCCGCTGAACTCCCGGCTGTCCGCGGACGAGCACGCCCGCATGCTGGCCGACGCCGGGGTCCGCACCCTCGTGTACGAGTCGGCGCTCACCGAGCGCGCCGACGAGCTGGCCGCGCGCCTCGACGGCCTGCGCACGGTGAGCATGGGCGCCGGGCGCACCGGCGACCTGGACCTCCTCGCCGAGATGGACCGCGCGTCCGCCGCCGACCCACGGCTGCCCGCCTCGCCCGACGACGTGATCCTCGCGCTGTACACCTCGGGCACGACCGGCACTCTCAAGGCCGCGCAGCACACGCAGGCGAGCTACGCCGCGATCGTGTCGAACATCCTGCTCAACCTGATGAGCCCCGGCCGCGACGACGTGATGCTGCACGCCGCGCCGCTGATCCACGCGAGCGGGACGTTCGTGCTGCCGTTCTGGCTGCGCGGCGCCGGGTCCGCGATCCTCGACGGGTTCGCCCCGGACGCGTACCTCGACGCGATCCCGCGCTTCGGCGCGACGCACGCCAACCTCGTTCCGACGATGCTGCAGATGCTGATGGCGACGGGAGGCGCGTCCGCGGACACCGGGCCGCTGCGCTCGGTCGTTTACGGCGCCTCGCCGATGCCGCGCCCGGTGATCGAGGAGGCGATGGGCGCCTGGGGGCCGATCTTCTGCCAGTACTACGGGCAGACCGAGGCGCCGCTGTGCCTCTCGGTGCTCCCGGCCGAGGACCACGTCGGAGACGGCGCGCCGCTCGGCTCGTGCGGGCACCCGTCCGTCGACGCCGAGATCCGGCTCATCGACGAGAACGGCGCCGACGTCGCCCCGGGTGAGCCCGGCGAGGTGGCCGTGCGCGCGCCGTTCACGATGGCCGGGTACCTCAACGCGCCCGAGCTGAACGCCGCGACGTTCCTCGGCGACGGGTGGCTGCGCACCCGCGACGTCGCGCGCTTCGACGAGCGCGGCTTCATGTACCTCGTCGACCGCACCTCGGACATGATCGTCAGCGGCGCGTACAACGTGTACCCGCGCGAGGTCGAGGACGCCCTGCACGCGCACCCGGCCGTCGCCGAGTGCGCCGTCGTGGGCGCGCCGGACGAGCGCTGGGTCGAGGCGGTCGTCGCGTTCGTGGTCCTGCGGCCCGGCGCCGCGGCGACGGGCACCGAGCTGACCGACCACGTACGCGGGCGGCTGGCCGGCTACAAGGTGCCCAAGCGCGTGGAGTTCGTCGACGCCATCCCCAAGAGCGGCGTCGGCAAGATCCTGCGCCGCGCGCTCCGCGAGCCGCTCTGGGCGGGCACGGAGCGCGGCTGACGCTCGTTACTCGCCGCGCCACCAGCGGGCGATGGACTCCCGCAGGGAGCGGCGCCGCCGTACGGGCGCCTCGGCGGGCTCGGGCGCGGCAGGCGCCGGGTCGACCACACGCAGCCCTTCGGCGCCGGGCCCCGGCCCGACGGTAACCGGCGGGAAGCGCACGGGCAGCGCGACCAGCGCGCGGTGGAACGGGCCGGGCCGCCATTCGAGCTCGCCGGCGGGGACCGCCAGCTCCATCTCCGGCAGGGCGTCCAGCAGCTTCTCGATCGCGGCGGTGGCGATGAGCCGCGCGTGGCGCTGCGCCGGGCAGGTGTGCGGTCCGGCGCTCCACGCGAGGTGGGCGCGGTTGCCCTCCCGGTGCTCGACCGTCAGCGACGGGTCGTTGTTGGCGGCGGTGAGGCTGATGACGACCGGCTGGTCCTTCGGCAGGTGCGTGCCCGCGAAGTTGATGTCCTCGACCGGGTAGGTGATGCCGAAGTTGGCCAGCGGCGGGTCCGTCCACAGGACCTCGTCGATGGCGTCCACGACGGGCAGGCTCCCGCCGGACAGGTCACCGGCGAACCGGTTGTCCGACAGCAGGAGGCGCAGGCCGTTCGCGATGAGGTTCTGCTCGGGCTCGGTACCCGCGCCCTGGAGGGTGAGGATCTGGTGCATGACCTCCTCGACCGTCAGCTTCGCCGGATGGGAGATCAGCCAGGAGGCCACGTCCTCGCCGGGGTGCTCGCGCTTCAGCGTGACCAGGTCCAGCACGGCCTGCCGGAGGATCTCGTTGGACTTCTTGGCGTTGACCGTCGCGTCGAAGATGCCGCTCATGCCCACGACCAGGCGGTCGCCGAGCTCCGCCGGGCAGTCGAACATCTGGTTGAAGACGAGCTGCGGCAGGGCGCGCGCGTAGTCGGCGATCAGGTCGGCGCGGCCCGTGGGCGCGAACCGGTTGATGAGCGTGTCGGCGCTGCGCTCGACGCCCACGCGCAGGGCGCTCATGTCGACGCGGGCGAGGCTGTCGGTCACGACCTCGCGCAGCCGCGCGTGCTCGGCGCCGTCGGAGTTACGGCAGTTCGGCCGGTACTGCATGATCGGCAGCACCGGGCAGTCGTCGGGGACGGTCTTCTGCCACCCCCGCGCGTCCTTCTGGAAGGTCACCGGGTCGCGGAGGACGTCCAGGGCCGCGTCGTAGGAGGTGACGAGCGTCGCGGGCACGCCCGGCGCCAGGTCGACCGGCGCGAGCGGCCCGAACTCGCGCAGCCGGGCGTACGTGCGGCGCGGGTCCTTGGCGAACTCCGGCCCGTACAGCGCGGCGCGCTTCCCGTGCGCGGGACACTCTTCCGGCGGCTCGGCGGTCACGAGCGCTCCTGGTCGTTGGTGTCGATGAGGTACTGGACGAGGGAGATCAGCGCGCCGGCCGACGACTTGTGGTCCCGCGCGTCACAGGAGATCAGCGGGGTCTCCGGCAGCAGGTCGAGCGCCTCGCGCACCTCGTCCTCGGGGAACGACGGCGCGTCCTCGAACTGGTTGATCGCGACCGCGTACCGCAGGCCCTGTTCCTCCAGCAGGCCCATCACGTCGAAGGAGTGCTCCAGGCGGCGCGTGTCCGCGAGCACCAGCGCGCCGAGCGCCCCGGTCGACAGGTCCTTCCACAGCGGCGTGAAGCGCTGCTGGCCGGGCGCGCCGAACAGGTACAGCACGAGATCGTCGCTGAGCGTGATCCGGCCGAAGTCCATGGCGACGGTCGTCGTCTTCTTCTCCGGCACGCCCGCGAGGTCGTCGACGTCGGCACTGGCCTCCGTCATCAGCTCCTCGGTCCGCAGCGGCTTGATCTCGGACAGCGTGCCGACGAACGTCGTCTTGCCCACGGCGAAGTGCCCGACGATCAGGACCTTCACCGAGGTGCGCACCGTGTCGCGCACGTAGATCCGGTCAGAGGCGAGCGCGGAGTCCATCCAGCACCTCCCTCAGCAGTCGGTCCTCGGGTACGGCGGTCTCGGGCATCGACGCCCGTGTGGTGATGTGACCGCTGTCCACGAGGTCGGAGAGCAGAACCTTGGTAATTCCGACGGCCAGGCCCAGATGTCCGGCGACCTCGGCGACGGAGAGTGCGCCGCCCTGGCACAGCTCCATCACCCGGCGTTTCTCCGGACTCAGGCCGACCGTACGGTCACGTGTCGCGATCACCAGCGTGACCAGGTCGAAGATGTTGCGTGTCGGATGAGCACGTCCCCCGGTGACCACATGGGGCCGCACAAGCGCCCGTTCGTCCCGGGGCGCGCTCATCGCGGGCTGCCCACATCGCCACGTGGCGGGCTCGTAAGCTCCTTGCCGAGGCGCTGGACCAGTTCCTGCAGCCGGAACGACACGGCCTCCATGTCGACGTCCGCGCTCGCCGACACCGCGAGGTAGGCGCCCGGCCCGGCCGCGACGAGGAAGACGTACCCGTCGTCGAACTCGGTGACGGTCTGGCGCCACGTGGTGGTCTCGTCGCCGCAGAACTCCGCCGTGCTTCTGGCCAGCGACTGAAGGCCGGACATCCCGGCGGCGTGGCGTTCCGCGTCGTCCAGCCCGATGCGCTCGGAGTGGGCCATGAGCAGCCCGTCGGCCGAGAGCAGGATGGCGTAGCGGGTCTCCGGCATCTTGAGCGCGTCATCGAGCATCCACCCGAGCTTGTTGGTCACGGCGTTCATGCCTGCGGCTTCCCTTCGGAGTCGGGCGGGACGGTGGCACGGCCTGACCGGGTGCCCCGCTGCCAGGCGCCCATACCGGCGGCGACCTGCCGGGCCGGGCGCCCGGAGGCGCCGGCTTGCGGTACGTCCTGTTTGTCGGCGTCCTTCGGCGCCGTGCTCACGCGCCGTCGCTTCGGCAGGCCACCGGCCGTCTTGGCCGGTACGCCGGGCGCCGGAACGGTCTGCGTCTCGGTACGGGAGGGGCCGGTGGCGGCACGCGCGACCGACGGCTCGGCGGGCTCGGCCATCGGCTCCGGAGCCTGGCGTACGGTCCGGGGCTTGGCCTCGACACGGGTCAGCAGCGAGGTGGGCAGGAAGACCACGGCCCGCACGCCGCCGTACGGCGACCGCGTGTCGACCGAGACGGTGAACCCGTAGCGGGCGGCGAGCACGCCGATGAGGGCGAACCCGATCTGCGGCGGGTCGCCGATGCGGTTCATGTCGACGGACTCGCGGCCGGCCAGCAGGCGCGCGGCCCGCTGGAGCTCCTCGGGGTTCATCGCGACGCCGGCGTCGTCGATGACGATCGCGATGCCGTTGTGCGCGGGCTGGAAGTTCACCTCGACCGAGGTGTTGGGCTGCGAGTGGCGCGCGGCGTTGTCCAGCAGCTCGGCGACGGCCAGGACCACCGGCTCGACGACGCGGCTGAGGACGGCGACATTGGAGTTCGGGTGGACCTTGATGCGCAGGTAGTCGCGGATCCGCGAGGTCGCGCCGCGTACGACGTCGGTGAGCGAGGAGGAGGACCGCTGCTGCCCCGGCCAGGACCCGCACAGCACGGCGGTGGCCTGCGCGCGCCGTCCGAGCTGGGCGTTCATGTGGTCGATCTTGAGGAGGCCGTCGAGCACGTCCGGGTCGTCGTGGCGGGACTGCATCGCGGAGATGGCGAGCTGCTGCTCGTTCGCCAGGCTCTGCACGCCGCGCATCATCGACTTCAGGGTCGACTTGGCGGCCTCGTCGGCGCGGGAGTTCGCCCGGTCGACCTGCTCGGAGTACATCGTCAGCACCGACTCGATGCCGCGTCCGAAAGTGGTGCCGGTCGTCTTCGGGTTCTTCGGCCCCGGCACCTCCACCGGCCGCTCGTACAGCGACTCGACCAGGGCGGGCAGGCGGGCGTCCACCAGGTGACGCAGCTCCGCCTCGCGGGTCCGCTCGCCGTTCTCGAGGTCGTGGACCCGCCCGCGCAGGCGGGTCGTGATCTTCCGCTGGCGGACCAGCAGGACCACCACGATGACGACGATGACGGCGGTCAGGCACCAGGCTGCCACCGCCAACATGTGTTGCTCCATCAGATCCTCGCGGGCAGGGGACGGAAGGGGCGGCTGCCGGGCCGCTCGGCGTACCTCATGGACCGAACCTGACAACTTCTCATGGCGGAATCTGGTGAAAGTCCAGAAAGGTTACATCGGCGTAATCCTAAGGCGCCACCGCCCCGGGAGGGGTGGGGGCGGGGCGCTCCAGGCGGCGGTGCCGCGACGCCGCAGGTCAGGGCCGGGGTACGTTGGACAGGTGCGCCTTCGTGAGCGCGTGATCGGGGTCCGCCGTCCGTGGCGGCCGGGAGACGCGCTGGTGGCGATACCTCTCGTGCTCGTCGTGCTCATCACGGTCGCCGAGATCCTCGTACCGGCAAGCGTCCAGCTCGGCCCGCTGCTCGTCGTCGCGCCGACGATCGCCGCGTCGTTCGCCGGGCCGCGCGTGACGACCGTGGTCGCGCTGCTCGCCCTGGCCGCCCAGGTGTTCATCGTCGCGGCGCGCGGCGGTGTCGCCACGGTGAACCACGAGGTACAGATCCTCACCCTGGCGGTGATCTCGGCCTTCGTCGTGGCCTTCTGCTTCCTGCGCGAGCGCCGCCACCGCGAGCTGACGCGGGTCCGTTCGGTCTCGGACGCCGCGCAGCTCGTCGTCCTGCGCCCGATTCCGCCGCGCATCGGGACGCTGCGGACCGCCTCGATGTACATCGCCGCGGACCCGGAGGCCCGTATCGGCGGCGACCTGTACGCCGCCGCGCGCACGTCCGTGTCGACGCGGCTGATCATCGGCGACGTTCGGGGCAAGGGCCTGATGACGCTCAACGACGCCGCCTCGCTGCTCTGCGCCTTCCGTGAGGCCGCGCACCGCTACCTGTGCCTGTCCACGCTCGCCGCGCACCTGGAGGCGAGCGTCTCCCGCAACCTCGCCGAGCTGGCCGCCGAGGGCCAGGACGTCGGCGAGTCCTTCGTCACCGCCGTCCTCGTCGAGGTCCCGGACGAGGAGTGGGTCGTGCGCCTGACCGACTGCGGGCACCCGCCGCCCCTGCTGCTGCGCGACGGCCGCGTGGGCGCCCTCCAGGCCGTCCGCCCCGCGCCGCCGCTGGGCCTCGGCGAGCTGGCCGGGCCGGGCTATGACGAGGACACCTTCGAGTTCGAGCCCGGCGACCTGCTCGTGCTCTACACCGACGGCGTCATCGAGGCCCGCGACCGTACGGGCGCCTTCTATCCCCTCGGCGAACGCCTCACGACCTGGCCCGGCGGCGACCCCGAGAGCCTCGTCCGCCACATACGGGACGACCTCCTGAAGCACGTACGCGGCACCCTCGGCGACGACGTCGCCGTGATCGTCGCCGAACGCCTGGCGTGAGGTCGTATGCTGGCAAAAGGGGGAAAATGGCTGGTCAACGGCGCGATGGGACGCCGGTGCCGCCAGCCGCACGCCGGAGCACCGTCGTGCGGCCTCTGCGCGGCCGTGAGCACGAGCGCCGGGCTCTGCGCGGCCTCTTGGCCACGGCCGAGGCGGGACACCCCGGCGTACTGCTCGTCGACGGTGAGCCGGGGTCCGGCAAGAGCCTGCTGATCGGCGAGGCGGTGCGTACGGCCGCCGAGCACGGCCTGCCGTCGATCACGCCGGAAGGGGCCGTTCTGCCGGACGGGCACGATCCCGCGCTCGTGAGCCTGGACGACCTCCAGTGGGCCGACCCGGCCACGCTCGCCGCGCTGCGGCGGCTCGGCCGGCGTCCGCTGGCGTGGCTGCTGACCCGCCGTACGCCGCCGTGCGCCGACGCGTCAGGGCGGCTGTTCGACCTGATGGAGGACCACGGGGCCGCGCGGTGCGTTCTCACGCCACTCGGCGACGACGCGATGGCCGAGATCGTCATCGACCTGCTGGGCGCGCGTCCGGACGCGGGCCTGGCGGGCCTGGCGGCCGGTGCCGGGGGCAACCCCGCCCTGCTCACCGACCTGATGACCGGTCTCCTCGAAGAAGGCAGGATCCAGATCTCCGGGGGTCGCGCGCGCCTCTCCTCCGTGCGGCTCCCGGACCGCCTCCGCTCCTCCGTACGCCGCCGGCTGGACGGCTTCGGCCCGCGTACGCGGCGGCTGCTGACGGTCGCGGCGGTGCTGGGCCGTTCGTTCTCGCCGGACGACGCCGCCGAGATCCTCGGCCTGACCACGGGCGCGATCCTTCCCGACCTGGACGAGGCCCTGTCGGCCGGGATCCTGGACGCCACTCCGGACTCCCTGCGCTTCCGCCACGAGCTGGTCCGGCGCGCCGCCGCCGAGGCGATGCCCGCGCCCGTACGGCGGGCTCTGCACCGGCAGGCCGGGGAGCTGCTGATCGGGCGGCGGGGCTCGCCGGAGTCGGCGGCGTCGCACCTGATGCTCGGCGCGACCGCCGGCGACGCACGCGGCCTGGCCTGCCTGGACCGCGCGGTGGACGCGCTACGGCCGCGCGCCGCCGCCGACCTGGCGTCGCGCGCGCTGGACCTCACCGGCGCCGACGACCCCGAGCGGCCCGCCCGCACGATCGCCGCCGTACGCGCGCTGCTGTCCGCCGGCCGCACCGAGGACGCCGAGACCGTGGCCCGCCGCGCCCTCGCCGACACGATGCCCCCGGTGCCGTGCGCGCGGCTGCGCTGCCTGCTGTCGGAGATCCTCCGCGCACGTGACCGGCCGCGCGAGGCCGTGACCGAGGCCGAGGCGGTCCTGTCCGAACCGTGCCTGCCCGAGGCCTTCCGCGACGAGGCCGACCTGGCCCTGCTCACCGCGCAGGCCGCCGGAGGCGACGACACCCGTGCGCGCGGGCACGCGACCGAGGTCGTCTCGTCGGCCGCCGTGCACGACGGAACCCTCGTGACGGCGGCCCTCATCGTCCTGGCGCGCGCCGAGTGGGACGCGGGCCGCCTCACCGCGGGTCTCGCGCTGGCACGCGCGGCCGTACGGCGCGCGGCCCCCCGAAGCGCCGGCCCGCGCCTGACGGTCGCGATGCTGCTCGCCGAGGTCCACTGCCACGACGAGGCTCGTACGCTCATCGCCGGCGCCGGGGAGCCGGGAGGCCGCGCGCGCCCGGCCGGCCCCGCCGCCGTACGCGCCCGGCTGGCGCTGGCCGAGGGCCGGTACGCGGAGGCCGGGTCCGAGGCGCGGACGGCCCGGGACGCCGACCCGCACGCCGTGGCGCTGCTGGCCCTGGCCGCGTTCCGCACCGGGGACGTGGACGCCGCGCACCGGTACCTGGCCGAGGCGCCGTCCTCGGGCCCAGGTCACGCGCGCGCCGAGCTCGCGCTGGTGGAGGCGCAGGTCGACGAGGCCCGCGGCGGGCCGGGAGCGGTGCGGATCCGCCTGCTGTACGACGACCTTCTGCGCCATTCGTGGCCCCTGGTCCGCGACCCGGCCGCGGCGGCGTGGCTCACCCGCACCGCCCTGGCCCTGGACGACCGCACGCGCGCCCGCACGGTGGTCACGACGGCGGAACGCCTGGCCCGCGGCAACGCCGCCTTCCCAGGTCTGGCGATCGCGGCGCTGCACGCGCGCGGCCTGCTCGACCGCGACGCGCGCGCCCTGGAACACGCCGCGGCCGAGCACACGGAGCCATGGGCGCGAGCCTCGGCGGCCGAGGACCTGGCGGGGCTGGCCGCCACGCCCGTACGGGCCGTGGAGATCCTGGACGTCGCCTTGACCGGCTACGACGGCGTGGGGGCGGTCCGCGACGCCGCGAGAGTGCGCCGCAGGCTGCGCCGCCTCGGCGTGCGCCGCCGCCACGGCAGCCGCTGCGACCGTCCGGTCTCGGGCTGGGCGAGCCTCACCGACACCGAACGCTGCGTCTCCGAACTCGTCGCCGAGGGCCTGACGAACCGGCAGGTCGCGGCCCGGCTCTTCATGAGCGTCCACACCGTCGCCTTCCACCTGCGCCACGTCTTCCGCAAGCTGGAGGTGGCCTCACGCGTGGAACTGACCCGCCTGACCCTCGAACGGGACGAGTAGACCGGTCAGGTGCCGGACGGCTCCTCGTATTCGATCGCGAGCCTGTCGTTCTTCACCACGACCCTGACCGTGGTGCCCTCCTCCGCCTCGCCGGACAGCAGCGCACGCGCGATCGGGGTCTCCACCTCGCGGGCGACGAACCGGCGCAGCGGCCGTGCGCCGTACACGGGGTCGAAGCCCTCCCGCGCGATGAAGGCACGCGCGCCGTCGCCCAGGTCCACCGTGATCCGGCGTTCGGTCAGGCGTCGCCTGAGGTCGTCGAACATCAGGTCGACGATCTCTTCGATCTCCTCCTGCGTCAGCGGCTCGAACAGCACGATCTCGTCGACGCGGTTGAGGAACTCGGGCCGGAAGTGCGCCCGCAGCGCGGCCATGACGCCGTCGCGGACCTCCGGCGGCAGGCCGCGCTCGGTGGCGCCCTCCAGCAGCAGATCCGAGCCGATGTTGGACGTCATGATCAGCACCGTGTTGCGGAAGTCGACCGTACGGCCCTGCGCGTCGGTCAGCCGTCCGTCGTCGAGGACCTGGAGCAGGGTGTTGAACACGTCCGGGTGCGCCTTCTCGATCTCGTCGAACAGCACCACCGCGTACGGCTTGCGCCGCACGGCCTCGGTGAGCTGGCCGCCCTCCTCGTACCCGATGTAGCCGGGCGGTGCGCCGACCAGGCGGCTGACGGTGTGCCGTTCCTGGTACTCGCTCATGTCGAGCCGGATCATGTTCTCCTCGGTGTCGAAGAGCGCCTCGGCGAGCGCCTTGGCCAGCTCGGTCTTGCCGACACCGGTGGGGCCGAGGAAGACGAACGACCCGATGGGCCGGCGCGGGTCCTTGATCCCGGCACGGGCACGGATGATCGCGTCGGTGACCAGGCGTACGGCCTCGTCCTGGCCGATGACGCGCCGGTGCAGGATGTCGTCGAGACGCAGCAGCTTCTCCCGCTCGCTCTCCTGGAGGCGGCTGACCGGGATGCCGGTCCAGCGGGCCACGATCTCGGCGATCTCCTCCTCGGTGACGACCTCGCGGAGCAGCCGGCTGCCGCCCTGCTTGGCGGCGAGGCGGTCCTCCTCGGCGCGCAGCCGGCGTTCCAGCTCGGGCAGGGTCCCGTGCCTCAGCTCGGCGGCCCGGTTCAGGTCGTAGTCGCGCTCGGCCTGGTCGGCCTCCCGCCGTACCTTCTCGATCTCCTGGCGCAGCTCCTGCACCCGCTTGAGCGTGTGGCGCTCGGCCTCCCACTGCGCCCGCATGGCATCGGCCCTGGTCCGCAGGTCGCCCAGCTCGGAGCGCAGCTCCCGCAGCCGCTCCTCGCTCGCCGGGTCGTCCTCCTTCTCCAGGGCGGCGGCCTCGATCTCCAGCCGGGTGACGCGGCGGCTCAGCTCGTCCAGCTCGGCGGGCATCGAGTCGATCTCGGTGCGCAGCTTGGCGCAGGCCTCGTCGACCAGGTCGATCGCCTTGTCGGGCAGGAACCGGTCGGAGATGTAGCGGTGGCTCAGCACCACGGCCGCGACGACCGCCGAGTCCTGGATCTTCACTCCGTGGAAGACCTCCAGGCGCTCGCGCAGGCCACGGAGGATCGAGACGGCGTCCTCGACCGACGGCTCCTCCACCATGACCGGCTGGAAGCGGCGTTCGAGGGCGGCGTCCTTCTCTATGTACCGGCGGTACTCCTGCAACGTCGTCGCGCCGATCAGGTGCAGCTCGCCGCGCGCGAGCATGGGCTTGAGCATGTCGCCGGCGTCCATCGAGCCCTCGGTGGCGCCCGCGCCGACGACGTTGTGCAGCTCGTCGACGAAGATCAGGATGCGCCCTTCGGCGGCCTTGACCTCGTTCAGCACCGCCTGGAGCCGCTCCTCGAACTCGCCGCGGTACTTCGCGCCGGCGACCAGCGAACCGAGGTCGAGGCTGAACACCGTCTTGTCCCGCAGGCCCTCCGGCACGTCACCGGACTCGATGCGCTGCGCGAGACCCTCGACGATGGCGGTCTTGCCGACGCCCGGGTCCCCGACCAGCACCGGGTTGTTCTTCGTCTTGCGCGACAGGATCTGGATGACGCGGCGGATCTCGGAGTCGCGGCCGATCACCGGGTCCAGCTTGCCCTCGCGTGCCTCGGCGACCAGGTCGCGCCCGTACTTCTCCAGCGCCTCGTACGCCGCTTCGGGCTCCGGTGAGGTGACGCGCTGGTTTCCGCGGATCGAGCCGACGGCCTCGGCGAACTTCTCCGGCGCCACCCCCGTGATCACGCCCTCGTCGATCAGCGCCATCAGCAGGTGCTCGGTCGAGACGTAGTCGTCCCGGAGGCGCTCGGCGGCCTGTGCCGCCCGCTCCAGCACGCGGCCGAGCCTGGCCGTCGCGGTGGACGCCGTCGCCGGGCCGCTGACGCGGGGGAACCGCTCGATCCGCCCTTCCATCTCGTGGCGCAGGAGATTCGGCTCGACGTTGGCGTTCTCGAGCAGGCGACGCGGGATCCCGTCGGGCTGGTCGAGCAGGGCCTGCACCAGGTGCTCGGCGTCCACCTCGCCGTTGCCGCGCTCCGCGGCGTGGGAGCGCGCGGACTCCAGGGCCTGACGCGACCTGTCCGTCAGCGTGTTCATGTCCATGATCGATCTCCGAACCGGTGGCGTGTCGCCGCCTCCAGGACGGCGATGCGGTCGAGCAGGTCACAGACGAGCCCGAGCGAGGCGTAGTTGAGCGGCAGCCCGGCGCGCAGCCGCCGCACGCGGTCGGCGGCGGTGAGCTGGGCACCCGTGAACCACAGGTCGCCGTACGCGTCGCGTTCGGCGTCCAGGACCCCGAGGGAGACCAACCTGCGGACCAGCTCCGGATGGAGTCCCGTGGCCCGCGCGAACGACTCCAGGTCGAAGCGCAGCGGGCGCATCAGCGCGTATCTCATCGCCGCCCCCTCGGATCGAATGACGACGTGGCGGCGAGCTCCTCGAACAGCCGCCGCTCCTCCGCCGACAGCGACGGCGGCACGAGGATCCGTACCTCCGCGAACAGGTCGCCGCCCTCGCCGCGCGGAGCGGGCAGCCCACGGCCGCGCAGCCGCAGCCGCCGCCCCGACGACGTTCCCGGCGGGACCGTGACCTTGGCCTCGCCGCCAGGCGTGTCGATCGAGACCCGCGTGCCGAGCGCGGCCTCCCACGGGGCGAGCGGCAGGTACACGTGGATGTCTCGCCCCTCGACCCGGTAGCGCGAGTCGGACGCGATGCGGACGGACAGGTACAGGTCCCCGGGCGGGGCTCCCGCGCCGCCGTGGCCGCCCTGGCCGGCGAGCCGGATGCGCTGGCCGTCGGTGACCCCGGGCGGGATCGTGACCTCGACGCTCCGCGTGCCGCCGGGGCCGGTGAAGGTCAGCTTCCGCCGGGTCCCGCGGAACGCCTCCTCGACCGAGATGACCACCTCGGACTCCTGGTCGGCGCCCGGCACCGGGCCCGCGCGCCGCCCGCCGAACATGCCGCCGAACAGGTCCTCGAAGTCCGTGAACGGCGTTTCCTCGGGGACCCCGCGAAAGTCCGGGGCGTCGTAGCGTGCGCGCTGCTCCGGGTCCGACAGCACGGAGTACGCCTCGCTGATGTCCTTGAACCGCTCCTCCGCCTCCGGCGCCTTGTTCACGTCGGGGTGGTGTTTGCGGGCCAGCCTCCGGTACGCCTGCTGGATCTCGTCCTGGCCGGCGCTCTTCGGCACCCCCAGAATCCGGTAGAAGTCACGGGGCCGCGCCATTGTCATGTCCCTTCGCGACGACGACCTGGGCGGCCCTCAGCTGCGACTCGCCTTCCCCGTATCCGGGCCGCACGACCCGTACGACGGTGCCGTCGGGCGCGTCCGAGACGGCGTCGGTGCTCACGGCCTCGTGGCGGCTCGGGTCGAACGCCTCGCCCTCGCCCGCCACGCGCGGGTACCCGAGCGCGGTGATCACGGCGACGGCCTGGTCGAGCACCGACCGGACGCCGTCGATGACGGTGGCCGGGTCGGCGTCGGCGTGTTCGAGGGCACGCTCCAGGTTGTCCACGACGGGCAGCCACGCCGCGGACGTACGCGCGCGCTCGGCGGCCCTCAGCCGGTCGGCGTCCTTCGCCGCGCGCTTGCGGAAGTTGTCCAGGTCGGCGAGCGCGCGCTTCCACTGGTCCTCCAGCTCGGCGATCCGCACGTCCGGATCCGGTGACTCACTCATCGGTCGTGAACTCCGCGTCGATCACGTCGTCGTCGCCGCCGGAGGGCGGAGGCTGCTTCGGCGCCGCGGCGCCGAGCGCGTGGTAGACCCCCTGAAGCTCGGCGGACAGGGAGCGCAGCCGGTCGAGCGGCGCCTCTTCCTTGACCGCCTGGCGCGCGTCGGAGACCAGCATCGTCGCGCGGGCCTTCTCGTGCTCCGCGACGTTCGGGCCGAGCTCCTCCATGCGCTTCTCGACCTGGTAGGCGATGGAGTCCAGCTCGTTGCGCGCGTCGATGGCCTCCCGCAGCCGCGCGTCCTCGTGGCTGTGCTCCTGCGCGTCGTGGACCATGCGCTCGATCTCGCTCTGGTCCAGGTTCGTGCTCTCGCTGATCGTGATGTTCTGCTCGGCGCCGGTGTCCTTGTCGCGCGCGGTGACGTTCAGGATCCCGTTGGCGTCGACGTCGAACGTGACCTCGACCTGCGGCTCACCGCGCCGGGCCGGCCTGATGTTCTCCAGCCGGAACCTGCCGAGGGTCCGGTTGTCGGCGGCCCTCTCCCGCTCGCCCTGCAGGACGACGACGTCGACGGCGGTCTGGTCGTCCTCGGCCGTGCTGAAGGTCTCCGTACGGCGCGCCGGGATCGTGGTGTTGCGTTCGATCGTCTTGGTCATGACCCCGCCGAGCGTCTCCAGGCCCAGCGACAGCGGCGTGACGTCGAGCAGGACGACGTCCTCGACCTCGCCCTTGAGCACGCCCGCCTGGATCGCGGCGCCGAGCGCCACGACCTCGTCCGGGTTGACCGTCATGTTCGGGTCCTTGCCGCCCGTCAGGCGCCGTACGAGGTTCTGCACGGCGGGGATGCGGGTGGAGCCGCCCACGAGGATGACCTCGTCGATGTCGTCCGCCGTGACCTTCGCGTCGGACATGGCCTGGCGCATCGGGCCCTCGCAGCGTTCGAGGAGGTCGGAGATCAGCTGCTCGAACGTCGACCGCATCAGGGTCGTGTCGAGATGCTTCGGCCCGGAGGCGTCGGCCGTGATGAACGGCAGGCTGATCGTCGTCTGCGCCGTCGAGGACAGCTCGATCTTGGCCTTCTCCGCCGCCTCGAACAGCCGTTGCAGCGCCTGCGGGTCCTGCCGCAGGTCGACGCCGGTGTCCCGCTGGAACTCGTCGGCCAGGTGGTCGACGATCCGCCGGTCGAAGTCGTCGCCGCCGAGATGCCCGTCACCGGAGGTCGCGCGCACTTCCACGACGCCGTCGCCGACGTCGAGGAGGCTGACGTCGAAGGTGCCGCCACCCAGGTCGAACACCAGGACGGTCTCGTTGCCCTTCTTGTCCAGGCCGTACGCGAGCGCCGCCGCCGTGGGCTCATTGATGATCCGCAGGACCTCGAGGCCGGCGACGCGGCCCGCGTCCCTGGTCGCGTGGCGCTGTGCGTCGTTGAAGTACGCCGGGACCGTCACGACGACCTCGGTCACGCGCTCACCGAGGAACTTGCCCGCGTCGTCGGCGAGCTTCCGCAGGACCATCGCGGAGATCTCCTCGGGCGCGTACAGCTTCTCGCCGACCTTGAAGCGCACGGCGCCGTCCGGGCCGGGCACGACGTCGTACGTGACCGCCGTCAGCTCGCTGGCGACCTCGTCGTACCGCCGCCCGATGAACCGCTTCGCGGAGTAGATGGTGCCCTTGGGGTTGAGGATCGCCTGGCGCCGCGCGAGACGGCCGACGAGCCGCTCGCCCTCCGGCGTGAAGGCCACGACGGACGGCGTCGTACGGTCCCCCTCACCGTTGGGGACCACCTGGGCCTGTCCGTCGACCATCGCGGCGATGACGGAGTTCGTCGTGCCAAGATCGATTCCGGCTGCTCTGGGCATCATGACCTCCCGCTGTGGCGTCTCCTCCGACGCTGGCCCTTCGGGTGGCCCTGGCACATCCTCCAAGTTGGTAGGACGGTAGAGGGATGACCTGGACGATCACCGAGGATCTGGGGCGGTACCTCGACGCGGCGGGCGCGTTCCTGCACGCCGATCCGGCGAGGAACACCGTGCTGCTCACCGTGGCCGAGAGCCTCCGGGTCATGGGCACGGGGGCGTACGGGAGCGCCGCCCGTTTCGGCTGGTGGCGGGACGATTCCGGCGTACGAGGTGTGTTCCAGCACACGCCGCCGCACGCGGTCTTCCTGAGCGCGATGCCGTTGGAGGCGGCGCGTGCCCTGGCGGCGGAGCTGGCCGGAAGCGGGGTGTCCGGTGTCAACGGGTCACCTGGGACGGTCGAGACGTTCACCGGCGCGTGGGAGAGCCGGGGCGAGGTCGCGATGCGCCAGCGGTTGTACCGGCTGGAGGGCCTGATCCCGCCGGAGCCGTCCCCCGCGGGCACCTCACGCGTCGCGACCTCGAAGGACCTCGACCTCGTCCTGGCCTGGTTCCAGGGTTTCCAGGAGGAGGCCCACGGAGCCGGGGCGGCCAACCCCTCCCTGGTCTCGGACAAGATCGAGGACGGCGGCGTCATGCTGTGGGAGTCCGAGGGGGCGCCGGTGTCGATGGCGGCCCGCACCCGGATCCTGGCGGGCATGGCCCGAGTCGCCCCCGTCTACACGCCTCCGGGGGCCCGGCGGCGCGGCTACGGGGCGGCGGCGACGTACGCGCTGACGAAGTCGGCCATGGACTCCGGCGCCCGCGAGGTCGTCCTGTTCACCGACCTGGCCAACCCGACCAGCAACGGCGTCTACCAGCGCCTAGGCTTCGCCCCGGCCGAAGACCGGGTGGCGGTCGCGTTCCCAGGTGGCTAGAGCGGTGTTGACCAGCGCGACCAGGCCGAACCCGATCGCCAGGCCGTGGCGCCCGATGGCGTAGAGCCCGAGAGCCGCCGAGACGAAGACCAGCGCCTTCACGGCCAGCACGCCGGGCAGCGGCAACCTCACCCTGGCCTTCGGCGCGGCGAACAGCCCCCAGAGGACCGCCGCCACCAGCGGCGCGCCGACACCGAGAGGCCAGCCGCCCGTACGAGCACCCCACCAGGCGAGCGCCCCGAGAGCGGCCAGCTCGACGAGGAACGCCAGCCCTTCGTTGAGTACGTACAGGGCCTTCAGCACGCCCGCATCTTCGCATATCACCCGTGCTGCGATCCTGTACGCCATGCCCACCTTCGAGTCATACGACGGAACCTCGCTGGCCTACCACGCCCGAGGCGAAGGCCCCCCGCTGGTCTGCCTACCGGGCGGCCCCGGCCGCGCGTCGAGCTACCTCGGGGACCTGGGCGGCCTCTCGGCCACCCGGAAGCTGATCCTGCTGGACAACCGAGGCACGGGAGCGTCACCAGAACCGTCCGACGAGTCGACCTACCGCTGCGACCGCCTGGTGAACGACGTGGAAGCCCTGCGCACCCACCTGAACCTGGCGACGATGGACCTCCTGGCCCACTCGGCGGCCGGCAACATCGCGGTCCTGTACGCCGCCCGCCATCCGGACAACCTGCGCAGACTGGTCCTGGTCACCCCCGGCCTGAGCGCCGCGGGAGTGGAGGAGACGGACGAGGAGTGGCACGCCGCCCTCCGCCTGATGTCGGGAGAACCGTGGTACGAAGAGGCCCACGCGGCCCTGCTGGCCTGGGACGCGGGCGACGACACCCCGGAGAACCGCAAGGCCGCCGCCCCGTTCTTCTACGGCCGCTGGAACAGTGAGACCGCCGCCCACGCGTCGACGGAAGACCGCTCCCCCGCCGCGGCGGCGGGCTTCGAGACGCGTTTCACCCCAGAAGAAACCCGCAAGACCCTGACCAAGGCCCCGACCTTGGTAATCGCCGGCGCCGTCGACCCGGCCCCGACCCCGGAGCGGGCCACCGAACTGGCCGCCCTGTTCCCCAACGGCCGGGTAGTGATCGACCCGGCCTCGTCCCACTTCCCCTGGATCACCGGCCCGGACTTCGCACGGACCGTCGAGACCTTCCTGCTGTGACCGCTTCAGGCGCGCCTCGGGTACGTCTCGATACTGATCACGCGATCCCCGGCCCGTGCCGGAGTCTTCGACACGGCCGTGGTCTCGACGGCGTGCACCCAGCCCCGGTGACGCCATCCGGCCACGTGGACACGGACCATGCCCTCGAACGCGTCGGGGTCGATGCCGTCGTAGCTGTGCCGTATGACTCCTCTGTAGATGTCATCCGAGGCGACGAGGACCATCGGTCCGTGCGTCATCCGGAGTGCCCGCTTCAGCGTCCCGGCGTCGAGCAGCCGGAAGGCGACATCGAGCGTCTCTCCGAAACAGCCTCGCTCGTCGTACTGGACCTCTCCCGCGTGGAGCACCGCACGTAGCCGGAACCTCTGGGCGGGCCTGCGGACGTTGTGCTCGGCCACAAGAGTGCCCAGGCCTCCGATGACCGCGTCGAGCAGAATCCTCGGCGCCTGATCCACTGGATGGACGAGGGCGAGAACACCGTCGCCGCGGTCGATGAGAGGGTCTCGGCACTGGTCGGTGAGGCCGGCAGTGTTCAGCGCCCGCTCGAAGCTCTCGTACAGAGCGTCCCGGATCTCCCGCTTGACCGGATCAGTACGACGGGTGGAGCCCTCAACGTCGATCGCGAGGATGTTGCGATGGCAGGAGGTGCGAGGTTGCCAAATCATAATGAATCACTGTGAATCAGCCGATCCGCGTTGTCAAGCCGCCCTGGGCGCTCGGAGTCACACGATCGGAGTGCCGCGATCAGCACACCCGAACCTGCGCTACGGTTCACACTGAATCGATGCACGCTGATTTGACTTGACCCAGCCAGAGGCACACCCTTGGGCGGTGGGGCAGTGATCAGCGAAGGGTGGCGATCATGACTGCGGCGATGGGCGACGCATCGCGCGGCAAGCGGCAGCGGCTTGCCGACGTGCTGCGGCGGCAGCGTGACCGTGCCGGACTCACCGGACGTGAGCTGGCCCGGCAGATCGGAATCAGCCAATCCAAGGTGTCACGGGTCGAATCCGGCGTGACGCTGCCGTCACTTCCCGAGGTCGTCGCGTGGGCGGAGGCGGTGGGAGCGTCCGCGGAGACGCGAGAGCTGCTGACCGCGCTTACCGAAGGCGCGCACATGGAGGTCGGCACCTGGGACGACGCCCTTCAGGACCGGCCCCATCTCCAGGACGTCGTCCACGCCAGAGAGACCGAAGCGTCCCGGACCCTCAGCTTCCAGCCGCTGATCGTCCATGGCCTGCTGCAGACCGCGGCGTACGCACGGTCGGTCTTCACGATGGTTCAGAAGAGGCTCCCCCAGCACGACGTCTCCACGGCGGTGGCCTCCCGGATGAACCGCCAGCCGGTCCTCTACGACGACGGCAAACGCTTCGAGTTCCTCATGGCCGAGGGCGCCCTCCGATGGCGGCCCGGCTCACCGAGACTGCTGATGGCCCAGCTGGACCGCATCGCGACCGTGAGCAGCCTCGACAACGTCTCGATCGGGATCATCCCCTTCGACCTCCGGGCGACGACCACCATGCCCGTCGGTTTCACGCTCTACGAGCACGACGATGAGGAGACGGCACCGTACGTGACGATCGAGACTCCCTACACGAACCTCACCGTCAACTCTCCTGAGGGCGTGGCCGCCTACCTGGACCACTGGGCGGCGCTGCGGCAGATGGCGAGGTTCGGCGACGAGGCTCGCGCGTTCCTCGCCGAACTGAGCGCCGAGCTCCAGACGATCGACGACTGACCGTGTCTCCCCCCGCGGACATCGCGATGGGCGCCGAGGCCCCCGGCGCCGGCGCCCATGCTCGTGCCTCGATCAGCCGAAGTCGAACGTGCCGGCTCTGACCCCGTCCATGAACTCGTTCCACTCGGTACGGCTGAACCACAGGACCGGGGAGTTCTCTCCCGCCTTGGAGTCGCGCACCGCCACGACCTCCACCAGGGCGACCTCCACGCATTCGCCTTCAGTGCACGCCTTCCGGAAGTCGGCCCCCTTGAGCAGCGTGCTCACCGCGGTTGCGATCATTCGATCTTCCCCTCCTCGTTCGAGGCGAGCCCACGTCGCCTCACGAAAAGGAGCATCGAACGCGCGACTGGCAGAAATCTGGGGCGAATCCTGGACGAAGTTTCACAGCGAGCCGTTCCACTCGCCTGACCACCGCATATCAGGGAAAAAGATCTTTGTCCCGTTCTTTCACCGGTTTCACGCGCAACAAAGGGGAGATATTAGACACCACGCGGGGAGGACCTTACGGAGGGTTCTGGTGGAATTCCGGGTGCTCGGGCCCATCGAATTTTGGGCAACCGGAAAGCGGCGAGAGCTTGGGTCGATGAAAGAACGACTCATTCTCGCCATTTTGCTGCTGGCCGAAGGACGCCCGGTTCCCGTCGAAACTCTGATCGACCGCGTGTGGGGCGACGAACCGCCTTCTGAGGTGCGACAAAGCCTGCACGCCGACATCTACCGGCTGCGCAAGCTCCTCAAGGTGAAGGATGACGGGGGAGAGGCGTGCATAAGCGGGAAGTCCCAGGCCTACACACTTGAGACTGATCTTGGAAACATCGACCTGATCAAGTCCCGGAGGCTGCGCGAGCAGGCGAAGTCGATCGAGAAGAGCGGAGACAAGCCGGCGAAGGTCGAGCTCCTCCGCCAGGCCGACGGCCTCTGGCTCGGCGAACCACTGATGGGCCTTTCCGGCCGCTGGGCCGAAGACAGCCGAACCGCTCTGGACAGCGAATATCGCGACATGGCCCTCGACCTGGTCGACACCGAACTCTCTCTGGGCCACCATTCCGAGATCATTCCCTACCTGATCGGCCTGGTCGGACGATACGAGTCGGACGAGTGGTTCGTCGAGCGGCTCATGCGCGCCTATTACCGGTGCGGCCGCCAAACCGAGGCCCTGCGTCTTTACGACTCGACCTGCGACCTTCTCCGCACCGAGTACGACACCGAACCCATGTTCGAGCTGAGAGAACTCCGTAAGAGGATCAGAGCGCACGACCCCTCTCTCAGCTTCCGCAAGCCGCCGCCGAGCGGCCGGCCCGCCGTGATCAATACTCTCCCCCCGGTGACGGCCGCGTTCGCGGGCCGCGCCGAAGAGGTCCAGACCCTCGCACGGGCGGCGGGGCCACTGTGCGGCGTCGTAGCCGTGGAGGGAATGCCAGGGGCGGGCAAGACCGCCCTCGCCCTCAAGGTCGCGAACGAGATCGCGCCACGGTATCCGGACGCGCATCTCTTCCTGCGTCTTCACGCCCACGACCCCGGGCGACCGCCGGAGACCCCGCTGGCAGCGCTCTCGACGTTGCTGCGCGGGATCGGCGTCGAACCCGGCAGGATTCCGCAAGAGCTCGCCGGCCGGGCCGAGATGTGGAGGAACGAGCTCCGGGGACGCCGGGCGCTGATCCTCCTGGACGACGCCGCGGACAGCGAACAGATCACCCCCCTGCTGCCGGACAACCCGGACTGTCATGTCATCGTCACGAGCCGGAAGAGCATCGACGGAATCGATGGCATTCGCCGCTTCCCGCTCGGGCTGATGCCGATCGAGGACGCCGCGACGCTGTTCATCCGGATCGCTTCGCCCGCTTCACCGATCCCGCCCGATGCCGTCGCCGAGGTCGTCCACCTCTGCGACCGTTTGCCACTCGGCGTGCAACTGGCGGCGACGCGGCTGCGCAATGGCCAGGTCTCTTCGATCGACGCTCTGATCCAACAGATGAGGGACACGCACTCCGACACGGCGGGCCTGCGGGACCAGGCGTTGTCGGCGGCGTTCGAGCTCAGCTACCGCGATCTCCCTCTCCCCCAGCGGCGCGTCTTCAGAAGCCTTGGGCTGAGCCCGGTCTCCGAACTCGCGGCGCCCGTGGTCGCGGCGCTCGCCGACATCCCGGTGGGCGACGCGGAACGCTGCCTGCGTGCCCTCGTCGACCACTACCTGCTCGAAGTGATCACGCCCGGGCGGTATCGCCTTCACGACCTCCTACGTCAGTACGCGCGGGCCTGCGCGATCAGAGAAGGCGCCGGCGAGCGCCGCTCGGTCGGGCGGGCCCTCGACCACTACCGGGACGACGCGCACCTGGCCGACCGCACCCTCAACCCGAACACGACCGCGCTGAACGGCACGGAAAGGCCGCGGAGGTTCGCCGACACCCAGGCGGCACAGGAGTGGATGAAGGCCGAGTGGAAGAACCTCTTCCACCTGATCCAGTACGCCGCTCATCACGGGTGGGACTCGCACGTGATCGCCCTCGCCGGTGCGGTGTCCCGCTATTTCGACGCCGACGGACGCTGGGAGGAGGCGGAGGCCGTTCACCGGCTCGCCGTGAAGAGCGCTCTCAATCTGGATGAGCAGCGGGCGGCCGGACACGCCTACCTGAACCTCGCCACGATCCTGTGGCGCACCGGGCAGACCAGGGAAGCACTGGGCAGCGCCAAGAAGGCGCGCGATATCGCGCACCGGACCGGCGACCAGAACGGCGAGGCCGCCGCGCTGGACCGCCTCGGTGTCATCTCCTGGTCATCGTCGAGATACCGCCCGGCGCTCGCGTACTCGGGCGAGGCGCTCGACATCAATCGCATGCTCGGCAACAAGCACGGCGAAGCCGCGTGCCTCATTCACATCGGGATCGCGCTGGCGCATATGGGCCGCTTCATGGACGCCCTGCGGAAGTTTCGCAGCGCCCTTGAGATCTACTACTCGCTCCAGGACCTCCGGTGGCAGGCGAACGCCCTGAGCAACATCGCCGACGCGCAGCTACAGCTCGGCTTTCACCGCGAGGCCTATCAACTGCTCACGCAGTCGCAAGCGATCTACGACACGATCCCGGGAAAGCGCAATCACGCGATCCTGTTGATCAATTTCGGGAACGTCGACCGGTACAAGGGAAGGTACGACTCGGCGCTGGCCTCCTACCGCAAGGCGCTGGAGGTGTTCACCGTGACCGGTGACCGCATCAACGAGTCGAACGTGCTCAACGCCATCGGAACGGCCCTGTGCCACCTCGGCCGGTTCAACGACGCCCTGATCCACCACACGAAGGCGTTGACGGTGGCGAACAAGATCGGCAATATTTCCGAGCAGGTACGCGCCTACTTAGGCAGTGGTGACGGAAATATCGGCCTGCTGCAGTACGCGGCGGCGAAGGAAAACTACCGGACCGGCCACCAGCTGGCTCTTCAGATCAGCGATTTCTCCCTTCAGGCACAAGCCTTGAAGGGAATGGCCGAAGTCATGCGGCTGACCCAGGGACCGGATACCGCACGGAACTTCTGGCGGCAGGCTTACGACCTGTTCGACCAACTGGGCATAGTCCATGAGGTAGAATTCATACGGCTCCGTCTGGACGACGATCTCGACTCCTGACGGTATTGGCGCGCGATCAATCGATCATCCCCGAGGGTCGGCGTTTACGCTGGTCAGAATAAGATGATCTATCGCTCGAAATGGCGTTGCACCGCCAAAACGAGGTATAGGCTACCGCCACATCACTTAGCTCGCTTCGAGCGCATACACCCAATGGAGGGTAGATTGCGCATTCTCTTGATAGCGCTGGCGTCAGCCGTCATTCTTACCGGTTCACAATGGATGCCGGATAACCCCACAGGCGGAGGAAAGCCGACGGCAGTAGCAGCCGCCTGAACGCCGCCGCGTTACCTCACCCATTACCCCCTCTGGCTGAACGAGGTCGGTGTCGACGAGATCGTCGACACCGACCTCTTCTCTTTGCTCCCACCACACACTACCGCACTATAGAGCGGTGTGCAGCAGTCGCCTGAAGTGGCCTGTGCGACGATCGGGTGATGTCCGACGAAAAGCAGATTCGACGCATGACCGCGATGCGGAACAGCGACCGGATGCTCTCCGGGCGCAGGCCGCTCACCATGCGGGAGCGGCTCGATGTCATCGCCGCCGGGGATCTGGACCGGTTCCCCGACACCTACGGTGACGGGCCCGTCGGGGAGCTCGAAGAGAAGGTGGCCGGGCTGCTCGGGGCCGAGGCCGCGGTGTTCTTTCCCACCGGGACGATGGCGCAGCAGGTCGCGGTGCGGTACGGGGCGGATCTGACCGGGTGTCGGACGGTCGCGATTCATCCGCTCGGGCATCAGGAGATGCACGAGCGGCACGCGTACGCCGATCTCACCTCCCTCAACAGCGTCTGGGCGACCAGCGAGCCGCGTAACCCCAACGCCGACGAGATCGCGGCGATCGCGGAGAAGGTCGGTACGGTCGTCGTCGAGTTGCCGATGCGGGACGCCGGGTTCGTGCTGCCCACCTGGGACGAGCTCACCGCCATGGCCGAGGCGACGCGTGCCATCGGGGCGCGGCTGCACTTCGACGGGGCGCGGATCTGGGAGTCCGCTCCGTACCTCGGGCACTCCTTCGACGAGATCGCCGGGCTCGCCGACAGCACGTACGTCTCCTTCTACAAGACCCTCGGCGGCATCAGCGGTGCCGCGCTGGCCGGGACCAAGGAGCTCGCCTCGTACGCGCGGGCCTGGCGGCACCGGTACGGCGGGATGGTGTTCCAGCAGTGGCCGGCGGTCTTCGCCGCGCTCGCGGGCATCGAGACGGAGCTTCCGCTCGTACCGGAGTACGTGCGGCACGCCCGTACGGTCGCCGCCGCGCTCGCCGAGCTGCCCGGCGCGCGTGTCCACCCGTCGCCGCCGCACACGCAGGCGTTCCGTCTGTTCCTGCCGTATCCGGCGGAGGCGCTGAACGACGCGGTGCTCGCGATGGCCGAGGAGGAGAAGGTCTGGTTCGTCGCCGGGTGGCGGGACTCCGAGGTGCCGGGCATGGCGCTCACCGAGGTCAACGCCGCCGGTCCCGCGCTGGAGTGGACCGCGGCGGACGTCGCCGACGCCGGCGCGCGGCTGCTCGGACGCCTGACCTAAACGGTCAGTGTCCGCGTTGACACGCTGGGTATTCAAGATCGAGGGCGCCCGGCTCCCCTAACGAAAGGGAGCAGGATGTCAGCCACCCTCGTCCGGCGGACGACATGTGCCGGTATCGCCGTGCTGACCGTGTTCGCGCTCACCGCCATGGCGCCGCCGGTGTCGGCGGTCCCGGCGGACGGCGCGGACCCGCTGCGGTTCGAGCCGGTCAAGCGCGCCTGCCCGCGTACGCCGTCGCCGAACGAGGCGACCTGCCTGGCGCTCGTACGCACCGACGTGAAGGCGCGACGGGACGTACTCCCGCTCGGGCGGCCCGCCGGGCTCGGGGCGATCGACCTCCAGCGCGCGTACCGCCTGCCCACGACCGCGGGCAAGGGGCAGACCATCGCGATCATCGACGTCGGCGACGACCCGAAGGCCGAGGCCGACATGGCGGTGTACCGCGCCCAGTTCGGGCTGCCGCCGTGCACGACGCGGAACGGCTGCTTCAAGAAGGTCAACGAGAACGGCGGCAGCGAGCTGCCGCCGCCCGACCCCGGCTGGGCCGAGGAGGAGTCACTCGACCTGGACATGGTGTCGGCGGCCTGCCCGAACTGCCACATTCTCCTGGTCGAGGCCTCCAAGCCCGCGCTGGCGACGCTCGGCATGGGCGTCAACGCGGCCGTACGCCTCGGCGCGCGGTTCGTCTCCAACAGCTACGGCGGCGGCGAGGACGCCACGGTGCCGTCGCTCGACCACTCCTACTTCGAGCACCCCGGCGTCGCGATCACGGCCGCGTCCGGAGACGGCGGATACGGGGTGCTCTACCCGGCGACCTCCCAGTACGTCACGGCGGTCGGCGGCACCTCGCTGAAACGGGCCGCCAACGCGCGCGGCTGGAACGAGACCGCCTGGAGCGGCGCCGGATCCGGATGCGCGGCCATCGGCGACAAGCCCGCCTGGCAGAAGGACACCGGCTGCGCGCGGCGTACGGTCGCGGACGTCTCCGCCGTCGCCGACCCGCGTACGGGCGTCGCCGCCTACGACACGTACCAGGCCGGCGGCTGGCTCGTCGTCGGCGGGACCAGCGCGTCCGCGCCGATCATCGCGGGGGCGTACGCCCTGGCGGGCACGCCGCCGCCGGAGGCGCGTACGGCCGAGGTCCCGTACGCGCACGCCTCCGCGCTGAACGACATCGTCTCGGGCGGCAACGGCACCTGCACCCCGGCGTACCTGTGCACCGCGGGGCCCGGCTACGACGGCCCGACCGGGCTCGGCACGCCGAACGGCGTGGCCGCGTTCCGCGGCGCGACACCGGCGCTCGCGGGCCCCGAACACCCGCGCGAGCACGTACGGCAGCCCGGACACCGCGCCCGCCCGCTGACACGCCCGGTCTCCGGAACCGCCCCCGTCCCCGCCGCCGGGATCGCTCCCAGGCCCGCCGCCGGCGCCGCTCCCAGGCCCGCTTCCGAGCCCGCGGCCGGGATCGCGAACGGTGGGTTCGAGAACGGCGACCTGTCCGGATGGACGGCGGCCGGCACGATGACCGGCGTGACCCGCGAGAGCCCGCACAGCGGGAAGTACACCGCGCTGCTCGGCGACATGGACACGCCGAGGAAGGGCGACTCGTCGCTCACACGGCGGTTCACCGCCGCGCGTACGCACCGGCGGCTGTCGTTCTGGTACAAGGTCAGCTGCCCGGACAAGGTCCGGTACGACTGGGCCTTCGCGACGCTGCGGGACGAGACGGCGGGCGTGGATCACACGGTGCTGGAGAAGACGTGCGCGTACGACGACACGTGGCGGCGGGTGGAGTCGCCGGTCACCGGCGGCCACGCGTACACGCTGACGCTCGTGAACCATGACGACGGCTACTTCGGCGACCCGACCGCGACCAGGTACGACGACGTGGCACTGTCCTAGGGATGGAGCGACAGGCCCTTGAGGGTCTTGTCGATCGCGTTCTTCGGCCCGTACACGGCGATGCCCACGAGGGGAAGCTCGCCGGCGGCCTTGCTGATCACGGTGGCCCGGTTGTCGGCGTCGTTGCCGGTCTTGAACATGTCCTCGATGAACACGGCGGTGCTCAGCTCGCGGCCCACGGCACGGCCGTGCGCGAGCTTCAGCGTCTCCGCGTCACCGGCGTACACGAGCACGGGCTGGCGGAACAGCGGGAGGTAGTGGTTGCCGGAGGCGTCCTCGTACGGCTCGCCCATCACCTCGTGGTCCCGCGCGGCCACGGCACCGGCGAGGAACGCGGTGACGTTGAGCTTCTGCCAGACGGCGAGATCGTCGCGGACCACGATGCCGATCTTGGTGTCGAATCGCATGCCGCAAGGCTGGCACGTGCGCAAACGTGGCGTATTGAACGCTCGTGCGGTGTGAGAATGGGAGGGTGCTGCGCGACTGGTCACGGTACTGGCACTCGGCGGACCGCCCGCTGGAGGCCATGCACGCCCATTTCGAGAGCCACGTGTACCACCGGCACAGCCACGAGTCGTACTCCTTCGGCGTGACCGAGACCGGCGTCCAGACGTTCACCTGCCGGGGCGAGCGGCACAGTTCGGCGCCCGGCATGGTCATGGCGTTCAACCCCGACGACCCGCACGACGGGCAGGCCGCCGACGCCCTGGGGTTCACCTACCGGATCGTGCACATCGGCCCCGAGCTGGTGACCGGGGTGCTCGCCGACCGGGCCGACGGCGCGGCGGGGCGCCCGCTGTTCGCCCACCCGCTCGTGGACGACGCCGTGCTGGCCCGCAACCTCTTCGCGCTGCACGGCGCGCTGCTCGGCGGCGCCACCGCGCTGCGCCGCGACGAGCTCCTCGCCGCCACGGTCTCCTCCATCGTCGGCCGCGCCGCCGTCCCGGCACGCCGCCCGGCCACGACCGCGACCCCCGGCGACACCGCCCACGTCGCCGCCGCCGCCCGCCGCCTGATCCACGACACGTACCTCGACGACATCACCGCCGACGACCTGGCCGCCGCCGCGGGCCGCACACGCTTCGCCGTGTACCGTGCGTTCCGCGCGGCGTACGGCATGGCGCCGAGCGACTACCAGCGCCAGCTACGGCTGCGTACGGCCCGCCGTCTGATCGCCGCCGGGCTGCCCCTGAGCGACGTCGCGGCCCGGACCGGCTTCGCCGACCAGAGCCACCTGACCCGCTGGTTCACCCGCTACTACGGCACGACACCGGGCGGCTACCGTCACGCCGTCGGCGGCGCGGGCTGACGTTATCCACAGCCTGTGGACGAGTGGGGCCGCGACGCCGAAACGGCCCTCGCTCGGAGATCGGTCAGATCGCCGACGAGGGCCGCTTCGGGAAGGTCAGCTGGTCGTCCCGGGCGCGCCGGCGCGGACCAGGCCGTGATCGGGCATCCACTGGCCGTCCGACCCGCTGACCGCACTGACCGCGTAGGCGCGCGAATGCGCCGACAGGCCGACCGTCAGGGCGGCTACCAGGCACACCACGAAGGCGGCTGCGAGCTGGCTGCGACGGTCGATCTTGGCTATGCCTGACAAGGGTCCCCCCACATTGACGTTTCCGCTCGACGAAGCTCCGGTTTCCGGAGAAGCGGAAAACCCCATTATGGACGTACATTGTCCGTCGAGAGTTGATTCGTCCCTGAAGAAGGGATACGCCGGATCACCCCCAAAATGCCAGGCATATCCCCCGGTCAGCCGAACTGGACCGAGCGTTTCGCCAGGCCGCCCCAGAAGCCGTCGATGACGGTCTGTTGCGTTGACAGGTCCGGTTCGCCCGCGCCCAGGGTCACGAAGAGCGGGGCGAAGTGTTCCGTGCGCGGGTGGGCGAGGCGGCCGGACGGGGAGCGGTTCTCGAAGTCGAGGAGGGCGTCCACGTCGCCGCCGGTCAGGGCCTCGTTGCCCCACGCGTCGAACTCCTTCGACCACGCCGGTGCCTCGTCCACGCCCGCGCCCCACATCAGGCCGCGCAGGTTGTGGGTGAAGAAGCCGCTGCCCACGATGAGTACGCCCTCGTCGCGCAGTGGCGCGAGACGGCGGCCCAGGGCCAGGAGTCTCGCCGGGTCCAGCGTCGGCATCGACAGTTGCAGGACCGGGATGTCGGCCGATGGGTACATCTCGACCAGCGGCACGTACGCGCCGTGGTCCAGGCCTCGGGTCGAGTCGTGTACCGGGCCGTCGATGAGGCCTCGGACCCTGGCGGCCAGGTCGGGGGCGCCCGGCGCCGGATATCTCACCTGGTAGTAGTGCTGCGGGAAGCCGCCGAAGTCGTACGTCAGCGGCACCGTCGTCGTCGCGCCCAGTGTCATCGGCGCCGACTCCCAGTGGGCGGACACCACGAGGATCGATGCCGGGCGTGGCAGGTCGCGTGACCATGCGGCGAGCTGGCCGGGCCACAGTGGGTCGTCGGCCAGTGGGGGTGCGCCGTGGCTGAGGTAGATCGCAGGCATGCGCGGCATGAGGCGGACCCCCGAGGTAGTTGAAGTCTCAATCTCTTGCACCAAGATACTTCAACTTTCAAGCTTCTGCCATAAAGCGGCGATGACCTGGAACGACACCGACCGTTCCAGCGATGATCTAGATGGCTCTCTTCGCTACCGTCGCGATCAGAACTCCGCATGACGCGGAGCGAGAGGAGCCCTTCGTGCGAGTCGTGGTCATCGGCGCCGGGATCATGGGCGCCGCCGTCGCCGCCGGGCTGACCCGGCGCGGCGCGCGGGTCACCGTGCTGGAGGAACGCTTCCCCGGGGCCGGTTCGACCGGTGCCTCCTTCGGGTGGGTGCACGCCGGGGACGCCAGGTCGGAGGCGTACTTCACGCTCAGCCACGCCGCCGTGCACGCCCACCACGCGCTGGGCGGCGACGGGTTCGTGCCGTCCGGGCACCTCGCGTGGGCGAGTGGTGAGCACCGCGAGGGCCTCGCGCGGCGGGTGGAGGACCTCGGCGACCGCGAGTACGCCGTCGAGCGGATCACCGCGCCGCGCGCCGCCGACCTGGAACCCTCCCTGACCGTACGGCCCGACGACACGGACTACGCGTTCTTCCCCGAGGAGGGCTACGTCTTCCCCACCCAGCTCCTCGGACGTCTCCTCGGCGAGGCGCGCGAGGGCGGGGCGCGCATCGAGATCGGCGTCGCGGCGCGCGCGGTCGAGAACAAGGGCAACGGCGTGACGGTCGCGCTGGCCGACGGCGGTGAACGCGACGCCGACATCGCCGTCATCTGCGCGGGCCACTGGGCGGACCTGGTGATCGACGTCCCGCCGACCACGTCCACGTACGGCTTCGTGGTCACGACCACACCGCTGCCGACGCGGCTGTCACGCGTGCTGAGCACCGACGACCTGGAGGTACGCCCGGACGGCGGCGGACGGCTGCTGCTGCGGGCCCGCGACGTCGACGGCTCCGCGGACCCGGACGTACCGCCCGAGGAGGGCGTCGCGGCGGCCCTGCTCGCGAGACTGCCGCAGGCGCTGGCCCACACCGAGGGGGCGCGCGCGGACCGCGTACGCGTGGGGCAGCGGGAGGACGACCCGGTCGCGGCGGGCTTCCTCGACGGCACCGGGCGCGTCTACTCGGTCACCAGCCACAGCGGCGTGATCCTCGCCCCGCTGCTCGCCGACCTGGTCGCCGGGGAGATCTACGGGAGGGAGTCCGCGCTGCTCGGGGAGTTCCGCCCGCTCAGTGCATCCCCAGCGTCATCATGAGCACGAGGGCCACCAGGTGGGCGACGAAGACCGTCCCGATGATGGCCATGAAGATGAACTTCGCCGGCCCGTGCTCGAAGACGGCGCCCTCTTCGAGCGCCGGAAGGGCGGCCTGACGTTCCGCGATCCGCTCCTCGATCGTCTTGCGACCTGACATCACTTCTCCAGTGCTTTGGACACCAATCGTTGGTGCACAAAGTATACTCCCCTCCATGAGGGAGACCACCACGGAGATCACCGATCCGCTCGCCCTGGAGCGCCAGGTGTGCTTCGCGCTGTCCATCGCCTCGCGCAGCGTGATCGCGCTCTACCGGCCGCTGCTGGAGCCGATGGGCCTGACCCATCCGCAGTACCTCGTGATGCTCGCGCTCTGGCAGCGCTCGCCGCTGTCGGTCAAGGACCTCAGCGGCCTGCTCACGCTCGACCCCGGCACCCTGTCCCCGCTGCTCAAGCGCCTGGAGAGCGGCGGCCTCATCACACGCGGCCGTGACGGCCAGGACGAACGCGTCCTGGCCGTGACCCTGACGGAGAAGGGCCGCGCGCTGCGCGCCGAGGCGGAGAAGATCCCCCCGGCGATCGTGAGCCGCCTCGGCATGGAGCTGAGCGAGCTGCAGGACATGCACGCGTCGCTGACCCGCCTGATCGCGGCGGCCCAGGCCTGACGGTCAGGCCCACCCCCAACGGTCAGGACCGACGCCCAGCGGCGACGCCCAAGGCCGACCGTCAGGACCGGCGCCCCACCGCCGACCGCCAGGCTTGACGGTCAGCCCAGGTCGCGGCGGCGGAAGCCCGTCAGGCCCGCGGCGGTGAGTACCACCGTGACGGCGACCAGCCAGGCCACCGGCGCGTACCGCATCTCGCCGCCCGGCAGCTTCGGCACGTGGGTGAACGGCGAGACGTCCATCGCCCACTGCCTCAGCCGCAGCACCGGCCCGAGCTGCCCGAGCACCAGGAAGAGCGCGAGCGCGCCCCAGCCGGCCATCACGAGGCGCGGCGCCAGGCCGAACAGCGCGATCGTGATCGCCGCGAGGACCCACACCGCCGGCAACTGAACGGCCGCCGCGCCCAGCACACGCGGCAGCTGCGTGCCCATGTCACCGCTCGCGCGCCCCGTGGACCAGGCCGACCATCAGGCCGCCGACCAGCATCAGCATGGTCGAGCCCAGCAGCGCGATCGCCGCGTGTCCGGACACCCAGCCGGCCCGCGAGACCGGCGTGGCCAGCAGGGTCTCCGCGCGCTGGTCGTTCTCCTCGCCGCGCAGCCGCAGTACGGCCTGCACGGCGTACGCGGAGGCGAGCAGCGCCATGATGCCCATGACCGTCGACAGGAACGCGTCGACCATGCCCACCTGGCCGCCGAGCCTGCGCAGGAGGTCCTGGGTGCCCTTGCTGTTGCCGACGAGGCCGTCGACGCTGTCGACCTCGCTGCCCAGCACGCCGCCGGCGATCGCGAAGGCGATCGTCCAGGCCAGCAGGACCCCGCGCTGGAGGCGCCAGGCGAGGGCGAGGTGGCCGCTCAGGCTCGCGACGGCGTCGGCGGGGCCGAGCCGGGGCGGGAGCAGGCCGGCGCCGACGTCGCGGCGGCCGACGAGGGCGAAGGCCACGCCCAGGCAGATCAGGATGAACGCCGCCGGCAGCGCGAACACCCACCAGCGGTCGCCGGCGAAGGGGCGTACCTGCTCGGTCCAGCCGAGCGGCGACAGCCAGGTCAGGACCCGCGCGCCGCCGTCGCCGGCCGCGTCGCCGAAGGCCCGCAGCAGGAAGGACGCGCCGAGTACCGACAGCGCCATGCCGTTGGCCGTGCGCGAGCTCTCGGTGATCTGCGCGGTGATGGCCGCGACGGCGGCGAACATCATCCCGGCCGCGAACCAGCACAGCCCGAACACGGCCGAGCCCGCGGCGGGCATGCCCACGGCGACGAGGCCGGCCACGACCAGCACGAGGAGCACGAGATTCGCGGTGAGCGCGGTGAGCAGGCCCGACACCAGCGCCGCCGAACGGCCCAGGACGCCCGCGCTGACGAGCTCCAGCCGCCCGGACTCCTCGTCGGCGCGCGTGTGGCGGACCACCAGCAGCAGGCTCATGACCGCGGCCATCGCCGCCCCGATGACGATGACCTTCCACACGCTGATCTCGGCGAGCGAGTTCGGGTCGAAGATGTGGCCTTCCATCGCGAGGTTCGCCGGGTTCTTCTCGATCCCGGCGGCGAAGTCGTGCCGGGCCGCCGCCGTGTCGTACAGCGACTTGGTGCTGAAGGCCGTGCCGACCGCGGTCGCCGTGAGGATGTACACCCACGACGGCAGCATGATCCGGTCGCGGCGCAGCGCGAGCTTCAGCAGCTCGGAGGTGCCGGCCGTCGCGGTCATCGGTCCGCCGCCTCGTCCTCGTAGTGGCGCAGGAACAGCTCCTCCAGCGTCGGCGGCTGGCTGGCGAGGCTGCGCACGCCCGCCTTCACCAGGTGCGACAGCACCTCGTCGAGCTTGTCGGTGTCGACCTCAAGGCGTACGCGCGACCCCTCGACGTCGCAGGTGTGCACGCCGGGCAGGCCCCCGAGGCCGTCCGCCGGGCTCGCCAGCTCGGCCGAGATGGACGTACGCGTGAGGTGGCGCAGGTCGGCGAGCGACCCGGTCTCGACCGTACGGCCCTTGCGGATGATGCTCACGCGGTCGCACAGGGCCTCGACCTCGCTGAGGATGTGCGAGGACAGCAGCACCGTACGGCCGCTCTCGCGCTCTTCGACGACGCACTGCTGGAAGACCTCCTCCATCAGCGGGTCGAGGCCGGACGTCGGCTCGTCGAGGATGAGCAGCTCGGCGTCGGAGGCGAGCGCGGCGATGAGGGCGACCTTCTGCCGGTTGCCCTTGGAGTAGGCCCGCCCCTTCTTCTTCGGGTCCAGCTCGAACCGCTCCAGCAGCTCGGCCTTGCGCTTGGGGTCGTTGCCGCCGCGCAGCCGCCCGAGCAGGTCGATGACCTCGCCGCCGGACAGGCTCGGCCACAGCGTGACGTCGCCCGGCACGTACGCGAGGCGCCGGTGCAGCTCGGCGCTGTCACGCCAGGGGTCACCGCCCAGGAGCCGTACCTCGCCGGAGTCGTGGCGCAGCAGGCCCAGGAGCACGCGGATGGTCGTGGACTTTCCGGCGCCGTTGGGCCCCAGGAAGCCGTGGACCTCGCCGGGCCGCACGGTCAGGTCCAGCCCGTCGAGCGCACGCGTCCGGCCGAAGGTCTTGACCAGGCCGGTCACGGATATCGCGTCTGTCATGCTTCACAAGCTACATTGTTTTCACAACTTCGTGAAGTTAGTAAATCTCATATAGGCTGATCACTGAAGCGAAGGAGGTGGTCACGTGGCGGACCGGGATCCAGAGGCGGTCAAGCGGTTCATCGAGCACTTCGCCTCCGCCATGGCGGAGGCCGGACTGCCGCGCATGCCCGCACGGGTCTTCGCCGCGCTGCAGGCCACCGACTCCGGCCGGGCGACCTCCGCCGAGCTCGCCGAGATGCTCCAGGTCAGCCCCGCCGCCATCTCCGGCGCGGTGCGCTACATGGTGGGCTTCGACATGATCCGCCGGGAGCGCGAGCCGGGCACCCGCCGCGACCAGTACGTCGTCGACGGCGACACCTGGTACGAGGTGATCCTCCAGCGCGAGAAGGTCGTGCTCCGCTGGCAGGCGAGCGCGCAGGAGGGCGTCGCAGCGCTCGGCGCGGACACCCCGGCCGGCAGGCGCATGGTCGAGTCTCAGGCGTTCTTCGAGTTCCTGAACGGCCAGTTGCCGCTGATGCTGGCGCAGTGGCAGGAGCTCAAGGCCACGCTGCACGCCCCGAAGCCCGGCTGACCCCGGGCCCGCGCGAGGCGGGCCCGGGAGCCCGGCGTCAGCAGGACGGGATTTCGGCGCCCCCGACGTCCTTGGCCTGGTCGTTGCCCCAGCGGTCCAGGTAGTACGCCGAGACGAACGCCCCGCGCGCGTTCTTGCCCGGGTAGGCGCGGTCGAGGTCGGTCCGCAGCCACCAGTGGTTGAACTGCGTCGCGCCGCCGACCTTGACTCCCCAGACCCGGCAGTAGACGTAGTTGGAGCCCTTGTTCAGGACGCCCTGCGGGTCCGAGGTGTCGGGCCCGCGGTAGCCGACGGCGTCGCGGAAGGTGCTGATCGTGCGCTTCCCGCCCCCGGGAGCGGGAGCCGGGCCGCCGCCACCGTTGATCCGCACCGCGCCGGCGTAGTCGCCGCCGACCCTGGCCCCGGTGACGCGGATCCGTGTCCCGGACTCGTACGCCTCGACCATCTTCCCGGCGCCGAGATAGATGGCGACATGGTGGATGTCGCGCCCCGAACCGTAAAAGAGCAGATCGCCCGGCAACAGCGGTCCAGTGCCTCTTCCCGGCTCGAATCGCGCGACGGCGTGAGAAGTGTGGAACTGTACGTGTGCCGGGCCATTGAGAATGTCTCCGCCCGTCGCGCGGTAATACGCATAACGGACCAGTCCCGAGCAGTCAAAGCCCTTTCGCTGACCGTCGTTCCGGCTGTCGGGGTCCTGGCCGTCGTAGTGGCCGAAGCTCGCTCCTGGGGTCCCGGCGTGCCCGCCGCCCCAGGAGTACCAGACCCCGACCTGCGCGCACGCCGCCGCGACGGCCTTCTGTGCCACCGGTGACGCCCCCGGCGCCAGCACCGCGCAACCCGCGGCCACCGCCGGCCGCGAGATGACCGCGGCGCCTGTCGACGCCATTCCGACAACGGCGAGCACACCGGCCGACGCGATAAGAGTACGTGCGGACATGAAATCCCCTTTTCCCCCGGAACTGCTGATCAGCTGATCGCGTAGCAGCTCATTCCCCGGGCGGGAATTCTCAAATCCCTAACTCGACGCCATCGCCGCGCGCTTCGACTGGAGCGCTTTCTTCAGGGCGTCGGCGACCGGCGCCGTACGGTCGCCCAGCTCGACGAGCCGCAGGTTGTACGCGCGCCGCTCCGCCCTCGACAGGACGGTCCCGAGCTCACCGCGCCAGGCGATCGCCAGCACGGCGGCGTCCTTCGGATCGACCTGCCCGGCCGGCCGCTGAAGCGCCGTCCGCAGATCCGTCACGTACTTCTTGACCTTGTACGCCTCGCGCAGCTCCACCTTGTCCGGCAGGAGCGCGCGGTGCTCGACCTTGAGCCACCCGGCCGCCTCGAGTTGGGAGCGTACGGCGCGCGAGGCGCGGTGCTCCTGGCGGCCGACCCAGCGGTGCCACGCCCGCGGCTTGCCGGCGGACATGTCCTGGAGGATCTCGTCGAGGATCTCGTCGCCGGTGGGGTCGGCGCCGACGACCCGCGCCCTTCCGCCGTCGTCGGCCAGCCGCTGCCGGAGCGAGAGCTCGGCGAGGGCCGCCGCGCGCACGACCAGGCCGAGCTGGGTGCGCGAGGTCAGCCGGTTCTTCTCGGTGTCGTAGGCGAGGAGGTACATCCGTGCCGGGAGGGAGTCGGGAAGGTTCATGGGTCGGTCTCCTCTTTGGAGGGTCGGCCGGGACGCCGCATGCGTCCGACGTTGCCGGGAAGCCGCCCGGCCTCCTTGAGCGCCCGGCGGAGAAGGAACTCGATCTGAGCGTTGGTGCTGCGCAGCTCGTCGCCTGCCCAGCGCGCGAGCGCGTCGTGGACGGCAGGGTCGAGCCGCAGCAGCACTTTCTTGCGCTCGGCCCGACCTTCCCGCCGCTCCGCCTCGCCGTCGGCCGTCACTGGTAGAGCGAGCCCGCGTTGACGACGGGCTGCGCGTCACGGTCGCCGCAGAGCACGACCAGCAGGTTGCTCACCATCGTCGCCTTCCGTTCCTCGTCGAGGTCGACGATGTCATTCTCGGCGATCCGGTTGAGGGCGGACTCCACCATGCCGACGGCGCCTTCGACGATCTGCTGGCGTGCCGCGACGACCGCGCCGGCCTGCTGGCGGCGCAGCATCGCCTGGGCGATCTCCGGCGCGTACGACAGGCGCGTGATCCGCGACTCGATGACCCGTACGCCCGCGGAGGCCACCCGCTCGGTGATCTCCTCGGAGAGCTTGGCGGTGATCTCGTCGGCGTTCTCGCGCAGGGAGAGCTGCTGCTCGCCGCTGGCGTCGTACGGGTAGCTGCCCGCGATGTGCCGTACGGCGGTCTCGGTCTGGATGGCGACGAACGCCACGAAGTCGTCCACCTCGAAGGTGGCCTTGGCGGTGTCCTCCACCTTCCAGACGACCACGGCGGACATCTCGATCGGGTTGCCGTCGGCGTCGTTGACCTTGGCCGGGTCGGTCTCGTGGTTGCGGATCCGGGTGGAGATCCGCTTCCGGCTGGTCAGCGGGTTGACCCACCGCAGCCCGTCGGTGCGGATCGTGCCGTTGTACCGCCCGAGCAGCTGCACCACCCGCGCCTGGCCGGGGGCGACCGCCGTGAGCCCGGCGACGATCAGGAGCGCGGCGACGAAGCACACCACTCCGGCGATCACCGTGGCGGGCATCCCGAGCGCGGCCAGCACGATCCCGCCCGCGATCAGGACGATGGCGAGGCCGAGCATCGGCCATCCGGACGCTCCGCGGGCGATCCGCTCACTCACCTGCGGTCGCGGCATCTCTACGGTCATGACCCCTCCTGTGTTCTAGTGGCACGAACCTAGCATAGTGATATCACTTTTTTAAAGAGGGCCCTGACCGGAGGCAGGCTGAAACCGCACGCGGCCATCCCAGGGCGCACGTGCACGGAGGAGGTCGTGCCTAGGGGCGGGGAGGCGGCATCGCGGCGGGGTGTTCGGCGAGCCGGTCCATCGCGATCCGCACGGCCGTCTCCAGTTGCGGGTCGCTCCCGCGCGCCCAGTCGTCCGGCGTGATCACGACCTCGACGTCCGGGTCGACGCCGTGGTTCTCCAGGTCCCAGCCGTGGCCGTCGAACCAGGTCGCGTGGCGCGGCACCGTGATGCCGGTGCCCTCGACGAGCCGGTGCGTGTGGATGCCGATCACGCCGCCCCACGTGGTGGTGCCGACCACCGTGCCGAGCTTCAGGGCGCGTACGGCGGCGGTGAGGATGTCGCCGTCGGAGGAGGTGTGCTCGTCGGCGAGGACGACGACCGGCCCGCGCGGGGCGTCCGCCGGGTAGCTGACCGGGCCGCGGTGGCGGCCGACGTCCCAGCCGACCACGCGGCGGGCGAGCTTCTCCACGACCAGCTCGGACACGATGCCGCCGGAGTTGCCGCGCACGTCGACGAGCAGCCCCTCCTCGGCGATCTCCCCGCGCAGGTCACGGTGGAACTGGGCCCAGCCGGTGGCCCCCATGTCCGGGATGTGGAGGTACCCGAGGCGGCCGTCGCTCAGCTCGCGTACCTTCGCACGCGCGGCGGCGACCCACGCCTGGTACCTCAGCCGGGCGTCGTTGAACAGCGGCCGTACGACCACGCGCCGCACGGGCCCGCCCGCGCCCGGCGCGAGCGTCAGCTCCACGAGCGTGTCCGAGGCACCGGCCAGCAGCGGGCCGGGCCCGGCGACGGTGTCCACCGGCCGCCCGTCGACGGCGAGGATCGCGTCGCCGACGCTCACGCGGGTGCCCGGGGCCGCCAGCGGCGACCGGGCGTGCGGGTCGGACGTCTCGGCGGGCAGCACGCGGGTCACGCGCCAGAGCCGGTCGTCGTCGCGCTCCAGGTCGGCGCCGAGCAGGCCCATCCACTGGCTCGTACTGTGGTGGCGCCCCGACACGTAGGCGTGCGAGGTGCCCAGCTCGCCGAGGACCTCCCGCAGCACGTCGGCGAAGTCGTCCGCGGTGGCGATCAGGTCCAGCAGCGGCCGGTAGCGCTCCAGCGCGCCGTCCCAGTCGACGCCGTTCATGTCGCGGGACCAGAAGTAGTCGCGGATCACGCGTCCCGTCTCGGCGTACGCCTGGCGCCACTCGGCCGCCGGGTCGGCGGTGAGGCGCAGCCGGTCCAGGTCGACCACGATGGCGTCATCGTCGTCGGAGCCGTCGGTGGCCAGCACCCGCAGGCCGCCGTCGCGCCGGATGACCATGCGCTTGCCGTCGCCGCTGACGTCGACGCCGTCGAGCCCGCTCGTGATCTCCTCGCACGTGCGTTTGCGCAGGTCGTAGCGTTCGAGGACGGAAGTCGACCCGGTGTCGTCGTCGCCCTCGCCGAGCGCCCCGGTGAGCGGGGTCCGCATCCACACGAGGCCGCCCTTGACCGGCAGCAGCGAGGCGTACCGGCCGTCGGGCACCGGGAAGGGCACGACGCGCGCGGCGATGCCGTCGAGCACCACCGGCGGCTTCTCGTCGTCCTTGTCGTCATCGGAGTCCGGCGAGGGCGCGCGGCCCTGCGGTGTCGGCTCGAACGGCGACGCCGCGGCGGCGTCCAGCGGCACGAGGTACGGCCGGCAGCCGAACGGGAACGACAGGTCGAAGAAGTGGGAGTCATAGACCGGGTCGAAGCCGCGCCACGACAGGAAGACCAGGTACGCCCCGTCGGCGGTGAACACGGGCTCGATGTCGCTGAACCTGCCGTCCGTGACGTTCACGACCGGTACGGTCCGCGACGCGCGCGAGCCGGATCCGCGACAGAGGGCGCGCGCCCGGCTGCGCCCAGGTGAGCCAGGCGGAGTCCGGGGAGAAGAAGAGGCCCTCGGGCGGGCCGTCCTGGCCCGAGGCCAGCTCGGCGACCTCGCCGTTCGCGGCGTCGACGAGCAGGAGACGGCCGTCGTGCGCGGCGACCGCGATGGTCTTGCCGTCCGGCGAGGCGGCCAGGTCGTCGACGCGCCCGATCAGACCGGCGGCCAGGCGCCGCCGCACGGCCGGCTGCTCGTCGCCCGCCGTGGCGCCGATCTCCAGGGCGTCCTCGCAGCCCGCGTCGGTGACCCAGACGACCTCGCCGGTGTCACCGAGGACCCGCGGCAGGCTCGCGCGTACGCCCGGGGTCGCGTCGAGCGCACGCGCGGGGCCGTCCCGGTGGGTGATCCAGTGGACGCCGCCGCGTACCTCGACGGCGCTGCCGCGCCCGGTGTGGTCGCAGGACAGGTCCCTGATCCGCGGCTCGACCGGATGCGGGCGCCGCGCCGAGCGCGGCCCGCCCAGGCGTACGTCGATCAGCGCCGGCTTGCCCTCCAGGTCGTCCAGCATCCACAGCTCGCCCGCGCGCTGGTAGACGACGCGCTCGCCGTCGGTGCTCGCGTGCCGGGCGTAGAAGCCGCTCTCCTCGGAGTGGCGGCGTAGCCCGGAACCGCCGGCGTCGGCGGAGTACAGGTGGCCGGTGCCCTCGTGGTCGGACAGGAACGCCAGCCGTCCGCCGGCCCACACCGGGCAGTCGATGTTGCCCCGCAGGTCCGCCAGCACCCGCCCGAACCCTTCGCCCTCGTCGACCCACAGGCGTCCCATCGAGCCGCCCCGGTAACGCTTCCAGTGCGCGGGCTCCTGGCCGGCGACGGTGACGAGCACGACCGCTCCGCCGGGCGCGATGTCCGCCGACCCGACCGGGCCCCAGGTCATGGGCCGCGCGGGCTCGCCGTCGACCGGCACCGCGTACGCGTGGGTGTGGTGGGTGAACGCGCGCCGCCACGAGGTCACCGCGAGGATCTCCCCGTCGGGGGTCCAGCCGCAGACGCGGGTGCCGGGCGCGCCCCAGTAGGTGAGACGGCGGGAGGCGCCGCCGTCGGCGGGCGCGACGTGCACCTCGTGGTCGCCGTCGCGGCTGCTGCTCCACGCGACCCATCTGCCGTCCGGGGAGAACCTCGGATGGGAGACCTGTACGCCGTCGTCGGAGAGGCGCCAGGCGCGGCCACCGGACAACGGCGCGATCCACACGTCGTTCTCGGCCACGAAGGTCAGCAGATCACCATGAAGGTGGGGGTACCGCAGATAACCGGACTCTGTCACGCCCTCTGATGCTAGAACCCTTCGATAACGCTTGCGTGCCGGACCAGGCACTCGGACGTGCGGGCAAGATGGAGTCGTGCGCCTCATCGACCGACTTCCGGCCCAGCCTGATCCCGACGCCGTCTTCGACGCCTTCAACGAGTGGGTGACCGAACGCGGGATCACGCTGTATCCCGCGCAGGAAGAGGCGCTGATCGAGATCGTCTCGGGCGCGAACGTCATCCTCAGCACCCCCACCGGCTCCGGGAAGAGCCTGGTGGCCGCTGGAGCGCACTTCGCCGCCCTGGCGAAGAACCAGGTCACCTTCTACACCGCGCCGATCAAGGCGCTGGTCTCGGAGAAGTTCTTCGACCTGATCGCGATGTTCGGCAGCGAGAACGTCGGCATGATGACGGGCGACGCGAGCGTGAACGCCGACGCCCCGATCATCTGCTGCACCGCCGAGGTGCTGGCGAGCATCGCGCTGCGCGACGGCGCCGCGGCCGACATCGGCCAGGTCGTGATGGATGAGTTCCACTTCTACGCCGAGCCGGACCGCGGCTGGGCGTGGCAGATCCCGATCCTCGAACTGCCGCAGGCGCAGTTCCTGCTGATGTCCGCGACGCTCGGCGACGTGCAGCGCTTCGAGGAGGACCTCGTGCGCCGCACCGGCCGCCCGACGGCCGTGGTCACTTCGGTCGAGCGCCCGGTGCCGCTGAAGTACGAGTACCGCGTCACGCCGCTGCACGAGACGATCGAGGAGCTCCTCCAGGACCAGAAGGCGCCGGTCTACGTCGTCCACTTCACCCAGGCCAACGCGGCCGAGCGGGCCCAGTCGCTGATGAGCATCAACGTCTGCACCCGCGAGGAGAAGGACCAGATCGCCCAGCTCATCGGCGGTTTCCGCTTCACCACGAAGTTCGGCCAGACGCTGTCGCGGCTGGTGCGGCACGGCATCGGCATCCACCACGCCGGGATGCTGCCCAAGTACCGCCGCCTGGTCGAGCGCCTGGCCCAGGCCGGCCTGCTGAAGGTCATCTGCGGCACCGACACCCTCGGCGTCGGGGTGAACGTCCCGATCCGTACCGTCCTGTTCACGGCACTGAGCAAGTACGACGGCACGCGCGTACGCCGCCTGCGGGCGCGGGAGTTCCACCAGATCGCGGGCCGCGCGGGCCGGGCCGGCTTCGACGTCGTCGGCTACGTCGTCGTGCAGGCGCCCGAGCACGTCGTGGAGAACGAAAAGGCGCTCGCCAAGGCCGGCGACGACCCGAAGAAGCGCCGCAAGGTCCAGCGCAAGAAGGCCCCCGAGGGCTTCGTCAACTGGGACCAGGACGTCTTCACCAAGCTGATCGCGGCCGAGCCCGAGCCGCTCCAGTCACGGTTCCAGGTCAGCCACGCGATGCTGCTCAGCGTCATCGGGCGGCCCGGCAACGCGTACCAGGCGATGAAGAAGCTCCTCACCGACAACCACGAGGACCGCGCGCGGCAGCGCAAGCACATCTCCCAGGCCATCGCGATCTACCGCAGCCTGCTGGCCGGCGGCGTCGTGGAGCAGCTCGCCGAACCCGACGAAGAGGGCCGGTACGCACGGCTCACCGTCGATCTGCAGGAGGACTTCGCCCTCAACCAGCCGCTGTCGACCTTCGCGCTGGCCGCGATCGAGCTGCTCGACCCGTCGACGCCCTCGTACGCCCTGGACGTCCTGACGGTGATCGAGGCGATCCTGGAGAACCCCCGCCAGATCCTCGCCGCGCAGGAGAACAAGGCCAGGGGCGAGGCGGTCGCCCAGATGAAGGCCGACGGCGTGGAGTACGAGGAGCGGATGGAGCTCCTCCAGGACGTCACGTATCCCAAGCCGATGGAGGACACCCTCTACGGCGCGTACGACATCTACCGCCGCGGGCACCCGTGGGTGGCCGACCACCAGGTCCAGCCCAAGTCGATCGTGCGCGACATGTACGAGCGCGCGATGACGTTCAGCGAGTACGTCGCGGAGTACCAGCTCGCCCGCGTCGAGGGCATCGTGCTGCGCTACCTCGCGAGCACCTACAAGGCGCTCCAGCAGACCGTGCCGGACTCCGTGAAGACCGAGGATCTCCAGGACCTCACCGAGTGGCTGGGCGAGCTGGTCCGCCAGGTCGACTCCAGCCTCCTCGACGAGTGGGAGCAGCTCCAGAACCCCACCGCCGAGCAGCCCGCCCAGATCGAGGAGAAGGTCACCGCGGTCACCGCGAACGAGCGCGCCTTCCGCGTCCTGGTCCGCAACGCGATGTTCCGGCGCGTCGAGCTCGCCGCGCTGGAGAAGTACTACGACCTGGGCGAGCTCGACTCCGCCGACGGCTGGGACGCCGACCGGTGGGCCGACGCGCTGGACCCCTACTACGACGAGCACGACGAGATCCAGACCGGTCCGAACGCGCGCGGGCCGAAACTCCTGCAGATCGAGCAGGAGAAGGAGCTGTGGCGCGTACGCCAGGTCTTCGACGACCCGGCGGGCCACCACGACTGGGGCATCAGCGCCGAGGTGGACCTGGGTGCCTCCGACGACGAGGGCCGCGCGGTCCTGCACGTCACGGCCGTCGATCGGCTCTGATTTTCGCGAGATGTCGGGGATCTCACGGATGTTGGTGCTTCGGCGAGTCTCTATCCTCAACCGATAATCGGGTTTTCACCCCCCTTGGGGAGGACATGGACACCCTTCATTTCGCGGTGCTCGGCCCCGTACGGGCCTGGCGTGACGAGGAAGAGCTCGACCTCGGCACGCCTCAGCAGCGAGCCGTTCTGGCGGTTCTCCTCCTGAGGCGCGGCCGTACGGCGACGGCCGAGGAGCTCATCGACGCCCTCTGGGGCGAGGAGCCCCCGGCACGCGCCATGACCGCCCTGCGCACGTACGCCTCGCGGCTCCGCACCGTGCTGGAGCCACAGCGGGCGGCCCGGCAGAAGGCCACCGTGATGGTCTCGGAGGCCGGCGGGTACGCCCTGCGCCTCCCGCCGGACGCCCTCGACCTGACCGTCTTCGAGCAGCGGGTCGGCGCTGCGGACCGTGCCCGGCGCGCGGGCGACCCGGCGGCCTCGGCCCGCATCCTGCGCGAGGCACTCGACTCCTGGGGCGGCGAGCCGCTGTCGGGCATCCACGGCCCGTGGGCCGACGCGCAGCGCGCGCGCCTCACCGAGCAGCGGTTCTCCGTGCTGGAGGCCCTATTCGGCATGGAGCTGGAGCTGGGCCGCGCGGCCGAGTCCGTGGCGGACCTGACCGCGCTGACCGCCGAGCATCCGCTCCGCGAGCACCTGCGCGGCCTGCTGATGCTCGCGCTGTACCGCTGCGGGCGGCAGGCCGAGGCGCTCGGCGTCTTCGCCGACACGCGGCGCGTCCTCATCGACGAGCTGGGCATCGAGCCCGGCACCGAGCTGACCGAGCTGCAGAGCAGGATCCTCGCGGGCGACCCGTCGCTGACCGGCGCCTCCCCGGCCGCCGTCGTTCCCGAGCCGGCGCGCCCGCAGGCCGCCCCGGCGCAGCTTCCCGCGGACGTCGCGGACTTCACCGGCCGCCGCGAGACCGTGACCGAGCTGAAGGACCGCCTGACCGCCGACGACCCGATGGCCGTACGCGTCGTGGCGGTGGCCGGCATCGGCGGCATGGGCAAGACGACGCTCGCCGTGCACGTCGGCCACGCCGTACGCGACCACTACCCCGACGGGCAGCTCTTCGCCGACCTGCGCGGCGCCGGGCCGGACCCGGCCGACCCCGAGGCCGTGCTCGGCGCGTTCCTGCGCGCCCTGGGTGTCTCCGACCCGGAGATCCCGGCCGGCCAGGACGAACGCGCGGCGCTGTGGCGCACCCGGTTGTCCGACCGGCGCGTGCTGGTCGTGCTCGACGACGCACGCGACGCCGAGCAGGTCAGCCCGCTGATGCCCGGCTCCGCGGGCTGCGCGGTGATCGTGACCAGCCGGTCGCGGATCGCCGGCATGCACGCCGCGCACTCGGTCGACCTGACCGGGCTCGTCTCCGGCGAGGCGGTCACGCTGCTGGCCCGCATCGCCGGCGAGCAGCGCGTGCGGGACGAGCCGGAGATCGCCGCCGAGGTCGCCGCGGCCTGCGGGTTCCTGCCGCTGGCCGTGCGCATCGTGGCCTCGCGGCTGGCGTCGCGGCGCAACTGGTCGGTGGCGACCATCGCCGACCGGCTCGCCGACGAACGCCGGCGCCTGGACGAGATGCGCGTCGGCAACACCGCCGTGGCGGCCACCTTCGAGCTGGGATACGGCCAGCTCGACGAGGAGCAGGCGCGTACGTTCCGGCTGCTCGCCCTGCCCGACGTCCACGACGTCTCGCTCGGCGCGGCGGCGGCGATCCTGCGCCTGCCGGAGCCCTACACCGAGGACCTCCTGGAGTCGCTCGTCGACGCGAGCCTGCTCGAAACGCCAGCGCCGGGCCGCTACCGGTACCACGACCTGCTGAAACTGTTCGCCCGGCGGCAGACCGAGCGGTACGACTCATCGGAGGCGCGCGCCCGCGTCCCGCACCGGCTGCTCGACTTCTACCTCGCCTCGGCGCGCAACGCCTTCCGCGTCATCGAGGCCGACGACACCGCGCTGGACCACCTGTCCAAGCCCGAGACCACCGGCCGCGACTTCACGACGGCGGTCCAGGCGCTGTCCTGGCTCGGCGGCGAGACCGCCAACCTGTGCGCGGTGATCGCGGAGGCCACCCAGGGCGACGCTCCGGACCTGCCGATCGCGGCCGACCTCCTGCTCGGCCTCGAACCCCTGACGATGTCGGGCACCCACCTGTGGGAGTTCGAGCAGACCGCGCGCCTGGTGATCACGGCCGCGCTGGAGAGCGGCGACGCGAGCAGCCAGTGCCGGGCCGGGTACACTCTGGCCCTCGTGCTGCACGAGAGCTTCCGGCTCGCCGAGGCCGAGGAGGCCTTCCGCAGCACGGCCGTGCAGGCCGGGCTCACCGGCGACCTGGTCATCAAGTCGGAGTCGCTCAACGGGCTCGGCGTGATCGCCATGGAAGAGCGCCGCCACGAGGCCGCGTTCGAACTGCTCACCGAGGCCGTTGAGGGCTTCCGGCTGATCGGTGCGCGCAACTCGGAGGCAAATGCGCTGGGCAACCTCGCGCGTACGGCGATGGAGCTCGGCCGTACCGACGTCGCGATCGAGGCGGCCGAACGCGGGTTGCGGACCCACCGCGAGATCGGCAGCACGGTCGGCACCGCCAAGGCGACCTACAACCTCGGCATCGCCCTGCACGGGGCCGGGCGGCCCGAGGAGGCCATCGCGCGGTTCTCCGAGTGCCTCGGTGACTTCCGCGACGCGGCGCAGCGGCTCTGGGTGCACCACACGCTGTTCCGCCGCGCCGAGACCCACCTGAGCATCGGCTGTCTCCCCGAGGCCATCGCCGACGCCGAGATGTCCCTGGCGGCGAGCCGCGAGAACGTCCACCGCTTCGGCGAGGGACGCGCGCTGGTCGTCCTGGGGCGCGCGCTCGCCGAGATCGGCGCGACGGACCGGGCACGCGGGTGCTGGGAGCAGGCGCTCACGATCTTCGACGAGCTCGCGGCGCCGGCGGCGGACGACGTACGGACACTGCTCGCCGGGTCTCTCGCCCCACATTGACCGGGTTTCGCTAGTTTTGCCGTACTTGCTCTAGCGACAGAGGAGATCCCGATGGCGAAGGACCCTGCCAAGAAGCCGGACGGCGCGACCGCACATGCCGAGCCCGACGGCGCGACCGCGCACGCCGAACCGAACGGCGCGACCGCGCACGCCAAGCCCGACGGCGCGACGGCACACGCCGAGCCGAACGGCGCGACGGCGCACGCCACACCGGACGGGGCGACCGCGCACGCCGAACCCGGCGAGTAGTTCCACGGGGGCGGACGCGGCGCCGTAGGGCCGCGCCCGCTCAGGCCTCCGCGACCTCCACGAGCGACGGGTCGCCTTCGAGGTCGGCGAGGAACTCCTTCGCCCAGCGGTCGACGTCGTGCTCGATCACGCGCCGCCGCATCGAGCGCATCCGCCGGGCACGCTCGACCGGCCCCGCGTGCATCGCCTCGTACATGGTGTTCTTCAGCCCCGCGATGTCGTACGGGTTCACCATGTACGCCCGGTGCAGCTCGTTCGCCGCGCCGGCGAACTCGCTGAGCAGCAGGCAGCCCTTGAGGTCCGCGCGGCAGGCGACGTACTCCTTGGCGACGAGGTTCATGCCGTCCCGCAGCGGCGTCACGACCATCAGGTCGGCGGCCAGGTACAGCGCCGCCAGCTCCTCGCGCGTGTACGACGTGTGCAGGTAGTCGATGATCGGCGTGCCGAGCTCGGCGTACAGGCCGTTGGCCCGGCCGACCTGCAGCTCGATCTCGTCGCGCAGGATGCGGTACTCCTTGACGCGCTCCCGGCTCGGCGTCGCGAGCTGCACGAACACCGCGTCGCCGACCTTGAGCCGCTTGTCCTCGAACAGCTCGGTGAACGCCTGCAGGCGCTGCTGGATGCCCTTGGTGTAGTCGAGGCGGTCGACCCCGAGCAGGATGGAACCGGGGTTGCCGAGGTCCTCACGGATCTGGGCGGCGCGTTCCTGTACCTCTGGCTCGGCGGCGATCGTCACCAGCTCGTTCGCGTCGACCGAGATCGGGAAGGCGTCCGCCCGCACCGTCCGGCCGTCGTCGAGCAGGACCTCGTGGCGCTGCGTCTTGAAGTCGCAGAAACGCCGGCAGAGCCGGACGAAGTTGGACGCGCCGTCGCGGGTCTGGAAGCCCACGAGGTCGGCGCCGAGCAGCCCTTCGAGGATCTGCCGCCGCCACGGGAGCTGCTGGAACAGCTCCATCGGCGGGAACGGGATGTGCAGGAAGAACCCGATCCGCAGGTCGGGCCGCAGCTCGCGGAGCATCTTCGGCACGAGCTGCAACTGGTAGTCCTGCACCCACACGACCGCGCCCTCGTCGGCCACCTCGGCCGCCGCCTGGGCGAACCGCTCGTTGACCTTGACGTAGGCGTCCCACAGCTTCCGCCGGTACACCGGCCGCGCGATGACGTCGTGGTACAGCGGCCACAGCGTGGCGTTGGAGAACCCCTCGTAGTACAGCTCGACGTCCTCGGCCGACAGCCGTACGGGCATCAGCGTCATTCCCTCGGCGGTGAAGGGATCGAGGTCCTCGTCAGGGGACCCCTGCCAGCCGACCCAGGCCCCTCCACGGCTCTGCATGACCGGCACGATCGCGGTCACCAGGCCACCTGGGCTACGCCGCCACGCGGCCTTCCCGTCCTCACCGGTCACCCGGTCGACGGGGAGACGATTCGCGACGACGACGAACTCACTTCTCTTCGACGGTTCCACCCCTCTTCCCTCCCCATCTGGTTCCTTCTTGACCCTGATGGGCGATCGAGCGAGGTGTCAGTTATGTCACGTTATGTCTTTTAAGAACCGTCCCGGAGCTGGCTCAGCCGCCCCGGCTGGAAGGAGATCCCGTCGAACGCCGCCGTACAACCGGTGCCGATCGGCGACTGCGCGATGAACCCGTACGAGGGCGCGTCGCTGACGTACAGGGAGAAGTGACGGATCAGCCGCCAGTACGCGCCGTCCGTGGAAGCGTGGAAGGCGTACGCCCCGCCGACCCGCGCGATCCGCAACCACACGTGCTCGTCCCGCACGACGAACCCGCTGCACCGATCGGACGCGCCCCGCGTGACGATCGACACGATCTCGGGTTCACCCTGCGACGACAGCTCCAGCCCGAGCTTGGCCCAGGCGCGGTCGTTGAGCCACACCAGCAGCGCACCGGCGTCCGAGGGCTGCCCGAAGTCCACGCGCAGGCGGGCGCTGAGCAGGAAGTCACCTTCGGCGCAGGCGAGCAGCCGCGGAGCGTTGAACACCTCCGACGTACGCTGGGGATCGATGTAGAGGTCTGTACGTGGACCCGCCTTGATCACAAGGCCGTCGTCGTGGGGAACATATGAGCTCGACGGCTCACCGTCCCACCGCAACGACACAGGGATGCGGGGAATGCCGACCTGCTCCACTGCGTGCGTCACGCCGTCTCCTTCACGTCCGGGAACCCAGTCCTGGACCGATTCAACGGTAGGCCGGGTTGAGCCGTCTCGTACATAGTGAGCCTGCGTTCACTGGGAGAATTGCCTGAGTGTCGGCGGCTAGGGTGCGCTGGAGAGAAGTCCTGAGCCTGGTGAGCCTGACTGGAGGAACCGTGCCCGACCCGCGCGTCCGCCGAGTACGCAGGGAGGACCTGCCGGCCGTGGCAGAGCTGGTCCACGCCTTGGCCGAGTACGAACGCCTCTCCGCCGACTGCCACCTGACCGCCGGCCAGCTGAACGAGGCACTGTTCGCCCCGTCCCCGGCCCTGTTCGGCCACGTGGCGGAGGTCGAGGGGGAGGTCGCGGGTTTCGCCCTGTGGTTCTTGAACTTCTCGACGTTCCGCGGGGTGCACGGCATCTTCTTGGAAGATCTGTTCGTACGGCCGGAGCTGCGCGGCCAGGGCCTCGGCCGGGCGCTGCTCAAGGAACTGGCCGAGGAGTGCGTCCGCCGCGGCTACGCCCGCCTGGAGTGGTCCGTACTCGACTGGAACACCCCGTCCATCGGCTTCTACCGCTCCCTGGGTGCGACCCCGATGGACGACTGGACCGTCTTCCGCCTGACCGACGAGGCCCTGACCACCCTGGGCACCCCGACCTCGGCGTCAGCCGGTTTCCTCCGCGAGGCCCGCGAAGGGCAGGCGCTGGGACAGCCAGACGTGGAATGAGCCGGCCGCGTTGAGCCAGGCGGTCGTCGTGGCGGCGAATTGCTCGCCCGCGACCCCGCCGTCGACGTGCATCGTCGCTTCGCTGACGATGATGACGGTTCCGTCGTCGTCGGTCGCCGTGTACACCTTCAAGCCGGTCGTGTCACGGTTCCACTCGTCCAGGATGGCGCGGATCGCCGGTTTGTCGTCGACCGTGAAGTAGCGGTCGTAGATCGTACGGGCGGAGTACACATCGTCGTCGGTGAGGGTGAAGAACAGGCTGTAGCCCTGCCAGCGCGTCGCGAGCCGGCCACCGGTGTCACGCATACCGGCGACGTCGAGGGTCTCGAGGACCTCTTCCAGGAGGTCGAGGTCAGGCTTGATCACACCAGGTCTCGGCACACCGGACGACGGACTCGGAGGTTCGGCACCCACCGGCTCACTTCCCTTCTCGCCGACGATTGCGCCGCTCCTGTAGCGGACGCGGGTGTTCCCCACACTATCTGTGGAGAATCGGCCGACGGTGCGTCATCACACGCACACGCCGCCATTCTTCGATGGCCACGGGGAAGCGCCAACCCGTTTGGGCGGATTGACCATTGATGTCGTCATCCCGGAACGTAGTACGCCCCGCACGCACCGACCGTTCCTCGCGCGGTCATTCGGGCGACTCGGGCGGGCAGAGTGTGCGGGGCGTACGATTTTATCGTGTTATACACCATCCGGCCGCGAAGATCGCACCGGGACGGCCGGGGTCATGCTCGCGCTGACCCTGACGTCAGACGTGCGACTTCGACGCAGTTGCCGCCGTTGCCGCTGCGACTGCTCTTCTGCCAGGCGATGGCGAGTTCGACACAGTTGCCGCCATTGCCGCTGCGACTGCTCTTACGCCAGCTGCCAGCGGAAAGAGTAGGCTTCGTCATCCCGAGGACTTCCTTTCTTATCAGGAAATGTTCTTTATTTTTTCGCTGATCAACCTGGCAGAGTCACCAGTGTTGAGCGCTGCTGATCGGAGGTGGTCGAATACCATGCGTCCACGGTCCGTCTCGGAGGGTTTCTCCAGATAGACGCACCCCATCAGGTGTTCGATATATAGCAGGTCCGGATAGTTCTCGAAGGCCAGTAGTACAAATGGTCCATCGATCGCCGCGTGAATTCCGGTCGCGTACGGGAGCACCTGAATCGATACGGTGGCGAGTTCGTTGAGGTAGAGCAGATGCTCGAGCTGAGCCTTCATCACCGCGGGGCTGTCGACGACGCGATGCAGGACCGCCTCGTCGATCACGGTCCAGACGTTGAGGGGATCCTCCCGCGCGGTGATCCGCTTCTGCCGCGCGAGGCGTAGCTCCGTACCCCGATCGATCTCCTCGGGCCGTCGCGCCTGCGCGCCGCGCAGGATAGCGCGCGTGTAGTCCTCCGTCTGGAGAATGCCAGGGATCACCTGAGCCTCGTACCCCATGGAAGTCTGCGCCTCGGCCTCGAACGCGAGGTAGTCGATGAAGCCCTTCTTAACAAAGCTGCCGTACTCATGCCACCAGTCACGCTGCCGCGCGCCACGGGCAAGCTTGATCAGCCGGGCCCTCTCGTCCCCCTCGATCCCGTACGCCTCACACAGCTCCATCACTTCGCCGGTGGTGATCCGCATCTTGGCGGTCTCCATACGGCTGATTTTCGACTGCTCCCAGCCGATCGTTCCGGCGGCCTGCTCACCGGTCATTCCCTTGCGTTCTCGCAGGTGACGCAGCTCTCTAGCGAGTTGTCGCCCGCCGATCGTTGGCGTGTACGGCATTGTTTCCTCACATAATGCGCTGAATCACTTGCAGTGGATCATGATTCTGAGTCACAGTGTAACCGTACGACTACGGAGCGCTTAAGTTCCGCGATTCGCGCGGGAAGTGAGCGACCCGAAGACGTATGAGTCTTAGCGGTCCGTGCGAGTCGGACCGCACCGGTATACACCGGTGCGCCGGCCCGCACACAGCGGTGAGGACGATTTTCTCCTCGCCGCTTCGCGGGAACCGCGGCCCCGGCCTCCACATGGGGAGAGTCGAGTCCGGGGCCGTGGTTCCTGACCACGATCGATCAAGAAGGGTCCGCCATGGAGGTGTATCCAGAAGGTCGCCAGCTCGTCTGGCGCCGGGCATTTCCCGGCCTAGCCGAGCACGTGCGACGAGCCCGCGAATTCGCGAGCTTCCTCCTAGCCGACCTGCCGGATGTCGACGACGCGGTCCTGGTCGTCAGCGAGTTCGCGGCCAACGCCCTGCGCCACACCGCGTCCGCCCAGCCAGGCGGCCTGTTCCTGTTAGAGATACGCCGCTGGGCCGACGGGGCCACAGTGGCGGTCACCGACGAGGGCAGCCTCAAGGTCCCGGCCATCCCGGAGCCCGACGACCTCTCAGAGTGCGGCCGGGGCCTCCAGACCGTACGCGCCCTCGCCACCGAGTGGCACTGGACCGGCGGTCGCGACGGCCGCACCTTCACCGCCAGCTTCCTGACCCGCCGCACCGCGGTCGTGGTGTCGTCAATGACACCCCTTGAGGCATTCGGCGCCGGCTGGCGCCGAAAGACCGCCGTCCTCACCCACGACACCGTCTAACCCGCGGGGCGGGATCCGCCATTCGCGCGGCCCACGCATGGCGGCGGTCACCACGACACCTCGCCGTACGGCCGGTCAGGCGTCGACACGACACGTTGTGGGGCTAACGTCGACGCTCCTACGCGACATACCATCCGGCCGCGCATCGGCACGGGACACCACAGGGCTGACCTGCACACTCAGACACGGCGCCGGCCGGCCACGACACACATCGCACCGCGGACACGCATCGCACCGCGGACACGCATCGCACCGCGGCCACGCGTCGACAGACTGCGCGCCTGCGCGAGGCGTCGGCCGGCCACGACATCCATCACAGCGCGGCCACGCGTCGACTCACAGCGGACCCGCACACCCGCACGAGACGCCGGTCGCCCACGACATTCGCCGCACGGCGACTCATATGTCCGCACGAAACACCACGAGGCAGGCCCCGGGCGCCCACAGCCTCCGCACCCCGCGCCTCCGCACCCCGCACCTCCGCGCCCCGCACCTCCGTGCCCCGTGCCTCTTCGCCCCGTGCCCCGTGCCTCTTCGCCCCGCACCCCCGCACCTCCATACCCCGCACCCCCGCGCCCCGCGCGGCGCCTTCTCGCCACGACCTCCGTCACACGACGACACACAGGCAGGACTCACCACAAGGCGGGCTCGTGCGCCCACGCCCGGCGCCGTCGGCTGATTCATCACGGCGGTCACGTCGCGACACGACGCGAGGAGGGACAAACCGCCACGCTCACTCGCGCACAGTCCCCAGCCACCACCCCGCCGCCGTCAACATTCAGCGCAAATCACGCGAACCGCCCTGCATGACAAGCCTTCCGCCCACCGTCGCAGCGTCACCCAAGGCGCCCCACCCCTCACACGGTCCGAGTGGTCAAGCAACCGCTTGTTCCCGTCGCCGTCCGCGACGCGAACGGCCGTGATCAGGCGGTGCCGTCCGGGCGTAGGAGCAGTTCGGCGAGCTCCTCCAGCAGGAGGTTGACGCGTTCGGCCTTCTCCGGGTCCGGTATCGCCTGGGCGATCACCTCATCCGCCGATCCACTCGCGCGCGCCAGGATCGCCCGTTTCGTACGGGCGGCCAGCTCGACCCGGGTCCTTCGCCGATCCGCCGGGTCAGGTGTCGTCTCGATCAGGCCGCGTTCCTTCAACCGGGCCACCGACGCGGACACGTGGCTCTGCGCGAAACCCGTACGGGCCTGGATCTCGCTCACCGGGCTGCCGGGATGTTTCAGGGCATCCTCGAGGACCGCGATCTCCCCGGGGGTGAGTGACGCGTCGCCGACCTGGGTCGTCACGTCGCGGGCCATGTCGATCAGGTGCTTGCCCAGCCGGTGGAGTTGCACGCCGTCCATGCCGAGGAGTATACATCGGTACAGATACATCGGTGGCGATGTAATTTATGCCCATGGAGGACTCACATGGACCAACCGCTCAAAGGCGTCGGCGGGACGGCGCTCGGGGTCGCGCGCGTACGCGCTTGGGAGAGCCGGCGGGCCGATCGGCTCTTCGACGACCCGTATGCCGGGAACTTCGTTGACGTGGGGGATCCGCCGGATCTGAGGAGCGGTCACCCCGGCGTACGGATGATCGTCCACGCGACGATCCGTACGCGCTTCTACGACGACTACCTGCTCGCGGCCGGGGCCCGGCAGGTGGTGCTGCTCGCCGCCGGCCTGGACACCAGGGCGTACCGGCTGAACTGGCCCGATGGCGTACGGCTGTTCGAGGTGGACCTGCCGGAGGTGCTGGCGTTCAAGGAGTCCCGGCTGGCCGACGCCTCGCCGCGATGTGAGCGGATCGCGCTCCCCGCCGACCTTCGTACGGATTGGTCCGGTGAGCTGGTGAACGCCGGGTTCGACACGGCGACGCCGACCGCCTGGCTCGTCGAGGGCCTGCTCGTCTACCTCGACGCCGAGGAGGCCGCGCGGTTGCTGCGCGCGATCAGCGAATTGTCCGCGACGGGCAGCCGTGTCGCCTTCGAACGCGGCGACGCCGCCGCACGCGCCGCCGCCTCGTCGACGCCGGCCATGGACGGCTACACGTCCCTGTGGAAAGGCGGCCTCGGTGAGGATCCCGCCGGCTGGCTGTCGCGGAACGGCTGGCGTACGGAGGGCCACGACCTCACCGACCTGGCCGCGTCGTACGGCCGGCCGCTCAGGTCGGAGTCCACCAGCGGGTTCCTGACCGCGACGTACACGGTCAGCCCTTGAGCTTGGCCGCCGCCTTCATCTCCTGCTTGTACGACCGCACCTTGCCGAGCGACGCTTCGTCCACGATGTCGGCGACCGACCGATGTGAACCCTCGTCCCCGTAATTCCCGGCCGCCTCACGCCAGCCCTCGGGCCGTACGCCCAGCTGCTTGCCGAGGAGCGCGACGAAGATCTTCGCCTTCTGCTCCCCGAACCCCGGTAGTCCTCCGACGCGTTTCCGCAGGTCGGTGCCGCTAGTAACGTCGGTCCAGACCTTCGCGGCGTCCCCGTCGTACCGGTCGACGAGGATCCGGCAGAGCGCCTGCACCCGCTTCGCCATCGCCTTGGGATAACGGTGCAGCGCCGGCCGCTCGCTGAACACCGCCTCCAGCGCCTCCGGGTCGTAGTCGGCGAGCTCCCCGGCGTCGAGATCGTGCCCGAGCCGGCGGGCCAGATCGTACGGCGCGGAGAACGCGCGCTCCAGCGGCACCTGCTGATCGAGCAGCATGCCCATCAGCAACGCCAGCGGGCTACGGTTCAGCAGGTCGTTGGCCGCCGGCTCGATCGGCAGTGAAACGGTCATGGCGTCCACTTTTCCACAGCCTGTTGACGACCGTACGCGGACACGCGTCGGCCCCCGGACGCGAAGTCCGGGGGCCGGCGTGTCGTGCGGAGAGACTAGATCACGTGCACACCGTAGGCGTTGAGGGCCTCGGTCACCGGCTGGAAGAAGGTCGTCCCACCGGAGGTGCAGTCGCCGCTGCCACCGGAGGTCAGGCCGATCGCGGTGCCGCCGTCGAACAGCGAGCCGCCGCTGTCGCCGGGCTCGGCGCAGACGTTGGTCTGGATGAGGCCGTTGACGATGCCTTCCGAACCGTAGTTGACGGACACGTTCAGGCCCTGGACGTTGCCGCCGTGGACACCACTGGTGCTACCACTGCGCGTCACCGGCTCGCCGACGTACGCGTCAGCAGCGCCCGTGATGTCCCGAGTCGTCCCGTTGTACAGGTCGACGCTGCCGTCGGCCGGAACGCTGCCGCCGTACTGGACGATCGCGTAGTCGTCACCGGGGAAGTGACTGTCCGCGGTCGAGCCGATGTAGTTGCCGGGGTCGTCGTACCAGTTCGGCTCGACGTTCCCGCAGTGGCCGGCGGTGAGGAAGTAGTTCGTGCTTCCATTGGAGACGTTGAAGCCGAGGGAGCAGCGATACTGGGTGCCCCAGATCGCGTCGCCACCGGCGATCCGCGTGCCGAACTTCCCGGCCACCTTCTGCACCCGAGCCGCACCGCCCGAAGCCTTCGCGACGGCGTTAACCTTGGCAAGCTTGGCACCGGTGACCGACGAGTCCGCGGTGATGACAAGCTGGTTCGACACAGGGTCCACGCCCCACGCCGTACCGGCCACGTCAGCCGAGGTCATCGCGCTACCGACCTTGTTAAGCCGCGCCATGCTGCGCACGACCAGCTTCGGCGTGGCACCGGCCGCCGTAACGGCCGCGGCGTCCGAGCTGTGGGTGATGGCGATGACCATCTTGCCGTGGTCCATGTAGGCACCAGCGGTAGCGTTGTCACCGAGCTTCTTGGCAACCGAGGTGGCGGCCGCGGCAGCCTTGATGGCCGGTGACGCCTTCGCCGCGGTCGCCGCGTGCGCGGCGGGGGTCATGAGCGCACCGACGGCGAGTCCGGCGACAGAGACGATTAGTCCCTTACGCGTGCTCGATCGATGATCCTCATTACAGCCTCCTGCGGGGGATTCCAGGCGCACCCTGCTAGCGCGCCCAGGCACGGTCTGAGAGGGGCGACTCACCCACGCGTCTGGGGAAATCAATGAGTGCGAGCGCCGACCCAGCCAGAAGGAGCATCGTTTACCTACATAACTTCACGACAAGATACAAAAGGTGACCAAGTTTCTCCTGACTGTCGGCATCAGAAGGTTCTTGACGACAAGTCAAATTATCACCATTGATAGAATACAAGATCATTTTGTTTCGATGTATCGAAATGATCTTCTGGGCCCACGGAAAAGTTACAGCCGCGACCCACGTGAAACACGAGGTGCGAGGGGGCCTAGGACAGCCCTCAAATCGTCCTCGGCGGCAATCGGTGGCTGTCCCGGTGGTACGCCAAATGGTCGACACTTACAGGGTGTCTGCGCACACACTTAAGATCATCGACGACCTCACCATCGAGGTCGATGACCTGCATGCCTTCGTCCACCGTGATTGCACCGTACACAAACTGTGCATGATGATTTGGACACAGGCACAGCATGTTATCTGCCACGTTAGGCCCGTTGTGAGGCGTCCCCAGTCCCCGAATATACGCCGTCTTCGCGAAGTGGTTCCCGCCTGGCATCTCAAGCACGATCCCCGCAGACTTGGCAAGCGTAGTCATTCAGCTTCATGACGCGCTCGGATAGCTCCTTGTTGCTACATCGCTATCCCTAGGCGTCGAAAAGGAATCGCTTGATACCTTGTTCAGAATAAATCTGGAGGATACTCGTCCATCCTATCCACACCAATGGTGGACCAGTACTCGTCCACTGTAAACAGACCATCATAGCTGTACCCTGCGGGCGGCGAGTGCTCCGAATCTCCTCCCGCACCACGCACAACTCGCACCGGCAAACGCGACATGAAGCTCTTCGAGAAGCGCCGCATTTCCACGATCGGCCGGCTCCTGATCCTTTATCTGCTCACCATTGTTTGGGTCGCGCCCACCGTGGCCGGTATAGATGATCGTGTCACCAAAATCTTCATCATCCTTGTAGCCACCCGACACGACGATCGACTCCGCACCGCCCCGAGCGGCCGTTCCGCAAATACCGGCTTGAAGTGCCCGATGAATCCTTGCCTTGTGCAGCGCACGACGATCAGGGAAGGCCGTCCGCGCCTTCACTCCAGCGATCTCGCCGTATCCAGGAGGTTGCTTGTCCGCTCCATACGAGCGATTCCTGATCAGATGGAGGTTCCCCGCGTTGTTCCGCTCACGCTTCTGCGGCTCCACCCGACCGACGCCCTGCATCGCAGCGCGGACATACTCAAAGATCGTGTTGAGAGTTATATAAGCGACACTTGGCTCGTCCGGAATACCGTTGCGAATAATTCCCAGGAGCTCTCCAGTGAACGCCGTGTAGGTTTCCCCTGGAGGCGCGAGCGATGGAGCGTTTTCGGCCGTCGCCGCGATCAAGTAGGTGCCACGGACGTCGGCCCGATCAATTACTGCATTGTCGCTACTCATGATGCCGAGAGCTCGACCGCTGTAGCACAGTCAGGTTCACGATCGTGCGACTGGCTCGCCTCTTTAGGAGCTCAGTGCGGAGAGATTGATAGTCGACCGCAGTGTAGTCACAGTGCTCTTTAGATCCAACAAGAGAGAGCTGCAATGTGCCGTTATTGGCACACAGGCCATGACCGGCAAAATACACGATGAGCGTGTCCGTTGCCCGCTCAACAGCGTGACTCACGGGAGCAAGCATCTCGACTGGCGTCGAAGGATTAAGCACTATCGCACAGTTATCGCGCTTAATACCCCAGATCGAATCATCACAAAGAGATTCGCGGAGGGATAAGAGATTCTGCTCAACTGCAGGGAGCGCAGGCAGATGCGTGTATTCACTTGTCCCAATAAGGACAACCTGCGATTGACGTCGATCCGGCAGGCTCATTCCGATGACGTTTCTAGTGCACCAACGATTTTGGCTGCCATCTCGGAATTTTCATCATGTATCGTAATCTTTGTTCCGGCACGCTCGATCGTCAAGGCTGGCCGTTCACGGCGAGTGCCACGCCAAGCGGCAATTGCTACGGCAAGATTGGCGATCTGAAACCCTTCGTCGGCCACCATCTTGATGGCCTCAAGGACTCCACCCATCTCCCCGATCGCCGGCCCACTCGAGGTAAGCGAGATGAGCGCTGAGCACCGTACATCGTCTTCCGCCTGCAGCCACTGAAACAATGACCGAAGCTCTGCCTCGGCGCCATCCCCGCTCATCGATACGTTAATCGACACGCCATTCCTCCCGTCGCGGATGATCAGCATACGGGATACGTGCGACAATCAAGGCAAAATACCCAGATAGGGGCAGGTCGCCGTATCAACCTGGTGTAAGCCGTACAGTGCCGCTATGGCCGAACCATCCCCCGGCGTGTACGAGCACCTCATCACCGAGGGTCTCCAACAGCGGTTGAGAGACGTAAGCAGCGACCTCGTGCAGCGAAAGCAACTGGATGAGGACGAAGCCAGCGCCATTCTCGTCAGATACCTGGCCGGGCTGACGAGCCGCGCCCCGCGATCGCGAAAGGGCCGGCGACGACAAGGACCCGCTGACCCGTCATGTAGACGCTGCAACCGCATCGTAGGCCATCGCGTCGATCGTGGCTGACTCGGTGATGCCGCAGGACCTCGTGGCCGACCAGCACGAGGTGCTGTTGGGCATCGCTGGCGACCGTACGCCCGATGGCGCTGTCATCTTTCCGGAGCGCCCCGACATCCCGCTCTCAACCAGCGCGCTCCTCGTCAATGGCCGGGAGCAGCCACAGATCGGGCGGCGAGGTCATCAAGGAGCTTAGCGTCCGCGGATCAAGTCGATCTGCTCTGCGCCTTCATCAAGTGGCACGGCCTTCGGCTCATCGAAGACTCGCTCGACGCTTCGTCGAGCGGGGCGGCAGGCTGCGGGTGATCACGACGACCTACATCGGGGCGACCGACGCGGGCGCTCGATCGGCTCGTCGAGCTTGGCGCCGAGGTCAAGATTTCGCTACGAGACCCGTACGACACGCCTGCACGCGAAGGCGTGGTTGTTCCATCGCGACACCGGCTCCTCGATACGGCCTACGTCGGCTCCTCCAACCTGTCGAAGAGCGGCGATGATCGATGGCCTGGAGTGGAACGTCCGCATCGCTCGAGCTCGAACAAGCGTCACCTGCTAGAGACCTTCGCGGGCGACGTTCGACGAGTACTGGGCCGACCCAGCGTTCGAGTCGTACGACCCGCGACTCGTGATGCGCGAGCGACTCGATGAGGCGCTCAGTGCAAGAGAGCGGCGGGCCTACCGGCTCTCCCGCTCGAGATCACGAACATCGACGTGCGCCCGTATGGCTACCAGCGGGAGATCCTCGACGAGCTTCGAAGCAGAGCGTGCAGGTCCACGGCGCATTGGCGCAACCTGGTCGTGATGGCGACCGGTACCGGGAAGACCGTGGTCGCTGCCCTGGACTACCGAGCGGCTCCGGCCAAGGCACGCGTCGAGTCGCTGCTCTTCGTGGCCCACCGCAGGAAATCCTGAAACAGAGCCTGTCTACGTTCCGGCACATCGCTGCGGGATGGATCCTTCGGCGAGCTCTTCGTCGGCGGCGAACGCCCGAGCGAATGGCGCCACGTCTTCGCGTCGATGCAGTCGCTCGCGCAGGCTCGATCTCGGCGCATCGACCCAGACCACTTCGACATGGTCATCGTCGACGAGTTCCACCACGCCGAGGCAAGCGACGTACCAGCGTCTGCTCGACGCACCTGAAGCCGAAGAGTCCTGCTCGGTCTGACGGCCACCCCGGAGCGAGCCGACGGCGCTGACATCCGCATTGGTTCGACGGCGCGACACCGCCGGTCGAGCTCCGGCTGTGGGAGGCGCTCGAACGCGAGCTTCTCGTCCCGTTCCAGTACTTCGGCATCCACGACGACGTCGACCTCTCACGGCTGTACCTGGCGACGCGGCACGCGGCTACGACGTCGCCGAGCTGACCAACCTCTACACCGGGCACGACGCCCGCGTCCGATCGTCCTGCAAGCGCGTTGACCGACAAGATCGCCGACGTCCAGCGACATGCGCGCCTCGGGTTCTGCGTGAGCATCGAGCACGCCGATTCATGGCCCATCGCTTCAACGAGCGCCGGCATCCCCGCGCCGCGCGGTCACTTCGCGACAGCGTCGACGGGACGCGCGCAGCCGGGCCTGCAGCGCCTCAGCGAGACGCAAGGTCAACGTCGCTGCTTCACCGTCGACCTCTTCAACGAGGGCGTCGACGTGCCCGAGATCGACACCGTCCTGTTCCTCCGCCCGACCGAGAGCGCCACCGTCTTCCTGCAACAGCTCGGCCGGGGGCTTCGCCTTGCCGAGGACAAGCCGTGCCTGACGGTCCTGGACTTCATCGGCGGTCAGCACGACCAGCTTCCGTTCGACCTGCGCTACCGCGCGCTGACGGGCGTCAGCGCCGGGCGCTTGAGCGCGAGGTCGAGCATGGCTTCCCTACGCTGCCCGCCGGCTGCCACATCGAGCTCGACCGTGAGGTCAGCAGGCTGGTGCTCGAAAATCTTAGGCAGGCGGTCGGCCAGAATAAGAAGGCGATCGTGGCGGAGCTCCGCAGCATGGCTGAGAAGAGCCTGGCCGAGTTCCTCAGCGAGACGCGGATCGACCTCGAAGATCTCTATCGGAGCCTCGCGAGGTGGGTGGGCCGGCCTGCGCCGTGAAGCGGGCGTGGAGAGTCGCCTCGCTCAGGACCCCAGGGACGACAAGAGCCTCGCGTCGGCCATCAGCCGGATGCTCCATATCGATGATCCCGAGCGGATTGCGTTCCTTCGAGACCTGCTGTCGAAGGAACGTCCGCCTCGTTGGGACGCATTGGACGCGCGTCGCCGTCGACTGCTGGGGATGCTGCACGCGACGATAGACAGCAGCCTGCCCCTCAGCGCGCTGCCACGTAACCTCACTCGGCTCTGGACAACCCTGCGCCGCGACGAGCTCCTCGAAGTCGCCGATGTTCTATCGGCCAGGCTTCATCGCCTCACTCCGGTGCTCTCTGGGCAGACCACATACCGCTCCATCTGCACGCTAGCTACACCAAGGATGAAATCCTTGCGGCGTACGGCATGGAGAAGCCTCGGGCGTGGGTGGCGGGAGTGCGCTGGACGGCCGAGGACAAGGCTGACATCTTCCTCGTGACGATTAATAAGACAACGGACCTACTTCTCGCCACAAACGATGTATAGCGATCGCGCGATCAGCCCGACCGACTTTCAGTGGGAGTCGCAACACACCACGCCTGAGGCGTCGGCGATGGGACAGCGCTACATCCACCATGTCGAGCAAGGCTCAACGATCCAGCTCTTCATTCGGGAGAACAAGGGAGATCCGTTCACGTACGCCGGGCCCATGACGTACCGGAGCCACGAGGGTGAGCGCCCTATGCGGATCCGCTGGGAGCTGGCCTATGAGCTCCCCGGTGATGTCTTCCACTACGCCAAGGTCACCGCAGGCTGATCCTCGCAACCTGGTGCCCCTCAAGGAAACACGGAGGTTCGCTGGTTATCCCCTTTGGGAAGAAAGCGCGAGGGGGGTGCGATGCGCAGGGGCGTATGGGTGGGGTTGGTGTTCGTTGCGGTCTTTCTCACCGGATGTACGACGGCGGGCGCGCCCACTTCCCCCGCGTACCCGCCCACCAGCTGGAACAAGGAACGTTTCCTCAGAGCCCACCCACCCAGCGGCACCCCCACCGCCGAGCCGGCCTCCTTCGGCAAGCGTGTAGGTGCGCTCTTCTCCCACGACACCAAGGGCGACCACTTCTGCACGGCCAGTGCCGTCGACAGCCCCGGCCGTAATCTCCTCATCACCGCGGCCCACTGCGTCCACGCCGGCAGGGGCGGGGGCTATCTCAGCAACCTCGTCTTCGTCCCCGGCTACCGGCGCGGCAACGCGCCGTACGGCGTCTGGAAGGTGAAGGCGCAGGTCGTCGACCCGAGGTGGGAGAAGAACTCCGACCCGGACCTCGACGTGGGCTTCGCGATCCTGGAGCCTCTCCACGGCAAGAATATCGCCGACGTTCTCGGCGCGAACCTGCTCGGCATCGGCCAGGGTTACGGGAAGATCGTGCGGGTCACCGGATATCCGACCAGCTCCGACGAGGCTGTCACCTGCATCAACAAGACCACCCGCGCCTACAAATATCAGATGCGCTTCGCCTGCAACGGTTACGCCCCCGGCACCAGCGGCAGTCCCTGGCTCACGCACTACGACCCTAAGACGAAGCGCGGTGAGGTCGTCGGGGTCATCGGCGGCTACGAGACGGGCGGTTCGGACGATTCTGTCTCCTATAGCTCCTACTTCGATGATGACATCGGGAAACTCTACGAAGAGGCCGTTAGAGAAAGCGACACCCACTAGGGCAGGCTGTGCTCATGGACGTCGACGTCGTGGTCATCGGTATGGGACCTGGTGGGGAAGAGATCGCGGGTGGGCTGGCCGAGGCCGGGCTTGACGTGGTCGGGGTCGAGGATCGGCTCGTCGGGGGGGAGTGTCCGTACTGGGGGTGCATTCCGAGTAAGGCCATGGTGCGGGCCGCGGACCTGCTCGCCGACGGCAGGAAGATCAACGGTACTTCCGGGAAGGCCGTCATCGAGCCGAGCTGGGTGCCCGTGTACGAGCGGGTCAGGGAGGTCACGAGCGGATGGGACGACCAGGCCGCCGTTGACAGGTTCACCGGCAAGGGTGGAAAGCTCATCCGTGGCAAGGGGAAGATCACTGGGCCGGCGCAGGTCACGGTCGGGGACGACCAACTGGACGTCCGGAAGGGCATTGTCGTCGCCACCGGTACCGAGCCCGCGGTTCCGCCGATCGACGGGCTGAAGGACACCCCGTACTGGACCAACCGCCAGGCCATCGAGACCCAGGAACGCCCCGAGTCGATGATCATCCTCGGGGGCGGGGCGATCGGGTGTGAGCTGGCGGAGGTGTACGCGCGGTTCGGGACCAAGGTCACGGTGCTGGAGGCGGCTCCCCACCTGCTCGCCATGGAAGAGCCTGAGGCCTGTGACCTGCTGCGGAAGGTCTTCGAAGCGGAAGGTATCGAGGTCCACACCGGTGCACGGGCCGAGAAGGTCCGTTACGACGATGGCTTCGTCGTCAATGACGAGTTCCGGGCGGAGCGGCTCCTCGTCGCCATCGGCCGGACGCCGAACCTCAAAGGCCTCGGACTCGACCACGTAGGGCTCGACGAGAACAAGCGCTCGATCGACGTCGACGAGTATCTAAGGGCCGCCGACGGCGTGTGGGCGGTGGGCGACATCACCGGTAAGGGCGCGTTCACGCACGTCGCGGTCTACCAGGGGCGTATCGCCACGCAGAACATCCTCGGCAACGACACGGCTCCCGCCGACTACCGCGCGCTGCCCCGTGTCACGTTCACCGACCCGGAGGTCGGCGCGGTCGGTCTCACCGAGAAGCAGGCGCGTGAGCGGGGCTTCGACGTCACCGTCCACCTCACCGACCTGGCGAACAACACGCGCGGCTGGATTCAGCGGGCCGAGGGGTTCATCAAGCTGATCGAGGCGGACGGGCGGCTCGTCGGCGGTACGTCGGCCGGGCCGATGGGCGGTGAGATCCTCGGTGCGCTGACGGTGGCCGTGCACGGTGAGGTGCCCGTCGCGCGTCTGCGCACCATGATGACGGCTTTCCCGACGTTCCACCGCGCCATCGAGGCGGCGCTCCTATGACCGGGGAGACCTGAGAGACGGCCGGTCCGAGGACTCTCCGTTCGGCAGTGGCAGGACGTCCCCCACGTAGATCTCGTTGAGCTTGATCCGCAGCTTCGCGACCGGCCGGTGAAGATCCTTCGGGGGGATGCCGTCCGCGTCGACCGCCGGCATCGGCAGCGGGCGCAGTGGCTTGCGGCTGCGCAGGACCGCCTCCTCCTCGGGGGTGAGCGGCCGTTCCTTCTCGACGTACGAGCCGGACGGCGTACGGACGATGAGGCCGGTCTCGACGCCGTGCCGGAGGGTGCGCTGGTCACGTCGTTGCAGGCCGAGAGCGAGACGGCGGGCGATCTCGAACGCGATGACCGGCCCCACGATCACCGCGATCCGGAAGAACCAGGTCGTCCCGAACAGCGGGATGTGGAACGTGTTGGCGATCACGTCGTTGCCGCCGGCGAGCCACAGGAGGGCGAAGAACGTCGAGCCGGCGGCGCCCACGCCGACCCGTGCGGGCATGTCGCGCGGCCGGTCGAGCAGGTTGTGGGCCGCGCGGTCACCGGTCGCCCAGCGTTCGAGGAACGGGTAGAGCGCCAGCCCGGTGAACAGGATGCCCGGCACCACCAGCGCCGGAATGATCACGCTCATGGGCAGGCTGTGCCCGAACCCGTCGATCTCCCAGGCCGGCATCAGCCGCAGCGAGCCTTCGAGCCAGCCCATGTACCAGTCCGGCTGTGACCCGGCGCTGATGCTGCCCGGGTCGTACGGCCCGAACAGCCAGATCGGGTTGATCTGGAAGAACGTCGCGAGCAGGGCTGTCCCGGTGAAGACCCACAGGAAGAAGGCGGTGGTCTTGGCGAAGAAGACCGGCCAGAGGGGCTTGCCGACGACGTTGTGCTCGGTGCGGCCCTTCCCGGGGTACTGCGTGTGGGTCTGGCCGCCAGGTCAGGACGACCGCGTGCAGCGGGATCAGGGCGAGCAGGATGCCGGGGATCAGCAGGACGTGCACGGTGTAGAGCCGGGGGATGATGTCCTCGCCGGGGAACTCCCCGCCGAACACCCACAGGGCCAGGTAGGTCCCGACGATCGGCACGGACAGGATCACGCCCTGCAGGATGCGGATGCCGGTGCCGGACAGCAGGTCGTCGGGGAGCGAGTAGCCGAACAGCCCGTTCACGATCGCGAGCATGAACAGCACGACGCCGATGACCCAGTTCAGCTCGCGTGGCTTGCGGAAGGCGCCGGTGAAGAAGTTGCGCAGCATGTGCACGACCATCGAGGCCAGGAACACGATCGTGGCCCAGTGGTGGATCTGGCGCATCAGCAGGCCGCCGCGCACGTCGAAGCTGATGCGCAGCGCCGACTCGTACGCCTGGCTCATCGTCACGCCGCGTAGCGGGACGTACGAGCCGTGGTAGACGACGTCGGACATGCTGGGCTGGAAGAAGAAGGTCAGGAAGATCCCGCTGGCGATGAGGATCACGAAGGAGTACATCGCGATCTCGCCGAGCATGAAGGTCCAGTGATCAGGAAAGACCTTCTTCATGGCCTTCTTGAGGAACGCGGCCCCGCCGAGCCGGTCGTCCATCCCGCGGGCCAGCCCGGCCAGTGGCTTGTCGACCATCCCGACCCCCCAGTCGTCGACCTTCTTCACCTAGTCATACCTGCCCGGCGATAACGTAAAGCGACCAGGCCGCCCCTTTTAGCCACAAATGGTGCGTTCATGGACAACCAGCGGTAGTTTTCGCTCGTGGTTGACGAGGCACGGCCCTGGGCCGACCTGCCGCGTGAGATCGCCGCGGAGGTCAGGAGTGGGGATCTCGCCGAGGAGATGACGGAGGAGATCCACCGCCGGATCCCCGAGTACGCCCGGCGCTGGGACGACGACTTCGCGGCGGTCATCCGCTCGGCCGTCGACATGGTCATCGAGGCGGTCCTGACCCGCATCGCCGATCCGGAGGCGCCGTCCGAGCCGGTCGGGGACTTCTTCCGCGCGATGGGCCGGGGCGTGGCCAAAGAGGGCCGTGACCTGGACACCCTCCAGACCGCCGTACGCGTGGCCGGGCTCGCGGTGTGGCGCCGGGTCACCCGCGACGCCGAGCGGCTCGAACTCTCCCCGCAGACCATCTGCTCCCTGGGCGAGACCGTCATGATCCTTCAGGACGAGGTCGCCGCGGCGGCCACCGACGGGTTCGCGCGTGCGCAGGCCGCCGTGGCCGGCGAGCTGTCGCGCCGCCGTGACCAGCTCATGAAGCTGCTGCTCGCCCGTCCGCCGGCCGCGCCCGAGGACATCGCGGCCCTCGCCCGCCTCGCCCAGTGGCCGGTGCCGCGCACCGTCGCCGGCGTCGCGCTCTACGAACGTCACCCCGATGTCGTACGGCCCGCGCTCCCGCCCGACATCCTCACCGACCTGGGCCGCGCCAAGCCCTGCCTGATCGTCCCGGACCCGGATGGGCCGGGGCGGTCCCGGCTGCTCGACGGGGCGCTGGGCGACTGGGTGGCGGCGATCGGGCCGGCCGTGCCGCTGACGGAGGTCGCCAGCTCGCTGCGCTGGGCGCGCCAGGGCCTCGACCTCGTACGGCGCGGGGTGATCCCCGAGCAGGACGTCGTACGCTGCGCCGACCACATGTCCACGCTGATCCTCTTCCAGGACGAGGAGCTGCTCGCGTCGCTGGCCGCCCGGCAGCTCGCGCCGCTCGGCCACCTGCGCGCGGTCCAGCAGGACCGGCTCGCCGAGACGCTGCTGGCCTGGCTCCAGTCGGGCCGGAACGCCAACGAGGTCGCCGTCCGGCTGCATGTGCACCCGCAGACCGTGCGGTATCGCCTGCGCCAGCTCGACGAGCTGTTCGGCGACCGGCTGCAAGACCCTGACCTGCGGTTCGAGCTGGAGATCGTGCTGCGGGCCCGCGCGCTGCTGCCCGCCGGCGAGGAGCCCGAGGAGTCGCCGCCCGGTGAGGTCATCACACTGCGCCCCTGATGGCACATTGTGCCGGTACCACTACGCATGGTACGCACCAGGAAGGGAGCGGACGGTGAGCCCATGCCTCGACATGTCGTCATCCTCGCGGCCGGTTCGCGCGGCGACGTCCAGCCGTGTGTGGCGCTCGGCCGCGAGCTCGCCGCCCACGGAGACGCCGTACGCCTGATCGCCACCGAGGCGTACCGGCCGCTGACCACCGGCCTGGACTTCTCGGCCCTGTCCGCGGACCCGGCGCGCATCCTGGAGAGCGCCGAAGGCCAGGCGTGGCTCGGCGGCGGCCGGAACCCGGTCCGGTTCGTCACCGGCTTCAAGAAGATCATCGGACCGATGGCCGAGCGGATCTTCGCCGAGATCCTGGCCGCCTGCGCGGACGCCGACCTGATCCTCTACCCGACGCTCGGCTTCGTCGGCCACCACATCGCCGAACACCTCGGCATCGCCGAGGCGCTGATCCATTTCCAGCCGAGCCATCCCACGCGCGCGTTCCCGCATCCGCTGCTGCCGTCCGCGTTGGGCGCGAACCGGCTGAGCTTCCACGCGGTCGACCAGATCGGCTGGCAGTTGCTGCGCCCGTTCGTGAACCTCTGGCGCGCGGACGTCCTCGGCCTGCCGAGACTCCCGCTGCGCGGCCCGATGCACCGCGTGCGCGGCGTGCCGGTGCTGTGCTGTTTCAGCGCGACCGTGGTGCCACGGCCCGCGGACTGGCCGCCGAACGTGCACGTGACCGGCTACTGGTTCCTGGACGACACCGCGTGGGCCCCGGACCCGGCGCTCGCGGCGTTCCTGGAGGCGGGCCCGCCGCCGGTGTACGTCGGGTTCGGCAGCATGGTGCCGGGTGACCCGGCCGAGACGTTCCGGGTGGTGTGCTCGGCGCTGCGGCTGGCCGGCGTACGCGGGGTGCTCGCCTGGAGCGGCGACGGCCCGCGGACGGACGACGAGACGATGTTCGTGACGGGTGACGTGTCGCACGCGTGGCTGTTCCCCCAGGTGGCGGCGGTCGTGCACCACGGCGGGGCGGGTACGACGGGGGCGGGCCTGCGGGCCGGTACGCCGGCGGTGGTGTGCCCGTTCTTCGGCGACCAGCCGTTCTGGGCCGAACGCGTCCTCGCCCTGGGCGCGGGCCCGCGTCCGCTGCCGATCAGGCGGCTCGGCGTGGCGGCGCTGGCGGAGCGCGTCGCGGCGGCCGTACGCGATCCGGCGATCCGGGTGCGCGCGGCGGAGACGGGCGGCCGGATCTCCACCGAGAACGGCGTCGGCCGCGCCCGCGCCGCCCTCGCGGCGATCTCAGGCCGGCACGCCTGATCCGCGCAGGCCCGCCTGGAGGCGTTCGGCCTCCCACAGGTCGCGGTACGGGCCGGGGCAGGCGATCAGCTCCTCGTGCGCGCCGCGCCCCACGACCTTCCCCCGATCGAGAACGATCACTTCGTCGGCCGCCGCGAGCGGTGCGAGGCGGTGCGTCACCAGGACGACCGTGCGATCGCCGTCGAACAGGCCGGTCACGAGCCGGTCGGCGGTGGCCAGGTCCAGGCCCTCGGTCGGCTCGTCCAGGACGAGGATCGGCGGGTCGGCCAGGAGGGCGCGGGCCAGGAGCAGGCGCCGGCGCTGCCCGCCGGACACGCCGGTGACCGGCGTCTCCCAGCCGTCCGGCAGCGACCGGATCCAGGCGAGCAGACCGGCGCGGGACGCCGCGGAGTCCAGTTCGGCCGGGGACGCGTCCGGGCGCGCGAGGGCGACGTTCGCGCGGATCGACGTCGCGAAGACGTGGGCGTCCTGGGACAGGCCGCGTACGGCCGCGCGCACCGCGCCGGGGTCGCACTCGCTCACCGGCGTGTCCCCGAGCAGCACGGCGCCACGTACGGGGATCTCGCCCGACAGGACGCCCAGCAGCGTGCTCTTGCCCGCGCCGCTGGCCCCCACGATCGCGACCTTCCGCCCGTACGGGACGCGCAGGTCGACGCCGTCCAGCGCGACCGTCGGGCCGTACGCCGCCCGCACCCGCACCAGCTCCAGCCTCGGGAACGCGGGCACCGCGCACGTCCCGCGCGTACGTGCTGGAGGCGCGGCGAGGAGGGCGGTCACGCGGCGGATCGACGGCAGGATCCGGCTGAGGCACCGCGCGGCGCCCGCGACCGGCAGGACGGACTCGACGGCGGCGAGCGCGGTCAGGCTGAGCACCGTGATCAGTACGGCGCCGTGACCTGCGGCGACCCGGAACACCCCGACCGCGGTGAGCCCCTGGACGGCGGTGCCGAGGGCGGCGACCACCGCCTCCACCGCCGCCGAACCGCGCTCCAGCCGGGCCAGCCGCGCCGCGTCGGCATCGGCACGCGCCACGAACCGGTCCGTCGCCCCGAACACCGCGAGGTCGTCCGCGCCCCGCGCGACGTCCAGCGCGTGGACGGCCAGGTCGGCGCGCGCCCCGGCGGCGCGCCGGCCGTTCGCCCGCGACGCGTACGCGGCCAGCCCCGGCAGGACCGCCCCGGCGACGACCACGCCCGCCGCCAGCACGAGTCCCGCCACCGGCAGCAGCACCGCCGTGAACGCGACCGCCGCCAGCCCGACCGACCAGGCGACGGCGGCGGGCAGGAGGCAGCGCAGCAGCAGATCCTGCACCGCCTCGACGTCGGACACCATCCGCTGCACCAGGTCCGCGTCCCGTGGAACCCTGTCCGAGCGGCGCAGCGCCTCGTACACGCGCACCCGCAGGTCGGCCAGGATTCGCAGCGCCGCGTCGTGCCCGGCGAGCCGTTCGGCGTACCGCAGCGCCCCCCGGAACAGCGAGAACGCGCGTACGCCCACGATCGCGAGCGCCAGCACGGACAGCGCCGGATGCTGCCCGGCCCGCGCGATCAGCCACGCCGCGCTCGCGATCAGCGCGACCGCGCACAGCTCACCGCCGATCCCCGCGAGCAGCGCCCGCACCAGCCCACCCAGGTGCCGCCCGCCGATCACGCCGCCACCTCGCGGGCGGGCAGGCGCACGACCCGGTCGGCGACGGCCAGCAGGGCCGGGCGGTGCGCCACCAGCAGCGCCGTACGGCCGATGAGCAGGCGTTCCGCGGCCTCGGCCACGGCGGCCTCACTGGCGAGGTCCAGCCGGGCGGTGGGTTCGTCCATGATGACGATCGGGGCGTCCATCAGGTACGCGCGGGCGATCGCGACGCGCTGCCGCTGCCCGGTCGACAAGCCCAGGCCGTGCTCACCCAGTTCCGTGTCGTACCCGTCGGGGAGGTCCGCGATGAAGCCGTGTGCCAGGGCGGCCGTGGCGGCTTCGCGTACGGCGGCCGGATCGGCGTCCGGGCGGCCCAGGCGGATGTTGTCGGCGACCGTCCCTGCGAACAGATGGGGGCGTTGCGGCACGTACGCGACGTTCCGCCGCCATTCGGCCAGGTCGAGAGAGCCGAGGTCGGTGCCACCGACACTGATCCACCCGGACGAGACCGGGGCGAGGCCGAGCAGGGCCCGCAGCAGGGTGCTCTTGCCGGCACCGCTCGGGCCGGTGAGCGCGACGCGTTCCCCGGGCTCGACGGTCAGCGAGAACCCGTCGAGGGCCGGCGTACGGTCGCCGTACCGCACCACGAGACGGTCGATCTCGATGCGTCCCGCCGCCGCGTGAACGCCGGAGCGCGACGGCGGCGCGGCGTCCAGCACCGCGCCGGCCCGCTCCAGCACGGCGCGCCCCTCGGCGGCGGCGTGGAAGCGCGTGCCGAGCGCCCGCAGCGGAAGGTACGCCTCCGGCGCGAGCAGCAGGATCAGCAGCGCGGCGCGCAGAGACAGCGTCCCGTCCAGCAGCCGCAGCCCGGCCGGCACCGCCACCAGCGCGACGGACAGCGTGCCGACGATCTCCAGGACGAACGACGACAGGAACGCGACGCGCAGCGTCCGCACGGTCGCGCGCCGGTGCCCGTCGGCCATCGCGCGCACCACCTCGGTCTGTGCGGCGTCGCGGCCGTACGCGCGAAGCGTCGGCAGGCCCGCGACCACGTCCAGGAAGTGCCCGCCGAGGCGGTGCAGCAGCCCCCACTGGCGCGACGTGGCCTGCTTGGTCGCCGCGCCGACGAGCACGCCGAAGATCGGGATCAGCGGCAGCGTCAGGCCGATGATCAGCGCGGACGGCCAGTCCGCCACGGCGAGCCTGGCGAGCACCACGACCGGGACGACCGCCGCGGCGTACCGCTGCGGCAGGTAGCCCGCGTAGTACGGGTCGAGCGCGTCCAGCCCCCGGCCCAGCAGCGTCACGTCGGCCCCGTGGACGAGCAGCCGCCCGCGCAGCTCACGCTTCCGGCGTGCGGCGTCGCGGCCGGACACCGTGCCCTGGACCGCGACCAGGAGGGCGCGCCCGCCGACGACCGCAAGCAGCGGCACCAGCGGCCCGCTCCCCGACAGGACCCGCGACAGCAGGTCGGCCTGGCCCACGACCAGCAGCCCCTGGAGAAGGGCCAGGATCACGTTCACAGGTACGACGGCTCTCGTACGCGCCCGCGGAAGGTCCACCACACCCAGGCCTGCGCGGCGACCAGGATCGGGACCATGATCCCCACCACCGTGAGTGTCAGGGAGGCGTCCGGGTCCAGGACCGCGCCGGGGGCGTTCAGCCCGGCCAGCAACGGCACGGCGACGATCGCGAGCGCCGACGCGCCCAGCGCCACGAGCGGCCGCCCGATGGTGAGCCACACCCCGACGAGCAGGACCGCGAGCCCGGCCGCCACCGGCAGCGTACGGCCGAGGTGGCCGGCGCCCGCGCCGATCGCGCACGGCACCCCGGCGACCAGCGCGATCGGCACGACGCGGCGCGCGACCAGGCCGGCGGCGGACGGCCCGAGGCGTACACCGGCGAAGACCGCGCCGTGCAGGGCGAACACCCCGCACGTGGTGACGGCGAGCAGCGGCGCGCCGCCTCCCATCAGCAGGCCGACCGCGACGCCCCAGGAGGCCGCGACCGCCCAGCTTCCCGCCACGACCGCGCCGTCCCAGAACGAACGCCAGGTACGGCCGTCCTGGCGTCCGCGCAGCCACAGGCCCATGTCGCGGACGATCCACCCGGCGACCAGCACCACGAGGGCGCCCCAGGTCCGGCCGAACACCTGGTCCTCCAGGGAGGGGTAGAGCGCCGTCAGCAGCCCGGCGGACGTGACCAGCCACACCTCGTTGCCGAGGAAGAACGGCGCGATCGCCGCGAGGGTCAGCCGCCGGTCCCGTCCGAGGAAGGGCAGCAGCATGCCCACGCCGATGTCGGCGCCCGCCAGCACGAAGTAGCCGATGCCGAAGAAGCCCAGCAGGCCGATTGCGAAGGTGTGCACGGGAGCTCCGGTCAGAAGGAGGGAACGGGATCGAGGGCATCGGCGGGCGGGGTGCCGCCGAGCAGGGAGCCGTCCGGCCCGAGCCGCGCGTACTTCCGCAGAAGCCTGAAGTTCACGACGACCAGGGCGAGGAACAGCGCCGTGATCGCGGCCGTCACCGAGCCCATCGCCACGGCGCTCATCGGGCGCACCGCGTCCTCGGTGCGCAGCACGTGGTAGATCAGCCACGGCTGGCGGCCGCCCTCGCGGGCGATCCAGCCGGTCAGCACGGCCAGGTAGGCGACGCCGATGCTCCGCAGCAGCAGCGGGAAGAAGAACCTCCCGGACGGCGGGCGCCGCCTCCGCAGCAGCTTGACCAGGGCGACGACCGCGATCCCGAACAGCCACACCCAGGCGGTCATCATGACTTCGAGCGCGATCGCGGCGATCACCGGCCTGCTCTCGCCGTCGTGCGCGTACGGGAACTGGAAGGCGCCGAACAGCACCGACGGCACGATGGCCGCGACGATCGCCACCAGGCCGTACGTCAGCGACCGGCGGTGGACCTCGTCATCGCCGGTGTTCCGCAGGTGCCAGCCGCTGACCCCGGCCATGAGCAGGCCCGCGATGAGGAACGCCGCCGCCGCGATGTGGCCGAGCGGCAGCAGCGCCGCCGGGTTCGTGAACAGCCTGCCGGCGCTGTCGACCCGCAGGTCCTGACCGGCACGGAAGTACCCGACGGGGTTCCTCAGGAAGCCGTTCGCGACCAGGATGAAGTACGCGGAGGCGTACGCGGTGATCGTCACGATCCAGATCAGCGCGAGGTGGGCGTAGCGGTTCAGCCGGTCCCAGCCGAAGATCCACAGGCCGAGGAAGGTCGCCTCGACGAAGAACGCCACCAGCGTCTCCATGGCGAGCGGCGCCCCGAAGACGCTCCCGGCGTGGTCCGCCAGACCCGGCCAGCTCAGCCCGAACTGGAACTCCATCAGCAGCCCGGTCACGATGCCGACCGCGTAGTTGATCACGTACAGCTGGCCCCAGAAGCGGACCATCCGCAGGTGCACGGCGCTGTCGGACACGACCGCACGCGTCTGCATGATCGCGATCATCGCGGCGAGGCCGAGCGTGAGCGCGACGAACAGGAAGTGGGTGCCCGCCGTGATGCCGAACAGCAGCCGGGCGAGCATGAGCGTGCTCAACGAGCCTCCAGGGCCGAAGGGGATGTGACGGCGATGGTCACTCAACCCGAGAGGCAGGTGGCGGGGCGTCCGGCTGGGCGCTACATCCCGTGTACGCCACGGGAGGCACGAAGACGCGGTGGCCTACTCCGCGAAGCGTACGGCGGTCAGCCCAGCCAGCCCGGACGCACCAGGCCGGACTCGTACGCGAGCACGACGAGCTGCGCCCGGTCGCGGGCGCCGAGCTTGGTCAGCACCCGGCTCACGTGGGTCTTGGCGGTCAGCGGGCTGACGACGAGCCGCCGGGCGATCTCCTCGTTGGACAGGCCCTCCGCGACCAGCGCCATCACCTCGCGCTCGCGCTCGGTGAGGGCGTCGAGGTTCGCCGTGCGCGGTGGCTCCTTCAGGCGCGAGGCGAACTCCGCGATCAGCCGCCGGGTCACCGACGGCGCGAGCAACGCGTCGCCGCGCGCCGTGACGCGCACTCCGTGGATCAGCTCGACCGGGTCGGTGTCCTTGACGAGGAACCCGCTGGCCCCGGCCTTCAGCGCCGTGTAGACGTAGTCGTCGAGGTCGAACGTCGTCAGGATCACCACTCTGACGCTCGCCAGCCGCTGGTCGGCGACGATGCGCCGCGTCGCCTCCAGGCCGTCCAGCACGGGCATCCGGATGTCCATCAGCACGACGTCGGGGCGTTCGGCGGCGGCGGCGCGCACCGCCTCTTCTCCGTCGCCCGCCTCGGCGACGACCTCGATGTCGTCCTCACCGTCGAGAATCGACCGGAACCCGGCGCGTACGAGCCTCTGGTCGTCCGCGAGCATGACCCTGATGGGGGAATCCACCCCCTCATCATCACACCGCCCCGGCCGGTACGTCCGATTAGGCTCTGCGCATGCCGATCGGGAAGGCCTCGTTGTGGAGGCACCGGGATTTCCTGCTGCTGTGGAGCGGTCAGGTCATCGACCAGTTCGGTACCCAGGTGAGCCGGCTCGCCGTCCCCCTGGTCGCCATCCTCACGTTGCACGCGTCGAAGTTCGGGGTCGCCGCGCTGGCCGCGGCCGGTGCCCTCCCGATGCTGCTGGTGTCGCTGCCGGCCGGCGCGGTCGTCGACCGGATCCGGCGGCGGCCCCTGATGATCGCCTGCGCGCTCGGCAGCGCCGCGGCGATGGCCTCGGTTCCGCTCTGTTCGATGGCCGGCCGGCTCACGCTGGCCCAGCTCTACGTCGTCTCGATCATCGTGGGCGCGTTCGGCGTGTTCTTCGACTCCGCCGCGGTGCCGCTGCCGCTCGTGCTCCTGGGCCGCGACCGCCTGCTCGACGGCAACGCGCGGATGAACACCGGGCGCGGGCTCGCCGAGCTGGCCGGGCCCAGCGCCGGCGGGTTCCTGATCGGCCTCGTCGGCGCGGCGCGCGCGGTCGGCATCGACGCGTGCTCATACCTGGCCGGCGCCCTGACGCTGGTCCTGATGCGGTTCCGCGAGCCGAAGCCGGAGGCGCGGCCCCGTGAGGCGTGCTTAGCCAGTGAGATCCATGACGGGCTGCGGCTGCTCCTGACCAACGGGCTGCTGCGCGCGATGGTCCTGGCCATCGCCGTCGCCGCCTTCCTGCTCGCCGGGATCAACGCGATCTGGCTGCTGTACGTCGTGAAGGAGCTGGGCTGGAGCCCGCAGGCCGCCGGTCTCGTCTACGGGCTGAGCCTCATCGGCGGGGTCCTCGGCGGCGCGGTCGCCCGTCGACTGATCGACCGGATCGGCATGAGCCGGGCCGTGATCCTGGGCGCGCTGCTGTCCGCCCCGCTGGAGACGGTCACCGCGCTGGTCCCGCGCGGCCTGTGCGGCCAGCTGATCGTGACGCTGGCGTTCACCTCGCTGACGGCCGCCGGAATGGTCAACATGACCGCCACGATGTCGGTACGCCAGTTGATCTGCCCGCCGGAGATGCTCGGCCGGATGACCGCGACCAACCGATTCCTCACCCAGGGCCTGCGTTTCCTCGGCCCGCTGGCCGCCGGCGGCCTGGGCGTGTGGGCCGGGCTGCGCGTGACGCTCCTCGTCTTCGGTGTCCTCACGCTGATCAGCCCGCTGATCCTGGCGCTGTCGCCGATCCGTACGATGCGCGAGGTGCCCGTGCACGAGGCGTACGCGGCGTGACCGTCAGGCCGTCACCCGCAGCGGCAGGGTCGCCTGGACGATGAAGCCGCCGCCGGGACGCGAGGCGGCGGCGAGGGTGCCGCCCAGAGTGGCGGCGCGCTCGCGCATCCCGCGGATGCCGTTGCCCTCGGCCCCTTCGCCGCCGCGCCCGTCGTCGCAGACCTCCAGCGTCACCCGGTCCGGGGAGTACCGGACGAGCACGGTCGCCGTCGCGGTGCCCGCGTGGCGCACCGCGTTGGTCAGCGCCTCCTGCACGATCCGGTACGCGGCCAGGTCGACCGGAGCCGGCAGCGGGGTGTGGTCGCCGGAGACGGTGAGGCGCACGGGAAGCCCGGCGTCCTTCGTACGGGAGATCAGCTCGTCGAGCCGGTCGAGCGACGGCACCGGGCTGAGCGGCCGCGCCTCGTCCACCTGGCGGAGTACGCCGAGCGTCGTACGCAGCTCCCGCAGGGTCTCCTTGCTGGCGTCCTTGATGGCGCCCAGCGCGGCGTACGCCTGGTCGGGGTCGCGGCGGTGCAGGGCCGCGCCGGCCTGCACGTTGATCAGCGAGATCTTGTGCGCGAGGACGTCGTGCAGCTCGCGCGCGATCCGGAGCCGCTCCTCGGTGGCGCGCCGCAGCAGTTCCTCGTCTCGCGTGCGCTCGGCCTCGGAGGCACGCCGCCTCACCTCGCCGACGTACGCGCGGTGGTAGCGGGCGACCTCACCCGCGCAGAGGACGACCAGCACCCAGGCCAGGACGCTGACGAAACGGGAGACGCTCCCCGCGGCGCTGAGGGCCTCCGCCGCACCGAAGATCCCCAAGGCGACCGCCGTGCCTGCGTACGCCGCGAGGCGTTCGCCGCTCGCGACGGCGAGGTAGGAGATGACCGCGAACGTGAGCATCTCCGGCCCGTCGGGAAACGGGCCGATGTAGTAATAGGCGGTCGAGACGCCGGCCACGACGACCGCGGGCACCGGAAACCGCCGCCGGAAGGCCAGCGTGGCGGCACCGACGGCGGCCATCGCGTACGCCTTGGTCGCCGACACCTCGAACCCGCCCTCGTGGAAGAGGGTGCCGACCTCGACGATCACGCCGACGACCACGGCGAGGAGGATGTCGGCGCGCTGGCCACGGGGGAGCCGGAACTTGCTCACCACTAGAAGGTAGACCAGGGCCCTGCGGAACTGGTGTCTACCTGCTAGCCGGTATGGGAGCGGTCCGGCTGGCATGGCCTGCGAGATGGGGGGTGGCAGTGCTGACCGGCGGCTCGGAATCGGCGAATCTAGTGGACGTGAAGCCGCCCCCCTGAAAAGCGGCATCCCCCACCCGGCCGGCCTGCGGAGCGCTTCCCCCCTAGTTCCGCAGGGCGGCCGGGCCCCCTTCTCCGGCATTCGCCCACGCGAACAGAGACCCGCCGTGTGATCCCACGCCGGGCCCGCGCCTTCGGAACGGCCTACTCGGCCGGTGTGAACAGCTGGTGCATGATCCCCCTGCGGTGGCGGCCGTGGTAGCCCGCTTCTTCCAGGTCGGACGGATCGAGCTCGGCGAGGTAGTCGCTCTCGGCGTCGATCAGTCTCTCCAGCTCCCCGCGATCAAGAAAGACGCCCTGGCACCCCGCGCATTCCTCGATCACCACGCCCTTGCGCTCGTGCGTGTCCCACTCCGCCGAGCACTTCGGACAAATCATCCCCGTGTCCGCCATATTCCGACTCCCCTGTGAATGAATCCGGCGATGTCGTAAGAGTAGTGACGTGAGAGCCGCCAGGGAATCGCCCTTTCAGCGGAGAATTCGCGGAATACCCGGCCAACGCCGCCTGGCCGGCTGTTCGCCGCCCGCCCGCCTGCGACGCCACATGGTCAAACCCGCGAACAACCACAGCAGCCCGGCCTCTCCCACAATGGCGATCGCGACCATGGTCGCCCACGAGTTACGGCCCGCCCGCAATGCCCCGGCGGGCGCGATGGTGGTCAACTCGGAGATGCCCTGACTCGCCGACGGAACGGGACTCGGTGACACCGAAGGCGCGATCTGCGGCACCGCCGCGGCCTCTCCGGGCGCGGGAAGCCCGGGAATCGCGGGCAGCGCCGGCGCGAACGGCGTGGCCGGAGCGAACGACGTCACTCCCACCCCGCCACCGGACCGTACGCGCGCGGGCTTCGCGTGCGGGGACGGCAGGATCTTCGCCGGCCGGACCCCCGGCAGGCCCGCGAAGGGCACGCTCGCCGGCGACGGTGAGATACGCGCCTTCGGCCGGGCGACGTGGGGCCGTACGCCCGCCGCCGACGGCTCCGCCGAAGCCTCCGGCAGCGCCGAGACCGCCGCGGACGGCTCCGCCGAGGTCTCCACCGCGGGTGAGGCCTCACCCGAGGGCTCGGCCGAGGGTTCCGGCGAGTCGTCCGCCCACGGCGCCACGACGGTGTGCGGCCGCGCGGAGGCGGAGGGGTGGGCGGCCAGGAGAATCGTGGTGGTCAGGGTGGCCATGACCGACAGCGTTCGTGGAACGGTCTTCATCGCGCGGTGTCCCCCATGCCTGAGTGGCCTCCGCTACGGAATATAACCGTTACGACACTCACCGTAACATCGGTCATCCCTCGCGTTTCGCCTAGCGAAAGCGTTCTTTCGTAGGATGCTGACCAGCACCGGAGAGGAGACGACGGTGACCGAGGATCCTGAGACGCGTGCGGCATCCGGGGTGCGCTCGTTGGAGCGCGCCTTCGAGCTGCTCGAACATCTGGCGGACGCCGGCGGCCGGATGCCCCTCACCGAGCTGGCCGAGGTCTCCGGCCTGCCGATGCCCACGATCTACCGGCTGATGCGAACGATGGTCAACCGCGGCTACGTCCGCCAGGACGCCTCCAAGCGGTACGCGCTCGGCCCGCGGCTCATCCACATCGGCGAGACGGCCGGGCGCCTGCTGGGCTCGTGGGCGCAGCCGTCGCTCGCCAAGCTCGTCGACGAGGTCGGGGAGACGGCCAACATGGCCGTGCTGGACGGCGACGAGGTGGTGTACGTCGCGCAGGTGCCGTCGCGGCACTCGATGCGGATGTTCACCGAGGTCGGGCGGCGGGTCAACCCGCACTGCACGGGCGTCGGCAAGGCGCTGCTCGCCCAGTTGCCGGCGAGCGCCGCCGAGGAGATCGTCGGCCGTACGGGGATGCCCGCGCACACCGCGCACACGATCACGGACGCCGCCACGCTGCTGGCCGAGCTGGAGCGGATCCGCGCGCGCGGCTACGCCCTCGACGACGAAGAGCAGGAGATCGGCGTGCGCTGCGTCGCGGTCCCGCTCATCGGCAGCCCCACGCTCGCCGCGATCTCGATCTCCGGCCCGCAGGGAAGGCTGCCGCACGACGTGATCGACCGGGTCGTCCCCATCATGCGCGACACCGCCGCGCGCCTGGCCCGCCATCTCAGCCCGCCGCCCGGGGCAAGGTAGGCGGGATTCGGGGTAGAGGATCGCTCATGGACACATTGACCGTCGCCGTACTCGGCACAGGGATCATGGGTGAGCCGATCGCGCGCAACCTCCAGCGCGCCGGGATCGGGGTGCGGGCCTGGAACCGCACGCGGGCCAAGGCCGAGCCGCTCGCCGCCGACGGGGCCATCGTGTGCGACGAGCCCGCCGAGGCCGCGCACGGCGCGGACGTGGTCATCACGATGCTGCACGACGCGGACGCCGTCGAGCAGGTCATGGCCGGTGTGCTGCCCGCGATGGAGGAGGACGCCGTCTGGGCGCAGATGAGCACGGTCGGCGTGGACGGCGCCGCGCGGCTCGCGGAGCTGGCGCGCAAGCGCGAGGTGCCGATGGTCGACTGCCCGGTGCTCGGCACACGGAAGCCGGCCGAGGACGGCGCCCTCGTCGTCCTCGCCGCGGGACCGCGCGACCAGCGCGTCGAGAGGGTCTTCGACGTGATCGGCGGCCGTACGCTGTGGCTGGGCGAGGGCACGGAGGCGTCGCGGCTGAAGCTCGTCGCCAACAGCTGGGTGCTGGCCCTGACGACGGCGGTCGGTGAGGCCGTGGCGCTCGCCGAGGCACTGGAGCTGGACCCCTCCTACTTCCTCAAGGCGATCGAGGGCGGCGCGCTCGACAACCCGTACGCCCGGCTCAAGACGAACGCGATCATCAACGGCGAGCTGACCCCGAGCTTCAAGCTGGCCACCGCCGCGAAGGACGCCGCGCTGGTCGCCGAGGCCGGCCGCGCCGCCGGCGCGAGTCCCCGCCTGGCCGAGACCGTGCGCGACCAGATGCGCCGCGCCGTCGAGCTGGACCACGGCGACGAGGACATGGCCGCCGTCTACTTCGCCGCCCGCCAGGCCTGAACCGCGACAGCAGGAACCCCTGACCCACCCGTCACGTCACACCTTCGTGACGGCTGCCACCGGCGACGCGCTGGACATCCTGCTCGGGCCGATGCGGGCGAAGGTGCTGGCCACGCTGACGCGGCCGCTGACCATGGGCGAACTCGCCGCCCGCACGGGTCTCGTACCCAGTGCCGTCACCTACCACTGTGAGCGCCTCACGGCCTGTGGCCTGGTCGAACGCGAACGCCACGGCCGCGAGGTGCGGGTGAGCCGTACGCTGCGCGCCGAACGCCTCGCGGAACTCCTCACCGAGTGACCCCTGGCACCCTCCCACCTTTACGTGCTACCAACATATGTAAAGCACCCCCCGGGAGGTACCCGATGACGATGCGCGACCGGTACACGAGCAGCCCTCTTCAGGACGGCACATGGGACGTCCCCATCACAGGCGCGGCACGTTTCAACTGGGAGTACGACGACAGCCGCGACCGGCTGCTGTCGCTCTACCAGAAGGGCAAGGACAAGCAGTGGGACGCCCAGAAGCGCATCGACTGGGATCTCCCGGTCGACGAGAACAACGTCAACGGCATCCCTGACGAGTTCAACCCGCTCGTCGACTCCGACATCTGGCGCAAGATGTCGCAGAAGGAACGCGACGAGATGGGCCGGCACCAGGGTTCCTGGCTGTTCAGCCAGTTCCTGCACGGCGAACAGGGCGCGCTGACCGTGTCCGCGCGGATCGTCGAGACCGTGCCCGACCTCGACTCCAAGTTCTACGCGGCGACGCAGGTCATGGACGAGGCGCGGCACGTCGAGCTGTACGCGAAGTTCATCGACCAAAAGATCGGCATGTACTACCCGGTCAACCAGGACCTCGCCCGGCTGCTGGAGGAGTCGCTGACCGACAGCCGCTGGGACCTGCCCTACCTCGGCATGCAGGTGCTGATCGAGGGCCTCGCGCTCGCCGCCTTCGGCGTCTACCGCGACATGTCGACGAACCCGCTGGTCAAGCAGCTCCTCGCGTACGTCATGCAGGACGAGGCCCGGCACGTGGCGTTCGGGCGGCTGGCGCTGAAGGACTACTACGCGCAGCTGACCTCCAAGGAGCGCGCCGACCGCGAGGAGTTCGTGGTCGAGGGCTGCTACCTCATGCGCGACCGCTTCAAGGGCAGAGAGATCTTCGAGACGCTCGGCATGCCGGTCAAGGAGTGCATGGACATCGTCGAGAAGTCGCCGATCCAGACGATGTACCAGTCGCTGCTCTTCAGCCGCATCGTCCCGTGCGTGCGCGACATCGGCCTGTGGGGCGAAAAGGTGCAGAAGGCCTATGCCGACATGGGCGTTCTCGACGCCGCCAAGTCCGACCTCACGGTGCTGATGAAACAGGACGAGGACATCGCCGAGGAGATCGACCGGGCCAAGCACGAAGAGGAACTCGCCGTCCGCCACGCGGAGGTGCAGGAGGCGATCGCCGAAGGCGCGGAGGCGTGACCGCGAATTTGATCACTATTTATGATCAAGGCGCGCTGAAAAAAACGACGTGATATAGCGCACAAAAAACAGCGCATTGGCCACGATCACTCGTGAACCCCACCTATGGTCGGGGACTCGTGCGCGGGACGACTCGGTCGTCTCGCGCGCGATCGGGTACGGGCGGCACTGCCGGCCGTACCCGATGTTCTGTCTCCTACCAAAGGACATTTTGTGGGTAGTTCCGGCCGACATCGCCATGATCGAAGCCCGAAGACTCTCCGCATCGGCCTTTTATCCACCGCCGGACTCGCCGTCGCCGCTCTCATAGCGGCCGTCGTGGCATTCGGCGGGTCAGGCTCCTCGACCGCGCGGGCATCCGCGCGGGACCGCGTCACGGCCGATTCACGCCGCGTACCGGACCGGCCGAGCCGCGACGAGACGCGCACACCCCTCGCGACGCCGAGCGAGGCCCCTGCGGACAAGCCTGAGGTCGTGGCCAAGAAGCGGCATCACCGGCCCGAAGTCCTGTCCCGCGGCGACTGCGAGGCCTCGTTCTACGGAACCCCTGGCGCGACCGCGAGCGGAGAGACGTTCGACCCCTCGGCCATGACGGCGGCGCACAAGACGCTGCCGCTGGGCTCCAAGGTCCGGGTGACCAACCGGCGCAACGACCGCTCGGTGATCGTACGCATCAACGACCGCGGCCCCTTCACCCCCGGACGCTGCCTCGACCTGTCGACCGCGGCGATGCGGGCGGTGGGAGGCCTGGCGTCCGGCGTGATCCCGGTGACGTACGAGGTGCTCGCGCGCCTCTGATGCCTGGCATGAAAAATGGAGCGTTCGCGGGCGGTCACCCCTTCCCCCAAAGAGAATGACGCCCGCGAACGCTCACCTTCCGACGGCCCGGATGGGTACAGATCCGCGGTCCGTGGAACGGCCCTGGCGCCGCGTCCCCCGTTGAATCCCCCAATTCATCGCGGCGCGCCGGGCCTTCTAATTGGTCTGTGGCACCCACGTTACGGGTGGCCTTGCCGGAATCCGTCCATCCGTGGGTGACACTTGGGGGTACAACCACGGTTGACCTGGCACTTTGCCGTTTATTGGTGGTCATCGGCCGTTGCGATGAGGTTGGCCGGTGAGATCACGACCAATGATCACACTGTGGCTTTGGAGGCGCGTTCTTGAGGGCCAAGCGGCCCGTCAGTCCCGCCGATGTCCTCCTGTCGGCCGGGCTATTTGCCTTGTTTATACCGTACGTCCATCGTCATCACCCCACGGTGCCCGTGCTCGTGCTCGGCGCGATCAACGCCGCCACGCTGCTCGCCAAGAAGCGGTACCCGATCGCCACGCTCGGCGCCTGTCTCGCCATATCCTGCATACTGGCGGTCCTCGTCCGGCGCACCTATCCGGTCACGCCCGTCGACGTGGTCGCCCTGTACGCGGTCGGCCGCTACGCCTCGCGCACCGCCGCCATCGCGGCGGCGATCGTCGCCACGCTCGTCGGCTTCGGCGCCTCGGCGATCTCCGGCCGCATCCCCAGCTACAACCTTCACAACATCGCCGAGCTGGGCTGGGTGCCGTTCGCGGTCCTGGCGGGAGCCTGGGTGAAGACGCAGCGCACGTACGTGGCCGACGTCGAGGAACGCGCCGACCGTGCCGAGCGCGAGCGTGAGGAGGAGGCGCGGCGCCGCGTCGCCGAGGAACGCCTGCGCATCGCGCGCGAGCTGCACGACATCGTCGGGCACGCCCTCATGTCGATCAACGTGACGTCCTCGGTGAGCGCGCGCCTCGCCGTCCGCGACCCGGGGGCCGCGCGCGACGCGCTACAGACGATCAACACGATCAGCGGCTCGGCGCTCGGCGAGATCCGCAGCACCCTGAACCTGCTCCGCGGGGGCAGCGAACCCCAGACCCGGCCCGGCCTGGGCCTGGACGACCTGCCGCACCTCATCGAGGAGAGCCGGGCCGGCGGCCTGCCGGTGACGCTGCTGGAGTCGGGACACCGGCCGGAGGTCCCGGCGATCGTCGGGTTCACGGTGTACCGGATCATCCAGGAGAGCCTGACCAACGTCGTCCGGCACGCCAAGGACGTCACGCGGGTCGCCGTCAGCCTCACCTTCACCTCCGAGAGCCTCGACATCGCCGTCACCAATGACGGCGCCCCGGCCGAGATACGCGAGAGATCCGGCATCGGCCTCCAGGGCATGCGGGAGCGCGCCGCCGCGACCGGCGGGCGCCTGGACGCCACAGCCCTGCCCACCGGCGGTTTCCGCGTGCACGCGCGGCTGCCCTTGAAGGAGTCCTGACAGCCATGACGATCCGCGTACTGCTGGCCGACGACCAGACGACCGTACGTGCCGGTTTCCGGCTGCTCGTCGAGTCCACGGTGGACATGCACGTCGTCGCCGAGGCCTCGGACGGCAAGACCGCCATCGAGGCCGCCCGGCGTACGTCCCCGGACGTGGTGCTGATGGACATCCGGATGCCCGGCATGGACGGCATCGAGGCCACGCGCCGTATCTCCGAGGACCCGCTGCTGGACGCGCACGTGCTGATCCTGACCACCTTCGAGCACGACGAGTACATCTTCGGCGCGCTGCGGGCGGGCGCCGGCGGTTTCATGTTGAAGGACGCCGACCCCGACGACCTCCTGGACGCCATCCGGGTCGTCGCGTCCGGCGAGGGGCTGCTCGGGCGCGGCCTCACCCGCCGGGTGATCAAGGAGTTCGCCTCGCAGCCGGCCCCGTTGGAGCCGTCGGCGGAGCTGGACGTCCTGAGCGAGCGCGAGCGCGAGGTGCTGGTCCAGATCGCGGCGGGCCTGACCAACGAGGAGATCGCCGCCGCGCTGCACCTCAGCCCGGCCACCGCCAAGACGTACGTCCACCGGATCATGACCAAGCTCCAGGCGCGCGACCGGGTCCAGCTAGTGATCATCGCCTACGACCGAGGGCTGGTGCGCCCGCGCCCTCCCGAGTGACATACGGCGGGTGGCCGGTGATGACAAACGTCATCTCGAACCCACGACGCAGCGCACTACGGCCCTGGCCTGGGAAAATCTAGCGTTGTCGGCATGAACGCGATCAGTTTCACCGGAGTGTCGAAGAGCTACGGCGACGTCCGGGCCGTCGAGACGCTGGACCTGGAGATCGGTGCCGGCCAGACCGTCGCCCTGCTGGGTCCCAACGGCGCCGGCAAGTCCACCTCCATCGGGATGCTGCTGGGCCTCATCCGGCCCTCGGCGGGCGAGGTGCGCGTCTTCGGCGAGTCCCCGGCCGCGGCCGTGAAGGCCGGCCGGATCGGGGCGATGCTCCAGGACGGCGAGCTCGTGTACGGGCTGACCGTCAAGGAGGTCGTGGCCTTCGTACGCGGCCTCTACCCCGACCCCATGCCGCTGGAGGAGATCCTCGAGCTCGCGAACCTCACCGACCTGGCCAAACGCCGCGCCGACCAGCTCTCCGGCGGCCAGGCCCAGCGGGTGCGGTTCGCGATCGCGATCGCCGGTGCGCCGCGCCTCCTCGTCCTGGACGAGCCCACCTCCGCGATGGACGTGGAGTCACGGCGTTCCTTCTGGAAGAGCATGCGGGCGTACGCCGAGGGCGGCCGTACGCTCCTGTTCGCCACGCACTACCTGGAAGAGGCCGACGAGAACGCCGACCGGATCATCGTGGTCGCCCGCGGCCGCGTCGTCGCCGACGGAACCCCGCAGGAGATCAAGTCCGCGGCGGGCGGCGGCACGGTGACCTTCACGATCGCCGACCAGCCCTCGGCCGGGCTCGACACGCTCCCCGGCGTGACCGCCGTCGAGGTGCGCGGCGCCACCGCGACACTCCAGACCTCCGACCCCGACGCGACCGTGCAGGCCCTGTACGCCACCGGGATCCGCGTCCGTGACCTCGAGGTCAAGGGCGCGGACCTCGAAGACGCGTTCGTCTCGCTCACCGGCGACAACTGACCAAGGACGCATCATGCTTCGTTACATCGCCCTGGAGATCCGCCGGATGTTCCGCGACCGGAAGTTCGTCTTCTTCACCGTCGCGATCCCGGTCTTCTTCTACCTGCTGTGGTCCAACATCTTCGCCAAGAACAGCGGGGTCGACACCGACACCGGCCTCGACGCGAAGACGTACCTGCTGATCTCGATGGCCTCCTTCGGCGCGATCGGCGCCGCGCTGACCACCACCGGCTCGCGGCTCGCCGCCGAGCGGCAGAGCGGCTGGCTGCGGCAGTTGCAGGTCACGCCGCTGCGCGCCTGGACCGTCATCACCGCGAAGATCATCGCCTCGATGTGCCTGGCGCTCCCGGCGATCGTCCTGGTCGGGATCACCGCCGTCGTGTCGCAGCACGTGCACCTGTCGCCCGGCCGGTGGGCCGCGATGGTGGGCCTGATGTGGCTCGGCACCCTGCCGTTCGCCGCGCTCGGCACGCTGATCGGCTCGCTCGTCGGCGCGGACGCCGCCCACCCCATCACACTGGCCTGCTACTTCGGCCTGTCGATCCTCGGCGGGCTGTGGATGTCGGTCTCGATCCTGCCCAAGACCATGCGGGCGATCGCCCACTGGACCCCGTCGAACCGCTTCGCGGACCTCGGCTGGAGCGTCGTCGCCGGTCACGCGCCTCCCGCGTCGGACGCCCTGATCCTGGGCGGCTGGACGGTCGTCCTGGGTGCGCTCGCCGTCGTCGCGTTCCGACGCGCTACCGTTCGGTCCTGATGAGCCTGTTCATGTTCCCCGACGCCGGGCGCGGCACCTCCACGTCGCGCTGGCGCCGGCTGGTCTGGGTGCTCTTCGGGATGGTCTACCTGTTCGTCTGGCCGCTGGCCGGGATGTTCGGGCACGGCCGCTCCACCCCCGAGATCATCATGGACGCCGCGGCCCTGTTCTCCTTCTCCGCCACGTTCATCGGCCTGGTGATCGTCAACAACCCGTGGAGCGCCGAGACCACCCGGGCCACCTGGATTCTCGTCGGCGTGTGCAGCGTGATGGCGATCGTCTACCCGCTGGCCCTCGGCGGCGACTGGGGCGGCCTCCCGATCTACCTGGGCGTCGCCTACGCGATGACGCTGCCGCCCGCGTGGGCGAGCCGTGGCGTCGTGGCGACGGCCGTGCTGACCCTGGTGGTGTCCCTGGCCGGCGGAGCCCCCGGGTCCACGACGGCGCTGCTGGCGTTCGAGACCCTCACGATCGGCATGCTGATCCTGGGCTTCCGGCACAGCCGCATCCTCGTCGCCCAGTTGCAGGAGGCGCGCGGGGAGGTCGCGCGGCTCGCCGCCAACGAGGAGCGGCTGCGCATCTCACGCGACCTGCACGACCTGCTGGGCCACACGCTCTCGCTGATCGTGCTGAAGAGCGAGGTGGCCGCGCGCCTCGCCGACCGCGACCCGGGCAAGAGCCTCGGCGAGGTGGAGGACATCGGCACGGTCGCGCGGCAGGCCCTCGCCGACGTACGCGAGGCCGTGTCCGGCTACCGGCAGCGCACCCTGACCGACGAGCTGGACAACGCGCGCGGTGTCCTGCACGCCGCGGGCGTCGACCTCACCATCGCGACGTCGGGCACGCCGCTGCCCGACCCGCTCGACGGCCTGTTCGGCTGGGCGGTGCGCGAGGGCGTCACGAACATCGTCCGGCACGCGCGCGCCCGTACGACCAGGATCGCGATCAGGCGCGAGTCCGGCAGCGCGATCCTGGAGATCACCGACGACGGTGTCGGACCGGCTTCGGACGGTTCGGGGAACGGCCTGGACGGCCTCGGCGAACGCGCGGCGCGGTCGGGCGGCACGGTCGAGGCGGGCCCCGGCCCGCACGGCGGGTTCCAGGTGGTCGTCCACGCGCCGCTCGTGCCGGGAGAGGGCGAGAACGCCGATGACCTCGCACGAGCCTGACCGGATGATCCACGTCATCATCGCCGAGGATCAGGGCATGGTGCGCGGCGCGCTCGCCACGCTGCTCGGCCTCGAAGACGACATCGAGGTCGTGGGCGAGGCCGCCGACGGCGACGAGGCCCTGCGGGTGGCCGCCGCCACGCGCCCCGACGTCGCGCTGCTCGACATCGAGATGCCCGGCAAGGACGGCATCGAGACCGCCGCCGCGCTGAAGCGCGTCGTGCCGGAGTGCCGCGTCGTGATGCTCACGACGTTCGGCCGCCCCGGCTACCTGCGCCGCGCGATGGAGGCGGGCGCGTCCGCGTTCCTCGTGAAGGACAGCCCGGCGCGCGAGCTCGCCTCGGCCGTCCGGCGGGTCCTCGCGGGCGAGCGCGTCATCGACCCGGACCTCGCGGCGGCGGCGCTGAGCGCCGGGCCCAACCCGCTGTCCCAGCGCGAACGCGACGTCCTCGCCGCGGCGGCCGACGGCGCGACGATCGTCGACGTGGCCGACGCGCTCCACCTGTCCGAGGGGACGGTGCGCAACTACCTGTCCTCGGCGATCCGCAAGACGGCGGCGCGCAACCGGATCGAGGCCGTACGCGCGGCGCAGCGCCAGGGCTGGCTCTGAGACCTGCGGTAACCCGTTTCGCCCGCTGAGACGTCTACTCAGTGCGATCACTCGACCTGGGGGCAGGCGATGCGGGTCATGGAGTCGGCGACCGGTTTAGACCGACGCGTCGTCATGGTGCGCGCGCGGTGAGCCTCTTCATGGACTACGGCCCGGACTGGCCGCCGGTCCCGTCACCGCCGTCGCCACCCTCGCCGCCGCCGCGTCCGGAGCGCTCGCTCCTGCGCCGGTGCGTGTCGATCACGCTGATCTGGGCCGCGATCTGGATGGTCTGCGCCCTCGCGCTGTCGTTCCGGCAGCCCTACGAGCTGCGGTTCCCCACGGCGCACAGCACCGGCGCGCCCCCGGCCCAGGTGGCGGCGACGCCGTAACCGGCGTTCGGGCACAAAGCCGTCATCGAAACTTTGTGACGGTGACCCTGTAGGTGCCCGGTGCCCCGGAAGCGACAATTAGCCGAATTAGTCGCTAAAGGGAGGATTCTTACGTGTCCAACACTCAGGCTGCCGTGGCGCGGCCGGCGGTACTCGGCGATCTCATTCCGGGCCGCCTGGCCCGTGACGTCGCGCTCGTCGCCGGCGCCGCCGTGCTCGTCGGCCTCTCCGCCCAGGTCAGCATCCCGATTCCGGGAACGCCGGTCCCGGTGAGCGGCCAGACGTTCGCCGTTCTCCTGTCGGGAGCGGCCCTCGGCCTGAACCGGTCGGTCATCTCGATGGCGCTGTACGCGCTGGTCGGAATGCTCGGCATGCCGTGGTTCGCGTCCGGGGCGTCCGGCTGGCACTTCGCGTCGTTCGGCTACGTCCTCGGCTTCGTGCTCGCGGGCGCGGTCGTGGGCGCGCTGGCCGCGCGCGGCGCCGACCGGTCACCGCTGCGTACGGTCGCGACGATGGTCCTCGGCACCGTGGTGATCTACGCGGTCGGCGTGCCGTGGCTGATGGCCATGACGCACTCCGGCCTGGGGACGGCGTTCAGCATGGGCGTACGGCCGTTCCTGGCCGGCGACGCGCTGAAGGTGCTGCTCGCCGCGGGGCTGCTCCCGGGCGCGTGGAAGCTCGTCCGCCGCTGACCCGACCGTTGCTCACCGAGGACCGAACTGGAGCTCCAGGTAGCCGCCGATCAGGCGCTCGGCCTCGGTGAGCAGCTCAGGGTCGCCCTCCGGGCAGTCGCGGAAGGAGAGCTTGATGACCGCGTCGCCGGCCTCCACCGCCACCGCGAGCGCGCGGCCCAGAGCCGGGGTGTCGGGCATGTCGAACGCCTCGATGAGCATCGCCCGCAGCCGGTCGGCGACGACGGCGTTGTTCTCCTCGCTGCCGTCGAGGAGGTTGAGGTCGGCGATGTCACCGAACCGCAGCACGCGAAAGCCCGGGACGGAACGGTGCATGTCGACGAAGATGTCGAGCACCGAGACGACCGCGTCGTACCAGCGCTCGAACTCCCCCTCGGCGAGAGCGCGGGCGACCCGCTCGCCGAAGAGTTCCAGGTTGCGCAGGGCCAGCTCCTGCACGACCGCCTTCTTGTCGGGGAAGAACTGGTAGACCGAGCCGATCGCGACGTCCGCGCGGTGGGCCACCTTGGTGGTCGACAGGCCGTCGTAGCCGGACTCGTCGAGGATGGCCGCGCAGGCGTCCAGCATTCGCTGGACGCGCTCGGCGCTCCGCCGCTGGGCGGGCTTCCGGCGCAGCGGCGAGGTATCCGTCGTCACGTTCCAATCATGCCTTTTCCACGCCTCCGTGGCCCCTTAGGATCCGAATCCTGTTCATTCCGTTAGGAGCCCGCGTTGTTCCCTTCCGGATTCCAGTGGGGCGTGTCCACGGCGGCGTACCAGATCGAGGGCGCCACCGGCGAGGACGGCCGCGGCGACTCGATCTGGGACACCTTCTGCCGCGAGCCCGGCCGGGTGGCCGACGGCCGCACCGGCGACGTCGCCTGCGACCACTATCACCGCTGGCCGGAGGACCTCGACCTGATCGCGGGCCTCGGCGCGACGGCGTACCGCTTCTCCATCGCGTGGCCGCGCGTACGCCCCGGCGGCGACGGCCCGGTCAACGCGCGCGGGCTGGACTTCTACGACCGTCTCGTCGACGGGCTGGCCGAGCGCGGCATCGCGGCCGTGCCCACGCTGTACCACTGGGACCTGCCGCAGCCGCTGGAGGACGCCGGCGGCTGGCTGAACCGCGACACCGCGCACCGCTTCGCGGAGTACGCCGCGATCGTCGCCGAACGCCTCGCGGACCGCGTCGACCTGTGGATAACGCTCAACGAGCCGATGGTCGTGATGGCGTACGGCTACGCGTTCGGCCTGCACGCGCCGGGCAAGGCGCTGCTGCTCGACGCGCTGCCCACCGCCCACCACCAGCTCCTCGGCCACGGCCTGGCGGTCGCGGCGCTGCGCGCGGCCGGCGTGCGGAAGATCGCGATCGCGAACCACTACACGCCCGCGCGGCCCGCGAGCGAACGGCCCGAGGACCTCGCGGCGGCCGAGGCCTTCGACAACCTGCTGAACCACCAGTTCACCGACCCGATCCTGCTCGGCCGGTATCCCGACCTCGGCGTGCCGGCACCGCACGTACGCGACGGGGACCTCGCCGTGATCGCGGCGCCCATCGACGTACTGGGCGTCAACTACTACAACCCGACCGGCGTCGCGGCGCCCGGCGAGGGCGAGCCGCTGCCGTTCGCGATGCGCGACCTGGACGGGTACCCGGTGACCGGCATGGGCTGGCCCGTCGTGCCGGACGCCCTGCGCGATCTCCTGACCGGCCTGCGGGTGCGGTACGGCGCGGCGCTGCCGCCGATCCACATCACCGAGAGCGGCTGCTCGTACGACGAGTCGATCGACGACCCGCGGCGCGTCGCCTACCTGACGACCCACGTCGACGCCGTACGCGCGGCGATGGACGACGGCGTCGACGTGCGCGGCTACTACGTCTGGTCGCTGATGGACAACTTCGAGTGGTCGGAGGGGTACGGCCCGAGGTTCGGCCTCGTGCACGTCGACTACGAGACCCAGCGCCGTACGCCGCGTACGTCCTACGCCTGGTACCGCGACCTGATCAGGCGGTCGGCTTGAGCCCGGTGCACGCGCGCAGGGAGTTCCACTTGGTCAGGGCCTGCTGCCTCGGCGCGCCGGTGAGCAGCTGAGGCACGCCGCCGGAGACGACCGCGGGCTTCCACTGCGCCGACTGGACCCTGCGCCCCTGGAGCCTCAGCTCCAGGATGCCCGAGGCCGCGGTGCGCCCGCTGGCGGCGTAGAAGAAGAAGTTGCCCATGCCGTAGTCGACGTAGCGGCCGTGCAGGTAGCCGCCGCCGAGCGGCACGTGCGCGTGGCCTCCGACGATCACGTCGGCGCCGGCCTTCACGAGCTGGGCGGCCAGCACCTGCTGGCGGGGCAGCGGGCACTCCCGCATCTCCTGGCCCCAGTGCAGGTAGACGATGACGGCGTCGGCGTGCCGCCTGGCCTTGCGGACCTCATACATCAGGCGGGGGGCGTTCTTCGCCGAGGCGAGCCCGCCGTGGGTGCTGGTCGCCGTCCACCCGGCGATGAGGTTGTCGTCGAGCACCTGCGTCGCGCCGATGACCGCGAGCCGGGTGTCCTTCACCGTGGCGTAGTACGGCTTGTACGCCTCGGCGGCGTTCCGCCCGATGCCGACCACCGGGTAGCCGGAGCTGCGGATCGCGGCGAGGGAGTCCTTCAGCCCGACCTGGCCGAAGTCGACGCCGTGGTTGTTGGCCATGGAGACGACGTCGATGCCCGCGGCCTTCAGCGCGGTGAACGCGCTCGCCGGGGCGCGGAAGTTGAACTCCTTCGGCTCCTTGGTGCCGCGCGTGGTGATGGCCGTCTCGAGGTTCACCATCGTGAAGTCGGCGCGGCGCAGCTCGGGGATGGTCGGGCCGAGCGCCGTACGCGGACGCGCCAGGCGCGCGGCGAGCTGGGCGTAGAAGTGGGTGTCGCCGGCGAACGCGATCGTGATCGGCTCCTTGGCCGCCGGGGACTTGCCCGTCCCCGCGCCGGCGTCGACCGAGGGGGACGTCAGGCGCAGCGGCGGTGTCCTCGCCTCGCTCTTGTCGCCGCTGCCGCAGGCCGACGCCAGCGCCGCCATCGCCATTCCGGCCGCAAGGGCCGGCATCAACGTTCGCCGCATGGCGATCATCCTCCTCGGGATCCGCCCAAGAATGCCATGACCAGCGCTTTGAAGCCCAGGGTGTGGCGCGTAGGTTCAGCCGATGACGCCCGATCGGATGAAAGGAAGTCCCGTGCTGGACATCGCCCGGTTGCGTGCCGACACCCCAGGGTGCGCGAAGGTCGTCCACTTCAACAACGCCGGTGCCGCGCTGCAACCGCGGCCGGTACTGGACGCCGTACATGGTCATCTGGAGGCCGAGGCCCTCGGCGGCGGGTACGAGGCGGCCATCGCCGCCACGGAACGCCTGGAGGCCACCTACGGCACGCTGGCGCGCCTGGTCGGGGCCGGTGAGGATGAGATCGCGGTCACCGAGAGCGCCACCCGCGCCTGGGACATGGTGTTCTACGGCATACCGTTCCGGCCCGGCGACCGCATCCTGACCTCGGCTGGTGAGTACTCCAGCAACGCCATCGCCTTCCTGCACGTGGCACGCGAACGCGGCGTGAAGGTCGAGGTCGTGGACGACGACGAGCACGGCCAGATCTCCCTCGACGCGCTGGCGTCCGCGCTCGACGACGACGTGCGCCTGGTCGCCGTCAACCACGTGCCGACGCACGACGGCCTGATCAACCCGGCGGCCGGGGTCGGGCGGCTGGCACGCGAGGCGGGCGCGCTGTACCTCCTCGACGCCTGCCAGTCCGTCGGCCAGCTCGCGGTCGACGTCGAGGAGATCGGCTGTGACCTGCTGTCGGCGGCCGGGCGCAAGTTCCTGCGCGGGCCGCGCGGCACCGGGTTCCTCTACGTACGGCGGTCGGCGCTCGACCGGGTCTCACCGGCCTTCCTCGACAACCGCGCCGCTGTGTGGACCGGCCCGGACTCCTACGAGATGCGCGCCGACGCCCGGCGGTTCGAGTGCTTCGAACGCTCGGTGGCCGGCCAGCTCGGCCTGGCCGCGGCGGCGGAGTACGCACTCGCCATCGGCACGGACGTGATCGAGCGGCGGGTGATGGAGCTCGGCGCGCTGCTGCGCGAACGGTTGGCCGGGGTACCCGGCGTCACGGTGCGCGACCGCGGCGCGAACCGCTCCGGAATCGTGACGTTCACGCACGAGAACCGGGAGGCAGTGGACATCTTCCGTACGCTCGCCGCTCGGAAGATCAACGTTAGTATCACCGAGCAGGTCTACCGCTACGACGAGGGTTCCGCTCCGGCGCCCCGCGTGCGTGCCTCGGTGCACTACTACAACACCGAAGACGAGATCTCCCAGCTCATCGCCGCTCTGTGACGTAAGCTGGTATTGCTCGTTCTCTTGAATCATTCAGCTTAATGGTTATACGGTGAGTCATATGGGAGACACGGACACTCCGAAGACCGCTGCGACCGAGCTGCGCTCGGCCGGACTCCGGGTCACGGCCGCACGGCTGGCGATCCTGGAGACCGTGCGCACGGGTGATCACCTCGACGTCGAGGCGGTCACGTCACGGGTCCGCGACCGGCTCGGGCACGTGTCCTTTCAGGCGGTGTACGAGGCGCTGCACGCCTTCACCGCCGCGGGTCTCGTACGCCGGCTAGAGCCGGCCGGAAGCCCCGCGCGGTTCGAGGGCCGGGTGGGAGACAACCACCATCACCTCGTCTGCCGGGTGTGCGGGCGTGTCACCGACGTCGACTGCACGATCGGTGAGGCACCGTGTCTGGAGCCCGCCAACGACGCCGGTTACCTGGTCGACGAGGCGGACGTCACCTTCTGGGGCTACTGCCCCGACTGCCGTCAGGGTTGACGAGGAGAACCGCACGTCTCCAAGGGCCTGGGTGTGAACGGCGGCTGAAGCCCCTTCCCCTGATCGGGGCGGCCCCTCGGGGCCGCCCCCTTCACGTCAGAGCTCGGCGGCCCGCCTGGGGTTCGCCCGACCGCGTGCGCGACGGCACCCGGGCTACCTACCGGGCCGCGTTTTCGTGTGCGTCCCCAGCTAGGACGGTTGTGCGCCCAATCTCCCGGTACGGGCGCACGACTTCGCGGCGGATTCCGTGGACGCGCGCTCACCGGCCCGTCTGAGGCCGGAGCGTCTGGTAGGCAGGCTCGCATGGCACCTGTCGACAATCCGCTCTTCGCTCGCTGGCACAACCGGTTCGCCGCTCGCAACGAGGAGCGGGGCAACCGTGAGCTGCGGCGCGAGATGCTCGCCGGCCTGACCGGACGGGTTATCGAGGTCGGCCCCGGCAAGGGGCTGAACTTCCCGCAGTACCCCTCGGGAGTCTCCGAGGTCGTCGCCGTCGAGCCCGAGCCGTTCCTGCGCGAGCGCGCGGCCGAGGCCGCCGCGTCGGCCCCGGTGCCGATCCGCGTGGTCGACGGCACGGCCGGCGAGATCCCGGCCGACGACGCATCCGTCGACGCCGTCGCGGTGTCGGGCCTGCTCTGCTCGGTCGCGGACCCTCGCGCCGCACTCGCGGAGTTCCACCGGGTGCTGCGGCCGGGCGGCCAGCTCCGTTTCTACGAGCACGTGCGCAGCCGCGACGTCACGTTCGCGGCGACGCAGCGCGCCGCCGAGCTGGTCTGGCCGCGCCTCATGGGCGGCTGCCGCGTCACGCGCGACACCCTCACCGAGATCGAGCATGTCTTCCACGTCGTGTCCTGCCGCGGCTTCCGCTTCCCCGCGTCGGCGCGCTTCTCGCCGGTGGCGCCGCGCATCATCGGGACGGCGCGCAAGCCGCTGCGGTGAGAGCCGCCCTGACGGCGCGGTGACATTCGTACCGGTACGACGTGGAGGGACGAATCTGCCGGTCGGCCCGGATCCTCGCGATGCTCTGAGAGCAGACGGAACGACGACGAGGAGCCGGACATGACCGAGATGACAGCCGCCGCCGAGGGCACGCGAGGTGGCTCGCTCGCGCGGGCACTGGCTCCTCTGGTCCTGGACGTCGGCGTGCCGCTGGGCGCCTACTACCTGCTGCGCCACGGCATGGGCCTCGGCATGGTGGCCGCCCTGTCGCTGAGCAGCGTCGTCCCGGCGGCGCGCACCCTCTGGTGCGCCGTACGCGACCGGTCGATCAACCTGCTCGCCGCGTTGATGCTCGCCACCACGGTGCTCGGCATCGCCCTCGGCTACGTGACCGGCGACCCCCGCCTCATGATCGCCAAGGACTCGGCGACGAGCAGCGTCATCGCGCTGACCATGATCGCGTCCGCGCTCGCCGGCCGCCCGCTGATGTCGGCGGCCCTCAAACCGATGCTCACGCGCGGCGACACCGCCCGTACGGCCGCGTGGGACCGGCTGTCCGCCGGATCGGCGCGCTTCCGCGGCCTGGAGCGCCGCTACTCCCTCATCTGGGGCGGCGCCCTGCTCGCCGAGTGCGCCGTACGCCTGGTCGGCGCCTTCACCCTCCCGGTCGACACGATGGTCGGCGGCTCGACGCTGATCCTTCTCGGCGGGATCGTCGCCGCCATTCTGGCCAGCGGCCCGACGGTCGGCGCGATGAAGGAAATGGCCACCTCAGAGCACTGATCACGGGCCTGGGACGGCGGCGACGGGAGGCTCACGGCGCCGCCTTCGGCCTCCACCCCGTGTGGTGACGGTTTCGGCGGGCAGGCTAGTGTCCGAAGCAGAGCCATCCGAGGAGGAGCGGTGAATCGGCAGCGGGTGCGCAGGATCTCTCGGTCCATCGTCGTCCCTCGCCCTTTGAAGGTCGCACAGGACCTCGAACACGCACGCTTCCTCGACCGCGCCGCGCGCAACCTGAGCGGCGTGGTCGTACGCTTCCTGCCTCCAGGGCGCCTGAAGGACACGCTGCACGGCGTCCCCATCGGCCATCCCGCGCATCCACCGCTGACCGACATTCCCGTCGGCTGCTGGGTCGCGGCCGGCGTGCTCGACCTCCTGCCGGAGACCCAGCGCGCCGCACAGGTCCTCATCGCCACCGGCCTCGCCGGCGCGGTGCCGGTGGCGCTCACCGGCGCCGCCGACTGGTCGTCGCTGCACATCGAGCAGCAGCGCGTCGGCCTCGTCCACTCGATCGCCTCGACGGCGGCGACCGGCCTGTTCGCTGCCTCGCTCGTCGCGCGCCTGCGCGGCCGTCACGGCTACGGCAAAGCCCTCGGCCTCGCCGGCCTCACCGCGATGTTCGGCGGCGCCTACCTCGGCGGCCACCTGGCGTTCCGCCTGGCCGCCGGCCCCAGCCACGCCGAGTCGATCACCCACCTGGGCCCGCTGGGCTGGCACAACCTGTGCTCGATCGACGAGCTGCCCGAAGGCTGGCCTGTCCACCGCAACCTCGGCTACATCAGCCTGTTCGTGCTGCGCTACGCCGGCCAGGTGTACGTCCTGGCCGACCGCTGCTCCCACCTCGACGGCCCCCTCCACCAGGGCCGGATGGTCCAGGTGGACGACGAGATCTGCGTGATCTGCCCGTGGCACGGCAGCACGTTCAAGGTCAGCGACGGCACGGTCGTGCACGGCCCCGCCACCGGCCGCCAGCCGGCCTTCGAGACCCGCGTACGCGACAACGGCATGATCCAGGTACGCCCGGCACGCTAGGGAGTGTCCGCCGACCTCGACCTGGCGCTCGAACTGCTCTACGCCCCCTCTACCAGCGCCGGCTCCACCGCTCCGGCCCGCTCACGGCCGAGTACGCCGAGGCCCTCGTCGACCTCACCCTCCGGGCGTTCCGCCCTTAGGCGGTGTCGGCGAGGTTCTGGGGTACGGGGTCACGCCGGTCGTTGTAGGGATGCTCGACGAGGGCCAGCACCCGGCTTGCCATGAAACGCGCGGTCCGCACGGGAGTACCGGTCCGCGTCACCTCCGTCACCTCGACGACACCGCGCCGCGTGACGACCTCGACACGCCGCCCGGCACGGGTGGCCACGACCTCGTACGTCCGCGTCGCCTCCCCGGCATCGACCATGATCTCGACCCTGTCGCCCTTCATGACCGCACCCTTCTTCGAACGTATATTCGAATAACTACCCCGAAAACGCCCACTTCAACCGCTATATGGGGGTGTCGCCGCCGCGCGAAGCGCGGCCATAAGCAGGTCAGGCGACCAGTTTCACTATTGCGGCCACGCCGACCAAGACGATGAGGACTCGGAGGGCCAGGGCGGGCAGTCTGCGGCCGATCGAGGCGCCCAGGAGGCCGCCGACGGCGGAGCCTACGGCGATGCACGCGGCGATCGCCCAGTCGACGTGGGTGACCAGGATGAACAGCAGCGCGGCGGCGCCGTTGACCACGCCGGCGAGGACGTTCTTCACGCCGTTCACCCGCTGGAGGTCCTCGTCGAGGAAGATGCCGAGCAGCGCCAGCAGGATGACGCCCTGCGCGGCGCCGAAGTACCCGCCGTACACGCCGCTGACGAACACGCCGAGCAGCAGCCAGGGGCCGCCGTGCTGGTGGCGCGGCCGGCCGCTCAGCCAGGAGCTCAGCCGCGGCTGCGCGACGACGAGTACGCAGGCCGCCGCGATCAGCACCGGCACGACGATGCCGAACGTCGCCGCGGGCAGGTTGAGGAGCAGCAGCCCGCCGGTCACGGCGCCGAGGACGGAGGCCGCGCCGAGCCGCAGGACGACGGGCCGCTGGCCGCTCAGCTCGCGGCGGTAGCCGTACGCCCCGGAGACGGAGCCGGGCACGAGGCCGACGGTGTTCGAGACGTTCGCCACGACCGGCGGGTAGCCGAGCGCGACGAGCGTCGGGAACGTGATGAGCGAGCCCGAGCCGACGACGACGTTGATGCAGCCCGCCGCCACTCCGGCGCCGAAGATGGCCGCGGCGTGCAGAGGTGTCACGTGGAGTACCGGCGCGTCACGAGGACACGGCGCGCGCGTGCCAGCGACCCTCCTGCCACTCGACCTTCAAGGGCAGGCCGAAGCACTTCGACAGGTGCTCGTCGGTGAACACCTCGTCCACCTTGCCGGTCGCGATGACGGAGCCGCGGCGCAGCAGCATCGCGTGCGTGAACCCTTCGGGCACCTCTTCGACGTGGTGCGTGACCAGGGCCATCGTCGGCGCGAGGCGGTCGGTCGCCAGCGCGGTGAGGCGCGCCACCAGGTCTTCGCGCCCGCCGAGGTCGAGGCCCGCCGCGGGCTCGTCGAGCAGCAGGAGCTCCGGGTCGGGCATCAGCGCGCGTGCGATCGAGACGCGCTTGCGCTCGCCCTCGGACAGCGTCGAGAACTTCCGCCGGATGAGGTGCGCGCACCCGAGCGCGTCGAGGAGCTCGACCGCGCGGGTTACATCCGTGGAGTCATACTCTTCTTTCCACCGGCCGATGATCGCGTACGACGCGGTCAGCACCAGGTCGATGACTTTCTCGTCCGCCGGGACCTTGTCGGCCACCGCCGCGCTGGAGAGCCCGATGCGGGGTCTCAGCTCGAACACATCGGTCTTGCCGAGCTTCTCTCCGAGGATCTCGACGGTGCCTCGTGACGGGAACAGCATCGCCCCGGCGACCTGCAACAACGTCGTCTTTCCCGCGCCGTTCGGCCCGATGATGACCCATCGCTCGTCCTCATGGACGGTCCAGTCGACGCTGCGCAGGAGGGCCGCACCCTCACGTCGTACCTCGACGCCCTTGAGCCGCATTACCTCGCCGGCCATCGCATCCCTTCGATGTCGCGTGGAGCCGCAGGCGGCCGGGCCGCCGGGCTCGCTCAGGGTCTCCGGCACGAACCTACGGCATTCGGACGCCTTATGGTGGTCGGCATGCGTGTCACTCACCCCTCGGCCGCGCTCGTCGCCTGGGGCAACGCGTGGCTGACCGGTCATGTGGGGCTCGACGAGGCCGCTGACGCCCTCGAACGCCTGGGCGGCCCGCATGTCGTCGAAGGCGCTCCAGGTGAGGAGGGCGACTGCCCTCTGCGGGTCGGCCTCGGCGCTCTTCGCGTCGCCGGCATGTCCGCGCTGCGGCTCGCCCTGCCGGCGCCCGGCGACCCGCTCGGGCTGACGGGCCCACCGGCGTTCAACACGACCGCGATGGACGCCGGCGAGGCGGCGATCGCCAGTGTCGGCAGCCAGTCGCTCGGCCTGATCCCCGCCGAGGACCGGCGCGGTTCGTCCTACGTCGGCGTGCGCTGGACCACGCACGAGACACGGCCCGGTGTCGCCGACACGCCGCCGCTCCCCGAAGCCGACCAGCAGCTCGCCCTGGCCGTACGCGACGCGACCGAGTCCCTGATGTCGTTCGACGGCGCCCTCGAATGGCGGCCGGAGATCGCCGAGTCGCTCAACGCGCTGCGCGAGTCGCACGCCCACGAGCAGGTCGGTGGCCTCGCTCCGGGCTACCCCGCACGCGCGCACCGCGTGGCGGCGCTCGCGGGCCGCCTTTCGGTCGTCGTCGACCTCGCGCGCGGCACCGAGACCGCCGGGCCTGTCGTCCGCGGAGATGCGCAACCGCACCGAGGCGCTGCGCGCGCTCGACCACGCCGTACGCCGCGCGCGTGTCGCGGCCTGCAACAGCGTTCTCGACCCGGTGCGCTGAGTCCGGAAACGACGAAGCGGGGACCACCGGCCGGTGGTCCCCGCTTCGGTTCGAACGTCAGGCCTTGACGACGACGGTCTTGCAGACCTTGTCGGCGAAGGTCTGGCTCTTGTCGTCCCACAGCGGCCACAGGTAACCGATGTAGCACGCGATGCCGTCGAGGAAGTGCGCGATCCTGCGGAGGAACGCCATACCGAAGCCGATGTACTGCCCCGTCTCCTCGCTGATCAGGCGGATGCCGAGGGTCTTCTTGCCGATCGTCTGACCGGTGGTGCCCTCCTGGTGGATGAGCCACAGGCCGCCGGCGAGGCCGACGAGGGCGCCGAGGAGGACCAGGATCGCGCCGCCGCTGCCGCCGATGGCGCCGCCGATGCCGTAGAGCAGGCCGTAGGGCACACCGATGATGAGGCCGTCGATCAGGGTGGCGCCGACGCGCGCACCCCAGCTCCCGTACTGGCCCTGGCCGTAGCCCGCGCCGTAGCCCTGCTGGCCGTAACCCTGCTGGCCGTACGCCGGCTGCTGGCCGTAGCCCTGCTGGCCGTAGTCCTGGCCGTAGGCGCCGGGCTGCTGCTGCTGCTGGCCGTAGTCCTGGCCGTAGCCGCCCTGCTGGCCGCCCTGGCCCTGGCCATAGCCGGGCTGCTGCTGACCGTAACCGGGCTGCTGCTGACCCTGGCCATAGCCGGGCTGCTGCTGGCCGTAGCCAGGCTGCTGCTGACCCTGGCCATAGCCGGGCTGCTGCTGGCCGTAGCCAGGCTGCTGCTGACCCTGGCCATAACCGGGCTGCTGCTGACCATAACCGGGCTGCTGCTGACCCTGGCCGTACGGGTCGTAGGGGGTGCTCACGCTCTTTCTCCTTTGTCGGTTTTCGCCCGTCTACCGCGTCGGGCTCCGCGATCGCTGTGATGAGCCATGGATTTCAGAACCGCAAGAGCCCGAACCGGGCAAGCTGCCACAGCCATGACAGCGCCACGACGACGCCGAGGATCCAGGCGCGGGTGCGCGGGGGGACCGCCCACCATCTACGCCCTGACCCGAGCGGTGCCGTGGCCAGACCGATCGCTCCTGCGAGAACGACCGGGTTCGCGGCGAGGGCCTTGACCGGATGTGCGGCCCCCAGCTCCATGAAGACGGTAGTACCGCCACAGAAGGGACAGGGGACTCCGGTAAGCGCCCGAACTGGGCATAGTATGCCGGGATCATGGACGCGGTGCACTATTGCCGCCAACACCGCCCCAACGGCCATGAAACCGACGCGTAGGGCCACTCCGAGCGGGCCGGCACTCGTGGCGGTGAAGACGCGGCCGAACACGCCACCCACACCTATCGATGTGTGCGGCGCCGCCCCCGGCCCCCGTGCCACGTCCAAACTCGCCCTCCCACTCGGTGCAGTTATATGCGCCTGTGGATCCGTATACCGTAAAAATCCCGGTTACGGGGAAGTTAGATGCGGTTCGGTCCCCAGAACGTGACCGGCTGGAGACCTGGACCGGCAACGGATCACTTCCTCGCGGCACCCACGACGACGGCCGGGCGAGCGTCCGCACCCTCGGCGATGACGTCGACCACGATGACCGTGACGTTGTCCGGGCCTCCGCCGAGGTTGGCCAGCTCGATGAGCTCGCGCACCGCCGCGTCGGCGTCGTCCACGGTGGTCAGCACCTGGTGCATCGCCTCGGCGTCGACCGGGCCGCTCAGGCCGTCACTGCACAGCAGGTAACGGTCGCCGGGGAGCGCCTCGCGCAGCGAGAGGTCCGGCTTGCGCTCGGCCCTGCCGTCGAGGACGCGCACCAGACGGTTGGCCAGGTGAGGGGCCGCGCCGTCCTCTCCGGTGAGCATCTTCTCGAGCGTGTGGTCCTCGGTGATCTGGTAGAGGATGCCCTCGCGCAGCATGTACGCGCGCGAGTCGCCGATGTGGGCGAGCGCGGTGTGCGTGCCGGACCAGAGCATCGCGGTACAGGTCGTGCCCATGGACTGGAGTGCGGGCTCCTGCTCGACCCTCTGCGCGATCGCCTGGTTGGCGGCGAGCACGGCGCGCTCGACGACCTCGACCAGAGAGGCCTGGGGAACCTCGGCGTCGATGCTGGAAAGAGCCTGGATGGCGAGGGAGCTGGCGATCTCACCTCCGACGTGACCGCCCATGCCGTCGGCTACCGCGAGCAGCCACGGGCCCGCGTACGCGGAGTCCTCGTTGTTCTCGCGGGAACGTCCGACATCCGAGCCCGCGGCGTAGCGAATGGCAACTCTCATATGATTTCCGATGACGTCCTCGGCGATGCGGTTCACTCAGCCGACTGCTGAGCTTCATCAACATATTCGAACGGCGCGACTTACGCCTCATGGATCACGGGGAGATTTCCCGTCGGATCACTGATCCGCCAGGCCGTGCCGTACGGCGTACAAGGCCGCCTGCGTGCGATCCTGCAGGGCCAGTTTCATCAGGATGTTCGAGACGTGCGTCTTGATCGTCTTCTCCGACACGACGAGAGCGCGCGCGATCTCACGGTTCGAACGGCCCAGCGCGATCTGGACCAGCACCTCGCGCTCGCGCTCGGTGAGAACCGCCGTGCCCTTGTCCCCGGAGTCCGGCGTCAGGATCGCCTCGGCCGCGTCGGCGGCGAACAGCACGTGACCGTCGTGGACCGCGCGGATCGCCTGCACGAGGGCGTTCGGGTCGACGTCCTTGTAGAGATAGCCGGCGGCGCCGGCGCGCGCGACGGGCAGCACCCGCGTGCGTTCGGCCGCGCTCGTGAGCACGAGCACCCGGGCCGTGACGCCGCGCTCGCGCAGCTCGTTCAGGGCGGCGAGCCCGTCGACGCCGGGCATCTTCAGGTCGAGGAGGATGACGTCCGGCTTCAGCGCCTCGGCCTGCGACACGACCTCCGTGCCGTCGGACGCCTCACCGACGACCTCGATGTCGTCCTGGACGCCGAGGAACGTCCGCAGCCCCTGGCGTACGACGGGATGGTCGTCGGCGATGAGCACCCGGATCATGACGGCACCTCCAGGCGCACGATGGTTCCGTGCTCCGACGAGTCGATCGTCAGAACACCTCCGACCGCCGCGGCGCGCTCGCGCATGGACTCCAGGCCCAGCCCATCGCCCGTCTCGGCGCCGACGGCGAACCCCTCGCCGTCGTCACGTATCTCCAGGAGGCCCGGTCCGAGGCGCACGGTCACCTGGTCCGGGGAGCCGTGCCGCAGGGCGTTGTAGATCGCCTCTTGGGCGATGCGGAACACCGCGGCCTCCGTCCCGGCGTCCAGCTCGACGTCCTCCTCGCCCTCGAACCGCACCTTCGGGCGCCGCCCGCGCCCGCCGCCCCACGCGCGGTCGAGGACACGGACGTGCTTGCGCAGCGACTCGGTCAGGCCGTCGCCCTCCAGCTCGGCCGGGCGCAGCTCGAAGATCACCTCGCGCAGCTCCGCCAGGGCCTCCTTGGCCAGCTCCTGTACGCGCCGCAGCTCGGGCTCCGGGTCGCGGGCGGACACGGCCGCGGCGGCGGTCAGGCGCAGCGAGAAGAGCTTCTGGGCCACCGCGTCGTGCAGGTCGCGCGCCAGCCGCGCGCGCTCCTCGATGACGGTCAGCTCGCGGTTGCGCTCGTACAGCCGCGCGTTGGTCAGCGCGATCGCGGCGTGCGCGGCGAACAGCGTGAGGAGGTCCTCGTCGCGGCGCGTGAAGCCGCCGGCGTCCTCGGTCCGCTTGTTGGCCAGGAACAGGATGCCGAGCGTCTCGTCGCCGTCGCGGATCGGCACGCCGAGGAAGTCCTTGAGCGTGGGGTGCGCCGACGGCCACCCCTCGAACGCCGGGGCCTTGCGGACGTCCGCGAGCCGCTGCACCTTGTCCTCGCGCAGCATCAGGGCGAGGAGGCCGTGCTGGCGCGGCAACGGGCCGATCGCGGCCCACTGCTCGGAGCTGACGCCCTCGACGACGAACTCCGCGAACGACCCCTCGTCGTCGGGGATGCCGAGCGCGGCGTAGCGGGCGCCGAGGAGCTGCGCGGCGGCCCGGACGATCACCTGGAACACCTCGTGCACGGACAGATGGCGCGTGACGGCGAGCACCGCCGCGCTGACCGCGTGCAGTGCCGCGTCCCGATCGGGTTCCACGGTCCTGACCGTACCTCCGGCCCTCGCTTCCCGCGTCGGCACGTGGTCCTAGACCCATCAGCCGAGGAGCCGCGGACCTTGAGCCCGATGCCGCTGCGGCACCCCGTACGTAGCGTCGATCCCATGAAGGCACTGATCACCGGAGCGTCGCGTGGACTCGGTCTCGCACTGGCACGCGCGCTCGCCGGCCGAGGCTGGGAGCTCGTCCTCGACGCGCGGGGCGCGGCCGAGCTGGAAAGGATCGCGTCCGAGCTGGGCGCGACCGCGATCGCCGGCGACATCGCCGACCCCGCGCACCGCGCCGAGCTGCTGGCGCACGCGGACGGGCTCGACCTCCTCGTGAACAACGCGAGCGTCCTCGGCGCCACGCCGCTCCCGCCGCTGGCCGGCTACCCGCTGGCCGAGCTGGAGCACGCGTTCGCCGTCAACACCCTCGGTCCGCTCGCGCTCGTCCAGGGCGCCCTGCCGTCACTGCGGGAGCGCCGCGGCGCGATCGTCAACATCAGCTCCGACGCCGCGCACGAGCCGTACGAGGGCTGGGGCGGCTACGGCGCGACCAAGGCCGCGCTCGACCAGCTCTCCAACGTCCTGGCCGCCGAAGAGCCCTCCGTCTCGGTGTGGTGGGTCGACCCGGGCGAGATGCGGACCGGGATGCTGGCCGCCGCCGGTGAGGACGCCGCGTCGGCGCCGCTCCCCGAAGACGTCGCGGTGCCGGCCCTGCTGCGGCTCATCGCCGAACGCTCTCCCAGTGGGCGGTACGCCGCGCCCGCTCTGGTCTCATGACCACTGTGCTGCCGAAGACACCGGAACCCGCGACCCGTACCCGCATGTGGGCGGCCCCGTACCGCACGACCACGGTCGGCCTCCTGCTCGTCGTCACGCTGCTGGCGTTCGAGGCGATGGCGGTCGGCACGGTGATGCCGGTGGCGGCGCGCGACCTGAACGGGCTATCGCTGTACGCGTGGGCGTTCAGCGCGGTGTTCATCCTCGGCCTGGTCGGCAACGTCGTCGCCGGCGGCTGGGCGGACGCGCGGGGGCCCGCCCAGCCGCTGCTCATCGGGCTCGCCGTGTTCACCGCCGGGCTGGTCATCGTGGGCACGGCCCCGGTGATGGCGTGGTTCGTCGCCGGGCGCGCGGTCCAGGGGCTCGGGTCGGGCCTGGCGTCCGTGCCGATCTACGTCATCGTGGCGCGCGTCTACCCGGAGGCGGCCCGGCCGAAGTTCTTCGCGGCGATGTCGGGCGCGTGGGTCATACCGTCCCTGGTCGGGCCGTCGATCGGCGGGCTCATCGCGCAGCACCTCGGGTGGCGCTGGGTCTTCCTCGGCCTGATCCCGCTGGTCGCGATCTCGGTGCTGATGCTCGTCCCGGCGCTGCGCGGCCTGCCCTCGACGCGCGGCGCGATGCCGCGCGGCCGTGTCGCCGCCGCCGTCGCGCTGTCGTCCGGCGCCGCGATCGTGCTGTGGGGCGCCGACCACCGCTCGCCGTTCGGGGTCCTCGGCCTCGCCGGGCTCGTGTACGGCGTGCGCCACCTGCTGCCGCGCGGCACCCCACGGCTGGCACGCGGCCTGCCGACCGCCGTCGCGATGCGTGCCCTGATGTTCGGCGCGCTGAGCGGCACGGAGGCGTTCATCCCGCTGACGCTGACCACGAGGTACGGCTTCAGCCCCTCCGCCGCCGGCGTCGCGCTCACGGCCGGCGCGATCGGCTGGTCCCTCGGCTCGTGGTGGCAGGGACGCTTCCCGGAGGCGTCGCGCGTGCCGTTCATCGTCGCGGGGGCGCTCATGCTCGCGCTCGGCGTCGCCGGCACGGGGCTGGTGCTGAACTTCACCGGCTGGGCCGCCGTGTCGACATGGATCCTCGCGGGCGCCGGGATGGGCACCGCCTACCCCGCGCTCAGCATCCTGGTGCTCAGCCTGTCGAGCCCGGAGGAACAGGGCACGAACTCCTCCGCCATCCAGATCAGCGACACTCTCGGCTCATCCCTCGTCGTCGGCATGGCCGGTGCGCTCGTCAACGCCGCCGGCCTGAACGCCGGCCTCACCTGCACGGCCGTGATCGCCGTCGTCGGCGCCCTCGCGGCGCACCGCGTAAGGAACAACGATGCTTGACTTCGCCCTCCCCTCCTCCCTCGAAGCCCACGAACCCCCACCCTCGCGCGACGGCGTACGCCTGCTGGCCGGCACCCGCGACGGCGTGACCCACCACGCCTTCACCGACCTCCCGGACCTCCTGCGCCCCGGCGACCTGCTCGTCGTGAACACCTCGGCGACGCTGCCCGCCGCGGTACGCCTCGACCGGCTGGCCCTGCACTTCTCCGGCCCTCTGCCGCCCTCGCCGGGTGAGGCGGACGACGGATCGTGGCTGGTCGAGCTGCGGCTGCGGTCGGGTTCGTCGAGCGTCCCGTACGGCGGCGGATGCCCCGGCGAGTGGTTCCCGCTGCCGGGCGGCGCGACGCTCACCCTCGTCGACCGGCACACCCCACGCCTGTGGCGGGCACGGCTGGACACCGACGTCGTCCCGTACCTGCGCCGGCACGGCGTCCCGATCCGGTACGGCTACGTGGGGCACGACCAGCCGCTGTCGGCGTACCAGACCGTCTTCCGCGACGGCGCGCGTCCCGCCGGGAGCGCGGAGATGCCCAGTGCCGGACGCCCGTTCACCGCCGAACTGGTGACCAGGCTGGTGGCGCGCGGCGTACTGATCGCCCCGCTGACGCTGCACACCGGCGTCGCGTCCCCGGAGAAGGACGAGCCGCCGTACGCCGAGTGGTTCGAGGTACCGCCCGCGACGGCGGCGCTCGTCAACCATGTCCGCTGGGAGAACCACCGCGTGATCGCGATCGGCACGACGGTCGTACGCGCGCTGGAGTCCGCCGTGGCACCCGACGGCTTCGTACGGCCCGCGTGCGGCTGGACCTCTCGCGTCGTGACGCCGTCGGAGGGCGTACGCGCGGTCGACGGCCTGCTCACCGGCCTGCACGAGCCACGGTCGTCACATCTGCAGATGCTGACCGCGATCGCCGGATCTCCGCTGCTCGAACAGGTCTACGCCTCGGCCCTGGAGAACGGCTACAAATGGCACGAGTTCGGAGACCTGAACCTCCTGCTCCCCTAACCGCCTGACCAGCGATGATGACCGGATGAACAGGGGGTGTCCGGATGGTGGACCCCCATACCGGGCAGGTTCGCGGCCAAGTACCGTGGTGCACAGCATGGATGCCAAAACGCGCACGCTGCTGATCACGCTCACCGGCCGCGACCGCCCCGGGGTCACGTCCCGCCTCTTCCGCACCCTGTCGTCCTTCCCGGTCACCGTGGCGGACGTCGAACAGGTCGTCATCCGCGGCCGGCTGGTCCTCGGAGTGCTCCTCGCGTACGGCAAGGACACCGACGTCGGGAAACTGCTGTCGGCCGCCGAGAAGCTCGCCGCCGACCTCGGCCTGGAGATCGAGCTGGTCACCGGCACCGGCAAGGACGCCCGCAAGCGAGGGCGCCTGCACGTCACGATCCTCGGCAGCCCGATCCAGCCGGCCGCGCTCGCGGGCATCGCGGGCCGCGTCGCCGCGTACGGCGCCAACATCGACCGCATCGAACGCCTCGCGAACCACCCGGTGACCTGCATCGAGATGGACGTCTCCGGCGCCGACCCGGAGGGCCTGCGCACCGCGCTGTCCGCCGAGGCCGCCTCGCAGAAGGTCGACGTCGCGGTACAACCCGGCGGCCTGGCCCGGCGCGCCAAGCGGCTGATCGTCATGGACGTCGACTCGACGTTGATCCAGGGCGAGGTGATCGAGCTGCTCGCGGCGTACGCGGGCCGCGCCGAGAAGGTCGCCGAGATCACCGAGGCCGCGATGCGCGGCGAGCTGGACTTCGAGGGCTCGCTGCGCCAGCGGGTCGCGATGCTGGAGGGCCTCCCCGCCAGCGTGCTCGACGAGGTACGCGACGGCATCGAGTTCTCCCCGGGCGTCCGTACGCTGGTCCGCACGCTGAAGCGGCTGGACTACAAGTTCGCGATCGTCAGCGGCGGCTTCACCCAGATCACCGACGGCCTCGCGGCGGACCTCGGCATCGACTACGCCGCGGCCAACGTGCTGGAGGTCGTGGACGGGGTGCTGACGGGCCGCCTGATCGGCCCGATCATCGACCGCCCGGGCAAGGCCGAAGCCCTACGCCGCTTCGCCGCCGCCGCCGGAGTACCCGTCAGCCAGACCGTGGCCATCGGCGACGGCGCGAACGACCTGGACATGCTCGCCGCCGCCGGACTGGGCATCGCCTACAACGCCAAACCGGTCGTACGCGAGGCCGCCGACACGGCGCTGAACGTCCCGTACATGGACTCGATAGCGTTCCTGCTGGGCATCTCACGCGACGACATCGACGCCGCGGACGCCGAGGACTCGGCTCTTTAGGCTCTTTGGAAAAGTACGATGCCGGGGCCGTCGTGGGCCCCGGCATCGCCGAGCGGTCTCAAGCGGTGGGCCGGATCGGGGACGGCCCTCCGCCGTTATGGTCCGCTCGTGTACAAGAGAACGTCGTCGGGGCGGCGCGGGGAGATCTCGTTCATACCGCCTCCTTGGGTCCGCGCCTGCCGTCCTTCTACATACAGGTTATGGGGAGGGGCGGGTGTTCCGTAACTCCTATGACGCTGCGTAACTGCGGTGAGTGATTGTTCACCGCCGCGAGCAGACTCGGCGTGATCAGTACGGAAACCCCCCAAATCGGAAGTTAGGGGTGGCCGGATCCGGCCATCTGGTAAACCCGAATGTCACGTTAGGTGTCTTTGGGGGTCATCCGTTGGGCGTCCAGAGCTCCACGAGCCGCCCACCTCCGGGCCCGAGATCCGCCCAGTCGCCGTCAAACTCGATCACAGCAGCGGCGGACGTGGGAAAACTCCGCACCTCGGCACCGGTGAGGTCGAGCACGAGCTGATGGACGGACGGGTTGTGCCCGACGAGCAGGAGCATGTCCTCACGGCCCTGCTCATTGAGAAGCTCGAGCAGATCGTCCGCGTCCCCTTGATAGACACGCTGCTCGAACTCCGCGGGAGCCGCGATCGACAGCCCGTCAAGGGTCTGCCGTGTCCGCAGAGCGGTAGAACAGATGACCTGCTGGGGAACCCACTGTTTGCCCCGAAGCTCATCCCCGACCCGAGTCGAGTCCCGAAGCCCCCTGTCGGCCAACGGCCGCTCGAAGTCACGCGTCCCGAGCGGACTGGCCGCCTTGGAGTGCCGCAACACAATGAGGGTGGGCATCAGCGCGGCGAGAAGATAACGGCGATCGCCATGATCACAAGCACGATCGCAACCATCACTCCAACAAGAATCGCGAAGCCTTTGGCCCCAGACGGCTGAGAATTCTGCATCCCCCCAGTCTGCCCGCCCCGAACCAAGCCCCATCCACACCCCCACCACCCAATGCCCCCCAGCCGCCACCGGCTCGCACCAAACACACCCCCACGACACCTCACCACCCACCACCCGCCCCCGTCTGCCGAGAAGCCTCAAAGCGCCCACCCCCCGCCGCCCGCCCACTCCGCCCACCGCCCGCCACACACCACCGCCACCGCCGCCGCTCACCGTCCGCCAACACGCCACCGCTACTGCGCGCCTCTCACCGCCCACCGTCGGCCACCGCTGCTCGCCGCTCGCCACCGCCCCTGCTGCTGCCCGCAGGACGGCCGTCTCCTTCGGCCACCACGCGGACACGGGCCCGCCGCTCGCCACACGCCACCGCCGCGAGCCGCACGCTGCCGGGAATCCTCAAGGCGCCCGCCGCCCGCTGCCTGCCACCGCCGGCCACACGCCGCCCGGTGCCCGCCACGCCGCCAGGCGCCCACCGCACGCCACCCCCCGCCTCCACACGCCTCCGCTGCTCGCTGCCGGGAAGCCCCAAGGCGCCCGCCGTGGGCAACCTCATGCCTGGGGCGGCCGCCCCGACGATGCGCGGCACCGCAGGTGATGGCTCGCAGTACGCCACGACCACCTCGCCGTAGACACGGCACTCAACACCCAACCCCCGTAAACGACCGACCACCCCCGCCGCACACCCGGCACCCAACACCCGACCCCCGTAAACGACCGACCACCCCCGCCAGGGGGCCATAAGCCCGCGTGGATGCGTCGCGAATCTGCCTTATGCAGCCATCCCGTACGCCGACGCCCACGCGCGCCGAAACAACTGGCGCCAGCGCCGTACCGGCAGCCGCAGCCATGCCCCCCCGAGCCACCACTCCCATTAAGGCAGCGCCTCCGCCTGGCCACCTGCCTCGCCATCCCCTCTCCGACCAGCGTCAGCGCCCCCAGAACCTCCAGCAAGGCACCACGCGCCACCACCCACAACCACAACAAATCCGCCCCCCGACCGAGAGCCGCACACCCCCATCCCCACCACCGGAACACGCAAAAAACACGAAGAGAGGGCCGGGCGGCAGTGCCGCCCGGCCCTCTCACCGGTTCTGAATCCTCCAGACCGCCCGCCAGAGCCAGAACCCCGGCTACGACGCTCTCAAGGACGTCTCAGACCCTCAGGAGGCCTTTGCGGGCTCCGACTCCTCGTCGGACTCGCTCGTGCCGCCGCTCGGGTTCTCGTCGCCGGAGTCGTCCTGCGCGCCGTCGGGGGACTGGCCGGATTCCGTGGCCGGTTCCGACTCGCCGCCGATGGCGGAGGCGCGGCGCTTGGAGACGACGATCGCGCCGACGATGATGCCGACCGACACGACCGTGACGACGATGCGCAGTGCCGTGTTGGCCGCGTACGTCACGACGGCCTGGGCGATCAGCAGCGAGACAAGGTTCATGACCTTGATCAGCGGGTTGATCGCCGGGCCGGCGGTGTCCTTGAACGGGTCGCCGACGGTGTCGCCGATGACCGTCGCCGAGTGCGCCTCGGAGCCCTTGCCGCCGAGGTGTCCCTCTTCGACGAGCTTCTTGGCGTTGTCCCACGCGCCACCGGAGTTGGACAGGAACACCGCCATCAGGGCGCCTGCCGCGATCGCGCCCGCGAGGAACGCGCCGAGCGGCGCGTACCCGAGGGCGAAGCCGACCGCGATCGGCGTCAGGATGGCGAGGAGGCCCGGGGTCGCGAGCTCGCGCTGCGCGTCCGCGGTGCAGATCTCGACGACCGCGCCGTAGTCCGGCTTCTCGGTGTAGTCCATGATCCCCGGGTGGTCGCGGAACTGCTTGCGCACCTCCATGACCACGCGTCCGGCCGCACGGCCGACCGCCATGATCGCCAGACCGGAGAACAGGAACACCACCGCCGCGCCGATCATGAGACCGATCAGCACGTTCGGGTTGTCGACGCCCAGGTTGAACGTCTGGAACGCCGGCCCGAGGGCCTTCTTCACGTCGCTGCTCGCACCGGTGAGCTCGGCCACGACCGTCGTACGGAAGGAGCCGAACAGCGCCGTCGCGGCCAGGACCGCGGTGGCGATGGCGATGCCCTTGGTGATCGCCTTGGTGGTGTTGCCGACCGCGTCGAGGCTCTCCAGCACGCTGGCGGCCTCGCCCTCGACGTCACCGGACATCTCGGCGATGCCCTGGGCGTTGTCGGAGACCGGGCCGAAGGTGTCCATGGACACGATGACGCCGACCGTGGTGAGCAGGCCCGTACCGGCCAGGGCGACCGCGAACAGCGCGACCGTCGTGTTGTTGAAGCCGAGCAGGAACGCGCCGTACACGGCGGCCGCGATCACCAGGGTGGTGTAGACGGCCGACTCCAGGCCGAGCGAGACGCCCGACAGGATGACGGTGGCCGGGCCCGTACGCGCGGACTCGGTGACGTCCTTGACGGGGCGCCGGTTCGTCTCGGTGAAGTAGCCGGTGAGCAACTGGATGGCGCTGGCGAGCACGATGCCGACGAGTACGGCTCCGAGTGCCACCCATCGCGGGTCGACGTCGGCCAGGTGCGTGTCGTGCGCGATCGCGGGGTCCGCACCGTGGAGCTTGGTGAACGAGCTCGGCAGGTAGATGAACGTCGCGACGGCCACCGCGATGGCGGAGATGATCGCCGAGATGAAGAACCCTCGGTTGATCGCCGTCATGCCGGAGCGGTCCTTGGCACGCGGGGCGACGGCGAAGATGCCGATCACCGCGGTGACGACGCCGATCATCGGAACGATCAGCGGGTAGACCAGGCCCTCGGTACCGAAGGCGACCCGGCCGAGGATGAGGCTCGCGACGAGCGTGACCGCGTACGACTCGAACAGGTCGGCCGCCATGCCGGCGCAGTCGCCGACGTTGTCACCGACGTTGTCGGCGATGGTGGCCGCGTTGCGCGGGTCGTCCTCGGGGATGCCCTGTTCGACCTTGCCGACCAGGTCGGCGCCGACGTCGGCGGCCTTGGTGAAGATGCCGCCGCCGACTCGCATGAACATCGCGAGCAGCGCGGCGCCGAAGCCGAAGCCTTCGAGCACGCCGGGAGCGTGGCCCTTGTAGGCGATCACGACGATGGCCGCGCCGAACAGGCCCAGGCCGACGGTGAACATGCCGGCGACGCCGCCGGTGCGGAACGCGATCCGCATGGCGAGCTTCTCGCCGCTCTCACGCGCGGCAGCGGCCACACGGACGTTGCCGCGCACCGCCAGCCACATTCCGGTGAACCCGGTGATGCCGGAGAACAGCGCGCCGATGACAAAGAAGACCGATCTTCCGATCTTCACACCTGTCGACTCCGCAGGAAGCAGGAGCAACAGGAAGGGGATCAGGATTACAAAGATGCCGACCGTACGGAACTGGCGTTTGAGGTACGCCAGCGCGCCCTCCTGCACCGCTCGCGCGATTTCCTGCATCTTGTCGGTGCCCTGACCCGCGGCGAGTACATCGCGAACCAGAAAACCGGCGACGGCCAGCGCCAAGAGAGCGATCACAGCGACAACGACCACGATGCTCAGGTCGCTGCCGCCGAGAGTCACTTCCGCGCTGGCCTGGGCGGGCAGGGAAAGCCCAGACATGCATCCTCCTCGACAGGGCGTTCGATCCGGCCCGCCTCCGAGGGGCGCGACCGGCCATCACCGCGCGCGTTCAGGCGGGGCAATGGTGCCGGGAGTCTACGCATGCGTAGCCGGAATTAGAAGCCTGGTCGGGACCTTAACGACATCGGGATAGAGATGTGACGCCACCTGCACCTAATCTTAATCTGTCGGTGCTAAGTAAAGGCATCTTTCCTGGTCATTGACCCCTGCCCGACAAATGTCGCGAGATATGACAAATGCCGACGCATTATCTTAAATGCGATGCGGCCCATCTTGAACCCTATTTTTCTACGGACCGTAATCGGTCTCCGAAGGGCGTGGGCGTACGCGAAAGCCCCCTCGAGCCGCGTGCTCGAAGGGGCTTTGACGGTGCTCAGTCTTTCTTGGCCGGCCAGCTCATCGTGATTTCGACTCCCGATGCCGTCGACGAGATGTCGACGTCGTCGGCGAGCCCGGCGATGACGGCGAACCCAAGGTTGAGGTCGCCGTTCAGCTCGGCAAGGTCGGAGGAAATACCTTCCGGCGCCGAGCCGGCCGGATCGTCATTCGGCACGCGATCGGACACCACGACCTCGAACCGGTCCGCGCGGTCGCGCAGCTCCACCCGTACGGGCTCCGCCGGGCACTGCTGCTGGTGGGCCTCAACCGCACGCGAGCAGGCCTCACCGACAGCCAGCCGCACCTCGTCGAGCAGTGACTCCTCGACACCGCCGCGCCGTGCGACCGCGGTCGCGACAAGGCGGGCGGTCCGCACGTGGACCGGAAGGGGGCTGAACGTGAGCTCGACGGTGGCTATCTCGGGCGCCATCCCGGCCCTACTTCTGCTTCTTGCGGTGCTCTCGCGCGTCGTCGACCGAGTCGAAGATGCCGAAAACCTTGGTCAGACCGGTGATCCGGAAGATCTTGAGGATCCGCTCCTGGGTGCAGACGAGCTCGAGGGAGCCGTCGTGCGCGCGTACCCGCTTGAGGCCGCCGACCAGGACACCGAGGCCGGTCGAGTCGAGGAACTCGACCTTCTCCATGTCGACGAGCAGGTGGTACTTACCCTTGTTGACCAGGTCGATGAGCTTCTCGCGGAGCTTCGGCGCAGTGTAGACGTCGATCTCTCCCTCCACATTGATGACGGTGAGGTCATCGTCAGTGGTGTAGTCACTAACCTTTAGATCCACAGATCCTCCTGCGCCGTACCGCGTATGGAAGTCGGGGCCACGGAGGCCCGCCGTGATTCAACCACGCTCCGCCACCGTGTCTACACGAAATCAGCACACAGGGCGACTTCAGCCCCGCGTGCCATGCGTCTCATGCGAGCCGGGGGGCACCACGGACGGCGGTTCAAGCGTTGTGCCCAGGATGCCAGACTGGAAACCTCCGCACGGCGAACCGCTCCCATATGAAGGAGTGACGCAGGCCATAGAAACGGACCTCGATTCCCCGTTCACTCACGGTGACGACACCCCCTCCAGTCTCCGCCGGCTCCTGAAGGACCCGCGCAACCGTGAGCGCATCACGCACGTCCAGGACGTCCCCGCACGCGAGGGCCGGCAGGCCGACTGGCCGTCCTGGGCGCCCAAGCTGCTCGTCGACCGCCTCGCGCTGACCGGCATCGACCGCCCGTGGGAGCACCAGGCCTCGGCCGCGTCGCTCGCCCACGACGGCCGATCGGTGATCGTCGCGACCGGTACGGCCTCGGGCAAGTCGCTGGCCTATCTCCTGCCGGCGCTGGACGCCGTCTTCGACGGCGGCTCCGTCCTCTATCTCTCTCCGACGAAGGCGCTCGCGGCCGACCAGCTCCGTTCCGTACGCGCGCTGAAGCTCGCCCAGCTACGCGCCGCCACGTTCGACGGCGACACGCCCTCCGAGGAACGCACCTGGGTACGGCAGTACGCGAACTATGTCCTCACCAACCCGGACATGCTGCACCGCACCCTCCTGCCGGGGCACGCGCGCTGGGCGCCGTACTTCCGCCGGCTCCGCTACGTCGTCATCGACGAGGCGCACGGCTACCGCGGGGTGTTCGGCTCGCACGTCGCGCAGATCCTCCGCCGCCTGCGCCGGGTCTGCGCACGGTACGGCTCGTCGCCCGTCTTCATCCTGGCCTCGGCGACCGCGTCCGAGCCTGCCAAGGCGGCCTCACGGCTCACCGGCGTACGCGTCGAAGAGGTCTGCGACGACGCCTCACCGCGCGGCGCGACGTCCTTCGCGCTGTGGGAGCCGCCGCTGACCGAGCTGCGCGGCGAGCACGGCGCGCCCGTACGCCGCACCGCGACCGCCGAGGCCGCCACGCTGCTCGCCGACCTCGTCGTGGAGAACGTCCAGACTCTGGCGTTCGTACGCTCGCGGCGCGGGGCCGAGTCGGTGTCCCTGGGGGCCAAGCGCGCGCTGGCCGAGATCTCGCCGGACCTGCCGGGCCAGGTCGCCGCCTACCGCGCCGGCTACCTGCCCGAGGAGCGGCGCGCCCTGGAGAAGGCCCTCCGTACGCGCTCGCTCGTCGGCCTGGCCACCACCAACGCCCTGGAACTCGGCGTCGACGTCTCCGGCCTGGACTCCGTGATCGTCTGCGGCTGGCCCGGTACGCGCGCGTCCCTGTGGCAGCAGGCCGGCCGCGCGGGCCGCGCCGGCCAGGACGCCCTGGCCGTCCTGATCGCCAGGGACGACCCGCTGGACACCTACCTCGTGCACCACCCGTCGGCGATCTTCGGCACCCCGGTCGAGGCGACCGTCCTCGACCCCGACAACCCGTACGTCCTCGCGCCGCACCTGTGCGCCGCGGCGTCCGAGCTCCCGCTCACGGAGAAGGACGTGGAGCTGTTCGGCCCGGCCACCGCCGAGCTGCTGCCCGACCTCGTACGGCGCGGGATGCTCCGGCACCGCCCGGCAGGATGGTTCTGGACCAAGCGCGAACGCGCCTGCGACCTGGCCGACATCCGCGGCGCGGGCGGCCCGCCCATCCAGGTCATCGAGGAGGCGACCGGCCGCCTGCTCGGCACCGTCGACGAGGCGTCGGCGCACACGACGGTCCACGAGGGCGCGGTCTACCTGCACCAGGGCGAGTCGTACATCGTGCGCACCCTCGACCTCGACGACTCGGCGGCCCTCGTCTCGGCCGACGACCCCGACTACGGCACGACGGCCCGCGACGTGACCGACATCTCGATCCTGGAGACACTGCGCTCGGTGTCCTGGGGCGAGGCGACCCTGTGCTTCGGCACGGTCGAGGTGACGAACCAGGTCGTGTCGTACCAGATGCGCCGTACGAACGGCCAGGTGATCGGCGAACACCCCCTGACCCTGCCGCCGCGCACGCTACGCACAAGAGCGGTGTGGTGGACCCTGCCACCGTCGTCACTGGAGATACTGGGCGACGCGGACATCGGCGGCTGCGCCCACGCCGCCGAACACGCCTCGATCGGCCTGCTCCCGCTGTACGCCACCTGCGACCGATGGGACATCGGCGGCGTGTCGACGGCCATGCATCCGGATACTTCACGCATGACGGTCTTCGTCTACGACGGCCACGAAGGCGGCGCCGGCTTCGCCGAACGCGGCTTCGAACGCGCGCCCCAGTGGCTGCACGCGACACGCTCAGTGATCGCCGACTGTGAGTGCGAGCACGGTTGCCCCTCGTGCATCCAGTCCCCGAAGTGCGGAAACGGCAACGAACCCCTGGACAAACGGGGCGCGATCACCCTCCTTGACGCATTGTTGTCACAAGCACCTCGCACATGACTTGACCGGAACGCCCTTTTCGCTGGATCGTGGCACGCCTCACAACCCCCGGCTCGTGCGGCCTGCCCCCGCCGCCGCACGTTCGAGAGGAGACCTCCGATGATCTTCCTGGGAGTCCTCGTGGCCGCGGTCGCCGTGGCCGTAGGCATCGGAATCGTGGCTGAGAACACGGCGCCGGCGACGATGAGCGTGTACGGTCACCATGTACCTGGGGTGACGTCTGAGGCGCAGGTGTTCGTGGCCGGCGTGGTCGTCGCGATCTTCCTGGTCATAGGCCTCGCGATCTCGACCCTGGCGATGGGCCGCTCAATGCGAGTCCGCCGAGAGATCCGCGACCTGCGAGACGAGCACCAAGAGTCACTGTCAGCGCTGGAGCTAGAAAAACAACAACTCCAACGCGAACTCGCCCGCCACCGCCGCACCGCACCGACCACCGGCGAAACCCCACCCCAGCCCCGCCCCCACACAGCCGCCCGCCGCCCAGGCGACCCTGTGTCCCCGTTCTTCGACCAGCCTGGCTAGGGCTGTTTTGGCGCTTGCCCGCCCGCTCCCAGGCGTCTGAGCGCCATTACGGTCGATCGCCCGGGGGCCGTTGGTCGTTGCTGTTGGGCGCTCGGTGCTCGCGTACGGCGAGCTGCTCGCGAGCGCAAACGCAACGCAAGCCTCACGGTGAAGGGCAAGTGGTCATCACGCGAACCACAGCCACGACAAGCCGCGCCACTCCTCCCGTACGGCGAGCTGTCGTCGCGTACGAACCACAGCCACCCCAGCCGCGCACTCCTCCGTACGGCGAACCGTCATCACACGCGTGCGGACCACAGGCACCCCAAGCCGCGCCACTCCGCGCCTTACAGCGAGCCGCCATCACGTACGGGCCACACCCACACAATCGGGGCCGATCGCGCTTCCTGCGGCCTGGCTGACCACCCTCTACCAACGCCGGTCGCTCGGACCGGCCACTCTTGCCGCTCCGTTCAGCCAGCACGCTTCCCGAGCGCGATCAAAGGTCCGCGACACCCGGTCAGGGCCTGGGCGCAACACCCGCCCGCACACGCCTCGTCTCCACCAGCCCACGTCGCCGGGTCTGCGTCGCCCCCGACGACGAACGTGATCGGCCTGCGCGCGTCGCGTCCCTAGAGGCGTCCCCTAGTCCGCACACGGTTCCCCGATCGACGCGGCGGCCCGAGAGGCGCACCCTCGATTAGACCGCACCGGTTCCCGATCGACGTGGCCCCCTGAGGCTCACCCTCGACTCGACCTGTCCGTTGTCCTACCGGCATGGCAGTCGCCAAGAGTCGCACTCTCGCGTCGATGCACCCGGTCTCGTACCGGAGTGATGACCACCCAGGCACGCACCGTCGACTCGACCGTGTCCGGTTATTCATCGGGACGACGATCGGCCGGGGACAGCCCCAACTGGCGGCCGCTCCCAGGTGTCGTGCCTGTCTGTCCGAGTCTTCGGTCAGCTGCGGCGACGGCGGCCGTGGTACACCCGGCCGGCTGAACGGCGGCCTCCGTGTCCCTCGGTCGCGTTGCCCGTGCTCTCGGGCGCGGTGGGCTCGGTTCCGGACGTCGTGCTTGCGAGGCCGCTGGGCGTCGTCTCACTCATGGCGCTGGCTTCGGCGGTGGAGGGCCGGTTCTTCCTCCGGGCCGTCGTCTTCGCGCCCCTGGTCGTACGAGGGCCGGCGGTGGCGAGCCGGTGGCGGCGTGACCAGGCGCCGAGGTGTGCGGAGAGCAGGAGGAGGACCATCGCGAGGGCCACGCTCTGGCCCCACTTCACGGGAGGCGTCCGCGACACGTCATGTGCCAGCGGCTGGGTCGGCGGCGCGGCGACCTGCGGGTCGGGAGTCGGGTACTGGAAACCCGTGCTCGATCCGTCAGGAGCCACGGACGGCAGGCTGAACGGCGAGTTGCCACTGCCACCGGGCAGCGGCGCGTAGTTGCCGCCGCCGTTGGGCGTGATGCCGCGGAACGGTGACGAGCCCCCAGAACGGCCGACGATCCCCGTCGGAATGCGCGTCCGGTGAGGCTTGCTGCTGTGCGTCGGCTTCGGGCTGTTCGCGGTACGCGCCTTCACCGTGAATGGGGCGCTGTCGTACGTGCACTTGGTGCCGTTGCCGATGACGGAAAGCGTGTAGTCACCGACCTGAGTGACCTTCACGTCCCCGCCGATGACGCCGTTCATCGCGTTGGCGCCGAGCTGCTGGTTGACGCCAGGACCGACGATCTGCAGGTGCGCGCCCAGAAGCATGGCACTGACGGTGGCGCTCGCGTGAACGGTCTCACCGACCGTGTACGGACCGGCCGGATCGTTGACCTTGCCGTGCGACAACCCGAAGCAGGTGTCAGCGTCGGCCGTAGAGGTGTTCACGCTGATGGCGATGGCGGTCGCGGCCAGCGGAGTCATGAGAGCGACTGCGGCGACCTTCCGTACCCTCGTCACGGCGCCCGTCCCTTCATCAAGAACCTTCGGTTACCACCGGCCGGCGAAACACCGGCCACAGCACGGAGCCTTGCGGAGGCGGACGGTCGGCGCGGCAGAACCCGCACCCCGCCCGATCGCCCCGTGGGGCTCCTGGACTTCTTATAACCGATTCGGAGCACTCTATCGGACCTTGCCTCTAATAGTGCCTCGGATCAACACCAATACAACGATGCCGTCCGACGCGAGTGACGCTGTTCGGAACGACCACCACCAAGCCGAAGCCACACACCCCCGCGAACTCACGCCCGTGGCCAGGGTCGCGGCGCCGAGCCGTCACTGCACACGACGCCGAGGCCACCGCAGCACAGTCCGCAGCCACGCCGCCGTAGCGCCCGACGCCCGAACAGGCCACGGGACGCGAGCCCTCCGCTGTCACAGCACGCGATACCGCCCCGTCACAGTCCCAAGTACCGACGCATTTGCGCCGCGCGACAGCCGCACCGTCACAGCGCGCGGCGCCGCCCCGTCACAGCGCCGCAGTACCGGCGCCTTACGACGTGCGGCAGCCGCGCCTTCAGGGCGCGCGGTACCGATCCATCACAGCTCGCGGCGCCGACGCGTCACGGCGTACGACACCGCGTCCGTCAGGGCGTACGACACCGCAGCCATTCGCTGCGCGTGGACCGCACCTGTTCGCTGCGTACGACACCGCGCGCGTTCACTGCGCGCGGACCGCAGCCATTCGCTGCGCGTGGACCGCACCCGTTCGCTGCGTACGACACCGCAGCCATTCGCCGCGTACGACACCTCAGCCGTTGGCTACGTGCGGCCCGCACCCGTCACTCCGTGCGGCACCGCGCTCGTCGCTGCGCACGACACGGTGTGCCGAGGTGGTCATGGGGTGGGCGGACGTTGTGGTCCGGCCCTCGCGTGTCCGGTCGCGACCAGGCCTGGCAGAGCGGTGTGTACCTCCGATGTGACCACGACCTCCGAGATTCGCCCATGAAGCACGCACCGCTGTAACCGGCCCCCGGAGTCATGTGCGATCACCTCTGCGAGGTGGCACGCGCCGTGGGTTCCCTCCAACGCGTGTGCGGCGGCGGCGAGCGCGGCGAGGTCGGCGGCGGCATAGGCACGGTGTCGAGCCGCGCGTACACCGCCCACGGTCATCGCCATGACCCCCATGGACCAGATGAGTCCGATGAACGCGAGCATCCACACTGTGCCCGCACCACGCTCACCATGCCCCGGGCCTCGCTCTCGCCCGCCCTCTTGCTCTCGCCCTGGCCGCAGGTCTCGCCCTCGACCTTGCGTGGGCCCTTGCTCTTGCTCGACCCCTCGCTCTCGTCTACGCCTTCCCCCGTGCATGCGGCCTCGCCCGCGTCGTTGTTCTCCTCCGTGCCCGTGCCCGCGGACGGGGGTGAGGGCAACGGTCCTCACCTTGTCCGCTCCGCGGTCACCGGGGCGCTGACCGCGTCACGTCGGGCGCCCCGGGCGGTATGTCGTTCCCTCACAGGTCTGCGCGCCTCTGTGGGTCCTTGCCGTCTCGTGCGGCATCTCAGGCCTGCACCGCTACAGCGATCTCTGCGGGAGCCCGCGGTGGGGCGAATCGGCGTCCTGGTCATCGGGTCAGCCCTTCTCCGGTGCGGTCTCGGGTTGTGGCGGAGGTGCGCCGCCGCCGGTCGGTTCTGTGGCGGCTGCGGCGTCGGATCTGAGTTGCAGGGGTGGGAAGAGCGCTCTGATCGGCGGTTGGATCGCGGCGTGGACGGTGACGTGGGTGGTCAGTGGGTTGTGGGTCAGGGTTACGCGGGCGCCTGGTGGTGCGGCTTTCAAAACGGCGGTTCTCACCGCTGCTGGGGACTCGCCCCTCGCGGCGGCGCGGGCGCCGGTTCTCGCGGCGTCGACGCAGGCGACCTGGGCCGCTGCGGCGGTCACGCCCCACAGCGCCACCGCTAGGACGATCATCAGGGCCGGTAAGGCCACCGCGATTTCGGCGGTGACCGAGCCTCGCTCACGGGACGACCCACGTTTGGAGCCTCGCGGACTCGGTGCCGCTCGCCCACGAAACGACGCATGTACAGGACCTGGCGAATCCGGCGGCGATCTGTGGACGGTTACTGGTCCGCGTGCGGGATCAGACGCCGTCGTGGCAGGCCGGACGGCTCGCGTGGGTGATTCCGGAACACGGATCACCGATCCGCAGCCCACGCGGAGGGCTCCGATTCGAACGTCATTGAACCCGGCCACAGGTTCCGTAGTGGTGCGCATGCGGCCCGCTCCTCTGGTTGCTGCCAGGCATGGCACGTGCCGAGCGTCAGCGCGAGCGGTCGAGGTCGCCACTCGGGCGGTTTCGTACCTCGCCTCGCTCGTCCGCTTTCCTTCGCGCGACATCGGCCAACAGGCTGTGGATATCTTCGGCGCGCTTTCACGACGAAGGTCATCCGGCCAGGCTGAGGGCGTGGTGGATGATTCCTAAGAGCATTCGCCGGACTTCGGGACTGGTCACGATCTTGAACAGGAGGCCGGCGAAAGCGGCGGCGGCTACGGTGCCGACGGCGTATTCGGCGGTGGACATGCCGCGGTCGCCGGCCTCGTGCCACCGGCGCCGGAGTGTGGACAGTTTGCGCATGTGAACCCTCCTCGACGTCACGGACGCTCCAACGCCCGCACCCCACCCTGACCCACCCCCCACCTCCCCCAACAGGCCGACCACACCCTGTGGATAACTCTCTCGGGCGTCAGGGCAGGAGGATCGTCTCGGCGATGCCGGCGACGGCGGGGACGATGCCGAGCAGTACGAACGCCGGCAGGAAGCAGAGTCCGAGGGGGGCCACCGCGCGTACGCCGGCGGTTCTCGCGCGAGCGGAGGCGGCGGCGCTGGCCGTACGTCTCTGGTCGCGGGCCAGGCGTGCGAGGGTGGCTGCGACCGGCGCGCCTCCGGCCGCGGCGCGGGCTGCCGCTCGGCCCAGGGGTGCCAGGACGGGTTCGTGGGCGAGGCCGAGCCATTCTTCGGCCGGGTCCGCGCCCAGGCGGATCCGGGCGGCTACGCGGCGCAGCTCCGTGCCGAGTGGGCCGCCTAAGGCTTCGGCCACCGCCTCTACCGACTCGTGCCATGCTCCGCCGCCGCGCAGGCAGGCGGCCAGCAGGTCGATCGCCATTGGTAGTTCGGCGACGATTCTCGCGCGGCGGAGTCTCTCGTCGCGGGGTTCCAGGCGGGACAGGACGCGGGCGCACGCGGCTGTCACGACGGCTCCGGTGAGCCAACCGGCGGGGCCGCCGACTAGCAGGGCACAGACGAAACCGGCCAGGACGCTGACCGCGAGCCGGAGCCGTACGTCCTTCTTTGGGTTGGGTTTCTCCGGGGTGTCGTTCGGGGGGAGCAGGCGCTTGAGGCGGGTGGTCGCGGTGTCGCCTGGCATGACCAGGTATCCGGCCGCCCCTCCGCACACGATCGCCATCAGAGGGAGGATCACGGGTCGGCTCCGGCGGGCGGTGGGCTGGTTGTGAGTACCTGGGCCAGGCGGGATGTTGGAGATGCCCTCGCGCGGAGGACGGGCATCCGTACGCGGACGGATGGGAGCCGGCCCGGGAGGTCACAGAATCGCCGACGGACGGCCGGGCGGAGGATCGGCCAGGGACCTCGGCCCCAGGAGCGGGACGGGGAGCTTCGCGGCCTCGGCGTCTCGGTTCGGCTGCTCGCAGCCGTCGCTCTTCCGCTGTACGGCGCGGCCCGTGTCCCTTGGTCCCAGGAGCGAGGGCGGGACTCCCACGACGTCCGCTCCTCGGTGCGCCGGTTCGCCGTTGGAAGCCGTCTGACGTAGCGATCGAACGTCTGGGAGCCCCGGGTTGGTGACGTCCATGCTTCGGTGTGGCGGCTCGGGGTGGGAGGGCCTCCGCTGTGCCGGTCGGGCGAGGGCGTGGTCATCGGGATTCCTCGGCGGCGCGGGTCAGGTGGTGGGTCCACCACACGCCCAAGGCGTCCAGGCCTGCGCCGAGGCAGAGGCAGGCCAGGCCGGGGAGGGTTTCGAAGAGGAAGGCGAAGGGGCGGGCGCCCAGGGCTACGGCCATGGCCAAGCCCAGCATGGGGAGTACGGCCAGCAGGCGAGCCGTGGCTCTTGGGCCGGCCAACTGGAGGGTGACGTCCTCCCGGTGGGATTGTTCGTCGCGGAGGGCGTCGGCGAGGCCTTCGATGACGGTGGCGAGCATGCCGCCTCGGTCGACGCCGATTCGCCAGCAGCCGGCTAGGAGGCGTAAGCCGTCGCAGCCTGGGGTGCCGGCGGCTTGGTCCAGGGCGATGGCGACATCTTCGCCGGCCTTTGCTGCTTCGACGGCCGCTCTCAGGGTGGGCGGGCCGGTCAGGACTTCGGCCGCGTGGATCAGCGCGGTTCCGGGTGGGCGGCCGGCGGTGAGTTCGGTGGCGATGGCGTCGCAGAGTTCGATGACAGCGGTACGGCTGGCTTCGGTCTCCCTTCGGCGTTTTCCGACGGCGGTCCAGAGGCGTACGACGTGGGCGGCGGTGGTGCGGTGACGGGTTCGCGCGGGGATGGCGGGGTGGGCGAACAAGGACGTCAGGCGGAGTGTGGACGGCGACGGGAGGCTGATGATCCATATCGCGGTGAAGACGCAGGCCGCGGCTGCGAGAACGGTCATGTCGGACGGTCCGTACGGTGGGGTTCCGGCATCGACGGCTCGGCTCTGGTCGATCGGCCGCCTGCGTCGTACGCGGGCTTGTGGGTCGGTGCCTCAGCTCTGGCGATCATGTCCGGAGAGGCGTCGGGCCGGTGCGTCGGCTTCGGCTTCTCGGGCGGGTGCCGCCGCGATCGACGACCGTGTACGACCGTCTGTGAGGCGATGGTCCGGCGATCGGCGGGCGCGCTGATACGGCTGAGGGTGTGCACGCTTGTCGGTCGGCGCTTCAGCATCGTTGGCGATCGTGTCCCGAGAGCGTTGGCGCATCGGATTCGGCTTCTCGGTCGGTGGGGGGCCGTTGTCGTGGACGATCGTGTGTGATCGCCTGTCGGGCGGCGTTCCGATATCGACGGTCCCGCTGGTGCGGTGGCCGTACGTACGCAAGCGGCCTCGGGTATCGGCGGTCCACCTTCTCTGCGCGGTACGGGCGTTGGCGTCGATCATGGTCGGACTGCGGTGAGGTGGTGGTCGAGGAGCGGTAGGCCTGGGCCTTTGGTGGTGTGGCCGTCGGCCGCGTAGGAGACGGCGGGGATGACGGTGACCAGGCCGTCTTGGCCTCGCTTGAAGACGCATATCTCGGACACGCGGCGGCGGCCGTTGGAGCGTACGAGGTGGACTACGACGTCCAGGGCCGCGGCCACTTGGCTGTGGACGGCGGCGCGGGTCAGGCCGGTGGCGCATGCCAGGGCTTCGAGGCGGGCGGGTACGTCGGCGGGGGTGTTGGCGTGGATCGTGGCGCAGCCGCCTTCGTGGCCGGTGTTCAAGGCCATGAGGAGGGCGACTATCTCGGGTCCTCGGACTTCGCCGACCACGAGGCGGTCCGGGCGCATGCGGAGTGCTTGGCGTACCAGGTCGTGGAGGGTCACCTCTCCGGCGCCTTCGACGTTCGGGGGGCGGGCTTCGAGGCTGACCACGTGGGGGTGGGCGGGGCGGAGTTCGGCGGAGTCTTCGACGAGGATCAGGCGCTCGGTCGGGGCGGCCAGCGACAGGAGGCTCGAAAGGATCGTGGTCTTGCCCGAGCCCGTACCTCCGGTGATCAGGAACGCCACGCGGGCTTCGATCAGGCGGCTCAGGAGGTGGGCGCCGCTGGTGGGTACGGTGCCGGTTTCCACCAGCTCGGCCAGGGTGAACGCGCGGCGCCTTGGGAGGCGGAGGGACAGCGTCGTACCGGCCGCGGCGATCGGGGGCAGCACGGCGTGGAGGCGTACGCCGCCGGGCAGGCGGGCGTCGGCGTACGGGGCGGTGTCGTCCAGTCGTCTGCCGGCCACGGCGGCCAGGCGTTGGGCGAGGCGGCGTACGGCGGGTTCGTCGGCGAAGCGGACGGGGGTTAAGCGGAGTCCCTCGCCGGCGTCGACCCAGACCTCGGCCGGTCCGTTGACAAGGACGTCCGTGACGTCCGGGTCGCGTAGTAGCGGGTCCAGGGGGCCGGCGCCGACAAGGTCGGCGCGTACCTCGTCGGCGAGTGACAAGACCTCCGTGTCGCCGAGGACACGGCCCTCCGCGCGGAGGGCCGCCGCCACGTGTGCAGCGGTGGGGGCGGCGCCGGTACCGATCAGCCGCGCGCGTACGGCATCGGTCAGATCGCTGGAGGGGTCCATTTGGATCACCGTCGCCTGGAGAGAGTGTCGAGTAGGTGGGCTGCGGCGCTGTGTGCCGCCGCGAGGGCCACGCCCGTTTCGGTCAGGCGCGCGCGTACGGCGTCGGTCAGGTCGGTGGAGGAGGTCACATCGATCACCGTCGCCGCGGAGGGGTCGAGGACGAGGGTCGCGGGCCGGTGTGCCGCCGCGAGGGCCGCGTCCGTGCGGATCAACGGCGTGCGTACGGCATCGGTCAGGTCGGTGGACGGGGCCACCTGGATCGCGGTTCTCCGGAGAGGAGTCGACAGAGAGGACTGCCGCCCGGAATGGCGCTGTGAAAGTCGCGCCCGTATCCATCGGCCGCGCACGTATGGCGTCGACCAGGCCAGTGTTGGGGGCACTTGGATCACCGTCGCCCGGAGAGGGAGTCGAGGGAGGTCGCGGTCCGGTGTGCCGCTGTGAGGGGCGTGCCCTGTACCGGTCAGGCGTGCGTGTACGGCGTCGACCAGCTCATTGGACGGAGGCACTTCGATCACCGTCGCTCGGAGACGAAGTCGACGAACTGAGCCGTCGGCCGGGCTGAGGGCCGTACGCGTACCGGTCAGACGCGCGCGTACGGCGTCGGTCAGGTCGGTGAAGGGGGCCACGTTGATCACCGTCCTGTGGAGAGGGCGTCGAGGAAGTGGGTGCAGAACGTGCCGACCGGGCCGGTGGTGGTCGGGGGGTCGCCGCGTTCGATGGTTGTGGCCAGGCGGCGGTCTGTGGTGATGGTGCCGGCCAGTGGGAGGCGTAAGGATTCGGCGATCACGGTCGCCTTCAGGCTGCCTGGGCCTCGTACGACGAGGCGGAGGTCTCTCGTGTGGCGGCGGGTCGTGTCGGCGACGCGGTCGGCGGCTACGGTCGCGCGTACTTCGGCGGGGACGACGAGCAGGGTGGTGTCGGCGGTGGAGAGGGCTTCGGTGGTCGCTGGGTTCAGGTGGCGAGGCAGGTCTGTGATCACTAGGTCGTAGCCGCGTACGGCGGCGTCCAGGACGGATCTCATGGTCTCGGCGGAGATCGGCTCCACGGCGCCGCGGTGCCAGGACAGGACGGCCAAGCCGTTGTGGGCGGGGAGAGAATCGTGCAGGGCGGTGCTGCTCAGGCGGCCTCGACGGTCGTAGTAGTCGGACCATCTCGCGCCCGGGGCGCCTTCCGCTCCCAGGACCAGGTCGATGCCGCCGCCTAACGGGTCGCCGTCGACCAGGAGCGTACGGATACCTCGTGCGGCGGCGGACCTGGCGAGAACGGCGGACAGGACGCTCGCGCCGGCGCCTCCTCTTCCTCCGATGACGCCGACGGTCTTGGCGCGGGCGTTGGGCTCGGCCGCGGCGGCCATGCGTTCGACCAGGCGTGTTTGGTCGGCGGGGAGGACGGCGACGTCCTGGGCGCCGATGTCGACGGCCTGCCGGTAGACGTCGCCGGCGGGCTCGGCGCTGACGAGGATCACGTCGGGTCTTCGTGGCGGGGAGCAGCCCGCCAGTTCGGCGGCCGAGTCGGCGCCGGCGACGACGAGCGTCGCATCGCGCCAGGCGGATCTGGCACGGGCCGGGTCGGACTCGACGCGCGCTTCTACGTCTGCCGCCGCGGCCAGGCGCAGGAGGTCGTCGAGAAGATCGGCATCGGATGAAACGATCAGCACGTACATCATTGCTCCCTTCCGAGATCAACGATGCGACCCCCGCCACCTCCGCAAAAGAGCCGTCCACACACTGTGGATAACTTTCTTGACGGGTGTGGAGGAGCACGGCGGCTCGATGGCGCGGTGGCCCGGACGCACGGAGGCACGGAGGCGCCGGACAGGGAGGCGCGGTGGGTCGTACAAGATGCACCGAAGATCGGTTGCGCGCAATGGGGACGCTATGCCGGGAAGCTGCCGCCGACGGGCGGCGGACGGCTGGACAGAGGCGATCGACGACCGTGCGGTCGCATGACCAGGGCCGACAGTTGGGGCGAAGCCGGGGAGACGGCGCGAGACGGTCGCCGTGATTGAAACCCTGGCCGGTCACCGTGATCAACACCCCGGACGGTCGCCATCATCGACACCCCGGACGGTCGCCGTGATCGACACCCGACGGTCGCCGTTATCCGAGGCGCCGCACGGACCCGCGCGTAGAGGTGTGGAGTCACGGAGTTGGTGACGGCCTCGCCGGTCAGCGTTCCAGGCGCCCGACCACGACCAACCGGGCAAAGCCACGAAGCGAGCAGCCGCCCGATCTGGGGGTGGATACAAGGCGACCCCCGCCGGGGGGGAGAGCGGGGGTCGCCGTACGGTCCGGCTCTGGGGGGGTAGAGCCGGGTCCGTTTCCGGGGAATGCTTGTGGTCAACCTAAAGGGACGGCCACGCCTACGTCAGCAGATCGTAAGCCCAGCCTCCTCAGTGTATGCAGATTCAACATATGCTGCCCCATCGCGGAGAGTTCCGTCGAGGGGCGGATTATTTCTGGCGGGTTACAAGGTCACGCACCCGGACATTGGTCACTTCGGGCACACAGCAAACAGTGGCCGCAAGCCACGCAGCGTACCGGACAAACCCTAGATCGTTCTAAGGTCCGGCACCCAAAGTAGATCACTCTCTGTAGCCGCTTTAACCAATGCGGAAGCGATACGCGGAGGTGCGTCCGGCAACGCCCCATTTCATCAATGCGGGCACCACCGGCGACGACCCCAACGGACACCCAAGGGCTTGTCATCTGCGGGAATTCGGCGTAGACAGGTGTCACGGACCAAGTGTCCGAGCACGGCAGCCGGGCACCCACGCGCGACCAGCCGCGGGAGGCGTGTCGGAACGGGCTTGTCCCGAACCGACGTACAGAGGTGCACGCTTGGTAACCCGGTATGACGTGACGGCTGGCGGCGTTCCCGAGAGGAACGCCGCTCGCTTTTGCCCAATAGGGCACCAAACACCGAGCCAAGCGTCAATGCAACAACAAATAGCTCACGCCCGGGTAAACGCCTCGCACACGGCCAGTGCGTCGACCGCTCCAAGGCCCACGGCCGAAGCGCAGTGGCACACCCACCGCGCGACCCCGGATGGCGAGCCGGTCACGTACCCGGCCAGAAGCGTGTCGTAGGACCCCAGCTCCAGATGCCCGACCTCGGGCGCCACCAGCGACTTCGGATCAAGACCGCGGTCGATCAAGGTCAGGCGTGCCGCCGCGCGGGCGACCAGGCCGTCTCCCCACCCGAACGGGCGCAGTGCCAGTAGCTCACCCTGTACGACGGCGGCGACGACCATCGCCGGCGCCGACGTGGGCGCGATCAGCAGGGAGCTGAGAGCGTCCAGCCGCGATGCCACCTCGGCGGGGGACGGCGCCTGCCCCAGCGACAGGGGATCCGAGACCGGCGCGGCGGAGCGGGGCCGGCCGAGATCCTCCGGGTACGGCCCGTGCGCGGCGGCCAGCGCGTGGAGGCGGGCCAGGACCTGGCGCGGGGCGTTCCGCCACGTACCGGCCATAGAGCCCAGTTCGGCGGACACCCGCAAAGCGCCCTGCACCACAGGAGACGTCGCGAAGCCGCCGCGTACGTCCTCGATCGGCACGGAGACGCCCTCCAGGGCGGCCGAGGCGCGTGCCCCGCGCAGTGCCGCCTCGGCGGAGACCTCGGCCGAGCGGCGCCGGAGGACGCGGTGAGCGAGTAGCCGGTCCACGGACTCCCGCGCCTCAGCGACGGCTTCGGGGACGTCCGGCAAGCCCGCGACGTGGGCGAATGGATCGGTCATGCGGATGACCCTATGCGGCGGGCAGCGGGTACCCTTCGCGGGGTCCGTGCACAGCCCTCCATGCCCCTTGTCACTACCGGCTTACACCTGCTGGAGTGGGCCGTGTCCCGCCGAAACTCTGGATGAAGGAGCGCACCGTGGCGCAGGAACCCCCTCACGAGACCCTTTCCAACCTCCTCCAGGAAAGCCGGCGGTTCCCGCCCCCCGCCGAGCTGGCCGCGGCGGCCAACGTCACCGAGGCCTCCTACGGAGAGGCGGACGCCGACCGGCTGGCCTTCTGGGAGAAGCAGGCCGACCGTCTCCACTGGAACAAGAAGTGGGACACCGTCCTCGACTGGACCAACCCGCCGTTCGCCAAGTGGTTCGTCGGCGGCGAGCTCAACGTCGCGTACAACTGCGTGGACCGTCACGTCGAGGCCGGCAACGGCGACAAGGTCGCCTACCACTGGGAGGGTGAGCCGGGCGACACCCGCACGATCACCTACTCCGACCTCAAGAGCGAGGTCTGCAAGGCCGCCAACGCCCTCATCGAGCTGGGCGTGAACAAGGGCGACCGCGTCGCCATCTACATGCCGATGATCCCGGAGACGGTGATCGCGATGCTGGCCTGCGCCCGTATCGGCGCGCCGCACACCGTGGTCTTCGGCGGGTTCTCCTCCGACGCGCTGCGCAACCGCATCGACGACTGCGACGCCCACGTCGTGATCACCTCCGACGGCGGCTACCGCCGCGGCGCCCCGAGCGCCCTCAAGCCGAACGTCGACGAGGCCGTCGAGGGCGTCGACCACGTCCGCAACGTGCTGGTCGTACGCCGTACGGGCCAGGACGTCGCGTGGAACGACGAGCGCGACGTGTGGTGGCACGACGTCGTCGACCGCCAGAGCGACGACCACGAGGCGCAGCCGCACGACGCCGAGCACCCGCTGTACGTCATGTACACCTCGGGCACGACGGCCAAGCCCAAGGGCATCCTGCACACCACCGGCGGCTACCTCACGCAGGTCGCCTGGACCCACCACGCGGTGTTCGACCTCAAGCCCGACACCGACGTGTTCTGGACCGCCGCCGACATCGGCTGGGTGACCGGCCACTCCTACATCGTGTACGGCCCGCTGGCCAACGGCGCGACGAGCGTGATGTACGAGGGCACTCCCGACACGCCGCACAAGGGCCGCTGGTGGGAGCTGGTCGCCAAGTACAAGGTGTCGATCCTGTACTGCGCGCCCACCGCGATCCGCACGTTCATGAAGTGGGGCGGCGAGATCCCGGCCGAGCACGACCTGTCGTCGCTGCGCCTGCTGGGCTCGGTCGGCGAGCCGATCAACCCCGAGGCGTACGTCTGGTACCGCGAGAACATCGGCGGCAACCGCACCCCGGTCGTCGACACCTGGTGGCAGACCGAGACCGGCGCGCTGATGATCTCGCCGCTGCCCGGTGTGACCCACGGCAAGCCCGGCGCCGCGATGCGGCCGCTGCCCGGCATCGAGGCCGACGTCGTCGACGAGCAGGGCGAGCCGGTGCCGAACGGCGGCGGCGGGTTCCTGGTCGTCAAGGAGCCGTGGCCGTCGATGCTCCGTACGATCTGGGGCGACGACGAGCGCTACGTCAAGACGTACTGGTCGCGCTTTGACGGGCTCTACTTCGCGGGCGACGGCGCCAAGAAGGACGCCGACGGCGACCTGTGGCTGCTCGGCCGCGTCGACGACGTCATGCTGGTCTCCGGCCACAACATCTCGACCACCGAGGTCGAGTCGGCGCTCGTGTCGAACCCGAAGGTCGCCGAGGCGGCGGTCGTCGGCTCGACCGACCCGGTCACCGGGCAGGCCATCGTCGCGTTCGTGATCCTGCGCGGCAGCACGGTCGACGACGGCGACGCGCTCGTCCAGGAGCTACGCGGCCACGTCGCCAAGCACCTCGGCGCGATCGCCAAGCCCCGCCAGATCATGATCGTTCCCGAGCTGCCCAAGACGCGCTCCGGCAAGATCATGCGCCGGCTGCTCCGCGACGTCGCGGAGAACCGCTCGCTCGGCGACGTGACGACACTGACCGACAGCACCGTCATGGATCTGATCAAGGACAAGCTCCCTGCCGCCAAGGACGAAGAGTAAAAGCACGGCGCGAGAAGGGCGTGGCCGTAGCGGTCACGCCCTTCGGCGTTTCCGGACAGGGATGGTCACGACGGTGACCTCCGACCCGGCTAACCTCTGACAAGGCGGTCTTCGTCGCCTGGCACCGAGAGGAGAAACTCTTCATGACCGAGGTACGGTCCGACGGGCAGCTTGAGGACAAGTCGGTCGGTGAGCTGGTCGCGATCGCCACCGCCAGCGTCTCCCATCTCGTCAAGTCCGAGATCGCGCTCGCCAAGCTGGAGCTGAAGGACGACGCCAAGAAGGCGGGCATCGGCGCCACGCTGTTCGCCATCGCCGGCCTGATCGGCGGCATCATCGTGATCCTGCTGTCGATCGCCGCCGCGTACGGCCTCATCACGCTCGGCGTGTGGAACTGGCTGGCCTTCATCATCGTCGCCGGGGTGTACGCCCTGCTCGCGGCTGTTCTGGTCGGAATCGGGCTGTGGCGGATGAAGAAGATCTCCGGCGTGAGCCGTACGCGCCAGACGGTGAAGGACGACCTCGCGGTCCTCCGCCGCAGCGGCGGCGACGACACGCCTGCCCTCACGGGGTGAGAGCCGCGAATGGCCGCTGACTCCGCCGTGGAGATCGCCGGGCCGTGGCGGCATCGGACGCTGAGCGCCGGCGGGACCCGGTTTCACATCGCCGAGCTCGGCGACGGGCCGCTGGTCCTGCTGCTGCACGGGTTCCCGGAGTTCTGGTGGTCGTGGCACCGGCAGCTTGAGTCCCTGTCCGCGGCCGGCTACCGCGCGGTGTCGGTCGACCTGCGCGGGTACGGCGGGAGCGACAAGCCGCCGCGCGGATACGACCTGGTCACCCTCGCCGGCGACGTCGCCGGCCTCGTACGCTCGCTCGGCGAGTCCAACGCCACGATCGTCGGCCACGATTGGGGCGGCCTGCTCGCCTGGACGATCGGCGTCTACCACCCCAAGGTCATGCAGCGGCTGGTCGCGGTGTCGGCGGCGCACCCGCTGCGGTTCGGGCACGCGATGCTGACCGACGTACGCGGGCGCGGCTGGGCGGCACGGCACAACCTCGGCCTCCAACTGCCCATCGGCCCGGAGAAACGCCTGCTCCGCGACGACGCCGCGCGCGTCGGCGAGCTGCTGCGCGACTGGTCCGGGCCGGGCTGGCCCGACTCACGCAGCGAGCGGGTGTACCGGTCGGCGTTCCAGATCCCGGGCGTCGCGCACTGTGCGCTGGAGTACAACCGCTGGGCCGTACGCTCGATGCTGCGCCCGGACGGCCTCCGGTACGCCCGGCGCATGCGCTCCCCGATCCGCATCCCGGTGCTGCACCTGCACGGCGCGCTCGACCGGTACGTCCTGCCGCGCAGCGCCCAGGGCTCGGGCCGGTACGTCGAGGCGCCGTACCGCTGGAAACTGATCGAGGGCGCCGGCCACTTCCCGCACGAGGAGCGCGCCGAGTCCTTCGACGAGGAACTCCTCGGCTGGCTCACCGACCCCGAACCGGACCGCTGACATGCGCGACCGCGACGACATCGGACGAGCGCGCAACGCGCGGCCCCGCGACGCGTACGGCCGGCCGCTGCCACACGGCGCCGAAGGCGAGGAGCGCGTCCCCGACGACTACTCGGCCCCGCCGGCCGAAGCCCTGGCGGAGGCCCAGCGGCTCCTCGACGCCGACCGTCCCTTCCACGCCCACGAGGTGCTCGAAGCCGCCTGGAAGGCCGCGCCGGAGGACGAACGCGATCTGTGGCAGGGCCTGGCGCAGCTCGCGGTGGCCTGCACGCACGTACGCCGGGGCAACGCCCGCGGCGCAAGTTCCCTGCTGACCCGCGCCGCCGATCGGATCGCCCCGTACGCCCCGGCGCCGCACGGCATCGACGCCACCGGCCTGGCGGCCCACGCCCGTGACCTGTCCGCCCGGATCGCCGAGCGAGGCCTGGACACGATCACCGACCAGGACCTCGCCCCGCGCCTCACGGCCGGCTGACGGCTTTCGGGCCGTCCTGGTCTCCGACACCGAACTCGCCGCCCAGCCGGCCGCGTACTGGACCGGAGTGGCCTACGAGGCCCTCATCGCGTTCACGCGAGCCCTCACTGGACGCGGCGTGTCGGGTCGTTATCTCGGTTGATCTGCCACGGTCCGATCGGGCACGCTCAGCGAATGCCTGTGCGACTTCTCCGTCCTGACCGTCTGTTCGACGGTGTTCCGTACGCGTACGCCTCGATCGCTCAGCCCGGTGCCGTGGTCTACACCGCCGGGGCCTGTCCCTTGGATGAGAACGGGGTGACGGTCGGTGTCGGTGACGTTGAAGCCCAAGCCCGGCAGGCCATGGCGAATCTGGTCGAGACGCTGGCGCACGCGGGGACCGCGCTGACAGAGGTTCTGAAGACGACGATCTACGTCGCGTCGAGTGACCGCGGCGACCTTGTGACCGCCTGGGAAGCGATCAGGACGGCATTCGGAGAGCACGACGCACCGAGCACTCTGCTCGGAGTCGCCGCCCTTGGGTACCCCGACCAGCTTGTCGAGATCGAAGCGATCGCCCTGATCGGAAGCTCTCATCGTTCGGAGTGATCCGTCACGGACCGAAGGCGGACATCGCTACGCCGCCAGGCGACGGTCCCGCACGACCAGCCGTCGCAGACCGGCGGCGGGCACCGCGCACCATGGCGAAGATCCGCCGGACAGGCCCTAGTTCTTCGCGAGGGCGGACCAGGTGACAGGCCCGACCTCGCCGTCCTCCTCCAGGTGCCGTTCGGTCTGGAAGGCCTTCACCGCCGCGGCGGTCGCCGCGTCGTACTCGCCGTTGGCCGTGACCTTGTGGCCGTGGGCGATGAGGCGCTGCTGGATCCAGGTCACGTGGGCGTCGCTCAGCGCCGCGCGGCCCTCCGCGTACTTGTAGATCTTGCCCGGGTAGGCGCCCGGGGCGCTCTTGCCGAGGCCGGGCTTGACGTAGCCGTACACGTCGGACCAGTTGCGGGTCTTGGTGGCGACCGCGTCGTCGCTGCCGCCGCTGGTCGTGTTGCCCTCCAGCGACTCGAAGATCGTGTGGGAGGAGTTCAGCCACTTCACGAAGAAGCCGATGTGCTCGGGTTCGCCGGACCGGTTGAAGTCGAACGCCACCGGGTCACCCTTGGCGATCAGGGACTTCGACGTGTGCCACTTCGAGCCGACGCGCTTCTTCAGGTTCGGCACGTAGGCGATTTTGCCGCCGATCAGGCCGGCGGCGCCGAAGTGGTTCAGGCAGTACCAGACGAAGATCAGGCACCAGGACGCCGCGGTGTGGTCGCCGTAGTAGGCCTTCGTGAACTTGTTGACGTTCTCCGGCGGCCCGTACCTGCCGCGCAGCGTCATGCCGTACGAGATCAGCTGGTTTCCGGTCGGTGTGGGCATCTCACTCCGCCTTCAGCGGATCGGCATACTCGATGCCGTCGTCCGGCGGGTCAGGTAGATCCGGTGCGTTCTTGTCGCTTCGGCCGGGAGCCGGGATCGGCTCGTCCGGCGGCGGAGGAACGAAGGACTCGGTCATCGCCTGCCTCCAAGGGCCCCGTTGATCACCCAGCGCGAGCGCTGGCGTGATCTTGGTATTCAATGCCCATGGAACAAACATGGTCAATATCGGGCAAAGGCCAGAGATGGCCTATCGAGCCCTAGTCGGAGCAGGACTGGGTGGAGACCTCGTTGACGGCGTTCGCGCCGTCGCGGGCGTCGGGGGCGACCTCGTCGGCGGTGAGGACGTAGCCCGTGTCCTTGTTGTCCAGGGCCGCGGCGAAGACCACGCCGTACACCTTGCCGTTCGGCGCGAGCAGCGGGCCGCCGGAGTTGCCCTGTTCGACCAGGGCGCGGATGGCGTAGATCTCGCGGGTGACCTGGGCCGAGTGGTAGATGTCCGGGCCGCGCGCCTTCTGCTTGGCGCGTACGCGGGCGGGCCTCGTCGTGAAGGCGTGGTTCTTCGGGAAGCCGGCGACGACCGCGTCGTCGCGGGTCTGCGCGGAGCCGTCGAACTTCAGCGTCGGGAGCTGCATGCCGGGCACGTCGAGGATGGCGATGTCGCGCTTGTAGTCGTACAGGACGACCTTGGCGCGGTAGGTGCCGCTGCCCATCGTGTAGACCGTCGGGCCGCTGTCGACGCCGGCCACGACGTGGGCGTTGGTCATCACGTGGCCCGGGGCGTACACGAAGCCGGTGCCCTCGATCTTCCGCTGGCAGCTGCGCGCGGTACCGATGATCTTGACGATGCTGTGCCGGGCCTCGCGCAGCTCGGGCGTGTTGAGGATCTTGGTGTCCGGCGGGGGCACGTTGACGATGGACTCTCCGCCGAGGCCGCCGAAGACCTGCGGGAACCCCGTCTTGGACACGAACCCCCGGAACGAGGAGAACCAGGTGTTGGCCTGGTCGGGCATGAAGGTGTTCACGCTGTGCAGGACCGTGGAGTCCTTGACCTGCGAACGCAGCCACACGAACGGCGACGTGACCAGGGCGCTGCCGATGAGCCACGCGACGACCAGCAGCGCGACACCGCTCACGCACGCTCCGCCGACCGCGTCGACGCTGCGCGCGGAGTCCCAAGTGACCCGGTTGCGCAGCGCGGACCCGCCCGAGGACGCCAGTAGCTGGCCGAGCGTCGCCGTCAGGAACGGGATGACGATGGCCAGCAGGGCCTGCTGCGCGGACCCGCCGACGACCGCCTTGACGATCGGGGGGGCCAGGAGCATGCCGACGATGACGCCGCCGACGAAGCCCACGAAACTCAGCGAACCGACGATGAAGCCCTGCCGGTACCCAGAGATGGCGAACAACACGAACAGCGCCAGCAGAATCAGGTCGAGGAGGTGATCGCCCAGCACTGGTTCACCGTATAGGGGATTCGGTCGTCGGCACGTCCCCTCCGCGTACGAGATACGCCGACCTCACGTACGAATAGGGGACTACTCGCGGCGCGCGAGATCGACGACCTCGGGTGGCAGGTCCTCGATCCGGCTGTGGTCCCACGGCACCGCCCACCCTCCGGCCTCCAGCACGCGGTTCAGGATCGCGCCGGTGAAGCCCCACACGAGCATGCCGCGTACGCGGAAGGCCGCGCCCAGGTAGCCGGCGGGGCCGCGGATGAGGAGGCGGTTGGCCGGGTCGGTCAGCTCCGCGAGCGGCACGCGCGAGACGGAGGCGACCTCGCCCGGATCTCCGGCCGCGACGGCGGACGGCGTGTGCCACCAGCCGACGACCGGCGTCACGCGGTAGCCGCTGTGGGAGACGTACATCTCCGGCATCGTCGCCAGCACCTCGACGCCGGCGGGGTCCAGGCCGGTCTCCTCGGTGGCCTCGCGGAGCGCGGCGGCCTCCGGGCCGTCGTCCTCCGGGTCGACGCCGCCGCCGGGGAACGCCGGCTGGCCCGCGTGTTTGCGCAGCGTGTCGGCCCGCTGGAGGAGCAGCAGGTCAGGCCCGTCGGGGCCCTCGCCGAACAGGATGAGCACCGCCGCGGCCCGCCCGCCGTCGACGGGCGGCCGCAGAGCGGTCGGCACCGGCGTCTCCGGTGCGGCGGCCACGAACTCCTTCAACCAGTCGGGACAGTCCACCGTCACGAGAACGGCCCCGGGCGTACGAGCTTGGCCGCGACCTTCTCATCCGTCGGCCCCTCGCCGAACGCCGGGCACAACCGCGCCAGCGGGCAGACTCCGCACGCGGGGCGCCGCGAGTGGCAGATGCGGCGGCCGTGCCAGATCAGCCGGTGCGACAGGATCGTCCAGTCCTTGCGCGGGATCAGCTCGCCGATCTCGTGCTCGACCTTGACCGGGTCGGTCTCCTTGGTCCAGCCGAACCTGCGGACGAGCCGCCCGAAGTGGGTGTCGACGGTGATGCCGGGCACGTCGAAGGCGTTGCCGAGCACGACGTTCGCGGTCTTGCGGCCGACGCCCGGGAGCTTCACGAGCTGCTCCAGCGTGCGGGGCACCTCGCCGCCGAAGTCGTCCCGCAGCGCCGAGGACAGGCCCATGACCGACTTGGTCTTGGCGCGGAAGAACCCGGTCGGCTTGAGGATCGCCTCCAGGTCCTCGGGGTTCGCCTCGGCCATGTCGTCAGGGGTGGGGTACTTGGCGAACAGCCCCGGCGTCGTGAGGTTCACGCGTACGTCCGTCGTCTGCGCCGACAGCACCGTGGCCACCAGCAGCTGGAACGCGTTCTCGAAGTTCAGCTCGCAGTGCGCGTCCGGGTAGGTCTCCGCGAGCATCCGGTTGATCTGGCGCGCGCGTCTGACCAGCCCCAGCCGGGTCTCGGACTCCCACTTACGCGCCCGCCGCCGCACTTCCGTCGCCATGCCGCAAGAGTAGGGGTTCACCACCGGTGTTCAGGGCCCGTCGGCGGGAAAGCCCGCACTGGCCCCGCGGAGCGTTCCGCGCGACACTGGACACGAGATACTGGTGATCCGTGCAGGCCACGCCTTCGACGACGAGCTCGACACGCTCATCGCGACGGTCCCGCGCCGCCAGGTGGCCGCCGGCGTGACCACCGTGCGCGACCTGGGCGACCGCCGCCGGTCCGCGCTGGAAGCGGCGGCACCATGACGCCCGGTACGGACGTGTCGCACGTCCGGTTCGCCGGCGACCCGCTCGCCCGGGCTGACGCGGGTCGAGGGGGTGGTGGTGGGCGGCGTATGGGCCGTCCGACCTGGGTGAACACGGCTATGAGCCTTCCAGGTAACGTATCGTCCCGTTTGTCCATGCACTCTGCGGGACAAAATGGTCGCTATGAGAAGCCTCAGTGGGGGGCCGCCTCACGTTCACACTGCGATGTGCGTCACACTGTGGGCGTAGGTTACCGAGGAGGAAACGTGAACGACCGCGACGTGGAGGTTCTCGGAAGAGCGCCGCTCTTCGAGGCGCTCGACGACGAGGGATCCAAGGCGCTGCGCGCCATCGTGGCTGAGGTACACCTGTCCCGCGGTCAGACGTTGTTCCAGGAAGACCAGGAAGGCGACCGCCTCTACGTCATCCTCGAGGGCAAGATCAAGCTCACCCGCACCGCTCCCGACGGCCGGGAGAACCTCCTCAGCGTCCTCGGCCCGAGCGAGATGTTCGGAGAGCTCTCCTTCTTCGACCCCCGGCCGCGTACGGCCAGCGCCATCGCGGTCACCGAGGGTCGCCTCGCCGCGCTCAGCCACACGGACCTCTGGCCCTTCCTCAAGGGTCACCCCGAGATCGCCATCCACCTGCTGCGGGCCCTGGCCCAGCGGCTGCGGCGGACCAACGAGACCATGGCCGACCTCGTCTTCACCGACGTGCCGGGCCGGGTCGCGAAGGCCCTCCTCGACCTGGCCGAACGCTTCGGCCAGCCGAGCGAGAACGGCCTGCACGTCCACCACGATCTCACCCAGGAGGAGCTGGCCCAGCTGGTCGGCGCCTCGCGTGAGACGGTCAACAAGGCGCTCGCCGACTTCGCCCAGCGGGGCTGGCTGCGCATCGAGGCCCGCGCCGTACAGGTCCTCGACATCGACCGCCTCCGCAAGCGCTCGCGCTAGGGGCGTTCCCTGAGGTAGTCGAGCTGCGCCTGGACGGACCACTCGGCGACCGGCCACAGGGAGCGGTCGACGTCGGCGTACACGCGTGCCACGACCTCGGCGGCCGTACGGTCGCCGGCGGCGATGGCCGCCTCCACCTGTTCCAGGCGCTCGCGGCGGTGCGCGATGTAGTAGTCGAGCGCGCCGACCGGGTCGTCGAGCCTCGGCCCGTGCCCCGGCAGGATGACGCGGGTGCCGTCGGCCATGGCGCGCAGGCGGTCGAGGGACGCGAGGTACTCCCCGAGCCGATGGACGACCGTCGTGCCGTAGCCGAGCACGGTGTCGCCGGTCAGGATGGCCTCGTCGGCGGGCAGCCAGAAGCAGAGCGAGTCGGGGCTGTGGCCCGGCGTCTCCATGACCCGGATCTCCAGGCCGTCCAGCTCGACCACGTCGCCCTCGCCCAGGCCCTCGTCGCCGAGCCGGAACGCCGGGTCCAGCGCGCGTACGGGCACCTTGCCGCCGACCAGCTCACGGAAGCGCCGCGCGCCCTCGGAGTGGTCGGAGTGGCTGTGGGTGAGGAGTACGGCCGCGACCTCGCCCGCCTCGGCGGCGACCCGCGCGAGGTGCTTCTCGTGCTCGGGGCCGGGGTCGATGACGATCGACCGGGTGGCTCCGGGCTCGCGGAGGATCCAGGTGTTGGTGCCGTCGAGCGTCATCGGCGACGGGTTGGGCGCGAGCAGGCAGAGCGTACGGTCCGTACGGCGTCCGTCGATGCTCATCCCGCGTCGCCGGGGAGTTCGAGGAACACACCGCCGTCGGTCACGCGCGCCCGCGGCATCAGCGGCCGGATCTCGCGCCGCGCGGCGAGGATCTCCTCGACCGAGGAGTAGGCGGCCAGCTCCGACAGCGTGACCTGCGTCGGCGGCAGCATCGGCAGGTCACCGCGCCGCGCCGCCTCGGCCGCCTCACCGGGGGAGATCCACATGACGCGGTCGGACTCGGTGCTGACGTCGCGGGTGCGCTGCCCCGAGGGGAGCGCCGCGACGAAGAAGCGCGTGTCGTAGCGGCGCGGCTCGATCTCCGGGGTGATCCAGTGCGACCACGGCCGGAGCAGGTCGCCGCGCAGCACCAGCTCGCGCCGCCCGAGCAGCTCCGCCAGGGACAGCGACCGGTCGAGGAGCGCCTGACGGTCGGCCTCCCATTCGTCGTCGCTGGTGTCGGCGACGATCGCGCCCTCGGCCGGGCCGGCGAGCATGACGCCGGACTCCTCGAACGTCTCGCGTACGGCCGCGCTGACCAGCTCGCGCGCGAGGCCCTCGGCGACGCCGAAGGCCGAACCCCACTCCGCCGCGGACGGGCCGGACCACGTCACCGACAGGTCGGCGTCGCGCGGGTCGACCGAGCCGCCGGGGAAGACGTACGCGCCGGGCGCGAACTTCATCGACGAGACGCGGCGCAGGAGGTAGACGAGGAGGCCGCCGCCGGGAGCGTCGCGGAGCAGGATGACCGTCGAGGCGTCCCGAGGTGTCGCGGCCTCGGCGCGGCCCTCGTGGATCTCACGTGCGCGCTCGGCGTACTCATCGGGCAGCCGAAGGGCGGATTCTGGGGACAAGTGACGCCTCCTGTTCGGCCCGGCCGACGGGCTCGCCACCCGCGACCGCGAGGCTGCGAAATGCCTCGCGGGCACGGGACCTGATCGCCGAACGCTATTCGACTTCGGCGATCAGCTCTACCTCCACCGGAGCGTTCTTGGGGAGGACGGAGACGCCGACGGCGCTGCGCGCGTGCTTGCCCGCGTCGCCGAAGACCTGGCCGATCAGGTCGCTCGCGCCGTTGACGACCAGCGGCTGGTTGTAGAAGTCAGGCGCGCTGGCGACGAAGCCGACGACCTTCACGATGCGGCGGACCCGTGACAGCTCGCCGACCTCGGCGCGTACGGCCGCGATGGCGTTCAGGACGCACAGGCGCGCCAGCTCGGCGGCCTTCTCCTCGTCGATCTCGGCACCGACCTTGCCCGTCGCGACCAGCTCGCCCTTGACGATGGGCAACTGGCCCGAGGTGTAGACGAGGTCGCCGGAACGGGCCGTCGGAACGTACGACGCGAGCGGCGCGGCGACCTCGGGCACCTCCAGGCCGAGGTCGCGCAGGCGGTCCTCAGGAGTGCTCATGGTCATGCCTTCTCTCGCTTGAGGTACGCGACGAGGTTCTCCGGGTTGGGACCGGGGATGACGCTGACGAGCTCCCAGCCGTCGTCTCCCCAGTTGTCCAGAATCTGCTTCGTCGCGTGTACCAGCAGCGGAACGGTGGCGTACTCCCACTTCTTCATAGGCGAACCCTAGCGACAGCCGCCCACCGATCCGCTGCGTACGCCTGTCAGGGCTGCGGGGGACGCTGTTCCTGCGGGGGCGGCGCGATGGTCGGGGTGTCCGCCTCGGGCGGCAGCCCGGGGACCGGCGGGACGTCGTCGGCCGAGGCGATCGTCGACGGCTCGGAGGCCTTGGCGAGCTCCTCTTCGGCCTTGGCGAGGCGTTCGGCGAGGTCGGGGCGGTGCGGGTTGCCCTCGCGCGGCGTCTGGTCGCCGCCGGCGGCGCGGTCGAAGAACCTCAGCAGCTCGACGGGGAAGGGCATGACGAGCGTGCTGTTCTTCTCGGCCGCGACCTCGACGACGGTCTGGAGCAGGCGCAACTGGAGGGACGCCGGGTCCTGGGCCATGACCTCGGCCGCCGCGGCCAGGCGCTTGGACGCCTGGAACTCACCGTCGGCGGTGATGATGCGGGCGCGCCGCTCACGCTCGGCCTCGGCCTGGCGTGCCATCGAGCGCTTCATGCCCTCGGGGAGGGAGACGTCCTTGATCTCGACGCGCTGGACCTGGATGCCCCAGGGCGCCTCGGTCATCTGGTCCATGATCTGCCGCAGCTCGACGTTGATCGTCTCGCGGTCGGACAGGAGCTGTTGCATGTCGGCCTTGCCGATGACGGACCGCAGAGAGGTCTGCGCCACCTGCGAGATCGCCCAGTTGTAGTTCTGGACGTTGACGATGGCCTTCACCGGGTCGATCACCCGGAAGTAGACGACCGCGTCGACGCGGACGCTGACGTTGTCCTGGGAGATGCCCTCCTGCGCCGGGACGCCCATGGCGACCGTCTGCATGTTGACCTTCGTCATCCGATCCATCATCGGGAAGATCAGGGTGAGGCCCGGCGCGCGGAAGCGCGGCTGGACCTGGCCGAGCCGGAAGACAACGCCGCGCTCGACCTGCTGCACGACCTTTACCGACGCGACAACGACAAAGAGGACTATTAGCGCGAATAGCCCAAGGAGCACGAGTACCGCTTCCGCCACGGCGTTCACCTTTCCGACGGTCGACTGCCTCTGAAGCCGACACTAGTCCTCCAACGTCTAGGGCGTGTCACAGGTCACTGACCGCCGCTGGGAACCTGCCGCCGGGCGGACGATAACCTCGCAAGAGTGAGGGCGAGAGACACCGATTGGGACGGCGTACGCCTGCACGTCGTCACAGGCAAGGGCGGCACCGGTAAGACAACGGTGGCCGCGTCGCTCGCGCTGGCCTTGGCCGCCGGGGGCCGGAAGGTCCTGCTCATCGAAGTCGAGGGCCGCCAGGGCATCGCGCAGCTGTTCGACTGCCCGCCGCTCCCGTACGAGGAACGCAAGGTCGCGGTGGCACCTGAGGGCGGCGACGTGTACGCCCTGGCCGTGGATCCCGAAGAGGCGATGCTCGAGTACCTCGAGATGTTCTACAACCTCCGGCGGGCCGGCAAAGCGCTCACCAAGCTCGGCCTCATCGACTTCGCGACCACGATCGCACCCGGCCTGCGCGACGTCCTGCTCACCGGCAAGGCCAGCGAGGCCGTACGCCGCAAGGACAAGAAGGGCCATTTCATCTACGACGCCGTCGTGATGGACGCCCCGCCGACCGGTCGCATCAGCCGCTTCCTCAACGTGAACGCCGAGGTCGCGGGCCTGGCCAAGGTCGGGCCGATCCGCAACCACGCCGACACCGTGATGCGGGTGATGCGCAGCCCGGAGACGGCCGTGCACTTCGTCACGCTCCTTGAGGAGATGCCGGTACAGGAGACCCTCGACGGCGTCGCGGACCTGAAGGAGATCGGCCTGCCCGTCGGCGGCCTGATGATCAACATGGTCCGCCCGCCGATCCTCGCCGACGACGCCCTGAACCAGGCGCTGCGGAAGGGCCTCGACGTCGAGACGATCCGGCTGGGTGTCAAGGCCGCCGGCATCGAGGACGACGCCGCGGAGGTCGCCCAGGCCCTCGCCGGCGAGGCCGCCGACCACGCGCGGCGCAGCGCGCTGCAGGAACGCGAGAAGGCGGCGCTCACCGCCGCGCGGCTTCCGGAGTACGAGCTGCCGCTGCTCGGCGACGGCATCGACCTGGCCGGACTCCATGAGTTCGCCGAAGAGCTCAGGAAGCAGGGGGCCGCATGAGTCCGGCGCGGAAGGCGAAGAAGCCTCCGGTGTTCACCATCGACTCGCTGATCGACGACCCCGACACGAAGATCATCGTGTGCTGCGGGTCGGGCGGCGTCGGCAAGACCACCACCGCGGCCGCCGTCGGCGTACGCGCCGCCGAGCGCGGCCGTGACGTCGTCGTGCTCACGGTCGACCCGGCGCGGCGGCTCGCGCAGGCGCTCGGGCTGACCGAGCTGGACAACACCCCGCGGCCCGTGGAGGGCGCCGAGGGTGAGCTGCACGCGATGATGCTCGACATGAAGCGCACCTTCGACGAGATCGTCGAGGCGCACGCCGACCCCGAACGCGCACGTCAGATCCTGGCCAACCCGTTCTACCAGTCGCTGTCCTCGAGCCTTTCCGGCACGCAGGAGTACATGGCGATGGAGAAGCTCGGCCAGCTGCACCGCTCCGGCGCGTGGGACCTCATCGTCGTCGACACCCCGCCGTCGCGCTCCGCGCTGGACTTCCTCGACGCCCCCGAACGCATGGGCCGCTTCCTCGACGGCCGCCTCATCAAGATCCTGATGGCCCCGGCCAAGGCCGGCGGGCGGTTCGGGATGAAGGTCGTGACCGCCGGGTTCGGGATGTTCACGAGCGTCATCACGAAGGTGCTCGGCGGGCAGCTGCTCAAGGACATGCAGACGTTCGTGCTGGCCTTCGACACGATGTTCGGCGGCTTCCGCGAGCGCGCCGAGCAGACGTACAAGCTGCTCCAGGCGCCCGGCACGGCGTTCCTCGTCGTGGCCGCGCCCGAGCGCGACGCGCTGCGCGAGGCGTCGTACTTCGTGGAGCGTCTCGCCGACGAGCGCATGCCGCTGGCCGGGATGGTCGTGAACCGCCTGCACAGGTCCGACGCCTCACACCTGTCGGCGGCACGCAGCCAGGCCGCCGCCGAGACCCTGGAGTCGCGGGGCAACCACGAGCTGACCTCCGCGCTGCTGCGCCTGCACGCCGAACGCATGCAGGTCACGGCACGGGAGTCGCGCCTGTGCGAGAGCTTCACCTCGTCGCATCCGACCGTGCCGGTGGCGACGGTGGGCGCGATGGCGGAAGACGTGCACGACCTCGAAGGACTACGGCGCATCGCGGGCGAGCTGGCCGGCGAGACCGAAGAGCCCGCGGCCTAGGGCCTGTCCCAAAGACGAAGCCCGGCCGCCGTCGGCGACCGGGCCACGATCTCAGTCAGCTTGCGACGAGCTCTTCTTCTGGGTCCTGGGACTGCTCGTACTGCTCCTTGGCGGTTTCCAGCAGCTCACGCCATGAGGTGACGTCCGGGCGCCGGCGCAACAAGGCGCGGCGCTCGCGTTCGGTCATCCCACCCCAGACACCGAACTCGATCCGGTTGTCCAGGGCGTCCGCGAGGCACTCGGTACGCACAGGGCAGCCACGACAGATCAGCTTCGCCCTGTTTTGCGCGGCCCCCTGCACGAACAACGCGTCGGGATCCGCGTTACGGCAGGCGGCGCGGGCGGTCCAATCCGTGATCCACATCTTGGCCCCACTCCCCTTGGTCGGTGTCGTTTGCGAGCCCCGGCCGGACGGGCGCGGACGTCAGGCCGCCATACGAAAGCCGTGGGGAAGAACTTACGGAAGAGCGGACCGAATCAACAGCCCCCGATAGGCCCATTCTCGAAATAGCCCCTCCGGGCCATCTGAGGGCAACGAACTAGTCATACGTTCCAGGTGAGGTGCGCAGTATGTACCTCTCGTCCCGCGTAACCTAGTCGCGTGACGGGTGCGAAGGAAGATCGGGAACAAGCGATCGTCAAGCTGATGCGACTCTTGGGGGCGGCTGTTGTCGCAGGGCTTCTGGTCAGCCTGATCGCCCTCCCCGGAGTGGGCAGCGCCGGCATGGCGGCTCGCGACGCGGCGGACAGCTTCCAGAACATGCCGGATGACTTCAGCCTCAAACCGCCACCCGAACGCACGAGCGTCTACTCCGCGGACGGCCAGGTCATAGCCCAGTTCTATTTCCACAACCGCGAGTCCGTACGCCTGGACCAGGTGTCGCCGATCATGCAGAAGGCGATCGTCGCGATCGAGGACTCCCGGTTCTTCCAGCACGGCCCGCTGGACATGAAGGGCTCCGTACGCGCGCTCGTCACGAACGCGCAGGACGGCGGGATCAAGCAGGGCGGCTCGACGCTCACCCAGCAGTACGTGAAGAACCTCCTCGTTGAGAGCGCCAAGTCCGACAAGGACGCCGAGGCGGCGAAAGCGCCGAACTTCGGGCGGAAACTCCGGGAACTTCGCTACGCGGTCAACGTCGAGAAGGAGCTCTCCAAGAACCAGATCCTCGAGGGCTACCTCAACATCGCCTACTTCGGCTCCGGGGCGTACGGGGTGCAGGCCGCCGCGCAGTACTACTTCAGCAAGAACGCCTCCGAGCTCACGCTCCCCGAGGCGACACTGCTGGCGGGCGTCACCAACAGCCCGTACTTCTACGACCCCGAGATCAACCCGAAGGGCGCCACGGACCGGCGCAACGTCGTGCTCAACCGCATGGCCGACCTGAAGATGATCACCAGGCAGCAGGCGAACCAGTACATCGGGCAGCCCGTCACCCTGCACATCAAGCACCCCAAGACCGACTGCGCCGACAGCAAGGCACCGTTCTTCTGCGAGTACGTGAAGAACGAGATCCTCGGCAACTCCGCCTTCGGCAAGACCGCCTCGGACCGCGAACGCCTGCTCTACCGCGGCGGCCTCACGATCCGTACGACGCTCGACATGAAGGCGCAGGCCGCCGCGCAGAAGGCCTTGTCCCTGCGGCCGTCCAAGAGCAAGACCGCGACCGAGGCGATGGTCAAGCCCGGCACCGGCGAGATCAAGGCCATGGTGGTCAGCAAGACGTACGGCGACCACAAGTCGAAGGGCCAGACCACGCTGAACCTCGCGGCCGACTACGCGCACGGGTACAACAGCGGATACTCCGCCGGGTCGACCTTCAAGATCTTCACGCTGGCCGCGGCCCTGAACAAGGGCTACAGCGTCGGCACGACGCTCCCCGCGCCCAACAGCACGACGGTCAGCGGGTTCTCCGACTGCAAGGGCAACCACTTCGAGCCCTGGACCCTCGGCAACGCCGAGACGTCGAAGCGCAAGTCGGCGAACCTCCAGAGCGGCACCTGGGGCTCCATCAACACCTTCTACGCCTACCTGGAGCAGAAGGTCGGCCTCTGCGACGCCGTCCACATGGCCGAGAACTTCGGGATGCGGCAGTCCAACGGCAAGGCGCTGCAGCAGGTTCCGTCGCAGGTGCTCGGCACGAACAGCATCGACGTGACGCACCTCGCCGCCGCGTACGCCGGGTTCGCCGCGCGCGGCCAGTACTGCACGCCGATCGCCATCACCGACGTCGCCGACTCGACCGGCCACAAGGTCAAGGTGCCCAAGACGAAGTGCTCGAAGGGCGTCGACTCCGACATCGCCGATGAGGTCACCAGGATCCTTCAGGGCGTCCTCACCAGCGGCACCGGCGCCGGCCGCGGCATCGGCCGCCCGGCCGCCGGCAAGACCGGCACCTGCGAGGCGCACTCCTGCGCGCTGTTCGCCGGCTACACGCCCGACCTGGCCGCCGCCGTCTGGTACGGCGACCCGGCCGCGCCGTACGGCGACCCGAGCCCGGGCATCTACGGCGCGCAGATCGGCCGTATCTGGCAGGCCTCGATGGAGAGCGCGCTGCGCGGGACGAGGCCCTCGTCCTTCCACACGCCGGTGAACGACTTCGCCACCATCGACCAGGCGCGCGTCCCGGACGTGCACGGGCTTCCGGTGGCCCTCGCGCAGCAGCGGATCCAGGCCGCCGGGTTCCCCGTCCAGGTGTCGCCGCGCGCGATCGACTCGAACGAGCGCAAGGGCACCGTCGCGTACACCTCGCCCAGCGCGAACTCCCAGAGCGACAAGTCCACCTCAGTGATGATCTTCGTCAGCAACGGGAACGGCGCGGGCGGGCACCCGCGCAAGAACAAGAAGGGCCTTCCCTGGCCGTTCTGACGCCTCCTTCATGAAAAGGGGCTCCTCGTCAGTGACGAGGAGCCCCTTTTTCGTGCCGTATCAGCCGGTGAGCTGCCGCTTGACCTCGCCCGACACACGCTTACCGTCGGCCCGACCCGCGACCTTCGGCGTCACGACCTTCATGACCTGACCCATCGCCCGCGGCCCGTCGGCACCGGTCTCGGCGATCGCCCCGGCGACGAGCTCGGTCAGCTCCGCGTCGGACAACTGAGCCGGGAGATACTCGTCGAGGACGACACCCTCGGCCCGCTCCGCCTCCGCCTGCCGCGTACGCCCCGCGTCGGCGAACGCCTCCGCGGCCTCGCGGCGCTTCTTCGCCTCACGCTGCACGACCTTGACGATCTCGTCGTCGGAGAGCTCGCGCGCCTGCTTACCGGCGACCTCCTCGTTGGTGAGGGCCGTCAGGGTCATCCGCAGCGTACGAGTGCGAACCTCGTCATGCGCCTTCATCGCAGCCGTAAGGTCGGCCTTCAGCTTCTCCTTCAACATGCGTTACATCTTGCCCTGCCACAGTGCTGTGACGCCTTCCAATAATGGTTACGGGGTCTGGGAGTATGGGGGGGTGCAGAAGAGATACGCCCTCCCGCTCGGAGCCCTCGCCACCGGGGTCGCCGGAGTCGGCTACGCGTCCGTCATCGAGCGCAACTGGTTCCACCTCCGCCGCTTCGACGTCCCGGTCCTGGCCCCCGGCCAGCGCCCGATCAAGATCCTGCACATCTCCGACACCCACCTGACCCCAGGCCGCCGCCGCCTGATCAAATGGGTCGCCGCCCTGGACCGCCTAGAGCCGGACCTCGTCGTCAACACCGGCGACTCGATCTCCCACCGCGACGCCATCGGCCCGTTCCTGGAGCTCCTGGGGCCCCTGCTGGACCGCCCGGGCGTGTTCGTCTACGGATCGAACGACATGTACTCCCCCGTGCCGAAGAACCCCGCGCGCTACCTGTGGCGTACGAGCGGCAAGGACTACAAGGTCCGCACCGTGCCCGACCTGCCGTACCGCGAACTCGGCTCGGCGATGACCTCCGCCGGCTGGCTGGACCTCAACAACCACCGCGGCAGCATCAAGGTCGGCGACACCGAGATCGACCTCGCGGGCATCAACGACTCGCACATCAACAAGGACCGCTACGACTCGATCGCGGGCCCGGTGTCGGGAGACGCGCTGAGCATCGGCGTGATGCACTCCCCAGAACCCCGCAACCTGGACCGCTTCACCGCCGACGGCTACCGCCTCCTCCTCGCCGGCCACACGCACGGAGGCCAGCTGTGCGTCCCGTTCTACGGCGCCCTGGTGACGAACTGCGGCATCGACAAACCACGCGTGAAGGGCCTCCACCGCAACGGCGCGTCCTGGCTCCACGTATCCGCAGGCCTGGGCACGTCCCCGTACGCCCCGGTCCGCTTCTGCTGCCCTCCGGAGGCCTCCCTCCTCACTCTCGTACCGGGCTCGTGAATACTCGGGCGCGAGGAGGGGTGAATGTCCGCTAGAGTAGACGAGGCGCAGGCGCTGAGAGGCGACCTGTAGCCGCGGGGTGTAGCGCAGCTTGGTAGCGCGCTTCGTTCGGGACGAAGAGGTCGTGGGTTCGAATCCCGCCACCCCGACTTCGTTTTAGCAGTTCAGATGGGGTTTCGGAGTTCGCTCCGGAGCCCCATTTCGATCTTGTATGGCCTTCGGGAGCCAAACGGGGAGCCAGCTCACTAAGCGGTTTGCTTCTTGAAGATGGTGTTCATGGTCTCGGCACCCTTGGTGATCACCGGCTTGAGCTGATGCCGATAGACCTCCTCGGTCACCGCCGTCCCCGCGTGGCCGCAGAGATCGGCGATGGTCTCGATGGAGACGCCGCTGTCACTCATGATGCTGACGAACGAGTGACGTAGCTCGCGGGGTGTCCACTCCTCTCCGATGCCGGCCTTCTTCGTGATCAGCCGGAACGCTCGCCGGACGTTCGCGGCATCGAGCCGCGTGCCGGTCGGCGAGCAGAAGACGAGCTGGTCGTCCTGCCACAGCTCACCGGCCGCCAGGCGCTCTTCCGCCTGACGTCGGTGGTGCTCTCGCAGGGTGTCGACGGCTTCGTCTGGAAGCTCCAGAGTCCGGCGGCGAAGCGGGCGTTCATCTGCGAGAACCCGATCCGGGGGCTGCGCTCGGAAGGCCAGAGCGCTGGCGAATCGGCGCGGGCGACCCCGGGGCGGGCCACGGTACCCACTGCTGGAGGATGTCGACGATCCAGTCCATCCCGCCAACGCCGTCGCGTGGGCCGACCGTCAGGACGCTGCGGCGTTTTGGCGGTGAGCCCTTCATCGCCTTGCCCCAGCGGACGTAGCAGATGCCGAAGTCGCCGAACTGGCGAGCGTGCGGGTTGCGGCTGAAGTCGACCAGGTCGAGCATCCGGGTCTCGCGCCGGCGCAGCCCGTAGGCGTAGGCGGTCTTGAACAGGGTCGCGTCGCGGAACGCCGGGAGCCAGCCCTTGCGGCCCGCCCCACGGACCCGGTGGATCTGGTCGTCGGCGTGATCGAAGAAGGCTTGCAACTCATCGCGGGTGAACGCCCGCTTGGCCGGGTCGGCTTCGCTTTCTTGCAGGTGGACGGCGGTGTTCCACTCATGGCAGACCTGGATCGGGTGGGTGCCGAACCGCCGCTCGCATTCGCCGGCCCAGCCATAGGCTGGATCGGTGAGGAAGGCACAGAACGAACGGATGGCCTCGGCGTAGTTACGCAACGTCGACTGCCGCAGATGCCGAACAGCTCGCAGGTCAGCCAGCCACTCGTCCACCATCTGCGGCGCCCAGTTCCAGGGGAACGCGTCCGCGTGCCGAGTGAACGCCTTCACCGCGTTCTCCCGACCCTCGATCGTGGAGAACGCCAGGTTGCGGGCGAGCTGCTGGTTCCGCCACCCTCCAACCGATTACATCAGAAGGAAGAATCCTTCATCAGAAGTAATCGTCATGGCAAGTGCACAGGTGAGAGCATGAGCCGTGACCAAGAGCCTGGCCGAGATGAGCGAGCGCGAGTACTTCGCCAATATCAGACGCCGGCCGGGAATGTTCGTCTTCGGCGGCCGGCTGACGGGCCTGGAAGCGCTACTGACCGGCTACGACCAGCACGCCATGCGCCATGGCGGACCTGGCCTGCGGGGATGGACGGACTGGCTCATCGCCCGCCGCGGCCAGGACTGCAATCATGCCTGGCCAGGACACGTGCGCCACATCGCCCTCCCAGACGGCTGGGACCACTGGGACCTTCCTCAAGGCAGGAAAAGCTCGTCATCGACGTCCTGTTCGACCTGCTCGACGAATACCTCGCCGAACGCGAAACAGGCTCCGCACTCTGACGAGCCTCCGCCAACGCCAAGCAGATGTGTCGGATGACCGCTAATTCCATCAGTTGCAATAGCGATCAGTTGTCATATATGGCCGAGAATTCCCGCTAAGGACTGAGCTGCAGGCCAGTGAGTGGCTTGGGTGTCGGCGCCGGGTGATTCGGTTTTAGTTCGCCACCAGCACCTGGCCAGCCTCGGGCACTACGTCCGCCTCGGCGAAGAAACCTCCGCACGCGTCACCGCCGAACACGACCCGGCCGCCCGCCGCCGCACCCGCTGACCACCCGGTCTGCTGGCAGACTGCCGCTCATGAACGCGCCACCTGTGCTGGCCCCCGCCGAGCGAACCCGCCTGCTGCGGCGCGGCTTCGCGCTGGAGTACGCCACGCTCGGCTGGAACGTGATCGGCGTGGTGATCCTCGCCGTCATCGCCATCGCCGCCCGGTCGGTGGCACTCGCCGGGTTCGGGTTGGACTCCGCCATCGAGATCGGCGCCTCAGCAGTGGTGGTGTGGGAACTGTCCGGCACCGGTGAGCAACGCCGGCGCCGCGCCCTGCGCCTGATCGCCTACGCGTTCATCGCCCTGGCGGCGTACCTGCTCATCCAATCCACCTGGGCCCTGGCCTGCGGGCACCACGCCGCGCACAGCCTGGGCGGGATCGCCTGGACCGCCATCACCGCCGCCGTTATGTCCGCCCTGGCCTACGGCAAGGTCCGCACCGGCGCCGCCCTGGGCAACCCGGTCCTTTCCGCCGAGGGCCGCATCACGCTCATCGACGCGATCCTCGCCGCCGCCGTCATGACCGGTCTCGTCCTCAACGCCGCCGCCGGCCTCTGGCAGGCCGATCCCATCGCCGGCTACGTCCTGGTCTTCTACGCCACCCGTGAGGCCCGCGCCATCCTCACCGGCCCTCACTGAACCGGGAGGACATCAAGGTGACCAACATGGTGTGGGAGATCGGGATCGGGATCGCCGCCGGGCTCGTGGTGTTGTGGCTCGCCGTGATCGCCGCGCTATGGGCCACCAAGGGCCGCTTCGACCTGGTCGCGCTGCGCGAGGCCCTGCGCATGCTGCCCGACCTGGTCCGCCTCCTCAAACGCCTCGCCACCGATCCCACCCTGCCCCGCGGTGTACGGATCCGGCTGTGGCTGCTAACGGCCTACCTGCTCATCCCGATCGACCTGGTCCCCGACTTCATCCCGATCATCGGCTACGCCGACGATGCCATCATCGTCGCCCTCGCGCTGCGCTCGGTCATCCGCCACGCCGGACCCCAAACCATCGAACGCCATTGGCCCGGAACCACCGACGGCCTCGCCGCGATCCTCCGCCTGGCCGGCACCACACGCCCGCAAGATAAAGGCACCGCCCGCTGACGACTCCCCGGCCAGTGCTCACCGCCCATGCTCCATCACCACGAAGACGCCGGACCAGTAGCTGGACCCGTGTCACACGTCCTTAGCGGGAATTCTCGGCCGTATATGACCACGGCCCCGTCTGGGGTCGGGCTCGTTTCCAGGCGGTGTCGGCCAGCAGGCGCAGGCCGTTGAGTCCGACGATGATGGTGGAGCCTTCGTGGCCGGCGACTCCCAGCGGTAACGGCAGGTGCCCGGCCAGGACCACGACGGCGTCGGCGGTCTCCAGCGCGAGGTCGGATCCGGCGCGGCCCATGGCGATGCCGGTGTGGGCCGTGGCCAGCGCGGGGGCGTCGGTACGTACGAGCGACCGATGCCGGCGGGCCGTCGACCATCGCTGCGGATGACTCGACCGGTGCCGGTAGACGCGAACCTGGCCGTCAACGGCTCTATGTGGATCTCGATAGCCATGCGGGCTCCTCCCCCACCCAAAGGGGAGCCGCGGGGAGCCAATCAGGGGAGCCAACGCCTTCCGACTCCACTCGGCCCACCGCGACACCTCAAGGGCGTTGGTGCAGGTGAGAGGTGCCCCGTTCGACTCAGTCAGACCTAGATCGACGCACTGAAATTGCTTCGGGACGAAGAGGTCGTGGGTTCGAATCCCGCCACCCCGACACAGGTCAAGGGCCGCTTGCGATCATTGCAAGCGGCCCTTTTCTATGCCGTACGGCAGCGAAGTACAGCAACACCTACGAATCGAGCTGCTCGCCGGGCTGCTTGAGCGCCGTGAGCGTCTTCTCAGACGACGGAACTCCACGACAGGCCGATCACCTCAGATCACTCCGTTACGGGCAGGCACTCGGCGAGCAGGTCGACGATGTCGCGCCAGGCCCGTTGCGCGTGCCGTGGGTGGTGGCCGACGCCGGGGACCACGGCGTGGTCGACCGGTGGGTGGTGGAAGGCGTGCAGGGCTCCGCCGTAGACCACGAGGCGCCAGTCGACGCCTGCGGCCTGCATCTCGGCGGTGAACGCGTCCCGCTGCGCGGGCGGCATGATCGGGTCTTCGGACCCGACCCCGGCCCACACCGGGCAGCGAATGCGCTGCCGCCTCGCCCGGTCGGCCCGTGGTCACTGCGTTGATCGTTCCGATCGCGCGCAGGTCGACGCCGTCGCGCCCGAGTTCCAGTGCGATCGCGCCCCCGGTGCCGTAGCCGATAGCGGCGATCCGGTCGGGGTCGGCCCGCGGTTCGGCGCGCAGCACGTCGAGCGCCGCGTGGCCGATGCCCCGCATCCGGTCGGGGTCGGCGAGTAGCGGCATGCAACGGGCCAGCATCTCCTCGGGGTCGCCCAAATAGCGCCCGCCGTGGATGTCGAAGGCCAGCGCCACGTATCCCAGCTCGGCCAGGGCGTCGGCCCGGTGGCGCTCGACGTCGCTGAGCCCCAGCCCCTCGGGCCCGATCAGGACCGCGGGCCGGCGGTCGACGCCGGCGGGGAGCGCGAGGTGTCCGATCATCGTCAGGTCGTCGGCCGGGTATTCGATCGTGCGTGTTGTGACCGTCGTCATGAGACTGGACTGTAGTGACCCGTCGAGCCCGGTCGGGCCGGTGTTCGCCGCTGGCAGACGGTGTTCTGTCCCGGCCGCGTCGCCGACCCGGTCACCTTCGAGGACCAGGCTGACAGGAGAATGGGAGCTACGGCGAAGGCCGTGACGATCGCTGTGGGTGGTAGCGCACCGTTCGTGGTTGGGGCGACCATGATCGCCTCTGAGTACCACGACTACCCGGGCTCCGACATCACGACTGCCATGGGGGATCCGTGCGGGTTCGGTTAGGCCCGTTACCTACGTACGGCGGGTGCCCGGGGGCACCCGCCGCATGTTCTCAGTTGCCGTACTGCTGGGCGATGGCGTCCCAGGACTGGTCGCCGGTGGCGGGCGCGACCTGGCCGACCGCGAGGACCTTTCCGGCTCCTCCGGGTACGCCGTCGATGTCACGGATGTCGATGCCGTTTCGGCCGTACGGCTTCGGCTCCGCGTAGACCGTGGCCTGGCCGCTCTTCGTCCGGTGGACGTATGAGTTGTAGAAGGTCGTCCACCAGACGCCGCCGGCGCCGTCAGAGGTGACGCTCAGGGCGAAGGTCCCGTGCGTACCGATGGCGAGGCTCCACTTCTTGCCGTTCCAGTGCATGAGGACGGTCCGGTTGTGACCGGGTTTCCCTGGCTGGATGTAGTAGAAGCGGCCGGCCGCCCACACGTTGTTCTTCGATATCGCGGTGACGTCGGCGAGGTAGGCGAAGCCGCTGTCGCCCTTGGGCACGGTCACCTTGGGCAGCGTCACGGCCGTCCACTTCGTGCCGTTCCAGTGTGCGGCGTACGGCTGGTTGTTCGGGTTCTCGCCGACCGCCCACACGTCGTTCTTGGAAACGGCGCTGACCCTGAAAGCGGTGAACGGCATCGGCACCATGTGCCATTTCTTGCCGTCCCAGTGCAGGCTCTGGCCCTTGCCGGACTCGTCGCCCCCGACGGCCCAGGCGTCGGTCGTGCTCAGGACCGCGACGCCGCCGGCGCGGAAGTTGGTGGTGACGGAGGTCCAGGATTTCCCGTTCCAGTGCCACGCGGCGCTGACGCCGTGGGCGGTGTCGCCCATGACCCAGACGTTGGTCGGCGACGAGCCGCCGACGGCCTGGAAGGATCCCGTACTGCCGGGAATCGTGACCGCGCTCCACTTCGCGCCGTTCCAGTGCAGAACCGCGCCGCTCGCTCCCGCCCCCTTCTGCTTCGACCCGACGGCCCAGGCGTCTTTCTTGCCGACGGCGGCGACGGAGTCGAGATAGAAGTCGTCGTAGCCGGTGTCCTTGCTGAGGTACGAGGTGCGCCAGCTTGGGGCGCTCGCGGCGACGGCGGGTACGGCCCCGGCGCCCAGCATCACCACGGCCAGCCCGGCCGCGGTCAGCGTTTTCTGCATTGGAAGATCCCCTTCGATGCCCGATGCACCGTTGCCGGGCGTAGTTCCGGCAAGGTTCACCTGGAGTTGATGGAGGTTCATGGGGATTTGTTCGGAAAGTCACCTAAGTCTGCGCGAACTTCGCGGATCACGGAGGGTTTTCGGCCAGGAATGCCACGTCGCGCCGTCTGGACTGCGGTTCGGGATCGGCGCGGACGGTGGTGGACCACACCGAGCGGGCGCCGGTCCGACGTCTGGTGGAGATGGCCGGCGGGTGTTGCCGCCGGCTCGGCCGCGCCCGACGGCGGTCGCGAAAATGGGTGGAGCTCGTGGACGGCGGTCGCCTAGCTTGGGCTCGCACCCCTACGTGAGGACTTCGCGCGCATGACGCCGCCTGCTCTTTAGACCTGACATTTCCTGCGCATCGGTCGCCGACCACGCCGTCGGCTCTGTTTTCCGTGCTCTCCGTCAGGTCTTCAGAGAGATCATGTCTTCACATCCTCATATCGTGCTGCCCTGGGCGGTGCGGCGCACCCGCCTGCCCCTGCTCGCCCTCCGGTGCGTGACCTGCCCAGAAAGCCGCGCCACCGTCGGCGACGGCAGGTTCCGCGTCAACTCCAACGGCAAACTTCTCGACGTCTGGCTCCTGGTCAACTGCGTTTCCTGCGGCCGGACCGGCAAGCTCACCGTCCACGACCGCGTCCCGGTCCGCTCACTGTCCGCCGGCCTTCTGGCCGGCTATTCGGCAAACTCACATTCCCTCGTCGTGGACACCCTTTTCGACCCGTTGATCGCCCGGCACAACCGGTTCGCGCTCGCCTGGGACGGATGCTGGGAACTCCACGCACCACCCGTTCCCGACGACCCGTGGCCCCTTCACATCACGGTCACGTTCGACGATCCCGTGCCGGTCCGTCCCGAACGGCTCATCGCTCATGGATTGGGCATCAGCCGCAATGAGATCGCTCGCAGAGTCAAGATCGATATCCCGCTGAACCGCAGGACGAGGATGGATTTCTCATTCGTCCTGATGTGACGTCCTCCGCCGGTCGAGGCGGCACCCGAGGCGGCCGGGTCAGCAGGCACCGTCTTCGATGCCCGCGTACCCGCCGCCGACGGTGGTCGGCGTCGTACCCAGGAGGTGGTCGGTCTGGGCGGGCACGCAACGGGTGCCCTCGTAGAAGCTCTGGGGGTCGAAGAACACCGCGGGACGTGGGGAAACGCCAAGCCGTTCAGCGCACGGCACCGAGTCGACCGTACGAGAAGGCTCGGCACTCCGCGTGAGCAGGCATCCAGAGCGGCGGTTGAGGCCGTAATGTCGCTCTCGTGGTGGAGCAGCTGTGGCGGGCGGTCGGGGTCTTCCGGTTCGCGACTCTCGTCTACGCGGCGCTCCTCGTCCTGCGGGACCACGACGACTACGCGCACCCCGCGCGCGCGTACGCCGCCCTCGCGATCATGGCCGTCTGGTCGGTGGTCGCGATGGTGGCGTACGCGCGGCCGGAGAAGCGCAGGCCCTGGTTCGTCGGGCTCGACGTCGTCGTCGCCGTGCTGCTCGTGCTCGGGACGCGGGTGGTCGACACCGCCGCGCAGATCGATCATGGTTCGGCGACGTTGCCCGCGTCCTGGGCCGCCGCGCCCGTACTGGCGTGTGCGGTGATCGGCGGGCCGTGGGTCGGGCTTGCCGGGGCCGTGGCGGTTTCGGCGGCGGACCTCGTCGAGCGGGGCACGCTGGCGCAGAACACCTTCAACGGGATCGTGCTCCTCGTGATCGCCGGGCTGGTCGGCGGCTATGTCGTACGGCTCGCGCGGCAGGCGGAGGCGGCCGTGGAGCGCGCCGCGCGGCTCGACGCGGCGACGGCCGAGCGGCGGCGGATCGCGCGGGACATCCACGACTCGGTGCTTCAGGTGCTGGCGCTGGTCCACGCGCGCGGGCGGGAGCTCGGGGGCGAGGCCGCCGAGCTCGGACGGCTCGCCGGGGAGCAGGAGACCGCGCTGCGGTCGCTCGTGGCCATGACGCCGGCGCCCGCCGGTGACGGGCGGCTGGACGTACGCGCGCTGCTGGAAGCCCATGCCGGAGATCGGGTGGAGGTCTCGTGCCCGGCGTACGCGGTGCCGCTTCCGGAGGAGAGCGCGCTGGCGGTGGCGGCGGCGACGGACGAGGCGCTCTCCAACGTCCGGCGGCACGCCGGCCCCGACGCCCGCACCTGGATCCTCATCGAGGAGGAGGATCAGGCGGTGACGGTCGGCATCCGCGACAATGGCGTCGGATTCGCCGCAGGCCGGCCAGAGCAGGCGTCCGCGGCGGGCCGCCTCGGCCTCGCGCAGTCGATCATGGGACGGATCCGCGACGTGGGCGGGGAGGCGACCGTGACCTCGACGCCGGGACGCGGAACGGAGGTCGAGCTCCGTGTCCCCAGAACCTGACCAGCCGACACGTACTGCGGGAACCCCGGCGACGGACTGGGACCCCATGAGCCCTGACGATCCGACGCGTAGCCCGAGGAGCCGAGCGTGACCCCGCCGGAACGACACGGAACCGATGGGGAACCCGTACGCCCTGACCGGCCGATCAGCGTCGCCGTCGTCGACGATCACCCGATCTGGCGGGACGCGATGGCGGAGAAGCTGGCCGCGGCCGGGTTCGTCGTGGCCGGTACCGCCGGTGACGGCGCGCAGGCGCTGAGGGTCGCTCGCGCCACCCGGCCCAGGGTCGTCCTGCTCGACCTGCATCTTCCCGACCTTCCCGGCGCCGAGGTGACGCGGCGGCTGCTGGCCGACGACGGCGAGGTCCGGGTGCTCGTCCTTTCCGCGAGCGGTGAGCGGCAGGACGTGCTCGACGCCATCGGCGCCGGCGCGACCGGGTACCTGGTCAAGTCGGCGGGGCTCGACGAGGTGCTGGCGGCCGTACGGCGGGCGGCGGCCGGTGAGGCCGTCTTCACACCAGGGCTGGCCGGTCTGGTCCTCGGTGAGTACCGGCGGCTCGTCGGCGTGGAGGCTCCGGTCGCGGCTCCACGGCTGACCGCGCGCGAGACCGAGGTGTTGCGCCTGGTCGCGAAGGGGCTGACGTACCGCGAGATCGCCGAGCGCCTGACGCTGTCGCACCGTACGGTGCAGAACCACGTGCAGAACACCCTCACCAAGCTCCAGCTGCACAACAAGGCACAGCTCGTGCGGTACGCCCTGGAGCAGGGCCTCGACTGAGCTGAAGTACTCACCCGAAGTCGGGTGATCGTGCTCAGGCGCTCCGCCGCGCGGCGGGCGATGCTCGGCGCATGGACCCCTCAAGAGACGAACTCCGGCCCTGGGTGAGGACCGCCCAGAAGGGCCTTCTCGTCGCCGCGACGGTGGCCACCTTCCTGATGGTCGCCCTCGGCCTGGTCGCCGCCGGGCTCTTCTTCGTCTTCCTGTTCGCGATGAACAACTACGGGAGCAACAAGTGATGCGGCGGATGCGCCTCATGCTCGCCGTCGCCCGCCCGGCGGTCGTCGTCCTCCTCGCCATGTACGCCGCGCTCGGGCTGGCGCAGACCGGCCGAGGCGCCGACCCCGTCCTCCTCGGCCACGTGCTCGTCGTCGTGGTCGGCTACCTGATGTTCTCCGTGGCCTGCAACGACCTCGCCGACGAGGCCGTCGACCGGGTGAACCTCCCCGGCGACCGGCGGCGGCCCCTGGTGGCCGGGACCGGTGACCGCCGTGACCTGGTCGTCCTGGCGGTCACCGGCGCCATCCTGGCACTGGCCGCCGCCGCGACGTTGCGTACCGCCGCGGTCGCCGTCGTCGTCCCCGGGCTCGTGGTGAGCGCGGCGTACTCGCTGCGCCCGCTGCGGCTCTCCGGCCGGGGCGTGCTCGCCTCACTCGTGCTGCCGGCCTGCTACGTCGCCGTCCCGTACCTCGTCGGCGTCATCGCCGGCGGCGGCACCGTGCGGCCGTGGATGCTCGCGGGCCTGTACGTCGCCTTCATCGGCCGGATCCTGCTCAAGGACTTCCGCGACGTCCAGGGCGACGAGATGTTCGGCAAGCGGACCTTCCTCGTACGGCACGGGCGCCGCTGGACCTGCGGCCTCAGCGCCTGCTGCTGGGTGGCCGGTACGGTCATGCTGCTCGCGGCCGTGCCCTACCCGACGCCTGCCCTCTACGCCGGTTACGCCGTCTGCCTGGCCATCGCGCTGGGCCTGCTCTGGGCGCTGGCCTCGGGGCCTCCGGCGCGGCAGGAGGAGGCGATCATCTCCGCGACGGCGATCGTCGGGCGCGGCATGCTGCTCACCCTGCTCGTGCACCTGACGATGACGCGTACCTGGGGACCGTTCGTGATCGTTCACGGAACCCTCCTCGGCCTGCTGTTCGCCGTCACCGCCGTCCAGGCCGCGCTGATGCTCGTACGCGGGCCGACGACCGGTCTGACCGTGCCTCACACCTGGATGTACGCGCCGCGGAAACACCGACAGGAGGGTGTCGCCGCCGGCCGCGAGGGTGGAGTCATCCAGGAAACGCCTGGTGCGACGCGAGGGGTGTGACATGGCGGGCTTCAACGGCATCGGCTGGTTCGAGATCGGCACCGACGACCCGGCGGCGGCGGAGCGGTTCTACGGCGATGTGTTCGGCTGGACGGTCGCGCATGACGGCACGAAGAGCACGGACCCGGCGTACCAGATCTTCACCACGGGCGACGGCGAAGGGCTGCGCGGGGGCCTCTTCGCGACCAAGGGGAAGATGCCCGGCTACGCGGTCTTCACGGTGCTGGTCGAGGACGTCGAGGCCGCGTGCCGGCGGGCCGAGGAGGCCGGCGGGAAGGTTCAGCGGGGGCCGGAGGTCAACCCGGTCGGGGTGAACTTCGCGCACCTGCTCGACCCGGCCGGCAACCACTTCGCGGTGTTCACGCCGCCGTCGGTCAGCTCAAGCTGAGCTGATGGACCTTTCCGTGGGGTATGTCGAGGTCCTCCCTGCGCAGCGAGCGCGGTGCGGGGACCTCGGCGGTGATCGAGACCGAGGAGATCCGGTCCGTACGGAACGCGCGCAGGGCGTCGCGTAGCCGGCACCAGGCCATGAGGTACCAGTGCGTCGCCGTGCCGACGTAGCCGAGAGGCTCGATGTCGCGCATAGTGGCGGCGCCCTCGCGGTCGCCGTACGCGATGCGCAGGACGCGGCCCGTGGACAGCGCGTCGGCCACCACGCGCGGCATCGACGGAGTGGCGACGTCGTCGCCGAGCAGGTGGATGCGGGCGGCCATGGCGTGGGCAGCGGCGGCGTCGTTCTGCTGCATCGCGGCGACGAGCTTGCGCAGCGCCGTACCCGCGGTCGCCTTGAACGGCGTGCCCTCCAGCCCCCGCAACGCCACCGCCATCGCGACGGCCTCCCCGGGCGTCAGGTTGACCGGCGGCAGCGTACGCGCCTTGTCGAGGCAGTAGCCGCCCGTACGGCCGGGCTCGGCGTAGATCGGAACCCCTGACTGCTGCAACGCGCTGATGTCGCGCTCGACCGTACGCGCGCTCACCTCGAACCGGCCGGCGAGCCAGCGCGCGCTGCGCGGACGGGGCGCGATCGCCCGCAACTCCTCGACCAGGGCGTACAGGCGATCGGTACGGTTCACGCGCACCAACCTAGAAGCCGGGTACGACAGACCCGGCCCCGCACGGCCGTCGCGGACGAGTTTCCGCGTTTCCCGGCGTGCCATCTATTTAACCGGTTCAAAAGTCACCGACGTGCGGGAAGCCGGTTCGCGAGCCCGCGCCGCACAGGCGACATCGGAGGCCCGCACGGGCCCTGACGTGGCCGAACGTGCGCCGAGGCCGCTCCATTGACCGACACGACAATTGTTTTTCGGCCGCATTTCACTGCTCGAATAGGCGTTCACGCGACACTGAAATGGCGATAAAAGGCTGCCGACATTGTCGAACGCACGCTCTTGACAGGCTCCACGAACCCTGTTCCGTCGCACTTTGAATCAAAGCTGGACTTTTCAATTTTTTGGGCTACCGTACTCATCGGTAATAGCCGAACGGCCGCACTCAGGGGCGAGCGGTCAACCGATTGAAAGGTCAACGATTATGGTCGAATCACGCGGAAGAACGGCGCGCCGCGCCGTAGCGGCAGGCCTGCTTGCCCTGGTCACAGCGGCGTCCGCCGCCGCGACGACAGCGACTCCGGCGCAGGCGAAGACCGCCACGCCCGCCTTCGGCACGACGGACGCGCTCAGCGGAGTCGGTTATGCCGACCGCGATGAATGGGGAACCTGGCGCGGCCAGAAGGTCCAGGTCAGTGAGACCTGGAACGACGCGAAAGACTCCAATGGCGTCCTCAACTGGGGCGACATGGACAACCTCTACACCGTTCACGAGTACTACTCCGACGGCAAATGGGACGGCGCGCTATCGCTGGCCCAGCCGATGTACGCGCAGAACGAGAATGTCAACGGATGCGCCACCACGGATGAGATCACGACCTGGGCCAACGACCTGAAGGACGCCTGGCCCAGCGGCGACGCGTTCATCCGGCTCGGGTGGGAGTTCAACGGCGACTGGTACACCTGGAAGCAGAACCCCGGCGACGCCGCCGCGTTCAAGTCCTGCTGGATCCGCTGGCACGACACGGTCAAGGCCGTCTCCCCGGACTTCAAGCTCATCTGGAACCCCAACAACCAGAGCTCGAACGCGAGCCTCGACGTCCGCGACTTCTGGCCCGGCAAGGAGTACGTCGACGCCGCCGGCCCCGACGCGTACGCGCTCAGCGAGAACGGCCAGCCGATCAGCATCGACAAGAAGGGCCCGAACGGCGAGCCGCTGGGGATCAACGCGTGGGTCGACTGGGTGGCCCAGCAGGGCGTGCCGTTCGCCTCACCGGAGTGGGCGATCCGCGACCAGTCGTACGGATCGACGGACCCGGAGTACATCACCCAGATGCGCACCGCGTTCCAGAAGGCCGCGTCGTCGCCGACCGGCCTGGCGTACGAGTCGTACTTCGACGGGTCGACCGCCTTCAGTTGCCAGTTCTCCATCCACGACTCCGCGTGCGGCTACGACAAGCACCCGGACGCCGCCGCCCGGTACGCGTCGCTGTGGAACGCGCCGTACTCCAAGGGGTGAGCGGTTCGTAGCCGGAGGGCCACCCGCTGCGGGTGGCCCTCGCCGCGTCGGCGAGACCGGTGTCGGCCACCGCGACGGCCATTTCCAGCCGTGCTCGGACGGCCAGAAATTTAACCGGTTCAAAAGACGCCGACGTGCGGAAAGACGGATGCCCGCCATCACGCGCCGCTCTCCCCGCGGCACCACACCCGCCCCGACGTGCCCGAACATGCCCCGGCGGCGAATGGCGCCGCCATTTCACGTCTCCACAAGACACCGCTTTAATGCTTTTAATGCAATCCCGACAACAGTCGACTTTGCCCTTTATTGGCGCGGATCCGCAGGTCAAAGGCTGCCGACATTGTCGAACGACGCCGCTTGACAGACCGATAAACCCCAGTTAGCGGTAGCCGCCGGCGAACAGAAAGTTAGGCTGGACATTTCATTTATGTGAGCTACCGTTCTCATCGGTAATAGCAGTGCGGCCGCACTCGAGATCCTCCCCTTGGAAGGTCAACGAGCATGTTCCGAAATCGGAGATCGAAGGCGCGTCGCGCCGCCCTCACCGGCCTGATCACCCTGGTCACAGCCCTGACACTCACCCCGGCGCAAGCACATGCGTCGGTCCACCCGGCCGTCGTCGGCACCAAGGACGCGCTCAGCGGAGTCGGTTACGCCGACCGCGACGAATGGGGCAACTGGCGCGGCCAGAAGGTCCAGGTCAGTGAGACCTGGAACGACGCCAAGGACTCCAATGGCGTCCTCAACTGGCACGACATGGACAACCTCTACACCGTTCACGACTACTACTCCGACGGCAAATGGGACGGCGCCCTGTCCCTCGCCCAGCCGATGTACGCGCAGAACGAGAACGTGAATGGGTGCGCCACCACGTCGGAGATTTCGACCTGGGCCAACGACCTGAAGGCCGCCTGGCCCCGCGCGGACGCGTTCATCCGCCTCGGCTGGGAGTTCAACGGCGACTGGTACACCTGGAAGCAGAACCCCGGCGACGCCGCGGCCTTCAAGTCCTGCTGGATCCGCTGGTACACCACCGTCAAGGGCGTCTCCTCGGGCTTCAAGCTGATCTGGAACCCCAACAACCAGAGCTCGAACGGCAGCCTCGACGTACGGAACTTCTTCCCTGGCAAGCAGTACGTGGACGCCGCCGGCCCCGACGCGTACGCCCTGGGCAGCAACAACGTGCCGATCAGCCCGGACAAGCTCGGGCCGAACGGCGAACCCCTCGGCATCAACGCCTGGGTCGACTGGGTCGCCCAGCAGGGCGTGCCGTTCGCCTCACCCGAATGGGCGATCCGCGACCAGTCGTACGGTTCGACCGATCCGGCGTTCCTCACCCAGATGCGCACGGCGTTCCAGAAAGCGGCGTCGTCGCCCACCGGCCTGGCGTACGAGTCGTACTTCGACGGCTCGACGGACTTCGGCTGCCAGTTCACCATCCACGACTCCGCCTGCGGCTACGGCAAGCACCAGGCGGCGGCCGACCGGTACAAGTCCCTGTGGAACACGCCGTACTCCACGTCGGGCGGAACGCCCGGTCAGCTGCCCCGCACCGGCTGGACCGTGAGCGCGGACAGCGAGGAGACCTCGGCGGAGAACGCCCCGGCCTCCGCCGCGATCGACGGTAGCTCCTCGACGTACTGGCACAGCAGGTACAGCGGCAGCGCCCCCGCCGCGCTGCCGCACAGCATCACGATCGACATGCACGCCACCCACACCGTGTCCGGCCTGTCCTACCTGCCGCGCCCGGCCGAGGGCATCGGGTACGAGAACGGCCGGATCGGCGCGTACAAGATCGAGCTCAGCACCGACGGGTCGGCGTGGAGGAGCGCCACCACCGGCACGTTCGCCGACAACGGCGACCTGAAGAACGTGACCTTCACCGGATCCACCGCCCGGTACGTCCGGCTCACCGCGACCACCGAGGCCGGCAATCGCGGGCCTTGGAGCTCGGCCGCGGAGCTCAACCTGAGCGGTTCGTAGCCGGAGGGCCACTCGCGCTCACCGCGGGTGGCCCTTCAGCACGCCGTTCGCGAGCGCGATGACCTGGGCGTCCATCGCGGAGACGCCCGGGTGGTGCCACAGGCCGTAGTCGACGAAGACGAGCAGGTTCGCGCGGCGTACGAGAATCGAGCTGCTACGGGAAAGGCCGGACTCGAACGTGAAATGGTCGAGCGCGGCCTCGTCGCCCAGCTTCGGCGCACGGGCGACACTGTGCTTCCACTGCCCGAACAGCGCCGTCGCGATCCGCGTCCCGCTCTCACCCGTAGCCGGACTCGGAGCGATCACCTCGGCCGCCACGGTCAGCGAGGGCCGCTCCCCGTCGTTCTCGTCCCACTCACAACCGCCATGCTTGGACACCCCGCGTACGACCCGCGCCGCCGGCCCGCAGTCCACCGAGATCGTCCGCAGCTCCGTTGGAAGGTACGCCGGAGCCGGCTGCGCACCGGTCTGAGAACCGAGCCCTTTGAGAACGTCCCGGGCCGCGTCCACCGCCGCCGCCTCGATCACCCCGAACGACGGAACCCGCCCGCGATACCGATCGAGCAGCGACTCCTCAGTGACGTCGATCGAGGTCACGGCGTTGCGGAGGCGTACGGCGAGCGTGATCCGCCGCTGCGCGACCCCGGGCAGGAACCGCCGTACGATCTTCGCCTCGTCACCGAGACCCCGGACGGGAACACCTTTGCCGAGCTTCTCCCACCCCTGCGGCACTTCGAACCCGCGCCGCGCGGCATCGGTCGCACTGACCGCCGACGGCTCGTACAGGCGCCCGGTGACACTGAGCGTCCGCTCGACATGATCGTCCTGGTCCTGGGCGTCCTCCCGCCAGGTGCAGGGCGTAACGCCGTTGGGGACGACCCGCAACCTTTTCAACACCCCTGTGGATATCGATGAGCAGGCCGTACGCCACTCCTTGATCTCCCCGGCCCGCCAGGCGGGCCCCGGCGAGACGGCCGGCGCGAGGACGGCATGACCACCGGAACACCCTTGGAGGAGCACGACCGCCACGATCAAGCCCAGCCGGCGCATCGCGAACTCCCGAGGTAGAGGAACGATCGGACGCTCGCGGCGGTCGCGCGGTTCCTCCCGCGCCTTCTCTATAGCGGCTCGCCGTGCACGTGGGAAACGATCATTTCCGGTACGGCGGAGGCGTCGTCCGTCACCTTGTCCGGGAAGTCGAAGACGCCGAGCATCAGCTGCATCGGGTAGTCCGGTGACTGGGCCACGCGTCGTACGACCTCGCCGTCCACCGTGAACGCCAGCGACTCCGGGAGCCAGTCCACGCCGTACGTGTGGAAAGCCGCGACGTCGAGCCGGAGGCGTTCGGTGGACCACTCCTCGGTCAGCGCCGGGTCGCGGAAGGAGTGGAGTCCCATCCCCACCTCCGCGTACCCGTCGCCCACGGCGGAGCCGAAGATCTCGGCGACGCAGATCTCGCCTGAGCGTTCCGGTGTGTCCTCGATGCCCGACAGCCAGAACGCGAACATGGAACGCCCCGTGACGATTCCGCGCATACGTATCGAGATACGCCCGTACAGCGGCGTGTAGCCCCACATCGTCGGCTGGGCCTCCTGGACGGTCAGGCCCTCGCGGAACGGCTGCTGGCCCACGGGGCTGCCGACCGGGCCGGAGAAGCTGCCGGTCTGGATGCCGGACACGCGGAGCGGGCTGTCGTGGACGCCCTCGCACCACTGCGGCTGCGAGGCGGGGATCACGAGGCTGAGCTCTCCGGAGCGTACGGAGTACGTGGCCGCGGACGCGGCGCGGGAGCTCCAGTGCGGGAGGTAGTACGGGAACCAGACATCCGTGTCGAGCGTGTCGCCAGGAAAGCTTTCGTCCATGCTCGATCCTACGACCGCGAAGGCCCCGCCAGGAGTTCCTGACGGGGCCTTTCACGTTATGTGTACCGGTGTGCGGGTCGCCTCACGGCGAATAGCACAACACGGCTCCAGCCGAACGGTATTCCGTGAAGGCAGTGGTTAGGCCCGGGGGACACCGAACACACCGGCCACGATTCATGTAACCACGGCCGACGCCCGAGTTGTTCCCACGGTCAGGGAAAATTTCGGCCGGGCCGGTGCCCCGTGTCCGCAGGTACGGGGGGTTCTGCGTGGTAGATGGGCGATTAGGGGCAGGGGTACGTAGGGGTGGTCCGGAGCGCGAGAGTGAGATGTGCAACAGCGTCGTGGTCCACTGATCCGGTGAACCGCGTGCACTGGTCGATCTTCTGCTTCGCCGCGCTGATGACGAGCGTCGCCGCGACCGTCGTCGCGATGGTTGTCGCGCCCGCGCAGCCCGTGGTCATCTTCCCGCTCGCGCAGGTCGCGGCGTTCTGTGTCGGCCCGGGGGCCCGGATTCTGCGGATGCGGCGGCTGCTGGCGGACGGGCGGTTCCGTACGGTCCCGGGGAGTCCTGAGACGCTCGCGCGGAGTGGGGTGCGGGAGCTGACCCTCCGTACGGGGTCGGTCGGCGGGTTCGCGTGCGGGTTCCGTGCCGGCTCGCGTGGCGTGATCTTCATTCATGATCGCGTACGGCCCGAGACGGCGGCCTTTCTCGTCGCCCATGAGGCCGCTCACCTGGTGCGTTACGACCAGGTACGGCGGCCGGCCGCGGTGATGACGGCGTTGGTCTGCGCCCTGTGCCTCACCGCGATCTGGCCTCCCGCCGCCGTCATCGGGGCGGCCGGCGTCGCCGCGACCGTGTTCGTCTTCAACCGGCGCATGGAGCTGGACTGCGACCGGCTGGCCGTCGCGTGGACGGGCCTGGCGCCGGCCGAGCAGGCGTTCACGCTGGAGGAGGTGGCGTTGCGGCACGCGCCGAGGAGCCCGCTGCGCGTCGTACGCAGGTTCTTCACCTATCCCTCGCCGGACCGCCGCCGCGCCGCCGCGCGGCGTGCCGTCAGAGGGTCCGCACCGGAGATCCGCTGAGGAACGCCGCGACGTCCTCGACGGCGTCCCCGTAGAAGACCTGGTAGCTGCGCTCGGTGACGTACCCCATGTGCGGGGACAGGAGCGTACGCGGGGACGTGCGCAGCCAGTGGCCGGCGGGCAGCGGCTCGATGTCGAAGACGTCCAGGCCCACGCCGGCGATCCACTCCTCGCCGATGGCGCGGGCGAGGGCGTCCTGGTCGATCAACAGGGCGCGTGAGGTGTTGACGAGGTACGCGTCGGGCCGCATCGCGCGCAGGTCCGTCTCGCCGATGAGGCCGCGCGTACGGTCGCCGAGGACCATGTGGATCGACACGACGTCGGACGTACGGAACAGCTCGTCCCTGGTCACGGGCCGTACGCCGTGCGAGGCGGCGCGTTCCTCGGTGAGGTTGGGGCTCCAGGCGATGACGTCCATGCCGAACGCCAGCCCGTACGACGCCACCCGCCCGCCGAGGCGTCCGAGGCCGACGATGCCGAGCGTACGGCCGGCGAGGTCGAGGCCGATGGCCTCCTGCCAGCCACCGGCCCGGATCCGCGCGTCGTCGGCGGCGACGGGGCGCAGCAGGCCGAGGATCATGGCCCAGGTCAGCTCGGCGGTGCTCCAGGGGTTGCCGCGCGTGCCGGAGACCGTGACGCCGAGCTCCTTGGCCGCGTCGAGGTCGATCGAGGCGTTGCGCATGCCGGTCGTGACGAGCAGCCGCAGCCGCGGGAGGCGTTCCAACACGCGCCGTGGGAAGGGGGTGCGTTCGCGCATCGCGACCACGACGTCGTACGGTTCGAGCGCCTCGACCAGGGCGTTCTCGTCGGCGATGTGCTCGTGGAAGCAGTCGATCCCGGCATTCGGGAGGTGCTCGGACCAGTCGGCCATCTTCGCGGCCACACCCTGGTAGTCGTCCAGAATCGCGACGCGTACCCGTGTTTGACTCATTACCATGACCCTCTCGCACCCCTTCGAAAGCCCGCAGGACGACCCGCTCGCCCACAGCCCGGTCTACGCGAAACTCCGCCGCGACGAGCCGGTCGCCCGCGTGACGCTGCGGCAGAGCGGGCTGGAAGCGTGGCTCGTGACACGCTACGACGACGTGCGGACCGTGCTGAAGGCTCCCTGTTTCAGCCGCGCCGCGGCCAACGACATTCCCGGCTACCCGGACCTGTCCACGCTGGTGATCGGCATGGACGGCGCCGAGCGGGCGCGGATCCGCGGTGTCGCGCAACGCGCGTTAACCCCCGCCCGCGCGGCGGCTCTCCGTCCCCGGATCGAACGCGTCGCCGACACGTTATTGGACGCCCTCATCGCCGCCGGAGAGCCGGGTGACCTCGTCGGCGGCCTGGCGCTGCCGCTGACCGTGACCGTGATCGGCGACCTGCTGGGCGTCCCCCCTGAGGACCGCGCGCCCTTCGCGGCCTGGGGCGACTCGTTCCTCAGCACCTCCGGCCAGAGCCTGGAGGAGTCGACGGCCGCGCAGCGGAGCATGGCGGAGTTCTTCGGCGACCTGATCGCGGAACGCCGCGCCCGCCCCGCCGGCGACCTCATCTCCGAACTCATCGCCCGCGACGATGGGGCGAGCCTGTCGGCCGCCGAGCTGACCAACCTGGCGATGGTCATCATGGTCGCGGGCTTCGAGACGACCGCGTCGGCGATCACCAACTTCGTCTACTGGCTGCTGGTGAACGACACCTACGGCCGCGTACGCGACGTCCCGCCGGCCGTGGAGGAGCTGCTCCGCACGCTGCCACTGGGCGTCGCCGACGCGCTGCCCCGCCGCGCCGTGGCGGACACCGAGCTCGGCGGCGTGACGATCCGCGCCGGCGACATCGTCATCCCGGCCCACGACAGCGCGAACCACGACCTCGCCGTCTTCGACGTCCCCGACCGCGTCGACCTGGAACGCCGCGCGAACCCGCACCTGTCCTTCGGTCACGGCCCGCACTTCTGCCTCGGCGCGCACCTGGCACGAGCGGAGATGCAGGTCGTCCTCGACCGCCTGACCTCGCGGATGCCGCGACTCCGGCTGGCGGTACGCCCGGACGAACTGCCGTGGAAGACCGGCGTCGCCGTCCGGGGCCTGACCGCGATGCCGGTGCGCTGGGGGTGAGTCAGGGCGAGGTGGGGGGCATCGCGCTGTCCGTACCTCTTGTCATAATCCACGCGTGATCGACGACTCCATGCGTGCCGACCTCCGCGAAAAGATCGACCAGGCTCTCGCCGTCGGCGACGACGACTTCGACGGGGTCGTCGAGGAAGGCGTCTACTACCTCGAAGACCAGGTAGAGGACGCCGGAGCGTTGAAGGCCGCCGCGGAGGAGATGGCGTCCGAGGCGTTCGCCGCCTATGTCGACCGGCAGCGGACCTGGCCCGAGGTCCTGGACGCGGACCGGCTGATCAGGGCGTTCCGTGAGCTCGACACGACCGGCATCGTGGCGCGGGCGAACTTCGCCTGCTGCCAGAGCTGCGGTACGGCCGAGATCGGTGGCGAGGTTCCCGACGGCGGGCGGATGCGCGGGTACGTCTTCTGCCACCGGCAGGACGTCGACGCCGCGGTCGCCGGGCAGGGGCTCTACCTCTCGTACGGCGCGTTCGGTGACGACCGGAGCCAGGACGCCGGCATCGGCGAGGAGGTCACCGAGGCGCTGCGCCGGCACGGGCTCACCGCCGTGTGGGACGGCGACGTGGCGGTGCGCATCGACGTGCCGATGACCTGGCGGAGGCGGCGGTTCGGGCGCCTCGCCGCCTGGCCCGGCGCCCCGGAGCCGGACGGCGGCGATCTCAAGGTCACCTACTGCGACTACTGGAACGACAGCGAGCAGGCCGAGGCCGTACCGATGTCGCTCGGCGAGTGCGGCCGGGTACTGCTCGACCTGACGCCGCGTACGGGCAACTTCGCCACGTTCGGGGGACGCGGCGGCGATGTCATCCAGGTGATGTGGGAGGACGGCCCACGGCTGTGGCTGGAGAGCCCCGACCCTGCGTCGCGCTGCTCGCGCGGGCGGTATGTCACCCTCGCGGAGGCGGAGGAGCTGATCGGCGTCCTCGCCCGCGAGGACCGCGTCGACCTCGCGCGTCTCGGCGACGTCGAGACCAGGCCCTGGGGCTGAGATGTCCCTCCACACGCTGCTGGGTCCCCTGCTCGAACCCGCGCTGACCCTTGGCACCACGCCCACGACCTGGGCGGAGGTGCTCGGCTTCGTCACCGGCGGCGTGAACGTCTGGCTCGTCGTCCGCCAGAACATCTGGAACTGGCCGGTCGGCATCGCCAACGTGATCTTCCTCGGCCTGATCTTCGTGGACGGCGGCCTGTACGCCGACGCGGGCCTCCAGGTCGTGTACGTCGCCCTCCAGGCGTGGGGCTGGTGGGAGTGGCTGTACGGCGGCCGGGACCGTACCGCGCTCGCCGTCCAGCGCACGTCGCGTACGGAGTGGGCGGCGCTGATCGTCGCCGGGGCCGCCGCGACCGCCCTGCTCACCTGGATGCTCGGCGCGTGGACCGACTCGACCGTGCCGTTCTGGGACGCGCTGACGACGGCGCTCTCGCTGGCCGCGACGTACGGGCAGAGCCGCAAGCTCCTGGAGTCGTGGTGGCTGTGGATGACCGCGGACCTGATCTACATCCCGCTGTACGCCTACAAGCACCTCTACCTGACCAGCGTGCTGTACGTCCTGTTCCTGGCGCTGTGCGTCGCGGGGCTCGTGGCGTGGCGTCGTGACGAGGTTCCGGCGTGACGTACGCGCACGGGCTGGTGATCGGGAAGTTCTATCCGCCGCACGCGGGTCACCACCACCTGATCCAGACCGCCGCCGAGGCGTGCGAGCGGGTGACCGTCCTGGTCGCCGCTTCGCCACGGGAGAGCATCCCGATCGCGCTGCGGGCCGCCTGGCTGCGAGAACACCACATGTCACCGAACGTGGAGATCCTTCCGGTCGTGGACGACGCCGAGGTGGACTACGGCTCCGAGGCGGCCTGGCAGGCGCACGTCGAGATCTTCCGTACGGGCGCGGGCCGGCCCGTCGACGCGGTGTTCAGCTCGGAGGCGTACGGGACGGAGCTGGCCCGGCGGCTCGGCGCCGCGCACGTGGCGGTCGATCCCCTGCGGCGGCGCTTCCCGGTGAGCGGCTCGGCCGTGCGCGCGGATCCCGTCGAGACGTGGGAGTGGCTGTCGCCGGCCGTGCGCGGGCACCTCGCGCGGCGCGTGGTCGTGGTCGGCGCGGAGTCGTCGGGCACGACGACCCTGAGCCGCGCGCTGGCGTCTGTTTTCGCGGCGCGCGGCGGGGTGTGGGCCGCGACGCGCTGGGTCCCGGAGTACGGGCGTCTCTACTGCGAGGAGAAGGTCGCCCTGGCCGGCCCGGGCCGGTGGATCGGCGACCTGGAGTGGACGTCGGAGGAGTTCGCCACGATCGCCGAACGCCACGTCGCGTTCGAGGACGCCGCCGCGCGCTCCGGCTCGCCGCTGCTCGTCTGCGACACCGACGCGTTCGCGACCTCGCTGTGGCACGAGCGGTACCTCGGCGCCCTGTCGCCGGAGGCCGAGCGCGTCCACGCGCGTACGCGCCACGACCTGTGGATCGTCACCGACACCGGCGGCGTGCCGTTCGAACAGGACGGCTGGCGCGACGGGGAGGCGATCCGCGCACGGATGGCGGAGCGCTTCGAGGAGGAGCTCGACCTGCGCGGCCTGCCGTACCTCCGCGTCACCGGCCCTCACCGGGACCGCCTGGCCGCCGCCGTGTCGGCCGTCGACCGTCTGCTGGAGGACGGCTGGTCGTTCGCCGACCCCCGGTAGATCTCCAGTACCGCATGTCGGCTATGGACCGTGACCAGTTTTATACCGGGAGTAACTGTGCCCGGGCATTGTGAGGGCCGTCAACAGGGCGAGATCTGGGCAGGAAGGAGACATGGTGACGAACCAGTGCGCGAGTCCTCCGGCTGGTCGGACGGACGAGGCAGACCATGAGGTCGTGCTGGGGGAGCTGAGACTCCCGAACTCCGCCATGTCGGCGCAGATCGCACGGCTCTTCGTCAGGAACGCCATGGAGGCCTGGAGCCTCGGCGACGCGGAGGTGGCTCGGCTCGCGGTCACGGAGCTGGTCGCCAACGCGTGGAAGCACGCCTGTTACGGGCTGCCGGACTCCGCCATCCGCGTCATTGTGATCCGTACGCCGTCGCGCGTGCGGATAGAGGTCCATGATCCGTCTCCGACGCTTCCTGAGGTCGCGTCCGCCGGTGAGCTGGGCGAGTCCGGGCGCGGGCTGCTCCTGCTGGACGAACTGGTCGACGACTGGGGCAGCTTCGCCACGCCGTCCGGCAAGGCCGTCTGGTTCGCCACTCCGGACGCGAGCCTGACGCCCGGGTAATGGGTGGACCGTCTGCGCGAGACGTCCGCGCGGCGGCCGTGAGCCTGCCGCCCGTCGTGCGGGCCCTGCTCCTGGTGCGCGTGCTGAACCAGCTCGGCGCGTTCGCGCTGGCGTTCCTGGCCGTGCTCGCGGGGCCTTCGCTGCTGACGGCCGCGCTGGTCCTGTTCGGGCTCGCGGCGCTGGTCTCGCGCTGGGCGGGCGGGGTCCTGCTCGACCGCGCGCCGCCTCGTACGCTCGTGGTGTCCGGCCTGGTCGCGACCGGTGTGGCGCTGGGCGCCCTGGCGCTCGCGCGCACCCACGCGCAGACGCTGGCCGCGATCACGCTGACCGGCCTGGCCTTCGAGATCTACGAACCCGCGACGAGCGAACTCCTGGCACAGGTCACGTCCGGACGCGGACGCCAGGACGCGTACGCCGCGCTGGGCACCTCCCTGACGGCGGCGGGAGCCGTGTCGGGCCTGCTCGCGGCGGTGCTCCTGCCGTTCGGCGTCCGGTGGCTGCTGGTCGCCGACGCGGCGACGTGCCTGGCCGCCGCGGCCATCGCGCTGGCCTGTCTGCCACGGGGCGTACGCCCGGTGGTGGCGCCGCGTACGCGCTGGCGCCCGCCGTCGGAGCTGCTGGGCATGACGGCGTCCGCGACGGCCTTCGCGTTCGGGTACCTGGCCGTGATGATGTTCCTGCCGCTCGTCCTGCTGGCGCGCGGCGCGCCGGCGTGGCTGCCCGGAGCGGTTCTGACCTGCGCGGCTCTGCTGGCTCCCGCCGGGGCGTACGCGGCGCGCGGCGTGCCCCGCACGGTCCTGCCGGTGGCGGTGGCCCTGCTCCTGGGCGGTACGGCCTTGCTGATGGCCGGCGCGCGGGACGTGTCCCTGACCGCGGCGGCGTACCTGGCCTGGTCGCTGGGCGGCGGCGCATTGATCGGCTACTGGCCGTCCCTGGCCGCCGACGCGGCCCCGGAGGCCGACCGCCCACGCTGGTTCGCGTTCCTGGGCATGTCGTGGGGCGTCGCCCAGCCCGCCGTCCCGGCCGTGGCCGGCCTCACCGCCCGCCTGACCGGCGGCATCGGCGGTACCGGCACCGCCGCGCTGCTCGCCGCGGGCGTGGCGTTCCTGGCCGTACCCGTCATGACGGCCGTTCTCGGCGAATGACCGAAGGCCCGCCCGGCGTACGGGCGGGCCTCCTTGGTCTCAGCGGGTGGCGTACACCGGTGCCGGCGGCGCCTCGATGGCGGGCTCCTCGCCGTGGGAGGCCTTGGGGAGCCATCCCAGCCAGCGGGGCAGGTACCAGTTGCGGTCGCCGAGCAGTTTCATGACCGACGGCAGGAGCACCGCGCGTACGACGGTGGCGTCGAGCAGGACGGCCACGGACAGGCCCACGCCCATCTGTTTGAAGTCCTGCATCGAGAGGGTTCCGAAGACGGCGAACACCGCGACCATGATGGCCGCCGCGCTGGTCACGGCGCCGGCGGTGGAGCGGATGCCGTCGGCGACCGCGTCGGACGTCGGGACGCCGCGGTCGTAGGCCTCGCGGATCCGCGACACCACGAACACGTGGTAGTCCATCGACAGGCCGAACAGCACCACGAAGACGAACAGCGGCAGCCACGCCTCGATCGCGCCCACGCCGTGCGTCGCGACGAGGCTCGCGCCCCAGCCGTGCTGGAAGACGGCGACCATCACGCCGTACGCCGCGCCGACGGACAGCAGGTTGAGCCCGATGGCGGTGAGCGCGATGGGGAGCGAGCGGAACGACACGAGCATCAGCAGGAACGTCATGCCGAGCACGAAGAGGAACACCGGCACGATGCTGCGCCGAAGCTGGTCGTTCCAGTCCTTGGAGGAGGCCAGGTTGCCGGTGACGTGCGCGTCGGCGACGCCGCTGAACGCGGCCGGGACGAGCTTCCCGCGCAGGGTCTCCAGGGCGTGCAGCGATGTCGCGTCGGCTCCCGTGCCGGCGAGCGGCACGCTGATGTCGGCGACGTTCTTCCCGGCGAACAACTGGGTGCGGGTGGCACCGAACTCACCGGACTGACGGGCCGAGCCGGCGAACGACCGGATCGCCCGCTGGACACCGGGCGACTGGATGTCGGTGGCCTTGATCACCACGTGGGCGGGCTCGGCGCCGCCGGGGAAGGCGGCGTTCAGGTGCGAGTAGGTCGTCAGGAGGGGTGTGTTCTTGGGGAGCTGCTGGTCGAGCCGCAGCTTCTCGGTGTGCATGCCCAGCGCCGGAGCGGCCAGGACCAGCAGCACGCCCGCGGCGAGCGCGGCGGAGATGCCGGGGCGCGCCAGCACCGGGCGCAGCACGGCGTTCCAGAACCGGCCGGTCGTGCGCCGGCGCCGCATGAACGGGATCCGGCCGAACTCCACCTTGTCGCCGAGGAGGGACAGCAGGGCGGGCAGCACGGTCACGGAGCCGATCACGGCGATCAGCACGACCAGGATCGTGGCCACCGCGAAGCCGTCGAACAGCAGCATCCCGGACAGGAACATCCCGGACATCGCCACAATCACGGTCATGCCGGACACCAGCACGGACCGGCCGGAGGTCGCCGCCGCGATCCGCAGCGCCGTCTCCTTGTCGCGGCCCGCCGCGCGCTCCTCACGCTCGCGGCGCAGGTAGAACAGGCAGTAGTCGACGCCGACCGCCAGGCCCATGAGCAGCATCACCGAGCTGGCCGAGCTGTCCATGTTGAGGGCGTGGCTGACGACGGCGAGCAGGCCGTTCGCCGCGAGGAACGCCGTCATCGCGATGACCACCGGCACCACCGCGGCGAGCAGCGCCGCGAAGGCGATCAGCAGGATGCCGATGGCCAGCGGCACCGCGGTCATCTCCGCGCGGGAGAAGTCGTTCCCGGTCGTCTCGCCGAACCACTTGTCGGCGCTCGCGTCGCCGAACTCCTCGATCCGCAGTCCGGAGTGGCGGGACTGGACGCCCTTCACGGCGTCCATCACCGGCCCGACGCGGTCCGACGCGGTGTCCGGGTCGCCGGTGAGGTCGAACGCCACGAGGGCGTCGCGGCCGTCCCGCGACACCTGCACCGGCCGCATCGACGCGACCTGCCCGGTGGCCTGGACGGCTCGCGTGACGTCCGGCACGGCGGCGCGGTAGCCGCCGGCCGCCGAACCGTGCACCAGGACCATCTCCGAGGCGGGGTTCTTGATCCCGGCGTCCTCGATGATCCGCTCGGCGCGCGCCGAGTCGCCGGTGGCCTGCCCGGCGTCGCTGAGCTGTTTCTGCCCGACCATGCCGCCGATCAACACGGCCGCGACGACGAGCAGCAGCCACCCGGATATCGCGATCATGCGGTGGCGTGCGCTCCAGCCGCCCAGGCGCGCGGCCATGTTCCTTTGCATCAGGTTCTCCTTAGGAAGAGTCACTGATGACGCTAGAAATCACGGCCGCGCTGCGACATCCGGGACGCACCCGGGTGACCTGGGGTGGTGACCACCGGAGGCATGGTGGTGCTGGCTACACCCTGATGCCCGCGAACAGGTCGTCTTCGGTGTCCGGGGCCTCCACGCGGCAGATGTGGCGGACGAACGCCTCGTGCCCGAAGGCCTGCTGCTGCACCTCCTCGGGCAGCCGGAGGAGGAAGATGTTGTCGCCCTGGCTGGCGTGCGCCTCCAGGGCCTTGCGCTTGCGGGCGGTGTGGGCGGAGACGTCGATCGTCGCGGTGATCTCCTCGTCGGGGGTGCCGAAGTCCTCGGGGAACTCGACCTCCTCGCCGAGCTCGGCGCCGCTGGTGCGGAGGAACTCCATCAGCTCGCGGATCCGGCGGCGCGGGATGACGGCGTAGTAGAGCTTGTCGGGGATGCCGGTCGCCTCGGTCGCGGCGACCGCGATCCGGTGGGCCTGAATGTGGTCGGGGTGGCCGTAGCCGCCGTTCTCGTCGTAGGTGACGACGACCTGGGGGCGGTAGCGCTCCATCAGCTCGCCGAGGCGGGCCGCGGCCTTGTCGACGTCGACGTTGCTGAAGACGTTCGGGTCGCCGTTGGCGTCCCAGCCGGCCATGCCGGAGTCGCGGTAGCCGAGGAGCTCGGAGTGCTTGATGCCGAGGTGGGCGACCGAGTCGCGCAGCTCGCCGAGCCTGCGGTTGCTGACGTCGGTCTCGTCGTGCCCGGGCTCGCCGGGCTTGACGCCGCCGGGCGCGTCGCCCTGCTCGCCGTTGGTGCAGGTCACGAGGACTGTACGGACTCCCTCGTCGGAGTAACGCGCGAAAATGCCCCCCGTGCCGAGCACCTCGTCGTCGGGGTGAGCGTGCACGGCCATGATGGTGAGTTCACGATCCATGCCCCCAGCATGCCCTCTGGGGGTGTCAGCGGCTCCGGCGCCTGCGGCGCTTCCAGATCGAGGCGCACTCGGCGCAGGTGTCCGGCGGAGGCGAGGCCGAGGATTCACCGCGTACGGTCATGACCGCGCCGCAGTAGGCGACGACGGTCGCACCCACCGGCCGCGCGGGCGGTGGGTATCCGTGGGTGACCTCCTCGGCGTCATCACTCGCCGAGAGGGGGACGGATTCGGTCGATGACTGCGACGCCACCCCACAACGGTAAGCCACGACGGCCCGGACCGGCTCAGATCAGCCGATGACCGGTAGTGGCATGACCGGCCAGGCCGACCACGACCCGCCCGATGAACCGGTGGAGATACCAGCGGAACAGCCACCCGGTACCGGGATACTTCGCCGTGAATTCCGAGTGCCAGGCGATGAGCGTGCCGTCTCCGTCGGGCGTGAGCTCGATGTCGGCCCGGTAGCCGCGCAGTGGCATCCCCGAGAGCAGGGTGTAACCGAAACGCCGTCCGGGTTCGGCCGCGACGACCTGCTCGCGGCTGACGACCCGGCCCGTACGGAAGACCCGTATCGCCCCGACTCCCTCGCGTTCGTCCTCACCGGGGCGTTCGAGCTCGAAGGAGCCCAGGCCTGAGCAGGACGGCCACTGCGCGCCGTCGACCAGCAGTTCGTAGACGGTGCCCGGATCCGCGTCCGAACGCGCGGTCACGTCGATCTCCAACACGCCGACCTCCTCGGTGTACCACTTGGTACATGTACCATACGGTACATGACGGCTCGCGAGAGGTTGCTGGCGGCGACGGTGGAGTACGTGGCCGGCAACGGCATCGGCGACCTGAGCCTGCGGCAGCTCGCCGCGGCGCTCGGCACCAGCCACCGCATGCTCGTCTACCACTTCGGCTCCAAGGAGGGCCTGCTCGTCGCGGTCGTACGCGCCGTGGAGGCAGCGCCAGCGCGAGGCCCTCGCCGCCGTCGACCCCGCGCTGCCGCCGGCCGAGCAGGCGCGGCGGATCTGGCGCGGGCTGGCCGACCCGGCGATGTGGCCGCACGAACGATTGTTCTTCGAGCTGTACGGCCAGGCGCTCCAGGGCCGCACCCACACGGCCGACCTCCTCGACGGGATCGTCGAGGACATGGTCCGCCCGCTCGCCGAGCTGCTGACACGGCAGGGCCACCCGCCGGAGACCGCGAAGGCGCAGGCCAGGCTGGGTGTCGCGGTCGTACGCGGGCTACTGCTCGACCTGCTCGCGACCGGCGACCGCGAGGGCGTGGACGCCGCCATGGAGCTGTTCATCACCTCGTACGAGAACTCACGCGCCGGCACCGAGCTTCCGTAACTCGAATCCGCACGAAAAGTCATCCTTGGTGTAGGCCTTTACCATTCCGAACTCCCCCTATCGGCATATGCGTAGCATGTACTTTTATTGCTCCCCCACCCCTCCCGGAGCCGATATGCGCCTCACCTCCTGCCTGGTCACCGCCGCCGTCGCGGGCGGTCTCGTGGGGATTCCGGCGAGTTCCGCCGGCGCTTCGCCCCTTCCCGGGTCGGCCGGCGCCGTCACCGCACAGTCCGGACCATCCGGAATCACGGCAAAAGGCGCATATCTCTATGACTCGACGAAGAACAAGAAACTGTGGGGCCGTTCGACGACGACACGGCGCCCGATCGGCAGCATCACGAAGATCATGACCGCGGTCGTGGTCCTGCGCGCCGGCGGGCTCGACCGTACGGTCACGGTGAAGAAGTCCTACGTCGACCACGTCAAGCACAACGACGCCACCAGCGCCGGGCTGAGGACCGGCGACAAGGTCAGCGTCCGGCAGCTGCTGAACGGCATGATGCTCCCCTCCGGCTGCGACGCCGCGTACGCCCTGGCCGACGTGTACGGGCACGGGCAGACGAAGTTCGTCGCGGCGATGAACAAGGAGGCGTCCGCGCTCGGGATGTCGGCCACGCACTTCATCAACGCCGACGGCCTGCCCAGCTCGACGCACAAAGAGGGCTACTCCACGCCGCACGACCTGATGCTGCTGGCCCGGTACGCGATGAAGAGCGGCAACTTCCGCGCGGTCGTCGCGCGCAAGACGTACAAGCTGGGCAAGACCAGCGGGCACAAGGCGTACAGCTGGACGAACACCAACCTCCTGCTCGGCTCCTATACCGGGACGATCGGGGTCAAGACCGGCCACACGGACGCCGCGGGCTACTGCCTCCTGTTCGCCGCCGAGCGCAGTGGCCGCACGCTGATCGGCGTGCTGCTGAACAGCACGACCACCGACCCGAACCGCCGCTTCAAGAACGCCGCGACGATGCTCAACTGGGGCTTCCACGCGAACGCCGCCCTCCGTCTCCGATCCCTGCCCTCGGGTGTCCGTACGGACTGACAGACTTGTCTCATGGTCGATGACGAACGCTGGAAGGCGCGCTACCGCGCCGCACGGGTCAGCCTGCCCGGCTGGGCCCACGACGCGCCGCACCGCAGCGTCTACCGGTCCAACGTGACCGGCACCTGGGAGATCTACACCTGGGACCGCTCGACCGGCGAGCACCGTCAGGTCACCGACCGCCCCAACGGCACCTGGATGGGCGGTCTCGACCCGACGGGCGAGTGGATCTGGTGGTTCGCCGACACCGACGGCGACGAGTTCGGGGTGTGGAAGCGCCAGCCGTTCGGCGGCGGCGAGGACACCCCGGCAGCGCCCGCCCTTGAGCCGTCCTACCCGGCCGGGCTGGCCGTCGGCTCCAGCGGCCTCGCGGTGATCGCCCGCTCCACCGAGGGCGGCGGCACGAGCGTCCACCTGTGCGTGCCCGGCGGCGAGCCGACCATCTTGTACGCGCACGCCGAGGACGCCTACGCGATCGACCTGTCCGAGGACGAGTCCCTCGTCGCGCTCAACCACAGCGAGCACGGCGACAGCCGGCACATGGCGCTGCGGGTCGTGCGCACCGACGGCACGACCGTCGCCGACCTGTGGGACGGCGCCGGCAAGGGCCTGAGCGGCCTGGGGTTCTCGCCCGTACGCGGCGACCAGCGGCTGCTCGTCGAGCACGAGCGCCACGGCAAGCCCGAGCCGCTCGTCTGGGACCCGGTCTCCGGTGAGGTCCAGGAGATCTCCCTCGACCTGCCCGGCGAGATCGGCGCCGACTGGTACCCCGACGCGTCCGCGCTGCTGGTCTCCCACTCCCACCACGGCCGCGACGAGCTGTACCGCTACGACCTGGCCTCCGGCGCGCTGGAGCGCATCGAGACGCCGCGCGGCGTGATCGGTTCGGCCACCGCGCGCCCCGACGGCACCGTGGAGTTCGGCTGGTCCTCCTCCGCCGAGCCGCCGGTGATCCGCTCGACCTCCGGCGAGGTCGTACTGACCCCGCCCGGCCCGGCGGCGCCGCCGTCCGTGCCCGTCGAGGACGCCTGGGTCACCGGCCCCGGCGGTGACATCCACGCGCTCGTGTCCAAGCCGGCCGGTGACGGGCCCTTCCCGGCCGTCTTCGACGTGCACGGTGGCCCCACCGCGTACGACAACGACTCCTTCTCGCCCGACGTGGCCGCCTGGGTCGACCACGGCTTCGCCGTCGTGCGCGTCAACTACCGCGGCTCGACCGGCTACGGCAGCGAGTGGCGCGACGCCATCGAGGGCCGCCCCGGGCTCGTCGAGCTGGAGGACATCAAGGCCGTACGCGACTGGGCGGTCTCCGCCGGCGTCGCCGACCCCGCGCGCCTGGTCCTCACCGGCGGCTCGTGGGGCGGCTTCATCACACTGCTCGGCATCGGCACCCAGCCCGCCGACTGGACCCTCGGCATCGGCGTCGTCCCGGTCGCCGACTACGTCGCCGCGTACGAGGACGAGATGGAGCCCCTGCAGGCCTTCGACCGCTCCCTGTTCGGCGGCTCGCCCACGGACGTCCCGGACCGCTACGTCGCCTCGTCGCCGATCACCTACGTCGAGGCCGTCACCGCGCCGGTCTTCGTGATGGCCGGCGAGAACGACCCCCGCTGCCCGATCCGGCAGATCGACAACTACCTCGCCCGGCTGAAGGAGCTCGGCAAGGAGCACGAGGTCTACCGGTACGACGCCGGGCACGGCTCCCTCGTCGTCGAGGAGCGGATCAAGCAGATGGCGATGATCATCGAATTCGCGCGCAAGCACCTGTCGATGACATGAGTGACTTCGACTCGCTGCTGAACAAGAGCGTGCCCGACAAACCGGGCAAGCCGGCGCCGCCGCCGCTGTCGCCGCCTCCTCCTGCCGTGCCCGACGAGGAGCAGGACGTACGGCCCGAGGCGGAGGCGCCGGAGGGCGCGGCGCAGGCGTCCGAGGCCGCGCCGCACAAGGTCGGAGGCCGCGCCGTACGCGCCGCCGTCCTTCGAGGCGACGCCGCCGGCCGTGGCGTCGCTGGAGGATCTTCGCTCGCCGGTGGCCGAGTTCGAGCAGGTCGCCGACGACATGCGGAGGTACGCCGAGGGGCTGAAGTCCGCGCTGACCTCGGCCGCCGACCGCACGTACGAGATCACCTCCGACGACGGCTCCGTCACCGTGACGGTCGACGGCCGCCCGCGCGTACGCTCCGTCCGCGTCGACCCGCGCGCGCTACGCAAGGACCCCGCCGACCTGGCCGCCAAGCTCACGGTCGTGCTCAACGAGGCCGTGCGCCGCAGCCGCGAGGAGGGGTACGCCGAGCTGATGGACGAGCTCGACCCCACGTCGCGCTCGATGGTCCGCGACGGCACCGCCGACGCCCGCCGCATCGCGGCCGAGGAGGAGACGTGACCGACCCGGAGGCCAGGCTCGCCGACCTGCGCGCCCGCCTGCGCGCCCTGCCGAACGAACAGGAGGCCGCCGGCGAGGCCGTACGCCGCCTGGCGACCGAGACGGTCACGGCCCACTCCTCGGACCGCCACGTCACCGTGTCCGCCGACGGGCACGGCACCATCGTCGGCATCGAGTTCTCCGCCGACGCGTTCCGCCGCCTCGACAGCCGTACGCTGGGCGAACGCCTCACCGAGGCGGTCAACGGATCACTGGAGGCCGCCGAGCAGCTCCAGGCCGAGGGCCGCACGACCGGCGCGGGCCTCGACGCGATGCTCGACGAGGCGATGGACCTGTTCACCCACCGCATGGACGGCATCCTCGGCCGCCTCGACGAGATCGGAAACTCCCTGGAGAGCGACTAGGGGTCCGTAGCGAGCGGTGTCCGGGTGGTGGCTCGCGGCGGCCGGGAGTCGGCCGGGTTGTGGCCGGCGACCGACGGCAACGCGGCGAGGCGCCGCGTAGTAGGACGGCAGGGCGAGGCGCCGCGCGACAGGACCGCAGGGCTTCGAGACGGACCCTAGGCGTCCGAGCCGTCGCCGGGATGCTTCAGGGCCTCGGCGATGGCCTGCGCGTTCTGGTACTCGCGCCAGCCCACGATCTTGCCATCGCGCACACGCAGGACCCCGACGAACGGGGCCGCGGCCCGGTGGCCGGTGGTGGTGACGGTTCCGGCCAGCGCGTACTCGACCACGATCACCTCTGGATCGGCCGTGTCGTGGACGACGACGTCGCGGACCTCCTCGAAGCGCACCGGGAACGCCGCCCGCTGAGGCTCGGCGAAGGCCAGGAACCGTTCGCGTCCCGCGAAGCGCGACGGCCTGCCCGGCGGAGCGAACGGCAGCTCGATGACGACGTCGTCGGCCAGCAGGTCCTCGCCTCCCAGGCTCTCTCCGCCCAGCCACTGACGCTGCATGTGCTCGAAGACCTCTCGGGGGCTCAGGACGGCCGGCATGGCGGTTCCTCCTCGGCATCGGCGATAAGGTGAGTCGAAACTCACCTTCAGGATGATGAGTGGAGACTCATCTTGTCAACGCCTATGAACCCGACACCGAAGAGCAAGGGCCGGCGCGTCGACGCCCGCCGCAACCGCGCGCGCATCCTCGCCGCCGCCGAGGAGGTCTTCGCCGAGAACGGCACCTCGTCCTCGACCGAGCAGGTCGCGGCCAGGGCGGGCGTGGCGATCGGGACGATCTTCCGCCACTTCCCGACCAAGCAGGCGCTCCTGCGGGCCATCATGAAAGACCTCCTGGAGCAGCTCACCCAGGAAGCCGGCTCGCTGGTCGCGGACGGCGACCCGGCGACCGCCCTGTTCACCTTCTTCACCCAGACGGTCGCGCAGGCCACGCGCAAGAAGACCGTCATCGACCTGCTCTCCCAGAACGGCACCGACCTCCAGATCACCGACGCCGTCCGGCTACTCCACGACGGAGTCCAGGCGCTGCTCACCGGCGCGCGGAACGCCGGCACCATCCGCCCGGACGTCCGAGGCGACGAGGTGATCGCCCTGCTCGGCGCCGCGTGCCAGGGGGCGGTCCACGGGGGCTGGGACGACGACCTCCGCCACCGCACCCTCGCGATCATCTTCACGGGCCTCGGCAGTCCACGCCAGGAGCAGTAGCCAGGCCTCGGCGTTCGCCGGAATCACGTCGCGCGGCCAGATGTCCGGGCGCACACCCCGGATCGTGAGATCTCCGGTTACGTCAGGGCTGGGCTGAGTCCCGCGACGGCGAGCCGGAACAGCCTGTGCGCCGCGGCGGATGGGTCCGGGTGGTGCTCGGTCGCGAGGACGATGCCGACGATCAGTGTGATCAGGTCGGCGATGGTGACGCCCTCGGGCATCGCGCCGTCGCGTACGGCGCGGCGCAGGAGGGGTTCCCCCGCCTCCTCCACCTTCGCCGCGCAGCTGTTCTCGTGCAGCGGGTCGGGCTCGGCGCCGTCGTAGACCAGCGCCGCCGCCAGGCCGCGGGCGGAGACGCAGTACGCGACGACGTCACCCAGCCATTCCAGCAGCGCGCGGCGGCTGTCGGCGTCGCCGTCCAGCTCCTCGGCGCGGGCCTTCAGGGCGTCGATCCGTTCGTGTGACACCGCCTCCAGCAACGCGCGGCGGGTGGGGAAGTGCCGGCGCACGGTCGCCGAGCCGACGCCCGCGACGCGCGCGATCTGTTCGAGGGAGGCGTCGGCGCCGTGGGCGGCGACCTCTTCCTCGGCCACGGCGAGGATGCGCGCGTAGTTGCGCCGGGCGTCCGCGCGCTGGCGGTCGGGCATGGCGTCATCTCCAGGCTTGTTAAGTGGCGGGCCCCGCCATATCGTAGCGCCAAGAAAACGGCGGGCCCCGCCGTTTATCCGAGGAGCACACCATGTCCGCAGATCCCGCCCCCGTTCTGGTCACCGGCGCCACCGGCAAGCAGGGCGGCGCCACCGCCCGCGCCCTGCTCACGGCGGGCGTTCCCGTACGCGCCCTGGTACGCGACCCGGCCAGGGCCAAGGCCATCGAGGCGCTCGGCGCCGAACTCGTCACCGGCGACCTTCACGACCGCGACTCCGTGATCCGGGCCGCCGAGGGTGCCCGCGCCGTCTTCTCCGTGCAGATGCCCGGCATGCGAGGGGACGGCTTCGACTTCGACGGGGAGGTGGCCCAGGGCGTCAACCTCGTCGAGGGCGCGAAGGCCGCAGGAGTGCCGCAGTTCGTGCACACGTCCGTCACCGGCGCCGGCCGGCACACCGAGGCTCCCGGCTGGGCCGAAGGCCGCTGGGCCTCGATGGAGCCCACGCTGGGCGCCAAGAGCGCGATTCAGGACCGGGTACGCGAGGCCGGCTTCCCGCACTGGACGCTGCTCAAGCCGGGCTTCTTCATGGCGAACTTCCTCCCGTCCATGAGGTTCCTGTTCCCACGCGGCATCGAGGGCGGCCTGGTGAGCGTCCTGCACCCCGACACCCGGCTGTCGCTGGTCGCGGTCGCCGACATCGGCGCGGCCGCCGCCGCGGCCATCACCGAACCGGAGCGGTTCGACCGGGTCGAGCTGGAATTCGCGAGCGACCACCTGTCGATGACGGAGATCGCCGGAATCCTCTCGCGCGCTCTGGGCACGCCGCTGCCCGCGCCGGACATGACCGAGGAGGAGGCCCTCGCCGCCGGGATGCCGGCGATGGGCGCCTCACACGAATGGCTCAACGCGCACCCGCAGCCGGCTCGCCCGGAGTACGCGAGGGCCCTCGGCATCCCGCTCACGAGCTTCGAGGAGTGGACGCGGAAGCACTGGCGGCCCGGCGCTTAGCCGAGGGCTTTGACCAGGGAGTTCGCGCGCCCGGCGTCGATGAAGCCGGCGTGCAGGGCGACCACCGACGAGTCGGCGAACTCCACGACGACGCGGCCTCGCGAGTAGCCGCGGCCCTTGCGGCGGGCGGTGACGACCGTCTGCCGCGGGGTCTCGAACGTCACGGTGAAGTCCTTGGTCCCCTGCCGGTGCACGATCAGCAGGCGCCGGTCGGTGACGACACAGTAGAGGCTTTGCCGGCCGTCGATCGCCTTGACCAGGCGGTACGCGATGGAGTCGACGTGCCCGGCGACCGCCACGCCGCTGAGGACCTTGTCCCAGTCGGTGGAGTTCCAGCGCCACCGGGGGTCGAGCACGCCCAGGACGACGTCGAGGAACGACCGGCCCTCGGGCGCGCCGCCCGCCTGCGCCTTCGCCCGGTCGCGTACGGCACGGGGCGCGATGCGGAGGGCCCGGTCGACGTCCTCGGGGGTGCGCTCCAGGTGGCGCGCGCCGTTGGCGAGGGAGACGGCGGCCATGGCGAACGGCTCCTCGCCGTCGTCGAGCAGCGGCCGGATGTCGTCCCGGTAGATCTTGAGGTGGTTCAGCAGCGGCATCGCCCTAGCTTGCCGCTTCCTCCGCCTTGTCTGCATCGTCCCAGGCGGATTTGTAGTCCTCGCCGCCCTTGAAGGCCTCGCCGCCGAAGCCGGGGATCACGACGTTGCCGCCGGAGCCGTACTGGATGCCCTTGGCGACCGCGGCCTTGCCGCCCGCGTGCGCCGCGAACCAGCCCAGCTTCTCCAGGCCCTTGGAGCCCTTCTTGAGGTCCTTGAGCACCGCGAGCAGTTCCTTGATCGCTTCGAGGATCCCCTTGATCTCCTTGAAGATCGTCGCGATCTTCTGAAAGATCTGGGCGACCTTCTCCAGGACCGTGGCGACCTTCTCGACGACCTGGAGAATGCGCGCCAGGCCCGACAGGGCGGTCGCGATGAACTCCGCGACCTCGGCCAGCAGGCTCGCGCCGAAGGTCAGCACCGACAGCGCCAGGTTGATGGCCAGCTCGGACAGGATCAGCGAGAGCACCATGACGATGATGTCGATGATCATGTTGGCGCCCTCGACGCAGGCGTTCGCGCCGGCTTCGAGGATCTCGTTGGTCTTGCCGGTGGCCTCGCCGAGCTTGCCGAGGTTCTGCTCGATCTCCTGCATCTTGCGGGAGAACGCCTCGTACGCGTCGCCGGTCCAGCGGCCGTTCAGCTTGCCGCGGTCGGTCTGCTGCTGGGTCGCCAGCTTCTGCAGCTGCGTGCCGAGCTGGACGTACGACTGGCCGGCCTTGAGCAGGTCATCGGGGTTTCCCGCGACCCATTTCAGGCCTTCGTCCATCTTCTCGTAGATCGGGCGCAGCGGTGACTGCACCCAGCCGGGCAGCGACGAGAACGTCTTCTCCAGCTCGTTGCTGTACTGGTCGGCCGTCATCTCACACGCCCCGGATGTTGATGTCGCCCATGGTCTGCTTCACCGTGTTCACGTCATCGGTGATCGCGCCCTCGGCGCCGGTGTAGTTGAGCATGACCGCGCGCACGCCCGCGGAGATCGCGGCCATGGCCTCGGCGGCGGAGGCGATGCCGTCCGCGCAGCTCTGCTGGTGCTCGTCGTACGCCTTGTGCACGCGGGGACCGATCCCCGGGATCTTGCCGAAGCTGTCCGCGCCGACCTTGATCTGGCCGGCCGTGGTGTGCGCGGTGTCGAAGTCGGTACGCCGGTGGTCGGACGTCTTGGCGAACGTTCCGAGCGCTTCCGGCTCCACGTACAGGTCGGTCACGACGCCTCCGCGCGACTAAACGTTAATGACCAGCCAAGTTATCAGGATTTGTGGCGTTTCATTTCTTAAGGTCCCGATAAGTGGAGAGGGCGTCTCGGACGATCCCCTTCATTCCCGGTACGCGCGACAGCGCCACGAGACGGTCGATCAGCGGAACGGTCTTCTCCACAAGCCGATAGGTCTTCTCCGCGTCCGCCGAGCCGTCGTACACCCAGTAGAGGATCACGCCCATGGAGTAGAGCCAGAGCAGCTCGGGGAGGTCCTTGCGAATCTCCGGATCCGCCTTCAGCGTCGAGCCTTCCACGACCTCGCGGAAGACGGCGATCGCCGCGTCGCGTACGGGCGCGGACTCGCTGCTGAACGGGCTCAGCGGGCTCGTCGGCTCGGCCGCGTGCTTGAAGAACTTGCCCGCGAACTCCTTGTACGGCTGGAGCGTGTCGACACGTGCGCGGACCACGCCGTACAGGCGCGCGCGGAACTCGCGTTCGCGTTCGAGGATGACCGCGCACGCCTCGGTGTGGTCCTCCTGCGAATGCTCGTAGTAGAGCTGGATCAGCTCTTCCTTCGAGGCGAAGTAGTAATACGCGTTGCCCACCGAGACACCGGCCTCAGTGGCGATCGCCCGCATCGTCGTGGCTTCGTAGCCGCGTTCGCGGAAGAGCCTCAGCGCGGTTTTGGCGATCAGCTCTCTTGTCTGTTCGGATTTGGTCGGTGAGGCCACAGCCGACACTGTACGGCTCCCGTGCCGGCGGGCAGGCGCAGGTCCGGAGAGGTTCAGGTTCACGTCCTGATTCGGAAAAGCGGCGTGCCTCTTGCCGGAGTGTCGCGCCGGATCTGACAGATGCTGCCGCTTGGCGCATGCGACATGTACCGGGGAGGTTGGATGTCGGGACGACTGACCGTCATTGTGGGCTGCGCCGTGGCGTTCTGCGCTTTGACGGTGAATATGGCCCAGGCACGTACTCATGATCGAAAAACGGGTACGGCGCTGCTCCATCAACAGGAGGCGGGTGCGCTGCTCCGCGAGGCCGGTCTCAGGTGGATCTCCTCCGGGCACTGCGCCCGCCGTACCAACCCGCACTGCACGTCGTTCGACGGACTGCGGCCCGCGAGCCTGAACGGAGCACTCGACCTGCGCGACTCCAGCCACTGCGGTCTCGTGATCTCGGGCGGAACCGAGAGAGGGCACGCCGGGGGACCCATCAGCCACGCCGCCGGCTACAAGCTCGACATCCTGCCCAGCCGCTGTCTCGACCGGTACATCAGGCACCACTACCGCCACATGCCGAGGCGAGGTGACGGCGCGCGGCAGTGGCAGGAGATCGGCAAGGCCATGTACGCCCGCGAGCCGTCCCACTGGGACATCACGTTCGCGTAGGGCGATTGTTTCCCGTGAAACCGAACCGGCCCCGGCTCTCGCCGGGGCCGGCGGGGTCAGCCGGTGAACTCGGCGGCCACCAGCTCGGCGATCTCGGCGGCGTTCAGCGCGGCGCCCTTGCGCAGGTTGTCGCCGCACACGAACAGGTCGAGGGTGTTCGGGAAGTCGATGGCCTGGCGGATACGCCCGACGTACGTCGGGTCCGTGCCGACCACGTCGGCCGGCATCGGGTAGACGCCGTTCTCCGGGTCGTCCATCACGACCACCGTCGGGGCGGCCTCCAGCACGGCGCGCACGGCGCCGACCTCGACCGGCCGCTCGAACGTCGCGTGGACGGCCAGCGAGTGCGTCGTGATCACCGGCACGCGTACGCAGGTGGCCGACACCTTCAGGCCGGGGATGCCAAGGATCTTGCGGGACTCGTTGCGGAGCTTCAGCTCCTCCGAGGCCCAGCCGTCCTCCTTCAGCGACCCGGCCCAGGGGACGACGTTGAGCGCCAGCGGCCCCGGGAACGGCGACTCGGCGTCACCGAGGCGGTTCTGGATCGCCTTGCGCACGTCACCGGCGGTCTGCCCGAGCGTACGGTCGCCGGCGACGGCCTCCAGCTCGGCGTACAGCCGCTCCGAACCGGCCACGCCCGCGCCCGAAACCGCCTGGTACGAGGCGACGACCAGCTCGCTCAGGCCGTACTCGGCGTGCAGCGCGCCCATCGCGGCCATCATCGACAGCGTCGTGCAGTTGGGCGTGGAGATGATGCCGCGCGGCCGGGTGAGTACGGCCTCGGGGTTGACCTCGGGCACGACGAGCGGCACGTCGGGCTCCATCCGGAACGCTCCGGACTTGTCGACGCAGACGGCGCCGCGCTCGGCGGCGATCGGCACCCAGATCTTCGAGACCTCGTCCGGCACGTCGAACATGGCGATGTCGACGCCGTCGAAGACCTCGGCGGTCAGCTCCTGTACGACGAGGTCCTCGCCGCGTACGGGCAGCCTTTTGCCGGCCGAACGGGCCGACGCGACGAGGCGGATCTCTCCGTAGACGTCCTCGCGGGTCGAGACGATGTCCCGCATCACCGTGCCGACGGCGCCGGTGGCGCCGACGAGGGCGAGAGTCGGCTTCCTCATCGGCCGCTCCCGCCGTACACGACCGCCTCGACCTGGTCGGTGTCGAGGTCGAAGGCGCGGTGGGCGGCGGTGACGGCGGAGTCGACGTCGTCCTGGTCGACGACGACCGAGATCCGGATCTCCGACGTGGAGATCATCTCGATGTTGACGCCGGCGTCGGCGATGGACCCGAAGAACTTGGCCGTCACGCCGGGGTGCGAGCGCATGCCCGCGCCGATCAGGGAGACCTTGCCGATCTGGTCGTCGTAGCGCAGCGAGTCGAAGCCGATGCGCTCCTTGATCTTGTTCAGGGAGTTCATCGCGGTCTGCCCGTCCGTACGCGGCAGGGTGAACGAGATGTCCGTACGGTTGGTCGCGGCGGCCGAGACGTTCTGCACGATCATGTCGATGTTGATCTCGGCGTCGGCCAGCATCGAGAAGATCGACGCCGCCTCGCCGACCTTGTCGGGGACACCGACGACCGTGATCTTCGCTTCGCTCCGGTCGTGGGCGACGCCGGAGATGATCGCTTGTTCCATCAGGCTTCCCTCGATGCTGTCCTTGACCCACGTGCCGGTCTTCTGGCTGAACGAGCTCCGTACGTGGATCGGCATGCCGTAGCGCCGGGCGTACTCCACACAGCGCAGGTGCAGGATCTTCGCGCCGCACGCCGCCATCTCCATCATCTCCTCATAAGAGATGAACGGGATGCGCCGGGCGGCCGGGACGATCCGCGGGTCGGCGGTGAAGATGCCGTCGACGTCGGTGTAGATCTCGCAGACGTCGGCGCCGAGCGCGGCGGCCAGGGCGACCGCCGTCGTGTCGGACCCGCCGCGGCCGAGCGTGGTGATGTCCTTGGTGTCCTGGGAGACCCCCTGGAAGCCGGCCACGATCGCGATCAGGCCTTCGTCGAGGGCGCCTCGGATACGGCCGGGCGTCACATCGATGATGCGCGCCTTGCCGTGGCTGCCGTCCGTGATGACACCGGCCTGGGACCCGGTGAAAGACCGCGCCTCGTGCCCCAGGTTGGCGATGGCCATGGCGAGCAGCGCCATCGAGATGCGCTCGCCGGATGTGAGCAGCATGTCCAGCTCACGTGCGGGTGGCAGGGGACTGACCTGGTTGGCCAGATCGATCAGCTCATCCGTCGTGTCGCCCATGGCCGACACCACGACGGCGACGTCATGGCCGGCGCGCTTCGTCGAAACGATGCGCTGGGCGACGCGCTTGATGCTATTCGCGTCTGCGACGGAGGAGCCACCGTACTTCTGCACGACAAGAGCCACGCGTGTGCACTCCTCGGATCGGGTTCAGGGCGTACCTGAGTCTACCGAGGTCAGCGCCACGACACGCGAGGCGTTATCCCGCTATGCGAGATTTGCGGTATTCACCGCAACCTGCCGGAAATGTTGTTGCTCAGCCGGCCACCGGCTCTTCCATCACGTCAAGACGTGCGCTCGCCGACACGGCGTACAGGGCACGCAGCGCGGCACCCGCGTGGTTTCCCCAGTGGTTGAAGTAGCTGTACTGCCACCACCACAGGGCCTCCAGCTTGCGGTCGGCCTCGTAGTGACGCCGGCCGTGCACGAGGTCGCTCGCCACGTCGACGAGGTCGTCCGACAGCCGGTACGCCGTCGTCTCGTCGTCCTTGTACGGGTCGAACACCTCGGCGTAGTCGTCGACCTCGGTGAGACGCTCGGCGAGCCCCTGGCGTACGGCGTCGAGGTCGGGGTCCTCGCCGACGTCGGGCTCCCAGTTGTCCGGCAAGATCACGTCGGTGCTGGCGCCGAGCTGCGCGCCGGCCAGCGCGATCTGCGAGACCTCCAGCAGCAGCAACGGCACCGTGTGCTGGCCGGCGTCGCCGCGTGCGACGGCCTCCAGCCCGGTCAGGTAGTTCTCAACATGCTTCGCCACTCGGTCGGCGAGCGTGGTCCAACTGTTCTCAGACATCGAGCAGCCTCCGTCCTTCGAACGCGCGACCGAGGGTGACCTCGTCGGCGTATTCCAGGTCGCCTCCCACCGGCAGGCCACTGGCCAGCCGGGTGACGGTGAGGCCCATCGGTTTCACAAGTCGGGCGAGGTAGGTGGCGGTCGCTTCACCTTCCAGGTTGGGATCGGTGGCCAGGATCAGCTCGGTGATCTCGCCGTCGGCGAGCCGCTTCATCAGCTCACGAATCCGCAGGTCGTCCGGGCCGACACCCTCGATCGGGCTGATCGCGCCACCGAGCACGTGATAGCGACCGCGGAACTCGCGCGTCTTCTCGATCGCGACGACGTCCTTCGGCTCCTCGACCACGCAGATCACATGCAGATCTCGCCGTGCGTCACGACAGATACGACATTCCTCGGCCTCTGCGACATTTCCGCAGACTTTGCAGAAGCGGACCTTGTCCTTCACTTCCTGCAGTGCCTCGGTCAACCTGGTGACGTCCGCGGGATCCGCGGCGAGCAGGTGGAAGGCGATCCGCTGCGCACTCTTCGGACCGACGCCGGGCAGCCTGCCCAGCTCGTCGATGAGGTTCTGAACGACCCCTTCGTACACGGCGCCTCCCTTCTGTTTCCTGAATTACATGCCGGGGAGGCCGAGACCACCGGGCAGGCCGCCGCCCAGGCCGCCCAGGCCCTCGGTCAGCGGACCCATCTTGGTCTCCTGAATCTTCTGAGCCTCTTCGCCCGCGTTGTGAATGGCCGCGACCACCAGGTCCGCGATCGTCTCGGCCGTGTCCTCGGGATCGCCGGGGTCGATCGCCGCCGGGTCGATGACGAGCTTCACCAGCTCGCACTGGCCATTGACGGTCGCGGTCACCAAGCCGCCTCCCGAGGTCCCATCGACCTCGGTTTCGGCGAGTTCACGCTGCAGAGAAACGAATTGCTCCTGCATGCGCTGAGCCTGCTGCAGCATCTGCTGGATATTCGGCTGGCCACCGGGTTCCACGGTGTTCTCCTCATTCGATCGTCCGTTGGCACGAGACTACGGGGTTCGCCCAGAAGCGGTACGCGCGCACCCGTGATCGGGCATTCGCCCCATGCCGTCGCCGGCGCGGATCACCGTGGCGACTCGGCCTCATCGTGACCTGCGGACGCGCGCCTCGGCCCAACACGCAGGTCAAGCGTTGTCGATCTCCTGGATGACCTTGCCGCCGAGCACCTGCTCGATCAACGCCATGCCGGTGAGCACACTCTCGTTCCCGGCGTCCGCGTCACCTTCGGGGTCGACCTCGTCGGCCTCGTCGACCGGCTCCGGAGGCGGTGGCACCTGGCTGGGCGGAGGGGTGTTCTGCCGTGGCTGCGGGGTCTCCCGCGGCGGGCGGGGAGCGCTCGGCGCACCCCAGCCGCCGTTGTCCTGCGGCGGCTGCGGCGGTGGCGGGGTCCGCGCCCCGCCCGACCCGGAACCGTTGTCGAGGACCGCGTCGATACGCCACTCGACGCCGAGAATGTCCTTGAGAGCCTCGCGGAGCATGACGTCCTTGCCGCCGGTGGTGAAGCCGCGCCGCTTCCCCTCGTTCGCGAACGCGAGCGTGAGAACGGAACCGTCCAGCGACGCGACCTGCACGCCTTCCATGAGGACGATCCAGGCGACCTTGCTGCGCTGCTTCACCGCTTCGAGGATGTCCACCCACATGCCACGGATGGCGGCGACGTCCACGGTGCCGGGCTGTCCTTGGGCCGCTTGTTGCGCGCCGTGCTGCTGCTGGTCGTCCCGCTGCGCGGAGTGCTGCCCCGCTGCGGACCGGTCGTCCCGCTGCGCCGGCGCGCCGCCACGGTGACCCGAGGCGCCCTGCCCGGAAGCGGACCACTCGTCCTGCTGCACGGGCGAGCCACCGTGCTGGCCCGAAGCGGACCTATCGTCCCGCTGCGCGGACGAGCCGCCGCGCTGGGCCGAAGCGGGCCGGTCGTCTCGCTGCGCCTGCGAGCCGGGCCGTCCCGGTGTGGGCCAGCCGTCGTCCTGAACGGAGGAGCCGGCGGCGCTATGGTGCGCGGAGGAGTCCTGCCCCTGCTGCCGCGCCTGCTGCGGTACGCCCTGGCGCGAGGACCCGTCCTGCTGCCCTTCAGCACCGTACGACGCCGCCGACCCGGCCGGCCGTACCGGCACAGGCCAGTCATCGTCCCCCGAATCGTGGCCCGCCGAAGCGCCCGGATCCTGCACCCGCTGCCCATGCCCCTGCACGGCCGCGGAGTTATCCACAGGACGCCGCTGGTCCCCCTGACGTGGGGGCGGGGGCTGGACAATAGAAGTGGGGTCGGCCCCCTGGGCGGGCGGGGAGTCGGTTCGGGCGGGCGGGGAGTCGGTTCGGGCGGGCGGGGAGTCGGTTCGGGCGGGCGGGGAGTCGGTTCGGGTGTTGGGGCGGGGGTGGGGCTTTGGTTCGAGGGGTTCCGCGGTGGCCGGGGCGGGGGTTTGCGGGCGGCGGATCGGGGGGCCGCCTCGGCGGGGGTGCCGTCGCCGATGGCGAAGCGGCGTTCGAGCCGGTCGAGGCGGGCCAGGAGGGAGGCCTCGTCGTCGTACGCGCCCGGCAGGAGGATCCTCGCGCAGATGAGTTCGAGCAGCAGCCGTGGCGCGGTCGCGCCGCGCATCTCGGTGAGGCCGGTGTGCAGGAGGTCCGCGGCGCGGGTGAGCTCGGCCGGGCCCATGCGGGAGGCCTGGGCCTGCATGCGTTCCAGCTCGTCGGAGGGCACGTCGAGCAGCCCCGTCGTACCCGCGTCGGGAACGTTCGACAGGATCACCAGGTCGCGGAAGCGTTCCAGCAGGTCGGCGGCGAACCTCCGCGGGTCCTGGCCGCCTTCCATCACCCGGTCGATCGCCGCGAACACCGCGGCGCCGTCGTGGGCGGCGACCGCGTCGACGACCTCGTCGAGGAGGGTCGCGTCGGTGTAGCCGAGCAGCGAGACGGCGCGTGCGTACGTGATGCCCTCCTCGCCGGAGCCGGCGAGGAGCTGGTCGAGGATCGACTCGGAGTCACGCGCGGACCCCGCCCCGGCGCGTACGACCAGGGGGATCGCGGCGGCCTCGTACGGCACGCCCTCCTTCTCGAGGATCTCCTCGAGGAGCTCGCGCAGCGTGCCGGGCGGGATGAGGCGGAACGGGTAGTGGTGCGTACGGGACCGGATGGTCCCGATGACCTTCTCCGGCTCGGTCGTCGCGAAGATGAACTTCAGGTGCGCCGGTGGCTCCTCGACGAGCTTCAGCAGCGCGTTGAAGCCCTCGCGGGTGACCATGTGCGCTTCGTCGATGATGTAGATCTTGAAACGCGCGGCGACGGGGGCGAAGAAGGCGCGCTCACGGAGGTCCCGCGCGTCGTCGACGCCACCGTGGGAGGCGGCGTCGATCTCGATGACGTCGATGTGCCCGGCGCCGGTCGGCCCGAGAGCGAGACACGACTCACATTTTCCGCAAGGGTCCGGAGTCGGACCTTCCTCGCAGTTGAGCGAACGGGCGAGGATTCGGGCACTTGAGGTCTTCCCGCATCCCCGCGGGCCGCTGAACAGGTACGCATGGTTGATGCGGCCGTTCCGCAAGGCCTGTTGCAAGGGCTCGGCGACGTGTTCCTGCCCCTTGAGCTCGGCGAACGTCGCTGGCCGGTACTTTCGGTACAGAGCCAGACTCATTAGGGCCCGTCCTCCTCAGAAGCAAAAGGACCCCCCGCACACCCGCCAGAGCCTGCTTATCCTTGCTGCCTTCCGGCCCTGGGGAGGTTCACAGGATGACGCCATGCGAGGGGTCTGCCGTGGAGTCTATGACATCCCGACACCAGGTTCTGCCCGTACGCTCACGTTCGTTTCAGCGACCACGGGAGCCACACGAATGTCGATCTTCCACATCGCCGAACGCCAGGACTGGGAGTCCGCCCTGGCCACCGGCGGCCCGTACACGATCTCCACACGCGGCCAGACATTGGCCGACGTGGGCTTCATCCACGCCTCACGGGACGAGGACCAGGTCCGTACGGTCCAGCGCGCCTTCTACGCCGACCTGGACGACCTGCTACTTCTCGTCGTGAACCCCGAAGGCCTCGACGTACGGGACGAGCCGGTCGGCGACAGCGTGTTCCCCCACATCTACGGCCCCATTCCGATCGAGGCCGTTATCGATGTACGGCCACTGCCGCAAACCCGGTAGGCTCTCTCGCGGAGGATTCGCCTAGTGGCCTAGGGCGCACGCTTGGAAAGCGTGTTGGGGGCAACCCCTCAGGAGTTCGAATCTCCTATCCTCCGCACTGATCAGGCACGATGCCAGGCCGGTACCTATAGGTACCGGCCTGACGTGTTTTCTGGGTTCGACCATCCGGCCCACAGACCTTGACTTCGGAATGTATTCCGAACTAGGCTCAGAGTCATGTCCACGCAGACTGTTTCGTTCTCTGACCTGTCGAAGAACTCAAAACGGGTCGCCGAAACCGTCGAGCGCGCCCAGCGCGTGCATGTCACACGCCGCGACGGCGAGGACCTCTACCTCACGACCGAGCGTCACGACCGGCAGCGCGAGGAGACGGCCGACGTCACCACACGTCTGTTCACCGCGCTGATCAGCAGTGACGATGGCGCGCGTGCCGTCCTGCTCGCACTACCGCAGGTGTTCCCCTGGGTCCGGCACCTCTCGGCCGAAGAGGTACGCGAGTTCGTCGTCGATCTTGTAGGCGCCACCAGCGACGTCGCCGAACTGGACGTCCACTCGAACCTGCACCGGACCATCGTCGAGTGGCGCGCCACCGCCAGAATCCTCGCGGACCCCGATCTCGCGGCGGAGCTGACCGGCCCCCTGCCCGACGAGGACCACGGCGAGGTGCCTGCCCCGTGAGCCCCAAGCGTGGCGACGACGTCCCGTCGCCACCCGTGGGCGCCGAGTGGCGTCTACGGTTCGCGACGAACGACGCGGCCAAAGGCTGGGGCGACCTCTGCGCCGAGGCCAAAGGCAACACCCGGCGCTGCTACGAGGCGCTGCGCGGCGATCCGCTCTCCATGCGCGATCCCGATCGGCAGCATCGGCTGCGCGGGCGCCTCGCCACCGCCACATATGGCGGCGCCGAGTACCCGCAGTGGGAGTACGAGGTGACCGCCGGCGGCCGCGTGCGCTACCTCGTCGACCAGCCTCGCCGGACCGTCTACCTCGTCTACGCCTCCACTCGGCACCCCAAGGACACGGACGGCTGACGAGACGTCAGCGGCGCGGTTTAACGGCCTCGGCCAGCAGGTGGTAGCCGAGGTGGTTGAACGGCGGGACGTCGCCCAGGTTCTTCTCCAGCGTGCGGACCACGGCCGCGACGCCGCTGTCGGCGAGTACCTCGTCCGCGAGCCAGGCGGAGATCGTCGAGTTGCCGTGCAGGTGGGTCATCACCATGCCGGCGATGGCGAACAGCGCCTTCAGGTCGTCCGGGGTGAAGCTGTGCCACGGCGCGGTGAGGTCCGTGCCGGCGCGGGTGTCGGTGAAGCGCAGCTCGTCGCCGTCGGTGACGTCCACGGAGGCGAAGCGGTCGCCTTTGAAGAAGCGTTCGAACAGGCCGTTCCGCACGCCGATCAGCATCCGGCCGCCGGGGCGCAGGACGCGGCTCGCCTCGTCGAAGACGTCTTCTCGGGCGTCCAGCGGGATGTGCATCAGGGTCAGCATGCTCGTGACCACGTCGAACGTGCCGTCTTCGAACGGTAGCCGGGCCATGTCGCCTTCGCGCAGGTCGGCGGTGAGGCCGCGTTCGGACAGCTTGGTCCTGGCGATCTCGAGCATCGCCCCGGAGAGGTCCAGGCCTGTCACCTCGGCGCCGGCCTCGGCCATCGGCACGGTGAAGCGGCCCGTGCCGCAGCCCAGATCGAGCACCTTGTGGCCGGGGCGGATCCTTCCGAGGACGAACGCGCGCTCGGTCTGGGTGAAGCCGTCGTCCGAGGGGCCCGACCCCGCGAGACGCTCGTCGTACTCGGCCGCGATCTGTTCGTACACCGAGCGAACCCGGTTCTCCGGAATGCTCACCGCACGATCATCTCAGCAGCGGCGGCGTAAGGGCTCATTGCGAAGCGGAGGCATCCTCCGTATCATTCCGACCGCAAACGGAGGCACCCTCCTATTAGAACGGGGTCGATCATGGTGGCATCCGAAGCGGTCAGCGACGCCAGGCTGCGCCTGGGGCGGGTCGGCGTGTGGCTGAACAACGCGTACACCGCGAGCGCTCCAGCCGACGTCCAGCGCGACGCCGTGGCACGGATCGAGGCGGCGGGCTACCGGTCCGTCTGGACCGGCGAGAGCCCCGGCGGCCGTGACATCTTCGCGAAGCTGGGGATCTGGCTCGCCGCCACCGACCGGATCGTCGTCGGATCCGGCATCGCGAACCTGTGGGCGCGGCCCGGCATCACCATGCGGGCCGGGGCCCGAACCCTCGCGGAGGCGTACCCGGGCCGGCTCGTGCTGGGTGTCGGCGTGGGCTTCTCCCGGCAGGCCGAGAGCGTCGGAAAGACGTACGGGCGCCCCCTGACCAGGGTGCGCGAGTACCTCGACGAGATGGACGTGCCCTCGGAGACCGCGCCGGTCCAGGACGCGTCGCCGCCCCCGATCCCCTACGCCCGAGTGCTGGCCGCCGTCGGGCCGAAGATGCTCGCCCTGGCCGGCGAACGCGCCGACGGCGCCCACCCGTACGCCGCGCCCGTGGAGACGACCGCGCGGGCAAGGGAGATCCTCGGCCCGGACAAGCTGCTGGTCCCGGAGCAGCTCGTCATCTTCGACCCCGACCCGGCGCGGGCGAAGGAAGCGGCCCGCGCGTACCGGGCACGGACGCTGACCGTCTCCAAGGCGATCGGAGGGCCGCTCGCCTCCCCGTACGGCCGCAACCTGCTGCGCCTCGGCTTCACCGAGGAGCAGGTCACGACGGTCGACGACCGGGTCATCGACGCCACGATCGCGCACGGCGACGAGACGGCCGTCGTGAAGCGGCTGCGTGAGCACCTCGACGCCGGCGCCGACCACGTCCTGGTGAACGTCGCCGGACCGGACCTGCCGTCCATCGCCGGCACCCTCGAACGCCTCGCGCCGGCACTCGCCGAGGTGTGACTACCCGAGCTGGTCGCGGCGGCGCGTGAGGTAGGCGATCTCGCCGGTGTTGCCCGCCAGCTCGATGGCTCGGTCGTACGCCGCGCGCGACTCCCGACCGCGCCCCTGCCGGCGCAGCAGGTCGGCGCGGGTCACGTGGTACGCGTGATAGCCGTCCAGGTCGTCACCGAGACGGTCGACGGCCGCCAGCGCCACCTCCGGGCCGTCGAGCTCGGCGACCGCGATGGCCCGGTTGAGGGCGACGACCGGCGACGGGTCGAGGCGGACGAGCTGGTCGTAGAGGGCGACGACCTGCGACCAGTCGGTGTCGCGTACGTCGCGGGCTGAGGTGTGCACGGCGTTGATCGCCGCGAGGATCTGGTAGCGGCCCGGAGCCACACCGGCGGCCAGGCGCTCGCGTACCAGCCGATGGCCTTCGGCGATCAGCGCGGTGTCCCAGGCCCCGCGGTCCTGCTCGCCGAGGGCGACCAGTTCGCCGCCCGGCGTGACCCGGGCGGTACGCCGGGCCTCGGTGAGGAGCATCAGCGCCAGCAGCCCGGCCACCTCGCCGTCCTGCGGCATGAGGGCGCGGATCAGGCGCGTGAGCCGGATCGCCTCGGCGGTCAGGTCGTGGCGTACGGGATCGGTGCCGGGGCCGGTCGCCAGGTAGCCCTCGTTGAAGACGAGGAAGAGGACGGCGAGCACGCCGGAGACGCGTGCCGGGAGATCCTCCGCCGACGGCACCCGGTAGGGGATGCGAGTCGCCTTGATCTTGGCCTTCGCGCGGGTGATCCGCTGGCCCATGGCGCTCTCCTGTACCAGGAAGGCGCGGGCGATCTCGGGCATGGTCAGGCCGCCGACCATGCGCAGCGTCAGCGCCACGCGGGACTCCATCGCGAGCGCCGGGTGACAGCAGATGAAGATCAGCCGGAGCCGTTCGTCGTCGATCGGGCCGAGAGGCGTGGGCGGGTCGTCGTACGACATCTGAGCCTCCTTCTGCTTGTCGTCGCGCTTGTTCTCGCGCCGGATCCGGTCGATGGCCTTGCGGCTCGCGGTCGTGGTCAGCCAGGCGCCGGGGTTGGGCGGTACGCCGTCGGCCGGCCACCGCTCGACGGCGGTCGCGAACGCCTCGGCCGCCGCCTCCTCGGCGATGTCGAGATCGCCGAAACGCCTGGTCAGACCGGCGACCACCCGCGCCCATTCCTCACGGTGAGCCCGGGTGATCACCTCCCGTACGTCGGTCACGGTTGCAGAACCGGCCGTACTTCGACCTTCCGGTTGCAGGCCTTCGAGCCCTCGGACGCCAGCTTGAGCGCCACATCGAGGTCGGGAGCCTCGAAGATCCAGAACCCGACGAGGTACTCCTTCGACTCCACGAAGGGGCCGTCGGTGAGCACCGCTTCCCCACCGCGGCTGTCGATCACAGTGGCCGTGGCGGGCCCCCCGAGGCCAGCGGCGAAGACCCAGTGCCCCTCGGCCACGACCCGGTCGTTGAACACGTCGATCGCGGCCATCTCGTCCGAGGTGGCGAGCTCCGCACTGTCATGGATCACAGAAACCATGTACTGCATCTCGGATCTTCTCCTGTGCCTTGGGGACGCCCCTCGCGGGCGGCCCTTCACCCCTACTACGAACGCCTCCACCCGAATCCGACAGACATCCCCCACGCCGCCTCGACCGAGGTACGCCGGTCGGCGCGCCTCTTCATGATCGAACAAGCATTCGACTAACGTGCCGCGCATGCCCGCACTGCTCGATGAGCCGATCACAGCTGAGATGACGTCCGACGGCCGGCCTGCCGCGATCACCTGGAGGGGCAGCCGCTATCCCGTACGCGTACTGTTCCGCTGGCCGGACGCCCATGTCTACCGGGTCGCGGTGACGCTGAACGGCCGGCCCGCCATCGGGGAGATCGTCGGGAGCGGTGACGGGCACTGGCGGCTACGGAGCTGGTGGACCTACTGACGCGCCGAACACCGGCACCAGACTCGGGTCGTTGAACGCCGTGATGCGGCCGATCCCGCTCCCGGCCAGGGTGAGCACCTGGATGCCGTACGCCTCGTACCGGCCGCCGTCCGTGCGCTGGTGTACGACGAAGGCGGGCTGCCCGTTGGCGCGGGTCGGCGTCAGCCGCCAGTGGTCACGGCGCAGCACCCGGCCGGCCAGGAACCCGACGACCGCGTCCCGGCCGGCGAACCAGGTCGGGGTCGGCGGCATCTCCATCTCGACGTCGGCCCGCAGCAGGTTCACGAGCGCGGCGGCGTCGGCGCGAGTGAACGCGTCGACGTAGCCGTCGAGGAGTACGCGCCTCCTCTCCTCGTCCGGCTCGGCCAGGTCGTCCTCCACGGGACCCGCCTCGGCCAGGTGGGCGCGGGCGCGCCGGAGCGTACCGTCCACCGCGTCGACCGTGGTGTCCAGCATCTCGGCGACCTCGGCCGTACGGAAGGCCAGCACGTCCCGCAACGTCAGGACGGCCCGCTGCCGGGCGGGCAGGAGCTGGAGCGCGGCGATGAAGGCGAGCCGCACCCCGCTCCTGCCGGCCACGATCGAGGCGGGATCGCCGAACAGCGCGTCGGGCGCCGGCTGGAGCCAGGCCACCGACGGCTCGCGGGGAGCCACGGCCACCTGGTGGTCGTCCGACGGCGCGCCGATCCCCGACGGAAGCGGACGCCGCGACCGCCCCTCCAGCGCCGTCAGGCAGGCCATGGTGGCGATCTTGTAGAGCCACCTGCGTACGGAGGAGCGGCCTTCGAACCGGTCGTACGCGCGCCACGCACGCAGGTAGGTCTCCTGCACCAGATCCTCGGCGTCGTGGATCGAGCCGAGGATCCGGTAGCAGTGCGCGAGCAACTCCGGGCGGAACGGCTCCGCCAGCGCGGAGAACTCCGCGTCCATCGCGGCCTCTTTCGTGGGCATGTGACTAGCGGATCGGACGCGCCCCTTCGGCGCTGACCTGGTACTCCGGGGCACTCCCGTGATCCCCGGCGACGTCCAGGACGACCTTCGCGACCTGCTCCGGCGTGAGGGCCAAGGCGTTGGCGTCACCACCGTACGCGGCGACCGCGACCGCCCCCAGATCGGTCGCCGGCGTCAGCTTCGGCAGCAACGCGACGAACCGGATCCCCAGCCCGGCCCGCTCCGACTCACCGGCGGCGTACCCGCGGATGTACCGGATGGCAGCCTTGGCACTGGCGTACCCGCCACTGAGCGGCGACCCTGCCAGCGCCGCCCCGCTGGACATCGCGACGACGACACTGCCGGGCACGAGCGGCTCCCGCAGCGCGGCCCGCGTCCACGCGAAGACGTGCCGGGTGTCGGTGTGCCAGTTAAGGCTGAAGGTCTCCCAGGTCTGCTCCTGCACGGGCGCCATGTGCGGCGTCGCCCCTGCGTTGAGGACGAGCAGGCCAGGCCGGTGCGCACGGATCACGTCCCGCGCGAGCGTCTCGTCCGTGGCGTCGGCGGCGAGAGGCGTGAACCCGGCCCCGAGCTCGTCCCGCACGGCACGCAACGCCCGCTCGTCACGCGCGATACCGACGACGTCGGTCCCGGCGGCGACAAGCGCGGCGGCGATCGCCCGCCCGAAGCCACGGCTCGCACCGGTGACGACGGCGGTCTGGATGGAATCGGACATCGGGCACTCCTGAGGGTCGGTCGAATCCGGTCCGCATCAAGACCGTCCACAGGAGCGAAATCCGTCGCGCCGGATGAGTGACGTGGGTCACACGACGATCGTCAGTGGTGGAGCCACAGGACGGTGCGCCAGATCATCAGGACGACGCCCAGGATGATCCTGAACCACCACCAGCGTCCGGGTACGCGGCCCTCGTGTTCGTTCATCCGTACCTCCGGGATCTCCGTGCCGACGACCGATACTTGCCCGGGCCGTGGTCATGGCAGGCGGATGATCGAACAAACATTCGATTATGGTCCCTCGGAGCCGACCGAGTGTGAGGGTTGATACCCACCGAGGCTCTCCGGGTATGAGACGGCGCGTGACCGTACCGCCCTTCACCCGTGAGACCGCGGCGCGCAAGGTTCAGGCCGCCGAGGACACCTGGAACACCCGGGATCCCCAGAGGGTCTCGCTCGCCTACACGGAGGACTCCGTGTGGCGGAATCGCGATCTCTTCCTCACCGGACGCCCCGCCATCGTCGGCTTCCTCGCCGCCAAATGGGAGCGGGAGCTCGACTACGCGCTCCGCAAGGAGCTGTGGGCCTTCGACGGTGACCGTATCGCCGTGCGTTTCCAGTACGAGTGTCACGACGCCGAGGGCCGGTGGTGGCGTAGCTACGGCAACGAGTTGTGGGAGTTCGACGAGAGCGGGCTGATGAGGCGCCGCGAGGCCAGTATCAACGACGTGGCGATCGAGGAGGGTGAGCGGCGGGTGTTCGGGCCGCGGCCCGACGCCGAGCGCGGTGTGCCGTTTCCGATCAGGTGACGCCGGGCGAGAGGAGGTCCTCGTACACGGCGACCTTGTAGTTGATCAGGTCGAGGCACTCGTTGAGGCGCTCCATCTGCGCGAGGACCTGCTCCTTGTGCGTGCGCATGAGCGTGAGCCGCTCCTCCTCGTTGCCCGCGCCCTCGCGTACCAGCTCGGTGTAGCGGCGGATCACCGGCAGCGGCATGCCGGAGCCGCGCAGGACCACGCAGACGGTCAGCCAGTCGATGTCGTCCTCGGTGTAGAGGCGGCGGCCGCCGGGCCCGCGGCGTACAGGGTCGGCGAACAGGCCCTCGCGCTCGTAGAACCGCAACGCGTGCACGCTCAGACCGGTGCGTTCGGCGACCTGTCCGATGCTGAGACTCTCCGGCATGCGGAAAGGGTAGGCCTCAGACGTAGTAACCCTCGACCGGGATGCGCGCCTCCTCGTACAGGGCAGGGCCGTCGAGGCGTACGCCGTCGCCGGTCGCGGGCGGCTTGAGGTCGTTCAGCTGCGACGTCGACAGCGCGTAGACGACGCGGCCGAGGCCGGAGCGTTCGATGGCGCCCATGCACATGCCGCAGGGCTGGCAGCTCGTGTACATCGTCGTGCCGGCCGCCGTCTCCGGGTCCAGTTCGCGCGCCGCCCAGCGGGCCAGCTTCAGCTCCGGGTGGGCGGTGATGTCGCGGTCGGAGATGCTCGTGTTGCACTCCTCGGCGAGCAGGGCGCCGTCGGGGGCGACCAGCAGCGATCCGAACGGCGGGTTGCCGCCCGTACGCGCGGAGGCGGCGAGCCCGATGGCCCTGCGGAGGAGTTCGTCGGCGTCTTTCATGGTCGCTCCGTCTCTGTCTGCCGTACGGCCGCCAGGTCACGCCAGGCGGCCTCGGGGTGTCGTGTCTCTTCGGGGTCTCCGTTGAACGGGTCGAGGATGACGGCCTCGGCGCCGAGGAGACGTAGTTGTTCCAGGTCGTCCGCGACCTGGTCGATCGTGCCCGTACCGGCGAGGCGGGAGGGATCGGTCACCGGCGAGCCGGTGAGGCGCAGCGCGATGCGCGGGGTCAGCGCGGGTACGGGCCGCCCTTCGTCGTCCGCGTACGCCCGCAGCCGTTCCACCGCCTCGCGCAGCCACGGGAGCGTGACCCGCAGCGGATGCCAAGCGTCACCCAGGCGTACGGCCCGGCGCAGGCCCGCGTCGCTGTTGCCGCCGACCCAGACCGGGATCTTCCCGTGATCGGCCCACGCCTCGCGCATCACCTGGAGGTACTGGTCGGTCAGCCTGCCGCGCCGCTCGAACGGCACACCGAGCGCCGCGAACTCCTGCCGCGCCCACCCGACGCCCACGCCGAGGACCAGCCGCCCGTCACTGATCCGGTCGAGGTTGGCGGCCATGCGCGCGGTGACCAGCGGATGCCGGTACGGGACGATGAGGACCGTCGTGCCGAGCCGGACCCGGCGGGTGACGCCGGCGAGCCAGGAGAGCAGGGTGAACGGCTCGTAGAAGGGCGGCGGGTACTGCCGGGCGACGTCGGGGGTGATCGCGATGTGGTCGGAGACCATGAGCAGGTCGAAGCCGAGCCCCTCCACGGTCTGCGCCCAGTCGTGGAGCACGCCGGGGTCGGTACCAGGCCCGAAATTCGGCACGTTGACGCCTATTTGCACGCCCCAAGGCTATCCAGGCGAATCCCGCCTCTGGAAGGGATGATTCCCGGTGTGGATAGCCAGCGGCCGTGGATATATCGGTATATTCGGCGAATGGCCGAGAGTCTTGACGCGACCGACTGGGCGATCCTGGCGGAGCTGCAACGCGACGCCCGCATGCCGCTCACCGAGCTGGGACGGCGCGTCAGCCTGAGCGCCTCCGCGGCCACCGAGCGGGTCAAACGGCTGGAGTCGGCCGGCGTCATCACCGGCTACCGGGCCGACGTCGACCTGGAGAAGGTCGGCTTCGCCGTGCTCGCCGTCGTACGCCTGAAGTACCCCGGCAGCCGCCACGAGCCGCTGTACCGGCTGCTCGACGAGCGCGCCGAGATCCTGGAGTGCCTGCGCACCACCGGCGACGACTGTTATCTGCTGAAAGTGGCCGCGACGTCCATGGGCCACCTGGAGCAGATCGTGAACGACCTCGCGCGGTTCGGCAGCACGGTGACGAACCTCGTCTACAGCAGCACGCTGCCCTACCGAGGCCCCCAAGCGCCCTAGGTTTCGACCACGATTCGGAAAGGCGCGAGCGTCGCGGGCCGAGAGCGATCGGCGGATGTTGTGCTGCCGGGATGAGACCAATCCTCGTGGCCGCGGCGGCGCTGGTGGCGATGCCCACAGCCGCGTACGCCCAGCCGCCGGTGATCAGGATTCAGTGCACGTCCGGCGCGCTCCGCGCGGCGGTCACGACAGCGAACGGGCTCAAGGCCGCCACGATCCGGCTCAGGCCGGGCTGCACGTACAGCTTCACCACGCCCGCGGGGAAGGTCTCGGCCCTGCCGCAGATCACCGGGAACGTCACGCTCGTCGGCGGCCCTTCGACGGCGATCAGGCGCGACCCGGGGGCGACGACCACGTTCGGGATCATCGACGTCGCCGCGGGCGGCACACTCCACGCGCGCGGCCTGTCGGTGCAGAACGGCGAGGCCGTCTCCGGCGGCGGTATCAACAACGCCGGCACGGTCTTCCTCGACCACATGACGCTGACCGGCAACAACGCCACGCTGCTCGACGGCGGCGGCTTCTCCAACACGACCCTGGGCTCCCGCGCGCTGATCGTCAACAGCCTCATCAGCGCCAACATGGCCAGCGGCGGAGGCGGCGTCTCCAACTCGGGCCGGCTGACCCTCCTCGCGAGCCGCGTCACGGCCAACAGCGCGCCGGTCGGCGGAGGCGGCGGGGTCATCACCGGGCTGGACTCCACGACGAGAGTGGCGCGGAGCACCGTCGACCACAACGTCGCCGGGTTCGGCGGCGGCGGCTTCCTGAACCTCGCCGCCCTCTCACTCGACCACACGCTGGTCACGCGCAACCTGAACAGCTCCGTCAACGGCTTCCTCGGCGGCGGCGTCTTCAACGTCACGCCACCGGCCACCTTCACGTCGCGGGGCTCGTCCATCCGCGACAACAGCCCGACCAACTGCGCTCCGGCGAGCACCGTCCCGGACTGCGCGAACTGACCGAATACTGGGCGCATGACGGTCACGGTGCGCCCGGTCGACGACGCCGGTGAGGTCTGCGAACTGTTCCACGCCTACCGCGCCCACTACGGGCACGACGGCCCGGTCGCGGAGACCCGCGCCTGGCTGGCGGAGGGGCATCTGCGGATCGCCGTCGCGACGGCGGACGGCCACGCCGCCGGGTTCGTCACGACCACCGTCGTGCCCGCCTCGCTGACGCTGCGCGCGTTCTGGCTCGTACATGACCTGTACGTCGCGCCGGAACACCGCCGGAGCGGCGTCGGCACGGCCCTGCTCCGGCACGTGATCGACGCCGCGCGCGCGGCGGGAGCGCTGCGGCTGTCGCTCCAGACCGAGACCGGGAACACCGCCGCGCTCGCGCTGTACGAGGCCGCCGGGTTCGGGCCGGTCGCCGGGCTGGAGTCGCTCACGCTCACACTGGAGCCGTAGGTGTCCGTCCCGGCGACTCCCGTTCGTCGTATGGGTGACCGACGAGGAGGCACGATGCGATACGCGTTGTTGATCTGCGGGGACGAGTCCGCGGCGGCCCACGCCCAGGACGGCTGCGGCGGGTGGACCGAGGAGATGGCCGAGCGCGGGGTGCTGCGGGGCGGCGCGGGGCTGCGCCCGCCGGACGACGCCACGACCGTACGGGTGCGCGACGACGAGGTGCTGCTCTCCGACGGGCCGTTCGCCGAGACGAAGGAGCAGATCGGCGGGTTCGTGCTGATCGAGTGCGCCGACCTGGACGAGGCGATCGAGATCGCGGCGAAGCACCCGGCGTGCGGGTACGGGACGATCGAGATCCGGCCCATGATCGGGCCGTGAGCGTCGAGGCCTCGGTCGCGCAGGCGTTCCGCGACGAGTGGGGCCAGGTCGTCGCCACGCTGATCCGCCTCACCGGCGACTGGGACCTCGCCGAGGAGTGCGCGCAGGACGCCTTCACGCTCGCGCTCCAGCGCTGGCCGCGCGACGGCGTGCCGCGCCGCCCCGGCGCGTGGCTGACGACGACCGCGCGCAACCGCGCCGTCGACCGGATGCGCCGCGAGGCGGTCGGCGCGGCCAAACTGCGGGAGGTCGCCACCGATGACGTACGACGCCGAGCCCGAGGACGCCCACGAGGTGCCGGACGAGCGGCTCCGGCTGATGTTCACGTGCTGCCATCCGGCGCTGGCGCTGGAGTCCAGGGTCGCGCTGACGCTGCGCACGCTGGCCGGGCTGAGCACCGCCGAGATCGCCCGCGCGTTCCTCGTCGGCGAGCAGACGATGTCCAAGCGTCTCGTACGTGCCAAGCAGAAGATCCGGCACGCCGGCATCCCGTACCGGGTGCCGCCCGCGCACCTGCTGCCCGAGCGCACACCGGCGGTGCTCGGAGTGCTGTACCTGCTGTTCAACGAGGGGTACTCCGCCACGGCGGGCGCCGACCTGGTCCGGCGGGGCCTCAGCGGCGAGGCGATCCGGCTGGCGCGGGTGCTCGTGCGGCTGATGCCCGACGAGCCGGAGGCGGCGGGGCTGCTCGCGCTGATGCTGCTGCACGACGCGCGCCGCGCCGCGCGCCTCGACGACGCCGGCGACCTGGTGGTCCTGGAGGAGCAGGACCGGACCCGGTGGGACTCCGAGGAGATCGCCGAAGGGGTGACGCTGCTCGAAGACGCGCTGCGGCGCGGACCGCACGGCCCGTACCAGGTGCAGGCCGCCATCGCCGCCTGTCACGCCACCGCGAGCGACGCCGCCGACACCGACTGGGCGCAGATCGCGATCCTCTACGGGCGGCTCGTACGCCTGGTGCCCTCGCCCGTCGTCGAGCTGAACCGCGCGGTCGCGGTGGGCATGGCCGATGGCCCGGCCGCGGGCCTGCGGCTGGTCGGCGCGCTGGAGCGGCAGGGCGGCCTCGCGGGGTACCACCTGCTGCCCGCGACCCGCGCCGACCTGCTCCGACGCCTCGGCCGCGGGCCGGAGGCGGCGGAGGCGTACCGGGAGGCGCTGGCGCTGGTCGTGACCGGCGCGGAACGCCGCTACCTGGAGCGCCGCCTGTCCGAGACGACCTGACGCGTGTCCGGCGGGCCGTGTCCCGTTCGTCGGTAGGGCGAAACGGTTTCCAGGACACAGGGGAGATGCGGCCATGATCAGAGAGGCGATCTCGGCGGAACGCCGGGAGCTGGCGGAGATGCTCGAAGCCCTGCCGCCCGGGCGCTGGGACGACCCGACGCTGTGCGAGGGCTGGCGCGTGCGCGAGGTCGTCGCGCACATGACGCTGGCCTTCAGGTACTCGACGCCGCGGTTCCTCGGCGAGCTCCTCAGGTCAGGGGGAGCGTTCAACAGGATGTCCGACCGGTGCGCGAAGCGGGACGCGTCCGCGCTGACGTCCGATCGGCTCGCCGCGGCGATCAGGGACAACGTGGACCATCCGTGGAAGCCGCCGCGCGGCGGGTACGAGGGGGCGCTGACCCATGACGTGGTGCACGGCCTGGACATCTCCGTGGCCTTGGACCTCGGGCGCCGGGTCCCCGAGGAGCGGGTGCGCGTCGTCCTGGCGGGCCTGGCCCGGCCGCAGGGCCTGCGGTACTTCGGCGTCGACCTGTCCGGCGTCGAGCTGCGGGCGGACGACCTCGACTGGAGCTTCGGGTCCGGCGCGCCGCTCACCGGCGCGGCTCAGGACTTCGTGTCGCTGCTGTCGGGGCGGCGTCTTCCGGCCGGTCGTCTGCGCGGCGAGCCGGCCGCGCGCTTCGCCATAAATCCGTGACAGGGCCGAAAATGGGTATCGCTGAGTAAGGCGGCCGATCGGCTCCGTGATCATGGAGTGTCCGTTCGGGCGGTCGTGCCCTGTCCGTTATTCGGTGGGTGTTTGGTCCGCTTTCTCCCGGAGATCTCTGGTTCATCTCGGGGGAGACGGATCAACACTGTGGAGGTAACGATGCTCGCCATAGTCGCAGCGATCTGCTTCGCCGTCGGCCTGCTCGTCGACTGGGCTGGAGTCAGCTCGGACTTTTTCAACTACCAGACGCTCGACACGCTCGGGCTGCTGTTCATCGCGCTGCACCTGGCCGGGTTCGGCGCCTCGTACGACTGGCGCAGCCACGCGCGGGGCAGAGGTAGACGCCGCTGACCGAAACATGGCCCGCCCGTTCGCCGTCCCTGAGAATGGGACGCGCGGGCGGGCCTCTTTCGGCCCGGCGAAGCCGGCGGATCGCCCTTGGGTCTCGCCAATGCGGGTGCCCTTCTTATGGCGAGAGCAGCCCATTCGCGAGGGATCTGACGCAGATCAAGCCCACAACAACTGGCGTGATCACCGGCATCGCCACCTAAACTGCATGGCGTGATCTTCAAGGCGGTAGGCGACGAGCGCCCCTACCCGGAGCACATGCTCAGCTCCCGGGACTGGGCCAAGGTGCCGCCTCGCCAGGTCCGCCTCGACCAGTTGATCACCACTAAGGCCGGCCTCGACCTCAACTCCCTGCTCGCCGAGGACTCCACGTTCTACGGCGACCTGTTCCCGCACGTGGTGCAGTGGCGCGGCGAGCTGTACCTCGAAGACGGCCTCCACCGGGCCCTGCGGGCCGCGCTGCACCAGCGGGTCATCCTGCACGCGAGAGTCCTCGACCTCGACCTGGTGACGACCTCCTAGACGAGCCGCGTCGCCCACTCCAGCATCCGGGGGAACGCCTCGCGCCAGGCCACGTAGTTGTGCAGGCCGCCCTTGACGACCATGAACGGCGCGCCCGGTTCGTACTGCTTGATGAGGTCGACGAAGGCCTGCGCCTGCACCATGTCGACCTGGGCGCCGTTGCCCGACATCACCCAGAACCTCGGCAGCCGGGCGAGCGGCATCGAGCTCGCCAGGAGCTTCAGCGGGGAGTTGGCCGCGCGCAGCTCCTTGCTGCCGCCGAACGGGTCGACCGGCTGCGGCATCCGGTTGGTGCGCAGCGGCTCGAAGTAGCCGCTCAGCGACGCCGCGACGCCGTAGCGGTCCGGGTGGCGCAGCGCGAGGTTCGCCGCGCAGTAGCCGCCCTCGGAGAAGCCCGCGATGCCCCAGGCCGCGCCGGGCCTCTCGACGCGGAGCCGCGCGGCGACGTCATCGGGCACGTCGACGGCGAGGTAGGTCTCGTCCTGCTCGCCGTGGACGGTGTTGAGGCACTGCGTGGAGCGGTCGAGACCGCCGTTGGCGTCGGGGATGACCAGCACCACCGGCTTGGCCCGGTGCGCGTCGATGAGCTGCCGCAGCACCCCGGAGATCTTGAGCCGGCCCTCGTAGTCGCCCGGCGTGCCCGGTGAGCCGTGGATCAGCTCGATGACGGGGAAGCGCCGCGTGGCGTACGGGCGCTGGAAGTACTGCGGCGGCAGGTAGATCACGCCCTGGCGGCTGATGTGGCTCTGCGCCCCCGTCAGCGTGGTCTCCATGGCGAAGCCGTTCTTGCGCGCCTGGCGCTTGCGGACGGCCTCGGTCAGCACCCGGTCGAGCCGGTTGCCGAGGTCGGGCACTGCCGCGACGCTGGCCGGCGCCTGGTTGGTCAGGTCACGCCAGGCGTCGTCCCAGCTCTCGTAGTAGCCGTAGAAGTTGTTCACCAGGGCGACGCCGAACAGCATCGCGGGCGGGAAGGCCATCACCCCCGCGACGACCTTCAACGTCACCCGCCTGGCCTTGACCAGCCAGAGCAGCGCCCCCGCGAAGCAGACGACGAGCAAGGCGAACAGGACGAAGCCTTGCGGACCAAACATGATCCTCCCCGCGTGCGCCCTCACACCGTGCGATAAGCATGACCCGCACACGGGTAGATCAGATCGGTTCGAAGGTAAGCGGAACGTCAAAACTTCTTTACCCTACGTAGTCATTTCGCGCGTCACGGGCCATTCTGCGGCGAAAGCCCGCGCCGGGTTGTCCACGAGGATCCGCCCCGTGGCGTCCTCACCGAGATGGCGTACGAGCCGGGGCCGCAGGCGGCGGAGCAGGAACGGCATCCCCGGGCCGCCTCCGGTCGAGGCGCGCGCGGCGACGGTCGTGGTGTCGCCGCCCAGCAGGATCCTTCCCGCGTGACCGGCCTCGGCGAGCGCGACGAGCGCGTCGAGGAGCCGCCAGTCGGTGGCGTGGTTCGCCGGCGAGGGGCCGTCGAACGCCAGGAACGCCCCCGCCTCGGCCAGGTCATGAAGGGCATGCGCGTCCGGGTGGCGGTTGAGGTGACCGAGGATGACGCGGCGCGGAGGCACGCCCAGCTCGCCGCAGAGCAGGTCGAGGACGTCCGGCCCGGCGGTGCCGTGTTCGAGGTGCACGCCGATCGGCGCCCCGGTCGCCAGGTGCGCGCCGGCCGCGGAGGTCATGACGTGCCGCGCGTGGCCGTTCAGCGCGTGGAAGCCGCCCGCCACCTTGATCATCCCGGCACGCGGCGCGAGCCCGGCGTCCATGCCGCCGGTCAGCTCGCCGACGAACAGCTCGGTGAGCCGGTCCCGTACGCCGTCGACCACGCCGGGACCGTAGTGCTCGGCCTGGTGCAGCCCGGTCGCCGCGACGATGTGCACGCCGGTGGCGCGCGAGAGCCCGGCCAGCTCGCCGGCCCGCCGCCCCAGCCCGTACGGCGTCCACTGCACGACCGCCCCTCCGCCGAGCCTTTGATAGAGCCCCAGCTCCCCGGCCGCCGCCTCGGCGTCGTCCAGCTCCTGGCCGGGAAGCTTCGCGCTGGCCATGAACAGGTGGTCGTGCGCGTCGCAGAGCCCGAGCTCCGAAGGCGCGATGTCACCCAGAACCGTACGGACCGCGCCCGTCACCAGTGGCGCCCTGTCGGAAGGGAGTCCAGCTCCGGCGCGGACAGGTGAAGGATCTCGTAGCGGTCACCGTCCGAGTCCGGCGCGGGATGGTCCCAGAGGGTGACGTGGATCAGCTCCCACGAGCGCGGGTCGACGGCGAGGGCGGTGGAGTGCGCACCGGCCGTACGGCCGGTGAAGCCGTCCAGCGCCGCCTCGACCGCCTCGGAGGGGTCGGCGGGCACGGGCAGCGTACGGCGGGTGAGCGCGACCGGGACCGCGCCATAGGCGGGCCCACGCTCGAAGGCGACACCGGTCCAGTGACGCACGGCGGGCCGCCCGAAGTCGGCGACGATGCCCCCGAACCCGCCCCCACCCCACAGGAACCGGTTCATCCCGCCGACGGAGTTCCACAGGTAGAACGGCGCGTACTGGTTGACGGGCGAGCCACCGACGCCACGCTCACGCATGAGGTACGCCTTGAGGCCGAGCCCCGCGAAGTCGTCCAGAGCCCGCCCACGCGTCTCGACGCGCGTACGGATGATCTTCATGTCGTAGTCGGCGGGCAGGGTGATCTCGTACTGCATCGCGTACATGAGGTCTCCTTGAGTCAGCTCGTACGGGGCGAGAGCAGGCCGAGCACGCCCTTGATCGCCCGGTCGAACGGCTCGATGGAATCCGCCGCCCGAGCCAGGACATATCCGCCCTGAAGAGTCGCCACGATCGCCGCCGCCGTGTCGGCGGAATCCAGCCCCGCGGGGAACTCCCCGGCCACCCGCCCTTCCTCGACGACCTCGGCGAGCCGCTCCCGCAGCCAGGCGAAGGTCTCCTCCAGCGGCGCCCGCAGCGCGGGATCGGCGACGATGTCGGGATCCTGCGCCAGCCGCCCGACCGGACACCCCCGCAGAACGGCACGCTCCCGCAGCAGGTAAACGGTGATCCGATCCAACGCCGACCCGGGCCCGGAGAACTCCACCCCGGCCTTGGCCCGCATCTCCTCGGCACTACGCCGCACAGCCGCCAAAGCAAGATCAGGCTTGCCGGAGAAGTGGTGATACATGCTCCCCTGCCCGGCCTCCGCCCTCTCCTGAATCGCCCGAGGCGAAGTCCCGACATACCCCCGCTCCCACAACAAGGCCCGAGCACTCTCGATCAACCGCTCCCGCGTGTTCACGATGTACATACTAGTAGGTACAAAACGGAGCGCAAAAAAAAGGCGAGCACCATAGGTACGGCGAGCAACCACAGGAACCCGGGGTCCGGGGGCTGGGCCCCCGGGAGAAAGGAGACGGCCCTGGGCGCAACCGACCAAAGGTCGGCAAGCACACCAGGGCCAGCCGGCGGTGGAGGTGGGATTTGAACCCACGGATGAGTTGCCCCATCACACGCTTTCGAGGCGTGCGCCCTCGGCCACTAGGCGACTCCACCAAGACGGGAGCCTACCGGATACAAGACACCGGTTCAGTCCCGGTGTTGGGCGAAGAATTCCGTGAGGAGCGCGCCGCACTCTTCGGCGAGTACTCCGGGGACGACTTCGGGGCGGTGGTTGAGGCGCCGGTCTCGTACGACGTCCCAGAGTGACCCCACGGCACCGGCCTTCGGGTCGATGGCTCCGTAGACGATGCGGTCGAGCCGGGCGAGTACGGCGGCGCCGGCGCACATCGTGCACGGCTCCAGGGTCACGACCAGGCAGCATCCGGTGAGGCGCCATTCGCCGACGCGTGCCGCCGCCTGGCGGATCGCGACGATCTCCGCGTGCGCGGTCGGGTCGCCCGTGCGCTCGCGTTCGTTGCGGCCCGAGCCGATGATCTGGCCGGAGCGGTCGAGGACGACCGCGCCGACGGGCACGTCGACGGCCGCGCGCCGCGCTTCCTGCAGGGCGGCCCGCATCGCGTCCTCCATGACCGGCTCTCTCACGATCGGACGCCTCCTCCCGCCTATCTGAGCCGCTCGTACTCGCCGGCGAACCCGGCGTGCTCCGCGACGATCGCGATCGCGTCGCCAGGCAGAGTGCGCTCGCCGAGGCCGGTGAGGCGTGCGGGGTCGATGCCGAGGTCGGACAGGAGCCCGGGGTCTCCCACCGGGTCTCCGGTCGGGGTCTCGGCGGGGGATCCGAGCTGTTCGTACAGCATGCCCGCCAGGTCGCTGGTCAGTGCGGACCGGGGGTCGGAGAGGAAGACGCGGGGGTCGTCGCCGTCGTCGAGGCGGACGACGGCGAACCATTCGTCCTCCTGTTCGAGGAGGAGGACGACCGTGTCACCCGCCGTCTCGACGGCGGTTTCCCGCATGATGTCGGTGATGTCGTCGACACCGGCCGCCTCGGTGAGGTCGGCTTCGGTCCCGACCCATCCGGCGTCAGTGCGCGCGAAGGCCACGGAGAAGTACGGCACGGTTCCATTCTTCCCTGTTGGCGCCCATCATTCGATGGCGCGCTCGAACGCGGGCCCGAATCCGAGACGTGAGGCGATGCTGCCGAGCATCTCGTCCGGGTACAGGTCGAGGTCTCCGGAGAGCGCGCCGAGCTCCATCTCGTCCAGACCGAGGTCCGAGAAGATCGACATGTCACCCGCCGGCAGCACCTGGTCGAGGTCTTCGTCTTCGGGGATGTCGAGCTCGAGGTACTCGACGACCTGCCCGGCCATCGGCCAGTCGAGGGACGCCGTGACATCCGAGAGAAAGATCATGACGTCGTCGGCCATGACTCTGAGGGCGATGAAGAAATCGTCTCCCACCGAGGCCAGACCGATCGTGCCCGCCATGCTGGGCTGCTGGCGCAGGGCATGGATCAGCCCGGCCAGGTCTTTGGTCAACGCGAGGGGAAGTTGTTCCACTTCCCAGGCGTCGTCCTCACGAGAGACCACGACAGCGAAATCCGCCGTGTCTATTTCCGTCATCTTCACCCCACCGGCGCGCGTCCTGCTCGGGCATCCTGACAGATGCGAGGCGGCGACACTCGCAGCACGGCGAAACCGGGGTGCTGTCAGTTCGCTCTGAACGTGCGCATGCGCAGGGTGGCGCGGATGCGTTCCTGCCGCGATCTGCGCGGACTGACCCGTTTGCGCAACTCCCGCGCCTCGGCCAGCTCTCGCAGGAAGACCGACCGTCGGCGAAGCCGATCTCGTACCTCCTCCGGACTCATCGCATCGTCCATGCCACCTACGTTCCCCATGCTCAGGTATCCCATTCGGCTACCGTGATCCAATATGAAAACGCTCGTCGTCGACCATCCGCTCGTCGCTCACAAGCTCACCACCTTGCGGGACGAGACCACCGACTCCCCCACATTCCGCCGCCTCGCGGACGAACTTGTGACCCTCCTGGCCTATGAGGCGACACGGGACGTACGCGTCGCAGATGTGACAGTGACCACACCGGTCGGGCCGGCCGAGGGCGTACGCCTGACGCGCCCGCAGCCGCTCGTCGTGCCGATCCTGCGCGCCGGCTTGGGCATGCTCGACGGGATGACCCGCCTGTTGCCGACCGCCGAGGTCGGTTTCCTCGGCATGGTCCGTGACGAGGGCACCTTGAAGGCGACGACGTACGCGACGCGGCTGCCCGACGACCTGTCGGGCCGCCAGTGCTACGTCCTGGACCCGATGCTCGCGACCGGCGGCACCCTGGCCGCCGCGATCCAGCTCCTCATGGACCGCGGCGCGGACGACGTGACGGCCATCTGCCTCCTGGCGGCGCCCGAGGGCATCACGCACATGGAGAAGACCCTTGAGGGCTGCCCGGTGCCCGTACGCGTCGTCACGGCGGCGGTGGACGCCCACCTGAACGAGAACGGCTTCATCGTCCCGGGGCTCGGCGACGCGGGAGACCGCCTCTACGGCGTCGTATAGCCACGTCAGGCCGGGCGTTTCAAGATCCACACACCCTGGGTACACACTCTGCTACGGATCGTGATCATCGATTCGTTCACGCCCGCGCAGCGGGCAAGCGGAAACCGGGACGAATTATGGCGTGGACATATGAAACGGTCGCCGAAGAGTTGGCGAAAGAATTTGACGAGATCCACCCCGCGGAGATGGTCATCCGATGTGTCGAGGCGGCTCGGCACAGTGCCGAAGAGGTGATCGGCGAAGCGTCACCGGACCTCGTCGAGCGGATCGCCCGTAAACATCTGGAGGTACTCGCGCTCGCCGCCGCCGAAGGACACGGCGGCGGCTGAGGGCGCGCCTCTACCCGGCCCACGACTCAGACCCGAACTCGCAGCTCTTTGCAGGCAGTTCGATACGTGGTGTAGAACTAAAGTTGGGTCAGTGGGTCAGGCTTCGGAGGCACGGTTCCCTTGAAGAAGTACCTTCCTTGGGCGGTCACGGCCTTCGTGATCTTTTACTTGCTCAAGCAGCCGGGTGGAGCAGCCCAGATCGTTCACAATGCGGCGAGCAGCCTGTCATGGGCCGGCGACTCGCTGTCGCAGTTCGTGGACGCGCTCGTATGAGGCTCGTGACGCCGGGTGACTCGGCTCCCGCCTCGATCCACCGCTATCTCCTGCCGCACGAGCAGCAGGTCATCACCGTGCGGCGGCATCCGGCGGTCCTCATGACGCCGATCGCGTTCGTTCTCGGCGGCCTGGTCATCGCAGGGATTCTGAGCAACGTGATGGCCGACCACGGCGGGTCGGTGGTGAGCTTCATCTGGTGGGCGTGGCTGGCGTTGCTGGTGTGGTTCGTGTGGAAGGTCGCCACCTGGTCGGTGGACTACTTCGTCATCACGAACCAGCGCATGCTGCTCACGACGGGCCTGCTGAACCGCAAAGTCGCGATGATGCCCCTCGCCAAGGTGACGGACATGAGCTTCCGCCGTTCGATCAACGGACGGATGCTCGGCTATGGCGAGTTCGTCCTCGAGTCCGCTGGTCAAGACCAGGCTTTCAGGGTCGTTCCGTTCCTGCCGTACCCCGAACAGCTCTACCTAGAGGTCTGCAGCATGATCTTCCCGAACAAGGATGAGAGCGACGACTGATCTCTACTAGGTAACTTGACCCGAACTCCTACACCTTGTCCAGGTTGTTTGGGTTACTCTCCATCTGTGGGGTAGTGCACCTCACAATCAGGGCGTAACCCAATCCGCGTGAAGCGCTTCGGTAAGTGAGTCGAGATGCCGGGTCAAGGAAGCGTCGGTGAACGAGTCCGTAACCTGCGCCTGAGTAAGCACCTCTCTCAGGCACAGCTTGCCGGGACCGAGTTGTCCGACAGTTACATCTCATTGATCGAGTCGGGTAAGCGAACCCCGACTCCAGCAGTCGTGCGCCTGTTGGCGAGCAGGCTGGGTTGCCTGCCGGAATACCTGTCCGAAGGAATCGAGCCCGAGGAGCGCCTGCACCTGCAGGTACGCGCTCGTCATGCCGAGCTCGCCCTCCTGTCCGGGGATGCCGAACAGGCTCTGGCCTGGTTCACCGACATCCTTGAGGCCGTCGACAACGACCCCGAGCTGATGAAGCGTGCCCGCTGGGGCCGTGCCAAGGCCCTGGAGACCCTGGGCCGTGGCGAGGAGGCCATCAAGGCCCTCGAAGAGCTGCGGGAGGAGGCCGGACGCGACCGTGGTCGTGCCGGCTGGCTGCCCGTGATCGTCGTGCTCGCCCGCTGCTACCGCGCGGCCGGTGACCTCGGTCGTACGATCGCCCTCGGCGAATCGGCGCTGAACCGCCTCGGCGACCTCGGTCTCCTCAGCGGCGAGGACGCCGCCGAGGTCGGCCGCACCCTGATCGCCACCTACCTCGACCGCGGTGAGACGGCACAGGCTCGTGACCTGGCCGAGCGTCTCCTCACGGCCGGCGAACCCGACTCCACGGTCACGGTCGCCGCGTACGTCGAGGCCAGCCGCCAGGCCCTCGGCGAGGGCGAGGCCGGCGAGGCGCTCTACCTGGCCGAGCAGGCGCTCGCGCTGCACGTCGGCAACGACCTGGCCAAGGCGCGGGCGCGTCTCCAGGTGACGTCGGCGCGCACCTTCCTGCCCGCGGACGCGTCGCCGATGGCGGCCGGCAAGGCCCTGGAGCTCCTCCAGCAGGCCGAGCCCGTCCTGACCGGCACCGACTCCGCCGAATGCCTGATCGAGATGGCACGCTCGAAGGTGCTCCTCGGTGAGCCCGGCTCCGCCGTGGAGGTCGCCCAGCGTGTGCTGAGCGAGCTGGCCTCCCAGCCGGAGACGTCCGTCACGACCATACGGGCGCGGCTCATGCTGTCTCAGGCGCTGGTGGCGACGGGCAAGCGCGACGAGGCGCTGGCCGCCCTGCGGGCCACCCGCGACGAGCTGTCCGGGCTCCAGACCTCCCGCGCCGCGGCGCGGGTCTGGCGGGAGCTGGGCGACCTGTTCGGCAGCGCGGGCGACACGGAGGCCATGATGGACTCCTACCGCGCGGCTCTGGAGTCGGCGGGCCTGCGGTCGAGCCCGCAGCACTCCGACATCGTCGTCGACCTCGGTATCCGCTAGAAACTCACGATCGGCCATCGGCGGGACACTCTTCGTGTCCCGCCGATCGTCGTTCAGCCCGCCGTCACGAGGCCGATTCCGGCCACGGCGACGACGAGGCCGATCCGCTGGATCGGCCGCAGCCTCTCCCCGTGCACGAACCTCGCGAGCAGCACCGTGCTGGCCGGGTAGAGCGAGCTGAGCACTCCGGCCACGCTCAGCATCCCCGCGCGCGCGGCGTAGACGTAGAGGGCGTTCCCGAGCACGTCCAGCGTGCCGGCCAGCAGCGCGATCGCGATGACGCCGCGGTCGTGCAGCAGCGCCCTGGGCCCGCGGCCCGCCACGAGCGCCACGACCACCACCACCGCCAGGCCGGTGACCTTGGAGGCGGTGAGCGGCCACATCGTGCCGTCGTCGCCCAGCCGGATGAAGACGAAGAAGGCCCCGAAGCTCGTCCCGGCGATGACCGCGAGGACCGGCCCGTCGCCCATCCGCATCGGCCCGGCGCTCTTCTCCACGCTGACGAAGCAGATCGCGACCAGGCACAGCGCCATGCCGGTCAGCGCGACCGCGGAGAGCCGGTCGCCGCGTGCCACGCCCACGACGGCGGGCACCAGGGCCGCCATCAGCCCGGAGACGGGCGCGACCACGCTCATCGGCCCCTTGGCCAGGGCGCGGTAGAACACGAGCAGCCCGGCGCCTCCGGCGATGCCGGAGGCCGCGCCCCAGGCCAGCGGGCCCGCGTGCAGGCCGCCGCCCTGCGCAGCCGCGACGACCGCCAGCAGGATGAGCCCGGTGGGCAGGCTCAGCAGGAGGATCTCCATGGTGCCGCCGCGCCGCGCGGCGACGCCGCCGCAGAAGTCACCCGCGCCGAACACCACCGCCGAGGCGAGCGCCAGCGCGATGATCATGGCTGGATCAGGCGTGTGCGGATCGTCACGCCGGGCTCGATCGCGCGCAGCATCGCGGCCAGCCGTTCGCCGGCCTCGGTGAGCCGGTCGAGCGGATACGGTTCCAGGCGCTCCAGGATGAACAGGGCGTTCTTGGTCTGCTCGGTGATGAGGGTGCGGCGGCACTGGCGCCAGTTCCAGCGCCGGCAGGTGACGCCCGCGTCGTCGCGCCACACGACCTCGCCGCGCTCGGGGTGCTCCACGACCGGCTCGCCGTCCTTGACGGTGGGGAAGGGCTCATCGCCGGTGGCCCGCACCAGACGCGCGTGCCCGTCGTACGCGTCGAGGTCCTCGCCGCCGATCGGCAGCTCGTAGCCGACGCTCACGGCGTTGTAGGCGTCCACGACCTGGTTGATCGCGGGAAGCTCGGGCCTGCGCAGCAGGGCGTCGACCGACGGGCGGGCGCGCTTGGGGTTCACGCCGAAGGCGCGGTACGCCTCGCGCCACGCCTCGACGTGCGCCGTCCCGGTGGTCCTGCGCTCGTCGTTGAAGCGGCCGTCGGACGCGCCGTTGACCAGGCCTTCGGCCGTCATCAGCAGCACCGCGAAGTCGGGACGCAGCGCCCGTACCTCGCCGTCGATGACGATCTCCTCGAGCATCTGCCCCTCCTGTCCGGATTGTCGGTCGGAATATCGTACCGCGCGGTGCAGTGAAACGACCATCTAGGGTGTGGTGTCGTGACGGACAAGGTCGGTGACGCGGTGGCCCGCACCGTACGCTCCCTGCGCGCCGCGCACGGCTGGAGCCTGGACCAGCTCGCCGCGCGCGCCGGAGTGAGCAAAGGCGTGCTGGTCGCGCTCGAACAGGTTCGCGGCAACCCCAACCTCGGCACGCTCATCCGCGTCTCGGAGGCCCTGGGCGTGCCGCTGACCCGGCTCGTTCAGGTGGAGGAGGAACCGCCCATCGCGCTGTTCCCCGCCGGCCGCCACGTCGTACTCTGGCGCGGCCCGTCCGGCGGCACCGGCACGCTGCTCGCGGGCAGCGACCCGCGCCCCTCGATCGAACTGTGGCGCTGGGAGCTGCACCCCGGCGAGTGCCGCGACAGCGAGGCGCACACGCCCGGCACCCGCGAGATCGTCACGGTCGACTCCGGCGTCCTCAGCCTCACCGTCGACGGCAGCCGTACGGAGGTGGCCGCCGGTGACGCCGCCGTCTTCCACGGCGACCGCCCTCACTCGTACGCCAACGAGAGCGACGGCGTCATCCGCTTCATCCTCACGGTCATGGACACCTGACCTGAGGGGTACGCCCGTGACGGCTCCTGAGGGTGACGCCGGCGACAGGGCCCGTTGCCTAGCGTGAGGTCCTCCACGACATAGGAGGACAAATGTTCCGGAGCGCACGGGTTCTGGGCGCCGTGCTGGCCGCCACGGTCGCGACGGCCGCGTTCGTACCGGCGGGCGCCGCGGGGGCCGCCCCCGCCGGCCACTCCCGGCTCCAGCAGGTGCTGGACCGGCTCACCACCGCCGACGGAGCGCCGGGAGCCCTGGCCGACGTACGCGACCGCACCGGCCGTACGGTCCTCACCAGCGGCGTCGCGGACACCACGACGCACGCGCCGGTCCCGGAGGACAGCAGGTTCCGCATCGGCAGCCGGACCAAGACCTTCACCGCCACCGTCGTGCTCCAGCTCGTCGGCGAGCACAAGGTCGACCTGGACGCGCCGATCGAGCGCTACCTGCCCGGCCTGATCCGCGGCAACGGCAACGACGGACGGAAGATCACCGTACGGGAGCTGCTCCAGCACACCAGCGGGCTGCCGGACTGCGTGCAGTACCTGAACCCCGCCGAGATCCTGGCCCACCCGCTCACCCACTACGACCCCATCGACCTCCTGCGGCTCGCGCTCGCCCACCCGCGCGAGTTCAAGCCCGGAAAGCAGTGGAAGTACTCCAACACCAACTACGTCGTGGCCGGGATGCTGATCGAGAAGGTCACCGGCCACACGTACGCCGATGAGGTGACGCGGCGCGTCATCCGGCCGCTGGACCTCCGCGCGACGTTCGCTCCGAGCGACGACGCCGAGATCCCCGGCCCGCACCCGCACGGCTATGTGGAACCGGGCGACTCGGCACCGTACGTGGACATCACGGTCCTCAACCCGACGATCGCGGGCTCGGCCGGCGGCATGATCTCGGACGGCGCCGACCTGAACCGCTTCATGGACGCCCTGGTGCACGGCCGGCTGCTGCGCCCCGCGCAGCTCAAGGAGATGATGACGACCCGTCCGACGGGTGACTCCTCAGGACGCGCGTACGGTCTGGGCCTGGAGAGCAACCCGCTGCCCTGCGGCGGCGTGTACTGGGGGCACGGCGGCGACATCCTCGGCTTCGCGACCACGGGCGGCGTCACCCTCGACGGCCGCCAGGCCACGGTCATGTCCACCCTCGACCCGGGCCGCACGCAGGCCCAGGACGACGACATGAGCGCCGCGGTCACGACCGCACTGTGCGACGGCCGCTAGCAGCACCAGGACGGGGGCGCCCCGGAGCCGTTTCGGCTCCGGGGCTTCGGTCAGTAGCGGGCGCCGACGGCCGGGGGGACCGCGTCGAGCTCGGCGAGGTCCTCGGCGGTGAGGTCCACGCCGGCGGCGACGGTGTTCTCGTGCAGGTACGCGCGCTTCTTCGTACCCGGGATCGGGATGACGTGCTCGCCCTGCGCGAGGGTCCAGGCGATGGCGACCTGGGCCGGGGTCGCGCCCAGGCGGGCGGCGACCTTGCGGACGGCGTCCACGATGCGGAGGTTCTCCTCCAAGGCGGTTTCCTGGAAGCGCGGGAGGCGGCCGCGGAAGTCGCCGGCCTCGAAGGTCGCCGTGGTGAGCGTGCCGGTGAGGAAGCCGCGGCCCAGCGGCGAGAAGGGTACGAACGCCGCGTCGTGCGCGGCGCACCAGCCCACGACGCCGTCCAGCGGGTCGCGGGTCCACAGCGACAGCTCGGACTGGATCGCCGCGACCGGGTGGATCGCGTGCGCCGCCTCCGCCTGCGCGACGCCGACCTCGGAGAGTCCCAGGTGGCGGACCTTGCCCTCGGCCACCAGCTCGGCCATCACGCTCCAGGTCTCCTCCAGCGGCACCTCCGGGTCGACGCGGTGCAGGTAGTACAGGTCGATCGCGTCCGTGCCGAGGCGGCGCAGGCTCGCCTCGACCGCCGCGCGTACGTGCCCGGGTGAGCCGTCGCGGCCCATCTCCCCGGTCGACGGGTCGGCGACCAGGCCGACCTTGGTGGCGAGGACGACCCGGTCGCGGATGCCGTCCAGGGCGCGGCCCACGAGGCTCTCGTTGTGCCCGGCGCCGTACACGTCGCTGGTGTCCAGGAACGTCACGCCCAGGTCGACGGCCTCGCGGATCAGCGCGACCGACTGGCGGTCGTCACGCTCGGACTCGTTGTACGCCCAGCTCATCCCCATGCAGCCCAGCCCGACCGCGCCGACGTGGCGGTCCGCGAATTTCCTCATACCGGGGTATCCCTCCTGGATGACGGCGCCGCGCACGAGCCCGGGTCCGTTGTACGCCAGGATTACAGTCCTCTCGCGGCATCGGGAGGCCGGGCTTGGCGAAGTCGCGGCCCGTCCGCGCCCCTGCCGTGCCACGAGACGGGAAGGATCTTCCCGGGCCAGTGCGTCAGCCGGTCGCCGCCATCCACGACAGGAGCGCCCGCGCGATGGCCTCCGGCTGGTCCTCGGGCAGGAAGTGGGTGCCCGGCCCGACGTTCACGACGTCGAGCCCGTCGCCCTCGCGACGGCACCACGCGACCTCGGCGGCCCCGACGACGGCGCCCGGCTCGCCGTACAGCAGCAGGCGGGGGACATCGCCGCGCAGCAGGGCGTCCTGGTTGCGGCGGACGACCTCCTCGACGTCGCGCGGGTCGCCGGCGACCGGGATCTGCTGGATCCAGCGCAGGACGGGAAGGCGCTCCGCCGGTGAGCCGAACGGCGCGCGGTACGCCTCCCACTCCGCCGCCGTGAGCTCGTGGTCCATGCCGCCGGGCAGTACCTGCTCGACGAAGAGGTTCTCCTCCAGGACGAGCCGCTCGCCGACGCCGGGCGTGCGCAGGCGCGAGAACAGCGAGCGCGACCCGGGATCCATGGCGTCCCAGCCGTCGAACGCGTGCAGGTGCCCCTCGCAGACGGCGATCCGCGCCACGGCGTCGGGCCGGCGGCGCAGCAGGTCCAGGCCGAGGACCGCGCCCCAGTCGTGGCCGACGACCGTGAGGTCGCGCAGCCCGAGGCGGTCGACGAACGCCTCCAGGTAGCGGGCGTGGTCGGCGAAGCCGTACGAGATCGGCGGCTTTCCCGAACGGCCCATCCCGATCAGGTCGACCGCCACGCAGCGCGCACCGGGCACCATCGCGGCGAGGACGTTCCGCCACAGGAACGACGACGTCGGGTTGCCGTGAAGGAACAGCACGGACGGCCCGTCGCCGCCCGCGACGAAGGCCATCGGCGACCCGAGCACGTCCACCGACCCGAACGCCGTCCCCTGCGGGGGCCATGTCGTCATCGCCCCATTACCTCACGCGTAATCGATCCTTCGCAGGTCCGATGCGAGAGTCGGGCCATCGCCCAAGAGGAGGAACACCATGAGTGACATCAACGAACTGCTCGGCCGCTACATCGCCACCTGGAACGAGAAGGACCCGGCGGCGCGCCGCGCGGCCATCGAGGCGCTGTGGACCGAGGACGGCAGGTACGTCGACCCGCTGGCCGACGTCACCGGCCACGACGCGATCGACGCGGTGATCGGGGCCGCACAGGGGCAGTTCCCGGACTTCGTCTTCACGCTGGGCCCGCCGGCCGACGCGCACCACGACCTGGTGCGCTTCACCTGGGAGCTGGGACCGGAGGGCGCCGAGGCCCCGGTGGCCGGGTTCGACGTGGCGGTGATCGCCGCCGACGGGCGGATCAAGAACGTCCACGGGTTCCTCGACCGGGTTCCGGCCTAGGGGTGTCCGGTGGGTCTTGGCCGTCGCGAGCGGCACCGCGCAGCAGGCTGAAGATCCACCGGACACCCCCAAGCGACCAGGGGTGTGCCCGTGCCGTGCCGCACGGCGCGGGCGACCGCCGGGGCCCTCGGTCACGGATGGTCACCGCGGCCGATCAACGATCATCTGATCGGCCGGCGTGCGGGCCGGTCGATCGCTGCGATGGTCGGGCGCGACGGCTCTCATGGCACGGTCACGACCCGTGCGGGTTCGCCTCTGACACCTGGGCACCGTGCACGCAGGTCAAGGTCGGTCAGCCCCTTTCCGGCGGGGCCAGCCGCAGCGAGAAGTCAAGGTTTTTCGTCGTGGTGGAGCCTTAGCAGGTCCCCTTCAACTCAGGCAATCCCCCTGAAATCGCTCGTCTAGGCTTCCGCGCATGCGGATACTCGTGACTGGCGGTGCCGGGTTCATCGGCTCGTATCTGACTGACGCGTTCCTCACGCACGGTGACCAGGTCGCGATCGTCAACAACATGTCGCGAAGCCGCACGGGACACCCGCACCCGTCGGTCGACGTCCACAACACCGGCATCATCGACGTCGACGCGCTCCAGTCGGTGGTCGACCAGGTGAGGCCGGATCTCATCTGCCACCTCGCGGCCAAGACCGACGTACGGGTCTCGGTGGCCGCACCGGTCCAGGACGCCACCGTCAACATCATCGGCACGATCAACGTGCTGGAAGTCGCCCGCAGGGTGGGCGCCCGCGTGATCCTCGCCAGCACCGGCGGAGCGATCTACGGCGCGGACACCCCGGTGCCCGCCGCCGAGGACGACCTGACGCGCCCGCTCTCCCCCTACGGCGTCGCCAAGTACTGCGCCGAGCAGTACCTCGGCCTCTACAACCGGCTGCACGGCACCGCGCACTCCGCACTGCGCCTCGCGAACGTCTACGGCCCCCACCAGTCCGCCACCGGCGGGGCGGGCGTCATCCGCCTGTTCTGCGAGAGCGCGGTGCGCGGTGAACGGCCGATGGTGTTCGGCGACGGCCGCCAGACCCGCGACTACGTGCACGTCCAGGACGTCGCGGCCGCCTTCCTCGCCGCGGCGCGTACCGAACGGTCCGGTGTGTGGAACATCGGGACCGGCCAGGAGACGAGCGTCCTCGACCTCATCGACCTCGTCAGTGAGACCTCCGGCACGACGCTGAGCCCGGTGTTCAACCCGGCGCGCCCCGGCGAGGTGCTCCGCAGCGCGCTGGACGCCCGCGCCGCCCTCCGCGACCTGAACTGGAAACCGCACGTCGACCTGGCCGACGGCGTGAGCGAGGTCTACCGGTGGGTCGTGTCGGGTGTCGCCGAACCCTCACCCACCCGGTAGTGGTAACCGTGTGACCAGGTGAAGCCGGCACGCGTGTAGAGCCGGTGGGCGTTCTCGTTGTCGACCTCCACCTGGAGGTACATCCGGTGCGCGCCGACGCGGGCCGCCCAGCGGGCGCCGGTTCCGAGGACGGCGGCGCCGATGCCCTCACCGCGCCGCTCCGGCCGGGTCGCCATGGAGAAGACGCCCGCCCAGCCCGAGTCGGCCACGAAAAGGCCCATACCCGCCGGACGCCCGTCCCGCATGACGCTCACGAAGGCACGCGGCGCCGCGATACGGGAGATCACCCTCTCGCCGACCATCGCGCTGTCGGCGTGCTCGTCCAGCTCGGCGAAGATCTTCACCCAGCCGTCCGGGCTCTCCTCCAGGTCGGCCTCTTCCCCTCCGGTGGCGGCGATGACGTCGTCGGTGAACGCCGTGAGCAGCGCCGTGGGCGCCTCACGCCGGTAGCCGCGCGCGGCCAGGACCTCGTCCAGCTCGGCATGCCGGTCCGACGGGCCGACCTGGACCAGCACGGGACGTCCGCGCTCGCGGTAGAACGCCTCCATCCGCTCGATCGCCTCCACGCCGGGCACCTCCGCCGGCGGCACGGCCGAGTTCGAACGCCGCCGCCGTACGTCCGGGGTGTGCCGCAGCAACCACCCGTCACGCGCCTCCACCACCCCGGCGGGCCAGGCCGCGATCGCGCGCCGTTCCACCTGGTCGACGGCCGAGGCACGGCAGGCTTCCACGATCGTCGGGACCAGCCCCGCGAGCGTCTCCTGGTCCCGCGCGCGCACCGGCTCGTACTCGGTCACGCCGAGCCCGGCGATCTCGAAACGCCCGGCCAGCGCGGTGATCATGGCCTCCACCTGCCGCGGCGACAGACCGCCCGGAGCGGGCGAGCCAACGGAGCGGAAGACCTCGGGGTCGAGAACGTCGAGGTCGACGTGGACGTACACGGCACCGGCCCCGTCGAGGGCGTCCAGCAGCGCGCCGATGTCGGTACGGATCGCCGCCTCGGCGGCGTAAGCGTGCTCGCTACTGGCGTCGGTACGGTTCGCGGACTCGGTGGCGTGCGGGCGCTCGCTACTGGCGTCGGCGCCGATCCCGGTCTCGGCGGCGTACGCGCGCCCGTCACCGGCGACGGTACGGATCCCGGTCTCGGCGATGTACGCGCGCTCGGCGTCGTCGAACGCACGCGCGCCGGCGAGGACGACCTGGCCGGGCCGGAGCGGCCGGTCCGGTACGAGGTCCGCCGGGCCTTCGCCCAGCAACGTACGCAACACCATGCCGTGGAACGCCCCCGACGGCGAGGACTCCGGGGTGTTGAGGTCACCGTGCGCGTCGAACCAGACGACGGCGAGCCGGTCCCCGTGACGGCGTACGGCCGCCGCGATCGGCTCCAGCTCCACACCGCAGTCGCCGCCGACGGTGACCGTGAAACCACCGCGCGCCTCGTCCAGCGCGGCACGCGTACGCGCGGCGGTCCCGGCCAGCGCGGCGCGAGCACGTGCGGGGGTCCCGGCCGGCGGGTCCCCGACCTCGACCCGCACACGCCGGCCCCCGGGCACGAGATCGGCCAGCAGACCCGCACCGTCACGCAGCCGGAACGCGGTCGCCGACGACGACCCTTGCCACTGCGGCACTTCCAGAACAGTCATCTCGGGCACGCCCGCGAGCCTAGGCGGTGGATGGATCTCAGCCGTCACGAGCCGCCACCCAGGGGGCGAGGTTTCGGCCGCCGCTCAGAGGGGCGGAGTGTCGGCCGACGCCCAGGGGGCGTGGTGTCGGTTGCCGCCCAGGGGGCGGGGTTCTGCCGGCGCCCAGGGCGCGGGGCGGCGCTCAGAGGGGCGGGGTTCGGTTGCCGCCCAAGGAGGCGAGGTTTCGGCCGCCGCCCAGGTGACGGAATGTCGGTTGCCGGCCGGTGACAACGCGACGAGGCGTTCCCTGGGCACCGCGTGGCAGGCCGAGGACCCACCGGCGCCTAACGGGAGATACTCCTGGCCAGCCGAATGAGGCCCTCCTCGATGCGCTCGGCCGGGACGGCGCCGTAGCCGAGCACCAGCCCGTGCTGCGCGGGGCTTTCGGCGCAGTAGCGCGCCAGGTCGTCCGCCGCGACGCCCTCGGCTCGCGCGCGGTCGGCGTCGAACGCGGCCCCCGGCGCGAAACGGGCGCACACGTGCAGGCCGGCGGCGGACGGCACCGGGTCCAGCAGGCCGGCGAAGTCGCGGCGCAGCATTCTCATGATCAGGCCGTGGCGGGTGGCGTAGTCGCGGGTGGCGCGGCGTACGTGGCGGCCGAGTAGACCCTCGTCGATGAACCGCGCCAGCGCCGCCTGCGTCGGGACGTCGCCGTGCCAGTCGGCCAGCCGCTTCGCGACGCGCAGTACCGGCCGCAACGACGCCGGGGCCACGAGGAACCCCAGGCGCAGCATCGGCAGCAGCGTCTTGGAGAAGGAGCCCACGTACACGACGTGGCCGGCGGCGTCGAGGCTCTGCAGCGGCTCCAGCGGCCGGTCCTCGAAACGGAACTCGCTGTCGTAGTCGTCCTCGACGATGACCGCGCCGCGCCGTTCCGCCCAGGCGAGCAGTGCCGCGCGGCGCGCCAGCGACATCGGCGTGCCCAGCGGGAACTGGTGCGAGGGCGTCACGTAGACGAGGCGTACGGACGGCGGGATCGCCGACACGTCGATCCCCTCGCCGTCGACGGGGACGCCGACGACGCGCGCGCCGTGCGAACGGAAGAGCAGCCGCGCGGGCGGGTAGCCGGGCTCCTCGACGGCGACCTGGTCACCCGGCTCGATCAGGACCCGGCCGATGAGATCCAGGGCCTGCTGGGCGCCCTGGGTGATGAGCACGTCGCCCGGCCCGGCGCGTACGGACCGCGCGACGCCGGCGTGCCGGGCGATCGCCGCGCGCAGCCCCTCGTGGCCGGCCGGGTCGCCGTACCCCGTGGTGTGGACGGTCGACGCGCGCAGTTCGCGCGCGACGAGCCGCCGCCACGTCTCCAGCGGGAACAGTCTCGGGTCCGGCAGGCCGACACGGAAGTCGTACGCCACGGGATCGTTGCCGCCGATCTCCGGTTCGTCCGCGATGGAACGCCACAGGCGCCGCGCGCGTACGTTCCCGCCCGCCGGCGCCTCGCGGGACCGTACGCGGCCGGGCGGCGCCGTACGTACGAAGGTGCCGTCGCCGACACGCCCGTCGAGGAAGCCTTCGGCGGTGAGCCGGTCGTACGCGACGGCGGCCGTGTTGCGCGACACGTCGAGGCGTCGTGCCAGCTCACGCGTTGGGGGCAGGCGCTCCCCTGGGCGCAGGCGGCCGTCGAGGATCGCGTCGAGCAACTGCCGGTAGATCTGCGCGGCGAGGTCGCCGCGCCCGGTGAGACTCACGTGGAAGTCCACGCCGCCGACTCTATATTGGCCCGATCATTTTCCGGGTTATTGGTCCTTCTGACCGGCCACTGCGCTGCCTAGCGTGTTCGCTATGGACACGACGACGGCTGACATGTGGTTCGACCCGAAATGCCCGTGGGCGTGGATCGCTTCGCGCTGGCTGCTGGAGGTGGAACAGGTCCGCGACGTACAGGTGCGCTTTCACGTCATGAGCCTGGCGATGCTGAACGACGGCCGCGAGGGGCTCGAAGACTGGTACCGGGAGTGGCTGCGCGACACGTGGGGCCCGGTCCGCGTCGTGATGGCGGCGCGTGAGAAGTACGGCGACGAGGTCGTGCGCGACCTGTACACCGCACTCGGCACGCGCATCCACCACGCCAAGATGCCGGTCGGGCCCGCTCTGTACGCCGCCGCGCTCGCCGAGGTCGGGCTGGCCGCGGAGCTCGCCGACGCGGCCGAGACCACCGACCACGACGAGGCGTTGCGCGCGAGCCAGCACGCGGGCCTCGACCCGGTCGGCGAGGATCTCGGCACGCCGGCGATCCACGTCACCGAGCCCGGCGGCGAGCCGAACGCGTTCTTCGGCCCGGTCGTCAGCCCGATCCCGCGCGGCGAGGCGGCGGGCAGGCTCTGGGACGGCGTCCTGCTCGTGTCGGGCACGGACGGCTTCTTCGAACTGAAGCGCTCCCGCACCCGGCCGCCTCTCGTCGGCTGACTACGGCAGCAGAACGATCTTGCCTCGCGTGTGGCGCTTCTCCAGCTCCGCGTACGCCTCGCGCACCTCGGCCAGCGGGTACGTACGGGCGATGGGAACCTCCAGGCTCCCGTCCACGATCCAGCCGGCCAGCTCCTCCAGCACGCCGGCGCTCGCCGCCTGGGCGTTGCCGTCGCCCTTCACGCCGTGCTTCTCGACGGCGGCGAAGTCGATGATCGTGTCGATCCGGTCGGGCGAGACGCCGAGGCTCAGGGCCAGCTCGACATAGCCGTCGCCGTAAGTGTCGATGAAGGCGTCGACGTCCTTGCCCGCGGCGGCCTTGATCCTCTCGGCCACGCCCTCGCCGTACGCGACCGGCGTCACTCCGTGGCCGCTGAGCCATTCGTGGTTGGCCTGGCTCGCCAGCCCGATGACGGTGGCGCCGGTGTTCCGCGCCAGTTGCACCGCCAGCGACCCGACACCCCCGGCCGCCCCGGAGACGACGACGACCTCACCCTTCTTCGGCGCGACCGCCCGCACCGCCGCGTACGCCGTCGTCCCCGCGACGAACAGCGCGCCCGCGACCTCCCACGGAACCTCCGGGGGACGCCGCGTGAGATCCCCGGCCTCGACGACGACCAGCTCGGCCTGACCGGACCGCAGGTGCGTGAACCCGATCACCTCGTCACCGGCCGCGAACCCCTCGCCGCCCTCCTCGACGACGCCCGCGAGGTCACTGCCCTGCCCGGACGGGAACGTGGACGGCCAGCGCTCCGCGAACACGCCCTCGCGGATCGCGGCCTCGCCCGGGTTGATCCCGGCTGCCTTCACCCGTACGAGCACCTGCCCCGGACCCGGAACCGGCCGCTCGACCTCCACGACCTTCAACACGTCGATCCCGCCGTGCTCTTCGAACCTGACCGCCTGTGGCATCAACGTCTCCCTTTGCTCGACGGCTGTCCACAACGCGGCGCGGCCCTTCCGTCTTCCGGTTTCGGCGAGCCGGTCATCTCGCGCGGAGCCGCCGGGTGTCAGTGGGCCATGTCGACGAAACGGCTGTAATGCCCCTGGAAGGCGACGGTGACCGTCGCGGTCGGTCCGTTACGGTGCTTCGCCACGATCAGGTCCGCCTCGCCGGCTCGCGGCGACTCCTTCTCGTACGCGTCCTCACGGTGCAGCAGGATGACCATGTCGGCGTCCTGCTCGATGGATCCGGACTCACGGAGGTCGGACACCATCGGCTTCTTGTCCGTACGCTGCTCGGGACCACGGTTGAGCTGGGAGAGCGCGATGACGGGTACGCCCAGCTCCTTCGCCAGAAGCTTCAGCGACCGGGAGAACTCCGACACCTCGACCTGGCGGCTCTCCACCCGTTTACCGGACTGCATCAGCTGCAGGTAGTCGATGATCACCAGCCGCAGGTCGTGCTGCTGTTTCAGCCGCCGGCACTTGGCCCGGATCTCCATCATCGACATGTTCGGCGAGTCGTCGATGAACAAGGGCGCCTCGGCGACCTCGCTCATCCGCCGCGCCAGCCGGGTCCAGTCCTCGTCGTTCATGGAACCGGACCGCATCGAGTGCAGCGCGACCCGCGCCTCGGCGGACAGCAGGCGCATCGTGATCTCGTTGCGCCCCATTTCCAGGCTGAACACGACGGTGGCGAGCTGATGCCGGATCGCCGCCGCGCGAGCAAGATCAAGTGCGAGGGTCGACTTCCCGATGGCGGGCCTGGCGGCGATGATGACCATCTGACCGGGGTGGAGGCCGTTGGTGAGGGCGTCGAGATCGGTGAAGCCGGTGGGGACGCCGACCATCTGGCCGCCGCGGCTGCCGATGGCCTCGATCTCGTCGAGGGCGCCCGGCATGATGTCGCTCAGGGGGGCGTAGTCCTCGCCGGTGCGCTTGTCGGCGATGGCGTAGACCTCGGCCTGGGCGCGGTCGAGGAGGTCGTCGGCGTCGGCGCCGTCGGTGCTGTAGCCGAGCTGGGCGATGCGGGTGCCGACCTCGACCAGGCGGCGCAGGACGGCCTTCTCCTGGACGATTTTCGCGTAGTAGCCCGCGTTGGCCGCGGTGGGGACCGAGGCGACGAGGGTGTGGAGGTACGGGGCGTCGCCGATGCGGCTCAGCTCGCCGCACTTCAGCAGCTCGTCCTTGATCGTGATGGCGTCGACGGGGTCGCCGCGGCCGTACAGGTCGAGGACCCGGTCGTAGATGGTCTGGTGGGCCGGGCGGTAGAAGTCGCGCTCGGTGATCATCTCGATGACCTCGGCGATGGCGGTCTGGGAGAGCAGCATGCTGCCCAGAACGCACTGCTCGGCCGCCAGATCGTGGGGCGGAGTCCGCTCGAACTCTCTCTCGTGAGATGGCATGTTGGTGACGCTCATAACCGGCACCCCCTGCCGTCTCAGCCGTGCTCGTCCTCCACGTCTACCTCATAGGTCCGACAGTCTCGCCCCGTCGCCGGAGAAGCTCAAATCCGGCTGTGGAGGCCCCTGTGGAAGGGTTGTGCAACACGCCGCCCTGACTGTGCACGCCACCTGTGGAAAACTTGTGGATTATTGAGCGGACCCCCTAAAACCACGTCTCCACCTGCGAATACTCCGTCCACCGCCTGTGCGTGAAAGAAACCACAGGCGAAGTTCTCCACAGGCCACCCACAGCCCGCACGTAATCGACAACCCGCGTTTACCGTTTACAGTGGCGAACCATGACATTGCGGCACCCGCACGACCGGGAGATCCTGCGCCTCGCCGTCCCGGCGTTCGGCGCGCTGGTCGCCGAGCCGCTGTTCCTTCTGGTCGACTCGGCGATCGTCGGGCATCTGGGCACCGTGCCGCTCGGCGCGCTCGGCGTGGCCGGCCAGATCCTGAACACCCTGGTCAACCTCTGTGTCTTCCTCGCGTACGCCACGACGGCGGCGGTCGCGCGGCAGATCGGCGCGGGCAACGTCAGGGACGCCATCCGCCAAGGCGTCGACGGCGTCTGGCTCGCGCTGCTGATCGGCCTGGCGCTGATCGTCGTCGGCTGGCCGCTCACCGACGTGACCGTACGCGCGTTCGGGCCGTCCGCCGCCGTGATCCCGCAGGCGGAGACGTACCTGCACGTCAGCCTGCTCGGCATCCCCGGCATGCTCGTCGTTCTGGCCGGCACCGGGGTGCTGCGGGGGATGCAGGACACCAAGACGCCGCTGTACGTGTCGCTCTGCATGTTCACGGTCAACGGCGCGCTCGGCGCGATCTTCGTCCTCGGGCTGGGCTGGGGCGTCGCCGGGTCCGCCTGGGGCACGGTGATCGCCCAGACCGGCGGCGGGCTCGTCTACGCGGTGGCCGTCGTACGCGGCGCGCGCCGGCACGGCGCTCCTCTGCGGCCCGACCTGCGCGGCCTGCGACTGTCGGCGACGGCGGGCGCGAACCTCCTCATCCGTACGCTCAGCCTGCGCATTGTCCTGATCGTCAGCACGATCGTCGCGGCGCGCATGGGAGACGTGCAGATCGCGGCGCACCAGATCGCGTTCAACGTGTGGTCGCTCCTGGCGTTCGCGCTGGACGCCATCGCGATCGCCGGCCAGGCCATCACCGGCCGCCAGCTCGGCGCGGGCGACACCACGGCGGCGCGCGCGGCCACGCGGCGAATGATCCAGTGGGGTGTCGGCTGCGGCACCCTGTTCGGGCTGCTTCTCCTCGCCGTACGGCCGTGGCTGCCCGCGGTGTTCACGTCCGATCCGGCGGTGCGCTCGCAGCTACTGGGCGCGCTGCTCGTCGTCGCCGTGCTCGAACCCTTCGCCGGAGCGGTGTTCGTGCTGGACGGCGTGCTGATCGGCGCGGGCGACATGGCCTACCTCGCGGTCGCCGGCCTGATCTCGACGGTGGCGTTCCTGCCGGCGGCCTGGCTCGTCCACCTCGCCGGTGGCGGGCTTTCGGCGCTGTGGCTGTCGATCGGGGTGTGGATGGCGGCCCGGCTGCTGACGCTAGGGTTGCGCGCGCGTACCGGGGCTTGGCTGGTCACCGGGGCCTGAGCCCGTACGCACCTGGGCGCGCATGCCGTCGAGCAGGCACCGCAGGCCGTACTCGAACAGGGTGTCGCGCTCCAGTGCCGCCGGCCCCGCCGCGTGGATGAGCGGGAACTCCCCGGGGTCGATCTCCGGCGTGGCCTCGGCCCGCTCGGCGCTGTGCTGCTCGTCCAGCACGAAACCGCTGACGTAGTGGCCGACGACGATCATCGCGCGTACGGCGTCGTCCGCCGAGAACCCGGCGTCGACGAGGACGCCGATGGTGTTCTCGATGCCCGGCAGGCTCTCGCGTACGGGCCGGTTCCCCGCGACGAGCCGCGCGCCGTCGCGGTGGGCGAGCATGGCCCGGCGCTGGTGGCGCATGTCCTCGGCGAGCCAGTCGTCCCAGGTCTGACCGGGTGCGGGCTTGCGGCGCGCCAGGTACCCGGCCCGCTTGCGCGCGGCGACGGCGACGTGGTCGAGGAGGTCCTGCTTGCTGGAGAAGTGCCAGTAGAGGGCGGGCGCCTGGACGCCGAGCTCCTTGGCGAGCCGGCGTAGCGACAGCCCGTCGAGCCCGACCTCGTCGATGAGACGCAGGGCGGTGTCGAGGACCTTCTCGCGGTCGATGGCCATGGCTTGACAATTTAACACCGTTCAACGCATCCTTAACACCGTTAAGCACTTAACGTCGTTAAGGAGACAGTGATGAACACCGTGGTCATCGCCGGTGCGGGGCCGGTCGGGCTCTTCCTGGCCTGCGAGCTGAAGGCGTACGGGATCGGCGCGATCGTCCTCGAACGCCGTACCTCGATCGACCCGATGCTGAAGGCCGGCGGGGTCTCCGGACGGGGCGCCGACGTGCTCACACGCCGCGGCATCGTCGAGATGATGGGCCGCCTGCCGACGGTCGACGAGGTGTGGGACAGGAGCAAACTCGGCGGCGACAGCCTCCAGGCGAAGTCGGTGCGCAGCGGCTCGTCACCACTCGGGCACTTCGCGGGCATGTGGATCCTGCGCGGCGGCTCGTCGCCGGCGACCCCGCCGATCCTCGCCGTGCAGCAACGCGTCGAGGAGGCCTTGGAGCGGCGCGCGTCCGAACTGGGCGTCGACGTACGCCGCGGCCACGGCCTGACCGGGCTGGAACACGACTCCACCGGCGTGTCCCTGTCGGTCGACGGCCCCGCCGGACCGTACGAACTGCGCACGGAATGGCTGGTGGGCTGCGACGGAGGCCGCAGCCTGGTACGCAAGGCGGCCGGCATCGGCTTCCCCGGCGTGGACGGCATGACGACCGGCTACCAGGCACGGGCGACCTTCGACGACCCGGACTTCTTCCCGTTCGGCTGGCACCGTACGGAGCGGGGTCTCCTGGTCCGCGGCCCGGACCCGCAGCGCCTGGTGGCATTGCGCTTCGACGGCCCGCCCGCCGACCGGAACGCCCCGATCACGCGCGAGGAGCTGCAGGACGTCGTACGCCTGCTGTCCGGCACGGACGTCACGATCACCGAGGTGGCGTCCGTGAATCGCTTCACGGACAACACACGCCAGGCGTCGGCGTACCGCCAGGGCCGAATCCTGCTGGCCGGGGACGCCGCGCACGTCCACCCGCCGTTCGGCGGCCAGGGCCTGCACCTGGGGTTCGGCGACGCGGTGAACCTGGGCTGGAAACTCGCCCTGGAGATACGCGGCCAGGCACCCGAGGGCCTGCTGGACACGTACACGACCGAACGCCACCCGGTCGCGGCCCGCGTCATCCGGAACACCCGAGCCCAGACGGCACTGCTCGCCCCCGGCCCCGGCGTCGACGCCCTCCGCGAGATGTTCACCGCCCTGGCCGACACCGACGAGGCGAACCTCCTGCTCACCGACATGATGGGCGAACTCGACGTCCGCTACGGGAGCGGCGACCATCCACTGACCGGCCTGTACTGCCCGGACTTCGCACTGAAGACCGCCGACGGCGAGACAAGGGTGTCGGAGGCGTCACGTACCGGACGCGCCCTGCTGCTCGACCTGGCCGATCGCGGCGACATGCGCGAGGGCGTACGCCCATGGTCCGACCGCGTCGACGTGATCACCGGTGCGGGAACGGACGCTCTTGCCGAAGCGATCCTCGTACGGCCGGACGGGCACGTGGCGTGGGCGGGCGAGAGTGTCGGTGCCCTGCGAGAGGCTGCGGTGCGCTGGTTCGGCGAGCCGCTCGCGGCGGGCTGAGATCCCGGTGTTGACCCGAATGTTCGGTTTCTTCTGTCCCGTTTAGCACTCGGGGGATGTTGGGTCACGCTAGACTTCGAACATGTGTTCTACACACGGCGAGCGTCTGGCCCGCCTCACGAGGGCCATCGACGATCTCGCGGCCGAAGGTCTGGGCGGCCTGCCGCCTGACGCGTGGGCCGAGCGGGTCGCCGGCATCTGGGCCCTCGTCGAAGGCCTCGACCCCGAGGTCGCCCGCCGCCGCGCCTGCTACAGCCGAATCGACTCCTAGGACCTGTCCGGTGGATCTTCGCCGTCGCGCGTGGCCGCCCGGAGGGCGGCTCGCGAGGCGGAGAAGCGAGTCGGCCTGATGTTGGCCGGCGACCGACGACGCGGCGAGGCGCCCTCCGGGCATCACGCAGCCGAAGATCCACCGGACACGACCTAGTGGCGCGCCTTCGCGGGGCGAAGGAGGGAGTCGACCTGGTGTCAGCTTCACCAGAAGCCACCCCAGCCAACCGACCTCCGCACACTCAACCGCTGCCGCATGCCAGGCAGCGCCACCCCAAGTCAGATCGCCTCCGCACACCCAACCGCCGCACCTCAGGCAGCGCCGCACCTCAGGCAGCGCCGCACCTCAGGCAGCGCCGCACCTCAGGCAGCGCCGCACCAAGTCAGATCGCCTCCGCGCAGACCCTGCTGCCGCATCTCGCGCAGCCCCTCCAGCCAGGTCGCCTCCGCGCTGTCGCACTTTGGGCAGCGCCGCGCCAGCCGTACCGCTACCGCACACCCCCCGCTGCCGCACCTCAGGCAGCGCCGCGCCGACGTTGCCGTCCTCGGCATCCACCCGGCACGCGGCGCGTGTTGGTCCACGCCCGGTGGGCCATCGCGGACGGCTCCCCTCCTCGGCGCCCTGGCCGCACCGTCGCCGGCGAATGGGCCTAAATCCAGCCCTACACCAGCAACGACCAGCGAACCGCCGCCCTGCGAAACTTCCTCCACACCTACAACCACCACCGATGCCACACCACCTTCGCAGGCCGACCACCCATCACCCGCGTCAACAACCCTGCGGGCCAATACATCTAGGGCCTAACGGTGACGGTGATGGTGATGACGCGGCACGGAGGCGCGGCGGGCGTCGGACGCCGACGCCTCCTCCGGCGGGTCGTTCCGTATCAGGCCGCGGGCCACTTCTCTGCGAAGCTCCGGCAGCCGTCGGTACAACACGTCGCCCGGGCAGTCGGTGCTGTTGTAGTCGCGGTGCCCCACGATGGCGGTGGCGGGGTCCAGTGCGTGGGCGGTGCACAGCCAGGTGCAGACCTCGACCAGCGAGGACCAGAGTCTCGCGGGCACCGCGTCGCTCATGTACGTGCCCTCGTTCTCGATGCCGAGCGTGTGGGCGTTGTGGTGCAGGGACTGCGCGCCGACGACCAGTTCGTTCCGCTGGATGGCCTGCAGGCTGCCCGTGCGGCCTTCCATCACGATGCCGCCGCGGCTGATCGTGAGCTGTTCGCCGATGTCGTCCCAGCCGCGGCCTTCCATGTGGAACCTCTGGATCTGCCGTGACAGGCCGAAGGCGTGGTCCTTGGTCAGTTCCGTGACGTTCGGCGAGGCGGTGTGGTGGACGATGATGTGGTCCGGTGGGCGGGTGAGCACCTTCGGGGCGCGGCGAGGTTTGAGGGCGCCCCACTCCTTGCGGGTGTAGACCCTCGGCATGTCGTCGGCGTACGCCCGCACCTCGCCTCCGTACATGAGTACGTCGGCGGCCGCGATCCCGGCCGCCGCACGGAGTACGTTACGGCGGCTGATTCCCTCGCCCAAGATCGCGATCACTCCTGTTCCCTGCGTGATCGCCAAGCGTAGTCAAGTGATCGCAGAAAGCGAGAACGCCGGACTCGGGCGTTTCACGTGGAACAGAACGCCGAAAGGCCGGGCCCAAAGGGCCCGGCCTTCCTCGGCTTACGGCAGGCTCAGCTGCCGAGAACCTCAAGCTGGATCTTGGCACTGACCTCAGGGTGCAGACGCACGGACACCTGGTGGGCGCCGACCGTCTTGATGGGGTTCGTAACCTCGATGCGACGCTTGTCGAGCTTCGGGCCTCCCGACGCCGTGACGGCGTCGGCGATGTCCGCGGGGGTGACGGCACCGAACAGGCGGCCGCTGTCGCCGGCGCGGGTGCGCAGGCGGATCTTCAGCCGCTCGATCTCGGTGCGGACGGCCTCGGCCTGGTCGATGCTGGCGATCTCGCGGGCGTGGCGGATCTTGCTGATCGTGGCGATCTGCTTCTCCGCACCGCGGGTCCAGAGCATCGCGAATCCGCGCGGGATCAGGTAGTTACGGCCGTAGCCGTCCTTGACCTCGACCACGTCGCCGGGAGCGCCGAGGCCGGAGACCTGCTGCGTCAGGATGAGCTTCATGACGAGTGACTCCTTTCTCAGCGGGCGGTGCTGGTGTAAGGCAGCAGCGCCATCTCGCGGGCATTCTTGATCGCCGTGGCGACGTCACGCTGGTGCTGGGTGCAGTTGCCCGTCACCCGACGCGCGCGGATCTTGCCGCGGTCGGAGATGAACTTGCGCAGCAGCGCGGTGTCCTTGTAGTCGACGTAGGAGAGTTTCTCCTGGCAGAACAGGCAAACCTTCTTCTTCGGCTTGCGTGGTGCCGGTTTCGCCATCGTGGTGCTCCTCTTGAGAGAGCCCCGCTTGCGCGGGAATGGTCGTGTGGATGTTGAGTCGGGCCGTGGTGGCTAGAAGGGCGGGTCGTCGGAGAATCCGCCGCCGCCGCCTCCACCGCCACCGGTGGCCCAGGGGTCGTCGGCGGGAGCGTTGCCGCCCCCTCCGAAGCCACCGCCGCCTTGGTTCCCGCCGCCACCGAAGCCACCGCCACCCTGGCCGCCGCCGCCGCCGAAGCCGCCACCGCCGCCGCCTTGGCCTCCGCCGCCGAAACCGCCGCCTCCGCCGCCCTGCCGCTGGGTCTTGTTGACCTTGGCGGTGGCGTTCTTCAGCGAGGGCCCGACCTCGTCGGCCTCGATCTCGTACACGGTGCGCTTCTCGCCCTCGCGGGTCTCATACGACCGCTGCTTGAGCCGGCCCTGCACGATCACGCGCATGCCTCGCTGAAGCGACTCGGCGCAGTTCTCCGCGGCCTGACGCCAGACGTTGCAGGTGAGGAAGAGGGACTCGCCGTCCTTCCACTCATTCGTCTGCTTGTCCATGAAGCGCGGAGTCGAGGCCACGCGGAAGCGGGCGACCGCCTGGCCGTTCGGGGTGAAGCGCAGTTCCGGATCGTCGACGAGATTGCCGACGATCGTGATCTGGGTGTCGCCTGCTGCCATGCGGCTCTCCGGGTGCAGATGGTTGCGATGTAGCGGGAGGCTTTAGTGGGCCTCGGGACGAATGACCTTCGTGCGCAGGATGGAGTCCTGAAGGTTCAGCTGCCGGTCGAGCTCCTTGACCGTGGCAGGTGCGGCCGTCAGGTCGATGACGGCGTAAACGCCTTCGGACTTCTTGTCGATGTCGTAGGACAGCCGCCGGCGGCCCCAGACGTCGACCTTCTCGACACTGCCACCATCGTTCTTCACGACCGTGAGGTACTGGTCGAGTGACGTGGTGACGGCGCGCTCTTCGGTGGTGGGGTCGAGGATGACCATCAGTTCGTAACGACGCATGCTGTGTCCCAACCTCCTCTGGACTGGTGCGGTCACGGTCTCTCCGTGACAGGAGGGCTCTTGCGTCTCACCGCGGATCGGCTCCACGGGATCGACACAGGTTACCAACAACCAGCAGGTCGATCGGCCCGCTCGCGGCTATCCGGACCGGCGCCGGTCGAGCTCGGACATGATGTCGAACATCCGCGACCGCATACGGGCGGTCTGGGTGGTCAGCAGGGACAGCTCTTCGATCAGCTCGACATCGTCGATGGCCGTCAGCTCGCGGGTGGACATCGCAACCTCCATTCGAAACCACGTTCGACGTTACCGCCCGGCACCGACAAAGCGCCACCGCCCGCAGTGTGGCGGCGCTTGCCCCTCTCACCAGCGGGAACACCCTAAGTGACCACAAGGGGGGATCCTCGGATGCGGCACGCGACATCGAGACACCGCCTCTCGCACAAGCGGGAGTTCTCTCTCTCGGCGATCACGCTGGTCGCCGGCCTGATCGCCTTCGTCTGCGGTGTCGTGCCGAGCGGTCACTTCATCGCGACGATCCTCGGCATCTGTACGTTCCTGTTCGGCCTGTACTCACAACTCGTCTCCGCGACGACGAGCGAGCGCTGGGTCAACGTGATCGGGATCGGGCTCGCTTTCGTGGGCGCGGGTTTGGGGCTGTCTCACGGCGGCTTCCGTATCTGACGCGTAGGCTCTTTGCCATGGTGCGTATCGGAGCCCACGTCGACCAGACCGACCCACTCGCCGCGGCGGACGCCAAGAAGGCCGAGGCGGTGCAGTTCTTCCTCGGTGACCCGCAGGGCTGGAAGGGCCCCGTCCTGCCGCCGGACCACGAGGCGATCCGCGACGCCGACGTCGACGTGTACATCCACGCGCCGTACATCGTGAACGTCGCGACCTCGAACAACCGCATCCGCATCCCGAGCCGCAAGATCCTGGGCCAGCAGCTGGAGGCCGCCGCGAAGATCGGTGCCAAGGGCCTGATCGTGCACGGCGGGCACGTCCTGAAGAACGACGACGCCCAGACCGGCTTCGACAACTGGCGGAAGGTCTTCGAGCGCACGGAGTGCCCGATCCCGGTCCTCATCGAGAACACCGCGGGCGGCGACAACGCCATGGCGCGCCACCTCGACCGGATCGCGCGCCTGTGGGAGGCCCTCGACGGCTTCGACGTCGGCTTCTGCCTCGACACGTGCCACGCTCACGCCGCGGGCGAGGACCTCGCGGACGTCGTCGACCGGGTGAAGGCGATCACCGGCCGCATCGACCTCGTCCACTGCAACGACAGCCGCGACGACTTCGGCTCCGGCGCCGACCGGCACGCCAACCTCGGCGACGGCCGGATCGACCCCGAGCAGATCCTGTCGGTCGTACGCGCCGCGGGCGCGACCGTCATCGTCGAGACCCCGGGCGACGGCCAGGCCGCCGACATCGCCTGGCTCCGCGACAACATCTAGGGCCTGTCTCGAAGTCCCCGTCCGTAGCGAGCGACGACAACGCGGCGAGCCGCCGCCTGGACGCCGCGCAGTAGGACAGCGGGGCTTCGAGATAGGCCCTAGTCCTCGGACAGCAGCAGGACGGACATCGGGGTGGGGGTCTTCTTCCAGAAGGCGATCGCCTCGTCGAAGATCTCCAGGACCGTACGGTGGGCGTCCGGGTCGCCCTTGGCGAGGTCCTGCCAGTGGTCCCACACCACCAGGTAGCCCTGTGTGGCCGGTGCCCAGCCGAGGTCGCGCAGGCAGTCCTGCAGGGCGTCCCAGTTGTGCCCGAAGTACGACGGCAGCGAGAACTCCACGGCGCACAGGTCGAGGAACGCCTGCTTGCCGTCCACGCCGCGCCCTTCGAGCCAGAACACCCGGCGGCCCGCCCGCTCGGCCTCGGTGACGCCGCGCGCGGCCTCGCGGTGGTCGGTCTGCCACAGGTGGAGGCCGGGTTCGCGGCGTCCGGTCAGGAGGTCCTCGATCATCTGGTCACCCGTTCGAAGGTCCGGTAGTGGTTCGACGTGTAGTAACGCTCACCGCTCCTACCGGCGATGATGCGCCGCGCGCCGCGGTCCGGTGAACCCGGGGTCGGCACGGTGTACTCCCGGTAGTAGCCCGAGGGCTCCGAGGGCAGCTCGCCCTCGCGGTTCTGGAACGTCACGCCGTCCTGGTGGTACGGGAACGGGCCGCCTGCGTCGATCAGCACGAGCGTACGGCGCGCCTCGGCGGGCAGCCGCGCGGCGGCCACGTCGTGTGGCGCCGGGCCGCCGCACGCCAGGAGGGGCAGCAGCACGACCAGAGCGACCAGGATCCGCATGTCAGCCCGCCCAGGACCCGGAGGTGAACAGCATGATCTCCTCGACGAGCAGCGGCGTGAAGATGACGAGCATCCCCAGGTAGGCCCAGCGCCGCGCCGAGCCGATCGCGAGCCACAGCGGCCACCACAGCAGCGCGGCCCGCCCGATCGACAGGTAGAACGCCGAGGTCAGCAGGGAGATCATCGGCAGCCCGACGTACGCGGCCTCCGCCCACCGGCGCCGGAACAGCAGCCACAGGGTGAGCGCGACGCCGACGACCGCCGCGATCAGCTCGACGCGGAACGCCCCGGTGAACTGGTCATTCGTGCGGAACGCGGCGTCCCAGGTGGTCTCGAAGGCCCTCCAGGGCCAGACCATCGAGCGTCCCCAGCCCTGCTGCTGCGCGTGCTGCCAGGCCATCCAGTCGCCCGTACGGCGCCACTGGTAGAGCGTGTAGCCGGCGACGGACACGAACGGCATCAGCAGCCACGGCGCGAGCCGCCACCGCCGGTCTCCCACGAGGAACTCCACGATGAGCGCCACCGCGAGGAAGATCCCGGTCACGCGTACGCACGCCGCGCCCATCGCGCACAGCGAGGCGAGCTCCCACCGGCGTTGCCTCGCCAGCAGCCACGCGGGCAACGCGAACGCCAGGAACAGCGTCTCGGAGTAGCCGGCGAACAGGAACACCGCGTACGGGCTGAGCAGCAGCGCGACGACGGCACGCGGACCGGTCACCTCGCCGCCGAGCCGTGCGAGCGCGAGCATCGCGACGGCGCCCGCCACGAAGCCGATCAGCAGCGCGGACAGCTGCCAGCTCGGGACGACGACGTGGACGGTGCGCAGCAGCATCGGGTAGCCGGGAAAGAACGCGGGCAGCCCGGCGTCCTGCGGCTGGCCGGGATCACCGCGGTAGCCGTACTTGGCGATCTCGATGAACAGGTCGACGTCCCACTGGGTCCAGCGGTCCAGGAAGGAGTCCTTGAAGTCGCCGTACGTCCAGATCGTCGCGGCGACCACCGAGATCGCGAGGACGCCGAGCCGGGTGGCGACCCAGGCGGTCAGCGCCGGGCGGTCGGTACGGCCGAGGGAGCGTACGGCCGCCGTCGCCTGGGCCGACCTCCCGTCCACTCAGGCTGCCAGCGGAGCGGAGCGGCGACGGCGGAACAGCACGAAGCGGTCTTCGGCGCCGTCGAGGACACCGCCCGCCGGATCGTCGTCGCCGAACAAGCGGACGAGGTCGCGGCCGGGCACGAGGACGTCGACGACGATCAGCGCCGCCATCAGCAGGACCGTGAGGAACCGCGCCATGAGCGCGATGTAGTAGACGTTGTCGTTGATGCCGAGCGCCGGGGCGTGGCCGGAGAAGATCGCCGACAGCGTGTCGGAGAGCCCCACTCCGGGCTGCTGCAGCGAGCCGGCCAGGAGGTACCACCAGATGCCGAAAAAGTAGACGATCTCGCCGGCCTGCCACACGACGTACATCGGGATCTTCGGCCGGGCGAGCGCCACCAGGGGGAGCAGCCAGACGATGTACTGCGGCGACCAGACCTTGTTCGTCAGCAGGAACGCCGCGAGCACGAGGTAGAGCACCTGCGGCAGCCGCGGTCGGCGCGGCGCGGCCAGCACGAGCACGGCGATGCAGACGGCCAGCACGGCGAATCCGGTCTCGCCCATGAGGTTGAGCGTCGGCACGTCGTTGACGGAGTCGACGCCCTTGCGCCCGGCCAGGAAGAAGATCGACCCCCAGTCGACGGGGCGCTCCTGGTTGAACGTGTAGAAGCGGCTCCAGCTCCCGAAGGCCAGCAGCATGATCGGGACGTTCACCACGAGCCAGGCCACCGCCGCGCTCGCGAACATCCGGGCGAACTCCCGCATCCGGCCGGCCCGCAGGCACAGCAGGAACAGCGGGCCGAGGAAGAGCAGCGGGTAGAACTTGGCGGCCACGGCGAGGCCGAGCAGCGCGCCGGCGGCCACGTGGTGGCGGCGCGCCCAGGCGGCGACGGCGAGCGCGCCCAGCGCGACCGCCAGCAGGTCCCAGTTGATGTAGAGCGCCAGCAGCAGCGCCGGGGAGGCGGCGACCATGAGGCCGGCCCGGCGGCTGAACGTGCCCGCGATGTACGCCGTGGCGAGCACCGTGACGATGGCGCAGCCCATCAGCGCCATGGAGGTGAGCTTGTAGAAGAGCATGCCGCGCGAGACCGCGTCGTCACCGCCGAACCAGCGGGAGATCACCGCCATCACGTGCATGAACCCGCCGGTGAGGACGGGGTACTCGACCGGCTCAGGGATCTTGTCGAGGTAGGGGATCTTGCCGTCCGCCAGCCCGCGCCCGAAGTACAGCGGGTAGACGTCGGTGTAGCAGGCGTTCCGCACCGTGGGCACGAAGTCGAACCCGGCCCGCATGCACGGGACCTTCTGGAGATAGCCCAGAACGGACACGACCGCGCTGGTCGAGATCAGGACCGGCAGCAGATGCCGGAAGCCGGTGCGTACGGCCGAGGGGCCGGAGGAGCCCATGGCTCCTCCGGCCCCTTTCGTCAGCTGGGGTTCCGACATGGCAGCAGGTTATTCGTTGGCGGGTCTGGCCGCCTGCTGGCTGATCTTGTGTCCCTTGCCGTTGCCCTTGTTGCCGTTGCCCTGGTTTCCCTGGCCCGGCGGGCTCGGACAGCCGAGCACCGGGTTCGGGCAGCTCTGGCCGGGGTTCGGCGTCGGCTGGCCCTGGCAACGAGGGTTGTGCGGGTGGGCGAGGCAGAACGGGCTGCCCGGGCCGCCCTGGGTGGGGTCGGGCTGACAGTGGTCGCGCGCCGGATCCTGCTGGGGCAGGCAAGGCGGCATCGGCGCCGACGTCGTCGGGCTCGGCGTGACGCTCGGCCTCGGCGTGGCGTACGCGTGGTTCTCGCCCACCCAGGCGGGCGGGTCGAAGGCCGTCACCTGCTTCCCCTGCAGAGCGGTGCTCATGTAGTCGTGCCAGATCTGGGCGGGGTAGTCACCACCGTTGACCCGGCTGAGCAGACCCGCTCCGGAGCCCTGCATCGACTGATATCGCCCTGCATGCTTGTGCTTGCCGGTCGTGACCTCGTCGTCGTAACGCCACATCCCCACCGACGTCACGAGCTGGTGCGGCGTGAAGCCGTTGAACCAGGCCGCCTTGTTCTCGTTGGTGGTACCGGTCTTGCCGGCAACCGGACGGCCGGGCAGCGCGGCGTTCACACCGGTACCGGGCGACTTGACGACCTGCTGCATGGCGTACTGGGTGTCGTGTGCGACGTCAGGCTGGAAGGCCTGGCGCTTCTCGATGTTGTTCCAGTTCGACCGCTTGTACGGGTGGAACTGGGAGTCGAGCACCTTGCGGATCGTGTGCGGCCGGATGTACTGACCGTCGTTGGCGATCGTGGCGTAACCGGTCGCCTGGTCGAGGGGGCTCATCGACGACTGGCCGAGGAAGAAGCCGGACTGGCCCTTGTGCGGCGCCATCGCGGCTGTCGGCAGCCCCGCCTTCTCGGCGAGGTTGAAGACGTTGTCCGTCCCGGCCTTGTAACCGAGCGGCACGTACACCGTGTTGTACGACATCTGCGTCGCGGTGATGAGGTTCACGACCGGCTGGACGGGGTTGCCCTCGTCGTTGTGCACCTGGAACGCGCCGGGGGAGTGCGGCGAGACCCGGTCGCCGTTGGTGTCGATCCAGGCGGGCGCGGTGGCGTCGATCTGGCTCTTCAACCCGATGTCCTGGCTCAGGGCCGCCGCGAGCACGTACGGCTTGAAGCCCGATCCGACCTGCGCGGTGGAGTAGAAGGCGTCGTCGACGAAGCGTTTGAGGTAGTCCTTGCCGCCGTACGCCGCGACGATCTCGCCGTTGGTCGGGTTGATCGAGACGAGCCCGACCCGGGTGTCCGACGGCATGTGGGACTGCTTGAGCTTGTTCTCGACCGCCGACTTGGCCTTGACGATCAGGTCCTTGTCCCAGGTGGTGTAGATCTTGAGACCCTTGGTCTCAAGCTCCTCCTCGGTGAACTTCTCGTTGTGAAGGGCGTTCTTGACCCGCTGGATCAGGTAGCCCTTCTGGCCGGACGACGTGGCCAGGCCCTTGTGCTTCTCGGTGGCCGGCGGCTTGTTCATGTACTGGGTGGCCTGGGCCTGCGTGATGGCGCCCGTCTTGACCATGCCCTGGAGCACGAAGTTGTAGCGCTCGACCGTGTCGATGCGCTGCTGACCCTTGCTGTTCGGGTCGTAGTAGCCCGGCTGCTTGACGTTCGCCGCGAGCACCGCCGACTGGGGGATCGTCAGCTTGGCGGCGGTCGTGTTGTAGTAGATCTTCGCGGCCGCCTCGACGCCGTTCGCGCCGTTGCCGAAGTAGATGGTGTTCAGGTAGTTCTGCAGGATCGTGTCCTTGTCCTGCTGCTTCCCTACCTTGATCGCGACGAAGAGTTCCTTGAACTTACGCGTGAAGGTCCGCTGCTGCGTGAGGTAGGCGTTCTTCACGTACTGCTGGGTGATGGTCGAACCACCCTGCGTGTCGCCACCGGAGAGGTTGTGCAGGACGGCGCGCGCGATGCCCTTCGGTGAGATCGCCGACTCGTGGTAGAAGTTCCGGTCCTCGGCGGCGAGCACGGCGTTCCGGACGTTCGGCGAGATGGCCGAGAGGGGCTTGATCTGGCGGTTCGTGCCGATCGTCGCCATGACGGTCTTGCCGTCGTTGTAGTAGATCGTCGAGCCCTGGTACGTGGAGTCGGCGTTCACCTTGGGCACCTTGACCATGGCGTACGCGACACCGACCAGCAGATGGTGGCGAGGGTTCCGATGCCGGCCACGGCAAGGAGGATCTTCCACGAGGGCACGTAGCGGCGCCATCCGGTCTTCACCGGCTTGCGGCGGCTGCCACCACCGCCGCTTCCACTGCCACTACTGCCGCGACGGCGGCCGGGACCACCGGGGCCACCAGGGCCTCCGGGTCCACCTGGCCCGCCGGGGCGTCCTGGACCACCTGGGCCACCTGGGCGACCGGGGCCACCTGGACCACCACGGCCGGAGGGCCCGCCTGGCACGCCACGGCCGCCGTTCGGCGGTCCGCTCGGCAAAGCGGGGTGGTTCGACCTACCGACCGGCGTTTGGGGCCTGGTCGGGGCCGCTCTCTCCGGCCCCGATGGCCCGTACTCTGGCCCGTAATCGCTGCTGTAACTCACGCGACCTCGTTCACTGGGGTACGGCTTTCAATCCGTCCGACAGTACTGGGTGGGCAGGCGACTCCGACCGCGTGCCGGGTGTTTCCACGGCTTCGCAGGGTCACTTTCGGGCGGTTCTGCCCTCGTCAGGGGCGGTATCCCCATGTCCAAGTACGTACGAGAGTGTCAAGTGGTTCCAGGCACAACTTTGACACACTTCGACCACATATACCCGAAACTCCGCGAACTCGCGGGCCATCTGCGCGAGCTCGGCGGCCAGCTTCACGCGTCCGGCGTAACGGCCCAGTTCGTCGCCGTAGACGTACGCGACATGGGTGAGGCGCTCCTTGGCGCAGACCGGGCACGTCTCCGCGGTCGGTTCACCGTGGTACTTCGCCGCCCTCAGCAGGTAGGGCTGGGCGTCACAGGCCTCGTCGGCGGTCAGGCCACCCGACGTCAGCCCGGCGAGTGCCGCCCGCCGGGCGAGTCCGTAGTCGACGACCATTCGCTGCGACCACATGTCAGCAGACTACGACGCCTCGCAAGGCTTCCCCGATAGCCGGTCGCGCAAGCTTTTCGGATCGCCGCTTGCGGGTTGGAGCGGCTGCACGTATCTTGCTGATGTATCGACTCGATACATTCGATCGATACATCGAATCGACTGTTCGTGCGGAGGGGGTCTCTATGAGGAGCAAGACCGGCGTGCTCGAGCTCGCCGTGCTCGGGCTGCTCAACGAGTCCCCCATGCACGGGTACGAGCTGCGGAAGCGGCTCAACACGCTGCTCGGCATGTTCCGCGCGTTCTCCTACGGGTCGCTCTACCCCTGCCTGAAGCAGTTGCTCGGGGAAGGGATGATCACGGAGGACGAGCAGGAGCCGCCCGCGATACGCCCCGGCGGCACCCGGCGCTCGAAGATCGTGTACAAGCTCACGGCCGAAGGTAAGGAGCACCTACAGGAGCTCCTCTCCGAGGCCGGCCCCGCGTCCTGGGAGGACGAGGGCTTCGGAGTGCACTTCGCCTTCTTCGCCCACACCCGCGCCGACGTACGGCTGCGGATCCTCGAGGGCCGGCGCAGCCGCCTCGAAGAGCGGCTGGAGAGCGTGCGCTCGGCCCTGGCCCGTACGCGGGAGAGGGTCGACAACTACACGCTCGAGCTGCAGGAGCACGGGCTGGAGTCGGTCGAGCGCGAGGTCCGGTGGCTCAACGAGCTGATCGGGCGCGAGCGCGCACAGCAAGCAGATGAGAACCGCTGAGAGACGCGACGGCGTCCGGCGAACCAGAGAAAAAGAAGGAGCACCCGCATGGGTTCAGTGCGCGTCGCCATCGTCGGTGTCGGCAACTGCGCGAGTTCGCTCGTACAGGGAGTCGAGTACTACAAGGACGCTTCCTCCGAGACCCGCGTCCCCGGCCTCATGCACGTCCAGTTCGGTGACTACCACGTCGGTGACGTGGAGTTCGTCGCCGCGTTCGACGTCGACGCCAAGAAGGTCGGCCGTGACCTGTCCGAGGCCATCGTCGCGAGCGAGAACAACACCATCAAGATCTGTGACGTTCCGCCGTCCGGCGTCATCGTCCAGCGCGGCCACACCTTCGACGGCCTCGGCGAGTACTACCGGGAGATCATCCAGGAGTCCGACGACCAGCCCGTCGACGTCGTCCAGGTCCTGAAGGACAACCGGGTCGACGTCCTGGTCTCGTACCTGCCGGTGGGCTCCGAGGACGCCGACCGCTTCTACGCCCAGTGCGCCATCGACGCCAAGGTCGGCTTCGTCAACGCGCTGCCGGTGTTCATCGCGAGCGACCCGACGTGGGCCCAGAAGTTCACCGACGCGGGCGTCCCGATCGTCGGTGACGACATCAAGTCCCAGGTCGGCGCCACCATCACCCACCGCGTGATGGCCAAGCTGTTCGAGGACCGCGGGGTCGAGCTGCTGCGCACGTACCAGCTCAACTTCGGCGGCAACATGGACTTCATGAACATGCTGGAGCGCAAGCGGCTCCAGTCCAAGAAGATCTCCAAGACCCAGTCGGTCACGTCGCAGATCCCGCACGAGATGGCCAAGGCCGACGTGCACATCGGCCCGTCGGACCACGTGCCGTGGCTGGACGACCGCAAGTGGGCCTACGTGCGCCTTGAGGGCCGTTCCTTCGGCGACACCCCGCTGAACCTCGAGTACAAGCTCGAGGTCTGGGACTCCCCGAACTCCGCGGGCGTCATCATCGACGCGGTGCGCGCGACCAAGATCGCTCAGGACCGCGGCATCGGCGGCCCGATCCTGTCCGCGAGCTCGTACTTCATGAAGTCGCCCCCCGTCCAGTACAACGACGACGAGGCCCGCCAGGCGGTCGAGGGCTTCATCGCCGGAACCGTCGAGCGGTAACCAGAAACACGCCGGAAGGCCCGTACGCATCGCGTACGGGCCTTCTTGCGTCTTCTACCTGCGGTTACTCGCGTAGAATCCGTTTTGACAGAGGCCCTCGTACCGTCTGACCGCACAGACGGCGTGAGGGCCGAAATCATGGGTACGGAAGCGCGAACGCCGCCCGTCCTCACGGGGAGAGGCAAGCGAGAAAAGTGCTCTTTTGGGGCGAGCGAGACCAGCGGGCTACAAGTTTCGTAGCAATACGTACGGCGATGCCCGGTTAACGGTGTGTCGTCAGCAAATCACGGGCTTGTCTCGCGATCCGCACGGTTGAGTAACCAGTCCCACTCTTTACCAATCTGAGCTGGACAGTGACGTTAGCTCAGGGTGTTCTCGCACCTTGAGGCGTGCCTGCCCCGGCATGCTTTGACCCCATAGCGTAAGACGGCCGTCAGGCCGGAGGAGGGCGTACATGACTGGAAGAACGACGGGGCTGAAGGCAGCGGCCGCTATTGGCACGCTTGCTGTCGGCCTTGCCGCCTGTGGCGGCGGGACGAGCAGCAATGGCAGCACAGATGACGGCAAGCCCAAGACGGGCGGCACCCTCAAGCTGATCGGCGCCGGCGGCCAGGACAACCTGGACCCCACCAGCGCTTACAGCACTGTGGCCAGCGCCTTCCAGCGGACGTATGCGCGCCAGCTCTTCGGCTACCCGGCTTCCAAGGACCCGAAGGTCGCCAGCACCCCCGTGCCGGACGCGGCCGCGGAGATGCCGACGATGGACAACGGCGGCATCAGCAAGGACGGCCTGACCTACACGATCAAGGTCCGTCCCGGCATCATGTGGGACACCACGCCCGCACGTGAGATGGTGGCCGGCGACTTCGTCCGCGCCTTCAAGCACATGTGCAACCCGGCTTCGCCGGTCGGCGCGCCGAACTACTACGTGCCGAACATCAAGGGCATGCAGGCCTACTGCGACCCCTTCCTGAAGGACAAGAAGCTCCAGCAGGACCCCAAGGGGATCCAGACCTACGAAGACGGTCACGAGATCTCCGGCGTCAAGGCGATCGACGACCACACCATCCAGATCGTGCTGACGAAGCCCGCCTCGGACTTCATCAGCCTCCTGGGCATGACCTTCGCCTCGGCCGTGCCGGTCGAGTACTACAAGTACGTTCCGGGCAGCCCGGACCAGTTCCGTCACCTCGTGTCGGCCGGTCCGTACAAGGTCACCCAGTTCAACCCCGGCAAGTCCATCGTGTTCGAGAAGAACACGAACTGGAAGCAGGACAGCGACCCGCTCCGTCACCAGTACGTCGACGGCATTCAGGTCACCGAGGGCCAGGAGTCGCCCGAGGGTGTCCAGCAGCAGATCGAGGGCGGTGGCGCCGACATCTCCATGGACGTGGCGATGCCCGCTTCCGCGCTCGGCCGCCTGGCCGCCAAGAACGACCCGAACCTCACGGTCAACGGCCCGCCGATCTCCAACCCGTACCTGGTCTTCAACTTCCGCAGCCCCAACGCGGGCAAGGCGATGTCGAAGGTCAAGGTCCGCCAGGCGATCAACTACGCGATCAACAAGGTCGCGCTGGCCCGCGTCTACGGTGGCCCGAAGTACAACACGCCGCTCGACACGGTGATCCCGCCGGACAGCGTCGGCTACCAGAACTACAACCTGTACCCGACCAACGGCAGCCAGGGTGACCCGGCGAAGTGCAAGTCGCTTCTCGCCGAGGCCGGCTACCCGAACGGCCTGAAGATCAAGGCCGCGTACCGCCAGGCGGGCAACCACCCGGCGATCTTCCAGAGCTACGCGCAGGACCTCAAGGCGTGTGGCATCACCGTCGAGGGCGTTCCGGTCCCGCAGGCCGACTTCTACACGCAGTTCCTGCAGAAGACCGACAACACCATCGCCGGCAAGTGGGACGTCGCCGCTCCTGGCTGGGTGCCGGACTGGTTCGGCAACAACGGCCGCTCGGTCGTGTCTCCGCTGTTCGACGGCCGCAACTGGGCCGACGGAACCTCGAACTACGGCGACTACGACAGCCCGGTGACCAACGGTCTGATCGACAAGGCCCTCACGGCCAAGACGACGGACGAGGCTGCCAGCTTCTGGCACCAGGCCGACGAGCAGATCATGAAGGACGCCGCGATCGTGCCGTTCATGGCGCAGAAGACCCCGTGGTACCACTCCTCGCGGGTCAAGGGCGCCACGTGGCTCCCGATCGCCCAGCAGTTCGACTTCACCAACCTGTGGCTCAGCTCCGGCAGCTGACGTAGAACAGGTAAGGCGGCCGGGCGCGTCTGTGGCGAGCCCGGCCGCCTTGCTGTACGGCTCCGGCCTGCGGAGCGGTACGGTCCATTGGCGGCGATGTCACAGGCAGAGCCGGTCATCAGACAAACATGCTGGGGCTCTGGTATGAGGCAGCAAGTTTCGAAGGGGAGGACATGAGCCTTCTCGAGGTGCGAGACCTAAAGGTCTCCTTCGATACGTCCGACGGGCTGGTACAAGCCGTCCGCGGAGTATCGTTCAGCGTCGAGCCAGGACAGACACTCGGAATCGTCGGTGAATCCGGCTCTGGGAAGAGCGTCTCCACCCAGACGCTCCTCGGCTTGACCGGCGGCGCTCTCATCGAAGGCGAGGCCCTCTTCGAGGGTCAGGACCTCCTCGCCATGAACGACGAGCAGCTCCGCCGGATCCGCGGCAAAGAGATCGCGATGATCTTCCAGGATCCGCTCTCCAGCCTGCACCCCCTCTACAAGGTGGGTAAGCAGATCGTGGAGATGATCCGCCAGCACGAGCCCGACGTCACGAAGGCGCAGGCGCGCAAGCGTGCGGTGGAGCTTCTCGGCATGGTGGGCATCCCCGAGCCGGGGCAGCGGGTCGACGACTACCCGCACCAGTTCTCGGGCGGTATGCGGCAGCGCGCGATGATCGCGATGGCGCTGGCGCTGAACCCCAAGCTGATCGTGGCGGACGAGCCGACGACGGCGCTGGACGCCACCGTGCAGGCGCAGATCCTCGACCTCATGCTGCGGTTGCAGAACGAGTTCCAGACCGCGCTGATCATGATCACCCACGACCTGGGTGTGATCGCCGACCTCGCCGACGAGGTGCTGGTGATGTACGGCGGCAAGCCGGTCGAGCACGCCGAGCGGCGGACTCTCTACTACCGCCCGCACCACCCGTACACCAAGGGCCTGCTGGAGTCGATCCCCGGCTCCACCGGCGCGAAGGGCCGTCTCAAGCCCATCGCGGGCCAGCCGCCGTCCCTGATCAACCTGCCGACGGGCTGCGCCTTCCACCCGCGTTGCGAGTACGCGATGGACCGGTGCGTCACGGACGAGCCGCTGCTCGAGGTGGTCAACGATCAGTCCGGCTTCCCGGACCTCGGTCACACCTCCGCCTGCTGGCTGCCCAAGGAGGCCGCCGGGCTCAGCGCGGAGGCGAGCGGCTCCGCAGCGAGGCCGCCGCGGCGGGCCGTACGGGAAAGAGCGGCGTCGTTGACGCCGGGGAGGCGAAGTGAGCCAGGACAGCGACGTCCTCGTCGAGATCGATGACGTCTACAAGTACTTCCCGATCAAGCAGGGCATCTTCTTCAAGAAGGAGGTCGCCCGGGTCCACGCGGTCGACGGGGTGAGCCTCACGGTTCGCCGCGGCGAGACGCTCGGGATCGTGGGTGAGAGCGGCTGCGGAAAGTCGACCCTCGCCCGCTGCATCACCGGACTGCACCCGATCACCAAGGGCCGCATCAGCTTCGACGGCCAGGACGTCTCCAAGCTCCGCGGCAAGGCGCTGAAGCCGTTCCACCGCGACGTCCAGATGATCTTCCAGGACCCGTACGGCTCGCTGAACCCGCGCCGTCGTGTCGGTGCGATCATCGGCGACCCGTTCGACATCCACGGGATCGCCTCGCGGCGCCGACCGCAAGAAGCGCGTCCAGGAGCTCATGGAGCTGGTCGGCCTCAACCCCGAGCACTACAACCGCTTCCCGGCGGAGTTCTCGGGCGGCCAGCGCCAGCGCATCGGCATCGCGCGCGCCCTGGCACTGAAGCCGAAGCTGATCGTCTGCGACGAGCCGGTCTCCGCGCTCGACGTGTCGATCCAGGCCCAGGTCATCAACCTGCTGAAGGACCTGCAGGACGAGCTCGGCCTGACCTACGTCTTCATCGCCCATGACCTGTCGGTCGTGCGTTACGTCAGCGACCGCGTCGCGGTGATGTACCTCGGCAAGATCGCCGAGAACGCCGTCGGCGAGGAGCTGTACGAGAAGCCGCGCCACCCGTACACCAACGCGCTCCTGTCGGCGGCCTCCATCGCCGACCCGGACGCCGCGGAGCGCCGCGAGCGGATCGTGCTCAGCGGCGACGTCCCGTCGCCGGTCAAGCCGCCCACCGGCTGCCGCTTCCACCCGCGCTGCCCGAAGGCGCAGGAGCAGTGCGTGACGGACGTCCCGGAGCTGGTCGTACGGTCCGGCGACATGACCGGGCACCTGACCGCGTGCCACTTCCCGGTCGACACCGAAGAGAACCTCGCCGCCGAGACCGCGGCGATCGAGCAACTGTCCACCGAGCCCACGCTCCCGAGTGCATAGGTATCGATCATGAGCCTCACTGATCTCGAAGCCGAGGCCTCGGTCCCGCCGGCGAGCGAGGTACCCGGCGGAAAGAAGATCGAGGGCCGCAGTCCCTGGCAGCTCGCCTGGATGCGGCTTCGCAAGGACAAGGCCGCGATGATCTCCCTCGTGGTGATCATGCTGCTCGTCCTCATGGCGCTACTGGCGCCGCTCATCGGCAAGTGGGTGGGCTACGCCCCCGACTTCGGCGACCGGACCTTTGGTCAGACCGCCGGCGGCCTGCCCGTCGGCCCGAACGGTCACCACATTCTTCGGCACCGACCGGTCTCGGCCGTGACATCCTCGTCCGGAGCGTCTACGGAGCGCGCGTCTCGCTACTCGTCGGCTTGGTCTCGACCGCACTCGCGGTGATCCTCGGCGTCATCATCGGCGCGGCGGCTGGATACTACGGCGGCGCGATCGACACGGTCCTGGCCCGAATCATGGACGTAACGCTGTCGTTCCCATACCTGCTGTTCGCCATCGCGCTAGTGGCGGCGTTCGGCGCCAGCACACCGCTGACGATCTTCGTCATCACCTTCTTCTCGTTCGCCTCGATTGGCCGGATCGTTCGCGGCCAGGTGCTCCAGATCAAGGAACGCGAGTTCATCGAGGCGGCCCGGTCGCTGGGCGCGGGCAACGTACGGATCATGTTCGTCGACGTGATCCCCAACCTGATCGCGCCGGTGACCGTGCTGGGTTCGATGACGATCCCCTCCGCGATCATCTTCGAGTCGACGCTGTCCTACCTGGGCGCCGGTACCGACCCGCGCACGCCGAGCTGGGGCAACATGCTCTCCGACGCGACCGAGACCTACACGGTCGCCTGGTGGACGCTGTTCGTCCCCGGCACTGTTCCTGCTGGTCACCACGCTGGCGTTCAACATCCTCGGGGACGCCGTCCGTGACGCGCTCGACCCCCGGTCCGAACGGCTGTTCGCGGCCCAGAAGGCCAATCGGAAGAAGAAGAGGAAGTAGGGGACACCGACATGTTTCGTTTCCTGATCCGACGGATCCTCTTCGGCGTACTAGTCCTGTGGATCGTCACCCTGGGCGTTTTTCTCTTGTTCTTCGCCACCTCCAAGGACCCGGCGGCACGCTTCGCCGGCAAGTCCGCGACACCGGCCACGCTCGCCCTGGTCCGGCACCGCCTGGGTCTGGACGACCCGCTGCCGGTGCAGTACTGGCACTTCGTCAACCGGCTGCTCCACGGCGACCTCGGCTACTCCTTCGCCACGCAGACCCCGGTCACCAGCATGATCAAGGGCGCACTGCCGGCCAGCCTGTCCCTGATCTTGGGCGCGGCCGTGCTGTGGCTTGCGGCGGGCATCGTCGCCGGCGTCATCAGCGCCACCCGGGCCCGTACCGTGCTGGACCGCGGCATCACCCTGTCGGTGCTGATCGGCATCTCGATGCCGGCGTTCATCGTCGGGCTGACGCTGTCGTACGTCCTGGCCGTCAAGGTGCCAGATCTTCCCGCAGACCGGCTTTGTGCCGATCCAGAACAACCCGGTCGCAGTGGTTCCAGCACCTGATCCTGCCCTGGATCACGCTGGCCCTGCTGCAGTCGGCCATCTACACCCGGCTGACCCGCGGCTCGCTGCTGGACGTGCTAGGTGAGGACTACATCCGCACCGCGCGCGCCAAAGGCCTGCGCGAGCGCCGGGTGATCTACCGGCACGGCCTGCGTTCGGCGCTGACCCCTGTCGTCACCCAGGCGGGCGTCGACATCGGTGTCCTGATCGGCGGCACTCTGGTCACCGAGAAAGTCTTTGGCTTGCAGGGCATCGGCCAGATGACCGTGCAATCGCTGGTCATCGGCGACCTGCCGGTCATCATGGGCGTGGTCCTGATCGCCGCGTTCTTCGTGGTGCTTGGCAACCTCGTCGTGGACGTCGCCTACTCCTTCCTCGACCCGCGCGTCCGGCTCTCCTGACCCGTCTGTTCTGTTCACAAAGCGGCCGGTCACCCCCGTGGGTGACCGGCCGCTGTCGCATTCCAGCGCGCGTGCTGATCTAGGCTGTCCCCGTGTCGTACACGTCGGACCTGCGGCTGGTCCTCGAAAGCCGGGACTTCCGCCGCCTCTTCGCGACGCGACTCGTCTCCACGTTGTCGGACGGCGTGTTCCAGGTCGGCATCGCGGGATACGTCCTGTTCTCTCCGGAGCAGGAGGCCAGCGCGCCGAAGGCGGCGGCCACGGCCGCCGTGCTGCTGCTGCCGTACTCCATCCTCGGCCCGTTCGCTGGGGTCTTCATCGACCGGTGGCGGCGCCGCCAGATCCTCGTCTACGCGCCGCTGATCCGCGCGCTGGCGCTGGGCGGCACGGCAGCGCTCCTCGCCTACGGCCCCGAGGGCGCGCCGTTCCTGCTCGCCGCGCTCATCGTGTTCGGCGTCAACCGGTTCTTCTTGTCCGCCCTGTCGGCCGCACTGCCGCATGTGGTCGGCAGGGAAGAGCTGATCACCGCGAACGCCGTGTCGGTCACCTCAGGGACGATGGCGGCCTTCGCCGGCGCGGGTCTCGGCTACTTGCTGCGGCTTGTGTTCGGCGCCGACCGGCACGGCACCGCACTCATCCTGCTCTGCGCCGCCGCCGCGTATGTCGCGACGTCGGCCATCGCCAGGACGCTCGGCCAGGACCTGCTCGGCCCGGAGCTGCGCGTGATCCGGCTCGAGGTCCGGCAGGCGCTAGGCGATGTGCTGCGCGGCCTGGCGGACGGCGCACGGCACGTACGCGAGCGCCGTGCGGCCGGCTTCGCGCTGGGCGCGATCGGCGTCCACCGCTTCCTGTACGGCATCACGACGATCATGACGGTGCTGCTGTTCCGCAACTACTTCACCGACAGCGCCCAGGCGGGGATGGGCGGCTTCGCGCTGGCCCTCGTCGTGTCCGGGATCGGGTACTTCCTGGCCGCCGTGATCACCCCGCTGGTCACCGAACAGATTCGCAAGGAGACCTGGATTACCGCCCAGCTGGCCTTCGCGGCCGTGGCCGAAGTGGTCCTGGCGGCGCCGTTCTCGCCGGTGCCGTTCATCGTGGGCGGCTTCTTGCTGGGCATCGCCTCCCAAGGCGTGAAGCTCTGCGTGGACACGATCGTCCAGACGATCATCTCGGACGCGTACCGGGGGCGTGTGTTCTCCTTTTACGACATGATCTTCAACGGCCTGTACGTGGCCGGCTTCGCCGCCGCGGCGGCCATCCTCCCGCCGACCGGCAAGTCCTACACCGCCCTCGCCGTCATCGGCTGCGGCTACGCCGTCGCCGCCCTCGGCTACCGGTTCGGCGCCAAAACCGCTCCGGATGTTACTAACGTCGGTAGTGGCCATAGGGCATGAGCAAGCCCCTTTGGGCAAAAGCCCCGAACGTGACATATTTGACCAGCACGGAAAGCTAGGATTCCGAGACCGATTCTTTGATCCGGCACGTCAAGGAAACGTGCAGGTCCCGAATCGTTCAGCCATTGTCAGGAAGGCAGTGATGGCCAGGCTCCCCGGCTAGGCGGGGTGGGTGCCCGGTTAATGCAGGTTCAGGCTTGGCGCATGCGGTAACTTTCGCCGTCGGTGACGACGACGATGCTGTGGTGGAGGAGCCGGTCGAGCATGTTGACGGCGGTGGTGGTGTGCTCGGGTAAAAACGGCCCTATGGGTCGAAGGGCCAGTGGCTGCTGATGCCCAAGGCTAGGCGTTCGTAGGCGGCGGCAAACCCGGAACAGGAGTTGGGCTCCGGTGTCGTCCAGGGGCGCGAACCCGACCTCATCCACATTGACGATCAGGTCGGCGCGGAGATGTTCTCGATGGTTCGGCCGACGGAGTTGTCGGCGAACCGGACCCGTGACCAGGCAGCACCGCACAGAACACGGCAAGCGGCGACAATATCCATGATCTCCTCCGATGGCTTCATGACGCTGGAGGCCTCTGAGCGGCGATCTCGACTGGCTTCGACACCCCGTCAAGATCTCCGCCCAGGGCACACACCTCCGGTCACGACACGCACCCACCAAGAGATGAGGACTTTCTCACCCACCAGTGGGACTTTTAATGCTCACGGACACCCGTGAACTGTCGAGGCTGGAACCCGTCAGACCGTGACCGGGAAGGTGAAGTCCTCATTCTTGTAGTTGCCGCAGGTGTATTGGGTCAGCCACGCACCATTCTTCATGCTGTTGCCGGCTACGTTGAGGCATTTCCCGCTCCACATGTTCTGGAGAACGTAGGAGGTGGAGTTAGCTTTGTAGATAGCCCAGAGAGTGTTGTCCGCGCCGTTGCACGACCACTGGTTCACGTAAGCACCGTTTTTCGTGCTCTTGCCAGCGACACTGAGGCAACGGCCGCTGTGCATGTTCTTGATATGCAACTCCTTAACCCCCTTCCAGGTCTTGTAGTAGATCGTCTGGAACTGCTGGTTGTTCGCGCGTCCGTTGTAGCAACTCCACTGGACGATGTGGGCGCCATTAGACTTCGACGAGCCCAGTACGCTCACGCACTTTTTTGAGCTCTTCACTTTGATGTGCGGGATGGGGTAGGGCGCCGCCTGCGCCGTACTCGGCGCGGCGGAGAGGGAGATCGCCGTAACGAACGCCCCGAGTCCCCCAAGCATGATGTTCTTCTTGTTCACAGCAGACCCTTTCTCGTACTTCGCGGCAGGTCGCCCACTGACGACCCCCGCATCGGTCGTGGTGGTATCGCCACATCAGGGTTTTCCACGATGTATGTGGCGAGATGATCTGATTGTCTACTGGGGTTGTCCGGACGTCATTGACGCTGAACGCACAGGTCATTGACATACAGCGCAATAACTACGGGGACGGTGCCGATGATGGAGCTGCGCAGTTCTGATGTGCCGGTCGCCGACCAAGTCGACTGGTGGCGTGAGCTGACGGCTCGTGACCTGGTGCCTACCCACCTCACCATCGACCGGACGGCAGATTTCCGGGCGTCTGCGACACAACTAGAGCTGGGGCGGCTGAACGCATCGTTGCTGGAGTTCTCCGCGCTTCGATCGGTGCGTACCCGCCACCTTGTCCAGCGCTCGGACCCGGAATGGTGGGAGCTAGCGCTGGTGCGCTCGGGATCCTTGCGGATCGAACAGAACCGGAACGGGACTTGTCTGGAGGCCGGTGACCTGATGATGTACGAGACGTCCCGGCCGTTCGAATCGGAGGCGCACCATCACATGGCCCCAGCCCGCCTAGTGGTACTACACCTACCGCGGCACGCTGTGCCGCTTCCGGAGCGGGCGCTGCGGAAGCTGGTGGCGCAACCGATATCCTCGAGGACTGGGGCGGGGGTACTCATGGCCCACTTCCTGGAAGGACTCGCCGAACAGGCGACAATGCTTCAACGCGGCGTGACCGACCGACTGGAGTCCGCCGCCGTCAGCCTCGCGACCGCCTTTCTCGCTAGCCTGGTCGACGCGGAGGGTCTGACACCGCCGCAGGCGCGGCAGCAGGCACTTTTGCAGCAGATCAAGGTATTCGTACTCGGCAATCTGCATGACCCATACCTGCTACCCGAAGTGATCGCCGCGGCGCACCATATTTCGGTGCGGTACCTACATCATCTGTTCCACGAGGACGGGCAGAGCGTCGGCAGGTTCATCCGCCGACGACGGCTGGAGCGCTGTCACACCGACCTGGCCGACCCGCGGCTGATCGGCCTGACCGTCGCGGACGTGGGGGCCCGGTGGGGCCTCCAAGACGCCGCGGCCTTCAATCGAGCGTTCAAAGCAGCGTACGGAATTCCTCCAGGCGAGCACCGCCGACGGCAGTCGCCGGTACCGGACAGGGAGCCCTCCCCGTCCACAGACCCGCACACGTCGGATCCGACCGCTACAGCCACTTCCATGAGGACGGGCAACGTATGAGGCCAAGATGCGGCCAGCAGCACCACGGTGCCGCGGACAGGATCGTCGCGGTGCGCACCGACAGCCTGGTACCTCATCCTCAAGCAGGCTGGAGGAAGACGATTATGACCGTGCTGCTGTTCGGCAACTACTTCGCCAAGAGCGCCGAAGCAGGCCTGGGCGGCTTCGCCCTGGCCCTCGTCGTGTCGGGCATCGGCTACTTCCTGGCCGCCGTCATCCTCCCGCCGACCGGCAAGTCCTACCTCGCGCTGGCCGTCATCGGCGTCGGCTATGCCCTGGCCGCCGCGGCGTACCGCCTGGCCGCCGGTGACCCCAAGACTCTTGCCACCGCCGGTAGTAACCTGGCCCCATGAGCGAGGCCGCCAGGGCAGACAACTCCGAACTTAACGTATCCGACCGAGTACGAAAAGTTAGCGTTTCTATGCCCGAATCCCTCATTCGCCAGGTGAAGGAACGTGTAGGTTCCGGGTCGTTCAGCCGCTACGTGACGGAGGCAGTGATGCGTCAGCTCCAGATGGACGATCTCGACGACATCGTCACCGACCATGTGTCGCGGCACGGCCCCCTGCCCCAAGAGGCACTCGGCAAGTCGGAGAAGGCTCTGTGCGACCTGGAAGCGAAGTGGGCAGAGGAAGGCTTCTAGCCCGCACCTTCGTTCTCGACTCCGAAGGCGTGTCCAAGCTGGCGGACGACCACCCCGAGTTGGTGTCCTACGTGGCGAACGCCCGCAAGAGGCAGGCCGGCGTCGTCGCGAGCGCGGTGACGCTCACCGAGGTGCTCCGCGGCACCCCCGCGACGCGGCCGTCCACCGGATCCTCAAACGGGTGCAGGTGGTGCCGCTCACCCGAGACCTCGGGCGCGCCGCAGGCGAGCTCCTGGGTGCCAGTGGCCTGCCCGCTACCGCGACGGTCGACGCGATGGTCGCGGCTACGGCACTCGGCCAGCCGCGGCCGGTCGTGATCCTCACCAGCGATCCACGCGACCTCGGCGCGCTGGTCGAAGGGGAGCCGGGCGTGGGCGTCGTCCCGATCTAGCTCGCCTGGGCCGCGGCGACCATGGCGGTGGTGATGCGGGCCAGGTCGTCGGCCGGGGTGATGTACGGCGGCATCGTGTAGATCAGGTTGCGGAACGGCCGCAGCCACACGCCGTGGGCCATGGCGGTGTCCTGGACCACGTTCATGTCGATCGGCTCGGTCGTCTCGATCACGCCGATGGCGCCCAGCACGCGTACGTCGGCGACGCCGGGCAGGGAGCGGGCGGGTTCCAGGCCGGTGGTGAGCGCCTCGGAGATGCCCGTGACCTCCGCGCGCCAGTCGCGCTCCGCCAGCAGGCCCAGAGAGGCGATGGCGGCCGCGCAGGCCAGCGGGTTGGCCATGTACGTCGGGCCGTGCATCAGGACGCCGGCCTCGCCGTCGCTGATCCCCCGCGCGACCCGTTCGGTGCACAGGGTGGCGGCCAGGGTCAGGTATCCGCCGGTCAGGGCCTTGCCGACGCACATGATGTCCGGGGAGATCCCGGCGTGCTCGCAGCCGAAGAACTCCCCGCTCCGCCCGAACCCGGTGGCGATCTCGTCCAGGATCAGCAGCACGCCGTGCTCGTCGGCGAGCGACCGCAGCAGCCGCAGCCAGGCCGGGTCGTAGAAGCGCATGCCGCCCGCGCCCTGCACGACCGGCTCGACGATGATCGCCGCGACCGAGCCGGCGTTCGAGGCCACCAGGCGCGACAGCTCCTCGGCGTACGACGGGTCGTACGCCGAAGGCGGCATCGGCGCGAAGACGTGCTGCGGCAGCAGGTCGGCGAACAGGTGGTGCATCCCCCCGACCGGGTCGCAGACGGCCATCGCGCCGAACGTGTCGCCGTGGTAGCCGCCGCGCACGGTGAGCAGCCGTGTCTTGCCCGTACGGCCGAGAGAGCGCCAGTACTGCAACGCCATCTTGATCGCGACCTCCACCGACACCGATCCGGAGTCGGCGAAGAACACCTTCGTGAGGGGCTCCGGCGTGAGGTCGATCAGCGTCGACGCCAGGCGTACGGCGAGCGGGTGGGTCAGGCCGCCGAACATCACGTGGGCCATGTCCTGGAGTTGGTCGCGCACGGCCGCGTCCAGCACCGGATGCCGGTACCCGTGGATCGCGGCCCACCACGACGACATGCCGTCGATCAGCGAGCGCCCGTCCGCGAGCGTCAGCCGTACGCCCGACGCCGACACGACCGGATGGACCGGTGTCGTCGCCGGGATCGGGGCGTACGGGTGCCAGATGTGCTCGCGGTCGAAGGCGAGCAGTTCCTCCGGCGACATCGTCATGACTGCCCGCGCGCCCATGCGCGCAGCGCCTCCGTGGCGGCGTCCTTGCCGATCGGACCGCGGTCGAGGCGCAGGTCGAGCAGGAACCGGTACGCCTTGCCGACCTCCGGCCCCGGCGCGATGCCCAGGATCTCCTGGATCTCGTTGCCGTCCAGCTCCGGGCGGATCTTGGCGAGCTCCTCCTCCTGCCCGAGCCGCGCGATGCGGCGTTCGAGCTCGTCGTAGGTGCGGGCCAGGGCCGTCGCCTTGCGGCGGTTGCGCGTGGTGCAGTCGGCGCGGGTCAGCTTGTGCAGGCGTGCCAGCAGGTGGTCGGCGTCGCGTACGTAGCGCCGCACGGCCGCGTCGGTCCACTCGCCGGTGCCGTATCCGTGGAAGCGCAGGTGCAGCTCGACCAGCCGGGAGACGTCGGCGACGACGTCCTTGGGGTACCTCAGCGCCATCAGCCGCGCCTTGCTCATCGACGCGCCCACGACCTCGTGGTGGTGGAACGTCACCCGGCCGCCCTCGACGAACGACCGCGTCTTGGGCTTGCCGATGTCGTGCAGCAGCGCGGCGAGCCGCAGGACGAGGTCCGGGCCGTCCTCCTCCTGCGCGATCGCCTGTTCGAGGACGATCAGCGAGTGCTCGTAGACGTCCTTGTGCCGGTGGTGCTCGTCGATCTCCAGGCGCAGCTTCGGCAGCTCCGGCAGGACGTGCTCGGCCAGGCCCGTGTCGACGAGCAGCGCCAGGCCCGTACGCGGGAGCGCCCCGGTGAGCAGCTTGGACAGCTCGTCGCGTACGCGCTCGGCCGAGACGATCTCGATGCGGCCGGCCATCTCGGTCATGGCCGTCACGACGGGCGGGTCGACGGCGAAGCCGAGCTGCGCGGCGAACCTCGCGGCGCGCATCATCCGCAGCGGGTCGTCGTCGAAGGAGTCCTCGGGGCGTCCCGGCGTGCGGATCAGCTTGGCCCGCAGGTCGTCGAAGCCGCCGTACGGGTCGACGAACTCGTGCCCGGGCAGCCGCGCGGCCATGGCGTTCACGGCGAAGTCGCGGCGCGCGAGGTCGGCTTCGAGCGAGGTGCCGTAGGAGACCTCGGGCTTGCGCGACTTCGGGTCGTAGGACTCGCTGCGGTACGTGGTGACCTCCAGTTGGAGGTCGTCCTTGCGCAGGCCGATGGTGCCGAACTCGATGCCGATCGTCCACACGGCGTCCGCCCAGCCCTCGACGATCTCGAGGATGCGCTCGGGGTGGGCGTCGGTGGTGAAGTCGAGGTCGTTGACCGGCCGGCCCAGCAGGGCGTCGCGCACGGGTCCGCCGACCAGCGCGAGCTCATGACCTGCCGAGGCGAAGAGCCGTCCTAGGTCGTCGGCGACCGGGGCGATACGGCTCAGGAGCTCGGCGATGGCCGCGCGGTGTTTCGTTGTCTGGTCGTCATTCGGCACGACAGTCGAGCGTAGGTCCTCGCAGGTGACAGGCAAAACGAGAATCACCTCCTTCTTTGTCCTTTTATGGGGTGACCCGGGGATACGTTCGAGGCACGGAGACGACCATGCAGAACGCACTCTCCATACATCGGCTGCTGCTCGAACACCAGACGGCGCACGAGATCGTACGGTTGCCGCACCTGATAACCAGCGCGGACGAGCTGCCCGAGGTGCTCGGGCTGCCCGCCGTCCGATGCCTGTGCACCCGCCTGTACGCGGGCGGTGACGCGCTCCCGCTGAGGAACCGCCGTCTCGCCGCCGTCATCGTCACCGCCGGAACCTGGCCCAGTACGGGCTCGGTGGCCGGCGCGCTCGACGTCGGCGACGTGTGGCCCGCCCCGCCGGACCTGGTCAACGAGGCCACCGACTACGCGGCCCACCTGATCGCACCGCTCATGCTGCCCGACCGGATCGCCCTTCTCATCGACGAACGCGCGACACGCCTGACGGACGTCGTCTACACCGCGACCGGGGAGTGCAGCACGGCCCTCGGCATCCGCACGCTGGACCTGTTCGCCCTCTGCGCCGCCGTGCCCGTACCCGCCCCGCGACCCGCGGACCGCGAACGTCCGGAGTAATGACCGTTTACGCCTGAGTGGCTACTACGATTGCGGCCGTGCATCGCCCGCGTAGACACTCCGGCCGGTCCGCGTCGGCGGGCCGCCATCGTGAAGAGACCTCTGCGGGCGGGCTGGTCGTCGACGTCGAGGGTGCCCCTCATGCCGCGTTGATCGCCCGGTACGACCGCGACAAGCGGCTTCGATGGTCCCTGCCGAAGGGTCATCTGGAAGCCGAGGAGACGATCGAGGAGGCCGCGGTGCGTGAGGTCGAGGAGGAGACTGGGATCCTCGGCCGGATCATCGCGCCGCTCGGCGCGATCGACTACTGGTTCTCCACCGGCCGCCGCCGCGTTCACAAGACCGTCCATCACCATCTGCTGCTCGCAGTCGGAGGCGTCCTCTCCGACGCCGACCAGGAGGTCGCCGAGGTCGCATGGTTCCCGCTCGACGAAGTGGCAGGCCGCCTCGCCCACGCGGACGAGCGGGAGCTCGTCGCGAAGGTCCCCGTGCTCCTCGCGAGCGCCACATGAACCAGATGAGACGGCTGCTGGCGCTCGTCGTCGTCCTGGTGCTGACCGGGGGGCCCGCGTTCGCCGCGACCCCGTCACCGCACCACAGTGCGAGCCGTTCGCGAGCCTCTCGCGCCTCGCGCGAGCGCGTGCCGGCGCCCAAGTCGCCCGTCGGGATCTCCTTCACCTCGGTCGGCCCCGGCCGCTACCTCACCCCGCACGCGAAGCTGACCGTGCGCGGCACGCTGGTCAACCAGTCCCAGACGGCGTACGACCGGATGTCGGTACGGCTCCTGTTCGACAACCGGCGCTTCACGAGCCGCGGCGAGCTGGACGCCTACGCCGGCGGCAAGGGACTCGAGCCGACGCGCGGCGGCCCCCTGCGGACGCTCCCCACGAGTCTGGCCCCCGACGGCCAGCAGAACTTCTCCGTGTCGTTGCCGGTACCCCAGATGGGCCTGACCGACTTCGGCGTCTACCCGGTCTCCGTCGAGGCCTACAACTCCGTGGGCGCCCTCCTGGGCCGCCAGCGCACGCTCGTCACGTACTACCCAGGCACGCAGGTCGCGCGTACGAAGATCGCCTGGGTCTGGCCGATGATCGACCAGCCGCACCGCGCCGACGACGACACCTTCACCGACGACCGCCTCGAACGCCAGTTCGGCGGCGGGCGCCTCAACAGCCTCGTGACGGCCGCGGCGCGTACGAACACCCCGGTGAGCTGGCTCGTCGACCCGAGCCTGATCGACGACGCCGCGCAGATGGCGGCCCAAGACGGCTACACGCTCAAAGACGACGTTCATCGCGCGCAGAACGTCGCCGCGGGCACCTGGCTGGGCGCCCTGCGCTCCGCCATCGGCGGCGAGCCGCTGGTCGCGACGCCGTACGCCGACCCGGACGTCATGGCCCTCGCCCAGCACCGCATGACCGGCGACATCAAGACCGCCACCGACGCCGCGCTGCACGGCCTCGGCCGTGCCGGCCTGAACAGCGCCACCACGACGATGGCGGCGCCGCCGGACGGCCTCGCCGACCAGGCGACCCTGTCGGCCCTGGCCAAGAACGGCGCGCGTACGGTGCTGCTGAGCAGCACGGTCCTGCCCGACCTCCAGGCCCAGACGTACACGCCGAACCCGCTCGTCCACCGGAGCGTCGGCGGCACCGACCTGAAGCTCATCGCCTACGACGACACGCTGAACAAGGTGCTGGGCACCGGCACCAGCGCGCCGGGCGCGACCGTCCTGGCCGAGCAGCGGTTCCTCGCCGAGACGGCGATGATCACCGGCGAGATGCCGAACAACTCACGGACGATCGTCGTCACGCCGCCGCGCAGGTGGAACCCATCCCCGGCCTTCGCCAAGGCGGTGCTGAGCTACTCCGCCCACGCGCCGTGGCTGCGGCCGACGACCATGAGCAACGTCGAGGCGTCCACCCCGCAGCCGCGTACGTTCCAGCCGCAGAAGGACTCCACGGGCCTGTCCACCTCCTACCTCCGGCAGGTCAGGACCCTCAACTCGCGCGTACGCCGGTTCACCTCGATCTTCCAGCCGCCCCAGAGCGGCTTCATCCTCGGGGTGCCGCGCGCCGAGTCGTCGGCGTGGGCCGGCAAGTCACGGTCGGGCGCCTCCCTGCGCCGTACGCTGACGGGCACTCTGGACTCCGCGATGGCGAAGGTCCACGTGCTCAACGACAACGGCTACACCATGGCCGGAAAGTCCGGGCAGATCCCGGTCACCGTCTCCAACGGGCTCGACGTCGGCACCGTGCGCGTGCACCTGCGCGCCTCCTCGCAGAACGACACGCGGCTGCGCGTCAACAGCGTGGACCGCGACCTGACGCTCGAACCCGGCCACAAGGACACGATCATCCTCAAGATGAAGGCCTCGGCCAACGGCCAGGCCTATGTGAACCTTGAGCTCCTGGCCCCGGACGGCCATCCGTTCGGCGACACGCGGGTGGTCCGCGTGAATGCCACCGGATATGGGCGAACCGCTCTACTCATCACGGGCATCTCACTTGCCGTACTGTTCCTCGGCGTCGGGATACGCGTTGTCCGGCGCAGGGCCGACCGAGCGGAGGAGTCCGTTGACTGACATGGAGCCGGGCGGACCGGACACCACCGGCACGCTGTCAGAAGTGCCGGTCGTGAGCGAGCAGACCCCCAGCGGCGGCCGTGGGGTCAGCGGCATCCTGAAGTCCAGCGCCGTCATGGCACTGGGCACCGTGGCGTCGCGGCTGCTCGGCTTCGTCCGCAACGCCGTGATCGTCATCGCCCTCGGCACCGGGCCCCTCGGCGACGTGTACAACGTCGCCAACACCTTCCCCAACGTCATCTACGACATGCTGCTCGGCGGGGTCCTCACCGCCGTCCACGTGCCGATGCTGGTGCGCGCGCTGGAGAAGGACCGCGCGTACGGCGAGGAGTACGAAGCGCGGCTCCTCACGATCGTGCTCGGCGGCCTGCTGGCCCTCACCGGCATCGCGATGCTCTGCGCGCCCCTCCTGGTCGACCTGTACGCCGGCGACTTCACGCCCGCACAGCACGACCTCGCGGTGCTCTTCGCGCTGTTCTTCCTACCCCAGATCTTCTTCTACGGCGTGGGCGCGCTGGCCGGCGCCTCGCTGAACGCGCGCGGCAGCTTCGGCGCGCCGATGTGGACCCCGGTCCTGAACAGCGTCGTCGTGATCATCGTCGGCGGCGCGTTCCTGTTCGTGGCGGGCCCCGGCGCCACGCCGTCGAACCTCAGCAGCGGCGAGATCGCCCTGCTGGCCGGCGGCACCACGCTCGGCATCATCGTGCAGACGATCGCGATGTGGCCCTCGCTGCGCAAGGTCGGCTTCAAGTACCGCCCGCGCTTCGACTTCCGCCGCGAGGAGCTCGCGCCGGTCGGCGGCATGGCGCTGTGGACCCTCCTGTACGTCGCGATCATGCAGGTCGGCTTCGTCGTCAACACCAACATCGCGGTGCGCGCCGGTGTGCGCGGCGAGCACGAGCACCTCGGGTACGGCGTCGGGCTCACCCCGTGGACCAACGCGTACCTGCTGTTCCAGCTCCCGTACGCCATCGTGGGCGTGTCGGTCATGACGGCGCTGCTGCCCCGCATGAGCCGCCACGCGTCCGAGCAGCGCTTCGAACTCGTACGCGAGGACCTGTCGTCGGGCCTGAACCTCTCGTCAGTGATCATCGTGCCGGCGGCGGCGCTGCTGTTCGCGCTCGGCCCCGAGCTGACCACGGCGTTCTTCGCCCACGGCTCCACTCACGTGGCCGACGCGCTGATGATCGCCAACGTCGTGCAGGCCTTCACGCTGGCGCTGGTGCCCTTCGCGGTGTTCCAGCTGCTCCTGCGGGTGTTCTACTCCCTGGCCGACACGCGCACCCCGGCACTGATCGCCATCGCCAACATCGTGGTCAGCATCTCGCTGGCCGTGCTCGGCTCGGCGATCCTGCCGACCAACATGATCGTCGAGGGCATCGCGATCGCGCTGGGCATCTCGTGGGCGTTCGGCTGCCTGGTCGCCGCGCTGATCCTGCGCCGGCGGCTCCAGGGGCTCGACGCGCGACACATCGTGACGACCCATATCAAGATCGCGATCGCGACGGTGCCGGCGTTCCTGTTCGCGCTCGGCGTTCACGAACTCTTCGTCAAGCTTTTCTACTATCACGTGATCACCTCCGTGGCGGCGCTGGTCGTCGGCGGGGCCGGAGCCGGAGTGTTGTATGTCCTGGTCGCACGGAGGCTACGCGTCGGGGAAGTGGAAACTCTGACCCGAACCGTGATGGGCAGATTGCCAGGACGTGTCTCGGGTTAGGAGATCGTGCCCGTATGGTGGGAGAGCGCGACTGTCTACGACTAGTAACCCAGAGACGCTCTTGGAGCGTCCTACCATCGGGCGGACTGGTCGCACTGCCACCCGCCCCCGAAGTATCGAGGGAGGGTCGACGGCGTAAGGGAGCCACGGCACTGATCATGGGACGCGATTACTTGCGCCGGACGCCGCGTTGAGCACGTCCGTCATCGAACCCGGAACCCGGCTCGCCGGTCGATTCCGCCTGGACGACCGCGTGAGTGAAGCGGGCGGATCCACGTTCTGGAAGGCCACGGACGAGATCCTCGCCCGCCCCGTCGCCGTACTCACCTTCGCTCCCGGTTTCCCCCGGGTGCACGACGTGGTGACCGCGGCACGCGCCGCGAGCCGGCTGACCGACCCGCGCCTCACCCAGGTCTTCGACGCCGACGACAGCGGCGAGCGCGCCTACGTCGTGAGCGAGTGGGTGACCGGCGAGACCCTGGAAGACCTCCTCGCCGAGGGCGCCATGGAGCCCGACCGGGCCGCGGCGTTCCTGCTGGAGGCCGCGGAGGCGCTCGCGAGCGCGCACGCCGCCGGCCTCGCCCACCTCTGCCTCACCCCGCACAACCTCGTCTGGACCAGCGGCGGCACCGTCAAGGTCACCGGCCTCGGCGTCGAGGCCGTGCTGTCCGGCACCACCTCCGACTCCCCGGCCCTGGACGACACGCAGGGCCTCGGCCACATGCTGTACGCCGCGCTCACCGGGCACTGGTGCGGCCCCGAGGGCACCACGCTGCCGACGGCGCCCGCGAGCTCCGACGGCAGGCCGCTCTCGCCGAGCCAGCTGCGCGCCGGGGTGCCGAACAACCTCGACTCGATCGTGTGCCGCGCGCTGCACCTCCCGCTGCGCGGCGCTCAGGAGCCGCTGAACGCTCCGGCGGCCTTCGCGGACGCCCTCACCAAGGTCCCGCGCTCCCCGCTCCCCTTCGTGCCCCTCGGAGGCTCGACGCCGCCGAGTGTCGTCCAGCGGCCCGACGCGGACCACACGGCCAACATGGCGCCGCACACCGACCCGTTGTCTCGTACGGTGCCCGACCCCACGCCGACACGCCCGCGTACCCAGCGGGCGCCCTCGGCGCGCCACTCCTCGCCCGAGCGCGAGGGCGGCGTCGGCAAGCCCGCGATCGCGGCGATCGTCGTCGGCCTGCTGCTCCTGGTCGTCCTCGGCGGCTGGGGCGTCAGCCAGATGGGCGGCGGCAGCGGCGACAAGAACAAGAGCGGCGCGAGCGCGCCGCCGGCCAGCCACTCATCCGTCGCCAAGCTCACGGTGCAGAACGCCAAGGGCTACGACGCCGCGCCGAACAAACACCCCGACACCGCCCTTCCCGTCGGCGGCAAGAAGGCCATCGACTCCAACCCCGCGACGTACTGGGGCACCCAGCGCTACGCGGACACGCACTACGGGCAGTACAAGGCCGGCCTCGGACTCCAGCTCGACATGGGCAAGGCGACCACCATCGACCACGTCCAGGTGACCATGCCCACGGGCATGGGCGGCACGATCGAGCTGCGCATCGGCGACTCCGGCGGCGCGAGCATGAACATGACCGACAGCGCCGCGGCGAGCGGTTCGGTCAAGCTGGACGCCAAGGGCGCCAAGGGCCAGTACCTCCTGCTCTGGTTCCCGAAGCTGCCGCGCCTCGGGGGCGAATTCCGAATCCGGATCAACAACGTGGACGTTTTCGGCTCGAAGTGACCGTTCCGGTGGAGCCTGATGTGTGTACGCACCGGGCTGATCCGGTCACTACGGGCATGATCGACCGTTGACGGCTACCATCAGGTTCGTGCTGAAGGCCCCCCGCGACGTAAATCCCGGTCATCGCCGGCCGTCCGTGCTCCGTTTCCCGGTGCCGGACCACTCCGCCGATGCCGGTACGGGGGTCGTGGGACGGGCCCGGCACACGTACAACGATGTCGCCGTCTACGAAACGGGCTGACGGATATGGCGATCATGCGGGGGGGACGCCCGGTCGAGACCGTTCCGGACAAGGAACTTCTCTCACGGCACGCGAACGGTGATCCACACGCGTTCGCGGAGATCGTGCACCGGCACAGGGACCGGATGTGGGCGGTGGCGCTCCGGACCCTTGGCGACCAGGAAGAGGCAGCGGACGCCTTGCAGGACGCGTTCCTGTCGGCGTACCGCGCGGCGGGACGCTTCCGCGGAGACGCGGCGGTCACGACGTGGCTGCACCGGATCGTGGTGAACGCCTGCCTCGACCGTCTGCGCCGGCGCAACATCCGGCCGGTCGTGCCGATGGGCGATGACGCGACGCTCGACTCGGTCGCCCCCAAGAACACCGACCCCACCTCGGCGCACGAGCTCTCCCTCGATGTGAGTGAGGCGCTCCAGCGCATACCCTTCGAGCAACGGGCCGCTCTCGTGCTCGTCGACATGATGGGCTACGCCGTCGACGACGCGGCCAAGGTTCTGGAGGTCCCACCAGGCACGATCAAGAGCCGATGCGCTCGTGGCCGTGCCCGGCTCGTTCCTCTTCTTGGGCACCTACGGAACCAGGGACGCGGCTCAGGCGTCGAATCTGCGGAGGAAGGAGGTGGCACAACCGCGTGACTGCCGCACACCTTGACTACGAAGCGCTGGCCGACTTCGCCGAGGGGATTCTCGACGATGACTCGGCCACGTCCGCCGAAGTACACCTGGCCGACTGCGCCGACTGCCGTTTGCGCGCCGCGGAGGTCGCAGAGGTGTCCCGTGTTCTCGCGGACGCACCGCTGCCGCCGATGCCCGCGCATCTGCTGGATCGGCTCGACGCGGCGATAGCCGCCGAGGCGGCTTCGCACGTACCCGTACACCGTCATGCCCGAAGATTCCAGCTCGTCGCCGCGGCCGCCGCCGCGGTGGTCCTGGTCGGCGGGGGAGCCGTCGCCGTCCGCACCGTCATGGACGACGCCGACTCCAAGACCGCGGCTGCCTCACAGCCACCGGTCGAGGAGCCGGGGCGTGCCAGCGACACGGCTCCGCGGCCTCAGGCCGCGAAGTCGGTCCCGTACACGCTCGCGCACAGCGGGACGAAGTACACCGCTGACGGGCTCACTTCGCAGATCGCGTCATCGATGTCGAAGACGGAGTCCGGCCGCAGGCCGCTCGCCGCGGTCGACGACCTGTCGCGTGGCTGTGTCGCCCGCGTGGCCGGCGCCGCCAACCCTCTGCTCGTCGACTCGGCGACGTACGAGGGCCGTCCCGCGACCGTCATCGTCGTTCCCGGAACGGACGCCCAGCACATGGACGTCTGGGTCGTCGGCCCGAAGTGCTCGGCCGGCACCACCGATCTGATATCGCACCAGCGGGTCGCCCACTGACCCTGTTCTTCTCGTGGAGCCGGTCTGCCTCGTTCTAGGGCAGGCCGGCTCTTTCGCGTACGGCGCTGGTGGGAATCTCCGAGCCCTAGGATCGGTTGAGGGCTACTGCGGAGCAACGTGACCGACAAACACGATCTTCGCCTACAAGATCAGAGAGAGGCGCAACAGTGAGCGACGTGCGTAACGTGATCATCATCGGGTCGGGGCCCGCGGGCTATACGGCCGCGATCTACGCCGCCCGTGGTGACCTCAAGCCGCTGGTCTTCGAAGGCGCCGTGACCGCCGGCGGCGCGCTGGTGAACACCACGGACGTCGAGAACTTCCCGGGCTTCCCCGACGGCATCATGGGGCCCGACCTCATGGACAACATGCGCAAGCAGGCCGAGCGCTTCGGCGCCGAGCTCGTCACGGACGACGTGACCGAGGTCGACCTGAACGCCTCCCCGAAGGTCGTGAAGGTCGGCGACGAGACCTACCTCGCGAAGGCCGTCGTGATCGCGACCGGCTCGAAGTACCGCGAGCTGGGCCTGCCGAACGAGAAGAAGCTCTCCGGGCACGGCGTGTCCTGGTGCGCGACCTGTGACGGCTTCTTCTTCCGCGAGAAGGACATCGTCGTCGTGGGCGGCGGCGACTCCGCTCTGGAGGAGGCCATCTTCCTGAGCCGCTTCGCGAGCTCGGTCACCGTGGTCCACCGCCGCGACTCGCTCCGCGCGAGCAAGATCATGCAGGACCGCGCGTTCGCGAACGAAAAGATCCACTTCGCGTGGGACTCCGAGGTCGCCGACATCGAGGGCGACGACCGCGTGACGGGTGTACGCCTGCGCAACGTCAAGACCGGCGCGGAGACCCTGCACGAGGTGTCCGGCGTGTTCATCGCGATCGGCCACGAGCCGCGCACCGAGCTGTTCACCGACCAGCTCGACCTGGACGACGAGGGCTACCTCAAGGTCACCGCCGGCAGCACCGAGACCAACATCTCCGGCGTGTTCGGCGCGGGCGACGTCGTCGACCACCGCTACCGTCAGGCGATCACGGCGGCCGGCACCGGCTCCGCCGCGGCGTTGGACGCCGAGCGCTGGCTGCAGGACCACGACAAGGCCACGCTCACGCCGCAGACCGCCTAGTCCTTCATTCCGTTTCCCGAATACGTAGTTAGGAGATCCCGTGGCTACCAAGGCCGTCGGCGACGCCGACTTCGAGACCCAGGTCCTCAAGAGCGACAAGCCCGTAGTCGTCGACTTCTGGGCCGAGTGGTGCGGTCCGTGCCGTCAGGTGGGACCGATCCTCGAAGAGATCGCCGCCGAGCATTCGGACAAGATCTCCGTCGTGAAGATCAACATCGACGAGAACCCGAAGGTTCCGGCGAGCTACGGCATCATGCAGATCCCGACCCTCAGCGTCTTCAAGGACGGCGAAGTGGTCAAGCAGATCATCGGCGCGAAGCCGAAGGCGGCTCTCGTCAAGGAGCTCCGCGAGTTCATTTAGAGTCCAACCGCCCTCCCGCGGTCTGGTTGAGGCAGCCCCACGCCTTATGGCGTGGGGCTGCCTCATTTTTATGCCCTCTGACCTGGTAAAACTCGCGAGAGGTCCGCTGCCTGACGAACTCACTGATGCCGGTGTGATCGGATCAAGAGGGTACCTGCAACGGCTGCTGAGGCTGTGACGCAGCAAAATGAACGTGTGGGGCTTTTGGGTCCCGTGTGACACGTGATGCGCGGCCCCGAAGGCCGTCCGATCCGCTTTCCAGCGGCGTGTCGCCTTGTTTTCGGGCCGGTGTGGTCTTCTTAGACGGGCCGAAGCGCACCTTCGGGCGACATGGACCCGAGGAGCCGTTCAAGCGCGACCTCAACGTCCTCCCGCCAGGAGACGGCAGATTTAAGCTCAAGCCGCATCCGCGGATACCGATGATGCGGCCGCACCGTCTTGAACCCGACGGCGAGCATGTACTCCGCCGGCAACACACAACCGGGCTTCTCCCACTTGAGATCCCCGAACGCCTCGATCGCCCGCACCCCTCGCCGAACGAGATCCTTGGCGACCCCTTGAACGAGCATCCGCCCCAGCCCGCCCCCTTGGAACTCAGGGACGATGTGCGCGGTCATCATGAGCACCGCATCCGCACTCACAGGACTGGTCGGAAATGCCACCGACCGAGGAACGTAGAGCGGCGGCGCGTAGAGAACGAACCCCGCCGCGGCCCCGTCCACATAAACGATCTTGCCGCAACTACCCCATTCGAGAAGCGTGGAAGAGATCCAAGCTTCCTTCTCAAGCTCCGGATCCCCCGCGTCCTCAGCGCGCTGCATGCTCACAGGATCCAACTCCCAGAACACACACTTACGACACCTCGTCGGCAAATCCTCAAGGTTGTCCAGCGTGACATTAACCAGACGACGCGACACCGGCCAGGCCCCCTTCTCGGGCGGAGCGCCTCCATCACCGGGACCTATTCCCGCCCACCGCGATCTTAGAGCTTCAATTCCCACCCCGTCTCGGTCCCACTTGTTTCACGTGAAACCGCCTCCAGCCACACACCAGCCGCCCCCAGAAGCGTCCCCTCCCACTACCGACACCCCACAAGCCCCAACCGATAGAGAAAAGGCAGACCACAGGAACCACCTCACTAACCCCACTCACTCGACCTCACTCCACCGCCGTCCCCCCACCCCTCACCCCTTCCCTCCACGCCCCCTCGCCCCTCCCCTCCCTTCGCCCTCACATCCACTTCGCCTCCCACCCCCATCAAGCACCGCCACACCGCCCACACGCCCCTATCTACGCCACCCCACAGCGCAAGCCACCCCAACGCCACACGCCTCGCAGCGCCCCTCCTGAGCCCTCTCCGCGCCATCTCCGCACCGCGCCATCTCCGCAGCCCGCAGATCTCCGTCGCGCGCCATCTCCCCGGCCGCCTATGTGAGCCGCCTCGGTGAGCGTTAGTCACCTCCACGAGCCATCTTCACGACCGCTTACATGGAGCACCGCGTCGCAAGCCGCCGTCACAAGCCGCCGTCGTGCCGCCGCCGTGAGCCGCCATCGCAAGCGGCCATCATGGGTCGTCATCATGGAGCGCCTTCATAGCCCACCTCGACGAGCTGTCTCCCCGACTCATGCTGAGCCACCTCTCATACGGCCTCCCAGATGCACCTACCGTCGCCCGCGATGCTTGGCCTCATCGACCTGTACCTCCGCGAACCGTCCTCCTCCGAACCGGCTCAGACCGGCGTACCAACTCGGTCCGCTCGGCCGGGGAAGCAGAGAGCGTGGAGTCGCTCTCACGGCACGTGTGCACCTCAATTCAGCAGAGCGGGGATACCCCACTGAAGGAGGCATACGAGCTCTGCGGCCCGAGAGCTCGCAATGCAGGCGCTGCCTGGAGGACGTCTAAGGAGCACGGCCCAGGGCGCGAGCGCTTGGAGGACGCGGTCGACTTGGCGGCTTACTAAAGGGCATGGCTGCGCAGGGATCGCATGTGTAGGCGCCCAAGGGGAGACCTGGCACCAGGGACCGGAACGGTGTGCGGTACCGCGAGGATGCGCGTACAGCGCGGGCGTGGCGCCTCGCATGGAGTCCGCTTGGATGCCAAGACCCCACGGTTCCAGCGCATCAGTATTCGCGCTATGACGGCAGAGCATCTTCAAAGCGACGATGTGCGACCAGTCGTGCTGGCACGTCTACAAGACAGGGACACACCGCGCCTCTATAGGACGACCCAGAGGTCTTAGCGTCGGCGTCGCTCCACGCGGAGCGTCCCCCCGCGTATGGCGTCGGTGCGAGAGACAGCGGATGGCTTTGTGCTGAGGCGTACCAGGCGATCCCGGAAGACTCAGAGCGCGTGACGGCAGCCCCACTGACTCCCCTCGGTGTCACAGGCAGGCGCGGCTCTCAGCACGGAGGGCGTAGGCGAACGCGCCGCTCCACTGACAGAAGGCACCCGCCTCGATCCGTACGGCATTCAGCGAGCGCCGAGCAGACAAGGCGATCGAGCTGACCGGCCACGTATCCGGGGCGCCTCCCAACAACCAGCCACTGCGCCCCCGCAGGGGGAGACCAGCCTCCGCGCTCCCGGCGACTGGTCTAGGAGTCGATAGGGCGCGCCCCATGCGTGGCAGTCGCGATGCCTTGACGCCCTCGGAGTCGACGTAGCGCACGGGATCGCCGGCTTGATTTCCGCACGACTCGTGAGCCCTACTCGCTGGGGACGGCAGAGCAGGCGGCCGGAGCTGAAAGCCGACCAACCAGTCCGGCGGGTGAGGCACCAGCGGTGCGCTGTGCGGAATGTTTCACGGGAAACATGTCGTCGAATGCACAGTCGGCCAGAGCTCCCTCTGCGAGGACGCGGTGACTGGTCTCCCTCCGTGGGGCGGGTGGCTTCATGTCTCGTTGCGGGTGAGCCCAGTGGCAGTTCTCTCGTTGCGGGTGAGCCCGGCGCCTGAGGTCTCGTTGCGGGTAGAGCCGATGGCAGGTCTCTCGTTGGGCGTATGCACGGACAATGAGGCGGCTGCGAGAGTGCCGTCCCATGGCGCGTGGGCGGCTCTGCCGCCTGCTGCCCGCCATCGTCGCCGGGCGGTCGGCGCGCCGGCGGCACGTTCACTGCGGCCCCGCTGCAGTTGGGCGGGACTCGGCGCTGACGGCTGGGTGTTGCTCGTCGCCGGGGTGGACCTGCCGCGCTAGCCGCGTTCGCGTCGCGAGTGAACGCTCGGCGCGCCGATGCGCGCGTGCCGACCCAGCAGTCCCTGCACTGGACTCGCGCAGGGCACGGTCGCTGATGTCTCGTTGCGGTGGTGGGCGCGGTCGGCGGGCGTAGTAGCGTGGGCGTATCGGCGTGGCGCGGTCGGCGTGGCGCGGTCGGCGTGGCGCGGTCGGCGTGGCGCGGTCGGCGTGGCGCGGTCGGCGTGGCGCGGTCGGGTCGACGGCGGCGCGTTCACTCCGGTCCGGCTGTTGGTAGCGCGACTCCTGCTGGCGGTGGGTGTTGCTCGTCGCCGGGCTGGTCCTGCCGGCCATGGCCGCGCTCGCCGTCGTACACGAAGGCTCGGCTACCGCAGGGGCGCGCCATCCGGCAGTCCATGAGCTGCTTCCTGCGCAAGACGCGGCAGCGGGGTGGACTTCGCGCAGGGCGCGGTGGATGGTGCCTCGTTGCGGGTGGGCGCGTTGGCGGGGTGAGCCTCGCGTAGGCCGTGTTGGCTGGTGTCTCGATGCGAGGTGGGGCGTAGGGGCAGGGTGGGCCTCGTGCAGGGCGATGGTGGCCGGTGTCTCGTTGCGAGGTTGGCGTAGGGGCGGGATGGTCCTCGTGCAGGGCGTGGTGGTCGGTGTCTCGTTGCGGGTGGGCCTGGTAGCTGACCTCCTGCCGTGGGTGGGTGCGGTGGGTGGTCTCCTGCGGTGGAGGTGCCGCCGCCCGGTGCGGCGGGTGTGCGGCGGTCCGGAAGGGGAGTATCTCGGGAGGTGTCGCAGGTCTGTCTGGCCGACGCGCGAGGCTACCGACCGCGCCTACTGGCTTCTGACTCGCGTCGACCGGCTGGGCGAGGACCGCTTCCTCGTCACCGTCACGAGGCTCATCCGCTCGACTGGCGGTTCGCTCCACCAGCCAGCGCGTCTCCACGGTGCTGGCGGCTACGCGCGGGAAGAGGCAGAGGGAGTCAGCCGCAGGGGCTGGAGAGGATCGTGTGGGCGGTGTGGCGATGCCTGGTGAGGGTGGGAGGCGTGGGGAAAGGGCGCGGATGCGGCGATCGGCGAGCGGCGATCCGCGAGGCCGCGAGGCCGCGAGGCCGCGAGGCCGCGAGAGGGGACGCGGTGACGAGCTTGGGGCTAACGGGAAGTCTCAGCAAGGCTGAGAAACGTTTCGACCGGCCCGCGTGTCACGCGGGCCGGTCGGGTTTTGCTCTCAGGGGGACTCCGGTGGTCGACCGGGATCAGACGGTTCAGGCCGAAGGGTCCTCGCTGCCGGGGCGGGGGGTCATGGCGCCGATGATGCGTTCCAGGTCCTCAAGCGATCCGAATTCGACCACGATCTTGCCCTTGCGCCGGCCCAGGTCGACGCTCACCTTTGTCTCGTACAACTCTGACAGCTCGGCGGCGAGCTCTCGGATTCTTGGGTTCACCGGCTTGGTGGCCGTCTTGCGGCGGACGTCCTGCTTCGTGTCGCCGCCCTCTCCCAAGGCGATCAGTTCTTCCACCGCGCGTACCGACAGGCCCTCGGCGACGATTCTCGTGGCGAGCTGGTCCTGGCGTTCCGGGCTGTCCAGGCCCAGAAGGGCGCGGGCGTGGCCGGCGCTCAGGACGCCTGCGGCTACCCGGCGTTGGACGGCCGGGGGGAGGTTCAGTAGGCGCAGGGTGTTCGTGATGTGCGGGCGGGAGCGGCCGATGCGGGTGGCGAGTTCCTCGTGGGTCGCGCCGAAGTCGTCCAGGAGTTGTTGGTATGCCGCGGCCTCCTCCAAGGCGTTCAGCTGTTGCCGGTGGAGGTTCTCCATGAGCGCGTCGCGGAGCATGTCGTCGTCGCCCGTGTCGCGGACGATGGCGGGGATCTTCTCTACGCCGGCGAGCTTGGACGCGCGCAGGCGGCGTTCGCCCATGATGAGTTCGTAGGCGTCGCCGGGGAGTTCCCTTACGACGATCGGCTGGAGCAGGCCCACGATGCTGATCGAGGCGGCCAGCTCCTCCAGGGCCTCCTCGTCGAAGGTCTGGCGCGGCTGGCGGGGGTTCGCCGTGATGGAGCCGATGGGGACTTCGGCGAAGTGGGCGCCGGCGACGAGTACCGGCTCGCTGTTCGGCGCTGCCCCGTCCGGCGATGGGGAGTCCGGGCGTGCGCCGCCGGCGGCCTCCGCCGGGGCGGTGGGGATCAACGCGCCCAGTCCCTTGCCAAGCCCGCGTCGCTGCTGACTCACTTCGATGCCTCTTTCATGCCCCGGGAGCCGTACGGCCGCCCTGGTCCGTTCGCGCCGATCACTGTTCTCCTCGTCGATTCCCGACCCGCGCCGCCCGCGCGGGACCGGCTACCCGACCGCTTCCGCGCCGCGGTACGCCATCTCCCGCGCCGCCTCCGTGTAGGCGAGTGCGCCGCTGGAGCCCGGGTCGTACGTCAGGACGGACTCGCCGTAGCTTGGCGCCTCGGAGACGCGGACGCTGCGGGGGATGACCGTGCTGAGGACGAGCTCCTCGAAGTGGCTGCGCACCTCGTCGGCGACCTGGGCCGCCAGGCGCGTACGGGCGTCGTACATCGTGAGGAGGATCGTGGAGACCGCGAGGTTCGGGTTCAGGTGCTGCTTCACGAGATCGACCGTGTGCAGCAGCTGGGTCAGCCCCTCCAGCGCGTAGTACTCCGTCTGGATCGGGATCAGCAGCTCGTTGGCGCCCGTGAGGGCGTTGACGGTCAGCAGGCCCAGCGACGGCGGGCAGTCGATGAGGACGTAGTCGAACTTGCTCGTGTCGTACATCTCCAGCGCCCGGCGCAGCCGCGTCTCCCGCGCCACCATCGGCACCAGGTCGACCTCGGCGCCCGCGAGGTGGAGGGTGGCCGGCGCGCAGTAGAGGTTCGGGATGCCTTCGGCCGGTACGACGATGTCGTCGAACGGGCCGCCCTCCAGGATCACGTGGTACACCGACGGCACATCGGCGTGGTGCTCCACGCCGAGCGCCGTGGAGGCGTTCCCCTGAGGGTCGAGGTCGATCACGAGCACGCGGTTGCCGTGCAGCGCCAGCGCGGCGGCCAGGTTGACGGCGCTCGTCGTCTTGCCGACGCCGCCCTTCTGGTTCGCGATCGTGATCACGCGGCACTTGGGCGGCCTCGGCCACTCCTTCTCGCCACGCTTCGCGAGCACCCGCAGCGCCGCCGCGGCAGCCTGTGCGATCGGCTGGTTTCCCGTTTCACGTGAAACATCGGCGGACTTGAGTGCCTCGCTTACCAACTTCGACTCCCCGTGGGCCGGATTGCGCTGTGACGTCTCCTGGACAGGATCAAGCGGTGGGGGCGTGCTCGTCTCGGTGACGGCGGTCCCGAGGTGAGCCGTGGAAAGGTGGGCCGTCGTACGGACCGGCGGCGACCCGGCCGAGGGGGTGCCCTCAGCAGGAGCCTCCGAGAAGATCGGCTCGGACGGCGGGCTCGCCACGGGAGAAACCGCCGAGGGGGAGGCGGCCTCGGAGAAGACCACCTCGGGCAGTGTCGTCTTGGGGGGAAGCTCCAGGGGTACCTCTCCGGCCGGCCAGCCGAGGCCGGAGGAGTCTGGCGACGACCCGCCCTCGGTGCGACCGGGCCAGCCCAGTCCCTCTTCAGTGGTCAAGGACCGTCACCTCTTCCGTCCATGCGCTCCGCCGCGTCGACGTGCGTTCCGGCGAGTACCGGCCCGTTCTTTGGGCCGTCGCGCGGACCTCACGGCCACGGCGCGTACCACGGTCGCCGGCGGATCGACCTTACCGCGACCAACGTGCAGCACCTCGGCTTCACTGACCCCGAATTCCTTCAAAACGGGCTCTGCGTCCTCGATCTCGACCGACGCGCGCTCCCCCTTGAGGGCGAGAAGCTCGCCTCCGGGACGGAGCAGCGGCAGCGCCCAGCCTGCCAGGCGATCCAGCCGGGCGACCGCGCGAGCGGTGACGACGTCGGCGGAGTACTCCCCGATGACCTCTTCCGCGCGCGCCCGGCGTACCTCGACATTGGGCAACTCGAGCAGATCGACGCACTCCTGGAGAAACGCCGTACGGCGCAGGAGGGGTTCGAGCAATGTGATCGACAGGTCAGGGCGGACGATCGCGAGAACGACCCCGGGCAGCCCGGCGCCCGACCCGACGTCGATGACCTCGGCGTCCTGCGGGATCACCTCGGCCATCACGGCGCAGTTGAGGAGGTGCCGATCCCACAGGCGCTCGACCTCGCGCGGGCCGATCAGGCCCCGCTCGACGCCGGCTCCGGCGAGGAACTCGGCGTACCTCTCAGCGATGGGAAACGCGTCGCCGAAGATCTCGTGTGCGATCGGCGGCGCAGGAAGTAGTGACATAGGTCAACAGCTCATAGCTCTGCGACTCGGCATCGGTATGGGGGAACCCTTCGGTCATTCGAATGCTTCCACACCTGGACCCCCACGGAGACCGCGACCCGCCCCCGCCAAGCCTCCCATCGAGCCACAGACAGCACAAACAGCCACAAAAGCCACACCGACGTTTCGCTCGGCGAAGCCCGCGCACGCAAACACGAATAACCCGCGTATGAGGGGTAGGTCTTCGGCTGGCCATCCGCACCCGCCCGGAAGGAGACGTCATGGGTATCGGTTCAGGCTTGGCATTCATCGCCTTGGGGGCGATCCTCGCCTTCGCGTTCCACGTTCATCTCAGTCACATCGACATCCACATGATCGGCTGGATCTTCATACTCATCGGCATCGTGATGCTGGGGATCACGCTCCTGTACACGCGTCCGCGCCGGAAGCGCGAGGTGGTGAACGTCGCCGACAGTCAGCCCGGCGCGTACGTCGCCGACGTCGAGGAGCCCCCGCTCATGTCGAACCCGAACGCCGAGGTTCCGGTTCAGCCCGTACAGCAGCCGGTCCAGCAACAGCCCGTTCAGCCGGTACAGCAGCCGCCGGTCCAGCCTGACCCCCGACGGCGTCCTCGTTAGACATCGTCCGGCGCCAGGTAGAGCGGACGAGCCACACCGGCCGACCGGAGCCGGAAAAGCGAAGTGCCCCGCCACCCGGAAGGGTGACGGGGCACTCGCACGTAACGGACTACTTGGCGTGAATCACGACGTACCGGCTCGGCTCCTCGCCCTCGGACTCACTGCGGAGCCCCAGAGCGGCGACGGCGTCGTGCACGACCTTGCGCTCGAACGGGGTCATCGGCGGGAGAGGCTTCGGCTCGCCCGTGCGCTTGACCTCTTCGCCCGTCTCGCGGCCCAGCTTGGTCAGCTCCGCGCGGCGGCGCTCGCGGAAGCCGCCCACGTCGAGCATCAGCCGGCTGCGCTCACCCGTCTTGCGGTGCACGGCCAGGCGGGTCAGCTCCTGAAGGGCCTCCATCACCTCGCCCTTCTTGCCGACCAGGTCGTCGAGCGTGTCGCCGACGACCGAGACCATCGCGCGCTCACCCTCGACGTCCATGTCGATGTCGCCGTCGAGATCGGCGATGTCGAGCAGGCCCTCGATGTAGTCAGCCGCGATCTCGCCCTCTTCCTCGAGCGCCTGGATGTCGACCGCGGCGACCTCGGTGGTCTCGGCTTCGGCTTGGCTCACGCCGGACTCCTCTTGCGTGCTAGGGCTGGACTCAGAAGTCACGCTATCGCTTCCTCTTGCTCCGCGACTGCCGTGTCGGCTGCTGTCGTACGACCTTCGGCTCGGGGTCGGGCGGGGTGTCCTCCGGCTCCGGCTCGGCCTTCTTCCGCGCCTTGCCCAGAATGCCTCCGTTGCCCGGCTTGGACGCGGTGGCGGCGGCGCCGGCCTTGACGCCGGTCTTCGCTGCACCGGCCTTGGCGGTACCCGTCTTGGTCGTACCGGTCTTCGTCGTACCGGCCTTCGCCGAGTCACTGCCGTTCGCGGCGGCGTCCGGCGTGGCCATCGGGTACTTCTTGTAGACGTAGTGCGACTGGGCGAGGGTCCAGGAGTTCGTCGTGACCCAGTAGATGAGCACGCCCAGCGGCAGCGTCAGGCCGAAGAGGCCGAACAGCGGCGACAGGTACACCAGGAACTTCTGCGACTGCATCATCGGGTTGTCGGCGGTCATGCTCTGCATGGACCGGCCGACGCTCGACTTCATCGTGAAGAACGTCGTCGTCGAGCTGATGACGACCGCGAGGCCGGCCACGATCATCGCGCCGACGTGCTTGTCGGAGAAGGCCTCGACGAACGTCGTCGGAATCGCGGCGCCGAAGATGTGCGCGTGCTGGGCGCTTTGGATGAGGTCCGCCGACATGCCGTACTTGGACTGGCCCGGCTTCGTCGTGGAGATCGCGCGCAGCACGTTGTACAGCGAGATGAAGATGGGGAACTGCACGACCAGGGGAAGGCACCCGGAGAGCGGGTTGGCGCCCGCCTCCTGGTAGAGCTTCATCATCTCCTGGTTGAGACGCTGCTTGTCCTTCTTGTACTTCTTCCGCAGCGCCTGAACCTGGGGGTTCAGCTCCTGCATCTTCCGTGACGCGTGGATCTGCTTCACGAAGAGGGGGAAGATGAGGATCCGCATGAGCGCCGTGAGCGCGAAGATCGAAAGGCCCCACGCCCAGCCGCTGTCCGCGGGGAAGACCAGGCTGAGGCCGGCGTGGATCTGGATGATCACCCAGGCGACGGCCTGAAACAGCGGATCGAGGAAGCTGAGACTCACCGGCGGGCTCCTAGTGCTCTCCGATAACGGTGCCGCTTTGCTGCGGCTCGAGGTCTGGTGTTCCTGCGCGTGGGGGTACGGGGTCGTACCCGCCGGCGTGGAAGGGGTGGCAGCGGGCGATCCGGCGCAGGGCCAGCCAGCCGCCGCGAAGCGCTCCGTGGGTCCGCAGCGCCTGCAGGGCGTACGTGCTGCAGGATGGCGTATAGCGGCAGACGGGACCGAAGAGCGGGCTGATGAACCGGCGGTAGAAGACGATCGGCAGCATCAGAGCCCTGGCCATGGCCGTCGGCTTGGCTGTCATTTCCGCCTCTTGACCTCTCGCCGCAGAAGCCGGTCGAGTGCCGCATCGAGATCCGCGGCGAGTTCGCTGTTGCGTGCGGTTGCCGCCTTGGGGTTGGCGCGCACCACAAGCAGGCTACCCGGTGGCAGTTGGTGGAGGCGTTCGCGCACCAGGTGCCGGAGCCGGCGGCGGACCTTGTTGCGGGTCACCGCGTCACCGACCGGACGGCCTACCGTGAAACCGACTCGGGGAGTCTCATCGACGTCGTCCCTGCGCTGCAGGTGCAGAACGAGACGAGACCGTCCGGCACGGTCACCGCGCCGGACGGCCGAAGTGAACTCTTCTCGCCGCCGCATCCGTTGGTCGGACGGCAGCACGATCGCCTGTCAGACCGCGACGCGGTCGCGCCCCTTGCGACGGCGCGAGGACAGGATCGAGCGCCCCGCCCGGGTGCGCATGCGGAGCCGGAAGCCGTGCTTCTTGTGCCGGCGGCGGTTGTTCGGCTGGTATGTACGCTTGCTCACTCGAGACTCCAGAGGGATGCTGCGGTCAACGATTATGAGGTCGCATCTCGGGTGTATCGGCCCCTGATCGGGAGCCGGCGACCTGCGGGCGTGCAGCACCGCCGTCGATGCGACTCGACCGCCCTACGCTACGGTCTGACCTCCCCCGAGGTCAAACGAGCCGCTCCATCCCCAGACTTCCCGTACCCCGTGCACAACTTGTGGACAACCCTGTGGATGACGCGTGAGAGAGTGGTCCACTGCAGGTACGCGGGATGAGCACGACCATTGGTGGGTCGTCGCTTGCACCTGAGGGAGGGGAGCACGACATGGATGGTCTTGACCTTGCACTGGTGTGGACGAGGGCACTCGAGGCCCTGCCGGGCGACCTCCCCCCGCAGCACCGCGCCTGGCTCTCCATGACGAGGCCGCTCGCCCTCGTCGAGGACACCGCCCTGCTCGCGACGCCGAACGAGTTCGCCAAGGACGTCCTGGAGAACCGCCTGCGTCCCCTCATCACCCAGGTGCTGTCGACGCAACTCGGCCGCGACATCCGGGTGGCCGTCACCGTACAGCCTGACTCGTCGCCGTCGTCGGACCGGCCCGTGCCGTCCGAGCCGGAGTCCGACCACGAGCGCGGCCCCGGTTACCCGCCCGAGCAGCACCAGACCTCGTACCCGCCGCTGCGCGGCCCGGCGGCGGACCCGCGTCCGTACGCCGACGGCCAGTACCCCGGCGACCAGTACGACCAGTACCCCGCGCCCGAGCCGTACGGCAACGACCAGTTCCAGCGCCGCGGCGAGGAGCAGTACACCGGTGAGCGCCGCGCGAACGACCCGTACAACGGGGAACGCCGCGGCAACGACCAGTACACGGGCGAGCGCCGGGCGAACGACCAGTACGGCGGCGGCGGCGAGCGCTACACCGGCCAGCAGTACCCGGGCGACCGCTACAGCGGCGAGTACCGCTTCCAGCAGGACCCGCAGCGCCGCCCCGAAGGACAAGGACAGGGACAGGCGCAGGGCCAGGGCAACCAGCGCGACCCCTTCGTCCCCACCCCCGGCGCGAACCCCGGCGGCGGCTGGCAGCCGCGCCCGTCCGCGCCCGAAAGCAACAAGACGTCGGCCGAGCCCGCGCGCCTGAACCCCAAGTACACCTTCGACACGTTCGTGATCGGCTCGTCGAACCGCTTCGCGCACGCCGCCGCGGTGGCCGTGGCCGAGGCGCCCGCCAAGGCGTACAACCCGCTGTTCATCTACGGCGACAGCGGCCTGGGGAAAACCCACATGCTGCACGCCATCGGCCACTACGCGCAGAGCCTCTTCAACGGCGCGCGGGTCCGCTACGTGAGCTCCGAGGAGTTCACCAACGACTTCATCAACGCGATCCGCGACGGCAAGGCGGACAACTTCCGCCGGCGCTACCGCGATGTGGACATCCTCCTTGTGGACGACATCCAGTTCCTGGAGAACAAGGAGCAGACGCAGGAGGAGTTCTTCCACACCTTCAACACCCTGCACAACGCCAACAAGCAGATCGTGATCTCCAGTGACCGGGCGCCCAAGCAACTGGTGACCCTGGAGGACCGCCTCAGGAACCGCTTCGAGTGGGGCCTGATCACCGACGTCCAGCCGCCCGAGCTGGAGACGCGGATCGCGATCCTGCGCAAGAAGGCCGTGCAGGAGGGCCTGGTGGCGCCGCCCGAGGTGCTGGAGTACATCGCCTCGAAGATCTCCACGAACATCCGCGAGCTGGAGGGCGCGCTCATCCGCGTCACGGCGTTCGCGAGCCTCAACCGGCAGTCGGTCGACCTTCAGCTCGCCGAGATCGTGCTGAAGGACCTCATCCCCAACGACACGGGGCCCGAGATAACCGCCGCGACGATCATGGCGCAGACGGCGACGTACTTCGGCATCGACATGGAGCAGCTCTGCGGCCCGTCGCGCTCGCGCGTCCTGGTCACCGCCCGGCAGATCGCGATGTACCTGTGCCGCGAGCTGACCGAGCTGTCGCTCCCGAAGATCGGGCAGCAGTTCGGCGGCCGGGACCACACCACGGTCATGCACGCCGAGAAGAAGATCCGCAAGCTGATGGCGGAGAAGCGCCCGATCTACAACCAGGTCACCGAGCTGACGAACCGCATCAAACAGCAGGCGCGCAACGGCGGGGGATGAGTTGTCCCCAGCGATCCACAGACATTCACAGGCAGTCCACACCGGTTATCCCGAGTCAGTGGATTGCACAGGGTGGGGAAAACTCTGTGGATCAATCTCGGTGGACAACCGTGTGGAAGATGGCCCGGAACCGGTGGACGACGTGGGGATGAACGGTGGACGGCCGGTGGACAGATTTCGTTCATCCTCAGGCGTCCACCGATTCCACAGGGTCTACACACAGCGGGGGTGGACACCGATACCGCGTGTGACCTGCGAAGACTAGGCTTCTCCACAGTATCCACGGACCCTAAGACGATGACTGTTGTTCTATCTAGAGAGAGAAAGACAGAACGTAGGGGCTCGGGCCGGGCCACGATTGAGGTCCGCCTGTACGAATCATCAGTTCCTCGACCCCGAGTGATCGAAACCTCAGGAGACGGTCCAAAGTGAAATTCCGCATCGACAGAGACGTCCTCGCAGACGCCGTTGCCTGGACCGCGCGCACCTTGCCGGTCCGCCCGCCCGTGCCGGTGCTCGCGGGCATGCTCATCGAGGCCGGGGACAACCTCAAGCTGTCCTCGTTCGACTACGAGGTCTCGGCGCAGATGACGATGGACATCGACGCCGACGAGGCCGGTACCGCGCTGGTCTCGGGGCGCCTGCTCGCCGAGATCTCCCGCAGCCTTCCCGCACAGCCTGTGGAGATCGTCACCGACGGCGCCAAGGTCACGCTCAAGTGCGGCACGGCGAAGTTCACACTCCTCACCATGCCTGTGGAGGACTACCCGAGCCTGCCGGCGATGCCGCCGGCCGCCGGGGTGGTCGGCAGCGACGAGTTCGCCGCCGCCGTCTCCCAGGTCGCCCTGGCGGCGGGCCGCGACGACACCCTGCCGATGCTCACCGGCGTCCGGCTGGAGATCGAGGGCGAGACCGTCACGCTCGCGTCGACGGACCGCTACCGCCTCGCCGTACGCCAGCTTCGCTGGAAGCCCGAGCGCCCGGACATCTCCGCCGTCGCTCTCGTGCCCGCCAAGACGCTCTCGGACACCGCCAAGTCCCTCACCTCGGGTGCGGAGGTCTCCATCGCTCTGGCGTCCGGAGGAAGCGGCGAGGGCATGATCGGGTTCGACGGCGGGGGGCGCCGTACGACCACCCGGCTCCTCGACGCCGAGTTCGTGAAGTATCAGTCGCTCTGGCCGAAGGAGACCTCGGCCGTCGCCGAGATCGAGACGGCTCCGTTCGCCGAGGCGGTCAAGCGCGTCGGGCTCGTCGCGGAGAAGAACACCCCGGTACGCCTGTCGTTCCGCCAGGGCGAGGTCGTCCTGGAGGCCGGCAGCGGCGACGACGCACAGGCTGTGGAAATCCTCGGCGCCTCGCTGGAGGGCCAGGACATCGACGTCGCCTTCAACCCGCACTTCCTGCTCGACGGCCTGAGCGCGATCGGCTCGGACGTCGCGCGGCTGGCGATGACGACGTCCACCAAACCGGCCGTCATGACGGGAAAGCCCACAGGAGAGGGCGACCCGGACTACCGTTACCTGATCATGCCGATCCGCCTGTCGAGCTGATCAACAGGGGTAACTAGGCTTTTAGGGGTCGGGGAGCCCTTCTGAGGAGAACTCATATGGAACTGGGGATGATCGGTCTCGGCCGCATGGGCGGCAACATGGCCGAGCGGTTGCGTCGTGCCGGGCACACGATCGTCGGCTACGACCGCGATCCGAAGGTCAGCGACGTCCAGTCACTGCAGGAGCTCGTGGAGCGGCTGCCCGCGCCACGCGCGGTGTGGGTGATGGTTCCGGCGGGTGAGGCGACGCGGGCGACGATCGAGCGCCTCGAAGAGGTGCTCGACGCGGGCGACGTCGTCGTGGACGGGGGAAACTCCCACTACGAGGACGACCAGAAGCACGCGGCGCAGCTCGCCCAGAAGGGCATCGGTTTCGTCGACGCCGGGGTGAGCGGCGGCATCTGGGGCCTGGACAACGGCTACGCGCTGATGGTCGGCGGCCGTGAGGATCACGTGAAGCACCTCATGCCGATCTTCGAGGCGCTCAAGCCGGCCGGAGAGTTCGGCTTCGTGCACGCCGGTGAGGTGGGGGCCGGGCACTTCGCCAAGATGGTCCACAACGGCATCGAGTACGGGATGATGCAGGCCTACGCCGAGGGCTGGGAGCTGCTCGAGGCCAGCGGCCTGGTGAAGAACGTCCCGGAGACCTTCCACAGCTGGCGCGAGGGCACGGTCATCCGGTCCTGGCTGCTCGACCTGGCCGACCGCGCGCTGGCCGACGACGCGGACCTCGCCAAGCTCAAGGGCTTCGCGCAGGACTCCGGCGAGGGCCGGTGGACCGTGCAGGCCGCCGTCGAGCTCGCCGTGCCGCTCCCGGTGATCACCGCCGCCCTGTTCGCGCGGTTCGCGTCGCGCCAGGACGACTCGCCGGCGATGAAGATGGTCGCCGCGCTCCGTAACCAGTTCGGCGGGCACGCCGTGGAGTCGCTGAAGGGCGCCGACTCGCCCGGCGCCGACGTCGACCCGCCGGCCTGACCTTCGTCTCCACACCGATGTCCACAGAATCGGCCTCGGTTGTGCACAGACTGGGGACAAGTGTGCGGTACGCGCCCGGTGGCGAGGCATCCCCTCGCCATCGGGCGCTCGTCGTACACAGGCCCTAGGCTCATCCGGGTGTACGTGGCCCATCTGACGCTGCAGGACTTCCGCTCCTACGAGACCGCCGACCTCGCCCTCGACCCCGGGATCACCGCCTTCGTGGGGCCCAACGGCCAGGGCAAGACGAACCTCGTCGAGGCCGCGGGCTATGTCGCCCTGCACGGGAGCCACCGTGTTTCCACAGACGCTCCCCTGGTCAGGCATGGTGCACCTCGTGCGATCGTGCGGGCCGGCGTCGTACGCGACGAGCGCAGGGCCCTGATCGAGCTGGAGATCAACCCGGGCCGGGCCAACCGGGCGCGGCTCAACCGGTCGCCGGTGCAGCGTCCGCGTGAGGTGCTGGGGATGCTGCGGACCGTGCTGTTCGCGCCCGAGGACCTCGTGCTCGTCAAGGGCGACCCGGGTGAGCGCCGCCGTTTCATGGACGAGCTGCTCACGGTGCGCGCGCCGAGGTTCGCAGGCGTACGGTCCGACTATGACCGGGTCCTCAAGCAGCGCAACGCCCTGTTGAAATCGGCGGCGGCGCACCGGCGGGCCCCGGCCCAGGAGGTCCTGAGCACCCTCGACGTCTGGGACACCCACCTCGCGCGCAACGGCGCGGAGCTGCTGGGCGCGCGGCTGGACCTCGTCGCGGCGCTGCGGCCGCTGGTCACCAAGGCGTACGCCGACCTGGCCCCCGGCGGTGTGGCCGACCTGGAGTACCGCTGCTCGGCGGGGACGGAGTTGTCCACAGACCGTGCACAGCTCGCCGAGGCACTGCTCGCCGCCATGGCCGAGTCGCGGAAGAACGAGCTCGAACGCGGGATCAGCCTGGTCGGGCCGCACCGCGACGAGCTGCTGCTGAAGCTGGGCGACCTTCCGGCGCGCGGGTACGCGAGCCACGGCGAGTCCTGGTCGTTCGCCCTCGCGCTGCGGCTCGCGTCGTTCGAACTCCTCAGAGCGGACGGCGACGATCCGGTGCTGATCCTCGACGACGTGTTCGCCGAGCTGGACACCGGCCGTCGTACGCGGCTGGCCGAGCTGGTCGCGCCCGCCGAGCAGGTCCTGATCACCGCCGCCGTTCCGGCCGACGTGCCGGAGCAGCTCAGCGGCGCGGCGTTCGACGTCGCGGAGGGAAAGGTCACTCGTGTCAGATAGCCCACAAGATCCACAGCCTGTGGAAAACCCGAAGACCGGTATCGAACTGGCGCGGGAGGCACTGGCCCAGGCGAAGGCGGACGCGAAGCAACGTGGCGCCCAGCCCGGACAGGGCAGGAAGAAGAGGCGCAAGCAGGGCCGTGAGTCAGGAGGGCGCGGTGGCGACCCGACGGCGTTCGGGCCGGCGATCCGCGAGCTGATGGCCGCGCGCGGCTGGGAGGAGCGCGCCGCCGTGGGCGGCGTTTTCGGGCGCTGGCCGCAGATCGTGGGCCCTGAGCTGGCCGAACACACCGAGCCGCAGAGCTTCGAGGACGGCATCCTCGTCATCGCCGCCGACTCGACGAACTGGGCCACCCAGGTGCGTCTCCTGGCGTCCAACCTGGTGAAACGCCTCAACGAGGACCTCGGGCACGGCACCGTACAGCGTGTGAAGGTCATCGGGCCGTCCTCCGGCCCGCGCGTCAGCGGCCGCCTCAGGGTCACGAGCGGCCGCCGCCGTAGGTGATCGATTGGGGGTTTCGGCCCTGATTCATGGTGGCTTCGGGAGCCGTCCACAGCCGGTACGTACCGGCTTCCGAGGCCGTGAGCGGCATCGGCGCCCGACTCGATTTCGCCGTCCGTACGCGTCGGAACCCCCCTGGTCTGGTAGGGGGATCCCGAAGGGGCCGGTTTCGGGGCTTGTACGCGCTCACAAGGCGCCGCATGGCCCAAGAAGGGGGGAGGTCTGGATAGAATGAGAGTGGATACAGGACACCATCGCCGTTGCGGGCCGCCCGTGGATCGGGCGCCTCGCTTTGTGTCACGGGGAGCTGCGCGGCGTGTGTCCTCCGGCAGGAGGATCTCCACTTGGCGTACGACGCTAGCTCGATCACTGTCCTTGAAGGCCTTGAGGCGGTCCGCAAGCGCCCGGGCATGTACATCGGATCAACCGGAGAACGTGGCCTCCACCACCTGGTTTACGAGATCGTCGACAACTCCGTCGACGAGGCTCTGGCGGGGCACGCCGACACGATCGACGTGACGCTGCTCGCCGACGGCGGGGTCCGTGTCGCGGACAACGGCCGTGGCATCCCGGTCGACGAGCAGGCCGCTGAGAAGCGGTCCGCGGTCGAGGTCGTCCTGACTGTTCTGCACGCGGGCGGCAAGTTCGACAGTAAGTCCTACGCGGTCTCCGGAGGCCTGCACGGCGTCGGCGCCGCGGTGGTCAACGCGCTGTCGGCCCGGCTCGAGGTCGAGGTACGCCGCGACGGCCACGTGTGGAGCCAGTCGTATGAGGCCAGTGTGCCGAAGGCGCCGCTCGCCAAGGGCGAGCCGACCGACGAGACCGGCACCACGATCAGTTTCTGGCCCGACGGCGAGATCTTCGAGACCCTCGAGTGGAACTTCGAGACTCTCAGCCGGCGCATGCAGGAGATGGCCTTCCTCAACCGCGGCCTGTCGATCACGCTGAACGACCAGCGTCCGCTGGAGCAGAGCGCCGACAAGAAGTCCGTCACCTATCACTACGAAGGTGGCATCGAGGACTTCGTCCGCTACCTCAACGCCAAGAAGGACTCCGTCCACAACTCGGTCATCGCCTTCAGCGACGAGGTCGAGGGCATGTCGGTCGAGGTCGCGATGCAGTGGAGCGGGGCGTACTCCGAGTCCGTGCACACCTTCGCGAACACCATCAACACGGCCGAGGGCGGCACCCACGAAGAGGGCTTCCGCGCCGCGCTGACGACCGTCGTCAACAAGTACGCGCGCGAGCAGAAGCTCCTGCGCGAGGGCAAGGACGACAACCTCGCGGGCGAGGACGTACGCGAGGGTCTCACCGCGATCATCTCGATCAAGCTGGCCGACCCTCAGTTCGAGGGCCAGACCAAGACCAAGCTCGGCAACACCGAGGCGAAGTCGTTCGTCCAGCGCGCGATGTATGAGAACTTCCGCGACTGGCTCGACCGCAACCCCGGCGAGGCCAAAGAGGTCATCAACAAGGCCACCCAGGCGGCGCGGGCGCGCATCGCCGCCCGGCAGGCGCGCGACCTCACGCGGCGCAAGAGCCTGCTGGAGTCCACGTCACTGCCCGGCAAGCTGTCGGACTGCCAGTCCACGGACCCCGGCAAGTGCGAGATCTACGTCGTGGAGGGTGACTCCGCGGGCGGTTCGGCCAAGGGCGGGCGAAACCCGCAGTACCAGGCGATCCTCCCGATCCGCGGCAAGATCCTCAACGTGGAGAAGGCCCGAATCGACCGGGTCCTGAAGAACAACGAGGTCCAGGCGATGATCACCGCCCTGGGCACCGGCATCCACGACGAGTTCGATATCGAGAAGCTCCGGTATCACAAGATCATCCTGATGGCCGACGCCGACGTCGACGGCCAGCACATCCGGACCCTCCTGCTGACCCTGCTGTTCCGCTTCATGAAGCCGCTCGTCGAGGCCGGCCACGTCTACCTCGCCCAGCCGCCGCTCTACAAGATCAAGTGGGACGGCCGCGGGCAGGACTCCGACTACGCCTACTCCGACCGCGAGCGCGACGCCGTCATCGAGCAGGGCATCGCCGCCGGCAAGCGCGACCCGCGCCCGCGCGACGGCGTACAGCGCTTCAAGGGCCTCGGTGAGATGAACGCCAGCGAGCTGTGGGACACCACCATGGATCCCGAGCACCGCATCCTGCTCCAGGTGACCCTCGACGACGCCGCGCAGGCCGACGAGCTGTTCACCGTTCTCATGGGCGAGGACGTCGAGGCACGCCGCTCGTTCATCCAGCGCAACGCCAAGGACGTGCGCTTCCTCGACATCTAACGGATCGCCGGCGGTTCAGGGTGATCCCCTGGACCGCCCACGGCCCGAACACTCATAGCTGGAAGAGGTCTTTTAGGTGACTGACGTGACCTTGCCGCCCGACGCGCCACGGGATCGGGTCGAGCCGGTCGACATCCAGGTCGAGATGCAGCGGAGCTATCTCGACTACGCGATGTCGGTCATCGTCGCGCGAGCGCTGCCCGAGGTGCGCGACGGCCTCAAACCGGTGCACCGCCGGGTGCTGTACGCCATGTACGACGGTGGTTACCGTCCCGACCGCGGCTACTTCAAGTGCGCCCGCGTCGTCGGTGACGTCATGGGTAACTACCACCCGCACGGCGACAGCGCGATCTACGACGCCCTCGTACGGCTCGCGCAGCCCTGGGCGCTGCGCTACCCGCTCGTCGACGGCAACGGCAACTTCGGCTCGCCGGGCAACGACCCGGCCGCCGCCATGCGGTACACCGAGTGCCGCATGGCGCCGCTGGCCATGGAGATGCTGCGCGACATCGAGAAGGAGACCGTCGACTTCTCGCCCAACTACGACGGGCGCTCCCAGGAGCCCGACGTACTCCCCAGCCGGTTCCCCAACCTGCTGGTGAACGGCTCCGCGGGCATCGCGGTCGGCATGGCGACCAACATCCCGCCGCACAACCTGCGCGAGGTCGCCTCCGGCGTCGCCTGGTACCTGGAGAACTACGAGACCTCCGACGAGGAGCTCCTCGACGCGCTGATCGAGCGGATCAAGGGCCCCGACTTCCCGACGCACGGCCTGATCGTCGGCCGCCGCGGCATCGAGGACGCCTACCGTACGGGCCGCGGCCTGATCACGATGCGCGCCGTGGTGGAGGTCGAGGAGATCCAGGGCCGTACCTGCCTGGTCGTCAGTGAACTCCCCTACCAGGTCAACCCGGACAACCTCGCTCTCAAGATCGCGGAGCAGGTCAAGGAAGGGAAGATCACCGGGGTCGCCGACGTACGCGACGAGACCTCCGGCCGTACGGGCCAGCGCCTCGTCATCGTGCTCAAGCGCGACGCGGTCGCCAAGGTCGTCCTGAACAACCTGTACAAGCACACGCAGCTGCAGGAGACGTTCGGCGCGAACATGCTGGCCCTGGTCGAGGGCGTGCCTCGTACGCTGCGGCTCGACCAGTTCGTACGGCACTGGGTCGACCACCAGATCGAGGTCGTCGTCCGCCGTACGCGCTTCCTGCTCCGCAAGGCCGAAGAGCGCGCCCACATCCTGCGCGGCCTGCTCAAGGCCCTCGACCGCATCGACGAGGTCATCGCGCTGATCCGCCGGTCCCCGTCGGCGTCGGAGGCCCAGACCGGCCTGATGCAGCTCCTGGAGATCGACGAGATCCAGGCGCAGGCCATCCTCGACATGCAGCTCCGCAAGCTGGCCGCCCTGGAGCGGCAGCAGATCACCGATGAGTACGACAAGCTCATGACGGAGATCGCGGACTACAACGACATCCTGTCCTCGCCCGTACGGCAGCGTTCGATCGTCGGCACCGAGCTGACCGCGATCGTGGACAAGTTCGGCGACGAACGCCGTACGAAGATCATCCCCTTCGACGGCGACGTGTCGATGGAAGACCTCATCGCCGAAGAGGACGTCGTCGTCACGATCACCCGCGGCGGCTACGCCAAGCGCACCAAGACCGATCTTTACCGGGAGCAGAAGCGCGGCGGCAAGGGCGTACGCGGCGCGCAGCTCAAGCAGGACGACATCGTCGACCACTTCTTCGTGACGACGACGCACCACTGGATCCTGTTCTTCACCAACAAGGGCCGGGTCTACCGCGCCAAGGCGTACGAACTGCCCGAGGCCTCGCGCGACAGCCGCGGCCAGCACGTCGCGAACCTCCTGGCCTTCCAGCCCGACGAGCGCATCGCCCAGGTCCTCGACCTGCGCGACTACGACGTCTCGCCGTACCTCGTGCTGGCGACCCAGCAGGGCCGGATCAAGAAGACCGCCCTGGAGGCGTACGACTCGCCGCGTTCGGCCGGCCTCATCGCGATCAACCTCGACGAGGGCGACGAGCTGATCGCCGCACGGCTGGTCTCCCCCGAGGACGACCTGCTCATGGTCAGCAGCGGCGCGCAGGCCATCCGCTTCCCGGCCGCCGACGACGTCCTGCGCCCCATGGGCCGCGCCACCGCCGGCGTCATCGGCATGCGTTTCGACGAGGGCCAGGAGGTCCTCGACATGCACGTCGTACGCGAGGGTGAAGACGTCCTGGTCGCGACCGAAGGCGGTTACGCCAAGCGCACGCCGGCGGTCCAGTACCCCCTCCATGGCCGTGGGGGTAAGGGAGTCCTGACCGCTAAGATCGTTGAAAACCGCGGCAGGCTGGTGGGCGCTCTCATGGTCGGCCCCGACGATGAGGTCTACGCCATCACCGCGAGCGGTGGCGTGATCCGCACGCGAGCCTCCGGAGTCAAACAGTCTGGGCGCTCGACCATGGGGGTACGTCTAATGAACCTCGCCGATGGCGACAGCATCGTAGCCATCGCGAGGAACGCAGAGTCGATCGACGATTCGGACTCAGAGCCGGACACAGAGTCCGGGGAAGGGAGCGACGCGTGAGTGACCGGATGCGTCGCCTTCCCGGGGAGGTCATATGACGGCCAACGCCGGCAAGGGCGCGAATGGGAAGCGCTCGGGTACGACGGGTGGCAAGCCGCGCAAGCAGAGCAGCGCGGCATCGAAACCGCCGAGCGATGAGGTGACGCTCAGGACGAGCGCCGGCTCCAACGGTTCGGAAGCTCCCGAAGGGGAGGACGACACCGCCGTCGACGCGGGGGGCGCCGACGGCAGCGGTGAGAACAGCTTCGCGGAGGACACGCTGCAGGACATCAAGGCCCCGTCTGAGGACGGCAAGCCGTCTTCCACGGCGCCGTCGACGGACGGCACGGGCACGTGGGCACGCCCGGCCCTGTCCGCGCCGAAGAAAGAAGAAGACGCTGGTAGTGGGGAGTTCGGGCCGAACTCGGGTAGGAGCCCGGCCATGGACGCACCCACCTCGGACCCCGGCTTCGGGGCAGACCGGCCCCGCCCGCAGGGGTCGGCCACCATGGAATCCGGCTCGAAGGTGTCGAAGCTGACCAACGCCCTCCGCAAGCCCACGGCGACCGGAGGCCGCAAACCACCGCGCAAGGCCCACCTTCAGGTGGCCCGCCTGGAGCCGTGGTCGGTGATGAAGTTCAGCTTCGTCATGTCGCTGGTCTGCTTCCTCGTGCTCTTCGTCGCCGTCGCCGTGCTCTACGTGATGCTGTCCTGGCTGGGAGTCTTCGACGCCCTGTCCAACACCATCCGAGACCTGACGTCGAACGACCAGGGCAAGAGCGGCGGCATCGACCCCGCCAGCTGGTTCTCGGCCGCCCGCATCCTCAGCTACACGGCCCTGATCGGCACGCTGAACGTCCTCCTCATCACCGCACTCGCCACCGTCTGGTCGGTCATCTACAACATGGCCGCCGACCTCGTGGGCGGAGTAGAGGTCACCTTGAAGGAGGCCGACCAGTAATCTGCGGCCGCGCCGCGTCGAGAGGCCTAATCGATTACCGTTCAAGGTCGGCGATCGGGTACTGTTTCTGGACGTTGGCCCTGGTCCTTTGGGACTGGGGAAGCAGCTGCTTGGGCCTGTAGCTCAGTCGGTTAGAGCGCATCCCTGATAAGGATGAGGCCGGAGGTTCAAGTCCTCCCAGGCCCACAGAAGAGGACCTCGCCTGATTCATCGGGCGAGGTCTTCTGCTTGCAGGGGGTGGCTGGCTGTGAAGAAGATTCCGACGATCTTCGTACGTGACTGGGACGGCGACCCGAAGTACGTGACGCGCTCACCCGACCCCGAGTGCGCGTGGGTGTTCGCCGGCGAGGGAAAGCCGACCCGCAAGTACGACGGCACATGCGTCCGCTTCGACGGCGCTCTTTGGTGGGCCCGCCGAGAGGTCAAGCCGGGCCGTACGGCGCCTGACGGCTTCGTGCTCGTCTCGGAGGATTCCTCGACCGGCAAAAGTGTCGGCTGGGAGCCGGCGGAACAGACCGGCTTCTCGCGTTATCTCGTGTCGGCCCTCGGGTCCGACCCGCTCGGCTGGACGCCCGGAACGTACGAATTGTGCGGGCCGAAGATCAATCGGAATCCGGAGGGGTATCCGGAGCATCGGCTGGTACGGCACGAGGACGCCGCGTTGATCTCGCTGCCCTCTTTGACCTGGGATGACATTCGCTCGACGGTGCTTTCCCTGGCCGCCGCGGATGGGGTCGAGGGGATCGTCTGGCATCACGATGACGGACGCATGGCCAAAATCAAGGCGCGGGACTTCTCCGTCTGATTTTTCCCTTTACCAGTAGTCAACTTTCTTCTATGTTGTTACGGGTTGTGTTGAGACGGATCTCGCCTGTGTCGGGGGCGGCACTTGCGGGAGTCCGAGCGCATGGGGGCATGCGCTGGTACGAATGGCGAAAGGACATGGGGATGTCGCCCGGCAACAGTGACAAGCACGCGCCTCTGCAACTGCCCACCTGGTGGCCCGAGGCCTCAGGCGACGTGCAGTTTCCGCTCGACAGCAGTCTGCCGACGGCGTCGAAGAACCTGCGCGGCCACCTGGACGCGCTCAGCGCCGCAATGAGCAGTCTCGGCGGCGACGGCCTGGTGACGGCTGAGGACGTCGGCAACTGGGACGCCGGGCAGGAGTTCGCCGGCACGGTGAAGAACGCCCACGAGCACATCGGCAACGTGTACCGGGAGTTCCAGCGCCAGCTCGAGTACGCGGCCAACCTTCTGAACAAGTCGCATCAGAACCACAGTGCGGCCGAAGAGGCGTCGGAGAAGGCATCGCGGCTGGGCGGAGAGTCGCCCCAGCACATACCGACTGCCAAGCCCCGACCTGGCAGAGCACACCTTCGTTCGGCTGACAGGGGGCTGAGACGTGAGTACGGGTCACAACACATTCGAGATCAAGTCCGGTGGGCGTCCTACGGGCAACCCCTCCCAGTACAACTTCTCCTACATACAGACGTTGCTGGAGGCGACCGATCCCGGCAAGGTGACGACCGCCGGGGGTGCCTTCAACAGTGCCGCCCAGGCAGCCAAGCACGTCGCCCATGAGCTGTACGAGGTCGGCACGCGCCTGTCCAGCGAGTGGAAGGGCGCTGACGCCGACGCGGCGCAGAAGGCGTTAGGTCAGCTGTACGCCACTGCCAACGAGCTCTACTGGCGCAGCCAGCAGGCCGGCCAAGCGCTTCAGACGTATGCCAATGCACTGCCGAAGTACAAAGGACTCAACTGGCCGCCTGACGGTGCCAGCCCGGTCGAGGACAAGGCCCGGCAGCAGGTCGCCGAGACGATCATGGGGTACGCCAACCAGGACCTCGGTACGGCGTGGGACTCCATGCCCGACAAGGTCCAGCAGAACCTGCCGGATCTGACGCGACACCATGTGGACGAAGGGCGATACAACTCCGGTTCGCCGTCCATCGGAAACAGCGGTGGTGGAGGCCTCGGAGGCGGCGGCGGCTCCTTCGCGCATGTGCCGAAGCCTCACCTGCCACATGGTGGTCAGGACATCACCGGTGGCCATCACAGCCAGCTCGCCGGGATGCCGCCTGGAGGTGGCGGTCTCGGGACCCTGCCGCCGCCGACCTCCACCAGTCCGTTCGGGCCTGGCGGCGGAGGAAGTCCGTTCGCCCCGGGCGGCGGGAATCCGTTCTCTCCAGGTGGCCTGGGAATGACTCCGCCGTTCACCGGCCCGGGCGGCAGTTCTGGCGGGCTACCCCCTGGAAGCTCCGGGCTTGGCACCTCGCCCGAGGGCATGCGACCTTCGGGCCTCTCCGCTGAGGAATCCACCGCGGGCGCGGCGGCTGCCGAAGAGGCTCAAGCCGCCCGTACCGGGATGATGGGGCCGCAGATGGGCGGGGCCGCATCCGGCGGGGCGCAGTCCCTTGAGCGGCAGCGCTCGACCTGGCTCACAGAGGAAGGCGAGACCTGGGCGGCGGAGGAGTCCGTTCCCGGGCTGCTGGGCACACCGGTCGCCGGTCGTACCTCGGAGGAGAACGAGCGCGAGCGGACGACCTGGCTGACCGAGGAGCGCGAGATCTGGACGGGTGAGGAGACTTTCGCCCCCGAGACGATCGGTGACGCACCCACGCGGTTCGACGAGCCCGACGAGGCCGCCCCTGAAGCCAAGGACCTGGAGGTTCTGGACGCGGAACAGCTTCAGGAGATGCTCGACGCGATCATCGCCCCTGACGAGACGAACGACGAGAGCACGTCAGGCGGTGAGCTCGCCGGCCTGCTCGAAGATCTGGACATCGAAGACGTGAACATGATCGACCGGCTGCTGAATGAGTGATCGGAGGACTCCCTGGGCCAGGCGTGTCGCGGCGGCGGCGGGCGCGGTCGTGCTCACCTTCGTCGGCACGCCTGCGGCTCATGCCACTCCTCGACCACGAAACGAGGAGTGGTGGTTCTCCTCCTGGGACATTCAGAACAAGGTCTGGCCGATCACGACCGGCCATGGCGTCACCGTCGCGGTGCTCGATAGCGGTGTGAACGCGCGCCTACCTGACCTGTCCGGCGTCGTGCTTCCAGGTACCGACCTGACAGGGCACAAGGACGACGGTCGCATCGATTTCGACTACAGAACTCAACGGTCACGGCACGGCGATGGCGGCGTTGATCGCCGGCCAAGGAAGTGCCATGGTGGGCGTCGCGCCGGGTGCCCGGATCCTGCCGATAACGACGGACCGACCGGCGTCGCACGTCAGCGGAGATGACGCTCAGGCCGACGGGATCCGCTACGCGGTCAAGCACGGAGCGAAAGTCATCAGCATGGCCGGCTCGGGGATCAACCCCGAAGGGCCGCTGAAGTGTGACTACTACGTGCAGGGTGCCGTGGACTATGCCGTCAAACACGACGTGGTGCTGGTCGCGGCAGCGGGCAACGACGGCGACTCGACCAATGAGCCCTTACATCCCGACCTCGTGTCCAGGTGTTCTCGGGGTCGGCGCCGTGGACTATCAGGGGAAGCCGTGGGCGAAGACCCAGCGACAGCCGTACGTCGCCGTCGCCGCCCCGGTGTGAACGCCGGTTCGATCGGCAGGGCCGGCGTCTTCACCAACAACAGCGGCACCAGTACGGCGACCGCGCTGGCCGCCGGTGCGATCGCTCTCGTACGAGCGAAGTTCCCGAAGATGTCCGCTCGGGAAGTCGTACAACGGATCATTGCCTCGACGCTCGATTCCGGCCCCAAGGGCGTGGACCTTCAGACCGGGTATGGCGTTCTCCGCCCGTACCACGCCCTGACCGACAAGGTGCCGGCCAACGCCCCCAACCCGGTCTTCGACCGGTGGGACGCCGAGCAACGCGGCCTCGCCGCCCGTTCCGCATCACCGTCTCCCCGCCCGACGCCCGTCGCCGCTCCGCGCGAGAAGAAGGCCGGTACGTCATCCGCGGTGACGTTTACAGTGGCCGGCATTCTCGTCCTGTTCGTTCTGGCGGGAGCGGCCCTGTTCCTCATTCGTCGGAATCGCAGGCCGGGGCAGCCCGCTTGACGGGATGAATCTCGAACGACAAAAACGCGCCGGACCGCAGTGAGCGGTCCGGCGCGTTCTCGGGTCTGTCAGGGTGACAGGGGCCTGCTTACCATCTGTACCAGCGGCTACGTCCGCCACCGGCACCGGCGCCGCGGAACACGAAGCCCAGCAGCCACAGGACCAGCACGATCAATGCGAGCCACCACAGGATGTGGACGGCGAATCCCGCGCCACCAAGAATAAGTGCCAGCAAAAGAACTGCGATAACGATACCCATTAGAAATTCTCCTTTCGAGTCGCAGTCTGAACCATCCCCTCACATAGAGGACTAAACATGCGACTCTCAGGATCTGCCCTAGCGGCGCTGTGACAGGCTGACACCAAGTCCTACTCGCAGGAGTCTTGCCAGGTCAAAGGTGAGCCGGGGTGAATCGTGGCCGAACAGTTGTTGCGCAGGGGTTTGAGGTGAATTAGCGCTGATGGCAATGCCTGAAAGCGTGCGGAATCAATCGGAAAAGCGCGGCGCCGGTTACGGCGAGCATCGTGTTGTGCACAGTGTGCGTCCCGAAAGATCGGGGTTTTCAGAACGAGAACCCGCCCGGCCGGCCGTTGCGGTCGGCCAGGAGGCCGGCGAGTGTCGCCATCGCGATCTCAGGAGGCGTGCGCGAGCCGATGTTGAGGCCGACCGGCCGGTGTACGCGGGCGATCTCGGTGTCCGGGACGCCGAGGCGTGCCAGTGCCTCGATGTGCGGGCCGGGATGGCGGGGATTGCCCATGATGCCGATCCACCGGGTCGGGCGGGCTAGAAGATCGCGTAGTACGGGGCCGATCTCGTCGCGGTGGTGGTCGGTGAGGATCACGTCCGTGCCCTTGTCGAGGTCGGCGGGTACGGAGGTGACCACCTCGGTGCCGTCCCACTCGGGCTCCTTGGCGCGGTCAGGGGACGGCTCCAGCAGGATGACGCGGAAACCCAGGTCCGCGCCGTACCGCAGGAGGTAGGCCGCGACCGGCGAGGCGAAGACCGCCAGGAGGGTACGGTCCGGGATCGCAGCCGGGGCTTCACCGTGAGCGACGGCGCATGCGGGATCATGCTCGTTGTCGTACGCCATGCCGCCAGTCTGACACCACCCTCCTTCATCCACACCCCTGTGGATAACTTGATGTCGCAGGTAGAAAAGTTGCGTGGGCGAAGCAGCTCAGGAGGGGTGGCCGTACGAATAGTTATCCACAGGGGTGGATGTGGATGGCTGTCCGGTGGGCGGGGTGGGACGGTGGAGTGCGCTCGTACCGGAGGGATGCGCGCGGGGGAAGGCTTGATGATCAACAACGCGGCGGGGGAACCGGCCCGACGTGCCGGAACGGTTGCTAGGCTGCGATACGCACTGCTAGTCGAAGTTTTGAAGGGGTCCCATCGTGAAGAAACTCATCGTTCTTGCGCTGGTCGCCCTCGGTGGTTTTGCGGTCTGGCGTCGGCTCCAGCAGGACCGGGCCGAGCTCGACCTGTGGACCGAGGCGACCTCGGCGGACAACTGAGAGACGACTTCGGTACCGGCGGGGAGCACGGAGGGCGATCCGTGGGCGATTCAACGCGAATCACGCTCGCCTGCCTTGACCTCGCCGGTACGAGCGTGGCTGACGGCGGCGTGATCGAGCGCGCCTTCACCGACGCCCTGGGGACACAAGGAATCGTTCCCGGGACGGAGGCCTACCGGCGTGCCATGACCACCGTGCACGCCTCGCGAGGGCAGTCGAAGCTGGCCGTCTTCCGTGAGGTGTTCGCGGACGAGGCGCGTGCGCGTGCGGCCAACCACTCGTTCGAGCGCGCGTACGACTCGGTCATCGAACGCGCCGGCCTTCAGCCTGTCCCGGGCGCCGAGGAGGCCATCGACCGCCTCGCCGAGTCCGGCGTGAAAGTCTGCCTGATGACAGGCTTCGGCCGCGCCACCCTGGGCCGCGTCATCGACACGCTCGGCTGGTGGAAACGCGCCGACCTGCTGCTCTGCCCGGACGACGCCGGCGGCCGCGGCCGCCCGTACCCGGACATGATCCTCACCGCGGCCCTCCGCCTGCACGTCGACGACGTACGCGCCATCGCGGTCTGCGGCGACACCGACAGCGACATGCGCAGCGGCCGCCGAGCCGGCGCCTCGATCGTCGCCGGCACCCTGACCGGCGCCCACGACCGCCCCCGCCTGGAAGCCGCCGGCGCCACCCACGTGATCGGCAGCATCGCCGATCTTCCGAACCTCGTCCTCCCGAGGAGCGCGGCAGTCCCCGCACCCCGGTAGGCTGTTGTCGTTTCGAGGGGCCATAGCTCAGTTGGCAGAGCGCCTGCTTTGCAAGCAGGAAGTCTGGGGTTCGAATCCCCATGGCTCCACCAGCGAGAACGCCCCCGCCCAGATCACGGGCGGGGGCGTTCTGCCGTTGACGGGCCATGAGACCGGCGCGAGCACGCCTGAGGTCTGATCTGCGCGGTCGATATCCCCAGGCGCTGCTTTGAGGGATTCTGCGAACATTGGCGCCGCACTGGATCGCAGGGGGCGACAGCGGTCACTCGCGATCAGGCCGAAGGCCAGGCCCGTGAAAGCCTGAGGGCTTCGGCGGCCCCAGCCTCCGCGCGGATCGCACCGTCTCTCCGGACGACCCGCCCCCCGTGCGCCGCACCGTCTCTTCGGACGACCCGGCGCCGGCGCCCGCCATCCCCCGGTGTGGATGCGCCGCACCGTCCGCCCGGGACGACCCGGCGCTCGTGTGGATGCGCCGCACCATCTGCCCGGACGACCCGACGCTGGCGCCCTACCCCCCGGCGTCGCACCGCCTGCCCGGGCGGACCTGGCGCTGGCGCCCCCACCCAGCTCCCCGCGTGGATGCGTCGCGCGGGGCCGCCGAGTCAGGGGCGTGGCAGAACAAAGGCGAGGGCGCGCTCGATCGAGTGCGCCCTCGCCCGGGTGTGGCCTATGGCCACGAGCGGCTTCCCGCCGCGGGCGCGGTAGGCCGGTGGCGGGGAGTGCTCAGTCGCGGACGATCTTGTTGCGCTCCGTGCCGCCCGAGCAGGAGTGAATGTAGCCGCCGGCGAAGTGCGTCTGAACGACATGGCCGCCGCCCTCGGTGCAGGCCTTACGTGTCGTGAAGCTTGAGGCGTTGGCCGGTGCGGCGGCGAGAACGAGGCTTGAGGCCGCTACCGCCATCGCGGCGGCGGATGCGAGACGCTTCATGGTCGGTTCCTCCGGTTCGCGTGCGGGGGCATCCCACACGATTGACCACGCAGCGTAGTCGAGGGCGGGCATTGAGTCACTACTAGTGACGGTGTGGTGAGGGCCTGCCGCGAGTGGTGTGAGCCGGGCTGGAACCACTGACCTCCCCGGGGACACCCTCGCCCCCCGTTCCGGCATGATCAAGGTCGTGGACGAGGGGAGCCGGCGTGAGTGAGTGGCAGTTGGCCGAGACGTTTCGTAGTGAGTCCGGGGACGTCCGCTGGGGCCGCCTCGGGGAGGTCGGCCCGCCGGTCGTTCTGCTTCACGGTACGCCCTTCTCCTCCTACGTCTGGCGTGCGGTCGCGCGCTCGCTGGCGTCATCCCACCAGGTCTTCGTCTGGGACATGCCCGGGTACGGCAAGTCTGAGAAGTTCGACGGCCAGGACGTCTCGCTGGCCGCCCAAGGTCGGATCTTCACGGAACTCCTCGCGCACTGGGGCCTGGAACAACCGTTCGTCGTCGCGCATGACTTCGGCGGCGCGGTCTCGCTGCGGGCGCATCTCCTGCACGGCGCCCGCTACCGGGCGCTCGCCCTCGTCGATCCTGTCGCGCTCGCGCCGTGGGGATCGCCGTTCTTCCGGCTCGTCGGTGCGAACTCGGACGTCTTCGAGCAGCTTCCGCCCGCGCTGCACGGCGCTCTCGTACGCGAGTACGTGACGTCGGCGAGCAGTCCCGGCCTGCATCCCGCCGTACTGGAGAAGCTCGTCGAGCCGTGGCTCGGTGAAGGCGGGCAGGCGGCTTTCTACCGGCAGATCGCGCAGGCCGATCAGGCGTACACCGACGAAGTGCAGGAGCGGTACGAAAGGATCGGCATTCCGACGCTCGTGTGCTGGGGCGAGGACGACGCTTGGATTCCGATGGCGAAAGGGCGGGAACTCGTCGACTGTATCCCGGGCGCGCGATTCGTGCCGATCGAAGGCGCCGGGCACCTTGTCCAAGAGGATGCACCGGCCGAACTCACCGCCGCACTCCTCGCCTTTCTCGAACAAAACCGCCGGTGGTAAAACCACCGGCGGTGTCACGGAAAAAGGCTCAGCAGCTCGTGTGTGAGCGGAGCACCCAGCCATCGCGGTCCGGGTGCTCGGCGCCGTGGCCGTAGATCCACTCGCGGTTGTACGTGTCGCCGTAGAGGTTCTCGCTCGCGCGGAAGCCGCGGTCGGCACTCAGGGTGAACAGGTACGACGTGCCGCCCTCCACCCCGAAGCCGGCGTAGAACGGGGCATCCTCGGTCGTGTTGCACAGGATGTCGGCACGGGCCGGGCCGGCGGTCACGAGTCCGCTGACGGCCATGACGCAGGTGGCGGCCACCGTCAGCAGTTTCTTCTTCACGATCATGTCCCTCTCGAGCTACGCCGACGCTAAAGCGGTAGAAATGTTTCCCGCCTTGCCGGTCGAGACCCCCCGTCCCAGCTCGATTAGTTTATGAATCCGCACGCCCGTAATGCGACCGCAGAAGATGGCAACGGATCCCCAACTAAAGCTCCCGGGTCATGTACGCGCTCCACGGGTCCACTGTGTAATCCGCGAACGGCTCGGTGTAGGAGAAGCCGAACTTCTCATACAGTGAACGAGCCGCCACGAAAGGCTCGTTCGCGCCGGTCTCGAGACTCAGCCGGGTGTACCCCATTCGCTTCGCCTCCCCGATGATGTGCTCCAGCAGCAGCGACGCGATCCCGCTTCGGATGCGCGCCGGATCCGTGCGCATCGACTTCACCTCGGCGTGCGTGGCGTCGAGGCGCTTGAGCGCGCCGCAGCCCACCAGAGCGTCGCCGTCGTACACCGACCAGAAGGTCACGTCCGGCCCGCGCAGGTCCGCCAGGTCGAGGGCGTGCTTGCTCTCCAGCGGCGTCAGGGACCGCATGTGCTCAAGGTGAGCTTCGAGGAACGCGGCGATCTCCGGGCCGGAGAGGTCGTCAATGATGATTTTCACGGGCGGCCTGTCAATCACGGGGGCGGCGGACTACGCCTCGCGGGCGAAGGCGGTCACGTCCAGCGTACGCAGGTGGGCGGTCCCCAAGCGATCCGGTGGCAGCGAGAACCGGCCGGCGCGGAGCCACGGCGTCGTACGCCACGCGGGTACGTACGCGACGGCGGCGAACCCGGCGCGCGGCGACACGTGGACGTCCGATGAGTTTCGCGCGGCCGTACGGTCTGCCCCTGGACGAGTCGAGACGCAAGGAGAATGCCATGGACCTTCCGAAGGTCGTGTCGCGGGACGAGTGGCTCGCCGCGCGCAGGGATCTGCTGACCGAGGAGAAGAGGTTCACTCGGGAGCGCGACGCGCTGCACACACGGCGCCGTGAGCTGCCGATGGTCGAGGTCGGCAAGGAGTACACCTTCGAGGGCCCGGACGGCGAGGTGAGCCTGCTCGATCTGTTCGAGGGGCGGCGGCAGCTGATCGTCTACCACTTCATGTTCGGCCCGGACTGGGACGCCGGCTGCCCGAGCTGCTCGTTCCTGGTCGACAACCTCGGGCACCTGTCGCACCTGCACGCGCGCGGCACCACGCTCGCCGTCGTCTCCCGCGCGCCGTACGCCAAGATCGAGGCGTACAAGGCGCGGATGGGGTGGACCTTCCCCTGGTACTCCTCGTTCGGCGGCGACTTCAACTACGACTACCACGTCTCGCTGGACGCCTCCGTCGCGCCGGTCGAGTACAACTTCGAGCCGGTCGAGGAACCCGGCGAGCCCGGGGAGGCGCCCGGTACGAGCGTGTTCCTCCGTGACGGCGGCTCGGTCTTCCACACCTACTCGTCGTACGCGCGCGGCGGCGATCTGCTGCTCGGCACGTACAACTGGCTCGACCTTACGGCGCTCGGCCGCCAGGAGGACTGGGAGATGCCGCCGGGCCGTGCCGACGGGCCGTTCATGGGCTGGGTGCGCCGGCACGACGAGTACGAGGAGGCGGGCCGTTGAGCGGTAGCGGGCTGTCGAACGAGCGGCTCGGCCGCATGCACGAGGTGCTGGGCCGCCATGTCGAGAGCGGCGCGATGCCCGGTCTCGTCGCCGCGGTCAGCCGCCGGGGTGAGGTGCACTGCGGCGCGATCGGCACGATGGACGTCGGCGGCGACCGTCCGATGAGCACCGACTCGATCTTCCGTCTCGCGTCGCTGACCAAGCCGATCGTGGCCGCCGCGGCGATGGTCCTGGTCGAGGAGTGCGTGCTGCGCCTGGACCACCGGGTCGACGACCTCCTGCCCGAGCTGGCCGACCGCAGGGTGCTGCGCCGGCTCGACGGCCCGGTCGAGGACACGGTGCCGGCGAAGCGCGCGATCACCCTGCGCGACCTGCTGACGTTCCGCCTCGGGATGGGACCGGTGATGGCCGCGCCCGGCGCGTACCCGATCCAGAAGGTGCTGGAGGACTCCGGCTGCATGCCGAGCCCGTTCCCGGCGTCGCTCACACCGGACGAGTGGATGGCGAGCCTCGGCACCCTGCCGCTGCTCCACCAGCCGGGCGAAGGGTGGATGTACCACGTCGGGTCCGATGTCCTCGGCGTGCTGATCGCGCGGGCCACGGGCCAGAGCCTGGAGGGCTTCCTCCGCGAGCGGATCTTCGAGCCGCTCGGGATGGTGGACACCGGCTTCCACGTACCGGCCGAGAAGCTGCACCGGCTGCCGACCCTGTACGGGAACGGCGACGAGCCCGGCACCCTCGCGGTCGCGGACGATCCGAACGGGAGCCAGTGGAGCTCCCCGCCCGCCTTCCCCTCCGGCGGAGGCGGCCTCGTCTCGACGGCCCACGACTACCTCGTCTTCTGCCAGATGCTGCTGGACCAGGGCCGGTACGACGGCGGGCGCGTCCTGTCGCGGCCGTCGGTCCAGGTCATGACGACCGACCAGCTCACGGCGGAGCAGCGGGCGAGCGCTCCGGTGTTCCTCGGTGACGACCACGGCTGGGGGTTCGGCGTGTCCGTCGCGCTCCGGCGTACCGGCGTCTCGGTCAGTCCGGGACGCTTCGGCTGGGCGGGCGGCACCGGCACGAGCGGTTACACGGACCCGTCGGAGGAGCTGATCGGGGTCCTGCTGACGCAGCGGCTGGTGGGCTCGCCGGAGCCGGAGCTGGTGTTCGACGACTTCTGGACCCTGGCCTACCAGGCGATCGACGACTGACGGCGGCGCGGCGCCTCGCGGCGGCCGTCGGGGGTGAAACGGGTGCGGACGCCGAACGCCTGGGGCGTCGGCCCGTACGCCAGGAGGTGACGATGACGGGCCAGGGCCTCGGCCGGCGTCGGCCGGTGCCCGGCTCGTACCCACCAGAGCGCGGTCGTCGGGCCAGACGGCGCTTCGCACCATTCCGTACGGCGCCGCACGAACCCTCCGTGCGCGCTCCGGTAGACGTAGGCGTGCAGCGCGGCGTAGCACTCCCAGACCGAGACGTTCACGACGACCCGCGCGTCGCCGACGAGCTCGGCACCGTTGAGATGACCTTCGTCGTAGCGCCACACGAAGCCGGGCGAGCGTTCGGCGAGGAGGTTGATCCGCTCCAGCGCCCCGACGAACTCCGCCAGCTCCGCCGAGCCGGCGGGGAATCGCATCCGCGCGACGTTGACCTGCGCGAGCTGCGGGCTCATGCGGAGTGGACGCTGCGGATCGTCCCGGTGGCGCCCGTACGCTCGACCCGGGTGTGGAAGCCCACCGTGACGTCGAGGTCGGCGACGGTCGGAACGAGATGATCCAGCCGATCGATGCGCATAGGCCATCGTAGGCCGCCGCGGCCGGGATCGGCCGGGACGAGTTCGCGGTCGCGGGCTCGCCGAGAAGACACCGGGACGTGACTGGGCGGAAATGTGGCGTTCGCGATGTGGCTTCCCAGGTAGCGTCCTGTATAGGGAGCAGCTCGGTGCGAGCCACGGGCCGGGAGTGGGTATGTCTTCGCTACCCAAAGGTGTACGAGGAATTCCACGTGCTTTTTGCTTTAAGCGTGTTCGGTGCGCATTGCACCGTTGCCGCTGGAAAGATGCGTCCGTGTCGCGCTTCAGGTCCTATGACGAAACCGAGTTGTTCTACTCGATCTACGGCAGCGGGCCACCCCTGGTCTGTCTCGCCGGTGGCCCGGGGGGAGACGTCCGCAGTCTCGGCGATCTCGGTGGCCTGGACCGGCACCGTACGCTCGTGTTGCTCGACGCCCGCGGTGCCGGGCGGTCCGACATTCCCACGGACCCGGCGACCTGCGCGTTCACCGAGCAGGCCCACGACGTCGAGGCGCTGTTCCGCCACCTCGACCTCGGGCGCGCCGACGTGCTCGCGCACTCGGCCGGCACGCTGACGGCGCAGGAGTTCGCGGTTCGTTATCCCGAGCGTCTCGGGAGCCTTGTGCTGGTCACGCCCGCGGGGCGGGTCGAGCGGGAGGTGGACGAGGCCGAGGTGGCCGCGATCAGGAAGCGGCGTGCCGGGGAGCCGGGCGGCAAGCAGGCCAAGGACGCCGGCGCGCAGCCGTGGGAGTACGGGACGTGGTCCGAGGCCGCGCGTGCCCACCACGCCGCCGAGTATCCCGAGCCGCCGTTCTGGCTGCGGCAGAGCTTCTACCGGCCGCCCGCGCCCGACCAGGTCGCGCGGCTCGCCTCCGTGCCGAACCCCGTGCTCGCGATCGCGGGTGAGCAGGACGGCATGTCGGGTACGGCGCCGGCGCGGCTCGTCGCGTCCGCGTACCCGGACGGGCGGCTCAGCCTCATGCACGAGTGCGGGCACTGGCCGTGGGTCGACGCGCCCGGGCAGTTCCGTGACCTGGTGGCGGGCTTCCTGGACGACATGGCGGAGCGCCTGCTCGGCAGGTAGGGCTCAGGAGGAGTCCGCGATCCGGTGGGCGGCGCCCACCGGATCGGTGGCCGCGTGCGTGCCGCGCCGCCACTCGAAGAACTCGCCGGTCGCGCTGATCGAGATCCACAATCGTGGATCCAGGCACCCGAGGCGTACGAGCAGCGCGGGCTTGGCGTCGCTCATCCCGACGTGCAGGCCTAGGCCGACGAGCTCCCGGCATAAGACCGAAAGTAGGCGCAGCTTCTCTTTGTGACTGATGCTCATGGCCGGGTGGCACCGCCGCCGTGAATCCCCATGAAGACCAGCATCCGTCCAATCACGGTTTCCATGCGACAACTTCGGCGGACAATCTTCGACGTCAATGTCTACTCATTGTCTCGACTCCGTCTCTTTGCGTAGTCACGACGGGTTAATCTGACGTCGCAGACACCACGAGAGAGGGCGTAACCGTGCCACGGCAGCCGATCCTCCTCCAAATCCTGCTGCGGCAGCAGCAGTGGCACCGCTACGGCATTTTTAGGGCTGTATACGACGAAGCCGCCAAAAGGGTCGATCGACACTTGGTCGGCACCGCGCCCAGCAGGGCACAGCTCCACCGCTGGACCTCCGGCGAGCTCAAACGCCTCCCTTACACCGACCACTGCCGCGTGCTGGAGAACATGTTCCCCGGTTGGACGGCCGACCAGCTTTTCGCGCCCTGCCCCGAAGAGGTGCTGACCGGCCGCCGCCGTACGCCTCCGGCCGGCTGCGGCTCATGCGCGCAGGACCTCCCGCTGGCCGACGTCACCGCCGTCTTCGCGACCCGCGCGGAGTTCACCTACCGCATGCCGCCGCACACGATCTTCGGCGAGGCCGACGAGATCAGGGCCTCCGGCCTGTCGCTGAACCTCATCTGCCAGCAGTACCCCGACCAGGACCTACGCCGCCTGGTCGAGAGCGGCACCGAGCTGCACTGCCTGTTCCTCGACCCCGACGGCGAGGCCATCAGGGAGCGCGAGCGCGAGGAGGGGTACACCGACGAGCAGCTGATCATGCTCACGCGCCTCAACATCGGCGTCCTGACACGGCTGCGCGACCGCCTGCCGCCCGAGGCGGGGAAGCGATTGTCGATCGGGGTGTACGACGAGACGATCCGGTTCGGCATCCTGCTGGTCGACGGCGAGACGTGCGTGGTGCAGCCGTACCTGCCGCGTGCGCGCGGCGTCGACTGCCCGACGTTCGTGCTGCGCGGCGGCCAGGAGTCCCCGGGCCTGTACGACGCCTTCGCGCGGATCTACGAGGAGATCTCGGAACGGAGCCGTGCGCTGTGACGGCGTTGCTGAGCGCCGCGATGGAGGCCGCCTCGATCGCGAACGACCTGATGCGCTCCCGCGCCCCCGGCCTGCTCACCTCCAAGGGCGACCGCGACATGGTCACCGAGCTGGACTTCGCCGTCGAACGCGCCGTACGCGCCCATCTGAGGGAGCTGACGCCGCAGATCCCGGTGCTCGGCGAGGAGGAGGGCATCACCGGCGGCCACGGCGGCGACCTGCTGTGGGCGCTCGACCCGATCGACGGCACCGCCAACTTCGTACGCGGCATCCCGCTGTGCGGCGTCTCGCTGGGTCTCATGCGCGGCGACCGAGCCGTCCTCGGCGTCATCGACCTTCCGCTCCTCGGCGCCCGCTACTGGGCCGCCGAGGGCGAGGGCGCGCACCTGGGCGACCGCCGCATCGGGGCGAGCACGACGACCCGGCTGAGCGACGCGGTCGTGGCCCTGGGCGACTACGCGGTCGGCGACGGCGCCGAGGAGAAGAACCACCTGCGCGTGGCCCTCAGCGAGCGCCTGGCCGGGGAGGTCCAGCGGGTACGCATGCTGGGCTCGTCCGCCATCGACCTGGCCTGGGTCGCCGACGGCCGGCTCGACGCGAGCCTGACGATGTCCAACAACCCGTGGGACACCGCCGCCGGAGTCGTCATCGCCCGCGAGGCCGGCGCCGTGGTCCTGGACGCCGACGGCACCTCGCACACGTACGACTCGGGGGCCACCATCGCGGTGGCCCCCGGCGTCGCCGACCAGATCATGGCCCTGGTCACCGCCACCCGCGCCCGCCTGCGCCCGTCGTAGGGTCAGACGACCTCGGTGCGCAGTTCGTGGGCGCCGTCCTCGCGGGTCGCCTCGTAGTACAGGCGCCACAGGCCGTCGGGGAGGCGTACGGCGGACACGTACCTCAGGCCTCCGCCGGCGTGCGGGGAGGAGGCGATCTCGGTTCCCTCCGGGACGAGGGAGGCGTACTCGCGGCCGGTGGCGATACCGGTGCGTTCCTCGTAGTTCTCCTCGGCGCCGGCGCGGCCGTCGTAGTACGCCTGGATCGCCCCGCGTTCCGCGACGACCGCCGCGACGCGTACGCCACGGGAGTCCCAGGCGCCGGGACGGCCGGTCAGGGCGGTGCCGTGCCAGGTCCAGTCGAGGCCGTCGGGGCTGGTGGCGTAGTCGGTGACCATCTGGTCGGCCTCGTCCGGGTCCGCCAGGGGGTGGCAGGACGCCCACAGGTGCCAGGTGCCGTCGTCGTACACGATCACCGGATCCTTGACACCGACGCTCTCACTGCCCGGCAGCACCACCTGCGCCGTGACAGGGTCGAAGCCCAGCGGGTCGGCCGCCTCCAGGACCTCGACACGCCAGTGCTTGGTGCCCGGCGTCGCGCAGCTCAGGTACAGCCGCCAGATGCCGTCCGGGGTGACCGTCAGCGCGGGGCGCTCCAGCGAGTCGGTGCGCATCTCCTCCTGCTGGATGACCTTGAGGGTCTCCAACGTCTCGCCGTCCAGCGACCGCGCGACCACCACGGCGTACCCGCGGCCCTCCCCGACCGGACGGCGCAGGCGGTACGCGAGGTAGATCACCCCGCCGACCAGGCACGCACTGGGCGCGCCCGCCCAGTGACCGGCACCGTCCTCGGGCGGCGGGACGACGACGCTCGAACGGTCGAGACGTGGCAGGGGCAGGGGCACGGCATTCCTCCGATGGTCGGTGACCCGACGACTCTACGGAGGCCGGACGCGGGGCGCGCGTGGCAGCAGGGCCTCGGCGACCGTCGGCCGACCCTACGGAGGCCACAGATGGGCGCGCATGGCGGTGAACCAGCGATCGCGAGGCGTCAGTGGAAGCGGCGCAGGCGGAGGCTGTTGGTCACGACGAAGACGCTGGAGAACGCCATCGCCGCTCCCGCGATCATCGGGTTGAGCAGGCCGGCGGCGGCCAGGGGCAGGGCGGCGAGGTTGTAGGCGAAGGCCCAGAACAGGTTCGCCTTGATGATCGCCAGGGTGCGGCGTGACAGCCGGATCGCGTCGGCGGCCGTACGCAGGTCGCCTCGGACCAGGGTCAGGTCGGCGGCCTCGATGGCGGCGTCGGTGCCGGTGCCCATGGCGATGCCCAGGTCGGCCTGGGCGAGGGCGGCGGCGTCATTGACGCCGTCTCCCACCATCGCGACGGTCTTCCCGGCGGCCTGGAGGCGCTTCACGGCGTCGACCTTGTCGGCGGGCAGTACCTCGGAGATCACCTCGGTGATGCCGACCTCGGCCGCGACCGTACGCGCCGCGGCCTCGTGGTCGCCGGTCAGCAGGATCGGGGTCAGGCCGAGCGCGCGCAGGCGTTCGACGGCCTCGGCGCTGGTGTCCTTCACGGTGTCGGAGACGACCAGTACCGCGCGGGCCCGGCCGTCCCAGCCGACGACCACGGCCGTACGCCCGGCGGCCTCGGCCGTGGCCTTCGCGCGGGCCAGGTCGCCGGGGAGGTCGCCGAACAGGGAGGCGCGGCCCGCGACGACCGCGTGGCCCTCGACGGTGCCGCGTACGCCCAGGCCCTCGGTGTTCTGGAAGCCGGTCACGGCGGGCAGGGGCCCCCGGCGTACGGCCGCGGCGGCGATCGCGCGCCCGATGGGGTGTTCGGAGGCGGTCTCCACGGCGGCGGCCAGCCGGAGCGCCTCGTCCGCGGAGCCGTCCGTCACGACGTCGACCAGGCTCATGCGACCGGTGGTCACGGTGCCCGTCTTGTCCAGCACGATCGTGTCGACGACGCGGGTGGACTCCAGCACCTCGGGACCTTTGATGAGGATGCCGAGCTGCGCCCCGCGCCCGGTACCCACGAGCAGCGCCGTCGGCGTGGCCAGCCCGAGCGCGCACGGGCAGGCGATGATCAGCACCGCGACCGCGGCGGCGAACGCGCTGGTGGCGGGCGCACCGATGATCAGCCAGCCGCCCAGGGTGGCCAGCGCGATGACGATGACGGAGGGGACGAAGATCCCGGAGATACGGTCGGCGAGGCGCTGAGCCTGGGCCTTGCCGTTCTGCGCCTCCTCGACGAGCCGCGCCATCTGAGCGAGCTTCGTGCCGGCACCGACCCGCGTCGCCCGGACGATGAGACGGCCCCCGGTGTTCACGGTCGCGCCGGTGACGGGGTCACCGAGACCGACCTCGACGGGAACCGGCTCACCGGTGAGCATGCTCGCGTCCACCGCCGAGACCCCGTCGACGACGACCCCATCGGTCGCGACTTTCTCCCCGGGCCGGACCACGAAGATCATCCCCGGCGTCAGCGAGCCGACCGGGATCAGCTCCTCCCGCCCGTCCCGCAGAACCGCGACCTCCTTGGCGCCCATCTCCAGCAGGGCCCGCAGAGCCGCGCCGGCACGGCGTTTCGACCGCGCCTCGAAGTAGCGCCCGGCCAGCAGGAACACGGTCACCCCGGAGGCGACCTCCAGATAGACGTGCCCGGAGAACAACACGGAGAACACGGACCAGCCGAACGCCGCGCCGGTACCCATGGACACGAGGGTGTCCATGGTCGCGGCCCGGAGCCGAAGGTTCTTGAGCGCGGCGACATGGAACGGCGACCCGCCCCACAGCACGACCGGCGTGGCCAGCACGAGCGACACCCACTGCCAGTACGCGAACCGCACCACGGGCACCATCGCGAGCACGACCACCGGCAACGCCAACCCGGCACTGACGACCAGCCGCCCGAGAAGCCCACGGGTCGCGGCAGTGGCGCCGAACCGGCCGCGGAGTCCGGCGAAATCGAGAGCCCTGCCGTGGAGAGCCGGAGGCGGAAACCGTGCGGCGCCGGAGGTACGGCGTCGACGTCGAGCCGGTCGCGGAGCCCGAGTGAGCCGGGAGCCCGGCAGCGGTGGCCAACCCACGTGAGGCCGTGGGCATGGCGGCGCCGGTGCCGTCGTCGGCGGAGGATGCGTCCGTGGCGGCGGGCCGGTCGCGCGGGGCGGTAGGTGCGTCCGTCGTGCTGTCCGCGAGCTGGCCCCGTGGGGCCGAGGTGCCTCCGTGGCGCTGGCGCCGGACCGGTCGCGCGGGGCGGCGGGTACGTCCGTCGTGCCACCCGTCGGCTGGTCATGCGGGGCGGCGGGTACGTCCGTGAGCCGGCCGCTCGGGGCCGGAGGTGCGTCCGTGGCGTCGGTGGCAGGCCGGTCGTAGGGGGTCGGGCGTACGGACGCGGAGTACCCCGCCTTCTCCACCTGGGCGATCAGGTCGGCGCGTGTCACGGCGCCGCCAAAGCTGACTCTGGCCTTCTCGGTCGCGTAGTTGACCGTCGCGGTCACGCCGTCGAGCCGGTTGAGGCGCTTCTCGATGCGGTTGGCGCATGAGGCGCATGTCATGCCGCCGATGGTCAGGTCGACCTGCGCGGGTTCCATCCCCGTCAAGAGCTCGCTAGCTCGTATCCCGCTTCGTCGATCGCGGCGTGAATCGCCGCGTCGTCGAGGGGAGCGCTGCTGGTGACCGTGACCGCTCCCGTGGGCAGGTCGACTTCGACGCCCGTGACGCCCTCGACGCGTCCGACCTCGGAGCTGACCGCTGACACGCAGTGGCCGCATGTCATGCCCGTGACCGCGTAGCGGGTGGTGATCATGTTTCCTCCTTCAACCATGACCCACAACATACCCCTACAGGGTAGCGGTACGTAATTCGCTTGCCACCAGCGTGGGACACCTCACATCCTGACCCCATGCAGATCAGAGACGCGGTTCCCGGTGACTGGCCGGCCATCTGGCCCTTCATGCGCCGCATCGTCGCCGCAGGTGAGACATTCTCCTGGGACCGCGACGTCACCGAGGACCTCGCCCGCACCATGTGGTTCCCCGAGCCGCCCGGGCGTACCTTCGTGGCCGTCGACGGCGGCACGGTCATCGGTACCGCCAACAGTGGCGCGAACCACGCAGGCCCGGCCGGCCACATCGCCACGGCCAGTTTCATGGTCGATCCCGATCATGAAGGGCGCGGTGCCGGGCGTGCCCTTGCCGAGCACGTACTCGAGCGGGCGCGTGCGGACGGGTTCCGTGCCATGCAGTTCAACGCGGTCGTGGAGACCAACGAACGCGCCGTACGGCTCTGGCGCGACCTCGGCATGGAGATCATGACGACGCTGCCCGAGGGCTTCCGCCACCCCGTCAAAGGCTACGTCGGCCTGCACATCATGTACCGAAAGCTCACGCCATGAGCGGCTGGGAGATGATCTCAGGAGCCAGCGGCAGGATCACGGAGATGATCTCGCCGACGATCGGCGGGGCCACGCCGGCGGCGAGCAGGGCGTCCACCAGGTGTGCCGCGACCAGGTCGAAGTGACGGCGCTGGATGCCTCGGCCGTGGTGGGCCTCGCGTAGCGGCGCGCCGGTGTACGGGTGGGGCCCGCCCAGCGCCTCGCCGAAGAACTCCATCTGGTGGCTCTTGAAACGGCACGGGACACCGGCGAAGAAGGGCCGCAGAGCCGGGTCGGCGAGCACCCGCGCGTGAAAGTCGTCGACCACGTCGACCAGCGCTTCCTCGCCGCCGATCAGGTCGTAGATGCTGCGCTCCGTGGCGCTCATGCCTCCGCCTTCCGCCTACCGATCATCACTCTACGGTCACTATAGGTAACCGTCGGTGTCCGCCCTGACAGCCTCCCCCAGGTGGCCGCCACGGAACCCCGTGACTTTGGGGACAATGGCGACGTGCGCATCCGCATCCTCGGGCCTCTCGACATTCGCGACGAGACGGACCGGCCCATCTCGGTCGGCGGCCCCCTCGTGCGCGCCCTGCTGATACGGCTCGCCCTCGACGCCGGGCGTACGGTCTCGGCCGAGCGTCTGATCGGTGATCTCTGGTCCGGCGCGAAGCCGTCCGGCGCGGCCAACGCGCTGCAGGCGCTCGTGTCGCGGCTGAGGGCCACCGGCGTACGCGACGCCGTCGAGTCGCGGCCGGGCGGGTACCGGCTGGCGGTGGATCCGGCTGACGTCGACGCCGTGGTGTTCGAGCGGCTCGTCACGGCGGCGCGTAACGAGCGGGACCCCGGCCGGCGGGCGGACACGCTGAGGCGCGCCCTCGGCATGTGGCGCGGCCCGGCGCTCGCCGACGTGGAGCGTATGCCCTTCGCCGCGGGGCCGATCGTACGGCTCGACGAGCTGCGGCTCAGGGCGATCGAGGACCGCATCGAAACGGACACGGCGGACCCGGCGAGCCTGGTCCCGGAGCTGGAGGAGCTCATCGTGCTCCATCCGCTGCGGGAGAGGCTGTGCGGCCAGCTCATGCGGGCCCTGGACGCCGCGGGCCGTCAGGCCGACGCGCTCACCGTGTACGAGGACACCCGGCGCGCGCTCGCCGATGAGCTGGGCGTCGACCCGTCGCCCGCCCTTGCCGCCGTCCACCTCACCATCCTGCGGCGCGGGGAGACAGACGAGGCCCGCAGCGACCCGCCCTCCCCCCGCACCAACCTGCCCTCTCCCCTCACCAGCTTCGTCGGCCGCGACGAGGAGATCGGCCGCGTCGAGGCACTGCTCGGCCGGGCGCGGCTCGTCACGCTGACCGGGCCCGGCGGCGCGGGCAAGACGCGCCTCGCGACCGAGGCGGCGAGCCGTCTGACCGCGACCGCGCCCGACGGCGTGTGGTTCGTGCCCCTCGCGCCGGTGCGCGCCGCGCTGGACGTCCCGCAGGCGGTGCTCACGGCGGTCGACCTCCCCGAGACGCACCTCCTCGACTTCCGGAAGATCGTCCAGCCGCTCGCCCGCCTCACCGCCGTGCTGGCCGACAAGCGGCTGATCCTGGTCCTGGACAACTGCGAGCACCTCATCGACGCGGTCGCGCGGCTGGCCGACCACCTGCTGGCGGCGGCCCCGGGCGTACGCGTCCTGGCCACGAGCCGCGAGCCGCTCGGCATCACGGGCGAGTCGCTGTGCCCGGTCCCCTCCCTCGCCCTGCCGCCGCCGGACTCCCGCGCGGAGGCGGCTCTCGCCCACGACGCCGTACGCCTGTTCGCCGACCGCGCCGCCGCCGCGCGCCCCGGCTTCATCGTGGACGACGACACGGTCGGAGGTGTCGTCCAGGTCTGCCGGGCGCTCGACGGGGTGCCGCTGGCCATCGAGCTGGCCGCGGCGCGGCTGCGCGCGCTGACGCTGGCGCAGGTGGCCGAACGCCTCGACGACCGTTTCCGGCTCCTGAACGTCGGCAGCCGTACGGCCCTGCCGAGGCACCAGACGCTGCGCGCCGTCGTCGACTGGAGCTGGGAGCTGCTCGACGAGACCGAGCGCACGGTGCTGCGCCGCCTCTCGGTGTTCAACGGCGGCGCGACGCCCGCCAGCGCGGAGCAGGTCCTCGGCGAGGACGTCATCGACGTGATCGCCTCGCTGGTCGACAAGTCGCTGGTGATGGCGGAGGGCGACACCGAGGTCCGCTACCGGCTGCTGGAGACCGTGCGCGCGTACGCCGCGGAGCGTCTCGCCGAGGCCGGCGAGGACAAGCGCGTGCGGGACGCCCACGCCGCGTACTTCCTCGACCTCGCCGAGCGCGCCGAGCCGGAGCTGCGCCGGCACGACCAGCTCGTCTGGGCGGGGCGCCTGACGGCCGAGCGCGACAACTGCAACACCGCGCTGCGGCACGCGATCGACACGCGTGACGTGGAGACCGCTCTGCGTCTCGTGGGCGCGCTCGTCTGGTACTGGATCCTGAGCGACTACGAGGCCGAGGCGGGGAGCTGGGCCGTCGAGGTCTGGGGGATCGTCGGGGACGGCCCGCCGCCGGGCACCCACGACGCGTACGCGATCTGCGGCTTCACGGCGGGCCTCGTCACCGAGATGAGCCGCGACGGCGGCCCGGAGCCGGAGGCCCTGGCCTCGGCCATCCAGGACACCGCCCGCAGGATCGGCCCGGACTCCACCCATCCGGCGCTGGCGCTCTGCCCTCCGCTCGCGGCTCTGCTCGCCGGCCGGCTGGAGGAGACCGAGCGTGAGCTGGACAGGCTCGCGGACCACCCGGATCCCTGGACCCGCGCGGCACGCCAGGTGTTCGTGGCGTACCTGTCCTTCAACCGTGCGGAGATCGACCGGGCCGAGGAGGTCGCGAACGCCGCGTACGCCGGGTTCCGCGAGGTCGGCGACCGCTGGGGGATGGGCAGCAGCCTGGTCGCCCGCGCCGAGATCGCGCTGGTGCGGGGCCGGTACGCCGACGCGGTGGCGGCCGTCGAGGAGGCCTACGGGTACGCCGTCGAAGGCGTCAGCCCCGACCAGGCCGCCGGGCTGCTGATCGTGCTCGGCCGGGCGCGCGCGATGACCGGTGAGGTCGAGGCCGCGCGCGCCGACATCGAGCGGGGGGTCCACGCCGCGAAGCGCATCGGCGAGTTCGGGGACGCCGCGAGCGGCCTGGTCTGGCTCAGCGAGCTGGCGCGCCGTGAGGGCGACTTCGACGAGGCGCGTTCGCGGCTGGACGCCGCGATCGCGCTGATCGAGCCGAGGAAGGCGCGGGTGGACCTCGGCCAGGGGACCGCGCTGACGTACAGCAAGCGCGCCTGCCTCGCCGAGCAGGAGGGCGACCTGGCGGCGGCGGCCCGCTGGCACGAGACGGCGATGCGTGCCATCGCCCGCATCGCCGCCATGCCGGTGGACCGTCTCGTGGCGACCCTCGTCGAGGGCTTCGCCGCGCTGGCCGCCGCTCGGGGCGAGCACGCGCGCGCCGCCGAGCTCCTCGGCGCCGGACGCGAGACGCGCGGGTTCCTCGAACCCTGGAGCCTGGAGGTCGACCGGGCCACGGCGGCCGCGCTCGGCGCCCTCGGCCGTGAGGCCTTCGACGCCGCGTACGAGCGCGGCCGCGGCCGTACGCGCGAGGAGGTCCTCGCGCTCACGCCGTGAGTCAGACCTTGCGCCCGTACATGAACATGGCCGCCGGGAAGGTCACCACGACGATCCCGATCGCCCACGCGAGCGTGTAGTAGACGTGGTCGCCGATCGGCCCGCCGACCGTGAGGGCGCGTACGGAGTCGGCCAGGTGGGTCACCGGGTTGACCTTCACCCACGCCTGTAGCCAGCCGGGCATCGTCCGGGTGTTGGCCAGGAGCACGCTGCTGCCGAACGTCAGCGGCATCGTCCAGATGAACGCGAGCCCCTGAACCGTCTCGGGCGACGGCGCCACGAGGCCGATGAGCACTGAGATCCAGCAGATCGCGAAGTAGAACACGTACGCGAGGCCGAACGCCGCGAGCACCGACAGCGGGCTCGCGTGGAAGCGGAAGCCGAGCAGCGAGCCGAACGCGACCAGCATCACCATCGTGACGAAGAAGCGGATCGTGTCGCCCATGACCGCGCCCAGGAGCGGTGAGGAGCGCGCGATCGGCAGGCTGCGGAACCGGTCGAACACCCCCTTGCGGATGTCCTCGCACATCGACGCGCCGAGGCCCATCGAGGCGAACATCGCCATCTGGGCGACCAGGCCCGGCAGGAGCTGTTCGAGGTACGCGTGGGTGCTGCCGGCCACCGCGCCGCCGAAGACGTACAGGAACATCAGGAGGAAGACGACGGGCATCAACGTGACGTCCATCAGCTTCTCGGGCGAGTGCTTGAGCTGCATGACGTTGCGCCAGGCGAGCGTCAGCCCGTTCGCGAGGGCCTGGCGGGCGCGGCCCTGCGGGATCGTCTCCAGAGCGGTGGCGGTCATGCCGCGCTCCCTTCGTCGTCGGTGGTGTGGCCGGTGAGGCTGAGGAAGACCTCGTCGAGGCTGGGCAGGCGCAGGCTGAGCTCGGACGCCACGATCCCCTTGTCGTCGAGGCGCCGTACGACGGCGGCCAGGAGCGCGGGGTCGTCGAGCGGCGCCGTGACCAGCCCGGTGTCGTGGTCGGACTCCGGCCGCGAGCCGGTGACCTGGGCGACGACCTCGGCGACCTCGGGCGTACGCGCGCGGTCCACGGTGCGCACGGCGAGCGTCTGCCCGCCGATCTTGGCCTTGAGCTCTTCGGAGGTGCCCTCGGCGACGACGCGGCCGCGGTCGACGACCACGATCTCGTCGGCGAGCGCCTCGGCCTCGTCGAGGTGCTGGGTGGTGAGCAGGACGGTCGCGCCGTCGTCGGTGAGCCCGCGGACCGTGTCCCACACGGCGTTGCGGGCGCGCGGGTCCAGGCCGGTGGTCGGCTCGTCGAGGTAGATCACCTGGGGTTCGCTGACGAGGCCCGCGGCGAGGTCGAGCCGGCGCCGCATGCCGCCGGAGTAGGTCTTGGCGGCGCGCCCGGCGGCGCCGGACAGGTCGAAGCGGTCGAGCAGCTCGCGGGCGCGCTGCCGGGAGTCCGGGCGGCTCATCCCGATCAGCCGGGCGATCATGATGAGGTTCTCGGTGCCGGTCAGCTCCTCGTCCACCGAGGCGTACTGGCCGGTGAGGCTGATCAGCCTGCGTACCTTCGCGGCGTCCTTCACCACGTCGTACCCGCCGACCTCGGCGCGGCCCTCGTCCGGCTTGATGAGGGTGGCGAGCGTGCGGACCGCGGTGGTCTTGCCGGCGCCGTTCGGCCCGAGCACGCCGAGCACCGTCCCCTTCTGGACGCGAAGGTCCACGCCCGCCAGCGCCTGGGTGGCCCCGAAGCGCTTCTTCAGGCCTTCGGCCCGGATCATCTCTGTCATGCCCCCACTTTCCGGCAGGTCGCTGATAATGCACGCACATTCGTCGCGAACCCGCTGACAAGTCGCTGACAGGACTCTTCGGCCGTGAGAGTGAGGCCGGAGTCAGTCTGGCGAGGGAGGCGCGGCCGTACGCGCGACGTGCATACTCGGGCGAACCGCTGATTTCGGGAGACCGGGTGCCATCGAGCCTGCTCAGAGTGGCGAAGGCCGACGTGGCGATCGCCGCCTTCGTCACGGCCGTCACGGTCGTTCCCTCGCTCCTGCCCCGTCCGCAGCCGTGGTGGGTGCTGGGCCTCGCCGTGCTGACGTCCGTGCCGGTGCTGTGGCGGCGCTCGTTCATCATCTCCGTGAGCCTGGTGACGGGCGTGGCGATGACGGTGCTCGCGGTCGTGGACCACACGCTGACGGACCCGCCGGCGCTCCTCGTGCCGTACGGGCCGCTGGTGTGCACCTACACGTTCGCCGCGTACGCCTCGCGGACCTGGCGCGCGATCGGCGTGGTGGTCCTGGCCGCCGGGGTGATCTTCTCCCTGGTCGTGCCGCACGAGAACATCGACACGTTCCGTACGGTCATCACGGCCTACGTCGCCGCGTACGCCCTGGGCGTCGGCACGCGGGCGCGCCGGGCTCAGCGCGAGGCGATCGCCGAGCGTACGCGCCGCATCGAGGAGGAGCGCGCCGCCGCGCTCGCCGAGGAGCGCACCCGGATCGCACGCGACATGCACGACATCGTGACCCATTCCGTCGGGCTGATGGCCGTGCAGGCGGAGGCCGGCCCGCTCGTCGTACGGTCCGACCCGGCGCGGGCCGAGGCCGCCTTCGAGGCGATCGCCGAGACCGGGCGGGAGGCCATCGGGCAGCTACGGCTGATCCTCGGCGCGCTCCGCGCCGACCAGTCGCCGATGCCCGGCCTCGGGGCGCTCGCGGGCCTGGCCGAGCACGCGCGCCGCACCGGGCTCGAAGTGATCGTCGACGAACGCGGCGAACGCCGCCGGGTACCGGCCGGCGCGGACATCGCGGCGTACCGGATCGTCCAGGAGAGCCTGACCAACACCCTGCGCCACGCCGCCGCGCGTACCGTGCGCCTGTGCCTGACCTGGTCCGACACCGAGCTGACCGTCGAGGTCGGCGACGACGGCAAGGGCGCCGAGGACCTCCGCGAGGGACACGGCATCACCGGCATGCGCGAGCGCGTGAAAGCCTGTGGCGGCAGCCTCACCATCGATCCTCGCGGGTTCACCGTCACCGCGACCTTCCCCATCGGATAGCCCGTGCGCGTACTCGTCGTCGACGACCAGGACCTGTTCCGCGCCGGCTTCACCCTGATCCTCAACGCCCACGACGACATCTCGGTCGTGGGAGAGGCGGCCGACGGCGCGGAGGCCGTCGAGAAGGCGGTCGACCTCGATCCCGACCTCGTGCTGATGGACATCCGCATGCCCGGCGTCGACGGCGTACGCGCGACCGCCGAGATCTGCCGGCGTACGTCCGCGAAGGTGCTGGTCCTGACCATGTACGACGTCGACGACTATGTGTACGACGCGCTGCGCGCCGGCGCCAGCGGCTTCCTGCTGAAGGACGTCCGCCGCGACGACCTCGTACGCGCGGTGCGGCTCGTCGCGTCGGGGGAGGCGCTGCTCGCCCCGGCCGTCACCCGCCGCCTGATCGAGGACGTCGTACGCCGGGGCACCGCGCACCCGGCACTGAAACGGCGCATCGGCGAGCTGACCGACCGCGAGGTCGACACGCTCCGGCAGGTCGCACGGGGGCTGTCCAACTCCGAGATCGCCGCCGAGCTCGTCGTCAGCGAGCACACGGTGAAGACGCACGTGAGCAACCTGCTGACCAAACTGGGCCTGCGCGACCGCGCCCAGGCCGTGGTGTTCGCCTACGAGTCCGGCCTCGTGGTCGTGGGCTCCGGCTGAGCGTCAGCTCGCGATTCCGTCCGTGTCGCTCAGCCGGGCGATCGCCGCCAGGGTCGCCTCGTCCAGGGGTGCCTCCGGCATCGGCGGACGCCAGCCCGTCGCCGGGTCGTACCTCCTGATGACCTTGGCCGGAACGCCACCGATCACGCTGTGGTCGGGGAACTCCCCGCGCACCACGGCTCCCCCGGCCACCACGACGTTCCGCCCGAGCCTGGTGCCGGGCAGGATGATCGCGCCGGCGCCCAGCCAGCAGCCGTCGCCGATCACCACCGAGTCGTTGACCGGCCACTGGCGGCCGACGGGCGTGTCGGGGTCGGCGTAGCCGTGGTTCTGGTCGGTGATGTAGACGTACGGGCCGGTGAACACGTCGTTGCCGATCTCGATCGACTGGTGCCCGACGATGTGCGACCCCCGCCCGATCGAGCAGGCCTTCCCGATCACGACGATGGGGTCCGGCCCGAGATCGAGGTCGGGGACGAAGCCCGCCGAGAGCGTGACGTGCACGCCGATCAGCGTGTGGTCGCCGATCCGGATCCACGGCTCCCCGTACAGCGCGCCGGTGGGGAAGCCGATGCAGGCCCCGTCACCGAGATACCCGAACCGCCGGCCCGCCGGAGTGCTCGGAGTGATCTCGCCGTGCTCGCGGATCCACTCCCAGCCCCGGTGCACCGCCACCGCCAGCGCCCTGCGGCCCGCGGCGGACAACGTCGACCTCAACGACATGCAGAAGACCGTACCGGGTCATACCGAATGACATTCGTGGGTGCTGTGTCACCGGGGCCCGGACAGCGCGAGAGCCCGGCCGGAGACCGGCCGGGCTCTCGTGAAACCGCGGGTCATGGAATTCTTGCGTGTTCCGTGCTGCCGCCGTTGTTCGACACCGCCGCGAGGTGGTCCGAGGACACGGTCGTCGGGTCGGTGTCGTCCGCCTTGCGCTTGGCGTTCCGCCGCGTGGCGATCGCGCCGGCCGCGCCGAGGCCACCGCCGACGACCATGAGCGCCGCGGCGAAGCCCTTGCGGCCGCGTCCGGCTCTCGGCGGTTCGACCCTCTCGGACGCCCGATGGAGAAGCTCGTTGATGCGCGGACCGACCTCGTGCTCGATGTAGTGACCGGCCTGGTCCAGGCGCGGCGCACTCCAGTCACGTGCGTCGGTCATCCGCTCGGCCGCCATCTTCTTGGCCTGGCGGGAGGTCGGCCCCATCTGGCGAGCCGCCTTTCGGGCATTGTCCGAAACCAGCTCCTGCGCGGCCTGCAGACGTGAGCCGCTGAGGTTGACCTGGGGCATGTTGCGCTTGCTCGTTCGTAGGGACATAAAAAAGCCCTCCATAATGTGCGGTCTCGACGAACTCCCTTCCCACGGCAAGCGATGTCAATCACCGATCTGACAGGATGCGTCCGCGGACGTCGTTGTGGAATCGGTGACGAGCGCCCGTCGTTGGACAGGTACCGAGACTCGAGGAACGCAGGCGATGAGCACCGATCATCCAGAGGCGCAGGCACCCCAGGTTCCGACGTGCTACCGGCATCCGGGCCGCGAGACGTACGTGAGCTGCACGCGTTGCGAGCGGCCGATCTGCCCGGACTGCATGCGTGACGCGGCGGTCGGGCACCAGTGCCCGGAGTGCGTGCACGACGGTAACCGGCAGGTCAGGCAGCCGCGCACCGTGTTCGGCGGCCGGGTCAACGCCAGGCCGGTCGTGACGCTGTCGCTGATCGCGGTCAACGTCCTCGCCTACCTGGCCGAGATGGCCTCGCCGTCGTTCTCCGACCGGTTCGAGATGGTCGGCGAGGCGTTCATGCGCACCTCGTCGGGCGCAGAGCTCGTCGGTGTCGCCCACGGCGAGTGGTACCGCCTGATCACCGCGGCGTTCCTGCACATCCCGCTCAGCGAGGGCACCTTCGGCATCACCCACATCCTGTTCAACATGTGGGCGCTGTGGGTGCTGGGCCCGCAGCTCGAACAGGTCCTCGGGCGCCTGCGTTTCAGCGTCCTGTACTTCCTGTCGGCGCTCGGCGGCAACGTCCTGCTCTATCTCGTGGACGCCCAGCAGCCCGCGGTCGGCGCCTCCGGCGCGATCTTCGGGCTGTTCGCGGCGTACTTCGTGGTGGGCCGCCGGCTGGGCAGCGACACGCGCGGCATCGCGTTCCTGATCCTGATCAACCTGATGTTCACGTTCAGCTTCTCCAGGATCTCCTGGGAAGGCCACGTGGGCGGGCTGATCACCGGGGCGATCCTGGCGGTGGCGTTCGCGTACGCGCCGCGAGCACGTCAGAACACCGTGCAGGTCGCGACGTCGGCGGTGGTCGCGGCGATCCTCATCATCCTGACCGTCGTGCAGACCACCGCGCTCACCTCCTGAGGGAGCGCCGATACGCCCTGGCCCGTACGGGCCAGGGCGTAAGCGTAACGATCAGGCTGTGGACAACCTCACATCGACATCCACAAGCTGTGGATAACCATGTGGGGAACCGGTCAACGCCAGCGGGTCGAGAGAACCACGCCGATCACGATCACGCCGAACCCGATCAGCAGATTCCAGTTGCTGAGGGTGCTCATCACCGGCACGGTCGTGCTGGTGCTCGCGGTCACGTAGTACACGGCGATCCAGGCCAGGCCCAGCAGCCAGCATCCCACCATCGTCGGGACCAGCCACCGGGGGCTGACGGCGACTTTCTGCGAGCGCTGAGGCGGGGTGTAGACGGCCTTCTTGCGTACCTTCGACTTGGGCACGGTGGGTCTCTCCTCGGGGCGGGCACAGTCGGACGCCGGGTCCGCGCATGGGTCAGTTTGTCGGTTAGCGTAGTCGCTGGATTGCAGCGTACGACCATATTGGCGGCGGTGGGGTGAGCCATGACCGGAAAACCTGGGGGTGACCAGGCCGGAAACCGGAAAAGCGTCACCTGGCGACACGCCATACCTTTGCTCACTCTTTTCGCCGGAACGCTGTTCGCGGCGAGTGCCAGCACGGCACACGGCACCGACCTGCGCGGCGGCGACCGTACCAAGGTCACCGAGCTGATCGCCCAGGAGCAGCGCCGCTATCAGGGCTTCCAGGAGGCGTACCGCCGGCTGCACCGGCAGGTCGACGAACTGGGCCGCCAGGCCGGGCGCCGCGACGCGCGCGTCCAGGCCGCGCAGCGGGAGGCCGACCGGCTCGCCGTCGGCTCCGGGTTCACCCCGCTGTCCGGCCGGGCCGTACGGGTGTCGCTCGACGACGCGCCCCGCGACCGCGTGCCGGGCGATCCGAGCCCCGACGACCTCGTCGTCCACCAGCAGGACGTCCAGGCGGTCGTGAACGCCCTGTGGGCGGGAGGTGCGAGCGGCATGCAAATAATGGACCAACGCCTGGTCTCCACCAGCGCCGTCCGCTGCGTAGGCAATACGCTCATCTTGCAGGGAGTCGTGTACTCCCCGCCCTTCCGGATCACCGCCACGGGCGACCCCGAGCGGCTGCGCGCCGCCCTCGGCGCCTCTCCGGAGATCCAGATCTACCGCCAGTACGTTGCCGAATATGGACTCGGGTACACCGTGAAGACCCTGAAGAAGACGACGCTGCCCGCCTACACGGGCAACGTCACACCCAAGTACGCCACTGTCCCGGAGCCCGCCGGTGCGGATATTCATCCGTAGCGTCGGCGAGCTGTGCATCACCGCCGGCATCGTCGTCCTGCTCTTCGTCGCGTACGAGCTGTGGGGCACCGGCGCGTACACCCAGGACCAGCAGAGCAAGCTGGGTGACGAGCTCGACCGCACGTGGGCCAGCGGCGGTCCCGGCAAGGTGACCACCGAGCGCGTACGCCTCGGGCACGGCCTCGCGCTCATCCGCATCCCGCGCCTCGGCAAGGGCTTCCACTACGTGATCATCGAGGGCGTGTCAGTCCCCGACCTGCGGAAGGGGCCGGGCCACTACCCCGGCACCGCGATGCCCGGCGAGATCGGCAACTTCGTCGTCTCCGGCCACCGCACGACGTACCTCGCGCCCTTCAACCGGCTCAACGAGCTGCGCACCGGCGACCAGATCCTCATCGACACGCGCGCCAAGCAGTACACCTACACGGTGACGCGCAAGGAGGTCGTGCGGCCGAGCGACGTGAACGTCACCGCGCCGGTGCCCGACCACCCCAAGGCCGACCCGACGCAGCGGCTCATCACGCTGACGACCTGCAACCCCAAGTACTCCGCGGCGCAGCGGCTGATCGTGTTCGGCCGCATGGCGACGTCGGTGCCGCGCGTGAAGGGAGCACGGGCCTGATGTACGCCTGGCTGTGGAGGCACCTGCCCGGAGACCCCGTGACCCGTGTGGGCACCGCCTTCGGCGCCGTGCTGCTCGTGGCGGTCGTGCTCTGGTACCTCGTGTTCCCCTGGCTGGAGCCGAAGCTCCAGTTCGACCACGGCACCGTCAGTGACGGCGGCACCTCGGCCCCCGCCACGCCGCACCCGTGACGAGCGGGGTCGCACGGCGCGTCCTGGTCGTCGACAACCGTGACAGCTTCGTCCACACGATCGTGCAGTACCTCCGCGAGCTCGGCGCCGACTGTGTCGTACGCGACCGCTCCGAGACCGCGCTCGCCGATGTGGAGGCGTTCGACGGCGTTCTGCTGAGTCCGGGTCCGGGCCGCCCCGAGGACACCGGCGTCTGCCTCGACATCGCCCGTGACGCCCGCCGCCCGGTCCTCGGCGTATGCCTCGGGCACCAGGTGATCTCGACGGTCTTCGGCGGCGCGGTCGGCCCGGCCGCCGAGATCGTGCACGGCTACACCAGCTCGATCAGCCACGACGGCGAGGGCGTCTTCCGCGGCCTGCCGGACCCCTTCACGGCCACCCGGTACCACTCGCTGGCGCTCGACCCGGAGACCGTTCCGCCCGAGCTGGTGGTGACCGCCCGCACCCCGGACGGCGTGATCATGGGCGTGCGGCACCGTACGCGGCCGATCGAGGGGGTCCAGTTCCACCCCGAGTCGGTGCTGAGCGCGCACGGGCACCGGCTTCTCGCCAACTGGCTGACCCACACGCTGTGAGCGCCCCGACACTGCCGTCGCGAATCGGGACATTCGGCAAAAGATTCGGCGCGGGATCCGTAACGCCCTAGAGGGCGAATCGGATTCACCATTGAGGGCTTCCGCCGTTGCCCCCGAGCGGCGGAAGCCCTCCCTCATGTCCGGACACGGACGACAGCGCGTGAGACGGCCGCGCGAACCCCCTCCAGAAACGACGAAGGCCCCCGCACGCCTTCCGGCGTACGAGGGCCCTCGCGGTGTCCCGTGCTAGTTACCGCCCGGCGGCGGGAAGCTCGGCGGGAAGCTCGGAGGCTGCTGCTGGGGCTGCCGTGAGACCGTCAGCGTGACCGTGCTGCCCTTGTTGGCGGAGTCGCCCTCCTGCGGCGTCTGCTGCAGGACGGTGTTCGGCGGCTGGTCCTGGGAGTCGACGTAGCTGACCGCCACCTTGAAGCCCTTGCCTCGCAGCTCGTTCTTCGCGTCGTCGAGCGTCTTGCCGACCTCGTTCGGCACGACCGCCTTACCCGGACCGCCGGAGATGATCAGTGAGACGTCGGAGCCGATCTCCGCGCTGGTTCCGGCGTCCGGCGTGGTGCCGATGACGTTGCCCTTCGGCACGGTCGTGGAGGGGCGCGTGTTGCTGGAGCCGATCTTGAAGCCCGCGGCCTCGATCTGGGACTTGGCTTCGTCCTCGCTGAGCCCCTTGACCGAGGGGACCTTCTTCCTCGGCTTGCCCGTCGAGACGGTCAGGGTCACCTGGGTGGTGGCCAGCTTGGTCTTTTCGATCGGGGTGTCCGCAGCCGGGTTGGTGCTGATCACCTGGCCCTTTTCGACGTTGTCGTCGGCCTGCTTGGTGATCTTGATGTTGGCGTCGCGGAAGCCCGCCCCGACCAGCTCCTGCTTGGCGGTCGTCTGGTCGCTGCCGACGAGGTCACCCGGCATCTTGTAGAACTTGTCGTTCGAGCCGCCGCCACCGCCGCCACCAGTGAAGATCACCACCATGGCGATGATCGCGCCGATGGCCAGCACACCGAAGGTCGCCCAGAGCGCGACCTTCTTGCCGTTCCCCTCGACGTCGTCGTGGTCGGCGTAGTTCACCGGCGGGAGGTCGTAGCCCATCGTCGCCGGGCGGGTCGCGTGGGTCGGCGGACCGCCGCCACCGTGCATCACCTGGGTGCCGGCGTTCATCGCCATCGTCGGCGCGGACACCGGCATGCCCTGGGAGGCGCGCTGGATGTCGGCGCGCATGTCCGACGCGCTCTGGTAGCGGTAGTTGGGGTCCTTGGCGAGCGCCTTCATCGCGATGGCGTTCGCCCACTGCGGGATCGACGGGTCGAGCTGCGAGGGCTGCTTCGGCTCCTCGCGTACGTGCTGGTACGCGATGGCGACCGGGGAGTCGCCCTGGAACGGCGGGCGCCCCGTCATCAGCTCGTACAGCACGCACCCGGTGGAGTAGATGTCGCTGCGGGCGTCGACGCGCTCACCGCGCGCCTGCTCCGGCGAGAGGTACTGGGCGGTGCCGATGACCTGCGCGGTGGCGGTCATCGTGGCCGCGGAGTCGGCGAGCGCTCGCGCGATGCCGAAGTCCATGACCTTGACCTCGCCCTGCGTCGTCAGCATGACGTTCGCGGGCTTGATGTCACGGTGGACGATGCCGCCGCGGTGGCTGTAGTCCAGCGCCCGCAGGATGCCGTCGGTCATCTGCATCGCGCGGTCCGGCATGAGCCGCTGCTCGTCACGGAGGACGTCCCGCAGCGTGCGGCCCTCGACGTACTCCATGACGATGTACGGCACCGGGTTGCCGTCCATCGCGTCCTCGCCGGTGTCGTACACCGCGATGACGGAGGGGTGGTTCAGCGACGCCGCGGATTGCGCCTCACGACGGAACCGCGCCTGGAACGTGGGGTCCCGTGCGAGGTCGGATCGGAGCGTCTTGATCGCTACGACGCGATCGAGACGGAGGTCGCGGGCTCGGTAGACCTCGGCCATGCCGCCACGCCCGATGACACCATCGAGTTCGTAACGGCCACCGAGAAGCCGAGGCTGAGTCATATCTGGCACTTTCCCTCGTCGTCTACGCCCTGCCCTCAGAACCTAGCTGTCCTTCGGCAGTGCTCGAAGGATCTGGGTCCGGAGAGGTCGGCGGCGGATCCGTCGCCGGAGCTGTAGGCGTCCGCTTTGGGGGCTTGATCGTTTTACTGGGTCTGGTTGTCGGCGCCGAGCTGCTCGCGCTCGGCGAAGGGTTGTAACTCGGACTCCAATATGGTGACGAGAACGAGTCCGAGGGTACGGGCCGATCCGACGGCAGGCTACTCGGCAGCCGTCGTTGGTGCTTCGGTGAATCGGTCGTACCCGTGTGTTCCACGCGTTTACCGTCCACCAGTTTGGTGCCGGAGTGCCTCATCAGGCTTCCGGCGGTGAGGACTCCCGCCCCGATGAGGACCACCGCGCACGCCGCGACGACGGCGACCCGGCCGGAGCGCAGCCGCTCGCCGATGCCGCCCAGCGCGGACGCGCCGGCCGTCGTGGCACCGCGGGGACCGGTCGGCGGGCCGTCCGCTCCGACGATCATGGTCTCGGCCCCGCCGTCGTACTCGGCGAGACCAGGCGACTGGCGGATCACGTGCGCCCGGTCGGCGACCTCCTGCGCGCCCGACGGCCGGTCGGCCGGGTCCTTGGCGAGCATCGCGTCGACCAGGCCGCGTACGGCCGGGGGAATGTCATTGGGAAGCGGACCCGGCTCCTCGCGCACGTGCATGAGCGCGAGCGCGAGGGGCGTGTCGGCCTCGAACGGCGGGTCGCCGGCCAGGATCTCGTACGCGACGACGCCGAGGGAGTACAGGTCGGAGGCGGGCGTGATGGTCGCGCCGCGCGCCTGCTCAGGGGAGATGTACTGCGCGGTGCCCATGACCTGACCGGTCTGGGTCATCGTGGTCGAGCCGCCGCCGCGGGCGATGCCGAAGTCGGTGATCTTGAGGGTGCCGTTGGCGGTGACCATGAGGTTCGCCGGCTTGATGTCACGGTGGATGATCCCCGCCGCGTGGGCCACGTGCAGCGCGCGGCCCGCCTGGCCGATGATGTCCAGCGCGGTGTCGACGGGCAGGCGGCCCTTCGTCACGAGGATCCGCGACAGGGTCTCCCCGACGACCAGCTCCATCACGAGGTACGCGAGGTCGTCCTGCTCGCCGTAGTCGTACACCTGCGCGATGCCGCTGTGCTGCACCGACGCGGCGAACCGCGCCTCGGCGCGGAACCGCTCGCGGAAGTTCTCGTCCGAGACGTACTGCTGTTTGAGCAGCTTGACCGCGACCGGGCGGCCGAGCAGCTCGTCTGTGGCCTTCCACACCTCGCCCATGCCACCGGACGCCAGACGTACGTCCAGGCGGTACCGGTTGCCGAGAACCGAAGGGGAGTCCATCGGGCTAGCTCACCGCCCGGACGATGTTCAGGGCGATCGGTGCGGAGAAGGTGGCGCCGCTGCTGCCGCCGGGGCCTTCGGTGACGACGGCGAAGGCGACCTTCGGGTTGTGCTGCGGTGCGAACCCGACGAACCAGTCCTCGTTGATGCCGCGGCCGGTCTCGGCGGTGCCGGTCTTGCCGGCGATGTCCTGGCCGCCGATCGTGGTGGTCGCGGTGCCGCCGTTGACGACCGCCCGCATCATCTCCTGAAGCTGCGAGGCGGTGTTCGAGCTGATCGGGTGGCCCAGCACCTGCTGCTGCGCGGTGAGGAGCTCGGACTGGTCGGGGGCGGTGACCCGCTTGACGAGGTACGGCTTCATCTGGGTGCCGTTGTTGGCCACCGTCTGGGCCACCATCGCCATCTGCAGCGGCGACGCGGTGACGTCGCCCTGGCCGATGCCGGAGCGGGCCAGGTCGTCGCCGCCCATCTTCTTGATCGGGTAGACGCTGGACGCGCTGTTCATTCCGGGCTCGACCTGCACGGGCTTGTTGAAGCCGTACTTGGCGGCCATGCCGCCGAGGGTGTCCTGGCCCAGAACGCCGGCGAGCCGGCCGAACGTGGAGTTACAGGACGCCGCGAACGAGCTGATCAGCGGCGGGCTGCCGCTGCACTTGGCCTCGTCACCGTCGGAGTTGTGCAGCGTCTGGCCCGACTCGGGGAGCTTCAGCTCGCTGGCGTCCGCCGGGGAGTCCTTGGTGAGCTGCCCGCTGTCGATCGCGGCCGAGGAGTCGACGATCTTGAAGGAGGACCCCGGCGCGAACGTCTCGTTCATCGCCTTGTTGAGGTCCGGGCTGCCGGACTCCTTCTTGAGGGCCTCGAACGCCTTGTTGGCCTTCTCGCCGTCGTGCGTGGCCACCCGGTTGGTGTCGAACGACGGGAAGGAGGCCATCGCGAGGATCGCGCCGGTCTTGACGTCGATCGCGACGGCGCCGCCGCGCTTGAGCGTGCGGCCCTTGATGCCGTTGTACGCGGCCTCCTGCGCCGCCGGGACGATCGTGGTCTGCACGGTCGCGCCGGCGGGCTTCTTGCCGACCAGGGTGTCGAACCAGTTGCGTACGGTGAGCCGCTTGTCGGTGCCGTCGAGCAGGCCGTTCTCCGCGCCCTCAAGGCCGGTGCGGTTGAAGACGCTGACGAAGCCGGTGATCGGGGAGTAGACCTCGGGCTGGTTGTAGACCCGCTGGTACTCCTTCTTGTCGCCCTGGATCTTCTTCGACTCGGCGAGCCTGATCTTGCCTGCCATGATCGGCCCGCGGTTGTGCTCGAACTGCTGGGCGTACTGGCGGGCGTTCAGGGGATCGTTCTTGAGCTTGTCCGCCTGTGAACCCTGGATGTAGTTCACGTTGATCATGAGCACGACGAGCAGCAGCATCCCCGCTATCGCGACGCGACGGAGCGGCTTGTTCACGCTGTCTTCACCACCTGGGTCATTCCCTCGTCCTGGATGGGCTGTGGTGCCGGGCGGCGGGCGGCATCGCTGATGCGGATGAGAATGGCGATCAAGATCCAGTTGGCGAGCAGGGAGGATCCGCCCTGCGCCAGGAACGGCGTGGTCAGACCGGTCAGCGGGATGAGACGGGTGACGCCGCCGACGATCACGAACACCTGCAGGGCGAAGACGAACGACACACCGCCCGCGAACAGCTTCGCGAAGTTGTCCTTGGTCGCGAGGGCGGCCTTCATGCCGCGCTGCACGATGAGGGCGTAGACGATCAGGATCACCATGACGCCGGTGAGCCCGAGCTCCTCGCCGAACGAGGAGATGATGAAGTCGCTGAAGGAGAAGGGCGTACGCCACGGCTCGCCCTGGCCGAGGCCGGTGCCGAGCACGCCGCCCTGGCCCATCGAGAACAGGCCGCGCATGAGCTGGCCGCTGTCCGCGACGTACTGGCCGTGCTTGGCGACGCAGGCGGAGAAGTTCGTCTCGTTGACGATCTTGCCGCCGATACGGCAGCCGCCGTCGAAGTACGGCTTGGGGTCGAGCCAGATGTTGATGCGCTGCTGGACGTGCGGGATGAACGGCGTCATCAGGCTGGCCAGGGCCAGCAGGACCGCGCCGATGCCCACCCACATGAACCGCTCGGTCGCGATGTACAGCATGCTCACGAACAGGCCGAAGAACAGGATCGCGGTACCGAAGTCGTTCTCCAGCGCGAGGACGCCGAGACACATGACCCAGATCACCAGGATCGGCCCGAGGTCACGGCCGCGCGGCAGGTTGAGCGGGCCGACCTTGCGGCCGACGATCGACAGCGCCTGGCGCTTGTTGACCAGGTAGCCGGCGAAGAACGCGACCAGCGCCAGTTTGGAGAACTCGCTCGGCTGGATCGAGAACGGGCCGAGGCGGATCCAGATCTTCGCGCCGAGGCTGCCGCTGATGGACGCCGGCAGGAAGCCGGGCAGCGCCAGGAAGAACAGCCCGACCGCGCCGATCGTGTAGATGTAGCGCTGGAGGATCTTGACCTCGCGCAGCACCACGATCGTGCCGGCGAAGAACGCGATCGCGATCGCGGTCCACATCAGCTGGTTGGTGGCCGAGGCCCAGACGCCGGAGGGGTTCTTGCCCTGGGCGCGGCGCCAGTTGGACGTCACGGCTGGTGCCGAGGTCGAGCCGGTAGATCATCGCCAGCCCGACGCCGTTCAGGAACGTCGCGAGCGGCAGCAGCAGCGGGTCGGCGTACGGGGCGAAGCGCACGACCACGACGTAGGAGATCGCGACGAGCACGCCGAGACCGAGGCCGTAGCCGTACATGCCGACCGGCAGCGAGCCGTCGCGCGCGAGACCGACCTGGGCGAAACCAGCGATGGTGACGACCATCGCGAAGATGAGCATGCCGAGCTGGGCGCTCCGCCGGGGACGGGTGGCGATCGGTGCCGCTGACTCACTGGCGAGTGCCATCAGGGTTTGCCCTGCTTGGGACAGCCGGAGAGGGCCTGCGGACGCTGGGCGCACTGCACGGCTTCTTCGTGGAGTTTCTGGATCTGTTCCTGCGCCTTGCTCACGTCGGGCTCCAGGATCCCGCTGCGGACCTTGTCCTTGGATCGGTTGGTCAGCTGGTTGGTGTGCACCGCCGGGGAGGAGGCCTTGATGACCTTGTTGTCACAGCCGTCCTGCTGCTGGCCCTTGCCCTTCCAGACACCGATGAGGCCCTTGGTGTCCTCGGCGACCGAGATCTTGCAGGTCTCGCCGCGGAGGTCGGACACGGTCTTGTGCGCCTTGGCCAGGCTCGCGCTGTCGATGCTCTTCTCGACGCTGGACCGCGCGGCCGGAGTGAGGTCGGCGATCATGAGTGCGGGGTTGGAGCGCTCCTTGAGATGGGAGAGCTTGAACCCCAGGAACTTGTCCTTGACGCCCTGGTAGATCACGACCTGGCCGTTGTCGGCGGTCACGTAGTACTGGCCCTGGATCGTGGTCCAGGTGACGTACGCGCCGCCGGAGGCCAGCAGCACCAGGACGACCGCCGCGGCGACCAGCCACGGCCAGCGCCGGCGCGGGCGCGCCGGTGCCATCTGGTGCATCGGGTCGTCGTGCTGGCGCGGGATCGCCTGCATGTCCGCGACCGTGACCGCGGCGCCCTGCGGCTCGCGCAGCGCGGCGGCCCGGTGGGCCGGGGACTCGCCGGCCATCGCGCCGCCCGGCGCGGGCTGCGTGTCGGCCTCGCCCCGCGTCTGCGTGGAGCTGTGCGCGGCGCCCGCCAGGATCGACTGCGGCGGCGGGCCCTTGTAGGTGTCCAGGTCGATGACGTCGGCCACCACGCACGTGATGTTGTCCGGGCCGCCACCGCGGTTCGCGAGGTCGATGAGCTGGCGTACGGCCTGCTCCGGCTCCGCCACCGAGCTCAGCCCGTGGTGGATCGTCTCCGCGGTCACCACCGAGCAGAGGCCGTCGGAGCACAGGAGGTAGCGGTCGCCGATCTGCGCCTCGCGCAGGGAGACGTCCGGATCGACCTCGCCGCGGCCGTCGAGCGCGCGCAGCAGCAGCGAACGCTGCGGGTGCGACGCCGCTTCGTCCAGGGTGATGCGCCCCTCGTCGACCAGCGACTGCACCAGGGTGTGGTCGTGGGTGATCTGGAACAGCTCACCGTTGCGCAGCAGATAGGCGCGCGAGTCGCCGATGTGGACCAGGGCCAGCTGATGGCCGTTCCAGAGCATCGCGGTGAGCGTCGTCCCCATGCCCTGCAGGGACGGGTCGCCCTCCACGATGCTGTGCAGCGTCTCGTTGGCGCGGTGGACGGCCTGTTCGAGCACGTTGACGAGCTCGTGGGCCGGGACGTCGACGTCGAGGGGCTTCAGCGTGTCGATCGCCGCGGCGCTGGCGATCTCGCCGCCGACGTGACCGCCCATGCCGTCCGCGACGGCCAGCAGCCGTGAGCCCGCGTACGCCGAGTCCTCGTTGCCCTCACGGAGCAGGCCGACGTCCGACCGTGCGGCGAAGTGAATTCCGATAGTCATTTGCGCAGCTCTATGACGGTCTTCCCGATACGGATCGGTACGCCGACGGGGACCGGTTCCGGCCGGCTCACCTTGGCACGCCCCAGGTAGGTGCCGTTCGTGGACCCGAGATCCTCCACGAACCACTGTCCGTTCTGAGCGAAGAGCCGGGCATGCCGCCCAGAACAGTAGTCGTCCCCGAGTGGGAGGGTGACGTCATTCGCGCGACCCATAGTGATCTCCGTGCCGGCCAGATCGAGGGTCGTGCCCGCACGAGCCCCCTCGGTGATGACGAGTTTGGTCGGATCCGCGCGCCGCGAGCGCGGAGGCGCCTTCGGCTGCCGCGGCTGAGCGGGCGGGGCCGACTTGCGCGGCCGCAAAGCCTTCGCGGCGGCCTTGGACCCCCAGAGGTCGGCGCGGATGACGCCCGCGGCCGCGATGACGAACAGCCAGAGGACGGCCAGGAACGCCACCTTCATGAGGGTCAGGGTCAGTTGGTTCATCGGAGTCGGAGCTACTCCCTGTCGCGGCGGAACACGAGGGTGGTTCGGCCAAGCGTCACACGAGCACCATCCTGAAGCGTTACGCGTCGAATCGGTTGACCGTTCACGAAGGTCCCGTTGGTCGAGCCCAAATCGGCGGCGACAACCTCCGGACCTTCAACTCTGATCTCGGCATGGTGCCGGGAAACTCCTGGATCGACAAGCCGAAGGTCACAGTCCGTGCCACGGCCGAGCAACGTCACCGGCGTGGTCAGGTCGTACGTGTGACTCGGCTGGCCTTCGGTACTCACCAACAGCCGCGGCCGCCCTCCCGAGAACCCACGCGACGGAGGCGGCATGTCACTCATGGGCTGCCGGATCTCACCGCCCTCGACCGTGGAACCACGGATCACGCCCGAACGGATCCGGAACATCCCGGTCCGAAGGTCGTCCGCGTTCTCGAAACGCACACGCACCGGGCCAACGAAGGAATATCCCTGCTCCTTCGCGTGCTCACGGGCAAGATTGGCGAGTTCCTGGCTCAGGCTGTCGGCGTACACCGCGAGACGTTCACCGTCGGGATGCGAGATCTCGACGACGAAGTCGTTCGGCACCAGCGTGCGGCCCTGCGCGACGATCGCTGCGCGTTCGTCCATCTCGCGCTGGATCGCGCTGGCCACCTCTACCGGTTGTAGCTCCGACTTGAATGCCCGAGCGAAGGCCCCCTCCACCATGCCTTCGAGCCGGCGCTCGAAGCGCTGTAGGACACCCACGTGCACCTCCCTTCTCCACTGCTAGACGATCGTATCCATCGGTTGGTTCGCACGGAGCAACCGAGTTCCGACCGGCGCTACAGGGGTGCTAACCTTTGGCCTGCCACGGGCGAGTGGCGGAACGGCAGACGCGCACGGTTCAGGTCCGTGTGTCCGAAAGGACGTGAGGGTTCAAATCCCTCCTCGCCCACTCAGGGGTAGTGACGCAGGTCCGCCCCTCGCAGTGCCGAAACGAGCCCCCACGCGACAGCGCTGGGGGCTCTTTTGGCTTTGAGCGGGCTCAGCGTACCCGCGCGACCACGCCGCCGCGCCCATACCGCCGACTTCGGCGGGAAAGTAGATCTTTTTTGCCGGGCTATCCCGCTCCGGCGAATCGATCGTGGCCCAGGACCCCGAGGAGACGGAGTTTCTCGTACCCCTCCGTGCGTGGAGCGGCGGTGAGGACGAGCAGGGCCTGGGACTGGTCCTCGGTGAACAGGACCTGGCAGTCCACTTCGATCTCGCCGAGTTCGGGGTGGATGAGGGTCTTGTGGTCTTCGAAGCGCTTCGCGACCTCGTGGCGGTCCCAGAGGTCGGCGAACTCCCTGCTCGCCTTCTGTAGCGCCCGTACGAGCTCCCCGGCGCGTGATCGGGGCCCCATCGCCCCGTGGGCGGCCCGCAGGTTGGCGACCTGGGCCCGGCTCTGGCGGTCGCGGTCCTCCTCCGGGTAGCGGAGGCGCTCCGAGGGATCGGTGAACCAGCGGTAGATCTCGCTACGCGAGTGACCCGTGTAACCCGACTTGTCGCCGAACAGCGCCTCGGCCAGGCGGTTCTGTACGAGCGTCTCGCCGAGATTCGACAAGATCAGCGCCGGTGTGTCCTCCAGGCGGTCCAGGACCCTCAGCAGCGCCGGGGCGACGTGTGTCGCGACCGACACCGGGGCCGGGGCGTTGTGACCGGCCACGCGGAACAGATAGTCACGTTCGTCGGCGGTCAGCCGCAGGGCGCGGGACAGCGACGTGAGCATCTGTTCGCTCGGCTGCGGGCCGCGTCGCTGTTCGAGCCTCGTGTAGTAGTCGGTCGACATCACGGCGAGGGACGCGACCTCCTCGCGGCGCAGGCCCGGGGCGCGGCGGCGGGCGCCTTCGGGGAGGCCGACGTCCTCCGGGCGTAGCGCGTCGCGGCGGCGTCGCAGGAAGTCGGACAGCGCTGCACGGTCCATATCCGCATTATTTCGCCGCCCCTCACGGCGAACCAGGGATCGCCGATCCCCCGATGAACGCTCTCTGCCGCCGCGCCGCTCGTACGGGGAAGGTGAACGGCATGAACATCAGCGGAAACACCATCTTCATCCCCGGCTCCACCAGCGGCATCGGCCTCGCTCTCGCCCTCGAACTACAGGCGAGGGGCAACACCGTGATCATCGGAGGCCGTCGCGAGGAGCTGCTGGAGCGGATCGCCGCGGAGCATCCCGGGATCCACACCGTACGGATCGACACGGCGGACGCCGCGAGCATCGAGACCGCCGCGAAGCGGGTGCTGGCGGAGCATCCCGACCTCAACGTCCTGGTCACCATGGCCGGGATCATGCGCGTCGAGGACTGGCACCGGTCCGAGTTCCTCGCCGACGCCGAGGCCATCGTGACGACCAACATCCTCGGGCCGATCAGGCTCATCGCCGCCTTCATCGAGCATCTGCGGGCACAACAGGACGCCACGATCGTCACGGTCTCCTCCGGGCTCGCGTTCGCGCCGCTCAAGGTCACCCCGACCTACAACGCGTCGAAGGCCGCGATTCACATGCTCAGCGAGTCGATCCGGCTCCAGCTCGCCGACACCTCGGTGAAGATCGTGGAGCTCGTACCGCCGGCCGTCCGCACCGGGCTGCTTCCCGGCCAGGAGGAGAGCGAGTTCGCGATGCCGCTCGACGAGTTCGTGACGGAGGTCGTGGGGCTCCTGGAGACCCGGCCCGACGCGAAGGAGATCCAGGTCGAGCGGGTGAAGTTCCTGCGGTACGGCGAGGCGCGCGGCGACTACGACCAGGTCGTCCAGACGCTCAACGCGGCCGACCCGCACGGCGACTAGGGCCATATAGACGATCTTCAGCACTCGGCCCGCGCGAGCACGGTACGGTGAAGATCACGAACGGCACCGGATATGAATATCCGAATGCCGGAAACTGCCATGGACGGAAATGACCTACCGCAAGACCAGGGCGACCGCTCGACCTGAATTCAAGCCGGTGGCCTTCGCGCGGCCGGGCGGTGTCACCGTCGAGGCGTATCTCACTCATCCGCCGAAACTGGTCGGCCGGTTGCCCGGCAGTCTGGACGAGTTGCGCGATGCCATGGGCGAGTCGACGGCCGAGCGGATGGGCGCTCTGCTCAAATGCGATTTGATGATGGTGGCGGGGCGTCAGGCCGTACGGCGTATCGAACGACTTCCAGAGAACGCCGGATACGCGGGAATTCTCATCGTCATTCTCGATGACTTTCTCGCCGTGGAGGTCTCGATCGTCGCGCGGGCGTCGGCCGGGAACCGCCCGACGTCGCGGACGATCCGCCAGCTGACCGCCGCGGCGGCCCGCAACCTGCGCCTTCCGTCGGAGTACGCCTAGCTCCGGCGTCACCGTTCACACGCGTGCGGGCAGGGATCCAGGGGGTTCAGCACCCCGGACACCCCGGCCAGCGCCGCGGACGGCCTGAACGGCAGTAGGTCCACCGGAACCTCCCAGTCGCCGGCCAGCGGGCCGCCGCCGCCCTCGTCGAGGAACTCTCCCTCGAACAGACGCAGCAGGTCGGGTACCGGGATCTCGTAAAGGTCGGCGAGCCGTTTCGAGTTGTCGGCGCTGATGCCGCTCGCGCCATTCTCCCACCGCCCGACGGTCATCTCGCTCACGTCCATGTCGTCGGCGACCTGCGCTCTGGTGAGCCCATGTCGTTCGCGCATTTCAACAAGCCCTGGACGCTCGCCGGACATCCAATCACTCCATTCCTTGTGACGCGCCCCACCCTATACCGCTTGGTAACGGTTTGGTAACTGTCACGCTTTGCGTAGCGACGAGATATCTCCGACATTCCGGACAGTGGGGGTTCTGTGGACGTTCACCGACCTCGGCATTCACGTCGGATACGTGGAGATACTAACCGGTAATGTTAAGTTGCGTTAATTGCGAACATCGGCCATCCCCTGTTTCATAACGACCAGATCACGGCCGCACCGGCCGTCCTGATCCGCAAGGAGGTGCACGATGCTGGCGACGATCATCAACACGCTTCTCGGGCTCCTGCCCTTCTAGGACCCACCGGGACCGGCCTACGGCCTGCCGGGTCTGATCGGCGGTCGTACGAGCAGCGTCCCGAGGCAAGCACCGGCTCTCCGGACCCCCTACTACGAGGAGGTGCACGATGCTGACGACGATCATCAACGCGGTTCTCGGGCTCCTGCCCTTCTAAATAAGGTCGACGGGACCGCATGGCGCCGCGAGTCCCCCGACGGTACGGCGAAACGGCCGCGAGAGGCACGAGCTCTCGCGGCCGTTTCACGTGTATGGACCTTGGTCCCTGGCCGGGCCCTCCGACGAGGGGCACCGTGGGATGAAAGGGGGTCGTCATGAGGGCAGCCATGGGGGACACGCTCCTCATTCGGGGGCATCACGTCGGGGACAACGATCGGAAGGCCACGATCATCGAGGTGCACGGCGTCGACGGGGCGCCGCCGTACGTCGTGCGGTGGGAGGACGGGCACCTGAGCGTTTTCGTGCCCTCCTGTGACACGGTCATCGAGCGGCTGCACGGAAGCCACACCGTCTGACGCTCTGTGTGCGGCAGGGGTCCTTGTGTGACACTGCGGGCATGAGTCTTGCTCGGGAACTTCAGGAGCTCGGGCGGCCCTTGGTCGACTCGCAGCTTCGGCATCCGACCGTCGCGGGGATCTCGCGTGGGGATCTGTCCGCGGACGTCTTCCGCGCCTGGTTGACGCAGGACTACCTCTTCCTGCACGACTACGTGCGCGTCTTCGCCCGGCTCGCCTGGCAGGCGCCCGACGCCCACCTCGGTGATCTCGTCGAGCTGGCGCACTCGACGTTCTTCGAGGAGCTCTCGCTGCACCGGGCGCTCGCGCTGGAGTTCGGGGCCGATCTCGCGACCGCGACCAAGGGGCCCGTCTGCGCGGCGTACACGGCCTTCCTGCTGGAGTCCGCCTCCTCGTACGGCCTGGGGCTGGCGGCGCTGTACCCGTGCATGTGGGGTTACTCCACACTCGGCCAGTTGCTCGTCGCCGATCCGCCCGCCGAGCCGCGTTACCGCCGCTGGGTGGACACCTACGCCGACCCCGGTTTCACGATGCTCACCAGCCGGATCGCGGTGATGCTCGACGAGGCCGCCCCCGATCCCGGGAAGGCGCGTGAGCTGTTCCTGAAGGGGATGGAGTACGAGCTCGCGTTCTGGGACGTCGGCTGAGACGACGGTTGTCCACAGGCTGTGGACACGGGGCTTAACCTGGCTGCATGCCGGAGCTTCCCGAGGTCGAGTCACTGGCCGCGTTCCTGCGCGACAACGCCGTCGGGCGTGCGGTCGCCCGCATCGACGTGCTGGCCATCTCCTCACTGAAGACGTACGACCCGCCGATCACCGCGCTGAACGGCCTGACGATCACCGGCGTCGGCCGGCACGGGAAGTTCATCGACATCGACGTCGACGGGCTGCACCTGGTCGTCCACCTGGCCCGCGCGGGCTGGCTGCGGTGGCGTGACCCCCTGCCGGCGGCGCCGCCCAGGCCCGGCAAGGGCCCGCTGGCGCAGCGCGTCCACCTTGAGGGCGAGTGCGGGTTCGACCTCACCGAGGCCGGCACCAAGAAGGGGCTGGCCGTGTACGTCGTGCGCGACGCCCAGGACGTCCCCGGCGTACGCACGCTCGGCCCTGACCCGCTCAAGGAGGGCTTCGGCGTCGACGCGCTGAAGGAGATCCTCGGCGGCCGCCGTACGCAGATCAAGGGCCTCCTGCGCGACCAGAGCGTGATCGCCGGCATCGGCAACGCCTACTCCGACGAGGTGCTGCACGTCGCGAGGATGTCGCCGTTCAAGATCGCGGCGAGTTTCACGGACGAGGAGGTCGCGGCCCTGTACGACGCCATCACCACGACCCTGCGCGACGCCGTCGAGCGTTCGAAGGGCCTCGCGGCCAAAGACCTCAAGGGCGAGAAGAAGCAGGGCCTGCGCGTCCACGGCCGTGCCGGGCAGAAGTGCCCGGTCTGCGGCGACACGATCCGCGAGGTGTCATTCGCCGACTCCGCGCTCCAGTACTGCCCCACCTGCCAGACCGGCGGCAAGCCCCTCGCCGACCGGAGGATGTCCCGCCTCCTCAAATGAGGAACACCCCGGACGAGGTCCGGGGTGTTCTCAGGCGACGCGGCAGGAGCGGGGACTACTGCGTGGTCAGTGGTTCACGATGTGGGGCGCGCCCAGGAGAGCGGCGAGGTCGTTCCACCGCTTCACCTCGCAGCCGTTCTTGCGGCTGAACGTCGCGTCGATGGGCCGGCCCTTCAGGGTGCCCTTGACCGTGGCGGTCTGCGGACCACCGTAGATCTGGGTGCACATCTGACCCTTGGGGGTCGGCGCGAACGGATCGGGTTTGGCGACGGCCACCTTGGCCAGCGCCGCGCACGCGTCGGCGGCGCGGGGCACGGTGCCTCCGGCCGGATCGCATGTCAGGGTGCGGGTGACGGGCTTCGCCTTGTCGCCCGCCTTGACGGTGATGGTCAGTTTCGTCGGGCCCGATGCCGGCGCCGAAGAGTCCGGCGGTGGGGACTGTGATCCCGGAGGGGCGGTTTGGACGGGTGGGTTGGAGGGTGAGGCCTGATCGCTCGGCTGGCTGTTCGCGGCATTCTGGCCGTCCTTACAGCCGGCCAGAGTGAGGGCCACGGCGATGCCGGGCACGACGACGGCCGTCTTTCCCAGTCTCCTTAGAGATTGCCTCATGACGATTCGACTCCGGACCCGGGCGCATGGTTCCGTGGTGTCGTGAATCTCTTCGACGACCAGGTCCCGGAGGTCGCCGCGGCGGCCATACCGGACGGCGCGTACCTCCTCGACGTGCGCGAGATGGAGGAGTGGACGGCCGGGCACGCCCCGAACGCCGTGCACATCCCGCTCAGCGAGCTGAACTCCCGCGCCCGCGAGGTGCCCGAGGACCGCGACGTGTACGTCATCTGCCGCTCCGGTGCCCGTTCGGCCCAGGCCGCGCGCGTGTTCAACAACGCGGGCTGGAAGGCGTCCAACGTCGCCGGCGGCATGCACGAGTGGGAGGCCGCGGGCCTGCCGATGGTCAGCGAACAGGGCGGAGAGCCCTTCGTGGCCTGAGGCCGGCTCGAACGGGTACATTGCTCCTCGACAAACTGGATATCGCGGGAGCTCGGGCATCGACCGGGCTGAGAGGGTGGCATCACGCGCCACCGACCGCTCGAACCTGACCGGGTAATGCCGGCGTAGGGAGTGTGTGCTCGGTGAGCACTGTCGTCGAAGAGCAGCGCAACGAGGCCCCGTACACCCTGGACGAGCCCGCGCCGAAGGTGCTCAGCTTCTGGGACCAGAGCGCGTTCTGGGCGAATCTCGGCGTCAGCCTGCTGGCCTTCTCCGGCGCGGTCACGGTGCTCGCGCCGGACGCGAACGGCACGCCTCAGCTGCCGATCCTCGCCGGGATCGTCGCGATGGTCGTCGGCACGGCGATCGGCGGGGTGATGCTCGGCCTGGCGGCCGTCCCGGGCGCGCGCGCCGGGGTCCCGGCGATGATGCTGCTGCGCGGCCTGTTCGGCACGCGCCTGTCGTACCTCCCGACCGTGCTGAACGTCCTGCAGATGATCGGCTGGGGCACGTTCGAGCTGATCGTGATCGCCGACGCGGCGGGGCAGCTGTTCGGCGGCGGCCCGCGCTGGGTGTACGTCGTCGTGGCCGGGCTGATCACCACGGTGCTGACGATCTGGCCGCTGGGCGCGGTGCGGGTCCTGCGCCGGTACGTCACCGCGGCGGTCGTGCTCGCCCTCGTGTACTTCTACGTCCAGCTGACCCGCCAGCCGCTGCCCGACCTCGGCGGCGGCTCCTGGAGCCACTTCTGGATCGGCGCCGACGCCGCGCTGGCGGTCTCGATCTCCTGGGTGCCGATGGCCGCGGACTACACGCGGCACGCGCGCTCGGAGCGGGCGGCGTTCGGCGCGGCGAGCGTCGCGTACGGCCTCACGCAGGTCGTCGCGTACGTCCTGGGCCTGCTGGCGCTCGCGCTGGTCGCCGGCGACTCCACGAAGGTCTTCGGGCCGTTCCAGCACGTCACGCTCGGCACGCTGTTCTTCGCCGTCTTCGTGCTGCGCGAGGCCGACCAGTCGTTCGCGAACGTCTACTCGACGGCGATCTCCATTCAGAACCTCGCGCCGAGGCTGGACCGCCGGGTGCTGACGATCTCGCTGGGCGCGCTGACCACGATCTTCGCCCTGGCGTTGAACATGGACGACTACTCGGGCTTCCTGACGCTCATCGGGTCGGTGTTCGTGCCGATGCTCGGGGTCCTCGCGGTCGACTTCTTCTGCTTCAGCGGCCGTCGCGGCTGGGACGTGTCCGGCCGTGCGCCCGCGCGCCCGGCGATGATCGTCGCCTGGGCGGCGGGCATCGCGGCGTACCAGTTGATCAATCCCGGCAACGTCGGCTGGTGGTCGCGCGTGTGGGTGGATACGCAGAACGCCCTGGGATTCACCCCGTCGAGCTGGATGAGCGCCTCGCTCCTGTCGTTCGCCGTCGCGGGCGCGGTCACGGCAACGATCGGGATATTTTCCCGAAAGTAACGCTCCGTGTCGATTTACTCACACAGGTGCGGGAACAGGGCTGATGATGGGGGCAGGCGGCGGATCAGCGGCCGCATCCGGAGGAGAGACGCATGCGGCGTTGTCCTTACCTTCGCTTAGAGGCGGTTCGTAACCGATCGACCGTCCCCCGATGGCACTATGGCCACGTGAACTCCTCCGACGCGACGATGCGCGCGGCCGTGTCGTCCGCGGCGGACGCAATGATCGCGCTCGGCCCCGACCTCACTGTCCGCCTGTGGAATCCCGCGGCGGAGCGGCTCTTCGGGTGGACGGCCGACGAGGTGGTCGGAAAGCCGCTGCGCACGATCCCCGAGGAGTACCTCGCCGAGCACCGCGCCGTGCTGGAGCGCGTACGCGAGGGCGGCCACATCTCCTTCGCCACCCGGCGCCTGTGCCGCGACGGCCGGCTGATCGACACGCGCGCCGTCGTGAGCTGCATGCGCTCCGACGCCGGCGACCTGCTCGGCTGGGTCGGTTTCTACCGCTCGGCCGAGGAGGACGAAGCCGTCCAGCACCAGGCCGCCGAGCGGATCCGTCTCGTACGCCGCCTCAACGACGTGGTGGCCGACCTCAACGCCGAGCTGGAGCTGCCCGCGGTCCTCGACCGCATCGCGGCCAGCGTCATCGAGCTGACCGGCGCCGACGCCGCCGGGTTCGTCCTCATCGAGCAGCCGTCGTCCTCCGTGCGCCTCATGAGCACCAGCGGCCTGCCCGAGACCCTGCGCGGCGAGACCGCCGACCTTCGCGGCAGCCTTGTCGGAGAGCTGCTGCGCTCGGGCCGTACGGTCATGCTGGCCACCGCCGACACCCGCAGCCTCGACGACCTGGTCTGGGCGCACCTCGACGGCCTGCACACGATCGCGCTGGCCGTCTCCAGCGTGCAGGGCCGCCCGTACGGCGCGCTGTACGCCCTGTTCTCCGGGCACAAGGCCGGCCACATCGAGCTGGAGCTGCTGGAGCTGTTCGCCGGGCACGCGGGCGTGGTCGTCGGCAACGCCGTCAGCTACGCCGAGGTGGTCAAGCAGCGCAAGCACGAGCGCGCGGTCATCGAGGCCAGCGCCGACGGCATCGCGGTGCTCGACAGCGACGGCATCGTCCGGCAGTGGAACCCCGCCGCGCGCGGCATCACCGGCATCGCGCCCGAGGACGTCATCGGCCGCCCGCTCCCGTTCCCGCTGCCGGCCCCGGACGCCGAGCCGACCATCGAGGTCGAGCCGGACCTGTGGGTCAACGTCCTCTACTCCAAGATCGAGGACTTCGACGAGGTCGTGGTCGACTTCCGCGACGTCACCGAGGCCAAGTCCCTTGAGGCGGCCAAGGACCTCTTCCTGTCGATGACGAGCCACGAGCTGCGTACGCCGATCACCGTCGTGCAGGGGTTCGCCAAGACGCTGGTCAACCGGTGGGACAAACTGGACGACGCCGACCGGCGCAGGGCGGTCGCGACGATCGCCGACCGCGCCCACTCCCTGGAGCGCCTGGTCGACAACCTGCTCTACTCCCGTTCCATGCCCGACGGGCTGGCGGTGATGAGCGAGCCGTTCGACCTGGCGGCGCTGCTGCGCGGCGCGGTCGACGGGTTCCGCGGGATGTCGGAGCAGCACAAGGTGGAGCTGGAGATCCCCGGCGATCTGCCGACCGCCTTGGGCGACGCCATGGCCACCGACATCATCGCCGGGCAGCTCCTGGAGAACGCCGTCAAGTACTCCCCGGAGGGCGGCGCGGTCACCGTGCGCGCGGGCACCGACGACGGATTGATCGTCGTTACGGTCGAAGACGATGGGGTCGGGATCCCGTCCGGCGACCGCGAGCGGGTCTTCGAGCGGTTCGTCCAGGGGGAGGTCGGCGACCGACGGAGATTCGGCGGTCTCGGCCTCGGGCTCTATATCGTGCGGCGTCTGGCCCGGGCCCAGCACGGCGAGGTCACCGCGCACGCCCGCGAGGGTGCGCCCGGCACGCGGATGCGTTTCACCCTCCCCCGTGCCGACCACGCAGAGTAATCAGTCATACTGGGCGTTTCCGTATATCCCTCACGATCATTTCGTTCGTGGCGACGGTCACTGTAACGCGTTGTGTTGGCAATAGATTCATGTGGCTGGGTTTCCGACCGCTTTAACTGGGCATTTCGGTCGTTACCGGGGAGACATTACGGGGAGTGTTCAGCCAGGGGTCGCCGACCCGGGGGAGGTGAGGGCGTCGAGCGTCGTGTTTCTGCCCCACGCGTCATCGAGTGTCTCGGTGGTGCGCAGGCGTCTGTGTGCCGAACTCGCCGCCTCAGGTGTGTACGAAGAGACCGCGGAAGACGCGACCGTCATCCTGAGTGAGCTGATCAGCAACGCCCTGCGCCACGCACGCCCGCTCCCCTCCGGGGAGATCCGGGTCGCGTGGTCCTGGCAGGGCGACGTCATACGCCTCGCGGTCAGCGACGGCGGCGCGATGACCGAACCCCGCCGGGCGCGCGCCACGCTGTCGTCCCTCGGCGGGCGCGGCCTCGGCATCGTGGAGACCCTGTCCGACGGGTGGGGTGTGCTCCACGAGGACACCGGGACGACCGTCTGGGCCACGCTTCACTCGCCGGCCGCCTCGAACGGCCTCGCGGCCCAGATGGACTCCCCGCAGAACATCCTCAACCAGACGGGCTGAAGGCCCTAGGCAGGGTCGCGCAGCACCGGGCAGGACATGCAGCGCGGGCCGCCTCGGCCGCTGCCGAGCTCGCTCCCCTGGATCCTGATCACCTCGACGCCCGCCTCCTCCAGGCGTGCGTTCGTCTCCACGTTGCGCTCGTACGCGACGGCCAGCCGCGGCGCGACCGCGAGCGTGTTGTTGCCGTCGTCCCACTGCTCGCGCTCGGCGGTCACCGGGTCGAGGCCGGTGTCGATCACGTGCAGCCGATCGATGCCCATGGCCTGGGAGGCCGCCTCAAGGAACGGCCGCGCCCGAGAGACCCGCAGGTCGTCGCCGTCGCTGGTGACCGTGTAGGCCATCAGGGAGTACGCCACCGCCGGGTACATCACGATCTTGTCGACGTCGACCATCGTGCAGATGGTGTCGAGGTGCATCGTGGCGCGTTCCTGCTCGATCGGAACGGCCAGGATCGTGTGCGCGAGCCCGGCGTCGAACATGCGCCGCGCGAGCTGCTCGACCCCGGCCGGCGTCGTACGCTCGCCGGTGCCGATCGCGACGACACCGGGGGACAGCAGCATGATGTCGCCGCCCTCAAGGTGCTCCAGGCCCGCGTCGTACAGCAGCCGGGCGCCATCGAAGCGCGGGTGGTGGCGGTAGATCAGGCGGGTGAGCTCGGTCTCGCGGCGGCGCGCCGTCATCGCCAGGCTCGTGACCGCGACCTGGTCGCCGACCCAGGAGCTGGAGTCGCGCGTGAACAGGAGGTTCGGCAGGGGGTCGATGACGAAGTCGTGGCGGTCCATGAGCTGGTACACCAGGCCACGGCCGGTCTTCAGCTCCTCGTGCGCGAGCCCCGCCACGAGCGCCTGCGTGAGGTCCTCGGGCGGGAGCTCGGCCAGGACGCCGGCGACGATCCTGCGGAGCTGGTCGCCGAGCCGAGGGTCGGCGAGCACGCTCGCGATCGCCTCGTCACGCGCCGGCTGGTATTCGAGGGTGTCCTGGAGGAGTTCGGTGAGGTAGAGCACCTCGACGCCGTGGTCGCGCAGGGCCTGCGCGAAGGCGTCGTGCTCCTGCTGGGCGCGCCCGACCCAGGGGACACCGTCGAACAGGAGCTGGTCGTTGTTGCGCGGCGTCAGGCGTTTGAGCTCCGCGCCGGGCCGGTGCAGAAGGACAGTGCGGAGGCGTCCGACCTCGCTGTCGACGCGGTAGGCATGAGTCACCTTCGGAGCTTAACCCGCGCCGATCGTTCGTCGCCTCCCGCGTCACGGAAGGAAGATGCCGTACTCGCGTATCTCCGGCGTCAGATCGGGGTGCAGACCGGCCGTCGCCGCGAGTTCCTCGGCGGAGGTGAAGGCGCCGACCCGGTCGCGTACGGCCACGATGTGCTCGGCGATCTGCGGGGTCACGCCGCGCAGGCCCAGCAGCGCACCCGGCGGCACGTGGTTCAGGTCGACCAGCCCGCCGTCGTCGTAGTGCCGGGGGAGGTCCGGGCGGCCGATGCGCAGCTCGCGCGCGAGCATGACGTCCTCGGCGGCCTGCTGCCGTGCCCGCTGCCGTAGGTCGCGGCGGATGTTCACGGCGGCGACGGCGTGGGCGTTCGGGTCGACGCCCGGCAGCGGCACCGCCGGGCGTCCGTCGATCAGGACGACGCCGTTCGGGTCGACGGTCAGCATGATCCGCTGCTCGGTGCCGGTGACCGCGAGGATCACCCATACGGGCAGCCAGATCCCGCAGGTGAACAGGACGGCGAGCGCGTGGGCGAGGTGGTTGACGTCCCCGCCCTTGCGCATCACCGCCTGGTTGTCGAACTGCGACTCCACCCGCCAGCCGAGCTGGACCTGGCGCAGGACCGCGCTTCCGAGGATCGCCCGGAGCTGTTCCGGCGGCACCCCGGGCTGGAATGGAAGCATGTTCCCCCTGTTCGTGGCTTTCCCCTCAGTGGACCGAGCGGGTCTGGTCCTCCCAGTAGGGCTCGCGGAGCGTGCGCTTGAGCACCTTGCCCGTCGGGTTGCGCGGGATCGCGTCGACCAGGTCCACCGACGTCGGGCACTTGAAGTGGGCCAGGCGCGTACGGCAGTAGTCGATCAGCTCGCCCGGTTCGGCCTCGCCGTCGAGGACCACGACGGCTTTCGGCGTCTCGCCCCACTTGTCGTCCGGGACGCCGATGACGGCGCAGTCGGCGACCGCGGGGTGGCTCATGAGGACGTTCTCCACCTCGGCCGGGTAGATGTTCTCCCCACCAGAGATGATCATGTCCTTGACCCGGTCGTGGATGTAGAGGTAGCCGTCCTCGTCGAGGTGGCCGACATCGCCGGTGCGCAGCCGCCCGCCGTCGAGGACGGCGTCGCGGGTGGCCTGCTCCATCGCCCAGTAGCCGAGCATGTTCTGCGGGCTCCGGCAGACGATCTCGCCGACCTCGCCGGGCGGCAGGTCCTGTCCGGTCGCCGGGTCGATGACGCTCAGCTCGGTGGAGGGGTTCGCGACGCCCGCGCTGCGGAGGCGCGCACCGTCGGGCACGTGGTCCTCCGGCGGCAGGTACGTGATCGCGCCGGTCGTCTCCGTCAGCCCGTACACCTGCATGAACCCGGTATGCGGCAGCAGCCGCATCGCGCCGCGCAGCACGTCGTCGCTGATCGGCGAGGCGCCGTAGATCAGCAGTTTCAGGCTCGACAGGTCCGCCTCGCGCACCGGCGGGAGCTGCTGCATCATCAGCAGGATCACCGGCACCAGGAAGACGTGGGTGACCCGGTGCGCCTCGATCGCCTTGGCGATGCCGACCGGGTCGGGCTCGCGCATGATCACCGCGGGGATGCCGGCGAAGATCCCCGAGATCGCGAGCGTGCAGCCGGCGATGTGGTACATCGGCATCGCGACCATGACCACGCTGTCGGCCTGGAGGTTCCACAGGTCGTCGATCATCGGCAGCAGGGCGACGAAGTTGTCGTCGGACAGCATCACGCCCTTGGGGCGGCCCGTGGTGCCCGAGGAGTAGAGCTGGACGAACACCTCACCGGCACCGTCGACCGGCGCGGCCTCCGGGCCGGTCCAGGCCGCGTAGTCCTCGTACGCGTGGCCCTCGCCGCCGGTGACGACGATGAGCTTGGTGTGCTTCAGGCGCCCGGCGACGGCGTCCAGCACGGGGACGAACTCCGCGCCCGCGACGAGGACCGGCGCCTCGGCGTTGTCGACGATGTAGGCGACCTCGTCGGGCGCGAGCCGGTAGTTCACCGGCACCTGCACCGCCCCGGCCCGCGCGGCGCCGAAGAGCAGCTCGACGTAGGGCAGGGAGTTCTTGTCGAGGACCGCGACCCGGTCACCCGGGCGCACGCCCGACTCGCGCAGGGCGTTCGCCACACGGTCGACCCGCCGGTCGAACTCGGCGAACGTGACGCTCTCGCCCTCGTAGACGAAGGCGGTCCTGTCCGGGTGCTCGGCGGCCCGGTCGCGCAGCAAGCCGGTGAGATTCATGGCCGAATCATGCGCGTACCCGACACAGCACGACAAGTGCCTACTTGGACTTGGCCAACCTGCTGATCACGGTCACGACCACCGCCGCGATGACCGCGAGGACGCCGAGCCAGATCATGAACTTGAGCGCCGCGACGATCATTCCGATCGCCGTGAACAGCACCCAGATCGCCAGCAGCACGCCGATTACTGTGAGAATCGCCTTACCCATGGGGGTGAGAGTACGCGTTCGGGACCCTGCGTGACAGTTCCGCGAACGGCCGCGACGCCTCCGTCCACACCTCTGTCACGTCCAGCCCGGCGGCCTCGGCGCACTCCGCGATCGCGTCCGCGTCAACGTGCGACCAGCGGAACCAGTCGCTGACCTGGTCGCGTTCGCGCAGCCGTATCCACTCGGTGTGCGTCGTCTCCCCCAGCTCCACGATCGCGCGGCCCTCGCGGCACAGGAGCGCCGCGACCCGCCGCAGGAGCGCGGGCGGGTCGCCGCCGATGCCGATGTTCCCGTCGGCCAGCAGCACGGTCCTCCAGCGCCCGGCGCCCGGGATCCGGTCGAACACGTCCCGCAGCAGCGCGAGCCCGCCCGCAGCGCGCGTCATCTCCACGGCGTACGGCGTGACGTCGATGCCGAGCGCGGGCAGCCCGCGTTCGGCGAGCGCGACGGTGAGGCGTCCCGGCCCCGAGCCCACGTCGAGTGTCGGGCCCGCGCACCGGGCGAGCAGCGCGTCGTCGCCGGGCCGCCCGTCGCACCACTGGCCGACCGGCAGCGACTCCACGCGGCCGTCGGCGTGCTCGATCTGGACGTCCGCGAGCCCCGCGAGGGACCGTTCGTACAGGCCGCCGATCACGGCTTGCCGGCCAGCGCCGCGAACCTCGTCCCCGGTGCCTGCGCCGCGACGCGTACGACGTCGTCCGCCGTGTCCACGTCTCGCAGCGTGCGCACCGTCGCGACCCGCAGCCCGCGCAGCCGGTCGAGCTGCCGCGCGCCGGTGTCGGCGCGCGACATCGGGACGCCGAGCAGCAGCGCGGGGTCAGGTTCGCGGAGTCCCAGCAGCCAGAACCCGCCGTCCTCGGCCGGCCCGAACACCGCGTCGCTGTCGCCGAGGTGCCGGGCCGCCTCGGTCAGCATGCCGGGCGTGACCTGCGGGGTGTCCATGCCGATCAGTACGGAGGGGCCGCCGGCCTCGTCGAACGCGTTGGCCAGCCGCTCGTCCAGCCCGTCGCCGCGCTGTTCGATCACCTCGAAGCCGGGCGGCAGCCAGGGGCCGGGCCGTCCGGACAGGGCGAGGACGCGGCGCGCGGCGGGCGTCTCGGCGACCGCCGCGAGGGTGTCGGCGAGGGCCGACTCGGCGAGCGCGGCGGCCTGCGACGGGGTGTACGGAGGCGTGAGCCGCGTCTTGACCCTGCCCGGGACCGGCTCCTTGGCGATCACGAGCAGCGTGACGTCGTGGCTCACACCGTCTCCAGCACGCGCCGCATGTCACGTACGGCCTGGAGCGTCCCGCGTACGGTGCCGGTGACCTTCGACCGGCCCTCGCGCGGGTGGTACGCGACGTCCGTCTCGGCGATGCGCCAGCCCTCCTGGCGGGCGCGCACGACCATCTCCAGCGGGTAGCCGGAGCGGCGGTCGGTGAGCGCGAGGTCGAGCAGCGCGGCACGGCCCGCGGCCCGCATCGGCCCGAGGTCGCGCAGCCCGACGCGGCGCGCGATGACGGCGTTCCCGATCCGCGCGTGTGGCGGCCAGGCGCCTCGCGCGGTGGGGCGGCGGCGGCCGAGCGCGAGGTCCGCGCCGGCGTCCATGAGGCCGACGACCGACGGAAGCTCGGCCGGGTCGAGGGACGCGTCGGCGTCCATGAAGCACACGATCTCGGCGGTGGCGGCGACCAGGCCCGCGTGGCAGGCCGCGCCGAACCCGCGCCGGGGCTCGCGTACGACGTGGGCGCCGTGCGCGGCGGCGACCTCCGGAGAGCCGTCCGTTGAACCGTTGTCCACGACGATCGCGCGGTAACCGTCGGGCATGCGGGTCAGCACCCACGGCAGCGCGGCGGACTCGTCGAGGCAGGGCAGTACGACGTCGATCATGCCCGGGACGTTACGCCGCGTGTACGCCCGGCAACCCTTACGGAGTGGTGACGGAGTCCGCGTGTCCGTACCTGCCGGCCCTAGTGTGAGAGCGTGATTGTGGAAAAGTCGGTGGACAACGCTCCTCCGCGCCCATGTGGACGTGGGGGACCAGGGGTTCCACAGGCTGTGGATAACTTCCCGGCTCCGGTGAGGTCATGGTGGTGAACACCGAGACCGGCCGCATCCTCGTCGTCGACGACGACCCGACCGTGGCGGAGGTCGTGGCGCGCTACCTCGTCCGCGACGGCCACGACGTCCAGTGCGTCGCCGACGGGATCGCGGCCCTGCACGCCGCCGCCGAGACCTCCCCCGACCTCGTCGTCCTCGACCTGATGCTCCCCGGCATCGACGGCCTGGAGGTCTGCAAGCGGCTCCGCGCGCGCTGGCCCGTGCCGATCGTCATGCTGACCGCGCTCGGCGAGGAGACCGACCGGCTCGTCGGCCTGGAGACCGGCGCCGACGACTACGTCACCAAGCCGTTCAGCCCCCGCGAGCTGGCCCTCCGCGTGAAGTCCGTCCTGCGGCGCTCGCGCGGCACGCTCGCCCCGACGGGCGGGACCACCGCCGACGGCGACCTCACCGTCGACACCTCCGCGCACGAGGTACGCCTCGGCGCGAAGGAGATCTCCCTGACCGCGCGGGAGTTCGACCTGCTCGCCTACCTGATGCGCCACCCACGGCAGGCGTTCACGCGCGCCGACCTGCTGGAGAAGGTCTGGGGCTGGGAGTTCGGCGACTCGTCCACGGTGACGGTCCACGTACGCCGCCTCAGAGAGAAGATCGAGGAAGACCCGACCGCCCCGCGCCGCATCCTCACCGTCTGGGGTGTCGGCTACCGATATGAGCCCATCACATGATTTCTTTCTCCGCATTCGCCTGGGTGGTCGCGTACGCCGCGGGCGCCGCGCTGCTGGCCGGTCTCGTCGGTGTGGCGCTGCTGTACGCCCTCGCGGGCCGCTCTCTCGCGATCCTGCTGGCGGTGGGGTCGGCCGCGACCGTGCTGGCCACCGTGGCCGGCATCGTGGCGATCACGCTCAAGATGCTGATCACCGATCACGACCGTTCGGTGACGCTCACCGTTTCGGTGATCGCCGGGCTGGTCGGGCTCGGTGTGTCGCTGCTGCTCGGGTACCGGCTGATCAGCGCCAGCCGCTCGCTGCTCCACGCGGTGCGCAAGGCGGGTGACGACGGGCGAGTTCACGCCGCCGTCCCAGACGCTGCCCGCCGAGCTGGCCGAGCTGGGTGCCGAGCTGGCCACCGCGTACGAGCGCCTCGACGCCGCGCACACCCGCGAGCGCACGCTGGAGACCAGCCGCCGCGAGCTCGTCGCCTGGGTGAGCCACGACCTGCGCACGCCGCTGGCCGGGCTGCGCGCGATGGCCGAGGCGCTGGAGGACGAGGTGGTGGACGACCCGGTGACCGTCCACCGCTACCACGCGCAGATACGGGCCGAGTCGGACCGGCTGGCCGCGATGGTGGACGACCTGTTCGAGCTGTCGCGGATCCACGCGGGCGCGCTGCGGCTGTCACGGCAGCGCGTCGGCCTCGGCGACCTCGTCTCGGAGGCCGTCGCCGGCATCGAGGCCCTCGCCCGCGCCAAGGGCGTACACCTGCGCGGCCACGCCCAGGGCGTGCTGCCGGTCGAGGTCGACGCCGCCGAGCTGGGCCGCGCCCTGCGCAACCTCGTCGTGAACGCCGTACGCCACACGCCCGCCGACGGCGGCGTCGAGATCGCCGCCGCGGTCGAGGAGGGCATGGCCTGCGTGACCGTGTCCGACGCCTGCGGCGGCATCCCGGAGGAGGACCTCCCGCGCCTGTTCGACGTGGCGTTCCGCGGCGAGGTCGCGCGTACGCCCGGCGGCGGCGCGGGCCTCGGCCTCGCCATCGCGCGCGGCATCGTCGAGGCGCACTCGGGCGAGATCGGCGTCGTGAACGCCGGCGACGGCTGCCGCTTCGTCGTACGCCTGCCGCTGGGCGCCTGACTCAGGCCCGGCGCAGGCGCTCGCCCCACGCCAGGCGGTGCTCGCCCACCCCATCGGAGGTGAAGGCGCGCAGCCGCGTCAGCGTACGCCGGGCGTCCGTGCTGCTCAGGCCGGTGGTGCGGAGCAGCGCGTAGGCGAACATCCCGGTCCGGTGGATGCCCGCGGAGCAGTGGACGACCACGGCCGCGCGGTCGCGGAGGAGCTCGGCGATCGCGCCCAGCGCGGCGCCGAGCTCCTCGTCGCGTTCCGGTGGTGGCGGGTCGGCGTCGGCGAGCGACACCCAGATCCACTCCAGGCCCGCCGCCTTGGCCGCGGCGCCGACATCGCGCGCGCCTTCGCGTTCGGACAGCAACGTCACCAGGTGGGTCACTCCGAGGGCCCGCATCTCCGGCAGTGAACGCACCTTCGGACGGTGCGTCACCGCGAGCAGACCGCCCCCGGCGGCCACGAAGTCGATCGTGAGCGCTTGTGTCACGTGGTGAACGTACGTCCTGAAACCGCAGCCATCCAGAAGTTTTCGGCGCGGTTTCCGATCAATGAATCTTCGCGAAGAACGTCCGGACATCTTCGACGAGGAGTTCGGGCGCCTGGAGCGCGGCGAAGTGGCCTCCCGCGTCGAACTCCGACCAGTGCACGACGTTGTGGTCGCGCTCGGCGATGCGGCGGACGCTGGAGTCGCTCCGGAACACCGCCACGCCCAGCGGCACCTCCGAACGCTCGGGAGGGCCCGCCCACGAGGCCGCGCTCTCCTTGTAGATCCGCGCCGCCGACCCGGCGGTGCCGGTCAGCCAGTACAGCGAGACGTTCGTGAGGATGAGGTCGGGGTCGATGTCGCCGGTCCGCTCGCCGTACTCGTCGAACCACTCCAGGTTCCACGCGAGCTGCCCGACGGGCGAGTCGGCCAGGCCGTACGCGAGGGTCTGCGGCCGGGTGCTCTGGATCATCGCGTAGCCCATGCGTTCCGAGTGCCAGTTCGCGAGGCGTTCCATGCGCGCCTTCTCGGCCGCGGTGAGACCCTCCACCTCGCCGTACGGCATCGTCGGGAACGCGTTCACGTGGGTGCCGATGACGTGCGCGGCGTCGACCCGGCCCAGCTCGGGGCTGACGCGTGCGCCCCAGTCGCCGCCCTGCGCGCCGTACCGGTCGTAGCCGAGCCGGTCCATCAGCTGCGGCCCAGGCGCGCGCGATGCGGGTGACGTCCCAGCCGGGCTCGGCCGTCGGCCCGGAGAACGCGAAGCCCGGCAGCGACGGCGCGACCACGTGGAACGCGACCGCCGGGTCCTTCCCGTACGCGCGGGGGTCGGTCAGCGGCCCGATGATCGCCAGGAACTCCGCGACCGAGCCGGGCCACCCGTGCGTGAGGATCAGCGGGACGGCGCCGGGCTCGGGCGACCGTACGTGCAGGAAGTGGATGTTCTGCCCGTCGATGGTGGTCGTGAACTGCGGGAAGGCGTTCAGCTTCGCCTCGTGCGCCCGCCAGTCGTAGCCGGTGCGCCAGTGCTCGGCCAGCTCCTTCACCCGGCCGAGGGGCACGCCGTAGGACCAGTCGACGCCGGGCAGCTCGTCGGGCCAGCGCGCACGGCCGAGGCGGTCGCGCAGGTCGTCGAGCTCGCTCTGCTCGATGTCGATCTTGAATGTACGGATCTCCGTGGCATCGGTCATGCGGCCAGCCAAACGCCCATTGCGGCCACCTTCGGGCCGCAATGCTCGATAGTTTCCGGCGAATGGTGACCATCGACATCGCCCCGTACGACCCTTCCTGGCCGGACCGGTTCGCGGAGATCGGGGCGTCCCTGCGCGCCGTGCTGGAGCCCCTCCTGGGCGACCGCCTGACCGGCGTCCACCACATCGGCTCGACGTCGGTCCCCGGCCTCGCCGCCAAGCCGATCATCGACGTCCAGGTCTCGATCCGCGGCTTCCGCCCGTGGGCCCGCACCGGCCTGCCCGCCCCGGAGACACCGGCCGAGCACCCCTCCCGCGAGCACGTCGGCGAGGACCCGGCCCTGGTCGACGCGATCGAGTCCGCGGACCTGCGCTGGCTCGGCGACTGGTGCTGGGACCACCGCAAGTGGCTCTTCCACCGGCCCGAGGGCATGCGCGTGAACTGCCACGTACGCCGCGAGGGCTGCGTCAGCCAGCAGCAGTCCCTCCTGTTCCGCGACCGCCTCCGCGCCGACGACGAGGCCCGCCGGCGCTACGAGGACGTCAAGCGCGACCTGTCCACCCGCGAGTGGCCGTCCATGGACGCCTACTCCAGCGCGAAGGGCGACGTCATCTGGGCGACCCTGCGCGAGGCCGACGGCTGGAGCATGTACGGCTGGCGCCCGGGCCCGAGCGACGCGTGATTCATGAGAGTCGGAGGCATAGCAGCGGCCGTCCGGAGGCGTCTTAGGGGCTGACAACACCTCGGAGGTGACGATGGATGCCGCGGCGGAGCGAGATTTCCGCGAGTTCGTGGTGGAGAGTTCGGCGGGGCTGATGCGCCTGGCGTATCTGCTCACCGGGGGTGATCAGCACGGGGCCGAGGATCTGCTGCAGATAGCGCTCACCAAGACGGCCGCGCGCTGGTCGCGGGTCAACAGCCCCGAGACCTACGTACGGCAGGTGATGTACCGCCAGCAGGTCAGCTCCTGGCGGCTCAAGTGGAGGCGGCGGGAGACGCAGCTCGCCGTGCTCCCCGACGAGGCGCGGCGGGACGCCACGCCGGACCTCGACCTGAAGATCACGATGCGTAGGGCGCTGGCCCGGCTGACTTCGCGGCAGCGTGCCGTGCTGGTCCTGCGGTTCTTCGAGGATCTGCCCGAGGCGGAGGTCGCGCGGCTGCTCGGCTGCGGCGTCGGCACCGTGCGCAGCACCACCCACCGGTCACTCGCGCGGCTGCGCGCCGTGGCCCCCGAGTTGAAGCCCGTCGAGGAGGTACGGCCGTGAAGTTCGAGACCCTCATCAAGGACACCTACGAAGACTGGTCCGCGGAGGCGAGGGTGCCCGCGGGCCTGGCCGACCGTGCGCTGCGGGGCCGTACGCGACGGCGCGTTCTCAGGGTCGGGCTGGCCACCGGGACGGCGGCACTTCTCGCGGGGGCGGGAGTGGCGATCGTCGCGCAGACCGGAGGGACGCCGCGTCAGGCGCCGGTACCGAGGATCGACACCCGGCCGGTCGCGATGTCCTCGGACACGACGCTGCGCACCGACCTCGGCAACTCGTTCCCGCGCCACCTCGTCGCCGCCGGGCACACGGCCATCGCCGCGTACTACACGGGTCACGCGGACTCGGCCGGCGGCGCGAAGGCGTACCGGCGCACCTGGTACCTCTACGACCCCGCCTCGGGCGTCTACGAGAAGACGCCGTGGGCCTACCTCGACGTGCAGCCCGGGATGCACCAGGCGGCCGTGCTGGAGAGCACCCCGGCCGCGCGCGTCGGCATCCTCGACATGGGCACCCGGAAGATCGTCCGGTGGATCCCGGTCGCGAACAAGGTCGGCGGTGTGGCCTGGTCCCCTGACGGGCGGCGGCTGCTCCTCACGACCTACAACGCCGACCCGGACGTCTACAAAGGCTGGGGAACGAGCCCGCGGACCGGCTTCTACGTGGTGGAGGGCGGGTCGAGGCTCGGAGCCTTCCACTCCCTTCCCGCCGACAACGCCTCCCCCCTGCACGACCCCAACCGGAGGCAGGATTTCGGCTGGAGCCGTAGCGGGACGCTGATCCGGGTCCGCACCGATCCTTTGAAGGCCTTCTACGACCTGAACGGCAGGCGGCGCGCGGCGCCGGCCCATGAGGCCGACTACGGCGAGGTGGCCGGGCTGTCCCCGAACGGCAAGCTCTTCCTGAAGCCCGGGCCGGTCCCAGGTCCCGCCGTCACCGTCAAGAACGTCGGCACCGGCAAGACGGTCGCGGTCCTGCCGATCGAGCAGGCGCGGGCCTGGGCCGACGACTCGCACCTATTCGCGATCGGCTGCGCTGTGAAGGACTGCATGGGCAAGAAGGAGTTCCGCAACCGGCTGATCCTGATCAGCCTCGGCGGTAAGACGACGGTCCTGACCGGCTACCACCGCTCCGACAAGATCGGCGCGTGGAACCCGGTCTTCACTCACCGCTGACGAACTCGGCCATGCCTTCCTCGAAGGCGACCGACGCGCGGAAGCCGAGATCGGCTTCCGCGCGTTCCGGCGACGCCACGATGTGGCGCACGTCGCCGAGCCGGTAGTCGCCCGTCACCACGGGGGAAGGCCCGTCGCACGCCTTGGACAGCGCGGTCGCCATCTCCTCGATCGTGTGCGGCTCGCCGCTCGCGACGTTGTACGCCCGCGGGGCGCCGTCGGCCGGGGAGCCTCCAGCGCCAGTACGTCGGCGCGCGCGACGTCGCGTACGTGCACGAAGTCGCGCCGCTGGCCGCCGTCCTCGAACACCGCGGGGCGCCTCGCCGCGCGCCAGGCCGACCGGAAGATCGCGGCGACGCCGGCGTACGGGGTGTCGCGGGGCATCCGCGGCCCGTAGACGTTGTGGTAGCGCAGGGCGATCACCGAGCCGCCCGTCGCGCGGGCCCACGAGGCGGACAGGTGCTCCTGGCCGAGCTTGGTGGCGGCGTAGGCGTTGCGCGGGTCCATCGGGGCGTCCTCGGCGACGGTGCCGGGCGCCAGCGGGGCGCCGCACACCGGGCACGGGGGCTCGAAGCGGCCGGCCGCCAGGTCCGCGACGTCGCGCGGGCCGGGGCGTACGCGGCCGTGCTCGGGGCAGTCGTAGGCGCCCTCGCCGTACACGACCATCGAGGAGGCGAGCACGAGCCGCCCGACGCCCGCACGCGCCATTTCGGCCAGCACGACCGCCGTTCCGTGGACGTTCACGGAGGCGTATTCGGGCAGGTCCGAAACATCGACGCCGAGTCCGACTTTGGCCGCTTGGTGGCAGACCGCGTCCACTCCCGACAGGGACCGCGCGACGGCGCCCGCGTCGCGGACGTCCTCACCCGACACGAGGTCGAAGGTACGGACGTCGTGGCCGCGTTCCCGCAGCGCTTCGACGATGTGGGAGCCGATGAACCCGGCGGAGCCGGTCACGAGTACGCGCATGGGTCGAACGCTAATCCCGCGTCGTCCGCCCGTCACCGCAACGGTGGCGACCGTCTCGGCTTCGTAAGAAATTCGCCAACGGGGTGCATTTTCCTGTAAACCACCTGCAAATCTCCGACGTCTCTTCTTCGCCATGTGCCACGCACTGGCACATCTGAGGAGGGGTTTGGTGAAAAGACGCGTTTTCGCGCGTGCGCTGGCCGTCTGGGCGGTCACCGCGATGGGGGCGACGGGGATGGCCGGGGTGGCGCACGCCGCTCCGATGACGGTGAAGGCGGCGTCCGGCGCCGCGAAGCCGTACGACTTCAACGGGGACGGGTATCAGGACCTGGCGCTCGGCAGCCCGTACGGCAAGGTCGGCACCCACACGAGCGCCGGCTTCGTGTCGGTCGTCTACGGCTCCAAGACCGGGCCGAACACGGCGAAGAAGACCATCATCAGCCAGGACACCGCGGGTGTCCCGGGCGCGGCGGAGAACACCGACCACTTCGGCTTCTCCATCATGTCCTTCGACTACGACCGGGACGGCTACGCCGACCTGTTCGTCGGCTCGCCGGACGAGGACACGACCAACGGCGTGAACGCCGGGTCGGAGACGATCCTGTGGGGCGGCCCGTCCGGGCTGAACGGCAGCGGCTCGGCGACCCTCGCCGAGCCCGAGAACGCCGGCGCGGGCCACCGCTACGGCTACTCGCTGACCACCGGCGACTTCGACGGTGACGGCTACCCCGAGTGGGTCGACACCTCACCGGGCGACGGCTACTTCTGGACCTACACGTCCAGGCCGTCCGACGGCGTCGCCGCGACGCGGGCGTTCCACCCGGGCGTGCACGGGCGGCCGGTACGCGGGCAGAAGAAGCAGCTCGCCGCGGCGGCGACCACCCCGGCGCTGGACGCGCTGATCCCGGTGGTCGGCGACGTCAACGGCGACGGCAAGACCGACCTGATCGTCGGCTGGCAGAACGCCGCCGCCGACCCGAAGGACCGCTACGGCTTCGACGTCTGGGCCAACACCGAGAACCCGAACCCGAACAGCGAGGAGCTGGTCAAGGTCGACGGTCTCGCGGCCGGCGACTTCGACGGTGACGGCTATGCGGACATCGCGGCGGGCGGCTCGGACGACAGCGGGCGCGCGCACAGCCACGTCACGGTCTACCGGGGCGGCGCGGACCTCACGCTGGGCGATTCGTACATGGTGAACCAGGAGACCGCGAACGTGCCCGGCGCGACCGCGCTGGGGGACAAGTTCGGCTACAGCCTGTCCGCGGGCGACGTCGACCACGACGGGAAGGCCGACCTCGCGGTGGGCGTTCCGGGCCGTACGGTCAGCGGCCAGACGACGGCGGGCGAGGCGATCGTCCTCTACGGGTCCGGCAGCGGGCTGACCGGCGATCGTTCGCAGGCCGTCTCGCAGAGCACCTCCGGTGTCGCGGGCTCGGCGGAGAAGGGCGATTCGTTCGGCTGGACGGTGAGCCTGCTGGACCTCACCAACGACGGCTACGCCGACCTGGTGGCCGGCTCGCCGAAGGAGAACGGCACCGACGGCTCGGTCAGCGCGCTCAAGGGCGGCACGGCGGGCGTGACGGGGACCGGCTCGGTGAGTTTCGGCTCCGGCACGATCGGCGTCAGCGGCAAGGACGCGCAGGTAGGCGTCCGCGTCGGCCGCACGGGCTGACAGGGCGTCCGCCCGGGTCCGCGCTCAGGACCCGGGCGGACGGTCCACCGTCTCCTCGATGGCCCGTACGGTCGGGCACGGCCAGCGCCACATGCAGGCGCGGCATCGCAGGAGCGGGCTCGATCGATCGCTGGTGATGCCACCGGAATCGCGCGGCTGGTGCATGTCGAGCAGGCGAATGCTCAGCTCGCAAAAGGCGATCACGTCGTCGCGCGCGGAGCCGAGAAAGCGAATGTCTTCGCGCGACAATTTCGTGGATACCGGCACAAATCCTTCGCGATTCACTAACCGTGAAACGTATTGCGTCATAGAACGCCACGAGCTGGACTTCTGCGATCGAGTCCGGATCGTCTCCAGTCTTTCGCGGAGCCGCCCGCGCGCCGAATCGTCGAACTTTCCACCGGTCATCGTGCACGCTCCGGTCCGAACGCGGCCCGCCACCACGCTCCCCCGGGATGGCCGGACCTGTGTCCCACGGTCCTAGCTTCTCGCACGCGCGACGCGCCGGTGGTCGAATTCCCACACATCGGGTCGGCAGAACGGGGATGATCTCCATGTCCCCTGACTCGCTCAGGAACGGTTGCCGCATTCCATGCGAAACGCCGAAAACGGGACACCACTCAGGCAAAGGGCATTCCACCGAGTGGCAACGTACCGGCCCTTATCTTCGGGGCCTCTGGTTCGCCCGAGCGGGGGACGCTAGTGTGCGGCTCGTGGAGCTAAAGGTCTCGACTGAATCTCAGGGCGGTCACGCCGTCGTCTCTGTATACGGCGAGGTCGATCTCTATACGGCACCCAGGCTGCAAACCGAACTGGCCGCGCTCGTTCGCGACGGAGTCAGCCGGCTTGTGGTGGACCTGAGCGGGGTCGAGTTCTGTGACTCGACAGGCATGAACGTCCTGCTCTCGGCCATGAAACGCCTGCGCGAACACGGCGGCTCTCTGGAGCTCGCGGCGCCACGTTCGGCGGTTCGCCGGATCCTGCAGGTCACCGGTCTCGACACGGTCTTCTCCGTGCACGACGCCGTACCTGCCTTCGGGCGAAGCTAGCCGCCACTACCATCGCCTTCATGCAGGCGGACACGGCGGTCGTCATCGCGGCCAAAGACGAACAGGACCGGATCGCCTCGACGGTGGAGGCGGCGGCAACACTGCCAGGCGTCGACCTGGTCGTCGTCGTGGACGACGGCTCGGTCGACGCGACAGGGCGGCTCGCCGAAGGCAGCGGTGCCAAGGTCGTCCGGCACTCGCGCAACCGCGGCAAGGGCGCGGCGATGGAGACCGGAGCGGCGGCGGTACGCCTCCTCGACGGAGATGTCCCTCGCCACCTGCTCTTCCTCGACGCCGACCTCGGCGAGACGGCCAAGTACGCCGGCCCGCTCGTCGAGCCCGTGCGCGACGGCTCGGCGGCCATGACGATCGCCGCGTTCAGCGACCGGGTCAAGCTCGGCGGCCACGGCTTCGTCGTACGCCTGTCGCGCGACGGCATCAAGCGCCTCACCGGCTGGACCCCGGCCCAGCCGCTCAACGGCCAGCGCTGCCTGACCCGCGAGGCGTTCGAGGCGGCGCTGCCGCTCGCGCCGGGCTTCGGCGTGGAGACTGCGCTCACCGTCGACCTGCTCCGCAGGGGGTTCAAGGTCACCGAGGTCGAGGTGCCGCTCGCCCACCGGGCCACCGGCACCGACTGGCGTGCCCAGGTGCACCGGCTCAAGCAGTTCCGCGACGTCGGCCGCGCCCTGGCGGCACGCGAACCCACCGTGACACGGCAGCTCGGCCGGCTCCGCCGTGCCGGACGCTGACGGCGCGCACCGCTTCGGCGCCGCGGGTCTCGGTCTCGGCGCGGCCGGTCTCGGCTGCCTGCTCCTGACGGCGTTCCTCGGGCCGTCCGTGATGGAGCCGGCGCTCCCGGGCCTGGCGGGGCAGCCGCCGTACTCCCTGACGGCCGGCCCCTCGCCGCACCTGTCGATCGGCCTGACCGCGCTGGGCGTCGTGCTCTCGGCGGCCGGTCTCGGCCTGTGCCTTCACGCCGTACGCCGCGGCTGGTCGCCGCCCCTGCGCCCGCTGGTGATCGCGGGCGTGCTGGCCGTGACGGCGTTCGCGTTCATGCCGCCGGTGGGCTCCGGCGACCACCTCAACTACGCCGCGTACGGGCGGATGGCGGTCACCGGCAACGACCCGTACGTCACGTCGGCGAGCGACCTGCCGGGCGACCCCGTCCTGCGCGCCGTGCAGGACTGGCGTACCACCCCGACCGTCTACGGCCCCATCGCGACCGCGCAGCAGACGTTCGCGTCGCTGGTCGGCGGCTCGTCGATGCGGCTGACCGTCTTCGTGATGTCGGTGACCAACGCCCTGGCGTTCCTGACGGCGGGCCTGCTCCTCTACCGCGCGGCGCGCGGCGACCCGGGCCGTCGGCTGCGCGCGGTCCTGCTGTGGACGGCCAACCCGCTGTTGATCTTCGAGCTGGTGGGCGGCGCGCACAACGACGTGCTGGCGATCACGTTCGCGCTGGCGGGCCTGGTCGCGTTCGGCCTGCCCGACCCCGTACGCCCGCGCCCGGGGGAGAGCCGCGGCGTCGGGCGCTGCCTGATCGCCGGGCTCCTGATCGGCGTCGGCGCCGCAATCAAGATCAATGTCGCGATCGTGGGCGGCGGCCCCGCCCTGATCCTGCTGCACGAGTGGTGGTGCACCCGGCGCGGGCGGCGCTCCGGCGCCACCCGGTCCGGCACGCGGGAGACCTTCGCCCGGCTCGCGGCGCTCTTCGGCTCCGCCGGCGTGGTCGCGGTCCTGGCGTACCTCACGGCGGGCCCGCACTCGGTCGACCAGCTGAACCGCGCGTCCAAGTCGGTGTCGCTGGCCACGCCCTGGCACTTCTTCGCCGGGGCGACCGGCGGCCTGCTCGTGACGGTGCACCGCGACGTCGTGCAGATGGGGTCGGCCGCGCTGACCGTCGTGCTGGCGGCGCTGCTGATCCGCGCGCTGCCGAGGCCGCCCGCCTGGTCCCCCGCCGACCGGGTCGGCGACGGGGCGTTCCTCGTCTCCGCCGCGCTGGCCCTGGCCTGGCTGTTCGCCGCGCCGTACGCCCTGCCCTGGTACGACGGGCTCGGCTGGGCGACGATCGCGCTCGTGACCTGGTCGGCGTTCGACGGGGTGCTGCTGGCGCGTACGGCCGTGCTCGCCCTGGCCTACCTGCCGGCCAGGGACCCCGTGACGTCCGGGCTTCCCCACAGCCTGCGCTGGCTGATCACGGTCGTACGCGCGCAGCTCACGCCTTGGGCACTGACTCTGACTCTGATGGCTCTGATCGTGCTGGCGGCGCGTCGTCCTCCGGGGCGAGCTCCAGCGCACGGGCGCTCGCCACGAGAGCCAGCGGGATCGCCACCGTGAACGCCAGCGCGGGGATCGCCACGCCGGAGTCGTTGACCAGCATCCCGACGCCGCCGGTGGTCAGCACGGCCGCGAGCGTCGCGCGCAGCGCGGGCGCGCTCTTGTAGGCGGTGTGCAGGGCGGCGGCCCGCCAGGAGAGCGGGCGGAGCAGGGCGAAGAACAGGAAGCCGACGGCGGCCACCGCGATGAGCGTGAGCTGCCAGTTCCCGAAGGTATGGATCATGCCGCGGAACTTCCGGAAGATCACCGTGCCCGCGTCGCCGCTCATCAGGTTGTTCCAGAACTCCCCGATGTGCGTCGGGTTCGCGCGCAGGGAGTCGAGGAAGGAGAAGCCGAGGACGATCACCGCGCCCACCGCCAGCACGGCGAGGAGCCGCGTGGGCCGCATCTTGGTCCCGCTGATCATGAAGGCGAAGACCGCGAAGCCCGGGAACAGCGCGATGATGCCGCCGAAGTCCGCGCCCCACATGGGCGCGCCGTCGATCACGAGCGCGAGGACCCCGGCGCCGATGACCACGGCGGTCGCGTTGCGGCGCCCGCGCGGGTCGTCGCCGTCGCCGAGCAGCCGGCCCGCCAGCGCGCCGGCCACCATGATGATCCCGGTTATCCACAGGGCCCAGCTGGGGTTGGCGAAGCCGTAGAAGCGGCCCGCGACCAGCGGGGTGTACCCGAGCATGCTGCACGTTTGCAGATGGTTGCCGGTCATCACGTCGAGCGTGAGCGCCAGGGCCGTCACACCGGCCACGACCGCACCGGAACCCGTCACGGACCTTCGCCACGGCCCGGCCGCGGCCAGGGTGGTGACCAGGGCGATCGCGATCACGATCGCCAGCGACACCATGATCGCCGGATGGCTGCGCCACCACGGCACCACGTTGGCCAGGAACGACGCGACGGGCAGCGACGCGACCGCCAGCGCCGCGATCTTGGTGACGGTGAGGATGCGGCGGCGCTTGCGGCGCAGCGCCAGCGTGGCGAACCCGTACAGCGAGAACTGGATCGCGAACAGGACGATGTCGAAGGTCGTCACCAGCCGCCGCAGCGACTGCGCGGCGACGTCCTGGTCGTTCAGCGTGCGCACGAGCCCGCTCAGCGAGGCGGGCTTCTTGCCGCCGTCGCGCCACGGCGAGCCCACGGCCTGCTTGGGCTGCGGGAGGCCGAGGTGCCGCAGGACGGAGGCCGTGACGTCCGTGAGCGTGACGAGGCCGTTGGTGCGCGTGGAGTTGGCCGTCAGGTACTTGCCGGAGTAGCCGGCGCCGCTCGCGAGGGCGACGCGCAGGTGCGCGGCGCTGTTGGCGTCCGACAGACCGGCGAGCATCACGGTCGTGCCGGGCGGCAGCGAGGCCATGACCGCGCCCACCTGGGTGTCGGCGCGCTTCACGCCGGCCGCGCGGGTGCGGGCCGTGACCGGCACCTGGCGGCCGTCCACGTCGACACCGGCGTTGATGTAGGCGCGGAAGACGTCGTCGACGTCGACCAGCGTCAGCGGGCACCGCGACAGGGCGTCGGCGGGCATCTTGGACGTCGACTCGACGTAGCCGTCGACACGCCCGATGCTGTCGGCCGCGCCGAGTGCGGCACCGGGGCCGACGGCCATCGTGCAGGCACCGGCCTGGTGCACGGCGTCGCCGAGCAGACCGAGCTTCGTGCCGTATTTGTTCCGCGCGTTGTCGTCGCGGATCGGGCCGAAGCCGGGGATCGCGCCGCCCGTCGGGGTCGGCGGGAGGCCGCAGCTGCCGTTCCTCAGCTGGGCGCGCTGCCCGGCGGAGATCGTCAGCCATCCGTCGACCGGGCAGGTGTGGGGGCCCACGGTCTTCACGGACAGGGCGGCGGCAGAGCCCTGGACGGCGAACTTGGCGAGGTTCGGCGTCTGAGTATCGTGGATGTCGCTCCACAGCAGGCCGGGGACGCCGATCAGCACCACTCGTCCCCTGACGGGCGCGGCGTTCGCGTTCGGCGAGGTGGAGGCCAGAAGGCTGAGCAAGACGGCCGTGAACACCACCAGCGCAGCGATTGCGCCGCCCGCGTGGCCACGTTCCGCTCCGCGCGGCTGTGCCACGATCACCTCCAGGTCTGGGACGCCCCCAGGCTAGTCGCGGACCCGGGACAGGATGGACACATTGGGCGGTCGAAGGACGATACGCGATGTCGTGGTCGTCGTCGCGGGAATTATCGTCGCGGCCGTGGCCGTCGGGCCTGTCGTGCTGCACTGGCTCGGCAACCAGCCTGATCAACGGCTTGTGGACCTCGATGTGTACCGGTCGGCCGGGGTGCAGGTGTTGCGGAACTCCCCGGTGTACGGGTTCATGACGCAGCCGCCGCAACTTCTCCCTTTCACGTACCCGCCGTTCGCCGTCGTGCTCGCGGTGCCGCTCGCGCTCGTCTCCTGGACGGCCGCGCAGTGGATCTGGGTCGCGTTGATCTTCGTGGCGATGACGATCACCGTCCGGTACTCCTTCGCGCGGCTGCTGGGCCGGTTCGCCACGTGGGCGCCGCTGCTCACGGGCGTGCTGGTGGCGCTCTGCACGTATCCGATGCCGCTCCAGGACCAGATCAGGTTCGGGCAGGTCGACATCCTCCTCGTGGCCCTGTGCGTGGCGGACTGCGCGCCGGCGCGTACCCGCTGGCCGCGCGGCCTCCTCGTGGGGCTGGCCACCGCGATCAAGCTGGTTCCGGGCGTGTTCATCGTCTACTTCCTCGTCACCGGGCGGCGGAAGGAGGCGATGACCGCCACGCTCACCGCGACCGTCGCGACCACGCTCACCTTCGTCGTGCTGCCCTGGGACTCCGCCGACTACTGGCTTCGCGCGCTGTTCGACAGCGAGCGGCTCGGCTCGAACACCTCGACGACCAACCAGGCGATCCGCGGCATGCTGCTCCGGCTGTACATGCCGGACGCGGTGACGTCCGTGGTGTGGCTGGTCTGCGCGGGCGCCGTGGCGTACTTCGGGTTCCGCGCCGCGCGCCGCGCCTCGCGTGAGGGGAACGAGATCGTCGCCATCGCGATCACCGGGCTGATCGCGGTGCTGGTCTCGCCGGTCGCCTGGATCCACCACCTGGCCTGGCTGGTCGTGGTCCTGGGGGCGTTCGTCGCCGACGGGCGCGACTGGCGCCGCGTGGTGGCGGCGGCGGTCGTGTGGCTCTTCTACGTGCTGCACGTCCCGTGGTGGGGGATCACGATGCTCGCCCACCACGACGGGCCGAGCTTCCTCGGCCGGATCGTGCAGGACGCCTTCGGCCTGGGGGCGATTCTGGTGGTGATCACCCTCCATCGCTGGCGTTCTCCGGCGAATTCCGACAGTGATGGCGCGGATACGTCGCGTAATGGTGTTCAGGTGGGTACGCTCAGTACGTGATCCTCATCACGTTGGCCTTGGTGGCCGTCATTCTGGGAGCGCTGGGGCTCTACACGGGCCTCAACGCTCGTAAGCGGGCCGAGCGGGCCATCGATGAGTGCGCCGAGATGCTGCGGCGTCAGCTCCAGGTCAACTCCGGCGCCGCCGACAACCGCGCCGTCCGCGATGTCGCGATCGTGCACTATGACGCTCTAAAAGAGGTCTCTGGCGGTATGTCCTTCTCCCTCGCCCTGCTGAACGCGGCGGGCGACGGGGTCGTGCTCACCTCGATCAACGGTCGCACCGAGACCCGCACGTACGCCCGCGTGGTCCAGGCCGGCCGCAGCGGCCAGGTGCTCTCGCCCGAGGAAGACCACGTCGTACGCGCCGCGCGTCTCGGCCGCGGTCCCGCGATCCGCCTTGAGGACCCGCTCGACATCACGACCAACGGCCAGTCCTCGCCTTCCTCATAGGTCCCGCGCCGTACCCGAATGCCGCGTGGCCGGTGCAAGAAGGCCATAGCCTGGGGTGATACCGCACCGGATCAGGCATGAGGGGACCCCTTGACCGAGCACAGCCCGCAGCGTTTCGCGTACTTCGGGCCTGAGGGCACCTTCACCGAGGCCGCGCTCCGAACCCTCCCCGAGTCCGACGACGCCGTACGCGAGCCGTACCCGACCGTCTCCGCCGCCCTGGAGGCCGTACGCCGCGGCGACGCGGACGCCGCGATGGTCCCGCTGGAGAACTCCGTCGAGGGCCCCGTCACCACCACGGTCGACGACCTCGCCGACGGCGGCGCGCTGATCATCACCGCCGAGGTGCTGCTGCCGGTCGAGTTCGCCCTGCTCGTACGCCCCCAGACGCGCTTCGCCGACATCAAGCGGATCTGCACGCACCCGCACGCGTTCGCCCAGTGCCGCCGCTGGCTCGCCGAGCACCTCCCCGACGCCGAGGTGTCGACCGGCACCTCCACCGCGGGCGCCGCGAAGGCCGTCTCCGACCCGACGTCGGAGTACGACGCGGCGGTCTCCGCGCCGATCGCCGGCGAGCGCTACGGCCTGATCACCGCCGCCGTCGGCATCGAGGACCGCCCGGACGCCGTCACCCGCTTCGTCCTCGTACGCCGCCCGGCCCGCCCGGTCGAGCCGACCGGCCTCGACCGCACCTCGGTGATGGCGTACCTCACCGACGACCACCCGGGCGCGCTGCTGGAGTTCCTCATCGAGTTCGCCGTACGCGGGGTCAACCTGACGCTGATCCAGTCCCGCCCGACCGGCGACGGCTTCGGCCGCTACCGCTTCTGGATCGACTGCGAGGGCCACGTGGCCGACGCTCGGGTCGGCGAGGCCCTGATGGGCCTGCGCCGCGTGTGCACCGACATCCGCTTCCTCGGCAGCTACGCGCGCGCCGACGACGCCCGCACCGAGATCCGCCGGGGCACCCACGACACCGACTTCGCCGAGGCGTCCTCCTGGCTCACCGCCATCCGTTCGGGCCACGACCTGTAGGCCGGAGGTAGCACGGCCGGTCGTTCCGCGGACGGACGCGTACGGCCCCGGGCCATCGAGATGATCACTGTCTCGATTCCTGGAGGTTTTCGTGAAGCGGTCCGTCTCCGCGGTGATGGCCCTGGTCGCCGTGCTGTCCGGTGTCGGCGGCGAGGCGTCGGCCGCGCCTTCGCTGATCTGGCGCGACTGTCACACGGACGACACGCCGGCGCGGCTGGAGTGCGCGACGCTGCGGGTCCCGCTGGACTGGTCCCGCCCGGACGGCACCAAGATCACCCTGGCCCTGAACCGCCTGCCCGCCACGGACCCGGCGCACCAGGTCGGCCCGCTGCTGATCAACCCGGGCGGTCCCGGCGGCTCGGGGACGGCCGTGGTGGCGCAGGGCGGCATGTTCCTGGGGTCGCCGGAGCTCAAGCCGGTCCTGGAACGCTTCGACGTCGTCGGCTTCGACCCGCGAGGAGCCGGCGAGAGCACGCCGGTCCGCTGTTCGCGGCCGGTGTACGACCCGGCGGCCCTCACGGCGCCCGCCACGGCCGCCGCGTACCGCCGGATGATCGCCGCCGGCCGCCGTCACGGCGCCGACTGCGCGAGGACGACCGGCCGCCTGATCGCCCACGTGGACACGATCAGCGCCGCGCGCGACGTCGAGGCGATCCGCGCCGCACTGGGCGCCCCGAAGGTGTCCTGGCTGGGCGTCTCGTACGGCACCGAGCTCGGCGCCGCCTACGCCCGGCTGTACCCTGGCCGGATCCGCGCGATGGTGCTGGACGGCGCGGTGGACCACGGCCGCTCGGTGGCCCAGGACTCCCGCGAGGAGTCCGCCGCCATCGAACGCGAGTTCACCCGCTTCGCCGCGTGGTGCCAGGCCGAAGCCACCTGCCCGCTGAGGGGCCAGGACATCGCCGCGCGCTTCGACGCCCTGACCGCCCGCACCGACCTGCCGATCACCCCTGCCGAGATCACCGCCGGCACCTACACGTACCTGACGATGACGTTCCTGTGGCCCCAGCTCGCCGACGCCCTGGCCGCCGCGGAGAAGACCCCGTCCGACGTCACCGCCCTGAGCCAGGCCCTCCCGGGCAACGACCCGGGCTACACGGCCTACCGGGCCATCGGCTGCCACGACTTCCCGCCGCGGCTGCGCGGCTTCACCGACCTGCGCTCCCGCGTGGCCGAGGCCAAGGCGGCGGCCCCGCACATGTGGCGCTATTCGGAGTTCTGGGACTGGACGTCCGGCTGCGCCGGCTGGCCCGTACGCCCCGCCGACCCGCCGAAGCGGCAGCACATCACCGGCGCACCCCCGATCCTGGTCGTCGGCAACACATACGACCCCTCGACGCCGTACGCCTGGGCTCAGGGCCTGGCCGGCCAGATCGCGGGCAGCCGCCTGCTGACCTACGACGGCGACGGCCACACGGCCCTCTACAACTCCGCCTGCGCCCGCACCCACGAGGCGGACTACCTGGTCACCACCGCGACACCGCCACCCGGGACGGTCTGCACGTGATCAGCCGGCCCGGCCGAGGAATCGCCGGACCGCGCGAGGACTCCGCAACACGTGGACGTCCGCCCCGGGAGCGTGGGCGGCGAGCGCCTGCGACAGGCGGGGAAGGCTGTTCCGGCGGTAGGTCCACACCCAGCGCCAGAACTCGCCGACCTCGCGCCCGCGCCGGGCCGCCCGCCAGGCGCAGCGCGCGAAGGAGAAGTTCAGCACGATGACCGTGTCGGCCCTCCGCAGCCGTACGTCGAGGGCGCTGTCGTACGGCCCCCAGGTCGCCGTCCATGATCCACGTGTCGTCCTCGGCGAGCGACCGCTGAAGCGCGGCCCACGTCACCGGATCCGTCTCCGTCGGCCCGGGTTTCCAGAACAACGAGTCCAGCTCGATCACGGGCAGCCCCGTCAGCTCGCCCAGGCGGCGGGCGAGGGTCGACTTGCCCGCGCCGCCGCGCCCGAGGATCACCAGCCTCTTCACCCCCTCATCGTGACAGCGACATACCGGTACGCTCTGCCGGATGAGCGACCCTCGTGAAACCGCGCCTGGTTCCGCCGGGTTAGAGCGTCTGAACGACATCGGGATCGACACCTCGAAGCCTCATCCCGCCCGCATCTACGACTATCTCCTGGGCGGCAGGAACAACTTCCAGGCCGACCGCGACGCCGCGGAGAAGATCGAGGAAGCGATCCCCACGGCTCGCGCCGAGGTCCGCGCGAACCGTGAGTTTCTCGGCAGGGCCGTCACCTACGCGGCCGAGCAGGGCATCACGCAGTTCCTGGACATCGGCACGGGTGTTCCCACCGTCGGCCCGACGCACGAGGTCGCGCAGCGGAGGCACCCGGGTGCCCGCGTCGCGTACGTCGACAACGATCCCATCGTGCTCGCCCACTCTCGCGCGCTGCTGTCCAAGACCGGCGAGACGATCACGATCCAGGCCGACGTCCGCGAACCCGACAAGATCCTCGGCAACGAGAAGGTCCATGAGCTGCTGGACTTCGACCGCCCGATCGCGCTCATGTTCGTCGGCCTCATGTACTTCGTCGACGACGCCGACGACCCCTGGAGCCTCGCCGCGCGGTACCGCGACGCCTTGGCGCCGGGCAGCCACCTGCTGCTGTCCCACGCCAGTGACACCCCGGAGATGCGCGCCATAACCAAGGTGTACGAGAAGGCGTCGTCGCGCCTGTCGCCGAGGACCCCGGAGCGTGTGCGGGCGCTGTTCGACGGCTGGACCATGGTCGATCCCGGCCTCGTCCCCGTACACGAGTGGCACCCGACCGGCGGCGAGACCGTCGCGGGCCACCTGCTGGCCGGGGTCGGAAAGCTCACCTGAGCCGGGCGAGGATCTCCTCGTGCAGCGGGCCGTTCGTGACGATCGCGCAGTCCTGGTCGATGCGCGGCTCGCCGGACAGGTCCGTGAAGCGTCCGCCGGCCTCCTCCACGATCACCTGGATCGCGGCGTTGTCCCAGAGCTTGCCCCACGGGTCGAGGGCGGCGTCGCAGCGCCCTTCGGCGACGAGCATCTGCGCCCAGAAGCCGCCGGAGCCGAAGGTGTACCGGCAGTCCGCGCAGATCTCGGCCACGGCGGGCACGCGGGCGCCCCAGCGTTCCAGCGCCGCGAACGACACGTGCGCCGACGCGAGGTCGTCCACCGCCGACACCTGGATCCGCCGGGTCTCGGGCTCCGACACCCACGCGCCCTGGCCGCGCGCCGCCCACCAGCGGCGCCCCATCGCCGGTGACGACACCACGCCGACCGTGATTTGCCCGTCGTCCTCAAGGCCGATCAGCGTGCCGAAGACCTCGATGCCGCGCGTGTAGTTGTTCGTGTGGTCGATCGGGTCGATGATCCATCGACGGCCGTTTCCGGACGTCGGCGCGAACTCCTCGCCCACCACCCCGTCGTACGGCCGGTGCTCGCCGAGCATCGCCCGCAGCGCACGCTCGGTCTCCAGGTCGGCCTCGGTGACGTGCGACCGGTCCGGCTTGGTACGTACCGAAAGGTCGTCCCGCCGGAAGAACCGCATCGTGATCTCGTCGGCCTGGTCGGCCAGCGCCAGGGCCAGCGCGAGGTCGTCCACTACGCGCCCATCGGTGTTCTCGGCATGAGCCGAAGAGTCGGGCCCGCCCGCCACGCCTGTCAAGGCACGGGAATCGGCGCGCGGGCCGTCGCGGCGTACGGGTAATCTCGTCGTGTGATCGACCTGCGAGCCCTGCGGACTGACCCTGACCGGCTGCGCGCGAGCCAGCGTGCGCGCGGCGAGGACGACACCGTCGTCGAGAAGCTGCTCGACCTCGACGAGCGGCGGCGATCCGCGCTGAGTTCGTTCGAGTCGCGGCGGGCCGAGCAGAAGACGGTCGGCAAGTCGGTCTCGCGCGCCCAGGGCGACGAGCGCCAGGCGCTCCTCGACCGCGCGAAGGAGCTGTCGCAGCAGGTCAAGGAGGCCGAGGCCGAGGCGCAGCGGCTCGACGAGGAGCTACAGGCCCTCATCGGCCGGGTGCCGAACCTCGTCGAGGACGGCGCGCCCGCCGGCGGCGAGGACGACTACGTCGTCCTGGAGACCGTCGGCACCCCGCGTACGTTCGACTTCGAGCCGAAGGACCACCTGGAGCTCGGCGAGGCGCTCGGCGCCATCGACATGGAGCGCGGCGCGAAGGTCGCCGGCTCGCGGTTCTTCTACCTGACGGGCGTCGGCGCGCAGCTACAGCTCGCGCTGCTCAACCTCGCCATGCAGCAGGCGATCGCGAACGGCTTCACCGCGATGATCCCGCCGGTGCTGGTCAAGCCGGAGGCCATGGAGGGCACCGGCTTCCTCGGCGCCCACGCGGCCGAGGTCTACCAGCTCGCGCAGGAGGAGCTGTACCTCGTCGGCACCTCCGAGGTCCCCCTCGCCGGCTACCACATGAACGAGATCATCAGCGATCTCCCCAAGCGCTACGTCGCCTGGTCGTCCTGCTTTCGCCGCGAGGCCGGCTCGTACGGCAAGGACACCCGCGGCATCATCCGCGTGCACCAGTTCGACAAGGTCGAGATGTTCTCCTACTGCGACCCGCAGGACGCCTCGAACGAACACCAGCGCCTGCTGGCCTGGGAGAAGGAGATGCTCGCCAAGGTCGAGCTGCCCTACCGCGTGATCGACACCGCGGGCGGCGACCTGGGCACGAGCGCGGCCCGCAAGTTCGACTGCGAGGCGTGGGTGCCGACGCAGCAGAGCTACCGCGAGCTGACCTCCACCTCCAACTGCACCGACTTCCAGGCCCGCCGCCTGTCGGTACGCTTCCGCGACGCCGACGGCCGTACGCGCCCGGTCGCCACCCTCAACGGCACCCTCGCGACGACCCGCTGGATCGTCGCGATCCTGGAGAACCACCAGCAGCCGGACGGTTCGGTACGCGTGCCGGCGGCCCTCCAGCCGTTCCTCGGCCGCGAGGTCCTGGAGCCCATCGCCAAATGAGCCCCCCGCGCCTGGTCGCCACGGACCTGGACGGCACCATCGTGCGTACTGATGGTGTCGTCTCGGAACGCACGGTCAAGGCGTTCGCACGCGTCGAGCGCGCGGGGTCGGTTCTCGTACTGGTCAGCGGCCGCCCGCCCCGCTGGATGGGCACCATCGCGGCGGCGGTCGCCCACCGGGGCGTGGCGATCTGCGCGAACGGCGCGATCACGTACGACCTGCACACCGAGCAGGTCATCGACACGAACCCGATCTCGGCGTCCGCACTGAAGCAGGCGGTCGAGGTCCTGGGCGCGGCCCTCCCCGGTCTGGGCTTCGCGGTCGAACACGGCGACGGCATCGTGTACTCGGAGAACTACGAGCTCGCCCACTGGGACGCCGAGACCCCGCAACGCCCGGTCGACATGCCAGAACTCGTGTCCCGCCCGGCCGCCAAGCTCCTGGCCCGTCACCCGGAGCTGGACGCGGACTCCCTGCTGGCCGAGGCGGCGTCCCTGGTCGGCGACGTGGTCCTGCCGACACACTCCAACGGCCGCCGGCTGATCGAGATGAGCGCGCTGGGAGTGTCGAAGGCGAGCACTTTGGCGTCGTTGTGCGAGAGCCAGAACATCGCCGCCGATGACGTGATCGCCTTCGGCGACATGCCGAACGACCTCCCGATGCTGAAATGGGCCGGCCGAGGCTACGCGGTCGCCAACGCCCACCCGAGCGTCCTGGCCGCCGTAGACCACAAGATCGCCAGCAACGATGAGGACGGCGTCGCCCGTACGATCGAGGAACTCTTCCCCGAGCACTGATGCCGGTGGGATCCGGCGCGGCCGGGGGCCGCGCGGCGGAGGGGCGCCGCGCGGGCTGGGCGCGAGTTACAGGTACGGGCCCGAGGCGCGGCCCGGGGTGGGCGCGTCGTCAGGGATGGCGCCTGGGGGCAGCGCGCGGCGCATCTGCTCAAGTTGAGCCCTCGCCGCCATCTGCTGGGCGAAGAGCGTCGTCTGAATGCCGTGGAACAAACCTTCCAGCCAGCCCACCAGCTGTGCGTGGGCGACCCGGAGCTCGGACTCGCTCGGCGTCGTGCCCGTGTCCGTGAACGGCAGGGAGATGCGCTCGAGCTCGTCGATCAGCTCCGGCGCCAGGCCGTCCTCCAGCTCCTTGATCGAACGCTGGTGGATCTGCGCCAGCCGCGCCCGGCTCGCTTCGTCCAGCGGCGCCTGGCGGACCTCGTCCAGGAGTTGCCGGATCATGCTGCCGATGCGCATCACCTTGGCGGGCTGCTCGACCATCTCCGCGACCGAGCGTTCCTCCGAATCGCCCTCTCCCGAGGAGGCGGTGGCCATGCCGTTCGGGCCGACGACCACCACATGCGGGTCTTGGTTGTCCTGTGGAATGTTCATGGCTCCTCAGTCTGGCACTGTGAGCAGGATCTTGCCGACGTGCGTGCTTTCTTCCATCTTGCGGTGTGCGGAGGCCGCCGAGGGCATCGGGATGACCTCGTCGATGATCGGTCGTACGGTGCCCGACGAGATGAGGGGCCACACGTGCTGCCGTACGGAGGCGACGATCTCGGCCTTCTCGGCGGCGGGGCGTGACCGTAGAGACGTGGCGTGTACGCGGGCGCGTTTCATGAGCAGCTCGCCGAGGTTGATCTCGGCCGTTCCTCCGCCCTGCAAGCCGATGATCATCAATCGGCCGTCGGGGCCAAGGGCGTCGAGGTTGCGCGTAAGGTACGCCGCGCCCATGTTGTCGAGGATGACATCGACGGGTTTGACCGCCTTGACGAAATCTTCCGAGCGGTAATTGACGGCCGTGTCGGCGCCCAGTGCCAAGCATCGCTCGACCTTTTCCGGGGTGCCCGCCGTACAGGCCACACGTGCGCCATGCGCCTTGGCCAACTGGATGGCCATGGTGCCGATTCCGCTGGATCCGCCGTGCACCAGGAATGACTCGCCGGCGGTCAGGCCGCCGAGCATGAAGACGTTCGACCAGACGGTGCACGCGACCTCGGGCAGGCCCGCGGCCTCGACCAGAGAGACCCCGTCGGGGACGGGCAGCACCTGGCCCGCGGGAACGGCGACGCGTGAGGCGTAGCCGCCGCCGGCGAGCAGTGCGCACACCTCGTCGCCGACCTCCCAGCCGGTGACGCCTTCGCCGAGGGCCGCGACACGCCCGGAGACTTCAAGGCCGGGGTATGAGGACACGCCCTCGGGCGGGGGATAAAAGCCCAGTCGTTGCATGATGTCGGCACGGTTGATTCCGGCGGCGACAACGTCGATGAGCAGTTCACCGGCGCCGGCGACGGCGTCCGGCACGCTCTTCCACTGCAATACGTCCGGGTCGCCCGGTTCTTCGATCACGATGGCGTGCATGAGATCACGTTAGCCGGGGATCGGACCGCGACACGGTATAAGACGGTGCTCGCGGTGGCTTAGGCTGCGGAAGAACAGCTTTATACGGTTCATCCACTGCGCGTCCACGAGGGGGCCCTAGTGGCAAAGAACGATCAAGATAAAACGGGGCGTTCTCTCGAAGAACGCCTCGCGTCCCTTGACGCCATGAACAGCGGCGAGCCCAACGAGCCGCAAGAGGGGCAGTCGGCGGAGGAGTCAGAGCCGAACGCGTGGACGAGCACGCCCCCGGCTCCCACCTTCCCGCCGCCCGCGTTCCCCGGGCAGGACCCCTCGGCGCAGCAACCTCCCGCGGAAGGCCCGTACGCCTACGGCTACCCGCCGCAGGACTTCGGCGCGCACCAGCCGCCGCAGTTCCCCGGCGCCCCGGAGTACGGCGCGTTCCCGTCGTACCCGGAGCAGCAGCAGGAGGCCGCAGAGGCCCCGGCCCCGCAGCAGCAGGGCGACACGGAGAAGACCCAGTTCGTCGACCGGCGCGGCGTCGCCGACCAGACCCAGGTCGACTCCGGCTATGAGGTGTACTCCGGCGTGCAGGGCTACCAGCCGCCCTCGCCGTACGCCCCGCAGCAGGACCAGGAGCAGACCGGCCAGTACGCCCCGCCGGAGCAGCAGCAGGAGTACTACGCCCCGCAGCAGGACTACAGCCAGTACGCCCCGCCGGAGCAGCAGCAGCAGCAACAACAACAGCAGCCGCCGCAGCAGCCGGAGTACTACGCCCCGCAGCCCGAGTACGGCCAGCCGCAGTACTACCAGCCCGGCCCGGACCAGTACCCGCCGCCGCAGTACGGCGAGCAGCCACAGCAGGGCTACCAGGCCCAGCAGTGGACCCCGCAGCCGCCCCAGCAGCAGGGCTACGGCCAGTTCGAGCCCGAGCCCGGCCCGCCGCTCGCCCCGCTCCCGGAGGCGTACCCCCAGCAGCAGCCGCAGAACGGCGGCCCGCAGACCGCCGACAGCCTGAGCGCCGAGATGCTGCTCCGCGGCCGTCGCAACGCCCCGGCGAACGGCTGGCGCCGCGCGCTGTACAAGGCGTCCGGTGGCGTCATCCACCCGGGTGAGTCGCCGCGCGAGCTGAGCCGGCGTGAGCTGCTGGCCCGCGCGCGTACGCCGGTCGCCGGCGGCCACCACCGGGTGGCGGTGATGAGCTTGAAGGGCGGCGTCGGCAAGACCACGACGACGGTCGGGCTCGGCGCGACGCTGTCGTCGATGCGCGGCGACCGGGTCATCGCGGTCGACGCGAACCCGGACCGCGGCACGCTGTCGGACAAGGTGCGCCTTGAGACGTCCACGACCGTCCGTGACCTGCTGAACGAACACCAGCAGATCCAGCGGTACGCCGACGTGCGCGCGTACACCTCCCAGGCGTCCTCGCGCCTGGAGGTGCTGGCGTCCGACCGTGACCCCGCGGTCTCGGAGGCGTTCAGCGAGGAGGACTACCGCACCGTCGCGCACGTCCTGGAGCACTTCTACTCGATCTGCCTGACCGACTGCGGCACCGGTCTGCTGCACTCGGCGATGGCGGGCGTGCTCGGCCTCGCGAACCAGCTCGTCCTGGTCAGCTCGCCGTCCGTCGACGGCGCGCGTTCGGCGTCGGCGACGCTCGACTGGCTGGAGGCCCACCGCTACGGCGACCTCGTACGCAACGGCGTGGTCGTGCTGTCGATGGTGCGCTCACGCAGCCGCAGTACGGTCGACCTCGACCGTCTCCAGGCCCACTTCGAGAGCCGCTGCCGCGCGGTCGTGCGCGTCCCGTACGACCCGCACCTGGAGGAAGGCGCCGAGGTCGAGCTCGACCAGCTGACGCAGTCCACCCAGGACGCCTATCTCGAGCTGGCCGCGACGGTCGCCGACGGTTTCGCCTGGCCGCACTAGGCGTGCTCGAAGCCGAGCCGGCTGAGGGCGCGCCCGCGTTGAGGTTGCGCCCGTGGCGGCCGGATGACGCGCCGGCGCTCGCGGCGGCGCATCGCGACCCGCTGCTGCGCCGGTGGCTGAGCCGCGATCTGTCGGACGAAGCGGACGCCCGCCGCTGGATCGACGAGCACCGGGCCGGTTGGCTGACGGGCACCCGGCTCGGCTTCGCGGTCTTCGAGGAGGAGCGTCTGGCGGGCCACGTCGTGGTGAAGCCGCGTTTCGACGATTCCGCGGAGGTCGGCTACTGGACCCACGCCGACGTACGCGGCCGTGGCGTCGCGCCGCGCGCGCTGAACGCCGTCGCACGCTGGGCGTTCGGCCAGCGGCTCGTGATGCCGGTGACGCGCCTCGACCTCCTGCACGCGGTGGGGAACACCGCGTCCTGCCGGGTGGCGGAGAAGTGCGGGTTCGTGCTGAGTGAGGTGCTCCCGCCGAGGCCGCCGGAGTTCCCGGAGGACGGGCACCTGCACGTACGCACGCGGGGGACCTAGGTACACCCTCGTCCCGGTGGCTCGCCGGATGGTCGCCAGAAAGCCCGCGACCTAGCGTTTCTCCCATGAAGTCATCGATGCGAGGCGCCATCGTCGCGGCCACGATGTCCGCCGGACTGGCCCTCACGGGGCACGCGCTCGCCCAGATACGCCCGGACGCGGGTACGCACCGGGGGCAGCTCGCCGCCGCACCCGTATGCCTGCGGACCCTCACCGCCGACCAGACCAGGCAGGCCCTGACGGACGCGAAGTTCAAGCCGGACTCCGTCCGCTACGGCGTGGACCTGTACCGCCTCCTCTACCGTACGGTCGACACCGGCGGACGCCCGACCGTCGCCAGCGGCCTCGTCGTCCTGCCGCGCGACGGAGACCGAAGGCCCCGCGTCGTGTCGTTCACGCATGGCACCCAGAGCTACAAGGACGACGCCCCTTCGATCGGGAACGACGACTTCTCGTCCGCTCCCGCGATCACGTACGGCGCGGCGGGCTTCGCCGCCGTCACCCCCGACTATCTCGGCCTCGGCAAGGGCCCGGGGATCCATCCGTGGATGGACGTCCCATCCGAGACCACCGCGTCCTTGGACATGCTGCGCGCGACCCGTACGTTCATGGCCCGGCAGGGACGGACGCCCCAGCGCAAAGTGCTGGTCACCGGCTTCTCCCAGGGCGCCTCACCGGCGTTGACCCTGGCCAGGGCGCTCCAGAGCGGGGCCGACCCGTGGTTCCGCCTGGGCGCCGTCGCGCCGATCAGCGGCGGGTACGCCTTCCGCGACGCCGAGATCCCGGCCCTCCTCAAGGGGACGGAGGTCGACCGGAAGATGGCCGTCGCCTACACGACGTACCTGCTCGTCTCCTGGAACCGCCTGCACCACCTGTACGCCTCGCCGTACGACGTGTTCCAACCCGCGTACGCGGGCAAGGTGGACAAGCTGTTCGACGGTACGACGCCGGGCCAGGACATGCTCACCACGCTGCCCGGCACTGTGGATGAGCTGCTGACCCCGCGCGGCTTCGACCTGCTCCGGCACCCGACCCCGGCGTTCGCGCAGGCCCTGGCCGTGGCCGACGGGACGTGCACCGGCTGGGTCCCGCGCGCTCCCATCCGCCTGTACGACGCGGCGGGCGACGAGCAGGCCGTCACCGCGAACACCGACCACTGCCGGGCCGCCTTCCGGGCGAGCGGCGTGAACCTCACGCCCATCGACCTGGGCCCGCACGACTACTACGGCTCCCGCCACCTGGGTACGGCCGTGGAGGGCACCGCCGCGATCGTCCGCTGGTTCACTTCCCTGGCGGCCTGAGTCGCCTGAGCAGCCTCCGGATCACGGACGGCTCGCATTCCATCAGCCGCGCGACGCGCTCAGGACTCCACATCTCGCCTAAGAGGCGGGTGGCGTCCTGGGCGTCGTCGTCGTCCATGTGCCAAGTGATCCTCATCGAGACCGCCCCCGCAGGAAGAACTGCCGTCCTGGCCGTTCGCCCAGGTCACACCCTGCGAGCCGGAGACTGACCTCGATCGTCCGCCGCCGCGCCGGCCCGATGCCCGGGACCGTACGGAGCCGGTCCTCCCGAGCCATGGTGAGCAGCTCCCCGATGGTCGTCGGCCCGTCGGGGAAGACGGCGAGACAGATGACGACCTCCACGGGAAGGCCCAGGCAGGCGATCGGACTTTCCAGGCCATCAGGTTCGGGAATCACCGGCGAACCTCCGCCCACACCGTTTTACCGCCGTCTTTCTCCTGCCGTACGCCCCACTCTTTGCTGAGGGCGTTCACTAAGAGCATTCCCCGGCCATTGACCGCCAGGTCCCCGGGCAATCCCATCTCGGGAGTTGCGTCGTTGTCGTCACGTACCTCTATGACGATCAAGTCGTCGGTGAGCCGTAGTGCGAGCGTGAACACGTCCGTGGAGTGCGTGAGCGCGTTCGTCACGAGTTCGCCCAGTACGACACGTACGCCGTCGGCGTCCTCGATCGGGACGCACCAGTCGGAGAGTGCCCATCTCAGGACCTGGTGAGCCTGGCGAGAAGCGATCTTGTGTGGCGGGAGAGGCAGCCGGTAATCACACGTCCGCTCTTTCGCGCGTCGATCCATTCGCCTGCCTCTCGCTCGTTCCGGTGGCTTTAATGTCAGCAGCTCCGGTTACGCTTCAACAGTGGCGTGGGTCGAGAGACAGAGAATTCGGAGCGCCTTCCGGGGTCAACTAGAATTCTCCAGAGTTGGACAGGGAGCCAGGTAATGGACAATTCTCGGAGTCCCGCGTTGGTCAAGCTCGCCAACGCGATCAAGCGACACCGCAGGAAGGCCGGGTTAACGCAGGTCGAGCTGGCCGACCTGATCCCCTGCTCGGACAAGACCATCTCCGCCATCGAGACGTACCGGGACCGCCCGTCGCGCCAGATGGTGATCGCGATCGAGAAGGCGCTGCACCTGTCCGAAGGCGCCCTGGTCGACCTGTACGACCTGCTGGAAGGCGAAAGCCTGCCCGGCTGGATGCGCGACTGGATCGTCGAAGAACGCTCCGCGAGCAGGCTCCGGTCCTTCAACCTGGCGACGATCCCGGGCCTTCTCAGACCGAGGACTACGCCCGAGCGCTGCTGAATGGCAACGAGGTTGCCGTCACTGCGCGGATCGACCGCCAGAGCATCATCACTGCCGATGAGCCGCCTACACTCCGGTTCGTCCTCGACGAGACGAGTCCTCTATCGGGACAAAGGTGGAACGAAGGTCATGTACGACCAGCTGAAGCACCTAGCGGCGAGCGTGTCCGAGCGGCTCACGATTCAGGTCGTCCGGCCGATGTGAGCACTGCCCTGTCCGGCGATTTCATCCTCGCGACGGTCGATGGGAGGGAGGTCGCATACGTCGAGACGGCGGTTCGTGGAATCGTGACGAGCAGCCGCGATGACATCTCGCAGCTGGAAGAGGTCTGGGAATCGATCCGGACCCACGCGTTGTCCCAGGAAGATTCACTGGACTTCATCAACAGAACTGCAGAGGAAAGATGGACGTGAAGAACACCGCGTGGCGCAAGTCGAAGCGCAGCACTAACAACGGCGGTGACTGCGTCGAGGTCAAGGAGGTGTGGCGCAAGTCGACGCGCAGTACCGATAACGGCGGCAACTGCGTCGAGGTCCGTGCGCTGAACGCCTGACCCCCCGAGAACGGCCGACCCCCCCACCTGCGGTGGTGGGGGTCGAACGTCAGGTCGAGATCCCGCCAGCCCGTACGCCGCGGGCCGGGCATCCTCGACAGAATGAACGAGATCGAAGGCAAGGTCGCCCTGGTCACCGGCGGCAGCCGCGGAATCGGCGCGGCCATCGCCGTACGCCTGGCCGAGGAAGGCGCCGACGTGGCCTTCACCTACGAACAAGACACCGAAAGCGCCACCAAGGTAGCCGACCGGTAAGAAAGACCGGCCACCGAGCCCTCCCCATCCAAGCCGACAGCGCCGACCCGGCCGCCGTGGAGTCCACCGTGAACGAGGTGGCCGAGAAGTTGGGCAGGCTGGACATCTTGGTCAACAACGCCGCCGTCTTCCTGGTAGGCCCCCTGGAGGACCTCACGGACGAGGCCCTGAACCGTACGTTGGCCGTGAACGTCCGAGCCCCGTTCGTGGCATCAAGGGCGGCAGCACGACACATGACGACCGGCGGCCGGATCATCACCATCGGCAGCAACATGGCCGACCGAACAACGTTCCCCGGCTTCACCTTGTACGCCTTGAGCAAGACCGCTCTGATCGGCCTGACCAAGGGCCTGTCCCGCGACCTGGGCCCAAGAGGCATCACCGCCAACCTGGTCAACCCCGGCCCAACGAACACCGACGCCAACCCGTCCGACGGCCCGAACGCCGAAACCATCCAGTCCTTCACGGCAGTAGGCCACTACGCCGACCCGACCGACATAGCCGCCACAGTGACCCACCTGTCCGGCGAAGCCGGCCGCTACATAACCGGAGCCACCATCAACGTGGACGGCGGCTTCACCGCCTGAGAACCCGTCGGGCCCCGCCGGCAGTCACCGACGGGGCCCGAGCAAGAAGCGGAGGGTGTGGGATTCGAACCCACGAGGACTGTCACCAGCCCTGGGCGCTTTCAAGGCGCCTGCACTAGTCCACTATGCGAACCCTCCCAGCGCCCACCACGATAGCGGCCCCAACCCAGCCCGTGTGCCCACACCACCGACAGATCATCTAGCCACCCCACCCCCTTCGAGATCGCACCCCCTACATGCGACAGCAGGGAAGTGAACTCCGCCGACTACGAATCGTCGAGCGCCCGGTATCGCCGTACCTGCTGTGGGAGATGCAGTGGTTCAAGGTTCTCGCCGAAGATGGCACCTCGATCCGCGTCCTCGACGCGTCGCGGATCAGCCACCTCGAACATGCCGGACCGCTTCCTGAGGTCGTCGTCGACGAGCATGCCCTCTACCACGTCAGCTACGACGAGGATTGGAAGGCCGCCGGCGCGAGGCGCATCGACGACCGGGACGTCATCCGTCAGGCCGCCGAGGAACTCACCAGCCTGTGGGAGTCCGCAGAACCGCTCGCGCGCTATTTCCCCCGCGAGATCGCGCCCCTGATACCCGCTGACTGACGAACTGAATGCGCCCGATCGAGTGTCTCTGTTCGCCTCCGCTACCGTCGGCCACGGGACACAGCAGCCGTCTGGAAGGAAGGATCGGGGTGCCGTGGAACTGCGTCAGCTGCGGTACTTCGTCGCCATCGCCGAGGAGATGCATTTCGGGCGGGCGGCCGAGCGTCTGCACATCGGCCAGCCGGCCGTCAGCCAGCAGATCCGCCGGCTGGAGCGGGACCTGGGCGTCGAGCTGTTCGACCGCTCGCCGCGCCATGTCAGGCTGACCCCGGCCGGGCAGCGGTTCCTGCCACGGGCCCAGGCGGTCCTGGCCGCCGCCGAGGAGGCCCGTGCCTCGGTCTCCGACCTGGCGGGCCCCGGCGCGATCACGCTGCGCCTGGGCACCAGCGCCGGGCTCGGCCGGCATCTCGACGATCTCCTGGACGCCCTCGCCGGTCTGGCCCCGTGGCTCACCGTGGAGCTCATCTCCGCCCCGGCGCAGGTACGGCTGAAGCAGGTCGCTTCGGGCGGGCTGGACGCCGCCTTCGTGCGTGGTGTCCACGACGCCGCGGGGCTCAACGTCGTACCGATCTGGCAGGATCCGCTGGTCGTGGCACTGCCCGCGTCGCATCCACTCGCCGCCGGCGCCGACGTCGCGCTGGCCGATCTGGCGGAGTTGCCGCTGCGGCTGACCACGCGTCGTAACAACCCGCCCTTGGTGGATCTCGTCCTGACCGCCTGCCACGACGCCGGGTTCGAACCGATGCCGGGCCCGACGGCGGCGTCCCTCACCGACACCATCGCCGCGATCGGCTCGGGAACGCCGACGTGGACCGTCGTCTACGCCGCCCAAGCGGCACTACTGCGCACCAGGCGAGTGGCCTTCCTGCCCTTCCGCGCGCCAGGCCTGTCGATCACCACCGGGCTCGCCGTCCGCAGGTCCTCCCCTCCGCCTGCCCTCGACGTCCTGCTCGCCGCATGTGCGGCGTCACCTGCGACGATCGAGAATCGTGATCGCTGAGAGTCCGGGTTGCGTCTGGTTGGATGCCGGTCCGGTGCGATGGACTCACGGGTGAGTCCTCCAAGCCGTTGGGGGACCGCCTTCGAGCAGGGAGAAGTGCCATGCCTGTCGTTACCGTTCAGCAGGGTCCTCGCGACGCCGACCTCAAGCGCGACCTGGTTCGCCGCATCACCGACGCCTTCGTGGACGCCTACAAGATCCCGGCCGAGAAGGTCCAGATCTGGATCCACGAGACCCCCGCCGACAGCTGGGGCGAGGGCGGGAAGCTCACCGCCGACAAGTGACCGTCGTCGGCCCGTTGATCGAGTTGCCGCCGCGGCCGTGGGATGGACCGACGAGCCGCGGCGGCCCTCCGTCACGCCAGGTCCGACGACGGAGGGCTGGCTCCGAGGGCACCTACTCGGCCGACCGGAGGTTCGGCGGGACGATCGTCTCGTACGTCGGCGGGTGTTTCGCCAGCCCCGTGGCCCGGTGGAACGCGATCGCCGTCGCGAACGAGCTCCGCGGAAAGGCGATGCTCGTCGGCATCTCGTCCTTCATGATCGCCGGCAGGGCGGCCAGTGCCTTCGGGTTCGTCCCCTTCAAATACTGACCCAGCAGCGCCGTGATCTCCTGGGGGTCGTCCTTGTGGATGTCCTGCAACGCCCGCGTCATCGCCCGCTGAAAGGCCGCGACCTCCTTGGGCTTCTTGTCCATGATCCGCTGCGTCGTGAACACCACGCCATGCGAGGCCCGTACGAGATTGGGCACGTCCCCACGCTGCGGGGAGATGTACGTCCGCCCGACACCCGCCGCCGAGGCCTGCTGCGCGATCGGCTGGAAGAACGCCAGAGCGTCCACCCGATGAGCCTTCAAAGCCCCAAGAGCCGACGCCGCCGTACTCCCCAAATTGACCAGCTCGGCATCCGACTTGGAATTCATTCCGACCTGCTTGAAAAGGTACGTGACCAGCGCCTCCGTACCACTCCCAGGCCCGGTGATCCCGATTTTCTTCCCACGAAGCGCCCGCACCCGATCCGCGAGCGGCGCGCCGTCAGAAGGCCCCGCGAAGGAATTCCCCACCACGACATCGACGTAGTACTTGTCCACCAGATCCGCGACCAGCCGAGTCTTGTCGTCGATACGAGCGAGATTCAACGAGTCGGTCAACACCCCGGCGCCCAAGTCGATGGACCCCGACTTCAAAGCCGCCGCGACCTTCGCCCCCGTCCCCAGACGAGGACGCTCGCCCATCTTGACGCCCTCCTGCGCGAAGTACCCCTTCTTCTCAGCGATGAACAACGGAAAGTACGCGACCGAGTTAGAGATCTGCCCGACGTTAAGCACCCCAGGCGGCGTATGGGAACCACGCTGCGCACACCCCGCCGTACACAGCAACAGAGCAGCGAAAAGAGCGAAAAGACGCCTCATGAACGCGCCTCCAACGGCTTCCACCGCGAGATACGCCGATCCAGAAGCCCGACCAGGAGATTCAACAACCCGGCGATGACACTGAGCACGACCAACGTCGCGAACACCCCGGCCGTATCGAACTGCGACGCCGCGTCATTGATCAGATACCCGAGCCCCCGGTTGGAAGCGACCAGCTCCCCGATGACAGCCCCGATCAACGCGTACGGCACCGCGACCTTCAGCCCCGTGAGCATCCCCGTCATCGACGAAGGCAGGATCACCTTCAACGCGATGTCCCGCCGGCTACCGCCCATGAGACGCACGGCGTCGATCAGCCCACGGTCGACCTCACGCACCCCCGCCGCGGTGTTCAAGAAGACCAGAAAGAACACAGTGGCGGCGGCGAGCAGCACCTTCATGTGCATGCCAATGCCGAACCACACGATGAACAACGGCGCCAGCGCGACCTTCGGGATCGAGTACAACCCCATGATGAACGGATCGAGCACCCGATAGAGCAAAGGCGCCGACGCCAGCAGGAATCCCGCGACAGCCCCCGCCAAGGCGCCGACCACGAACCCGTACACGATCTCCTGCACGGTCACCCACGTGTTGCTCCACAGCGTCCCGTCCCCCTGCCACTGCACCAGCCGGGTCCAGATGTCGCTGGGCTTGCTCGTGAACGTGATGTCGAACCACCGGTCGGCCGTCACCTGCCAGACGATCAGCAGGGCCGCGATCAGCACCAGCCGTACGAGCCAGATCATCGCCGTACGGCCGTGCCGGTCCGTCCAGGTGCGTTCGAGCCGTACGGTCACGGCGGTCATGACGTCACTCCGTCTCTGAGCGCCGCCGTCATCTCTTTGTGCAGCGCCACGAAGGCCGGGTCGACGCGCAGTTCGTCGGCGTCACGCGGCCGGGGAAGGTCGATGGAACGGTCGAGTACGAGGCGTCCGAGGCGGCCGAGGACGACGACGCGGTCGCCGAGCAGCAGGGCCTCCTCGATGTCGTGGGTCACGAACACCACGGTCTGGCCGCTGCCCTGCCACAGCCGCAGGAGCTCCGCCTGTAGCTCGGTGCGCAGTTGGGCGTCGAGGGCACCGAAGGGTTCGTCCATCAGCAGCGTCTCGGGGTCGCCGGCGAGCATCCGCGCCAGGCTGACGCGGCGCCGCATGCCGCCGGACAGTTCGCGCGGGTAGTGGCTCTCGAAGCCGCGCAGGCTGACCTGGTCGATGAGCCGCTCCGCGTGCTCGCGGCGCTGCGCGGAAGGGACCTTCGCCAGCTCCAGCGGCATCTCGATGTTGCGGCGTACGTCACGCCACGGCATGAGCGTGTCGGACTGGGTGAGGTAGCCGATCTCCGTACGCGGCCGTGACACCGCCGCGCCTCGGTACGTGACCGTGCCGGACGTGGGGCGGAGCAGGCCGGCGGCGAGGTTCAGCATCGTGGACTTGCCGCATCCGCTGCGGCCGAGGACGGTGACGAAGCTGCCCTCTTCGATCTCCAGGCTGAAGTCGCGCAGCGCGACCGTGCCCACGTCGTCCTTCTCGAACTGCTTGGTCAGCTTCTCGACCCGCAGGATGGCGGTCATGTTCCACCGTCTTCCGCGCGCATTCCGTACGCGTCGTAGCTGAGCTCTCCGGCCTGCCAGCGTGCGCGCAGACCGGCTTCCTTCTCGATGCGGGCGCGTACGGCCGCGAGGCGCTCGTCGACATCATGACGCGGCACCACCGCGGCGCCGTCGTCGTCGAGCACCACGAAGTCGCCCGGGTTGATCGTCTGGCCGCCGACGACGACCGGGACGTTCATCTCGCCGCGCGCGCCCTTCGCCGCGCCGCGTACGCGGATCCACCGCGCCCAGACGGGCAGGCCCAGCTCACGCAGGTCGGCGACGTCGCGTACCGACGCGTCGACGAGGATCGCCGCCGCGCCGTGCGCCTTCGCCTGCGTGGCGAGCAGGTCGCCGACCAGCGCGACCGGCCGGGGCTCGGGCATGGTCAGTACGAGGATCTCGCCGGGCTGGAGCAGCGACATCGCCTCGTGCACGGCCCGGTTGTCGTCCTGCCCGCACAGCGCCGTACGCGCCGGGCCGGCCGCCTTCGAGCCGGGGATCAGGCTGTGGAACTCCGCGTCGATCATTCCCTCGCGGCCACCGGCCTCGTACACGGTGGCGACGCCCGCCTCGGCCAGCTCTCTCACAGCGCCCCCACGACGTTCGGCAGGAGCCGCTGGAAGGCCTCGGCCTGGCGGATATCGGCGTTCCCGGTGACCTTGCGCGCGTGGTTGCCGCGCTGGTCGGCGCGCTGCGCGTAGTACTCCTGGAGGTACTGCTGCGCGGCCATCGCCGACATCGCCTCGACCTTCTTCTCGAAGACGTCGGTGATGTCGACGTACACGGTCGGCGTGAAGTGGCACAGCTCGGGCTGGTGCGGCTCGAAGACCAGGAACTCCGAGGGCGGCGCCGTACGGAACCCGCTCGCGACGCCGGCGCCGGAGGTGAGCAGGCGCGCCTGCTGGACCGCTTTGTGCGCGACCGGGTGGTCCGGGTTGAACGGGTCGTGTTCGGGGTGGGTGAGTACGACATGGGGGGCGAAGTCGCGCATCAGCTCGGCGAGACGGTCGATGTGCCGCCGTTCGACGATGAGCGGGTAGTCGCCAAGGTCGAACGCCTCAAAACGCGCGCCGACCGCCGTACTGGCCTTCTCGGCCTCGTCGTGGCGGATGCGCTTGACGTTCTCCTCGGTCTGGCCGGGCTCCTGCCACAGCTTCCCGGACTCGCCGCGCTCGCCGTACGACAGGGCGACGACGACGGCCTCGCCGCCGTTCGCGGTGTGCCGGGCGATCGCGCCCGCCGCGCGCCAGACGAAGTCGGCGCTGTGCGCGCCGACGACCAGCATCCTGCGGTCGCTCATGCCGTGCTCCTCTCGTCCGCGCCGGCCAGCCACCGGGAGTTGGCCACGGCCATTTTCTGGATCTCGCCCTCGGTGAAGCCCTCGGCGAGCAGCCGGTCCGCCATCAGCGCCATGCCGTCCTCGACGGGCGGGTTGAACGGCTGGCCGAGGTCGCTGGAGAGCACCGAGTGCTCCGGGCCGACCGCGCGGATGTGCTCCAGCCAGGTCTCCCAGGTGACCTTGCCGGTGTACGGGGTGGTGAAGCAGCGTTCGAGCAGCGCGCCCTTGGCGGCCAGTGCCCGCTGCCGTTCGACCTCGACCCGCTGGGACGTGAACTCCGGATGGGTGATCACGATCCGGCGTACGCCCTCTTCGGCTGCGGCCTCCACGACGGCCTCGATCTCGTCCGTACCGAGGTGGCCGGTGGCCAGCGTCATGTCGTGCTTGGCGATCACGCGCAGGACCTGGCGGGTGATCTCAAGAACGCTTCCGTCGTCGCCGAGTACGTCGACCGGGTCGGCGGCCATGCCTTCGGCGCGCAGCTCCTCCTGGAACTTCGCCCACATGGGAGGCTTGGCGCCCTCGGGGTCCCCGGCCGTACAGGCCCGCTGGTTCGCGCTGTCGACAGTTGGCAGCCAGACGACCTGAGCGTCGCCGCGCGCGGCCACCTCGACCGCGATCGGGTTCATCCCGCCGACGGATCCGTTGAGCGTGATGGCACCCACCGCACCGAACCCGGGCACCGCGGCACGTACGACGGCGGCGCGCTCGGCGGTAGGCGTGTAGTGCGACTTCAGGACGAACCCGGCGAGGCCGACCTCGGCGAACTTCGGCGCCAGCGTGAGGTCGTCGATCCGCCGGCGCATCACGTCCGGTGCGACGTGGATGTGGATGTCGTACGCGCCGGCGACGAGCTCACGAGCCCGGCGCGAAGGTGTCGGATGGTCCGCCACAAGCCTCACCTAACTTTGTCGACACGATGGTGCCCTAGATTGTTAACAATCTGATCGACAGTCGTCAAGGGGGGTGGGCTCGCCCGAACACCGCAGGCAGAACCCGGACCGCCTGCGTACGGGGCGGTCCGGGCCGGTCGGGCGGGTCAGCGTTTTTCGAGGCGGGTACCGCGCCGGAGGGTGATCGACATCAGGTCGCTGGGGGCGTCGAGCTCCATCCGGTGCCAGCGGCCTCGCGGCACGATCGCGGCGCTACCGGTCGTGAGCCGCACCATCTCCTCCTCGGCGTCCCCGTCGGGCCGGAAGTAGAGACGCACGCCGCCTGCCAGGCAGCAGACCGCTTCCTCGGCCTCGGGATGCATCTCCCAGTGATCGGCGTGAACCTCGGCGTCGCTCGTCACGTGAAACGTCGCGATCTGCCAGGCGTCCGAGTCGACGTTGGTCATCTGCCGCTCGGCGGCTTTGACGCCGCCGTCGGGGTGGAACCGCAACGCCGAGGCGAACAGGTCGACAGGGTTCATGAGGGTGTTCCTTCCAGTTGGTGTTCGATGGGCCGCGGTGCCGGCGGGACGGCACGACGGCGGGGAAGCACGACGATCGCCACGACCGCCGCGAGCAGAAAGAGCCCGGCACTGACCGTGAGGCTCAGGGCGTAGCCGCCGTTCAGCGCGGCACGATCGGTGGCCGCGCCGGCATGATGCGCCGCGACGGTCGCGAGAACGGCCAGCCCCACGCAGCCCCCGAGCTGCCGCGAACTGTTGAGCAGCCCGGACGCCATCCCGGCCTCGGCACGAGCGACCCCGGTCGTCGCGGCGGCTGCGACAGGGGAGAGAACCAGCCCGACACCGACACTGGTGACGATCGACGGCCCGAGCACGTCAGTGAGGAACCCGCCGCCGGGACTGATGAACGCGAACCACGTCAACCCGGCGGTGGCCAGCAGAGCACCAGGCACCAGGGCGGTTCGGGGAGACCGCATAGAGGTGACGCGTGTCGCGCCGAGAGCCCCCGCGACCACCCCGACGGAGAACGGGAGAAACGCCGCACCCGTGGCCGCCGCACTCATCCCCAGGACCTGCTGCATGTAGAGGGAGACGAAGTAGAAAGCCGCGAACTGCCCTGCCGCAGCGAGGAACACCAGCACGTTCGCCCCCGCGACCCAGCGACTACGCAACAGCCCGAGCCGCAGCAAGGGCGTCGAACTCCTGCCTTCGACAAGGACGAAGCCGCCGAGCAGCAGGACCGCGACGGCAAGGCTCCCCACCGTGGCCACCGACCCCCACCCGTTCACGTCGGTACGAACGACACCGAACACCAACGCCCCGACCCCGCCGGTGACCAGCACCCCACCCAGCACGTCCGGCCTCTCCCGCCGAACACCCGCGTGCGCGGGTACCGGCCCGCTCACCGCGACGCCACCGACCACGCGCGCCCTCTCACGCCGCCCGCGCCGCACGTCACCCGCGCCTGCGGTGGCCGGGATGGGATCGAGCGCGTCTGCGCTCCCGGGCCGTACGTTGCCCGCGCCCGCGGAGGCCGGGACGGCGTCGAGCGCGTCCGGCCCTTCCTGCCGCGCGGGCCGTTCGATGGTCAGGCCTGCGACCGTCAGCGCCGCCGCGACGATGGGCAGGTTGATCAGCATGACCCAGCGCCAGCCCGCGTACTCGGTCAGCAGCCCTCCGGCCAGGACGCCCAGTGCGCCGCCGCCGGCGTTCGCCGCGCTCCACACCCCGAGCGCTCGCACGCGCCGAGCGCCCTCGAACGTCGTGGTCAGCATCGTCAGCGTCGCCGGTGCCGCCGCGGCGGCACCCAGGCCCTGCCCGGCGCGCGCCGTGATCAGCTGCCACGGCGCCTGCGCCAGGCCGCCCGCCAGCGAGCACACCCCGAAGACGGCCAGGCCGATCATGAACGGGCGGCGCGGGCCGTACAGGTCGCACGCGCGGCCGCCCAGCAGCAGGAGTCCGCCGAAGGTGAGCGCGTAGACGTGCACGACCCACGACAGGCCGAGCGGGCTGAAGCCGAGCGTCGAGCGGATCGCCGGCAGGGCGACGTTGACGACGGACATGTCCAAGGCCACGACGAACTGAGCGATGACGGCGGCCGTCAGCACAGCTCGCGAGTTTCTATACATGTAAAAAAAATAACCCAAGACCACCACCGCTGTCGACACCACGGGATGATGTGGGCATGCCGCAGCCCCGCAAGACCCCCGGCCGACCTCCCCGTATCTCCCTCGAAGAGATCATCCGGACGGCGGGAAGGATCGTGGACGAGGAGGGCGTCGACCGGCTGACCATGCGGCGGCTGGCCACCGAGATCGGCAGTACGCCGATGGCGCTCTACCACCACGTTCGCGACAAGGAGGAACTGCTCGTCCTGCTGCTGGACGACTACGCCGCGCGGACGCTACGAACCCCCGAACGCCCCGCCGACCCCCGCGAACGCGTCATGGCGGCCGCGACCGCCATCCACGACGGGCTCGTCGACTGCCCCTGGATCGTGGAGGTGCTGTCCGCCGACGACCTGATGTCCAAGAGCGCGCTGCGGTTCGTCGAGCAGATCGTGGACGGCCTCGTCGGCTGCGGGATGTCCCTCGACCAGGCCGTGAAGGGGTACCGCGCGATCTGGTACTACACCGTCGGCGAGATCATGGTCCGGGTGACGGCGGCCCGCAGGCGCGCGGACCAGGACCGGCCGACGTACCGCGAGCAGGTCTTCGCCGACCTCGACCCGGCCGAGCTTCCCCGGCTGGCGGAGATCGCGAAGGACTGGGCGAAGCTCACCGCCGAGGACACCTACCGGACCGGCCTGAAAGCCCTGGTCGACGGCCTGCTGGCCCAATAGGGCGGGTCAGTCGACGTTCTTCAACGCCTCGATCACGCTCGTCAGATGACGCCGCGCCGCCTGCTCGGCCGCCGCGGCGTCATGCGAGCAGATCGCCTCGATGATCGCCAGATGCTCGGGCAGCGACGTCGAAGGCCGCCCCGGCTGGATCGCCAGGCGGAACTGATGACGCACACTCTGGGCGCGCAACCGGTCGAGTACGCGCGCCGCCGTCGCCTGGCCGCCCAGCTCGCGGATACGGGCGTGCAGCCGCTGGTTGGCCTTGGAGTAGCCGATCACGTCGCCGGCGGCCACCATCGCGGTCATCCCCTCGCCGATCCGGCGCAGTTCGAGCGCCTCTTCCGGGGTGACGCGCGCGGCCGCCTTCGCCGCGCACAGGCCCTCGACCACCATGCGTACCTCGGTGATCTCGATGGCCTCCGCGAGCGAGATCTTGCGCACCCGGGCTCCCCGGTGCTGCACGCGCTCGACGAGGCCCTCGTTGGTGAGCTGAAGGAGCGCGGAGCGTACGGCGCTGCGGCTGGCCGTGAAGCGCTCCGACAGGTCGGCCTCCACGAGGCGCTGGTCCGGGACGAACTCCCCTTCGGAGATGGCGTCACGGATGGCCTGCAGAACGACGTCGGGCGACGTGTCGGTCGGCACTACATCCCCCTGAAATCGTAGGCGAGATTGTCGCCAATTTTGTCGCTAGGTTACCGTACGCCCATGGGACAGGAGATGTCGTGAACGCCATTCGCGTCGCCGTTCTCGGGCTGGGAGAAGCCGGCGGCGCCATCACGAAGGACCTCGTCGCGGCCGGCGCCCAGGTGCGCGGCTACGACCCCGCCGTGAGCGCCCCGCCCGGCGTGACCGACACCGGAGGCGAGGCCGAGGCCGTACGCGGCAGCGACCTGGTCCTCAGCGTGAACAGCTCCGCCGCGTCGATGGACGCCCTGCGCGCCGGGCGAGAGGGCGCCGGCCCCCGTACGATCTGGGCCGACCTCAACACCGCCTCACCGGAGAAGAAACGGCAGCTCGCCGAAGAAGCGCAGCGGCACGGCATCGGCTTCGTGGACGTCGAGCTCATGACCCCGGTGCCCGGCAACGGCCTGCGTACGCCGATGCTCACCTCCGGCACCGCCGCCCAGGCGTACAAGGAGCTGCTGGAACCGCTCGGCGCGCGCGTGGACGTCCTCGATGGCCCGGCTGGTCTCGCCGCCGAGCGAAAGCTCCTGCGCAGCGTCTTCTTCAAGGGCCTGGCCGCCGCCGTCGTCGAGGCCCTGGAGGCCGGCCGCGCGGCCGGCTGTGAGGACTGGCTGCGCGGCAACATCGCCGACGAGCTGTCCCGCGCCGGCGCGGACACGGTCGAACGCCTCGTCGAGGGCAGCCACCGCCACGCCGTACGCCGCAGCGCCGAGATGCAGGCCGCGACGGACATGCTGGAATCCCTGGGCGTCGACCCGCTGATCAGCGCCGCCAGCCGCGACGTACTGATCCGCCTGTCAGGATGACACGCGCCGCCGCAGGTGCTCCTTCGTCTCCTCGGGCAGCGCGTCGGCGGCGACGAGCCGCGGCAGCAGCTCGGGTTCGAGGGTGAGCGCACGGAAGGTGAGCGCGACCGTCACGTCGTGATCGGGCCGGTGCTCGACCGTGATCGTCTGACCGGCCGAGGCGTCACCCGGCTCGATGACCCGGAGGTACGGCCCGGGCAGCGCGCGCCGCGTGAACGTTTTGATCCACCCCGGCACGCCCATCCAGCCCTGGAACGTCACGCACGGAATGCGCGGGCACGAGACCTCCAGCAGCAGATCGTCGCCGACGCGCCAGCGCTCGCCGATCAGCGAGGCGTTCACGTCGATGCCGCTGGTGGTGAAGTTCTCCCCGAAGAAGCCGTTGGCCAGCGACCGGTCCAGCTCGGCGCCCCAGGTGTCGAGATCCTCCCGGGCGTACGCGTAGACGGCCTGGTCGGTGCCCCCATGGTTGCGTACGTCGTGCACCCGGTCGCCGGCGAGACCGACCGAACCATCGCCCTTCGGCCCCGGCGCGGTCACCGCCACCGGCCCGGACACCGGCTGCTTGTCGATCGCCGTGACACCGACCCGCTTGAAGGGGTTCTGGCGTGACCGCCCGACGTTGACCGAGAGAAGAAGCGCCATGGCCGCACCATAAGCAGACGTTCGCCCTGATGGCGAGGGCTTTTACGCGACGGGCCACTGCCGCCAGTCACAGGCGTCACGCCAGCCCGGCGTGCCCGCCGCCCATCCGGTGAGCACGGTGTGCGCCTCGCGTACGCCCTCGGTCTCCGCCTCGAAGTGGTGGCGTACCGCGCCCACGCGGTACTCGATCACGAAGGTGCCGTCCGGCTCGCGGAAGACCTGCATGTAGTGCTCGTCGTTCGCGGCGTCGAGCCGGTCGACGATGAGGAACTGGTTGCCGGGCCCGAGCTCTTCCAGCAGGCGCAGCAGCAGCGCGGCCGACGGGGCGTCGTACGACTGGCCGCCCGCGGTCTCCGCACGGAACACGCCGACGTTAGGTGACACTGCCTCTCCCTGTGAAGTGCCCGCTGACCTGGGCTACGGTTCGGTCATGGCTGAGATCGTCTATCCCCCGGTGCTGGTCACGGCGCTGACGTTGTTCCGCGCGCTCGACCTGCGCATCCACGTCGACGGCGCGCACCACATCCCCAGTGAGGGAGGGGTGGCGCTGGCCAGCAACCACGTCAGCTACCTCGACTTCGTCTTCGTCGGCCTCGGAGCGAGGCCGGCCAAACGGCTCGTACGCTTCATGGCCAAGCAGGAGGTCTTCGCGCACAAGATCTCCGGGCCGCTGATGCGTGGCATGCACCATATTCCGGTCGACCGCAGGGCGGGCAAGGCCGCGTACGACCACGCGGTCACCGCGCTGCGGGAAGGCGAGGTCGTCGGGGTGTTCCCGGAGGCGACGATCAGCAGGTCGTTCACCGTGAAGGACTGCAAGAGCGGCGCCGCGCGCATGGCCGCCGCGGCGGATGTACCACTGATCCCGATGGCGGTGTGGGGCACGCAGCGGATGTGGACGAAGGGCCGCAAGCGCGCGCTCGGCACCCGGCATCTGCCGATCGAGATCCTCATCGGCGAACCCCTGCGGCCGGGCCCCGACGACGACCAGGAGAAGGTCACCGCCGAGCTGCGGACGCGGATCCAGGCACTCCTCGACACGGCACAACGGAACTATCCGGAAAAGCCCGGCGAGGACACCTGGTGGCAGCCCGCCCACCTCGGCGGCACGGCCCCGACACCGGAAGAGGCCGCCGAGCTGGATGCCAGAAAAGGCCGCTGACCTCGTCGTTGCTCCTCTATGGTCGGAAGATGGCCAGAAATGAGCAAGATCCGGCGGCGAACACGCAGCAATTCCGCGCTTTCGCAAAAGGCGGTGAGACGGCCTCCACCGCGAAGGGGCCGAACACCACCATGATCATCACCGCCATCGTCGGCGCCGTGGTGGTCATCGCGGTGGTGGCGTTCCTCCTCCTGAGCTAGTGGCCCGTGGCGGAGAAATGCTGGAAGTCCCACGGACCTCCCCATGACCCGCCCCAGCCCCAGCCGACGGAGCGGAACGCCCTGACGACCTTGTCGTCGGCGTGGATCAGGCCGGGGTCGTGACGCTTGCGGTTGCCGTACTTCACGCACCGCGGGTGCTCGATGTGCCCGTTGGGGTGCACGTACGGGTTCTCGCACGTGTTGACGTCGACCGCGTGCCCGTACGCGTGCTGCGACCACGAGCTGGAACCGGTGGCGTTGCGGCAGTTGAAGGCCGAGGTGTTGTCGGCCTCGATCGACTGGAAGTCGCTGCCCTTGTACCGGTCGACGAGCACCATGCGCCGGATCGGGTAGCGCTCGTCGTACAGCCGGTGGAACACCTTGACGATTTTGCTCGCGACGTCGGCCTGGACCACCAGCTGCCCGTTGTGAGGCTTCTTGTCCATGCCCCAGTACGTCATGTCGATCAGCCGCAGGTCGGCCACGCCCACCGGGCAGCCGGAATGCCAGGAGTAGCGCAGGGTCGACCGGCTCACCTTGGCGACCTTCGCGGAGAACCCCCGCGGTTTCGGCGAGGCGCTCTTCGTCGGGGTCGGGGTGGCGTGCTGGGATGTGGCGGTGGAGACCGCGGGGGGCGGGGTCGCCGTGGCGGACGAACCGCTTCCTCCGCAGGCCGTCGCAAGGGCCGCGCACACGCCGGTCACGACCAGGGCCACGCTCACGCGTTGCATAACGGAAGGATTACATGGCCGAGGCCATGCTTCGTACCGAACACATGGCACGGTTAATCTGCGGTACGTCCCTGAATCGAGGACCGATCATGGCGGACACGGGCGACGGGCGAAGACCGCCCCTTGGGATGCGCGAGATCACCGCGGTGGGCAGCGGGCTCGGCACGTTCATCATCGTCGACGGGATCATGATGTATTCCGCGTTCGAGATGAGCATGCACGGCAAGGGCACGAGCCTGATGGCCCAGTCGCTGGCCCTGCTGCTGCTCGCCTTCGGCCTCGGCGGCTTCCTCGCCTACAGGATGACCGGCTTCATGCGGCTGTACGGCGTGGGCCTGATGTGCGGCTGGACCTTCTTGACCCTGTTCTCGCTGGGGTTCTGTACTGGTCTAACATAATCAGCGAGATTTCTGTATGCGCTCGGCGACGGCGGCGAACGCCCGGCCGATGGCGTTCAGATCCGAGGGCTCGATGATGTCGACGAAGAACTCCCGTACGGTCGCGACGTGGTCCTCGGCCGCGCGCGCGAGCAGGGCGAACCCCTCCTCGGTGAGCTCGGCGTTCACCCCGCGCTTGTCGTTCCCGCAGGTGCCACGGGTGACGAACCCCTTGCACTCCAGGCGTGCGACGGTGTGCGAGAGCCGGCTGCGTGACTGGCTGGCGAACTCCGCGAGCTCGGCCATCCGCAGCCGGTGGTCGGGCGCCTCGGACAGCCGTACGAGGATCTCGTACTCGGCGCCGGAGAGCCCGTGCTTGGATTTGAGGTCCCGGTCGAGCACGTCGGCGAGCCGTACGCTTCCTTCGATGTATGCGCGCCAGTCGCGCTGCTGTGCTGCATCGAGCCAGCGCGTTTCGGTCATAGCGCTCACTATAGCGGCGATTGATTGAAGTTTCAACGAATCTCGTTCAGATGGAATAGTTGAATCTTCAATCCTGTTGGCGCTGTCGAAGCACGCCGACCCGAGGAGGACCCGATGCCTGCCGTCACCGCGGACCCGCTGACCCTGACCCGCCTGCCCCGGCTGCCGGACAACGACACGGCCTGGCGCCCGGTCACCCGCGTCATCACCGCCGCACGCCACCTGGAGGGGGAGGGCTTCGAGGTACGCCGCCCGTTCCCCGGCGTCGACCTGTCGCTGTCCGACCCGTTCCTGCTCCTGGACCACATGGGCGCCGTGGAGTACGCCCCGGGCGAGGCCAAGGGCACGCCCTGGCACCCGCACCGCGGCTTCGAGACCGTGACCTACATCATCGACGGCGCCTTCCAGCACCAGGACACCACGGGCGGCGGCGGCCTGATCGCCGACGGCGCCACGCAGTGGATGACGGCGGGCGCGGGGATCCAGCACATCGAGCAGCCCACGCCCGAGCTGGTCACCGCGGGCGGCCTGTTCCACGGCGTGCAGCTGTGGGTGAACCTCCCGCGCGAGCAGAAGTGGGTGCCGCCGCGCTACCAGGACATCGAGTCTCGCGACGTGGCGCTGCTGACCAGCGACGACGGCTCCTCGGTCGTCCGCGTGATCGCCGGCGAGCTGGCCGGGCACAAGGGCCCCGGCGTGACGTACACGCCCATCACCTACCTGCACGCCACCGTCGCGCCCGGCGCGCGCCTGACGATGCCGTGGCCGCGCGACTTCAACGCCCTCGTCTACACGCTCTCCGGGCGTGGCCAGGCGGGCCCGGACTCCCGGCCGCTGGACGAAGGGCAGCTCGCGGTGTTCGGCAAGGGCGACGCGCTGACCGTCACCGCGTCGGCGTCGCAGCCCGCGGCCAGCGCCGGCGGCTGGGAGATCCTCGTGCTCGGCGGCCTGCCGATCCGCGAGCCGATCGCCCGGTACGGCCCGTTCGTCATGAACACGCGCCAGGAGATCGTCGAGGCCTTCGAGGACTTCCAGGCGGGCCGCATGGGCACCGTCCCCGCCGTTCCGCACCTGAGCAGTGCCGATGAGAGGCTTTCGTGATCTTTTAGGGCCCCGCCCGCCGAGCCGGATCGCTATTTTGTTCGATGAACTCGGCGGATCGGCATGACGGGCGGGTTTCGTTGCGCTAGCGTAGGGCCACCTCGAACAAAGGTTCGAGGGTTTTCGGGAGGTCCGATGGTCGCGACGCTTGGCGGGACGCAGTGCGCACCGCGCCGGCGCGCGACACGCCGTAGCACTTTCTACGGAAATCTAGGTCCTCAGCTATATGGGCTCATAAAGTCCGAGAGCGTGGACCCAGTACGCAATCCCTACGCGCCCGGAGCCGGCCAGCGGCCGCCCGAGCTGACCGGCCGTGACCGTGAGCTCCAGCAGTTCGACGTCGTGCTGGAGCGCGTCGCCCGCGGCCGGCCCGAGCGCAGCATGATCCTCACCGGCCTGCGCGGTGTGGGCAAGACGGTGCTGCTCAACACCTTCCGGTCGATGGCCATCCAGAAGCTCTGGGGCACCGGCAAGATCGAGGCGCGTCCCGACCAGTCGATCCGGCGGCCCGTCGCCGCGGCCCTGCACATGGCCGTGCGCGAGCTGGCGCCCCGGCACCGCGCGCCCGACCGCATCGAGGAGTTCCTCGGCGTGCTGAAGGCGTTCGCGCAGGCCGAGGCCGAGCCCGCCAAGGGCAAGGCGCCGGTCCGCCGGTGGAATCCCGGCATCGACGTGCCCGCCGCGCGTGGCCGCGCCGACTCCGGCGACCTGGAGATCGACCTCACCGAGCTGTTCGTCGACGCGGCGTCGGTCGCCACCGACCTCGGCGTCGGCATCGCGCTCTACGTCGACGAGATGCAGGACATCCCCGCCGACGACGTCTCGGCGATGTGCGCCGCCTGCCACGAGCTGTCGCAGAGCGGCGGCCCGCTGATCGTGGTCGGCGCCGGCCTGCCGCACCTGCCCGCCGTCCTGTCGGCGAGCAAGTCCTACTCCGAGCGCCTCTTCCGCTACGCCCGCATCGACCGGCTCGACCGGTCCGCCGCCGACCAGGCGCTGCTCGCCCCGGCCGAGCGTGAGGGCGTGACCTTCACCCCCGACGCCCTCGACGCGCTCTACCACGCCGCCGACGGCTATCCCTACTTCGTCCAGGCGTACGGCAAGGTCGCCTGGGACATCGCGCCCGAGACCCCGATCAGCGACGGCGACATCCGCGTCGCCGCTCCGGAGGCCGAGGGGGAGCTGGCCGTGGGCTTCTTCGGCAGCCGATACGAGCGTGCCACCCCCGCCGAGCGCGACTACATGCGGGCCATGGCCTCCCTGGGCGACGACCCGATCCCCACCTCCAACGTCGCGGACGAGCTGGGCCGTAAACCGTCGAGCCTTTCACCGGCTCGCGACGGCCTGATCAAGAAAGGCCTCATTTACAGCGCCGAGCGGGGGTTGGTGGCGTTCACCGTTCCCCATTTCGGCCATTTCCTCAGATCTCAACCCGTCTAACGTCGCTACTCCGGTATACGGCTCTCTCGCGTAATCGCAAGAGAGGCCTAGAGAACACTATCTGACAACCTCTGTAAGGACCGTTCGCGCGTCCTAGTGAAGTATTGCCGACTCTAGGTTTCGGCGTAGAAACATGTATAGAGGGCGATGACGCCTGTCGAGGTTTCTCTACGGCGTTCTAGCGGATCCACAAGAGTCCGCTATACGACGCCAGAGACTCAGGCCGGGCTGGGCACCCGCTGCGGCCCCGAATCGTCGCCCTGCTCCTCCACCGCGGTGTCCAGGGTCAACCCCGCCCGTACGCCAGCCGGCCGCCCGCCGATCGGCACCGCGAACACGATCTCGACGGGACGCCCGTCCATCGCCCCCGGGTACACCACATAGCGTTCGCACAGCTCACGCCACACTTCGATGGGGTCGGCCGACGTGAGCCAGCGCTCGTTCTCGCGCCACGCGCCGCTGGCGTGCAGCGTCGCGTACGTCTCCGCCAGCGGGAGGTCCCGCAGCTCGCACGGGACCGAACGCCGCCACCGCTCGAAGATGTCGACCGGCTCCGGCGACAGCGCCAGGAGCAGCGCGGTCTCGGCGACGAGCACCGCGATCGTCCATCCCGTCGCCCCCTGAAGCACCCCGAGCCCCGTACGCGGATCGTCCGCCGACGCGATCGCGGTCACCGTCAGCAGCGCCACCCGCAGCGTGCCGCGTCGGCCCGCCGGCCGCGCGCTGAGCGCGCCGAAACAGCCGCAGCCCTCGTCGGACCCGCGCCGCGTGAGATCGGCGACGATCGAGGTCGCGGTCGCGAAGAACACGACGTTCATCAGGCGTACGACGCCGTGCGGCGTGACCAGCAGGGCCACCCCGAGAACGCCCTCCGCGCACGGCGACGCCCATGACGAACCACCGGCGGCGGTGCAGCGACGCCTCGGGGTCCTGCTCGCCGTGGCGCAGCGTCAGCTTGGTGACGCAGGCGAGGAGGAGTACGCACGCGAGGAACGGGATCTGTGTCCCGCGCAGCATGTCGATCATCAGTGGCCCACCCGTGCTGTGACGTTGAAGCATCCGGCGTCGAGGTCGCCGCCGAGGTCGACGAAGGCGGTCCTGGTGAGCTCGATGATCCGGCCGCGCGGGGAGGTGCCGCAGCGTACGCACCGGTCGGAGAACCGCGCCGCGAGACAGCCGCACTCGATCACCGGGATGCGCTCGGCGTGCCCGGTGCAGTCGTTGCGGACGTACAGCTCGCTGGCCAGGGAGAGATACGGCAGCCGGGACGCCGGGCCGGTACCGCAGCCACCGGCGTCACCCTCGGAGTCGAGCGCCGGGTAGGCCGCGCCGTACGCGCCCGCCGGATGGTCGTACCAGGTCGCGGTGCCGCGGAGGTTGCGCGGCACGGCGCCGGATCGGCGCGCCGGCGGTGGATGGTCGGCGTGCGTGGCGGGCTGCGGGGAGTTCGTCGCGGGCAGGAGCCCCTCGATGCGGTCGCCCTTGCGCACGCCGATGACGTCGATCAGCGAACCGGCGTCTAACCGGGGATGGCGCACCTGAGACGCGGGACATCGCGTTGCCGGGGATGACGATCGTCACCGGCGGCCGGTGCGGACCGGCGTCGACCTCGATCTCCCCGCCGCTGCGGTCGGTGATGACGCCGGTCACGCGGGTGATGTCCACCCAGACGCGGTCCACGACGACGCCGCGGTTGCCGGTCGGGCGGACGATGACGTCGCGGCCGGGGCGCAGCGCCCCGAGGCCCGCGCGCCCGGCGTACCAGACGCTCGCCTTGGCCGACATCGGCAGGCGCACCTCGCCGTTCCGTGAGCTGAGGACGAGCAGGTGAGGGGAGGCGTCGAGGATGGTGCCCTCGATGGCCTGCAACGGTCGTGAGTCGGCGTCGTGCTGGTCGGCGAGGCGGTCGTCCTGCCGGTCGGCAGGGATGACCGCCTCGCGTAGTCGGCGTCGGCGCAGGACTGTGTCGCGAGGTGACGGCATCAGGGGCTCCGGATTTCTACGGTCACGCTGGCCACGGCGGCGAGTTAGACCGCATGTCAAGACTTACCCCGAGCTCTCCTTCTGTCGACTCCTTTGTCCAAATCGGCCAAAGATGCCGAGCGGGTATACATGACATTTTCTCGCGATCGCCTGGCCTGGTTGGCCGAAACATGAGATTCGACTTGAACCTTAATTACGATCTTCGTGCGATCGTCGGGCCTGTCGGCACCAGAATTCCCCAGCCTCCCTGGCGGTCATGTGGGCGCACCAACGCAGGACGAGTTCCACGATTTCGTCGCTTTTGTCGCCGCGCGACGACAGGCTCTGCTGCGTACCGCCATGCTCCTCACCCCCGAGCGCGCCGACGCCGAGGATCTGCTCCAGGCCGCGCTCGCCAAGACGTACCTCGCCTGGGACCGCATCAACGACCGCGGCGCCCTCGACGGCTACGTACGCCGCGTGATGGTCAACATCAACATCTCGTGGTGGCGCCGGCGCCGGCTCGACGAGTACCCGACCGACGAGCTCCCCGACCTGCCGGTCGCCGACCACTCCGGCCGCAGCGAACTCCGCGACTCGGTCGACCGCCTCCTCGACCGCCTGCCCGCCCGCCAGCGCGCCGCGGTGGTCCTCCGCTACTACGACGACCTCACCGAGCCCGAGATCGCCGAGACGCTCGGCGTGAGCGTGGGGACCGTGAAAAGCACCGTCTCACGTGCGATGGCGCGCCTCCGAGAGGAGGTAGGCGAAGAATTCGCCCATCTCGGCTACTGACAACAGCGCACCTCCGGGCCAGAATCCGTTGCATACCTCGGAGCGTGGAGGCCGCTTTGCTCAGCACGATGCAGGACCATCCCCTGACCATTTCCTCGATCATGCGGTATGCCGCGGAGGTGTTCGGGGACGCTGAGGTCGCCACCTTCACCGGCGACGGCGTCCGCCGCACCTCGTACGCCGAACTCGGCCGCCGCGCCGCCCGCCTGGCGAACGCCCTGCGCGACCTGGGCGTCACCGGCGACCAGCGCGTCGCGACGTTCCAGTGGAACACCACCGAGCACCTTGAGGCGTACCTCGCGATCCCGTCGATGGGCGCGGTGCTGCACACGCTCAACATCCGCCTCGCCGCCGACCAGCTCGTCTACATCGCCGAACACGCCGAGGACGAGATCATCATCGTCGGCGACACACTGGTGCCGCTGCTGGCGAGCGTGCTGCCGTCGATGAAGACCGTGCGCCACGTGATCGTCATCGGCGACGCCGACCTGACGCCGCTGGAGCCCGCGGGCAAGACGCTGCACTCGTATTCTGCGCTTTTGGACGCTGCCTCCGACACCTTCGACTGGCCGGAGATCGACGAACGCCAGGCCGCGTCGATGTGTTACACGAGCGGGACGACCGGCAACCCCAAGGGCGTCGTGTACTCCCACCGCTCGGCGTACCTGCACTCGATGTCCGCATGCACGGGCAACGCGTTCGCCCTGTCGGCAGCCGACCGGGTGCTGCCGGTCGTACCGATGTTCCACGCGAACGCCTGGGGGCTGTGTTACGCGGCCCTGATGGCCGGCTCGTCCCTGCTGATGCCCGACCGCTTCCTCCAGGCGGAGCCCTTGGTCCGCATGATCGAGTCGGAGCGCCCGACGATCTCCGGAGCGGTGCCGACGATCTGGAACGACGTGCTGCGGTACGCCCAGTCGCATTCGTCCGACCTGCGCTCGCTGCGCCTGGTGCCGTGCGGCGGCTCGGCCGTACCGGAGTCGTTGATCCGAGCCTTCGACGACCTGGGCGTCCGCATCGTCCAGGCGTGGGGAATGACCGAGACGTCCCCCCTGGCCTCGGTGGCCCACCCGCCGCCCGCCGCCACCGACCCGTGGCCGTACCGCTCCAGCCAGGGCCGCATCATGTCCGGCCTGGAAGCCCGCATCGTCGGCGACGGCGATGAGGTCCTCCCGTCGGACGGCACGACGGTCGGCGAGATCGAGGTACGCGGCCCCTGGATCACCGCGTCGTACTACAAGGACGAGGACCCGTCGAAGTTCCACGACGGCTGGCTCCGTACGGGCGACGTCGGCATGATCCTGCCCGAGGGCTATCTGGTCCTGACGGACCGCGCGAAGGACGTCATCAAGTCCGGCGGCGAGTGGATCTCCTCGGTCGACTTGGAGAACCACCTCATGGGCCATCCGGACGTCATAGAGGCCGCCGTGGTGGGTGTCCCGGACCCGCGGTGGCAGGAGCGGCCGCTGGCGTCTGTGGTGCTTCGTGAGGGCGCGGCGGTGTCGGCGTCCGAGTTGCAGTCGTTCCTGGCGTCACAGGTGCCCAAGTGGCAGGTTCCGGAACGCTGGACGTTCATCGCCTCCGTGCCGAAGACGTCGGTGGGAAAGTTCTCGAAGAAGACCCTTCGCCAGATGTACGCCGACGGCGAACTGTCGGTGGAGGAGCTCTAGCCGTTGCTCCAGGGGAGCAGCTGCGCCCATGCGCGCGTCTGCTCCTCGGCATGGTTCATGAGCCAGTCCGTGAAATGGTCGTGACTGTGCTTGGGCGCGTTGCCGGGATTATCGATCTCGCAGTACGACCAGACCTCAGGATCGTCGGCGTCCCCGCGCAGGAAATCGAACTGGTAACCCTGGTGCATGAGAATGACCCGGTCGGTGTCCTGAAGCTCGAACGGCGACTGGTTCTCTTCGAGCAGGTCCTTGGCGTGCCCCCAGAGCCCGAGCACCTGCGGGAAGAAGAAGTCACTCCCTTGCAGAAACCGCCCCGCCCCACCGCCGGCTCGCGTCAGGAAACACCGGTAAGCGGCCGCGATCGGCGCCACCTGATCCTTCTCGATCTCCTCGATCACGGGACGCGCAAGCCCGAGCAGGTCGCTCGTCGAGGCCGTGACCCCGTCTGCGACGCTGGTCAGAGCCTCCTCAACCCGCTCCTCAGGCGTCAACCGCCCCCAGCCGTGCCCTCCCACAGCCTGCATGCCACCTCCAAAACCCGTCCCCTGCCGGTAACCAGGGCTCGCCATGATCGACGTCCGCGAGCCGGTAGAGGTTCCGCATCACTGGAGGTAAGGGCCCTGTCACACCTGATCAGACGGAACCGGGTTAGCCACTTTGCCGGATGGGCAGGTTGCCCGGTACCCTGCTGTCCGGCCTACGGGCCTACCAGGAGGCTTCGCCTAGTCCGGTCTATGGCGCCGCACTGCTAATGCGGTTTGGGCTACTCGTCCATCCGGGGTTCAAATCCCCGAGCCTCCGCAGTACCTGCACCCTCTCCGGTGACTCGATCACTGGAGAGGGTGTTTGATTTTGTCCGCATTTCTGGTCTCATTCGTTCCCCGGAGCGCCCGGATGGGACACACGTCGCGGACGCCTTGCTCGATCGGGCCGAGCGCCAGCGTACGGCGGTTGAGATGTCCTTGGCCGCATCGAGAATGTCTCCTCACCGATGAACGGCTCGATCTCGTGCTCGTCGGCCATGGGAACGTCGGTGAGCCGCGCCACGTGGTGGCCCTTGTCGTGAGTAGACCCGGTGATTCGGTACGGACTCCTCCCGTGTCAGCAAGACGACCCCGACGCCTCGTGGGCGAGTACAGCCGCGGCTGCCCTACGATCTGATGACCTTCGAGGAGCGCGACCAGGTCGACGCCGAGCGCACCGACACGACCCGACAGACCGTGTCCACCCTGCCCGCGCGACCCGGTACCCGACGCTAGGAGCCCCCCAACCGTGAAGATCATCCACCGCACCAAGGCGTACATCCGAAAGAAGACGGGCCGCGACCCCCGCCCGACCGAACACCCGCTCGACGGAGCGGCCGACCCCACCCCGGCACAGCCCGACGACGCAACGAACGAGCAGAACAGCGACGACATAAGCCCCGCGCCGTCCACGGCCCACGAGACGCCAGAGCCCGAACAGGCCACGGAACCGGCCGAGCCGAGCCGGCCACTGAGCCGGTCACTGAACTGGTCACCGAGCCGGTCACGGAACCGGCCACCGAACCGGTCAGCGAACCGGTCAGCGAGCTGGCCACGGAACCGGCAACCGAGCCGGCCACGGAACCGGCCGCCAAGTCGGCCACGGAATCGGTCACTGAACCGGCCGCCAAATCGGTCACGGTCACGGAACCGGCCGCCGCGCCGGCCACGGAACCGGCCGCCGAATCGGCCGCCGAATCGGCCACGGAGCCGGTCACGGAGCCGGTCACGGAGCCGGTCACGGAACCGGCCGCCGCGCCGGTCACCGAGTCGGCCACGGCACCTGCCGCGTGCCCGCGCTGTGGCGCGACCGGTGAGGCGCCCTGTACGACTCCGTCCGGCAAGGCCACGAAGGCCCACAAGGGGCGCGACCAATGAGCAGCAGTGCTGCAGACTCCCGGTCGTCAGCATCATGGCTCCGTGGGCCGCTGTAGTCGCTTGGTCTCAGAGGCGGGCTCATTCATGCGAGATCAGCCGCAGTCCACGAACGTACGATGAGCTCCGGCGGCATCTCGTATGCGGCCCATGATCCGCACCGGTACGGACACCTCCGGACCTCGGCGATCTTCGGCGAAAGGGCGATGGACTAACTGCTAATGCGGTTTGGACTACTCGTCCATCCAGGGTTCAAATCCCCGAGCCTCCGCACGACCTGCGCGCTCCCCGGTGACATTGTCACCCGGGGAGCGCGTTTTTGATCTCCAGTCGCGCTCGTCTTCTTGTAGTTGTTTGGGCAATCCTCCTCGTGCCGGTACTTTTGGCAGTTCTTCGGAAAGCGAGGCGTGTGCCATTTCTTCTGCCAGCGACCTTGTCGCGTCGCAAAGCCGCCGTGAGCGCACGCGGCTTCAGGAGGGTGCTCGACGAAAGACAGGCAGGTCTTGCTCTGGTAGTCGTGTGTGTGAGGCCCATCTTCCTGGAAGGGACGAGGCGTTCGCAGACCGTGTCGAGGTAGGTCGTCATCCATTCGGAGGCGGTGAACGCCCTAGGCTTGGCAAGAAATGCGTAGATCGACTGCCTGTTTTAGGCAAAACCCGCATAAAGTGCGTGATAGTAGGGTTTTTGGTGATTGGGGTACGGGAAAGCCAATCGATGGAGTCTGCATTTCGAATGCCCGCGGTCGTAGACGACGACGCGACGATCAAGTTCTGTCAGCTCCTCCACGTGGATAAAGAATCCGGTCAGCTCATGCTGGCAATATGTTCTTAGGAGGTCACTTCCGTGAGAACACAGAAACGTATGGCCGTTGCTCTGTCCGTTGCCTCGATATTCGCAGGGGGAACCACGCTCACGGCGGGCGCGTCCACCGCATCGACCCCGACCACCAACAGGATCAACGCCGCCGCACGTCACGACGCGGCAGGCAGCACGATCGGCGCAGCGAACCTGCTCCAGCGGTGCCGTTGGGTCAGAGGTCGCTGGGTATGCGACTACGGCCGTGACTACGGCCGCGACTACGGCCGGGATCGCGGCCGCGAACGCAGCCGGGACTGGAACCGCGGCCGTGACCGGGACCGAGGGGATCGAGGCCGCGACCGAGACCGATGGGACCGAGACTGGGACTGACACGCGGTAGCGACAGCGTTCCTGCCGCAGCTCCTGCGCGGGGCAGGGGTCGCCGCGCTCGTGCTCGTGTGCGTCGGCGGCCTGCTCTACAGTGCGGGCGGTAGTCCACGGGAAGATCGGCTCCCCCTTCTCAGCAAGGGGGAGCTGCCGTTTCACCTCAGGGCATCACGTCAGGGGAAAGCGCGCAGCCGAGCGATGACCTCGGACGCGTTCGTGCCGAGCCGCCGGCACGTGACATGCCCCAGAAACCACCCCACAGCGGACCGCACCCAGCCGACGCCGACCGGCACGACGGTCCGTTCCACGGCCACCGAAAGCGCGTCCAGCCCGTCGTTTCAGACGCTGGGCGCGGACGTATGTATGGGCGTAGACCACCCTGTGCGGGCGCCATCGGCAGACGGACCCGTGCGGGCAGTCTCAGCGCTGGTCTCATCCCTGGCTGCGGTCAGGCGCAGTCGTTGAAGTGCGCCAAGGTCCGGCGACGTTCGCAATACGCCTGCGGACCTGCGCAGACGTGGACGTTACCAAGCCGACGATCGGCGGAACGACGTTGGACCAACGGCTAGTGCGGTGTGGGCTACTCGTCCATCCGGGGCTCAAATCCCCCGAGCCTCCGTACTACCTGCGGGCGCCGGTGACCACGGTCACCGGAGAGCGCGTTTTTTATGCCTTGGCGCCATTCGTACCTCGGTTTCCAATACTCGTCCCGTCCCTATCTTCGACATGACTGGACGTGTTCGCGAGGTCCTCACTAGGGTGTTCACGTCCCAAGACGTCCTGCGATCCGGTCGGGGAGATGGCGAACGAACGGCTCCGAGCAGCGTTGCTCGAACGCGGAATCACCGTGGCCGATCTCGCCAAGGCGGTCAAAATCAGCGCGAAGACCGTCGAGCGCTGGATCACTCAGGATCGCGAGCCGTACGCGAGGCATCGCTTCGCGACGGCGACGTTCCTCGGTCTCAGCGAGAGGGACCTGTGGCCGAACGCGTCCTCCGCGAAACAGGTCAACGAGGCGTCCCAGAGCGAGCTCGTCACTCTCTATCCACAGCTTTCCGCCGTGGGTTGGGACTCGTGGGTACGCCTCTTCGAAGGCGCCAAGCGCGAGATCGGGATACTCGTCTACGACGACCTCTTCCCGCTTGAGGACAGCGCCATCCGCAAGATCCTCACAGAGAAGGCACGGGCCGGCGTACGGGTGCGGATCCTGTTCGAAGACCCCGAGAGCGACGAAGCGGCCCGGCGCGAAAGTGCGGCGGAGCGGATCCGCGACGCTCTCGCGATGTGCCGGCCTCTGTGCGATATCGACGGAGTGGAGCTACGGCTCCACACTTCGCCGTTCGGCTCGATCTACCGAGCCGACAACGAGTTGCTCGTGAACACACCGATGTACGGCCTGGCCCCGACGCGGGCACCCGTTCTTCACCTGCGCAGGACAGCCGGAGGCGAGACCGTGGCCACCTATCTGGAGAGCTTCGAGCGCGTCTGGAACGACGCGATTCCAACGTCGGAATAACCGACATGGCCCGGCCGCGATCAGTACGGGCACGGAGCTCAGTCGGCGGCCGACGCGACCACTCGCTCGCACCGGCGGCCGAGGCGCACTCGCTCGCACCGGCGGCCGAGGTGCCCACCCGCTCCCGCTGGGCCGCCGAGGCGCCCGCCGGCTCCCGTCGTCGGCCGAGGTGACCGTCCGCTCGTGTGTCGTCCCGAGCGTCCTCCAGGCGTACCGGCTTCGCAACTGATCGTCTGACTGAGCCACCTCCGCTCCCAGCAGGATCGCTTCTGAGCTGGGACATCTTGCTGACAAACCATGGGACGTCTAGGGACGTCTTGTGTTAGCGTCACCCGTGGTCATGTGGCTTGGAGGATCACGAGTGAACGAAGTCTTGAAGCGTGCCCTCACGGAAGCCGGCATCACCGAACAGGACGTCGCCGGGCGCCTCGGGGTCGATTCGAAGACCGTGCGGGGCTGGCTCGAAGGCGGGCGACCGCAGGCGCGGCAACGCTCCGAACTGGCTGAGTTCCTGGGTGTCGACCCCGCGTCGATCTGGCCTCTCGTCCAGGTCGAGGGGTCCTACGCGCACCGGTGGTCCGTGCCTCGTGAGGTGTGGCGGTGGTTGTTCGAGCAGGCGGAGAAGGGGATCGACATCCTCGCCTCGTCGGGGTTGTTCCTCGCCGAGGATGACGACATCCGGCGTGTTCTCGCGGAGAAGGCCCGCGGCGGCGTGTCCGTGCGGATCCTGCTCGGCGGCCCGGACGAATCGAAGGTCGCGAAGATGCGAAATGCCGTCGCACTGTTCCAAGAAGTGCGAGCCGAGATTCGCCTCCATGAAACGACTCTCTTCGCCTCACTCTACAGAGGAGACGCCGATCTCCTGGTGAATCTTCACGCCTATGGCATCCCCGCCTCGCGTACGCCCGTTCTTCATATGCGACACGATGAAGAGGGCGATGTCGCCGGCACGTACCTGGAGAGCTTCGAGCGGATATGGTCGGACTCCCTCCTGTCGCGTCCCGTCCGTTAACGGACGAGACGCCCCTTTCCGGGACGCGTCTCGATCAGTTCATCACTCTCCAGAACGGCCATGGCGGCGCGTACGGTGCCGCGCGCCACGCCGTACGCCCCCATGATCGATGCCTCGCTCGGCAGCATGTCGCCTGAGGCCAGGACACCCTCGTGATCTGGGTGCGAAGGTCGGCGGCAATCCGCCGGTACTCGTGTTGAGCAGGGGTGTCGCCGCGTACGACGCGCCCCTTGCCGGGCAATGTCTCGATCAGGCCTTCGCCTTCAAGCGTGGCGAGTGCGCGGCGGATGGTGTTGCGAACGACGGCGAACTCATCGCACAGCGTCGCCTCGGACGGAAGAGGCGTGCCGGGATCTTCAGTCGCCAACCGTCTACGCAGAATGTCGGCAATGGCCGCATAGGCACCCCAAGCAGTGTATTTACCCACCATCCCCCCCAATCCCAAAGACCACCACAAGTCTCGCAACCCCCTTCCGCCCCGCGACAGCCCAAGACCCGCCTGTGGATAACCGCCAAGGCCGGAGAATCCATACACACCAGGGACGTCTAGGGACGTCTTGTGTTAACGTCACCGAGTCGGCGCAACGGCGAAATCGCGTGGCCCAATAAGAGGGTGACAACGAACTCGGCGGGCGAGAAATAGTGGATAGAAGGCGTGAGCCCGGTCACCGTACGAGAGGAGTGCGCTGGGTGGAGGCGCGATGTGGCGGTTTCCGGTCCATTGTGTGTATAGCAACTCCATGGACAATGCGGTGATAATGCCCTTAAGTAGCCGAACCGGGTCGAGGTGTGGGCTGGTGACGATGCAGCGGGACGACGGCCACGGCTCACCCGAACCCACCCGGAACGCGCTGTTCGGATCGGTGCACGGGCCCGTCGTACAAGCTCGTGATGTCCATGGCGGCATACATGTTCACCGTCCGACCCTCCCTCCGCCCAACCAGCTGCCGCCGCAGCCGAGGCTGATCGATCGCCGGGCCGACCTGGCGGCGTTGAACGCCCTCCGCGCCCCCGACGCCTCGGTCACCGCTCTGGTGACCGGATCGGCGGGCGTCGGAAAGACGGCGCTCTCCCTGTCCTGGGCCCACGCAGCGCGGTCGCACTACCCCGACGGGCAGTTGTACGCGGACCTCGGCGGCCATACCTCGGACCCGCCCGTCTCGCCCCACGCCGTACTCGGGGACTTCCTGTTCTCGCTCGGGATCTCAGCCGACATGATCCCGGGAGAGTTCGCCCGGCGCGCGTCGTTGTTCCGCAGTGTCACCTACGAACGGCGGATCCTCGTCCTGCTGGACGATGCGATGACTGCCGCGCAGGTACGACCGTTATTGTCCGCGTCGCCGGGAAGCTTCACCATCGTGACGAGCCGCTATCGGCTCGGTGTGCTGCTGGCTCATGGGGCGCGCGGGGTCCATGTCGATCGGCTCGACACGAACGCCGGGATCGCCCTGCTCTCGGACGTACTCGGCGATCAACGGGTGGGGCGCGAGCATGAGGCCGCCGAGGAGCTGGTCGCGCTGTGCACGCGCCTGCCGCTGGCGCTGAGCGTCGCCGCGGCCCGCCTCGCCGCCCGCCCGAGCTGGCCGCTCGGCGAGATGGTCGCCGCGCTGTCCGGAGAGCAGCGACGTCTGGCGGAGCTGGCGATCGGAGACGACATGGTGGTGCGGTCCGCGCTGGACATCTCCTACCGGGCGCTCGGCGCCGAGACCGCGCGTCTCTACCGGCTTCTCGGTGCGGTCCCCGGAGACACGTTCGGCGGTGACGCGGCGGCGGCGCTCGCGGACATACCGGCGGTCGAGGCGCGGAGCCTGCTGGGCGCCCTCACCGACGCGAACCTCCTGACCGACACCACGCACGGCCGGTACCGATTCCACCACTCCCTCATCCGCCTGCACGCGCGGGAGCTGAGCCAGGCCGAAGACCCCGCCGAGCTGCGGGAGTCCGCTTTGCGCCGGCTCCTCGGCTGGTACCTCGCCACGATCGCCAGGGCCGAACGCCGGCTGCGGCCGTACCGCGGCGAACTCCCGCGCGACGCCGAACCATCCCTCGCCGAACCGACCGACTTCGGCGGCCCCGAAGCCGCCCTCGGCTGGATGGAGGCCGAACGCCTCAACCTCCGCGCCGCGATCACGGCCGCGTACGAACGGGGCCGTGACGCCACCGCCTGGCAGCTCGCGGACGCCATGTGGGCGCTCTACCTGTACCGAGGCCACCACGCCGAACGGGTCGAGGTGGAAGAGGCCGGGCTCGCGGCCGCTCGTCGCTGCGAGGACCGGTACGCCGAGGCGAAGATGCTCAACCGCCTAGGCCTCAGCATGCACGGCTTCGGCCGTACGGAGGAGGCCGCCGCGTACTTCGAGGACGCCCGGCGGCACTGGCACCATCTCGGCGAACGTGAACGCGAGGCGGGCTCGCTGCGCAGACTGGGCATGGTCAACGCGGCGACGAACGACCGCGACGCGGCGATCAGCGCGTTCCTGTCCGCCTGCGCGCTCTACCGCGAGCTGGGCGCCGGTCGCAAAGCGGCACTCGCCCTCATCGACCTCGCGAACGTCCTGCTCGCCGGAGACCGCGCCGGCGACGCGGTGACATACCTGGAGCAGGCGCGCGACCTCCTCACCGTGGACGACCCGTACAACCGCGCGCGGCTACAGATCGCGCTGGGGCGGGCGTACGGCGCGGTCGGGTCGTATGAAATGTCCCGCCGTGAGCTGGATGCAGCACGGAAGACAATGACGATGTTGGGCAGCTCTACCGGACACGCGGAGGTTCTCGAAGCGTTAGGAGAGCATGCGGTACGCACTGGGCGACCCAACGACGCACGACACGACTTCGAGGAATGCCTGCGCTTATTGGGAGAGACCGAGACCGCGGCACACGCCAGGGTGAGAGCCCGGCTGGACGGCTTGGTGCCACCTCGCTGAGGGGCAGCGAGGTGGTCTATCAAGAGCGATGACGGAGGTTATCCGATCATCATGAAAGGGGCATACTGGGAAAAAGCCTGCAAGAAGTGAAGAAACACCGGACCTCCTCCTCTGGAGTCTTAGCTAACGATCATGGAAAAGATACCGGAGGAGGGGGGCGGGTGTGACGATCTTGCTGAATTCAGCCGTTTTCGGAGAGTGTAATATATCTCCACATCGATGGTAATTGGGTAACTTTCTAACGTCGTCTCACTATGCTCAGGCGGCCGTATCCCAGCGACTGAATGTCGTGGTGGCGGGGTGGATACGTCGGAGTTGGGCGAGTTCAGCCTCGCTGAGTGAGACGGACGGCGGGATGGGCGATCCACACTTCCACCCTGCGTAGAGCACAGCGTTCTCAAGGGCCGAGACCGCGTTCCCCGTCGCGAGCCAACCGTGGAGGAACGACGCGAACAGGGCGTCGCCGGCGCCGGACGTGCTCACCACTCCGCGAGGAGCGACGGCCGATACCTCGATGAGCCGGCCGTCGTCGAGGCCCATGAGGCAGCCTCGCCCACCGAGGCCGACCGCGGCGATCGTGCAGCCGGGGTACTGCTCGAAGATCTGGGCGATCCATTGTCGCGGTCGGCAGGGCAGCCGTTCATGGCTGCAGAAGATGATGTCCGCGACTTCGAGCCATGGTCTGGAATATCCATCATTCAGATCGGTGATGAGGTGTACGTCGACGGCGATCGGCGTACCCGCCTCGACCGCCGACTGAATCAGAGGTTGGACGAATCCGGTGTTCGTGAGCACGGCGAGATCGGCCTCTCCCATCGCGCGCCGAAATTCTTCGACCGGGTATTCGACGGCGTTCACGCCCGCCACGTACGGGTGGCCGCTTCTCCGGCCCTCCGGGCCGACGAGCACGACGCCGAGCGACGATTCCTCGGCCATGACGACACCCGGTCCGAGCAGCCCACGGGTGCGTAGCGAAGCGCGGATCGCCTCGCCGGGAATGTCATTTCCGATGAACGTACAGAGGCGTACGTCATCGCCGAGTTTTCGAAGGATGTGAGCGATGTGGCAGCCGGCTCCAGATACCTCGGCATGTAGCCACTCGGGGAACCGCACTGAGGCGTACGGGATCGGGAACTCCTCAACGGGCATTGCCATGTACAGGCTGGTCACGCCCGCGACGACGATTTTGCTTCCCACAGTGTTCTCCGTTCAGACCAGACGAGGCGCCGGCACCGGGTCGACGCGGGGGACGGTCGGTGGCTGGGGCAGCCGCAGTTCGCGGTAGATGAGGCGGCGCATGTTCGCGGCGAAGCGGCCGGGTTCGGAGGTGAGGCGCTCGACGACCGCCGCGTACGCCGCCGCGTCGCCGCTCGTGAGCTGGGCCTTGAGCGGCTCGGCCGCGTCGAACCGGCGGGCGGTCGCGGCCAGCAGGCCTCCGGCGGAGTCCTGGTCGACGTCGTCGCCAGCGCTGCCGGCGAGGAGGACGGGCGTCCCGGTGACCGTTGAGTACACCGCCACGGATCCGTGGTCGCCGACGACATGGTCGGCGGCGACCAGCGCTCCGCGCCAGTCGGCCTCTGGCGGCACCAGTGTCAGCCCCCGTCGCAGGCAGTCGTCCAGCCACGCGCGGATCTGCCAGACGCCGTGCCCGAACCAGACGTTGGGGTGGAGCAGCGCGGCGAGGCGGAACTCGTCGCCGAGCTCGGACGACAGGCGGCGCAGCAGCTCGGCGTGCCGGCCGAAAAGGGACTTGGTGCCCCAGGTCGACGTCACGACCACGAGGCGCTGGTCGTCGGCGACGCCGAGCGCGTGGCGGTACGCGGGCCGGTGGGGCGCGCTGGCGACGAGGCGATCGTGGCAGGGGTCGCCCACGACCGTGGCGACCGGCAGCGCGTCCGGGCAGGACCGGGCGAGCCGCCGCAGTTCCCGCTTGTGGGCGAGCGCGATCGCGCTCGGGACCACGACCCCGTCCCGGACCAGCTCCTGCGCGGCGAGGCCGTACACCCCGCGCGCCGTACGCGCGCCGCCGGCGAGACGCCTGCTGACCCGCTTGTTGTACCCCGCGCCGTGGGGGACGACGATCAGCGGCGCGTGGATGTCGTCGATTCCCCCGTACGCGGCGGCGATGGCCAGGTCGAACCGCTCGTGGACGGCCTGCTGCCAGGGCAGGACGACGCCGCCGATGTGCCGCAGCAGCTCGGGCACCCCGTTGCCGAACACATCGGGGGCCATCGTGAAGACCACCTGGACGCGAAGGTCCGCGGAGAGGAGCTGGACGACGTCCAGCAGCCGCTGCCCGGAGGTGACCGTGTGAACAATGATCAGGACCGTACGCTCGCTCTGACGCGTGACCCACCGCGCCGAATCAGGTCCTACCGGAACACTGCGCCATTCAAGGCCGGACATGGCGTTTCTCTCCCCCATCTCAAACGGATCCCGGGATCGCCGGGTCCGTTCACGTGGCCGCGTCCCTTTACCGCGACACTGACTTGAGAGTCACTCGCCTGTCTGAACAAGACCTTGCAACAAACGTGACGCTATGGCAGTGACCGGTCACCGCACCCATGGACCGATCCGTGCATCCGGTGAGAAACTGGGCAAAGAAGGCCCTTGCGCGGCGAAAGGACGCCCGTGGAGTTCCGGCTGCTCGGACCGGTGGAGCTGTGGGACAACGACCGGCGCTGTGAGCTGGGGTCACCCAAAGAGCGATATGTGCTGGCCATGCTCCTCTTGGCGGTTCGAAAGCCCGTCTCCATCGATTTCATGATCGACAGGGTGTGGGAGAAATCGCCGCCGAAGGCACGCGCGAGCATCCACTCCTACATCACGCGGTTACGCGGACGGCTGGACCGGGAGTTCGGGAATGGCGAGGCCCGGATCCTGTCCCGAGCCGGCGCGTACGAGCTGGACGTCGACCCTGAGCTCGTTGACATGCATCGATTCCGCGATCTGCACACTCAGGCACGATCCATCGTCGGCAAGAGGCATGACGAGGAGGCGATCCGCCTGCTGGTCGAGGCCGAGCGGCTGTGGCGAGGGGATCCGCTCTCGGATCTGTCGGGGGAATGGGTGGAAAACATCAGGACAGGCCTGATGAACCTCCACCGAGCGGGCATCGCCAGACGCATCGAGCTTGAACTCGGCATCGGCCGGCACAACGATCTGGTGGCGGAACTCTCCGGACTGGTCGTGCAATACCCCTACGACGACGGGTTCGTCGAGTACCTGATGCTCGCTCTGTTTCGAGGCGGCCGGCAGAGTGAGGCACTGGAGGTATATCGCAAGGCCAGGAATCGCCTCGTCGAGTGACGTTGGAAACGAACCAGGCCCGACGCTACAAGAGATGCACGAACGCGTCCTGGCAGGCGATCGCGAGCTGCTGATTCCAACCACACGTGGACGTTCCCCGAGCACACGCCTCGCCGACAACCTGCCGCGCGATATTCCGACCTTCACCGGCCGGAGCCGTGAGCTGGACCGCCTGTACGCCACTTTGGGATCCACACCGACCGCGGTCGCCATCGAGGCCATCGACGGCATGGCGGGCATCGGCAAGACGACTCTCGCGACCCACATCGCGCATCAGATCGCCGGCCGGTACCCGGACGGTCGGATCTTTCTCAACCTGCGCGGACACGACCCCCATCGCAGCCCTCTCGAACCCGCCGACAGCCTCGAGATCCTCCTTCGCATGATCGGCGAGGATTCCAGCAAGATCCCGCGGACCCTGGAGGAACGCGCCGCCCTGTGGCGAGCACGCCTCGCCGACCAGCGCGTCCTCATCGTGCTGGACGACGCGGAGCGCGCCGACCAGGTCTCTCCGCTGCTGCCGGGAGCACCCGGGTGCCTGGTTCTGATCACCAGCCGCGGCCGGCTCGCCGGCCTCGACGGCGTACGCTCGCTGTCGTTGAACGTCCTCGCCCCCGACGAGGCGTCGCTGCTGTTCCGGCAGACCGTCGGCCAAGATCGGCCGCTGGACGCACACGCGGTCGACGAAGTCGTACGGATCTGCGGCCACCTGCCGCTGGCGATCACGATCTCGGCCACGTTGCTCCGTAACCGCCCCGCGCGCAGCATCACCTCTCATCTCGCGAGGCTGACCCAGACGAAGAACCGCCTGGCACAACTGCGCGTCGGCGACCTCGACCTCACGACCGCGTTCGAACAGTCCTACCGGGACCTTTCGCCGGACCACAGGCGGGCGTTCCGCCGCCTCGGCCTGCACATCGGCGCCGACCTCACGGCCGACGCGGCAGCCGCCCTCATCGACTGTGACCCGTACGACGCGGAGCGGGCGCTGGAAGACCTGATCGATCAGCACCTTGTCGAAGAGCCGCGCTCGGGGCGAGTCCGATTTCACGACCTGGTCCGTGAGTACGCCGGGCAGTGCGTGGCGCGTGAGGAGCCGCAGGACGAACCCCGGCGGGCCGTACAGCGGCTCCTCGACTTCTACCTGCGGAAGGCCGACCAGGCCGACCACGTGCTGTATCCCTACAAGCATCGCGTCGCCGCCCGTACGAAGGTGCCGAACGACGCGAGCACCGCCGCCTCCTGGTTACGGGACGAGCGCGCCAATCTCGTGGCCTGTAGCCGTTATGCCGCCGAGTACGACTTCCCGGAGTACGCAGTGTGCTTTTCCTCGGTGCTCGCGACCTATTTACAACAGTCGGCTCACTGGGACGAAGCGGCCCGCGTTCACGAGACGGCCCAGCAGATCTGCCAACGGACGGGCGATCGCCACGGTGAGGCGTGCGCGGCGCTCGAACTCGCTCTCGTACGGAGCCGTACGAGCCACTACACCGACTCTCTCGAACACGGACACCGTGCACTGCGCATATTCCAGGAACTCGGAGACCGGCACCGTGAGGCCGACTCTCTCGACCAGTTGGCGCTGACGTCATGGCTGTCCGGAAGTAACCGCCGCGCCCTGGAGTACGCGGAAGAGGCCCTCACTCTGTACCGTGCCGTCGGCGGGCGGAACGGAGAATCGAACGCCCTGCTGCACCGCGGAATCGCCCGCGCCTATCTCGGGCACGCGGCCGACGCGGCGGCGGACTTCAAGGAATCTCTCACGATCGCCAAGGAAGTGAAGAACACTTCGAATGAGGCGATCAACATGAACAACCTCGGTGAGCTCGAGTACAAGGCGGGGTACCACCGCGACGCACTGGAGATGTTTCAGGCGGCGCTGGCGTTGTTCAGAGAGCTCGGATGGCGGCAGCACGAAGCCGTGGCGCTGAACAACATCGCCAACGTCCACCAGTACAAGGGTCGACACGACGAGGCGTTGTACTTCTACGGTGAGGCGCTCGGCATCCATCGCGAAACCGGAGACCGCCGCAACCAGGCCGACGCGCTGAGCAACATGGGGGCCACCTATGTGCACCTGGAGCTCTACGCGAAAGCATTGAAACCGCTGCGGGAGGCGCTGGCCCTGGCGCAGGAGATCGACGATTCGTACGAGCAGGTGTGCGCACTCCACAGGATCGGCGACGCACAGCGCGGCAGCGGTCTGCTCATTCCCGCCCACGAGAGCTACGAGCGCGCCCTGATTCTCGCCCGTGACGTGGCAGACCCCTACCTCGAAGCCCAGTGCCTGGACGGCCTCGGCGAGATCGCCTTCAAGACCAGCGGCCGGGAGGCGGCCGGAACCCACTGGCGTCGAGCGCTCGACATCTATGACGGCCTGGGCGCTCCCGAGGCCGAGGTCCTGCGGGTTCGCCTCCAGGAGCTCTGAGCACGGGCTTGACCAGCGGCGGCGGCAGGGTGAGTGGGTGAAGAGTACCCACTCACGTCGTCTCCACTCTGGGGAGAAGGCCATGTTTGGCCCGATCGAAGTGGGTACAACGAGCCTTGACCAGCAGTCGTTAGAATAGTCGAAAGGGTTATCATGATAACCGTAGGCGGAGTCGTCATTGCAGTCTTCCTTATTCTTGTTCTGCTGCGTCGCCGTCGCTGACGACAGCGTTTTCGTAGTCGGCGAAGAGATTTCGGAATCGTAAGCAAATAAGCTTGATTTCGTCTTCGCCGGGGAGTGTGCCCTCGTGGAACATCGCCGTCTGCAGGTCCGGCCCGAGGGCATTGAAGCGGGTCATGTCGGCGCGTGTGATCGGCTGGACCACGAAATGAATGTGCACCGGCACCCCGCCCGCGTGTGACCAGAGGCAGGTGTAGACCTGCTCAGCGTCGACGATCTCCGTCACCGCCGCGGCGGTCTGCCGTAGGAGCGGGCCGAGTTCCACGCTTTCGGTCGCGTCGAGATCGGCCAGGTGGACCATGTGCCGGATGGGCTTGACCACGAGAGTCCCCAGCCCGAGCGGTCCGATGGTGTGCTCCACGACCCACCGGGACGTCTCGTGAAGCCGTCCGCCTGGGAGCTGTCGGACGCCGGTGAGAAGGTCGCAGGCGAGACATTTGTCCTGGGGAGTAGACATCTTGATGGTCCCATCGCCGCTTGATCATGGATAGCGGTTGCATGACCGCCATTGACAGATGGTTTAAGGTGTCGGTCAATGTCCCGACACGGTAGTTGTGCTAGCTGTGATTCGGGCAAATCTCGTAAAAGTCGCAGAGTAGGGCGAAGTCGAAGGGGCCGGGGGCGGCTTCGTGTCGTGGATCGCTGACGTGATCCATGGTCATAGGGGATGGGCATGTCTTTTTCGAATTTCGGGGGTGGCCGAAATTACGGCCCACCCGCACCGCTTCCCGGCCAGCCGATCGAAGCCGCCTCGCCACCACGCGAAGCGCCGGAGGAGGATGCGGTGGCGTACGTCTACGTACCCACCCGCCCGCACGGACCCGCTCCGACGGACGGCACCCAGCACGTCCGCTTCGAACTCCGCCAACTCGACGACAGCTCGCCGGCACTGGCCGTGTTCACCGGCCGGGAGCAGCTCGTCAGCGCACTGGGGACTCACCAGCCACACGTGAAGATCGCCGTATTGGATCTTCTCGTTCAGGTCGCGGGGGCCGACATATCGGTGGTCGTGGATCCCGAGCTCAAGCAAGGGGTCCCGCAATGGACCGAGGATACGGTCCACGCATGGCAGGGGGATGACGATGAGTGACAGGTCAGCGGGATACAAGGTCTATGCCGGCAAAGTGATCGAGACCGGCAGGAACTTCCAGCGGACGGCCATCGAATACAAGAACCTTATGCCGGTATCCGGATTCACCCGCCCCGACACCGGAAATGTTCAGTCCAACGCGACGCTGGAGACCACGTTGCGGACGATCGGTGAGCTGCACCTGATGATCGCCCAGGCGACATATAATCACGGCTCAAAGCTTAATTTTGCCGGTGAGTCGTATGTGTACACCGAGGACGCGACCACTCGTCTACAGCGGGCAGTGAAGGAGATAATTCCCGATATTACTCTCCCGACTCCGCCCAACCCCTGATCGGAGCTTACTGTGGCAGATCTGGACCCGAGGCCAGCGCCTATCGGCAAGCTTCCCGGAGCAGAAATACCGAGCCACCGGGAGTCGCTTCCTCTTGTGTGGGGGCATTTCATTACCGGCGACTTCGGCGGCCTCAACAACCTCGCCGGCGATCTCTACGATTTCGCATCCAAATGTAGTTCTGAGGTGCGGACGCTGAGTGGTCGTGTCGACCAGCTCATAGCCGACGATCATGATCAGTGGGTCGGTGAGACCGCCTCGATGTTCAAGGCCAGCTACGGCCAGGACGCCGTGATGATGAACGGAACGAACCGTGTCATCGCGGGGATCGCCGCAGTGATCGACAAGCTGGCGCTGAGACTCGCGAAGCTCGAGTACCAGGTCGAGCAGAAGGTTGATATCGCCGTCAACGCAGGCTACGTGAGTGTCTCGCCAGACGGCGACGCCACGGAGGTCACATGCGTTCCCGGCAAGCCCGCCGCCGTGTACAACGCGCTGGACTCTCTCATCACCAAGGCGCGTATCCAAGCCCAGAAGATCCGTATGCAGGCCGACGCCGAGCTCGTCGTACTGACCGCGGAGCTCTCGAGTGGTCTGAACTACTACAGCGGTGCCTCTGGGCAGCCTGGTTCACTCGATCCGAACGGGCTCCTGAGCAAAGCGCAGCAGACTGACGATGCCAAGGCCGTCAAACGTCTGCAGGCTGAACTGAAGGATGAGGCGTCCAAGCCGAACTTCAAACAGAACCTTGCCGATCTGACCAAGCTGAGAGGGCAGCAGAAGCAGATCGGCGAAATCATCGGAGACATCAAGGGGGGAAAGAACCCCATCGATGTCCTGACGAAGCTGGGCCCGGTTGTTGAAGAGCTCGGTGGCGAAATTGGAATCATTGCGATCGCCGGATGAACCTCACTGGCCGATAGGAGTCGTATGACATCGGACAAGGTGTCCGAACCCGCTCTCGCATCACCTCGGCGACGTAACGACCGCCGCAAGTGGGGCGTGGTGGGCGCGGCCGTGCTGGTGGTGCTCGCAGGCTCATCCTGGCTCCTGTGGCCGGCGAACAAGGAGCCGAAGGCCACGCCAAGTCCAACAAGCACTCCTCTTCGAGTACCGCCCGGGCCGACGAAGGCCGGTGTCGCGCCGTCCGGTCGGGTGATCTCGATGCCTGTGCTGTATCCGGCGATCAGCGCCGTCGTCCCGCCCGGCTTGAAGTGGGATGGGCCGGGCGCGGATGATCTGAACACCAAGAATCTCAACGATCAACTCAACATCTGGGGTGCGTTCAGCACGTCAAGCGCACGTGCTCTTCGGGTTGAGGTCCTCAGGTTCTCCAGTGACGGCGACGCGGGCGGCGCGCTGACCTCGGACTGGGCGCACTGTGATGGGCGGAACAAACAGCCATGCGCCGGCTTCGTGCCACCCAAGGGCGATCTCACCGACAACGCCTTGCAGGCTGATGTCGGACCGGCGGAAACTGTCGCACACCTGGGAGACAAGGCCTTCGCGGCTTCGGTGAAGCAGCCGAAGTTCAAGTCCGCGTACGCGATGGAGAAGGTCGAAACGACCTATGACGTCGGTGGCGCGGTCGTGGGATGCCGCTTCCACAATGTGATGATCGTCGTCCAGTGGCGTGGGGCGGACTACCCGCCGGGTGTGGCGGGGAAGAGCGAGCTGCAGGGTACGGATCTGCCGTACGGGAAGAGCAAGCAGGACGCGGTCACCGTCGTTCGGGCGATCATCGCGCAGCTTTCGAACCACAACTGATAACCCCCGGACAACCAGGGGCTGCCGCAGCGCGTCTTTGATCTGGCGATTGATCACTCTCCGCACAGATAGGGACACGCATGCGGCGATTTAACATCGTGACCGGTACTGCGATCATGCTCACCTGCATGGCCGCTCTCCCCGCGCACGCCACGGACGGCGAGTGGCGGATCGCTGACCAGCATGCGAACGCGCAGCTCAAAGACGTTACAGCGATCAGTGACTCAGACGCCTGGGCCGTTGGCAGCGAAGTGACGGCCGGGCGGAATCATGCGGTCGTGCGGCACTGGGACGGTGTGAGCTGGAACGCGGTGGACCTCCCCGCCTCCGTCGAAGGTATCTACCTCGTGCACGTCGCCGCGACCTCCGACGACGACCTCTGGATCACTGGTACGGACGCGCAGGACACGGCGTACACCCTGCACTGGGACGGGACGTCCTGGCAGGTCTCCTCCAGGAACACGTTCGAACCTGTCGGGGACTCCATCGCTCTGCTGGGGCGGGACGACGTCTGGATTCTTGGGGAAGGTGCCGACGATCTGGCGGCCGGTAGCGCGCGGCACTACGACGGGACGTCCTGGACGACCGTCTCAGTGCCCGGTTGGGTGAAAGACGTCAGCTTCGTGTCCGGGCAGGACATCTGGGCGACCGGGCTGGTTTCCGGGCCGACCCAGTACGAGGGGGCGGTGATGCACTGGGACGGGCACGGCTGGGCCACGGTGCTCACGCGGCCGATGGACTCCCTGAACAGTGTGGTGGCCCTCGGGGCCGCTGACGTCTGGGTGACGGGGCAGGCGCCGAACACCGGGCTTGCTCTGCACTGGGACGGGAGCGGGTGGACGGCCGGTACGCCGGTGGCCGGGGTCCGCAATGTCAGGAAGGTCATCTCGGACGGGGCGCAGGGGCTCTGGGCGATCGCGGACGGGACGAGGTTGCTTCGGTATGCCGGCGGGGCCTGGAGCGCGGTCCCGCTCCCGCAGGCCACGGGCACCACGACCGAGCTCGCTTCGCTTGCTCTCGTGCCCGGATCGGTGTCCGCCTGGGGCGTGGGGACGCTGGACGTCTCGCGGCAGGGCGATCTCATTCCGACGAGTGACGTGATCCTGAAGTACGGCTCCCCGGCACAACCGTGAAGAAGGCCGACCCGATGTACGGCTGATGCGGCGGATCGAGGACGCGGGTCCGCGGTTCCTCACGAAGGAGGAGCTGGAGTTCCCCGTTCCGCTGCGCATTCACGGGAGCGACGACGTACGCGTCTACCAGGCGGCCTTCAGCCACTCCGACATCCTGCCCTGGGACACGGAGACCCTGAACAGGCTCGGCCGTCCCAGCGATCCTCGTTAGGTGCGGCGCAATGCCAGGCGCTCGGCGGCGCGTACGACGAAGGCTCGGCGGCGGGCGTGTTCGGTGGGGTCGGAGGGGTCCGCGCCGGTCAGCATTGAGGCGAGTTGGGGGACGGACAGCCACCATGCCGCCAGGCCGATGATCATGAAGACCAGGTGTGCGGGGTCGAGGTCGTCGTCGAGGATGCCGGAGCGTTGCGCGGCGGCGACGGCTCGTACCTTGGCCTGGTAGTGGGTCGTTCGGTTGGTCTCGTCGGCGATGCGGTCGCCGGCTAGGCCTTCCCACTGGAGCAGGCGCGCCAGGTGCGGGTGGGCGGCGTGGTAGTCGAAGGTACGGCCCGCGAACTCGCCGATGTCCTCGTAGCCGCCCTCCGGGGGTGTCACGGCCGCGGCGAGGTCGTCCAGTTCGTCCCTTAGGACCGTCTCGAACAGCGTTTGCTTGTCGCCGAAGTACTTGTACAGGCGTTCCTTGTTGATACCGGCCCGGTCGGCGATCCGTGCCATCGTCGTGCCGTCCGGACCGCGTTCGGCGAACTCCAGTGTCGCCGACTCCTTGAGCCGCCGCCGTGTCCCCTCGGTGTCCCACGCCATACGCCAACTCTAACGTTGCGGTTGGAAGAGAAGCGATCTAACCTCAAAACCAACCCCACCGTTGGAGATGGAAAACGGAATGAACATCGACATCACAGGCAAGGTCATCGTCGTGACCGGCGCCGCCCAGGGCATCGGCCGTACGCTCGCGTTGGGCCTCGCAGAAGAGGGCGCCAAGGTCGCCGTACTCGCCCGCGACCGCCACCGCGCCCAAGCCGTCGTCGACGAGCTGAAAGGAGAAGGGCTGAAAGGCGAAGGGCTCGCCCTCGAAGCCGACGTCAGCGACGAGGACGCGGTGAAACAGGCCGCGGAAGAGGTCGACACGACCTGGGGCCGCGTCGACGGGCTGATCAACAACGCCGGCTGGATGCCCGGCAACCAGCCGGTCCTCGACATAGAGGTGGAGACCCTCCAGCGGGTGTTCGGCTCCAACCTGATCGGCAGTTACCTGACCACGAAGCACTTCGCGCCGCTGATGATCCGCGGCGGCGGAGGCCGCATCATCTACATGTCGAGTATCGCCGCCCAGCAGACCGTGCGCGGCGGAGCGCCGTACGGCGGGTCGAAGGCCGCGTTGAACATTCTGGCCAACGCCGTCCACCAGGAGCTCGCCGACGACGGCATCCGTACGATCGCCATCGCGCCCGGCCTGACGTACACGCCCGGCATGCGGGAGATCGTCAGCGACGCGCACATCGAGCGCGTCGCCGCGAACTATCCCGGTGGGCGGATCGGGGAGCCGGAGGACATCGTCGCGCTGTCGGTGTTCCTGTGCAGCGAGGCGGCGCAGCACATCTCCGGCACCGTGATCACGGTGCGTCCGCCGGTCACGCGGTAGAGACCACCCACAGGTCCGGGCCGGCCTGGTGGGACGCGGGCTCGGACGGCCAGTGGGTTCCGGCCGACCAGCGGACGTGGGCGAGGGTCGCGCCGGTGAGGTCGGCGTCCGTGAGGTCCGTGCCCACGAGGGTCGCCCCGAGCAGGTAGGCGCCGGTGAGGGTCGCACCGGTGAGGTCGGCGCCGGTCAGGTCGGCGCCCGTGAGGTTCGCGCCGGCGAGGTCCGCACGGGTCAGGTCGGCGTCGGTGAGGTCCGCGCCGATCAGGTTGGCGCGGGTCAGGTCCGCTCCGGTGAGGTTCGTGCAGGCCAGGTTGGCGCTGGACAGGTCGGCCCCGGGGAGCTTCGCGTTGAGGAGGACGGCGTGGGTGAGGTTGGCGCCGAACATCGGCGCGCGGGAGAGATCCGCCCCGGTGAGGTCGGCGCGGACCAGGCTCGCCTCGGTGAGGTTCGCGCAGAAGAGGTTCGCGCACGTCAGTGTCGCGCCGGTCAGGTCGGCGCGGGTCAGGTTCGTACGGAACAGGTCCGCGCCGCTCAGGTCGGTACCCCGCATGTCGGTACCGCTGAGGTTCCTGCGTGAGCGGCGGGCGGTGGGGTGATGCCACCGTGGTTCCGGCCGGTCCTTCGTGATCAAGCGGCCGAGTCTGCTGTCAGCGACCACCATTGCCCCCACCCTCTTCGCCTGGTGCCCGGAGGGCGGCGAATGCCGTCGTACGGCACTCCCCCCTCATGCGCTGAACTTAACCGCAGTACGGCCTTTTCGGAAGTTGAACCCTCAATTGTTTTATTTTCGTGCCCAGGGAAAATTTTTAACATGACTGACAATAGGGCGGAATTATTCAACGCCAGTGCGTGATCGTTCGGTGACTCCGGCAGAAGGTCCCGATAACCGATGAGTAACAAAGCAGGTTGGGATATTTGACAAACCGCCCGCAAATGTCACATTTGCGAGGCGCGAGACCGGCCGCGACGGCCCCCTGACCCCTGCCCCGGAGGTACCCGTGTCCTCGATCAGCCGCCGTACGTTCCTCGGAGGCGCGGCCGCACTCGGCTCGGCCGTCGGCCTGAACGCCCTCCCCGGAACCACGAGACGGGCGGCGGCCTCCGGCACGCTCACCGACGTCAAGCACATCGTCGTCCTCATGCAGGAGAACCGCAGCTTCGACCACTACTTCGGCACCCTCAAGGGCGTACGAGGCTTCGGCGACAAGGCGACGATCCAGCTTCCCGGCGGCCACTCCGTCTTCGAACAGCCCAACGGGAGCGGCCGCCAGTACCCCTGGCAGATGAGCCTCACCGCGCCCTGGCTCGGCAACGACGGCGAGAGGCTCGCCCAGTGCGACGGGTCGCTCGACCACGCCTGGGCGTCCCAGCACGCCGCCTGGAACAACGGCCGCATGGACGACTGGATCGCGGCCAAGGACGACCAGCGCACCATGGGCTTCCTCAAGCGCGACGACATCCCGTTCCACTACGCGCTCGCCGACGCGTACACGATCTGCGACGCCTACCACTGCTCGATCATCAGCGCGACGGGCCCGAACCGTACGTACCTGTGGGGCGGGATGATCGACCCGAACGGCACGGCCGGCGGGCCCGCCTACGACGGGGCCGATGAGTCCGGCCTGACCTGGAAGACCTACGCGGAGTCGCTCCAGGACGCCGGGGTGACCTGGAGGGTCTACCAGAACGGCTACGACAACTTCGGCGACAACGCGCTCGCCTATTTCACGCAGTTCAAGAATGCCAAGATGGGCACGCCGCTGTACGACCGCGGCATGTCCTCGGTGCCGGTCGTCAGCGGCTCGACACCCGACGACATCGCGACCGCGATCAAGAAGGACGTCACCGGCGGCACCCTCCCGCAGGTCTCCTGGATCGTCGCCAACATGGGGTTCTCCGAGCACCCGTCCGCGCCTCCCGGCGACGGCGCGCACTTCATCAACCTGATCCTGAAGGCCCTCAACGCGGACCCGGACGTCTTCAACTCCACCGCGCTCTTCCTCAACTACGACGAGAACGACGGGTTCTTCGACCACGTGCCCCCGCCCGTACCCCCGGCCGGCACGGCGGACGAGTTCCTGAACGGCGCGCCGATCGGGCTCGGTTTCCGGGTGCCGATGGTCGTGGTCTCGCCGTGGAGCCGCGGCGGCTGGGTGAACTCCGAAGTGTCGGACCACACGTCCGTCATCAGGTTCATGGAGAAGTGGACGGCGGCCATCGGCAAGCCCGCCGTCTGTTCCAGCATCAGCCCCTGGCGCCGTACGGTGACCGGCGACCTGACCGGCGCCTTCGACTTCGGGAACCCGGTGTACGGGATGCCGTCGCTGCCCGCGACCGACACGGTGATCAACCAGCTCAACTGCTTCCTGCTGCCCAACCCGAAGCCGGCCACGAACGCGCTGCCCGAGCAGGAGGCGGGTACGAAGCCCGCGCGTGCGCTCCCGTACCAGCCGAACGCCGTCGTCGACCGCTTCGAGTACGGCGACGGCGGGTCCGTCCTCGCCTGGGTGAAGATGACGAACACCGGCGACAAGGCCGTGCACTTCTCCGCGTACGCCAACGCCTTCCGCGACGGAGGTCCCTGGCAGTACACCGTGCCGTCCAGCACCGAGGACTACTACAACGTCGGCAGCGGGTACGGCGACGGCAAGTACGACCTGACCGTCACCGGGCCGAACCGCTTCCTGCGCCGGTTCACCGGCGACGCGCTCGGCGGCGCGCGCGGCGCCGAGGTCGGCTGCTCGTACGCGAACGCGCCCGACACCGGCAAGCAGGCGGTCTGGTTCCACCTGGGCAACCAGACCAGCGGCTCCGTGACGTTCACGATCACCGCGAACGCCTACCGCTCGGACGGGCCGTGGACGCACCAGGTCGCGGCGGGCAAGACCGTCGACGACTACTTCAACGCGGTCGCGAACGCGCACGGCTGGTACGACTTCACGGTCACCGTGGACGTCGACGGGACGTTCTCGCGGCGGTTCACCGGCCACCTGGAGACGGGCGCGCCCAGCGTCACCGGCTGAGGTACCTTCCGCGGCATGGACGAAGCGGGGTTCGCGGAGCTGTTCGAACGCCACAGAGGCGAGCTCCGCGTGCACTGCTACCGGATGCTGGGCTCCTTCGACGAGGCGGAGGACCTCGTGCAGGAGACGTTCCTGCGCGCCTGGCGGGGGCTCGACGGGTTCGAGGGGCGGTCGTCGTTCCGCGCCTGGCTGTACCGGATCGCGACCAACGCCTGCCTCGACGACGTACGGGCGCGGCGCGTGCTCCCGTACGACGTCGAGGCGGCGTCGGATCCGGCCGACGGGATGCCGCCGCGTACCGACATCGCCTGGTTGCAGCCGTTCCCGGACCGGCTGCTGGAGCCGGGTGACGCGGCGGTCGCGCGGGAGACGATCGAGCTGGCGTTCCTGGCCGCGATCCAGCACCTGCCGCCCCGGCAGCGGGCCGTCCTGATCCTGCGCGACGTGCTCGGCTGGCCGGCGAAGGACACCGCGGCGCGGCTCGACGGCACCGTGGCCTCGGTGAACAGCGCCCTCCAGCGGGCCCGTACGACGCTGAGGGAGCACCTGCCCGAGCGCCGCCTCGACTGGGCGCCGTCCGCGGAGCCCACCGAGGAGGAGCGGGCCGTGCTGCGCCGCTACATGGACGCCGTCGAACGCTCCGACCTCGCCGCGGTCGCCGCCCTGCTCGCCGAGGACGTGCGTACGGCCATGCCGCCGTACCCGATGTGGTTCCAGGGGCGCGACGCGGTCATGGGCGCGCTGACCGAGAGCTGGGATCCCGCCTCGCCGCACTACGTGGGCCGGTTCCGGCTGCTGCCGGTCGGCGCGAACCGGCAGTGCGCGGCGGCGGCCTACGTACGCGCCGCCGGCGACGACGTCTTCCGGCCCTTCGCGATCATCGTCATGCGCTCCAGCGGGCCGCGCATCGTGGAGATGACCGCCTTCCACGACCCCGGCCTGTTCCCGGCGTTCGGCCTACCGGAACGCCGATGAGTTATTCCGCGCCCACTCGTCTCAAGGGGGTCATCGCGGCGAACCGGCGGAGGTAGGCCATGGCCAAGCTGTTGTACTCGTGCACCATGTCACTGGACGGATTCATGGCCGGGCCGGGCGGTGACATGTCCTGGGCGGCCGAGCACTTCGGCCCGAACCCGTACGTGGACGACCTCATCACCCGGATCGGCTCGCTGCTCGTCGGCAAGCGCACCTACGGAGGCGACGACCCGTACCGGGGTGACGCCGAGAAGGAGGGCAAGCCGTTCGGCGGGGGCTGGGAAGGGCGGCAGTTCGTCCTGACCCACCATGTTCCGGACACCGCGCCGCCGGACGTCACGTTCGTGCCCGACCTCGCGAGCGGCGTGGCGGCGGCCAAGGCCGCCGCCGGCGACAAGTACGTCAACCTCCTCGGCGCGAGCGTCGGCCGCCAGTGCCTGGAGGCGGGCCTGCTCGACGAGATCTTCGTCTGCGTCGCCCCGGTGCTGCTCGGCGACGGCGTACGCCTCTTCGACCACCCCGGCGGGACGCGCGTGCGGCTCGAACGCATCGGCCTCACGCACGTCCCGCACGCCACCAACATGTGGATGCGCGTCCAGCGTTAGGAGAACCAGTTTCGCGGATGCCGCGTCAGGCTGTACCCGGCCACGCCCGCGACGGCGGCGAGGATGCCACCGCCGACGGTCCACAGCCAGCGGGAGGACAGCCAGTCGAACCAGCCCTTCGCCCGGTCCATCGGCTTGGGGCCGGAGGAGACGTCCGCGGAGGGATCCGCGGACGGGGACACGTCGGGCGCCGTCGTGGCCCCGGCGTTGACCGCCGGCGACAGGGGAGCCTTCAGCTTGGCGTTGTCCGGCTGGGCGGATCCGTTGTGCGCCGTGAGGTCGACGTCCGCCTGCGCCTGGAGGCCGAGGTCCTGTTCGGGCAGGCCCGTCGCCGACAGGCGCAGGTAGTACGTGCCGGGCAGCGGCTCGTCCGACCACGGGTCCGCCCACGCCCGCACCTTGCGGAGCTCGCAGTGGAGGGTGACCGTCGCGTCGCCGGCCGCCGCGGTGGCGACCTGCGGTCCGGCCGTGCACGCCTGCCGGCGCCGCAGGCCGTCGAAGACGTCGATGGACCAGGTCGCGGCGCCGTGCCGGCTCGCGGACGGCGGAAGCGTGACGGTCACGCCGATGCGGTCGGTCTGGCCCGCCGACGCCGCGAACGACCAGTACAGGTAGTCGCCGGTGGAGGCCGACACCCGTACGGGTTGTCCTGGCATCACCGTCGTCGCGGTGAGGAAGGACGTCCCGGCGGTGGTGACGGGCGTGCTCGTCGGGCTGGGCGACGGGGTGTCGTCCGCGTACGCGGGGCCGGCCACGGCCAGCAGCGCGAACGGCAGCAAGAAGGCAGCGCGCATGGTCAGTTGTCCTTCCAGACGGCGATCCGCCAGCGGGCCAGCCATCCCGTGATCAGGCCGGCGAGCAGGCCCGCCACGGCGAGGACGGCGAGCAGCTGCCAGCCGCGGCCCAGGTCCGGGCCGCCGGGCGTCGGCGACGAGGGCACCAGGTCGATGGTCAGCTCCAGCGGCATGCCGGGGTTCGTCTGGACGCCGGCGGGGGCGGAGAAGGAGTTGCTGACGACCACGCAGGCGGTGTCCGACGCGGGCGCGGTGTCCGAAGGCGACGGCGAGGGGCGCTGGTCCGACCAGCGCAGGCCCGTCGACAGCACGTCCGTACGGCCGCTGCCGGCGTCTGTGCCGCGTACCAGCTCCTGGCCGTCCTGCGCCATGGCGCGCAGCAGCACGCCGTAGTCGGGGTTCAGCGTACGGTCGAGCGAGACGCTCACCGAGGCGCGCAGCTCCTGGCCCGGCGGCACCGCGACGCGGTACCAGCGGTGCTCGGCGAACCGCTCACGGTCGGTGTAGACGCCGGGGGACAGGACGGGCGCGTTCGAGCACTGCCCGCTGCCGCCGACCTGCCGCGGGGTCCGCTGGTACGTGTCGTGGGCCCGGCTCACGAGCTGGTTGAGCCGGCTGGTGAGCTGCGTCTGGTGCTGGACGGCGGTGTAGGTCCCGCCGGTGGCGTCGGCGATGCACGTCAGCTGCCGCCGTACCTTGTCGTCCAGGGTGAGGCCGAGCGTGTCCACGACCAGGTGGGTGCCCTGCGCGGCGAGCTCACGTGCCACGTCGCACGGGTCGGGCATCCCGCAGGTGTCCTCGCCGTCGGTGATGAGCACGATCCGGCGGGTCGTCTCGCCGGTGCCGAGGTCGTGGGCGGCGGCCCTCAGCGCGAGGCCGATCGGGGTCCAGCCGGTGGGGCGCAGGGTCGCGATGGCGGTCTTCGCCTCCACCTTGTTGACCGGGCCGACCGGGCTGATCTGCTGGGTGTCCCGGCAGCCGAGCGCCTGGTTGCCGGCGACGGGGATGCGCGAGCCGAGTGCCCGGATGCCCAGCTGGGTCTCTTGCGGGAGGGCGTCGACCACCTCGTCGAAGGACTGCTGCGCGACCGACATCCGGCTGCGGCCGTCGATGTCGGTGGCACGCATGGAGCCGCTGGAGTCCAGCACGAGCTCGACCTTCGGCGCCTCCTGTGGTGGCGCGTCGTCGGCGAGGGCGGGGGGTACGGCGGACATCGTCAGGGCGGCCAGAACGCAGAGCAGACCGGCCGCGGACCGTCGTCTGATGATCACCCGGAGGATCCTAATGATCATGATGAGGTGCGCCTAATCCGATTGGTTGGGATCGCGCCTCGCAGGAAGAACCTCCTGTATGGAACACCGTCTCGATCCCGAGCCCTCGACGGTCACCGACGTCTTCTCCCGCGACCTGCCGCCCGTACTCCGCGTCGACCCCGGCGACACCGTCGTCGTACGCTCCCTCGACGCGGGCGGTCACCTGGAACGCCAGCGCACCCCCGGCGAGCCGCGCCCGCAACTGCTGGGCACCCGGCGCGGCCACTGCCTGACCGGGCCGATCTTCGTCTCCGGCGCCGAGCCGGGCATGACGCTCGCCGTACGCCTGGTCTCGCTACGCCCAGACCCGTGGGGCTGGACCGTCGCCGCCGCCCGCGACAACGTCCTCAACCGGCGGCTCGGCATCGCCGGCGCGCCCCGACCTGGCTGTTGTGGGACCTGGACGCGGACGCGATGACCGGAACGTCCAACGGCCTGACCGTGGACCTGGCGCCGTTCCTCGGCGTGATCGGCCTGCCACCGGACGAGGAGGGCTCCCACTCGACGATCCCGCCGAGGGCGTCCGGCGGGAACATCGACTGCCGGGAACTGACCGCGGGCTCCGTGCTGTACCTGCCGGTCACCGTGCCCGGCGCGCTGCTGTGCGTCGGCGACGGCCACGCGGCCCAGGGCGACGGCGAGGTGTCCGGCACCGCCATCGAGTGCGCGATGACGACATCGCTCGTCATCGACCTCGTCGAGGCCACGCCCGGTACCGACCGCGCACGCGGAGACCCCGGCGGGCCGCGTGACGTTCGGCTTCGACGCGGATCTGAACGAGGCGACCGCACGCGCGCTGGAGGCGATGCTCGCCTGGATCCAGGCCTTGTACGGCGTGTCCAAGACGACGGCCCTCGCGCTCGCCAGCCCGTCCGTCGACCTGCGCGTCACCCAGATCGCCAACGAGGTGTGGGGGGTGCACGCGGTCCTGCCCTACCGGGCGCTACGGGCCTGAAGCAGTTCCGGAAGCGCTTCGAGTGTCCGTATGTCGCCGTTGCCGCCGCGGTCGAGCCAGATGCCGAGGAGGCCCGCGTTCGTGGCGGCGAGGGCATCGGTCTCGCGCCGGTCCCCCACGTAGGCGACCTCGTACGGCTCGCGGCCCAGCCGGCCGCAGGCGTAGTGGAAGATCTTCGGGTCCGGCTTGGCGGCGCCCGCCTCGCTGGAGGCGAAGAGCGTCGGCAGCCGGCCCGCCAGGCCCGTACGGTCGAGCTTCTCGCGCTGCTGGCCGGCGTCCCCGTTGGTGAGGACGCCCAGTTCCAGGCCTTCCAGCGCGTCCAGCGCCGGGATCACGTCGGGGTACGCGCGCCAGGCGTCCTCATAGTGGCGCAGGTAGCCGGCGAACCATCGGTCCGCCTGCCCGGCGTCCCACGTGCCCAGGCCGAGGTCGGCGGCGAGGGCCGTGCTCCTCTGGCGGCGTTGCTGCGCGAAGGTCAGTTCTCCCCTGAGGTAGGAGTCCATCGCGGCCGCTTCGAGTTCTCTCCACCGCTGCCGTGCGCGCGGGTGGTCCTGCGCGCGGACGCCCGCTGTCGCGCGGAGCGCTTGGTCGAGTGCCGCCTCGGCGGCGGCGGCATGGTCGACCAGCGTGCCGTCCAGGTCGAGCAGCAGCGCTTTGATCATGCGCGCTGGGGGACCGGAGGGGCGTAGATGGGGGGCGTGTCATAGCCCGGATAGGTTCGCACCACGGGCGGGGTTAACCAGAGTTGCCAGCCCAGGGGCAGTGGCGGCCAGGTCGGGGCCGGGGTGTGGCCCGGCATCGGCGGGAGGTCTGGCGGCCTTCCCCGGAGGACCTTGTAGCGGTACTCCATCGCGTTTCATCTCCAAGATCGTGAAATCCTTAAGCACCGGTTGGGATACAAGACGCGTATGGCCGTGCACGCGTTGCCATCGCGTTGAAACGCGCCCGTACGCCACCACCCACCGCGCATCGACGATAACCCACAGTCACAAAGGGGTCAGGTTGATCAAATGGAGTATCGCCGCCGTGGTGGCGGTCGTTGCAGCAGGAGGGTTAGCGGTCGCCGCGTTCGGCCGGGAGGATGACCCGAAAAGCCCCGCGCTCACGACCGACACCTCGTGGACGCTTCCCACCAAGCCCGACCCGGGCGTACGCGACGAGGTGAACCGGCTCTTAGCGGGCGGTAGCGGCCGGGACGCGGCGCAGGAGGAGCTCGTCTACCGGTGCATGGCGCTGCGCGGCTTCTCCTACATCAAGTCGCCCGTACGCGCCGCCGCCGCGCCCCTCCCCATGGAGTACGGCCTTTCCCGCGCGCGGGCCGCCCGCCACGGCTACGACCTCGGACAGCGCCCGCCGACGCCCGCTCCGGCCCCGGGCGCCATCGACCAGACCGCAGGCCTCTCTCCCGCCACCAGAACGGCCTGGCACACGGCTTTCGCCGGAGACCGGAACTCCCCCGTCGTACGCGTGCGCGTCCCCGGTCGCGGGGTGGTCGAGGAGAGTTCCACGGGATGCCTCGCGGCGGCGCGTACGCGCGTCTACGGCTCTCCGGCACAGCAGATCCGCGCGCAGAACCTCGCCGCGCGCCTTCCCGCGATGGCGCGCGACCGGTCGGCGGCCGACCCGCGGCTGAAGCGGCTCAACGAGACGTGGTCGGCGTGCATGGCCGGCAAGGGGTACCGCGGTGTCTCGGCGCCGGAGGACGCGCGGGCCGAGGCGCAGATGACGACGGCGCACGGGCGGATACGGCTGGCGGTCGCCGACGCCGGCTGCGAGAGCACCTCCGGGTACGCGCGCGAGCGCCGCCTGCTCGAAGACCGCTACTACACGGCCGGTCTGCGGTACTTCGGCACCGGGATCATCGAGCTGCGCGCGCTGAACGACCGCGCCGCCCAGCAGGTGAAGCAGATCCTCGGCTGAGGCGGGCTCACCACGACACCGGCAACGCCTCCGGGCAGGTGACGGTGTGGCCCGGTTTCCACCGGACCTCCTCGGCCGCGAGCCGCAGCCCGGGAAGCTCTCTCAGCAGCAGCGCCATCGCCGTACGGATCTCCATGGCGCCCAGGTGCGCACCGACGCAGTGGTGGGCGCCGTGGCCGTACGACAGGTGCGGGTTGGGGTAACGGTCGAAGTCCATGCGGGACGGGTCGGCGAAGACGCGCGGGTCGCGGTTCGCCGAGTCGTGGGACGGGATCACGATGTCGCCCTCGGACAGCCGCGCGCCGCTCGGCAGCGTCACGTCCGACATCACGCGGCGCGGCATGCTGTCACCGGTGGACGTCGAGTAGAGGCGTTCGAGCTCGGTGACGGCGCTGTCGACCTTCTCCGGGTGGGACACCAGGTAGTCCCACCCGGACGCGTGGCCGCCGTACGCGCGGGTGCGCAGGACGTACACGAAACGGGCGATCGTGCTCGCGGTGGTCTCCCAGCCGCCGACGACGAGCGCGATCGCCAGCTTGACCTGTACGTCGGCGGGCCGGCCGGCGCCGTCGACCGCGATGCGGCTCATCAGGTCGCCGGTGGCATGCTCGCGGCGCTGCCGAAGCTGCTCGAACAGGTAACCGCCCATCTCCCGGGCGGACCGCGCGGCCTCGTCACGGGTGATGTCGGAGGTGCCGAGAAAGGCGTCACCCCAGTGCCGGAACCGCCCGCGGTCCTCGCCGGGCAGCCCGAGCAGGTCACAGATGACGTTCAGCGCGAAGGGGAGGGCGAAGTCCTCCACGAGGTCGGCCCGGCGGCCCTTCCCGGTCATCGCGGCGAGCCGCGCCTCCGCCTCCTTCTCCACCAGCGCGCGCAGCTCGGGCACGGCCGTCTTGGAGAAGGTGTCCTTGATGATGCCGCGGACCTGAGCGTGCTCCAGGCCGTCCATCCCGAGCATGGTGCCCGCCACGTCGACGTCATCGGCGTGCGCCGCCGCCGCGCGTGAGAAGACGGTCTGGTCGCGGAGCACCGACCTGACGTCCCCGTGCCGGCAGACGAGGAACGCCGGAACCCGCGCGCCGTTCACCGTACGAACGACAGGAACGACACCGGACCCGGACGCCGCGAACTCCCCGTAGTACGGGTGCTTCTCCGGACTCGCGGGCCGGTTGACCCCGTCGGAGTCCAGGTAGAACGGGTGCGGCAGCGGAGCGGTCATCGGGCTGTGCCTTCCAGTCCGGGGCGCCGTCGCGCGAAGGATCGCTTCTGCGACGACGTCGGTACGGAGAGTCGCGTTCGTTGATACTTTTCCGATCGCCACAGTCCGCCAAAGCTCCATTACTTGCTGTTAATCCCATGGAACTCTGTGTGGAGATGACCTTTTCACCGTTCCGCGCACCCGCCCCGCACCGCGCGGACGTTCGCGCCGGGCGGTAAAGGCCCGATCAAGAACCCTCTGCCCGCGGCGTCGGCCGATCATCCCCAGGACATGACCAGCACGAATGCGAGAAGTCCGGGGAGACAGTTCATGAGAATTCAACAGAGCGCGGGTCGTGTCCTTTTCGGTGCGGCGCTCGCGGGCGCGGGTGTCGGAGGCGCGGACAGCGTCGCCGGGATCGCGCTGCCGGGGATCAGCATCGAGATCGATCCCCGGATCAGCCCCGGCGGGGTGCCGGTGACGTTCGCGAGCCTGAACTACGTGCCCAACGTGTCCATGCCTCCCTCGGCGCCGGTCACCCCGACGACGAACACCTGGCAGCCGTACGACGCGGCCGCGGCCGGCAGCCGCTGGTACCTCACCGGCGCCGCCGGCACGGTGAAGCGGTCGACCCAGTACTTCGTGCGGTCCAGGTAGGCCGTACCGCGCGGTCGTCGATGTAGCCCGGGCCGATCGACGGGGCCCAGATCAGGTCGTGGCTGATGTCGTCGGGCGGTGTGTGGCCGTCGGCCTGCCAGTGCGCCGCCAGGAGCCGGAGACCGACGGGTCGGCGTACCAGGGGTAATAGAAGAAGTGCACGTGTCAACGGTCGGGTCAACTCTTCGCCACTGCCGCGCGCGAGACGATCAAGGACGCCACTGGAAGTGCTCTGCTGGCCCCATGAGGCGTCAGGGGTGGAAGCTACTGGCGGTCTCCGGAGTCCTGGTCCTCGCCACCGGCGCCTTCGGCGACCGTCTCGCGGGCGCGTTCGTCTATGTGACCAACCAGTCCGGCGGCGACGTCTCCGTGATCGACGCGCACGCGCGGAAGGTGGTGGCGACCGTACGGGTCGGGCGCGCGCCGTCCGGGGTCGCGGTCGGGTCGGACGCGCGTACCGTCTACGTCGCCGACCAGTCCGACGATGACGTGGCGCTCGTCGACGCGCGTGCGCGGCGGATGACGGGGACCGTACGCGTCGGGGCCGCGCCGGTGGACGTCGCGGTCGGCCCGGACGGGCGGTCGGCGTACGTCGCGAACGGCGGGTCGAACACCGTGTCCGTGATCGACGCGCGGGCGCGGCGGGTGGTCGCGAGCGTGCCGGTGGGCGCGGAGCCGGTCAGCGTGGCCGTCAGCCCGGACGGACGCAGCGTGTACGTCGCGGACCAGGGCGCGGACGCCGTGTCGGTGATCGACGCGCGCGCACGCAGCGTGGCCGCCACGATCGCGGTCGGGAAGGGCCCGGCCGACGTCGCCCTCAGCCCCGACGGCGCGCGTGCGTACGTCTCGAACCAGCGTTCCGGCACCGTCTCGGTCATCGACACGCGTACGAGAGGGGTCACGGGCACCGTCGCGGTGGGCGCGAGCCCGTTCGGGCTGGCCGCGGGCCGTACGCGCGTTTACGTCGCGACCCTCGGCCCGGCCATGGTGTCCGTGATCGACCCGGACGCGCGCCGGGTCGTCGCGACGATCCGCCGCCGCGGCCCGGGCACGGGCGACCCGTTCGCGATGGCGACCGGCCACGGCGTCGTGTACGTCGCCGACCAGGCCGACGGCGACGTCTCCACGATCGACGCGCGGACGAACCGGATCGTCGCCGTCATCCCCGTCGGCGCCCACCCGTACGGAATAGCGCTGGACAGGCCCTAGACGAACAGCGGCTCGCCGGCGGCGCGTCGCATCAGGTCCGTCATGGCCTGGTCGTCCGGGGCCTCGGTGTGGCGGGACGCGGCGCTCAGTACGCGTGGCAGCAGGCCGACGTCGCCGACGCTGTTGACGAAGATGCCGGGCCGGCTGAGCGCCCACCACACGGCGAGGTCGATGTCGTCCTGGTTTTCGAGCGGTTCGTACCAGGTCGAGCGCGTGTGCGGGCGGTCCTTCCAGTGCCGCAGGCCGATCGACTTGATGGTCTGGACGGCCACGCCACGCTCCTGGCAGGTGGCGTGCAGGGCGTCGAAGTTCTCCGCGTAGTACGGGTTCCGCAGCGTGAGGTAGTTGTACGGCAGCAGCACCGAGTCGAAGTCGTGGCGTTCGAGGCTGCGCCGGTGGGTCGCGGCGATCTGCGTGCCGTGGCCGGTGACGCCGATGGCGCGGACGAGCCCCTCTTCCTTGGCCGCGACCAGGGCCTCCAGCGCGCCGCCCGGCGACAGCGCGATGTCCCATTCGATGGGGTCGGCGAGGTTGTGGAGCTGGATCAGGTCGACGTGGTCGACGCCCAGGCGCTCCAGCGAGCGGTGTAGTTCCTCGCGCGCGGCGGAGGCCTTGCGCTCGCCGGTCTTGGTGGCGAGGAAGAACCGGTCGCGGTCGTTCTCCAGCCACGGCTTGAGGCGCAGCTCCGCGTCACCGTACGACGCGGCGACGTCGAGGTGGTTCACGCCGTACTCCAGCAGGACTTCTAGTGTCTCGTCGGCGACCTGCTGGGACGACGCGGCGAGAGCGGCCGCTCCGAAGATCACTCGCGTGCTCTGATGGCCGGTGCGTCCGAACTCGGCCGTCTCGATTGCCATGAAGCCTCCAGCGTCTGACCTGTGGTGATCCCAAACCTACGCCACAGGCGAAGACCCCGGCCGGGGGTGGCGGGACCTCTGGGGGTCGATCCCCGGCCGGGGAGTCCGGTACGCCGTCAGCTCTGGTACACCGCGACGTAGTCCACGGTCATCGGGTGACCGGGTTCGGTGCCCGCGTCGGGCCCGCCGCCGAACGCCGCGGGGAACGCGCCGCCCATCGCGACGTTCAGGATGACGAAGAAGCCGTGGTTGGTCGCGGCGTCCCAGGTGCCGGCGTCCATCTGGTTCGCCGAGACGGTGTGGAAGTTGACGCCGTCGAGGTAGAAGCGCATCTGCTCGGGGCTGGTGCTGCGGTCCCACTCGACCGCGTACGTGTGGAAGCCGCCCTGGCAGGTCGTCCCGGAGCAGGGGGACTGCCCGCCGATGCCGGTCGTCTCGTTGCAGGGGCCGCCCGGGTTGGTGCCACAGTGCATCGTGGCCCACTCGTTGTTAAGTCCCTGAACGTTCTCCATGACGTCGAGCTCGCCGATGCTCGGCCAGTTCCACCAGTTGCCGCGGAAGGGTGAGCCGAGCGCCCAGAACGCGGGCCAGTAGCCCTTGGCCGCCGCGTCCGTGACGTTCGGCATCTGCAGGCGCGACTCGATGCGCAGCTTCCCGCCCGCGGGGGCCTGGAAGTCCGAGCGCTTGGTCTCGACGCGTGCCGAGGTCCAGTTGCCGGAGCCGTCGCGCTGCGGGGTGATCTTGAGGTTTCCGCTGCCGTCGAGGGCGACGTTGGACGGGTCTGAGGTGTTGGTCTCGACCTCGCCGGTGCCGAAGTTCGCAGGTCCGCCGGGGTAGCTGGTCCCGGTGGTGTACTGCCAGTTCGCGCCGTCGACGCCGGATCCGGCGGCGCCGTTGAAGTCGTCGCTGAACACCGTGGTCCAGCCGGGTGGCGGGTCGTGCGTGGCCGCACCGGCCGGCGGCGCCGCGACGAGCAGTGCCGCGGCGGGTACGAGCAGGGAGACGAGCGTGCGCCACCTACGGCGGGGAGCGGGGGCTGCACTCATAGGGGGATCCTCTCTTCGACGAGGGCCTGGCGGGGCCGTGAGCGCTTGCGCCGTCACTGTCCCCCGCCTGCCAGAACCGGTCAAGAGATGAACGCACTTTTGTTTTGGTCGGATTTGTCCGTTCAACTAATGGACGTGGCCAGCCAGGCGTCGATCTCCTGCTCCATCCGCTCCTTGAGCTCGGGCGGCGCGAAAGAGGCGCCCGCCGTCGCCTTCGCCAGCTCCGCCAGAACCGCGTCGTCGTACCCGAACGCCTCCCGGATACGGGAGTACTCCTCCGTCAGCGTGGTCCCGGCGATCGACGGGATGTCGGTGTTGACGGTCACCACCAATCCGGCCTCGCGCATACGAGGCAGCGGGTGCTCGGCGAACGATCCGGCCAGCCCGAGCGTGACGTTCGACGACGGGCACACCTCCAGGGGGACGCCGCGCTCGCGCACCTCCTCGACGAGGGCCGCGTCGTCGAGGATCCGGATGCCGTGGCCGAGCCGCTCGGCGTGCCCGGCGACCAGCGCCTCGCGGATGCTGTCCGGGCCGCACGTCTCACCGGCGTGGTGCACGACGCGTACGCCGGAGTCGCGCGCGGCGTCGAACACCTCGGTGAACGGCGCGAGGGGGTAGGCCTCCTCGCCCGCCAGCCCGATGCCGACCACACCGTCACCGGCGTAGCGCCTGGCCAGCTCCAGCGTGCGCCACGCGCGGTCCACCGAACGCCGCCGCGAGTGGTCGAGCAGCACCCGGCACTCGATCCCGTACGCCGCGCCCCCCTCGGACAGGCCCTGGAGCACCGCCTCCAGCGGCATCTCCGGCGGGCCGCCCAGCCGGTCGCCGTGCGAGGCGGCGGTGAAGGTGACCTCGGCGTACCGGGTGCCTTGCGCCGCCTCGTCCTCGCAGAACTCACGGGCGATCCTCGTGAAGTCCTCCGCTCGCCGCAGGCACCCCCGCACGAGCGCGTTGTGGTCGGCGAAGGCGCGGAAACCGTCGAAGGCCGCCGCAGGCCCTGGGACCTCCCCGCCGTACGCCGTGCAGAACTCCCGCAGTGTCGCCCACCGGACGGTGCTTTCCAAATGAACGTGAAGGTGGGCCTTTGGGAGGCGTGTGAGATTCCGCATGAATGCCAGCATAGGAACAACGGCAACTGGTTTTCGCGAGTAAGGGGAACGTCAAAATTCGGCGCCCCGCAACCGGCCGTCCGTTGCCCGCCGTTTGCTCCGCGAGGCCTCCGCATTGATCTTGCGGTACTTGATCTTTTTAAATCTCGTCGCAGGTCAGAGGCTGCTTTACGTGACCCGTTCGGCCGCGCCGGGCCGTTGGTGACGCGGTGTTAGCCTGACGCTCGGATCGGCATTGAGGTTCGACGTTTCTGAGATCACCGGCCAGTTGGAGGGTGTATGAAGCGAGAAAAGCCTAAGCAGCGGACGACGTCATTCGTCGTAAATGTGATTCACCGCCCGTGACGATCCAGATCCTCTGCCCGCCTCGTCGAGCCCCCGATGGCTCCGGAGCCGGCATCCCTCTCCGAAGAGCTCCGAGCGATGATCCACATCGCCGGTTGAACGCCCGACCGAACATGGACCGAGAAACCGAACCGTTCGGGCGGACCTCCCGCACCACCAATGAAGTAAATCCGCACTGTTGGGGGAAACATGCATAAATGGACCGCTCGTGCCGCTCGTACGGCTCTTCTCGCGGCTGCCATTACCGCAGCGGGTAGCGGCGTAGCCAACGCCGATGACAACACCAGAGGTGACCACAGCATTCTCGGTGGCAACCAGATCGGTATTCCGATCACCGTTCCCGTCGGGATCCAGGGCAACAATGTCGGGCTGCTGAACAACCTTCTCGGCAGCTCGAGCGCGAGGTTCTCGAACGTCCGGGTGCGGGACGTCGAGCCTGCGGGCGGCATCACCGTGTGCGGGAACGCGATCTCGTCCAGGGGCGGCGTCGGAACGGCCGCGTGCAGGGGCCGTGCCATCGTCTCCGACGACAGCGCGCCCGCCGCGGCGGCTCAGGCCGCTCCGACGGCGGCTTGGGCCGCTCCCGCGATCCAGGCCGCTCCCGCGATCCAGGCCGCACCGGAGTCGCAGGCCGCCATCGGCGCGCCGTCCGAGGCGATCGGCGCTCCCGGAGCACCCATCGCTCCGCCCGCGCCGCCGGTGACCGCGCCGGAAGCGCCCAAGGCGGACGCTCCGCAGGCCGCCAGCGCGGCGGCTCCGGCCGTGGCTCCGGCTCCGGCCGTGGCTCCGGCTCCGGCCGAGGCACCCGCGGTCGCCGACAAGCCGGTCAAGACCGAGGCGCAGGCGCCGGTCGACATTCCCGCCGCGGCGGCTCCTGTCGACGTCGCCATGACGGACCAGGCTCAGGCCGCCCCGTCGCGTACGCCGATCAACGTCTGCGGTAACGCGGGCGCGTCCGGCGGCGTCGCCACGGCGACCTGCGAAGGCCGTTCCATGATCCGGAAGCGTGGCGGCACGGCCATTCCCGCTCTCGGTCTTCTTGGCTGACTGAAACGGCCGGCCAGGCGCCGGTCGTGAGCGAAAACATTTGTCCGCCCATCCGGTCTTCCGGGTGGGCGGACTTTTTTGCGCCCTTACTTGCCCATTCAATGCGATGATCTTGGTGTGGGCGAGGTGGCCGATAAACCTTCCCTTTACGTTGCGGCGCCGGCGCATTGTCAAAATCCCGATAATGAGGGTTGTGGCGAAAAAGGCCGATGATACATAGCGCTTGACAACGGGTATCTGCCGATGCGGAGAAAGGCTTACACATACCCTTTGGAGGCCACCGGATGGATTCAGCGAACCAGGCTCACTTGAAGGCCTGGACTCTCTGGGCCAGATTGGCCCGCCCAGCTTTACTGCGGTATCCCATTCTCGGAGTCAGCGTCGCTCTCGCCGTCTCGTCGCCCTATGCGGCATCGGCATCGGCGCTGCCTCGCATCCAAGCTTTCGTGTCATCACGACCCACGCAGCGGCAACTGCACGTGCTGCGTTCCTACGAGCGGTACATGTCCCAGGTGAGAGCCCAGGCCGTACGCGCGAGCCGAGCCGTGAAATTCGCCTACCGGCAGGTCGGAAAGCCCTATCAGTGGGGCGGGGCCGGCCCTCGTTCCTACGACTGCTCAGGCCTGGCGATGGCCGCGTGGCGAAAGGGCGGTCTCAGCCTTCCGCACCGCGCCGACCTCCAGCACAGGATCATCCGCCGGAAGGTGGGGATCAGGAGCCTGCGCGCGGGTGACCTCGTCTTCTTCTCGGGAGACCACCACGTCGGGATCTACGTCGGCCACCGTCACTTCCTGCACGCGCCGCACACCGGCGCCCGCGTCCAGCGCGGCACACTGACCGGCTGGCGCGTGAGGGTGTTCGCCGGCGCCGCACGCCCGGGAGCGCCCGCGTACCACGCGTGGCCGCACTGGGTGCGGACGCTCGCCAGGCACCCGGACACCCCGCGCCCACGCCGCAGAGCCCACCGTGGGCTCGGCCTCGGCACACCCGTGACCGCACCGGACACCGGCATGGACGGCAACACCGATGACCTCGGTACGACGCCATGGCCCGTCACAGAGCGGCCGCCGGCGCCGGAGACCGGCGTCCAGACGCCGCCGCCGGGATACGACGACAGCATCGGCGCGCCCGCGCAGATCGGCGCCCTGGCGCGACCGGCCGTCCCGGACGAGGAGACCGAGCCCATCCAGGCCCTGCCCGAGACACCGGTGATCCACCAGCACGGCAGGGCGCACGTACGCCCGGTGCCGCCGGTGGAGCGGAACGACCGCTGGCCGGAGACATCGGTGCAGAACGGCTCCGACGACCTCAACCGGACCTATGAGGGGAAGGGCGACCACGACCTGCGGCCTCACGAGGGCCTGCTGGGCGACCAGGAGTTGCAGGGGCTGCTCGGCGGTCTGTGACCGTCCGGCGCCGGTGAACGGAAGAACGCTCCCGCCCCGCGTCAGCCTCGCGGGGCGGGAGCGCGACCGGTTCGGCGGCCGTCAGCCGCCACACGCCTCCGCCCAGGCCATCGGGACGGCACCGAGGGTCTGCAGCAGGTCGGTGACCGGCTGGAGCTTCTCATAGAGCAGCAGGAGAGGCTCACCGGGCGCGGCGACGGCCAGGGCGATGCCGACCGCGTCCTTCAGGTCGCCGGCGGTCTGGCAGGCGATGCCGGGGCGCACCTCGGTGAGGCCCTGCATGATCAGGCGGGTCATCTCGCCGGGCCGGCGCCCGCGCAGATCCTCGTCCTCGTACACGACCACCCGGCCGAACGACCGGGCGACCGCGCGCGCCGTGTCGAGCACCAGGTCATCCGTACGGTCGCCGGGCAGCGTCACGGCGGCCACACCCTCGCGCCCCCAGGCGTGCCCGAGCAGCTCGCCGACGGCCGCGACCGCCGCCGGGTTGTGCGCGTAGTCGACCACGATCGGGTACTCCTCGACGCGGAACACACAGCCGCGGCCGGGGTTGCAGCGGTGCGGGTCGAAGCTCCGCAGCCCCTGGGCGACGACGTCCAGCGGGACGCCGAGCGAGCGCGCCGCCGCCGCCGAGGCCAGCGCGTTGGCGATCATGTAGCCGGCCCGGCCGCCGAAGGACCCGTTCACGTCGGTGACGGGCAGCAGCACGTCGCGCCGGTCGCCCTGGGCCTCGACGAGCAGGCCGCCCTCGGTGAAGTACGCGACGCCGCCCTTGCGCAGGTGCTCCTCGATGACCGGGTTGTCCGGCGACAGGGCGAAGAAGCGGATGACCGGCTTGCGCCGCAGGACGGCGGGACGCTCGGCGTACGCGGCCACGAGCGGGTCCTCGGCGTTCAGCACCAGGCCGCCGCCGACGCGGATCTCCTCGGCCACCAGCGCCTTGATCTCGACCAGGTCGTCGACGTCGACGATGTCGTCGATCCCGAGGTGGTCCTCGGTGATGTTGGTGACGACGGCGACGTCGGAGCGGTCGTAGCCGAGCCCGCGCCGTACGATGCCGCCGCGCGCGGTCTCCAGCACGGCCTTCTCGACCGTCCGGTTGCCCAGCACCATCTGGGCGGACCTGGGCCCGGACGCGTCGGCCTTGTGGATCAGCTCACCGCCGACGTACACGCCCTCGGTGGTGCACATGCCCACCGTGCTGCCGTCCTGGCCGAGCAGGTGCGCGATCATCCGTACGGTCGTGGTCTTGCCGTTCGTGCCGGTCACGGTCGCGAGGGGCACCCGCGACGCCGCGTCCGGCGGGTACATCTGGCCGATGATCTCGGCGGCGACGTCGCGTGCCTGGCCCTCGTACGGCGCCAGGTGCATCCGCAGGCCGGGTGAGGCGTTCACCTCGATGACCCCGGCGCCGACCGAGTCCGCCGGCACCGGCGCGCCGATGTCGGGCAGCCGCAGGTCGATGCCGCAGACGTCGAGGCCGATCGTCGACGCCACGTGCCGGCAGAGCCGGGCGACGTCCGGGTGCACGCGCTCGGTGACGTCCTTGCTGGTGCCCCCGGTGGAGAGGTTCGCGTTGCGGCGCAGGACGACGACCTCGCCTGCGGCGGGGACACTGCCGCCGTTGAGGCCCTGCCGCGCCAGGTGGCCCAGCTCGGTGTCGCCGAGCGCGAGGCGTGTCAGCGGGCGGTCGTGCCCCTCGCCGCGCGCCGGGTCGGCGTTGGCGAGGGCGATCAGCTCGGCGATCGTGGAACGCCCGTCGCCGGCGACGCGCGCGGCGCTCAGCTCGGCCGCCGCCACGACCTTGCCGCCCACGACGAGGACCCGGTGGTCGCGCCCGGGGACGTAGGACTCAACGAGCACCTCCTCGCACACGGTCGCCGCCTGGTGGAAGGCGGCCATCACGTCGCGCGGGTCCGACAGCTCGATCGCGACCTTCTCACCGTGGTGGCCGGACAGCGGCTTCACCACGACCGGGCCGCCGATCTCGTGGAAGACCTCGATGGCCTCCGAGGCCGTCGTCACGACATAGCCGCGCGGCACGGGCAGGCCGGCGTCCTCCAGCAGGCGCTTCGTCAGCATCTTGTCGGCGGCGGTCTCCATGCCGATCGCCGAGGTGCGGTCGGTCATCGCGGCCCAGACCGTACGAAGGTGGCGTCCGTGGCCGAGCTGCAGCATGTTCAGGTGGCCCATCCGGCGGACCGGGATACCGCGCCGGCGTGCCGCGGCGGCGAGCGCGGCGGTGCTCACACCGAGGCGGCTCAGGCCGTACTCCGACGTGATGGTGGCCAGTTCGGCGGCCAGCACCGGCGTCTGGCCGGCCAGCAGCGAGGTCACCGTGCGCAGCGCCAGCTCGATCAGGGCACCGACGACGGACACCTCGGGCGGTTCGTCCCTCGGACACTCCATGATCACGTCGTAGCGCCCGGGGGCACCGGCCCAGACCGTACGGCCGAAGAAGACCTCACGGCCGATCATCGAGGACAGCTCTAATGTCACGTGCTCGGTGACGTGCCCGAAGTAGGTGCCACGGGCCATCGCCCGCAGGAGGCCTCCCGGCTGTCCCGCCGAACAGTGATGATCGGTCAGGCCGGGCAGGAGGGCCACCAGACGTTCGGCGAACCCCTCGAAGTCGGTGGTCTCGCGTTCGGTCAGGTCTTCCAGCTCGAGACGGGCGATCGCCACCGGTCGTGAGACGTACAGATTGGGACCGCCGAGCCAGCGAAGATGGTCGAGGTACACGGCTTACTCCACTTCTTCCCGGATCGGGCCGAACCACGGTTTGCGCTGCTCCATGTCGAACCAGCAGCCGGCCGGTAGGAGATGCAGACGGACGTCGAACAGGGCCATCGGGTCGTTCGATGCGTAGGCGACGGTGGCCCGGTCGGCGTCCACGACGGTGACGACCCCACGGCCGATCACCTCGAAACGGCCACCGCCGACGACGATGGCCGTGTCCTCGTCGATCCCGACGCCGAGGTACTGAACGTCGAGAGCGATCCCGCTGAGCAGGCGGGGCAGGCGCCCGCGCTCCGCGAAGTGCATGTCGATCAGTACGTTGCCGAGCAGGTCCAGCCCCGGCCCGATCCGTACGGCGGAGGCGGCGACCTCGCGCCCCTCACCGCCGAGGATCATCCACCGGCCCAGCGCGGTGGCTCCCGCGCTCGTACCGGCGATCACGAGGCCGTCGCAGTGGAGCCTGCGGTGCAGCAGGACATTGGTCCTGGAACCGACGAGCGTACGGATCCGGGACTGGTCACCACCGCTGAACAGCACACCGGTGGCGTCCTCAAGGAGGTCGAGCGACTCCGGAGCGTCGGCCGTCGTACGGCCGAGCAGGCGGAGTTCGGTCACCGACGAGACGCCGAGGCGGCGGAACACCGTGGTGTACTCCGCGGTCACCTCTTCGGGTATCCCGGTGGCGGTGGTCACGACGACGATGCGCGAGTCGCGCGCACCGGAGAGGGCCACGAACTCCTTGAGCGGCCCGGTGCCGCAGGTGCGGTTCTCGCCGCCACCGATGACCAGAAGCCGGCCGCCACGGCCGTTCGCCTCCGTTATGTCGGTCACGACAGCTAGCTACCCGATTGTCACAGCAAGTAGTCGCCGGTTATGACTCCTGGTGGCCTCGTGGTCTTTTGGGGAGGAAGTGCCTACGCGAGGGATATCCTCATTCTTGAGAATCGGCCAATGAGCTGACGCGAAATGACCGATTTCTTGGCCGGAATTAGTTCCGGTCCTTGAGTTTAGGATGGCCGCATATCCCGCGCGCCGCCGGGGGAGCCCCACCGTGCGACGCGGTGGGCGGCCTCTCCGAGGGCATGCGCGTCTTGCTATACCGTAAGTCGCACTATTTGAAAAGGTAGGTATCCCCTTACTTTCGGGATCCCTCCGGCCCGGCCGAGCGTCTAAGGTGCGGCGGTTAACGATGGGACGGAAGGCGGCGGCTGAGGCATAGCGGAAACTTGGCACCATGGCATCCTCTGCGGGGCACACTCTCTCCGAAGTGGAGCGAATGGGGGCGGACGGCCCAGTTTGCTTTGGAGGTTTCCATGTCGTGCTCGGACGTTTATGACAACGTTCGGCTTATGTACCGCCTTGTCTTGGCGGTCGATGTCGAAAAGTACAGCTCGCGTGACGCGAGGGAACAGCTGAGGGCCCAGACGGATCTCCGTCACATCCTCAGCCTCGCCGCGCAGAACGCCGGGCTCGATCGCAGCCAGTGGTACGAGCAGGTCAGCGGGGACGGCGAGCTGGTCGTACTCCCCGAGGACGTCGACGTCTCGGTCGTGGTCGGCGACTACACGGCCCAGCTCGAAATGATCCTCAGCGACTTCAACCGGCAGCGGAAGGCGGGTCGGCGGCTGCGTCTCCGGGTCGCCCTCCACCACGGGACTCTCACACCTGGGCCCTTCGGCCCGGCGGGTGACGCTCCCATCGTCGTCAGCCGCCTGCTCGACGCGAGACCGCTGAGACGGGTCCTCGCCGACCAGCAGGACCGCGACGTCGCGCTCATCGTCTCGCAGTCGCTGTACGAGAACGTCGTACGCACGGGGTTCTGCTCGCTCGACCCCGAAGACTTCCAGGCCGTACGCGTGAACGCCAAAGGGAATCAGTACCCGGGCTTCATCCAGAAGCGCTCCGCGCTCGAGCAGGTCGCCGAGGCGACCCCGCTGAGGGCGGTGAGCGGTGGTGGGGGCGGGTCGGGCCTCATCGCCCTCCCCGGCGGCCTCGCCTGACCTGATCCTCACCGCCGGCTGCCGGCCGTTCCTCCACCTCGCCGCCGGTCCCCGCCCGCGCTGCCTCCCGCAGCGCGGCGGTGGCCGTATTCCTAGTACGCGCGCAGCGCGTCGCCGAACCCGTCGGCGTCGGCGTACGAGCGGTACGCGCGTGCCGGCGCGGTCATGCCGCCCGCGACACGGCGGGCGAGCTCGGCCGGGGACGGCAGCGGGCCGCCACCGAGGTGCGCCGCATCATCCAGGGAGGTGCGTACGCCCTGCTCGCCGGCCTTGAACCGGCCGATGCGCCAGCCCATGGCCTCGTCCCACACGAGAGCGCGGGAGTCGCCGAGCACGATCGTCGCGTCGCGCGGGTCGGACGGGTCGAGCCAACTGCGGTCGACGACCAGTCCCATGGCCGTGAGGGCGCGTACGCCATGGGTCACATAGTTCCGCGTCATGTCGACGTGGAAATCGGGGTGAGGGAGTGGTTCGCGGAAGTTCATCACAGGAAGCACCTTTCTGTGAGCCTCTACGAATTATGCCTCCCTAAGGCGTGATACATCAGTACGGAGACAGTCTTGCGCGGACTTCTGAAAGAGCGCTCCGGACGGGTACGCCGGGTCGGCGCACGTGCCGCATCGCATGAAGTTCTGCCGCTCGTAATAGGCGTGAAGGGCGGCGTTGGTGCTCCAGACGTCCACCCGAAGCCATTTGACCTCACGCGTACGCGACTCGCGCTGCACCGCCCAGTCGAACATCAGGCCGCCGAGGCCCAGACCGGCGTACGCGCGGTTCACGACCACGCGGTGGACATAAACAGCACTGTCGCCGTCCGGAAAGGGCCATACCGCCGGATTTCCGGTTTGGCAGACCGTCAGTGTCGCGGCGGGCGTGGCGCCGTCCATGACGAGCCAGGTCTCACCGCGTTCGAGCCCCCGGCGGACGCGGTCGTCGCGAGCGGCGCGGTCGGGCCACGGGCGCGCCCACTGGTCGGTGCCCTTGCCGCGCAGCCAGCCGGCGGCCTCCTCGATGAGGCCGATCACTGCCGGCAGGTCGTCCGGGGTGGCCGTCGTGAGGGTGAAGGTGGTGTCCATGCCGGTCAGGAAGGCGCCGAGGCGTCGCCGGGGATGTCGCCGAAGTTGTAGTAGATCGTGTTGCGGTCCGCCGGGTAGACGGTGAGCGTGAAGCGGATCGGCTCGCCGCCCGTGGCGTACGCGGTGCGTGACAGCTCGATCAGCGTGACGCTCGCGTGGTCCGGCAGGCCGAAGAACTGCGTCTCCTCCTGGTCAGGCGGGCGTACGGCGATGATGTCCTGGTAGCCGGACTGGGTGAGCCCGAGCTTCTCCTCCAGGTACTTCACGACGCCCTCCTCGACGTCGACCGCGTCGACGAGGCGGTCGGCGCCGCGGTTGACGAACTCCATTGGATAAAAGGACGTCTGCAGGGACCACGGCTGGTCGTCGATGTACCGCTGCTGGTAGCGGCTGACGACGCGTGCGCCCTCCTCGATGTGGAGCCGCCGCGCGACGGTGCCGGTCGCCTTGCGGATCTCCACGCGCGGGTCGGACATGCTCGGCCGGCGGTTCTGGATCCGCGCGTCCGCGACGTAGGCGGTGCCGTCGCCGCCTCCCGGACCCCCGGCGCGCGGTGACAGCGCGACGGCGAACGGCGTGATCTTGGCCGAGACGAACGTGCCGCGGCCGGGGAAGGCCTCGACGAGCTGCCGCTGGGTCAGCCACTTGACGGCGTCGCGGACCGTGTTGCGCGAGGCGTCGTACTCGACCTGAAGCTCGAGCTCGGTGGGGAGCTGCGCCCCGCGCGCGATCTCACCCTCCTCGATCCTCCGGGCCAGGTCGTCCGCTATCGAACGCCACTTTGACACGGCCATGCGCAGTCCTTCCTCTGGTAACGGAAAGAGAGGTTCAAAGACGTAAAGCGAGGGTATTATCCGAATAGGTCGAAATGTTGGGATGATTCAGACCACCCGAACAGTCTAAGTCATCCCTTCTGACGCGGCCACGAGGGGTGAGAGGGGAATCTCATGGGTGTCGTGCTGCTGGTGCTGTCCCTCGCCGTACTCGGCGTCGCCGTGAAGATGCTGTGGGCGTTCGTGCGCTCCAGCAGCCGTGACCCGCTGACCACCCCGCAGGCACCGGACGCGCAGTCCGCCCGGGCCCGCCGGTGGGCGGGAGTCTACGTACGCCGCCCGGACGCGGCCGTACGCCTCGCCGAAGAGACGTGGGTCGACGAGACCGGGGTCCGCTCAGAGAAGTGAGGCGTCCCAGGCGACGTTGACCATGACGTCGTGGCCGGTGTCGTCCGTCAGTGTGACGACGGACCTGCCGGCCAGTGTCAGCAGCCCGCGCTGGAGGGTGAGCCGTATCGTGACGCGGTCCGTGTCGTGGATCCCGCCGTGCGACTTCGACAGCTTGAGGGTGCGGTTCGAGGAGCCGCCGGCCCACTTGACCGAGCCGTTCTTGGCGGCGAGGTACAGCTCCGCCATTGACTCGCGCGAGGTGAGATGGATCACCTGCGGCGTGACGGCCAGCATGCCCGGCCCGGTCGGCGAGGGGCTGCCGGGAGGCAGCGGTGTGGCCGTCGGCGACGTCCCCGGATTCTGGTCCGGCAGCGTACGGCCGGGCGCGCCGCCGTCTTGGTCGGACGGCGTGTGATCGCGGTGGGTCGGGTGTGAGGAGGGCCTGTGCGGCCTTCCCCCCGGCCACTGGATCTCCGGAACGGGCAGGTCCGGGCCGATGATCATGAGAGCCACCAGCGCGGTCCCCAGGGCGGCCAGCGACCCCGCGCTCGCGAACGCCCAGCGGCGGGCCAGCGGCGAGGGGGCGTCCGGCTGGCGCGGCATGCCGTCGGGCGTCAGCGAGCCGCCCCTGGCCGCGATCTCGGCGCGGTAGCCGGCCAGCTCCGGGTCGGTCCCCGTGTGCTGCACCCGGTGCCGCAGGATCGACGGGAGTACGGGCGCGGGGGCCTTGTCGAGGTACTCCGCGGCCTCGGGGACCAGGCGCTCCGCGCGCTTCAGCCGCTTCTGCGCCCGCCGGCTCGAAACGCCGAGCGTCGCCGCCAGCTCGTCGCCGTCGAGGTCGTGGCGCAGGGCGAGGAACAGGGCCTCGCGGTGCACGAAGTCGAGCTTCCCGGTCGGGTCGCCCTCTTCCGGCTCGCTCCGCTGGTTCCGCTGCATGCACCGCCGCCGCGCCGCGGCGTACAGCCAGGGGCGCAGGAGAGCGCGCTCGCGCATCCGCGGCGCCCGGCGCGCGGCGTCGATGAACGTGTCGTGAACAACGTCGGCGGCGGCCTTGGAGTCGTCCATGATCGTCATGCAGTAGTCGTACAAACGCTCGGCGTAGACGTCGTAGAGCGCGGCGAGAGTGTCGTCGTCTCCGTCGTGCAGACCCCTGACCAGGCGTCTGTCGGCGGCGGGGGCGAAACGGGACCACCTTGCCATGTACGTGCTCCACGATCCGGATAGCGCGTTACTGCTTACAGCAGACCCTAGGGGCAGGCCGTCGGATCTCTAGCTGAAACACCGCGACGCCGCCCCTGTAAGACGTCGCAGCATAGTGTTGTTCGAGGCGTACCAGCCTATTTGGGAGGGCAAGCGGTGGTATGTCCGGGCTGGTGGTTGTCTGCCTGCCTGGAACGCCGCGAGGCACGAATGGCCGGGCAGCCGGCGCACGAGCCGTTCGGGGAGGCTGTCGGATCGGGGCGGTGGTGTTCGTAGTAAGGGTGAGGCCGCCACAGGGCGCGGCCCGACCTCCCGGAGACGCCATGACCGTCACGTACACCTTCGACATCTTCTCCACGCTCGACGGCTTCGCCAACCACAACGGTGACTGGGGCGGCTACTGGGGCAAGCAGGGCCCCGACTTCCTCGCGCATCGCGCCGCCGCCTACCGCGACCCCCTGCGCATGGTGCTCGGGGCAAGGACCTACTCGTCGAACGCGCCGTTCCTTGACGCGGGCTTCGACCGCGGCCTGTTCGACGCGTGGATCACGCGCATGTTCGGCTCTCCGGTCACGGTGCTCTCCAGCCGGCTGACCGAGCCGCTCGACTGGCCGGACACGACCATCGAATCCGGTGATCCCCTCGAGGTGGTCACGCGGCTCAAGGCCGAATCCGACGTGCCGCTGCGCTCCCACGGCAGCCTGACGCTCAACCGGGCGCTGCTGAACGCCGGCCTGATCGACACCATCGAGGTGACGGTCTTCCCGGTGATCTCCGGAACGACCGGTGTGGACCGGATCTTCGACGGTGCGGACGACTTCGACCTCGAGCTGATCGAGGCCCAGACCTTCGACGGCCACACACAGGTGCTGACCTATCGGCCGACGCGGCATTGAGCCGTGCCCGGCCTCGTCCGGAACCGGCCAGGCCGTAACCCGGGGGGCGGCGGGACCGCACCCCGTGGCCGCCGAAATCCGGGTCCGGTGACGGGGTGTCTCCGTTGGATCCTCGGGGGCATCTCGTGGCGGCGGGCGATATGACAATGGCCTCGGATCTTTGGCGAACCGTACGCCGGGTGCCGTCGCCGTGACCCGTGTCTTCTCGGCGTGGAGTGATTTTCCCTGCCCAGGCCGGTCGGGCCGTAAATTTCTTTCCCTTAGTGAACGGCGAGAATCAATTGGCACCGACAATTGCGGCGTTGACCGTCTTCGGGCCGAATGGTTGTGTGGCGGCATCCTGACGTGCCGAAAGGCCGTCGAGAAGGAAGGGGACGCCGCATGTCCGAAATCAAGGACGCATCCACGGCCGCGGGTGGCTACTTCGACCCGCACAACCACTTCACCGGCATCCTTCCGTACGGCGTCCTTTCGATGCTGACCGCCGAAGGCGTCAAGCTGATCGCGCGCTGGAGGGAGACCTCCTCATGCGACCTCGGTGACCTCGGTGACCTGGCCATCGAGGAGTTTCTGGCCCACCACACGGCCGACGACTCGCTCTTCGCGGCGCTCCACGACCTGGAGACCCGGCTGCTCCTCATGCAGAACTTCTCCCTGCACTGGGGTATGACGCGCCTTTCGGGCACACTTCAAAGAACCCTTCTCGAAGGTGACGTACGGCTCGACAAGCTCCTCACCGGGGAGATCGCGGGTCTCGCGTCAAGAATGAAAGTGGCACGGCCCGGCGACGCCGCTCTCCTTACGCTGATCGACGCGATCAATGCCGCGGTTCTGGGTGACGGCCTGTCGAACGCCGTACGGCACATCAACGAGAACGTGCTCACGGCCACACCGCATAACGACGTCGACAGCGCGTACGTCGCCCGCGGATTCCTCAACGTCTCGTCGGAGGACCTCATGGCCGCCGGCGTACGCGAGCTGAAACGGCAGAACATCCTTTGTTCCGAGCAGTCCATGCCACTGTGGACGCTGGAGCGGGACTCCGCGGCCACCGCCGCGGCCTCCTCGGAGGACGTGGTCGTGCGCTGGCTGCCGATGCTGCCCGGCTCCTTCCTCGGCTGGATCGGCGGCAGCCACGAGCCGGAGGAGGCGAGCGAGCGTACGATCCTGCGCCTCCGGACCACACCCGCGGACGACGAACCACGCGGCACCGACCTGACCTGCGTCGCCGACCACCTGCCGCCGCCGTACAGGCAATGGACCCTGCGCTGGGCCGAGCCGGCACCGATGGAATGGCCGGAAATGAACCGCCCGACGATGCACGAGGACCTGGGCGCCTGGATCGACCGCCTTCGCACCGCGCTGCGGTACGGAGTGCCGTACGCGACGGGCTTCGACCTGACGGCCCCCTCGCGCACCTGGTACACACCCGAGGGCGCCCGCCAGGTCGAACGCGTCCTCCGCATGACCTTCGAGGTGGCCCGCGAACAACGCCGCCCCCTGGTAGCCCACATCCATGTCGGCGAGGGCGCGGGCGGCATCGTGCACGACCCGAAGACGAACCTGCCCGCCCACTACCTGTGCGCCGAGAACAACGTGGAACAGATGCTCCGCGCCGTCCTGCGCGTACGCCGCTCATTGTCGAAAGAGGGCACCTTGCCAGCCTTCGACCGCTTCGTCCGCGTCCGCTTCGGCCACGTCACCCACGTCTCGGTGATCCAGGCCCAGCAGATGGCCGAAGCAGGCATCTGGGCGGACGTGAACCTGCCGACCTCGTCCTTCCTGTCGCCAGGCCCGGAGGCGTCCCCCGGCCTGCTGAAGAAGGCCACCGAACTGATCACCCAGAACCCCGGCCTGTTCGACCACCACGCCCTGATCACCCTCCTGTCCTGCGGCGTACGGGTAATGCTGGGCACAGGCGGAGGCGGCATCGAACACACCGACATGCCCCGCGAGTACGCCCTGGCCGAAGCCATCCTCCGCCTCAACGTCGAACGCGTGGACCGAGGCGTCTTCACACTGCTGAGCTCGGCCAAGCGCGCGATGCCTCTGCTCCTGAACAGGGAGGCGTCAAACTCCCTGAAACACCGCCTGTCCATCGCCCGCCTGTACGAGAACCAGGCCATCCACCACACGTGGACAGAATCCTGGACGGAGGTCCCCAGCCCACCGGCACCCGCCGTCCCGACGGGCGAACTGGGAGCCGAACTCCACAGCGTCTTCCTGGACGCGACCGCCGGCCGGTAGTTTCCTGGTTGGTCCGGGCCGGGGTGAGCTGCGATGATGTGGGGGTTGGGGGGACGCGAGGGTTCTGATTCGCGTGTCGCCACTGAGTCCCGGTACACTCACTGCTGCCAGCAGCCGTAGCTCAACGGATAGAGCATCTGACTACGGATCAGAAGGTTGGGGGTTCGAATCCCTCCGGCTGCGCCCAGGTCAAAGGCCCCTCGCGATCATCGCGAGGGGCCTTTTGCGTACACCCTTGCTAACAGCGACCGTCCTACGCCGCCCCGGGCCGGAGACAGGAGTCTCCGGCCCGGGCTGCTTGTGTCGCCCGTCGAAGCGTGGAGAGCGGAGCTTAGAAGCGGTGGCTCTTGAAGTCGCCCAGCAGGACCTTGAGCTGCTTCTCCTGCTTGGCGGCCGGGGCCGGCTTGATGTGGCCGTGGTCGATGGCGTACGTCTTGAGGACCGCGTCCATCTGGTCGTCGAGCAGGGTCCAGGTCGTTTTGTTGACCGCTTGCAGCGAGGTGGCGTCGGCGTCCCAGTCATCGCGCATCTTCTGCACGGTCGCGTGGGAGGCCGCGGCCGCCCCGGCCCGGTCCTGCGCGATCGCCGTCTGGGCGAGCTTGTCGTACTTCGCCACCGCGGCGGTCGTCTGGTCGCCTGTCAGGGCCGGCTTCGGGCAGGCCGGCATCGTTTCGCTCTGGCCGGTCGGGTCGCAGGTGACGTGGGGCTGGTTGTGGGCCCAGACCATCAGCGCGACGGTGCCGGCGGCGATCACGCCGAAGGCTCCCAGCGCGATGTGCTCTCGGCGCGGGTTGGTGGTGACCGACGACGCGTGCGTCGCCTCGTAGGTCTCGACGACGTCGCTGCGGCTGATCATCAGGTAGATGACCGTCGCCAGGATGGCACCGAGGAAGATCAGGCTCGTGGCGAAGGTGCCCAGGCCGAGTCCGACCGGGTCGCCGGGGTTGGCCGCGGCCTTCGGGGAGGCGAGCCAGTCACCGATGTTGGCGCCGAGCGGGCGGGTGAGGATGTAGGCCAGCCAGAACGAGAGAACCGGGTTGGCGCCGAACTTCCACAGCCCGCTGATCGCCAGGATGAGGCCCAGCGGCAGGAACACCGAATGCGCGGGCGTCCAGTTGGTCAGCTCCAGCGTCCAGTCACCGGTGGCGGTGCCCAGCGCGAACGTCACCAGGACGGTCAGCCAGTAGAACGCCTCACGCGGGAAGGTGGTGATGCTGTGGATGGACAGGGTCCGCTCGCGCAGCCACCAGACTCCGAAGACGAGGGCCAGCAGGACCGAGAAGACCGTCGAACTCAGCCACAGCGGGACATGTTGCTTGTCGGTGAGCATGTCGGTGTACAGCGTGCCGGTGACACTGACCACCACCACGGTGAGCCAGTACGGGAACGGGCTGTAGCGCTTCGTACGGAACTGGACCGTTAGCACGACCGCGAAGATCGCGGTGAACAACAGCATGGTGTTGGTCAGGCCGAAGCCGAGGGTCTCGTTGATGTAGTCGGCGAAACTTTCGCCGACGGTCGTGCAGAGGATCTTGATGATCCAGAACCAGATCGTGACCTCGGGCACCTTGTTCAACAGGCGGCTGCCCGTGGTACCTCGAAAGCCCGCAGTAGTCGTCGTTGCCATGCCGCGCCACGCTAACCACCACTGTGCAAACTGAAAGTAATCGCGTGTCGGACCAGCGCCCAGAGGACGGGTTCCGGTAACAGGGAGGTGCCTCGACGCCGGCCGTCGCGCCGGCCGGTGCCGGATGTCGCGGACGGGCACGGCGGCGGGCGGGGGCATGGCGCGCGTGACGCTCGCCGAGAACTGTGCGAATTACCGGCGATGCTGCTCTGTTCGCGGACGGTTACGGAATGGCTTCTCAGTCACTCATCAATTGAACGGCCATGCCGTCAAACCGGCCTGAAAACGCAGGTCACAAATGCCAACCAGCATAGTAAGATGACCCGTCCATTGACGTGGAGGTGTCATGCACAAGAGTAGAGCTCTTGTAATTGCAGCGGCTGCTTTTCTCGGCACGGCCGGGACGGTGTCCGCCGGGGCCGCATCGTACGCTGGGAAGACCGGCCAGTCCCTGGCGCCGCTGCATGTCGTACGCGCCGCCGCGCCGGCGGGTTCCTGCACGTACACACAGTCGGTGCCGGCCGACAAGTTTCAGGGCATTCCCACGTTCGACCCGGTCAAGGCGGCGCGGCCGTACGACGCGGTGCTGTCCACCAGCCAAGGACGGATCAAGTTCGAGGCGCTGACCGACAAGGCGCCGTGCACCACGTTCTCGTTCCGCTTCCTGGCCGAGCACGGCTACTTCGACCGTACGCACTGCCATCGTCTGACGACGCAACGCCTGTGGGTGCTGCAGTGCGGTGACCCGACCGGCACCGGAAGCGGCGCGCCCGGCTACTCCTTCGCCGACGAGAATCTGACGGGCGCCACCTATCCCGCGGGTACGGTCGCGATGGCGAACGCCGGCCCTGACACCAATGGCAGCCAGTTCTTCTTCTGCTGGAAGGACACCCAGCTCAAGCCGAACTACACGCCATTCGGCCGTGTCACGGCAGGCATGGACGTCCTGCAGAAAATCGCGGCCGCCGGCGAAGACGACCAGAACGGCCCCGGCGACGGCTACCCGACTCTCCCCGTCGACTTCCACCACGTGCGGATTGACCGCCACCACGCGTAGCGAACACCGGCGGCTTGGGTTCTCGCCTCTGCGGGGGAAGAGCTGACGACGCGGCCGCGCCCAGGTCATAGGCCCGTTCCGATCATCGGAACGGGCCTATGTCGTTGCTGTGGGAGCCACTGGTTCGGGTGTCGTCGGCACGGCAACGGCGCGAGAGGAAGGACTGCGCGGGCAGCCGTCGTACGTGAGACGAGCTGCCCTGTCCTTCGAAGAGGTACGGGGCGGCTCGGGAACGTGCGTCAACTACAGGTTGACGATCGAGGATCGTCAACCTACGATTGACGCATGAGTCCGCTCAACATCAGCTTGGCCGACCTGATCGCCCGTCTAGGCGAGGAACTCCCCGACGCCAACGACCTGGCCCGCATCAGCGAGGCGCGGCTACGCGCCCAGACCCTGTCCGACCTCGGAGACCAGCTCGTCGACCACTACGTCGGCAAGGCCAGGCGCGCCGGCGCGTCGTGGAGCGAGATCGGCGACGCCATCGGGGTCTCCAAACAGGCCGCCCAGCAACGCCACACGCCCGCCGCGTTCGAGAGGTTCACCGACCTGAACCGGCACAGCATCGTGCTGGCGCAGGAGGCCGCCCGTACGCACAAACACGACTCCATCGGCACCGAACACATCCTGCTCGCCCTGCTCGGCGAACCGCGTGGCCTCGCGTACGAGGTGCTGATGGCCAAGACCGAGTCGGAGGAACGCATCCGCGCCGCGATCGAGGAAGCGATGCCGCCGCCCGGAACGAAGGCACTGCGGGGTCATATCCCGTTCCGCCCGGAGAGCAAGGAGGCCATCGAACAGGCACTCCGCGCGTCCGCCGACCTGGGCCACGACTGGGTCGGCACGGAACACATGCTGCTGGGCCTGATCCGTGTCGAACAAAGCCCGGCCGCGCAGATCCTGCGCAACCTCGGCTTCACCTCGGACGAACTGCGAGAGACGGTCAAGGCCGAGATCACCGAACGGTCCGCCCCGCGAGACGAGTAGCACGATCAGTCGCCGGGAGCCGATATGCGAAATGCCGCCCCGCAACAATCGGGGCGGCATTTCAACCATTGGGCCGAACGCTAGTGCCCGCACCACGTGAAGCTACCGCTGTCAACGAGCAGATCGTCGCGGATCCACCCGCTCTTCCCCGTGTTGAGATCCTTGACGTAGGTCCAGCTGTAGCCGTCCAGCCCGTAGGTGTAGCAGTAGTAGTCGAGGTTCTGGCCCGTCTGGGCCTGCCCCACGCTGGCGCAGTTGGTGCCGGATCCAACACGCAGGTTGACATTGTTGCCAATGGTGTGACCGGTGTGGGTGTCGAGGTTCGACGGAGCCGGGTCGAGGCAGTACGCGTGCATCGGCGCGACCGCCGGCTTGTGCGGCTTCGGAAGCGGCGCCGCCTGCGCGGCCGGCGCCATGAACGCGACCGCCCACGCGGCGGTCATGGCCATACCGGTCGCCATGCCGGTTCGGACGACGTGCTGACTGAGCTTCATACGAGAGATCCCCTACCCCGTTGATTCGTGCGACGCGGCTCAATGGCCGAGCGCCGTTCTTTCGCGGTCCCACCGACGGGACCCGCACTCACATCGAAGACGCGTTTCCGCCGTTCAAGCAACGGTTCGGACGAATGCGGACGGAATCGGACGAGCCTCTAGAATCCAGCCTGCCAGGTAACGTCTGCCTCCGGTGAGAGCCGATCGACGTTCGGAATAAATCGTGAGATAGCGGGGATGCTCCGGCCGCATCGAGACAACGCAGCCGAAGGAGTACTTGATGGGTTTTTTCAACCGCTCGAAGAAGGACCGGACGAACCACCAGCCGACCCGCCGGGAGCGTCGCGCCGCCGAGCGGACCGCTCAGGCCGAGGCCAAGCTGAAGGCGACCGAGGAGAAGATCCACGAGATCGCGGATGAGGCTCGATCCGATCTCCACGGATCCGCCTGATCGTGGCACGGGCCCGTAGGGCCGCCTCTCTGATGATCGCGTAACGGGCCGTACACGGAAGGTGTCCGCCTCCGCGGCGCCGGGGACGATGACGGTGCTGGTCCCCGGCGAGGAGAGGAGAGCTGTCGTGGCGAAGGCGTCCGTGGGCGGGGTGGTCGTGCCGGATACCAAGCTTGCCGTGGAGGCCACCGAGCTCGTACGGGACGTGACCTCCGACCTGATCTACGACCATTCGCGGCGTGTGTACTGGTTCGGAAGCCTGCAGGGCCGGAATCGCGGGCTGAGCTTCGATCCGGAGTTGCTCTACATCGGCGCGATGTTCCACGATCTCGGGCTCGGTGAGGGTTTCCGGAGCAGCGGGCGGCGGTTCGAGGTGGACAGTGCCGATGAGGCTCGGCGGTTCATGCGGGCGCACGGGGTACCCGAGGACAGTGTGCGGCGGGTGTGGACGGCCATCGCCCTGCACACCACTCCCGGCGTGCCGGAGTTCATGGAGCCTGAGGTCGCGCTGGTCACCGCCGGGGTGGAGTACGACGTGCTGGGCGTCGGGTACGAGGACATCAGCGACAGTGACCGTGCGCGGATCGTCGCGTTGCATCCGCGGCCCGACTTCAAGCGGCGCATCCTCCAGGCCTTCACCGAGGGCATCGCGCCCAGGCCTCAGACCACGTTCGGGAACGTCAAGGCCGACGTCCTCGAACACTTCGTGCCCGGGTTTCAGCGGGGCGACTTCGTCGAGGTCATCCAGGGCTCACCCTGGCCCGAGTGACGTTAGAGGTAGCGGCCGCAGTTCGGCCACTGGCCCTGCCAGCGTCCGTTCACCCTGTTGTACATGAGCTGGGCGCGGTACGTCTGCTCGGCCGCGGAGGCCTGGCTGGGGAGGCCGGAGCCGCCGACCGACGCCCATGACTGCGGGCTGAACTGGTAGAGCCCGTAGTAGCCGGCGGGGTTGACCGCGCCCGGGTTGCCGCCGGACTCGCACTTGGCGACGGCGCTCCAGTTGAGGTGCGCGGCGGCGCCGACGCCTGTGGGCTGGGGGCCGACCGCGAGGATCAGCGACACCGGCTTGCGCTTGATCACCTGTGAGATGACGGCTTTGACCTTCTTGCCGTGCCGCGAGACGTACGCGATCCGTACCTGCTTGAGGCCTGAGCGGCCCTTCCGCAGAACCTTCTGGCTCCACGCGGAGACCGACTTGCTCTTCTTCCGTACGACCGGGGGCGAGATCTTGACCATCCTGGTCACCGGGTCGGACAGCAGCCGGAGGACCTTGATCGTCGCGGCGGGGGCGGCGTCGGCGGCCGGGGAGACCAGGTCGTGCGGGCCGAGCTGGACGCCCACCTGGGTGAGCACCTCGCGTACGGTCGCGGCCGTGGTCGTGGTCTCGGTGCGCTTCTTGTGGTCGACCATCACGACGACCTTGATCGGCGTGGGTGTCGCGCGCGGCGCGTCCCCGGCCTTGATGTCGTCCGCTTTCGAGGTTCCGCACCCGGTGGCGGCGACCGCGAGCATGGCGAGACTGATGATGACAACGGAAAGGCGCACGTGTCCTCCGGCGTATCGGCAGCCCTCGGCGTACCGGCCAGCACCCTAGCGGAGCAAAAGTCGCCTTCGTGGCGAATGCGAAACTTCCAGCCGTTGCCCGACAAGTGGCATCTCGCGCGACCTGCGGACCGTCGCCCTGTCCGCGACGACGGCTGGCCGCATACGGACAACGGCAAAGGCCACTTCCGATCACCGGAAGTGGCCTTTGGTCGTGTGCGGCTATCAGCCCGCGGCGGAGTTGAACACCGGGCTGAAGCCCGAGGAGTGCCCGGTCGCGGTCGGGTGGTACGAGCTGCCGATGTCGGTGAAGTCGACGGCGTGCAGCCAGTCGTCGCCCGAGCACAGCTCGTGCCCGGTGAACTGGCCGCGTACGTCGGCGAAGGTGAAGCCGGCGCTCGAGGACGCCGAGCTGACGACGCCGTCGATCGTGTCGGCCGCCTCGTTCAGCATCACGTGCTTGGCGTGGCTCATGCCGATGCAGCCCGAGTCGTTGGTGATGTAGAGGTGCGGGTAGTCCAGAACGACGATCTTGGCGTTCGGGGCCGCGGAGCGCATCGCGCTGAAGGTCGAGCTGAGGTTGCCCGGAAGGGTGTTGCGCGCGTAGTTCTCGGCGTTGGTGACCGCGGTCTGGCAGCCCGAGTCCGAGCTCAGGACGCAGGTCTGCATGACGCTGGAGAAGCCCGCGTCATTGCCGCCGATGGTGATGCTGGCCAGCGTCGTGCTGCTGGACAGAGCGCTGATCTGGTTGGCCTTGACGTCCGCGGTCGTGGCGCCACTGCACGCGACGAACTTGAAGGACGAGGGGGAGTGCGAGGCTGCCCACAGAGCGGCGTAGGCCTTGCTGCTGCGCTGGCAGCTGCTGTCCAGGTCGTAGGACCCGGTGCCGGTGCCGGAGGAGTAGGAGTCACCGAGCGCGACGTAGTTCGCACCCGCGGCGGACGCGGGCGTCGAAACGGCGACGGTACCGGCGACGAGGGCTACGGCACAGGTGGCGGAGGCGGCGAGGCGGGAGAATTTCAACGGGGGTCTCCGATGAAGGCGGGGGTTAAGGCTTGATTTACTCAAGCATCAAACTCCCCATTTGGGGAGTATCCGGAATTGGTCAGGCATCCGTTGATTTTTCTATTGACAACGTTGACCACACATGGTCCGGAGATGGTTCACGAAGGCCGCGTACGCCGCTGAACTGGGACTATGGCCGAACAGGCCGCAGAACATGAGAAACGCTCACCATCAATGATGGTGGCCGGTCACGGAAAAGAGTTGGGGCACCTTTACGGAATTGAAACTCGCGACGGCGCAGATCGCCTCAGTCGCGTCGTAGTCGACCGCGGACCGCCCGTGGACGCGAATGGTCACCGGCCGCCGCTCACGGCCCCCGTTTCCGGCGGCGCGGGCAGCACCGGCCCGCAGAACCCCGGCACCCTGAGTGCGTCACCCGGCCATCGTGAGGCCGCCGCTGACGCTGAGGACCTGGCCCGTGATGAACGACGCCGCCTCCGAGGCGAAGAACAGCACCGCCGCCGCGACCTCCTCCGGTCTGGCCGGCCGGCGGAACGGGATCGCCTTGATCAACGCGTCCTGGAGATTCGATGGCAGCGATCGGAACAAGGGGGTGTCCGTCGGGCCGGGGCACACGCAGTTGACGTTGATCTGGTGCCGGGCCATCTCGCGGGCCAGGGACTTGGTCAGGGCGATCACGCCGCCCTTCGCGCCCGCGTACACGCTCTCCCCCGAGCTGCCGACGCGGCCCGCGTCGCTGGCGATGTTCACGACCCTCCCGCCGCCTCCGGCCTCGATCATCGGGGGCAGGAAGGTGCGGCACATGTGGACCGGGCCCAGGTAGTTGATGTCGACGACCTTGCGGGCGAAGTCGGCGTCCGTGTCGAGGAACGGGCCGGTGATGTCCCAGCCGGCGGCGTTGACCAGGATGCCGGGCGTGCCCACGCTCGCGCACACCGCGTCGCGTAGCGCTTCGACCGCGTACGGGTCGGCGATGTCCACCTGCTTCGCGGTGATCGACGAGGCCTCGGCCGCCGTCGCGGCGGCCGAGGTCAGGTTCAGGTCGGCCGCGATCACGTGTACGCCGCTCTCGGCCAGGCCCAGCGCGACGGCGCGGCCGATGCCCGATCCCGCGCCGGTGACCAGTGCGATCCTCATGAAGGGACTCCAAAGACCATTTACGCGAACCGGCCGAAGTCGGGCTTGCGCTTCTCGGCGAACGCCGTCGCGCCCTCGCGGCCCTCCTCGGAGTCGACCAGCAGGCCGAGCCCGGTCGTGGCCATGTTCGCCAGGCCGGCCTGGTGCTCGGTGTCGGCTGTTGAACGAGTGCTTGAGGAACCTGATCGCCGTCGGGCTCTTCTCGGCGATCTCGGCGGCCCAGCGCTTGGCCTCGGCCAGCAGCTCCTCCGGCGGCACGACCGCGTTGACCAGCCCCCAGCGCTCCGCGGTCGCCGCGTCGTACTGGCGGCACAGGTACCAGATCTCCCGCGCGCGCTTCTCGCCGACGACGCGGGCGAGGTACGTCGTGCCGAACCCGCCGTCGAACGAGGCGACCCGCGGCCCGGCCTGGCCGAACCGTGCCGTCTCGCTGGCGATCGTGAGGTCGCACAGGACGTGCAGGACGTGCCCGCCGCCGATCGCCAGGCCGTTCACCGCCGCGATCACCGGCTTGGGGATGTCGCGGATCAGCCGGTGCAGGTAGTCGATCTCGAACAGCCCGCTCTCGGTCGGGCCGTAGTCGCCGGTCTCGGCCCGCTGCTTCACGTCGCCGCCGGTGCAGAACGCCTTGTCGCCGGCGCCGGTGAGGATCACCGCCCGGACCCGGCGGTCCGCCCACGCGGCGCGGAAGGCCGAGATCAGCTCCTCGACCGTACGGCCGCGGAACGCGTTGTAGCGGTGCGGGCGGTCGATGGTGACGATCGCGGCGGCGTCCTCGACCTCGTAGCGGATGTCCTCGTATTCGATCATTCGCTCGTCATTCGGACCCTTTCTTCCGAGGTGACGAGCAGGTGCCGGTAGCTGGGCGCGGCGGCGCGGGGCGATGACCCCGCGCAGCACCAGCGCACCCTGCCGTGCGACATACCCGTCGAAGTCGAGCGTTCGCTCGAAGTACCAGTGCTTCAGGGCCCAGGCGTGCGCGAGCAGCAGCAGGTCGTACGCGAGCAGGTCGACGTCGGTGTCGACCAGCGCGCCGGCCTCCACGGCCTCCCTGATCGCCGTACGGAGCGGCTCGCCGGTCTCGATCTCCAGCCGCTTGATCTGCTCCCGCCCCGCCTCACCGAGCGTCTTGCTCTCCCGGTAGGTGAGGACCGCGGCGTGCCGGTGGTCGTTGATCACTTCGCAGTACGCGCGGAACCCCGCCGCGACCCGCTCGACCGGATCGTCCCCCGCCGCCGCGATCGCCTCCGGCACCCGCAGCGGAAGGCGTCCAGCACCTCGATGATCACCGCGAGGAGGACGTCTTCCTTGCCGCCGAAGTAGCGGTAGATGAGACCGACGCTGACGTCCGCCTCGTCCGCGAGCGCCTGCATGGAGACGCCGTGGAACCCCTCGCGCTCCATCAGGCGCGCGGCCGCGCCGAGCAGCTGCCGGGTCCGCCACTGCCGTACGGACGGCGCGCATCGCCTCCTCGGCATCTCGCGCCTCGCCCTGGGCAGCCACTATCGCCCCTCAGTGAACGCAGTGAATCTTCGTTCATTCGAAGTGAATGTAACTTCACTCGAGCAGCGCGCGTCAACGACGGCCACGTAGTCTGCGCCGCATGCATCGAGGCGGAGGCGAACACATGGCCCTGAACCGTACGGCGGTCGTCGTGATCACGGCGCTGGCCTGCGCCGCCTGCGCGGGGAAGCCCGCCCCGGCCGACGACCGGAGCCGGGTCATCTCCGCCGTCCAGAGCTTCGGCCGCGACCTCATCAAGCTGGGCTGGACGACGTCGATCCCGGACGTACGGATCGGTGACTGTGACGGGTGGGCGCCGGTGGCCTGGTCGGCGCGGTTGCCCGGGGCGGCGCGTAAGCCCGTGTCGCAGGCGCAGCGTTACGAGGTCGAGCAGAACGTCCTCGGCCAGGCCGACCTGACCGTACGGCTGGGCCGCCAGCGCGTCCTCCGCCCGGTACGCGGCAGCGAACCGGCGCTGATCTCCCTCAACGCCGACCGCACCACGGAACTCACCGTCACCGTCCCGCAGGGCGACTACGTACGGGTGGACGGCTACGTTTCCTGCGGCTAGCGGGTCAGGGCGTACGGCGCGGGGCGCCTCAGCAGCCACTGGAAGAAGGAGCGGCGCGGCGGGCGTGCGGTGATGGTGCTCGCCCAGATCTCGCCCGCCACCCTGATCCGGAGCAGCGGCTCCGCGCTCTGCGGGTCGTGGACGTGCGCGGTGGCGGCGTGGAGGTTCACGTCGTCGACGTCGACGACGACACCGGGCTTCGTCACGATCCGCAGCGAGCCGGCGTTCGCCGTGACGCTGATCCGGAGCGACGGATACGTGAGCACCGCTTCGGTGAAGTCGAGCGTCACCGAGCCGTTGGTGATCTGGATCTCCATGCGCTGGGGTACGGTCCAGCGGCCGACCCTGCGTACGGTGCCGTGGTCGCAGACGATGTGGACCAGGTCCTTCGGGGGGTCCACCTCCGGCGCGGCCGGCAGGTCGCGGCTCAGCGCCGCGAGCTCGCCGTACGTGCGCGCCGTCAGTGCCGTTTCCAGGCGTTCGTCCAGCTCTTCGGCGGTCAGTCGGCCGTCACCGGCGGCGACCCGCAGTAGCTCGACGACCCGGTCGCGGTCGTCGTGTGATACCCGCAGCTCGTCGGGGGAGACCAGACCATCGTCGCGCCCCGACGGCGACACTTCGCCCGTCATGCCCACACTCTAGGCGGCCTCGCGCTCGAACGAACGGGTCCGCGCGATCGGGGAGAACACCAGGATCGCGGTGGCGAGGAGGCTCACGGTCGCGATGACCGTGAAGGCCGCACGCGGGGAGAGGGCGGCGAACAGGGCTCCTCCGGCCAGCGCCCCGAGCGGAAGCGCGCCCTGGGACACGAGCTTCACCACGGCGTTGACCTGCCCCAGCAGGCCCGGCGGCGTGACCGACAGCCGCAGCGCCACCGACTGCACGTTGAAGATCGGGGCGGCGAGGCCGACGAGGAACGGCCCGGCCAGGACGACCGGCAGGGCGAGCAGCGCGACGCCCAGGGCCGACACGAGAGAGGACGCCGTCACGCTGAGCCCCGCGCCGAGCCACCGGTTCACCGCGGGTGCCAGTACGGCCGCCAGCAGGAAGCCAGCGCCGTACGCGCCGAACGCGAGACCGACGGCGAAGGAGGAGCTGTGCCGGCCGACCAGGAAGACGATGAGGCCGGTCAGGAACGCCTGGTTGCAGAGGTTGTTCACCCCGAGGTACGCCGTCATCGCCCGCAAAGGCCGGTTGCGTACGACGAACGCCGGCCCTCCGGTGAGCCTCGACGAGCCGGCCGAGGGCGGTTCCAGGCGCCGCAGCGTGAACAGGGCGCACGCGCTGTAGACGTAGCTGAGGGCGTCCACGAGGAGCGCGGGACCGGCCCGCAGCGCGGACACGAGCGCCCCGCCCAGACCGGGCCCGAACGTCGACGCGGCGCCTCGCGCCAGCTCCACCGAACTGTTCGCGGAGATCATCCGCTGCTTCGCCACCACGGCCGGCAGGAAGGTGAACTGGGCGATGTCGTACGTCACGGTCAGCGATCCGATGACGAAGACCGCGCCGTACAGCAGCGGCAACGTCAGCGCCGACCACGCCGTGAGCAGTACGACGAGCCCGAGCAGCAGCGCGCGTACGACGTCGGCGAAGATCATCATGTGGACGGGCCGCAGCCGGTCGGCCAGGCGCCCGGCGACGAGGGCGAGCAGGAGGTACGGGACGGTCTCGGCGGCCCGCAGATACCCGAGCTGCTGGGCGCCCGCGCCGAGCCGCCGGGCGGCGAGGAGGGGCAGGGCGACGAGCGTCACCCCGCTGCCGAGGTTCGACAGCGACGTCGCACTCCAGTACGTCGCGAACGCGCGGCTCCAGGGCGTCATCGGACCGCGGCGCGGCTCACAGGTGCGGAGCCGGCCGTAGCGGCGCCCCGTTGAGCGACGTCGTCCCGCTCCACCACAGCGCCCCGTCGGCCGTCAGGTACGGGCGCAGCCCGCCGACCTCCCCGCCGCCGCGCAGCGCCGAGGCGACCTCGGTGAGGTACGCGCCCAGGCTCGGCCACGCGTCCTCGAACTGCCCGCCGTCGTCGTGCACGGCCCAGCCAAGCCGCCCGGGCGACGGCCCGGGGCGTACGTCGAGGACCTGGAAGTCGCCGCCCGCCGTCATGGCCCACGGGATCCAGAGCGGGTGCCACCACGGCTCGCCCGAGGAGTTCGGCGGCCCGGGCTCCTCGGCGATCTCCATGCACATCCGCCAGTTCTCGGCGATCTTCGCCACGGGCAGGGGTGACGCGCTGGGCAGGATGTTCGCCCAGGTCAGCAGCCCGTCGTGGCGGCGCAGCGACGTGACCAGATCCGCCGGGAAGTCTCCCACCGCCGCCTCGGCCGCCGCGATCGAGGCCGGGGACGCCGGTGGCCCCAGCAGACCCGAGCAGGACGGCGCGTGCCGCGCCAGCCACTCCTCGATCACGCTCCACGCCTCAACCACCATGGACATAGAACGTACGGTAAAGGGATGTTCTGGTCTTCTTACGGCTCATTTCTGGCGTTCGCGGCCGTGCTCGTGCTGATCCCCGGGCCCGACTTCGCCGTGGTCACCAAGAACACCCTCGCCGCCGGGCGCCGTCGCGGCATCTGGAGCGCCACCGGCGTCGCGAGCTCCAACGCGGTCCAGGGCGTCGCCGCCGCGACCGGGCTCGGGACCGTCATCGTACGGTTCCAGCCGCTGTTCGAGGCGATCAAGTGGGCGGGCATCGCGTACCTGGCCTTCCTCGGCGCGCAGGCGATCAGGTCGGCGATCCGCGGACGCTACGCGCCGCCGGACGACGGCCAGGGGAACGGCGCGCGCGGCGGCTGGCGGCAGGGCTTCCTGTCGAACATCACGAACCCGAAGGTGCTGGTCTTCTACCTCGCGGTGCTGCCGCAGTTCCTGGCCGCCGACGCGGGGACGCCGGTCCTGCTGGTGTTCGCCCTCAGCCACGCCCTGCTCTCGCTGATCTACCTGCTGACCCTGACGACGTTCCTGCACCGCGTACGGCGCGTGCTGGCCCGCCGGAGCGTACGGCGCGGGCTGGACGCCGCGACGGGTGTGGCGCTGCTGGGATTCGGCGCGAAGCTGGCGGCCGAGCGCGCCTAGCCGCCCCGGGCTCTACTGCCAGGTCGCGGTGTCGGGGTCGATGCCGTGGGCACGCGCGTCGGCGTCGACGATCCGGCGGAACCACGTGGCGAGCCCGGCGCGGATGCCGTCGTAGTGGGCGGCGATACGCCGGATCGGCCTCGTACATGCGGGCGAGGCAGACCTGCATCTGCCTGGTGAGGGGAAAGTAGGAGGCGAAGACCTCGCGGTGCGACTCGACGAGCCGGTTCGCTTCGGTGCTGCCCGGTGTGACGCCGGCGTCCATCGCGTCCGCGAGGGCGCGCTCGACGCCGGCGACGGCGTCGGCGATGGCCCGCCACTCCTCCGGACCGCGAGAGGCCGAGAGTTCGGCGTACTGACGCCATTGCGCCGTGTCTCCGTAGCGCTGGCGGGCTTCGGCGGGCCAGTCCGGGTTCCACTGGGGGCCGAAGATCGCGGCCTGCTCCTCGATGGTCAGCAGCAGGCCGCGTTCGTGGGCGTCGATCATCCGATCCAGGCCGGCGCCGAGCCGCTGAAGGCGGGCGATCCGTTCGGTGACCTGGGTGCGCTGCGCACGGAGCGCGCCGGGCACGTCCGCGGTCGAGTCGTCCAGGACGGTCCGGATCTTGTCCAGGCCGAGGCCGATCTCGCGGTAGACGACGATGCGGTGCAGGCGTTCCAGGTCACCGGCGGTGTAGAGCCGGTATCCGGCGGCCGTGCGCAGCGACGGCCGCGCCAGGCCGATCTCGTCCCAGTGGTGCAGCGCGCGGACCGTCACGCCCAGCCGCGCCGAGACCTGGCCGACGGTCAGGCCATCGGCGTCGGTGGCATCAGGCATGCTCCTCATTGTCGCCGGGCGGTGTGATCCCGATGGCCTCAAGGTTCCGCGCCTCCTGACCGGCCGGATCAAGGGGCTTCGCCGCGGTGAGTACGATCCGCGCGTTCTCCGGGGTGATCACCGTCATGTCGCGGGTGTTCCAGGGGGTGTCCCGCGGGCCGTCGACGGAGTCCGGGCGCAACGCGCGGCAGGCCTCGACGAGGGAGTCGAGCTGGCCGAGCACGCACGCGAAACTCACGCTCATCGCCGGTGCCCGCTCGGGAACGCTCGCCGCCGAGACGAGGAGCACGTCCTGGAACGCCCACCGGCGCAGATGCGTGAGCCTGCCGGGGATGCCGAACAGCTCGAAGAACCCGAGCCCGCGAGTCCAGAAGTCCACCGACGCCGCCAGATCGCTCGTGGGGATCGTCGCGAACGCGGGCATTCCGTAGATGCCGTGGAACGGCTCCGGCGGGACCGCGTCCGGGCCGGGAACGGGCACGGGACTCATCTCGAACGCGTCGTAGTAGTCGCTCATGCGCCTGACCCTCCAGCCTCACGCTACGTGAGGGTCAAGCGGGCACGCCTAGACGGTGTCGGCGAGGGCGGCGTCGACGTCGTCGTACATCGGCAGGCGCTGGGCCAGGCCGGTTATCCACAGGACGCGGGCGGTGCCGTAGTGGGCGCCGGCGAGGGCGAGGAAGCCGCCTTCGGCCTTCAGGCGCTTCCAGTATCCGACGACCGTGCTGAGGGCGCTGGTGTCGATGAACCCCAGGCCTGAGAGGTCAAGGATGACCTTGGCGCCGTTCTCCTGGATGGCGGCGTCAAGATAGGTGGTGAAGCGGGCACGGCTCACGATGTCGAGCTCGCCCTTGACCGCGACGACCGTACGGTCGCCATGGCGCGCAGACGAGAGTTCCAACGTTGCCACGGTGACCTCCACGGATTCGGAGGACGCCCACCGTACCGGTCATGGATACCGCGCCGGGAGGGGCATTTCCAACACGACCGTCGTGCCGTCGTCCCCGGTCTGGATGTGCACGGCGGAGCAGATCTGCCGAGTCACCCAGAGTCCCATTCCACCCTCCGCGTCGGCGGCCGGCGGTGTGCTCCCCGCCGCGGCGGGAGGCGCCCAGCTTCCATGATCGCGTATTTCCGCGTAAACGCGTTCATCGGTCGACCACATGTGGAGTTCGGCCATGGGCGAGCCGTGGCGTACGCCGTTGGTGGCGATCTCGTTGACGGCGATCACCAGATCACCCACCGAGTCCTCGTCCAGACCATATTTGCGGGCGTGCGTGGCGACGAAGCGCCTCACGCCCGGCAGATGGTCCACCGTGAAGTCCATCGCGTCTATCCGGTCCCCCGCGTCGTCCGGCATATGGTGCCGGTACCGCGGTGCGGTGTCGGTCACCATCACCCGCCCTGGCATCTTGTCCCACCTTGCCCTTGGTTCGCGTTGCTAATCCGGTCCCGCAGTCGGTGCCAGCTGGCGCCTTCGCGACCTGTCGTACCCATTTGGCGGCGTTTTCTGCATCCTTGTGACGAGACGGACGTATGAGGCGCCAAATCGGGGGGTCCAGGGCATGCCTGAGGGCCCGTCAGTACGCCGCTGTGCGGGCCTCTGAGGGCGGTGTGAAAGGGGTTCCTGTCAGAACGCGGAACGGCCTGGCGATCCTCGGTGAGGACCGCCAGGACGGTACGTCAGCGGCCCAGACGGATCTGGCCGCGTGCGTCGGCCGCGAGACGGATGGAGTCCCCGTCGCGCAGTGCCGTCTGCTCGCCCGGCTGAAGGCGCCGGTCGTTGACGAACGTGCCGTTGGTCGACCGCTCGTCGCGTACCCACGCCTGGCCGCCGCCGTCGAAGCCGAGCGTCGCGTGGCGGCGTGAGACGTTGTCGAAGCGGGAGAAGGTCCCGGCCACCGGCGAGTGCACCGGGTCGCGGCCGAGGACGAGCTCCTGCCCGGGGGTGACCTGCAGCTCTCCGGAGGAGAACTGGACGTACATGTTGACCGGCTGCTGTCCGCCACCGCCGCCGCCCTTGTCGTGCAGCGGGCGCAGGCACTGGACGCAGACGGGGTTGCCGACGTCGGGGATCTCGGCGCCGCAGTGGGGGCAGAACGGCGTGAACGCGGCCGTCGACTCGCCACCGGTCATGGTGGGCTCGCGCGGCGGCGGCTGCACGTGCGGCGCGCCCGCGCCGTAGCCGCCACCGCCACCGCCGTATCCCTGCTGCTGGGGCGGGTAGCCGCCGCCCTGCTGCTGCGGGGGGTACCCCCCCTGCTGCGGGGGAGGCGGGGAGTACTGCTGGCGGTCCTGCTGAGGCGGCGCGCCGTACTGGTCCTGCTGGGGCGGCGCGTTGTACTGGTCCTGCTGAGGCGGCGCGCTGTACTGGTCCTGCTGGGGAGGCGCGCCGTACTGGTCGTGCTGCGAGGAGTAGGGCGACGACCGCTGCGGGTCCTGCTGCCCGTACGGCTGCTGCTGCGGCGGGTACGGGGCGCTCTGGCCCTGGTTGTACCCCTGCTGCTGGTAGTCCTGCTGCGGCGGATAGCCCTGCTGCTGTTGCTGCTGGTACTGATCCTGGCCGTACGGTTGCTGGTAGGGCTGCTGGTCCTGGGGCGGGTACTGCCCCTGCTGCTGGTAGTCCTGCTGCGGCGGCTGCTCGCGCCTCGCGAGGTTCGCTCCGCAGTTGATGCAGATCAAGTCCCCCTGCCGTACCGGAGCGGCACAGACCGGGCATGTCAGGGGCGCCATGAAACCTCCCCGCCGTGGATCCCGGCGAGCGTGAGTCGCTCTGTCAGCCGCTCCATGTCGCCCCTCCGAGGGATCCCGATGTAGTAAATACGGTCGCCTTCAACCGATACCTGCATGTGCGGCCCTGTTTCGTCGCACTCCGCGTCACCATAGCGTTTTCTGCCAAGCGGACTAACAGCGATGATGCGCTGATTGCCCGAGCCGCGCCAGCGTTGCCGGATATCGCCCGTGTTCAGGCGCTCGATGTACGGACCGGTGACCACGGCGTCACACAATGACAGGGGTTCGCGGGTGGTCGCGGAGCGCTGGAGACGTGACAGGGAGTACCCGCTGTAGACGAGAACGTCGACCTCGGGAGCCGCCCAGGCGCGGATCCCCTCCAGGAGCGCGCGGAGCGCCTCCGGCTGCTGGAACGGCTCCCCGCCGGAGATCGTGACCCCGTCGACCCGATCGAGGGACCGCAGCCAGCCGAGGAGAGTCGACACCGGGATCGAGGTGGCCGGATCGGCCTCCCAGGTGTCGCGTGAGATGCACCCGGGGCACTCCAGGGTGCAGCCCTGGGTCCAGATGCCCGCGCGCCGGCCGGGCCGAGGGTCGTGACCGGATGGTGCGCCTTGGACAGCAGCAGCGCCGGCCCCGAGGAGTCGGTCACCGAAGTGTCACTTCGGCGATGCTGCCGTCGCGGCGGATCTCCGTCACGGTCACCTCCGCCGCCGGCCCCTTGTCGAACAGGGCCCGCGCGAGCGGGTTGATGAAGTACGACTCCAGCGCCATCCCGATCCCCCGGCCTCCCTTGTCCAGCTCGCTCGTGCACCACATGCGTAGCTCGGCCGTCACGTCGTCCGACAGCAGAAGCTTCATGTGGTGTTCGTCGCTGACGCGGCGGCAGATGTTCGCGAGTTGCAGGTCGAAGATCCGGTTGGCCGCCTCCGGGCCGATGAAGTCGAAGATGACGATGTTGTCGCCGAACCGGTTGAGCAGCTCCGGGCGGTTCAGCTCGGTCGTGAAGTGCTCGGTGACCGCGCCGCGGATCTGGGCTTCGAGCTGCTCGTACGCCATGCCGGGGCGCGCGCCCCGGCTGCCGAGGTTGGAGGTGAACACGAGGATCGACTCGGAGAAGAACGCCGTGTTGCCCCGGCCGTCGGTGAGGCGGCCGTCCTCCAGGATCTGCAGGAACTTGTCGAGGATCCGCGGGTGCGCCTTCTCGATCTCGTCGAAGAGGATCACGCGGAACGGGTCCTGGCGTACGGCGTTGGTCAGCTCGCCGCCCGCCTCGAACCCGACGTAGCCCGGCGGTGACCCGATCAGCCGGTCGCCGGCGTGCTCGGCCGCGAACTCGCTCATGTCGAAGCGGAGGTAGGCGTCCTCGTTGCCGAACACGAGCGAGGTGATCGCCTTGGCCAGCTCGGTCTTGCCGACGCCCGTGGGGCCGGCGAAGAACAGCACGCCGCGCGGGCGGCTGGACGCGCGCGCCGCCTGCGCGCCCGACAGGCCGAGGACCGCGCGCTTGAGGATGTCGAGCGTCTTGGTGACCGCCTGCGGCTGCCCGACGACGCGCGCCGGCACCCGCTCCTCGCCGTCGACGATGCGCTTGCGGAGGTGGTCGCGCTTCCACGGGTTGTCGAGCACGCCCAGTTTGTAGGTGCGCACGGCGTCCGGGAGGTCCTTCAGCGGGACCTCGCGCTCCTTCGCCAGCCGGGTCACCTCGATCATCGCCTGGAGCGTGAGGCCCTCCGCCTCCTGGGCGAAGTCGTCGGTGACGTCGATGGTCGGGTCGGTGGTCTCGAACGCGCGGGCGAGCAGCCGCGCGGTCTCCTGCCGGTCGCCCAGGTGCGGGCGCGGGATCGCGATCTCGCGTATGCCGTCGTTGTCGGCGGTCAGCCACGGAGGCAGGTCACCGGGGCGCTCGGCCAGCCAGATGATCGGGTTGTAGATCGGCTTCGGCCGGTCACCCTCACCGCGTACGGGCGTGGCCGTGCGGGAGAGCTTCTCGCAGAAGACGAAGAAGTCCTTCTCGGCGGGTTCGAGCTCGGTCGCGCTGCGCGCGATACGCGAGGCGTAGTCGACGACGAACGCGGCGCGCATCGGGCGGCCGGGACGGGCGAGGGCGCTCAGGTAGGTGCGGAGGCCTTCGAGTGACGGCGCCTTGCGCTCGTCGACCCGGGCTCCGAACATGCTCGCGGCGGCGTCGGCGGCGGCCTTGTCGTCGGCGGGGAGCACCCGGAGACCGTCGACCTGGTCATAGACCACCATGAAGGAGTAGCCGCTGCGCTGCAGCGCCTCCCAGAGGAGGTCGCGAAGGGGGAGCAGGCGCCCCTCGGGCCGCACCAGGAAGTTGTCGTGGAGGTTGCCCCACAGGACGTACTGCGGATGCACCGACAGGGTGGCGTCGAGCTCACGTACGAAGGCCGGCCAGCCGGCCAGGCGTTCGGCGTACGGGGTCCTCGGCAGCGTCGTCACCTGATGAAGCCTAACCCCAACGGGCGCGGCGTTCCGGAGGACGACGACCGCGTGACCACTGGGCTTCAGTGGCCACGCGGCCGTGACCTGTCGGCCGTCAGCCGCCGATCATTCCGGCGGGGACGTCCTTGTCCTTGAACCCGGCACCCGCGCTGCCCGCGGTCTTGCGGAACCCCTCGATGCCGCCCGCGCCCGCGGCGAGATCGGTCGGGTCGACCTGACCCTTCTTGAGCTTGCCGACGAGCCCGGACATGAGCGCGCTCAGCTTCTCCACCGGTGCCCGCAGCGTCTTGCAGAGCGTCGGGTCGGCCTGGATGTTGGACTTGGCCCTGCGAAGCTGGTCGAGGGTGAAGAGCCCGGCGGCGGCGGCCTTGATGATGGCGCGCTTGTGGCCGGGAGCGTCCGACTTGAACTTGCCCTCGCGGTACGGCGAGTAGATGTAGCGCTTGAAGGCGCCCGCCGCGAGACCGGCGTTGGCGATGAAGCGCGTCTTGGCGAACTTCTTGGTCGCCGCCGTCGGGCACGAGGACGGCGTTGCCGAACCGGCCGGTGTGGGCGTCGCCGCCGGTGCACCGATGGACGTCCCCTGTGCGCCGGTGGCGGCGGTGTCCTTCGACTTGCTGCTGCACCCGTTGAGCGCGAGCAGGATGATCGGAATGATGACGATCGTTTTCCGCAGCATTCAGCTTCCCCCGAATAGCCACTGACTCGGACAATTCTCAAGCATTCTTCCATGCGTCAAACGCATTGCACTCCATTTTTACCGCGCGGCGAGCGTCGGGACTAAATCGCGGCACACGAAATGGGGAGCGGGACCGTCAATGCTGCGCTATCGTCATTCGACATGACATCGCGTACCCCGTCCGCCGTTGCGACTCTCCTGCTACTGGCCGCGATCGCCGGTTGTGGCGGAGGAGGTGGCAGGGGGTCCGTGCCGGATTCCACGCCGTCCTCGGAGGCGCCCGTTCCCGGTTCGTACAACGCGGATCAGCTCACCCAGGCGCTGCTTACCGATATTCCCGGATATCAGCGGTCGGGAGCGCCACAATGGGGGCAATACTCCTCGCTCGCCGCCGTGCAGAATTACAATCAAATGCAGCAGGCGGTCAAGCTGGACAAACCGCAATGCGCGGCCGTGACCCGTACGGTCTCCCAGGAGAATGCCGTGCAGACGGCGCCGTCCGCGCTCGTCGCGTTCGTCCGCACCCAGCGCCAGACGGCCACCGAGACGCTGATGGCGGTCGGCCCGGCCGTCGCCGCCCAGCAGGTGAAGCTCCGCGTCCCGCAGATCTGCCGCCTCTTCCGCGTCCGCGTCGCGGGCCGCTGGATCGCCAACCGCGTGGTCGAGGCGGCCGGCACCCGCATCGGCGAGGGCTCGCGTACGGCCGGGGTCACCACGACGTCGGGCACCACGACCGTCAAGACGTGGTTCGTCGTGTTGCGCTCGCGCGGCTACCTCGCCACGATCAACCTCTACGGACCGGGGGCCACACAGGCCGAGGCCGAGCGGCTCGCCCGGTCGGCCTACCAGCAGGCTGAGCGGATCCTCCCGTAGGCCGGGTACGGGTAGCGTGCTCGCAGGCGAAGGAGGACGCGGTGGTCGGCAGGCAGGGCCGGGTGACCGGCAAGATCGGTCCAGGCCTGGTCGGCGAGGTGATGATCCCGATTCGGGGCGGCGTCGAGGCGTTTTATGGCTATTCGGCCGTTCCGGGTGAAGAGATCTTCGTCGGCACTCTCGTAGTTGTGATGGATTACCACCCACCGCGAACCGTTTACGTCGCTTCCGCGTCTATGTGACGTAATCTTCGATCTGCCCTCCCGAGGAGGAGCGATGCCGGTAATCGCCACGGGTGTGATCGGCGCCGTAGTCGCCATCATCATCCTGATAGTCATCTTCAAGGCGATTTGGCGAGTCGCCGAGCCGAACGAGGCTCTCATCATCTCCGGTCTCGGAGCCAAGGCGCACAACCGCGACACCGCGGAGAGCCTGGGCTTCAAGATCACTACCGGTAAGGGCACCATGGTGCTCCCCGGTTTCCAGACGTGCCGGCGGCTTTCGCTCGACACCCGGGTCTCAGGCCTGGAGGTCACCTGCGTGACCTCGCAGGGGATCAAGGTCCACGTCCGTGGCGTGGTCATCTACAAGATCGGCGACGACTTCTCCTCGATCGCCAATGCCGCGCGGCGCTTCCTCGACCAGCAGAAGATGATGGACGACAAGACCCATCAGCTGTTCGCCGGTCACCTGCGCTCGATCGTCGGCAACCTCACCGTCGAAGATCTCCTCCGCGACCGTGACCGCCTGACCAACCAGGTGCGTACGTCCTCCGCCGACGAGATGAGCAAGCTCGGCCTCGTGGTCGACTCGTTGCAGATACAGGACATCGAGGACAACGTCGGTTACATCGACAACCTCGGCAAGCCGAACTCCGCCGCCGTCGCGTCCGCCGCCCGTATCGCCGAGGCGCAGCGCAACCAGGAGGCGACCGAGGCCGAGCAGATGGCCGAGCAGGCCAACGCCGGCCAGATCCGCGACACCGAGATCAAGAAGCGCGAGTACCAGGGGCAGGTCGACCAGGCCGCCGCCGAGGCGAAGCAGCAGGTCATCATGAAGGAGACCCGCAACGCCGAGCTTGAGGCCGACCGCCGCGAGAAGTCGCTGGAGGCCGAGGTGCGCAAGCCCGCCGACGCCAAGGCGTACGAGCAGGTCACGCTGGCCCAGGCCGAGCGCGAGGAGCGCGTGGCGTTCGCCCAGGCCGCGGCGACCGAGACGCAGCTCAAGGCGCAGCGCGAGTCCGAGGCCATCCGGATGATGGGTGAGGCCCAGGCCGACGCCATCCGCCAGAAGGGTCTCGCCGAGGCGGAGGCCATCAAGGCCCGCGCCGAGGCCCTGGCGGAGAACCAGGAGGCCGTCATCGCCCAGCAGCTCGCCGAGAAGTGGCCGGAGATCGTTTCCGCCGGCGCCGGCGTGTTCAGCAACGTCGACAACATGGTCGTGCTGAACGGCGCCCAGGGCGTCGAGGACATGCTCGCCAAGGCCCTGACCCTGGGCGGTACGGGCCTGGGTGTGGCCCGCCAGCTGCTCGCCTCCATGGGCGGCACCAACGGCCACGTGCCCGACACGCTGACCACCGCCAACGGCAAGCCGATCCTGCCGGAGCAGGAGACCCCCGCGTAACCGAGGACGATCCCGAGGGCCCGGAACCCGCTGGTTCCGGGCCCTCGGCGTGTCCGCCGTTTCGCCGCGCGGGCGGGCGCCCGGCCGGCCGTTTCCGGCACTCCGAGGGGCGACGTCGCCCATGGGGGCGGCTCCGGCGATCCCGGCGCGACGGAATCCGTACGGCGCGTGGTGGCGCCGGACCGGCCGACTCGCCGCACCCGGCGTGGCCGGGCGCTAACGTGCGACCCATGTCCGTCGCTCGTGTTGCCGTGACCGTCGATCTCGTTGTCCTGACGGTTCGGGAGCATCGGCTGTGCGCGCTGGCCTGGTGGCGGGACCAGGCGCCGTACCCGCACACCTGGTCGATGCCCGGCGGGTTCGTTCAGCTCGACGAGGATCTTCCCGCGGCGGCGGAGCGGCTCCTGGCCGAGCGCGCCGGTCTCGCCGACGTGCGGGTCCACCTCGAACAGCTCGCGACGTACGGCTATCCCGACCGTGACCCCCGGCAGCGGGTCGTCAGCGTCGCCTACCTCGGGCTCGCCCCGGACCTGCCCGCCTCCACGCGCGCCCAGGTCGAGTGGCGGCCGGTCGAGGAGCTCACCGGCAGTGACCGGATCGCCTTCGACCACCGTCGGATCCTCCTCGACGGCGTGGAGCGCGCGCGGGCGAAGCTGGAGTACTCCTCGCTCGCCGCGGCGTTCTGCCCGTCCGAGTTCACGGTCGCCGAGCTGCGGCGCGTGTACGAGATCGTCTGGGGCACCCCGCTGGACCCCAGGAACTTCCACCGGAAGGTGACCGGGGCCGAGGGGTTCCTCGTCTCCACGGGGCGTACGACGACGCGCGACGGCGGCCGGCCGGCGCGGCTCTACCGGCGCGGCGACGCCGAGTCGTTGCATCCGCCGATGATGCGACCGGGCTGGTGACCAGGCACTCTTGCCTTGTTGGTACCGTCCATGCCCATGTCAGACGTTTCGTCGGAGATGGTCCGGCAGCTCATCGCCGAGGCCGGCGAGGCGGGTATCGCGGAGGCCGGGCGTGACCCCGGCCTCGCCTCCGCGGTGGACCAGCACGCCGCCGCCGTCCGCGATGTGATCGCCATGTCGGACGATGAGCTCGTTCCCCCCGTACTGATCGACTATCTGCACGGGTTCACCGACGCCGCCGTCGAACGCGGCTGGTGGCCCACCGGCGACCTCGACTGGGAGACGGTGCGCGTGATCGCCGTCTGCCGGCTCATCCGTGAGCGCGGAGGCCCGCCGGCGCCCTGAGGCACCGGCGGGCTCCAGGTCCTACGGGATGTCGCGCGGACCCATCGGGGTGTCGTGCGGCCCCGGCATGTCGTGACGCCGAGGGTCGTCGCGGCGGCCCGTACGCTCGCCCGGCATCTCGCCGGGCACGCCGCCGCCGCGGATGGCGTCCTCGCGCCCGCGGTCGTACGAGGCGCTGCGCACGCGCGCGGCGTCGCGTTCGGCGACGTTCAGGATCCGCTCCCAGCGCTGCTGCATGGGCTTGATCATGCCGCCGCCCAGGCCGATCGCGAGGATGGCGCCGACGGTGGCGAGCACGGCGATGAGCAGCGGTTCGGTGACCGCCGTCGCGATGCCGATCTGGTTCAGGGCGGCGATGACGCCGATGGCGATGATGAACGCCGACGTCAGCCCGGCGAGGAACCGTCCGTACGTCACGCCGCCGAGCGCGGCGCCGACGAGTTCGCCTACGGCGTGCGCGATGGCGGACGCGATCACCACGATGATGATCGCCACGGCGAGTCGCGGCAGCCAGGCGACGATGGCGCGCAGCAGGTTGCTGATCGGGTTCGGCCCGAAGACGTTGAACGCCATCTGCAGCGTGAGCAGCACGATCGCGTAGAAGAACAGCCGTGCTATGAGCCGAGAGGCGTCGTAGTCGCTGCGTCTGAGCGATCTGCCGACGACGCCGCGTTCGGCCACCCGGTCGAAGTGCACCCGATGCAGGATCATCGCCACCGCGCGTTCGATGACTTTCGCGATGATCCAGCCGATGATGAGGATGACGACGAAGACGAGCAGCTTGGGCACGATTCGAATGACACTGTCGAGCATGCGGTGCAGGCTCTGGCCGATGTCGATCGCGGCCAGCGTGTATCCCATGGCTGTCTCCCCCCGGACAGAACGGCCATCTCTGGACAATCATCCCCAAAAAGCGCCAAACCATACTTAAACCGGGTGAGGCGTGCCAGAGCGTCGGCCCATACAGTGACTCCGTACGTCGCCATCCTCGGGAGGACAAAGGTGTCCGATCAGCACAGTCCACGTTTCCGTTCCGTGCTCGACGAGTACGTCGCCTACAAGCCCGGCAAGGTGGCCGTCGGGCCGGACGGCCGATCGTTCAAGCTGTCCTCGAACGAGTCGCCGTACGGCCCGCTGCCGTCGGTGCGCGACGTGATCGCCGATTCGGCCGGATTGATCAACCGCTACCCCGACAACGGGTGCACCGCGCTGATCGGGGCGATCTCCGAACGGTTCGGGGTCCCGCAGGACCACGTCGCGGTCGGCTGCGGGTCCGTGGGCGTCACCCAGATGCTGCTGGAGGCCATCGGTGAGCCGAGCGCCGAGGTCATGTACGCCTGGCGCTCCTTCGAGGCGTACCCGACCCTCGCCGACCTGGCCGGCGTGACGTCCGTACGCGTGCCGCTGGCCGAGGAGACCCACGACCTGCGCGCGATGGCCGCCGCCATCACCGACCGCACCAGGCTGATCTTCGTCTGCAACCCGAACAACCCGACCGGCACCGTCGTACACCGCGACGCGCTGGAGGAGTTCTTCGACCAGGTCCCCGAGGACTGCCTCATCGTGCTGGACGAGGCGTACCACGAGTACAACCGCGACCCCGAGGTGCCGGACGGCCTGGAGCTGTACGGCGACCGGCCCAACCTGGCGATCCTGCGCACCTTCTCCAAGGCGTACGGCCTCGCCGGGCTGCGCGTGGGCTTCATGGTGGCGAACCCCGCCATCGCCGGCCAGGTCCGCAAGACCTACCTGCCGTTCACGGTCAGCTCGATCGCCCAGGCGGCGGCCATCGCGTCGCTGAAGGCCGAGGGCGAGCTGCTCGACCGTGTCGCGCTGACCGTCAAGGAGCGCGACCGCGTACGCGACGCGCTCATCGGCCAGGGCTGGACGGTGCCACCCGCCGAGGGCAACTTCGTGTGGCTGCGCCTCGGCGACGACACGATGGCGTTCTCCGCCGCGTGCGACGCCGCGGGCGTGAGCGTACGGCCGTTCGCGGGCGAGGGCGCCCGCGTCTCGATCGGCGCCCCGGAGGAGAACGACGCCTTCCTGGCCGTGGTCGAGAAGTACCGCCGCTAGACGATCTCGGCGGGTGCCGGCTCCTGTTCGGGGGCCGGTGCCGGCCGGCGGCGCTCGGTGGAGACGACGAGGCCGACGCCCAGCACGATGATCAGGCCGCCGAGCATGATCATCCAGGTGGCGTGCTCGCCGGCGAACAGGACGCCGAGCAGCACCGCCACCGCCGGGTTGACGTACGCGTACGTGCCGACCAGCGAGATCGGCGCGTTGCCGAGCAGCCAGACGTACGACGTGAACGCCACCAGCGAGCCGAAGACGATCAGGTACGCGAGCGCCAGCCAGGACGTCGTGGACACCTTCCCGGCGTCCAGGTGCTCGCCGCGGCCGAAGCCGATCACGAACAGCGCCAGCCCGCCCGCGAGCATCTCGTACACGCTGGCGGCGAACGGGTTCTTCGGCATCGGCGCCCGCGAGGACACGAACGACCCGGTCGCCCAGGACGCCGCCGCGGCGAGGATCACCGCGACGCCCAGCGGGCTCGCCGACCCGCCGCCGCGCGTCAGCGTCAGCAGCGCGAGGCCGCCGAAGCCGACCAGCACGCCCGCGATCGTCGTCACCGGAGGCCGGTCGCCGCTGCCCCACCGGAAGATCACCAGCCACAGCGGGACGCTCGCGACGAGCAGCGCCGCCAGCCCGCTGGACATGTGCTGCTCCGCGATGCCGACCATGCCGTTGCCGGTGGTCAGCAGCAGCACGCCGACGACCATGGCCGTGACGGCGCGCCGCCGGGGGACCCGCAGCACGCCGAAGCCGTCCCGGATCACCAGGACGGTGCCGAGCACCACGGCGGCGACCACGAACCGCGTGCCCGCGCTGACGAGCGGCGGCATGGTCTGGACGACGAAGTGGATGCCGAGGTACGTGGAGCCCCACACGACGTAGACGATGGGCAGGGCGACCCAGACGAACGATGGCCGGGGGGAGTCATTAGTCTGTGCACTCATGGCTCATTACACGCTAGTGGAGGGAGCCATCCCCGCGCACCTCATATTCCGGGCATCTAGCTACAGGCGTAGTCGAACGTCCCCGAAGCCGTGTTCGCCGAGGTCTTCGGGCTGAGGACCTCCAGCGTGGCGATCGCGTGCATCGAACCGGGCCCCTCGATCGTCCAGCGCAGCGGCACCTTGAGGGAGTGCTGGCCCTTGGTGACGCTGTCCGTGAAGACCTTCGAGATCAGGCCGTCGCTCCGCTTCCAGCGGTACCGGATGTCGCCGCTGCCGCCATTCGTACGGATCGCGCCGACGACGTTCACGGTCGCGTTGCAGTGCTGCACGCCCGAAGGCGCCGTCACCTTGGCGCCGGTCACCTCCAGCGTCGGGCCGCCGCCTCTGAGCAGCCACCACACGATCAGACCGGTGAGCAGCGCGATGGCGAGCGTGATCAGGGCGCTGAGGACGCGCCGGGCGGGTGAGGGACGCGTACTGCCCTGACGCCACTTGGTTGCCAGCCCCGGAGGAACCCCGGGCCCGAACCGCAGCGTCACGTCGTCGGTCGATCCCCTGGCGTCGTGCCGCGTGTCATCCATTGGCCTTGCCCGCCGTTCCGCACTGTCCCTGGATCGTTTCGCCGGTCGACCCGCCCTTCGAGGTGGTCACGCTGACCGTCACCGAGATCGGGCAGCGGCTGGTGATGTCGCCCGAGAGAGTGAAGCTGTGCGACCCGGCGGTCACGGTCTGTGAGTTCCCTCCCTCGATGCGCAGGAGTCCCGGCGCCACTTCGAGGATCGGGGGATCGACCGAGCTGAACGAAGCGGTCACCGTCACCGAGCCGGGCCCGCTGACGGTCAGGGAGACCGTGGCGGACGCCGTCAGCCCCGAGTACGTGAGGCCGGAGACGCTCAGCCCGCTGACGGTGGTGGGCGGTTTGGGCTTCTTGGTGGGTGGTTTCTTCGTCGGCGGCGCCGAGGGCGCGGCGGTCGGGTTGGACGCCGGCGTCGTGCTGCCGCTCGTCGGCTCGCTCGTGACCGGCGGCGTCGAGTCGGACGCGGACGGGCTCGGTGAGTCGCTCGGATCCGGGCTGTCCACCGGGGCGGACGGCGTCGGCAGGGCGACGGCGGTCGGGGTCGACGTCGCGGCGGGGGACGGGCCGACGCTGTGCTGGACGCTCGCCAGCGCGATCGCGCCGCCGCCTCCCGCGACCAGCGCTCCCGCCACCACGCCGGCCGCGAGCGCCAGGCGCCTGCGGCCCAGGCGCGTCAACGCCAGCGCGGTGCTCGCCGTCGGCAACTCGCTCGCCATCGGGAACAGCGCCGCGAGCAGTGCGGCCAGGGCCGCCAGGCGTACGCGCCCGCGCTCTTCCCAGCCTGGCCCGTAGCCGTGCAGGGCCGCCGCCTCCAGCTCCGCGAGGAACGCGTCGGCCGACGCCGGGCGCTCCTCCGGGTACTTGGCGAGGCCGTGCGCGACCAGGCCGCGCAGGGGTTCGGGGACGCGGTCGACCGGCACGGGCTCCACGCGGTGCGCGGCGGCCAGGGCCCACACGCCCTTCACCGGGTACGGCCGCTCGCCGGTGAGGCACTCGTAGAAGACGGCGGTGGCCGCGTACACGTCCGTCGCGGCGCTGACCGTGCCGTGCCGCCACTGTTCGGGCGCCATGTACGCGGGCGTGCCCGAGGCGCTCACCTCGTCGCCGGTCTTCACCGCGATGCCGAAGTCGGCGAGCTTGCTCACGCCGTCCTCGCGTACGAGCACGTTGCCGGGCTTGTAGTCGCGGTGGACCACGCCGACCGCGTGTGCCGCCGCGAGGCCCAGGAGCGACCCCTTGAGCACCAGCAGTGCCGCCTCAGGCCCCGTGGCGCCCTCAGAACTGATGATCTCCTTCAGCGTGACGCCGTCGACGAGCTCCATCACGAGGGCGGCCGTCTCCGGGCCCTCGACGTACTCGTAGAAGCGCACGACGTGGGGATCGTCCAGGTCGGCCATCAGCCGCGCCTCGGCGCGGAACCGGTCCAGGAAGACCTCGTCCGTGCGCAGCGGCTCGGACAGGTACTTGATGGCGACGGCCGCGCGGGACGCCTGGTGCACGGCCAGGAACACCGTGCCGGAGGCGCCCTCGCCCAGCGCACGGACGTGCCGGTAGCCCGGAACCGTCCAGAATCCGTCCATGGCGAATCCCCGCTCTTGCAGATCACGGATGCGCCGGTGGTTCGGCACTACGTATGTGACGCCTGTGACCTGCGAGAAGATGGGGATGCCCGCCATTATGGCCGGATATGGCCATAATGACGGGCCTAAATGGGTTAGCCCGCTGGTTTCGGAGGTGCGAGCTTCTCCACGATCAGGCGGTACAGCTGGCGCGGACGTCCCGGCTGCGGCGTACGGTTCGGCGGAAGCGGCCAGGCCAGGCCCTCTTCCACCAGGGTCCGCAGCAGCCGCCGGGCGGTGCGCGGCGTCACACCGAGCATCTTCCCGGCGTTCTCGGCGTCCACGATCAGCGGTTGCTCCTGGTCGCCGAGCTTGTCGGCCAGGCGGGCCAGGATCTCCAGCCCCTTCGGCTTGGCCGGAGCGCTCGTACGCGGAGGCGTACGCGGAGCGGGCACGAGCGCCCGTCCGTCGCGGTCCAGCGCGAAGCCCTGGGCCCGCTGGGAGGTCTGCGAACGCGCGAGCGCGGCCCGCGCGTGCGTCTCGGCCTCCTGCGCCGTACGGCCCATGCCGATACCGACCTCGATCGCCAGCCCCAGCTCCTCGCGTACGCGCTCCACGAACGGAGGCGTGCGGAAGCCCTCCGTGGCGGACGCGATCGATCCCCGCGTAGCGGTGATCAGGTAGCTGTGGTCGTCCAGCGGCCACGCTGACGCGCTCATCCGGTGCGCCTCCTGCAGCAGCAGGCGCTGGAGCGACAGCTTGAGCTCCTCCCGCCAGTAACGGGGGGTGACCCGTCGCGGAGTCTCGCGCAGCGTCGGGACGTCCACCAGGACGACGACGAGCTGCGACTCCTCCAGCCGGTGGTGCGCGCCGAGCAGCGCGGAGGTCTGGAGGGCCGACCGGATGGCAGCACCGGTCGGCCGGATCCGCAGCGTCGGCACGCCCGCGGTCTCCAGACGCTCCGCCGTCGCGTGCACGCAAGTGAGCGCGACACTTGTGGCACCGCGCCGCCAGAGGCGCTCGTGGAAGGCAGCGAGGGTTCCCGGCCCCGCAGCCTCCTCGCGCAAGTGCACGTGATCGAGGTTGAGATCGATTTCTCCGAAGGCCTCCTCGACCTCCGAGCGCGTGAGCACGTCGATGCTGACGCGCTCCGGCTCGTGGCGTTCGTCGAGGGATGCCCGCAGCAGTGCGCCCTGGAGTGCGGCGCCGTTCAGCGGTACGTACGTCGCCGGCATCGTGAGAACCCCGGCTTTACGGGCGAACTCATACGGCACCGGACTGGCGAACAAACAGACGTCCACCCCGGAACCCAGACGCACCACCTTGTCGGCGGCTTCCTGTTCGTCGCGGTACGCCGCGGCGACAAGGCGACTGGGCACCGAAGTGGGCCCGTGTCCCATGAGCATGACTCGCTCGACGAGATCGTGTGGCCCGACGACACCGATTGTCAGATCCGGGGTCACCGAACCGCTCCGAGGACCGCTCACCGTCGTTCCCCCCGGTCTTCGAGCGGTCCTGGGTGTCCCCCCGACCGTCCCGCCCGCCGCGCGCCCCCGTTCGCGGCCGTCGTCTGACGGCCCTCACCCAACACTTGACTCATTCTTCTGACGCCCCTGTCTGGTCGTCTCGCCCCGGCTCCCACGTGTTTCGTTCCTCATTGGGCAGATCGGCCTGGAGACAGGAGATGTGACGCCTCAGAGCAAAATCGGTTAAGAGCGCGTTAGAAAACCACTAGTAGGACGGATCCGGTGAGGAACTTATTACTAACCGGTTAGGTAACGCGGGGTCGTTAGAACCAGTGATTCGGACGGTCAGAACCCCTCAGGCGACGCGTTCGATGTCGGCACCGAGAGTCGTGAGGCGCTCGGCCACATGAGCGTGACCGCGGTCGAGGTAGTAACCCGAAGTGATCGTCGTCTCACCCTCGGCGGCCAGGCCGGCGAGGACCAGAGCGCTGCCGGTCCGAAGGTCGTGTGCGACGACCTCGGTGCCGCGCAGCGGGGTCGCGCCGTTGACCTTCGCCCGCGGGCCGTCGACGTCGATGTCGGCGCCCATCCGCACGAGCTCCTCGGCCAGCTTGAACCGGCCGTCGAAAATGCGCTCGTAAATGTAGCTCGGGCCGTCCGCCAGGCAGGACAGCGCCATGATCGGCGACTGGAGGTCCGTGGCGAAACCGGGGTACTCGTCGGTGATGACGTTGATCGGCCGCAGCGGGCGCTCACGGCGTACCTGGAGAACGGCGCCCTGCGACGCGAACTCCACGCCCATCTGCTCCAGCTTGTCGCCGGCCACGCCCAGGTGCTCCAGGTTGGCCCCGACCAGGCTGATCTCGCCGCCCGTGATGGCCGCGGCCATGACGAGCACACCCGTGTCGATGCGGTCCGGCATCACCGTGTGCTCGACCGCGGTGAGACGGTCGACGCCCTCGACGGTGATGAAGCCGGTGCCGCTGCCGCTGATGCGGGCGCCCATGCGCTGCAGCAGCGTGATGACGTCGAGGACCTCGGGCTCCAGCGCGCAGTTCTTGATCAGCGTGGTGCCGTGGGCGAGCGAGGCCGCCATGAGGAGGTTCTCGGTGCCGGTGTGCGACGGCGTGTCGAGGTAGAGAGTGCCGCCCTGAAGGTGGCCCGCCTTGACGTGGATGGAGCCCGTGCCGTCCTCGGTCACCTGCTCGGTGACGGAGGCGCCCATCCGCTTGAAGCCGTTGTAGTGGAAGTCGAGGTTGCGGCTGCCCAGGTTGCAGCCGCCCACGCCCTCGATGACCGCCTCGCCGAGACGGTGCAGCAGGGCTGGGACGAACAGGAACGAGCCTCGGAAGCGAGCCGCGATGTCGGCCGGCAGCACGGGGCTGTTCAGAGTTGACGCGTCGATGACCAGAGTGCGCTCGGCCTCGTGCAGCTCGGCTTTGGCGCCGATGGCCTGAGCGAGCTCGACGGCTCGACGGACGTCTTCGATGATCGGAACGTTTCGCAGGACCGTACGGCCCTTCGCCGCCATCAGCGACGCTCCGATCATGGGCAGGACGGCGTTCTTGGCGCCCTGCACGAACACGGTGCCGCGCAACTCACGGCCACCTCGCACGCGGTAACGGACCTCGTGGCCCAAGCTCATAGCGCCGATGCTCCTTCGGATGCGGGGTGAATTTTGGCTTGCCCGCTCGCTGGTCAGCGGGTCACGAGTGCCACACGCGGTGCACGCGCGGGGCCCCAGTATTCCACCGGGCCGACCGTGCCATGACCGAAACGTCCGGTCCCGCGTGGACAACCCGATCACTTAGAGAGCGCCGAACGGTGATTGGTTCGGAACCCGGCTCGGTGAGTACGCCGGCGGTTCGTTCGTGTTCTCTGAGTGTCTCACGAGTAGGCCGGTCGCGGAGGGACGGAGACGGGTTTACCTGCAGAAACGGGTCACGCGGGTCCGTGGGGCCGCCTCGGCGCGAGCGTAGGCCGTAGCCGGTGCGGCACGTGCGGTAGACGCCTCGCGTGGGCGGGACGAGCACTCGCCGCGCCCACACGAGGCGGTGGTCAGAGGGGATTCAGGACGGCACGCATGCGGCCGTTCACGCATCTCGTACGAGCGGGAGCGCGCGTAGTCGCGTCTCGATGGTGCGGGTGAGGAAGTCTGGAACGTCGCAGTCTTCGCGTACCTTCGGCCAGCTGTCCGCCATACGCGTAACCGCCGTCGTCACCGTCGAGACGGCTTGATCGCGGTCTATCCCGATCCTCTCGGCAAGGCGCTCGAAGTGATCGAGGGTGATGAGCTTGGCGATCTTTCCACCTCCGAGCCCGAAGGCGAGCTTGTCCTCCTTGAACTCCGGATAGGCGGCGACCGAGACCAGATCGTAGGCGGGTGACAGCCGAGCTTCCCGGCCGTCGGGGTACCGCATGGTCCAGTTCTTCAGGTGAGCGTCGAGATTTCCCATGACCACGAGCGCCGCCAGCCTTCGGAGGTACTCGCCGACGTCCTGGGGACACAGCAGACTGATGATCTTCCCCAGGCCCGCGTAAGTGGCACCGTCGTATTTGGTGTCCGCCGACGTCTCGCGGATCTGGGCGAAGTCCTCCTGGTGTACGCGGCCGCCCGCCGGCCGGTCGAAGCGCTGGACCGCCAGCGCGCTCTCCTGCGCGGAGATCAGCCCCTCGGGCAGCCCGTGAAGCATCGACCCGGTGACGAGCTCGACGTCGGGAACGTCGATGCCGGACAGACGCGCCCAGGTGAGCATGGCGTGCTCGTTCTCGGGAACCTGCTCGAAACGCCGGTCGGGCAGCTTGACGATCCAGTCGCCCCCAAGGCCTGTCGCGGGAAGGACGAGGCCCTTGCCCTCGTACCGCATGGAGAACTTGGGCTGCACTCCGGCCAGGGAGAAGCGCAGGGGATGGTCATGAGCGCGCTGAGCGTCCTCGCTCAGCTCGGCGATCTCACTCGACTCGCCTTCCGCCCTCACGCGCACCGCGCCCGGCAGGTCTTCTCCGAGGTGAACGAGGAGCAGGAAGTCGTGCACGCGCTTCCGCCCGAGGTCACGCGCGATGATCTCCCGCAAGCCGCTTCCAGGCTCGGGCAGGAGATTGGCGAACCACTCAGGGGCGCAGCCGCTCGCCGTACGACGGTGTTCAGGATCGTTCTCGAACGCCTGCCCGAGCACCGGGTGATCTACAGCGGTGTCTTCGTAGTCGAACCAGGTGCTTCCGTCGTGATAGCCGAGCGTGCCGACCCGGCGGTCGGCCAGATAGACGCCCGCGGTCGGATCATGTGGCATCCGGATCGCCCTCCTCGGCCGCGAACAAAGACCTGAGGTCCGGCCCGTCCCAGAATCCAAAGAGCGCGTGGCGCTGCACGTTTCGGGACAATATGTCGCTGATCAGCGTCGCTCGGTAGCGGAGAAAACCTTCCATGTCCGCGGCGCGAAGCAGTGCGACGCACTCGTCATCCAGACACTGGCTCGCGAGAACTTCGGGAGGCAGACGGCCTTCGGCGATCAGAAGAGGCAAGTGGATACGTCCGCTCTCTGGCTGCACCACATGGTTGGCCAGTGATTCGGCGAGTTGGTGATCGTGATTCACCGGTGTCTGGGTGAAGATGCGGGTGAAGGGCCGGACACCGCCGTTCAACAGTGCGGGAACATTCACGAACTCACGACCTCGGTCTTCGTACCCGCCGAGGATCACCGGTCGCTGGGCCAGGAACGCCAGGAGATTCAGTTTCGCCTGGGCCGAGGTGAGGCGCAGTTGGTACACGTCGGGCACCCAGCCTTCGCCGCCGGGTGGAAGCAACTGGAGCAGCCGATTTGCGCTGGCCGCAGCGTCGCCATGAATCGCCGAGACATAGCGGCGAACCTCTGAGATATTGCTCGGGGCCCCGACGACCGAACCTCGCCATACCCATCGGCGGAGGAGCTCCGCCGAACGGCCGTCGTAGGCTCCGAAGAGGGACGCGAACCGCGCCAGCACGGGAACGATGGACGTGTGGGGTATCAGCCGGGCGTGCGGAATCGAAGCTTCGTCGCGGAGGAAGTCGACCGTGTGACCGAGTGCGCGCTCGGCGACCGAGTAGGCCGTGACGCGGCTGTATTCGTCTCCCTGCACCGCCGCCAACGACTGTGTGAGAACGTCATCACTAAGGTCGCCGAAGCCGAAACTGCGGACCCGGGCCGCCAGCGCGTCCAGCGTGGCGACGTTGCTTCCTCGATCGACCGTCCGCAGATCAGGCTGTTTTCGGCGCAATCCACCCATGTCGATGCGCTCTAGTGCACCGACGATGGCATCCTCATCGCCTTCGAGGATGTACATGGGGATCTCACAGTCCGCGATCGCCTCGACCAGCCGGTGACAGCGCCGGATCTCGGCATCGACGAGCCAGGGACGCTCGCGGATCCATCGCAGCAGATCGTCGTTGCGCCATGCGACGGTGACCGGCAGCCAGTGGTCCTCGGTCGGGATGCGCCGGCCGGCCGATACGAACTGCTCTTTTCTGAGGTCGAAGAAGATCCGCGAGCGCGGATCCACGCTGTCGGCCGGGGCGATCAGAGCTTCGACGAGACAGAGAACCCGCTGGCTGCCGTCGAGGACCCAGAGCGCGTCGGCCGTCGGCGGCGCGTTCACGGTGATCGGACCAAGATCGACGAGCGCTTCCGAGGCCGGGCGTTGCCAGACGGTGAGCAGGCCGATGGGATAGCCGCGATAGATGCTGTCGAAAAGCCTTGTGACCTGGTCCGGACCCCAAACGGCCGACCCGCTGAAAAACGGGAATCGAAGACGCCCCTGCAACGCCCATCGCACGAGCTCGGGCGGGCTCGTGCGATGGGCTCGCGACCTGCTGACGGCGACCATGGCGTCATCGTAGGGCGCCCGGCCGACAACGTTGAGTGACTCTGTGTGTCGGGCTGATCGCAGGGGATTCAGGACAGGACGGCGACCCGGTCGAAGACGGCGCCGAGGCGTTCGACGTAGCGCTCCGGGCGGCACACCTCGTCCAGGCGCGTCTCGTCCAGCGTGTGGCCCGCGTCGGCGGCGAGGCGGCGCAGGGTGTCGCGGAACGGGGTTCCGGTCTCCCACGTCTCCATGGCGGCCTTCTGGACGAGCGGGTACGCCTCGTCGTCGCGGGACATGCCGGAGTTGACGAGTTCCAGCAGCACGGTGCTGGTGTAGATCAGGCCGCCGGTGGAGTCGAGGTTGGCGCGCATCCGCTCCTTGTCGACGACCAGGCCGGAGACCAGGCGGTATGTGAGCTGGAGCATGTAGTCCAGGGCGGTGGAGGCGTCGGGCAGGGCGATGCGCTCGGTCGAGGAGTGCGAGATGTCGCGCTCGTGCCACAGCGGGATGCCCTCCATGATCGGCGTGACCTGGGCGCGGACGATCCGCGCCATGCCGGCCAGCCGCTCGGAGATGATGGGGTTCTTCTTGTGCGGCATCGCCGAGGAGCCCTTCTGGCCCTTCCCGAACGGCTCCCACAGCTCGCGTACCTCGGTGCGCTGCCCGTGGCGTACCTCCAGCGCCACGGCCTCGCAGACCGTGGCCATGATCGCCAGAGCCGAGGCCCACTCGCTGATGCCGTCGCGGATGACGACCTGCGTGGACACGTCGGCGGGTGTCAGGTCGAGTGCGGCGGCGACGTGCCGCTCGACCTCGGGGTCGATGTTGGAGTAGGTGCCGACGGCGCCGGAGATCGCGCAGACCGCGACGGCCAGGCGCGCGCGGCGCAGCCGGTCGCGTGAGCGTGCCATCGCGAACGCGAAGTCGGCCACCCGGTGCCCCCAGACGTCGGGTTCGCCGTGGATGCCGTGCGTACGGCCGACGCGGAGCGTGTCGCGGTGCTCCAGCGCGTGGTCGCGCAGGGCCGCCACCAGGGCGTCGGCCTTGGCCAGCAGGATGTCGGTGGCCTCGGTGAGCTGCACCGCGAGGGCGGTGTCGAGGAGGTCCGAGGAGGTCATGCCGAAGTGCACGTACGCGGCGGCCTCGCGCGGGACCGTGTTGTCGGCCCACGCGGACAGGAAGGCGATCACGTCGTGCTGGGTGGTCGCCTCGATCTCCGCGACGCGTTCGGGGGTCGGTGGCGCGGCGGCGCGCACCGGCTCGACGGCGTCCGCCGGCACCGTGCCCGCCTTGGCGTGTGCCTCCAGCACAAGGGTCTCCACCTTGCACCAGAGCTCGTATTTGTGCGCGTCGCTCCAGACGCGGCCCATCTCCGGGAGGGTGTAGCGCTCGATCACGGTCCCAGTCTTCCAGGCGAACGCTCGATCACGAGCATCGCCACCAGGACGGCGACCAGCGCGAGCAGCTCCGCCTCGCCCGCGATCCACACGCCGAGGGGGATCGCGGCCACGCTCGCCACCGCCGCGGCCACCCGGAGACCGGACGGCCCGATGCCGAGGATCCGGCGGAACGCCGCGTCGCCGAGGAGGTAGGCGGCCACGCCCGCGGCGAGGGCGACGGCGGGCCCGGCGTGCAGCGCCGAGTGGCCCAGCGCCTTCTTCACGCCGGTGGCCATCGCGACGATCCCGATGATGATCGCGATGTGCGCGTAGAAGTAGGCGTTCATGATCATCTTCGTACGCGGCCCGTCGTCCTGGGCGGCCAGGGCCTCCTCGGCGCGCTCGTCGTCGCCCGCGAAGTAGGTCCACCACAGGGCCGCGACCAGCGCCAGGCCGAGGACGGCCGCGACGACCGTGCCGAACGTGAGCCTCCCCGCCGGCAGGCCGATCCCGATGGCGATCACCGATTCGCCCAGCGTGATCAGCACGAGCAGGCCGTGCCGCTCGACGATGTGCGGCGCCTGGAGCACGAACCGCCCGGCCGGCGGCACGATGTAGGGCATCGCGATCGGGATCAGCACCGCGCCGGTCCACAGCGCGTACGTCCACGGGCCCGAGGTCAGCCCCGCGAGGATCACGAGGAGCGCCGCGACCGCGTTCGCCGGCAGCACCCGCAGGATCTGCCGGTTGGCCTGCGCGTACAGACCTCCGTGCACGGCCACGACCACGAGGTAACCGAGGCCCCACGCCATCCCGCCCCCGTCGAAGGCCGTCGGCGTCGCCAGGGCCATGATCAGGAACCCGGCCATCCCGACGAGCAGCAGCAGCCGCCGCGCCGTGGTCGTCGGCGTCATGGTGTTCGTCAGCCAGGCGTACCCGGAGTAGAGCCACCACAGCACGCCGAACAGCAGGCACACCCGCAGCAGCCCCAGCGGCGACAGCTCGTGCGCGAGCACGCCCGTGAGCTGCGTGATCGTGAAGACGAAGACCAGATCGAAGAACAGCTCCAGCGTGGTGACGCGGTAACTGCCCTCGACCTCGGCCATGTGCCTAGGGCCTAGTGCTGGATGCCGGCGGCTATGTCGGTGCGGTAGTGGGTGCCGCGTACGCGGATGCGCTCGGCGGCGGCGTACGCGGTGGCGCGGGCCGCGGCGATGTCCGGGCCGGTGCCGACGACGCTGAGCACGCGGCCTCCGGCGGTGACCGGCAGGCCCTTCTCCAGCTTCGTGCCGGCCTGGAGGACGTACGCGCCCTCGACCGCCTCGGCCTCCTCGATGCCCGCGATCGGGTCGTCGGTGATCGGCTTATCCGGGTAGTTCTCGGCAGCGATCACCACGGTCACGGCGGCGCCCGGGTGCCACCGCAGCGGCGGCTGCGAGCCGAGGCCGCCGACCGCGCACGCCTCCAGCAGCCCGGCCAGCGGCGTGGCCAGCCGGTCGAGCACGACCTGCGTCTCCGGGTCGCCGAACCGCGCGTTGAACTCGATGACCCGCAGGCCGTTCGAGGTCAGCGCCAGCCCGGCGTACAGCACGCCGACGTAGGGCGTCTCGCGGCGGCGCATCTCCTCGACGGTCGGGCGGATGACGGTGGCGACGACCTCGTCGACGAGCTCCGGCGGCGCCCAGGGCAGCGGGGCGTACGCGCCCATGCCGCCCGTGTTGGGGCCCTCGTCGCCGTCGAAGGCGCGCTTGTAGTCCTGCGCGGGGATCAGCGGGACGACCGTGGTGCCGTCGGTCAGCGCGAACAGCGACAGCTCGCGGCCGTCGAGGTACTCCTCGATGATCACGCGCTCGCAGCTGTGGGCGTGCCGCTCGGCCGCGGCGCGGTCGGTGGTCACGACGACGCCCTTGCCGGCGGCGAGGCCGTCGTCCTTCACGACGTACGGCGGGCCGAAGGCGTCGAGGGCGGCGGCGATCTCGTCGGCGTTGCCGCACACGTGCGCCTCGGCCGTCGGGACGCCCGCGTCGCGCATGACCTCCTTGGCGAACGCCTTCGAACCCTCGATCTCGGCGGCGGCGCGATCAGGCCCGAAGCAGAGGATCCCGGCGCGGCGTACGGCGTCAGAGACGCCGTTGACCAGCGGAAGCTCCGGCCCGATGACGACGAGCTGGATGTTCAGCCGCTGGGAGAGCTCCACGACGGCGACGGGGTCGGTGGGGTCCAGGACGTGGTTGTCGGCGATCAGGCCCGTGCCGACGTTGCCGGGCGCGCAGTGAAGCGCGGTGACGCTGGGATCTTGGGCGAGCGAGCGGATCAGCGCGTGTTCGCGCCCGCCCGAGCCGAGAACGAGGACTCGCACGCGAAGAGCCTATCCACAACCAGGTCCCGACCTTGGGCGACTTGGGTGATGAGGGAAGTTTCCACCGGCGGTGAAGTGTTGTTCGGAAAGAAACTCTGCGAGTCGTGTGAACCAGGTGCTGATCCGGGGCGTCTTCTAACCCGGGTACCCTGTAGCCCTTGCTGTGACGCTGGCGAGCTAAGGAGGTGGTTGTGATGAGTCCTGGTGATCCTTGCGGAAGTGCCGAGATTCCTCCTAGTACGACCCCCTCTACTCGGCGTCCGGCCGTTCGCGGTACGCGCTCCCCGCTCTGACGCGGGTCGAAGCGCGATGACCGCGCGTTGGCCGGGCCGGGGAAGGACAGCTTCCGATGGCCATGACCAAGGTTCGTCCCACCCTCACGTCCCGTGCGATCTTCAAGCCGCTGAGCCGTCCCGGCCGCGGTGCCACGGTGATCCCGATCGTCGACCGCTCGGCCGTCATCGACTGGGCCGCCTACATCGACGGGCACCGCGTCGACACCCGTAGCGTCGCCGAGGCCGTGCGCCTCGTACGCGAGGAGCGCTCCGCCGACGCGCCGAGCCGCTTCGTCTGGGTGGGCCTGCACGAGCCCGACGCCGCCGAGCTGGAGCGCCTCGCCGATGTGTTCGGCCTGCACCCGCTCGCCGTCGAGGACGCCATCCACGCACACCAGCGGCCCAAGCTGGAGCGCTACGACGACGTCCAGTTCTTCGTCATGAAGACGATCGGCTACGACGACCGGTCCGAAACGGTGCAGACCGGCGAGATCATGATCTTCTGCGGCCCTGACTTCGTCGTCACCGTCCGGCACGGCTCCCACAGCGCCCTGACGACCGTCCGCGAGCGCCTGGAAGAGATCCCGGAGCGGCTCGCCCTCGGCCCGGCCGCCGTCCTGCACGCCATAACGGACGAAGTGGTCGACGGCTACATCTCCGTCGGCGACGCCGTCCAGGCGGACATCGACGAGGTCGAAGAGTGCGTCTTCTCCGCCGACGCCACCAACCAGGCCGAGCGGATCTACCGCCTCAAGCGCGAGGTCATCCAGCTCAAGCGCGCCGTCGGGCCCCTCGCCGGGCCGATGCGCAACCTCGCCGGGCGCCGCTTCGTGCCGGCCGAGATCCGCGAGTACTTCCGCGACGTCGACGACCACCTGTCACGCGTACGCGAGCAGGTCGAGTCCTGCGACGAGCTGCTCACCCCGATCCTTCAGGCGCACCTCACCCAGGTGACCGTCACCGACAACCACGACATGCGCAAGATCTCCGCCTGGGCCGCGATCCTCGCGCTGCCGACGGCGATCACCGGCGTGTACGGCATGAACTTCAGCCACATGCCGGAGCTGCACTGGAAGTACGGCTATCCGCTGGTCCTGGGCATGATCGCCCTCGCCTGCGTCGCCCTCCACCAGCGCTTCCGCCGCACCGGCTGGCTCTAGGGCCTGTCTGACAAATCACGTTCGTAGCGAGCGCCGCGCAGCCGGACAGCGGATTTGTCAGACAGGCCCTAGCGCCCGAGTACCTCGCGTAGGCGGTCCGGGTAGTCGGTGACCAGGGCGTCGACGCCGAAAGTGATGTGTCGGCGCATCTCGGCCGGCTCGTTGACCGTCCACGCGACGACGCGCAGGTCGCGGATGTGCGCGGCCTGGACGAGTTCCGGCGTCACCATGACGCTCTTCGGCGACAGCATCGTCGCTCCGGCGGCGGCGGCCGTGGCGGCCAGGCCCGGCGCGGGCTCGTGACCGGCCATCCAGGACGCGTCGAACGTCGCCGGCTCGACCAGGGCGACGCGCTCGCCGGCGGGCAGCAGCTCGCGCGCGACCTTCAGCACGCGCCAGTCGAACGCCAGGACGCGTGAGCGTTCGATCAGTCCGTACGACCCGAGCACCTTCACCGCCGCGGACGTGATCGTCTCGACCTCGGCCCACGACGGGTCGGTCTTGATCTCCACCGCGAGCCGCACGCCGTGCGGGGCGACCAGCTCGCACACCTCCGCGAGCGTCGGCACCTCGGCGCCCGGCACCGCGGTCTGCGTCGCCGCGAACCGCTTGTGCTCGATGCCCGCGTCGACGGTCTTGACCTGGGCGAGCGTGAGCTCGCGGATGGGCTTGCCGACATACGGGTACTGCGGGTCGCCATCGCGAGCCGGCGCCCGGTCGCGTACGGTGTCGCCGCGCAGCGCCTGGTCGTGGTGGAGCACCGGCACCCCGTCGGCCGTGAGGGCGACGTCCAGCTCCAGCACGTCGACACCGAGTTCGATCGTGTTGGCGAAGCCGGGGAGGGTGTTCTCGGGCCAGAGTCCGCGCGCGCCGCGGTGTCCTTGGATCTCCACGCGGACAGCGTAGGGGGCGGCCGGTTAACGCCCGGCCACCCCCGAACGGTCAGATCAGCGGGCGCAGCTGCAGGGTCTCGTCGCGCCCCGGGCCGACGCCGATGGCCGAGATCTGCGCGCCGGACATGTCCTCCAGCGCGCGGACGTACTCCTGCGCCTTCTTCGGCAGGTCCTCGAAGGTCCGGGCGCCGGAGATGTCCTCCTGCCAGCCTTCGAGAAGCTCATAGATCGGTTTGGCGTGGTGGAACCCGGTCTGCGTCATCGGCAGCTCGTCGTGACGCTCGCCGTCGACCTCGTACGCCACGCAGACCGGCACCCGCTCCAGGCCCGACAGGACGTCGAGCTTGGTGAGGAAGTAGTCGGTGACGCCGTTGATCCGGGTGGCGTACCGCGCGATCACCGCGTCGAACCAGCCGCAGCGCCGGTTACGGCCGGTCGTGACGCCGTACTCGCCGCCGGTCTTGCGCAGCCATTCGCCCGTCTCGTCGAGCAGCTCGGTCGGGAACGGCCCGGAGCCGACACGCGTCGTGTAGGCCTTCAGGATGCCGATCACCTTGGTGATCCGCGTCGGCCCGACACCGGAGCCGGCGCACGCGCCGCCCGCGGTGGGGCTGGAGGACGTGACGAACGGGTACGTGCCGTGGTCGATGTCCAGGAGGGTGCCCTGGGCGCCTTCGAGCAGGACGATCTTGTCGTCCTCCAGGGCGCGGTTCACGATGAGGGCCGTGTCGGCGATGTGCGGCCGCAGCCGCTCGCCGTACCCGATGAACTCCTCGATGATCGGGCCCGGCTCGATCGCGCGCCGGTTGTAGACCTTGGCGAGGATCTGGTTCTTGTCGCGCAGCGCGAGTTCGAGCTTCTGCTCGAGGATGCCCGGGTCCAGGAGATCCTGGACCCGGATGCCCATCCGAGCGATCTTGTCGCCGTACGCGGGGCCGATGCCGCGTCCGGTCGTACCGATCTGAGCCTTGCCGAGGTACCGCTCGGTCACCCGGTCGAGCGCCTTGTGGTGCGGCATGATCAGGTGCGCGTCCGCGGAGATCAGCAGGCGGTCGCACGAGATTCCGCGCTCCCGTAGCCCGTCGATCTCCTCGATCAGCACGCCGGGGTCGATGACCACGCCGTTGCCGATGACGGGGACGACTTCCGGCGACAGCACTCCCGAGGGGAGCAGGTGCAGGGCGTAGGACTGGTCGCCGATGACGACCGTGTGCCCCGCGTTGTTGCCCCCCTGGTAGCGCACGACGTAGTCGACGTCACCGCCGAGGATGTCGGTGGCCTTGCCCTTGCCTTCGTCGCCCCACTGAGCGCCGACGAGCACGATGGCCGGCATCGAATTTACTCCCTGACATCGACGAAACCCCTGCGCAAGCAGCGACAGGGGCTCTTACGATCAGAGCGTACCCGCCGGATGGCCACGAAGAAAACGGCACGAGGCGGTCAGCCGGCCAGAACCTCGGCCGCCTGCGCGCTGCTGTCTCTGAGGAACGCCCGGCAGCGTTCGGCCTCCTCATCCTCACCGATCGCGGCGGCGGCGCGTCCCAGTGCGTTCAGCGCCCGCAGGAACCCGCGGTTCGGCTCGTGCTGCCAGGGAACGGGGCCATGGCCCTTCCACCCTGCTCGGCGGAGCTGGTCCAGCGCGCGGTGGTAGCCGGTGCGCGCGTAGGCGTACGACTCGATCACGTCTCCCTTCGCGAACGCGCGGTCGGCGAGTTCGGCCCATGCTCCCGGGTGCTCGGGGAAGCGGGCGGCCACTTCGAACGGGTCGACTCCGGCCTCGAGGGCCTGACGAGCCTCCGTGTGGTCCGGCAGCTCGGTCGGGGGCGGCCCGCCGAGGAGGTTCTGGTGCTCCATGTGCCTCATCCTGCCCAATTCCGAGCGGATCTCCTATTGTCCGTGGTGGGTAGGTTGATCGCATGGTTCAGAACACCTTCGCCCTCGGCGGTGACGTGACCGTTGACCGGCTGGGCTACGGCGCCATGCGGATCACGGGTCCCGGAATCTGGGGAGACCCGCCCGACCGTGCCGCCGCCCTGCGCGTGTTGCGACGCCTTCCCGAACTCGGCGTGAACTTCATCGACACCGCGGACTCCTACGGCCCGCACGTCTCGGAGGAGCTGATCCACGAGGCCCTTCACCCGTACGAGAACGTGACCGTCGCGACCAAGGCAGGGCTGGTCCGCACCGGCCCGAACGAATGGCACCCGGTCGGGCGGCCCAAATATCTCCGTCAGCAAGCGCTCATGAGCCTGCGAAGGCTCGGCCTGGAGCGCATCGACCTGTTCCAGCTGCACCGCATCGACCCGGACGTCCCGCTCGTCGACCAGGTCGGCGAGCTGGCCGACCTGCGGTCCGAGGGGAAGATCCGCCACATCGGGCTGTCGGAGGTGAGCGTCGCCGAGATCGAGGAGGCGCGCGCGATCGCCCCGATCGTCTCGGTGCAGAACCACTACAACCTGGTGGACCGCTCGTCCGAGGACGTCCTGGACTACTGCGAGCGGGAGAACCTCGCGTTCATCCCGTACTTCCCGCTCGCCGTCGGCGACCTCGCCAAGCCCGGCGGGCCGCTGGACGAGGTGGCGCGCGAGGTCGGCGCGACACCGTCGCAGGTCACTCTCGCCTGGCTCCTGCACCGCTCACCGGTCATGATCCCGATCCCGGGCACGGCCTCGGTCGAGCACCTGGAGGAGAACCTCGGAGCGACCCGGGTCTCCCTCACCGAAGACCAGGTCGACAGCCTCTCCCGCCTGGCCGGCCGCGACGGCGGCTAGATCGTCCAAGCGGAGGGGAGCGGGAGCAGGTAGGCGATCGTGCCGCCGTCGGCGCGGCGACCGGGAACACCCGGCCAGCCGCTGTGGACGGCGGCGTTCGCGCTCCTGTTCCCGGCGAGGACGTCGGCGTGCAGCTCGTGAATCCCGCGCACGAACGCGAGATCGGCGAGGGCGGTCACGAGAGTGCGCCCGACGCCTTGCCGCTGCCACGCGTCGGCGACCATGACGGCGAGGTCCGCACGGTCGGGACAGGCCTGGTCGCGGACGTACTCGGCCACACCGACGATCTCGGCACCGGCCACCGCGACGAGCGCCTCCATACGGTCGTGGTCGACCTGGTCCAGCCGGCGCAGGTAGTAGCCCGGCAGGTACGGGGTGCCGCTGAAGAAACGCTGGTGCAGGCTCCGCGGCGACAACCGCATCGCGCGGACCGCCCCCGAGTCGGCCCGCGCGTACGGCCGTATCCCGACGGAAGGTCCGGGAACAGCGGTTTCCGTGATCAGTTGCGTCACGAAACCCATTGGACCTCAGTAAGTTTCGTGAAGCAACCCATTACGTCGAACGGACATCACCCGTTCACGCGGGAAAGGTCAGGCGCCCGGGCCGGGCCGTGGCTCGATGTCGGTCGGGCCCAGTGTCACGCCGCAGGCGTCGCACGTGAGCGCGGGCGTCAGTGCCCCGCCGCAGCCGCGGTGCACGACGAGCATCGGCGGGCCGTCTTCGGCGTAGTGAGTGTCGCCCCACAGCAGCAGCGACATCATCACCGGCCACAGCCCCACGCCCTTGCGCGTCAGGCGGTATTCGTACCGGTCGGGCCGCTCCTGGTAGCGGTGGCGGCGCATGATGCCCTCGTCGCAGAGGCGTACGAGGCGGTCCGTCAGGACGTTGCGCGCGATCCCGAGGTTCTCCTGGAAGTCGTCGAAGCGGCGGATGCCCTCGAACGCGTCGCGGATCAGGAGAAGGGTCCATCGATCGCCGACGATCTCAAGGGACCGGGCGATCGAGCAGTTCTGGTCGTACGTGCGGTTCAGCACGCCTTCCAGGCTATGAGCACGAGTTGCTTGAAGCAACGCAGGGCGACCGCCTCGTCGCGGCCGCCCTCGGCGTGCGCCCCTACTTGAGCTTGTGGCCGGCGGACAGCAGGTTGTCGCAGGCGTGCGCGATGCGCTCCGCCATGCCCTTCTCGGCCGACTTGCCCCACGCGCGGGGGTCGTACTGCTTCTTGTTGCCCACGTCGCCGTCCACCTTGAGGACGCCGTCGTAGTTGCGGAACATGTGGTCGGCCACCGGACGCGTGAAGGCGTACTGGGTGTCGGTGTCGATGTTCATCTTGATGACGCCGTACGAGACCGCCTCGCGGATCTCCTCCAGCGTCGACCCCGAACCACCGTGGAAGACCAGGTTGAACGGCTTCTCCTTGCCGTACTTGGCGCCGACGGCGTCCTGGATCTCCTTCAGCACCTCAGGCCGCAGCTTCACGTGGCCCGGCTTGTACACGCCGTGCACGTTGCCGAAGGTCGCGGCCAGGATGTAGGTGCCCTTCTCGCCCAGGCCGAGCTCCTCGGCCGTGCGCAGGGCGTCGTCGACGGTGGTGTAGAGCTTCTCGTTCATCTCCCCGACGACGCCGTCCTCCTCGCCGCCGACGACGCCGATCTCGACCTCGAGGATGATGTTGGCCTTGTGGGTCTGCTCGAGCAGCTCGGCGGCGATCTGGAGGTTCTCCTCCAGCGGCACCGCGGAGCCGTCCCACATGTGCGACTGGAACAGGGGGTTCTCCCCGCGTGCCACCCGCTCCTGCGAGATCTTGATCAGCGGACGGACGAAACCGTCCAGCTTGTCCTTCGGGCAGTGGTCGGTGTGCAACGCGATGTTCACCGGGTATTTCGCGGCGACCACGTGCGCGTACTCGGCCAAAGCCGTCGCGCCGGTGACCATGTCCTTCACCGTGCTGCCGGAGAGGTACTCCGCCCCGCCGGTGGAGACCTGGACGATGCCGTCACTCTCGGCCTCGGCGAAGCCGCGCAGCGCGGCGTTCAGCGTCTGGCTCGAGGTCACGTTGATTGCGGGGTACGCGAAGCCCTCACGTTTTGCCCGGTCGAGCATGTCCGCGTAGACCTCAGGGGTCGCGATGGGCATATCGGTCTTCCTCTCTTAGAGCTTGGCTCCCGGCTGGCTCCTCTCCAGTATCCCGAAATCATCGGGTGACGGAGACCAGGCCACGCCTACCGGTACGCTCAGGCCGTGGTTCAAGCCGTGAACATCATGGATCCGAAATCCCTCATCGCGACCTTCGGCCTCATCGGAGTGCTCGCCATCGTCTTCGCCGAGACAGGCCTGCTCGTGGGGTTCTTCCTCCCCGGAGACACGCTCCTGTTCAGCGCGGGCATCTTCACCACCGCCGCCGCGGGCGCGCATCTGTCGCTGCCCGTCCTGCTGGTCACCGCGCCGCTGTGCGCGATCGCCGGCGCCCAGATGGGCCACCTCCTCGGCGCCAGGTACGGGAGGAAGCTGTTCGACCGGCCGAACTCCCGCATCTTCCGCCAGGATCACGTCGACAAGGCGGAGCACTACTTCGAGAAGTTCGGTCCGGCCAAGGCCGTCGTGCTGGCCCGCTTCATCCCCGTGGTGCGTACCTTCCTCAACCCGCTCGCCGGGATGCTGGAGATGCCGGCGAGCATCTTTTTCGCCTGGAACGTCGTCGGCGGCGTCATCTGGACGGAAACAATCGTTCTTCTTGGACACTTCCTCGGCGACCGGGTGAAGGGCATCGACAAATTCGTACTTCCCGTGGTCGCGGTGGCAGTACTCGTCTCCGTGATCCCGGTCCTACGCGAGGTCATGCGGGGCAGGGGCGGCAAGACGGAGGAGCCAACTGGCCGTCACCGTCGCTGACGGTGCCTGGTTATCGCTAACCTCCCTCTGTGGGACGTCACCGATCAGACCCTCTTGGGCTCGCGCGCATAGCCATCGCTGTGCTCGCCGTTGGACTTGTAGTCGGGCTGCTGGTCGTCGGTGGCGTCGCGCTATGGGGAGCGCTGACCAGTAAGGACGGTTCGAAGAACCCCTCCGCACAACCATCGGCGAGTGTCGCGACCAAGTCCAAACCGGCCGGCAAACCGACCTCCGGAACGCCGGCCAACCCCGTCGGCAACACGGTTGAGCTCCACTGCCTCGCGGCCCAGTGCCAGGTATTCGTCGCCGGCCCCGGCCCGACCGACGTCCAGTTCAACGGAAACCTCGCCCAGAACGAGCGCCGCGTCTACAACGAGACCCAGCTGACCGTCGTCGTGGCCGACGCGAGCTCGGTCGCCGTCACGATAAACGGGCACCAGCAAGTGCTCGGCAAGCACGGTCAGCCGAAGACCTACGAGGTCCCCGCTCCCAACTAGGGCAGGCCCTAGGCGAGCCCCAGGTCCTGGACCGTGAACACCGAGCGGTACTCCAGGCCCGCCTCCGCGATGGGCCCCGCCGCGCCGCGCTCGACGATCGTGGCCACGCCGACGACCTCGGCGCCCGCCTCCCGCAGCGCCTCGACCGCGGCCAGCACCGAGTTGCCGGTCGTCGAGGTGTCCTCCACGGCCAGTACGCGCCGTCCCTTCACGTCCGGGCCCTCGATGCGCCGCTGCAGCCCGTGCGCCTTGCCCTCCTTGCGGACGACGAACGCGTCGAGCCGCCGCCCTCGCGCCGCCGAGGCGTGCAGCATCGCGGTCGCGATGGGGTCGGCGCCCAGTGTCAGGCCGCCCACGGCGTCGTAGTCGAGATCGCCGGTGAGGTCGAGCATCGACCGGCCGACGATCGGCGCCGTCTCGCCGTCGAGGGTCACGCGCCGCAGGTCGACGTAGTAGTCGGCTTCGACGCCGGACGACAGGGTGACCCTGCCGTGCACGACGGCCTTGTCCTTGATGTGGGCGAGGAGATCGTTGCGGTCCGTCATGCCTGAGACTGTAGCCATGACACCAGGCACCCTCGTCCTCCTGCACAGCCCGCTGACCACGCCCTCCGCGTGGGGCTCGCTGCCGGAGGCGCTCGGCGCGTACGAGGTCGCCGTTCCGGAGGTCACCGACGACGACCGGCCGCCGTACGCGGGCCGCTACGTCGCGCGCGCCGCGCTGGAGATCTCGGCGGCGGGCGTACGGCCGCCGCTGGTGCTCGTCGCTCACGGTGACGCCGGCCCTCTGCTGCCCCCGGTCGGGGCCGCCCAGCGCGCCGCGCACCGGCTCGTGGGCGCGTACGTCTTCCTCGACGCGCGGCTCCCCGGGCCCGCGGGCACGCGGCGGGGAGACCGTGTGTTCCCTGACAGCGCGGTCAAGCGGGAGCGCGGCGAGGACTTCTTCGCCGAGGAGCTGCCGATGGCGCAGGACTGGCCGGACGCGCCGTGCGGCTACCTGCGCACGTCCGACTCCTGCGAGGACGAGGTACGCCAGGCGCGGCTGCGCGGCTGGACGGTCGCGGAGCACCCGGCCGGGCATCTCGCGGCGCTCGACGACCCCAGCGGTACGGCGGCGGCGCTTACCGCCCTGATCAGGGCCCTGTGACGCCTTACGGCTCCCTGAAGTGGGTGATACCGTCACCGAACGGATGTTTTGCCCTGCCCTGTTCCGCAGTCACGGTGTGTCGCAGTGCTCCACGGCATACAGTGTCGGACGACCGAGTCAATGGTGACACGCGGGAGAAGTCAGGCCACCTGAGCGTAAGCAAGCCGCATTCACCCCATACTCCTCAGGAGAATCCAATTACTGGATCGGCACACGCCCGCGGCGGACTTGACTACGCTTTGGTTGCCCGAGGTCGCTCGCCGGCTCGAACGCTCACCCGTGGGTCGCGGATAACCCTCTTGTGCCGAGGAAGGAGCGGTGTCGCGTGGATCGCTGCGCGCTGTTCGTAGATGCCGGCTATCTGCTGGCCGACGGCGCGATGGCGGTGCACGGAACCCGCCGTCGCGAGTCAGTCTCATGGGATTTCGGCGGGCTGTTGCAGCTCCTCGGCAATCTCGGCCGTGAGCGCACCGGCCTGCCGCTGCTGCGCTGCTACTGGTACGAAGCCACCGTCGAGGGCCGCCGTTCGCCCGAGCACGACGCGCTGGCCGACCTGCCGGGCATCAAGCTGCGGCTCTCGCGCATCAGGCCGGGCCGCCGTGAAGGTGTCGACACCGAGATCCACCGCGACCTGATGACCCTCGCCCGCAACGGCGGCGTCGCCGACGCCGTCGTCGTCAGCGGCGACGAGGACATCGCGCAGGTGGTCACCGAGGCGCAGGAGTACGGCGTGCGCGTGACCGTGGTCCACGTCGCCGTCGACGGCAACTGGACCATCTCCCGCACGCTCCGCCAGGAGTGCGACGACCTCATCGAGATCGGCGCCGGCAACCTGCGCCCGTACGTCAACGTCCTCAGCGGCATGGACACCTCCTCGTCCTCCTCGCCGCTGTCCAACGGCCACTCCAACGGCACCGGCACGGCGCTCGCGCCGCTGCGCTCACCCGCGCAGCACGCCAGCCCGCCGCCGAGCACGCCGATCACCGGGCACCCGTCGCCGTCGCTGGGCGTCCCGCCGTCCGGGCTGGGCCAGCCGGGCGCCGGCCGTACGGGCGCGCCGCTGCACGCCGCGCCGACGCACGCGGCGCCCACGCCCGCCGCGGCGACCAACCCCGGCAACTCCCCGCTGCACGGCTCGTCGCATTCGAGCGGCTCCGGCTCGATCCCGTCGCGTTCCGGGCCGTTGCACTCCTCGCACACGCCCTCGCACAGCAGCGGCTCGACCGGCCCGCAGTACGTCCAGCAGCCGGTCGGTCCCTACACCGGTCCGCAGCAGATCCAGCCGCCGCCGTCGCAGCAGGCGACACCGACGCTGTCCGACGCGGTGAAGGCCGCGCACCAGGAAGGGCAGGACTTCGGCGAGTCGGTCGCGCGCGACGCGCCCGCGCTCTGGCTCGAAGCAGTGCTCGCGCGCAAGCCGCGCATGCCCTCCGACCTGGAGGCCCGTCTCCTGCAGGGCTCGTCGCTGCCGATCGATTTCCTGCTGCACGACGAGGTGCGCCACGCGCTGCGACGCGGTTTCTGGGACGCGCTCGAACGCTCGCGACGGGCCTGATCGCGGTAACCTCGTTCCCGGCGGGGGCCCTCCTGGCCGGCATGCCCCTGACGGGTCTCGGCGATGATCCGAAATGACCAGATTCGCAGGAGGTCCGCCGGGTAGCGTCTAGAAGGTGACGCATGTGACCGAAGACGATCTCGATGATCTTGAGTTCGACACGCTGCGCACCGGCGACCACGCCGCTGCGGCCGAGAGGTTCGTCGAGCTGGCCGAGACGGTCTCAGGCGGCGTCTCACGCGCCAGCCTGTTGCTGCGGGCAGGCGAGCAGTGGCAGCACGCGGGTGAGCACGCGAGGGCGGCGGAGACGTACCGCGCCGCCCTGACCGACGGCGGCGACGCCTACGGCGATCCGCGCGTCTACCTCGCCGGTGCCCTGTTCGAGCTCGACCGCCGAGACGAAGCCCGTGGCTTGATCGACCAGGTTCGCGCGGACTCCCCGCGAGATCCGGAGATCTACCGTGCGGTGGCCGAGCTCCTCTACGAACAGGGTGAGCTCGTCGGAGCGCACGACTGGTCGACGGAAGGCGCCGACCTCGCGCGTACCGGCGATCCGGAAAGCCTGGAAGGTCTGCTGCGCATCCGCTACCGGTCGCGGCTCGACCTTCGCAGGCCCGAGGACGCCTACGACGCGATGCTCGACGAGATGCTGAAGAAGACCGACGAGGCGCCCGACCAGCAGTTCCACTGATCGGGCGCGCCGTCACTCCGGCAGCGTCTTGGACAGCGAGGCGCGTTCGAACTCCGTCAGCGACGGCCCGTCGCCGGCCGCCTCCCACACCACGGAGGCGGTCGTCTCCTTCAGGTGCACGGTGGCGACCGCGTTGTGGAAGTACGGCCCGTCGCTGAGCCGCCACTTCATGGGGGTCTTCCGCACTCCCGCGAGGCGGGCCAGCGCGCGCGCCGGCACGTCGGTCGCACGCCCGTACGCCGCCCTCTGCAGGAACTTGAACTTCGGCGGCAGCGGGTTGCGCATCGGCGAGCAGACGACCTGGGAGATCGGTGTGGTCGTCCCGACGACGCGCGCGAGGTACGAATAGTGGACGTCGCCGGAGAGCAGCGTGATGCTCTCCGGACCATCGTCACGGCGCGCGATCTCCAGGAGCGTGTTGGCGAGCGCGAAGAACGACGACTCGAACGCCGCCCAGTGCTCCAGGTCGGCGCCCTGGCGCAGCTTCTCGCCGAGCTTGGCCATCGTCTTGCCCCACTTGCCCTCGGCGATCGCCTCGTCGAAGGACTCCAGGTGGTGGATGGTGGCCGGCAGCAGGAACGGCAGTGACGTCGCGATGACGAGGTGGTCGACGTCGCCGCGGCACTGCTCCTGCACCCACGCCAGCTCGTTGTCGTCGAGCATGGCCCGGCTGCCCTTCTCCAGCACCCGTCCGCAGCGGCTGTCGACGACGACCAGGCGCGACCTGCCGTAGTCGTGCGCGTAGCTCCAGCGCGTCCCGTCGACCTCGCGGTCGGCGTGGTAGGCGAACTCGTCCACGATCTCCCCGGCGTCGCCCTCGGAGCTCAGCACCTTCTGGTAGAGGTCATCGTTGGCGCGCTCGGCCGCGGTCATGTTGCCGAGGTGCTGGTAGACCCAGTACGCCCCGAGACCGCCGACGATCCGCTTGTCCCACCACGGCAGCTCACGGATCTCCCGCTGCCAGGTGCCCGAGGTGTTCCAGTCGTCACGGATGTCGTGGTCATCGAAAATCATCAGACTCGGCACGGTCGACAGCAGCCACCGGACCGCCGGGTCACTGTTCCACGCGAGCCGGTACAGCTCGGTGTACTCCTCATAGTCGGCGATCTCGAATCCGGGCGCCTCGTCGGTGTTCCGCCGTCCCTCGATGAACTTCCGGATGGCGGGCGTGGTCTCGTCCGCGTACACCTGATCGCCGACCATGAGCAGCACGTCGGGCCAGTCACTCCCACCCGCGAGCCGCTGCGCGAACGACGAGAGCGCATCCGGCCCATGCTGCTCGGGCGCCCCAGGCGACACCCGGCACGACCCGAACGTGATCCGCCGCTCCGCGTGCGGCGCGTGCGTACGAATCCGGCTCGGCGCCTCACCCGGCATCGGCCACACGTGCTCCTCGTCGAGGAACACTTCGTACGGGGTGTCAGACCCGGGCTCCAGGCCGCTCACCTCGGCGATGGCGTAGTGATGACCGTGGACGGTGAACGTACGGGCCGTGGCGTCGAGAACACGAACCTCACAGGGTTCGTCCGTCTCCACCCAGACGGCGGCCGAGTCGGCGTCGACGAAACGGAGCACAGGACCAAGAACAAGTTGCGGCATACCTGTACGGACTACTCCACCAGTAGGTCGGCCGTCCACCCCGTCGTCTGGAAAACCAGATGACCGCACAGTGCGCGATCGGGAGAATCGACTGTGTGACGGTGACCTGATTCTCCCCTGCATGACCTGCGGATACGCACCCCGAGACTGGAGCTGCGGCTCCCCGATCTGGAGGAGCTGAACGCGCTGGCCGGCGTTGCCGCCGAAGGCGTCCACGACCCGGCACGGATGCCGTTCCTCTCGGCCTGGACCGACCGGCCACCGTCCGAACGCGCCCGCGGCGTCATGCGCCACCACTGGCGGCAGCTCGGCGCGTGGACACCGGAGGACTGGGGCCTGCCACTCGTCGTCTTCGCCGGCGGGAGGCCCGTCGGACTCCAGCAGATCGCCGCGAAGGACTTCGCGGTCCTGCGCCAGGTGTCCACGGGTTCGTGGCTGGGACAGCGCCACCACGGCCAGGGCATCGGAACGGAGATGCGAGCCGCCGTCCTGCACTTGGCCTTCGCCGACCTGGGCGCGGAGGTCGCGGCCACCTCGGCCTTCACCGACAACCCCGCGTCGGCGGCGGTGTCCCGAAAACTCGGCTACCGCCCCAACGGCCTGACCCGCGTACGCGTACGCGACGGCCTCGGCCACGACCAGCACTTCTCCCTCGACCGCGAGGCCTGGGAACGCCACCGCAGGGTGCCGGTCGAGGTAGAGGGCCTCGACGCCTGCCGCACGGAGTTCGGAGCCTGACCCGACGAGAGGCCCCGTCCCGTACGGGAGGGGGCCTCTGTAGGTCAAGCGGAGCGTGCGTCTCGAAGACGGCGACCTCGACGCAGTTCGCGCCCGTGTCGTTGCTCCGGGCCGCCTTGCGCCAGATGAGGGGGATGCTCAGGGTGTCTTCCATAGCTCCTCTGCTGTCTTGAGGATCAGATCTCGCGACATGTCCTCAGGTAGGGCCGACGAACCAACGGCCTCCCAGGACGCTGTGACCGTGGCGATGTCCTCGGTACGGGTGCTGACGCACTCCGCCGAACGCGGTCTCGGTGTGGGCGACTTGAGAGCCATTCTCCAGCGTAGCTATCGCAAACGGGCCGCGTACGCCGCGATGCGTTGCGCGAGGGCACGATCCGGACGCCGATGTTTTCGGCCCCACCCAGTTTCGGCGAGGCACTGAAGCTGCTCGTACATAATGTGCGCGCCGCCGACATCGCGCCGGATCGTGCTCTCGTCGAGCACGCAGTAAAAGTCGGCGGGATCGTCGCGGGTCAGAATGGACTGTCGCGCGATGCGCGCCGCGACGTCCGTCTCGTTGCCGAGCATTGCGAGGGCATAACCCGGCGTCTGCAGCAGGCCTGGGACCATGCCATCTCGAACGTCCGGATGAGGAGCGCCTTCTCCTCGGCGGGGATCCAGTCGATGAACCAGGACGGGTAGGCCGGGGCGCCCTTGCGCCAGTCGAGGGTGCGGACCAGGGCGCCGTCGGAGTTCAGCGCCCCGTCGGCGGCCTCGGCGAACTCCTCGGTCGCCGGGGCATGCCCGGTCTCGATGCTGCTGATCAGTGAGTCCGAGTAGTTGATCGTGTCCGCTAATTCGTTCTGAGTGAGCCCGGCGCGTTCCCGGTAGTAACGAAGCTCCCGGCCCCAGATCGCCTGAGGGGAAAAATGTTCGTCCATGCACGGCCCCTTTTGTCCGTCTCCAGTTCACTCCAGTACGGCGACCTGCGACTCCAGTCAATCGAATCGCGGCCATGCCCACTCCACAGCGTACGCGTCACGCGTCACGCTGGGCAGATAGCAGCGAATTCGACAGGAGAAGAAACAATGGCGCAGGACCAGGAGATTCACGAGCTCTGCAAGCGGCTCGTCGACGCATGCGGACGTCTCGGACTCGTGTCACAGCGAAAGGGAATCGGCGCCGTCTACGCGTCGATGCCCGGCAGCGGAATCCTCTCGGAGGTGGTGACGTGCCGCCCGGACACCACGGGCGCCCTCCGCTGGTTCTGGTCGTGGGACGTTCCGTTCTGCCCGGCGGAGGACGTCGACCACGCCGCCGCCCTGCTGAAACACGTCGTGACCCCCACGCATGCCTGAGATACCGAACGAGGCCGACGCGGTCCGCCTCTACGACCAGGGCTGGAGCATCCGCCGCGTCGCGAAGGAGTTCGGCATGGGCTACGACGAGATGCGGCGCTTACTGAGCAAGCACGTCTCTCTACGCGCCCCCGGCGGCTCGTACGAGGCAAGGCTCAGGATCGCGCGCCGCATCGCCGAGCTGGACCGGAAAATCTCAGAGGGGCGGCCCGGCACGGGCCGCCCCGCTTCGCCGTCAGCTTGTCGGGCGTGAAGCCGATGGCTTCGTCAGGGTCCGGGACAGGCCCCGCCGGTCCACGGGCAGATGCGCGGATTAAAGTCGCTGGTGAGGTGCTCTTTGATGAATGCCTGGTTGTTGCCGTAAGCAGGATTGATCCAGCGGGCGGCGGCCATGACGGAGATCTTGTTCGCGCCTGCCTTCCGGAGGGCGAGGGCGGCGGATTGGATATGACCGCCTCCGACCCAGGTGTCGTCCATCAGTAGGACATGAGAGGTGCGGGGTAAGAGGGCGTCCGCGCGAAAGTGATCAATGTTCAGCGATCGTGGGTACGGCGCTGTCGCGGCGGCGGTCAGAGAAACCTCGGCGCCACTCGCGGCGTAGGAGGCGAGTCGACGGAATGGGTGCTCGCCGGGTTTGGCGGGAAGCGAAGGAACGGCACACCAGTGGCTGAACGGTAAGCCGGCGATTCGTTCAGCGCAGCCGCCATGGAGAGACCTGCCCAGAAACATGAGCCCCGCCAGGATGTCCCGTAGCTCCTGCTGCGGGGTCCGACCCTTGTACTGGCGCATGAGATAACCGGACTGGGCGCCCCCGAAAACATAAGCGAGGGCACGACTAAGTCTGCGACGCCGGGTGTTCTGCTATGCCCCCGGCAGGGGGCGCACAGGGGATCGCCATCACTTGGAGTGGTGCACACAGCGCAGGTCACGCCCGACTTGCGGATGGGGTTGCGCAGATAGCCACCCGCCTTTGCGATCAGCGCCGCCGAGAGCTGGTCGATGCGCTCGCGGCCGGGTGGGTTCAAGCCGTGACCAGTTTGTGGAGAGCCCCATCGGCGAGGGCCCCAATGAGATCGTCGACGATGGACATGACCGTGCCGATGTCCGAAGCCACATGGACGCCGGGGCGTCCGACGAGTGCCTTGGCCCACTCGTTGGCGTTCACCACCAGGTCGGTGAGGATCACCGGTCGGCCGTGCTCGACGGCTAGGCGGGCCTGGGTTCGTGCTCCGCTCGTCTCCCCGGCCTGCACTACGACGGTGGCGATGCCGTACCCCGACATCGTGGCGTTCCGCATCAGATACGTGTGCTTCTGCGGAGGGGCGTCCGGCCAGAACTGCGACAGCAGCAGGCCCTTCTCGGCGATCTCCTGGTGAAGGTCCCGGTTCTGGGCCGGATACGTCTTGTTGATACCGGTCGCGATGACGCCGACGGTGCGCCCGCCGGCCTCCAGGGCGGATCGATGCGCGGCGGCGTCGATCCCCAGAGCCAGCCCTGATACGACGGTGACGTGTCGGCCGGCGAGTTCACGCGCGAGGTTGGCCGCGATCCTGAGCCCCTGGTCCGAGGCCTCACGGGAACCGACGATCGACACGCCAACGTCGCGAGGGTTCACCGACCCGCGGTAGAACAGCACCGGCGGAGCCTGGTGGACGCCGCGTAGCCGCTCCGGATACTCCGAGTCGAGGACCGTCAGGAGTTCGCAGCCTTCCCTGGCCCAGTGCGCGAGCTCCTCGCCCGCCTCGTGGAGTGGATTCTGCCGACCCGGTGGCTCCAGGAGCGCCGGCGGCTCCAGCCGTTCCCATACCTGGACGGCGCTGCCCGCCTCGAGAACCTCAGCGGTGATCTCAGGCCAGCTGAGGCCCTGCGGCTGGGCACGCAGCAGCGCGATGAGCGCCGCACGCTCCTCATGGCTGGTCGTCGTCATGCAGCCAGAATACGAGCCCATCGCTTCGCCGCTCCATACATGGGGTGGTCGCCGCGTCGTCATGTAGCCAGCTCTCCCAAGCATATAGAGCAGCGTAGCGCGGTAGAGAGCGGCACGAACTCTAAAAGGGGCGGCCCGCCCCGGGCCGCCCCCAAAAGAACCTCAGGCGCGCTTCACCGTGAGCTTGTCGGCGGCCGAGTCGACGTCGACGAGGACCTCGTCTCCGTCGCGCAAGGTTCCGCCGAGCAGCTCGCGGGCCAGCTCGTCGCCGATCGCGCTCTGCACCAGGCGCCGCAGCGGCCGGGCGCCGTACGCCGGGTCGTAGCCCGTCAGTGCCAGCCACTCGCGGGCCGCGTCCGTCACCGTCAGCGTCAGGCGGCGGTCGGAGAGGCGACGGGCCAGGCGGTCGATCTGCAGGTCGACGATCCGGGTGAGCTCCTCCGTCGACAGCGCGTCGAAGATGATCACATCGTCGAGGCGGTTCAGGAACTCCGGCTTGAAGCTCGCGCGCACCGCGTTCAGCACGCCGTCGCGCTTCGCCGTCGCGTCCAGCGAAGGATCCACCAGGTACCCGGATCCAAGGTTCGACGTCATGATCAGGATCGTGTTGCGGAAGTCGACCGTACGGCCCTGGCCGTCCGTCAGGCGGCCGTCGTCGAGTACCTGGAGCAGCACGTCGAAGACCTCCGGGTGGGCCTTCTCCACCTCGTCGAGCAGCACGACGCTGTACGGGCGGCGGCGTACCGCCTCGGTGAGCTGGCCGCCCTCCTCGTACCCGACGTAGCCGGGAGGGGCGCCGACGAGTCGCGCCACCGAGTGCTTCTCGCCGTACTCGCTCATGTCGATGCGGATCGTCGCCCGCTCGTCGTCGAACAGGAAGTCCGCGAGGGCCTTGGCCAGCTCCGTCTTGCCGACACCCGTCGGCCCCAGGAACAGGAACGAGCCGGTCGGGCGGTCGGGGTCGGAGATGCCGGCCCGTGCCCGGCGTACGGCGTCCGAGACCGCGCGTACGGCGTCGCGCTGGCCGATGAGGCGGCGGGCCAGCTCGTCCTCCATGCGGAGCAGTTTGCTGGTCTCGCCCTCCAGCAGCCGGCCGACCGGGACTCCGGTCCACGATGACACGACCTCGGCCACGTCGTCGGCGCCGACCTCCTCCTTGACCATGGCGTCGCGGTTCTCCGCGGCCTCCACGGCCTCACGCAGCGAGACCTCCAGTACGGGGATCTCGCCGTACATCAGGCGCGCGGAGGTCTCCAGGTCGCCGTCGCGCTGGGCGCGTTCGGCCTGGCCGCGCAGGTCGTCGATGCGCTTCTTCAGCTCACCGACCTTGTTCAGGCCGGCCTTCTCCTGCTCCCAGCGCCCATTGAGAGCGTTGAGGTGCTCCTGCTTGTCGGCCAGCTCGGCACGCAAGCGTTCGAGGCGCTGCTTCGACGCCTCGTCGGACTCCTTCTCGAGCGCCAGCTCCTCCATCTTCAGCCGGTCGACCGACACGCTGTAGCTCGTCGATCTCGACGGGCCGCGAGTCGATCTCCATGCGGAGGCGCGACGCGGCCTCGTCGACCAGGTCGATGGCCTTGTCCGGCAGGAAACGGGCGGTGATGTAGCGGTCGGACAGCGCCGCCGCCGACACAAGGGCGGCGTCGGAGATCTGCACCTGGTGGTGCGCTTCGTACCGGCCCTTGAGCCCGCGCAGGATCGCGATGGTGTCCTCGACGGTCGGCTCGCCGACCAGGACCTGCTGGAACCGGCGCTCCAGCGCAGGGTCCTTCTCGATCCGCTCGCGGTACTCGTCGAGCGTGGTCGCGCCGATCATCCGCAGCTCGCCGCGTGCCAGCATCGGCTTGAGCATGTTGCCGGCGTCCATCGAGCCCTCGGCGGCGCCCGCCCCCACGACGGTGTGCAGCTCGTCGATGAACGTGACGATGCGGCCGTCGCTCTTCTTGATCTCGTTCAGGACGGCCTTGAGCCGCTCCTCGAACTCGCCGCGGAACTTCGCGCCCGCGACCATCGCGCCGAGGTCGAGCGAGACCAGTTGCTTGTTCTTCAGCGTCTCCGGGACGTCGCCGGCGATGATCCGCTGGGCGAGGCCCTCGACGACGGCCGTCTTGCCGACGCCGGGCTCGCCGATCAGCACCGGGTTGTTCTTCGTACGCCGCGACAGCACCTGCACCACGCGCCGGATCTCGGTGTCGCGGCCGATCACCGGGTCGAGCTTGCCCTCGCGGGCCTGCGCGGTGAGGTCGACGCCGTACTTCTCCAGCGCCTGGTAGGTGTCTTCAGGGTTGTCGCTGGTCACGCGCGCGTGAGCCGCGTACCTTCTCGAAGGCGTCGAGCAGGGCGTCCGGCCCGGCACCGTTGTCCTTCAGGAGCGTCGCGACCGTGCCGCCGTCGGCGGCCAGCCCCACCAGGAGGTGCTCGGTCGAGACGTATTCGTCCTCAAGCTGCTTGGCGCGGTTGGACGCGGTGTTCAGCACGACCAGCATCGGCCGCGAGAGCTGCGGCGAGGCGACGGTGGCGCCCGCGGCCTTCGGCAGCGCCGCGAGCTGCTCCTCGGCGACGCGCCGCAGCGCCTTCGGGTCCGCGCCCACGGCCTCCAGCAGCGGAGCGGTGGTGCCGTCGCCCTGCCCCAGCAGCGCGACGAGCAGGTGCACGGGCTCGACCTGAGGGTTACCCTCGGTCGCCGCCCTGCGGACCGCGACGGACAGCGCGTCCTGGCTCTTCTGCGTAAGTTTGTAGTCCACCTATTCCTCCCCTCGTGCCCGCCACACCACCACGCTGGTCTGCCGGATCGGCACCAGCTCGGTGCCGGTCGGCGACTCAGGGGTGCTTCTTCAAACGGGCGAGCCGGGCGGCCACCGCGCGGGTGGACTCCAGCTCGTTGCCCATGTCCTCGACGAGCCCCCGCAGCCGTACGACCTCATCGGCCAGGGCGGCGTTCTCGCGTTGCAGGTCGAGGATCTGCTTGATACCCGCGAGGTTGATCCCTTCCTCCTGGGAGAGCCGCTGGATCTCCCGGAGAAGGACGATGTCGCGCATGGAGTAGCGGCGGCCCCGCCCGGACGTGCGTCCGGGCGAGACGAGACCCATCCGGTCGTACGTCCGGAGCGTCTGCGGGTGCAGTCCGGACAGCTCGGCGGCCACGGAGATGACGTAGACCGGGCTGTCGTCGCCGAACGGATCCACGCCGATCACTCCTCCTTGGCCATTCGCAGCAGGTCACTGCGCAGGTCGTCGCCGTTGTGCGTCGCTCTGATCTTCTCCAGTGCCTCGCGGGTCGTATCGTCGACACCCTGAGGAACCTGGACGTCGACCGTGGCGAGCAGGTCGCCCTTGGTGCCGTCGCGCCGGGTCGCGCCGCGGCCGCGCACCCGGAAGGTACGGCCGTTCGGCGTGCCCGCCGGGATGCGCAGGGTCACCGGCTGCCCGTTGTGCACCGGCACCTTGATCTCGGCGCCGAGAGCCGCCTCGGGGAAGGTGACCGGAACCGTGATGGTCAGGTTGTCGGCGGAACGGCCGAACACCTTGTGCGCCTTGACGTGCACGAGGACGTACAGGTCGCCGCTCGGCCCGCCGGCCTCACCTGGAGCGCCCTTGGCCTTGAGCCGGATGCGCTGGCCGTCGCGTACGCCGGCCGGGATGCGCGCCTGGATGGTGCGCGTGCTCTGCGCGCGCCCGCTGCCGTAACAGGTGGTGCACGGGTCGTCGACGACGAGGCCGCGGCCGTGGCACTCACGGCACGGCTCGGAGAAGGCGAACCCGCCGGCGTTCCTGCTCTCCTGGCCGGTGCCCTCACAGCGCGGGCAGACCCGCGGCACCGTACCGGCCTTCGCGCCGGTGCCCCGGCAGGTCGGGCAGGCGGCCTCGCTGGTCAGCCGGAGCGGCACGGTCTTGCCCTCGATCGACTCGGCGAACGTCAGCGTGACCTCGGTCTCGACGTCCGCGCCGCGCCGCGCCCGCTGGCTCGTCGTCGTACGGCCGCCGCGGCCGAACAGGCCGCCGAACAGGTCGCCGATGCGCTCGCCCGTGCCCGTACCGGCACCCGTGGTGCCCCCGGGCTGGCCGCCGGTGTTGCCGAACAGGTCGCCCAGGTCGAAACCGAAGCCGCCCTGCCCGCCGCCCGGACGAGGCCCGCGGAACAGGCTGCGGGCCTCGTCGTACTCCTTACGCCGTTTCTCGTCGGACAGGACGTCGTACGCCTCGGAGATCTCCTTGAATCTCTCCTCGGCCTCGGCGTCGCCCTTGTTGGCGTCGGGGTGCCACTTGCGTGCGAGCTTCCGGTAGGACTTTTTGATCTCGTCCTGAGTGGAGGTCTTCGGAACACCGAGGACCTTGTAGTAGTCCTTCTCCAAAAAGTCCTTGGTGCTCACTGGCGTCCCTTACCTCGCTTCGTTGTCGTTCTCGTCTCAGCCCTCGTCGGAGGCGGGGCCCTCGGACTCGGCCTCGGCGGTCGCCGGGGCCTCCTCGTCGGTGTCCGCGTCCTCGGTGTCGCCCGAGGGCTCGGCCACGGCCACGCGGGCCGGCCGCAGGATCCGTTCGCCGATGCCGTAGCCCGGTTGCAGGATCTGCACGGCCGTCGGCTCTGAGACGTCGGCCGAGTAGGAGTGGATCAACGCCTCGTGGACGTTCGGGTCGAACGGCTCACCCGGGGTGCCGAAGCGCACCAGGCCGAGCTTGGTCGCCGACCCTTCCAATGCCTCCGCGACCTGCTTGAACCCGCCGGTCAGCTCGTCGTGCTCGCGCGCGCGGCCGATGTCGTCGAGCACCGGCAGCAGCTCGGACAGGACGTTCGCGAGCGCCTGCTCGCGGACGAGCGCCCGGTCACGGTCGACTCGCTTGCGGTAGTTGGAGTACTCCGCCTGCAGGCGCTGCAGGTCGGCGGTTCGCTCGGCCAGCTGCTTCTTCAGGTCGGCCGCCTCTCCGGTGTCCTTCTCCGTGGGAGCGCTGTCGTCGGCGGGGGCCTCGGGAGCCGGCGTCGCCGGCTCCCGGACCTTTCCCGTCTCGGGATCGATGCGCCGCTTGTCGCGGATCACCGGTCCCTCGCGCTCCTCGGCGTCGTCACGACGCTCCGTCACGCTTCCTCCTCGCGTCGAGGGCCTTCAGGGTGGGTGCGGCTCACGCCGCGCCGCCTTCGCGCTTCTCGCCCTTGGTGTCCTTCTCGTCGTCCACGATCTCCGCGTCGACGACCTCGTCGTCCTGCGGCTCGTCGGCGGCGCCGTCGGCGGTCGGGGCCTCGCCCTCGCCAGGCTGGTTCTGGGCGTACATCGCGGCGCCCATCTTCTGGCTGACCTGGGCGAGCTTCTCGGAGCTCGTACGGATCGCGTCGACGTCGGTGCCCTCAAGGGTCTTCTTGACGTCGTCCAGCGCCGCCTGGACCTCGGACTTCACGTCGTCCGGGATCTTGTCGCCGTTCTCGCCGATGAACTTCTCGGTGGAGTAGGCGAGCGTGTCCGCGTTGTTGCGCGTCTCGGTCTCGTCGCGGCGCTTCTTGTCCTCTTCGGCGTACTGCTCGGCCTCGCGCATCATCTTGTCGATGTCGTCCTTGGGCAGGGCGGACCCACCCGTGATGACCATCGACTGCTCCTTGCCGGTGCCGAGGTCCTTCGCGCCGACGTTCACGATGCCGTTGGCGTCGATGTCGAACGTGACCTCGATCTGCGGCACGCCGCGCGGCGCCGGCGGAAGGCCGGTGAGCTGGAAGGTCGCGAGCTTCTTGTTGTAAGCCGCGATCTCGCGCTCGCCCTGGTAGACCTGGATCTCCACGGACGGCTGGTTGTCATCGGCGGTGGTGAAGACCTCGGACCGCTTGGTCGGGATCGTGGTGTTCCGCTCGATGATCTTGGTGAAGATGCCGCCCTTGGTCTCGATGCCCAGGCTCAGCGGGGTGACGTCCAGCAGGAGGACGTCCTTGACCTCGCCCTTGAGGACACCGGCCTGCAGGGACGCGCCGACCGCGACGACCTCGTCGGGGTTGACCCCCTTGTTGGCCTCCTTGCCACCGGTGAGGCCCTTGACGAGCTCCGCGACGGCGGGCATACGGGTGGAGCCACCGACGAGAACGACGTGGTCGATGTCGTTCAGGTTGATGCCGGCGTCCTTGACGACCTGCTGGAAGGGGGCCTTGCAGCGGTCGAGCAGGTCGGAGGTCATCTTCTGGAACTCGGCCCGGGTGAGCTTCTCGTCCAGGTGGAGCGGGCCCTCGGAGGACGCCGTGATGTACGGCAGGTTGATGCTGGTCTCCGACGAGCTGGAGAGCTCGATCTTGGCCTTCTCCGCGGCCTCGCGCAGGCGCTGGAGCGCCATCTTGTCCTTGGACAGGTCGACGCCGTTGGCGTTCTTGAACTTGGTGACCAGCCAGTCGACGACCTTCTGGTCCCAGTCGTCACCACCGAGGTGGTTGTCGCCGTTGGTGGCCTTGACCTCGACCACTCCGTCGCCCACCTCCAGGAGGGAGACGTCGAAGGTGCCGCCACCGAGGTCGAAGACGAGGATGGTGGCCTCGCCCTCCTTCTCGAGGTGGTAGGCGAGGGCGGCGGCCGTCGGCTCGTTGATGATGCGCAGGACGTTGAGGCCCGCGATCTGACCGGCCTCCTTGGTGGCCTGCCGCTGGTGGTCCGAGAAGTACGCCGGGACCGTGATCACCGCGTCGGTGATCTTCTCACCGAGGTACGCCTCGGCGTCGCGCTTCAGCTTCTGCAGAACGAACGAGCTGATCTGCTGAGGGTTGAAGTCCTTGTCGTCGATCTTGGTCTTCCAGTCGGTGCCCATCTCGCGCTTCACCGACCGGATGGTGCGGTCCACGTTGGTGACCGCCTGGCGCTTGGCGACCTCACCGACGAGAACTTCGCCGTTCTTGGCGAAGGCGACGACGGACGGCGTGGTCCTCGACCCCTCCGCGTTGGCGATGACGGTGGGCTCGCCACCCTCCAGGATCGCGACGACCGAGTTGGTCGTCCCAAGGTCGATACCGACCGCTCGTGCCATGGTTTGGTTCCTCCGACTGTTTATCCAGAGAGTCGTTGAAGCTGAGTTCAGCAGACGCAAGATTGCCCGAGGCCCCTGGCCGCTGTCAAATGACTTGAGTCCACCACGCTCAACTTGCTCGCCGGGTATAACGAGGGACCCGTCCGACTTTGTTCCCGCCGCAACGCTCGACCGTCCCCTGACATGAGCCGCCCCCCGGGGGACGGCTCACAGGCGTGAGATGTAGTGCATGCCCGCGTCGGTCTGGAGCGTGCGTGCCAGCGCCGCGGCGGCGAGCGTGTGAACGCCACCGGTCGGCTTCCACGGGTCGAACACCGTGATCGTGCCGGCCTGTCGGTTGTAGCCGTACGCGACGATCGCGTGCCCGATGGCCTGGCCCTTCACCTTGCCGTGGTTCCAGGGGAGCTGCTCCATCCACACCTGGATCACCGGGGCCCGGCGCAGCGTGCCCACGTCGTACGCCACCCGCTCCATGAGAACCGCCGGATGCCCGACGACGTCCCCCACGATCTTGTCGTCGAACCGCCGCGGGTGCATGTACCCGTCCATGACCCGGGCCGCGTTGGTCCCGCCGGTGCCCTTGAGCGTGGTCCTCATCTTCTTGGCCAGCGTGGCCTGACTGACCTTCACCCCGAACGTGGCCAGGCTCATCGAGGTGGACGCGGGGACGCAGTAGTAGCTGGTGGTCTGGTACTCGCTGTGGATCTTCAAGGTGAACGATCGCGGAGTGGACGCGAGAAGCCTGGCAGGCCGTACGACCTCGGCCAGGGCCTGAGGAGGCCCGGCCAGAGCCGCCAGGAGGGCCACCACCGCCGAAACGGCGGTCACCCGGGGCTGAATCTTCACGTACACCCCCAGACCTTTGACCAGCGCGAACCGGTATATATCGGGTCGGATGTGAGCGTAGGACTCTATTTACTCATGCCGCCCATTACGCATGCTCGGGCGGATGCGCCCAGAGCGTGAAAGCGGCCGGAGGCATCGGGTGATACCAGGACGACCGCCATCACCCCTAGAGAGGCCGCACATGAGATCGAGCCCGACATGACCGCCGTGCGCGACGCGGCGACATGCGCGTCTCGTGCCGCCGCCGCGATCCGCGAGTCCCTGGACGCCCCGGAGCGTTTCGGCGAGGTCTTCGACGTCTACTTCGAGGAGATCCACGCGTACGTGGCCCGGCGGCTCGGACCGCAGAACGCCTCCGACGTGGCCGCCGAGACGTTCCTGGCGGCCTTCCGCAAACGCGGCCGGTACGACGAGACGCGCGCGAGCGTCCGTACCTGGCTGTACGGCTTCGCGACCAACCTCGTCGGCAAGCACCGGCGCGGGGAGTCGCGGGCGCTGCGCGCCATGCAACGGCTCGCGCCCGAGGAGGCCGCCGAGGCACCGGAGGAGCGGATCCTCAACGCCCAGGCGCTGCGTGGACCTCTCGCCGGCGCCCTCGCCGGGCTGTCACGTGGCGACCGCGACGTGATCCTGCTCGTCGCGCTGGCCCAGCTGAGCCATGAGGAAGTGGCCGTCGCGCTCGGCATCCCGTACGGCACGGTCGGCTCACGGCTGAACCGGGCCAGGAAGAAGCTCCGCGCCACCCTGGGCGGCGCCCACCTGGAGGTCCACGATGGATGAGGTCGACATGGTCCGCGAGCTGTACGCCCAGCCGCCGGCCCCCACCCGGCAGGAGATCACAGACGCCCGCGCCCGCCTGGCCGCGCCTGCGCGGCCCAGGAGGAGGGCACGCTGGGCGCTGCCCGGGCTCGGCCTGGTCGCCGCGGCGACGGCGGTGACCGTGGTCGCGACCCAACTCGGCGGCGCACACCGTACGACGGCGCCGCCGGCACCGGTGCCGATGTCGGCCCGGCGGGTGCTGCTGACGGCCGCGGAGTCGTCCGCGCGCGCCCAGGCGGCCGGCGGCACCTACTGGTTCACCGAGTTTCGGTACGGCCGCACCGTCATCGCCCAGGGGCACGGCGAGAGGTACCTTGTCGAGCAGCGTTCCGACTACAAAGACTGGACCAACGCGCACAGCCCGCGCCGTACGCACGCGCAGACCAAGGCCGGCCATGGCGGCACCACGACGCACTTCTACGCCCGGCGTCCGCTCGGCGCCGGGCCGGTCGCGGCGGCTGACGTGGCGGCGTGGCGGCGTGCCGGCTCCCCGTCGGTGTTCCCGGTCGCCGGCCTGCCGTCGGCGCGGCTGAACGCGGGGGCGGGGTCGTGGAGCGTCTGGCGGGACGAGACCGCCTTCGACTCGGCCTTCCCCGACGGATCCCTGGAGCGGCTCCGGCGGCTTCCGGCCGACCCCGTACGGCTGCGCGCGTACTTCCTGGGCCGTAAGGAGGGCCGCCAGGACTGGCAGACGCCTGACCAGTGGATGTTCGAGGCCGCCGCGAGTCTGCTGGAGGGCGAACCCGTCCCGCCGGCCGTCCGTGTCGCCGCGTACCGGATGCTCGCCGGGCTGGCGGACGTGCGCGCCACCGGCGCGGTCACCGACCCCCTGGGCCGCCGCGGTGTCGCGGTCGAGATGCGCGAAGGTGAGCGGGCCGTGATCCGACTGATCATCGAGCCGTCCACCGGCCGGCTGCTCGCCGACGAGAGGGTCGCCGTCAAGAGTCCGGCTCCCGGGCGGAGCGGGGTATATCCGCCGGGAACGGTGCTGGACTGGCAGGCTCTGGTGGACGCTTCCTGGACGGACTCGCCGCCGAAGCACGCGAAGGTGCAACCCGGCGGCTGAGTGAGGTTGGCCACAGGGGTCCGGTGAAAACCGGGCCCCTGGGGGTGGCCATAAAGTTACTGACCGGTAGGATACAAAGCCCCATTAGTACCGGTCAGTCGCGAGCCGTACGCTGACTGCCACCCGTACCAGGAGGACGGAAACGTGGCTCTGAGGTTGATCATCGGGCTCGCCGCAACGGTGGTCGCGCTCGCGCTCGCCGGTCGGCGAGTCCTGTTCCTGTACAAGCTGGCGACGAACGGCCAGCCTGCGCCCGACCGGACCGCCTCCGCCAAGGAGAACATCGGCGAGGACGTCAAGGGCCAGGTCGTGGAGGTCCTCGGGCAGAAGAAGCTGCTCAAGTGGACCATCCCGGGGCTCGCGCACCTCTTCGTGATGTGGGCGTTCATCATCCTCGCCACCGTCTACCTGGAGGCGTACGGCGCCCTGATCTTCGGGCTCGACTTCCACATCCCGCTCGTCGGCAAGTGGGACGCCCTCGGCTTCCTTCAGGACTTCATCGCGGTCGCCGCGTTCCTGGGCCTGATCGTCTTCGCGGGCATCCGGATCAAGAACTCGCCGCAAGAAGCTCGACCGTAAGTCGCGCTTCAAGGGCTCGCACCTCGGCGGCGCCTGGCTCGTCCTGTTCATGATCTTCAACGTCGTCTGGACGATGTTCCTGTTCCGCGGCGCCGGCGTCGCGACGGGCAACTTCCCGTACGGCGACGGGGCGTTCATGTCCCACCTCGTGGGCAGCGCGCTCAAGCCGCTCGGGCACACCGCGGACGACGCGCTGGAGTCCGTCGGCCTGCTGCTGCACATCGGCGTCATGCTGGTGTTCCTGATCATCGTGCTGAACTCCAAGCACCTGCACATCTTCCTGGCCCCGCTGAACATCATGTTCAAGCGCCGCCCGGACGGCCTCGGCGCCGTGCAGCCGATGATGAGCGACGGCAAGGTCATCGACTTCGAGGAGGCCGACCCCGACGAGGACACCTTCGGGCGCGGCAAGATCGAGGACTTCACCTGGAAGGGCTACCTCGACTTCGCCTCCTGCACCGAGTGCGGGCGCTGCCAGTCGCAGTGCCCCGCCTGGAACACCGGCAAGCCGCTGTCGCCCAAGACCCTCATCATGGATCTGCGCGACCACGCGCTCGCCAAGGCGCCGTACATCCTCGCGGACGAGAGCGAGCGGGAGAACCTCCCAGAGGACGTCCTGAAGGAGGCCGGCCGCCCGCTCGTCGGCGACGCCGCCTCGATGGGCGTCATCGACCCCGACGTGCTGTGGTCCTGCACCAACTGCGGCGCCTGCGTCGAGCAGTGCCCGGTCGACATCGAGCACATCGACCACATCGTCGACATGCGCCGCTACCAGGTCATGATCGAGTCGAGCTTCCCGTCCGAGGCCGGCGTGATGCTGAAGAACCTCGAGAACAAGGGCAACCCCTGGGGCATGTCCGAGACCAAGCGTCTCGACTGGGTGTCCGAGCTCGACTTCGAGGTCCCGGTCGTCGAGGACTCCATGCCCGACGACACCGAGTACCTCTTCTGGGTCGGCTGCGCGGGCGCCCTGGAGGACCGCGCCAAGAAGACCACCAAGGCCGTCGCGGAGCTGCTGCACATCGCGGGCGTGAAGTTCGCCATGCTCGGCCCGATGGAGGCCTGCTCCGGCGACCCGGCGCGGCGCCTGGGCATGGAGTTCGTCTTCCAGATGCTCGCCCAGCAGAACGTCGAGACGCTCAACGAGGCGGGCGTCAAGAAGATCGTCGCGACCTGCCCGCACTGCTTCAACACGCTCGCCAACGAGTACCCGCAGCTCGGCGGCACGTACGAGGTCGTGCACCACACCCAGCTGCTGTCCCACCTCGTCGACACGGGCAAGCTCACGCCGGTCACGCCGATCGAAGAGAAGATCACCTACCACGACCCGTGCTTCCTGGGCCGGCACAACAAGGTCTACTCCCAGCCTCGCGACATCATGGCCAAGGTCCCGGGCGTGGAGACGCAGGAGATGCACCGGTGCAAGGAGCGCGGCTTCTGCTGCGGCGCCGGCGGCGCGCGCATGTGGATGGAGGAGCGCATCGGCAAGCGCATCAACACCGAGCGCGTGGACGAGGCCCTGGAGACCGACCCGGACACCGTCTCGACGGCCTGCCCGTTCTGCCTCGTGATGCTCGGTGACGCCATCAACGAGAAGAAGAACTCCGGTGGCGCCAAGGAGTCCGTCGAGGTCGTCGACGTGGCCCAGCTTCTGATCAAGTCCGTCAAGGGCGAGCCGCAGGCCGCCGCCGCGGAGTAGGACCCAAGACGAAGGGCCCGCCACCTGGGGGTGGCGGGCCCTTCGACTGTTCCGGGAAGTTTGTGGCGGTGCCACCCCGGGGGGAGCGGGGATTGGGGTGACACCGCCAACGCACCCGCCAGTACGTGTGACCCAAGTCACTCCGACTTGCGTCAACCGAACTGGCTGGTAGCGCGTCCCCTTGAAACTAGCGACTTTGCCGCGGAATGGCCAGCCCTTGACGGCCAGAAACATTGGCGGCATTGCGATTGGTCATGCTCTGACTGCGGAATGAGACTGTTTCACGTTAACTCCGCGTGTCATGCCCGTGCCGTACGAGCGACACGGACATGACAGCGGGGCTGGTCAAGGCGCTGGTCAGCGGGTCAGGCCCTTGACGATGGCGGGGTTGCTCTTCTCCCACTCCGCGACGCCCTTGGCCTCCTTGCCCTTGTACTTGTTGACGACGAGGTCCTCCAGCGGGAAAAGCTGGGTGTCGGACATCTTGAACTTCTTCAGCCAGCCGTCCAGCTCCGGGAAGTCCTTCCCGAAGCCCTGGCGGCCGAGGGTGTGGATCTTCTCGGCGGAGCCGAAGGAGTTCTGCGGGTCGGCCAGCGGCTTGATCGGGAACTTCGTGTACGCCCAGTGCGGCTTCCACAGCGTCACGGCGATCGGCTGCTTGCTCTGCGCGGAGCGGTTCAGCTCCGCCAGCATCGCCGCCGTACTGCTCTGCACCACCTTGAAGTCGTTCAGGCCGTACCCGGGCACGACCTTGTTCTTGACGATCTTCATCTCGCCGGCGCCGGGCTCGATGCCGACGATCCGGTTCTTGTAGCGGGCACCCTGGCCCTTGAGGTCGGCCACGGAGTTCGCCGGGTCGTCCTTGAGGACCGCGAGCTGCATGCTCGCCTTGTCGTACCAGGTGCCGACGTCCTCGATCTTGTCCTTGTACCTGTTGTAGTAGTCGGCGTGGGTGTTGGGCAGCCACGCGTCGAAGAACAGGTCGATGTCGCCCTGGCCCAGCCCGGCGAACAGCGGGCCCGCGTCGACCTGCCTGAGCGTGACCTCGTACCCCTTCTTCTCCAGCTCGCTCTTCCACAGCTGGGTGACCGCGATGTCCTCGTCCCACGGGATGAAGCCGATGGTGATCGGCTTGCCCTTGCCGCCGCTCCCGCCGCTGCCGATGACGCCCAGCGTCGTGGCCAGGACGGCGAAGAGGGCGATGCCGGTGACCGCCACGCTCGGGTGCGGGCGGTACCGCAGCACGGACGAGACCCCGCCGCGTACGGCACGGTCGGCGCTGCGCCGCGCGGCCGGAGCCAGCCGCTGCCCGAGCGCGCCCGTCATCCGGTCGAGCACGATGGCCAGCAGCACGACGGCCAGGCCGGACTCCGCGCCCGCGCTGAGGTTGTACTGCGTGATCGCGCCGAAGACGTTGGCGCCCAGACCCTCGGCGCCGACCATTCCGGCGATGACCACCATCGACAGCGACAGCATGATGACCTGGTTGACGCCGGTCATGATCGTCGGCAGGGCGAGGGGGAGCTGTACGCGGGTGAGGATGCGCGCCGGCGGCGTACCGAACGCCTCCGCGGCCTCCACGGTCTCCGTGTCGACCTGCCGGATCCCCAGCTCGGTGAGGCGTACGCCCGGCGGGATCGCGAAGATCATCGTCGCGATGACGCCGGGCACCTCGCCCAGGCCGAAGAACGAGATCGCCGGGATCAGGTAGACGAACGCCGGCATGGTCTGCATGAAGTCCAGCACGGGCCGCGCCACCGCGCCGAACGACGGCGCCCGCGCGCTGAGGATTCCCAGCGGCACCCCGATGACCAGCGCCGCGACACTCGCGACGAGGACGAGGGCGAGCGTCTCCATGGCGGCGTTCCACTGGCCGAGCGCGTCGATCAGGACCAACCCGGCGAAGGTGAGGACGGCCGCCAGCAGCCCGCGCAGCCACCAGCAGGCCATCGCCACCAGCGCGGCGAACGCCAGCGACGGCGGCGCGCTCAGGATGTGGCTCAGGCCGTGGACCAGGCCGCCGACGACGTCGCTGATCGTGTTGAAGACCGGCTTGCCGTGTTTGGTGAGGAAGTTGACGATGTCGGTGACCCAGTCACCGACGGGGAGCTTAGGCATCGGCGGTCACCTTCTCCTCGGTGTCGTTCGGTCCGTGGCCGTTGGGTCCGTGGCCGTTCGATTCGTGGCCGTTCAGGTTGCCGAGGGCGGCGAGGAGCGTGACCCGGGGGATCACGCCGAGCAGCCTGCCGTCCGCGTCCGCGACTGGCACCGGCAGCGCGCTCTCCGCGCACCGCGTGAACAGGTCCGCGACGGCCGTCTCCGGGTCGACCGGCTTCACGTCCGTGGCGATGATCCCGTCCAGGTCGTTCTTGCCGTCGCGTACGGCCTGCGCCGCCGGCTCGGCGAGCACCTCACCGACCAGCTTGCGGTCACGCCCGACGACGAACGCGCCCGACGACTGGGTCTCGCGCATGACGCGCACCGCCGCGCGGGGCCCGCCGGTCGCCTCGACCACGGAGATCGGGGTCTCCATGACGGACCGCGCGGTGAGCACCCGCGTACGGTCGACGTCGGCGACGAACTGCGAGACGTAGTCGTTGGCCGGGTCGGTGAGGATCTCCTCGGCCGTACCGATCTGCATGACGCGCCCGGCCCGGAGCATCGCGATCCGGTCGCCGAGGCGCATCGCCTCGTTGAGGTCGTGGGTGATGAAGACGATCGTCTTGTTGAGGCGTCCCTGGAGGTCGAGCAGGAGGTCCTGCATCTCGCGCCTGATCAGGGGGTCGAGCGCGCTGAACGCCTCGTCCATCAGCAGGATGTCGGTCTCCGCGGCGAGCGCCCGCGCGATGCCGACGCGCTGCTGCATGCCGCCGGAGAGCTGGTCCGGATAGCGGTCCTCCCAGCCTTCCAGCCCGACGTACCCGAGGAACCCTCTGGCCTTCTCGAGCCGCTCCTGCTTCGGAACGTTCCGTACCTCCAGCCCGTACGCGGCGTTCTCCAGCACCGTGCGGTGGGGGAAGAGCGCGAAGTGCTGGAAGACCATGCTGGCCTTCTTCTGGCGGAGCGTACGGAGCTCCTGCTTGCTGATCTTGGTGATGTCGGTGCCGTCGATCTCGATGCTGCCCGTGGTGGGTTCGAGCAGCCCGTTCAGCATGCGGATCAGCGTCGACTTGCCGGAGCCCGACAGCCCCATGACGACGAAGATCTCGCCTTCCTCGACCTCGAAAGAGACATCGGCGACGGCTGCGGTGACGCCACTCTTGCGGAGCTCGTCCGCGGCGGCGCCCTCCTGGATTCTGCGCAGGGCCTCGGCCGGTTTGCGGCCAAAGATCTTGGAGACCCCTTGTACGCGAAGTCTGGACACGACGTCCTTTCGTCTTGGCCGAGCGGTGTGGCGTGCACCGCTGCGGCGTCTCGGGCCCGCTCCTGCCCAGCGGCTATTCCCAAAAAGGTGCAAAACACACGCTGTCGGTGACAACCGACTAGCCGTGTCGGGCGTCGTGCCGGTGGTCTATGGAAGGATTTCTTCGTGTCCCAGCTCACGACCGAACGCCTCGTCCTGCGCCGCTGGCTCCCCTCGGACCGCGAACCCTTCGCCGCCCTCAACGCCGATCCCTCGGTGATGGAGCACTTCCCGTCCGTCCTGACACGCGCCGAGAGCGACCGCCTGGCCGACCTGATCTCGGACGGCTTCGCGGCGCGCGGGTTCGGCTTCTGGGCGGTCGAAGTCGCCTCGACAGGCGAGTTCATCGGCTTCACCGGGCTGTCGGTGCCGAGCTTCGAGGCCCACTTCCTGCCGGCGGTGGAGATCGGCTGGCGCTTCCGGCGCTCTTCCTGGGGCCAGGGCTACGGCAGCGAGGCGGCGCGTCGCGCGCTGGCGTTCGCCTTCGACGATCTGGGACTGGAGGAGGTCGTCGCGTTCACGGCCACGACCAACGTCCGATCGGAGGCGTTGATGCGCCGCATCGGAATGACCCACGACCCCGCCGACGACTTCGACCACCCGTCGCTGGAGGAGGGCCACCGCCTGCGCCGCCACGTCCTCTACCGGGCCGCACCGGCCCGGGAGGCCGCCCCAGGCCCGGATTCGGGCCCGGGGCGCCGCCGTCAGGGCTTCGAGGCCTTGGAGCCGTAACCGTATTCGGACACGACATTCTTGTTCGGGTCCCGGAGCTGAGCGCTGTCGCCCTTGTTGCGTACGGTGGTGATGTGTACGTCGGGGCGGCCGGCCTTAGCGAAAATGGCCACGACATCGGCGCTGTTGGCGCCGTTCTCCTGGCTGATGAACTGCCGGACGATCTGGCCGTTCTGCTTGAATCCGCTGAGAACGACGCCGTATTCCTCGCCGTCGACCGTAACGGTCTGCGGAGAGACGAACATCGGCAGGTCGGCGATATCCTCGGGGCGGGTCCGTTATTGGGCGTCTCGTTATGGTGGAATCGGAAGGCGAAATCTGTACTCCGTAGGATGGTCGTTCAATTTTTCGCCAGGCGCGATGGAGGGGTGTTGGGTTCCCATTTGCCGCAAAACCGAAACTAGCGTCTTAGTCTATTTTTCGGGTTTTGGGGCCACTGATCGCTGATCCTTTGAGACGATGTTGATCAGGTCACGCATGTGACGGGGACGTACGACTCGCACAGGGGGCTCTCGTGTTCCGGCCACTGCTCTGCCTGATGGTGCTCTTCTGCGCCGCGGCCTGCTCCTCCCACGCCGACCCACCCACCCACCTCACCCCGACGCCGGTGGCGTCCAGCGCCTCGTGCCCGAGCCCCGACGAGATCATCAAGGCGATGGACTCCAAGGGCTGGACGGACTTCAAGGTCACCGGCCGGATCGCATGCGACGCCGGCTGGGCGGCCACGTCCGTACAACTGACCAAGACGGCCTCGGATCCGGCACGCGCGGTAGTGCGCCTCGTCGACGGGAAATGGCACGGGATCACGTACGGCACGGACGGCCTGTGCCAGGCGCCCGGCATGAAGACGGCACCGGCGTCCATCCGGAAAGCCCTCGACCCGTACTGCTGACCTGATCGCGCGGCGGCGGGCGCGGCTCTGTGAGCCGACCCCGCCGCATCCGGCAGCGACACGTGTGCACGCCTGGAAGAGGGCGCGGGCGGAGCCCCGTTCCGGTGAGCGGCGCATCCCGTCCTGCCACGCACGCGCCGCTCGCCCCTGGCCGTCTGGAGCGCGCCCCGTCATCGCGTCCGGCCACGCGACGTACCGGCTCGCGATCTTGACCGTCCGGAGCGCGTCGTCGCGCCCCGCCACGTGACGTACCTGCTCGACCATGGCCGTCCGGAGGGCAGCCGTCCGTTGCCCCGTCCGCCGCTCGGCCTCGGCCGTCCGGGATCGCGTGTGGCTCGCGGCGGCTACGGCCGCCGTGTCGAGCCCCGTTCCGGGGTCTCGGACGCCTAGGCGTCGACGCGGAAGCGGTCCCGGTCGGTGGCGACGCCGCCCGTACGGCGGGCGAGTTCGAGGGCGGTGGACATCGCGACGCGCGCGTCTCCGCTGAACCGGTATCCGTGCAGGTCCGGCTCGCCGCGCAGCGGGCCGAGTGCCAGGGGGAGCAGCCAGCGCAGGCTCTCCACCCCCGGGCCGTCGCAGCGGATGTGCAGCTTCTGGCTGCTCAGGAACACCGACCCGTCCGCCTCGGGCTTCTGCACGGTCAGCGAGGGAACGAGCGCGGCCAGCTCCTCCGGCCGTACGCGCCGGGGCGTGTGCACGACCACGATTTCGGCCGGATCGTCCTCGATGCTCCGATGCGGCAGGTGCGCGTACCCGCCGTACCGCCGCGCGAGCCCCCGCATCAGCCACGTCTGGAACGGCCCGCCGTCACTGGCCGCGTACGCCGCCCCTTCGGGGATGTTGACCTTGGCGGCCAGCTCGGGAGTGACGGGGTACGGGCCCGACAGCCGTACGCCGGCTCCGAACGTGATCCCGTCCTCCACCGCCGCCGCGTCCGGGTCGAACAGCCGTACGGTGTCGAGCAACCTGACCGGTACGTCCGGGAAAACGACCGCCGGCAGCTTCCGCAGGCGTCTCGCCGTCAGCCGCACCATCAGATCGACGTGCGGTGGAAGTTGAGGTACGACCGCGAGGGCGTCGGCCCACGCTGCCCCTGATAACGCGACCCGTGCTGCGCCGACCCGTACGGAAACTCGGTCGGCGAACTGGTACGGAACAGGCACATCTGCCCGATCTTCATCCCCGGCCAGAGCTTGATCGGCAACGTGGCGACGTTCGAGAGCTCAAGCGTGACATGCCCGTTGAACCCCGGATCGATCCACCCGGCCGTCGAGTGCGTGAGCAGCCCCAACCGCCCCAGACTGCTCTTCCCCTCAAGCCGCGCCGCGAGATCATCGGGCAGCGCGAACAGCTCGTACGTCGAAGCGAGCACGAACTCCCCGGGATGCAGAATGAAGGCGTCCTCCCCGTCGACCTCCACCTCCCGGGTCAGATCAGGCTGCTCCACGGAAGGGTCGATGTGCGGGTACCGATGGTTCTCGAACACCCGGAAGTAGCGATCAAGCCGCACGTCGATACTGGACGGCTGGACCATCCCCGCGTCGTACGGGTCGATCTTCATCCGCCCGGACTCGATCTCGGCCTTGAGGTCACGATCGGAGAGCAGCACGCCCCAGAAACTACAGCCCCGAGGAGGTGGTGAGTGCCATGACCCGCACGGGCGCGGGTTCCGGTAGCATGTGCGGGCGGTCTACGGGTCGTATGCGGGTGTAGTTCAATGGTAGAACTCCAGCTTCCCAAGCTGGTAGTGCGGGTTCGATTCCCGTCACCCGCTCTCACCAGCGAAGGCCCAGGTCAGGGACATGATCCCCAGCCTGGGCCTCGATGCTTTCCAGGCCTTCGAAAGGCCCCCGGGCAATTAGCGGGCAATTGGCCCGCCGGCCCCGTGGTCTCCGCGTGACCGTGGCCACCGGTTCGCGCTTCTTTCGCCAGCACGTCAAGACGGCGAGGGCCGCAGCTAGGCTCCTCGGCGCCTCAGGGGTGCAGGGTTCCGTGAAGGAGCGCAGATGAAGGGCTGGGCGAGTGATCTGGGTTGAGTCGGCAGGTGGCCCGTTGCTCGTGATGGAGCAGACGGTCCTTCCGGGCTGGTCGGGTGCCGGAGAGGACTACGAGCGAGCCTGCACGATCGATGACGTCGTCGGCGTGATCTCTGTTGGTGAGGCCGCTCACGCGCTCGTCATGGGAGACGAGCCCGCGGGTACGACGTTCATCCCCGCTCTGGGCGTCTTCGTCCGATGGCTGTACGGCGAGGACGGGACCGACATCGTCGCCACGGTAGAGGCTTCCCTCCCCACCGCGGAGTGGGACGGCACAGCGATCTTTGATATCGGCGGTCCCTTGGTCCTGTTCGATGCGTCCTGTCCGGGAGCGGACGTGGTCATCGAGGAGACCGGCTCTCCCGACCAGCGACCAGAGCAGTACGTACCGACTGAGAACGGGCTGAAGGTGACGATGCCATCGGGCCGCTACGTGGTCGAGTCGGCCGATGTGGAGCCTGACCAGTCGACCGGCTTGCGCCTGCACCGGCTTAGGCCGGCTTGAGCCGCGGATATCCGCTTGTCGTTTATGTGACGATCAATTTCGATGCTGGAACCAAATTCTTGGTGCGTGTATTTCCGGGTCGACCGCGGCGACGTCCTGTCGGGTAAGGAGAAGGAAACCTTTATCATTCTCCAAACTCCGACAGAGGTATCTCATGGCTCGTTTGTTCAGGAAAATAGAGGAGAGCCGCTATTCCGGCTTCTCGGGCAGTTTTGGACTGTGGGGTCGGTGGTCGTCTATCCGGCGGGTGCTGGCGGTTGTGGCGGTACTGGCGGGGCTGGTGACGATGCTGGCCTCGCCCGCCCCGGCTCAGCCCGGTTCCCAGCGGCCGATGCCGGGCCATGTCGCCGATGCCGGCTCGCTCGCGGTGCCCAGGACCGTGGTCGCCGCGCGACGGCGGACACTGGCCTACGCCACCAACTTCAACGCGAGCAGCGTGTCGGTGATCAACGCCGCGACCAACACCGTGATCGCCACGATCCCCGTAGGCGCCAACCCGCGTGGTGTGGCGATCAGTCCCCGCGGCACGCGCGTCTACGTCACCAACTTCGGTTCGACCACGGTGTCGGTGATCAGCACCGTGACCAACGCGGTGATCGACACCATCACCGTCGGGAACGCGCCGGTCGGTGTGGCGTTCAGTCCCTTCGGGACCCGCGCCTACGTCACCAACAGCGGCTCGGCCACGGTGTCGGTGATCGACACCGCGACCGACACGGTGATCAACACCATCGGAGTCGGCAGCGTTCCCGCTGGCGTGGCGGTCAGTCCCAGAGGCACCCGCGTGTACGTCACCAACAACGCTTCGAACACGGTGTCGGTGATCAACACGGCGACCGGCACGGTGATCGCCACCGTCCCGGTCGGCGCCGGGCCGGTCGGTCTGGCGGTCAGTCCGCGAGGGACACGCGTGTACGTCGCCAACAACAACTCGACCACGGTGACGGTCATCGATACCGCGACCAACACGGTGATCGCCACCATCTTCGTCGGCAACAATCCGGCTGATGTCGCGTTCAGCCCGGACGGCCGGCGCGCGTACGTCACCAACCTGGGCTCGAACACCGTGTCGGTGATCGATACCGCGACCAACACCGTGATCGCCACCATCCCGGTCGGCGCGAGCCCGCGCGGTGTGGCGGTCAGCCCGGGCGGCACCCGCGTCTACGCCACCAACGCCCTCTCGAACACGGTGTCGGTAATCGACGCCGCGACCAACACCGTGATTGACACCATTCCTGTCGGCGCCTTCCCGATTCGCGTGGCCGTCGGGCGTGTCGGCGCCATTCCAAGGCCGCGGCGAGGCGTAAGAAAGCCGCGGTCGGCAAAAGCAATTACGTCTCAGACCAACTCGATCGGCGGGGACATAACCCAAGGATCCCGATCGCCTCACCGAACCCTCCAGACCGGAGATTGATCGACTCGAGTACGGAGTGAGATGGCCCTTTCCCGGCCGCGGCCGACGCCCCGGCCGGGAAGGGCCAGGCGGGCCGCAGACGCGGCATGCGACCAGCCAAGGTGAACGGGGTTCTCAGGCTCCCGGATGGGGCACGCCACCGATCGCCCGTGGGGTAGCGCCCGGACACTTCACATCCGCCTACCGAGGCAAGCGCTTCGCCGTCTGGTGTCGCCGTTATGGTGGGCCGCCATGCGGAGCGATGTTCTGGCCTTCCTCGAGACGGCGCGGTTCGAGGATCTCCTGCTTCCCGGCTGGATCGACCGCACCGGCCCGTTCCCGGTTCACCGGCCGTACGCGTTCGACGCGTGTTTGCAGGCCGAGGATGGGCTCCTTCAGTTCACGGCGGTGAACAACAACGGCGGTCTTCACATCCGTACGGTCGACGAGATCGAGTATGACGAGGCACTGAGCGGCGATCCGGATGAAGAACTCCTCGCCGCCAGCGTCGGCGCGCACTACCTCTCCACTTCCGGCCCCGTGCGCTGTACGGCGGTGCGGCTGTTCACCAACAACGAGTCCGTCCCCGACGAGGGGATCTTCCGGGCGGCCGAGATGACATTCGAAGACACCTACACGGTCTTCTTCGACCCCTTCTGGATCGACGGCATCCGGCTCGGCACCGGCAACACCCCGGACCTCTGGCTGGCCGAGCATCGCTCACCCCGGCTCCAAGAAGTCTTCGGCCCGCTCAAGGAGACCATCTGGCTGCCCGGCCGCCGGTGACCGATGCCCTATGCGGGGTCGGCGTTCACTCAGAGGTGGGCAGTGGTGCGTCGATGAGGCGGCGCAAGGTGTGCAGTGCTCGACCTCCCCAACGACCCGCGCAAGATCGCGGAGGCGATGATCGACCTCGTCGACACGGGGGAGACGCCGCTGCGCCTCCCGCTCGGGTCCGACACCTACGACGACGTACGCGCGGCGCTCGTCGCCCGGCTCGCCGAGCACGACGCCCACCGCGAAATCGCCTTCTCGGTTGTCGCGGGCCGGGGATAGCCTCGGCGCATGTGCACGTACGCGGAGGTGACCTACAAGGTCCACTACGTATGCGTTCCCTGCCGGCGCGGCCAGAAGGGCGCGTGGGACGCGGCCGAGCATCGCTGCCCGCGCTGCCGGGCGCCGATGGTCTTGGCGGGGCACGATTTCGCCGCGCCGCGCAAGGCCGACGTACGCGGCTGGGCGGCGGTCGCCGCGGTTCTCGGCGCGGGCCTGCGTTATGACGGGTTCGAGCCCTGTGGCTGCGGCAGGCAGCCGAAGTACCGGCCACGGAGCACGGCGCAGGTACGAGCGCGGCGGCGCGTCGCGGCTCGCAACGGGCTCAGTGACGCCGAGGCGCTGTCACTGCGCGATCCCGGCGACGTATGACCCGCCGCCGACCGCGCCGATCCCGAGCGCATGATCCCGGCCGCCCCGAAGGGCGCGCCGGATGAGGTCCGCTCGCCCAGGACGGCGACCGGACCACCGGGGTCAGGCCTGAGGCGGGAGGTCTGATGCTTGATCGTTGGACGCGTCGCCGATCGGCATGTGGTCCTCCTCGGCAGGGCCCGTGTTCGTCGTGGCGGTCGCCCGGGCCAGCAGGTTCCGTTGGCGCTGCCACCCCGCGACCGTACCCGCGTGGTCGGGTTCGTCGGATCGGAACGTGATGCCGCTGGTCACCGGCATGCCGGCGTGGACGTCGGCGGTCACGCCCGTGACGGCCAGCTCGAAGTACTCCGGCCCGGCCGGCTCCGGATTCGTCAGCCGAACGGGTGTGGCCCTCACGTAGATCACCGAGCCCGGTGAGACGGCGGAGAGCAGTGCGGTGCCGCCTCGGCCGAGGTTGCGGGCGGTGCGCGTGCCGCGCCACAACGCCACGCGTAGCCTTCGTTCGTCGCGTACGAGCAGCTCGCCGGCGCTGACCATGCAGATCCGCGGCGCTCCGTCCTCGTCGGTCGTGACCAGCAGGAAGGCATGCTGCTCCGGGGAGGCCAACGCCTCGTCGCTCAGGGCGCGGACGAGTTCGCCCGGGAGTCGGTCTCCGGGCAGGTCGCCCATGATGATCGGCCTTTCGTCGTACGGGGAGCCGCTCAGCGGCGTCGTGAGGGCACGGCCGGGATCGCGGGGAGGGCGGCGATCTCCGCAGGGTCGATTTTGAACTCCGCGGGGTAGCCCAAGGGGTCCGTGGCCGAGGGCGGCTCGGTCGAGCGCCAGCCGTAGACGCAGATGTCGCAGACGTACATCGTCCACCGGCCGGGCACGGGCGAGGTGGTCAGCACGCGGACGTTCTCAGCGTCGCAGCGCGGGCAGATGGTCGAGTTCACGGTGGTGTCGTTCACTTCAGCAGTCCCTTGATGATGGTCTCCCAGTCGCCGGTGCCCTCGGGTTCGCCGACCACCTGTGAGTAGTGACCACGCGTTTCGGGCGCGACGGGAGTCGTCGCGTCGAGGATGACCTTGTGCGTGATCCCGGCCGGGTCGGAGCTGGGGTCGAGCGCGAGCACGGACAGGTTCGGGATCGTCACGGTGTCGTGCAGGGGGTGGTAGTGGACCGACAGCGCCCACATGACCTGCGCGAGGTTGAACGGATCGACGTCGTCGTCGACCATGATGATCACTTTGCAGTACGCCAGGCCGTGCGGGACGGTCATCGCGCGCATGCCGACCGCCTTGGCGAACCCGCCGAAGCGCTGCCGGACGGAGATGACGCCGAGCAGGCCCTGTGTGTACATCGCGTTCACGGCCGCGACCTCGGGAAACTCGGCCTTCAGCTGCCGGTACAGCGGCACGCTCGTGTTCAGCGCCAGGGTGTAGTCCATCTCGGTCCACGGCATGCCGAGGTAGAGATGCTCGAAGATCGGGTCACGGCGGTGCATCACCCTGTGGATCCTGACGACCGGCTGGCGGCGGGCGCCGGAGTAGTGCCCGGTGAACTCGCCGAAGGGGCCCTCGATCTCCCGTACGCCGGCGATGATCTCGCCTTCGATGACGACCTCTGAACCCCACGGCACGTCCAGGCCGGTCAACGGTGCCTTCGCGATGCGGTACGGCGCGCCCTGGATGGCGGCCGCCATCTCGTACTCGGACTGGTCGTAGGCCAGCGGCATGCCGGCCACGGTGGTGATCACTGGCTCGTTGCCGATGGCGATGGCGATGGGCAGGTTCTCACCGCGCTCCTCCGCGCGCCGCAGATGCAGTCCGATGTCGTGGGCCGCGAGCGGCTGGATGCCGAGCCGGTCCTTGTCCTTGACCTGGATCCGGTAGATGCCGACGTTCTGCTTGCCGAAGTCGTCCGGATCGTCGGGGTCACGGCTGATGATGGCGGCTTTGTCGATATAGCAGCCCACGTCGTAGGTGTTCAGCCGGAACAGCGGCAGCAAACGGAACAGGTCGATGTCCTCGGTCAGCGTCATCTCCTGCCACGGCGCGTCATCTCGCCGTTCGACCTGACCGGGAAAGGCGTCCCAGCGCCCGGCGAACTCGAAGAACTGGTCCTTGACCGGGGTCTCCTTGGCCAGGCCCAGCATCAGCGCGTGGTTGGGCCAGGATCCGACGACGTTGATCGCGACGCGCCCCTTGCCGGGCTCGTAGCCGTCAATGTGGTCGAACAGCAGCGCCGGGCCGCGGTCCGTGAGGTTGGCGGTCGCGCGGGCGGCCGCGCCGAGGTCGGGTTCGGGGCGCACGGACCGGGAGTAGGTGAGCAGTTGACCGTTGCGGTCGAGTGTCCGCAGAAAATCGCGCAGGTCGGCGTAGGCCATGCGGCTCACCACCGGGTGGGTCTCGACGGCGTGCTCACGCGGGGTCGGTGTGCTCACGCCGGGCCGGCGTGCTGACGCCGTCCCAGCGGTACCGGTCGGTGCGCTGAAGTTCCAGCAGTTGGAGCACCCGCTCCACCAGCTCGTCCTGGAGCTCGCCGAGCGTCTCCGGCACGTTGTAGTAGGTGGGGATCATCGGATAGACGATCGCGCCGGCCTCGGTGACCGCGACCATGTTCCGCAGGTGAATGAGGTTCAACGGCGTCTCGCGCAGGCAGAGCACCAGCCTGCGGCGTTCCTTCAGCGCCACGTCGGCGGCGCGTTCGATCAGGTCGTGCGCCAGACCTTGGGCGATGCGGCCGAGCACCCCGGCCGCGCACGGCAAGATCACCATTGCGTCGTTGGGATAGCTCCCGCTGGTCACCGGACCGGCGAGATCGGCCGGGTCCATCAGCCGCACCTTCGGCGACGTGGCCCCCAGCGCCTGGGCGACCGAGTCGAGGTCCTCCTGAGTGCCGAACTCCAACGCCGCGAGCTTGCGGCCGTTGGCCGACACCAGCAAGTCGACGTGGGCGACCCGGTCATCCTCCTGTAGCGCGGCCAGAAGCCGCTTGGACGCGCCGGTGCCGCCCGCACCGGTCACGGCCACCGTGACCCTCCGATTCTCGGACACTGTCACTCCTTCGTCAGCGCGGTGATGCACCGGACTGCAAGAGACGCCCGACCGCAGGAGTGCCCCCACGTGAGATCGCGAAAACCTTCGCCGACACCGGATGACATGTGCCGTGACTAGGGAAAATGCGCCCCAGGAGGCTCTAGGCGCCGCCGGCCTTCCGGGGTGAGCTCCAGCGGTTCGCGCCGGGCATCGGCGGTGTCCCGTCCGAAGGTGAGCAGGCCGCCGGATGAGGTCCGCTCGCCCAGGACGGCGAGCGGACCACCGGGGTCAGGCCTGAGGCGGGAGATCGTCGTACTCCGCGATCTGCCGTACCTCCACCTCCACCGCGTCGAACAGGTCGGCGTACTGCCCCGCGTACTCGACGGCCTCCGCCAGGTCCTTCGCGTTGATCAGCCCGAAGCCGCCGATGACCTCCTTGGCCTCGGTGAACGGCCCGTCGGTCGCCTTGATCGCCGCCCCCGGCGTCTTGCGTACGCGCGCGCCCTTCTCGGACGGAAGAACACCTTCGGCGGTGATCAGGATGGACCGGTCGATCCAGTCCTGGATGAAGGCGCCCATCTTCTCCATGAACTCCTGGCTGGGGTTCCACGCCTCGGGTGAACGCTCGTCGAGCCGGTGCATCATCAGAAATCGCATTGTCGCTCCCTCGTTTCAAGGCCACGATGACCTGCCGTTACGTACGCGTCGAACGGCGACGCGCTGAATCGACACATCGGCCAGGCCGATTTTCAGGAGGTGATGTCGAGCATCGTCGCGACCCGCCGATGGTGGTCGGCTTCAGCGTCCAGGTGGCGATCGACCACGTAGCGGCGGATGAGGTCAGGGGCTGTCACCTGTTGATCCTGCCGGAAAAACCGGTGGCGTCCGGGGGAGGGCTCTGGTTCTGTCGGTGGGATGAGCGGCTTCGAGGATCCCGCGTTCTTCGGTGAGCGCTGGGCCGACGTGTACGACGACGGGCTTGAGGGCGACCCCGGCCCGGCCGTGGACTTCCTCGCCGAGCGGGCCAAAAAGGGCCGCGTGCTCGAACTCGCCATCGGCACCGGCAGGGTCGCGCTTCCCCTCGCGCGACGAGGCATCGCCGTCGAGGGCGTCGAGGCGTCCGAGGCGATGGTCGACCGTCTGCGGCAGAAACCCGGCGGAAGCGACATCCCGGTCGTGATCGGCGACATGGCCGACGTCCCCGTCGAGGGCACGTTCACCGAGGTCTACCTCGTCTTCAACACCCTCTTCAACCTCATCACCCAGGAACGCCAGCTCGACTGCTTCCGCAACGTCGCGAACGTCCTGGAGCCAGGCGGAGTGTTCGTCATCGAGTGTTTCGTCCCTGACCTGACCAGGTACGCCAACGGCCAGCAGGTCGAGGCCACCGCCGTCGGCGAGGACTCCGTGACCATGCGGCTGGCCCGCCTCGACCGGGCGCGGCAGCACTTCACCCGCCAGTACGTCACGCTCGACGCGAACGGCTTCCGGATGAACCCGGTCCTGTTGCGCTACTGCTGGCCCAGCGAGCTCGACCTGATGGCGCGCCTCGCCGGGCTCGAGGCTCGTCGAACGCCACGCCGGCTGGGACCGTACGCCCTTCGGCTCTGACAGCTCCAGTCACATCTCGGTGTACGAGAAGCCGATAGCGTCGGCCGGATGACACAGCAGGCGTCACGGTATCCACGGCTCTTCACACCCGAGCGGTGGGAGTGGGCCGGGGGCGACGCGCGGTTCTCCATCGCGGAGCCCGAGGACCGGCTCGTGAGCAACATTCACGTCGTCTGTTTCGTCGGGCACCGGATCGTCGTGTGCCGTGACGAGCGGCCGGTCTGGTTCCTGCCCGGCGGCACGCGTGAGGAGAACGAATCCGTCGAGGAGTGTGTCGCGCGGGAGCTGCGCGAAGAGGCCGGCGCCTCGCTCGCCGGGCCCCTCCACACGATCGGGGCGCACCACTGCGTGACCGAGAATCCCACCCCGTACCGGCCCTACCAGCCGCACCCGGAGAAGGCGTGGCTGTGGTGCTGGGCCGACGCCGTACTCGACTCCGAGCCGACCAACCCCGACGACGGGGAGAAGGTCGTCGAGGTACGCGCGGCCGAGCCCGAGGAGGCCAAGAGCCTGCTCCGTACCGACCACGACTGGCTGCCCGAGCTGGTCAGTCTGGCTCTGGAGCTGCGGGACGCCGCGCCATGACGTACGCGCGGCGGGTCTCGACCTCCTCCGGGTAGTTCACGCGCTCCACCTGCGCCTCCACGACGAGCCCGGCGGCCACGACGGCGGCCACGACGTCCGGCACCTCGAAGAAGTGGAAGTCCACGTCGACCTCGTGGCCGAGGAACGACGTGAAGTGGCGTACCTCCGAGCCGATGTGGAACGACACCAGCGCTCGCCCGCCCGGCCGCAGCACCCGGTGCATCTCCGCGAAAGCCCGCGGCAGCTCGTGCGGCGGCAGATGGATGATCGAGTACAGCGCCACCACGGCACCGAACGAGGAGTCCTCGGCGGGCAGCCGCAGCAGGTCACCCTCGCGGAACTCCACCGCCGGATAGGCCGATCTCCCCAGCGCGACCATCGCGGCGGACAGGTCGACGCCGACCACTGCCACGCCCCGCGAGGCGAGCCACGCCGCGACGTGCCCGGGGCCGCAGCCCAGGTCGGCGATGGGCGGCGAGGTCTGCTCGATGAGGGCGGCGAGCAACGCGCGGTCCAGCGGCTTGTGGTCGAGCTCGTCGCGGAACCCCTCCGCGTACTTCGAGGCGACCGTGTCGTAGCTGAGCCGGACGGACTGGTGATCGGGCATGGGCACCAGCATGCCCGGTCGAAACCCAAAAGGCCCACGTCAAGGATCCTTCGGGCTTTCGTTCGGACTTCACCCTGATGCCGCCCATGTCCCGCCTTACGGGTAGGAGCGAGCGAAAGGGGTGTCCGCGCGGGAAGCGTTGATCGGGGGACAACGGTGGGAATCAAGACGGTGGGAATCGCGGCGGTCGGGGTGCTCACGGGCACGCTGATCGCCGGCGGCTGTGGGGCGGACCACAAGGTCGCCGGGAAGCCGAAGCAGAAAGCCGCCCAGCACAAGGCGCAGCCCGTGGTCGACTGCCGTGTCAGCAAGTGCATCGCCCTGACCTTCGACGACGGCCCGGTTCCGGGAACGGCGAAGCTGCTCGACACGCTCAAGGCCAACCACGCGAAGGCGACGTTCTTCGTGCTCGGCTCGCAGGTGGCGACGAACGCCGACATCCTCAAGCGCGAGGTCGCGGAGGGCAACGAGGTCGGCAACCACACGTACACCCACATGAAGCTCGCGGGCGCCTCGCAGGCGAAGGTCCAGGAAGAGATCGGAAAGACGCAGGACGCGATCAAGCTCGTGCTCGGCATCTCGCCGGTGCTGCTGCGGCCGACGTACGGGGCCACGGACAAGCAGCTGGACGAGGTCGCCAAGCAGGACAACCTGGCGCAGATCCTGTGGACCGTCGACACGGACGACTGGCGTGACCACAACTCCGCGCTCATCGAGAAGCGCGTGCTGAAGAGCGCCAAGCCCGGCCACATCATCCTCATGCACGACATCCGGCCCACGACGGTCGACGCGATCCCGACCATCCTCAAGAAGCTGGGCGCGCAGGGCTACAAGTTCGTGACCGTGTCCGAGCTGTACGGCGGCAAGCTCGCCGGCGGCGAGAAGTTCCCGCCCTTCCTCGGCTCGCCGACCGCGGGGCCCGCCCCGGCCGGTGCCTGAGAGTTCGCACGAAACGGGGCGTTCTCACCGTAGATTCGGAGGCGGAGTCAGGCTTTCGGTAGGAGGGCACTTTGAGCATCCTGGGCACCCGCGTCGTACGGACCGAGGATCCACGCCTTCTGACCACGGGCGCGACCTACGTCGAGGACCTGCGGCTGCCCGCGCTGAACGGCGCGGCGTACGTGACGTTCGTACGGAGTCCGCTGGCGCACGCGCGGATCACCGGGATCGACACGTCCGACGCGCTCGGCGCGCCGGGTGTCGTCGCCGTGCTGACGGCGCGCGACCTGGACGACATCCCGTACGAGCCGGACGGGCCGTTCGCCGAGCCGCTGCTGGCCGAAGACGTGGTGCGCTTCGCCGGAGAGCCGGTGGCGCTGATCATCACCGAGGAGCGGTACCAGGGCGAGGACGCCGCCGAGCTGGTCGGCGTCGACTACGACGACCTCACCGTGGTGATCTCCGCCGACGCCTCCATCCGCGGCGACACGCTGCTGTTCCCCGAGACGGAGTCGAACATCGTCGGCAGCGGCGGCGCGGAGAAGTTCGACGACGGGATCTTCGAGGGCTGCGAGGCGGTCGTCGAGTCCGAGGTCGTCAACCAGCGGCTCGCGCCGGCGCCGATGGAGGTGCGTACGGCCGCGGCCGCCTGGGAGGACGGCCGGCTGACGTTCTGGGTGAGCACGCAGAACGTCCACGCCGTGCGCGACACCGTCTGCGAGCGGCTCGGCATCGAGCCCGCGACGATCCGGGTGATCACGCCCGACGTCGGCGGCGGCTTCGGCGCCAAGATCGGCGTCGACCGCGAGGCCGTGCTCATCCCGTGGGCGGCGCGGAAGGCCGGCCGGCCGCTCCGCTGGGCCGAGACGCGCAACGAGAACATGCTGGCCATGACCCACGGCCGCGCGCAGCGCCAGACCGTGAAGATCGGCGGCAGCCGCGACGGCCGCATCGCCGCGTTCCGCCTCGACATCATCCAGGACTGCGGCGCGTACGCCCGGATCGGCGCGTTCCTCCCGGCGCTGACGATGATGATGGCCTGCGGCGTGTACGACATCCCGCAGGTCGAGACGGCGTACCGCGCGGTCCTGACGAACACCGCGCCGGTCGCGGCGTACCGCGGCGCCGGGCGTCCCGAGGCGACCGCGGCGGTCGAGCGCGCGGTGGACCTGTTCGCCGCCGAGATCGGCATGGAGCCCGCGGAGGTACGCCGGCGTAACTTCATCGCCCCGGACCGGTTCCCGTTCACGACGCCGACCGGCGCGACGTACGACACGGGCGAGTACGCCAAGGCGCTCGACACGGTGCTGGAGGCCGCGGGCTATGAGGAGCTGCGGGCCGACCAGGCGCGCCGCCGTGAACGCGGCGACGTCGTCCAGCTCGGCATCGGCGTCTCGACCTACGTGGAGATCACCGGAGGCGGCCCCGAGTCCGGGGAGACCGCGTCGCTGGTGGTGCACACCGACGACACGGTGACCGTCTTCACCGGCAGCTCACCGCACGGGCAGGGGCACGCGACGGCGTGGGCGATGCTCGTCAACAGCGAGCTCGGCGTCCCGATGGACAAGATCACGGTCAAGCACGGCGACACCGACGCGATCCCCGAGGGCGTCGGCACGTTCGGCTCCCGGTCGTTGCAGCTCGGCGGCACCGCGGTGCACAACGCCGCGCTGGAGGTGAAGGACCGCGCGCGTGAGCTGGCGGCCGAGGAGATGGAGGCCGACCCGGCCGACCTCGTCCTCGACGGCGGCGCCTGGAGCGTACGCGGCGTCCCCGGCACCCGGGTGTCGTGGGGACGGCTCGCCGAGCGCGCGGGCCCGGAGGGGCTGTCCGCGGACACGAGGTTCTCCTCGGAGCTGTCGACGTTCCCGTTCGGCGCGCACGTCGCCGTCGTCGAGGTCGACACCGAGACCGGCAGGACCCGCCTCGTACGTCACGTGACCGTCGACGACGCGGGGCCGGTGCTGAACCCCGTCCTGGCCGAGGGGCAGCGCCACGGAGGCATCGCGCAGGGCGCCGCGCAGGCGCTCCTGGAGGAGATGGTCTACGACCCGGACGGCAACCCGGTCACCTCCACCCTCATGGACTACGCCTTCATCTCGGCCATGGAGCTGCCCAGCTTCGAGCTCGTCTCGATGGAGACCCCGACGACGGTCAACCCGCTGGGCGTGAAGGGCATCGGCGAGGCGGGCACGATCGGCGCGACGCCCGCCGTGCAGAACGCCGTGATGGACGCGCTCTCGCCCTTCGGCATCCGGCACATCGACATGCCGATCACCCCCGAACGCGTCTGGACCGCGATCAGCGAAGCGAGGACCGCCCAGTGAACGTCACGATCACCGTCAACGGCGAGCGGACCAGCCACGAGGTGGAGGACCGCACGCTGCTGGTCGATCACCTGCGTGACGTGGTCGGTCTCACCGCGACCAACGTCGGCTGTGACACGAGCACCTGCGGCTCCTGCACGGTGCTCATGGGCGGCGAGTCCGTGAAGTCGTGCACGGTGCTCGCGGCGCAGGCCGACGGCGACGAGGTCGTGACCATGGAGGGCCTGCCCGGCGCGGACGGCCCGATGGGCGCCGTGCAGCGCGCCTTCCACCAGCACCACGCGCTGCAGTGCGGTTTCTGCACGCCGGGCATGGTGATGGCGGCGACGTCGCTGCTGCGGGAGAACCCTCACCCCACCGAGGGCGACGTACGCGCGGCCCTGAAGGGCAACCTGTGCCGGTGCACCGGCTACCACAACATCGTGAAGGCCATCCTGGCCGCCGCCGAGGACGCCTCATGATCCCCGCCAGGTTCGAGTTCCGCCGCGCCGGCTCGGCGGAGGAGGCCATCGGCCTGGTCGCCGAGCACGGCGACGAGGCGAAGTTCCTGGCCGGGGGCCACTCGCTGCTCCCGCTGATGAAGCTGCGGCTCGCGCAGCCGGAGATGCTCGTCGACATCGGCCGCGTACGCGACCTGTCCTACATCCGCGCCGACGGCGACCACATCGCGGTCGGCGCGCTCACCCGCTACCACGACCTCGTCCACTCCGGCCTGCTCGCCGACGAGCTGCCGCTGCTGGCGCATGCCTCGGGGCACGTCGGTGACCCGCAGGTACGCCACCGGGGCACGATCGGCGGCTCGATCGCGCACGGCGACTCCGCCTCGGACGTACCGGCGGTCGTGCTGGCCCTGGACGCCGTCCTGGTCGCCCAGGGGCCCGGCGGCGTACGTGAGATCCCGTCGGCGGAGTTCTTCCGTGGCCCGTTCGAGACGGCGCTGGAGCCCGACGAGCTGCTGACCGAGATCCGTATCCCGCGTCCGGCGGCGCGTGAGTGGGCGTTCCACAAGCTCACGGCGCGTGCCATCGACTGGGCCATCGTCGCGGTCGCCGTGCAGGGCGGCTCCGTCGGCCTGGTGAACATGGGGCCGACGCCGCTGCGCGCCACCGCCGTCGAGCGGGCGCTCGCCGACGGGGCACCGATCGCCGACGCCGCCGCGCAGGCCGCCGAGGGCGTCGAGCCCTTCGACGACCTCAACGCCAGCGGGCCGTACCGCAAGCACCTGGCGCGCGTCCTCGTACGCCGCGCGCTGGAGGAGGCACGCTCCCGAGGGTGACGGCGTCACCTGGCTGACGGCGAAGGCGTACGACGCGAGGGCAAGACCCCCAGGTCGCGATGGTCGGTTGCATCGATCGACCTGGGCGATATGACCGACGGTATCCGCCCGTACACCGATACGGTGTCTTGATCATGAAAGTGCGGTGAAGACCGCCGGGAGACAAGGAGACCCGAAGGTGTCGGGGCGGGCAAAGATCTGCGGAGGAGTCTTCCTCTGGCTTGTGATGGCGGTGGCCGGACTCGCCGCCAAGACCTCGTTAGTGACCAGCGTCGACACCGGGATCGACGAGCGTCTCGTCGGGCTGCGGACCCACGGGCTGACCGTGCTCGCCAAAGGCGCCACGTTCGCGGCCCAGGCGGTCGTGGGCCTCGCCGTCGCGGTGATCGTCCCGGCGGTGCTCTGGTACGCGCGCCGCCGCCGTGACGCGCTCCTCGCCGGATGCCTGATGATCGGCGCGCTCGCGATGACCTTTCTGGACAAGGCGGTGATCGCGGAACATCGGCCTCCGCGCCGGCTCTGGGTCATCCCGCCGGACACCGAGATGAGCTTCCCGAGCGGCCACGCGACCGTCGCCGCCGGGATCGCTCTCCTGCTGATCCTGCTCGTGCGCGGCAGCATGCGCCCGCTCGCCGTCGTGGCCGGCGTCTGCTTCGCGGCCGTCGTCGCCTCCGCGCGCCTGTATCTCGGCGTGCACTACCTGGCCGACGTGATCGGCGGGTGTCTCTCGGCGGGCGGTGCCGCGCTTGTGGTGGTCGGCGTCCTCGACCTGCCCGGCATCCGCCGGCGCCTGGGAGACGTCGGGACTCCCGCCACCGGACGCCACCACGCGCGCCGCTTCGCACGAAACAGCGGCTGACGCTTCGAAGTGCTCACGCCGCCGCCACCGGATTCGGTGGCGGCGGCGTCGTTTTGCTACCCCGACGGCTCCTTTGACGAGTTAGGCCTTTCACTAGAAGTCGCAGTTCTGTTAAGTCCCCTATAGCGGGCGCCATCGCTCTGGACACGCGGTCTGCCGTGGTGGAAGTATCTGCGGCCATAGAGCCGTGGGGTGAAGCATGGGTCATCTCGACGCCCTGAAGGGCGGAGTGTCGACGGTGTTGTTATTGCACCGTTCATTCAGTGTGTGTTCGCACTGCTCGGCATGCCCACCACCTGGGCCGTGACTTAGGCACCCCCTTAGTACGCGCGACATCCGCTCCTTTCTTGAGCCGTTGTCCATGTAAAGAGTGCGCCACCGTGGACAGACTCCGCACGGTAACTATTGACAGATTTTTCAATAGTGCCCAGCTTTGGCAGAAAGGACAGCCGGCTATGACCCCGCCCGATGGCCAGCCGCCCCTGTACCCGTTCAGTACCGAAGGCGCCCCGCTGGCGCTGAGCCCCGCGTACCAGGGGCTGCCGTCCGTCACCCAGGTCACCGTCGCCCCGAGCATGCTGCGCGCGTGGCTCATCACCGGGTACGAGGACGTCCGGTTCGTACGCAAGAGCCGCCACTTCAGCCGCATGGAAGCGGACCAGCTCAAGGTCGACGGCTATCCGCAGATGCCGGGCTTCATGCTCGGCAGTGACGGCAAGGAGCACGACCGGCTCCGCGGCGCCGTGAAGGACGCCTTCACCGCCGAGCGCATCGCGCTCCTCAAGTCCCGCGTCGAGACCCTCACCGGGTCCCTGCTCGACGAGATGGCCGACGCGCGGACCGCCGAGCTGGTGCAGGACCTCGCGCTGCCGCTGACCCTGACCGTGGTCGGCGAGCTGCTCGGCATCCCCGAGGCCGACCGCCCCCAGTTCCGTACCTGGGGAGACGCGTTCCTCAGCACCACCGAGGCCTCCGAGAAGGAGTCCAGCGCGGCGCAGGTCGGCATGGCCACCTACCTCGGCGGCCTCATCGCGACGCGGCCGACGGAGGGCCTGCTGGCCCACATCCTGGCCCAGGGCGAGTCGCACCTCGCGCCGCAGGAGGTCATCGCCCTCTGCATCGAGATCATGCTCGCGGGCTGGGAGACGACCACCGCGGCCATCTCCTCGTTCGTGTACTGGCTGCTCACCGAGGACCGCGAGGACGGCGTCGGCTGGTTCCGCCACCTGTCGGATCACCCCTCGGAGATCCCGCGCGCCGTCGAGGAGCTCCTCCGCGTCATCCCGATCGGCGCCGAGGACGGCCTGCCCCGCTGCGCGACCGCCGACGTGGAACTCGGCGGCGTCACCATCGCCGCCGGCGACCTGGTGCTCATCGGCGACGACGCGACACACCACGACCCGCGCGTCTTCCCCGAGCCCGAACGCGTCGACCTGGCGCGCTACCCCAACCGCCACATGGCCTTCGGGTACGGCACGCACTACTGCCTCGGCGCCAACCTCGCCCGGCTGGAGCTCATCGAGGTGATCCGCCAGCTCACCGCGAGGTTCCCCGACATGCGCCTCGCCGTCCCCGTGGCGGAGATGCGCTGGAAGCGCGGCACGTCCATCAGAGGGCCGCTTGAGCTGCCCGTACGCTGGGGCGCGCTGAGGTAGCCACTCAGCGGAAGTCGCCGGCGTGGTCGGCCGCCCACTGACGGAACGACCTCGCCGGACACCCGGTGATCTCCTCCACCGTGGAGGTCACCGTCTCGGGATGCCCCAGCGCCGCGGCCTGCGAGGACACGATGTCCTTCGCGAGCGCCGCGGGCATCCCCTGGGCGACCATCTCCTCCCGCGCAGCGCCGGGAGACAGCTCCTCCCAGCGGACCGTCCGGCCGATCGCCGCCCCGATCACGGCCGCCTGGTCCCGCTGGGAGATCCCTTCGGGCCCCGTCAGCTCGTACGCCGCGCCGGCGTGCCCGTCGGACGTGAGCACGGCGACACCGACCGCCGCGATGTCCCTCTCGTGGATCAGCGGCCTGACCATGTCACCGAAGGCCGCGCGCACCGTACCGGTGGCCTTGATCCGCGGCGCCCACAACCTCGTGTTCGCCGCGAACCCACCGGGCCGCAGGAACGTGGCACCGCCGGTGTCCCTGAGGAGCTTCTCCATCCGGCCGTGCGACCCGAGAATCGTGCCGGGATCCCGCCCGCCGTCCGCCCCGCGCGCCGAGACGTAGACGATCCGGCCCGTACGCTCCGCGATCGCCTCGACCGTCGCGGGCGCCGCATGATCGGCCGAGAGCGTGGGCCAGAGCAGGAAGACGGCGTCCACACCGCGCAACGCCACACCCAGCCCGCCCGGCTCGGCCAGATCCCCGCCCACGACCTCGACCCCACCCGGCAACCGGGCCGACGAGGGATCCCGCGTGAGCGCCCGCACCTGCTCTCCCCGCTCCAGCAACCCAGTTACGACGTTCCGTCCGACGTTCCCGGTCGCCCCGGTGACGAGAATCATGCGACGCCCTTTCCTCGTGGATGCCCCAGCATGCGACCTCAACCAAAGTTGAGGTCAAGTCATCCGAGGTGAGGCCGCAGGTGGCGTTCCGGCGTGGTCGGAGGCCAGGCGCGGGGTAGTGAGGGTTCACCGCCACGCGTGATCAGGTTGAACGACACGTCGATTCCGCCCGCGTCGGCGGCGACCGTACGCGCGTGCTCGGTGACGGCCCCCTCGTCGAGCGCGTCCAGCACTGTCTCCTCGGCGGGCAGACGAAAACGCCCCGTGTGACACGGGGCGTTCTCATCTGGCGGGGCGTGGCGGGGTCAGAGGCAGGCGGGGAGGTGCATGGCTTCGACGTAGCCCCAGCGGCCCGCGGCCGGGGAGTAGCCGAGGATCCAGCTCGTCGACGAGTGTGCGCCGCAGTGTGCCGTCGGGATGTGGAACTCGTCGCCGTCGATCGTGTTGCCGATCACGAAGGACGCGGCGTCGCTGCGGATGGAGGCGTTGGACGTCAGGTGGATCGTGGCGACGTCGCTCTTGCCGGAGTGTTCGGCGCTGATCGGGACGCTCTTCACCGCGCCGTCGCCGCCGATGGCCTGCAGGTCGCCCAGGGGGGAGCCGGTGTCGCCGTGGCTGAGGGCGTTGGGGCTGGTCAGGCACGACTGGGCGATGAAGCCCCAGCTCGGGTCGACCGACTTGGCGTAGTCGAGGACCATTGCGTAGCCCTTGTACGTGTAGCGGACGCCGACGGTGTTCTCCTTGGTGCCGGACATCTTGGTCTTGGTCCACGTACGGTCCGGCACCCCCGACTTGGGGTAGTTCGCGTGAATCGCGCAGTCCCCGGTCAGGGTGGATCCGTGGGTGTAGTGCGTCGCGGCGTTCGCGGGGCCGGCCAGCGCCGGGATGCTGAACAGTAGGCCGGCGACCGCGCCGGCGGACGTGATGGTGCGGAGCATGTGGTCACTCCTCGGGGTTCAGCGGTACTGACCGCTAGGATGACGTCCTGTTATCTGAGATGACAATGGCAGACGTCATCTCAGACGTCAATAGGTGTCATTTCAGATTGCAGAGGCATGGGCAACCGGCGCTTCTACGGAATCGCGGAGATCGCCGACGCGCTCGGCGTCGACCGTCAGCTGGTCACGGTGTGGCGGCGGCGGTCCAGCCACGGCATGCCGATCCCCGACGAAGAGCTGTCGTCCGGCCCGCTGTGGACGGCCGAGACCATCGAGCCGTGGATCGAGGCGACCCGCCCGCGCGCACGCGCCGCCGAGCCCGCGCAGGTGCGCCAGGGCGTACGCCGCCTGTTCCGCCTGGTCACGATCCTGCTGGAAGACGAGCCGCGCGAAGAGGTCCTCACCCGCGCCCTCCAGGATCTCGGCCGGTCACACGCCGCCCTGGCCGCCGCCGAGCGGAGCGTGCCCGAGCTCGCCGCCGTCGCGCGTACGGCCGGGAAGGTCGCCGCCGACCAAAAGCCCGCGCTCGACGACCTTCTCGCCGACTGCCTGCGCGCCGTCCCGCAGGCGATCAGGCTCCTCGGCCGCACGCCCTAGGAACAGCGCGTCCGCAGCCAGTGGCGCAGCGCCCACCCGGTGACCGTCGCCGAGCCCGCCGAGTGGCCGTACACCCAGGCGCTCCCCTTGGCCCCCTCCACGACGAACGAGTCGCCCGGGGCCAGCGTCGCCAGCACCTTCGTGTGCTCCTGGCGTGAGGGGTCCTGGCGTACGGTCAGGTGCTGCGCGCAGACGAGCAACGTCGAGGCGGCGGGCCTGGGGGCCGAGGGCGGCGGGGCCGCCGACGGCCAGAACCCCCAGACCGCGACGGCGCAGGCCAGTACGGGCACGCCGATCATCGCGGCCCGCCGCCAGGGAAAGGGCGCGCGAGGCGGCGCGGACGACAGCAGTACGTCCCCGGCGATGCTCCCGCCCTCCACCGCGACCGGCTCCCCGGCGGGCACCGTCAGTGCCGCGCGTGCCTGGTCCAGTACGGCCCCGGCCGACGTCTGTCGTTCGCCCGGGTCGTGTGCCAGGGCCCGTTCGAACACGGGCCGCAGCGCGGGCGTGACCCGCGGCGGGTTCCCCCGGTCGAGCGGGCCGCCGGTCAGCGCCTCGTACAGGACCAGCGCGAAGGCGTACACGTCGGCGGCCGGTCCCGCGTCGCGCCACTGCTCCGGCGCCATGTAGTCGGTGGTGCCCGTTGGCTCGGCGGGGCCCGCGGCGGGGTCGGCGCCCGACCGCGCCAGGCCGAGGTCGGCCAGCCACACGCGTTCGTCGCCCGCCGGGCCCTCCAGCAGGATGTTCTCCGGCTTGACGTCAAGGTGTGCGACGTCGCGGCGGTGCAGGGCGTCCAGGGCGTCCGCCACCTGCGACAGCAGCCGTAGGGCGTGGCCCGGTAGGAGCCCGCGCTCGCGGTCGATGAGGCCGCGCAGGCTGCCGCCCTCGGCGAGGCGCATCGTGAGGTACGGCAGGCCCTCGTCCTCACCGGCATGGAACACCGGCAGGACGTGAGGGTGGTCGAACTCGGCGAGCAGCCGCGCCTCGCGGACGAACCGCCGGCGGAACCGCGCGTCCCCGGCCTCGCCGGATGTGATGACCTTGAGCGCGACGTTCCGCCGCAGGTGCTCGTCGACGGCTTCGTAGACGACGCCCATGCCGCCTGTGGCGATGCGCCGTACGATCCGGTGACCCGCGAAAACCTGCCCCGGCTCGAATCCGGTCACAGCGTCCTCCATCAGCGACGTTCTCCGCGACCAACCACTATCGCGCACAAACTGGTCGAACCCGGGTGGATTTGCCGCGACGTACCGTGGGGTAGCTTCTGGCTCATGAACCGGCCGGTACGCATCGCCAACTGTTCAGGGTTCTACGGTGACCGCCTGTCCGCGCTGGCCGAGGTGGTCGACGGCGGCCCGGTCGACGTCATCACGGGTGACTACCTGGCCGAGGTCACCATGCTGGTGCTCGCCAAGAACCGCCTGAAGAAGCCGAACGGCGGCTACGCGACCACGTTCCTGCGCCAGCTCGCCCCGGTCGTCACCAAGATCGCCGAGCGCGGCATCAAGGTCGTCGTGAACGCCGGCGGCCTCGACCCGGCCGGTCTGGCCGAGGCGACCCGCGAACTCCTCCACGAGGCCGGCGTGAGCCTCGACGTCGCCCACGTCGAGGGCGACGACCTGGCCCCGGCGCTCCCCGGGCTGCTGGCCGGCGGGCACGACCTGGCCCATCTCGACACGGGCAAGCCGTTCGGGAGCTGGGGCGCCGAGCCGCTCACCGCCAACGCCTACCTCGGCGGCTTCGGCATCCAGGCCGCGCTCGCCGCCGGCGCCGACATCGTCGTGACCGGCCGCGTCGCCGACGCCTCCCTCGTCACGGGCGCCGCCGGCTGGTGGTGGCAGTGGTCGCCGGACGACTACGGAGCCCTGGCCGGCGCGGTCGCCGCCGGGCACGTCATCGAGTGCGGCGCGCAGGCCACCGGCGGCAACTTCGCCGGGTTCCAGCGGATAGAGAACCTGGTCGCGCCGGGCTTCCCGATCGCCGAGATCGACCGCGACGGCTCCAGCGTGATCACCAAGCACGAGGGCACGGGCGGCGCCGTCACCGTCGACACGGTCACCGCGCAGCTCCTGTACGAGATCGGCGACCCGGCGTACCTCAACCCCGACGTCGTCGCCCACCTCGACACCGCGCGCCTCGCACAGGAAGGCCCCGACCGCGTACGCCTCAGCGGCGTCGCCGGGTCCCCGCCGCCGCCCACGACCAAGGTCGCCATCACCGCGCTCGGCGGCTGGCGCAACAGCTCGACGTTCGTGCTGACCGGCCTGGACACCGACGCCAAGGCCGCGCTCGTCGAGAAGGCCGTACGCGCCCGGCTCGACGGGGTCCCCGGCATCACGGACCTGCGCTTCACCCGGATCGGCGTGCCCGCGGACGACCCGGCCGACCAGATGGCCGGCTCCAGCATGCTGAACATCGCCGTCGACGGGGACCAGGCCTCCGCCGGGCGACCCTTCTCCGCGCTCTGCGTCGAGCTGGCGCTGTCCAGCTACCCGGGCATCTACGGCATGGGCGTGCCGAGCCCCGGCGCGCCGTACGGCGCGTACTGGCCGACGCTCGTCCCGCAGGACCTCCTCCACCACACCGTGGTGCACGCCGACGGCCGCCGCGAGGAGGTGCCGCCGCCCGCCACCGCCGACCACCGGCCGAGCTTCGGGGCGGAGACCCCCGCGTACGAGCCCGAACCCGCCGTCGACGGGCCGCTGGGACTCCTCGCGTACGCGCGCTCCGGCGACAAGGGCGGCAACGCCAACGTCGGCGTCTGGGTCACCGACCCCGCAGCGTGGCCCTGGCTCGCCGCGACCCTGACGACCGAGCGGCTGCGCGAGCTGCTTCCCGAGGCCGCCGGCCTCGGCATCGACCGGTACGAGCTGGCCAACCTGCACGCGGTCAACTTCGTGGTCCGCGGCCTGCTCGACGGCGGCGCCACCGAGGCGCGCCGCTTCGACACGCAGGCCAAGGCGCTGGGCGAGTGGCTGCGCGCCCGCCACGTACCCCTTCCGGCGCGGCTGCTTCCCCCGGAGGGTTAGGCGCCCGCGGCGGTGACGACCGCGTCGGTGGTGAAGCCCAGCAGCATTCCCAGGGCGACGCACCACGCGGTCAGCTCCTTGAACGCCGTACGCCGCGCGGCGGTGAACAGCTCGATGACGACGTAGAGGATCGAGCCGGCGGCGAGGCCGCGGATGGCGACCGAGACGGTGTCGTTGACGAGGCTCTGCCCGATGATCGTGCCGGCCAGCGCCGGGGCGCCACCGATGAGGCCGAGCAGCAGGAGCCGCGACCAGGAGGGGCGTTCGCCGCGCGCCGCCGCCGGCGCGACGACGGCGAACCCCATCGTTGCGTTGTGCAGCGCGAACCCGACGACCAGCAGGACCCCGAGGGAGACCTCGCCGGTGGCGGCGTACCCGCCGAGGGACATCCCGTCGGCGAGGTTCCGCAGGCCGGCGCCGGCGGCGATCATCAGCGCCACCTCGCCCGGCGTGGTGCGGCGTACGCGGCACAGCTCGGTGACCGAGGCCGTGCCCGGCCCCTCCGGGCGGTGCGTACGCCGCGACGCGGACCAGCGGTCGTAGTGCGCGAGGCCGGCCAGCCCGGCGGTCAGCCCGACGGCGAGGACCAGCCCGTACTGCAGGGCGGGCGCCCAGCGGCGGTCGTCGAGCGCCTCGTCGATGGGCTTCCACGCGTGGGTGAGGACGTCCCACACCAGGAACAGCAGGACGCCGACGGCGACGGCGGTCAGGCCGGCGCGTAACCGCGGCAGCCGGTGCGGTGCGGCGCGGACCCGGCCGAGCAGCAGGCCCGGCGCGATGGTGAAACCGGCGATGGCGCCCAGCAGAGCGATGTACGCACCGGACACGGCCAGCCCTCCCGAAGACGACTCACGCAGCGGGGCCGACACTGCCGCAGTTCCGTCCCCCGCACCAGGTCAGGGCCTGCCGGGTGCTCCGAACGGCGCATCCGCCGCTTCCGCCGGTCGGGCGAGCGGTCGATCCGCCGCGACGAACGGCACGGACCGCGCGGTGTGCGGCCGTTCACTCGTACGGGTCGGCGGGCGTCTTGATCTCGGCGAGGCTCGTGGCGCGCAGCTCCGGGACCCCGTCGGGCGCGGGGCCGAACGTCCCGGTGACGGTGATCCACTGGTCGCGGGGCGGGCGTGTGCCCGACGCTCCCGTGACGCGGACGACGGCGGCGACGGCGTCGGCGGCGCAGCAGGCGATCTGGTAGCGGGCGATGCGGAAGCCCTGGGCGTCGTTCGACGGCGTGACGAAGCCCGTCAGCTTCACCGGCGTGGCGCCGAAGCTCGCGCCGCGGTGGTCGGCCGTGCGCTGGTCGAACTCCAGGAGCGTCATCGGCACCGTACGGCCCGGGCGCAGCGGGTCGAACGTGCGCCCGCCCGAGGAGACGGCGACCGCGGCGCTGCGCCCGACCCCGAAGCTGCCCAGCGTCGGGGGCGTGACCAGCAGCAACGCGAGCACCGGCACGAGCAGGAGCCATCCGATGCGCTCGCTGTGCCCGTGCGCGTCCCCGTGCGGGTGGTGGTCGTGGGCGTGCCCGCGGCGGCCGAGCGCGCGTACGACGCCGACGAGGCCGAGCCCGACCAGCAGGATGCCCGCGACGAGCAGGAGCCAGCCCATCCCGGTGCGGACGTACTTGGCGTACGCGCCGCTGATCGCCAGCCGCACCATCAGCGCCCCGACGAGCAGCACGGTGGTCGCGCGCGCGTCCTCGTTCACAGGAACCACCATCCGATGAGCCCGGCGCTGACCACCGCGACGGCGAACGTCGTGAGCGAGAACCGCCAGGCGAACCGCGGCCCGAACGTCCCCGCCTGGAGCGCGAACAGCTTCACGTCGACCATCGGCCCGACGACCAGGAACGCCAGCCGCGCCGTCAGGGAGAACTGCTTGAGCCCGGCGGCGACGAAGGCGTCCGCTTCGGAGCAGAGCGAGACCAGCACCGCCAGGATCCCGAGCACCAGGATCGAGACGGGCCCCGGCCGCGCGATCGAGTTCACGAAGTCGCGCGGCACGAGCGTCTGCAGCGTCGCGGCGGCGCCGGCCCCGATGACGAGGAAGCCCCCGGCCTGGAGGAAGTCGTGCTGCGCGGTGGAGAGGAAGAGGAGAAGCCGGGGCCCGCTCTCGTCCGTACGCGCGCGCGGCGGTTTGAACAGGTCGTCGCGGCCGAGCGCGATCCACAGCAGGCCCATCACGATGGACGCGGTGAGGCTCGCGACGAAACGGGCGAGCACCATCATCGGCCGGCCCGGGAACGCCACGGCCGTCGACACGAGCACGACCGGGTTGATCGCCGGTGCGGACAGCAGGAACGCGAACGCCGCGGCGGGCGTCACGCCGATGGAGACGAGCCGCGCCGCGACCGGCACCGAGCCGCACTCGCACCCGGGCAGCGCCGCGCCGGCCGCCGCGGCGGCGGGCACGGCCAGAACCGGACGCTTGGGCAGCATTCGCGCGATCGCGCCCGGCGGAACGAAAGCCGCGATCGTGGCGCTCACGGCGACGCCGAGGACAAGGAACGGCGTCGCCTGAATCGTGATCGCGACGAAGATCGTGGCCCAGTTCGCGGCGGCGGGATGGGCGAGCAGGCCGGTGAGGGCGGGCCGGAGCAGGACGGCGGCGACGATCAGGACCGTGACCAGTGCGAGCCCGGCTTCGGGAAGCCGCCGCCTGCCGGGCGGTGCGGCGGGCGGCGCCTCGGGGGATGTCACCGGATTGCGCACAGGCGGCAATGTATCCGCATCTAGAAATGGCCCACAACATACGAAGTCACGCGATGAATACGAATTAACCCTTTGTCTTCCTTGAGTCCGTCAGGGCATGCGACAGTACGCCCCGTACACCTGAGCTTTCGATCTTCATCCTTGGTTCCCCGGAGGAAGCCGTGATCCCTGCCCTCCTGCGTTCTCGCGCGGCCCGCGCGGGCCTGATAGTCGTCGCGCTCGGCGCGGTGGCCGCCGCGCCGCTGGCCGTCACGGGGACGCCACCCGCCGGCGCGGTCACCATCGCCGGTGCCAACACGCTTTCCGACAAGGTCTCCGTCGACTGGTCGGGCAACCACCACCCGAAGCGCACGACCGACGTGCACCTTCTCGCCTGGAACGACTTCCACGGCAACCTTGAGCCGCAGAGCCTGAACATCTACGGCAAGTTCGCGGGCGGCGCGGCGTACCTGGCCAAGCAGGTGCTCGCCAAGCAGAAGCAGTACGGCAGCCGCCAGGCGACGCTCATGGCCGGTGACAACATCGGCGCCAGCCCCCTCGCGGACGGCCTGTTCAACGGCGAGCCCGCGACCCAGGTCGCCAACCTGATGCACGTCGACTACGCCTCGGTCGGAAACCACGAGTTCGACAAGGGCAAGGCCGAGCTCAAGCGCATCCAGAACGGCGGCTGCCTGCCGACCGGCTGCAAGGGCGCGCCGTACACGGTCGTCAAGCACGGCCGTACGAAGACCTCGAAGACCTTCCCGGGCGCCGACTTCAAGTACCTCTCGGCGAACGTCACCGAGAACGCCACCGGCAAGCCGCTCTTCCCGGCGTACGGCGTCAAGCGCTTCCCCTCCACCAGTGGACGCCCCGTCTCGGTCGGCTTCATCGGTGAGGTCCTCCAGGCCACGCCCACGATCGTCACCCCGAGCGGTGTCGAGGGCCTGAGCTTCAGCGAGGAGGCCGCGGTCGCCAACAAGGCCGCCAAGCAGATGGCGCGCCAGGGCGTGCACATCCCGGTCCTCGTCATCCACCAGGGTGGCTTCCAGACCGGCGCGCCGGCCGCCCCGGGCGGCTGCGCGGGCAACCTGGCCGGCAGCGACATCGAGAAGATCGCGAAGAACCTCGACCCCTCGATCAAGGTGATCGTCTCCGGTCACACCCACGTCGAGTACCGCTGCACGATCACGACGAACGGCGTCACCCGCCTGATCACCAGCGCGGCGTCCTTCGGCCGGATCCTGAGCGACATCAAGCTCACCGTCGACAACCGGACCGGCCAGCTCGTGTCCGCCGACGCGGTGAACTCCATCGTCGAGAACGCCCTCAACACCCCCGGCCCCGGCGTCGTCCGCCAGGACGACCCGTCCAAGTCCGACCCGGGCGTCGCCAAGGTCGTCAACCAGTACGTGACCGCCTCGGCCCCGCTCGCCAACAAGGTGATCGGCAAGGTCAACGGCGACCTGACCCGCGACCCGTCGCCGCAGGGCGAGACCAACCTCGGTGACGTGATCGCCGACGCCCAGCTCGCCGTCGACCTCCAGCGCGAGCACGGGCAACGCGCAGCTCGCGCTGATGAACCCGGGCGGCGTCCGCGCCGACCTCAAGGCCGGGGACGTCTCCTCGGGCGGCGAGGCCACGGGCGAGGTGACGTACGGCGAGGCGTTCACCGTCCAGCCGTTCGGCAACAGCCTGGTCACCAAGACGATGACCGGTGACATGCTGCGCCGCACGCTGGAGCAGCAGTTCGTCGGCTGTGGCGGGCAGACCACCGAGAAGGTCCTGCAGATCTCCTCGACGCTGAAGTACCAGTCCAACAAGGCCGCCGCGAACTGCGCCGACAAGATCGGCGAGATCAAGGTGAACGGCGAGGTGGTCACCCCGACCACGAGCCTGCGGGTGACGATGAACAACTTCCTGGCGTTCGGCGGGGACGGGTTCACCGTCTTCAACGAGGGCACCGACTCGCTCGGTGGCGCGCAGGACATCGACTCGTTCGCCGCGTACCTGACGGCCGCCGGCAGCGGTGGCCTGGCGGTTCCGGCCCTCGACCGGATCCTGCCGATCTCCTGATTTCGCTTCGCTGAGAGAACGCCCCGACGGTCTTCGTCGGGGCGTTTCTCATGTCCGGATGACGCGTGCGACCGCGTCGCGCGGCAGGAGCGGCGGGACCCCGGGCGCGTCGAGGTCGGCGCCGATGACCAGGCCGTCGCGCACCAGCATGAGCATGGCCGCGGTGCGCTCGGCGTCCGGGTGGCCCGCGGCGTCGAGGAGCTCGCGCAGGAGCCCGCGGAACCAGCGGCGGTGCTCGATGACGATCTCGCGCACCGGGTGGCCGGGGTCGGGGTACTCGGCGGCGGCGTTGACGAACGCGCAGCCGCGGAAGCCGGGCCCGCACGAGATCTCGCCGAGGAGCTCGAACAGCGCCATGACGCGCTCTTCGGGCGGTACGCCGGCGCCGCTGGCGGCCTCGCGGATCCTGGCGTCCTGTTCGCGGAGGTACGCGCAGACCAGGTCGTCCTTCGAGGGGAAGTGGTGGTAGAAGGTGGCCTTCGCCACGCCCGCCTCGGCGATGACCCGGTCGATGCCGACCGCGTGGATGCCCCGGGTGTAGAAGAGCGTGCTCGCGGCGTCGAGCACGCGGCGCCGCGCGGGGCTCATGGTGCTGACTGCCATACGTTGACAATACCAGACAGATCTGTCTACCTTAGGAGGCGTACAGACAGGTCTGTCTACCCTAGGAGATCCTCATGGCCCCGATCTACACCGCGATCGCGACCGCCTCAGGGCGTGACGGCCGGGCCGTCACCTCCGACAAGAAGCTCGACGTGACGCTCGCCCGCCCGGTGGAGCTCGGCGGAGACGGCGAGGGCACCAACCCCGAGCAGCTCTTCGCCGCCGGATACTCGGCCTGCTTCGCGAGCGCGCTGGGCCTCGTCGCCGGCAAGAAGAAGGTGGACCTGTCCGACGCGGCCGTGACCGCCGAGGTCGGCCTCGCGCCGAACGGCTCCGGCGGGTTCGGCCTCAGCGTGACGCTCCGCGTCGAGCTGCCCGAGGACATCGAGGCCGAAGCGGGCCGCGAGTTGGTCGAGGCCGCCCACCAGGTGTGCCCCTACTCCAACGCCACGCGCGGCAACATCCCGGTCGAGCTCGTCATCGAGTAGCGCTCAGGAGAGCTGGTCGATGGGCCGCCGCGAGACGCGAAAGACCCGCACGACCTCGCTCATCCGGTCCGCCATCGCCTCGTCCTGCCGCTCGGCGTACTTGGGGCGAAGGGCGCGGCGCTGTGCCCACCGCGGCACCGGCGTCGCGCCGCGGTTGGCCGCGTGCCAGCGCTCGGTGAGCTCGCCGAGGCTCTGCCGCGCCTGCGCGAACGTGTGACCCGGCAGGTCCACCTGCCGGGCCTGCCGCGCCGCCGTCTCGGCCGACTGGTACGCCTTGGCGGCCTCCACGGCCTGGTTCTCCTTGCGCGCGGGCCCGACCATGCTGACGATCGTGGTGAGCATGGCCGCGAACAGCGCGAGGCCGCCGGCGAGCACCGGGAACCGGTCGCTCGCGAGCACCACGCTTCCGGCGACGCCCGCCGACAGGACGGCCGTCGCGCCGAGCCCGAGGTTGATGACCCGCCAGATCCGTACGGTCTCGGTCTGCGCCTGCGCGGCGCGCGAGCAGACCTCCTCGATCCGGCAGAACTCCGCGGCGACGGCCACGCGCCAGGTGGGCTCGATCCCGCTGAAAAGGTCCTTCTCGGCCATGGCGTCTCTCCCGAATACCTCGCCGCTCATAGCCAGATGATTCAGCGGTCGCGCGCGGGCCGGGACGCGCACGACCCAACCGGGGACTCCCCTTGACCGAGGCATGGTGCGCGGTGCTCCTGGCGCAGCTCGGCGAGCATCTTCTCCCAGCGGCCGGCGATCTCGGAGATGCGGTAGTCGCGCGCCGTGTCCAGGCCGTTCTCGGCGAGCCGCCGCAGCTCGTCCGGGTCGTCCATGAGCGTGAGCAGCGCGTCGGCGAACGCCTCGATGTCGCCGTCGGGGACCAGCACCCCGTCGTGGCCGGACGTGAGGATCTCCCTCGGCCCCTGCGGGCAGTCGAACGAGACGACCGGGACGCCCACCGAGAGCGCCTCCACGATCGTCATGCCGAACCCCTCGAACCTCGACGTGATCACGTGCAGCGACGCCTGCGCGAGGACGTTGTCCATGTCCTTCGTCGTGCCCATGAACGCCACGTGGTTGTGCAGCCGCAGCTCGCGGGCCTTCTTGCTCAGGCGTTCCGCGTTCGAGCCGGTGCCGTAGATCCGCAGCTTCCAGTCGGGGCGCTTCTCGACGACCTTGGCGAACACCTCCAGCAGCCGGTCGTACCCCTTCACCGGGACCAGCCGGCCCGCCGCGACGACCAGCCGGTTGTCCAGCCGTGAACGCGGGCGGAGGTTCTCGGGCAGGCCGTTGCCGATGGCGTACACGCGGGTCTCGCCGCCCGTGACCAGATCGGTGTACTCCTCGCGGTCGGCGTTCGTGAGGGTGACGATGCCGCTCAGCTTCGGGTACCACGCGCGGATCTCGGCGAGCAGCCCGTCGTCGTGCGCGCCGAAGTGCAGGTGCTCCTGGCCGATCAGGACCGTACGGCCGTGCGCGAGCCGCGCGGCGGCGATGTTCAGGCCCGCGCGGGTCGTGACCAGTACGTCCGTCTGGATGCCGGTGAGGTACTGCTCCAGCGCCTGGTCGGTCTCGGCGCTGAAGTTGCGGTACGCCCGCTCCTCGGGGTGGAAGAGCTTGCTCGGCGTCTTCAGCCGCCGCTGGAGCCCCAGCCGCCACCACTTCGTCGCCGCGGGCCGCAGGTCCACGAGGCTGCTGAGGTGGACGCGGTCCGACAGCGACAGGAACGGGGTGTCCCGCCGGCGGTAGACGCTGACGATCTCCACCTCGTGGTCCAGTGACAGCGCGTTGGCCAGGTGGAACGTGGACTGGACCGTCCCGCCCATCGTGTAGGCGTTCATCAGGAGGAAGGAGATCTTCACGACTCGCCCTTCCCGATGACCGTGGCCGCGATCGCGAGGTGGTCGTGCTCGGTGTAGTAGGCGCGCACGCGGACGCGGTCGTGCACCCGCTCCACATATTCGGCCGGGAAACGCACCTTTTTCTTCTTGTCCGTAATGCCGTCCAGGAACGTCGCGACGGTCAGTGCGCCGAGCCGCAGGTCCCAGAACCCGCGCCCGGTCTCGGCGGCGAACGGCCCGTACGGCAGCTCGGCCCGCCACCGGTCGCCGTCGACCGTCACGGTGCCGGTGACCCGCTCGCCGCTCTTGCGCCGCGTGGCGACGGCGTCCGTCACGTCGGTCGGCGCGCCGAAGGCGAAGAAGCCCTCGACGTCGAGGTGCTCCCGGCCGGGTTCCACGGCCGTGACCTCGGCGTACGGGTCCACGGCGTGGATGTCGACGCGCAGCGCTCCGCTCTTGCCGCGGAAGGCGCGCATCGTCCGCGTACGAGGGCGGCGCGCGTAGTCGATGAGGTCGTCCAGGGCGAAGCCGGGGTCGGTCGTGGCGACCGGCTCGTCGCCCGCGTGCACGGTCCACGAGCCGTCGGCCAGGCCGACGCCCGACAGGTCGACGCTCGTCAGGTAGGCGTCCGTGTAGTCGGGCGCCACGGACGTCTCGGCGTCCTTGTGGCGCAGGACCAGGGCTCCCCGGTGGGCGGGCGGCTCGGCCCACTGGATCCGGAGGACGTCGTCGGCGTCGATCCGTGCCGACGAGGCGAGGACGGTCATCGGTGATCGGGCTCCCCTCGGTGCGGTACGGCGAACATTTCGGTCATGTAACCAAGAGCCGGGTAAACGCCCGGCTAAGCCGTCCGCGTTTCTACTACAGCGATAGTTTCAGCCCTTCGTGCGTGGCCGAGAAGCCGAGCGACTCGTAGAAACGGATGGCGTCGGTGCGCCGCTTGTCCGAGGTCAGCTGGACCAGCCCGCAGCCGCGCTCCTTGGCCTGGCCGACCGCCCAGGTGATCATTTCCCGGCCGAGACCCCGGCCTCGGTGGGCGGCGGAGACGCGCACGGCCTCGATCTGGGCGCGCTCGGCGCCCATCCGGCTGAGGCCGGGCACGAACGTGAGCTGGAGGGTTCCCGCCACCTCGCCGCCGATGTCGGCGACGACGAGATGGTTGCGCGGATCCGCGTCGATCTCCTCGAACGCGGTCAGGTAGGCGCCGGTCTCACCCTCGCGGCCCGCGCCGATCACGTCGTCTGCCAGCAAGGACACGATGGCGGGCACGTCGTCCCGCGTGGCGGGGCGGAAGATCACATCATTTTGCACGTAGTTCACCCTACGGGCGGATTGACACGACCCGCGGTAGTACTACAGTTGGTAGTACTACAACCTGTCAAAGCGTCAATGGGGGCGGCCGTGACCGCGCAGTCCGTCGCCGAGTCACCGGTTCACCTACTGGACCACCACCTCGACGAGCTCGTCACCGCCGAACTCCGAAGGCTCGCCCGCCGCGCCCCGGTGCTCGGCGACGACCACCTCGGCGTCGTCGAGACGTCGCTGCGAAACGTCATCAACCGGCTGCTGCCGGCCCGGGTACGCGCCGGTGCGCGCCCCGAGGCGCTGCTGGCCCTGTTCGACCTGGAGGGGTCGTGACGATCGAACACTGGACGGACCTCGCCGCGTGCCGCGGCGTGGACCCCGAGCTCTTCTACCCGATCAGCGCGACCGGCCCCGCGGTCGAGCAGGTCACCAAGGCGAAGAAGGTCTGCTCCGGCTGCCCCGTCACCGAAGACTGCCTCAACTGGGCCCTGCGCGCCGGCGAGCCCGTCGGGATCTGGGGCGGCACGACGCCCGAGGAGCGCCGCTACCTCCGCCTCAAGCCGCTGCCCGCCGCGCCCGCCTGGCACTGAGAATTCTCTTGTTCCACCGGCACGGCCGCCGACGTACCGTTGCCGCATGAGCGACACCCCCGTGCCCGCCCGATCTCACAGCGACGGACTCGTGGGGCACGCCTCACGGATGCTGGGCGCCGCCTTCATCACCTTCGCGCTGCTCGTGGCGTGCTGGCTGGTCGAGGTGGTCAACTACGGCGACGACGGCCGCCTCAGCGCGGAGTACGGCATCCGGTCGCACGACGCCGGCACGATCTGGCACATCTTCACCGCGCCGTTCCTGCACGCGAACCTCGACCACATCATGGCCAACTCCGTGCCGCTCGCGATGCTCGGCTTCCTGGCGGCCCTGCGCGGGCTCGCCCGGTTCATCGTGGTCAGCCTGGTCGTCATCGTGGCGAGCGGGCTGGGCGTCTGGTACCTCTCCTCGCCCGACACGGTGACCGTCGGGGCGAGCGGCCTGATCTTCGGGTACTTCGGCTACCTGCTCGCGCGCGGCTTCGTCGAGCACCGGGCGATGGACATCGTCGTCGCCGTCATCATCGGCGCGTTCTACGGCACGATGATCTTCGGCGCGCTGCCGGGACACCCGGGGATCTCCTGGCAGGCGCATCTGTTCGGGCTGATCGGCGGGATCGTCGCCGCGTGGCTGACCCGCAGCAGGTCCGGCGCCTGACCGTCAGCTGCTCCGGATGCTGATCTCGGTCACGGTCCCGTCGCGCGGGGCGTCGAGGGCGTCCACGATGACGATGGCGACCGTACGGGCCGACATGAACGCCTCCGGGTCGTACTCCTGACCCTCGTGCTCGCGGACCTTCCGCTGCATCTCGCTGGCCGTACGGCCCGGGTGCACCGACGTCACGCGGATGTCCGGCTCCTCGGCGCGCAGCGAGTCGGCGAGGGCGCGCAGGGCGTGCTTGCTCGCCGCGTACGCGGCCCAGCCCGGGTTGGCGCGCAGGCCGGAGCCGGAGTTGACGAAGACGATGTCGCCGCGCGCCGCGCGCACCGAGGGCAGCAGCAGGCGCGTCAGCTCGGCGGGCGCGACGGTGTTCACGAGGTACTGGTTCGTCCAGTCGGCGACGCTCGTCTCGGCGACCGCGCCGAGGGCCACGACGCCGGCGCTGTGCACGACGCCCTGCAGGGCGGGGAACTCCACCCCCGACAGCGACGGCTCGATCGCCTCCGGGTCGGACAGGTCCAGCACGAGGGTGCGGACCCGCGGCCCGGGGTCGCCGCCGGCGATACGCCGCGCGGCGGCCTCCAGCCTCTCCTCCGAACGCCCGCTGATGATGACGTCATGGCCCGCGCCGTACAGCAGCCCGGCGACTTCCGCGCCGATGCCTCCGGTCGCTCCGGTGATCAGGTAGGTGCCCACGTCACCATTCTCAGGTACGGCGCAGGACCCGCGCGACGCCGGAGATGAGGGCGGTGGCGAGGATCCACCCCATACCGGTCAGGCCCCAGGCCAGCCAGACCGTCCAGCCGGCCGGGTCCCAGGCGCTGCGCTGCCCGAACGTCTCGATCGGCAGCATCAGGTCCAGCGTGTAGACGAACGCGTGGAAGTGCGGGCGCTCGCCAGGCTGCCGGACCGTGTGCGGGTGGTGGAGGCTGAACTCCGTGGTGCCCACGGCGAGCAGCAGCACGAGCCAGAACGCCGAGATCCACGGCCGGTAGCCGTACCCCACGGTCCAGTCGAGCAGCACGCCCCAGGCGCGGCTGAACGGGTTGAGGTGGCGCCGCCGGGCCCGCTGCTTGGCGAGCTGGCAGCGCCGCGCGAGGTCGTCCCGGCCGATCCGGCGCATCCAGGCCGCGAGCTGCTCGTACGGCTGCGGCCGGAAGCCGTGCGGATCGCGGGTGAGCCAGTCGAGCCGTGAGCTCTCCGGCTCGCCGCGCAGCGACTCATAGACCAGCCCGTTGAGCCGCAGCCGTGCCGGCCAGACGTCGCGCCGGTCCATGATCACGTCGATGCGCGAGTGGCCGAGCGTGACCTCGCCCTCGATCGGCTCGCGCGGCGTCAGGATCAGCTCCTCGACCTGCGCGTGGCTGAGGTGCAGCGCCGTGGCGCCCGGCGCGTGCATGGCGCTCTGGTGGAAGGAGAGCGTGCCGTTCACGTGCACGCCGCGCAGGCGCAGGCAGCCCTCGGCGGTGAAGCCGTGGCCGGCCTCCATCTGGTCCTCGACGACCATGTTCTCGCCGTCCAGGACCTGGCCGCCGGGGTTGCGCAGGGTGGTGCCCTCCAGGAAGAGCCCGCCGGCCATCCGCGCGCCCGTGAGGCGTATCTCTCCGGTGAACTCCGACTGCCGGATGAACGTGCCCGTCTCGACGGTCAGCCCGCCCGCGTGCAGGGCGTACCCGCCGGGGTTGCGCGCGCGTACGCCGTTCAGGCGCAGCCCGCCGGACACCGAGGCGCGCATGAGGCGTACACAGCCGTCGATCTCCGAGCCGGAGAGGCTGAGGTAGCCGTCGACGCGCAGGCCGCCGCCGTCGAAGCCGGGCAGCGCGCAGCCGGCGAACCGCGTCTGCCGCGCGCGTGCGTTGGAGAAGTCCGGCGCCTCTTCCAGGACGCAGCATTCGAGCCGCACCTCGCAGCCGACCTCGCCGCCGGAGACGTTCAGCGCGCCCGTGACGCGGGCTCCGCGCAGGCGTACGGCGGGCACGTGGCCGGGCTCGGGCGCGCGGGCGCCGAGGAGCAGCTGGGAGATCACCTCGGCGCGGACCGTACGCTCGCCGGGCCCCGGACGCTCGTCGCCCAGGACGACGGCCGAGCCGGTCGGATAGGCGTCCCAGAGGCGCTGTTCGGCCTCGTTCAGATCATGCCGGTCGCGGTTCATCCACGCGACAACGGAGTCCCAAGCATCGGCCACAGAGCGTCATCGTAGGCGCTCCGAGCGGTGCCGGGTTGGTCGTTCAACATCCGTTATATGGCAACTATAGGCGGATCTGAGAACTTGTATTTGTCTGTCGGGTTACTCGCGGGTAGCATCAGACGTGTTACTGACCGGTACGTAACCGGGCGTGATCCGCCCGCCCGAGACCTACGGGGTGCTTAATGGGCCACTACAAGAGCAACCTGCGCGACATCGAGTTCAACCTCTTCGAGGTGCTCGGACGTCAGGAGATCCTGGGCTCAGGCCCGTACGGCGAGGTCGACGAGGACACCGCTCGCAGCATCCTCGGCGAGATCGACCGCCTGTCGACCGGAGTGCTCGCCGAGTCCTTCGAGGACTCCGACCGCAACCCGCCGACCTTCGACCCGGCGACCGGTTCGGTCACGATGCCCGACAGCTTCAAGAAGTCCTTCAAGGCGTACTTCAACGACGCCGAGTGGTGGCGGCTGGAGCTGCCGGTCGCGCTGGGCGGCATGAACGCCCCCCGCAGCCTGCACTGGGCCGTCTCCGAACTCATCCTCGGCGCCAACCCGGCCATCTGGATCTACTCCAGCGGCCCGAGCTTCGCCCAGCTCCTGTGGAAGATCGGTACCCCCGCGCAGAAGAAGCTCGCCGAGATGGCGATCGAGCGGCACTGGGGCTCGACCATGGTGCTCACCGAGCCGGACGCCGGCTCCGACGTCGGCGCGGGCCGTACGAAGGCCGTCCAGCAGGCCGACGGCACCTGGCACATCGAGGGCGTCAAGCGCTTCATCACCAGCGGCGACCACGACATGGCCGAGAACATCCTGCACTACACGCTGGCACGCCCCGAGGGCGCCGGAGCCGGCACCAAGGGCCTGTCGATGTTCATCGTGCCCAAGTACCTCGTCGACGTCGAGACGGGCGAGCAGGGCGAGCGCAACGGCGTCTACGTCACCAACGTCGAGAAGAAGATGGGCCTCAAGGTCTCCACGACCTGCGAGGTCACCTTCGGCGAGAAGACCCCGGCGGTCGGCTACCTCGTGGGCGACGTCCACGAGGGCATCAAGCAGATGTTCTTGATCATCGAGCAGGCCCGCATGATGGTCGGCACGAAGGCGATCTCGACGCTGTCCACCGGCTACCTCAACGCGCTCGGGTACGCCAAGGAGCGCGTGCAGGGCGCCGACCTGACGAAGATGACCGACAAGACCGCCCCGCGCGTCACCATCACCCACCACCCGGACGTACGGCGCCTGCTCATGCTGCAGAAGTCCTACGCCGAGGGGATGCGCGCCCTGGTCCTGTTCGCCGCGTCCTACCAGGACAAGGTGCAGATGGCCGACGCCTCCGGCGTGCGCGACGAGATGGCCGAGAAGGTCAACGACCTGCTGCTGCCCATCGTCAAGGGCGTCGGCTCCGAGCGGGCGTACGAGGTCCTGACGCAGTCGCTGCAGACCCTGGGCGGCTCCGGGTTCCTCCAGGACTACCCGCTTGAGCAGTACATCCGTGACGCCAAGATCGACTCTCTGTACGAGGGCACGACGGCGATCCAGGGCATGGACTTCTTCTTCCGCAAGATCCTGCGGGACAACGGCGAGGCGCTGAAGCACCTCGCCACGCAGATCAAGGACTTCGCCGAGAGCGACGCCGGCAACGGCCGCCTCAAGAAGGAGCGCGAGCTCCTCGGCAAGGCCCTCGCGGACGCCGAAGGCATCCTCAACCCGATGATCGGCTGGGCCCTCGGCTCCATGGAGAACTCCGAGGAGATCTACAAGGTCGGGCTCAACACGACCCGCCTGCTGATGGCCCTCGGCGACGTCGTGATCGGCTGGCTGCTCTGCCGTCAGGCCGAGATCGCGCTGACCAAGCTCGGCGGCGAGGTGTCCGAGGCCGACAAGGCCTTCTACACCGGCAAGATCGCGGCCGCGCAGTTCTTCGCCGCGAGCCAGCTCCCCAAGCTGGCCGCCGAGCGCGCCATCGCCGAGGCGACCACGAACGACGTCATGGACATCCCCGAAGAGGCGTTCTAGGACTAACCGATCAGCTCGCCGTCGCCCGCACGATAGACGAGCATCCGCCCGGGCCGGGGCGCGACGCGCAGCGTCGTTCCCGGCTCGGGCTCTCGTCCTTCGGGGACCGTGGCCTGGACCTCCGGCCCCGAGGTCGCGAGGGTGACCAGCGACGCGGTGCCCAGGTTCTCCACGATCTCGACCTGACCCTCGATGCCGCCCTCGGCGGTCTCGTCCAGGTACTCCGGCCGGATCCCGACGACGACCTTGTCGCCGGGGCTCACCTCACCGGCGATCGCCTCGGGTACCGGCAGGCGCACGCCCGCGACGTCGATCCCGCCGTCCGCGTCGCACTCGCCGTCGAGGAGGTTCATCGGCGTCGACCCGATGAAGCTCGCGACGAAGGTGTTCGCGGGCCGCTGGAAGACCTCCTTCGGCGTCCCGATCTGCCGGATGCGGCCGGACTCCATGACCGCGATCCGGTGCGCGAGCGCCAGCGCCTCGGCCTGGTCGTGCGTGACGAAGACGGTCGTCACGCCCAGATCGGCCTGGAGCTTCTTGAGGAACGTGCGCGCCTCAAGGCGCAGCCGCGCGTCGAGGTTGGACAGCGGCTCGTCGAACAGGAAAAGCGTCGGCTTGGCCGCCATCGCCCGCGCCAGCGCGACGCGCTGCTGCTGGCCGCCGGAGAGCTGGGCCGGGCGGCGTTCCATCAGGGCGGCCAGTGACAGCCCGGCGCCCGTCTCCTCGGCCTTGGCGCGGCGCTCGGCGCGCGCCACCTTCCGGATCTTGAGCGGGTAGGCGATGTTGTCCGCGACCGTCATGTGCGGGAACAGCGCGTAGTCCTGGAACACCATCGCCACGTCGCGCTCGCCCGGAGGCAGCCGCGTCACGTCGCGGTCGCCGATCCGCAGCGTGCCCGCGGACGCCGTCTCCAGGCCCGCGATGGTCCGCAGCAACGTCGTCTTCCCGCAGCCGGACGGGCCGAGCAGCGCGAAGAACTCGCCGTCCTCGATCTCCAGCGACAGGGCGTCGAGCGCGCGTACCTCGCCGCCGAAGACCTTGGTGACCTCTTCCAGTGAGACCTTCACGCCTTGATCCCTCCGTGGAAGCGGAAGCCGTACCGGCGGCTGACGAACAGGAACATGATGACCACCGGGATCGAGTAGAGCAGCGAGAACGTGGAGATCAGGGCGAGGTTCGGCTGGCCGCCCTCGGTGTAGAAGGTGTTCAGCGTGACCGCGCCGGGCTGTTTCTCCGGGGTGCGGTACAGCAGGAACGGCATCAGGAAGTTGCCCCACACGTTGACGACCGCCCACACCGCGATCGTCGCGAGCCCCGGCCGTACGTTCGGCAGCACGACGTGGCCGAGCACCTGGAAGGAGTTGGCGCCGAAGACCCGCGCGGACTCCTCATAGGACTTCGGCATGGTGTCCATGAAGTCCTTGAGGATGAAGATCGCGGCGGGGAGCAGGCCGCCGGTCATGACCAGCACCACGCCGACGTCCTTGTCGAGCAGGTGCAGCTTGTACATGAGCTGGAAGATCGGCACCATCGCCGAGGTCCCGGTGATCACCGAGGACAGCAGCAGGAGCAGGTAGAGGATGCCGTCGCGGCCCGGGATGCGGACCCGGCTCAGCGCGTACGCGGCGAGCGCCGCGGCGGCGACCGTGACGATCATCGTCCAGAGCGCCAGCACCGCGGAGTTGTAGAGCGACGGGAGCGCGTCCGGGTTGTCGGTCAGCGCCCTGAAGTTGGCGAAGGTGAAGGACGGCCACGACACCGAGAAGGTCGGGTGCCGCGTGAACGGCGCCGTGACCAGCCACAGCATCGGCAGCGCGAAGAACGCCGTGATCAGGGCGAGGACGACGTAGAACGCGATGCGCCGCACCATCTGGACCGGATTCACCGTCGTGACCCCCTCATGCCGGCTTCCGGCGCAGGATCCGGATGTAGACCATCGCCAGCAGCAGGTTGATCACCAGCATGATCAGCGAGATGGCGCTCGCGAAGCCGAGCCGCTCGCCCGGCAGCGCGGTCAGGTAGATGTAGACCGGCAGCACCGCCGACGCGCCGTGCGGCTCGCCCTTAGTGATCAGGTACGGCGTGAAGTCGTTGAACGTCCACAGGCTGATCAGCAGCGTGTTGGTCAGGATGTGGCCCCGGATGCCGGGGACCACCACGTCGCGGAGCTGCTGCCACCCGCTCGCGCCCGCGAGGCGCGCGGACTCCAGCTGGCTGGGCGGCACGTTCGACAGCGCCGCCCCGTACAACATCATCGAGAACGCCGTGCCGCGCCACGTGTTGAACACGATCAGCGCGCCCATCGGGTGGTCGTAGAGCCAGTCGCGGCCGGGCGTGCCCAGGATCGCGTTGAGCGTGCCGCCGTCGTCCTTCAGGAAGGCGATCCACAGCCACGCCACCACGACACCCGGCAGGATCCAGGCCAGCAGGACGAGCGTCTCGACGACCCCGCGCACCCAGCCGCGCGCCGACCGCAGCGCCCAGGCCAGCCCGAACCCGAGGATGTTCTGCCCGATGACCGCCGACCCGAGGACGAACAGCAGCGTACGGCCGAGCGCGTCGCGGAACTCCTTGTCCTTCAGCGCCTGCGTGTAGTTGTCGACGCCGACGACCTTCGGGTGGGCGGCCTGCAGCCCGGTGAGCCGGTAGTCGGTCAGCCCGAGGTACAGGGTCCAGATCGCCGGCAGGATCAGGAACACCGTGATGAGCACGAGGGCGGGGATGACGAAGGCCAGCCCCTGCCGCCGGCTCGCCACGACGTCCTCGTCACGGCGGAGGACGGTCTCGGTGGTGTTCGTCATTCTCAGCCGGTGGTGACGTTGCCGGCGCCGCCGACGGCCTGAGCCAGGTTCTGCTGGTACGTCTTCACGGCCTGGTCGACGCTGTCACCCGCGACGATGTCGCCGGTGGCCTTCTGCAGCGCGGTCGACACCTGCGGGTACGCCGCGAGGCCGGGCCGTACGGCGGTGATCGGCAGCACCTTGGTGGAGATGAAGTTCATCAGCGGGTCGCTGCCGAGGAGCTCGGCGTTGACGTCCTGGCGCGGGCTGATGCCCACCGCCGTGCGCTGCACCTCGTCCTTGACGGCGTCGTGGCCGCTCATGAAGGTCAGCAGGTCCCAGGCGAGCGCGGCGTTCTTGGTGTGCGGGTTGATGACCCAGCCGCTGCCGCCGGACATGCTGACGAAGTCCTGGCCGTTCACGCCCTGGCCGGGCTTGGAGGCCGGGATCAGCGCGTAGCCGACGTCCTTGTCGCGGGTCGGCATCGGGTCGATGCCGGTCTTGGGGTTCACCACCGAGCGCCAGAAGTAGTCGCTCTCCATCAGGATGCCGACCTTGTTCTTGGCGAACCGCTGGAACGACTCGTCACGTCCCTGGGCGTTCTGCTGGAGCTTGGGGTCGCCGAGCCCGCCGCTGTAGACCTGCCGGTACGTGTCGAACACGCTCCTGATCTGCGGGGTGTCGCCGAGCCACTTGCCGTTCTCATAAATCTGGTGCCCGGTGCCGACGAGCAGCGGCAGGATGCCCTGCATGGTCGACGCCTCGGTCATCGCGGTGCCGGCGTTGAGCTGGATCGGCGTCACGCCGCTCACGCTCTTCAGCTTCTGGCCCGCGGCGAGGATGTCGGCCCAGCTCTTCGGCTGCCAGGTCGCGGGCAGGCCCGCCTTGGCGAAGAGCGTCTTGTTGTAGAACAGCACCCGGCCGTCGGTGCCGATCGGCAGGCCGTACTTCTTGCCGTCGAACGTCATGATGTTCTGCACCGCGGGCGGGATCTGCTTGAAGCCGTCCCACTGGCCGGCGTTCGCGCCGGCCACCTGGTCCAGCGGCTTCAGGTAGCCGGCCTGCGCGAACTCCCCGACCCAGATGCCGTCCATCGAGATGACGTCGCCACCGGAGCCGGTCTTGAGGTCCAGTGCCGTCTTCTGCTTGTACGGAGCGTCGTCGACGCCCGTGCCCTCGAAGCGGACCGTGACCTTCTTGCCCTTGGCCTTCTCGTACGCGGTGAACTTCGGGATGACGTAGTCGGTGATCCACTCGGCGCCGGCGGAGCCCTTCCCGCCCTTCACGGAGTTCGCGCTGATGCGGATGGTCGTGCCGCCACCGCCGCTCGCGCCACCAGAGCACCCGGAGAGCGCGAGTCCGGTCACCGCGGCCGCGGCCGCCATACGAGTGATCTTCATGCAACGCCTCCAGGGTAATTTCCACCCACGTGTCGGAAGTAACCGACAGATTTCCACGAACTCTGTCGATGCACACCCGCTACGCAGGTCACGATTAAGGCACGCCCTGGAGCGCTTTAGGTCCGGCCGATAGACGGCTCGGTCAGCCGCCGCGCGTGATGACCAGCATGAAGCAGCCGTACGCGATGTTGCGGGTGTGGATCTGCGCCACCTCCGGCACGTCCAGCATCTCCGCGATCACCCCTTCGGGGTCGTCGCCGTCGTACATGCGGCTCGACCCGTGGATCCAGCCGCGCTCGTCGTACGCGCGGAACACCTGCGTGCGCTTCCGCCAGTCCTCGGGGTAGCGGTCGGTGGCCTCGGGGCCCGCGCACGGCTCGGCGTGGACGAAGACGGCGCCGATCTCGCGGTACGGGCTCGCCGGGATCGGGGGTTCGTAGCCGAAGAGGAGCAGCTCGTCGCCTGCCACCGCGTCACGCAGGCAGCAGCGGAGCGGTTCGCCCCCGCCGGCGGTCCACCGCTCGGCGGGCCGTCCCGAGGCGTCGGGACCGCCGGAGCGTACGGCGTCCGCGATCGTGGCGGGGAGCGCGTCAATGTGAAAAGTGGTGGTGGTCATGCGGCAATGCTCGCCGGACCACGACCGCCACGCTGGCAGGAATCGGACGTGAGGCCCGGCCGGGGAGTACCCCGGCCGGGCGTCGGCACGTCAGGACCAGGCGAGCATCCGCATCGGGTCCTCGAGCATGGCCGCGACCTCGCGGAGCACGGCCGAACCCAGCTCGCCGTCGACGACGCGGTGGTCGAACGACAGCGCCAGCGTGGTCACCTTACGAATCTTGATCTCGCCCTCGTGCACCCAGGCCATGTCCCTGATCTGCCCGAACGCGAGGATCGCCGACTCGCCCGGCGTGAGGATGGGCGTGCCCGCGTCGACCCCGAAGACGCCCACGTTGGTGATCGTGATGGTGCCGTCGGACAGGTCCTGCGGCGTCGACTTCCCGGCCCGCGCGGTCGCGGACAGGTCGGCGAGGCCCTGGGCCAGCTCCGGCAGCGACATCTCGTGCGCGTCCCTGACCTTCGGCACGATCAGGCCGCGCTCGGTGGCGGCGGCGATGCCCAGGTGAACGTAGTGCTTGACCACGATCTCCTGCGCCTCGTCGTCCCACGCGGAGTTCACCATCGGGTTGCGCTTGACCGCGAGGAGCAGGGCCTTCGCCACGAGCAGCAGCGGCGAGACCTTGACGCCCTCGAAGTCCGGCAGCGTGCGCAGCCGCTTCACCGCGCTCATCATCTCGGTGACGTCGACCTGGACCCACTCGGTGACGTGCGGCGCGGTGAACGCCGACGCGACCATGGCCGCCGCGATGTGCTTGCGCACACCCTTGATCGGGATGCGCTCCTCGCGCGCCCCGGCGGACCGGATCGGAGCCACCGACGGCGCGGACGCCGCCTGCTGGATGTCGTCACGGGTGATCGACCCCTGCGGCCCGGTGCCCGAGATCCGGGTCAGGTCGACGCCGAGGTCCTTCGCGAGCTTGCGCACCGGCGGCTTGGCCAGCACCGCGACCCGCGAACCGCCCAGGGCGCGTACGGCCGGGGCGGGTGACGGAACCTCACGAAGCGCCGGTGCCGGTGCCTGTGCCGCCGGAGCCGCGGGTGCCGCCGCCTTGCGGGGACGGCGCGTCGTCGAGCCCGGCTTCACGCCGTACCCCACGAGCACCGGGACCCGCTTCTGGCCCGGCGCCGCCGGGTCGACCTTCGGCGCGACGCTCCCGGTCATGCCGGGCTCCTGCGCGCTCTCCGCCGGAGGCGAGGGCACGAGGTCCTCGGCCTGGCCCGCGGGCACGTCGCCGCCGACCGCCACGGTGATGATCGGGACGCCGACGTCGACCGTCGTGCCCTCCTCCACCAGCAGCTCGGTGACCGTGCCCTCGAACGGGCACGGCAGCTCGACGACCGCCTTGGCGGTCTCGATCTCCAGGATCGTCTGGTTCACCTCGACGACGTCGCCCGGCCGCACGTGCCACTTGACGATGTCGGCCTCGGTCAGGCCCTCGCCGACGTCCGGCAGCTTGAACTGTTTGAGCTCGCCCATGGTCACCACGCGAAGGTCCGGTCGACCGCGTCGAGGACGCGGTCGAGGTCGGGCAGGTAGTGGTCTTCGAGACGCGACGGCGGATACGGCGTGGAGAAACCACCTACGCGCAGCACCGGCGACTCCAGATTGTAAAAGCACTTCTCGGTGATCCTCGCGGAGAGCTCGGCGCCGTAGCCACTGAAGACGGGAGCCTCGTGCACGACGACGCACCGGCCGGTCTTGCGTACCGACTCAAGGACCGTCGGCTCGTCGAGGGGGTTCAGCGACCGGATGTCGACGACCTCGATCGAACGGCTCTCGTCGGCCTGCGCGGCCTCCAGGCAGGTCTTCACCATCGGCCCGTACGCCAGCAGCGTGACGTCCTCGCCCTCGCGCGCGACCACCGCGCGGTCGAACGGCGCGGCGTTCGCCAGGTCGAGGTCGACCGGCGCCTTGTCCCAGTAACGGCGCTTCGGCTCGAAGAAGATCACCGGGTCCGGGCAGGTGATGGCCTGCTGGATCATCGTGTACGCGTCGGAGGGGTTGGAGCAGGAGACCACGCGCAGGCCGCCGGTGTGCGTGAAGTACGCCTCGGGCGACTCGCTGTGGTGCTCGACGGCGCCGATGCCGCCGCCGAACGGGATCCGGATGACGACCGGAAGCTCCAGCGTGCCCAGCGAGCGCATGCGCATCTTGGCGAGCTGGGAGGTGATCTGGTTGAAGGCGGGGAAGACGAAGCCGTCGAACTGGATCTCGCACACGGGGCGGTAGCCGCGCAGCGCCAGGCCGATGGCCGTGCCCACGATGCCCGATTCGGCCAGCGGGGTGTCGATGACCCTCGCCTCGCCGAAGTCCTTCTGCAGACCGTCGGTGACACGGAAGACACCGCCGAGCTTTCCGACGTCCTCACCCATGACAACGACCTTCGGGTCGTTCTCCATGGCCTTGCGCATGCCCTCGTTCATGGCACGCGACAGGGAAAGGGTCTCAGTGCTCACCGGGGCGACACCTCCTCGAAGGAACCCAGGTAAGACGTGAACTGTTCGCGCTCGCCGGCGAGCAGCGAGTGATCCGTCGCATAGACGTTCTCCCAGATCGCGGTAGGCCCGGGATCGGGCAGTGCCAGACATCGACGTCGCAGGTCGGCGCCGGTGTCCTTGGCCTCGGCGTCGATCGCGTCGAAGAACTCCTTGTCGGCCATCTGGCTCTTCACCAGGTAGGCCTTGACCCGCTCGATCGGGTCCTTCAGCTTCCACGACTCCAGGTCCGCCTGCAGGCGGTACCGGGTCGGGTCGTCGGTGGTGGTGTGCGCGCCCATCCGGTACGTGAACGCCTCGATCAGAGTGGGGCCCTGGCCGCTGCGGGCGTTGGCGAGTGCCTTCTTCGTCACCGCGAGGCACGCGAACACATCGTTGCCGTCGACGCGGATGCCGGGGAAGCCGAACCCTTCGGCGCGCCGGTACAGCGGGATCCGCGTCTGCCGCTCCAGCGGCTCGGAGATCGCCCACTGGTTGTTCTGGCAGAAGAACACGATCGGGGCGTTCTGCGCGGCCGACCACACGAACGACTCGTTGACGTCGCCCTCGCTGGTCGCGCCGTCGCCGAAGTAGACGAGCGCGGCGTCTTCGGCGCCGTCGCGCTGGATGCCCATGGCGTAGCCGGTGGCGTGCAGCGCCTGGCTGCCGATGACGATCGTGTACAGGTGGAAGTTGTGCTCCTTGGGGTTCCAGCCGGCGTGGTTCACGCCGCGGAACAGGCCCAGGATGTTCACCGGGTCGACGTCGCGGCACCAGGCCACACCGTGCTCGCGGTAGCTCGGGAACGCCATGTCATTGGACGCGAGCGCGCGACCGGATCCGATCTGCGCGGCCTCCTGGCCGAGCAGCGAGGCCCACACTCCCAGCTCGCCCTGGCGCGTCAGGGCCAGAGCCTCGGCGTCGAGCCGCCGGACGATCACCAGGTCGCGGTAGAGACTCTTGATCTCCTCCGCGGTGAGGTCGACGTCGTAGTCGGGGTGCTCGACCCGTTCACCCTCCGGGGTGAGCAACTGGACGAGTTCAGGTGGGGGTTCTGCGACGGTGCCCAAGGGCGCACCGCTCGCGGCGTCGATCGTCACGTGCCACTCCTCGTGCGTTCAGGGCCGGTTGGCGGGATCGCCGCAACCGGCCTCATTGCGCGTCGCCCTTCCCCGCGGATCCCGGCGAGTACGGGAGACGTATCCCGTCATCGTGACAGACGTCACGTACTAGGACGCAAGCCACGGCGCCTACCGGAAACGTACCCGGAACGTTGTGACATGCCACCAACGCCGTAGGCGTCAGTGTTTTGCTAGTGGGATAAAACCCAGTTCACGGATAAATGTGATGTCAGTCTCGTGACAGCACCCGCGTGACGCCGGCGGCCACCGTCAAGCCGAGAATGAAGCCGGCCGCGACGAGCGCGTCGGAGATCCACAAGTAGACCCCGTGCGGGGAGAACTCACCCTCCTGCCCGAGAGATCCGACCGGGAGCAGCAGGTCCAGGGTGTAGAGGAACGGGTTGAACTCGGTGGTGTGCCCCGGTTCCTGGATCGCCGGCTGGTGCTGGAAGACGATCGTCCCGAACGCCGCGAGCGCGACGAGCCACGCGGCGGCCAGAAAGGGCCGGTAGCCGTAGCCGAAGGTCCAGTCCTGGACGTACCCCCAGGCGCGCAGCGGCAGGGTCTGCGTCGACCGGCGGTGCCGCTGCTTGGCGAGCAGCACGGCACGGCGCTCGCCGTCGTACCCGAGGCTGCGGTAGGTCTCCGCGAGCTTCTCGTACGGCTGCGGGACGTACCCGTCGTTGTCGCGCTCCAGCCACTTGAGGCGCTGCCCGGCGGTCAGCGGCGGGTCGATCGTGTCGTAGACGAGGCCGTCGAGCTGGTACTTCCCCGCCCAGGACTCCATGTCGTCGCGGAGCAGGTTGATCCGCGCGTAGCTCATGTCGACGGTGCCCTTGATGGGCTCGGCGGGCCGCAGCAGCACCTCTTCGGCGTGGACGCGCTGGATGCTCAGGGCGTTGCCCGACGGGTTGTTGAGGTGCCCGCCGCGCAGGCTGAGCAGGCCGCCGATCTTCGCGCCGGACATGCTGACGGCGCCGTCGGCGCGGAAGCCGTCCGAGCAGTAGACGTCGGTCTCGACGCTCATGTCGTCGCAGTTCAGCGCCGTACGCCCCCGATGGGTCACGGACGCGCCGACCAGCGAGAGGTACCCGCCGATCCGCGCGCCGCGCAGCCGGATCTCGCCTTCGGCGGAGAAGCCGCCGTCGCAGAACACGTTGGCCGCGACGGACAGGCGGCTGGCGTACAGGGCCTGGCCCTTGGGGTTGCGCAGCCGCGCGCCACGCAGGACCAGTTGCCCGCCGACCTGCGCGCCCGGCAGGCGTACCTCGCCTTCGACGGTGAAGCCCTGGTTGAAGTAGACGTTGTTCTCCACGACCAGCCGGTCGGCGAGCAGCGGCGCGTCGCCACCCGGGTGTGACAGGTGCGCGCCGGTGAGGTTGAGGATGCCGGTGATCCGGCAGCTGTCGAGCCACACGCCGCCGTACACGTGGCTGCCCTCCAGCCACAGGTGACCGTCGATGCGGGCGCCCGAGGCGACCAGGCCGGGCAGCCGGCACCGCATGAGGTGCACGCTGCGCAACTGCGCCCAGTAGAGGTGCGGCGCGTCGGTGAGCTGGCAGGCGGTCAGCGCGAGCGGGACGTTCACGCGCGCGTGCCCGAGGTTGATCGTGCCGGTGATCCGCGCCCCGGTGAGGCGCACCGCCGAGACGTGGCCGGGCTCGTCCTCCTGCGCGCCGAGCATGAGCGCGGAGATCACCTCGGCGCGGACCGTACGTTCGGGGCCCCAGGCCTCCGTGCTGTCGAAGTCGAAGTCGCCGCCGGAGAGATCCACCGACTCTCCGCGCGGGAACGCCTCCCAGAGAACGCGCTCCGGCGGGGTGAGCTCATCGACGGGCAGCGGCATAGGGCGAGCTCCGGGGGAGTAATTGCAGGCAACTCCCCATGTATAGCGCCACTGACGTCAAAGCGCCCGCACCTAGACGTCCCAGTTCAGCCGTGCCGTGGTCCGTACCGGCCGCGCGTGCCGTACGCTTCGGTGCCGTACGAAACCCGCAGATCAGAGGGGGATGTCGTGGCGCGGTTCGTCGTCGACGTCATGCTGAAGCCGGAAATTCTCGATTCCCAGGGTCAGGCGGTGGCGCGCGCGCTGCCCCGGCTCGGATTCGAAGGGGTGACCGGAGTACGCCAGGGCAAGCGGTTCGAGATCGAACTGGAGGGTCCGGCCGACGAGGCCGCGACCGAACGAGTTCGCAAGATGGCGGAGACTCTACTCGCCAACCCCGTCATCGAAACCTTCGAACTCCGCCCGGAATAGTCGCCGAAACTTAGTCTGAGAAGCGATTACGGCAGTTTCCGCTGGGGAAGCCTTACCCCGTTGAAGGATTTCGAGGAGACGGGGCGAGTCCCATGTCACGGGGTAAGGGCGACACAAGGTGGCCGGCGGATATGAAGTTCTCACTCGATTTGCCGCGTGAGACCCTCAGCATCCCGGTGATCAGGCGAGTGCTCGGCGACGCGCTGCGCGGACTAGGGGTTTCCGACGCGTGCATCGCCGACATCCTCGTCGCGATCTCAGAGGCGTGTACCAATGTCGTTCAGCACGCCGAATCGACATCGCGGTACGAAGTGACCGTCGGCGTCGAGGGCGGGCAGTGCACCCTCAAAGTCGTCGATCGCGGACACGGATTCAACGACGAACCCGAGAAAAGCGTCCACATGGACGCCGAATCCGGGCGCGGCATCAACATCATGAAAGCTCTCGTCGACGACGTGACCTTCGACAGCCGCCCCGAGTACGGCACCGTCGTCCGCCTTCACAAGCGGCTGAGCTGGCGCGACGAGGCCCCGATTCACCTCCGGCAGCGGGAGTTGCTGAAAACCGCAGGCTAGAGGCCGGATAGGCTGTGCGCGTTCCCGTGACGTCTTGATCTGGAGTGTGCACATGACAGCCCGTGTGGGCGTCATCACCTTCCCCGGCTCGCTCGACGACCGTGACGCCGCACGCGCGGTTCACCTCGCCGGCGCCGAGCCCGTCTCGCTGTGGCACGCCGACGCGGACCTCGGCTCGGTCGACGCGGTGGTCCTGCCAGGGGGTTTCTCCTACGGCGACTACCTACGTGCCGGCGCGATCGCCCGCTTCGCGCCGCTGATGGGCAGGCTGACGGAGGCGGCCCGTGACGGCCTGCCGGTCCTCGGCATCTGCAACGGCTTCCAGGTGCTGTGCGAGTCGCACCTGCTGCCGGGCGCCCTGACCCGCAACGCGAACCTCCACTTCGTCTGCCGCGCGCAGCGCCTGCGGATCGAGAACTCCGACACCGACTGGACCCGCTCCTACAAGGAGGGCCAGGAGATCGTCGTGCCGATCAAGAACATCGACGGCTGCTACATCGCCGACCCGGCCACCCTCGCCGAGCTGGAGTCGAGCGGCCGGGTCGTGGCACGGTACGTCGACGTGAACCCCAACGGCTCGCTGAACGACATCGCGGGCGTGTGCAACGAGGCGGGCAACGTCGTCGGGCTGATGCCGCACCCCGAGCACGCGGTCGAGGCCCTCACCGGCCCGTCCACCGAGGGGCTGGGCTTCTTCACCTCCGTTCTGCGGAAGATGGTCGACGCATGAGCGATCCGATCGCACTGGACACCGTCACCGTCGCCGCCGGCACGCCCGGCCGCGCGATGCCGCACGTCGAGCTGGGCATGAACGACGAGGAGTACGACCGCGTACGCGGCATCCTCGGCCGCCGCCCCACCTCGGCCGAGCTGGCGATCTACTCGGTGATGTGGAGCGAGCACTGCTCGTACAAGAGCTCCCGCGTCCACCTCAAGCAGTTCGCCGACAAGGCGCCGCCCAACGAGGCGCTGCTCGTCGGCATGGGCGAGAACGCCGGCGTCGTCGACGTCGGCAACGGCTGGGCCGTCACCTTCAAGATCGAGTCCCACAACCACCCGTCGTACGTCGAGCCCTACCAGGGCGCGGCCACGGGCGTCGGCGGCATCGTCCGCGACATCATCTCGATGGGCGCGCGGCCGGTGGCCGTCATGGACTCCCTGCGCTTCGGCCCGCCGGACGCCCCCGACACCCGCCGGGTGCTCGACGGCGTCGTACGCGGCGTCGGCGGCTACGGCAACTGCCTGGGCCTGCCCAACATCGGCGGCGAGGTCGTCTTCGACCCCGGGTACGCCGCGAACCCTCTCGTCAACGCGCTCTGCGTCGGCGTGCTGAAGCCCGAGGACATCAAGCGGGCGATCGCCCCCGGCCCGGGCAACAAGGTCATCCTCTTCGGCGCGCGCACCGGCCCGGACGGCATCGGCGGCGCGTCGGTGCTGGCGAGCGCCACCTTCGACAAGGAGTCCCAGAAGAAGCGGCCGTCGGTGCAGGTCGGCGACCCCTTCATGGAGAAGCTCCTCATCGAGTGCTGCCTGGAGATCTTCGCCGAGGACCTCGTCGTCGGCATCCAGGACCTCGGCGCGGCCGGGGTGTCGTGCGCGACCACCGAGCTGGCCGCGGCCGGCACCGGCGGCATGGACATCGACCTGGGCCTGGTGCCGCTGCGGGACCGCACGCTGCGGCCCGAAGAGATCCTGATGAGCGAGTCGCAGGAACGCATGATGGCCGTGGTCGAGCCGGCCAAGGTCGAGCGCTTCCGCGAGCTGTGCGCCAAGTGGGAGGTCCCCGCCACGGTGATCGGCGAGGTCACCGACACCGGGCGCCTGCGCATGACGTGGGACGGCCACACGATCGTCGACATCCCGCCGGGCACCGCCGCCGACGAGGGGCCGGTCTACCACCGTCCGCTCGCCCCGCCGGCCGACCTGGAAAAGCTCCAGGCCGACGTCCCCGACCGCCTGCCGAGGCCCGGCTCGCCCGACGAGCTGCGCAACACGGTGAAGTGGCTCGCCGGTTCGCCGAACCTCGCCGACAAGGCGTTCGTGACGTCGCAGTACGACAAGTACGTCCTGGGCAACACGGTGCTGGCGATGCCGGAGGACGCCGGCGTGCTCCGCATCGGCGACGGCCCGCAGGGCATCGCGCTCGCCACCGACGGCAACGGCCGCTACGCGCGCCTCGACCCGTACACCGGGGCGCAGCTCGCGCTGTCCGAGGCGTACCGGAACGTCGCCGCGACCGGCGCGCGCCCGCTCGCCGTGACCAACTGCCTGAACTTCGGCTCGCCCGAGGACCCCGGCGTGATGTGGCAGTTCGCGCAGGCCGTCGAGGGCCTCGCGGACGCCTGCCGCGCCCTGGGCGTCCCGGTCACCGGCGGCAACGTCAGCTTCTACAACCAGACCGGCGACGTGCCGATCAACCCGACGCCGGTGATCGGCGTCCTCGGCGTGCACGACGACGTCAACCGCCGCGTGAGCATGTCGTTCATGGTCGAGGGCATGTCGATCCTGCTGCTCGGTGAGACCCGTCCCGACTTCGGCGGCTCGGAGTGGGCGCACGTGGTGTTCGGCCACCTCGGCGGAACACCCCCGCGCGTCGACCTCGTGGCCGAGGCGGCGCTCGCGTCGGTGCTCGTCAACGGCGCGCGCGAGGGCGTGCTCCAGACCGCGCACGACATCTCCGACGGGGGCCTGTCGCAGGTGCTCGTCGAGTCGTGCCTGCGCGGCGGCCTCGGCTGTGAGATCACGCTGCCGGGCGACCCGTTCGTGGAGCTGTTCAGCGAGTCGGTGGCGCGCGCGATCGTGGCCGTGCACCCCGACCACGAGGCGCGGGTCGGCGTCCTGTGCGAGTCGGCGGGCGTGCCCGTACGCCGTCTCGGCACGGTCGGCGGCGACGCCCTCACGGTCGAGAACCTCTTCACCATCCCGCTGGCCGAGCTGCGCGAGGTCTACACGGGCGCGCTGCCCGCGCTCTTCGGTTAGCTCTTGGCGGCCATGGCTTCGACGCCCTTGACGAACAGGTCGATGCCGAAGCCGTAGAAGGCGTTCTCGTCGCCGATCTCGGTCAGGGGGCAGGCCGCGGCGACGACGTGCGGGTAGCGGTCCTTGGGCAGGGTCTCGAGCGCTATCCGCTTACGCCGGATGAACTCCGCCGCCTCGTCGGGGGTCTGCGCGGGCGTGAGCCCCGGATCCCCGATGGCGAGCGTCGTCGTCGTGCGCAGGCCGTGCCGGCAGATCGCGGCGGAGTCGGCGGGTGAGAAGCCCGCGTCGGCGAGGATGCCGAGCGCGGCCTCCATGATGCGAAAGCAGCTCTCGGTGTCGTCCGGCTGCGTCATCATCACCAGCGTCGAGGCCGCGGGGTGGGCGCGCAGCACGTCGACCATCGACTCCATCAGCGCGCGCAGCCGCTCGGACCACGGCCGGTCCTGATCCTCGTCGACCTCCATCAGGGACCACAGGCGGTCGACGACGGCGTCGAGCAGTTCGTCCTTGTTCTTGAAGTGCCAGTACAGGGCCATCGGCGTCACGCCGAGACGCTGGGCGAGCCGCCTGATGGTCAGCCCTTCCAGCCCTTCGGCGCCCGTGAGCGCGAGCGCTCCGTCAACGACCGTCTCCCGGCTCAGCCGGGGGCGTTCCTCTCCAGTGGCCACTTGACAACTATACGACGTACGAGTTTCATGTACAACGTACATGTACGACGTATAAGAACGTTGTACAAGAACACCGTACAGGAGTCGGGGATGACCTCTCAGAGACGCTGGTGGACCCTTGTAGGGGTAGCCCTGGCGACCTTCATGACCTTCTTGGACAACAACGTCGTCAACGTGGCCCTGCCGTCCATCCAGCGCGAGCTGCACCTGTCGATCTCGGGGCTCGAGTGGATCGTCAGCAGCTACATCCTGGTCTTCTCCGGGCTGATGCTGGTCGGAGGACGGCTGGCCGACGTGTACGGCCGCCGCCGCCTCTTCCTCGGCGGCCTCACGCTCTTCACCGCCGCCTCGCTCCTCGCGGGGCTGGCCGGCAGCGAGAGCACGCTGGTCCTGGCCCGCGTGCTGCAGGGGGTCGGCGCCGCGGCCAGCATGCCGTCGACGCTGTCGATCATCTCCTCGACCTTCCCGGACCCGAAGGAGCGCACCCGCGCGGTCGGCATCTGGAGCGCGGTCTCCGCGCTCGCGCTGGCACTCGGCCCCTTCACCGGCGGCTTCGTCAGCCAGCACTGGGACTGGGGCTGGATCTTCCTGATCAACGTGCCGGTCGGCGTGATCACCATCGCGATCATCGCGATCTCCATGCGCGAGTCGCGTGAGAGCGTACGGCGCCGGCTCGACGTCCCCGGCCTGGTGACCTCGGCGCTGGGGCTGTTCTCCCTCACGTACGCCCTGATCGAGGGGCATGACCGCGGCTGGACCTCAGCGGTGATCCTCGGCTCGTTCGCCCTCGCGGCGGTCGCCGTGACGGCCTTCCTGCTGATCGAGTCGCGGACCGCCGACCCGATGGTGGACCTGTCGATGTTCCGCTCGCGGGTCTTCAGCGGCGGCACCGGCGCGATGATCCTCTGGGGCTTCGGCGTGATGGGCGTCTACTTCTTCACCGCCATGTACCTCCAGGGCGTCCTGGGCTTCTCCCCGACCGAGGCCGGCGCGGCGTTCGTGCCGATGGCGCTGATGATGGCCGCGACGGCACCGATCGCGGGTCCGGTGGCCCGGCGCCTGGGCACCAACGTCACCGTCGCCGGCGGCCTGGCCCTGAACGTCCTCGGCCTGATCATGGTGTCGTTCGTCGGCGAGCACGGCCACTTCCTCGACCTGATGCCCGCGTTCGTCGCCTTCGGCGTCGGCTCCGGGTTCGTCATGATGCCGCTGAACGACGCGATCATCGGAGTGCTCCCGCCCGGACGCGCCGGCGCCGCTTCGGCGATCATGAACGCCGCACGCGAGGTGTCGGGCCTGCTCGGCGTCACGATCGTCGGCGCGATCCTCACCGCGCGCCAGTCCGCGGTCCTGCGCGGCGGCGCCACCCCGACGCACGCGTTCATGTCGGGCTACCAGTTCGCCCTGCTGGCCGCCGCGGCGATCGTGTTCGCTGGCGTCCCGATCAGCCTGTACGCGCTGCGGGCCCGCCGCCGCCCGGAGCTGACGGTGGTCGACGCGCCGGTGCTGGAGCCGGTCGGCTGAGCACGCGAAAAAGCCGGGGAGCGCGCGCTCCCCGGCTTTTGTCGTTCCTACGTCAGATGACGCTCTTGCCGAGGAGACGGTTGTGCGTGTTCGGCTTGTTGCTCTTCACCACGTTGGGCGTCGAGTGCGCGGTCAGCCAGCTCTGCACGGTGCCGAAGGCGTGCTGGCCGTACGTCGACTTGTAGAGCGCCGCGACACCGGCGACGAACGGCGAGGCCATGGAGGTGCCGCTCAGGTACTCCGTGCCGCCCTTGTAGGTCGACTTGACGTTGACGCCCGGCGCGTAGATGTCGACGCACTTGCCGTAGTTGCTGAACGACGCGCGCGTGTCGTTCGACGAGGTCGCCGCGACGGCCTCGACGCTCGCCGCGCTGGCGGGGGAGTCGGAGCAGGAGTTCCCGCCGTCGTTGCCGGCCGCCACCGCGACGAACACACCGGACTTCGACAGCTTCGTCACGGCGTTGTTCAGCGCGGTCGACTTCGAACCGCCGAGCGACAGGTTGGCGACGGACTTGGCGCCGTGGTGCTTGATCACGTAGTTGATGCCCGCGATCACGTCCGACGTCGAGCCGTTGCCGTCACAGTCCAGAACCTGCACGGCGTGCAGCTTGACGCTCTTGGCCACGCCGTAGGTCTTGGAGCCGATGATGCCGGCGACGTGCGTGCCGTGGCCGTTGCAGTCGGCGCTGCCGTACACGGTGTTCGCGCGCCCGCCGAACTCCGCGAGCGAGGTCTCGATACCGGTGTCGATGACGTACGCGTCGACACCGCTGCCCGTGTGCACGTAGTGGTACGAGTGCGACAGCGGCAGCTTGTGCTGGTCGATCCGGTCCAGACCCCACGTGGGGTGCGCCTGGGTCGTGTTGATCTTGATGGTCTGGTCCTGCTCGATGGCCGCGACGTTGGGGTCGCTCTGCACCTTCTTGAGCTGCGCGGCCGAAAGGCGCGCCGCGAACCCGTCCGTGAACCGGTGAAGGGTCGGGAAGCCGATGGAACGGGAGATCCGCGAGGGGTGCTTCACCGTCACGATGTACTGCCCCGAAACGCCGTTGCTCGCCGCGGCGGCGACCACGACATGCGGCGTGGGCGAGGTGACCGCGGCGTACGCCGGAACGGCGGCGGCGGTGCACGCGACGGCGGCGGACGCGATCAGAATTTTGGCTGGGACCCTCACTGGGTTGCTCCTTGGAAGGTCGAGGGGAGGTCGTAGGAGTCGCTTCGCTCGGAGGCGGGGGACCGATCGCGGTGGAAACCTCGACAGCTGATCTGGGGGAGAATATCGGTAAAAGTCCTTGGTATCGCCTTTTCTGGGAGTGAAGCGGGCTGTCGGGGGGACCCGGTAGCGTCGGTGCCGAGATGGCACGACCTACACCTGAACGGCTACGCGCCGCACTCGACGCCCAACTGGCCTCCCAGGGCCGCCCGCCCGCCGACGTCCCGGCGGCGCACCTCACCGAGGCCCTGGTCGACGCCGTGCTCGCGGCGTACGAGTCCGGTCAGGAACCGGCACGCCCCGCCGCGAAACTGGCGGTGAAACTCCTCCTGGACCGCCTTGCCACCGACGCCCCCGGCCACGCGGTCGAGGTACGCGTCCCGCCGTACGCCGCCGTCCAGTGCGTCGCCGGCCCCCGCCACACCCGCGGCACCCCACCGAACGTCATCGAGACCGACCCGAAGACCTGGGTCCTCCTCGCCACCGGCCGGCTGACCTGGGCCGAGGCCGACGACCACATCCAGGCCAGCGGATCACGAGCCGACCTCACCGACCTCCTGCCGATCCGCCCGTACGACACCGCACCATGAACCCCCTGAGACCCGGCACCCGCCCGCACACCACCGCCCGGGGCGAAGGCGGCATGAGGGCGCTGAGGCCCGCTGTCCCGGCGTACGCGCGGCCCCTGGCCGCGCGGTCGAGGTGCGCTTCCGCGCCACAGTCCCGTGCGGAGGCGGTATGAGGGCGTTCAGGCCCGCTGTCCCGGCGTACGCGGCGTGGCCGCTGGCCGGGCGGTCAGGGTGTGTTTCCGCGTCACCGTCCGGGGCGGAGGCGGCGTGAAGGCGCTCAAGCCCGGTGACCCCGCCTACCTCGGTGCCCATCGGCTGCTGGGCCGTCTCGGGGAGGGTGCTCAGGGCGTCGTCTTCCTCGGTGCGGCGCCCGGTGGCGGCCAGGTCGCGATCAAGCTGCTCCACCCCGACCTCGTCGGCGACGCCGACGCGCGGTCTCGGTTCCTGCGTGAGGTCGCGGCGGCCAAGCGGGTCGCGCGGTTCTGTACCGCTCAGGTCCTCGACGCCGACGCCGAGGGCGACCGGCCCTACATCGTCAGCGAGTACGTCCCCGGTCCGTCGCTGCACCAGCTCGTCGCGACGGAGGGCCCGCGTTCCGAGGCCGCGCTCGAACGCCTCGCGATCGGCACCGTGAGCGCCCTCGCCGGCATCCACAAGGCCGGTGTCGTCCACCGCGACTTCAAGCCGCACAACGTCCTCGTCGGCCCCGACGGCCCCAGAGTGATCGACTTCGGCGTGGCCAGGGCGCTGGACGCGTCGGCGACGGCGACGGCCGGCGCGGTCGGCACGCCCGCGTACATGGCGCCCGAGCAGCTCGCCGGGGCCCAGGTCGGGCCTCCCGCGGACGTCTTCGCGTGGGGTGTCACGATGGTCTACGCCGCGACCGGGCGGCCGGCGTTCGGCAACGACACGATCCCCGCCGTCATGCACCGGATCCTGCACGACCATCCGGACCTCGCGCCGCTTCCGCGCCCGCTGCGCGACCTGGTCGCCGCCTGCCTGTCGAAGGACCCGGCCCCACGGCCCTCCGCCCAGCGCGTCCTGCTGACGCTCGTCGGCGAGGAGGAGCCACCGCCGGTCGAGACCACACAGACCCTCGGAAAGCGCCGCCCGCGCTGGCTCGTGCCGCTCGCGGCCGTCGCCGTGGTCGGCGCCTGCCTCGCCACCCTCCCGTTCCTCACCGGAGGCGACGGCAAGCAGGCCCACGCCGCGCCCCGTACGACCCCGACGCCGACCCTGACCCCGAACGCCCGGCCGCCCCGGCAGCGCCGTACGACGCCGCCCGCGGCCTCACACCGGGCGGCGCCCCGCCCCAAGGGCGGCAGGGCGTGCGGCACGCCTCACCCGGTGGACGGCGGCCGGCTCAACGCCCAGCTCTGCGCGCTGCGCGGCGCGGGAGTCCCCGTCTACGCCCACCCGGACGGCGCGTCGCCGGTCGTCGGGCACCTGAGGCAGGGCGGCACGGCCAACTGGTTCGTCGGCCAGTCCACCGGCACCCGCTTCCGCCAGGGCGCCACCTGGAACACCCACTGGGCCTACACGCTCTCGGACGGCGCGCCCGGCGCCTGGGGCTGGGTGCCCATCACGTACTTCACCGGAGGCGGCGACGGCGCGCCCGACACCACCCTGAAGGCCTGCGCCGCCCGCTGCCACCCGTACTGACTCAGATCTCTTTCCGCTGGCTCCACTCGCTCTGCGGAGAGGCCTGCTGCCCGGCGGGCAGCGTGTAACGGAACATGCCGAAGATCATCGCCCCGGAGTGGAATCGGACGCGCAGGCCGAAGGCCTGTTTGTCGGCGCTGCGCCCCGCAGTCTGCGTGTAGCCGAGGACCTCGGCCACCTCGTCGCTGCCCCCGTTGGTGAGCAGCGCCGCCAGGTGATGTTCGACGTCGACGGTCTGGAGCCGCCCGCCGGTCGCCAGCTCCGGAATCTTGACCGGCTCGGTCACCTGCCCCGTGACGATCTGCTCGGGCTCGCCGAACGCGTCACCGGTCGGCGGCGACGTGCGTACCCACTGGATGTGGATCTGCGCGCCCGTCGACAGCTCCACGCACGTCGCGAGCGGGATGCCCTTCAGCTCGGACTCGCGCACTCCGGCGACCGCCGGGCTCTGCGCGAACACCTGCCGAACCCATTCGGCGAAACGGTCCGCTCTCATACGCCCTCCGGTCCCCGTGGCCCCTGACCGGGGCCGGGGCAACCGTAGCCGAGATGTCAGTGCGGGGCGGGAGTCGCCTTGAAGAACGGGACGCGGTTCTGCAGGCACTGGTCGCGCGCGGTCTTCGTGGCGTACCGGGCCTGGTTCGTGCACGGTGAGACGCGGGTGAAGAACCAGATCCCCGCGCCGAGCGCGAGCACCAGGGTCAGCGCCGAGAGCGTGATCCCGGTCACCGCCAGGCCGCGGCCGTTGTCGCGTACGGCCGCGATGATGCCCACGACCAGGCCGAAGATCGCGACCACGGCCCCCAGGCCGCACAGCACCAGCGTGACGATCGCCGCGATGCCGAGAACGAGTGCCGCGACGCCGAGACCTCTGCGCCGCTGTAGCGGATATCCCGCCGATCCATACGCCATGACCTGCCCCCCGGAGGTCCATGGTGGACGATCGGGGCCGTCTCCGGGCAGCGGCGCGCCGAACCAGCGTCGGCGCAGCCCAGGTCACCGCCTACACTGGGGCCCGTGTCGAACGGAGACGGACGGCTGACTCACGATCTTGACCCCCTCGATCACAGTCCCCAAGACGCCTGCGGAGTGTTCGGCGTCTGGGCGGCCGGCGAGGAGGTGAGCAAGCTCACCTACTTCGGGCTGTACGCCCTGCAGCACCGTGGTCAGGAGTCGGCCGGCATCGCTGTCAGCGATGGGGCGCGCATCGTCGTGTTCAAGGACATGGGCCTGGTCGCCCAGGTCTTCGAAGAGTCCGTGCTGAACACCCTGCGCGGCCACATCGCCATCGGCCACTGCCGCTACTCCACGACCGGGTCCAGCGTCTGGGAGAACGCCCAGCCGACGTTCCGGTCGACCGACGACGGCGCGCTCGCGCTCGGCCACAACGGCAACCTGATCAACACCCCTGAGCTCGCGTCGCGCCTGAGCAACGGCGAGCTCACCGCCACCAGCGACACCGAGGTCCTCACGGCCCTGCTGGCCGGCAACCCGGGCGGCGTCGAGAAGGCCGCGCTGGAGATCCTGCCGCTCGTGCGCGGCGCCTTCTCGCTGGTCTTCATGAACGAGCGCACTCTGTACGCCGCGCGTGACCCGCAGGGCATCCGCCCGCTGGTCCTCGGCCGCCTCGACCACGGTTGGGTCGTCGCCTCCGAGACCGCCGCGCTCGACATCGTCGGCGCCACGTTCGTCCGCGAGGTCGAGCCGGGCGAGCTGATCGCCATCGACGAGGCCGGCGTGCGTACGACGCGCTTCGCGACGGCCGAGCCCAAGGGCTGCCTCTTCGAGTACGTCTACGTCGCGCGCCCCGACACCTCGATCGCGGGCCGCAGTGTCCAGGCCACCCGCGTCGACGTCGGCCGCCGCCTCGCTCGCGAGCATCCGGTCGAGGCCGACCTGGTGATCCCGACGCCCGAGTCCGGCACGCCCGCCGCGATCGGGTACGCCGAGGAGTCCGGCATCCCGTACGGCCAGGGCTTCGTGAAGAACTCCTACGTCGGCCGCACGTTCATCCAGCCCTCGCAGACCATCCGCCAGCTCGGCATCCGGCTGAAGCTCAACCCGCTGCGCGAGGCCATCGAGGGCAAGCGCGTGGTCGTCGTCGACGACTCGATCGTCCGCGGCAACACCCAGCGGGCCATCGTCCGGATGCTGCGCGAGGCGGGAGCCAAGGAGGTCCACGTACGGATCTCCAGCCCGCCGGTGTCCTGGCCGTGCTTCTACGGCATCGACTTCGCCACCCGCGCGGAGCTGATCGCGGGCAACCTGTCCGTCGAGGAGATCCGCGCCTCCCTGGGCGCCGACTCCCTCGGCTACATCTCGCTCGACGAGCTGATCGCCGCGACGCACATCGAGCGCCAGAAGCTCTGCCGCGCCTGCTTCGACGGCATCTACCCGATCGACGTCGCCGAGGACTCCCGCGGTAAGCACCTGCTGGAAGAGGCACGTAAGTGACGGCTTCGTACGAGGCCGCCGGCGTCGACATCGCCGCCGGCGACCGTGCCGTGCGGCTGATGAAGTCGCACGTCGCCCGGCTCGATGCGGCCCGAGGTCGTCGACGACGCCAGCGGCTTCGCGGGCCTGTTCGACGTCTCGGCGCTGAAGGGCTACGAGCGGCCGCTGCTGGCGACCTCCACCGACGGCGTCGGCACGAAGGTCGACCTGGCCCGCCGGCTGGGCGTGTACGACACGATCGGGCACGACCTGGTCGGCATGGTCGTCGACGACCTCGTCGTCTGCGGGGCCGAGCCGCTCTTCATGACCGACTACATCGCCTGCGGCAAGGTCGTCCCGGAGCGCATCGCCGCGATCGTCGGCGGCATTGCCGACGGCTGCGCCCTCGCCGGCTGCGCGTTGGTCGGCGGCGAGACGGCCGAGCACCCCGGCCTGCTGGGGCCGGACGAATTCGACGTCGCGGGCGCCGGTACGGGCGTGGTCGAGGCGTCCGCCCTCCTCGGCCCGTCGCGGGTCGAGCCGGGCGACGCCGTCCTGGGGCTCGCCTCGTCGGGCATCCACTCCAACGGCTACTCCCTGGTCCGCCACATCCTGCGCGAGACGGGCCTCACGCTCGACTCCACGCTCCCGGAGCTGGGCCGTACCCTCGGCGAGGAGCTGCTGACCCCGACGCGCATCTACGCGCGTACGTGCCTCGACCTCACGGCCGCCTGCGACGTGCACGCCTACGCGCACATCACCGGCGGCGGCCTGGCCGCGAACCTCGCGCGCTCGCTCCCGGCGACGTGCTCCGCGGTGGTCGAGCGGTCCTCTTGGACCCCGCCTCCGATCTTCGCGGCGCTCGCGTCCCGCGGCGGCGTGGGCCAGGCGGACATGGACAAGACCTTCAACCTCGGCGTCGGGATGGCCGCCGTCGTGGCCGCGTCCGATGTCTCCGACGCGCTGCGGCTGCTCGCCTCGCGCGACGTCGCCGCCTGGGTGCTCGGCGAGGTCGTCGCCGGGTCCGGCGAGGTCAGAGTCGTGTGACCTGACCCCGGGCGTGGAACCCCCACCTGCCCAGGGGCGTCGTTAACGTGTGTGAAGAGGTTCGCCCGCGCCGTGTGGCGCTGCAGAGGCCCGCTCGCGGTGCTGTGCGCGCTCGGCGCGTACGCCTTAGTGCTCCCCGCGTCCTGGATGTACGCCGCCACCGCCCACCAGCGCAGCACGCTCGCGAGCGTGCCGCCGGCCCCCGTCGGGATCATCTTCGGCGCCGACGCCAGCGGCCACCGGCCCTCGCCGATGCTGGCCGGGCGCCTCGACCTCGGCGCCGACCTGTACCACCGGGGCAAGGTCCAGGTGCTGCTCGTGACCGGCGACAACAGCGTCACCCACTACAACGAGCCCGAGGTCATGCGCGACTACCTGATCGGCGAGGGGATTCCCCGCGACCGCATCGTCCTCGACTACGCCGGCTTCGACACGTGGGACTCCTGCGTACGCGCGAAGAAGATCTTCGGCGTCGACCGGGCGATCCTCGTCTCGCAGCGGTTCCACCTGCCGCGCGCGATCACCCTGTGCCGCTCGGTCGGCGTCGAGTCGTGGGGCGTCGGCGACGACAGCAGCCGCTACGCCCCTGAGGCCACCGAGTTCTCCTACGTACGCGAGCTCCCGGCGTCGCTGAAGGCCGCGTACGACCTGCTCATGACGCCGGGGCCCCGCTTCCTCGGCCCGCGCGAGCCGGGCGTGCGCCGCGCGCTCGGCTCCCGCTGACCTGTTCTGTTCGTACGCGGGGGCCCGGCGCCGGCCGCGTACGACCTGCCCTTGACGCCGGGGCCTCGCGAGCCGGGTGCCGACCTACTCCGACACCGTCACCGGTACGTCCTGGGCGACGCGCTGTGCCGCCCAGGCCGCCAGCGCCGTACGGCACGCGTGGTCGAGGTGGCGCAGACCCGTCAGGTCCAGCTCCACGGGCCGCCCGTGCGGCGCCGCCTCCAGCGTGTCGAGGACCCTCGGCAGCCGCAGGAACGTCGCGTTGCCGGTGAGCCTGATCCTGATCGCCCCCTCGCCGTCGTCGTGGGTGTCGACGTGGATGTCGGAGACGTCCCAGGCGGTCTTCACGATCGCCAGCACGATGCCGATCAGCACCCCCTCGAACAGGTTCGTCGCGACGACCGCCAGCGCGGTGCCGCCGAACACGATCGCCTCGCCCCGCTCCGTACGCCAGAGCCGCCCCGCGTCCCGCAGGGACAGCAGCTTCCACCCCGCGTGGACCAGCACGGCCGCCAGCGCGGTCACCGGGATGACGGTCAGCGCCGCGGGCGCCAGCACGGTGAAGGCCAGCAGCCACACGCCGTGCAGCACCCGTGAGACCTTCGTACGCGCCCCGGCCTGGACGTTGGCGGCGCTGCGGACGATGACCGCCGTCATCGGCAGCGCGCCCAGGACACCGCACACGAGGTTCCCGGTGCCCTGGGCCATCAGCTCACGGTCGTAGTCCGTACGGGGCCCGTCGTGCATCCGGTCGACCGCGGCGGCGCTGAACAGGCTTTCGGCCGAGGCGATGAGCGCGAACGCCACCACGGCGCCGAGCACGTCCCCCTCCGTGAGGCGCCCGAGGTCCGAGGGTGTCGTCAGCCGCAGCGCGTCGAGCAGCCCGCGCACCTCGATCCGCTGCACCGGCAGGTCGAACAGCAGGGTCGTGGCGGTCGCGAGCGTGACCGCCACCAGCGCGGCGGGAACCACCCGGACCCGCTTCGGCGCGAACCGCCAGCAGACCAGCACCACGATCGTCCCGGCACCGATCCCGCCCGCCACCAGCGCCGACGGGTCCCCGGCGGAATCCTTGAGCAGGCCCGGCAACGCCGCGAGGTTGGCCAGCGCCGCACCGGGCGACTTCCCGTCGAAGAGCGTGTGAAGCTGCCCGGCCACCAGGACGAGCCCGATGCCGGCCAGCATCCCCTGAACGACAGAGATCGAGATCGCGCGGAACCACCGCCCGAGCCGGAACGCCCCCATCGCGAGCTGCGCGGCGCCCGTGGCCAGCACGATCACCCCTAAGACGGGCAGGCCGTTCGCCTGGACCGTCTCGTACACGAGCACGGTCAGCCCGGCGGCCGGCCCGCTGACCTGAAGGCTGCTACCGGGCAGAACCCCGGCCACCAGGCCGCCGACGATGCCGGTGACGAGCCCGAGCTCCGGCGGCACCCCCGACGCGACGGCCACCCCGATGCAGAGAGGCAAGGCGACGAGGAAGACGACGATCGAGGAGAGAGAATCACGTCGGATGCTGTCGAGATTCATTGCCCACCTTGTCGTTCAGAGGGGTTGGAAGGCGTCGGCCTGAGGCCGGTAGACACTGACGACACCGGTGTCGATCGCGTAGAACCACCCGTGCAGAGCAAGCCGCCGATCTTCGAGCCGCTCCGCGACACTCGGATGCAGCCGCAACCGCCCCATCTGCGCGACCACATGCCGCTGCACGGCCGAACTGATCGCCGCCCCGTCGTCTTCTTCGGCGGCGTTGCGCGCGTCATCGTGGGGCTCGGTGTCTGCGAGCCAGCGCCGTACGGCGGGAGTGGCACTGAGATCGTCGGCCCTGACGAGCGCACCGACCGCGCCACAGTGCGAATGCCCACAGACGATGACGTTCTGGACCTGAAGCACCGTGACGGCATACTCGATCGTCGCCGCCTCGCCGGAGACCTTCTTGGGGTCGTGAACAGGCACGATGTTGCCCGCGGTCCGCAACTCGAACAACTCCCCGGGCGCCGCCTCCGTGATCAGCGCGGGAACGACCCGCGAGTCGGAACAGGTGATGAAGAGCGCCGCGGGCCGCTGCCCGCCGGAGTGCCGACCAAGATCCGTGTACCGCTCGGGGAAGGCACGAGCATTGTCGATCAACGACTGCATGGCGCAGCCCTTTCTGGTGAGTCTCACAGGGTGACCGGCCGCCTGGCCGGACATGAGTCATCAGGGCGGCATGGCACCCATGCCGTCCTTCATGGAGAGGGAAATGGCCGCGAGACCGCCCCTCTACGGGGCTCTCCTCAGCAGCGAAAAACCTGAAGACTCTCCTGCGAACAGGCGCCTGCGTGCCGGACGGCCGGAGCCTTCCGCCCGCCGGTCTTAGCCGCCCGAGGCCCTCCAGGCCCGGCCGAGAGCCTCACAGCCCCAGGCGCGTGCCCTTGCGATGCCCCAGGAGGAAGAGCCGGCACCCACCGCCGCCCCGGCCCATCCAGATCCCCGACCCGATACCGCCCAGGACCACCCTGCACCCGCCCAACCCGATCCCCCCACGCCGCACCCGCACTGGAACCTCGCGGTGCCGAGGCGATGACAGGGGAGCCGGAAACACCTCGCCGCCGCACCTGCTCGATCCGGTCGGCGTAGACGGGGTCTGTGACTGGGTTGTCCGTGCGGCTGGCGGCGGCTTGGTCGTGCTCACCTCGTGTGCCCGTGCTGGTGCTGGTGCGCGCGGGGGTGTGGTGGCCCGTGCGGGTGGTGGCCGCTTGGTGGCGCTGGCCTCGTGTGCCCGTGCTGGTGCTGGTGCGCGCGGGGGTGTGGTGGCCCGTGCGGGTGGTGGCCGCTTGGTGGCGCTCGCCTCTTGTGCCCGTGCCCGTGCCCGTGCCCGTGCCCGTGCTGGTGCTGGTGCGCGCGGGGGTGTGGTGGCCCGTGCGAGTGGTGGCGGCTTGCTGGTGCTGGCCTCGGATGCCGGTGCCGGCGGCTACTCGGCCCATGCGAGTGGTGGCCGCTTGGTGGTGCTCGCCGCGGGCGTTGGTGCGGGAGGGGGCGATTCGATCGTTCGGGTGGCCGTCGGCGATCAGATTGGCTGAGTGGGGCTTGGGGTGGGCGGTGCCGGGCGTACGGTCGCTGACCAGGTGTGCGATGGGTTCCGGCCGGGCCGGGGTGGAGTCGAGTAGGTCGGGGCCGCCGATGAAGGCAAGGGCGGTCAGCAGTACAGCCGCGACCCAGCCTCGGTATGCCCTCATGTCGCGCGCCCCCTGACTCGCGGCCTTACAGAGCCCAACCTCACCCAATCCTAACCCGCCCCACCCCACTCCGGGAGGGGGGCAAAACGCCATAAACCCCCAGCTCAAGGCGATGCCAGCACCCGTACGCCACACGGAAAATGAGCCACCCAATAGCGAATTGAGAGGAATGTCGAACGGCCCGCCCCTGCGGACGAAGCACCCCTCCGCAGCCCTCGTCCACCCCTGACTAGCGCCCTGACTCTCACCCTGTCAGGACGTCCGGCCGCGCCGACTGCGAAGCCGGAAGGCGCTGGCTCTCCCATCCCGGACAAATCAACACAAAATGTGATCTGTTTCACTCTCGGAACGGCCGGATGAGGGGCCGCGAGCGCACCGAACCGCTGACCTGGCGACGCCGATCGCCGAGAAGGACCGGTCGCGTGCAGTCCGCGCCCAAGCCGCCACCGGGACCGGCCGCAGTCCTCGCGAAAGGAGACACCTGGGCAGGTCAAGCACCCTGCCCGCACACCTCCGGGCGGCTCCTGCCCGTATGTCTTCGCCAGGAGACGGCGATCTGTCCGTTCCCCTGCTCGGGGAGACGGCGGTCTGTCCGTTGCCCCTGCTCGGGCAGGTGGTATCTGCCTGTTACCCCTGCTAGGGGAGGTGACGTCGAGCTGTGTGCCATGCCTCCGTGCGAGATGAGAGGCGCCTGGTTGTGTACCTCCGGTGGAGTGCGACTGACCTGGTCGTATGCCTGCCGGAGTAGGCCGCGCCTGCCCGCATGTCTCCGCTGGAGATGGCGCCGCCTCCCGCACGTCCATGCAGCAGCGCGGCGACTCTCGCGCCGTCGAGGAGCCGGCGGCGGGTCGGGCGGGGGAGCTCGGCGGCGTCGCCGGCTCGCGGGGCTGGGCGCCGCGACCTGCCAGGCCGCGTTCTTCCTCGTCGTGGACAAGGAGGGCCGCGCCCGTACGTTCATGCACAGAAGGTCGCGCGCCCGTACGTCCACGCACAGGAGGTCGCGCGCCCCGTACGTCCATGCACACAAGGTCGCGCGCCCCGTACGTCCGCGTGGGAGAGGCGCCGCGTCCCGTACGTCCACATGCGGGGAAGGTGACGCGGCGGCCGGGGTGCGTCAGTGCCGGGCCGGTGTCCAGTGCTGCGGACGCCCGGCTCAGGGCATGGCGAAACGACGCCGGAGTACGGCGGCAGAAACTAGTCGCAGGTCGGCATGCGCAAAGCGTCCCCGCCGCTTGGGCGGGAACGCTTCACGATCATGCGTCCTCGCATGGTCCCTAAGCCCTCGGTCGATCGGGCGACCGGGGTGGTCTCAGACGCTGAGACGGCAGTTACTTCGTCGTACTCTTGCCGTCACTCTCGTCGTGGTCCTCCGCGTAGTCCGCATAGCGGTCTGTGAGGTCCTCGTACGACGAGTCGTCGTCGTAGGGGTCATGGTCATCCTGCGAGTTCTGGTTGACGCCCAGCTCGCCGCGCAGACGGTCAAGGTCTGTCCCGCCGCTGTTGTACTTCAGGCGGCGTGCAACCTTCACCTGCTTGGCCTTGGCTCGGCCGCGCCCCATTGGCTCGACCCCCTCGATGATCGGGGACCCGTCGGTTGGCCCCACTTACGCTCGCTTACGCATCCACAGCCGGGCGCGGCGTCATCCCACGGACCGGCTACGGATACAACCGTACCCGTTTTGCGCCCGCCTTGGTACGTCGTCTGCGCGGTGTGCGGCTTCGCGAAAGCTTAGCCGACCCGCTCGGCGAGCTTTCCGGGGATCCCCATGACGGCGGAGATCCCCGGATCGTACGGTCAGGAGTTGATCAAGATGCCGCGCAGGCGGCTGATCTCCAGCATGCGGCGTTCGGCGAGGCGGTCGGCGGCGACGGCCGGGGGGACGCCCTCGTCGGTGCCGATCGAGAAGATGCGGCGGGTGGTCTCGAAGATGCCGGTGGCCTTCTGCTTCGCGCGGTCGAAGTCGAAGCCTTCGATCTCGTCGGCGACCTGGATGACGCCGCCGGAGTTGACGACGTAGTCGGGGGCGTACAGGACGCCTCGGTCGGCGAGCTGCTTCTCGATGCCGGCGTGGGCGAGCTGGTTGTTGGCGCCGCCGCACACGATCTTGGCCTGGAGGCCCGCGACGGTCTCGTCGTCGAGGGCGCCGCCCAGGGCGCACGGGGCGTACACGTCGATGTCGGAGCCGGCCAGGGCGCCGTGGCCCTCGACGACCTCGACGCCGGGGTGCTCGGCGCGTACGCGGTCGATGGCGGCCGGGGTGACGTCGGTGATCACGACGTTCGCGCCGTCGGTGATCAGGTGGTCGACGAGGCGGCGACCGACCTTTCCGACCCCTTCCACGCCGACGCGGCGTCCGCGCAGGCTCGGCTCGCCCCACGCGTGTTCGGCCGCGGCGCGCATGCCCTGGAAAACGCCGAAAGCGGTCAGGATGGACGAGTCGCCGGCTCCGCCGTGTGCGCGCGTACGGCCCGTGACGTAGTCGCACTCGCGGGCGATGACGTCCATGTCCTCGGAGAACGTTCCAACGTCGCAGGCGGTGAAGTAGCGGCCGTTGAGGGACTGCACGAACCGGCCGTACGCGCGGAGTAGCGCCTCCGACTTGTGGGTGGAGGGATCGCCGATGATGACCGCTTTGCCGCCGCCGAGGTCGAGGTCGGCGAGCGCGTTCTTGTACGCCATGCCCTTCGACAGGTTCAGGACGTCGGCGAGCGCCTCGTCCTCGGATCCGTAGGGGTAGAAGCGAGTACCACCGAGCGCGGGCCCCAGCGTCGTCGAATAGATGGCAATGATCGCCTTGAGGCCGCTGGCCTCGTCATGGCAGAACACCACCTGTTCGTGGGGGGTGCCGAAGACGTTCGTCACTGTTGTGGCTCCTCTCTGAGCGCACACCGGCCCGATGCCGTACGTGTTGCGGCGGCGAGCTTTGTACCCGGATACCCGAAGTCGGGCGACATGTCCGTGGATCGCACGACATGCGACCAGCTACGGGGCTTGAGTCCGACAGGATCAGGGTAGGCGCCCGGAGAGGTCTCCGCAGTGATCGCCGCGAGTTCGTGGACAGGTCTCAGGAGGATCTCGTCGGCCATACGGCGCGCGTCGTGCGGTGAGATCGTGTCACGATGCGGTCGTGCTGCCTTACGCCGCGTACCTTCGGGTATACGAACCGCTGACCGCCTTTCCCGAGCCTGACCGGTCGATATGGGCGGCGTACGCCGTATCCGAGAAGCGACCGCGCCGGGTCGGGGCCCTGGATGTCGAGCACACTCTGGCGCTCTGGCGCCTGATCGCGGTTCCGCCGATCGTCGCGCCGACGCGGGAGAGCCGCGACGCGTACGTGCGCCGTGCCGAGGACGTCACCTACATCTGCCCGTGGGAGACACGGCTTCGTTCCTGGCTGGCGTTCGATCGATTCCGTGCCGGCATGTCCGAGAAGCTGGCCGAGATGTTCGTGCCCCCGCGCGTGGCCGAGCAGGCCGACACCGCCTTCGACGGCTGGAAGCGGCACTCCGGAACCCTGAGCCCGCACATCCTGTCGAGTACGTGGCAGGTCCCGCTGGCCTGGTTCGTCCCTTTTGTCGCTAAGGAGCGCTGGCTGGTCCTCGGCGGCCAGAACGAGAACGAGACCGGCGGAGGCGGCCCGATGACGGCCGTCCCCACCCGTACGCTGATCTACGTCACGCCGATGGCCCAGGCACGCCGGCGCGTGGCCCGCGCCCTCAACGTCGTACGCCGCCACGTGGGCGAGGGCTTCGAGCTCAGCGAGGTCGAGTCGGTGGGACGCTGGCTCGAGGAGTTCCACCCGCACTCCCTGGTCGAACTCGACTACGGCGGGCTGGTCCACATCCTGGACGACGCCGCCCTGCGCGCCGACGAATCGGTCGCGGAGGTGGCCGCCGCGGTCACCGGCATGGAGACCGGACAGGCCGAACTCGCGCTGGCGATGTACAAGCGCGTGGTCGCCCGGTGGCGCGTCGTACGGGCCCTTGAATCCGCTAACTGAGGAAAATTAGCTGAATCAGCGCGCGATGCGACTATACGTGTCGCTAGAATCACGCAGCGTGACTCAGCCACCAAAAATCGCAGAGTTGCTATCAGGGACTTGCCTGTTGCGCTGAGTGGTGGCATGGTTACGTCTTGTGATGTCAAAGTGGTTCATCCAGACCATAAGAGACATCAGTGGCACGCGCGAGGATCAAACGCTGGATCGCTGTCATCGGTCCACGGAGGAGAGGCCGCACAAATGTCAGCTCGTACGCCAGAGGCCGAGCCCCTGCTGACGCCGGCAGAGGTGGCGACGATGTTCCGCGTCGACCCCAAGACCGTCACCCGCTGGGCGAAGGCTGGGAAGTTGACGTCAATCCGGACGCTGGGAGGGCATCGGCGCTACCGCGAGGCCGAGGTCCGCGCTCTGCTGGGGGGGATCCCGCAGCAGCGGTCGGAGTAACTCGAAGACACCCCGATCGGACATCGACGAGCCGAGATGGATCGCCGATGGTCGCTGTACTGGGGGGCGCGCACCGATCGACCGCGCTCAGCCGTGGTCGGTCCCGGTGCGTCAAGCCGCTGCGCGACGGTCTCACCGTCGCTGCGGCCGGTCGGGGAGCTTCCACTGAAGTTCCATCGGCCCCGTGAACACGGGGCCGTGCTTGGGGGGTTTTACGGACTCCATACGGGCCGTCTTCCGGCCCGGAGGTCTTCGCTTCCGCCAGAAGCGCAGACCCTGCCGGGCCGGAGCCGGCTCCACGCCGGAGCCACCGTCCACGTCACGGACGGTGACGAACATGAAGCTCAGGCGATCAGTCCGCCGAGAGAAGCGCCATCACGCTCTGTGAACGGCGTGTCGACCCGCACGGCGCGAACCGTACGCGACACGCCGTGACACGCCCATAGGGCGAAATCCGTCATAGAAACGCCCAGGAGCCGTACGGCGCAGCGCTGGCCGGTCGAGCAGCGCCCCGGTGGGGAGTGGGTCAGACGCCCGCCCCGGCTGGGGACGCAGTACGGCTGGAGTGGCTGTCCACGGTCCGAACGCGGCATAGCCAGTCGGCGTACGGGTGGGCGTTGGGTCGCCCGGGGTACGAACGGGAGCGCCGCCGATCAAACGGGCGCGAGCCGGACCGATGTACGTGCGTCGCGCTGACGATCAGATCGGCGCGAGCCGGACCGGACGTAGGTACGCGGACTCGGGTTGACCGAGGTAGGAACGCGGGCGCCACGATCGGACAGGCGCGACCCGGGCGGATGTACGTGCCCTGCGCCGACGATCGGACAGGCGTGAGCCAGGGTGATCTACGTGCCCTGCGTTGAGGATCAGACGGGCATGAGCCGGACTGATGTACGTGCCCTGCGCCAACAATCAGACATGCGTGATCTGGGCTGACGTCGGTATGCGAGCCCGGTTTGACCGAGGTGAGAACGCTGGCATCACGATCGGACTGGCGTGAGCCGGGCCGACGCGCGTTCGGTGCGCCGACGATCAGGTCGGTGCCGAGCGGGCCGACCTGCGTGTGCGGGGTGGGCCAAGGGTGTCGCATGCGTGAGCGGGACCAGACGCGCGCGCCGTCGTGCACGTTGGTGGCTGAACCCTCTGCGGGCAAACCGCGCGAAGCGGGGGTTATTCACCTGCGCGACACGCCCGGAGGGTGAAACGGCCGAAAATCCGATGGCGGGTCATGACACGCCCCCCGAAGGGGGCCGACCAACTGGACCCTTCGCCCAAAGTGCGCGCCATGCGGACTCGTCGGGCAGGAGGCGGCTCGGCGGCCAGCCGACCTTGGCGGCGTGCGGACCAGGCAGCGCCTGGATTTGGTGTCGTGCGGGCCTGGTGGCGCGGTGAACCTGGTGTCGTGCGGACCTGGGTGTCGCGTGGACCGGGTGTTGTGCGGACCTTAGTGGCGTGTGGAACTGGTGTCGTGCGGACCTTGGTGGTGCGCTGAGCGGTGTCGCGTTGACCGTGGCGGCGTGCGGACCGGGTGGGTGCGCGGACCTGGTGTCGCGCTGACCGTGGTGGCGTGCGGACCGGATGTCGGGTGGACCGGGTGGCGTGCGGACCTTAGTGGTGCGCTGAGCTGGTGTCGCGTGGACCTGCTGGCGTGCGGACCTTTGCCGCTGCGCCGGCCTCGTTCCTGCGGCGCGCCGTCTCTGGCAGCTAGTCGAACTCCTCGGCGGACAGGCGGGCGATCAGCGCCGCCACCTCCGGGTCGTGCTTGGCGGCGGCGCCCAGCAGGACCACGTGGTGGTCGATCAGGAGGCTTTCCAGCTCTGACCTGGTCAGGTCGCGATTTTCCAGCCAGTCCAGTGCCGCTGTCTCCACTGACGCTACCCACGAGCGCAGCGTGATCCGGAGTACCGGGCCTGGTTCGGAGACGCCGATCGACGCGACGATGCGGCTCATCACCAGTTGGCGTATGCCGTCCAGGACCTCGCCCACCTCGCCTGTCCGGTACGCGGGGCCGCCTCGTAGCAACGCTACGAAACCCGCCGCGTGGTCTTCCACGAACGAGAAATACCGGTGGAGCGACACCGCCAGCCGCTCCAACGGGCGGCCTGCCGACGGGGGTTCCAAGAGGTCGCTCAGTTGCTTGGCGGCGCTGTGCAGCGCGGCCAGGTACAGCTCTTGTTTGCCGCCGAAGTAGTGGTAGACGAGGGCGCGGGAGGCTCCGGCGGCGTCGGCGACGTCGTCGATGGAGATGTCCTCTGGTGGGCGGTCACTGAAGAGTTCCAGGGCGGCGGAGATCAGCTCGTCGCGGCGTTCGTCCACGCTCAGGCGGCGTCGGCCCGTGCGGGCTCTGGCGGCCTCCGGTGTGGTCGGGTCCGCTGTTCGGTCAGCCACGTTTCAGAGCGTATCGGAGGCCAGATCCAATAGCGGTCCGTCATACCCGGTCAGGATCGTTGTTCGCCCTAGCGGACCAGTCGGAAAGCCTCGGCCGGGACGGCCATTACGGACGGTTACCACCTACGAGGCCGATGTCGGGGCATCATGGCATCTCCTCCCTTGTGGTGGTCGGCCTCTCGACAGGACGGCCGCCGGGACAGGAGAGCCATGTCAGGACAGGACCGACGCCGGGAGATGGTTGTGGCGGCCAAGCCGACTATTCGCAACGTGGCCGAGCGCGCAGGCGTGTCCAAATCCCTTGTCTCGTTGGTCATGCGCGGGTCACCGCACGTGAGCGAGCAGCGGAGGCAGGCCGTGCTCAAGGCCGCGCGGGAGCTCGGTTACCGTCCGAACGCCGTGGCGCGCAGCCTGGTCGAGGGGCGTACGCGGCTGATCGGGGCGTTGGTCGCGGACCTGCACAACCCGTTCTTCGCGGAGTTCCTCGACGGGTTGCAGGAGAGCCTGCACGGTGAGGGGCTGCGGATGCTCGTCGGTAGCGGCCGGTGGGACCCGCATTTCGAGGCGGAGGCCGTCGAGGCCTTCCTGGAGATGCGTGTCGACGGTCTCGTCCTGCTCAGTGTCGTGCCGGAGAGTCTCGGGGAGGCGTCGAAGAACGTTCCGGTCGTGGTCGTCGGTGAGCGTGACATCGCCGGCGTCGACATCGTCGTGGACGACGACGAGCTGGGCGCGAGGCTCGCCGTCGACCATCTCGTCGGGCTGGGGCATCACCGGATCGCGCACATCGAGGGGGCGCCTTCGACGACCTCCCGGTACCGAAGATCGGGGTATGAGTCCGCGATGCGGCGGCACCGGCTGGAGAACCAGATCGTGGTCGAGCCGGGCGACTTCACCGAGGAGGGCGGTTACCGCGCCGCGCGGAAGCTGCTGGTCCGCGAGCCGAGGCCCTCCGCGATCTTCGCGCCGAACGACCTGGTGGCGACCGGGGTGCTGTCCGCCGCCCACGAGCTGGGCCTGCGCGTACCGGCCGACATCTCGATCGTCGGCTATGACAACACCCATCTCGCCGCGATCCGGCACATCGGCCTCACGAGCGTCGACCAGCCGCGCCGTGACATGGGCCGGGTCGCCGCCGAGCGCCTGTGCGCCCGTATCGAGGACCCTCAGCGCGAGCCGATGCAGACCCTCGTCGTCCCGCATCTGGTGATCCGGGCGACGACCGGCCGCGTGCCGACGTAAGGCCTGATCTACCCAGGGCGCCGTAGGTCCGGTGCGGGTCTGGCGACGGTAACGGCCTCACCAAGCATCTTCGAACCCGCCTGCCGTACGAGGCCGCGCCGGTCTTAATGGGTGACGTGCACCGGCCGCTCGGCGGGCTGGGAGCAGGCGGGGCCGTACCGGGGGGGATGGCCGAGCCTGCGGACCCGCCGGGCGGCGGACCGTTTGGATCATGGGGGGTAATCGTGCGTGATCCGGAGTTGGTGTCGTGCGCCCAGCGCGCGGCGAGCGAGCTCGAACGTGCGTGGTCGCAGTGGCGCCACTCGCGTGGCCTGGTCGAAGAGGTGTCGGAGTCGGTCGCGAGCTACGTCGCCCACTCGATCGACCACCCGTGGGGTCGCCCCCGCGTGGTGCTCGGCCTGGACGCGGACGAGGCGCGTGCTCTCGCCGCCCTGCTCGCCAAGGAACACGCGGTCCTCTAAGACGTGGCCGTCGTCGTCGTACTCAGCGCGGAGAGGGCGACGGCGGCCACCTTCTCTCATGTGGACCCTCCGCACGAGAAGAGGATCAGCGGCCGGACCGGCCTTTTGCCGCCCTAAGGCCGAAGCTGTGCCGTCCGTTTGGCAGACTGAGGGCGATGCGTGCTCTCGTGAGGGTCTCCAGGCGAAGGGCGTGCGGCGCTGCGAGCGCCGCCGCCGTGGCAGGTCTGCTCGCGGGATGCGGGTCCGGAGGCGCGTCTTCGGCGGCCACGCCGCCGAGCCCCGCGCCCGCCACGTCCGCGGCCCTGGCCACCAAGTCCCCATCGTCACAGGGCTCCCTGGCCGGCAAGGTCATCGTCCTCGACCCCGGTCACAACGGCGGCAACGCGGCGCACCCGGCGATCATCAACAAGAAGGTCGACGTCATCAACGGCCGCAAGCCGTGTAACACGACGGGCACCTCGACCAACGACAACTACGCCGAGCACGCCTACACCTGGGACGTCTCGCGCCGCCTGGCGAAGGTGCTGCGCGCCGAGGGCGCCAAGGTCATCCTGACCCGGCCGAACGACACCGGCGTCGGTCCCTGCGTGGACGTCCGCGCGAAGATCGCCAACCAGGCCCACGCCGACGCCAGCCTCTCCATCCACGGAGACGGCGCGCCGGCCAAGGACCACGGGTTCCACGTCATCGAGCCCGCCGTGCTCAAGGGGTACAACGACCAGGTCGCCCCGGTCTCCCGCAAGCTCGGCCTCGACATCCGCAACGCCTACCACCAGGGCACCGGCATCCCGTTCGCGAACTACATCGGCTCGGGCAACGGCCTCAACGTCCGCAGCGACCTCGGCGGGCTCAACGTCGCCAAGGTGCCCGCGGTCATGATCGAGGCGGGCAACATGCGCAACGCCGGCGACGCGGCGAAGATGAAGAGCCCGGCCGAGCGGCAGAAGATGGCCGAGGCGCTGGCGCAGGGCCTGGCCAAGTTCCTCGGCTGACCGATGTCCGCCGATCACATCGGGCGCGTCCGCGAGCTGTTCGAGAGCTACACCGTCGACGGCGTACGCCGCCTGCTCGGGCCGGTGGCCGGCGCGGCGCTGGCCCGCGACGAGATCGTCCCGGCGTTGCGCGCCACCGGGGGCGGTTCGCCGCTGGAGAGTCTCCTGCGGCTGTTCTGGCTTCAGGTGCCGGTCGCGGAGGCGGCGCTGCCCGTCGATGACCTGCTGGCGCTCGGGCTGGTGACCCGTGACGGCGGTGACGTACGCGCGGCGCTGCACGTCGAACCCGTCGAGACGCCCGGTTCGTCCACAGCCTGTGGACACATCGTCTCCGACCTCAAGGCGCGGCCCGGTGGCGCTGCCCTGCGAAAAGACCACGTCGTCGGCCAGGGCGGCGCGTCGGGCAGCCTCGCGCAGCTCGTTGTCCACAGGCCTGTGGACAACTTGCTGGATCTGGGGACGGGCTCCGGCGTGCAGGCCGTCCACTTGGCCGGGCGCGCCGGCCGGATCACCGCGACCGACCTCAGCCCGCGCGCCCTCGACCTCGCGCGGCTGAGCTTCGCGCTCTCCGGCGTCGACGCCGAGCTCCTCGAAGGCTCGCTGTTCGAACCCGTCGAAGGCCGCACCTTCGACCTCATCGTGTCGAACCCCCCGTTCGTGATCTCCCCGGACCGCCGGTTCGGCTACCGGGAGTCCGGCCTGCCCGGCGACGACGTCTGCCGGCGGCTCGTCGAGGGCGCGCCCGCGCACCTGGCCGACGACGGCTGGTGCCACCTGCTCGCGAACTGGCTGCACGTCGAGGGCGAGGACTGGCGCGAGCGCGTCGCCGGCTGGGTCCAGGGCGTCGACGGCTGGGTCGTCGAGCGCGACGTGCAGGACCCCGCCGAGTACGCCGAGCTGTGGCTGCGCGACTCCTGCGAGGCCGGCACCCCGGAGTACCTCGCCCGCTACGACGCCTGGCTGGACCACTTCGAGAGCCGCAAGGTCACCGGCATCGGCTTCGGCTGGATCAGCCTGCACCGCTCCGGCACCGAGAACGTCCGCGTCGAGGAGCTCCGGCACGCCGTCGACCAGCCGGTCGGCGCCTACGTCGACCGCGTCGTACGCGGGCGGCCCGAAGACCTCACCCCGGCGACGCTGCTGCGTACCGCGCCCGGCGTGGTGCAGGAGCAGATCGGGCCGCCGGGCGCCGACGACCCCGAGCGCATCGTGCTCCGGCAGACCACCGGGCTGCGCCGTGCCGCCCAGGTCGGCACCCTGGAGGCGGCGCTGGCGGGCGCGTGCGACGGCGATCTGCCGCTGGGCCCGCTGCTCGACGCGATCGCGCAGCTCACCGAGGCCGAGCCCGGCGGCGTACGCGAGCGGGCCTTCGCGGTGATGCCGGATCTCGTCGCCGACGGGTTCTTTGACATCATCGCCTGATGGTTCCGATCCGTACGCTCACGCTCGGCGTCGCCGAGCCGCACCCGCTGCCCGCGGACGCCGTCGCCAAGGGCGCGGCGACGCTCCGCCGCGCCGAGGCCGACTTCCGTGACGCCGGGTACGACGTGCAGACGCTGCGGCTGTCCACCCGGCCCGTGTTCGACGACATGGAGCCGACCGCCGCGTACGCGCGTGACCTCCAGGCGATGCTCGACGACGCGGAGATCGTCTACTGCTCGCTCGGCCCGGCGACGTTCGGCGTCGAGATCATCCCGGACCTGCTGATCGGCAATGACGCGCTGAACTGCACGGTCCGCCTCGACGGCAACACCGCCGCGGCGCGTCCGGCGGCCGAGGTGATGCTGCGCCTGGCGGCCGAGACCGAGGAGGGGTTCGGCAACTTCCGGTTCGCGGCCCTGGCGCGGGTGCCGGCGGGCGCGCCGTTCTTCCCCGCCGCGTACCACGCGGGCCCGGCGAACCTCACGGTCGGCCTGCAGGGCGCGAGCATCGTGACGGGTGCGGCGGCGGGCGGGCTGGACGGCCTGACCGAGCGCGTCTCCGCCGCGATCACCGAGGAGGCGACCCCCGTCGTACGCCTCGCGGAGCGCGTCGCCGCGGACCTCGGGCTGCGGTTCGGCGGCATCGACCTGTCGCCCGCGCCGAACGGCCCGGACAGCATCGCCGCCGCGTTCGAGTCCGTCGTGGGCCGCTTCGGCGCGCCCGGCACGCTCGCCGTCGCGGCGGCGCTGACCGCGGCGTTGCGCGGCACCTCGCTGCCGACCTGCGGGTACAACGGCCTGATGCTGCCGGTGATGGAGGACGTCATCCTCGCCAAGCGCTGGGAGGAGGGCCGGATCGGCCTGCACGACCTGCTCGCGTACTCCTCGGTGTGCGGCACCGGCCTGGACACCGTGCCGCTGCCGGGCGACAGCTCGGTCACCGACCTGGCGAACCTCCTGCTCGACGTCACCGCGCTGGCCGAACGCCTCGGCAAGCCGCTGTCGGCACGGTTGTTCCCGGTGCCGGGCACGCGCACCGGCGACCGTACGTCCTTCACGTCGGTCTACCTGACCGACACCACGGTCAGGTGGTGACGCGGGCGATCGCCCGTAGCGTCGCGGCGGTGTAGGCCTCGGGGTCGGCGAGGAACACGTCGTGGTCGTCGTCGATCTCGACGATGTCCGCGCGCAGGCGCAGCGCCAGCTCCCGCTGGTCCTCCGGCGGCACGGCGCGGTCGCGGGTCGTCACGACCACCGCCGACGGCACGCCGGTGAGCGTCGCGGCGTGCGGGCGGAAGTCGAACGCGTACTCGGCCAGCATGACGTCGACGATCGTACGAGGGTGGCAGTGCACGAGTTCGCGGCGCAGCCACGGCCACAGGCGCGCGGCCGCCGGGCTGCGCCTGCGGGTCTGGTCGAGGGAGCGCAGCGGCGTCGTACGGCCGATGTCGAAGCGGGTGAGCGGGCGCAGGGCGCGCATCAGCGGCCGGCCGATCCGGTCCATCGGACCGTCGAAGTACATCGCGGTGGACTGGAGGACGAGCCCGGCGACGCGTTCCGGGTGGCGGCGCGCGAGTTCGAGCCCGATCGGGCCGCCGAGTGAGTAGCCGCAGACGATGACCTCGTCGATGCCGAGCGCGTCCAGGAGGGCGGCCTGGTCGTCGGCGCTGTCCTCGATGCGGAAGCGCCGTTCGCGCCGCGGGCCGTGGCCGTGGCCGTGGTGGTCCATCGCGACGAAGCCCTGCGGGAGGTGCGGCATGAGGTGGCAGAAGTTCACGTCGGCGGTCAGCGCCCACCCGTGCAGGAGCAGCACAGGCGTGTGCCCCTCGACGACGCGGACGGTGACGTTTCCGCGTCCCGGCAGGTCGAGACGGCGCGCGGGCGGTAGGTCGGGTTCGGACACCGGGCCCTTGGTACGCCCGATCGGGCGGACGAACCCAAGGCCCCGGCGAAGATCGGCCTGGGCGCTCATGGGCTGAGCTTCGCACGGCGAAAAGTCTTGGTATATGAGACGGTCGTCACATCCGTGTCACTCCGCGTGGTTACGCTGAGGGGTCATGGAACAGATCCTGGTCAGCGCCTGTCTGCTGGGCAGGCCGGTGCGTTTCGACGGCACGGGGAAGCGCAGTTCCGACCCGTTGTTCGAGCAGTGGCGGGCCGAGGGGCGGCTCGTTCGCGTTCTGCCCCGAGGTGAGCGGCGGCCTGCCCGTGCCGCGCCCGGCGGCCGAGATCACCGGCGGTTCGGGCGGCGACGTCCTCGACGGCCGCGCGCGGGTGCTGACGCGCGACGGCGGCGACGTGACGGGGTACTTCCTCGACGGCGCGCGCCAGGCCCTGGAGCGGGCCCGCGCCCACGGCGCGCGGATCGCGATCCTCAAGGAGGGCAGCCCGTCGTGCGGCGGCCTCCGGATTCACGACGGATCGTTCGAAGGCCGGAAGGTCCCCGGTGAAGGCGTCACGACCGCGCTCCTGGAGCGCAACGGCATCGCGGTCTTCGCCGAGGACGCCGTCGCGGCGGCGGCCGTACGCCTGGCGGCGCTGGAGGCGTAGGAGCCGAAACGCGATATGTCTTGACGTGTTTCGGAAACGCGATATATCTTCTCCTCGAATCAACCCTGTTGACGCACGTCGCGTCCCGGGGAACACTGTTTGTCATCAACGAACACTGTTCTATCAACGATCGTCGTTCGACGTAAAGGAGGAGACCATGACCACGTCCATCGAGCCCAAGTCGGCGCGGCCGGACGCCGCGGCGCCGTACCGCTGGCGCTGGGTCGCCCTGTTCGTCCTGTTGGCCGCCGAGGTCATGGACCTGCTGGACGTACTCATCACCAACATCGCCGGCCCCTCGATCCGCGCCGACCTGGGCGGCAGCGCGACCACGCTCCAGTGGCTCGGCGCCGCGTACACCCTGGCCATGGCGGTCGGGCTGATCACCGGCGGGCGGCTCGGCGACATCGTCGGACGACGGCGGATGTTCATCATCGGCGCGCTCGGCTTCACCGCCGGGTCGCTGCTGTGCGCGCTGTCGCAGTCGCCGGAGATGCTCATCGGCTTCCGCGGGATGCAGGGTCTGTTCGGCGCGGTGATGCTCCCGCAGGGGCTCGGCATCATCAAGGAGATGTTCTCCGAGCAGGAGAGCGCCAAGGCGTTCGGGATGTTCGGGCCGGTCATGGGCCTGTCGTCGGTGGGCGGGCCCGTCCTGGCCGGCTGGCTGATCGACGGTGACTTCTTCGGCACCGGCTGGCGCATGATCTTCCTGATCAACCTGCCGCTCGGCCTGCTCGCGGTCGCGGGCGGCCTGAGGTTCCTGCCCGAGTCGCGGTCGGCGGAGCCGCCGCGGCTGGACCTCGTCGGCGTCGTCCTCGCCGCCGTCGCCTCGCTGCTGCTGATCTACCCGCTGGTCCAGGGGCGTGAGCTGGGCTGGCCGGCGTGGACGTTCGTCATGCTCGCCGGTGCCGTGGCGGTCTTCGGGCTGTTCGGCTGGTTCGAGTCCCGCAAGCGGCGTGCCGGGGGAGACCCGCTGGTCGTGCCGAGCCTGTTCCGCAAGCGCGGCTTCACCGGCGGCCTGATCCTCGGCACCGTGTTCTTCACCGGCATGACCGGGTTCGGGCTGGTCTTCGGGCTGTTCGCCCAGATCGGGCTGGGCTACTCGCCGCTGAAGGCGGGTCTCGCCGGGGTTCCGATGTCGATCGGCCTGGTCGTCGGCTTCGGTGTGGCGCAGGCGTTGCAGAAGCTCGGCCGCAAGGTCATCCACATCGGCACGGCGGTCATGGCCGTGGGCGTGGTCGGCCTCGTGTACACCCTCCACGCGGCCGGGATCGGCGTGACGCCGTGGCAGTTCGCTCCGGCGCTCATCGTCGTCGGGCTCGGGATGGGCCTGCTGATGGCGCCGTTCTTCGACACCGTGCTCGCCGGGGTCGAGCCGCACGAGACCGGCTCGGCGTCCGGCGCGCTCACCGCCGTGCAGCAGCTCGGCAGCGCCCTCGGCGTCGCCGTCCTCGGCACGATCTTCTTCGGTGCCCTCGGCGGGCACGTCGCCGGGGAGACCGGCACGATCGCGCCGAAGACGCTGGCCGCCGCGGGTGTGTCAGGACCGCAGCAGGCGCACCTCGTCTCCGTCATCCGCGACTGCGGTCACGACCGCGCGGTGGCGAAGGACCCGCAGCGGGTGCCGGCGTCGTGCGGCCGCCTGTACGGCGAGGTGCGCACGGCACCCGCGCCCGTACAGCGGGCGGTGGCCACGGCCGGGGAGCGGTCCGCCAAGCAGGGCTCCAGCGACGCGATGACCATCACGCTCTGGGTGGAGGTCGGGCTACTGGGCCTGACCTTCCTCGCGGCCTACCTGCTGCCGCTGCGGGCGCGTCCCGAGGAGTGACCGGTAAGGCCCCTCCCGGCACGGGGACACGGGAGGGGCTTACCGGCCGCGCCGTTCGCGCCGCTCGCGCTTGCGCTCGGCCTTCTGGCGCTTCAGCTCTTCCTCCGAGGGCCTGCGCTCGACGCTGACGCCGCCCCAGAACGCGATGCCGGTGATGTTGATCCGGGGGCCGCCGACGACGTTGCCGGAGCCGGACGCCTTCGAGTCGAAGCCGCCCATGATCCCGATGCCGTTGATGTGCACTTCCGCGTCTTCGGGCACGATGATCTCGATGCCGCCCATGAGGGCGTTCGCGCGGATCGTCACCTCCTGGCCGGCGAACCGCGCCTCGCGCAGGTCGATCTCACCGCCGCCCCAGAACGCGAAACAGCTGAAGCGCTTTGGGACGACCCATGTGCCCTTACGGCTGAATCCGCCCATGATGCCGACGGCCCAGTCGGAGCCGGGAGTACCGCTGAAGCGATCGCTCGCCGGCGACGCGGGGGCGCTGGTCTGCGGAAGATCGCGGGTGATGGGCTCGAGGTCACCGAACGTTTTGGCCGCATACACTGCGCTCAATCGCTCGTCGAGCTCATCGAAATCCAGCCGCCCGTCACCCGCGGCCTCGCGGAGGATCGACGACGCGTGGTCACGCTCGGTATCGGAGATGCGCATGTCGCGCCGCTCCGGGAGGTTCGTCATGGAGACAGCCTAGATCGCCGGAAGATGCGTGCGTAGTCTTTCGACGGCGATGACAGATCAGTTGGAGGAGTAGTGAAGAAGAGGCGTACGGCAGTGCTCGCGTCCATCGCGCTGGCCGGTGGAGCGGCACTCGCGACCCTTGGCCCGCAGGCGCAGGCGGCGGCGTTCGACCCCTGTTCGGCTGTCAACCAGGGCAAGCTGCGTTACCCCACGGGCACGGCGAAGCACGTCGTCTTCGCGATCTCGACGGCGTACTCCTCGAACTACGTGGTCGTCACCGAGTGCGCCCGTACCCCCCACGGCTGGCGGCAGGTCTCCTCGACGGACGGGCGCGCCGGGACCAAGGGCTTCTCCGAGCCGGGAAAGAAGCGCGAGGGCGACGGCACGAGCCCGACCGGCTCGTTCACGCTCTCCTCGGCGTTCGGCAACGGGAACCCGGGCACGCACCTCCCGTACCGGAAGCTCCGCGACACCGGCGACTGCTGGGGCTCGACGCCCGGTCAGCCGACCTACAACGAGTACTACTCGGGCACCTGCGGCGCGGCGGACGAGGACCTGTCCGCGACGATGCTGCGCGGCCCGTACCACCAGGCCGTCGTCATCGACTACAACCGCCCGCACGCGGTCCCCGGCTTCGGCTCGGCCATCTTCTTCCACGTCGGAGGCGTCACCCCGACCGCCGGCTGCATCTCGATCACCGAGGACCGGCTGCGTACGGTCATGCGCTCGCTGGTCAGGGGCGACCGGATGATCATGGGCCCGCAGTCGGAGCTCTTCCGGTCCTAGGACCGGTCGTAGGACCACTGGCGTATGGTGCGCGGGCCGTCCCGGATGGCTGAATGGGGAGGTATGGACACCTCACAGGTCGATCGGTACCTCGCTCGCATCGGAGCGGAACGGCCCGCGCGCGCCGACGACGACGCCCTGCGCGAGCTGCACCTGCGCCACCTGCTCTCCGTACCGTTCGAGAACCTCTCGATCCACCTCGGCGAGGACATCGTCCTCGACCACGACGCCCTGGTCGCCAAGATCGTCGACCGGCGCCGCGGCGGGTTCTGCTACGAGGTGAACGGCGCCTTCGCCGCCCTGCTCAGGGCGCTGGGCTTCGAGGTCGACCTGCTCGCGGCCCGCGTCCACACCGGCGACGGGCTCTCGATCCCGTACGCGCACCTGGCGCTCCGCGTCGGGCCGTGGCTGGCCGACGTCGGGTTCGGCGGGCACTCGCACCACCCGCTGCGGATCGACGAGCGCGGCGACCAGGCCGACCCGGGCGGTGTGTTCCGCGTGGTCGAGGCCCCCGACGGCGACCTCGACGTCCACAAGGACGGCGAGCCGCAGTACCGCCTGGAGACCCGCGCACGTGACCTGCCCGACTTCGAGGCCGGAAGCTGGTGGAACCGCACGTCACCGGAGTCGCACTTCAGGCGCTCGCTGGTCTGCTCGATGCTCACCGGCACCGGGCGCGTCACGCTGAGCGGCCGCACCCTCGTCCGTACGGAGGCCGCCGGCCGCCGGGAGAGCGAGCTGGGCGAGGACGCCGAGGTGCTCGCCGCCTACCGTGACCTCTTCGGCGTCGAGCTCGACCGCGTACCGGAGGTCACGCCGTACGGCGCTCCGCCGCACGTACCAGCCGCCGCGTGAGGGAGCGGACGGTCGCGCGCATGGCGGCGGCGACCGCCGGGCCGGTGCCGGGGATGAGCTCGGTGAAGCCGCCGCTCCACACGACGGTCGTGCCGCCGTCCTCGTGCGGATCGAGCCTCACCTGACCGCCGTAGTCGCGTAGCGGGCCGCGCGTCAGAAGGCGGTAGGCGTGCAGGTGGTCCTGCTCGGACGCCACGACCTGCTCGCGCACCGCGATCGGCCCGAGCCCGACCCGGCGTACGGCACCGATGCCACCGGGCCCGGTGTCGCCCGGCCGGTCCCACTTCGACGTCGGGGCGAACGGACCGGCCCACTCGGACCAGCGGTCGGCGTCGGAGAGCAGCGCGAACAGCGTGGCGGCATCCGCGCGGGTGCGCGCCGTCGACTCGAACGAGAAGGTACGTGCGTCGCGCGCCATCCGGGGAACCTCCGTGACGTAACGTGCTGGGAGTCTGTCGTTCCGTACGGTGTCCGCCGAAAGGTGTGAGGCGATATAGGCGGGTACCTGATTGAGATGGTGCCAGAACCCGTTCTCCAGTGGACACATCGGCGCTTCGGGCCGAACGGCCGCCTCGGGCTGAGGCTGACCCTCGCGTCCGTCGCCGTCTTCATCGTCCTCGTGCCGTTCACCGGGCTGCTGTCCCTGGTGGACACCAAGTGGGGTCCCCTGCGCCGCCTGGACGAGGGCACCACCAAGCGCCTGAACGCCTACGTCATCCACCACCACGCGTGGGTGTCACCGCTGCGGGCCACCTCCTACATCTTCCACGCGTGGGTGTTCCGGATCATCGTGGTGGCGCTGGCCGGATGGCTGGTCTACCAGGGCGCGCGGCGGCTCGCCGCCTGGGCCGTCACGACGCTGATCGTGGCCGGCCTCCTCGACGCCCTGCTCAAGGTGATCATCGCCCGGCCCCGTCCGTCGCTGAAGAGCTCGATCGCGCACGTGCCCGGAGGCTCGTTCCCCTCCGGTCACGCGCTGACGGCGGTCGTGGGAACCGCGACGATCGTCCTCATCCTGCTGCCGCTCCTGCACGGAGCCTGGCGCGTGGTGGCGTGGGCCGCCGCCGCGTTCATCAGCCTCCTGTCCGGCGCGTGCCGGGTCGCGCTGGGCGTGCACTACGTCAGCGACGTCCTCGCCGGCTGGCTCCTCGGCGCCGCGATCGTCCTGGGCACGGTCGCCGCGTTCGAGACGTGGCGCCGCGACGAGGGACGCCCCGCGGTCGATCCCGTCGTCGAGGGAGCGCAGCCCGAGGCGGCAGCGGAGATCGCCGGGCACGGCGACCACGACCGGTCGTCCTCCGCCTGAGTTTCGGCGGATGACCTTGGCCGCATTCGGTCCGTGACAGAGGGTGGCCTCGGTATCGGCGAGGAAGCAGAGTGATGCTGCACACCGACGTGCCGATACGGGGGTAGTCATGTCCTTAGAACGCGACGTCTTCTCTGACCAGTCGTTCGCCGTCCAGCTCACGCTGGACCGATCCCGCGAGCACGCGCGGATCCGGCAGGTACTGATCGGGGGACGTCCCGCCGGGGTATTCGGCCTCTCGCCGAAGAGCCATTTGGTCCCATGGCTGTCGATGTGCGACGGCCTGCGCGCCGACCTCGCCGGCCAGAACCTCCACACGGCGCTCGAACGCCTGCGCGAGCTGTGCGACTGGACCGCGAACCTGCCGAGCGAGCGGCTCGCCGAGGGCCTGCGCGGGCAGCCGCTGCCCCGCCGCGGCGCGCGGAAGACGCCGGCAGTGCCGGGCACGCCCGCCTGGTGGCACGCGCGCGCGGCCGAGCACGTGGGGGCGGCGAGGGCCGCCGCCGACGAGTACACCGACCTGGCCGACGCCGACGACCCCGACGAGCACCGTCTCGTGCCGCTGGTGCAGAACCTCGCCGCCGCCTACCTGCACTTCCGCAACACCGCGCCGCTCTCGGCCGCGCAGGTGCGCAATCCCGCCGGGCCGCCCGTGAAGGCCGCCGCGTCCGTACGCGGATCTGAGCGCTGGCTGAGCTCGCGGTCGCTCTCGCGGAAGGAGCGCGAGGACCTCGCCGCAGACCTCTGGAGCCTCCTGGACCTCAGGGCGCTGGACGCCCTGAAGACGGACCCCGCCCAGCTCCTGGACCCGGAGTGGTCCGAGCACCTGGGCGCCTACGTGCTCACCGACCACGTCCGCAGCATGGAGCACGCCTACCCGCGGTCGGCCGGGGAGACGGACCTCGCCGCGACCCTGTCCACGCGGCTGAATGCCGCGGAGATGCGCACCGCCCGCGAGTGCCTGTCGATGAGCAGGACCGCGCCGCCCTCCGCGGAAGGCCGGGAGAACGCCGCCGTCCAGGACGAAGCGGGCGTGCCGGTGGACGAGGACGACGAGACCGGCGACGTCTACGAGCGCTTCGCCGTGCAGTTCGCCATGGAGGACGACGGGACGATCGAGCGGGTCTACGTCGGCGCCAGGCCGCGCGCGGCGCACGGCCGTCACGTCACCGCCTGGGTCGTGCTCTGTGACTACGTACGCGCGGTGGTCGACGGCGCCGCGCTGGACGACGTCGCGGGACGCGTCGCGGCGGCGCGGCGGGACCTCGGCGGCATCGCGGAGGTGATGGGGAGGCCGGGCATCCCGGCGGCCGGCGACACCGGCACGTCCACCCAGGTCGCGGCCCAGGCGTGCGTGGCGGCCTTCCTGACCGACCTGAACGAGCTCGACGGGGCGATCACCGACACGGGCGGCACGAGCCCGGGGGCCACGGAGGGCGACCGGCGCAAGCGGCTGCTGGCCGGTGACGCCTCGGTCCTCGACGTCGCCGGGATGCTGGACCCGAAATGCCTCGCGTGGGCGCCGCGTGGGAACGCCTCCTCGCACGCCTACCGGGTGGCGTTACACCTGCGCATGGCCGGCGTCGCGTACGGCATCCGCGTGCTGCGCCGCGCCGGCGACGAGGACGAACTGGTGCGCCTCGTCGGTGTGGACACCTTCGCCGCGCTCCTGGCGCCCGCCGAGCTGGACACCGTCACCATGAACCGCGTCAACGCGCTCGTCCTGAAGGCCCTGGACCCGGAGACGCCGTACGACGACGCCGCGTACGTCAAGGCCGTCGACCGCTTCAGCAGCGACAGGAGACGGCGCGAGGTGGCCGGAGACGACGCCGACTACCGCGAGTCCCAGGACTCCGACGACGGCGCCGACCACTAGGACAGGTCGCTCAGGGGAGCCGGGCCGGCGTCGACGACGTCGGAGTTGAGGCGTTCGAACGCGGCGACGCGGGCTTGTGACTCCTTGCCGCCGCGTTCGACGACGCCGAGGATCAGCGTCTCGATCAGGGCGAACGCCGGCACCAGCGTCACGAACGGCGGCGGGCCCTCGATCGCGGTCGTCAGGAGCACGGCCGCCGAGGAGGCCAGCGGGCTCAGGTACGGGTCGGTGCACACGACGAGCGACGCGCCCTGCGCCGCCGCCGCGCGCCCGAACGCGACTGTGTCGCGCTGGTAGCGCCGGTAGTCGAACGCGACCACGACGGTGGCGGCGTCCGTGTCGAGCAGCGCGGAGGCGCGCGCGCCCGGCTCGCTCGGCACGTGCCGTACGCCCGGCCGCAGGAGGCCCAGTAAACCGGCCAGGTGGGCGGCGAGGGTCCAGGAGAACCGGCCGCCGGTCGTCAGCACCGTACGTTTCCGGTCGGCGACGAGGCCGACGGCGGAGGCCAGCTCGGCGGGGTCCTGGGAGCGCAGGCTCTCGGCGAGCGCCGATCCGATCGTGCGCTCGGCGCGTACGGGCAGCGGCTCGCCACCGGCGGCGCCCGCCGGGTAGTCCTCCAGCGGGCCCGAGACGCGCGCCGAGAGCTCGGCCCGCAGCTCCGCCTGGATCTGCGGGTAGCCGGCGTACCCGAGCTTGGTGATCAGCCGGAGCACGGTCGGCGGGCTGACGTTCGCGTCCTCGGCGAGCCGGGCGACGGGTTGCAGGCCCGCCGCCGGATAGTCGCCGAGCAGTGCCTGCGCGACACGCAGCTCGGCGGGCGTCAGCTCGCTCCTGCGGCGCCGGAGGACGTCGGCGACGGTCATCAGTGCTTCCAGCGCGTACGCGCCGCGATCTCCGCCGCGTCGGCGCCGTCGAACAGCGCGATCTCCCCACGCCGTACGTCGGCGATCGTGTCGGCCAGCGCACCGCCGAGCGCCTCACGCAGCGCGGTGTCGGCCTCGAACGCCTCGACGGCCGCCTCCAGCGAGGACGGCAGCGGCGTGGATCCGTCCAGGGACGCCGGGTCCACCGAGACGGGCTCGGGCAGCGTGGCGTGCTCCGCGAGCCCGGCACGGCCCGCGGCCAGCAGCGCGGCGACCGCGAGGTACGGGTTGGCCGCCGCGTCGAAGCTCTTGACCTCCAGGTTCGCGGCCTGCCCGCGGTTGCCGGCCGAGCCGGTGACGAACCGCAGCGCGGCCTCGCGGTTCTCCAGGCCCCAGCAGGCGTACGCGCCCGCCCAGTGGGACGGCACGAGCCGCAGGTAGCTGGCCACCGATGGGGCGCCGACGGCCAGCAGGGCCGGCAGCCGCGACAGGATGCCCGCCGCGAACGCCTCGCCCTCGGGCGTCAGGCCGTACCGGCCCTCGCCGCCGGCCATGAGGTTCGTGCCGTCGCGCCACAGGCTCAGGTGGACGTGCGCGCCGTTGCCGACGCCGTCGTGGAGCACCTTGGGCGAGAACGACGCGCGCAGGCCGTGGTTCAGGCTCACCGCGCGGATCGTCTCGCGTACGAGGATGGAGGTGTCCGCGGCGCCGACCGGGTCCCCGGTGGCGACCGACACCTCGTACTGGCCGGCGGCGTACTCGGGGTGGATCTGCTCGACGGCGACACCGGCCGCGGTCAGTGCCTGGACGACGTCCCGCAGGTAGTCCGACCGTTCGGAGAGCCGGGTCATGCCGTACGCGGGGCCGGTGCACGCCGGGACGAAGTCGTCGCCGTCGCCGACGGAGGCGGCCCACTCGATCTCGAACGACGCGCGGATCGTGAGGCCGTCGGCGGCGAGCCGGTCCGCCTCGCGGCGCACCAGGTCACGCGAGTCGAGCGGGTACGGCTCGCCCTCCTGGTCGAACCGGTCGGCGGGCGCCCAGGCCCAGCCGGGGAGTGCGGTCAGTACGGCCAGCCGGTCGAGGTCGGGGTGCAGGCGCAGGTCGCCGACGGGACCGCCCGCGAACCGGCCGTCGATGATCGAGTCGTCGAGCAGGAAGGCGTCGAACACGGGTGACATGCCGATGCCCCAGGCGGCCGCGTGCTCCAGGCGTGCGAGCGGCACCGCCTTGACCCTCGTGACGCCGCTGGTGTCGACCCAGGTGACGGCGATTCCGGTGACGTCCTTGGCGGCCAGGTCGTCGGCCGCCCTACGTGCCGCCGCCGCGCGTCGCGTGCGCTCCTGCTGATCCATTCGGTCGTCTCTCCTGAGTGAAACGTGCGTTACGCCGCCGATTGTCTCTTTCATATTTTTTACAGAGGCCCCAAACTACGACGATACGAACGATCGCGTCGAGAGGAGCGACATGCCGACTCCGAGTTCATCAGGGCTGAGCCGGACACTGAGCGTCTGGCAGGCCGTCGGCCTGTCGGTCGCGCTGATGGCCCCGAGCATGGCCGCCAACATCAACCCGCAGGGCACCGTGGCGTCCGCGGGCCGTGCCGTGCCGCTGGCGTTCCTCCTGGCCGGCGTCGCCGTGCTGCTGGTCGCGTACGGGTTCGTCCGGCTGTGCCAGTACTACCAGCACGCCGGTTCGGTGTACGCGTTCGTCGGCGCGACTCTGGGGCCGCGCTCCGGCGTCGTCGCCGGGTGGGGGCTGCTCGGGACCTACACCTTCTACGGCGTCGTGACCTCCTCGGCGACCGGCATCTTCGGCACGGCGTTCCTCCAGGAGATCGGCGTGTGGCCGCACCCGCCGACGTGGGCGCCGTTCATCCTCGTCGCGGTCGCCCTCGCGCTGGCCCTGCTGCTGACGATCTCGCCGGCCAAGCGCGGCACGAGCATCCTGCTCACCGTCGAGGGCGCGACCGTCGCGCTGATCCTCATCGTCACCGCGATCGTCCTCGTACGCCTGGTCTCGGGCTCCGCGCCCGGCGACCACCACTTCACGCTCAGCGTGTTCTCCGTGCAGCCCGGCACCGACGCGTCGACGCTGTTCCTCGGCGTGGTGTTCGGCTTCCTGTCGTTCGCCGGGTTCGAAGCGGCGGCCACGCTCGGCGAGGAGGCGGCGAACCCACGGCGTGACATCCCGCGCGCCATCCTCGGCACCGCGATCTTCGGCGGTCTGTACTTCACCGTGGTGACCGCGGTCGAGATGATGGGCTTCGGCGCCGACACGAAGGGCGTCGCCGCGTTCGGGAAGTCGCCCTCGCTGCTCGGCGACCTCGGCAGCTCCTATGTCGGGTCGTGGGTCGGGCATGTGATCACGCTCGGCGCGGCGGTCAGCGCGTTCGGCTGCTGCCTGGCCTGCATGGTCGGCGCCTCGCGGCTGCTGTTCGCGCTGGGCCGCGACACCGCGGGCGAGCGCGGGCCCGGCCGGGTCGGCAAGGCCGGAACCCCCGCCGTGGCGGCCACCATCGTCGCCGCCGGCATGGCCCTGATCATCGTCCTGTGCGTGGTGTTCTTCTCGGCCAAGGCCGAGGACACCTTCATCTGGTCCGGCACGATCGGCACGCTCATCCTGCTGGTCGCGTACGTGCTGACGACCATCGGCGCGATCCGGCTGATCTTCGTGCAGCGCCGGATGCCGGTGCCGATGTGGCAGGTCGTGATCCCGCTGGCCGCGCTGGTCATCCTGGGGTACACGCTCTACCGGAACGTGATCCCCTACCCTGAGTCCGGCGCGATGCGCTGGTTCCCGGTGGTCGCCGGCGGCTGGCTGCTCGTCGCGGTGGTCGCCGTGCTGGCCGCGCCGGGCGTCGCCCACCGGCTGGGCCGCGCCCTCGCCGAGAACGAAGGCATCAGCCTGAGCGGCGCGCCCGTGGCGGCACCGGACACCGGCGGCTGAGCGGTCCCGGCGCCCAAGGAAGGGACGAGGAAGGACGAGAAAGGACGACCCGTGCCCCCACTGCTGCCGTCCGTCGAGTCGCTGCGCCTCGTCGACCACCACTGTCACGGGGTCCTGCGCGACGGCGTCGACCGCGACGCCTTCGAGTCCATGCTGACCGAGGCCGACTCCGTGAGCCCGCACGGTGTCACGCTGTTCGACTCCCAGATCGGGTTCGCCGTACGCCGCTGGTGCGCGCCGGTCCTCGGCCTGGAAGCCCACGCGACGCCCGAGGACTATCTCGCGCGCCGCGCGGAGCTGGGCGCGGAGGAGGTGAACCGCCGTTTCCTCGCCGCGTCCGGCACCGGCGCGCTCTGCCTCGACACCGGCCTCGCGCCGGAGTCCCTCCTGACGCCCGCCGAGATGGGCGCGCTCGCGGGCGGGCGGGCGCACGAGATCGTCCGCCTGGAGCGGGTCGCCGAGGAGGTCGCGGCCGGCGGCCACGGAGCGGCGGGGTTCGCCGGCGCCTTCCGTGACCTGCTGGCGGAGCGCAGCGCGGGCGCGGTCGGGCTGAAGTCGATCGCGGCGTACCGTACGGGGCTGGCGCTGCCCGCCGACAGGCCCGAGGAAGCGCAGGTCACCGAGGCCGCGGGACGCTGGCTGGCCGCGATCGACGCGGGCGCGCCGGTACGCCTCGCCGACGTGACGCTGCAGGCGTTCCTCGTGTGGTGCGCGGTCGACCGCGGGCTGCCGATCCAGTTCCACGTGGGGTACGGCGACTCCGACGTCGACCTGCATCGGTGCGACCCGCTGCTGCTCACGGGCCTGCTCCGCGCCGTACAGCCGTCCGGAACTCTGATTATGTTGCTACATAATTACCCGTACCATCGGCAGGCGGCCTATCTCGCGCAGGTGTTCCCTCACGTCTTCGTCGATGTGGGCCTGGCCACGCACAACGTCGGTCACGGGGCGCCCGCCCTGATCGCCGAGACGCTGGAACTCGCCCCGTTCGGGAAGTTCCTGTACTCCTCGGATGCTTATGGGCTACCGGAGCTCTACCACCTCGGAGCGTCGCTGTTCCGTCAAGGGCTCTCGGACTTCCTGAGGTCCGGGCTCGACGACGGAGCCTGGACCGAACAGGACGCCGACCGGATCGCGCGGCTGGCGGGTGGTGAGAACGCCCGGCGCGCCTATGGACTGGAGGAGTTTTGAACGACGCCCCCAACCTGACGGGGACCGACCAAGCGAACGGTGATCTTCGGCCGAAGGTGGAGCCGGCGGCCTGGAGGAGCTGCACGCGACGCTGCGCGCCGCCGTGTCCGACGAGCTCCCCGCCGCCATCGCGCTGCGCCACAGGCTGCACGCCGACCCCCGGATCTCCGGCGAGGAGGCCGACACCGCGGCCGAGGTCGTACGGGCCTTGGACGCCGGACCGGGCGAAATCGTCGCCGAGACCGGCCGGGTCGTCCGCATCGGCGGCCCCGGCCCCTCCGTCGCGCTGCGGGCCGAACTGGACGCGCTGCCCGTCACCGAGCGGACCGGAGTGCCCTGGGCGTCGGGGAACACCGCCATGCACGCCTGCGGCCACGACGTCCACCTCGCGGGCCTGGTCGCCGTGGTCCGCGCCGCCGAGCGCGTGGGCGTCGACGTGCCCATCCTCGCCGTCCTCCAGCCGCGTGAGGAGGCCTCGCCCTCCGGCGCCGAGGACATCGTGCGGTCCGGCATCCTGCCCGCCCACGACGTCCGCGCGATCATCGCGGCGCATGTGCAGCCGCGCGTCGCCGACGGCGTCGTCGCGGTGACGCCCGGGCCGGTCAACGCGGCCACGGACGAGTTCGAGATCACCGTCACGGGCAGCGGCGGCCACGCCGGCTACCCGCACACCACCCGCGACCCGGTCCTCGCGCTCTCCCAGATCGTCGTCAGCCTCCAGCAGGTGGCGAGCCGCCGGTTCGACCCGGTGCTCGGCGCGGTCCTTTCCATCGGCCAGATCAGCGGCGGCTCGGCCCCGAACGTCGTGCCCGAGACGGCCTCCGCGCGCGGCACCATCCGGGTGATGCGCGACTCCGACCGCGCCGTCGCCGCCTCGCTGATCACCGACATCGTGCGGCACACGGCCGCCTCGCACGGCTGCGAGGCGAACGTGCGCGTCGACCCGGGCGAGCCCGTACTGGAGAACGACCCGGAGCTGGCCACGGACGCCGCACTGCGCCTCACGGCCACCGGCACGACGGTGGACCGGAGCTTCCGCTCGTACGGCGCCGACGACTTCTCCCACTTCTGTGCGGAGACCCGCGGGCTGATGCTGTTCATCGGTACCGCGCCGCCGGAGAGCACCGACGCCCCGGGCCTGCACAGCGAGCGATTCCTGCCTCCGGACTACATGGTCGGCCGTGCCGCCGAAGCGTTGCTTGCCGGCTACCTCGCGGCCATTCGCACGGCGCGCCTGTAATCGCAGGTCAGCCCTGACACGCCGCTCGTCACGGGCGATCTGTACCTAATCGACCTGCAATCCAGCAGCAACACCTGATATTTCACCGTAAGCGGCTTTTGGCGACCCTCCTTGCTGTCTGACGACTCCGTTCGTGCCCAGCCCCCCACTGGCCGGAGTGTCGGACAGCAAGGAGAAGAAGCTCGTGAGACGAGCCTTCGCCGCCCTCTCGGCCACCGTGGCCGCCGTCGCGCTGACCGTCACCGTCAGCGGCACGGCGGACGCCACGCCGCCGGGCATCCCCTCCGCCAGTACCGCCGCCTCCCGGCTCGCGAGCCTGACCGTCGCGACCGAGACCCACCAGTCCACGTACGACCGGTCGCTCTTCCCGCACTGGATCACCATCAGCGGAAGCTGCGACACCCGCGAGACCGTCCTCAAGCGCGACGGCACGAACGTCGTCACCAACTCCAGCTGCGCCGCCACCTCGGGCACCTGGAAGAGCCCGTACGACGGTGCCACCTGGCACGCCTCCGGCGACGTCGACATCGACCACATGGTGCCGCTCGCCGAGGCGTGGCGCTCCGGCGCGTGGGCGTGGACGACCGCGCGGCGCCAGGCGTACGCCAACGACCTGAGCGAGCCCCAGCTGTGGGCCGTCACCGACAACGTCAACCAGTCGAAGGGCGACCAGGACCCGGCGACCTGGAAGCCGTCCCTGAGCTCGTTCTGGTGCACGTACGCCCGCGCCTGGATCCAGGTCAAGTACACCTACGACCTGACCCTGCAGAGTACGGAGAAGACGGCGCTGAGCTCCATGCTCGGCACCTGCTGACGCCCTGACGCGGCCGCCGCCACGAACGGCGGCGGCCGTCGCGGGCGCCCCTCGGTGCTAGCGTCGCGGCTCGTGATGGAGAACGTCTACGTCGGGAACGCCGCGCCGGACGCCGCCGGGGACCACGGCTGGCTGCTCGGCCACTTCAAGCCTCCCGGGGATCCCCGCCACAGCGACGACGTCGAGATCAAGTGGGGCGTGCACCCACCCGGCGACGAACGCGCCCAGTGGGCCACCGAGGAGAAGCGCACGGCACTGCTGATCCTCATCAGCGGGAGGTTCCGCGTGGAGCTGCGCGGCCGTAGCGTGCTCCTGTCGAAGCAGGGCGACTACGTCGTGTGGGGTCAGGGCGTCGACCACTCCTGGTACGCCGAGGAGGAGTCGGTCGTCATGACGGTCCGCTGGCCGTCCATCCCCGGCTACAAGGTGGGGTAATAGCCTCGCCTGCTGGCCCGAAGCAGATCCACCTCGACCTGTTGTGCGATTTCGGCGGCTGAGAATGTCGAGCTGACGCGATCCGCTCCGACGTACCAGTGACACCTCACAGGGAGCGGACATGCGAAAGATCATTCACTGGGTCCACACATCGGTCGACGGGCGTATCGACGGTCCGGGCGGCGCGTTCGACTGGGCCGTCCTGGGGCCGGAGCTGGCCGCGTACTCGAACGCCCTGAACGCCCGGTCCGACACGTTCCTGTACGGGCGCGGGGTCTGGGACATGATGGCCGCGTTCTGGCCCGACGCGGACTCGGCGTCCTCCGACCCTCACACGCTGGAGTTCGCCCCGCTCTGGCGTACGAGGCCGAAGATCGTCTTCTCCCGCACCCTGGAGAAGGCGGACTGGAACACGCGCGTGATCGGCGGCGACCTCGCCGAGGAGGTCGGCGCGCTGAAGCGGCAGGACGGCAAGGACCTCCTGCTGATCGGCGGCTCGCGGCTCCCCGCCGAGCTGACCGCGCTCGGCCTGATCGACGAGTACCACGTCGCCGTGCATCCGGTCGCGCTCGGCGGTGGCCGGCCGCTGTTCACCGAACGCTTCGGTCTTCGGCTGGTCGAGTCGCGGCCGTTCGAGTCCGGTGTGGTGCTGCTCCGGTACGACCGCGCCGGCTGACGAGCGGCGCCGCGACCAGCGCGGTCAGGGCGGCGCCGGCGAAGGCCCAGTGGTAGCCGGTGAGCGTGCCCGTACGCGTGGTCGCGACGGCGACGAGTGAGGCGAGGCCGAGGACGCTGCCGAGCTGGGCGGCGGCGCCCAGCAGCCCGGACGCGAGCCCTTGCCCCTCGCGTCCGGCGGCGGCCGTACCGGCGGTGGTCGAGGCGACCGACGCCACGCCGAGCCCGGTGCCCATGAGGACGAACCCCGGCAGGAACGTGGTCGCGTACGCGTCGGCGCGGCCCGTACGGAGCAGGACGGCCGCGCCCGCCGCGACCAGCAGCAGGCCGACGCCCATCGTCCGTGCGGTGCCGGCGCGTGCGGTGAGGCGCGGGCCGTACGACGCGCCGGCGATGACCACGAGGTTGAACGGCGCGCACCGGAGGCCGGTCTCCAGCACTCCGACGCCGAGGACCTGCTGCTGGTAGAGGATGGAGAAGAACATCGCGGGCGTCGTCGTGGCGGTCAGCGCGGCGGCGGCGAGCACGGGTACGACGAGCGGGCGGCGCAGTCCGGGGACGAGCGGGCGGCTCGACCGGCGTTCGATGACCACGAAGGCGGCCAGCAGCGTCGCGGCGGCGGGCAGCGCGATCGCCGCCGCGCCCTGCAGCCCGTAGATCAGCAGTGCCGTCCCCGCCGTGACCGTGAGGCCGCCGGGCACGTCGAGCCGCCGGTCGCCGTCGCGCGGGGTCTCGGCCAGGAGCCGCGGCGCGACGACGGCGGCGACCGCCGCGATCGGCACGTTCACGAGGAACACCCACCGCCACCCGGGCCCGTCGGCGAGGACCCCGCCGAGCACCCACCCGCCTGCCCCGCCGCCCGCCGCCGCGGCCGTCCACCAGGCGACGGCCCTCCGCCGCCGCGCACCCTCGGGAAAAGCGGCACTGAGCAGCGACAACGCCGACGGTGCCACGAGCGCCGCGCCGACGCCCTGGACGACGCGCGCGGCGACGAGCGCCGCCGCCGACCACGCCAGCCCGCACGCCAGCGACGAGAGCCCGAACGTCCCCAGCCCGGCGACCAGCAGCCGCCGATGCCCGTACAGGTCACCGGCACGCCCGGCGAGCAGCAGCAGCCCGCCGAAGGCCAGCGTGTAGGCGCTGATCACCCACTGGAGGCCGGTGACCGAGAAACCGAGCTCCCGCTGGACCCGCGGCAGGGCGATCGCCACGATGGTGACGTCGAGGACGACCATGAACTGGGCGGTGCACAGCAGCGCGGTCACGCGCGAGGGGCGAGGTGACATGCGAGGCCACGTACCCGTGCACTAACGGTTTATACACATAAAAGCGTTAGGGTGGTGAGATGGAGCGGTGGGACTGGCTCGGCGACGTTCTCCCGGTCGACGTCGCCAACACGGTGCGGAGAACGGGCGCGACCTACCGTGACCTGTGGCGGGACGGCGGCGACGTCGCGGAGTGGTGCGGGCACGAGACGGGCCGCGTGCCGGAGCTCCGCGCCGAAGAGGCCGGGAGCCGCCTGGCCGACCTTCGCGGCGTCCGCGACGACGTGTTCGCGATCCTGCTGGCGGTGTCCGAAGGCGAGCCTCACCCGCCCGGCGCCGCCGGCCGCCTCGACGCGCTCGCCCGCGCCCACCCGGTCGCCGACCAGCTCGGCGGCGTCCCCTGGACCGGCACCGCGGAGGGCGCCGACGAGCTGATCGCCCTGGTCGTCCACGCCACCATCGCCTTCACGGCCCATCCGGACGCCGAGAGCCTGGCGCGATGCGACGCCCCGAGCTGCGGCCAGTTCTTCCTCCGGGCCCGGAGGAACCAGCAGTGGTGCGGCACCGCCTGCGGCACGCGGGCCCGCGTCGCACGCCACGCCGCCGCCGTCAGACGGCCGCCGGTTCGGGAACGAGGACCGGGGCGGCCGTCCGGCGGCTGATCGCCGGACCGAGGGCGCCCACGCCGAGGGCGGAGCCGACCCCCGCGACCGCGCTGAACCACCACACCACCCCCGGGCCGAGGCCGGCGTACGCGGCGGTGCCGATGGCGAGGGCCGCGAACCGGGCGACGCCCCAGGCCCACTGGAAGCTGCCCTGGTAGCGGCCACGCGCGTGGTCGGGCGCGAGGCCCGCGATGATGCCGCCGGGGATGCCGCCGACCGTCGCCTCGCCGGCCGACCAGAGCACGACGGTCGCGCCGTACGTCCACACGTCGTGGGCCACACCGGTCAGCGCGATGCCGGTGGCGACCAGCACGCTGGCCCCCACGTACACCGGGATCTGCGGGAAGCGGGCCAGGACGTTCGTCGCGACCGGTTGCAGGACCACGACCAGGACCGCGTTCAGCGTGGCCATCACGCCGAGCGTGGTCGCGGACAGGCCGTGGTCGCGGATGGCCAGCGGCAGGCAGACCTCGGTGAACGAGTAGATCATCAGCGCGATGCCGAACAGCGGCAGCAGCACCCGCATCAGCGGGTCGCGGAACACCACCCCGTACCCGGAGCCGCCCGTCACGGCACCGCCGCTGCCGCCCCGCCCGCCGGGCAGCAGCGCGACCACGATGACGGCGAAGCTCAGCGACGTCGCCGCGTCCACCGCGAACAGCAGGCCGTACCCGTGCACGGCCAGGAACCCGCCGAGCATCCCGGCCACCGCCGTGCCGATGTTGACCGCCCAGTGGAACAGCGAGAACGCCGCACGCCGCCGTTCGCTCGTCACCGCGTCGGTCATCAGCGCGCCCGCCGCCGGGCCGACCATGGTGCCCGCGCCGCTGAGAAGGACGGCGGCGAGCGCCATCGTGAGCACGCCGGGCGCGGCGTACAGCAGGCCCTGCGCGACGGCCGTGCCCACGAGGCCGATCAGCATCGTCGGGCGCCGGCCCAGGCGGTCGGCGAGCAGGCCGCCGGCCATGGGGCCGATCAGGTTGCCGGCGCCCAGCGCGCCCAGCACGTACGGGACCTGCTTCGTCTGGATGCCGCGCGACCCGAGGTAGAAGACGAGAAAGGGGGTGACGACGTATCCGAGCCGGTTCACCACGGTTCCGGCGAAAATGATCCAGGCGGTGCGTGGCAGGCCGCCGAAGGTGGAGCGCATGGTCCGAATCCTGCGGGGCGCGTACGATCAGAGCCATTGATTAAGCTCAGACCGAATCCACGGGGCGTACATGCTGTCCGAGCTGGCCTTCTCCGCCGACGACCTGGCGCTCACGAGGTTCGCCGTCTCGCCGATGTGGGAGATCGCCGCCAGCTTCCGCCTGCTGGTGTCGGGCGCCGCGCATCCGGTGCACGGGCCGTGGATCGAGCAGGTACGCCCGCGGGTCGCCGCCGCCGGCCTCGACTCGGGCTGGCTCGCCGAGCTCATCCCGGCCACGGACTATCTGCCCGACTTCCTCACCCCGCTCCCGCGCGACCCGCACCCGTCGCTGGCGGCCGAGCTGGCCGCCATCCGCGCGACCCCGGCCGCCCACGTACGCGCCGACCTCGACATGCTCGGCCGTGACGGCCCTCGCTGCCAGGCACTGCGCACGGACCCGGCCGCCCGCCTCGGCCGCGTCACCGAGGAGATCGAGACGTACTGGGAACTGGCGCTGGCCCCGTACTGGGCGAAACTCCACGCGCTACTCGACGCGGACGTCTTCCACCGCGCCCGCCAGGTCGCCGAGCACGGCGCGGGCCATCTCTTCAACGACCTGCACGCGTCGCTGAGCTGGGGCGACAACACGCTGCGCATGGTGCGCCGCCAGTGCGGCGTCTCCCGCGACGCGACCGGGCCGGGGCTGATCCTGGTCCCGTCGGCGTTCGTCGTCCAGGTCCTGACGTGGTCCCGGCCTCCGGAACCCCCGCAACTCGCCTATCCCGCCCGTGGCACCGGCACGCTGTGGGCCCACCGCCCCGTTCTCCGCGCCGACGCGATCGCCGCCGTCCTCGGCCGCTCCCGCACCGTCATCCTTTCCGAGCTTTCCGCCCCGGCGTCGACCACCGACCTGGCCCGCCGTACGGGAATCTCCGCCGCCGGGGTGTCGCAGCACCTCACCGCACTACGCGGCGCCGGAATGGTCAGCGCCCACCGCGCCGGCCGCTCCGTCCTCTACGCCCGCACGGCCGTCGCCGAGTCACTGCTCGCGCCCTAGCTACGGCTGGTAATGGCTGCCCGCGAAGACCTCGTCGGCCTTCATCCTGGTCATCGCGGGCCAGCTCGTGCCCGGGTGGTGGCTCAGGTAGCCGCTGACGATGTGAGAGCCGATCGCGTAGCCGATACGTGCGGGCTCGTCGCCTCCGGCGGTGATCCACTCCTCGTACAGGCCCGTCTGCCCGAGCAGCGGCCGTGCCTTCTTCCACAGGGTGCACTCCTGCGACGCGCCGAACTGGTGGACCCACGGGGACGGAGGGCCGGGGGAGGTCGCGTCGGAGAAATCCGTCGCGAGGCCTTCGGAAACCATGAACTGAAGCAGGGCGGATGACCGCCGACCGCCTCGTACCGCTGTCCACGATCACGGCGCCGTCCACCATCGAGATCGCCTCAGGCGACGCCCATGCCTGGCTGGTCGCGCTCACGCGACCGGCGACCGCCGAGGCCCGCGTCGAGACCGACCACGCGAGCCGGTATCTGACGCACCTGTGCGAGCACGCGTACGCGATGGGCGCCGGAACGGAATGGTCGGAGACGCACGGCACCATTCACTTCGGCGCGTCGGGCCGGTGCGTTCTCGACGCCTCGGAGACCACGCTGACCGTACGCGTCGAGGCCGCCACCTCCGACGACCTCCGGCGAATTCAGGACATCATCGGTTCGGACTTCGGCAGATTCGGCCGGCGCGAGGAATTGCGGGTTTCCTTCGTAGCGGTGTAGATCATCGCGAGCGCTAGGCTGAGCGCCTCGCGTATCCCCCCAGAAGGAGCGTGTCCGTGCGGACGCCCCGCGTTCTTCTCACCGTCATTGCCACGGGAACGGCCCTGACCGCCTGCTCTCAACTGGCGCCGACCCACCCGGGAATGCGGCCGGAGGCGGGCGCGCCGGCCCGTCCGCAGGATGCCGTCATCCGCCCCGCCGCCATTCCGAAGGGCCTGATCCTCGGCATCGACGTCAGCGCCTACCAGCCGAAGATGAACTGGAACACGGTGAAGGCCGGCGGCGCCAAGTTCGCGTACGTGAAGGCGACCGAGGGCACGAAGTACACGAGCTCCACCTTCTCCGCCCAGTACGCGGGCGCCACGAGTGTGGGAATGACCCACGGCGCGTACCACTACGCCACTCCGAACACCTCGACGGGAAAGGCGCAGGCCGACTATTTCGTCGCCCACGGCGGCGGAGGAAAAGCCGACGGCCACACCCTCCCGGGCGTACTCGACATCGAGAAGAACCCGTACGGCACGGACCAGTGCTACGGCCTGAGCCACAGCGCGATGAACTCCTGGATCAGCGACTTCCTGCACGAGTACCACGCGCGTACGGGCCGGCACGCGGTCATCAACACGTTCCGCGACTGGTGGATCGCCTGCACCGGGAACGCGGGCGCCAAGCCCGGCAGCGTGTTCGGCGCCACCTATCCGCTGTGGGTCAACGACCACAAGGCGAGCGCCGGCAAGGTCCCTATCCCGTCGGCGTGGACGTCGTACACGGTCTGGCAGTGGACCGACCGGGGCACGTACGGCGATGAGGACTACATCAGGTCCTCGACGGTCTACAAGAGCCTGCTCGCGAAATAGTCGTGGCCGCCCCCCGGGAGGAGGGCGACCACGACGGAACAGCTAGGAAGCCGGGTCGACGGACGGGACGTGCGTGACCTGGTTCCAGGTGAAGCGGTACTTCGCGCCGCCCGACGGGACGCTCAGCTTCAGGTTCTCGCCGCCCGAGGCGCCGCCGGAGCCGTAGTTCTCATCCCACGAGTCGTTGATCGCGATCTTCCAGTCGTAGTCACCGGCGGGCAGCGTGAAGGTGGCGTGCCACTGGCCGTCGGTCTTGTCGAAGGCCAGGCGGCTCTCCGCGCAGGCGGGGTCCCAGTCGGCCGCGCAGCCGGCCTCCGACTGGAGCGACCCGGCCAGCGTCACGTGGTCGCGGGCCGGCTGCGGCTCCGCGGTGGTGACCGTGATCGGGGCGCTGACCACCGGGGCGTAGCCCGCCTCGACCAGCGTCGCGCGGTACCGCACCGACGTGCCCAGCGGCAGCTTCGCGACGTCGTCCGTGATCGTGTAGTCCGGCGAGGACGTGTCCGTGCCGAGCGGGGTCCACGCGCCGCCGCTGACGCTGCGCTCGAACCTCACCGACTGCGTCGCCCGCTCCGGGTCCACGGTGGCCTGGACGGTCACCGGGTCGATGTTCGTGACCGTTCCGCCGTCCTTCGGCGCGGTCATGGTGACCGTCGGCGCCGCGACGGAGGCCGACCGGCTGTCGCTCCAGCGCGTGTGGCCCGCGTTGTCGAGCACCACGGCGCGGTAGCGGATGGGCGTGCCCGTCCGGTAGCCGCTCGTGTCGTGGAACACCTGGTACGGCGCGGAGTCGTCGGTGCCGATCGAGCGCCACGGCCCGTTGCCGACCTTGGCCTGGAAGGTCACCTCGTTGAACGAGGAGCCCGTGACCTGGGCGGAGACGTGCATGCGGCCGCGTGACGCCGATGACGCCGCGGGCTGGTCGAGCCGGATGCCCGGAGCCGCGTGCGACGCCGGGATGCGGCCGTCCGCGAGATACACCACCGCCGAGAGCGGCGGCACCGTCACGTCGAGCGTACGGTCGCCCTTGCTGCGCAGCGTGGAGGCGCCGTCGCCGTACACCTTCTGGAAACCGCGGTTCGAGACGTAGGTGGGAATGGACGCCGACTGAGCGGTCGTGCCGTTGTTCAGCGCCACGACGTATTCGCGCTGCTGCTTACGGTCGGTGCGCGAGAAGGCGAACACGCCGGGCCCGTTGGAGGCGTACCGGACCTGCTCCGCGCCGTCGCGCAGCGCCGGGTTCCGCTTGGTGATCGCTGCGAGGTCGCTGATCGTACGGTAGAGCGGGTGGTCCGGGTTGAAATTGTCGACCGCGTGCGTCGAGTCGGTGCCGAGCAGGTCGTCCTTGAGGTATTCGGGCACCTTGCTGGCGAACATCGACTGCCGCGCGAGCTTGTCGCCGCCCGCCGCCGGTGAAGCCCTGTTCGTCGCCGTAGTAGACGACCGGGTTGCCGCGCGAGAAGTACATGAGCTCGTGCGCGAGCTTGTCGCGGGCGACGAGGTCCGCGTCCTTGGCACCGGGGTTGTCGGTGTTCAGGAAGTAGCCGACGCGCCCCATGTCGTGGTTGCCGAGGAACGTCGGCAGCTCGTACACGTTGGAGTCCGCGTCGGTGTACCAGTCGTCGTTCTGGAAGAACTGCGCGAGCGCGGTGTTGTCCTTGCTCTTGGACGCGAAATTGCGCGCGGCGTCCTGGAACGGGAAGTCGAGCACCGCCTGCATCTGGTCGTGCGTCGTGTAGTGCGAGGTGAACTCTTCGCCGCGGTGTCGCTGCCGTCGAGAGCGACCTCGCCGAACATGAAGAAGTCCGGCTTGCCGTGCTCACGCGCGTACTGCACGATGCGCCGGGCCGAACTCTGCCAGAACTCGTCAGTTGACGTGCTTCATCGTGTCGATGCGGAAGCCGTCGATGCCGAAGTCCTTAATCCACTTCTCGTAGATGTCGGTCAAGCCGCTCACCACGCGCGGGTTCTCGGTCATCAGGTCGTCGAGCCCGAAGAAGTCGCCGTACTGGGCGTCCTCGCCGGTGAAGGTCGTGTTCCCGCGGTTGTGGTACAGGCTCACGTCGTTGAGCCAGTCCGGCACTTTCAGGTCTTCTCGCTGTCGTCGAGCACCGGCGTGTACGGGAACGACTTCGCCGGGTCCATGGCGGGGAACTTCGACGTGCCCGCGTAGTCGCGGTCGTCGAACGCCTTTCCGTCGGCGGTGAGGTACGGCTTCTGGTCCTTGGAGACGTACGCCGTGCGCCCGCCCTGCTTGTAGCCGATGACGTCCGCGGTGTGGTTGGTGATGATGTCGAAGAAGACCTTCATCCCGCGCTTGTGCGCGGCCTTCACCAGCGCGGCCAGGTCGTCGTTCGTGCCGAGGTGCGGGTCGATCTGTGTGAAGTCGGTGATCCAGTACCCGTGGTAGCCCGCGGACGGGCCGTCTTCGAGCCTGGACCGCCTTGTTCTTGAAACTGGGGGTCAGCCAGATCGCGTTCGTCCCGAGGCCCTGGATGTAGTCGAGCTTCGACGCGACACCCTTGAGGTCGCCGCCTTCGTAGAAGCCCTTGTCGGCCGGGTCGAAGCCGGACACGAGCCGGTCGTCGCCGAGGCCGCCCGTGTCATTGGCGGTGCTGCCGTTCTTGAAACGGTCCGCCATCAGGAAATAGAAGTTCTCGTCCGTGACGGGGCCGCGGAGGGAATGAAGCGCCCCGGAGCGATGGCCGGGTTCGGCATTCGCCGGAAGTGTCGACGCCGCCACGCCGATTACGGCCGCGGTCGCGGCTAGGGCGGAACGTACCGAGTTACGCATTTTGCGGACTCCTGGCTCGTGGGTCGGCAAGAACGTAGTTCACCGCGCGTTCCGAGGGAAGATCCTTTAGGGCGCGGAAACCCACGAAAGTCAGGGGACCGCCGGGCGGCGGATCGGTGGTGGGAAACCGTGGAAGGTGTGCGGCCCGCCGGGGCCGGTCGTCATACGCGTACGGGGGCGGGCGCGATCGCGCCCGCCCCCGTACGGAGTGCGGCTAGCGGTGGTGGTTCGGCGGACCGTCGTGGTGGTTCGGCGGACCGTCGTGGTGGTTCGGCGGACCGTCGTGGTGGTTCGGCGCGCCACCGGATGGCTGGGCTCACCGGGCCGGTTCCAGCCGCCCGGGTGGTTCGGCTCACCGGGCCGGTTCCAGCCGCCGGGGTGGTTCGGCTCACCGGGTCGGTTCCAGCCGCCGGGTCGGTTGGGCTCACCAGGTCGGTTCCAGCCGCCGGGACGGCCGGGGCGGTTCCAGCCGCCGGGGTGGTTCCAGACGGGACGGTGCAGGACCATGCCCGGGTGGTACCAGCCGCCGATGTGGAAGATCGGCACCGAGGGACGGTTCCACCGGCCCAGGTACGGCGAGGAGACCCTGAGGACCTCGGCGACCGTGCCACTGGCCGGGACGCACTGCACCTGTACGGTGCCGGCGCCTTCGGTGTTCGCGGTGATCTCGAGGCCGCCGACGCTCAGCAGGTCGGTTCCGCCGACGACCGGCGCCCACGTGCCGACCAGGTCACCGGCGAGCGCCCCCTGCGGAGCGACGAAGCCGCCGGCGCCCCCGACCTGGAACGTCGTCTGCTCCGCGCCGCCGACGTTGATCCACGCGTTGGCGTTCCAGGAGTCGATCGGGATCGGGGACTGCAGGTTGAGGCTCGAGATGTGCAGCCTGAACCGGGACGGGCCGCTGAAGGCCGTCCCGGGCGATGAGAGCCATCCGTTGAGGGTGGCGGGTACCTGCCCGACGTTCGAGATGTTGCAGGTGTAGGCGGCGGAGAAACCGGAGGCCTGTGCGGGCGTCCCGGCCGCCATGGCGCCGAGGCCGCCGATCGCGAGGACGGTGACCGCGTGCTTGCCGAGCGACTTGATCAATCTGAGCTCCTTTGAGTCATGTCTCAGAGAGCGACGTCATCATGACCGCGCCGCCGTACGGCCGCTTCGAGGGGCGTTTTACCAGGTCCGATGACGATCGCTACCGGATCATGGAGGAAGTGATTGCCCGCACGCGTGACGGCGGGGCACGATGCCGGGATGCGCTTCTCGATCAACATCCCGAACTTCGGGGACTTCGCCGACGCCAGGACGGTCGCGACGGTGGCGGCTGGCGGCGGAGCAGGCGGGATGGGACGCGCTGTTCGTCTGGGACCACGTCGTGCACGACAAGAGCCAGTCACCGTACGTTCGGCGACCCGTGGATGCTGCTGACCGCCGCGGCGCTCGCGACCTCGCGGATCAGGCTCGGCACGCTGGTCACCCCGGTCGCGCGGCGCCGCCCGCAGCAGCTCGCCCGCCAGGTGGCCACCCTGGACGCCCTCAGCGGCGGACGGGTGATCTTCGCCGCGGGCCTGGGCGGCCCGATCGAGGACGAGTACGGCAGCTTCGGCGACCCGACCGACCCGGTCGTCCTCGCGGAGCGTCTCGACGAGGGCCTGGACTTGCTGGCCCGCTACTGGTCGGGCGAGCCGGTGAACCACGACGGACCGCACTATCGAGGTACGCGACGTGACGCTGCTGCCCGCGACGGTCCAGCGCCCTCGCCCGCCGGTCTGGATCGCCGGCTTCTGGCCGAATCGCGCCCCGATGCGCCGCGCCGCCCGCTGGGACGGCGCCGTCCCGCTGTTCGCCTCAGCCCGGCATGGGCAGGTCCCGGACGCCCAGAGGTGCGGGACCTGGTGGCGTACGCCCCTTGGACCGCGACGCCCCCTTCGAGTTCGTCGCTCGGCGGTGTCAGCCCGCAGACCCCGCGAAGGCACGCGACGTTATCGGCCCGCTGCGTCGACGCCGGCGCCACGTGGTGGGACGAACGGCAGCTCCAGAGCGGCGACGACCTGGACAAACTGGACCCGGTCCTGCGCCGCGTCGAGCAGGGGCCGCCGTTCTAGTCCGCTTTCTCCAGCGGCCTGATGTTCCCGGTGATGAGGGCCGCGAGGGCGAGCAGTACGGCGACGGCCGTGAGCGCCTTCAACACCGTGAACCGCTCGCCGAGGAACCCGATGAGCGGCGGCCCGCCGAGGAAGGCGCAGTAGCCGATCGAGGCGACCACGCTGACGCGCGACGCCGCGCGCGCCGGGTCGTCGGCGCCCGCGCTCATCCCGACCGGGAACCCCAGCGAGGTGCCGCACCCCCACAGCACGGCCCCGGCGAACGCGACGGGCGTGGACGGCCCGAACACGAACAGCACCAGCCCGACCAGGGCCAGCACGGCCAGCGCACGGATCACGGCGACGCGCCCGTACCGGTCCAGGAGCCCGGGCCCGAACCAGCGGCCCGTCGTCATCGCGGCGAGGAACACCGCGAACCCGAGCGTGCCGACCGTGGCCGGCACGTGACGTCCCGTCGATGAGGGCCACGCTGATCCAGTCGTTGCCGGTCCCCTCGGCGAACGCGAACGCGAGCACGAACAGCCCGATGAACAGGGTGCGAGGCTCCGTCCAGGCGGTCCAGCTCGCCCCCGTCTCGGCACCCGCGTCGTCGTCGCGGTCGGGTACGAACCACCGCACCGAGACCGGCACCACCAGCCCCAGCAGCACCGCCGCGCCGACCAGATGCGCGGTGACGGGCACCCGCAGCGCGACCATGCCCGCGCCGATGAGCGCCCCCGCGACCGTACCCAGGCTGAACCCGGCGTGGAACCGCGACATGATCGACCGCCCGAGCTGCTGCTCGACGCGCGCCCCCTGGACGTTCATCGCGACGTCCCAGGCGCCGTTCGCGAAACCGATGAGGAACAGCCCGACCACGACGGGCAGCACGCCGACAGGAACCCGACCGCGGCGACGATGAGCCCGACCGTGAGCAGCGACGCCATCGCCGCCACGGTGCGCCGCGACCCGAGCCGCGTGAGCACCGGCCCCGACAGCGGCAGCGCCACGACCGAACCGGCCGCGATCGCGAGCAGCACCAGCCCGAGCTCGGCCGGCGTCAGATGCAGACGGTCACGGACCTGAGGGATGCGCGCGGCCCAGCTCGCGAACGCGAACCCGGCCCCGATGAACGCGACGTACGTGGCACGCATCGCCGCCCGCGTCTGGTCCGGCGAGGGAGCGGTCTGGATCACGGGCGACCTTTCGGGTGCCGGCGGGCGGCGGTGAGATGTCCTGCACTCGTCAAGCCCGACCGTACGGGATCGGGAACCCGATCCGCCCGTACGGGAAAAAGCGGATGAAGCGCACGGCGCGCTCGTGCCGGAAGGCCGGCCGTGACAGACAGGAGCCACATGACTGTGACGACGGGACAGGGCGTGAGCGACGCCGCTGTGATCGAACAGTCCTGGCAGGAGCCGAGGGTGTTCGCGGTGCTGTACGAGCGGCACGCCCCGCACATCAGCCGCTACGTCGCCCGCCGGCTGGGCGACGACCTCGCCGACGACGTCACCGCCGAGACGTTCTACCGGGCGTTCGAGCGACGCGAACGCTACGACCTCGCGCGGCCGGAGGCTCGCCCGTGGCTGTACGGCATCGCCGCCAACGTCATCGCGCACCACCACCGGAAGGAGACCCGGATGCTGCGCGCGTTCGCCCGCAGCGGCGCCGACCCCGTGGCGCGGACGTACGGCGGACACCTCGACCTCGTCGACGACCAGGTGGTGGCCGAGACGATGCACCGGCCGCTCGCGGCGGCGCTGGCCGGCCTCAGCCCGGCGCACCGGGAGATCCTGCTGCTGGTCGCCTGGGCCGACCTCTCGTACGAGGAGACGGCCCAGGCCCTCGGCACCTCGGTCGGGACGGTGCGATCGCGGCTGCACCGGGCCCGGAAGAAGATCCGTGCCGCGCTCGGCGACACGAGCCCCCTGTCCATCTCCGAGGAAAGCTGAGGTACCGGCCGTGAACGACCTCGACCTGATGCGCACGATGCGCGCCGACGCCCCCGTACCGTCCCGGCACCGCCTCGACGCGGGGAGAGAACGGCTGCTGTCGGACATCGCCTCCTCGCGCCGCCGTACGCCCTGGCCGCGCCGCGGCCTGTTCCTCGCCGGTGGACTCGCCGCCGCCGCCACCGCCGCCGCGGTGGTGGCCACCCAGGTGCACCCCGCCACGCTGCGGACCGCGCCCGCGGCGCAGTCCGCGAAGTACGGCGACCCGCTCGTCGACCGCGCCGTCTTCGGCTGGCTGCCCGCCGGCCTCCACGCCAACGGCTACATCGCCGACCACCAGGAGGAAGGCACCTTCCAGGCCGTCGCCGACGGCGGACGCGGCTCCGTGACGCTCACCGCGTACGACCCGGGCCCGGAGCCGTTCCGCGGCTACCTTCCGGGCGGCATCCCGGCCAAGCGGATCCCCGCCGATCCGGTCAACGGCCACCCGGCGTACTGGATCTACCGGCCGGACGCCTCAGGCCAGTCGACGTTCGAACTGCGCTGGCAGTACGCCCCGAAGCGGTGGGCGGACCTCCAGGCCGTCGGCCTGCACGGCGGCAGCGCCGCGCTGACGAAGACGGCGTACCGGATCGCGAGGACGGCGAGCTTCGGCGGCACGCACCCGATCGCGATGCCCCTGCACGTCGGAGGCGTGCCCGGCGGCCTGAAGCCGAAGCGCACGGTGCTCAACAACGGGGCCCACGGCCAAGTCGGCGCCATCCTGGACTACATCGTCAAGGAGCCGACCTCCACGCTGGGCGTCAGCATTGTCAAGACCAGCACGATCGGCCCGCCCGCCCCGAACGGAACACTGGACGGCCACCCTGCCTACCAGGCGAGAGGCGCCCTGTGGGTGTACGGCGTGAACGGCTTCACCGTGCAGATCAACGCGTCCGGCTCGGTCCTGGCGAGCCTGGACAAAGCCGGCGGCCTGGTCGGCCTGTTCCGCAAGATCACGATTTTCGGCGGTGACCCGGGGAGCTGGACCACGAACCCGGTGAACTGAACTCCGGCCGGCCCTTCGGGGCCGGCCGTCATCACTTCGTCGCCCGCATCGAGTACATCAAGGGCAGCCGCGGATGCCCGTCCGGGAAGCCGTACTCCCCGGTCTCGGTGCGCTCCATCGCCGGGAAACGCTGGAAGAGCAGGGTCGCGTGCTCATGCAGGAACTCGATCCGGAACCCGGCCCGCGCCAGCGCCGTCACCACGTCGCCGAGCGGATGCTGCCACCGCACCGTCCGCGTCTTGGTGAGCGGCGGCCCGTCGGTGTAGGTGTAGGGCAGATCGTGCGTCTCGGCGTGAACGTGAAAGTAGTCATGCTCGACCTTGATGCCGTCATCGCCGAGAAGCTCCGTGATCGGATGGAACTCGGCGAGGTAGAGCATCCCGCCGTCGTCGAGGAGCCCGGCGACGATGTCGGCCCAGCGCGTCAGATCAGGCAACCAGACCAGCGCCCCGAACCCGGTGTAGACGATGTCGAACCGCTCCCCGCCGAGCGCCGAGGGAGCGTCGTACACGTCAGCCGCGACGAACTTGGCCTTGTCGGCGAACCCGATGTCCTTGGTCAGCTCCCGAGCGGTGCCAACGGCGGCCTCGGAGAAGTCCAGCCCGGTGACGTGAGCCCCCCGCCGAGCCCACGACAGCGTGTCCTGCCCCATGTGACATTGCAGATGCAGAAGGCGCTTACCGGCGACGTCCCCGACCTCGTCCAACTCGAAGCCCCGCAACGTGCACTTCCCCGCACGGAACCCGGGCAGATCGTAGAAGTCACTCTCCACATGCACCCGGACCCTGTCGTCCCAGTTCTCCTGATTCACCTGCAACCAGTCGGCCATGTGCGCGACGGTACCCGCCTTCACCGTGAACGGCGCGGCCCACCGGTGGTCGCCGGGGATGGAGATAGTCGTACGTGTTGTCCGCTGATCGACCCTTGTCGACCGGCCGCAGGACGCCGAAGTCGACCATCGGCATGCCTGCCGCCCATGTCTTCGACGGACGTCGGCGATTCACCCCCGAGTCCCACCATGGCCTGACCGTATCGGCCCGGTTCAGCGGCGTACGGTGGGTGCCGTGAACGAGGAGCCGCTTGTGGGGGACGGTGTCACGCCGGGCATTGTGCGCGTCGGCGACACCGTACGTCGTCCCGTGCGGCCGTTCACGGCGACGATTCAGGCGTACCTCGCTCACCTGCGCGACGCCGGTTTCGCCGCCGCTCCGGTGCCGCTCGGTGTCGATGACCAGGGCCGCGAGGTGCTGTCGTTCGTCCACGGCGACGTGCCGCGCGACCCGCTGCCGGCCGAGACCGCCGGTGAGGACGTCCTGAGGGCGCTGGCCCGCCTGATCCGCCACCTGCACGACGCGGCGCAGGGTTGGACGCCGCCCGCGGACGCGGTCTGGGGCGGCATCCCGGGCGCCGGAATGGTCCCGCGGGTGGACGGAGACCCCGAACTGGTCGGCCACCGCGACTACTGCCCCGGCAATGTCGTCTTCCGGGACGCCCTGCCCGCCGCCTTGATCGATTTCGACCTCGCCCGGCCCACCACCAGGCTGTACGACATCGCCAACGCCCTGTACTGGTGGGTTCCGCTGATCGACCCGCGCGACCGGCCGCCCGCCTTCGCCGACCTCGACGCCTCGCACCGCGTCGCGGTGTTCGCCGACGCGTACGGCATGACCGGCCGGCAGCGCGATGAACTCGTGCCCCTGGTGAAACGGATGGTGCACCGCTTCCAGCTGACCGCCCGCGGCGCCGCCGATGTCGACCCGGTGTTCCGCCGCTTGTGGGAGCAAGGTGCGAAGGACCGGCTGCCGCGGGCCGGGGCCTGGCTCGCGAAAGAAGGGCCCGCGATCGCCGCCCGCCTCGGGTGAACGGCCGTACCGTCCGCCACCCGCCCCGAAGGGCCCCTCGAACGGGTGGCGGACTCGGGTCGGCCACCCGAAGGGCCCCTCACGGGTGGAGGACTCCACTCGGTCGGCCGGTGTCAGAGGGGGACCGGCCGCCGTACGTCAGACCAGGGTGTCGGCGATCGCGTGGCTGCCCCTCGCGAGGAAGTAGTCCTCGATGGCGACGCGCCATTCGTCCCTGGAGGCCTGGCCCGTCCCGTCCGGGTCGAGGGCGTGGAAGAGGGCCTCGATGTTGTCCGCCGGGAAGCCCACCGCTCGCATGCCGCGTACGAGGTCGTCGTGCTCGACGTAGCCGTCGTCGTCGCGGTCGCATATCGCGGTGAAGGCGTCCGCGTACGGCCGGACGCCCGCTTCGTACTGGTCGGGCTCGTGGAACTGGGCGTACTCCTTGTGGCTCAGTCTCCCGTCGCCGTTCTGGTCGAGCACGCCGAGGAGGCCCTGCCAGTAGCCGCGGCAGCTCGCGTGGAGTGCCTGGGCCTTGGGTGAGTTGTCCGGTACGCCCAGGGCCTGCACGATCCGGTGTCCGAGCTGGTCGAAGTCGTCCGCCTCCAGGTAGCCGTTGGAGTTCGTGTCGAGAGCGTCGAACGTGGCGTTGATCCGATCAAGGCGTGCGTCCATCGGGGGGAACCTCCCATGAGGATTTTGATGCGGACAGTAGTACTATAACTACATACCGTGATCAATCAAGAGGTTCCCCGCGACCCTCCACGCACCTTTTCTTGACTGGTTCCAGAAAATGAGCCAGTCTCTGAAGTGTGGCCACGACATCGGAGTTCCAGCAGCTGCTGCGCGGGGCCTCCTTGCGTGTGACCCGCCCGCGGGTCGCGGTGCTGAGCGCGGTGTACGCGCATCCGCACGCCGACACGGAGTCGATCATCCGTGCCGTACGCCAGGATCTTCCCGAGGTGTCCCACCAGGCGGTGTACGACTCGCTGCACACGCTGACGGCAGCGCGTCTGGTGCGTCGTATCCAGCCGTCCGGTTCAGTGGCCCGCTACGAGTCGCGCGTCGGGGACAATCACCATCACGTCGTGTGCCGGTCGTGCGGTGTCGTCGCCGACGCCGACTGCGCCGTCGGCGAGGCGCCGTGCCTGGCCGCGTCCGATGACCATGGCTTCTCGATCGATGAGGCCGAGGTCATCTACTGGGGCCTGTGCCCCGCCTGTTTCACGTAGTACCTGTGCACACTCTTCTTGATCTTGGAAGGATTCCAGTGTCTGACGAGCAGCCGAACGCCGTTGTCGGCGAGATGAACGAGGAGAGCGCGGGCGGATGCCCGGTCTCGACCGGACGCTTCAACCACCCGACCGAGGGTGGAAGCAACCGTGACTGGTGGCCGAACCAGCTCAACCTCAAGATCCTCCGGAAGCACCCCGCCGTGGCCAACCCCATGGGCGAGGACTTCGACTACGCCGCGGAGTTCAAGACCGTCGACCTCGACGCTCTGGCGCGGGACGTCGACGAGGTGCTGACGGCGTCGCAGGACTGGTGGCCGGCGGACTTCGGCCACTACGGCCCGTTCATGATCCGGATGGCGTGGCACAGTGCCGGTACGTACCGCATCGAGGACGGCCGCGGGGGAGCCGGCGCCGGCATGCAGCGCTTCGCCCCGCTGAACAGCTGGCCCGACAACGGGAACCTCGACAAGGCGCGCCGGCTGCTCTGGCCGGTGAAGAAGAAGTACGGCCGCAAGATCTCGTGGGCCGACCTGATGATCTTCGCGGGCAACCGCGCCCTGGAGTCGATGGGCTTCACGACCTTCGGCTTCGCCGGCGGTCGTGCGGACGTGTGGGAGCCCGACGAGGACGTCTACTGGGGCCCGGAGCGTACGTGGCTCGGCGACGAGCGCTACACGGGCGACCGTGAGCTGGAGGCCCCGCTGGGCGCCGTCCAGATGGGTCTGATCTACGTCAACCCCGAGGGCCCCAACGGCACCCCGGACCCGCTCGCCGCGGCCCGCGACATCCGCGAGACGTTCGGGCGCATGGCGATGAACGACGAGGAGACCGTCGCGCTGATCGCGGGCGGCCACACGTTCGGCAAGACCCACGGCGCGGCCGACCCGGACGAGTACGTCGGCCCCGAGCCCGAGGGCGCCGCCCTTGAGGAGCAGGGCTTCGGCTGGAAGAACAGCTTCGGCTCCGGCAAGGGCCGCGACGCGATCACCAGCGGCCTGGAGGTCACCTGGACCTCCACGCCGACGCGGTGGAGCAACGGCTTCTTCGACAACCTCTTCGGCCACGAGTGGGAGCTGACCAAGAGCCCCGCCGGCGCCAACCAGTGGGTCGCGAAGGACGGCGCGGGCGCCGGCACCATCCCGGACCCGGAGGACGGCTCGCTGTCGCGTCCGCCGACGATGCTGACCACCGACCTCGCCCTGCGCTTCGACCCGATCTACGAGCCGATCTCGCGGCGCTTCCACGAGGACCCGGCCGCGTTCGCCGACGCGTTCGCGCGCGCCTGGTTCAAGCTGACGCACCGCGACATGGGCCCGATCCAGCGCTACCTCGGCCCGCTGGTCCCGCAGGAGACGCTGATCTGGCAGGACCCCATCCCCGCCGTCGACCACGAGCTGGTCGGTGACGAGGACGTCGCCGCGCTCAAGGCGAAGATCCTCGACTCGGGCCTGACGGTCTCCCAGCTCGTCTCCACCGCATGGGCGTCGGCCTCGACGTTCCGCGGCAGCGACAAGCGCGGCGGCGCGAACGGCGCCCGCATCCGCTTCGAGCCCCAGCGCGACTGGGAGGTCAACGACCCGGACACCCTGGCGACCGTGCTGCGTACGCTGTCGGGCGTCCAGGAGTCCTTCCAGGCCGGCGGCAAGAAGATCTCCCTGGCGGACCTGATCGTGCTGGGCGGCGTCGCCGCCGTCGAGCGCGCCGCCAAGGACGCCGGCGTGGACGTGAAGGTCCCCTTCACCCCGGGCCGTACGGACGCGACGCTGGAGCAGACGGACGTGGACTCCTTCGCCGCACTGGAGCCCGCCGCCGACGGCTTCCGCAACTACGTCGGCAAGGCCACCCACCTCCCGGCCGAGTACCTGCTGATCGACCGCGCGAACCTCCTGACGCTGAGCGCCCCGGAGATGACCGTCCTGGTCGGCGGCCTGCGCGTCCTGGGCGCGAACCACCAGCAGTCGTCGCTGGGCGTCCTCACCACGACCCCCGGCAAGCTGACCAACGACTTCTTCGTCAACCTGCTCGACATGGGCACGACGTGGAAGCCGACGTCGGCGGACGCCACCACGTTCGAGGGCACGGACGCGACGGGCCAGTCCAAGTGGACCGGCAGCCGCGTCGACCTCGTCTTCGGCTCGAACTCCGAGCTGCGCGCGGTCGCGGAGGTCTACGCGAGCGACGACGCGAAGGAGAAGTTCGTCAAGGACTTCGTCGCCGCGTGGGACAAGGTGATGAACCTGGACCGCTACGACCTGGTCTGACAACACTGACGTCCAGGCCGGCCCGTACGGGCCGGCCTGGACGTTTTCCCTTTCCGGCCACCGGCGAAAGGCAGATCAGCGTGATCGTGCGCGTCATCAAGGGGACACTTCGGCCGGGCTCCGAGTTCGACGCGATTCGAGAATCGAGCGGTGAGGAGCGGGCGGTCGCTCTTTCGGTGCGACGGATGTGGTTGTTCACCCGCGAGGTCGACTTGGTCGGCCCACCGTGTTCGGCGAAGCTCGAACTGGCCGGAGACTCGAACGGGCCGATCCTGCCCGGCTCGCTGCTGCTCGGCAGTGAACGAATGTAGAGGTCATCGCCGACCTAGAGTCGTGAGCATGACATCGCTGCACAACCTCCGCTTTTCGCCGCCCTGAGGGATTCCGAGTGGGCCCTGGTGGCCGTCGCCGGGGACGATTCTGATGAGTGGGGACGAAGCGGGCCTTGGTACGCCGGAAGAGGACATGGCCAGCTTGGTGGCCGTCGCCGAGGTCGAGGTGCCCGTACGGTTGGTGGCGTGCCTGGGGTTCGGGATCGACGCGTACCACGGGGTCTGTCACGCGCACGTACTGGAGAACCTCGCGGCTCTCGATCGCGACGGCGCGTACCTGGGGGCGCTCACCATTCCGGGTGCTAGCCGGGAGGCGAAGCTCTACCTCGACGCGGTCGCCCACGCGCAGCGGCACACTTCCGTACGGCCCAGCATCGTCAACGGCCAGATCGCGGCCGCCGTTCGCGGCGAATTCGGCGACGTCCGGTTCACCGAGCGGACACGGGGCAGCGAACTGTTCGTCAATCCCCTCATGGCGATGTACTTCACCGTTGACCTCATGGGCCTGGCCCGCCGTCTTCTCTACCGTGACGAGCTCGCCGGCACCGAGACCGAGTACGAGGTGCGCGCCGTGATCGAGGCGTTCCGTGAAAGAGTCGAACGGCGTGGACGGCGCCCGATCCCGCACTGATGGAGGGACGTCAATGAGCCACCATCCATTGTTCGCTCGCTATTACGCGCACGCCAGCGGGCAGATCGAGCGCGGTATCGCGGCGTACCGCCGGACGCTCCTGGAACGCCTCTCCGGCCGGGTGATCGAGGTCGGCGCCGGGAACGGCATGAACTTCGCCCACTACCCGACCACGGTCACCGAGGTCATCGCCGTCGAACCCGAGCCGTACCTGCGCCGCATCGCGGAACAGAACGCCACGAAGGCCCCCGTGCCGGTCACCGTGGTCGACGGCCTGGCCGAAGAACTTCCCGCCGAAGACGGAGGCTGCGACGCGGCCGTCGCGTCGCTCGTGCTGTGCAGTGTCCGCGATCCGGAGCGTGCGCTCGCGGAGATGTTCCGCGTGGTCAAACCCGGCGGGCACCTGCGCTTCCTCGAACACGTCCAGGCGCACACCCCCGTACGCCGACGTGTACAACGCGCACTCGACGCGACGGTCTTCCCATTCCTGGGAGGCGGCTGCCACTGCTCCCGCGACACGGCGACAACGATCGAACAGGCCGGTTTCGTGACCGAGCGACTCGACCGTCTCGGCACCGCCGACACGCGCCTGCCGTTCCCGGTGGCACCCCAGATCCTGGGCACCGCGATCCGCCCCGCCGACCCGGAATAGCGCGGCGGCCACGGCCAAGGGTTTCCGTACAGCACCCGGTGAACCAGGCAACGCGGGGGAACCGGATCGTCACCCGCTGTCTCTAAGGGCTTTGCACAAAAGCGGAAGGCGAAGCTCATGACCCGCGTGTTCCCGATCCGGCTCCCAGGATCGCTCGTTCGTGACCGGGACGTCGACCTGGCGAACAAATTCGAATGGATGCACCGTTCGGTGTGCACCGGGCCGGGCGGGGACCGTTATGTGCTGTCCGACCTCGCCTACAACTACTACCGGTACGACGACACGGACAAGCGGGAAATGCTCGCCGGTCACGTTCTGACGAGGTACGCCGCCGACGGCGCGCCGATCGCCCAGGCCTTTCTGCGATGGTCGAGCGCCAACGCCGGCGCCACCTATGCGCCGGTCTCGCTGAGTGTCCTCCCGGACGGCAGGGTCCTGTTCTCCATGAAGAGCAACCGGGCGTACGTTCTCGACCCGGCGCTCACCTCTTGCGACGAGGTCCCGGATGGCTGGGCGTTCCGTACCCGGCTGACCCCGTCCGGCCGTACGCTCTGCCTGCTCGGCGAGAACGTCGTGGCCGTCTCGCGGGAGCCGGTCGGAGCGGGGTTGCCGGCGCTCACGGCGGTGACGGCACTGGTACTGAGGCCGCAGCGCCTGTCCTCGCCGCTCGCCTACTGCCCACCGGCCGATGCGTTCGGCGAGGGCGTGCCGCGTACGGAACTGTCCGAGCAGATGAGGGCGGCCTATCCCGGCGGGCCACGCATCGAGTGGTCGCACGACGCCGTGCCGATCGACGACAAGACCTTCGTCGTCCTGACGGTCGGCTGGAAGAAGCGCGCCTACCAGCGCGGCAGGCCGTTCATGTTCGTCCTGGTGGACGCCGACGGGAAGCTGCTCGGCCATCTCGACCTCGGCATCTACCGCGACTCGGCCACCCGCGGCGTACGGTTCGACGTCGTCGTGGACCAGCCGCGCCGCCGCGTATTCCACCTCAACACCTTCGGCCTGTACGTCTTCGACGACACCGGGGCGAGGATGGCGCACCTTTCCACCGCGGAGCGGGAGTACAAGCCGCTCGCGCATTTCCAGCTGAGAGAATTCGATTCAACCGGCCAGATGGTCCTCGTCCACGAGAAACAGAACCTCGTCCTGACCGTCCCCGTACCGGACGACCTCGCCGACCTGCCCGAGGCCGTCACCGACTCGCTCGCGCTCTTCCGCAAGGAACGGGCCCGGCTGAAGAAGGCCCACCCACCGCAGAACTGGTACTGGACGGCGGCCGACACCCCGCTCACTGACTTCTGAGCGCGAGACGCCTAAGGTCAGCGGCGGCCGCGACGCGATCGCATCTCGGTCTGCCGGACGAGCTGGAAAGCCAAAAGACCCTGATCTGGCTCGCGGAGGTCGTCGACGGCGCCCTCCGGCTCTGGTGGCTCCTGCCCGACACTCCCGAGAACCGAAGGGACCTCGGCCTGGAGACACCCTGACCCCGCCGGGAATTCCTACCGCCGCAGTGGGGTTCGGGCGGATATGACAACGCTTGGACTGATCGGCAGCGGGAACATCGGCGGGACCGTGGCGAGGCTGGCCGTCGCGGCCGGGTACGACGTGGTGCTCAGCAACTCGCGCGGACCGGAGACGCTGAAAGAGCTGGTGGACGAGCTGGGGCCGAAGGCGCGGGCGGCGTACGCCGCCGAGGCCGCGGCCGCCGGGGATCTGGTCGTCGTGACCGTTCCCCTGCGCGCTTACCGGGACGTGCCCGTGGAGCCCCTCGCGGGCAAGGTCGTCATCGACACCAACAATTACTACCCGCAGCGGGACGGGCAGATCGCCGAGCTCGACGACGAGTCGACGACCACCAGTGAGCTGCTGCAACGGCATCTTCCCACGTCGAAGGTGGTCAAGGGCTTCAACAACATCTACTTCAAGCACCTGCTGGCGCTGGCGCGGCCGTCCGGGGCGCCCGACCGTAGCGGTCTGGCGATCGCCGGGGACGACGCCGGTGCGAAGGCGACGGTGACGGAGTTCCTCGACGCGCTCGGGTACGACGCGGTCGACGCCGGGCCGCTCGCCGAGGGCTGGCGGTTCCAGCGCGACACCGCCGCGTACGCGGGCCTGTACGCCGCGCCCGGGGCGGACATCGCCGCGCCGGGTGTGCCGACCGGCCCCGACAAGATCCGTACGGCGCTGGCGGCCGCTCGCCGCTACGCCGACATGGGGTGAACGGGGCCCCGACCGCGTGACGATATGGCCGGTTCCGGGCGGGGCTCAACCCCGTCCGGGCTGGTCACGGGTTGCCGTACCCGCGAGGATGTTGCGGCCGTCGTGGCGGCGCACAGATCCCCTCACCACGGAGAGATACGAATGTCTCGTACGGATGACCGTGTGCTCACCTTCATCACCGTCCAGGACGACTTCGAGCCGGTGTACATCGCCGATGTCGCGGTCAAGATGAAGGCCTTGTACGGCCCGGCGGCCGCCCGTCACGGGATCGACTACCGCTTCGTCGAGGCGGCGGAGCTGGTGCCGGCCTGCATCGACGGTCCGCGGCTCTGGTACCGGGGTGAGGACCTCCTGGCGCGGCGCCAGTGCTTCATCGTGTCGACGTCGAGCTGGAACGCCCAGGCGACGGAGCTCCTGCGCGCGATCTACCAGACCGTGGCCGCCAGCGACTCGGTCCTGCTGAACGGCGGCATCGGCGGCTCCGAGGCGCTCGAACACGACAAGCTGGCGATCCTGCACCACGCCGCCGCACTCGACATTCCGGTCCCGCCGACCGTCGCCGTGCCGTTCGGCCGTCACGCGCGGCTGGCGATCCCGGCCGTACGGCGCGACATCCCCAAGGGCCCGTACGTGGTCAAGCCGCGCGACGGGATCATGGGCATCGGCGTCCTGAAGGTCGACACCGTGGAGCAGCTCACGGCCACCCTGGACATCTGCGCGGGCGCGGACCAGGGATTCCTGGTCCAGCGCTTCCTGCCCAACTCCGGGGACCTGCGGACGTACGTGATCGAGGGCGAGATCGTCGCCTCGCAGATGCGCCGCCCGGCGTCGGGCAACTACCTGGCGAACATCAGCCAGGGCGGAACCGGCTCTTCCGTCGAGGCCGACGAGGTCAGCGAGATGTGCCGCCGCGTCGTGTCCAGCCTCGACGCGTCCTTCGTGTGCGTCGACTGGCTGATGACGGACGACGGCCCGGTGCTCAACGAGTGGGCCACCGCCGTGGCGGGCTTCGCCGGCCTGCCCGAGCCGGCCCGTACGCGGGTGGCCGACGCGTTCTTCGGCTGGGTCGCGCGCCGCTTCGACGAGGACGGCGAGAAGGAACCGGCCGCGACCGCGCACGGACAGCGGTGAGCGTTCCATCGCCGGGGCGACTGGCCGTCGCGGCGGCGGTGGCTCTGCTGGCGGGCTGTTCAAAAGGCCACAGCGCCGCACCGCCGGTGTCCACACCCACGGTCAGGTCGACGCCGACGCCTGTTCTGACGCCGCCGCGTGGCGCGACGACGACGGTGCCGACCCAGCCGCTGCGGGTGACCGGGACGATGACCCGCCCGGGGACGCGGCTCCGGTTCGGGCAGAAGGCGATCGTGCCCGTCCGCGAGTACAACGCCCTGCGTAAGAGCTACGTCGACGGTGTGGTCGGCGTCGTGGTGCGGCGGATCCGGCAGACCCCCGGCTCCAGGGTCGGGGGCTACTTCGACGCCGCCAGCAGGGCCGTGCTGAAGAGGAGCACCGCGTACCACGCCGAAATCGTGATCACCAACGAGAGCGGCAACCCCATGTCGCTGTCCTTCCCCCGCTTCGAGGGCCGGCGCGAGGGCGGTGGGCTCGCCGACGTCAGCCTGCTCGGCGGCCGGCTGCGCGGCTGCGAGGAGTCCCCGTCCCCGGACTCGTTCGACCACAAGGGCGCTCGCTGGGTGACCTGCGGGCTCTGGGTGTCGACCTACCCGCTGAAAGAGATCCACTACATGAGCCCGCCGTACGGCAGGAACGCGCAGTACCCCGAGGACCGGGCGCCGAGCTTCGAGAAGTACTACGACCGAGGAGACCTCATCTGGCACTGACGGGAACCGGCTGAGGTCCGGCGGCGTCCGAGCGGAAACCCTCACAAGGAGACACGTCTTGACCGTTCACAGCCCCGGACGTCCCAGTGATCTGCCGCAGGCCGAGGAGTTGTGGGCCGATGCCGCCGTGCTCGCCGTCCTCAGCGCCGGCCTGGATCCCGGCTACCTGGAGCGAGCCGAGCTGGACGAGCATGGGCTGCGTTCACAGGACTCCCAGAACGGCTGGTGGACGCTGAGCCGCTGGCCGCACGGGCGCATGGTGCTGTGCGGCATCGACGACGACTACGGCGAAACGCTCCTGGAACCCCCCGTCGACCTTCTCGCCGGCGGCCCGGACTGGCTGCCGGCCGGCTACCTCGCCGACCCGCTCGGCGGTGGCGAGACCGTGGGCCTCGTGTACTGGTGGGACGGGGAGTGGGGACGCGCCCCGTATCCGGACGGCCTCGCCGACGACGGCCTGCGCGGGCTCGCGCCGGTGTCGCGCGAGGAGTGGGTGTGGCGTCGTGACCTGCTGGAATGCGCGCCGGACGCCGCGGAGGCCGGTGCGGCGTACGACGCCCTGCTCGCCGCCGCCCGTACGCGCACGGTGGACGAGGCCGTACTCGGGCGTCTGCTCGGCGCGCTGGACGCCGGGCGGCTGGCCACCGAGTTGCACGCCTCGAAAGACCTCGCCGCCGCGTTCGACGTCGCCCACCGCACCGGGCTGACCGTCTCCTAGCCGAAGACGGCTCGGTCCGCCTTCTCCATAAGGGCGACGAGTTCGTCGGCCTCGGTCTTGCCGAGGGCCGCGAAGGCCGGGGCCATCAGTTCGTCGGTGAGCCGTTCCGCGTCGGCGCGCCGCCGCCGTACCTCGTCCGTCACCTCGGGGTACGGCCGCGGCCAGCCGAAGTACTCGGCGTTCGGCTCGCCGGAGCTGAGGACCGCCGAGGTGCCGCTCAGTACGGCCTCCAGCGGATCCAGCCCGCTCGCCAGGACCGCGACGATGTGCAGGCCGCCGCGCAGCTCGCGTACGACGTGGGCGAGCTGGATCACCCGGGCCCGGTCATCGCCCGGCAGCGGCAGCGCCCGCCAGCCGGCGAAGAGCGGCGCGCCGACCGGTGACGCGCCGTCGACGACGAGCTGGAGCAGAGCGGCGAGGCGCTCCGGCTCCGCGAAGCCGGCCAGCTTGCGGCGGCCGAAGTCCTGAGCCACGACGGCGTACCGGGCGGCGGCGTCCGCTGCGGGACCGGTGCCCGCCTCCCACGCCTCCCGTACGGTCTCGGCCGGGAAGAAGCCGGCGGCGGACGCGACGACGTCCGCGTCGACGTCGCCCAGGACGCCGAACCGGCCCCGGAAGTACGGCGCCCAGCCGCTCAGCCCCGTCTCCGCCGAGTACGCCTTCGCCTCCCGAGAGATCATGAAGGCTCCGCCCAGGCGCCCGATCGGCTCCGCCACCGCCGCCGCGATCTCTTGCATCCCAAACCGTCCTCTCGGTAAACCGAACTGCATTCTAATGTTGGGCGATGTCACATTCGTACGCCGAGGCGCGTCTACGAAGTGAACGCCCGAGGATCTGGAGGCCCGACATGCACCGGTTCGGCATCGCCATGCAGGCACACGACATCGAAGCCGCCGTGGCGTCACTCACCGAGGACGTCGAGTTCCGCAGCCCCGTCGTGTTCAAGCCGTACCAGGGTCGCGCCGCCGTCGCGCCCCTGCTGTACGCGGTCGCCGAGGTCCTCCAGGACTTCCGCTACACCAGGGAGATCGGCACCGGATCCCGGGACCTCGCCCTCGTCTTCCAGGCGCGCGCGGGAGACCGGGCAGCTCGAAGGCTGCGACTTCCTGCACCTCGACGAGTCCGGCCGGATCGACGAGCTCTTCGTCATGATCCGCCCGATGTCCGGCATCCACGCGCTGGCGGAGCAGATGAGGGCACTCCTGGAGAAAACCCCTGGCGGCCCGGATACCTGAGGGCCAGCATGGCGAGGGTGAGCGACCAACCCCAGCGCTGGAGCCAGGCGACCGTCTACCGCGACATGTGGGTCGACCCGGCCGAGGACCCCCGCGAGAACGCCACCGGCCCGGAAGGCGAGCGCGCGACGCTGCACGACTACCTGACGAGCTACCGGCTGACCCTGCTGATGAAATGCGAGGGCCTCACCCCGGAACAACTGGCCCGCCGGTCGGTACCCCCATCGACCATGTCGCTGCTCGGCCTCCTCCGGCACCTCGCCGAGGTCGAGCGCGACTGGCGGGGCTGGATCCTGCCCGGCGACCCGCCCCCGAAGCTGTACGACGCCGACTTCGACGGAGCGGTCGCCGAACAGCCGGTGGTCGACGCCGCGTACGCCGACCTCGCCCGCGAACAGGCGGCCACCGACGCCGCACTGGCCGAGCACCCGGACCTGAGCACGCGCCTCGGAAAGGACGCCATCGCCGTACGCGACCTGCTCGTACACCGCGTCGAGGAGTACGCCCGGCACTGCGGCCACGCCGACCTGCTGCGAGAGTGCGTCGACGGCCGCGTGGGCCAGTGAGCGAATTTCTTCGTCGACTCCAACTACTGGTACGCCCACGACGCCGACCCGCTCGTCGTGTTCGGCGTCGAGTTCTTCGGCGACCCGGCCACACGTACCGGCGACCCGGCGAAGTTCCTCGCCTTCAATCTGCCTTACGTCCTGGTACCCCTTCTGCTCCTGATCCGCATGCGCATGCCGCACCCTTTCACCCGCCGCTTCTGAGCCACGGGAGGGTTGGATGCCTCTTCGGCGTCTGGCAAAGTGAGCGGACCAAAATGTGCGGCGGCCGGGTGAAGGGCATTGTCGATGTCGGAGTTCGCGTCTCTCCAGCCAGGTGATCCGGAGAGACTCGGCGATTATCCGCTGGCCGGCCGTCTGGGCGAAGGTGGGCAGGGCGTCGTCTATCTCGGACATGATCCGGACGGCGAGAAGGTGGCGGTCAAGCTGCTGCGGACACGCCTCGACCGTGACGGCAAGGCGCACGCCAGGTTCGCTCGTGAGGTGGCGATCGCCGAACGGGTCGCGCCGTTCTGCACCGCGCGGGTGATCACCGCTGACCTGGCCGGGGAGACCCCGTACGTCGTCAGCGAGTACATCGACGGCCCCTCACTCCAGGCGAGCGTGAACGCGAACGGCCCGCTGACCGGTGCGGCCCTCGACCGGCTCGCCGTCAGTACGGCCACGGCCCTGGCGGCCATTCACGAGGCCGGCATCGTGCACCGGGACTTCAAACCCGGCAACGTACTGCTCGCACCCGACGGCCCACGGGTGATCGACTTCGGCATCGCCCGCGTGCTCGACGCCACCTCGACCTTCACCAGCCAGATCATCGGCACGCCGGCGTTCATGTCGCCGGAGCAGATCAACGGCGAGGAGATCGGCCCGCCCAGCGACATGTTCGCCTGGGGGAGCACGATCGTGTACGCCGCCACGGGTGCCTCACCGTTCGGAGGCGACACCTTCCCGGCCGTGCTCAACCGGGTCATGAACCGCGAGCCGGACCTCGGCGTACTGACCGGCCCGCTACGCGACATCGTCACGGCCGCACTGAACAAGGACCCCACGCAGCGCCCCACCCCACGACAGGTCCTCGACCACATGGTCCGCGCCACCACCCCCACACGGCAGCGGCCGGACGCGACGTCCGAGCCCACAGACGCGCCGTCCGAGCCCACGAACACAGTGCCACCGCCCACCCTCGCGGCGTCCGAGTCCACGCACGTGGCGCCCCCACCCACACTCGCGGCGTCCGCGCCCACGCAGGTGGCGCCGCCCGTCACAGACGCGGCGTCCGCCCCTCCCCACGCGGCGCCACCGCCCGGTCAGGTCGCGGTAACCGGGCTTTCGCCCGCGAACGGTCCCGCTTGGGGGCCACCGCCCACGAATGGTCCTGCGTGGGGGTCACCGTCTGCGCACGGTCCCGCATGGGGGTCACCCCCCATCGCACCGGTGCGTCCGGCCGTCGAGCCGCAGTTGCTCGGGGCGGGCTTGGGCGGTCTCGTCGGGCTGTACCTGCTCACCGCGACCCTGGGACGCGCGGGGACGAGCATCCAGGTCGCCATGCACCTGACCGGCCTGGGGGCCATGTTCATCACCTGCCTCGTGGCCGCGGCGCTGGGCGCGCCGGCCGGGGTGGTGCTCGGCGGAAGGCGGCCGAAGGTGGTCGCCGTTGCCGGCACCGGTCTGCTTCTCGCCGGTTCGGTGCTGGACGCGTTCGCGCCGGGCGCCGGGCTGCTCATGACCGGCCGGTTCGTGTCCGGTCTGGGTGCGGGCGCGCTCGTGGCGTTGGTCGTGGTGCTCTCCAGGACGGGACCCCAGCGGACGCCCGCGATCGGGGTGGCCGCCGGGCTCGGCGTACTCGCGCTGGTCCTCGGTCCCGTACTCGGCGGGCTGCTGACGACGATGATCGGGTGGCGGTTCGCCTTCCTGGTCGCCCTACCGCCGCTGTTCCTCGCGCAAGTCCTCGGCGCCAGGCAGCGCGGCTGAGGTCAGGAACTCCTGGAGTTCGCGGTGCCGGTACTGGTACGTGGCGCCGCTGACGCGCAGCAGCCGTGCCTCGCACGCCCAGTCGAGGAAGGTCCACAGCCGTAGCGGCAGCAGCCCGCGTGCGGACGCGACGATCAAGCCGATCATGGTGCGGGACCACGCGATCGCGCCGAAGGCGAGGCCGAAGGTCACGCCGCCGATGAGGGCGCATGCCAGCGAGACCGCGACTCCCTGGTTCAGGACGAACACGAGGAACGCGGCGACGGCGCCGGTCAGGCCGAAGGCCACGCCGATCGTCGGGTTGCGGTGGAGGGCTTCGCGCGGGTGGGCCAGCTCCGCGTCCTTGCTCCAGCCGCCCGTCGCGATTTTGAAGGCGACGCCGAGCGCGACGGCCAGCACGAACGCGCCCGCGCTCCCGGCGGCCAGCGCGACGGGACCGGAGTGGGCGAGGCGCAGCGGCGGGAGGCCGGTGAGCGCGCCGCACAGCCCGAAGCCCAGCAGGGTGAGGGGCTCGGCGCGTACCGCGTCGGAGACGGTCATGCGCTCGCCCCGACGCTGCCCGGCGGCGGTCAGTCCGATGATCGCTCCGAGCGCCAGGCCCCCGGCCACGCCCGCGGCGACGGCGAAGACGGGTCCGAAGACCCTGCCGCGGGTCAGCGCGAGTCCGGCCAGGCCGCCGACGGCACCGGCCGGGCCGCCCGCCAGGGCGCCGAGCAGACCGCCGATCACGCGCTGACGGCGGGGGACGTTGGCCCGCCCACCGGCGGCGGACGGCCATGACGACAGTGACAGGCCGGTCGCGATGCCCACCCACCCCGCCATCAACGCCAGAGTGAGCCCTTCCCCCAGGTCGAGCCGGGGACGGTCGACCGCCGACCCCACCCAGAACGCCGCCATGGCGATGACCGCGAAGACCACGGAACACAGGCAGTGCAGCGCCCGTACGAGGCGCCGCCCGCCGATCGGCCACAGGAGGTGCGGGACGATGTCGATCGCCGTCAGGCCGGGCGGCGGCCGGTCTGACCCGGTCGTCTGGTCGGCCTGCCAGCGCAGATGGGTTGCCAGCCGGACGAGCCAGGACCGTACCTGGTCGGGATGGTACGGGTGCGCGGTCCGTGGGGTGAGCTTGGTCGCCGCCGGCACGTACGTGTCGAGCAGCCTCCAGGCGATCCCGGCCGCGGGCTCGTCGAGGTCGGTGTCGACGCGGAGCAGCTCGGCCGGGTCGGCGCCGGACTCGACGGCGGTCGCGGTCAGCAGCAGCCGCCACGGAGTGGCGAGCGCGGCGCGAAGGACCGGCCCCGACGGCCCGGACAGAGCGTTCTGGACGCTCGCGCGGTGCGCGGCGCACAGGTGCCCGTCCGGCCAGCGGGCGTCCAGGTACGCGCTGATCTGCTCGGCGGTCAGGTCGTGAAGGTGGATCCGGGCGGCGTTGTCGAGCCCGGCCCGGGCCTCTGAGAGTTCGGCGTGGCGGTCGGCCCGGCAGGTCACGACGACCGCTCCCGGCCGCCGTCCGGAAAGGTCGCTGTACCGGTTGAGCTCGGTGAGCAGCCCGATCGCCCGGCGGGGCGGGCCCGTGGACGGCTCGGGGTCGAGCTCGTCCAGGCCGTCCACGACGGGCAGCACCTGGCGGTCCCGTACCAGCCGCGCGGCGTCCTTGGCGGCGAGCCCGAAGTCCTGCACCAGTTGCTCGGCCAGCCACGACTCGAAGGAGCTCCCGAGGATCCAGCGGGCCGCGTTCACGCGTACGGGCACCGGCGTCCGGCCGTCGGATCGCCCGCCGGCGGCCACCAGAGGCTCCACGAGCTGCAACACCAGCTCGATCGCGAGCACCGTCTTACCGGCGCCCGACTCGCCCACGACCAGCAGGCGCCGGGGACGCAGCTCGCCGAAGAACCGGCCGATCGAGTGCAGGTCGTGGGTGTCGCCGCCGCCGTACGGCCCGAACGAGACCGGCGCGACGCTGTAGCCGCCGAGCAGTCCCTTGCGCGCCCGGTCCTCCTCGCGCGCCACGCGCCGTACGAGCAGCTCGACCGCCGGGTCCGGCACGAGACGCGGGGTCACCGCGTCCGCGACGGGCGCCTCCGTCATGGACGCGTCCGCCGGCGTACGGGCGGCCGGCCCGGCCAAGGCGGTCCTGGCCGTACGCCAGCGTTCGAGCTCGGCCGGAATCAGCTCGGCCGGATGGTCGCTGTAGCGGAGGCAGGCGGTGACGAACGCGCGTACGAACTCCCACCGCGGCAGCTTGTCCGTCTGCCGCAGAACGTGCGACGTCGTGCTCTTCGGCAACGCGTCGATCGTCGCCCCGTCCGGGGTCACCATCTGGCCGCCGAGCGCACGGAGCCTGCTGAGCGGTGGTTCGCCCGCCCACTGCTTGAGCCGTACGAGCGACCGTACGAAGTCCTCGGCGGAGCCGGCCTCGGTGGGATCGGGCGGACCAGGCCGGCTGTCGCTCATCGGTGCCCCGCCTTCACCAGCGACCACGCGAACGTCGCCTTTCCGCGTCGAGGCCGGCGGCCGTCCGCACAGGTGCCCTCCAGGGTCTGGACATGCCGTGACTCCATCAGGAAGTTGCGTGCTTCGTCGGACTCGACGAGCTCCCGGCCGACCGCGATGGGGACGAACCCGTGCCGCGGGATGTAGACCCAACGGCCGCGATCCCAGTCATAAGGATCGAACCAGTGATGACGGACCGTACCGGACACCCGCACCTCCGGGCCGGTACGTGACAGGACGAAGGAGCCGTGCGAGCGCAGCAGGCTCATCCGGCTGACGTAGAAGAGCTCCGTACCGATGAACGCGTTGACGCGCGCGTCCCAGCGGTCGTTCAGCCAGGTCGACTCGCCGTCGGCCAACCGCCGCGCCGCCCGTGTGAGCTGCTGTTCGAACCGGCGCTGGTTCCGGCGCTCGGCCTTCTTGATCGCTTTGAACGAGCGCAGCCAGCGTGGCGACAGTGTCCGTGCGGCGCCGGCGCCGTCCATGAAGTGCGCCAGGAAGTCGGACGCCATCGGGTGGATCTTCTGGCTGTCGGCGACGATCGAGCGGAACAGCGCGTCCAGCTCCGGTACGGGCCTGCCCGTACGCCGCCGGAAGCCGCGAAGGAACATCCTCCGCGTCATCGGCATACCCGACGGAACGTCTCGTGCGGCACGTAACGCTCCCACTCGGCGCGGGTGAGGGAACGGCCCGCCTCGGCGCACGCGGTCGCGACCGGATCGACGGGCGGGGCGACGTTCCACAGCCTCGCCGTACGGTCGTCGCTCACCGTCGCGAGGGTCGTACCGTCCGGGCCGAAGGCGATCCCGTTCACGGTACGGGTGTGGCCGGTCAGCGGAGCCCCGATCTGACGGTAGGTCGGCAGGTCCCACAGCCGTACGGTGTCGTCCGCGGCTCCGGTGGCCAGAACCCTGCCGTCCGGGCTGAACGCCATCGAGGTGATCGTACCCGTGTGGCCGGTCAGGGCTCCTCCGGCCGTACGGCGGTGCGCCAGGTCCCACAGCCGTACGGTGTGGTCGGCGGCGCTGACGGCCAGCGTCCTGCCGTCGGGGCTGAACGCCAGGGCGTCGGTGAACCCGCCGACGGCCATGGGCAGCGGAGCGCCGATCTGCCGGCGGGTGGCCACGTCGAAGACCCGCACCCTGCCGTCGAAGCCGGCGATGGCCAGGCTGTCGCCGTCCGGGCTGAACGCCATCGCCGAGACGAGGTCGGTGTGGCCGGGAACACGGATGCGGGGCCCGAGCTCGCGACGGCGCCCGACGTCCAGGAACAGAACGGCGCCGTCACGCTGTAACGCGAGCAGCCCGCCGCCGGGGTCGAGCGCCGTCGCACCGATGGGACCGCCCTGGCCGAACGGAATACCCGCCGTAGGGCTGTCCCATCTCCACACGCCGCCGGAGCTCACCACGACCGGCCCGCCGGGGGCGAACGCGACGCCGAGGACGTCCCCGTACGGGGATTTCACCGGGCCGGTGGCACGCCGGGTGGCCACGTCCCAGAGCCGGACGGCCGTGTCCCGATCGCCGGTGGCGAGGGTTCTGCCGTCGTGGCTCAGGGCGACGGCGGAGGATCCGGGGATCGCGCCGCCGATCTGCCGGTGGGCGACCGGGTCCTCCAGCCGCACCGAGCCGTCTTCGCCGCCGGTGGCGAGGAGCCTGCCGTCCGGGCTGAACGCCGCCTGCGGGCTGAACCCCACCGGGCCGACTCCCACCAGGTCGTCGCCGAACGCCGTACCCACCGGCCGATGGTCGGACGTGGCCCAGAGCCTCGTCATGCCGTCACTGCCGGCGGTCGCGAGCGTCCTGCCATCGGGGCTGAAGGCGACCCTGTTCAGACCGCTGCCCTTCAGCGGGGTGCCGGTCTGCCGGTGGGTGGCCAGACTCCACAGCCGGGCGGTCCCGTCCCGGCTCGCGGTCGCGAGAGCCGTACCGTCCGGGCTGAAGGAGACGTCCCTCACGCCGTCGGTGTGCCCGGAGAACGCCGCGCCGACCTGCTCGTACGTCGAGGTGTCCCAGAGCCGGGCGGTGTGGTCGTCGCTCGCGGTGGCCAGGTGTCTCCCGTCGGGGCTGAAGACCACGGCGTTGACCGCGTCGACCCCCGCGTGGCCCATGGTGTCCCCGCGCGGTCGTCGGGTGGCCGCGTCCCACAGCCGTACGGTGCCCGTGACACTCGCGGTCGCGAGCGTCCGGCCGTCCCCGGCGAACGCGATCGCCGTCACGAGACCTCCCGCGACCAGCGGGGCGCCCACCGGCCGGTGGGTGGACACGTCCCAGAACCGGACCGTCCCGAGACACGCCGACGCCAGCACCCGGCCCTTCGGGGCGAAGGCCAGCTTGACCCCCTCGCCGGCGCACTCCTTCGCGGGAGGGACGATCGGGGCGCCGAGCTGCCGGCGCGAGGCCGTGTCCCAGAGCCGCGCGGTCCCGTCCTTGCTCCCGGTGGCGATGATCGTGCCGTCGGGGCTGAACGTCAGCGCGCTGAGCTGTGCCCGGCCGCCGGTGAGCGCCCCACGGTCCGGGCCCGCCGCGACGGACAGCAGGCGGTAACGGGCCTCGGGCGTGTGCGCGATCCGCCACGCCGCCACGGCCAGCAGCGCGGAGGTCACCGGATCGCCGGAGACCTCGCTCTGCGCCGCGAGCTGGCGGGAGACCGCCAGGTTCCGCTGGTGATCGGCGTCGTTCGCCGCGGCGACGGCCGCCCCGGCGGCGATGAGCGCGAGGACCGTCAGCGCCGCGAGGCCCGCCATGACCAGACTCCGGCGGCGGCCGGCGCGCCGCGCCGCCTCGATCGACGCCGCGACGAAGCCGTCCACGGTGGGACCGGCCGGTGGAAAGCTCTCGGGGTCACGATCCCAGCGAGGCCGGGCATCCTGGACGGACAGCAGCCGTCCGCCCCGGTAGAGGAACGCCGGGTCGCCGTGGTGCTCGTCCCACTGACCGGCGTCGTCGATCAGCCGCTCGTACACGCCCTGCGCGGTCAGGTCCGGTTCGAGCCACTGCCGGAGGGTCGGCCAGGCGGTCAGGAGCGCGTCGTGGGCGATCTCGGCGGTGTCCTCGTGCAGGGTGATCAGGCGGCGGCCGGCGAACATGGAGAGCAGCGCGTCGACCCGGTCCCGTTCTGTCGCCGCGGCGGCGTAGACCTCGGGCATCGTGGCCCTGCGCCGCGCCATCCGCCCCTCCGCCGTGATCAGCGTCATCCGCCGGAAGACCTTGAGCGCGGCCTTGCGGTCCTCCGCCGGGAGCCCGCCGAGAACCTCGTCCGCCGTACGCCGGACAGAGTCACGGACCCGCCCGGACTCCTCATAGCCCCGTATGGTCAGCCGGCCGTCCTCACGCCGGTCCCAGGTGTTGCGCAACGCCTGGGAGAGCAACGGCAGGGCCCCGGGCTCGTACCGGTCCCGGCCGACGTTCAACTCGCCCAGGATGATCTCAACCAGGCCGGGCTCGATCTCCAGCCCCACCGCGGCGGCCGGACCGGTGACGGCCAGCCGGAGGTCCGCCCCGGTCAGCGGCTCGACGATGACCTGCCCGTCCTGGATCGCCGCGGCGAACTGCGGGTAGGCCGCACACCGGTCCCAGTAGTCGGCGCGCAGACCGATGATCACGCCGGCGCCGGCCTCGGCGAGAGCGTCCAGAGCCCGTACGAACGCCTGCCGCTCCTGCTCGTCGCTCACGAGGGTGAACAGTTCCTCGAACTGGTCGACGACGAGGATGAGGCGGCCTTCTTTTCGCGGTTCACCGGGCGACCGCTCGTACGCCGCCTGGCTCTCGGCCAGTGTCCGCAGCGGCGTCGCGGTCGGCGTCATGAAGAGACAGTGCTCCGCCCCGGGCAGCATTCCCTCGGCCAGCGCCGGCAACAGCCCGGCTCGCAGCAGCGACGACTTGCCCACACCCGAAGCACCCGAGACGAGCAGAATGGCCCCGCCGTCATCCAGGCGCTTCTCCAGCCGATCGAGAAGGTCACGGGTCGCCTGCGTACGCCCGAAGAACAACCCCGCCTCGCCGGCCTCGAACGGCGCGAGACCCTGGTAGGGGCACACACCGGAGTCCTCGCGCATGACGGCCATTCTGTCCAGGGTCGTCCAATTCCGTCCAGGTCCGTTCGACCTGTTGTCCGAACAGCGGAAATTCCCCTTCGATGTGAGTGCGGATCTCGCCGACGGGGGTCGAGATCCGCACTCGACCTGAGACGGGGACCGGCGGCCATCTCCCTTTCGGGATCCATGGTCACCGACTTCGGAGGCAACGCGAGCTGCGTGCGGTCGACCCTGAGCCGGGGCTATCGGCGCGGCTGCTTCGGCCCGACGAAGCACGCCCACACCAGCTACAACGGCGCGTATTCCAACCTCACCGTGAATGGTGTGACCGAACACGACGACGGACGCACCATCTACATCTGATGCGGGTCGGTGCCCCGTCCGCGATCTCGCGGCGGGGCACCGGGTCATCCGCCGTCGAGGTGAGCCGGGAGGGAGACATGGCCGTTGCCGAGGATGCTGGACACCGGTTCCAGGTCGGTGGCGGGTACGGCGAGGCGTGCGTTCGGGAAGCGGGTGAACAGGCCGCTGATGGCGGTGACGCCCTCGGCCCGCGCCAGAGGTGCGCCGAGGCAGTAGTGGACGCCGTGGCCGAACGCGATGTGCGCCTTGTTCGGCCTGGTCACGTCGAACCGGCCGGCCGACTCACCCTGGTGTCTCGGATGGTTGCTGGCGGCGCCGAAGGAGGGAAGGATCGCCTCGCCCCTGCGGATGGTCAGGCCTTCCGGCAGGGGGATGTCCTCCACCGCGTAACGCATGGGCATGTGACTGACCGGCGCCGCCGCACGCAGTGCCTCCTCGACCACGTCGTTCCAGGTGGCCCGACCCTCCCGTACGTGCGCGAGTTGCGCGGGCACGGTCAGCAGGGCGGTGATCGCCGAGTCGATGAGGTTCACGGTCGTCTCGTATCCGGCCGCGGTCACCAGGAGCAGGGTGTCGATCAACTCCCGTTCCGTCAGCGCCGTACCGCCGTTCTCGTCGTCACGCGTGGTGATCAGAGTGGTGGTCATGTCGTCGGCGGGCCGGGCGCGCTTGATCCGGATCAGTTCGTCCAGCACCGCGTACACATCGCCGGTGGCGGCGATCGCCTCTTCGAGCGTCGCGGTGGTGTTCCAGATCTGGTCGATGATCTCCTTGAAACGCGCGCGCATGTCCTGCGGGATGCCGAGAAGATCGCTGATGACCCGTACGGGTAATTGGACCGCGTACGTTTTTCGCAGGTCGACGGTGCCGTTTTGTTCTTCCAGCTCGTCGAGCAGGTCGGCGGTGTTCCGCTCGACCGAGGGGATGAGCGCGTCGAGCCGGCGCGCGGTGAAGGCCGGGGCTACCAGGCGACGTAACCGCCGATGCGCGTTGCCGTACGCGGTGAACATGTTGTCGACCGATACCTGCAGGTAGAGCGGCCATTTTCCGACGATCTCACCGTCGATGAAACGAGGCCAGTGCTGTCGTGGGTCTTTGGACACGCGACGGTCCGTGAGTAGGCGAGCGAGCAGATCCGGGTCACCCACCGCCCACGCGCGCTCGCCGAGAATGTCGACGAGGACCGGCCCCTCGGCCGCGTGCAGAATCTTCTCCTCGGCGGCTCGCCGCCGTGCCGTCGGGTCCAGGACCAGCGGTTTCTGGTCGGGCGTCGCTTCGGATTCCATGGCATTCCCCCGGCGCGTTTCTTTTCACCTTGTCGCGCGAAAAACACAATGTCCAGTACGGTCCGTCGCCCTCCCGGTTACGGGGTTCTTACGGCGTTCATTCGAAGGCATTCTGGAAGCCTCATCCTCCCGAGAGGAGCAAAGGTGACCCGCCCGACCCGCCTCACCTCGCTCATCGCCATCGGCACCGCGCTGGTGACCGTACTGGCGCTCACGAATTCCGCCTCCGCCTCCGCCCGCCCGCGTCACCCGGCCGCCGCCGCCCCTGTGGCCGCCACACCCCCGATGGGCTGGAACGACTGGTACACGTTCCAGTGCGACGTCAACGAACAGCTCGTCGAGCAGACCGCCGACGCGATGGTCAGCTCGGGAATGCGCGACGCCGGCTACGACTACGTCAACCTCGACGACTGCTGGGCGGCCTCCGCCCGCGACGCGGACGGGCATCTGCGGGCCGACCCCGCGAAGTTCCCGCACGGGATGAAGGCCCTGGCCGACTACGTTCACGCTCGCGGGTTGAAACTCGGCATCTACGAGGATGTCGGCACGAAGACCTGCGCCGGCTACCCCGGCAGTTACGGCCACGTCCAGGACGACGCCGGCACCTTCGCGTCCTGGGCGATCGACTTCGTCAAGGTCGACTGGTGCAATGTGCCGTTCGGTGACTTCCCCGGCCTGTCGCAGCAGCAGGTCGCCGTGAAGCTGTACACCGCGTACAGCGAGGCGCTGAAGGCGACCGGCCGGCCGATCCTCTTCAGCGTCTGCGAGTGGGATCCGAAGCTGAAACCGTGGACCTGGGCGCCGGCCATCGCCAACATGTGGCGCACCAACAACGACTACGGTTCGCAGTGGAGCCAGACCCTGGCCAACCTCGACCAGGAGGCACCGCTGGCCCAGTACGCCGGGCCCGGCCACTGGAACGACCCGGACATCCTCATGGCCGGCAAAATGGCGAGCGACGCCGAGAGCCAGGCGCACTTCAGCGCGTGGGCGATGCTCGCCGCCCCGCTGCTCGCCGGCAATGACCTGCGGAACATGTCCGCCGCCACCAAGGCGATCCTCACCAACCGCGAAGTGATCGCCATCGACCAGGACTCCCAGGGCGCCCAGGCGACGCGCGCGTCCCACACCGACACCGCCGACGTCTGGACCCGCCCCCTGGCGAACGGCGACCGCGCCGTCATGCTCCTCAACCGAGGCGACACCACGACGCGGATCTCCACCACCGCCGCACCGAGCACCGACGGCGCCCGGGCCGCCGGTCTGAACTCCACCACCGCCTACGCCGTACGCGACCTGTGGACGCACCGCACCACCGAGTCGGCCGGCGTGATCGCCGCCTCCGTACCCGCCCACAGCGCCGACCTGTACCGCGTCTCGCCTCTGAGAAACGGCCACTACCCACCGGCCACCGAGGTGTCGGTCGACCCGCAGGTACCCCCGGCCTACCCCGGCTCCGACCTGCACGTCGCGAAGCCCGGCCAGAAGATCACCACGGCGGCGAACTTCGGCGACGACGGGACGGCGACCGTCACGGACGCGACCCTGAACCTGACCGGCCCGGCCGGCTGGAAGCTCGACGGCAGCCCCGTCCACGCACCCGCCGTCCCCACGGGCAAGAACCTGTCCGGCACCTGGCAGGTGAACGTGCCCCCGGACGCGAGCCCCGGCACGTACACCCTGACCGGAACGGCGACCTACCACTGGGACCACGGCGTACGCACGGCGAGCACCTCCACCACCGTACGGATCCTCGCGGGCCCGACCGGCTCGCCGTACCTGAGCGATCTCACGTGGCTGTCGTCGACGAACGGCTACGGACCGGTACTAGTCGACAAGAACTACTACGGCGGCCCACTGACCATCCACGGCAAGACATATCAACACGGCCTCTGGACCAACGCGCCTCGCCTCGGTCTCGTACTACCTCGGCGGACGATGCTCACGGCTCACCGCGGACCTGGGCCTGGACGACTCGGTCAAGGGCCAGGGCTCCGTCACGTACCGCATCACCGCCGACGGCCAGTCGATCTACGACAGCGGCACGGTCACCAACAGCACTGCCACCCCGCATGTGGACGTACCGGTGACCGGCGCCCAGGTAATCCGAATCGACGTAGGTGACGCCGGAGACGGCGTCACCTACGACAACGCCGACATCGCCCAGCCCCAGCTCACCTGCACGGACTCGTAACGCGGCCGTCGCGGCCCTGGCAGTGCACCAGGGCCGCGGGCCCCAGAGTCAGTCCGTCTCGGATCCTTTGGCGGAATCTGGCGAGACTCTCCGACATGTCTGTGTTGTCCTTCATATCCGCGATTCGCGCCGATCGTCGGTTCCGATGCGTAGACTCTCGACCACTTTGGCGCGCACAGTGGAACTGACGAGTGAAACGGAGCCCGCGAAGGCCGAGCTCCGCGCGGGAAGGGCTGCCCGCGCCATCGTCGCCGACGGCCGCGCGGTACACGACGCCATCGAGGCCGTCCTGGCCGCGCCGGGAGAGTCCCGCGAGATCGCGCGACGGGCGTACGAAGCGGTGCGCGATCAGCTTGTCACCGGCGAACTGGACACGATGCCGGTGGACCGGCTCCGGGAGCATATCCAGGGCCGGGTCACGTTCGTCCCCATCAGGGACGCCGGCATCGACACGGTCGGCGCGGTCCTCACGGCCGGCGCGGAAACACTCAGGCGAATCCCCCGCGTACGCCGGAGGACGGCCAAGCGGATCGTGAGCGCCGCATGGCAGATGCGGGGAACCGTCGAGGAGAGCACCCACGTCCGCATCGAACCGGACGCCCGAACTCCCGAGCAGACCGCGCTCATCGCCGCCTTGCGCCGTTACGAGCGCAGCAGGTCCGTAATGAAGGGCCCGGACCCGCGCCCGCTGGCACGTGAGCTCGGGGGCTACCTCGACCCGGCGGCACGCGGCGCGAGCCGCGGAAGAATGCTCTTCACGTTCTCCAAGCAGAAGAGGCAAGAAGCTCGTGACGCACTCGTCCAGCTCGACGCCACCCTAGGTTCCAAGCAGGTCACCGCGGTACGCAAACACCTGTCCACAGCCGAGTCCCGGCTGGAGAAGGCCAGAAAGACACCGAGGGCCGCCCGGCTGTGGAGCGATTACCTCGCCCGCCCGGTCACCTACAACGGCCTGCTGATCGAGGTAGTGGGGCTAGCCTCGGTCAAAGAGGCCGGTCAGGGATTTCTCCCCGCCGATGTCGCCGAGCGGGTCCGCGTGTTTCCCCTCGACCAGTCCCGCCTCAAGACCTCGCTGCGTGGCTACCAGAAGTTCGGCGCGAGGTTCGCGCTGGTTCAGGAACGGGTGATCCTCGGCGACGAGATGGGCCTCGGCAAGACGATGCAGTCGCTCGCCGCGATGTGCCACCTCGCGGCCAAGGGCGCGACGCACTTCCTCGTCGTCTGCCCTGCGAGCGTGGTCGTCAACTGGACCCGCGAGGTCGAGCGGCACACGCTGCTGGAAACCCACCGCGTGCACGGGCCGGGCGAGAAGCGGGAGGCGGCCCAGCAGGAGTGGGCGTCCAAGGGTGGCGTGGCGGTCACGACATTCGAGGCGCTGCGGGCCATGCCGGAGGACCTGGACGTATCAGTGGCGATGATGGTCGTCGACGAGGCGCACTACGTGAAGAACCCGAATGCGCTTCGCACGCAGGCGGTCGGCGAATGGGCGGCGCGGAGCACACGTGCGCTGTTCCTGACGGGGACGCCGATGGAGAACAAGGTAGGGGAGTTCCGGGTGCTGGTCGGGCACCTGCATCCGGAGGTCGCCGAGAACCTGGACATACCGGACGGGGCACTGGACGGCACCAAGTTCCGGGAGGCAGTGGCGCCGGTCTACCTTCGGCGCAACCAGGAGGACGTGCTCAGCGAACTTCCGCCGCGGCTGGAGACGCAGGAATGGATGGCACTCGAAGGACCGGCGCTGCGCGCGTACCAGCAGGCTGTCCTCGCGGGGAACTTCATGGCGATGCGCCGGGCGGCGTTCGACCCGGGGACGGTGAAGGGATCGCCGAAGCTCCGGCGACTGGTTGAGATCGTCAGCGAGGCCGCGGACAGCGGGCGCAAGATCGTGGTCTTCTCCTACTTCCGCGACGTACTGGAGACGGTGACGCAGGTGCTGGGCTCCGTGCGTCATGGCGTCCCAGGCGTGCATGTCATCGGCCCACTGACCGGGGACATCACACCGACCAACCGCCAGGCGATGGTGGACGAGTTCACTGCCGCCAACGGGCCCGCGGTGCTGGTCTCCCAGATCCAAGCGGGCGGCGTGGGCCTGAACATCCAGGCCGCGTCAGTGATCATCATCGCCGAGCCGCAGCTGACACCCTCGATCGAGGAGCAGGCGATCGCCCGCGCTCACCGGATGGGCCAGGTACGCCGCGTGGACGTGCACCGGCTGCTGTGCGGGGACAGCGTCGACCAGCGAGTCCTCGAGCTGCTGGCGGACAAGCGCGAGGCATTCGACGAGTACGCGCGCCGCAGCGACATGGCGAACGCGTCGCCGGACGCGGTGGACACGAGCTCCGAGACCGAACTGCGGCGCCAAATCGTGGCCGCGGAACAGAAGCGCCTCAAGGCGGCGTGACCCGCAGAGCCGCCAGGCGGCTCCTGGACGCGACCGCCCTCACCGCGAGGTGGACTTAGCACCACCCCCATTGACGTCCTGGCCCTACTGCCCGGCGAGTGCCTCCGGCGCGAGCATCGTGGCATCGGCCGCCGGGAAACGCCCGGTTCCGGCCGCACGAAGGAGTGATGGACACATGAGCGGGTTCAGAACTCGAACCACGGCGCTGTGCGCCGCGCTCGCCCTCGCCGGGACGCTGGCCCCCGCGATGCCGGCCCACGCCTTCACCGGGCACCGGCCCGCCGTACAGAGGATCCGGTCCTCCGGGACCACGGAACTCACCTCAGGCTGGGCGATCCGGTCTTCCGCCGACACCCGCGACACCGGCGCCGAGATCTCCGAGCCGGGCCATTCGACGAAGGGCTGGCTGCCGCTGTCCCGGCCCGAGACGCTGATGGCGGGCCTGCTGGAGAACGGCCGGTACCCGAACATCTTCCACAACGACAACATGGCGAAGGTCCCGGCCAAGCAGTTCGACGTGAACTGGTGGTACCGCGAGCAACTCACTGTCCACCCCCGGAAAGGCGGCCGCACGTCCCTGGTGTTGAACGGCGTCTCCGGGAAGGCCGACCTCTGGATCAACGGGAAGAAGATCGCCGGAGGCGCGCAGCTCCAGGGCTCGTACGCCCGGCTGGAATACGACATCACGCCCTACGCCCGGGACGGGGCGAACGCCATCGCGCTCGACGTCTCCCGCAACGACGCCGACATCACCAAGTTCGACACGCCCATGCGGTACCTGACCCAGAACCAGGTCGACTGGAACCCCATGGCACCCGACCAGAACACCGGGCTGCAATACGCGCCGCAGATCGTGCAGGACGGCCCGGTCTCGGTCCGCGACGCACACGTCCTGCAGGACGACGCCCCCGACCTGTCCACCGCCGACCTGACCGTCAAGGCCGACGTACGCGACAACACCGGGTCGGCGCAGCGGGTGGTCGTGTCCGGCACGGTGACGCACGGCTCCGCCCGCGTCGCCTGCAAGGCCACGGTCACGGTGCCCGCGCACGCGACCCGCACCGTTGCGATCACCAAGGCGGACTGCCCCGGCCTGCACCTGGAGCACCCGGCCGTGTGGTGGCCGTACCAGATGGGCGACCAGCCGCTCTACCACCTCGTGCTGGACGCGTCCGTGGGCGGAACGGTGTCCAGCGCCGCCGCCGAGGACTTCGGCATCCGGACGGTGACGTCGCGGCTCACCAAGCCCGTCCCCGGCAAGACCCACGGCAAGGACGGCTACCGGCAGTTCATCGTCAACGGCAGGCCGCTGGTCATCCGCGGCGCCGGATGGTCGCCGGACCTGTTCCTGCGCTACTCCCCGTCCAACGTCTCCGACCAGATCTCCTACATCCGCAACATGGGCCTGAACGCGGTCCGGTTCGAGGGCAACTTCCCGCCCGACGACATGTTCACCCAGCTCGACCGGGCGGGTGTCCTCGCCATGCCGGGCTGGCAGTGCTGCGCCCTCTGGGAGAGCAAGTCGTCGACCTGGTCAGGCGATGTGAAGGCCAACGCGTCCGACCAGGCGGGCACGATGGCGGAGCGGCTCCGCGACCACCCGAGCGTCTTCACCTTCTTCCAGGGCAGCGACGACGCGCCCGACCCGGAGAAGGAGGCCCTCTTCCTGAAGGCGTTCGAGCAGGCCGACTTCCGGCTCCCGCAGGTCGCCGCGGCGGAGTACAAATCGTCGCCCGAGCTCGGGCCGGCCGGCACCAAGGAGGGCGGCTACAACTACTTCCCGCCCAGCGCCCTGTGGAACAACAGGCGGGAGACCGTCAACACCAACGACCCGACGCTCAGCATGACCGGCAGCGCCTGGGGGTTCGACACCGAGGTCAGCACCGGGAACACCATCCCGACGCAGAACTCGCTGAACCGCTTCCTCACCCCGGACGAGCAGAAGAAGATCTGGGATCCGGCGACCACACAGGGCCAGACCGCGGGCCAGGACATGTACCACACGTTCTTCTACGCCGACTACACGCGCCTTTCCCGGATGGGCGTCTACAACACCCCGCTGTGGCACCGGTACGGCCCCTGGAAGGACGCCGGCTCGTACCAGAAGACCGTCCAGATCGGTGAGTACGAGGTCACCCGCGCGCAGTTCGAGTCCTACATCGGCAACTCCACCGACAAGGCGAACCCCAGCACCGGGATCATCTACTGGATGCTGAACAAGGCGTGGCCGTCGCTCCAGTGGAGCATGTACGGTTCTGACTTCGACCAGCCGGGCGTCTACTTCGGCGCGAAGAAGGCCAACGAGCCGGTGCACGTCATGTACTCCTACGACGACGGCTCCATCAAGGTCGCCAACCTGACCGGCGCCCGCCAGGACGGCCTGCGCGCCACCGCGCAGATCATCGATCTCGACGGCACGGTCCGCGCCACCGCCACCGCGCCCGTCGGGACGCTGGGCAGCCAGGACGTGCGGACCGTCCTGCACCCGAAGGTCCCGGCCGGGACGTCGAAGACCTACTTCGAGAAGCTCACCCTCACCCGCGGGTCCGAGGTCGTCAGCCGCAACGTGTACTGGCTGTCCACCAAGGCCGACCAGGTCGACTGGCCGAAGACGCACGCGCCCGGCCAGTACACCCCGTCCAACGGGTTCGCGGTCTTCCAGAAGGACGGCTACGCCGACCTGACCGGCCTGCGCGCCCTCAAGCCCGCCGACATCCGGGTCAGCGCGACGACCCGCCGCGAGGGCCGGGAGATGGTGACGAGCGTGACCGTCCGCAACGTCGGCCACGGCGGCACCCCGGCCCTGTTCACCCGGGCCGACCTGTTCGCCGACGGCAAACAGGTGCTGCCGATCCGTTGGAGCGACAACGACGTCACACTCTGGCCCGGCGAGCAGCAGACCATCACCGCCCGCTACTCCGCCACGCCCACCAAGCCCGACGTCCGCGTCAACGGCTTCAACGTCCCCGACCAGACCCACCACACCGGCTGACCCCGCACGAGGCCGGATGGGTGCCCGCGCCCATCCGGCCGTTGCGGCTCTGGAGGAGGTCCGCCGCTTCGCAGGTCGTCCTGTGGGGGGCACGCCAGAGCCGTGTAGAGCTCCGGTGGGGTCATGGGCCGCATGCCCAAAGCTCCCTGATGAGCTCGCCTTGGTTCGCCGACACGTCGTCCGGTCCGAACGCTCCGGCGGTCGGCGCTACATGGATCTCATGGAACCAGTCGCTGCTCCTCGACCTCGGCGTCCCGGGCCGGAGTACTGGCACTCCAGAGAGGCGCTGAGATCACACCCGAACAGATCAACGCACATCCCCTCGCGCGACAGCTCGTCTCCGACCTGCTCACCATGCAGGACCCGCCCAGCCAGGAACTGCACGAGCTAGCCCAACGCGTAGCCGTATAAAAGGAAAAGACCCCGGGCGAATTCGCTCCGGGGTCTTTCAGATGCTCAAGGGCGGTGGGCAGGGGCGGGGTCGAACCGCCGACCTTCCGCTTTTCAGGCGGACGCTCGTACCGACTGAGCTACCTGCCCGCAACGGCGCCGTGTGACACGGCACCTCAGCGGTCCTGACGGGATTTGAACCCGCGGCCTCCACCTTGACAGGGTGGCGAGCACTCCTAGCTGCTCCACAGGACCTTGCAACTGCTACCCCGAAGGGTATCGTGCCCCCAACGGGATTCGAACCCGCGCTGCCGCCTTGAAAGGGCGGAGTCCTAGGCCGCTAGACGATGGGGACGCTCCGGCGTTAGCCGCCGTGTTGTCCTTGGCGCCTGCCGTCGGGGACTCCGTAAGCATAGGGGACAACTGCCCCAACCACCAAAGTGATTCCCCACCCCGCGCCGCGAAGGACCGAACCCCCAGGTCACGGGCCACCTTCGCTCGCTGGAGCGGACGGGGTCGGCGGTGACACCGAGGGGGTCGGTGGGGCTATCAGGCGGTCCGGCTGTCGTTCCAATGTGCGTTCGATCTGGGCGGACGTCAACCCCAGGCCGCCCAGGCTGATGTCGTCCCAGCCCTGGAGGCGGTGGTCGATTCGGTTGAAATACAGGACGGACATTTCTACCGGTGTTGGTTTTTCGTGTTCCAGGCCTCGTACGCCGGCGCCGCCGGTCGAGCCCTGGACGAACAAGCGGGTGCCGCTGGGGAGCAGGCGAGTCGAGCGCTGGTGGGTGTGACCGGACATGATCAACGGGGTGGTGCCGTCGAAGGACTGGCCCTCGTTCGGGTCGTGGACCAGGACGGCGTCCGGGTGGGTGCCGGCGGTGATCATCTCTTGGGCGGCGGTGCGGCCGTACGTCTGCATCTGGCGGGCGTCCACGTCGTCGCCTCTCGTGGACTTGTCCGGGGTGAAGCGTGGGTCGCCTATGCCGAAGATCTTTAGGCCGCCTACGGTCTTCTCCTCGTCGTCCAGCACTACCGCGTTCTTCTGGCGGCGTACGGACTTCTCCGTGTCGTGGGAGTCGTGGTTGCCGCGGATCCAGACGTAGGGGATCTTCAGTTTCGCGATGTTGTTCGCGAACTTCTCCTCGGCCTTCGACCCGTGGTCCGTCAGGTCGCCCGTGTCGATGATCATTTGGATCTGGAACTGCTTCGTCACCTGGCCGATCACGCTCCATGCCACCGGGTTCAGGTGGATGTCGGACACGTGCAGCACCCGGATCGTGGTGGGGTCCGGCTCGTACGTCGGGAGCGTCGAGGTCACGTCGTACAGGCGGGACACGTTGGCGATCAGGCGGGCGAGCTGGGCGCGGTAGACGCCGAAGCGGTTCACGATCGACTTGGTGTCGCCGACGACCTGGGGGGCGCTGGTGAGGATGCCCGTGAAGCGGGGTTCGACGATCGACTGCGGGTTGAACGTGAAGGCGCCGATCGCGGCGATCAGGATGAGGCCGTTGAATGCCGCCAGGGCCGACCAGAGCGAGCGGCGCCACGTACGGAAGACGACGAGGCCGGCGAAGGCGGCACAGGCCAGGGCGGCGACGGTCGCGCGTACGGCCATGAGGACGAAGCCGTGCCGGATGTCGCCGCCGACCGTCTGGGTGAGGCGGTCGAAGTCGGCGGGGTTCTCGATGATCTTCTGGGCGGACTGGGGCTCGATCCTCGTCACCTGGGCGTCGATGCGGATCGGGCCCGAGTGGCTGTCTAGGCGCAGTGTGCCGAGCGGCGGGATGTCGATCACCGTGCCGCCCGACAGGGCCGGGTGCAGGGAGAACGTCACCGAGGCCGGTCCGACCTGGGCGTGGGACCGGCCGCCGTACAGCAGCCCGAACCAGCCGCCCAGCAGGCCGATGGCGATCACCGCCGAGACGCGGGCGGTCAGCCGGAGCCACCTCCGCTCGGCGAGCCCGCGAATCCACCCACCGAACCCGCGGCCCGCACCACCAAGCCGACGGCCCAAACCACCAAGCCGACGGCTCGCCGCGACGACACCACGACCGGCACCCCGGCTCGCGGCGCCCAACCTTCGGATCTCCATCAGAACTCGGGTCAACACGTTGTTACCTATGCTCGGTTCCGCCGCCGTCCACGCACAATGACGATGTGATTGATATCGATCGCGCCGAGTTCGAGGATCTGGTCGGTGCGGCCCTGGACACCATTCCGGCAGAACTCACCCGGCAGATGCAGAACGTCGTCATCCAGGTCGAGGACGACGCCCCCCAGCGTGGGCTGCTCGGGCTCTACCAGGGCGTTCCGCTGACCGAGCGCGGCGGGACGTACGCGGGGTATCTTCCGGACCGCATCACCGTCTACCGCAGGCCGATCCTGAGGATCTGCACGACGCGCGAGGACGTCGTGCGGGAGGTGCGCGTGACCGTGATTCACGAGGTGGCGCACCATTTCGGAATCGACGACGCTCGGCTGCACGAACTCGGCTGGTGATCCCCATCGGGCACGATCAGTCACCCTTTCGCGACGGAGCGTGAGACAATCTCCTGGAGACCGCCCGGCCAAGGCAGGAAGACCGGACGACGGTTCCGCAAGGGAGCGCGCGTGGGTGGACGACATCGACGGTTGCTGGATCGCCAGGCCACGTACGGCGAAGTGTTCGGTGTCGGGGAGTTTCGTTCGATCTGGCTGGCCCAGGCACTCTCGTACATCGGCGACCAACTGGCACAGGTCGCCCTCGCGGTTCTCGTCTACAACAACACGCATTCGCCGCTGAAGACCGCGGTCGCCTACGCCCTCACGTACCTCCCGCCGATCATGGGCGGGCCGGTGCTGTCCGTGCTCGCCGACGTGCTGCCGCGCCGCCGCGTCATGATCGTCTGCGATGTCGTGCGCGCGGTGATCCTGGCGCTGATGGCGATCCATCAACTGCCGTTCCCCGCGCTGTGCGGGCTGATCTTCCTGTCCGTGCTGCTGGGCACTCCGTTCACGGCCGCGCGCGCCGCGCTGCTGGCCGAGGTGCTCCCCGGTGACCTGTACGTCGTGGGCTCCGCCGTCAACAACATCACCCACCAGATCACGCAGATGCTGGGCTTCCTCGTCGGCAGCGCGGTGATCTTCGCGGTCGGCACGCACGAGGCGCTGGCCGTCGACGCCGTGACGTTCGGCCTGTCCGCGATCATCGTGGTGGCCGGCGTACGCCGCCGTCCCGCGCCGCGGTCGGACGGCGAGGAGCGCGAGTCGCTGTGGCGGATCACACGCCAGGGCGGCCGGCTCGTGCTCGGCGACCGTACGCTCCGGCCGCTGGTGTGCTTCGCCTGGCTGTGCGGGTTCTACATCCTTCCCGAGGGGCTCGCCGCGCCGTACGCCAAGACGTTCGGCGACAGCCCGGTCATCGTCGGGCTGCTCATGTCGGCGATGCCGACGGGCATGGTCCTCGGGGCGTTCGCCTACAGCCGGTTCGTCCGCCCGGACGACCGCCTGCGCCTCATGGGGTGGATGGCGATGCTCGCGTGCGCGCCGCTGATCGGCGCGGGGCTTCGGCCGCCGCTGTGGGCGGTCGTCGTGCTGTGGGCGCTGTCCGGTGTCGGCTGCGCCTACCAGGTCGCGGCCAACGCCGCCTTCGTGGCCGCGGTGCCCCCGTCCGGACGGGGGCAGGCGTTCGGGCTCGCCCAGTCGGGCATCCTGGCGAGCCAGGGGATCGGCATCCTCGTCGGCGGCGCGCTGGCCCAGGTCCTCGGGCCTGAGCCGGTCATCGCGCTGGCCGGCGCCGCCGGTCTGTCCGTCGCGACGATGCTCGCGATGTCGTGGACCCAGGTACGCGGCGAGGTGATCGCGTCGGCCCACGAGCGCGCGGTCGGCGCGGCGGCCTGAGCGTCTACCGCGCGCCGCCGGTCTGCTTGTTGATGAGGTCCTGGGCGATCGACGTCTCCTTCCCCTCCTCCGGGATGATCAGCACCGCGGCGGCGTACAGCAGGATGCCCGCGCCACTGGTCAGGAGGGTGAGGACGGCGGCCACGATCCGTACGATCGTCGGGTCGACGCCGAAGTAGGCAGCGGCGCCGGAGCAGACTCCGGTGATCATCCGGCCGGAGCGGGTGCGGGTGAGACGGCGGGGTTCGCCGGTTTCCGGGGTGTCGTTCATCTCGTTCATACCTCGATCGTGCCGTGTGCGGGCCGCCGTCGCCATGGGGGCTTGCCCTGAGACACCCCTGAGAGGCCCCTGATCACCCTTCGGTGACATCGACGACGCACGACGGGCGTACGAACCGCCAGCCGCACGTGGGCTGCGGCGGAGCGCCGAACGTCGCGGTGACGCGCAGGCGTGACCGGTCCAGCGGCGGCGACGTACGGAGCGCGCGCATGAACCGGTCGCGCGCGACCGCCGTGCCGTACGTCGACATCCGGTCGTGGCTCACGACCACGACGCTGCCCGCGTCGTACAGGCCTGGGCGGGGTGGCCCCGAGAGGTCCGAGATGGCCAGGACGCGCGGTTCGTCCAGCGCGAGCCGGGCGAAGACCGCCGGGTCGATCACAGGCGGGACCTCCTCCGCGGGCGTACTGCGCAGGAGCTCGCACAGGGGAGCGGCGTCCGACGCGTCGTCCAGGACGACGAACTCGCCGCCACCGATCGGGACGAACCCCTCCGGACCGCCATGAGGCCCGCGCAGCCGCTGGAACCCGCAGTCGCGCACGCTCTCGCCGCGCAGCACCGTGCCGTCGCGCCGGAACGCCACCGAGAGCTGCACCCCGACGCGGAGCCACAGCGGCATGACGAGCAGGCCGTCGTCGGCGAGCTGGTCGCGCCAGGCGGGGGAGATGTCCGACGCGCCGATCGTCAGCTGGATCCGGTCGTACGGGGCGGAGTCGGGCGCGCCCGCCCAGCCGTCGGCCGTACGGACCTCGACGTTGCCGACGTCGCCCAGGCGCGCGCGGGCATCGCGGGCGACGTCCTCGTCGATGTCGATGCTGACGACGCGCTCCGCCAGCCGCCCGAGCAGCGCGGCGTTGTACCCGGTGCCCGCGCCGATCTCCAGCACGCGGTGCCCCTGCCCGACCCCGAGCTGCTCCAGCATGATCGCGACGATCGCCGGCTGGCTCGCCGAGCTGATCGCCACCCCGGCGTCGTCCCACTTGGTGACCAGCACTTTGTCGGTGTACGCCTCGGCGGCCCGGTGCGGTGGAACGAACCTCTCCCTGGGGACGGTGGCCATGGCGTCGGCCACCAGAGGATCGGTGAGCACGCCCTTGTCCATGAGCAGCCGTACCAGCTCACTGGGGCCCATGCGCCCAACGTACGCTGTGCTTCGAACCCCCTGGGAGGCCTTGATGGATCTGTTGCGTATCGACGATCAGCTGACCGACGAGGAGCGGCTCGTACGGGACACGACGCGGAAGTACGTCGCGGACAAGATCGAGCCGCACATCGCCGACTGGTTCGAAGCCGGAGTTTTCCCCGCACGCGAACTCGCTCCCGCTCTGGGCGAGATGGGGATGCTCGGCATGCACCTGTCCGGGTACGGCTGCCCGGGCGCCGGCGCGGTCGCGTACGGCGTGGTCTGCCGCGAGCTGGAAGCCTCCGACTCGGGCCTGCGCAGCTTCGTCTCCGTACAGGGCTCGCTCGCGATGTCGGCGATCCACAAGTACGGCTCGGAGGAGCAGAAGCAGGAGTGGCTGCCGCGGATGGCCGCCGGCCAGGCCATCGGCTGCTTCGGCCTCACCGAGCCCGACCACGGCTCCGACCCGGCGAACATGCGCACCAACGCCAAGCGCGAAGGCTCCGACTGGGTCCTCAACGGCTCCAAGATGTGGATCACCAGCGGGTCGGTCTCGGATGTCGCGGTCGTGTGGGCGCGTACGGACGACGGCATCCGCGGGTTCCTGGTGCCGCGCGGCACCCGTGGCTACTCCACCCGCGACATCCACAAGAAGCTGTCGCTGCGCGCGTCGGTGACCTCGGAGCTGACCTTCGACGACGTACGCCTGCCGCGCGACGCGATGCTGCCCGAGGTCAGAGGCCTGAAGGGCCCGCTCGGCTGCCTGTCCGAGGCCCGGTACGGCATCCTCTGGGGCGCGATCGGCGCCGGCCGCGCCTGCTACGAGTCGGCGGTCGAATACGCCAAGACGCGCGAGCAGTTCGGCAAGCCGATCGCCGGGTTCCAGCTCACCCAGGAGAAGCTCGCCTGGATGGAGGTCGCGCTGGGCCAGGCCGGCCTCGTCGCCCTGCACATCGGGCGGCTGAAGGAGGCCGGCGAGGTCACGCCGCAGCAGGTGTCGTTCGGCAAACTCGCGAACGTACGCGCCGCGCTGGACATCGCCCGCCAGGCCCGTACGATCCTGGGCGCGAACGGCGTGACGCTGGAATATCCGGTCATCCGGCACATGACCAACCTGGAGTCGGTGCTTACCTATGAGGGCACCCAGGAGATCCATACGTTGGTCCTCGGCGAGGCGATCACTGGGGTTTCGGCGTATCGCTGATCGATTTTTTCGGCAAATGACGCCATTGGTGTAGTGGGGCGTTTGTTGCCGGGGGATGTTCCTTTTGCGGTGCTGCGCCCGGATCGGCGGTGGTCCGGGCGGCCGCGAGGGGAGGTCCGGAGCATGACGACATCACGGATGCCGATGACCACCGGCTGGCTGTCATTCGCCGGGATCGTGGCGATCGTTGTTGGAATATTCAACGTTATCGACGGCTTGGTGGCGCTTTTCCGCAACGATTATTATTTGGTGACCGATCAGGACATCTTGGTCTTCAATTTCACGGCGTGGGGCTGGATCCTGCTGATCCTCGGCCTCCTGCAGATCGCGATCGGCGTCGGCATCCTGGCCGCGAAGGAATGGGCGATAACCCTGGGCATCGCCATGGCCGTACTGATCGCGATCGCCCACATCGCGTTCCTGCGGGCGTTCCCGGTGTGGTCGGTGATCGTGATCGCCATGTGCGTACTGGTCGTGTACGCCCTGACGGCCCACGCGCCGGACCGCGACCGAAGCCGGGGCCGTGCGGTGTGACCTTCAGCCGACCACGGCGCTCCGGCGCTCGAGCAGCACGACGTCCCGCCACCGGCCGTGGTGCCGCCCGACCTTCTCCCTGGTGCCGACCACCCGGAAGCCGGCGCGTTCATGGATCTTCCGGCTACCGGTGTTCTCGGGAAAGATCCCGGACTGGATCGTCCAGATGCCCGCCGCCTCGGTGGACCCGATGAGAGCGCGCAGCAACCCGAGCCCGACGCCTTGTCCCTGCCGCGCCGGATCGACATAGACGGAGTGCTCGACGACCCCGTCGTAAACACACCGGTCAGAGACCCTGATCACCGCGACCCAGCCGATCACAGCCCCGTCGTCGACGGCGACGAGCCGATGATCGCGCAGCTTGGCGGCGTCGAACCGCTCCCAGGAGGGCGCGACGGTCTCGAAACTCGCCTGCCCACCGTCGAGCCCCGCTTGGTAGATCGCGAGCACACGCCCAGCGTCTTCAGGCCGCATGGCCCGGATCACGTCCATGGCCCCCGACGGTAGACGGCAGAGATTTCCCGCGTGTTACGCGTCTTCGGCCAGGCAGAACGGATGCCCGGCAGGATCGATGAAGACCCGGAACCGCCGCCCTCCAGGCTGCACGTCCGCCGCTCGCGCACCAAGCCGCGTGACCTCACGCTCCGCCTCTTCAAGATCGTCAACGAGAAAGTCGAGATGCACACGACGCGGCGCGTCCGGGTCAGGCCACGCCGCCGGAGCCGGATTCTGGACCCGCTGGAAGTCGATCCGCACCCCGCCGGCATTGCTGAGCGCGACATAGGTCTCGGAGGTGTGCGTGATCTCGCCCCCGGTGACAGCCTGATAGAAGCCCGCCAGGGCCGCAGGGTCCTCACAGTCGACGGTCACCGCGAACAGACTTGGTGAGTGTGACATCTACCCTCCGGGGTGCCGAACTGGTGGTCGCCCCACAGTCTGACGTCCCCGACCGCGCGGTCGCCATAATCCGGATCACGAGACCCTGGCCCCTCCGGTACGCTCGTGCCTGCGGGGCGTTAGCTCAATTGGCAGAGCTGTGGACTTTTAATCCATAGGTTCTGGGTTCGAGTCCCAGGCGCCCTACCACTCCTGACCTGCGGATACGGCTGCATCGGCGGAGTCGTTGATCTTGTGGTGGGGCCACGGTGAGGCCGTGGTGGGGCCGGTTCCGCAACATGTTTCACGGGCGGCACCAGGGCTGACGTCGTGGGCCTGCTGATTCGACTCTGCTGGTCGGTCGGGTAGTGGGCCGGCGTGAGCGTCGTGAGCCCGGTGCGCAACGTGCGGCGTTCAGCACCAGCCGGGCGACATAAATGGATCACTGCTGGCAGCCTCAAATCTGGCATGTGGCTCCGCGCCTCGAGTGGTACGTGGGTCCAAGTTAGTGCCACTCGTGCCTACATCAAAGATTCACACGTCTACAACCTCTCGATTGATAGCCTCCACACCTATTATGTTGTAGCGGGTGCCACGCCGGTGTTGGTACACAACACTTGCGGGATCCGTTCACTCGGTCACTACCCAGATTATGTGGATCTAGCGAGAGCGACAGGCGCAAAGTACTTCAGCGTTCCGGACCCGATTTGGAACCGTATGAATCCTGTAGAGCAGTGGACTGCGAATCAGAAGTTTCTCGATCGAGGAATTCTTGGTGGTGACACATTCCTGCTCGCCACTCCGATTAGTGGGATGAGGGCGGGCTCGTGGTACGAGCGGGAGATCAACTATTTGTTGAGTCGTGGCTACACTTTTAATGGTAGCGGAGACTCCCTGGTGCCAGGTGTGAGGTGAGTATGACAAGTTCGGACCTTCCGGGTGACTTTGAACAGTACCTTGATGCTCGCGGGTTCATGTTGGTTGAGCGATCATCTGGTGGGCCAATGGGTAGCGCGAAGTCCCTTTTTACTGACGGGGTGGTCGATATCTCGGTCTTTAATGATCGAGGGCAGCGAGGCGTTGGTGTTGGTGTCCACGGCGGAGAGACATACGAGATGTCGGTTTGGAGTCGAGTGCTTGGGGCGCGGCCGCCGGCTTCGCTGAACATTAATGATCAGATCGCTTGGCTTGTAGCTCACCTTGAGGATGCACGGAGCGAGATCGGGCGTGATCCTAGAACGGGTGAACGGTTGCGAGAGGTTAATTGGGTGTTTATAAAAGAGCGACTTGGGCTCAGTTTTAACGCAGATAAAGATGATCCGACGACGTGGCGCAAGAACTAGCTGCGCGTGAATTTCTTAGTTTTATTTGAAACATAAAGATTCCCTGCGCCGATACTCTCCGGCGCGAGCTTCCTGCCCGGATCGAGGTAGCCGCCGGTATCTACGAACGCGCCGTCCAGGTCGCTGAGAAACTGCTCGGGGACTTCGACGCGGCGCGCCTCCTCCGCATCCAGCTAGAGGAAGAGCCCTTGTCCGCAGAACAGCGGATCGAGTGGATGGAGCGCCTCGCCAAGGTTCGTGACGCGGCCCAGGCCAGCGTGCTGGCACTTCAGCACGCCGAGACCCTGATCCCGCAGCTGTAACGAGCAGAGCCTGTCCCGGCACTCATGCCCGCAGACCGCCGTCAGTTGCGGCGCAGAGGGCCGGGACAGCAGCCGACGAAGTACCACGCGCCCCAGCCTGCCGAGCTGACGGGGGCGCCGCCGGAGATGTGGCGACAGGCCGCGGTCTCGACCACCTTGGCGCCGACCAAACAGGCGCCGGCAGATCGAGATCTGTCGATTCGCTGCTCAAAACCCACGACCCGAGCTGAATAGCGTTGAAATCCAGCTAGAGCTGGCCCCGTAGCCGAGTCGTGTTTGCTCGGTGATTGCTCGAACGTCGCGGTACCGGCCGTCATCCATTGGCATAGCCGGACATCGAAACCAGCAGAGTCGCGGACGAATCGACATAGGCTGACACTGAGCGCACCGATATGACATAGGGGCTATGGACTTTTAATCCATAGGTTCTGGGTTCGAGTCCCAGGCGCCCTACCACTCCATCTACCCACTGACCTGCAGTTTCTTTCCATACTGTGATCGTTTGGCGGGTTGTTGTTGATCTCTGCGCGCTCATTTCGTGCTCGTGGGGCGGTTCTGGGGCGCTGGGCGTGTCTTGGTTGATGTTTCGGCCACCTTGAATGTGGATTTCGGTACTGGATCAGATCGGCGCGCGCTACCGGTGGCGATGCAAGGTGACGTATGGGTTGGGCAGCGCACGCGCCCGGTGGACCAGTCCCTGCTTCGTGTTGGTGGTACTGCTTCGTGCTGGCGGTATCGCCTCGGGGCGTATGGATGGAGCCAGCCAGGGTGCTGGAACTGGTCAGTGACATGGGCCAGGTGTAGCGGCGGGTCACCGGTCTCGTCGGTGAACAGGAACTCGGAGCCGTCGACGCTGTCGCCAAGTCGTTCGCGGGCCTGATGGGGGCCCCTCAGGATCGAGACGGTGTCCGTGTCTTGGGGCGATGGTGTGGACGCTGGCATTGGTCTTGGGGGTGTCGTGGCGGATGTTCCAGCCGGGCTGGGTGATCTGCCAGTTGAGCTCGAGGCTGCCTCGGTTCGATGTGACGGCGAGCTCCAGTTCGCGGTGTCGGTCTCGACGTGCTCAGCGGTATCTACTGGTGAGTTCGCCTATTCAACTGTCGTCAGTTCGTCGTGGTGTCCAGCCAGATGGTGACCGTAGGTGGTCGCCGGCCGCGTACCGGCTCCAGGTAGCGCCGGTCTGCGAGGCGAGCCTGCGGTGGTGTCCTGGTGGTAACCGAGGGCGTCGGCGACGACGGGCGCGGGCATCTCCAGGACGTGCTGACGGATGGCCGCTGCCCGGGTGGCGGTGGTCGGTATGCCGAGGTCGTTGATCGAGGCGATGCCCTCCTAGGAACCCGGTTCGATCTCCCCGTCGCGCACCAAGCCGCAGTTCATGCAGGTAGGGCCGTCCCTTGAAAGGAGCTACACCCTTCGGAGTATGTCGCGACCGGTGAGATGCGATCGGGCTGTTTCGAGGAAGGCCGACACCAGGCGGTTGCGCTCGCGGGTGCGGGTGGCGATCACCACGTTGCACGGTTCGATTCCTTGGACGGGAACGGTCGTCAGATCGTGCCTGGGCGTGCTGTTCCCGTCGGCGGCCGGTGCTAGCGCGATGGCCTGGCCGCCGGCGATGGATTCGAGTTTGTCCGCGTGCGCCGCGACCAGCGGGCCGTCAGGTGCCGGGCGTCCGTCCGGTCGGGGGTCGAGGCGCCAGAAGGCGTCGTAGGCGGGGTCCGGGTAGCGGATGAGGGGTTCGTCGGCGAAGTCGTCGAGGGTGACCGACTCCCTGCCCGCGAGGCGGTGCGTCGTCGGCATCAGGAGCACCCGGGGCTCCTGGTACAGGGGCGTCACCCGCAGCCGGTCGGCCGGGAACGGCTCTCGGGCGATGACCGCGTCCACGCGGTGGTCGAGCAGGGCCGTGTGGACATCGCTCCAGTCCACGTGCAGGGTGGTGACCTCGGCCTGGGGATGGCGGCTGCGCAGCTCGCGTACTGCGGGGGTGATGATGAGTCCGCCCACGTACCCGATGGTGACGGCGCCGGATGCCGCTGCGGCGCGGGTCGTCGTCGCGGCCAGTTCCGCGGAGCGCAGGAGTGCTTCCGCCTGGGGCAGGAACGCCTGTCCGGCCGCGGTGAGGTGGCAGCCCCTGGTGGTGCGGTCGAGCAGGCGGACGCCCAACCGCTTCTCGAGGCTCTGGATCTGCCGACTCAACGACGGTTGCGCAAGCTGCAGTTCGGCCGCTGCGCGCCGGAAGTTGCCGTGCTCGGCCACGACCGTGAAGTACCGCACCAGGCGAAGGTCGAAGTCGACCGGTGGTACGTGGGGCACTCCTGCATCGTACTCGTGATACCTGATCCGTATCGCGTGGTGCGGAACAGGTCTTGGACGCCGTGCTCCTGCCGCTCCTACCGTCACGGTACGAACCCGGCGCCGTGCGGCGGGCCAACTTGAAATCATCGAGGGATTCTCATCGTGCGTATTTTCGTCGCCGGGGCAACCGGGTACGTCGGATCGGCCATCGTGAGTGAGTTGCTGCAAGCGAGCCACGAGGTCGTGGGTCTCGCCCGTTCCGATTCCTCCGCCGCGACTCTGGCCAGGGCAGGCATCGCGGTGCACCGAGGTGACCTCGGTGACCTGGACAGCTTGCGCTCCGGCGCGGCGAAGGCGGACGGCGTGGTCTTCGCCGCCAACCAGCACATCTCCGAGACCACCGACTCTGCCGCTCGTGCGCGGGTCGAGCTGAATGCTGTGGAGGCGATCGGTTCGGAGCTGGAGCAGACCGGCAAGCCCTTCGTGGTCACCTCGGGGGTCATCGGCCGCACGCCGGGACAGGTGCTGACCGAGGAGACCCCGGCTGTTCCCAATGCCGTCACCGGCCTGCGGCTCCCGGTTGAGACGTCCGTTCTGGCCCTGGGCGGGCGCGGGGTGCGCTCGTCGTCGGTACGGCTGGCGCCGACCGTGCACGGTCGGGGGGACGCGCGCGGGTTCGTCTCGATGCTGATCGGTATCGCTCGTGCGAAGGGTGTCTCGGCCTTTGTCGGCGAGGGGGCGAACCGCTGGTCGTCGGTGCACCGGCGTGATGCCGCGGTCCTGTTCCGGCTGGCCGTGGAATCCGCCCCGCCCGGCACTCCGGTGCACGCGGTCGCGGAGGAGGGTGTGCGGTTCCGGGACATCGCCGAGGCCATCGGCCGTCAGCTGAAGCTTCCGGCGGTGAGTCTGACGGCCGAGGAGGCGAGCGGCCACTTCGGCCTTCTCGCCCCACTGGTGTCGCTCGACAACCCGACGTCCAGCGCGCTGACCCGGGAACGCTTCGGCTGGGTTCCCGCGCACCCCGGGCTGATCGCGGACATCGAGAATGGCCATTACTTCAAGGACGTGGCGTAAGGACGGTGGAGGTGCCGCTGAGCCCGCGCGCCGCGAACGCGAACCCTGTTGGGTGTAGCTCCTTTCAAGGGACGGCCCTACCTGCATGAACTGCGCCTTGGTGCGCGACCGGGTGATCGAACCGGGTCCCCCCAACCGGGATGCCCTCGGGAATAGAGACATCGGTCGCCCGCTCAAGACCGCGCTGCTATCCCTTTCGGCCGTATCTCGGCTGACCCCGGGTGCGGAAGTCCGATGACACGCAGGTGTAGAGCGAGGTGGTGCTGGCGTGCTCGTGGCCGACCTGCTCCTGGATTATCTTTAGCTCGCTGAGCTGGCAGGCTGTTGACCTGTGCGTTTGTGTTGCGGTCGTTGTCCGCGACGTAGCTGATGACGGCGTTGGGAGGCCTTTCAGCACGGGCCGATCGTTACCGACCTGGGATTGCTTGTCGACGGTCTCTTGGAGGGTCTCCCGGGCGTCGGCCATTCGTCGGCAGTCGGAGGCTGCGGAGGAGGTATCCAGTGGCACGCGCGGCGGCCTCTTCAGTAGGTTCTGCGGATGCGGCAATTCGCGGACATCGAAGTCCTGTCGGGGCTCGTGCGTGACGCACTGGGAGCGGGATGCCACGTTGTCGCGGTGGACCGGTTGCGCGGGGGAAGCAAGAAAGGGGTGTACCGGGTCCGCCTCGATGGAAGCCACCCGGCGAGTGTGATCATCTACAGCTGGGCCGAAGCTGAGAACTTCTGGCCAGGCGCGCACGAAGCCGACCCGGCTGACCCGTTCGCGCCCGCCTCCGGGCTGGTCCCGTTCCTCACCGCGCAGCGGAGCTTGAACAGCCTTGGGGTGCGGGTTCCGCAGGTGCTTCTGGCGGATGACAGCCGTCGCCAGTATCCGGCGGACGTCGCCGTGGTCGAGGATGCCTCCGGCGGCACGCTCGAAGCACTCTTCGAAACCGATCCCACGCGCGCCGCGGGAGCCCTGGGCGACCTCGCCGAGATGCTTGAGGTGATGCACCGGCAGCAGGCCCAGCACTACGGCAGGGTGGACCTGTTGGAGCGGGGCGGCTCCGCATCCGAGATCTCGTGCGAGCGACGGGTCCTCGACCGCGCCATGCGGGATCTTGAGGAGGCGGTGGGGCGTGACGGCAGGATCGCGGCAGCCGGCACGGCATTGTGCGACCGTCTGCAGGAACTGGCTGATCGGGTCAGCCCTCGCGCGCAATACGGACTGATCCACGGTGAACTCGGACCCGACCACGTCCTGGTCGACGCCGAAGGTCACCCTGTCCTGATCGACATCGAGGGCCTGATGTACTTCGACGTCGAGTGGGAGCACGTCTTTCTCCAGCTCCGCTTCGGCGAGTGCTACCCCGCACTGGCCCGGCCCAGTCTCGATCCGCAGCGCCTCGACCTCTATATGCTCGCGATGCGTCTGTCGCTGGTAGCCGGTCCACTGCGTCTCCTCGACGGTGACTTCCCCGACCGGGCGTTCATGCAGGGGATCGCTGAGCACAACCTGAAAGAGGCGCTGGCGCTCCTGCCGTTGACGTAGCCGGATACACAGGGCCGCGCCGAGCACCCTGTGCATGCCGAAAACCTCATCCATGCAGGTCAAGTGGCATGCTCGTACTCGTTGAGGATTCCGCCCAGGCGTTGACGTCGTCGCACGTTCAGGCAAGTGATTCGGTCAGGATCGGTGATCGGTGGAGGCAGCGAATGAAGCGGGCGTTCGCGATGCCCTGATGAGGTCGATGCTCGTTGAAGAAGCCTTCGAACTCGCGCAGCGCATGAAGCAGGTGGCCGTGGTTCCAGATCAACGTCCGGTCGAGGAGTTCACGACGGCAGGTCTGCACCCACCGCTCCATGGTCGCATTCATTCTCGGTATCCGGACTCCGGTCAGCACGACCTCGAGGCCCGCATCGGCCAGGACGGCGTCTGCGGGGAACTTGCCGTCTCGGTCGCGGATCAGGAACCGTGCTCGGCATCCGGCGTCTCCCAGGTCCATGACCAAGTTCCTTGCGGCCTGGGCCACCCAGGACTCGGTCGGGTGTGCGGTCGCGCCCATGATGCGGATCCGGCGGGTGTGTCTCCCACACCGTCGACGCGGCGACCTTCACCCCCAGCACGAGCAGTTCCCCGTACACGCGCCGGTATCCCCAGCCGAGGTTCTCCCGGACCATACGCAGCACCAGGACGCGGATGGAACGCAACGGTCGGCGGACGTCCCGGCCGCTTCGGCTAGGACCGGGCAGCGTGCCGACCCGCGATCAGGTCACGATGCCAGCGCAGCACCGTGTCCGGGCGTACCAGCAGCCGCAGCCGACGCAGCACCTCCGGCCGCACACGGTGGACCAGCGCCGCCAGGATCGCCCGGTCGGGCAAGGTGAACCGCACCTTCTTCCCACCCAGCTGACGTTCCAGCACGGCGATATGATGCCGCAGCGCCAGGATTTCGACGTCCTTGTCCCTATCGCCCACCGGAAGAAGACGCAGCACCGCGAACGTGTTCGTCACCGTCAAGTACGCCAGTCGCAACAACACAGCCGGCCATCATGCCGCGGCGGCCACCTTCCACGCAGGCGCTCCGAAGTGACCAACCACCACCACGCCCGGACCCAACGATCAACCTCCACCCCTCTCACCTGTATGGATGAGGTTTTCGGCAGGCACACCGTCGAACGGCAGAGAACCTCGAGCGGCTCTCGGTTCCCGGTAGGGCGATCCTCGCTACCCGGACGACGATGTGCACGTGCTCGAAGTGGTGCGCCAACCCAAATGGGGGCAGCTTGTGCTGCGCTCCTTGATGTCGCCCTTGGTCCGCAGCATAGGAGTTCTCGGCTGGCGTCACCGTTGGCGATTCGGGTATACGGACCGTTCAGGCGTTCGATGACGCCAAGGCCTGTTCGCGCATGCCCGTGACCCGACCTGCCGGCCGTGCGCCGAAATCCGCATTGAATGGCTGCCCAGCGGCCCTTTTACCGCTTACCGCTGGCGCCGTGTTCAGTGGTCTTGGAGTTGCTGGGTGTTGTTGAGTGCGTTGGGCTTCGGTGAGTTGGTCTTCGAGGATGATGATGCGGCAGGCGGCGTCCAGGGGTGTGCCCTGGTCGAGGAGTTCGCGGGCGCGGGCGGCCAGGCGGAGCTGGTAGCGGGAGTAGCGGCGGTGGCCGCCGGGTGAGCGCTGCGGGGTGATCAGTTTCGCCTCGTCGAGGCTGCGCAGGAAGCCCTGGGTGGTGCCGAGCATTTCCGCGGCGCGGCCCATGGTGTAGGCGGGGTAGTCGTCATCGTCGAATTTGTCGGCCATGCTCTGCTCGGCTGGGTCCATTGAACCTCCACAGCGTGAGGGCCCCGGTGCCGTAGCACCGGGGCCCAGGGTTTTAGGAATCAACACCATCTACCGACACTGACGTCGGCTTGTCGTATCCGCACCGGCCACCTGAAATGGCAGACGGTACGAGGATCGCGTAAGCGTGACCGGAGACCACCTCTCGTTCTGATGGGACTGCGGTACCCGCCCGGAAATCAATAACCGATAGCGGGCGATCCGACGGCGTATGACCCTCCCCTTCTCCTCTGATCTTCGCTCGTACCTTTCACGTACCGGCCTGAAGACCTTCTGGACCCACGAACCCGGTCTCAGCGCGTCCAACGGCCGCTCGCCCGCCTGGAACCACTTCCCGATACCGGCTCCAGCGCACCTGACGTCTTACTCAACACCTTCATCAGCGACCCGGTCTTCCCGGACCTTCTGGGGCCTGCGAACCTCGCCCCAGCGCGTCCAACGGCCGCTCGCCCGCCTGGAACCACTTCCCGATACCGGCTCCAGCGCACCTGACGTCTTACTCAACACCTCACGGGTAGTTCACTGTCTCCCGTGCATCTTCGATGTTCTCTTCCCTTGCGACACCCGGAACACTACCCAGCCCCACAGTGAATGTCTACTCCAGCCACAAGAGATTTTTTTGGCTCACCGTCACCGACAAGCGGCGTCTTCCCTTCCAGCTGAGGCATACCGCTCCGTTTCATGTCATATCGCCGACCGTCGAGCCCGCTCACCCTGGAGTGAGAGTCCGGACGAGCAGGAAGCAGTTGAGCGCGATGACAAGGGTGCCGGCAGCGATGCCGGCCAGGATCGTACGTCGCCGGTTCACCAGGTCGCCCATCAGCTTCCGTGAGCTCGTCAGCGCGACGAGCGGCATGAGCGCGAACGGGATGCCGAAGGAGAGCGCGACCTGGCTCAGGATCAGGGCCTTGGTGGGTCGACGCCGGCGGCGAGGATCGCGATGGCGGGCAGCACCGTGATCAGGCGCCGGGTGATGAGAGGCATACGCCGGCGCAGGAAGCCTTCCATAGTCGCTTCATCGCCGAGGCGATGTCGATGCATGAGTGATGTCGAGGTCACCTGCGCGCCGACTGGCGGAGCACCTCCGCCGACGGAGGTTTTCGGTCACCTGACTGTGCCCACCGTCGCCGCTAGATCGGACGTCGGTTGCTTGCTCGCTGCTTGCTCGTCCGCCCCGGTACGACCCGACAGCACCCGACACCGGGCGGGCATCGACCACTCCAGAAACAGCCGCGAGCGTGAATAGAATGGCACGTAGCGACATCGCGAAACACGAACCTTTTAATCCATAGGTTCTGGGTTCGAGTCCCAGGCGCCCTACCACTTCATTTGGCCTCTGAGCTGGTGTTTCTTTTCATTTGATGATCGTCGGCGCTGCCGTTGTCGATCTTTGCTCGCTCGTTGCTTGCTCGCGGGACGGAACCGGGGCTTCAACGGTCTGTCGCAGTGGGACTCGCCCTGAGAAGTTGCTTGGATCCTGTCGAGAACAGCCACCATCGGGCGGCAGGCAGCACCTTCCCCGTGCGTGCGAAGCATTCCGTCCTGCTCGCGGCGGACTTTCTACTGCTGGGGACATCCCCGCGCCTGCGGGGCCGACCAGGGCAACGGCCCGGTCTGCGCGCACGCCAAGGGATCATCCCCGTGGGTGCGGGGGCCGACTCCACGCACTCACCACACCGGTCAGGCAGACGGTGGACCATCCCCGCGCGTGCGGGGCTGACAGCGCGGCGGCGCTCACGTTCGACGCGGGACCAGCCCCGCGTGATTCTGTTCGCGAGAACCGACCGCGGTTGTTCGTGCCTTCCGACCGCACCTGGCGGCTGGGGCCGTGGCTTTTGTTCGCGGAATTGACCGCACTCTGGCAGAGGTGTCGGTCTGGGGCAGGGCCTTTCAGCTCTGTATTGGTCAGCCTGGGAGTGCGGATCTGAGGCGATCGAAGGCTCGCGGGTTCGGGAGGTGGCCGAGGGACTGCTTGATGGTCAGGGCGCAGTCTCGGGGGCTGGCGGTGGTGGTGTCGCATTCGATGTCGTAGCTGCCGTAGGAGTGGACCTGCCGGAGCTGGGCTGCTGCCTGCCCGGGCTGCCTGTCGCCGCGCGCTTTCTCCCGCCGCACCAGTTCCTGTTCTGAGCAGCGGACGCCGATGAAGACGACGTCCAGGCCGCTGAGGACGGTGAGGCAGTCCAGGAGGCGCCACTGCTCGCTGAGGACGTAGTCGACGACGAGGTCGTTGCCGGCCTGGGCCATGCCCGCGACCGCACGGTGGAAGCCGGCCCGGGTCCGGGCCAGGACGGTGGCCAGCTCGCCGGAATCCAGCTCCAGTGTGCGCTGGCGGGCGCGCATGGCGTTGATCGCATCGACGGGCATGTGGAAGAAGGGGCGGTCCAGGACGAGTAGAAGTTGTTCTGCGATGCTCGATTTGCCTGAGCTGGACGTCCCGTTGAGGAGGAGGACCTGCCCGGTCCGGGGTGTGGCGGAACTCATGGCTTCATCGTGCGGTCAAAACTCACGAACAACGACCTCGCTGGAGCCTGCGTACGCCACTGGGCGGCGACGTACGCGGTGACGGCGGCCGAGTCCGCTGCTCTCGCCTGGGAGCGGGAACCGGGCTTCCTAATGGGTTCCTGAGTACTGGGTCACCGGCACGCCGAACGTGCCGTCCGGGCCGGTCGTCACCCGGAGCGGTGAACCCGTCCCGTCGTACGCTGTCACGGCTACCGGGAAACCGGCCAGGTCCGCCCGGTCTCCGGAGCGGCTCTGCCGTTCCAGATGTCCCGTCAAGACGATGCTTCCGGTGACTCGAAGCGGATCTTCAGGCCGGCTACTCCCGCGCCGACAGCGGGATCGATGATTCGGCCGGTGATGGTGACGTCCCCATGCTCGGTGTCGGTCGTCGTCCGGTGGTATCGCTCACGGCGGTGGCATCGAACGGGGTAGAGGTCAGCCAATCCATTGTCAGCTGAACTGGGGCGGTGAATAGATCCCTCAGTGGTGCGCGTAACGCGCGTTTATCATTGAGGCCACTGTTCCTGTTGGGCCGCAGATTAATGGAGAGTATGCCCTGGTGAGAAGGGTAAACAATCCGCCGTTGCGTTGACAACGACCGTACGGGTGAGAAACTCGTAAAAGGGGATGTGCCTGCGCGGATTATCTCACGGCAGGCGCTCAACGACATACGCCCTCTGATCGCTTTTCGTTAATCGAGGGGATCGAGGTTTCGCTATGAGAGGCCTGGTGTACGAAGGTCCGCGGACGGTAGGGGTCGAGAACGTGCCGGACGCGAGGATCGAACGGCCTACGGACGCGCTGGTGAAGATTACCACTACCAACATCTGTGGCTCTGACCTGCACATGTACGAAGGTCGTACGGACATGGAGACCGGCCGCGTGCTCGGTCACGAGAACCTGGGTGAGGTGGTGGAGGTCGGTGAGGCCGTGGATCGGGTCAAGGTCGGCGATCTGGTCTGTATGCCCTTCAACATCAGCTGTGGCTTCTGTGAGAACTGTGAGGCCGGGCTGACCGCATTCTGCCTCACGGCGAACCCGGATCCGAACATGGCGGGCGCCGCTTATGGGTTCGCGGACATGGGGCCCTACAACGGAGGCCAGGCCGAACTGCTCCGTGTTCCCTACGCCGACTTCAACTGCCTCATTCTGCCCCCTGAGGCGCGGGAGCAGCAGACGGACTACGTGATGCTGGCCGACATCTTCCCGACCGGCTGGCATGCGACTCAGCTCGCCTGTGTGCAGGCGGGTGAGACGGTCGCCATCTACGGCGCCGGGCCGGTCGGTCTGATGGCGGCGTTGTCCGCGACGCTCAAGAGCGCGAGCAAGGTGTTCGTCGTCGATCGGCACCCGGATCGCCTGCGGCTCGCGGCGGAGATCGGTGCGATTCCCATCGACGACTCGAAGGGATCGCCCGTCGACCAGATTCTCGACCAGACCGACGGTATGGGAGCCGATCGCGGCTGTGAGTGCGTCGGTTATCAGGCTCACGACCCGGAGGGGCGCGAGCATCCGAACATGACCTTGAACAACCTGGTCAAGTCGGTGCGCTTCACCGGCTCCATCGGCGTTGTCGGGGTCTTCGTGCCGCAGGATCCGCAGAGCCCCGACCCGTTGTACAAGGAGGGTGAGGTCGCCTTCGACTACGGCCTCTTCTGGTTCAAGGGGCAGACGATCGGCAACGGCCAGTGCAACGTCAAGGCCTACAACCGCGAGTTGATGCGCCTCATCCAGACGGGCCGGGCCAAGCCATCGTGGATCGTGTCGCACGAACTGCCGTTGGCTCAGGCTCCAGAGGGTTATGAGCACTTCGACCGCCGCGACGAGGGCTGGACGAAGGTCGTCCTGCACCCGAACCTCGGCTGACCCGCAGCACCGCGCTGAGACGCCCGCGGAGCCGAACGGCTCCGCGGGTTCGCGTGACGCAAGGCGTGGATCACGCCGCGGTGGTCTCCGGCTCCTGCGGCGGGTTCTCGTGCTGGACGACGAGCCGGTCGTTCTCCACCGTGACCCGGATGACCGCGCCGTCCTGGATCTCGTCGGTGAGAAGTACACGTCCGATGCGAGTCTCCACCTCACGGGCGATGAAGCGGCGCAGCGGCCGGGCACCGTACACCGGGTCGTAGCCCTCGCGAGCGATGAGCGCCCGCGCCTCCGGACTGACCTCCAGCGTCATGCGGCGCTCGGCCAGGCGTTCACGCAGGTCGTTGAACATCAGGTCCACGACGTGTTCGAGCTCGGCTTGCGTCAGTGACTTGAACAGCACGATGTCGTCCACCCGGTTGAGGAACTCAGGCCGGAAATGTGCCTGCAGCGCACGCAGGACCCCGTCCCGTACGTCCGGCTTGATCTCACCCTCGGTCGTCATGCCCTCCAGCAGCAGGTCAGAGCCGATGTTGGACGTCATGATCAGAATCGTGTTGCGGAAGTCGGCCGTACGACCCTGCGCGTCGGTGAGGCGGCCGTCGTCGAGCACCTGCAGCAGCGTGTTGAACACGTCGGGGTGTGCCTTCTCGATCTCGTCGAACAGCACCACGGAATACGGCTTGCGGCGGACCGCCTCCGTGAGCTGGCCGCCTTCCTCATAGCCGATGTAGCCCGGCGGCGCGCCGACGAGACGGCTGACCGTGTGCCTCTCCTGGTACTCGCTCATGTCGAGGCGCACCATGTTGTCCTCGGTGTCGAACAGTGCCTCGGCGAGTGCCTTGGCCAGCTCCGTCTTGCCCACGCCGGTGGGGCCGAGGAACACGAAGGAGCCGATCGGCCGGCGCGGGTCCTTGATCCCCGAACGGGCGCGGATGATCGCGTCGGAGACGAGCCGTACGGCCTCGTCCTGGCCGATGACCCGCTCATGCAGGATCTGTTCGAGCCGCAGCAGCTTCTCCCGTTCGCCTTCCTTGAGGCGGCTGACAGGGATGCCGGTCCAGCGCGAGACGATCGCGGCGATCTCGTCCTCGGTGACGACCTCGCGCAGCAGGGACGCCGACCCGTCGCGGACCGGTCAGCCGCTGAAATGGGCGGTGTTGTCGAGCCAGTGCTGGGCGAGGCCGGTGTCGCCGTCGACGCTGATGCCGGTGGCTTCGCGGCCGGTGAGAGGCAGGCGTCGGGTCAAGGTCAGCAGCAGCGATCGTGCCGGGCCGCTCACCGTCACATCGGCCTGCCGGGTTCCGGGCTTCCACGCCGCCCCGTCAGGCCGCCGTTCGACGAACCAGGCGCCCGTGTCGTCCGCGGTGTCGGTGGCCAGCCACTGCAGGGTCTGCCCGGTGCCCCGGATGGCGCGGGCGGACTCGGACCGCTGCATCGCCCACGTGGGGGAGGTGAGCATCGCGAGGTGGTTGCCGATGAGCGCGGCCGCGATGTCGGCGTCGATGCCGGCCGTCCGGTCCGCCGCGCCGGCCGCGTCAGCGCCGTGGACGACCGCCTCGTTGAGCATGCTGGACATCCAGAATCGCGTCCCGGGCCGTTCGTCCCCCGCGGGGTTGAACACCGGCGCGTCGAGCGCGTCATCGGAGCACGCGCTAGCGACCCGCCGCGCGGACTCCGACAGCCACGCCTGCCACTCGCGGGGGTCGGCGGGGAGTACGGCCATCTCCGAGGGCAGCTGTGCGGGGTCGGTGATGCGCCGCTCGATGATCTCCGCGACCCAGTGCTGGGTCTGGCCCACGTGCGCGACCAGGTCGGCGATGGTCCACTCGGAGGCTGTCGGTACGGCGGCGTCAGGCCCGGCCGCGACCGCTGACTCCGCCAGCCGCCGGGTGTGTTCGACGATCGCCTGCCGGGCACGTTCCGCGTTCAGCTCGGTCATTGGAGTCCTTTCCGTCGGAGTTCATTGTGTTGTGTACGACTCGGCGTGCCGGGCGAACTCATCGGTGATCTGTGATCACACCTCCCTGCGCCCGGATATGCGTGGTAGTTTCCTAGGATTATGAGTCAATTGCGGGGTGGACTGTGATCCAGTTTCGTATCGAACGCGCCGGAGGCGTCCCGGCGTACGTGCAGCTCGTGCAGCAGGTCAGAGAGGCGCTCCGGGTGGGCTGGCTGAGCCCGGGAGATCGGCTTCCCACCGTTCGGGAGGTCGTGGTCTCCTGCGTGGTGAACGCCAACACGGTTTCCAAGGCATATCGGGAGCTGGAGGCGGCGGGGCTGGTCGAGTCTCGTCGAGGGTCCGGCACGTTCGTCAAGGCGACACTCGGTTCGGCTGATCCGCAGGCGGTGGCGAAGCTCCGCGTACGGCTCGTGCAGTGGGTGGAGAGCGGCCGGGACTCCGGTCTGGACGACGAGGACATGCGGGCCCTGCTGAGCGATGTTCTGAGCCGGTCGAGCTCGGAGGGTGTGGCGTGAACGTGTACGCCGCCGAAGAGCAGGACGCGATCGTACGCGCCAGCGCCGTCGGCAAGCGTTACGGCAGGCACTGGGCGCTACGGGACTGTTCGTTCGCTTTGCCGCCGGGCAGCGTGACCGGCCTGGTCGGAGCGAACGGCGCCGGGAAGACGACCTTGATGAGTCTCATATCGGGGCAGCTCAAGCCGACGACGGGACAGGTGCTGGTCGGAGACGCGTCGCCTGCCATCACGTCGCGTCCGGCCGGCAGGGTCACGATGCTCGCGCAGGAGAAGCCGTTGTACCGCCGGTTCACCGTGGCCGACATGGTGAGGTTCGGGCGGCACACCAACCTGATCTGGGACGAGGAAACGGCGCTCTCGTGGCTGCGGCGGTTCGATGTGCCGCTGGACCGGCCATGCGGCAGGCTCTCAGGCGGCCAGCAGGCGCACGTGTCCATGGCGATCGCGGTCGGCAGCCGGCCCGCTGTGCTTCTCCTCGACGAACCCATGGCCAACCTCGACCCGCTCGCCCGGCGGGACGTCGTCGGCGAACTCCTCGCCACCGTCGCGGACACCGGCATGACGGTGGTGCTGTCCACGCATGTCGTCGCCGAGCTGGCCGGGACGATCGACCATCTGCTGCTGCTCCGGGACGGTGAGGCGCTGCTCGCCGGTGACGTCGACGAGTTGCTCCGCGTCCACGTCGAACGCATCGGGCCGCCGTCCGCCATGCCTCCAGGTCCGGGCCGGGTCGTGCAGCAGCGCCGGACCAACCGGCAGGCCAGCTTCGTGATGGAGCTGCCCGAGATGAGCGTGGGCATGCCCGCGATCGCCGACCCTCGCTGGATGGCCCGGCCATTGAGCCTGGAGGAGCTGGTGCTCGCCTACCTCCGGCCCTCGGACGACCCGGCGGCGCGTACGACTCGCGACACACTCAGGGAGACAGAATGAGGTCGATCACCGGCACGGCGCCGAGCGGCCCGGTCAGCGACGTCGAACCGAACATCGCGCGGAGCGGAGGCGGCCTCCGCGGGCTGACCTGGCTCACCTGGCGCCAGCACCGCTGGCTGGTCGCGATCACAGCGCTGGCCGTACTGGTCGAAGCCGCCGTGATGTGGGCGACGTCCGGCACCATCCGCAGCCATTCTCCCTGCCCGGCCGGCAACTCCGCCTGCGTGCTCAGACTCATTCACTATGGCCCTATGGCGGACTGGCAGCTCACCCTCGTCATGGTCCTGCCAGGTTTCGTGGCCGCCTTCTGGGGCGCCCCGCTCATCGCCCAGGAGTACGAACAGCGCACCCATCTGCTCGCCTGGGCCCAGGACATCACCCCCCGCCGTTGGCTTGCCGCGAAGATGACACTGCTCACCGCGGTATCCGTGGTCCTCGCGATCACGCTCGGCACCGCCGCCCAGCAGATGGCTCACACGAGGAACGCGGTGATGCCTCCCGACACCGTGAACATGTTCACGTCGGCGTACTTCGAAGCCTCACCGGAGCTCGTCGCCGCCTACACCATCTGCGCGTTGGCACTCGGAACCGCCGTCGGCGCGGTGACGCGGCGCCTCGTCCCGGCGATGGCAGTGACCCTGGCCGTATTCGCCGGAACCCGGCTGCTGGTACGAGACGCTCTGCGCCCCCACTACCTGCCGCCGAAAATCGCACTAGGAGGCCTGGACGAGACCCCGAACACCGGCCCGGACGCGTTCATCCTCGGCACCCCTACCTACGCCGACGCCACCGGACACCCCACTCAGGCGCCATCCCAATGCCTGTCCATCGTGTCGGACACGCCAAAGCAATTCGACCGGTGCATGCGCGACCACGGCATCACGAATTCACTCCTCCACTATCAGCCCGGCAGCCGCATCCCGACATTCCAGCTGATCGAAGCCGGCGCCTTCGTCGCCCTGGCCGTAATCTTCCTCGCCGTCGCCGCGTACCGGATGCGGCGAATCTAAGCGGCTGCCCCCAGGGCCACAGGGCTGCGCGGCGGAGCGGGGCTCTGATGTCGTTCGCCAATTCATGGCAGAGCGCGGTGGGCTTGAGGAAATGATCGGTCGGGAACTGTGTCCGCCATCGATCGGCCAAGCGGCACCGTCCCCGAGTGGATGTCCCTGTCCGACGGCCGCTGCCACGCGCGAGTCGTGGCAGCGACCGGGGGGTTCATCTCAAGGGGAGCCGGTCAGCAGGTGCCGGTCTCGCTGCCGCCGTAGCCGCCCAGGTTCAAGAGGGTCGTCGTCGTGCCCATGAGGTAGTCGGTCTGGGCGGGGACGCAGGCGTCGCCCGCGTCGAAGGCGTCCGGGAGGTCGCTGCCCGGTGGGATGAAGACGAGCACCATGTGGATGTTCACCGCGTGGTCGGCGCAGTTGCCGTAGTAGGAGTAGCGGGTGGTTCCCGTTGTCTCGTGGTGAGTTTCGCAGGTGAGGGCCGGTGTGATGGCGGAGGGGGTGGCCGCCGACGCGGCGGGTGCCGTTAATCACGCGTGTATGCCGTTTCAATGGTTCGGCTTCGGCGGGTGAGTTCGGGTACGACCGTGACGGAGGTGTCGGTGGTCTAGGCGATCATCGGATCAGTCGGCTGGTTTCGGGGGGCAATCCGAACGCGACGCCCGCCGAGATCTAGGGCTTGCCGCAAACGTTGATAGGGGAACAGTGCCTACTGGTGGGCTGAACCTAAGCACGTGGAGTGAGGAAATGTCGGGCCTCCTCGCGAAGCTCATGAGGAACTTTGAAAATGCGTTCGGTTATCCTCCTGGTGAAAACCGCCTGCGCACGGCACCGCCCGGGCGTAGCCGTGCCGCGGCTGAAGCCCTCCCTGTCGTCGGCGTGCCGGCCGAGCTGATCAGTTTTTATCAAGAGGTTGATTCGCTCTCCATGCCTGATGTGGAAAGCGGGCTCTTTATTCACTCCCATGTGGATGTGGTCAAAGGAATCGAAGGTGAACAGCCAGTCCTCCTGACTGGATATTTCGATGATGGAATTTGTGTCTTCGGCTCGGATGGTGGATGTGGCCTGTTCGCTCTCAGTCTGACGAACGGCCAGGTCTACCGGCTCAGCGGTGGTGCTTTCACTGGCTGCACTTATGAGGTCGACGAAGCTGGTGTCGACGTAGTGGAGCCAAGCGTTTGGAAGTTTCTGATCTCCTTGCATGCCAGACTGGCGAATTCCATCCAATCTGCATGGCGTTAGAGGATTGTCGAGTGTAGGGCGATCTGAATAACGGGCGAGCCGCCGATACGCTGGGACGATGCTGATCGAGACTGATCTGGACCTGGCCGGCGGCGGTGCGCTGCACGTGTATGACACCGGGGCGGGGGACGAGGATCAGCTGACCGTCCTCTGGCACCACGGCACGCCGAACATCGGTACGCCTCCCGAGCCTCTGTTCCCTGCCGCTGACCGGCTCGGCATCCGCTGGGTGTCGTACGACCGGCCCGGATACGGCGGGTCGACGCCTCGGCCGGGGCGGGATCTGGCGTTTGCGGCGGCTTGCTCGTCTCGTGTCGCGGATGCGTTGGGGATCGAGCGGTTCGCGGTCATGGGGCATTCCGGAGGGGGTTCGCATGCGCTTGCCTGCGGTGCGTTGTTGCCGGAGCGTGTGCTGGGGGTTGTCAGTGTGGCCGGGCTGGCGCCGTTCGGGGCTGACGGGCTGGATTGGTTCGCGGGGATGAACGACTCCGGGGTGGCCTCGCTGCGTGCCGCCGTCGAGGGGCGTGCGGCGAAGGAGAGGCAGGAGGCGTCGGCCGAGTACGACCCGGAGATGTTCGCGCCGGCCGATCATGCCGCGCTCGCGGGGACGTGGTCCTGGTTCGGGAAGGTCGTCGGGCCTGCCGTGGAGGGTGGGCCGGGTGGGCTGATCGACGACGATCTTTCCTACGTCGCTCCGTGGGGATTCGACGTCGCGCGGATCAGTGCGCCGGTTCTGCTGCTGCATGGTGGTCAGGACCGGGTTGTTCCGGACTCCCACGGTCGGTGGCTCGCGCGCCGTTGTCCCTCGGCGGAGTTGCGGGCGTATCCGGACGACGGGCACATCTCGGTGCTCGACCATGGCGCGGCGGCCCTGGACTGGCTGGCTCAGGCAGCCGGCGGTCCAGGCGCGCGACGGGACTCGGTCTGAGTTCGCCCTGACTGTTCCGTCGGGCGGTGGCTCGTGAAAATCGGCGGCGCCCCCGGCCAGAACCACCCCAGCGCGGAGCACGACCGGACAGCGCCCGGCCGCTCTAGTGACCGGGCAGGAGTGAGCTGTTCGGGTACTGGCAGGCGGAGTGGATGGCGGCGTCCAGGGCGTCGCCGGACAGTGACGTGCGTGTGGTGTGCAGCGGGCTGCCTGGGTGGATCTCTCTCGCGTCGGCGACCATTGTGGGGCCGTCGCCGCCCAGGCAGGCTACGGCGGCCACGGTGAGGTGGTCGCTTGGGGGCGACGGTTGCCATCTCGTCTCGAACACGGACGTGGCCGACGGCTTCAGGCTGCTCAGCTGGAGCCAGCGGTGAGAGCCCTTCTCGCTCGTGTCGAGGGATGTGAAGCCGACGATTCTCAGGCCTTCGCCGGTGGCCTGGAGCCGTAGTTCGGTGCCGGTCCGGTGGACGTTCAGGTGGATGGTGCCCGGCGGGGCGGTGCTTCCCGGGCAGGGGGACGGGCCGAGGTTCGCGGGTGGGTTGCCGTGGACGACGCCTGATGACATCACTCCGCCTCCGGCCATGATGAACCAGCGGACGTCCGGGGTCTTCGAGGTCTCGTCCGTCACGGTGTCGCCCAGGCAGTAGCCGCTGAAGACGACGGTGCAGCCGGCGGGCACCGTACGGGTGACGGGGGCGGACAGTGCGGCGGCGTCGCGTACCCGCGTGAAGGTGTAGGTGCGGCCCTTGAAGTCGCCCGCCGCCAGGTGGGCGCTGGGGCATCCCTCGGGGCGTTTCTCGTCCGACGCCCACGGCTGGGTGAACGCGACCGCGCCGGTCGCGGCCGCGACCAGGACGACCGCGACCACGAGGATCGGGGGGCGCTTCCAGCGCCGACGCGTGGGGGAGGGCGGTGGCGTCGGGGCGCTGGGCGGTGCCGCGGGGGCGGCGGGCTCGGGCGTTTCCGCGGGCGTCACGGCCGGTGACGTCTCGGTGAGGTCCTGCCAGCGGAGGCGCCATTCGTCCGGGTCGCCGCCGCACGCTCCGACGTACGCCAGGGTGACGTCCAGGCTGGGGCGGCGCTGGCCGCGTGCGGCCTCGGACAGGGTCGCGGGGCTGTAGCCGGCCTTGCGGGCAAGGATCCGATACGTCGGACTACCCGCCTTCTCTCGCAGTTTCCGCAGGTCGTACGCGAAAGCCTGCAATGGTCCTTCGTCGGGATCGACGGGGCGCGGAAGACGAGCCATCTGGATCTATCCCTGTCCCTTACAACTCTCATGCGTCACGAGGCAAGGCCGCACCGGTTGACGCGGCGACACGTATGACGCATTGCTTTCAGGAACGGCCGCTCTGGTCGAGGGCGTTGGTCGCATGAAAAGCATGAAGTGTTGATCCCCCGCGCGAGTATATACGAGATTGATTGATTGGCTGAGACCCTGATTGACCAGGGCTGGGAGGGCTGCCAGTCAATCGGCGTAGACCTCAGCATGGCTGTTGGACACGCCGCCGAAACCTGCCTGGACGAACGCCGGCGGGGGCGGTCGAACATCCGAATGGGGAGCAGCACATGAAGCGCAAGTTCCGGGTCGGTCAGGTGCTCGGCACCGTCGCCACGGCCACCGCCATCGCGGCTTCCGCCGTAGCCGTGGGCGCGGGGCCCGCCCAGGCCGCGACGAACCCGTACACGCCGACCGGCATCTGCGGGTCGAGTTTCCACGAGCTCGAGCACCACGCCATCTCCGGCGCGGTGATCTACCTGATGTGGAACGGTTCCGATAACTGCGTCGTCACCCTCAAGACCAGCAATATCGGAAAGAAGACCGAGACCGAAGCGATCCTGGAGGTCGAGTCGCCGCGGGGCTTCTACTTCGACGACGACTCCTACGCCTACTACGCGGCCGCCAAGGCTCACGCCGCCGGCTCCTGCATCAAGTGGGGCGGGATGACGACGGACATTTGGGAGAGCCCTGTATGGGACCACTGCGGCTGACGCGGTCCTGTCAGGCCGGCATTTTCGGCTGACTGGAAAACGGGGGAGTGACATGAAGAAACACGGAATGCTGCGGGGGATCGGAAGCGCGGTGTCCGGCATGACCCTGATCGCGAGTGCGGCCATGCTGCTGACCGCCGCGCCCGCGTCGGCGGCGACATCGTGCACCGGGACGCTGGTCGACAGCGCCCCGACCACCGACGTCGACAACGGGGCGAGGTACGGAACGCTGTACCTCTACTACAACTCCGCGACCGGCCGTAACTGCGCAAAGGCGACCAACTCCACGGGCGGCGCGCACGAGATGATGGTCTGGCTCACCCGCTGCGAAGCCGGCACCGGTGACCACACCATGTGCAGCCCGTCCGACGGGACCCAGCAGGGCGCCAACTACGACCACGGCACGTACTCCCAGTACGCGGGACCGGTGAACACGCTGGGCTCGTCCGCGGGGCGCTGTGTCGAGGCGTTCACCTGGATCCAGGTCGGATCCAGGCTCGGCGAGGTCGACATCACCGGCCACTGCGGCTGATCCGAGGAAGAGATCGCCCCGTCAGGTACGCCTGACGGGGCGATCACGCTGACTGAGCGAAGCAACGAGAAAGGCAAGGCAATGCGCGTTCGCACCCGTATCGGATCGGCCGTCGCCGCGGTGGCCGTGGGGGCCGGCCTGATGGCCGCCACCACTCCGGGCACGGCCATCGCCGGGGGGTACGGCTGTTCGGGCACTCTGGTCGGTACCTGGGCCGTGAAGTCCCCGGTGCCGAACACCTTGAGCAACATCCAGCTCTACTACGACTCTTCGACCGGCTACAACTGCGCCGTCAACGTGAAGACCGCGTACTACTCGCAGTTCAAGGACGACACCGGTATCACCATCATGCGTGAGGACTGGACCGAGGACGACAACAACCGGCCCGGTGTCACCATCGACTCCGACTACGGCAAGTACTCCTACTACGCCGGCCCGGTGAGAATTCCGGCCAAGGGCAAGTGCGTGATGATCGACGCGACGACGTCGTACTACGACGAGGTCGGGCGCAAGTACACGGGGCCCGTCGCCTGCGGCTGACCCACGCGTACGACCGGCGAGACCCTGAGCGACCTTCGCTCAGGGTCTCGCTGTTTTTCGGCGCGGTCCCGAATTGATTGACAGGCAGGAGGCCCTCATCGCCTCCAGCCAATTGTTCGGCAGGGCCGTCGCGGTCACCCCGCCGGGAGGCCGCTGACCGGCTCGGAGAGCGTACGGACGGCCCTTCGCCCGGTCGCGGAGCCGTCCCGCACGTACGGAATTGACTGATCCGCCGTCTCAGGGGTGTCGGTCAATCAACGAGGCCCGTAGCAATAGGTCCTGCAAGCGGTCGGGCCATCGGGGGCTGGTGATGGCGACCGTGCGCACGAGGGACGGGGAGCGCGACGCGATGTGCGACCGGTCTCCGGACCGAACGACATACGGAGGAAGCAAGGCATGAGGATGACACGGATCAGGGCCGCCGCCACGGGAATGCTCGCGGTCGTCGCGGTTTCAGGTGGTCTCGCGGCGGGCGCGACGGGGGCGTCCGCCGCGACTCACGGCGGCAAGGCCGCCGCGCTGCCCAGCGTCAACATGGAGGCCACCGTTCTGGCCGCCCAGATCGACCCGCGGCGCGCCGACGACACGCTGACCCCGGGCGCGAAGGACTCCGTCATGGCCGTGGAGCAGGCGCTCCAGGCCAAGCACCTCCTGGACGCCCAGTGGGTCGACGGCTACTTCGGCACCCAGACCGTCTCGGCGTACGCGGCCTACCAGCGTTCGCTCGGCTACACCGGCCTGGCCGCCAACGGGCTGCCCGGCACGACGTCGCTGACCAAGCTCGGCCAGAGCCGGTACACGGTCACGCACACGATCAGCCCGGGCACGAAGGTCCAGCGCAACGGCTACACCGTCAACACGCGCACCCAGGCGATGCTCACCGAGACCGAGCGCCTGCTCGGTTACAAGCTCACGCTCGCGCAGGGCTCGTACAACCCGGGCGGCGACCCGACCTCGGCCGGCACCCATGACGGTGGCGGTGTCGTCGACATCGACGTCGCCGGGATGTCCGCCGCGACCCGTACGACCGTTGCCCGCACGCTGCGCACGGTCGGTTTCGCCGCCTGGATCCGCAACCCGAGCCAGGCCGACTGGCCGTGGCACATCCACGCCGCGGCGATCAACGACACGGACCTGTCGAGCGAGGCCCAGCACCAGATCGGCGACTACTACCTCGGCATGAACGGCCTGGCGAACCGCGGCCCGGACGACGGGCCCCGCGTTCCGATCCACACCTGGGAGGAGTACCAGCGCACGCAGTGACCGGGTTCCGACACACGAACAGATCGCTTGAGACAAGAGGAAACATCATGCAGGTTCGCAAGGTTCTCACCGTCGCCGGCGCCGCGCTGGCCATCTCCGCCCCTCTCCTGTCCACCGCCTCGCCCGCCTTCGCGGCGGCACGTGACGGCGTCTGCGACAGCGGCGAGTTCTGCTACTACTACAACAGCGGCGAGGCCGGCTCGATCTCCGACTTCACCACCTCCGTCGACGACTACGGCACGACGGAGCCGTCCTGCTACGACTTCAAGGGCGCCGGCGCGGGCAAGGGCATCTGCGTCAAGAACAACGCCGCGTCGGTGTGGAACCGCACCAGCAAGACCGTGGTGGTCTACTTCAACAGCGGCTACGCCGGGGCGAGCCAGAGCTTCGCGGCGGGCGCGAAGGGCAACCTCAACGCCACGCTGAAGAACAACAACGCCTCGCACGCCATCGGCACGCCCAGCGGGCAGACGCCGCGTAACGACTACGACGGCAACGCGCGCGGCTTCGCGCAGAACAACTGCACCGCCTTCGCGGCGTACCGGATCGCGAGCCGGCTCGGCGTCCCGAGCTTCAGCAACTCCTGGAAGACCACCTGGGGCAACGCCGGTACCTGGGACGACGCCGCCCGCCGCGTCGGCGTGACCGTCAACAAGACGCCGTCCGTCGGTGCGATCGCCGTCAACGACGTCCACAAGGTCGGCCACGTCGCGTACGTGAACAAGACCTACTCCGACGGTTCGTTCGACGTCGAGGAGTACAACTGGAACAACCCGCTCGCGTACGGCACGCGCTCGCACGTTCACGTGAGCAGCGCGCAGGCGGACTTCCAGTGGATGCTCCACTTCTGAGAGGCGTAGACAGATGAGCATCCGAAGGATGATCGGAGCCCTGGCCGTGGTCGCCTCGGCGCTCGCGGGAGTGGCGGTGGTGGCCGGTCCGGCATCCGCCGCCGCGCGTGACGGGGTCTGTGACAGCGGCGAGTTCTGTTACTACTTCAACAGCGGCGAGGCCGGTTCGGTTTCGGACTTCACCACCTCCATGGACGACTACGGGGCGACACAGCCGTCCTGCTATGAGTTCAAGGGCGCCGGCACCGGCAAGGGCATCTGCGTCAAGAACAACGCGGCGTCGGTGTGGAACCGCACCGGCAAGACGGTGCGGGTCTACTTCAACAGCAACTTCGCCGGGGCGAGCCAGGACTTCGCGTCCGGGGCGAAGGGCAACCTCAACGCCACGCTGAAGAACAACAACGCCTCGCATGACCTGCTGGACTCACAGCCGACGGGCTGCAAGACCGACGGCACCAACTCCAAGCTCCCGAGCTCGATCCTCGTGTACCGGGTCGGACTGGGGCGCGTGGACCGGGTGACGTTCGAGACGTACGTCAAGAACGTCCTCCCGAACGAGTGGGTTCCGAGCTGGCCGGGCGCGTCGCTGGACGCCGGAGCCATGGCGGTCAAGAGCTACGGCTGGTACTGGGCGCTGCACTCGACCCGCAAGACCTCGGGCGGTGCGTGCTACGACGTACGGGACGACACGGCGGACCAGGTGTACAAGCCGTCGTCGGCCCAGTCGTCGACGTCCTCCGCCGTCGACCGCACCTGGTCGACCCGGATGACGCGCAGCGGCAACATCCTGGCGGCGCACTACTGCTCGACCACCACCGCGTGCAGCGGCTGGGTGGACGGGAACTGGATGTCGCAGTACGGCTCGCGTGACCTCGCGAACTCGGGCCAGGACTTCCGGGCCATCCTCCGTCACTACTACAGCGACATCGCTCTGTCCTGACGGTCGGCCTCGGGGCGCCGGTAGATCCTTACCGGCGTCCCGAGTGGTCTTTCTTGAACCAGCCGGCCCGGCCGTAGTCCTCAAAGGGAACGTACTCCGGGCGTTCGGGGTGGGGGACCGGCAGGGCCGGCCTGCCCATGGCCCGCGACGGCAGGAACACGGTCGCGTAGCCGAGGCAGTGGACCTCCTCGCGCTGGTCGAGGCCGGTGATCTCGACGGCCACCGCGGCGTACGGCTCGCCGGCCCGGTCCGCGACGTACTTGCGGATCACCTTCCCCCGGTACACCGACGCGTCGCCGTAGAAGATCGGTTGCGGACGAGCAGCTCACCCTCCCCGGGCGCCGGCAGCACCGCCTCGACGATCATTCCGCTGAATCGCGTGCTTTCCCCGCGGCTGCCAGGTAATGCGCGAGGTGGTCGATCACCTCGCGGGCGTCGTCCTCGATGCCGTGGATGAACGTGGACTTGCGGCGGCGCAGGACCGGCAGGCCCAGGGCGTACAGGCCTGGGCTCTCGACCACGCCGCCGTCGTGGCGCAGCCGGCCCTTCTCGTCGAGGACGGGTACGTCCAGCCAGGCGTAGTCGGGGCGGTGGCCCGTCGCCCACACGATCGTGCGGATCTCGCCGGTGCGCAGGTCGAGTTGCCAGCGTGGTGACGCGGGCGCGGCGGTCGGTGGGAGGCGTTCCGGGGTGACTTCCGTACGGCCGTTCGCGCGTGCCCACTCGTCGAAGGTGTCCAGCAGGCGGTTCATCTTGAGGTCGGCCAGTGCGAACACGTTGCGCAGGCCGCCCGAGAACAGCGCCCGGCCGTCGCGTACGGTCGCCCAGCGGCCCACCAGTTCGACGCCCATCGCGGCGAGCGTGTTCAGGTCGAGGGTCGCGTGCTCGGGGGTGCCCACGAGCTGCGGTGACGGCAGCCGGCGAGCGCGGGTCAGGTCGTCGACCTCGTCGTGGCGCTGGTCCCACACGCCCGACGCGTCCATCCACCACAGCACGTCTCGTCCCCGGTACAGGCGTGGCAGCCGCACGTGCTCACCGACCGAGAGCGTCACCGGCCGGCCCGATCGTCGCAGTTCGGCGGCGAGTTGTACGCCCGTCGCCGACGCTCCCACGACCAGGACGCCGCCGTCGGGGAGCCGCGCCGGGTCGCGGTAGTCGAACGGCGTCACCTGGACGACCGACGACGGCACGGCGTCCGCGAACGGCGGCAGCGCGGGCCGGTTGCACGCGCCGCTGGCGATGACCACGGTCCGGCAGCGGATCTCGCCGCGGCTCGTCGTCACGTGGTAGCCGCTGTCGGTGCGGCGCAGCGACGTGACGTTCTCCCCGGTGCGTACGGGCGCGTGCGAGACGGCGGCGAAGCGGTCGATGAACTCGATCACTTCGCCCATCGTCATGTACCCGTCGGGGTCCGTGCCCTCGTAGGGGTGGCCGGGCAGGCGGGCCTGCCAGTTGGGGGTGAGCAGCCGCAGGGAGTCCCAGCGTTCGCGGCGCCAGGAGTTCGCCACCTCGCCGCGTTCCAGCACGACGTGGTCGATCGACCGGGCCCGCAGGAAGTGGCTCGCGGCGAGGCCCGCGTGGCCCGCGCCGATGACGACCGTGGTGGCGTGTTCGATGGAGCGGCCTCCCTCAGGCGACCTCGACGGTGACATTCGTCGGGTTCGTCAGGGCGTCGAACACGGCCGAGCGCTTCTCGGACTGGGCCACCAGGGCCTCGATGTCCTGCTGCGAGGCGTCCGCGTCGATGGTGAACGTCACCTTGATGTCGTTGAAGCCGTTGCGTACGTCGCTGTCGACACCGAGGATCCCGCGGATGTCGTGGTTGCCCTCGACCGTCGCCTCGACCGAGCGCAGCTGGATGCCGCGGTTCTGCGCGACGGACGCCACGCCCGCCGTCAGGCAGCTCGCGAGGCCGACGAGGAGGTACTCGATCGGGGTGATGCCGTGGTCCTCGGCCGCGAAGACCTCGGGGTGGTCGGCGGTGAACACGGCCTCGCTCTTGTGCTTCTGCTCCTGCCCGAGGCCGAAGAAGTTCTGGATCTTCGTCGTGCTGTGGACGCCGTTCTCCCACTTGGAGGTCGCCCGCCAGGCGAACTGGGCCGCCTCGGGTGTGCCCCGAAGCACCTCGCGCGCGTCGAGCAGTGCCTGGACGTTGACACCGTTGTCGATCGTGGTCATGTCGCCTGATGCCCCTCTCGCCAATTCCCGAATTCCCCATCGGATTGATTGACAATACAGTGGCCTGGGGCGATGTGACTAGTTATGATTTCGCCCATGGCGCCAACCTCGACGCTTCCCGCCGGTTCGGTCGGCAGCGTCGAAACGCAGTACGTCGACCTGCCGCAGCCGGTGCCGCTGGACTCCGGCCGGGAGCTGTACCCGGTCCGGGTGGCGTACGAGACCTACGGCACCCTTTCCGCCCGGCGCGACAACGTCATCCTGGTGTGCCACGCGCTCAGCGGCGACGCCCACGCGGCCGGCTTCTCCAAGACGCCGCACGGCAGTACGCGCGACGGGTTCGGCGCCGAGGACCGCGACGGCGCGGCCGGCGAGGGGCTCGGCTGGTGGGACGGGATGATCGGCCCCGGCAAGGCGTTCGACACCGACCGCTACTTCGTCGTCTCCACGAACCTCCTCGGCGGCTGCCGGGGCACGACGGGGCCGTCGTCGACCGACCCGGAGACGGGCAGGCCGTACGGATCCGGCTTTCCCGTCATCACGGTCGCGGACATGGTGCGCACCGAGCGGGCGTTCCTTGACGTCCTCGGCATCGAGCGGCTCGCGGCGGTGGCCGGCGGCTCGCTCGGCGGGATGCAGGCGTTGCAGTGGGCGATCCTGTTCCCCGACCAGGTCGACGCCATCGTGACGATCGCGAGCACGCACGCCCTGCACCCGCAGGGCCTCGCCTGGAACGCCATCGCGCGCAACGCGATCATGGGCGACCCCGCCTGGCAGGGCGGCCACTACTACGGCACCGGCAGCAGGCCCGACGCCGGCATGGGCGTGGCGCGGATGGTCGGCCACATCACGTACCTGTCCGCGCCCGCGCTGAACGACAAGTTCGGGCGGCGGCTCCAGTTCGCCGACGACATCCGCCACACGATCACCGAACCCGAGTTCGAGGTCGAGAGCTACCTGCGCCACCAGGCCGACTCGTTCGTCAAGCGCTTCGACGCCAACACCTACCTGTTCACGTCGCGCGCGCTGACCTACTTCGATCTCGCGCGCCAGCACGGCGGTGGCTCCCTCACGCGTGCGCTCGAACCCGTCTCGGCGCGGACCCTGCTGATCGCGTTCAGCTCCGACTGGCTCTACCCGCCGTCCGCGTCGAAGGAGATCGAGGACGCGCTCCACACGCTCGGCAGACCGGTCGAGTTCCACACGATCGACGCGCCGTACGGCCACGACTGTTTCCTGTTGGAGGAAGCACGCCAGACGGTGATCATCCGCCGTTTCCTGGCCGGCGCGTGACATCGAGGAAGAGGCTTTGGTGACCCACCGCGAAGAGGAAGCCCGCGACTTCGGCTTCGAGACGCGACAACTGCACGCCGGGCAGCGGCCTGACCCGAACACCGGCGCACGCGCGGTGCCGATCTTCCAGACCACCAGCTACGTGTTCGAGGACCCCGAGTCGGCGGCGGCGTACTTCAACCTGCAGGAGTACGGCAACACCTACTCGCGCATCATGAACCCCACCGTCGCGGTGTTCGAGGAGCGGGTGGCGAACCTCGAAGGCGGCTGCGGCGGGGTGGCGTTCTCCAGCGGCATCGCGGCGCAGGCGGCGGCGCTCTTCACGCTGTTGCAGCCGGGCGACCACGTCGTGTCGTCCTCGGCGCTGTACGGCGGCACGGTGAACCAGCTCAAGCACCTGCTGCGCAAGATGAACGTCGAGCTGACCTGGGTCGATCCCGACGACCCTGAAGCCTGGCGGCGGGCGGTACGCCCGGACACCAAGGCGTTCTTCGCCGAGACGATCGGCAACCCCGCCGGCAACGTCCTGGACATCGAGACCGTGGCGTCCATCGCGCACGAGCACGAGCTGCCGCTGATCGTCGACAACACGTTCGCGACGCCGTACCTGTGCCGTCCGATCGAGTGGGGCGCCGACATCGTGATCCACTCGGCGACCAAGTTCATCGGCGGGCACGGCACGAGCATCGGCGGCGTGGTCGTCGAGGCCGGCACGTTCAACTGGTCCAACGGGCGGTTCCCCGTGGTCGCGGACCCCTCGCCCGCCTACCACGGGCTCCAGTTCCACGAGACGTTCGGGACCTACGGCTACCTGATGAAGCTGCGCGCCGAGACCCTGCGCGACCTCGGCGGCACGCTCGCGCCGCTCAACGCGTTCCTGTTCCTTCAGGGCCTGGAGACGCTGTCGCTGCGGATGGAACGCCACGTCGAGAACGCCCGGGCGGTCGCGGAGTTCCTGGAGTCGCACGAGCTCGCCTCGAACGTCACCTACCCCGGCCTGCCGGCGAGCAGGTACCGGCCGCTCGTGGAGAAGTACCTCCCGCGCGGTGCCGGCGCGGTGTTCTCCTTCGACTGCGCCGGCGGCCGTGACGGCGGGCAGGACCTCATCCGCGGCGTGACGCTCTGGTCCCACCTGGCGAACGTCGGCGACGCGAAGAGCCTGATCATCCACCCGGCGAGCACGACGCACCGCCAGCTCGGCGACGACGAGCTCCGCGCGTCCGGCGTCGGCCCCGGGACGGTACGCCTGTCGGTCGGCACGGAGTCCGTCGAGGACCTGATCTGGGACCTGGAACAGGCCTTCGCCAAGGTCGCCGCGACGGCCGGAGAGAGGTAGGAGCATGTTCGATCTCGCGAACTACCAGGACCCGTCGAAGATCCAGCGCGTGCTCCACGGCGCGAGGACGATCGCGATCGTGGGCCTGTCGAAGAACGAACTGCGGGCCAGCTACTTCGTCGGCTACTACCTCAAGCGGCACGGCTACCGCGTGATCCCGGTGAACCCCCGCGAGGAACGGATCCTCGGGGAGACGTGTTACCCGAGCCTGACGGACGTGCCCGAGCCGGTGGACGTCGTCAACGTCTTCCGCGCCCCGGACGCGCTGCCGGGCATCGCGCGGGAGGCCGCGGCGATGAACGCCGGCGCCCTCTGGTGCCAGTTCGGCGTGATCAACGAGGAGGGCGCGCGGATCGCGGAGGACGCGGGCGCGACAGTGATCATGGATCGCTGCCTCAAGATCGAACATGCGCGCTACGTTGGACGGATGCACTGGCTCGGCTTCAACACCCAGCGCATCACCTCCATACGCTCGGGGCTCCAGTAGACGGCACGTACGGCCCGTGGGCCGCAGGGTCGTGGCCGGCGTCCGACATCGAGAAGGAGCGGTTTTGAACGAGGAGTCCACCAAAGAGCACGTCGCACGGGCCGAGCGTTTCCACCGGCTGCACGACGGGCCCGAACCCCTCCGGCTCGTCAACGCCTGGGACCGCCTGTCGGCGCGTGTGTTCAGCCTCGCCGGCGCGCCCGCGGTCGCCACGAGCAGCTTCGCCGTGGCGCTCGCCCACGGCTACCAGGACGGGCAGCGGATCCCGTGGGCCGACGTGCGCGACACCGTCGCCGCCATCGTGGACGCCGCCGGCGACGTACCCGTCACGGCGGACATCGAAGCGGGCCAGGGGGCGGCGCCGTCGGACGTCGCGGCCGCCGTCGACGACGTGATCACCGCCGGTGCGGTCGGCGTGAACATCGAGGACGTCCTGCCGAGCGCGCCCGGAGAGCTGCTCCCGGTCGAGGAGCAGTGCGAGCGCCTGCGGGCCGCGCGCGCCGCCGCGGACCGCCGCTCGCTGCCGCTGTTCGTCAACGCGCGCTGCGACGTGTACTTCGGGGCGCGGCTGGCCGACGACGAGCGCCGCGGGCAGCTCCTGGAGCGCGCCGCCGCGTACGCCGAGGCCGGTGCCAGCGGCGTGTTCGTGCCGGGCCTCACCGACCTCGACGCCCTCGCCGAGCTGTGCAAGGCCGTCGGCGTGCCCGTGAACGCCATGGTGGCGCCGGGGCTGCCGAGCGTCGAGGACCTCGGCGGCGCGGGAGTCCGCCGCGTCAGCCAGGGCGGCAGCGGCTTCCTCCTGGCCGCCGGCTACCTCGAACGTACGGCGAAGGCCTTCCTCGAAGGCCCGTACGAGACCGCCGGCGGCGACGTCGCCCCGGCCGCGCACCTGATCCGCAAGATCGGCACGCGCCGGTAGACGGTCAGGCCCCCGCGGCCGTCGCGCGGGCGGCGTCGATCAGTCGCAGGTGGCCCTTCGGCATCATCGGGGTGTCCAGCTCCCGCTGGGTCAAGACGATCACGCTCAGGTCGAGCGCCGGGTTCACGAGCCAGCTCGTCCCGAAGGCGCCGCCCTGGGCGTAGCCGCCGGCGTCCGGCCCCTCGGTCAGCACGAACGTGCAGTATCCCCAGCTACGCCGGTTGAGGATGCCCTTGCCCATGCTGACGCGCGCCTTCTGCTCCGGGCTGATCTGGTCGCGGGTCATCTCCGCCACGAGGTCGGCGGGCAGCACCGGGTCGCCGCCGCGCAACAGCATTCGCGAGAACGCCAGCAGGTCGCCGGCGGTCGAGATCAGCCCGACGGCCGCGTCGCAGAACGCCGGCGGCTTGCTCCAGTCCCGGCCCTGCTCGTCAACGTCCGACCAGCCGGTCTTGCGGGAGAACCGCTGCGGGGTGGCCAGCCGGTCGGGCAGGTCGGCCGAGAAGCCGGTGTCGCGCATCCCGAGCGGCTCGAAGAGCCTCGTGCGCATGACCTCGGCGACGGGCAGGCCGGTCGCGCGGGACATGAGCACGCCCAGGACCGCCGCCCCGGTGTTGTACAGGAACTGCTCGCCGGGCTGCGCCATCAGCGGCAGGGACGCGAGCCCGGCGATCCAGGCGTCCTGGTCCAGCGGGGAGTTCAGGTCGGGCTTGGTGAAGTCGCCCAGGTGCAGCGCCTTCTCCATCGCCGAAACGATCGGGAACCGCTCCGGCCAGATCTGCATCTCCCCGGTCGCGCCGAAGCCGAACGTGAACGTCAGCAGGTCGCGGACGGTGATCGAACGCTCCGCCGGAACGGTGTCGTCCAGCGGCCCGTCGATCCGGCGCAGCACGCGGCGGCCCGCCACCGCGAGTTCCGGCAGCAGGTCGTCCACGGGCTGGTCCAGCTTCAGCAGGCCCTCCGCGACCAGCGCCAGCGTGGCCGCACCGGTCAACGGCTTGCTCATCGACCCGAGGCGGAAGATGGAGTCCTCCCGCATGGGCGGGCCGCCCACCGACAGCGAACCGCGCACCTCGGTATGAGCCTGGTCGCCGCGGGCGACCAGGGCCACCACGCCCGGCGCCTGGCCGCTCTCCACCATCTCGGTCGCGATCTCGCCGAACCGCGCGAGCCCGTCCGTACCCATCGGGTCCGTCACGATGAACCTCCGTTGTCCGGGCCGGTCAGCTTGAGTGCGCGGCCCAGTGCTCGCGCAGGTGGGGTACGAGGTCGTCGGCGCGCTCGTCCGGGAAGAACAGCTTGCCGCCCGCGACGGTCACGACCTCGGTGGCGCCGGGGATGGTGTCGCGCAGCCAGTGCGCGTACTTCACGTCGAAGAACTGGTCGTCGTCACCCCAGACGATCAGCGTGGGGACGGTCAGCTCCCGCAGGGCGGGCTCGACGGCGACCATGTCGCGATTGTGGAGCGACGCCGTCCAGCGCTGGTACTGCTTGGCCTGTTCCTTCGTGCCGACCAGCGGCTCCATGTACGCCTGCACGACGTCGAGCGGCAGCTTCTCGACGTCCTGGTAGACCTTGCCGAAGATGCGCTGGCGGGTGGCGTTCAGGTCGCGGAGCATCTTGGGCCCGGCCACCAGCGTGAACAGGTGGGCGCGCGCCAGCATCACCACCGGCTTGAACGCCTTCGGCGGCACGTTCCCCGACGTCTCGCAGTTGGTCAGCGCGAAGGTCTTCAGCCGCTGCGGCTGGTGCGCCGCGACGATCTGGGCGACCGCGCCGCCGGTGTCGTTGGCCACCAGGTCGATGTCGGTCAGGTCGAGCGCGGCGATGAAGTCCTCGACGACCTTGGCCAGGCCGGTCAGCGACAGGTCCTGGTCGGGCCGCACGGGCGTACGGCCGTGCAGCGGCAGGTCGACGGCGATGCAGCGCCGCTCCTTGGCGAGCGCGCCGATGACGTTGCGCCACAGCAGGCCGCCGGTGCCGATGCCGTGCACGAACAGCGCCGTAGGCCCGGAGCCGACGTCGACGTAGCCGACCGGACCGGACTCCGTGTCGGCCACCTTGCGATGGCTGTCGAACTCCTCCAGGTTCACCCTTGCCCCACTCTCAGTTTGATACGAGGTATTTGTCGATCTCATCGGCCGCGGCCGGTGTGCCGTCGGGCTCGGCCCGCAGCCTTTCCCCGAGCAGCGCCGCGCGCCGCCGTACCGGGTCGGTCATCAGCTCGCGGAGGCCGGACCGCAGCGCGTCCTCGGTCACGTCCGCGTGGCGTACGTGGACGCCGGCGCCGAGCCGTTCGAGTCGAGTACCCCAGAACGGCTGGTCGAAGGAGGCCGAGCACACCATCGCCGGTATCCCGGCGCGCACCCCGGCGGCGGTGATGGTCGCGCCTCCGTGGTGGACCGCGATCGCGCAGCGCGGCAGGACGACGTCATAGTCCACATAGGACACGATCCGCAGATCCGGGTCCGCGGGCAAATCGCCGCCGGACAGGCCCCAGCCGGTGACGACCAGGCCGCGTACGCCCAGCGACCGGCAGACGCGGCCGATCGCGGCGAGCCTGTCCGCCGGGTCCGCGACGTACGTGCTGCCGAACGTGAAGAACACCGGCGGGTCGCCCGCGTCGAGCCACTCGGCCAGCGCGGGGTCCATGGCGACCATCCCGAGCCGGTCGAGGTCGGCCCGCGTCATGCGCAGGTCGCCGACGAACGGGCGGTGGGCGTCCCAGGCCAGGCCGGGCACCAGCGCGCGGCTGTAGGTCTGGAGCTCCAGCGGCGGCCACGCCTTCCCACGGCTCTCCTGCCGCCCGAGGCGGCGGCGGAACCGGGCCACCGGCTCGCGCAGGTGGGAGAAGCTCAGGCGCGCGAAGCTCCGGTACGTCGCCGCGGCGTCGGTGTCCGTGTCGGTGGTCACCAGCGGATGCGGCACGACGTCGTTCGGGCGGCGCGGGTAGCAGTCCTGTACGGCGAGCGGGATCCCGCGCGCCTTCGCCAGCATCGTGGCCCGCCACTCCAGCAGGACGCCGGTGACGATCGCGTCGCTGTCCGCGCAGACCTCGATGACCTCGTCGTCCAGCCGCTCGTCGTGCTCCTCGCCGATCTCGTGCATGACGCGGACGAACGACTCGGGATCGGCGGAGCCGGCCCACTCGCGCCCGCGCGAGGAGTCCATCGCCTGCTGGGTGTCCCAGGCGATGGGCACCGTCTCCAGGCCCAGCCGCCGGCCGGGGTCCACCAGGTTGGCCGACGCGGCGACGCGTACCTCGTGGCCGTGCCGGGCCAGTTCGGCGCCGAGCGCGGTCAGCGGGTAGACGTCACCGCGGGTGCCGTGCGCCAGAACGGTGATGCGCATCCGCGTCTCAACGGGCTTTCGTCGGGGACGCCATGGTGACGGTCAGCTCGTTGAGCCGTGCGTCGCGCGGCGCGGTGGCCGCCTGGAAGACCATTCCGGCGACGGTCTCCGGCTGGATGTACAGCTCTGGGCGGAACCGGCGCCCGTGCCCCTCACGCACCGCGCGCTGGAGCTCGGTGGCGACACAGGCCGGGTAGATCGAGGTCACGCCGATGCCGCTGCGCTCCTCCTCGGCGCGCAGCGCGTCGGCGAGGGCCCGCAGGCCGTACTTGCTCGCCGCGTACGGCCCCCAGCCCGGCATCACACCGTGGCCGTCCCAGAAGTTGAGGAACACGACGTGCCCCTGTGCCTGCCGCAGGGCGGGCAGCGCGCAGCGCGTCACCTCGGCCGCGGCCACGAGGTTCACGGTCAGCTGCTCGGTCCACGCGGACGGGGTCAGGTCGCCGACCGCGCCGACGTTCATGGTGCCGGCACAGTGCACCAGAACGTCGACGGAGTCGGGCAGCGCGGGCGCGAGCGCCGCGGCGATACCGTCCGGCGCGGCCAGGTCGGCGATCACGGGCCGGGCGTCCAGGGCCTTGAGCTTCTCCGGGTCGCGCCCGACGGCGATCACCTCGTCGCCACGGTCGCGGAACCGCCGCACCACCTCGGCGCCTATCCCACCGGTGGCGCCGGTCACGAGCGTCGTCTTCATGGTGTGGTCACTTCCTCAAGTCGGTGGACTCCGCCAGGTCCTTCTGGTCCTCCAGGTCCGACAGGCGCGCCGTCAGGCCGTCCCTGATCAGCCGGTACGCGTCGCTGCCGAGCGTGAGCCGCAGCGGGGCGTCCGGGGAGGAAGCGGAGTCGAGGATGGCGAGGGCCATCTTCCGTACGTCGCCGGGGTACCGCAGGAAACCGCCCTCGACCGCGCGGCGTACGCGGCTCGCCGGGTTGCCCTTGTACGCGGGCAGGGCGGTGGTCACCTCTTTGCTGCGGCCGGCGAAGTCGGTGCCCACCGAGCCGGGCTCGACGATCGTCACGCCGATCCCGAAGCTCTTCACCTCGGCGGCCAGCGACTCGAAGAAGCCCTCCACGCCCCACTTGGAGGCGTGGTAGACGGCCATGCCGGGCGCCGTGGCCTGCCCGCCGACGCTGGAGATCTGGACGATCCGCCCGCCGCCCTGCTCGCGCAGGTGGGGCAGCAGCGCCTGCGCCAGGTGGATCGGGCCGGTCAGGTTCGTGTGGATCTGGCGGTCGATCTGTTCGGCGGTGGCCTCCTCGGCGGGACCGAACAGCCCGACACCGGCGTTGCTGATCGCTACGTCGATCCGGCCCAGCGCGGCGGCGGCGTCGTCGACCACCCGCCGGATCTGGTCCGGGTCGGTGACGTCCAGCTTCGCGGTCCACGGGGCCTCGCCCGTGGGCGAGCGCAGGTCCGACAGGGCCTCGGGGTTCCGCGCGGTGGCCGCGACGGTCTCGCCGCGCGCGAGCAGCTCGGTCACCAGCGCCCGGCCGAGACCGGACGAGCTGCCGGTGACGAACCAGGTGCTCACGCCAGTGCCCATTCGGGGACGTCCAGGATCTCGATGACCGCGCTGGACACCGTGGCGGGCGCTCCGCCGCACAGCAGCACGTGGTCGCCGGGCCCGAGCTGGCCGGTGACCAGCAGGTGGTTCAGGGACAGCAACTGGTCGCTCGCGCCGGTGTGCCCGATGCCGCGGCCGAACTGCCAGGTGGTCCGGTCCATGGGGACGCCCAGGGCCTGCACCAGCGCCTCGATGAGGTAGCCGGCCACGTTGCCGTAGATCACCCGGGTCATGTCGTCGAGCTTGCGGTCCGCCTCGCGCAGCGTCCGCTCGATGACGCCGAGCTGCGCGCGTGTCTGCACCTCGGCGGCGTCGGCGAGTGGCATCACGTCCTGCCGGAAGGACAGGGCCCGCGCCTTCATGTCGACCTTCTCGGTGTTCGCGCCCTCGGTCCACGGGTACAGCGGCTTGTCGCCGCGGTTCAGCTGCTCCAGCTCGGGCATCGCCATGCTGCCCACGGAGAGCACACGGGCGAAGCCGGGGCGGCGGGACAGCAGCAACGCGCTGCCGGCGTCGCCCACGGCGATCCCCGGCGCGCCGTTCCAGCGGTCGATCAGGGGAGAGCTGAAGTTCTCCGCCGTGGTCAGCAGCACCGTCTCGTCCGGCTCCATGGAGGCCATGCGAGGGGCGGCGAGCTCCAGCCCGGCGAATATCCCGTTGCAGCCCAGCCGGACCTCGAACGCGGGAACGTCGTTGCCGACGATCTCCTTCTGGACGTACGCCGGCGGGTGCCACATCTCGGGACCCTGGAAGAACACGCTGGCGTGCAGCACCATGCCGATGTCGGCGGGGTCGGCCTCGGCGCGTGACAACGCGTGGCGCGCGGCGTGCACCGCCATCTCCACCGGCGAGACGTCCTCCGCGACACAGAGGCCCGTGATGCGGTTCTCCAGGTAGGTGGCGGGGTCGTACTCGCCACGCCGGGCCGCCTGCCCGGCGTCCACGGTCGGCGGCTGGAAAACGCCCAGTCCAGACAGATAGACGTCGGTGACCTTCAACGAGCCTCCCGCGGATATCCGTACCGGCCTTAAGGTTCCGTAACAACCTAATGGCCGCGATAGGTGGCCCGGTGCAGCCCGCCTTGAGAACCGCTTGAGCATCAATGCGGCCATGCAATATAGGGGTTACACGGGCATTGACCGCCCGCGCACCTCGCTGATAATTTCGCCCTCGGTTTTGTGAATTGCCATTCTTATTTCTAAGATTTCAATGCGCATTCTTAGAGGTGCCTGTGCGGCGGACTTCGAGTTTTGGCAGTGACACTGTGGTCGATTCAGACTGGGTCGACAAGTACCTTCTGGCCGGTCCCGACGACCACGTCTGCCTGACGTTCGATCAGCCGGTCACCCGTGCCGCCCTGCGTGACCTGGTGACGGAACGGTCCAAGGAGCTGGCCGGGGCGGGGCTGTCCACCGGCGGGTCGGTGAGCCTGCAACTGCCGCCCAGCCTGGCCTACGTGGTCAACCTGCTGGCCGCCTGGCGGCTCGGCGCCCAGGTCTCCCTGCTGGACCACCGCCTCACGCCGTTCGAGGCCGAACGCGCGATGAGCGTGATCCAGCCGCAGATGTCCGTGTCGCACACCGGACCTCCCCCCAAGCACCTGCTGCGCGGGTACACCCAGGTCACGGCCGGTATCACGCCACGGGACGGGCAGCCGGCCGCCACCGACCACGCGCTGCTGCAACTGAGCTCCGGCTCGACCGGGCCGTCCAAGGTGATCGGCCGCACCGCCGCCGACCTGCTGACGGAGATCGACCGCTACCGGCAGATGGAGGACTACCCGCGGCCGGGCGAGCGGATCGTGCTGCTGGCCTCCATGGTGCACGTCCTCGGCCTGGTCGGCGGGCTGCTGTACGGCCTGGCCGCGGGCAACTCGCTCGTGCTGCCCGCCTTCCTGACCACCAAGGACATCCTCGCCACGGTGACGGCGGCGCCCGAGCCGACCACGATCCTCGGCGTGCGGTTCCACATCGACCTGCTCGCGTCGCACGACTCGCCGCCCGAGCTGCCGCAGCTCGTCCACATGATCGTCGGCGGCGAGGTCGTGCCGCCGCGTACGGTGCGCGCGTTCGCCGAGAAGTACCCGGCGGTGCCGCTGGGCGTCATGTACGGCATGACCGAGGTCGGCGTCATCGCCACCGACCTGCTCGGCGAGCACCGCCCCGCGCTCGCGCCCGCTCCCGGCATGGAGCTGCGCGAGGACGGCGGGCAGGTGCTGATCGCCCGGCCGCGTACGCCCTACGTCGGCACCACCGCGCCCGGACGCTGGGTCGACGGCTGGCTGTGCACCAAGGACGCCGGCACGATCGACCCGGACACCGGCCGGGTCACGGTGACCGGCCGCCAGGACTCCCAGGTGTCCATCGCCGGCCTCAAGGTCGACCTGACCGACGTGGAGCAGACGATCGTCGAGCTGCCCGGGGTCACCGAGGCCGTGGTCCTGTTCGACGGCGAGATCGAGGCGTTCCTGGCCGTCGAGGAGGGACTCGACTCCGACCAGGTCGCCGACGAGCTGACCGGGCGGCTGGCCGCCTACAAGCGCCCGCGCCGGCTGTACCTGCTGACCAAACTGCCCCGTACGGCGAGCGGCAAGGTCGTACGCGACCTTTCCCGGCTGCGTGCGGCGGCCGAGGAGCAGTAACCCCTGATCCAGCGCAAGGTCACATATCCGGAAGAAAGGCATCACCCATGGCAACAGCCGAAGAGGTCATCGCGTTCACCCTCAAGTCGCTGGAGGAGATGAACCTCGACGTCGAGGGCGCGAACGCGGAGACCATGATCGGCCCGTCCGGTCTGGACCTCGACTCACTCGGCGTCGCGGAGATCGCCGCTCGCCTTGAGGACAGCTATGGGGTGAGCTTCCCCGAGGACGAGATGGAGCAGCTCGCCATCATGACCCTCGGTGAGTTCGCCGAGACCGTGGCCCAGCGCATGGAGGCGCAGCCCGAGGGCGCAGCCGGATGACGGCGACCGAAGTGCCGAACCGGGAGAGCGTCATCGCGATCGTCGCGGCGTACGCCAACCGGCCGCCGGAGAGTGTTCCGGAGCGGATCGACTCCCTCGGTGTGGCCTGGCTGCTCCACGAGGCGGAAGGGCGCTTCGGCATCATCCTCGAGCCCGACGACGAGCTGCTGGACCGGATGAGCACCGTGGACGGCGCCGTCGAGGCGTTGCGGGAAGCACGACGGCAGGGAACGCACGCCGGTGGCTGAACCGGCGACGACAGTGGCGGTGACCGGCATGGCCGCGGTCACCGCCTTCGGTCGTGGCATCGATTCCCTGTCGGACGCGGTGTTCGCGGGACGCTCGGCGTTCGGGCCGGTGACACGGTTCGACGTGAGCGGACGGCGGTCCCGCAGCGCCGCCACTCTGGACACCACGCCCGGCCTCGCGGACGAGCTCGCCGACGTCGCGGACGAAGCGTGCCGCAGCGCGGGCCTGGACTCCTCGCTGCGTGAGTCGTGCCCGCTGATGCTGGCCACGCACGCCGAACCGGCGCTGGTGCGCGATCCCGACCCGGCGAAGGCGGGCACCGGCGCGGCCGGTACCGCCACCGCGCTGGCCGCCCGGTGCGGCCTCGGCCCGGCGATCCGCGCGTACACCACGGGCTGCGTCGCGGGCAGCACGGCCGTGATCGACGCGGCGCGGATGATCCTGTCAGGGCGCGCGGAGCGCGTACTGATCGTCGCCGGCTACCTGGTGGACCCCGACTACTTCATCGCCTTCGACGCCGGACGGGCGCTGTCGCCCGCCGGCGCGGTGCGGTCCTTCAGCAGGAACCGGGACGGAATGCTCCTCGGCGACGCCGTCGCCGCGGTCCTGCTCGAATCGGCCGAGGCGGCCGAGCGGCGCGGAGCGCCCGAACTCGGCCTGGTCACCGGCTGGGGACGGTCCGCCGACGGCTATCACGTCTGCCAGCCGCGCCCGGACGGCACCGCGCTGGCCCGCGCGATCGGCGCGGCACTGGGCCGCGCGGGCCTGCCCGCGGACCGCATCGGCTACGTCAACGCGCACGGCACCGGCACCAAGCAGAGCGACGCCGCGGAGAGCGCGGCCCTGCACCTGGCGCTCGGCGGGCACGCCGGGCGCGTGCCCATCAGCTCGACCAAGTCCGCGCACGGGCACACGCTCGAAGCGTCCGCGCTGCTGGAACTGGTCATCACCCTGCTCGCGCTGCGGCGCGGCCGGCTGCCGGTCAACGCGGGCTTCCAGGACCCCGACCCGGACTGCGCGCTGAACCTCGTCCTCGAACCGGCCACCGCCGACGCCGAGTACGCGCTCAGCGTCAACGCGGCGTTCGGCGGCGCCAACACCGCCCTCGTCGTACGGGCGGGCCGTCATGGCTGAACCCGTGCTCGACGTGCTCGCGGAGGCGCGCTGGCCGGAGGCCGGCGTGGCCGAGCCGGAACCGCTGCCGAGCTTCATCTACTCCTCGTTCAGCCCGCTCGTCGCGGCCACCGCGGGACGCTGCCTGGCGCAGTGGTTCGGCGAGGCGCCGCTGAAGCCGGCGGACGGGGAGCGGGTCGCGGTGATCCTGGCGAGCGTGGGCGGTGACGTCGCCATCGCGCGCGCCATCGCCCAGGCGGTGGACACCGGCGGGCGCATGTCGCCGCTGCTGTTCTTCCAGTCCGTGGCCAATGCCGTGATGGGACACATCGCCACGCGGTGGGGCATCGGCGGGCCGTTGCTGTGCACCAGCCCGGTGGCCGACCCGGAGGCCGACGCCCTGGCGCTGGCCGCCGACGTGCTCGCCGACGGTGACGCCGACACGGTGCTCGTCGTACTCGCCGAACAGGCGTGCACGGACGGCGAACAAGACCAGTCGCACGCACTCCTCGTCCGTCTGAAGGCCGGGTGAGGCGGAATACGGCGGCGCCGGCGGCCACGACGTGAGCCGCGCCGGGCTCAGAAAGGCGATCGAGTAAAGGAAGGCAAGCGTGGACATTCGACAGGTCGATCACGTCGAGCTGTACGTGGGCGACGCGCAGCAGACGACGTTCTATCTCTGCAGCACCCTGGACTTCGAGGTTCTCGGGCAGGGCGAGGTGGACGGCCAGCGCAGCGTGCTGCTCGGACACGGCGACATCCGCCTGCTGCTGACCTCGGGCCTGAGCGCGGACCAGCCGGCCACCGGCTACGTTCAGCGGCACGGTGACGGGGTCGCGACCATCGGGCTGCGAGTCGACGACGCCGAGCGGGCGTTCGACGAGGCGGTGGGGCGCGGTGCCCGGCCCGTCGAACAGCCGCGGGTGTGGCGGCAGCACGACGGGGCCGAGGTGGTCACCGCCTGCGTGTCCGGCTTCGGCGACGTGAACCACCGGTTCGTACAGCGAAGCGCGGGCGAGGCGTTCCTCCCCGGCGCGATCGACGAGGCCGTGTCCGCTCCCAGCGGCGGCAAGCTGCTGGAGACCGTGGACCACTTCGCCGTGTGCGTGCCGTACGGCGAGCTGGACGCCATCGTCGAGTACTACCAGCGGGTCTTCGGGTTCGCGCAGATCTTCGAGGAGCGCATCGAGATCGGCGACCAGGCGATGGACTCCAAGGTCGTCCAGGACCCGAGCCGTACGGTCACGCTCACCATCCTGGCGCCGGACCAGACCTGGCGGCCGGGCCAGATCGATGACTTCCTCAGCTCGCACGAAGGCGCCGGTGTCCAGCACATCGCCTTCAGCACCGCTGAGATCACCACGGCCGTCAACGCCTACACCGAGCGTGGCATGCGGTTCCTGAGCACGCCGTCGAGCTACTACGACGACCTCCGGCGACGGCTGGGCGACGTGGGCGTGCCGCTGGACCGGCTGCGCGACGGCAACATCCTCGTCGACCGTGACCACGGCGGCGAGATGTTCCAGATCTTCACCGAGTCGGCTTTCGTGCGCCGCACCTTGTTCTTCGAACTGATCGAACGGCACGGCGCGCTCACCTTCGGCAGCAACAACATCAAGGCCCTGTACGAGGCCAAGGAGCGGGAACGCTCGCAGACCGTGGTCGGGGCCTGAGACGCGATTCGTCCCTGAGAACAAAGGCGGACCCATGCAGTCAGCGGAATACAAACTGACCGAAGAGGAGCTCGCGCTCCTGCCCTCCGACGAAGACGTCGCGGGCTATCTGGACCATGGCTGGTACCTGTCGAAGAAGCTGTTCACCGACGACGAGGTGGACACGCTGCTGACGGCCACCGAGCGTTTCTACGCGGGTGAGCGCAGCCGGCGGCTGGACAAGCGCCCGCCGACGCTCGCCTACTGGGAGCCGTCGCAGGGCCAGGTGCAGCGCCACAACGACTACATCCACTACGAGTCCGACGAGATCGGCGCGATCCTGCGCAAGCCGCTGCTCGGCGCGGTGGCCGCCCGGCTCGCCGAGGCGCGCGAGATCAGGGTGTTCCAGTCCACCCTCATCTACAAGCCGCCGAGCGCGGACGAGCCGACCAACGTCGTGCCGTGGCACATGGACAAGCACTACTGGCAGACCTGTACCTCGGAGAAGATGCTGACCGCGTTCTTCCCGCTGCACGACTGCGGCGAGGAGATGGGCACCATCACGATGGTCGACGGCAGCAAGAACTGGAAGGAGATCGGCTTCGACGACAGCACCACCAAGCATTTCGCGGACCGCGACAACGCGGACCTGGAAGAGCTGCTGCAGAAGAACGCCGACTTCAACAACGTCGAGCTCGTCAAGGTGCCCATGGTGATCCCCAAGGGTCACGTGAGCTTCCACCACTGCAAGACCTACCACGGCAGTGGCGCCAACCGCGCGGGCGTCCCGCGCCGTGCCATCTCCCTGCACCTGCAGGACGGCGACAACGAGTACCGCGCGTGGACCCGCCGCAACGGCAGCAAGGTGGTCTACAACCACGACCACTTCGTGCGCCGTACGCCGGCCGGTGAGCCCGACTACGCGGACCCGGACTTCTGCCCGCCGATCTGGAGCGCCTGAACCACGCGCCCTTGTCTTGATGACGCATAGAGCCGGGAGTTAAAGAAATGACGCCAGATCCGAACTCCATCCGCCGGCTGGTGGTAGCGGTCAGTGATGGGGAGACGGTGGGCCACGCGGCGAGCCGTGCGCTCGCGGATCTGGCGGGAGGACGTGCGGTCGGTACGGTCGTTCCCACGGCCGTCCGGCCGGCGGCCGGCGAATACCAGGAGATCGTCCGGCGTGGCCGGCGTTTCCTGGACCAGGCGGTACCCGAGGACGAGTTCATCCTGCTGGAGGTCGACTCGCTGGCAGGGGTCCCGGACGCGGTCGGCCGCGCGGCGGACGGCCACCGGGCCGTGCTCACGCTGCTGGTGCTCGACCACGACGACTACCGCTACGACGTCACCTCGCCGGACGAGCTCAACGACGAACTCATCAAGGTGGCCCAGGCACTGGGCGAGCCGGTGGAGTTCGAGCCGGGCCCGTGCACGGTGCACGTCTACACCGACGTCAACGTCGACGCCTCCTACTCCGTCGAGTACTTCACACCGCGGTGGATGCCGGAGCGGGAGTGGGTGGTCGCGGCGGATCTCGCCTGCGCCTTCGTCGACTCTCTTCAACTGCACTACAACGCCCGGCTCCGGCGCGCCCTGCAGCCGAAGCCGAGCTCCATGGCGAAGGCCATGGCCGACTTCCTCACCGCCGACGCCGGATCGAACTGGGGCCTCAGCTACTACACGGGCTCGGGCATCGCGACGTTCATCGAGGATCTCGAACAGCGGGCGATCAGGGACGGCAACCCGATCGTGCGCGGGCCGAGCGAGCACAGCCTGGCCTGCTCCGCCCTGGCCCGCTGGAGGTTCGACGGCGCGCCGTTCGTCATCGTCGTGACGACCGGGATGCACGAGGAGTTCCGCGGAACCCTCGCGAACCACGTCGCGGTCCGCAGCAGAGGGTTCATCGTCTGCTGTGACACGAGACCCGACCAGTGGCATCCGTTCCAGGGCACCATCCACAGCACCGACGACGGCCGCGAGGCCCTGGCCGCCCGCGGCTACCCCGTGGTCTACATCGGCAAGTCCGCGGACCTCGCGCGCGGGCTCACCGAGGCCTTCGAGGCCTACTCGGCGGGCCGCGGCCCGGTGATGGTGGTCGCGCCGCGCGAGGTCCTGCAGGCGAGCGTCGCCCTCGGCGAGCTTCCCGGCCCGGAGAGCGCGCCGCGCGCGCGGGCCGTCGGCACCTCGGAGGTGGAGCGGCTCGCCGCGATGCTGAACACCGACCGGCGCAGGCTCCTGTGCGAGGTCGGGCCGCTCAGCGACACCGCGCGGGACCTCGTGTACACGCTGGCGGAGAAGGCCGGCATCGGCCTGGCGGACTCCTCGGCGCAGCCGGGCACGGTGAGCCGCTATCACGACGGTCGCGTCGTGAACGAATACATCGGCTCGATGAGCAGTTACGGGTATTCCGCCCGCATTTCCGACTTCCTGTTCAAGGACGGTGCCCCGCGTCCGGCCGACGAACAAGGACTGCTTTTCATCGGCACCCAGATCCCGCAGATCGACGTGCCGTTCACCGAATCCGTTCTGCGCAAATACGAGCCGGTTCAGATCACGCCCTTCGAGATCGAAATGGCGCCGTTCACGGGCCTCGGCATCGTCGGCGAGATCGAGGACGTCCTGCGCGCCGTTCTCGAACGCCTCGACGTCGATCCCGAGGTGCTGGCGTACCGGCGTGAGGCGATCTCTTCGAGCAGCGACTCCGACGGCGACGTGATCGGCCTGCTGCCGATCCTGCCGATGAGCACCAACTACTTCTTCCGGCGGCTGCGGGTGGTCCTGGACGACCTCATCCGCGATGAGGACTACCGCTACCTGGGCGTTTTCGACGTCGGCCGTGCCTGCCTGACCGCGATCAACACCCTGCCGCGTACGGGGCCCGCCCTGTCCGGCTGGTTCGGCCGGGCGCTGATGGGCGACGCGCACATGTCACTGCCCGGAGCGCTCAGCCGGCGGGACACCAACGTCCTGTCGTTCGTCGGAGACGGCTCGGACTCCATGACGCCGGACATCGTGCCCGCTCTGGTCCAGCAGATCGTCTCCGACCATTCCGCCTTCGAGCACAATCTCAGTATCTTCCGGTTCGTCAACGGTGGCCATTCGGTCATCCGGACCTACCGGGAAGGCATTCAGCCCGGCGCGGTCAGCGGCCAGACCGCGGTTCTGTCATTCACGCCGGAGGACTACGAGCGGAAATACGGGTCGTTGACGGTCCGCCACCGCCGCGTGATCGATTTCGACGACGTGCCGTTCGCCGAGCAGTTCACCGAGCGCGACACGATCAACATCTACTCCGTCGTCCTCGGGCACAACAACGAGAACGACGGGCTCGGCCGGCACTCCGCGCTGGGCTGGCAGCGCAACGAGCTGTCGTCCAAGGCGGTGGCCAGGTACTCCGCCAAGAAGCGGTGACGGCATGACCGACGACGCTCATCGGCCACGATGAGTGCCGGCCCGCCCCAGGACGAGGCTCACATTGTGGCCGCCGAAGCCGAACGAGTTGGTCAGGACGTGGCCGACCCGTTCGGCGCGCGGCTCGCCCACGATGTGGTCGAGCTCGCACGCGGGGTCGGGATCCTCAAGGTTGTGCGTCGGGGGGAGCAGGCCGCGCCCGAGCGCGGCGGCGCTCACCGCGACCTCGACCGCGCCCGAGGCCCCCAGCATGTGCCCGGTGACGCCCTTGACCGAGCTGACCGGCGGCCCGCCGGCGTCCCCGAAGACCTGGCGCAGGCCGGCCGCCTCGGCGGCGTCGCCCAGCTTGGTGCTGGTGCCGTGCGCGTTGACGTAGCCGATGTCGGCCGGGCCGATGCCGGCGTCCGCGAGGGCACGCCGCATGCTGTTCGCCGCGCCCTCCCCGTCGGGGCGCGGAGTGGTGGGGTGGTGGGCGTCGGTGGTGGCGCCCCAGCCCAGAACGTCGGCGTACCCGGCCACGCCTCGCGCGTCGGCGGACTCCGTACGCTCGATCACGAACACGGCCGCGCCCTCGCTGAGCACGAACCCGTTGCGCCTGCGGTCGAACGGGCGGCTGGCGGCCTCCGGGTCCGACCAGCCGCGGGCCAGCGCGCGTGCGGTGGTGAAGGTCGCGGCGAACGTGTCGAACAGCAGCGCCTCGGCGCAGCCGCACACCACGGCGTCCGCCTCTCCGGCGCGCAGCAGGCGCAGCGCCTCGGCGACGGCCTGGGCGCCCGAGGCGCAGGCGGTCGCGATGGACGCGCTGTAGCCGCGGATGCCGTGGGCGATCGCGACGCGCGCCGCCGCCATGTTGGGCAGCGCGCCGGGCAGCAGGTACGGGCTGACCGCGAGGTGGCCCTTCTCGGCGTTGCGCAGCACCTGCTGGGACAGCGTCGCGAGACCGCCGGTGGCGGAGATGACGCACGCGACGCGCTCGGCGTCCACGTCCTGGCCGATCTTCAGCCCGGAGTCGCCCAGCGCGTCGGCCGCCGCGCGCAGGGACATCAGGACGTACCGGTCGGCGGTGCGCCACTCCGGCCTGGGGACGAGGCCGTCCGGGTCGATGTCCGGCGCGATCCCGGCGGCGTCCAGTACGGCCGCGGCCGGATGCCCCTCCGGCGGGCGGCGCAGCCCGGAACGTCCTGTGCACACGGCGTCGAAGACGTCGTCCACGCTGGTGCCCACCGGAGTGACCAGGCCGATGCCGGTGATCACACAGCTCATGTCTCGCGCCCCTCGTATCGCGGCGGTTCGTCCCTGCGGGAATCGCGCCGGCTGTCGCCAACGCCGCCGAACTTATCCACCTCTGTCAGAGATTGTCGAGAAGTCTCAATCGCCCTTACCGCTAGGAGAAAAGTGTGATCGGAAGCAACCTTCGAGCCGTCCTCGCGGAGGATCCCGAGCTCGGCGCGGGCAACGTCCTGCTGAAGCTGCGCGAGCACGGTGTCGACCCCGACGGTCCCGGCATCACCTTCGACGTGCCGGTCGACGGCCGTCCGGCGTGGACCGCGCTCACCCTGGGCGAGCTGACCGAGCGGGTCGCCGCCCGCGCCGCCTTCCTGCACGAGCAGGGGATCGTCTCGCGCGACCCGGTCGCCATCTACGCCACCTCGGCGGCCGACGTACTGCTGAACTTCGCCGCGCTGACCTGGCTCGGCGCGATCCCCGCGCTGATGAACGCGAACATGACCGGCGACATCGCGGGCCTGTTCATCCAGCGGCTGCGCGCGACCGCCGTACTCGCCGACGAGGAGCACCAGCGGAGGCTGGAGGGACAGGACCTCGCCGGCGCGCGCATGCTGCCGGAGGTGAGCCGTACGGGCACCGGCGACCCGGCGAAGGCGCCCGCGCACTACCGCCACCACGCCGACGACCCGATCGTCATCACCCACTCGTCGGGGACGACGCGGGTGCCGGCGGCGGTCGTGCACTCCAACGCGAGCCTGTTCGCCGCCGTACGCGAGCTGCGGCTGAAGGGCGCGCGCCCGCACGGCGAGACGCGCGAGCTGTCGGTGCTGCCGGCCGCGCACACCGCCGGGATCATCACGTTCAACCAGGCCCTGTGCAACCGGTACGAGCTGGCGTTCCTGTCCAACCAGGGCGGCTCGTTCGAGCGCAGCGGCGAGGTGGTCATCAACGCGATCGAGCGGTGGCGGCCGACCGGTGTGTTCGGCTTCGCGGTGACCTGGGCGGAGCTGGCCCGCTACGACCTCGGCAAGCGCGACCTCAGCTCGGTGGCCAACTGGTTCAACACCGGCGACTGCGCGCACGAGGCGCACATCCGGCGGCTCGTCGAGGTCGGCAGCCACAAGGAGTTCACCCGCGACGGCGTCGTCGACGTGCCGGGCTCGAAGTTCATCGACGGCATCGGCTCCAGCGAGATGGGGCACTCGGCGTTCCAGATCGCCCACAAGCCGGGCACGAACCGGTACGGGCGCTGCGTGGGCAAGCCGTACCACTTCGCGGAGATCGCCCTGCTGGACCTGGACACCGGTGAGCCGGTGCCGGACGGCGAGATCGGCCACTGCGCGCTCAAGGCGCCGACCCTCGCGCTGGGGTACTGGAACGACTCGGTGACGACGTACCGCACGCGGTACGCGGGCTACTACATGACCGGTGACCTCATGTACCGGGACGCCGACGGCTACTACTACCACGTGGACCGCGCCGTCGACGCGGTCGACCTGGGCGGCGGGAACCGGCTCTACACCGCCTTCACCGAGGAGCGCATCCTCATCGCCTGCCCGGACGTGCGCGACTGCACCGTGGTCTCCGGGCGCAAGGACGACCGTGTCGTCACGGACGTCCTGCTGATGCTGGAGCCGGGCGCCGACCCGGGCGCCGACCGCGGCGCCGCCATCCGGGAGGCGCTGGGCGAGCACGGCGCCCCGACGCTACGGCAGATCATGACCGTCGACGAGGACGACATCGTGTTCGGGCCGACGGGCAAGGTGCGCAAGTTCCTCATGAGAGAGCGCCACCTCGCGAAGGCCGGAGCGTAGGCGGGGCCTACGGCGGTCTTGCGAAGCGGCGCCGTGATCGGGCGGGTCGGGCGGGTCGGCGAGGTGACCTGCCCGGCCGGTCGTCGCGGACCGGGCCGCTACCGCATACGGGGAAGCTGGAGGGCGAGCTGGTCGAGGAGCTGGCACAACCCGTCGTCGCGAGGGGCCACCTCAAGCGCCGGGTCGTCGGCCAGGATCGCCTGCTGGAGCAGGTGCAGCCGTTTGGAAGGTTCCAATCCGAGCTCGTCGATCATTGATGTGCGCAGGCGGTGGAACACCGCCAGCGCCTCCTGCCGCTGGCCGCTGCGGTGCAGCGCCACCATCAGCTGTGCGCACAGGTTCTCGTTGAGGCCGTACTCGGCGACGAGAAGCGTGAGCTCGGCCAGGACGTCCTGGTGCTGGCCGAGCCGCATCCGCGCGTCGATGCAGCGTTCCAACGTATTGAGACGAACCTGCTCCAGTGCCCTGAGCTGTGCCTCGGCGACGGCGCCCGCGCGTACGTCGGCCAGCGCCGGTCCGCGCCACAGGTCACAGGCGCGTGAGAGCTGCGTCGCCGCCTCAACGTGATCGCCCGCCGCGAGGGCGCGTCGCCCCGAGGCCGCGAGCCGATCGAAGTCGCGCCGGTCGAACTCCACCGTTGCGGCGTCCAGCAGGTATCCGCCGGGCACGGTGACGAGCAGGCGCTTGGCGATCTCCGAGACGGGAACGCCGAGCAGCCCGCCCATGCACTTGCGGATCTGCAGGATGTAGGTCTGCAAGGTGGTCGACGCGCTGACCGGTGGAGACGCTCCCCACAGGTCCTGGATCAAGGTTGAGGCCTGTACGGCCTTGTCCGCGTTGAGCAGGAGCAGCCCCAACACGCTGCGAGGCTTCGGGGCGGTTGGTGTCGCCACCCGCCCCCCGTCTCTGATTACGACCGGCCCAAGGATTTTGATTTCCATAGCTCTCCTCGCGACGGAATCAAAAACTTCCGCCGACGTGCGCCGCGGTGGAGCTCCGACCACTTCAGATAACCCTTAGTACCGGCCTCGGCCCATCGCGTTACTTGAAATATTTTCATTTCCTTGCGGACGCTCACGTTTCCGGTGAGAGGCTAGCTGTTTTACCTACATTTGTCATACATTGCTCAAGCCATCTTCAAGGTCTGGGCGGGAGGCTGAGGCGAGGACACGAGCAAGCCGATTACGAGAGACTGGGGCGCATGACAAAACGGCGCAGATCGGCACGATTCACAGGTAAACCAAAAGGGATACCCGTTGCCGTAGTGGGCATCGGCTGCCGATTCCCCAACTCGTACGGGCCGGAGGAGTTCTGGCAGTTCCTGAGCGGCGGCGAGGATGCCATCGCCGAAGTGCCGGTCAGCCGGTATGACATTGACACATACCATGACCCGAGACCGCGCACTCCCAACCGTATCGTCAGCCGTCTAGGTGGCTTCCTAGACCAGATCGACGAGTTCGACGCCGGTTACTTTGGAGTAGCACCGCGCGAAGCCGAGAGAATGGACCCGCAGCAGCGACTGCTGCTGGAGACCACGGCCGATGCGCTGGCCGATGCCGGCCTCACCCGCGAACACCTCTCCGAGCTGCGTACCGGCGTATATGTCGGCGGCATGTCCTCCGCATATTCGGAGATGCTGACCGGCGCCGGAATCACGGACCTGTACGCCTTGGGCGGCGGCGCGCGGAGCTTCATGTCCGGACGTGTGTCCTTCGCCTTCGATCTGCGGGGTCCGAGCGTCACCGTGGACAGTGCCTGCGCCTCCGGCCTGTCCGCGCTGCACCTGGCGTACCAGAGCGTGCGTTCCGGCGAGACCGCCCTGGCCGTGGCCGGTGGCGTGAACATCGTCACCTCCCCGGCGGAGACCATCCCGTTCTCCCACGCGGGGATGCTCTCCCCGGACGGCCGGTGCAAGTTCGGCAGCTCCACCGCCAACGGCTTCGTCCGCAGTGAGGGCGTCGCGGTCGTGGTCCTCAAGCCGCTGGCCCAGGCCGAAGCGGACGGCGACGTGATCCACGCAGTGATCTACGGGTCCGCCCTGGGCAATGACGGCAAGTCCGAGGGATACCTCATGACGCCGTCCCAGCTCGGCCAGGAGGAGACGCTGCGGGCGGCGTACGCCGACGCGGGCGTGCCGGCCGGCCAGGTGGACTACATCGAGGCGCACGGCACGGGCACCCCCGCCGGCGACCCGGTGGAGCTCGGCGCGCTCGGCGCGGTGGTCGGCGCCGACCGGCCCGAAGACGCCCCGTGCCTGGTCGGCTCGGTGAAGTCCAACATCGGGCACACCGAGGCGGCCTCCGGGCTGGCCGGGTTCATCAAGGTCGTGATGGCCCTGCGGAACCGCCAGATCCCGCGCAACCTGCACGCCACCGAGCTGACCGACAAGGTCGACTGGGACGGCCTCCGGATGCGGCTCGTACGCGAGAACACCGAGTGGCCGCAGACCGGCGGTCCCGGCCTGGCCGGCGTCAGCTCGTTCGGCATCTCCGGCACGAACGCGCACGTGGTCGTCGGGGAGTACGCGCCGGAGACCGCGGCACCGGAGACCGGCGACGGCACGCCTGAGGCCGAGCTCCTGACGCTGTCCGCGCCGGACCCGGCCGGCCTCACCGCGCTCGCCACCCGCTACGCCGAGTTCCTCGAATCGGACGGCGACGGCCGCGAGCAGCGGCTTCGCGACATCTGCTTCAGCGCCGCCACCCGGCGCCAGCACCACGAGAGCCGGCTGACCGCCGTCGGGGCCTCACCCGACGAGCTCGCCGAGCGCCTGCGGGCGTACGCGGCCGGCGAGACCAGGCCGCTGCTGGGCTCCACCGAGAACGCTCCGGTGGACGCGCCACGGCCCAAGGTCGTCTTCGTCTTCCCCGGCCAGGGCTCGCAGTGGGACGGCATGGGCCGCGAACTGCTGGACTCCTCGCCGGTCTTCCGCGATGTGCTGACGCGCTGCGACGCGGTGATCCGCGCCGAGTCGGGCTGGTCGCTGATCGACCGCCTGACCGGCAAGGACGACACTCCGGCGTCGATCGACACGGTCCAGCCGACGCTGTGGGCGATGGAGACCGCGCTGAGCGCGGTGCTGCGCGACTGGGGCGTCGAACCCGACTACGTCGTGGGCCACAGCATGGGCGAGGCCGCCGCGGCGTGCGCCGCCGGCGCGCTCAGCGTCGAGGACGCGGGCGCCGTCATCTGCCGCCGCAGCCGGCTGCTGAGGAGCGTGGCCGGACAGGGCGCGATGTACTCGGTCGAGCTGTCCGTCGCCGACGCGCAGGCGGCGCTGGCCGGGCACGAGAACCTGGTGTCCGTGGCCGTGAGCAACAGCCCGACGCTCCACCGTCATCGCCGGCGACCCGGAGGCCCTGGCCACGATCGTCAAGGACCTCGACGCGCGCGGCGTCTTCTGCCGCCAGGTCAAGGTGGACGTCGCCTCGCACAGCCCGCAGATGGACGGGCTGCGCGACGAGCTGCTGGCGGGTCTCAGCGACCTCGCCCCGCGTGCCGGCGAGATCCCGCTCTACTCGACCGTGGACGACGCGCCACGGGACGGCGCCGACCTGGACGCCGCCTACTGGGTGCGCAACCTGCGCGAGCCGGTGCGGTTCGGCGACGCCGTGACGCACCTGGCCGAGCGCGGCGCCACGGTGTACGTGGAGATCAGCCCGCACCCGATCCTGCTGCCGGCCATCCGGGAGTGCCTGGCGCTGTCCGATACCGGCGGCACGGCCACCGGTTGCCTGCGCCGGGACGAACCTGAGCGGGCCAACATCCTGGACACCCTCGGCGAGCTGCACCGGGCCGGCTACCCGGTCGACTGGAACAAGGTGTTCGGCGGCGCCCGGTACGTCCGGCTGCCGTCCTACCCGTGGCAGCGCAGCCGGTACTGGTTCACCCCCGCCGAGAACGCGCCGGCGTCCGCGTCCGCCGCGACCGTACGGCGCGTCGAGCGGGTGGTCGACCTGGCACGGGAGCCGTGGGTGCACGACCACCAGGTGCAGGGCACCGTGGTCCTGCCCGGCACGGCGTACGTGGAGATGGTCAACGCCGCCGCCGGACGGCTCTGCCCCGGGCAGGTTCCGGTGCTGCGCGACGTCCGGTACCTCGACGCCCTCTTCTTCCCGCCGGACCGTACGGCGGTCACGCTGTCCATCGAGTTCACCTCGACCGGGTCCGACACCTGGGACTTCGCGGTGACGAGCCGGGACGCGGGCGACACCGACGAGCCGAACGTGCACGTCACCGGCACCGTCACCCGGCAGGCCCCGCCGGAGGAGCGGCGGCTGCCGCTGGACGAGCTGCGGGCGGCGGGCCCGGTCCACACCGACGGCTCGGAGTTCTACCGGCGGTTCGCCGCGCGCGGGAACGAATGGCTCGGCGCGTTCCAGGGCATCGAGGAGCTCTGGACGAGCGAGAGCCAGGCCCTGGGCCGCATCGAGGTACGGCCCGGCGTGGACCCGTCCGCGTACACGGGCCACCCCGCGCTGCTGGACGCGTGCGGGCAGGTCATCGCGTCGCTGATCCCGGCCGATGACCGGTCCGCGGCGTTCGTCCTGGGCGGCATCGACGAGGTGGTGATCCACCCGGACGCCGGTGTGCCCGCGTGGGCGCACGCGGTGCCGGTCACCGCCTGGCGCTCCGACTCCGTCTCCGGCGACCTCATGGTGGCCGACGCCGACGGGCGGCTGATCATCGAGTTCAAGGGCCTGCGCCTGCAGTACCTTCAGCCGCCGGACTCCGTGCGCGACCCCGAGGGCTGGTTCCACGAGCTGCGGTGGCAGTCGCTGCCGGCGCTCCCCGACGAGGAGGCGCCGGGCGGCCGTCGCCTGGTCTTCGCCGACAGCGGAGGCGTCGGCGCCGCGCTGGACGCCGAGGTCGTGGTGCTGCCCGGCGACGCGTACCGGAAGGTCGAACCCGGCCGGTACGAGATCGACCCGGCGGCGCCGCGTGACTACCGGCGGCTGCTCGCCGACGTACGCGCGGAGTTCGACGGCCTGTCGCCGCGCGACGTCGTCCACCTGTGGACGCTGGACGCGGACGACGCATCGGCGCCGGACGCCGAGCGTCTCGGCGCCGCCAGCGTGCTGCGGCTGGTGCAGGCGCTCAGCAGCGCCGGTCTGCCCGAGGCTCCCCGGCTGACGCTGGTGACGCGCGGCGTGTACCGCGTCGTCGACGCCGACCAGACCGTGACGATGTTGCAGGCGCCGGTCTGGGGCCTGGGCAGGGTCGTCGCCCACGAGCACCGTGACCTCGGCTGCACCCTGGTCGACCTGGACCCGGAAGGCCCGGCGGACGTACTCGCCGCCGCGCTGCGCCGTGAACTGGCCGCACCCGGGCCGGAGGACCAGCTCGCGCTGCGCGGGAACGACCGCTACGCCGCGCGGCTGCTGGCCTGCCCGGCCGAGGGCGGACGGCCCGACGACGACCAGATCTCGTATGAGTTCCAGGCGTCCACGCCCGGCATGCTCGACGGGATGCGCATGGGCCCCGTCCCGCGCCGCGAGCCCGGCCCGGGCGAGGTGGAGGTACGCGCCGACTACTTCGGGCTGAACTTCCGCGACGTGCTGGTCTCGATGGGCACCTACCCGACCCTGCCGGGCGTGCCGGGGCTCCTGCTCGGCGAGTGCGCCGGCACGGTGACGCGGGTCGGTCCCGGAGTGGCCGGCCTGGCGCCCGGCGACGAGGTCGTGGCCATCTCCCTGGACGCGCCCGCCGCGACGTACATGTCGGTCAACGCCCAGCTCGTCCGCCACCGTCCGGCACGGATCAGCGCCGAGGAGGCGGCGTCACTGCCGCTCGGCCTCACCACGGCGTGGTACTCGCTGATCACCCTGGCCCAGTTGCGGGCCGGCGAGCGCGTACTGATCCACCACGCGACCGGCGGCGTCGGCATGGCCGCGATCCAGCTCGCCCGCTGGCGCGGCGCGGAGGTGTACGCGACCGCGGGCAGCCCGGAGAAGCGCGGGATGCTGCAGATGATGGGCATCACGCACGTCTACGACTCGCGTACCACCGACTTCGCCGACCAGATCAGGGCGGACACGCGCGGCGAGGGCATGGACGTCGTCCTCAACACCCTCGCAGGCGAGGGGATGCTCAAGAGCGTGGGGCTGCTCGCCGACCGCGGGCGGTACCTGGAGCTGACCCGGCGTGACCTCATCGAGGGCACCCCGCTGGACATGCGCCTGCTGGCGCGCAGCGCCTCCTTCTTCGTCGTGGACATCGTGGATCTGGGCAAGAGCGATCCGCGGCGGCTCGGCGACCTCCTGGAGGAGTCGATGGCCGTGGTGCAGGCCGGCATCCTGCAGCCGCTGCCGCACCGCGTCTTCCCGTCCGCGGACCTGGTCGGCGCGTTCCGGCACATGGCCCAGGCCAAGCACATCGGCAAGGTGCTGGTGTCCACGGCCGAGCTGACCGCCAAGGAGCCCGAGCCCGCCCCGGTCCAGAACAGGCCGGTACGCGTGGACCCGGGCGCCGGTTACCTGGTGACCGGCGGGCTGGGCGACCTGGGACGCGTGGTCGTCGACTGGCTGGTACGCGAGGGCGCCCGGCACCTGCTGCTCACCGGACGCACCCCGCTCGCCGACAGCGGAGCCGCCGGCTGGCTGGCGGACCTGCGACGGCACGGCGTGCAGGCCGTGTACGAGGCCGTCGACATCGCCGACGAGGAGGCGATGCGGGCGGTCGTCCACCACTTCGAACAGGACGCCGTGCCGATCCGCGGCGTGGCGCACACGGCCGGAGTGATCGAGTACTGCCCGCTGTCCGAGCTGGACGCCCGTGTCCTGTCGGACATCCTGCGGCCGAAGATCAGCGGCACCCTGGTGCTCGACGGCCTGTTCGCCGAGCGCGCGCTGGACTTCTTCGTCCTGTTCTCCTCGGGCTCGGCGGTGCTCAGCTCCCCGATGCTCGGCGCGTACGCGGCGGCGAACATCTTCCAGGACGCCTTCGCCCAGCGGCGCCGCCTGGAAGGGCGTACGGCGCTGAGCGTGAACTGGGGCTTCTGGTCGGTCGGCATGCCGGCCAGGGCCGGACGTGAGCAGAACCGCGACATCACCCCGGCCGGGATCGACACGTTCAGCCCACGGGAGGGCATCGAGGCGCTGCGGCTGCTGCTGGCCAGGGACGCCACGAACGTCGCGGTACTCCCGGCGGACTGGCCGAAGTGGGCCGCCGCGCACAAGGAGGCGGCGGACTCGCCGCTGCTGCGGACCCTGCTCGCCGCCCCGGCTCCGCTGCCTGCGGCGCCGTCCCCGGCACCGGCCTCGTTCGCACCGGACATGTCTCGGCCGTCACCGGCGACCCCGCCGCCCGCACCGGCTCGTACGGTGCCCGCGGCTCCGGCACCGGCCCGTACGGTGCCCGCCGCACCGGCGGTTCCCGCGTCGACGGCGCCGAAGCCGGAACCCTCGGCACCGAAGCCCGCGAGCCCGGCGAACGGGTCCGGGATGGCGCTGACCGACCGGGACTCCGTGGAGACCTACCTCACCGGGGTCTTCGCCGAGGTTCTCGGCCTGTCGTCGACCCAGCTCCACCTGAAGCGGCCGCTCAAGCGGCAGGGCATCGACTCGCTGATGGCGGTCGAGGTCCGCACCCGGGTCCACCGTGACCTGGGCACGCTGCTGCCGATCACCAAGATGCTGGGCGGTCAGACCGTCGCCGAGATGGCCGACGAGCTGCACGGCCAGCTGAACGGCCAGAGCTGACGCCCGCGCCTGCACCCGGATGCCACCCAGGCACCCGGGTGCAGGCGGGCGGTTCGCGTCATGGTGGCAAGGACCGCCTCGTGTCACTCGGCGCGACGCGGTCCGCCGTGCGTCAGGTGGAGCGGCGAATCTTCGCCGCGGCGGCGCCGGTGCGCCAGAGGATCTCCCGGGTACGCAGGCGGTCCGGGGTGGCCGTCATGTTGACGACCTCCAGGAACGCGCGGTGCACGACCTCGTCCGTGATCGTGGCGGACTGCACCGCCTCGAAGAGGCCGCAGCGCAGGCGCCCGCCGAACGGCTTCGCCGTGTCGACGTGGGGCAGGTAGCGGTCCTGTGACGCGTTGAAGCTCCACGCGTCGTCGATCACCGCGCGCACGCGGCGGAAGTACGGGTGCGCGGGGTCGTCCACGGCGCCGGGTTCGCTCAGCCATTCGCGGAGCGCCACCGCCTGCAGGGCGGCCACCGAGATGCCCTGGCCGTACGTCGGGTTGAACGACGCCACCGCGTCGCCCAGCGCGACCAGCCCGGCCGGGAAGCGGGAGAGTTCGTCGAAGTCACGCCGGAGGCTGTCCGGGAAGCGGTGCACGAACACCTCGCTGGCCGGCTCGGCGGCGTCCGGCAGCAGTTGCAGCGGCGTCGCGGGGTTGGCGCGGCAGCGTGCCTTGAAGTCCTCGAAGTCGCGGCCCGGGCGGCGGTCGCCGTAGCCGCTGACCAGCGTCAGCCAGCGGTCGCCCTCGACCGGTGTCATCGAGCTGGGCCCGTTGTGGGCCTTGGTGGCCGTGTACAGGGAGTAGGCCGCGACGTGGCCGCCGAGGCGCTGGCCCGGCTTCCGGTGGAACAGGCAGGTGGCGTAGCCCAGGTCCAGGGCCATCCGCTGCTTGTCCGGCGCGGGGTAGTCGTGCTGGCCGAGCCAGTCGCCCAGCCGGCTGGAGCGTCCGGTGGCGTCGACGACGAGGTCGGCCGTGTGGCGTTCGGAGTCCACCGCGCCGGGCGGGCGGATCAGCGCGCCGTCGACGCGGTCGCCGGTCATGGTCAGGCCGGTCGCCCGGCCCTTGATCAGCGAGACGTTGGGCAGGGCGAGCACCCTGCGCCGGATGTGCCACTCCAGGAACGGCCGCGACACGCTGACCACGCTGCCGCCGCGTACGGGCACCTTGGGGCGGCCGTTCAGGAACCACTGGGCGCCGCCGGGGCCGCTGCTGATCAGCTGGCCGCCCTCGCGCACCATCTGTCGGACGATCCCGGGCATGAGCTGCTCGATGACCGTACGGCCCTTGCCGAGCAGCGTGTGGGCCTGGGTGCTGTGCGGCGCGCCGCGGCGGGTGGCCGGGGCGTCTTCGAGGAGGTCAGGCTCGGCGATCCATACCTCGTCGGCGTGGTCGGACAGGACGCGGGCCGCGATCATGCCGGCGATGCTGCCGCCGAGGACAAGTGCCTTCTTCATCGGCTACCGGCCGATTCCACGTCGGACGCACCCGTCATGGTCTGTCCTCCACTGCGTGACTCGGCCACCGGGATCTCCCCTGATTGCGAAGCTATCGGGCCCGGCTCGGGATCACCTTGAGCGCCGCTAGAAGCACGTGCCGTGGCGATGTCCAGGCGGAGACCGGCGTCGCGCTCCGCCCGCCCGGCCGCGAGGGCCAGCAGGAAACCGTGCGGTTCCCAGTGGGCGACGACGACGTCCGGATCGTCGACGGCGGGCTGCCAGTACGGCGCGCCGGCGCCCGTCCTGGGCGTGGCGATCCGCTGCCGCAGCAGCCTGCCGCCGCGCAGCCCGGTGCCGTACTGCTTGGCCACGGCCTCCTTGCCGGTCCACAGCGACAGGAAGTCGCGCGACACGGTCTCGGCGGGCCGCCCGAGCAGCCATTCGGTGTCCTCGGGCGCGAACCAGCGCCTGCTCAGGGCCAGCGCGGGCATCGGGCGCACCGGCTCCACGTCGACGCCGACCGGGCCGATCCGCGAGACGGCCACGGCGACCAGCCCGCCCGTGTGGCTGAGGCTCGCGTGCAGGCCGGCCGCGCCGCCGCCCAACCGCGGCGCGCCGGCCTCCGTACGCTCCAGCGTCACCGCACTCACGTGGACGCCGGCGCATGACGCGGCGGTCGAGGCGAGCAGCGCGTGGGCCGTACGCCGCTCGTCACCCGACGTGTGGCGGAGCCGGACCACGACCTCACTGGGCGACGATGAACTCACACAGCCGCCCGATGCCCTCCTCGATCTCCGGCACGCTCAGGTAGCTGCTCGACAGGCGCAGCTGATGGCGTCCGCCGCCGTCGAGGTAGAAGTAGCTCATCGGCGTCCACAGCACCCGGTACTCGTTCGCGCACCGGATCAGCGCCTCGTTGTCGGCCGCGAAGGGCACGTTCACGACCGCGAAGAAGCCGCCGTCGGGGGCGTTCCAGCTCACGCCGATGCCGCTCGGCAGGTTGCGCTCCAGCGCGGCGAGCATGGCGTTCATCTTCGTCCGGTACAGGGCGATGCGCTCGGTGCTCGCGTCGCGCAGCCGGCAGCCGGCGCGTACGAGCATGCCGCCGATGACCGCCTGGCTCACCGGCGAGGTGTTCACGGTGGTCATGCTCTTGATCTTCGAGAACTCGTCGGCGAGCAGCGTGACCGTGCCGTCGCCGGCGCGTACCTCCTGGTCGGCGACGGCGAAGCCGACGCGGGCGCCGGGGAGGCAGGTCTTGGCGAACGAGCCGAGGTAGATGACGCGCCGGTCGGTGTCCAGCGACTTGACCGTCGGCCGCGTCTCGCCGGTGCGCGAGAAGAAGCCGTACGGGTTGTCCTCCAGGATGTACAGGTCCTCTTCGGCGGCGACGTCCAGCAGCTCCCGCCGCGCCTCCACCGGCATGCTCGTGCCGCTGGGTTGGCGAAGTCCGGCACCACGTAGAAGGCGCGAGGCCGCAGGCCCGCCGCGCGTACCCGCTTGGCCGCCGCGCGCAGCTCCGCCGGATCGAACCCGTCCGGGCCCTCCGGCACCGGCTCGATGGGGGCGTCGAGCAGCCGGGCCGCTCCGGTGATGCCGACGTAGCAGGGCGAGGCGACCAGGACGACGTCCTCGGGGCCGCGGATCAGCGCGCGCAGCGCCAGGAGCATGCCCTCCTGCGCGCCCACCGTGATCACGACCGCGTCGGGAGAGACCTTGATGCCCTCGTCGTTCTCGAGGCTGCGGGCGACCAGCTCGTGGATCTGCCCGTTGGTCCGGCCGTACTGGAACAGCGCGCGGCTGACCTCCTGCTCGGACATCCCACGCTCACCGGCGAGGTATTCGGTGTACGCGCGGATGTGGCCGGCGATCGTGTCCGCGTCGAACGGCTCCTCGTGCGGACGGCCCGGGGCGAATGAGATCGCCGCCGGATAGCGCACGGTGACCTCGTTGAGGAAGTTCATCGTGTCCAGCAGCGGATCGCTGAGGCTGCGGTGCAGATCGGCGGCGGTCAGCCCGGCGGGCTCCGTAATCAACCTGCTCATCCCCACTCCCAAAATCTCTCCGTGCCCTGGCGGCCACACATTGAAAAATGTAAAGATGAAACGCTCGACCACGATACCGATGCAGAAATCCATCCATCTCGAATTTCGCTTGAATCTCGCTGGAGAAGTTCATGCCTCTCAATCCGCAAGTAGCAGAAATGCTCGACGGACGCCGCAAGGACTCGACCAAGCCGCTCTATGAATTGTCGCTGGAGCAGGCGCGGGCGGACGATCTCGCGTCGATCCAGGCGGGCGGCGGCGCGGTGGTGCCGGTGGGGGAGACGCGCGATCTCACCCTGCCCGGGCCCGCGGGCGACCTGCCGGCGCGTGTGTACCGCCCGAGCGGCGAGGGGCCGTTCCCCGTGCTGCTCTACCTGTTCGGCGGCGGATGGACGCTGGGCACGCTGGACACCTGCGACGGCGTCTGCCGCCAGATCTGCGCGGACGCGTCCTGCATAGTCATGTCCGTGCAGTACCGGAGGGCGCCGGAGGACGTGTTCCCCGCGGCCCCGGAGGACTCCTACGCGGCCATCGAGTGGCTGGCCGAGAACGCCGAGTCGCTGGGCGGTGACCCGCGCCGGCTGGCCGTCGGCGGTGACAGCGCCGGCGGCAACCTCAGCGCCGCCGTGGCCCAGATGGCGCGCGACCGTGGCGGCCCTTCACTGCGCTGCCAGGTACTGGTCTACCCCAACACCGACTACCACGCGGACACCCCGTCGCGGCGTGAGATCGACGACCCCGTGATGTTCAATCGCCATTCCGTGGACTGGTATTGGGGCCATTATCTGGCCGATCCGGAAGACGGCGATAATCCGCTCGCGTCGCCGCTGCGCGCGAAGACTCTGAGTGACCTTCCGCCGGCTCTGGTCATATCCGCCGAATACGATCCGCTGCGCGACGAGGCGGAGGCCTATGCGCACCGTATGCGGGAGGACGGCGTACGCGTCACGCTCACCCGCTACGACGGAATGACGCACGGATTCTTCACGATGTCCGGCGTCCTGGAGGACGCCCGCACGGCGGTGCGTCAGGTGACGGAGTTCCTGCGCACCGAACTCGCGGAGGGCCCTGCCGATGGCGCGTGACGGGGAGTACTTCCGCAAGCGGCTGCTCGGCATGCTGTGCGCCACGTGGACCGCGCAGGCGTGCTCGGTGTTCAGCGTGCTGGGGCTCGCCGACCGGATGGCGGCGGGGGCGTCGACCACGGCCGAGCTGGCCGAGGCCGCCGACCTCGACCCGGTGGCGCTCCAGCGGCTGTGCGCCGCGCTCGCCGACGCCGGCGTCCTGCGCCAGACCGGCGCCGACCGGTTCGAGCTGAGCCCGATGGGCGAGTACCTCCGCTCGGACGTGCCAGGTTCCGTGCACGGCACGGCGACCTTGTACGGCGCGGAGGTGTACCAGTGCTTCGACGGGCTGCTCGACACCGTCCGGACGGGCAAGCCCGCCTTCGACGACCGGTACGGCCGCCCGTTCTATGAGCACCTGGGGGACGACCCCGGGCTCGCCGCCGCCTTCAACTCCGCCATGTCCGCCGCCCCGGAGCCCGCGCCCCCGGCGGCCGGGCTGTTCGACGGCGCGCGGATGATGGTGGACCTCGGCGGCGGCGACGGCGGCCTGCTGGCGGACGTCCTGGCCGAGCGCCCGGAGCTGCGCGGCGTCCTGGTGGAGCTGCCCGAGGCCGCCGAGCGCGCACGCGAGCGGCTGGCCGAGGCGGGCGTGCTCGACCGGGTGCGCATCGACGCGGACAGCTTCTTCGACCACGTGCCCGGCGACGGCGACCTGTACGTGCTGCGCCGCGTGCTGCACAACTGGAACGACGAGAACGTCCGCCAGGTGCTGAAGCGGCTGCGCGCGTCGATGCCCGCCGAGGCGCGGCTGCTGGTGCTGGAGGAGCTCCTGCCGGCCGCCCCGGACGCCTCCAGCGCGAGCGCGGGCGCCTGGGCCAAGCCGCGCAACCGGATCGTGGACCTGTTGATGCTGGTCCTGATGGAAGGGCGCGACCGCACCGCCGAGGAGTACACGGCGTTGCTGGAGGACGCCGGCTTCACGGTGAAGAGCGTCACCACGGGAGCGATCGAGGCCGTACCCGTCTGAACCCCGTCACCGCACCGGCACCGGCCGGTGCGGTGACGCTCAGAGTCGTACGAGGTCGGGCCCGGCGTCGGCGGCCGAACGCACACCGGCGAGCGCCATCGCGTCCGTCAGCTCGTCGGTGATGATGCCGAGGACCCGCGCCACGCCCTCCTGCCCGCCGACGGCCAGGCCGTGCAGGATCGGGCGGCCCAGGAGCACCGCGTCGGCGCCGAGCGCGAGCGCCGCCAGGACGTCACGGCCGCGGCGTACGCCTCCGTCGATGAGCACCGGGCACTCGCCCGCGACCGCCGAGACGATCTCGGGCAGTACGTCCAGCGTCGCCGGTACGCCGTCGAGCTGCCGCCCGCCGTGGTTGGAGACCAGGACGCCGCTCGCGTGCGCGTCGATCGCGTGCCGCGCGTCCTTGCCGGTCATGATCCCCTTGAGGAGCACCGGGAGTGAGCTGATCGAGCGGAGCCACTCGACCACGGACCAGTCGAGCAGCGGGTCGAACTCCGCGCGCGCGTGCTCGCCGGGCGAGGAGAAGCCGTCGCCGGCGAGGTTGGCCGGCGCGATCCCGTCCGCCAGCCGGAACGCGTTGCGCACGTCACGCAGCCGCCGCCCGAGGTGCGGAGCGTCGACCGTGAGGACCAGCGCCTCGAACCCGGCCCGCTCCGCGCGCTCGACCAGCCGCCGCGTCACCGTACGGTCGCGGAAGCAGTAGACCTGGAGCCAGAGCGGCGACGAGGCCTCTGCGGCGATCTCCTCGAAGGTCCGACCCGCGAAGGTGCTCACGATCAGCGGAACACCGGCCGCGCCCGCGGCGCGCGCCGTGGCGACCTCTCCGTCCGGGTCGGCCATCGTGTGGTAGGCCATCGGGGCGATGCCGATGGGCGCGCGCCAGGTGCGTTCGAGGATCCCGGCCGTGATGTCCGGCTGCCCGACGCCCGTGAGGACACTGGGCCGCAGGCGTACGCGGTCGAACGCGCCGGCGTTCGCGGCGAGGGTCGTCTCCTCGCCCGCGCCGCCCTCGATGAAGTCGAAGTCGCCGCCGTCGAGCCTCTCCCGCGCCAGCCGGGCGTAGTCGCCCAAGGTGAGAGCAGAGGCGGTCCCGGTGTTCGTCACACGCCCTCCAAGATCGCGACCTGGATCATGCATCCCGGCGGGGACATCGTGCAAGCGGCCCAGGTCGGCCCGCCGTCACCGTGACGTACGGGACGGGGCGCGGGGCTCCAGCAGGGTGCCGGCCCGCTTGACGGTGCTGATGACGGGCGACGTCTCGATGGCACGTACGCCGCGCAGCCGGCCGAGGTCGTGCGCGAGGTAGTCGTACAGGTCCGCGACGTCGCGGCAGCCGACCAGCACGAGGAGGTTCGTGGAGCCGGAGGTGGCGGCGGCCATGGCGACCTGGCGGTGCCCGGCGATCTCGGTGGCGGTCTCCTCCAGGACGGCGGGCTCGACGGTCACCCACAGCAGGGCCTCCACCCCGTACCCGAGGTGTTCGGGGGCGATCTCGACGTCGAAGAACAGCACGCCGGACGCGAGGAGCCGTTCGAGCCGGCGGCCCGCGGCGGTCTCGGAGCAGCCCAGCGCCGAGGCGAGCTCGGTGAGCGGGAGGCGGCCGTCCAGCCGGAGTTCGGCGAGCAGCCGTTCGTCTTGTGAGTCCAGGGCGGTCTCGACCGTACGCGCGGCCGTGCCGACGCCGGAACCGCTGAGACGGCTCACCTGCGCCGGGGTCAGGGCGCCGGCGCGGCCGTTCCAGCCGGTGGCGCCGCCGAAGAAGGTGCGCAGGACGCACAGCGCGTCGACCTGGACGACCTGCCGGCTGCGGGGGAGCGTGCCGAGCAGCAGGGCGTCGCGCTGGTCGGTGGACGACGTCGTGGCGAGGCACGTGATCTCGGCCCCCGCCGAGGTGAGCATGACCCAGGAGATGTCGTCGCGGCGGGCGAGGGCACGCGCGATGGGCACCGCGCTGTCCGGCACGGCGCGCAGGCGGAGGAACCACTCGGTCCGGCCGAGACGCCGGCTGTCGGGCAGGCCGATGACCCGCAGGACGCCACGGCCGCGCAGCCGCGTGTAGCGCCGCGCGACGGTGCGGTCCGAGACGCCGAGCACCTCGCCGATGACGCCGAAGGGCGCCCTGGCACTCACCTGGAGGGCGTGCACCAGAGACCGGTCGAGGTCGTCGAGGATGTCTGTTTCCATCGCGGACAAGCTATCTCGTGTCGGATCCCTGCGCCCGGTGCCCGGACAGTCGGCCGTTCCGGGCCGCGCGGGCAGCCTCCTCGGCATGACGAAGCTCACCGCACACACATCCCTCGGTGACCTGCGCGGCGCCCCGCACCACGAACTCGTCCAGTTCCGCGGGGTTCCGTACGCCGAGCCGCCGGTCGCCGGACGGCGCTTCCGGCCGCCGGAACCCATCGGGCCCTGGGAGGGCACGCTCGACGCGACGCAGCACGGCCCGATCGCCCCGCAGGCGCCGTCGCGCCTGCGCGCCGCCATCGGCGACTTCAGCCGTCCCCAGGACGAGGACTGCCTGACCCTCACCATCACGACCCCGGCACCGGACGAGAAGAAGCGCCGGGTCGTCGTCTGGCTGCACGGCGGCGGCTACAACTCCGGCGCCGGGTCGCTCGACTGGTACGACCCGGTGGAGCTGGTACGGGCGGGCGACGTCGTCGTCGTGAGCGTCAACTACCGCCTCGGCCCGCTCGGCTACCTGTACTACGACGGGCTCGCCGACGGCCGGATGGGCCTGCGGGACATGATCGAGGCGATCCGCTGGACGGCGGCGCACATCGAGGCGTTCGGCGGCGATCCCGGCGAGATCACGCTGATGGGGCAGTCGGCGGGCGCGCACTCGATCCTGTGCGTGCTCGCGCTTCCCGAGGCCAGGTCGCTGTTCCGGAGAGTGGTGCTCGCCAGCGCGCCCGCCGGGCTCCCGCCGCTGTCCGCCGAGCAGGCGTCCGAGCGGACCGCGCTGTACCTCGACGTACTCGGGCTGGGCGGTGCGCCGCCGGAGGAGGTCCGCAGGCGGCTGGAGGACGCCGAGCCGGCACGGCTGATCGAGGCCGACCGTGTCCTCGCCCGCGACACCGCGTCACTCGGCCGGGTGGAGCCGCCCTTCTTCCCCGTCGTCGACGATCTGGCCGACCCGGACGGGTTCCTCCGCGCCGCCGCCCTGGGCGCGGCCGAGGCGAACATCGCCGTCATGATCGGCACCAACCGGGACGAGGCGCTGGCGATGGCCGGGGATCCGGCGGCGCGGGCGGCGAGCCGCGAGGACGTGGACGCCTACCTGCGCTCCAGGGTCGGCCCCCGTGAGGCCAGGCGCTACTGGCGAAGCAGGAACGGCCACCGTCCGGCCGACGCCCTGGCCGTCGCCGTGACGGACATCGAGTTCGAGCGGCCGTCGCTGACCTTCGCCGAGCAGGCGGCGTGGGCGGGCGCGCGTGTTTTCGCGTACCGGCTCGACTGGTCGGCGCTCGGCTCCTCGTTCGGCGCGTGCCACTGCCTCGACCTGCCGCTGGTCTTCGGCGTCGACCCGGCGAACGTGCCGATGCTCCAGGGTCTGCCCGACGACTCGGGGGATGAGGTGGCGCGGCTGATGCGCGAGGCCTGGACGTCCTTCGCCGTCCACGGAAGGCCCGGTTCCAGCGCCGTGTGGCCCGCCTATGACGTCCACAGCCGCCACACCATGATCTTCGACGAGACGTGCGGCGTGGCGTCCGACCCGGCCGGGATCGCGAGCCGATGACGACGAACGCCACCGGCTTCCATCACGTCGGTCTCATCACCCGCGACATGGACCGGACCATCGCGGCGTACGAGCGGCTCGGATTCGGCTTCACGCCGCTCTCGGAGCCGCGCATCATCCTCGCGCCGGGAAGGGCCCCCGAGACGTTCGGCGCCGGCAACCGTACGGCCATCTTCGGCGACAACTACCTTGAGGTGCTGGGACACACCGACGCCGGCCGGTGGGACAGCACGACGCCCGAGCAGCGCGGGCCGTACGACCTCGACGTCCCGCTGGCCCGCTACGAGGGCATGCACGTGATGCATTTCAACGCGGATGACATTCACGGGCTGCGCGGCAGGCTCGTCGCCCAGGGCGTGGAGTGCGCGGACGTCAAACCCTTCGAGCGCGACGTCGACACGCCGGACGGCGCGAAGACGATGAAGGCCCTGGTGTTCTCGTTTCCGCGGGCCGTGAACCCCGAAGGCCTCATTCAGGTCGCGCACCACCTCACGCCGGAGCTGGTATTGCAGCCGCGCTTCATGAAACACGCCAATGGCGCGCGCCGGGTGACCGAATCGATCATTTGCGCCGCGGACCCCGAAGGCTACGCCGAGAAATACGGCCGCTACACCGGCCGCGGCCACAGATCCGCCGGCGGCCATTTCGAGGTCGACGCGGGCGCCGGGACGCGCGTCACCGTCGTCTCGCCGGAACACGTGGGGGACGTCGTCCCGGGCGGCCGTGCCCCGGCCGAGCCGTCGATGGTCGGTTTCACCACCGCCGTCGACGACCTCGGCCGCGTACGGGAACTGCTCAAGGAGAACGGGGTGCCGTTCAAGGAACACGGCGGCCGGCTCGTCGTCGCCGCGTCCGACGCCGGCGGAAGCGCGGTGCTGTTCGAGGAATGGCCGGCGGTGCCCTGACGGACGGCGGGCCGGCGGACCGTCGCGACGGTCCGCCGGCCCCGCTGTCAGCCCGCGGCGTTGAGCGCGCCGAGGGCGCTGGCCTGGGTGCGCCAGTCGGACACGTTGGGGCTGCCCCCGGCCCAGCGCAGGCCGAGGCGGTTGGCCGAGTCGCGGTCGTTGGCCCAGATGGAGGCCGCCTGTCGCTGGGCGAACGTCGTGTACGCGGCCGTCCCGGTGGCCGCCGCGAGGTCGGCGAGGTAGCGGCTGAAGATGCCCTTGAACTGCTTCTGGTTGTCGTCGCAGGAGTTCTGGCCGTCGCACGACTCGGTGAGGATCCCGACGTTCGTGAGACCCGTCAGCGAGGCGTCCCCGAGGCGTCGCGCCGCGTCGAGGAGGCTCGTGTCGCCGGTGGCGCGCCACGCCTCCACGAGGCCGCCGATGGCCAGGCCCTGGTTGTAGGTCCAGACCGTCTGGCCGTTGTTGTGGCAGTCGGAGGTCAGGCCGTCGTTGACGAGGTTCGAGCCGTTGATCAGGCCGCTGTTGAGATACCAGTTCGCGGCCGTACGGGTCCGGTCGAGCCAGACGGTGTCGCCGGAGGTACGCGTGTGGATCGACGCGGCGAGCCGCAGGTACAGGCCGTTCGTGATGGCGTTCTTGTAGGTGCGTTCCCGGTCCCACCAGACGCCGCCGCCGCACGTGCTCGTGTCCCAGTACTGGTTCACGTAGTCCGCGATCGTGGTGGCCATCGACAGGTAGCGCTGGTCGTGGGTGCGGTCGTAGGCCGCCACCCAGGCGAGACCCCACCAGGCGGTGTCGTCGATGGCGCGGCTCTCGAAGTTCCCCTCGATCGCGTCGCTGCTGCGCTGCCCGGCCGGGAACGGGCCCTTGTTCAGGTCGAAGGTGTTGGAGATGACCCAGTCGTACTGCGGGTCCGCGTGGTCGATGAGCGTGGTGAGGGTGGCGGCGGTGTTCCACCAGCTACTGGGCCACCAGCCGGCTCCGGCGTCGTAGGAGGACATCAGGACGCCGGCGGCGGCCGAGGCCTCGGCCGACGCGGGCCGTGCCGTCGAGGCGGTACTCGTGCCCGGCACGACGCCGAGCAGGAGGAGCCCGGCGGTGGCCGCGGCGATGAGGGCGGAGAACTTTCTGCGCATGGCGACGACTCCACGGTGCGGAGGGGGATCGAATCGTCGTCTGCGGTGGCCGGCGCGGGCAGACAGGAGGGCGGGGGGACATCTCGATGTTGAATTGAATTTAAGCAGCCTGACCGAATACGTCAATACATTGGCGGCTATGTTGAAATGGCCCGGCCGCCGTGTGCGATTACGTTGATTTCGAAAATGCTCACGTCGCGTAACGAGAGTTCGTCGCGTGCCATTCGAAGCCGCCGCCCATCCAGGCGCGCAGCCCGCGCAGGAAGCGCTGTAGCTCGGGCGAGGGGACGGCCGTGAGCTCGCGGTGGCCGGCCTCGAAGGCGCGTACGAGGTCGTTGTGGAGCGTCACGGCGAGTTCGGTCGCCTCGTCGACGGAGCACCCGCGGTCGGCGGCGATCAGCAGCACCAGGTTGCAGTACGGGGTTCTCGTCGGCGGCGTCCCTGGCCACCGAGTGCAGGTCGTTGACGATCACGCTCGCGGTGCCGGCCTGAATGGCGGCGCGGCGTACGCGCGGCTCGTAGAACAGGTTCGCCGGGACCTCGTAGCCGCCGACGACGTCGATGAGCGTCATGGACGTGTAGAAGCTGTCGTGCTGGCGCGCCGCGAGGTACTCCCAGGCGGGCGGGTACTCCCCGGTCTCCCGCCAGGCCGCGTACGCCGTCCAGGTCACGAACATGGCGAACGTCGAATAGCAGATCCGCTGGACCTGGGCCGGGGTCGCCATGGCGGCTCAGGTGGCGCGACGGCCGAGTCGAGCATCCGCAGGACCAGGTCGTCCTGGAGGGCGTCGTGCAGCGGAGGGGTGAGGTCCCCAGCGGGCGGTACCGGGTCCATCGCCGCCATCGCCAGGGTCAGGCGCTGCGGAAGCAGCGCGGGCACGGCACCGAGCGCGGTGTCGTCGGCGTAGTAGTCGTCGGCCGCCCACCAGCTCGCGTTGAGCTGCGCGGCGATGAGGAGCGCGTCGGGATCGTCGGTGTCGGGGTGGGCGAGCGTGACCAGCCGCCCGAACGCGGCCTTGCCCAGCGCTTCGAGCTCGTCGTCGTCGAACCCGCGGTCGCGCGCCCAGGACCCCAGCCGGGAGTCCACCTCGTCGGCGAGGCCCTGGTCGGAGCGTTCGGCGACCGGGCAGTAGAGCGGTGAGTGCGTGCCGTCGCCCCAGGGGTGCTCGGCGTAGCCCGGAGCACCGCCCCGGGGAGGGGGGCCTCACGGCTGGGCCGCGCTGCGGCGAGCAGTGATGGCAGGAGCGCCGCGGCGGTCCCCATACCGGTCGGTCCGCCCGCGAACGGGGTGGACGGGGTACGTCGACTGTCACACGGCATGGCTTGCTCCTGGTCGGTTCGGCGGACTCAGATACGGTCTGCGGCGATGAGCAGGTACTGGAAGCCGCCGTTGCGGTAGGCGTCCAGGAAGGTGTCCTCGATGCCGGTGGCGACCGACGCCTTCTGGCGGCAGCTCCCAGTACGGGATGGTGTCCGCGGTCAGGTCCACGACGGTGGTGGGCACGAGCCGGTTCGCCGCCATCGCGCGGAAGTAGGCGCTGCGCGGATGGATGTCGCACACGTAGTGGGCGTTGATGGTGGAGACCGGCTTGGACGGCAGGCCGTACACGTCGTTGTAGCAGCCGGTGATGGTGACGTACCGGCCGCCGCGCGCCAGCAGCCGCGAGTGCGCCGCGAACAGGTCGTCGAGCACGACGTACATCGTCGACTCGTTGTTCCAGATCGCCTGGAAGGCGCCGGCCTCGAAGCCGGTGTCGAGCATGTTCCGCAGGTGGAACCGGACCTTGCCGGCGACGTCGTGCTTGACGCGCCTGGTCGTTGGCGAAGTCCACCTGCGTCTGGGAGATGGAGACGCCGTCGACCCGGCACCCGAAGGCGCTGCCGGCCATGATGCTGGAGCCGCCACGGCCCGAGCCGGCGTCGAGCAGGCGGTGCTCGGGCCGGATGTCGCCGAGGTGGCTGAGCAGGAGGCGCGCCTGGGCGTTCTCCAGCCGGTGCAGTTCGGTGATGACCGCTTCGTCGCGTGCGTCCTCGTCGGTCTCGTCCAGGACGGACCAGTCGACCTCGCCGATGCCGTAGTGGTGGTGGTAGATCCCGGAGACGTCGCCCAGCCGCAGGTTGACGGGGTTGCGTTCGGCGTTCCAGTAGTTGGCGACGTCGTTCTGGTAGACGCTCGCGATGGTCATATGTGTTCCTTTCATGTGGAATGCGTGCGGGGGAATGCTCACTGGGCGATGTCGACGTTCTCCAACAGCCCGATCGCGTCGGGTACGAGAACGGCGACCGAGGCGTAGGCGGAGACCAGGTACTCCTTCAGGGCCCGGTCGCCGATGCCCATGGGCCGGACGCTCAGCCCCGGCGCGTACTCGTCGGTGAGCCCGGTGCGGCGCAGGCCGACGACGCCCTGGTCGTCCTCGCCGAGCCGCATCGCGACGATCGTGGTCGTCTGTCCCTCGCTGATGGGCAGCTTGTCGCAGGGGAAGACGGGGACACCGCGCCAGGCCGTGATCGGCTGTCCGTCCTCGACGACGGGAGTGGGGTACAGGCCGCGCCGGTTGCACTCGCGGCCGAACGCGGCGATGGCCTTCGGGTGCGCCAGGAACAGCCGGGTGCCGCGGCGGCGGGTGAGCAGGTCGTCCATGTCGTCGGGGGTCGGCGGCCCGCCGCGGGTGCTGATGCGCTGGTCGTACTCGGCGTTGTGCAGCAGCCCGAAGTCGCGGTTGTTCAGCAGCTCGCGCTCCTGCTCCTCGCGTACCTCCTCCACGACGAGCCGGAGCTGCTGTTCGAGCTGGTCCATGGGCTCGCTGTAGAGGTCCTGGACGCGCGTGTGGACGCGCAGGACCGTCTGCACGGCCGACAGGGCGTACTCGCGGGGCGCCGGGTCGTAGTCGACGAACGTGCCGGGCAGCTCCGGCTCGCCCTCGTGCCCGGACGCCAGCGCGACCTCGGCCTCGCCCTTGCGGTTGACGGCGCGGCCGGCGACGGCGAGGCGGGCCTCGATGTGCGCCTGGAGCTGCGGTGACTCGTCGAGGACCTGCTGGAAGTCGCGCCAGCGCACGACCATGACCGTCCCGGCCGTCGTGGCCCGGTACGTGTGCTGCCACGCGGGCTCGGACCGGTTGAGCGCCTCGTCGCCGAGGTGCGCTCCGTCGACGAGCACGCCGAGGCTCTGGACGTCGCCGTACTCGCCCGTCGCGAGGCGCTCGACCCGGCCGTGGGCGATGATGAACGCCTCCGTCACCGGCGCTCCCGCGTCCGCGATGACCTCGCCGGGCGTGAAGTGGCGGACCGTGAACCGGCGTGCCAGGTGGGTCAGGAGCGCCGTGTCGCCGAACCCCCGCAGCAGCGGAAGCTCGGTCAGGGTCTCCGGGACGATGCGCACGTCGTCGGCGCCCGCCTGGACGAACGCGACCCGGCCCTGCCCGACGGCGAGGTTGAGGCGGCGGTTCACCCGGTAGGTGCCGCCGGAGACCTCGACCCAGGGCAGCCTGCGCAGCAGCCACCGCGGGGTGATGCCCCGCGTCTGCGGCACCGACTTGGTGGTGGTCGCCAGGTTGCGCGCCGCGCGGGTGTCGAGACTCAGCCGGCCCTCGCCGGACGGTGATTCGTCGATGGCCTCGCTGGTCATGACAGTCTCCCCACTACGGCGGCGTTTTGGTGTTACTGACGGTCATATGAACGATGCTTTGCGTTACCCGCCGAACACTAAACGTGATGTCGCGAGGCCGTTAAGGGGTCGGATCCTCACAGGAATCTGAATGCGGCGTCACGGAGATGTCACACCGCGGACAGGCCGGGTTGCGGTACGGGCGTGATCGGTGCCGTTCGTCCGTTGTTCGCTCCTGCGGTACCCCGAGGCGGCGGAGCCGTCGCGTGACGTGGTCAAGCTCAGTCACCATGCGGGTTGCCATCGTGACCGAGTCGTTCCTCCCCCGGGTGAACGGGGTGACGAACTCGGTGTGCCGTGTCATGGAGCATCTGGCCGGGCGCGGCCATCAGGTGCTGGTCGTCGCGCCGGGCCCCGGGCCGGACGGCCACGCGGGCCAGCCGGTGCGGCTGACGAGAGGGGTCGCCCTCCCGTTCTACCGGTCGTTCGTCCTCGGGGTTCCGTCCCGGCAGGTCACGGGCGTGCTGGCCGACTTCGAACCGGACGTCATCCATCTGGCCGCTCCGCTGACGCTCGGCGCGTCCGGCGTCGCGGCCGCCCGGCGGCTGGACGTACCGGCCGTCGCCGTCTTCCAGACCGACGTCGTCGGGTTCGCGCGGCGGTACGGGCTGCGGGGCGCCGACCATCTCGTGTGGGCGTGGATCCGGCGCATCCACGAGCAGGCCGACCGCACCCTGGCGCCGTCGCGGCCGACGATGGAGGAGCTGGGCCGGCGTGGTGTCCCCCGGCTGGCGCTGTGGCGCCGGGGCGTGGACGGCCGCCGCTTCGACCCGAGCCACCGTTCGGAGGCGCTGCGGGCCCGGCTCGCGCCGGACGGCGAGGTGCTCGTCGGGTACGTCGGACGGCTGGCCGCCGAGAAGCGCCCGTCGCTGCTGCGGCACCTGACCGGACTGCCCGGCGTACGGCTCGTCGTGGTCGGTGACGGTCCGGCCGAGCGGCGCCTGCGGCGGCTGCTGCCCGACGCGGTCTTCACCGGGTTCCAGACCGGACGGGACCTGTCGGAGCTGGTCGCCTCGCTGGACGTCTTCGTCCACACGGGCGCCGACGAGACCTTCTGCCAGGCCGTTCAGGAGGCGCTGGCGGCGGGGGTGCCGGTCGTGGCACCCGCCGCCGGCGGTCCCCTCGACCTGGTCCGGCACGGCTTCAACGGCCTGCTGTACGAACCTGACGACACGGACGAGCTGCGCGACGCCGTGGCGACCCTCACGGCCGATCCGGTGCTGCGGCGGCGGATGGCCCGTCACGCGCTCCTGTCGGTACGCGGCAACGACTGGAACAGCGTCTGCGACGAGCTGATCGGCCACTACGAGGACGTCCGCTTCGGCACGGGGACCGCGCGACCGCGGACACCGGCCGCCGCGGCCCGGTGCGTCAGTTGTTGCGGGACCGCGAACGGCGTGATGCCGGGGCGCGACGGCGACGTGACCAGAGGGCGACTTCCGGCGTAACGATTACGTCCGAGACGGTTCCTTTCCGGGGTACTTCGGCGAGACGATACGGGTATGGGTATGCCCGTGATGAGCGAGCCTTCGCCTGCCGCGCGACTGTTGTCGCAGGTCGAGACCTGGCCGGGAGTGAGCCGCGCCCGCGCGGAGTGCGGAGTCGGACACGCGCTGGCCGTTCGCGGCACTCAAATCCTGCACGTGCACAGTGAATCGGCTGTGGAACTCCGCCTCGGACGCCCCGCGATCGACCGGATGGGCGAGGTGCTGGCCCACTCGGGACAGGCCGAGATCCGTTCGTCCGGTGACCACGGCGAGGACTGGGTCGGGATCCGCCTGTACGTCGCGGCCGACGAGGCCTTGGCCGTCGCGCTGGCGAGCGTCGCCATCCAGTCGGTCGAGGGCACGCGCGGACCGATGCCGATCGTCATGGGGGCGTGCGCACTGGCCGGTGGCCGGCGGCGTACGGCTCGGAGGGCAGGCCGGAGCCCGGCGACCGGCGGGCACCTCCGCGGCCGGCTCGCCGCGGCGGGACATCTCGTCGGGGGCACGGTCGGAGGCGTGGTCGGCTCCTGCCTGAGGCTCGGGCGAGGCTGAGCCACTCGCGTTCCCCGATCGGTGCCCGGGAACTGTCGCAAGCCGGGCGTACCGTTTTCGAGCGATGACGACACCACCCGATCCGCCGCGCGACCACCTGCCGGAGCCCACCTCACGCGTGCCGGCCCGCAGGACCCACTTGCGCGACGCCGTGAAACCGATCATCGGGTCGCCCCCCGACGCGCGGGAGCACGCCGGATGGCCGGTGGTCGCGGACGCCGAGACGCTGCTCCGCGACGCCGGCAAGGCGTCCCGGCACGAGCGGCGCACCATCCTCGTCAACCTCGCCGGCAACGGCACGATCCGGCTGTTCTGCGCGCGGCACGTCCTCGACGAGGTCGCGCGGCAGGCCGCACGGTACTCCGGCCGGGTGCCGGTCGACGCCTTCATCCGCCGGTGGGAGGCCGACTACCTCCCGCATCTGAACCTCGTCGACCCCGCCGCCGGGCTCCTCGATCCCGGTGAGGAGCGGCGCGTCGCCCGCCTGGACTCCCCGGACAGCGCGGTCCTCGCCCTCCAGCTCGGCGCGTTCTTCCTGAGCACGGACGAGCCGGCGCTGCGGGCCGTCTACGGTCCGGACGCCGACCTGCGGCGCCACGGCGAATGGGTCGCCGTCCTCGGCTCCGCCGGTGACACGGGCGGCGAGCTCCTGCGCTCGGTCAGCGGCGTCTCCGAACTCGCCGGGCGCGGCGGCGTCGCCGGCGTGAAGTGGGTGTGGAACAACGTCTCGCCGTGGGCCGTCGCCGGCATCGCGGCGGTCGCCGGCTTCAGCCTGTGGACGGCCACCCCCGAAGACCGCCGGCGCATCCTGCGCGGTGCGGGCGCCGTCGCCGGGTTCGTCGGTGGAGCTCGCCGTCGAGCACCAGATCACCTCGGCGGCCTTCACCTCGATGATGGCCCCCGTCCCGGCCTGGGCCGATCTCGCGCGGAGCGTCCCGGCCGAGGTCGTACGCGCCCGTGCGTGCCTGCACAGGCTCGCGCGGTCGGTCGTCCCGGTACGCGCGCCGGCCGAGCTCGCGGCCGAGCTGCCGCCCCTGCCCGCGTCCACCAGCCAGACCGCGATCCGGGCGACGCTGCGCCGCCACGACTGCTTCCGTGAGGTCCACCGCGGGCTCTGGCGGGCCGGCCTCCCGGCCGGTGAGGCCTGGCGGAGCCCCATCGTCGGCGTGCGCCCCGAATGACCGCCGGAGTCGACTGGGGAACCATGCCGATGGGAATTCCCGTCGGATAGGGCGATCCTTGATCTGTGCCCGCCGGGTGGCGCCGGCCACGACCGGAGACCTCCGGGAGGGGAACGCCGATGTTGCGTGTCCACTTCGACCCAACGGATCTGGCCCGTACGACGGTCGCCTCGTCGGGCGACGTCCTGTGGGAGATCGTCATGGGCCTGCACACGCTTCAGGAGCGCGCGGACGAGCCGCCGTTCGACGGCTGGCGGCGCGTCATCCGGTCCCGAATCCCCGCGTCGCTGCACCCGTTGTTCGAGCTGGCGCCGCCGCGCGGCTACTCGGTCGACTTCATCACGCCGACGCGGGGCGAGGACGACCTCGCCGCGGCGATGGAGGCCGTGCTGTCGACGTCGCGCGAGTCGGTCCTGGGCGACTTCGCCGAGCTCGCGCGTACGCGAGGCGTGCCGTTCTATGAGAAGAGAGGCGACACGGCGAGCGTCCTGCGCCAGATCACCTCGGACCTGGCGGAGTTCTTCGACATCGCCCTCGCGCCGTACTGGAAGCAGATCTCGCACGACATCGACGCGGAGCGCGCGCGGCAGGTCAACGTCCTGGGCGGCCACGGCGTCGAACGCCTGCTGGAGAGCCTGCACCCCTTCGCCCGCTGGAAGCATCCGGTGCTGGAGATCGACGGCCACGTCGACCAGGACCTCCACCTCGGCGGCCGTGGCCTCGTACTCGTCCCGTCGTTCTTCTGCCGGCACCATCCGACGACGCTCAAGGACCCCGGGCGCGACCCGATCCTGGTCTTCCCGGTCGGACGGCGCGGTGCCTTCCCGGCCGGCGCCGCCGAGCCCGAGGGCGTCCGGCCCATCGTGGGCCTGCTCGGGCGTACGCGCGCGGCGGTCCTGCGGGCCACGATCGACGGGTGCAGCACCACCGACGTCGCCCGCGTCGCCGACATCTCACCGGCCGCGGTGAGCCACCACACCAAGGTCCTGCGCGAGGCCGGCCTGATCACCACCGAACGCGACGGCTACGCGGTGTGCCACCGGATCACCGAGCTGGGCGTCAGCCTCCTGGGCTCGATGCCCTCACCGGCCGCCGCGCGGGTGGGCGCCTGACCTACGCCGGCGGGCCCGTGGCTCCGGCGCCGGTGCGAGCCGCCACCGAAGCCACAGGGACCGCGTCGATCAGCTGATCTTCTTGTAGCGGTAGGCGCTCCAGCCGATTCCGTTGCGGGGCTGGTCCGTGCTGAGCTTGTAGACCGCGTGCTTGACCGGCGTCGAGCCGAAGTCGTACGCCCAGTAGGTGCCCTGGGCCTTGTTCGACCACTTCTCGAAGAGACGGACGTGGCCGGCGGCACCGGCCGTGCCGTTGCCGAGGATGCCGGTGTAGTCGCCCATCTTCATGCTGCGGCGTGACTTCAGCTTCGTGCCGTAGCCCGGCAGGCTCACCGTGCTCGGCGCGCCGATGCCGCTGGGCGAAAGGTGCAGGGCCATGGAGACGTAGCCCGAGCAGTCCTGGCGGTAGCGGTGGTGACCGTCGGGGTCACGGTAGGTCGCGCCGCCGTTGTAGGGGATCGAGTTGCGGTGCGTGTACCAGTACTTCGCCCGGGAAATGGCTTCCTTACCGGAGATCTTGCCGCTGATCGTGCTCTGCGCGGAGACCGTTCCGTTGAGAGCCGTGGGCGCCACGGAGCCGCGCCGGCGGCCGTACCGCCCGCGACCAGCGCCGCGGAACCGATCGACAACGCTCCCAGCAGTCCCAACATCTGCTTGCGCATGGAAACTCCTCTTCTGCCGGAAACCCGTACCTGGTCGACCCTGGCGAAAGAGGGCAATGAACACAATGGTTTCAACGAAGGTCGAAACCCATTCGGTCGATCGCCGCGAAGTTCTCTGTCAGTCCTTCGCGCCGCCGGCGCGGGCGCGTACGGGCCTGCCCTCGTTCTGGACCAGGTTGTTGAGGCGGGCCAGCATCGTGGCCAGTACCTGGACGTCCTCGTTGGGCCACGTGTCCAGCAGTGAGCGGAAGCGTTCACGGCGGGCGGTGCGGACGGAGTCGAGGCGTCGTTGCCCCTCGGTGGTGAGGGCGAGCAGGTGCGCGCGGCCGTCGTCCGGGTCGGGGTGGCGTTCGATGAGGCCGAGGTCCTCAAGGACCTTCAGCTGGCGGCTGATCGTGGCCTTGCCGACGCCGAAGTATCCCGCCAGCTCGCTCGGCCGCGCCGGGGAGCAGTCGTACAGGCCGATGAGCAGGCCGTACACCGCCGGGTCGAGCTCGTGGTGCACTTCGCGCATCATCGACAGGGACAGCGACCGCGCCCGGCGCAGGAGGACTCCGAGCTGGTGCTCCACCGCGTCGTACGCCTCGTTGTCGTCCATCATCTCCGTCTTCGGTTCGCTCGCCATGACGTCCGTCATGGCGCGGGGTGTCCCAGCCGCAGGTCGTGCGCGTCCTCGCCGTGGCCGTTGACGGTGACGGTACTCGCCACCGGCGGATAGCCGGAGGCCGTCACGGTGTACTCGCCGCCGGCCAGATCGGCGAAGGCGTACTCACCGTCGGGCCCCGTCAGCGCGACGCCGGCCACGTTACCGGCGGCGTCGAGCAGGGTGACGCGGGCGTCGGGAAGTGGCCCGCGCCCGTCGGCGCTCACGGTGCCGCGCAGCCGGGCCCCGGCCGGCAGCTCGACGTCCTGGCGGGTCTCGGCGCCGCCGACCTCGATCGGGATCGCGGCCGGGCGGCACGCGACGGCGCTGACGGCGAGCGTGTACGCGCCGCCCGGGATCCGGCCGAAGGCGTAGTGGCCGGAGGCGTCGGCCGTGCCGGTCGCGACGATCTCACCGTGCTCGTCCGTGACCACCAGCCTCGCGTCAGGGACCGGCACGCCGCGTGCGCTGCGGACGATGCCGCTGAGCAGCCCGTACGACCCGCTGAGCGTCAGGTCGACGTCGGCCGGCAGGGCGCCGACCACCACGGTCGTGGCGTGCGGTGCGCACCCTTCCGCCGAGGCGATCAGCACGTACGTGCCACGGCCCGGCGCCGTCAGCGCGTACCGGCCGTCGTCCCGCGCGACCGTACGGCCGATCTGGTGCCCGCCGATGTCGGTCAGGGTGAGCACGGCGCGATCCACCGGGAACCCCTCGTCGTCACGCACGGAGCCGCCGATGGCGACACCGTCCGCGTGCGCGGCGGGCTCCTGCTCGGCCGTCGCGGCGTGCCGGCCGCGTACGGAGGTCGCCGCGGAGGGCGGCCCGTCTGCCGTCGGGCCGGAGGAGCGCAGCGGCACCTCCTTGATGAACAGGATGGTGACCAGCGCGAGGACCGCCGCGGGCGCCGCGTAGCCGAACACGTTGCCGACGCCGTGACCGAACGCGTTCTCGACGACCGCGCGTACGGGGGCGGGCAGCGCGGCCAGCTTGGGGATCGCGCCGCCGCCGTTCCCGGTGCTGTGCACGCCGATGGCGGCGAGACCGTCGTTCGTGTAGTGGGCGACCCGGTTCGACAGAGCCGCGCCGAGGGCGGAGACGCCGACCGCGCCGCCGAGCGTACGGAAGAACGCCACGACCGAGCTGGCCGCGCCGAGCTCCTGCGGGCGGACCTGGTTCTGCACCGACAGCACGAGGTTCTGCATGGTCATGCCCAGCCCGATGCCGACGCTGGCCATGAACACGGCGGCCTGCCAGTACGGGGTGTCGTGCCGCAGCAGGCTCATGAGACCGAAGCCCGTGGCCATGAACAGGCCGCCCAGCACCAGGATGGCCTTCCAGCGCCCGGTGTTGGTGATGATCCGCCCGGCGACGGTCGAGGCCACCGCCAGGCCGCCGATCAGCGGCAGGGTCATGACGCCGGCCCGGCTCGGGCTGAGGCCGCGCGCGAGCTGGAAGTACTGGCTGAGGAAGGTCGTCGCGCCGAACATCGCGATGCCGATGAGCAGGCTGGAGATCGTCGCCAGGGTCACGGTGCGGTTGCGGAACAGGTGCAGCGGCACGATGGGCTCGCTCGCGCGGCTCTCCGCGAACACGAACAGCAGCGCCAGGACGACGGTGCCGCCGATCATCGCCGCGGTCTGCCAGGACATCCAGTCGTAGTCGTGGCCCGCGAACGACACCCACACGAGCAGCAGCGAGGCCGAGGCGGCGATCAGCGTCGCGCCGGCCCAGTCGACCTTCACCTTGCGGGTGCTCACCGGCAGGTGAAGGGTCTTCTGCAGGACGATCAGCGCGATGACGGCGAACGGCACGCCGACGTAGAAGCACCAGCGCCAGCCCAGCCAGGACGTGTCGACGATCACGCCGCCGATCAGCGGGCCGCCGATGGTGGCGAGCGCGAACACGGCGCCGAGGTAGCCGGAGTAACGGCCGCGCTCACGCGGCGCGATCATCACCGCCATGATCACCTGCGCCAGGGCGGTCAGGCCGCCGGCGCCGACGCCCTGGATGACACGGGCCGAGATGAGCATGGCTGGGTTCTGCGCGAGGCCCGCGAACGCCGAGCCGGCGACGAAGACGATCAGCCCGAGCTGGACCAGGACCTTCTTGCTCGTCAGGTCGGCGAGCTTGCCCCAGATCGGGGTGGTGATCGTGGTCGCGAGCAGCGTCGCGGTGATCACCCAGGTGTACGTCGTCTGGCTCGCGTGCAGGTCGGCGATGATCGTCGGGAGGGCGTTCGAGACGACGGTCGACGACAGGATCGCCACGAACAGGCCGAGCAGCAGCCCGGAGAGCGCCTCCAGGATCTGGCGGTGCGACATGGGGGCGGCGGCGTCGAGATCCCTCTCCCGTACGCCGGCCGAGACTGCGGTTGCCATCAGGCTCCTTCGCTGCCGGCTCTGTTTGGTTGCCTGAGGCAATCATAAGTCCGATTGGTTGCCCTAAGCAACTTTCTCGCTGTGAGGGTACGGGGGACGCCGGGCTCATCCGGCCCGTAAGCTGCGTGAATGGCGAGGTATCTGGACGTACACCCCGAGAATCCGCAGGCCCGGGCCATCCGTCAGGTGGTCGACATCATCCGCGCGGACGGGCTGGTGGTGTACCCGACGGACTCCTGTTTCGCGCTCGGCTGCCAGCTCGGGAACAAGGACGGCATCGACCGGATCAGAGAGATCCGCCAGCTCGACAGCGGCCACCACTTCACCCTGGTCTGCAAGGACTTCGCCCAGCTCGGGCAGTTCGTCCAGGTCAGCAACGCGCTGTTCCGCTCGATCAAGGCGGCGACGCCCGGCAGCTACACGTTCATCCTGCCGGCGACGAAGGAAGTGCCGCGTCGGCTGCTGCATCCGCGCAAGAAGACCGTCGGCGTCCGGATCCCCGACCACGCCGTGACACAGGCGCTACTGACCGAGCTCGGCGAGCCGCTCCTGTCGAGCACGCTTCTCCTGCCGGACGAGAGCGAGCCCCTGACGCAGGGGTGGGAGATCAAGGAACTGCTCGACCACGCGGTCGACGCCATCCTCGACTCCGGCGACTGCGGTGAGACACCGACGACGGTGATCGACTTCTCCCAGGACGAGCCCGAGATCCTCCGCCGGGGCGCGGGGGACACGTCCCTCTTCGAGTAGCGCCCGCCTGCGGAATTAACCTTTCTCTAACCTTTCTCCGGCGCTTGTGACAATGCGCGGGCTTTCAATTCTTCCGGCGCATGGCTATGGTCATCGGTGCCGTCTTCGATATGCGATCCTTGCCGGCATGGCAACGATCGGGATCCGGCCGCACGACCCTCAGGTCTCCGCCCGGAATATGATGAGCAAGGTTCCGGAAGTGACGGCGTACTTCTGGATCGTCAAGGTTCTGACCACCGGCATGGGCGAGACGACCTCGGACTTCCTGGCCCATCGCCTCAACCCGGTCATTGCCGTCGGCATCGCCGGCGTCGTCCTCGCGGCCACGCTCGCCGTACAACTCGGTGTCCGGCGATATGTCGCCGCGATCTACTGGACGGCCGTCGTCATGGTCAGTGTCTTCGGCACGATGGCGGCCGATGTCCTGCACGTCGGCCTGGGAATTCCCTATGTCGCGTCGACCGCGTTCTTCGTGGTCGCGCTGGCCGCGATCTTCACCCTCTGGTACGCCTGCGAGAAGACCCTCTCCATTCACAGCATCGTCACCCGGCGCCGTGAGCTCTTCTACTGGGCCACCGTCATGACGACGTTCGCGCTCGGCACCGCGGCGGGTGACCTGACCGCCGTCACGATGAACCTCGGGTACCTCGCCTCCGGCGTGATGTTCGCCGTGCTCATCGCGATCCCCGCCCTGACGCGGCGCCTGCTCGGGCTGAACGCGATCTTCGCCTTCTGGTTCGCCTACATCGTCACGCGGCCGCTCGGCGCGTCGTTCGCGGACTGGATGGGCGTCTCCCACGCGCGCGGCGGTCTCGCCTGGGGTACGGGGCCGGTCAGCCTGGTCCTGGCCGCGATCATCGTCTGCTTCGTCGGCTACCTCTCGGTGACCCGCGCGGACGTCGCCCGCTGACCGCGCTCACGCACCCGGCCGCGCCGGCGCGGCCGGGTGCGTGAGCGGTTCGCCTACCAGCCGACGGCGACGAGCAGGTACTGCGGGTCGCCGTGGGAGATGAACGAGGACTGCCCCGCGTAGTCGTCGTACGGGAAGCCGTACGCGAGGTGGTTGATGGCGTGGTCGTGCCAGAACTTGGCGTAGTAGTTGGCCGGGGCCGCCTGGTAGAACTTGCTCGGGTCCGACCACTGATCCTGCGGGAGCTGCGCGACGTGCCGGTTGAGAGCCGAGCACATGCCCGGGTTCGTGGCCAGTGAGCCGGCGCAGCCGGTGATGTTCGACGTGGACTCGTTCACGCCGACCGACTGGGCGTAGCCGGTGAAGTAGTTCGCGTACTGCCCGCCGTCACGGAAGGCGCTGTCGCCGCCCGGCGAGGAGATGTAGTACGGGGCCTGCACCTGGGCGAGGTGCTTGAACTCCGTCGGCACCTCGTTGACGAACCGCTGGAACGTCGCGGCGCGGTCCTCGGCGAACGTCGCCTGGTCCTCACCCACCTGCGCGTCGTACCCGTCGTGGGCGTGCAGGCGCAGCGCGAGCTTCAGGCCGAACCCGTCGACGCGCGTCGTGTTGCCGTTGAACACGTCCGCGCCGACCGTGAACTCGATGAAGTCCTTGTACTGGCCGTTCGGCGAGCCGAGGTAGAAGTACATGCGGCCGGCGGAGTTCGCCGCCATGTCGATGTACGGCTGCTCGGCGATCGAGTGGGTCTGCCCGTTGAAGCTCCAGTAGACCTGGCTGTCCGGGTACTTGCCGTTGGTCTTGTTCAGGACCTTGACCATGACGACGTTCTGGGCGGCGGGAATGTTGGTCGTGTCACCCCAGAACGGGTCGTCCATGGTCGCCGTACGTGTGGCGGCGGTGGACGCCTGCGCCGGGAGGGACGACCCGATGAGGGCGAGCAGGAGCAGGACCGCGGCGGACGCGATCGCGGCGAGACGGGAATGTTGGCGGAGTTGCATCGATGGGCTCCCTGTTCTCTGTGGGGGAGGGAGGCAGGACGGACGACCGCCGGTCGGCGGGGACCCGTGGTCGTCCAAGTACTGAGAGCGCTCTCAGGACGACGTTCGCCGGTGACGGCGGTCCCGTCAACATGTCGCCAACGTGACGGTTTGATAGCGGTGGGATGGTTTGCCGTGGATGACGGGGGAACCATCGGCCGTGTCCGGAGGTCTAACACCTCAACCTGACTGGGAGGAGACCACGGTGTCGCATCACGGAGGCGGCTTCAGCGGAGGCCATCACCACGGCGGATCCGGCGGCGGTCACCATCACCACCACAACGGCACGGACGGAAACCTGACCCCGGGCATCCCGCCCGTAGGCGGCGGACGCCGGCGCGACTCGCGAGGAGTCGCCATCGCCGTCGCGATCCTGGCCGTACTGGCGCTCGCACTCCTCATCGCGAACGCCTGATCGGCCGTCGAGGGTTTTCCTAGGTCGCCACGCGCCGGTACGCCAGGGCGCGCCAGCCGAGCAGGAACAGCCCGAGAAAGACCAGGGCGACCAGCACGAAGGTGACCGCGATCCCCTGACCGGAGATCACGCGCAACACCATCCCTCCGGCGACGGTCGCCAGCCACACCCCGACGCCCGTACCGGCGAGCGACGCCGGCCGCCGCCACCCCCGCGTCGCGGCCCAGCCGATCAGCAGTCCCGCCAGGAACGGCCAGGCCGTCGTCAGGATCCCCGCGACGGTCTCACCCTCGCTGTGCCCGGCCCGTCCGATCAGCACGAACGCCATCACACAGCACAGGTCGAGGATCACCGCGGTCACCGGACGCATGGCGCTTAGGCTAACGGCACCACCTGGTCCGGGCTGACGTGATGGTGTGCCGGGCCTCACCCCGCCCGGCGCACCATCTAACCGGCGAACGGCTTTTGGGGGACGGTTACAGTGTGGTATGAGTCTGAGGTCTCTGGCGCTGCGACAGCGCTCCGTACGGCCGGCGTTCGCGATGGGGGTTCTCATCGCGATTCTGGGTACGGCCGCCGAGACCCTGCTCGTGGTGCTGCTCAGGCGTGTCACGCCCGTTCAGGTGCTGATCTCGGTTTACCTGCCCGGCCTGCTGCTCGTCCCGTACATGTGGGGTGTCGGGCTGGGGCTCGCCACCGCCGTGGCCGGCGCGGTCGCGTTCGATCTCGCGGTCGTCGGGCCGGACTGGAGTCTGCGGCCCGCCACGGGTGGCTTCCTGGCGACTCTGGCGATCTTTCTCGTCGTCGCGTGCCTGGCGGCCGCGGTCGCCCTGCTGGTCCGGTCGCTGGGTGACGAGGTCGACGCGCGGACCGACGCCGACCTGTCCGCGCGGCTCGCCGATCTCCTTCAGGGCACGCCGGACGTGAAGGCCACGCTGCCCGCCGCCGCGCGGCAGCTCGAACGTACGCTCGGGCTTCCGTCGGCCAGGTTCGAGCCCGGGGCGTTCACCGCCGATGAGGCGCACGCCACGTTTCCGCTGCGCGACTACGGGACCCTCACGACGCTCGTCGTACCGGCCGACCTGACGAAGCCGACGCTGCGGCGGCTGCGGGAGCGGGCGGTGCCGTCGCTGGAGTCGGCCCTGCGGGCGGCACGTGAGCGTGAGGAGATCATCAGCACCGCGCGGGCCAACTACGACAAGCTCCGCCGGATCGCCGACGAGCAGGCCGCGCTGCGGAACCTCGCGACGCTGATCGCGCGCAGCGTGCCGCCCTCGGAGGTGTTCGACGCGGTGGCGCGGGAGATGGCCCATGTGCTGGGCACCGACAACACCGTGATCGCCCACTACGAAGAGGACGGCACGACGCTGATCACGGCCGGCTCCTGGAACTACGAGGAGATCGTCCCCTCCGGCTCGCGCTGGAAGCTCGAAGAGGGGACCGTCTCCCACCTGGTGTTCCACACGAGGGTGCCGGGGCGGGTCGAGAGCTACAACGGCAACGGGGCGCTGACCGCCCAGCTGCGCGAGCGCGGGGTCGTCTCCTCCGTGGGCTGCCCGATCATGGTCGGCAAGGACCTGTGGGGCGTGGCGATCGCCTCGTCGAGCACGCCCGAGCCGCTTCCCGCCGACATCGAGGAGCACATGCTCGAGTTCGCCGAGCTCGCGGCCACGGCCATCGCGAACGCCCAGAGCCACGCCGACCTGATCGCCTCGCGGGCCCGTGTGGTCACCGCCACCGACGAGACCCGCCGCCGTATCGAACGCGACCTGCACGACGGGACGCAGCAGCACCTGGTCTCGATCGGGCTGCGGCTGCGGGCGATCGAGACCGCGGTGCCGCCGGAGCTGCCCGAGATCAAGGATCAGATCTCCGACGCCGTACGCGCGATGGACGGTGCCGTCGCGGAGCTGCAGGAGATCTCACGCGGCCTGCATCCGGCGATCCTCAGCCGCGGCGGCCTCAGGACCGCTCTCAGCGTGCTGGCGCGCCGTTCCGCGATCGAGGTCGGCGTGACCGTCTCGGCCGAGCTGCCGCTGCCGGAGCCCGTCGAGGTGACCATCTACTACGTCGTGTCCGAGGCGCTGACGAACGCGGCCAAGCACGCCGGCGCGACGAAGGTCGACATCGATCTGACCCGGAGCGAGGAGTACGTACGCGTCACGATCCGCGATGACGGGATCGGCGGGGCCGACCACAGCCGCGGCTCGGGCCTCACCGGCCTCACCGACCGCGTCAACGCCCTCGGCGGGCGAATGGAGATCACGAGCCCGGCCGGCGACGGAACCACGCTCATCGTGGAGATCCCCTGGGAGGATGCCGCGAACTGACGGATGTCAGGACGGGCAAATTCGGCAATTAGGGCAGATGGGCATGTGTCTACGGAGTACTGAATCGACCGTCAATTAGACGCTAGGTCCATGTTGCTGCCGATTACTCAGTATTGTGACCGGTGCTTGTCGACCGGATCCCCCCGTATCTAGGACGCCGATGCCGGAATTCACCCTGCCTGTTGCTGGCGACGAACGCCAGGAAGTCAGACGACACGGCAGGCCACACGCCCGTGGTTCGAACAGCATACGTGCCTATCACCTTTACGTATCGGTCCTGCCCACGGCCGCAATGGCCTTCCTCGGGCTTGTCGCGGTCATCGTCCTGCTGTTAGCAGATCAATCCACCGTGGCCGCGCGCATCGTGCTGGTCGCGGCGGCGGTCGGCGCGGTGGCCGTCCTCGCCGCCGCGATCTTCGGTGCGGACTCGGCGACGCGCAGGGAGCAGCGGCTGATCGGCCAGCCGGCCCGCGGCCAGGACTACGTGCAGCGGCGCCTCGCGGACCTCGGGATGCTCATCGGACGCGGCCGCAAGGACCTCCAGGAGCTGGCCGCGCGGGTCAGGGACTCCGAGCCCGTCGCGCCGCGCCGCATGGAGTTCCCGCCCGCCGACGGCCGTGACCCCTTCATGCACCTCGCGTACGAGGTGCAGAAGGCGCAGAACGAAGCCTGGAACGCCGTCCTCGAAGCGGCGGGCGGCGGGGCCGCCGAAGGCGCCGACCAGCGCGTCGAGGTCTTCGTCAACCTCGCCCGCCGTATGCAGACGCTCTCCCACCGCGCGATCCAGGGTCTCGACGAGCTGGAGAACCAGGTCGAGGACCCCGACCTCCTCAAGGGCCTGTTCAAGGTCGACCACCTCAGCACCCGCATGCGCCGCCAGGCCGAGAGCCTCGCGGTGATCGGGGGTGCCGCGTCGCGGCGCCAGTGGAGCCGGCCGGTGACCGTGTACGAGGTGCTGCGCTCGGCGATCGCCGAGGTCGAGCACTACAACCGCGTCAAGGTCGTGCCGTCCGTCGAGGGCACCCTCGACGGCAGCGCCGTCGCGGACGTCATCCACCTGCTCGCCGAGCTCATCGAGAACGCCACCAAGTTCGCCCCGCCGCACACGCAGGTGCTCCTGCGCGCCGAGGCCGTCACCGCCGGCCTGGCCATCGAGGTCGAGGACCGCGGCCTCGGCATCCCGCGCGACAGCCAGCGCCAGCTGAACGACCTGCTCGCCGACCTCGGCCGCATCGACATCGACGAGATGCTGCAGGACGGCCGCATCGGCCTCCTCGTCGTCTCCTCGCTCGCGCGGCGGCACAACGTCGAGGTGCGGCTGCAGACCAACCTGTACGGCGGCACCCAGGCGATCGTCGTGGTGCCGCAGGAGCTCATCGGGTCCGAGGCGCAGGAGGACGAGCAGCGGCTGAGCGCGCCGGAGCCCGTACCGGCCCTGACCGGTGCCCCGACGGGGCCGATCGCCTCGCCGGCCCAGGCGGTGCCCGCGGGTCTCGCGGCGCCGACCGCACCGACCGCGGCGGCGCTCGTCTCCGCCAACGGCGCGCGGGCCACCGTACGCGCCGACGACGAGCACGCCGCCGCGCGTACGGCCGAACAACCCGCAGTGGGAACGGGCGACCACCCGGTCGCGGGCGTACCGAAGGCCGGAGCGCCGGAAGCGCTGCGCCCGGCGAAGCCGAGCGTCGACGCACAGGCGGGCGAGCGCCCCTCGCTGCCGCGGCGTCACGCGCAGGCGAACCTGGCGCCGGAGCTGCTCAACGCTCCCGACCTCGGATACGACGATCCGTGCTCCGACCAGAATCCGGGCCTGATGGCGGCGTTCCAGCGCGGTATGCGCAGCGGCCAGGAGTCCGACGTGCCGGCGGCCGGCGCCGACGGCACCAGCTGACGAAACACACGAATCTAGAAGGAGCGTCCATTGAGCGCTGTCTCCCCTAACCAGGCTCAGGATCTCGCTTGGCTGTTGAGGGGGCTGGCCGAGGAGGTTCCCGTCATCCGGGGCAGCGTGCTGCTGTCCTCTGACGGGATGGTGAAAGCCTCCCACGGCCTGGACCGCGTCAGCGCGGAACAGCTCGCAGCACTCGCCTCAGGGCTCTTCTCCATGGCGCGCAGCGCGGGGAACAAGTTCGACGACAGCCACGAGGTCCGCCAAGTGGTGGCGGAGCTCAAGCACAGCCAGCTGTTCATCTCGTGGGCCGGTTTCAACTCGGTCCTCGCGGTGCTGGCCAGAGGTGACGGTGACCCGGCCGTCATCGGCTTCGAGATGGCGAGGCTGATCAGGGCGGTACGGCCGTTCCTGGACACCGCGGCCCGGCCGATCGCGACCGCGCCGGCCCACCGAAATCCGTGAACATGACAGCGGGTGAGGACGAGATCTGGCTGGATGACGCCGCCGGACCCCTGGTACGCCCGTACACGGTGAGCTCCGGCCGCACCCGTCCCACCATCGAACTCGATCTACTGTCCCTGGTCCTGGCGCAGGGTCCGTCGCCTTCGGCCCTCGGGCCGGAGCACGCCAAGGCGCACGGACTCTGCCATACCCCTACCTCGGTCGCCGAAGTGGCGGCGCACATGAAGCTCCCGGTGATGGTCGCCAAAGTCCTCCTCGCCGACCTGGTGGAAAGCGACGCGATGACCATGCGAGCCCCGCGCCCCGCGGCCGATCTCAACGACCGAGTACTACTGGAGAAGCTGCTCGATGGCCTACAACGAATCTGAGGTGTTCCCCACCCAGGTCAAGATCCTGATCGCGGGTGGCTTCGGCGTCGGAAAGACGACCTTCGTCGCCGCGGCGAGTGAGATCGAGCCCCTCAACACCGAGGAGCTCATCACCACGGCCAGCGTGGGCACCGACAACCTCAGTGGCGTGGAACAGAAGACGAAGACCACCGTCGCGCTCGACTTCGGCCGCATCACCATCGAACAGCACGGAATCGTGCTCTACCTGTTCGGTACGCCCGGGCAGGAGCGGTTCTGGTTCATGTGGGACGAGCTGTCGGCCGGCTCGCTGGGAGCGGTCGTGCTGGCCGACACCCGCCGGTTGCAGGCGTGCTTCGACGCCGTCGACTTCTTCGAGAACCGCGGTATCCGGTTCCTCGTCGCGGTCAACGAGTTCGACGGCGGGTTCCACTACGAGCCCGATGAGGTGCGGGCCGCCCTCGAACTCGACGAGCGGGTGCCGATCGTGCTCTGCGACGCGCGTGACGGCCGCTCGGCGACCTCCGTGCTGCGGGCGCTCATCCAGCATCTCCTCACCGCCGTGCCCGTCAGTCCCGCCTAGCCAACCGCCGACCCGCCATACAGGGAGCCCTCCGTGACGTACGACCCCGCAAGCGACCCCAGCGGCCATCTCCTGGTGCCCAGGGACCAGGAGGCGCCCCAGCGGGCGGCGCGACTGCGCGAAATCGGTCTGGGGCTGGGGCCCGATCAGGAGTTCGACGCGTTCGCGCGTAACCTCGCCGAGGCCGCGCGCAGCCTCACCGGGGCCCGCCACGCGCCGTTCGCGTTCGTGAACTTCATCACCGACAAGCAGTACCTCAGCGGGCTCTACATCGACTCGGGGCCGTCCGCGACGATGGCCGGCCCGGTGGAGATCGGCCGGGAGGTGCCTTTGGACCACGGGTTCTGCCCGCATGTCGTCGTACGGCGCAAGGCGCTGGTCCTGGACGACGTGTGCGACTACCCGCGGTTCGCCGGGAACCCGGTCGTCGACAAGCTCGCCATCCGTACCTACCTCGGAGCCCCGCTGATCGACCGTACGGGCACGACTCTCGGGACGGTCTGCGTGATCGACCGTGAGCCGCGCCCGTGGGGTCACCCCGGCCTGAACCTCATCAAGGAGCAGGCCGCCGAGCTGATGCAGCGGATCCAGCGCCGCGAGGGTTCGCCCGGCTGACCGGCAGGTGCCGCCCGGCCGGGCGGCACCTGCCCCGGTCACGCCCCGGCGGGAACGGGAACCGACTTCGACGCCTCGGTCCTGACCGCCTGGGGGACCTCGTCGTCGGCGGCGATGACGTCCATGGCCAGCAGGTCGAACTCCCCGGCGACGCGGATGACGTCGGCCTTGAGGAACTCGATCGCCGCCCGCGCCCGCTCCGCGTCGGCGCCGGTCTCGGCCGCCCAATTCATGACCTGGGTGATGGCGAACAGGTAGCCGATGGCGCGGCCGGCCAGCACCAGGTGCTCCTGGCCGAGCTCGTCGTCGAGGAAGTTCAGGTCCGGGTTGTGCGCGGTGACGCCCTCCGCCGTGAGCGGCCACTCCGCCAGGAACGAGCTCAGGTCCTTGCCATCCAGCCGGGCCAGGCAGTACTCGGTGAGCTGCTGGCTGAGCAGGTCGTTGGTGCCGTCGAAGATGGTGTAGACGCGCGCGTCCAGGAACGCCTGGGCCGAGACGTTCGTGGGCGAGCCGCAGCGGTACCCCTCGCCGCCGACGAGCTGCTGGTAGTGGTGCGCCGAGCTGAGCATGCGCTCCGTCGCGACCGTCTTGATGGCCTGGACCGCCGGGAACGACGGCAGCATGTCGGCCTTCATGTCCAGCGTGTTCTGCAGGTAGTGGTTGAGCGCCTCGCAGACCGTGTACGAGGTGTCGATGTGGGCCAGGCGGTAGCGGGCGAAGCGGATCGCCGACAGCGGCGCCGGGCCGATCCTGCGGGTGTCCGCGTACGCGTGCGCCTCGCGGCTGACGCGCCGCAGGAAGCCGCATCCCATCGCGGCCATCAGCGCGCGCGACGACATGAGCATCTCGACCATGGGCTTGAGGCTGCCCCCGGCGGCGCCGATCCGCCGGTGCCGTGGGACGACCGCGTCGATGTCGTTGACGCCGTAGTCGATCAGCTGCAGGCCGAGGGGCTGGTACCGCTGGGCCGTACGGAACCCTTCGCTGCGCTTGACGATGAAGTAGCCGTACTCGCGGCCGTCGTCGTCGTTCTTCGCGCTGACCAGCCACCAGTGCGCGGTCAGGCTGAAGGCCTGCCAGTGCTTGCGGCCGCGGATGTGGTAGCCGCCCTCGACCTCTTCGAAGGTGGTGGTCATGCTGGACATGGCCGATCCGCAGCCGGGTTCGGTGGAGGCGAAGCCGGCGATCATCGGGTCGTCGCCGGCGAAGAGCGGGAGGACCTCGTTCTTGGCCTCCTCGCCCGCCCACAGCGCGATGGGCCGCAGCGCGACGCCGGTGATGATCGTGGTGTACATGCCGAGCGGAAGGTTCCACTCCGAGAGGGTCTCGACGACCCGGCACATCTCGACGTGACTGTCGCGGCCTCCGTGGTCCTCGGGCAGGACCGGAAGGAGTACGCCGGCCTTCACCAGCAGTGTCCAGTCGTCGGGGGGAAGGTTCTGTTGCGGATAGGTCGCGCTGTCGAACCGCGACGCGACCGCTGCGATGCCCGCGATGAAGTCGTCCGCAGGCAGGGACAGAGGATCCGTGCTCATGAAATTCGCTCTCAGCGTCAGGGGCCAGTAAGAGAAGTTAGTTACCGAGCGCCCTAAATATCCGATTTGTGGTTAAGGAGTCGCTCACATGAACCTCCTCGCAAATCGTCAGTAACCGGGGCAACCTAGGGATCATAGTGATCACGGCGGTAACCAACGCAAGGCCTCTGGGTTCACCTATGAGGCGTTCTGGCCGAACCCTTGCCTCTGACCTTGACACTCTGTTGAGCGCGGTTTTTCAGATAGGTGCCGGCTGTGGGAGGACCCGGCCCGCCGGGACGACGCCCGGCGGGCCCGGATCGGCTCAGGTCTCGGCGAAGGCCGTCTTCACGGCCCGGTCGAGCTCGGCGACGAGCTGCGGGATCTCCGCGGCGTCGATGTACTGGGCCGACGCCACGGTGTGCAGCCCACGGACGAGGAACGAATGGGTCTCCAGCCCGTCGACGATGAGGATCATCGGCTTGCCGAGGGACGACGCCCAGCCCATCTCGATGTGCGTCCCGGGCGAGGCCGGCTCACCCGGGAACGCGACGAACAGGTCGGCGCCGCTGATCTCGGCGTAGTCGAGCTCCGTGCAGGCGTCCGGCGTGAGCATGGCCGCTCCCCACGACTCGCGCCGGTGGGAGTTGTAGATGACGTAGTCGGCGGCGTCGAAGTATTCGAGGACGGCCTCCAGACGGGACCTCAGATGGGTGTTGACCAGCCCGGTGACGGGGTCGATCGCGTTCTTGAACGGGCCTGCTACGAAGACCGACCGCGTGGCCTGACTCGTTTCCACCATCATGCTTCCTTCCTTCGGGATACCGGTGTCTTCATCGGGCGGGTTGCCGGGTCAGGGAACGCAGGTGTCGAGCCACCTGCCGTGCCCCGTCGACCCCGATGAGGTCGGTGAGCGCCGCCGCCGGGCTGGACGGCGCGGCGGCCAGCGCCGCGGCCATCGCGCCGCGGAGATCGCCGCGCAGGTCACGGCGGTCGCGGCCGCGTTCGAGGGAGCGGTAGATGAAGTCGACCGCCACCTGTTCTCCCTGCTGCCGCAGGCGTTCGACCTCCTCCAGGTCGAGCAGGTCGCCGGGCCACGCCACGCAGCGGGCGCCGCCGCCGACGGCCGTGACGCCGGCGATGTTCAGGCACTGGCTGAGGTTCTGCGGCGGGAGCACCAGGGTGTGCGTGCGCAGGTGCCCGCTCTCCAGCAGCGTCGTGAGGCCGGGGGAGGTGACCAGGAGACGGCAGTGCGCGATCGCGGTGAGGAACTCCGGGTGCGGCATCGAGCGCACGGTCACGCCAGCGCCGCCGTGGCCCTCGACCACCGCCTCCACGACCGGGACCGCGGCCGTACTGGTCGTGATCAGCACGGACCCGTATCCGGCGTGCCGCAGCTCCGCCAGCAGGGGCGGCAGGATCAGCGTGGGGTAGGCGAGGTCGTCGGCCGGGCTGAACCAGGAGGCCAGGCCGCCCAGGTTGACGACCACCTCGGGGGCGTCGTCCGTGTCCGGCGGCTCGGGCCGTACGCAGGGGACGATCGCGCCGATCCAGTGGAGGTTGCCGACGGCGCGCAGCGGCCCGTCGGGACCCGCGGCGGGGACCAGCGGCGACCGCTGCGCGAGGTAGGCGTCCACACCCGCCGGGACCTCCTCCGGCTGCGTCCACATGAACGGGAGGCTGTCGAGGTAGACGACGGGGAACCTCAGCCGGCCGAGCTCGTTGGCGACGTCCGGGTCGAGGGCGACGAGCGCGACGTCCGGGTCGTACTCGCTGATGACCTGCTCCAGCGGGGTTCCCGACGGCACCCGGCCCGCGATCGGCACCGAGCGGTCGAAGACGTTCGCGCCCAGCTCCGAGCCGTACACGACCGCCGTCGAGCCGGGCAGCTCGGCCAGCACCGAGGCGATCTTCCCGGCGCTGCCGAGGCCGAAGTTCGTGGCGTTCACCAGCAGCTTCACGACGTCCTCCCGTTCGCGTACGCGGTGAGGACCGTCGCGAGGTTGGCCACCGCGTCCGAGGGCGGTTCGCCCAGCGGGCGCCCGGCCGCGAGGTTCTCCACGTACGCCGCGACGGCCGCGGTGTTCGCGCGGCTCCACCAGTCGGGCTCCTCCACGAGGACGGTGGTGCTGCCGTCGACCGTGATCGAGCAGGTCAGCGCGTCCGAACCCGCCGGCTCGACGGCGATACGCCCCTTCGAGCCGATGATCTCCAGTTGGTAGAAGAGGCCGTTGCCCGCGCTCGCCTGCGTGAGGGCCAGGGTGGCCAGCGGGCCGTCCTCGAACGTCATGAGGAGCGCGCCCTCCAAATCCAGGCCGCGGTCGTCGGCCCGGTCGGCGGCCAGGACCGTACGCTCCGGGCCGAAGCACCAGTGCAGGACGTCGATGAGGTGGATCCCGGTGTCGAGGACGACGCCGCCGCCGCTCTCCGCCGGGTCCAGGCGCCAGGCGGGCACCGAGGCGTCCCTGCGCTGTGACGCGAACGTCGCCACCGCCAGGCGCGGCACGCCTACGGCACCGTCGCGGATCGCGTCGTGCAGGGCGCGGAACGGGCCGCTGTGCCGCAGGTAGGACTTCACGACGAGCTTGCCCGGGTACCGGGCGGCGACCTCCAGGAGCCTGTCCGCCTCGTGGAGGTCCACGGCCACGGGCTTCTCCAGGACCACGGCCTTGCCCGCGTCCAGCAGCGCCGTCGCCGTCGGCACGTGGAGCCGGTGAGGGAGGCAGACGCTCACGAGGGAGACGTCCGGGTCGTCGGCCACCGCCTCGACGGTCGAGGAGACGGTGGCGCCGTTCGCGAGTGCCTCGGCCGCCGCCGTGTCCACGTCGCACAGGTGGCGTACGGCCGCGTGCGGGCTCGCGGTGTAAGCGTCCAGGTGCACCCGGCCCATCGAACCCAGGCCGATGACTCCAACATTGATCATGCCCATGCCACCTTCGCATCGTCCACACGGAACCGGATTCCCGCCACGACGCCGAGCACGGCGGCGAACGCGGCGACGACCACGAGTGAGCCGAGGACGCGTGTCCCCAGGCCCGCCGAATCCATCAGGATGAGATGGAAGGCGTGCATGACCCAGTACGTGGGGGTCCCCATCGCCGCCGCCCGAGCCCAGCCGGGGAGTACGCCGATCGGGGTGAGAGCACCACCGGCGCCCGCCAGCACGAACGCCAGCAGGCTCGCCAGGGTGTTGAACCGCGTCACGGTCCGTGAGACCGAGACGAGTGCGGCCGCGAGCGCGCACAGGTAGCACGCCAGCGTCAGGATCGTCAGGACCAGCGCCAGTGCCGCCGCGAGGCCGCGTACGCGCAGCCCGAAGGCCGCCGCCCCGGCCCCGAACAGCACGGCCTGCTGAACGAGCAGGACGAGCCACGGAACGGCCAGCTTGCCGAACACCAGGTCGGCCGAACGGGCGCCGCCGACCCTCAGCCGGTCCCAGGTGTCCCAGCCGTGCTCGCGGAAGAAGCCGAACCCGACGTCCGAGACGAGCAGCGAGCCGAACGTGATCGCCATGCCGGGGACGGCCTGCTCGGAACCGTTGGCGTGGTGGGCGCCGGTCGCCGCGAACATCAGCCGGTAGGCCGGCTTCAGGAAGGCCATCAACAGGATGGGCATGACCGTCATCAGGACGTACGGGAACGGGTCGCGCCGCAGCAGGCGCGCGTCGTTCGCGGCGATCGTCCAGACGCGCCGGGTCATCGTGGTGTCTCCGTCCGTGTGAGCGTGAGGAAGGCCGATTCGAGGCTCGGCTCGACGACCCGCAGCAGGCGCAGCCGCCGGGTCTCGGCGCCGAGGGCGTTGACGATGGCGGCGGACAGGTCGTGGTCGGTGCCGTGGACGCGCAGCGCGTCGCCGTCGGCGTCGTACCGGAAGCCGGCGGGCAGGGCGGGCGCGTCGCCGTCGAAGCGCACCTCGACGAAGGGCTCGCTGTGGCGGGCCACGACGTCGGCCAGCGCTCCCTGGGCGACGAGCCCGCCACGGTGGAGGACGGCCACCGAGCCGCCGAGGCGGTCGACCTCGGCGAGGTAGTGGGTGGAGTAGCAGACGGCGCAGCCCTCGGCGGCGGCGACGCGCACGAGGTCGAGGATGGCCGTACGCGACGCGGTGTCCACCCCGGCGGTCGGCTCGTCCAGGATGAGCAGCGCCGGGCGGTGGAGCATCGCCGTCGCCACGTGGACGCGGCGGCGTTCGCCGCCGGACAGCACGCGCACCGGCCGGTCCAGCCAGGGCTCCAGCTCCAGGGCCGCCGCGAGCTCGGCGACCCTCGCCTTGAGCCCGCGCGAGGCGAGCCCGCCGAGGCGGCCGAAGAACCACAGGTTCTCCCGCGCGGTCAGCGAGGGGTAGAGCGAGGTCTCCTGCGCGGCGTAGCCGAGCCGCGCGCGTGCCGCCCAGACGTCGGTCGCCACGTCGAAGCCGTCGACGGCGACGTTCCCCCGGTCGGCTGTGCGCAGCCCGGCGATGATCGAGGCGAGCGTGGTCTTCCCGGCGCCGTTGAGGCCGAGCAGCGCCATGATCTCGCCCCGCTCGATGCGCAGGTCGACGCCCGACAGGACGACCCGGTCCCCGTACCGCTTCACCAGCCCCTCGGCGGCCAGGCCGGGAGCGACGGCGGTGCCGGTGAGGACGCTCACGCGCGGCCCTCCTCACCGGACTGACGCCACCACTCCGCGGTGCCGAGCGCGCGTGCCGTGCCGCCCGCGCGGTCCAGGGCCGTCGCGGCGTGAAGGGCCGTGGCCCAGCCGCGCGGGGGCGCGAGGCGTGCGACCTGCCCGTCGAGGCGCAGGAGCCCCTGGGCGACCGGCTCGTCGAGGGTCAGGCCGCAGGCGCGGGCGAGGACCTCGGCCTCGTCGCGGCTGGTCTCCGGCACGCCGAACTGGGCGCACCAGGCGACGGCGAAGGCCGCGTACGGGCCGGGCGGCGGGCCGCCGAACGCGTCCGCGACCGAGTCCCGGATCATCGCCGCCCTCTTCTGGCGGACGAACCCGGCGAGGTCGTCCGGCGGCGCGGCGGGCAGGGCCTCCACGCACTCCGTCACCGTGCGGTCCCAGCCGTACCGGTGCTCCGCCAGAGTGCGCGGCGCCGTACGCCGGGCGTCGCCGGGGCGGCGGCAGTCGAGGAGCAGGATCCTGCTGCCCCACCAGCGCCCGGTCCCGGCGATCGCGCCGAGCGGTTCCTTGACGTTGATCATCGCGGCGCCGGCGACGGTCAGGCCGGAGCGGGACAGCGGGCCGAGAAAGCCCAGCAGCTTGGGCGTGTTGAGGACGACGACGCGCCCGCCGGGGGCGACGACGCGGCCCATCTCGCGGAAGCCCGCCTCCAGCATGCGCTCGAACGCGGCGGTGTCGAAGGCCGTGGCGGGCCCGCCGCCGACCGACTCGTACGGGATGAGGTCGTAGTACGGCGGGTCGGTGACGACGGCGTCGAAGCGTCCGCCGCCGAACGGCAGCCGTGCCGCCGAGCCGCGGAGCGCGCCCGCGCCCACCGCGTCGCGCGCCAGGCGTACGGCCGCGTGTTCCCGCTCGACCGCGACGGCGCGCACCGTACGGCCGAGGGGCGCCAGCAGTGAGGCGCGGCCGGCGAACGGGTCGAGGACGCGCGCGGGGACGCCGTCGCGGGCCACCAGGGCCGTCAGGTGCGCGACGTCCTGCGCGGACGTCGCGCCCTCCCGTACGATCCGCGCCGCCCAGCCGAGGTAGGCGCTCGCGGTGCGGAAGCGCGCGGCGCCGTTCGCGGGCCAGTCGGGGAGCAGCGCCGCGAGCGCCGCCAGCCGCGCGACCGTCGGCACCACGGCGCCGGGCCAGCGCCGGTCACGGCTCCGCCGGTACTCCTCCTGCGCCTGTTCCTCGATCGCGCGGTCGTGCGTCAGGTGGAGGAACGTGGTCCCGTCAGCCATCGTCGTCCTCCAGCAGCCGCGCGAGGCCGGCGGCCAGGCCGGGGCCCGTGGCCGTCGCGTCGGCGCGCAGGGTCCGGTAGCCGAGCGAGGCGGCGGGCGCCAGGTCCAGTTCGGCGTCGTCGCCGACCATGACCCGGCGGCCCAGCGGTCCGGCCACGGCCGCCAGGACCCCCTCCACGTACGCGAACGCGGCCGGCTCGGGCTTGCGCCACCCGCTCTCGCTGGAGATCGTCACGGCGTCGAACCGCTCCAGCAGGCCGGTCGCCGCCAGCGCGCGGCGGATCAGCTCGCCGGGGAGCTGGGTGTTGGACAGGATCGCGGTGGCGGCCCCGGCCTTGTCCGCGGCGTCGAGCAGGTCGGCGGTGTGCGGCGCCACCTTCAGGAACGGCTCGTGGTCACCGCCGAGCGCGTGCCAGGCGACCTCGACCCAGTCGGCGGGCGTTCCCTGAGCGCCCCGCGAGGCCAGGAACCGCGCGATCGCGTCGTGGGTGTCCGGCTGGCGCGGCTCCGGGCTGAACGCCTCGGTGGTGAGCGCGCCGTAGAGGTCGGCCAGCAGGTCACGTGCCGTTTCCGCGTCGCATCCGATCCGGCCGAGCACCTCCGCCGGGGGCGGCAGCGGGTCGGTGACCGCCATGACGGCCAGGGTCCCGAACAGGTCGAAGACGACGACCGGGCGTCCGTTCACGAGATCACCACCGTGCGGCGGGTCATGCTGTGGTTGGCGAACCCGGACGCGAACCCCGAGTCGTTGGAGCAGAAGTCGACGACGCGGGTGCCGGTCTCATCGAGCCACCGCAGCACCCACCACATGAGGTGGAAGCCCGGCGCGGACGCGCGGAACTCCGCCTTGTAGGTCCACTTCATGAGCATCGCGACGTGCCGCCAGCGGGCGCCGATGATGTGCGCCACGGGAACGCCGTCGAGGTGGGAGACGGCCACGAACGACCGGCCCTCCAACGTGAGGAACTCCTCGAAGAACCGGTTCTGCTCCGGCCGCGCGGGGATCGAGCTGTGCTCGGCGTGCTTCCAGGAGCCGTGCTCGATCTCGACCACGCGCCGCCACGCCTCCGCGCTGCCCAGCGACGAGCCGAGCTCGACCTTCCACGGCGCGCGGCCGGCGCGGGTGACGCTGCGGCGCGTACGGCGGTCCATCGCGGACGGGTCCGCGATCGAGCGGGTAGTGCAGGTGCGTCCGCGCGGCGCGGACCACCTCCAGCCCGCGGACGTCGCGTACGCGCCGGTAGACGGCCGGGTTCAGCTCGCCCAGGCGTATCGAGCCCTCCTGGTCGGCGACGTGACGGATCAGGTCCGCCTCGGCCGACCGGTCCGGCCGGTTCGGATGGTCGCGGTCGCGGTCCAGTACGACGAAGGGGCGGTAGCGCAGCACCGCCTCGGTCCGGCCGTCGATGCCCGTCCGGTACGGCAGGGCGAGCCGGTCCGACCCTCCGGAGGAGGCGACGGCCATGCGGGTGCCGTGGAAGGCCGACGGCGCCCACCCGAAGCAGGTGGACGGGACGTCGGGGACCGTGAGCCCGTCGGCGGGCCGGTCGCTGATCCGCATCAGAGCGTGATCCGGTGCGAGCGCACCCGGTCGTAGAGGAGGTCCAACGCCGGGAGCCGTGGCGGTGAACCGTCGGTCAGGCCGCGCCGGGCGAGTTCGAGCCGCCAGCCCGCGCTGCGGTAGGTCGCGTCCGGGTTCAGGTCCTGGCCGTGCGCGGCCAGCGAGAGGACCTTGGTGAGCGCGTACGGCTCCCGGTCCCAGCCGGGCAGCCCGCGGTCGGGCGGGATGCTCGCGAGCGTGACGGCGGTCGAGGCGCGCAGCTCGTCCTGGCCGGCGAGCACGGCCGCCAGGCGCTCCTGCGCCCATCCCGCCTCGGCCGCGCCGAGCCGCAGGTCCAGGCCGATGCCGCTCTTGCGCCCGGAGGCGTCCCGCCCTCCGCACAGGAACCGCCGCACCCCTGCGACCAGCCGGGACGGGCCGAGCAGCGCGCCCCCGCCGCCGGGCCCGAGCAGCTTCGTCGGCCCGAACGACGTGACCGCCGCGGCGGCACGCGAGGCCTGGCGCCACACACGTACGTCGGCGCAGGCCACCAGGTCGAGGAGCAGCGGGATCCGGCGTCGCTCCGCCCAGGCGGCCCACTCGTCGAAGTCGGGCGCGTGGCCGCCGTACGGGATGTAGCAGACCAGCCCGGTCCGTTCCGAGACGACCTCGCCGGCGTGCGCGAGGCTCGTGGTGAAGCCGGGCGTGACGTCGAGCAGGACCGGGATCCGGTGCGCCACGACGATGGCGTTCACGACGGTGGCGGACACCCAGCCGGGCACCAGGACCTCCTGGCCCGGCTCGGTCAGCTCCCCGACCGCGCCGAGGATCGCGGCCGACCCGCTGACGGTCGTCACCGCGTCCTCGGCGCCGAACGCCATGGCGAGGTCCTCCTCGACCGCGTCGGCGGCCCGGTTTCGCAGCAGGGTCACGGCTGCTCCTCGGGAGCGTCCATGCTGTTCAGCAGGTCGGCGGCCTCGTCGGGGGACATCGCGGCGAACCGCGCGATCGCCTGCTCCTCGGCGAGCGCGGCGAGCCGCGCCACCGAGAAGTCCTCGAACGCCTGCCTGGGCTCGATGCTGACGCCCAGCGCCCGGTTGACCTGGGCGAGGATCTGGTTGGCGAACACCGAGTCGCCGCCCAGCTCGAAGAAGCCGTCCAGGACGCCGATCGAGGACAGGCCGAGCGCCGACTGCCAGATCCCGGCGATCTTCAGCTCCACCGGGTTGCGCGGCGCCACGTACGGCCGGGCCAGGTCGGGCCGTTCCGCCGCGCGGTCCGTGTTCCCGTACGAGCGCAGCAGCGCCTCGTCCTCGCTGAGCACGTCCTTGAAGAAGGAGAAGCCGATGCCCGGCGGGTAGAACTGCAGGAGGTCGCGCAGGTTGAACGGCAGGACCATCGCCTGCGGATGCCGGATCGCCAGCAGCGTGCCGAGGACCAGCAGGCCGTCGCCGGGGTCGAGCATCGAGGCGTGCCCGTCCGACGGCGCGGTGCGCGCGGCCATGCCCGCCTCCGCCCACGGACCCCAGTTGACGACCGTGGCGGGGGCGCCCTCCCGGCGCCGCCGCAGGGCGAGCGCGTCCAGGAAGGCGTTGGCCGCGCAGTAGTTCGCCTGGCCGGGGGAGCCGATCAGGGAGGCCGCGCTGGAGAACAGCACGAACTGGTCGAGGTCGTCGTCGGCGGTCGCCTGGGCGAGGTTCCAGGCGCCGGCCACCTTCGGCGCGAGGACCTCGCGGATCTCGTCCTCGCCCATCTCCAGCAGCGGCCCGTCCGCGAGCACCCCCGCGGCGTGCACGACTCCGCGTATCGGGCCGAGGTCCTTCCTGACCTGGTCCAGGGCCGCCTCCAGCGCGGCGGCGTCGGCCACGTCGACCGCGACCGGCGACACCCGCGCGCCGAGCTCGCGCAGCGCCGAGAGCTCCGGTGACTCGCCCGCCGACCGGCCGAGCAGGGCCAGGTCGCGCACGCCGGACTCGGCCAGCCACCGCGCGACCTGAAGCCCCAGGCTGCCCATACCGCCCGTCACCACGTACGCGCCGGGCCCGTTGAAGTTCGGACTGCGGGGCGGTGGGAGCGTCCTGGCCTGCAACCGCCGTACGTGACGGCGTCCGCCGCGCCAGGCGATCTCGGTGTCCGGCGCGGACGCCCGCAGCTCGGTGACCAGGTTCCCGAGGTCGTCGTCGAGGTCGACGCAGCGGCAGCGCAGCGCCGGGTTCTCGAACGGCACGACCTTCGACAGCCCCAGCAGGGGCGCGGCGAACGGTGAGCCGGCGTCGTCGGAAGCGCCCACGGAGACCGCACCGCGTGTCACGAACCAGACCTCGCCGAGGTCGGCGCGGCCCGAGAACGACATGGTGCGGAGGAGGTTCACGGCCGCGACCGTCGCGGAGTCCGCGGCGGCCGGGTCCTCGATCCCCGTCCAGTGCCGTACGACGCCGCGCAGCCCGCCGGTGCGCGGGTCGGCGAACATCCGCTCGTAGTGCCCGGCGTCGTCGAGGTCGATGAGCAGGGTGTCGTCGGAGGTCCACGCGTACCCGGTGCCATGGCCGACGGTGAGCACGGTCTCTCCGTCGGCGGCCAGCGCGGCGGCGAGGCTCTCGTCCTCGCCGATGACCAGCCACTTTCCCGGGGGGACGATGTCCGGCGTCCGGTCGAGGGCCGCCGGTTTCCACACGGGTTCGTACAGCCAGGCGCCGGCCTGGCGCGTCCCGGCCGGCTGGAGCCGCAGCCCTTCGAGCACCACGGCGGGGACGTGCCCGTCGTGCAGGACGACGTCCACGACGATCGCGTCGGTGCCGGACTCGCGGACGCCGAGCCAGGCGGAGCACGGCGTCGGCAGCGGCCCGTGGACGGTGACGCCCTCGGCCGCGACCGGGATGCCGATGCGCCCGCCGCCGTCCTCGGCGACCGCGACGGCCGCGAGGTGCAGGGCCGCGTCCAGGACGCGCGGGTCGGCGGCGTACGGGCCGTCCGGGACGGCGCCGAGGGCCGCGACGGCCTCGTCGGACCCGCGCCGTACGTCGGCGAGGCGGCGGAACTCCGGGCCGTACATCAGCCCGGCCGCGGCGAGGCGCTCGTAGACCTGCCCGACGTCGACCGCCTCGGCGCACCGGGCGGCGGCCTGGCCGAACTCCGCGCTCTCCGGAGCCGGCGGCATCTCACCGACCGACGCGGACGCGTGCAGCGTCCACTCGCCGTTCTCCTGGCGGCTGTGCACCTCGGCCCGGCCGTCCCGCAGCGAGGTCTGCAGCGTGCGCGGCTCGTCGAGGAACAGCAGCTCGTGGAAGCTCAGGTCGCGCAGCTCGGCGCCGTCGGCGGCGGCGAGCATGCACTCGACGTACGCCGTCGCGGGCAGCACCGCCGTCCCGAAGACCTGGTGGTCGGTCAGGTACGGGACGCGTTCGACGTCCACGCGCGCCTGCCAGATCCGGCCGTCCCCGGCGACGTCGAGGCGCCCGCCCAGCAGCGGGTGGCGGCCTTCGGTCCTCGGGCCGGGGGCCTCGACCGTGCGCCAGTGGCGTGCCGGGTCGAACGGGTACGGCGGCAGGTCCGCACGCCGGACACGGCCCGGGGAACGCCGCTCCCACCGGATGCCGGCGCCCTGCTCGTACAGGGACGCGAGGGCACGGGGCAGCACCCCGTCCTGGTCGCGTTCGATGAGGCGTACGACGCGGAGGTCCGGGTCGATGGCGCGGAAGGCGCCGCGCAGCGACGGCGGGCCGACCTCGACCACGACGGCTCCGCCGTCCACGGCCGCCTGGAGCGCCTCGGAGAAGCGGACGGTCTCGCGCGCGTTCCGTCGCCAGTAGGCGGCGTCGAGGCTGGTCCCGCCGAGCTCGCCCCCGGTCACCGTCGAGACGAACGGCACGCTCGTCTCGCCCGGCCGCAGCGCGGTGAGCGCCTTCTCCAGTGCGTCGGCGGCCTCGTCCATCTGGGGGCTGTGGAAGGCGTACGGGACGTCGAGCCAGCGCGTGAACCGGCCGGTCAGCGCGCTCTCCAGCTCCTGGAGCCGGTCCTCGGCGCCCGCCGCGACGACCAGCTCGGGGCCGTTCACCGCGGCGATCTCCACGCCGCCGGGCAGCAGCGGGCCGATCTCGTCGGGGGACAGGCCCGCGGCGAGCATCCGGCCGTGGCCACGGGTCGTGGCCATCAGCGAGCCGCGCGCGACCGCGAGGTCCATGGCCTCGTCCAGCGTGATCGCGCCGGCGAGCTGCGCGGCGGCGACCTCGCCGACACTGTGGCCGACCACGGCGGACGGCTCGACGCCGTAGGACCGCAGCAGGCCGCCCAGCGCGATCTGGACGGCGACGAGCACCGGCTGCGCGTACGCCGTGTCCTCAAGGTCGTCGCCGTCGAGGCGGTCGAGCAGGGACCAGCCCGCGCGCGTGCGCACGATCTCGTCGCAGCGCCGCAGCACCGACCCGAACAGGGGTTCGGACCGCATCAGGTCGCGTCCCATCCCGGACCACTGGCCGCCCTGCCCGGTGAACGCGAACACGACGCGAGGCCGCTGCGGTGAGGCGCCACGGTCGGCGGCGGCGACGCGGCGCAGCCCGGCGACCAGCTCGCCGCGTTCGGCGGCGGGGACGGCGGCGCGGTACGGCCCGTCGCCGCGCCGGATCGCCGACGCGGCGACCTCGGCGACGGACGTCTCCGTGCCTTCGATCGCGTCCGCCCAGGCCGCGGCCTGCGTCCGAAGGGCGCGCTCCGACCGGGCCGCGAGCGGGACGACCTGGACACCCGCGCCGGCCGTCTCGGACGGCTCGGCCGGTGCGCCGGACAGTACGACGTGGGCGTTGGTGCCGCCGAACCCGAAGCTCGACACCCCGGCCCTGCGCTCGTCCGTTCCGGACGGCCACGGGTGCGTGCGCTCGGCGACCCGCAGCCGCCAGTGCTCGAAGTCGATGCCGGGGTTGGGCTCGCTGTAGTGCAGCGAGGCCGGGATGACCCCGTGGTGCACGGCCAGGGCCGCCTTGGCCAGCCCGGTCAGCCCGGCGGCGGCCTCCAGGTGGCCGACGTTGCCCTTGACGGACCCGATGACGCAGTCGGCGGAGCGTCCCGGCGCGCGGCCGAGGACCGTACCCACGGACCGCGCCTCGATCGGGTCGCCGAGGAACGTCCCGGTGCCGTGGCACTCGACGTAGGAGACGGTCGCGGGGTCGATCCCGGCGTCCGCGTAGGCCGTGCCGAGGACCTCCTCCTGGGCCGCCGGGTTGGGCGCGGTCAGCCCGTTGGAGTGGCCGTCCTGGTTGACGGCGGTGCCGGCGACGACGGCGTACACCCGGTCGCCGGCGCGCACGGCGTCGCGCAGCGGCTTCAGGACCGCGACGACGCATCCTTCGCCGCGGACGTACCCGTCCGCGGAGGCGTCGAACGGTTTGCACCGGCCGTCGGGCGCCATCATCCCGGCGGCGCTGAGGCCGATCGTGATCTCGGGGCCGAGTAGCACGTTGACCCCGCCGACCACGGCCACGTCGCACTCGGACGCGCGCAGCGCCCGCACCGCGAGGTGCAGGGCGACGAGCGAGGAGGAGCAGGCGGTGTCGACGGCGATGCTGGGGCCGCGGAAGTCGTACGCGTAGGAGATCCGGCCGGCCGCGACGGACAGCGCGCCACCGGTGGTGGTGAGCGCGTCGACGGCGTTCGGGTCCCGCATCTGCCGCTGGCCGTACTCGGTGGCCGAGGCGCCGACGTACACGCCGACGCGGCCGCCGCGCAGCCGCTCCGGTGAGGTTCCGGCGTCTTCGAGCGCGTGCCAGGTCTCCTCCAGCAGGATCCGCTGCTGGGGGTCCATCCGCGCGGCCTCGGCCGCGGGGATGCCGAAGAACCGGGCGTCGAAGCGCGCCACGTCGTCGAGGAAGCCACCCCACTTGCTGGTGGTCGTCCCCGGCGTACCCGGCTTGTCGTCGTAGTAGCGGTCGACGTCCCAGCGGTCGCCGGGCACCTCGCCGACCGTGTCGCGGCCCTCGGTGAGCAGCGTCCAGAACGCCGCGAGGTCGGGCGCGCCGGGGAGCCGGGTCGCCAGCCCGACCAGGGCGATCGGCTCGGCCTCCCGCCGTTCGCGTGGCACGGGGGCCGTGGCGGGGGCGCCCTCCCGCAGGCGGGCGACCAGCCCGTCGACGGTCGGGTGCTCGAACAGGATCGCCAGCTCGACGGGCTCGCCCAGGCGCTGTTCCAGTTCACCGGACAGCCGGCCGAGCGCGGCCGAGTCCAGGCCCAGCTCGGCGAAGGCGGCGTCCGGGCGCACGGAGCCGGGGTCGACTCCGGCGACGTCGGCGACGGCTCGCAGGACCGTCTCGCGCAGGTCTGTCACGTGGACTCCACGGTTTCGCGCTCGGCAGGGTTGTTCCAGACGTGGACGGCGGGGAGTTCGCCGTCGGTGAGCATGCGGCGGCACTCGCGGCGGCGCATCTTCCCGCTGGAGGTCTTCGGCAGCGTGCGCGGTGGCACCAGCACGACGCGGTCGAGCGCGACGGAATGGTGTTCGAGGATCGCGCGCCGCAACGTGGCGGCGATCTCGGACAGCGGGGCGTCGCCGGACTCGGCGGTCTCCTGGACCAGCACGAGCGTCTCGCCGACCGCGAAGGCCGCGCCGCAGCCGCGGCGCGCCCGGGACTCGGCCGCCTGCCCGGCCGCCTCGACGTCCTGGGGAAAGACGTTGCGACCCCGGACGATCATCATTTCCTTCAGGCGGCCGGAGACGAACAGCTCCCCGTCCATGAGGAACCCGAGGTCACCGGTCCGCAGGTAGGTTCCGTCGCGTCCGTCGAGCGGCAGGCCGAACGAGGCGGTGCTCTCCTCGGGACGCTCCCAGTACCCCTCGGTGATGCTCGGGCCGCTCGCCCAGACCTCCCCGACGGTGCCGTCCGGGAGCGGGCGCCCGTCGGCGGGGTCGACGATCGCGACGTCGTGGTGCTCGGCCGTACGCCCGGACGAGACCACAAGAGTCCCGCCGTCGGCGACCTCCTCCGCGCGCCCGGCGGCGAGCAGCTCGGTGTCCAGCCGCAGGATGTTCGCCGGCTTGCCCTTGTCGGCGCCGGTGACGATCAGCGACGCCTCCGCGAGGCCGTAGCAGGGGAAGGCCGCCTCCGGGCGGAAGCCGCTCTCGCGGAACACCTCCTCGAACCGGCTCACCGTCCCGGCCTGGATGGGCTCGGCGCCGTTGAAGGCGACCCTCCACGTCGACAGGTCGAACGACCGCCGCTCTGCCTCGGGGATCCGCTCGGCGCACATGGTGTACGCGAAGTTGGGCCCGCCGCTGATCGTGCCCCCGAACCGGGAGATCGCCTGGAGCCAGCGCGCCGGCCGCTCCAGGAAGTGCAGCGGCGACATGAAGTAGCAGGGGTAGCCACCCCACATCGGCTGGAACAGCGACCCGATCAGGCCCATGTCGTGGTAGATCGGGAGCCAGCTGATCATGGTCTGGTCGCGGTCGCAGCCCATGAGCTCCGCGATGGCCAGCTGGTTGGCGAGCAGGTTCCGGTGGCGTACGACCACGCCTCGCGGGTCCCCGGTCGAGCCCGAGGTGTACTGGATCAGCGCGACGTCGTCCGTCCCGACCCGCGACTCCAGCGGCCCGTACGGGTCCGGGACCTTGTCGGTCGCCAGGACCGGGATGCCGGCGGCGTCCGCGAAGAAGGGCTCCAGGTCGCTCGTCGTGCAGAACACCTCGGCGCGGCAGTCACGGATGACCTTCTCCATGTGCGCCATCCCCGCCGCGAGGCGCGACGGGGTCGGCGGAGCGATCACGACCGCGACCGCGCCGGAGTAGAAGCAGCCGAAGAGGGCGGACAGGAACTCGGGGCCGGGCGCGTACAGGAGCACGACGCGCCCGCCGGGGGCGACGCGCTCGGCGAGCGCCGACCCGACGCGTACGGCCTCGCGGTCCATCTCCGCGGTGCTCCGCGTCTCCAGCGCCCCCTCGCCGTCGGCGAGGAAGCCGAACGCCAGGTCTCCGGGCGACCGTGCGGCGCGGTTCCGCAGCAGGTCGCCCATCGTGAGCGCGGTCACTCCTTCGCCCCGCGTCCGCCGCTGACGTGCATCCGCCAGAAGGAGGCGGCGTCGACCTGGCGCTTTCGGCCGGCCGTCTCCTCGCCCGCCCCGGCGCGCTGGGACATCAGCGGGTACGCCTCCACGGGATCGGGTTCGATCTCGTCGGGCGGCACCACGCGTTCGAGCGCCGCCTCGATGTACGGGGCGAGCTCCTTGGCCTTCTTCTCCTTGTGGATCTCGTGGCGCTCGCGGAACGGCTCGGTGACGTGGGTCCCGAGGAGTTCGAGGGACTCGCAGACGTGCTCGTGCGGGTAGCGACCGCCCTGCTGGAGCAGGATGACCTGGTCGAGCCCGGCCTCCTCCAGTTCGAGGAAGTGCTCCGTGACGAGGGCCGGGTCGCCGAGCGCCTGTACGCCCGCCATCGGTTCGCGCTTGGCGTTCTGGAACTCCTCCCAGAGGTTGGTACGCCCGGGCACGTGGGTGCCGTGCCGGTAGTACCAGGCCAGCGCCCACTTGAAGAACTCCTGGCCTTCGAGCCCGCGCTCGACCGCCGTGTCGGTGTCCTGGTTGACCATGACGCCGGAGAGCATGGCGACGTTCGGGTTCACGGTCTGCCCGATCGGCTTGCACTCGTTCTTGAAGGTGTCGTAGTACTCGCGGATCCAGTACTTGGCCTCGCCCGGGTCCATGAACGCGAAGGTGAGCGCGCCGAGACCGAGGCGCGCGGCGAGCTTGAGCGTCTCCCGGTTGGTGCAGGCGACCCACATCGGCGGGTGCGGGCGCTGCACCGGCTTCGGCACGACGTTCCGCGAGGGCATCGAGAAGTACTCGCCCTCGTAGCCCGGGTACGGCTCGGAGCAGAGCATCTTCGCCGTCTCGCGTACGGACTCGGCCCACATCGCGCGCTTCTCGATGTAGTTCATCCGGAAGCCTTCGAGCTCGATGCGGGAGCTCGACTCGCCGGTGCCCCACTCGACCCGGCCGCCGCTGACCAGGTCGAGCGTCGCGATGCGTTCCGCGATGCGCGCCGGATGGTTGATGGCGGGCGGCATCAGGCTGACGCCGTGGCCGACGCGCATGCGCTTGGTGCGCTGGCTGACGGCCGCCAGGAAGACCTCGGGGGCGGTCGAGTGGGAGTACTCCTCCAGGAAGTGGTGCTCCTGGGCCCAGGCGTAGTCGATGCCCGCCTGCTCCCCGATCTCCGCCCACTCCAGGGCGTTCTGGAACAGCGTCAGCTCGTCGCCCTCGTGCCAGGGCCTGGGTAGCTGGTGTTCGAAGAACATTCCGAACTGCATCTATGCCGCCTTGAGAAAGTGTCGGAGAACCTTGCCGACCGCCTGGGCGGCCAGTGCCATGTCGTTCTCGTCGAGGCCGGGACCGACCTCGACGGTCACCTGCCGGCCGCAGAGGTCCGCGGCGACGGGACAGGAGTCGCGGGAGTAGCCGGGCAGTTCCCCGGCGCGCGGGTCGTGGAACAGCGAGGGCCGCTGTTCGCGGAGCCAGCCGATGTCCAGGACGTACGGGTGGCCCTGGCCGGCCGCGATGTTCTCCGCGGCCAGCGCCTCCACGAACGCGTCACGCCGGTCGCCGATGGCGGACGGCAGCGTGATGACGTACTTGGAGTAGGCGTGGGTGGCGTTCTCCGGCACCGCTGGCAGCTGGAGCTCCGTACCGGAGAGGGCCTCGGTGAGCACCGCCGCGTTGCGTTCCCGCTGCGCCAGCTCGCCGGGCAGCGCCTCCAGCGAACGGGCCGCGACGACCGCCTGCAGCTCGGTGAGGCCGTAGCTGAAGCCGAGCTCGCGGTAGTCGAGGAAGTCCGTGCCCTTGCCCTTGTGGGCGAGGCCGCGCGCGGTGTCGGCGATCCGGTCGTCGTCGGTCACGAGGATGCCGCCCTCACCGGCGGTGACGTGCTTGAAGCAGCAGATGCTCCACATCGCGACGTCGCTGAACTGGCCGGTCAGCCTCCCGTCGAGCCGCGAGCCGTGCGAGTGGCTGCAGTCCTCGACGGTGACGAGGTTCGCCTCGGCGGCGAGCCGGTTGAGCCCGGCCATGTCGCACGGCGCGCCCCACATGTGCACGGGGACGATCGCGGACGTACGCGAGGTCAACTTGGCCTTGGCGTCGTCCACGGACATCACCCAGGTGTCCGGGTCGATGTCGACCAGGACCGGGATGAGGTTGGCCTGGACGGCCGCGGAGATCGCCGAGATGTAGCAGTTCGCCGGCAGCAGGATCTCGGTGAACTCCGGGATGCGCGCGGCGAGGTAGGCCAGGTGCAGCGCCGAGGTCCCCGAGTTGCAGGCCACGGCGTGCTCGCGGCCGAAGAACCCGGCGTACTGCCGCTCGAACGCCCGTACGTGCCGACCGCCGTAGAACTGGTTGAGCGCCCCGCTTTCCAGGACCGCCGCGAGCTCGCCGGCCAGCGTCGGCGCGAAGGTGAGGCTGGGGGGCTTGCGGTGGGGACGGACGGGTTCACCACCGTGGATCGCGAGTTCGGTCATGCGAACGGCTCCTCTCTTACGGGCACAGGACCCGGCGTCCGGCGTCGACGGCCTGCCAGAAGCCGCCGGTTGGCAAGGGGCCCGCGGCGGTGGCCGGGAGCGGGACGAAGTCCTCTCCGGTCGCGCGGGAGGCGCGCCCGGACAGTGATCGGCTCGGTGCGGCGGGGGTCATGAGGTGCGAGGTGGCGGTTCCCTCCGGCGCGTTGCGCGCCGCCGCCAGGCCGACCGCCTTCAGCTGGTGGGCGTCCTCGACGACGAGCACCTGGCGGGCGGGGGTACCGCTCACGGCCGACAGGAACGGCGCCCGGTAGCGGACGACGTTGTGGCGGTAGTAGCGGTAGAAGTAGGTGTACGGGGTGGCGCGGGGGAACGGGTCCGGCGGGTGGAGCCGGTAGAGCCCGTCCAGGTCCTCGTCCGGGATGTCGTCGGCCTCGACCACTTCGCGGGCCAGGTCCCAGATCTCCGGTTCGCCGGTCTCGATGACGCGGCGGCCCGAGGGCGGCGGAGCGAGGCTCTCCAGCACGCCGCCGATCCGGCGTACGACCGCCTGCCATCCGGCCGCCCGGCGCTGTCCGCGGGGTACGACGTGGAGTTCCTCACCCGTGCCGAGGCAGATCAGCAGCGGCGCGCCGAGCGCGTGGGCCGCGAGGTGGCCGAAGACCAGGTCGGTCAGCACCGAGACGGCCAGCTTGCCCGGGTCGGCCGCGGAATGGTCGATGCACGTCTGCGCGACGATCAGATCGGGGCGGGGGACTTCCGGCCCCCGCAGGCCTAAGGCGGGAACCGGCACCCCCTTCCAGCCGACGGCCGGTGCCGGGCCGATGTCCCACGCGCGGGCTAACTCGGGCCAGGTGGGATAGAGCGCGGAGCGCAGCTCCTCCAGCCAGTCGGCGGTCACGACGAACCGCCTCCCCGTACGGCCTCGGCGGCCAGCAGCAGGCGTTCGAGGCCGAGCCCGGCGCAGCAGGTCATGATGTCCGGCGGCAGGTCGGGGCGCGTGGCGTCGACGAAGTGACGGCCGTGGTGGTTGACCGACGAGACGGCCAGGCTCCGGCCGTCGACCTTGACGACGCCCTCGGACTTGAAGGTCGTGGCGGGGGAGGCGCCGAGGAAGAAGGCGTCCGAGGCGGGCTGCCACGTGACCTTCAGGCCCATGTCCTCGGCGAGCCGGGACGCCAGGCCCGCGAAGTCCTCCGACACCTGGGCGCACCAGTCCGGCGAGCCGATCCACATCGTCTCCTGGACGGTGAAGGCGGGCAGCCGTCCGAACGGGTCGAGCTGCGGAGGCTCGTTGCGGAACGCCGTGCCGGTGGTGGTGACGAGGAGACCCCGGTCCGCGAAGCGTGCGGTGAGCGGCGCGAAGAAGGGCAGGCAGACGGCGGGGGCCAGCGCGTGGGTGTCGCCGATCCGGATGAGCTGCTCGTCGCCGGACGCGAGGTACCCGAGGCGGGTGAGCTCGTCGACGCCCAGCATCGGGGAGGGCGCGGGCCAGACCTCGCCGCCGCGGGCGAGGACCCAGGCGCGTACGGCGCCGGCGACGGCCGTCGCGGTCGCGCCGCCGGTGGCCAGGTCCTCCAGCGCCGGTGAGGCGTGGTTCCCGGCGGCGCCGGCCGCCGAGGCGGGCGGTCCGCCGAGGGCGCCGCGCAGCGCGTCGGTGATCGGGAGGGCGCCGGGATCGGTGGCGAGCGCGATCAGCTCGGCGGGGCGCTCGCCGCGTACGGCGATCCTGGCGTCGGGGCTGGCGAGGTTCGCGCGGTACTCCAGCGAACGCCGCTCGGTGGCGTCCAGGTCGCGGTCCCAGGTCAGGGTCATGCGGGCGCGGCGCGGCGACGGGACCCCGATCTCGTCGAGCAGCTCGACGACGGTGGCGGCGTCGGTGACGTCACCCGGCGCGTACGACCCGTCGGGAAGCTGGAGGCCGGTGCGCTCCTCGACGCAGGTGAGGACCAGCAGGACGTCGAGGCTGTCCCATCCTTGGTCGTCGACGGCCGCGTCGGCGATCGCCGCGGCGACGGACACTTCGAGGCTCGCCCGGTCCGTCATCGGCGGTTCCCGTGTGCTAAGTCGTGCGCCATTTCGACGGCCTGATGTTCTGTGCCAGAAGCGTTTCGGCCAGGAATGGAATTCAGGTCTCCCGGGCGGTAATCAAGGGTGTTCTCGCGCCCTTCGGTCAAGGGCCGCGTGACGGTTCTGACCGGACCGCAGCCGAATGAGAGGCCGGGCCAAAAAGGGGACGGCTCGGCGCCTTCGCCGGCTCGCGGGCCGCGCTGTCCGGCCTCGCCCGTCCGGTTCCGGCCGGGTGGTGGGGCGGCGTACGGGGCGTGCCGGCCCGGCCGGATCGCGTCGCGCCGGACGGCCGTACCGTCACCGGATCGGCGGTGTTTCAGCAGCTCATAGCGTACGTTGGCATCCATGCGGTCTGTGCCGGCGGTGGCCGACGGCACGTCGTGTTCCGCCATACGTGTGACCCTTCGCGGACGCGATGTAATCGACGGCGGACGTCGTTCATCGCTGGCGGAAAGATGGTCTATCGCGGTCGGTGAATGGCATCCGAGCGCGCGAGTGTCTCAAACGAGATGTGTGTTCGTGTGCGTTTAATGTTGTTCAATGTGTGACCGTGACTGCATCGTAAATAGGCGTCTGTTGGAGAGTCAAGATCCAGGTTCGACCGGTGGATCACCTAGCGCTCGATGAGTTACACGCTTAGTGAGGACCATTTTCCGATCTCACTCGTATCTCCTGGTAACGCGGTGATCGCCGATGTCCGCCCTGTGTCCGCGTTAACCTTTCTTTAAGGTTTCTTCATGTCTGTATGGTTGTTTCGGTCTGACAAATCCAATGATTCGGTAAGGCCGATATGTCGGGCGCCGGGCGAGGCGTTTCGCGTAGGGCTCGCGCTACCCTGGGCAATCGCCGCCGTCTCCTTTCGGAAGGGAAAGCTCGCCGATGGATGGAACCGCGCTGGTCCTGCGCGGGCTGCCAGGTGCCGGCAAGACCACCACCGCCGCCTTGCTCCGAAACGCTCTTGTTCCGTCCGTTCGTGTCAGCAACGACTCGGTCCGCTACATGGCCCAGCCGAGGGACTTCAGCGGGTTCACCATCAAGGCGTCCGAACTCGCCTGCATGGACCTCGCGATCTCCTACCTGGGCTCCGGGTTCACCCCGGTGATCGATGGCGTCTTCAACGACCTCGACTTCATGGCCGAGCAGCGCCTCAGGTTCCGCCGCAAGGGGCTGAGGCTGGTCACGATCACCCTCCGCGCGACCCTCGGCGAGCTCCTGACCAGGAACTCCCTCCGGGACCCCCTCACCCGGATGGACGACGACCGGATCCGGTTGCTGCACGACGAGTTCGAGCTCATCGGCATCCCGCTCGACATCGAGGACAAGCTGCCCGAAGAGGTCGCGGACTGCGTCCTTGAGCTCCTCGAAGAGGCCGCGAAGGACGACGAGGCGCCCGCCCCGCGTACCGGCACCGAGGTGCTGTTCCTCCGGCACGGCGCACCGGACTACCCGCCGGGCCTCTACCCCGACCCGTACGCCATGGGCCTGTCACCGGACGGGCGCGCCGAGGCCGTGGCGGCCCGCGCGGCCGTCGAGCGTTTCGCCCCGGACGCCGTCTACACCTCCGACTTCCAGCGCGCGCACGAGACCGCCGCCCTGGCGGCCGGCTCCCTCGGCGCCCCGATCCAGCGGACCGAGGCGCTGCGCGAACGCGTCATCCACGCGTTCGCCGGGAAGCCGCTCGACCAGGTGCGCGCGGAGCTCGGACCCGAGGCGAGCCGGGTGCTCGGCGGCAACACCGACCTGTGCGAGTACGGCGACGAGGAGACCTTCGAGGACGCCCGCCGCCGCGTGCTCGCCTTCTTCGACGACCTCGCCGGACGCCATGACGGGCAGAAGGTCCTGGTCGTGGGGCACGGCGGCCCGCACTCGTGGCTGGTCGGAAAGGCGATGGGCGCCGACCTGAAGGGCCTGCGGCGCATGCGGTGGGACACCGGCCACTTCTCCCGATTCCATCTCCACGACGACACCGTGTCCGTCTCCTTCATCAACCGTTCGCCCGACGACGTGGCATAGCGCCCAGACCGCCCTGATGCGCGAGTGCGAGAGGTCAGGACATCCCCCATGCGGACCGCTGATCCCGACGGTTTGACCCGGCTTGTCTATGTGCCGACCAACCGGCCCTTCGAGGCCGCCTTCCGATCCGTGGTCGACGAGGTCGAGTCCGTACGCGCCGGCTCCGACGTACGGCTCCTGGTGATCGACGACTGCGCCCCGGAGGCCTCCCGCGCGAACGGGGAGCTGGCCGGATGGGCCGCCCGCGAGCGCGGCTGCGACGTCGAGGTGCTGACGCCGGACCGCTGGCGCGGGCTGGTGAACGACATCGTCGCCATGATCCCTTCGGGACGCGCCGAGGCGGCGCGCTCGGCGCTGCTCAAGCCGACCGGCTCGTACGGCGCGGGCCCGAACAAGGCCTCGCTGGTCGCGGCCGTCGTCGGCGCCGCGACGCTGCACCGCCGCGACAGCGACCAGATCACCGGCGTCGACCCCGCCTCGGGCCGGTCGCCGCTGGACGTCGAGCTGGAGTTACTCGGCACCACGGCCCGCTGCGCCGGCTCCTCGCTGACGGGGGAGCCGACCCTCGACCGCCGGGACCTCCAGGCGGACTCCCCGGACTTCGCCCGCCGGATCGACGACCTCAGCCGGCGGTCGCGGGCCCGCGGCCCCGCCGCCGCTCCTGAGCGCCGCGTCGTCGAGGGCGGCGTCGCCGTCGAACGCGACCAGACCGGCGCCGTCGAGATGGGGATCGCCGCCTTACGCGACGTGCACGAATGGATCCCCGAGATGCCCGCCGTCGGCATCCTCGGCAGCGACTACTTCCAGAAGGGCCTCCTCTACCAGCTCGACGTGCCGGTCCTCTACCACGAGCTGAGCGCCCGCCACGTGTACGAGCCCTGGCGGGCCGAGCAGAACGACGCGGCGCACCTCGGCTGGTACGCCGTCGCGGAGATGCGATTCTCGATCCTTCGCGCGCACTGGAACACCTTCAACGAGGCGCTGAGAGAGCGCCGTACGGACCTGCTCGGCGACGAGTTCGACTCGGCCCTCTACGGCGATCTCTTCGTCGGCGCGCTGGAATCCGGGGCGGAGCGGTCCGTCCGCATCGCGACCGAGTTCGCCGCCATCTACAAGGAGGCCGCCGCCGGGGCGTCGGGCGCGGTACGCGACCGCCTGGACGTACGCGTCGCGGCCCTCGAAGGCGCGGTGGACGACGCTCCCGGCTATGTCGCCGAGGCGATACGGGAGTTCGCCGGCCTCGCGCGGATGTGGCCTGACCTGGTGAAGGCCGCCGACCGGCTCGGACGCCGGCACGGACGCCGGTTGCCCGGGTGAGACCCTGACAGAATGGTTCGCCGCAAATTTATACGGGAGCGATGGTAAGACAGTTATGGCGCATATCGAGGTCGCCCATGTCGACTACTACCTGCCCGACGGGCGGCCGTTGCTCGACGACGCCTCCTTCCGGGTGGGCGAAGGCGACATCGCCGCGATCGTCGGCCCCAACGGCGCGGGCAAGACGACGCTGCTGAGGCTGATCTCCGGCGAACTGCAGACGCAGGACGGCTCGGTGACGGTCAGCGGCGGCCTGGGCGTGATGCCGCAGTTCGTCGGGTCCGTGCGCGACGACCGTACGGTGCGCGACCTGCTCGTCTCGGTGGCGACACCGCGGATCCGCGAGGCCGCGCGCCAGGTCGACGAGGCCGAGACGGGCATCATGGAACGCGACGACGAGGAGACGCAGATCGCCTACGCCCAGGCGCTCAGCGACTGGGCCGAGGCCCACGGCCACGACGCGGAGACGCAGTGGGACATGTGCACCGTCGCTGCGCTGGGGGTGCCGTACGAGCAGGCGCAGTGGCGGTCGGTGAACACCCTGTCCGGCGGCGAGCAGAAGCGCCTCGTCCTGGAGGCGCTCTTCCGCGGCCCGGACCAGGTCCTGCTGCTCGACGAGCCGGACAACTACCTCGACGTCCCGGGCAAGGAGTGGCTGGAGAAGCAGCTCGCCGAGACCCGCAAGACCGTGCTGTTCGTCTCGCACGACCGTGAGCTCCTGGCACGCGCGGCACAGAAGATCGTGAGCGTCGACCCGGCGCCCTCGGGTGCCGACGTGTGGGTGCACGGCGGCGGTTTCCGCACGTACGACAAGGCGCGCGAGGAGCGGTTCGAACGCTTCGAGGAGCTACGGCGCCGGTGGGACGAGAAGCACGCGCAGCTGAAGAAGCTCGTCGCCGACATGCGCCGGTACGCCACGCGCAGCGACGAGATGGCGTCGCGCTACCACGCGGCACAGACGCGGCTGCGCAAGTTCGAGGAGATCGGCCCGCCGCAGGAGACCCCGCGCAAGCAGAAGATCACCATGCGCCTGCGCGGGGGCCGCACGGGCGTACGCGCCATCACCTGCAAGGGCCTGGAGCTCACCGGGCTGATGAAACCGTTCGACCTGGAGGTCTTCTTCGGCGAGCGGATCGGCGTCCTGGGGTCGAACGGCTCGGGCAAGTCCCACTTCCTCCGGCTCCTCGCCGGCGAGGACGTCCGGCACAACGGGGACTGGAAGCTCGGCGCCCGCGTCGTACCCGGCCACTTCGCGCAGACGCACGCGCGCCCGGAACTCACCGAACGCACCCTCGTCGACATCCTGTGGGCCGAGCACGCCCACGGCCGCGGCCCCGCGATGAGCGCCCTGCGCCGGTACGAACTGGAGAAACAGGGTGACCAGCAGTTCGGGAAACTGTCCGGGGGGCAGCAGGCGCGGTTCCAGATCCTCCTGCTGGAGATCGGGGGAGCGACCGCGCTGCTGCTCGACGAGCCGACCGACAACCTCGACCTGGAGTCCGCCGAAGCCCTGCAGGAGGGCCTGGAGGCGTACGAGGGGACGGTGCTGGCGGTGACACACGACCGCTGGTTCGCCCGCACCTTCGACCGCTACCTGGTCTTCGGCACGGACGGCGTCGTCCGCGAGACCTCCGAACCGGTCTGGGACGAACGCCGCGTCGAACGCCGCCGTTAACGCGGCGTACGGGCCCATTCCTCGACGGTGAGAACGTCGGCCTGGCGGGGAAAGACCTTCTCCAGCAGGACCCGGTGAACCTCGGGATCGCCGTCGGCGCAGGCGTCGGCCAGCACGGCGAGCCCGAAGTCACGGTCGGCGGCCTCCCGGATGGTCGACAGCACGACGCCGCTGGTGGCGATCCCGGCCAGCGCGAGCCTGCGAACGCCACGGGCCCGCAGGATGACGTCGAGGTCACTGCCTGAGAACGCGCTGACCCGCCGCTTGACGACGACGGGCTCGTCCGCCCGCGGCTCCAGCCCACCGACGATCCGCGTCGCGGGGGCGTCCTCACCGAACGACGCCTCCCGCGAGGTGATCGCCGAGAAGGTACGGTTCGCCGGCGACACCTCGGGATACCCGTCACGGAACGCGACCCGCACGTAGATCACCAAGACCCCCGCCTCACGCGCCGAGTCGACGGCCCGGCGCGCGGCGTCCAGGACCCCGGGATCCCCGAGCCGCTCGACGACGCCCTGCTGGAAGTCCATGACGAGCAACGCGGTATCGGTCATGCCGAAAGTCTAGGACGCCTGCCTGATCGCGATTGCGAGGGTTCGTCCCGGCTAGGGCCTAGTGCACCCACATGTTCTGGTTGATCCGGCAGCGGACATGCCTCTTGCAGGCGGCGATCGCGCTGAGGTTCGCGCCGCCGGCGTTGGCGTTCCGCAGGTGCTGGACGTCGTTGCTGGAGTTGGGGCTGTCCACCACGAACGTGTTCCGGTTCCATTTGCCGTTGCCGTAGTTCTGGGTCGGCCAGTCGTCGCCGTGGGGGTGGAACGCCGCCGCGTTCGCGCCGGTGGGCAGCGCGACCCCCGCGGCCACGATCACCGGGAGGACGAGCAGCCGGAGAATCCTCGCCGTGCCTCGGTGCGACTCTTCGGTGCTGTGTGTCGTCATGCGTCGCGCTCCTGTCCGTCAGTCCGCTTCGAGGCCGGGAATCGGCGCATGTCACCTTGCCTACCCGGCTTCGCGCCGCTGACCTGTGATCCGCCCGATACGCGCTCATATGATTGCCCTCCCTTTGCCGTCCCTCCGGCCGCATGACCACGGCAAGCTCGCCGCCGGGTAAAGGAAGCGGATCCGGGCGGCGCCGGTTCATGAATGACTCCGCGATCGGCCGTACTCTCGCCGCGTGGTCTTCCTCGCCACGTGCATTTCCGGGACGACAGCGGAGGTCATTGAAAATGGACATGCGGCATTTGCGCCCCAGCCTCGTCGAAGCCGCCACGCTCGGACTCCTGGTGGCCGCCCTCACGGCAGGTTGCTCGCTCGGGGACACGCGCAAAGCGGTGGTCTCGAAGGGTGGATCCGAGGCGTCCAAGCTGGTCCAGGCCAAGGTTCCCACCAAGGTCGCCAACGCGCCGACCCTCCGCAAGAACATCGTCCAGACGGCCTGCGCGGCGATCCCGGGCGGCTGGAAGGCCTCCGGAACGGCCGCCAACCCCGGCAAACGTCCCGTCACGTACAAGATCGTCGTTTTCTTCACCACCACGAAGGCGACGACCCTGAATTACGCCGAGACCCGCGTTCCCGTCGAGCCCGGTAAAAAGGCGACCTGGACCGCGGAGAAGAAGTTCCCCGCCGAAAAGCAGATGCTCTGCCCGATGCCCGGCATCAGCACGGTCTAGGCCCTAGGAAAGACTGGGCCGATGCGGCCCGAAGAACTGAACGGCATCGCGGCGGCGCTCGACCGCGAGATCGTGGCGGAGCGTACGCTCGCCGGCGGCTTCTCGCACGAGACGTCCCTGCTCACCCTCGAAGACGGCCTGGTCGTCGCGCGCCTCGGCGGCCCCGACCCGTACGTCGAGGCGGCGATCATGGATGCCGCGCGGCGGCACGTGCCCGTCCCGCGCGTGCTGCACGTCGCCGACGACGGCGATCGCCCCGTGATGGTCCTCGAACACGTGGACGGCACGCCTCTCAGCCAGGTGCTCGGCCAAGACGGGCTCGGCGCGGAGGTCGGGCGGGTCGTCGCGGGCATCGGCGCGGTGACGTTCGACCGGCCGGGGTTCTTCGCCGACGACAAGCCGTCCGTGAGCGTCGAGCCGCCGTGGTCGCGGCAGCTCCCCGAGGTCGCCGCCGCCTGCATGCGGAACGCGGACCGCCTCGACACCGCCGCACGACGCGCCTGGGTGGAGCTGTGCGTCGCCCACGCGCCGGCGCTGGAGGCCGTCGACGATCACGCGCGCCTCGTGCACGCCGACCTCAACCCCAAGAACATCCTGGTCGAAGGCGCGCGCGTCGTCGCCGTGCTCGACTGGGAGTTCGCCTACTCCGGCTGCCCGTACGGCGACCCCGCGAACATGCTCCGCTTCGGCGCCGATTACCCGGAGGAGTTCCGCGACGGCTTCCGTACGGCCTGGGCCGACAACCGGCCCGAGGGCCTGCCGCGCGACGACGAGTGGGTCTACCTCGGCCGTGTCCTGGACATGTTCGCCCTCAGTGACCTGCTCACCCGTCCCGAGGGGCATCCCGTCGCGGACCGCGCCGCCGATGAGGTACGCCGCTGGGTCGCCGCCGGCGTACCCCGCTGAGGGCTCAGGCCACCAACTCCGACGCCGCGCGCTGCCGCAGCGACTCCAGGGTGTCCGCCTGCCGGTCGGCGCGGGCCATCAGGTCGTCGAGGCGTCCCGGGTCCGGCCGGCCGTGGTGGTCGGCGAAGATCCGGAGCGTACGCCAGCAGCCCGCCTTGCCGTTCACCCCGAGGCTCATGGTCTCCAGCTCCTCCAGGCTGCTCAGCGGGGAGCGTTCGAGCACGCGGCCGTTCGGCTTGAACCTGCCGGCCTTCTCCGCGGCCCAGCCCAGGATGACCTTGTAGCGCCGCGCGGGCACGCCCAGGTCGCCCATGAGCTCCAGCAGCGTGGCGCGGTCCTCGGCGATCTCGGCCGCGAGGCGTTCGAGCACCGGCCCTTCCTCGGTCTCCCGGTGCTCGCGGGCGATCCGCGAGGAGAGTTCGGCCCCGAGCGTGGCGCCCGCGAGATGGTCGTTGAGGTAGATGCCGAGCAGCTCCGGTTCGTTTCCGATCACGATGATCCCCCTGGTAGGCGTTGCCGGGGTACCTACCCGTTCCGTACGAGCGGAGCGACCTCCTCGGCGGCGAAGCGCACGAAGGCCTCCGGGTCGGCGTCGAGGTCCGGCTCCAGGATCACGGTGTCGGCGCCGGCCTCGGTCCAGCGGTGGACGGCGTCGGCGACCGCGGGAGCGTCGCCGGCGACACCGACGTCCGGGCCGCCGTTCGTCCGCACCCGCGCGGCCTCCAGGCGTTCGGCCGCGGCCGGGCCGGTCGTCGTGAGGAGGTAGACGGTCACCAGGTGCGGGTCGGTACGGCCGGCCGCCGCGCGCCCCTCGTCGATCAGGCGGCGTGCCTGGCGGATGCCGTCCGGTGAGGTGCTCGCGGTGAGGATGGTGCCGTCGGCGACCTCGCCGCACAGCCGCAGCGACTTGGGCCCGCCCGCGCCGACGATGATGGGGGGCGGCGACGACGGCGGCAGGTCCAGCCTGACCGCGTCGAGCCGTACGTATCGGCCGTCCACGCTGACCCGCTCGCCTCCGAGCAGTGCCCGCAGCGCGGTGATCTGCTCGCGCAGCAGCGTCAGCGGCGACTCGACACGGGCGCCGACCTGCGCCATCCAGTCCTGTACGCCGTGGCCCACGCCGACGGTCGCCCGGCCGGGGAACAGCCGGTGCAGCGAGGCCAGCTCCATCGAGGTCAGCGCGACGTTGCGCAGCGGCACCGGAAGCAGCCCGACGCCGACGCGCAGCCGTTCCGTCCACGCGAGCACCGCGGCCGCGCTCGCGATGCCGCTGCCCCAGAAGCAGTCCTCCCACAGCCACAGCTCGTCCAGCCGGGCGTCCTGCGCCGTACGCGCGACGTCGCGCAGGCGTTCGGGTGAGACCTGGGGCAGGCAGATGGCACCGAGAGTCGTCATGGCCCCATCCTCACCCATGCGTACGGTGGGGGGTATGACCTCCCCACTGTCCGGCCTCGGGGCGACGCTTCCGGTGCTCGCGGCGCCGATGGCGGGCGGGCCCGGCACGCCCGAGCTGGTGACGGCGGCCGCCCGCGCGGGGAGCCTCGGGTTCCTCGCCGCCGGGTACAAGACGCCGCAGGCGCTGGCCGGGCAGATCGCGGCCGTACGCGCCGAGGGCGTGCCGTTCGGCGTCAACGTGTTCGCGCCCAACCCGGTGCCCGTCGACCCGGAGGAGTTCCGGCGCTACGCCCGCATGCTCCAGGCCGACTTCGGCGTGGAGAGCCACGGCCCGGTCGAGGACGACGACTACTGGGCCGAAAAGGTCGACCTGCTGCTCGCCGACCCGGTGCCGGTCGTCGGCTTCACCTTCGGTGTGCCGGACGCGTCCGTGGTCGCGGCCCTGCGTACGGCCGGGAGCGTCGTCGTCCAGACCGTCACATCGCCCGGCGAGGCACGCCGGGCGGAGGAGGCGGGAGCCGACATGCTCGCCGTCCAGGCCTCGGCCGCGGGCGGCCACTCGGGCACGCTCACGCCGGACCACCTGCCGCCGGAGATCCCCCTGCCGGACCTGGTACGCGCCGTACGCGCCGCGGTCTCCCTGCCGCTGATCGCGGCGGGCGGCCTGGCGGGCCCCGAAGACGTCGCCGTGGCCTTGCGGGCGGGTGCGACGGCCGCCATGGTCGGCACGCTGCTGCTGCGCACCGACGAGAGCGGCGCGTCGAAGGCCCACCGCGACGCTCTGGCCGACCCGGCACGCGACCGTACGATCGTCACCCGCGCCTTCACGGGCCGCCCGGCCCGGGCGCTGCGCAACCGCTTCACCGACACCTACGACGCCCAGGCCCCGTCCGGCTACCCGGCGCTGCATCACCTGACCAGCCCGCTGCGCAAGGCCGGCGCCGGCGACCCCGACCGCGTCAACCTGTGGGCCGGTACGGGCTACCGCGCCGCGACCACCGGCTCCGTCGCGAGCGTGCTCACACGCCTGAGCGCCCCATGAGGTGCAGGAGCCGCCCCTGCGTGGAGTCCCGCGCGGTCCCGGACGGCGCGGCGAAGAACCGCCGGTCGGAGCCGAGCGGCCCGCCGTTCACACCCTCGTAGATCCGATCGAGGTTCTCCCAGACCCAGCCGACGAGAACGTCGTCGAGCCGCTCGTCCAGCCCGGCGGCGCGAGCGAGGTCCCAGGTGTGGACGACCGAGTCGGCCAGGCGCACGGCGAGCAACCGGCGTCCGGGAAGCGGACCCATCGGGTAGTCGGCGACCCGGTCCAGCGCGCCCGGGGCCTGAAAGCCCCGCAGGCAGCGGGCCACCGACGTGTCGAACGCCCCGGCGGGGTCGTCGCCGAGCGCGTCGGCGTCCCGTAGCCGCAGGAACTCCGCACCGCTGCCGCCGCGCGCCAGCAGCGCGTAGTTGAGGTTCCCACGGACCATGTGGTTCACCAGCCGCCGCACGTCCCATTCGGAACAGGGCGTCGGGTCGCCCCACTGGCCGGGCCGCACGAGGGCCAGCCGTTCGCGAAACCCGTCACAGGCCGCCGAGAAGTACCGGAAGAGCTCGTCGTCGTTCACAACGCCCCAGCCTCCCGGCGATCCCCCGGGCACACCGGCGAGAAAACGACGCGACGTTACGGGATCTCCACCACGACGTTGGTCGACTTGATCACCGAGATGTCGATGCGGCGCTGCGTTCGGCGGCTACAAGCAGTCCGGCTGGGGCCGGGAGATGGGCCACGAGGTTCTGAACAACTACACCGAGGTCAAGGCGGTGACGACGCAGCTGTAGGCCCCGTTGTCCGGGTGCGGGCGCCGGTCGCGGCGTCCGCACCCGGATTCGGACAAATCCGCACTCTAAAAGTCAGAATAAATCGCGTCGTCACGGAGCGAATCGGTCGGCCGGATCGGTGAACCATCGAGCGCTCCGCACCGTCCCTATCCAGGGAAGAGATCGGCGAAAAGTGCGGCTAGTGTGAGCGAGCGCCAAGGGTTTTGGCGCTCGTCGCGCGTGAAGAGGTGGCCCGCGGGTGGACAGTCAGCGGCAGACGGGCACGGCGGAACCCCTGCACCCGAACGATCCGCGGCAGGTCGGGTCGTACGCGATCCTCGGGCGGATCGGCGAAGGCGGCATGGGGGCCGTCTATCTGGGGCGTGACCAGGGCGGCCGCAAGGTCGCGATCAAGGTCGTACGCCCCGAGCTGGCGCAGGACGCCGGGTTCGTCGCGCGGTTCCGCGACGAGGTGTCCAACGCCCAGCGGGTGGCGTCGTTCTGCACCGCGCAGGTGCTCGACCACGGCGAGTCCGGCGGCCAGGCCTACATGGTGACGGAGTTCATCGACGGGGTCTCGCTCAAGGAGTACGTCAACGACAACGGCGAGCTGTCCTCGGGCATGCTCCAGGGCGTCGCGGTCGGCGTGGCCGCCGCGCTCGTCGCGATCCACTCGGCCGGCCTGATCCACCGCGACCTCAAGCCCGCGAACGTCCTGCTCTCCTTCTCCGGCCCCCGCGTCATCGACTTCGGCATCGCGCGGGCGCTCGACGCCGCCGAGGGGCACACGATGACCGGCCAGATGGTCGGCAGCCCCGGCTGGATGGCACCCGAGCAGATCATGCAGGGGCAGGTGACGACCGCGGTCGACATCTTCGCCTGGGGCTGCCTCGTCGCGTACGCCGCGAACGGCGTCAACCCGTTCGGCAAGGGCGACTTCTCCGTCATGGCGGCCCGGCTGGTGCACGGCGCCCCGCAGGTCGGGTCGCTGCCGCAGCCGCTCGACCGGCTCGTCAACGCCGCGCTGGAGAAGGACCCCCGCAAGCGGCCGACCGCCAAGGACCTGCTGCTGACCATGGTCGGCGGCGACAGCGCCGAGGCCGCGGTGCTCGGCACGCTGACCCCGTCGTGGCAGCCGCCCGTACCCGCGCACCCCGAGACGCAGGTCGTCCCCGACACCCCGCCGCCGCCCACGTACGGCCAGGCGCCGGCCGGGTACGGCTCCGGTCCGTCCCAGGCGCCGGCCGCGTACGGCTCGGGCCCCTCGCAGGCTCCGGCCGCGTACGGCCAGGGCAACCGCGCCGAGGCGCCGACGACATACGGCGAGCGGACCGATCCATCACGCAACGAGGCGCCGACCGCGTACGGCGCGCCCGTTGGCCGGCAGGGATCCGGCCCGTCGTACGCCGAGGCGCCCACGGCGTACGGCCCGCCCGGAGCGCGGCAGGGTTCCCAGCCGAACGCCATGGCCGCGACCTCCGTCGCCCCGGCCGAGCCCGGCACGATGCCGACCCGGCTGGGCGACCCGTCGCCCGGAGGTCCGGGAAAGCGCGGCAGGCGTGGCCTGGTCGCGGGCGCGGTGGTCGTCGTGCTGGCGGCCGCGTCGGTGACGGGCTGGTTCCTGCTCAAGGGGAACGGCGACGGCGGGACGCCCGCCAAGGCCAAGTCGGCGGCCGGCCCGGCGCCGCTGCCGGGTGACCCGCTGCTCGTACGCGTCGACCGGCAGCCCGGCTGGCCGGGCAAGTGCTACGGCAGCGTCGGGGAGCTGACACCCGGCGCCACCACGGTGAAGACGCTGCTCAACGACCCGGCCAAGTGCGACATGCTGCCGCAGTGGTCGCCGGACCATAAGCAGATCGCGTTCACACGGAACGAAGGGGCCCTCAACGAGGTCTGGGTCATGAGCGCCGACGGCTCCGGCGCGAGGATGCTCGGCAACCAGCTCGCGGGCAAGAACCGGCTGGCCTGGTCGCCGGACGGCTCGAAGATCGCGGGCATGGCCAAGGACGGCAAGGGGCAACGCCAGGTCTACGTCTACACGGTGAGCAACCCGGGGTCCCCGCAGCAGCTCACCACGGACGCCTCGAACAAGGACGACCCCGCCTGGTGCAAGGGCCGCATCACGTTCTGGAGCGACAAGAGCGGCCACCAGGAGATCTACACCGCCGACGCGGGCACGCCGGGCGCGCCGTGGACCCAGGTCACGAAGATGGGGCACGATGTCAACGACCCGTCCTGGTCGCCGGACTGCTCGAAGATCGCCTACACCGACGAGCCGGGCAACGTCGACCGGCACCTCTGGATCACCAACGCCGACGGCACGGGCAACCACCAGCTGACGACGACGGGCCGCGACATGGACCCGACGTGGTCGCCGAACGGCAAGTGGATCGCCTTCTCTCGTGGCCTCACGGCGGACCCGCACACCTGGGCGATCCGCGCCGACGGCACCGGCGAGCGGGCCATCGCCCCGGCCGGAAAGGCGATCGGCCATCCCGACTGGCGCTGAGCTCCGGCTGGCCGCCGCCGACCCGGACGCGACGGCCGCCTTCTACACGCGCGCGCTCGGCATGCGGGAGGCCGAGCTGCCCGGCGGCCGGCGCGGCCTCGTCTTCGACGGGCAGGCGATCGAGCTGCGTGAGGCCGGCCCGGCGACCCTCCACCTGTCCACGGACCGCCCGGCCGAGCTCGTCATGGCAGGGCTCGACCTGCACGGCGTCGAGGTGGAGCGCCTCGGCGCGACCGGCGTCCGCTTCCGCGACCCGTACGGCAACCTCGTAGAGATCACCTTCGCCCACCGCCACCCGATCTGCGGCACGGCCCTGCGCGCGATCGAGAACCTGCGGCCTTAGCGGTAGTACGCCCTAGTTTGCGTTAATTCTCCGTATATAAGGGCAATTGCCGCCCATGATGATCGGGCGCCCGTTGGACTGGACGGTCTGGCACTTCCGGCACGCGCGAGAATCCGTACGGCAAGCGCTCCGGGGCCCGAGCCGGGAACGCGACCTCCTCGTCCAGGCGTTCAAGTCCGCCGGCGCCGCGACGCTGGCCTGGATCGTCGCCGAGGTGTGGCTCGACGCGCCGCTGTCGTTCCTGGCGCCGTGGGTCGCGCTCGTCATGGTGCACACGACCGTCTACCGGTCCGTGGTCAGGGGAGCGACGCAGGTCATCGCGGTGACGTTCGGCGTCGTGATCGCGACCAGCGCCTTCGTCCTCGTGGGCGACCGTACGCTGGCGCTGGTCCTCGTCCTGGTCGTGATGATGCCCGTCGTGAACTGGCGCAGGCTCGGCGAACAGGCGATCTACGCGCCGCTCACGGCCGTGCTGGTGATCACCTCGGGGCTGCCGTCCTGGCACGCTCTCGTCTCGCGGCTGCTGGAGACGGCCCTGGGCACGGTGATCGGTGTCGGCGTGAACGCCTTCATCTTCCCGCCCGTGCACCTGCGCGACGCGCGTGCGGCGATCGACGGGCTGGCCAAGGACGTCGCCGGCCTGCTGGAGCGCCTCGCGAGCGGCCTGCGCGACGACTGGAGCGCCGAGGATGCGCGCGGGTGGCTGCGCCGCGCCGAAGGCATCCGGCACGAGATCGACGACGCGTGGGCGGCGATCCGGTGGGGCCAGGAGAGCCTGCGGCTGAACCCGCGCTCCCGGCCGGGCGACCGGCGGAGCAAGGACCTGTCGCCGCTGCTGCTGCCGCTGGAGATCGTCGGCAAGCAGAGCCTGGGTATCTGCCGGACCCTCGTCGACGCCGCCGAGGAAGGCATGCCCGACCCCGACCCGCGCTTCGTGACCTTCTACGCCGACATGCTGGAGCACAGCGCCTCCGTCGTCCACGCCTACCGGGTCTGCCACTTCAGCGACGAGACCTCCGACCTGTCCGAGGCGTACGACGCCGCGCGCGAGCGCGACCGCAAACTGCACCAGCGCGTACGCGAGGACGAGTTCCAGGTCGACGGCTGGCTGATCCACGGGCCGCTCCTCATCGAGGTGGACCGGCTGCTCGCCGGGCTCGACGGCCACGAAGACGACGAGAATTCGTGATCAGTGTGCCGGCGCAGGGGTAACAGATCCAGCGACGACCATTCGAGGGGACTGACATGGCGATCGATGAGGAGTTCGGGCCGGTCGACGCCTGGTGGCGCGCGGCGAACTACCTGTCGGCGGGGCAGATCTACCTGCGCTCCAACCCGTTGCTGCGCGAACCGCTGACCCGCGACGACATCAAGCCGCGCCTGCTCGGCCACTGGGGCACGTCACCGGGCCTGAACTTCTGTTACGCGCACCTGAACCGCGCCATCGTCGAGCGTGACCTGGACATGATCTACATCATGGGCCCGGGCCACGGCGGCCCGGCTGCGGTCGCGAACGCCTGGCTGGAGGGCACCTATTCGGAGGTCTATCCGCGTGTGTCGCGGGACGCCGAGGGGATGGCGCGGTTGTTCAAGCAGTTCTCCTACCCGGGCGGGATCCCTAGCCATGTGGCGCCGGAGACGCCGGGGTCGATCCACGAGGGCGGAGAGCTGGGGTACTCCCTCGCGCACGCGTACGGCGCGGCGTTCGACAACCCCGGCCTCGTCGTGGCGTGCATCGTCGGTGACGGCGAGGCCGAGACCGGGCCGCTGGCGACGAGCTGGCACTCCACGCGGTTCCTCGACCCGGTGAACGACGGGGCGGTGCTGCCGATCCTGCACCTGAACGGCTACAAGATCGCCAACCCGGCGGTGCTCGCCCGCATCCCCGAGGCCGACCTCGTCGCGCTCCTCCAGGGGTACGGCCACGAGCCGATCATCGTGTCCGGCGACGACCCGGAGGTCATGCACCGCGAGATGGCCGCCGCGCTGGACGAGGCCCTCACCGGCATCGCGCGGATCCAGCGCGAGGCCCGCGACACCGGCGCGGCCGGGAACCCGCGCTGGCCCATGATCGTGCTGCGGACGCCGAAGGGCTGGACCGGCCCGAAGACCGTCGACGGGCTGCCCGTGGAGGGCACCTGGCGTTCCCACCAGGTGCCGCTGTCCGGCGTACGCGACAACCCGGCCCACCTCGCGCAGCTGGAGGAGTGGCTGCGGTCGTACCGGCCGCGAGGAGCTGTTCGACGTCGACGGCCGCCCGGTGAACCTGGCCCCGGCGCCGCGCGGCGAGCGGCGGATGAGCGCGAACCCGCACGCCAACGGCGGTGCGCTGCTGCGCCCGCTGGAGCTGCCGGACTTCCGCGACTACGCGGTGCCGGTCGGCGAGCCGGGCACCTCGTCGACCGAGCCGACGAGGGTCCTGGGGACGTTCCTGCGCGACGTCATGTCGGACAACCCGGATACGTTCCGCGTCACCGGCCCGGACGAGACGGCCTCCAACCGGCTGTCCGCGCTGTTCGAGGTCACCGACCGCGTCTGGCAACCACAGATCCTGGACACCGACGAGCACCTCGGGCCGCACGGCCGCGTCATGGAGGTGCTGTCCGAACACCTGTGCCAGGGCTGGCTGGAGGGCTACCTCCTCACCGGCCGCCACGGCCTCTTCAACAGCTACGAGGCGTTCATCCACATCGTCGACGCGATGTTCAACCAGCACGCCAAATGGCTGGAGACCACCCGCAAGATCCCGTGGCGGCGGCCGATCGCCTCCCTGAACTACCTGCTGTCCTCCCACGTCTGGCGCCAGGACCACAACGGCTTCACCCACCAGGACCCCGGCTTCCTCGACGTCGTGATGAACAAGAAGGCCGAGGTCGTCCGCGTCTACCTGCCGCCGGACGCCAACACCCTCCTGTCCGTCGCCGACCACTGCCTGCGCTCCCGCGACTACGTCAACGTGATCGTCGCCGGCAAGCAGCCCGCGCTGGACTGGCTGCCGATGGACGAGGCCGTGCTGCACTGCGAGCGCGGCATCGGCATCTGGGACTGGGCGAGCACCGAACGCCGGCGCCGACCCCGACGTCGTCCTGGCCTGCGCCGGGGACATCCCCACCCTGGAGACCCTCGCCGCCGCCGACCTGCTCCGCACCCACTTCCCCGACCTGGCCGTACGCGTCGTCAACGTCGTCGACCTGATGCGCCTCCAGCCCGACACCGAACACCCGCACGGCCTGACCGACGCGCGAGTACGACGCGCATGTTCACCACCGACAGGCCGGTGATCTTCGCCTTCCACGGCTACCCGTACCTGATCCACCGCCTCACCTACCGCCGCACCGGCCACCACCACCTCCACGTACGCGGGTACCGCGAGGAGGGCACGACCACGACGCCGTTCGACATGGTCATGCTCAACGACCTCGACCGCTACCACCTCGTCATGGACGTCATCGACCGCGTCCCGAGCCTCGGCGGACGCGTCGCCGGACGTCCGCCAGGAGATGGCCGACCGGCGGCTGCGCGCCCGCGCGTACACGCGTGAGCACGGCGAGGACGTACCCGAGATCTCCGGCTGGACCTGGCCCCACGGGAGCGGACAGTGAGCAGAATCCTCGTCGTCAACGCCGGGTCCAGCAGCCTCAAGCTCTCCCTGCTCGACCACGACGACACCCTCATCGCCGAGCCGGACGGCCTCGACGGGCTGGGTGACCTGCCCAGCCCCGGACGCCATCGGCCACCGCGTCGTGCACGGCGGCACGGACTTCACCGGCCCGGTTCGCATCGACGACGACGTCGAGGCCCGCATCCGTGCCCTCACCGACCTGGCGCCGCTGCACCAGCCCAAGTCGCTGAAGGGCATCGACGACGTACGCGCCGCGCTGCCCGGAGTCCCGGAGGTCGCCTGCTTCGACACCGCCTTCCACGCGGACCTGCCCGAGGCCGCCGCGACGTACGCGCTGCCCGCCGTCTGGCGGGAGAAGTACGGGCTGCGCCGGTACGGGTTCCACGGCATCTCCCACGCGTACGCGACGCGCCGGGTGAGCGAGCTGCTGGGCCGCACGCCGCGAGCGCCTCGTCGTCTGCCACCTCGGCGCCGGCGCGTCGCTCTGCGCGGTCGCCGGCGGGCGGTCCGTCGACACCACGATGGGCTTCACGCCGCTCGAAGGCCTGGTCATGGCCACGCGTTCCGGCAGCGTCGACCCCGGCCTGCTGCTGTGGCTGGAGGAACGCGAGAACCTCACGCCGGGCGAGCTGGCCGACACCCTCGAACACGAGTCCGGGCTGCTCGCCCTCGCCGGCACCGCCGACATGCGCGAGATCGACGACGGGCCCGCCCTCGACGTCTACATCCACCGCCTCCGCGCCGGCATCGCCGCGATGGCCGCCTCCCTCGGCGGCCTCGACACCCTCGTCTTCACCGGCGGCGTCGGCGAGCACGCCCCCCGCGTACGCCGCCAGGCCGCCGACGGCCTCGCGTTCCTGAGCGTCGGCGTCGACCGGACCCGCGAGGACACGACCGACGCAGAGATCACCGCGCCGAGCGCCGCCGTGCGCACCTTCGTCATCACCGCGCGCGAGGACCTGGAGATCGCCGCCGCCGTACGCCGCCTGCTCGGCTGAGAGGACTTGCATCCGGTACCCGCGTACGGGGTTACCGTCGGAGAATGACCTGGGTACCGGACACGTGCACGCTGCCGACGGCGGAACGCCCGCTGCGGGTGGCGGAGTTCGAAGAGCTGTTCACGACCGGCCTGATCGAGACGGCCAGGCCGCACCCCCGCCGGCTGCGGCTGGTGCTGAGCGCCGGCCCGGACCACGTACGCGACCTCGCCGAACGCGAGAGCCGCTGCTGCTCGTTCTTCACCTTCACCGTCACCGAGGACGCCGGCCGCGTGCTCCTCGACATCGAGGTCCCGGAGGCGCACACCGGGGTCCTGGACGCGCTGGCGGCGCGATGAACGGTCTGCGCAGCGGCCAGGTCGCCGAGCGCGCCGGGGTCAACCTCCAGACCCTGCGCTACTACGAGCGGCGCGGCCTGCTGGCGGAGCCGGAGCGCACCTCCGGCGGCCACCGGCTGTACCCGGAGGAAACGGTCACCGCACTGCGCGTGATCAAGGCCGCGCAGCGGCTGGGGTTCACCCTGGACCAGATCGCCGGGCTGCTGGGCGGCGGCCCGCGCGCGGGCCTGCGGCGCCACGCCGCCGCGAAACTCGCCGAGATCGAGGAACGGATCCGCGACCTGACCGCGGTCGCGGACACACTGCGGGCCGCGCTGGACGCCGGGTGCGAGGACCTCACCGACTGCGCGGACAGCCCGTGCTGCCCATTGCCGTTCGCTAACGTCGGACCGTGACCGTCGTACGCTCGTTGCTGCTGTTCGTGCTGGCCGCCGTCGCCGAGATCGGGGGCGCGTGGCTCATCTGGCAGGGCGTACGAGAGCATCGCGGGCTCGCGTTCGTCGGGGCCGGCATTCTCGCGCTGGGCGTGTACGGTTTCGTGGCGACCTTCCAGCCGGACCCCAACTTCGGGCGCATCCTCGCCGCGTACGGGGGCGTCTTCGTCGCCGGGTCGCTGACCTGGGGCGTCCTCGTGGACGGCTTCCGCCCGGACCGCTGGGACCTCATCGGCGCCGCGATCTGCCTGGCCGGCGTCGCCGTGATCATGTACGCACCGCGCTCGGGATGAGGAACGGGCCCGCCGCTGACGCGACGGGCCCGTGACTCGATCAGTGGATCAGAAGGCTCCGGTGCCGTTCGGCGTACCGAGGCCGGTCGGGCCGTCCCAGCCGGTACCGGCGGTGCACCACTTGGCGGGGGAGCAGCTGCCGTTGCTGCCCGACGTCACGTCGAACAGCGAACCGGTGTGGGCGTACGGGTAGTTGTTGGTGACGCTGGCGGCGTTCGCCGCCAGGCCGTAGACACCGGCGATGACCGGCGCGGCGACACTGGTGCCACCGAAGACGAGCCAGCCACTCTGGCCACCGGCCGAGGTGCTGTCGTACACCGCGACACCCGTCGCCGGGTCGGCGACGGCGGAGACGTCGGCGACGGCGCGGCGGGAGCAGCCGGTCAGACCGGACTGGCCGGACAGAGCGGTGTTGTACGCGGAGCAGCCGCTACCGGCGCCGCTCCACGCGGTCTCGCTCCAGCCGCGAGAGTTGCTCGCGGTGCGCAGCGAGGTGCCGCCGACGGCGGTGACGTAGTGCGACGACGCCGGGTACTCGACGCCGTAGCCCGCGTCACCGGAGCTGACCGTGATGGCCTTGCCCGGGTGGTTGTAGTACGTGCCGTACGACGAGTCGGACGCGTCCGAGCCGCCGTAGCTGTTGCTGACCACGTTGGCGAGGCTCGCCCCGGTGTTCTCCGCGGTGCCGAGGCTGGCGAAGGACGCCGAGTTCGACTCGACCAGCACGATCTTGCACTTCGGGCAGACCGCCGACACCATGTCGACGTCCAGGGAGATCTCCTGGGCCCAGCCGGTGTCGGTCGCCGGAAGCGGCGAGGTGGCGCCGTTCTGGTTGACCTTCTTGAAGCAGCCGTTGGCCGTGGTGCAGGCGCCGAGCCCGTACTGGGCGCGGTAGACGCCCAGGTCGGCCTCTGCCGTCGGGTCGTTGTACGCGTCAACGATCGCGACGGTCTGGCCCGAGCCGGCCGTGGAGGACGGCAGCTTGTACGCCGACTGGAGGTTGGCCGGCGAGAGGCCCGACGGAGCGGCGAGCGCGGCCTTCAGGCTGGCCGCACTGGTCGCGATGTCGTTTCGCACGAGAGCGAAGCAACTCGCCTTGCCAGGCCTCGCGGTAGCGCACGACTTGTGGCTCGCGTGCGAAGCCGCCGGAGCCGCGTGGGACGCGGCCGTGGCGGAGGGGGTGGACAGGAAGGGAACCACGGCGAGGGTCAATCCGCCGAGGACGGTCCCGATCAAGCGTCGTCGCATTTGCTCTCCTTGGAGCTGGCGGGGGAGGGGAACGACGAGCGAATACTGACATGCAACCCATTGAGAGCAGAACACCTAAATTCGCCCGATCTTTCAGCATGATCGACAGTTTGGTCAGGAACGTAGTTGGAGTTTTGCTGTGCGTGACACTTTTGTAATGAGTGGGTGTCAAAGCCGTTTTGGGACGTTCCGTAACCCGGCCTCGCCGCCCTTTTCGCGCGATCCGGCCGGACGTTTTCATGAATGCGGCGGCCGATGGGGCGTAGGCGTCCGCCGTCAAGGAAAGATTTAGTAAAACGGCGTGGCCGGAATGCGCCACCACGCTGGCCGTCAAAGGACAGCGGGGGTTGACAACCGGGCTTGCACACTTTCTTTGCACATCGTATTGTGCAACTATGGCGGAGATCAACGACCTGGAGGCCCTGAAAGCGCTCGCCCAGCCACGCCGCCAGAAGATGCTCGACCACCTGGCACTCCACGGCCCCGCGACCTCGGCGACCCTGGCCCGCGCACTCGGCCTCAACACCGGCGCAACCAGCTACCACCTGCGCGAACTGGCCAAGCACGGCTTCATACGCGAGGTGCCGGAACGCGCCCACGGCCGCGAACGCTGGTGGCAGGCCGTACGCGCCGACCGCCGCTTCCCGCCCCGCAGCGAGCAGAGCCCCGAGATGCGCGCCGTCCTGGACGAGATGAACCACATGTCCCTCGACGCTGACTTCGAGGCCTTCTCGCGATTCCAGGCCCGCCGCGAGTCGATGGGCGAGTGGGGCGACCAGGTGCCCTATTCACGCTCGCTGATGCACCTGACACTGGACGAGGTCACGGAGTTCTTCGAGGAGTACATCAAGCTCGTCAACCGCTACCGCAAGGACGAGATCCCCCCGGACGCCCGCCCGATGTTCGCCCGCTTCCTCGCTTTCCCGGCCCCCGAAGACTCCTAGGCAGTGTTGAACGCGCGGCGGTAGGCCGAGGGGGAGGTGTGCATGGCGCGGGTGAAGTGGGAGCGGTACGTCACCGGGCTGGCGAAGCCGACCCTGCGGGCGATCTCCTCGACCGGTGCGGAGGACTTCTCCAGCAGCGGCAGGCTCGCCTGGACGCGCTGGGCGATCAGCCAGCGGGTCGGGCTGGTGCCGGTGCAGCGCGCGAAGTGGCGCAGGTACGTACGCGTGGACATGTGCGCCCGCCGAGCCAGCGAGGCGACCGTGATCTCCTGCGCGAGGTCGCCGAGCGCCCACGTCATCGACCGCGCGACCCGGTCATCGTCGAGATCGGCCGGCACGGGAGCCTCGATGAACTGCGCCTGACCGCCCGACCGATGCGGCGCGACCACCAACCGCCGCGCCACCATGTTGGCGACGGCGGGCCCGTGGTCACGGCGTACGAGATGAAGACACAGATCCAGCCCCGCCGCACTGCCGGCACTGGTGAGCACGTCACCGTCATCGATGTAGAGAACATCGGCGTCGACCCGAACGAGTGGAAATCGCCGCCGCAGCAGATCGGCATACTGCCAGTGGGTCGCCGCGGGCCGATGATCGAGCAGCCCGGCCGCCGCCAGCGCGAACGCCCCCGAACAGATCGAGACGATCCGCGCCCCCCGATCATGCGCCCGCCGCAGTGCCGCGACCAGCTCCGGCGAACACTCACCCTTTACGTCGGAGACCCCAGGCACGATCAACGTACGGGCGGAGGCGAACACCTCAAGCCCATGCGCGGTCTCCATGGTCGCCCCACCGACGATCCGAAGCGGCCCAGGCCGCTCCGCGCAAACGGAAAGCCGATACCAGGGCACGTCCAGCTCGGGCCGAGGCAACCCGAACACCTCGGTCACGATCCCGGTCTCGAACGCGGACATCCCGTCGTAAGCGAGCACCGCGACGGTGGACATGGCGAGATCCTATCGATCAGCGACATTCCCGCCACTTCGCGGCAACAGGAGGCGGCCACGAGGATCAACGCCATGCCAGAGACCTACGCGCGGCCCGAAGAGGCCGCCGAATACTTCGCCACCCGCCTCACCCACGAAACCGACGTCTCGGACGTCCACACCGCCCTGGAATCCGGCAAACCGTCGCCCTCCTGGTCGACACCCGAAGCCGAGGAATCCTGGGACCAGGGCCACATCCCGGGCGCCCTCCACCTGCCGACCGCACAAATCCCCGAACGAGCCCCTACGGAGATCCCACCAGGAACCGCCGTCATCACCCACTGCTGGGGCCCAGGCTGCAACGGCGCCACCCGAGCGGCCCTGGCCTTCGCCCGCCTCGGCTACCAGGTGAAGGAGATGATCGGCGGCTACGAGTACTGGGTACGCGAGGGCTTCGCCGTCGAGACCCCGTCCGGCCGCACAGTCACCCCCGCCGACCCACTGACCGCACCCGCCGGGGTGGCCTGCGGCTGCTGACCCTAAATTCGGATGACCGTTTCCGAATGGCGGCCTATGGTTCTTCCTGGGTCGCCCCGGCAGGCTCAGGAGCGAGTGGCCTTCCGGAAACCGTGCAACACGGATCGGTCATCCCTTGATAACCGGTTTCCCATCCGAAAATTCGTCCTTCATATCGGACCTGATTCGGGGCGGCTCCTCTGTATAACGGTTCAGGAGAGCGTCATGGCTCGTACGCGAGAGATCATCATCAAGTCCACCCACCGTGGCCTTCGTTACGAGGACGGCCGGCTGACGGACGTCCTTGAGGCGGGGCGGCACGAGGTGCCCGAGAAGCGTCGGCGGAACGCACCCCACATCGAGATCGTGCTGGTCGACATGCGGGAGCGGGAGCTGCTGCTCAAGGGGCAGGAGATTCTGACGTCGGACAAGGTCGCCGTCCGGGTCAGCATCATCACCCAGTATCGGGTCATCGACCCGGCCGCCGCGAAGGAGAAGGTGGAGTCCTATGAGGACCGCCTTTACAGCGACGTGCAGCTCGCCGCGCGGCGTTCTCTCGCGTCCATGACGCTGGAAGGGATTCTCACGAATCGTAACCAGCTCAGCGAGGACATTCTCGGTGACGTCCAGGGCGCGGCGGACGGTTATGGGATCTCCATTCTCCGGGCCGACGTGAAAGACCTCGTGTTCCCTGGAAACCTCCAGGAGATCATGAATCGCGTGCTCGCGGCCGAGCGGCTCAGTGAGGCGCAGCTCGTCGAGGCGCGTACGCAGGCGGAGCGGGAGGCGATCGAGGCGCGGTCGCGTGCGGAGACCGAGCGGGTGTCGGCGCTGGCGCGGCGGGAGGCGGATCTGATCCAGGCGGAGAGCCGGGCGCAGACGCAGCGGTTGCAGGCCGAGGCGGACTCCGAGGCGCTGCGGCTGCACGCGGACGCCGCGGCGGCCTACTCCGACCACCCGGTCCTGCTGCGTGTGCGTGAGCTGGAGACGCTGTCGCGGCTGGCGACCAACGCCGAGGCGCGCCTGTACATCGGGTTCGACAAGCACGCCGAGCTTCAGAACAGGGAGTGAAGGAACGCGGGGCGGCATCGCCCCGCGTTCTCGACGTTAAGGACGAACATGGCCGGACACCGTTTCTACGGCGAGCTCGCGACGTGGTGGCCGCTGATCTCGCCGCCGGAGGAGTACACCGAGGAGGCCGCGTACGCCGCGAGGCTTCTCGCGTCGGCGGAGCGGCCGGTCCGTGAGGTCCTGGAGCTCGGCAGCGGCGGTGGCTCCAACGCCGTGCACATGAAGGGCAGGTTCGCGCTGACGCTCGTCGACCTGTCCGAGGAGATGCTGGAGGTGTCGCGGCGGCTCAACCCCGAGTGCGTCCACCTTCAGGGCGACATGCGAGAAGTACGCCTCGGGCGGGTGTTCGACGCCGTCTTCGTGCACGACGCCGTCGACTACATGCTCGACGAGGCCGACCTGCGGCGTGCCGTCGTCACGGCGTACGAGCACTGCGCGCCGGGCGGCGTCGCGGTCTTCGTCCCCGACGCGACGGCGGAGACGTTCGAGCCGTCGAGCGACCACGGCGGGAGCGACGACGGCACGCGCGGCGTCCGCTTCCTCGACTGGGTGTGGGACCCCGATCCCGGCGACACCTGGGTCCAGACCGAGTACGCCTTCGTGCTGCGCGACGAGAACGCCGAGGTGCGCGTCGTGCACGAGTCGCACCGTACGGGCCTGTTCGGCCGCGATGTCTGGACTGCGGGTCCTCACCGACGCCGGTTTCACGGCCGAGGCCGTCACCGAGGAGACCGGCGAGGACCGTACGCCGCGTCAGATCTTCCTCGGCCGCCGCGCGGTGTCGTAGCGGCGCAGGGCCCTGGTGATCACGTACGCGACGTCCTCCGGCAGCAGGAAGCGTTCCCGGACCAGCTCGTCGGCGGCGGATTTGAGGCGCAGTTCGTAGTCGTCGCGGTCCGCGTACCGCTCGTTGATGGCCGTACGCGGGTCGTCGGGGTCCGGTTCGAGCGGGAACGGCACGCGGCTGCCGACCATCGGGGCGAGCGCGCCGAAGGCGGCGGTGTTCCAGCCGGTGCGGGTCGCGATCGGGACGGCGTTCTCGGGCAGCGTCACGCCGCAGGTCTCGTTGCCGTCGTCGTCGACGTCCGCCACCAGGCACGGGTACGCCTCGCCGCGTACGGGGGGATAGGTGCCGACTCCCTGGTCGGCGGCGGGCCCGAGGTCCAGGCGCCGGGGGATGGGCAGCGACGTGGGCCGCGTGAGACCGGGCACGCCGGCGACGCGGCGCAGGACCTCCTCGCGGGTGACGGCGGTGCCGTCGGCGATCCGGGGTACGCGGCTCGGCGGCGGCGGTGTCCCGCCGGACAGCCAGGCGTGCAGCGCGACCAGCAGGCCGCGCAGGGCGGGCGTGTGGTCGAGGCCGTTCTCGCGGTTGGCCGCGCCCCACAGCTGCGCGCTGCCGGGCGCGTGACCCACGTGGTCGCTGGAGGCGATCAGGTACGTACGGGCGTCCGGCGGCTCGGGCAGGTCAGCGGATCCGTCCGGGGCGATGTGCCCGAGGGCCGCGTCGCCGCGCCAGTACTCCCACGAGCCGTTGACCTCGATCAGCTTCGGCACCCCGCCCGTACGCCGCTGCCGTTCGAGCAGCGCGCCGGCGCCGAACGGCGGCAGGTCGGCGAAGCCCGGCGCGAGCGCCTCGGCCGGCATGGCGTACCGGTGGTTGAACTCCCCGCGCCGCGCCCCGGCGATGTGGCAGAGCACGCCGTCGAAGACGGTACGGCCGTGTTCGTCCACGTTGAGCCCCTCGTGGAGGAACTGCCGCAGGAACCGCCCGGCCTGCGACCGCCCGAAGGCGACGACGCGATCGCTCCCTTCGCGTTCACGCAGGTAGGAGACCACGTCACGGACGGCGGCCAGCCCGGCGCCGACGATCGGGCAGCGCGCGGTCGGGTAGACGACCTCGTACAGCATGCCGGGCTCGAACCCGTCGTCCAGCCAGACGTGACCGGGGTCGGGAACCGCGACACCGCGTACGTCGCGCGCGAACCGCCAGCCTTCGACGACCCGCCACGGCCCGTCGGGTGCCTCGGCCACGGTCAGCACGGCGTCGTCCCGGTCGGACGGATCGGTCGCGGGATAGACGGGGTCCGGCGTGCCCAGCAGCGTCGCGGTCCAGTCGGCCAGCGGATGGCTGCGGCTGGGGATCAGCGGAGTGATCCTGGCCCGCGCCCGCCCGCCGATCGGCGAACCGTCACGTACGGCCTGGGGAACGTCGATCCCGACCCGCCCAGGCCCGCGCTCCACGTCGAACTGCCACCCGGACCAGGCCAGCGTCCACCCGTCCCGCAGCAGGAACCCGTCACCGGGCGGCAACGCCCCGCTGAGGTCACGCGGCGGCATGTCGAGCCCGAGCTGGATGCTCACGTCACCACGGTTGGCGACGGTGTACAGCAGCGAACCGTTGCTCCGCCGGGGATCGGCGGGCCGCAGAAGCACCACGTCAGCGGTCACCTCGGCGTCGCGCGGCGCCGAAGCGAGGTCGACGATCCGCGCGTTCGCCGGGTCGCCCGGATCAAGGGTGACGCGCACGGTCCCTTTGACCAGCTCGTACGGCCCGGCACCCCCGAAGTCCACCCCACCTTCGTACGGCTCGACGGAGGAGACGGACATGTCGCGTACGGTCATCCCTCGATCATGCTCCATCCGCGACACCCCCCGAGCACGCGGCAAAGAGAAACGCGCCGCCGAGAGACTCGGCGGCGCGTTCAGAAGAACAGTCTTACTCCGCGGCGGGCGCGAGCTCCACCGACACGGCGCGCGAGGCGGCCTCGCGTAGCTCCAGGTCGATGACGACGCCGGCCCGGCGCAGGTCGGCCTCTGCCACGCGCAGCGCGGCGATCTGGTCGGCCGTGTCGTCGACGGTCAGCAGCGTGACCTCGGTGCGCAGGGACCGCTTGCTCGTGGACTTGGCCTTGCGGACGTCGGCGAGCAGCGCGGCGGCCGTCGTGAGGACCGCCTGGTCGGTGCCGCCGGCGACCTCGTCGAGCACCTTCGTGTCGGGCCACGGCGCGAGGTGCACCGAGCCCGGCCGCCACCAGGACCACACCTCTTCGGTCACGAAGGGCAGGAACGGCGCGAACAGCCGGAGGATCGTGTCGAGCGCGATGCGCAGCGCGGCGCGTGCGGACTCCGCCTCGGGGCCCTCCTCGTACGCGCGGCCCTTGACCAGCTCCAGGTAGTCGTCGCAGAAGCCCCAGAAGAACTTCTCCGCCAGCTCCAGCGACTGGTGGTAGTTGTAGCTCGCGAACGAGTCGGTGGCTTGGGAGACCACGGCGGCGAGCTGGGCGAGCATCGCGCGGTCGAGGGCCTCGGTGATCGCGGACGGCGAGGCCGGCTCGGCGGTCACCGCGACGTCGCCGAAGCCGAGCACGAACCGGGACGCGTTGAGCACCTTGTTGGCCAGCCGCCGGCCGATCTTCATCTGGCCCTTGTCGACGGCAGTGTCGGTGCCCGGCGCGCTGTTGCAGGACCAGTAGCGCAGGCCGTCGGCGCCGACCTCCTCCAGGAGCTGCGCCGGGGTGACGACGTTGCCCTTGGACTTGGACATCTTCTTGCGGTCCGGGTCGAGGATCCAGCCGTTGATGCTGCTGTGCGCCCACGGCAGGGCGTCGTGCTCCAGGTGGGAGCGCAGGACCGTGGAGAACAGCCAGGTGCGGATGATCTCCGGCCCCTGCGGGCGGAGGTCCATCGGGTACGTGCGGGAGAACAGGTCGGGGTCGTCCTCCCAGCCGCAGGCGATCTGCGGGGTGAGGGAGGAGGTGGCCCAGGTGTCCATGACGTCGGGGTCGCCGACGAAGCCGCCGGGCTTGCCGCGCTGCGACTCCTCATAGCCGGGAGGCGTGTCGCTCTGCGGGTCGACCGGGAGGCGGTCCTCGGTGCAGAAGATCGGCTTGTCCCAGATCGGGTCGCCGGCGTCGTCGGTGGCGTACCAGACCGGGAACGGCACGCCGAAGTAGCGCTGGCGGCTGATCAGCCAGTCGGTGTTGAGGCCTTCGACCCAGTGCTCGTAGCGGACCTGCATGTACGCGGGGTGCCATTCGAGGGCGCGGCCGCGCTCCAGCAGGGACTCGCGCAGCTTGGGGTCGCGGGCGCCGTTGCGGATGTACCACTGGCGGCTGGTGACGATCTCCAGCGGCCGGTCGCCCTTCTCGTAGAACTTGACCGGGTGCGTGATGGCCCGCGGCTCGCCGATCAGGTCGCCGGCCTCGCCGAGCAGCTCGACCAGGCGGGCGCGCGCCTGCTTGGCGGTCTTGCCGGCCAGCTCGGCCCACAGCTCGGCGCGGTCTTCCAGCCACGCGGGGACGTCCTCGCGGAACCGGCCGTCGCGGCGCAGGACCGACCGGACCGGCAGGCCGAGTTCCCGCCACCACACGACGTCGGTCGTGTCGCCGAACGTACAGATCATGGCGATGCCGGTGCCCTTTTCCGGGTCGGCGAGCGGGTGCGCCGTCACCGGGACCCGGACGCCGAACGTCGGGGTCAGCACCTCGGTGCCGACCAGGGCCTTGTAGCGCTCGTCGTCGGGGTGCGCGACGAGGGCGACGCACGCGGGGAGCAGCTCGGGACGGGTCGTGTCGACCTCGATCGCGGTGCCGTCGGTGGTGCGGAAGGCCAGCCGGTGGTAGGCGGCCGGCATCTCGCGGTCTTCCAGCTCGGCCTGGGCGACGGCGGTGCGGAAGTCGACGTCCCACAGGGTGGGGGCCTCGCTCGCGTACGCCTCGCCGCGCTCGACGTTGCGCAGGAACGCGCGCTGGGCGACCCGCTGGGACCGGTCGTCGATCGTCGCGTACGTCAGCTTCCAGTCGACCGACAGGCCGAGGTGACGCATCGTCTCCTCGAACTCGCGCTCGTCGAGCGCGGTCAGCTCGTGGCACAGCTCGACGAAGTTGCGGCGCGAGATCGGGCGCTGGCCCTTGTCCTTCTTACCGGCCGGCTCGATCACGGCGTCGGCGTCGTAGGGCATGGAGGGATCGCAGCGCACGCCGTAGTGGTTCTGCACGCGGCGCTCGGTGGGCAGGCCGTTGTCGTCCCAGCCCATCGGGTAGAAGACCGCGTGACCGGTCATCCGCTGGAAGCGGGCGATCGCGTCGGTCTGGACGTACCCGAAGGCCGTGCCGAGGTGCAGGGAGCCGCTGACCGTGGGCGGAGGCGTGTCGATCGCGTATACGGATCCGCGGTTCTTCGTGCGGTCGAAGCGGTAGGTGCCACGCTCCTCCCACGCGGCGTCCCACTTCGCCTCCAGGTTGTCCAGCGACGGCTTCTCGGGCGGTGCGACCATGCGTGAAGACTACCGGGAAAACAGGGATGACATGCCTCGTCCCCAGGTGGCGGGCGGCCCTCTCATCGGGGCGCCCGCAGGAGTTCGGTGAGCGCGCTGACCGCGTGGACGCGCATCAGGTCGGGCCACATCTCGATGTCGATGTGGCGCCGCGGCCAGCCGCGCAGCGGGCGGGAGACGACGCGTTCGTCGTGGTGCGCGGTGAGCGCCAGCTCGGGGAGCATCGCGACGCCGAGGCCGTGCCCGACGAGTGACTGCATGACGACGTAGTCGTCGGCGACCGTCGTGATCTTCGGCGTGAACCCGGCGCCGGCCGCCGCCTGCCGGACCATGTCCTTGAACTGCGGTCCCGCGATGAGGAAGGTGTCGGAGGCGAGGTCCTCGATGCCCACCTTCTTCTTGTCCGCCGCCGGGTGATCGGCGGGCAGGATCAGCGAGACCTCCTCGGCCATCAGGTGGATGTGTTCGAGCGGGTTGTCCTTCGCGGGCGCGTCCGCTTGGTGGAAGGGCGACTCCCCGAACCGGTAGCAGAGGGCCAGGTCGGCCTCCCCGCGCCGTACGAGCTCGCGCGCCTGCGGCGGCTCGGCCTGGTGCAGCCGCACCTCGATCGCCGGGTACTCCCGCGCCATGGCGGCGATCGCCTCGGGCACGAGGGTCGCGCAGACGCTCGGGAACGCGGCGAGGCGTACGACGTCGGAGCGCTGCCCGACGAGAGCGGCCATGTCGTGCTCGGCGGCGCGGATCAGGGCGGTGATGCGGTCGGCGTGCGCGAGCAGCGCCTCGCCGACGGGGGTGAGCCGCATGGTGCGTCCCACGCGTACCGCGATCGGGGCGTTGACCTGGCGTTCGAGGTTCCGCATCTGGTACGTGACCGCGGGCTGGGTGTACCCGAGCTCCCGCCCGGCGGCGGAGTAGGAGCCCGTGCGGGCGACCGCCTGGAGCAGGTTGAGCTGGTGAAGGTCGAACACCCCGGAGACTATAAACGCTCTTTTGGTTTCCGGGCGAAACTTTCTATTGGTTTTTCATCCGGGTCACTTCTACGCTCTCCGCCAATGCAAGCGCAGGATCAGATATTTAGCAGATCTGCCCCATGAGTCCATGGGAGTCTCCCATGCAACTCTTTGCCCACTGATATCAGGAGATATCGATGAGTCAAACACTGGTCACGCGCCGTAGGCGCGGCCGGCCGATCGCCCTCGGCGCGGCCCTCGCGGCCACGCTCGTCCTCACGGGCGCGTGCGCCAACTCCAAGGACAACGGGCTGCCCGGCGGCGGCAACAACACCGGCGACAGCAAGAAGGCGTACGACTCGATCATCACCGGCGCCCCGGTGGCCGACGCGGGCGCGATCCAGGCCGGCTCGTGGGCGGACAAGATCAAGCAGCGCGGCTACATGCGCGTCGGCGGCACCGACGCCGGGCCCCTGTTCTCGATCAAGGACCCGGTCACCGGCCGGCTGACCGGCTTCGACGCCGGCCTGTCGCAGATGCTCGCCCACTACATCACCGGTGGGAAGGACATCCCCAACCTCACCAAGCTGACGATCACGACGGTCGACACCCGCGAGAAGCTGATCCAGAACAACAGCGTCGACGCGGTCTTCGCCACGTACACGATCACGCCGGAGCGGGCCAAGAAGGTCGCCTTCGCGGGCCCGTACTACGAGTCCGGCGACGCGATCATGGTGAAGAAGGGCAACTCGGCGATCACCAAGATCGGCGACCTCAACGGCAAGACCGTCGCGACCGAGAGCAACTCGACGGCGTCCCTGTCGCTGAAGAAGTTCGCCCCGAAGGCCAAGGTGCTGCTGTTCACCGAGGACGCCCAGTGCGTCGCGGCCGTCCAGCAGGGCCGCGCGGACGCGTACGTGCTCGACCAGGGCATCCTGATCAGCGACGCCAGCACGAACAAGGCGGTCAGCGTCGTCGGCCAGCCCTTCACCCAGGAGCCGTACGGCATCGGCGTGCCGCACGACGACCCGGCGGCCAAGAAGTTCGTGAACGACTGGCTGCAGAAGATCTACGCCGACGGCTCGTGGGCCAAGCTGTGGAAGGCCACGATCGGCACCATCGTCAGCGGTGACGCTCCCAAGCCGCCGACCATCGGTTCCGCACAGGGCTCCTGAGGCCGGCCATGCACATCATCCTGTCCCACATCGGTGATCTGCTGGCCGGGTTCCTCGTGACGATCGAGCTCACCGTGCTCGGCTTCCTGGGCGCTGTGATCCTTGGAACGTTCCTCGCGGTCTTCAGGGTCGTGCCGGTCACGCCGCTGCGCGTGGTCGGCGCGCTCTACGTCGAGTTCTTCCGCAACATCCCGCTGCTCGCGCTGCTGATCCTGGTGATCTTCGGCCTGCCCGATGTCGGCGTGACCTACTCGCTGTTCGTGTCCGCCACGATCTGCCTGGCGCTTTCCGGAGCCGCCTTCGTCTGCGAGGCGATGCGGGCCGGCATCAACACCGTGTCGGTGGGGCAGGCCGAGGCCGCCAGGGCGATCGGGCTGACCTTCGTGCAGTCGCTGCGGTACATCATCCTGCCGCAGGCGTTCCGCACGATGGTCCAGCCGCTCGTCAACGTCTTCATCGGCGTCGCCCTGAGCTCGTCCCTGGCGGCCGCGGTGGGCGTCAGCGAGCTGACGAACCGCACCCAGCAGCTGAACCTGAAGTACGCCGAGGCCGTCGGGTCCTTCCTGGTGGCCGGCGTCCTCTACCTCCTGCTCGCCATGACCGGCGGCGGAGTCGGCGGCTGGCTCGAACGCAGGCTGGTGATCCGCCGATGACCGTCAACAGGGTTCTCTTCGACACGCAAGGGCCGAAGGCGCGGCGCCGCAGCATGTACGCGACCGTCGTGGCGGTCCTCGCCGTCGCCGGCATCATCGCGCTCGCGCTGAAGCAGTTCGCCGACAACGGCCAGCTCGCCGGGGACCGCTGGCAGCCGTTCGCTCAGATCGGCTACGTCAAGTTCCTGTGGACCGGCCTTGAGGGCACGCTGAAGGCCACGGCCATGTGCGCCGTGCTGGCGTTCCCGATCGGCGCCGTCCTCGCCCTGCTCCGCCTCGCGCGGAACCGGGTGACGAAGTACCTCGCGACGGCGTACATCGAGCTGTTCCGCGCGGTGCCGCTGCTCCTGCTGATCTACGCGTTCCTCCTGGCGCTGCCTCCGCACGGGATCAACCTTCCGATCTTCTGGAAGCTCGTCGTCCCGATCACGATGGTCAGCTCCGCGGTCCTCGCCGAGGTGTTCCGCGCCGGAATCCTCGCCCTGGACCGAGGGCAGTCCGAGGCCGCCTCGGCGATCGGCCTGACGTACTGGCAGTCCATGCGGATCGTCGTGCTGCCGCAGGCCATCCGGCTCGTGGTCCCCACGCTGGTCGCGCAGCTGGTCAGCCTGCTGAAGGACAGCACGCTGGGCTACGTCGTCAGCTACCCGGAGCTGATGAAGCAGGGCAACAACCTGACCGTCTACACCCACCTCCTCGTGCAGACGTACGTCGTGATCGCCGTGGTGTACGTACTGATCAACTTCGGACTCTCCCAGCTCGCCAACGCTCTGGAACGGCGGATGCAGCGGGGACGCAAGTCCGTACGCGGCGGTGCCGTACTGGAAGAGGTGGCCGGAGGCGAGGAACAGCCCTCGGCGACCCTTCTGCACTGAAAACGCAAACCTTCCGTACGCCGGCCCGTTCGCGGGCCGGCGTTCGAATCGATCGGAGATGAATTAATGTGCCGACTCCTCGGGGTGATGTCAGCGACGCCGTCTCTCCCGTTGACCGAACTGCTCAGCAGTGACCTGGAGCCCTTCGCCGCGCTGAGCGGGCATCACTGCGACGGGTGGGGGATCTCGCACTGGAACGACGCTGACGAACTCGTCACCGCCAAAGAGCCCGAGGTCGCACGGAACAGCCCCGGCTTCCGCGCCGCCATCGACGCCGCACGTACGGACGCGGCCCTCCTGCACCTCCGCAAGGCGTCCGTCGGCATGGTGAACCGCGCCGAGAACACCCACCCGTTCGTCGCGCCGGGAATCTCGTTCGCCCACAACGGCTACTTCTCCCCGAGGTCGGCCGTCGACCCTCTGGTCGAGTGGCCGTGCGAGGGAGACACCGACAGCGAGCGGTACTTCGGCCTGCTGATGTCGGAGCTGGACTCCGCGGACCCGGTCGAGGCACTGGCGCGTACGGCGGAGCGCATCGCGGCCGTGGCCGAGATCGTCTCGCTGAACGCCCTGCTGCTCACCCGGTCGTCGTTGTACGCGTTCACGTACTACGACGAGGAAATCCTCCGCAGGGACGGCGACGACGTCGAGGGCTACGTACTCCGCTTCCGCCCGGGCACGGAGAGCGTGGTCGTGGCCTCCAGCGGCTGGGAGCAGGCCTCCCCTCAGTGGGAGGTCCTGGCCAACGGCTCGATCCTGGAGATCGGCCGCGGCGACCTGAAGACGAAGGTCCACCACACGATGTGACCTTCGCGCCGGCGGCATGGTCCGGACCACGGACCGTGCCGCCTTCCGAATCGGTCATGCCCGCCCCGTACGGGCGGGTCAGCTTTCGACGGTGCGGTCCAAGGCGTCGCGTACGACCGCGGCCAGGTCGCCGGTCTCCTGGTGGATTCGGCGCTGGAGGGCGGCGCCGTTGCCACGGGACAGCAGGGCGTCCGTGAGCGACGTCGCGACGGTCAGGTCGCCGTTCGACTCCAGGGCGGGCCGTACGTGGTCCAGAAGGGCGCGTACGACCGCCGCGGCGGGCTCGGGGCGGCCCGTGAGGGGGTGGATCAGGTCGCCTTCCAGGCCCGAGCGTGCGGCACGCCACGAGGCCAGGCGCAGCAGCGAGGTGCGTACGGCGCGGGGCGGCTCGCCGTCGCGCCACTCTCGTGCGGCGATGTCCACGAGGCCGCGTACGAGCGCCGCCAGCAGCAGCGCGTCGTCGGCCATCAGGCACACGTCCGCGACGCGGATCTCGACCGTCGGGTAGTTGCGGGAGAGGCGGGCGTCGAAGTAGATCATGCCCTCGTCGAGCAGCGCGCCGGAGTCGATCATGTCCCGCACGGTCTCGTGGTAGGTCTTCGGCGTGCCGAACAGGTCGGTCGGGCCGGATGAGGGCCAGCGTCCCCACACCTGCTGCCGGTAGCTGGCGTACCCGGTGTCGCCGGACTGCCAGAACGGAGAGTTCGCCGTCATCGCGAGCAGCGGCGGCAGCCAGGCGCGGATCCGGTCCAGGACCGCGACGCCCTCCTCCTCGGAGGTGACGCTCACGTGCACGTGGCAGCCGCAGGTGAGCTGCTCCTGCGCGGTGAGGGCGTACAGCTCGGTCATCCGCTCGTAGCGCTCGTGCGGGGTCACCGACGGCGTCACGGCCACCGGGGACGTCGCGAGTGCCACGGCCCGGGTGCCGTTCCGTGCGGCGGCCTCCGCGGCGGCACGGCGACGGCCGCGCAGTTGCCCGGACAGCTCGCCGAGTGTCGTGCACGGCGTCGTGCCCGTCTCGATCTGCTCGCGCTTGAGCTCGGTCTCCGGTGTCGTGTCGGCGTCGCCGGTGGTCACGGCCTCGGCGAGCGCGATCGGCGCGCCGTCGTCCGCGTCGACGAGCAGCAGTTCCTCTTCTACCCCGAAACTTCGCATCTCGCCCCTATGCCCCGGTATCCGGGCCCTACCCAGAAAAGAACAGAGGGGCCCCCGATACGGGAGGCCCCTCTGGTCAGACGGAGATCGTTACTTGATCACGTCCACGTGCGGTGAGACACGGCTCTTGGCCGCGGCCGACGCCGGCGGAACCGGGTCGCCCAGCTGCGAGACGTGCGTCTCGGAGTGCTGCGGCAGGCTGCCGTTCAGGAAGTAGGCGTCGAAGTAGGAGTCGACGCCACCCGGACGGAGGTCACCGCGGTGCACGATGCAGTGCGTACGGTCGCCGTCCTGGATCACGATGTGCGAGCCACGAAGGATCTTGTGCAGCTCGAGCGCGCCGGCATACGGAGTCGCGGCGTCCTCGGTGGCCTGGAACATCAGGATGTTCTTCGGCAGGTCCTTGGTGTTGCCCACGTCGACCGGCGTGCCGGCCTTCGCCTGCCAGAAGAGGCAAGGAGCGTTGAACCAGACGTTGCCCCAGGTGAGGAACGGGTGGTCCTTGTTCACCTTGGTGGCGTCCGAGTGCCACTTCCGCCAGCTCAGCGGCCACTGGGTGTCCGTGCACTGGACGGCGTTGTAGACGGCGAACGAGTTGTCGTCGCTGCCACCGGTGGTCTGCGCGCCGAAGGTGCCGGCGAAGGTCGCGGTGTCACCGGTCTTGTAGGCCGACAGGGCCTTGGCGTACAGGTCCCAGACGGCCTGGCTGCGGCGGTAGGCCGCGGTCTGGATGCCGTCGGCGAGCTCGTCCTGGCCGACCGCGATGGTCTGGCCGTCGGCCGTGTAGGTCACCGGGTGCTTGATGAGGCCGTAGTACAGCTTGTAGTAGCCGTCACGTACCTCCTTCTGCGTGGTGCCCAGGTGGTACACGGAGTCGTACTTCGCGATCCAGCCGAAGTAGTAGTCCATGTCCTTGTCGAAGGCCACGTCCTGGCTGAGCTGCGCGTCGTACCAGACGCCCTTGGGGCTGACGTTGCCGTCGAGCACCATGCGGCCGACGTTCTTCGGGAAGACCGTGGCGTAGGTCTGACCGAGGTACGTGCCGTACGAGGCGCCGTAGTAGTCGAGCTTCTTGTCGCCCAGCGCGAGACGGATGGCGTCCATGTCGCGGACCGAGTCGATGGTCTTGAGGTGGTCGAGCAGGTCGACCTTGGCGCCCTTGCCGAAGTTCTTGGCACAGGCGTCGGCGTAGGCCTTGGACTTCTTCAGCCACGCGATGTCGGTCTTGGCGCCACCGGTGCCGTAGGCCGGCCGGGGAGCGTTGCTGTAGTTCGGGTCGCAGGTCAGAGCCGGCTTGCTGGCGGCGATGCCACGCGGGTCGAACCCGATGACGTTGTACGCGGCCTGCATCGGGACGGAGTTCTGCGCGTAGACGCGCGGGCCGAACAGGGCACCCTCGCCGCCGGGACCGCCGGGGTTGACCAGGATGTTGCCCTTGGCCGTGCCGGAGCCCTGGTGCGGGGTGTTGGTCAGCTGGAGGGTGATCTTCTGGCCGTTCGGGTGCGCCCAGTCCAGGGGCACCTGCAGCTCGGCGCACTTCATGATCGTCGACACCTTGACCGGGCCAAGGTTGTCGTACGCCTGCGCTCCGGTGACGAGGTCGGCCGGGCAGGCGTGCCAGGAGAGGCTCGCCGGGTGGTAGGCGACGGACGTGTCCGTGGCCGCTGACGCGCCCGTGGCGCCGAGGACTCCGAGGCCGCTGAGGCCCAGGCCCGCGGTCGCCGCAGCGACGACAAGCTTATTCACGAAACCCCCTTACAGGTCAGACCGTCATTGGTCCGACAAGTGGTGAACAAGGGGAGATTGTGGTTGTGGGGCCCGCGTCGCAGAAGGTGCCAGGTCGGAAGGATGCGAAATCGTGACAAATTACCGCAGTTGAATTGCGGTGATCAACAGGCGTACGCGCTGCCCGGATAAGGCCTGGAGTGTGACGCGCCCGCTAACCGGCGACAGGCTCCGTTTCGCGGGCCGCGTGTGGTGCCGGGCAGCGGGGCGCCAATCGTTCGGCCGCGAAGGCCTGAGATCTGACGGCTGTGAATGCCAGGGGTGTTGTGATCCGTTGTCACCAGGGAGGATGGAGTGGTGTCCGAAGAGGCGACCGCGCACCGCACCCGAAACCCGTGGGGTCAGGGAGAGCGGCTGCGCGTGGAGATCCTCGACGCGGCCGGGCGCCTTTTCTCCGAGCTGGAGGGCGAGGAGGCGCTGACCATCCGGGGCGTCGCGCGCGCCGTCGGCATCGCGCCCGCCAGCATCTACCAGCACTTCGCCGACAAGGCCGCGCTGGTGCGCGGCATGATCGAGTACGACTACAAGCGGCTGTCGGCCGCCATGAAGAAGGCCGACGAGGGCGTGCCGGCCGACGACGTCGAGGGCCGCGTGCGCGCGCAGATGCACGCGTACTGCCGGTTCGCCATCGACAATCCCGGCCACTACCGGCTGATGCTGAGCCATCGCCGCTCGCCGAAGGAGCCTGGGCAGCGCCCGCGCGGCCCGCTCCGCGACGTCATCGACTCCGTCGGCACCGCGTTCGAGCGGTGCGAGGAGGCGGGCCGTACCCTCCGGGTGCCCAGCGAGCGCGCCGCCATCATGGTGTTCGTCGGCACCCACGGCAGGGTCGCGCTCTACCACGCGAATCCCGATCTGGACGGCGCCGACCGCATCCTGCCTTTCGTGGATGAATTGATCTCTCTCGTTCTTGACTAGATTGTCGTTCTGGCCGGCCCTTGCCGAGCCCAAAAAATGATCTACGCGCCAGATTGTCCCTTTACTCCCAAACCGACCTAACATATGTTCTGTGAGTCAGTGAACAGTCGTTCGGTGACTGTCGGTGCAAGCAGGAGGGACCGATGACCGAAACCGCTTCCGACCTTCCCGTCCTCCCCTTCACGCGGGGCTGCCCGTTCGACCCGCCCGAGGAGCTGGGCCGGCTGAGGAGCGAGGATCCGGTCACCCGGGTCCGGCTGTGGGATGGGAGTGCCCCATGGCTCATCACCGGCTACGACGAGCAGCGCGCGGTGCTGTCGGACCCGAGATTCAGCGCGGACGTGACAAAGCCCGGATATCCGCACGTCACGGAAGCCTCGGCCGCCCGGCGTCAGCGCCTACGCGCGTTCATCACGATGGACAACCCGGAGCACAACGTGCACCGGAAGATGCTGACCCCGAACTTCACGATCAAGCGGATCGAGGCGCTGCGGCCGAGGGTCCAGCAGATCACCGACGAACTGATCGACAAGATGCTCGCGAAGGGCGGGCCGGTCGACCTGGTGCAGGACCTCGCGCTCCCGCTCCCGTCGCTGGTCATCTGCGAGCTGCTCGGGGTCCCCTACGACGACCACGAGCTGTTCCAGCGGTGCAGCAAGACGGTCATCTCCACCAGGTCGACGGTCGAGGAGTCCCTCGCCGCCAGTGACGAGCTGCGGGACTACCTCTCGGGTCTCGTCAGCCGGAAGGTGAAGGACCCGGGTGACGACCTGCTCAGCAGGCTTGCCGGCGACCAGCTCGCCTCCGGCGCGCTGAACCAGTCCGAAGTCACCGACATGGCCGTCCTGCTCCTGATCGCCGGGCACGAGACGACCGCGAACATGACGGCGCTCGGCACGCTGGCCCTGCTGGAGCATCCCGAGCAGCTCGCCGAGGTACGCGACTCGGAGGACCCGCGGTGGTCGCGGGCGCCGTCGAGGAGCTGCTGAGGTACCTCAACATCGTGCACAGCGGCCGGCGGCGTGTGGCCTTGGAGGACGTCCAGGTCGGCGATCAGCTGATCAGGGCCGGCGAGGGCATCATCGCGGCCAACGACGCGGGCAACCGCGACCGAGCGGCCTTCCCGATGCCGGACGTCCTGGACATCCACCGCCCGGCGCGCCACCACATCGCCTTCGGCTTCGGCATCCACCAGTGCCTGGGCCAGCCATTGGCGAGAGTGGAGCTCCAGGTCGTCTACCCGACCCTCTTCCGGCGCATCCCGACGCTGAAGCTGGCGATCCCGCTGGAAGAGGTCAAGTTCAAGCACGACATGCTGATCTATGGCGTGCACGAACTACCTGTCACCTGGTGAATCAGAGGAGGCCAACGATATGAAGATCATTACCGATCGCGACAAGTGCATCGGCGCCGGGCAGTGCGTGCTCGTCGCGCCCGAGATCTTCGACCAGACCGAGGACGACGGCACCGTCATCGTCCTTCAGGAGGACCCGCCCGCCGAGTCGCACAACGCGATCCGTCAGGCGGCCGGAGTCTGCCCCGGCATGGCGATCGAGGTCGACGAGTCCTGACCGACGGCGGGTCCGCGCCCTCGGTGCGGGCCCGCCGCTCAGCGGGGCGGAGGCACCGGCAGCAGGCCGGTGCGGATCGCGATGACGACCGCTTCGAGCTGGGTGTGGGCGTCCAGCTTGGCCATGACGTTCTTGACGTGGCCGCGCGCCGTGTGAGGGCTCATTTCGAGCTGCTCGGCGATCCCGGAGGGATCCAGCCCCTCGCACATCAGGCCGAGAATCTGCCGTTCGCGTCCGGTGAGCCGCGTCAGGTCCGCGCTGTGGTCGGGCGACATCCCGAGGCGCCGGTGCTCCTTGAACAGGGCCGCCAGCGTGGCGCCCTCCATCATGATCTTCTTGCCGAGCGGTGTCCTGATCGCCGCCAGGATGTCGGGGAACGCGCTGTCCTTCGCCAGGAAGGCGTCGGCACCCGCCGTTTCGGCGGCGACGAAGAGCGCCGGGGAGACGTCGCCGGTCAGGATCAGCACGCGTATGCCGGGCTCCCGCGCCTTGACCCGCCGGGTGCCCTCGATGCCGTCGACGCCGGGCAGATGGATGTCCATCAGGATGACGTCCGGCCGGTGCGTGGTCGTCTCCCGCAGGCACTCCTCGGCGGTCGCGGCGACGCCCGTGCACTCCAGGTCCGGCTGCGCGTTGATGGCGATCTGGAGGGCGTCCGCGAGCGCCCGCTGGTCCTCGACCACCAGGACCCGGGTCGTCCGAACGCCGGTTGCCGTCGGATCCAACGTGATCACACCCCTTCGTCGCCGACCACGAACTCCGGTGTCCGCCCTGGTCAGGTGGGGTAGGTCCGAGAAGAGGGACCCTTCGAGCGTACCCACCGGTGGAAGCCGGAGGCGGGGCTGACACGTGAGTGACTACTCATTCAGGTTGTACGTCGCCGGACGGACCGCCAGGTCGCGCGAGGCGGAGTCCAACCTGCGCTTCCTCTGTGAGGAACACCTTCCCGGCCGCTACGAGTACGAGGTCATCGACGCCGTCGAACGCCCCGATCTCGCGGAGGAGGAACGGATCCTGGCCACCCCGACCGTGGTCCGGCTCACGCCGCTGCCGATGCTGCGTGTGATCGGCGACCTCTCCGACCAGATGAGGGCCGCCGCCTCCCTCGGCATCCCGAGCGCGGACCCGGCGTCCACGGGAGGGGGTGAGTGATGGCCGACTTCGAGAAGATCGAGCGGATGCCCACCGGGATCAGCGGCTTCGACGACGTGACCATGGGCGGGTTCCCGGTCGGCCGCGCCACGCTCCTGGCCGGGACGAGCGGCAGCGGCAAGACGCTCTTCGCCATCGAGTTCCTCGCCCGCGGCATCACGCGCTACGGCGAACCCGGTGTGTTCGTGACCTTCGAGGAGTCGATCGTCGAGATCCGCCGCAACGCGCTCTCCCTGGGATTCGACATCGAACACTGGGAGAACGAGGGCCAGTGGATCTTCGTCGACGCGGCGAGCACCATGTCCGAGCCGTACGTGGCGGCCGGGCCGTACGACTTCGACGCGCTGATCGCCCGAATCGCCCACGCCACACGCCAGATCGGTGCGAAACGCCTGTCAGTCGACTCTCTCGGCGCGATCTTCACCCAGTTCGACGACAGTGCGGCGGTGCGGCACGAATTGTCGCGCGTAGCGATGAGGCTCAAGCCGCTCGGCGTCACCTCGATGCTCACGGCCGAGCGGCCGGAGGAGTACAACGGCGTATCCCGCTACGGCGTCGAGGAGTTCGTGCTCGACAGCGTCGTCGTCCTGCGGAACGTCCTCGACCACGGGAGACGGCGCCGTACGGTCGAGGTCGTCAAGCTGCGCGGCGGTGGCCACCGTACGGGCGAGTGGCTGTTCACGATCGACGCGCAGGACGGCATCGTGATCATCCCCCTGGCGTACATCATGCCGAGCAAACCCGCGTCGAGCGTACGCGTCACCACCGGCAACCCCGAGCTGGACGCCATGCTGGGCGGCGGCCTCTTCAAGGACGCCATCGCCCTGATCACCGGCCCCACCGGCGCCGGCAAGACCCTGACCTCGCTGCGCTTCGCGATGGCGGCCCTCGACGCGGGCGAGCGCTGCCTGTTCTGCACGTTCGACGAGACACGTGACCAGCTCGTACGCAGCGCCACCGGCTGGGGGCTCGACGCCGAGGCCATGGAGCGGGCGGGCCTGCTGCGGATCATCGCGGAGTACCCGGAGGTGGCGTCCCTGGAGGACCACTTCCTCCGGCTCAGGCGCGCCATCAGGGAGTTCGAGCCCGACCGGCTGGTCATCGACACGCTGTCCGCGCTGGAACGCATCGTCTCGCCGCCGGGGCTGGTGGAGTTCGTCATCGCGCTGAGCGCGGTCCTGCGCCAGCACGAGGTCACCACGCTGCTCACCTCGGGGCCGGGCGCCCAGGTCACGCCCAGCGCGACGCCCGTCATCGCGATGGAGTTCGCCAGCCTGACCGACGCGATGATCCTGGTCCGGTACGTCGAGCGCGCCGGCGAGCTGCAGCGCGCCATCGCGGTGGTCCAGACGCGGGGGACCGCCCACGACCACACCATCCGCCGGGCCACGATCGACGCCGGCGGGATGCGGATCGGCGAGCCCTACCCCGGGATCTCCCACATCATCCCGGAGGCCGCGCCCCTGGCGGAGGACCCGCTGCGTCCCCTCGACGGGCCCGACTGGCGGGAGGGGAGCTAGCGCGATGAACAGGCCCTGCCCCGGCAGCGGGACCGACGACGACGCGGAGGCTCGACGGCTCTCCGGCATGGGGAGTGCGGCCGGCGAAGTGATCATCTCCGCGTCCGCGGACGGGATCATCGCCGTCGACGGCCACGGGTGCATCCGCCTGTGCAACCCGGCCGCCGAGCGGCTGTTCGACCGCTCGGCCGGCGAGCTCATCGGCACGTCGTTCGGCTATCCCGTCGTCGCCGACCGGGCCACCGAGATCGAGCTGATGCTCCCCGAGGGAGGCGTACGCGTCGTCGAGATGCGGTTGACCAGCACGAATCTGGAAGGCGAGCGCATCTACGTGGCGTCGCTCCGCGACGTCACCCGGCAGCGACGGCAGGAGAGGGAGCTGGAGGCCGCCCTGGACCGCGAGCACTCCGTGGTCGCGGTCGCCGCACACGAGCTGCGCAGCCCGCTGGCGGCGATCAGCGCGCTCGCCCACGTACTTCGCGACCCGCCATCCGCCCTCACCGACGCGCAGAGAGTCGTGATCGCCGACCGCATCGCCGACCGCGCGGCCTACCTCCAGGCGCTGGCCCGCAAGCTGCTCACCGTGTCGCGGATCGACGCACGGCCCGAGAGGTCACGCCCGATGCGCGTGCCCGTCCTCGCCTTCATCCTCGAACGCCTGCTGGAGTTCGAGGCGAACTCCGACGACACGAAGGTCTCCTGCCCTCCCGGCCTGGAGGCTCTCGTGGACCCGGGCGAGCTGGCCGAGATCCTCGTCAACCTCCTGGAGAACGCCTTCGCGCACGGCCGCCCGCCGGTCGACATCACCGTGGTGGAGCGCAAGGGCTGGGTCGAGCTCCAGGTGTGCGACCAGGGCCCGGGCGTGCCGGAGGACTTCGCGGGCCACCTGTTCGAGCGCTTCACCCGCGCGCCCGGAGGCCAGACGGGCATGGGGTCCGGACTGGGACTCTGGATCGTCCGCAGCCTCGCCCAGGCCAACGGCGGCGACATCCGCTACCAACCACGCCCCGAGGGCGGATCCTGCTTCCTCCTCCGCCTCCGATCCGCGCCGCCGATCTAGGACACCCTAGGGCGCGCCGCGGAAGGCGCGCCGGTAGGCGTACGGGCTGGTGCCGGTCAGTTCGCGGAACCGGTCGCGGAACGTCGTGGGGGAGCCGAACCCGACGTGTGCCGCGACGCGGTTGACGGGCTGGTCGGTGGTCTCCAGGAGGTACTGGGCGCGGCGTAGCCGGGTGCGGTTCAGCCAGCGCAGCGGGGTGGTGCCGGTCTGCTCGCGGAAGCGCCGGTTCAGGGTGCGGGTGCTCAGCGCGGCCCGTACGGCGATGTCCTTGAGCGTCAGCTCCCGGTGCAGGTTGTCCTCCAGCCAGCGCAGCAGGGGTTCCAGGGTCGAGCCGTCGGGAGCGGGCGGCTCGTGGGTGATGAACTGTGCCTGCCCGCCGGCGCGTTCGAGGGGCATGACGGACACGCGCGCGGCCTCCGCGGCGACGGCCGCGCCGAGGTCGGTGCGGACCATGTGCAGGCAGAGGTCCAGCCCGGCGGCGGCGCCGGCCGAGGTGAGGATCCGCCCGTTGTCGACGAACAGGACGTCCGGGTCGACGTCGATCGCGGGGTGCCGGCGGGCCAGCTCGGCGGTGCCCATCCAGTGGGTGGTCGCGCGCAGCCCGTCGAGCAGCCCGGTGGCGGCGAGTACGAACGCCCCGGAGCAGATCGAGGCGATCCGCGCGCCGTCGGCCGCCGCCGTACGCAGGGCCGCGATGACCTGCGGGGGTACGGGCACGTCGAGGTCGCTCACGCCCGGAACGATCACTGTGTCGGCCCCGTCGAGCCCGTCGAGACCCCAGCGGGCGCGGATCGTGAAGGCGCCGGCCTCGACCTCGGGCGCCGGCGCGCACACACGTACCTGGTAGGCCGGGCGGCCTCCGGGAGCGGTGGTGCGCCCGAACACCTCGCACGGCACCGAGAGGTCGAACGGAACCGTGCCGTCCAGCGCCAGAACCGCCACTGTGTGCATGGCGAGAACTTAACAGGCACGCTGAAAACGCCACGGTTTTCCACAGGGTCCATGCACTTGTGGACAGCGGGTGGCGAGAATCAAGCGCATGCTGGCTTTCTTGCCACTCTCGGGACGAATGCCCGCCGGGCCAGTGTGGTGCGACCGCATCCCACCAACGGCAGGAAGGGGCACGATGCTCGCCCAGGTCGTGTTGTTCGACGGTTTCGACCCACTTGACGCGCTGGCGCCGTACGAGGTGCTGGCCGCCGGCGGGATCGCCACGGACGGAGGGCTGACCGCCGAACTGGTCACCGCCGAGGGCGCCCGCCCGGTCACGAGCGGCCTCGGCGTGACGGTCCACGCAACGGCCGCCCTGGACCCGGGCCGCGCCGGCCTCGTGGTCGTGCCCGGCGCCGCCGGAGCGTTCACCGGCGACGGCCCCGGCTCCGTACGCGCCCGTCTCGCCCAGGCCATGACGACCGGCCTGGCCGGCGGGCTCCGCGCCGCCATGGCGCATCCGGAGTGCGCGGTCGCCACGGTGTGCGGAGGGTCGCTCCTGCTCGGAATGGCCGGCCTGCTCGCGGGCCGCCCCGCCGTCACCAACCGGCACGGCATGGACGCGCTCGCCGCGACGGGCGCGGTCCCGGTGCCCGCCCGCGTCGTGGACGACGGCGACCTGATCACCGCGGGCGGCGTGACCTCAGGCCTGGATCTAGGCCTCTACCTGCTGGAACGCGAACTCGGCCCGCAGATCGCCCACGCGGTCGAGATCATGCTGGAGTACGAACGCCGGGGCACCGTCTGGCACGCCGCCGGCCTCGCGCCCGCCGCGCTGTGACGGGGGAACGCCGATGAACAAGATCCTCCTCAGCGTGCACGTGATCGCGTCGATCGTCCTCATCGGCCCGGTCACCGTCGCGGCGAGCATGTTCCCCCGGTACGCCCGCGCCGACGCGCGTACGGCCACCGAGCTCCTCCACCGGATCACCCGCGTGTACGGCGTCGCGGGCGTGGCCGTACCGATCTTCGGCCTGGCCACCGCGGGCGGGCTGGGCGTGATGGGCGACACGTGGGTCGTGATCTCCATCGCGCTGACCGCGGTCGCCGCCGTCGTACTCGCCCTCGTGGTGATCCCCGGCCAGCGCCGCGTACTGGCCGGAGCGACCGGTCAGGCCGCGAGGCTGGCGATGGCCACCGGCGCCTTCAACCTGCTGTGGGCCGCCGTGGTCGTCCTGATGATCACCCGGCCCGGCTCGACCCTCAACAACTGATCTCACCGGTTGCTGACGCCGAGCACGACCAGGAGCGGGACCACGCGTTCGGGGGGTACGGCGTACTGCCCGCGCGTGGTCGACCGCAGCCAGCCGGCCGACACGAGCTGGCGCAGGTGGTGGTAGAGCTGGCCGGTCGTACCGAGCTGCTCGTGCGCGCCCAGCTCGGCGGTCGTCCGCGCGCCCTGAAGGATCTCGCGGAGCAGCAGCAGGCGTACGGGATGGGCCAGCGCGCTCAGTGACGCGGCCGCGTGGGTCCAGTCGTCGGACAGGAGCGCGCCGGTGGCGAAGGCCTCCTGCCACTCGTAGCGTTCGCCGCCAGGCAGCGCCACCGTGCCGGTGAACAGGACCGCGCCCGGGTCGTCGACCCGGCTCTTCAGGCCTTCGAGGGCCCAGAACACCTCGGGGTCCGGTGTCGTCGCGCCGCGCGGCGGCGACACCGCGCGGCCCGTCTCGATCTCCGTGACGCGCGCCTCCAGGGCGGCCAGGCGCTCGGCCAGGCCGGGCTCTGCCGTGCCCGCGTCGTCATCTGCCATGTGGTCATTATCCCGTCCGCTCGCGCTCACATTACGATGCTCTTGACGAAATTACGTAATTCCATAATAGTCGGGCCATGGACACCGCGAAACGCACACATCGCACCTGGAGGACCGGCGCCGCCGCGCTGCTGATCGGAGCCGTGACACTGCCGGGCCTCGCCGGGTCCCAGGCCGCCGCCGCCCCGAACCCGCTCCAGCGGTCGCTGGACGCCGTCCACGCGGCCGGGATGCCGGGCGTCTACGCCGCGGCACGCGACGGCGAGCAGACCTGGAAGGGCGCCGCCGGCGTCGCCGACACGCGTGCGAAGACGCCGGTCGGCGCGGACTTCCGGCACCGCGTCGGCAGCGTCACCAAGTCCCTGACCGCCACGGCCGTCCTCCAGCAGGTGGCGACGGGCCGGATCGATCTCGACGCGCCCATCGGCCGCTACCTGCCCGACGTGGTGCCCGGCGAGCGGGGCCGCGAGATCACCGTGCGGATGCTGCTGAACCACACGAGCGGCATCAACGACTACGACGACGCGGTGTTCGCCTCACTGGCGCACGGGTCGACCGCCGACATCGAGCGGTACCGGTTCCACACGTTCCGGCCCGAGGACCTCGTACGGATCGCGATGAAGCGGCCGCCGACGAACGCGCCGGGCGCCAGGTGGGCGTACTCGAACACGAACTACATCCTCGCCGGGCTCCTCCTGGAGAAGGTCACCGGACAGCGCGCCGAGGCGTACATCACCACCCACGTGATCAGGCCCGCCGGCATGCGCCACACCACGCTGCCAGGGACGAACCCCTACATCTCCGGCCCGCACTCCAAGGCCTACTACCCCCTGTACGGGCTGGCCGACCCGCCCGGAGAGTACAGCGTCTACAACATGAGCTGGGGTTTCACGGCCGGCGAGACCATCTCCACGATGGAGGACCTGAACGCCTTCTACCGCGCGCTGCTCGGCGGCCACCTGCTGCCCGCGCGCGAGCTGGCCGAGATGAAGCACACCGTGCCGATGGCCGACGCCGCCGGCCACCACACCGGCGACTACGGCCTCGGGATCTTCACCGTGGAGCTGCCCGGCTGCGGGCGCGTGTGGGGCCACGACGGAGGCGTCTTCGGCATGGAGACCATGGCGCTGAGCAGCGAGGACGGCCGCCACCAGATCGCGTACGGGATGAACGAGACCACCTACCAGCACCTCAACGCGGACGGCACCCTCGACCCGAGCCCGATCGACTCGGCCGCCTGGTCGATCGTCACCACCGCCCTGTGCCCCTCGGCGGGCGCGAAGGCGTCACACCCGCCGCTCAACGGGCTCTGATCGGGGAAGACTCCAGGCATGGCGACCTGGGACAAGCGCGACGACATGATCGTCCATGAGGAGGAGCCCTACAACGCCGAGCCGCCGCGGCCCGCCCTCGCCGGCGGACCGCTGACGCCGATCGAGACCTTCTACGCGCGCAACCACGCGTCCATACCCCGGATCCACCCCGACACCTGGCGGCTGCGGCTCGACGGGATGCTCGACCGCCCCGAGACGCTCACCCTGGAGCGGCTGCGCACCGAGTTCGAGCACCGCGAGGTCGTCGCGACGCTCCAGTGCGCCGGGAACCGCCGCGCGGAGCTGATGGCGGTACGCGACATCCCCGGCCGCGCCGCCTGGCAGGCCGGGGCGATCTCGACCGCGCGGTGGACCGGGGTGAGCCTCGCGGACGTCCTGCGCCGGGCCGGCCTGCGGCCCGGCGCCGCGCACATCGCCTTCGCCGCCTGCGACGTCGCGGCCGAGGCCCGCCCGCCGCAGCCGTTCGGCGCGTCGATCCCGGTCGCCAAGGCGCTCGCGGGGGAGGTCCTGCTGGTCTGGGCGATGAACGGCCGGCTCCTCCCGCGGCTCCACGGCGGCCCGGTACGCGTGATCGTGCCCGGCTACATCGGGGCGCGGAGCGTGAAGTGGGTCGAGCGGATCACCGCGCAGGAGTGCCCGTCCGGCAACTACTTCCAGGCCGTCGACTACCGGCTGCCGCGCGAGGGCGCGCTGGGCGAGGTCCCCGTCACCGCCGACATCCTCCGGCCCGACGACGGAGCCGTCCTGCCCGCCGGGCCCGTGACGGTCAGCGGGTACGCGTTCGGCGGCCCCGGCGTCGACCGCGTCGAGGTGTCCGCCGACGGCGGGCGCACCTGGTGCCCCGCCGAACTGGACCCCGGCGCCGGCGCGTGGGCGTGGCGGCAGTGGTCGCGTACGGCCGAGCTGCGGCCCGGCGCGTACGAGATCGTCGCCCGAGCCTGGGACACCGAGGGCGGCTGCCAGCCCGAACACCCGGAGTGGAACCCCCGCGGCTACGCCAACAACTCCTGCCCCCGGATCAGCGTGGTCGTGAGTTAGGGCTTCTCGGCGACGCCGCCGAACTCGTCGACGTCCTCCTGCCCGGCGAGGTCCGGACGCCACCGCGTCACCGGCAGCAGGCCCGGCTCGGCCAGTTCCAGGCCGTCGAAGAACCGGGCGATCTCCGCGCCGCTGCGCAGGGTCATCACCGGCTGCACGCGTTCGTTCCGCATCCTTACGACGTCTTCGGTGGCCGCGCCGTAGATCTCACTCGTGCTGTGCGCGATCACCAGGTGGCTGCCCGGCGGCAGGGCGTCCATCAGCCGGGTGACGACGCCGTACGCCTCCTCGGTGTCCGGAACGTAGATCAGGACGCCCAGCAGCATCAACGCCACCGGCCGGTCGAAGTCCAGCGTGCGCTCCGCCTCCCGGAGGATCGCCTCCGGGTCGTGGATGTCGGCGTCGATGTAGTCGGTGGCGCCCTCGGGGGTGCCGGTGAGCAGGGCGCGGGCGTGCGACAGGACCAGCGGGTCGTTGTCGACGTAGACGATCCGCGACTCCGGCGCGAGCGACTGCGCGACCTGGTGGGTGTTGTCGGCGGTCGGCAGCCCGGTGCCGATGTCCAGGAACTGCCGGATGCCACGCTCGGTCACCAGGTAGGTGACCGTGCGCCGCAGGAAGGCGCGGTCCGCGCGGGCCAGCCGGACGATGTCGGGGTACATCTCGGCCATCCGGTCGCCGACCTCGCGGTCCGCGGCGAAGTTGTCCTTCCCGCCCAGCCAGTGGTTCCAGATGCGCGGCGCGTGGGGAACGCTGGGGTCGACCCTGGCCCGAGGCCGCGACACCTCGTCGGGATCATCCGTCGTGTACGGCACGAGACCCGATGCTCCCATTCGAGCGGGGCGTCCGGCGACGAAACGGGCAATAGCGACACGGCGTCGGGCGTTTCCGGCCGGGGGTTGGCAACGCCGCGTGATTGAGCAATGCTGGGGAGTCACTGGCAGCGCCGCCGGCTGTGGTGAATCCCATTCGCTCGTGGAGACCCGTAGTGAGGTTGTCCATGGACATCACCCTTGACATGGCCGTGCTCGAATCCGACCGCTACACGCTCGCGATGCCGCGAGGCGAGATCGACGCCTACACCGGCCCCGCCTTCCGCGAACGCCTTCTCGGAGCCATCGGTACCCGTCCGCTGATCGTCGACATGTCCGGCGTGACCTTCTTCGACTGTGCCGCGCTGAAGGTCGTCCTCGCCGCCGACCGCCGGTGTCGCGCCGAGGGCAACGGGCTCGCGATCGCCAGGCTGCGGCCCGGCGCCGAGCAGGTCTTCCGGCTGGCCAGAGTCGGTGAGGTCGTGCCGCTCTGCTCCTCCCTCCAGGAGGCCGTGTGGTGCGTCGTCCCGCTCACCGACGAAGAGATCGCGGCCTGGATCTGAGGGCCGCAGACCCCCTGTGAGGTGCGATGAAGCACGACGACGATCTCGCGAGCCTCGACTTCTGGGCGCGTACGCCCGGTGAGCGGCTCGCCGCCTTCGCCCGCTTACGTGCCCTCGAACGCCCGGTCTTCTTCAAGGAACAGCGGATCCCCCTGATCCGCGCGGGGCGCGGGTTCCACGCGCTCGTACGCCACGCCGACGTCGTGTACGCCAGCCGCAACGCGAAGATCTTCAGCAGCGAGCCCGCCGCGACCTCGCCCGAGCCGCCCCCGTGGATCGTGATGCTCCTCGGGCGTCCGATGGTCAACATGGACGACCCGCGCCACGCGCGGCTGCGCCGGATCGTGTCGCGCGCGTTCACCCCGCGCCGGCTCGCCCAGATCGACGAGCACATCGCCAAGACCGCCGCCGAGATCGTCGACGACGTGGTCCGGCGCGGGTCCGGCGACTTCGTGGCCGACGTGGCCGCGCGCCTGCCCATCAAGGTCATCTGCGGGATGATGGGCGTCCCCGAGCACCACCACGCGAAGGTCGCGGCGTGCGTGGACGCCATGACGGAGTACTCCGGTGTCCGCGGTGACGTCGCACGCCTCCGTACGCTCCGGCTCCTCGGCGGCAACCTCAAGGCCATCGTCGACCTGCACCGCCTGGTCGCCCGGCTGGGCCGCGAGCGCCGGCGGGAGCCGGGAGACGACCTGATCTCGGCGCTCGTCAACGCCGACGTCGAGGGCGAGCGGCTGTCGGTACGCGAGCTGGGCGCCTTCTTCGACCTGCTGCTCGTGGCCGGCAACGAGACGACGCGCAACACGATCGCCCACGGGCTGAAGCTCTTCACCGACCACCCGGACCAGCGGGCGCTGCTGACGGCCGACTTCGACGCGCGGATCGGCGGCGCCATCGAGGAGATCGTCCGTTACGTCACGCCGATCATCCAGTTCCAGCGAACGCTGACCTGTGACCATGAGATGAACGGCCATATGTACCGAGAAGGGGAGAAGGTGGTGTTGTTCTACCTCTCCGCGAATCGCGACGAGGACGTTTTCCCCGACCCGGACCGCTTCGACATCACGCGAAAGCCGAACCCTCATGTCGGCTTTGGCGGGCCTGGTCCGCATTTGTGCCTAGGGGCGCACTTGGCGCGGCGCGAACTCACCGCGATGTTCCGCGAGCTGTTCACCCGCGTTCCAGATATTCGGGCGACCGGCGATCCTGACCTCCTGTTGTCCAACTTCGACAACGGGATCAGGTACTTGCCGTACACAACTTGAGGTAATTGTCAGGTCTTTCCATTTTCTACATTCTGAGGTTACCGTGCCCTGGTGGGCGACGAGCGGGGGCGGCACGCGGCGCCGCGAAGGACACGTTGGCTGATCTTCATCGCCGGATTAACGGTGGTGGTCGCGGTGATCGCCGTCTTAGGGTTCGCGATCGAGCGCGACCCGAGCTCGAACGCCGCCGACACCGGGCGGCCGATCGGCGTCGTCGGCGCCGCCGGTGACACGCCCTGGCCGGTCTGGGGGTTCACCCACACCGACCTCAGCGCCGACAAGGGACCCGCCAGCGACGTCGCCGCCAGGGCCATCGCCGCCCAGCCGGTCCTGCAGAACCAGCACATCATGGGCTGGGGCGCCGGCAACCCCGAGCCGTCACCGGGCACGTACGACTTCAGGTCGCTCGACGAGCGGATCGCCTACATCCGCAAGACCCACGGAGTGCCGGTCATCACCCTGTGCTGCGCGCCGGACTGGATGAAGGGCGGCCGCGCCGGCCGGACGGACTGGGACACCCTGGAGGTCGCGCCGACGCCCGACCACTACGCCGACTACGCCAAGCTCGCCGCCGCCGTCGTACGCCGCTATCCCGACGTCCACTACTTCGCGGTCTGGAACGAGCTCAAGGGCTTCTTCGACACCGACGCCGACCAGTGGGAGTACGAGAACTACACGAACCTGTACAACCAGGTGTACGACGCGGTGAAGGCGGCGAACCCGAACGCCAAGGTCGGCGGCCCGTACATCCCGATGTACAGCTTCGTCCGCGGCCACCAGTCGTCGGTGCGCGGGCCCTGGGGGAGCGTCGACCAGCGGGTCCTCGACTCTGTGGACTACTGGCTGAGCCACAAGCACGGCGCCGACTTCATCGCCGTGGACGGCCCGACCGCCAGCGACGACAGGGACGTCTACCCCGACGAGGTGACCGCGCTCGACAAGCTCGGGGCGATCGACCGCTGGCTGCGCTCCAGGACCGATCTGCCGATCTGGTGGGACGAGTACTACGTCGAGCCGGAAAGCCTGCCCTGGGCGGAGAACCGCCGAATCGCGATCAACGCGGCGGCGCTGATGGAGTTCGCGCGCACGGGGGTGACGACGGCTCTGTACTGGAACAACGAGGCCGAGGACGTTCGCTGCCAGGGATGCCTGTGGATCAGCACCCTGACCCGGAACGGCGGCGCCGCCGGCGGGATGCTGACCTTGCTACAGGCCTTCGCCCGCTGGTTCCCGGCCGGCACCCGGCTGGTCGACCTGCCCAGCGGCGACCGTCGGATCCGTGTGCTCGCGCAGTCCCGGGAGGCGGTGGCCGTCAACGTCAGCGCCGACTCCGTACGTACGCGGGTGGGCGGCCGTGCGCTCACACTCGCCCCGTACGAGGTGCGCTGGATCGGTCACTGACCCGCAGGATGCGCCGGGCACCGGATACGGACGCGGCCGCGAGGTGCGCCGGCTCGGTCACCGACCCGCGAAATGCGGGCCGGGCACCGGAATCGAATCCGGCACCCGGTCCACCAGGGCGGCTCGTGACCCGGCGGCCTTTGCGGCCGTTACTGACCAGGGTCATCGGCGCGGCTGAACGCCGCGGCCGCGTGAGCCGTCCTAGCCTCTGTTGCCCAGGGACCTGAAGTCGTTGCCGACCACGATGTTGTCGCCACGGTCATCGTCGTCGCGGTCGCGGCCCCACCCGCCGCCACCTCCGCCCCAGCCCTCGTCGTCGAACCTGCGGCCGCCACAGCCCCAGCTGCAGCCGCGGTGCCGGAAGAAGCCGAAGTCCTCGTCGCCGTCGCGGCGGTTGCCGCCGCCCGCCCATGCGACGTTCCGGTTGCTGTTGCGCACGTTCACCCGAACGACAACTCGGTTGTGGTTACGGTTTCGATTCCAGTTCGAGTTGCGGTTTACCGAATAATGACGGTAATGGTGTCGGTGCCCCTGTACGAGGCTGCTCTGCGCGCTGGCAGGCGAGCCGCTGAGCAGCACACCACCGGCGGCGGCTACGGCAAGTCCGGCTAGGGCGCATGTCTTCTTGTACACGTCGTCTCCTTCTGGCAGGAAATGACTCGAAGGCCATTGATGCCCGATTTCGGGCGCCATGGCCTAACATTCCCGCTACCTCAAGACATGAAGTCATCAAGAGGTAAGAAGGCGATAAAAAGCGAAAATACGGGCGGAACTGGGCGCCGGAGGCGGGCTCCGACGCCCAGACCGTGTCCCTGGGCGGAGATCAGGCCGTCGGCGTCGCGTCGCGAGGCGCCTGGTCGGTGCTGGGCGCGCCGATGCTCGGCGCCGTGTTGACCGAAGAGGTCGCGGGCGCCTGGTCGGCGGGCGTCACCGACTGCGGTGCGCCGACAGCGCCGGCGCCGGCGGCTCCGGGCGTGATCACGGGCGGCGGGACGAGCGGAACCCCGACCAGATCCTCGCGGCGGTGGCGGCGAGGAGCGACGGCCAGCGCGCGCGCGTGGTTGGTGTTCTTGTTGTAGATGTAGATCCGGATGAAGATCCGGCCGTGGTGCTGGTGGCCGTTCCAGTTCCGGTTGTGCGAGTGGTGGTGGTGGCGGTACGAGATGCTGCACCACGGTCACCTGGGCGTTCGCGGGCATGCTTGTGAGCAGGGCGCCGGCGGCTGTGGCGATCACCAGCCCGGTGTAGGCGCTTGTCCTTTTCAGCACGTCGGTCTCCTTCTGCAAGCGGCCCGAAGGCCTCACGAGGCGGCGCTTGTGCGAGACGCCGTCCGGACTTCTCTGTGGGTGAGGGGCGCCGGAGTCGAGACCCCGGCGCCCGGCGTGAACGGGCGGCTCAGACCGGCCGCCCGGCCCTCACGCTCAACCACGGGGCACCGACTAGCGACGGGCCTCTTCGTCGTTGCGAGCCACCGCGATGTTGTTGTTGCGGTTGTGGATGCGCAGACGAATCCGGTTGAGGTTCTCGGACTCGTTGCCGTTCCAGTTCCGGTTCCGTGCGTGGTGGAAGAAGCTGCTGTGCGAGCTGCTGCAGCAACCGCCCCAGGCGGGAACCTCGGCGAACGCGGGCAGAGTCGTGATCCCGGCGCCGGCAACTGTGGCGATCAGCATGCCGCCAGCCACGCTCGTCTTCTTAAGCACGTTCGGTCTCCTTTTATCGGAATGGCGCGATGGCCCCTCACGGGCCAACACTCTCGAGACTTATGAGAGCGTCGCATTTTCTAGCATTCCCCGCCGTTTTCGCGGCAAGACGATCGGCGAGTAAGTTACGCATAAAGACGCAATGCGACGAGAATTAAAAAGGGCGCCGGAGCAGAAGCCCCGGCGCCCACGCGCCTGTTGCCTGTGCCAGTGGTCGCCCACCGGCCACGCGTTGTTCTACCGAAGGGTCGGTCAGATGCCGCCGACGCCGGCGACGCCGAGGCCCAGGCCCTCTTCGCCACGCCCGTTGCGAGCGACCGCGACGTTGTTGTTGCGGTTGTGGATGCGCAGGCGGATGCGGTTCAGGTTCTCGTTCTCGTTGCCGTTCCAGCTGCGGTTGTGCGTGAAGTGCGCGAAGCGGCTGCTGCTGCCGCTGCAGCAGCCGCCGCCGCCCCAGGTCGGCTGGGCGAACGCGGGAACGCTGGTGAGGATGGCACCGGCGGCGGTGGCGAGCAGCATTCCGCCGGCCACGCTCGTCTTCTTGAGCATGAAGTCTCCTTGATATCTGAATGGCGCGATGATCTTCACGAATCGGCGCTCAGGTCTGTGCGGAGAGCGCCGCGACTTTTGGCGGTTCGAAAGCGGACGGTGCTCGGCCGACCGAGCGTGGCGGCGGAGTCCGCCGCCACGACATCAGTGGATCAACCGACTCCGGGCGCGCCGAGCCAGCGCGCCGCCCATGCCCTCTCGCTCCTCGCGCCGCCGCTCCTCGCGCGGGGTACGCGCGACCGCGATGTTGTTGTTGCGGTTGTGGATGCGCAGGCGGATGCGGTTCAGGCCCTCGTTCTCGCTGCCGTTCCAGTTCCGGTTGCGGTGCACCTGGTAGAAGCGGCTGTGCGACGACGAGCCACAGCAGTCGCCGCCCCACGTGGGGGTCTGCGCGGACGCAGGGACGCTGGTGAGGATGCCGCCGGCGGCGGCGGCGATGAGCATGCCGCCCGCCACGATCGTCTTCGTGAGCATGGTCGATCTCCTTCTCTATTTCGGAATGGCGCGATGGCTCTCACGCTTCGGCACTCCGAGACGTAACCGAGAGCGCCGTGCTTTGTTTGTATTCCCCGACGATTTCGCGGCAATATTCGTCGTGAGTAACGTGCCAACAAAAAGCACGTAGCCGGAAATTGAGAGGCCGTCGGAGCGCATGCTCCGAGACCCTGTGCCGGGACGCTATTGCGACGATCCGTCGCTGAGCGGATGGCGCGGCTCCCCGGAGCGGTCACATTCGCTGGTCACGGGGAAACGCCATTGGATCAGCCCCCGGCGTGGGGCATCAAAGGATCAAGCTCCGGGCGCACCGACGATGGGCGCACCGCCGCCGCCGGGAGCACCGACGTACTGGCCCTCGCGGCGCTCAGGGCGCCGGGTACGCGCGACCGCGATGTTGTTGTTCCGGTTGTGGATGCGCAGGCGAATGCGGGTCAGCCCCGTGTTCTCGTTGCCGCTCCAGTTACGGTTGTGGTCCATCACCATGTGGGCCGGAGCGGAAACGGGCGCGGCGAGCGCCGGCGAGCAGGTGACTAGGGCCCCGGCGGCTGCGGTGATCAACAGGCCGCCAGCCGCGGCTGTCTTCTTCAGCACGTTGGTCTCCTCTTTTGTCGGAATAGCGCGATGGCTCTCACGAACCGGCGCTCCCGGATACAGTCGGAGCGCCACGCTTTCTAACATTCCCCGGTGCTTTCGGGGCAAGATAATCACCGGGTAAGTTGACCACAAAGAGCGTACGTGTCGTCAAAAATATGCGGGCGCCGGAGAATTTACTCCGGCGCCCGATATGTGGGCGATGAGTCGCTTTAGTCGCCTGTAAGCGTTCCGGGAGCGCCGACGACGCCCCCGTCGAAGGGATCCGCGTCCCGTACGACCAACTCGGGCCGCTCGCGACGCCGCTCGGGCCGCGCGACCACGGCCTGGGCTCGGTTGTTGTTCTTGTTGTAGACGTAGATCCGGATGAAGATCCGGGCGCGATGCCGGTTCCCGTTCCAGTTCCGGTTGTGCGAGTGATGGCTACTGTGGTGGTGCCATCCCCGCAGAAGGTTCGCGTGGGCGTACGCGGGTGAGCTCGTGATCGGCGCGCCGACTGTGGCGGCGAGGACCAGTACGAGAGAGGCGCTTGCCTTTTTAAGCATGTCTGCCTCCTATAGCCGTTTTGCGGCTCTTAGGGCGATGCTCGCGGTAGCGAGCGAAGGGCGCCGGAGTCGTCACCCCGGCGCCCTTATCTGGCGGGCGACCGGCGACTCAGCGGCTCATCCGGCGGTCTCGCACGGAGAGCCATGATCGCCGTAGGGTGACGACGGTGTTCGCCGTCCAGGCATCAGAGCTCGGTCAGTCGTCGAGGCCGAAGCCGCCACCGAGGCCGCCGATGCCAAGACCGTCTTCCCCACGGTCCCGACCGTTACGGGCGACTGCGATGTTGTTGTTCCGGTTGTTGATGTGGAGCCGGATCCGGTTCAGGTTGGAGTTCTCGTTCCCGTTCCAGTTACGGTTGTGGTGCCGCGAGAAGGAACGGAACGAACTGTGGGAACCGCAGCAACCGCCGCCCCACGTGGGAACCTGAGCAGACACGGGCGAGCTAGTGAGCAGAGCGCCAGCGGCGGTGACGAGGAGCAGGCCGCCTGCGGCGCACGTCTTCTTCAGCACGTCGGTCTCCTTTTGTTATCGGAATGGCACGATGGCCCTCACGAACCGGCAGACCCAGAATGTCCAGAAAGGGTGCCGTGCCTACTAGCATTCCCTGGCCCATTCTCGGCAAGACAATCACAAGGTAAGATGAGAATAAAGAGCAGCGAATTCCTGAAATGACAGATTTCAGCTTCTATTCCACCGGCTAGTGCGCAATGCCCGATATGGGGCGGTGTGGCGCCTGAGATGGCTATGTGGCGGAGCTGTCCGAAAGACCCTCTTCGAGACAAATGCCAGATGTTGCGGACCACCAAAGCGCCCGCCCCCAAGCGCCCCACAGCGCGAATCCCTGACCTACGGGGCCTGGACGGCGTCGGTGGCCCACATGGCATACCCGCCCCACGCGGTTTACGTGGCGGTGTGGGCCAGCCCGGCTGGGCGCTGCGAACTTCTACTCCGTTCGGCAGTAACGCGGCATCGACGCAACGCTACGCATGGGCACCACCTGAATGGGGTCGCACATAGGCCACGCGCCGTCACGCAGGCCACGCAGGCCACGCACGGCACGCACCGTCACACAGGCCACACGCGGCACCCTCGCCACGCATGCCACACAGGCCACGGACGCCACACAGGCCACACGCGGCACGCGCCGCCACACAGGCCACACGCGACACCCTCGCCACGCATGCCACACACAGGCCACGGACACCACACAGGCCGCACACGGCACGCACGCCACACGCGCCACGCTCCACCACAAGCCGGGCGCCCGGTCGCGGTCCGTGGAAACGTGAGCGGCCCCCGGCCCGGTGGAAGCCGGGTCGGGGGCCGCTCTACGCACTAGGTGCCCGGACACCGTCCCCACGCTCGGAGACGGTCAGGAAACAGCTACTCGCCGCTCCAGTTGGGCTTGCGCTTTTCCGCGAACGCGGCCGCGCCCTCCATGGCGTCCTTCGACACGAACACCGGGCTGATGATCTCGCCCTGGCGGGTGAACTGCTCCGCGCTCGGCCAGTCGCGGGACTCCACGATCACTCGTTTCGTCGCGGCCAGTGCCAGCGGGGCGTTCGACGCGACCCGCTGGGCCAAGGCCAGGGCCTCGGTCAGGGCCTCGCCCGGGGCCGTCACCCGGTTCACCAGGCCCAGTTCCGCCAGCCTCGACGCCGGGAAGTGGTCGCCGGTCAAGGCGATCTCCATGGCGGCGTGGTACGGGATGCGGGCCGGTAGGCGTAGTAGGCCGCCGGCGCCTGCCACCAGGCCTCGGGTGACCTCCGGGAGGCCGAACTTCGCCTCCGACGACGCCACGATCATGTCGCAGGACAGTGCTATCTCACAGCCTCCGGCCAGGGCGTAGCCCTCGACGGCGGCGATGATCGGCTTGGCCGGTGGGCGTTCGGCGATGCCGCCGAAGCCGCGGCCTTCGGCGATCGGGCTGTCGCCGGTGAGGAAGCCCTTGAGGTCCATGCCGGCGCAGAAGGTGCCGCCGGCGCCGGTGAGGACGTACGCGGCGACGGATTTGTCCGCGTCGAGTTCGTCGAGCGCGCCGGCGATCCCCTGGGCGACCGCCCCGTTGACGGCGTTACGCGCCTTGGGGCGGTTGATCGTGATGACGGCGACGCCGTCGGCGACCTCGGTCAGAACCTCGTCCGACATCAGGACCTCACTTGGGCTGGAAGCGGATGCCGCCGTCGAAGCGGACGGTCTCCGCGTTGACATAGTCGTTCTCGATCAAGGATCGGACCAGGTGGGCGAACTCCGACGCCTGTCCCATGCGCTTGGGGAAGACCACCGGCGCGGCGAGCTTCTTCTTGAACTCCTCGGCGGCCTCGCCCTCGCCGTAGATCGGCGTGTCGATGATGCCGGGGCAGATGGTGTTGACGCGTACGCCGATGGCGGCGAGGTCGCGTGCGGCGGGCACGGTCATGCCGACGATGCCGCCCTTGGACGCCGAGTAGGCGACCTGGCCGGTCTGGCCTTCCAGGGCCGCCACCGACGCCGTGTTGATGATCACGCCGCGCGAGCCGAACTCGTCGAGCGGCTCGGTCTTGGCGATCGCGGCGGCGCCGATGCGCATGCCGTTGAACGTGCCGATGAGGTTGACCTCGATGACCTTCTTGTACGTGGCGAGGTCGTGCGGCGAGCCGTCCTTGCCGACCGTACGTGAGGCCCAGCCGATGCCGGCGCTGTTCACCACGACGCGCAGCGGCACGCCGGTGGCGACGGCCGCGTCGACGGCGGCCTGCACCTGCTCCTCGTCGGACACGTCGACCTTGACGAACACTCCGCCGAGCTCGTCGGCGAGGGCTTTGCCCTTCGCCTCGTTGAGGTCCGCGATGACTACCTTGGCACCCTGGGCGGCGAGGTCGCGCGCAGTCGCCTCACCCAGCCCGCTCGCGCCACCTGTGACGATGGCGGCAGCTCCGTTAACGTCCATGAGCAGGAGGTTACCGGAGTCGGCCGAACCCCATTCGGGTGACGTTACTCACCCTTCGACGCCGACACCCATCTCCCCAAATTTCCGGTTTGTCACGCGATACCCCGCGCGACGTATGCGCCGATAAGCCGCACCGTTACCGCAGTTCAGCGCCAAGATAGTGGCCCAGGGTCATCAGGCGGTGACCGTACGGAACCATCAGGCTGACGTAGTCCGGTTGCGTCAGCCGGGGGAGTGTTTTCCCGACCCCGCATCCGACGATCGATGGTGTCAGCCCGCACGAGCCTCGGCTGGAGAAGCACCGCTCTCCGAGCATCGATCTGCCAAACGGGGGCACCCACATGCACGAGCCGGACTCTCCCTATCGCACCAGCGGCGTTATGCACTCCGGCGCGGTCCTGCACCACCTCGACGCCGTACGCAACCGCGCCTCTTGGCCGACCGTCTCCGCCGTCATCCCGACCTTGAACGAGGCCGAGAACCTCCGGTGGCTGCTGCCACGGCTCTCGGGCGTCGACGAGGTCATCATCGTCGACGGCGAGTCCGAGGACGGCACCGTCGACGCCGCCCGGCAGCTACGGCCGGACGCGGTCATCATCGACCAACCTCCCATGGGCAAGGGCGCGGCCATGCGCGCCGGCTTCCAGGCCGCCACATGCGACGTGATCGTCTCCATCGACGCGGACGGCAGCATGGACCCGAAGGAGATCGACGCCTTCGTGGCGCTGATCTGCTGCGGCTTCGACATCGTCAAGGGATCGCGTTACTGCGTGGGCGGGGGCTCCGACGACCTCACGCTGATCCGCCGCGCCGGGAACCTCTGGCTGACGCGCCTCGCCAACATGCTGTACGGCGTCCGCTGGACCGACCTCTGCTACGGATACATCGCCTTACGCCGCTCGGTGGTCGACCGGCTGGGCCTGGAGGCGGACGGCTTCGAGATCGAGACGGAGCTGTGCGTCAACGCCATCACGGCGGGGCTGCGGATCGCCGAGGTGCCGAGCCACGAGTTCGACCGCCGGTCGGGCGAGTCGAAGCTGAACGCCCGCCGCGACGGCCTGCGCGTGCTGCGCACGATGATGCGCAACCGGCGTGCCGCACCGCGCCAGGTCATGCCCAGGTACGAGCCCGGCTTCGAGGAGGCCGGGTGAGATACGACATCCTGCGCCCCGGTGAGCTCGGGGAGTCCGAGCTCACCCGCTGGCGCGAGCTCCAGGCCGCCACACCGGTCCTCGCGAACCCGTTCCTGTCGCCGGAGTTCACCCTGGCGGTGGGCCTCTTCCGTACGGACGCGCGGGTGGCCGTCCTCAGCGATGACGAGGGCATCGCCGGGTTCCTGCCCTTCGAACGGCACACTCTGGGCATCGGCCGCCCGATCGGCGCCGGGCTCACCGACTGCCAGGGCCTCATCGGCCCGTCCGGGCTGGACTTCGACGTACGCGCCCTGCTGCGCGCCTGCCGTCTCTCGGTGTGGGAGTTCGACCACCTGCTCGCCGAGCAGGCCGCGTTCGCGCCGTTCCACGCCGAGACGCGCTCGGAGCCGGTCATGGACCTGAGCGAGGGCTTCGAGGCGTACGCCGAGGGCGCGAAGGAACGCGCACCCAAGACGATCAAGACGGTGCGCTACAAGGACCGCAAGCTCGGCCGCGAGGCCGGCGAGGTCACCTACACCTTCAGCGAGGACGACCCGGGGGAGCTGCGGCGCCTGATGGCGTGGAAGTCGAGCCAGTACCGCCGCACCGGCCGTACGGACCGCTTCGCCGAGCCGTGGATCGTCTCCCTCGTCGAGCACCTGCACGAGACCGGCACCGGCGTGCTCAGCGTCCTGCGCGCCGGAGACCGGACCGTCTCCGCCCATCTCGGGCTCCGCGCCGGATCGGTCATGGCGGGCTGGTTCCCCGCCTACGACGTGGAGTTCGCCAGGTACTCTCCGGGCATGATCGGCCACCTGCGGATGGCGGAGGCCGCCGCCGGCGCGGGGATCACACAGATCGCGATGGGCCGCGGCGGGCGCGAGTACAAGGACTGGCTGAAGAACGGGGAGTTCCCGATCGCCGAGGGCCGTGCCGCGCGCGCCTCCGCCGCCGCCGGGCTGCACTGGGTCAGGGACACCCCCGTACGCCGGGCGCGCAGCGCGGTGCTCGCCCACCCGAAGCTGTACGCGCGCGCGGACCGCGTCCTGAAGACCTACGCGCGGCTGCGGCGCACCACGGGGGACGCCGCGTGAGGATCTCCGTGGTCATCTGCGCCTACACCGAGGACCGCTGGGACGACGTGCTGGCCGCCGTCAGGTCCGTACGCTTCCAGCGCCTCGCGGCGCACGAGATCATCGTCGTCGTCGACCACAACCAGGTCCTGCTCGACCGCCTGCGTACGGCCCTGCCGGACGTCACGGTCATCCCCAACGCGGGGCGGCAGGGCCTGTCCGGCGGCAAGAACACCGGTGTCGCGGCGGCGCGCGGAGACGTCGTCGCCTTCCTCGACGACGACGCGATCGCCGAGGCGGAGTGGCTGAGCACGATGGCCGAGGGGTACGCCGACGCGGACGTCGCGGGCGTCGGCGGCCTGACCCTGCCGCTCTGGGACAGGATCGCGCCGCGCTGGTTCCCCGAGGAGTTCGCCTGGGTCGTCGGCTGCACCTACCGGGGCATGGCGCGCGGCCCGATCCGCAACCTCATGGGCGGCAACGCGTCGTTCCGCCGGGAGGCGTTCGACGTCGCGGGCGGCTTCCGCAGCGGCATCGGGCGCGCGTCCGGCGGGCGCCCGCTGGGCTGTGAGGAGACCGAGTTCTGCATCCGCCTGCGCCAGGCCGCGCCGCGTACGGTCCTGCTGTTCGACGACCGCGCGGTGATCTGGCACCGGGTGCCGGACGCACGCGCGCGCTTCTCCTACTTCCGCACCCGCTGCTACGCCGAGGGCCTGTCGAAGGCGATGGTCACCCAGAGCGTGGGCGTGGGCGACGGCCTGGCGAGCGAACGCCGCCACGCGATGGTGGCACTCCCGCGCGGCGTGGCGTCCGGGCTGAGGTCCGCCGTCACCGGCGACCCGGCCGGCCTCGGGCGCGCCGCCTCCATCGTGGCCGGGCTCGCCTTCACCACCGCGGGCTACGCCGCCGGATCCCTCCGGAGACCCGTGAAGAAGCCGGTCGAGTTACACCTGCCGAGTGAACGGGAGGATTTGTGAGCGAGGTTCCCATCCTGATGTACCACTCGATCGGCGGGGCCGATCGCCTGGCGGTGCGCCCTGAGGCGTTCGCCGAGCAGATGGCCTACCTGAGGGAGCACGGCTACACGCCGGTGCCGCTCGGGACACACGCGCGAGCGGAACGGCCGGTGGTGATCACCTTCGACGACGGGTACGCCGACTTCCACGAGCACGCGCTGCCCGTCCTGGACCGGTTCGGGTTCCCGGCGACGGTGTTCGTGACCACCGGCTGGCTGCACGACGCCGGGCCGTACGCCGCCGGACGCCCGCTCGGCCGGATGCTCACCTGGCGGCAGGCCGAGGAGATCGCGGCCTGCGGCGTCGAGATCGGCGCGCACGGCCACAGCCACGCGCAGCTCGACCAGCTCGGCCGCCCGGCTCTGCGCGACGAGCTCCGGCGCAGCAGATCGCTGCTCCAGGACCGCTTAGGACACGCGGTCGCCGTGATGGCCTACCCGTACGGATACTCCAGCGCCCGCGTCCGCCGTGAAGTGCGGGCCGCGGGCTATGACAAGGCCTGCGCGGTCGCCAACTCGGTGATGACGACCCGGAACGACCCGCTCGCCCTTCCCCGGCTGACCGTGCGCGCCACCACCTCGATCGAGGTGTTCGGACGCGCGCTGGACGGCCGGGGCTTTCGCGCCGACCACGCCCTGACCAAGGGCTACGCGGTCGTGCGCCGGTCGCGGTACGCCGCTCGACGTCTGCGGGGAGTCGCGTGACCCGGATGAAGCCCCTCGTGCGGTCCGGGGAGGCAGGACGCATGGAGCGCATGACGGCGCTCCGCAGCGAGCTGTCCAACCCGCTCTTCCGCAACGCGTACGCGCTCATGGTGAACGGCGGCCTCACCGGCGTACTCGGGCTCGGCTACTGGCTCCTCGCCGCCCGCTTCTACGAACCCGCCCAGGTCGGACGCCAGTCCGCGCAGAACCAGGCGATGATGTTCCTCGGCGGGCTCACCGCGCTGAACTTCATCCTCATCCGGTTCGTCCCGGAGATGGGCAAGCGCACCCGCGCGATGGCGTTGCGCACCTACCTCGCGGGCGCGCTCGCGGCCGGCACTCTCGCGGTCGGCTTCCTGTTCACGCTCCCGCTGTGGGGATCCTCGTTCGCGCACCTTCGCGGCCCGCGTACCAGCGTGTTCTTCGTGATCGCCGTCGTCTCCTGGAGCCTGTTCACGGCCCAGGACGGCGTGCTCACCGGGCTGCGCCGCGCCACCTGGGTGCTCGGCAAGAACACCGTGTTCGCGGCGCTGAAGGTCGTGCTGCTGGTCGCGCTGGCCGCGCGGCTGCCGCGCGACGGCATCACCGTGTCGTGGGTCCTGGCGGCGCTCGTCCTGCTCCTGCCGGTCGAGGCGTTCATCCAGCGCAAGCTGATCCCGCGGCACGTCGAGGAGACCGCGAACGACCGGCCGATCCCCTCGACCGGCCAGATCGGCCGCTACTTCGCCGGCGACTACACGGGCACGCTGTTCTACTACGCGCTCTGCAACCTCATCCCGGTCGTGGTCGCGGCCGGCCTCGACGCCAGCACCAACGCGTTCTTCTACATGGCCTGGGTGCTCGGCGCGACCGTGGACGTGCTCGCGGTCAACATGGCGATGTCGCTGACCGTCGAAGGCGCCTTCGACACGGTCGGCTTCGGCGAGGCCTGCCGGTCGGTGCTGCGGCGCATGGCGCTGATCCTCGTGCCGATCTCCATCGCGATACTCCTCGGCGCGCGGATCGGGCTGTCGGTGTTCGGGCCCGGGTACGCGGAGTACGGCGCGCCGCTGCTGCGGCTGCTGGCCGTCGCCACGCTGCCCAAGGCGCTGATCGAGGTCTACGTCGGCGTGCTGCGCGTGCAGCGGCGTACGCGGCTGGTCGCGGTGCTCCAGGGCGCGCGGTTCGCCGGCGTCCTCGGTCTCGTGCTGACGATGCACCAGGGGTCGGCCATCACCGGCCCCGGGTACGCCGTGCTGGCGGTCAGCACCGCCATCGCGGTCGCCGTCCTGCCCGCGCTGCTGCGCGCCACGCGCGCTCCCGCGCTCACCGCCCCCGTACGCCTGGACGGGCCGTCCGAGGACGTCATCATCGTCCGGCCGCCCGAGCCCGAGACGGCCCCGCCGCCCCGGAAGGTCGTACCGCCCACGCCGCCCGCCCCGGAGGAGAGCGTCCCGGCGCCGTCCAGGAACGGCGCGGAGCCGGACGCCGCCCCCGGCGCGCCCCCGGCGAGGCGTGCCGGTCTTCCGGTCGACGCCGCGCTCGCCTGGCTGCTGTTCGCCGGCGCGCTCGCCCTGTTCTGGATCCCGCTGCGCGGCGTCCACATCCGGGACATCAACGGCTACGGGCTGATCTCCGTGCTGCCGGTCGCCACGCTGGTCGGCGGCGGCCTGCTGGTCGTGACGTTCATGTACACGCTGTGGCTGAAGCGCCCGCACCGCGCGCTGCTGCTCCTCCAGCTCGTGGCGATCATCATGTCGCTGCACGGGCTGGCGCCCGCGCTGGAGACGCTGGCGCGTCCGCCGACGGCCTGGCAGCACGACGGGTTCGTCGAGTACATCACGCGCACCGGCCACGCCGACTACTCCCTGGACGCGCGGTTCAGCTGGCCCGGGTTCTTCGCGCTGATGGCCTTCCTCACGAAGGTCGCCGGGGTGCACAACCTCGAACCGATCATGCACTGGGCGCCGGTCGCCAGCCAGTTGCTCTACCTGGCGCCGATGTACCTCATCCTGCGCGTGATGCGGGCGAACTGGCGCGCCCAGTGGCTCGCCGCGTGGCTGTTCATCGCGGCGGACTGGGTGGGGCAGGACTACTTCTCACCCCAAGGCTTCGGCTACCTGCTCTACCTGCTGTTCATCGGCATCCTGTTGAACTGGTTCCGTCCCGACACGCCCCTGGTCGTTCCGACGGCGGCGCGCTCGGGCGGCCGGTTCCGCCGCCTGCTGCGCCGCTCGATGAGCCCCGGCGAACGCCCGCGGCCGGACACCCCGATCGGCGAGCGCACCGTCCTGCTCCTGCTGCTCGTCGTGATCTTCGCGGTGACGACCGCGAGCCACCAGCTCACGCCGTTCCTGATCATGTTCGTCTGCGCGGCGCTCGTGCTCGTCAAGCGCTGTACGGCGCGCGGCCTGCCGATCCTGCTCGGCGTCATGGTCGCGAGCTGGGTCGGCTTCATGACGACGGCGTACTGGGCCGGGCACGTCGGTGACCTGTTCTCCGGCGCGGGCGCGCTCCTCGCCAACCTGACCGGCGGCATCGCCGGCCGCGTCAGCAACGGCAGCGCGAGCCTCGCCACGGTCCAGGAGGGCCGGATCGCGATCGCGATCACGATCCTCGTGATCGCGGCGCTCGGCCTGCTCAGGCGGCGCCGCCGGCACATCGACGACCGGGTCGCCCTGGTCCTGCTGATCGTGCCGTTCTTCGCGGCCGGGCTGCAGAACTACGGCGGCGAGATCGCGCTGCGCGTCTACTTCTTCATCATCCCGGGCGCCTGCATCCTGGGCGCGTACCTGTTCTTCCCCTCGACGTTCACGGCCGTGCGCCGGACGCTGGCCGTGGCCACCGCGGCCGTCTGCGGGCTGCTGATCGTCGGCGGCTTCCTGTTCGTACGCTTCGGCAACGAGAACTTCGAGCAGGTGCGCACCTCGGACGTCGCGGCGTTCGACACGATGCTCCGCGAGAACCCCAACGGCATGGTCAACGTGGTGTGGCTGGCGGACCCGACCGACGCCGCGGGCTACTTCCCGATGATGCCGTGGGGCTCGCGCCAGATGGAGCAGTTCGACTACTCGGCCGTCAAGGCGCCGTCGAACCCCGCGGACATCTCCGGCATCATCCGTGCCCTCGCCGACAAGCCCGGCGGATACTTCGTCACGACCAAGGGCAACGAGGCGTACAACCACTACAACTACGGGATGCCCGCCACGTACGGGAACCGCATGCGCGCGGCGCTGGCCGCCTCGCCGTCCCTGCGCGCGGTGACCGTCGACTCCGATGCGGCCGTCTACGCCCTGCGAACCCCGCAGAGCGGCCCGCCACCACCGCCGTCGCAGGCCGCGCCGTTCCGCTTCCTGCACACGACGTGGACGCCCATCGGGCTGTTCACCGTGCCGGTGCTGCTCGTCCTGCTCGTCACGCGTGAGGTCATGCGGCTGCGGATCCGCCCAGGTGAGGAGTGGCGCCTCCAGCCGCTGAACGGCTGGTCGGTGTTCCTGGTCGTCGTCCTCGCCACCGTCATCCTCGAACGACTCTTCGCCCTGGGGGGCTGATGCAAGGCCGTCTCGTACTCGGCGCGCTCACCATCGCCGGACTGGCCGGCGCCGCCCTCACCCTGGGCGGCGTCGGGTCCCCGGCGACGGGCCCGCTGACCCTGCTGTTCCTGCTGATCGTCCCGGCCGTCTGCGTGGCGTCGCTGCTCACAGGCATCGACGCGACCGGCCGGGCGATCATGGCCGGGGCGGGAGCCGTGGTCCTGTCCTCGTCGATCGCCGAGGTCATGCTGGTGTTCTCGATCTGGTCACCGAAGGGCGGCGTCATCGCGGTCGCCGTCGCGTGCGCGCTCCTGGTCGTCGCGGCCGTCGTACGACGCCTGTCGCCGCCGGCCGAAGAGCCCGCCTCAGAGGAAGAGGCGGTCGCGGCGTCCTAGTCGTCGAAGCGGCCGGAGCGGCCGCGTTTGACGGCGCCCCGGCGGCGTTTGCCCTCCAGGCGGCGCTGCTGGACGCGGCGGCTCGGCTTGGTGGGGCGCCGTGGCGGGGGCGGCGGAGCCGTGGCCTCGGCGAGCAGGGAGCCGAGGCGCGTCTTGGCCGCCTCGCGGTTGCGCAGCTGCGACCGGTGCTCTTCGGCCCTGATCGTGATCACGCCGTCGATGAGGCGCCCGGCGAGCCGCTGAAGGGCGCGGTCGCGGTACGCGTCGGGCAGTGACGGTGAACCCGCCACGTCGAAGGAGAGCTCCGCCGCGCTGTCGCTCGTGTTGACGTGCTGGCCGCCCGGCCCGGACGAACGCGAGAAACGCCAGCTGAGCTCGGCGTCGGGGATGACGACCGAGCCGCGGACTCTGACTGGACCGGACATGTTTCGATTATCCCCAGTGCCGCCCTCGTCCGTCACCCCGATTTTCGCGCCGGTCTCAGGTGCTCCAGGTCGCGGAGCGTACGGCGCGCATGGCCTCCTTGCGCGCGTCGCCCTTCAGCGTGTCGACGTAGAGGCGGCCGGCGAGGTGGCCGGTCTCGTGCTGGAGGCAGCGGGCGAAGTAGCCGGTGCCCTCCACCCGGATGGGCTTTCCGCCGAGGTCGACCCCGGTGACGACCGCGCGGGAGTACCTCGGGGTGGCGAAGCGGAGACCGGGGAGGGACAGGCAGCCCTCATCCTCGTCGACGAGCTCGCCGTCGGCCTCGACCAGCTCGGGGTTCACGACGTGACCGACGTGACGGCGGCCCTTCTCGTCGCCGCAGTCGTACACGAACAGGCTCAGCGAGACGCCGATCTGGTTGGCGGCGAGGCCCGCGCCCTCGTTCGCGTACATCGACGCGAACATGTCGTCGACCAGCCGTCTCAGGTCACCGTCGAACGACCTGACCGGTGTGCACTCGGTGCGCAGCACGGGGTCGCCCATGTATCGGATCGGGCGCACGGTACCCGCGTCACGTGCGCGCCGTTTGTCAGCTGCCACAGCCCAAGACTCTAGACAACCGTTCCGGCGGCCGGTTGAAGGGCCGCCGGACGATCGTCAGTCCTGGCGGTCGCCGGACGGCGGGACCGGGATGACCTGCGGCGGGTCGAAGATGTCGAGCGGGCTACCGGCGCGGACCGGCTGCTCGGCCTGCGGCGGCTGGGCCGGTGGCTGCGGGCGGGGCTGCGGAGGCTGTTGCTGCTGCACCGGGGGCTGCGCCGGCGGCTGGGGCGCGGGGGCCTGCTGGGGCCGCGGTGCCGGCTGCTTACGCTGCTCCTGGCGAGCCTTGGCCGATTTGTCCCACTCGGTGGCCTCGGCGACCATCTGCTCCAGCGGACCGGCCTTCTCGTCGGACTTGAGCAGCGCGACGAGGGTCTGGCTGATCTCACCGAGCCGGCCGAGCGCCTGCTTGTGCTGCCGGGTCAGCTGGGCGAGCCGGTCGGTCGCGCCCTCGTTGATCACCGAGGAGCGGCGCTCGGCGGTGGTGAGGGTGCGCTCCGCCTCTATGCGGGCCTCGGACACGAGCTTGTCCGAGTCCTGCTTGGCGGAGGACATGACCCGCTCGGCCTCCTGCTTGGCCGACGACACCATGTGGGCGGCGTTCTCCTGGGCCTGGGCCACCGCGCGCTCGGACTTGCCGTGCGCCTCGTCGATGACGCGCTTGGCCTCTTTCTCGGCGTCCTGACGGATCTGGTTGACCTTCTGGTCCGCGTCGCCCAGCTTCGACTGGGCCTCTTCCTCGGCCAGGTTGATGATCTGTCGGAGCCGCTCGCTGAGGTCGTCGCCCGCCGGACGGCGGGTCTCGCGTACCTCGGTCATCTCCCGGCGGGTCCGCTCGACCTCGTCGAGGGCACGGGACAGGCGTGCTTCGAGCTCGCGGATCTGGTTGCGGGTGCGGGCGATGTATTCGTCGACCTGGCGACGGTTGTAGCCGCGCATGACAATCTCGAACGTCTCCTCACGGAGGAGGTTCGGCAGGATCTCGGCTTCGTTACTCATTGGCCTAAGGGGTCGAAGGTGCGTCTGGGACGACTCTCGACGCTTCTCCCCTTTCGCGCAAGAGGAATGCAGCGACTAGTGAGAATTGGTGACTCTCCGCTGTCAGCGCCAAAGAAGTCTACCCAGGATAAATATCGCAAATTGCTGGTTTAGGAAAAATAGCCTAGCGGGTCGCCGAGGCGCCCGGGCGCCCCCGTCCCTCGTACGCCCGGCCGCGGGCTCCTACACTCGGTCGCTGTGACTGACTTCTTCCATGGCGCGCTGGGCGAGCACGAACCCGACATCCATCCGGAGGCCTGGGTGGCGCCCGGCGCCGTCGTGGTCGGCCGGGTGACTCTGGGCCGCGCGGCCAATGTCTGGTACGGCTCCGTCCTCCGCGGCGACGACGAGGAGATCGTCGTCGGCGAGGAGTGCAACATCCAGGACCTCTGCTGCCTGCACGCCGACCCGGGCGAGCCGGCCGTACTGGAGGACCGGGTGAGCCTCGGGCACAAGGCGATGGTGCACGGCGCCCACATCGAGACCGGGTCCCTCATCGGCATCGGCGCGATCGTCCTGGGCGGCGCGCGGGTCGGCGCGGGCACCCTGATCGCCGCCGGAGCGCTCGTGCGGACCGGGCAAGACCATCCCCGCGGGGGTGCTCGTGGCCGGTGTTCCCGGAAAAATCGTGCGGGAGCTGACCGACGACGACCGGGCCGTCCTGGCGTACACACCGGACACCTACGTGCAAAAGAGCCGTCTGCACCGCGAAGCCCGCTGGATCTGATTTATCCCTGTGATCGCTTTGATGCTGGTAGTCCGTTTACCATTGCATGGTGGTCTGGGGGCAGGCATATGGGGACGTTCCCTCGTCCGCCGCACAGGATCCCTTTGCGGCGGCCGAGCGAGACACGCATGCCATGGTCTCGGCGGGCTGGTGGCCGACGACCCCGCCGCAGCACCGCCAGAACCTCGTCGCGGGCCGGATGCTGTCCCTGCCCGACGGGTCCTGGTGGGTCTTCGGCGCCTGGGGACGCTGGTACCGCTGGACCCCCGGTCCGGCCAGTGGCACCTCTGCCCGCCGCCGCAGCTGCCGATCACGCGCATGTCCGCGCGCCCGCTGCGGCAGGGCATGCCCGTACCGCAGATCCCGCCGCACGTCGTGCCGACCGGCCCCGACCTCGGTACGACCCGCCGCCGGCCGCCGCGTTCGTCGACACCCCGATACGCCCGGAGGTCACCTCGCGCGTACGCTCCACCGTCGAGTCGGCCGCCGCGCTGCCGCTGCCCGACTACCCGCACTGGTGGGACCTGTTCTCCTCACTCGACGCCGAGCACGGTCGCCGTCGACGTGGGGCGTCATGCTCTGGTCCGCCGTCGTCGCCGGTCTTCGACGCGCGCGCTCGACTCCCAGCTGCTCGGGCTCTGGTCGCCGTACCGCGCCCGTCCGCTGCCGGCGATCGACGGGCCGCGCTGGCTGACCCCGCCGCCGCTGGAGTCGCTGATCGGGCTGTACGCCGAGCGGCTGCGGGCCGGCCGCGTCGACTCCGCCGTCGTCATCCTGCGCACGATGTGGGCGATGGCGAGCGCGCTGCGCGACGACCTACGCTTCCAGGCGCGCGCCGACGCGCTGATCTCCATTTTCGGCGCCACCCTGAAGCAACCCGACCGTCGACTACGGGGCCCTGCCGTACGGCGACGGCGCGGTCGTCCAGCAGTGGCTGACCCGCTGCCCGCCCGGCCTGGCGCCCGCGCTGCGCGTAGAGGCGTCGCCGGGGAACACTTCCGTAACGCGTACTACGACCTCGCGGTCGGCGCTCACGCCCGTCGCGGGCGACCCGTCCAAGCCCGGGTACGTCGAGCCGCGGCTGGTCGCCGCCGCGCTGCTGGCCGCCGACCTGGCCGTCGTACGCCAGGAGGTCGCCGAGCCAGGTCGTCGGCTGGCTCGACCCCGAGGTCGGCGCGGCCATGCAGTCGATGCTGATCCAGCGCGACCACCCGCTGCGGCGCGCTCTGGCCGGACGACGACCGCCTGCCCCGCTCCCTGCGCGAACGCCTCGAACCCGCCGTGCCGTCCGTACGCGACACGCTGCTCGCCTCGATGTACGCGGCCGACCTGGCGTGGTGCCGCCTGGGCGGCGGCATCCCGGCCCGGCCGCGAGGCTTCCCCGCGTCGGTCGCGATCCTGGCCGAGATCCTCGGGTCCGAGACGCGCGACGGCGGCGTCCCCGACGGAACCCGTGACCCCGGCCCCGGGCATAGCCCCTCCGGCCCACCACTACCCGACGAACCCGAGATCGCCGGGCACCCCCGCCATGGCCCCGGCCCACCAGCCGCCGACCGGCCCGCCGGGCCAGGCCCCGGCCTGGGCGTCCCCGGGAACACCGTCCGTGCCCCCGGCCACCGAGGCCTGGGACGGCGCGAGCGACCTGCCCACCCCGCCCCGCACGGGCCCGTCCACGCCCCCGCGCACGCAGGCGTGGGACGGCGCGACCGACCTGCCGGCCAAGAGCCCGGCACCTCCGCCCCGTACGGAGGCGTGGGACGGCGCGATCGACCCACCCCCGGCGACGGGCGCCCCCGCGACGCCGCCGCGCACACAGGCGTGGGAGGGCGCGAGCGAGCCTGTTACTCCGGGACGCCCTGGTGGTACGGGGCCGGTCGTACCTCCGCGTACACAGGCATGGGACGGGGCGAGCGAGCCCGTCACTCCGGCACCCCCCAGCGGTACAGGCCCGGTCGCACCTCCGCGTGCGGAGGCGTGGCAGGGCGCGAGCGGATCAGGGCCGAGGGGGACGGGCGGGAGCGAGGCCGGTGGTCCGGGGGCAGGCGGTTCCGCCGTGCCGCCGCGTACCGAGGCTTGGTCGCCGGGGGAGCCGGTCGTCCCGTCGCCTCCGAGGACGGAGGCCTGGGACGGCGCGAGCGACGCCGACGCGCCGCGACCCGCGCGACCGGACGACCAGGCGTGGGACGGAGTCCCCGCCGGACCGCCTCGTACGGAGGCGTGGAACCCCGGGACGGCGCCGAAGACGGCCGCCTGGGACCCGGGCGAGGACGTCGCTCCGATCGTGCCGCGCCCCGACGCCTGGGTGGCGGGGAAGGACGTCATCCCGCCGAGCGGGCAGAACGTCGTGTCCGAGTCCAGGTCAGAGGCGTCGAACGCTACGGATTCCGCTCAACGCGCGGCGGGCTGGGGCGAGAAGGACGACGACGCGGCTCCGGCCACCTCCCGCCGCGGAGAGGGCTGGGACGGGCCGGACGACGATCCGGGCATCGCGCACCGCGCGGAGGGCTGGACGGGCCCCGCGGAGGCCGTAGCGCCCGCTCCTCGGCCGCGATCCGAGGCCTGGGACGGCGACGCCACCCAGTGGCACGACGCGAGCACCGAGTGGGACGACGAGCCCGAGGACGGCCCCCAGCCCCGCGACCCGGGCACCTCCACCGTCGGCGCGGACGCCGACTGGGACGAGCCCGAGGTGGGCGCCCAGTCCCGTGTCCCGGGCGCCTCCGCCGTCGGAGCGGACGCCGACTGGGACGAGGTGGGCGCCCAGTCCAGCGTCCCGGGCACCTCCGCCGTCGGCGCGGACGCCGATTGGGACGAGTCTGAGGTGGGCGCCCGGTCCCGTGTCCCGGGCGCCGCGCCCGTGCCCCAGGAGGCGGGCGCCTCCGCGGACGCCGAGAGTTCCTCGCGGCCGCACGACGCGGCCACGGCGGCTCGGGACGACGAGCCCTCGGACGACGACGCGGACGCGACCTGGTTCCACGACACGGCGGCGGAGGCCGCCCTGGACGACGAGACCGGCGAAGGCGCCGCCGAGGCGTCCGACCTGGACGAAGACGCCACCATGTCGCACGACGCGCGCGCCGACCGGGACGACACAGCCCAGGACGCGGGCGCCGACCAGGACGAAGACGCCACGAAGGCCCACGACGTCAGCGAAGAGTGGGACGACGCGACCGCGGCGCGCGGCGCCGCCCACGACGGCGCCGACCATGACGACGCCACCCAGGCGCACAGTGCCGGCCAGGACGAAGACGCCACCATGGCGCACGACGCGCGCGAAGACTGGGACGACGAGCCCGAGTACGGGGACACCCAGCCGCACGACACCGCCTCCGAGGCGGCCCTCGACGACTCCGGCACGGGCGAGGCCGGGCACGGTACGGAGACGGGCGAGCGGCGGCGTGGCTCGGGCACCTCGAACGTCGAGATTCGCCCCTGGCAGGCCGTCCGCGTCGATGCCGCCACGCCGGACCCCGGCCTGTCGCAGGAGCGGCGGCGGCCCGCGTACGAAGACGCGACGATGCTCGACTCCGGCACCTCACAGCCCGTCCCCGGGCGTCCCGCCTACGACGCGACCATGCTGGACGCCGGCGATGATCCCGGGCGGCGGCCCGCGCACGACGCGACCGTGTTCGACTCCGGCACCTCGCAGCCCCTCTCTCAGGGGCGGCCGGCGCAGGACGCGACCATGCTCGACCAGGAGCCGGCCGGTGACGACACCATGCTCGACCCTGGCCCTCCGCCCGTCGTGCCGCTGTCGCCGCAGGCCACGTACATCGACCGGATGGACGGTACGCGCGCCGACGGCTGGAGTGTGCCGATCGTCGCGCCCGTCCCCGTTCCGCCCAAACCGCAGCAACCTCCCCGTACCCGCATGATCGAACAGGTCGCACCGGCCGAACCACCCGGCCCGCCCGGGACGCGGATCATGTCCGGGGCCATGCTCGGCGCGCCCATGCCCGAGCGGCCCGTGGAGCAGATCGCGCCGCCGCCGCCTCCCGTGCCGATGCCGGAGGTCGCCGAGCGGTTCGGCATCCGTTTCGTCTCCGGGGCCGGTGACGCGTCACGGCTGCTCGACGGGCTGCACCGTGACGCGAAGGCGATGGGGACCGACGCCGAGGTCATGGCCGCGCGTACGCCCGCGCTGCTCATCGTCGGCGCGCCGCACTGCGGGCAGCGGCGGCTGACCCGGCTCATCGCGCGTACGCTCGCCGGCGCGGGGGCAGGTGACGGGTCCGTACGCACCGCCGACGCCTCCGACCTGCGCGGGAACCCCGTTCAGGCGGTCGCGGCGACGCTGCGGCGCGATGGCCCTCCGCTGCTGTTCGAGCGCCTCGACCAGGCCGTTCTGGGCGCTCCTGAGCCCACGCGGGTCGTCGAGACCGTGCTGAACGCCCGCGAGGACGACATCGGCCGTACGGCGCTGATCGCGACGTGCGGCACCGAGCAGTACGAGCGGCTGAGGCGTGACTACCCGGACTTCGTCGCCGCGTTCACGGTCTTCAGGCTGCCTGACATGTCCGATCTGGAGACCAGGCTGGCGCTCATCCACGTGCTGGCGGACGAGCGCCGCGTGACGCTCACCGCGGGCGCGCTCGACCTCGTACGCGCCGATCTGCCGCGGATGGGCGGGCGCGACGGGCTGGTCGGCGCGCGTCTCGTCGAGGCGTACCTCGACCGTGCGGTGGCGCGGCACACCGACCGGGCGGGCGCGACCCGCGACCGGCTGCTGCTCACCCCCGAGGACTTCGGCGGCGTCGCGGAGGAGATCGAGCCCTCGCTGCGCCCGCCGGGCGACGTGGACGGGTTCGTGCGCACCCTCCACGAGATGATCGGGCTTGAGCAGGTCAAACGCACCGTCGACGGCCTGGTCGCCGAGGCGCGGATGGCCGCCGACCGCGCCACGCGCGGGCTGCCCTCCGGCAACCCGAGCCGTCACCTGATCTTCCTGGGCCGGCCCGGCACCGGCCGTACGACCGTGGCCGGCCTGATCGGCGGCATCTACGCGGCGCTCAACCTGCTCGACTCCGGCCACCTCGTGGTCTGCAACGCCCGTTCGCTCGCGGGCCAGGACTCCGCCGCGAAGATCGCGGCCCAGGTCGACCGGGCCTCCGGCGGGGTGCTGCTCATCGAGGACGCCTACCTCCTCGACCGGATGTCGGCCGTCGTCGCGGAGCTGACGCGTCTCATGGAGGAGCGCCGCGACAAGTTCATGGTCGTCTGCAGCAGCTTCCCGGACGAGATGGAGGGGTTCCTGCTGGCCAACCCCGGGTTCCGCGCGGAGTTCGGGGCGATCGTGGAGTTCGAGGAGCCGACCGACCGCCAGCTCGTGCAGCTCTTCACCCGGCTGGCCGAGCGAGACCTGTACATGCTCGACGAGGAGCTGCGCGTCGAACTGCTCGGGAGGTTCGGCGAGCTGCGCCGCTCGCGCGACTTCGCGTTCGCCGACACCGTACGCCGGCTGTTCGACCAGATCGTCGCGCGGCAGTCGGCGCGGCTCGCCGGCAGCCGGGTCAACGCCGCGGCGGTCGCGCGGCTGAGCGTCCACGACCTCCCCGCCTGACACCTCGCGGCGGTGCGTGACCGGGCACGCACGCGGGGTCGATATAGCCTCTCACCAGGCCAGGTGCCGTCACCCGATCAGCCCACGGCCTGGCCCCGAGGGGTGGCTGCCGAATGGCCCTCTTGGGTCATGTGCCGACGCGGGATCGCCGCGTAATGTCGTCTGCAGGTGTGGGGACGAACGGAGGTGGACGCGGGTGCGCCAGGCAAATCTCGATCTACGCGTCCACGACCGTGTTGCGCTGGATGAGATCGAGCTCTACTCCGAGATGCTCAGTGCCGTAGCGACGGCCGAGCGGTCTCTGACCGTCGACGAGATCGACATGGTGCTCGGCCTCGGCCACGCAACATAGTCGTGAGTGCCGCCGTGGCCGGGGCCACCCTCGTGGAGGGTCCTGGTCACGGCGAGCCGTGGCTTATGAGCGGCCATTGCTTACGAGCGTACGAGCCGGGCGATGGCCGCCGACGCCTCTTTGACCTTCGCCTCCGCCTCCGGGCCGCCTTCGTCGATGGCCTGCGCCACGCAGTGGCCGAGGTGGTCTTCCAGCAGCCCGAGCGCGACCGACTGAAGCGCGCGCGTCACCGCGGAGACCTGGGTGAGGACGTCGATGCAGTACTCGTCTTCGGAGACCATGCGCTGCAGGCCTCGCACCTGACCCTCGACACGGCGCAACCGGATCAGGTAAGCGTCTTTGTCCTTGGCATAGCCGTGCATGATGTCACGCTATACCCCCACAGGGTAAGCCGCAACAATCGCCGATGTCTGCGTCCTGTCACGGGCGAGAAGGTTGATACGGCGCTCCAGGGCCGGTGAGCAGGGCAACCCTGTCCGTGAAGAGACGGTCGCGACGAGGTAACCGGGGGGCGACGGTTCGCTTTCATACTGGTTAGCCGTACCATCCTCAGCGGACTGTTCCCGCACTTCAGGAGAAGGACGTGCGATTCCGACTCACGCCGCGTGAGGACAGCTACTACGACATGTTCGCGGATTCCGCGAACAACTTGGTCACAGGGGCCAGGTTGCTCGTGGAGCTGATCACTGACGGCACCAACCGTGAGGCGATCGCGGAGAAAATGCGCGCCTGCGAGCACGCAGGCGACGAATACACTCACGCGATCATGCGCAGGCTCAACGAGAGCTTCATCACGCCCTTTGACCGCGAGGACATCTACCGCCTGGCCTCTTCCCTCGATGACGTCATGGACTTCATGGAGGCAGCGGCCGACCTGGTGGTCCTGTACAAGATCGAAGAACTCCCGCACGACATCGTCGGCCAGGTGGAGGTCCTCGAACGCGCCGCCGAGCTGACCGCCGAGGCCATGCCGCGCCTGCGGGGCATGAAGGACCTCAGCGAGTACTGGATCGAGCTCAACCGGCTGGAGAACCAGGGCGACCAGGTCTACCGGCGTCTGCTGGCCGAGCTGTTCGGCGGCGAGTACGACGCGCTCACGGTCCTGAAGCTCAAGGAGGTCGTAGACCAGCTGGAGGCGGCGGCCGACGCGTTCGAGCACGTCGCGAACACGGTCGAGACGATCGCGGTCAAGGAGTCGTGAGCGGGATGCCTGGCCCTGACGGCAGGAGGGTCTCGTGAGCGGAGAGCTGGCGGCTCTGATGGTCGTCGTCGGCATCGCGCTGATCTTCAACTACACGAACGGCTTCCACGACGCCGCGAACGCGATCGCGACCTCCGTCTCCACCCGTGCCCTGACCCCGAGGGCGGCGCTCGCACTGGCCGCGGTCATGAACCTCGTCGGGGCGTTCCTGGGTACCGGAGTCGCGAAGACGGTCGGCAGCGGCATCATCGACCCCCCGAAGGACCTGCACGGGCTCACGATCGTCGCGGCGGCGCTGATCGGCGCCATCGCGTGGAACCTCATCACCTGGTACTTCGGGCTGCCGTCGTCGTCCACGCACGGGCTCGTCGGCGGCCTGATCGGAGCGGCCCTCGCGGCGTCCGGCCGGGTGCTGTGGGCGGCGGTGTTCGACAAGGTCGTCCTCTGGATGGTCCTGTCGCCGATCGTCGGCCTGATCCTCGGCTACCTGCTGATGGTGGCCATGCTGTGGATCTTCCGGAACTCCTATCCGGGCAAGGTCGGCCGCCGTTTCCGCATCGCGCAGTCGCTGTCGGCGGCGGCGATGGCACTCGGGCACGGTCTTCAGGACGCCCAGAAGACGATGGGCATCATCGTGCTGGCCCTGGTGACCACCGGTTACCAGGACTCCGGCGACTCGCACGTGCCCGTCTGGGTGATCCTGACCTGCGCCGCCGTGCTGTCCATGGGCACGTACGCCGGCGGGTGGCGGATCATGCGGACGCTCGGCCGCAAGGTCATCGAGCTCGACCCGCCGAAGGGGTTCGCGGCCGAGGCCACGGCCGCGAGCGTCCTGTACGCGACGGCGTTCATCTGGCAGGCGCCGGTGTCCACGACTCACACGATCACCTCGGCCATCATGGGCGTGGGTTCGACCAAGCGGCTGTCGGCCGTGCGGTGGGGTGTGGCGGGCAACATCGTGATCGCCTGGATCCTGACGATCCCGGCGGCCGGGATCGTCGCGGCCCTCGCGTACTGGATCATCCGGCTGTTCTGATCCTCGAACGGAGAACGCCCGGTCGGCATCGTCATGCCGTCCGGGCGTTCGTATGTCCGAGGGTCAGCCGAACCGGCCGGTGATGTAGTCCTCGGTGGCCTTCTCGGTCGGGTTCGTGAAGATCTTGCTCGTGTCGTCGATCTCGACCAGGCGGCCCGGCTTGCCCTGGGCGGCCAGGTTGAAGAACCCGGTCGTGTCGCTCACCCGCGCCGCCTGCTGCATGTTGTGGGTGACGATCACGATCGTGTACTGGTCCTTCAGCGACGCGATCAGGTCCTCGATGGCGAGGGTGGAGATCGGGTCGAGCGCCGAGCACGGCTCGTCCATGAGCAGCACCTGCGGCTCGACCGCGATGCGCGCGCGCGATGCAGAGCCGCTGCTGCTGCCCGCCGGACAGGCCGGCGCCGGGCGCTGGCCAGCCGGTCCTTGACCTCGTTCCACAGGTTCGCGCCGCGCAGCGACTTCTCCACGACGTCGTCCAGCTCGCGCTTGCTGCGTACGCCGTTGAGCTTGAGCCCGGCCGCGACGTTGTCGTAGATCGACATCGTCGGGAACGGGTTCGGGCGCTGGAAGACCATGCCGATCGCGCGGCGTACGGCGACGGGGTCGACGTCCGGGCCGTACAGGTCCTGGTCGTCGAGCAGGACCTTGCCCTCGACGCGCGCGCCGGGGATCACCTCGTGCATCCGGTTCAGGGTGCGCAGCAAGGTGGACTTGCCGCATCCGGACGGCCCGATGAACGCGGTCACGGAGCGGGGTTCGATCGTCATCGAGATGTCCTCGATGGCCCGGAAGCTGCCGTAGTAGGCATTGAGCCCGGATATCTCGATCCGCTTGGCCATGTGGGCTGTACTCCTATCGGGAAGTCGGCTTGCGCAGGCGAGCGATCACGCGCGCCACGAGGTTGAGCAACATGACGATGACGATGAGCGTGAGCGCGCCCGCCCAGGCGCGGTCGATGGCGACCTGCTGCGGCCGGCCGCCTGGTCGAAGACGTACAGCGGCAGCGCCATCTGCGGGCCCTTGAACGGGTTGTTGTTGATCGCCGTGGTCACGAAGACCGTGATCAGCAGTGGCGCGGTCTCGCCCATGACGCGGGCGATGGCCAGCATCACGCCGGTGACGATGCCGGTGAAGGCGGTCGGCAGCACCACGAAGCAGATCGTCCGCCAGCGGGGCACGCCCAGCGCGTACGACGCCTCGCGCAGGTCGTCCGGGACCAGCTTCAGCATCTCCTCGGTGGCGCGGACGACCGTCGGCATCATCAGCACCGACAGCGCCAGCGAGCCGGCGAAGCCCATGTAGTCGAAGCCGAGCAGCGCCAGCCAGAACGCGAAGATGAACAGGCCCGCGACGATCGACGGCATACCCGTCATGACGTCGACGAAGAAGCTCACGGTCTTGGCCAGCCGGCTGTCGCGCCCGTACTCGACGAGGTAGACGGCCGTGAGCACGCCGATCGGGACCGCGATGACGCTGGCCAGCGCGACCTGCTCGACCGAGCCGATGATCGCGTGGTACGCGCCGCCGCCCGCGTCGCGTCCGCCGATGGCGTTCATGGAGTGGGTGAAGAACTCCACGTCGAAGCGCTTGGCGCCGTTCTTGATGACCGTGTACAGCACGGCGACGAGCGGGATGACGGCCAGCGCGAAGGCGACGCAGACCAGGACCAGCGCGACGCGGTTCTTGAGCTTGCGGCCGAAGGACGGGCCGGAGAGGTCGATGGAACTCACACGAACTCCTTGCGCCGTGACACGACCGCGCGGGCGCCCATGTTGACGAGAAGGGTGATGATGAAGAGCACCAGGCCGGAGGCGATCAGCGCGCTCTGCCCGGTACGCCGGCCATCGCGAACGTGTTGGCGATGTTCGCGGCGAAGGTGTTGCCGCCCGGCTTCAGGATGTGGAGCGTGATGCCCGGCGTGGTGGACAGCACCAGCGCCACGGCGATCGTCTCGCCGAGCGCGCGGCCGAGGCCCAGCATCGAGGCGCTGACCATGCCCGAGCGTCCGAACGGCAGGACGGCCATCCGGATGACCTCCCACTGGGTCGCTCCGAGGGCGAGCGCGGCCTCGATGTTGGCCTGCGGCACCTGGAGGAACACCTCGCGGGTGATCGAGGAGATGATCGGCAGGATCATGATCGCCAGGACGACCGCGGCGGTGAGCATCGACTGCCCGCCGACGCTGTCACCGCCGAACAGCGGGATCCAGCCGAAGTCCCGGTGCAGGAAGTCGGCGACGTGGTTCATCTTGGGGACGAAGAACTGGAGCCCCCACAGGCCGTACACGATGCTGGGCACGGCGGCGAGCAGGTCGACGACGAAGCCCAGGCTGCCGGCGAGCCGGCGCGGCGCGTAGAACGCGATGAACAGAGAGATGCCGATCGCGACGGGCGTGGCGATGATCAGTGCCATCACCGACGACAGCAGGGTGCCGAACGCGAGCTGCGCGATCCCGAACTCCGACTTCGCGGCGTCGGGGTTCCACGCCTGCGAGGTCAGGAAGTTCGCCTTGTCGGCTCTCAGTGAGGGGATCGCCTTGACGATCAGGAACAGCGCGATGGCCGCGATGATCGCCAGCAGGATGATGCCGGAGCCGCGGGCCGAGAGGCCGAACACCCGGTCACCCTTACGCCCGGTACTGAGCCTGCGCGACTTCCTCCCGAGCGCGTCGCTCGCGCCTTGCTCGAGGATCTCGCTCGTCACGTGAGAATCTCCCTGTCGTCGGATATGCGTGCGCGCCGCCGAGCCGGCGCGGTTGTTCCGCGCCGGCTCGGCATGCGATGGTGCAGGTCAGGCCAGCGCCTTCACGGCGGCCTGGACCTTGGTCAGGATGCTGTCGGGCAGCGGCGCGTAGCCGAGGCCGGCGAGCACACCTGGCCCGCGAGCTCGAGGTGTAGGTGAGGTAGGACTTCACGAACTTGGCCTGCTGGTCGGGGAGACCCTTCTCGCAGACGATCTCGTAGGTGACCAGGACGATCGGGTAGCCGTCCTTGGCCTTGTAGTCGATCGACAGCGCCAGGTCGTTGCCCTGGCCGGTGACCTGGGCGCCCGCGACGGCCTTGGAGGCGGTGTCGGTGGACAGCTCCTCGAACTTGCCGGAGCCGTCAGCGATCTTGGCGGTCTGCAGCTTGCCGTTGGTCGCGTAGGACATCTCGGCGTAGGCGATGGCGCCGTCGGTCTGCTTGATGACCGTGGAGACACCGTCGGACTTCGTCGCGCCCTGGCCGCCGGGGGCCGGTCCACTTCTTGCCGCCCGGGAACTTCCAGACGTCAGGCGCGGTCGCCGTAGGTACTTGGTGAAGTTGTCCGTCGTGCCCGAGTCGTCCTGACGGTGCACCGTCTTGATCGCGGTGCTCGGCAGCTTCGCGCCGGGGTTGTCCTTCGCGATCATCGGGTCGTTCCAGGTCTTGACCTTCCCGGCGAAGATGCTCGCGAGCGTCTTCGGCGTGAACTGGAGACCGTCGACGCCCTTCAGGTTGTAGACGACCGCGATCGGGCCGACGACCATCGGAAGGTCGATCGCCTTGCCGGACTTGCAGCGCGCGTCGGCGGGGCCGTGCTCCTCGGGCTTGAGCGCCGAGTCGGAGCCGGCGAACGCGACCTGACCCTGCGAGAACGCCTGGATGCCCGCACCGGAGCCGTTGGCGTTGTAGTTCAGGTTCGCACCGGCGCAGCTCTGCTGGTAGCCCTTGGTCCACTCGCTGACGGCGTTGGCCTGCGCGGTGGAACCGGCGGCGTTCACGGTGCTCTTCACACAGTCGCCACTGGCCGCGGTGTTGCCCCCGCCGCCGTTGTCGTCAGTACCGCACGCGGTCAGCGCGAGCGTACCCGCAAGGGCCACGCCGCCGAGGGCGGCCACCCGTGTGCCGATCTTCACCGAAGGATCTCCTCAAAGTAGTCGGGCGATGGCCCCCCGTGGTTCGTTCAGTCGGGTCCACCGTCGAGCCCTGACGCTAGGGAGAGGAGGTGTCCAGGCACTCTGATCCAGGTGAACGCAGAATGAACTCAAAGGTGCCGGATCGGGAAAGGAGTTCTTACTCCCGGCGTCCACTGGGTTAACAACCCTGCACATGGGCTTGTCAGTGCCCGTTTCGCGTGGTTTAGCGCGATCGGTACATCGCGTCGGTCGACCAGCGCGCGAAGCCGAGCCGCTCGTACAGGGCGACCGCCGCGGTGTTGGACTCGTCGACGTACAACATCACGGTATCCAGGCCGAGATTCCGCAGGTGGACCAGGCCCGCGAGGGTGAGCAGCCGGCCGAGGCCGAGGCCCTGCGCGGACGGGTCGACGCCCACGACGTACACCTCGCCCATGTCGTCGTCCACCTTGGTCCAGTGGAAGCCGAGCAGCTCGCCGTCGCGTTCGGCGAGGAAGAAGCCCTCGGGGGAGAACCACGGCTCGCGCTCGCGGCGTTCGAGGTCGGCGCGGGTCCACTTGCCCTGTTCGGGGTGGTCGGCGAAGGCGAGCGCGTTGACCCGCACCCAGGAGTCCTCGTCGCGGCCGGGCTCGAACGCGCGCAGCGTCACACCCGGCGGCACCGCGATCTCCGGCAGGGGCTCGGCGAGCGGGCGGCGCATCTTCCACAGCGCGCGGAACCGCTCGAACCCCAGGGAACCGGCCAGCGCGACGGCACCGGGCAGCTCGCCGTGCGCCCAGACGTTCAGCGAACCCGTACGCGCGAGCAGCTCCGCGGCGATGGCGCGGCCGTGGCCGCGGCGGCGCGAGGCGGGGCGTACGGCCAGCTCACCCGCGTCGCCGTCGAGGACGCCCGCCCCGGCGAGCGTGCCGTCTTCGTCGTAGGCGAGCACGGCGGCGCCGCCGTCGCGCAGCCGCAGCAGCGCGCTCTCGCCGATCGGGCGTACGCCGTCGGCCTCGGCCGCTTCCTCGGTCAGGGCCAGCAGAGCCGCGACCTCGTCATTCGTCAGGTTTTCACGCGCGGCCAGGCTCATGTTCGACAGCTTATCGACCAGGAGTCACGCCAATACGTCACGATGTGGTAGAACGAGCCAATCGGTGGCGGGCGACCGGCCGTGCCACCGGCCCCTGGTACGCGCGGAAGGTGGCCGTGGTGGGCGATCCCGGACTCCCAGTGATGGGCGGGCTGCTCGCCGTGCCGGTCGCGGTGCTCCTGTTCGTTCTCGTGCTCGCGATGATGGGCCGCCGCTGGGCGCCCGCGTACGCCGCGGAGGCGGAGTTCGTCGAGGATCCCTACGACCTCGTCGACGACTTCGACCCGCTGCCGTACGCGCCCGGGCCCTACGAGCCCGAGTCGGCGCTGTACGAGCCTGAGCCGCCTCGCTACGCGCCACGGCCGTACGAGCCCGCGTCCCCCTCGTACGAGACCGCACCGGCGCCGTACGAGCCTCCACAGCCGAGTACGGCGCTCGCCCCGCGGCCGTACGCCGCGCGTGACGCCGACCGGTACGAATCACCGCTCGACCACCGCTACGGCTCGCTGGAGCGCCAGCCGTCGGCCGTGTACGACCCGTACGGCACACAGACCCAGGCGAGGGACGCCCACGCGCCGTCCGGCCGGTCCTCCGGTGAGCTGGAGCTGTTCGGCTCCCGCGAGGTCGAGGTGTACGAACGCCCCGAGCCGGAGCCCGAGCCGGAGGAGCCCCGCGGGTTCCCGTACGGCCCCTACAAGCACAACTGACGTTCGGAGAACGCCCAGATGTCGTTGCTCGGCCTGCTCGTGCTGGCCATTCCGCTCGGGCTCATCGTGCTCGTGATCATCCTGATCGTGAGCGCCTCGAAGAAGAGGACACCCCCGCCGGGCGCGCCGTACGGCCCCGGTGCCCCGTACGGCCCTCCGTACGGCCCCGGGCCCGGCGGTCCGCAGCAGCCGCCGTACCCGCCGCAGGGCCCCGGCGGGTACCCGCAGCAGCAGCCGTACGGCGGCGGCCAGCCCCCGTACGGCCAGCCTCCTCAGGGTCAGCCTCCGTACGGCCGGTAGCCGCGGAGGCCCGGAGCGCGCTCATAAGGGCGGAGCGCCGGCGGCACGGGAACCGATCCCGTCGTGATGTCGTCCTAATTCGACTTCACACTTATGCGGAGATCGCTACGATCATCCGGTTATTCACCGTCCCGGGAGTGTTTCTCAGTGCAACCCCCGCAGCCGCCCTACGGCGGGCCTCCACCGCCGCCTGGCATGTACGGACCACCGCCGGGGCCACCCGGACCACCTGGACCTCCCGGATGGGGACCGCCCCCTCCGCGCAGGCCGAACAACAACGGCGGCGCCATCGCCGCAGTGATCATCGTGCTCGGCCTCGTCGTGCTCATCGGCGGCGGTGCGGGCCTGTTGTGGCTCTTCGACCTCGGCAGCAAAGAGGCGAAGTCGGCGACGTCGTACCCGAGCTTCAGCTACACGCCGCCGGCGCTGCCGAGCTTCACCCCGTACGAGCCGATCACCCCGGACACACCGACGCCCGAGCCGACGTACTCGCCGGCGTTCGACCCGCAGCCTGGTAACTGCGTGAAGAACACCGGCACGTACTACAAGCCGATCCTGTCGATCTCCGGCTGCACCCCGGGGCACTACCGGATCATCGACCGGATCGATGGCACGGAGGACAAGAGCCGGTGCGCCTCGACCGGGTACACCTACGCGGTCTGGTACCACGACCCGAAGTTCATCCTCTGCATGCGCGGCCTGTGACCCCTTCAGTGATGGGCTGAGACGGGCTCCTCCACGCGGTGGTCGGGCACGAAGCGGTAGCCGACGTTGCGTACGGTGCCGATCAGTGACTCGTGCTCGGGGCCGAGTTTGGCCCTGAGCCTCCGCACGTGGACGTCGACCGTACGGGTGCCACCGAAGTAGTCATAACCCCACACCTCCTGCAGCAGCTGGGCACGGGTGAAGACCCTGCCCGGGTGCTGCGCGAGGTACTTCAGCAGCTCGAACTCCTTGAAGGTCAGGTCGAGTACGCGACCGCGCAGCCGTGCGCTGTAGGTCGCCTCGTCGATCGTCAGCTCGCCGCTGCGGATCTCGCCGGGGATCTCCTCTTCCTCGGCGGCCTGCAGACGGCCGAACGCGAGCCGCAGCCGCGCCTCGACCTCGGCGGGGCCGGCGGTCTGCAGGAGCACGTCGTCGATGCCCCATTCGGCGCTCAGGGCGGCCAGGCCGCCCTCGGTCACGATCGCGAACAGTGGTGCGTCGAGTCCCGTGGTGCGCAGGAGACGGCACAGGCTCTTGGCCTGTGCGAGGTCCCTGCGCGCGTCGACCAGGACGATGTCGCATGGTGGAGTGTCGATCAGAGCCGATCCCTCGGCCGGCGCGACACGGATGGAGTGCAGCAGCAACCCCAGCGCCGGCAGTACCTCATCGGATGGTTCGAGCACGTTCGTGAGCAACAGCAGGCTGCTCATCCGGCCTCCTCGCCTGGCGGCCCAAATTGAAAGGTCCCCTGAAGACAGCAAGGACCCGAGGGCGACGCTGCCCGGATCCTTGTTAGGAGAGGATATCGAATTGAGGGCGAGAGCTCACTACCGAGGTGCGGATCGGGGAGAGTCACCATGGCGAAGGGCCTGATCAGATACTGGGCGGCCGCTCGTGCGGAGGCCGGTGTGGACGAGGAGCCGTACGACGCGGCCACCCTCGCGCAGGCGCTGGAAGAGGCCACGGCGGGGCGCGGAGCGGAGTTCGAGCGCGTGCTGCGGCGCAGTTCCTATCTGATCGACGGGCAGCCGGTCGGCTCGCGTGACCCCCTGGTGGTCCAGCTTCCCGAAGGCGGCACCGTCGAGGTCCTCCCGCCCTTCGCCGGCGGCTGATCCTCATGCCCCAGGGTGATCCGGGGTTTCCCGAGGTCAACTTCGGAGCTGACTCGGCACACGGCTCCCGCCGATAGGGTGATCGCCAATCGGCGTACGGGAGCAGACATGCGCAAGCTGGTGATCGGCCTCATCGTGCTGGTCGGGCTCGTGATCGCCGCGGACCGGATCGGTCTGCACGTGGCACAGGACCAGATAGCCAAGAACATCGCCTCGCAGGGGGAGATGGACCACCGGCCGCAGGTGTCGATCAAGGGCTTCCCCTTCCTCACACAGGCGCTGCGCGGCAAGTACAGCGAGATCGACGTCAACGTCGGCGACGTCACGCAGTACGGCGTACGGCTCAAGGACAGCCAGGTCACCCTGAAGGGCGTACACGCCCCCATCTCCGACGCCGTTCACGGTGATGCGAGCAAGATCGTGGCTGACACGGCGACGTCCGTCGCGACCGTCGGCTACGACGAGGTCGACAAGGCCGCCCCCAAGGGGATGACGGTGGTCGCCAAGGGCAAGGCCTTGCAGGTCCACGGCCCGGTCACGTTCCTCGGCCTGAGCCGTACGGTCACCGCCACCGTGGCCGTCACGCCGGCCGGGCGCAGCGTCCGTGTGCTGCCGCAGACGGTCAAGACCGGTGGCACGACCATTCCGGTCGCCCTCATCCAGCAGGCGTTCTCGTTCACGGTGCCCGTCAGGGGCCTGCCCCTCGGCGCGAAGATCACCAACGTCTCGGTCCAGTCGAACGGCCTGCGCGTCGGCACCACCGCCGAGAACATCAAGCTGTCCACGCTCAACGAGCGCTGAACCCCGCCATATGGTGCAAACTCGTCGAATGACGTGTGAACCGTCCGGCAGGCACATACGTGTCAGGTGATGTGGGACCCACTGCGAACGAGCGCCTGCTTCGTGCGTTGTACGACGAACACGGCGGTCCGCTCCTCGGGTACGTCCTGCGGCTGACCGATGGTGACCGTCACCAGGCCGAAGACGTCGTCCAGGAGACACTGCTGCGCGCGTGGCGCCATCCAGAGGCGCTGGACGGCAGGCCCGTACGCCCGTGGCTCTTCACGATCGCTCGCAACCTGGTCGTCGACGCCCACCGCGCACGGAAGTCCCGGCCGCCCGAGACGGGGGACCTCGCGCTGATGAGCGTGGCGGCGGCGGACGAGATCGGCCGCGCCGTCGAGTCGTGGACGTTCGCCGAGGCCCTCGGCGACCTCAGTGCGGAACACCGGTCCGTGCTGATAGAGACCTACTACCGCGGTAAATCGGTGACGGAGGCCGCGCAGACGCTGGGGGTGCCACCCGGCACCGTGAAGTCGCGGTCCTACTACGCACTACGGGCACTGAAGCTCGCACTTGAGGAACGGGGGTTGGCGCCATGACGATGGGTACGGAGTGCAATCGGCTGCGGACATTGCTCGGTGTCTACGTCCTCGGTGCCATCGAGCCCGCCGAACGCGCCCTGGTCGACGACCACCTCAGCGACTGCGCCCGCTGCCGCGACGAGCTCGCCTCGCTCGCCGGCCTGCCCGCGCTGCTCGGCCGGGTCACCGAGGAACAACTCACCCAGCTCGGCCCGCCGCCGGGCGAGCTCTTCGACTCGATCCTCGCCGAGGCCGGGCGCGAGAAGAAGGCGTTGAGACGCCGCCACGTCGTGAGCCTCGTGGCCGCCGCCGCGCTCCTCATGGCCTTCACCGGCATCGCCGTGGACTTCGCGACCCGAGGCGGAGGCCACCCGATCGCGGCCACCTCCCCGAACCCGACACCGACCGCCGCCGGCCGTACGGTCAGCGTCCGCGACGCCGCGACCGGCGTCAGCGCCCAGATCAACATCGTGCCGAAGCTCTGGGGAACCGCGTTCGCCGTCCACATGACCGGCGCCCCGGCGGGCAGCCACTGCCGGCTGTTCGCCATCGACCGGACCGGATGGAACGACATCGCCGGCGGGTGGAAGGTCCAGTACGCCAGGAGTGTCACGTTCTACGGGTCCTCCATGATCTCCAGTGACCAGCTGGAGTACATCGAGATCCGCACGACCGAGGGCACCCGGTTGTTGCGCGTGCGCCCCTGAGGGAATTTCGCGGCACGCCGTGCCATTGGTACTGAAGATGACGGGTGCGTACGTCGCGCTGGCGGCGTTGATCACAGCGACCGCCTTCGGCCTGGTGTGGCGAAGGCGCAACGGAGTGCTGCGCGCGAAGGAGGGAGACATGGACCGCCTGGACCCGGCCGGCCTGGCCGCCGAGTTCGGCGAACGAGCGACCTTGGTCCAGTTCTCCTCCGCCTTCTGCGCCCCCTGCCGCGCCACCCGCCGCATCCTCACCGAGGTCGCGGAAATGGTCGACGGCGTGACCCACGTGGAGATCGATGCCGAGGCCCACCTGGACCTCGTCCGCCGCCTCAACATCGTCCGCACCCCCACCGTCCTGGTCCTGGACGCCACCGGCACCATCGTCCGCCGCGGCAGCGGCCTCCCCCGCAAAGCCGACATCGTCGCCGCCCTCGGCGAGGCGGTCACATGACCACGCCGCCGTCTTCGGCGCATCGGGGTACATTCACAGAGTGACCGCCGCGCACGATTACGAAGACCTGCACCGCCTAGTCGACCGGCTGACGCCAGACCAGGCGCGGGAGTTGCGTACGCATGCCCTCGTGCTGATGGGAGATCCCGAGCGACTCCCGTCGCTGACAGAGGAAACGGTCGTGCCGCGAGACCTGTCGTTCATCGGTCTGATCCACGCTGAACCGGACCTCGCCCAGCGTTCCCAGGAGATCTTGCGCGAGGAACTCGGTCACTGACCGTATTCAGATATCAGCGTACGTCCGTGCATCTCAGCCGGTAGAACTCCCTTCGTGACGTTACTCCTCGACACCGGACCACTCGGGGGGCGACGCGTCGGTCGTCGCGATCGCTGAGCGGTTGAACATCGACCGGATCGCCACGCTCGACCGGCGGCACTTCGCCATCGTCCGCCCCCGCCACACCACGGTCTTCACGATCGTTCCATAAGCTTGTTACCGCAGGTCAGATGCTGTTTCAGTGTCTCGGTAGGCGAGATGGGGGTTTTACGGGGAGCGATACGGCGCCTACCATCGTGTTCGTGCGTTCCTGGACAGAGTTGCTGACGAAGCGACGGGCGGTCGATTTCTGCCGCGTCGCTACCGCGCTCTGTCGTCCGGCCTGAGCTGAAACGGCCCTACAGCCCATAGCACTCAGTGCCCAACCTGGAGCATCAGCCGATGCAGGTCGACCCCAGAGGTCAGCGTTTCGGCGCGGTCCTCACCTCGATTGTTCTGGTCGTCGTTCTCGTGACCGGCAGCTGGCCGCTTCTCGCGGCCCAGACCGTCGTGTTCCTCACGGGAGTCCTGCTCGGCCTCCGCAACGCGCCGTACGGCTTGGTCTTTCAGGCGCTGGTCCGTCCGCGGATCGGCCCGCCGAAGGAGACCGAGCCGGAGGCCCCGCCCCGCTTCGCGCAGGGTGTGGGGGCGGCGTTCGCGGTGGTGGGAGTCATCGGGTACGCGGCGGGAGTGCCGGTGCTGGGTATGACCGCGACGGCGTTCGCGCTGGTGGCAGCGTTCCTCAATGCCGCCTTCGGGTTCTGCCTGGGCTGTGAGGCCTATCTGCTCATCCGCCGGCTCGTCCCTGGGCGAGCCACGTCCTAGGCCGGGCCACAGCTAAGAGCGCGGTCATGCCGCGAGTGCCCGAAAAACGAACTGCCACTCCAACAGGGAGGACCACAGCATGAGCCGCTCCGACGTTCTGGTCGACGCCGACTGGGTGCAGGCGCACCTCGACGACCCGGGCATCGTCCTGGTCGAGGTCGACGAGGACACCAGCGCCTACGAGAAGGGTCACATCCGAGGCGCCGTCCGCATCGACTGGAAGACCGAGCTGCAGGATCCGGTACGCCGCGACTTCGTCGACAAGACCGGCTTCGAGCAGCTTCTCTCCGGCAAGGGCATCGCGAACGACGATCTCGTCGTCCTGTACGGCGGCAACAACAACTGGTTCGCCGCCTACGCGTACTGGTACTTCCGTCTCTACGGGCACCAGAACGTCAAGCTGCTCGACGGCGGGCGCAAGAAGTGGGAGCTGGACTCCCGCGACCTGGTCGAGGACGTCCCGTCCCGGCCGCGGACGAGCTACTCCGCCAAGGAGCAGGACACCGCGATCCGCGCCTACCGCGACGAGGTCGTGGCGGCGATCAGCAGCAAGAACCTCGTGGACGTACGCTCGCCCGACGAGTTCTCCGGCAAGCTGCTCGCCCCGGCGCACCTTCCGCAGGAGCAGGCGCAGCGCGGCGGCCACATCCCGACGGCCCGCAACATCCCGTGGTCGAAGGCCGCGAACGACGACGGCACGTTCCGCTCCGACGAGGAGCTTCGCAAGCTGTACGAGGACGCGGGTGTCGACCTGTCGAAGGCGACCATCGCGTACTGCCGGATCGGTGAGCGCTCGTCGCACACCTGGTTCGCGCTGCACGAGCTTCTCGGCCTTTCGGACGTGAAGAACTACGACGGTTCCTGGACTGAGTACGGCTCGCTCATCGGCGTGCCGATCGAACTTGGGGAGGCCAAGTGACGGACGGATGCGGCGCTCCGGCGCAGACCGCGAGCCTGCCGGCGACGGTGGATCTCGCCAACGAAGCAGTGATCCAGGGCACGGTCGTGCGCTCGGGCTCCGCTGTTCCCGGCGCCTACGCGCGGCTGCTCGACGCGAGCGGTGAGTTCACCGGCGAGGTCGTGACCAGCGACGAAGGCGTGTTCCGCTTCTTCGCCGCACCGGGCGACTGGACCGTACGCGTCCTGGCGCCCGGCGGGGTCAGCATCGACTCGCGGGTCACGGCCGAAACGGGCGAGATCGCCGCCCTTGAGGTCGCCATCTAGCAAGCGATTCATCCCGATCCCGCCGTCACGCTCGACGCGTGGCGGCGGGATCGTCGTTTCAGCCGTTACGATCGCGTACTGTGCGCTCGTCCCCGTTGATCCTGCCTTGGACCATGATTCGGCTGGCCGGGCGGTACGCCCTGCCGCTGGCGCTCTGGTACACCGTGGGACAGATCCTGCGGTACGCCCTGTTCTATGCGGGCTACCGTTTCGGGCTGCACAACCCGGTCGTCCCGATCATCGTGATCAGCCTCGTCGTCATGGTCACGCTCGGCGTCACGGTCGCGATGCTGCACAGCGTCCGCGACTCCCTGCCCGCGGTGAAGAAGCGCGAGGTCGACGAGTCGCTCACCTCATGGGCGTCGGTCGACGAGGAGACGGTCCTCTACGCACTGACCCGCGCGCTCCTGCCGTTCATGATCTTCTACCTGGCCTGGAACTGGTTCAGCGACGACGCCAAGGCCTTCGAGCAGGCCGCCGCCGCGCGCGGTGCCGCCAACGCCGGCATCTCCGGCCAGCTCACCGCCATGAAGGCGATCACCGCGCTGGGCGACCACTTCTACGTCGCGATGGCACTGACGGCCGCCTTCCTCGTACTGAAGTTCATCGCCGAGCGGTTCGTCGAGCCGAAGTGGCCCCACATCGGCGGCGTCGTCGTCGCGCTCTTCGAGGTCAACTGGACCCTCTTCGGCCTCTTCACGATCAACAAGGGGCGCGGCGCGCTCTGGGACTGGCTGCACGCCCGCGTGGCCTGGGGGTGGGCCGCCGACCTGTGCGGACCGGTGTTCGGCTGGATCGGCACGTACTGGCCGTCCTTCAAGGAAGCGGTCCTCGGCGGTCTGGTGTGGCTCGTCATCGCCGGCGTCATCCTGGGCGTCGACTCCGACGAGGAGACCGCGCTCGGCAAGGGCAGGATGGGCCGCCGCATCGTGGCGGCGAGCGGCATCGACCGCCCGCACACGCCGTGGGAGGTCATGACCCGCGAACTGCGCGACAAGTGGCTGCCGACCGTCTTCGGGGTCCGGATGGTGTTCCGCGCCGGGTTGCTGACGTTCGCGGTGTTCTGCGTCCTGTTCATGGGCCTGGAGGACGTCGCGTACCTCGCCGAGCGCGGCGTCTACTACCTGCTCGGCCCACACCCCGTCGGCTGGTGGATCCCGCGCCTGTTCGTCGTCCACTTCGGCGTCGACCTCGTACACCAGGCGCTGCGCGTCTGCCTGATGGCCGCGGCGTTCGACCTGGTGGTGGCGCGGGTCAGTGAGCGAACCTCAGGACCCGTACCTGACCGTGCCCCCCGGACAGACCGGACCCGCCCGTCCGTGCCTCCAGTACGACAGAGCTGACCAGCCGCTGCGGAACGCTCGCCGTGACCTTCACCTGCGTGGTCACGCCGGCGACCGGGTCATGGCCGCCCGCGGGCACACCGCCCGCGCTCCACGTGTGCCCGTCGCGGTCGCGTACGGAGTAGGTGACGGCCTGGGAGTCCTTCGCGCCCTGAGCGTCCAGCGGGCGCACCTCCACGACCAGCGTGAGCGTGACGGCGCCGGCCGTCGCCGTGGCCGGGGCGGTCGCGTCGCGGCCCGCGACCTTCAGCCGTACGCGCCCGAGCGTGCCGGTGCCGCCGTGCGGGACGACCGTGACATGCTCCTCCGGCGTGTACGTCCTGGCCTGGCGCGAGTGGTCGACCCACCCGACCGCGAGCATCCCCGGCGCGAGAATGAGCAGCGCGCACGCCTCGATCGCCCTTTTCCGTCCGGTCCTCGGCGTACGGCCGACGGGGTCGGGGACCGTCTCCTCCATCGGGTCGCGCGTCGTCATCTCGTACGGGTCGCGCGCCTGGAAGGGGTCGCGGCCTGGAAGGGATCGCGTGCCTGGAAGGGGTCGCGTGACGTCGTCTCGTACGGGTCCGTCATGTCGTCTTCAGCACGTAGGAGCCCGAGGCGTGAGAGAGGAGCCGTTCCGCCTGCGCGTCGTCGATGCCCAGGTCGACGACGGCCTGCGCGCTGAGCTGCGTCATGAACTGCTGCTCCCCGACGACCAGGCGCGCGCCGGCCAGCCGGTCCTTGGGAATCTCGAACACGAAAGTCGCCTTGCCCCACAGCATCGGCTCATAGTCGGCGGTACCCGACGGAATCGCCGGACGCCCGCTCTCCTGGTACGACAGCCCGCCACGCGTCGCGAGGCGCACCCCGCCCGGCTGGAACGGCTTCTCGTTGCTCCTGAGCTGAGCGCTGACGATCACGAAGATCCCCAGGCTCGGCATCGGCGTCGGCGTGCTGAGGACGTCCTCCTTGGTGATCGAGGTGGCCACGTCGACCTTGTCCACCTTGACGCTGAAGACGCGATTCCCGACGACGGCGCCGATGTGCCCGCGCGCCGCGAGCGGCGTCTGCATCCGCGCCTGAAGATGAGGCTTGAACGTGTAGAGCCACATGGCCGCTGCCATCAGCGCCACCGACACGGCCCCGGAGACGATCCTCACGACGTGGCCCCCGCGCGTACGGGAACGGTGACTGTGGCCGCGATGGGCGAAGTCTTGATCACACTCCAGTAGAAGTCGTCCTCGGTGAAACCCTGGCCGTACTCCCAGAGCCGGAAGACGACCTTCGCCGTAGCGGGCGTGGTGCCTTCGGGCAGGGGCCAGCGCACCTGCACCACGACGGGAAGCCGCGGGTGGATCGTGCTCGTGTCATTCCCGCGGATGTCCCCCTCGGACTTCATGGGGTCGGCGTCGACGAAAGATTTCGGCTTGGGTTCGGCGGCGACCCCTTGAGGAAGGTCCCGATCCCGTAGCTGTCATGGGTCCGGTCATCGACGAGCATCCGCACGACCAGGGTGTTCGCGGGCTTGTCGAAGGAATTTGACTTCATCCGCCCGGCCCTCGCGTCGAGCACCCGCACCCGGAACGCCCCTTGGTCGACCGTCCCACCCGGCCGAACCGCCGCGACCGCCTTGGACCGCCCCCGCAACCCCCCGGTCACCCAAGCCACCGCGACCAGAATGACGACCACGCCCAGCACGACCCACGCCACACGCGACCTCCGCCGCGGTGCCGTTTCGTGGTGGTTAGTGTGAGCCACGCGCACGATCGTACGGGCTGCCGCCGACTTGACGATGGTGGAACCCCTTGTCAGGCAAATCGTCTAAAGTGCGATGCCGGGCTGTCGTACGGGGAGGGGCGCGGTCATGGGACGAGCACGGCTGGCGGCATTGGCGTTCGCAGAGCTCCCTGGCACTGGCGAGTGCGACAGGGGGGACCGTGGCGACGGCCGCACCTGGCGCCAAGCCCACGCCGGGAAAGTCCAAGCCGAGCCCTTCGAAGACGCCAAAGCCCACGAAGGCGCCGGTGCCGCCATGCGCCAAACCAGAGTCGTTTCCCGCGTCGAAGGAAACCGTCGTGCCCTGGGCTCAGACGCGGCTCGACTTCACGCGTGCCTGGCAGTTCAGCAAAGGCAAGGGCGTCACGGTCGCCGTGGTCGACAGCGGCATAAACGCCAACCACCCGCAGCTACGAGGGCGGGTCAGGCGGCAGGAAGATCTCACTCACACCCATCCCACCGACTGCTACGGACACGGCACCCTGGTGGCCGGGATCATCGCCGGACAGGACATGCGCAACGCGAAGACGCCGGTCGCGTTCCTCGGCGTCGCCCCGGACGTCCACCTGTATTCGGTGAAGGTTCAGACCAGCGAGGAATCCACTGACAACGGACAACTGCTCGCTGCGGGGATCAGGCGCGCTGCGGAGATGAATCCCGACATCATCAATGTCTCTATCCAGAACACCAGCTACTCGGCTTTGTACAGCGCAGTCCAATACGCACTGCGGAAAAAGATTCTGATCGTCGCTGCGGCGGGTAACACCGACCAGAAGAAGAAGGCCAGTGAACAGCCGGCCTACCCGGCTTCCTACAGTGGGTGCTGTCCGTGGGAGCCGTCGGTCGTGACGGGCCGGTCACAAGCTTCTCCAACACGTCATCGAGGGTCGACGTCTCCGCGCCAGGAGACAACATCATCAGCACCGGCGGAGACGGGTACATCGGAGGATCGGACATCAACGGCACGAGCTACTCCGCTCCCTACGTCACCGGTGTCGCCGCGCTGATCAAGTCCAAGCATCCCGATTACACCCCGGCGCAGATCATCCAAGTGATCAAGAGTACGGCGGATCCCGTTGACGAGCCCGGCGCAGGTTCGCGGTCCTCGACCCTTACCGAGCCGTCACCCAGCTCGCTGGCGCTCAGACAAGCCCGGCCGCGACACAGCCCGCCGCCGCCCAGCCGATCGATATCGGCGGACCGGCACCCATGGACCACCGCACCCGCAACATCGGTGGCGTCATCGCGATGAGCACTATCGGAGCGGCGATGCTGGCCGTCTTCGCCGGGATCGTGATCCCGCTGGGCAGGCGCCGCGGATGGCGGCCTGGGCGAGCGGCAACGATCTCAGGGACTCCGACGACGGCACGTCCTGACCGTCGTCTGGCCCGCGGGCACTTTTCAGATGAGAGATCAGCGACCGATGAACGGAACTCGATGACGAACTTCACGGCTTCTTCTCACGCGGACATGGAGAGCGCGCTGCAGAAGGCGCGAGCCCAGTCCGAAAAGATCAAAGAGATGCAGAGTGAGCTCCTCGCTCTCGTCGGCCGCGGAGAGGCGGCCGATGGCAAGGTGCGGGTCGAGTACGCGACCGGTGTTGGAATGCAGAACCTCCAGATCGACGCACGGGCGATGCGGATGGCCTCTCAGGACCTGTCCGAGGCGATCACGTCGGCGGTGCGGGAAGCCATGAACGACCTGCAGGCGCAGACGCGGGCCGTCACGAGCGCCGGTCTCGGTGACATGGGTGACACTGAGAAGCTGCGGTCCCAGGTGGCCGCCGCGCAGCGCGAGTTCGACAGCAAGATGAACGACGTCAACGAGCAGATCGCGCTCGCCGCAGCACGGATTCGTCGCAGCTGAGTGGCGCCTGTCCGATACTCGGAGGAACGGAAACGGGCCTTGGCCGTGCTGACACGGTCGAGGCCCTTCCGTTTCAGATGGTCGCGCGGCTTTCTTGATTGAACCAGGAGATCGTCACGAACGCGGCGACGAGGAGTCGCCGTATCGGAACCTCCACCTTGCGTTTGAATCGGAGCGCGGAGTAGTCGCGGAGGTACGGCGGCGGCATTACTGAAGTCCGGCCCGACCACATCCTGTGCGTCCACGACTCGAGAGTGTGGTTTGGCTGGGTTCAGGTTGACCTTCTTGACTCGGCCGATCTCGCTGGACCGGTAGCAAAATGTTTCGGAAGACGGTCTTCCGGAGGTGTTGCTTCGGCTCGCGGATGGTGGCCAATACTTGGCTGTTGTAATCAAACAGGTCGAAGTCGAACCGGCCGGTGAACGTTTCGTAGCTGATCTGTTTGAGGTGCAGTATCAATTCGCCAAGGATATGCGGCATGACCGTGACGTGCTTCTCCGGCATGTAGGTCCTGGCCTGGTGAGTGTGGTCGATCCATCCGACCGCGAGCATCCCCGGCGCGAGGACGAGCAGCGCGCACCCCTCGATCGCCCTCCTCCGCCGCGGTGCCGTCCCGGAGTGGAAAGTGTGTGCCGCGCGCTCGGTCGTACGGGCTGCTGCCGACTTGACGATGGTGGAACTCCTTGTCAGGCAAATCGTCTAAAGTGCGATGCCGGGCTGTCGTACGGGGAGGACGCACGGTCATGGGAAGAGCGCGGCTGACAGGGTTCGAGGTCGCGGGCAAGGGCGTCACGGTCGCCGTGGTCGACAGCGGTGTGAACGCCTCCTACCAGCAGCTACGAGGTCGAGTGGCGGGGCAGGCAGATCTCACTCACCGTCATCCCACGCACTGCTACGGACACGGCACAATGGTGGCCGGCGTCATCGGCGGTCAGGATCTGCGTAACGCGAAGCCTTTGGTCGACTTCCTTGGTGTCGCCCCGGACGTACTGCTCGCCGCAGGGATCCGGAAGGCGGCATATCTGAAGCTGGGGCGTCGCCGGCGTCCGGGCCACGTCGCCATCACACCTGGCGAGTGGTCTGAGAACCAAGACTGACTGAAGTCGACGATTCACAATGATGTGTAAGGTGCATTGTTATGACCACGATATTCGATCACCGAATTCTGCATCTCACCCAGGTCGAGTGGCGGGTTATGGAAGGCCGGTTCTGCTACGACATTTCTGATCATGAGGATCATGTAGTGGCGACGGTGCGTGAGCCGAAACAGGCCGTCTGGAAGACATTTTTCTTGAGCTTTACCAGCCAGGCATACAAGATAAAGCATTTTATGCACGTAGATGGGCCGAACGGCGAGCCTTTGTTTGCCGTGGAAAAGCAAAATGAACTGCGCGGGTCGGTTGCACATCTCATGCTGCCGGAAACGGGTGTGATCGGCAGTGTCAAGCGAGTGAATCATGTGCAGAAGGTTCATCCGCATTTCCGGATCAAGGATGAAAACAAGAACCTCGTCGCCGATGTCCGGAGCGCCGGAGGTCGCCTATTCGATTACCATTGGAATTATGGAATCACTGATCCTGGCGGCGTTGAAATAGCCCGGATCCTGCGAGCCGATGATAATCCCCCCGCAGGTACGCCAGATCTTCGCGGTGACTATACTCTGCAGGTGGAGGCCACTCTTCCGGAGTCCGTACGTAAGCTTCTCGTCGCCGCGTTCGTGGCGATCGTATGGTTCAGCGACGAAGCGATGGCACGTTAGCCGTGTCACGGGTGACCTGGCCGACACGCAAAACTGCGAGGCCGAGCGACACCCACTGCGGGGCGCCGGTGCAGGTGGCCGACGCCCCGCTGGTCAGGCGTAACTGCCCGCGTCTTCTTCGCTGCCGCCCGAGTCCCCGCCTTTGTCGTCTCCGCCCTCTTTCTCGGGCAGAAGACCATTGAGAATAGTCTTGGAGAGCGTCTCCCCGCCCCATTCTCCGCCGCTGTCGCCGAGTTGCTCGCCAGCGTGTTTCGCCGCCTCTTTTTCGGCCTTGGACGCGGCCGCGGGCAGGGCATCGGAGGCAGCCTCCTCGCCCGCCTTGCCAAAACGGTTGCCGATCGCCTTCCCCACCAAGTGATTGACGATCGCCTTCCCGCCCTCCAAACCGCCCTTGATCTCGGCCTGAGTGAGGTTGCCCAGAGCCGACTGGTCTCCCTCGCTGTCCTGCTGGGCGGCGTCTGCGATGGCACCCACCTGGAAGAGAGCGGCCGCGCCGCTCATGGCGCCCATCAATGCCGTGTTAGCGGTCTCGAGCGCGTCCGCGCAGGCGACCGCGAAGGCGTTCGCTTCGGCCTCGGCGGCGGGAGCACCGATGACAGTGCAGTCGGCGGCGACGCAGATGGCCGCCTGCGCGACCAGCGCCACCCCGATTCCCATGGCGAACCCGGCGAACACGTCGAGAGCCACCGCGATCAGGTCGAGTGTGATCTGAGCACCCAAGGCATATTGGTGGTCCGTATCGAGCTGCTGGGAGATCTGCCGGACCTCGTTCTCGAATGCTTCGCGGTCCTTGCCTGCCCAACTGTGCGCTGAAACGCCTCTGACCAATCCTTCGAGGTGTTCTTTGGCTTCGCTGTACTTGTTGCCGGCCTCACCCGACTTGGAGGCCGCCTTCCGCATCTCGCCGTCCTTGCCCTTCCCGCCGTCCATGAAGAAGACGCAGGACAACGATGCGGGCATGATCGGGACGGTGCCGAGAGCCATCCCCTCGGCCGTCGAGACGAGTCCTTCGCTGAGGTCCATGAGTTCCTTAGGTGCGAACGGTGCTCTTCTGCTCGGCCTCGCGCCAGTGCTTGGCCGTGTTGGCGAGCTTGGACTTCACGGTGTCCATGTGCTTGTGCTTGCTCTCGGCGTCCATCACGAAAAACTCGTGCGCGCCCGGGTAAGCGGCGGCGAGGACCCAGCCTGACGTGCTGAAGGCGTCCTCGCTGATCTTGGCCTCTTCGAGCGCGCTGCGAGCCTGCTCGATGAGCTTGCCGACCTGCTCTTCGATGTTCTCGCCGAGCTTTTGGATCGCCTCCGGCTCGTGCTCGATCACCTGGCCGCCGGGATCCCCGGCCGTGCAGGGACGGGCGCCGCTGTCACTGCTCGGCGGCGCGGAATCGGAGGTCGAACCGGGCTCGCGTGCGGGCGTGGAGCGATTGAGTAGTTCGTCCATGCGACTCAAGGGCGTCTCCCGGCCTTTGACAATTAAGCCTTACAAATGGGCATCCGAGATATCTTGCCTGGTCAGTAATGAGAGGCCAGCTTATTTTGCTAAGATTTGACGATATAAATGCCCGAGGTTGGCTTGATGATGAGGTGCTGCACTGTGACCGACCCTGGTTTCGTACCTGGCCCGGGCTTCGAGCGTTTCCTCCGTGACGCCGAGAACCAGATGTCCAAGGCGGAGGAGCTGAAGCAGCGGATGGCCGAGGTCATCGGCAAGGGCGAGGCGGCGGACGGGCGGATCACCGCGGAGTTCCAGAGCGTCGGGGGCCTGACCGCGCTCGATCTCGACCCGCGCGTCCTGCGCCTGTCCTCCGCCGAGCTGAGCCTGGAGATCCGTGCGGCGGTCAACGCGGCGGCCGCTGACTTCCAGCAGAAGCTCGGTCAGGTCAGCGGCGAGCTGTTCGGCGTGACAGACGAAACCGCGCAGAAGCTCACCGACCCCAAGGTCGCGCTGGCCGAGGCGGAGAAACTCGGAAACGACTTCGCTGTGCAGATGAAGGATGTCCTGCGGGATCTCACCGTTCAGCAGCAGCGGGCCAAGGGGGCCATGGAGCAGATCCGTGACCCCCGGCAGGGTTTCTGAGCCCTATTGGCCCTGGGGCGGCCACTGACTCTTGCCGCGTGTCTCCTCGGCGCGGCGGAGCTCGGCCTGAAGCCGCCTCATCTTGGCGATGCCGGTCACCTTCTGGCCGGTCCGCATGTCGTTCATGGCCTCCATGGCCCGCTGGTCCATCGTCGGGTCGAATCGCGGAGGGGTGTCCACCGGCTCGCCCGACGGGTACGGCGTACGTGGAGCCGCCACGCGCGGAGGCTCTGTCTTCGGATGACATCGGCCGACCGCCCAAGCGGCGAACGGAGCGACCAGGATGATCAGCCCGCCCACCCCTGACGCGATCAGTCCGGTCCGGCGGAAGCCATGTATCTGGTCACTGAACCTCGGCTTGATCTTGCCGTGTGGGTCGAAGGTCACTTCGGTTTTGGTGCCCACCGGATAGGGAGGCTGCCGGTCGATCGTGTATGACGCACGCGGGCACACCATCGTGTGGAAGTAAGAGACGTCATAGCTGGTGGTCGACCGGCCGTCGCTCCCGGTGGTTACCACGTCGGAGACCACTTTCCGCACGGCGGTGACCTGGCACGTCGCCGCCTTCCCGGCGAGGTGGAAGACGAGCTGTTCGCTCATGACGTCCGCGCCGATGGCCAGCCCGAAGGTACCGACGAAGAAGGTCGGCAGGAGGAGGAACATGATCTGGCCGCCCGCCCGCAGGCCGATCGCCAGGCAGCCGGCGGTAACGAGCACCGCGGCCGCGACCGCCACGGCCGCGGCGGGGACGCCGGTGACCCAGAAGATCGCCGGCGACGACGCCGCGACCGCCCAGCCGACTACGGCGAGGGGCCAGCCCAACAGGGGACGTGAACGTCGGTCGGCAGCAACGGGAGCCGTCATGCTGAGGAATCCTCTCGTCGAACGGGCCGTCCGGCCTGTCGGTCAGGCGAAGTACCGGCCGTTCCGCCAGTCACCAAGGGGGGTGTCGACCTCGGGTTTGTTCACGATGGAGCCATCCGGGGCGCGGGTGACACCGTCGCTGCCCTTGACCACGTCACCACCGCGTTCGGTCACGCCTCCACTGATGCTTTCGCTGTCGATGCGGTTCTTGTCGGTGTTGTAGTCGAGGTTGCCCTCGCCCTTCCAGCCGACGCCGGTCTTCGGGTCGTAACCGCCGTTGACACCGCCGTAGATATGGTCGTCGCCGTCTTCCGGCGTCTTCGTTGTAGCCGATCTTGCCGCCGCCGTAGTAGCCACTGCTGTTCTTGTACTTGCCCTCGACCTCGACGCCCTGGAAGCCCCGGTCCCCCACCTTCACATGAGCGCCGCCGGTGTACTCGTTGCCGTCCTTGGAGTAGGTGGCACCGCCGCCGACGTTCCAGGTGTGGTCCTTGTCCCGGTCGGCGTCGAGGTCGACGCCTGAGAAGGGCTTGGAGCCGGTGGTCCCCCCAGGGACGCCGATGCCCTTGCTCCGGCCCGCGTACGCGAGACCGGCGTTGATGCCGTTCTGTGCCAGGTTCGCGAGCGCGGCGGCCGACCCGACCTCTTCGGCCTGCTTGAGGTTGGCGAGCGCCTTGTCGTTGCCCTGGTAGGTTTCGACCGCCGCGTCGAGGGCGGCGCCGCCCTGGAAGACCATGGCGACCATGTTCGCCGCTCCGGCCAGGATGGCCGTGGCGACGGAGGTAATGGTGAGGCAGGTCACGGCGATCGCCTCGAACTCCGCGTAGAGCCCGATCGTGATGACCCCGGCGAGCGCCGCCGCGGCGAGGGTCGCCATGACGCCGAGGAAGGTGCCCATGGCCACCGCGAACACTGAGTACGCGAAGAGGGCGTAGCCGAAGATGGTCAACGCGACGCCTACTGCCGTCAGGAAGATCTGGACGGTCTCCATCTGGGCGGAGGCCTCGCCGACCTTACCTTCGTAGGCCGTACGGTCGTCGGCGGACCAGTCGGATGCCGCGATGCCGCTGACCGCTTCGTGCAGGTTCTTGATGGTCTGCTCGATTTGGCTCGCCGCCGCACGCCACTGCTGGCCTGCCTTGTCGACGTTGGCGGCCTTTCCCGTCGACAGCTTGAACTGGAAACCGATCATGATCGCCGGTTGGAGCACCAGACCGGCGATCTGCGCCTCGGTGGTGGCGGCCGACATCATCGTGTCGGAGGTGTTGAGCACGCTCATGACATGTCCTTCCGGAGCCCGCGGTCGCTGATCTCAGACCTGCTTGACGGTGCTGTGGTCCTCACCGGACTTCCAGTTCTTCGCCCCAGCGTCGAGCTTTCCGGCGAATGCGGTGATCTGGTCCTCGTGCGTCTTCAGCGTTTCGAACGCGAACTGCAGGGCTCCGGGGTACGCCACGGAGGCGGCGGTGCCGGTGATGCTCAGGTCGCCACCTTCGAGGTTGATGGAATTCAGCAGTACCACGGGCCTTCTCAAGCTCGGGAGCGACGTGGTTCCTCAGCTCGTCCGAGTGCTTCTTGATACGCGCCGCGTGGACTTTGATCTCGTCGGACACGTCCAGTCCCCGTTCATGGCTTTCTGGCGGAAAAGTGGCCGGTAAACTCACATGTTCGACTCACCCTAATGCCGGGAGGATCCGGCACGCATGCGCCCCGTTACCGATTCGTAACTCCTAGCCCTGCTCGAGTGGTCCGCCCTGGCCGAGACGGCTCACCCAGGGCGGACGCGGACTCAGCTACCGACGCGCGCCGTCTGGATCAGGTGCTTGCCGATGCGCCGGTCGACGTGCGTGCCGCGGCCCGGGGGCAGCGGGCTGGGGCGTACGTCGCCGAACAGCGCGCCCTCGTCCTTGTTGCCGGACATGATCACCGCTGGCGAGGCCATGTCCTTCAACCGCTGGATGATCGGGTCGAACAGGGATCGGCCGGCGCCGCCCATGCTGCGGGACACGATGATGTGCAGGCCGATGTCGCGTGCCTGTGGGATCAGGTCGGCGAGCGGCATCAGCGGGTTGCCCGACGGTGTGGCGACCAGTTCGTAGTCGTCGACGATGACGAACAGGTCCGAGCCGCTCCACCAGGACCGGTTGCGGAGCTGGTCCGGTGTGAGGTCCGACGGAGGCAGCCGCTTCATCAGCGCACCGTGCACGTCCTTGATCAGCTGGGTCGCGGCCGTGGAGGACGCGGCGTAGCCGATGCGGTGTTCGGTCTCCGCGGCGTCCAGCAGGTCGCGACGGAAGTCGAGGAAGATGAGCCTCGCCTCGTCCGGGGTGTAGCGCTGGACGATGGAGTCGGCGATGACGCGCAGCAGGTTGGACTTGCCGCACTCGTTGTCGCCGAACACGACGAAGTGCGGGTCGGTCTCGAAGTCGAGCAGCACCGGCCCGAGGGTGTCCTCGTCGATGCCGATCGGAATCCGCCGACCGGTCTCCTGCAGGGGAGGCAGCGACGAGAGGGCCAGCTCCGCGGGCAGCATCCGCACCTTCGGCGCGGTCGGCCCGCGCCAGGCGCTCGCCATCGTCTCGACGAGGTTCTGCACGCCGTCGGACAGGTCGTCGGCGCTGGAGCGGCCGTCGACGCGCGGCAGCGCGGCCAGGAAGTGCAGGCCCTCGCGCGTGATGCCGCGGCCGGGCCGCCCCTCCGGGACGTTCGCCGCCATCTTCCGGTTGAACTCCGACTCGTACGGGTCGCCGAGCCGCAGCTCCAGCCGCGACCCGAACAGGTCGCGGATGCCCATACGGAACTCCGACCACTTGTTCGTGGCGGCGACGACGTGGATGCCGTAGCCGAGGCCGCGCGCGGCCAGGTCGGTGATGGTGGACTCGACCTGCTCGAAGTCCTGCCGGACGATCAGCCAGTTGTCGACGACGAGGAACACGTCGCCGAAGCCGTCGCCGGGGATCTGGCCGGAGGCGCGCATCCGCCGGTACGTCGCCATGCCGTCGATGCCGCGCTCGGCGAAGTAGCGTTCGCGCTCCTCCAGGAGGGAGGCGACCTCGGCCACCGTACGCCGGACACGGTCGCCGTCCAGGCGGGTCGCGACGCCGCCGACGTGCGGCAGGCGGTCGAGCGCGGCGAGCGTGCCGCCGCCGAAGTCCAGGCAGTAGAACTGGATCTCCTGCGGGGTGTGCATCAGGGCGAGCGACGTGATGAGGGTCCGCAGCACGGTCGACTTGCCGCTCTGCGGGGTGCCCACCACGCCGACGTGGCCGGCTGCGCCGGAGACGTCGAGCCACATCGGGTCGCGCCGCTGGTCGAACGGCCGGTCGACGATGCCCACCGCGGCGTGCAGCTGCCCGCGGCCCTCCCAGCCCGCTGTCGTGTAGCCGAGGTCGGGCGTCGGCGTGAGGTTCGGCAGCATCTGGTCGAGCGTCGACGCGGCGTCGAGCGGCGGCAGCCAGATCTCGTGCGGCGGGGGACCCTGACCGGCGAGCCGCTTGACGACGATGTCGAACAGGCTCTCCTGGTTCTTGTCCTCCGCGACCTCCTGCGGCGCGGAGTCCTCGATGATCTGCGGCCGGATGTAGTCGGGGCCGAACGGCACGATCTGCTTGACGACCTTCGGCCCGGTGTCCTTCACGCCGATCGACTCGTCCGGCTTGTGCGCACCCGAGACGTACGCGGCCTTGAACCGGATCATCGCCTCGGTGCCGATCTTGAGGTACCCGTTGCCGGGCGCCTGCGGCAGCTCGTACGCGTCGGGCACGCCGAGCACGACGCGCGACTCCATCGCGGAGAAGGTTCGCAGGCCGATGCGGTACGACAGGTGGGTGTCGAGACCGCGGAGCTTGCCCTCTTCGAGGCGTTGTGAGGCGAGGAGCAGGTGGACGCCGAGCGACCGGCCGAGCCGGCCGATCATGACGAACAGCTCCGCGAACTCCGGCTTGGCGGACAGCAGCTCGGAGAACTCGTCCAGCACGACGAAGAGCGTCGGCATCGGCGTGAGGTCCGCGCCCTGCTCGCGCGCCTTCTCGTAGTCGCGCAGCGAGGCGTAGTTGCCGGCGGCGCGCAGGAACTCCTGGCGCCGCACCATCTCGCCGTGCAGCGCGTCGTACATGCGGTCGACCAGCGGCAGCTCGTCCTCAAGGTTGGTGATGACCGCCGAGACGTGCTGGAGGCCGTCCATGCCGAGGAACGTCGCGCCGCCCTTGAAGTCGACGAGGACGAAGTTCAGCACTTCGGACGAATGGGTCATCGCCAGGCCGAGCACGAGCGTGCGCAGGAACTCGGACTTTCCGGAGCCGGTCGCGCCGATGCACAGGCCGTGCGGGCCGTACCCGCCCTGCGCGGCCTCCTTGATGTCCAGCTCGACGGGGCGTCCCTCGACGTCGACGCCGACGGGCACGCGCAGCCGGTTGCGCGGCGCGCGCGGGCGCCACGCGACCGAGGTGTCGATCCCGAACGGGTCGTCCACGCCGAGCAGCGTGGTCAGCGTCATGCTCGTGGACAGGGCGTCGAACTCCGCGCCCATGGCCTCGCTGGCCCGCATCGGCGCGAGCTGGCGCGCAAGGCCCTCGACCTCGACGATGCCGAACTGGTCCGGCCGGCCGATCGAGGTCGGGATGTCCTTGCCCGTACGGTCGCGGCGCAGCATCTGTAGCTGGTCCGGCATGACGTGCAGGCGCAGCATCGTACGGTCGGGCGTCGGCGCGACCGAGCCGCTGATGTCGATCACGCACACGCCCTCGATGCCGTCGGCACCGATCTGGGAGTCGGGCGTGACCATGCCGCCGTCCATGATGACCAGGTGGTACGGGATGTCGTCCTGCGTCAGGCCGGGCGTGAACCGCGGGCGGTCCTTGACCTCGGGGCCGAGCATGGACTCAAGCTCCGACAGGCTGCGCGCCATCAGGCGTACGGGCCCGGCCGCGTCGCTCTCGGTGGGATGCATCGTGTGCGGCATCCACTTCAGCCAGTCCCAGTGGCGCATCCGCTCGGGCGAGGCGCACACGCAGATGCGTACGTCGTCGGGGGAGTGGAAGGCGGCGATCTGGGCGACCATCGCACGGACCAGGCCGCGTGTGGTGTCGGGGTCACCGGTCGTCTGGATGCGCGCGAACGACGCGAGCGACACCGCGACCGGGAGGTTCGGGACGGTGGAGTGCGCGCGGACGAAGCGGCGCAGAGCGCCCGCCGTCATCGGCTCCAGGTCCTCGATCGGCTTCGTCTCGGGAACGATCAGCTCGACGGCGAGCTTCTGCGGGCCGGTGCCGATGCGTACGGCCGCGAAGTCCTCATCGCGCGGGCGCCGCTCCCAGAGCCGGGCGCTCATCACGAGCGACCACAGCGACTCCGGTGCGGGGCTGTTCCATTCGAGCGCCTCGCGCTGCTGTTTCGCGGCGCGGCGTACCTTTCGCCGGGTTTGTGCGAGATAACGGTAGTAGTCGCGGCGTTCGCCGTTGAGCTTGAACTTACGCTCGCCCGCTCCCCGGCCCATCTGACCGAGCATCATTCCGCCCATTGACAGGGCCATACCGCCGCTGCTGACCATCATGAGCGGATTGCTCGGGCCGCCTGCGGTCATCATCAGACCGCTCATTCCCGCCATTGCCGCCATTGGCAGGTAAGTCATGACAGTCTGGAAACCGCCGCTGGTCACCTCAGGGATCTCCGGCGGAGATTCCAGCAGGATCTCGCCCCGGGGGGTCGGCGGCGGGGGCCGCCTCTCCTGGCGGCGAACCAAGATCGTAGTCAACGCTTGCCTCCCGAGGCCGTTAGTCTTCGATCGCCAGGTTTGACTTTGATTGACGGCATCCTATGGAGAGTGTGAGGCATAGGTGGCCTCGCCCGCATACCTGAAGAGGATGGAAGACCGGTGAGCTCGACCGCAGGAACCGATCTGAGCCGGGTCACGATCGTCGCGCCACGCAGGCGAATCGATCTCTCGCTCCCCGCCGACGTGCCCCTGGCCCACATGCTGCCGACTCTGTTGAGAGCGGCCGGCGAGGGGATGGCCGACGCCGGGCTGGCACATTCCGGTTGGGTCCTTCAGCGACTTGAGGACGCCCCGTTCGACAACGGGCGATCACTGGGCCAACTCGGCGTACGCGACGGCGAGGTTCTCTACTTCCGGCCCGGCATGGCGCACATTCCCGAAATGTCCTTCGATGACGTCGCCGACGTCATCGCGACCGGGATCAAGGACCGCTCGAACCGCTGGCGCCCCCACACCACACGCTCCTTCGGGCAGGGCGCGGCCGGCGCCGCGCTCGCCGTCGGCGCGATCGTCATCGCCCTGTCGGGCCCGCCGTGGATGGCGCCGACGATCGCCGCGGCCATCGTCGCGCTGCTCCTGCTCATCGGCGCCCTGGCCCTGTCCCGCGCGTTCGGCGACTCCGGCGCGGGGGCCATCCTCGGGTACGCCGCCGTCCCGTACGGCTTCCTCGCCGGCGCCTTCGCACCGGCCAGGTCCGGGATGGAGCTCACCCAGCTCGCGGCGCCCCATCTGCTGGCCGGGTTCGGGGCGGCGACGCTGGTCGCGATCATCGCGGGCTTCGCGGTGGCCGACGGCGTACCCACCTTCCTAGGCGTCGCGATCGCCGCCGCGATGGGGACCCTCGGCGCGGGCGCGAGCTACGTGTTCTCCGGCCTGCCCGCCGCCGGTGTCGCCGGTACGGTCGCGGCCATCGTCATGGCCTTCACCGCGCTGATCCCACCGCTGTCGTTCCGGCTGGCCAGGCTGCCACTGCCGCCGGTACCCACCAGCGCCGAAGACCTCCGCCGCGACACCGAGATCGTCGACGGCAAGGTCGTCCTGAAGCGCACGATCGCCGCCGACCGCTTCGCCACGGGCCTCGTCGCCGCCGTCGCGCTCGTCGCCATGGGCGGCCTCCTGTTCCTGGTCAGCTCGAAGAGCTGGACCGGCCCGGTCACCGCCGCGGCCGTCTCGGTGTCGCTGCTGCTGCGCGCCCGCGTGTTCCGCGGCCGCGGCCAGCGAGCGTGGATGCTCGTCGCCGGACTAGTCGGCCTGGGCGCCCTGGACATCGGCCTCGCACTGAGAGGCAGCCAGGTCGCCACACTGGCCGGAGTCCTGCTACCACTTCTCATCCTGGCCGGCGTCGTGGTCGGCATGGCCATGTGGCTACCCGGCCACCGTCCCACCCCGTTCTGGGGCCGCGCCGGCGACATCGTCGACATGATCGTCATCATCAGCCTGATCCCGCTCGCCCTCGCCGTACTCGACGTGTACGGCGCGGTACGCGGCCTCAGCGGCTGACGGGGGTTCACCGATGCAGACTCGCCGGGATCTCTACCAGGCGCACAAACTGATGATGCAGCGCGTCGGTCTCGCGCTGCTCCAGGGCGAACCCGACATCGCGGAATCACCGATGCGGCGTTTGTCCGTGGCGGCGTTCTCCGGAGCCATGGTCGCGGTGCTGATCGCGGCGATCTTCGGGATAATCGGCTTCATTCATCCCGGAGGCGCCCGCGATCTCGACAAGGGCGGCATGATCATCATTGAGAAGGAGACCGGCACCAAGTACGTCTACAACACCAAGCTCAAGGCGATGGAGCCCGTCCTCAACTACGCGTCCGCCAAGCTGGCGCTGGACATGGACGCGCCCCCGCAGCGAGTGGTGTCCCGCTCTTCCCTCTCCAAGTACACCCGTGGGCCGCTCATCGGGATCCAGAACGCGCCGGACTCCCTTCCCGACACCAAACATCTGGTGAAGAAACCCTGGTCGGTCTGCGTGCGCACCGATACGACCACCAACAACGGCACCCGTCCGGTCAGCTCACTGGTCGCAGGGGAGAAGGTCGGCGGCAAGGACATCGGCGACCAGGCCGTACTCGTCAAGGCCAACAATGTCTTCTACGTGATCTGGCATGGCCAGCGCATGCGCACCACACTGTCGGAGAACCAGGCGGGCAACGTCTTTCGCGCGACGCCCGTCCCGGTCTCTCAGACCTGGATCAATCAGGTGGACGAGGGGCCGGACTTCGTTGCGCCACTCGTGTCGCACCCGGGCGCCCCGAAACGGGATGTGGCACCGAACGCCCGGGTCGGCCAGGTCTACGTGACGTCGGAGAACGGCAACACCTACTACGAACTGACGAGCATGGGCTTTGCGCGCATCTCCGAAAGCCAGAAGACGCTCCTGCTGGCCGACGCGCACACAAAGAGCAAGGCTTACCCCGGACAGACCGTCGCACCGATCACCACGCAGCTTTCGACAGTGAACGCCGAGCCCACGACGGCGCTGCTGAACGCCAAGCTCCCGCCGACGATTCCGAACTTCGTCAGCTGGGACCCCACGACCCCGCTCTGCGCGGTCTATGCCCACACCAGCGACGGTGTGACGTCCGCGCAGATCACTACCGGCGGTACGGTTCCACACGTCGCCGACGCCCAGCCCCAGGAGACGGCGGCGCTCGACCAGGTGGTCCTGCCGCCCGGAGGCGCGGCGCTTATCGGTCTGCTGCCCGGTGCCGGCCAGCTGAGCGCGGTCAACACCTGGTACATCGTGAACGACGCGGGCATCTGCTTCCAGCTGTCGTCCCAGGACACGGCCAAGAAGCTCGGCTACGACACGAATGACGCGGCGCCGCTTCCAAAAACGATCTTGTCACTCATTCCGACAGGTCCCTTGCTGGATCCCAAGGCTGCCAAGCTGCCCGTGCAGACGCCCGCCGCCAAGACCGGTGGTTGAGTGGCGTTGAAACCAACTGAGATGCGGACGGATCCGGTCTGGTTCCAGCGTCATCCCAAATTTTCTCGATGGCATCGAACATTTGATCATCAATGAGTTGTCATCAATGCAAAGCCCCAGTTCACCGCCAATATGACGCCAATGGCCTGCCTTTGACCGAGTCGTAACAATTCTGTCTCAAGGTGTTCTGTCAGGGAGTTTCGCAATTGCGCTGGACACGCCTCAACACTGTCCGTAAGATGGCTGGCGATATTTACGGTCACGGGGTGTCCTCATAACCGGCCGTTTGCCTCGGGGGCGACGTGCCAGCGGTGACGGGACGCTGCGATACCGCATGTAGGCCGATCACTATGGAGGTGAGCTGTGTCCGGACAGTCGGCACAGGATCGGGCAGCGATGGCCAAGGCGGCGCAGAACATCGACGAAGCTGCCAGCACGATCAAGGGGTTGCAGACCTCGCTGCATGGACACAAGGCGGCCGTCCTCTCGGGATGGCAGGGCAACGCGGCCAGCGCCTTCGACGGAGTGTTCCAGTCGTTCGACGAGGACATGAACAAGGTCCTCACCGCACTCAACGGGATGCACGAGAAGCTCGTGCACAACCGCACTCAGTACGAGTCGGCCGAAGAGCAGCAGACCGACGCCGCCAAGGCGATCCACCAGTTCCTGAACCACTGACAGGTCCTCGCTGACGGAAGGAAACGGATTCATGTCCGACTACACGAGGGCCAATTTCGGCGCTCTGTCCACGGGCCAGCAGGACTTCCTCGCGGTCTACAACGCGCTCAAGAGCACCCTTGACGACCTGGACAGCCAGCTCAAGGGCTCGCTGTCTCAGTGGGAGGGCTCCGCCCAGAACTCCTACCACCAGGCGAAGGCCCAGTGGGACGCGGCGGCCCAGCACATGGCCATGGTCATGAACAAGCTCGGCGGCGTCATCGGCACCGCTCACGAGAACTACTCGGGCGTCGAGAAGGCCAACGCCCAGATGTGGTGACCCTCGGTCACTGTTGAAGTCTGAGATGTTGTGACGGGGGCCCCGGTCGAGACTGACCGGGGCTCACCGCGTCGAACTGACGGCCGGCACCCGGAAACTCCGGGCGTCGTCGGTAAAGGGGCTAGAAGACGCACGCCGGGGGAACCGGCAGGAGGCAGATCGTGTCACTCAAGGACAGCGGCGGTTATTCGGGACCACCGAAGCAGTTGCCGGGCGCGAACAAAGAGATCAGAGTCGACCATGGGGTTCTGAAGAATGTCGCGAAGGCGATGCAGAAAGACCTCGACGACCTGAACTCGTGGTCTTCCGGTTCGTACCACGACTTCCGTGATGGCTCCGTTGTCGACTTGACCACGGACGAGCTCGGCAACTATCCGGGCGGACAGAATGTAGCCGCTAGCGCCAAGGCCGCCTACACGCAGATCGGTTCTACCTACTCGCAGTTCCTGATCGCATATGACCAGGTCATCAAAGCAGTGAAGAGGTCGGCCGACAACCACGCCAATGCCGATGACGCGACCCGGCAATCGGCACGGCAAGCTGGCAAGGACACTTCAGAGTACTAGCTTTGACGGTCATTTAAGGGGAGGGAACGATGACTGGTAATCCCGGGGATATCAGGCAGGACTTCCAGGTCCAAGGCGAAGGCGCCAGCTGGCTGGAGGTCTGGGACGACAAGATCGACGCGATGAACAAGATTCTGGATGCCATTCAGCCAGAATCTGTTGACACGGCGAGCAAGAAGTACGGTGCTGTCGCCAGCCGGATGAGCCGGACGGTGGAGGACCTCTACAAGCACGCGCAGACGCTTTCGGAGCACTGGGGCGGCGACGACGCCGACAAAGCGATGAAGCAGATGCAGAAGATGTACACGCAGGCGCAGCAGATCCAGAGCACCAGCGACCAGACGAACTGGACGCTGGGCGGCCACGCTGAGACGCTGCGGCAGTACAAGGACCCGTCGAACCGCCCTAAGGGTGCGGGCGGCCTTGAGACGGGTCTTCTCGCGCGGCCGGCGGCCTGCTGGGCGGTGGCGCGGACCGTGCGTACCACAACAAGCAAGCTGCGAATTATCTGAACGCTCTACAGAACGCCGCGAAGAGCGACAACGACACTTTCCCCAAGGAAATCGTCAACGACCAGGCGCTGGCCGACGTTGGTGGTTTCGACCCGATAGACCCGAATGGTCCCGGTAGTCCTTCCGTCACCTTCCGGCGGTGGTGGCGGCGGCCACATCCCGGTGGCGGAGCAGGTCACATACCCAACACCGGTAACGGTCACATTCCCGAACACCGGCAACGGCCACATACCAACGACGGGCCACGAGCACTATCCCGGTATCGACAACGGTCACATCCCGGCGGCGGCGGCGGCGGCGGTGGCGGCAGCAGCAGCCTGGCCGGATTCCATCCAGGTGGTGGGGGCGGTGGCCTCGGTGGGGGCGGCCTCGGTGGTGGAGGACTCGGCGGTGACCCGTTCGGGAGCGGAGCTGGCGGCCTGAGCGGTGCGGGTGCCGGTGGGCTCAGCGGTGCGGGCGCCGGCGGCCTCGGCGCGGGTGCCGCTGACGCCGGTATGGCCGGCGGACGCGGCATGATGCCGATGGCGCCGGGCGGCCATGGCCAAGGCGAGAAGGAGCGCGAGCGCTCGACCTGGCTGACCGAGGACGAGGACGTCTGGGGTGACGACGGTGACGCCGCGCCTCCGCTGATCGGCTGAGATCCGCCGAACGCGGATGCAGAGGTATGGCACGCTGGGCAGGCCGGGCATTCGCCCGGCCTGCCCGTGCTTTCGTTCATATCTGACGCCGGAAACGAGGAGTGTCGATGCGCCGGTTGAGGCGAATCATGACCGGGGCGACGATCGTGTCCCTGATGGGGCTGATGTCACCGCCGGTCGCGGAAGCCGCCGCATACCCGAGGCCGATTGCCGACGAATGGTGGTTCATCGCGTGGGCGGTCAATAACAAGATCTGGCCGGTTACGCAGGGCGAAGGCGTCACCGTCGCAGTTCTGGACAGTGGCGTACAGGCAGATATTCCTGATCTGGCGGGTAAGGTCCTCACCGGAACGGACGCGACGAACGGTGGCGGCGACGGCCGAACCGACACCGAGTCGCCGGGGCACGGCACCGCCATGGCGACCATCATCGCGGGCAGCGGCGCCACGACCGGATTTCTCGGCGTCGCGCCGAAAACGAAGATTCTGCCGGTCGTGGCGAAGACTCACAGTGCACTCGTCAAGGGAATTCGTTACGCCACCGATCACGGCGCCAAGGTGATCAATATCTCGCAGGTCTTTGCCGGGCCGTGTCCGGATGACGTGCAAGAAGCTGTCACCTACGCGGCCGAGCACGACGTTGTCATCGACGCTGGTACGGGTGACGACGGGGACACGTCGAATGCGTCAATGGCGCCGGCGAATTGCGGCGGCGTGTCTGGCGGTCGGCGCTGTCGACAATCACCTGAAGGCCTGGTCGAAGACGGAGCGTCAGCCGTATACGGCGATTGCGGCTCCCGGCGTCTTGTTCCCCGGTGTGCTCGCTGACGGTCGGCTTCACTCGAGTGAGGGCGGGACCAGTCAGGCAACGGCGATGACCTCTGCCGGCCTCGCCTTGTTGCGGTCGAAGTTCCCGGACGAGTCGAGGACCGACATTCTCAAGCGCGTCTTCGGATCGCTGCGGGACGCCGGGACGCCGGGTAAGGACGACGCAGACGGGCTATGGCGTCTTCCGGCCCGTGCAGGTGCTCAATGGCGGTGTGCCGCACAGTGCCGCATACGAGAAGTGGGCAAGTAGTAACGGCAATCTTCCGGAGGGCCTCCGGGAAGGCAACGGAGAAACCGCAGGCGTCCGGAGTTCCGCCGGGTCGGAGGTCTGGAAGGCCGTCAAGTTCTTCGGCATTCCCATTCTGGCCGCGATCGTGATCCTTGTCGTCGCGCTCGCCGTACGTTCGCGGCAGAGCAGGAAGCTGGTCAGCCGCGGGCCGAGCGGCCTGGGCCTGGTGGGTATCCGCAGCAGGGGCCGCCGCCGTCCTTCGGTCCCGCAGCAGTGGCCGCCGCCGAATCAGGGTCCGCCATCCGATCGGCGCTGACGACGAACAGAGAGGGCTCGGCCTGATCCGGTCGGGCCCTCGACTCCTGTGCGTCGAGCGGTCGAACAGGTACGCGTGCGCGTCACAAGAACCAGGGGCGGGAACCAGGGGCGGGAACCGGCTGGTGCGTGCGATGGTCAAAACATCGCCATTCGCCCGCCCCCGGGGAGAGCCATGAACGTCGCCTACGTCCATCACTACTATTTCGCGCCGATCAGGCTCATCATCTACCTGGTCGTCTTCGGGATCATCGCGATCGGTGGGGCGATCAGCCGGCGTTCCAGGCGGCGTAGGTACAACCAGCAGTCCTGGGGGCAGCAGCCGCCGCCTTACGGCGGGTGGAACCAGCAACCGCCTTACGGGCAGCAGCAGCCGTACGGACAGCAACCGCCCTACGGACAGCAACCGCCCTACGGACAGCAACCGCCCTACGGACAGCAACCGCCCTACGGGCAGCCGCAACAGCAGCCGTACCCACAGCAAGGGCAGCAGGTCCCCCCACAGCAGTACGGACAGGGATACGGTCAGCCTCAACAGCAGCAGTACGGGCAGCAGCCGCCGCGGCAAGGTGAGCAGCCCCCTCCCTGGTGAGGTTATTGTCAACATCTGTCACTTCATGTCCGGTTATGGCGTTCGTGGTCCCTCGACACCCTCTCTAGTCGGTTGAAACCACACCCCTCTTCACGCGAAGCTTTCTACGCTGAGCCCCAAGAAGAAGCGGACAGGTACGGGACGTGGTCGATGTGACAGCACGCGAAGCGCGGTTACTGCAACCGGGCCGCGTCTACGTCGGCTGGCGTTACGCGCAGGTGCACGACGATCCCGGGCCGCCGCCGAAGAGGCCTACTCCGCCTGAGTCCGAGCAGGTCGACCGGGAGTGGATGGCTTCTCAGCGGCAGAAGGCCAAGCTTCTCAACGGGCCGCTCAGGATGGTCGGTATCGCCGCCGGCGTCGGGACGCTGATCTTCATTATCGCGGGCGCCACCGGCATGCTGCCCTGGGCGTTCGCGATCGCCGGGATGCTCGCCTGTGTGGCGATCGGGATCATCACGGGCAACTCCATCTGGCAGGGCGAGAAGGCTCTGCGCCAGCGGGTGGCCGAGGAGAAAGAGCGGTTCGAGCGTAAAGAGGAGGAGCGGCGGCGGCGGCTGGAGCTCGCTCACGCTCGGCACGCTCAGGCCTACCAGGACTGGCAGCGGCGGCGTGAGGCGTTCGAGTCGCAGCACGAGTGGTACGCCGTCACGGTGCCGCAGGGTGTTGACCGGGTCGACATCGCCGGGGGGACCCTCGCGGGGTGGTCGGCGACCGTCACCATGATGGGGGCGGCGCGGCTGGCCGCCGGGTCGCAGATCACGGTGCTCGACCTGTCCGAGGGGGCCGTGGCCAAGGAGCTCATCGAGCTCGGGCACGACCAGGGGGAGCGGCCGCTGGTGTGGGTGCTGCCCAGTGACCTGCCTCGGCTCGATCTCACGCACGGGCTCGGGCCCGAGGAGCTCGCGGACGTGCTGTCGCTCGTCGTCAGTGTCAGCGAGGAGCAGACCAGCACCCGCGACCTCTCCTTCGACAACGCCATCCTCGAACGCATCCTCGGCGTGTTCGGCGGCCGGGCCTCGATTCCGCGGATCACCGCCGCGCTGCGGGCGCTGGCGCAGGTCGGTGACCCGCGTGACGATCTGCGCGGCGGGCTGATCACCGACGACGAGCTGGCCAAGGTGAACACGATGTTCGGCCGGGGGGCCGCCGACCGGGTCGTCATCGAGCGGGCCTGGGCGCTGGAGTCGCAGTTGCGGAAGCTGGAGAAGCTCGGGTCGAGCCCGACGCTGCTCCCGCCGAGCCGGCTGCGTGTCATCGCGACCGACCGCCGCGCCGGCGTGCTCACCAACCGGGTGCTCGGCACGTACGTCACGGCGGCGCTCACGCACGTTCTGCGCTCCTCACAGCGCGCCGAGCCGTGGGCGCACACTCTGATGCTCTGCGGCGCCGAGAAGCTCCGTGGCGACGTCCTCGACCGTCTCATCGACGCGTGCGAGGCGAGCTCGACCGGCCTGGTGCTGATGTACCGCTCGATCGGGCCGCATGTGAAGGAGCGCCTCGGGCGCGGTCACGCGGCGGTCGGGTTCATGCGGCTCGGTAACGCCGAGGACGCCCGTGTCGCGGCGGAGCACATCGGCGCCGAGCATCTGCTGGAGCTCGCCGAGCTGACCGACAAGCTCGGCGAGAGCGTCGCCGACCCGGCGGACGACACGTACACGAGCACGGTCGGCAGGTCCGTGCCGCCCGCGGTGTTCGACGGCGGCGGCGCCACCGAGCACGCGTTGCCCGAGGGCATCGGGCGGGCGACGGCCTGGGGTCAGGGCACCTCGGCCGCGGCCGACGCGGGGAAGGGCTCGCGCGAGCTCGCCGTCGCGCCGCAGGAGCTGCAGCGGCTCCCGCCGACCGCGATGATCTTCACGCACTCCGAGCATTCCGGGCGCCGCATCATCCTGCTGGACGCCAACCCGGGCATCATGACGCTGCCCACGGCGAACATCCAGGACTACGAGGAGGCCACCCGGCCCACGCGGGCCCGGCACGCCAAGCCCGACGTCACGCCGCCCGACGGCGTACGCCCGGTGCCGAACCTCGGCCCGCCTCCGGAGCGGCTCGACTTCCGCAAGAAGAAGTAGCTCACCGCAGGCCGGCGAGCACCGTCTTCAGCATGTCCGTGGCCTGCTTCTTCGCCGTCGGGTAGGGCAGGCGCGTGCCCGTGAGGTGCTTGCCGGAGCGTACGCGCGCCGGGTAGTCGGCGCCCTGCCACGACACCGTCACGAGGACGTTGCGCAGCCGCGCCTCCGCCCAGACGCCGCCGACGTCGTACGACCTGGCCGTCTTCTTGCTCGGGCCCTTCTCGATGAGGTCGTACGAGTGGGCGGCGAACGCCTCGTCGCCCAGGCCGGTGAGGTGCTCGGGGTCGTGCTCGAAGCCGCCGTTGGCGCTCGGGTCGCCGGTGTAGGAGAAGTCGGACGCGAGGTCGCCGGTCGCCTTGGCCGCGCTGGGCTCCAGGGTGATCTCGACGGTGAGGTCGCGGGACCGGTCGGTGCGCAGGCGCTCCCAGTGGCACGCGTCGGCCACCTGCCGCGGCTTCACCGAGCGCATCTCGGCCGGGATCGCCTTGCCCGCGGCCGTGCACGCCGCGGGCGGGTTCACGTACGCGGGCGGCCCCGTCGAGGGGACCGGCGCGGACAGCGACGGGGTGTCCAGCGCGTCGGAGCGTCCGTGGAGCAACACGCCGACGGCCGCGATCACGACGACGGCGGCACCGCCGGCCACCGCGATGACCAGCAGCCGCGCGTCTCCCGGAGGCGGCGGAGTATCGGCAGGTGGGGGATCGGGCGGCGGCTCTTCGGGCGGAAGGAACTGCGGCCTGCCTGCGTGGGGCACCTTGCTCCTCTCTCCGTACGTCGCCCCCCATCCTCTGGCATGAGGGGCGCGGCACTGTAATCCTGCAGGGATGGCAGGGGTGACAGGGGGACTTCAGGGCCCGTGGTACCGGATCCAGTCGATCCTCTCTCCGGCGCGTGGAGCGTCGGCGGAGTGGGACTTCGTCACGGTCCTGCCCGCGGTGCTGTCGGCGGCGCAGAGCGGCCGTCCGTTCGTCGTCGGCTGGATGTCGCGGGGAGGCGGGGCGCCGCTCGAACTCATCACCAACGCGGGGCCGCTGACGCCGTCCGCGGACCGGCAGCAGGGCCTGCTGTTCCCGCACGGCGCGCGCGGCGTCGAGATCGGCGACGAGTGGCTGGCCGACGCGTCGACGATGACCTGGAGCCGCTGCCCGGCGCGGCAGGCGCCGCCGCTGATCTCGGCGCGCGGTGACACGGGCCCGAGCCTGTTCGAGTCGACGCTGGTCACGCTGATGGGCCGCCCGTTCGGCTGGCTGGTGATCGCCGAGCAGTGCGGCGAGCAGGTGCTGAAGGACGAGGTCACCGACCTGCAGTACGAGCTGCAGATGCAGCGGCGCGGCGACGACGAGCTGGCCGTCGAGCGGCTCGAACGCCGGATGGCCGAGCTGGACGCCTTCCAGGAGGCCGGCCTGTGGAACGTCCGCGTGCTGGCCGGCGCGGAGTCGGTGCGTGAGCTCGACCAGATCGCGCCGGTGCTCGTCGGCTCGGTCGGGATGAGCCACCACCCGTACCGCCTGCGCTCCGGTGAGCGGTCCGTGCGCTTCCACGAGGCGCTGCACGTCGACACGCAGGACCACGACCTGAAGTCGCCGTTCATCGCGACCGCCGGCACGCTCGCCGCCCTGGCCGGGCTGCCGCGCCGCGAGGTGCCGGGCCTGCGGGTGCTCGACGCGGGCTACTTCGACGTGACGTCCGAGGTCGGCGGCCCGAGGGCCGCGCGACCTCGGCTCGGCGATCCTCGACGGCCAGGACCGCCAGGTCGGGACGTTCAGGGTCCCGCTGCAGACGCTCAACCGCCACGTGTTCGTCACCGGCGCGACCGGCTCCGGCAAGTCCCAGACCGTACGCCACCTGCTCGAACAGCTCACGCGTGGCGGGCATCCCGTGGCTCGCCATCGAGCCGGCCAAGTCCGAGTACGCCGCGATGGCGGGCCGGTCGGCGAGCCCGTGACCGTCATCAACCCCTCCGACCCGGACGCCGTGCCGCTGTCGGTGAACCCGCTCGCCCCCGAGCCCGGGCTACCCCGTGCAGGCGCACATCGACATGGTCCGCGCGCTGTTCCAGGCGGCGTTCGACGCGGAGGAGCCGTTCCCGCAGATCATGTCGCAGGCGCTGCAGCGGGTGTACGAGGCCAACGGCTGGGACGTCGTCACCGGCCGCGGCCGTCCCAGGCTCGGCGATCGAGCCCGCCGTGCCCGACGCTCGAACAGCTCCAGAACGCCGCGCTCCAGGTGATCAGCGACGTCGGGTACGGCAACGAGCTGATGGCCGACGTGAAGGGCTTCGTGAACGTACGCCTGCGGTCGCTGCGGATCGGCTCGGCCGGCCGTTTCTTCGAGGGCGGCCACCCCGCCGACATCGAGGGCCTGCTGAGCCGCAACGTCGTGCTCGCCATCGAGGACGTCGCCAACGACGAGGACAAGGCGTTCCTGATGGGCACGCTGATCATCCGCATCGTCGAGCACCTGCGGCTGCGCGCCCGCGCGACCGAGCGGGCACGCGCGGCGACTGAAGCACGTCATCGTCATCGAGGAGGCGCACCGGCTGCTGCGCGACCGCGGCGAGGCACGCGCCAGCGCGCACGCCGTCGAGCTGTTCGCCGGGATGCTCGCGGAGATCCGCGCGTACGGCGAGGGCATCGTCGTGGCCGAGCAGATCCCGACCAAGCTCGTCCCGGACGTGGTGAAGAACACCGCGCTGAAGGTCGTGCACCGGCTGCCCGCGTACGACGACCGCCGGCTGGTCGGCGCGGCGATGAACCTCGACGAGGACCAGTCCCGCGAGGTGGTCTCGCTGCCGCCGGGCGTCGCGGCGGTGTTCGCCGACGGCATGGACCGGCCGCTGCGCGTCCGGGTGCCGCTGGGCGACGACCGCGAGCGGGTCGTGCCGGGGCCGCTGCCGCCGATCGACGGCCGCCGGTCGGCCGCGTGCGGGGCGGAGTGCCGCGACGGCCGCGCCGTGCTCGCTGTACGAGCTGCGCGAGGCGGACCTGCTCGCGTCGGCGGCGTACGTGGGCGTGGCTGCGGGTGTGGGCCGACACGCTCGTCCTGGCGCATCTGACCGACCGCCCGATGCCGCGGGTGCCGGGCGAGCTCGCCGAGCTCTGGGTGGGGCGCCCGCGTACGCCTGCGCGAGTGCGTGCTGGCCACGGTGGTCGACGGCGTGGTCGGCCGCCGCTCGGTCGCGCTGCGCGGCGGCGTACGCGCCCGAGTCGCTCGACCGAGCACGTCGCCGAGGTGGCCGGCCGGCTGCTCGGCCGCCTCGGCGACCTGCGGATCCGCTGCCGGGCCTCGACGTGGGTGATCCCGCAGATGCGCTGGCTGCACGAGATGGACCGGCTGTTCCCCCGCGGCCAGGGCGTCCCCGACAAGCACGGCGCCGGTCCCGCCGATGGACTACGCACCTGCCCGGCCTGAAGCAGCCGCCGCACGCGCTCTTCGGCCACCGGCTGCGCGCGCTGCGCCGCCACCCGCTGTCCATGGCACTGGAGGCCAACCGCCCGATCGTCGACGCCGGCGATCCTGGGCGACGACGACCACGAGGGGTTCGTACGCGACCTGGCGGTCGTCGCGCATCGGCGTCGACCCGGACGAGCGGTCGCCGACGTCGCCGAGACGATGCGCGTCACGTGGCTGGAGGACGTCCTCGACTGGCCGCACCGCTTCGGCGCCGCCTTCGAGAACCCCGCCGGAGGGCTGCCGTTCTTCGACGGCTGAGTTGTCGGTACGCCGGTGCAGACTGCTCACCGTGAGGTGGTGGGCGGGTGTGCTGCTGCTGGCCGCCTCCTGCCGTGCGCCGGGCCACCCGGCCGTCGCCACCCGCGCGTGGCCGGCGGTCGTCGCGCGCGTCGTCGACGGCGACACGGTCGTGCTGCGCGTACGCGGCGGGCTCCTGCGCACGCGGCTCATCGGCGTGGACGCGCCCGAGACCTGGCTGCGGCGTGACTGTTTCGGCGCGGAGGCGACACGCGCGCTGCGCCGCCTGCTCCCGTCCGGCTCACGCGTGTACGCCGCGGGCGACGCGGAGCCGTACGACCGCTACGGGCGGCGGCTCCTCTACCTGTGGACACCGCGCGGCGAGCTCGTGGAGGCGGACCTGGTCCGCCGCGGCTTCGCCCGCACCCTGGAGATGCCGCCGAACACCGCCCACGCGGCGGCCCTCCGCGACGCCGAGCACACCGCGCGCCGTACACACGCCGGTCTGTGGGCGGTATGCGCGGCCACATCCGGATATGGACACCGCCCGGCGGCTGGCCTTAGCTTCCGAGCATGATCTGTTGCCGGCCGAACCGCCGCGAGCTTCTGCGTCTGAGCGCGATGGTGATGGGGGTGTCGGCGCTGTCCATGGCCGACGGCGGCCGCGCGTACGCGGCGGACGTCCGGCCCGTCGACCTGGAGCTCGTGACGCTGACCGAGACCGGCGCCGTCCTCACCTGGTACACCGGCGAGCCCGGCACCGACGACGGGCTCGGGCGGATGAAGCCCGCGCCGTCCGACGGCGACATCGTGTTCGGCACGCGGCCCGACCGGCTGAACCGCACCGCGCACGGCCCGTCCGGCACGCCGTACCACTACGTGGAGCTGACCGGCCTCGAACCCGGCCGCACGTACTACTACCAGGCGCGTTCCGGCGGGAAGAGCGCGACGCCGACACCCGTGGCCGGGGCGGCGGGCACACCCGCGGGCGTCGGGATCTTCTCGTTCTCGACGCCGCAGCCGCCGCCGGGCCGGTTCCTGTTCTCGGTGGCGCTCTGCAACGACCTGCATCTCGGCGAGACCGTGGCCGGCCTCGTCGGCGGGCTGCCGTTCAAGGGCATCTCACAGGTGCCGGGCAGGCCGCCGTACCCGGAGATCATGGCGAAGGCGCTCATCGCCGACGCGAAGGCGCGCGGGGCGACGTACCTCCTCGCGGCCGGCGACGTCTCCTCCGAGGCGGTGCCCGGCGACCTCGGCACCGCCAAGGGCGTGCTCGACGGGTTCGGCACCTACCGCACCGACTACCTCGTGGCGCGCGGCAACCACGACCGCGCCCACGACGGCGCGCCGTACGCGTCGTGCAGCGTGGGCCAGTGGCAGGGCAACGACTGCTTCCGCGACGAGTTCTTCGACGGCCCGACGTACTTCACCCACGACCTGAACGGCCTGCACGTCATCGGCCTGGACACCTACGACAAGCCGGGCAACGGCGGCGACGCGGGCGGCCTGTCGAAGGAGCAGCTGAGCTGGTTCGAGGCGGACCTGAAGGCGCACAAGGACCAGCCGACCCTGGTCTTCGGCCACCATCCGCTGGTCGCGCCCGGCGACCCGTTCGCGCTCGTCGGCTCCGCGTCACTCGACGTCGGCCAGGCGCTCCCGATCATGGCGGCGTACGAGCGGGCGCCGGGGGTCTTCCTGCACCACGCCGGGCACACGCACCGCAACAAGCGCACGGTGCTGCCGACCTGCGCCCACGTGACACAGCAGGAGGTCGGCGCGACCAAGGAGTACCCCGGCGGCTTCTCGCTGCTGCGGATCCACAGCGGCGGCTACGCGCTGAACTTCTACAAGACGCGCAGCGACCTCGCGCGTGAGTGGAGCGAACGCAGCCGTCAGGAGCTGAACGGCCTGTGGCCGCAACTGTCCTTCGGCGCGTCGGTGTCGGACCGCAACAGCGTCGTCGCCCGAGATCTCTCGGGGATCAGCGCGCCATAGGGCGTATCCGGTGGGTCTTCGGCCTGCTGCGCGGTGCCCGGAGGGCGGCCGCTCGCGACGGCCAAGACCCACCGGACCCGCCCTAGTAAACGAGGGCCTGCACGCCGTCGGTGGTGACCTCTTCGACGAACGTCGGCGCGCCGGCGATGCGGATGCCCGGCAGCACCTCGTCGTCGGTGATGTCGCGCCGCGCCGCGCACTGGGTGCAGACCGTGACCCGGCCGCCCGTCAGCACGATGGACAGCAGGTCGTCGAGCGGTGAGGCGTGCGGGAGCTCGAACTCCTTCGCACGGCCCGGCAGCGCGAACCACGACGACTCACCGGTGAGCCAGAGGGACACCTGGACGCCGCTGGCGACCGCCGCGGCGGCGACCGTGAACGCCTGGTTGCAGCGTTCGGGCGACTCGGCGCCCGCCGTCACCTTGATGACGAGTGATCGTGCCATATCGGCACACTAGTCCTGGTGGCCGGCGGCCCGCACAGGCGAGGTGCGTGAAACGACGAACGGGCGCATCGCCGGCTTGCCGATCACCAGGTCGCCGAGCTCCGTACGCGCCTGCCCGACGACGTAGATCGGGTCGCCCTCGGCGACGACGCGCTCCTCGACCACGAAGCCGAGCGTACGGTCGCGGTGGCGCGGGCGGAGCTTGACGCCGAGCAGGGACGTCAGGCGTGCGGCGAGGGGGCTGCCAGGGGTGTCGGCGAAGTCGCTGAAGGCCGGCTCGCCGAGGTCCAGCTCCGCGCCGCGGACGTCGACGCGCACGGAGGCGGTGTCGCCCGTGACGTACAGCGGGCCGCTGGTGTGCTCCTCGGCCTTCGCGACGCGCACGACCTTCGTCGGCCCGAGCGGACCGGGGCGCCAGGCCTCGTAGCGTTCGAGGATCGTCACGGAGTACCAGACACACGACTCGCCGGTCAGCGGGGCGGTGACGGGCCCGGCCGGCCCGGCGACGGCATGGCCGTCGACCTCTCTGGGGGTGCCGGACGAGGCGTCGGACTGCGGCTCCGCGCGGTTCATGGTGCGCCGCCTGCGCGCGCCTCCGACCTTCTTGGAGACCGCTCCGGCGCCGGCCTCGATCCCCGCCGCCAGCAGTGTCATCAGCGCGTACACCCGTGTCCTCCTCGACCCTGGGAAGATCAGACGTGCTGGAGGACTCTTCGGTTCACCCGTGAACGCCTTGATCAACAAGCACGATCAGGCTATCGCGGCGATTCCCGACTACGCTGAACGTACATGGAGCCTGAGCTGCACCCCGACCTTGAGCCGCTGAAGTTCCTCCTGGGTGACTGGGAGGGAGCGGGCGTCGGAGGTTACCCCGACATCGAGAGCTTCCGCTTCGGACAGGAAGTCTCGTTCAGCCATATCGGCAAGCCGTACCTCATCTACACCAGCCGCACCTGGCGCCTCGACGACGAGGGCAACCTCGGTGCGCCGCTGGCGCGGGAGAGCGGCTACTGGCGCACCCCGCCCGGGGGCCGCATCGAAGTGGTGCTCGCGCACCCGACGGGCATCGCCGAGATCTACATCGGCGATGTCGACGGCACCCGCGTGGATCTGCGGTCCGACGTCGTCGCGCGGACGGAGACGGCGCGCGAGTACACCGCGGGCAAGCGGCTGTACGGCCTGATCGGTGAGGACCTCGGATACGCCTACGACATGGCCGCGGAGGGGCACGGGCTGCAGTCGCACCTGTCGGCTCAGCTCAAGCGCGTCTCGTAGGTCTTTCCCGGGCCAGGTCTTTCGGGCCAGGTCTTTCGGGCATGAAACGACCCCCGGGCCTCTCCTGCTGTGCAGGGGCCGACAGGACTAGGTCGGCCGGCCTCGGGGGTCGGGTGTCTGCCTGGGATTCACCGGTCGCGTCCTCGACCGGGCTCCATCCTCGCGAATGAGCGAAGGCTGGACGGCGACTAGCGGACAGCCACCTCACGAGTCCTGGAACTATGCATAAGTTTCGGACCACCTCCTTTCCCGTTGAACAGCACGCTAGAACAGCCCGCTCACGGTGGCAAGGGAGTTTTTTCTCCTACACTCGGCGACGTGACCCAACCGTGGCATCAGGAGTTGCGAGCCAAGGGCTACCGCGTCACCCCTCAGCGCCAGCTCGTGCTGGAGGCGGTGACGGCGCTGAGCCACGCGACGCCGGAGGAGATCTGCACGGAGGTGCAGCGCACCGCGAGCGGGGTCAACATCTCCACGATCTACCGCACGCTGGAGCTGCTCGAACAGCTCGGCCTGGTCACGCACACCCACCTCGGCCACAAGCCGCCGACGTACCACCTGGCGAGCGAGGCCGACCACGTCCACCTGGTCTGCCGTGAGTGCGGTGAGGTCTACGACGTCTCACCTTCGGTCGCCCGCGGCCTGGTCGACGTCCTGGAGAGCGAGTACGGCTTCCAGACCGACGTGCAGCACCTCACGGTCTACGGGCGCTGCCGGGAGTGCCGGGCGTCGTAGTCTGGCGGGTATGGAAAGCCCGCTGCTGAGCACCCACGGGGCCGTGCCCGCCGACCCGCCCGACGCCGAGGTCGCCTCCCACTACGGCGAACCCTCCGCCGAGCAACGCGCGCTCGACACGGGCGCCGCCGTGGTCGACCGGAGCAACCGCGGGGTCGTACGCCTGGCGGGCGCCGACCGCCTGCGCCTCCTGCACAGCCTGACCAGCCAGCATCTGGAGTCCCTGGCTCCGCACACGCCGGTCGAGACGCTGCTCCTCAGCCCCAACGGGCACGTCGAGCACCACCTCGCGCTGGTCGACGACGGCGAGGCGGTCTGGGCGCACGTAGAGCCGGGCATGGCGGCGGACCTGGCGGCCTTCCTCGACAAGATGAAGTTCATGATGCGGGTCGAGGTCAGCGACGAGTCCGCGTCGTATGCCGTCGTGACCCTCGCGGGCGCCGAGCCGCCCGAGGGCGCGCTCGTGACGACGGACGGGCTGATCGTGCCGCGTGAGTACCTCGGACGTGACTGGAACGCCCGGCTCGCCGGCCTGTGGGCGCACGAGGCGCTGCGCATCGCCGCCCACCGCCCGCGCCTCGGCCTGGACACCGACCACCGCACCATCCCGCACGAGGCGGGCTGGGTCGACACGGCCGTGCACCTCAACAAGGGCTGCTACCGGGGCCAGGAGACGGTCGCGCGGGTGCAGAACCTCGGCCGCCCGCCACGGCGCCTGGTCTTCCTGCACCTCGACGGCAGCGTCGACCGGTTGCCGGCGCACGGGGAGCCCATTGAGCTGGGCGGACGCACGGTCGGGTTCGTCGGATCGGCGGCACGCCACTACGAGATGGGCCCGATCGCGCTCGGGATGATCAAGCGGAACATCCCGGTCGAGGAGACGCTTCTCGCGGGCGGTGTGTCGGCGGCGCAAGAGGTCATCGTGTCGCCGGATACGGGTTCTACCGTGAAAATCGCCTTGCGTCGTCGATAATGCGGTAAACCGAACGACAAACAAGATCATAATGGGCGGCGCTCATGGGAAGGTTCTCTCCGTCGGAAGGTGCACCGGCTACCTCGGCGAGGAAAGGGAACATGGGGCGACGGCGTCGGCGTTGGCGGGAGCCCGGTTACGTCTGGTGGATGGGCTTCGCCGCCTTAGGAGTCGCGGCGCTGTTGACGATGTCCTGGCGGCTGGCACTGCTCGACCTGCTCATCTGGTGCCTCTACCAGGTGTCGCTGAACCCCGCCGTGTGCCGGGTGGTGACCCGGCAGGGGCTCGCCTGCCATGAGCCCGTACGCGGCCGCATCTTCGCGTGTTCCCCGCCGCACCAGCAGGTCAAGAACGAAGCGCTGTGGCGGGCGGTCGGCCTGCCGAATCCGTTCCGCAAGAACCAGATGCAGGACCCCAACCGCGACACCGGCGTGGTCGTCTACTCCCCGACCGTACGCGCGCGCCTGCAGCAGAACGAGCGTGTCATCCTCACCATCGTGGGCGTGGGCACACTGCTCGCGATCATCGGCGCGGTGTACGGCCTCACCTAGGTCCTAGACGTCGATCACCAGGGTGATCGGCCCGTCGTTGACCAGCGAGACCTTCATGTCGGCGCCGAACCTCCCGGTCTCGACGCGAGCGCCGGACCTCCGGAGCGCCGCGACGACCTCCTCGACGAGGGGCTCGGCCACCGGGCCGGGAGCGGCGGCGATCCAGGACGGCCGCCGGCCCTTGCGCGTGTCGCCGTAGAGCGTGAACTGGCTGATCACGAGCAGCGGCGCGCCCAGGTCGGAACAGGACGCCTCGCCGTTCTCGCCGTCGAAGACGCGGAGCCCCCAGAGCTTGGCGGCCAGGCGTGCCGCCTGTGCCGGGGTGTCGTCGTGCGTCACCCCGACGAGGGCCATCAGGCCCGGCTCCTCGATCGCGCCCACGACGCGATCATCGACGGACACACTCGCACGACTCACCCGCTGGACCACCGCTCGCATGGGACGGCATTCTTCCTCAGCCGCCGGTGATCGGGAGCGAGACCTGGAGCCCGGGTGCCCTCGCCGGGCGGGCTGACGATCTCGATGGTGCCGTGCAGCGCCTCGATCCGGTCGGCGAGCCCGGTCAGACCGCTCCCGCGCGACGGATCCGCGCCGCCCTGGCCGTCGTCGCGTACGAGGAGCTGGAGGCGGCCGCCGGCGACCTCGGCGCACACGTCGACCCCGGTGGCGTGCGAGTGCTTCGCGGCGTTCGTCAGGGACTCCGCGACGACGTAGTACGCCGCGACGGCGACCTGGTCGGGCAGCCGCCGGTCGATGTGGGTGTCGAACGAGACAGGGACGGCGGACTTGAAGGCCAGCCCCTTGATCGCCGGTACGAGGCCCACCTTGGTCACACTGCCCGGGTGGATACCGCGCGCGGTCTCCCGCAGCTCGTCCAGCGCCTCGCCCAGACCGTGGCCGAGCTCGGCCATCCCGGTCCGCAGGCGCGTGTCGCCCTCCGGGACCTCCCGTTCCAGCGTCCGCAGCTCCATGGCGAGCGAGACCAGCCGCTGCTGGGTGCCGTCGTGCAGGTCGCGTTCGATGCGCCGCCGCGCCTCGTCGGCGGCCGTGACGATCCGCGCCCGCGAGGCGATCAGGTCGGCGTGGGTGTTCGCGTTGACGATGGCGGCGGCGGCCAGGTCGGTGAAGGCGCGGATGCGCGTCTCGGCGTCGGCCGGAAGCAGGCGGTCCTGGGCCGAGAACGCCGTCATCACGCCCCAGCACCGGCCGTTGACCGTGATCGGCGTGCCGACTCCGGACAGGACGCCGTGCCGCCGCAGGTAGACGCAGAGCGGGCTGACCGCGGCGTCGAAGCAGTCCATGCGGGCGGGCCCGCACGCGGCCAGCACCATCGACGGGATGTTGCTGCCCACGATCGTCCAGCAGGTGTCGAGCGGCAGCAGGTCCTCCGGGCCGCCCCAGACCCCGATCACGGTCGTCGCGTTGTCGGGTTCGTACCGCAGCATGCGGGTGATGTCGGCGCCCAGGACCTGGCCGACCTCCTTCGACACCGCGGAGAAGATCGTCGCGGGAGGCTCCCCGTGCGCGACGAGCGTGGCCACCCGGCGCAGCGCCGCCTGCTCCTCCACGAGCCGTCCCAGCTTCTCCCGTGCCTCAATGAGCGAGCTGGACATCGTGTTGAAGGCGTGGTCGAGCACGATGGTCTCCCGCACGCCGTTCCGCGGAGGCACGCAGGCCCGCTCGGCGGGAGGGTTCACGTCGTCCCGCTCGGCGGGTCGGTCCGCGTCGTCCCGCTCGGCGGGTCGGTTCACGTCGTCGTCGCGGCGCGGGTCCCGCCCGGCCGGCCGCACGTGGCCCACGAAGAAGATCGCGAACAGCGCGGCGGCCACGCCCAGGCCGCTCGCCGCGGCCACCGCCAGCTGACGGGCCGTATGGTCCGAGGCGATCGCGATGAGCACGACCGCCAGCGCGGCGAGGGTCAGCAGCGTGATGATCAATCGGCGGTTCAAGCTGGTCATGAGGGCAAGCCCCCCTCAGTCACGACCCTTCTTCCACCATACGCCGGGGTCGATTTGGTGAAGATTTTCTCGCCAAATCGGCCTTCTGCTTGAAATCATGCTGTCCATGGTCAGCACACTGATAACCGTTGCGCCCACGGGCGCCGAAGCCGAGAAGGCGAGCGCCCCGGCGCTTCCGGTCACCCTGGACGAGCTGGTCCAGACGGCCAAGGAGTGCCAGGAGGCCGGCGCGGCCGTGATCCACGTCCACATCCGCGACGACGACGCGCGGCCGAGCCTCGATCCGGTACGCCTGCGCGACACCGTCACCGCCCTGCGCCAGAGCACCGGCCTGATCGTCCAGCTCTCCACCGGCGGTGCCGTCACCGACCCGTACGAGGCGCGCCTGCGGGTCCTCGACGCCGAGCCCGACGCCTGCTCGCTCACCTGCGGCACGGTCAACTTCGGCGACGACGTCTTCATGAACCCCTGGCCCTTCATGGCCGACCTCTACCGGCTCACGCAGGAGCGGGAGATCGTCCCGGAGTTCGAGCTGTTCGACCTGGGGCACGTCGCCTCGCTGCGGCGGCTGCTGGACACCTACGGGGAGCCGTACGGCGGGCACGTCCACTGCGACCTCGTGATGGGCGTCCCGGGCGGCATGCCGGGCGACGCGCGCTCGCTCGTCGCGGCCGTCGACGCGCTTCCCGAGGGGGCGACGTGGTCGGCGACCGGCATCGGCCGTACGAGCCTCCCGGTGCTGCTCGCGGCCCTGTCGGCCGGGGGTCATCTGCGGGTCGGCATGGAAGATACGCTGACGTTCGCCAGGCGGCAGCCGGTGACCGGCAACGCGCAGCTCGTCGAGCGCGCGGCCACCGCGTCGCGGCTCGCGCAGCGCGAGCCCATGTCTCCTGAGGAGGCCCGGTCGCTGCTGGGCGTGAAGGCACGCTGAACAGCAGAGAGGTAGCGATGAACCCCGTCCTCGTCGAGGTGGAACGCTCAGGGTTCGTGGAGTCCCGGCACCGCGGCTCGGTCGCCGCGCTGGCCGCGGACGGCTCCGCCGTACTGACCCTGGGCTCGCCGGACGACCCGGTCTTCCCCCGATCGGCCAACAAGCCGATGCAGGCCGTCGCGATGGTGCGGCACGGGCTCGGCCTGGAACGCGAGTTCCTCGCGCTGGCCGCCGCCAGCCACTCCGGAGAGGACTTCCACGTCGAGGGCGTGCGCGAGATCCTTTCCGGGGCCGGTCTGTCGCCCGACGACCTGCTCTGCCCGCCGCAGTGGCCGTTCGAGCTGGACACCGTCGCCGTACTGGAGAAGTCGCGGCTGCGGATGAACTGCTCGGGCAAGCACGCCGCGATGCTCACCACCTGTGTCCTCAACGGCTGGCCGACCGAGTCCTACCTCGACCCGGAGCACCCGCTCCAGGCGGCCGTGCGCACGACCGTGGAGGAGCTGACCGGCGACACCGTCGTGGCGACCGGCGTGGACGGCTGCGGCGCACCGCTGTTCGCGGTCACGCTCACCGGCGTCGCCCGCGCGTTCCGCGCCCTGGTGCTCGCCGAGCCCGGCACTCCCGAACGCCGCGTCGCGGACGCCATGCGTGCACACCCGGAGTACACCTCGGGCACCCGCCGCGACGAGCGCAGGCTGATGGACGCCACCCCGGGCCTCCTGGTCAAGGGCGGCGCCGAGGGCATCGACGCGTTCGCCTTCGCGGACGGCCGTGCGGGCGCGATCAAGATCGACGACGGCGCCGCGCGTGCGCGCACTCCGGTGACGGTCGCGACCATGCGCGCCCTGGGCGAGCGGGGAGTACCCGAGGATCTCGCCACGGCGCCCTTGCACGGCGGAGAACACATCGTCGGCGAGATCCGCGCGATCGGCTTTTGATCTTTGACGAGCGAGACCGGGCGCCGGTCATTATGGCGCCCGGTGGACGGCCGGATAATTGTCACGTAAAGGCCTTTCGTAAGGGCCTTTCTCCGGCCGTCGGCTCGGCTCCCGCTACCAGTGCCGGTAGTGGCGGTGGTGACGGAAGTGGCGGTAGTGGCGGTAGTGGTACCTGTGGTGACGGCGCCAGTGGCGATGACGGTGACGCCTGCGGCGGTCACTCGTCGCGATCGTGGCCGTATGGGCCTGGGCGAACGCGGAATGACCTGTTTCGGGTACGGCACTGGCCTGGGCGCTCGCGGGGGAGCCGGCGAGCAGGGTGCCGGCTGCCGCGATGGTCACCAGGCCAGCGGCGGCGCTTTTCATTATTCGCACGTCGTCTCCTTGTCACCAGGAATGGCACGAGACACTCGATCATCTGCGCTCTCGTGATCCGCTACAGTCCCAGTATCCCTCCCATGTGAGCACACACCACAATGGCAAGGTAAGGCTCAGACAAAACTGACATTTCCACGTTCGGGGGTTTTATCTCCGTACGTGTGTGCCTACAGGCTCCGGAACTGGCGCGAGGCGGAGATGGCGCCGGACGTCGTCAGGGTGAAGCTGCGCATCGACTCGGCGAAGTTCGACAGGTCCCACTCGGCGGGGCCCTCGTACCAGTACAGGTTGTCGGCCTCTTCGTTCGCGCCCGCCCCGACGTCCGCGACCGTCGCCGCCCAGCGGGGGACCGAGTCGAAGACCACCGCGTACGGCAGGTAGCGGGAGAACAGGGCGACGCGGTCGCCGGCCGGAGCGTCCGGGGCCTCGCCCCGGTACAGGTGGGCGCGGAAGCCGAGGGTGTGGGCCAGTACGGTCGCGCCGTGGCTCGTCTTGGCCGGCATATGGCGGCCTCCCGCCGCCAGGGCGGCGCCGGCGATGATCACGGCCAGGCCGATCAGCGCGAGGTTGGTGTACAGGGCCAGCACCACCGTGCCGACCAGGCCGACCGCCGCGAGCACGGTGCCGGTGCTGGTCCAGCGGGTGCGCTCGGAGTCGGGGCGCCGCGCGAACCAGCCCTGGCGTACGACGTCCTCGTACAGCGCCACGCGTACCGCCGAGAGCTGGTCGGCGAAGGTGCCGTCGAGGTCCGACAGGCGTACGACGTCGCGGCCCGTGAACAGGGCGTCGTGCAGCATCCGCTCGTACGGCAGCAGCCCGTCGGCGGGCTTGTCGAGCCGCCGTAGCTGCCAGTCGAGGCGCCCGTACGTCTCGCGGGACAGCTCCTCGATCAGCAGGTAACCGCGTACGGCCAGGTCGATGATGGTGGCGGTGACGTCGATCACGTCGGCCTGCTCGTCGATGAGCGTGCCGATCTGGCCCGGGCGCACGCCGTCCGGCGGTGCGAAGCCGTCGTCGTCGACGGGGGCGTGGTCGCCCTCGGCGGCCTTCTTGCTGACGATGCGGGCGTCGCGGCCGCGGGTGGACAGCAGCAGCGCGACGCCGCCGAGCAGGAGGACCAGGAGGCCGAGGAGGGTGCCGCTGGTGGCGCCGTTCACGGTGAAAGCGGTGGCGACCGTGTGGCGCTCCTCGATGATCGGCTCGGCCTTGGTCGTGCCGGTCGGGTAGCCGATGACGATCGTGAGGTACTCGCCGGGCTGGAGGTCCTGCTGGGAGAACACGGCCTGTACGTGGGTGTGGTTCGTGAAGAACTGCGTGCACCCGATCGTGCTGGTCAGCTCGCCGGCGAAGCAGTTGAGGTTCTGCACGGCGGCGCCGGACTCGGCGGTCACGCCGGCCTGCGCGACCGGGACGTCCCAGCCGGAGGTCCAGCTGAGCTCCTGGCGCTCCTTCAGCGGCGTGATCGCGCCCGCCACCGTGTAGGTGAGCTGGGCGGTGTGCCGCCCGGAACCGCCTCCGGGGAGCTTGACGAGCGTACGGTCGCCGTCCTGGCGCACGGTGCCGCCGCTCACGTCGCGGATCTCGAAGCGGCGGTCGTGCCGGTCGTCGAGGTGCTCGCGGTTGATGAACACGCGGTTGGGCGCGGCGCCGTCGAAGGTCACCGTCTCCCGCGCCTGGAGGGTGCCGTCCGGTCTGACCGTGAGGGCGATGGAGTCGGAGACGATCTGGCGGGTGTCCGCGAGTGCCGGAGACGCCGTGACCAGGAGCCCGGCGGCGACGACGGGGGCGACGAGCAGCCGAGTGCGAGCCAGCATGAGCGCACAGCGTAGCGGCCAAGTGCCGCCGTGAATAAGCACAGTTGGTAAGACGCAAGCTGGAACACGCGGGTTTCTGCTCTATGAGACGATTCTTGCCGCGGTCGCCCCCTCGCCGCACGAGGCCGGTGCGTCCCCGCGGGGGAGGAGCGGTACGCAGTGGTCGGTCCAGACAGGCCGCCCTCACAGGGCGGCGGCCCGGCTCCGTACGGCGCACCGCGGCAGCAGTGGGACCCCCGGCGTCACGGCTACGGCTACCGGCGTCCGAGGAGCCGTCCGCGCCGTTCGGCGGCGGGCCTGGTCGTCAGCGTGCTGGGCGGCGTCGCCGCGCTGATCGTGGTCGCCGTCGTGGCGTTCTCGGTCGCCGGGGCACACCGCGCGGCCAGTGCCGGCGCCTCCGGGTCACGCCTGCGGGCGGGCAGCCGTACGGCCGCCGTCAACGGCCCGCTGTACCGCAGCGGCGCCCTCCCGGCCACCGGATGCCGCCTGCCCGCGATCACCGAGCACGACGAGGGCTCGATGCGGGCGTTCCTCGACACCCTGTCGGACTGCCTGGACACCGCCTGGCAGCGGCAGTTCGGCAAGGCGGGCCTGCGCGGGTTCACCCCGCCGCAGCGGGTGTTCTGGACCACGCCCGGCAGCAGCCCGTGCGGTTCCTACCCGGCTCCCGGCGCCGCCGCCTTCTACTGCCCCTCCAACGACACGATGTACGTCGGCCTCACCAACGTCGTGGACACCGCGGGCGGTGAGCCCGTGTCGCACTACGCGGTGTACGCGCGCGTCATCGCGCACGAGTACGGCCACCACGTCCAGGAGGACGCCGGCATCCTGGAGTACGGCCACACGCTGATGGCCTCCGGAGGCACCGCCTCGCGCTCGGAGGCGAGCCGCCGGATCGAGCTTCAGGCCCAGTGCTTCGCCGGCGCGTTCCTGTCGGCCGAACGCGACACGCTGCCGATGACCGCGGCGCAGTACCACGCGCTGATGGCCGACGTCCTCGCGCGGGGCGACGACCCCGACAGCGCCGACGGCCACGACCACGGTTCCGGCAAGCACTACGCGGGCTGGGTGGCGCGCGGCTACCGCGATCGGGTGCTGTCCGCGTGCGACACGTGGACCGCTCCCGCGTCCGCCGTGTCCTGATTCTGAATGCTCAGGGCGTTGATGGGTAGGAGATCCACGGGCGGGTGCTTCCGGGCGCGGGTTGTGACTCGTCTCACCGCGAAGTGCTTGCTGTTGCGCTTGCAATAGCAAGCAGCGGCACGCACAGTAGACATATGGCGACTTCCAAAGTCGGCTCCATTGGGGAGTACATCCGAGAGCAGCGGAAGCGGACGAAGGTCTCGCTGCGCCAGCTGGCCGAGGTCACGGGTGTTTCGAACCCGTACCTGAGCCAGATCGAGCGTGGGCTGCGCAAGCCGAGCGCGGAGATCCTGCAGCAGATCGCGAAAGGTCTGCGCGTCTCCGCCGAGGTGCTCTACGTGCAAGCGGGCATCCTCGAAGAGCGAGACACCGACACAGACGTCCAGGCCGCGATCCGCGCGGATGTGGCCTTGTCGGAGCGACAGAAGCAGGTGCTCCTCGACATCTACGAGTCGTTCCGCAGAGAAGGCGGACTCGACCTGGAAGACGCCTACCGAACGACCCCACAGACGGAAGGATGAACACAGATGGCCATCACCGAGAAGCTGCGTGACACCAAGGTCTTCTACGTCGCGGCAGGCGCCGGCGACCTCGCGGTCGAGAAGCTGCGCGAGGTGCCCGAGCGCATCAACCGCCTCCAGGGCAAGACCGACCCGAAGGACGTCGGCGGCGCCGCCGTCGCGTACGTCACCCAGGTGGGTTCGCGCGCGGTGGAGGTCTTCGACGAGCTGGCCGAGCGAGGCAAGAAGATCGTGAGCCGCGTCGACCGCCAGAAGGCCACCCAGGAGCTCGAGGCGTCGGCGAAGTCGACGGTCCGCCGGGCCCGTTCGGCCGCCGACTCCGCCAAGACCACGGCGCGTACGGCCGCCAAGGCCGCCGGCGACGCCTCGAAGAAGGTCGGCAACTGAGGTTCCAGCGCGGGGCCCGGACGGGAAGACCGTCCGGGCCCTCGCCATGTCCGGTTTCCTCGCTGGGCGCGCCTTCCTCCCGGTGAACCGCATACGCTGGCACCACCAGGAGATGACGCGGCGTTGTCCGGCGCCGCCCACCGCAGGGAGTGTGCCGTGCTCGGAGGAGCCCAGGGTGTCGTGTTCTACCTGTTCTGGGCCGTGGCGGTCGTCGCGTTCGTCGTCGAGGTGTGGGCGTTCGCCGATGCCGTACGGCGTCCGGCCGGCGCCTACGCGGCCGCGGGCAAGCTCACCAAGAAGCTCTGGCTGATCATTCTCGGGATCGCGCTGCTGTTCGGCCTCGCCGGCGCCGTCGCGCTCGTCACGATCATCCAGATGCTGCCGATCATCGCGTTCATCGCGGCGGCGGTCTACCTGGCCGACGTCCGCCCGGCCGTCCGCCAGTACGGCCGGGGTGGTTCCTCGTCGGGGCCCTACGGCCCCTGGTGATCCGCCTCAGGGCTTGGAGAGCTTGAGCCTGCGAAGGTCGGCGACCAGCAGCCCCGCGATGTAGTACGCGCCCTCGGGCGTCGGGTGGGTCTCGTCGGAGAGGATGTAGCGGGGCGCGTTCCCGGTGCCCTCCGAGCGGTCGCCGGTGATCCAGCGCTCGCGCAGCGGGTCGATGTAGGGGATGCGCCTCTCCTGGGCCACGACCCTCAGCGAGTCCGCGATCGAGGTCACCGAAGGTATGGGGTCGCCGCCCCACATGGGCCCCATGAGCAGCACACGCGTCTTCGGCCAGCGCTGCTGGATCTCGGTGAGCAGCCGCCGTGCCGCCTCGGAGACGACGGCGGGGGAGTGCAGCCGGTCGTTGTGCCCGCCGGAGACGATCACGAGGTCCGGCGCCGGGCGCCAGGAGAGCTGCTCGTCGAACAGCATCGAGAAGTCCTTGCCGACGTGCCCCTTGGCGACGAAGCCGGTGCCGCGGAACCCGCCGAGGATGACCTGCCAGCCGAGCGTACGCGCGGTGTCGGCGGCGTAGGTCTGCTCCGGGATCTGGCCGATCTTGCCGACGGTGTAGCTGTCCCCGAGGAACATCACGACCGGTGTGTGCGGTGGCTGGGGCTTTTCGGGCTTCCGGTCCGCCCGGGCCTTCGGCGCCGTGGTGCCGCAGCCGGAGACCGCGAGTAGAACGGCAACGCTGGCGACGCAGTTGACGACGCGTCGTCTCATACCCGCTCCTTGAATCCGTGCCCGGGGCGCGGGCGTTCTAGGCTGACCTCTTATGGCGACGACACAACGGACCACGCGACTTGAGCTGACCGATCAAACGCTGCGCGAGTGGGACGCGGTCGTACTCGAGTCGGGCCCTGAGGGGATCGTCCTCGACCGGTCGGCATTTTATCCGGGCGGAGGGGGTCAGCCACCCGATCACGGCGTGTTGCTGTGGCAGGGAGTGCAGACGCGTATCGCCGGTGTCCGCAAGGGCGACGATCTTTATCTGGTGCCGGACGAGAATGATCCACTCCCACCTGCGGGGACCACCGTGCGTGGCGCCGTCGAGGATGATCGTCGCACCAGTCTCATGCGCACGCATTCGGGTTTGCACGTTTTGTGCGGAGTCGTCTTCCGCGACTACGGCTGCCTCGTCACGGGCGGCAACATGGAGGCCGGCACCGCGCGGATGGACTTCAACCTTCCCGAGGTGCCGTCCGGCTTCAAGGAGGCCGTGGAGGCCGCCTGCAACGCCGAGATCACCGCCGACCGCCGCATCGACGTGAAGACGCTGCCGCGCGCCCAGGCGTTCGAGATCCCCGACATCATCCGCACGGCGACGAACCTCGTCCCGGAGGATGTGGAGGACGTCCGCATCGTCGACATCGTCGGGCTCGACACCCAGGCCGACGGCGGCACCCACGTGGCGTCGACCCGCCAGATCGGCCGGCTCCAGGTCGCCAAGGTCGAGAACAAGGGGCGCGGCTTCCGCCGCGTGCGCATCAAGATCGTCGACTGACGTTCAGGGCGTCTTGGAGACCGACTCGATGCCGTGCTCCACGATCATCAGCGCGCGGTCGACGGCCGTGCGCGTCGTCTCGGGGTCGTAGCCGTGCGCGCGGCAGTAGGTGATCACCGCGCGGAGGCCGCCGAAGGCCGCGCCCACGATCGTGACCGCGCTGACCTCGTCGAGCTCGGGGCTGATCTGGCGCAGCAGCAGGACGAACCCGTCCTCGGCGTCCGACATGCGCTTCAGGGCGCGCGCCTGGAGCGACGGGCGTTCGCGGACCAGTGACACCTGGATCGCCGAGTAGTCGCCGTCGTCGGCCGCCATCGCCTGGAGCAGGTCGACCGCGACGCGCCGGAAGGTCTCCAGCGGGGTCTCGCCCTCCGCGGGCTCGGCCATGCGGACGTTCACCTCGGCGATGCGCTCGTCCATCTCGGCGAAGACCACGTCCTCCTTGGAGGGGAAGTAGCTGAAGAACGTGCGCGGTGACACATCGGCCGCGGCGGCGATGTCGGAGATCGTGGTCTCCTCGTAGCCGCGTTCGGTGAAGAGCCGCAGCGCGGCGCTCGCGATCGCACGCCGGGTACGCTGCTTCTTCAGCTCCCTGAGCCCCATGTGATCCATTTCACCAATATATACACTCCCTGCAACTTTGCAGGCGTTGCACCTTTTTGCCAACCGTGCTGTCCTGGTTCCATGGCGCGGCTACTGGATCGGCTGGGGCGGTTCTGTGCCCGGAACCGCCGATGGGTTCTGGGGGTATGGGGTGTCATCGCGGTGGCGATGGTGGCCCTCGGGGTTCTGCACGGAGGCACCTTCGTCCAGCAGGACCGTCTTCCCGGCACGGAGACACAACGCTCGATCGACCTGCTGCGCCCGAACTTCCCCGAAGTCACCGGCCCCACGGCCACCATCGTCTTCCACCCGCAGCCGGGTGTCTCGCTGAGCGACTGGCGCGTCGCCGTCCAGGTCGGCAAGGCCATCGAGCAGGTCGGCGAGCTGCCCCACGTCAACACGGTCGAGAACCCCTACGGCAAGACCGGCGGCGCCAAGGGCCCGAACGCCGTCGTCGCCGTCGCGCACCTGAAGGGGACCTTCCGCGACCTGCGCGTGAAGGACCTGAAGGACATCCAGGAGGCGACGGAGCCGGCCCGGCTGGCCGGAGTCGACGTCGACTACGGCGGCATCGCCGCGATGGTCCTCAACCAGCCGAAGGCCGGACCCGAGGAGGGCGTCGGCATCGCCCTCGCCCTGGGCGTGCTGCTGTTCGCGTTCGGGTCGTTGCTGGCGGCCGGCGTGCCGATCGTGGTCTCGCTCTTCGCGATGGCGATCGCGTACTCGCTGATCCACTTCGGCGCCTCGATCTGGCAGGTGAACCCGAGCGCGCCGATGGTGGCGGCCATGCTCGGAATCGGCGCCGGCATCGACTACGCGCTGTTCGTCGTCACCCGCTACCGGCGGCAGCTCGCCGACGGTATGGACGTGGAGGCCTCCATCGGCACGGCCCTGGCGACCTCCGGGCACGCCGTGGTCTTCGCGGGCGGCACCGTGGTCTTCGCGATCTGCGGGCTGTGGATCTCCGGCATCGCGTTCATCGGCATCATCGGGCTCGCCACCGCGAGCGCGGTCGCCCTCATGGTGGTCGCCGCGCTCACGCTGCTGCCCGCCGTGCTCGCCGTGCTCGGCACGAAGATCGACCGTTACCGGCTTCCCCGCGTACGGCCCGACGCGTCCACGAAGAAGTGGGAACGCTGGGGTCGCCACGTCGACCGGCACGCCTGGCCGTACGCGATCGCGGCGACGCTGGTCCTGCTGTTCATCGCGATCCCGACGCTGAGCCTGCGGTTCGGCATCATGGCCGACGGCACGCTGCCGCGCGCCGACAGCGCCCGCCGCGCGTACGACGTGACGGCCAAGGAGTTCGGCCCGGGCTGGTACAGCCCGTTCGTCGTCGTGGCGCGCGTGCCCGCCGCGTCGAAGCCGGTCCCGTCCACCGAGAGCACGAAACAGGCCAAGGGCTGGATGGCGCTCCGCCGCGAACCCGGCGGGCGCGTGGCCGTCAGCCCGGACGACCGCCCGGCCCCGAACCCGGCCGCGCAGCGGCTCGGCGACGACCTCCAGCGCCGCTTCCGCGCCGTCCACGGCGTCGCCACGGCCGAGGCGCCGATCGTCACCGGCGACACCGCGATCGTCAAGATCGTGCCCACCACGGCCCCCCAGGCGCCGGCGACGGCCCGCCTGGTCGACCACCTGCGCCGCTCGGTGATCCCGCCCGCCGTCAAGACGTCGCCCGGCTCGGTCGCCTACCTGGGCGGCGAGGCCCCGGCCATCATCGACATGGCGACCATCGTCCGCCAGCGCATGCCGTACGTCGTCATCGCCGTCGTCGGCGTCGCGGTGATCCTGCTGGTCGTGGCGTTCCGGTCGATCGTGGTGCCGCTGAAGGCCGCGCTGATGAACCTCCTGTCGATCGGCGCCGCGTACGGCGTGGTCGTGGCCGTCTTCCAGTGGGGCTGGGGCATACGCCTGCTCGGCCTGGACGGCCCGATGCCGATCGTGTCGTTCGTGCCGCTGTTCATGTTCGCCCTGGTCTTCGGGCTGTCCATGGACTACGAGGTGTTCCTGCTGTCCCGCATCCGCGAGGAGTACCTGAAGTCGAACGACCCGCACGAGAGCGTCGTCGTCGGAATCGGCTCCACCGCCCGCCTGATCACGTCCGCGGCGCTGATCATGATCTTCGTGTTCATGAGCTTCCTGCCCCAGCCGGACACGACGGTCAAGATGATGGGCGTCGGCCTGGCGGCGGCGGTCGCGATGGACGCGACGATCGTGCGGCTGGTGCTGGTCCCGGCCCTGATGAGCCTGCTCGGCCACGCCAACTGGTGGTTCCCCGGCCGCGGCCACCGCCCGACCGAGGACACCCCCGCGGGCGAGAACCGGACGCTGGAGTCGGTGGGCTGATGCTCTCGCGTGCTCGCGTGCCTAGGCCGGGAGGGCGTACAGGATCAGCGGGACGACGGCGACCGTCGTGGCGCCGATGAGCATCGCGCCGCGCATGGCCCGGGTCAGGGGCTCCGGCGCCATCAGGCGGCGGACGCGGACGATGACCGGGTTGTTCTCCTCGGCGATGCCGAGGGTGCCGGCCGGGGTCGGGGCGGCGCCGGCGGCGGCGAAGCGGAGCAGCGCGGTGGCCAGTTCCTTGGCCGGGCGGTGGCGGCGTGCGCGGTCGTCGGCGGCCATCTCGATCAGCAGCTCCACGGCGTCGAGCGTGCGGGCGACGATGCGGGCCTGCGGGAAGATGCGGCGTAGCGAGCTGAACGGCAGGAGCACCAGGTCGTGGCGCTCGCGCGCGTGGGCGCGCTCGTGGGCGAGCACGGCGGCCAGTTCGTACGGGGCGAGCAGCGCCAGCGTGCCCGCGCTGACCACGACCTGCGAGCGGACACCCGGGACGCAGTAGGCCGCCGCCGCCGGATGGTCGACGACGAGCGTGCCGGGGACCTCGGGGTCGCCGTGGGCGACCAGGGCGAGCAGCGCGCGGTGGCGCCGCCGCGCGCGCAGGACCGCGCCGATGGCGACGAGCAGCACGCCGACGAGCAGGAGCGCCAGCATCAGGCCGGCCACGACCGCGGCGACGCGGATCGACGACACGGCCGAGGGGTCTTCGAAGAACCGGATCACACCGCCGGCCACGCTCCGCCCGTACGGCTCGACGCCGAAGCTGAGCAGCGTGCCGATCGACGCGAGGCCCCACGCCAGGCCGAGGGCCTGCCACAGCGCGATCGCGGTGTGCGGCGTGCGCCAGGTCCAGCGGGCACGGGTCAGCAGGTGCGCTCCGAGCGCACTGCCGGCCGCCATCAGGGCGAGCAGGGCCGTTCCGGTCATCCCGGTTATGTCCCTTCCACCTCGTCGAGGACACGGCGGAGCAGATCCGCCTCGTCGCCGGACACCGAGCGAGCGAAGTGGGCCAGCGCCGCGTCGCGGTCGCCGGTCATGTTCAGCGCGCCCAGCATCAACTCTGCCACGTATGCCTCACGTGTGGCGATCGGACGGTAGCGCCAAGCGCGCCCCTCGCGCTCACGTACGAGAAAACCTTTTTTGGCCAGACGGTCCAGAACCGTCATGACCGTCGTATGTGCGAGGTCGCGATCGTCGGCGAGCGCCCGCCCGACCTCACGTGCCGTCGCACCCTGCTCCCGATGCCACAGGACCTCCATGACCGCGCGTTCGAGCTCTCCCAGACCCTTCACCCCTACATGCTATCCGCTGTAGTACTACGAGACGTAGTACTACAATCGGTAGTATGAGTGTCGCCTCGACCGCGTCCGACTTCCTCGCGGCGCGGACCCAGATGGCCCTGACTCTGGGCTTCCACATCGTCCTGGCCGCCATCGGCATCGGGCTGCCCGCGCTCACGCTCCTCGCGGAGTGGCGCGGCCACCGCACCGGCGACCCCGTCTACCGCGCGCTGGCACGCCGCTGGGCCAAGGCCACCGGCGTCCTGTTCGCCGTCGGAGCCGTCTCCGGCACCGTCCTGTCCTTCGAGATGGGCACCCTCTGGCCGCACTTCATGGCCAAGTTCGGACCGGTGTTCGGCGCGGCCTTCGCCATGGAGGGCATCGCCTTCTTCATCGAGGCGATCTTCATCGGCATCTACCTGTACGGCTGGGACCGGCTCTCGCCGCGCGCCCACCTGCTCACCGGCCTGCCGATCGTCGTGGGCGGCATCGCGTCCGCGTTCTTCGTCGTCACGGTGAACTCCTGGATGAACCAGCCGCGCGGCTTCCGCATCGACGCCCGCGGCGACGTCGTCGACGTGCACCCGCTGGCCGCGATGTTCAACCCGGCGACCCCGCCGGAGGCGGTCCACCTCATCCTCGCGTCGTTCATGGTCTGCGGCTTCAGCGTCGCCTCGGTGTACGCCGTCGGCATGCTGCGCGGGAGGCGCGACGCCTACCACCGGCGCGCGTTCGCCATCCCGTTCACCTTCGCCGCGGTGACCGCGCCCATCCAGGTGATCGTCGGCGACTGGGCGACGCGGTTCGTCGCCGCGAAACAGCCGGTGAAGTTCGCCGCGATGGAGGGGATCGAGCACACGCGGAACGGCGTGCCGTTCAAGGTCGGCTTCCTGGAGATCCCGAACATGCTGTCCGTGCTGTTGAAGTTCGACCCGCACGCGCGGCTTGCGCGGCCTCGACTCCTGGCCACGCGACCTCGAACCCCCGGCGAAGGTCCCGCACTACGCCTTCGACCTGATGGCCGGCATCGGCACGGCGCTCGTCCTGCTCGGCGCGTGGGCGCTCCTCGCCTGGTGGCGACGGCGGGCCCTGCCGCGCTCGCCGTGGTTCCTGCGCGCCGCCACCCTGGCGGGCGCGGGCGCGGCGATCGCGATGGAGGCGGGCTGGACCACGACCGAGGTGGGACGCCAGCCGTGGATCGTGTACGGCGTGATGCGCACCGGCGAGGCCGTGAACCCGGGCTCCGGCCTGACCGCGGGCCTGTACGTCGTCATCGCCGTGTACGCCGTGCTGACCGCCGTCACGGTGATGGTCCTGCGGCGCATCGCGAGCGCCCCGGCCGTGGCGCCCGAGCGAGCGGAGGCACTCCGATGACGGCCGTGACGGCCGGGCTGATCCTCGCCGGGCTGACCGCGTACCTGCTGTTCGGCGGTGCCGACTTCGGGGCCGGTGTGTGGCATCTGTTCAGCCGTGACCGCAGGCTCATCGAGCACGCGATGGGGCCCGTCTGGGAGGCCAACCACGTCTGGCTGATCTTCGTGATGGTGCTGGCGTGGACGGCGTTCCCGTCGGTCTTCGCGGGCATCGCGGCCGCGTACTGGGTGCCGCTGTCGATCGCCGCGCTCGGCATCGTGGCGCGCGGCTCGGCGCTGGCGTTCCGCAAGGTCGTACCCGACCGGTACGCCGGGACGTTCGCGGTCGCGTCGCTGGTCACGCCGTTCTGCCTGGGCGCGGTCGCCGGCGGCGTCGCGCTGGGGCACCGCGCCTGGCTCAGCCTGCCGGCGGTCTACGCGGGCGTGCTGATGACGGGCCTGTGCGTCTACCTCGCGGCGGTCTACCTCACGTGGGACGCGCACCGGGCGGGCGACGCGGAGAGGTTCCGCGTGCTCGCGATGCGCACCGGGTACGCCGTCGGGGCGCTGGCCCTGGTCGGGGCGCTCGCCCTCGGCCGTACGGACCGGGCGCCGCACTCACCGCTCATCGCGCTGTCGGCCGTCGCCGGGGTGGCGTCGCTGGTGCTGCTGTGGCGCCGCTCGTACCTGGCCGTACGCGTGACCGCCGCCCTGGCCGCCGCGACCGTACTGTGGGGCGCCGCCGAGGGAGCCCATCTGGGCCTGGACGCGGCGTCCGCGCCGGACTCGGTGCTCAAGGTCGTACTGATCGCCCTGGCGGCCGGCGGGGTCATCCTGCTGCCGTCGTTGATCTGGCTGTACGTCCTGTTCCAGCGCGACGACGGCCCCGCCGCCGGGTCGGACGGCGGGGCCTCCGGGCTCAGGGCAGGAACATCGCGCTGACGAAGGTCGCCGCCCCGGCATGGCCGGCCGTCACGGGGACGTAGTGGCCCCGGCAGTCCGGGGTGGCGAAGAGCATGGCCAGGGTGTTGGTGTGGTTGACGGCGCTGACGCCGTCCACGTGGTAGCAGTGGCCGTACCGCGGCTCGTTGATCGTCTTCTCGTGGCCCTTGGTGTCGTGGTAGAGGAAGGCGCCGCTGGACGCGAGCGCGACCGGCGCGGCGGAGAGGGCGACCGCGCCGGCGAGGGCCAGCGCGGCGGTGACGGTGGTGAGACGGCCTCGCATGCGGACTCCTGTGCAATGCCACCGATGCGCGCGAAAGCGCACCGTAGTCGGTCGACCACTTTATGTGATCGTCGCTCAGGGGTGAAGGCGCATCGATATCCGGTGGAGCGTCGCCAGGTCGTCGGGTGAAAGCTCCGACAGGATCTCCGGCGGCTCGTAGAACAGCGCGTGCATCCGCGAGCGCAGCTTCCGGCCGCTCTCGCTCAGCACGACGACCTTGACGCGGCGGTCGCTCTCGTGGGGGCGGCGTTCGACCAGGCCCTGCTTCTCCAGGCGGTCCACGATCCAGGTGACGGTCGAGGCGTCGCAGCGCCACGTCTGTGCCAGGGCGCGCATCGGCTCGGCGTGGTCCGGGGTCAGCCGCAGCAGGGCCTTGAGGTCGCCGGGGCTGACGCCGAGCTCGGTGATCGACTCCAGGTGGCGCTCGTGCTCGGCCAGGAAGAACTTGTACAACGACGTCCAGATCTCAGATCGCTGCCGTTCGTCGTCCTCCATCCCGACATCGTACGGGTCATGGGACAGGGCAAATTATTGGAGTCATTAAAAGGTTGGATACATCCAAGCTTATGTTACGGTTCTCGCCATGACCATCCTGGTGACCGGCGCGACCGGCAGAGTCGGCAGCCGTTTCGTCCCACGCCTCCTCCAACAGGGGGAGGCCGTACGCGTCCTGGCCCGCGACCCCGCCCGCGCCGGGTCCCTCGGCGCGGAGGTCGCCACCGGCGACCTGCGTGACCCCTCCACCTACGAGCACGCCCTCAAGGGCGCCGACACCGTCGTCCACCTCGCCGCGGCGTTCCGCGGCGTCTCCGACGAGGAGGCGAACCAGGTCAACGACACCGCGACGGTGGAGCTGGCCGAGGCCGCGCTCCGCGCCGGCGTCGGCCGGTTCGTCTACACGAGCACCACCCTCGTCTACGGACACGGCCGGGGCCGCCCGGCCCTGGAGACCGACGAGCCGGCCCCGCCCGACCGCGCGTACCCGGCCGGGAAGGCGATCGCCGAGCGCGCCCTGCTGCGGCTGCACGGCGAGGCGGGCCTGCCGCTGCGCGTCCTCCGGCTCGGCTTCGTGTACGGCGAGGGCGACCCGCACCTGGCCGAGTCCGTGATGTGGGCGCGCCGGTGGCCGCTCCACCAGCGCATGGACCTCGTCCACCACGCCGACGTCGGGCAGGCGCTCCTGCGGGCCGTGCACGCGAACGGCGTCGACGGCGAGATCTACAACGTGGTCGACGACGCGCCCGTCACCGCGCATGAGCTGCTGAAGATCAACGGCGAGCCGGTGGCCGAGGACGCCGCGGGCCGTACGCTCGACGACCCGTGGGAGGGCATCGTCGACGGCTGCAAGATCCGCCGTGAGCTGGGCTTCCGGCCGATCTACCCCACGCTCGCCACGGCGCGGGACGCCGGCGCCCTGTAATTCGGTTGGAGGCCGCGGGGCCTCCGGATACCGTCGGGACCATGAGACCTCACGAGGCGGGGCGGCGAGCTAGCCGCGTCGAGCCGGGGAACGAGCGCTCGCGCTCGGCCCGGCTCGGCGCGTCATGCCGCCGTCCCGCCGACCTCGTGAGGCCTCACCATGCGATCGTCTGACATCCGTTCCGTCTTTCTCGGCTTCTTCTCCGAACGCGGCCACCGGCAGGTGCCGTCCGCGTCCCTGGTCTCTCCCGATCCCGCGCTGCTGCTGAACATCGCGGGGATGAACCAGTTCAAGCCGTACTTCCTGGGCCATGAGGTCCCGCCGTTCGACCGGGCGACCTCCGTGCAGAAGTGCGTGCGCACCCTCGACCTCGACAACGTCGGCCGTACGAGCCGTCACGGCACGTTCTTCGAGATGCTCGGCAACTTCTCCTTCGGCGACTACTTCCGCGAACAGGCCATCGCGTGGGCGTGGGAGCTGTGCACCGAGCGGTTCGGCCTCGATCCGGGCCGGCTCTGGGTCACCGTCCATGAGGACGACGACGAGGCCGAGCGGCTGTGGCGCGCGATCGGCGTGCCGCACGAGCGCATCCAGCGGCTCGGCATGGACGACAACTACTGGTCGATGGGCGTCGCGGGGCCGTGCGGGCCCTCCTCGGAGATCCACTACGACCGCGGCCCCGCGTACGGGCCGGAGGGCGGTCCCGCCGTCAACGGCGAGCGCTACCAGGAGCTCTGGAACCTCGTCTTCATGCAGAACCTCCGCGACGACGACTTCCGCATCGTCGGCGAGCTGCCCGCGCGCAACATCGACACCGGACTCGGCCTGGACCGCCTCGCGGCGATCCTCCAGGGCGTCCCGGACATCTTCCACACCGACCTGCTCGCGCCGGTCCTCGCGGCCGTACGCGAGGCGGCGGGTGCCGACGGCGGCGTTTCCGCGAAGATCGTCACCGACCACGCGCGTACGGCGGCGTTCCTGATCGCGGACGGCGTGCTGCCCGCGAGCGAGGGGCGCGGGTACGTCCTGCGCCGCCTGATGCGGCGCGCGATCCGGCACGGGCGGCTGCTCGGCGTCGACGGCGAGATCCTGCCCCTGGCGACGGGCGCGGTCGTCGACCTGCACGGCGGCACGTGGCCGGAGCTGACCGCGCACCGGTCGCTGATCGAGCGCGTCGTGACCGCCGAGGAGGAGGGCTTCGCGCGCACGCTGCGGCAGGGGTCGCGGATCCTCGACACCGCGATACGCGAGGACCGCCTGTCGCCGAAGGTCGCGTTCGAGCTGCACGACACGTACGGCTTCCCGTTCGACCTGACCGTGGACGCGGCGCGGGCGGCGGGTCTCAGCGTGGACGAGAACGCCTTCGGCGAGCTGCTGGAGGAGCAGCGGCGGCGCAGCCGGTCCGGCCGGCAGCGGCCGGACGACACCCAGGGCCTCGGGCGTACGGACTTCGTCGGCCACGACTCCACCGAGGCGGACGTACGCCTGCTCGCGCTCGTACGCGACGGGGCGCGGGTCCCGGCGGCCGGCGAGGGCGACGAGGTGCGGGTGGTCCTCGACCGCAGCCCGTTCTACGCGGAGGGCGGCGGCCAGGTCGGCGACACGGGCGTCATCCGCACCGCGGGCGGCGCGACCCTGACCGTCCTCGACACCCGGCCCGGCCACGTCCACGTCGCGCGCGTCGAGAGCGGTGAGGCCGTCCCCGGTGACGCGCACGCGGTCGTCGACGCGGACCGGCGCGCGGCGGTCGCGCGGTCCCACAGCGCCACCCACGTGCTGCACGCGATGCTGCGCCGGGTGCTGGGCGAGCACGCGAGCCAGCAGGGTTCGCGCGTGGAGGCGGGGCGTCTGCGGTTCGACTTCGCGCACTTCGAGCCGCTCGGGCCGCAGCGCCTGGAGACCGTGCAGGCGCTGGTCGACGACCATCTCCTCGCCGACCCTGAGGTGCGCGTCTGGCACGCGGACCGCGCCGAGGCGGAGGCGGCGGGGGCGATCGCGCTGTTCGGCGAGGCGTACGGCGACCGCGTACGCGTCGTCGACATCGGCGACTTCTCCCGCGAGCTGTGCGGCGGCACCCACGTCGGCCACGGCTCGCAGGCGGGGCCGGTACGCATCCTCGGCGAGTCGTCGGTCGGTGCGGGCCTCCGCCGTATCGAGGCGCTGACGGGCGCCGACGCGCTACGCCACTACGACCACGAGCGCGCGCTGCTCGGCGCGCTCACCGGCCTGCTGGGCGGACCACCGGACGACGCGCCGGAACGCCTGCGGCAGCGCCTCGCGGAGCTGGCCGAGGCGCGCCGCGAGCTCGACCGCCTGCGCCGCGGCGAGCTGGCGGCCGAGACCGTACGCCTGACGGGGCGGGCCGAGCGGGCGGTGCGCGGCTGGCTCACGGTGAGCCGCGTGTCCGGGATCGGCGCGGACGAGCTGCGGCCGCTCGTCACCGCGGTACTCGGGCACCGCGGCGGCGTAGCGGTCCTCGGCACCGAGATCGAGGGCCGCGCGCTCATGGTCGCGGCGGTCGGCACGGAGCTGGGCGTGCCCGCGCGCGACATCCTCGCGGACGCGGCGCGGCTCATCGGCGGCGGCGCGGGCGGAAAGGGGCCGGTCGCGAACGCGGGCGGACGCCTGGCCGGGCATCTCGACGAGGCGCTGCGCGTCGCGGCGACCCGCGCGCGAGAGGTCCTCACGTGAGCGGTTCAGACGCGCGAGACGTCCCGTACGTCGACGCCCGCGACCTTGCGTGCCATCAGGAAAGCGGTCATCGCGGCCAGCGCCATCGCCGCGATGACCGCGATGGCGAGCTCCAGTACGGTCGGCGGCCGTCCGATGCCCGCGCCGACGCCGCTCGAACGCCCCTGGAGGTCGATCAGCCACGTCGACATGCTCAGGCCGACCCCGATGCCGGCGACCGCGGCGATCAGCGCGAGCACGCTCGTGCCGGTCACCAGGCTGATGGTGACCTGGCGCGGGGTCAGGCCCATGGCCCGCAGCACCACGACGTCGCGCATGTGGTCGCGCAGGCCGACGGTGGTCGCGGTCAGCAGGTTGGCGGCGCCGATCAGCGCGAGCACGATGATCAGCCCGATGACGACCACGCGTACGGTGATGAGCCGCTGCGCCGGATTCTGCGTGACCTGCATGTCCAGGTGGTCGCCGGACTCCCGCAGCAGCCGCGTGCGTACGGTCTCGGGGTTCGCGCCGTGCCGGAGCACGATGCTGTACGACAGCGTCGGTGAGGTGCCCGCGGTCTGTTCGAGGGTGTCCATCCCGAACGACATCACCTCTCCGCTCTGGGAGGGCTCGATGGTGCGGCCGACGATGTGCACGATCACCGGCGCGCCGCTGACGGTCACCCGTACGCGGTCGCCCACGTGGACCTGGAGCAGGTCGAGCAGGCCCTGCCCGACGACCGCCTCGCCTGGCGCGTGGTACAGCCGCCCCTCGATCACCGGGAACGGGTACGGCTCGGCCGACGTGCCGACGGCGCGCGCCTGGATCGTGCGGGTCTGCCCCGGCAGCAGGGCGTTGACCTGAGCCTCCGGGTACACGTCCTTCACGTCGGGGTCGTCGGTGATGAAGGTCCTGGCGTCGCCGTCCAGCCCGAAGGGCCGTGCGGTCAGCGCTCCGGCCAGCCCGATCTGCTCGGGGTGGTTCTCGAAGTTGTCGAGCGTCGACCAGCAGCCGAGCGCGATCGTGACCATCAGCATCGGGATGGCGAGGCCGCCGACGGTCAGGACCGCGCGCATCCGCCGCGTGAACGCGTCGCGCGCGCCCAGGACGAGCGCGGGCGGCAGGTGGATGAGCAGCGCGAGGCGGGCGAACCGCGACAGGCGGCCGCCCGGCGGCTCGGCGCTGACCGTGCTGGTCGGCGACACCTGGCTGCCACGCCAGGCCGGTACGAGCGTGGCCAGCGCGACGATGAGCACCGTCGCGGCGGCGATCAGCGCGAGGCGGCCGAAGGACAGCGGCGCGGTGGCGTTCTCCGTCACCGACCCGAACAGCCGCCCGGCGAGCGAGGAGTTGGTCAGCACGGAGCCGATCAGGCTGCCCAGCAGGACGCCGGCGATGCCGAGCCCGGTCTGTTCGAGCAGGAGCATCCGTCTGACCTGCGCGGGCGTGAACCCGAGCGCCTTCAGCAGCGAGAGGTCCTGCAGCAGCGACAGGATGCGCCCTCCGGTCGCCAGGCCGATGGCCAGCGCGGCGGCGACGAGCGCGACGATGCCGAACATGCCGAGCAGCAGGCCGAGGAGGCGGCTGTCGGCCTCCAGCGACGCCCGTACCTGCGGCCACGCCGACACCCGGTCGACGTGGTCGCCGCCGAGCATCGTGACGACCCGCTGGCTGAAGAAGTCGGTGGAGCCGGGGTCAGACAGCTTGAGCCCGGCGAGCAGCTCGGTGTGGCTGCTCTCGGGTTCGATCACGGCGAGCTCGGGCGGCAGCACCCACGCGATGCCCGGCGTCCACGCCGGGTAGGCGCCCTGGTCGGAGGCGTCCGCGATGCCGATCACGGGCATGTCGTGGCGCGCGCCGTCGAGCCCGTGGACGCTCAGCCGCCCACCGACGCGGATGCGCAGGACGCGCGCCAGGGTGCGCTCGACCACGACGCCGTCGGGGCGTGAGGGGTCCAGCCAGCGGCCCTTGGCCAGGACCGGGTGGCCGACGTCGGGCATCCGGCTGCCGAGCGCGCGCACCTCCAGCGGCGCGCGCTGGCCCTCCTGCACGGCCGTCGCGACGGCGGTCTCGAACGGCCCGCTCTCACCGGTGACGCCGTCCATGTGCGCCAGCGGCGCCAGGTCGGTGCCGTTGTGCGCGTGGATCCAGACGTGCGCGCCGTTCGACCGGTTGAACAGGCCCTTCCATGGGTCCAGGGCGCCGGCGAGCAGGGTGATCGACATGATCAGGGCGGTGACGACGCCGCCCACCACGCAGACCGTGAGGATCGTCTGGCCACGGCGGGCCCGTATGTCGGCGCGAATCCAGCGGATGGTGGCGTGCACGGCCCCCCTCAGAGGTCCAGGATGGAGCCGATGGACGTCGCGCCGCCGTTCGACGGGCGTACGGTCGCGTCGTCGACGATCATTCCGTCGAAGAGCGACACGACCCGGTCGGCGGCGCTCGCGACGCGGGCGTCGTGGGTGACCAGCAGGATCGTCTGGCCCTGGTCGTGGACCCTCTCCAGCAGCCGGATCACATCCCGCGTGTTGGTGCTGTCGAGGTTCCCGGTGGGCTCGTCGGCGAGCAGGAGGCTCGGCTCGTTGGCGAGGGCGCGCGCGAGCGCGACCCGCTGCTGCTCACCGCCGGACAACCGGGTGGGCTGCGCGTCGGCGCGCTCGCTCAGCCCGAGCTCCTCCAGGAGGCTCTCCCGCCGCGCGCGTGCCTGCTTCGGGCCCGCCCCGGCGAGCAGCGCCGGAAGCTCGACGTTGTCGGCGACGGTCATGTTCGAGATCAGGTTGAAGAACTGGAACACGACGCCGACGTGGCGGCGGCGCAGTACGGCGCGCTCGGCCTCACCGAGCTTGCCCAGCCTGCTGCCGCGCAGCCAGATCTCTCCGCTGGTCGCGGGCACGAGACCGGCGAGCAGATGCAGCACGGTGGACTTGCCGGAACCGGAGGGGCCCATCACCGCGACGAACTCGCCGGAGTGCACGACGAGGTCGATCCCGCGGATGGCATGGACGTCGACTCCGTCCGAATGATGGACCTTCACGAGATCCTTAGTGCGAATCATGGCAGATTCGGGGGATGCGCCGACATCCTCGGCAGAGCTCACGTGAGTTCCTCCTGGCAGCGAACGAGCCAGTCGAGGTCGGCTTGCAGGTGCAGCCGGGCACCTTCGATGAGCAGGTCGGCGATGGGGTTGTCCTCTTCTTGATCGGCCTGTACGGCCAGGCCGCGCATGAGATTCAGCAGGTGGCGACGCTGCCGGTTGATGAGCGTCACCCGGTCGGCGGCGCCGGACAGCGGGGCGATCGCCAGCTTCAGGAAGAACTCGCTGCGGACGCGCGGCCCGTCGCTGGGTTCCTCGACCCAGGCGGCGAGGGCCTCGCGACCGATGGCGGTCAGCTCGTAGACGCGCTTGTTGGGGCGGTTGGTCTGTGCGACGTCGTCGACGCGGACCAGCCCGTCCTTCTCCAGCCGGCCGAGCGTCACGTAGATCTGCCCGATGTTCGGCGAGGGGTAGGCACTTCCGAACGTCCGCTCCAGGGCCTGTCTCAGCTCGTACCCGTGGGCAGGCTCCTTGGCCAGCAGAGCCAGCAACACCGATCGCACCCCGTGGCCACCTCCTCAGGAATCCCACATGCCAGGAATGTTAGGCGTGAACGAGTCACCCTGACACAGGTAACGAAGCCGAAACTTCCCGTTGATGTACGAATAACCCGTATGCATAACGCGCGCATACTCGATAAAAGGTCAGAAAGAGGTCGACCATGGTTCGTTCGCTGACGACCAGGCTTGCCGTCGTGATGGTGCTGGTGGCCGGGTGTGGAATGACCGGCCCCTCGCACGAGACGAGCGACTCGCCATCGGTCTCATCGAGCGGCCCCATCACGCTCGCCACCGGCCGTGACCTCACCGGATACATGCAGCCGCTGGTCGACAAGTGGAACGCCGCACACCCCACCGAGCGCGTGACCCTGCTTCAGCTTCCGGAGGCCGCCGACGATCAGCACGCCCAGATGGTCACCAACCTTCAGGCGAAGAGCGATCGCTACGACGTCCTCAACATCGACGTCGTGTGGACGGCGGAGTTCGCGGACGCCGGCTGGATCATCCCGCTCGACCGGCGGCAGTTCCCGCTCGACCAGTATCTGAAGCCCGTCGTGGACACGGCCGTGTACGGCGGGAAGCTGTACGGCGTCCCGTACACGGCCAACGCCGGGCTGCTCTACTACCGCAAGGACATCCTCGACAAGGCGGGTGAGAAGCCGCCGAAGACCTGGGCGGAACTCCGGAACCTCGCCAAGACCGTCGCACCGAAGTACGGCCTTGAGGGGTACGCCGGGCAGTTCCTGCCCTACGAGGGTCTGACGGTGAACTTCGCCGAGGCCGTGCAGTCCGCCGGAGGAGCGGTCATCACCGGGGACGGCTCGAAGGTCGCGGTCGACTCGCCGCAGGCGCGCAAGGGGCTGGAGTTCCTGGTCCAGGGCTTCCGCGAGGGATGGATCCCCAAGCGGGCCCTGACCTTCAAGGAGGAGGAGTCCCGCCGTGAGTTCCAGGACGGCCGGCTGCTCTTCCTCCGCAACTGGCCGTACGTGTACGGCCTGGCCGCACGGCCGGACAGCAAGATCCGGCACAAGTTCGGGGTCACCCTGCTCCCGGGGGAGGACGGTCCCGGTTCCAGCTCGCTCGGCGGCGCCAACCTCGCCGTCAGCGCCTACTCCAGGCACCAGAAGACGGCGACCGCCTTCATCAAGTACTTCACCGGCCTGGAGAACGAACGCCAGGTCCTCATCAAGGGGTCATTCCCGCCGGTGTGGACGCGTCTCTACGACGACCCCGCTCTGATCAAGCGGTTCCCGTACCTGCCGGTGCTGAAGCACAGCATCCTGTCGGCGAAGCCCCGGCCGATGAGCCCGAACTACAATCAGGTGAGCCTGGCGATCTCCAACGCGGTGAGCGGGGCGCTGTCCTTCCGGCAGGACCCCGACACGACGGTGACGCAATTGGCCGGAGACCTGAGGAGCGTCATCACCAACCGCTGACCGGCGCCCCCAGGGCAGGCCCGCCGGGACGGGATGTCGCGCGAGCCGGCTTCCCGCGGCCCGCGCGGCAGCCGGTCAGGTCAGCTCCTCCTGGCAGTGCTCCAGCCATTCGAGATCGGCCTGGAGGTGCAGGCGCGCGCCTTCGATGAGCAGGAGGGCGATCTTGTTGTCGCGCTCGGTGGACGAGGCGAGATCCGAGAGGCCGCGCATGAGGTTCAGAAGGTGGCGACGCTGCCTGTTGATCAGCGTCATGCGGTCCGCGGCTCCCGCGGCCGGGGCCAGGGCGAGTTTCACGAAGAAGTCGTCGCGGAGTCGGGGGCCGTCGCTCTGTTCGTCGACCCACGCCGCCACGGCGTCCCTGCCGGCAGGGGTCAGCTCGTAGACCTTCTTGTTCGGGCGGCTGGTCTGCTCGACGTCCTGGCTGCAAACCAGCCCGTCCTTTTCCAGGCGACCCAGCGTGACATAGATCTGGCCGATGTTCGGCGATGGGTAGGCACTCCCGAACGTGTGCTCGAGGGCCTGCTTCAGCTCGTAGCCATGAGCAGGCTCTTTGGCCAGAAGGGCCAGGAGTATCGGTCGCACCGCTGTCACCCCCTTCCGATTACCTACATGTCAGCCATGTTAGGTCGCCCTGTCAAGCACCGGGGGCCCGGCCCGACTTGGGATCCTCCATTGACTCTCACTTAACCGGAATATATAACGAGCATGTAGCGCACCCAGGTGATCGAGCCTTGGAGGTGGCCGTGAAGTGCGAATACGGCCGGATACCAGCAGGTGGCCAAGTGGTTTCCGGGAGGTTTCTCCCGTGAGCGCCCTCGCCCAGGAGCACGCGCCGGCCGTCACGCCGATCGAGTGGCGCCTCTCCGTACCCGGAGTCCCCTCCGTCGTCCAGACCGCCCGCCGGCTCGTCCGGATGGCCCTCGGCGGCTCGCCACGGGCCGGTGACGTCGAGCTGATCGCCTCCGAGCTGGTCACCAACGCCATCCGCCACACCAACGGGTCCGCGGTGACGCTGCGGCTCCTCGTCGAACCCGGGCAGGTGCGCGTCGAGGTCCTCGACCTCGGCAGGGTCTCCTGGGTACGGCCCGCCACACCGGCCGACGACGACGAGTGCGGACGCGGGCTGCTCATCGTCGACGCCCTCGCCGACCGCGCCGGCCACGACCCGGTGCCGCTCGGACGCCTCTCCTGGGCGGAGGTCTCCTGGAGCGAACCCGCGGGACGGCACACGCGCCGGCGCGACACGACCCGCGAGGACGCCGCCGACGGCGGGGCGTCTCTCCTGCTGACCGGCGACAGGGCCCGGTGGACCGCTCGCGTCAACGCGCGCTCCCGCATCGCGCCCGTCGGCAACCGCGGCCCGCTCTTCTAAGACCCCCCAGAACGGCCTGGCCATCGGCTGACCACGGACCAGGGCCCGCCGGATCGCGCCCACCGCTCCGGCGGGCCCTGTCACATCGGATCGTCCCGGCTCGTCATCCCTGTGACAGACCGCGACGGGAGAGCGTGACCGATGGACGAGAAGGAACTTCTGGCCGAGCGTTTCGAGGCGGGCCGTGGCCACCTGCGAGCCGTGGCGTACCGGATGCTCGGCTCGCTCAGCGAGGCCGACGACGCGGTGCAGGAGGCGTGGCTGCGCCTCAACCGCTCCGACGTCAGCGAGGTCGGCAACCTCGGCGGCTGGCTGACGACCGTCGTGGCCCGCGTGTGCCTGGACATGCTCCGCTCGCGTACGTCGCGGCGCGAGGACCCGCTGGACGTGGGCGTGCCCGACCCGGTCGTCAGCCTCGCCGGCGCGATCGACCCCGAGCAGGAGGCGCTGCTGTCCGACTCGGTCGGGCTCGCCCTGCTCGTCGTGCTCCAGACCCTCGAACCCGCCGAACGCCTGGCGTTCGTCCTGCACGACATGTTCGCCGTGCCGTACGACGAGATCGCCCCGATCGTCGGCCGCTCGGCGGGCGCGGCCCGCCAGCTCGCCAGCCGCGCCCGCCGTCGCGTCCAGGGAACCGCGCCGGTGCCGGAGAACGACGTGACTCGCCAGCGCGAGGTCGTCGACGCCTTCCTCGGCGCCGCGCGCGACGGCGACTTCGACGCGCTCGTCGCCGTCCTCGACCCCGACGTCGTCCTGCGGGCCGACTACGGGGTCGGCTCGAAGCTGGTCCGCGGCGCGCGCGACGTGGCGAGCGGCGCGCTGATGTTCGCCCGGCTGGCCACGGACGAGCGACCGGCCCTGGTGAACGGGGCCGCGGGAGTCGTCGTGGTGAGGGACGGCGCGCTCGTGTCGGTCATGGGCGTCACCGTCGCGAACGGCCGGATCGTGGAGATGGACATTCTCGCCGACCCCGAACGCCTTCGCCGCCTCGACGTTACGCTTCTCGGCTAGCCCGATCATTTGGACATTGTGCCTGCAAAGCCATTTCGTGAATGGCTTCGGCGGGCGCATGAACCGGACAGGTTTCAGTGCGGCGCGATTTGGCTATTTCTCAGCTGCGCTCATGATCACAGCGTCGGAGAGTGCTGACCCCCCGTTTTCGGAATCCGGAGAAAGCTGCCGGAAAGCCTGCGGGGAGGATCTTTTCCGATGGTCGGTACTTTCGCGCGCAAGAAACTGGGCAACAGTGCCTTTGCGGCTTTTATGGCATGCGTGGTCGGGCTGGGACCGATGGTGCACGCGTCCTCTGCCTCCTATTCCGAGGGACCCGCCGCGCAAGGGGTGATCGACTGCGGTCCGGGACGTACCGGCCCGACCCTGCGGCTGACGCGGCAGGTACGCCCCGCCGACGGGCGCCAGATCGTCACGATCGACATCGCCAACGCCGCAGGCGTCGGCGCCAGGGGCGCGACCTTCTCCGAGGACCTCAGCGGCTCGGCCCTGGGCGACTCGCGGGCGAGCGCGGGACGCCTGGCCTTCACGAGCCCTCTGCTCAAGTGGACCGGTGACCTCGCCGCGGGCGCGCACGCCACGGTCCAGTACGCCGTGCGCCCCGGGAAGACGCCGATCCGCACGGTCGACGCGGACGCGGGGACCACCTGCCAGGCCGCCTCCGCCGCGCCGAAGTCGTCACCGAAGTCGTCCCAGGCCGACGACGCGAAGGCGCAGCGGCGGTCGTCGAGCAAGGCGCACAAGGCGCCGATCACGTTCTCCCAGCGGTACGCCGACAGTTACCGGGGGGCGGTGACCCGGGCCGGGAACACGGTCATGACCTGTTACCCGCCGGCCGTCGCCGACTGTCTCACGCGCCAGAACGGCACGGGCAACAACAGCGTCGCCGCCCAGTACGTGGATGTGGACGGTGACCCGTCCACATTCGACTCCAGCACCGCCGACCTCCAGCTGACGCCGGGCGCCCAGGTGGCGACCGCGCGGCTTTACTGGGGTGGCCGGTCCGAGACCACGACCGACACTCCGGGCCTGCCGCCCGGCAACCGATTCTCGCCCGCGATCGCCCAGCGCGGCCAGGTGCGCATCAAGGCTCCGGGTGGCGGCTACCAGACGATCACGGCCACGCCCGGAAGCATCGGGGACACTCCCGACAATGTGACCGCCGCCGGCATCGTCTACGGCGCGTCCGCGGACGTCACCTCGCTGGTGGCCTCGGCGGGCGCCGGCACGTACTCGGTGGGGAACATCCAGGCCGGTCAGGGCTTCGACGGCCTGGGAGCGTTCGGCGGCTGGTCGCTCGTGGTGGCCTACCGCGACCCGGCCCTGCCGCTGCGGAACATCTCGATCTTCGACGGCTTCCTCGAACAGCAGAACGGCAACCCGGACACCACCATCAACCTGTCCGGTTTCCAGACCGCGACCACGGGCCCGGTGAACGTCCAGCTCGGCCAGATCGCCTATGACGGCGACAACGCGATCGTCGGCGACTCCCTGCTCGTCAAGTCCACCAACGGGCCGCTGACCACGCTCACCGACGCGCTCCACCCGCCGAACAACTTCTTCAACTCAACGATCGCCAACTTGGGCAGCCAGGTGACGGCCCGGAACCCCACCTTCACGAACACGCTCGGGTACGACTCGAACATCATCAACGCGTCCTCGGCGTTCGTGAACGGCGACACCTCGGCCCAGTTCACCTTCCGCACCACGGGTGACGCGTACTGGCCGCACGCCTTCTTCACCCAGACCGACCTCCACCAGGCCGAGATCCAGATGACGAAGTCCGCCCAGGTGGTGGGCGGGGGCACGCCTGGACCCGGCTCCGTCGTGGAATACACGAGCACGGCGACCAACACCGGCGACGACAACGCCGTCAACGTGCTGTTCTCCGACCCGATCCCCGCCAACACCACCTACGTCCCGGGGACGATCTCCATCGCCTCGGGCCCGAACACCGGGCCCAAGACCGACCAGGTGGGGGACGACCAGGGCGAGTTCGTCGGCAACGCGGTCCACGCGCAACTGGGGAACGGCGCGACGGCGTTCGCCGGCGGCTCGCTGACACCCGGCCAGTCCACGTCGGTGAAGTTCCGGGTGACGCTCGGGCCGAACTCTCCCGGCACGACGGTGACCAACACCGCGACCGTCACCTTCGCCAGCGCCGACATCCCGACCGACGTCGGGACGGCCAGCGCGACCGCGACGGTGAACGTGCCCGCGGCGGTCCCGTCGCTGGCGCTGCTGAAGACGGCGTCGCCGGTGACCTTCACCAGGTCCGGGCGGCTGATCTCGTACAGCTTCCTGGTCGTCAACACCGGGAACACGGTGCTCACCGGCCTGAGTGTGGCCGACACCGCGTTCTCGGGCACGGGCCCGCCGCCGGTGATCACCTGTCCGGTGACGACGCTGGCGCCGGGGGCGCAGACGACCTGTACGGCCACCTACACCTCGACGCAGGCCGACGTCGACGCGGGAGCGATCGTGGACACCGCGACGGCGACGGGCACCCCGCCGACCGGCCCGCCGGAGACCTCCGCTCCGTCGACGGCGACGGTCACCGCGATCACGACGTCCGCGCTGGCACTGCTGAAGACGGCCTCACCGTCCGCACTGACGACCGCCGGCCAGACGATCACCTACTCGTATCTGGTCACCAACACCGGTAACACGAGCCTGACCCTGCTCAACGTGGTCGACACGTCGTTCACGGGTACCGGGACGCCGCCGACGATCAACTGCCCGGTGGTGACGCTGGCGCCGCAGGCGTCGACCACGTGCACCGGCACGTACACGGTCACCCAGGCCGACATCGACGCGGGATCGATCGTCGACACCGCGACGGCGACGGCCACGCCGCCGACGGGGCCGCCGGTGACCTCGCCGCCGTCCACCGCGACGGTGACGGCGGCGGCGGCGGCGAGCCTGTCGCTGCTGAAGACGGCCTCACCGATCACCTTCTCCAGCGCCGGGCGTACGGTCACGTACAGCTTCCTTGTCATCAACACCGGGAACACGACGCTGACCGGCGTGGGCGCGGCCGACACGTCGTTCTCGGGTACGGGCCCGCCGCCGGTGATCACGTGTCCGGTGACGACGCTGGCGCCGGGTGTGTCGACGACCTGTACGGGCACGTACGTCACCACGCAGGCCGACGTCGACGCCGGTTCCGTCTCCGACACGGCGACGGCGACGGGCACTCCGCCGACCGGCCCGGCGGTGACCTCGAACCCGTCGTCGGTGACCATCACGTCCACGCCGCATCCGAGCCTGGCGTTGCTGAAGACGGCCGTCCCGTCGACCGTGACGACGGCCGGCCAGACGGTGACCTACTCGTTCGCGGTCACCAACAACGGCAACACGAGCCTGACCCTGCTGAACGTGGTCGACACGTCGTTCTCGGGTACGGGCCCGCCGCCGACGATCACCTGTCCGGTGACGACGCTGGCGCCGGATGCGTCGACGACCTGCACGGGCACGTACACGGTCACCCAGGCCGACATCGACGCGGGATCGATCGTCGACACGGCGATCGCGTCCGCCACGGCGCCGGGCGGAGGGATCATCACGTCCCCGCCGTCGACCGCGACGGTCACGGCCACGATGCTTCCCACGCTGGCGCTGCTGAAGACGGCGTCGCCCTCTTCGGTGACCGCGGCCGGCCAGACGGTGACCTACTCGTACGCGGTCACCAACACGGGCAACACGACGCTGACCGGTGTGAGCGCGACGGACACGACGTTCTCGGGTACGGGGACGCCGCCGGTGATCACCTGTCCGGTGACGACGCTGGTGCCGGGTGCGTTCACGACCTGTACGGGCACGTACACGGTCACGCAGGCCGACATCGACGCAGGCTTCTTCACCGACACGGCGACGGCGTCGGGCACTCCGCCGACCGGGCCCGCGGTGACCTCGAACCCGTCGACGTTCACCGTCGACACCACGCCTGGCCCGTCGCTGGCGCTGCTGAAGGCGGCCACTCCGTCGACCGTGACGTCGGCCGGCCAGATCGTGACATACCACTTCCAGGTCACCAACACCGGCAACACGACCCTGACCGGCGTGAGCGCGGCCGACACGTCGTTCACCGGTACGGGGACACCGCCGGTGATCACCTGTCCGGTGACGACGCTGGCCCCTGACGCCTCGACGACCTGTACGGGCACGTACGTGGTGACGCAGGCCGACATCGACGCGGGTTCCATCGTGGACACGGCGACGGCGACGGGCACTCCGCCGGTCGGCCCGGCGGTGACCTCGAACCCGTCGACGGCGACGGTCACGGTCGACTCGAACCCGAGCATCGCGCTGCTGAAGACGGTCAGCCCGATCACCGTGACCGCGGCCGGTCGTACGGTGACGTACTCGTTCCTGGTCACCAACACGGGCAACACGAACCTGACCGGCGTGAGCGCGACCGACACGGCGTTCTCCGGTACGGGGACGCCGCCGGTGATCACCTGCCCGGTGACGACGCTGGCGCCCGGGGCGGCCACCACGTGCACGGGCACCTATGTGGTCACCCAGGCCGACGTCGACGCCGGTACGGTCGTCAACACCGCGACCGCCTCCGGCACTCCGCCGACGGGCCCGGCGGTCACCTCGGCCCCGTCGACGGCGACGATCACGTCCAACCCGACACCCGCGCTGGCGCTGCTGAAGACCGCCGATCCGACGTCGGTGACGAGTGCGGGCCAGATCATCACCTACTCGTTCTGGGTAACCAACACCGGTAACACGACCCTGACCAATGTGAGCGCGGCCGACACGTCGTTCTCCGGTACGGGCCCGCCGCCGGTGATCACGTGTCCGGTGACGCCACTGGCGCCGCAGGCGACGACGATCTGTACGGGCACGTACGTGACGACGCAGGCCGACATCAACGCCGGTTCCATCGTCAACACGGGGACCACGACGGGTACTCCGCCGACCGGCCCGGCGGTGACCTCGGACCCGGCGACGGCGACGGTCACGGCCACCGCGGCGCCGAGCATCGCGCTGCTGAAGACGGTCACGCCGGCCACGCTGTCCACGGCCGGCCGTACGGTCACCTACTCGTACGCGATCACCAACACGGGCAACACGGACCTGACCGGCGTGAGCGCGACCGACACGGCGTTCTCCGGTACGGGGACGCCGCCGGTGATCACGTGTCCGGTGACGACGCTGGCCCCGCAGGCGACGACCATCTGCACCGGCACGTACATCTCGACCCAGGCCGACGTGGACGCCGGCTCGATCGTGGACACCGCGACGGCCTCCGGCACTCCGCCGACCGGCCCGGCAGTCACCTCGGCCCTGTCGACGGCGACGATCACGGTGACGGCCACGCCCGCGCTGGCGCTGCTGAAGACGGCCAGTCCGTCGGCCGTGGCGTCGGCGGGCCAGGTGGTCACCTACTCGTACATGCTCACCAACACCGGCAACACGACGCTCACGGGCGTGACCGCCGCGGACACCGCGTTCTCCGGGACCGGGACGCCGCCGGTCATCACCTGCCCGGTGTCCACGCTGGCGCCGCAGGAGACGACGACCTGCACGGGCACGTACGTGACGACGCAGGCCGACATCAACGCCGGCTCCATCGTCAACACGGCGACCGCGACCGGCATCGCGCCGACCGGCGAGACGGTGACCGCCGCCCCGTCGACGGCGACGGTCACGGCCACGGCGCTTCCCGCGCTGGCGCTGCTCAAGTCGGCCGACCCTGCCGTCGTGACGACGGCCGGCCAGATGGTGACGTACTCGTTCCTGGTCACGAACGCGGGCAACACGACCCTGACCGGTATCAGCGTGACCGACACGTCGTTCTCGGGCTCGGGCCCGCCGCCGGTGATCAGCTGCCCGGCGACGACGCTGCAGCCGCAGGAGTCCACGACGTGCACGGCGACGTACCCGGTCACCCAGACCGACATCGATGCCGGTTCCGTCGTGGACACGGCGACGGCGACGGGCACGCCGCCGACCGGCCCGGCGGTGACGTCGGACCCGTCGACGGCGACCGTGACCGCGACCGCGGCTCCCGCGCTGGCACTGCTCAAGTCGGCGTCACCGGCGTCGGTGACGGCGGCGGGCCAGATCGTGACGTACTCGTACCTGGTCACCAACACGGGCAACACGACCCTGACCGGCGTGAACGCCGCTGACACGGCGTTCTCCGGTACGGGCACACCGCCGGTGATCACGTGCCCGCTGACGACGCTGGAGCCGCAGGACTCGACGACGTGCACGGGCACCTACATCGTGACCCAGGCCGACATCGACGCCGGCTCCTTCACCGACACGGCGACCGCCACCGGCACTCCGCCCGGCGGCGAGGCGATCACGTCGAACCCGTCGACCGCGACGGTGACGGCCACGGCCGCTCCGGCGCTGACGCTGGAGAAGTCCGCGTCACCGACGACGGTGACGGCGGCGGGCCAGGTGGTGACGTACTCGTTCCTGGTCACCAACACGGGCAACACGACCCTGACCGGTGTGACCGCGGCCGACACGGCGTTCTCCGGTACGGGGACGCCGCCGGTGATCACGTGTCCGGTCACGACGCTGGCGCCGCTGGCGTTCACGACGTGCACGGGTTCGTACTCGGTGACGCAGGCCGACATCGACGCCGGTTCGATCACCAACACGGGTGTCGCGACCGGTACGCCGCCGACCGGCCCGGCGGTCACCTCGAACCCGTCGACCGCGACGGTGACGGCCACGGCCGCTCCGGCGCTGACGCTGGCGAAGACCGCCTCACCGACGACGGTGACGGCGGCGGGCCAGATCGTGACGTACTCGTTCCTGGCCACCAACACCGGCAACACGACCCTGACCGGCGTGACCGCCGCCGACACGGTGTTCTCCGGCACGGGCACACCGCCGGTGATCACGTGCCCGGTCACGACGCTGGCGCCGCTGGCGACCACGACCTGCACGGGCACCTACACCGTCACACAGGCCGACATCGACGCCGGTTCGATCACCAACACCGGTGTCGCGACCGGCACGCCGCCGACCGGCCCGGCGGTCACCTCGAACCCGTCGACCGCCACGGTCACCGCCACGGCGGCGCCCGCGCTGACGCTCGCCAAGTCGGCCTCGCCGACCGTGGTGACGGCGGCGGGTCAGGTCGTGACGTACTCCTACCTGGTCACCAACACCGGTAACACGACCCTGACGAGCGTGAGCGCCACCGACAGCGTGTTCTCCGGTACGGGGACGCCGACGGTGATCACCTGCCCGGTCACGACGCTGGCGCCGCTGGCGTCCACGACGTGCACGGGTACGTACACGGTGACCCAGGCCGACATCGACGCCGGTTCCGTCACCAACGCGGCGACGGCCTCCGGGACGCCGCCGACCGGGCCGCGGGTCACGTCGGCGCTGTCGATCGCCGTCGTCACCACCGCGCCGTCCGCCGCGCTGACGGTCGTCAAGACGGCCACACCGGCGAGGGTGACGGAGCCCGGGCAGATGGTGACCTTCCACTACCTGGTCACCAACACCGGGACGACGCCCCTGAGCGGCGTCGGCGCGACCGACATCCTGTTCTCCGGCTCCGGCGGGCGACCGGTGGTCACGTGCCCGGTGACGACGCTGGCGCCGGGGGCGTCGACCGACTGCACGGGCATGTACACCGTCACGCGGCGCGACGCCGCCGCCGGGACCATCAGCGACACCGCGATCGCCTACGGCACCACGCCGGGCGGCGTACGGGTCACGTCGGATCCGTCGACGGCGGTCGTCGTGGTCACGTACCGGCCGGGCAGGGTGGTGAGACGGCCGGGCGGGGCGTCCGCGGTAGCCCACAACGGCAACGACACGGTCACCGACCTCGACGTGACGCGCGGGCGCCACTCGCGTTCGGTCACCGTCACTCACAGCCGCCACGCGCACCGGATCCATCACCGCAGGAAGTAACGGCACCACATGGACACACATAGGCCGTCGATGGCGAAGAAGATGCTCTGTCCGATGCCGGGCATCAGCGTCGTGTGACGTTCGCGTTCACCCTTGCCTCCGGACACGTCCGGCGGCAAGGGTGTCGGTCGTGACGGACCACTCCTACCGCCAGGTGCTCCGCGACCGCCGGCTGGCGTTGTTGATCAGCGGCGACATGGTGTCCAAGGCCGGCGACGGCATGGTCATCGTCGCCCTGCCGCTGCAGACGCTGCGCGTGCACGGCGGGCTGAGCCCCGCGCTGGCCGTCGCCCTCATCGAGGCCGCCCCGTACGCGCTCGCGGTGGCGGTGAGCCTGGTCGTCGGCCTGGGGCACCGCCGGTTCCGGCCCCGCGCGCTCCTGGCCACCGACTGCGTCCTGCGGTTCGCCGTGCTGACCGGCGTCGCCCTGCTCGCGCTGGCGGACGCGCTCCCGCTCTGGCTCCTCGGCGTCGCGCTGTTCGCGGGGTCGGGCCTGCGGCTGCTGGCGTCGAGCGGCAGGCGCCTCATCGCGACGGGGCTCGCCGGTGAGGAGGGGCGCTTCGCCGCCAACGGGCTGCTGGGCACGAGCGACAGCGTGACCGCGTACGTCATCGGACCCGTGCTCGGCGGCATCCTGGCGACGGCGGTCAGCCCCGGATTCGTCCTCCTGCTCGACGGGCTCAGCTTCGTCGCCCTGCTGGTGGTCGTCCTGGTCGCGGTCCCGCCGGGTACGAGCGAGGCGGCCGAGGGGACCGCGCCGTCGGCCTCGGGCTGGATGATCCTGCGGCGCATCCCGGTCACGGCGTGGCTGTTCGCGGTCGTGATCTTCTTCAACCTGTTCTACATGCCGGTCGAGGTCGCCCTGCCGCTGCTCGTACGCGGGCCGCTCCACGCCTCGGGCGCGGCACTGGGCTACGTCTGGACGGCCTTCGGCGTCGGCGCCCTGGTGGGGGCGGTGGCGACCGACCGGTTGCGCCGCCTTCCCCAGACCGCGCTCCTCGTGACGATCATTGGTGCGTGGGGCGGCTGCGTGGTCGTGCTCGCGCTGGCCCCGGACGTCGTCGTCGCGGCGGCGGCGTTCGCCGTGGGAGGCCTCGTGTACGCCCCGTTCACGCCGGTCGTGTACAGCCTGGTGCAGAGCAGGCTCGACCGCGACCAGCAGCAGCCGGTGCTCACCCTCTGGGCGGCCGGCTCGGCCGTCGCCGCGCCGGCCGGGCTGCTCCTCGGCGGCCCGCTGATCCGGTTCGCCGGTATCCGGACGGGCCTGATCGTCTCGGCCGTCCTCACCCTGGCGCTCGCGCCCGCCGCCCTGCGTTCGCTGACCCGCGCGGCGCGGCCCGACCGGTCAGGAATCGAGAAGCGCCGGCCGGCGGGCCGCGCCTAGCGTGAATCGCGACGATCCCGACCGCTTGGAGAACCGCGATGCAGGAACGAATGAAGAACCCGGCCATGATCATCCCGGAGGCCATGCCGGCCGTGCAGGCGCTGGCCGCCTCCGTCCACGGCAAGGGCGTTCCGGAGGGGACGCTCGCCCTGGTGCACCTGCGGGCCAGCCAGGTCAACGGCTGTAGCTCGTGCGTGCAGGCGGGCGCCGCCGGGGCCAGGAAGGCGGGCGAGGGCGAGGAGCGCGTGGACACCGTGGCCGCCTGGCGTGACACGCCGTACTTCACCGACGCCGAGCGCGCGGCGCTGGCCCTCACCGAGGCCGTCACCCGCCTGTCCGACCGTACGGACCCGGTGCCGGACGCTGTCTGGGACGAGGCCGCCCGCCACTACGACGAGGAAGGCCTCGCCGCGCTCGTGCTGTGCATCGCCACGACCAACGTCTTCAACCGCCTGAACATCCCCACCAAGCAGGTCGCCGGAGCCTGGGGCTGACGAGTACCCGGTGGTCCGTCCGGCCCCGCGATGACCCAGACTCGGGGCATGCGCATCACACTGGTCCAGGGTGACATCACCCGGCAGGAGGCCGACGCGGTCGTCAACGCGGCCAACTCGTCGCTGCTGGGCGGGGGAGGCGTCGACGGGGCGATCCACCGCCGTGGCGGTCCGGAGATCCTCGCCGAGTGCCGTGAGCTGCGCGCCTCCCGGTACGGCAAAGGGCTGCGGACCGGGCAGGCCGTGGCGACGACCGCCGGACGCCTGCCGGCCCGCTGGGTGATCCACACGGTCGGCCCCGTGTACGCCAAGTCCGAGGACCGCTCGGAGCTGCTGGCGTCGTGCTACCGGGAGTCACTCCGGGTGGCCGACGAGCTGGGCGCGGCGACCGTCGCGTTCCCGGCGGTGTCGGCGGGCATCTACGGATGGCCGCTCGACGACGCCGCGCGCATCGCGGTCCGGACCGTACGCGAGACGCCGACGCGGGTGGAAGAGGCGAGGTTCGTGCTGTTCACGCCCGATGTCCTCGCCGCCTTCGAGCAGGCCCTGGGCGACGAATGAGCCATGGCCCGGCGCGCGAACACGCCGGGCCACGGCCGCCGACTCCGGCAGGTCAGGCCCCCATGGCGTGCGGTGTGCGCGCCGCCACGCTCGGCATGTGCTCACGCGCCAGCATCGCGCCCGCGGCGAGAACCCAGACCGCCATCAGGATGGCCGGGACGTACGTCGCGAGGATGCCGCCGGGCGCCCATGCGCCGCGCGTCGCCCACACCGTGAACGCCGCGACGACGGAGACCAGTGCGACGATCCCGGCGAAGTACGCCATCCACATCGGCAGTACGTGCGTCCGCATGATCGCGATGGCGCTGGCGACGAGTGGCACCGCCAACGCGATACCACCGACCGTCCCCATCACCGTCGCCGTGCTGTACGGCACGGCCGCGAGGATCAGCAGGCCCGCGTGGACGGTCAGTGCGTAGACGGCGGCGCCGAACATCGCCGCGGAGAGGAACGCGATCCCGGCGACGAGCGTGAATCCGGCCAGTACGACCGAGGGCGCGTCGCTCGTGTCGTCCGCGCGCCGGAAGGCGGTGGCCAGTGACGCGCCGAACCACAGGAGCAGTGCGGCGGCGATCGCGTACAGCAGTGTCGCCAGCAGGATCCTGCCCCGGTTGTCGTTCATGTACGTGGCGATCACGCCCATGGTGTCGTTGTTTCGCGGCGTGCTGCCCATCACCAGGCGCGCGACGATCGCTGAGATCACCGCGCCGATGCCTGCGAGGCCACCCCATCGCATCCCGTGGCCCTCACGCATGCGCATCTCGTGGCCTTCGCGCATGAGAATCATCTCCTCAGAAGTACCGGAGTTCGGTATTTCCACGGTTGTCCACGCCGCCGGACGCTTCCATGGCCGAAAGTCCTGAAATCTGACTCCGAATTCACGAGCAACGGGGTGTGAAATGGGGCACGGGCCGTCAGGCGAACGGCGTACGCGGGCCCGCCGCGGACCACGGCAGGGTCACCTCGCCGAGGCGCCAGCGGGCCCGGCCGCCGAGCGGTGCCCGCGTGTACACGGGATGGTCGCGCGCGAGCAGCTCCACGGCGGCGATCCAGCGCTGGCGCGGCCCGAACACCGACTGCGGCGCGGACACCGTCCACGCCCGGTCGAACGCCGTGAGCAGGCCGTGCACCCGCTCACCGGGGACGTTGCGGTGGATCAAGGTCTTGGGCAGGCGTTCGGCCAGCTCGGATGGCCTCGGAAGGGTCCGCAGGTGCGCGGCGAACGTGATCGTACGGGGCGCGGGCCCGCGGTCCAGCGTCGCCCACACGGCGAGACGGCCCGTCTCGCTGCACGTGCCCTCGACGAGGACGCCGTCCGGCGCCAGACCGGCGCGCAGGCGCTCCCAGGCGGTCCACGCCTCGGCCTCGCCGTACTGGCGCAGCACGTTGAACGCCCTGATCAGCGACGGCCGCCGGTCGACCGGCAGCTCGAAGCCGCCGAGCCGGAAGGACAGGCCGTCACGCTGGTACGGCTTGGCCGCCGCGACACGGGCCGGGTCGATCTCGATGCCGACGACCTCGACCCCCGGATGCACCGCCCGCAGCCGCGTGAACAGCTCGGCCGTGGTGACCGGCGAGGCGCCGTACCCGAGGTCGACGACCAGCGGACGCGGCTCGCGGCGGAGCGCCGGGCCGTACACGTGCGTGATCCAGCGGTCGACGCGGCGCAGCCGGTTGGGCGCGGTCGTGCCGCGCGTGACGGCGCCCACGGGCCGCCGGGGACGGGTCTCCTTCGGCACCGCGAGGTCAGACGCGGTGGACCTTGTGGGCCGCGGCCTGCGCGCGCGGCTTGACGTCGATCCGGTCGATGTTGACGTGCGCGGGCCGGGTCACGGCCCAGCCGACACAGTCGGCGATGTCATCCGCGGTCAGCGGGTCCGGCACGCCGTCGTACGCCTTGTCGGCCTTCTCCTGGTCGCCCTTGAAACGCGTGAGGGAGAACTCCTCGGTGCGCACCAGGCCGGGCGCCACCTCGGTCACCCGTACGGGCTGGTCGTACAGCTCCAGCCGCAGGGTGTCGTTGACCGCCGAGGCCGCGTGCTTGGCGGCCGTGTAGCCGGCGCCGCCCTCGTACACGGCGTGGCCGGCCAGCGACGTGATGTTGACGATGTGACCCTCGCCGCTCTCGATGATCATCGGCAGCAGCGCCTTGGTCACCCGCATCAGGCCGAGCACGTTCGTGTCGTACATCCGCTGCCAGTCATCGGTGTCGGCCTTGGCGACGGGATCGAGCCCGAACGCGCCGCCGGCGTTGTTGACCAGTACGTGGCACTGCCTCAGCCCGGCGGCGAGGGCGTCCACCGACTCCTGGTCCGTGACGTCGAGCGTGACCACGGCGACGCCGCCACGGCGTCCCTGCGGGTCCGAACCCTCGATCTCGTCCTTCAGCTCCTCCAGGCGGTCACGGCGGCGCGCCGCCAGGACCACGTCGAATCCCTCGGCGGCGAGCCGGCGCGCGGTCGCCGCGCCGATGCCGCTGCTCGCTCCGGTCACCACTGCTGTCTTTCGCACGCACGCAATCATCGCAGCCGTTTGGCCTGCGGTTGGCAGGGGAGTGGGCCACAACGGGAATGCCGGAGCGCGGTAGGTAGGTTCTTGTACCGGAGGTGGTGTCCGTGTCACGTCTTGGCCGGGTAGCGACGATCAGTGTTCACACGTCGCCCCTCGACCAGCCGGGGACCGGGGACGCCGGCGGGATGAACGTCTACATCGTCGAGGTCGCCAAGCGGATGGCCGAGCGCGGCATCGAGGTCGACCTGTTCACACGGGCGACCACGCGTGCCCTGCCGCCGGTCGCCGAGCTGGCCCCCGGTGTGATGGTCCGCCATGTCGCGGCGGGCCCGTTCGAGGAGCTGGAGAAGACCGAGCTGCCGCGCCAGATGTGCGCGTTCACCTCGGGGCTGCTGCGCACCGAGGCCGTGCACGAACCCGGTCACTACGACCTGATCCATTCGCACTACTGGCTGTCCGGCCAGTCGGGCTGGGCCGCGCGGCGGCGCTGGGGCGTGCCGCTCGTCCACTCGATGCACACGCTCGCCAAGGTCAAGAACGCCTCGCTCGCCGAAGGCGACTCGCCCGAGCCGCTCGGGCGCGTGGTCGGCGAGCAGCGGATCGTCGACTACGCCGACCGCCTGATCGCCAACACCGGTGACGAGGCCGAGCAGCTGATCTCGCTGTACGACGCCGACCCGGACCAGGTCGCGACCGTCCTGCCCGGCGCCGACCTGTCGACGTTCACGCCGGACGCCTCCTCCGCGGAGGCCCGACGGCGCCTCGGCCTGCCCGAGGACCGCAACATCCTGCTGTTCGTCGGCCGCATCCAGCCGCTCAAGGCGCCCGACGTGCTCCTGCACGCCGCCGCGCGCATGGTGCGGCAGGACCCCTCGCTACGCGAGAAACTGCTCGTGGCCGTCGTCGGCGGCCCCAGCGGCTCGGCACGCGCGCGGCCCGAAGAGCTGCTGCGCCTCGCGACCTCCCTCGGCATCGACGACATCGTGCGTTTCGCGCCGCCGTGCCCGCAGGCCGAGCTGGCCGACTGGTACCGCGCCGCCGACGTCACCGTCGTGCCCTCGCACAGCGAGTCGTTCGGCCTGGTCGCCGTCGAGTCGCAGGCCTGCGGCACCCCGGTCGTCGCGGCCTCGGTCGGCGGCCTGCGCACCGCCGTACGCGACGGGGTGTCCGGACTGCTCGTCGCGGGCCACGACCCCGCCGACTACGCCCGCGTGCTCCGCCGCCTGCTCGGCGCGCCCGACCGCGTACGCCGCATGTCCCGCGCCGCCGTACGCCACGCCGCGCAGTTCGACTGGCAGGCCACGGCCGACCGCCTCATCGACGTCTACACCGAAGCCGTGGGCGAGCGCACGATGGCCGTGTCGGCCTGAGGGGAGACTCATGAGCGACGCCGACAAGGCGCTGAAGGCGATCCTGGACGAACAGGACCTGGAGTACGAACGCCCGCGCCCTGGGGCGTACCTCGTGAAGCTCCCCGGCCAGCACAAGCTGGCCACGATGACGTGGCTGATCGCCGGCGACCACAGCCTGCACGTCGAGGCGTTCTTCTGCCGCCAGCCGGACGAGAACCACCAGGAGTTCTACGGCTGGCTGCTCCGCAAGAACGGCGGCATGTACGGCGTCGGCTTCGCCCTCGACCCGGTCGGCGACGTGTACCTCGTCGGCAGGCTCCCGCTCTCGTCGATCACGCCCGAGGAGATCGACCGCGTCCTCGGCTGCGTGCTCACCTACTCCGACGAGAACTTCGACCACGCCCTCGAACTGGGCTTCGCGAGCTCCATCCGCCGTGAATGGGAATGGCGCGTCAAACGCGGAGAGAGCCTCGCGAACCTCCGCCCGTTCGCGCGGATCCTGCCCGACCGGCCCGCCACCGACGAGGCCTGAGAGGAACACCCAGTAGGCTCGCTGACCATGGCGACATTGGTACTTCTCCGGCACGGCGAGAGCGTTTGGAACGCCGAAGGCCTGTTCACCGGCTGGGTCGACGTTGACCTGTCCGAGAAAGGCGAGGACGAAGCCGTCAACGGCGGCGACCTTCTGCTCGACGCGGGGCTCCGCCTCGACGTCGTGCACACCTCGGTGCTCAAGCGCGCGATCCGCACGGCCAACATCGCGCTCGACGCCGCCGAGCAGCTCTGGATCCCGGTACGCCGGTCGTGGCGCCTCAACGAGCGCCACTACGGCGCCCTTCAGGGCAAGAACAAGTCTCAGACCCGTGAGGAGTACGGCGAAGAGCAGTTCATGACCTGGCGCCGCTCCTACGACACCCCTCCGCCGCCGATCGCCGACAGCGACCCGCTGTCCCAGGCGAACGACCCCCGCTACGCGCTGCTGCCGTCCGAGCTGCGTCCCCGCACCGAGTGCCTCGCGGACGTCGTCGACCGGATGCTGCCGTACTGGTACGACACGATCGTCCCCGACCTCGCCGCGGGCCGTAACGTGCTCATCGCCGCGCACGGTAACTCCCTGCGCGCGCTGGTCAAGCACCTCGACGGCATCTCCGACGAGGACATCGCGGGCCTGAACATCCCGACCGGCATCCCCCTCCAGTACGAACTGGACGAGGACTTCGAGCCGCTCAAGAAGGGCGGCGAGTACCTCGACCCGGCGGCCGCCAAGGAGTCCATCGAAGCGGTCAAGAACCAGGGCAAGAAGTAAGCCCTATCCCAGGAACGGCCCCCTCACGGCGCTGTCGGTGAGGGGGCCTGACCACGGATTCCCACCCCTGACGGCCAGGCCGACGCCTTCGCCGCCTTTCCCGACGGCGGTCCCCACCCGGGGGTGCTGCTGTATTCGGACGCCTTCGGCCTGCGGCCCGAGCTGGAACAGCGGGCCCGCGAGCTGGCCGGGCACGGGTACTACGTGCTCGTCCCCAACCTCTACCACCGGCACGGCCCGGCGCCCGTGATCGACCTTCCCGCGCACATCGGAGAAGAGGTCCGGCCCGAGGTCATCGCCCGGCTGATGCCCTTGATCGAGGCGCACACCACCGAACGGGTCCTGAGTGACGCCGGCGCCTATCTCGGGTTCCTCGCGGCTCGGCCCGAGGTCCGTCCCGGTCCGGTCGCCGTCATCGGCTACTGCCTCGGCGCCGCCCTGGCGATGCGCACCGCGACGGCCCACCCCGGCCAGGTCGCCGCCCTCGCCGGATTCCACCCCGGCTTCCTGGTCACGAAGGCGCCCGACAGCCCGCACCGACTCGTCCCCGAGCTGACCGCCGAGGTGCACCTCGGTCTCGCCGAGAACGACATGACGCCCGAGACCATCGCCGAGCTCGACCAGGCCCTGGACGCCGCGGGTGTCGTCCACACCATCGAGATCTACCCCGGCACCATCCACGGCTTCACCATGTCCGACACCGACGCCTTCGACGCCGCCGCACTCCAGCGCCACTGGGACCGCCTGCTCCCTCTCCTCGACCGCACCCTCAACCGACCTCCACAATCCACGCCTTAGACCCATACCGGTCGCATCGTGACTACGTGTTATGTAATGGTTCGAAGGGAACATTCGTCGCGTACCACGTGATCGAAGGGAACATTCATGCTCCGGACCGCTCGTCACGCCGTCGTGGGCGTGGCAGTCGCCTTGGCCTTCACCGCATGCGGAGGTGGCGGCGACGGATCGGACCGGTCCGATCCGGGGCGTGAGGTCGTGGTCGGGGCGTCGAACTTCCCGGAGAGCCGTCTGCTCGGCGAGCTGTACGCGCAGGCGCTGGAGGCCGCCGGAATCCCGGTCACCCGCAAGTTCGACCTCGCGAGCCGTGAGCAGTACTACGGCCAGGTCGCCTCCGGCGCCGTCACCGTCATGCCGGAGTACAACGGCGCGCTGCTGACCACCTCCGTCGACGAGTCCAGCACCTCCGGCACCACCCGCGAGATCAACATGGCGCTGAAGGAGCGGCTCCCTCCGACCCTGACGATCCTGAACTCCTCCCCGGCCGAGGACAAGGACTCCGTCACGGTCAACGCCGCCACCGCGCGTACGTACCACCTCAAGTCGATCGAGGACCTCAAGCCGGTGGCGCGACGGCTCACCATCGCCGCGCCGCCGGAGTTCAGGACCCGCGAGCAGGGGCTGGTCGGCCTCGGCAACTGGTACGGCCTGAGGTTCAAACGGTTCCTGCCGATGCGGGCGAACGCCAGGCCCGCCACCCTGATCAAGCTGATGAGGAGCAACCGGGTCCAGGTCGCGGACCTGTTCACCACCGACCCGGCCATCGCCGCGAACAGGTTCGTGATCCTCACCGACCCGCAGAACGTCTTCAGCGCGCAGAACATCACGCCGCTGGTCTACAAGCCCGCCGCCACCACGGCCCTGTCCAACGCCCTCAACGCGGTCTCGGCCCGGCTCACCACCGGCGACCTGCGCGCCATGCTGACCAGGCTCACGATCCACAGGGCCCCCATCGAGGCCGTCGCCCGCGACTGGCTGAAGTAGGCGCGGAAAGCAGAACGCCCCGGCCGGAGGGCCAGGGCGTTCGTCACGTGATGACGTCTCACGTCACCAGGTCGGAGATCTCCTCCGGGTGCTGGCCCGTGACCAGGTAGACGACGTTCTCCGCGACGTGCACGGCGTGGTCGGCGAAGCGCTCGAAGTAGCGGCCGGCCAGGGAGATGTCCACGGCGGGCTCGACGCCGTGCTTCCAGCGCGGCGACAGCAGCGAGTCGAAGAGCTTGCGGTGCAGGCGGTCCATCTGGTCGTCGTCGGTGTCGAGCTCCAGGCCCATCGCGACGTCCTGGGAGGCGATGACGCTGCCCGCCTTGGCGATCATGCGCTCGGCGATCTGGCCCATCTCCAGGACGGTCGCCTGAAGCTCCGGCGGGATGGCCGGCTCGGGGTGACGGCGGCGTGCCGTCTTGGCGAGGTGGACCGCGAGATCGCCCATGCGCTCCAGGTCACCGCTCATCCGCAGCGACGTGATGAGGGTCCGCAGGTCGCTGGCGACCGGCTGCTGCCGTGCCATCAGGTCGAAGATCGTCTGCTCGATCTCGGTCTCGAGCTTGTTGACCTGCTCGTCCGCGCTGATCACCTCTTCGGCGAGGCGCAGATCCGCGTCCAGCAACGCCGTGCTCGCGCGGGCCATCGCCGACCGCACCAGCCGCGTCATCTCCACGAGTTTGTCGGAGAGTCCGTCGAGCTCTTCGTGGTAGGCGTCTCGCATTTCATTCCTTAGATTCAGGCGGTTCGGTCCAGTCAACACAATCGTGGCGCGCAATGAACGGTTACGGATTTGGAGGTGAACTTTGGGCGAACGTCATTGCAGGTGAGGCGAGGGGGGATCAGAGCTGGCCAGAGTCCCGCCTACGATCCAAGATGTGAATGTGGAGGTTCTCGCAAGTCTGGTCGGCGCCGCCGGAATCGTGACCGGTCTGGTGACCGGACTGGCCGTACGGGCAAGTGAGCGCGCCCAACGGTCGTCCGAAGCACCCCCACCGGTCTCCGGGCTGCCGGCGGGTGTCGCCTCGGTCCTGAGCGTACTCCGGTCCTCGGCGGTCGTCGTCGACAGCGAGGACCGGGTGCTGCGCGCCAGTTCGGCGGCGCGCGCCTTCGGGCTGGTCAGTGGCGACCGCCTTGTCATCGACGCCCTTCTCGCGATGGCGCGGCTGGTCCGCCGCGACGGCGAGATCCGCGAAAAGGAGATCGAAGTCGCCCACGGGCGCCGTGAGGCCCGCTGGTTCGCCGTGCGCGTCGCCCCGATGGGCACGCACGGCCTCGTACTGGTCCTCGCCGAGGACCTCACGGACCTGCGCCGCGTCGAGGCCGTACGCCGCGACTTCGTGGCCAACGTCAGCCACGAGCTGAAGACCCCGGTGGGCGCCCTGTCGCTGCTGGCTGAGACGATCGAGGACGCCTCGGACGATCCCGAGGCCGTACGCCGGTTCGCCAAGCGCATGCAGCACGAGTCGCTCCGCCTCACCAACGTCGTACAGGACCTCATCACCCTCTCCCGCCTCCAGGGCCTCGAACCCGTCACCGAACCCAAGACCGTCGCGCTGGACGACGTCGTCCACGACGCGGTCGACCGGTGCCGGCTCAAGGCCGAACCCAAGGACATCACCCTCGCGATCGGCGGCCGTGAGGGCCTGACCGTCGACGGGGACGAAGAGCTGCTGATCACAGCCGTGCGCAACTTCATCGACAACGCCGTCGCCTACAGCCCCGAGCACACCCGGGTCGTCATCTGCACCCGGCTCGCCGACGACCAGTTCGCCGAGATCAGCGTCACCGACCAGGGCATCGGCATCCCCGAGGCCGACCTGCAACGAATCTTCGAGCGCTTCTACCGGGTGGATCCCGCGCGCTCGCGGCAGACCGGTGGTACCGGGCTCGGCCTGGCCATCGTCAAGCACGCCGCGAGCCGCCACCGAGGCGAAGTGAACGTCTGGAGCAAGGAAGGCTCCGGCTCGACCTTCACCATCCGCGTGCCGCTCACGACCACCTCCGCATCCGCGAAGGACAACCCCGAGCAAGCCACCGTACGGGAGGCCCCCTAGTGACCCGAGTACTCGTCGTCGAGGACGAGGAGTCGTTCAGCGACGCGCTGTCGTACATGCTCCGCAAAGAGGGATTCGAGGTCGCCGTCGCGGCGACCGGCCCGGATGCCCTGGAGTCGTTCGACCGTGCCGGCGCCGACCTCGTCCTGCTCGACCTGATGCTGCCCGGGCTACCCGGCACAGAGGTGTGCAGAGAGCTGCGCACCAAGTCCAACGTGCCCGTCATCATGCTGACCGCCAAGGACAGCGAGGTCGACAAGGTCGTCGGCCTGGAGCTCGGCGCGGACGACTACGTCACCAAGCCGTTCTCCTCACGCGAGCTGGTCGCCCGTATCCGCGCGGTGCTGCGGCGCCGCGGCGACGTGGAGGAGCTGGCACCGCCGACCCTTGAGGCGGGCCCCGTCCGCATGGACGTCGAGCGCCACGTCGTCACCGTCGCCGGGCGCGAGGTGCCCCTGCCGCTGAAGGAGTTCGAGCTCCTCGAGGTGCTGCTGCGCAACGCCGGGCGCGTACTCACCCGCATGCAGCTCATCGACCGGGTCTGGGGCGCGGACTACGTCGGCGACACCAAGACCCTGGACGTGCACATCAAGCGGCTGAGGGCCAAGATCGAGCCCTCGCCGTCGACGCCGAGGTTCATCGTGACCGTACGAGGCCTCGGCTACAAGTTCGAACCCGACCAGTGACACCTGTCGCGGGACCCTGGGGTCCCGCGACAGGCCGTCAGGCCGTTGCCTTGGTCTTCGGCTTCTTCTTGACCTTCGCCTTGGCCGGCTTCGGCGCCACGGAGGTGCCGGGCGCGGCGCTCGGCGTCACGGGAGGCTGGGCGACCGGGGGTGCGGCCGGCGGCGGGACGGCCGCCGGGGCGTACGTCGCGTAGCTGCCCGCACGCGGCACGATCGGGACGTCCAGCGAGATCACACCGGCCTGCTGGAAGTGCAGCGTCAGGCGTACGGTCTCACCGCCCATGAGCTGCTTCACCAGGCCGCTCAGCACGATCCGCGAGCTGGGCTGCGCCGGCGGAGCCGTCTGAGTGGGCGAGGGCGCCACGGGCAGCGTGGTCGACGGCGTCGGCGTGGCCTTGCCCTTCGGGAGCCGCTTGGGCGCCCCGGCGGGCGTACGGCTCGGCAGGGGCGTGGCTGTCTTCGGCGGCGGCACGGGCTGCGAACCGGCCTTCTGGACCGTCGCGACGAGCTTGCCCGGCGGCAGCGCGACGCCGCCACCGGAGACGTTCGCGCTCTGCGCCACACCGGGCGCGTCGACCGCGACGAGCTTGTCCTGGGTGGTGGCGCGGTTCACGAACCAGACGTACAGCGGCATTGAGCCGCCGGCCGGAAGGGTCTTGCCGGGCTCGGGGCCGAGCAGGAACGCGTTGCGGATGTCGACCAGGTGGGCGGAGGCGTTGACGCCTTCGGCGAGCTGGGTCGGCAGCGCGGTCTGCGGGGTGCGGCCGGCGGCGCAGGCGGTCACCAGCGGGGCGACCGCGAAGGCACCGGCGACGGCGATTGCGACGGACCGGCGGCTGTTGCGGCTCACGGCGTCGTTCTCTCCTTGGCTTTGGACTTTCCGAAGGCGCGCGAAAACGCCACAGGGAAGCGTAGCGAGGCCACCTGGAGAACGAGATTCGGGGTGCTGTCTAGCTAGGGGTCTGCAGGGCCCGTAGCTCAGTCGTGAGGTTGCGGTCCGGCGGGAGGTTCCGCAGCACGGTGCGTACGATGCGGTCCGTGCGCACGAGGACGGCCGTCAGACCGGCGGCCTTGAAGGTCGAGGCCAGCACCCGGTCGGGGTCGTCGGCGACGGCACCGGCGCCGTGGGTGGCCGTCTCGCCGAGCCGGTGAACGTCGTCGGCGTCCTTGCCCGTACGCCCGTCGGCGACCAGCCAGACCTGGAGCTGGAGGTAACCCGCCTGCCGCGCGATGTTCGCCACGGCCGTGTCACAGCCGCAGCCCACCGGAACGATCACGACGACGCCGGCGACGTTGATGAGGTCCGTGAGCGCGACCCGCTTCGTACCGACGATCACGGTGCCGGGCGGCAACGGCCCGCCCTGCTCACCGGGCCGAAGACGCGTGGGCCCGGTCGGCGCGACCTGGATCGTACGAGGCGCGGGACGAGGCGAGACGACGGTCATCAGCACACCGCTGATGAGCGCGACGAGCACGGCGCTCGCGATGAAGGGCGCGGCGATGCCATAACGGGTGAAGGGGCGTCCGAGCCGCTGCCAGCGTGCACGGCGGCGCTCCTGCCGCATCTCGCGACGGTAAGCGATCACGTCGCGGTCGAGCTCCCGCGCGTCATCGGGCACAACGACGTCGGCCTTGGGTAGCCCGTAGTCGTCATGGTCGCCGTGAAGCCCCACGCTGCACACCTACCTTCTCGGACCGCTACGGGCGTCGTGCGTCCCGGCGTCCCATCACGCCTCGCGCGTGGGGCGTCAGATCCGCGTCGGCCCGTCCATCTCCAGTATGAGCCGCTTCCGCCGCTGTGTGCGCGGGAGCGGCCCAATCAGATCGCGAAGGCCCCGTGTTGCATGGGTTTCATGGTTTGTCAATAGCCTAATTACCAGCCTGACCTGCGTATATGCCTGGAAGGTCGGTTCGGCAGGTCCCTGCAGCGTGCTACCCTTATCCGTAGCGGAAGGGGTACTTGTCACATGACTTTCAAGGTCGGCGACACTGTCGTCTACCCCCATCATGGGGCTGCTCGGATCGAAGCCATCGAGACTCGTGCCATCAAGGGTCAGGACAAGACCTATCTGGTGCTAAAGGTCGACAAGGGCGATCTCACCGTTCGTGTCCCCGCGGAGAATGCCGAGCTGGTGGGCGTTCGTGACGTGGTGGGCCAGGAGGGTTTGGAGAAGGTCTTCGAGGTGCTGCGGGCACCATACACCGAAGAACCCACCAACTGGTCGCGCCGTTACAAGGCGAACCTCGAGAAGCTCGCGTCCGGCGACGTCAACAAGGTCGCCGAGGTCGTTCGGGACCTGTGGCGGCGTGACAAGGAGCGCGGCCTGTCAGCGGGCGAGAAGCGCATGCTGGCCAAGGCACGACAGATACTCGTAAGCGAGCTCGCGCTCGCTGAAAAGACCAATGAGGACAAGGCCGAGGCACTCCTCGACGAAGTTCTGGCCGGATAGGCGACATTGGCAACACGTATTCCACGGGTGGGCGTCGGAGTCGACGTCCACCCGTTCGGTTCTGGACGTCCACTCCGAGTAGCCGGCCTTGACTGGCCCGACCAGGGCGACGGCCTCGAAGGCCATTCGGACGGCGACGTAGCCGCCCACGCGGCCTGCGACGCCCTGCTGACAGCCGCCGGCCTGGGAGACCTGGGCGCCGTCTTCGGCACCTCCGACCGTCGCTGGGCAGGCGCCGCCGGCGTGACACTGCTGGCCGAGGTCCACCGCCTGCTGATGGAAGCGGGCTACGAGATCGGCAACGTGTCAATCCAGGTCATCGGCAACCGCCCGAAGATCGGCCCCCGCCGCCAGGAAGCGGAAAAGGCACTGAGCGAGTCCTTGGGCGGCGCACTGGTAAGCGTCTCCGGCACCACCACAGACGGCCTGGGCCTGACCGGCCGAGGCGAAGGCATCGCCGCCATAGCGACAGCCTTGGTCCTGACGTAGGGCCCATCGGGCGGCGTCCCGGGTCTGAGCGGGACGCACGAGGCGTGAGCGGCCAACACCTCACCACGCCGAATACCCGCCAAGCCACGACGAGCAGCACGACACCGCCGGTGTGCCCACCCCCCACCAACACGGACCACGAGCCACCGGCAGACAACACTCATCGCGCGCCTGTGCCGCCACGCCACTGATCGCGCATGTGAGCCACCACGACGCTCATCGACGAGGCACCCGCATCCGGGCCGCAGCCCCCGGAACGTCCTCTCGCGCCGACCGTAGCCCGCCCGCACACGCCAGGCGCTCCCGATGCATCCAGTGCCCGGAGTTCGCCCCGTAGCGAAGCGCTCAGGGCGTCGAAGGCTGGATGGTGCCCGTCACGTCGCCGAAGGCGATCGTGGATCCATCACGGCCCGGGGCGGTGGCGCGGATGCGTACGGTGTCGCCGTCTTCCAGGAATGCCCGCTGGCTCCCGTCCGGCAAGGACAGAGGCTCCTCGCCGTTCCACGCGAGTTCGATCAGGCTGCCGCGCTGCTCCCGCTCAGGGCCCGACACCGTGCCGGAACCCATCAGGTCGCCGTTGCGCAACGTCGCGCCGTTGATGGTCGTGTGGGCGAGTTGCTGGGGTGGGGTCCAGTACATCCCGGCGAACGGGGGGCGGCTCACGACGTGGCCGTTGAGTTCCACCTCCAGTTGCAGGTTCAGGCCCCAGGGCTCCTCGCAGCGCAGGTACGGCAACGGCTCCGGGGTCTGCTCCGGTGGTCGTACGCGCGCGGCCTCCAGTGCCGCGACCGGTACCACCCACGGTGAGATCGACGTCGCGAAGGACTTGCCCAGGAAGGGGCCCAGCGGCTGGTACTCCCACGCCTGGATGTCGCGCGCGCTCCAGTCGTTGAGCAGTACGAACCCGAAGACGTGGTCGCGGAACGCCGAGGTCGGCACGCGCTGCCCGTACGCCGACGGCATCCCGACGACGAACGCCACCTCGGCCTCGATGTCCAGTCTCACCGACGGGCCGAAGCCGTCGCGGCGCTGCCCGTACGGCCGTACGACGGGGGTGCCGGACGGGACGACGGTGCCCGCGCGGCCGTGGTAGCCGATGGGCATGTGCCGCCAGTTCGGCAGCAGCGGCTCCGTGCCCGGACGCAGGATCCGTCCGAGGTTCGTCGCGTGTTCCAGTGAGGAGTAGAAGTCGACGTAGTCCGCGACGGCGAACGGCATGTGCATCTCGACGTCGGCGCGCGCGACCAGGTGTGGTTCGACCTGGGCCTGGTACGCGGTGTCGGTCAGCAGCGTCATGATCCGGTCGCGCGTCGGCTGCCACACGGCGCGTCCGGCGGCCATGAACGCGTTCAGGGACCCGGCCGCGAACCATCGCCGGTCGGCCAGCAGCCCGGCGCCGGCGAGTTCGGCGAGGTCCAGCACCTGCTCACCGATGGCCACGCCGACGCGCGGCAGTTCTCCACGGTGGGAGAACACGCCGTACGGCAGGTTGCTCACCCCGAAACCACTGCCGTCGGGGACGGGTACCCAGGTGTTCATGATCTCCAGCATTCCCTGTCGTGGCGCGCTTCGACCAACCGGCAGGGGCTCAGTCGCGTGGAGGCGTGGGGGAGCTGCGGAACTGTCCGAACGGCGGTGGGGCGTCGGCGTCCTTCTCGGGCCAGTGGGGGTCGTCGCCGGCGTCGGGGTCCTCGGCGCGCTCGTCGCCGTACGTGTCGTCCTCGTCGTCCGGCGGGTCGCCGTCGACCACGGGGATGCCGTCCGGCTGGGTGTCGGGCAGCTTGATGCCGTCGGGGTTCGTGTCCGCGAGCTTGGGGCGGTACGACGGGCCGCCGACCAGCCTGACGTCGGTGGGCAGCGACGTACGGGCGATCAGCCGCGGGCGCTCCTCCTCGACGGGCTCGACCGGCTCGACGGGCGTGTCGTCGGACTCGTCCGGGGCCACGCGCGGCGCGGGTACGGAGGGGGCCGCCGGCTCGGTCCAGTCGCGCAGCGCACCCCACCCGCGAAGCCGCTCGTCGGGCTCCGTACGCGGCACCGTGTGGTCGACCGCCTGGGTGTCGTCGAGCGGCGCGGTCCAGTCGCCGAGGTCGTGGTCCTCGTCCGGCACCGTCGCGGGAACCGGCTCCGCCTCATGAACGGCCTCATGAACGGGCTCATGCACGCTGTACAGGCTCGGTGACCGGCTCCGGCGCGGACTCGCCCGACGTCCGTACGGGCTCGAGCGCGCGGATGGGCCCCCGCCGCAGGGGCATCGTCTCGTCCGCGACCTGGTCCGCCAGGCCCGGAATGATCGCCTGGTCGACGATCGCCTGAGCCGGCCGCTCCCGCCGCGTACGAAGACCGAGCATCTGCTTGATCATCGCGACCCAGAGCCACACCGCGATCAGCACGATCGCCCAGGGCGCCGCCGCGACGCCGCCGGAGGCCCAGTCGCGCGGGATGGCGTTGTAGCCGTTGACCGCCCGCTGCACCCCCGCCGTACCCGCGCCCGCGACGAGCGCGAGCAGCAGCAGCCAGCGCAGCGCGCGCGAGGCCCAGCCGGACCGGCGGGCCGTGAGGATCGACAGGATGATGACGACGACCAGGCCGTCGATCATCCCGGGGTACAGGAAGGCGCGGTGGCGTACGGCGCCGCCGCGGAGGGCGAGCAGCCGCAGGTCGTCGTAGGACAGCACGAACGCGGCGGCGGTGAGAGCGGTGGCGCCGAGGCCGCCGAGGGCGGTCAGGAGCCGTCGCTGCGCCTTGGAGTACTGCGCGGGGGTGTCAGTCATCGGGGGAGCCAACCATCGGGTCGTCGGTCAGGGACCTATCTTGACCGCATCCGAGCCATGTCGGGGTGACCCTGGACCGCGTGTCGCCACGGAGATCCTGGTAGTGGGAACCGCAGGTGAACGTTTTGTCTCCCCGTGATTTGCTCGCGACGCCTTGTTGATATCTATGCATTCGTGTTGATTTGATTTGTTACCTCCTTCCGATCGGGTGTCCTAGTTGAGCAACGTGAGTGTCCCATCCCAGGTTCGCAGTCTCGCTGACAACGAGCGGCTCGGCCAGCTGCTCAGCGTGCACGATCCGAGGAAGGTGGGAGGCCGGTCCGGTACGTGGCTGGTCGTTCTGGGACTCCCCGGGCTGGTGTTGCTGCCGTTCACCGTCCACTTCCTGATGAACGGCTTCGGTTTTCCCACGGTGCTGAGCGTTCTGCTCACCGTCGTCTACCTCGGCGGCGCCGGCCGCATCCTGGTCCGCGACGTCATGCCCGGGTACGGCCGGCTGCTCTACCTGTACGAGAACGGCCTGATCCTGATCACCCGCAAGGAGACCGAGGCGTACGCCTGGGAGGCCGTCGAGGAACTGCGCGTCTCCGGCGCGCGCGTGGGTGCCGGTGACGACGTCCACTGGCGCTTCGACCTGCTACGACAGGACGGCCACCAGGCCGAGGTGGGTGTCGAGTTCCCCGGCGTGCAGGATGTCGTCGAGGTCGTGTCGGCGGCGGTCACCGAGCGGGTGCTGCCGAAGTACATCGCCCGTGTCGACGGCGGCGGCAGCGTACGCCTGGGCCCGTTCACGATCGACCGCGAGGGCATCACCAAGGCCGGCGAGCAGGTCGCCTGGCGCGACGTCGACGAGGTCTCCATCAGCAACGGAATGATCTACGTCAACCGCTCCGACCGGCCCTCCGGCATGACCGCGACCGCGGCGGAAGTCCCGAACGCCGTCGCGTTCAGCGAATTGGCGCGCCACGTACGCGAATCGGGATCGGCATCGCGAACGGGTTCGTGATCCTTTAGCGAACACTCCGAGAAGTGGAATCCAGTTCCGTGGCCGGACCGGAATCGAATAGCCTCTTACGCGTGAGCCTGCGCCTCTACGACACCGGTGCCCGTGACATCCGCGAATTCGTCCCGCTTCAAGCGGGCCGGGCGGGTGTCTACCTCTGTGGTGCCACGCCGCAGGCCGCCCCGCACATCGGCCACCTGCGGTCCGGCGTCACGTACGACATCCTCGTGCGCTGGCTCGCCGCCTCCGGCTACGACGTGACGTTCGTACGCAACGTCACCGACATCGACGACAAGATCCTCGCGGTCGCCGCGCGCGACGACACGCCCTGGTTCGCCGTCGCCGAGGCCAACCAGCGCGTCTTCACCCGCGGCTACGACCGGCTCGGCTGCCTTCCGCCGACCATCGAGCCGCGCGCGACCGGCCACGTACCCGAGATGATCGTGCTGATGCGGCGGCTCATCGACGCAGGTCACGCCTACAACGTCGGCGGCGACGTCTACTTCGACGTCATGTCCTGGGCCGACCGCTACGGCGCGCTGTCCAACCAGAGGCTCGACAACGTACGCGCCGCCGGCGACTCGCCCAACGAGGACTGCAAGCGCGACCCGCGCGACTTCGCGCTGTGGAAGGGCGTCAAGCCCGGCGAGCCGAGCTGGGAGACCCCGTGGGGTCCCGGCCGCCCCGGCTGGCACCTGGAGTGCTCCGCGATGGCCACCAAGTACCTCGGCGCGGCGTTCGACATCCACGGCGGCGGCGTCGACCTGATCTTCCCGCACCACGAGAACGAGCTCGCCCAGTCGGCCGCGGCCGGCGACGCGTTCGCGAACTACTGGATGCACAACGGCCTGCTGACGGTCAACGGCGAGAAGATGAGCAAGTCGATCGGCAACGTCGTCCTGCTCACCGACCTGCTGGAGAAGGCGCGGCCCGTCGAGGTGCGCTACTACCTCGGCGCCGCGCACTACCGCTCGATGATCGACTACTCCGACGAGGCGCTGAACGACGCCGCGTCGGCGTACCAGCGGATCGAGGGGTTCGTCACCCGCGCCGTCGAGCTGGCCGGCCGCGTCGAGCCGGCCACCCTGCCCGACGCGTTCACCGACGCGATGAACGACGACCTCGGCGTGCCGCAGGCGCTCGCGGTCGTGCACGAGGCCGTACGCCAGGGCAACACCGCGCTGTCCACCGGCGACAAGGACACCGTCGTACGCACGCTCGGCGAGGTGCGCGCGATGCTCGGCGCCCTCGGCCTCGACCCGCTGTCACCGCAGTGGGAGGGCGCGGCCGACGACCTCACCGACGTCGTCGACGCGCTCGTCTCGGTCGCGATGGAGCAGCGCCAGGCCGCACGCGAGCGCAAGGACTACGCCGCCGCCGACGCGATCCGCGACCGCCTCACCGAGGCCGGAATCATCATCGAGGACACCCCGCGCGGCCCGCGCTGGGAACTCCGGCGCTCCTGACACGATTGTCGGCGCGCCGACCGGGGACGTAACTCAAGAGACAACATCTCGAGGTGGTCCACTTGTTCGAGCGGTTCACCGACAGCGCGCGTCGCGTCGTGGTGTACGCCCAAGAGGAAGCCCGTCTGCTCGACCACGATTACATCGGTACCGAGCACGTCCTCCTCGGTCTCCTCCATGAGGACACCGAGGCCGCGCACGACTCCCTCACCGCCGCCGGCGTCGATCTGGACGCCGCGCGTACCGCGGTGGAGGAGACCATCGGCCGCGGCCCGGCCGAGGCCGAGGGCAACATCCCGTTCACGCCGCGCGCCAAGAAGGTCCTGGAGCTGTCGCTGCGCGAGGCGCTGCAGCTCGGCCACAACTACATCGGCAGCGAGCACGTCCTGCTCGGGCTGCTGCGCGAAGGCGAGGGAGCCGGCGTACGCGTACTGGAGAAACTCGGCGCCGACTTCACCGACTTGCGGACCGACATCCTCACGATGCTGCGTTCCCGTCAGCAGCCACCCCGTTCTCACGGTAGGTTCGCGGCCGGAAGCGGAGGACCGCCGGAGATCGAGACCCGGCTGGCCGCGATCGAAGACCGGCTCGAGCGCATCGAGCGTCTTCTTCGGGACGGTTCAGGTCGGGACTCCGCGTAGAGTTTTCATGGGGCGTGTGCTCGCCCTGTGCAACCGCGGAGGGCATGGATGGCGAAGCGTCGTAAGAAGGGGCCGAGCAACACCCTGAAGGCCGAGGACCGGCATTGGTACGGCAAGCGTCAGACCGCCCGTGCCGAGAAGTCCGCGACCCGTACGGGCAATGTGACGACCGGCCCCCGGCGTAACGCGTCCTCGCCGGGCGGCGGCGACCGCCCGCAGCGGCGCTCCGCGCCCGAAGGTCCCGAGATGGTCACCGGCCGCAACCCGGTGGTCGAGGCCCTGCGCGCGGGCATCCCCGCGAGCACCCTGTACGTCATGTCGGGTGTCTCCGACGACCGCATCCGCGAGTCCATCAAGCTCGCCACCGACGTGGGCGTCCCGCTCCTGGAGGCCGGCCGTTCCGAGCTCGACCGCCTCACGGACGGCTCAGTCCACCAGGGCATCGCGCTCCAGGTCCCGGAGTACTCCTACGCGCACCCGGACGACCTGCTCGAACGCGGCGTACGCCCGCTGATCGTGGCCCTGGACGGCGTCACCGACCCCCGCAACCTGGGCGCGGTCGTACGCTCGGCCGCCGCCTTCGGCGCCCACGGCGTCCTCGTGCCGGAGCGCCGCGCGGCCGGCGTCACCGCCGGAGCGTGGAAGGCCTCGGCGGGCACCCTCGCCTCGATCCCGGTCGCCCGCGCGACGAACCTCGTACGCGCGCTGAAGGCGTACCAGAAGGCCGGCCTGTTCGTGGCGGGCCTCGACGCCCGCGGCACGAACGGCGTTGACGAACTCGACGCCGCGACCGGCCCGATGGTCCTGGTGGTCGGCTCGGAGGGCAAGGGCCTGGGCCGCCTGGTAGCTGACAGCTGCGACCTGCTGGTGAACATCCCGATGTCCGGCCAGGCCGAGTCCCTGAACGCCGGCGTGGCCGCCAGCATCGCGATGTACGAGATCGCCCGCCGCCGCTCGTCCTGACCTACCGGTACTCCGAGACGTCCGCGTCCTTCTTCTCCCCGAAGTAGACCTCCTCGAAGAACCTGCTCGCGCGCGGCTGTGAACCGTCAAGATCTTTGACGCCGTAGTAGGCGGCGAGCGACCCGGACGACTGCGCGGTACCCGCCCACCGCGCCTTGTCGGGGTCGCTCGCGAGCGCCGCCAGAGCCCGCCCGATGTACCTGGGCGACTCAGAGATCGCGAACCACTTGTCCTGCGCGATCCCGTCCCGCCAGTTCTCCTCAGCGACCCCGAAGTGCTCCAGCATCTCCTCGGACCTGAGGAAACCGGGAGTGAGCGACAGCGACGTGACGCCGTGCGGCTTCAGCTCGTCGTCGAGCATCTTCCCCATACGCGTGATCGCGACCTTGACGATGTCGAAGAACATCGACCCTCGGTACCGGTCGTTGAACATGTCGTCCCCGTCAGTGATCTCAACGACGAGGCCTCTCTTGTTCTCGACCATGAGGGGGAGCAGGGTGTGGAGCGTGATGAGGTGCGTCTCAAGCCCGTTCCGCAGCGCCTTGAGCCCGTTGTCGAGATCGTGCTCCCAGAGCGGCGTGAACTCGACCCACTGGTCCCCACCCCAGGTGTCGTCGACAAGAATGTCGAGCCTCTCAAGCCGTTCCCTGAGAGCTACGACGTCGCCGGGAACCATGTGGTCACACCGCACCGCGATCCCGGTACCACCGGCGTCGGTGACAAGCTCAGCGGTCTCCTCGATGGTCTCAGGCCGGCCGAGCGGACTGCGCTCCTGTCGAGTGGACCGCCCGGTGACATAAACCGTCGCCCCGGCCGCCCCAAGCTCAACCGCCATCCCCCTACCGGCCCCACGGGTCCCCCCGGTCACGACCGCGACCTGTCCTTCCAGCGGTTTCGTCATGCGCGTTTCTCCTTGTGTCGTTTCGTTGTACGGCCCCACGCGTGTCCGTCGTATGCGGTTTCGCGTGTCGTGTGTCGTGTGTCGCGGGCGGCGAGGCGTACTTGGCAGGCGGCGTCTCGCCTTGTCCGTCGTGCGTGGCCTCACGCGTCGTGTGTCGCGGGCGGTGAGGCGTACTTGGCAGGCGGCGTCTCGCCCTGTTCGTCGTATGCGGCGTCGCGCGTCGTGTGACGCGGGCGGCGAACCGTACCTGGCACACGGCATCCCGCTCGCCGGCGACCGTGATGCCGTGATTCATCCGTCGACCGTCGTCGGATGACCAGCCGCAACGCCGTCCCCAGGCCCTGGCGCCCCCACGCGACGCCACCCGGAGACCACAGCGTCAAGGTCCTCCCGCAACCGATCACAAAGCCCCCCAACGGGCCGAGCCGACCAGTGAATCGCCGCCCCGTCCACGATCGCGGTAAGTACCCGCGCCGCGACCTCGGGAGAGGGAGCCCCCGGCAACCCACCGGTTTCCACCGCACCCCGAACCAACTCCGCGACCTCGTCCTCCATCACGGAGTAGAACTCGGCCATCAACCCCCGCAACGTGGGATCAGAAAGATCGAACGCCAACTGAGCCAGGTTGTTCGCCGCAGTACCAGGATCGTCAAGCGGCGCATAGAAGGCCACCAACGCCGCCGCAGGCGCCAGAACCGGATCAGCGACAACCGCCCCCCGGATCGCCTCCCGCACCCCGTCAACGGCCCGCCGAGTCATCGCCACCAGCAACCCATGCTTGGACCCGAACCGCTGAGCCACCGTCCCAACAGCCACCGAAGCCTCCGCCGCAACGTCCGCGAGCGTGAACCCCACCCCCCGCCTCCCAATCACCACCCCCGCCGCCAAGATCATCCGCTCGTCCGTGATCTCCCGTGGTCGCGCCATAGAGTTATTGAACCACGATTCATTAACTACAAGGCAGACAACCTCCCCCAGAACACGCCGAAACGCCGTACGGCCCAGCTGGCCACACGCGCTATCGTTGTGACGCTGCACCAGCAGCGTGCCTCCGTAGCTCAGCTGGCAGAGCGTCCGCCTTGTAAGCGGCAGGTCGCCGGTTCGAATCCGGCCGGAGGCTCTGTGTTAGCCCGGGGGGCGACCCCCGGAACCCCCGATGTGGGAGGGCTCCGCCCCCCACACCCCCGACGGCCCGCTTGGCAGCTCACCTTCGGGTTGATGTGTCCAGAGGCCGTGGCGGTTATCCAGATGTCGTACGCCGGACCGTGCTCGGCCGCTACGAGGCAAAGAGCGCCGCTTTTGGGATAAGCGCACCTAGACTTAGGGGCATGAGCGCGCAGCCGATCGAGGAGCACGACCCCCGGGACCCGCAGGTGATCCTTCGTGCCCTGCCTGAGCGTGAGTGTGACGAGTTCCTGCAGCAGTACCACGACGCGGTTGATGCTGCTCATGATCCGGCCGGCTACAAGCAGCTCCAGCAGGTCTTGCACACCTGGAGTCTCGCCGTGGTGGCGACGAACAAGCCCGGGTACTACGAGGCACTCGAAGACGCCAAGAACGGCGTAGGCGAGTACGTCGCGTGGGAGGACGTCGTCGCGAAGTTCGACAGCACGCTGTGACCTACCGGGCGGAACTCTCCTCTGAAGCCCTCAGAGAGCTCAGTGGCTTCCCTCGTGAGGCGTTCAAGGCGCTCACTGAGGTGATGGGTGCCGTGGTCGACAACCCCTACGACCCTCTACGCACGTTGCCGACCGCGGACGAGCAGGTGCGGCGTGTCACGTTCGGAGACTGGGGCATGGCCACGTACGTCATCGTCGATGCTCCTCAGATCGTCCGGGTCGTCCACATCTCCTGGGTCGGCTAACCCTCACCATCAGGCCGTACGGCACCGCCGCGTGACAGCAGCGGTGACAGCAACGACAGCAACCATCGCCGCCCACAGGCACGTATGGAACACCGTCTACCTCGGCGGATGCATTGGGAACAGGGTCGTCTCTCTTCCTTGTAAGCGGCAGGTCGCCGGTTCGAGTCCGGCCAGAGGCTCAAACGGCAGATGACCAGCCAGGACGGCTGCGAACGGGGCCCCTTCATACCTTCTGCGTATGCGTTAGGCGGATGGACAGTGCTCGGACACAATCCGCCTACCGCCTGACTCGATCGGACAGTTGCCCGCTCCGAGCCGCATAACGTGAACATCGTGTCGAGCGGGCCGTGCAGGGACTCCGGTAGAGGGCGAGTTCTCGCGTTTAGGGGTCGACTGTCGTCGGTGGCAGGCTGTGCAACGCCTCGGGAACGGTCGCAGGTATGTATGTCGCCGCCCGCCTTCGGAGCGATGCGGACGATGATCCCGGCCTCGGCGAGAACCTTCACATGATGGGCGACGAGATTCGTCGCCAGGCCCAGCGCCCCGTCGACCTCGCCCGGCGAGGCGTCCACGACGACGAGCGCGTCCACGGCCAACCGTGCGGGCTCAACGCAGTTCCGCACGGATCCACGCTCGATGGATCCTCGATCGCTCAATGTTCATTGAGTCAAAATTTACTGAGCTAAAGTCGGAGCCAATTGTCGACATCTCATACTTTGCGATCTTGCCGCAATGTCGGGCGTTTTCGTTGATCTGCTGTTGGCTATTAATGAGCCTGAAGGTGGCTGCTAATCCGACACGGGTGGTTAATGTCTCAACGCGGCGGTCGCTGAGGGTAAACCGTCGAGAATAGGGGATCGAGGTGGCGGAAAAGAATGAAAAAGGCTGGACCCGGCGGGGGGCTTTGACGGGCTTGGCCGCCGCGGCCGGGGCCGTCCCGTTGGCGGGGTGTTCGACGTCGGGTCCGCTGGCCAAGGACGTGAGACCGGCTGCTGGAAGAGTGAGAAGCTCCCCGGTGAAGCTGACCGGCCGTGTCGTCCGTCCTGGCGATTCCGGGTACCCGAGTGCGAGCCTCGGCTGGGACGAGCTATTCGTTCATCATCCCCTGGTCATCGTCTTCGCCCGCGAGACGCAGGACGTTGTCAACGCTCTCACCTGGGCCCGTCAGAACGGTGTCGCGCCGCGGGTGCGAAGCGGTCGGCACCACCTTGAGGGCTGGTCGAACGTGGACAACGGGATCGTGATCGACGTTAGCGGGTTGAAAAGCTCCCACATTGACACGGCCTCTCACGTCGCGACGGTCGGCGCCGGGCTGAACCAGGGCGAGGCGGTCGCCGCGCTCTCCGCTAAGAATTTCGCGGCGACGACCGGAACGGAGGCCAGCGTCGGCTTGGTCGGTGCGACGCTCGGTGGCGGCTTCGGGTTCCTCACCCGGTACCTCGGCATGGCGTGCGACAACCTGATCGGAGCCGAGATCGTCGTCCCGTCCGGCACCGACGGCGCCAAAGCGATCAAGGTGGACCTGGAGCGCCACCCGGACCTGCTCTGGGCGCTCCGCGGGGCGGGAAACGGCAATTTCGGAGTCGTCACCTCCCTCACGTACAAGGTGGCGCCGCTGAAGGAGGTCGCGTATCTGCAAGCGACCTGGAAGGGCCTGGGTGACCTGCAGCGTGTCTTCGATACCTGGCAGCGCACGGCGCCGTACGCCACCGATCGTCTTGGCTCCCAGCTCGAGGTGCACAGATCCGAGATCCTGCTCTTCGGGGTTCTGGTGGCCGGGACGGCGGACGAGATCAGAAAGCTGCTGGCCCCGGTCCTGTCGGTCGGCCACCCTACGGTCACGGTGAAGGTGGGCGGCTGGGGCGACATCTATGCCGGATTCCAGACCCCGCCCCAGAAGGAGCCGGCCAACTGGAAGTTCTACTCCCAGTTCATCACCGCTCCGTACCCGCCACAGGCGATCGACGTGGTCCGCGCGTTCATGGAGAAAGCTCCCTCCGATGACAGCAACTATTTCACCCAGGCCTTCGGCACGGGGGCGCAAACGCGTGAGCCTCGCGGTGGGTCGGCGTACCCGCACCGCAACGTTCTCTTCTACGCCGAGCCCGGCGCCGGCTGGGGGACTCGTGGCAAACCGGACGGCGCCGCGATCACGCCGAAGGCCCAGGCCTGGATCGCCGAGTTCAGCCAGGCGCTGCGGCCCTATGTGAACGGCGCCTACGTCAACGTGCCGAACATCGCGATGACGGACTGGGAGACCGCCTACTGGGGATCCAACGTCGACCGGCTGCGTAAGATCAAGTCGAGCTACGACCCTCACAACGTCTTCCGGTATGAGCAGAGCATCCCGCCGCTGTAGACACGGACGCGCGAGGCCACCGGGACGGTGGTCGCTGGATACAGGGGGGCCGGATGAAGGCGATTGTGGTGACGGAGGAGGCTGCGGGAACGGCCGGGATGACGCTGGCGGAGCGGCCCGAGCCACCGGCGGCGATAGGCGACGTCGTTGTGCGGGTTCACGCTTCGGGATTCGTGCCGACTGAGATGGCGTGGCCCTCGACCTGGACCGATCGCGCCGGCCGTGACCGGACGCCGTCGATTCCTGGGCACGAGCTGGCCGGAGTGGTCACCGCTCTCGGCTATGGCACGACGGGGCTGTCGGTGGGACAGCGGGTGTTCGGCCTCGCGGACTGGCATCGCGACGGCACCCTGGCGGAGTACGTGGCCGTCGAGGCACGCGATCTCGCGCCGCTGCCAGGCGACGTCGACTTCACGGTGGGCGCGAGCCTGCCGATCTCGGGCTTGACCGCATGGCAAGGGCTGTTCGAGCACGGCCGCCTTCGGGCGGGGCAGAGTGTCCTCGTGCACGGCGCGGCCGGCGCGGTCGGAACGATGGTGACGCAACTCGCGCGTGAGTTCGGCGCGTACGTCATCGGCAGCGGACGCGCGGCCGATCGGCAGAAGGCGCTCGACTTCGGCGCGCAGGAGTTCGTCGTTCTTGAGAACGACGTGCTGGAAGACGTCGGCGGCGTCGACCTGGTGTTCGACGTCATCGGCGGCGACGTCCAGGAGCGGTCCGCGGGCCTGATTCGAGCCGGAGGAACGCTGGTGTCCGTCGTCGGGCCGGTCGTGGCGCGGCCCACCGACGGCCTGGCGGTCGACTTCGTTGTCGAACCTGATCGTGGTCAATTGGGCGAGATCGTCCAGCGGGTGCGGGACGGACGACTCCGGACGAACATCGGTAACGTCGCGACCCTCGACGACGCTGTTGCGGCCCTGAACTCGACCGGGCGCCGCAAGGGGAAGACGATCATCAGCGTTCGTCCGTAAGGATTCGGAGACAGCGGCCGATACCGCCCTCCTTGAATTTCATGCCCTCGACGCGATCGGAGTCCCACCGGGCGCTTTGGGGATCGGTTGCCATCGGTGACGGCAGCGTACGGCGGTCGGGGCTCACTAGGCTCGGCGGCACCGGAGCGGGGGGCATCGGTCCGGTCGCGCATTAGACCGAGAGGGAACCGAAAAAATGAAGAAGAAACTGTTCAGCATCGCTGCGGCGACCGCCGTCGCCGGCCTCTGCCTTGGGGTCACGGGCTCCGCCTCGGCCGAGGACGGCTTCCTGTGCAACACCACCGCGAGCGCGCCGTTCTACGCGGGGATGGACAGCGGCGGCGGCACGTCGTACCTGTTCACCCTTAGCGCCGGCCGCGGCTTCCGCGCCAGCGGAGTCGGCAGGGACGACGCGTACGAGCGTGAGTGGATCCAGGGGCACGGCGCCGAGCACCCCGACCGTGAGGGCTGGGTGCTCAGGGACCACACCAACTGCTGACCGCACGGCATAAGACACAGAAAGACCCGAACATGAAATTGAAGCTCATCGCCGCGGCCGTCGCCGTCGCCGGCCTTTCCCTCGGTGTCGCGGGCTCCGCCTCGGCCGAGAACCCTCCCGGCGTGTGCACCACGATCGAGGACGCGCCGTTCTACGCGGGGATGAACGACGGCGGCGGCACGTCGTACCTGTTCACGCTCAGTGCCGGCCGCGGCTTCAGCACCACCGCCGCCTTCTTCTACGACAGCTACGGACGCTACTGGATCTCGGGCCACGGCGCAGAGCACCCCGACCGTGAGGGCTGGGTGCTCGCGGCCCACACCAACTGCTGAAAGACCTAGCGGATCTCCTCCTCGGGGTCGTATTCGCCGGTCAGGAGGTCGTACGCCTCGGCCAGCTGCCGTAGGGACTCGCCGGACATGAAGTTGCCCCGGTCGATGCTCTTGGTCGCCAGCTCGGCGTCGCTCTTGATCGCGGTGAGCAGCGCGAGGCGTACGCCTTCGCGGAGCTGGGTCTCTTCCTCGGAGATAGCCATGACGAGACCGTAGCCCCTCGCGGCGCCCCGCAGGACACCCCGAAGACGATGACGAAGAGTCGCCCCCCGGAAACGAGGGGCGACTCGTTCCGCGCCGGAGGAACAGCGAACCGGAGCCGTCCCCACGGACACAGGGATGATCAGCGGCGGTGGACGCTGACGGCATAGCCGTCGTCGTTGTAAGGCGAGGCGTCCCAGGTGGCGAAGCGGTCGACGAAGGTGAGGCCGGCCGCGGCGCAGTAGGCGTCGTACTCGGCCAGGGTGATGCTCGGTGGTACGGGCAGGTGGGCTTCGTCCAAGCCGAATCCGGCGACCATCAGACCACCCGGGCGCAGGGTCGCGGCCAGGCGAGTGACCACCGCGAGCTCGGTGCCGGCGGCGAGAAGCGGGAAGATGTTGCCGGCGGCGACCACGAGATCGAAGTCCGCGGACACGTTGACCGCGGCCGGGTCGAATCCCGCGAGGTCGGCACGGATCCAGGGCAGTCCCGGCGCCTCCTTCCGCGCCACGGCCAGCATGGACGAATCAAGATCCACTCCGACGCAGTCGTACCCGAGCTCCGCAAGGCGGATCATGACTCGACCGGTACCGCATCCGGCGTCCAGCACCCGCGCTCCGGCGGGAACGAGCCCGGCGCAGAACCGTGCCTCACCGTGCATGTCGCTACCGCTGCAGGCCAGCGCCGCGAACCGCGCGGCGTAGTCCTCCCCGGATGTCCCACCGGTCAGCTCCTGCCAACGACTCATGGCGGCAAGCATATTGAGCGAGCCGCCGCGGCGGAGAGCGGACGGCATCAAGCCGAGGCCAGCGTCGTACGAGCGTGGGCGACGAATGTCCGCGCGGCCGGTCCGGCGGGGCCCTGCGAGCGCCACGCGAACGCGAGCCGTCCGCGTACACCCGGCCGCAGCTCGATGGCGTGCGCCTCGTCCGTACGGCCCCGCATCACCGACGCCGGCAGGACCGCGACGCCGAGGCCGCGCCCGGCGAGCCGGGCGAGCAGCGGCGGGTGGCCGGCCTCGAACGCGAAGTGCGGGCTCAGGCCCAGCGCGGCGAACGCCTCCTCCACACACGTGCGGATGCCGGTGCCGTGGGGAAGGCCGATGAGGTCTCGCCCGGCCAGCTCCTCCAGCGTGATCGTTTCAGTGGCGGCCAGCGGGTCGTCGTGGGAGACGATCGCGACGAGCGGCTCGTCGGTGATGACCTGGGCCTCGACGCCTGGGGGCGGGGCGCCCGCGAGGCCGACGAACGCGACGTCGAGCCGCCCGGCCCGCAGCCCGTCGAGGAGGACACCCGACCCGGCCTCGGACAGAGTGATCTCCACCTGCGGATGCCGGCGGTGGAAGCCGGACAACAGCCCGGGCAGGTCGACCGCGTGGGTGGACATCGAGGAGACCATTCCGACCGTGACGTGACCGCGTACGAGTCCGGTGAACTCGTCGACCGCGGCGCGGACGTCGGCCACCGCGTTCAGCGCCGCCCGCGCGTACGGGAGCACGGCCGCACCCACCTCGGTGGGCCGGACCGTACGGCCCGAGCGGTCGAGGAGGTCCTCACCGAGTTCGCGTTCGAGCCGGCGCACCTGCGCGCTCACGCCCGGCTGCGCGACCCGCAGCCGTTCCGCGGCGCGGGTGAAGTTCGCCTCCTCGACGACCGTCACGAAGTAGCGCAGCTGACGAAGCTCCATAACGAATCATGCTAGTCACCAGACGAAGCCACTCTTGGACTTATACCTCGACCGCCGTCACCGTGGGGACATGACCAAGAACCCCTGGGTCGCCGTCGGCGTCCTGGCCGGCGGCCTCTTCCTGGCCGTGCTGTCCACGACCGTCGTCAGCGTCGCGCTGCCGAGGATCGGCCGCGCGCTGTCCGCGGGCCCGACCGCGCTGGAGTGGACCGTCGACGCGTACGTCCTGGTGTACGCCGGCCTGCTCGTCGCGGGCGGGGCGCTCGGCGACCGGCGCGGACGCAAGGGGCTGTTCCAGCTCGGCGCGGCGATGTTCGGGCTCGGGTCGCTGGTCACCGGCCTGGCGCCGACGGTCGGGGTGCTGCTCGCCGGACGGGTTCTGCAGGGCCTCGGCCCCGCGCTGCTCGTCCCGGGCAGCCTGACCGTCATCCGCGCGCTCTTCGAGGACGAGCGGCGGCGCGCCGCCGCGATCGGGCTGTGGTCGATGAGCTCCGGGCTCGCGCTCGCGGCCGGTCCGGCGCTCGGCGGCGTGATCGTCGACGGGGCCGGCTGGCGCTGGGTGTTCCTGCTGAACGTGCCGCTGAGCGCCCTGCTCATCCTCCTCGCCGCCCGGTACGTTCCGCGCGTCCCCCGCACCCCGGCGTACGGGCCGTTCGACCTGCTGGGGGCGGTGCTCACCACGGTCGCCGTGGCGGCGATCGCGTACGGGCTCATCGCCGGGCAGGACCGCGGCTGGACCTCGCCGATGGTGCTGCTCGCGTTCGCGGCCGGCGCGGTCGCGCTGGCGGTCTTCACCGTCTGGGAGCGCCGGTCGGCCGACCCGCTCGTGGACCTGACGTTGTTCGCCCGTGCGGCCTTCACCACCGCGAACGTCGCCGCGCTCGTCGTGTTCTTCTCCTTCGTCGGCGCGATCGTCTACTTCAGCGCCTACTTCCAGCAGGTGCAGGGACGCTCGCCGCTCGCGGCCGGGCTGGACGTCTCGGCGATCGGCGTCGCGTACGCGCTGGCCGCACCGCTGTCGGGACGTCTGGTCGGCCGGTTCGGCCCGCGCCCGCCGATCCTCGCCGGCCTGCTCCTCAGCGGCGTGGCCATGCTCGGCCTACTGCGGCTCGGCACCGACACCGGCATCGGCGCGATCTGGTGGGACCTCGCGCTCGCCGGCGCCGGCGTCGGACTGTGCCTGACACCGATGACCGCGATCGCGGTGGCGGAGGTGGACGCCGCGCACGCCGGGATGGCCTCGGCCGTTCACAACGCACTGCGTCAGCTCGGCCAGGTCCTGGGCGTGGCCGTACTCGGCGCGCTCGTGTACGCGGACCCGTCGCTCCGCTCCGGGACGGGCGGCGGGCGCCTCGACCCCGCGAGACGGTCGCTGTTCGTCGGCGGCCTGCACCACGCGCTCTGGGCGTCCGGCGCGGCGCTGCTCGGGGCGGCGGTCCTGGCCGCCGTCCTGCTCCCGCGCCGCGACGGAATCGCGGTGATCACGGGCATCAGCAGGAGTCACCTCTGTCACCAGAAGGATACAGAAAGTACTGCATCGGATGCTTAAGGTGACCGTGGAGTCGTACCAACACCCGCGAGACATCCTGCTTCTCAGGCGAAAGGCGACGCATGGCCACTGACCTGCAAGTACTCAAGATCGACCGGTCGTTCACCTACATCGACGCCGACGGCAACGGCGTCATCACCCGCGACGACCTCCAAGGCCTCGGCGCCCGCTTACTCGCCGGCTTCGGCGTCTCACCCGCCGGGGAACAGGGACGGCGCGTGGCCGACTCGTTCGACCGTCTCTGGGACACCATCGCCGACATGGCCGACCTCGACCGCGACGGGCGTATCACCCCGGACGAATACCGTTCCTCGACGGTGTCCTCGTTCATCGAGGGTGACCGTTTCGAGCCGGTGTTCCGTCCGGCGATCGAGGCGGTGCTGGCCGTGGCCGACACCAACGGCGACGGCCTCATCCAGCCGGACGAATTCCTGCTGGTGCACGAGGCGTTCGGCCGCGACGAGCAGGACTGCGACTACGCGTTCGCCGCGCTCGACCGCGACGGTGACGGCGCGCTGGGAACCGACGAACTCCTGCACGCGGTGCGCGACTACTACACCTCCGACGATCCCAACGCGATCGGCAACATGCTGTTCGGCAGACTTCCCGTTTCATGACGGTACCGGCCGATCCCCGGCCCCATCTGCGCCTTCTCCTACAGCGAGTCCCCGCCCTGGACGGCCGGTGCCGTACGCACCGGAACACCGGCTTGGCCGGGCGGCGGGTGCTGCGCTGGGCGCGGGAGACCGGGCTGGCCGGTGACTCCGCGGCCATGCGGCGGCTGTACGCCATCGGCAGCCACCGCATGGCCGGGCGGGTCTTCACCGACTCCGGCGACGAAAAGCTCATCCTGTTCGCGCAGTGGCTGACGTGGGTCATCCTGCTCGACGATCACTGGGACGAGCGCTCCTGCCCCGCCCCGGAAGAGATCGACCACACGTACGCCCGGCTGCTGCACGTGGTCGACAAGGGTCACGAACCCGCGTACGCCACCCCGATGGAACGCGCCTTCACCTGGCTCTGGCAGGTCACAACACCAGAAATGGGCCCGGCCTGGCGAGGCCGGTTCCGCGCTCATCTGGAGCTCAACCGCGAGAGCACCCAGTGGGAGATGCACACCAGACGAACCCGCCGATTCAGCCCACTGACCGAGTACCCGCCCCACCGCCGCGTCGCCTCCGCCTCGTTCATCTTCGAGGCCTGCGAGGCCGTTCTAGGTACGGAGCTGTCCGCGGCCTTGATGAACGAGCCGGTCTGGACCGACCTCGCCGACGCCGCCAACGACGTGTCCACCTGGGTGAACGACGTCCTCACCCTGGACAAGGACGAGTACGAGGCCGACCTGTCCAACTACGTCCTAGCGGCCCGCCACCACCTCGACCTGCCCACTCCGGCAGCCATCTCCTGGGTGATCGACCGCATCTCCGCCCGCACGACAGAGATGCACGAAGCCGCACGCGCCCTACCCGCCGTCTACCGCCGCCTCGCCCTGTCCCACGGCGCCGCCCGAGCGGCCAGCAAGGTCGCCTGCGCCTACCTCGCCCTACCCCACGCCAACATCGAGTGGATCTGCGAGGCCGCCCGCTACCGGCCGGTGTCCTGCATCGGGTAGTAAGGCCGTTCCCTGAACCCGTCTCACCCCGGCCAGGGGCCGCTCGGACTCGGGCCGAAGGACAGGCCGAGTTCGAACGGGTGGATCCGCCAGGTGCCGATCGCGAACCCCGCCAGACGGCCCGCGACCATGATCGTGTCCATGTTCGCCGGGCCACCGACCACCTGCGAGGTGGCGTCGGGGGCCGCCGGCTGGTCGCGCCAGACGTACGCGCCTCGGGGGACCGGGCTGGTCTCGACGTGTGAGTACCAGGCGCCGTCCGGCTCGCGCCCGGCCAGCATCAGCACGTACGGGGCGAACGGGATCTCCCAGCCGCCGGTCTCCACGGCGACGAACTCACCCCGGCGCGCGGCGGCCAGCACGATGCCACCGAGCCACCCGAACACCTCGGCGGGGTTCTCCTGACCGGCCGCGGTCCGCGCGGCCTCACGTGTCACGGGCGCCAGCCGTACGGCGGTCGCGCCGACCTGGTCGCCGTCGCCGCGGTATCGGTCCGGTAGGAACAGCGTGGCGTTCTCGGCGTTGAGCATGCCGGCCTCGCGGAACCGCCGAGGTACGACCTCGGACCGCGCCACGGTGCCGTGCCCGAGCCGGTCGCGCAGCGGCGTCGAATCGATCACCCGCCAGTAGGACACGCGGCCGTCGCCGTGCCATAGCGAGAGATGGCCACCTAGCGGAAGGCCTACCAGGACGGTGTGCATGACATCCCCGGCGGCGCCGGGGGCAGACGGTGCGGTCATTCGCACACTTTATGGCGATTCCCCGCTTGTGCTGAAACTCCATAATATTTCGAGTATTGGCCGTGCCGGGCTTGATCTGCTGGACCATCAAAATGGCAGTCGTCGGTCTGGCTCCCCGCCATTCCTTGGGTGCGGCGTTTCGGGCCCGGTCCGCCTGCGCCACAAGGCCGTCAGGGCGTACGGGCTGCGCTCGCCCAGCACGCGGGCGGGTGGCGTTCGTCGTGCTAGGTGTGCCCGTAGGGGCGTGCCCGCGAGGGCCGGCGGTGTTCGCACGAAGTAGCCGCCGGCCCGTGAAGTCAGCTCGGACGGCCGGTCATCCCCACTGGCCGGGCTGGTAGTCGCCGGCGGGCTGCTGAACGATGACGTTCATACGGTTGTACGCGTTGATCAGGGCGATGAGGGACACCAGGGCGGCGAGCTGGTCCTCGTCGTAGTGCTTGGCGGCGTTCGCCCAGGCGTCGTCGGTGACCCCGCCGGCGGCGTCGGCGATGCGGGTGCCCTGTTCGGCCAGCTCAAGGGCGGCTCGCTCGGCGTCGGTGAACACCTGGGCCTCCCGCCAGGCGGCGATCATGTTGAGCCGGATCGAGGTCTCACCGGCGTGCGCGGCATCCTTGGTGTGCATGTCGGTGCAGTAGCCGCAGCCGTTGATCTGGCTGGCGCGGATCTTCACCAGCTCCTGCGTCGCGGCAGGCAGCGTCGAGTCCGACACGACCTTGCTCGCCGTGGTGATGTGCTTGATGAACTTGGCCGAGACAGGGGTGCCGAGGTAGTCGAGACGAGCACTCATGATGATCTCCTTACCGTTTTTCGGTTACACCCCATTGACGGAACAGCCCGGCAGAGTGTGACAGCCGGGCGAGAATGTGACGCGCGTCTCTCTGTAAGCCTGTCGACGGCGATATCGGCATGTATACGTACGTATCACGTACTTAGCGTTACGAATTATTCAAGGTGTTGGGTCGGCTGGTGTCGCCGATCGACCTGCTGGATAGCTCTTGGGTGGTGGCCCTGCGATCAGGGTCACGCTGAACGCGATTTTGGGGGATACCAGTGCTCAAGAAGCTAACCGTGACAGGAATCCTGGCAGGCGCGGCCACCGGCGTCGTCCTGCTAGGCGGCCCCGCGAACGCGGACCGCCTCACCGCCGGCCCGTCGGACATCCCGGCCGCCTGCTACTACACCGCGCCCGGCTACATCCCGCCGGCCTGGTGCGCCAGCTACGTACAGACCCCGTACGAGCCACCGGTCGTGTACGTCCCGCCGGCCCCGTACTACCCGGGCAACGGCTGGGACCGCTGGCACCACGGTGGCTGGGGCGGCTACCCCCACCACTGGCACCGCTAGTCCGCCCGACCAAGAGGGGCCTGCCGCGACACCGCGGCCAGGCCCCTCGCCACGTCTCGAACCCCACCAAGACCAGCCAGATGACCTGCACGCACCCCGCAACCCACACCCCTGCCTCGCACCTCGCGCTCCGCATCTCGCGAACGGCGCACCCGCCCTCCGCCTCCCAAGCCCGCGCCCCGCACTCCGCGCCCGGCACTCCGCACTCCGCACTCCGCACTCCGCACTCCGCGCCCGCCCCGCGCCCCGCGCCCCGCGCCCCGCGCCCCGCGCCCGCGCCCGCGCCCCGCGCCCCGCGCCCCGCGCCCCGCGCCCCGCGCCCCGCGCCCCGCGCCCCGCACTCCGCACCCCGCACTCCGCGCACCGCACCCCGCACCCCGCGCCCGCACTCCGCGCCACGGCTCCCGCACCACGGCTCCGTTTCCCGTATCTCGCGCCCCCCGCGCTGCCGCGCTTCGTGCCCCGCACACGCCACGCCTCCTGCGCCCTACCCCGCACCCCGCGCACCTGGTGGGGTGCGGGAGGTGGGCCGTGGCAGGTAGCCACGTATCGGATTCCTGCGCACGGTCGACCAGGAAGAGGGACGTCTCCGACGATCCAGCGGTCGAGGTATGCGCGCGTACGCTGCTCGGCGCCTGGGCCCACGAGCACCCAGGCCCCTAGTGGTGCTGCACGAGAGCGAGTGACCGAGCGGACCACCCCACGATCCAACGGGCACGGAGGACTCGCTCGTTTCATGCGCGGAGCTTCGCAACGTTCCACCCCGGTACGTCCTCGCACCACCAGTTCCGTCCCCGCGCCACCCGGTACTTGCTCACGTCGCCCGGCACGTTGCCACGCCACCCCGGCACCTGCTCACGCCGGTCGACTCCTCCGCTTCGGGACACGCTGCTCGTCCGCCCACGGAGGCAGATCTGTCATGCGCAGCCCGATCTGTCCTCAACCCGCGGCGGCGTCTCGCCACCACGCCCCGACAACCAGCCCGTCTCCCTCCTCCACCTGCGAGCCACCTGGACCGCCATTCGCGACGGCCAAGACCAACGATCACCCCCCGGCCGAGGCGGCGGCGTGACAGGCGCCTCGGCCCTCGGCTCGCGCGATCACCCGGCCGCCCTTGATCCGGACGGCCGCCTCGGTGGCGTCGCTTACGGCGGTCACGCCGGCGGCGGCGGCCAAGGTTCCCGAGTCGTCGTGGACCACGCGCAATGTCGGCCAGGCCGGCGACGGGAACGCCTGGCGTAGGCCGTTGCACAGCTCGGCGACGGCGAGCCGGGCCAGTGGTGCCAGCTCGTCGGCGTCGCCGGTGACCAGGGCAACCGTGATCTCGGCGCCCGGCGGCGCGGAGCGTACGGCCTCCTCGGCGGCCTCCAGGCGGTGCAGGCCGAGTATCGCGACCACGCCGTCGCCGGCCGGCTGTACGTGCTCGCCGGTCATGGCGTTCACCACTCGCGGCGGGGACCACGGCTCGTCGGCGGGCTGGGCCTGCGGGACGTAGGGGAGGTGAGGTGGCGGCCAGCTGTCGCCGAGGTCGAGGCCGGCGAGCTGTTCGCAGGCCGTCACCAGGTCGAACGGCTCGCCGAAGCCGGGGGCGGCGGCGGCCATCTGGCCCGCGCCGTGCAGGGTCGTGAGGACGGTCGCCGCGACGCGTACGAGACGGCCGGGACGTGCCCCTGGCAGCCGCTCCAGCGCGAGCCCGAGCAGGACCGCGTTCAGCTGCATGAGCTGCGCGTACGGCCGGCGGGTGCGCTCGTCGGACAGGATCTCGGGCATCAGGTCGATGCCCAGCCGCGTCGTGCCGTGCTGCTCGTCGGTGGCCAGGGGCAGCCGTGAGACCCACGTACGCGCGAACGCGCCCAGGGCATCGCGGGCGGTATGACCTGGTTGCGGGGGTGATGGCGCGCGCTCGGCGAGGTCGGCGAGAACGGCGAAGTAGAGCGCACGCTTGCCCGGGAAGTTCGAGTAGACCGCGCCGCGGGTGAGCTCGGCACGCTCGGCGATGTTGTCGATCTTGGCATCGCGGAAGCCGCACTCGGTGAACTCCTCCCGCGCGGCCGTCAGCACCCTGATGCGATTGCGCAACTGCGTCTCCGCTCTGGTGAGCCGGACCATCGGTCGCTCCGTTCCGTTTGCCAACTCTCTGCTTCGAGGATACCGTCACCATCCAGATGATGAGACCATATGATTTAATCATCTTAACGCGAGGAGGAGCACGATGGAACCCGAGATCCACCTGACCGACCCCGAGGTCGTACGCGACCCCTTCACGGCGTACGGGCGCGCTCGCGAGCTCTCCCCGGTGGCGCGGATCATCGCGCCCGGCCTCGGCACGTTGTGGGCGGTGACCCGGTACGACGGCGCCCGCGCGATGCTCGGCGACCCGCGATTCGAGCTCAACTCCGGCACTTACATGCGGCCTGACCTGCCCGAAGCGTGTCTCGTCCACATGCGCACCATGCAGGAGATGGAGGGCGCCGAGCATGCGCGGCTGCGCAGGCTGGTGTCGCCCGCGTTCAGCGCGCGCCGCGCCGCGGAGTTCAGACCGCGGATAGAAGCGCTCGTCGCGGCGCTGCTCGACGATCTGCCAGAGGGCGGCCCGGTCGACCTGTACGCGCACTTCGCGCGGCCGCTGCCGATCGACGTGATCTGCGCGCTGGTCGGCGTCCCGGAGGCCGATCGTCCACGCTGGCGTGAGTACGGCGTCGCCATCGCGTCGGGGGCAGGGCAGGCGTTCGCCGAGTCCGTGCCGGCCATCATCGAGGGCGCGCGCGAGGCGGTCGTACGCCGCCGGGCGGGGCCGGGTGACGACCTGCTCTCCGACCTCATCCGGGCCCAGGCGGAAGACGGCGACCGGCTGAGCGACGATGAGATGATCACCTTGGTCTGGCACCTCGTCCTCGCGGGCCAGACACCGACGCACCTGATCGCCAACGCCGTCGACGTACTGCTGGCGAACCCCTCCCAGCTCGCAGCGCTCCGCGACGACCCGGGGCTCATGCCGAATGCGGTGGAGGAGTTCATGCGCTGGTGCGGCCCGCAACTGCTGTCGCTGCCCCGCCAGGCCCGCGAGGACGTCGACCTCTGCGGCACGATGATCCGTAAGGGCGAGCGCGTCACGGTCGCGATCGCCGCCGCCAACCGTGACCCGCGCGCCTTCACAGACCCGGACCGTCTCGATGTACGTCGCGCCGCCAACCGTGACCCGCGCGCTTCCGCCGATCCGGACCAGCTCGACGTATGCCGCCCTGTCAGCCACGACGCGCGCGCTTTCACTGACCCCGAGGGGGTCGATGTACGCCGCACTGCCAACCGCGACCCGCGAGCCTTCGCCGCCCCGGACCGGCTCGACGTACGCCGCTCTGTTAACCGTGACCCGCGCGCTTCCGCCGATTCCGAGAGGCTCGGCGTACGCCGAGCCGCCGGGCCGGCGAGCCACCTCGGCTTCGCGTACGGCCCGCACTTCTGCCTCGGAGCGTCGCTGGCCCGCGTGCAGACCGAGGTCGCCCTCACGGCCCTGCTGCGACGCTTCCCGGACCTCGCATCCGCCGCCGGCCCCGAGACGCGCCGCGCGATGGACCCTGGCTCTTGGAGGCTGACGTCCCTGCCCGTGACCTTCTAAGGAGAGTTGTCCACAGGCTGTGGATTATCTAGTGGCCGCCGGGAGGTGCGACGCTGACGTGACCGGAGTCGCTCTGCACGAACAGCTTCCGCGCGGAGTTCGGATCGGAGGCGACGCCGTCCAGGTTCTTACCACCTGAATCCGTGCGTGCGGTGATCGCGTACGGGCCACCGGGAACGGTCAGGCTGACCGAGCCAGAGTCGTTGGTCGCCCGCACGTTCATCGGAGCGGCGGAGAAGTCGAGGTGCACGCTGCCCGAATTGCCGGACGCTCGCACCGTGGCCGAACGCAGCGCCGTGGCGTGGATCGACCCGGAGTCGTCGGATGCGTTGAAGGAGCCGCCGATGTCCTCAGCGGTGAGCGAGCCGGAGTCCGAACGCATGCTCACGTTCCCGGACACATGCCGCACGGTCACCGACCCCGAGTCACTGGACGCATCGGCGCCCGCGACCCCGGAGACATTGATCCGGCCGTCGTTGCTATGCGCGCTCACCCGTACCGAGGCCGGAACGGTCAGGTCATAGTCGACCCGGCACCGACCACAGCCCCGGGTAAAGGTGAGAGTGCCGTTCTGAACCTTCTGCCCAGGCCGAGGAGCACCATCCTGGTAGTGCACGACCCGGTGAACCGTCACCCCGTCACCGCTGCCCTTCGTGACGGTGACATGACCGTCGTCGGAGCTGACCTGAATGGCGTTCACCGCCTCGGAGATATGCGCGTCGGACGAGACAGAATGCCGGTAGTCGGCGAAGTGCACGCCCACACCGCACCCGGAAAGCGCCAGAACGGCCATGGCGGTGCCGGCAGTGATCGCCGTACGGCGGGTCCTCACGTGTGACTCCTCAGTGTCGACTGTCCACCCCTCAACGAGACGCGTACGACGCGTCGAGCGGCTCAAGAAAACGCTACGGGAACCCCAACGCCCGTCCCATGCGGCTGGCACGCCGAGCAAAGGTAGGGCTAACCCCAGCCGCCCGCCCTACAGCTGCCCGTGGTGGTGGCAGCTTCTCCGAGCCGAGCGCTTGTTGTCGGCCGGTGACCGCCGATGTGTGGCAGCGGGGTGGTCGGTGACCGTCGTTCGGCTCGTCGTCGGCGGATCTACGTACGGGGGGTGTCGTCGTCCGGGGGGACGATCGGCATGTTGATCGTTTCGTCGTACGCGTCCTGGGTGGCTTCTCGTTCGGATTCGCTCTTGTTGTCCTTGGTGAGGGACTCCCAGTTGCGGGCGTCCTCCTTCAGGCGGTCGAAGCCTCGGCGGATGCTCTCCCAGCTTTGGTCCGCCAGGGGAGTACCGACGTCGGCGGAGGAGTCGATCGGGGCGTCGCTCAGGGGGTCCAGGCCGCCGGCTACGCGCAAGTCCTGGGTGGTCTGCGGTGAGTTGTCCGCTGCGTTGTCGTAGCCGGACGTACGGTCCTGGGGCTCGTACGCGTCCGACTCTTCAGGCGGGCGGCGGTGGCGGGCTCGGGGCTCGCGGGTGTTCGGGCGGGGCGTGGTGGGGTCCTCGCTCCACGACGATGGCTCCGGTTCTCGTGAACCTGACAGCGGCTCGGAGGCTCGCGGGTCCCACGGTGCCTCGGACGGCGCCCCTGTGGGCCGGGAGTCCCACGGCTCGTGGGGGGTTTCCTCGGCGGGGGAGTCCCATGATCCGGCCGGTGTCTCCTCGCGGGCATCCCAGGACGCCTCGGGCGTACGGGACTCCCACGATCCAAGTGGGGTTTCCCCGCTACGGGCGTTGCTCGCCTCGGAGAGGGGGTCTGCGGCGTGGGAACCCCGCGAGCTCGGTGGCGTCGCCTCGGATCGGAGGTTCGCTGATTCGGAGGATGCTTCTTCGGTACGGGAGTCCCACGAGCCGGGCAATGCCTCCTCGGGGCGGGAGTCCCAGGGCCTGGGCGAAGGCTCCTCGCTGTGGAGGTTCCACGAATCGGTGGAGGTTTCCCCGGCGTGAGAAGCCGACGTCTCCGCAGCTCGTGAATCCCACGATCCGAGTGGCTCCTCCGTGCGTGAGTCCCACGAGCCGGGTGATGCCTGCGCGGGGGAGTCCCACGAGCCGGGTGAGCCTCCGTGCGTGAGTCCCACGCGCCGGACGACGGCTCGGCGTGGGAGTCCCAGGCGCCGGACGATGCCTCTGTGCGTGAGTGCCCCGAGCCCAGAGGGTCTTCAGCATGGGAGTCCCACGAGCTCAAGGGCTCCTCTGTGCGCGTGTCCCACGAGCTAGAGGACGGCTCGGCGTGGGAGTCCCACGAGCCGGCGGACGAATCCGTGTCGTGTGAATTCCGTGAAGACGACGCGGAGTCCTTGCCGTGGGAGTCCCACGAATCAAAGGACTCTTCTCTGCGAGGGGCGGGGTGGGAGTCTCGGTCGGACGGGCGGGCTTCGGCGAAAGGGTCGCCCCAGGGGGTCATCTCCAGTGAGGGTTCGCGGCCTTCCGAAGGCGACTCCCACGATGACAGATCAGCGGGGGGCGGCTCTTGGCTGTGGCGTTCCCATGGGGAGAAGTCGGACGAGGTCGGGTCCCGGGGCTCCCAGGGGGAGAGTTTCTCCGGCGACGCCGAAGGGCGTTCCCCTGGGGAGCCAGGACGGGACGTGGTCGCCCCTGAGGAGACCGAACGGGACGTGGCCGTGGCGCGGGCTCGGGTCCTCCGGGGCTCGGGTACGTCCGCGGGGACTTCCTCATCCTCGGAAGCGGTGCGGCGGCGGCGTTGGCGCCAGCCGAGGATCAGGCTGAGGATCAGGAGGGTTCCGCCGCCGGTCAGGACGGCGATCAGCATCAGATCAGGGCCGTTGGACTCTGCCGGAGGTGAGCCGGACGGTGGGGTGGCGGGTTGTTGGACGCCCGCTCCCGCGTGTTCCGCCTTGTTGATTTTGGCGGCCATCACCAGGGTGCCGAGGGCGTCGGCGACGCCGGTGCCGATGCTGGTGCTTCGGCCGTCCGGGGGGCGGTGGGTGGCGCCTTCCTCCAACGCCTGTTTTACCTCGGGCGGGGTCAGGGCCGGGTAGCGGGCCTTCACCAAGGCGCTCATGCCGGCGACGAACGCGGCCGACGAGCTTGTTCCCGTACCCAAGATGTAGCCGTGGCCCGCGACGTCGGCGCTGACGATCTCGACGCCGGGTGCCGCCACCGATACATAAGTGTGGCGATTCGTGAACTTCGCCGGGTGGTCCGCGCGGTCGACCGCGCCGACCGCGATTACGCCCGGGTACGCGGCGGGGTAGTTGCGGCGGTTGGCGGCGTTTCCATCGTTTCCGGCCGACGCTACGAGCACTACGCCTTTGCTCTGCGCGTACTTGATCGCCGCCTCTTCCAGCGGGTTCCCGTCGTAGAAGAGCTTGCCGCCGCCCAGGGACATGCTGATGACCTGCGCGCCGTGGTCGGTGGCGTACCGGATGCCCTGGGCGATGGCGTCGCGGGACGTGTCGGTCTGGGTGTGGTCGGCGCGTGCCGGGTCGGTGAGTTCCCAGGTGACGCGGATCGAGAGGATCTTGGCGTCCGGAGCGACGCCCATCACGCCCGCCGCGCCGCCTGCCCCGTGGCCGTGACCTGCGATGATGCTGGCCATCGAGGTGCCGTGCCGACCCCAGTAGCGGCCGCCGGGCTTGCGTAGGTGGCCGGTGAAGTCCGGGCCGTCGATCACGCGGCCGGCGAGGTCGGGCTGGTGGCCGTCGACGCCCGTGTCGAGGACCGCGACGGTGACGCCGTTGCCTCGGGAGTACTTCCACGAACGTTCGACGTGGAGCGCACCGAGGGTCCACTGCTGGCTGCGATAGAGGTCACTCGGGGCCGTACGCGCGACGGGCCGCGAGGGGCTCGCGGACTGCGCCGCCGGGACCGAAATCACCGCGACCGCGGCGCTTACCAGGAGTGACGCCGCCAGGCGGGGGAGGGTTCGACGAGGCTCGGGTACGCGCACCGGATTCCTCCCCGGAAGTCGTCGGCGCGCGTCATTCTGCCACGCCGTGAGGTCGGTTGCTTACGCGATTGCCCCGATGTGGACGGCAATCGGGGCAAAGATGGTTCAAAGCGCCTGGGATGTGTACGGTGCTCGTGATGCGCGTTCCGGGCCTGTGATCCTGATGGCCGTGCGCGGCTTCCCGCCGCGCGCCCCTTCCCTGGCGGCCATCCCGACCGCCGGCCCGGATTCGCCTTCTCCCCGTGGCAGACGCGAAGCCGCGACGTCAACATCGGCAAGGCCCTTTGGCCTTCGTTCCGTGGCGGGCGCGCGCCGCGATGTGGACATCAGTGGGGTCGGCCCTATGGCCGTCTCCGTGTGGGGGCGGTCGAGTGAGATGCGATGTCGGCATCAGTGGAAAGCGGTCCCTCATGGCCGTGCTCTGTGGCGGACGCGTGAGACCGTAACGTCGGCATCGGCGAGATAGGGCTCGTGGCCGTCCCTCCGTGGTGACGCGTGACGGCGGCGGCGGCGAGGCCTTGTGGCCGTCTCCCTGTGACGTACCGCGTCAAGCCGCCGCCGTACGACTTCTCCCCGTGACGTACGCGTGAAGCCGCCCGCCGTACGACGCGTCCCCGGAGCCTCGTAGGCACGATCGGAATATGTACCCAACTCACTGGCATGGCGGTCACGCGGGCGGATGGTGGCCGGTCTTCCCTATCGGATTCGCGCTGTTCTGGCTTCTCGTCCTCGGCGCGGCCTTCTATCTCTGGCAGCGGCGTACGGGAGACGGCGGCGCCAAGGGGGTTCTGGCCGAACGCTACGCGCGGGGTGAGATCGACGAGGAGGAGTACCGGGAGCGTCTCGGTGTCCTCAGCGCGTCACTCAGGGGCAGGAAGACCTGAGAAGCGTACGGTCGTCACGGCTTCGGCGAAGCGGCCGAGTAGGCGGCCGAACTGTTCGAGTTCTTCCTCGCTCCAGTCGGAGACCAGGTCGGAGATGAACTGGTGCCGGAACGCGTCGGTCATCTCCTTGATGCGTTCGCCGGAGGCGGTGAGCCGCAGCAGCGCTCGGCGCGCGTCGACGGGGGAGGCGTGTCGGGACACGAAGCCCGCGTCGATGGAGTGGCCGACGAGGCGGCTGGCGGTTGACGGGTCGACGTCGAGGTACTCCGCGACGGCGCCGACGGTGACGTCGCGGAGTTCGTCGTCGGGCCGGGCCACCGCGTAGATCACCATCAGGTTGGACAGCTGGATCGACTGTCCGGGTTCACATTGTTCGCGTAGATGGCGCAGCAGCTGTGATTTGGCCCAGATCCGACGGAGCTGGAACGCTGCCTGCTCGATCCGCGCAACGCTGGCGTCGGTTTCGGGACTCACCACTTCACAGTAGTTGAGGAAGATCCGGATGGCCCGTATCCGGCGTGCGGGATCATCCCCACCAGAACGCCGTCGCGATGATCCCGTACAGGACGATGAGGGTCAGGCCTTCCAGCCAGTTCGACTCGCCGTCGAGTACGACCAGGACCGCGATGACCACGGACATGATCAGTACGGCGATGAGCAGCGGTGAGAGTACGAGTGTGAACGACGCGCCGACCAGCGGGGAGAGCAGGACCAGCAGCGGTGCGACGACGAGCGCGATCTGCAGCGGGCTCTGGAGGATGACCGAGAGGGCGAAGTCGGCCTGGTTCTTCAGGGCGAGCTGGACGCCCACGACGTTCTCGACCGCGTTGCCGGCGATCGCGACGATCACCAGACCGGCGAACGCCTGGGAGATGTTGAGGGACGCCATGGCGGGTTCCAGGGCGGAGACGAACCAGTCGGAGACCAGCGCCGCGCCCACGCCCGTGACGGCGAGCATGGTGAGCGCGAACCACAGCGGCCACTTGACCTCGTGGCCCTCCTCCGAAGCCGGAGCCGAACCCGAAGCCGGAGCCGGAGCCGATGCCGGAGCAGACCCACCCGTGCCGCCACCCGCCGTACCCTCGGCCTCGATCGCGGCGGCGCCGTCACCGGCCGGCTGCACCTCGGCCTTCTTCCGCTTGATCGAAGCGGGCAGGGAGGCCGCGAACAGCGCCAGCAGCAGGATCGACACCACGATCGACAGGTCGCGTTCGTGCAGGGCGGCGCGGGTGGCGTGCGAGCCCAGCGCCGCGGTCAGCGACGGGACGAGCAGCGCGGACACCGACAGCACCATCAGCATGCCCATCATCCGCGCGGAGTCGCCGCCGAACTTCTGGTTGCCGTGCTTGAGGCCGCCGAAGAAGAACGCCAGGCCGAGCACGAGCAGGACGTTCGCCAGGATGGAGCCGACGATCGTCGCCGTGGCCACGCCGTACAGTTTCTTCTGCAGGGCGAACAGCACGACGAACAGCTCGGGGAGGTTGCCCAGCGCGCTCTGGACCACGCCGGTCGCGCCGGCTCCGAGCTTGTCGCCGAGTGCTTCCACACTGCGCCCGACCAGGGACGCCAGCAGCGCGAGCGCGATCGCGGAGATCACGAAAGGCGCGATGTCGCCGCCCGCCTTGGCGTAGTGGAGGATCCCGGCAGCCGTGGCCATCACCGCGGCCGCGATCGTGAGGCCCCAGTCGGAGCGAGTGAAACGCATGGGGACGATGATGCCGTATCGGACCTGGCGACTTGACGCTAACTTGACCTTTGCGACGTGCCTGTGACACTCACCAGGTCGGCCACGCGCGCCCCGAGACGCTCGGCCGCGTGGCCCGAATTGACCGCTATGGCCACCCGACCTGTCGAATCAGTGAAGGCGACCAGTTCGCCGGGCGGCACGGAGCCGAACGTCTCGCCGTGCGGAACGGTGACGAGCCGCCGCCCGATCGTGATCGCGAGCGTGTCGCCCGTACGCGCGCCGATGGCGCCGAGGTCCGTGCCGCGCACCGACAGCTGGACGTTGCCGAACCGGTCGACGGTCAGCACCTCTCCCTCGGCCCTGCCGTCGTGCACGTGGCGTACGGGCGGGGACAACCGTACGAGGCCGGCGGGGTCGATCGCGTCGCCGACCTCCTCGATCGCGAGGCCCATGGACAGGCGTGCCGCGACGGGCGCGAAGATGTCGCGCCCGTGGAAGGTCAGGGAGGGCTTCTCCGCCCACAGGTCTCGGTTGGTCAGCTCGTACGCGGCCAGGGGGCGTTCGGCCGCCCATGTCAGGAGGCCGTTGTCCGGCCCGACGAAGATGTTCTCTCCGGCCGCGACCGCGATGCCGCGCCGCGCCGTCCCCACTCCCGGGTCGACGACGCCGACGTGGACGCCGGCGGCCATGGACGGCATGGTCTGCGCGAGGATCGCGGCGCCCCGGCGTACGTCGCCGGGAGGGATGAGGTGTGTGATGTCGGTGACACGCGTGTTCGGCGAGATACGGTCGATGACGCCGTGACATGCGGCGACGAACCCGTCTTCCAGGCCGTAGTCGGTCAGTAGCGTTATGCGGTGAGTCGGCGCCACACTTCAGACTACGTCGAGGCTCATACGGGAGAACAGCGCGTGGATGTCGGGGATCACGCGTAGCATGACAGCCCCCCGAACCCGTACAGAGGCGACGTGATGCAACCAGCGGACGCCCGGGGCGATGGCCCTGACAACGACGGCGACGGCCTGCTGGCCGAGCGCGACGCGGAGATCCTCTCCTTCGAGCGGCAGTGGTGGAAGTACGCGGGTGCCAAAGAGCAGGCCATCCGCGAGCAGTTCGACATGTCGTCGACGCGCTACTACCAGCTCCTGAACCAGATCATCGAACGCCCCGAAGCCCTCGAGTTCGATCCGATGCTCGTGAAGCGTCTACAGCGCCAGCGCTCCCAGCGCCAGCGCCAGCGCGCGGCGCGCAGGCTCGGCATCCGCCCCTGACCCCGTCCGGCGTCGGTTTTCGACCGCTGGTCGCAGGCGGCCTTTCCGGTCCGCTGCGAGGTTCGGCCGGCAGATAGGTTCGTTCACCATGAACGTCGAATCTCGCACGGCCGCCGGGGCCGAAGGCCTGTCCGCGATCCTGTCGCGTCCGAGCGGGGCGCTCGTGGCCTTCGACTTCGACGGCACCCTGGCGCCGATCGTGGCGGACCCGGAGAAGGCACGCGCGCACCCGGACGCCGCGGAGGCGCTGCGCCGGCTCGCGGAGAAGGTCGGGACGGTCGCGATCATCACCGGGCGCCCGGCCGGGCTCGCCGTGGAGTACGGCGGGTTCGAGGGCATCCGTGGGCTCGTGGTGCTCGGGCACTACGGCCGCGAGCGGTGGGAGAACGGCGTTCTCAACACGCCTGAGGCGCCTCCGGGCGTCGACCAGGCGCGGGTGAAGCTGACCAAGATCCTCCAGACCGCGCCCGAGGGCGTCACGCTGGAGGACAAGGGGCACGCGCTGGCGGTGCACACACGCCGGGCCGCCGAGCCCGAGGTGGCGCTCGAACGCCTGCGCAGCATCGTCGCGGCGCTCGCCGAGCGGAGCGGGCTCGCCCTGGAGCCGGGGCGGATGGTCCTCGAACTCCGGCCGCCCGGCATGGACAAGGGCGCTTCGCTGCGCTCCCTCGCCGCCGAGCGGGGCGCCAAGGCCGTCCTGTACGCCGGCGACGACCTCGGCGACCTGGCCGCCTACGACGCGGTGGAGGCGCTGCGCGAGGAAGGCACCCCGGGCATCAAGGTGTGCAGTTCCTCCGACGAGGTCACCGCCCTCGCGGAGCGCGCCGACGTGATCGTCGACGGCCCCGAAGGCGTCGTCGACCTGGTGCGGGCGCTCGCCGAGTGACTCAGTCGCTGTCGGCGAGGATGCCGTAGAGGCGACGGCGGGCGTCGTTGATGACCTCGACCGCGCGTTCGCGCTGCTCCTCGTTGCCGGCGTGCATGACCTGGCGGAGCGCCATCCCCAGTTGACCCATCGCGCTGTGCACGTGGGTGGCCGCCTCGCCGGCGTCCTCGGTGATCTCCGCCCACGGCTCCGGCGGCTGGGACTGCGCCTCCGAGCGGCCACGGTCGGCGAGGGAGAACAGCCGTTTGCCCGACGACTGCTCGCCCGAGATCAGGCCTTCGTCCTCCAGTAGCTGAAGCGTCGGGTACACCGAGCCCGGGCTGGGACGCCACAGGCCGCCGGTACGGCTCTCCAGCTCCTGGATCATCTCGTAGCCGTGCATCGGGCGTTCGGCCAGCAGGGCGAGGATCGCGGCGCGTACGTTGCCGCGTTTCATCCGGCGCCCGCCGCGGCCTCCGCCGCGTCCGCGAGGCCCGAAACCCGGCCCCCAGCCGCCGAACGCCGCGCGTTCCTCCCTGTGCATCGACGATCTGCGCATGGGCCTTCTCTCCGTACGACGTATTGGCGATATATCGTACGCGACGGCTCACCCCTTGGTCTGGATGCTGTCCAGGATCTTCTGCGTGAGGTCCGGCGGGCCGGCCGTCTTGACGCGCACCCACAGCGCGTAGCCGCCGGAGTCACGCAGGCCGACCTCGTTGATGGTGATCGTGCCTCCGCACTTCCACGGCGTGATCTGGCCGCTCAGGGTCGCCCGGTGGTACGGGCGCACCGGGCCGGCGGTGCACTTCGGGCTGTGCGAGCCCAGGCCCGGCGGCGGCAGCTTGACGTTCAGGTCGTGCGTCAGGCCGAGGAAGACACCGGGCGTCGGTGCGTCGTCGCGTACGAACTGGGCGTAGTCCGGCGTGGCTCGCAGAGCGGGCGCCTTGGCGCCGTCGGTCACCTGCACCGGCCAGGTGGTGTGCTCCGTCTGGAGCTTCCACTGCGGCGGCACGCGTACGGTCACGCGCTTCGTGACGTCGGTGACCTTCACGAAGTCGTCCTTCGGCGAGGAGCCGCCCTTGTGGGTGACCTTGCCGATCGCGTACGCGCCGCCTCCGCCGACGACCAGCACCGCGACCAGCCCGAGCACGACCAGCAGCCGCCGGTTCTTCGGCTCGGGAGCCGGAGCGGGGGGCTGGAGGCTCTGGCCGTCGCGCGGCCGGTCGATGCGGAAGTCGACCAGCGTCGTGTCGGCCCCCGAGCGTTCGGCGGTGGGCGCCGACGTGTCGTCCGCCGGTGGCGGCACGCGCATCGTGGCGTCGGTCGGATCGGGCTGCGGCCGGCGCGCGGAACCGCGCACCGAGTCGCGTACGGTCCCGTCGCTCGTGTCGAGGACCGTGGCGTCGTCGTCGACGGGCGCGCGGAGGTCGCGCACCGAGTTGACCTGCGTCCCGGTGGGGGCGTGGTCGTCGTGCGGCGTGGCGTCCGCGGACTCCAGGGGCACGGCAAGCGCCGCGGCGAACGCCTCGGCGGTCGGCCAGCGGCGTTCGCGGTCGGCCTCCAGCGCGCGCATGACGACCTCGTCCACCGCGTACGGCAGGCCGGGGCGCATGTCGCTCGGGCGTACGTCCACCGGCGCGGTGCCCGGCGGACGGCCGGTGACCAGGTGGTAGGTCAGCGCGCCCAAGCCGTACACGTCGGCGCGCACGTCGAGGCCGCCGCCGAAACGAGCCTGCTCGGGCGACATGTACCCGGGGGTGCCGACCGGCAGCGTGAACGCGCCGGAGGCGTGCGCGAGGGCCTTGGCGAGGCCGAGGTCGGCGATGAGCAGCCGCTCCCCGCCGTCGGTCGTGGACTGGAACAGCACGTTGGACGGCTTGAGGTCGCGGTGGATGACCCCCAGCCTGTTGATGACGGCGACGCCGAGCGCGACCTCGGTGGCGAGGCGGAGGGCCTCGCCGACCGGGAGTTCGCGGTCGCGCATGCGGTCGCTGAGGGTTCCGAGGTCGGCGTAGGACATGACGAAGTAGGGGCGCCCGTCGTCCAGCTCCCCGATGTCGTGCACGCGCACGAGCCGTTCGGAGTCGGCCCGGCGGAGGATCTTGGCCTCTTCCAGGAAACGGTTGCGAACATCCAGGTCATCGAGGAGTCCACCGGAAAGGACCTTCACCGCCACATGGGCGTCGAGTACCTCGTCGTGGGCGAGCCACACGGAGGCGAATGCTCCCGATCCAAGAACGCGATCGATTCGGTAACGGCCGACAGTTGAAGGCATGGACACCCCCGTATCATGCCCAATACGGGGCGATGGTGAGGGCGAGGGCGGGTCATGGCGTACGACGAGCGGACCGAAGAGCTGGCGAAACGGGCCGCACAGAGCGATCGCGAAGCACTGAACGATTTGCTGAGGGTCATCGAACCCGACGTGCTGCGGCACTGTTCGCGGTTCCTCCCTTGCAGGCAGGACGCCGAAGAGGCGTGTCAGGACGCGCTGATGCAGGTGGCGCGCAACATCGGCCGCTTCGAAGGGCGGTCCAGGTTCAGCACCTGGCTGCATGTCGTGGTCGCCAACTCCGCGCGCTCGACCTACCGGTCGCTGAAGCGGCGTTCGATGGAGCAGGCCGGTGACCTGCCGCACCAGCGGCCGGACCCACGCCGTACGAGCGTCATCGCCGGATCGCGCGTGGACATCCTCGACGCGATGGAGGACCTGGAGCGGCGCAAGCCCGACCTCATCGAGGCGCTGGTGCTCCGCGACGTGTCGCAGCTGGAGTACAGCGAGATCGCCAGGCAGCTCGGCCTGCCGCTCGGCACGGTGAAGAGCCGCATTCACGAAGCGCGCAAGCAGGTACGCGCGTCGCTGGGGGAGAGCTACACCTGACGCGCGGCCTCTCACGGCCATCTAGGTAAAATTTCATTAACCTTCCAGCAAACTTCTCTACTCTTCGGACGCATGATCGAGCCAGTGCGTCCCATCTTCGTCGTCGGCTGCCCGCGGTCGGGTACGACGCTGCTTCAGGTGATGCTGCACGCTCACGAGCGGATCGCCATTCCGCCCGAGACGCGCTTCGTGATGCAGGCGTACGACGCGCGGCGCGACTTCGGTGACCTGCGCGAGGAGGCCAACCGCCGCGCGCTCGCCGACTGGGTCGTCGGCCGCAAGAAGACGCGCTTCGCCGACCTCGGTCTCGACAAGGACCAGATCACCGAGCAGATCGCCGCCGGTCCGCCGACGCTCGGCTCGGCGATGGGCATCATCCTGCGCGCGTACGCCGAGCGGTTCGGCAAGCCGCGGTGGGGCGACAAGCGGCCCGGTTACTTCCAGCGGATCCCGGCGCTGCGGCGGATGTTCCCGGACGCGCAGATCGTGCAGGTCATCCGCGACGGGCGCGACTGCGTGGCGTCGCTGAAGGAGATGGACTGGTACAAGCAGGACGTCTACCACGCGCTCTCGACCTGGCTGGAGGCGCTGGAGGCGGGCGACCGCGCGGCGCGCGTCCTCGGCCCCGGCTCGTACCACCGCATCTACTACGAGCGTCTGATCACCGAGCCGGAGGCCGAGCTGTCGGCGCTCTGCGGGTTCCTCGGCGAGAGGTTCGACCCGTCGATGCTGGAGCCGGCCAGGATCGCCGGCACGGCCGTGCCGGACCGCAAGACCTGGCACGCGCGTACGCACGACCGGGTGTCGTCGGCGAGGGCGGGCACCTGGCGCACCCGCCTGTCCGATGAGGAGATCGTCCTGTGCGAGACGGTCGCGGGCGACCGGCTGCGCGAGCACGGTTACAAGGTGAACGGCTCCTCGTCGCACCGCTCCGGCTACACGCACTACCTGCGGGTGGCCGCGCACCGGCGGCTGGCGGCGCGCAAACGCGACATGGTGGACATGCTGCGCCGCCGCGACGAGCCCTCCGAGGTGGCGGACCTCGCCGGATGACCGTCAGCCGAGCGCGGCGAGCTGGTCGGCGAGCCACCGCTGCGGCGGCAGCGCGGTCGCGATCGCGGCGAGCCGTTTCGAACGCTCGGCGCGTTCGGTGGACGGCATGAGCAGCGCCTGGTGCAGCGCCTCCGCGGTCTGTGACACGTCGTAGGGGTTCACCACGATGGAGTCCTCCGACATCTCCGCGGCGGCGCCGGCCTCGCGCGACAGCACGAGCGCGCAGCCGCCCCGCGCCAGCACCGGCCCCTCCTTGGCGACGAGGTTCATGCCGTCGCGGATCGGGTTGACCAGCAGCACGTCGGCCATCCGGTACGCCGCGAGCGAGCGCGGGTAGTCGTCGTTCACCTGGAGGATCAGCGGCTCCCACGAACCGTTGCCGAACTCGTCCGAGATCTCCGCCGCGATGCGCTGCACGGCGGCGGTGTACTCGCGGTACTCCGGCAGGTCGTGCCGCGACGGGTACGCGAAGGCCACGTGCGTGACCCGGCCGTGCCACTCGGGATGCTTGGCGAGCAGCTCACGGTAGGCCGCCAGGCCGCGCACGATGTTCTTGGACAGCTCCGTACGGTCGATGCGTACGATCAGCTGCCGGTCGCCGACCTGGTCGCGCAGCGCCTCCATGCGCGCGCCGACGTCCGGCTCGGCGGCGCGGGCCCGCAGCGCCTCACCGTCGACGCCGAGGCCGTGCACGCCGACGTGGGTGACGTGCCCGCGGTGCTCGACCGTACGTGCCCGGCGGTCGACCTTGGCCCCCAGGACGACGGCGCAGCACTCCAGGAACGCGTCGGCCCACCGCTCGGTCTGGAACCCGGCGTGGTCGGCGCCCAGGATGCCCTCCAGCACCTCCAGGCCGATGTCGTCGGGCAGCAGCCGGTAGTACTCCGCCGGGGCCCACGGCGTGTGCGAGAAGTGCACGATCTTCACGTCTGGGCGGCGCTCGCGCAGCAGCCGCGGGGCGAGCGACAGGTGGTAGTCCTGGATCGCGACCTTCGCGCCGTGCGCGGCGTCCTGGGCGAGCGCGTCGGCGAACGCCGCGTTGTACGCCTCGTAGGACTGCCAGTCGCGGCGCGAGCGCGCGTCGAAGCGCGGCTTGTTCGGGGTGTCGTACAGCATGTGGTGCACGAACCACAGGGTCGAGTTGGCGACCGCGTTGTAAGCGCGGTGGAAGGTCGCGGCCGGGATGTCCAGCATGCGTACGGCGCCGATGCCGGAGACGGCGAGCCGGCCGTTCTCGGTACGGCGCGCGGCGGTGCGGTCGGGATCGGACAATGCCGCGCAGACCCACAGGATGTCTCCGCTCAGCCCGGCGAGCGCGGAGACGAGCCCGCCGCCACCGCGCCGCATCGAGAGGGTTCCCTCGGCCGTGAGCGAGAACGAGACCGGGCCCCGGTTGGACGCGATGAGCACCTGGGTGTCAGCCATGGGGGGAGGGTAACCGCCGGACGCTGACAGTGATCGAGGAAGGTCGCTCGGTGTCCGATTCGGGGCGAATGGCCACGCGCGTGACCAGCCGTTACGCGTCTCGCGTCGTGAGACCGGTTGGCGGGCGCCTTGGAGGTCACGTATACAGTTGCGAAGACAACTTAATAGCACGCTCATCCAGAGGGGTGGAGGGACCGGCCCGTTGAAGCCCCGGCAACCTTCCCGGAATTGCGCACTCGCCGATCAGACCGCGAGGCCGCCGGGACAGGTGCCAACTCCGGCTCGTGACCAAGGTGGCACGGGAAAGATGAGGAGAGAGGCTGCCTCGCTTCATGTCGCAGACATCCGTCCGGAACCTCGGCCCCGCGAAAGCGCTCACCTGCCGCGAATGCGGTGAATCCTACGATCTCGGCCCCCGATATGCGTGTGAGCTCTGTTTCGGCCCCCTTGAGGTGGCCTACGACTACACCGGTGTGACCCGCGAGCGGATCGAGTCCGGCCCGCGCAACATCTGGCGCTACCGTGACCTGCTCCCGGTGCCCACGCACGTCATCGAGACGCCGAACACCGAGCCCGGCTTCACGCGTCTCGTACGCGCCGACAACCTCGCCGAGTCGCTCGGCATGCGCGCGCTGTGGGTCAAGGACGACAGCGGCAACCCCACGCACTCCTTCAAGGACCGTGTCGTCGCTGTCGCGCTGGCCGCCGCCCGCGAGCTCGGCTTCAAGGTGCTGGCCTGCCCGTCGACCGGCAACCTGGCGAACGCCGTGGCCGCCGCGGCGGCGCGCGCGGGCATCCGCAGCGCCGTGTTCGTGCCGTCCAACCTGGAGAAGCAGAAGATCGTCACGACGGCCGTGTACGGCGGGACCTTCGTGACCGTCGACGGCAACTACGACGACGTCAACCGCCTCGCCTCCGAGATCGCCGGCGAGCAGGAGGACTGGGCGTTCGTCAACGTCAACGTACGGCCGTACTACGCCGAGGGCTCCAAGACCATCGGGTACGAGGTCGCCGAGCAGCTCGGCTGGCGGCTGCCGGACCAGATCGTGGTCCCGATCGCCTCCGGCTCGCAGCTCACCAAGATCGACAAGGCGTTCCAGGAGTTCATCAAATTGGGCCTCCTGGAGGACAAGCCCTACAAGGTGTTCGGCGCACAGGCCACCGGCTGCTCGCCCGTCTCCGAGGCGTTCAAGACCGGCCAGGACGTCGTACGCCCGGTCAAGCCCGACACCATCGCCAAGTCCCTCGCGATCGGCAACCCGGCCGACGGGCCGTACGTCCTGGACGCCGTCCGCCGTACGGGCGGCGCGATCGAGGACGTCTCCGACGAAGAGGTCGTCGACAGCATCGGCCTCCTGGCCCGCACCGAGGGGATCTTCGGCGAGACGGCCGGCGGCGTCACGCTCGGCTGCCTGCGCAAGCTGATCGCCTCCGGGGCCCTCGACCCCGCCGCCGAGACCGTCATCATCAACTCGGGTGACGGCCTGAAGACCCTGGACGCGGTCGAGGCGGTCGCCCGCCCGTCCGCGAACATCGCCCCCTCTCTCGAGGCATTCCGGAAGGCAGGCCTGGCATGAGCCCCATCAGCGTTCGCATCCCGACCATCCTGCGTAGCTACACCGGCGGGGAGGCCGAGGTGAAGGCGACCGGCTCGACGGTGCGCGAGGTGGTCGCGGACCTCGAGGCCAACCACTCCGGCATCGCCGCACGGATCCTGGACGACAACGGCAAGATCCGCCGGTTCGTCAACGTGTACGTCGGCGAGGAGGACGTCCGGTTCGCCGACGGCCTCGACACCGCCACTCCGGAAGGCGCGCAGATCTCCATTATTCCGGCGGTCGCCGGAGGTTAAGGACTTTAGGGTGCCTTTGCCGTCGCATGAATGAGTGGCGTTTCCGGTAAGACGGCTTTGACCGGGATCAGCTTTCCATTCATCGAGAGTAAAGGGTTTTCCACGGAGGGTGATCGTGTGTATGGTCGGCCATGGTCACCGTGGCCGACCCCGTGGTGACCGGCGGGTCCGCGCCTCCGGTGGGCCCGTGGAAATCGCTGCGGGGAGTTGTTGGGAATGGCACAAGGCACCGTCAAATGGTTCAACGCCGAAAAGGGTTACGGCTTCATCGCGGTCGACGGTGGCAGCGACGTGTTCGTGCATTACTCCTCCATCCAGTCGGATGGATACCGCAGCCTCGAGCAGGGGCAGCGGGTCGAGTTCGATGTCGCGCGGAGCGACCGTGGTCCCCAGGCGGAGAACGTCAACGCCCTCTGACGTCAATGGCGTGAGACGGAGCCCGGTGCCCCTCCGGCGCCGGGTTCCGTCGCGTCAGGGGTGCAGTCCGGGCGATTGCGGATAAGACACCCAAACCGGTAGACCCCCTGGTGGGGGCGGTACGGCTTGCACTCGCCGGGGTAGAGTGCTAAACAGACGTTGGCACTCCTTGAATGAGAGTGCCAACCCAACTGAGATCGAGGCGACGAGGCCTCACGCCCGGCGGCGGCATGGTGCTGTCGGAGGGGGTCGTCCGTCGCGGGCGTCGACTCGATCTATGTAAGGCCACCCCGTTCCGGGAGGATCTGGAGCTTATGGCTGCAAAGATGATCGCGTTCGACGAGGAGGCTCGGCGCGGCCTCGAACGCGGCATGAACCAGCTCGCCGACGCCGTGAAGGTGACGCTTGGCCCGAAGGGCCGCAACGTCGTTTTGGAGAAGAAGTGGGGCGCTCCCACGATCACCAACGACGGTGTCTCCATCGCGAAGGAGATCGAGCTCGAGGACCCGTGGGAGAAGATCGGGGCCGAGCTGGTCAAGGAGGTCGCGAAGAAGACCGATGACGTCGCGGGTGACGGCACCACCACCGCCACCGTTCTGGCTCAGGCGCTGGTCCGTGAGGGCCTGCGTAACGTCGCCGCCGGCGCGAACCCGATGTCGCTCAAGCGTGGCATCGAGTCCGCGGTGGAGCGCGTGAGCGAAGAGCTGTCCAAGATCGCCAAGGATGTGGAGACCAAGGAGCAGATCGCTTCGACGGCTTCCATCTCCGCCGGCGACCCGTCCATCGGTGAGATGATCGCCGAGGCGATGGACAAGGTCGGCAAGGAAGGCGTCATCACCGTCGAGGAGAGCCAGACCTTCGGCCTTGAGCTTGAGCTCACCGAGGGCATGCGCTTCGACAAGGGCTACGTCTCCCACTACTTCGTGACCGACCCGGAGCGTATGGAGGCCGTCTTCGACGACCCGTACATCCTGATCGCGAGCTCGAAGATCTCGGCGAACAAGGACCTCGTTCCGGTTCTGGAGCAGGTCATGCAGAGCGGCAAGCCGCTCGTCATCATCGCCGAGGACGTCGAGGGCGAGGCCCTGGCCACCCTGGTCGTCAACAAGATCCGCGGCGTCTTCAAGTCCGTCGCCGTCAAGGCTCCGGGCTTCGGCGACCGCCGTAAGGCCATGCTCGGCGACATCGCCATCCTCACGGGTGGTCAGGTCGTCAGCGAGGACATCGGCCTCAAGCTTGAGAACACCACGCTGGACATGCTCGGCCGTGCCAAGCGCGTCGTGGTGACCAAGGACGAGACGACGATCGTCGACGGCGCCGGTGACCCGGACGAGATCGCGGGCCGCGTCAACGAGATCCGCGTCGAGATCGAGAACAGCGATTCGGACTACGACCGCGAGAAGCTCCAGGAGCGCCTCGCCAAGCTGGCCGGCGGCGTGGCCGTCATCAAGGCCGGCGCGGCGACCGAGGTCGAGCTGAAGGAGCGCAAGCACCGCATCGAGGACGCCGTTCGCAACGCGAAGGCGGCCGTCGAGGAGGGCATCGTCCCCGGTGGTGGCGTCGCGCTGCTGCAGGCCGCGGCCGGTGCGTTCGACAAGATCGAGCTTGAGGGCGATGAGGCCACTGGTGCCGCCATCGTCCGGCGCGCTCTGGAAGAGCCGCTGAAGCAGATCGCCATCAACGCCGGTCTTGAGGGCGGTGTCGTCGCGGAGCGGGTTCGCTCGCTGGAGGTCGGTCACGGCCTCAACGCCGCGACGGGTGAGTACGTCAACATGTTCGACGCCGGGATCATCGACCCGGCCAAGGTGACGCGCTCGGCGCTGCAGAACGCCGCTTCGATCGCGGCGCTGTTCCTCACCACCGAGGCCGTCGTGGCCGAAAAGCCCGAGAAGAACGCGGCCCCGGCCGCACCCGACCCGGGCGGCATGGACTTCTAAGTCCTAGCGGTCTTAAAGGGGCGGTCCCAGGTACTGGGGTCGCCCCTTTTGCCTGCGCGAACCACCGTAAACTGCCGCGCGTGGATCTCTTCAACGCGCCCGTTCTGATGGTCGAGCAGCCGAAGGAGGTCTTCGGCGTCGAGTCGAAGTACCGCGTCTTCAACGCGCACGGCCAGCCTGTCGCTTTCGTGGGGGAGCCGAACCTCACGGGTGGCAAGAAGGCCATGCGTTTCATCTTCTCCGACTATTCGAACAACACCCGGCACACGCTCCAGGTGATGCGCCCCGACGGCATGCCGATGCTGATCATCGACAAGCCGTTCGCGCTGACGACACCGAAGGTGCAGGTCACCTGGCCCAACGGCCAGCCGGTCGGAGCCATCCAGTGCCACTTCGGCCTCAAGCCGAGGTTCACCCTCCTGGACCCCTGGGATCGCCAGGTCGGGGAGATCCGCGGCGACTTCTTCGGCTGGGACTTCTCGATCACCGACTGGCAGGGTGTCGAGGTCGCGCGCGTGAACAAGCAGTGGGAGGGCCTCGCGGCGGCGTGGTTCACCACGGCCGACCGTTACGCCGTGCAGATCCGCTACCAGCTTCCCGACCCGCTGCGCACGCTGGTCATCGCGACCGCCATCACCATCGACGTCGTCCTGCGCGAGAACAAGGGCCGCCGCTAAGGCCTCACCGGCTCCGGCTCCGCGGCGGCGCGGCGGTCGTAGTCCTCCTGGGCGGTGAGGATGTCCGCCAGGTGCGTTTCCGACCAGGCGCGGATGGCGTCCAGCAACTGACCGACGCTCATGCCGAGCTCGGTCAGCTCGTACTCGACCTTCGGCGGGATCGTCGGGTAGACCGTGCGGGTCACCAGGCCGTTGCGCTCCAGGGTGCGCAGGGTCTGGCTCAGCATCTTCTGGGTGACGCCGTCGAGCCGCCGGCGCAGCTCGCCGAAGCGCATCGAGCCGTCCCGCAGCGCGGCCACGACGAGCATCGTCCACTTGTTGGCGAGGACGTCGAGCACCTTGCGTGACGGGCACTTGGCCATGAAGGCGTCGGCGCCGCCGAACTCGCGCAGGTCGGTGATGGTTTCCATAAGGTACCTGAGTACCAGACAAGTGCCTTCTTCACAACGGATACCGCTGGCGAGCAGGATCGGGACATGACCGGAACGGCCCTTTCCTGAAAGCGAGATCTGCCATGCGTGTGATCGTGCAGCGTTCCTTCGGCGGCCCCGAGGTGCTGGAGGCCGCCGAGGCCGACCGTCCCATCCCTCTGCCCACCGAGGTGCTCGTACGGGTGCGGGCGGCCGGTGTGAACCCCGTCGAGGCGTTCATCCGGTCCGGGGCGTTCCCGATGCTCGGCGAGCCGCCCTTCGTCCTCGGCTGGGACGTCTCCGGCGTCGTGGAGCAGGTCGCGCCGGCGACGATGGCGAGGTTCCGCCCCGGCGACGAGGTGTACGGCATGGCGCTCTTCCCGCGCCAGGCCGGCGGCTACGCGGAGTACGTCGCGGCGCCGTCCCGGCACTTCGCCCGCAAGCCGGCGTCTCTCGACCACGTCCAGGCCGCCGCCCTGCCCCTCGTGGGCCTCACCGCCTGGCAGGGCCTGGTGGACGCCGCGGGCCTCCGGGAGGGGCAGCGGGTGCTCGTCCACGGCGCGGGCGGCGGCGTCGGGCACGTCGCGGTGCAGGTCGCCAAGGCGCGCGGGGCGTACGTGATCGGCACCGCGAGCGCGGCCAAGCACGGCTTCGTGCGGGAGCTCGGCGCCGACGAGGTGATCGACTATCGGACCGCCGACTTCGCCGAGACCGTACGCGACGCCGACGTGGTGTTCGACGTCGTCGGCTACGGCGACCGGTCGCTGCCGGTGCTGCGTCCCGGAGGGATGCTGGTCACCGCCGTCGAGCACAACGACACCGAGCTCGCGGCGAAGGCCGAGGCGGCGGGGCTCCGCTTCGCCGGCGTCTCCGTCGAGCCCGACCACACGGCCCTGGAGGCGCTGACGGCGCTGGTGGAGGACGGCAGGCTCCGCGTGCACGTCGACGCCGTGCTGCCCCTGGAGGACGCGGCCAAGGCCCACGAGCTCGTGGAGGAAGGCCACACCACCGGCAAGATCGTCCTCACCGTGTGAGGGTCAGATCTCGTCCTCGGCCAGGACGGCGTCGGCGTCGATGATCCGGTAGGCGTACCCCTGCTCGGCCAGGAAGCGCTGCCGGTGCGCGGCGTAGTCCTGGTCGAGGGTGTCGCGGGCGACGACGGAGTAGAAGCGGGCGCCCTTGCCGGACGCCTTCGGGCGCAGCACGCGCCCGAGCCGCTGGGCCTCCTCCTGCCGCGACCCGAAGGTGCCGGACACCTGCACCGCGACGGCGGCCTCGGGCAGGTCGATGGAGAAGTTGGCGACCTTCGACACGATCAGCACCGAGATCTCGCCGGAGCGGAACGCGTCGAACAGCCGCTCACGCTCCTTGATCTTGGTCTCGCCCTTGATGACCGGGGCTTCGAGGCGCTCGCCCAGCTCGTCGAGCTGGTCGATGTACTGCCCGATGACCAGGGTCTGCTCGCCGCGGTGCCGCTCGACCAGCGCCTGCACGACCGAGGCCTTGGTCGGCGTCGTCGCGCAGAAGCGGTAGCGGTCCTCCTGCTCGGCCGTGGCGTAGGCGAGCCGCTCGGAGTCGGTCAGCGTCACGCGTACCTCGACGCAGTCGGCCGGCGCGATCCAGCCCTGCTGCTCCATCTCCTTCCACGGCGCGTCGTAGCGCTTGGGGCCGATGAGGGAGAACACGTCGCCCTCGCGGCCGTCCTCGCGTACGAGGGTCGCGGTCAGGCCGAGGCGCCGCCGTGACTGCAGGTCGGCGGTCATCCGGAAGATCGGCGCCGGCAGCAGGTGCACCTCGTCGTACAGGATCAGGCCCCAGTCGCGGGCGTCGAACAGCTCCAGGTGGGTGTAGACGCCCTTCCGCCGGGTCGTCATGACCTGGTACGTCGCGATCGTCACCGGGCGGATCTGCTTCTTCGTGCCGGTGTACTCGCCGATCTCCTCCTCGGTCAGCGAGGTGCGCTTCAGCAGCTCCTGCTTCCACTGGTGCGCCGAGACGGTGTTCGTGACGAGGATCAGCGTCGTCGCCGCGGCGTGCGCCATCGCCGCCGCGCCGACGATCGTCTTGCCGGCGCCACAGGGCAGCACGACCACGCCCGAGCCGCCGTGCCAGAAGGACTCCGCGGCGTCGTGCTGGTAGGACCGCAGCTCCCAGCCGTCTTCGACGAGGTCGATCTGGTGGGCCTCGCCGTCGACGTAGCCGGCGAGGTCCTCGGCCGGCCAGCCGATCTTCAGCAGGGCCTGCTTGAGGGCGCCGCGCTCGCTGGGGTGCACGGCCACGCTGTCGTCGTCCACGCGTGTGCCGAACATCGTCTGCATCTTCTTGGCGCGCAGCACCTCTTCGAGCACCGCGCGGTCGGAGGAGACCAGGACCAGGCCGTGCGTCGGGTGCTTCTCCAGGCGCAGGCGGCCGTAGCGGCCCATCGTGTCGGCGATGTCGACCAGCAGGGCGTGCGGCACCGGGTAGCGCGCGTAGCTGATCAGCGCGTCGATCACCTGCTCGGCGTCGTGGCCCGCCGCGCGGGCGTTCCACAGCGCGAGGGGCGTGATCCGGTAGGTGTGCACGTGCTCGGGCGCGCGCTCCAGCTCGGCGAAGGGCGCGATCGCCTTGCGGCAGTCGGCCGCGGCTTCGTTGTCTATCTCGAGGAGGAGGGTCTTGTCGGACTGGACGATGAGCGGGCCGTCGGTCACGTAACGCCTTTCAACGTGGGAGTCACAGTGTCCAACAGCGGAACCCCCCGTGGGGCTTCCCCACGCGGAATCTCAGATTTCGCCAGGTCAGCTGAACCCGGCGACGAGGCCGACGATGCCGACCGTCACGACGATGTTCACGACGAAGCAGACCCAGGCCCACATCGTCAGCGTCCGCGCGGACTCGGGGTCGGTCTTGTAGCGGCTCAGCGCGACCGCGCTGACGATGATCCCCGGCAGCCAGGTCAGGCCGATTCCGCACACCAGGACGGCCGAGACGATGTTGGCGATCAGCGCGCCGATGGCGAGGCCGTTGGAGACCGGCTGCTGCGGCGCCGCGTAGCCGCCGATGCCGTACTGGGCGGCGTACGGGTCCTGCCATGCTGCCTGAGGGAGGCCGTTCTGGCCGTAGGAGTTCTGGCCGTACGGGTCCGCCCCGTAGGGGGTCTGCCCGGTCTGCGGCGGTGTGTTCTGCCCGTACGGGTCGTACGGCTGCCCCTGCTGCCGGTAAGGATCTTGCCACGTCATCGCGATTCCCCACGTGTCCTGAGGTCATAGCATTCCCCGCTCTATGACCGTTTCGACCGCTTCCCGGTTCCCATCTTGGACCGTCGAAGTGGAAATGTCAGGAAGGTGGCCCCGAGCCGTCCACGTCGGTCACCCCGGTGATGCGGTGCAGGGCGAAGCGCTGGACGGCGGCGCGCGTCGCGTCGTACGCCGTGAGGAAGCCGCCCTCGATGCGGGCGGGTTCGATGATGCGGCTCGACTGCCGGCCCTGCTGGTCGAGGTAGCCGATCCAGACGCGGCTGCCGCGGTCGGCCGCCTCGCGCAGCCGCTGCATCATCGCCGCGGCGGTCGACCGCGGCGGTGAGCCGTTCGGCACGGAGACGCGCGCCGCCTCGTCGCCCGCGCGCAGGGCGCGTACGGCGGCGGTGATGACCGAGACGTCGGGTGCCGTGCCGCCGGAGAAGGCGTGGCGCGCCTGCTCGTACGTGCCGTGCGCGGAGGAGTCGGCGCGCTGGGCGTCGAGCCGGGTGATCACGACCGAGCCCTCCGGTGACTCGGCCACCGGGGCGTACCCCAGGGTGCGCAGCGAGTCGACCAGCTCGGCGCGCGGGACACGCGAGGCCAGCACGGTCGGCGCCAGCCGGTGCAGCCGCAGCTCGTCCGAGCGCCGGTCGGCGAGGATCTCGTCCAGCACCGCCGGGTCGTCGCTGCGGACGTACGCCGAGGCGACGCCGACGCGCAGCCGGCCGTGGCGGCGCGCGACGTCCTCGATGAGGTACGTGAGCGGCTGCGGCATCTCGGTCGCCGAGTGCCGTTTCAGCAGGTCGATGAGTTCACCGGAGCCGCGCCCGGCGTCGAGCGCGCGGCGTACGGACTCGGGCGTGAAGCGGTAGACGGTGGCGCCGCCGGTCGACTCGACGTCGGCGGCGAGGGCCAGCTCGCGCGCCAGCTCGGCGACGAGCGGGCCGGGGGCCACGGCGGTCAGGTCGGCCTGGATCAGCACGTGGTCGACGGGCTCGGGCAGGACCGCGAGCAACGCCTTGGCGGCGTCGCCCTCGGACAGCAGCGCGCGGGTGTGCGTCGCGGCGGCGCCGAACCCGGTCATGCCCAGCTCCTCGGCCTCGCGCAGGGACCAGCCGATCAGGCGCTCGCGCAGGGTGCCGCCACGGCGCGGCTCGCACCAGGAGAGGTGGGCGTGGACGTCCTCGGTGCGCGCCGCGGTGCCCGGCGGCGCCTCGGCCAGCGCGGTCAGCGCGGACCGGCGCACCTGCGGCGCGCTGGCCCGTATGGCCTCGTCGGACAGCGCGTTGACGAGCCGGTCGCGGTCGTCGCGCTCGCCGGTGAGCCCCGGCACCCGGTCCGTACGCAGCCAGGCCTCGGCGAGGGCGACCCAGCGGCGCTCGACGTCCTTCAGCCGCCACAGGTCGTACGCCTGGGTCGGCAGCCAGACCGCGTCGCCGCCGCGCCCGGAGACGCCGGTGCCGTCGTAGTCGCCGCTGCGCGCGAGCAGCCCCGCGGAGTACGCGACCTCGATCAGGAGCGCCGTGGTCCACTCCGGCAGGTCGAGGGCGACCGCCGTGGAGCGCAGGTCACGGACGCCGAGCCCGCCGGTGCGCAGGACGCCGGGCGGGTCGATGCCCCAGCGTTCGAGGAGCTCCTCCATGGTGCGGACGGTCGTGAACGCCTGGCCGCCCGCCGTACGGTCGACCAGCTTGGGGTCGCGCACGGTGCCGCCGAGCGGCGGCGGCGCGGTCTCCAGCGAGCGGAAGATCCGCCCGCCGCGCAGGTGCAGCCCGACCTCGCGCGGGAGCGTCACGGTGCGGTCGTCGGTGGCGACGAGCAGCCCGCGCGCGAGCAGCCGCTCCACCGGCGACGACGCGGTCGCGACCGTCACCGGGCGCCGCGCGCCCTCCACGCGGCCGACCGGCGGGCCCCAGGCGAGCCGTTCGAGCGCGGACCGCGCCTCGGGGCCGGCCTCCTCGATCAGCGGGCCGAGGCGGCCGGGCAGGTCGTCGGGGGAGTCGAGCCCGAGGTCGGCCAGCAGCGAGGACAGCCGGTCGGAGGTGTAGGCGGCGAACGCCTCGCGCACGGGCGGCCCGAGACCCGCCGGATGCGGGACGGCCTGCCGGGCGCCGGGGACGAGCCGCAGCTCCTTGTCGCCGCCCCACACGAGCGCGAGCGCCCGCAGGCGTTCGAGCGCGGGGCGCACGTCCGCGCCCGTCGCGGCCCGCACTTCGGCGCGCGTGACGGGGGAGGGCAGCGTGAGCATCGCCTCGAAGACGTTCAGGGAGTAGCGGTCGAGGCGGTCGAGCGCGCGGGAGAGTGCGGAGAGGGCGGACGCACGGGAGGAGAGGGCCGTCATGTCGGCGGGTACCGGCGTGATCAGCTCAGGACGGCGCGCGAAGAGCGCGCGCAACTCGTCGTCGTCGCGCGCCCGAAGCCAGTCCGCGTAGGTGTCCGTGCTCACCCCACAACGGTAATCGTGCTTCGGGCCGGTATGGCCCTCAGACGGCTCCGGCCGGCTCGCCGACGAGGCCCATGGCCAGGCGGGCCCAGGCATTGATGAAGCGTTCTTCGTCGACGCGCTGCGGTGGTTCGTGCAGCGCGTCGGTGGCGAGCCAGTAGTTGACGATCGCCCCGCCCAGGGCGAGGGACACGGCGTCCCAGTCGGCCTCGACGGCGGCCATCTCCGGCTGGTCGGCGAGCCACTTGGCGATCACGTCGTAGAGCGGGTTGACGATGCCCTCGCGCATCTCCGCGATGAGGTTGGGAAACTTGTCGAGGTCGCGGAAGAGCACGCGGACCAGGTCGGCCTCCTCCCGCATCTTGCCAAGGCCGACCGTCGCGGCGAGCCGCAGGCGGTCCGGCAGCGGCTCCTCGCGTACGGCCGGGGCGCGCTCGAAGGTCGCGCTGATCTGCTTGGCGGTGCGGGCGATGTGCTCGCGCACGGCGGCGGCGAGCACTTCCTCCTTGGAGCGGAAATGCCGGTAGAGACCCCCGGCGCCCGGTGAAAGACCGGACGCGGCCTCGATCTCGGCCACGGACGTCGCCGCGTAGCCCCGCTCGGCGAACAAGCGGAGCGCCTCGGAAACGATCCGTTCACGCGTGGATCTCTGCATTGTGTGTGCTCCTCCCCCAAAAGCGTAGGCCATGAGGGCCTTCCGCGACGGCGCATGTCACCGGACCCCTTACCCGATATGGGGACCTGGGTGCAGGATGCGGTAAGCCGCATGAGGAGGTGGCACATGCCCCATCCGTCCTATAGCCACGGCACGTCGGACCATCCGCTGCTCGGTGAGACCATCGGGCAGAACCTGGAGCGGATCGCGTCGGCCTTCCCCGACCGCGAGGCGCTCGTCGACGTCCCCAGCGGGCGCAGATGGACCTACCGCGCGTTCGAGGAGGACACCGGCGCCCTCGCCCGTGGCCTGCTCGACGCCGGCGTCGGAAAGGGCGACCGGGTCGGCATCTGGTCCCCGAACGTCCCCGAGTGGGTGCTCCTGCAGTACGCCACGGCGCGGATCGGGGCGATCCTCGTCAACGTCAACCCGGCGTACCGTACTCACGAGGTCGCCTTCGCGCTCCGCCATTCCGGGGTGAAGCTGCTGGTCAGCGCCATCGAGTACAAGACCAGCGACTACCGGGGCATGGTCGAGGAGGTGCGACCCGACCTGCCGGGCCTCGACCGCGTGATCTACCTGGGCACCGAGGAGTGGGACGCCCTGTTCACGGCCGGCGCCGCGGCGGATCTCGCGGGCCGCGCCGCCGAGCTGTCGCCCGACGACCCCATCAACATCCAGTACACCTCGGGCACCACCGGCTTCCCCAAGGGCGCGACGCTCTCGCACCACAACATCCTCAACAACGGCTTCTTCATCGGCGAGCTGTGCCGTTATGGCGAGGTCGACCGTGTGTGCGTGCCGGTGCCCTTCTACCACTGCTTCGGCATGGTGCTCGGCAATCTGGCGATCACCACGCACGGCGCCTGCATCGTGATCCCGGCACCGGTCTTCGACCCGAAGGCGACGCTGGCGGCCGTGCAGGCCGAGCGGTGCACGTCGCTGTACGGGGTGCCGACGATGTTCATCGCCGAGCTGGCGCTGCCGGACTTCGGCGACTACGACCTGACGACGCTGCGCACCGGCATCATGGCGGGCTCCCCGTGCCCGGTGGAGGTGATGAAACGGGTCGTCTCCGAGATGCACATGGAAGAGGTGACGATCTGTTACGGCATGACCGAGACGTCGCCGGTGTCGGCCCAGACCAGGTACGACGAGGAGCTCGACCGCCGGGTGTCGACGGTCGGCCGTGTGCACCCGCACCTCGAGGTCAAGATCATCGACCCGGCCACCGGGCTGAACGTCCCGCGCGGCACACCCGGTGAGCTGTGCACCCGCGGCTACTCGGTGATGCTCGGCTACTGGGACGAGCCCGACCGTACGGCCGAGGTGATCGACGCGGCCCGGTGGATGCACACCGGCGACCTCGCGACCATGGACGACGCCGGCTACGTCAACATCGTCGGCCGGATCAAGGACATGGTCATCCGAGGGGGAGAGAACCTCTACCCGCGGGAGATCGAGGAGTTCCTCTACGGACACCCCGACATCGAGGACGTCCAGATCATCGGCGTCCCGGACGTCAAGTACGGCGAGGAGCTGTGCGCCTGGGTACGCCTGCGTCCCGGGGCGTCGCTCACCGAGGAGGACGTCCGTGACTTCTGCCGCGGCAGGCTCGCCCACTTCAAGGTGCCGCGCTACGTCCGGTTCACCGACGGCTTCCCGATGACGGTCACCGGCAAGATCCAGAAGTACAAGATGCGCGACACCTCGATCAAGGAGCTCGACCTGGAGGACGCCGCTCCCACCGCCTGAACCCGTCGCGGCCGGGCCGTCAGCGGAGGCGTCCCAGCAGTCCGGAGACGACCCGGCCCGCGATGAGGTACACGACGGCGGCGATCCCGTAGTTGACGAGCACCCCGACGCGCTCGTCTTTGGGGACGAACATGTCGCGGAATCGCCACGCGAACCAGTCCGCCCAGGAGTTGATGGTCCGCACGATCGAGTTGCCGTCATTCGCCCTGAACACGACGAACGCGATGTGCAATGCGAGCAGGACGCAAATGATCATCGCGACGACGCGCACCAGTGTGGCGGCGGCCTCGGAGACGCGCGTCACGGCCGCGCGGGGGCGGGCTCCGTCCCGGATGCGCGCCCGGCGATGGGTGGTGGTGGCGGTTTCGGACTCCGGTTCGGCCGCCTCAACGGCATTGCCGGACTTTTTCTGCCATTTCGACATTTGCATTTTCCTACTCGGGGGAGTGGGGAACTACTCGGCGGGGTGATCCCTTCGACGGAGCGGTTTGGAGATTCGGCACTGGGTATATCCGCAACGCGTTGACCGTCGTTTCGGACTCGCTTAAAAGCGAGTTCTGCCGGTGACGAAATCCATCGATCCAGATTTCGCGCAGACTCCGCGCCCTCCCACTCGGATCCCGTCGCATCGCCACTGCCGGGAGGGCGCGGGCACGCGCCCCATGGGGCATACGTACCCTGGGGCGCGTGATAGCCGTTGGTTTCGACCTTGATATGACTCTTGCCGATACCCGAGAGGGTATCGTCGCGGCCTTCGATCGGCTTTCGGCGGAGACGGGAGTCTTCGTCGACTCCGCCGCCGTCGTCACCCGCCTCGGCCCCCCGCTTGAGATCGAGCTCGCCAACTGGTTCCCCGCCGAGGACGTCATCTCCGCCGCCGCGCGCTACCGCTCCTTCTACGGAGAGGTCGCCGTGCCCGCCACCGTCGCGATGCCCGGCGCGGCCGAGGCCGTCGAGGCCGTACGCCGCAAGGGCGGAAGCGTCATCGTGGTCACCGCCAAGAACCAGCGCGACGCCGAGGCGACCGTCCGATTCCTCGGCCTGCCGGTGGACCACGTGGTGGGCGCGCAGTTCGGCGCGGGCAAGGGCCAGGGGCTCAAGGCCCACGGCGCCACGGCGTACGTCGGTGACCACGTCGCCGACGTCGACGCCGCACGCGCGGCCGGCGCGCGGAGTATCGGAGTGGCCACCGGCCCGTGCAGCGCCGATGAGCTTCTGGCGTACGGAGCCGATATCGTGTTGCCCGATTTGAGGGTTTTCCCGGAGACTTTGACCGAACTGATCGACGCAGGTCCCACGTCGAGGCAATAGCCTAGATATCGCCTGTCCGGACAAGAGCTAGCAACGAGGTCACCTGTGCCCAGTGGCAAGGTCAAGTGGTACAACGCCGACAAGGGTTTCGGCTTTCTCACGCGCGACGACGGCGGTGAGGTCTTCGTGCATTCCTCGGCGCTCCCCGACGGAACCTCGCTCAAGCCGGGTCAGCGGGTGGAGTTCGGCGTCGTCGAGGGCCGCAAGGGGCAGCAGGCGCTGAGCGTACGCGCGCTGGAGGCCCCGCCGTCGGTGGTCAAGGCCAAGCGCAAGACGCCCGACGAGATGACCGTCATCGTCGAGGACCTCATCAAGCTGCTCGACGGCATCTCCAACACCTACCGCCGGGACAAGCACCCCGACGGCAAGGTCGCCCAGAAGATCGGTGAGGTGCTGCGCGCGGTCGCGGACGACATCGACGCGCAGTAGCTCTCACGCGGTGTCGGCGACGCTCTCCGCGCGGCGCTCACGCCGCGCCGCGCGGCGCGTGGCCCGGCGGAACAGCAGCGTGACCAGCGACGCCGCCAGGGCCACCGCGACGATCGACAGCGCGATGTGGCCGTTGGACGCGACCATCGACATGACGAGGCCGACCAGCCCGCCGATCACCCAGACGAGCTGATGGATCGTCTCGGAGACGGCGAACGTCGACGACCGCACCTCCTCGCCGATCTCACGCTGGACGATCGCGTCGAGGCTGAGCTTGCCGAGCGACTGGCCGAGCGCGCCGACGAAGGCCACGGCCAGCGCGGCGACGAGCCCGAAGAACAGCGCGCAGACCGCCGCCGTCAGCGTCGTCACGGCGAGGGTGCCGAACACGATGGCCAGCGGCGCGCGCGTCTTGACCACGGCGCCGAGGGCCGTACCGACGAGGCCGCCGACCCCGGCCGCCGCGGCGAGCAGGCCCAGCGCGATGTTCGGCGACACCGGGTGGATGAAGGTCTTCGTCCGCAGCAGGAACGCCAGGTACAGGATGAGGAACCCGGAGAAGGCGCGGAGCGCGGCGTTGGCCCGCATCGCCTCCCCGACGACCGGGCCCACGCGTACCAGGGTCCGCCAGCGGGCCCGCTCGGCGGGCTCTTCTTCGGCCGCCGGCGTCGTGTCCGGCTCGGGCGCGGTCTCCGGGGTGTCCACGTGTGAGGGCAGGCGTACCCCGAGGACACCGCCCAGGATGAACACCACCGTGGCGATCCGCAGCACCCAGCCCGCGTTGGTGACCGCGATCAGCCCCGCGCCGACCGGAGCCGCGATCGCGGCGGCGGCCAGCCCGGTGAACGACGCGCGGGCGTTGGCCGTGACCAAAGCGAGTCCTTCGGGAAGCACGCGCGGCGTGACCGCGCTCCGCGACACCCCGAAGGCCTTCGACAGCACCAGCGCGCCGAACGCCGCGGGCAGCAGCGTGAACGGATCCTTGTTGAGTACGGCGCCCGCCATGCCCCAGCACAGCAGCCCGCGCGCGAGCATGGTGCCCGCGATGGCGATGCGCCGCGCGTGACGCATGTGGTCGAGCGCCGGACCGATCAACGGCGCGACGAGCGCGAACGGAGCCATCGTGACCAGCAGATACAGTGCGACCTGACCCTGCGCCTGCTTCACGTCGAGGTTGAAGAACATCGTGCCGGCGAGGGCCACGGCGATGAGCGCGTCACCCGCGCTGTTGACGGCGTTCAGCTCGATGAGGTTGCCGAGACCGGTGCGCCCGGCACCGCCGGCATGGGTGGCCTTACGCGTGACACGTCCGAGATTTCCGGCCGCCGTACGCGTGGCTCGACCGGTCGCCCCCGTCCAAGACCGCAAACTCATGCCGTAAGTCTGCCTCTTCGGGGCAAACCCATGCCCCTCTATGAGCGACAATCAATGTTGTGAGTCCTGTGCGTTCTACCAGTCCGGCCGCTGCGAGGCGGAGCCGTACGCCCACGATCGACTCCGCGGCAGCGGAAGCCGTCGATCTCGCGCGTCTCGCGGCCGAGGAGACCTCACGGCCTGAGTACGTCGGTGAGCACCTCGGCCTGTTGCCCGAGGGCGACCGGGTCGTCACCCACTACTTCACCTGCCTCGATCCGGCCTACCACGGCTGGCGCTGGGCCGTGTCGGTCGTCCGCGCGTCCCGCGCCAAGAACGTCACCGTCAGCGAGAGCTCGCTGCTCCCCGGTGACTCGGCGCTGCTCTCGCCGGACTGGGTGCCGTGGAGCGACCGGCTCCGCCCCGGCGACCTCGGCCCGGGCGACCTGCTGCCGACCCAGGCCGACGACTCGCGGCTCGCCCCCGGCTTCACCAAGGTCGACGACGACTCCGACGAGGACCTGTACTGGGAGCTCGGCCTCGGCCGTCACCGGGTGCTGTCCGCGGAGGGCCGCGACGAGGCCGCCAGCCGGTGGTACACCGGCGACTCCGGCCCGGCGACGCCCATGGCGCGCTCGGCGCCGGCGCACTGCGCGACCTGCGCGTTCTTCGTGCCCCTCGCGGGCGCGCTGCGGCAGGTCTTCGGCGTGTGCGCCAACGAGTACGCCCCCGACGACGGCCGCGTCGTCTCCTCCGACCACGGGTGCGGCGCGCACTCCGAGGCGGTCGTGCTCCCCGCGGCCACCGAGTCGGCGCCGCCCATCGTCGACGAGCTGGGCTACGACGTCATGCCCTCCGCGACCCTGACCGACGAGGAAGCACTCGGCCACAGCTGACCGGGTGCCGCGGATCGTCTCCGTGGCCGTGTGAAAGGTGCTGCGATGGACGATCCGTTCTTCACTGCTGCGATACGCGAGCGGGTGCTCGCCGCCTGGGCGGCCTCACCGGCGAGGTTCCGCGAGGACGCCAACGCCGAGGAGGACCACACCCGCGGCGGCTACCGCGACCGCGTGGTCGTCGAGCTGGCCCAGAACGCCGCGGACGCCGCCGCGCGCGCCGGCGTGCCCGGCCGGATCCGCTTCACGCTCCGAGACGGGGTCCTGAGCGCGGCGAACACCGGCGCTCCGCTGGACTCCGCGGGCGTCGAGGCGCTCAGCACCCTGCGCGCGTCCGCCAAACGCGACGACGCGACCGCCGTCGGCCGCTTCGGCGTCGGCTTCGCCGCCGTGGTCGCGGTCAGCGACGACCCGTCCATCACGACACGCGACGGCCACGAGACGCGGCAGGTCGCCTGGTCGGCGGAGCGCACCCGCGAGGCCGTAGCCGCGGTACCCGCCCTCGCGGACGAGGCCGCCCGCCGCGCCGGCCAGGTCCCGGTCCTGCGCCTGCCGTTCGAGGCATCGACCGCGGATGGTGCCCCGCAGGACTCCGCCACCGCCGTACGCCCGCCGGCTGACTGTGGTGTCCGGGAGGATTCCGCCACCGCCGTACGGCCGCCGGCTGACGGTGGTGTTCCGGAGGGCCTGACCGCCGCCGCACACCCGCCGGTCGCGGGTGGTGTCCCGGAGGGCTCCACCGACGTCGTGCGCCCGTTGGTCGACGGTGGTGTCCCGGAGGGCTTCACGACCGTTGTGCGCCTGCCGCTTCGTGACGCGGACGCCGAGAGTCTCGTGCGCCGGCTGCTCGGCGAGACCGGGCCGGCGCTCATGCTCGCCCTCCCCGCGCTCGCCGAGGTCGTCGTCGAGGCGGACGGCGAGACGCGTACGCTGACCGCGACCTGGGACACCACGGGCGCGACGATCAACGGCATCCTGTGGCGCACCTCCGAGGCGCACGGCGAGGTGGACGCCGCGCTGCTCGCCGACCGGCCCGTCGAGGAACGCCCGTACTGGCAGGTGCGCTGGGCCGTCACCGACGGCGCGCCGCCGGACGACGTGCCCGCGCTGGTCCACGCGCCCACCCCCAGCGACGAACCCCTCGGGCTGCCCGCGCTGCTCATCGCCTCCTTCCCGCTCGCGCCCGACCGCCGCCACGTCGCGCCGGGTCCGCTGACCGAGTTCCTGGTCGAGCGCGTGGCCGAGGCGTACGTCCGGCTGCTGCCGCCGACGCCGCGCCTGCTCGACCTGGTCCCCGGCCCGGTCGCCAAGGGCGAGCTGGACGCCCGCATCCGCCGCGCGATCCTCAGCCGCCTCCCCGACACACCGCTGCTGCCGATCGCGGTCCCCGAACCCGCCGAGACCACGCGCGATCACGATGCGGTCGCCGTGGACGGTCCTGTCAGCCTGAACGGCTCTGCCGGGCTGCCGGACATGTTCGCCGAGAGCACGCTCGTACGTGGGCGCGACGCCGTCGCCGTGGACGGTCCCGCCGGGCTGCCGGAGGTTCTCGCCGAGGTCGTTCCCGGTCTGCTCCCGCCGGGCTGGCCGGCGCGGCACCCGGCGCTGGACGCGCTCGGCGTACGCCGTCTGAGTGTCGCGGACGTCGTCGACGCGCTCGCCGGGCTCGAACGCGAGCCGGCCTGGTGGCGGCGCCTGTACGACGGGCTCAACGGAGCCGACCGTGAGGCCCTGACCGGGCTGCCGGTGCCGCTCGCGGACGGCCGTACGGTGCGGGGGCCGCGCGGGCTGCTCGTCACCGATCCCGCCGGGCTCGACGCGCTCGGCCTGCGGATCGTGCATCCGGACGCCGCGCATCCGCTGCTGTTCATGCTCGGCGCCGTTGAGGCCGGGGCGCGCGGAGTGCTCACCGACCCGGCGACGCGTGCGGCGGTCGCCGCGTCGTACGACGAAGAGGACCCCGAGCCGATCTGGGACGCCGTGCTCACGCTCGTGGCCCGCGCCCACCTGCGCGCCGGTGACGAGCCGTGGCTGGCGGAGCTGGCGCTGCCGGGCGACGACGGCGAGATCTACCCGGCCGGTGAGCTGCTCCTCCCCGGAGCGCCGCTGGGCGACATCGTGGCCGGTGACGCGCCGTTCGGCGTCGTGCCCGCCGACCTGGTGGAGCGCCACGGCGCGGAGACGCTGGAGGCCGCGGGCGTGCTGCGGACCTTCGCGCTGGCCCGCGCCGAGGACCTCACCGAGCCGTCGCTGAACCTCGACGAGGAAGAAGAGTGGACCGAGCAGTTCGGCGACGGGTTCGTGGTGCCGGAGTTCACGGCGGTGCGCGACCTGGAGTTCGTCGCCGACTGGCCGGCGGCGCTGCGGCTGCTCGCCGAGCCGCCGCTGCGGGCCGCTCTCACCGACCCCGTCCACGTGATCCTGTTCGACGGCCGCCGCGTGACCGTGCCGTCGTACACCGCCTGGTGGCTGCGCGGGCATCCGGTGCTCGGCGGCCTGCGGCCCGAGGAGCTGTGCGTTCCCGGCGATCTCGAAGGGCTGTACGACGCGGCGCCGGAGGGCCTCGACGGCCAGATCGTACGTGCGCTGGGCGTGCGTACGACCCTGGCCGCGCTCCTGGCCGAGCCCGGAGGCCCGGCGGAGCTGCTCGAAAGGATGGCCGACCCCACGCGTACCCTCTCGCGCGAACGCCTGCGCGAGCTGTGGAACGCCCTGGCGGCGGCAGACCTGGACATCGATCCGCCCGAGCGGGTCCGCGCGCTGGTCGACGGCGAGCCGGAGGTCGTGCCGTCCGTCGACGCGATCGTCGTGGACCGCCCCGACCTGCTGCCGCTGCTCGGGTCACAGCCGGTTCTCGTGGTGCCGCCGGACCTCGCGGACGCCCTGGACCTCGCGCTGGGCAGCGAGGAGGTGCCGGGTGTGGTCGAGTCGTCCGGCGCCGAGCGCCCGGTGCCCGTGGCCGTACGCGCCGTGATGCCGGACGCCCCGAGCACGTACGTCCACCATGAGCCGCTGGTCGTCGACGGCCAGGAAGTGCCCTGGTGGTACGCCGGCGGCGCCGTGCACGCGAGCAGCACGGCCGGCCTGGCGCGCGGGCTCGCGTGGGCGTGCGGCCGGTGGAGTGAACGGCTGCTCGCCGAGGCGGCCCTGCGTGAGCCGGGACGGCTGCCCGCGATGCTCGCCGAGGCGCAGTTCGACTAGGCCCTAGGTGGTCGGCGCGTCTTCGGAGGCCTTCGCGCGGCGCTCGGCGGCCTGGGCACGGGCGCGTTGCAGGCGCGGGATGTACCAGCAGCCGAAGACGCCCATGAGGAACCCGGTGACGCAGACCCAGCGCCACCAGTGGTGCTGCGAGGCCAGCGGGACGATCATCAGGACGACGAAGGCCACCCCGAACGCCACCATGCCCACGGCGGCGATGAGAACGTCGTTGGTCTGCAACGGGGGCGGATCGGGACGTCGCGGGCGCGTCATGTGCACAGCGTATCCGGCCCGGAAGATCAAATATCAGGTCGGTAGATTGGCCCGAAAAGTCTTCCATCCCCATATGTGCTTCTGTCACTCTGCGCACACAGACCACGGCACGGGGGCCGTCCAGAAGGAGTCAACGCGTGACGACGGTGACCGCTGAGCCGCGGAGCGGCCTCGACCGATTCTTCGGGATCTCCGAACGTGGATCCACAGTCAGCCGCGAGCTTCGCGGCGGCCTGGCCACGTTCTTCACGATGGCCTACATCGTGGTCCTGAACCCCCTGATCATCGGGACCGTGCCGGACAAGACCGGCGCCGTCCTCGGCATTCCCAAGGTCGCGGCGGCCACCGCGCTCGTGGCCGGGATCATGACGATCGTCATGGGCGTCGCCGGCCGGTTCCCCCTGGCCATCGCGACCGGGCTCGGCCTGAACGCCTTCGTCGCGACGACCCTCGCGCCCCAGATGACCTGGCCCGAGGCGATGGGCCTGGTCGTGATCGAGGGCATCATCATCGCGATCCTCGTGCTCACCGGGTTCCGTACGGCGATCTTCCGTGCGGTCCCCGAGGGGCTGAAGGCCGCGATCGGCGTGGGCATCGGCCTGTTCATCGCGCTGATCGGTTTCGTCGACGGCGGCTTCGTACGCCGGGTGCCGAACGAGGCCGGCACGACCGTCCCGGTGCAGCTCGGCATCCGCAACAACCTGCAGAGCTGGCCGGCACTGGTCTTCGTACTCGGCCTGCTCGTCACCGCGGTCCTGGTGGCACGGCGGGTCAAGGGCGGCATCCTGATCGGGATCATCGGCACGACCGTCTTCGCGGTCATCGTCGAGGCACTGGCCAAGGCCGGCCCCACGTTCGTGAAGCCCGGTGTGATCAATGACAAGGGCTGGAGCCTGAACGTCCCCAAGCTGCCGGGGATCCACCACATCGCCGGGACCCCTGACCTGTCGCTGGTGGGGCACTTCTCGCTGTTCGGGGCGTTCGGCCGCATCGGCGTCCTGGCGGCGGTGCTCGCGGCGTTCACGCTGATCCTGGCGGACTTCTTCGACGCTATGGGCACGGTCGTCGGCATCGGCAGCGAGGCCGGTCTGCTCGACGAGAGCGGCACGCCGCCGCGCATCGGCACGATCCTTCTCGTCGACGGCCTCGCCGCCGCGGCGGGCGGCGTGGGCTCGGTCTCCTCGGCCACCGGGTACGTCGAGTCGGCGGCCGGTGTGGGCGAGGGCGCGCGCACCGGGCTGGCCAACATCGTCACCGGCGCGCTGTTCCTGGTCGCGATGTTCCTGGCCCCGATCGTGCAGATCGTGCCGTTCGAGGCGGCGACTCCGGCGCTGGTCATCGTCGGGTTCCTGATGATGTCGCAGATCCGCCGCATCGACTTCGGCGACTACGACATCGCGATCCCGGCGTTCCTCACGATGGTGATCATGCCGTTCACGTACTCGATCACGAACGGCATGGGCGCCGGCTTCGTGTCGTACGTCGTCATCAAGGCGGTGCGCGGGCACGCGCGTGAGGTGCACCCGCTGCTGTGGCTCGTCGCCGCGCTCTTCGTCGTGTATTACGCGATCGAGCCGATCAAGGTCCTGCTCGGCGTCAACTGAGCATTTGGTGGGGTTTCGTCCAAGATGTGAGAAAATTGGGTCCCGGTCGCGCAGCGTCGGCCGGGACCTGAAGGAGGGGCGAAGTCGTACGCTTTGCTAACGATGTAGCGGAATGCGGAACCGTCGTCTATCGTTAGCAAGAGTAATGACTTCTGCTAATGAACATGCCAACGTCTCAGACCAGGAGCCGCGCGGGCCTGGCGGCGGCTCTCCGCGTGTCGATCTCCCGACTGTCCCGCCGCATGCGCGCTCAGGGGGACTCCTTCCTGAGCGCCACACAGCTCGCCGCGCTCGGAGCGGTGTTCCGTCATGGCGAGTTGACCCCCGGCGAGCTCGCCGAGCACGAAAGGGTGCAGCCTCCTTCGATGACGCGTGTGATCGCGCGGCTGGAAGAGCTGGACCTGATCACTCGCAGCCCGCATCCGACGGACCGCAGGCAGGTGGTCCTGCGCCCGACCGAGGAGGGCGAGAAGCTCCTGAAGGAGGAGCGGCGCCGCAAGGAGGCCTGGCTGGCCCAGAGGCTGGGCGAGCTGACCTCCGAGGAGAGAGCGATCCTGCGTCAGGCGGCACCGATCCTGGAGCGCCTCAGCAGGGTGTGACCCTCTTCCGGTCGCTCAAGAACCGCAACTACCGCCTGTTCGCGACCGGCCAGGTCATCTCCAACTCGGGCACCTGGATGCAGCGGGTCGCCCAGGACTGGCTCGTCCTCGACCTCACCCACGGCAGCGGCGCGGCGCTCGGTGTCACCACCGGCCTGCAGTTCCTGCCCCTCCTGCTCTTCGGCCTGTACGGCGGGGTCCTCGCCGACCGGTTCCGCAAGCGCCGCCTCCTGATGATCACTCAGGCGGTCATGGGGACCCTCGCCCTCAGCCTCGGCATCCTCGCCGTCACCGGCAGCGCCCAGGTCTGGGAGGTGTACGCCCTGGCCTTCGGTCTCGGCATCGCCACCGTGGTCGACAACCCGGCACGCCAGACGTTCGCCGTCGAGATGGTCGGCCCGGGTGACCTGTCCAACGCCATCGCCCTCAACTCCGCGATCTTCAACATGGCCCGCATCGTCGGCCCGGCCATCGCGGGCCTGCTCATCGCCGTGATCGGCACGGGCCCGGTGTTCCTGATCAACTCCGCGTCGTTCGGCGCGGTGCTGCTCGGCCTCTACCTGATGCGCGAGGACGACCTGTACATCAGGGAGCGCGTGCCGAGGGCGAAGGGCCAGCTCATCGAGGGGCTGCGGTACGTCCGCGGGCGCCGCGACCTCGTCATGGTGCTGGTCATCGTCGGGTTCGTCGCCGCCTTCGGGATGAACTTCCAGGTCACCATCGCGCTGATCAGCCGAGGGGTGTTCCACAGCGGCGCCTCGTCCTTCGGCCTCGCCTCAACGGTGTTCGCGTCCGGAGCCCTGTGCGGCTCACTCCTGTCGGCCCGCCGGGCCCGTCCTCGCCTGCGGCTCCTGGTCGTGGCGGGAGCGAGCTTCGGAGCACTGGAGATCATCACCGGCTTCATGCCGACGTACGTCTCGTTCCTGGTCATGCTCGTACCGACCGGCCTGGCACTGCTGACGTTCAACACGACGGCCAACGCGGTGATGCAGCTGAGCGTGCCCGCGGCGATGCGCGGACGCGTGATGGGCCTGTACATGTTGGTCTTCGCCGGCAGCGCCCCGATCGGCTCCCCGATGATCGGCTGGCTCGCCGAGGTCTTCGGCCCGAGGTCCGGCCTGATGATCGGCGGCGTCGTGTCCCTGTGCGCCGTGATCGGCACAGTGGCGGTCATGTCCCCGAAGACGGTCCTGGAAACAGTCCGAACCCGCCGAATCCCCGCCCCCGACACGGCCGCGTAACCCTCACGGCCCCGCACCGCGCGGGGCCGGGGGGTCGCGCCCCGCGTGTCAGGCGGTCACAGCTCCGGGGGAGGGTTCGCGCCGTGGCCGGCGTCGGGTGGGCCCCAGGGGAGGCCGTGCTGTTCGCAGGCGCGGCGCAACTGTTTCAGGTCCGGTGGGAACGACACCCGGCGTAGTACGCGCCCGGCCGGGCTCCACACGACCAGCCTCGGGGCGTCGGCCTCGTCGATGCCCACGCCGCCGACCGCCTGACGGGTGACGTTCCACTCCGTACGGCCCAGGCGGGTCACCGACGAGATGCCCGACGCCGAGACGCGTAGCTGCGGGCGGTTGCGGTCGTACAGCCACGCGCCTCCCACGCCCAGTGCCAGGCCGGCCGGTGCCGCCAGGCCGAAGGCGTTCCAGAAGCCGCCGAGGTCCGGGCGCAGCCACATCGCGCCCACCAGCGCGGTCACCTCGCACAGCGTCGCCGTGATGGCGTACGTGAGCGCCCGCGTGCGTGTCGGGACGTCGAGCCTGACCTCTGGATGGGACTCCGGCTCCACCTCCACGACCTCGGCCGACGAGTCGAGCTTGGTCATCGAGCCGTGGAAGGCGGCGTTCACGTACGCGTCGTACTCGGCGTCGGTGATCGGCAGGCGTACGCGCATCGCCGACTCGCGCAGGTCGGTGCGGGAGATCCGCAGCATCGACAGCGGCGCCGCCAGGAACTCGTCGCCGTCGTCGTCGTACATGCGCAGCCAGGCGTGGCCGTCGACGGTGAGGAGTTCCATGCCGCCGATGCGGTCGCGTGGCATCCGCAGGATGACGTCGCCGGCGGCGTCCGCCCAGCCGATGCCGTCGTCGTCGACCACGAGCCGCCCGCCCGGCACCCGGGAGAAGATCTCCGGGAGTCCGGCCAGGCCGTACTCGGACGGGCGTGGAGCGCCCTGGTCGGGGGTGATGACCTGGTAGCCGCGTTCGTCGAGCGCGTGGGTGAGCTGGAAGACGTCCAGGCCGCGTGCGGGCAGGCGCGCCAGTACGTCGAGGCTGTGGTCGAAGACGGTCACCACCGTCTGGTCACTCTCCGGGCGGCCCGAGACGGGGTCGACGGCCGTGCCGGGGCCGACGACGGCGGCGGCGACGCGTTCGGCGGGGACGCTCCACTCGCCGACGGTCGCCTGTGACACGCGCAGCTCCGACGCGGTGACGGTCCAGACGAGCGGCGCGCTCGACAACCGCCGGCGGCGCGCGCTGAGCAGCGCGACACCGCCGGTGAGCGCCCACAGGCCGCCCATCAGCCGCGTGCCGAAGTCGAGGCCGCCGATGAGCGCCGAACGCGCCAGCATCGTGAGCGCGAGCAGGGCGAACAGGACGCCGATGGCCGTCGCACGCCGCCAGCCGGTCATCACGGTGGACAGCCGCACGACGCCGGTACGCCCGACGGGGTTCGGCTCGTGCGCGACGGCCAGCAGCGCGGCCTCCTGGTCGCGGAGCCGCTGTTCGGCGCGGCGGCCGATGGCGCGCGGCATCTCGTCGTCGTCCAGCGGTACGTCATCGTCGTCGAAGACCGAACGGTCGCCGTCGATCACGTGTGTGGTGATGCCGAGCCGCCGGGCCGTGATGTAGAAGGTCAGCGGGTCGAAGCCCATGTCGGCGAGGGTGCCGGCGGTCGTCACGCCGAACCGGTGGAAGATCGTGAGCACCCCGTCGTCGGCGGTGACCGCGAACTCCTCGACGCGGCTCCGCTCGTACACCTCCGCGACCGCGCCGCCGGCGGTCAGCCGCTCCAGGCCGCCGGACGAGAGCCGCCAGGTGCCGGGACGCTCCGCGCGCAGGCCGAGGAGCCAGGGAAGAGCGCAGCAGACCACGACGGCGCCGAACCACACGCCGGACGGCCGGATCGGCAGCAACGCGACGAGAAGCGACAGCAGCGCGAACGGCCCGGGGGCGACCGGACGCAGGTGACGCTTGGGGGCACGAAGTCCGATCAGCTCTAGGTCCACGAATAGAGATCGTGACATGTAGTTACCCGTCCCGCTATGACCGTCGTCTGCGAGCGAACATCATCATTCCTGCCAGGACGACGCCCAGCGCCGCCAGAACGAGTACGAACGACGAGTGCTTCTTCGATCCGGAGGGGGTTCCGCCGGTCGGCGCGGAGCTGGATCCGGTCGTCTTGCCGGCGGTCTTCGGCAGCGCGCGGTCGGGCACCGGGATCTGCCACAACGCCTGGCCGGTGCCCTCGGAGCTGGCCAGCAGCGACCGGCCGTCGGCGGTGAACGCGATGCCCTCGCCCTGCTTCTGGGTCGGGATGTCGACGTCGGTCAGGGCCTTGCCGGGCGCGGTGTAGATCGTCGCGCCCCAGTAGGTGCGGATGACGAACGTGCGGCCGTCCGGGGCGTACGCGGCGTCGGTGGCGTAGAGCGGCGCGCCCGCGACCCGGTGCATGACGTTGAAGCCGGACGTGCGCAGCCGCTTCGGCCCTTCGTACAGCGAGCCGCCGAACTCCTTGCTCGCGATGTAGAGACGCCCGGTGCGCGGATTGATCATCATCGACTCGGCGTTGCGCGCGCCCGCGGCGTACTTGACCCGGTACGCCGTCGCGCGCAGGGTCTGGGTGCGGATGACGGCGGGCTCCGGGACGCGGTAGACGGTGACGTACGGCCAGGCGCCATTGAGGTTGTCGCCGATGTCGCCGAGGTACAGGCCGTCGCGGCCGATCGCCATGGCCTCCCAGTCGCGGTTCTGGGCGCCACCGATCGTGAGCACGGCCTTGACGCGGCAGTCCGTGCCGAGCGCGTAGATGCGCGGCAGGTTGCCCGAGTCGTTGAACGTGTAGATCACGCCGGGGTGGCGCGTGCTGGCCGCCAGGCCGCTGGACTCCGGGATGCGGGAGTCCTTGATCACGCAGAGCTTGCGCGTCTCGTCGGCGGAGGCGGGCGCGGGCCGGAACACCATGCCCGGCAGGGCCGCGGTGGTCACGGCCGCGGCGATCGCCAGAAGCCTGGACGCGACGCCGCTCAACGGAGGATCGTGCCGACGACCACGGCCAGCACGAGCACCGCCAGGACGGTCGGCAGCAGCCATCGAGGAGCACGGTTCACACCGCCGAGCCTATTGGCTCGGTGCGATCCGCCGGGCACGACCCTCTGAGGGGCGCCAAGGGCCTGGACGGACCCTCGACGCCCCAACCGTCATGAACTACCTCAGAACCCCTCAGTGAGGCTCAGGGGCGCCCGCGGCCGTACAGAAGGTGTCGTGGTCCGGGCGGGTGCCGTCGAGCAGGAAGCCGGTCACGAGACGGTCGCCGCACGTGTTGCCGTTGGCGAGGTACGCCTCGTGGCCGCCGGAGTCGACCGTGACGAGCCGTGCGCGGTCGGCCAGCGAGCGCCGGAGGTTGAGGGCGCCGCTGTACGGCGTCGCCGGGTCACGCAGGTTCTGCACCAGCAGGACGTTCGACGGGCCGCGCGCGGTGATCCGTACGGGACTCTGCTCCGGGGCGTACGGCCAGAAGGCGCACGGCGTGACGTTCACCGGCATTCCGGCGGTCAGGGGATGGGACGCACGGCTCCGCGCGGTGTCACGCGCGTACGCGCCCATCGACCTCGGCCACCGCACGTCGTTGCAGATCGTCGCCACGGAGACGGCGGAGGAGTTCTGGAGCGCCTGGTCCGGCGGCGACGAGGGAGCGGGCAGCCGCCCGCCGTCGCGCAGGGCGAGGATCAGCTTGGCCAGCTCGGGGAAGCGCTGGTCGGAGTAGAGGGCGTCGAGGAGGTCCTCGCGCAGGACGTTGCCGGTGATCTGCGGCGGGTTGGCCCCCGGCCACGGGACCGGGTCGCGGTCGAGGCGCGCGGCGAGGTCGAGGAACATCGTCCGTACGCCGGCCGGCGTGGTGGCGAGCCGGTACGCCGTGCCGGGCGCGGACGCCCACCGGGCGAAGTCGGGGAAGCGGTCCTCGACGCCGAGCGCGTAGTTCGCCAGCCAGCCGCGCTCGGCGAGCGCGGGGTTCATGTCGTCGCTGCTGTCGAGCAGCACGTGGTCGGTGTGCGCGGAATAGATCTGCGCGTACGCCGCGCCGGCGTACGTGCCATACGAAACGCCCCAGGTGGAGATCCGGTCGACGCCGAGGGCCTGCCGGATGGCGTCGATGTCATTGGCCTCGTTGACGGTGCTGATGCTGCGCAGCACCGGGCCGCCGTTGCGGGCGCACGCCGCCGCGACACGGCGCGCGGTGGCAACGTTGCGCGCGATGCCGCCGTCCGGGGCGGGCCAGGGCCGCAGGTTCACCGGCGAGAGGTCCGCGTGGGCGAGCCCGCAGCTCACCGGGGTGCTCCGGCCGACTCCGCGGGGGTCGAAGCCGACGATGTCGTACCGGTCCCGCACCGTTCGGGGGAGCTTCAGGCCGGTGGTCGTGGGGAGGTTCAGGCCGGAGTTGCCGGGGCCGCCGGGTACGAGCAGGAGCACGCCGCGGCGCTCGCCGGGCTTGGCGCTGTGGATGCGGGAGACCGCGAGCGTGATCTGCCGCCCGTGCGGTCTCTGGTAGTCGAGCGGGACTCGTAAGGTCGTGCAGCGCTGGGTCTTGTCGGCGCCGGAACATCGCTTCCAGTCCAGATCCTTCGCGCCTGCCGAGGAGGCGGCTATGGAGGTGAGGGCGACCGCGGCCAGTGCGGCCGTCGTCGTGGCTGCCGTACGGTTCTTGGTTCGCATGCTGTCAAGCCTTGTCGGCCTGGCTGTCAATGCCCATACGGCCTGCCGCCACCTTTAGGTGGGGATAGCCCCACCACCCTGTACGTTTTCGGTAGGTGTCTAGTACGCGGGAGAAGAAACACATGGAGTTGGTCCACTCCGGCAAGGTCCGGGAGGTCTACGCGGACGACGGCGACGTGATCCTCGTCGCGTCGGACCGCGTGAGCGTGTACGACGTCGTCCTGCCGACGCCGATCCCCGGCAAGGGCGCGATCCTCACGCAACTGTCGCTGTGGTGGTTCGACCGGCTCCAGGACGTCGTGCCGAACCACGTGATCTCCGAGGACGTCCCGGCGGAGTGGGCGGGTCGCGCGATCCGCTGCGAGCGCCTGGAGATGCTGCCGGTCGAGTTCATCGCGCGCGGCTACCTGGCGGGCCTGGGGCTCAAGGAGTACGAGAAGCAGGGAACGGTGTCGGGCGTCCCCCTGCCGCCGGGCCTGGTCGAGGGCTCAAGGCTCCCCGCACCGATCTTCACGCCGACCACGAAGGCGACGTCGGGTCACGACGAGTTCATCGACTTCGACGACGTGGCCCGCTCGATCGGGTCCGACGACGCCGAACGGCTACGCGACCTGACCTTGGAGATCTACACGCGCGGCGCCGACCTCGCGGCGTCGCGGGGCATCATCATCGCGGACACCAAACTGGAGTTCGGCCGGGCGGCGGACGGCACACTGACCCTGGGCGATGAGGTCCTGACCCCGGACTCCTCCCGCTTCTGGCCCGCCGACGACTGGCAGCCGGGCCGCCCGCAGAAGGGCCTCGACAAGCAGTTCGTACGCGACTGGTCGTCCACGATCACCGGCTGGGACCGCACCCCACCGGGCCCCGAGATCCCGCTCGGAGATCGTCGAAGCCACCCGAGCCCGCTACGCCGAGGTGTACGAACGCCTCACCGGAAACGCCTGGACCTCTTAGGCGGGCCCGAGCGGCCAGGAGTGCAACGTCTCGTACCGCACCTCGGCCCCGAGATGACTCTGAACGAGGTGAATCTCGTCGGCGGCCCACGGGCTGCCCCGGAAGCCGCTGAGCTCGCCGGCGAGGTCACCGAGGTCGATCGGCGTACGCGCGCGCCCGACCGTGAGATGCGGGTGGAAACGCTGATGCTGCCCGTCGATGCCCTCACGCCGCCCGGCGGCGACACAGGAGTCGGAGAGCCGCCCGAGGTCACCGTCGATACCGGCCCACAGCACACGGGCGACGGAGGGCCGCGGGAAGGTCCCCGCCCCGGTGAACGCCAGGAACCTCCGCGGATGCCGTGCGGCGGCGCGTTCGAGCCGGGGGAGCAGCCGCCCGACGACCCGGTCCTCGACCTCGCCGTAGAACGCGAGAGTGATGTGCCAGGTGTGCCGATGCGTCCACCGCAGACCGGGCGTCCCGCGCAGGTAGGGCGCGATCGCCTCTTCGACCTCGTCGAGAACCTCCGGCGGCGGCAAGAGCGCGACGAACAACCTCACCCCACCACCCTCTCACCCCACCCACGGCACGCGGCGTTCCAGGCGGGCAGGGGCCGCACGGTCGCGGCGGCACCCACCGGCCTGACCGGTCCGGGTCGGCGGCGCCGTCCTAGAGGCGCTCGACGACGTGGTCGACGCAGGCGGTGAGGGCTTCGACGTCGGCCGGGTCGATGGCCGGGTACATCGCGATGCGCAGCTGGTTGCGGCCCAGTTTGCGGTACGGCTCGGTGTCGACGATGCCGTTGGCGCGCAGCACCTTGGCGACCTCGGCGGCGTCGACGTTCTCGAAGTCGATCGTCCCCACGACGTGGGAGCGTTTCGCCGGGTCGCCGACGAACGGTGAGGTGTAGGTCGTCTTCTCGGCCCACGTGTAGAGACGCTGCGCGGAGTCGGCGCTGCGGCCCGTCGACCAGGCGAGGCCGCCCTGGGCGAGGAACCAGTCGATCTGTTCGGCCATCAGCAGCAGGGTCGCGACGGCCGGGGTGTTGTACGTCTGCTCCTTGCGGGAGTTGTCGACGATGACCTTCAGGTCGTAGAAGTCCGGGATGTAGCGGTCGGACGCGGCGATCTCCTCGATCCGCTCCAGCGCGGCCGGTGAGGTCAGTGCCAGCCACAGGCCGCCGTCCGAGGCGAAGCCTTTCTGCGGCGCGAAGTAGTACACGTCGGTCTCGGCGACGTCGACGGGCAGGCCGGCCGCGCCGCTGGTGGCGTCCACGAGGACCAGGCCGTCGCCGGTGCGTTCGATGGGCATGGCGACGCCGGTCGAGGTCTCGTTGTGGGTGTAGGCGTAGACGTCCACGCCCTCCTCGGCGACGGCGGCCGGGTGGCTGCCGGGCTCGCTCTCGATGACCGTGGGGTCCGAAAGCCAGGGCGCCTTCGCCGTGACCTTCGCGAACTTCGAGGAGAACTCGCCGAACACGAGGTGCTGGGACCGTTCGCGTACGAGGCCGAACGCCGCGGTGTCCCAGAAGGCGGTGGTGCCGCCGTTGCTGAGCAGCACCTCATACCCTTCGGGCAGCGAGAACAGCTCGGACAGGCCCTCGCGCACCCGCGCCACGATCGACCGGACCGGCTGCTGCCGGTGTGAGGTGCCGAGGTAGGTCTGGCCGGAGGACGCCAGCGCGGCGAGCTGTTCCGGGCGGACCTTGGACGGACCTGAGCCGAAACGGCCGTCGGCGGGCTTGAGGCTTTCGGGGATCACGATGTCGGTCACCCTTGAAAGCCTAATCAAGCCGAGGCGCCGATCTCACCCAGCACGCCGATCCGATTGCCGCGCGCGTCGCCTCCGCAGCGCCATCGCGACGAGGACGATCAGGCCGATCGCGCAGACCGCCGAGATGCCCGCCGGGTAGAGCCACGGCCGTCCGTTCCGGCGCGCGTCGAGGGCGGCGCCGCCCGAGTCGTAGGAGAGAAGCGCCAGCGCGGCGGCCATCACCCAGCCGATGATCTTCCAGGAGATCTGGTCGCGCCGGGCGGCGCGCGCGCCGCGGTCGCGTTCGTCGCGGGCGAGCTCGGCGTCCGGGCCGCCAGGTTCCTCATCACGTGGACCGGTGTACATCCGCCCATCCTGCCCGAGACCCGTCCTGCCCGAGATACGCGTACGGCCCGCGGCTGCCGGAGCAGCGCGGGCCGTCGTGTGTTGTCAGCCGTGGACGATCAGAGCTTGTCCACGACGTCCGCGGCGCCCTCGACTTCGGACACCGGTCGCGGGGCCGGCCCGACGTAGTGGGCGCTGGGGCGTACGAGGCGCCCGGTGCGCTTCTGCTCCAGGATGTGCGCGGCCCAGCCCGCCGTGCGAGCGCACGTGAACATGGCCGGCATCATGTGCGGCGGAACGTCGGCGAAGTCCAGGATGACCGCGGCCCAGAACTCCACGTTCGTCTCGATCGGGCGGTCCGGACGCCGCTCGCGCAGCTCCGCGAGAGCCGCGTCCTCCAGCGCCTTGGCCGCCTCGTACCGGGTCGCGCCCAGTTCCTTGGCGGTACGCCGCAGCACGCGGGCGCGCGGGTCCTCCGCGCGGTACACGCGGTGCCCGAAGCCCATGAGGCGCTCGTGGCTGTCCAGGATGTCGGTGACGACCTTGCGGGCGTCGCCGAGCTGCTCGACCTTCTCGATCATCGGCAGTACGCGGGCCGGGGCGCCGCCGTGCAGCGGTCCGGACATCGCGCCGATCGCGCCCGACATCGCGGCCGCGACGTCGGCGCCCGTGGAGGCGATGACCCGCGCGGTGAACGTCGAGGCGTTCATGCCGTGCTCGGCCGCCGACACCCAGTAGGCGTCGATCGCGCGTACGTGGTCCGGGTCCGGCTCGCCACGCCAGCGGATCATGAACCGCTCGGTGATGGTCCGGCCTTCGTTGATGCGGTCCTGCGGCACCATCGGCAGGCCGAGCCCGCGAGCGCTCTGCGCCACGAAGGACAGGGCCGTCACGGACGTACGCGCGAGGTTCTCGCGTGCCACCTCGTCGGTGATGTCCAGCAACGGCCGCATGCCGTACGCGGGCGCGATGATCGGAAGCGCGCTCTGTACGTCTACGCGCACGTCACCGGAGTGCACCGGGAGGACGTGCGGCTCGGCCTGGGCGAGTCCCGGGGAGAAGCTGTTGTCGACCAGCAGTCCCCATGCGTCACCGAAGGAGACACGGCCAACGAGGTCTTCGATGTCGACTCCCCGGTATCGGAGAGCGCCGCCCTCCTTGTCCGGTTCCGCGATCTCAGTCTCGAACGCGACGACGCCTTCGAGGCCGGGTTTGAAGTCGGACATGTTCTGTCCTGCCTTTCGTCCCCTTGGATGTTCAACCACCACCGGCAATTGAACCGCTTCATCCACGGTGGTCTGTACCCCGGGGGGTGTGATATGTGCAATTCTTTCGTTTCCGGCAACTCTAGGCCGGACACTTGACACGCTCGACGGCGGGGGACACGAGAGGATGTCCTGTCGTGGAGCCACTAGATCCCGCCGCCTTGCGGAAGTCCTACCAGAGCGCCCCGCTGGACGAGCGTGACGTCGCCGCCGACCCGCTGAGCCAGTTCGATTCGTGGTTCGCCGACGCGGTCGGCGCGCGACTCCCCGAGCCCAACGCCATGATCCTGTCGACGGTGTCCGCCGACGGCGCCCCGAGTACCCGCACGGTCCTCTTGAAAGGCTACGGCCCGGAAGAATTTCGGTTCTTCACGAACCATGGATCCCGCAAGGCGCGTGCCATCGCGGAGAACCCACGCGTCGCGCTGCTGTTCCCCTGGCACCCCGTGCAGCGCCAGGTGATCGTGGAGGGCACCGCCTCGCACCTGTCGCGGGAGGAGTCGGCGGCGTACTTCCGCACCAGGCCGCACGGTTCGCGGATCGGGGCCTGGGCGAGCGAGTTCCAGTCGTCGGTGGTCCGGTACGAGGACCTGGAGCGCCGTTACGCCGAGCTGGAGGCGCGCTGGCCCGACGAGGTGCCGCTGCCGGACTTCTGGGGCGGTTACCGTGTCGTCCCCTCCCGGGTGGAGTTCTGGCAGGGCCGCCCGAACCGCATGCACGACCGCCTCAGCTACCGCCGCGCGGACCCCGCCGAGCCGGGCAAGTGGGTGATCGAGAGACTGAGCCCGTGAGTCGTGACCCCGAAACCCCGCCCTCCGACCTCGATGAGACCCCCCGCGAAGACGAACCGGCCGAAGAGGCCCCCGCCTCCTGGTCGTCGCGCGCGAGGGGGCTGGCCCGCCGTACCGCGATCGACACGCGCCCGCTGAGCCACCCCGCGTACCGCAGGCTCTGGATCGGCCAGGCGGTGTCGTTCACCGGCTTCCAGCTGACCTCGGTCGCCATCTCCGTCCAGGTGTACGCCCTGACCAAGTCGTCGTTCTACGTCGGCCTGCTCGGCCCGGCCAACCTCGTCCCGCTGATCGTCTTCGGGCTGTGGGGCGGCGCGGTGGCCGACATGATGGACCGCCGGCGGCTCCTGATCCTGGCGTCGCTCGTGACGTGGACGTCCACGCTCGGCCTGTTCCTCCAGGCGCTGCTGCACGTCCGCAGCGTCCCGCTGATCGTCGCCCTGGTGGTGGTGCAGTCGGTGGGCTTCGCGGTCAGCTCGCCCACGCGCGGCGCCGTGATCCCGCGCCTGCTGCCGACGTCGCTGGTGCCCGCCGCCAACACGCTGAACTTCACGGCGTCGCAGGTCGCGACCTTCCTCGGGCCGGTCGTCGCGGGCGTCGTGGTCGTGCACGGCGGGTACGCCGCGGCGTACGGCATCGACGCCGCGCTCTTCACCGTCGGCCTGTACGCCGCGCTGCGGCTGCCGTCGCTGCCGCCGCTCGGTGACGGGGTCGGGCGCCCCGGCATGCGCTCGGTCATCGAGGGGCTGCGTTTCCTCGCGACGCGCCCGATCCTGATGATGTCCTTCGTCGTCGACATCATCGCGATGGGCGTGGCGATGCCGCGCGCGCTGTTCCCCGAGGTCGCCGACACGAGGTTCGGCGGCGAGGAGGCCGTCGGCTGGCTGGTCGCGGCCATCGCGATCGGCGCGGTCGCCGGCGGCCTGGCCTCCGGCTGGATCGGCCGCATCCGCCGCCAGGGCGCCGCGCTCGTCGCCGTGATCGTGGTCTGGGGCCTGGCCGTGGCCGCGGCCGGGCTGGCCCACTCGCTGTGGCTAGCGATCCTGCTGCTCGCCGTCGGCGGCGCCGCCGACCTGGTGTCGGCGGTGTTCCGCCAGACGATCCTGCAGACGTACGCGCCCGACGAGATGCGCGGCCGCCTCCAGGGCGTGTTCACCGTGGTCGTGGCGGGCGGCCCGAGACTCGGCGACCTGCGGGCGGGCGCCACCGCCGCCGTGGTCGGCGCGACCGCGTCGTGGGTGGGCGGCGGCATCGCGTGCGCGATCCTGGTGGTCGCGGCGGGTCTCGCCGTGCCGTCGTTCCTCCGCTACACGAAGAGCGACTCCTAGGCCTTGCCCATGTCGAGGTCCGCGCGGTCCAGGACCACGCACCGCGACATCGTCATCCCGAGCCTTTGAGCTGGTCGGCGGCCCATTCGGCCCATTCGAGGCGCATCGTGTGGAAGCGGAGGCCATATTCCATGGCGATCCGGCCGTAGGTCGACAGGTCGCCGTCGCTCCAGTCGATCGTGCGTTCCAGTTCGAGGAGCTCCTTGTAGTCCTCGGCGTTGGTGCGGGCCAGTCCGCTGAGGTACGCGTGGGCCTGTTCCCGCGTCACCACGCCGAGGAAGAAGACGCGGAGCAGGACGTCGCTGCGCCGTACGGGCTGCGGTTCGACCTCGGTCAGCCAGTGGCGCAGCTCGGCGAGGCCTTCGTCGGCGAGGGTGTACTGCTTGCGTCCCCGTGGGCCTTCGGCGCTGACGTCGATCAGGCCGGCGTCGGCGAGTTTGTTGAGTTCGGCGTAGATCTGGCTCTGGGTGGCCGGCCAGACGTTGGCGAGTGACGTGTCGAAGAGTTTCAGCAGGTCGTAACCGCTGGCCGGATGATCCACCAGCAGCCCGAGCAGGGCGTGTCGCAGGCTCATGGCCCGAGCTTACATTCCTATGTTGACATGTCGAGAATTGACGTTCTACTCTCGACATGTCAGTTCAGGAATGTCAAAGGAGACTTCGATGACGTACGCCCGCACGTTCCTTCCCTGGATCGTCTACGCCGTCGTCCCGTCCGGGAGCTGGCAGTGGGGCGCCCTCGCAGCTCTCCTCGTCGCGGTCGCGCTGATCGTCCAGCAGCGCGGTGCCGGACGCCCCGCCGACTCGATGATCATCGAGGCCGGTTCCGCCGTCTTCTTCGCGGCGCTCGCGGTCCTCGCCTTCGCCGACCCGCACACGGGCCTGCACGCCTACACCGGCGCCCTGTCGAACACGACCCTCGCCCTCATCGCCGGGATCTCCCTGGCGATCCACCGGCCGTTCACCCTCGGCATCGCCAAGCAGACGACGCCCCGCGAGTACTGGGACCAGCCGGCGTTCGTACGGATCAACATGATCATCACGTCCGCCTGGGCCGCCGCGTTCGTCGTGACCGCGATCGTGTTCGCGCTGCTCGCCCGCGCCGGGTACGGGCACGCGAACTTCACCGTCGCGATCCAGATCGCCGGCTTCGTCGTGCCGATGCTGTTCACCAAGATGTACGTGGCCAGGGTCCAGGCGCAGGCCCAGGCCCAGGCTCAGGTCGCCTAGGCGAGGAGGCCCGCGACGATCCGCAGGTCGGCGACCAGGCCCGCGTACGCGGTGTCGCGGTCGTCGGCGCGCAGGACCGCCGACGGGTGAACGGTCGCCACGTAGAAGCCGTTGCGGGTGGCGGTCTCGTCGTCCAGGGCCGGGCGCGGGATCGGCCGCCCGCGACCGCGTGTGACGCGAAAACCCGGGCCGAGCAGGGCCTTCGCGGCCGTCGCGCCCAGTACGACGATCACCTCGGGGTCGATGATGCGCAGCTCGGCGGACAGCCACGGCCGGCAGGCGGCGACGTGCGTGGCGTCGGGCGTCTGATGGATCCGGCGGGCTCCGGCGCCCGACTGGTTGAAACGAAAATGCTTCACCGCGTTCGTGACGTACGCGTCGGAACGCTCGATGCCCGCCTCGGCGAGGGCCTTGTCCAGCAGTTTCCCGGCCGGCCCGACGAACGGCGCGCCCTGGCGGTCCTCCTGGTCACCGGGCTGTTCGCCGACGAAGACGACGCGAGCCGAGGCGAAGCCGGAGCTGAACACGGTCTGGGTGGCGGCGGCGTGCAGCTCACAGCCCTCACAGGACGCGGAGGCGGCCCGTAGCTCGGCGAGACCGGCTCCTGGAGGCACGAAGCGGCCGGCTCCTTCGAAGCGTGACATGGCGCTGCTCAGCGTACTGAACAAAGGGTGCCAACCGGGTGGGAAGATCGCATCTCAGCCCGGCGTTCAGCCATATGAACGTAGAGGTTCGCCCTTGTGGCCGCGGGTTCCCTATGTAACCGGCAACGGTCGTAACATCAAGGGTGAGACTGGAGGACACTTTGACCGCACACGGCTTGATCGACACGACGGAGATGTATCTCCGCACGATCTTCGAGCTCGAAGAAGAGGGCATCGTCCCGCTTCGCGCGCGTATCGCCGAGCGGTTGTCGCAGAGCGGCCCGACCGTCAGCCAGACCGTCGCGCGCATGGAGCGTGACGGCCTCGTGAAGGTCGAAGGCGATCGCCATCTGGAGCTGACCGATACCGGCCGTTCGCTTGCGGTGCGCGTGATGCGCAAGCACCGCCTCGCCGAGTGCCTGCTCGTCAACGTCATCGGTCTCGCGTGGGAAGAGGTCCACGTGGAGGCCTGCCGGTGGGAGCACGTCATGTCCGAGGCCGTCGAGCGGCGGCTGGTCGAGCTGCTCGGAGACCCCTGGACCTGCCCGCACGGCAACCCGATCCCGGGCCTGGCCGAGCTGGGCGCGGGGGTCGCCCCGGCGTACGACAACGGGCCCCTGGCCGTCATGACCGACGTGGCCACGGCCACCGGGATCCCCGTGACGATCCGGCGGATCAGCGAGCAGGTGCAGAGCGATACGACCTTGATGCTTAGACTCAGGCAGGACGGGATACAACCGGGACGTGAGGTGACGCTTGCCGCAGGCGACGACGGTGTCCGGGTGACGCGAGACGATGAAGCCGACAGCCCTCCTATCGAGCTTCCGAGCCGACTGGCCTCCCACGTGTTCGTCTCCAAGCGCTGAGTTGCCCGTTCAGGGTGTTCCAGCGCCGGGTTCATCGTTCAATATGGTGAAGGGGACTGCGCAGGGGGTCTGTTGGTCGATGGCAAGGTGGCATGCTCATGAAGCGCTTGGGTGACCAACCCATGGCTGCGCTACTGCCGCCTGAGACCGTGCTCGACCACGCGGAGATGGCGGTCATCGTGTGCGACCGCTTCAGCAACATCATCTACTGCAACGCGTTCACCGAGACGCTGCTCGGATTCGGTGGCTCCGGTTACATCGGCCGTTCCATCCTCTCACTCGGCATCGCCGAAGAGGATCATGAACAGGCCAAGGAACTGGCCAGACATGTCCTGAAGGGCGCGGTCTGGGAAGGCACCTTCTGCAACCTGCGCGCCGACGGCAGCACCGTCTACACCCGCGCGTACGCCGTGCCGCTGCGCCACCCCTCCGGGGCGGTCGAGGGCACCGTGATCTTCGCCCGCGAGGCGCTGCGCAGCAACCAGCGCGACCAGGACCGCTACGGCCTGCTGGAGCGCATCGGCGAGCGGCTGGCCGCGTCGCTGGAGCTCCAGCAGACCCTGCGCCGCGTCGCCGACACGCTCGTGCCGCAGTTCGCCGACCACTGCTTCATCGACCTCTACAGCGGCGAGAAGCTCACCCGCCGCGTCTCGCGGCACGGCAACGGCTACGTCCCGCCCGACGGCACGTGGGCCGAGGTCGGCGAGACGGTCGTCTACCCGCCCGGCCACTTCGCCGCGAAGGCGATGAGCCGCCGCGACGCCGTCGTCGTCGAAGACGTCGTCGCCGAGCGGATGACCGCGCCGAACCCCGCCAGCAAGCAGCTCGGCGACGACATCGGCATCACCTCGGTGATCTCGGCTCCGCTGCTCGCGCGCGGCGAGGTGCTCGGCGTGATGAGCCTGGCCCTGTCCGGCATCAGCGTCCGCCCCGACCCGCACTACGACGGCTTCGACCGCGACCTCATGGGCGCCATCGCCAGCCGCGTCGCGCTCGCCATCGACAACGCCATGCTCTTCGAGGAGGAGCGCGAGACCGCCCTCGCGTTCCAGAAGAGCCTGCTGCCCGGCGACCGCCCGCCGAATCTCGACGGCCTGGAGATCGCCTGGCGCTACGAGCCGGCCCGGCCGCTGGAGTCGCACGGCCAGGGCATCCAGACCCAGGTCGGCGGCGACTGGTACGACGTGATCCCGCTGTCGGCCGGCCGCGTCGGCCTCGTCATCGGCGACGTCGAGGGCCGGGGCGCACGCGCCGCGGCCGTGATGGGCCAGTTGCGCGCCGCCCTGCGCGCCTTCGCCCAGGACGACAAGTCACCGGCCGACATCCTGCTCAAGCTCGACGAGTGGGTCCGTACGATGATCGCCCCGGACCGCTACCCGCGCGACGCCTCCGGCCAGGCCGAGACGCGCCATCCGCTCGTGTCGTGCACCTACTACGTGTACGACGCCTGGTCCCGCATCCTGTCCTTCTCCAACGCCGGCCACGAGCCCCCGCTTCTGATCATCGACGGCGAGGTCAACGACATCGAGGCCGTCGGCAAGGGCGCGATGCTCGGCGTACGCGAGCCGGGCGTCGGCGGCGAGATCCTGTACGAAGAGGAGACCCGCGAGCTGCCCCCGGGCACCACGCTCGTCCTCTACACCGACGGCCTGATCGAGCGCCGCCCGCGTGACGACGGCGAGTACTACACCCGCGAGCAGGCACGCGACATGCTCCGCGAGGCCGTACGCACCGCCGCGCGCGGCGACATCGAGTCGATCGCGGGCGCCGCCTTCGACGCCGTACCCGGCGACATCGACGACGACGTCGCGATCGTCGTGGTCCGCACCGCGCCGACACGCCTGCAGGTGCAGGAGCGTACGTTCAGCGCCGAGCCGATCATGGTCTCGGAGGCGCGCCGCATGGCGGCCGAGACGTTCGCGAGCTGGGGCATGCTGGACGAACAGGCCGAGCTGGCCTGCCTCCTGGTCTCCGAGGTCGTCACCAACGTGGTCCTGCACGCCGCGAGCGCCCCGGCGCCGCGCCGCGAGCTCGTGCTCGAAGGCGCGGGGCTCGACGGCCCGCTCGGCTTCGACGACCCGTGGGAGATGCCGGAGGTCACCCGCCGCGAGCCCGCGATGAAGGAGTTCACGCTCCGGCTGCGCCACGGCGAGCGCGCGGTGTGGGTCGAGGTGCTCGACAACGACCTGCGCCTGCCCCGGATCCGCAGCGCCGGTGAGACCGACGAAGGCGGCCGTGGCCTGTACCTCGTCGACCAGCTCGCCGCCCGCTGGGGTTCGCGGCCGACCAACGACGGCAAGGCCGTCTGGTTCGAGATCCCGCTGAAGTTCTGAGCCCGCCGTGCTGGCGTGGGAGGTCTCCTCACCCGGCCCGATCGGGACCGGCCCGCTCCGCCGCGCAGACCGCCCGGTGCCGTCGCCGTCCTCCGGGGAGATCCTCATCCGGGTACGCGCGTGCGGCGTCTGCCGTACCGACCTCCACGTCGCGGAAGGCGACCTGCCGGTGCACCTGCCGGGCGTGACCCCCGGCCACGAGATCGTCGGCGAGGTCGTGACGTCCGGCGACCGCTTCAAGACCGGGGACCGCGTGGGCGTGGCCTGGCTGCGGAGCACATGCGGCATGTGCTCGTACTGCCACCGAGGCGCCGAGAACCTCTGCCCGTCCTCGACCTACACAGGCTGGGACTCCCACGGCGGATACGCCGAGTACGCCGTCGCCCCCGAGGCCTACGCTTACGCCCTGCCCGGCGACCGCCCCGACACGGAGGTCGCGCCACTGCTCTGCGCGGGCATCATCGGCTACCGCGCCCTACGCCTGGCCCAGCCACCCCCGGCCGGCCGGATCGGCATCTGGGGATTCGGCGGCTCCGCACACCTGGCCGCCCAGATCGCCATCGCCGAAGGCGCGACCGTCCACGTGTTCACCCGCTCGCCGGCGGCGCGTCGTTTCGCCCTGGACCTGGGCGCGGCCTCGGCGTCCGAGCCGTACGCTGACGCACCCTCGCCTCTCGACTCCGCGATCATCTTCGCCCCTGCCGGCGACCTGGTCCCAGCCGCACTGAGACTCCTGGACCGCGGCGGCACACTCGCCGTCGCCGGCATCCACCTGAGCGACATCCCGCGCCTGAACTACCAGGAACACCTGTTCCAGGAACGCACCCTCCGAAGCGTCACCTCCAACACCCGAGCCGACGGCGAGGAGTTCCTACGCCTGGCAGACCGGTTGAACCTGAAGGTCACCACCACCCCGTACCCCCTCACCGAAGCCCCCCACGCCCTCGAAGACCTGGCAGCGGGCCGCGTGAGGGGCGCAGGCGTCCTCATCCCCAGCGACACCTAAGCCGGCCGTACGCACGGACGGCAGATGGCTTCGCGGTGATGTGGGCCCAAGGCTGGGCGGACGCCAGAACTCGCCGGAGCCGGAGCCGCCGCCCGCGGGGTGGCGATGTGGGCCCACCAGAACCAGAGCTATCCCCGGCGGCGTCCGAGTCGTCGTCCGCGGGGGCGGCTGACGGGTTCGGCGGCGATGTGGGCCCATGACTGGGTGAACCAGAGTTCGCTGCCGATCAGGCGGGGGCGTGAGCCGGTCGGTGGGCCGCCGTCGAGTTCGGCGGCGAGTTCGCTGCGGATGCGTTCCGCGGCCGCGGCGGTCGCCACCCACGGCTCCACCGGGCGTTCGATCGTGAACATGTCCAGACGCCTCACCCGGCCGCCCGCCTTGGCGAGCATGTCGGTGAGTTCCGGCAGGGCGCGCGTGGCGGTGCGCTGGGGGTCGCGCAGGCGTTCGATGTGGCTGCCGTCCCCGGCCCGCGTACGGACCAGGTCGGCCAGGACCAGGCGTCCTTGGCAGACTCGCAGGAGCTCGCGCAGCAGGCCGACGGGGTCGGACGAGCGTGACAGGGCGAGCCGCACGGTGACCAGCGTGAAAGGACCCGCCGGTAGCGCGCTCGCGTCAGCGCTGGTGATGTTCCGTACCCTCGGCCCGATGGCGGAGGTGAGCGCCGAGCCGCCGCAGGCGACATCGAGACACGTGTCGTCGGCGCTCGGCTCTGCGAAGTCCACAAGTCGCCGCAGGTGACGTTGTGGAGCGGTCGCCTGAGTACTTGCTTGTAGCACGGGGGGCCTCCCAGACCGGTCGGAGCTTCGCCTTCTGTGAGACGCCGCCCGGAAGCTGGGAGTTCGGAGAACTAGTTGAGGTTCTGACCCCAGAGCATCAGCACCACGAGCACGAAGACGACCATCAGCCCGATGGTGTTGTTCTTGGACATGCCCATGCCGATACGCCGCATGCCCTTCGTGACGATCCAGGCACACAGAATCGCCAGCAGCACGAGCACAACGAGACCACTCAAGGGTTTCTCTCCTCCGATGCGACCCGCACCAATGTAACTCGAAAACCCCGCCACGACAGGGCCCGCGCACCACCGGAGCCACGGCCGCGTACGGCGCCGGGACCCCTCGCGGCGGGACTGCGGGGGCCATGGCCTGCGCGGACGATCGCCGCCCTGTCGTACACCGCGCCGATCGCGGGCAGACCAATGTGCGGAGGCCGCGACGGCCGTGACATAGACCTCACCCGCTGGAAACGGCAGAAAGCCGCCATGACACGACATCCGTACGTCCTAGCCTTCGCGGCGGCCCTGCTCACGTCCTGCGGAACGGGCGACGGCCGTACGACGGAGGCCGGCGAGCCGTCGTACGAGGGGGCGTCCGCCCACGACCGCGCGTGGCTGGAGGAGATCCACGACTCCGGCCTGGCCGAGATCCGGCTCGGCGGCCTGGCGGTGAAGAAGGGCGGCAGCGCCGCGATCCGCGAGACGGGCCGGAAGCTAGTCGCGGACCACACCCACTTCGACGCGGCCCTGGTACGCACGGCAGACAGCACCGGCGTCGACCTGCCACGTGCGACGGGAGGCGGCCGAATCGACGTCGCCCGACGGCTGGCGGAGGAGTCAGGCGGCCCCTTCGACCGCGACTTCGTAACCACGGCGATCGCCGAGCACCGAAAGTCGATCACGGACACCTCGACCGAGGTACGCGAGGGGTCCTCTCCGGAGGTGACGGACCTGGCACGCACGCTCCTGCCGATACTGCGCGCCCACCTGGCCATGCTGCGAAAGGCCTCGCCGGTCAGTTGACCTCGCTACTCCTCTACGGAAGTGACGGGTCTCGCGCGTCTGGTCATGTTGCGGAACGCCTCCCGGTCAGCTGACCTCCACCCACGGGTGGAGCCCGGGATGCCTCCCCGAGCCGATGCGCGGCGCCTGCTCGCGATGTTCAATTCATGGCATGAACGACACGCTTCGCGCCGCCGACCGGGACCGCGAGGAGGTCGTGGGCCTCCTACGAGAGCACTACGCGCAGGGCCGCCTCACGATGGAGGAGTTCGACGAGCGCAGCACCCGCGCGTACAAAGCCAAGACGATGGGCGAGCTGAGCCCGCTCACCGAGGACCTGCCCGCCGCGGCAGCACCGCAGGGTACGGCGTGGTCGCCGGCGCGGATGCGATGGATCGCGGTCGCCGCGGTCCTCGGTACCGCTCTGGTCGTCACGCTCGCGGTGGTCGCGGGCCACGCGTTCTTCGCGCTGCCGACCTGGCTGGTCGTGCTGGTCGCCATCAAGCTGGCACGCCGACCCTCGGCCCGTACGAGCGGGCCGGTCAGGAGGCGGGCGGTGGGTCGGTGAGGAGGCGGCGGGGGCCTGGGCCGAGGGCGCCCAGGTGATCGGCGGGGTTCGACAGGCGGCAGTGGACGAGGGACAGGCAGCCGCAGCCGATGCATCCGGTGAGGTCGTCGCGTAGGCGTTGGAGCTGTTCGATGCGGGTGTCCAGTTCGGCGCGCCATGTCTCGGACAGCCGGGCCCAGTCTTTCGGGGTCGGCGTGCGTTCCTCGGGGAGTTCGGCGAGGGCGTCGCGGATGTCGTTCAGCGGGATGCCGACGCGTTGGGAGACCCGGATGAAGGCGACGCGGCGGAGTACGTCGCGGGTGTAGCGGCGCTGGTTGCCGGCCGTGCGGCGGCTGCGGATCAGCCCCTTGTTCTCGTAGAAGTGCAGCGCGGACACGGCCACGCCGCTGCGCGCGGCCACCTGGCCGACGGTCAGCTCGTGGGCGTTCCACGGCGGGTGTTCCATGGTGCCAGCCTAGAACCTCATCATTGGTCGAGGTTTGCGCTTCAACGGGAGATCAGGGTCACATGGACGAACTTGCTCAGCGGGGTAACCTCGTACGTACCGAATAGAATTCGGTTGTAGGGACGGAACCCTCAAAAATAGACATTGGAGGCGTTGTGGCCGAGGCGTACATCGTCGGAGCGGTCCGTACCCCGGTCGGCACGAAGAAGGGTGCTCTGGCGGCGGTGCACCCGGCCGACCTGGGCGCACATGTGCTCAAGGAACTCGTCGAACGCACCGGAGTCGACCCCGAAGCGGTCGACGACGTGATCATGGGATGCGTCTCGCAGGTCGGCCCCCAGTCGCTCGACATCGCGCGTACGGCGTGGCTGTCGGCCGGGCTGCCCGAGCGCGTGCCCGGCGTGACCATCGACCGGCAGTGCGGCTCGTCACAGCAAGCGATCCACTTCGCCGCCCAAGGTGTCATGTCCGGCACCCAGGACCTCGTCGTCGCCTCCGGCGTGGAGAACATGGGCATGGTCCCGATGGGCTCCAACGTCACCCTCGCGCTGGAGAAGGGCATGCCCTTCCCGTACGGCGAGGGCTGGAGCGAGCGGTACGGCGAGCAGGAGATCTCCCAGTTCCGCGGCGCGCAGCTCATGTGCGAGAAGTGGGGCCTGAAGCGCGGCGACCTGGAACAGTACGCGCTGGAGAGCCACCGCCGCGCCGTCGAGGCGATCACCAAGGGCTACTTCGACCGCGAGATCGCGCCGATCGCCGGCGTGACGAAGGACGAGGGCCCGCGCGCCGACACGTCGCTGGAGAAGATGGCCGAACTGAAGGCGCTGCGCGACGGCTGGGAGCTCACCGCCGCCGTGGCCTCGCAGATCTCCGTCGGCGCCGGCGCGCTGCTCATCGCCTCCGAGGACGCCGTACGCGCCCACGGCCTGACGCCCCGAGCCCGCGTCCGTACGCTGACGGTCGAAGGCTCGGACCCGGTGTACATGCTGACCGGCCCGATCCCGGCGACGGAGAAGGCCCTGAAGCGCAGCGGCCTGTCCATCTCCGACATCGACGTCTTCGAGGTCAACGAGGCCTTCGCCCCCGTGCCGCTGGCCTGGGCCAAGGAGACCGGCGCGTCGTTGGAGAAGACCAACCCGAACGGCGGCGCCATCGCCCTCGGCCACCCGCTGGGCGGCACCGGCAGCATCCTGATGACCAAGCTCCTCCACGAGCTGGAGCGCACCGGCGGCCGCTACGGCCTCCAGACGATGTGCGAGGGCGGCGGCCAGGCGAACGTCACGATCATCGAACGCGTGTGATCGGATGGGGGCGGGGCGCCGACGCGCCCCGCCCCTGTCTTGCGCCGCCGATGCGTCGTTAAAGAGGGCACAATCGCGGGCGTGTGACATGGTCGCGGGCCGCGCCGCCATGCTGCGATGTCTGGCGCCATGATCCCCACAGAAGAGCACCGGCCGCAGTACTCCGTCGGCCAAGCCGCCGAACTCCTGAGTACAAGACGCCGATTCCTGCACCGTCTCGACACCTTCGCCGTGGTGTGCCCGAGAAGAACCCCAGGCGGCCACCGCCGCTATTCCCGCCACGAGCTGAACCGCATCCGCAGAGTTCTCCAGCTCGCGGATGAGGGCCTGACGCTGGCCGCCATCCGGCATATCCTCGCGCTGGAGAAGCGGATCCGAGAGCTGGAAACCCAACGCGACACAGCCTGGCAACGCCTGGCCGAACTCCAGCCAAGACCCCTGATCCCGAAGATGCGCCGAGAACGCGTCCCCCCGATCTGAGCCGCCGCACGGCGGGCGCTTTCGGCCGCCGGTGTCCGCCGGCGATCGGTGGCGAACGGCGGGCCACGGCCTGCCCGGTCGGCAACCCCTTGCCGTACCGGGAGGCGCGCATCCGTGAGGCCTAGGGGCGAGGATCTCCGGATTGGTCTCGCTATTCGCGGGCGCGGTTGTAGTGGCGGCGGGCTTTCGTACGGTTGCCGCAGCGTCGCATCGAGCACCACTGGCGGTTGCGTGCGGGGGAGCGGTCGACGAACCGGATGCCGCAGTCGTCCGCCGCGCAGACCCGGAGCAGCTCGTCCGAGGTGAGAAGTTCGATCGCGTCCAGCGCGAGGCGTGCGAGCGCCGCCGCCACGGACGCCTCCGGCGGTACGCCGACGACGTGCCCCGTGTCATCCAGCCCCAGCCGGGGTGCCAGCACCGCGCCCGTGGCCAGCGAGTTGATCACGGCTACGGCGTCGGGGCGGGGGAGGTCGTACGAGTCGCCGTCCGGATGCTCGGCGGGGGCGGGCGTGCCGAGTGCCGCGTGCAGACGTCTGGCGGCTCCGGTGGGGGAAGTCAGCTGGTCGATTGCCGCTCGTAGTGCCCGTGCCGTGACCAGGTCCGTTTCGTCGGCCTCGTAAGCGGACGGCCCGGCGTGTGCGGCCTCGCCGATGCGGAGGCCGGCCTTCTGCGCTGCGGCGGCAGGCTCTGCCTTTGCCGTCGCGGGGAGTAGGCCTGCCTGGTTCAGCCAGGCGGTCAGGTCTAGGGGGGTGTGGAGAGTCTCGCGGGGTTTCAGTTCACGGTCGCGGATCGTGTTGAGGAGGTCGACGCTCGGGCGGCCGCCGTCCCAGGCCCACTCTTTCATAACCCCATTATGAGGTTAGACTGCTGACTAACCACCTAAGGGAGTTAGAAGATGCCGATCGCGACCGTCAACGGGATCCGGATGTACTACCGCCTACAGGGGAACGGGCCGCTGCTGGTCCTTCTGCACGGCTGGCCGCAGACAGGGCACTGCTGGCATCGCCTCGTCGAACCGCTCAGTGGCTCGTACACCGTTCTGGTGCCTGACCTGCGCGGGTACGGGCGGAGCGACCTCCCGGAAGGTGGCCACGACAAACGCACCAAGGCCGAGGACCTGCACCAGCTCATCCGGACGCTCGGCTTTGACGCGGCCACGGTCATCGGGCATGACCGGGGAGCCCGCGTGGCGCATCGGTGGGCGCTCGATCATCCCGATGACGTCGAGCGGCTCGTCGTGATGGACATCATTCCCACCCGGGAGATGTGGCGGAGAATGGACTCCGGCCTGGCGCGCGGGTCGTGGCACTGGCTGTTCCACCTCCAGCCTGACCTGCCCGAACTACTCGCCGGCGCGAATCCCGACGCGTACCTCAGGTTCCTCATCGACAACTGGTCGTACGTCCCGCTCCCCGAAGACGACATCGCCGAGTACGTCCGCGCGTTCTCACGGCCAGGCGCCCTACGAGCCGGCTTCGACGACTACCGAGCCTCGTTCCCGTACGACCAGGAACACGACGACGCCGACTTCGGCCGCAAGATCACGATGCCGACCCTCGCCCTCTGGGGCCAGCACAGCTTCCTGCAGTCGATCGACGCACTGGGGGTCTGGCGCGAGTACGCCGAGAACGTCACCGGCACGATGATCGAAGAGTGCGGCCACTTCCTGGCCGAAGAACGCCCCGAAGCCGTCCTGAACGAACTCCGCACCTTCCTGCCCGCACTGGCGGAAAGCGCCAAGTAGGGGTTACGCCGCCGACGTCCCTCAGGCACCGGCAACACGCATCACCTGGCGCCGGGGCAGGGCGACGTGCGCCCCGCCCCGGACCGGGCCGGCCCGTAGGTTCAGCCGACCGTGCGGTGGACGTTCTCGTGTTCCGACGGGCCGGGTTCGGCTTCGGCGATCCAAGGCCCCGGGATGGACGGGTCGATGACGCCTTCCTCCTGCCACGCGTACCGGCCGTCCAATACGCGCTTCGCCAAGGCCACGTCCAAATCGTCCGTGTTATGCCACATCTGATCGAAGAGACGGTCGATGCGGATCTGGGCCTGGGCGCAGAAGACGTCCGCGAGTTCCTGGGCTTCGACGCGGTCGTCGGCCATCGCGCGTACGCAGACCGCGCTCATCGCGAACAGTTCCGCGCCGATGTCCACCATGCGCCCCAGGAAGCCCTGCTTCCGCTCCAGTTTTCCCTGCCACCGGCCCGCGGCATAGAAGATCGAGCGGGCCAGTTTCCGTGACGTCCGCTCCACGTAACGCAGGTGACGCGCCAGCGGGCCGAACTCCGCGTACGACCCCGGCCGCTGCCCGGGCCCGGTGACGAGCGTCGGCAGCCACTTCGCGTAGAAGCCCCCGGCTCGCCCCACGGCCTTCGCCTTGCGCGACAAATCGGCCTCAGGATCGATGATGTCGCCCGCCACCGACAAATGCGCGTCCACCGCCTCACGCGCGATCAGCAGCCGCATGATCTCCGAAGAACCCTCGAAGATCCGGTTGATGCGCATGTCGCGGACGAGCTGTTCGGCGGGCACGCCGCGTTCCCCGCGAGCGGCCAGGGACTCGGCCGTCTCGTAGCCGCGGCCGCCGCGGATCTGGACCAGTTCGTCGGCGATCACGTAGCCCATCTCCGACGCGTACAGCTTGGCCAACGCGGCTTCGATGCGGATGTCGCCTCGGTCGTCGTCGGCGAGGGTGCTGGACAGGTCCAGCATTGCCTCCATCGCGTACGACGTCGCGGCCATGAAGGCGATTTTGGACGATATCGCTTCATGTTCGCCGACCGGGCGGCCCCACTGCACGCGTACCTTGGACCACTCTCGGGCGACCTTCGTGCTCCATTTTGCCGCTCCGGCGCACATGGCGGGCAGGGACAGGCGGCCCGTGTTCAGGGTGGTCAGGGCGATTTTCAGGCCCTGGCCCTCCTTGCCGATGCGGTTGGCGGCGGGCACGCGTACGCCGTGCAGCCGTGTCACGCCGTTCTCGATGCCGCGCAGCCCCATGAACGCGTTGCGGTTCTCCACTGTGATGCCCGGCGACGACGACTCGACGACGAAGGCGGTGATACCGCCTCGATGATCAGGCGACGACGGTACGCGGGCCATCACGACCAGCAGGTCGGCGATCACGCCGTTGGTCGTCCACAGCTTGACGCCATCCAGCACGTAGTCGTCCCCGTCGGGGACGGCCGTCGTACGGAGCCGGGCCGGGTCGGAGCCGACGTCCGGCTCGGTGAGCAGGAACGCGCTGATCTCGTTCACACAGCGAGGAAGGTATTCGCGCTTCTGTGACGAGGTGCCGAACATCTTCACCGGCTGCGGGACGCCGATCGACTGGTGCGCCGACAGCAGCGCGCCCAGGGCCGAATGCGCCGAGCCGAACAGCATCAGTGCCCGGTTGTAGTACAGCTGGCTGAGCCCCAGCCCGCCGTACTCCTCGGGGATCTTCATCCCCAGCGCGCCGAGCTCCTTCAGGCCTTTGATCACGTCGTCCGGGATGCGGGCGTCGCGTTCGATGACGCGGGAGTCGACCTTGGTGGCGCAGAACTCCCGTACCTGGGCGAGGAAGTCCTCGCCCTTGCGCCGCATCTTCTCGTCAGCGGTGGGATGCGGGTGGATCAGGTCCAGCCGGAAGTCGCCGAGGAAGAGCTGCTTGGCGAAGCTCGGCAGGGTCCACGATGTATCGCGCGCCTCTTCTGCGACGCGGCGGGCGGTGCGTTCGTCCACGTGTGCCATGACGATCACCTCACAAGGAAGTTACTGATGAGTATCTACCCGCCAGTAGCCACCTCATGCGGCATGCCGTCTTATAACCCGTAAAGACAGCTTATGGTGCGCTTTCATCGTCAAAGACCCGTACGCCCGGCATCGTGGTGTCGAGCATCTGCCCGTCGCGCGGCAGCTCGATCCGTACGGTCGTGCCGACGCCCGGAGACGACCGCAGCATCGCCCGCCCGCCGTGTGCCGTCGCGATGGCGGCCACGATCGCCAGCCCCAGCCCGCTCCCGCCGCCGCTCGCCGCGTGGTGGAACCGGTCGAACGCCCGCGACGCCTCCTCCGGGCCCATCCCCGGCCCCTTGTCGGCCACTTCCAGCACCACCGCGCGGCCCTCGACCCCCAGGCGTACGAGGACGGGCGTGGACGGCGGGGTGTGCGCGCGTACGTTGGCCAGGAGGTTCGCCAGGACCTGCCGGATCCGCACCTCGTCGGCGACCACGAGCAGCCGGTCCGGCGCGCTGACCGTCACCGGCCGCGACGGCTCCACGGCCAGCGCGTCGGCGACCGCCTCGCGCGCGGGCTCGGCGAGGTCGATCTCGTCCAGGGACAGCGCGGAGCCCTTGTCCAGGCGCGCCAGCTCCAGCAGCTCCTCCACGAGGCCCTTCATGCGCCGCGACTCCGAGGAGATCCGGCGCATCGCCTCGTCGGCGTCGACGGCGCCCTGCTCGTACAGCTCCGAATAGCCCTGGATCGTCGTCAGCGGCGTACGCAGCTCGTGCGAGGCGTCCGCGGCGAACTCCCGTACCTTCGCCTCCGAGTGCACCCGCGCCACGAACGCCTGCTCGATCCGGTCCAGCATGACGTTGATCGCCCCGGCCAGCCGCCCGACCTCCGACGGCGACTCCTCCATGCGGGCCCGCAGGTCACCGCCGCCCGCGATCTGGTGCGCGGTCGTCGCCATACGGGACAGCGGGTCGAGGCCGCGCCGGATCAGCCAGCGGCCCAGGAGCGCGAGCGTGCCCAGGAGCGCCCCGATCGTGCACAGCTCGACGAGGATCAGCTCGACCAGCGCGGCGTTGATCTCGTCCAGAGGCGCCACGACGACGACCACCTTGCCGCGCAGCCCCATCCGCGCGATCGCCCGCATCCCGCCGGCGAGGCGGAACGGCCGGCCGTTCGACGCCTCGGCGGCCAGCGCGTCATGCCCCGACGTACGCGCCGCCGCGATCGCCGCGGACGGGTCCCGCCCCTGGCTGCCCTGGTCGCGTACCTCACCGTCCGGGCCGACGTTGAGGATGATGAAGCGGCCGGGGTCGACGCTCTCGCCGACCTTGACCAGCGCGGGCCGGTTGCGTACGACCTGGAGCTGCCGGTCCAGCCGGTGCGTCAGGTAGCCGCGCAGGACCACGGTGCTGACCAGCGCCATCACCACCAGGCCCACCGCCGTGACCGCGAGCAGGCCCGCCATGAGACGGGTGTTCAGCGACTTCACGTCGGTGGCCGCAGGGCGTACCCGACGCCCCGCTGGGTGTGGATGAGCTCCGGGCCGATCTTCCGCCGCAGGTAGCTGATGTAGGTCTCCAGGACCGGCGAGCCCGTCGAGTGGTCCCAGCCCCAGACGTTCTCCAGCAACTGCGCGCGGGTCAGCACCCGGCCCGTGTTGCGCATGAAGTACGCGAGCAGCCGGAACTCCGTCGGCGACAGGTCGATCTCCGAGCCGTCGCGGCGTACGGTCCAGCGGGCCTCGTCGAGCTCCAGGCCGGCGACGCGCAACACCTCGTCGACCTTCTCGCGGCCGGTACGCCGCAGCACCGCGCGTACGCGGGCGACCAGGGCGTCCACCGAGAACGGCTTCGTGACGTAGTCGTCGCCGCCGAGGGTCAGGCCGGTCACGGTGTCGGAGGGGGTGTCGCGCGCGGTGAGGAAGATGACGGGCGTCTCGTCGCCCTCCGCGCGCAGCCGTCTGCAGACCTCGAAGCCGCCGATGTCGGGCAGCATGACGTCCAGCACGATCAGCTGGGGGCGGCCCTCTTTCACCTGGCGGAGAGCCTCGTCTCCGGTCCTCGCCGTGGTCACGGAGAACCCGTGAAAGCGCAGCGCCACCTCGACCAGGTCCCGGATGTTCGGCTCGTCGTCCACGACGAGTACCTGTGGATTATCCATTTGCTCCATCATCGCCCCAATCGCGACGCGCGCGCCGTCATCCGTTGAAGGATGACGGCGCGCGCGGCGTTCCGGCCGTGAGGGGGACGGCCTCGGGGGGAGGTCAGCTGTGCTGCGGCTCGGGCGACTGCGTCGCCTTGGCCGGTGCCTTCTTCGGGTCGAAGACGCGCTTGGCCGTGTGGCGGTTGCCCGCACCCTGCTGGCCTGCGACGATGACCCAGTCGTTCGTGGCGACGTTCGCGAACGCGGCCTTCTTGCCCTGGCTGCGCACCTTCGTGTTGCCGTCGGTCTGCCACTGCCAGGTGGTGCCGTCGAGGCTGCGTACGGTGAGGGTGTTGCCGGACTTACCGGTCACCGTCCCGCGCTGCCACGCGACCTGCACGAAGCCCTTCTTCGTACGCACGGTCGCCTCGCCGTGCACGCCGACGCCACGGCGGCGGATCGCCTTGCGCGCCTTCTGCCGGGCGTTCTCCTGCGCGGCGTGCTGCTTCTCGGGCTTCTGGTTGGCGACATCCTGGGCGGAGCCTCCAGCGGAGGCCGGCCCGGCGAGGTAGATACCGGTGCCGACGACCGCGACGCCGAACGCTGATACGCCGCCGATGACCTTCTTGTTCATTTCGGGCTCCTCTCGGGTTGACGTTCTCTACTCAAACCCACCCGCTTGAAGAAGCCAGGGGAGGAGTCTTGGATTTCCCTGGGAATAACCCGCAGATTCGCCTCCGGCCCGAAGACGCCTGGGCAGGCGCGTGCAGTGGATAGACTGGCCCGCACTCCGGACCCATCATCGAATCTCAGCGAGTGATCGCATGCCACCAGCAAAGAAGAACTCCATCTCGAGTGCGCTCCTCGGCCTGCTCGGCAGCAAGAAGACGGCTCCGGACACCTTCACCGGTGACGAGCAGCCCGCCGCCGGCGAGGGACAGCTGGAGAACCACCTGGGCGGCGACGAGGCGCGCAACTACCGCCAGTACGAGTACGACATGGTCGCCCCGCACGTCGGCCGGTCGCTCCTGGAGGTCGGCTCGGGCCTCGGGCACTTCTCCGAGCAGTTCGCCGGTCGCCTCGACTACCTCGTCGTCAGCGACAACGACCCGTACTGCGTCGAGCAGCTCACCAAGCGCTACCAGGGCAACGACGACGTCGAGGTCCTCGACCTGGCACTGCCCGCCGAGATCAAGATCCGGCGCAAGGTCGACACGGTCGTCATGATGAACGTCCTGGAGCACATCAAGGACGACGTCCAGGCCCTGAAGGACCTCGCCTCCGTGGTGGAGCCCGGCGGCCGCATCGTCATCTGGGTGCCCGGCTACATGCAGCTTTACGGCGACTTCGACCGCAAGGTCGGCCACGTCACCCGCTACACGCCGAAGACCCTGTCCGCGACCGTCACCGGCGCCGGGCTCGACATCGACATGATCAAGCCGATCAACTTCCTCGGCGGCCTCGCCTGGTGGCTCGCGGTACGCCGCGGCGGCGCCGGCTACCCCGACCCGAAGCTGGTCAAGATCTACGACCGCACGGTCGTGCCGACGACGCGCGCCATCGAGCGTGTCATCCGCCCGCCCTTCGGCCAGACCGTCCTCTGCGTCGCCCGCGTCCCGGAGTAACCCGCGGACCTGGCGCGCGCCAGGGCCGAACGAGACCGGTCGGCGACCGTCGAGCTCTTCGCCGACCGGCTGACGGCCTGATCTGGGACGACCCGGTCAGTGCCGGAGACGGCACGTAGCCGCGCTCACCGCGCGTGGGGCTCCTCGCGGCTCTCAGGTGAGCCGTAGGCGGTGCGCCGTCGCGGCGGCCTCGCCTCGGCTGGAGACGTCCAGTTTGCCGAGGATGTTCGACACGTGGACGCTGGCCGTCTTCGCGGAGATGAACAGCTCCTCCGCGATGTCGCGGTTGCTGCGGCCCTCCGCCACCAGCCGCAGCACCTCCTGCTCGCGCGGTGTCAGCCCGAACATCGGCTGCCCGCTCGGCGCGCCCGCGACGGTCAGCCGTCCGCGCCGGGCGACCAGGTCGATCTCCGCGCGGAGCGGCTTGGCGCCCAGTTGGTCGGCCAGGGTCGCCGACCGGCTCAGCAGTGCCGACGCGTCGCCGCGTCCGCCGGACGACTCCGCGGCCCGCATCAGCGCGTACGCCAGCGGGTAGGGGCGCCGGACCTCGTCCCATGCCTCGACGGCGGCGTCCCAGGGCGTACGGTCGCGTTCGCCGGCCGCGCGGGAGCACTCCGCGGCGAAAAGGGTCCGGCGTGCCGACATCACCGGGCCGTACACCGGGGTGCGCGCGGCGATCTCCTGGAGCCGTGACATCAGCGCGGCGTCGGGGCGGGCGGCGACCGCGCGCATGCCCGCCACGAGGATCGGCCACGTGTAGTGCACGTCGGGTTCGACGTCGCGTTCGGAGATGGCCTGGTCGGTGGCTTCGATGGCGCCGGGCGCGTCGCCTTCGGCGAGCCGCCACTCGATGGTGAGGCCCGCCAGGGACAGGATCTGCTGTGGATAGCGCTCGTCCGCGGAGTACAGCGCGCGCAGCTCCTCGACGGCCGCGGCGGCGACCGCGCTCTCGCCCCGCGCGACGGCGATCCGCCCCCTGTTCATGATCAGCTGGCCGCGCAGGCCCGGTACGGGGGAGACCTCGCTCGCGCGCTCGATCGTCTCGATCGCGTCGTCCCAGCGGCCGATGGAGACCTGCGACTCGGCGAGGTTCGCGGCGGCGAAGATGCCCTGTGTACGCGCGCGGCCGAGCGACTCCGACATTGTCAGGGCACGCCGCGCGACGTCGATCGCGGCCTCGGAGTGGCCGCTCACCTCAAGGGTGTCGGCGGTGTTGACCAGCGATCGGAGGATCGTCTCGCCGTCGCCGGAGCGCTCCGCCCGTACGCCGGCGTCTTCGAGGGCGGCCAGCGCCTCGGCGAAACGCCCGCACTGTGTCTCGGCGATGGACAGGTTGTTCAGGGCGTCCGCGGCGGAGCAGTCGTCGCCGAAGCGCCCGGCGAGCTCCAGGGTCTCCTCGATGATCCCGCGCGCCTCCTCGTCGCGGCCGAGCAGCATCAGCGCCCGGCCGAGCGGCGCGAGGATCTCGGCGCGTGTGAGCGAGGCCGAGGGGACCAGACGTTCGGCGCGCCGCAGGTCGTCGAGGAGGCCGGGACGCCCGCGGTCCCCGTTCAGTTTCGCCCGGCGCCGCAGCAGCATCGCGACGCGGTCGGGGTCACGTGTCTCGTCCAGTTCGGCGAGGGCGGCGCGTACGAACGCGATCCCGCGGTCGGGCTCGCCGCACGCGCCGGCGGCCTCGGCGGCGCGCGACAGGACCCGTACGTGGTCGGCGCCGATCCGCGCCTCGGCGTCCGGCACGCGGTCCCACAGTTCCAGGACGCGTTCGAGCATCTGCATCTGCTCGGCGTACGCGAACGCCGACGCGGACTCCCCGGCGGCCTTCCACGCGGCGGGGAGGGCGCGTTCGTGGTCGTGGGCCTTGTCCCAGTGCATCGCGACCTCGACGGCGGGGCGGCCGGCGAGGCTCAGCGACGGGTCGGCCTCAAGCGTCTCGGCGTACCTGCGGTGGGCGCGCCCGTGCTCGCCCGGCAGCAGCTCGTCGTGGATCGCCTCCCAGATCAGGGCGTGCCGGAAGGCGTACCCGGCCTCGTCGGCGACCAGTACGTTCGCGTCCACGGCGGGACGCAGCGCGGAGGACAGCGCCGCGTCGTCCATTCCGGAGACCTTGGCGAGCAGCGCGTGCCCGAACCGCACCCCGCCCGTCGTGGCGAGGCGCAGGAGGTCCTGGGTGTCCTCGGTGAGCTCGTCGACGCCCGCGAGGACGAGGTCACGCAGCGACTGCGGCATCCCGTACGCCGGTGACTCGGCGGTGGCCTCGACCAGGAGCGGAATTCCGGAGCTGCGCTCGTACACGGCCGAGACGACCTTGGGGTCCGGTTCGCGGCCGAGGATGCCGGCGAGCTGCCCGGCCGTCTCCGTACGCGTCAGGCGCGGCAGATCGGCGCGTACGACGCCTTCGATGCGTTCCAGCTCGGCGATGACCGGGCGCATCGGATGGGCGCGGTGCAGCTCGTCGGAGCGGAACGTCACGACGACGAGCACGGCGGTGTGGCGCAGGTTGCGCAGCAGGAAGACGAGCAGGTCACGGGTTGACCGGTCGGCCCAGTGGGCGTCCTCGATGACGAGGATCAGCGGCCGCCGCTCCGCGAGCCGCTCCAGCAACACCAGCATCTGCTCGAACAGGCGTACGCGCGCGCTGTCCGGATCACGGTCGGCCGGCGGTTCACCGAACTCCGGCAGCAGGCGGGCCAGGTCACGTGCCCCGCCACGCGGCATCAGAGCCGCGATCTCCGCGGCGCCGGCCTCGCGTACGAGCTGGCGCAGCGCCGCGGTGAACGGTGCGTAGGGGAAGCCGGCGGTGCTGAGCTCCAGACAGCCGCCGACGAGAACGAGTACGTCGTCACTGACGCGCCGGGTGAACTCTCCGACGAGCCGGGTCTTGCCCCCGCCCGCCTCGCCTCCGAGCAGGACGGCACCGGGAACACCGGCCCTGGCCCGCTCGCAGGCGTCGGCGAGGAGGGCGAGTTCCGCCTCCCGGCCGACGAACGCGGGGCTCACCTCATGTGCGCGCACATGGTCCAGAATGCCAGGCATGTCGGATCAATGGCTCGGCGTGCAGATCCGAGTCTGAGAAGCAGGCGTTCCGCCCGCCCAGGCGAGCCGGGGCAGGTGCAGCCGCCAGGTCCGGCGTACGTGCGGACGGGCGCTCGCCTCGTGGCTCTCCCTGACACGCTCGGCCATCAGCATTCGGGTGATCTCGGGATTCATGGCGGTCCTCCTGGTGTTTCGCCGATACCAGTAAGACTCGCCCTAAGACGGTGCCCAGCACATCGGGTGGATGACCTATATCGCCTGCTCAGAGGCGATCTTAGCCGTCTTAGACGACGCCTAGGCGGTGGGCCGTCGCCGCTGCCTCGCCGCGGCTGGCGACGTGGAGCTTGGCCAGGATGTTCGACACGTGCACGCTCGCGGTCTTCGCCGAGATGAACAGACGGGCGGCGATCTCGCGGTTGCTGCGGCCCTCCGCGACGAGCCGGAGCACCTCCAGCTCACGCGGCGTCAGGCCCAGAGACGGCCCCGTGTCGCGCCCGGCGAGGGAGATCCGCGCCCGCCGCGCGCACGCCTCGATGCGTTCGGCCAGCGGCCGGGCGCCGAGATCGTCCGCCAGGGTGGCGGCGCGGCGCAGGCGTACGGCCGCCTCGTCCCGATCGGCCTGCTCGGCGGCGCGCAGCAGCGCGTACGCCAGCGGGTACGGCTGGTGCAGCTCATCCCACGCCGCGGCGGCGGCGTCCCACTTCTCCTGGGCCGGTACGCCCGTGGCCCGGTCGACCTCGGCGTCGAAGACGAGCGAGTACGCCCGCTGGAGGCGTCCGGCGACCAAGGTCTTGCCCGCCTGGATCCGTACGTCGGCCAGGAGCGCTTCCGATGACGACGGCGCCTCGGCGCAGGCGCGGGCGCAGGCCGCCAGCAGGGGCCAGCCGTACAGGGAGTTCACCGACGGCTGGAGCGAGGTCACGGCGTGCCGGACCGCCTCTAGCGCGCCCGGCAGGTCGCCCGAGGCCACCAGAAGATCGATCCGCAGCCGCTCCGACGGGAACAGCTCCTGCGTACGGGAGAACGTCGGCGCCAGGACCGCGTCGAGCGCGGCCACGGCGCGTTCGGCTGCGTCCAGGTCGCCGCGGCACAGCGCGATGTCGCCCAGCGCGTACCGCAGCGAGGCACGGGTCAGCGGGGGAGGCGACAGCTCCAGCGCGTGCTCGGTGACCTCCTGCGCTTCGTCCCAGCGGCCGAGCGCGAGCAGGGGTTCGGCCAGGTTGATCGTCAGGAAGGCCCCGGACGTACGTGCCTGGCCGTGCTTCCCGGCGAGGGCGATGCCGCGCCGCGCGGCCTCGATGGCCTGCTCGTGCTCGCCGATGCTCTCCAGAACGTGGGAGGTGTTGGTGGCGAGGCGCAGCATCGCGGAGTCGTTCGCGCCGCGCCCGTACACCTCCTCGGCCACGGCGAGCGCGGCCAGGTGGGCATCGGCGCTGCCCTCGTCGTGCTCGCACCCGGCGAGGGTGATCAGCGCGTGGGCCTCGACGGTCGGGTCGCCGACCTGGCGGGCCACCGCGAGGGCCTCGCCCGCGAGCTTGCGGCCCTCGTCGGTGCCGGTCGGCAGCAGGTACAGGTGCTGGGCCAGCGTCGACAGGACACGGGCGCGCATCAGGCTCGGCGGCTCGGCGGGCACCAGCCGCGCCGCCTCACGCAGGTCGTCGAGCGCGGTCGGGTGGCCGAGGCGGATCTTCAGGCTGCCGCGCCGTTCCAGTACGCCCGCCGCGCGGATCGGGTCGTCGATCTCCTTCAGCGCCGCCTTCGTGAACGCGACCCCGCGTTCGACCTCGCCCGACATGTCGGACGCCTCGATCGCCTTCTCCAGGACGGCGGCGTGGTCGGAGCCGATACGCGTCGCCGCGTCGGGCACCTTGTCCCAGAGTTCGAGGACGCGGTCGAGCATCCGCAGCCACTCGGTGTAGGCGGCGGCCTCCTTCGCGACGTGCGCGGCCTTCCAGGCGCTGACGAGCGCCCAGGGCGCGTCGTGCGCGGAGTACCAGTGGTGGGCCAGCTCGGCGGCGGCGCGCCCCGGCGGCACCAGCGTCGGGTCGGCCTCCAGCGCCTCGGCGAACCGGCTGTGCGTACGGGTGTGCTCGCCCGGCAGCAGGTCGCCGTGGATCGCCTCGCGCATCAGCGCGTGCCGGAAGGTGTACGCCTCGCCGTCCACGACCAGGACGTTGGCGGCGACGGCCGGCCGCAGCACCCGCGACAGCCACGCGTCGTCCTGCCCGCTGACCGCCGCGAGCAGGGTGTGCTCCACGCGGTCGCCGCCCGCGGTGGCCATCCGGAGGATGTCCTGTGTCTCCTCCGGCAGCTTCTGGACGCTGCCGAGGATCAGGTCGCGCAGCGACTCGGGCAGCTCGCTGTTGATCTTCCCGTCGCAGCCGAGCAGCGCCTCGACGAACAGCGGGTTGCCCTCGCTCCGCTCGTACACGGTGTCGAGGGTCCGCCGGTCGAGGTCGCGGCCGAGTATTCCTCTCGCCTGCTCGGCGACCTCGCGGCGCGACAGCCGGTCCAGGTCGAGCCGCCGTACCTGCTCGGTGCGGTCCAGCTCGGCGATCAGCGGCCGGAGCGGATGGCTGCGGTGCAGCTCGTCCGAGCGGTACGTCACGATCACCAGCAGGCTCGGCGGCAGGTTGCGGATCAGGTAGCTGAGCAGGTCGCGCGTTGATCGCTCGGCCCAGTGGGCGTCCTCGATGACCAGGACGACCGGGTTGTCGTCGGTGAGGCGCTCGAACAGCAGCAGTACGTGGTCGAACAGCCGCGTACGCGCCTCGGTCGTGCCCGTCTCGGTGTCCGGCTCGCCGAACTCCGGCAGCAGCCGTGCCAGGCCCCCGGGCGACCCGCCCGGCAGCAGCGCGCTCACGCCCTCGACGCCGATCTCGCGTACGAGCTGGCGGAGCACGGCGCTGAACGGCGCGAACGGCAGGCCCTCGGCGCTGATCTGGAGGCAGCCGCCGATGAGCACCCGCGGCCCGCGTACGCCGGCGAGGAACTCCCCGATGAGCCGGCTCTTGCCGACTCCGGCCTCGCCGCCCACCAGCAGCGCGGCAGGGGTCTCACGCAGCGCCTCTTCGAGAAACGCCAGCTCGGCCCCGCGCCCGGCGAGAACCGAGCTGACCCCCTGTTGGTTGGACACCGCTCAAGAATGCCAGGAGGTTCGGACAAAACGGACTGAATATCGCGTGGGATCGGTCTTGCTCTTCTAGGCTCTACGAAAAGCCGCCGAGACGGGTCGGTGGAGGGGAGACGGGAGCCGGCATGCCGGACAAAACCTCGTACGAACCCGGAACACCCTGCTGGGTGGACCTGCTCACGCCCGATCCGGACGCGTCGCGGGCGTTCTACACCGGCCTGTTCGGCTGGCACGCGACCACCGATCCCGATCCAGCGGCCGGCGGGCTGACCACGCTGACCCTCAACGGAGACGTCGAGCACCCGGTCACGGCGCTCATTCCGAACACCTCCGAGGCGGCCTCGGGCACCCCCGCCTTCTGGACGACCTACATCCGGGTCGACGACATCGACGCCGCGGCCAAGGACGCCGGCACCGCCGGTGGCCAGGTCTTCGTGGGCCCGGCCGCGGCCGGCGAGCGCGGCCACTTCGCGATGCTGTTCGACGCGCAGGGCGCGCACGTCGGGTTCTGGCAGCCCGAGAGCCTCATGGGCACCCAGGGCGAGCGCGGGCCGAACACCTACTTCTGGAGCGAGCTGACCACGCGCGACGTCGCGGGCGCCAAGGCGTTCTACGGCGCGGTGGTCGGCTGGGAGAGCGCGAGCCGCCCGTTCGACGACGCCACCTACTTCGAGTGGCACAAACCGGGCGGCCCGCCCGTCGCCGGCATGATCCAGATGGATCACCGCTGGCCGCCGGACCTCCCACCGCACTGGATGGTCTACTTCGCGGTCGAGGACTGCGACGCGGTCGTGGCGCGCGCCATCGAGCTCGGCGGCTCGGCGCCGGTGCCGCCCAGCGACATCCCGACCGGCAGGTTCGCCGTGCTGATGGACCCGCAGGGCGGGTACTTCGCAGTCCTCCGGCCGAACCCCTGAACCGGTCGACTCCGCGCGAGGGCCCGCTGTTCGCCTACGGCACGCTGCGGTTCCCCGAGGTTCTCGGCGCGCTCCTCGGCCGCGTTCCCGACCGTACGCCGGCCGCCGTCGCGCGCTGGCGCGTCGCGGCGCTGCCCGGCTGCGTCTACCCGGTCCTCGTGCCCGGCGAGGGTACTGCCGAGGGCGTGCTGATCACCGGCCTGACCGAGGACGACTGGCAGGTCATCGACGCGTACGAGGACGACTTCTACGAGCTGCGGCCGCTCACGCTGGTCGACGGCCGCCAGGCCTGGAGCTACCTCACCGACGACGCGACGATGGCGCTGACCACGGACTGGTCGCCGGGCGACTTCGGGACGATCCACCTCGCCGGGTTCGCGGGCAAGTGCGCCGACTGGCGGCGCGGCCTGCCGGGCTGAGTCAGCTGAGCGGGACCCGGTAGTGGTAGACCCACAGGCCGTTCTCCGAGCTGCACCGCCACTCGGGCCAGACCTGCCGCGCGCCGTAGTCGTAGCAGTTGCTCTGCATGTAGAAGGACGGGCCGGTCCGCCACTGGTCCGCGGTGCCGACCAGGGCCGGAGCGCCGGCCTTGGGCGTGGCGTGGCCCATGAGGAGCGCGCCCGCCGTGACCAGCGCGGCCAAGATGATGAGACCTTTTGCGATCATGCGCTCGTCCCCCCAGACGCGACGCTGTGATGTCACGCTAAGTAAGGTTCTGGCTGGTGTCAAATACGACATTTGTCCTGGTCGAGACGTGGATCGACGGCTCTCCCGCGCCGTACGCGGGACGGCCACACTGATCCCATGAGCGAAGCGACCCGGCGGTTCCCCCTGCTGACCACCGTGGTGTTCGCGGTGACGGCGCTGTCGAACGCCCTGCAGTTCGCCGTGCACGGCACGTTGGATCACCTGGAGCGCGCGCCCGCCGGCCTGCACGGCGAGTGGTGGCGTACGGTCACGGCGCTGTTCTTCCAGGACGGCGGGGTCGTGGGCACCGTTTTCAACCTCGCCTTCCTCGTCATGATCGGCGTCGTCGCCGAGCAGGTGATCACGCGGCCGCAGTGGCTGATCGGGTACTTCGGCGCGGGCCTGTGCGGGGAGCTCGCCGGGTACGCCTGGCAGCCGTACGGCGCGGGCAACTCCGTCGCGATCTGCGGTCTCGCCGGCGCCATCGCGGTGACGCTGTGGTCCGGCGGCCGGTTCACGGGCGTCGCGGCGATGGTGCTGCTGCTCTGGTGCGGCGGCCTGGCGGCGGCCCTCTGGTGGCCGCTGATCCTCTGCGCCGCCGCCCTCGGAACCCTCGCCCGCATCGGCGCCGACCGGGGCGTCGCGGTGGGCCGCCCCGTGGCCGTACTCGCCCTCGCGACGGGCGTCGCCCTCGCCGCGGACCGCGACATCCACGGCGCCGCCCTGCTCGCGGGCCTCGCCATCGCCGTGCTCACCGTGACCGTACGCGGGCGTGTCGCCGTCGCGTGATCGCCCGTGGAAAGGGCGGCCGGAAGAGGCCGTTGGTAACCCGCCGAGACGTGTCCCGCGTCACACTTGTACGAGGGGCGTCACGGGGGGCGGATATGAAAGCCAAATGGGAGCAGGAGGTTCGCGGCTGTCTGCGGACCGAGGTCAGGCGTTTCACGAAGTCTCTGATCGATCTCGTCGCTTCCGGAGCCGATGAGGATAAAACGCGGAATTTCGTGTCCGCGTTTTTGTCCGACGGGCTCGGCTACGACGACCTCACCACCGAGGGCACCGCCCAGGGCGTACGCGTCGACGGGCGGCTCGTCGCGTACGTCGAGGTGAAACGCTGCACGCAGGCGCTCAACATGCGGCACCTGCGCGAGGTCCAGATGCGCGCCGTCGCCGCGGGCGTCGAGTGGATCATCCTGACGAACTCCCAGGTCTGGCAGGTCTACCACCTGACCGGCGGCCTCCCGATCATCATCGACCGGGTGCTGGAGATCGACCTCCTGGGCGACGACTCCGCCGGGCACAAGACCGACGGCCTGTTCCACCTGTCGAAGGAGGCGCTGCGCCGCGGCCTCCTCGACGAGCTGTGGAAGGCCAAGGCGGCGACCTCGCCGAGAGCGCTGTCGGAAATTCTGCTGTCCGACCCGCTGCTGGACGCCCTCCGGAGAGAACTCCTTCGCCAAACCGGATATAACGGCGACGTCGTCGATCTCGCGCGGATCATTCGCCGTGACGTCATTCGCACCGAGGCCCTTTAGCGTTTCCGGCGGGCCGTATCCTCCTGCGGGTAAGGCCCTTCTGGCGTGGCGGCCATTTGTCACTGCGGTGCGAAACTTATCCGGCCGTTCGATCCGTCTCTCCTATGACCCTGCTGTTTCGGCGGGGAGACCCACCATGGGGAGGTGGATCGTATGACCGCTGAAAGGCCATGGCCGATCCTTCGGTACGGCAGCACCGGCGACGACGTGACCGCACTCCAGTACCTACTCCGATCCGTACGCGACGCATGGAGGTCCCTCTCGCACGACGGGGTGTTCGGCGAACGCACCGTCTCGATCACCCAGGCGTTCCAGGGCTACATGGGCGTACAGGTCGACGGCATCGTCGGCCCCGCGACCTGGGCCCGCCTGACCGACGGCACGATCGGCGCGACCGTACGCGCCGGCAGCAAGGGCGAGGGCGTCAAGGCCGCGCAGACCGAGCTGCTCAAGCACGGCGACCTCAAGTCCGTCGACCAGGTGGACGGCGACTTCGGCGTCGTCACGGACGAGGCGGTACGCGGGTTCCAGGAGCGTACGCGGCTGCACGTCGACGGTGTCGTCGGGGCGCTGACCTGGCGGGAGCTGATCTCCACCCTGTGACTCACGGGAGTGGCGCCGCGGGCGCGGCGCCACTTCTGGGGGTGCTCGCGTAGCGATGGGCGGCCAGTGCGGTGGCGAGGTTCCCGGCCACCTGCACGACGATCTCGGCGACCCCCGAGTGCGGCACGAGCGTCTCCATGAGCGCCAGCACCAGTGCGGTCGCGGTGAACCCCGCCGCCCAGATCCCGACGATCACCAGGTGCGTACGCAGGTGCCCGGGATCCTCGCGCTTCGCGGCGTCGAGCGTGAACGGCCTTCGGGCCCCGAGCGACCCCCAAGCGGTCAGCGCCTGCCACCCGACCGACAGGCTCCCGATGTAGGCGTTGACCGGCAGAGTCCGGGCGCTGAACGCGACCACGGCCGCGACGCCGCAGAACACCACCGCACTGGCCTCGAAGATCACCTCACCCCGGGCGTTGCCTGCCCAGCGGTTGAGGATCAGCAGGAGCAGGCTCAACGCGAGCCCGATCAGCGTCCCGAGGCGCCATTCCGTGAACGCGCTGACCACGCCGCACACGACGAACGGCGTGCATCCGCGGAGCGTACTGACGACCATAGGGGTCAAAATAGCGATCTTTCGGGCGTATCGGGGCTTTTCAGTACCGGACGCTGATGCTCCTGGCCGGCCCGTCGACCCTGATCACGCCGCCGTACGGGACGACGAACTGCGGATCCGTATGCCCGAAGTCGACGTCGAGCACGGCCATGGTGCCCGGCGCGTACTCGCCGAGCGCCCGCAGAACGGCCTCCCGCTGCCCCGTACGGAACCGCGTCTTCTCACCGGCCCCGAACGGCCGCTCGAACGACCAGCTCTTCGCCCGCCCCATGAGAAGCACCGGGAACCGCTCCAGAAGCCCGCGCTCACCCATGTTCCGCAGGACGCGGTAGACGGCGCGCGGCGACGGCATCTCCTCGGAGGTCTCCAGCACGAGCACACAGCCGTCGTACGCCGCCGGGTGCCGTATCTCGCGATCGGCCATCATCAGCTCGGAGAGGATCTCCAGGTTTCCGCCCCAGCTCACGCCTTCGACGACGCCGGTGGCGTTGTGCCAGCTCCAGCCGTCGACGGATTCCATCTCGGGCTCGTCGTCGAACGTCCTCGGGTCCTCCCAGGGCCGGTCGACGTCGCCCGACCGGCCCTGGGAGGTGAGCTCGTACGCGCCGCGGGTGAACAGCGCGGCCCTGATCGAATCCTCGGTCGCCGGGTGCATGGCCTTCGGACGCCCGTACTGGGCCATGATCGAGCCGCCGTGGTAGCCGACGATGCCAAGGTTCCAGAGGAACACCAGGAGATTGGTGGCGTCGCTGTAGCCGAAGAACGGCTTGGGGTTCGCCTTGATCAGCTCACGGTCCAGGTGCTTGAGGACGGTGAGCTGGTCGTCGCCGCCGATGCTGATGATCACGGCCTTGATGGTGGTGTCTTCGAATGCGGCGTGAATGTCCGCAGCGCGTTCCGCTGGCGTCGATCCCATTTTTCGGGTGGTGGGATATTCGACGGGCTGTAGACCGAAATCCGCTTCGAGGCGTCGAAGGCCCAGCTCATAGGGAAGGGGCAGAATTTCGGGCAGCCCTGATGATGGGGACAGCACCGCGACGCGGTCTCCGGGGCGAGGTTTCGCGGGATACTCCGGCATTTAGAAAATTCTAGTTTTCCGCCACCCCGCCGCAACCACTTTTACCGCCGGTCTTATGCTCCGGTCATGAGTAGCGAGAGTCCGGAGGCCTGTCCCGACTGTGCGAGCCCACTGGCGGTGACGTCCGGGTTCCCCGTCTGGTGCGCCGGGTGCGGATGGGCGGCCGGCGCCGCGGAGACGCCGTCGCGCAGGGGTTTCCCGCAGGCGTTCTCCCAGCGGGCCGTGGAGGCCTTGTACGAGGAGATCTCCAGGTCAGAGGCGCACCGCCCGGGTTGGGACCTGGCCCGGATACTGTCCTACGGCGTCGCGTGGTGCGTGCACGCCGCGACGCTCGGGTTGCTCGTCGTCGCCGGCGTCATCGTATGGTGGTTGCCGAGCATCGTCAGCGTCCTTCTCGCGCTCGTTCTGGCACTTGTCGCCTTCTACGTGGCACCTAGATTCGGTCGTTTCCCGAAAAGGGCGAGTGTCCGCTACCGCGAGGACGCTCCGGCCCTGTTCGCTCTTCTCGACCGGGTCACCACGGAAACGGGCGCGAAGCCGGTACACGCCGTTGTCGTGTCCGGCGCTTTCAACGCCGCGTACGGCACGGTAGGCCCGCGCCGACGACCTTTCGTGGAAATCGGCCTGCCGTTGTGGGACGCGTTGCCACCACAGGAGCGAATCGCACTCTTGTGCCACGAACTCGCGCACGGCGTCAACGGCGACTCCCGCCACGGATTGGTAGTGGGCACGTCACTGTCCACGCTGAACCGCCTCCACGGGGTCCTTCGCCCAGGCGAGCGGGACGCGAAACTGAACTACTTGCAGGACCTGCTGATCCGGGCGGTGCAAGCGGTGATCAGCTCAGGGTTTCTTCTCGTCCTGAAGATCCAACGGGCCGCGACGTTCCGAGCGGGCCAGCGAGCCGAGTACCTCGCGGACGCCGTGGCCGCCAAGGTCGCCTCCCCGACCGCGGTCGCCGGAATGCTGGACCACATGCTCACCAGCGCCGACTCCCACGCCACGGCCGTACGCCTGACGGCGATCAAGAAGGCCGAGTTCTGGTCCATCCAGCGGGAAAGCCTGGAAAGGCTCCCGGACCTGGAACGCGAACGCCGCCGCCGCGTGGCCGCGAGCGTACGACTACGCGTAGACGAGAGCCACCCACCGACGCACCTGCGGATAGCGCTGATGAGAAGCCGCCCAGAGCAGGCACCGACCGTGGAGATGTCGGAGAACGAGCAGGCCCTGATCCAGGCCGAACTGGCCCCCGACTACGCACGCGTCGCCAACGAACTACGCGAAACCGGCCGCTCCGCCCTCTACCGCAGGTCATCAGGCGGCGCCAGCCCAGCCCCTCGCCCGGAGATGGTCGGCCCCACCTTGCCAGGCGGAGCCCAACGCCCGGTGAACTTCACCCAGCGGCAGCGCCGATAGGTACCCGACCGGGGAGCGGGTTCGCACCTCGGCGCGGCCCGCCGCCTTTCCGGCGGTCTTCAGCGGCCGGGCGATGGCGGTACCAGGCGATAGGTCACCGGCTGGGACCGGTTCAACGCCTCGGCGCGGCCCGGCGTTTTCCGGGCGGCTGTCAGCGGCCGGGGGGTGAGCCTCGCCCGGCGGCATCCGCGATCACCGCGGCGGTAAGGCCCCCGCCGGCGACCGCGTGCGCGAGCCGGGTCGCCGTACAGTGTCCGCGCCGAGCGTCGTACTCAGTCATGATGAAGCCGGCATGATCGCTGTCCACTTCCTTGAGCGCCACCGGCGAGCCAAGCCGCCTGAGCCGCGCGTCGAAGCGCCGCGACTGTCCCACATCGACGATGTGATCGTTGATCCCGTGGACCAGCCAGAACGGCACGGTCGCGGTCGTGAGGTCGCTGAGCGAAGCCGTCCCCGTCGTCGGCGCGGGCCGGTCGAACCCGGCCGCGATGGCGGTGACCCGGGCACGCGGAGCTCTGAACACCCGGTCAAGAGAACGTCGGCGACGATGGCGCGGGCCAGGTCGGTCGCTTGCTGCTGAGTCCGCATGTCAGAGAACGACGTGATCTTGGGCGTTGCAGCGGCGTCTGCGGCGGGCTTGATGTCCGCTGCGTACCACTCGAGATCGATCACGACATTGCGCACCATGATCGCGATCTGCGTGCCATGCAGCACGTGACGCGTCCAGAACGTGTCGTAGCTCTTGTTCTCGCCCGGCGCTTGGTCCGGATCCGCCGCGGCGGTGAAGGGCCGGATGAAAGCCTTGTCTCCCAGTCCGGAAATAGCCTTGAACCCTTTGCCGTCTCCATAATTTGGAAGTGCGTTACGGGGAAAAGCAGATCGCTCGGCTGGGAGCGATCCGCTCACTGTCCTCGCCAGCACGGTCAGCTCGCGCGCGGCATTAGCAGAATAGAAACTTCCCCCGCAGTTGGCGACGACTGGAGAGGATCGCTGACAGGGGCCGCCACTCAGCCGCGCACCGGAGGGGAGAAGGCCGTGACCTTCAAGTATCGGAGCCACTGCCCGATCGATATCCGGAAGCCCGGTCACGTCGCCACGAGAATCGATGGTCGCGTGCCCCGGCGTGGATGGGGCGCCGTGTCGCTGAGGCGACGAGCGATCAGCGGCGTACCAGGCGCCGCCCGAGCCGCCGATGATGACGACGACGAAAACGAGACCCCAAAGACGTCTCTGTCTCCGAGCACGCCCTCGGTGGTCCTGCGCGGTCTTGGGCTCAGTCTCGGTCATGGAGTCTTCGTCCCGGCGATCACACCGAGCGATCCTACGACGTTGCCGACGGTCTCAATGGTCGTGCCAACGGGAGCGAGAGGTTTGATCTGCTTGACCAGGCCTCCGATGGTTTGGAGCTCACCACCGAATTTCTGCATGTCGGCTGCGGTTTTTTGCCGGTCGAAGTGGTTCTTGCCTTGCTGTGAGGCGAGCTGCCGCTCAAGCCGGTCGATTCCCTCTTTGTCACTCTTGTGCTGATCGGTGGTGAGCAGCCCGCCACTATCCTGTGCCTGACCTGGGCCGGTCTTCTGCATGTAGTAGTCCAGGCCGGTCTGAACCTTCTCGGCCAGGGCCATGATGATCTGAGCTGCCTTGGCGCGATCTCGATCCGCCTGGCGTTGATATTCTTCGAAACTTTTCGCCAACTTGTTCCAAAGAGCCATGACGGCAGATCTCGTCTTCGCATCCGGGCTGTTCGTGTATTTTGGATTGCCGGTGAAGTAGAGGTTGCCGCCCGCGGCGTAGCCTTCTATCAGCCAGCCTTTGTTGAGTGGAGTCTCAAGCTCCTTCTCCAGCTTGGACTCGAGTGTCGCGATCTGGGCGGCCAGATTGTCGATGACCTGTCCGGCGGCAGCCGCGATCTTGTTCATGCCCGCCATGACGGCGGTGTCGGCGCCGTAGCTCGCGGTGAACGCGTCGATAGTGCGTCCGGATGCCGGATGCCCCGACCACTCGGCGGCTGCTGTGAGCTCGTTCACATATCCACTAAGCGTGTCCAGCCGGGCGTTGCTCTGCCCAGCGTATCCGTAGAGATTGGACGCGAGTTGCGTTAATGACGAGACATCGCCCTTTATGTATGAACTCGTCGTCGCCGGAACCTTGGGTCGCTGGCTCTGATTCGGGATTTTCGGAGCGCTGTACTTGATTGGTGTCGGCTTGTCGGACGACATGCATACTCCCGGTCGCAGTGCGGCTAGTCGATCGGCTTGAGCGGTTGCGGTGAAGAGATCTTTTCTTGGGTCGCCGCCTGCTTGATCGCAGCAGTGAGGGTGAACTCGGTGTCCGAGAAGTTGTCCGCGGCGGTGCCGAGCTTGACGCCGTGGTTGTTCACGGCCTGAGCGGTGACAAGATGCAACTCGCCGACCATCCGAAGGAATGTGTCCAGTGCCGCGTTCAGAGCAGCACCGCCAGAATCCGGGGCGGGAAATCCGGAGATCGGCATCAAGCCCTTGAAATCGTCGGAGAGTTTTTGAAATTTCCTGCCTGTTTCTACGAGTGCCGTTCGCGAAATCGCGAGGACGGGTAGCTCGTTCGCCATTCTTTCTCCCCTGAGTCCGGCGGGGCGCTACGGGTGATCTCGTAGCCGCGGGTTCACGGCGATCGGAAGCTCTACTGACGACAGGCGTAGGAGTAGGTCCAACACCGCGATCTTCGTCCGTCCTTGCTGCGCGCCCAGTACGGACACGAGTAGATCTTCGTCGGTGAAGACCGCGAGTCCGGCTGCCCCATCGCCGAATTCACGCAGTTCGAGCTGGAGTTCGCCTTGTTCGCCTGCTGGATCCGCAGTCGGCACATACACGAATGCCGGAGCTTGATCGCTGGAATCGGTGTCCAATGCCGTCATTGGTTGCCCCCCGCCCACCGTTCTGTATGTTAGTCATTGACATTCCAAAAATAGGAGGCTAATAGAGCTCTGTCGTGCAGTCAAGGACTTAGGTGTGCGGGCCGAAAACCCCATTAGGGGCTTCCGTATACTTGCCGTCAGCTGCACGATGCCCTCGTCCCCTTCAAGGGTTCGAGGCCGGCTCATCGTCTACGATCCGAAGCAATGAACATTTCCGATTCACTCGCTGGTCTGTCCGTAGGTGACGCTTTCGGCGCCCAGTTCTTCGCCCTGGAGAACCGCCGACTGCTGCTGGACGAGACCGCCGTGCCTCCAGGCCCATGGCCGTGGACCGACGACACGGAAATGGCCTGCAACCTGGCCGACGTCCTGGAACGCCACGGCGAGGTAGACCGAGACGCCTTGGCCAAGGCCTTCGCCGACCGATACGACCCGTACCGTGGCTACGGCCCGGGCACGGTCGTCCTACTCCGAGCCCTCCGCAACGGCGAACCATGGCGAAAAGCCTCCCCCGCCCAGTTCGACGGCAAGGGGTCAATGGGAAACGGCGCCGCCATGCGAGTAGCCCCACTCGGCGCGTTCTACCCCGGCGATCTGGAACGCGCCGCGTTGGAGGCGACCGCCTCAGCGGTAGTGACCCACACCCACCCGGAAGCCATCGCCGGCGCGATAGCGGTGGCGGTCGCGGCGTCGTACGTGACCGGGGCGGACGAGAAAGGCCTCCTGGAAGCGGTCCTGACCCACACCCCGCCGAGCGCCGTCCACGACGGAATAAGCCGCGCCGCCGGCCTGAAGGACTACACCCGAGAAGAGGCCGCGTACGAGCTCGGCAACGGGTCACGCGTACTCGCCCAGGACACCGTCCCGTTCTGCCTGTGGGTGGTCACCCGCCACCTGACCGACTACGAGCGGGCCGTACGCAGCTGCGTGGCGGTGGGCGGCGACATGGACACCACCGCCGCGATCACGGGCGGCATCATCGCCGCCCACACCGGCCTCAACGGTATCCCCGCGAAATGGCTCGCCGCCCGCGAGCCCTTGCCGGAATGGGCGGCCGCTCACATCCCCGACGGATGCGCGGACAACCAGCCCGAATGACGCCGTTTCAAAACGTCGCGCTCATGTGCGCTCGGCGCGATGACATCGCCCCCGCCGTCGTACGGGTGATAGAGCCACCTGAGGTCGGCGGGACCGATGATCGCGTAACTCAGCACGTCATCCGCCACAGCCCGCAGAAACGGATCGAGCCCGGCCCGGTCATGTGAAACCCTGCTGGCATAGAGCCGTAGGGGGGCTTCGAAAAAGGTCTCATCATCGGGCTGTACGGTCCGCCAGAGAACCGCTTCCGGGTGAATCGAAGGATCAGGCGTCGGTCGGCCGAAACAGCCCTCGAAGTACCCGGCGATGACATACACGCCGCCGTCCACGCCGAGCTCTGTGAGCAATGCGTGGTGACGTTCGAGGAGGATCTCGTACTCCTCTTCGGTGCCGGCGTACCGCTTCGAGCCGGGCAGGCTGTGAAACCGCACCCACCGGTCGGCGAACCGGCTACGCAGCTCATAGCCGATCGGCGAACCGCCCCAGCGATCATCCCAGGCGCCCGAAAGCGCTAAGCTCGTTCTTGTCCACTGCCCCTCCGTCATCGAGCGACGACGGCGAGCCGTGGCGGGCGAGGGATATGGCGCAGGTCCGGCGTGGGCCATTCGTCGGCGCGGATGCCGTGGTACGGCGGTCGCCAGGCAGGGCGGTGGCGAGAGTAGACGGCAGTCCAGTCCGCCTCGAAGTAGCACGGCAGCAATCCCCCGGTATTCGGGATCGGTTGTGGCGGAGGGCCGATGGCGGTGAGCTGGATGCGGACTTCCTCGGCGCGACCGGCGTGTCTGCGGCAGAACCAGTGAGCGTGCTGCCAGCCGGTGAGAGGGTCATGCTCGATGATTTTGATCGTGGCGTCCGCGCCGCATACGCGCTTGTCCGTCGGGGGAGGTGCGGCATGGCCAGGCGTCGTGTAGACGATGCAGTCCGAGGCGGAACTCGGCTGGTCGCGCCGCTGGTAAGCGCGGACCCGAGGCCCGACACACGAGCCGCGGTTGAGACGGACCTGGCGGGGCGGCTCGTAGCGAGGCGCGTCCTCGGCGATCAGGGGACCGATGCGGGGTCCTCGGTAGTCACCCGGCCCCAGCATGTCGGCCAGCCGATGCCAGAAGACGTCGCGGCGTGGGTCATTCTCGGCGCCGTCGCATGTCAGCCACGCCATCGCCAACGCGATCTCGCGTGTACCAAGGCTCAGCCGGTGGTCGGCGTACAGCCGACCGGCCAGGTCATGGAAGGCGCCGGTCTTCATCAGCCGTGACCGTCCGCTGTGATGCCTTCAAGCATGATCCGCTCCCGCCATTCCCCGATCTGCCGACCGGGCTCCATTGAAGCAGGACGCGAAAGTTCCGCGCGTAACTCGCCGGTGGAAGCGTTGTGGTGGTAGAGCAGGCACCATACTTCGCGCTGCTCGTCCTCGGTGGCCACGATCCGGGACATCTCTTCGAGCTCGTCATACGGCAGATTCATGATCGACAACTGGATGTTCGTGTCCGTGTCGACGGTGGCCTTGGTCGCGCTGCCCTTGCTGTATTGGGTCTTGGGAAGGGGGCCGTACGAGTAGCCGGTGGCGCCATCGCCCGTCGTCGTGATGATCGTGATTGTCCGTGACGGATTCACCACCAGCGGAAGGTTCTGCGGGTCCTCCGCCGCCCAGCCGCGCTCCCGGAGCCTCCGGCGGAGCAGCGCGACGGTACGGGCCCACCTCACCATTCCCGCTGCGCTTTTCGCGTCGTCCTCGGACTGGTATCGGCCCGCCTCGGCGTCGCCGCCGGTCAACGCGTAGACGAGGTCTTCGCGACGTAAGCCGATCCGCCTCAGCCGATCGTCCCCCTCGGAGCCTTCGTGGATCTCCGGTTTACCGACCACGCCGTCACCTCCGGTGCGCCTCCTCCTGCATCGTGAAACGTCTGGTCCGACACGACAAGAGGTTGGTTGGCGTTAAGTGGCGAACTAGACCGGTTTAGGTCACTTCGACCAACGCGGCGACAGCGCAGTGAACTAATCACCGCCGATTGCCATCAACCGTATTGAACCTTGCCGGCATCAGGTCCGGTGAGGGATGCGGAAAGGGATGTGCATGCGGAAAACGCTCAGCGCGGCCGGGTTGGTATTAGCGCTCCTCGGGGGCTCCGCCGTACCCGCAGGCGCGGCGGCACGGCAGTGGAAGGTCTCCTACGTCAGTCCTGACACCGGGTACGACGACTTCGGGCTCTACTCCGTCGCCGCGACAGGGGCCGGCGACGCCTGGGCGGTCGGGGCGAAGCGGCAAGGGCCGGATGGGGCCAACGCGTTCCTGCACTGGGATGGCGCGACATGGGGTGATGTCGTGCTCCCCGGCAATGAGACCGCGGTTCAAGCCGTCGATGGTGACGCGCCCGATGATGTCTGGGCGCTCGGTACGAAGCAGGGCGTCGGCACCGCCTGGCACTGGAACGGGCGGAAATGGGTCGTCTCCAGCACCTTCAATGGGTACGACGTCGGGGACGTCGCCGTTGTCGGCGTGAATGACGTCTGGGCCGTCGGGGGGAATGAAGGCGATTCCGCGGCGTCCGCGTTGCACTGGGACGGGCGCAAGTGGAGCAAAGTCCCCATGCCCGGCATCGCGTTCAAGATTGCGGCGGTCGGTAAGGACGACCTCTGGGCCGTGGGGGAGGGCCCCGGAAGCGAGCCGTACGCCGCTCACTGGGACGGGAAAGCCTGGAAGGCCTCGACGCTGCCCGGCGGTGACGTGAGCGGTTACTTCAACGATGTCGTCGCGACGGGCGGGGAGAACGTCTGGGCGGTCGGGCGGGTCTACTCCGACGCGACGGGGACGTACGGTCCCCTGCTCATGCACTGGGACGGCGCGAGCTGGGCACGGGTAGCCGCGACGGGTGACATCGCCATGCGGGCCGCCTCGGACGGGGCCGGAGGCCTCTGGTACTCCACCGACGCCGCGACGTTCGTACACCGGACGAGCGGGGTCACCACCACGTACGACGCGCCCGTCCCCGCCACCAGGCCTGGCGTGGACATCAGGGACATCGCGAACATCCCCGGCACCGGCAAGGTGCTCGCCGTCGGGCAGGCTCAGCCCGCGGAAGGTGACGACTCCTCGGACGCCCTCGTCGAGCAGTACGGCCCCTGAAAAAAATCCGCAGGTAACAAGTCAAACAACAAGCGAACAAAACGCATAAACGCGGCGTCATCCAAGCGACGCCAGACCGAACAAGGCCATCCCCGCGGCAAGAAGACCGGCCCTCACAGGTAGGCGTCCGCAACAACGAGAGAGGAACGCGATGCGTAGGACGTTGTCAGGGGTCGCGGTCACCGTGGCTCTTGCCGGTCTGCTCGCCGGGGCTGGGCAGGCGCATGCGGCCGACCCGACGTGGAAGGTCGATCAGATCAACACGCTCCCCAAGGAAGACGGGGTGAAGGTGCTGACGGTCGCTCCCACCACGAGTACCTGGTCGGGGGGCTACCAGACGGTCAACGGTAAAGAGGTGCCGCTCGTTCAGCACAAGCTGAGCGGCGGGTGGACGACCGTCAAGACGCCGACGAGCGTCCTCGGCGAGGTAACGGCCATCACCGCGTCGTACAGCAAGAACGTCTGGGCCTTCGCCGAGAATGGCCTGACCGACAAGGCGATGCACTACAACGGTAAGACCTGGTCCACCTCGTCGCTGCCCAGCTATTTCACCGTGACCGGCGCTGCCGCGGTGAGTACGAACGACGTCTGGGCGGTCAGTGGCGACTCCGAGAGCCCCAAGGCGTACGCGGAGCACTGGACGGGCTCGGCCTGGCACAAGGTGACGCTCCCCGCGGGCGCCACTTCGATCAGCGCGGTCTCGAAGACGCGGATCTACGCGGCCGGTAAGTACAAGGGCCAGCCGGCCGTCATGCACTACGACGGCAAGAAGTGGGCGCTCGCGAAGACGCCGAAGTTCCCGCTGCCGGACCAGGCCGCCGAGGGGTCGATGCGCGACATCATCGCGCTGTCGGTCGGCAACGTGTACGCGGTCGGCGGCATGGAGTGGGCGTGCGGGGAGGACGGCGACGACATCTGCGCGCAGCCGATCATCCTGCACTGGAACGGCAAGGCGTGGTCCTCGACGGTCATGCCGCAGTCGTACACGTCGTTCCTGCGGGTCACCAGCGACGGCGCGAGCGGCCTGTGGCTGCTGCTGGGCGGCTGGGACCCGAACCTCTACCACGTGAGCGGTGACGCCATCACGCACGTGGCGGCTCCCCGGCCGGAGGGGCACGACATCAACATCACCGACCTGGCGACCCTCGGGACGACCATCTGGGCGGGCGGTGTGGAGTTCCCTGAGGGCGACCCGGACGACCCCACGGGCAACGGTCTGTACCTCAAGACCGGCTGATTCCGAAAAAAGTGACAAAGCGGGCCCGGTGCACTCGTGCCGGGCCCGTTTTGTGCAGGTGGACCACATGAGCGATGCTGTGAGCGTGTCAACGGAGACTCTGACCGGCACTGCCGGGCTGCACGGCTTCTTGCATGGGCTGCCGAGTGTCGACCAGGTGGGCGCGGAAGAACGCGCCGCCCGCCTCGCCACCCGGTCCATCAAGAAGTCGGCCAAGGCGTACGCCATCGATCTCGCGATCTCGATGGTCGACCTGACGACCCTCGAAGGCGCCGACACACCTGGCAAGGTGCGGGCGCTCTGCGCGAAGGCCGCCCATCCTGATCCATCGGACGCGAGCGTGCCCAAGGTGGCCGCCATCTGCGTCTACTCCGATCTGGTGGCGGAGGCGGTCAAGGCGCTCAAGGGCACCGGTATCGGCGTCGCGAGCGTCGCGACCGCGTTCCCGTCGGGGCGCGCGCCGCTGGACGCCAAGCTGGCCGACACCAAGCGCGCCATCGACGACGGCGCGTCCGAGATCGACATGGTGATCGACCGCGGCGCCTTCCTCTCCGGCGACTACCAGAAGGTCTACGACGAGATCGCCGCGATCAAGGACGCGTGCGGTGACGTCCACCTGAAGGTCATCCTGGAGACCGGCGAGCTGGTGACGTACGACAACGTACGCCGCGCCTCCTGGCTGGCGATGGACGCCGGCGCCGACTTCATCAAGACCTCCACCGGCAAGGTCAACCCGGCCGCGACCCTGCCGGTCACGCTGATCATGCTGGAGGCCGTCCGCGACTTCCGTACGCGCACGGGCCGCCAGATCGGCGTCAAGCCCGCCGGCGGCATCCGTACGACCAAGGACGCGATCAAGTACCTCGTGCTCGTCAACGAGACGGCGGGCCCCGACTGGCTGAGCCCGGACTGGTTCAGGCTGGGAGCGTCAAGCCTGCTCAACGACCTGCTCATGCAGCGTCGCAAGCTCACGACCGGCGTGTACGCGGGTCCCGACTACTTCACTCTGGACTGACGATGTTCGAGTACGCCCCTGCGCCGGAGTCACGCGACATCGTCGACATCAGGCCGTCGTACGGCCTGTTCATCGACGGGGAGTTCGCGGACGCCGAGCACTCGTTCAAGACGGTGAACCCCGCGACGGAGGAGGTGCTGGCCGAGGTCGCCGAGGCCGACGCCGCCGACGTCGACCGCGCGGTCGCCGCCGCCCGCCGGGCCTTCGACAACGTCTGGTCGCCGATGCCGGGCGCCGAGCGCGCCAAGTACCTCTTCCGTATCGCCCGCATCATCCAGGAGCGTTCGCGCGAGCTGGCGGTGCTGGAGTCGATCGACAACGGCAAGCCGATCCGTGAGTCGCGCGACGTCGACCTTCCGCTGGTCGCCGCGCACTTCTTCTACTACGCGGGCTGGGCCGACAAGCTGGAGTACGCGGCGAAGGACCCCAGGCCGCTGGGCGTGGCCGGCCAGGTCATCCCGTGGAACTTCCCGCTCCTCATGCTCGCGTGGAAGATCGCGCCCGCGCTGGCCTGCGGTAACACCGTGGTCCTGAAGCCCGCCGAGACGACGCCGCTGACCGCGCTGGCGTTCGCGGAGATCTGCCGCCAGGCCGACCTGCCGCCGGGCGTGGTGAACATCGTCACGGGCGCCGGCGACACCGGGCGCGCGCTGGTCGAGCACGAGGGCATCGACAAGGTCGCCTTCACGGGCTCCACCGACGTCGGCCGCCAGATCGCGCGCTCGATCGCGGGCACCGAGAAGAAGCTCACGCTGGAGCTCGGCGGCAAGGCCGCCAACGTGATCTTCGACGACGCGCCGATCAGCCAGGCCGTCGAGGGCATCGTGAACGGCATCTTCTTCAACCAGGGGCACGTCTGCTGCGCCGGGTCGCGGCTCCTCGTACAGGAGTCCGTGGTCGAGGAGGTGCTGGCGAGCCTCAAGACGCGCATGGCGACGCTCCGCGTCGGCGACCCCCTGGACAAGAACACCGACATCGGCGCGATCAACTCCGCCGCGCAGCTCGACAAGATCCGGGAGCTGTCGGACCTCGGCGAGCAGGAGGGCGCGACCCGCTGGTCGCCGCCCTGCGAGCTGCCGGAGCGCGGTTTCTGGTTCGCGCCGACCGTCTTCACCGACGTCGCGCAGTCGCACCGCATCGCACGTGATGAGATCTTCGGGCCGGTCCTGTCGGTGCTGACGTTCCGTACGCCGCAGGAAGCGGTCGAGAAGGCGAACAACACGCCTTACGGTCTGTCGGCCGGGGTATGGACGGACAAGGGTTCACGCATCCTGTGGATGGCGCAGCGTCTGCGCGCCGGGGTGGTGTGGGCCAACACGTTCAACAAGTTCGACCCGGCGTCGCCGTTCGGCGGTTACAAGGAATCCGGCTTCGGCCGTGAGGGCGGCCGGCACGGCCTGGAGGCTTACCTGCGATGAGTTCCAATCGGTTGGATGTACGCAAGACGTACAAGCTGTACATCGGGGGCGCTTTTCCTCGATCGGAATCCGGCAGGTCGTACACCGTGAACGACGCAAAGGGAAAGTTCCTCGCTAATGCCTCGCGTGCGTCGCGGAAAGACGTACGCGACGCGGTCGTGGCGGCGCGAAAGGCGCAATCCGGATGGGCGGCCCGCACGCCGTACAACCGGGGACAGATCCTCTACCGGGTCGCGGAAATGCTGGAAGGACGCCGCGGCCAGTTCGTCGAGGAACTGCGCGCCGCCGGCGTCGCCAAGGCCGCCGCGACCAGCGAGGTGGACGCCGCCGTCGACCGCTGGGTCTGGTACGCCGGGTGGGCCGACAAGCTCGCCCAGGTCACCGGTACCGCCAACCCGGTCTCCGGGCCGTTCTTCAACTTCTCCACGCCGGAGCCCACCGGCGTCGTCGGGATCATCGCGCCCGACTCCGCGCTGCTCGGCCTCGTGTCGGTGCTCGCGCCGGTGATCGTGAGCGGCAACACCGCCGTGCTCGTGGCCTCGGAGGAGTCGCCGCTGCCGGCCATCACGCTCGGCGAGGTGCTCGCGACGTCCGACCTTCCCGGCGGCGTGGTCAACATCCTCACCGGACAGCGCGCCGAGCTGGCGCCCTGGCTCGCGTCGCACATGGACGTCAACGGACTGGACCTCACAGGTGTCGCCGGAGACCTCGCGCGCGAATGCGAACAGGCCGCCGCGGAGAACCTCAAACGCGTGCTCCGGCCGGCCCGAATCGACCCGGAAAGTGGCTGGACAGCACCTCCGGGTACGACTCGGATGACCACGTTCCTGGAAACAAAGACCGTCTGGCATCCGGTCGGCGTGTAGATCTTCGCCATATGTGGAATAGATCCACCCGTAACTGATCGACACGGGGGGATGGATCAGTGCCCACGAATACAACGACGACCGCCCGCCGTTCCACGGCGAGTGCGAGCCGTACCAAGGCGGGCGCCAAGCGCGCCACCGCCAAGAAGCCGACCGCGACGACGGCGCGTAAGAGCGCGTCGAAGTCGACGTCGAAATCCACAACGGCGTCCGTCAGCCCGACGGCCGCCGCGACCAAGGTCACGTCCGCGGCGACGAAGGTGTCGTCCGCGGCGACCAAGATGCACGCGGCCGCCTCCAAGGCGACCACCTCGGCCCAGGCGATGAACACCGCCATGAAGACGATGGACAGCGCCACCAAGGCGCTGGCCACCGCGGCCGAGGCGCTCACGAAGGCGGCCAAGACCATCTCGGCCATCAAGCCGCCGGCCGCTCCCAAGGCGACCACCGGCACCAGGAAGACGACGGCGGCGAAGAAGCCGGCGGCGAAGAAGACCACGGCGGCCAGGAAGACCACGGCCGGCAGCAAGGCGTCCACATCCAGGGCGAAGGCCGCGACCAAGCCGAGGACGGCGACCAAGTCGGCGTCCACGGCGAAGAAGACCACGGCCAAGCCGAAGACCGCCACGAAGTCGCGGACCTCCGCTGCCAGGACGAGCACGTCCCAGCAGCGCCCGAGCACCGCAGTGGCACGGCCGTCGTCCGAGGGCGCCGGCGGGTTCCTGAACGGTCTTGTCGGGAGCCGCGGTCCGCTCTGAGGGCGTGTCTGATGAGTCCCGTCCGTAGCGAGCGGCGCCGCCTGGGCGCCGCGCAGTAGGACATGGATTCGTCAGACATGCCCTGGGACTCGTCGGGCAGCCCCCGCCGCCGAAGCAACTTGCGGGGGCGGGAGCTGTCAGACTGGGACCGAGGTGATCGAAGATGCAGGACAACGAGATTCTTGGCCGCATCCATTCGCTGGTGGACGAGGAGCACACGCTTCGCGAGCGTCTGCAGGGCGGTGAGGTGACCGAGACCGAGGAGCACCGGCGGCTGACCGCGCTCGAAGCCGAGCTCGATCAGTGCTGGGATCTCCTCCGCCGGCGGCGGGCCCGCCGTGACGCCGGGGAGAATCCCGACGAGGCCACGGCAAGGCCCACCGGCGAGGTCGAGGGTTACCTTCAGTAACCCACGGGCCAGGTGTGCGCGGGGGCGTTGGTGTGCATGTGCTCCAAGTACCTCAGCGTCATCAGACGGAGGGCCTCCGGCCGTTCCTCGTTGCCCGAGTGCACGGTCTCGGCCTGCCAGGTCGCGCCGTTGCGCCTGGTCAGGCAGCGTTGTTCGATGATTCCGAGCAGCCGGTCACGTACGACGGAGTCGACGCCCCACCGGTCCAGGCCGGTGGCGGCGAGGGGGAGTAGCTCGCGTAGCACCAGGTCGGTGACCGTGATCTGGCCGAGCCCGGGCCAGTACGTCTCGGCGTGCAGGCCGTCGCGCGCTGCCGCGCGCAGGTTGGCGGCGGCGGCGCCGAACGGCATGCGTGTCCACAGCGGCCGTTCCTCGTCGGCGAGGGCGCGCACCGCGCCGTAGTAGAAGGCGGCGTTCGCCATCGTGTCGACCACGGTCGGCCCGGCGGGGAGTACGCGGTTCTCCACGCGCAGGTGCGGCCGTCCCTGTTCGATGTCGTACACGGGCCGGTTCCAGCGGTAGATCGTCCCGTTGTGGAGGGTGAGTTCGCTCAGGTCGGGGACCCCGCCGCTCTCCACGGTGTTCAGCGGGTCCTGGTCCTCGACGACCGGCAGGAGCGCCGAGAAGTAGCGGGCGTTCTCCTCGAACAGGTCGAACACCGACTCGATCCAGCGTTCGCCGAACCACACGCGGGGCCGTACGCCCTGCTCTCGTAGCTTCCGCGACCGCGCGTCCGTGGCCTGCTCGAACAGGGGGATCCGCGTCTCACGCCACAGCTCGCTGCCGAACAGAAACGGCGAGTTGGCCGCCAGCGCCACCTGGGCGCCCGCGATGGCCTGGGAGGCGTTCCAGTACGCCCCGAACTCGTCGGGGCTGACCTGTAGGTGGAACTGGACGCTGGTGCAGGCCGCCTCGGGGGTGATGGAGCCGGCGCGCGTACGCAGGCGTTCGATGCCGTCGATGTCCAGGCTGAGGTCCTCGCCGCGTGACGCCAGGATCTGCTCGTTCAGCAGGCGGTAGCGCGGTCTGGACGACAGCGTCTCCTCGACCGCGTCGGACTCCCGCAGGGTCGGCAGGATCCCGACCATCATGAGCCGGGTGCCTGACGCCCGCGCCTGCGCGTCGGCGTGGTTGAGGCTGTCGCGTACGGACTGTTCGAAGGCGTTAAGCGCCTTCCCGTCGAGCGCGCAGGGCGGAAGGTTGATCTCCATGTTGAACTGGCCGAGTTCGGTGGACCATGCGGGGTCGGCGATGGCGTCCAGCACCGCTTCGTTCCGCATGGCCGGGCGGCCGTCCGTGTCGACGAGATTGATCTCGATTTCCACGCCGATTCGTGGGGGGTCCGCCACGAATCGGGATTCCCGCAGCATCGTCTCGAAGGCGTCGAGGCAACGCTGGACTTTCTTGGTGTAGCGCCTCCGAGCCCGCCGGGAGACGCTGATCGCCGATACGTCCCTGCCCATTCGTGCCTCCGGGATGTTGGTCTCACAGTGGCACGAATACCCGTAAACCCCCTAGGTCAAGAGGGTAAGGATCGCCTGTCGATCTGCGGCTGCGGTGGCGGCGAGGTCCTTGTGGCGGCTCTGGGACTGGGAGAGAGCGTTGGAGATGACCTCCACTTGGCGCGCGAGACGTGCCTTGTCCTGCTCTGCTGTCTCCGCGGCCCGTCGGCGGTCGAGGCTCTTCTTGACCCCGAATCCGGCCGCGCCGGCTACTACGAGTATGGCGAGAATCACTAGCGGTACGAGCCCGGCGAGGATCGTGAGCACCGTAACGACGAGGCCCAAACCCGCGACGGCGAAGGCGATCCGCTCGGTCATCGGGTTCACCGCCGCGGCGGTGCCGATGCCCGCCTGGGCGTCGGTGAGGCCGGAGGCGCCGGTCGTTCCGACGCGCAGGCCGTGCCCGTAGATCCGGAGGTCGACCTCGGCCGGGGGCGCGACGGACGCCTTGTCCGCGAGGTCGCCGGCGACCGTGGTGAGCCAGCGGGCCCCGGCCTTGATCGCCAGCGAGCGCGGGCCGGGCTCGCGGCGGTCGAACGCGTCGCCGCGCAGCAGGTCGAGGGTGGTGCCGCCGGGGGCGTCCCACGCGACCGGCTGCTCGCCGCCGCCGTGCTCGATGATCTGGCGCAGCTCGCGGGCGCGGGCAACGAGGGGGCGTTCGTCGGGGCTGCCCTCGTCGACGAGGGTGTTCAGGAGGTCGGTGAAGTCGGACTTGGTGGCCGCGTCGTCGGCGTCGAGACCCTCCTCGACCAGCGTGCGGAGCCGCTTCAGGCGCTCGCCGTCGACGGCGGGCTCGATCAGGGACTTCTGGCTCTGGAGCTCTCGGGGCAGCTTCGCCGTGCTTCCGGGCTTGACGCGCGAGACCACGGCCTGCCGCCAGCGGTCGAGCTCCTGGCCGGCGGCGTCGGCGGGCAGTTCCTCCAGGAACTCCGTCAGCCGCCGCAGGACGTGCGCGCGCCCCGGCTCGCCGAACGCGCCGTCGGCGCACGAGGTCCACAGCCGCCGCTGGACGTTGGTGACCGTCGTGCCGAGGGCCGGGAGCGTACGGGTGAGCCACGGCACGGCCGCGGTGTGACGCCCGGCCACTGCCAGGCCGAGCGTCAGGAACAGCGTCGTACGGTCCTCGTCGCGCGCGACCGCCTCGGCGACGTACTTCTCCGCGGCCGGGTCGTCACCGCGCACGAGGGCCGACAGCGCCTCGGCGGCCGGTTTCAGCCAGTAGCCGGGTACGTCGTCCATGTCGAGCGGCGGCGGGTCCTCGGCGCCCTGCGCGATCCCCATCAGCAGCCGCCGCGTGCGGTGCCGCACCAAGGCCTCACGGTCGAAGACCGCGAGCTCCAGGCGGACGTCCGACAGCTCGACGAACGCGTCGAAGGACTTGGCCAGCCGGTCGAGCCGCCGCTCGATCGTGCCCTGGACCTGCGAGAGCTTCGACTGGAGGGTCCGCGACCGCTCGGCCGCGTAGGAGTAGGCCGCCTCGACCTCTCCTTGAAGCTCCGCGATCCGGCGGTTCTGTTGGCGTTCGGCCCACCAGTCGTCACTCACAGGTCCTCCTCGGTCATTCCAGGGACCCTATGACGCGGGAGCGACTACATGCGTTCCGGTGTGATTACTCCGAGAAGGTCCAGGCCCTGGGTGAGGGTGCGCAGGGTGAGCGCGCAGATCGCCAGGCGCGAGGCCTTGGTGGCTTCGTCCGGGGCCTTCAGGACCGGGCAGTTCTCATAGAACGTGGTGTACGCCGAGGCCAGGTCGAACAGGTAGGCGCAGAGCCGGTGCGGCTCGGCGGCCTCTCCGGTGGCGCGCAGCGCCGCGCCGAAGCCCAGGAGGTGCAGCGCGAGCGCGCGCTCGGCATCGTGGTCGAGCGTGATCGGCCCGGTGGCCTGGTCGGGCGTGACGCCGCCCTTGCGGAAGATCGAGCCGATCCGCGCGGCGGCGTACTGGAGGTAGGGCCCGGTGTTGCCCCGGAAGGAGATCATCCGGTCGAAGTCGAAGACGTACTCGCTGTCGCGCGCCGTCGACAGGTCGGCGTACTTCACCGCGCCCATGCCGACCGCCTCGATGACGTGCCGCCGCGTCGTCTCGTCGAACGGCTCGTCGTGCGGGACGTCGTCGAACGCGTTACCGGCCCGCTCGACGGCCTCGTCGAGCAGCTCGCTGAGCTTGACCGACTCGCCGCTCCGCGTACGGAAGATCTTGCCGTCCTTGCCGAGGACGTTTCCGATCTGGGCGTGCTCGGCGATGACGCCGTCGGGCAGCCAGCCGGCCATCCGCGCCACCGCGAAGACCATCTGGAAGTGCAGCGCCTGCTGCGAGCCGACGACGTAGATCATCCGGTCGACGTCCAGCTTGTCGACGCGGTAGCGGATCGTCGCGAGGTCGGAGGTGGAGTAGTTGTAGCCGCCGTCGCTCTTCCGGATGATCACCGGCAGCGGGTCGCCCTCGCGGCCCTTGAAACCGGGCGGGAACGCGCAGAGCGCGCCCTCGCTCATCTCGGCGACGCCCTTGGACTCCAGCTCGTCGGCGGAGCCGGCCAGCATGTCGTCGTAGAAGCTCTCACCGCGGATGTCGTCGTCGGTGAGCGTGACGCCGAGCCGCCGGTAGATGCCGTTGAGGTAGACCTTCGACAGGTCGACGAGCCGCGACCAGTGCCGGATCGTGCCCGCGTCGTGGGCCTGGAGCAGCACGACCCGCTTACGCGCCCGCTCGGCGAACGCCTCGTCGCCGTCGAACTTCGCGCGCGCGGCCCGGTAGAAGCTGTTGGGGTCGTTCTCCAGCAGCCGGGCGTCGCCGGAGTCCTCGCCGACGTCGAGCAGGTGCTCGATGAGCATGCCGTAGGGCGTGCCCCAGTCGCCGATGTGGTTGTCACGGATGACGTGGTGCCCGAGGAACTCCAGCACCCGCGCGATCGCGTCGCCCACGATCGTGGTCCGCAGGTGACCGACGTGCATCTCCTTGGCGACGTTGGGCGAGGAGTACTCCACGACCGTCGTCCGCGGAGCGTCGGTGGGCTCGACCGACAGCCGGGGGTCCTCGTGCATCTCCTGGGCCTGCCCGGCGATCCAGCCGCCGGTCAGGGTCAGGTTGATGAAGCCGGGCCCGCTGATCTCGACCTTCTCGCACAGGTCCTCGACGTCGAGGACGGCGACGATCTCGGCCGCGATGTCGCGCGGCTTTCGGCCGAGCTTCTTGGCGAGCGGGAGCGCGCAGTTCGCCTGGAAGTCGGCGAACTGCGAGGGCCGGATCACCGGATCGGCGTCGGGCTCCCCGAAGGCGGAGCCGAGTGCGGCCTGGACACGGGCGGCGAGAACAGATTGCGGGTCAGGCATGAGAATCCTCGTGAGTACGGCATCGACAGCTCACGCTGCGGAGTTCCCTCAACCCTATCGGCGGCGACGCCCGCCCCCATCCGAATATCGCCTTAACGGCCGGGAGTGGCGGAGGCCACGACGGCCTCCCGCCCCGAGGGCGTGCCCCAGGGCGGGGAGCGCTCAGCCTGTCGTGCCGACCACCGTGAACTCGATGCCCGCGCGCTGGAGCCGGGCGAGCAGCGCGTCGCCCATGGCCTCGGCGGTCGTCACCTGGCCCGAGGTCTTCGGCAGGTCGTCGTAGGCGAGCGCGAGCGCCGACTCCGCGAGCATCTTGGACGTCTCGCCGTAGCCCGGATCGCCGCCGGAGACCTTGGTGACGACCTTCCGACCGCCGCCCTCGCCGTAGAAGTGCACGCTGAACCAGCTCTTGGCGCGCTTCTCCTCCGAGGGGCCGTCGCCGGACTTGATCCGGCCGAGCAGCCAGTTCCGCACCGGCGGGATCTGTGCCGCGCCGAGCAGGCCGCCCGCGCCCGCCGCCACGCCGACCGCCGACGGGAGGTGCTTCAGGGCGACGTAGTGGCTGTAGCCGAAGTCGGGCCCGTACGCCTCCAGGGCGGTCGCGGAGCGGCGTACGACCTCGGGGTCGATCGTCGGCAGCGGGAGGGCCCACGCGCCGAGGCCGGAGCGGTGGTGGGGGCGGCCGGGGATCGCACGCGCGCGGCGCCCCTCCAAGACGGGCTCGGCCTTGCGCCGCTCCCGGTGGGCCGCGAGGGTCTGCCGGCCGCGGGAGAAGGCGGTGACGGCCGACTGGAGGGTGCCGCCGGAGATCGAGGCGCTGGCGCGTACGTAGCCGGAGACCCGCAGCGGAACGTCGGAGGGGAGCTGCTGGACGGTGAAGTACGCGCCCAGGTCGTGCGGGATCGAGTCGAACCCGCAGGCGTGCACGATCCGCGCGCCCGTCCCGACCGCGACGTCGTGGTACTTCACGTACATCTCGTCGACGAACTCCGGCTCTCCGGTGAGGTCGACGTAGTCGGTGCCGGCGGCGGCGCACGCGGCGACGAGCCCCTCGCCGTAGTGGATGTACGGCCCGACGGTCGTGATGACGACCCGCGCGGAGGAGGCGACCTCGCGCAGCGAGGCGGGGTCGTTGACGTCGGCCTCCAGCAAGGGAACGGAAAGCCCGAGGCGCTCGCTCAGCCGCTGAAGCTTGCCCTTGTCGCGTCCGGCGAGCGCCCATGAGGAGGGGGCGTTAGCGGCGAGGTACTGCGCGGTCAGCGTGCCGGTGAAGCCGGTGGCTCCGAAGAGCACGATGTCGTAGGGCCGTTCCATGGCGATCTCCATCCAGTGTGGTTACTGAACGGTAGCCCCTGGACGGGGGGTCAGTCCTCCGACGGCTCCGTGTCGTTGTGCGAGCGCCGGATGAACCGCGAACGGTTCGCGCCGATGCCCTCGCCGATCTGCTCGACGATGCGGCTGCCGGCCAGGTCGTAGGCCAGGACGCAGGCGGCGGTGATGCCCGGCGCGTGCGAGGCGCCGTGGGCGATGACGACGGTGCCGTTCAGGCCGAGCAGCACCCCGCCGCCGTACGTCTCAGAGTCGAGGCGGTCGCGCAACGAGCGCAGGCGCTTGCGCTGCATCAGGGCGCCGACCTTCGCGACGCGGCTGGACGTCACGGCCTCGCGCATCTCCGAGATCACCATGCGCACCGCGCCCTCGATGGTCTTGAGCGCGACGTTGCCGGTGAAGCCGTCGGTCACGACGACGTCGACCCGGCCCGCGAGCAGGTCGGTGCCCTCGATGTTGCCGGCGAAGTCGATGCCCTCGACGTCGTCGGCCAGGAGTTCGTGGGCGCGGCGCGTCAGCTTGTTGCCCTTGCCGGCCTCCTCGCCGATCGTCAGGAGGCCGACGCGCGGCGACTCGACGCCCAGCCGGATCCGGGCGTACGCGGTGCCGAGCGTCGCGAACTGGACCAGCATCTCCGGCTTCGTGTCGGAGGTCGCGCCCGCGTCGAGCAGGACGGTCGGGTTCGGGCGTGTCGGCAGGACCACGGCGATCGCCGGGCGCATGACGCCGGGCTGCCCGCGCAGCCGCATGCGGGAGGTCGCGACGACGCCGCCGGTCGACCCGGCCGAGACGAGGGCCGCCGCGTGGCCGCGCCGGATCAGGCGGCAGGCGACCGCCACCGACGAACGCGGGCGCCGCAGGCCCGCCAGGGCGCCCTCGCCCATCGTGAGGGCGTCCTCGGCGTGCGCGATCGGGATCTCGCCGACGGCGTCGTGGGCGGCCAGGGCCTCGCGGATCCGCCGCGCGCGCCCCACGAGGATCAGGCGTACGCCGTGCTCGCGTGCCGCGACGACCGCGCCCGCCACGACCTCGTCCGGCGCGTTGTCGCCGCCCATCGCGTCGACGACGATCCGGGTGCCCTCAGAAGGGGTGGTCATGCCGCCCCCCTTTCCACGCTGCACCCGCGAAACGTACCGTGACGCCGGGTATGCCGGATCATCGGTGGCGGTCCTCGCAGCCTCGCCCGAGGCAGGAGGTGCGCAGGAGCTGATGGCCGCCGACCGTGATCACGAACTCCTGGCGCGGGTGGCGAGACGCCGCGTCGGAGGCGACGGCGTCCACGCGCACCGGCTCGTCGTCGGTGGTGCGGCCCACGCACCGGACCTTGATCACGGACAGCGTGTCGGGCGTGAGCGTTCGGCAGCGCAGGCCCTGCCTGACGTAGTAGCCGAGCCCGCGCATCTCCTCGGTCGCGCCGCGCGCCGTCGCGTTGCGCAGCGAGCTCTCGGAGATCCTGCGGACCGGGTTCGTGCACGCGGCGGGCACGATCAAGCCGAGCAGCAGGCCGAGCGGCAGGAGGCCTCTCACGGCGTCGAGCACCGCCTCGGCGACGACGTCGGGCCGGTCGGTCTGCACCATGTGCCGGGTCTCGGGCAGGACGATCTGGCGCCCGCGCGGGCTCAGCGCCGCGAGGTCGGCGTGCGCGCGCACCCAGACGTCGTCGCGTACGCCCGGCAGCGCCGTGATCACGCACAGCGGGATGTCGGGGAAGGGGTGTTCGCGGCGCAGCGCGAGCAGGTCGGCGGCCATCTGCCGGTAGCCGGTCAGCTCGACGAGCAGGGCGCCGAACACGTGGGCGCGCGCGTACACGGCGCGCGTGAGGTCCGGCGGAGCCACCTCGCCCTTGCTGGAGATCGAACGCATGACGGCCCCGCGCGTACGCGGCCCGGCGAGCCGGGGGAGCCCGGTCAGGCCCGCCGCCGAGCCGGCGAGGCGCGCGATCGGCGCCAGCCGCGTCAGCAGCCGCGCGTGGCGGGGCTCGTCCTGTTCGGCGCTCGGGTCGACGAGGACCATGCCGTCCACCAGGTCCGGGTACAGCCGGGCGAACGCCTCCGCGTGGAACCCGGCGAGGGAGTGCGCGGCCAGTACGACCGGCGGCCCCGCCCACCGGGCCAGCCCGGCCAGCCGCGCGGCCTCCTCGCGCAGCACCCCGGCGCCGCGCGCGGGCGGGCTGCCGCCGAGGCCCGGCCGGTCAAAGCTGATCACGCGGCGTTCGCCACGGAGCAGCTCGGTCACCGGGAGCCAGTCGAACCACGCGCCGCCCAGACCCGCGCTGAGCAGCACGGACGGGCTTCCAGAACCCTCGGAGACGACGTGCAGGAGATCTCGGCCGACGGTGACGAACTCGCCGGGCAGGCGGTTTCTCACGTCGTCGTTGCCTTCTCCGGCGTCTTGCGATCCCGTATCCAGACGCTGCGCGTACGGCGGCGAGCGGCGTACAGCTCGGCGGCGATCACGAACAGCCAGAGCGACAGGGCGCCCACCTGGACGCGCTCGACGACGCCGAGGATGAGCCCGAGGTACATCAGCGGCAGTGTCGCCAGCGCCGCGACGGTCTCGACGACCGTCAGCGCCCAGCCCCAGCGCGCGATCACGGGCCACTCGCGGTACCGGCGCGCGGCGATGGTGAGCAGGATGAGGCTGAGGATGCCCGCCGTGACGACGAGCACGCTCGTCACCGAGTGGAACCGGTGCGCGAAGGACACCTGCCCGGCGCGCTCGCGCAGCGCGCAGGTCGTGTCGGAGTTGGGCGCGCAGTCCATCCCGAACAGGGAGTCGGCGACGGAGAACACCCCGAACGTCAGCAGCGCGATCCACCCCGCCAGCTCCCACGCGCGCGGGCGCCAGCGGTGGATCACCATCGCCGCGACGGCGGTGATCAGCACCCCGGACAGGAAGTCGCCCGCCGCGAACAGCAGGTGGTACGGCTGGTCGGTCGCGGACAGCTCGCTGACGTAGCCGTTGACCGGGTCGAGGCCGGGATTGACGAGGAACTGCAGGATCCAGGATCCATAACAGACACCGGCGACCGCCACGAGCACCGCCGTGAACGCCGGTAGCGTGCGCGGTGCCCGTGGTCCCCCCGACGAGCTCACAGTCAACTCAGGCTCCCCCCGCCTACCTCACAGCATAGGTACCCAGGGGGTGATCGCTGCGGACTACCCGCAGGTCGTGGCCTGTTTTGCGATGATCAGAAGCGTTCGAAGACCTTCGCGAAGGCGCCGGTGTCCTCGTCCAGACCGCTGCACGTGTCGTTGGCCGCGGTGGTGTCGATGGTGCATCTGGCGTCGCGTGTGATGGACCACATCGACAGGCGGCCGAGGCTCTTCGTCTTGGCCCAGGCGAGCACCTGCTCGGCGTCGGCGGGCTGGAACCCCTTGCCCTTGCCGTTCACGCCGATCACCGGCGTGATGCCCGTGTGGGCCCACGTCTGCGCGTCGTCCTGGCCGTAGAAGCGCAGGAGCTGTGCGTGCGCGGCGGTGGCCGCGTCGATCAGCGACTGGCCGCTGCCCGTGGCGGCGACGAGGTTGACGATCGACACGCTCAGCCGGGAGGAGAGCGCCGTGCGCAGCGCGCCCAGCGCGGGGTCGGACAGCCCGGAGGCGCCGGCCGGCAGCGTGATCGAGATCGGCAGGTCCGGGTGGGCCTTCCGCAGGTTCGTCAGGGCCTGGGTGCGGCGCTTGACCGCGGCGTCGTCGGCCAGGGCCTGGTCGCCGAGGTAGAAGTCGATCTCGTCGGCCTTCGTGGCCTTCAGGGTGTCCTCGTACGCGGCGGTCAGGTCGTCGACGTCGGTGCAGGCCTGCGCCAGCTCGTTGCCGTGCGGGCCGCCGAACGACACGGTCACCCGGCCGGGCACGCTCTTGACCCGGCGTTCGGCGAACGTGTCGTTGAGCGAGGTCAGGCCGCCCCAGGCGGGCGAGCAGCCGACGCCGGCGTCCACGAACCCCATCGTGAAGTCCTTGACGTGGGTGGTGTCGGCGGTCTTCGGGAGGTCCAGCGGCGGCCAGGCGAGCACGTCCGCGTACGGGGAGAACCCGATCTTCGGCCCGGAGGCAGCGGGCGTGAGCGTCGCGGCCGGCGACGCGCTGGAGGGACTGGGGGACGCGCTCGGGCGTACGGGGTCGGGGCGCGCGGCCGACATCGGGCCGGATCTACCGGCCGAACGCCGGTGCTCGGCGCGTGACAGGGCGGAGGGCCGGGACGGACGGCCCGCGTGCCCGGTGGCCGCGAAGACCGCGGCGCCGCCGCTGAGGGGGATGATCAAGCCGAGTGAGACGAGTGCGAGCCGGCGGCCCGTACGGTGGGGGGCGTGTCGCCGTTTGCGGTGTTTGCCCACGAACCTCTCCACGTGGGGCGTTAGTCGCCACTGTCACCTACAGTGACGAGCTACGCATAGCGGGTTGGAGTCCACACAGTATGTCGTAGCCCGGTTACTGGGACAGCAGAACATGCGTGTCGAACGTGTGACTTTTTACGTTCTTGTGACGTTGAGCCGTTCGGTGGACCTGTGCCGGACGTATCGATAAGCCCGTGCGCGGGTATCAGATTCGTAAGAAACGGGGGGTTAACGGTTCAATGGGGTGGGGGAGCGTGACGCGCTGCCGCGTGCAGCGCAGCAGCCGACTGTGAAGGAGGGCCACAACCCGACAGCGAGTGCCGCCCGGACGGCGATGGACGAGCCGTCCATGCCCGGGTGTGCCAGCGCACGCTTTCCCTCGATTCCAAGGAGTAACGTCACGTGACTTTGGTCAACGACGCGGCGTCGGCCGCCGTGCGAACCACCGGCCGCCGATTTCGCGCCTACACGGCGAAGCACCTGGACGAGCTCACCGCTCGTGCCGGGCTGACCGCCGCGCAACGTCTGGGGACTCGTGCTGTAGCCACCGTCCTCCCGTTCCGTACGAACAGTTACGTCCTCGACGAGCTGATCGACTGGTCCGCGGCGCCCGACGACCCGATCTACCGGCTCGTCTTCCCCCAAGAGGACATGCTTCCCGCCGACGATGTCGCGCGACTTTCCGACCTGCTGAGCCGCGAGGCCCCCAAGGCGGAGATCGAGGCGCTCGCCCACCAGGTGCGGATGAAGCTGAACCCCCACCCCGCCGGCCAGTTGCAGCTCAACATCCCGAGCTTCAACGAGGAGCCGATGCCGGGTGTGCAGCACAAGTACCACGAGACCGTTCTCTTCTTCCCCAAGCAGGGACAGACCTGCCACGCGTACTGCACGTACTGCTTCCGCTGGGCGCAGTTCGTCGGCGAGCCGGACCTCAAGATGGCGTCCGACGACGTCGAGCGCCTCAAGCGCTACCTGAGCGCCCACCCCGAGGTCACCAGCGTCCTGTTCACCGGCGGCGACCCGATGATCATGGGTGAGTCGGTGCTGCGCCGCTACATCGAGCCGCTGCTGGAGATCGAGCAGCTCGAGTCGATCCGCATCGGCAGCAAGGCCCTCGCCTACTGGCCGCAGCGCTGGGTCACCGACCCCGACGCCGACGACACCCTCCGGCTCTTCGAGCAGGTCGTCGACTCCGGCAAGAACCTCGCCTTCATGGCGCACTTCACCCACCCGCGCGAGCTCGACCCGCCGCTGGTCGCCGACGCCGTACGCCGCATCCGCGACACCGGCGCCGTGATCCGCACCCAGGCGCCGTTGATCCGCACGATCAACGACACCGCCGACGCGTGGGAGAGCATGTGGCGCACCCAGACGCGCATGGGCATGGTGCCGTACTACATGTTCGTGGAGCGTGACACAGGCCCGCAGGGCTATTTCGCGGTGCCGCTGGCGCGTGCCCACGAGCTGTTCCGCGACGCGTACAAGAACGTCTCCGGCCTGGCGCGTACGGTCCGCGGCCCGTCGATGTCGGCGACGCCCGGCAAGGTGTGCGTCGACGGCGTCACCGAGATCAACGGCGAGAAGCTCTTCGTCCTGCACTTCATCCAGTGCCGCGACCCGCGGTTCGTCAACCAGCCGTTCTTCGCCAAGTACGACCCCGAGGCGGTCTGGCTGACCGACCTGAGGCCGGCGTTCGGCGACAAGTTCCCCTTCCAGGGGATCGTTCCCGGCGGCGAGACGATGGCACACGACGTCGTCGCGGCCGGTCCGTCAATCTGATCATTTCGACCGATAGCGGACGCGCAGCGGAACGATTGCGGCGCCGCGCATCATTGAGAGGGCCGGGGTTGTGCCTTGAGAGAGGTACGGCCCGGTCCGTGACGTGGCAGTGATCGGCGTGCCCGGGGGTCCGGAGGTGACCACGGGGCCGGGGCGTCGGTTCGCGGCCACATGTCCCTCGGGGTGCGCCGATGGGGCTTGATCCGGGGCCGTACCTTTCGGGGTACGGCCCCGGTCACGTTCTCAGCTCTCGTACTCCGGGATGATCTGCGCGCGTGCCACCGTGTGGGCGGTGATGTTGAACCCGACCACGGCCGGCGCGGTGTCGTCCGGCAGGCCCAGCTTCTCGGTGTCGAGGGCGTGGACCGTGAAGACATACCGGTGCGGACCGCCCGGAGGCGGCGCGGCCCCGCCGAACTTCTTGTCGCCGTAGTCGTTCCGTGCGTGCACGGCGCCGTCGGGCAGCCCGGCGAAGTCGCCACCCCCGGCACCGGCGGGAAGCTCGGTCACCGAGGCGGGAATGTCGAACAGCGACCAGTGCCAGAACCCGCTGCCGGTCGGGGCGTCCGGGTCGTGACAGGTGACCGCGAAGCTCTTCGTCTCCGCCGGGAAGCCCTCCCAGGACAGATGGGGAGAGATGTTGTCGCCCTTGAACCCCCAGTCGTCGAAGACCTGGGCGTTCGAGAGCTGCTCACCGTGCGTGACGTCGTCACTGGTCACGGTGAACGAAGGAACCTCGGGAAGAAAATCATGCGGAAGCGGCGGCCGACCGACCATGGCAACCTCCTGATAGAACGGTCAAGGAACGCGTCCTTCAGTCCTATCAGGCGGACCCGTTCTCCTCGACCTCGGCGACCTCAACACAGTTGCCGCCGTCGCCACCGCTCCGCGTGCTCTTCCGCCACTCGGCGACGCTCACGTCAGACCTCCCGGCCGTCGACCGTGGCGACCTCAACACAGTTGCCGCCGTTGCCACCGCTACGCGTGCTCTTCCGCCATTCGGTGGTGCTCACGTCCATCGCTCTTCAATAACCCTTCGTATCAAATCGGTGGACATATCCACAGGCAAGGCCCTTGCTCGTATCGCGTCGAATGCCACGGTAAGAGTACGGATGTCCCCTACTTCGTCCAGCGTAAGTCCTCTGGCTGCGGTTTCCACGTACGCGACCTCGCTACGGTCGTGCATCGTAGCCAGGACGAAGGACCCATCTGCACCTTCGGGTGGAACCTGTCCGGCGACGATCTGGATCGCTACCCGCTCCGATTGGCTCTCGATCAGGTGCAGGAGTTGGTTCCTCATCGTCTCGTGCGTACCGACCTGGTGATGCAGCACGCCCTCGAACAGAACGATCGTGAGTCGAGGGGGCTGCGGGTCATCTCTTAAGAGGATGGCCTGCCGGTCGATCCGGGCGTCGGCGGCGTCCTTGTCGCCCTTCAGGAGGGTGAGTGCGTACTCCGGGGTCTGTAGTAGCCCTGGAACCACCAGGCATTCGTAGCTCTGTAGCGTGTCCGCGTCTTCCTCGACGGACGGCCAGTCGAACCACGTGGGGAACGCTGAGTTCTTGACCAGCTTGTCCCACAGGGCCGGTATGGCTCCGCGCGAGTCCAGGATGCCGTCCAGGATCATCGCGAAGGCTCGCGTGCACCTGCTCCACCCGCGCTCGACGGACCCGACGTAACTCCCCGACACCGGAACCTTGGCGGCCAGGCCGTCCTGGGAGAGCTCCATCAGCTCGCGGTATCGCCGCACCTCGGAGCCGAAAATCTGGAGTGCCGGGGACACGACCTTGACCGTCATCGCAGCTCCTTAATTCGATCACAACCGGGTGGCAACCACATTCAGGTTGATCGCGATGGATAAACGCGTTCTTGAGTGGTTGTCACTACAGGTGATTGATTTCGAGCACGATGTTACTCGGCGACGCGAGAGAAGGGAGCTTTAAATGGCGCGATTTCGGCACAGCCCGATGCTGACCATTCTTGGGCAGACGGTGCGGACGTTCCGTGAAGCCCTCGGGCTGAAACAGGAACAGATGGCGAAGCAGCTCGGCTACACGAACGGCTGGCTGAGCAACCTGGAGACCGGCCAGCTACGCCCGAGGCCCGACCAGCTCACGAGGATCGCCGAGGTGCTGCACATCCCGGTGAAGGTCCTGGTGAACATCCGTGACCAGCTCGACCTGGAGACCATGCCGGGCTACTACCGTTCGTGGCCGCTGGAGCTGGAGAACTCCTATGTGGTCCGGACGTTCGACAGCGCGCTGGTGCCGTTCCTGCTGTGGACACCGGAGTACGCCGACAGCGTCCACCAAGGCGCCGAGATCTGCGCGGAACCGCAGGCGGTCTTCACCGACGAGCACGCGGAACCTCCCACCCTTCAGGTGGTTCTCGACGAGGCGGCCCTGTACCGCGACCGTGGCGGCAGTGAGGTGATGCGCGACCAGCTCCTGCATCTGATCAAGTCCGTCGCGCCGCCACGGGTGACCGTCCAGGTGCTGCGGTCGGCCGACAACCCGTACCCGTACGGCGGGTTCAGCGTCGCGACCGGCGACGACTGCGACGTGGGCCATGTGCAGACCCCGGCCCGGCCGATCATCACGAACAGCCGCGAGGACATCGCCGCGCTCATGGCCGCCTGGGACGCGATCAGATCCTGCGCGCTGTCGCAGCGGGACTCCATCGACTTCATCCAGCGCGCCGCCGACGAACGCTGGAGCTGACCTACTCCCCGGGCTTGAGCCGGCGGAGCCCGCCGTCCGGCCGCCAGGCGTAGATCGTCGGATCGCCCACGCCGAACAGCGTGTAGCCGACCTCCTGGATGTCGATCGAGAACACGTGGAACTTGTCGTCGTCGGGCCGCCACCCGATCTCGGCTTCGGTGACCTCGCAGTGGCGCTCGCGGCGTGCCGGGTCGGTGACGTGCTCGGCCAGGCCGTACACCTTGATGTCGCCCTCCGTGCCGTCCTTGTCGGACGTGGTGCTGTGGACCGCGCAGCGGCGGTCGCGCAGCAGGTCGATCGCCTTGCGTGAGCGCCACATCATGCCGAGCTGCAACTCGCCGTCGACGAAGCGGGGCTCCACGGGCGTGACGCGGGGCCAGCCGTTGTCGCGGATCGAGCCGACCATCGCCAGGCCGCTCGCCCGGAACCTCGCCTCGCCGAGCGCCGCGAGCTCCGGCGCCTCCCTCTCGAACTCCACCCAGGTCGCCATGCGCCCAAGCTAATCCCCGCCACCGACAGTTCCGAGACCGGAGACGAAGCGGTCCAGCACGAGGTTGGCGAGCACCGCGAGCGGCACCGCCACGACCACGACGCCCGCCTGGAGCGACTGCCACCGGGGCAGGTCGCCGGACCACGCGCGCGTCGCCGTCCCGGTGCCGACGGGCATGGCCGAGCTCGACCAGACGAGCGTCAGCGTGTACGTGAACTCGCCTGCGACCAGCGTGAACGCCAGCACGGCCACGGCCACGACACCCGGCAGCACCAGCGGCACGACGACGCGTACGAACGCTCCGGCGCGGCTGTGGCCGTCGACGAGCGCCTGTTCCTCGACGCCCACCGGCACGGTCTTCATGAACGCCGCGAGCAGCCAGACCGACACCGGCACGGTGATCACCGGGTACACGAGGACGAGCGACCACAGGGAGTCCGCCAGGCCGAGCGTCGCCATGATCCGCGCCATCGACAGGAACAGCAGCGGCGCCGGCACGAGGAACACCAGCAGGACCCCGAGCCCGGCCCGCGCGCCCCACCGGCGGTTCAGCCGCGTCAGCGCGTACGCCGCGGGCAGCGCCAGCACCAGCGTGATCACGACGACGAGCGCGCCGACGACCACCGTGTTCACCACGAACGTGGCGATCGGCGTCGAGGTGAACAGCGAGCGTACGTGCGCCCCGGTCGGCGCGGCCTCCACGCGGATCGGCCGCCCGTGCGCACGCGAGAGCGCAGCCAGCGCCGCCCACACGAACGGCGCCGCGCACAGCAGCGCCGCCCCGGCCGCCGCGGCGTACACGACCACGCGGACCGCGGCGTGCGCGAGCACCGCCTGCCGCCGCTCGCGGCCCAGCTCGTGCGCGGTGCTGCGCGCCGCGACCCCGTTCACCGGCTCTCCAGGCGGCGTACGGCCCGCAGCACGACGATCACGGCCGCCACGAACAGCGGGAACAGGAACAACGCCATCGCCGCCCCGGACCCCGTACGCCCGTCGTCGACACCCCGCAGGTACGCCAGCGACGGCAGCACCTGCGATCCGCCCGAACCCGTGGTCAGCACCCGCACCACCGCCATGTCGCCCAGCGTGATGACCGCGCAGAACACCGCCGCGACCGCGTCGACCGGCAGCGTCAGCGGGAGGGTGACCTCGAACGTACGCCGCCAGAAGCCCGCCCCGTCGAGGCGCGCGGCGTCGTCCAGGTCACGCGGCACCGCGGCGCGCCCCGCCATCATGATCACCGCGACCAGCGGCGTCAGCCGCCAGACGTGCACGGCCGTCGCCATGACCAGCGTCGCGTCCGCGCGCACCGGGCCCACGCCGACGTACGGCGCCGGCGGCCGGTAGAGCGTGTCGAGCAGCCACCGCCACGACAGCGCCGACAGGGCCACCGGCGTCGTCCACGGCAGCAGGACCGCGAGCCGTACGAGCCACCGGCCACGGAAGCGCGCGAGCAGCACGCTCGCCAGGGCCTTCCCGAAGACCACCACCAGCAGCGTCGAGACCCCGGTCACGACCAGCGTGTGCGTGAGCGACGCCCAGAACGCGTGCGAGCCCGTCACCGCGTGGAGAGAGCCGAACCCGTACGCGACCGTCAGCCCGAACGGCACCGCGACCAGCGCCGTCAGGTACACGAACGCCGGGAGCACGAACGCCCAGGCGAGGAAGCCCTCGCGGTCCGCGAGCCGCCCGCGCGCCGCCACCCTCAGCTCCCGATCCGCACGGCCGCCGTGCGTTTCCCGTACTCGGCGTCGAAGAAGCGCAGCCGGTCACCCGGCACCGCGAACTCATGCGTCGCGCCGACCGTCAGCGGCGTGATCACCGTCGCGGGCAGCCGGGCGATCACGCGGGTCTCCACGCCGACGCGGGTCACGGTCCCGTACACGTGGCGGTCGCCCGACAGGTACTCCATGCGTTCGATCTTCAGCGGCATCGTCACGCGCGCGTCGTACGCGACGTTCTCCGCCGGCAGCAGATGCTCCGGGCGGAAGCCGACGAGCCGGTCGCCGCGCGGCACGAGGTTCATCGGGGGAGAGCCCACGAACGTCGCGACGAACGTGTCGGCGGGCTCGTCGTAGATGTCGCGCGGGGTGCCCACCTGCCGCAGCCGCCCGGCGTCGAGCACGGCCACCCGGTCACCGAGGCCCATAGCCTCGTCCTGGTCGTGGGTGACGTAGATCGTGGCGGTGCCGATCTGCCGCTGGAAGCGCTTCAGCTCGTCGCGGGTGGTGGCGCGGAGCTGCGCGTCGAGGCCGGTCAGCGGCTCGTCCAGGAGGAACACCGCGGGCTCGCGTACCAGCGCCCGCGCCAGCGCGACCCGCTGCCGCTCGCCGCCGGACAGGTCGCGCGGCCTGCGGCCGAGGAGGTCCGGGATGCCGAGCAGGTCGGCGGCCCAGCGGACCTTCCGCTCACGCATGTGCCGTGGCACGTGCTCGGCCCTAACGGGAACTCGATGTTGCGCCGCACGGTCTTGTGCGGATAGAGCGCGGACGACTGGAGCACCATCGCGACGCGGCGGCTCCTCGGCGGCAGGCCGTTCACGAACTGGCCGTCGATGTGCACCTCGCCCTCGGTGGGGCGTTCGAGGCCGGCGATCGTGCGCAGCAACGTGGTCTTGCCGCAGCCCGACGGGCCGAGCAGCACCAAGTACTCACCGGTCGCCGCCGTCAGGTCGATGCCGTCGAGAGCGCGGACCCGCGACCGCCCCCCGTACACCTTCACGAGACCTCGCGCCTCGACGATTCTCACGTCATGGTGCCTTCCTCGCGGCCGGACTGCTCCCCTCGAAGGTAGATCGCCGTTGGTCGCTCATCCAGAGCCAGTTGACCTGTGCCCTCTCGCCAGAACGCGTTCTTTGGGCAATCATGTCATCTGCGTGATCGGAGCACTACGTTGCGTGATCAAGTGGGGGAGTCGTTCATGCGTGGAGTCCTCGTCGCTGCGGTCGGCATGATCGCCATCACGGGCTCGGCGCCCGCGCGCGCCACGGCGCCCAGCGTGCCGCTGGCCCAGCAGCAGTGGAGCGCCCGCGAAGGCGCGATCTTCAACGTCCCGTCCGGCTCGCGCGCCGAGCAGGACGCCATCCGCGACCACGTCGACGAGCTCGCCGCCGACACCCCGCGCGGCGCGCTCATCCGGCTCGCGATGTACGAGTTCACGTCGCAGTCGTTCGCGCGGACGCTCGTCGACGCCTTCCGCCGGGGCGTGGACGTCCGCGTGGTCGTCGACGCCGCGTCGCGCGACAGCGCGGCCTACAAGCGGCTCGTGGCCGCCCTCGGCACGAACCGTGACCGGTCATCCTGGGTCGTGACCTGCGCCAAGGGCTGCATCGGCGACACGATCATGCACAACAAGTTCTACCTCTACTCGCGGGCCGGCTCCGCCGAGCAGGTCGTCGTGCAGGCGTCCGCCAACCTCACCACGACCAACCGCGTGAACGCCTGGAACAACGCCTTCACGATCAGCGACGCCGCCCTCTACACGTCGTACGGCCACTACTTCGACGCGCTGTCGGCCCGCCGCCACCGCGCCGGGTACTACCACGTGACCCACAGCGGCGCCGTCACCGCGTACACCTTCCCGCGCGCGGCACGCGACGACACGCTCTATGACCTGCTCGGCCACGTCGACTGCGAGAAGCCCACGGCCGTGCACGCCACGACCTACTCCCTCACCCGCACCCTGGTCGCGCGGCGCCTGTGGACCCTCGCGCACATGGGCTGCGATGTGCGGATCATCTACACCAACCTCGGCGCGCGCGCACGGAAGATCCTCCAGCGCGCGGGCGGCCCGCAGCTTCTGAACAGCCACTACACCTACGTCGACCGGGTGACCGGCAAGCCGGTGCGGGCCTACGTCCACTCCAAGTACATCGCCATCGACGGCACGTACGCCGGGAAGCCGCGCCAGCTCGTCATCACCGGCAGCCCCAACTTCACGACACCGGGGCTGCGCGACAACGACGAGGCGATGCTGGCCATCGAGAGCATCCGGATCCACGCGGCGTACGAGGAGAACTTCTCCGACCTGTGGCAGGCCGCCACCGCCCGCATGTGGCAGCGGGGGATGGCGCCCGACCCGCGCTGACTACTTGCCGCCGGTGGCCTCGGTGTAGGCGTCGACGACGGTCTCGGTGTCGCCGTCCATCATCAGGTTGCCCTCGTCGATCCAGAGCACCCGGTTGCACATCTCACGGATGGAGTCGAGCTGGTGGGCGACCAGGAAGACCGCACCGGCCTCCTTGCGCAGCTCGTTCACCTTCGCGGCGCTCTTGCGGCGGAACTTCGCGTCGCCGGTGGCGAGGGCCTCGTCGATGAGCAGCACGTCGTGGGACTTCGCCGCGGCGATGGCGAACCTCAGCCGCGAGCCCATGCCGGAGGAGTACGCCTTCATCGGAAGCTGGATGAAGCCTTCCTTCAGCCCGGCGAACTTCACGATCTCGTCGTACTTGCCCTTGACCTCTTCCGGCGTCATGCCCATGGCCAGGCAGCCGAGCACGATGTTGCGCTCGCCGGTGAGGTCGTTCATCAGCGCGGCGTTCACACCGAGCAGCGACGGCTGGCCCGTCGTGTAGACACCACCGCTCGCGGGCGGCAGCAGCCCGGCGATCGCCTGGAGGAGAGTCGACTTGCCCGAGCCGTTGGTGCCGATGACGCCGATCGCGTCACCCTGGTACGCCACGAAGGACACGCCGCGTACGGCGTGGACCTCCTTCATGTTCGGACGGCTCTCGCGGCGCACGACGCGCCGAAGGGCGGTGACGGCGTTGCCCTTGCCGGACCCGCCGCCGCCGTACACGCGGTAGATGATGTGCAGGTCGTCGACGATGACGATGGGCTCGCGGTCCGGGTCGATCGTCACCGGCTCCTGCCGCCGTACGCTGTCGCCGGCCATCTGGGATTTCTCCTTGAGCGCGTCAGCCACGGCCGTACCTTTCCTCAGCGCGGTAGAAGTACCAGAAGCCCAGGGCGAACGCCACGAGGGCCCAGCCCACGGCATAGAACCACACCGTCTGGTTCATCGCCACCAGCGCGTCGTAGGTCCGGCAGGCCTTCAGCTGTCCGGGGCCGTTCGCGACACACGTCGCGGCGGCCTGGGCCTTCATCCGGATGAGGTCCTTGCCATAGGACGGCATCAGCGCCCGCCGGGCCAGCTCGATGTAGACGGAGCCGGGGTTGGCCTCCATCAGGCGTACGGCCCAGAACGGCAGCTTGCCGGCCAGGGCGTACATCGAGAACATGATGCCGGAGAAGTAGAGCCAGGTACGCAGGATGAACGGCAGCAGCTGGCTGAGGTCGGGGACGAACGCGCCGACGCGCGCCACGACCATGCTGGCGCCGAGGTTGAAGATCAGCTCCAGGGCCAGCGTGGGAATGATCAGGAACCAGCTCCAGGCGGGGTACTCCTGGAAGCCGAGCATGATGACGACCAGCACGCTCATCGCGGCGAAGAGCTGCTGAAGCTCGACGATCGTGAACGAGAGCGGCAGCGTCGCGCGGGGGAAGTGCAGCGCCCGGATCAGCGACATGTTCGTCTGGACCGACTTGGCACCCGACAGAATCGACCGCTGGGTGAAGTGGAAGAAGAACACCCCGATGACCAGGAACGGGATGTAGTGCGTCACATCGCCCTTGCGGCCGAGGAGCACACCGAAGATCAGGTAGTAGACCAGCGCGTTGAGCAGCGGGGTGAGGACCTGCCACAGCTGACCGAGCTTGGACCCGGTGTACATCGCGTAGCTCTTCGCCGAGGCGAAGGTCCAGATGAAGTACCGGCGCTGCCAGAGCTGGCCGATGTACGAGCCCATGGGGGGGCGGGCGGCGCTCTTCTTGAGCCCGTGCGCGGCGGCGAACTCGGCCAGCGATGAGCTCCCGTTCAGGTGGGGGGGCTCCGCGATCGCGTTGGCCTGGGCGCCACCGGAGGCTCCGAGCCGTTCCGGGTGACTCATGCGCACGAGCTTATTGCAGTCTCAGACGTAGCATCGACGTTCGAGGCAGATGCGGGCGCAAGAATGCGATCCACGGCGTTATCCGGACGAGATGGGGGATAGCACTCGCCATGCGTTTGTTGAAAAGAGTTCACCTGGCTGACCAGCGCGCGTTCGACGCGGTCGCCGCCGCGCGGCTGCCGGGCTTCGAATACGTCCTCCCTCGCCTGTCCCGTGTCGCGGACCACTCGATTCTGTGGGCGGGCATCGCCGGCGGCCTCGCCGTCACGCGCCAGCCACGGCTGCGCCGCGCCGCGCTCCGCGGGGCGTTCGCCATCGGACTGGTGAGCCCGCTCGCCAATATCGCGGGCAAGCAGGCGTTCCGCCGAAGACGCCCGCTGATCGAGCTGACCGGCCCGTCGTCGCTGCTGTCCGTGCGCGGCGGCACCAAGATCTCGCCGACGCGGGTCCGCTGGCGCCTGCCCACCTCGCCGTCCTTCCCCTCCGGCCACTCCGCCTCCGCCGCCGCGTTCGCGACGGCCCTCTCGATGGAGGCACCCCTCTCGGTGACCGTCCCGGTGGCCGCGACCGCCGCCACAGTCGCCTTCTCCCGCGTCTACACCGGCGCCCACTACCCGGGCGACGTCGTCGCCGGCCTCGCCCTGGGTACGGCCGCCGGGCTCGCCACCCGCCTGATCTGGCCCACCCGCCCGGGTCCGGCGCGCGCCGTGTACTCCATGCCCTCCGAGAAGGTCGAGGGCTCGTCCTCCGACGGCGAAGGCGTGATCATCGTCGTCAACCAGGGCGCGGGCGGCGGCGACACCGCGCGTACGCTCCGCTCCGAGCTGCCCGACGCCGAGATCATCGAAGCCGACGACGACCTGGACAAGGCCCTCGCCGACGCCGCCGACCGCGCCGCCGTCCTCGGGGTCTGCGGCGGCGACGGCACCGTCAACGCCGGCGCCCAGATCGCGCTCGACCGCGGCCTCCCGCTGCTGGTGATCCCCGGCGGCACCCTGAACCACTTCTCGCGCGCCCTCGGCATGGAGACGGTGCGCGACGCCGTGAACGCCTACCGCTCCGGCTGCCTGGTCCGCGTGGACGTCGCGTGCGCGGACGACCGCCTCTTCCTCAACACCTCGAGCTTCGGCGCGTACACCGAGCTCGTCGACATGCGCACCCGGCTGGAGAACCGCCTCGGCAAGTGGCCCGCCCTCGCCGTCTCGGCCGTACGCGTCCTGCGGCAGGTCGAGCCGGAGGAGGTCAGGGTCAACGGCCGCTCGCTGCGCGTGTGGTTCGCCTTCATCGGCAACGGCCGGTACGGCTCCTGGGGCGTGGCGCCGACCTGGCGCAAGAACATGAGCGACGGCATGCTCGACATCCGCCTGATCGGCGCCAAGCGCCACATCAGCAAGTCACGCGCGGTCGCCGCGCTGCTGCTGGGCCAGTTCCACCTGATGCCCGACTACAAGACCTGGCGCGCCGACCACCTGACCCTCGCACCCGCCGACGGCGACCTGCGCCTGGCACGAGACGGCGAGCTCGACACGGTCGAAGGAACGGTAGAAATCACCAAACGCCGCGCAGCCCTCCCGATCTTCGCCCCCGCCCGGCTGGCAGCCCGCGCCTGACCAGGGTTCGCGTGGCCCTCGCTCGGGTAGGGCGGCTGACAAGGGGGAGGCCGCGACGAGCGGTCGCCCCGACGGGACGTGGAGCGTCTCCGGCGCTCGTAGTTGCGAAGGAGGTCGATCCGGAACTCCTGCGTGCCGGGGGCGCGCGTGAGCGGCTACGCGAAAGGTGAGGTCTATGCACCGCGAGAGCGAGAAGCACAGTCCGGTCCGGGACGAATCCCTCCGGAAGGACGCCGTGAGGGGTGGAGCGACCCGTATGGAGGAGTCGGCCGGTCGAGAGGGACCGCCGGAACACACGCGGCCCATGTCGCCCGCCGACGTCGCTCGCCGAGCCGAGCTCACCAAGCACCTGCCACCGAGTGAGTTCCCGGCCGACCGGGGAAGCCTCCTCACCCACCTGCGGTCACGCCGCACACCGGACTCCGTGATCGACGCCGTCTCCCGGCTACCCGAGGGCAAGGAGTTCCACACGCTCGGTGAGGTGGTCCGCGAGATCAGCACTCACTGAGCGGCGTACGGTTGGCGGCATGGCGCTGACGACAGGCACGCACACGCTGGGGCCGGAGTCGGGCAGGCTGCTGGTCAGGACCAGCCGTACAGGGCTGGGGCGCAAGGCCGGCCATGACCTGACCATCGAGGCCACCCGCTGGACCGGCCAGGCCGTCGTCGACACGGCCTCGCCCGGTGACTCTTCCGTGACCGTCGAGATCGAGGTCGACTCGCTCGAGGTACGGGAGGGCACGGGCGGGGTCATGCCGCTGACCGACTCCGACCGCGCGGAGATCGCGAAGGTCCTGCGCGGCAAGATCCTCCACACCGACCGCCATCCGGTGATCACGTTCCGTTCGGTGGCGGTCGAGGGCGTCCCGGGATCCTTCACCGTGCGCGGTGAGCTGACGATCATGGGCGAGAGCCGCCCCGTGACGGTGCGCTGCCGCGCCACGGGAGACCGCCTGACGGGCGAGGCCACCATCGTGCAGTCCCGCTGGGGCATCAAGCCGTACTCGGCCCTCCTGGGCACTCTGAAGCTCGCCGACCCCGTCGAGATCGAGTTCGACCTTCAGGTCCCCTAGCGGGCGCGTACGACGCGGGACTCGTCCCAGACGGGCTCGTCCGTCTCGTACACGGCGCCGTCGGCGCCGAACACCAGGAAACGGTCGAACGACCGGGCGAACCACCGGTCGTGCGTGACCGCCATCACGGTGCCCTGGAACGCCTCCAGGCCTTCCTGGAGCGCCTCCGCGCTGGCCAGGTCGAGGTTGTCGGTGGGCTCGTCGAGCAGCAGCAGGGTGCAGCCGCTCAGCTCCAGCAGCAGGATCTGCAACCGCGCCTGCTGGCCGCCCGACAGCGTCTCGAACGGCTGGTCGCCGCAGTGCGCCAGCTCATAGCGCGCCAGCGCCGCCATCGACTCGTTGCGCAGCCGCGCGTGCTCCGACATCAAGATCTCCGAGGGCGTACGGCCGCGCAGCTCCGGGCGTACGTGCGTCTGCGCGAACAGTCCCGGCACGACACGCGCCCCGAGCCGCGCCACACCCGTGTGCGCGACGTCCTCACCCGCGAGGAGCCGCAGGTAGTGGCTCTTGCCGGAGCCGTTCGAGCCGAGCACGGCGACGCGCTCGCCGTACCAGATCTCCGCGTCGAACGGCCGCATCAGGCCGGTCAGCTCCAGGGCCTCGCAGATCACCGCGCGCTTGCCCGTACGGCCGCCGCGCAGGCGCATCTTGAAGGTCTGGTCGCGCGGCGCGACCTCCGGCGGCCCCGCCTCCTCGAACCGCCGCAGGCGCGTCTGCGCCGCGTGGTAGCGCGACGACATGTCGGCGTTGTACTTCGCCTTCTGCTTGAGCATCAGCACGAGCGCCTTGAGCTTGGCGTGCTCTTCGTCCCAGCGGCGGCGTAGCTCGTCCAGGCGCTCGTTGCGCTCGCGCCGCGCCTGGGCGTACCCGGCGAAACCGCCGCCGTGGGTCCAGACCGACCCGGACTCGACCGTGACGATCTGCCGCACCGCGCCGGCCAGCAGCTCGCGGTCGTGCGACACGAGCAGCACCGTCTTCGGCGTCTCGCGCAGCCGCTCCTCCAGCCACAGCTTGCCGGGAACGTCGAGGTAGTTGTCGGGCTCGTCCAGCAGCAGGACCTCGTCGGGCCCGCGGAAGAGCGCCTCCAGGAAGAGCCGTTTCTGCTCGCCGCCGGACAGCGTGCCGACCTCGCGCCAGCGGGTCCGGTCGTACGGCGAGCCGAGCGCGGCGACGCAGCAGGAGTCCCAGAGCACCTCGGCCTCGTAGCCGCCCGCGTCGCCCCAGTCCGTCAGCGCCTTGGCGTACCGCATCTGCGTGGGCTCGTCGTCGCGCTCCATCATCGCCAGCTCGGCGCGGTCGAGCGCGGCGGCGGCGTCGCGTACGCGCTGCGGCGCGGTCGAGACGAGCAGGTCGTGCACGGTCGACTCGTCGCGGATGTTGCCGATGAACTGCCGCATCACGCCCACGCCACCGCTGCGGGTGACCGTGCCCTCCTGCGCGTCGATGTCACCGGCGACGAGCCTCAGAAGGGTCGTCTTGCCGGCGCCGTTCGGCCCGACGAGCGCGGCCACGGAGCCGTCGCCGACCCGGAACGAGACGTCGCCGAGCAGCGGCCGCCCGTCCGGCAGGGCGTGGCTGAGATGCGCGACTTCGACATGGCCCACACCGGCTCAGTCTGGGTGATGATCGCCGCTCGCCCAACCGGTTTTCCGCCCGGAACCCCGGAGGCGTACGCGCCCGGGGGCTGCGCCATGATCATGAAATCCATTTCTTCTCCCCTGGAGGGGTGTTTTGACCGTTCAGTTCTCCCGGCGCGACTTCGGCCGGCTCCTCGGGCTCGCGGGGGCGGCCGTCGCGTTGCCCGCGGGCCGCGCCGCCGCCGCCACGCGTACCTGGCGCGTCGCCGGACAGGCCTACGCCGGCCTGACCAGCTTCGACACGACGATGAAGACGTTCATGCAGGCGCGCAACGTCACCTCCGGCTCCCTCGCGGTCACCCGCGCCGGCAAACTGGTGCTCGCGCGCGGCTACACCTGGAGCGCCGACACGGGGGTCTCCACGCAGCCGACGTCGCTGTTCCGCACCGCGAGCATCACCAAGCCCGTCACCGCGACCGCCGTCCTGCGGCTCGTGCAGGACGGCCGCCTGAAGCTCACCGACCGCCTGACGGACCTCCTGGGCCTCAGCGCCTCGGCCGACGCCCGCCTCGCGGACGTCACGCTCCTGCGGCTGCTCCAGCACCTCGGCGGCTGGGACCGCGACATCTCAGGCGACCCCCTGAGCGAGGACCTGACGATCGCGACGGCGCTCGGCAAGCAGTTGCCGATCAGCCAGGACGACATCATCGCCTACGTCACCGCGCGCCCCCTCGACCACACGCCGGGCACCGCGTACGCCTACAGCAATTACGGCTACCTGCTGCTCGGCAAGATCATCGAGAGGGTCACCGGGACGGCGTACGCGACGTACACGCAGAACACCGTGCTCACGCCGCTCCAGATCTCGCGGATGCGCCTCGGCCGTACGCTCACGCCGGCGACGGGGGAGGTCGCCTACTACTCGCAGTACCGGTACAAGACCGTCATGGACGCCTCGGGCACCGTGGTGGACGCGCCCTACGGCTCGTTCAACTACGAGAACCACGCCTTCAACGGCGGCTGGCTCGCCTCCGCGGTCGACCTCACGCGGTTCGCGACCATCTACGACGGAAAGACCTCGGTGCTCAACACCGCGTCCGTCTCGCGCGCCTTCGCCCAGCCGGAGACCGGCATCAACGCCGACGGCTGGTACTACGGGTGCGGCTGGATGGTCCGCCCGGTCACCGGCGGGACCAACACCTGGCACGACGGGAGCCTGCCAGGTACCTCCACCCTGCTGGTCCGCAGGTACGACGGCCTGAGCTGGGCGGTCATGTTCGACCAGCGCGACGACGCGTCCGGCAAGAGCTACGGCGACATCGACCCGGCGCTCCACACCGCCGCCGACGCCGTGACCGCCTGGCCGACGGGCGACCTCAGCGGCTCCTATTTCTGATGGCCGGGCCCGGCCACATCGGCCGGGCCCATCCCTCAGGGTTTGCCGAGGGTGTTCCAGCGCGAGACCGGCCAGATGATCACGAACGCGCGGCCGATCACCCGGTCCACCGGGACGGTGCCCTGGTAGCCGTCCTCCAGGTGGAAGCGGGAGTCCGCGGAGTCCGCCCGGTGGTCGCCCATCACCCAGAGACGCCCGGCCGGCACCGTGATCGGGCCGAACGGCCGGTGGTCGTTCTCGTAGATGTAGGGCTCGTTCAGCGGCTTGCCGTCGACGAGCACCCGGCCCTGGGAGTCACAGCAGCGTACGGTCTGGCCGCCCACCGCGATGACCCGCTTGACCAGGTCCTTCTCGCTGGCCTGTGGAAGACCGAAGGCCCCGCCGACCCAGCTCAGCGCACGCTGAACCGGGTTGGCCGGCTTGGCGAACCGGGTCTCGGGCTCCCAGGTCGACGGCGCGCGGAACACCACGATGTCGCCCGGCCTCGGATCATGGAAGCGGTAGCCGACCTTCTCCACGAGAATCCGGTCACCGGTGCACCCCGTGCAGCCGTGAAGGGTCTTCTCCATGGACTCGGACGGGATGAAGAACGCCTGGACCAGGAAGGTCTTGATCAGCAGCGACAGCACGAGTGCCACGCCGATCAGGATGGGGAGTTCGCGAAGGAAAGACCGCTTTTTGGGTGGTGATTCCTCCTTCTCCGTGTCCTCTGTCTCCGGGTCGGGCGTAGCGTCGTCTGGTGAGTCGGTACGGTCGTCCGGCACACCTGTACGGTCGTCTGGCACGCCTGTACGGTAAACCGCTTCGCTGTGTGGGTGGCGTAAGGGGGTTCACTGGGCGGGTTGTCCACGCCGGGTGCCCGGGGCCGGTAACCTCGCTTGCGTGAGTCGGGAAGGTGTCACTCCTCAGTCTGAAGACTTCTCCGCCTGGTACAACGAGGTCGTTATCCAGGCCGAGCTCGTCGACCGCGGCCCCGTACGGGGCACGATGGTCATCCGTCCGTACGGCTACCGCATGTGGGAGCTCATACAGGCGGACCTCGACGGGCGCATCAAGGAGGCCGGGCATGGCAATGCCTGCTTCCCGATGTTCATCCCGGAGTCCTACTTCAAGCGCGAGGCCGAGCATGTCGAGGGCTTCGCGCCCGAGCTGGCCGTCGTCACCCACGCCGGTGGCAAGGAGCTGGAAGAGCCGCTCGTCGTGCGGCCCACCTCCGAGACGGTCATCGGCGAGTACATGGCCAAGTGGATCGACTCGCACCGCGACCTGCCGCTGCTGCTGAACCAGTGGGCCAACGTCGTGCGCTGGGAGCTGCGCCCGCGCATGTTCCTGCGCACCACCGAGTTCCTCTGGCAGGAGGGCCACACCGCGCACATCGACGAGGACGACGCGATGCGCGAGACGATGTGGGCGCTCGACGCGTACGCGGGTGTCGCGGAGGAGCTGGCCGCGATGCCGGTCGTCCGCGGCGAGAAGACCGCGAGCGAGCGCTTCGCCGGCGCCGTGCGCACCTTCACCATCGAGGGCATGATGCGCGACGGCCGCGCCCTCCAGGCCGGCACCTCGCACTACCTCGGCACCAACTTCGCCAAGGTCTTCGAGATCCAGTACCAGGACACCGAGGGCAAGCTCGTCCACGCCCACACGACGTCCTGGGGCATGAGCACCCGCATGATCGGCGGGATCATCATGACCCACGGCGACGACAAGGGCCTCGTACTGCCGCCCCGCGTCGCCGCCTACCAGGTCGTCATCGTCCCGATCGGCCGCAAGGAGCAGGGCGAGCAGACCGCCGCCCGCGCCCGCGAGCTCGGCGACGAGCTGAAGAAGGCCGGCATCCGCGTCCACGTGGACGACAAGCGGCCGCAGCTCGGCCCGGGCTTCAAGTTCAACGACTGGGAGATGCGCGGCGTCCCGATCCGCCTGGAGCTCGGCCCGCGCGACCTTGAGGCCGGCGTCGTCACCCTGGCCCGCCGCCTCGGCGACCAGGGCAAGGAACAGATCCCGTTCGACCGCATCGCCGAGGTGCTCCCGGGCATCCTGGAAGACTTCCAGACCTTCCTGTACGACCGCGCCGTTCAGTACCGCGACGACCACACGGCCGTCATCGACGGCTGGGAGGGTTTCCCCGAGCAGGTCAACGGCGGCTGGGCCAACGTCTTCCACTGCGGCCGCACCGACTGCGAAGACGAGATCAAGGCCGACACGGCCGCGACTCCGCGCTGCATCCCGCTCGACGCCCCGGAGGAGACCGGCGCCTGCTTCCGCTGCGGCCAGCCCTCGGCGTACGGCAAGCGCATCATCTTCGGCCGCTCTTACTGAGAGGGAGCCGGGGGAGGCGCGTCGTCCTCCTCCGGCCCGCCGCGTGCGCGGGTCAGCAGTGGCTGGATGAACCACATCCACGCGCACAGCACGATCACGCACGCGGCCGTCAGGCCCGCGACCCATGAGGAGAAGAAGCCCTCGGCCGCGACCGCGATCGCGCTGGACATCGAGACGGCCAGGGCGCAGGTTCCGGCGATCTCGTACTTGCTGGAGCGCTTGACCAGTACGGCCTTGCGGCCCGAGTGGAACAGCACCCGGTGCTGCACCGCCGGCGCGATCAGGAAGATCGACGCCAGCGCCGCGGTCACGAGCGAGACGTAGTAGACGACGCGCCCGGTCTCGTCGACCCGGTGGAAGCCGTTGGAGAACGGCAGGGTCAGCAGGAACGCGAACAGGAACTGAACGCCGGACACCGCGACGCGCAGGCCCTGCAGGAGCTCGACGAGCTCCCGGTCCGTACGCTCTCGCGGTGTCTCGTTGCGGTCGTCGCCCAAGGTCAGCTCGCGGCGGCCAGGGTCGGGGCGTCCTCGTCGGTCTCCTCTTCCTCCAGCTCGGCGGGCTGCGGGAGCAGCTTGCCGTAGACCTTGAGGGTCTCGGAGGCGATCCGCTCCCAGGAGTAGCGCGACCGGGCGCGGTCCGCGCCGGCGATGCCGAGGGAGGCCAGGTGGGTCGGCTCGGACAGCAGGCCGCGGATGGCGCGGGCCAGCTCGACGGGGTTGCCCTGCTTGATCTGGATGCCGGTCACGTCGTCGACCACCGAGTCGAGGTGGCCGCCGACGGGGGAGACCAGGACCGGGGTGCCGCAGGCCATCGACTCGACCGGCACCCGGCCGAACGTCTCGTACGACGGCAGGCTGATCGTCAGGTCGGCGGAGCGCAGCAGGCCCGGCACCTCGTCGTGGTCGACGTGGCCGAGGAAGATCACCCGGTCGTCGACGCCGGCCTCTTTGGCCACGATCTGCAGGCGGTGGATGTCGTCGTCACCGTTGATCTTCGAAGGGCCGCCCGCGATGACCAGCTCGGCGCCGGGGACGCGCGCCATCGCCTTGATGACCGTGTCGACGCCCTGACGCTCGGTCGGCTGGGTGACCATGAGGATGCGGGCGGCGGCGCCGCGCGGGGCGGCCGGCACGCTCGGATTGAACTTCTCGACGTCGATCCCGGAGGGGACGGTCGTGATCTGCTTGCGCAGCACGCCGAGGTCCACGAGGCCGGCGCTCTCGCTGCCGGTCGTCGCGATCACAGCGTGGGCGTTGCGGCCGATCGCCTGCTCCATGCGGGCCCTCGCGTCGGAGCGGGCCAGCCCGGCACGGCGCTCCAGCGTCGCGAGGTCGTGGAAGGTCTGTACGACGGGGATGTCGAGGTCGCGCGTCGCCGACAGGGCCGCGAGGCCGCTCAGCCAGTGGTGGGCGTGCACCACGTCGGGGCGGTCCTTCGCCCAGATCTTCGCGAGCCGCTTGGCGAACTCCGGAATGCTGGGGATCATCTCCTGCTCCGACATGGGCACCGTGTTGCCCGCGCGTACGTGCCTGACCGTCACGCCGGGGGCGAACTCCACCGACTCGGGCGTCCGCAGCCCGGAGCGGTGGGTGTAGACGGTGACCTCATGGCCCTGGCGGCCGAGTTCGCGCGCCAGTTCGGCCACGTGGAGGGAGTGGCTCTGGAACGGCGGCACGCCCGCGTGGAGGGGGCTGGCGTGGACGGAGACCATGGCTATGTTCATCGAGCTGACTCCTGAATCACCCGGGTACGGGGTTGTCCGGTGTCCGTGACCACCCCACGGCGCCCCGTCGCCCGCAGAGCGGGGAGCGAGCGGGCGCTGGGGCGGGTGGGGCGATCACGGCGTATATGTGCGCACATGCGCGAAGAGCCGAGGCGAAAAGACCCCGGCTCGTTTGAAGAGGAACAGGCGCGCGTCAGCCAGGCGATGGAAACGAGGCTGGAAGTACGCATGCACACCCTCCGGAAAGTCAAGGGCGGACAGGCCAGCCCTCACCGTGGTGTGCCTGCGTCTTAGGCACTGTTATCGACAGTTTTACCGCACTCGGCCGTCCTAAACCAGGGGCCGGGAGAAAACTTCCCTACCCGGCGACCCGCAGGGCGAGCATTGACACGTCATCGCGCAGGTCGCCGCCACAGAAGTCCAGCAGCGCCTGCTCGACGGCCAGGGTCATCTCCGCGACGGGTTCCTCGGCGTGGGCGGCGAGGACCTCCAGCAGCCGCTCGTGGCCGAACCTCGCCCGCGCGGTGTTCGAGACCTCCGGCACGCCGTCGGAGTACAGGAACAGGGTGTCGCCCGGATCGAGGTCGATCGTCTCGACGCCCACCTCGAAGTCGTCGCCGAACAGGCCCAGCGGGATACCGCCACCGCTGGCCGTACGGATCGGGCCGTCACGGCGGATCACCACCGCCGGCGGGTGCCCGGCGCTGCCCAGCGTCAGCGTGACCCCCTTGTCGCGGCGTTCGGCGCAGACCATCACGGCCGTCACGAACCGGCCCTCGTCGATGAGCGCTTCGTTCATCATCGACAGGATCTCGGCGGGCTTGGTGTTCCAGCGCGCGAGCAGCCGGATGCCGTGCCGCGCCGTCGCGGTCACCGCCGCGGCGTCGTCGCCCTTGCCGCAGACGTCGCCGAGCACGAGGCCCCAGCACTCGCCGAACGGGAAGACCTCATAGAAGTCGCCGCCGAAGCCCGTGTCACGCGTCGCGGGATGGTGCCGCCCGGCCACCTCGGTGCCCGGGATCGCCGGCAGCTCGCGCGGCAGCAGGCCCGCCCGCAGCCGCTCGGCGACGACCGCGCGACGCCGGTAGCGGCGCCCCGCGCGGATCACGAGGGCGAGGTTGCGCGCCACGCGCTCCACCAGGCCGAGGTCCATCAGGTCGAACGGGCCCTGCTCACCGCTCAGCGTCAGCGTCAGCGCGCCGAGGGTCCGCTCACCGTCGTCGATGGGCACGCACATCAGCGACGACGCCTCGATCACCCCGCAGATCGGCAGCCCGCGGCCGTCGCCGCCCAGGGCGTCGAGGTCGGAGATGTGCGCCTCCAGCACCGAACGGCCCGTGTCATGGACCGTCTCCGGTAGCGAGCCCGCCTCCGGATGGACGTCCTCCAGCGACCGCGAGATGCCCGTACTGCGCTCGTCGTCGGGACCGATCACGGCGTGCCGCATCAGCCGGTCTTCCTGCTCCAGGTCGACGACCACCCAGTCGGCCAGCTCGGCGGCGAGCAGCCGCGCGCACCGGCGTACGGCGACGGACTCGGTGAAGGAGTCGTCGTCCAGCAGCATGCCGGTCGCGGTGGCCAGGACGTCCATGCGGTGCACGACCGAGGCGACCGCGTCATCGGTCGCGCTGACCATCCGGGGGAGATCCTGCGCGGCCGGCTCACGCGTCGACGGCGCCGTCGCGGCGACCACGAGCGGCTCCGGCTCGCCGCTCACCCAGACCCGCGCGAAGGTGATGTCGGCCTCGACCGGGCCGTGCTTGGACAGGAGCCGCACCCGCGTACGGCGCCGCTGCCCCGAGTGGAACACGCCCGCAATATGCGACCCGACCGTCGCCCGCGTCGCCAGGTCACAGAAGACCGGGAACGGCTTGCCCGTGAGATAACCCGCCGACGACCCCAGCAACTGCCCGGCCTGGCGGTTCACCCGGCGTACGGTGCCGTCGCGCTCCAGCAGGAAGAGCGGCACGGGCGCGTCCTGGAAGACGGTACGCAGCAGGCGCCGCTCGCTGTCCGCGGCGGCCGACCTGGCCTGGGCCGACGCCCGGCCCGTACCGGTCGCCTGGAGCGCCGCGACGGCCAGGTCGAGCTCGCCGAGCGCGGCCTCCAGCAGAGAACCCTGGTCGGCGTCCGGGAGCACGGCCGCACTGCGAAGCTGGCCCGCCCGGGTCTCCAGGGCAGCGGCCTCGGGCGGTAGGGCCTCGGAATCGTGCTGGTCGGAGATGGTCTCTCCCGGCGTCACGTGATCGTTGTGCGGTTGGCTGCTCGTACTTTAACGGCCGCTCCGTGGCCGGGCGAGAGGTGATCGGCGGGCTTCCTCACCGTACGGCTCGTGCCCCGCGACAATGCGCTGCGCAAGGGCCGTCAGCTTGACGTGACGAGTCTGGGAGATGCGCTTGAGCTCGTTGAACGCCGTCTCGGCGTCACAGCCCATCGCGTGCATGAGCACGCCCTTGGCCTGGTCGATCACGGCACGCGCCTCAACGGCCTGCCGCAGTTGCACCGCGGTGCGGTGCGCGTCCTCGTACCGCTTGGTGTTCGACACGGCCGCGCCGCCCTGGGCGGCGAGCAGGGAACCGAGGTTCAGCTCACGGCGGTCCAGCGCGCCCGGCGAGACGCCGTACATCGTCAGCGTCACCAGCACCGGGCCCGTGCGGTACGCCGTGGTGGCGAAGCAGCGTACGCCGCGCTGCAACGCGCGAGGCGTGTAGTCGGGCCAGCGCGTCTCCACGAGAGTGTCGGCGCAGAAGATGGGCGTCTCGCCGCGGGCCACGTCGAAACTGGGCCCCGCGCGACGCGCGCACTCGACGTCGACGAGATAGGCCAGATCGGGATGGCTGCCGGCCTGGTCGAGCGGCTCCGGCGTCTCACCGGTCGCCCAGCGCACGCCCGTCGCGCCGGCGCACCCGTGCACCGCGCGCGTCGCGAGCTCGGCGACCCTGCGCAACGCCACGGTCTCCGACGCCCCGTGCGTCAACCCCAGGCGGGCGATCTCCACCGCCAGGTCACTGCTGATATGCGGTTCGAAGCCCACGTACTCCAAGGTAACCGCTTATTGGAGCGTCGGCGGCACCTTGATCGCGCCGGCGAGTGCCGGGGCGTCGTCCCGGTCGGTTCTGAGATCCCCGATCGAGACGATGCCCACGGCCTTGCCGTCCTCGACGACGGGGAGCCGTGCGACCGCGCGTTCACGCATGAGCCGCAGGGCCGTCTCCTCGTCGGCGTCGGGTCCGATCGTCACGATGCCGGCACTGCACACCTCGTCGAGGCGCGTACCGGTCAGGTCACGCCCGGCGGCCACCGCGCGCACGACGATGTCGCGTTCGGTCAGCAGCCCGCACAGGCGGTCGTCCTGAGCGACGAGGACGATGCGGATGTCCTCGTCGCGCATCAGGCGGGCCGCTTCGGTGAGCGATGCCTCAAGTGGCAGCGTCGTCGGCTCTGGCGTCATCACATCTCGAACCTTGCGCGCCACGGCCAGCTCCCTTCGCCCAACAAGCGCCGCCTACCCGAACGGGCGGCGCTTATTCACCGAACCAGCCCGTCATGGACGTCAGAAATCGAAAATCGAACCGGTCTTGTCACGCATGACGCAGGTGTTCGGGTACTTCTTCTGGAACTTCACCGGCTGACCGCGGTAGTCGCCCTGAGCACTGACGGTGACCGGGGCGTAGATCATGAAGCACGCGCGCGGGTTGGCGTTGGCGGGCATCTGCTGAAGGTCGCCGCCGGACTTGGCGACGTCCTGGCAGGCCTGCTCGGCCTTCGGGTGATCGCCTCCGGGCGGGTCGCACCGGAGCGTGACGGTGTGACCGGTGCTGGTACGCAGGGTCAGCCGCGTGGCACCCGAGCTGGAGTCACCGATACGCGCGGCGGCCGGAAGAATCCCGGCGGCCTTGCCCTGCCGAGCCGGAACCACGACCTTGCCGTTGACGGCGCGACCGGGCATGGCCTGAACGGGCCTTCCGTTGATCATGCGGCCGGGCGTGGCCTGAGCGGGCCTGCCGTTGGTGGCACGGCCGGGCATCGGCTGGCCGTTGACGGCGCGGCCGGGAGCCTGGACGGGCTGACCGGCCGTGACCGGAGCGGGCTGCTGACGGGTACCGATGGCCTTGAGGACGTCGGAGGCCTCGGGCGGCAGGTCCATGCCGTCCATGTCGCCGGTCATGTCGGCGTCCTCGGGAATCGAGAAGGCCGTGTCGGGACCGGTGCTCGGCCGCGACTGCGAGCCGGAGTGCTTACGAGGCGAGCGCTTACCGTGCGCGGCCGACCCGGGACGGGTGGCGGGCGCGTGCGCGGTGTCCTGGGACGCGTTGCCTTGCGGCGCCGCGTCCTGACCGCCTGGCGCCGTGCCCTGACCAGCGTCCTCGCTACCGGGATCGTCGGTGGAGACCTTGACGTCGTTCTGCGGGCGCCCCTGCGTGAAGTGATGCGTGGACCTACCGTGAATGGCGTGCCCGCTGTGCGCGATCCTGCCGTGAGCACTGGCGGGCTGCGGCGGCTTGGGCCGCACACGGGCATCGGACGCATTCATCGGAAGAACGGCAGGAATGGCGGCGGCAATAGAAATGGCGAGTATTCGTCGCATGTCGGTATTTCCCCCCGGAAATGACCGCCGGTTTCGGCGGTTGTATCAGTCGCATACTGTAGCGCATCCGTTGCTCTCGGTAATCATGGCGGGGGGTCGTGAGGGGAGACCAGAGGGTGCGTGGCGCCGATAGGATCGTCAGCATTGCATCCCATCTGCCCGCTGCGCGCCGAGAGGAGCACGGTGTCCGAGCATGACTGGCAGGCCACCGTGCTCGCCGAGCTCGGCATCCAGGGATACGGCCTGGTCACTCCCGATTCCGGAGCACCCTCTCCGGTGGTTTCCGCCCCCCGGCGAACCCCCGGCCCGGAAAACTGGCAGGCCCCCGAGGACGCCCCCCAGAACCCCATCGCCACCCCGGTGGTAGGCCAGGAAGAGCCCTCCCAGGGCCCCTGGCCCCAGGAGAACACCAGACACGACCCCCGCGAAGCCGAACGCCACCCGTCACCCGACCAGGCCGCGGAAGCGTCGCACTCAGGGTGGGAGTCCCGCGAGAACGCCGGGGTGGCAGGCCCGGAGTCCGGCGGCCAGGGCCCGAGCCTGGGCGGCGAGAACGCCGCGGTCATCGGCGCACAGCCCGGCGGCCAGGGTTCACGCTCGGGTTGGGAGAACCCGGAGTCCAGCGGCCAGGGGCCGCGCCTGGGCCAGGAGAACGCAGGCGTGATCGGCGCCGAGTCCGGTGGCCAGGGTTCACGTTCGGGCCAGGACAACGCGGGGTTCATCGGAGCCGAGTCCGGTGGCCAGGGTGCACGCTCGGAGTGGGACGACCGGTCCGCCGACCAGGGTTCCGCCGGGCAGGGGCCTCGGCTGGCCTGGGAGGAGCCGGCGCCGCAGGTCGGCTGGGACCCACAGTCCCAGTCCCCGGCCCTTCAGCCTCCCGCCGAACCCCCCGGCCCCGCCCAGCAGGGCTGGGGCCCATCCGCCGAACTCTCCGGCCCGAACGCGACCCGCACCGACCGCCCCGCCGACCAGGCGGCCCAGCAGGCCCAGTGGGGCCCACCCGCCGAAGACTCCGGCCGCGCCGCCTGGCAGCAGGCCGTGTCCGAGCAGCAGCCGCCCGTCGACGACCCGGCGCGGGCCACCTGGCAGCAGGGCGAGCAGGCGCCTGCGGACGATCCTGGCCGCGCCACGCGGCAGCAGGGCGAGCAGCCGCCCGCCGATGATCCCGGCCGCGCCGCCTGGCAGCAGGCCGTGTCCGGACAGCAGCCCACCGACGATCCCGGCCGTGCCGCGTGGCAGCAGGCCGCCGGACCCGCGTCCGCCGAGGACGCGGAGCGCGCCGCCTGGGGACCCCCGGAGCTCTCGCCGGCCGACGACCCGGGCCGCGCCGCCTGGCAGCAGGCCCTGACCCCACCCGCCGACCAGGCCGCACCCTCATACGGCGACCAGCCCGCATCCCCCTACGGCGATCAAGCCGCGCCTCCGTACGGTGAGCAGCCCGCCCCTCCGTACGGCGACCAGGCCGCGCCTCCGCACCGCGACCAGCCGCCTTCGCCCTACGTCGACCCGTCCGCGCCGCCGCACGGTGACCCGGCCCCGCAGCCGCCTTCGCCGTACGGCGACCCACCCGTCCCGGCGCGCGGCGATCAGACGGCCTCGCCCTACGGCGAGCAGCCGTCCTCCCCGTATGGCGATCCGCCCCCACCGGCGCGCGGTGATCAGACCATGCCCCCGTCGCCCTACGGCGACCAGGCGCCCTCCCCGTACGGCGACCCGCCCGCCCCGGCGCGCGGTGATCAGACCGTGCCTCCCTCTCCCTACGGCGACAGGTCCTCTCAGGCCCCGCCGGACAACCCGTACGGCATCGGCGGCTCCCCGTACACCGATCCGGCCGCGCAGCGGGGCGAGCAAGGTCGCGCCGGTCAGAACCGCTGGGACCAGGCGTCGCAGGCCTCCTGGGATCAGGCCGCGCAGCCCTCCTGGGGTGGCCCGTCCGACGACGCCGCCACGGCCGCGCACCAGCAGCCCCAAGCCTGGGACCAAGGCGCCGAAGCCTGGCAACACGACCCCCAGCAACAGCAACAGCAACAACAACAGCCACACCCCCAAGGCCGCCACCACGCCGCCCCGCCCAACGGCCCAATGGGCCCGGGAGACCTCGTCAGGAAGGTCGCGCACGGCGACCCCCTCGTACGACGCGTCGGGCGAGGCGTGCGAAGGGCCGTCGGGGCCGCCGCGGCCAACGAGGTGCGCAGGACCGCTGACGTCGAGAACATTCTCGGCCGGCCCGTCCCGTCCTGGCGGCAGATCGCGGTCACCAGCATCCGTGGTGGCGCCGGTAAGACCACCGTGGCGGGGCTCACCGCGACGGTCATCGCGCAGTACCGCCAGGATCGTGTGCTCGCGATCGACGCCGACTCCGGGCTCGGGTCGTTGCCGTTGCGGCTCGGTGTCGGCGGGGACCGGTCGCTGCACGACATGGCGGCCGAGCGGCCTCGTACGTTCGAGGAGGCCGAGCGTTTCCTCGCGCGGACCAGGGACGGCCTCTGGGTGCTGTCCGGTACGGCGAACGGGCGGATCACGGGTGAGCTCGACCTGGCGACGTTCCAGCTCACGGCGGGGGACATGAGCCGGTACTTCGCCGCCGCCGTCATCGACTGCGGCGCCGGGCTGCTGCCGGAGTTGCAGCGCGGCATCCTCGCCGACGCGCACTCCCAGATCATGGTGACCCCGGGTACGGTCGACGGCGCGATCAGCGCGCGCGGCGCCCTCCAGTGGCAGGCGGAACAAGGCTATGAGCACCTGCTGTCGCGTACGGTCATCGCGTTCGTGACGCACACCCCGCACGTCGACGCGGACCTGACCCGTGGCGCTCAGATGCTGAGCACCGGGGGCCTGCCCGTCGTCCACATGCCGTACGACCGGCACCTCGCCACCGGAACGGCGATAGAGTCCGCGCGGATCGGCCAGGAGACCAGAGCGGCGGCCATTCGCGTCGCGATCGAGGCTTTCGACCGCGCCACGCGCGTCTGACGCCGGCCGGCAGTAGGAGGTTAAAGGCTTTGAGCAGCGACGTCGTCGCGTTGGTGCGCAACGAGCCCGACATTCCCACGGTCGTCGAGGGCATGATCGCGTTCGGGGAGGCGCTGGAGCTTCGGCAGGGCGGGGGCAAGACCCTTCACCTGTACGACCGCGAGGGGCGGCTCGCCGTCTCGATCGAGGCGCCGGAGCTGGTCCGCGTACCCGGCGAGGCGGAGCGGCTGCTGGGCCCGGAGATGGCCGGCCGCGTCCGCGTTCCCGTGTGGTGGGTGGAGGTGCGCGCGGCGCCGGGCGTACCCGATTCGACACGTGTGGCCCGCAAGTTCGCCGATGACATGGTGCACTGGCAGGGCGGCGTCGTCTGGCCGCCGCGGAGCGAGGTGGCGTCGTGACCCGGCCCGCCGCGGACGCCCTGACGCCGAAGGCGATGGTCGTCCTCCAGGACCGCCCCGTGGTGCCGTTCACGGGCTGGCTGGCCGACGGGCTGCGCCTGTGCAGCGAGACACGGCGCGGGCTCCAGGTCGTGACGCCTCCGGAGTCGCGGATCACGATGCCGCTGCGGCTGGTCCTCACCGGAGCGAACAGCCGCTGGGTGATCCGCTCCGACGGCGGTTTCTACGACGGGCTGACGGGTGTCCCGCTGCGGTGGGACGGCTCGGCGTTCGTCGTCGAGCCTGAGGCCACGACGTACGCCCCGGGCTACACGACCCCGCCGGGCGGCCCGCTGGGCGCCCAGTTGACGGTCACGTTCCGCGTACGCCATGTCCCGGACGGCGGCGTAGGCGGCCCGGCCGACCAGGTGTGCCGCGCGCTCACCGGCGAGCCGCCGGGCGGCTGGGGTACGGCCGAGCCCGCGACCGCGCTGTGGCGCCTGGAGGACCTGAGCGAGCTGTTCCAGTCGCGCTCGTCGAGCGCGACGTGGCTGACCATCGTGGGCGGCGGCGGGCGCCCGGCCGTCGGGACCATGCTGTTGTCCCAGGTCGGTGACGCGGTCGAGGAGGCGGTCACGCTGGTCGTCGGCTACGCCGACCCGCAGGAGGCGCCGGTGGCGTCACTGCCGTCGATCGTCGGCGCGCTGGCCGTGGAGTACCCGTTGATGTCGTTCTTCGCGCAGCTCAGCCCGGGCCGCCCCGACCTGACGACCGGCCCTCGCTGGGTCGGCGCCGCCGCCCCGATCGGCATGGCCGTCAGCGGTACGGCCGCGGGCCCGCCCGGCATCCCGGCACAGCAGATCGCGGACGTCCGCTCGCCGACGACCTGGTACTCCCTCGGCGACGGCCGCCAGCAGGACGGCTGGCAGCGCTACGAACAACTGACCAGCCACCTGCGGGCACAGGGCGTCTAAGCGGCGACGGCCACGCCCGGCGCGTGGTCCTGGAGCTGTTCGCGCAGTTGGCGGCGGCCCCGGTGCAGGCGTGACATCACCGTTCCGATGGGGGTGCCCATCATCGTGGCGATCTCCTTGTACGGGTAGCCCTCGATGTCGGCGAGGTACACCGCCGTACGGAACTCCAGGGGAAGCGCGCGCAGGGCCCTGACCACGTCGGAGTCGGGCAGGTGGTCGAGTGCCTCGTGCTCGGCGGACCGCAGGCCGGTGGAGCTGTGGGACTCGGCGCGCGCGAGCTGCCAGTCCTCGATCTCCTCGCTGGCGGCGCGCAGGGGTTCGCGCTGCTTCTTGCGGTAGCTGTTGATGAAGTTGTTCGTGAGGATGCGGTGCATCCAGGCCTTCAGATTCGTGCCTTCTTCGAACTGGTGGAAGTTCACGTACGCCTTTGCCAGCGTCTCCTGTACGAGGTCTTCCGCGTCGGTGGGATTGCGCGTCATCCGTACCGCACTGGCGTACAGCGGATCGACGAGCGGCATGACGTCGCGTTCGTAGCGCTCGTCATCTTGACGGCGCGCAGCAGGGGCTACAGTCGTCATTCTCGCTCCGTTAAGGGTGGCGGTCTCGGCGCATCTCCACCGAACACAAAAGGGTGGGGTCGCAATCATGCGCCGGGCACGAAATGCGCGTCTTCCAGCGTCTTTGCCGGAAGTTGAGAAGGGCGGGTCGCCGACCAGGGGCCAGAAGCTCTGGCGGGCTCACACGTCGAGGCGACTACCGCTCCACGATTTTAGCCTACGCGCACGGAACCGTGAAGTGGTTTTCGTCACACTCCGTGCAAGTAGGTTCTTATGTGCCCAGACTAGCTGAAGAGGGTCTGAGCTGGGAAGACGGGGTCACCGGTCGTACGCGATGGTCACGCCGAGTAGATGATCAGGCCGTCTGACCGGCCATGATGACGCGTACGACCTCGCGGGCGTACTCACCGGGGTCGGCGGGCAGCCCCGCGAGCCCGATCATCGTCTCCTCCCTGGTGAACAGCCGCACGAAGGCGTACTGCTGGCAGGCGCCGATGAGCGCGGCGGCGAGGTAGGGCGGCCGTACGCCGGTGGCGAGCCGGCCCGCCGCCAGCTCGGACTCCAGGTAGCCGATCAGCGCCGCGTGGCCGATCGCCGGGCCCGGGGGAGGGCCGTCGCCCTGGTGGGGGCCGCCGGCGCGCAGCCAGTCGAGCAGCGAGGGGTCGCCCAGCACCGGCCCGGTGATCGGGAGCAGGTCGGCGTAGAAGGCGATCTGGGCCTCGGCCAGCTCGGCGAGGTTGTCCTCGACGGTGCTCTCGCCGACGCGGGAGTTCAGGCGCGTGAGGGCGTCGCGGATGCCGCCCGCGACCTCGGCCATGGACGCCGCGATCAGCTCGGACTTGTTGGCGAAGTGGTTGTAGATGCTGCCCTCGGCCACCCCGGCGGCGCGGGCGATCTCCTTGGTCGTGGTGTTGGTGACACCGCGCTCCCGCATCACCGAGACGGCGGCGGTCAGGATTCGGTCGCGCATTGGCTGTCGCATGCCTCTCCACCTGGTTTTCCGCCGCGAAGGTTATCACGCACTTGACACCTGAGTGAGCGCGCACTCATCATGAGTGAGCACTCACTCAGAGAGGAATCGTCATGTATCCGGAGTTGAACGGCAAGGTCGTCGTCGTCACGGGAGGGTCGCGGGGGATCGGGGCGGACACCGCCCGCGCGTTCGCCGCCGAGGGCGCGCGCGTGTGCGTCGTCGGCCGCGACGAGAAGGCCCTCACCGAGGTCGCGAAGGACATCGACGGCATCGGCGTCACCGCCGACGTCACCGACCTGGCCGCCATCGAGGAGGTCCGCGTACGCGCCGAGGCCGAGCTGGGGCCGGTCGGCGTGCTGTGCGCGTTCGCGGGCGGCGGCATCGCGCGCCCCGGGCCGACCGCCGCGATGACCGAGCAGGAGTGGAGGTCCGTCGTCGACGGCAACCTGACCGCGACGTTCCTCACCCTCAAGGTGTTCCTGCCCGGCATGCAGGAGCGCCGCAGCGGGGCGATCGTGACGATGTCGTCCACCGCCGGCCGCCTGCCGTCGAACCTCCGCTCCGGAGGGGAGGTTCTCGGCAACCCGTGGGGCGCGCCGGTCGCCTACGACGCCGCCAAGGCCGGTGTCCAGGCGCTCAGCCGGCACGTCGCCGCCGAGACCGCCGCCGACGGCGTACGGGTCAACTGTGTCGCCCCCGGCTCGATCCGCACCGAGCGTACGGCCACGCTCATGGGGCCGGAGATGCTGGAAGCCGTCGCCGCCATGCACCCGATCGGCCGGATCGGCGAGACCTCCGACGTCGCGGACGCCGCGCTTTTCCTGGCTTCGGAACGTTCCGGCTGGCTGACCGGGTTGACGATCGACGTCGCCGGAGGACGCGTCATGCTCTGAGTAGAGCATTAATCCCCCGTGCGGCTGAAAATCGCCACTAAAACGAGCACGGATTCCTCACGGGATGTAACGTCGTCATCACAGTGGGTTCGGGGGCCCCATCGGCGGTACTCGCTCGGGAGGTGTCCTTTTGGTCACTCGTCAGCATCCTGTCGCGCGGGCGGCGGTCGCCGGTTCGCCCAAGCTGCTCGACGAACACCTGCTCGGGGTCGCCCCCATGGCCGTGATCGTCATGAACGATCTCGGCCGGGTCACCCATTGGAACCGCGTGGCCACCGAGATCTTCGGCGTGGCCCACGAGGGTGCGGTCGGGCGCCCGCTCCGTACGCTGCTCCGCCTCCCGCGCGAACACCAGGAGGCCTTCGAGCCCTGCACGTCCCACTTCCGGCACGTCTGGGCGGGCATCTGCCTGGTCCCGCGCGTCGACGACGGCCGCCTGTGCGAGGTCGCGTGGTGGGTGTACCCGCTGACCGGTCCCGACCGCGCGCGGATCCTCGCCATCGCGATCGACGTGCACCGGTTGCGTGAGGAAGGCCCCGGGCTGGCGATCGGCGACATCCTCGTGTCGGCCCCCTCGGAGCTGACGCTGTCCGGCGACGGCGGCGTACGCGTGCTGCGCGTCGAGCCGACGCTGCTCCAGGCGGCCGGCGCCGACACGGCCCTGCTCAGCCGCCGGCTCACCGAGATGCTGCCGCTGACCCAGCCCGGCGCGGCCGAGCCGATCGTCCGCCAGGTGCTCGCCTGCGGCTACCCGGCGGTCAACGTGAGCGTCACCGCCCGCCTGCCGTTCGCCGCCTACTGGGGCTCGCCCGCCCCGCGCGTACGCCGGCTGAAGGCCGCGACCATGCCGTGCGCCGAGCCGATCTCCGTCAGCAGCCTGGAGCAGGCCGCGGCCAAGGAGCGGCTCGACTTCCTCAACGACGTCGGCGCGCAGATCGTCGACACCCTCGACCCGGTGCAGACCGCCGCCGCGCTGTGCGACGCGTTAGTGCCGAGGTTCGCCGACTACGCCGACGTGCTGCTCCTGGAGTCCATCGTCTCCGACGAGGAGCTCCCGCCGGTCACCCCGGACGAATCACCCAGCGCGGTGCGCGTCGCCCGGTGCCACGACGACGAGATCGGCCGCTGGGACGGCGTCGTCCCCCTCTGGGAGACCCTCCGGCTGCCGCCCGCCACCCCGTACACCCAGGCGCTGACGACCGGGCGGAGCGTCACCATCCCCAAGGTCAGCGAGCGTCTCGCCGCCCGCGTCTCGGCGCGCTTCGGCGACCGCGACCTGCGCCCGCTGCTGGAGGGCCGCGCGCTGCTGGTCTCGCCGCTGATAGCCCGCGGCACCGTCCTCGGCAACATCTCGCTGCTCCGCCGCGACGACCGGACGCCGTTCGACGAGCCCGACATCGCGCTCGTCGAGGAGCTGTGCCGCCGCGCCGCCATCTGCGTCGACAACGGCCGCCTCTACCGCCGCGAGGCGCGCGCGGCGGCCGAGCTACAGCAGAGCATGCTGCCCGACGCCCCGCCCGTCGTCGCCGGAGCCCAGATCTGTTACCGCTACGTCCCGGCGAACGAGGCCGTACGCGTCGGCGGCGACTGGTTCGACGCCATCCCGCTCTCCGGCGGCCGGCTCGCACTCGTCGTCGGCGACGTCATGGGCCACGGCCTCACCTCCGCCGCGATCATGGGCCAGCTTCGCACCGCCGTACGCACCCTCGCCGCCCAGGACCTCCCGCCCGGCCAGCTACTTCGCCAGCTCGACGACCTGGCCCGCCGCCTCGGCGACGAGTACCTCGCCACCTGCATCTACGCCGTGTACGACCCGGTGGCCCGGCTGTGCGAGATCGCCAACGCCGGGCATCTGCCCCCGGTGCTCGTCTCGCCCTTCGGCGACAGCGAGCTGCTCGACGTACCCGCCGGAGCCCCGATCGGCGTCGGCGGCGTCCCGTTCGAGACGGTGGTGTTCGAGGTCGAGGACGAAAGCCAGTTCGTCCTGTGCACCGACGGCCTCGTCGAACGCCGAGGCCAGGGCATCGACGTCGGCCTGGAGGCGATGCGCGACTACCTCGCCGGCCCGCCGCAGCCGCTGGAGAGCATCTGCGAGACCCTGATCGACGCCTTCGGCGCGACCGGCCGCCACGACGACGACATCGCCCTGCTCGCCGTACGCTTCGAGGGCATCCCCAAGGACGACGTGTTCTCCTGGACCCTCGACGCCGTCCCCACGATGGTCCGCCGCACCCGCGAACTCACCCGCCGCACCCTGGGCACCTGGGGTCTCACCGAGCTCATCGACACGGTCGAGCTGCTGGTCAGCGAGCTGGTCACCAACGCGCTGCGGCACGGCGCGGGCGACATAGGGCTACGCCTGATCCGCGCGGGCTCACTGCTCTGCGAGGTACGCGACGACGGCCACGAACTCCCCGCCCTCCGCCACGCGGAGGTCACCGACGAGAGCGGCCGGGGCCTCCAGCTCGTCACCGCCCTCGCCGACCGCTGGGGCACCCAGCGCACCCCCACCGGCAAGGTCGTGTGGTTCGAGCAGTCGATCTAGGCCCTAGAGCCTGTCTGACAAATCACGTTCGTAGCGAGCGGCGTCCAGGCGTGCCCTCGCAAGGCGGAGGAGGGAGTCGGCCTGGTTGTGGCCGGCGACCGACGACAACGCGGCGAGGGTGCGTCTGGGCGCCGCGCAGCCGGACAGCGGATTTGTCAGACAGGCCCTAGGTCGGGACGACCTTGGAGCGCTCGTTGTAGGTGCCGGTGAACTCCTGGCCGGACAGCTTCTGGATCTCCGTCATGATCTCGTCGACGAGGGCGCGGCGGCCCTTAGCGGCGGGCATGTCGGCGAACGACTCGTACGCGATCGGCTTGCCGAACTTCACGCTCGGGCGTACGACGCGGGGGAGGCGGGCGCCGACCGGCATGATGCGCTCGGTGTCGCTGACCGCCACCGGGACGATGCTCACCTTGGCGTTCAGGGCGAGCCAGCCCACGCCCGTGTGCCCGCGGTACAGACGGCCGTCCTCCGACCGCGTGCCCTCGGGGTAGATCGCGAACGCGTTGCCCTCGTCGAGGGTCTTCAGCGCGATGTCCAGGGCGGCGACGGCGGCGCGCTGCTCCGTACGCGGGACCGGGATGTGGCCCATCGAGTACAGGAACGCGCCGAGGATCCGCGCGGCGCCCCGGCCCTCGAAGTACTCCGCCTTGGCGAGGAACGTCACCCGGCGGGGTACGACGAGCGGGATCACCACGCTGTCCACGAAGGACCGGTGGTTGCTGGCGAGGATGACCGGCCCGTCCATGGGGATGTTGTCGAGCCCCGTGACGTGCGGCCGGTAAATGAGCCGGAGCAGTGGCCTGATCACCCGGTACATGAACGTGTACAGCAAAAGCGCCTCCCTGAACTCCCGGTAACTTTAGACCGTGTGGCCGGGGAGAGCGCCGCTCCGGTTAGCGGATCGCCTCAGGATCGCACTGGTACTGGCGGGTTTTACGCAGGGGGCGGAAGCCGAGGCGTTCGTTGACCGCGAGCATGTGCGCGTTGTCCTCGGCGTTGTCGGTCTCGATCTCCTCGACGGCGGGCCACTCGTCGCGCAGCCAGTCGAGCATGGCCGCCTTCACCCACAGGCCCAGGCCGTTGCCGCGATGCTCGGGCACGACGGCCGTGTCGTACTGGATCGCCCGGGTGCCGTCGCCGACCGGGATCACGAGCTCGGTGAAGCCGGCGATCTGGTCGCCGTGCACCGCCGCGACGGTCAGGAGCGTGTCGCCGCGCTTCTCGACGACCTCGGCCATGTCGCGTACGCGGTCGGTGTCCCAGGTGGTCGTGCCGTAGTCCATGTCGCCGGTCGGCATGTCGCCCATGGCGCTCTTGGCCGTGGCGAACGTCTCCGCGAAGTCGTCCGGTACGACGCCGAGCCAGCGGACCAGGCGGTAGCCGGTGTGCTCGGAGTGCACGATCTCCTCGATGCCGCCCACCTCGTGCACGCTGAGCAGCAGCAGGCTGAGCGAGAGCACACAGGTGAACCCGGTGGCCTCCAGGAACGGCACGCCGGAGGTCTCGGAGGAGGCCTCGACGACGATGCTGCGGCGCTTCTCCTGCCTGGCGGACTCGGCCACCGTCTCCAGGAGCCGCGTGCCGATCCCGCGCCGCCGATGGTCGGGATGCACGTGGATCGCGAACTCGCCCAGATGGGCACGGCCGGAGCCGTCAAAGAGCCTCAGCCGCGCGACCCCGGTGGTCTCACCATCGGACTTGGCCACCCACAGGAGGTGGCGGCTGCCCAGGCCCGCCGTCGTCAGGTACCCGTGCACCTGATCAAGAGGCGGCACCGGCTCGCCGGGCAGATCGTTCACCACCGACGCAGCAACGACGTTATGCCAGCCTGCGACCTCGGTGTCCGAGATGTCGTGCAGTTGCTGAACCGTGTCCAAGGAGGCTCCTCGAATGGTTGGCTCGCCTTCCTATGGACCGTACGCGCCACGACCATGACGCGTCTGTCATTCGAGGTAGCCGCCTGGGCACGAAACAAATGGTTTGTCTGAAATGTGCCGCACTTTGCCCCATATCGATCATGATCGACCGGGCGGGAGACACCAGATCACCCGCAGATGGCCACCTCAATGGGGCTTTGCCCGCAGACCGAGGGAGATAACCCTGCGAGGATTTCGGTCCCGTGCGCGTCAGCCCCCGCCAGGCTCAGACAGCACGTGCAACAGCCCGATAAGGGTCGGACCGTTAACGATCGCACCACTGGCGATCATGGTCCGTACGTCCGCGAGCGGCACCCACTCGATCTTTGCCGCTTCGGTGATGTCGGTGGGCGGCCCGATGTGCGTGGCCCCGTCCGCCCGGAAGATGTGATGCCGGCTGTCGACGGAGCCACTGGAAGGCTGAGAGACGACGAGCCGCCGCAGAGCCGCGGGCCGCCACCCCGTCTCCTCCTCGGCCTCTCTCCGGGCGGCCACCTCGGGCTCTTCCCCGACCTCCACCCGCCCGGCCGGAATCTCCCAGCCCCAGGTGTCGGTCACGTGCCGATGCCGCCACATGAGCAACACCCGATCGTCCTCAACGATCACCACCGCCGCGACCGGCCGCGCCATCCGCACGACATGCTGCTCGAACCGCTGCCCGTCGGGCAGCTCGACATCAACGAGATCCAGACAGACCCACGGACTCTCGTAGATCGCACGCCGCCCGTGAACCGTCCATTCCATGTCGCTCCTCGTTGTTCGGCTGTTGTCTTGATTGTCCGCGATCATTGGCGGGCGGGCGTTGCCAGCACTCCGTTCTCGGTCATGCGAGCCGTGAAGGCACCGGTACGGCGGGGCGTCCGTACGATCGCCTCGACGCGTACGGCGAGCATGGGCCGTGTACGGGCCGCCTCGCCCAGTCCCCGTACGACCTTGCCTCGGCGAACCATGGCCGACCTCGCGCCCACGCCCCGTACGCTTCATCGCTCCTTAGAGCCGGCCTGGCCGGGTCCCGCGCCGTCGTACGGGCCGGTCACATGGGCGAGCACGCGATCGAGCGCCGGCGGGACACGTTCAAGGTCGACGGCGTCGGCGAGCAGACGCCCATACCGGTGCTTACGGCCGGAGCGGCTCCCGAGGAACCGATGCAGCTGGTCGTGCGTACTACGCCCCCGCTGGGCAGGCTGCCGCTGGAGAACCCGGAACGATCTCAGCTCACCCTCCGCCTCAATGATCCGTTCAACCTCATCGGTGCCGAGAGCACGGATCAGCTCGTCCTCCAGGTCGTCGCAGCAGCGGAAGAAGCCGAGCTCCTCCAACGCCACGTGATCCCGCGCGAGCCCGACCCGTACGAGGCCACGCCGAAAGTAGCCCTCCTCCGCGGCGTCATAAAGCCCCGCCAGCCTGACACCAAGCCCACCCGGACCATAGCGATCAAGAAAATCCCCAATGTTCGTCGCACCCTTCATAGCGAGCACACGAACTCTCCTGGCCCCCAGGTCAAAGCCCCGCCGCCGAGCGAGGACCTCCAGTGCGTACCGGTCACTCAACCCTTCGACCAGAACGACCGCGTCTATGTCTGCCGTCATTCGCGGACCTCCTATTCGATTGTCCAACGTCGCCCCGGGACGGTTTGGAAGGATGACCGACCAGTCACGATTTGGGGGGCCCGTTGGCCATCATCCGAGTACCGGTGGACGCGTCATGGGTCCGGCGCATGGTGAAGATCGCAGACACACCATGGTCCGAGGAGAACCTCATAGCGACCTTCGAGAGCTTCGGCTGGACCGGCGGCGTCATGCGGTCCCAAGACGGCACACCATGGCTCCCCTGGTGCGACTGGGCCGACCTCCTCCCTGAACAGCGAGGGAAGACCGAGCACAGCGGCTGGACGATGCACTTCTTCGAACCAGCGATGACCGACGAGGACCCGCTGACCGCCGGAATCGCACTCTTCTGCGGCAGCTTCCTGCCATCGTCTGAGGGCGAGGACGAGGACCTCTCAACCTCAGACCGAGACGCATTCCTCGAAGCCGCCACCGAATGGGCATCCTGGACCATCGACGCCCAGGCCCACCGCGAAGCCTTCACCAAAGAGTTCACCCGCATCGAAACCTTGGTACGCGAAGCCTGCGGCGACCCCTCATCGACAACCCACGACGACACCGCCACCACCACAACCTGGGACCGCCCAACCACCAGACTCTCCTTGATGATCTCGCCGAACGACCTGAACTACGGCGTCGACGACTGGATCAGCCTGCGAGTGATCCCGGTACGGTGACAGCCTGTGGAAGATGACTCGCTCCGGCGCCGCATCCCGGAAAGTCATGAGACGAGAGCCGCATACAGCGCGTACGCTTGCCGCGGTGCTCAGCCGGCGGCAGTGCGGCATGCTTGCAATGATCACTGCGCTTCCCGACGAACGGGTCAGGTCCGCTAGGCTCTGACCGGCGTCAAGCCCTCGTAGCTCAGGGGATAGAGCAACGGTTTCCTAAACCGTGTGCCGCAGGTTCGAATCCTGCCGGGGGCACCTTGCCTGACCAGGGAAAATACCTCATATACCGGCTTTCCGTTGGGACGGATCCGAGTCTTGGGGGCCCGTGGGGGACCGGCGTGTGTAGCGCACCTTGTTCCGGAGGAACATCGCGGTCTGGTCCAAGGCCGATATGAGCGCGGTGGCCGCTTGCGCTCGGCGGAGCTCCAGTGCACCATCACGATCCGACAAGCCGACGGACAAGGCGGCTTCGACCTCTCCGCGCCGTTGGGCGAGTTCCTCGACGGCCAGATGGCCCGCCAGGGACGTGGCGGTCAGCGTGCCTCCGATGAGAATGCCGGTGATGGGAATCATCGGGATGCCACGCGATGGGACCAGGCGGGTGGCCAGCCGTCGTACCGGCGCCGGTACGACGGTCGACCTTGTCTGCCGTGTTGTTCCAGACGTACCAGCTTACGGAGATGCCCGTAGCTTCGATCGTCCTATCCACCACGATCCGCGAGTCCTCCGAGCCGACTTCGGCCGTGGATCGAGCGGAGCGTCATATGCGCAGCGGGTGCGCTCTCAGCATTCGGCGGCTCCGGTCACTGGTTCCACGGTGAACAGGTAGCGGCGGTCCCCGGTGCCGTAGATGCAGGCGGTAGTGCCGACGTATCCGTAGTCGTGAGTGTCGCCGCCGTTGACAGTGGGATGGCCGCTGGCCGGGGGGAATCCTGGGCAGGCCGCCTGGGCGGTCCAGTCGTAGCAGAGCGTGTTTCCTGGATATACGTTGTCCTGTGTGTAGAAGGGCAGATAGCTGCGTAGGCCCCCGCCGACCGTGAGGTTCAGCGGTGGAAAGATCACGCTGCCGGTGCCTCCGGCCGGGAAGACATTCGCCAGGCCCGGTGGTGGTGCCACGGCGACGCCGGCGAAGTCGTAACAGTTCACCGTCGGCCTCTGCGTGCTGAATTTGCCTGTGACGGCGCAGACGCCCACTGCCGTCCCGCCCGCGTTGTAGTCGGGAAATACCGCTGTGGCTACGTAGGTGTCCGGTGCGGTGCTGAGGACCTTGGCACCCCAGTCGGCACACGGTGCGTTGCCGGCCGGGTCGAAACACGTGAGCGTCGGAGCGTGTGGGCTGGTGGTGGTACTCGCGTAGGGGCCGTTGGACGCGGTGTAGACCCGCCCGCCGACGGTGGCCTCACTGCCGATGAAGTCGGTCGGGCCCAGACCGGACCTGTCGTCGTTGGGCGGCGTGTTACCGGCGTACGGCTGGCCGGGGCAGGGAGCCAGGGTGGCCGTGGACATACACAGTTCCTGCCCGCTGGTCGTGGTGCCGTACAGATGGGTGCCCACAGCGACGAATCCGGCCAGGCCGTTGACATTGCTCTGCCCAGGCGTGTTGGTCAGGGCCGCGAGGGGTGTATAGGCGCAGTTCAGCTGATTCTGCAGGTCCACACACCCTGCTCCCACCGAGCCGCCCGGAAATCCCGGAAACGGGGTGGTGGTGACCGCGGGATAGAAGATCCGTGTCCCCGATGGATCCGGCACGAATTGCAGGACCTCGGTGGTCGCTATGTCGCCGGGAGTGCCGGTGTCCAGTGGCAGTGGCTGGGTGTTCAACGGCATGGGCCATGTCTTGGTCCCGTTCTTGTCCGGGCATGGCGCTTGAGTGGCCGCGTCGGTGCAGAAGATCTTTGGATCCGTCATCGGTACGGAGCCATGGTGGGCGATGACCCATACCTTCAGACCACCGCCTGCTCCCGTCTGGTCGTACAGGAATGGGAAGCTATCGATGTTGGTGCGCTCGCCGGCCTCGGCTCTGATGATGTTCGTGTCGAGCGTGACTGCCCCGTTGCGCGCCAACGCTCGACCGAAGATCTTTACGCCGGTGGTTACCGTGATGGACGTCAGAGCGAGGACGTTTCCGACGAACGTCGAGTTCGTGCCCAGAGTCGCGGAACTGCCCACTTGCCAGAACACATTGGCGGCTTGAGCGCGGTTGATCAGTCTCACCACACTGTTCGACGCGGTGGTGAGCGTTGAGCCCATCTGGATGATGAAGACGGCGTTGGGGTCGCCCTGGCCGTCGAGAGTTAGCGTGCCGGTTACCCCTAGCGATGAAGTGGAATTGTAGACGCCGGGTGTCAGAGTCTGACCACCGAGGTCACCCAAGACGAGGGCGGCCGGACCGCGCGAGGCCGCGTCGTTGTAGGCGGCCGTGAGATCGATCTGGGCCTGCGCGGCAACGGCGTCGGCCGCGTGTATTGTGCCGACCACCATGCCAGGCGGGAATCCGGTCACGGCGGTGCCGGGGCTCAATCCCACGTCACCGTTGATGACAGTGGGTCCGGTATTGGTGACCGTCGAGCCGGCCAGTACCCCAAAGTTGGCGGCCGTCCCCAGATTCACCGGCGCCTGGGCCGCCTGCGCGTGGGGTCGTCCGACGGCAAGGGCGGGAATAGCGGATAGGAGCATGATACAAACCATGATCCCCGCCGCAAAGACCGGCCTGCGGATGAATTGAATATCGTTGGCCATCATTTTCAGACTTTCATGTACGGTAGCATATGTAGGCTTGATTAGGTGATTTCGAGCGCCCGCCCCTACCGTTACGGGTAGGACCCGTCTGGAGACGGTCAGATGGCCGCAAGCTCGACACCTCTAGCAACATCACACGAAATCAGCAACTGTCATTTGCCTGCTGCACAATGCTGTTCTGCCTCGGTGCGCAATGCCTGAATCCCGAGTCTTTGCAAAGAACGGGGTCGCGCCAGCCTGCAATGTTACGAATGCCCGCAGAGGCCATAGCGGTACTGGTGTCACAGTGTCCAGAAATCATCTTCGCCGCGGCAAAAGTGATCGCTTTCTCCAGCAAGAACCTGACAGGCAAGCCGGGACTCCGGAGCCGAGGAACCTGCCAGCGGCCTCAGGTGGCCTACGGGTCGCCGCGCACCACCCGCTACCCGTGGGAGACGAGCTGGAGGAACTCAGCGAACACTGTCCGGCGCGAATTGCGAATCAGGGCTCTACCCAGAGCCTGTGCTCTGATGAGCACGGCTCGCCGGGCGCTCTGTTCCTTACTTTCGTGCCCTGGCGACACCCAGCTATCAGAGCTTCGGCACTGCGAGCGTCACCCGGACAGAACATCGTGGCAATCACGCAACCAGCGTACGTTGGCAGCTCGACGCCCTCGGACTTGGTGACGGCGTCGCGGCGAACCAAGAATTGCGTTTCCGGGGCGCGGCGCACCAGATCGCTCGGTACCATGAGAAGTCCGCGTCACTGAACTCGGCGGCGGAAATGTCCAGCGCCCGAAACGAACATCGTGCGGCGAGCAATTGGCCGCGGACAGCTTGGCGGCAGCCACGTCGCATACGACGAGGCCCAGCCGGGAGTCGTGATGCTTGGCGAGCGCACAACTGTCGAACTTGACCCGGTCGAGGTCTTCATATAGACAGCCGCCGCCGATGCTCCGGCCTGCCCGCTGAACTGCTGTCGCACGGGCTAAAGCACTCCATATCGTGGACTCCCGAAGAATCCGTCTGCGGCTCCGCGTTGTGCATATTACGGACTCATTCCGCCGCTTTTCGTTGACGATTCGTTGGGCTTGTCATTCCGTCGCATGCGGAACGATGACAAGCGTCCGTTCACGACAACGATACGGGGATCCATGCAACCTCTTTCAACGACCATGAAGGCCGCGCTGGTCGGTCCGGCCATCGCCGTCGGGACGCTGGCTGGACTCATGCCGGTCGCCTCGGCCGCTACCGCGTCGGTTCACCATGCGGTGAAGGCCGACGTCGGGCCGGTTCGGCCGCACGGGGTCCGTGCCGTCGACCCGCGCCGGGACAACGATCCCCGCTGGGACGTGCGCCAGGGCAACCAGTACGACCCGCAGTGGGGCTACTGGCGGCACGACCCCCGGTTGGGCTACTGGCACTTCGACCCGAGCATCGGCCGCTACCGGTGGGACCCGCGTTGGGATCGGCGTTGGGACCGGCGTTGGGACCACCGCTGGGGTCACCGCTGAGCTTCGGTACCCGTCGCCAAACGGCCGTGACGTGGCCGCGACGATGCTCTGACAATTCTGTGGAGACTTCGCGCCACGGCGCGTAGGTCTCCCGTCCGCCGCCGACCGCACCACGGCCTCAAAAGGCCTGGAGCGGGTCGGCGGCGGCTTTTTTGTTCCGGACGACTCATCGTCCGTGGCTGGCCAATGCCAACTTTTCCTCCGACGACCAACCGGCACTCCTCCGATGCCGTCTACCTCGGCACCGGCAGGGATGTCGTATTCCTTGTGAGCGGCTTCCTCTCGGCCGACGTGTTGTCATACCTATCGAATCTCGATAGATTTGCATCGTGTTTCGATCGAAGGAGTGACCATGGGAGTGGTGACGGTGCGTGCGCTGCGCGTCGTGCTGGTGGGGGTGTTCGCCAGTACCGTGTTCGTGCAGGCCGTACTGCTGTGGGCGCTGTTCAGCGGGAACGACCCGGAGGACGGGTCGTTCCCGCTGACGCCGGTTCGTGTGATCGTGATCTTGGGCGTTGTGGCGGCTCAGGTCGTCGTGGTCTGTGTTTGGCGGCTGGTGACGATGGCGCGGCGTGGAACGGTGTTCTCCGACGCGGCGTTCCGGTACGTGGACATCGTGATCGGCGCGATCACGGGGTCTGCCCTTTTGTGGTTCGTGCTCACGGCCGTCCTGGCGCCGGAGCATTCGGACAGCCCCGGTATCACTGTGATCATGGGCGGGATCGGGATGGCGGTCCTGGGGGTCGCGCTCATCGTGCTCGTCCTGCGGACGCTGCTCATGCAAGCCGTCGCGCGTGACGTCGAAGCGACGCAGATGCAGGCCGAGCTGGATGAGGTCATCTGAATGCCGATCACTGTCGACATCGACGTGATGCTGGCCAAGCGGAAGCTGTCCGTGGGTGAGCTCGCGGACCGTGTCGGGATCACCCCCGCCAACCTGGCGGTGCTCAAGAACGGCCGCGCCAAGGCCGTACGCTTCGCGACCCTCGCCGCGCTCTGTGAGGCGCTCGACTGCCAGCCAGGAGACCTGCTGCGCTACGAGGCCGAAGACACCGCGGACGGGGAGACGGCGGCCCTCAGTAGCGGTGGCTGAGGCGGACGGACCACGGATGGCTCAGAAGGGCACGTGATCAAAGATGCTCCCGAGCCCCGGGAGCCCACGCCAGGCAATCCACGTGCTCAGGCGAGCACGATCCGCGCTCGGACTGCTGGGCTCACGTGAACGTGATGAGGGCCTCGTAGGCCACTCCGGTCCAGTACGCGGCCGGCTGGGTGGCGAGTTCGGCGTCGGAGACCTGGATTCCTGGCGTGGGTGGAGGATGGCCGATCTCAGGGTTCGAGTACGTAGCGGCCGCGTGCTCCGCCCTTGGCCATGGCACGGTGGGCGTCGGCGGTCTGGTCCAGGGGCAGGACTCCCTGTACTCGCGCCGGCAGCCCGCCGGACGCGGTGCGGGCGAGCAGGGTGGCCAGGCGGGCGCCGTCCGGGTGGGCCACCACGACCTTTACCGTGATTCCTCGCTCGGCGGCCGGCTCGGCGCCCGGCTGGACGCCGACGAAGATCCCGCCGTCTCGGACCAGTGCCAAGCCTCGTTCCTGCATCACCGCGCCGTCGGCGACCGCGTCCCAGCCCGGCTTCGCGGACGTGGTGAACTCGGCGCCGAGGCCTCGGATGAACTCCTCGTCCTCGGCTCTGGCCAGGCCGGTCACCTGCCAGCCGCGGTCCTGCGCGAGCGCCGTCACGTACGCTCCGACGGCGCCCGCCGCCCCGGTCACCAGCAACCGGCCGCCGCCCGGCGCGTCGCCGAGTAGGTCGACGATCTGGGCGGCGGCCAGGCTGTTGAGCGGTACGGTCGCCGCCGCGATCAGGTCCAGCTCGTCGGGAACGACGGCGATGTCGGACACCCGTACGACGAGCTGTTCGGCGTACGTGCCGAAGTCGCGGTCGAAGCCGTCCACCAGGCCGGCGACGCGGGTGCCGGGCGCCAGGTCCACGCCGGGGCCGGTGGCGGCGACGGTTCCGGCGAAGTCCCAGCCCAGGCCGGTGTACTCGGGCTGGTGGACCAGGCCCATGGAGTGGAAGAGGCCGCGGGCCACCCCGAGGTCGACGGGGTTGACCGCCGCGGCGGCGATCGCGACGCGGACCTCGCCGCGCCCGGGTTCGACGACGGGAACGTCGATGATCTCGATGGAGTCGGGGCCGGTCGGCGTGCGGACGACGGCCGTACGGAAAGTAGAGACGTTCATGGTTTCGCTCCTTGGGTCGACCTGCTTCACTATGGGCAGGTAGCTCTCCAGCGGGAAGTACGCACCCAGAAGTGCGTAACACCCCGGCGCGGGAAAGGAGCGGTCGATGGCGACGAGAACGGCGGCCCAGAAACGGGCTCAGGCGAAGGGCGACTACGACGCGTTCCTGGCGGAATGCCCCAGCCGTCGGCTACTCGACCGGATCTCCGACAAGTGGGTCGCGCTGATCCTGGCCGCGCTGGGCGGCGACGGCCCCGACGGAGACGACGGCGAGCCGCAGCCGATGCGCTACTCCGAGCTGTCCCGCAGGCTGGCCGGGGTCAGCCAGAAGATGCTCACCCAGACGCTGCGCTCCCTCGAACGCGACGGCCTGGTCACCCGCACCGTGACACCGACGGTGCCGGTCACGGTCACGTACGCCCTGACCGACCTCGGCCTCTCGCTCCAGGGGGTGATGCGCGGCATCAAGGCATGGGCCGAGGCGCACATGGACGAGGTCCTCACCAACCGCGAGGAATACGAGAACCACGCCGGCCGTAATTGACCTGACGAAATGGCGATGTCCCCGTGGGTCTCGTACCGGTACGGCGGCGACCCGTACGTTTCAGCTGGTCGCCGAGCACGGTGCGAGGAGCGGGATGGCGCGATCGACGCCTACTCCATGGCACGACGGGCGGGCCAAGGACTTCTTCGGCTACGTGATCGCCGTGCTCGATATCAATGCTCCTCGACGACAGCCACTATCCCAACATCCAGCTCGACGTCCGCCTGATCAGCGATCACAGCACCTGGGGCGAAACGCTCACGCCCCGCTAGGGCAGGTGGACCGTGACGCCGGCGAAGGCGCGGTCGACGAGGTCGGCCAGGTCGGCCGGGCCGAGGTCGGGGGACCAGGCCAGGAACGCCGCCGTCAGGGCGGCGGTGGCGGAGCGGGCGAGCAACTGTGCGTGCAGGGTGTCGTCGGGGAAGCGGCGGCGGGACCAGTGTTCCAACGCGACCTCGATGTACTGGTGCATGTCCCTCTGGTAAGCGACCAGCTCAGGGCGTTCGGACATCAGGCGTCGTCGTACGGGGAGTGCCTCGGAGTAGTCCTCGACCACGAAGGCGCGGAAGATCGAGCGTAGGGCCGTCCATGGGTCGTCGGACAGGGGAGAGGCGGCCAGTGCCGCGGTGAGGTGTGCGGCCACCGACGGGTCCGGGTCGAACAGGACTGAGGCCTTTGTCGGGAAGTAGTTGAAGAAGGTTCTCCGCGAGATTCCGGCCGCGGCGGCGATGTCGTCCACGGTCACGGCGGTGAAGCCGTGCTCTTCCACCAGCGCGGTGGCGGCGGCGCGGATCGATCGCCACGTCGCGAGCTTCTGGTTCGTGTCGCGGGCCTCCATGCTCATGGAGCGTAGATGCTTGCACTCAGTGCAACGCGGATTTAAGGTGACGCCACCCCCCTCGGCCCCGGAGAACGCGACGATGAGAATCACCCGCCGTGCCGCCCTGCCCCTCACCGTGATCCTCGCCGCCGGTTCGCTCGCGGTGACGCCCGCGCGATCCGCCCCGGCCGCCCCGGCAGACCCGCTCCAGGAGGCCGTGGCCGCCAGCTCCGCGCCCGGTCACCCGTGGACGCCCGAGGAAGCGTCGTACGGGGAGTCGAAGCAGACCGACGTCCCGGTCACCATGGCCGACGGCACCGTCCTGCGGGCTGTGATCGACTCGCCGCTGGACGAGGCGAGCGGGAAGCCCGCGACCGGGCCGTTCCCAGTACTGCTCACGCAGAACACGTACGGCAACGGCCTCTCCTCCGGCGTCGTCTCCTACTTCGTCAAGCGCGGATACATCGACGTCTCGGTCGACGTACGCGGCAGCGGGAACTCCCAGGGCTCGTACGACCTGTTCGACCCGAAGCAGACCAAAGACGGCGTGGAGCTGGTGAACTGGGCCGCCGCGCTGCCGCACTCGAACGGCAAGGTCGGCCTGCACGGCCCGTCGTACCTCGGGATCAACCAGCTTCTCACCGCCGGCGCCGTCGGGAAGAACTCCCCGCTCAAGGCGATCTTCCCGGTGGTCGCGGGCAACGACATCTACCGCGACACGGCGTTCATGGGCGGCATTCCGGACGCCGAGTTCGACGTCGTCTACCTCGGTGGTGTGCTGCCGCTCGTCAACCTGCTCGACCCGGTCGTGTCGCTCCTGCAGAACCCCGCGCAACTGCTGTCGTCCGTCCAGGTGCTGCTCCAGCACCTGCGGAACACCGTGGACTTCAACGCCCTGTTCCTCGCCCAGACCTACCTCGGCGGCCCGAACTCCTACGACAACTCCTACTGGCACGCGAAGGCGCCGAACGAGATCCTCGGTGACGTCGCCGCCAACGGCGTTCCCGCGTATCTCATCGGCGGCGAGTACGACATCTTCCAGCGCGGCGAGCCGCTCAACTACGCGGGCCTGCAGAACGCCTGGGCGGGCCGCCCGGTGAACGCCCCGATGGCCGCCGGCCAGCCGACCACCGGCCGCTACCAGCTGATCGACGGCGACTACACGCACCTGAGCGCCTCGGTGGGCGGCGGCGTCTTCAACGAGCTCCAGTTGAAGTGGTTCGACACCTGGCTCAAGGGCGCCGACACGGGCATGGCCGAGACCCGTACGCCGCTGCACTACTACGACCAGGGCACCCGGCACTACGCCGAGACGACGACGTACCCGATCAGCGGCGCCGCACCGACGACGTACTACTTCTCCGGCGAACGCTCCGGCAGCGCCCCGTCCCGCAACGACGGCAGCCTGACGACGGCGAAGCCCACGTCGTCGGGCGCCGACACGCTGGTCTGGTCGCCGGTGGGCCCGTCGATCTGCGACCGGTCCACCGACCAGTGGCTGATCGGCGCGTTCTCGCTGGCGACGCAGAACCTGCCGAAGCCGGTCCCCTGCCTGGACGACGACCGCATCGCGCAGACCGGCCCGACCGCCCTCACGTACACGACGGCCCCGATGTCACATGGCACGACGCTGGCCGGCCCCATCTCCGCGACCGTGTACGCGGGCGCCACGACGACGCAGACCGAGTGGGTGGTCAACGTCGAGGACGTCGCCCCGGACGGCACGTCCAAGCCTCTGACCGAGGGCGCCCTCCTGGGCTCGGCCCGCGCGGTCGACGCGTCGCGTACGTGGAGCGTCGACGGCTCGACGGTGATGCCGTACCACCCGTACACGCAGGCATCGGCGAGGCCGGTGATCCCCGGCGTGACGACGAAGTACGACATCGAGGTCTTCCCGACGTACTCGACGATCGCCACCGGCCACCGCGTACGGGTCACGGTGAACACGACGGACTTCCCCCACCTGCTCCCGACGCCCCCGCAGCTCCTGTCGCTGCTCGGCGGCGTCTACCGCGTCCAGCGCACGCCGTCCCACCCGTCCTCGATCACCTTGCCGCTGCTCCCCGCAGGCGGCTGAAGGCTCAGGCGAAGCGGTCGCCGGGGACCGGCCCGGAGGACGGGACTCCGTCTCTCGGGCCGGTCAGCCAGTGGTCGGTGACGTCGCGGGCGAAGGTCGCCAGGGGCTCGTCCACCAGAGGCTCCTCCCCGGCTCGGGTGATCTCCAGTGCCGCCGCGTCCGCCGGCCGTTCCAGGGGCCACGGCGGGGTGATGGTCTGGACGAGCAGCGTCGACACGTCGGCGGCGACCAGAGGCGGGTCGGTCCAGCAGGTGGCGTGCTCGTACACGATCTGGTGAGGGTGGCGTTCCCGTAGGAACGGCATGATCTCGTCCGAGTCGCGGAGGTCGTACGCGATCACGACCGAGCCCGGTGAGCCGCCGCCGAACGGCTCCGCCGGGACGCCCAGGAGTAACGACGCGGCCAGGCCCAGGATCAGGCTCGAACGATCCGGCAGGAGCGACACCGTACGGAACCGGACGCCCGTGGTGTCCAGGATCAGGCGGAGGCGGTTCAGGCCGAGCAGGCAGCGGGCGTAGGTGTCGCCGACGTACGCCCAGCGGCCGGTCGTCTCCTCGTCGGAGCACAGCGTGCTCAGGATTCCGCCGGTCAGCACGTAGTGCCAGCCGCGCAGGTCGCGCGGGCCGGGCGTGGAGTCCGCGGAGCGGTCCAGCATGCGGCGGACGCGGTCGTACGCGGGCAGCCAGCGTTCCTCGGACGGGCCCGACAGGCGCTCGAACTGCGCCCGCGCCTTCGCCAGGTCTCCGGACAGGACGGCGTTGTAGACCAGGAGGTACCGGTCAGGCCACGGCTCAAGGTCCGCGTCGCGGCGCTCCAGCACCGCGACCGCTTCGGCGTGCCGCTCCTCGCGTTCCAGCGCCGACGCCAGCTCCATCATGATCGGCCGGGACGCCGGGTCACGCGTGAGAGCCTCCGTCAGCGCCGGGACGGCCAGGAAGGAGGCGTCGTGTTCCATGCACGCGTACCCGAACGCGTGCATGGCAGTCGTCGAGGAAGGCGCGTCCGCCAGAGCCGAGGACGCCGACGCCAGGTCGGCGAGCGACATCGAGAGAGCGGCCCGCTCGACGAGCCGTGCCAGCTCCGCCACAGGCAGGCTCTCCGCGTTGAGGCGGAGATAACGCATCAGGTCCCGCGCGTCAGTGCCCATCTCTCAGGAGACGTCGTCCACGCCGTCCAGGTTCACCGACGGCTCGGGAGGGACGACCGAAACCACATATTCGTCACCTGCCCCGCCTGCGTGACGTCGACGAACATGTGCCCGGTCGCCGGGGCGGACCGGAGGCGCTTCCCGAACTGATCGGTGATGCAGAGGGAGACAAAAGCGGTCGTGGCTATGCTGCGACCTTTCTGCACAATTTCCGAATGTTTCCGGCGAAACGCGAACGGCGCCCGAGGAGGTAGTCGTGTCCGACCAGAGGCTTCGTTTCGGAGTGCTCGGCCCTCTCGCCGTGTGGGACGACGATGACGGGCCGCGGATCAGTGGGACCAAGCAGCGCGTCCTCCTGGCCGCGCTCCTGCTCAACCACGACCGCGCCGTGTCGGCCGACCAGCTCGTGGAGGCGCTGTGGCCCGACCGGCCGCCGCGGTCCGCGGTCGCGAACCTCCACACGTACGTGTCAGGCCTGCGCGCGTCGCTGCCGCCGATCGAGAACGGCCAGCGCATCCGGCGGCACGCCGACGGCTACTTGATCGCCGTCCTCCCCGGCGAGCTCGACCTCGACGTCTTCGAGGACCTGCTGGACCGGCGGGACGAGGGCATGCTCGAACAGGCCCTCACACTGTGGCGGGGCGAACCGGTCGAGGACGTTCCGCCGAGCCCGCTGTGGCAGGCCGAGGCGACGCGGCTCGTCGAACGCTGGCTGGAGGCCGTCGAGGAGGTCTGCGCGCTGCGGCTCGCGTCCGGCCGGCACACCGTGAACATCGCCGGCCTGCGGAGCCTGCTCGTACGCCACCCGCTGCGCGAGGGGCTCTGGCAGCAGCTCATGCTCGCACTGAACGCCGGGGGTCGCGAGGCGGAGGCGCTCAGCGCGTACGCCGAGGCGCGCGAGCACCTGGTCGCCGAGCTGGGCACCGAGCCCGGCCCGCGGCTGCGCCGGATCCACGAGAGCATCCTGCGCGGCTCCGACCGGCGGCACGAGGAGATCTTCCCGGTCTGCCAGCTTCCCGCCGACACGCCGGACTTCACCGGCCGCGACGACGCCGCGCGCGAGCTGGCCCGGGTCGTACGCGACCGGTCGCCGGCCGCGCCGCCGCCCGTCGTCGTGGTGACGGGCCCGCCCGGCATCGGCAAGTCCACGTTCGCCCTGCACGCCTGCCACGGCCTGCGCGGCGCCTTCCCCGACGGGCAGCTCTACCTCGACCTGACCGGCGCGGGCGGGCAGCGGCGTGATCCCGGCGACGTCCTCGTCGAGGTGCTGCGCACGCTCGGGCTCACCGGCGCGGCGGTCCCGCGCAGCCTCAGCGAACGCGCCGCGCTCTACCGCTCCCGGCTCGCCGACCGGCGCGTGCTCGTGCTGATCGACGGCGCCGCCGACGCCGCGCAGGTACGGCCGCTGCTGCCCGCGACGCCGGGCAGCGCGGCGGTGATCACCAGCCGGCGCCAGCTCACCGACCTGCCCGGGGCGCGCCACATCGAGCTGGACGTCTTCGGCCAGGACGAGGCGATCCGGCTGCTGACCCGCATCGCCGGCGCCGAACGCGTCGCGCGCGAACCCGACCAGGCCGCCGCGATCGTCCGCGCCTGCGGCAGCCTGCCGCTGGCGATCCGCATCGCGGGCGCCAAGCTGAGCGGGCGCCAGGGCTGGTCGCTGCGCGTCCTCGGCGAGCGCCTGGAGGACGAGTCGCGCAGGCTGAGCGAACTCCAGGTCGGTGACCTGGGCGTTCGTGCGACCTTCGACCTGAGCGTACGGCTGCTGAAGCCGGTCGCGGCGCGGGCGTTCCGCCTGCTCGGGCTGCTCGGCACGCCGGAACTGCCCGGCTGGGTGGTCGGCGCGCTCCTCGACCGTACGGACGAGGACGACGTACTGGACGAACTGGTCGACGCGAGCCTGCTGCAACTCGTCCCCGCGGACGGACGGCCGCGCTACCGGCTGCACGGTCTGCTCCGGCAGTACGCGCGCGAGGAGGCGCTCGCCGAGCCCGACCGCGAGCGCGACGCCGCGATCGTCCGCCTGCTGAGCACCTGGCTCGGCGTCGCGGAGAAGGCGGCGGCGCGGCTGCCGGCGAGCCTGCTGACACCGCTGCCGGGCGCCTCGCCCCGGCGCCACCTGGACCCGGCGCTCACCGAACGTCTGCTCGCCGACCCGACGGCCTGGTTCGACACCGAGCGCCGCGCGCTGCTCGACGCGGTCGCCGTCGCGTCGGAGTACGGCCTGGCGGAGCAGGCCTGGGAGCTGGCGATCGTCCTCGTGCCCTACTTCGACCAGCGCAGCCTGTACGAGGACTGGCGGAACGGCCACGAGCGGGCGCTCCAGGCCGTACGCGCCGCGGGGAACCGGCGCGGTGAGGCCGTGCTGCTGCGCGCGCTCGGCCAAGTCCACGTCTACCAGGACTCCTACGACGAGGCGGCGGCGGCGATGGGGCGTTCACGCGATCTGTGCCGCAGGCTCGGCGACGCGCGCGGCATGGCGCTGGCCGACGTCGGGCTCGGGACCGTACACCGGGTCCTCGGAAGGAACGAGCAGGCGCTGGACCGGTATCACGCCGCGCTGCCGGCGCTGACCGCCGAGACCGACCGCCACATCGAGGCGCAGGTCCGCAGCTCCATCGCGGTCACGCTCATCTCCCAGGGCCGTACGGACGAGGCGCGCGGCTGGGTGGAGACGGCGCTGGCGCGCTCGCGCGAGTCGGGGGACCGGCACCGGGAGGCGCGGATCCTCAGCCAGTTCGCCGAGCTGAACCTCCGGCAGGGCGACACCTCCGGAGCGCGCGGCCGCCTGGAGGAGGCACGCACGGTCTTCAACGATCTCGGGGACGACCGGTGCACCGCGTACGTCCTGCTCGACCTGGCGCGATGCCACCTCGCCGACGGGGAGACCTGGCCGGCGGAGACGACGCTCGACCGCGCGCTGGACATCTTCCGCAGGTTCGGCAACCGCCGGGGCCACGCGGCGGGGCTTCAGCTACGCGCCGAGCTGCGGATGGCCGGCGGCGACACGACGACCGCCGTCATGTACCTGCGCGAGGCCGCGGCCCTGTGGCGCGAGCTCGGCGACACGGCACAGGAGAAGGCCGCCTCGGAACGCCTGGAGTCGCTGCACGAGCCGGCGGGCTGAGGGGGCGGTGGCGCCGCGCGCTCCGGACACGCGGCGCCGTGCCTTACCTCAGTTGCTGTTGCCGGGCTTCCAGCCGAGGTAGTTGCTGAAGTGGCTCACGCTGGTCGCGTGGCCGATGTGGCCGCTGATGCTGGTGGACCAGAAACCGCCGTTGCCGTCGGCGACACCGACGTGACCGAACGAGCTGATGTTCCAGAACACGAACGCGCCCTTCGGCGGGGTGCCGGTCGTGTGCTTGGCGCCGTCGGAGGAGTTCCAGTGGTCGATCGCCGACGCGTGGTGGGTCGTACGGTTCCACGAGAGGCGGGCGGCCTTCTCGCAGTAGCCCTCGTACGCGGTGCTGCCGCTGCGGCTGGAGTACCAGGCGACCGCCTGCGCGGCGGTGTTGGGGGCGACGACCGTCTGGCCCGCCGAAGCGGCCGGAGCCGCCATCGCCGGCGCCGACATGCCCAGCGCACCTCCGATGGCGACAACCGCCACCGCCGAGGCGAGCCCGATCTTCTTCCCGCGCTTGATCTGCATACCGATCCCTTCTGAGGCTGAGGTTCGCGAACCGAGCTGGGGTCCGGGGACCGGCTGCGAATCGCGGGATCAGTGTGCGGACGGCCGCTACAAAGCGCCTACAGAGCCAGGTACGCGAACTTCTCACGCCAAAGGGCGTACCAGTTCTCGTACCAGGCGTGCCGTACGGCCAGCGGCACGAGGTACTCCACGGTCTCGTTGTAGTAGGAGGCCCGCTTGGCCGGCCGAGGGTGGGTGTCGAGCCGCTGCACGTTGCTGAGCCGGTCGGCGAGCTTGAGCACCACCACGTCGTCCGGCGCGCCCGCCAGCGAGGTGAGGTAATCGTGCCGAGGCCCGTCGGACTTGGTCACCCAGCCGACGAGCCGCGCGACCTCACCCCCGAACCGCTCCTCCACCTCACCGATCGACGTACCGGTGTCCTCGACGACGTCATGCAACACCCCGGCGACGAGAAGGTCCGGATCGGTCACCCCGGGCCCGTTGACGAGCACGTCGACCGTCTCGAGAAGATGCTCCAGGTACGGCTCCCCGGCAGGCCGCCGCTGCTCCCCATGCCGCTCCACGGCGAACTCCACGGCCCGGTCGAGCACGTCCAGAGTCTCCTCCGGCAGGGCCAGCGAGCCCCGGAACTCACTCCACCGGCGATGTGGCCCGAAAAGGCGGATTTCGCTCATCGCCCCATCACATCTCCTCCATCTCACTCCCTACTGCAGCACGCATAACGCAAGTTCGTCCTGCTCGCGCAATCACATCGCACGCTCTCCCTGCCAGCGCGCTGGCCGCCGGTGAAGGGAGAGTAGATCATGTGTGACGAGCGACGGCCGATCCCGGTGGAGCGCCCGAGCTGGTTCAGAGCACTCGCAGTGGCGGAAGCGCACATGGCGCGTGCGTCGAGATCGCGAAGGCCGAAGGCGGGGTCGCCATGCGCGACTCGAAGCACCGTTCCGGGCCGATGCTGCTGATCGCGGGCAGCGTGCTGGGAGGCCTTCCTCGAGCTCGTACGTGACGGGGTCTACGACCTGCTCTCGTAGGAGTAGGCGGCGTTTCCGCGCCCCTACGTGGCGCGGAAACGCCGTTCAGGCGTCCTTCGTGAGACCTTCGAGGAAGAGCACCGACTCTTCCGAGACAAGGCGCGCTCGCGCACCTGGGTGAAGGCGGCCCGGTAACGGCCGACCTCCTCTGCGGTCTCCACGACCTCGCTGCGTTGAGCAACTCCACGTAGACGATCGCGGGGTCATCGCCGTGAACTCGAAGATGTGAAAGGGGAAGCCCATCGCCTGGTGTGGGCCCGCTTCGAAAGGAAGGACGCGCAGGCTGACGTTCGGCTGGTCGCGACCGTCAGGAGCCGCCAGTACTGCTCGGCCATCACGCGTGCCCGCCGACGCCCGCCGAGGCATGCCTCGTCGAGACGACATTGAGACGCGGCGTGAGGTCCGCAGCAGGATGTGCTGCGTTCCATCCGCAGGTCGAGACGTCGCGCACATCGTCGAGCGCACGTCCTTCCAGCGTCCATCAGACTCGCGCGTAGTCGCGTCTGGAAGAGACCTGTTACGAGGTTGGTCTCGTAGATCGAGATGTCGTCGCCTCGTCCTCAAACTGAGAGGTCTCCATGCCCTCCCCACACATCGGAGTACTGCACCACCAGCCTTTGCTCCGCGCCTGCCGGACCATCTGCAACAGGCCTCACGTGATCCCCGGTGACGGCGTACAGCTCCAGCAGGTCTCTGGCGTCCTGGATGCGGACGGCCACCTGCCCGTTCCTCGATCCGGCTGATCTTGCCGCTAGCACTCCAGGTAGGCGCGACCTCTTCCAGTGTGCGCTGCCAGGCTGCGCGCAGTCGCTGTAGCTCTGCGGCCAGCCTCCGGCGACGCATCACCGGGCTCCTGCCACCTGCTGTCATCTGGACTTCATTCTTCCCCTCGGGACCGACCGGCCGAAGATCATTATAGCTACCGCCCAGTATGCCGATGCCGTGAGCATAGCTTTGACTTGCCAAATGCAATTTGCATATAAGCTGCCAGATACTGTGAACAGTGGCAATCCAGACTTCGCCGAACTTATTGCAACTCTCTTCTTGAAAGATGCATACTTCGACATCCGTAACGAAATTTACCTACCCGGTGGCGCGCTCCAGAGTCAGGCTCAGAGGGACGCCGATGATACGGGGGCTGGGAAACCCGCACGTGCCAAGACGGAAATCGGTGCAGCTGCGAAAACTCCGTGCCGATGCGGGGTGGACGATCGACCAGGTGGCCGAGCACCTCGACACCTCACAGCTCAGAATCGGCGCATCGAGACGGCATAGCCGCGCTCCGCCATGCCGAGGCCCGTGACCTGCTCGACCTCTACCGGGTGCTGGCGAACGCCGGGCCGGCATCATCCGCCTGGCGCGGGAGCTGGGCGAGAACTGGTGGTACCCCTACGCCGACCTCGTGGACGGGACCTTTGAGACCCTCCTGATCCTGGAGGACGAGGCGAGTGCCATCAGCACTCACCAGCCGAACCTCGTGCCCGGCCTGCTGCAGACCTACCGGTACGCTGGGAGCTGATGGCAACTCTCGGCGACCTGCCGCTGGAAGAGGTCGAGCGCAGAGTACGCTGCGGAACGCCCGTCAGCGCGTGCTCACACGTGACCTGGCTCCACGCCTCTCCGTGGTGCTCTACGAGACCGCCTTACGCCGTCCCGTCGGAGATCGCGACGTGATGCGTGAGCAGTACGAACGGCTGATCGACGTCGCCATGATGCCCACGACGACTCTGCGGGTGCTGCCGCTGAGCGCAGGTCCGCACCGTGCGATGGGCCTCGCCTTCCACATCTTCGAGTTCTACCGGGACGAGCCGCGAGTCGTACAGCTGGAGTTCCTCGACCGGGAGCACTTCGCCCACGAGGCCGACGAGGTCCGGCGCTACGCGGACGCGTACGACGAGGCCGCGCTGCAGGCCCTCGACCGCGACGGCTCGCTGGCCTTCCTGCGCGACCTGGCCGGGCGGAGCTGACATGTCTCCACAGCCCCCACCGTACGGCGGCCGCCCTGAGCGCCGTCGCCTGCCGGTGCGGCGCGGACGAGGGCTGCGCGCCGCACCGGCCCGCCTAGACGAGGTCGTCGAACTCCCCGTCCTTCGACGCCTCCGACGAAGGCGGCCCACTCCTCAGGGGTGTACGTCCGCTCCGTCCGTTCGGCGGCGCCGGTCTCGCTCACCACGACCTTGCCGGGGTGTATCGCGACCTCGACGCAGTTGTTGTTGGCCGCGCCGGAGTAGCTGCTCTTGCGGAAGGTCGTCCGGGTTTCGCTCATCGCGATGTCCTCCACTTCCTCAGGGGGCCTCGTGCCCGCGGAGGATCACAGACTCCGGCCGCCGCATTGCCGCTGACCTTGGCCTACGCGTTGCCGCCTGGGTTGCCGGCCACATTGCGGCGGCACTCCACGAAGCCCGAACACCATGACGAAACGGAGCGTGCGGCGTGCACGAAGAAGTCGCGGTGCCTGCGGACCGGACGGTGCGCTTCCAGCTCCTCGGCCCCGTCAGGGCGTACGCCGGGGGACGGCCATCGAGTTCGGCCCCGATCGCGAACGGTGCCTGCTGGTGCTCCTGCTCTCTGCGGAGGACCACGCGGTCGGCCGTGACCGGGTCGTCCAGGTCGTCTACGACGGAAAGGAGGTCGTGAACGAGACCATCTATCAACTCGTCTCCCGGCTGCGCCACCGCCTCCTGGGTGTCGGGCTGGCGGAGGCGCTCATCACCGATCACGGGACGTACCGCCTCGAAGTCGCGCCTGAGCAGGTCGACCTGCATCGCTTCCGCGTCCTGTCCGCCCACGGACGGAGCCTCATCGGCGAGGACGACCACCGCGCGGACGAGCTGCTGAGTGAAGCGCTGAAGTTGCGCCGGGGAGTCCCGCTGAGCGGCCTGAACGGCACGTGGATCGACAGTTACCGCTACGCCATCGACGAGGAGTTTCACATGACGGAGACCGCGCTGTACGAACTCCGCCATCCGCCGCGGCAAGCACCGGGAGGTGGTGCCTGAGCTCGGAACCCTGCACCGGGAGCGTCCGTCCGACGAGTGGGTCGCCTGGCTCTACATGCAGGCCCTCTACCGTTCCGGACGCCAGGCAGAGGCCCACGGACGTCTACCGCAACGTCTGCGAGCACCTCGACAGGACCATCGCCGTTGAGGCACTGAAGGTCCTCGGTGATCTGTACCAGCGGATGCTGAACCGGGGATCCCGGGACTCATGGAACCGGACGCCCTGTCGTTCCCCATCGGCCGCCCCGTCCGTGAGGCCACCCCGGCCGATGGTGAAGAAGCGGAGCAGACGCGCCGGCCGACGAGGCCGAGGACGAACGAGCCGGGGTCCAGGTGCGGTGGCCCCTCCATCACCGCTGGACGTATCGGCAACGTCAACACGTTCAACGCTCCCTGTGACGGCCAACCAAGACCTGAACTTCAACGCCTAGGGAAGTCCGCATGACGAATCCGTCGGACGGGGCGCCAGTCCGCCCACGAGTCTCCAGAGGACCCACCGGCGCCTGAGGAAGACGAAGGCGGCGGACGCCGAAGAGCCGAAGCCATCCGTCGACGACGAGCTGCGGGCGTTCGGTGACCGCGGCGCCGACGACCCGGAGCGTCAGGAGGCCGTGTGGGTGACGCTGATCGCCGAGCGCGTCGAGCAACGCCTGAAGCGTGGCCCGCCGGGAACACGGATCGGGAACATCGCCCTGTTCAACGGCGCCGTCAACGTCGGGGGCGGCCTCAATTTCACCAGCGGCACAAGCGCCGGAATCCGGTCCCGCCGGGTCACGCGGCATGTCACGCGTCGACGCCGAGCGTCTCGCCCTTCAGATAGCGAGTTACCTTCATCCGCCGCGATTCGCCGACGCGCTGGAGATCCTCTCCGAGCACCGTCTCCTGGTACTCGCCGTGCGCGAGGGGACCGGCAGGCAGACCACGGCGCTCAACCTTCTCGCGGAGGCACTCGCGACCGTTGGAGATCTGAGCGAGGACGCCGGCGCCTGCTATCACGTCAACGACTCGAGCGTGGTCGCCGACATGGACTGGAAGCCGCCCGTCCGAGGGCTGTGGTTATCTCGTCCTCCTCGACGACGTCTCCCCGGGTGACAGGCTCGACCAAGCGGGTCGAATCTGAGCATGGACGCCATCGATCGACCACTGGATCGACGGCCAAGTCCGATCAGCTCAAACAAGCGCAGAGCTTCATGATCCTCGTCACGGAACACCACGCGGCACGCTCGTCGAGGCGCCGCGCAAGGCGGACCACGTTCTCACCTCGCTCGGCGACGTCGATCCGCTGCGCATCGTCGAACGGCTATGTGCTGGGGCACGACCCCGTCCGCATGGGGCAGCAGGCGACGCTGCACCGCCGGCTTGGAGGAGCTCCGGCGGCTCTCGCCCTGACTGAAGGAGCTCCCCGAGCCGAGGGTCGCGGTACGGCTCGCGACGACCATCCGAACCGACGGTGACCTGAAGGCGGCCGTCCAGGAACTGCGCGACCCGAGCGGTCAGGTCCACACGTGGTTCAGCCAGCATCGCGACACCGAGGACCTGTGCATGGCCGTCGCCGCCGCCGTCCTGGAGGACGGAGGCTATCTCGCGTTCTCCGACGCCGCCGTGAAGCTTGTACAACGCGCTGACGCTCGCGCACCGGAGCACCTCCCGACCTGCGGCTCTGGGAGCAGCTGAGCGGAGGCCATCCCGTGGATCGAGGTCGCGTTCGGCCGACGACCGCGCCCACGGAACCTCCCAGAGTGCGGTTCCGTAATCCGCTCATTCAGTACGCCGTACTCGCGTACACGTGGACCTATCTCGACGGCCGTCGCTCGGCGATTCTCGCCTGGTTGAGAGAGCTGGTCACCCATCCCGACTCTCGGACGTTCGCGTACGCGCCGCCGTGTGCCGCCGGTATCATCGCCTGGCAGAGACCACGGTCTATGCGATCCATCGCCTACCTGCGGTCGTGGGCAGGTGACATCTCTTTGGCGTTGCGCCAGAGCGCGGCCTCGGCGTTCTCGGTCATGGGAGCCGATCCCGAGCTGAAAGAGATGACCTGGCGTCTCATCGAGTCCTGGGCCGAGGAGACCGACGGCAAACTTCGGACGACGTCTTTCCAGCCACCGCCGTCATGACCGTCGGCGGCGCTCTGGGCATCGACCGAGCCGGAGCGTGCTCTCAAGCTGATCCGCAGAGGCGCTCGACCGTGAGCGGCTGGAGATACAGTGCTGCCCGCCACGCTTCAGCATCAAGCAGCCTGGATCGAGCTCCGATCGCATTCCTCAGGTATTGCGCGCGTTGCTGGCCTGGTCCGAGCCACAGGACTCCTCGCCTCTGGTGACCAAAGTCCTGGGTATTTTCGTCACCCTGTCGCGGGCTCGCCGCCGAACAACGTCACCGAAGAGAACGCCGGGACTGGCCGTCTCACGGCGTCATCGCACCGACGGCCCGTCCGCCCCTGCTCCTCAGTCAGGCGCGCGACCACATCGCCGCAGATCTCCAAGCTCTGGGAGCGGGCGCTGGCCCGCAAAGCCCGCCCAGTCGTACGCCCTCGAATGCCTGCGTGACTACTTGGTCATCTATGCTCGACCACGATCCGCGCGATCCTCCAGCGGATGACGACCGTCCTGCTGCGGGTCGCCGCGTATCCAGGTCGACATCGAGACCGTCTGAACTGGTACTTCCGTGCGCTGGGCCCGCGACACCGCCCAGTCCTTCCACTTCCGTCGCTCACATCCGTTACGCCCTGGAACGCCTCGGGTGAGCACAGCAGTACGTACCGTCGAGCAATGAGAGGCGCAGAAGACATGCTCCGATGATGTGACATTTGACCCGATTGCTCGACAGCCATGACGCTGTCTACCGATCCGGCTGATGATCCGCTGCGCTCTCCGGAACCCGGCCGAGCGCTGGTGCTCGTGCCGCGCATTCAGGCGAGCTGTACACCGTTCACCACAGTGGCGTCATACCCGGGCCATGGTTCGGTACCTACCGGTATGCCTACCTGGTCGACATCACCGAGCACCGCCTGATGCTCATCAGTCCCGCTGCTCAGCTCGGACCCCATGCCTTCTTCGTTCCGTGCCTTCGTGAGCCTCGTCGCAAAGGTGCAAGATCCGATCGAGGTCGTCATCGCGCGGGCATCCGCGATGTGAGCGCCGCGTTGCGCGACCCCATCAAGACGTACGCTGCGGCAGGTGTCACTCGAATTACGACATCGCGCATGTTCCATGCCAGGCCGAAGCACGCCCTGAACATCGTGGTCACGCGGGCTTCGACCGGTGACTCCGCCATCAGTTTGCGCAAGCGTCACGGTCGAGTTGCTGGTCGACCACGACGAGGTCGTCGTCAGTGGCCGGGGTATCCGTGACGTCCGGAGTGAAGACGCGTCTCAACGGCATGCGCCGCGAGAGTCACCTGACGATGCTGCGCCGCGACGGCGTCGAAGGCCTGCTGGCCGAGATCATGGAGACGGAGGGGCCGAGCGCGGTCCTGCAGAATAGATCGCCGAGCGCCGAAGGCGTCCGAGCGCGCGGAGCTGATGCAGGTACTGAAGGCGTACCTCGAACCGTGCGGGCGACGCATCTGCGAGCCCTTCGACTTCCAGGTCGCCGAGCGTGCCGTCCTCGATCGGATCATGGGCGGCTCGACCGCGCCGTTCAGCGGCACCCGTACCAGCAGGGTCCGTCGGCTGCGACGTCTTACGCCGGGCGCGAGCTGGATACGTCGAGGAAAGGCCGGGCGCATCGTCCGCGGAAGTGTCTTCGCGGAAGGGAAGGCGACAGCGCCGAGCAGGCCGCCTGAAGACGAACCTGAGGGTGGCTACGCCGACGACGATCGGAGCATGAGCCGGCTCTTCCTCGTACGACGACGCGGATCGTGAAGAAAAGCCACCGGCACGACGGACACAGGACGTGTGAGCCGTGTCCGAGGCGTCTCCCGGCCCGCCGATCGAACACGTGAGGAGCCCCAGAAATGATGATCGTGCCGGAGGATCGGAGCGGAACGTCGGTCTGGCACCACAGTGGCGCGGGTGTGATCGCGCTCGGTGTGCTGGACCGAGAAGCGACCCGGTCGCGGCGAGGACGCCGAGCCGCTGTTCGTCCACCATGTACCGGGTGGTGAGGGTGTCGCGGGCGTCTTCGACGGAGCGGGCGGAGCGGGAGCCTCGGCGGCGTTCGAGGAGACGGACGGCACCATCCGAACCGGAGCGTGGGTCGGCTCGCGTACCGCCAGGACGGCCGTGGAGTCCTGGTTCTGCGGCCGTGTGGAGACGGAGGCCGACGCGGGCGCCGACTCCGATGAGCTACGCCGCCACCTGAACGACCTCCTGACCGAGATGCGTCCTGCGCGCCGCAGCAAGTTCGTCGGCACGATGCGCAAGGACCTGCCGACGACGATGGCGGTCATCCACTATCGGCTCCTGCCGGGGCAGGTGCGCTGGCAGGCCCTGTGGGCCGGCGATTCACGCGCCTACCTGCTGACGCCGGACAGCGGGCTCCAGGCGCTGACCCGTGACCACACCGAGGAGACGGACGCGCTCGAACAGCTCCGCCAAGATCCCTCGATGACCAACCTGCTGTGCGCGGGACGATTCGAGATCGACTCCAACGCGCGGACCACCGACCTCCCCTGTGTGCTGGTGTCCGCGACGGACGGCTTCTACGGATACGTCAGGACTCCCGCGCACTTCGAGTGCCACCTGCTCGACACGCTGCTGCCGGCCGCGGACGAGGCCCGCTGAAGCCCGCTGCTGGCGCAGCTGGTGACGAGCTATACGGCGACGACGCCTCACTGAGCATCGTCGCGCTCGGGCTTCGACGACTTCGAGGACCTGCGTGATCGTTTCGCGGCCCGTACGAACCAGGTGCATCGTGATCTACCTGGTCGCAGGGGATGCCAGCGGAGCACGACACCGAAGTCGTCACGCGAGTGGCAGCAACTGACGTGGAACCAGTACCGGGGCAGTCTACGAGCAGAAGATGCCCGCGTACACGGACGAGCGCGCATGAAGCGGCAGCGGTGACATCGTCCGCGGCTACCGCGTCCTCAGCCGACCCGACCAACGACGGCGGCGGCAACTGCATGTGGGCGTTCGCCGAGAAAGGCGGAGCGTCGAGTACTTCCTCAAGCGCTTCCTGGATCCCGAAGCACCCGAAGGAGGGGGCGCACCGGGAAGTGGCAGCCGCGCAACGGCTGCAGGAGTGCGCGGAGTTCGAGGCCCGGCATCAGTCCATCATGGAACGCCTCCCGCACGACGTCAGCGGTGGCGGCAACCTCGTCCTGGCCGTGGACTTCTTCCACGAAGGGTCCACCTACTACAAGGTCACCGAGCGGATCGCACGCCTCAGGCCTCGATCTGCCCGAGACCTCTCAGCGTCAACAACAAGGCCGTGCTGCTCCGGACACTCGCCCTCAGCGTACGGGATTCTGCACGACATCGATGTGGTGCACGGGACCTGAAACCCGGGAACGTCCTGGTGCAGAAGAAGCCGGGACTGCCCTACCACGTCGCCAAGCTCATCGACTTCGACGACGCCTACGTCTCGGGGAAACCGCCCGCCCGAGATGTCATCGGCGGCGACGCGGTCTACGGCGCCCCTGAGTGGCGACGTTACGTCCAGGAGGACATGAGCGTACGGCCGCGAGCACCTCACGACCTCCGCGGACGTGTTCGCCCTCGGTCTGATGATCCACTACTTCCTGACCGGCATCGCTGCCCCAGCACGACAGGCGTTTCCAGTTTCCCGCCGATGCCGTCAACGCCGGAGAAGGCGCTGCGGCTCGACGCCCGGCTCAGCCCGGTGATGGCCGAGATGGTGCAGCTCATGACAGAGCGGACACCGGAGGAGCGTCCGTCGATCGAGGCGGTGGTCAAGGCGCTGATGAGCGAGAACGCCTGTGCGCTCGACCGCCGGCGCCCGCGGCCGATCCGTGACTCCGCGGGCGGCGAGCGCCGTATAAGTCTGACAGCCGCCTCAGATGGAATCCGAGCGCGGAGAATGCCCAGCGGCCCGTCGCGCGCCGCCTCATGCGGGAGCCGGTGAGGGGTCTGCCTCCCGCGTGCGCATCAACCTTAGCACCGCACCGGTGAACATTGTCCATCCGAATCTAAGAAAGAAGAGGAGAACGGCGGTGACACTCGACGAGCAGTTCCACGGAAGTCTCCAGTACGCGGTCGACATCGTGCTGTGCATCGATGTCACCGGAAGCATGTATCCCCGTACTGGGCGCAGTTAAGAAGAGCGCGCTCAAGTTCCGCCAGCGGCTCGAGGAGGTCATGGTCAAGGAGGGAAGGTCGATCAGCCAGCTCCGGATCAAGGTCATCGCCTTCCGTGACTTCGGGGACTGTGCCGAGAACGCCATCGAGCAGACCGCGTTCCTGACCTTCCCCGAGCAGGTCGAACGAGTTCCAGGACTTCGTCAGGCGTCTGAACGCCGACGGCGGTGGCGACATCCCCCAGTCCGGGCCTGGAGGCTCTCGCCCTCGCCGTCAACTCCGATTGGGAGACAGGCCTGAACCGCCGGCGTCACGTGATCGTCATGTTCACCGACGCGCCGGCGCACCCGCTCGGCACGCCGGCCTCCGTGAACGCCCACACCTATCCGGTGAACATGCCGAAGAGCCTGGAAGAGCTGTACGAACGGTGGGGCTGCGAAGAACAGCCAGGCCGCGGTCATGGACAACTCGGCGAAGCGTCTCGTGCTGTTCGCGCCCGACACTCGCCCGTGGTCGGACATCTCCGAGGAGTGGAACCTCGTCATGCACTTCCCGTCCACGGCGGGACAGGGCCTGAAGGAGTTCGAGATGGACGAGATCATCAACACCATCGCGAACAGCCTGTGAGCGTCGGCTGGCTCCGGCGGAGCCAATCCGAACGCCAGGGACCGCAGCCCGTCACGCCTCAGAACGGAGAGCGGGACACCACGCTGGAGTGCCTCGGCGCGACGTTGGTCCAGCGCTCGGAGGACCTGGTGATCACGTGGGACGGCGGCGGCGAACTGCTCCTGCCGATCACGCGGTGCGCCCACGCCGAGGTGCAGCGTGTCGATGCTTCGGGACGGGTGCAGTTCCTGTGCCGCTTCTCCCTGCCGACCGGAGACAACGGGCAGCCGAACTACGTCGCGCTCCGGCTTTGGGTGCCCATCGAACATGAAGAACTCGCCCTAGCGGATCGCCGGACGGCTGTTCGGTCAGGTCGCAGCCGCCGGCGGACACCACTTCGTCCGAGGACGTGAACGAGCCCGCTGTCACAGAGGTCCCCGACGCCCAGCAGGACAACGAGCCGGAGCCCGCTGTGGTGGAAGACCCTCCGGCGACGTCCGGCACCGCCGATGAGCGCGGCGTGTGCGTGGTGACCGCGCCGGACGACGACGACTGGCTGAGCTTCCGGCCCGGCCGCGACACCGAGCGGATCATCTCCCGTGCTGCCTCGACGGGCGGCGTCCACGCGCGACCGGGATCGGCAGATGACGAGAGGTGCAGTGACCCATGGCCGACGGCAACTGGCGCTGTGCCTCCTGCGAGACCTACAACGACGCCGTCGCCGGCGCATGCATGGTCTGTTACCTGCAGCGGCCCTACGACGACAGTTCCACGCCGTCGACCTGGCAGTGCGGTCTGTGTGATGTCTGGAATGAGACCGAGCTAACCAGCTGCCAGTGCTGTGAGACGCACCGTCAGCTCGCGTCGAGTGCCACCGAGGGCGACCGCGGCACCGCGAAGCCGCTTGAGACCGAGTGCTGGCCGCGCAGAGTGCCCGGCCACGATCCGGCGCCATCCGCACCGGACCCGCCGATCTCGTTCAGCGACCTCGACTGGGCATATCTTCTCGGCGAGGTGCCATCAGTACCGGATCCGTCGATGCCACCACCCTCCGTACCGCGCATCACGGCACCCGCGGCACCGCCGCGCCCCCACTCGGCCACCCGAGGACCGGGCCGATCCTCATGCTCCCCGCCGACGTTCTTCTCATCGTGTTACGGCGCTCCACCCCCGCTCTCCGCCCACCTTCTTCTCATCGAGCTACCGCCCCCCACCCGCGCCTGCGCCGCCGTACCGAGGACTACGGCTGTCACCCGGTCAGGCCGTGCTGGTGGTCATCGGTACGTGGTTCGCCTTCTGCTTGTTTCTGGCCTTCCTGACCTCGCTCGGCTGATGGCCGTCCGGTCAGGCGGTGAGGGCGAGGTAGGCGTAGGTGGCGAGCCAGTGGTCGCTGACGAAGCCCTTGCCGCTCACGTACGGGAGGCCGGCCTCCAGGTGGTGGTCGGCGGCGGCGCGGAGGTGTTTCACCCGTGCGTCGTCGGCGGGCAGGGCCGTGGCGAGGTTGCGGAACTGCCACGCGCGGGACAGGTTCAGGCCGTACAGGTGGACCTGGTAGCCGTCGGTCGGGTCGCGGACCTCCGCCGGGGTGAACGGGCCCGTCGGGTCGGGGAGGAACGCCGTCAGCCACGTGGCGAACTCCTCCGGAGGGAGTACGCGGCGCATCAGGTCCGCTTCCGACAGCGCGGGGGACAGGAAGTCCTGGCCGCTCGGTTCCCACTCCGCCGGGTACGCGCGGTCGGTGCCGAACCAGGTCACGGCCTGTTCGGCGATCCTCGTGACCAGGCTCAGGCGGCCCAGTGACACGGCGCTCTCGTGCAGCATCGCCAGGCCGAAGGCGCTGTTGACGTGGACGCCGTGCCGGATCGGGGCGGCGGCGCGGTCCAGCCAGGCCGGGACCAAGGCCTCGACCGCGTCCGCGAGCGGGGTCAGCGGCCACCGCCCGCACCCGCTCGCCCGCCGCGGCCAGGGCCAGCGTCCACGCCCAGCCGTACGGGCGTTCGAACGACGGGTGGTCGCGCAGATAGGCCGCCTCGACCGAGAGCGCCGGGGCCGTCAGCGTACGGTCCAGCGTGGCGATGATCGGGGCCGTGTCCAGGCCCGGCAGCTCGTCGCCGACCAGGCGTACGAGGAGCCAGTGCATGTGCACGCACGAGTGCCAGTCGTACGACCCGTGGAACGCCGGGTGCAGGGTGCGGGGCCGTGACGGCTCGTCCGGGCCGCGTACGACGTGTTGTGTGGCGTGCGGGAACTCGGTGGCGATGTTGCGTACGGCGACCTCGGCGTACCGGCCCGCGACCTCCTCGATCGCCGTCATCAGAACGCCAGCGCGTACATGAGGATCACGTTGCAGGCCAGCAGCGGTATCGCCGTGGGGATCTGCGCCTTGATCGGGCCGTACTTGTCCTTCATCTCCAGCAGCGCCGCCGGGACGATGTTGAAGTTGGCCGCCATCGGCGTGCACAGCGTGCCGCAGAAGCCGGCGAGCATGCCGATCGCGAAGACCGCCGCCGGGTTGCCGTGGAAGTGCTGCACGAGCACGGGGTACCCGATCGCGGCCGTCATGATCGGGAATGCCGCGAACGCGTTGCCCATGACGATCGTGAACAGCGCCATGCCGACGCAGTACACGACCACGCCGCCGATCAGCGAGTCGCCGGGGAGGATGTCCTTGACGACGCGCCCGACCTCCTTGCCGACGCCGGCCGCGACGAACAGCTGGCCGAGCGTGGCGAGCATCTGCGGCAGTACCGCGGCCCAGCCGATCGCCTCCAGCAGCCGGCGTCCTTCGGTGAGCGGCGCGAGCGGCGACTTCGGGCGCAGCATGACCATCGCGACGACCACCGCGATGATGGCGGCGACGCCGAGGCCGATGAGGGTCTCCGACTCCTTCTCCAGGAACGGCTTCGTGCCGATGTGGATCTTGAGGCCGACCGCGACGATGACGACCACGACGGGGATGGTCAGCGCGGGGATGAAGAGCCGGTTGCCGAACCGGTCGGCGCCGGCCTCCTGCTCCGCGCGGCTCGGGCCCTCGGCCGCGCCGCGCGCGAGCCGGCCGGTGGCGACCAGGACGGCCATCGCGATCACCGCGACGCCGAGGATCCAGGCCGGGGCGGTCTTGTTCTTGACGTACGTGCCGTAGATGAACGAGGCGCCGACCAGGGCCCAGAACACGCCGCTGCCGTACCGCTTGGGGTGGCTGCGGTCGGTGAGGGTCTGCGCGGCGACCGCGAGGAAGACCAGGCCGCAGAGCCAGTAGAACCACTCGACCTTGATCATCGCGCGGTCTCCTCTTCTTCCGTGGCGGGCGCCATGCGCGCGAGCTGGCGGTCCAGGTAGAGCAGGCGCGCGCCGTGGATGAGGAAGGCGACGACCGCGGTCGGGATCGCCCAGAGCGCGACGTGCAGCGCGTCGAGCTTCAGCCCGTACGCGGAGTCGACGAAGCCGGTGATCAGCAGGATCGAGCCGATGGCGACGAAGATGTCCTCGCCGAAGAAGACGCCGACCGTGTCGGCGCTGGCGGTGAACGCCTTGATCTTCTCGCGCATCGCCTCGGGAAGATCCGTGCCGTACCGTCGCTCGGCGGCGCCCTCGGCCATCGGGTACATGAGCGGACGCACCATCTGCGCGGGGCCGCCGATCGCCTGGAGGCCGATGGCGGCGGTGATCTGGCGGATGAGCTGGTAGAGCGTGAGGAGACGCCCGGTGGTGAAGCCGCCGAGCTTCGCGATCAGGCGACGGCCCTGTTCCTGGAGGCCGAAGCGTTCGATCAGGCCGATGACCGGCAGGACGATGATGAACAGGGTGACCGACCGGCTGCTCGCGAAGCCGGTGCCGAAGGCGTTGAGGATCGCCACCGGCGAGAGCTTGCCGAGCAGGCCGGTGACGATGCCCGAGACGGTGACCACGACGAGCGGGTTCAACCGCAGCGCGAATCCGATGACGACGAGCAGAACTCCGATGAGAACGAGCACGACCGCCCTCCTTCCCGAGTAGGGGGCCCAGGGGCAGACAGGGCGCAGCCGTTCCGGGTACGGTACGTATTGTTGAGCAATCCGGCAAGGGGGCAATGTGGCTCAGGAGTCCGTTTTGACCGATCCGGAGTCTCCCGAGCTCACGCGCCTGTCCCAGGCCCGCTCGCTCCTCGACCGCTCAGGTACGGCGGCGCGGCTCGCCGACCTGTTGCGCGCGCAGATCATCGAAGGCGGCCTGCTCCCGGGCACGCAGCTCGGTGAACACGCGGTCGCCGAGGCCCTCGGGGTGTCCCGCAACACGCTGCGCGAGGCGTTCCGGCTGCTCGCCCACGAAGGCCTGGTCGTCCACGAGCCACACCGCGGCGTCTTCGTCCGCGTCCTGGACGCCGGCGACGTACGCGACATCTACGCCACCCGCCGCCTCGTCGAGTGCGCGGCCGTACGGACCGGGGCATCCGAGGGCGTAGCCGAGATCCGCGCCGCCGTCGCCACCGCGCGGGCCGCCGCGTCCGAGGGCCGCTGGCACGACGTGGGCACCGCCGACCTGCGGTTCCACTCGGCGATCGTCGCCCTGGCCGGCAGCCGCCGCCTCAACGAGATGATGCGCCGCATCCTCGCCGAACTCCGCCTGGGCTTCCACGCGATGGCCGACCCGCGCCGCTTCCACGAGCCGTACCTCAGCCGCAACGACGAGATAGCGACCTTGATCGAGACGGGCCGTACGGCCGCCGCCGCCGACGCCCTGACCGGCTACCTCGACGACGCCGAACGCCAGCTCCTCACCGGCATCGCCGAACGCGCGCCTAGCGGTCGGTGAAGTGGCAGGCGGCCGGGTGGTCGCCGCCGTCTAGGGGCGGTTGCTCGGTCTCGCAGCGGTGGCCCTCGTCCGTGGTCAGGGTCGGGTACACCGGGCAGCGGCCTCGGAAGATGCAGCCGGTCGTGCGCTCCGCCGGGTTCGGCGGGTCGCCGGTCAGCAGGATGCGGGTGCGCTGCCGCTCCCGTACGGGATCCGGCACCGGGACGGCGGACAGCAGGGCACGCGTGTACGGGTGGCGCGGGTCGCCGAAGACCTCCTCGACGTCGCCCGTCTCGACGACGCGGCCGAGGTAGATGACGCTCACCCGGTCCGCGATGTGCCGGATGACCGACAGGTCGTGGGACACGAACAGGTACGCCAGGGACAGCTCGGCCTTCAGCTCCGCGAGGAGGTTCAGGACGCCCGCCTGGACCGACACGTCCAGAGCGGAGACGGGTTCGTCGAGGACCAGCAGCTCCGGTGAGGTCGCGAGGGCCCGCGCGATCGCGATCCGCTGCCGCTGGCCGCCGGAGAACTCGTGCGGGAAACGGCCGGCGTGTGACGCCTCCAGGCCGACGCGCCGCAGTAGCTCAGGGACCCGCTCGGCGATAAGGTCCCGGCCGGCGCCCTGCGCGCGCAGCGGCTCGGCGATGATGTCGCCGGCGGGCATGCGCGGGTCGAGGCTGGCCTGCGGGTCCTGGAAGACGATCTGCATGCGGGCGCGCTGCTCACGCCGCGTCGCACGCGTGAGGTCGCCGACGGGCGTGCCGAACACCGAGATCTCGCCGGCTTCCGGCGCGCGCAGACCCAGGATCTCCAACAGCGTCGTGCTCTTGCCCGCACCCGACTCGCCGACCAGGCCGAGGGTCTCGCCGCGGCGTACGTCGAGATCGACGCCGTCCAGGACGTGCACGCTGCCCGTACGCCGCTTGAACGCCACCCCTTTGTACAGCGGGAACGTCTTGGCGAGGTCCCTGGTGCGCAGGACGACCGGAGAGGAGTCCGGACGCTCCGGCGCCGCCACCACCGGCGGCACGGGGAAGACGTCCGCGGGGCCGAGCGAGAGGATCTCTTCGGTCTTCCAGCACGCGGACAGGTGCCCGTCGTGTGAGGTCAGCGGCGGTTCCTCGGTACGGCAGTGGTCGTCGGCCAGCGGGCAGCGCTCGGCGAAGGGGCAGCCGGCGGCGGCCGACGTGGCGGTGGCCGGTACGCCCGGGATCGGCACCAGCGCCGACCGGGGCCCGGCGTCGGCGCGTGGCACCGCGCCGATGAGGCCCAGTGTGTACGGCATCCGGGGCCGCGCGAACAGGTCGTCGACCGGTGCCGTCTCGACGACCCGCCCGGCGTACATCACGGCGACGCGGTCGGCGAAGCCCGCGATGACGGCGAGGTCGTGGCTGACGAAGACCAGCGCCGCGCCGGTCTCCCGGCGTACGGTCCGCAGGACGTCGAGGATCTGCGCCTGCACGGTGACGTCCAGCGCGGTGGTCGGCTCGTCGGCGAGGATCACGTCGGGGTCGTTCGCGATCGCCATCGCGATGAGCACCCGCTGCCGCATTCCGCCGGAGAACTCGTGCGGGAACGCCTCGGCGCGGCGGCGGGCGTCCGGGATGCCGACCAGGTCGAGCAGCTCGACGGCGCGGTCACGCGCGCGCTGACGCGACAGGCCCTGGTGGATCTGGACCGTCTCCGCGATCTGGTCGCCGACGCGGTAGAACGGCGCCAGCGCGGCGAGGGGGTCCTGGAAGACCATCGCGATCCGGTTGCCGCGCAGCGCCGACAGCGAGCGGTCCGAGGCGCCGACGATCTCCTCGCCGTCGAGGCGTACGGACCCGGTCACGGTGGCGGACGACGGCAGCAGCCCCATCGCGGCCAGCGCCGTCACGGACTTGCCCGAACCGGACTCCCCGACGAGCCCGAGGACCTCGCCGCGCCGCAGCGACAGGTCGACCCCGCGTACCGCCACGACCTGGCCGGGGAACGACACCGTGAGGTCGCGGATCTCCAGGATCGCGTCGCTCGTCTCCGGCGCGGCCGATCGCGTACGGCCGGGGGAGTCGCGGCGAGCCGGCGGCGGCCCGGCGGGCTTCCCGGGGTCGAGCGCGTCGCGCAGGCCGTCGCCCATGAGGTTGATCGCGAGGACGAAGACGATCAGGAGCCCGGCCGGGAAGAAGAACACCCAGGGGAACGACAGCGCCGCCGACGTGCCGGCCGAGATCAGCGTGCCGAGCGAGACGTCGGGCGGCTGCACGCCGAAGCCGAAGTAGGACAGCGCGGTCTCGGTCAGCACCGCCGAGCTGACACGTGATGGTCGCGTCGATGATCAGGAAGGACGCGACGTTCGGCACGATGTGCCGCAGGATGATCCGGAACGGGCCGACGCCCATCAGCCCCGCCGCGCGTACGAACTCCTCCTGCTTCAGCGAGAGCGTCATCGACCGGATCACCCGGGCGGTGACCATCCAGTTGAAGAGCGCGATCATCGCGACCAGCGCGATCCACCCGGTCGCGCGCAGCCGCGGCGACACGATCGCGATGATCAGGAAGCTCGGGAAGACCAGCAGCAGGTCGACGACGAACATCAGCACGCGGTCGGCCCAGCCGCCGAAGAACCCCGCGCAGGCCCCGACCAGCGACGACAGCACGGTCGAGAACAGCGCCACGAGCAGCCCGATGATCAGCGACTTCCGCAGCCCGTGCATGCTCTGCGCGAGGATGTCGTGCCCGATCGGGTCGGTGCCCCACCAGTGCGAGGCGGACGGGCCCTCGTACAGCGCCGAGTAGTCGATGTCGGTGTAGGACCACTTCGTGAGGTACGGCCCGGCGAAGGCCGTCAGGAACAGCAGCACGACCACGACGCCGCCGGCCAGCGCGGCCCGGTTGCGCGCGAACCGCCGCAGCGTGATGCCCAGCCGCCCCGGCGGAGGCACGGCGACCGCCGTCTCCAGGTGGTCCGTGACCTGCTCGGGAGAGATCGTCATGCGGCCGCTTTCCCTAGTGCCGTACGCGTGGGTCGAGCGCCGCGTGCAGGACGTCGGCGAGGAAGCCCGCGAACAGCACGATGACCGCGGCGAACACGTTGATCGCGGCCACCGAGTTGATGTCGTTGCGGTTGATCGAGTCGATGAGCCAGGAGTTGACGCCGTTCCAGCCGAAGATCTTCTCGGTGAAGATGAAGCTCGTGAAGATCGCCAGGAAGTTGTAGGCGAAGAACGTCGACATCGGGATCAGCGCCGCGCGCAGCCCGTACCTGAGCAGGGCCTTGCGCCGGGTGAGCCCCTTGGCCCGCGCGCACGTGATGTGGTTCGACCCGAGCACGTCGAGCATCGTGCTGCGCTGGTACCGGCCGTACGTGGCGATGCCGACGAGCGCGATCGCGATCGTCGGGACCAGCAGGTGGGTGGCGTCGTCGCCGAGGTGGGTGAGCAGGCCGCCGTGGAGGTTCGGGCTGCTCTCGCCGGTGAACTTCGACGACATTCGTGCCGGTCGCCTGGTTGAACTTGATCGCCCCGACCTTGAGGAGCACCGCGAGCAGGAACATCGGCGTCGACAGGATGAGGAACGACACCAGCGTCACGACCCGGTCCGAGAGCCGGTACTGGCGGATCGCGCCCCAGAACCCGGCCAGGACGCCGAGCACGGTGCCGAAGACCGTGCCGGCGATGCAGCAGCCGGAGGCTGACGCCGACGCGGCGGCCGAACTCCGCGTTCACGGACGTGTCGTCGATCGTACGGCCGAAGTCGCCGGTCAGCGCGTGGGAGCTCCACCGGCCGAACCGCTCCAGGACGGGAGTGCGGTCGTTCATGTTGAGCTCGTCGAGCTGGGCGTTCACGGCCGCGACGGGCGGGCGCGGGAGGCGTGCCTCGAAGTTGCTCCGCGGATGGAGCGCCGTGGCGGCCAGGAGGTATGAGAGAAGGCCCGCGACGGCGATCAGCAAAATGTAGTAGCCGAGCCGCCGCGCGAGGTATCTCAGCACAGCAAAGGACTGTACGCCGAAATTCGCGCGAAGGGCAGCCTAAAACCCACTTTTTTGGTGGGGTACTCTCGCCTGACCGTGATCGGAGAAAAGGAGATCCACCGATGAGACGACTCGTGACCATGCTTGTCATGGCATCCGTCGCGCTGGCGGGAGCAGGGTGCAGCGGGTCGGACAAGGACTCCAATGCCGGCGGAAGTGGCGTGAACCTGCCCAATGCCGACGTCAATCCGCGTCCGGTGTCCCAGCTCACGGACGGCGGTACGTACCGGACGCACATCGAGGCCTATCCGACCCAGTGGAACTTCTACCAGGTCGACGGGCAGAACGGCGACTGGCACGAGATGGACATCGTGCTGCTGCCGCACCTGTTCCGCCTCGACGCCACGGGCACGCCGCGGCTCAACCCCAACTACCTGACATCCGCCCAGCTCACAGCCACGGCACCGAAGCAGACCATCGTCTATGAGGTCAACCCGAAGGCGAAGTGGTCCGACGGCACCGCCATCGGCTGGAAGGACTTCGAGGCGGTCTGGAAGACCAACGCGGGCAAGGACCCGGCCTACCACGCGGCCGGGGTCAACGGCTACAACCTGATCTCGTCGGTCTCCCGCGGCAAGAACGACCAGGAGGTCAAGGTCATCTTCGACAAGCCGTTCGGCGACTGGAAGTCGCTGTTCGACCCGCTCTATCCCGCGAAGTACATGTCCACACCGGCCCAGTTCAACAAGGGCTGGGTGAAGGAGCCGCCGGTCACCGCCGGCGCCTTCAAGATCTCCAACCTTGACCAGACTCGTAAGACCGTCACGATGGTGCCGGACCCGAAGTGGTGGGGCGAGAAGCCGAAACTCGCCTCCATTGTCTGGGAGGACCTCGACCAGAGCGCCGTGCCCGACGCGTACCTGAACAATGAGCTCGACATCGCGAGCGCCCGCGTGCCCGGAGATCTACCGGCGGCTGAAGGACGCGCCGAACACCGCCATCCGCAAGGCGGCGCAGAGCGACGAGAGCCAGATCACCTTCAACGGCGCGCACGGCGCGTTGCAGGACGTACGGGTGCGGCAGGCGATCCAGCTGGCCGTCGACCGGTCCGCGTTCGCGAAGGTCGCCTCCAACGGCCTGCCGCTCACGCTGAAGCCGCTCGGCAGCCACTTCTACATGCCCGGCACCCCGCAGTACCAGGACAACGCGGCGCAGTTCGAACACCGTGACGTGGCGGCGGCCGGGAAGCTGCTCGACCAGGCGGGCTGGACGTCGCCCGGCAAGGGCAAGGTCCGCACGAAGAACGGGCAGCCGCTCACCGAGACCTTCGTCGTCGCCGCCGACAACGCGGTCGGCCGGCAGATCGCCCAGCTCGCGCAGAGCATGCTCGGCGAGGTCGGCATCCAGGTGAAGATCTCACCGGAGCCGGCCGACGACTACTTCCCCAAGTACATCGACCGGGGCGCCTTCGACCTGGCGTTCTTCCGCTGGCAGCCGAACTCGTACCTGTCGCAGTCGGTCACGATCTACCAGCGGCCGCAGGGCGACAACATCGGCCAGAACTTCGGCCGCATCGGCTCCGCCCAGCTCGACCAGGTCCTCGACCAGGCCACCCAGACGGCCGACCCGGTCAAGGCCGCCGCGCTGTACAACCAGGCGGACAAACTGATCTGGCAGGAGGCCCACTCCCTGCCGCTCTACCAGACCCCCGAGGTCAACGCCGTACGCAGCACCCTCGCCAACTACGGCTCCCAGGGCCTGAGCGAGTACGACTACGCGACGGTCGGCTTCACGCGTCCGTGACGCGGAAACGCTCCAGCACCACGGCGGTCGTGTCGTCCACCGTGAACGCCCCGAGAGCCGCCTGGCTCTCCTCGCCGAGCCAGAACTCCTCGTGCGCGGCGCGCCACTCCGCGACCGTCTCGTGCCCCTCGCCCTCGTCACGCACGTGGGCGAGGGGCACCTCGCCCAGCGGCACGACCCGTACCTCGGTCACCTCGATGACGGCCACGGGCCGGTCACCGGAGTCGACGACGACGGACCGCTCACCGGCCACCGGCAGCGGCTCGCCCTCCTGCTCGTACGCGAGCAGGAGCCCCGTCGTCGCGGTCTTGCGACCGTCGAGGATCGCCGCCACGAGGCGGTCCCGCAGCGGCCCGGGGTAGGCGAACTCCGCCTTGCGCGGCTCGGTCACTGGATCGCCAGGTCCGTACGGAACGGGTTCCCCTGGATGACGCGCCAGACGTTCGCCGGGGTCAGGGGCATGTCGGCGTGGCGCACGCCGTACGGACTCAGCGCGTCGATGACGGCGTTGACGACCGCGACCGGGGAGCCGACCGTGGCCGACTCGCCGACGCCCTTCGCGCCGATCGGGTGGTGAGGTGACGGCGTGACCGTCTGGCCGAGCTCCCACGACGGGCATTCCATCGCCGTCGGCAGCAGGTAGTCCATGAAGGACGCTCCCAGGTGGTTGCCGTCGTCGTCGAAGGCCATGACCTGCATCAACGCCATGCCGACGCCGTCCGCCAGGCCGCCGTGCACCTGCCCTTCGACGATCATCGGGTTGATGCGGACCCCGCAGTCGTCGACGGCGACGAACCTGCGTACCGACACCTTGCCCGTGCCCGGGTCGACGTCGACGACGCAGATGTAGGCGCTGTACGGGTACGTGAGGTTCGGCGGGTTGTAGACGGTCGTCGCGTCGAGCTGGCCCTCGACGCCCTCCGGCAGCTCCAGGTCGCCGTACGCCGCCATCGCGATGTCCTGGATGGTCACACCGGACTCCGGGCTGCCCTTCACGAACCAGCGCCCGGACTCCCACTCCAGGTCGCCCGGGTCGGCCTCCAGCATCGCGCCGGCGACCAGCCGCGCACGCTCGCGTACCTTCCTGGTCACGACGGCCGTCGCGGCGCCCGACACCGGGGTCGAGCGGGAGCCGTACGTGCCCAGGCCGAACGGCGTCTGGTCGGTGTCGCCGTGGACGACCTCGACGTCGTCGGCCGGGATGCCCAGCTCGTGCGCGACGATCTGCGCGAACGTCGTCTCGTGGCCCTGCCCCTGGCTCTGCACCGAGATGCGCAGCACGGCCTTGCCCGTCGGGTGGACGCGCAGCTCCGCGCCGTCGGCCATGCCGAAGCCCATGATGTCCATGTGCTTGCGCGGCCCCGCGCCGACGGCCTCGGTGAAGAAGCTCAGCCCGATGCCCATCAGCTCGTCGCGTTCGCGCCTCTTCGCCTGCTCGGCGCACAGCTTGTCATAACCCGCCAGGTCGAACCTCGGAGGCGATGCACCTGATGCAGGCCGCCGGCGCGGGCTCCCCTCCATCAAGATTCCGCCCTCCGGTGTACGTGACAATCTGGAGCTGATGTCACGTTATTGCGCGGCGTCTCGTCGTGGTCAGTATGAACATCGCATTGTGGATACTGCAGTCGCTACTCGCGGCGATTTTCGCGGTGTCGGGATCCCTGAAGTCGACGTGGCCCAAACCGAAACTGATCGCGAGCGGCCAGACGGGGGTGGCGCCGTTTCCTGTGCCACTGATCCGCCTGACCGCGATATGTGAACTGTTGGGTTCGGTCGGCATGATCGCCCCATGGCTGACCGGGACCGCTCGGGTCCTGACGCCGTTAGCGGCCGTCGGCTTCGCCGTGGTGATGATCGCAGCGATCACATCCCACGCCTGGCTACGCGAGCCTCGCAACGTCGCCGCCACAACCTTGATCCTGGCCATGGCCGTGACGGTGGCCACCTTCCGCTTCAACGCCCTGTGAGGTAGCCGCCACCGGTTGCCGCGTGCCGGGGTGCTGCTGCAGCCCGGGGCCAGGTGCCAGGGCCAGGTGCGGGGCCAGGTGCCGGGGCCAGGTGCCGGGGCCAGGTGCCGGGCGACGGGTCGCCGCGAGCCTGAGAACGTACGCCTTGCCTTGGGGAGGCGACCTGCTCACGGCGCCGCCAGGCGGCCGAGGGCAGGTCTCCCGTCCGGTCCGTCGTCGACGGGTACGGCCACCCGTCTCACGCGGGCGCGCGGAGGTGGCTATCACCCTTACGGTTCATCGCCACCTGGCGTCCCGTTTCACGCGGGCGCGCGGAGGTGGCAGACGTTCCGCTGCGGACGTATGGCTGCTCGTCCTGTGCGGGCGGGCAGCCGTACCTCCCTGCGCATGGCCACCTCCCTTGAACGAGCACGCGGGGCGCTGAAGGAGCGACCGCGACATCCTGCGGGCCGAGCTCTTACGAGCTCGCAGGAAGGGCTCTTACGAGCTCGCTGGATGGGGGCCGTACGCGATTGCGTCGCCGCCCGGGACGGACATGCCGCCCCAGGCGTACGACTGTCCGTCCGCACGAACAAGCGGGCGTGGACGAAACGCCTCCGCCATCGCCGCGATGGTCTTCCCGGTCGTCGCCGTTCTCACTGCGGAGTGACATGGCCCGCCCGAGGCGAAGGCTCCCTGCCTCAGGCGTACGGTCACCCCCTGCCAACGGGCCCGGGAAAGCGCATGCGGCATCGCCGCCACGCTCCTTCTGATCATGGCGGTGCTTCTGCGAGCTATGGAACGCCCGGGGCGGGGCCTGCGCTCCGCCCCGGGCGTACGGTCATCCCTTCTTCGCGAGCGGCCCGGCTCCTCCCTGGAAGGCTCGGACGCCGTTCGGGGTGCCGAGACCCGTTGGGCCGTCGTAGCCGGCGTGGGCTGTGCACAGGTAGGTCGGTGTGCACGAGCCGTTGGTGCCGCCGGTCACGTCGTTCAACGCGTTGGAGTGGGCGTAGGGGAACGACGCGGGGTATGAGCCGGGCGCAGGGGTGCCCGCCAGGGCGTACACGCCGGCGATGATCGGTGCGGACGCGCTGGTGCCGCCGATGACGAGCCAGCCGCCGGACTCGTACGTGTCGTAGACCGAGACGCCCGTACCGGGATCGGCTACGGCCGCCACGTCGGCGACGCTTCGTTTGGCGCAGCCGGTGTCACGTTGCCACGACGGTTTGGGCTGGTATGCCGAGCATCCAGACCCCGCGCCGCTCCAGGCGGTCTCCCGCCAGCCGCGTCCGCCCTTGGCCTTCGCCAGCGACGTACCGGCGACGGCCGTGACGAACGGGGAGGCCGCGGGGTACGAGAGGCCGTATCCGCTGTCCCCCGACGCCACCGTGATCGCGACACCTGGGTGGTTGAAATAGGCGGAGTCCTTCTCCGGGTCCTTCGCGGTCTCGGCGCCGCCGTAGCTGTTGGAGACGTAGCGCGCGCCCAGGGCGACGGCCGTGTTCACCGCCGTACCCAGGGACGACAGCGACGAGGAGCTTGCCTCGACCAGGAGGATGTGGCAGTTCGGGCAGGCCGCGGACACCATGTCGAGGTCGAGTGACTCCTCCTCGGCCCAGCCGGAGTCCGGTGTTGGGAGTTTCCCGCCGCCGGACTGGTCGACCTTGCGGAAACAGCCGTTCTCGGTGGTGCAGGGCGGCAGGCCGTACTGGGAGCGGTACGTGGCCAGGTCCTGCTCGGCCTTCGGGTCGTCGTACGCGTCGACGATCGCGACGGTCTGTCCCTTGCCAGCCGTTTTGACCGGCAGGGCGTACGCCTTCTGCAGGTCGGCCGGGCCCAGGCCGGACGGCGCGGACTGCGGCTGGATGCCGTTGCGCCCGGTCACGTCCGTACGGACCATCGCGAGGCAGGCCATCTCCTGCGGTCGCGTTGGAGCGGCGCAGACGCGTTTCGCCGTTGGAGCGGCCGGCGCGCGAGCGAATCCATGATTGGTACTCGCGAGGGCGGGGGTGCCGATGGCGGTCAGCGCGAGGACGGCGAGGCAGACGTACGAGAAACGCCGGGTGAGGGTGGGGGGTGACATTTCGCTCCTTGTCCGGATAATGACACCACGGGTCGTGGTGTCACACGCGGAGGGTAAGCACGCCCCCAAGAAATTCACGGCGACTTTACATTTTCTTGACGTAAGGACTCGTCGCCCGACACGCCGAGGTGAGCGGCGTTTTGTGAGCTACGCCGGTAGCGTGGGGGAGTGGCGGATTTGGAGGCTTGGCACCGAGAGCTGACTGATCTCGGGCTGACCGGATACGAGGCGCGCGTCTATCTGGCGCTGATCAACCGGGACCGCTACACGGCGGCACAACTGGCCCGAGAGTCGAAGGTGCCGAGACAGCGGATCTACGACGTCCTGTCCGGCCTCACGGAACGCGGCCTCGTACGCCCGCTGGCCGGAACCGTCACCCGCTACACGGCCGTAGACCCCGCCTCGGCGATCGAACGCCTGATGGCCGCGCACCGAGCGACGTTCAGCCGCCTGGAGGACACGACCGTACGCCTGGTCGAGGCACTCGTCCCGGCATGGTCACAGGGCCGCGACGAGACCGACCCCCTGGACTATGTCGAGGTCCTACGCGACCGAGAGGTCCTGTCCGAACGCATCGACGAGATCCAGTCGGACGCGAAACACGAGATCCTCGCGATGGCCAAACTGCCCCACCTGATCAGCGAGAACCCAACGGGCATAGCCGCCACCCGCCGCCTCGCCGAGTCCGGCGGCCGAGTGAGATGCGTGTACGAGAGAGGCGTCCTGGACAACCCGGACACGATCGCCGGCATCCGCCGCTACGCCGCCGCGGGAGAACAGGCCCGAGTCGCCGCCACCGTCCCGATGCGCATGTGGATCGTGGACGGAACCCAGGTAGTGGTCTCCCTCCGAGACCCGGTCGCCGACTCCACCTCGACCACAACGATCCTCATCGAACACCCGGCCCTGGCCCAATGCCTGACGTACGCCTTCGAAGCCATCTGGGACGGAGCCGAAGAGGTCGACTGAGCCGTTTCCCGTACGAGGCCGGGTGTTGGCCTTCCGCCTGTCGTGTCTTTGGTTCTTTGTTCGGCCGGGTCTGAGTCGGGCTGTACGTGTGGCGCCCGGATCCCGCGCGCCGCACCCAGTGTGAACCGGGTCCCTCCGGTCGCGTACGCGCCAGGTCCACTCCTTGCCGTCACGTGCCGATTCCGAACGCATCCACCTACAGGTCGTACGGCGGCGGCCCGGGGCCCGGTGGGCGTCTCTGCGCGCGGGTTCCGCAGCGGCCCGTACCGGTCTGTGCGCGCTCTTCCGCTGCCTGTCCCAGTCTGTCGGCGCTTAACGGCGTGGTGCCTCGGGGTGCCTGACCCGGCCTGTCCGCGCTCTCCCCGCACAGGCTCTGAGGTGTCCGTTTCGATCCGTGTGCGCCTTTCCGTGTAGACCCTGCGGATGCCCGCCCCGGTCCTCGTAGGTCGTGCCCGCCGAGGCCGTACGTGTGCCACGTCGGAGGTACCCCGCCGCGCTGCTACGGTGCGAGGGTGAGGACGCCACAGCCTGCCCGGGGCACCCGGGTCCGCGGTACCCGGCAGGCCGACGCACTGGCCGGTGCCCTGCAAGACCTTGCGGGATTCCGCAGCGCCCAGGACATCCACGCCGAACTCCGCCGCCGAGGCGAACAGATCGGCCTCACCACCGTCTACCGCCACCTCCTGGTACTCAGCGAGGACGGCGGCGTCGACACCATCCGCGACGAGGACGGCGAGACCCTCTACCGCCGCTGCGAGACCAGCGCCCACCACCACCACGTCACCTGCCGCTCCTGCGGCCGAAGCGTGGAAGTCGAAGGCCGAGACGTAGAACGCTGGGCCGAACGCGTAGCCGACGAAGCCGGCTTCGTCGACGCCGACCACACCGTAGAGATCTTCGGCCTCTGCCCCGACTGCGCCCCGAACTGACACCCGTTCGCCATGCGAGGCGCTGACCGCACATCGCGTACGAGCGCCGCCGTCCCGTACCGCCGTATCGCCAGCGACCGACTCATGAGCCCGCGCACGGGACCGGCACCTTCACGAGTGCAGGCCCGCTCCGGGGATCGCGCGAAGGCGTCCCGCCTGTGAGACCTAACAGCACGTCCGGTGAACGAGCCTCGATCTAGGACTCTCACCGCATCCCGGCGGAAACAAGGCCGAACGCACGACGCGTACGCGAGTCAGCCAAGCTCAGTTTGCGCAAACCGCGTACGCAAAACACCCACCATGCCACCCGCGTACGTGGTCATCTCGCCCGACGCCCGACGCCCGACGCCCGACGCCCGACGCCCGACGCCCGACGCCCGACGCCCGACGCCCGACGCCCGACGCCCGAGACTCCGTTCTCTGTCTCCCGCCGAATGCACGCCACCACGCCGCTACGCGAGGCGCCCCCGCCGTACGCCGCGATCCCACCCCACGCCACCCGCGCGTCACATGTGAAAATGATTTTCACTACCGATAGAGTCGACCTCGTACAGAAAGTTGTCCACAGGGTTGACGGTCACTGGTGGCGGCATGCCTGGGGCGGTCACGATGGGTCATCGGTTGGTCGCGCGGTGTCCGTTCGGGAGGGATCATGAAGATCGCGTTCGTCGGCAAGGGTGGTAGTGGGAAGACGACCTTGTCATCGTTGTTCGTCCGGCATCTCGCCGCCTCTGGGGCGCCTGTGGTGGCGGTCGACGCCGACATCAACCAGCATCTCGGGGTCGCCCTCGGCCTGAGTGAGGACGAGGCCGCCGCCATCCCGCCCATGGGAGAGCGGCTGCCGGAGATCAAGGCGTACCTGCGCGGATCCAACCCGCGGATCGCGTCGGCGGAGTCGATGGTCAAGACGACACCGCCCGGCCGCGGGTCGCGCCTGCTCCGGCTCGGAGGGCGCGATCCGGTCCATTCCGGGCTGGCGGTCGACGCGGCCGGCGCTCGTCTGATGGTCACCGGGCCGTTCACCGACGACGACCTGGGCGTCGCGTGCTACCACTCCAAGACCGGCGCGGTCGAGCTGTACCTCAACCACCTGGTCGACGGCCCAGGGGAGTACGCCGTGGTCGACTGTACGGCCGGGGCCGAGTCGTTCGCCTCGGGCATGTTCACCCGCTTCGACCTGACCTTCCTGGTCGCCGAGCCCACCCGTAAGGGCGTCGCTGTCTACCGCCAGTGGACCGACTACGCCGCCGACTACGACGTCGCCCTCAGGGTCATCGGCAACAAGGTGCACGGCCCGGACGACGTCGCGTTCCTGCGTGAGCACGTCGGCGACGCCCTGCTGTGCTGCCTCGGCCAGTCCGACGCCGTACGCGGCATGGAGCAAGGCCGCCCGTTCGGCATCGCCGACCTGGGTGACGGCGAGCGGGCCGCGCTCGCCACCATGCGAAGAACCGTCGACGACCAGGCCAAGGACTGGGTGAAGTTCGCCCGTCAGGCCGCCGAGTTCCATGCGAAGAACGCCCGCGCCTGGGCGAACTCCGCCACCGGTCACGATCTCGAAGCCCAGATCGATCCGGATTTCGTCCTGGGGGATTCGGCCATGGCGCCGGTCTCTTAGGTACGTGAGCGGGGGTTGCTTTCTCGCCCGCTCTTATGGAATATGAAAACCGTTACCGATAACGAGCCGGCCAGTGCGGTGAGGCCTGGAGGCCTCTCGTTGCCGGCCTGTCTCCGCCGCAGGCGATATCCACCGATCCGACAGGAGATCTCATGTCGCTGACCGTGTCCCCGCAGCTCGTGCAGCAGGCCCAGCAAGGCGACGTCGACGACGAAGCGTTCGTCGACTGCATCCGCGAGTCGCTGCCCTACGCCTGGACGGTCGTCACCGGCCTGATCGACGACCTGCACTCAACCGGCGCCGAATTCACCGACAACCAGACCCCGCCCCCGGACGAGACCGCCCGCGGCCAGCTCCTGCGCATGATGGCCAGCGACGCGATGCGCTCCGCCCTCGAACAACACTTCGGCGTCCGCCTGGCCTTCCAGAACTGCCACCGCGCCGCCGCCTTCCGCCCGAACGCCACCCGCGCCTACCGCGACTTCGTCACCGCCAGATCCCAAATCCTCAACCAGCGCCCCGACCTGGTCGACTGCTGATCCCTGGCCCGGTGGCGCCCCGTATCCCGGGGCGCCACCGGCGCCCAGCGACGATGCGTGCCCGTGACTGCTCGGGTACGCAGCGATCCAGCCCCGACAACGCTGAGCCGGAAGGCCGAAGCGTCGTCTCTGTAGTCGCGAAGGCTCAGAGACCACCAAGGGAAATCGCGGCGATGCCACGTACGGCGTTGACGAGGTGGTTCCCCCAAGGGCAGGCCGGTGGGTCGGCAGTCGTCCGAGGTCGGCGAGTCGGTAGGCCGTCGGGGGCGGCGGGCCGGTGGGCCGGTGGGCCGGTGGGCCGGTGGGCCGACGGGTCGGCGAGGCGCAGGGTGAGAAATGCAGCTAGCAGGGGCTTGACTAGCGGTCCCCAATGACCACAACTAGCGCCGCCAGCCGCCAGCCGCCAGCCGCCAGCCGCCAGCCGCCAGCCGCCAGCCGCCAGCCGCCAGCCGCCAGCCGCCAGCCCCCAGTCGTGCCAGCGGTGCCAGCCCCCAGTCCCTTGCGGTGCCAGCGGTTCGAGTTCCCTTTTCGACAGGCGACGCTCGGCGTGCGTGAAGACGGTGACGTCAGCGCTCCGCTGGCGCCGCTAGCCGGTGGGCGAGGTCGTCGGCCCGTGAGGTCGATAGCGCGCGAGCCGTCTAGTGCGGTGACCATTTACTTCACCGTCTTCCCCTCCTCCGTGTGCCGGCCGCCGGTTGTGAGGTGGCAGTCACCGAGCCGTGACCAGGTGAAGGGTGCGCTCACCTGACGGATCCGACGAGTCGCGCCGACAAGGTCACGGGGGTGTGAGGGCGGCCCTCGCCGCGCGTCGACCGGGTGAGGGCCGCCCTCAAGCACGGACCAGCCGACACTCACCCACCCGGCGTACGTTCGTGGGCGCCTTACTAGGGGAGAGGCGGCCGAAGGCTGGGCGTCGGTAGCCGATGCCTGAGGTCGTATCCGACACGGTCCTCCGAAAGAGGCACGCGCTTCGGCGCTGACCTCATCGCAGGTCTCGTTCTCCGGAGTCTCGTCGCGATCATGGGCTCCGTCGGCCTCCGCGCGCTTCAGCCGCCCGAGACGCACCTCTGACCGGCCACGAGACGCACCTCTCCCAGGCCACCAGACGCACCTCTGGCCGGCCGCGAGGAAGCGGTCAGGCGAGCCTTGCAAGGCCGATACAGGCATCAATCGGGCAGCTGCTTTCTACCTACAAACCACCAAAAACACCGCCATAAACCTCCACCAATAACACCCTCAATCGGATTTAAGCGACTCTCTCCATAAAGCACACCTCATTATCAACGCTTATCCGGTTCTTCCCTGCAACCACCCCATTACATGTGGTAATTATTTGAACTCTCCTGCGAGACCTACGTTTCGCAAGATCTCCCCCACCCCCCATTTCCGGCTCAGCATGATCTTGGAGTTTTTCGTGAGCAATCGCTCCTCGCGAGCCTGTCCCGGCCGTGCGACCGCGTCGTACGGCATGGGTGGTTCGCGCAGTTTGGCGGTGGGCGCCGTAGCGGCGGCCACCGTGATGCTCGTCGCGGGTTGTGGAGGTAAGGCGCACACGTCCGCGCCCTCCCAGTCGCGTGACACTCCGGCTGCGGGCGGGCTGCCGCAGGCGACGACGTTCGTGACGCTGAAGGGTGTTCCGACGGACACCACCGCGACTGGGGACGGGACGGTCGTGCATCCGATGTCGGCTCTGCCGGTTTCGGTGACCGCTGGTGGGCCGGCCGTGGCGGTTCTGCCTGGTACGGAGCTTGGTGGCCCCACCTGGGTGCCGGTCGTGGAGACCAAGCCCGGGTGGGAACGGGTTCTGCTGCCCAGCCGTCCCAACGGTGCCGCGGGCTGGATTCCGGCCAAAGGCGTGCAGACCGCCCACAGCTCGTACGCGATCAAAGTCTCCACCGGCGCACGGCGCCTGACGTTGGTCAAGGGTGGGCGGCGGGTCGGGGCGTGGACGGTGGCGGTCGGTGCGCCGAAGACGCCCACGCCTGCCGGGCGTACCTTCGTGCTCGCCTCGCTCGCTCCCGCCAAGCCCACGTACAGCCCGCTCATCCTCCCGGTCGGCGCCCATTCGGAGTCGCTCGACACGTTCGGGGGCGGGCCGGGGACGGTGGCCTTTCATGGATGGCCGCAGAAATCAGTTTTCGGACAGGCCGTCACTCACGGCTGCGTACGGGTGCCCGCCGACGCCCTGAAGCAGCTTTCCAAAGTGCCGCTCGGCACGCCGGTTTTCATTAGCAAGTAGCCCATAAACCGGCATTCAAGTACTGACTCCCAAACCGGGAGTCTCCCCCCTGGAGAACACAATGCGTTTCAACATCACCAAATGCGCCGCGATCGCCAGTGTGATCGCTGCCCCTCTCGCCGCCGCGGCCCCCGCGTCGGCGGCCCCCGCGACCAAGGCGCCGATGTACGGCGGTGGCTACGGCACCTCCTTCGCGTACGGCATCTCCGCCAGCGGCCTGCTGAACATCCCGCAGACCCCGGTGGTCTCCTCCCGTTCCGGCCCGGGCCGCAAGAGCCTCGTCTCCCTGCCGGGGAACGCACTGGTCGACCTCTCGGTCCTCCGCGCGCAGGCCGTCGCCGGCCACTCCCAGGCCAGCGTCGCCGACCTCAAGGTCCTCAAGGCCGCGATCACCCCCGGCGCGGCGCTCACCGCCAAGCTGATCACCGCCCGATGCGATGACGGCGCGGGCGAGTCCAAGCTGGTCGACGTACGCCTGGCCGGGCGTCCCATCGAGGCGGTCACCCACCCGAACAGCGCCTTCACGCTGCCCGTCCAGGGCGTCGGCGTCGTACAGATCACCGCCAACAAGCAGGTCCGCGACCCCGACGGCAGCCTCACGGTCACCGCCCTGGAGCTGTACGTCCGCGCCCTCGGCCGGACCCAGCGCATCGACATCGCCTCGGCGACTTGCGCCGCCGGCGGCCCCGCCGAGGCCCCCGCGCCGCACCCCGTGGACAGCAACCTCCCGGTCACCGGCTGACCAGGAACAACACCTGTCGTACGGCGCGCCACCCCGCCACGATTGAACGGGTGACGCGAACACGACCGACCCGAGCCACGCCGCGAAAGAGATATCGGCCGATCGGGCCGGGCGAAAAGGCGGGTCGAGTGGAACGCATGCCGACCGGTTGAGTGACAGACACGGTCGACCGCGACGGGCCACGTACGGCGTCGGCCTGGCGTGGCGGCGGGCGGTATGGATGCGCCCGCTCGGGTCCAGGCCAGGCCTTGGCCGGTCGCGACGGGTCGTGTTGGGCGGTGCCGGTCCAGCGCGGTCGCGGTGATGTACGGCTGCGATCGGAGCGGGTGCGGCTCTTGGCCGGTTGCGGCGGGCCGCGTGGTGCCGTGCTCGTCCGGCGCGGTCGGGGGGGGGTGGCGCCGGTGGCATGGCCGCGGTCGTGGCGGGTGCAGGTCGGGCGGTCGTCACGGGTTGCTTGTGCGGCTCGGCATCCCCGTGCGGTTGGCGGGGCTGCTCGCCTTCGCCCCGTCACAAGCACAGCCAATGGTGTGCAAGCTTGGTCGGTCGGATTTCGGCTGGCCGTTCAGGACGCGCAGGGTTCTGTCGCAGGGGAACCGCCCCCCGGCCCCTTTGCGGCGGGCTGCGTGCGTCGGTGGCCCCGTGCTTCACAGCGCGGGGCCACCGTTGTCATCTCAGGCGTTGTTTCCGGCTCAAATATGTCTGTACCACCACTACTACCGCTAGGAATGCACCGCTCACCACCTGCTGGTACGACGATGACAGGTCGCCGATCTGGTTGATGAGGTTCTGGATCACGCCTAGCAGCAGGACGCCGGCGATCGTTCCGCTCACTGAGCCCGCGCCGCCGGTCAGGAGGGTTCCGCCGATCACCACGGCGGCGATCACGTCCAGTTCCATTCCGGTGCCGAGGATCGTGACGCCGGATGACAGGCGTGCCGCGTTCAACGCGCCCGCCAGCCCGGCCAGCAGGCCGGACATCACGTACACCAGCACCTTGGTTCGGACCACCGGGACGCCCATCAATCCTGCCGCGTCCTCGCCGCCGCCGATCGCGTACACCGACTGGCCGAAGCGGGTTCTCTGCAGCAGGACGGCGCCCAGTACGAACAATGCCAGTGTCACGTACACCGGGTAGCCCAGGCCCAAGATGTGGCCCTGGCCCAGTTTCGCCAGGAACGACCCGTGCGGGATCAGGTACGTTCGGGCGCCCTCTGACGATATCGACAGCAGCAGTCCCCGGGCGCCCAGCAGGCCCGCGAGGGTGACGATGAACGGTGCCAGGCGTACTCGGGCGATCAGTAGGCCCTGGGCCAGGCCGAATGCTCCGCATACCGCCAGCGGTAGCAACAAGGCGGCGAGTGATCCCCAGCGGACGCCGTACGCGGCCAGTACGCCGCCCAGCGCGAACACCGACCCTACGGACAGGTCGATGCCGCCGGTGATGATCACGAAGGTCATTCCCAGCGCCACCGTCGCCAGGAACGACGACGTGATCGCGATGTTGCCCAGGTTGTCGCCCGTCGGGAAGCTGCTGAACGACACGGATCCGATCGCGACCAGCAGGACCAGTACCGCGGTCGCGCCGTGGCGTTGGAGGAGGCCGAAGAAGCGTTCCCGGCCGCCTGCCCCCGGAGGGGCCTCGGAAGGAGCGGTGACAGTGGTGGTCATCGGCCCGCCTGCCCTCGCGCGGCGTACACGGCCGCGAGAATGATCACTGCTTGCACCATCTGAGCGAGTGAGTCCGTCAGGTCATGCTTGATGAGCGTCGCGCGGACGAGCTGGATCAGCAGTGCGCCCGCCACCGTGCCCAGCACCCGGATGCGACCGCCGGTCAGCGGGGTGCCGCCGACCACCACCGCGGTGATCGCGGACAGTTCCATGAGGAGCCCCAGCGACGACGGGTCGCTGGCCTGGAGGCGCGCGGTGGCGAGGATGCCGGCCGCCGCGGCCAGGAGGCCCGACGCGACGTACACCAGCACGAGGACCCGGCGTACCGGCAGGCCGGACAGCTCCGACGCGGTGCGGTTCCCGCCGATGGCGACGAGACGGCGGCCGAATGTCGTGCGCCGTACGATCGCCATCACCAGGACGGTGAGGAGAGCGGCGATCACCACCGGCACGGGGACGCCCACGACGCTCGACGAGCCGAGGTCCAGGAACGACGGGTTGAGGATGTCCTTCAGCTGCCCGCCGGCGAAGACGAGGGCGAGCCCCCGGCCGCCCACGAAGAGTGCCAGCGTGGCGACGATCGGCTGTACGCCGACGAAGGCCACCAGTGACCCGTTGACCAGACCCACCAGGGCGCCGCCGAGCAGGCCGACGACGATCGCGGGCACGAGGCCGTACCCCAGGTAGAGGGGGATGAGCGCGGTGGTGAGCGCCATCACCGAGCCGACGGACAGGTCGACGCCCTCGGTGCCGATCACCAGCGCCATGCCCAGCGAGACGATCACCACGGGGGCGACCTGGACGAGCTGGGTACGGAGGTTCTCCAGGGTCAGGAAGTGCGGCGTGATCGCGACGTTGATCACGATGAGCAGCCCGATCGCGGCGTACACGCCGTAGTCCTGCAACCAGGCGAGCACCTGGCCGCGTGAGAACCGGGACAGGGGTACGGCGGCCTCGCTCATGCCTCCTCCACCCGCGCGATCGTGGACATGATGCCTTCCTCGGTCAGGTCGCCGCCGGCCAGTTCGCCGACGACCGTGCCGTCCTTCAAGACGACGACGCGGTCGGATCCCTCGACGAGTTCCTCCAGGTCGGAGGAGATCAGGAGGACGCCGAGCCCTTCCGCGGCGAGCTCGTCGATGAGGGCCTGCACCTCGGCCTTGGCGCCGACGTCGATGCCGCGCGTCGGCTCGTCGAGGAGCAGGATCCGGGGTTCGGTGGCGAGCCAGCGGGCGATGAGGACCTTCTGCTGGTTGCCGCCGGAGAGTTCGGCGACGCGCTGGTGCGGGCCCGCGGCCTTGATCCGCAGACGCTTCATGAAGGTCTCGACGATCCGGTCGATGCGCGCGTCGGAGACGACGCCGCCGCGCGACAGCCGGGGGAGCGCGGCGAGCGCGATGTTCTCGCGTACGGACAGGGTCGGGATGATGCCCTCGGACTTGCGGTCCTCGGGCAGCAGCGCGACCCCGGCCTTGATCGCCGCCGCCGCCGAGCCGCGGCGCAGCGACACCCCGGCGACCGTCACGTGCCCGTCGTCGAGGGGCAGCGCGCCGGCGATGGCCTTGGCGGTCTCCGTACGGCCCGCGCCGAGCAGGCCGCCGAGCCCGACGACCTCGCCCGGACGGATCTCGACGGACACGTCATCGAGCACGTGCCGCCGGGTCAGGCCGCCGGCGACCAGGACGGGAGCGCCTTCCGCGTCGTGCGAGCCGGAGAAGCGGGTGACGCCTTCGGCGCGTACTTCGGACATGTCGCGGCCGAGCATCAAGGAGACGAGCCGCAGCCGGTCCAGCTCGGCGAGCGAGCCCTGGTGGACCACCCGGCCGTCACGCAGCACGGTCACACCGTCGCAGATCCGGTACAGCTCGTCCAGACGATGGCTGACGTAGATGACCGAAATGCCGTCGGAGCGGAGCCGGTCGATGACCTCGAAGAGCGTGTCGACCTCGCGCGGCTCCAGCGACGACGTCGGCTCGTCCATGACGACGACCCGCGCGTCCACCGAGACCGCGCGGGCCAGAGCGATCATCTGCTGCGCGCCGACGCCCAGCGACCGGAGCGGCTCGCGGACGTCGACGTCGATCCCGTACGACTTGAGGGTCAGCGCGGCCTCGCTGTGCATCCGGCCGAAGTCGATGAGGCCGAACCGGCGGCGAGGTTCACGGCCGAGGAGCAGGTTCCGCGCGACGCTCATGGAGGGCACCAGGCCGATCTCCTGGTGGACGGCCTGGATGCCGACGCGTTGCGCTTCGAGCGGGGTCCCGAACGAGACCTGCCGCCCGCCCAGGCGTACCTCTCCCTCGTCAGGCGAGTACACACCCGTGATCACTTTGATCAGCGTGGACTTGCCGGCGCCGTTCTCCCCGACCAGGGCGTGCACCTCGCCGGGTGCCAGCTCCAGTGACACCCGGTCGAGGGCGACGACTCCGGTGAACCGCTTGACGATGCCGCTCACCTGGAGCAACGGATCTGCCACGGTCAGAACGCCGAGGACACGGACTGCTTCGCGTTGGAAGAGTCGTACTCGCGGTCGGTGATGATCACCTTGTCGGGGATGGCCTCACCGTTCAGGAACTTGCTCAGCGTCTGGAAGGCCAGCGGGCCGAACCGCGGGTTGCTCTCGACGACCGCGGAGATCCAGCCGGACGGGATCTGCGACACGGCGTTGCGCGTCCCGTCGACCGTCACGATCTTGATCTGGCCGGCCTTCTTGCCGGCGCCCTTGAGCGCCGTCACCGCGCCGAGGCCCATCTCGTCGTTCTCGGCGTAGAGGCCGTTGACGTCCGGGTTGCTCTGGATGAGTTGCTCGGTGACCTGCTGGCCCTTCTCCCGCGTGAACTCCGCGGTCTGCTGGAACGTGATCTGGATGCCGGGGGCCTTCTGCTTCAGCTCGTCCTTGAAGCCGTTGGTCCGGTCCGTCGTGACGTTGTTGCCGGACGCGCCGAGCAGGATCGCGACCTTGCCCTTGCCGCCGAGGGCCTTGACCATCTGGTCGGCGGCGCGCTTGCCCTGCTCGTAGAAGTTCGAGCCGATGAACGTCACGTAGTCCTTGCAGGCGGTGGCGTTGATCTGGCGGTCGACCGTGATGATCGGGATGTGCTTGGCGGACGCCTGCTGGAGCACCGGCTCCCAGCCGTCGGAGTTGAGCGGCGCGATGATCAGCGCCTGCGCGCCCTGCGCGATGAGCTGCTGCACGTCGCTGATCTGCTTGTTGAACTGCGACTGGCCGTTCGTCGCCTTGAGGGTGCCGATGCCCTCCTTCTTCGCCTCCGCCTTGATCGAGGCGGTCTCGGCGATGCGGAAGGGGTTCGCCTCCTTCTCGGACTGGGAGAACCCGACCGTCCCGCTCTTCAGGTCGAACTTCTTCGCGCCGAACTTGTCGATCGTGCACGACGGGGTGTTGCCCGCCGGCGTCTGCACGACCTGCTGCTGGCCCTGCGTGTCCTGCGCGCCGGCCTGCTTGTCGCTCTCGGACTTGGCGCAACCGGCTGCGGCCACGGTGATCACAGCGGCGAGCGCGGCCGCGCGTACGCCGCGGCGCGAAGGGACGGTCATGGGCGGATCCTTCCCGAAGGGGGGTTGAAGGCATCCGTATTGAGCCACTCACGATCGTCTTCTGTCAACAGCGATCGAAATATTGCATTTCCGATCAGCCGGGCTCATGCTGATGCCGTCTCCGCCCCCTAGATGGGAGTCCGTCCTTGTTCGCGCTGAGATCGCCCGGCGTCATCGGCCTCGCCTTCGCGCTGCTCGCCGCCCTCGCCCTATCGCCCTCCGCCTCGGCGAAGCCCCAGGCACCGAAGGACCAGACCCAGCTGACCACGCCCTGGACCAGCGAGGTCTCGCCGACCAACGCGCTGCCCGACTACCCGCGCCCTCAGCTGACGCGCTCCCGCTGGCAGAACCTCAACGGCACGTGGGAGTTCACCGACGCGACTGCAGGCGACCCGCCGCCGACCGGCCGGACCCTGAAGGACCGCGTCCTCGTGCCGTACCCGGTCGAGTCGGTGCTTTCCGGGATCCACCGGCACGTCGACCACATGTGGTACCGCCGGACCTTCACCGTGCCGAGGTCCTGGCACGGCGACCGGCTGATCCTGCACTTCCAGGCCGTCGACTACCGGACCAGCGTGTACGTCAACGGCACCGAGGTCGCGACGCACACCGGCGGGTACGACTCCTTCTCCGCCGACGTCACCGGCGCGCTGAAGGGGACCGGCCCGCAGGAGGTCCTCGTCGGCGTCGACGACACGACCGACATCGGCGCCCAGGCCGTCGGCAAGCAGCGCCAGGCCGGCGACGGGATCTTCTACACGCCGTCGTCCGGGATCTGGCAGACCGTGTGGATGGAGCCGGTCGCCGCCGCGCACATCGACCGCGTCGACACCACGCCGGACCTGGCCGCCGAGGCCCTCCGGCTGACCGTACGCGCCGGCTCCACCGAGACCGTCGAGGCCACCGCGTACGCCGGGCACCACAAGATCGGGACGGTGACGGGCCGTACGGGCACCGAGCTGAAGCTGCCGATCCACCATCCGCACCTGTGGACGCCCGACGACCCGTACCTGTACACGCTGAAGGTCCGGATGCGGCACGGCGGCGACGAGGTCGGCTCCTACTTCGGGATGCGCTCGATCAGCCTCGGCAAGGGACCCGACGGCAAGGTGCGCACTCTCCTCAACGGCAAGTTCGTCATGCAGGTCGGCACGCTCGACCAGGGCTTCTGGCCGGACGGCATCTACACGGCGCCGACCGACGACGCCCTCAAGTTCGACCTCCAGGCGCACAAGAACCTCGGCTTCAACATGGTCCGCAAGCACGTGAAGGTCGAACCTGACCGCTGGTACTACTGGGCGGACAGACTCGGCCTGCTCGTCTGGCAGGACATGCCCGCGACCTTCGCCGGGCACACGCCGTCGCCGGCCGTGAAGACGCAGTTCGAGAGCGAGCTGCACGCGCTCGTCGACCAGCACCGCAGCCACCCGTCGATCATCACCTGGGTGCCGTTCAACGAGGGCTGGGGCGAGTACGAGCCCGGCCGGATCACCGCCGCGATCAAGTCGTGGGACCCCAGCCGCCTCGTGAACACCGACAGCGGCGTGAACTGCTGCGACTCGATCCCGGACGGCGGCGAGGGCGACCTTTACGACAACCACTCCTACGTCGGGCCCGGTACGCCCATGCAGCAGGGCGCGCGGGCGGCCGTCGACGGTGAGTACGGCGGGCTCGGCCTGAAGGTCGACGGCCACATGTTCGACGCCGCCAACGGCTTCGCGTACGAGATGGAACCCGACTCCGCGACGCTGACCAGCCGTTACACGGATCTGCAGGGACGCCTGCTCCAGGTGGAGAAGCAGTGCGGCGTGTCCGCGTCCGTCTACACCCAGATCACCGACGTGGAGGACGAGCTCAACGGGATCTACACCTACGACCGGCGCGTGCTCAAGCCCGACGCCGCCAAGGTCAGGGCCGCCAACCGGGCGCTGATCGACGCGTCCGGCTCCGTCGGCGTCACGCGCCACGGTACGGCCGGGGCCGACGGCGTCAGCTTCTACCCGCTCGACGAGGGCAGCGGCACCGTCGCCAAGGACGCCGCGGGCGGGCACGACGCGACGCTCGTGAACGGTCCCGTCTGGACGGCCGGGCACTCCGGCTCGGCGCTCCAGTTCAACGGCTCGGACCAGTACGCCGACACGGGCGCGGCGATCCTCGACACGACCGGGGACTACAGCGTCTCGGCGTGGGTGAGGCTCGACAAGACCGGGTCGTTCGCCACCGCCGTCAGCCAGGACGGCGACAGCAACAGCGCCTTCTTCCTGCAGTACTCCGGCGCCGACGACCGGTTCGCGTTCTCCTTCGCCGGCGTACGCGCGCTCGCCGCGACCGCGCCGCAGACCGGGCAGTGGTACCACCTGACCGGCGTACGCGACGTCGCGACCGGTTCGCTGACCCTGTACGTGAACGGGCAGAAGGCCGGCACCGCGTCGGCCTGCCTCGGCGACGCGTCCACCGGGCACACGGTGATCGGCCGGGGCAAGTTCGGAGGGAACCCGGTCGACTACTGGCCCGGCGCCCTCGACCAGGTGCACGTCTTCGACCGTGCCCTGTCCGCGACCGAGGTCGCGCAGCTGTACCAATCCGGTAAGTGAGGCGGCGCGGGAGGGGGTCCGCCAGCCCCCTCCCGCGTCCCCGGAGACAGGAGTCGCGCATGAAACGCCGGACCTTCCTGGGTGGGAGTCTCGCGGTCACCGCCGCCGCGGGCCTGACGGGCCGCCCCGCCTACGCGGACGGCGGGACCACCGTCCGCGTCCTCCGCACGGTCGATGCCCCATCGGCCGGCGGCCACTACACGCCGAACCGTGCCCCGCTGAAGCCCGAGCCCTTCCTGAAGCTGCCCGCCGGGAACGTGAGACCGGCGGGGTGGCTGCAACGCCAGCTCGACCTTCAGGTCGAGGGGCTGAACGGCCGCATGACCGACGTGTCCGACTACCTCGTCTACGACAACTGCGGCTGGGTGGACCCGTCCAAACCGGGCTGGAGGAGCTCCCGTACTGGCTGCGCGGCTTCACCGACCTCGGCATCGTCACCGGTGACAGCCGGGTGCGCGGCCTGACCGGCACCTGGATCGACGGGATCATCGCCGCGCAGCAGCCGGACGGCTTCTTCGGACCGTCCTCGCTGCGCACGTCGCTGGAGGGCGGCCCCGACTTCTGGCCGCACATGCCGATCCTGGACGCGTTGCGCGCGTACGCCGACGCGACCGGCGACACCCGGGTCGAGCCGTTCCTGACCCGCTACTTCACCTTCCAGAACGCGCAGGGCGCCGAGGTGTTCAAGCGCGGCTGGGGCGCGTTCCGGTGGGGCGACACGATCGACAGCGTCTACTGGCTCTACAACCGCACCGGCGAGGCGTGGCTGCTCGACCTCGTACGCAAGATCCACAGCGGCTCGGCCGACTACGTCAACGGCATCCCGACCTGGCACAACGTCAACCTCGCCCAGGGGTTCCGCGAGCCTTTGCAGTACGGCGTGCTGGCCGGCGACCCGGCGCTGCGCACGGCCACGTACCGCAACTACGACACGGTGATGGGCACGTACGGGCAGTTCGCCGGTGGCGGGTTCGCCGGCGACGAGAACTGCCGCCCGCACTGGACCGACCCCCGGCAGGGCTTTGAGACCTGCGGGTTCGTGGAGTTCATGCACAGCTTCGAGCTGCTGACCCGGATCACCGGCGACCCCGTCTGGGCCGACCGCTGCGAGGAGATCGCGGTCAACTCCCTGCCCGCCGCCTTCGACACCGAACAGAAGGGCACGCACTACATCTCCAGCGCGAACAGCGTGCACCTGGACAACGTGGCCAAGACGCACGGCCAGTTCCAGAACACCTTCGCCATGCAGTCGTACATGCCGGGCATCCACCAGTACCGCTGCTGCCCGCACAACTACGGCATGGGCTGGCCGTACTTCGCCGAGGAGCTGTGGCTGGCGACGTACGACACGGGACTGTGCGCCTCGATGTACGCCCCCTGCACGGTCACGGCGAAGGTCGGCGCGGCCGGCACCTCCGTCACCGTCACCGAGGACACCACCTACCCGTTCGACGAGACGGTGACGCTGCGGATCGCCACGCCCGCCGCCGTCGACTTCCCGCTCTACCTGCGGATTCCGAAGTGGTGCGACGCGCCGGCGCTGACCGTCAACGGCACCGCGGTGCCGTTCACGGCGACCCCGCCCTGCTACGCCGTCGTGCAGCGCACCTGGGCGGACGGCGACGTCGCCGTACTGACCCTCCCGATGAGGACGACCACGCGCACCTGGGCGAAGAACCACGGCGCGATCTCCGTCGACCGGGGCCCGCTGACGTTCTCGCTCGCCATCGACGAGACCTGGAACCAGTCCGGCGGCACCTCGACCTGGCCGGAGTACACGGTCACGCCCGCGTCGGCGTGGAACTACGCCCTGGACGGGACGTCGTTCACCGTACGGCCGAAGACCACGACCGGGAACCCGTTCACCCGCAAGGGCGTGCCGATCGAGCTGGTCGCGCAGGCACGCCGCGTCCCGAACTGGCAGGCCGACGACGAGAACGTCGTACGCCCGCTGCAGGACTCCCCGGTGCGTACGACGGAGGCCCTGGAGACGGTCACGCTCATCCCGATGGGCGCCGCGCGCCTGCGCGTGACGTCGTTCCCGGTCGTCGGCTCCGGACACGACTGGGTGGCGGCGAGCGCCTCGCACACGTGGGGCGGCGACACGGTCGACGCGCTGTACGACGGCATCGGGCCGTCGGGCTCGGGCGACCAGTCCGTCCCGCGTTTCACCTGGTGGGACCACCTGGGCGGCACCGAGTGGGTGCAGTACGACTACGCGGCCCCGGTGACCGTCTCCGCCACGGAGGTGTACTGGTTCGACGACACCGGGCAGGGACAGTGCCGCGTGCCGGCCTCGTGGCGGCTCCTGTACCTGGACGCCGGCACGTGGAAGCCCGTCGCGAACCCCTCCGTGTACGGGACGGCGCGCGACACGTACAACCGGACGACGTTCACGTCCGTACAGGCGAGCGCCTTCCGTGTGGAGGCCGCACTCGCCGCCGGCGTCTCCGGCGGAATCCTCGAATGGAGGCTCTCCTAGGACTGCGCCGCCATCGCGGTGATGATGCCCTCCTCGGTCACCTCCAGGCCGGTGAGCTCGGCCGCGACCGCGCCGTCACGCAGGACGACGACGCGGTCGCACCCGCTCACCAGCTCTTCCAGGTCCGAGGAGATCAACAGGATCGCGAGGCCGTTGACGGCGAGCTCGTCCAGGAGGTCCTGCAACTGGGCCTTCGCGCCCACGTCGATGCCGCGGGTCGGCTCGTCGAGGAGCAGGACCTTGGGCTGCGTCGCCAGCCAGCGCGCCAGCAGGACCTTCTGCTGGTTGCCGCTCGACAGGTCCGAGACCAGCTGGTGCGGCGACGTCGCCTTGATCTGCAACCGCCGCATGAACGTCTCGACGACCCGGTCGATGCGCGCGTTCGAGACGACGCCGAAACGCGACAGGCGCGGCAGCGCGGCCAGGCAGATGTTGTCGCGGATGGACAGCCCGGGGATGATCCCCTCGGTCTTGCGGTTCTCCGGGAGCAGGCCGACGCCGGCGCGGATCGCGCCGGTGATCGAGCGGTTCCGCAGGGGCGCGCCCGCGACCGTGACCTCGCCGGCGTCCAGCGTGAGCGCGCCGGCGATCGCCTTGGCCGTCTCCGTACGGCCCGCGCCGAGCAGGCCGCCGAGACCCAGCACCTCGCCCTGCCGCAGCTCGATGGACACGTCCGCGAGCGCGTGGCGCCGCGTCAGCCCCGTGGCCTGGAGGTACGGCGGGTCGCACGGGCGTTCGTGGACGCCGCTCGGCTGCGGCACCGGCGACGAGGCCGGCAGGCGGCCGAGCATCAGCGACACGAGACTGTGACGGGGGAGCGCGGTCATCGGGCCGGTGTGCACGACGCGGCCCTCGCGCAGCAGCGTGACCTGGTCGCAGATCGCGTACAGCTCCTCCAGGCGGTGGCTGACGTACAGCACCGACCGGCCCAGCTCGCGCTGCTCGCCGATGATCCGGAAGAGCGTCTCGATCTCCGGAGGGTCCATCACCGCGGTGGGCTCGTCCAGGATGATGACCTTCGCGTCCGCCGTGATCGCGCGCGCCACCGCGACGAGCTTCTGCGCGCCCGGGCCGAGCGTCAGCAGCGGGCGGCGTACGTCGGCGGTCACCCCGTACGCGCGCAGGATCTCGGTGGCCCGGTGGTTCATCCGCGCCGCGTCGATCAGGCCGAACCTGCCGCGCGGCTCGGCGCCCAGGAACAGGTTGCGCGCGATGCTCATCGCCGGGATCAGGTTGTCGTCCTGGTAGATCGCCCGGATGCCGGCGCGCTGCGCGTCGAGGGGACCGGCCGGAGCGATCGGCTCGCCACGCTGGCGCAGACGCCCGCCGTCGGGCCGGTGCACGCCCGTGAGTACCTTGACGAGCGTCGACTTTCCGGCGCCGTTCTGCCCGGCGAGCGCGTGCACCTCGCCTCGGGCGAGCGTGAGCGACACGTGGTCGAGCGCGACGGTGCCCGGGAAGGTCTTAAGGATCGCGGCGGCTTCGAGCTCTCGGTCTGCCACGGGGCACCTCCCGTCGGGTGATGCCATATTGGCGCTGTTCGGCCGTTTTTCAAAGACGCGCGATATGTATCTTGATGCCGCGCGCACTCAGCTCGTGCAACTCCTCCTGGGACGCGGCGTCCCCGGTGACGAGATGATCGATCTCTTCCGGCGGCACCGTCTGCACCATGGTGTCCACCCCGATCTTGGTGTGGTCGGCGAGCACCACGACCTCCTCGGCCGACGCCGCGAGCGCCCGGTCGGTACCCGCGACCTGGAGGTTCGGCGTCGAGAGCCCACGCTCGGCGGTCAACCCGTTGCCGGAGATGAACGCCCGGCGCATCCGCAGCCCGGCCAGCGACCGCTCCGCGGCACTGCCGATGACGGCCTGAACGGGCCCGCGCAGAATGCCTCCGGTCAACACGACCTCGATCCGCGGGCACCCGGCCAGCGCCTGAGCCACGAGCAACGAGTTGGTCACGACCGCCAGCTCGGTGTGCCCCGTCAGCCGCTGCGCCAGCATGTGCGTCGTCGTACCGGGCCCGATGACGATCGCGTCGCCGTCCTCGACCAGCGCCGCGGCGAGATCGGCGATCGCCGCCTTCTCGTCCTTGGCGACCTGCGCCTTCTGAAGGATCGTCGGCTCGCGCGACAGCTCCCCGGGCAGCGAGGCACCGCCGTGATGCCGGTCGAGCAGCCCGTCGGCCTCCAGCGCGCGAACGTCACGCCGCACCGTGACCTCGGAGGACTGCACGGCCTCGGCCAGTTGCCGCAGCGAGAGCGTGCCGTTGGCCCTGAGGAGCTCGAGGATCCGCATACGGCGCTCCGCGCCGAAGACGGGCTTGCGACCGTCTGGGACGTCGCTCACGATCCTCCCCCCAATGCGAACACATCCGAGCAGTTCTGATCGTAGTCAGTCATTGGGGGTTGCGGTGGCTGGATTGGGGTGTAGTAAGTTTGCTATGTGGTGTCTGGAGGAAGCAACAAGAGTGAGCCTCGGTTGTACAGCCGGCTCAGTGCCCTGCGGTCCGATCGAGGGCTGAGCCGCAAGGAACTGGCCGACGCCGTGGGCGTGCACTACCAAACGATCGGCTACCTGGAGCGCGGCGACTACAGCCCCAGCCTCGTGCTCGCGCTCCGCATTGCCGCGATCTTCGACCTTCCTGTCGAGGCCGTCTTCTCACTGACGCCCTTCCGGTCGATGTCGGAGCAGCTCTACGGCAAGGAGAAACAATGACGACGCTGACCCGCAAGGAACGCCGGGCGCAGACGCTCGACGCCCCCCGCTTCGAACGCATCCGCAACCCCCGCTCACGCCGCCGGCTGGTGGCCGCGCTCGTGTTCCTGCTGGTCGTGGAAGCGGGGATGTTCGCGATGATGGACGTGAACGTGGTCGCCTCCCTGGCCGGGCTCGCGGTGGTCGGGGCGGCGTTCGTGCTGCTGCTGGGCGCGCTGAAGGCCTCGACGCGGGGAGTGGAGGAACTACCGGAGGAGGTCCTCGACGAACGCCAGGCCCAGTTGCGGGGCCGCGTCTTCGCCACGGCGTACCGGATCGGGACCTTGATGCTGACACTCGGCCTGGGTGTGGTGGGGATCTGGGCGATGACCGGGCTGCCCGCGCCTGGCGACGGCGTCATAGCCGGGGCCTTGGTGGTCCCGTTCCACGTCGCCATCGTGCTACCGACACTGGTCGCCGCCGCTCGTCAGGACGTCTAGGGCGCGTACGGGGGCTCTTCGGCAGCGGGGGGTGAAGCTTTTGGAGGGGGCCGTTGAGAAGACTCCGCTCGGGTGCGGCGTACGGCTCGGCCCTCGGTGACCTTGCCGACTTCGTCGTGGGACGCCGGGTCGCCGGACATCTCCAGATACGCGAGGCGAACGCACGACGACCGGGGTCTTGTGGCCGCGCGTGCGATCGCATGGTCGCGTCGCCGAGTGGGGTCGCGTGGACCACTGACTCTCGTGGTCGGGTGTGAGGTCGCGTGGCCGGCTGCCGGTCGTGGGTGTGTGGACCAGTGACCCTCGTGGTCGTGTGGTCGTTGGTCGTGTGGCCGGGCCTTCGGGCCTGGGTGCGGGAGCGCTGTTTCCCGTGGTCGTGTGATTCGCTTCAGCCGAGTTCGACCATGCCCGCTGGGAGGCCCTCCATGTGGACCGCCAGGCGGATTGGGCGCCAGGTGGGTAGTTCGTGGTAGCGGCGGAGTTCGGCTAGGCCGGCGAGGTTGCCCATCCAGGCCGCGTACGAGCCGCTGTCGAAGCCGCTCTGGACGAACGTCAGCCGCGTCCCGCCCTCTGCATCGTCCAGTTCCCACGTGGTGATCATGCTCTCGGTCCACGCGACGGACAGCTTGCGGCCGGGTTCCAGCTCGACGATCTTTGAGGCCGGCTGGCCCTCGACGACCGGGCCCATCGTGACGCGTCCGCCCACGTGTGGTTCCAGTTCGATGTGGGCGCCGAACCAGCGGGAGAACTCCTCCGGGTTGATCAGCGAGTCGAAGACGGCTCCGCGTGGGGCGGCCACGGTCAGGTGTTCGCGCATGACCGTGGACGTGAAGTCGCACTTCGGGGTCAGGGGGCGGCCTTCGACGTGGTCGACGAGGTTCGCGACGGACAGTGCCCAGAAGGTGTACATCAGGCTTCGGGTGCCGGTCTCCGTGAACATCTCCGCGTACGTCGGCAGGCCGGTGTGCGACAGCGTCACGACGGTGGCGTCCGAGCCTTCCTCCTCCAGCGTGAACGACACGGTCGTGTCGATGCCGTCCAGGAGCCACGAGAAGCGCAGCGTACGGGCGTCGACGTGGAGTAGGCGCTGATTAGGGGAGGCGCCGTCGGGTGTGTGGCGGCCCCAGAACTCGTAGCGGTCGGGCTTCACTTCGGCGTGTTCGGCCAGCCAGGTTCGGAGTTCGCCGGCGTCGGTCAAAGCGTGGTGCACCTTGGCGACCGGGGCTTTCACTCGCAGGCGGACGCTCATCGGTTCAGTCATCAGGGTCCTCCTTGGGGTAGCAGGCGACGGCGAGTTTGAACGCGTCTCCCTCGGACCCGCCGTAGCGGGTGAAGAGGTCCTGCAGGGTGGTCTTCAGGTCGTCGAGGAATTCCTGGCGCCGCTCCGGCCGGATGCGGATCTCTCCGGAGACCCCGATCGACGGGAGTTCCGGTCTCGTACGGTCGAGTGCGGCGACGTCCGCCTGGACCTCTTCCGTGAGGTCCAGCAGGTGGCCGAGGCTGAGTTCGTCCTGCTGTTTGCGCAGACCGAGGCGTCCGACCAGGCGTGGCGACAGCCAGTACGCGCGGGCGCCCGCCTGGTAGACGCCTTCGTGGACCGCGCGCACCTTGCGTTCGGACACCAGCTCCACCAGGCCCGCGTCTACCAGGCGTTTCACGTGGTAGTAGACGCGTTGGGGGGTTTGGCCGAGGAGTTTTCCGACCTCGCCGCAGGTGCGGGGCTCCGCCAGGAGCCGCAGCACCTCGATGCGCTGCGGCTTGAGCAGGGTCTCGGCCTGCTCGATCTGTTCGAGATAGAGGACGTCTTTCATCAAAATCAGCTTGAACGTAAAAAATAGTTTTGTCAATCAAGAAGCAGCGATCGCCAACGGGTGCGGCGGAGGTCAGTACCGGGCGCCGTTGACGCTGACGCGGATGGCGTACACCGAGCTGGACGCCGTGATGAACAGGTGGTTCCGCTTCGGCCCGCCGAACGTCAGGTTGGAGACGACCTCGGGCAGGAGCAGCTTCCCGAGGAGCGTGCCGTCGGAGTCGAAGCAGTGCACGCCGTCGCCGGCCGCCGCCCACAGGCGCCCGTAGTCGTCCAGGCGGATGCCGTCGAACACCCCGTTGTCGCAGGTCACGTGGATCTCGCCGCCCGAGAGCGTGCCGTCGTCCTTCACGTCGAACACCCGGATGTGGCTGGGCTTCTGCCTTGTGTCGACGATGTAGAGACGCCGCTCGTCGGCGGTGAACGCCAGGCCGTTGGGGCGTACGAAGTCGTCCGCGACGATGCGGACGTCGCCGGTCACCGGGTCGGCGCGGTAGACGTGGCAGCCGCCGATCTCGCTCTCGGCCCGGTGCCCCTCGTAGTCGCTGTCGATGCCGTAGCTCGGGTCGGTGAACCAGATCGAGCCGTCGGAGTGCTCGACCAGGTCGTTCGGGCTGTTGAACCGCTTCCCGTCGTACCGGTCGGCGATCACCGTGATCGAGCCGTCGTGCTCGGTACGGCTGACGCGCCGGTTGCCGTGCTCGCAGCTGACCAGCCGGCCCTGCCGGTCGACGGTGTGCCCGTTGGTGTACCCGGCCGGCTGCCGGAAGACGCCGACGGAACCCGTGGTCTCGTCCCAGCGGAGCATCCGGTCGTTCGGGATGTCGCTCCACACCAGATAGCGCCCCGCCGCGAAGTACGCCGGCCCCTCGGTCCAGCGCGAGCCGGTGTGCAGCCGCTCCACCCACTCGTCGCCGTTGCACCGGAAGCGCTCGTCCAGTACCTCGAAGGACGTCCTGATGCGATCGATCATTGTCATGGTTCCTCGGTGAGGGGAAGGAGTACGCCGAAGCGGGTGTCGCCCGGCGCGGAGACGAGGCGCAGGTCGCCGTGGTGGCGGTTCACGACGATCCGGTACGAGATGTCGAGCCCCAGGCCCGTGCCCTCGCCGACCGCCTTCGTCGTGAAGAACGGCTCGAAGATCTGCCGCCTGATCTCGGGCGGCACCCCCGGGCCCGTGTCGCAGATCTCGACGAGCAGGTGATCCTTCTCCAGGCCGGTGCGGATCGTCAGCGTGCCGTCGCGGCCCATCGCGTAGACGGCGTTGTCGATCAGATTGGTCCATACCTGGTTGAGCTCGCCGGCGTACGCGGGGACCGTCGGCAGGGACCGGTCGTACTCCTTGACCACGCGTACGCCCGACAGCTTCCCGCCGAGCATCAGCAGCGTGGAGTCGAGGCCGTCGTGGACGTCGATCCACTGGAACGGCGCGCGGTCCATCTGGGAGTACTGCTTGGCGGCGCCGAGCAGCGTCGAGATCCGCGTCGTGGCGTCCTCGATCTCGCCCATCAGCGTCTCGGTCTCGACGGCGTACCCGAGCCAGCGCAGCGCGGCGTTCAGGAAGCCGTCGCCGACCGCGGCGGCCACCTCGTCCAGGTGCTCCGTCGTGATCCCGGCCGGTACGAAGATCGCGGCGAGGTCCCAGCCGTCGGCGACGCCGTGGTCGTCGAGCCAGTCGCTCAGTTCGTCCTCCAGGTCGGAGGCCTGCATCGCGGTCAGCTTCGGCGCGGAGGCGACCTGCTTGACCAGCCGCTCCTGGACGTCGATGAGCTCCTCCAGCAGCCCCGGCTCGATGTCGTTGCGGGCCAGCAGCGCGAGCTTTTGCCGCATACCGGTCACGCGCTCGCGCAGGGACGACGTCGCGCGTACGGCCGCGGCGGCGGGGTTGTTCAGCTCGTGCGTCAGGCCCGCCGACAGCGCGCCGAGGGCGAGGAGGCGTTCGCGCTGGCCGACGACCTCGTTGCTGTTGCGCATCCCGAGGAACATGCCCTCCAGCAGGTGCGCCGCCATCGGGAACCACTCGCCGAACCGTACGCCGAACTCCGCGGCCGGCAGCGAGAAGAACTCCAGGTCGGTGATCGCGTACACGGACGCGGAGTACCGCGTCTCGCCGCGCTGCCCGTTGAGGAACTGGGTGGCGCCGCAGTACGCCCCGCGCTGGTCCGTACGCGACATCTCCACCTCGTCGCCGCGTACGTCGCGCGTCATCCGCAGGGTGCCGTGCAGGAGCACGTAGAAGCAGGTCGCCGGGTCGCCCTCGCGCAGGATCGTGTCGCCGGCGGAGTAGCGCTCGACCGTGCCGTGCTCGGCGATCCAGCCGAGCTGGTCGTCGGTGAGCTTCTCGAAGAGGAAGAGGGTACGGAGTTCGTCGTGGTCGAGAGCGCTCATCGCTCCTCCAGATAGCGGTGGACGAGCGTCACTGCCATGGCGCCCTCGCCGACGGCCGAGGCCACCCGCTTCACGGACTGGGAGCGTACGTCGCCCGCGACGAACACCCCGGGGATCGAGGACTCCAGGTAGTACGGGTCGCGGTCGAGGTGCCAGCCGCTGGGGCGCCTGCCCTCCGCCAGGAGGTCCGGGCCCGTACGGACGAAGCCGTGGGCGTCGCGGACGATCGCGTCGCCGAGCCAGTCGGTGCACGGGGCCGCGCCGATGAACACGAACAGGTGCCCGCACTCGACCCGCTCGACGTCCTTGCCCTTCGCGCACAGCGACAGGCCTTCGAGGTGGTCGTCGCCGTGCGCCTCCACGACGGTCGTGCCCACGCGTACGCGGACGTTCTCGATCGCCCGGAGCTGCTGGATCAGGTAGTGCGACATCGACTGTTCGAGGGAGTCGCCGCGTACGACGAGGTGCACCGAACGGGCGTAACGGGAGAAGAAGACCGCCGCCTGGCCCGCGGAGTTGGCGCCGCCGACGATGAAGACGTCCTCGCCGCCGCAGGCCTGCGCCTCCGTCGACGCCGAGCCGTAGTAGACCCCGCGCCCGGTCAGCTCGGCGAGGCCGGGGGCGTTCAGCGCGCGGTACGCGACACCGCTCGCCAGCACGACAGAGTGCGCCGCGATCTCGCTGCCGTCGGCGAACGCGATCACCCGCGCCGAGCCGCGCGCCGTGAGGCCCGTCGCGTCGCGCGCCGTCAGCACCTCGGCGTCGAACTTACGCGCCTGCCGCCGCGCACGGTCGGTGAGCTGCGCGCCGGACACGCCGTCGGGGAAGCCGAGGTAGTTCTCGATGCGGGAGCTCTGCCCGGCCTGCCCGCCGGTCGCCTGCCGCTCGACGAGTACGGTCCGCAGCCCCTCCGACGCGCCGTACACCGCGGCACCGAGCCCGGCCGGGCCGCCGCCGATGACGACCAGGTCGTAGAACTCCTTGGCGGGCTCGGTGGAGAGACCGACGACCGCGGCGATCTCCGTGCCGGTGGGGGAGCGCAGCGCCATACCGTCCGGCGTGATGACGACCGGAATGTCGTCCGGGCCGGCACCGGCGGCGTCCAGCAGCCGGCGCCCCTCGGGCTCCTCGACGGAGTACCAGCGGTACGGCACGGAGTTGCGCGCCAGGAAGTCGCGCACCTCATAGGTCGGCGCCGACCAGCGGTGCCCGACGACCTTCGTCTCCTCGACGGCCTTGTCGTCCACCGCCCGCCACGTCTCCACCAGCGCGTCGACGATGGGATAGAGCTTCTCCTCGGGAGGATCCCAGGGCTTGAGGAGATAGTGGTCGAGGTCGACGACGTTGATCGCCTGAATCGCCGCGTCCGTGTCGGCGTACGCGGTCAGCAGCGCCCGCCGCGCGTGCGGGAACAGATCCATCGCCTGCTCCAGGAACGCGATCCCGTCCATCTGCGGCATGCGGTAGTCGGCGAGCATCGCCGCGACCGTGTCACCACGCAGCTTGATCTCCCGCAACGCCTCCAGGGCGTCCGCGCCGGAGTCGGCACGCACGATCCGGAACTCCTGCCCGTACTTACGCCTCAGGTCACGCGCGACGGCCCGCGACACCGAGGGATCGTCGTCGACGGTCAGCAGAATCGGCAGCCCCATGTGGGAAGTATCTCAGCCGGGACATCGAGAACACGAGGTGCGCGGCTGCTGATCACTATGAGGCTTCAGGTAGCAACTCGGAGTCCTTCAGCCGCTTCCATGCGGCGGTCACGGCGTCAGCCTGGAACATCGAGCGCTTGCGGTCACTCCACTCCGCCAGCATCTGGACGACGGTGACCGGATCACCGGCCTGGCCGGGGCGGGATGCGAGGTAATGAACGCTGGCCAGCAGCTCCATCCCGTCCGGGTACTCGTAGCCGAGCATCGCGCCGCGAACTCGTTCCCAGACGTGCTCGAACTCGAGATCCCCGCCGGCGACGGCTTCCGTGTCCTGAGCGACTCCCTTCAAGAGACTCACATCCGCCCTGGCGCCTCCGGTCCCGTCGCCGTACCCCACCAGGAAGTGTCCTTCCATCGCGGACAGGGTTCGGTTGAGGTCACCGGAGAAGGGGCCGTACTTGTAGGGCTCGAACCGCAATCCGAGGTCCAGCCCGGCGATTTGCAGGAGATAAGCGATCTTCTGGACTTCGATCATGGAGGCTTGGGGCTTGTCCGTGATCCCGGATTCCCAGGCCGTGCGGATGTAGCGGTTCAACGCGGTCAAGAGCCGAGCCAACGTGAGTGTGAGCTCGGGTGGCTTCGTACGGGTGACCATGTCCTGCGCGGCAGGTGTACCCAGCCCGTACAGGCGCACATCGACGTCCAGTGGACCGAGCCGATCAACGATCAGTGGCTTGACCACGGCCCAGTCGAGACCTCCGTTGCCGCAGCCGAGAGGAGGGATCGCGACGCTGCGGATTTCGTGGGATGTCAGCACCCGCACCAAATCGATCAGTCCGCTTTCGACGTCCTCCAGGCGGGATGGTTGCCGCCAGTGGCGCTTCGTGGGGAAGTTCAGCACCCAGCGGTCGGTGTCGTGGATGCGCACGGGGAGGATTCGGCCCGGCGTGACCTCTCCAGCCTGACAGGCCGCCTGATACGCGCGGAAAACATCAGGGAAGGCGCGTTTGAACTGCAAAGCGAGTCCCTTGCCCATGACACCGACGACGTTCACGGTGTTGACCAACGCCTGGGCGTCGTCGCGGATCAGATTCCCCGAAACCTCAGTGATCATGGTTCGCCTCCCTTCGTTCCGCCGTCCCGATCGGGCGCTCTCATACCTAGAAGTACCAGCCCGGTCTGACAACGACCCGGGGGGTATGACTTCGTCCTTGGATGAGGCCATTTACGGCTGCGGCGGCGGCCTCGGAACAGGCCGCCACGTGTGTGAACGCCTCCCAAGGTACTCGGTGATGCACCAGGAACTCCGCCATCCGGCGCTGCTTGCGAGAGCCGTCCTCGACGGTGTCGGCCCACTGTTCGGCTGCCATGATCTCCCAGTCGACGTGTGTCGACAGCGAGGCGGCGTCGTCGATGAAGCGACCTGGTTCGACCGCGGCGTTGCGATCTGTCGCAACCCATCGCCGTCCGAGCGCCTCGACGCGCGAGACTCGGCTGACCAGGTAGACCAGTTCGTCCTGGCCGCGTTGGTAGCTCCCCACGCCTCCTCGATGGATCCGGTACAGCATCGGTGACCTGGGAGCGAAGTAAAAGGGGACATAGTCGGCGACGACCCCGCCGTCACCGATCGGCACGGTCAGTTCGCGGCGACGCTGCTTGATGCTCGGCTCGGCACACTCGACGACGGTTGCCGGAGCCATGCCGTCGGCCACCATGCCTTCGGCCGCGATGCCGGCCAGATTGTCGATGTGCGTGAAGTGGTAAAGCCAGCGGTCAGCGATGTCGGTCATCGGCCGACAATGTTAGCCGCGTACAGCTGCTGTGGTTCCTCGGTTCGCTCGTGTTCGCCGCCCTCGTGCGTCCACGTTGACGCCGTATGGGAGGCATTGTCGGAATCCGCGCCACTTCAGGCACAAATCGGCACATGAACGATCACTCCCCGCTAACCTGCTTCGGGTGGACGGGCGACTTTCGAACGAGACGGGCCGGAGTCCCAGGGCGCTGCTGGCGCGGTTGTGGCGCTGGTACGGGCTGCTTCCCTTCCGTACGGGCATGGCGTTGCTCGCTGCTGTGATCCTGGTGCCCGTACTCCTCGTCGGTGCTCTGCTGACCCTTGGATCCGGGTCATCCGGCCACACCTCGCCGCACCCGGTGACGAGTGCTCCCGTGGAGGCCGCGGTCCCCGCCGCGCCGCCGACGTGGGGTGCGTACGTGCCGCCGCGGCAGGTCAGGCCGTCGCACGGATCCGAGGCGCGCAGGAGTGCGCCACCGCGTTCGCGTACGCGCCCGTCTCAGCGTTCGCAGCCCCCGTACCCCTGCCCGACGACCCTCAAAAAGTGGCCGTGGCTGTGGGACGTGTGCAAGCACCAGCAGTCCGGCCACTGACCACCACACGTAACGCACGGGACGCTCTCGTACCTGTAGTACGGTCGAGCAGCGTCACGTAGTGCAAGCCCCCGGAGGATCAGCGCGTGCGAAGCCCTCGGCCGGTGGCGCTGATCGCGGCGATCACAGCGGTCGTGCTGCTGTTCATGTCCAGCTCATCGTCTTCAGCTGCCCAGAAACCCTCGGCGTCGAGTGTCGAAGCCCTGCGCAAGCAGGCGGACAAGGCCAAGAACGAACTCTCGAAGGCGACGCAGGACTGGGAGAACCGCAACAAGCAGTTGACGGCCTCCGAAGAGAAACTGAAGAAGACCCTCGCCGACCTGGGTGCCGCCGACGCGCAGCTCAACCAGATCCGCGAACCCCTGGCCCGCCTGGCCGCCAACTCGTACAAGGAACCAGGCCTGCTGGGAGTGCCGGCACTGATCGGCGGCGACGACCCCGACAAGTCCCTGGCGACCGCGACCGACCTGACGATGCTGTCGAACGAGCAGAAGTCGCTCATCGACAAGGCCGGCCAGCTGCGCAAACAGCACGAACAGCTGGCCGCGACCGCCCAGGACCTGCAGTCGCGCAACGCCATCGAGTCGGCGAGGCTGCAACAGCAGATCGGCGGCCTGAAGTCCCGAGCCGCGGCGCTGACCCAGCAGCTCACGTCCGCGCTGAACAAGCTCGACCCGAACACCCGCCTCCGCCTGACCTGCCGTACGAGCCTCGTCGCGGAGGCCCGGAAGTTCCCGAACGGCCTCATCCCGTCCCGGTACCTCTGCCCACTTCCGCAGCCGGGCCGTAGCCTGCGAGCGGACGCCGCACTGGCCTTCTACCGGCTGAACGCCGCGTACAAGAAACGCTTCGGCGTCCAGATGTGCCTGACCGATTCGTACCGCCCACTGGCCGAACAGCAGCGCATCTACGCCGACCGCCCAGGCATGGCCGCGGTGCCGGGTCACAGTAACCACGGCTACGGCACGGCGGTCGACCTGTGCGGCGGCGTACAGAGCCAAGGGTCGGCGGAGTTCAACTGGCTGGAGTCGAACTCCAAGCAGTACGAGTTCTTCCACCCGTCGTGGGCGTACAGCAGTCCTTTCGAGCCGTGGCACTGGGAGTACACGAAGGAGAACAACTCGGTCGGCAGCGACTGAGCGGGTGTTCTGTCAGCCGCCGAGGATGGTGACGGACAGTCTGGAGTCGACGGAAGCCCTCGCGAGCGCGGCGGCCTGGTCGCGTGTGGTCTGCAGGACGATGAGCGCTCCTTCGTCCGTCGCGTCGTCGTTCTTGGGGACGGCGACGACCGATACGCCCGCGGCGATGGTCCGCGCGACAGGCGGCCCTTCGGATCGGGCCGCGAGAACCTCGACCCGGTCTCCGGGGTGCAGTAATCGCACGACCTCCGCGTCCGCGAGCCGAACCGGCGTCGCCACGGCAGTGCCTGGGACTTGATCGCCGGGCATGTCACCTGAGAGCGAGCCGCGTCGGGGAGCTCGTGGGATCGCCTGAAGGCTCCCCGGTTCGGGATCCGTTCGTGGGATCGCCTGAGAGCGACTTGTTTCGGGATCCGTCTGTGGGATCGCCCGAGAGTGCGTCGCCTCGGAATCCGTTTGGGGGATCACCGGAGGATGCGCTGCCTCGAACCGATCCGCCGGAGAACGTCCCGCCCGAGAACGGTGCCCCGGGTCGGAGCCGTGCGTCGGTGAGTGGTTCGCCTCGGCGTATCGGACCGGAGAGCGTACGTCCCGTGGCGCGGGCGACCGTACCGTCGGGGACCGCTTGGGTCGGCAACGTCCGTACCGTCACATCGCGCGGACCCAGCATCGCTCCGGCGGCGAGATCATGCGCGGCTACCAGCACCCGTGTGCCGTGAGTGCCCGGGCGTGCCGCCGTCAGCCCTAACGCCACCGCGGCTGCCGCGAGCAGCGCGGCGAGCGTACGGCGGTGGCGGCTTAAGAACGCCTTCACGGCAGTTCCTCGCCGTCGAACGTACGCGGGAAGTGGTCGGTCTTCATCGCGGCTCCCTTCAGAGGCAGGCTATGCCGGTATGAGCGGCTGTCGGTGGTGTGCGCCGGGGGTTGTCGAGGTGGGCAGGTGCGGCAGATAGGTCGTGCGTGCGGAGGTATCGAGGGGCGAGGGATCGGGAGGCGGCGCGGGTCAGGGATCTAGGAAGGTGCGCTGGCGAAGGCGGACAGTGAGTGAGTCAAGACAGTGTGTAGGTGGGATCGGGCGCGACTGAGCCAGTAATTCGGCTTTGAGTAGGCCCGGGCCCCGGTCAGTCCGAGGGGCCCGGGAGGGTCAGTTGGTCAGGCCTGTGGGGACGGGAGTTCCAGAGGGAGATCCAGGCCGTCCAGCGTGTGAGGGCACGGGCAGTCGCGTTTTTCCGGCAACGCGGTCGCGATGTCGGCGATCAGTGTCCGGAGGCGGTCGACGTTCTGGGCGAAGACGCGCAGGACCTCCTCGTGGGTCACTCCCGTGCCCTCCTCGACACCGGCGTCCAGGTCCGTGACCAGGCACGCCGGGATGTAACACAGCCCCAGCTCCCGGGCGAGTACCGCCTCCGGATGACCCGTCATCCCCACCAACGTCCACCCCTGAGCCGCGAACCACTGCGACTCCGCTCGCGTCGAGAAGCGCGGGCCCTCGATGATCACGAGCGTCCCGCCGTCTACCGGGGTCCAGCCGGCCGACGTCGCGGTGTTGACGACCGTTGTGCGGCCCGCGGGGCAGTACGGGTCGGCGAAGGACACGTGGACGGCGCCGTTGTCGTAGAACGTCTGGGGGCGGCCGCTGGTCCGGTCGACCAGCTGGTCCGGGACCGCGAGGGTTCCCGGGCCGTACGAGGCCGTCAGGGAGCCCACGGCGCTCGGTGCCAGCACCTGGCCTACCCCCAGCGAGCGTAGGGCCCAGAGGTTCGCTCGGTACGGGATCTTGTGGGGCGGGAAGCGGTGGTCGCGGCCGTGGCGGGGGACGAAGGCGACTCTTCGGGCGGTGCCCGGGAGCGTTCCTACGGCGAGTTTGTCGCTGGGTGGGCCGAAGGGGGTGGTGACCTCGACCTCCTCGACGTCCTCCAGGAAGGAGTAGAAGCCCGACCCGCCGATCACGCCGATCTCTGCATACATGCCCCGCACCCTAACCACCCCTCCCACCCCCCTCCCACCCACCACCACCCCATGTGCATAACCCCGCTCAAGATATGTCTTGACCCGGGAAACAAACGCGTAATATCGTCTCCCGCACCAAAGCCGGACCAGCGGGAGTACAAGACCATGAGCAACCGCCTCGCCCGCATACCAGCAGGCCGCCGTACGAAATGGCTCGTTCTGATCGCGTGGCTCGTCCTGCTCGGGGCGGGCGGCATGCTCGGGGGGCGGCTGCAAGGGGTCACCAAGAACAACGCCGACGCCTACCTCCCCGGCAGCGCCGAGGCCACGCAGGTCGTCAAGCTTCAGAACCAGGTGCGCAAGGAGGACTCGACACTCACGATCGTGTCCTACGAGCGCGCGTCCGGGATCACCCCCGGCGACATGCGTAAGGCTCAGCAGGACAAGGCGAAGCTGGGGCAAGCGACAGGCCCGCTCGTCTCCAAGGACGGCAAGGCCATGCAGGTCCTGGTGACCGTCAAAGGCGACGGTGACGTCGTCGTCAAGGCGATCGACGGCATACGGAACAGCATCGGGCCCGCGCCGCCCGGGCTCGACGTACGGGTGACGGGGCCCGGCGGCAGTCTGTCCGACCTCGTGAAGGTCTTCGGCAGCATCGACGGCACGTTGCTGCTCGTCACGCTCGCCGTCGTCATCGTCATGCTGCTGCTGACCTACCGCAGCCCGTTCCTCTGGTTCGTCCCGCTGGTCTCGGCCGGTTCGGCCTACATTCTCGCCCAGGGGCTCGTCTACCTGCTGGCGCGCGCCGGGCTCACCGTCAGCGGGCAGAGCGCGGGAATCCTGGCGGTGCTCGTCTTCGGCGCCGGCACCGACTACGCGCTGCTGCTCATCGCGAGGTACCGCGAGGAGCTGCACCGCCACGAGGACAAGCATGAGGCCATGGAGCTGGCCCTCAAGCGTGCCGGCCCCGCCATCCTGGCGAGCGGCGCGACCGTCGTCATCGGCCTGCTGTGCCTGCTCGTCGCCGAGCTGAACTCCACCAGCGGCCTCGGGCCGGTCGGTGCGGCGGGCATCCTGTGCTCGCTGGCCGCCATGACCACGCTGCTGCCCGCCCTCCTCGTGGCCATGCCCAGAGGGGTCTTCTGGCCCGTCGTGCCGAGGTACGACGAGAGCGCCGGCGACAACGTGGAGACGGAGCACGGCATCTGGGCACGCGTCGCGACCTTCGTCAGCGCCAGGCCCCGCGTCGTCTGGATCGGCACCACCGTGATCCTCGGTGCCCTGGCCCTCGGGCTGATGTCGCTGAACATCGGGCCGACCTCCAACGCCGGCCAGTTCACCGGCAAGCCCGACTCGATCGTCGGCGAGCAGGCCCTCGCCCGGCACTTCCCGGCCGGCACCGGCAGCCCCGCCGTCATCATCGGCAGGAACGGCGCGCTCGGTGACGCCATCGCGCGTACGGAAGGCGTCGCCGAGACCGGCAAGCCCATCAGCGCGAACGGCTACTTCCAGTACGAGGCGACGCTGAAGGACGCCCCCGACAGCCAGGCCGCGCGCGACACCATCGACCGGCTCAGGGAGAACGTCCATCCCCTCGGCGCCAAGGTCGGCGGCGTCACCGCGATCAACCTCGACACCCAGCGCGCGGCGTCCCACGACAACAAGGTGATCATTCCGATCGTCCTGGCGGTCGTCTTCCTGATCCTCGTCCTGCTGCTGCGGGCCGTCGTCGCACCGCTGCTGCTGATCGTGACCGTGGTGTTGTCGTTCGCGGCGTCACTGGGGGTCTGCGGGCTGGTCTTCGGCCATGTGTTCGGCTTCGAGGGCGCCGACTCGGGATTCCCGCTGACGGTGTTCATCTTCCTGGTCGCGCTCGGCGTCGACTACAACATCTTCCTCATGACGCGCGTGCGCGAGGAGTCACAGCGCCTCGGCACCCGCCCCGGCATCCTGCGGGGCCTCACCGTCACCGGCGGAGTGATCACGTCGGCGGGCGTGGTGCTGGCGGCGACGTTCGCGGCGCTCGCGACCCTGCCGCTGACGAGCCTGGTGGAGATGGCCTTCGCGGTGGCGTTCGGGGTGCTGCTCGACACGCTGCTCGTACGGTCACTGCTGGTGCCAGCGCTCGCGTACGACCTGGGTCACCGCATCTGGCTGCCCGGGCGCCTCAGGGCCGAGGCCGAGACGAGAGTCCCGGAGACCGTCGGCTGAGAGAAGGGCGGGTCCGCCGGGAGCGGCCCGCCCGACAGCCGTCAGGCCACCTTCTCCGAAGAGGAGGAGGAAGACGAAGACGAGGAAGACGAGGACGCCGAAGAAGACGACGAGTCGGACGACGACGTGGTCGTGGACTCCTTCTTCGGCTCGTCCTTCTTCGCCGGCTCCTTGGGAGCGGCCGTCGAAGAGCTCGAGCTCTTGCGGCTGTCGGTGTGGTAGAACCCCGAGCCGCGGAACACGATCGCCGCGGCCGAGAAGACCTTGCGCAGACGTCCGCCGCAAGCGGGGCACTCGGTCAGCGAGGCGTCGCTGAACTTCTGCACGACCTCCAGAGGCTCACCGCATTCGGTGCAAGCGTACTGATACGTCGGCACGAGCTCCTCCTTGATGCTGCACAGACCGCTGGGGGCTGGCACTCTGACCTAATGACTGCCAATGGTACCGGCTGCCGGAATATTCCTGATCAGGTCGCGTCACTCACCGGTCTCGCCGTACCAGCCCGCCAGCTTGCCGCGACGACTGATCGCGCGCAAGCGGCGTTCCGCCGTCGTACGCGCCGCGCTGGTCGTCACGACGAGCAGTTCGTCCCCCGCCAGCAGGCGTGTGCTCGGCTCCGGTACGAAGCTCGTCCCGTCCCGTACGACCAGCGTGATCAGTGCGCCGGGCGGCAGCCGCAGCTCGAAGATCTCCACGCCGTCGAGCCGTGAGTCGGGCGGGATCCGGATCTCCAGAAGATCGGCGTGCAATTCCTCCAGCGGCGCGGCCTCGACGTCGATGTCGCGCGTACGCTCGGTTACCGTCACCCGGAGCCGCCGCGCGACCCACGGCAGCGTCGGCCCCTGGAGCAGCGTGAAGACGAGCACGACGACGAACACCTGCGCGAACAGCGCGTCGGCGCCGCTCACGCCCGCCGCCATCGCCACCGTGGTCAAGACGATCGGAACGGCGCCGCGCAGGCCCGCCCAGGAGAGGAACGCCTGCTCGCGCCAGGGCAGCCGGAACCACACCGTGGACAGCAGCACCGACAGCGGCCGGGCCAGGAACACCAGGGCGAGGCCGCAGACCAGCGCGGGCCAGATCTGACCGGGCAGCATCGACGGCGACGCCAGCAGGCCCAGCATGATGAACAGCCCGATCTGCGCCAGCCACGCCAGCCCCTCGGCGAACCCGCGCGTCGCCGGCCGGTGCGGCAGCGGGCTGTTCCCCAGCACCAGCGCGGCCAGGTACGTCGCGAGGAACCCGCTGGCGTTCAGCGTCGAGGTCGCCCCGTACGCCCCGACGGCGAGGGCCATCACCGCGATCGGGTAGAGCCCGGAGGCGGGCAGCGCCACGCGCCGCAGGACGGCCGCGCCCAGCCAGCCGATCAGCAGCCCGGCCGCCGCGCCGACCACCAGCTCGTAGATCAGCTCGCCCGCCATGAGCAGGGTGTCCGGCGGGTGCCTGGCGCTGAGCGCCAGGACCAGGATGACCACCGGGGCGTCGTTGAACCCCGACTCGGCCTCCAGGACGCCCGACAGGCGCGAGGGCAGCGGCAGCCGGCGCAGCACCGAGAACACCGCCGCCGCGTCGGTCGGCGCGAGCACGGCGCCCAGCAGCGCGGCCGTACGCCAGTCGGCGCCGACCAGCCAGTGCGCGGCCGCCGCGACCACGCCGATGCTCACGGCCGTGCCGACGATGGACAGCGAGATCGCGGCCGGGACCCCCGGGCGTACGTTCGCCCAGCGGGTGGTCAGACCGCCCTCGGCCAGGATCAGGACCAGCGCCGCCAGCCCCAGCGTCTCGGCGAGCAGCGGGTCGTCGAAGTGGATGCCGAACCCGGACTCCCCGAGCAGCAGCCCGAGCGCCAGGTAGAGGAGGAGGCTCGGGAGGCCGCTGCGGTGCGCCACCCGCACCGCGGCGATGGCAGCGATGATCACGATCGACCCCAGCAGAAGCCACAGATCGAGATTCATCGCACCCCCCTTACCCCACAACCTCCCACATCAGGGGCGTGACCGGTGATCGTCGCCTCAGCGCCGGCGGATCACCGGGTCGAGCCCGTTGACGACGTTGGCCACCGGACGGTCGTCGACGACGGCGCGGATGTTGTCCATGACCTTGCCGATGATGTTGAGCTGCGACTGCCGTGAGGCACCGGCCGCGTGCGGCGACAGCAGGACGTTCTCGTGGGAGCGGAGCGGGTGGTCACCGGGCAGCGGCTCCTGCTCGTACACGTCGAGGGCGGCTCCGCTCAGCCGGCCGCTCTCCAGGGCCGCGAGCACGTCGTCGTCGGGCGCGATGCCGCCGCGCGCGACGTTGACCAGCATCGCGCCCTCCGGCAGCATCGCGAGCCGCCGGGCGTCGAGCAGCCCGCGCGTCTCGTCGGCCAGCGGCAGGCACACCACCACGATGTCGGACGTCGCGAGCAGCTCGTCGATCTCCTTGTAGACCCCGGTCTCGCGCCGGCGCCGCGACCAGTACGCCACCTGGCAGCCCAGCGCCTCGAACATACGGGACGCCTCCTGGCCGATCGCGCCCATGCCCAGCACGCCCACGCGGCGGTTGGCCAGCTCGTCGGCGCCCAGCGAGGCGACCTCCATCTGCGGCCAGCCGCCCTCGCGTACGCGGCGGTCGGACCAGGTGATCCGCCGGGAAAGGTCCAGCGCCGCCGCGAGCGCCCATTCGGCCACGGAACGGGCGTTCGCCCCGGCGGCGTTCGCCAGCGGCACGCCCGCAGAGGTCAGCGCGCCGACGTCACAGGAGTCGACGCCCACCGACGGCATCTGCGCGAACGCCAGGTGCGGCGCCGCCGCGACCGCCTCGGCGTCCAGCGCCAGCTCGCCGGTGAAGTCGCCGACCACGAGGTCCGCGTCCGCCAGCGCCTTGTGCAGGGAGTCCCTGTCGCGCCGCTCGGGGAGCAGCAGCTCCACGCCGAGCGGCTCGAAGATGTGGCGTACGAGATCGTCGCCGAGGGGGATCAGCGCGAGCAGCCGCCATGGTGTGCCGGTCATCGGGAAACTCCTGAAGGGTCAGCCGAGGCGTACGAGGCCACGGGAGGGGGTCACGGCCGCGCGCACCGGCCGGTCGTGCGGCTCGGCGGGCAGCGACTCGACGAGCTCGGTGTCGTACACCGGCGCGATCGTCAGGATGCCTGGATCGACACGGTCCAGAACCCGGTCGTACGAGCCGCCGCCACGCCCGAGGCGCGCGCCCGTGGACGACACGGCCAGAGCGGGCACGATGATCAGGTCGGCACCGCGGATCACGCCGGGGCCGCGCGGGGGCTCGGTGGGCTCCAGAAGGCCGTACGGGCCGGGGCTCAGGGAGTCGGGCCCCTCATAGGAGGCCCAGTCGAGGTCGCCGCCCGGCAGCAGCTTCGGCACGAGGACGTACGTGCCGCGCTTCCACATCGCGAACAGCAGGCCGTGGGTGCCCGGCTCGGTGCCGATCGAGACGTACGCGGCGACGGTGCCGGCCATCTCGGCCTCGGGCAGCGTCAGCACGGTGTCGCGCAGCAGGCGCGCCACGCCAGAGCGCTCGTCGTCGCTGAGTTCCGAGCGCGCCGCGAGCAGCCCGGAACGCAGGATGGCTTTGTCCTCGGCGATGTCGTGCACGCGTTCATTCTCGCGCGGACCGGGAACCGATCGCTCCACTGGGCACTCCGTCAGAGATCACGCCCGCCAGGCGGCTAGGGTCTTCACATGGCCGACCACGTTCCCGTAACCAAGGCGGTCGTCCCCGCGGCCGGCCTTGGAACGCGCTTCCTGCCTGCCACGAAGGCGACGCCCAAGGAAATGCTCCCGATCGTCGACAAACCGGCGATCCAGTACGTCGTCGAGGAGGCCGTCGGGGCCGGACTCAGCGACGTCCTCCTCATCACGGGGCGCGGCAAGCGCCCGATCGAGGATCACTTCGACCGCGCCTACGAGCTCGAAGAGGCCCTCCGCGCCAAGGACGACCCCGACCGCCTCGCCGCCGTACGCGAGTCCAGCGAGCTGGCGATCATGCACTACGTGCGCCAGGGCGAGCCCAAGGGCCTCGGCCACGCCGTCTACTGCGCGCGCCAGCACGTCGGTCACGAGCCGTTCGCCGTCCTCCTGGGCGACGACCTCATCGACGTACGCGACCCGCTGCTGCGGCGCATGCTGGAGGTACGCGACAAGTTCGGCGGCAGCGTCGTCGCGCTGATGGAGGTCGAGCCGGAGCAGGTGTCCCAGTACGGCTGCGCCGCGATCGAGGCCACCGACGAGGACGACGTCGTCCGGGTCACCAACCTGGTCGAGAAGCCGGTCCCGGGCGAGGCGCCCAGCCGGTGGATCATCATCGGCCGCTACATCTGCGACCCGGCCGTCTTCGACGTCCTGGAGAAGACCCCTCCGGGCCGCGGCGGCGAGATCCAGCTCACCGACGCCCTCATGACCCTCGCCCAGCGCGACACCTCCCAGGGCGGGCCCGTGCACGGCGTCCTCTTCCGCGGTCGGCGGTACGACACCGGCAACAAGCTCGACTACCTGCGTACGGTCGTCCAGTTCGCGGCCGACCGCCCGGACCTCGCCGCGGAGTTCCTGCCCTGGCTCCGCGACTTCGTGGCGAAACACGATGAAGAGCGTTGACCGGCATCTGAAGGGGATCCTCGACGCGATCGAGGAGCTGGCGCCGCTCGACGTCGCCCTCCTGGAGGCGGGGAACACCGTGCTCGCCGAGGCGGTGACGGCGCAGGGCGACCTGCCGCCGTTCGACAACTCCGCGATGGACGGCTACGCCGTCGTGGCCTCCGACGTCGCCGGCGCGTCCGAGACGTCCCCGGTGACGCTCTCGGTCGTCGGCGACATCGCCGCCGGCGACTCCGGCGCCCACGGCATCCGCCCGGGCATGTGCGCGCGGATCATGACCGGGGCGCCGGTCCCGGCCGGCGCCGACGCGATCGTCCCGGTCGAGCGCACCGACGGCGGCACCGTACGCGTCGAGATCCGCGACCCGGCCGCGGCCGGGAAGTACATCCGGCGCAGCGGTGAGGACGTCACGACCGGCCAGGTCGTGGTCCAGGCGGGCACCCGTCTCGGCGCCGCGCAGATCGGCATGATCGCCGCGGTCGGACGCTCGCGCGTCCTCGTACGGCCACGGCCGCGCGTCGTCGTCCTGTCCACCGGCAGCGAGCTGGTCGAGCCCGGTCGCCCGGTGGGCCCCGGGCAGATCTGGGACTCCAACGGTTTCGCGCTGACCGCCGCCGCGACGGAGGCCGGCGCGGTCGGCTACCGCCAGGGCGTCATCGACGACGACCCGCGCAGGGTCCTCGACGTCATCAAGGAGCAGCTCGGCTTCGCCGACCTCGTCGTCACCTCCGGCGGGGTCAGCATGGGCGCGCGCGACGTCGTCAAGGAGGTCCTGTCCGGGCTCGGCACCATGGTCTTCGACCAGGTCGCGATGAGGCCCGGCAAGCCGCAGGGCTTCGGCATGATCGACGGCAGCACCCCGGTCTTCACGCTGCCCGGCAACCCGGTCAGCGCCTACGTCTCCTTCCAGGTCTTCGTACGGCCCGCGCTGCGCGCCCTCCAGGGCCTACCGCCGGCCTCTCCGACGGTCGTGGCCCGGCTGACCGCGCCCGCGAAGTCACCGTCCGGCCTGCGGCACTTCCTGCGCGGCGCGCTGGAGTACCGCGACGGCGAGTACCACGTCACCCCGGCCGAGGCGCAGGGGTCGCACCACGTGTTCGCGCTCGCGTCGTCGAACTCCCTGATCGTCGTGCCGGAGGACGTCACCGAGCTGTCCGAGGGCGACCCCGTCGACGTGCTGAAGCTGCCATGAGCGGCTTCTCCCACCTCGACGACTCCGGCGCCGCCCGCATGGTCGACGTCTCCGCCAAGGAGGTCACGGCGCGTACGGCGACGGCCACCGGCTTCGTACGCCTGTCCTCTTCGTGCGTCTCCGCACTCCGCGCCGGCAACGTCCCCAAGGGCGACGCCCTCGCCGTCGCGCGGATCGCCGGCATCCAGGCCGCCAAGCGCACGCCCGACCTCGTACCCCTCTGCCACCCGATCGCCATCCACGGCGTGACCGTCGACCTCGCCGTCACCGACGACGGCGTGTCCATCTCCGCCCAGGTGCGCACCGCCGACCGTACGGGCGTCGAGATGGAGGCGCTCACCTGCGTGTCCGTCGCGGGCCTCGCACTGATCGACATGGTGAAGGCCGTCGACCCCGCCGCGGTGATCACCGACGTGCAGTTGAGGAAGCCAGCAGCGAGGGCGAG